>NZ_LMEI01000001.1:0-874319 GCF_001426585.1 Streptomyces sp. Root431
GTCTGGGTGTGGAAGCGGAGCATCAGCGACTTGGGGTTCTTCGCGCCGAACTCCTCCTTCATCACCCGCGCCCAGATCCGGCGGGCCGCACGGAACTTCGCGACCTCTTCCAGGATCGTCGTCCGCGCSACGAAGAAGAACGACAGACGCGGAGCGAAGTCGTCGACGTCCATGCCGGCCGCGACCGCGGTCCGCACGTACTCGATGCCGTCCGCCAGCGTGAACGCGATCTCCTGCGCGGGAGACGCACCCGCCTCCGCCATGTGATAGCCCGAGATCGAGATCGTGTTCCACTTCGGGATCTCGGCCCGGCAGTACTTGAAGATGTCCGCGATCAGGCGCAGCGASGGCTTCGGCGGGAAGATGTACGTACCCCGCGCGATGTACTCCTTCAGCACGTCGTTCTGGATCGTGCCCGTCAGCTTGTCCGCCGGAACACCCTGCTCCTCACCGACCAACTGGTACAGCAGCAGAAGAAGCGAACCAGGCGCGTTGATCGTCATCGACGTCGAGACCTTGTCCAGCGGAATCCCGTCGAACAGCACCCGCATGTCGTCGATCGAGTCGATCGCCACACCCACCTTGCCGACCTCACCCGAGGAGATCGCCGCGTCCGAGTCGTGACCCATCTGCGTCGGCAGGTCGAASGCSACSGARAGACCCATCGTGCCGTTCGCGATCAGCTGCTTGTACCGGGCGTTCGACTCCGTCGCCGTACCGAAACCCGCGTACTGCCGCATCGTCCACGGACGACCCGTGTACATCGACGGATACACACCACGCGTGAACGGGTACGAACCCGGCTCGCCCAGCTTCTCGGCGGGATCCCACCCCTCCAGAGCCNACGGACGACCCGTGTACATCGACGGATACACACCACGCGTGAACGGGTACGAACCCGGCTCGCCCAGCTTCTCGGCGGGATCCCACCCCTCCAGAGCCYCCGGCCCGTAGACCGGCTCGATCGGCAGCCCCGACTCCGACTCGCGCGCCATGTGTTGTGCCTCCCCTGTGCTCAGACCGACTGATGGACGTGCCCGTTCAGGCCCAGGTGATGAGCCGCTTCGGTTGCTCCAGGATCGCGGCGGTGTCCGCGAGGAACTTCGAGCCGAGCTCGCCGTCGACGAGCCGGTGGTCGAAGGAGAGTGCCAGGGTGGTGACCTGACGCGCCTTCACCTTGCCCTTGTGGAGCCAGGGTTGGAGCTTGATCGTACCCACGGCGAGGATGGCGGCCTCGCCCGGGTTGAGGATGGGCGTACCGGTGTCGACGCCGAAGACGCCGACGTTGGTGAGGGTGAGGGTGCCGCCCTGCATGGCCGCGGGGGTGGTCTTGCCCTCGCGGGCCGTGGAGACCAACTCGCCTAGGGACGCCGAGAGTTCCGGCAGGGTCTGGGCGTGCGCGTCCTTGATGTTCGGCACGATCAGGCCGCGCGGGGTGGCCGCGGCGATGCCCAGGTTCACGTACTGCTTGAGCACGATCTCCTGCGCCGCCTCGTCCCAGGCCGCGTTGATGTCCGGGTTCCGCTTGACCGCGACGAGCACGGCCTTCGCGATGAGGAGCAGCGGGTTGACCCGCAGGCCCGCCATGTCCTTGTCGGACTTCAGCTCCTCGACCAGCTTCATCGTCCGCGTGATGTCGAACGTCACGAACTCGGTGACGTGCGGCGCGGTGAACGCCGACCCCACCATCGCCGCGGCGGTCGCCTTCCGTACGCCCTTGATGGGGACACGGACCTCCCGGGCGTCCGGCAGTACGGCGGGGGGCGCGGCCGGCCGGTCCACGATCTCGCGCGTGCCGATGTCGACCACGGCGGCGGCGTGCACGTCGGCGCGCGTGATCGTGCCGCCCCCGCCGGAGGGGCGGACGACGGTCAGGTCGACCCCGAGGTCCTTGGCGAGCTTGCGGACGGGGGGCTTGGCCAGTGGGCGGGGGCCGGCGGCGGGGCCGCGGCCGCCGGGGGACGTGCCGTTGGCCGGCTTGCGGGGGCGGCGCTTCGCGGAGGACTCCACGACTCCGTAGCCGACCAGGACCGGCCGGCGTTCCGGCCGCGCGGGCTCGTCCGCGGTCTCCGCGGCCGTCTCCGTGACGGCCGTGACGGCGGGGGCTGCCGTGACGGCCGGGACCGCGGCGGGCGCCGAGGCTCCCGCGCCCGCCGGGCCCGCCGTGTCGACCGAGATGATCACGGCGCCGACGTCGACCGTCGTGCCCTCGGGGAAGCCGATCTCCCGTACGACCCCGTCGAAGGGGACGGGGAGTTCCACCGCCGCCTTCGCCGTCTCGATCTCGCACACGACCTGCCCGTCCACGACGGGGTCGCCCGGCTTGACGTACCAGGTGAGGATGTCGGCCTCGGTCAGCCCCTCCCCCACGTCGGGCATCCTGAATTCGCGAATCGCCATGATCTCTTTTCCCTCTTGCGCCTAGTACGCCAGCGAGCGGTCGACGGCGTCGAGCACCCTGTCGAGGCCCGGCAGGTACTCCTCCTCCAGGCGCGCCGGCGGATACGGCGCGTGGTAGCCGCCGACCCGCAGGACGGGGGCCTCCAGGTGGTGGAAGCTGCGCTCCGTGATCCGGGCGGCGATCTCCGCGCCCGCACCGTAGAAGACCGGCGCCTCGTGGACGACGACCAGACGGCCGGTCTTCTCGACCGAGGTCTGGATCGTGTCGAAGTCGATCGGGGACATCGAGCGGAGGTCGAGGACCTCGATCGACTTGCCCTCCTCCTCGGCCGCGACGGCGGCCTGGAGGCAGACCTTCACCATCGGGCCGTAGGCGGCGAGGGTGAGGTCGGTGCCGGCGCGGGCCACGCGGGCCTCGTGGAGCTCGCCGGGCGGTGCGTCCCCCGCGGCGGAGCCGCTGTCGGGCAGGGTGACCTCGCCCTTGTCCCAGTAGCGCCGCTTCGGCTCGAAGAAGATGACCGGGTCGTCGCTCCGGATGGCCTGCCGCAGCATCCAGTACGCGTCGGACGAGGTCGAGGGCGACACGATCCGCAGGCCCGCGACGTGGGCGAACAGCGCCTCCGGGGACTCGGAGTGGTGCTCGACCGCGCCGATGCCGCCGCCGTACGGGATGCGGATGACGACCGGCAGGCGGACCTTGCCCTGCGAGCGGGCGTGCATCTTCGCGAGCTGGGTGACGATCTGGTCGTACGCCGGGAAGACGAAGCCGTCGAACTGGATCTCCACGACCGGCCGGTAGCCGCGCAGGGCCAGGCCGATCGCGGTGCCGACGATGCCGGACTCGGCGAGCGGCGAGTCCATGACGCGGCTCTCTCCGAAGTCCTTCTGCAGGCCGTCGGTGACGCGGAAGACACCGCCGAGCTTGCCGATGTCCTCGCCCATGAGCAGGACCTTGGGGTCGGCCTCAAGGGCCGCGCGCAGGGCCTCGTTGAGCGCCTTCGCCACGGGAAGACTCTTCGTGACCATGACTAGTTGCTCCGTCCGGCGTCCACGAAGGACGCCTGGTAGGCGGCGAACCGGGCACGTTCCTCGTCGACGAGCGCGTGCCCGTCCGCGTACACGTGGTCGAACATCGTCATCGGGTCGGGGTCGGGCATGGTCCGGACGATCTCGCGGACGCGCCGTGCGAGCGCCTCCGCCTCCTCGTCGAGGGCGGCGAACCAGGCCTCGTCGGCGTGACCCTCGCGCTCCAGGAGCCGGCGGAGCCGCAGGATCGGGTCCTTGGCCCGCCACTCCTCGACCTCCGCCTCGTCGCGGTAGCGGGTCGGGTCGTCGGAGGTGGTGTGGGCGCCCATGCGGTACGTGAACGCCTCGACGAACATCGGCCCGGAGCCGGTCCGTACGTGGTCGAGGGCGGCGCGGGTGACGGCCAGGCACGCGAGGACGTCGTTGCCGTCGACCCGGACGCCGGGGAAGCCGTAGCCGGGGGCGCGCCGGTAGAGCGGGGCCCGCATCTGGCGTTCGGTGGGCTCGGAGATGGCCCACTGGTTGTTCTGGCAGAAGAAGACGACGGGGGCGTCGTAGACGGCGCCGAAGGTGAAGGCCTCGGCCACGTCGCCCTGGCTGGAGGCGCCGTCGCCGAAGTAGGCGATGACGGCGGTGTCGGCGCCGTCCTTGGCCACGCCCATCGCGTAGCCGGTGGCGTGCAGGGCCTGCGAGCCGATGACGAGGGTGTAGAGGTGGAAGTTGCGTTCGGCGGGGTCCCAGCTGCCGTTGCTCGCGCCGCGGAACAGCGCGAGGAGGTGGGCCGGGTCGACGTCCCTGACCAGGGCCACGCCGTGCTCGCGGTAGCTGGGGAAGGCGTGGTCCCGGGGCCGCAGGGCGCGGGCGGAGCCGATCTGGGCGGCCTCCTGGCCGAGCAGCGAGGGCCACAGGGCCAGCTCGCCCTGGCGTTGCAGGGTGACGGCCTCGGCGTCGAGGCGGCGGGCCAGCACCATGTCACGGTGGAGGCCGCGCAGTTCCTCCGCGCTCGGGTCGACGGCGTACTCGGGGTGGTCGACGCGATGGCCCTCGGGAGTGAGCAGCTGGACGAGCTCGGTGGTCATTCGGGGTCTCCGGGTCTCGGTCTCAGTCGGTGCCACGGCATATGTGGGGCTCCGCCGCCGCTCCCTCGGGTTCGCCCGCGAGGAGGACGAACGGAGGCACTGTCGAGGCGGTGGGCGGCTGTGCGGCCGGGGCGAGGGGCGGTGCCGGGAGGGCCGTCGTACGGCCCAGGGCGTCGTCGTACACGAGGTTGAAGAGCTCGACGCAGGGCAGCGTCCGGGCCAGGTGGGCCTGGAGGCCGGGGGCTTCGAGGGTGAGGCGGACGTCCGAGACGGCGATGCCCCGGTCGGTGGCGCGCAGGTCGACGCGGAAGACGCCGAAGCAGAGTCCGAGGTGGAGGACGGCCGCGGCGGCCTCGGCTGCGAGGTCCTGGGGGGTGTGGGGCAGCCCGGTGGTGGGGGCCCAGCCGTCCTCGGTGGGCGCAGCGAGGAGGAAGACGTGGGGGCGGCCGGAGACGAAGGCGCCGACGGCGGTGAGCGCGGTGCCCTCGGGTGCCCGGTCGGGGTCCTCGTCGACGAGGAATCCGCCGGCGGCGAGGGCGGCGAGCCGGGCTCCGGTGTCCTGGACGCGGCGGACGGCGTCCGGGTGGTTGCCGGGCAGGTCGAGTGCGGCGGCGAGGCGGGCGGCGGCGAGCTGGACGTCCTCGCGCAGTCCGAGGACGAGGTCGAAGCGGTGGCCGGCGGCGCGGCGGTCGCGGGCCCAGGTCACGCAGGCGTCGGCGTGGACGCTGTCGAGGCCGGTCGCCTCGTCGGAGAGGATCCGGGCCTCGGGGCCGCGGGCGGCGAGGAGCTCCGCGCGGTCGAGGACCCAGGTGCGTACCCCGCTCGACCAGGTCTCCAGGAGGGTGGAGTTGGCGGCGGCCTCGCCGGGGTGCCGGTGGGGTGCCGCCGCTCCGAGGAGGAGGGCGACGGGGCCGCCCGGGGTGGCGACGGGGGCCGTGGTGGCGGGGGCGGCGGCGGGGGCCGTGATGTCCGGGGCGGCGGGCCGTGCGGCGGGCCGGTGGCGTTGCTGGAGCATCTGTCTGCCTCTCTGCGCGGAGAGAGCGGGCTGGGGATCTCCTCTCCGGGTTCCCTGGCGGGTCGGAGGGGAGGGCGGGGCCGCCGGGCGGGTGGGGGGCCGCCCGGCGGCGCTGGTCAGGACTTCGGCTCGGCGTCGGCCGCCGGGCGGCCGGCGAACCCGAGGAGGCCGATGGCCAGGTTGGCGGCGATCCAGACGAAGAGGACCAGGAAGCCGCGCTGGAGCGCCTCGGTGAACGCCTCTGCGGTGCCGACTCCCTGGGCGGTGAGCTCGGCGAGGCGGGAGCCGACGACGGTCGCCGTGACGGCGAGGGCGAGGGCGCCGCCGACCTCGGTGGAGGCGTTGAGGATGGCGGAGGTGGTGCCGGCGTCCTGCTCCGAGGCGTCCTGCGTGCCGACGACCGGGGCCGTCATCATGCAGAGCACCAGGCCGACGCCGAGGAGCGCGGTGACGGGCAGCAGCAGCGACCAGTAGCCGCTGGTGGTCTCGGCGCCGAGCATCAGGACCAGCATGACGGCGAGCAGGACGGTGCCGATGACGTACGGGACGCGGGGCCCGAACTTGGCGATGAGCACCGGGACGGCGCCGGAGACGCCGAGCATGGCGAGGCAGGTCGGGATGTAGGCGAGGCCGACCTCCATCGGGGTGTAGCCGAGGCCGAGCTGCATGTACTGCGGCAGCATGAAGAAGGCCGGCAGCATGAGGCCCGCGGTGATCAGCTGGGCGACGGTGCCGGTCGCGACGGACCGGCGGCGCAGCAGGTGCAGGGGCAGCAGCGGCGCCTTGGCGGTGCTCTCCACCCGGACGAACACGGCGAGCAGCACCACGGCGGCGGCGAGCGAGCCGAGGGCGGTCGCGTCGGTCCAGCCGTCCGTGCCCGCGGTGACGATGCCGAAGACCAGCGCGAGGAGGCCGAGGGTGCCGGTGAGGGCGCCCAGGACGTCGGCGGGCGGACGGGCACCGGTGCGGACGATCTTCGGGACGTACACGAACGCGGCGGCGATCAGCAGCACCCCGATGGGGACGTTGATGAGGAACGCCCAGCGCCAGTCGACGTCGGTGACGGCGCCGCCGAGCAGGGTGCCGAGGCTGGCGCCGACGCCCATGACGGTGCCCCAGATGCCGAGGGCCTTGGCGCGCTCGGCGGGCTCCGGGTAGGTCGTGACGAGGATGGAGAGGGCCGCCGGGGAGAGGATGGCGGCGCCGATGCCCTGGAGGCCGCGGCCGGTCAGCAGCATGCCGCCGGTGTCGGCGGTGGCCGCGGCGAGCGAGCCGAGGGTGAACAGGGCGATGCCGCTGACCAGGACGGTGCGGCGGGCGAAGACGTCGGTGAGACGGCCGCCCAGCAGCATGAGGCCGCCGAAGAGCAGCACGTAGATGTTCATGACCCACTGGAGGCCCGTGGTGCCGAGGCCGAGGTCGCCGCGGAGCTGGGGCAGCATCACGTTGGCGATGGTCGCGTCCAGGACGCAGACCAGCTGGGCGACGGCGACCACGGCGAGGACCAGTCCGCGCTTGCCGGGGGCGGGGGCGTCCGGGCCGGTGGATCCGGCCGGCGCCTGCGGCGACGCGGGCCGGGTGTCACGGGTGGTGTCCCGAGCGGTGTCCCGGGCGTCGATACTCATGTTCTCTCCTGCCTCTGCTTGGTTCCTCGGCGGTTCACGCCGCGCTGATGCGCTCGTAGATGGCGGCGAGGCTGCGGTCGGCCAGCAGCTTGCCGACGGGGACGCGGGAGCCGGTCTCGCGCTCGACGGCGGCGACGAGGCGCAGCATGTGCATCGAGTCCCAGCTCACGACGTGGTCGAAGTCCGCGGAGAGGTCGTCGACGCCCAGGGGCAGGTCGAGCTCGTCGCGTACCAGGTGGATGAAGTCCTCTTTGGTCATGACGCGGTGCCTTCCAGGGTGGAGTCGAGCAGGATGTGGGTGGGGACGGCCGGGAGGTTCTCCAGGTCGTGGCGGAAGTGGAGCTCGTCGTCCGCCGTCGCTGTGGGGGTGAAGCCCATGGAGGGCCAGAACTCCCGGACGTTCTTGTTCTTGGCGGTCGGCCGGTAGCTCGCGAGGACCGCGCGGGCGCCGGTGGCGGCGGCGTGGGCGAGGAGGCTCGCGACGGCGGTCTGCTCGATGCCGCGGGCGAAGACCCGGCAGGAGAGCAGCATGTTGTCGACGTGCAGTTCGTCGCCGGATCGACGGGCGAAGACGGCGCCGACGACGCCGTTGTCGCCGAAGCGGTCGCCGGAGCGGATCGCGAGGACCAGGTGGTCGGGGTCGTCGACCCGGGCGGTCACGTCGGCCGGCTGGAGCCGCACCGTCGTGAGGTTGAACTGGTTGGTGCGCAGGGAGAGTTGCGCGACCCGGTCGATGTCCCCGGCGCCGGCCTCGGCGAGCTTGACGCGGACGCCGAGCCCTTCGAGGTACTCCTCCATGGAGCCGGCGTTCTCGAGGAGTTCGGCGCGCTCGGACTCGGTGCGGTAGAGCGCGGCCCGTGCGCGGTCCTCGTCGGTGAGGCGGGCGGTGTCGAACCAGCCGTCGGCGAGGAGCTTCTCGATGTGCAGGGCGGGCTCTTCGTCGAGGCGGACGACGGCGACCTGCGGGAGGCTGTCGGCGACGAGGCCGCACTCGAAGGGCGAGTCGTCGGCGAAGACGAAGCTGTCGACGCCGAGGTTGAGCTTCTCGGCGATGTCGAGCAGGTTGGCGTCCTTGGGCTGCCAGTTGGCGTTGACGCGGGCGAAGTCGGCTTCGCGCAGCACCATGTCGGGGTGGTCCTTGAGGACCTGGACGACCGGCTCGTGGTCGTTCTTGCTGCTGACGGCGAGCAGGATGCCCTGGGTGCCGATCTGCTTGACGACCCGCTGGAAGTTGCCGAAGGCCTCGCCGCGGAAGGTGGTGGCGGCGGCGATGCCGTCCGGGCCGTCGTCGCCGAGGATCCCGTCCCAGAGGGTGTTGTCGGCGTCGACGACGAGGACCTTCTTGGTGCGGCCGCGGAGCATGCGGGAGAGGTGGGCGACCTCCCGGGCGTAGCGGGCGAGCAGGTCGTCGCCGAGGTTGGCCTTGGCGTAGGCGGCCATGCGGGGCTCGTCGAGCGGGACGCCGGAGGCGACGACCGGGTCGAGGTCGATCACGTGGATCCGCGGGTTGCCGAGGGCGAGGCGCAGCAGGCCGCTGTTGAAGTCGCGCCAGGCGATGCCGGCGCGGGCCCGGGACTCGTGGTCGATGAGCTGGTGGGTGACGCTGCGGGGCAGCGGCACGGTGTTGAGGACGAGTGCGGCCGTGGCGTTGCCGGTGAAGGCGGTGGCGAGGCTCTCGATCTGGGCGAGCTTGCGCTCGGCGGTCCGTACGAGGTCGTCGGCCTGCCAGGGCGTGCCCATCTCGTCGAGGAGGGTCTGCGGGTCGAGGATCCACAGGGCCAGGTCGACGTCGGGGGCGTGCAGGGCGCTCGCCGGGTCGCGCAGGTCGCGCAGGTAGGCGTCGAAGTCGCCGAGGCGGTCCTCGACGAGGACGCCGTGGCGGGCGAACTCGGCGGTCAGCGGCGCTCGTACGCCTCCGATCGTGGAGTGTCCCGTGAGGGCGACGACCGCCGTCTCGGTGTCCGGGCGGGCCGTGAGGACGGCCTGCCGGTCGAGCTGGGCGAGGAGGTTGCCGGCCCGCCGGAAGTCGGCGTCCGCGCCGCCGGACACCATGGCGGCGAGGAGCGGGGCGACGGACGGGTAGTTCTCGGCCAGAGTGCCGTCGGCGCGCAGGGCGCGCAGTGATTCCAGCGGGGACTTCCGGGTTTCGCGATCCGCCGGGCTGGATACCGTGGTCAATGATCTCTCCTCACGCGCGCGCCTCCGTCGGCCGGGCCCTGTCCTCGGTGTGCGGACAGCTCGTCGGTACGGACAGCCCGTTCGTACGGGCGGTCGGTACGGGCCGATCGTCGGTGGCGGCGCTTGAGCCGGACTCGCACTCGTGTCCAGCGCCCCCGTACGGACCATGGATTTCTCATGCATCGGCACGTTCGGGGTTCATGGGAGGCCGGTGACCTGGGCACTGTCGCCCCAACAGGCGGGCGGGCCAGACTCGGTAGCACCATGAGAGCTGGCGAGTGGAGGGGTGGAGCTGCATGGACATCAAGGTCCTGGGGTCCTTCGAGGCTTCGGAGAACGGGGTGGCGCTCCTGCCGACCGCGGGGAAGCCCCGGCAGATCCTCGCGCTGCTTGCCTTGCAGGCCGGCCAGATAGTGCCGGTTCCCACGCTCATGGAGGAGCTGTGGGACATGGAGCCGCCGAGGAGCGCGCAGACGACGCTGCAGACGTACATCCTCCAGCTGCGCAAGCGCATCGAGGCGGCGCTGCCGCCGGAGGGTCCGCGCCGGGCGAAGGACGTGCTGGCGACCCGGTACGGCGGATATCTCCTCGACATCACGCCGGAGGAGGTCGACGTGCACGCCTTCGAGCGGCTCGCGGCGGCCGGCCGCCGGGCGCTGGATCTCGGCGACCGGGAGACGGGATCGCGGCTGCTGCGGCAGTCGCTCGCGGTGTGGCGCGGCCGGGCGCTGGTGGACGTGCACCACGGGCTGCGTCTCGGCGTGGAGGTGACGCGTCTGGAGGAGAGTCACCTGTGCGTGGTGGAGTCGCGGGTCGAGGCCGATCTGGCGCTCGGCAGGCACCACGCGCTGCTGTCCGAGCTGGCGGTGCTGACGGCCCGCCATCCGATGCACGAGAACCTGTGCGCCCAGTACATGACGGCGCTCTACCGGTCCGGTCAGCAGTGGCGGGCTCTGGAGGCGTTCACCGCGCTCCGCGGTTTCCTCGTGGAGGAGCTGGGCGTGGAGCCGTCGCCGCGGCTCCAGGAGCTCCAGCGCGCCATCCTCAGCTCCGACCCCCGGCTGACCCGCTTCACGCTCCGTACCGATCTGACGGTCTGATCTGCCCATCCGCGCGGAACCCCCGCACCGCGGAAGCCCGCACCCGCATGTTCTAGGAGTCCTTCATGCTCTCGTCCCTCAAGGCCTTCAACCTCCTTGTGATGTTCCTGCTGGAACTCTCGGTGTACGCGGCGGTCGCCCTGTGGGGGTTCACCACGACCGACAAGTGGCCGTTGAAGCTGCTGCTCGGTGTGGGTGTGCCGGTCGGCCTGATCGCCGTGTGGGCGCTGTTCGGGGCGCCGCGCGCCACGTACGCGGTGCACGGCGGCGGCCGGGTGCTGCTCGAGGTGCTGTGGTTCGGAAGCGGCGCCGCCGCCCTGGCCGCCTCGGGGAGGCAGGGCTGGGCGGCGGCGTTCGCGGGGATCTTCCTGGTCAACGCCGCGCTGCGGCTGCTCTGGAACCAGTGAGTCCGGGGTGGGTCGTCACCACTGGGGGGACTCGGTGAACTCCAGGACGGCGACGGTCCACATGAAGCCGACGCCGACGCCCATGGTGATCAGCAGGTCGCCCGGCTGCGGGTTCCTGGCCTCGACCACGTGGTTCATGCCGATGAGCTGGTCGCCGGCGCCCATGTGGCCGAAGTCCTGGCCCCAGTCGTACGTGGTGGTGGCGCGGTCCACGCCGAGCAGCGAGTAGAACGAGAACTGAGCGATCGTCTCCGCGATGTTGGCGTGGACGAAGAAGCGGGCGTCGGACAGCTTGGCGTCCGCGTCGTCGAGCGCCTCCTGGAGCACCTGGGAGGCGTTCTTCGTCATCTGCTGGATGACGTGGTCGTAGGCGCCCTCCTCCTTGAGGAGGTAGTCGGACTTGCGGGTGCGCAGGTCGACCGGCTTGCCGTCGAGGAACGGGCCGTCGGTCCAGCCCTGCGTGCCGCGGTAGATGGGCTCCAGGGAGGAGTCCGTGTAGGTCGCGGTGGACTTGAGGCGGGCGAAGCCGCCCTGGTTGGAGAGGACGAGGGCGCCGGCGCCGTCGCCGTACGCCTGCTGGCTGTCGGAGCCCCAGCGGTCGAAGTACGGCAGCCGGAAGGCGTCGCCGGTGGTGACGAGGGCGGCGGCGGGCTTGCTGCGGCTCGCGAGGTGCGAGGCGGCGATCTCCAGGCCGGCGAGGCCGCCGTTGGAGCCCTGGCGGATCTCCAGGGAGAGGCCGGTGCCGCCGACCGTCTCGTTCTGTACGTAGTTGACGGGGGTCCAGAAGTCCTGGCCCTGGTGGCCGACGCAGCCGTGGAGCACGATGTCGTACTCCTCGTGGGGGCGGCCGGCGCGCTCGACGGCCTGGCGGCCGGCGTGGGCGGCCATGACCGGGCCGGGCTCGTCGGCGCGGGCGACGCGGACGGCGCGGATGCCGTTGGAGGTGGCCTCCTCGGCGTCGTAGCGGCCGGCGGCGACGGCCTCGGCGGCGGTCTCGATCTGCTCCGGAAGGTAGGCCCCGAGTCCGGCGACGTACAGGTTGTCCCAGCGCATGTGCGTTCTCCCTCTGAAGGTGGTGCGTGTGTGGTGTGCGTGCTGTGTCGTGCGGTGCGCGCTTACGCGACCTGTACGTCGTCCGCCAGGTCGAGGCAGGCCTCGATCTGGCCGACCACCTGGTCCGCCAGGGCCGGGAAGCCGGAGTCCAGGAAGTAGAAGTGGCCGCCGGGGAAGAACCGCTGGGCGAACCGCGCCCCGGTCTCGCGGCGCCACAGGTGCATGGCGGAGGCCGGGGCCCAGGCGTCCTGGGTGCCGCCGAACACCGTGAGCGGCGAGCTCAGCGGCGAACGGCCTGGCGCGGGGCGGTAGTTGTCCACGGCCTTCAGGTCGGCGCGGACGGTCCGCAGGAAGCGGTCCAGGAAGTCGCTGGCCTCGGTGACCCGTTCGGGCATGCCGCCGAGGTTCAGCATCACGTCGAGGAGCGCGGTGTCGTCGAGGGCGTGCAGCGGTACGGCTCCGACGCCCGGGTGCAGGGGCGCGACCCGGCCCGACGCCCCGGTCCACACCGGGTACCGGCCGAGGGCCTCCAGGGCCCGGGCGGTCTCCAGGGCCACCACCGCTCCCATGCTGTGGCCGAACAGGGCGAACGGCGCGTCGTCGTCCGCCCACGGCAGGACGTCGGCGACGACGGTCTCCACCACCTCGGCCATGTCGTCCAGTTGGGGCGCCGCCGCCCGCCTGCCGCGTCCCGGCAGGTCGAGCAGGAGCAGGTCCCAGTCGGCCGGCAGATGGCGGACGAAGGGGTAGTAGACGGCGGCGGAACCGCCCGCGTGGTGGAAGCCGATCAGCCGGACCGCAGGCCGATCGACCGGGCGGGGCCGCAGGAACGGGCTTCTGACGACGGTCACGTGTCCACCCCCATGGCGACGCAGACCTGCTCGCTGAGGTGGGCGAGGAGATCGGCGACCGGCATCTCCACCGGGCAGTCGAGGGTGGGCAGTTCCACCCCGTACTGCTGCTCGACGCTCTTGGTGAGGAGCATCGCGGTGAAGGAGTCGCCGCCGACCTCGCAGAACGGGACGTCGGGGGCGAGCGCCCCGTCCGCCTTGAGCACGGCGGCGAGCTCGGTGGTCAGATAGGCGCCGATCTCGGCCCGGTCGAGCGGCGCGGTACGGGTGGCGGCGACCGGGACGGGCACGGCGTGCACCGGCTCGGGGGCCGTCTCCTCGATCCAGAACCGCTTGCGCTGGAACGGATAGGTCGGCGCGTCGACGAACACCGCGCCGGGCGCGCCGAGGTGGTCGAGCCGCAGGGGCGCGCCGCCCCGGTAGAGCGCGGCGAGCGCCTCGGCGAGGAGGCGGGGCGCGTCCTCGGGGCCGGCGCCGGTGAGCGGCAGGCTCTGCCCGCCGGCCGTGATCCGGGCGCCGGGGGCCGCGTTGTCGGTGGCGAGGGTCGTCTTGACGCCGAGCAGCGTCAGGACGGCCCGCAGCCGGGCGGCGGGCGTGCCCTCCGTGCCGGTCGCCCCGGCCAGGCCGGGGAAGTGCCGGGCCAGTTCGGCGAGCGCGCCGTCCAGGGCCGCGGTGTCGGAGCCGGCGGTCAGGACGACCCGGTCGGCGGAGCGCGCGCCGTCCGCCGGCTGCCCGGCGGCGAGGGCGTCGGCCAGGGCGGCCGCGTCGGTGCCGACGACGGCGAGCCGGTGGCCGAAGTGGACCCGGCCGGCACGCAGGGTGTGGGCGAGGGAGGCGACACCGGCGGCGTCGAGTCCCGTCAGCGCCTCCTGCACCCGCTCGGACAGCTCGGCGAGCGCCCGGGGGTCCTTGGCGGACAGGGTGAGCAGCTCCGGGTGGTGCGCCAGGGCGTCCACGGGGGCGGCGGGTGCCGGGGCGTACGAGGAGAGCACGGCGTGCGCGTTGGTCCCGGAGAGACCGAAGGCGCTGATGCCGGCGGTGCGGTCCCCG
The DNA here is from genome assembly GCF_001426585.1 of Streptomyces sp. Root431. GTDB lineage: Bacteria > Actinomycetota > Actinomycetes > Streptomycetales > Streptomycetaceae > Streptomyces > Streptomyces stackebrandtii. Next base: position 13,785 of record NZ_LMEI01000001.1, read on the forward strand.
GGGGCGGCCGCCCACGGTGCCGCCTCGCGGGGCACGGTGAGGGCGATCCGGTCCCAGGGGATGAGCGGGTTGAGCCGCCCGTCGCCGGGCTGGGCGCCCGCCGGGACGGTCCCGTCGCCGAGCATGAGGACCAGCTTCAGGACGCCGGCGATGCCGGCCGCGGCCTCCAGGTGCCCGATCCGGGCCTTGACGCTGCCGAGGGCGACGGGGGCGGTCCGCTCCCCCGCGCCGGTGCCGAGGACGGCGTCCAGGGCGCCGACCTCGATGGGGTCGCCGAGGGCGGTGCCGGTGCCGTGCGCCTCGACGTAGCCGACGGAGCCGGGGGCGACCCGGGCGTCGGCCAGGGCCGCGCGGATCACCTCCTGCTGGGCGGGGCCGCTCGGCACCGTGAAGCCGGAGGAGGCCCCGTCGTGGTTGACGGCGCTGCCCCGGACGACGGCGAGGACCGGGTGGCCCTGCGCGAGGGCGTCGTCGAGCCGCATCAGGGCGACCATGCCGACGCCCTCGCCCCGGCCGTAGCCGTCGGCGTCGGCGAGGAAGCTGCGGGACCTGCCGCCGGGCGAGAGGGCCTCGCCCTGGCACAGGGAGACCATCAGGTCGGGGCCGAGGATCAGGTTGGCGCCGCCGGCGAGCGCGTAGTCGCACTCGCCGCCGCGCAGCGCCCTGACCGCCTGGTGGATCGCCACCAGGGAGGAGGAGCAGGCGGTGTCGACGCTGGTCGCCGGGCCGGAGAGGCCGAGCGCGTAGCTGATCCGGCCGGCGACGAAGCAGTGGCCGCTGCCGGTGCTGTGGTAGGGGTCGATGCGGCTGTAGTCGCCGTCGTGGACGAACCTGCGGCCGTACTCGGAGGCCATGACGCCGACGAACACGCCGATCGGCAGCCGGTCCTGGCGGCGGGCGGCGATGCCGCCGCGCTCCAGGGCCTCCCAGGCCACTTCGAGCAGCAGGCGCTGCTGCGGGTCCATGGTCTCGGCCTCGCGCTGGGAGATCCCGAAGAACGCCGCGTCGAAGGAGGCGATGTCGTCCAGGAACCCGGCGCGGTCCACGTAGGAGTGGCCCTCCTTGCCGCGCTCGGGGTGGTAGACGGACCGCAGGCCGGTGCGGTCCTCGGGGATCGGGCCGACGGCCCGGGTGTCGGGGTCGGCCGCGTACAGGAAGTCCCGGTACGCGTCGGGGGTGTCGATGCCGCCGGGCAGCCGCATCGCCGTGCCGACCACGGCCACGGGGGCGTGGGTGCGGGCCTCCAGCTCGGCCACGCGGTCCTTGAGGCGGCGGGACAGCTTGAGCTGGTCCTGGATGACCTGCCGCAGTGCTGCGGTGTCGGGGCCGGTCGCCATCACTCTGCTCCTGCGTGGGTGGGTGTCGCCGTGTTCTCGGGTATCGGTATCGCCTTCATCGCCTGCTCACCGCTCCTGGGAGAGGTCGTCGTGGACGGCCTGGAGCAGATCGTCGAGGGACAGCTCGTCGAGCTCCTCGGACGACGGCCCGGCCTGCGGGGTGTCGGCGGTGCTGGGCACCAGGGCGGACACCGGCGTCTTCGCCGGTGCGGGGGTGGTCGTGGCGAGGGCGGCCGGCGACGCGGCGTCCTCGGCCAGGAGGAACTCGCTCATCGACAGGACGCTCGGGTGGTCGATGGCGACGGTGGCCGGCAGGTCCTTGCCCATCGCGTGGGCGAGGGCGGCCCGCAGGTCGATCGCCATGATCGAGTCGAGGCCGAGCTCGGAGAAGCCCTCCGCGTCGGCGGAGCCGTCGGCGGGGAGTCCGTCGTCGGAGCCGAGCATCCGTGCGACGAGCGAGCGGACGGCGGCGCGCAGGACGTGCTCGCGCTCCTCCTCGTCCGTGCCGTGCAGGCGCTCGGTGATCCAGCCGGCCGGTTCGGCGTCGCCGCCGGCGGCGCGCTCGGCGGCCGGTGCGGGGCCGGTGAGTTCGGCGACGAGGGCGGCGCGGGCGTGGCCCGCGTTCTGCTCGGCGTACCGGGCGGGGTCGAGGCCGACGACGACGAGCCGGGCGAGCGGGGCGTCCGTCGCGAGGGCGAGCGGGCCGGCCGCGTCGGCGTCGGACAGGGCGCGGATGCCGAGGCGTCCCGCGGCGCGTTCGACGGCCGCGGCGGCCGCCATGCCGCCCTTCGCCTCCGGGACCCAGGGGCCCCAGTTGACGCTGACGGCGGGGACTCCGCGCTCGCGGAGGTGTTCGGCGACTCCGTCGAGGTAGCCGTTGGCCGCGGCGTAGTTGGCCTGTCCGGCGGCGCCGAGGACGGCGGAGACGGAGGAGAACAGGACCAGGGCCTGCGGGTCGTGGCCGGTGATCGCCTCGGCGAGGACGTCCGCGCCGCGTGCCTTGGCGTGGAAGACCTTCTCGTACGAGGCGTCGGTGAGGGAGCCGAAGGCCGCGTCGGCGTTGACGCCGGCCAGGTGGTAGACGGTGCCGAGGGGTCCGTCGGCCGTGGCGGCCGCGACGGCGGCGGCCACGTCGGCGGGGTCGGTGACGTCGCCGCGGACGACGGTGACGCGGACGCCGGAGGCGCGCAGTCCGTCGATGACGCCCTGTTCGGTCTCGCCGGGGGCGGACCTGGCCATCAGGGTGAGCCGGTCGCCGCCGCGGGCGGCGTGCGCGGTGGCGACGGCGAGGCCGAGGGCCCCGAGTCCGCCGGTGACGAGCGCGCCGCCGGCGGGGCGGTCCCCGTCGGGTTCGGCCGCGACCTTGACGAGCCGGGCGGCGCGGACGCCGTCGTCGGTCAGCGCGAGGCGGGTCTCCCCGGGCAGCGCGCCGATCAGCCGGGCGAGGGGCCGGGCGGTGTGGGCCGCGTCGAGCCGGACCCGGGTGAGGCGGCGGTCGGCCTGCTCGGCCTCCAGGGCGGTCGCCATGCCGAAGAGCGCCTCGCGGAGCGGGGCCCGTCCTGCGGAGCCGTCGACGGCCAGGAGGTACGGCAGGGTCTGCGGGAGGGTGCGCAGGCCGGCGGCGAGGGTCCGGGCCGCGTCCAGGGCGTCGCCCGCGTCGCCGGTGCCGGGGGCGGCCCAGCGGGCGTCGACGACGAGGTCCGCGTCGGGGTGGGCGGGGAGTTCGCCGGTGTGGACGACGGCCCGGTGTCCGGCGGCGGTCAGCGCGGCGACGAGTTCGGGGACGCCGTCCTGGGAGGCTTCGTCCCCGAGGACCAGGACGCCGAGCTTTCCGCCGGCCTCCGGGGTCTCGGCGAGCGGCGCCCAGTCCAGGGTGTGGACGAGGCCGTCGCCGCGGAGGCTGGCCTCCAGGACGGCCCGGGAGGCGTGCCGGATGCGGAACTCGTCGGCGGTGAAGACGCTGTGCTCGGCGCCGGTGACGGCGTCCCTGGCGTACAGGTGGAGGTCGGCGGTCTCGACGCGCAGCCGGTCGTTCGGCAGGGGTTCGGCGCGCAGGACGCGCACCCGGCCCCACAGCTCGCCGTCGGCGAGCGGACGGCCGTGGAAGGAGAGCTCCTTCGCGGCGAACGGGATGGCGAGCGAGGGCGCCTCGACGGCTCCGTCGTCGACGAGGAAGACGGCGATGCTCTGGAAGCAGGAGTCGATCAGGCCGGGGTACAGCTCGTATCCGGCCGGGTCGTCGGGCAGTTCGGGCATCGTGTAGCGGACGAGAGCCTCGTCGCCCCGGATCCACACCTCGTCGATCCACTGGAAGGACGGGCCGAGGGTGTAGCCGAGCTCCCGGAAGTAGTCGTAGAACTCGGTCCGGGTCAGGTGCCGGTCGCTGGAGTCGATGAAGGCGGTACGGCTCTCGGCGGGCGGGCGGTGGGCCTCCGGGGTGCTGGAGTAGCGGCCGCCGATGTGCTTCTGCCAGACGCCGCGCTCGGGGTCGAGCAGGCTCTGTACGGAGAGTTCGGCGCCGCCGTCGGCGGTGGGCCGGTCGACGACGATCTGCGCCTCGTACTCCTCGCCGTCCTTGATGACCAGGGCCCGCGGGCAGATCAGGTCGCGGACGACGACGGGGCTGCCGTCGTTGCCGAGGGCGGACAGGACGGTCGCGAGGTGGGACGCGGCCGGGGTGACGACCGTGCCGTAGAGGCGGTGGTCGGTGAGGTACGCCGGGAAGCCGGAGCTGCGCTCGAAGGAGAAGGCGCGGCCCGCGAGGCCGGGCGAGCGGAGTTCGGCGCCCCAGTGGCGTCCGGCGCCGGCGCGGAGGGCGGCGGGGACGTCGGTGCGCGGGCCGGTGCCGCGGCTGCCGGCCGTGGTCCAGTACGCGGTGTCGGCGAAGGGGTAGCGGGGGGCGTCGGCCCGGCCGGTGCGGGCCCCGGTGATCTTCGTCCAGTCGAGGCTCTGGCCGCGCTCGTAGAGCGTCTTGGCGGCGCCCAGCAGGACGGCGCGGTCCTGGCCGCCGCGGCGCAGCGACGGAGTGGAGCCGCCCTCGGGGGTCAGGCCGGCGGCCCGGACGAGGTTGACGAGGGTGCGGTCGGGGCCGACTTCCAGGAGCACGTCGACGTCGAGTCCGCTCAGCGCGCGGGCGCCTTCGACGAACCGGACGGGCCGGCGGATGTGGTCGGCGAAGTAGGCGGGGGTGAAGGTGTCGGGCCCGGCCTCGGTGCCGGTGACGTTGGCGATGACGGGGAGCTTCGGGGCGCCGAACTCCAGGCCCGCGAGGGCCTGCCGGAACTCGTCGAGGACCGGGTCCATCAGCCGGGAGTGGAAGGCGTGCGAGACGGTCAGCGGACGGCACCGCACGCCCTGGTTGCGCAGGCGCTCGGCGAGCGCGTCGAGCCGGTCGGAGGGGCCGGCGACGACGACGGACTGCGGTCCGTTGACGGCGGCGACGTCGACTCCGGCCTCCTCGGCCCAGGCGGCCACGGTCTCCGGGTCCTCCGGGACGGACAGCATCCCGCCGGGTTCGGTGGACTGCATGAGCCGGGCGCGGTGGGCGATCAGCGTCATGCCGTCGTCGAGGCTCATCACCCCGGCGTGGACGGCCGCGGCGATCTCGCCGACGCTGTGGCCCATGACGGCCACGGCGCGCACGCCCCAGGACTCCCAGAGCGCGGCGAGCGCCAGCTCCAGGGCGACGAGGGCGGGCTGGGTGATCCGCGTCTGGTTGACGACGGTCGGGTCGTCGCCGTAGAAGACCAGGTTGAGGAGCGAGTCGCCGAGGTGCGGGGCGAGGGCCCGGTCGCAGGCGTCGAAGACCGCGCTGAACACCGGCTCCGTCTCGTACAGTTCGCGTCCCATGCCGAAGTACTGGGCGCCCTGGCCGGAGAAGAGGAACGCCACCCTGGGCGCCTTGACCGGGCCGGCGGCCGGGGTCGCCGAGGCGAGCGCGGCGAGCAGCTGCTCGCGGTCGCGGCCGAAGACGGCGCGGCGCACCGGGAGATGGGCCCTGCCGGCGCCTGCCGTGGCCGTGAGCTGGGCGAGCGCCTCCTCGGGGGTCTCCTCCAGGGTCCGCCGCCACTGCTCGGTGAGCCGGTCGAGACCGGCCGCGTCGGGCGCGGAGAGGGGCAGGAGGAGTCCGTCGGCGGCGTCGCGCGGCGGGGTCTGCGCGGCCTCGACGGCGGGTGCCTCGCCGATGACGACGTGGGCGTTGGTGCCGGAGAAGCCGAAGCCGGAGACGCCGGCCAGGCGCGGGACCTCGCCACGGGCCCAGGTGGCGCGGGAGTCGACGACGCGGACGTTCATGTCGCGCCACGGCACGTGCGGGTTGGGGTTCTGGAAGTGCAGGCCGCCGGGGATGCGGCCGTTGCGCAGGGCGAGGACCGTCTTGAAGACGGAGGCCATGCCGGAGGCGGACTCGCAGTGCCCGATGTTGCTCTTCACGGAGCCGATGAGCAGCGGTTCGCCGGGGCGGCGGCCGGGGCCGAAGACGTCCCAGGCGGCTTCGAGTTCGATCGGGTCGCCGAGCGAGGTGCCGGTGCCGTGCGCCTCCAGGTAGCCGATCTCGGCTCCTTCGACGCCCGCGTCGGCGAGCGCGGCGCGGATGACCTGGCGCTGCGCGGTGCCGTTGGGGGCGGTGAAGCCGGAGGAGGCTCCGTCCTGGTTGACGGCGCTGCCGTGGATGACGGCGAGGACCTGCTCGCCGTCGCGCAGGGCGTCGGAGAGGCGGCGCAGGACGAGGACTCCGCAGCCCTCGGCGCGGACGAAGCCGTCGGCGGAGGCGTCGAAGGTCTTGCAGCGGCCGTCGGGGGCGAGCATGTGGGCGCGGCTGACGGCGACCGAGCAGGAGGGTGCGGCGATGACGTTGACGCCGCCGGTGAGGGCCCGGTCGGTCTCGCCGGAGCGCAGGGAGCGCACGGCGAGGTGGAGGGCGACGAGGGAGGACGAGCAGGCGGTGTCGACGGCGAGGGCGGGGCCCTGGGTGCCGAGGTAGTAGGAGAGGCGTCCGGCGGCGGCGTTCAGCGCGGTGCCGGTCGCGAAGTAGGCGTCGAGGGGTTCGAGGCCGCCGCTCTCCAGGACGCGGGCGTAGTCGGAGTTGGAGATGCCGACGAAGACTCCGGTCCGGCTGCCGGCGAGGGACTTCGGGTCGGTGCCCGCGTCCTCCAGGGCGTGCCAGGCGGCTTCGAGGAGGAGCCGTTGCTGCGGGTCGAGGCTCTCGGCCTCGCGGGCCGGGACGTCGAAGAACGCGGCGTCGAAGCGGCGGATGTCGCTGAGGAAGCCGCCCTGGTCGGTGGAGACGGAGCCGGGGCGGGCGCCGGCCGGGTCGTGGAGGGCGGCGGTGTCCCAGCGGTCGGCGGGGACGGGGCCGACGCCGTCGCGGCCCTCGTCGAGCAGGGACCAGAACTCCTCGACGGAGTCGGCGCCGGGGAAGCGGCCGGCCATGCCGACGATGGCGATGGGCTCCTGGTCGGTGGGCGCGGGCTGTTCGGCGGCCGGTTCCGGCGTGGCGGCCGGGGCCTGTACGGGGCGGACGGCGGCCGGGGCCTTGCGCGGCGCGGGGGCCGTGGTGCGGCCGGCGAGGCGGCCGGTCAGCTCGGCGGAGAGCCGCTCGACGGTCGGGTGGCCGAAGACGTCGCCGATGCCGACGTCGACGCCGAGCGTCTCGGTGAGCGCGGCGGCCGCGTCGACGGCCATGATCGAGTCGAGGCCGAGGTCGAGGAAGCCGGTGGTCTCGGACAGGGCGGTGGGGTCGTCGTGGCCGAGGATCCCGGCGAGGACCTCGCGGGTGCGGCGGGTGACGAGGGTGGGGCGGCGGTGTTCGGGGGCCTCGGCGAGTTCCCGGGCGAAGGCGGCGGCCGGGGATTCGGTCGGGGTGGCGGACTCCGGGCCGGTGGGCTCGTCCGCCCCGGTGAGGCCGTCGAACAGGGGCCGGGCTCGTACGGAGTTCATGACCGTGCGGAAGCGTTCGGCGTCCAGGCGGCAGGCGACCGTGTGCGCGCCCGTGCCGTTTCCGGCGAGTCCGGCGAAGCCCTCGGCGGGGGCGACGGGGCTGACGCCCATCCGGGCGAGGAGCGCGCGGGCCTCGGGGCTCGCCATGCCGTCCAGGTCCCAGGGGCCGAAGGCGACGCTGGTCGCCGGGATGCCCTCGGTGGCGCCCAGTGCGGCGATCGCGTCGAGGCCGCCGTTGGCCGCGGCGTAGGCGCCGTAGCCGTCTGTGCCCCAGACCGCCGACACGGAGGAGAGGTGGACGAGGAAGTCGAGCGGCCAGTCGGCGGCGAGCAGGCGCAGCCAGGCGGCGCCGGTGAACTTGCCGGCGAGGGCGGTGGCGAAGGTGTCCGCGTCGGCCTCGGCGAGCGGCAGCCGGTCGATGCTGCCGGCGGCGTGCACGACTCCGCGTACGGGCGGCAGGCCGTCGAGGACCGCGAGGGCCTCGGTGAGGCGGGCCGCGTCGCCGGTGTCGGCGGATGCGTACACCGCCTCGACTCCGGCCGTCGCGAGTTCGGCGAGCAACTCCTGCGCCTCTGAGGGAAGTTCGTTCTGCGGCCGGCGGCCGAGGAGGACGAGGTGCCGGGCGCCGCGGGCGGCGAGGTCGCGGACGAGTCCGGTGCCGATGGCGCCGAGGCCGCCGGTGAGGACGTACGTGGCGTCGGGGCGGACGGGCAGCGGGCGCAGCGGCTCCGCGGCGGGCCGCAGCCGTGCGGTGTGGGCCGCGCCTTCGCGGACGGCGATCAGGTCCTCGGCGGAGCCGTCGGCGAGGGCCGCGAGGGCGGCCGTGGCGTCGGCGGCGGTCGGGACGGCCGGCAGGTCGACGATCCCGCCCCAGGTGTCGGGGAACTCCAGGGCGAGGACCGGCGCGAGGCCGTGCAGGACGCCGTGGTCGGCGGCGGCGATCGGGTCGGCGCCGGTCACCTGGCGGACGCCCGCGGTGACGAGGTGGACCCGGCCGGTGCCGGCCGGGAGGGCGCGGACGGCGGTGGTCGCGGCGGCGCAGAGGGCCGCGGCGTGCGCGGTGGGCGCGGCGCCGTCGAGCGCGGTGGGCAGCGGGGCGGCGGCGAGCGCGAGCAGCAGATCACCGGTGTGCCCTGCCTGAGCCCAGCCGTCGGTGTCGGCGGGCAGCGCGTCGAGGACCGTGACGGTACGGCCCGCGGTGCGGGCGGCCTCGGCGAGCAGGGCGACGGTGGCGCTGTCGTCACCGGCGACGAGGAGGGGGGCCTGCGATGCGGTCGCGGCCGGGGTGTACGGGATCCACTCGACGGCCAGCGCGGGCAGCGGCTCCACGGCGGTGTCCGACGGGGGCAGGGCCGCGGTCGCCGGGGCGGCGGTCTCCGGCGCGTACCGGACCCGCTCCCAGGGGTAGGCCGGCAGGTCGGCGACCCGGCGCGGGAGCGCGGAGGCGGCGGCGGTCGTCTCCGGGGCCGCCGTGCCGTCGGCGAGGGCGCGCAGGGCGGCGGCCGCGTCGGCCGGTCCCCCGGCGGTGATCACGGCGCGCACGGCGTGGCGGGCGCGGCCCTCGGTGACCGTGTACGCGAACGCCGGGTAGGCGTCCTCCGGCAGTTCGGCGACGCGGTCGGCGAGCCGGCCGGCCCAGGCGCGCAGGGCGTCCTCGCTGCGGGCGGTGATCTCGAAGCCGGTGACGGGGGCGGAGTCGGCCGCGGGGGTCGCGAGCTCGTCGGCGGTGAGCGGGCCGATGACGACGTGGGCGTTGGTGCCGCTCATGCCGAAGGAGCTGATGCCGAGGCAGTCGCCCGCGCCGTCCTCGCCGGTCCACGGGGTCTCGCCGCGCGGGAACTCGATGCCGGTGTCCGCGATGTCGATGCGGGGGTTGAGGGTGTCCAGGTGGACGACGGGCGGGACCGCGCGCCGCTTGACGGACGCGACGCCCCTGATGAGTCCGGCGATGCCGGAGGCGGCCTCCAGATGGCCGATGCTCGTCTTGACGGAGCCGATGCGCAGCGGGGCGCCGCCGTCGCGGCGGCCGAGCGCCTCGACGATCGCCTCGACCTCGATCGGGTCGCCGAGCGCGGTGCCGGTGCCGTGGGCCTCCAGGGCGCCGATCGCGGCGGGCGTCAGGCCCGCGTCGTCGAGCGCGGCCTTGATGAGGTTGATCTGGGCGCGGACGTTGGGGGCGGTGAAGCCGGAGGAGCGGCCGTCCTGGTTGACGGCGCTGCCGCGGATCACGGCGTGCACCCGGTCGCCGTCGCGCAGCGCCTCGGAGAGCCGCTTGAGGACGACGACGCCGCAGCCCTCGCCGCGGGTGAAGCCGTTGGCGCGGGCGTCGAAGGTCTTGCAGAGACCGTCCGGGGAGAGGGAGTTGGTCTGCTGGATGAGGCGGGTGGAGCGCGGCGACAGGATCAGGTTGACGCCGGCGGCGATGGCGACGTCGCACTCGTCGCGGCGCAGCGCCTGCCCCGCCAGGTGGACGGCGGTGAGCGAGGACGAGCAGGCCGTGTCGACGGCGACGGCCGGGCCCATCAGGCCCATGGTGTAGGCGATGCGGCCGGCGGCGAAGCAGTGGCCGTTGCCGGTGAGCCAGTAGGCGTCCTCCTGGCCCGCGGGCTGCCAGTCGCGGTAGTCCTGGCCGGTGACGCCGACGTACAGGCCGGTCCGGAGGCCGGAGAGATACTCCGGCGCGAAGGCCGCGTCCTCCAGGGCCTCCCAGGCCACTTCGAGGAGCAGGCGGTGCTGCGGGTCGAGGCTGCGGGCCTCGCGGGGGCTGATGCCGAAGAATCCGGCGTCGAACTCCAGTACTTCGTCGAGGTAGCCGCCCCGGCGCGGGAGGGTGTCCCACTCCGCGGCGAACGGGCCCTTGCGGTGCTCGGGCATCGGGGCGACCAGGTCGCGGCCCTCGGACAGTGCGTCCCAGTAGCCGTCGAGGTCGACGATGCCGCCGGGCAGGCGGAGGCCGACGCCGACGACGGCGAGCGGTCCGCTCTGCCCGGAACGGGCCTCTTCGAGTTCTCCGCGCAGCCGCTTGATGGTGTCCATCGCGCGGCTGAGCGGGGTGGTGGCGCTTCGCCCGGCACCGGTCTTCCGGTCTGCCGATTCCTCATGGGTCGGTTGCGTCGTCACAAGAAGGTCCCTCGCGGTCGGCATGTCGTACTGACTGGTTTCAAGGAGCCGGGCGGAGCTCCACTCGTCCTACGGGTGGGCGTCTTCCGTACCGCCGAGACGTCCGGTGAGCATTCCCGCGAGGGCCGCCGTGGTGCCGTAGGTCCACAGCAGCGTGGGCGACAGCTTCATCCCGAAGGCCATTTCGAGGCGGTTGCGCAGCTCCAGGCTCATCAGTGAGTCCAACCCAAGTGACTTGAAAGGAGCTTCACGGTCGATGGAGCCCGCCTCGAGCCGCAGTACACGGCCCGCGAGTTCACGGATCTTGCCCTCGACGAGGACGGGCCGCTCCGTGTCGGAGGAGCCGCGGAGCCGTCCGAGGAACTCCTCGGCGCCGCCGCCGGCGCCCGTGGCGCCGTCCTTGGCGAGCTCGGCGATGGCACGCCAGCTGGGCTGTGCGGCCGTCTCCGGGTACGCGTCGAACCAGTGCCGGGCGTCCAGGGGGACGTACGACACGACCTGCCCAGGGGCGTCCAGGAGGTGGAACAGCGCCTGCCAGCCCTCGGCGGCCGTGAAGCCGGTCATACCGTGGTCGGCGAGGCGTTCGCCGCGGATGGCCTCGTCGGCGGCGAGGCCGATGTCGGCGAACGGGCCCCATTGGACGGCGAGCGCGGGCCTGCCGCGGTGCCGCCTGGCCTGGGCGAGGGCGTCCATGAAGACGTTGCCGGCCGCGTAGCCCGCCTGTCCCGGGTTGCCGACGAGGCCGGCGACCGAGGAGAAGAGGACGAACAGGTCGAGCGGATCGTCCTCGGTGAGGGCGTCCAGGTGCCGGGCGCCGTCCACCTTGGGCGCCAGGACCTTGTCCAACTGGGCGCCGGTGAGGTTGGCGACGACCGCGTCGTCCAGGACACCGGCGGCGTGGAACACACCGCGCAGCGGCGGTAGTTCGGCCCGTACGCGGTCGAGGACGGCGGCGAGTCCTCCCCGGTCGGCGACGTCCACCGGGAAGGTGGTGACGGTGGCGCCGCGCTCCCGCAGCGCCCCGATCCGGGCCAGGGCCGCGTCACCGGGCGCGGAGCGGCCGAGCAGGACGAGACTGCGGGCGCCGTGCTCCACGAGGTGTTCGGCCAGGGAGAGGCCGAGCGCGCCGAGCCCGCCGCTGAGGAGGTAGCTCGCGTCGGGGCGCAGCCGCCCCTCGGGAAGCGGCTCCGGTACGACGGCGGTGACCCGGCCGGGCTCGGTGAGGACCAGCTTGCCGGTGTGCTCGCCGCGCGCCATGGTGCGCAGCACCTCGGCGGCCCGGTCGAAGGCGTACGGCGTGACGGGCAGCGGCGGCAGGGTGCCGTCGGTGACCTTCTGCCACACGGCGTCCAGGAGCTTCGCGAAGCGCTCCGGGCGGCGGGTGATGAGTCCCGCGACGTCGACGGCGGCGAAGCTGATGCCCTTGGCGAAGTCTCGGAGGCCGATGGTGCGGGAGGCGTAGATGTCCCGCTTGCCGACCTCGACGAAGCGGCCGTCCTCGGCGAGGGCGGCGAGACCGAGGTCGATCGCGGCGCCGGAGAGCGAGTTGAGGACGACGTCCACGCCCCGTCCGCCGGTGACCCAGGCGACGTCGTCGGCCCAGGACAGGTCCCGGGAGTCGAAGACGTGGTCGATGCCGAGGGCGCGCAGTCCGGCGCGCTTGGACTCGGTGCCCGCGGTGGCGATGACGGTGGCGCCGAGCGCCTTCGCGACGCCGACCGCGGCGAGGCCGAGGCCGCCGGCCGCCGAGTGGATGAGGACGGTCTCGCCGGCCTCCAGGCGGGCCTGCTCGGCGAGCGCGTACCAGGCGGTCGCGGTGACGAGCGGGAGTCCGGCCGCCTCGGCGTCGGTCAGGGCCGCGGGGACGGGCCTGACGTGCCCGGCGGGCACGGTCAGGTGGGAGGCGACGGCGCCGAAGCCGCAGGCGACGACCCGGTCGCCGACGGCGAGGCCGGTGACGCCGGGGCCGACGGCGGCGACCACGCCGGCGCACTCGCCGCCGATGAGGCCCGCTCCGGCGGAGGTGTCGGGGTAGGTGCCCATCGCCTTCATCACGTCGATGAAGTTGAGGGCGGCGGCGGTCACCTCGACCTCGACCTGTCCGGCGGCGGGCGCCGTCCTGGCGTGCGGGCGGAAGGCGAGGCCCTCCCAGAGTCCGGTGCCGTCGGGGCTCAGCCGGAACGGCTGGGCGGGTCCGGCCCAGGGGGCGGTGACGGTGCTCTCCGTCTCCTCGCCGCGGACGACCCGGCCGACGTGGCGGTCGGTGCCGCGCAGGACGACCTGGTCCTCCGCGTCGGCGACGAGCAGCTGCCGGGCGCAGGCCTCGGCCCAGTCCTCGGCGCCGGTGCGGACATCGAGGAGGGTGGCGGCGAGCTCGGGGTGCTCGCGGCGCAGGACCCGGCCGAAGCCCCAGTAGAGGGCGGATCCCGGGTCGGGTGCCGTGTCGGGTGCGGCGTCCGTGCGTACGGATGCGGCGTCCGCCGGTACGGACTGGGCGCCGTCGGTGACGACGAACGTCCGGGGCGGCACGGGCAGCGCCGTGACGGCCTTGACGGTGGCGGCGAGGGTGAGCAGGCCGGCGCGCTGCGCGTCCAGGCCCCGGTCGGCGCCGGGCGCGAGGAAGACGAGGCCGGAGGCGCGGTCGATCTCGCGCAGCGCGGCGGCGAGACCGGCCGTGTCGGCCGTGTCGGCCGTGTCGGCCGTGTCGGCCGTGTCGGCCGTGTCGGCCTTCAGGACGTCGATGCTGGCGCCGGCCGCGGTGAGCGCGGCGGCGAGCCGGGCGCCCTGACCCGAGGCGTCGCAGACCACCCAGTGGCCGGGGGCGCGGTCGGCGGCGGGGGCCTCGGGGGCCTCCTCGGCGGGCCGGAAGGCGAAGCGGTGCAGGCGCGCCGGGTCGACGCCCTCGGCGGTCGCCGTGTCGATGACCTGGAAGGCGAGGCCGGCCATCCGCAGCAGCGGGCGGGCGTCCTCGTCGTAGCAGACCAGGTCGAAGGTGTCGTCGTCGTTGCGGACGGCGTGCGCCAGGAGCGCGGAGACGTGGGCCTCGCGCGGCAGGGCGTAGTCGACGCGCCGGACGGCGGTGGGGACGACGGTGGCGTCGCCGGGCAGCAGGGCCAGGGTGACCTGGAGCGCCGCGTCCCACAGGGCGGGGTGCAGCTCGCCCGGGCGGACCCCGGCGAGGCAGCGGTCCGGCAGCCGCACCTCGGCGAGCGCCTCGCGCTCGGCGACGCTCAGCGTGCGCAGGCCCTGGAAGGCGGGACCGTAGTTGAGGCCACGCTCGCCGCAGGCCGCGTAGAAGGCGTCCGGCTCGACGTCCCGGGCGTCCGCCGGCGTACCGGGGAAGGCGGGCAGGTCGGGGGCGGTGTCGCCGCCGACGCGGGCGGTGGCGTGCCGGGTCCAGCCGTCGGCCCCGGAGGCGAGCGAGCTGAGCGTGAAGCCCGCCGACGCGGCCCCGTCCTCGCGCCAGACCGCGCCGAGGCGGACGGGCTCGTCGGTGAGGGTGAGGTCGCTGCGGAACCGGACGGTGTGCAGGGCGCCGGGATTCTCGCCGGTACGGGCCCGGGCGGCGGCGACGGCGAGCGCCAGCATGGCGGCGCCGGGCAGCACGACGGCGTCGTACACCTGGTGGTCGCGCAGCCACGGCAGGTCGTTCAGGGACAGCTCGGTGCGGCCCTCGTGGACGTCCTGCTCGGTGGTGGCCGGCGCGAACTCGAAGGCGAGCCCGCCGGGTCCCGCCGTACGGCGCACGGCGTCCGGCAGCCAGAAGCGGGAGCGCTGCCACGGGTAGGCCGGCACGGGGGCGCCCGGCCGGGCCGGCAGCGCGCCGAAGGGAGCGACGCCCTGGACGTAGGCGCGGGCGAGCGCCTGCGTGAAGTCGCCGAGGGAGCCCTCCTGGCGGCGCAGGCTGCCGAGGACGGCCACCGGCTCCTGCCGGGTGGCGGCCAGCTGCTCGACGGCCGGGGAGAGCACCGGGTGGGGGCTGATCTCGACGACGTGGGTGACGCCCGCGTCGAGGAGCTTGCCCATGGCGTCGGCGAAGAGCACCGGCTGCCGCAGGTTCGACGCCCAGTAGGCGGGGTCGAGGGAGTCGCCGTCGAGCTCGCGGCCGACGACGGTCGACATCAGGGGGACGGCGCCGCGCCGGGGGCGGATCGGGGCGAGCGCCTCGATCAGCTCGTCGGTGAGCTCGTCCATGTGGTGGCAGTGCGAGGCGTAGTCCACGTTGACCAGGCGGCAGAAGGTGCCGTCGGCCTCCAGGAGTTCGCGGAGCATGAGGACGGAGTCGGTGTCGCCGGAGAGCACGCAGGACGAGGGTCCGTTGTTGACGGCGAGGGAGACGGTGTCCTCGAAGCCGTCGAGCGCCTTGAGGGCGCCCTCGACGTCGAGGTCGACGGCGAGCATCCGGCCGCGGCCCGCGGTCCGCTTGGCGAGCGCGCTGCGCAGCGCGATGATGCGCGCCCCGTCCTCGTACGAGAGGTGGCCCGCGATGGTGGCGGCGGTGACCTCGCCCTGGCTGTGTCCGACGACGACGTCGGGCTCGACGCCGGCGGCCCGCCACAGCTCGGCGATGCCGATGGACATGGCCCACAGGGTGGGCTGGACCTGGTCGTTGTGGTCGAGCCACTCCTCGCCGGCGGCGCCGGAGAGGACGGCCTCCAGGTCCCAGGAGATGTACGGGCGCAGGGCCTCGGCGCAGCGCCGTACGGTCTCGGCGAAGACCGGGGACCGCTCGTAGAGTGCCTGCCCCATGCCGGCCCACTGGGAGCCCTGGCCGGGCAGGACGAAGGCGACCTTGCCGCGCTCCTTGGCGCGCCCGGTGAAGGTGCCGGGCAGCTCGGCCTCGGGCTCGGCGACGAACTTGGCCAGCCGGTCGCGGAGTTCGGCGGGGTCCTCGGCGACGACGGCGGTGCGGGCGGCGAAGTGGTCGCGCTCCCGGCCGAGGGTCGCGGCGAGCGCGACCGCCTCGGACGCCGTGACGCCCTCGGGCAGGGCGTCGAGCACGTCGGCGGCCCGCTGCCGCAGGGCCGCGTCGCTGTGTCCGGTGAGCGGAAGGAGCAGCGGGGCGGAGACCTGCGGCTCGTCGGCCGGGGCGGCCTGCGCCGGGGGCGTGCGGAGCACGACGTGGGCGTTGGTGCCGCCCCAGCCGAAGGAGTTGACGCCCGCGAACCAGGTCCCGTCGGCAGGGAGTTCGGCGGCCTCGTTGGCGACCGCGAGGTTCAGCTCGCCGAAGGGGATGTTCGGGTTGAGCTCCTCGGCGTGGAGGGTGCGCGGGATCGTCCGGTGCTTGAGGGCGAGGACGGTCTTGACGATGCCGGCGAGGCCGGCCGCCGCCTCCAGGTGGCCGATGTTCGACTTGGCCGAGCCGATGAGGAGGGGGCCGGCCTCGGCGCTGCGCGCGGTGCCGAGCGCCGTGCCGAGGGCCTCGGCCTCGATCGGGTCGCCGCGCAGGGTGCCGGTGCCGTGCGCCTCGACGTAGCGGAGGCGGTCGGGGTGGACGTCCGCTTCGGCGTAGACCCGGCGGAGCAGTTCGGTCTGGGCCTCGACGTTCGGGGAGACCAGGCTGTGGCCGCCGCCGTCGTTGTTGACGGCGCTGTTGACGATGACGCCGTGGATGCGGTCGCCGTCGGCGAGGGCCGTGTCGAGCCGCTTGAGGTAGAGGCTGATGGCGCCCTCGCCGCGGACGAAGCCGTTGGCCTGGGCGGAGAACGCCCGGCAGTGGCCGTCCGGCGACAGGCCGCCGAAGTGGGTGAGGCCGATGGAGTTGTCGGGCATCAGGATCAGGTTGACGCCGCCGACGAAGGCGCCTTCGAGGTCGCCGGAGCGCAGGGCGGCGACGGCGAGGTCCAGGGCGACGAGGCCGGAGGAGCAGCCCGTCTGGACGACGAGGCTGGGGCCGCTCAGACCGAGGAAGTACGAGAGGCGGGCGGCGACGATGTCGAGGCCGTTGCCGACGGCGCTGTGCTGGGTCGTCTGGACCCCGCGCTCCTTGCGGGCCAGCTCGTAGTCGTGCCAGAGGGCGCCGACGTAGACGCCGGTACGGGTGCCGCGGACCGTGGAGGCGGGGATGCCCGCGTCCTCCAGGGTCTGCCAGCCGACCTCCAGCATGAGGCGCTGCTGCGGGTCGAGCTCCTCGGCCTCGCGCGGCGAGATGCCGAAGAAGCCGGGGTCGAACTGGTCGACGCCGTCGACGAGTCCGGCGATGCCGGGGATCTTCTTGACGGGGTCGAGCTGGACGGAGGTGTCCCAGCGCTCGGGCGGTACGGGGCGTACCGCCTCCTCCCCCGCCATCAGGAGCTTCCAGTAGCGGTCGACGTCGGGGGCGCCGGGGAACCGGCCGGCCATGCCGACGATCGCGATGTCCCGCCGGGGGTCGCCGTGCCCGTCGCTGTTCTGTGGCAGGTCAGTCACGGCTCGCCTCCTGAAGGATCGGGCTCGCGGCGGCGGGGGCGGGCGCCGGGGCGTTCCGTGCGGCGGCGAGGTCGACGGGGTCGATGTCGTGCCGGGCGTTGATGACCTTGTTGAAGATCCGGTACTTGCCGGGGAGCGAGTTGAGGAGCCGGAAGCGGAGGCGGCGGAGCCGGATGCCGCGCGGGTCGCCGATGGCGAGGAGGCCCTCCTGCATCCGCTGGAAGCCGGTGACGTGGATCTTGTGGGCGCGGCGCTTGGCGACGAAGTCGGCGAGCTCGGCCTTGGTGACGACCTTGTCCTGACCGCCCTTGGCGAGCGAGGCGGCGATCACCGGGACGATGGTGATGGCGTCCTGCATCGCGAGGTTGACGCCCTGGCCGAGGATCGGGGTGGCGGTGTGCGAGGCGTCGCCGATGAGCAGCAGGCCGTCGCGGGCCCACTCCTCCAGCTCGGCGGTGAAGATCTCCAGGAAGCCGGTGTCGTCCCAGGTGTGGAGGTGCTCGTCGACGAGCGGGGCGAGCTGCGGGGAGATCGCCATGATGCCGCGCTTGAAGGACTCGAAGCCGGCGGCCCGCAGGTCCCCGAGGCCGCGCTTGGGCAGGTTGTGCCCGATGCGCAGGGAGTCGGGGAAGGTCGGCAGGACCACGAGGTGGCGGTCGCCCTCGATGACGAGCTGGGCCTCGCTGCCCCACTCCGGCGGGCGGGGCACCAGGAAGGAGAGGAAGTCGCGGGCCATCGGCTGGACGTCGGCGACGAGACCGGAGGCCTTGCGGACCTTGGAGAAGCGGCCGTCGGCGCCGATGACGATCCGGGCGCGGACGGAGACCTTCTCGCCGCGCCGGGTCAGGACGGCGCCGCGGACGGTGCCGGCCTCCTCGACGAGGGTGGCGAAGGACCAGCCGGAGAGGTAGACGTGGCCCGGGAGTTCGGCGGTGGCGCGGTTGAAGATGCGGATCAGCGCGGGCTGCGGGATGTCGATGGGCAGCGGCAGGCCGGCGAACTTGGAGTAGTCGACGCGCAGTACGGGCCGCTGCTCGGCGATCGTGGTGACGGCGGTGGTCTCCAGGAAGCCGTGCTCGCGCAGGGCCGGGCCGAAGCCCAACTGGTTGAGCGAGGCCACCGACGGCGCGGCGATCGTCTCGCCGCGGAAGCTGCGCTCCAGGCTGGTCTGCTTCTCCACGAGGACGGTACGGATGCCGCGGCGGGCGAGCAGGCAGGCGAGCAGGGAGCCGGCCGGGCCTCCTCCGACGATCAGTACGTCGGTCTCGTCCGGTATTCCGGCGGAGCTGTCCCGGCGGTCGGATTCGGTCATGCCAACTCCCAGTTGTCCAGGCGGTTCTTGATGCCCGCGAGGATTTCGGCGGCCATCGCGCCGTCGAGTACGCGGTGGTCGAAGACGAGCGAGAGGGTGAAGACGGGGGCGACGGCGACGGCGCCGTCGCGCACCACGGGGGCGTCGGCGATGTGGCCGACGCCCAGGCCGAGCGTTCCGGTGATGAGCGGCAGGATCGCGCCGACCTGCTCGTGGCCGATGGAGGTCACGGCGAAGGTGCCCTGGAGGGCGGCCCGGCGGACGGGGTTGCGCATCATCGTCCGGTAGACGGCGCGGAAGGCCGGCAGGGGCAGTCGCTGGAGCCGCTTGATGTTCGCGAAGGGGCCCTGGTCGTCGACGTCCGCCGTCTTGTAGTGGTCGATGGCGGACTGGACGGCGGTCACGTCGAGGGCCTGGACGTCCCGCACGATGCCGGAGACGACGCAGCGCTGGCCCTCGACGGTCTTGTCGAAGAGCACCTTGGCGTGGACCTCGGGCGAGGTGGTCAGCTTCGGCGAGCGGCCGCCGAGGATGACGGCGCGGGCGTCGGGGTAGTCGGCGAGGACGTCGGCGGTGGCCTTGACGACGTAGCTGACGTAGCTGACGGGGGTGGCGGCGCGGGCCCGGGCGGCCCGCAGCGCGGTGGCGTCGACCTCGGTCATCAGATAGACGTGGGAGGTGCGCCGGGCGTCCTCGAGGAAGACGTACGTCTGCTTGCGGGCGGCGGGCAGCGGCGAGGTGACGGCGCTCATGCCCGGGCTCCGGCGGCCTCGGTGTCGGCGACGAGGGACGCCAGGTCGGCGAGGGTCTCGGCGGCGGTGAACCGGTCGTAGTCGAGCGGGGCGCCGAGCTCGCGCTCCAGGTAGACGAGGATCCGCAGCTCGTTGACCGAGTCCCAGCCGTCGATGGACTGGAGCGGGGCGTCGAGGGCGAGGGTGTCCTCGTCGACGTCGAGCAGCTGCGCGACGGCCTCGACGACGGTCGCCACGGCGGCGTCCCGGTCGTGCTCGGAGGGCCCGTTGGGGTTCGCCTCAGGGGGCATGGAACTTCCCTTCGCCGGTGCCGACCGCCACCCAGTCGGGCAGTTCGGCGAGTTGAGTGAGGTCGTGGCGGAAGTCGCCGTCCTGCCCGGTGAATCCGAGGGCGGGGTAGAAGTCCGCGAAGCGGCCGTTCTTGGCCGTGGGCACGTGCTTGCCGCGGACGCCGGGTGCCCCGGCGTCGCGGGCGGCGCGCAGCACCAGGCCGACGACGGTCTGTTCGATGGAGCGGGAGAAGACCCGGCAGGACAGGACGAAGTTCTCGACCGTCCAGTCGCCGTCGGTCTCCCGCACGAGGGCCAGGGCGCCGACGAGTCCGTTGTCGCCGAAGGCGTCCGTGGCCCGGACGCCGAAGAAGGCGGCCCGGCCGGTCTCGACGCGCCGGGCGACCTCGTCGGCCCCGTAGCGGATGCCGGTCAGGTTGAACTGGTTGGTCTTGCCGAAGAGCTGGGTGATGCGGCCGCCGTTGAGCGTCCCGTACTCCTCGACGGTGATCTCGGTGGCCAGCTCCCGGAGGTAGTCCTCGACGCTGACGGCGGTCTGCCGCAGTTCGTCGCGCTGGGCGCGGGCCCGGTAGAGCGAGCCCCGGACGCGGTCCTCGTCGGTGAGGGCGAACTGGTTGAACAGGCCGGCGCGGGCGACGGCGGAGGCGTACCCGGCCGGGTCGTCCGGCAGGGCGACGACCGCGACCTCGGGGCGCTGGGCCTCCATGAGGCCGCGCTCGGCCGGGTTGTCGTCGACGAAGACCATCGAGTCGGTGCCGATGTTGAGCTCGGCGGCGAGCGAGGCGATGTTGCCGGGCTTCGGGTCCCAGTTCGCGCGGAAGGCGGAGAAGTGGTCGGGGCCGAGGACCATGTCGGGGTGGGTGGCCACGGCCTCGCGGGCGACGGAGTCGTCGTTCTTGGAGCAGACCGTGAGCAGGACGCCCTGCCGGGACAGGTCCTTGGCGAGGGCCTGGAGTTCGGCGTGGGCGGAGCCCGGGAAGGAGCCGCCGATCTTCAGGGCGGGGATGCCGTCGTCGCCGACGACGCCGCCCCACAGGGTGTGGTCGAGGTCGAGGACGAGGCACTTGCGGGCGCGGCCGAGGCGGGCCAGGACGACCCGGGCGACCTCGCGGGCGTACGCGTCGAGGAACTCCTCGCTCCAGGCGTGGCCCGCGATGTGCCGCATCCGGTCGGTGGCGGCGAGCGAGCCGGCGCGTGCGGCGAGGCTGTCCGTGGCGAGCACCACGACGTTCGGGCGGCCGGCGAGGTCGAGGATGCCGGCGTTCATCCGGTGCCAGGCCGCTTCGACGCGGGCCTTGGTGGCGTAGTCGACGTACCGGTCGCGGCGCAGCGCCGACAGCGGCAGGGTGTTGAGTACGGCGACGCCGCCGGGCGCGCCCTCGAAGGCCGTCAGCCAGGCGTCGAGCTCGGCGGGGAGCGCGGCGCACCGGGCCTCCACCTCGGCGGCGTCCAGCGGGTCGGCGACCTTCTCGAAGACGGCGGTGTCGTCGAGGAGGCAGGCGGTGACGGCGGGGGCGGGCTCCTTGAGGTTCGGGGCGCCGGAGAGGATCTCGAACCGCCACTGGTTGAAGCCGGTGGTGGCGGTCTCGGGCTGGACGCCCTCTTCGAGGAGCGCGGCCGTCAGCAGGTGGGGCAGTGCGTCCACGGTGGAGCTCGCGAGCAGCCCGAGGGCCACGGGCGCGTACCGGCCGGTGGAGGCGAGCGCGGCCCGGACGGCCTTGCCGCCGAGGAGCATGCCGGCGGCCTCGCGGTCGAGGGCGTCGTCGAGGGAGCGGAGGAGGCCGGGGACGCGGTCGGCGGAGTCCGCGATGCCCGCGCGCTTGAGGGCGCGGAGTGCGGTGAGGGCGTCGCCGGTCATCACCGGGCTCCGTTCTGGTGGCGCAGCGCGAGGCCCGAGGTGATCCACTTGGAGGACTCGACGTTGGCGACGAGGAGCCGTCCTTCGACGCCGAGGCCGGAGCGGATGCGGCGCATCGCCCGGTTGAGCTGGATGAAGGGGACGGCGTTGCCGTTGTTGCCGGTGTCGGCGACGCAGTTGACGGCCTGTTCGGGGCGGACGCCGAGGCGCTTGCGGATGGAGTCCGTCATCACGCCGTTGAGCTGCGGGAGGAGGACGTGCTCGACCTCGTCGAGCTGCCAGCCGGTCTCGGCGGTGAGCTCCTTGAAGATGGACTCGGCGTGCTCGGGCACGTGGTGCTCGATGGCCTTGTAGTCCTCCTCGCCCCAGGACTCGCGGTGCGGTCCTTCGGGCCCGTCGAGGAGCGGGGCGCCCTCGACGCCGAACCAGCGGGCGATCTGCGCGGGCTTGCGCCCCATGCCGGTGGTCCGCAGGAAGAGGTGCTCGACGAGGAGGCCGGGGCCGTCCGGGTCGGCGTCGACGACGGCCGCGCCGGCGCCGTCGCCGAAGAGCGCGAAGTTGATGAGCTCGGCGGGCGACATGGACTCGATCTGCCCGCTGGAGGGGAAGAAGTTGAGGCAGGTGTCGGCGCCGATGACGAGGCCGCGGCGGAGCCCGGAGGCGAGGAGCGCGCGGGCGGTGTAGAGGCCGGTGAGGGCGCCGGCGCAGCCCGACATGAGCTGGAAGGTGGGGACGTCGTTGAGCCCGATGCGGTCGGCGACCAGGTTGACGGTGGCCGGCATCAGGTGGTCGGGGGAGGCGGTGGTCAGGACGAGGAAGTCGAGTGAGGCGACGTCCACGTCGGCGTCCGCGAGGGCCGCGGTGGCCGCGGCGACGGCGAGGTCGCCGGTGCTCTTGGGTACGGAGGGTGGGGAGTCGGCCGCGCAGAAGTAGCGGGTCCGGTTCCCCGTCATCATGTCCAGCCACTTCTCGTGCAGGCCGAACCGCTCGGCCATGTCCCGATTGGTGACGGGTTCGCCCGGCAGCACTTCGCTGAATCCGGTGAGCCTCATGCCGTCGCTCCAGTCAATGTGGTGTTGACCAGGTCGAGCAGTGCGCGCGGCGTCTCCGCCGAGGCCACCCCGTCCCGGTCCAGTTCGACGCCGTACTCGCGTTGGATACGGCCGGTGGTCTGGAGCAGCGCCAGCGAGTCGTACCCCAGGTCCTGGAAGACGACGTCGAGGCTGCCGGTGTCGAGGACTCCCGGCGACTCCCGGTCCTGGAACTCGAGAAGGATCTCGCCCAGCTCCCGCAGGGTGAGTTGTGCCATCGTCAATTACCCCTTCACCACGGCAGATTCATCCGCTCCGGCGCGTCGGGGGCGGGGCAGCGGGCTTGTGGCCGGCTGCCCCGACCCGGGCGCCTGCGGTGTGAAACCCCCTCGGATCCCGAGGAGGCCCCACCGGCTCCTTAACCATGGCGGGGGTGACTCGACGACCCCTTGAGTGCAGGTAGATCCAGGTCAGGCGGGCCTGGACCGCTTGATGGCGGCCAGGATCTGGCGGTTGAGGGCGGTGCTGGCCCGGGTGTCGGGCCGGCCGGAGCGGCGGGTGTCCTGGAGGGCGACGGCGGCGACGTGGCCTCCTGGCACGGGGCAGGTGGCGAACCGCCAGGTGTGGTCCTCGACGAGGGTGCCGTCGGCGCGTTCGAGCCGGGCGTGCCCGGGCCCGGCGCGTTCGCCGCCGTCGCCGCGCTCCCTGGCGTCGCCGTCGTCGCCGTCGACGCGGAAGCCGAACTCGGTGAAGGGGAAGCGCAGTCCCTGCCCCAGGGCCTTGCTGTAGGCCTCCTTCAGGGTCCAGAGGCTGAGGAGCCGCCCGTTGCGCTCCGCCTCGGGGGTGCGGGCGATCCGCCGGCGTTCCGGTTCGGTGCACATCAGCCGCTCGACGTCCTGGCCGCTGAGCCGGCGCGTGGCCGGTTCGGTGTCGATGCCGACGACGCCGAGGGAGGTGATGCCGCAGAGGAGCAGGTCGGCGGTGTGGCTGAGGCTGACGTCGATCTGGTCGTAGCCCCGGAGGTGGACGCGGCCGTTGAGCCCGTACCGCAGCTCCAGGGAGTACGGTTCCGTGCCGAGGGCGACGGCGGCGGTGTGCCGGATGAGCATGCGGGTGGCGAAGAATCGTTCCCTCAGGTGGGTGCCGGCGAGCTTGCTGTACCGCTCCCAGTCCCGGCCGAGGATCTCCCTGCGCTCCTCCTCCGGCGGCAGCTGGGTGCGCCACTCGTCGAGCGAGGCGTGCACCATGCCGAAGCCGGAGCCCTCCAGGTCGCGCAGCAGGTTCCCCCACGGCCCGGCCGGGCCGCCGACGCGGCTCGGCGCGGGCGGGAAGTCCCGGTCGGCGACGACCGCGTTTCTCTCGGCAGTGCTCATCCGGCGAGTCCGGTACGGAACAGGTCGAGGCTCTGCGGCACGCGCACCCGCGCCAGGACCTCCTCGCAGAGGCGGGTCTCGATCTCGCGGGGCAGCGGCGGTACGGACCGGCCGACGCGCCGCAGCAGCCGGTGCAGGGCGAGGACGAGCCAGGTGGGTTCGTCGAGGAACTCGTCCGGGCCGACGCCCGCGTTGAGCCAGACGCCCACGCAGGCCGAGGCGGCGAGCAGCAGCGCGTACCGCTCGCTGAGCGGGAAGGTCCGCGTGTCGAACAGCAGCCCGTCCTCGTCGTCGGCGAGCCCGGCGGCCTCGCGCCGTATCTCGTCGGCCTCGGCGCACAGCCCGGCCACGAGGCCGGTGAGGAGCTCGCCGTGCGGGTGGCCGGTGAGCGCGGCGGGCAGCCGGCGGGCGGCGTGCCCGAGGTAGTCGAGGAGCCCGTCGCCGCCGCCGAAGCCGGAGAGCCGCTCGCCGTCGAGCGGAGGCAGCGGCGCCTCCAGGCGGAACAGCTCGGCGGGCGTGGCGGCCGCGTCCGGGTCGGCGACCGCCAGGGCCGGCAGGTAGGGCGCGATGACGGACTGGCAGATGGCGCTGCTGACGTGCCCGAAGGTGATGGTGGACAGGTCGCGGAGCTGCTTGCGGAAGACGGCGTCGTGCCCGCTCTCCGCGTGGAAGGCGTCGCCCATCACCGCCGACAGGTCGTAGAGCGCCTCGCCGACGATCTTCGGGACGATGTACTTGGTGACCGCGGCCAGCACGTCGCACTGCTCGGGCAGCAGGTGCGTGGAGCGGCCCGCCGTCAGGGACAGGCAGTCCCCGATCAGCAGGTCCGCGAACGTACCGGCGAGCGCGGAGCGCGCCGAGGCGTCGCCCACCACGCCCTGGGTGCCGAGGTCGCGTTCCTGGGCGGCGCGCACGGCGGCCCGCAGGGCGGTGTCGGCGAGGCCGATGGCCATGGAGGGGAAGGCCGCGTGCACGGCCGGGTAGGCGCGCAGGCTGAGCGCCACCCCGTCGCCCCAGGTGCCGACGAGGGACTCGCCGGGCAGCGGGCAGTTCACGAACTCGAGACCGGCGGCCTGGAGTCCGCGGACCCCGGTCGTACGGTGCCGGGGCAGCGCGCGGACGTGCGCGGGCGGGACGGACGCCGGGTCGAACATCAGGATCGAGTAGTCGGTGGCGCCGTCGCCGGTCGAGACGAAGCCGACGATCAGCTCGGCGTTGTGGGCGTTGTTGATGGCTCCCTTGCGGCCGTTCAGCCGCAGCATGCCGTCCTCGGCCCAGGCGGCGGTGAACTCCTGGGCGTGGAACTCGCTCTCGTGCTCGAAGCGCTGGCAGGCCACGCCCACCGTGCCGCCGCGGAGGATGACGTTGGCCATCCGGGAGCGCTGGCGCGCGTCGCCGTTCAGCCACACCATCTGCGCGCCGAGGAACGGCGTGAAGCCGTGGCTGAAGGCGAGGGCCGGGTCGCGGCGGAAGAACGGCCGCATGACCAGGCCGAGGAGGTCGACGCCGGCCATCCGGCCGCCGAGGTCCACCGGCACGGTCTCGGCCGGCATGCCGAGGCTCTGGAACCGCCGGATGCCGATGACGGAGCTCTCCCCCGCGTCGTCGGCGGCGAGGACGGCGGCGAGGCCGACGGGGTTGTCGGGGCTCCACGGATCGCCGAGACCGTCTTCGATCTCGGCCACCCGGGCGCGGGTGCGCGTCAGCCGGTCGGGCTGCCACTGCGGATCGGCGCCTAGCGCGGCGGCGATCAGTTCATCGGGTTCGTACATGGTCACCCCAGGGCGTCAGAGGGGGCATCGGCGGACAATCCCTCGCACCCTGTCGACAGACGCTGGAGACAGCCTTGACCGGGAGTCGACCCGGACGAGGCCCTTCGGGGTACGGCACGCGACGGACGGGTGTCGACGGGCCGGCCCGCTCGTGCCGGCCGAGCCGCTCGCGCCGGCCGGCCGCTCGTGTCAGCCGGCCGCTCGTGTCAGCCGGCCGCTCGTGTCAGCGCGTCGGCGAACCCGCCCTGCGGATCCCGTCGGCCAGCCAGCGGTGCACGGTCGCGCCGCGCGGTGCCGTCCCCCCGGTCGCGCCGAGGTCATGGAACACGGAGCTCTCCAGGGTCAGTTTGAGCAGGGCCAGGTCCTGCGGCGTGGTGAGCGGGTCGTCGGGGGCGTGGCCGACCCACACCGTCCCCCGGATCTCGTACAGCTGCTCCGGGCGCAGCGCCAGGCCTCCGAGGAGGTACGGGAGCTGCTCGCCGCCCGCCGCCCCGGTGGCGGCGACCAGCGCGTCGACCGTCGCCGGGGGGAGGCCGAGGATCCGGTCGGGCTCCTCGAAGAGCCGGGAGACGGGGGCGCCGACGAGGTGGACGGAGGCGATCCGGCGGTCGCTCGCGGCGGCGGTCAGCGCGGGGCGTCCGCCGAGGTCGAAGCCGATGACGCGGGTCCGCCGGGTGTCGGCGGTGTGGGCGTGGCCGTCGATCAGCCGGGAGACGGAGGCCGCGGTGCACTCCGTGCAGGGCACGGGCCGGGGCAGGCGTACGGCGGCCACCGCGTGGCCGTGGTCGACGAGCCGGCCGAGGAGGGGCGCGCACTCGGGGCCGCCGCCCAGGGCCCCGCCGACGACGAGCACCAGCGGCCGTGCGGGATCGAGCCCGCCGCTCCACCAGACCGGGTCCCGACCGCTCGCGGGCACGGGCCCCCGACGGGTGTCGCGCAGGGCCATCCCTCACTCCTCTCGGCGGCCACGGCCTGTCCTGAAGGTGTCCGGCGGCTCACGGCAGGACGACCCCTGGGGGGCATGCTGACACCGCTCGCTCGAATCTCGTCGGAGTCGTCGGTCACTTCCGCTGAAGCGACGCCGATTCGCCGCCGTTCCACCCGGGTTCGAGCGGGACGTGAGCGGCCGGGACGACGCTCCGGGGACGGCGGCGGCCCTAGGGCCCGGCCGCCGCCCACGAGCGGAGGAGGAGCGGTGGACGGAGTGCCGAACCGCGCCCTGGGACACGCCGTACGGGTGGCCAGGGGCGTCTACCGGGCCTTGGTGGCCTTCGGGTCCATGTGGCTGCCGCTCCCCGAGGACCAGGTGCGGCGGATCGTGTACGGGGAGGGCGAGGACCACGGTCCGGAGGCGGGCACCGCGGCCGCGCCCGCCGCCGTACCGGCGCCCGCACCCGTGCCCGTACCCACGCCGGCAACCGTGCCCGTGCCCGTACCGGCGTCCAGGACGCCCGGCCCGCCGCCCGGCCATCCGGAGCGGCTCTGCTTCGAGGTGCCGCTCAGCGAGGTGGAGCTGCGGCTGGCCCGGGAGTTGAGGGGCGTGTGACGGCCTCTTCCCGGTGACCGGCCGCCTCCCGGTCGGGGTCAGGCACTGCGCCGGGACTCCAGGGTGGAGCGCCGCTCCGCCGCAGGGGGCTCGGGGCAGCACTCCGCCGCTCCTGGATCCTCGGTCAGGAGGGCTAAACCGTCCTTCACGGCGGCCGCGTCGGCCGGGACCGCGACGACGAGCCGGAAGGTGGAGCCCCCGGTGTCCACGCCGCTGTGCAGCCGGCCTCCCACGGCGGCGGCCCGCGCCGCCAGGTTGGTGAGGCCGGTGCCGGTGCTGTCGGAGTCGACGAGCCCCCGCTGCCCCACCCCGTCGTTGACGATCTCCAGGCGGACGAATCCCTTCCGCTCGGGATCCGTACTGGTCGTGATGGAGCAGGTACGGGGCTGGCTGTGCCGCAGGACGTTGGTGACGCCCTCGCGCAGCACGGTCGCCAGGATCGTGTTCGCGATCGACGAGAGCCCCGTGCAGTCCACCTCGATCTCGGACCTGATGCCGGCCGCCTTCAGCACGGACCCGGCGGATTCGGCCTCGACGAGGAGCGACATGTCCCGGTAGCCGCGGGCCACTTCGCGGACGTCCGCCAGGGCCTGCCGGGAGATCACGAGGACCTCGGTGACCTCCTCGCAGGCGCGCTGCGGGTTGCTGATGATCAGCCGCTGGATCAGCTCGTTCTTCAGCGTGATGGACGAGAGGCTGTAGCCGAGCAGGTCGTGCAGGTCCCGGGCGAACCGGAGCCGCTCCCTGGCGACGGCCATGCGGGCGAGCTCGCCGCGCGAGTCGTGGATGGCGGTGGCCAGCATCGCGAGCCGGGCCATGGAGTACAGGACGAGGCCGGTGAGGGCGGTCGAGACGCCCATGTAGGCGATGTCGACGGGCCGCAGCTGCTCGGTCGCGGAGATCGCCATCACGCCGGCCACGGTGAGTCCGTAGAGCGTCCAGCCCAGGACCGGCGAGAGCCGAAGGAGGAACGATCCGGCGAGAAAGCCGGCCATGCCTCCCCAGTGCCATCCGAAGAGCGCGAACGGCACGAAGGTGACCAGCGCCTGGAGGATCAGGGACCACGGATGCAGCCGCTGCCTCAGACGCGCGAGATGCGGTGCGAAGTGCACGTACTGGAGAGCGGCCAGCACCGGTGGAATGGTGAGACAGGCAGTCAGCTCCGACCTCCCCGGCTGGGCTTCGAGGACGTTGACGGCCTGCATCAGCAAGTAGCCGAGGAACACCACCGCTACCAGGACATTGGCGATTCCGGGCGCGGGAGCGGCTGAACTGATGGCCGACAACTCCCTTTTGCCACCGGACCGTTCTGTGGCACCCGGCCGCAGCGAGGTGAGTCTCAGGCGAGAGGCGCCCTGTGCTGTCATCGGATCCAGCCCCCTGTCGGCCCCTCCCCCGGGGCCACCCATGGCCGGATCATAACCACACGGATCCGGTTCATGTCGCTCCGTGGCCGGATTATGGGCGTCCGCATGTCCGGGTCGCGGGACGATCTCCCGACTCAAGCGATTTGTCACCGTGGTGAAAATCTCATGCTGGTGAGGGTGAAGCGATCACTTGTGAAGAAGTCGCGAAGTTTCGTCTACTCCTATCGAGCAAATCACGGCCTCACCAACCGCTGACATCACGGGAGTTGCCATGAACAAGTCTGTCATCACGGCCCTGGAGATCGGCTCGATCGAGCAGGAGCTGGCCTTCGCCGAGCTGATGCTCCACACCTTCGTGGACCCGGCGTTCGCCGCCCGCTACGCCAGCGACCCGGACGCGGTCCTCAAGGAGTCCGGCATCGCCCTCGACGAGGGCGCCACCGCCCCGGCCATCCCCGCCCCCACCGGGCTCGGCGGCGTCACCGAGGAGTACGCGGCGATAGCCCCCGACGGCACCACCCTGCTGACCCTCTGCATCCGCGCCCTGCCCGCCGCCGCCCTGGCTCCGCTCTCCCCGGCCGGTCACTGAATCCGTACGTCCGACATGTCAGGGGAGGGGCACACGCATGCGCATGGGGTTCAAGGAGCATCTGCGGGCCGAGGTCGTGCCCGGTGAAGCGACGTACGTCATCTCCGAACGGGGCATCACCGCCTTCGACGACGCGCGGGTCGCGGTCGTCGCACCGCTCCTCGACGGCACCAGGGACTTCAGGTCCCTCGTCGCCGACGCCTCTCCCCACTGCTCGCCCACGGATGTCGCCCTGGCGATCGGCCGTCTCAACGAGGCCGATCTCCTGAACCGCGACCCGGTGCGGGCGACCCCCACGGCGGCCGCGGCCGCCGCCTACTGGGAACTGGCCGGCGCCCCCGGCCCGTTATCCCTCTCGACCGTACGGGTCCGGGCGGTCGGCGGCGCCGACGCCCGGTCCGCCGAGCAGGCCTGCACCGCCTCGGGCCTGCTGGTGAGGGAAGCCACCGACGACGATGCCGACGCCCCCGCCGACCTCACCCTCGTCGTCTGCGACAACTACCTCGACCCCGAGCTAGCCGAGGTCGACGCCGAGCAGCGCGCCGCGGGCACGCCCTGGCTGCTCGCGAAACCGCACGGCACCACCCCCTGGATCGGACCGCTGTTCCGGCCCGGCGACGGCCCCTGCTGGCAGTGCCTGTCCCACCGGCTCTCCGGCCACCGCGGCGCCGAGACGCACCTGCGCCGCGCCCTGGGCCGCCCGGTCGCGCACCCGCCGGCCGAGACGCCCGCGAGCCTCCTCCTCGGCAACCAGCTCGCCGTCGCGGAGTGCGTGAAGTGGCTGGGCGGGCACCGCCACCCCGGCCAGGACGGCGTCCTCACCTTCGACACCTTCAGCCTCACGACCCGGGTGCACCCGCTGCGGGCCCGCCCGCAGTGCTCCGGGTGCGGCGACCCCGGCCTCGTGGCCCGCCGGGTCCTCGCCCCCGTCACCGTGACCTCCCGCCCCAAGGCCGACCTCACCGGCTCGGGCCACCGCTCCGCCACCGCCGAGCAGACCCTCCGGCGGTACGAGCACCTCATCAGCCCCATCACCGGCGTCGTCAAGGCCGTGCAGCGCGACACCCGCGGCCCCGCCGGGCTCAACTCCTTCCGCGCCGGCCACAACCACGCCCGGGGGCCGCGCGGCCTGACCGGCCCCGCCTCCGAGCTCCGCAGCGAGAGCGGCGGCAAGGGCATGACCGAGCTCGACGCCCGGGTCGGCGCCCTGTGCGAGTCCCTGGAGCGGCACTCCGGCATGTACGAGGGCGACGAGCCGGTCGTACGGGCGAGCTGGCGCGAGGTCGCGGACCGGGCCGTCCACCCCGCCGACTGCCAGCTGTACGACCCCCGTCAGGGCATGGAGCCCTTCGACGAGGACGCGCCCGTCGACTGGACCCCGGTCTGGTCGCTGACCCGCGGCGAGCACCGGCTGCTGCCCACCGCGCTGCTCTACTTCGACGCCCCGCGCACCCCCGGCCTCGGCCACGTCCGCGCCGACTCGAACGGCAACGCCGCAGGCAGCAGCACGGAGGACGCGATCGTCCAGGGCTTCCTGGAACTGGTCGAGCGGGACGCGGTCGCCCTCTGGTGGTACAACCGCACCCGGCACGCCGCCGTCGACCTCGACGCCTTCGACGAGCCCTGGATCGGCCGGATGCGGGAGCTGCACGCCTCGCTCGGCCGCGAGGTGTGGGTCCTCGACGTGACCGCCGACTTCGGGATCCCGACCTTCGCCGCCGTCACGCGGCGCACCGACAAGCCCGCCGAGGACATCCTCTTCGGCTTCGGCGCGCACTTCGACCCGAAGGTCGCGCTCTGCCGCGCGCTGGCCGAGGCGAACCAGATGATGCCGGCCGTGGCCGAGGTCCGGGCCGACGGCACCGGATACGGCTGCCGGGACGAGCGGCTGCTGCACTGGTGGCGGACGGCCACCACGGCGGCCCACCCCTACCTGCTGCCCGATCAGCAGGCCCCGCTGCGCGGCCCCGGCGACTTCGCGTACGCCCCGCGCACCGACCTCCGCGACGACGTCGCCGCGATCGGGGCGGCGGTGCGCGAGCGCGGCCTGGAGCTCCTCGTCCTCGACCAGACCCGCCCGGACGTCGGGCTGCCGGTGGTCAAGGTGATCGTGCCCGGCATGCGCCACTTCTGGGACCGCTTCGCCCCCGGCCGTCTCTTCGACGTGCCCGTGAGCCTCGGCAGACGGTCCGCCCCGACCCCGTACGAGGAGCTCAACCCGGTCCCGCTGTTCCTCTGAGACCGGCGGAACAGGCTACTCATCAGTACCTCTTGAAGTTCGTGTGAACTCTGGACGACGACGGAGGCGGCAGCTCCACGGCCGCCTCCGTCGTCGTACACATCGGGCCGTCCCCGCCCGCGCGGCAATCGAAAATAGCCAGTACGCTCCATCCCCGTCGTGCGAGTGCGCACGAATGTCCACGGAGTCCGCGGGGGTGGAACGAAGCTTGATCAGGATCCTGATCGCCGAAGACATGCGCATGCTGCGCCGTGCTCTGGTGGAACTGATTTCCCTGGAGCCCGACATCGAGGTGGTCGCCGAGCTGGAGACCGGCACCGAGATCGTGCCGCGCGTCGAGGAGCTGAAGCCCGACGTGGCCGTCCTCGACATCGAACTGCCCGGTGTCGACGGCATCGCGGCGGCCGAGGCCCTGCACCGGCGGGGGGCCGGTGCCAAGGTGCTGATCCTCACCAGCCTGGGCAGGCCCGGCAATCTGCGCCGGGCCCTGGACGCGCAGGTGTGCGGCTTCCTCCTGAAGGACGCGGAGCCGGGCCGGCTCGCCGAGGCGATCCGTGCCATCGCCAAGGGCGAGCGCGTCTTCGACCCGCAGCTGATGCTCGCCGCGCTGGGCGCCGCCGAGTCGCCGCTCACCCCGCGCGAGGCGGACGTCCTGCGGCTCGCGGCCGAGGGCGACGACGTCGACGAGATCGCCGGCGCGCTCTACCTCTCGGCCGGCACCGTCCGGAACTACCTCACGGCCGTCGTCTACAAGCTCGGGGCCCGCAACCGCGTGGACGCCATCAGGATCGCGCAGACCTCCGGCTGGCTGTGAACCCCTCGCCGCGGGCGTGAGCCGGGAGCGTGGACCCGGACCGCGAGTCGGGACCTGAGCCGGGAACGTGGGCCGGGAACGTGGGCCGGGAACGTGGGCCGGGAACGTGGGCCGGGACCTGAGCCGGGAGCGTGGACCCGGACCGTGAGCCGGGACCTGAGCCAGGAGCCTGGGCCCGGACCGTGAATCCGTCACGGTGTGGCCGGGCACGGTTCACCCTTGGCCTGTTTCGGTCTCACTGGTCCCCCGGCACGGGCGCGTGCGACGGTGGAACCCACGACGAGGAGGAGGCATCGATGAGGATCGACATGCTGGGCCCGTTCTCCGCTGCCATCGCCGGCGTGCCGATCACCCCGAGCGCCCGCAAGCCCCGCCGGATCCTGGCGCTGCTCGCCCTCCACGCCGGCCAGGCCGTCCCGGTCTCCGCCGTCGTCGACGAGGTGTGGGGCCCGGCCGCC
Organism: Streptomyces sp. Root431; assembly: GCF_001426585.1. GTDB lineage: Bacteria > Actinomycetota > Actinomycetes > Streptomycetales > Streptomycetaceae > Streptomyces > Streptomyces stackebrandtii. The sequence continues at coordinate 45,988 of NZ_LMEI01000001.1, forward strand.
GCCCCCAAGGCGCACATCACGGTCCAGACGTACGTGCTCCAGCTCCGCAACTACATCGGCCAGGCCCTGAAGGACCCGCGCGCCGCCCGGGACGTCCTCGTGACCCGCCCCGGCAGCTACGCCCTCCTGGCCGACGAGGGCACGGTGGACGTCCACGCCTACGACCGGCTGTGCGCCCAGGGGCAGTCGGCCTTCGAGACCGGCGACGACACGGCCGCGGCCGCCCGCTTCCGGGAGGCCCTCGCCCTCTGGAAGGGGCCCGCGCTCGACGGCGTCCAGGACGGTCCCGCCCTCGGCCTCGAAGCGATGCGCCTTGAGCAGAGCCGTACGGACGTCCTGGAGCGGTGCCTGACCGCCGAGGTGCGGCTCGGCGCCGGGGAGCGGCTGCTGCCCGAGCTGTCCGCCCTGGTCGAGGAGCACCCGCACCACGAGGCGCTGCACGGGCTGCTGATGACCGCGCTCGCCCGCTCCGGCCGCGTGGCCGGCGCGCTGACCGTGTACGAGACGGTCAGGGCCCGCCTCGACGAGCGCTTCGGACTGCTTCCCTCGCCCGACCTCCGGCGCCTCGGGCAGGAGTTGCGGGAGCGCGCGGGGCAGGGCTCCCACCTCGCCTGACGTCCGGACTCCAGCGTCCCCCTAACGAGGCTGGACCGCCTGGGGGTCCCCTGGTCGCAAGAGCGTGCGCAAAGGTGCGCACGGCGCGGCCGGAGGGCGAACCCATGCGTGTCCTGTTCACCGCGCGGCACTCCGTCTCGCACCTGCTCGCGATGACGGCCGCCGCACAGGCCTGCGCGGCCGCGGGCCACGAGGTCCGCACGGCCGGCCCGCCCGGCACCCCCGTCTCCGCGGCGCTGCGCGGCACGTCGCCGCCCGGCCCCGGCTGGCACCCCGACCTGGTGGTGTCGGCGGAGGACGGCGCGGCGGCCGAGTCCCGCCGTGGCGCGCGCGTCGTGCGGTGGACGCCGCTCGACCACCGGAGCGCCGACGGACCGGCACCGGTCCGCATCGACCCCTGCCCGCCGGGGCTGCGCGACGGCGCCGACGCCGGCGGCGAAGCGGACGCCCTGTCCGTACGCCAGCCCACCTGCCACGCCGGGCAGTTGCCGTATCAACTGCGCGAGCCGCATCACCTGCTGCGGGTGTGTCTGCGGCCGGGACCCTCCGGTTCGCCGCAGAGCTGGTCGCCCGAGCGGCTGCACCTCGTCGCCCGGGCCGCGCGCGGCCTGGACGTCGAGGTGATCGCCCTGGTCCCCGCCGCCGAGCGGGCACGCCTCGGTGACGCACTCGGCCCCCAGGTCCGGTTCGCTGAACCGGAGTTGCTCGGACCGGTCCTGGCCACCTGCGTGGCCGTCGCCCACGAGGGCGGCCCGGACGTGACCCTGGAGGCCGCGGCCCACGGCGTCACGCAGCTGGTGATCTCCGACCAACGCCCGGCCGGCGACCGGTTGGACCGGATCGGCGCGGGCCGCCGGCTCGTCGCCGCCGAGGATCCCCGGGAGACCGGGAGTTCGCTGCGGCTGCGCCGCCATCTCGCCGACCTCCTCTACGGCGGCCGGGCGTTGGCGACCGCCCAGCGGCTGCGCTCCGCGATCGCCGCCCTGCCCTCGCCCGAGGCCTTCGCCGGCCGCCTGGAGGACCTCGCCGCCCGATAGAGGGCGTCCGGCCCCGCCCCGTACACCTGCCGTCCCGCCGGGCCCCGTACATCTGGCTGAGGCCCCGCCCGGCACACCGACCGTCCGTCCGCCCGTCCGAGGGGCCCCGCCCCTCCCCACTGGAGGCCACCGCCATGAGCGCATCGACCCCGTTCCCGCTTCCGCCGCACCCGGCGGATTCCACCGCCACGCCGGTCCGCCCCCTGCGGATCATCAACGGCAACCCCACGCCGGAGGAGGTCGCCGCCGTGACGGCCGCCCTGCTCGCGACCCTGCACCGCGAGCCGCCCCGCCCGCAGAGCACCGGCGCCGACCGCGCGGCGCGCTGGAGCAGGTCGCACAGCTCGCAGGCGGCGGGCTCCTGGCGCTCGGTGCCCCGCGGCCGCTGACCGGCCGGACGGCCACATACGCGTGCGCGCCGTACGGGATGCCCTCACATCCCGTACGGCGCGCACGATCAGCCTCACTTGTCCGTCGGCAGCGACCGCCCCTCACCGACCGCCAGCGGCCACAGGTCCGCCGGGTCGCGGCCCGTCTCCCGCCAGGCGGCGCGAGCCCGTTCGAGCGGGTCGAGCAGCGGCTCGCCCGACAGCGCGAACGTGCCCCAGTGCATCGTCGCCATCCTGGCGGCGCCCGCGTCGAGGCAGCCGCGGACGGCCTCCTCCGGGCTGACGTGCGCGTGGGAGAGCAGCGCGCGCGGCTCGTACGCGCCGATCGGCATCAGCGCCAGGTCGATGCCGGGGAAGGCCTCCCCGATCTGCCCGAAGTGCGGTCCGTACGCCGTGTCCCCGGCGAAGTACACCCGGTGCCCGGGACCGGAAAGCACCCACCCCGACCAGAGCGTGCGGCACAGGTCGAAGGGGCCGCGACGGCTCCAGTGGCGGGCCGGGACGCAGCCGAAGCGGACGGCGCCGAGCTCCGCCTCCTCCCACCAGTCCAGCTCGGTGACCTCGCCGAACCCGCGCTTCCTGAACCACTGGCCCAGCCCGGCGGGCACGAACACCGGTGTCGTCCGCGGCAGTCGGCCGATCGTGGCGGCGTCGAGGTGGTCGTAGTGGCTGTGGCTGATCACGACGGCGTCGACCGGCCCGACCGCGTCCCACTCCACGCCCGGCGGGGTGAGCCTGCTGCCCGCGCCGAGGATGGCCGAGGACCACACGGGGTCGGTGAGCACGGTGAGCCCGCCGATCCGTACGACGTAGGTGGCGTGCCCCACCCACGTGGCCGACGTCCCGTCCCCGTCGGAGCCGAACCCGCCGCTCCGCTCCGCCTCCGGGCGTACGGGGATGAGCGCGGCCTGCGACCGGTCGGCCGGCCGGAGCTTCCCCGCGACGACCGCGGCCAGCATGTCCCGGGGGCTCGGCAGCGGATCGGCGAGCCGGTGCCGGTACCCGTCGGGCCGGTCGCACCGCGCCCCGACCGGCCGCCGTACGACCTCGGGGCCGGCGCCCGGGTCCGCGTCCGGGCCGGCCGGCCGGGCGCCGGTCATGCGGAGACCGCCGCCTCGGCGGTCCGGGCACCGAGCTCGCGCAGGGCGGCCTTGTCCAGCTTGCCGTTGGGCAGCCGCGGCAGGGCGCCGACGGGGACCACGCGGTGCACCCGCTCGGCCTCGGGTCCTCCCTCGGCGGTGAGCCGCTCCTCCCACGTGTCCTCGGCCCCGTCCCGGACCGCCACGAACGCGGTGGTCAGGAGTGGGCCGTCGGTGCCCGGCGCGGGGAGGCCGAGCACCGCGCACTCCCGGACGGCGGGATGCGCCGCGAGGCGGCGCTCCACCCGGCCGGGCGAGACGAGCGCGCCCGCGTGGTGGTAGAGGTCGACGACCCGGTCGAGGACGTACAGGTCGCCCTCGGGCGAGAGCCGGCCCGCGTCGCCCGTGGCGAACCAGCCGTCCGGCCCGGCGGCCGGCCGCACCGCGAGCCCGCCCTCGCCGTCCGGCGAGACGTAGCCGAGGGCGACGTGCGGGCCGGTGATCTCGATCTCGCCGAGCCCGCCGTCCGTCACCGGCTCCCGGGTCGTCAGGTCGACGATCCGGGTCGCGGCCTCCGGCAGGGCGGGGCCGACCGACCCCTCGGGTGCGCCGGCGGCCCCGGCGGAGTGGGCGAGACCCGCCGTCTCCGTCAGCCCGTAGCCCTGGACGAGGGGCGCGCCGAAGGACGCGGTCAGCCGGTCGGCCGTGGCGGGCGGCAGCGGGAGCCCGCCCGTGCCGACGAGCCGGACGTCCGGCAGGGCGAGGGCCTCCGGCTCGGGGTGTTCGGCGAGCCCGGCCAGCTGGAACGGCAGGGCGTAGAAGTGGGTGGCGCGCCGTTCCCGGGCCAGCCGGACCGCGCCGAGCGGGTCCGGGCCCGCCGCCAGGAGCTGCGTGGCTCCGGCCGTGACGGCGGCGTTGAGGTGCATCGGGTGGTAGAGCGGCAGCGCGTTGAGCACGACGGCGTCCGCGCCGACGCCGTGCGCCGCGCCGATCTGCCGGGCGCCGGTGAGGAGGTTGCGGTGGGTCAGGGCGACGCCCTTGGGGCGGCCGGTGCTGCCGCTGGTGAACATGATCGCGGCGATGTCGTCGGGACCGGCCGGGACGCTCTCGTACGCGTCCTCCGTGGCGTGGGGCAGCTCCTCGAAGGTCACCACGGCCCGCAGCGACGGCACGGCCGCCAGGGCGGGGCCGACCTTGGCCCGCACGTCCGCCGCGAGCACCACGGCCGCGGCCCCGACGGAGCCGAGCAGTCCCTGCCAGACGGGCGGCGGGAGGAAGGGGTTGACGGGCGCGACGATGTGACCGGCGCGGGCCACCGCGTAGTAGACGGCGGGGAAGTCGGCTCCGAGGACCGAGGAGACCGCGACGACCTCGCGCCGCCCGGTGCCGAGCAGCCCGGCGAGCAGGGCGGCGATCGCGTCGACCCGCGCGTCGAGCTCCTCGTACGTCAGGGCGGTGCCGGCGGCTTCCACGGCGAGGTGCCGGCCGGACCGGCGTGCGGCCTCGCGGGGCAGCGCGCCCAGCAGGACCGGCGCCTCCTCCGAGGGCTCAAGACGCTGTGCGACCACGATGTTTCCCATCCCTTCTCCGGCAGGTCTTCCGGACAGCCTCTCCAGCCGAACTCGAGCGGACGTCGAGCGGTGGTGAACAAGGCCCGCCCGAGCGCCCGCCGAGCCGCCGGGGCCAGCCTGCGTCCCCACGCCCCGCGCATCCGGCGCATCCCGTGCCCGGCATGTCCCGCGCGCATCCCGCGCCCGCGCCCCGACCGAGGAGCCTCCGTGCCCGTGTCCCTCACCGCCGCCGCCCGCCGCCAGTCCCTCCTGGACTTCTACGCCCGCCAGATGCACGCCGCCGACGGCGACGACGTCGACGCGTACGCGGACACGTTCACCGAGGACACCGTCTTCCGCAGCAACGCGCTGCCCGGACCGGTCCAGGGCCGGGAGAAGATCCGCGCGGCGACCCGCAGGCTGGGCGACGCGCGCCGCGCCGACGGGGTCGTACGGCGCCACCTGCTGTCCTCCCTGGCCGTGACCGAGCTGGCGGACGGCGCGCTCGCCACCCGCGCGTACGTGCTCCTGGTGGAGACGGCCCGGGAGGGCGCCCCGCAGGCGTACCTGAGCACGGTCATGGAGGACGAGGTCGTCGCGGTGGACGGCGGGTGGCGGGTGCGCCGCCGTGACGTGCTGCGCGACGACCTCCCGCCGCTGGGGGACGTCGCGGCCTGAGAGCGGACACGGAAGCGGGGCGGAACCCTTCCCGAGGGTTGCGCCCCGCTTCCGCGTCCCGCGCCGTCGCTCACTCGGGGACGTGTGCCACCGCCCGGGTCCAGCCCGCCCCGGCCCGCGCGATCTTGACGGGGAAGCAGGTGACGGTGAAGCCGAACGGACGCGGCAGGGCCTCCAGGCCGGCGAGCCGCTCGATCTGGCAGTACTCGACCTCCCGGCCGGCGAAGTGCGCGGGCCACAGCACGTCGCGGTCGCCGGTCTCCTGGAACGTCTTGATGATGTGCCCGAAGGGGGCGTCCAGGCTGAAGGCGTCGGTGCCGATCACCCGGATCCCGAGGTCGAGCAGGTAGCGCACGGCCGAGCCGTCGAGCCCGGTGAAGTCGGTGAAGTAGCTCTGGGTGCCGACGCGCGCGGCGGCGCCGGTGTCGAGCAGCACGATGTCCAGCGGCTGCGGCTCGTACCCGATGTCGGCCACCGCCTTCCGCAGCCGGTCGGCGCCGACCGTGCCGGTGCCCGCGTCCCGCAGGTCGAGGACGAAGGCCGGGCGGTGGAACCAGTCGAGCGGCATCTGGTCGATGGTCCGGGGCACGCCGTACGTGCCGCGCGAGCCGTAGTGGGCGGGGGCGTCCACGTGGGTGCCGGTGTGCGCGGTGAGGGTGAGGAAGTCGTTGGTGAGGAACTCCCCGTCGGGGAGCACGGAGGTGTCGAAGTCGACGCCGAACACCCGCTTCATGCCCTCGGCCATGTGCCGGGCGCCCTCCTCGGCGGACATGATCGTGTGGGTGACGGTGTCCGGCTCCCAGAAGTCGCCGTCCACCGGCGAGGAGAGGTCGATCAGAGGCATGGGCGTGCTCCTTGGCAGTGGGCGGGTGGCCGCGGTCGGGACTCGGGCGGAAGCCGCGGTCGGGACTGGCGCGGTGGCGGCCATCGTCGGCGGCCCTCCTCGTACGCCCCTGGAGAGACTGTGAACCGGCCGCTCTTCAGCACCGGCCGAGCCCTCTTCGAGCCGCCCCGGCGACCGTGGTGGCGGCGGCGCGGGCCACCGCGTCCGCCGACCGCCCCACCACCGGAGGGAACACCATGCCGACCGTCCAGTCCGACGCCCCCGCCACCGGAGCGCAGACCGAACTCCGCCACGAGGTCGAGGAGTTCTACGCCCGGCACTTCCAGGCCGGGGACGGGGGCGACGCGGTCGCCTGGGCCGAGGGCTTCGCCGTGAACGGCTCCTTCAGCTCCAACGCCCGCCCCGAGCCGGTGGTCTCGCGCGCCGTCATCCTGCCCGCCGTCACCGCGATGTTCGCCGCCCGTACGGCGGAGGGCGTGCAGCACCGTCACCTGCTGAGCCAGCTGACCGTCGAGCCGCGCGAGGACGGCACCGTGCTCACCCGCTCGTACGTCCTCGTGGTCTCGACGCCCCGCGAGGACGGTCCCACCCTGCTGGCCAGCACCCTCGTCACGGACGTCCTGAACCGCGAGGAGGGCGCGCTGCGCATCCTCAGCCGGCACGTCGACCGCGACGACCTGCCGCCGACCGCCGCGCTCTGACGCGGACCGCATCACCCTCACCACCCGCCCGACTCCGTGCCCCGGTCTCATCCCCCGTGACCGGGGCACGGTCATGCGGTCATTCATGCGGTCATGCCCGGCCGTGCCCGCGCGAGTACACGGCGAAAGGGGCGGGGCCCGGCCACCTTCCGGTGGTCGGGCCCGTTCAGGCGGCGACCGCCACGGCGTCCGCGCCGTTGACCAGTTCGAGGAGGAGCGCCGGCGTCTCGGCCTCCGCCACGACGTCGTCGGGCAGGGACACCCCGAGGTCGCGCTCGATCCGGCCGGTCGCCTGGAGCAGGGCCAGCGAGTCGTATCCGAGCTCCACGAAGGGGGTGTCGAGGATGTCGCCCCCCAGGTCCACGCCCTCCTCCTCGCCCGCGCTCTCGCGGAGGATCTGCAACAGGGTGTCAAGCGTCAGCCGGGCCATGGTGGAAGTCCCTTCCCTACAAGCTCTGTTGAGCCACTTGAGTCTTTTGAATCACTTACAAGGAGATTCTCGGCCGTCTTCCTCGACGACCGATCGAGCGGATCTGAACACTCCACATCCCTCTGGCCCTCCCTCACTTGCCGGGTGTCGCGCACCGCGAGACCGACGAGGTGGGTGCCGGCCAGCGGCAGCGTCGTGAACCGCCAGGCCGGGTCGGCCACGGCCGTCCCGTCGTCCCGGAGCAGCGCGGCCCCTCCCCCGGGCCCGTCCGGCCGGAAGCCGAACGTCGTGAAGGGGAGCAGCCGACCCTGGGCCAGGGCCTTGGTGTACGCCTCCTTGAGCACCCAGAGCCGCAGCAACCGGGCGTCGCGCTCGCCCTCCGGCAGCCGGGCGAGCGCGGCGCGTTCGTACGGCGCGCACATCCGGGGCTCCAGGCCCGTGTCGTACAGCCGCCGGCCCGCGTCCTCCACGTCGACGCCGACGCAGCCGACGACGGTGACCGCGACGCACAGCAGGTCCCCGGTGTGGCTGAGGCTCAGCGCGACCCCGGGCCTGCCGCGGACGAGGGGGCGGCCGGTGAGTCCGTAGGCCAGCTCGATGCCGTCCGGCTCCGTCCGCAGGGCCCGCGCCGCCGCGTACTTGAGCAGCAGCCGGCCGGCCGCGAACCGCTCGGCGTCGGCCCCGTGCCGGGCCTCGTACCGCGCCCGGTCGTCGCCGAGCAGCGCCCGGAGCCGCGCGGGGGCGGTCAGGTCGGGGTGCCACGGCGCCACCCGGGACCACACGACGGCGGTTCCGCGGCGCTCCAGGTCACGGGCGACCGGCGCCCACGGCCCGCGCGGCCCCGGTACGTGCCGGGGTACGGGCGCCCGGCCTTCCGGTGCCGGGCTCATCCCGCGAGCACCCGGTCGTCCAGGTCGTAGCTGCGGGCCTCGGCGGCCCGGCGCAGGACCTCCTCGCAGAGGGCGGCCTCGACCCCGGGCGGGAGCGGCGGGGCGGCCCTGCCGAGCCGGCGCAGGATCCGGTGCAGGGCCACGGCGAGCCAGCCGGGGTCGGCGGCGCGGGCGTCCGGGGGGCTCTCCCGCCAGACGCCGAAGCCCGCGGCGGCGGCGAGCAGCAGGGCGTACCGGTCGGTCAGCGGGAACACCCGGGACGGGTACGGCCCCGCCCCGAACCTCCCGAGTCCGTCGCAGGCCTCCTGAAGGCGGACGGTCTCGGCGGCGAGCAGCCCGAGCTGGGCCCGCAGCGTCCGGAGGACGGGATCGGCGCCCGCGAGCCGGAGTTCGCCCGGCGCCTCGGCGAGGAGGACGCAGAGCCCGTCCCGGCCGTCGGCCGCGGTGAACACGGCGGGGTCCAGGGGCGGCAGCACGGGTCCCGGGCGGAAGAGGACGGCGGGCGGGGGCGCTTCGCCGGTCCAGCGGCCGCTGCCGATCCAGCCCAGGTGCTGGGCCATGACGGTCTGGCAGACAACGTTGCCGACATGGCCGAAAGTGACCGTGGGGAAGTCCCGTACGTGCTTCTGGAGGATGGCGTAGGCGCCGTCCCGCGCGTGGAAGGCGCCGCCCAGGATGACGGAGAGCGCGTTGAGGTTCTCCTCGACGCCCGCCGGGACCAGGTACTTGGCGGCGGCGGCCAGGACCGGGGAGCCGCCGGGCAGCAGGTGCAGGGCCCGGGCGGCCGTACGGGCGAGGGCGTCGGCGAGCAGGAGGTCGGCGAAGGCACCCGCGACGGCGGTCCGCGCGTACGAGACCTGGGGCAGCGGGCGGCTGAATGGCCGCTGCTCCGTCGCGTAGAGGGCGGCGGTGCGCAGGGCGGTGTCGGAGACCCCGATGACCATGGACGGGACGGCCGCGTGGATGAGCGGGAAGACGGAGAGGCTGTGGCGCACGCCGTCGCCCCAGCTGCCGAGCAGCGCGGTGCGGGGCAGCGGGCGCTCGGTGAACTCCAGGCTGCCGACGCGCAGTCCGCGCATCCCGGCGGCCCGGCGGGTCTCGCCGCGGCGCACCCGGGGGCCGGTGAGCGCGGCCCGGTCGAGCAGGAAGAGCGAATGCCCGCCGCCGCTCTCCTCGGCTTCGTCGCCCTCATATCCCTCGTCGCCCTCGCCCGTCCTGGCGAAGGCCACGACGAGGCGGGCGTCCTGCGCGTTGTGGACCGCTCGCTTGCGGCCGTCGAGGAGGAAGCCGTCCGGGGTGCGCCGGGCGCGCAGTTCGTCGCTGACGAACTCGTTGCCGTGGGCGAACCGGTGGTACGCGATGGTGGCGCGGCCCCCGGCGAGCAGGACCTCGGCGGTCCTGGCCCGCTGGGTGTCGTCGCCGAAGGCCCAGACCGCGGTGGCGGCCATGAAGGAGGTGAGCGCGCTGCCGACGCCCAGTGCGGCGTCGCGGCGGAACAGGGCCCGCAGGACGGGCCCGAGTTCGTCGGTGCCGCACAGCCGGCCTCCGAGGGAGGCCGGCACGAACTCGGCGTTCAGACCGAGGCGGTCGTAGAGCGCGACGCCCGCGGGGGGCAGGACGCGCTGCTCGTCGGCGGCGAGCACCGCGGCCCAGCCGACCGGGTTGGCCGGGTCGCGCGGATCACCGAGCGCGGCCTCGACGGCGTCGATCCGCGCACCGACGGGAACTCCGACCGGCACACCGGCCGGAACGCGGTCCGAAACGCTGGCCGGCACACCGGCCGCAACGCCGTCCGAAACCCCGACCGGCGCGCTGCCCGATGCCTCGGCCGACGCCCCGGCCGGACCCTCGGCCCGCGCGCCCCGGGCCCAGGGGGTCACGCCCGGGCGGCCTCGGCGTACGCCTTGGCGTGCCGAAGCGTGGTGGAGCTGTTCGTGCCGAGGGCGTGGCGCACGAGGGACCGGGCCTCGGCGAGCGTCGCGCTCTCGCCGAGGGCCTGCCGCACGCCGGCCGGGTCCAGGGTCACGGTGTGCCAGGAGGTGGCCGTGACCTCGTCGCCGTGCTGGACGATGGTCCAGCGCCCGGTGTGGCCGGCCATGACCGGCGGCACCTTCAGCTGCTTGTAGACGAGCAGGCCCCGCTCGGGGAAGCTCACGCGGACGGAGCGGGTGTTGTGGAGGGAGCCGTCGGGGCTGCGGGTGTCCATGTCGAGGACCTGGATGCCGCCCTCCTCCTCGGTGAAGCGGGTGGCGGCGACGTGCGGCAGCCGGGCGGGCCACTGGTCGGCGCGGTCGAGGAACGCGTACACGTCACGGGCGGAGCCCTGGATCCGCTCGCTGTCGCTGAAGGTGAACGTCAGCTCCTCGCCCTCGCCGCCCGCGGCGGCCTGCTCGGCGGTGTCCCGCAGGGCGGCCAGCTCCTTCACGCTGTTGGTCTCGACGGCCCTGGCCACCCACTCGGCGGCCTCGGGGTCGTCGTCGACGACGGCGTAGTCGTGCAGCAGGACCACGCGGCAGCCGCCGGCCGGGTCGGCCTCGACCTGCCATTCGCCGCCCATCGCGGCCACCGGCGCCGAGGAGACGACCTGGCGGAAGACGATCGTCCGCGCGGTCCGGTCCAGGGTGCGCTGCGAGGCCCAGGAGCGGACCTCTCCGTTGGCGAAGGCCCAGATGCGCAGGGCCTGCTCGGTGCCGTCGTCCTGGGTCACCTCGGCGTACACGGTGGGCCCGAAGACCTGGGGCCACCGGGTCACGTCCGCGACCAGGGCGAAGACCTCCTCGGGCGGGGCTGCGACGACGGTCTCGTGCCGGGTGACGTGGATGGTCGGGGCGGTGGTGGTCAAGGCGGTCTTCCTTCCGGGGGCGAGGCCGGCGCCACCGCCGGGAGGGGCGGCGCCGAGAGGGGGGTGCCGAGAGAGGGGGTGTGGACGGCCGGGACTCCGCGAACGCACGCGGACGGTCGTCGGCGGACGGTCGCGGACGGTCGTCGGCCGCGTGCGGGTCAGTAGTTGCCCAGGCCGCCGCAGACGTTGAGGGCCTGCGCGGTGATCGACGCGGCGGTGTCGGAGGCGAGGTATCCGACGAGGCCCGCGACCTCCTCCGGGGTGGAGTAGCGGCCGAGCGGGATCTTGGCCTGGAACTTCTCCAGGACCTGCTCCTCCGTGGTGCCCCAGTGATCGGCGTACCCCTGGCGCACCCGGCCCGCCATGGGCGTCTCGACGTAACCGGGGCAGACCGCGTTGACGGTGATGCCGGCACGGGCCTGGGCCAGCTCCAGGCCGAGGGCCTTGGAGAAGCCGACGACGCCGTGCTTGGAGGCGGAGTACGGGGCGGCGAGGACGACGCCCTGCTTGCCGCCGGTGGAGGCGATGCTGATGATCCGGCCGGCCTTGCGCTCCAGCATGCCGCCGGTGGTGAGCGCCTCGCGGGTCAGGCGGAAGACGGCGTTGAGATTGGTCTCGATGACGTCCTCCCACAGCTCGTCGGAGAGCTCGGCGGTGATGCCGCCGCCGCCGCGGCCCGCGTTGTTGACGAGGACGTGCAGGGGGCCGAAGCGGTCGACGGCGGCCCGGACCACGTCCTTGGCGTCCTGCTTGGAGGTGACGTCGGCGCGGACGCCGTCGGCCTCGTGGCCGGCGCTCCGCAGCTTGTCGACGACGGCGCGGACGTCGTCCTCGTTGCGGGAGCAGACGAAGACCGCGTGCCCCTGCTCGGCGAGGAGTTCGGCGCAGGCGAGACCGATCCCGCTGGTGCCGCCGGTGATGAGGGCTACGCGGCGCCCGCTGTTGCTGTCCATCTCTGGTCCTCTCGCTCTCGCGTGGAAGGGGTGGTGGGGGTGACGGTGTCCGAGGGGGCGCGGTGCCCGAGCCGATGCCCGTGGTCGCGCAACTTCCCGGCCACGGTGGCCAGTTGCTTGATGTCGAGCTGCGCTCCCGCCCGCACCGGGGAGAGGGGTACGACGGCCGATCCGTTCCGGGTGACGGCGGGGTGGCGGCGGGCGAGCATGGAGAGCCCCTGCCCGGGGCCCGCCTCGACGAGGAGGAACGGGCCGCCGCCGACGGGCCCTTCGCCGTCGAGGAGGTGGCTGAGCGCCGGGCCGAAGAGGACGGTCCTGGCCGGCTGCATCGCCCAGAACCCCGGGTCGCTCAGCTGCGGTTCGGCCAGCGGGCGCGTGGTGTACCCGGAGACGACCACGGTCCGCGGCGCCTTGTAGGCGATCCGCTCGTACGCGGGCCGGGTGCTCGCGCAGGCCGCCTCCACGGACGGGCTGTGGAAACCGGTGGTGGCCTTGGCCCGCATCCAGGTCAGCGAGCCGGCGTCCAGGGCGTCGGTGACGGCGGACAGATGGGGCTCGGGTCCGGCGATCATCACCTGCGAGGGCGCGTTGACGGCGCCGACGACGACCTGCGAGGTGAGCCAGGGCTGGAGCAGCGCCGGGCTCGCGGCCACCGCGGCCATCCCGCCGCGCGGGGCGGTGGCGAGCGCCCGTACGCGGGCGTCGAGCGCGGCCACCGCGTCGGGCAGGTTCATGATCCCGGCGAGGACGGCGGCCGCGTACTCGCCGGCGCTGTGCCCGACGAGCGCGACGGGCCGGACGCCCCAGGAGGCGAGGAGCGTGCCGTAGGCGACGTCGAGGGCGAAGAGGAGGGGCTGGGCGCGGGTGACGTCGTCGATGTCGACGAGCGGCCGCTCCGCGAGCCAGTCCTCCCGCACCCGCCGCCCCTCGGCCCCGAGGAGCCCGAGCACCTCGTCGACGACCCGGGTGAAGACCCCTTCGGTGCCGTAGAGGCCGTGGGCCATGCCGGGGTACTGGGAGCCCTGCCCCGGCAGCATGAGGATGACGGGGGTGGGGCCGGGGCCGCTGCCCGGAACCGCCCCGTTCACCGGCCGCTCCCCCGCAGGACGACCGCGCTGTTGAAGCCGCCGTGGCCGCGGGCGACGACCAGGGCCGTGCGGAGCCGGGCCTCGCGGGCGGGGCCGGTGACCAGGTCGAGGCCGTACGAGGCGTCGGGGGCGTCGACGTACGGGGTCGGCGGGATCACGCCGTCGCGCAGGGCGAGCAGCGCGGTCGCCGTGTCGAGGGAGCCGCCGCCGGCGAAGAGCCGGCCGGTGCCGGCCTTCGGCGCGGTGACGGGCACGCCGCGCGCGCCGAAGACCGCGACGAGCGCCTCGGCCTCGGCCCGGTCCCGCTCGGGCACGCCGGACGCGTCGGCGAACACGACGTCCACGTCGGCGGGGGCGGCCCCGGCCTCCGAGAGGGCCGCGCGGATCGCCCGCTCCAGGCCGGGCGGCCGTCCGGAGCCGGGCTTCGGGTCGAGGGTGGCCGCGTATCCGGCGATCTCCCCGTACACCTGGTGAGCGCCGCGGGCGCGGGCCGCCTCGGCCTCCTCGACGACGAGGAGCGCCCCGCCCTCGCCGGGCACGTAGCCGGACGCCTCGGCGGAGAACGGCAGGTAGGCGCGCTCGGGGTCGTCGACGCGGCTCAGCTCGCCGGTGGCGATCTGGGCGACCCAGCCCCACGGGCAGAGCGCGCCGTCGACGCCGCCGGAGACGACGAGGCCGGTGCCGCGGCGCAGCTGGCGCCGGGCGTGACCGAGCGCGTCGATGCCGCTCGCCTGGTCGGTGACGAGGACGCCGCTGGGGCCGCGCAGCCCGTGCCGGATGGATATCTGGCCGGTGTTGACGGCGTAGAACCAGGCGAAGGACTGGTAGGCGGAGACGTACTCCTTGCCCTTGCTCCACAGGTTCTGGAGCTCGCGGTGGCCGAACTCGACGCCGCCGCCGGAGGCGCCGGTGATGACGCCCATGCCGTACTCGTCGAGTGCGGCGGTGTCGACGGCCGCGTCGGCGAGGGCCTCGTCGGCGGCCTTCAGGGCGAGCTGCGTCATGTGGTCGGTCTGCGGGATCAGCCTGCTGGGCAGGTGCTCGGCGGCGTCGAAGCCGTCGACCTCGCCCGCGATCCGGGTGGGGTACTGCGTGGCGTCGAAGCGGGTGAGGGGCCCGAGGCCGCCCTTCCCGTCGAGTGCGGCCTTCCAATAGGCCTCGACGCCCAGGCCGTTGGGCGCGGTGACGCCGATGCCGGTCACTACCGCGGTCACGGGTTCCTCCTGTCGGGGGCGGCGAGGACCATCGCGGTCTGGAAGCCGCCGAAGCCGCTGCCGACGCTCAGGACGACGTCGGTGCGGTGGTCGCGCGCGGTCAGCGGCACGTAGTCCAGGTCGCAGTCGGGGTCGGGGTTGTGGAGGTTGGCGGTGGGCGGGACCACGTTGTGCTCGATGGCGAGCGCGCAGGCCGCGATCTCCAGGGCGCCGATGGCGCCGAGCGAGTGCCCGATCATCGACTTGATGGAGCTGACGGGCACGTCGTAGGCGTGGGCGCCGAGGCTCCGCTTGAAGGCGGCGGTCTCGTGGCGGTCGTTCATCTTGGTGCTGGAGCCGTGCGCGTTGACGTAGTCGACGGCGTCCGGGGAGATCCGGGCCTCGCCGAGGGCACGGTCGATGGCCTCGGCCATCTCCCGTCCGTCGGGCTTGAGTCCGGTCATGTGGTACGCGTTGCAGCGCGAGGCGTAGCCGGCGATCTCGGCGTAGATGTGGGCGTTCCTGCGCCGGGCGCTCTCCAGCTCCTCCAGGACGAGGACGGCGGCGCCCTCGCCGAGGACGAGGCCGTTGCGGGTGAGGTCGAAGGGCCGGGAGGCCGCGTTCGGCTCGTCGTTGCGCGGGGTGGTGGCGTGGATGGCGTCGAAGCAGGCGGAGGTGATCGGGGAGATCGGGGCCTCCGTCGCTCCGGCGATCATCACGTCGGCGCTGCCCTCGCGGATGAGTTCGGCGGCGTGGCCGAGCGCGTCGAGGCCGGAGGTGCAGCCGGTGGAGACGACGGCGGAGGGGCCCTCCGCGCCGGCCTGCCAGGCGAGTTCGGCCACCATGGAGCTGGGCACGAAGTGGCGGTAGAGGTCGGCGACCGCGTACTCGTGGTCGACCTCCCACTTGCGTCCGCCGTCGCTGACGACGACGTACTCGCGCTCCAGGCTGGTGGTGCAGCCGACCGCGTTGCCCAGCGTGGAGCCGATGCGGCCGGGGTCGTGGGCGGAGAGGTCGAGGCCGCTGTCGGCGAGGGCCTCCCGCGCGCTGACGACGGCGAACTGGGCGGCCCGGTCGAGGCGCCGGATCTCCTGGGGGCTGAGCCCGGCGGCCCGCGGGTCGAAGTCGACCTCGGCGGCGAGCCGGGAGCGGAACGGCGAGGCGTCGAAGTGGGTGATGGTCCGGGTGGCGGAGCGGCCCGCGGTCAGCAGCTCCCAGTAGGCCTTGACGCCCACGCCGCCCGGGGCGACGGCCCCGATGCCGGTGATGACGACTCTGCGGGTCACCGGCGCACCCCCGCTCGGCTGCGGAGCGCCTCGGCGGCGGCTCCTCGTCCGACGTGTACGACTCGGGTCACGACTGTGGTCCTTCCACGTGGGTGGATATGAGCGGGGCGGCGGGTACGGGCGAGGTGGCGGGGACGTCCGCCGGCGGCACCGGCGGGGTGTCGAGGACGCGGACGACGGCGCAGGACCAGGTGAATCCGGCCCCGATGCCGGCGAGCAGGCAGAGCTCGCCGGGCCGGAGTCCGCCGGTGGCGGCGAGGTGCGCGAGGGCCGCGAACTGGTCGGCGGCGCCGAGGTGGCCCACGGTGCGGCCCCAGTCGAAGACGGTGCGCTCCTCGGGGATGCCGAAGGGCTGGAAGAAGGCGGCGTCGAGGCGGCGCCAGCCCAGGTTCGGCAGGACGAAGCGGTCGATCCGGTCCAGGGTCACGTCGGCCTCGGCGAGCGCCTGCTTGAGGGCGGCGCGCTGTCCTGCGGCGACGCGGGCGACGGTGAACGACATGCCCGCCGCGCCGACGTAGGCCCGCTTGTGGCGTTCCATGTCGACGACGGGGTGCAGGGCGAACGGCGCCGCGCCGAAGGGGTCGTCCCCTCGGTGCATGCCTTCGAGTTCGGGGTCGGCGACGGTGGCGAGGCTGAGCAGCCGGGCGAACCCGGCGCGCCGGGAGAGCACGAGCGCGGCCCCGGCGTCGCCGTAGAGGGTGCCCGGGTCGGAGCGCCACCGGTCGAAGGCCGGTTCGCAGAACCGGTCTCCGGCCGTGAGCAGCGCCGCCGACCTTCCGTCGCCGCCGAGGAGGTATCCGGCGGCGAGGTCGAGGGCGGCCATGCCGCCGTTAGACATCTGCCGCACTTCCAGGGCGGGGCCTTCGCCGCAGGGGACCTCGCGCTGGATGTACGAGGCGGGCGGCCACAGGTCGTGGCCCTGGTAGTGCACGGTGGCGTGCAGCAGCAGGTCGATGTCCGCGGGGCCGAGCCCGGCGTGGGCCATGGCCCTGCGGCCGGCCGTGACGGCGAGCACCGGGCCGGGCTCGGACGCGGACACCGCGACGCTGTCCATCCGCATCTGCCGGGCGGTGCGCTCGTCGATCCGCCCTTCGGCGACGGCGTCGCGCACCCGGCGGGTTGCCGGGACGCTGCTGCCGACCCCGGCGATGAAGATGTCGCGTTCGTACCTCAACTGGGTCCCTCCACAGGGATGCTCGGGCTGTGTACGGGGGCGGTCGGTCAGCCCCGCGCGCCCACCGGCTCCTTGACGGGGCTCTCCGTACCGGCGGCCGGGGTCTTGGCCTCGGTCACGCCACCGGGGGTCGCGGTCTCCTTGCGTCCGTCGAGCCACAGCGACCAGACGGCCGCGGCGGCGACGGCGGCGGCGCCGATCCAGAGGGCGGTGACCATGCCGTCCACGAAGGTGTGGGCGTCGGTGTAGCCGCCGTAGGAGGCGAAGACCGCGGCGAGCGCGGCCACTCCGAAGACGCCGCCGAGCTCCCGGATGGTGTTGTTGACGCCGGAGGCGATGCCCTCCTCCTCGCGGCGTACCGCGCCGAGCGCCAGGTTGGCGGCGGGCCCGAAGTACAGCCCCATGCCGAGGCCGTTGAGGACGAAGGCGGGGAGCAGGGTGAGGAAGCCGGAGGTCTCGGTGACGGTGGCGGCGATGAGCGCGAGGCCCGCGGCCTGGAGCACCATGCCGGCGATCACGATCGGCCGGCCGCCGATCTTGTCGGAGAGGACGCCGCCGATGGGCGCGGCGATGAGGGTCATGCCGGTCCAGGCGAGGAGCCGGACGCCGGCGCCGAGCGGCGAGGCGCCCTGCACGGTCTGCACGTACTGGGTGACCAGGAAGATCGAGCCGAACATCCCGAAGTACATGAGGAGCGAGACGCCGTTGATGGCGTTGAAGCCGCGGTTGCGGAAGAGCGAGAGCGGCATCATCGGGTGCGGGGTCCGGCTCTCCCACACGAGGAAGACCACGAGGGAGATAACACCGACGGCGAAGCTCCCGAGGACCCGGAGGCTGGTCCAGCCGGCGGCGTTGCCCTCGACGAGACCGAAGACGAGACCGAGGATGCCGACGCTGGCGAGGACGGTGCCGGCCAGGTCGAGCGGCTTGCGCTCGCCGTGGCTCTCGGCGAGCCAGCTGGGCGCGAGGGCCAGCAGGGCGATGCCGATCGGCACGTTGATCCAGAAAATCCACTGCCACGACAGGTAGTTGATGACCACGCCGCCGACGACCGGGCCGAGCGCGACCGCGAGTCCGCCGACCGCGCCCCAGATGCCGAGCGCGGCTCCGCGCTTCTCCGGCGGGTACGCGGCGGAGAGCAGCGTCAGCGTGAGCGGCAGGACGATCGCGGCGCCGATGCCCTGCACTCCGCGACCGGCGATGAGCAGCCCCATGCCGGGGGCGAGCGCGGACATCACGGAGCCGGCGGTGAAGACGGCGATGCCGAGGGTGAAGAGCCGCTTGCGTCCGAACCGGTCGGCGACGACCGCGGCGGACAGCAGGAGGACGGCGAAGACCAGGGTGAACGAGTTGACCGTCCACTCCAGGGCACTGAGGCTGGCGTTCAGGCTGTCCCGGAGCTCGGGGAGCGCGGTGGTGACGACCAGGTTGTCCAGGGACACCATGAACACGGCCACCGCGGCGACGGCGGCGGTCCGTCCCGGATGGCCGTGTGTCACCCCGGAACCTGTGGGCGGTACGTCGATGGAGGCCATCGTGGGAACCCTCTCCTTCTTCACAACGTCGACTGCTGCCGTGAAGAAGGTCACCCCGGGCGATAGCGCACGGCTGGAGCACTTCTGAAGCGGCCCGGAGGCCGGATCCACCGGGAAACCCGGGATGCCACCTCACATTCTCGGTGGCTGCGTCGTCGGACTGTCGGGACGTCGGGCAAAGGGCGCGGGGAACCACTGTCGGGAAGCTGAGGAATCAACATGTTGCGAAGAATGGCTTCGTTGCCCGGTGGAAGAGTGGGGAAGTGGGTCGTCCTCGCGCTCTGGGCGGTGCTGCTGGTCCCGGTCCTGATGCTGGCCGGCCAGCTCGGTGACGTGGAGGAGAACGACAACTCGGCCTGGCTGCCCGGGAACGCGGAGTCGACGAAGGTCGTCGCCCGGGCGGAGAATTTCCAGCGCGCCGACACCGTGCCCGCGCTGGTGATCTACGACCGGCCGGAGGGCATCACCCCCGCCGACCTGGCCGAGGCCCGGGCCGACGCGGAAGCCTTCAAGGGCATAGAGAACGTCGTGGGGCAGCCGCAGGGCCCCGTGCCGTCCCAGGACGGCAAGGCGATCCAGACCGTGGTCCAGGTCCAGAAGGACAAGACGGGCTGGGAGGGGATCGGCAAGACCGTCGACGCGCTGATCGAGGTAGGTGAGGAGAACGCCGGGGGTCTCGGCGTCCACGTCACCGGACCGGCCGGTTACGCGTCCGACTCGATCAAGGCGTTCAGCGGAGGGGGCGCCCTGACGACGATCACGTCCTTGGTGGTCGTCCTGATCCTGCTGCTCACCTACCGCAGCCCGGTACTGCCCCTGCTGCCGCTGCTGACCGTGGGCGTCGCCCTGGTCACGTCGGAGGCGGTGATCTACCTGCTGGCGAGGAACGCCGGACTCGTCGTCAACAAGCAGACCAGTTTCATCCTGACCGTGCTGGTCTTCGGCGCCGCCACCGACTACGCGCTCCTGCTCATCTCGCGGTACCGGGAGGAGCTGCTGCGGCACGAGGACCGGCACGAGGCGATGGCGGAGGCCCTGTACCGCTCCAGCCCCGCGATCATCGCCAGCGCCGCGACCGTCGCGGTCAGCCTGATGCTGCTGATGCTGGCCACGCTCAACTCCACCCAGGGCCTCGGTCCCGCCTGTGCCGTCGGCATCCTCGTCGGCCTGCTCGCCATGGTCACCCTGATGCCGGCCCTCCTCGTCGTCTGCGGCCGCTGGATCTTCTGGCCGGTGAAGCCGTCGTACGGATCGGCCGGGACGGCCAAGGAGGGCGTCTGGACCCGCGTCGGCACCGCCGTCTCCCGCCGGCCGAGGATCGTGTGGATCGGCACCACCCTCGTCCTCGCCGTCATGGCGATCGGGGTGCTCGGGCTCAAGGCCGACGGCCTGTCCAACAAGGACCAGTTCACCGGCACGCCGCAGATGGCCGTCGGCGAGCGGATCAAGTCCGAGCACTTCCCCGCCGGGTCGGGCGACCCCGTCTTCGTCGTGGCCGAGGCCGCCGCGGCGGAGCAGGTGCGGACCGCGCTGACCGGCGTACCGGGAGTCGTCGGCGTCTCGACGCCGGTGATCAAGGACGGCCAGGCCCTCATGCTCGGGGAGCTCAAGGACGACCCCAGCAGCCGGACGGCGATGCGGACCGTCGAGCGGGCCAGGGTCGCGGTCCACGGGATCGAGGGCGCCGACGCGCAGGTCGGCGGCAGCACGGCGATCATGCTCGACACGCAGGAAGCCGCCGCCCGCGACTCCAAGGTGATCATCCCGATCGTCCTGGTGGTGGTGCTGCTCATCCTCGCGCTGCTGCTGCGGGCGATCGTCGCGCCACTGCTGCTCATGGCGACGGTGGTGCTGTCCTTCGGAGCGGCCATCGGCGTCAGCAGCCTGGTCTTCGAGCACGTCTTCGGCTTCGCCGGCGCGGAAGCCTCGTTCCCGCTCCTGACGTTCGTGTTCCTGGTCGCCCTGGGCATCGACTACAACATCTTCCTGGTCACCCGGGTACGCGAAGTGGCCCTGCTCCACGGCACCCGGCGCGGCGCGCTGGAGGGCCTGTCCACCACCGGCGGCGTCATCACCTCGGCGGGCCTGGTCCTGGCCGGCACCTTCGCGGCGATGGCCTCACTGCCCCTGGTCTTCGCCGCCGAGCTCGGCTTCGCGGTGGCCTTCGGCGTCCTGCTCGACACCATGATCGTCCGCTCGGTCCTGGTCACCGCGCTGACCCTGGACGTGGGCCGCTGGATGTGGTGGCCCAGCAAGCTCTTCAGGTCCCACGACACCCCCCGCCCCCCGGCACCCAAGCCCGACCTCGAACCCGCCCTCAGCGGCAGCTGACACCCTCACGCAACGAGAAGGGCCCCTGCCCCAGCAACGCGGCCGACCGCCACGTACTCGCCCCGGGCCGACCGGGGCGAGTAGCCCGCACGTCGTGAAGCGGGAGGCGGCGACCGGTGGGCTCCGCCGCTCCCCTCACCAGATCGGCGCTCAGCCTTTCTCGGACAGGCCCGGAAAAGCCATCGGCCGGTCGCAATCAGAAAGCGCGGAGGTACACCCGGGCTTGCTCGGCGTCCAGGTTCTCGATGTAGATCTCCATCCACGCGACGTCGCGACGTCGGTAGTCCTTGACACACGGCGGGCAGACACCCGCCCAGAGGGCATCTTTGAGTGTTTTCGGCTCTGAGAGTCCAAGGTGCTCGAAGAGTTCGGACTCTTGTGTCGACTTGATGCCCCATGGCGCCAGCGGCTCTTCGGAGTGCAGGTCCTTGGCGACCTGGGCTGCGGTGGCCTTGCCGGTACGGAAGGAGAGGATGTACTCGTCTTCGCGCGGGTTGACCTGCACGGCACCCTTCACGTCCGCGGCGCCCTCGGGGATCTGAATCTTCATGAACGCGGCCGCTTCGGTGGCGCCGGCACCCTTCTCCCAGTACGGATAAGCGCTCTCGCGCGTAGCGCTGCCGGGAGCCCCGGTCGAACACGACGTGAGAACCAGCGCGGAGATCAGCGCGACCAAGAGGCTTCCGCGCGTCTTGCGCCGCCTGTTCACCGGTTCTCCTCGTCGCCCCGCGAGACGTCCCCGCGGCCGCCCGATCGGCCGGGGTCGGCAGGGTTCACCGTAGGGCTCGCGTCGCCGTTCAAGTCGTGGGTGAACGTCGAGCTGCTACCACGCATGTCGAACTCCTGGGCGATACCGACAGTATGCAGGTGCCCCATATCATCATCTTTGATGATGATTCCTCCATCGAATGGCGTTTGCTTGCCTTTATCCCAGTTGTATCGATCCCATACGTTGACCTGGTAATCCAGTGACACGTCAGGCTTGCCGCCCTCGCCGGGCCTGACTGTGACCATGCCCGAGATGGTCTGCTGGTGCGACCCCAGGGCGTGGTACCAATCGGTGTCCTTGGTGAACGTGCCGCCGTACTGATGGCTCTCCACCGGAATAGTGACGGGTTTGTCGCCCCCGGCCTTCTCGAATTCGGCCAGCGCCTTCCTGCGCCACTCTTCCCGGTTTCGCGCGATGTGGATCTCTTCGATGTCGGACCGGAACTTGGCGTCGTCGTGCAGCATGCGGTTCACGTCGACATCGAGGGTTTCGCCGGTGCCACGCAGGTAGTGCAGCATGTTTCGGGATGCTCCGGTTTCGCCGGTGATGTCGCCAACCGTGGCGAGGCCGAGGGCCAGGGCGTGGAATTCCACGTCGCGCGGCGTGGGGTCTTCCACGTTGAAGGGGCCGGAGCCGGGGTCGGCGGAATGCCACTGGTACTGCGGATCCATGATTCCCGCCGCTCGCAGTTCGTCGCCCCGTTCCTGGAGCAGGATGCCGCGAGTGACCGGGGCGAGGCTCTGCCACCAGGCAGGGATGTCCTTGCGGTCCTTGGGCATGTTGGCGGCCTTGCCGGCCTCCTCCAGGGACGGGTAGGGGCTGACCTGGGGGTTCCGGTTGAAGCCGTTGAAGGTGCCGTCCATGGGGTCGGAGTCGAGGACGACGCCATCGAGGGCCACGCGGATGCCGTCGTCGGCGTCGGTGACCGCCTTGACCGCTTGAACGAGCTTTTCGGCCCACTCGTTCGCCTGGGTACGGGCGGTCTGCTGGAAGTCAGGGTCATGGACGTAGGCCGTGCGCTCGTCCTCGGTGAGCCGCTCCGTGTCGAAAGCGACCGTGCCCTGGTCGGAGACGCGCATGCCGGCCTTGACGGCCGCGTCACGGATCACCTTGAGCCGGTTGCGCAGGTCGGCGAGCTGCGTGTGCGCGTCACGCAGGATGCGTGCGACGGCCTTCGCCTCCTTCTGCGCTCCTTGGAGCTCCTCGAGCGTGACGGTGAACCTGGCGTTGGCGGCGTTCGCGCTCAGCCCGATCCACGACTTGCCGAGCGAGACGCCGTGGACGTCCTTCTCGTACCGGTCCTCGAGCGTCTTGAACTTGGCGGCCATCTCCTCCCACTTGCCCGCGGCGGCGGTCAGCGTGGACAGGTCGGTGCTCATGGCTTCGTGATAGGTCGGCATGACTCCCCTGCGGCCGGTCGATCGGCCCGTCAGATGCCTTGGATCCGCGACTGGCGGGCCAGCCGGGCGGCGATGTCGAGTTCGTTGTTCTGCACGCTGATGCCGGTCGCGCTGAGGGCCTGCTTCTCCGAGGACAGGCGACCGAGCAGCATCTTGACCTGCTTCTCCCACGTCTCGTGGGCTCGCTTCAGCGCGCCGGAGGTGTCCCAGCCGTGGCCGTCTTGTGCCCCGAACGCCTTGACCGCGGCATTCGTGGTCTCGCCCGCGTGCTTGCCGTCCCTCGTGACCCCCGGCTCCAGGTCGTCGTCGATCGCCTTCGCCGCCGCCTTCTTGGCCGCTGGGCTGGAGGCCAGGTCCGGCTTGCCGGCACCACCACCTCCCGCAGTCGGCGCGAGCTGGTTCAGCCGCATCGGCGTGGACTGCTGGGCTGCCGCGTTCGCCTTGATCTGCTCCCATTCGCCCCAGGCCATTACGTCTCCCCCTGCTGGTAGTCCCTGAAGTAACTTAAGGAACGGGGCCGCATACAGAAAGTTAGATCGAGTCAGAGGGCGTTGGAGTGGCTGAATCTCGCCGCGGCCGGTGCACGCTCCTGAAACCGTGCGTTTCGCGGGGTCAGGACCGAGTGGCTCTTGTCCGTGGAAATCGAATCTGCCCCCCACTGGACGGCCGCTTGGTCCGCAATCAAAAGGTCATTCCCGTCGCCGAGTGGCGACTGGTCAGGGCGATCACCTCCGCCACTCCTGCGGCGTGCCCCCTCGATCGCATGGAGAACCAGTGCGTCCGCTGTTGCGAGCACGTGGCCATGGCGCCCACCAGCACCAGCGGAGTGACCGAGAGCTCCGTGTACGAAGCCAAGTTCACGGAGGCCCAACAGAAGACCATCGGGGTGTAGGACGCGAAGCCGACGTCCGACAAGAACGAGGTCGAGCACGGCGAAGCGGTCGTTGGCGAGCATCCCGTTGATCACGTCCGCTGCAACGGCCGGCTGTGGTGCTCAGATTGGCCGGGCGGCGAATGGCACAAGCTCGCCCGAGCTCGCGGGGATTCCGTGGATCTCGATGACGAGCGTTGCGGCCCGCTGCGCCCAGTTGCCGCACTGTTGTCCGAGGGAATTCCAAGGGACTTTCCGCCGCCCAAGCGGCAAGCCCCCGAAAGACCGGAAAGGGCCTCCGACGCAGGTCAGAGGCCCTTCCGAGGCAAAGCCCCAGGTGGGGGGGCAGACGAGTCGGGCTGTACGCCGGGTTCTGTGCCCCGGGACCTCGCGGTCGTCGGGGCGACGGCCATCCATCTAGGACCGGCGTTGCCGCCGGCCTCCTGCGGTCTACCCGCGGACTCGGGCGAGCAGCCCTCGAACATCCGCGCAGGGACACCGAGGTGTCCCCTCTTGACCTTGCTCCGAGTGGGGTTTACCTAGCCGCCTGAGTCACCTCAGGCGCTGGTGGTCTCTTACACCACCGTTTCACCCTTACCGAGGACCGAGGTCCCCGGCGGTCTGTTTTCTGTGGCACTGTCCCGCGGGTCACCCCGGGTGGCCGTTAGCCACCACCCTGCTCTGTGGAGCCCGGACGTTCCTCGGGAAGATCCGAGGATCTCCACGCGGCCGTCCGCCCGGCTCGTCTGCCGTGCCGACCATGCTACCCGCCGATTCAGAGGAAGTCGGCCGTCTCCAGGTCGAACCCGAAGGGCTCGGGGAGAGGAAGGCTCTTGCCGAACGGCACGGCGTGGAGCTCGCGGTAGTCACCGCTCTCCGGGTCGGTGAAGAGCGTCACCGTGGACGTGTCCCGGTCGACCAGCAGGTAGAGCGGGATGCCGCCGCGGGCGTAGCAGCGGCGCTTGACCTCCCGATCGGCGTTCGGTCGGCCCGAGGTGACTTCCAGCACCATCGCCACGCCGGCGCAGGACATCCAGGAGTCGGCGCCCGCGAACAGGTCAGCGTCGACCGGAGCGAACGTAAGGTCCGGGATGACGTGGTTCCTCGGCCGCTCCACGGCGCTCGGCGGCTTCAGGCCCTTGTTGCCCGAGACGTCCATATCGACCACGGACCGCCTGATCACCTGCCTCAGAACCCGGCTGATGTACTTCTCGTGGTCCCCGTCCGGCGGCGGTGTCACGACGATCTCCCCCTCGATCAGCTCCGCGCGGAAGCCCTCCGGCGTCTCCAGCGCCAGGAAGCCCTCCAGCAGGACATCCGCCTGCGTGAGCGGTTCGTGCGGCATGGCAGTCATGTCGTGATCGTCGGACATCGAGGCACCCGCCGTCCCTGTGATCGGGGTCGTTCCCCCGATCGTGGCACATGATCGGGGGCGGGCTCCGGAGCGAGTGCTTGACCTTGTCGCAGCGTCAGGGTTTCTACTGAGGCCCATGCGTATCGGCGAGATCGCCGCCCTCGTCGGGGTCACCCCGCGGGCCGTGCGGCACTACCACCAGTCCGGGCTGCTGCCCGAGCCGCCGCGGCGGGCCAACGGGTACCGGGAGTACGGGATCCGGGACGCCGTGCTGCTCGCCCGGATCCGGCGGCTGACCGAGCTGGGGCTCGGGCTCGACGAGGTGCGCGGGGCGCTCGCGGACGACGAGGGGCGGGGGCTCGTGGAGGTGCTCCGGGAGCTGGAGGCGGACCTCGCCCGGCAGGAGGCGGTCATCCGGGAGCGGCGGGAGCGGCTCGCCGCGCTGCTCGACCGGGCGCGGGACGGGCTGCTGCCCGCCGAGGGGCCCGTGTCGGAGGAGTTCGGCGAGCTCCTCGCGGGGCTCGGACCGGCCTCCGACTCGCCCATGGCGGCGAAGGACCGCGAGATCCTCGCCCTCCTCGACACCGTCGTCCCGGAGGAGGAGCGGGCCAGGGTGATCGGCATGCTCCACGGGACGGCGGAGTACGCGCACGAGGTGTACGCGCGGCTCGACGACCTCGCCGAGGCGGCTCCCGACGACCCCCGCGTGGCCGAGGCCGCCCGGGTGCTCGCCGACGCCCTGCCCGACGAGGCGGGCTGGGAGCCGCCCGCCGAGGGCGCGGACGGGCTCGCGGACGTCTTCTTCGGCGACCTCGCCCCCGCCCAGTCCGCCGCCGTCCGCCTCGCCCTCCGCCTCGTCCAGGAGCGGCAGCAGAAGGGGAAGCGATGACTCGGCGCGCCGGCGAAGCCGCCGTCATACGGGGCCTGCGGTTCGTCGCGTACACCGCGCTGCCCGTCGAGGTCGTCCTCGCCGTCTGTCTCGTCGCCGGCGTGCAGATCCCCGGTGCCGTCCTCGCCGTCGCCGAGCTCGTGGTCGTGGCGCTCCTCGTCGCCGAGGGTCTCGTCTTCCGCCGGCTGCGGCGGCGCGGGCTCTCCGTCCGGGAGGCCGTCGCGGAGCTCGTGCCCGAGCCCGTGCTGCGGCTCGTCGGGCACGAGCTGCGGCTGATGTCGAGCCTGGGGCGGTGGGTCGCGCGGCGGCCGCACGGCGTCGACGGCGCGACCGGCGTCTTCCCGCACGCCCGCGACCAGGCCGCGCTGATCTACGGCTTCGCGTTCGTCTGCCTCGTCGAGACGGTCGGCATGTCGTACCTGCTCGCCGACTGGCCCGCCGCCCACGCGATCGTCCTCGTCCTCGACGTCTACACCGTGCTCTTCGTGCTGGGCCTGCACGCCGCCTCCGTGACCCGGCCGCACGTCCTCACCGGCGACGTCCTGCGGCTGCGGCAGGCCGCGCACGTGGACGTGTCCGTACCGCTCGACCGGATCGCGTCCGTCCGGCGCGAGTCGCTGTTCTCGCACGAGAAGACCGAGGGCGAGCTGAACCTCGCCGTCGGATCCCAGACCTCCGTCACCGTCGAGCTGGCGGAGCCCGTCGACGTGCCCCGGCTCCTCGGCGCGCCCCGGGCCGTCCGGATCATCCGCGTTCACGCCGACGACCCCAAGGCGCTGGCCGACGCCCTCACGCGGGCGCGAACAGCACCTTCGCCGACCCCGGGTCCGCCTCCGCGAGCCTGACCCGCAGCCACTCCCCCAGCGGCAGGTGGGAGGTGCCGCCCTGGATCCGGGCGACGACCGCCGGGTCCTCCAGGTGGACGGTGCCGACGGCCGGTTCGCGTTCCTTCACGTCGATCACGTACGCGTCGAAGACCTCGCCGACCCGCTCGCTCAGGAGCGCCGCCTCGACGATGTCGACGCTCTCGCGCTCGACGGTGTTGGCGCGGCGCGTGCCCGCCGCCATCTCGTCGGGGAGCGCGGGCAGCGCGGCCCGCACCCACTCGGGCGGTTCGTTCCCGGCGACCGCCGCCACGCACAGCTCGCCCGCGTACCGGTCGACGAGCCGGCGCAGCGGCGCGGTGCAGTGGGTGTACTCGTCGGCGACGGCGGCGTGCACGGCCGGGGTGGGGATGAGGCCGTCGGTGAAGACGGTGTACCCGGCGCCGCGCAGGAGGGTGGTGCACTCCTGGAGGAAGGCGGCGTGGCGCGGGTTCGCGGGGTCGGCGGAGCGGACGACGTCCGCGTACGAGACGTGGTGCGGCCAGTCCACGCCGAGGGCCCGCGCGGAGCGGCGCAGCCGGGCGACCGCGCCGTCGGGGGCGGTGGGCAGGGTGCGGAGGATGCCGGTGCCGGCGGCGGTCATGAGGTCGGCGGCGGCCATGCCGGTGAGCAGGGAGATCTGGGCGTTCCAGCCGTCGGCGGGGAGTGGCGCCCGGTAGGCCAGGGAGTACGTGTGGTCGCTCTCGACGATCTCCTGTTCGGGGACGCTGAGGGAGATCCCGCCGCGCTCGGCTTCGAGCGCCTCGCGGAGCCGTCCGATGTCCCGGAGCAGGGCGAGGGGTTCCTCGGCCGTGCCGGAGTCGATCTGCCGCTGCGCGCCCGCGTAGTCGAGCTTGGCGCGGCTGCGGACGAGGGCGCGCCGGACGTCGGTGGCGACCCTGCGCCCCTCGGCGTCGAGGTCGATGCGCCAGAGCAGCGCGGGGCGGGGCTCGCCGGGGAGGAGGCTGGCGGCACCCTCCGAGAGGACGGGCGGGTGGAGGGGGACCTTGCCGTCGGGGAAGTAGAGGGTGAGGACCCGCCGGTGGGCCTCGGCGTCGAGCGCCGAGCCGGGCGCGACGAACGCGGCGACGTCGGCGATGGCGTAGTGCACGCGGTAGCCGCCGTCGGCCCTGCGGGCCAGGTGCATGGCCTGGTCGAGGTCGGTGGAGGTCGGCGGGTCGATCGTGAAGAACGGCAGGTCGGTGGCGTCGTGGTCGGGGAGCCGGGGGGCCTTCGCCGCGGCTTCGGCCTCGGCGAGGACGGCGGGCGGGAAGGCATCGGGGATCGCGAGCTCGGTACGGAGTGCGCGCAGGGCGGCCCGCAGCGGAGCCTCGGCTGCGCCGGTCACGTGGATGTGGCGGCGGGGCATGGACCGAGCGTATGGCGAGGGGTGGGGTGCGGCACTTTGTAGGCTGGACAGCCGGGGCCGCACCCCCACCCCCGTCCGTACGAAGGAGAACCACCGTGCTCGTGCTGTTGCCGCCCTCCGAAGGCAAGGCCTCCTCGGGGCGCGGGGCGCCGCTCAAGCCGGAGTCGCTGTCCCTGCCGGGGCTCGCGGAGGCGCGGGCCGCGGTCCTGGACGAGCTGGTCGAGCTGTGCGCGGCCGACGAGGAGAAGGCGCGGGAGGTCCTCGGTCTGAGCGAGGGGCTGCGCGGCGAGGTCGCGAAGAACGTCGAGCTGCGGACGGCCGGCGCGCGCCCGGCGGGCGAGGTCTACACGGGCGTCCTGTACGACGCGCTGGGCCTGGCGACCCTGGACGCGGCCGCCCGGAAGCGCGCGGGGCGTTCCCTGCTGGTGTTCTCGGGGCTGTGGGGCGCGGTGAAGGTGACCGACCGGATCCCGTCGTACCGCTGCTCGATGGGGGTCAAGCTGCCGGGGCTCGGCGCGCTGGGCGCGCACTGGCGGGGCGCGATGGCGTCCGTGCTGCCGGAGGCGGCCGGGGACGGGCTCGTCCTGGACCTGCGCTCGTCGGCGTACGCGTCGGCGTGGAAGCCGAAGGGCGAGGTGGCGGCGCGGACGGCGACGGTGCGGGTGCTGCACGCGCCGACCCGGAAGGTCGTCAGCCACTTCAACAAGGCGACGAAGGGCCGGATCGTCCGGAGCCTCCTGGAGGCGGGCGCGGAGCCGGGTTCGCCGGAGGAGCTGGCCGTGGCGCTGCGGGATCTGAAGTACGTGGTGGAGGAGGGCGGCAAGGCGGGGGCGCTGGACGTGCTGGTGGACGAGATCCACTAGACCGTCATTCATTGCACCCTGCGCAACGCTCGTTGCGCATCACGCTCGCCATGGGCACGATGAGGCCCATGACGAGCGTGTTCGACCTTGCCCCGGAAGCCCTGGAATCCCTGGAAGTCCCGGCAGCCCGGGAAGTCCCGGAAGTCCCGGCAGCCCGGGCAGCCCGGGCAACCCCCGTCGTCCCCGTCGTCGTGATCGAGGACGCCGCCGACGCCGTCCCCCTCGCCCGCGCCCTCGTCGCCGGCGGGCTGCCGTTGATCGAGGTCACCCTCCGCACCCCCGCCGCGCTCGACGCGGTCCGCGCGATCGCGGCCGAGGTGCCGGAGGCGGTCGTCGGCGCGGGCACGGTCGTCTCGGCCGCCGGGGTCGCGGACGCGGTCGGCGCCGGGGCCCGGTTCCTGGTGAGCCCGGGGTGGACCGAGCGGCTCCTCGACGCGATGCGGGCGTCGGGCGTGCCCTTCCTGCCGGGCGTCTCGACGACCTCGGAGGTCGTGGCGCTGCTCGAACAGGGCGTGGAGGACATGAAGTTCTTCCCGGCGGAGGCGGCGGGCGGCGTCCCGTATCTGAAGTCCCTCGCGGGCCCGCTCCCGCAGGCCCGGTTCTGCCCGACGGGCGGCATCTCCCTCGCCTCCGCCCCGGCCTACCTCTCCCTCCCGAACGTCGGCTGCGTCGGCGGTACGTGGATGCTGCCGCCCGACGCGCTCGCGGCCCGCGACTGGGCCCGGGTCGAGGCGCTGGCACGCGGGGCGGCGGAGCTCCGGGCCCCGCTCAGTCGCCGGGAGCGGTGAACTCGACTCCCAGGTGGTCGGTCACCGGGCGGTAGCCGAGCCGCTGGTAGAGGGCGTTGCTGGTGGGGTTGGCGAGGTCCGTGAAGAGCAGGACCTGTGAGGCGCCGCCGTCCCGCGCGGCCCGGCTGACCGCCTCGGTGACACCGGCCGCGTAACCGCGACCGCGCTCGGCGCGCGGGGTGTAGACGAGGTGGACCCGGGCCTGGCCCTCGATCGTGGGCGAGACGCAGGCCATCGACACCGGGCGGCCGTCGGGCGCCTCCCAGAGGACGAGTCGGCCGTCGACGACCCGTTCCGTGACGTGGCCGGTGAAGTCCCTGCCCGTGGGGTCCTCCCCGATGTCCAGGGCGAACTCCCGGGCCCAGGCGGAGAGGAACGGGATGTCGGCCTCGCCCGCGACCCGAGGACGTCCGGCCGGGGCCGGGTCCGGCGGGACCAGCTCGCCGAGCCGGAAGAGCCGCATCCGGACGATGGCCGTCCAGGGCCGCCCGGTGGCCTCCGCGAACGCCTCGACGGCCGCCGTCTCCCCCCGGACGACCGTCGGCTCCTCGCCGGCCGGGAAGACGAGCGCGCGGGCCGCCGCCATCGTCACGGCCCCGAAGGAGGGCTCGCGCGGCGGCGACACCGCGAGCGCCCCGGTGACCCGGCCGTCGGGCTCGGCCCACCAGCCGAGCCGCCCGGCGGAGTCCATGAGGGTGAGCACGGCGGTGTTACGGGCCGCCTCGGCGGCCAGCAGGTCGGCCGCGGCGGCCCGGAAGGCGGCGGCGTCCTCGGTGAAGTACCACGTCATGAACGGTGATGGTGGTACGCCACCGGGGACCGGGTCCAGCCTTTTACCGCACGCCCGCCCGCCTGCACGCCCGCCCGCCTGCCGCCGCCACGGCTCGGCGCGGATGCGCTCGGCGCGAATGTGCTCGACGCGGATGCGCTCGGCTCGGATGTACTCAGCGCGAATGCGCTCAGCGCAGGTGCGAGGTGTCGTTGAGGAGCCGTACGGACGCGTTGCCGTCGGCGTAGTAGGCCACCGCCGAGATCGAGGCCGCCGACAGCTCCATCCGGAACAGCGACTCCGGCGGGGCGCCGAGCGCGAGCCGGACCAGGGTCTTGATCGGGGTGACGTGGGTGACGAGGAGGACGGTACGGCCGGCGTGGGCGGCGGTCAGCCGGTCCCGGGTGGCGGCGACCCGCCGGGCGACGGCCGCGAAGCTCTCGCCTCCGCCGGTCGGCGCGGCCTTCGGGGAGGCCAGCCAGGCGTCCAGGTCGTCGCCGTACCGCTCGCGGACCTCGCCGAAGGTCATCCCCTCCCAGGCCCCGAAGTCGGTCTCGCGCAGCCCCCGCTCGACCTGCACGTCGAGCCCGAGGCGGGCGGCGACGGCGGCGGCGGTCTGGCGGCAGCGGGTGAGGGGCGAGCTGACGATCTCCTGGATCGTGCCGCGCGCGGCGAGCGCCTCGGCGACGGCCTCGGCCTGGCGCAGCCCGGCGGCCGACAGCTCGGGGTCGGTGCCGCCGCTCCCCGAGAACCGCTTCTCGGGCGTGAGGGCGGTCTCGCCGTGGCGCAGCAGGACGAACGTCGCCGGAGCACCCATGTCGGGCCCGGTCCACCCCTGCGGAGCCTTCTCCGCCTGGGTGGTCGCCTCCGTCCGCGCGGCCGAGGCGAGGGAGGCGCGGGCCTGCGCCGCTACGGCCTCGTCGGGGGCGAACAGCCCGTCGTCGACCTGATCGGAGGCCTCGGACGGCTCGACCGTCCGTGTCGCGAGCGCCGCACGCGCGCGGGCCGCGCCCGCCGCCGCGTCGCCGGGCGGGCCCGACGGCGGCAGGCTCGCGGCGCTGCGGGCGGCGGCGGTGTCCAGCGCCGCCGTCGAGCCGGACGGCTCCCACTGGCGGCCCTGCTTGCCCGCGTCCATGGCCTCGTTGGCGAGCCGGTCCGCGTGCTTGTTCAGCTCGCGCGGGATCCACTCGTAGCGGACGCGGCCCGCCGGGAAGACCCGGCCCGCCTCGGCCGCCAGCGGCTTCATGTCCGGGTGCTTGATCTTCCAGCGGCCGGACATCTGCTCGACGACCAGCTTGGAGTCCATGCGGACGTGGACGGTGGCGTCCGGGAAGAGCTCCCGGGCCGCCGTGAGCCCCGCCACCAGGCCCTTGTACTCGGCGACGTTGTTCGTCGCCACGCCGATGTACTCGGCCGCCTCCGCGAGCGTCTCGCCCGTCACCGGGTCCAGGACCACGGCCCCGTAACCGGCGGGCCCCGGGTTGCCCCGGGAACCCCCGTCGGCCTCGACGATCACCTCACGCGAGGACGGAGACGGCATTACAGACCGGACTCCGAGGTGCGGACCAGGATCCGGCTGCAGTTCTCGCAGCGGACGACCTTGTCGGGCGCGGAGGCGCGGATCTCGTTCACCTCGGTGACGTCGAGCTCCAGGCGGCAGCCCTCGCAGCGGCGCTGGTGCAGCCGGGCCGCGCCGATGCCGCCCTGCTTCTCGCGCAGACGGTCGTACAGCTTGAGCAGGTCGGCCGGGATGGAACCCGCGACGAGCTCGCGCTCCTTGGTGACGGAGGCGGCCTCGGCGTCCAGCTCGCCCTGGGCGGCGTCGCGCCGGGCGGTGGCGTCGTCGGTCTTGGCCTGGACGGCGGAGACCCGCTCGGTCAGCTCGGAGACGCGCTCCTGGGCGGACTCGCGGCGCTCCATGACCTCCAGGACGATCTCCTCGAGGTCGCCCTGGCGCTTGGCGAGGGAGACGATCTCGCGCTGGAGGTTCTCCAGGTCCTTCGGGGAGGAGACGGCGCCGGAGTCGAGCCGCTGCTGGTCGCGCGCGGAGCGCTGGCGGACCTGGTCGACGTCCTGCTCGGCCTTGGTCTGCTCGCGGCCGCAGTCGCTCTCCTCGGTCTGCGCGGCGACGAGCAGGTCGCGCAGCTGCGTGAGGTCCTTGGTCAGCGACTCGATCTCGGCGTGCTCGGGCAGCGACTTGCGCTTGTGGGCGAGCTGCTGGAGTCGGACGTCCAGGCCCTGGACGTCGAGGAGGCGGATCTGGTCGGCGGGCGCGGCGTTCAGTTGGGGGCTCCAGGGGAGGTGTGGTGGGAGGACCAGGGGTCGGTGACCGTCTTCGAGACGTGGACGCGGAGGTCCCAGCCGTGGCGGTCGGAAATCGCGTCGAGCTGGGCGGCGGCCTGCTCGCACCAGGGCCATTCGGTGGCCCAGTGGGCGGCGTCGACCAGGCCCAGTAGGGACTGTTGGGTGGCCTCGGAGACCGGGTGGTGACGCAGGTCGGCGGTGAGGAAGGCGTCCACGCCCGCGGCCCGTACGGCGTCGAAGAGGCCGTCGCCGGAGCCGCCGCTGACGGCGACGCGGCGGACGGTCATGCCGGGGTCGCCGGCGACCCGGATGCCCTGCGCGGTGGCGGGCAGGCGCTTCGCGGCGCGGGCGGCGAACTCGGCGAGGGTCTCGGGGTGGTCGAGCTCGCAGATCCGGCCGAGGTTGTTCTCGGGCACGAGGGGGCCGGTGACCCGGAGGTCGAGCGCGCCGGCGAGGGCGTCGGAGACGCCGGGCTCGGCGGTGTCGGCGTTGGTGTGCGCGACGTGGAGGGCGATGTCGTGCTTGATGAGGTGGTGCACGACGCGGCCCTTGAAGTGGCCGGCCGAGACCGTCGTCGTACCGCGCAGATAGAGCGGGTGGTGGGTGACGAGCAGGTCGGCGCCGAGGGCGATCGCCTCGTCGGCGATCTCCTGGACGGGGTCGACGGCGAACAGGACGCGGCCGACCTGGGCGTCGGGGTCGCCGCAGACGGTTCCGACCGCGTCCCACTGCTCGGCGCGCTGGGGCGGCCAGAGGGCGTCGAGCGCGGCGATGACTTCAGACAGGCGGGGCACGAAGGAAAGGCTACCTGTCTCGTCTTTGCGCCTAAACCGGCGGAGCTCTCGCGGAGGTGCCGGGGCGCCGTCGGGGTTGCTCGATGCGTGGTCGCGGTGGTCTCGGACGGCAGAGCGCCCGGTGCCGTCGACGGGCGCCGGGCGCTGCGCGCTCCTACTTCTTGACGAGGTCGGTGCGCAGGTCGTCGAGGACGCTGTTCGCGGCGGTCACGCCGAGGCCGAGGTACCAGGTCTCGTCCGGGACGTCCTTGGCCTGGCCGGCCTTGACGGCCTTGAGGTTCTTCCAGAGCGGGTTGGCCTGGGCGGCGTCCTTCTTGGTGGCCTTGGCGTCGCCGTAGACGCCGGTGAAGATCCAGTCGGCGTCGGCCTCGTCGATCTTCTCGGGGCTGATCTCGGCGGCGAGGTCGTCGATCTGCTGGTTCTTGGGCCGGGGCAGGCCGGTGTCCTCCAGGATCGTGCCGATGAAGGAGGCCTTCGCGTAGAGGCGGATCTTGCCGGGGAGGTAGCGGACCATGGAGACGGTCGGCTTGTTCGGGCCGATGTCCGTGCCGAGCTGCTTCGCCTTCGTCTCGTACGCGGAGAGCTTCGTCTTCGCCTCGGCGGTCTTGTCGAGCGCGGCGGCGTTGAGGAGGTAGTTCTCCTTCCAGGTGAAGCCCGGGCGGATGGAGAAGACGGTCGGCGCGATCTTCGACAGCTCGTCGTACTTGTCGGCGGCGCGCAGCTGGCTGCCGAGGATGAGGTCGGGCTGGAGGTTGGCGATGGCCTCCAGGTTGAGGTTGTTGATGGTGCCGACGGACTTCGGGGTGCCGGCGTCCTTCCCGAGGTAGGCCGGGATGCCGTCGTCTCCCTCGGAGGGGGCGTAGCCGACGGGCTGGATGCCGAGGGAGACGACGTTGTCGAGCTCGCCGACGTCGAGGACGACGACCCGCTTGGGGGCGGCCTTGAGCTCGGTCTTGCCGAGGGCGTGGGTGAGCGTGCGCGGGTACTGGCCCGGCTTCGCGTCGGTGCCCATGGCCGCGGTCTTGGCGGCGGCGTCGCCGAAGTCCTTGCCGCCGGTGGCGACGTCCTTCTTCTTGGTCGCGTCCTCCTTCGCGGAGGCGTCGGATCCTCCGTCCCCGCCTCCGCAGGCCGCGAGGGAGAGCGCGGCGGCGAGGGCGACGACGGTGGCGGTGCCGCGACGGCGGAAGGACATGGGAAGGCTCCTGTACGTGCTTCGTGAGGCGCTCCGGGCATCCCTGGGTGCTTCCGCGGGTGCTTCCGGGCGCGCTTCTGTACGGGGTGACGGGCGCAATCGAACGGAGCCACAGGCTCCGCTTAGGCTCGCCTTACCTTACTCATCACGGGTCACTCCAGCACAGCCACCCCCTCCCCCTCAGCCGAACCGCCGGACGACCACCCTTATGTGTGAAGTGACCGGGCTCGTGTTGTTCGGCAGGAAGTGCGAAAACTAGCTTCGTGGCCGGAGGTGACGAGTCGATGACAGCGTGTGCCATCGAGACCGCGGCCGAGGACGACGACCGCGACAAGGACCCCACCGGGTCGGCCGGCTTCACGATCACGGCCAACGGCGCGTACGCGGCCAGGCTCGCGGGCGCCGGTGACGCCCTGTACGTGGAGAGGTGGACGCTCGACGGCCCCGAGCCGTACGCCGTACCACTCCCCCTCGGCCAGCCGGAGGAGCCGCACGCCCAGCTGCTGCCCCTCGCGGACGGCCGGGTCCTCGTCGCCCGCCGCGTGGACGGGCGGCGGAACACGTTCTCGCTGCTCTACCCCACGGGACCGGCCACCGGGGAGCTCCAGCTCGGCGCGGTGGAAGCACCCGGCTCCGAGCGGCTGGTCCTGCTGCCGCCCTCGCCGGACGGCATCTGCGCGTACGCCATGTGCGTCGGCCCCGACACGACGACGCTGTGGCTCGTCGCGGGCGGCGCCTTCGGCCCCGAGCAGATCGCGGAGGTCAAGGGCCGCTGCACGGGCGGGGTGTGGCTCGACCGCACGGGCCGGATGCTCGCGCTCGACCGCCGGCTCGACGACGGGCCGGTGAAGGCCGTCGCCGTCGACCTGGAGCGGGGCGGCGAGGTGACACCCCTGCTCCAAATCACCGAGGAGAGCGACGACCGGCTGCTCCTCGCCGACCCGGACAGCGGGCTGCTCCTCATCGGCTCCGACGCGCCGTCGCCGGGTCGCGAGCGGCTCGGCTGGGGGGTGCTCGGCAGCCTGCTGCCGGTGCGGTTCCCGGAGTGCCTGCGGCTGGACGACGCGGCGGTGACGCCGTTCGCGGTGCAGCCCGGGCAGGTGCTGATGCCGGAGAGCTGCTCGGTGGCGCTGCGGATCGACGCGGCGGGCGGGAGCTGGGTGGGGACCTGGGAGCCCTCGTCACGCCGGCTGGCCCAGTCGGCCGCGCCCGTGGGCTGGCTGGCCGGAGCGGGCCTGTGGACGGCCGGGGGCGTCCTGCGGCTGCCGTACGCGA
Organism: Streptomyces sp. Root431; assembly: GCF_001426585.1. Lineage (GTDB taxonomy): Bacteria > Actinomycetota > Actinomycetes > Streptomycetales > Streptomycetaceae > Streptomyces > Streptomyces stackebrandtii. Next base: position 82,103 of record NZ_LMEI01000001.1, read on the forward strand.
CGGCCGGGGCGCCGTGCGGGCTCGCGGACCTGGAGACCCCGCCCGAGCCCCTGCCGGTGCCGGTCGTGGTGGTCGCCGACGAGCCCCGGGTGTGCCGCCCGGTGCCGTTGCAGCAGGCACCGCTGGGCGACCGCAAGCCCGCCGGCTGAGACGGGACTTCCCGTAGCGGACCGGCGGACCGGCGGACGGACGGACGGTCAGCCGAGCCGCTGCCGCAGGCCCGTCTCGGCGGACCGCTTGATCGCGTCGAGCAGGCGGTGCGTGCGGACCGCCGCGCCGAAGTCGGGCCCGAAGGACTCGCCGGTACGGATCGCCCGCGCCAGGTCCGCGTACACCTGGTGCACATTGCCCACCGGCGACGGCACCCCGGCCGCCGCCGGACGGTAGCGGTCGGGCAGCGCGAGCGTGTCCACGGGGCCGCCGTTGACCTCCGCGCGCGTGAGGACGAACTCGGGTCCGACCAGCGAGTCGTCGGTGGAGCGCAGGACGAGCCGGCCGGCCCGTCCGTGCACCTCGACGCGGAAGCCGTCGCCCCGCGGTCCGCCCGTCATGAAGTGCGCGGAGGCCGCGGCCCCCGACTCCAGCAGGCCCGCCACCACGATCTGGTCCGGCGAGGTCACCTCGATCTCCTCGCCGGTCTCCTGAAGGGTGACCGTGCGGATCCGGGTCGTCAGGGACGCGGACAGCTCGGCGAAGTCACCCACGATCGACCGGTACATGTCGAGGGAGTGGCCGCCGACGACCGCCACGTGGTTGACGCCCTTGGTGTGGTCGAACAGCGCCGTGTACCGCTGCGACCAGACCTCGGGCGCCGCGAGCGAGTAGGTGAGCGAGGTGGACAGGACCTCGCCGACCGCGCCCTCGGCGAGCAGGTCGCGCAGGTACCGCACCATCGGGTGGTGGCGGGACTGCAGCCCGACCGCGGCCCGGACCCCGGCCGCCTCCGCGCTCGTACGGAACCGCTCGGCGGTCTCCGCGTCGAGTGCCAGCGGCCACTCGCTGTAGACGTGCTTGCCGGCCGCGATCGCCGCGTCCACCAGGCCGTCCCGCTGCGGGAGTTGTACGGCGATGGTGACCAGGTCGACCTCGGGGTGCGCCATCAGCTCCCGGGCGTCGGCGAAGGCGTGCCGGGCCCCCCACACCTCGGCCGCGGCGCGCGCCGACTCCGGGCTCGTACCGGCGACCGCGGTGATCTCGTAGTCGTCCTGCGAGGCCGCGAGGGCGGGCAGGTGGATGGCGCGCCCCCAGCCTCGCTCGGCGTGCGCCCCGACGACTCCTACGCGAATCCTGTCCGCCATGGTGACTCCCCCTGCTCCGACCCTGTTCCGGTGACAGGGATCATGGTCTGGGACCATCGGCCGCAGGGGAAGGAGGCACATTCATGTCCCAGGGGAACACCGATGTGACCGTCCAGGTCAGCGCCGTGCGGCAGTGCGAGACTCCTGCCGCGGAGGCCGCCTGTTCCGTGCTCGACGTGCTCGGCAGGGTCAGCGGGAAGTGGAGCATCGGCATCCTGCTGGTCACCACGCAGGGCCCGGCCCGCTTCACCGAACTGGAGCGGCAGCTCAAGGGCATCAGCCGTCGCATGCTGACGCTGACCCTGCGCAATCTGGAGCGCGACGGCCTGCTGATCCGCACCGTCTTCCCGACGGTGCCGCCGAGGGTCGAGTACACGGCGACACCGATGGCGCGGGAGCTGTACGACTCGCTGGTCGACCTCGCCGGCTGGGCCGAGCGGCACGTCGAGGCGATCGACCGCGCCCGGGTCGCGTACGACGGGACATGACGGAGTCCGCATCATTAAACTCACGGGTTGCACAGCAAGGCCGAAAGACCGATTCATACGGGGTGAGTTGCACCATGTCGGAAGCAAGCACGGAGGGTAAGGAGCCGAACGGCTCCGGAAGGCACCGCGGAGAGGCGTCGCCGGCGGAGGACTCCACGTCCTCGCCGCACGGTCGCCACCGCCGCGAACCCGACGCGCAGTGACCGAGTAGTCCAGCAGACGGTTCAGCATGACTGTTCAGCACGGTGAAGGGCCCCGGGTCTCCCCGGGGCCCTTCACCGTTCCCCACCTTCCCCCCTGACCGTCCCCCGCGTCAGCCCTTCTTCAGGCCCAGGACCTCCGCCGCGGCGAAGGTCTCGCCCGCCGGGCGGGACGCGTAGTGCGGAGTCAGCACGGAGTCCAGTTCCTCGTACGTGAACGCCTCCTTGGCCGTGTCGAACTTGGCCGACACCCTGGGCCGGTCCACGACCGCGACCATCCCGCCGTGGACGACGAGCAGCTGGCCGTTGACCCCGGCCGCCGCCGGGGAGGCGAGGTAGCCCACGAGCGGCGCCACGTGCTCCGGGGACAGCGGGTCGAGGTCCCCCTCGGCCGTCGGCTCGGCGAAGCCGGCGAAGACGTCCTCGGTCATCCGGGTCCTGGCCCGCGGGCAGATCGCGTTGGCCGTCACCCCGTACCGCGCGAGCGCGAGCGCCGACGAGGTGGTCAGGCCCACGATGCCGCCCTTGGCCGCCGCGTAGTTGGGCTGGCCGGCGGAGCCGGCGAGGAAGGCCTCGGAGGAGGTGTTGACGATCCGGCCGTAGACGCCGGTCTCCCCCGCCTTGGACCGGCCCCGCCAGTGCACCGCGGCGAAGTGCGTGGTGTTGAAGTGGCCCTTGAGGTGGACCCGTACGACGGAGTCCCACTCGTCCTCGCTCATCGAGAAGACCATCCGGTCGCGCAGGATGCCCGCGTTGTTGACCAGGACGTCCAGCTTCCCGAACTCGGCGACCGCCAGGTCGATCAGGCCCCGAGCCGTCTCGAAGTCGGAGACGTCGCCGAGGTGCGCGACCGCCCGGCCGCCCGCCGCGCGGATCTCCGCGGCGACCTCCTCGGCGGGCGCGGCGGAGGCCGCTCCGGAGCCGTCGCGGCCGGCCTGTCCGTAGTCGTTGACGACGACGGCCGCACCGAGCCTGGCCAGTTCGAGCGCCTCGGCGCGGCCGAGGCCCCGCCCGGCGCCGGTGACGATCGCGCTCAAACCCTCAAGAGGGAGTGACATCTCGCAGAAGTCCTCTCAGGTCTCTGATCTCGGATCTCAGATCTCGATGCAGGTGCGGAGCGCCGTGCCCGTCCGCATCTGCTCCAGTGCCTCGTTGATCCCGGCCAGCGGCACCCGGTGGGTGATGAGCGACTCCAGGTCGACGCGGCCGGCCCGCCAGAGCGCGATGGTCCGCTCGTACGACGTGAGCACGTCCCCGCCGCCGTACATGGAGGGCAGGATCTTCTTCTCGTCGAAGAACAGCTCGAACATGTTGAACTGGAGGAAGTCGTCGAGGGCGCCCGCGCCGACGACGCAGAGGGTGCCGCCGCGCCGGGTCGTCTCGTAGGCGGTGCGGGCGGTGGCGGACTTGCCGACGACCTCGAAGACGTAGTCGAAGCCCTCCCCGCCGGTGATCCGCTGCTTGGCGTCGGCGAGCGCGTCCGGGGCGACGGCCTCCGTGGCGCCGAAGCGCAGCGCGGCCTCGCGCCGGGACTCGACGGGGTCGACGGCGATGATCTGGGCGGCGCCCTGGAGCTTGGCGCCCTGGATCGTGGAGATGCCGACACCGCCGCAGCCGATGACGGCCACCGACGAACCGGCCTCCACCTTCGCGGTGTTGATGGCCGCGCCGAGGCCCGTGGTGACGCCGCAGCCGATGAGGGCCGCGATGTCGAAGGGCACGTCGTCGGGGATGGGGACGGCGCAGCCCGCGGGGACGACGACCTCCTCGGTGAAGGTGCCGGTGCCGGCGAAGCCGAAGACGTCCCCGCCGGGGCGCTTGAAGTTGGGCGTGCCGGCGTTCATGAAGCCGGCGAGGCAGAGCTGCGTCTGGCCGCGCTTGCAGGCGGGACAGACGCCGCAGGCGGGCAGCCAGCAGAGCAGGACGCGCTGGCCCTGGCTCAGGTTCGTGACGCCGTCGCCGACGTCGAGGATCTCGCCCGCGCCCTCGTGGCCGGGGATGAAGGGGGCGGGCTGCGGGAGGACGCCGCTCATCGCGGAGACGTCGGAGTGGCAGAGGCCGGTGGCCCGGACGCGGATCCGCACCTTGCCGGGGCCGAAGCCCACCGCCTCGACGTCGTCGAGGACTTCGAGTTTGTCCTGGCCGATCTCGTGCAGTACGGCTGCGCGCATGGTGCGGCTCCCCTCAGGAGTTCAGACGTGGGACGGAGGTGTCAGGAGTGCTCGACGACGGTGTCGGCGAGTACGGGGGCGTCGTCGCGCTCCACGGCGGTGACCGTCACCTGGACGCTGCCCTCGGCCGCCCACATCCGGACGCGCAGGGTCTCGCCGGGGAAGACGATCCCGGCGAAGCGCGTGCGGTACGAGCGGACCCGGGTGACGTCTCCGTCGAGCAGGGTGTCGACGACGGCCTTGAGGGTCATGCCGTACGAGCAGAGGCCGTGCAGGATCGGCCGGTCGAAGCCGGCGAGCTTGGCGAAGTCGGGGTCGGCGTGGAGCGGGTTCCAGTCGCCTGAGAGCCGGTAGAGCAGGGCCTGTTCCTCGCGGATGGGCCGTTCGACGGTGGCGTCGGGCTGCCGGTCCGGGAGCGCGAGGCGCTCGGAGGGTCCGCGGTCGCCGCCCCAGCCGCCCTCGCCGCGGACGAAGATCTGGGCGTCGCTGGTCCAGAGCGGGCCGTCGGCGTCGGAGGCCTCGGAGCGCAGGACGAGGACGGCGGCCTTGCCCTTGTCGTAGACGGCGGCGACGCGGGAGGTGGAGACGGCCCGGCCGCTGACGGGGACGGGCCGGTGGAGCGTGACCGACTGGCCGCCGTGCAGGACGGCGGCGAGGTCGATGTCGATGCCGGGGGCGGAGAGCCCGCCGACGACGCCCATGCCCGCGCCCGCGACGGTGGCGAAGCTGGGGAGGACGTGGAGCCTGGACTCCAGGGTGTAGCGGAGCTCGTCGGGGTCCGTGGCAGGCACGCCCGCACCCAGTCCCAGGTGGTAGAGCTGGACGTCCTTGTGGTCCCAGGAGATCTCGGCGCTGCGGGGTTCGGCGGCGACGGCCGTGGCGGGGTCGATCGGCATCGGGCTGCTGCTCCTCGTGGGCGAGGTGGCGGGGAAAGACCTCGATGCGACCGTCCGCACCGTCGGTCGCACCGAGGCCGTGCGGGACCGTCCCGGAACGCGGCCGTTCTAGAACGCGTTCTAGGTCGGTGGATCTCATGTATAGCCGAGCCGAAAGGAGTTGGGAACCCTCCGGGCACGGCTTGCCTGACGGTACGTCAGAAAGGGTGAGCCGGCGCCACCCGGGACATTTGTCACGGCCAGGTCCGTACATTCACGCCTGCCGCGCCGGGCCCCCGGATTCGTAGCGTCGTCCCCATGGACAACGAACCCGCGGTCGCCTTCGAGGCCGCCACCAAGGCGTACGGAACCGTCCGCGCCCTCGACGACCTCCACCTCACCGTCCCGCCCGGCGAGACCGTGGCCCTGCTCGGCCGGAACGGCGCCGGCAAGTCCACGGCCATCGGCCTCCTCCTCGGCCTCGACTCACCCGACAGCGGCCGGGTCCGGCTCCTCGGCGACACCCCGGACCGCGCCGTCGCGGCGGGCCGGGTGGGCGCGATGCTCCAGGAGGGGCGCCCCACCCCCCGGGTCACCGTCCGCGAGCTCGTCTCCTTCGTCGCCCGGACGTACCCGTCGCCGATGCCGGTCACGGAGGCCCTGGCGCTCGCCGGGCTGACCGAGCTGGCCGACCGCCGGGTCGAGCGCCTCTCGGGCGGCCAGGCGCAGCGGGTCCGCTTCGCCGTCGCCCTCGTCGGGAACCCGGAGCTGATCGTCCTGGACGAGCCGACCACCGCCCTCGACGTCGAGGCCCGCCAGGAGTTCTGGGACGCCATGCGCGGCTACGCGCGCCGGGGCAACACCGTCCTGTTCTCCACCCACTACCTGGAGGAGGCCGACGCGCACGCAGACCGGATCGTCGTCCTCGACTCCGGCCGGCTCCTCGCCGACGGCACGGGCGAGGAGCTCAAGCGGGCGGCCGGCGGCAGCCTCGTCGCCTTCGACCTGGCGGGCGGCCCTACGGAATGGCTCGGGACGCTGCCCGGGGTCGCCTCCGTCGAGATCCGCGGCGACCGCGCCCGGCTCCGTACCGACGACTCCGACGCCACGGTCCGCGCCCTGGCCGCACGGGACGCGATCCGGTCCCTGGAGGTCGCCCCGGTCTCCCTGAACGACGCCTTCCTCACCCTGGTCCACCGGACCCACGAGCGACTGGAGCTCGCCAAGTGATCACCGCCTACGTACGTCTCGAAGCCCGGCGCACCCTGCGCGAGACCGGATTCGTCATCTCCACCGTCGCCGTCCCGGTGATGATGTACCTCCTCTTCACCAACCTCGGAGGCTCGGACGGGACCGACTGGAAGGCCGCGGCCATGGTCGGCATGGCGGGGTACGGAGCGCTCGGCGCCGCCCTCTCCGTCGGCAACGCGATCTCCGAGGACAGGACGACCGGCTGGCTGCGCCAGCTGCGCATCACCCCCATGACGCCCCGCCAGGTGGTGACCGGCCGCGCCCTGACCGGCGCCGTGGTCGTCCTCCCCTCCATCGTCGCGGTCCTCCTGGCGGGCGCGCTCGTCAACGGCGTCCGGATGGCGGCCTGGCAGTGGGTGGCGGTCGCCGTCACGCTCTGGCTGGGCTCCCTCCCCTTCACCCTCCTCGGCATCGGCAACGGCTACCGCCTCTCCGCCCAGACGACCGGAGTCGTCAACGTGGCCTGCAACCTCGGCCTCGCGGTGGTCGGCGGCCTCTGGTTCCCGACCGTCCTCTTCCCGTCCTGGCTCCGCACGATCTCCGAGTACACCCCGACGAACCGCTTCGCGGAGCTGGGCGTCGCGGTGACGGAGGGCACGGCGCCGGGGGCGGCGGCCCTGGCGGTCGTGGCGGTGTGGGCGGCACTCTTCGGCGTGTACGCGGCGGTCTCGTACCGTCGCTCGGCGAGGACGGTGTGAGGAGGGGAACGAGGGAAACGGCGTGAGGGACACGACGGCACAAGGGAGACGACGGCATGAGGAAGAGGGCGACATGAGGAAGACGACGGCATGAAGAAGAGGGTGGCGGCATGAGGAAGACCACGGCATGAAGAAGAGGGTGGCGGCATGAGGACCTGGCGGCGGTGGAGAAGGGTGGCCCGGGCCCACTCGGACCGGGGCCCGACCGGCCTCAGCCTCCTCCCCTGGCTCCTGATGGGGATGGGCGCGCTCTCCCACCTCCTCGGCGGCGAGGCCCCGAACCCCTGGATCGGCGGCCTCGGCCTCCTCACCTTCAACACCCTCTACATCGCGATCATCTTCCGCGCGTTCGTCCCGGAGCTCCGCGAGTCCCGCCTGACGTGGACCCTCCTCGGCGCGCTGGCGGCGCTCACCTTCGCCCTGGCCATCGGCTACGGACGGGAGTGGCTGCTCTTCTTCCCGCTCCTGGGCCTGGCGGTGGGGGCGGTGGTGCGCCGGGGCAGGAAGCTGCCCCTGGTCACGGTCCCGCTGGTCCTGGGGGCCGGGGTGGTGACGTTCTGGCGGGACGACTGGGACTCGATCAGCGTGGTGTACGGGACGTTCATCTCGGTCATGGTGACGGCGGCGATCCTCGCCCTGGACGAGACGGTCCGGCAGCTGCGGGCGACCCGGGAGGAGCTGGCCCGGTCGGCGGTGGAGAAGGAACGGCTCCGCTTCTCCCGGGACCTGCACGACCTCCTCGGCCACACCCTCTCGGTGGTCGTGGTGAAGTCGGAGGCGGTACGCCGCTTGGCGCCGCACGACCTCGACGGCGCCCTGTCCCAGCTCGCGGACATCGAGTCGGTGGGCCGCCAGGCGCTCACCGAGATCAGGGAGGCGGTCACGGGCTACCGCGAGGGCAGCCTCGCCACGGAGCTGGACCGGGCGCGCGACGCGCTCTCCTCCGCCGGCATCGAGCCGGTGGTACGCCGCTCGGGCCCGCTCCTGGAGCCGCAGACGGAGGCGCTGCTCGGCTGGGTCGTCCGGGAGTCGGTGACGAACGCGGTCCGGCACAGCGGCGCGACCCGCTGCGAGATTGCCCTCGACGGCACGGCCGACCGGGCCCGCCTCACCGTCACGGACGACGGCCGGGGCCCGACCGAAGGCCCCCCGGGAACCGGCCTCCAGGGCCTGCGCGAGCGCGTCGCGGCGGCGGGCGGCACCCTGGACTCGGGCCCGGCGCCCCGGGGCGGCTTCCGGGTCACGGCGGAACTCCCCACGGAGACCGGGGTCTCGGCGGACACTCCGCCCCGGCAGGACTGCTGACGCGTGTGATCGAATCGCAGACGACCCGCCTCACCGACGGCATCCCCGACGCATGGCAGGTGGTGATCGCCGAAGCCGATCACCACCTGCCGCTACGGGCTCCCGGCCCCCTTCTCGACCGCAGTTGGGCAGGCCCCAACGAGTGGTCCCGCCTACGCTGTTTGCTGTGACCGAGATGCCGCAGGACCACCGCCCGACAAAGTCCGTCCGCGTCCTCCTCGCCGAGGACCAGGGCATGATGCGCGGGGCGCTGGCCCTGCTGCTCGGGATGGAGCGTGACATCGAGGTCGTGGCGCAGGTGGGGCGGGGTGACGAGATCGTGGATGCCGCGTTGCTCGCGCGGCCCGATGTGGCGCTTCTCGACATCGAGCTGCCGGGGCGCAGCGGGCTCGACGCCGCCGCCGATCTGCGGGACGAGGTGCCGGACTGTCGGGTGCTGATCCTGACGACGTTCGGTCGGCCGGGGTATCTGCGGCGGGCGATGGAGGCCGGTGCGGTGGGGTTCCTGGTGAAGGACGGGCCCGTGGAGGAGTTGGCCGAGGCGGTGCGGAAGGCGCTGCGGGGCGAGACGGTGATCGACCCGGCGCTCGCGGCCGCCGCGCTCGGCGCGGGGCCGAATCCGCTGACGGCCCGCGAGCGGGAGGCGCTGGCCGCCTCGGTGGACGGCGCGACGATCGCGGACATCGCGGCGCGGCTCCATCTGTCCGAGTCCACCGTCCGGAACTACCTCTCCTCGGCGATCGGGAAGACGTCCACCCGCAACCGCATGGAGGCGGTGCGGGCGGCACGTCGGCAGGGGTGGTTGTAGAGGGCCGGGGGTCCTAGAGGCCTTCGGTGAGCGACGCCGTCCGCTGCGCCTCGAAGTTCCGGACGTACGCGTCGAAGACCGTCGCGTCCTCGTACTTGAGGAGCGTCTCGTCGTTGTACCGGAGCGCCGTCACCGTGTAGGTGTGGCTGCCGGTGAAGACGATCTTCTTGTTGACGCCGCCGTAGTACGTGCCCTCGACGAGCAGGTACTTGGTGTGGGAGTCGGAGCCGCCGCGCTTGTCGTTGTCGAGCTGGTGCAGGGTGATGCGGCCCTTCCCGGTGACGGGCCTGGTCAGCCAGTTGGCGACCTCCGACATGGCCTTGCCGGTCGTGTCGCTCCAGTTGTCGAGGGACCGGTAGACGATCTCGATCTGGCAGCCCGCGTTGGCGAGTTCCCACAGCTTCTTGGCCACGTCGGTGCGGGTGATGTGGCCCTGGGCGATGCGGATCTTCGTACGGCCGTCGGTCGTGCCGAAGCCCGGGGAGTTGCCGCCGCAGGAGTCAGGGGTGCCGACCGGCGCGACCGTCCCGAGGATGTTGACGACCGTGTCCGAGCCGGAGCGCGGGAAGAAGTAGACCTTGGCCTTGCCGGCCTGCGTGTCGTGGGCGTAGTCCGCGACCTGCGGCGTCTGCCCGATCGCGGCGGCGGCCTGGTCGGTGAAGTACCGGGTGTACGCGTCGAACAGGGCCGGGTTGTCGGCGACCGTCAGCGCGTCGTTCCACCAGTCGTCGAGGTCCTGCGAGGTGAGGTTCCCGGAGGACTGCACCACGACGTTGTCGGCGTAGGTGTCGCCCTTGCCCTTGGTGCGGGAGAACAGGAAGAACTTGTTGTGGTTGACGTTGTCGTACGTGCCGTTCGGGTCCGTCTCCGTGGTGCCGGGGTCCAGGGCCAGGCAGGCTTCCTCCGTCTTGCAGCTACGCACCCAGGAGTCGGGGCTGCCCGCCGGGTCCGCGAGCCGGGTCTTCAGGGTGTCGAGCCCCGCGGACTTGCTGTCGTCGTCGACGACGACCTGGACGGTGACGCCCCGCTTGTGGGCGTCGCCCAGCTTGTTCGCCAGGTACCCCGACTGGAACAGGTAGAGGGAGATCCGGATGGACGACCCCGCCTCGGCGCCGTCGACGAGGTCGGCGAGGTGGAAGAGGATCCGTCCCCGGGCGGCGGCGTCCGTGCTGTTCGGCTCGTTGAACAGGGCGCCGGTGGTCACCGCGAGGACCGGCTCGGCCGACGCCGACGGCGCGACCGTCAGGGCGGCGCCGACGGCGAGGGCCGTCACGAACGTTCTGAACTTGCTCTTGATCGATATCACGAGGACATGGTGGCCTGTCGCGCTCCGGCGGCCGACTTCGGGAGCCACAGGAGCATCAGGACCGAAGCCGCCACGAGGACCGCGGCCGAGACGCGGAAGGCCATCGCGTAGCCGGGGACCAGGTAGGCCTGGGAAGAGGCCAGTTCCGCGACTCGTTCGAAGGGGACGGGGGTGGGAGCGGTCGCCGTCGCCGCGGCGACCGTGGAGAGGACGGAGAGCCCGAGGGCGCCGCCCATCGTGCGGGAGGTGTTGACGAGGCCGGAGACGAGGCCCGCGTCGCCCGGTCCGGCATGCGAGGTGGCGAGCGTGGCCAGCGGGGTGGTGGCCAGGCCGAGGCCCACCATCATCAGGACGCCGGGGCCGAGGATCGTCCCGAGGAAGGTGCCGTCGGCGGTCAGCGTCGACTGCCAGGCGAAGCCCGCGGCCCCGAGGAGCGCGCCGGCCACGGCGACGTTCCGGGCGCCGAAGGCCGGCATGAGGCGCGGGGCCAGCTTGGAGCCCAGGATGACGCTGAGGGAGCTGGGGACGAGGGCGAGGCCCGCCTGGAGCGGGGTGTAGCCGAGGACGTTCTGCGCGTACACCGTCATGAAGAACCACATGCCGAAGGAGCTCGAACCGCACAGCAGGATCGCCACGTTGGCCGCGGACACGGCCCGGTTGCGGAAGATCTTCAGCGGCATCAGCGGGGCCGCCGTGCGCGCCTCGACGGCGACGAAGACGGCGAGGAGGGCGAGGCCGCCGAGGAGCGTCAGGAGGGTGGCCGGGTCGCTCCAGCCCGCCTCCTCGGTCTGGACGATGCCGTACGCGAGGGTGGCGAGGCCGCCGGTGACGAGGACGGCGCCCGGCAGGTCGAGGCGGCGGCCGCTGCTCGTGGGGCCCTCGCGGAGCCAGAGCAGCGCGGCGGCGAGGACGAGGATGCCGATGGGGACGTTGATGAGGAGGACCCAGCGCCAGGAGAGCAGGTCGACGAGGAGGCCGCCGACGAAGCCGCCCGCGGCGCCGCCGGCCGCGCCGACCGCCGTCCAGGTGCCGATGGCCCGGGTGCGGGCGGGTCCGGCCGCGACGGCGCCGGTGACGAGGGTCAGCGTGGCGGGCGAGAGGAGGGCGGCGCCGAGGCCCTGCACGGCGCGCGCGCCGATCAGGTACTGGCCCTCGGGCGCGAGACCGCCGACGACGGACGCGGCGGTGAAGAGCCCGAGCCCGAGCAGGAACATCGCCTTCCGCCCGTAGAGGTCGGCGGCCCGGCCGCCGAGCAGCATGAAGCCGGCGAAGGCGATCGAGTACGCGCTGAGGACCCATTGCAGCCCGAACGCGGAGAGTCCGAGGTCGGTCCGCATCGACGGCAGGGCGACGTTCACGACGGAGACGTCGAGGACGACGAGGAACTGTCCGGCGCAGGCGGTCAGGACGACCAGCCACGGGCGGGGCGTGCGTATCGGGGAGGTGGGGGAGGGGGTGTCCGTGGCGGAGTCGGTCTGCGGCATGAATGTCATGGTCGCAGACCGCCTCAGCCCCGTACATGGGTATTCCGCCCTACGGCCTGCGCAGCGCCCCGTGCCGCCGGGGCACTACGACCTCCGCAAGCGCCCCCGCCTCCGGGGCCTACGCCCTACGCCTTCCGCAGCAGTGTCACCACCGCAGCCCCGCCCAGCCCGATGTTGTGCGCGAGCCCGACCCGCGCCCCCACGACCTGCCTCGGTCCCGCCTCGCCCCGCAGTTGCCACACCAGCTCCGCCGCCTGCGCGAGGCCCGTCGCGCCGAGCGGGTGGCCCTTGGAGATCAGGCCGCCGGACGGGTTCACGACCCAGCGCCCGCCGTACGTGGTGGCGCCGGACTCGACGAGTTTGCCGGAGGCGCCCTCCTCGCACATGCCGAGCGCCTCGTACGTGAGCAGTTCGTTGATCGAGAAGCAGTCGTGGAGCTCGATGACGTCGACGTCCTCGATGCCGAGCCCGGAGCGCTCGTACACCCGGCGCGCGGCGGCCCGGGACATGGGGCGGCCGACGGCGTCGATGCAGGAGCCCGAGGCGAAGGACTCGTCGGTGTCGGTGGTCATCGCCTGGGCGGCGATCTCCACCGCCCGCCCGCGCAGCCCGTGTTCCTCGACGAACCGCTCGGAGACGACGACGGCCGCCGCCGCGCCGTCGGAGGTGGGCGAGCACTGGAGCTTGGTGAGCGGCCGGTGGACGGTCCTGGCGGCGAGGATCTCGTCGACGGTGTAGACGTCCTGGAACTGCGCGTTCGGGTTGTTGGCGGAGTGCTGGTGGTTCTTGGCGCCGACGGCCGCGAGCTGCACCTCGGTCGTCCCGTACCGGTCCATGTGCTCCCGCGCCGCGTTGCCGAAGATCTGCGCGGTGGGCGGGGACATCTCGAAGCCGTGGGCGGCGGCCATGATCCCGTAATGCCGGGCGACGGGCGAGGTCTTGAAGTCCTCGGCGCCCGCCGAGCCGCCCCCGCCGAGCGAGCCCCGGGCCATCTTCTCGAAGCCGAGCGCGAGGACGCAGTCGGCGATGCCGCCCTCGACGAACTGGCGGGCGGTCATGAGGGCGGTGGAGCCGGTCGCACAGTTGTTGTTGAGGTTGTAGACGGGGATGCCGGAGAGGCCCAGTTCGTACACGGCCCGCTGTCCGGCGGTGGACGGCTGGAAGCAGTAGCCGACGGCGGCCTGTTCCACGCTCGCGTAGGGGACGCCCGCGTCGGCGAGGGCGGCCGTGCCGGCCTCCTTCGCCATGTCCCAGTACTGCCAGTCCCGGCTCTCCGGCTTCTCGAACTTCGTCATCCCGACGCCGACGACGTATGCCTTGCCCATGAGCTGTTCCCCCTCAGTCCCTCGGTAGGCCGAGCAGGCGCTCGGCGACGACATTGAGCTGTACTTGGGTGGTGCCGCCCGCGATGGTGAGGCAGCGGGACATGAGCATTCCGTGCAGCGCCCGTTCGCCGGGGCCCTCGCGCAACGCGCCCTCGGGGCCCAGGAGTTCGAGGGTGAGTTCGGCGACCTTCTGCTGGTGGAGGGTCTGGACGAGCTTGCGGACGCTGGCGCCCGCGCCCGGTTCGAGGCCGGAGACCTGGAGCAGGGTGGTGCGCAGGCCGATGCAGGCGAGGGCGTGCGCCTCGGCGAGGAGCGCCCCGATCCGGGCGCGGACGGAGCTGTCGGCCTGCGCGGCCTGCTCGATGAGGGCTTCGAGGCCGGTGTCGAAGGCGACCTGGTCGGCCATGTGGACGCGTTCGTTGCCGAGGGTGTTGCGGGCGACCCGCCAGCCGTCGTTCACCTCGCCGACGACGGCGTCGGCGGGGAGGATCGCGTCGTCGAACCACACCTCGTTGAAGAGGGAGTCCCCGGTGATCTCCTTGAGCGGCCGGATGTCGATGCCGGGGGTGTTCCGCATGTCGACGAGGAAGTAGGTCAGCCCCTTGTGCTTGGGGGCGGTGGGGTCGGTGCGGGCGAGCAGGATGCCGTGGTGGGCCCACTGGGCGGCGCTCGTCCACACCTTCTGTCCGGTGATCCGCCAGCCGCCGTCCTCGGTGCGCTCGGCGCGGGTGCGGAGGGAGGCGAGGTCGGAGCCGGCGCCGGGTTCGGAGAAGAGCTGGCACCAGAGGCGCTCGCCGCGCAGGGTCGGCCCGAGGTGGGTCTCCTGCTGCTCGGGGGTGCCGTGGGCGAGGAGGGAGGGCACGACCCAGGCGCCGATCCCGAGCCCGGGGAGTGCGATCCCGGCCTCGTCCAACTCCCTCTGCACGGACAACTGTTGGAGCGGGTCGGCGCCGAGTCCGTACGGCTCCGGGAGGTGCGGGGCCGCGTAGCCGGTGGGTGCGAGGGCGCGCCGGGCGGCGGCCGGGTCGAGCCCGACGGCGGGGGCGAGGGCCTCGCGGGCCTCTCTTCTGTACGCGTCGGCCTCGGGCGGCAGGTCGAGGCGGAGGCCGCGCCGGACGCCGTCGGCGGCGTACCGCAGGGCGGCGAGCCGGTGCAGGTCGCCGGAGCCGAGGAGCTGGCGGGCGACGACGGCGCGGCGGAGCAGCAGGTGGGCGTCGTGCTCCCAGGTGAAGCCGATGCCGCCGAGGATCTGGATGCAGTCCTTGGCGCAGGTGTAGGCGGCGTCGAGGGCGGTGGCCGCGGCGAGCGCGGTCGTGAGGGAGCGGACTCCCTCATCGGCGTCCTGGCCGGCGCGTGCGGCGTCCCAGGTGAGGGCGCGGGCCTGTTCGAGCCGGACGAGCATGTCGGCACAGAGGTGTTTGACGCCCTGGAACTGTCCGATGGGCCGCCCGAACTGCTCGCGGGTACGGGCGTGTTCGGCGGCGGTCTCGACGGCGCGGGCGGCGGTTCCGCAGGCGTCGGCGGCGAGGAGGACGGCGGCGAGGTCCCGTACGAGACCGGTTCCGGAGCCGGTCTCGACACCGACACCAATACCGGCACTGGCGCCGGCACCGACTCCATGGGAATCGGTACCGAAGTCGAGTTCGCGGGCGGCGGGGACGTGGGCGGCCCGGGCGGTGATCTCACCGGTGGGCCGGGTCGGGTCGGCGCTCTCGTGGGCGCGGACGGCGAGCCCTTCGGTGTCCACGGCGAGCCAGACGGAGCCGTCGGCGGTGGCGGCCCGGAGGAGGACGAGGTCGGCCTGCGCCCCGCCGAGGACCGGGGGCGCGGCGCCGTCGAGGAGCCAGCCGCTCGCGGTACGGACGGCGGCGAGGCTCCCCGTGCCGCCGAGGGCGACGGCGGCGATGCGCTCGCCGCGCGCGATCGAGGCGGCCAACTCCCCCTGTCCGGCGCGGTGGAGGACCTCGGCGGCGAGCACCGAGGGGAGGTACGGCCCCGGCAGCAGCGCCCGGGCGGCCTCCTCCACGACGACGGCGAGGTCCACGAGGTCGCCGCCCCCGCCGTCGTACTCCTCGGGGAGGTGGAGCCCGAGGAGCCCCTGCTCGGCGGCGGCGTCCCAGTACGCGGGCCGTCCGGCGGCGGCGTCGGGGACGTCCAGGTGCTTGCGGACCTCTTCGGGCGGTACGGCGCGGGCGAGCCAGCCCCGGACGGATCGGCCGAGCTCCCGCTGTTCGTGCGTGATGGCGATGCCCATGCGCCGCAGACTAGAACACGTTCCATTCTGACGGAAGGTCAGATGCCGGTCGGATCCGGCCCCCTGGGGCCGTTAGGGTCGCGCCATGAGCAAGAAGATCCCCGTGACCGAACTGCCGGAGGCCGAGTACGGGCGTGTCTGGGACCGCTTCTACGAGCAGTTCGCCTTCCGACCGAGCGTGCACCCGACGCGTTGGCCGGCCATCAAGGAGCCGGCGGCGTCGGCCACTTGGAGCCTCGCCGCGCTGGACGACGACCCCGACTACGAGGGCCTGGACCGTCTCGTCCAGGTGGTCCGGGAGGCGCTCGCCCTCTGCGTCGGCCCGCGCGGCACGCTGCTCGCGCTCGACTGGCAGCACACGTCGTACCGGTTCTCGCCGCAGGACGTCGGCGGCCCCGGACAACCACGCTGGCCGCTGAGCCCGTTCCCCGACGGGGACTACTACATCTACCTCACCGAGGACTTCCTCCTCGGCACCTTCGGCCACCCCTGGGAGAGCTCCCTCTGCCTCTTCGGCGAGGAGCTCCTCGCCGTGGCGTCCGCGGAGATCGACAAGGTCCTCGGCCCGCCGATCCGCAGGTCGGGCGGATCGTGCTGATGATCTGACGGTCGGGAAGAGAAAAAAGGCGCGCGGTTTCGGACAACCCTGGAGGGCTTTCGCCGGTCGGAAGGGTGAGAACGAAACAGACGCAAGGGGAACCCGATCATGTTCGAACGACGCAGGCCCGGACTGAAGGCGGCGCTCGTCGCCACCGCCGTCGCGGTGGCGACCGCCAACGGCGCTGCCTCCGCCGCCGCCGCGCCGGCCGCCGACCCGGCGGTGGCGCCCGCCTTCCACCTGTACGGCGTCCACAAGCAGACCCACGAGCTGTGGGAGTGGTACCACCGAGGACCGCTCCTCTACACCGACGGGCCCGACATCTCCGGGCCCGACGCGGGCGATCACTCGGATCTCGCCGACCTCATCCCCGCCGACAACGAGAACAACGGCGGGCCCAACGACGGCGAGTGGATCCTCTACAAGAACGGCCGGCTGGAGTTCGACACCTTCCTCGACGGCCAGTTGGGGTCGGCGAAGACCGTCGGCCGGGGCTGGGACATCTACCGCACGGTCCTCTCGCCCGGCACTCTGGGCGGAGCCAAGGAGGCCGACCTGATCGGCCTCGACAGGGCCGGCGTGCTGTGGAGCTACCTGGGTTACCCGGACGGCCGCCTCACCACCCGCGCGCGGGTCGGCGGCGGCTGGGGCCAGTACACCGAGCTGGCCGGCCAGGGCGATCTGACCGGTGACGGCAAGCCCGACATCACCGCTCGCGACAACGCCGGCGTCCTCTGGCTCTACAAGGGCACGGGCGACTACAAGGCGCCGTTCGCGGGCCGTACGAAGATCGGCGGCGGGTGGAACGTCTACGACCGGCTGCTGTCCATCGGCGACAGCGACGCCGACGGCAAGGTGGACCTGCTGGCCCGGAAGAAGACGGGCGAGCTGCTCCGGTACTCGGGCACGGGTAACGCGGCGCGGCCGTTCACGGCGCCGGTGCAGATCGAGGACAACCGCATGAAGGAGTACAACCTCCTCTAAGAACTCCTAACGGAATGAAGGCTGGACAATGTGGTGGCGGCGGAGGGGCTGAGTCTCGCACCATGGCCGTGACGGTTGACGAGTGCGGCATCGCAGAGGTTGTGTAGTGGATCTGATCCATCTCTCAGACGGCATCAACAGCTTCCGGGTTCGAGTGCTGGGCCGTCGCATGCCGGGGGTACTTCCGCTGCACGACCTTCTTGATGCAGAGGTCCTCATCGAGAGTGGTTTCGGGAACGGGCGCCTGGAGCTAACCCTGCTTCCTGACGACTTGGACGGATGGGCCCAGGGCCTGGACATGCTTGCTGCTGGTCAGGACATCTGCTGGATCGACGACAACCGCAGCCCTGAGATCCGTGTCCTGGCGCTTGATGAAGAGCAGGAGACGCCAGCCGTGAGGATTGAAGACATCTCTGGCTCTGGTGCGTCCATGTTCCTGCCGATCTGCCTTGAGGAGGGATGGATCGACGACCAGCGCAGGCTGCTGCAGCAGGTACGGCGAGAGTGGCCGCGCGAGGTCCAGAAGACTTCATCCATGGCCTACGAGTGGCGCCGCTGAACGGCAGCAAGTCGACGCCAGCAGATCAGCGCACATCCGAGGGTGAGGAAGGCTTCGTGGATGTCGTCGCGGATCTCCCAGCGGATCCGCAGGCGGCGGAACCAATGCAGGTGGGCGAACGCGCGCTCGACAACCCAGCGTTGGGTGCCCAGGCCGGAGCCGTGCTCCGTGCCGCGGCGGGCGATGAGCGGTTTCACACCGAGATCCCAGACCAGGCGGCGGTACTTGTCGTGGTCGTAACCGCGGTCGGCCAGCACGACGTCCGGGCGGCGCCGAGGCCGACCGCGCTTGCCCCGCACCGGCGGCACGGCTTGCAGGAGCGGGATCAGCTGGGTGACGTCGTTGCGGTTGCCGCCGGTCAAGGTGGCGGCGAGCGGGATGCCGGTGGCATCGGTGATCAGGTGGTGCTTGCTGCCCGTCCTGCCCCGGTCGACAGGACTTCGTCCCGTCTTCGATCCCCCTTTAACGCCCGGATGTGAGAGCCGTCCACAGCCGCCCGGGAGAAGTCCAGGGCGTTCGCGCCGCGGAGCTTGGCCAGGAGGACCTCGTGCAATCGGGGCCACACGCCGGCCTCCGTCCACTCGGCCAGTCGGCGCCAGCAGGTCATGCCCGAGCCGAAGCCGAGTTCCTGCGGCAGGTGTTCCCAGCCGATCCCGGTGTTCAGGACGAACAGGATGCCCTGGAACACCAGCCGGTCCGGATGCCGCTTGCGTCCCGGATGCCGGGCTCGGCGCTCGACCTTCGGCAGCAGTGGCTCGATCACCGCCCACAGCTCGTCGTCGACATCCCACGGCTTCCGCCGAGCCACCCCGCACCCCCAGATCAACGGCCCCGGAGTGATCCAACCACCTCGAAGATCATTTCGTTAGGAGTTCTAAGGCCCAGGAGGCCCAGGAGGCCTGGCGGGCCGGGGCCCGAAGCCCCGGACCCGACCCGGTCCGGACGACTAGCCGATCTTGATGAGCTCGACGTCGAAGATCAGCGTCGCCTTCGGCGGGATGGCGCCCGGGACGCCCCGGTCGCCGTAGCCGAAGTCGGAGGTGATGGTCAGCGTGGCACGCTCGCCCAGGGACATCTCGGGGACGCCCTCGTCCCAGCCCTGGATGAGCTGGCCGATGCCGATCTGGCAGACGAACGGCTCGTTCCGGTCACGGGACGAGTCGAACTTCTGCCCGTTCTCCAGCGTGCCGGTGTAGTGCATCGTCACGGTGTCCCCGGGCTTGGGAAAGTTCTTCCCGTCTCCGGCCTTGATGACCTCACGCGTGACACCCATGGGGTTCCTCTTCTCGATAGGGAGCGGTGATACGTACCCATCGACGATACGTCGCCCGGGCCGGTCACCTGCGACGATCTACTTCTCCCAGGCCGCCGCGCCGCGCAGGAGGTGGTGGTCGGATTGCCCCGACGTGCAGGGCAGGGCGTCTCCCTGCACGGTCTTGAACCACTCGTAGCTCAGGAAGACGTAGTCGATCTTGCCGGTCTCGGTGGTGTGGTCCGAGCAGGCCGGGCTGGCCGTCTCCTCACCGCTGCGGCAGCGGGCCGCTTCCTGGGGGCAGTCGGTGCCCTGGAACTCCGCCTTGTCGTTCTCGTCGACCTCCTGGAACCGGCCGGCGGAACCCGTCCCGTGGTTGTAGAGCGCGTTCATGTCGGCGTGCTCGGGCACCTGGTTGAAGTCCCCCGCGAGCACCACGGCCTCGCCGTCCTGCCGGGCCGCCTCGGCGAGCTCCGCGACCTTCGGGATCTGGAGGGCCGTGGTCGCGTCGTGGAAGTCGATGTGGGTGTTGCAGGCCCGGGCCACCCGGCCGTCCAGCTTCGTCTGGGCGCACAGGAGGATGCGGTCCTCCGTCGGGGCGGTCGGCACCTCGGGGAGGAACGTGACGGTCCGCGTCCCCGCGACGACGGAGCCCTGCCCCTTCGAGAAGATCGCGAGCCCGAAACGACGGTCGGCCGCGTCCCATTGGCCGCATCCGGAGGCGGACGACAGCGACGCGCCCCACACGGTGTCGTAGCTGTCCTCGCCGGCACGCTGCGGCGCGAGCGCGTCGCGGATCAGCTTCCACTGCCCGTAGCAGAGCTCCTGGAGCATGACCAGGTCGGAGTCCCAGGTGTCGACCTCCGCGACCAGCCCGGACACCCACGCGGCCCTGGCCGCGGCCACCTCCGCCTCCGTGCCCGCCCCCACATCGAGGGGACAGCTCGCCCCGCACACGTTGTACGAGATGAAGCGCACCGGCTTCGCGGTCTCCGGGGTGACCTCGTCCGCCTGGGCGGGACCCGTCCCGGCAGTGAGGAGCAGGCCTATCGAGAAGAGCGCGGCGAGCAGCGCTCTGAACGACGCGCGCATGGGCACGTCCTTTCATGATCGGTTACGGACGGCGCATCCTCGCACGGCCGTCCGCGCCCGGGCCCGTTGTCAGTGGGGCCTGTCACGATCCCCTCAGTAGGCGAGCAGAACGCGAACAGAGGAACGAACACATCATGGGAACCTGGGACATCGGCCCGTTCGACAACGACATGGCCGCCGACTTCTCGTACCGCGTGGACGAGGCCCCGGCGGAGAAGCGGGCGGAGGTGCTGCGCGCGGCCTTCCGCGAGGTGACCGCGATCGGCGACGACGACTTCCTGGACTCGGACGTCGCGGTGGAGGCGATCGCCTCGGCCGCGCTGGTCGCCGCGCAGTGCCCGGGCGGGGACCCGGTCACCACCTCGTACGGCCCGAAGCAGCCCCTCCCCGAACTCCCGGCGGAGCTCCGCCCGCTGGCCGTCGCCGCCCTCGACCGCGTACTCGGCCCCGACTCGGAGCTCCTGGAGCTGTGGGAGGAGTCGGACGGCGAGGAGTGGAAGGCGGGCATTCGGAAGCTGCGGGCGGTCCTCGCGCAGATATGACGGGAAGCCCCGCCGGGGTTCTCCCGGCGGGGCTTCGGTTTCATCGAGCCGTCCAGCGGATCAGGGGCGGCGACCCCGCACGTACACCGCGGTTCCGTGCGTGTGGGGATCCGGTTCCTCGACCTGGAATCCGGCCGAGGCGAGGATCCCGGTCAGGGCGTCCCGCATGAACGCGTGAACGTTCCGGTGGTGGCGCACGACGGAAGGCGGATCGTCGTAGTCGATCCCCTTCGCAAAGAGTTCGAGGGCGGGGATCCGCAACTCCGCGTCCGTCTCCCAGTCCACGTACACCCCGCCGTCGGCGACGGGATCCACGTGGACCTCCGCGCCGGGTCCGGCCTGTGGTCCGTCGTCGAGGTCGCCCCTGCGAGCGGGGAGGCCGGCGCGGGCCAGCTCGCGGCAGACCCTGTCGGCCAGGTCGTTCCACTCGGCGATGACTTCGGGTGCCGCCCGGGGAGGCAGGTCGAACTCGGGGTCACTCATGCGCTTCTCGTTCCTCGGCGTGGCCGCCGTCCGTCGCGGAGCGCGCGAGGCGTCCTCCACCGGCCCGCTTCACGTATTCGGCGAGGAGGCCCTTCGCCTCGCGCGCGAACGAAGGGTGGTACGGGACGGACCAGGTGACGGGCGTGCCCTGCTTGAGGGCGCCCGTCAGGGCCGAGGCGCAATCCGGACAGGGCTGGCGTTCAGTGTACAGAGCGGTGATCTGGGTGGTCTCGAATCCCTTGCTCTTCAGCTTCTCCAGGAGCATCACCTCCGAGTGTCCGCTGAAGCTGCTGTTGGCGATGACGAAGTCACCGGTCTTGGGGTCGTTCCATCCCGGCACCTTCGCGACGGCGACGTTGTGGTCGGCCCCGAAGTACCCGGACTCCGTCCTGAACTCGTACGCCAGCCGACCCATTTCGTCGCTGTTGTAGGCGATCAGGCCCACCGGGCAGCCGTCGACGGGGTTGGCGGCGGCCGCCCGTGCGGCGAGCGGCACCCGGCCCCTGGTGCAGGTCTTGACGACTCCGTCGAGCCCCTTGATCCCGATGCTGTAGATGACTTCGTCGCTCAGGCCGACGGCGCGCAGGGCCTTGTAGGCGTCGGCGAAGGCGATGCCCGTCCTCGCGGCGGCGTCCACCGCCAGGACGGCGTCCGCGATGGGCCTGAGGATCTTGCCCGCGAAGAGGGTGACGACGTCCACGGCAGCCCAGGCGCAACCGCCCCAGCTTCCGTTCTCACCGCCGGGCGCGATCTTCTGGGCGCACCTGATCCAGCTGCCGAAGAGGATGTCGATCGGGTCGATGTTCGCCTGGTACTCGGCGATCGTGATGGTGTGCGTGAGCTCTTGGGAGAGTTCCTTGGTCGGGTACTCGCCCAGGTACTTGGTCGCGTCGGCCGGGCACGTGGCCTTCGAGGGGTTCAGCTCCGGCGCGGAACACAGGTACAGGTCGAGGTACGCCTTGTACGTGATCTTCGCCGTGATCGTGCAGTTGCCCGTGTAGAAGAGCTTGTCGATCCAGCCGTCGCAGCCCTCCGTCTTGCGGATCGTCTTCGGTTCACCGATGTTCTCGATGCGGTCGACGACGTAGAACATGTTGCCGATGGAGCCGCCGAGTTCGTCGACGACGGTTCCGGTGCCGATCTGCTGCGCCTTCGCGGCCTTCTCGGCCCTGTCGGCCGCTTCCTGGGCCTCCTTGGCGTATGCGGCGGCGTCCTTGGCGGCCTGTTCCGCTTCGGTGGCGGCGGTGGCGGCGCGGTCGGCGGCGGCGCGGGCGTCCTTGGCCGACTGCTCGGCCGCGGCGGCTGCCTCGCGGGCGGCCGTGGCGTCGAGGGCGGCCTGGTCCGCGGAGTCGCGGGCCTGCTTGGCGTAGCCTTCGGCGCGACCGGCGGCCTTGTCGGCGGCGGCGGCGTCCTCGGCGGCCTTGCGGTCGTACTCGACGGTGCGGGCCAGGGACTGCGCGGCCTTCGCGGCGGCCGTGGCGGCATCGGCCGCGTAGCCGAGGGCCTCCTTGGAGTAGCCGCGGGCGGTCGCCGCGTGTCCGGCGGCGTTGGCGGCGTACTGGTAGGCGATCTTCGCGTCGCCGGCCGCCTGGTCGGCGATGCTCTTGGCGGCCACGGCCTCCGACTGCGCGTTCTTCGCGTGGGCGTCGGCGACGGCCTTCTGCTGGTCGGCGATCGTCTTGGACGCCTGCCCGGTCAGCACGACCAGGCCGGCGGCCGAGTCGGTGGCGGCGTAGGGCGAGCCGAGCTGGATCGCGTCGTTGGCGGGCTTGGCGACCTGTACGGCGGCCTTGCCCGCGTCCACGGCGGCCTGAGCGGTGACGTACGCGAAGCCCGCCGCCTTCACGGAGGCGGCGAGGGCCTTGGCGGCCTCCTTGCTCGCCGCGTCCGCTTCGGCCTTGGCGGTCTTGGCGAGCCGCTCGGCCTCCTCCGCGAGCCTGACGGCGGTCTTGGCCTCTTCGGCGGCGTGCGCGGAGGCCGCGATGGCATCGGCGGCGGCACTGGTCGCGGTCCGCACCGCGGCGTCGGCCTTCAGCTTGGCGGCCTGGGCGGCGTCCGCGTTCGCGCGGGACCGCTTGGCGGCCGCCTCGGCGCGGGTGGCAGCGGCGTCGGCCGCGGCTGCCGCCTCGGTCGCGGCGTCCGCCGCGGTACGGGCCCGGCCCGCGGCGGCCTCGGCGTCGTTCGCGTGCCGGTTCGCCGCGTCTGCGGCGACACGGGCGGCGTCGGCGGCCGTGCCGGCGTCCAGGGACCGTGCGTAGGCGTCCTTGGCATCGGCCTTGGCGCGGGCGGCCTCGGCCTTCTGCTCGGCGTCCCAGGCGTCGTCCCGCTTGGCCTTGGCGTCGTCGCGCGCCTTGACCGCGTCGTTCTTCCGCGCGACGGCTGTGGCCTCGGCGGCTTCGGCGTTCTCCTTGGCCTGCTGGGCGTTGGCCGCTTCGGTCTGCGCGGTCTGCTTGTGCCGGGCCGCCTCGCCCTGCTTGGCGGCGGCGGTGTCCTTCTCCGCCTTCGCCTTGGCCTCCTCGGCCTCGGCCGCGAGGCGCTTGGCGTGCGCATCGGAGGCGGCCGCCTTGGCGTCGCCCTCGGCCTTCAGGGCCAAGGCGAGCTTGGCCTCCGCCGTCTCCTTGTCCTTCTTGGCGTTGTCGCGGTGCAGCTTGGCTCCGTCGGCGGCGGCCTTCGCCTGCAACTCGGCGATGTGCGCGGCTTCCTTGCGGAACTCGGCGTTGACCTGCGCGGTCTGCGCGAGGGCGCGCTGCGTGATGGTCGCGCTGTCGGCGGCGGCGGCCCGGGTGGCGGCCTCGGCGGTCTCACCGGCCTTGACCATGGCTGTCAGCGCGGCGACGGCACCCTTGGTGACCTGCGCCTTCTGCTGGCCGACCAGGAGACCACGGCCCCGCGGGGCGCCGGCGGCGTCCGCGATCCCGTAGGCCGCCTGCACGGCCGCGTCGGAGGAGACGACCGACTTCTTGGCGTTCTCCAGCTGGGCCTTGACCGTGGCCAGGTGGGTCTTCGCGGCCGCCTGGGCGTCGGCGAGGCCCTTCTTCGCCGTGTCGAACTGCGCCTTCTCCGGGTAGGGGGTGCTGCCGGCGCCCTTCTTCCCGTTCGGCTTGATCAGGAACTTCTGCGCGCTGGTGCCCTTGCAGTCGTACAGCCGCGCGTCCGTGCTCTTGGTGAACGTGCTGAGGTCCAGGCACTTGCCCGTGGTCACGCTCTTCAGGGTCGAGGGGGCGCGGACGTCGGCCTTCCACGACTGGCCCTTGGTGCTGTAGCAGTCCGTGATCTGGATCTTCGTACCGTTGGCCGACGCGTTCCCGGCCACGTCCAGACACTTGAACGAGCCGGTGTTACGGAGGTGGAGGTCCTCCTCGCCGCCCTCCAGCGACCATTCCTGCGAGGCGCCGCCGTTGCAGGTGTAGATCTGGACCGGCGTGCCGTTGGTCTTGCCGCCGCCCTGGACGTCCAGGCAGTTGCCCGGCGCGCCCGGCACCTCGATCACCGTGTAGCCGTTGCCGATCCAGCCGACGCCGCCGGGGGTCCAGTGGTCCTGCCAGCGGGTGTAGTAGTCGGCGAGCCACGACTGGCCGAGGAGCATGCTGAGGGCGTACGTGCCGTCCTGCAGCGCCTTCCCCGCGTCCTTGCCCGCGGTGAGGATCTGCTGCCGCTGCGCGGCCTGGCCGGCGATCTCCTGCTGCCACTCGGCCGCGGCCTGCGCCACCTGCTTCCCGAGGACCTTGTTCGGGTCGATCGGGTCGTGCCAGCCACAGGCTCCGAAGCGGGCCTTCAGGTCCTCGACCGCGATCCGGAACTCCGCGCTGTCCGGCTCGGGGGCCGTACGGGGAAAGCCACCGGACGCGAGGAAGATGCGGGCGTCATCTCCGAACACCCGGGGCACGAAGAGCTGGTTGGGCTCGACCTTCCCGGAGTTCTTCTTCCACAGCGCCCACGCCTCCTGCTCCTTCGCCGTCCCGCCGCTCGTGTAGAGCGGGTCACCGATCGCGAGCGCGGCGGCCTTCGTCTTGTCGTCGGCCGTGGGCGAGGAGTCGTAGAAGGGGTTGAACAGGTTGAGCGGGTCCGAGTAGCCCTGGTACAGCCACGGGAGCAGCCCGGTCCGGTCGAAGATCTCGCCCGGGTCCTTCGGCGCGTTGGGGTACGAGTCGAGGCCGGCGGCGCTCTTCCACGCGTACCCCTGGTTCCGGACCTTCTCCAGCCACTGGTCCGTGAGGGCCCGGTCCGCGTTCCAGGCCGCGTGCAACGGGGTCTTGTCGTTGTACATGTCCCGTACGAGCTTCGTGTGAAGCTGATCGGGCGGCAGCGTGAGGGCATTCTGCGCGAGGGCGTGCAGATTGGGCCCGCCCATGCGCAGGGCCTCGGTGCCCATGCACTGGTCCTCGCGCAACTGCTGCGCGGCCTTGGCGTCGTAGCCGTCGTACGAGTCGGCCACCGCGGCGACGGGCGCGGCGTCCGGCCCGGCCAGGTCGGGCCGGACGCCCACGCCGCCGAGGACGGCCAGGGCGGCGACGGACGTGACGGCGGTGGTGAGAGTGGTGGACGTACGTGATCGAGAGGTGAACAACCCCGGTTTGAACCGCAAGGAGGACATCCTTCACAGCGAACGAGGGCAGGCAGGGGGTAGCCCCGGGCGGCGTTCACAGTGAGCGGGCATCGCGATGCGGCGATGCCGTTCTTCCCCCGTGGCGGTGGTGTCCCCCCGACCGCCGATGACGTAGGCGCGTCACGACGGGATGGTCAGTCCCTGACGCGCACGACGCTACTTAACCCCGAGTAAACATCGCTCGGCAAGAGTTGACCGCGAAGTCCGTTACGCGGAACGGCGATCCGCCGTCCGGAGAGCTCGCCGCGCGACGCGGCGCCGCAGCGCGAGGACGACGCTCGTGACGGTCGCGCCGACGGCGGTGACCGCGAGGACGAGCAGCGCGGGGTTCAGCCACCACGGGACGATCTCCTCGCCCGCGCACACCAGACTGACGGGGAGCGCGCTGCTGGAGTCGGGGACGCCCATGTACCCCGCGTTGAACCAGCACGCGTCCTCCGGGAAGAGGAACGGCAGGTACGAGAGCCCGTACAGGTGCAGCGCCCCGCCCGCGAGGTAGGCGAGCCCGGCGATCCAGGCGGCCTTCTTGGCCGGTGTACGGCGGAGCCGGGGCGGATCGGGCTGGGGCAGTTCGTTGCCCCGGCGAGCCCGGACCAGCCCGACGTACGTGATCCCCGCCCAGGCCGGCAGGCCGATGGCGAGGATCATCGTCCCTATGAGGGTCGTCATGCTCAGCGACCGATGCGCCCCTCGGCGGCGGCCGTCACGAAGACCGCGAAGGCGGCGGGGGTGGCGCGGAAGGCGGGGCCTTCGGGGTTCTTGGAGTCACGGACGGCGATGTGGGCGGTGAGGTCGGCGACCTCGACGCACTCGCCGCCGTTGTCACCGCTGTACGAGGACTTGCGCCAGGCGGCAGCGCCGAGCGGGGCGCATTCGACGCACTGCCCGCCGTTGTCGGCGCTGTACGAGGACTTACGCCAGCGCGCTCCCGCCAGGTTCCTGTTGGTCTCCATAGTGTTCCTCCATGACGCGGGTGATCAGCGCGGACGAGTCCTCCACCGAGAGAGCGGCCGCTCGGAGGCGATCGTAACGGAGCGACCCCTCCCTGAACGCGGCCGAATCCACGGTCATATGTCCCTGGACGAAGTCCTCGGTGTAGACGAGGTCGGGGTCGCTCTCGAAGCGAAGGAGGGTGAAGGAACCGTGCGATCCCGCATGCGCCCCGACCTCGAACGGAAGCATCTGGATCTTCACCCATTCGCGCTCCTGCATCCCCAACAGGTGGGCCAGTTGCTCCCACATCACCCCACGTCCGCCGATCTCCTGGCGCAGTGCCGCCTCGCTCATGACGACCCAGAGCAGCGGCGGGTGTTCACGGTCCAGGATTCGCTGGCGCTCGATGCGCGCGGCGACCAGAGCGTCGAGCTCGCTCTCGAACCTGGCGCCCATGAGAGCCCGGGCATATCCCTCCGTCTGAAGCAGACCGTCGACCAGCTGCGCCTGGAAGGAGCAGAGGTACGTCGCCTTCGCCTCCATGTCCGCGTACGGCCTGAACCACGTCGGCAGTTGGCTCTTCAGCACCAGCCCCACCAGGCGTGTGAAGAACCCACCGGTCATCAGAGCGGCGTCCAGCCGCTCCGAGAACTCCCTGGTCGGGACCTTTCTCGCCGTCTCGACCTGGCCGACGAGCGAGCCGGTGCAGAAGAGGATGTCGCCCAGCTGCGATTGACTAAGGCCGGCCCCTTCTCTCAGGCGGCGGAGTTCCGATCCGTAGTAGTCCAGCGGCGAGGCGCTGGGATCCAGGCTGCGGATGTTGACCACGACGAGGTCACCCCCAAGCTCACGCGGTGAGGCGTTGCGTTCAGTCCGTAGCCGAGCGTAACGAAGGCCGCCCAATCTGGAGGCATGAATCAGGCAACAGACCTCTATCCTGCGGCACTTGCGACGAGCTACCGCATGGGGTTCACCGTCGGTGAGCACTCGGCCGGTCACATGCGCCGCATCCTGCGCATCTACCTCACCCGTTGGGAGCTCGACCGCCTCGCCGACCCGGCGGCCCTCGCGCTCACCGAGCTCGTCGCCAACGTCGTGCGGCACGTGCCGGGGCGGCGGTGCTCCGTCCTGATGCTGCGGGAGCCGTACGGGGTGCGGGTGGAGGTCGCGGACGCCGTCCCCGGGACGGTGATCGCGAAATGCGCCGACCCGCTCGACGAGAGCGGGCGGGGGCTCGCGCTGGTGGAGGCGGTGACGGACCGGTGGGGGGTCGACGAGCGGGCCGACGGGAAGACGGTGTGGTTCGAGTGCGACGCGTAGGGCACGATGGGCGGCCGTAGCCGCGTACTCGCCAGTAGGAGACCACCATGTCCGTGCCCGCGCCCGAGATCCTTGCCGCCTTCGAGGCCGCGAAGGGCTTCATGCCCGTCGGGGAGGGCCTCGCGCTGTACGAGGCGGCCACGGACGCCGCCAAGCTCGGGCTGCCGCTCCTTGAGGTCGGGACGTACTGCGGGCGGTCCACGATCCTGCTCGCGGACGTGGCCCGGCAGGCGGGGACGGTCGCGGTGACCGTGGACCACCACCGGGGCAGCGAGGAGCAGCAGCCGGGCTGGGAGTACCACGACCCGACCGTCGTCGACCCGGAGGTGGGGCTCATGGACACCCTGCCCACCTTCCGCCGGACCCTGCACAAGGCGGGCCTGGAGGAGTACGTCGTGGCGGTCGTGGGCCGGTCGCCGCTGGTCGCGAAGGCGTGGGGCGGGCAGCTCGGCCTCGTGTTCATCGACGGCGGGCACACCGACGAGCACGCCACGAACGACTACGAGGGCTGGGCCCCCAAGGTCGCCCCCGGGGGCCTGCTCGTCATCCACGACGTCTTCCCGAACCCGGAGGACGGCGGCCAGGCTCCGTACCGGATCTACCTGCGCGCGCTGGAGTCGGGCGACTTCGAGGAGATCTCGGTCACCGACTCGCTGCGGGTCCTGCGCCGCCTGTAACGCTCCGAGACACTCCGAGACGCTCCGACGGCCGCCCCCTCGCAAGGTGACGGCCGTCGGGATGAACGCGGACTCAGAAGCCTGACGTCACGTACAGGCAGTTGGTGTAGCTGTAGCCCGGCTCGATCTTCGCCTTGCTGGACTTGGTGTCCCCTGCCGTGGACGTGCCGGTGGACACCCGCTTCTGGAGGAAGTGGTAGTCGCCGGCGGGGAGCAGCAGGGTCGCCTTCGGGTACTTCGAGGACGGCCCGGTGCAGGCCTTGATCTTCTTGCCCTGGGAGAGGATCGGGCCGGGGTACTTGGTGCAGGTGGTGCAGGTCTTGAGCGTGACCTTGCCGGTCATCGGACCGGTGTAGAGCAGCTCGACCTCACCCGGGCCGTCGTTGCTCACCACCATGATCATCCGGGAGCCGCCGGGGACCGTGGCCGGGGGCAGGCTCTTGCCGGCCGCCGGCTCCTCGTCGGCGATCTCGGCGGCGATGGCGATGGAGCGGGCGTGCGCGGCCTGCGTGCTGTCCGGGTACTCCTTGGCGTACTCGGTCATGGTCTTGGCCGCGTCGTCGTAGTCCTTGTCCTTGAACTGGTCGGTCCCGCAGGCGAAGTCGCCCCGCTGGACCGCCTCCTTGGCCTCGCGCGTGGCACCGTCGAGCGCGGCGTCCGACACGGCGAGGAGGGACCGCCGGAGCGTGCGGAGCTCGTTGGTGGTGTCGCAGGGGGTGGTGCCGCTGTCGAGCGCGGCCGTGCGGGTCTTGATCGCCGCCCGGACCGCCGGCTCGACGCGGGTGGTGTGAGAGGACTTCGGGAAGGTGTCGAAGAGCTCGTTGAGGCTCTCCTCGGCCGCCGGGGTGGCGGTGGACACGCCGAGCGCCGACGTCCCGCACTCGTAGAGGGAGTGGGCCAGCGGGTCGTCGGTCTTGGCGGGCCGGGCCCCCAGGAGGTCCTTGTCGAAGGTGCCCCCGAGCCCCCTGAGGTGCTTGAGCGGGGCGATCGCCTCGCAGTACGTCTTGTTCCTGTACGGGGCGGAGACCGACTCGTAGTACGCGTCGAGCCGCGCGGGGACCAGCTTCCCGGCCCGCGAGCCCGCCTTGTTCGTGCCGAGGTCCTCGTACGCGTCGAGCGCCTTGGCCAGGATCGGCTCGGCCTTGTCGAAGGCCAGGCCGTCGGCCGACTTCACCTGCGCGTCCGCCGCGGAGAGCCGTTCGAGCAGGGCCTGCTCCTTCGCCTCGTCGCGGGCGGCCCCGTAGGCGAGCGAACCGCCCGCGGGGACGGCGAGCAGCACGACGGCGAGCGGGAGCGCCAGGCGCCGGAAGGAGGCGCCGAGGCTGAGGGTCGCCCGCAGGCCGCGGCGGGCTCCGTCGGCGGCGACGAGGAGCAGGAAGACGCCGTAGCCGATGAGGAGGCCCGCGGGCACGCCGTCGACGTCGGCGGGGAGCGCCAGGACGAGCAGGGCCACGGTGGCGGCCCAGCAGAGCGCGGCGCCGATCCAGTTGCGCAGGACGACGTAACCGAGGCCCAGGCAGGAGAGGTTGAGCAGGCCTACGAGCGCGGCCTGCGCCGGGTTCGCGTCGCCGCGCGGCCCGGGGCCGGGCGGCGGGCCGTAACCCGGCGGTGCGGCGGGCGGCGGCGGCAGCGTCCCGGCGCCGGCCCAGCCGGGCGCGGTCGCGGGGCCGGGGCCGGGGCCGGTGCCGGGCTGGGAGCCGTATCCGTATCCCTGTCCCTGTCCGGGCGCGGCTCCAGGCGGCGGGCCGAAGCCGGGGGCCGGGGCTCCGGAGGCGCCGGGGGCGCTCGAAGCTCCCGGCGCGCTCGGACCACTCGGAGCACTCGGAGCGCTCGAAGCTCCCGGAGCAGGAGCCTCCCAGGGCGCCGGCCCCCCGAAGCCCCCACCCGTACCGCTGCCACTGTCGCTGCTACTGGCGCCGTTCTGGGCACCGGGCGTGCCCTGCGGCGGTCTGTTTAACGGTCCGTCCCCCGGAATGCGGTCGGACGGCTCAGGACGTGCGTCGTTCGGTTCTTCCCCCACCACGGTTCCCCTCGTGGGTCCATGCGCGGTGACACCCCACCGTCGCCTCTTTCCACCTACCCTTCACCGTCCACGCACACGCGTCCACGGTTCCGCGAAGCCGGTGACCAACCTGCGACCTACCCGCTACCGGCATTCCCCCCGCCCAGGGCCTAAAGTCGCGGGGTGCCGTACGACCACCGGAAGACCGCCCCCCGTACCCTCGCCCTCGCGCTGGCCGTCGCGGGCTCCTGCGCCGCTCTCGCCGGCTGCGGAGCCTCCCAGGCGTCCGAGGCCTCCCCGACGGCCGGGAAGGGCGGGACGCAGACGCCGCCGCCCGCCGTGTCCGCCGCCACACCGAGCGGGCCCTCTTCCTCCGCCGCCGCGGACGGACAGCAGACCAGAACTCCGCTCCCGGACTCCTCCGCGCCCCAGGAATCCCGCTCCCTCGCCGGCCGGACGGTCGTCGTCGACCCCGGCCACAACCCCGGGAACTTCCGGCACTCCCGGGAGATCAACGCGAAGGTGAACATCGGCACGGGCCGCAAGGAGTGCGACACGACCGGCACCTCCACGAACGGCACCGCCACGGAAGCGGCCTACACGGAGGCCGCCTTCACCCTGGACGTCTCCCACCGGCTGCGGGACCTCCTCACCGCGCGCGGCGCGAAGGTCGTCCTCACCCACGACGCGGACCGCCCCTGGGGCCCCTGCATCGACGAGCGGGCCGAGATCGGGAACAAGGCCGGCGCCGACGCCGTCGTCTCCGTCCACGCGGACGGTTCGGCCGTCGGCCACCGCGGCTTCCACGTGATCCTGCCCGCCCGGGTGAGCTCCGGCGCCGCGGACACGGCCCCGATCGTCGGGCCGTCCCGTGAACTCGGGGAGAACATCGCCGACCGCTTCGCGCGCGCGACGGGCACGTCCCCCTCCAACTACCTGGGCGCGGGCACAGGGTTGGACGTCCGCGACGATCTCGGCGGGCTGAATCTCTCAACCGTCCCCAAGGTCTTCGTGGAATGCGGCAATATGCGTGATCCGAAGGATGCCGAGCTGCTGACGTCGGCGGCCTGGCGGCAGAAGGCCGCCCGGGGCATCGCGGACGGCATCGCCACCTACCTCAACGGGTAGAACCCGCGAGCGATAGATTCGCTCCGTAATATGGGGCCGCCCCCGTGCCACGACCTTGAGCGCCACCCCGACGCGACGACGACGCGACGACGACCCGACGAAGGACTCTTACGTGAATATCCGCTCCCTCACCCGAGGCGATGGCGTGCTGATCGGTGCAGCGGTGGTGCTGTTCATCGCTTCTTTCCTGGACATCTCCGGCTGTGACGCCGCCCCGGCCATCTGCGACCAGGTGCCGACCACGAACTCCTGGGAGGCGTCGCCCCTCGGCTGGGGCGCCTTCTTCCTCGGCATCGCCGGCGCCGCGCTGGTGGTCGCCTCCCGCGCCCTGCCGCAGCAGCGCAAGGTGGCCGGTCTGGAGCTGGGCCAGGTCGGTGCCGCCTTCACCATCGCCTCCGCCTGGACCCTGCTCATGTGGATCTTCGAGGCGACCAACGCCGGTGCCGGCCTCATCCTCGGCCTGATCGCCTCGCTCGTGGTCGCCGGTGCCGCCGTCGCCGGTCCGCTGGTGCCCGCCCTCAAGGCCCCGCTCGTCGGTGCGCCCAAGCCGCAGACCCCGCAGCCGTACGGCATGCAGCCCGGTCAGCCGGGTCAGCCGGGCGTCCCCGGTGGCTACGGCTACCCGGGTGCGCAGCAGCAGTACGGTGCTCCGCAGGACCCGTCGCACGGTGCGGGCCAGCCGTTCGGTGCGCAGGGTGCCCCGCAGCCGCACGCCCCCCAGCCGCACGCTCCGCAGCAGCCGGAGCCGCAGGCCGCCGCCCCGGCCCCGCAGCCGCAGGCCGCGGCGCAGCCTTCCGCGGACTTCACGCCGTTCTGGTTCGCGGTCCCGGTCGCCCGCCAGCTGTACGCGGAGGACGGCTCGCAGGCCCCGATCGCCGAGCTGGCCCCGGGTACCTGGTACCTGGCGGTCGAGCAGCGCGGTCCGGCCCTGGTGGCCCAGACGCAGGACGGCCGCCGCGGCGTCCTCCAGGACACGACGGGCATCCAGCGCGGCTGATCCCGCGCAGCCCTTCGAAGGCTCTTCGACGGCCCCTCGTCCGGAATCACTTCCGGGCGGGGGGCCGTTGGCGTACAGTCCCGGGGAACTGAGCTGACGGATCGTCAGAAAGGTTGCCCGGCATGCGCCTCGGACTCGCCCTCGGCTACTGGGGCCGCGGCCCCTCCCCCGCCCATCTCGACCTCGCCCGTGAGGCCGAGCGGCTCGGGTACAACTCCGTGTGGACGGCGGAGGCCTGGGGCTCCGACGCCTTCACCGCGCTGACCTGGATCGCCGCGCACACCTCCCGCATCAAGCTCGGGACCGCCGTCGCGCAGATGGCGGCCCGGACCCCGACCGCCACCGCGATGCACGCGCTCACGCTCGACCACCTGTCGGGCGGGCGCGTGATGCTCGGACTCGGCCTGTCCGGGCCGCAGGTCGTCGAGGGCTGGTACGGCCGTCCCTTCCCCCGCTCCCCGCTGACCGCCACCCGCGAGTACGTGGACGTGATCCGCCAGGTGCTGCGCCGGGAGGGGCCCGTCGCGCTCGACGGGCGCTTCCACTCGCACCCGTACGCGGGCGAGGACGGCACCGGGCTCGGCAAGGCGCTCAAGCCGATCACGCACCCCCTCCGGGCCGGCCTCCCCGTCCTCCTCGGCGCCGAGGGCCCCAAGAACATCGCGCAGACCCTCGCCATCGCCGACGGCTGGCTGCCGCTCTACTGGTCCCCGGACCGCTGGGCCGAGGTGTACGCGCTGCCGGCGAAGCTCCCCGAGGGCTTCCTCGTCGCCCCGATGGTCCGCGCGCAGGTCTGCGAGGACGTGGCGGCCGGGCTGCTGCCCGTCAAGGCGATGCTCGGCTTCTACATCGGCGGCATGGGGCACGCCGCCCGGAACTTCCACGCCGACCTCATGGGGCGGATGGGATACGCGAAGGAGGCCGGCCGCATCCAGGAGCTGTTCGCGGCGGGGCGGCGCGAGGAGGCCGTGCTCGCCGTACCGGACGCCTTCGCCGACGAGATCTCGCTCGTCGGCCCCAGGAAGCGGATCGCAGAACGCCTCGACACATGGCGGCGGGGCCCGGTGACGGACCTGTTGGTCACCTCACCGGACCCCGTCACGCTCCGCACCCTCGCGGAGCTCAACGCGTCACGCTAACCGCCGAGTTGTGATGTGCTCGGCACCTTGTCGACGACCTCGGCGCCGGCGCTCTTGCCCGCGTCCTTGATGCTGTTGATGACGGACTCGAAGGCGCCGACGTCCGCGTCGCCCGCCTCGCCCTTGCGGAGCTTCGTCCCGAGCTCCTTGAGCGACTCGATCCCGGCGGTGAGCGGCACGACCGCCTTCGAGAGCAGCGGGTCGCCCTTGGCGTTGTTCACCGCCGCCTTGAGCCGGTTGTACGTGAACGCGCCCGCGAGCCCGGCCTTCACGAGGGCGAAGGTCCGCCCGTCCGCGCCCTTCGTGAACTTGCCCGCGCGGTACGGCTTCACGATCCACTGGTACGTGGCACCCGCGGCGAGCCCCGCGTTCGCCACGAACCGGGTCTTGGCCAGCTTCTGCTGCTCGAAGGTGCTCGTGCTCGTCGGCGTCGCCGCACCGCTCGCGCTCTGCTCGTCGTCGCCGTTGCAGGCGGCGGTGGTCATCAGCAGGACGCAGGACAGCAGCAGTGCCACGACACCGCGCGAAGGACTTCTGGGCACGACGGAACCTCCCTGGGGGCTTGTGGCGCCAGCCTCACCCCGGCCCGGGGCATGCGCCACCGGGGCGGCTCCGAACGGGGGCACGCCCCGCACGGACGCCCGCCGGCGACGTCCCGCTCAGCAGCAGTCGGGCTCCAGGCCCGTCGGGAGGCGTTCGCCGCCGAAGACGGCCACGGTGGCCTCCTCGCCGCCGAGGGCCGCCACCGCGAGCAGCAGCGAGCCGGCCGTCCAGCTGGTCTGCTCCTCGGGCCACATGGCCTTGTCGCTCTCCTTCTCGCCCTCGAAGACGTACCCCGTCCAGTACATGCCGTTCTTCGCGCGCAGGTGCTGGATGTCCTGGAGGATCGTGAGGGCCCGGTCGGACTCCCCCATCGCCCAGAGGGCGAGGGCGAGTTCGCAGCTTTCGCCGCCGGTGACCCACGGGTTGGGGATCACGCACCGCACTCCGAGGCCGGGCACGACGAATGCGTCCCAGTCGGCCTCGATGCGGGCCAGCGCGTCCGGTCCGGTGACCGCGCCGCCGAGGACGGGGTAGTACCAGTCCATCGAGTAGCGGGACTTGTCGAGGAAGCGCTCGGGGTGCCGGCGGATCGCGTGGCCGAGCGCACCGGCCGCCAGCTCCCAGTCCGGCTGCGGCTCCTCGCGGGCCTCGGCGATGGCGAGGGCGCAGCGCAGCGCCTGGTGGATCGACGAACTGCCGGTGAGCAGCGCGTCGTTCACCGGCGTGCCGTCGGCCTCGCGCTTCCAGCCGATCTGGCCGCCGGGCTGCTGGAGCCCGAGGACGAACTCGACGGCCGCGTAGACGACGGGCCACATCCGGTCGAGGAAGGCGTCGTCGCCGGTGGAGAGGTAGTGGTGCCAGACGCCGACGGCGATGTACGCGACGAAGTTGGACTCCCGGCTCCGGTCGGTGACCTGGTCGGGCTCGCCGTCGTGGTACGCCGCGAACCAGGAGCCGTCGTTGTTCTGGTGGCGGGCGAGCCACGCGTAGGCGCGGTCGGCGGCGGCGTGCTCGCCGGCCGCGTCCAGGGCCATGGCCGCCTCGGTGTGGTCCCACGGGTCGAGGTGGTGGCCCCGGAACCACGGTATGGCCCCGTCCTCGCGCTGCACGGCGAGTATCCCGGTGACGGTCTCGGCGGCCTGCTCGGCGGTGAGCACCCCGGGCAGGACGAGGTGCTCCGCGATCCGCTCGGGAGAGGTCACTTGGCCGCGTCCGCGGCGTCGGCCTTGGGCAGGTGCGGCTTGGTCGCGTACGCCACGAAGCTCTTGCCGACGACCGGGTTGAGCAGCTGCTCGGTGACCCGGGTCAGGGCGGGCTTCTTCATGATGTCCCAGACCAGGAGCTTGTGGTACGCGCGGACCGGCAGGGCCTTGTCGTTGTCGACGCCGAAGGCGCACTTCAGCCACCAGTACGGCGCGTGCAGGGCGTGCGCGTGGTGGGTGCCGTACGGCTTGAGGCCGGCCTGCCGGATCTTGCCGAGGAGCTCGTCGGCCTTGTAGATGCGGATGTGGCCGCCCTCGACCTCGTGGTACGCGTCGGAGAGCGCCCAGCAGATCTTCTCGGGGCCGTAGCGGGGCACGGTGATCGCGATCCGGCCGCCCGGCTTGAGGACGCGGACCATCTCGGCGAGCACGCCCTTGTCGTCCGGGATGTGCTCCATGACCTCGGAGATGATGACGACGTCGAAGGACTCGTCGGGGAAGGGGAGGTTGAGGGCGTCGCCCTCCATCGCGGTGGCGGTCGCCCCGGCGGGCGCCTCCCCGGCCTCCTTCATCGCCGCGAACCACTTGGCGACCTCGCGGATCTCGTCGCCGTTCTGGTCGAGGGCCACGACCTGGGCGCCGCGCCGGTAGCACTCGAAGGCGTGCCGGCCCGCACCGCAGCCCAGATCGAGCACGCGGTCGCCGGGGGCGAGCGGGAAGCGGGTGAAGTCGACGGTCAGCACGAGGGCCTGCCTTCGCGGTCGGGACGGGGGTGGTGCGGGTGCGGGTGTGGCTGGAGGGGGCGGTGCGGGCGGGCCCGCGTGAGCGGGGTCGTCACCGGGCGATGCCCTGGCGGGCGCCTCGGCCGGCTGCCTGCCCGGCTCCCTGGCGGGCGACGGCCTCGCGGTAGAGCTCGGCGGTGCCCTGGGCCGCGCGGGCCCAGGTGAAGCGCTCCAGGACCCGGGCCCGGCCCGCGGCACCGAGACGGGCCCGCAGCTCCGCGTCGCCGAGGACCCGGCCGAGCGCGGCGGCCAGCGCCCCCGCGTCGCCCGGCGGCACCGCGAGGCAGGTCTCGCCGTCGGCTCCCGCGACCTCGGGGATCGCGCCGCCGGTGGTGGCGACGAGCGGCGTCCCGGTGGCCATGGCCTCGGCGGCGGGCAGCGAGAAGCCCTCGTACAGCGAGGGCACGCAGGAGACCTGGGCGGAGCGCACGAGGTCGACGAGTTCCGCGTCGGTGATGCCCTTGACGAACTCGACGGCTCCCCCGAGCCCGTACCGCTCGATGGCCTGCGCGACGGGGCCGTCCTCGGCGCGCTTGCCGACGACGACGAGGTGGGCGTCGGGGTTCTCGGTGCGGAGCTTGGCGAGCGCCTCGATGAGGTGGACGAGGCCCTTGAGGGGGACGTCGGCGCTGGACGTGGTGACGATCCGGCCGGGGACCTCGGCGACGGCCGGGTCCGGGGACCAGAGCGTGGTGTCGGCGCCGATGTGGACGACCCGGATGCGGTCCTCGCGTACGCCGAGGTGCTCGACGATCTCCTGGCGCGAGGTGCCGGAGACGGTGAGGACGGACGGCATCCGGCGGGCGACGCGCTTCTGCATGCGGGTGAAGGCGTACCAGCGGCGGACGGAGGCGCGGCGCTTCCAGTCGGCGGCGGCGTCGAGTTCGAGCTGCCGGTCGACGGTGATGGGGTGGTGGATCGTGGTGACGAGCGGCGCGCCCAGGGCCCTGGGGCCGCCGAGGAGGCCGTAGCCGAGGGTCTGGTTGTCGTGGACGACGTCGAAGTCGCCGCGTCGGGCGGCGAGCATGCGCCGGGCCCGCAGGGAGAAGGTGAGCGGCTCGGGGAAGCCGCCGGTCCACATGGTGGCGACCTCGAGGCCGTCGATCCAGTCCCGGTACTCGTCGCGCTTCGGCGTCCGGAAGGGGTCCGGCGAGCGGTAGAGGTCGAGGCTGGCGATCTCGGTGAGCGGCACGCCGTCGTCGAGCGTGGGGTACGGCTGGGAGCCGATGACCTCGACGTGGTGACCGAGGCGGGCGAGCTCACGGGAGAGGTGGCGGACGTAGACGCCCTGGCCGCCGCAGAACGGGTTCCCCTTGTACGTGAGGAGAGCGATCCGCAAGGGCCCGGCACCGTCCGCGGTGACGCCCTGTCGGGGGCTTGCCGGGCTTGCCTCTATGGCTTCCGCGGTCATGCGCGACCCCCTTCGAGCGTGTTTCGCCGGAGCGTAACCGCTCGCGCTAATCTAGAACAAGTTACAGACTTGATCGTTCTCGATCTTCTTGCATGATCTTCTTGAGCGTTCAAGGAGGACAGAATCTACCGGCAGGTAGCCCCGTGGTGAGAGCCGGAACAGGTGATTCGCGCCACGACGGCCGGACCGCGATACTGTCGCTCCCCACCTCCGCTCCCACCGCACGGAACGGGACCTCATGACCGCAGACAACAGAGCGGACCTCAGCCCCTCGGCACCGGCCCTCACGGAGCGCCAGGAGGCGCGGCGCCGCCGCATCCTGGACGCCAGCGCCCAGCTCGCGGCGCGGGGCGGCTTCGACGCCGTACAGATGCGTGAGGTCGCCGAGGCGGCCGGGGTGGCCCTCGGCACGCTGTACCGCTACTTCCCGTCCAAGATCCACCTGCTGGTCGCGACGATGCAGGACCAGCTCCAGCACATGCACACCACCCTGCGGAAGCGGCCGCCGGCGGGCGCGGACCCGGCGGAGCGGGTCTCCGAGACCCTCATGCGGGCCTTCCGGGCGCTCCAGCGGGAACCCCAGCTCGCCGACGCGATGGTGCGGGCTCTGACCTTCGCGGACCGCGGGGTGAGCCCGGAGGTCGACACGGTCTCGCGGCTGACGACCGCGATCATCCTGGACGCGATGGGGGCGGAGCACCCGAGCCCGGAGCAGCTGTCGGCGGTGCGGGTGATCGAGCACACCTGGCACTCCGCGCTGATCACCTGGCTGTCCGGGCGCGCCTCGATCGCGCAGGTGAAGATCGACATCGAGACGGTCTGCCGGCTGATCGACCTGACGGCACCGGCGACGGGCCCGGCGGCGCGCTGAGCGCTCGCGTCCCGCCGGAACGAGAAGTCCCGCCCACGCCCCGGCGGTTCGCTCTCCGGGGCACGGGCGGGGCCAGGTCAGGACTTGGCCTTGGCGTTCTCCTCGGCGATGGCCGCCGCGCACGTCGGGCCGCCGTCGACGGCGACGAACATGACCAGCTTCAGCGGGCCCTGGGAGTGGTTGCTGGCCTGGAGCTGCCAGCTGCCGTTCTTCAGGGACTTGATGACCGAGCCGCCCTGCCCGGAGCTCCGCTCCTCCGCCCAGCCGCCCTTCACCAGGGTCGCCACGGTGTCCGTGTAGGACTTCGCCGGGTCGGCCGCCTTCTCGGCGTCGGCCGTCCAGCTGACCATGCAGTCCTTGACCTCGGCCGGCACCTGCTCGCCCGAGGGGTCCTGCGTGAAGCCGGCCCCCGTCGCCGCGTCGGTCAGCTGCTTGGTGACAGCGGCCCCGTCGAGCCGGTCGCCGCCCCCGCCGCCCGAACCGCCCGTCGCGGCCGAACCCGCCGACGAGGAACCGCCCTTGTCCGTACCGCCCTCGCCGCCGCAACCCGCGACCAGCAGCACCACACCGGCGGCCGCGGCCACCCACTTCGCCTTGCGCACAGCACTCCCAAAAACGTGCGCACGAAGGCCCCTTGCCCCCGTGACCAGGCGCATAGTTTTGCACAAGGGAATGACAACGCGCCGACTTCCAGGCGCTGATCGACAGCGGAACGACTACCGTCCGGCTGGATGCACCGAGGCCCCGGCACCCGCGTCGCCGCCCCCGGACCCGGTGCCGAGCGGCGT
This sequence comes from Streptomyces sp. Root431, assembly GCF_001426585.1. Lineage (GTDB taxonomy): Bacteria > Actinomycetota > Actinomycetes > Streptomycetales > Streptomycetaceae > Streptomyces > Streptomyces stackebrandtii. The sequence continues at coordinate 121,475 of NZ_LMEI01000001.1, forward strand.
CACCGCCGCCGCGCCCGCCCCGGCGGCGGCCGGCGCCCACCGTGTCCCCCGCATGTCGCGTCCCCCACTCCCTCGGCCGCCGCGCCGAGGGAGTGGGGGCCGGGGCCGGGGCCGGTCACTCCTCCGGCGGGAACACCGGTTCCCCGCCGTCCGCGAGGGCGATCAGGATGGCCTCCACCGGGCAGCCCTCGGCCGCCGCGAGCACCGTCTCGCCCGCGTCGACCTCCGGTTCCACCGGGTGGGACTGGCGGGCCGTGTCGAGGCGGAAGGAGGCCGGGGCGTGGTTGACGCACATGCCGGAGCCGATGCAGACGCTCCGGTCGACCTCGACGTGCCAGCGGTCCCCCATCACTCCCCCGCCGGGGACTCGTAGCCGCCGGGCAGGTGGATCATCTTGTGCTCCAGGTACTCGCCGAAGCCCTCGGGGCCGAACTCCCGCCCCAGACCGGAGTTCTTGTAGCCGCCGAAGGGCCCGAGCATGTCCAGGCTGAACGTGTTGACGTTGAACGTGCCCGTGCGCACGCCCCGGGCGAAGCCGATGCCGTGCTCCACGTCCCCGGTCCAGACGCTGCCGCTGAGGCCGAAGTCGGAGTCGTTCGCGATCCGGAGGGCCTCGGCCTCGTCCCCGTACGGCAGGAGGCAGATGACCGGGCCGAAGATCTCCTCGCGGGCGATCCGCATCGAGTTGTCGACGCCGCCGAAGAGCGTGGGCTCGACGTACCAGCCGCGGTCGAGGGAGGCCGGACGGCCGCCGCCCGCGAGGATCTTGGCGCCCTCGGCCTGGCCGATGCCGATGTAGTCGAGGGAGCGCTGCTGCTGGCGCCGGGCGACGAGCGGGCCGACCTGGGTGGCCGGGTCGAGCGGGTCGCCGACGACGAGGGCGCCGGCCGCCGCGGCGAAGGCCTCGGCGAACTCCTCGTAGCGGGAGCGCGGCGCGAGGATCCGGGTCTGGGCCACGCACGCCTGACCGTTGTTCATCCAGGCGGCAGGGACGATCCCGGCGACGGCGGTGTCCAGGTCCGCGTCGGGCAGGATCACGGCGGCCGACTTCCCGCCGAGTTCGAGCGTGACGCGGGTGAGGTTGCGGGAGGCGACCTCCATCACGCGCTTGCCGGCCGCGACCGAGCCGGTGAAGGAGACCTTGTCGACGCCGGGGTGGCCGACGAGGTACTCGCTGACCTCGCGGTCGGCGGGCAGGATGCTGAGCACGCCCTCGGGCAGCCCGGCCTCGGTGGCGATCTCGGCCAGGATGTACGAGTCGAGGGGCGACTCCGGCGAGGGCTTGAGGACCACCGAACAGCCGGCGAGCAGCGCGGGCCCCAGCTTGGCGGCGGCGGTGAACTGCGGCACGTTCCAAGGGATGACGGCCGCGACCACGCCCACCGGCTCGCGCCGGACGAGCAGCGGGCCGAGGACGCCGCCGCGCCGCTCCTCGAAGGCGAAGTCCCGCGCGACGGTGATCGCCGCGTCCCAGACCATCATCGCGCCGAGCGCCTGGGCGAGGACGGACCAGGAGTACGGGGAGCCGTTCTGCGAGCTGATGGAGCGGGCGATCTCCTCGTACCGGACGGCGATCGCGTCCTTGATGCGGGTGACGACCGCGATCCGCTCCTCCACGGTCATCCGCGGCCAGGGCCCCTCGTCGAAGGCCCGGCGGGCGGCGGCGACGGCCAGGTCGACATCTTCCGCGGAGGCGTGCGGGACGCGCCCGATGACCTCCTCGGTGTGCGGCGAGATCACCTCGATGACCGCATCGCCCATGGGGCCTCCCCCGCTCGAGCGAAGTCGAGAGCTTGGGGAAGGGTCGGTCCACTCCCCGCCGATGAACAGCTTTCCGTGCTCCACAAGCTCGGTCATGACCGCGGCCTCCCGAGGAGATGAAATTCTCTGACGATGCCTCAGAACTGATACCAGTTCTAGTTATGATGGGCAACGGAACGGGCACCGGAACGGCCAACCGAACCGGCGACGGTCGAGCCAAGCTCCGCAAGGTCTTGGAGAGATGAGGGCACATGACCCAGGTGACCGAGCACGGCGGAGGCGTCTGGTCGCTGCGGGTGCCCATCCCGGACAATCCGCTCGGCCACACCCTCGTCCACGTCCTCGACACCGACCGCGGGCCCGTCCTCGTCGACACCGGCTGGGACGACCCGGACTCCTGGCACGAACTCACCGGCGGACTCGACGCGTTGGGTCTCTCCGTCCAGGAGATCCACGGGGTCGTCATCACCCACCACCACCCCGACCACCACGGCCTCTCCGGCCGGGTCCGCGAGGAGTCCGGGGCCTGGATCGCGATGCACGCCGCCGACACCGCCGTCGTCCGCCGCACCCGCGAGGCCGAACCCGGCACCTGGCTCGACTACATGGTCCACAAGCTGACCGCCGTCGGCGCCCCCGAGGACCACGTCGCGCCGCTGCGGGCCGCCCGGGCCGCCGGCCACCTGCGGACCCTGCCGGGGCTGCGCTCCGCCGTCCCCGACCGCGAGATCGTCCCCGGCGAGCTCCTCGACCTCGCCGGCCGGCGGCTGCGCGCCATCTGGACGCCCGGCCACACCCCGGGCCACGTCTGCCTCCACCTGGAGGAGGAGCACCCCGCCGGGCTGCCGGGCCACGGCCGGCTCTTCTCCGGCGACCACCTGCTGCCCGGGATCTCCCCGCACATCGGTCTGTACGAGCACCCGGGCGACGCCCACGAGACCGACCCCCTCGGCGACTACCTCGACTCCCTCGAACGCATCGGCCGCCTCGGCGTCGCCGAGGTCCTCCCCGCCCACCAGTACGCGTTCGCCGACGCCGCAGGCCGGGTCGACGAGCTCCTCACCCACCACGAGGAACGGCTCACCGGACTTCTCGGCCTGCTCACCACCCCGCTCACGCCGTGGCAGCTCGCCGAGCGCATGGAGTGGAACCGCCCGTGGGCGGAGATCCCGCACGGCTCCCGGAACATCGCGGTCAGCGAGGCCGAGGCCCACGTCCGCCGGCTGGTGAAGCTGGGCCGCGCGGAGGCGGTGGGGAACACGGACCCCGTCACGTACGTCGCGGTGTGAGGCGCGGGGGCCCGGCGGCGCGCGGCGGTGCGAGGCGCCCGGCGTCCCAGGACCGAGGTGGTGAGGCCCGCCCCCCGGGGGCGAGGGTGTGAGGCGCCTCCCACCCCCCGGGTGGCGGGCGTACGGGCCGGTAGAGTGAGCGGGTCGTCATCATGCCCGTAACGGGGGAAAGCCGGTGCGAATCCGGCACTGACCCGCAACCGTGAGCCGCCCCGCCAAGGGCGGCGAGTCGGAATGCCCCGTCCGGGACGTGACCGCCGGCACCGTCGAGGAATACGGAGCCGGAGCCTGGTGCCCCTGAGGCGTGCCGGTGCCCGGCCGCAGGAGAGGGCCCCATGAACACCGTCCGCCGCGCCGCCGCCGCGCTCGCCGCCGCCGCCGTCGTACTCGGCACCGGAGCGGCCCTTCCGGCCGCCGCCGACACACCCTCCCCGTCCACCTCCGGCGGCATGTCCACCGGCGGCCTGTACGGCACGGGCGACCCGACGTACGACGGCGTGTGGCGCCAGTCGCTCGCCTTCCTCGCCCAGCGCGGCACCGGCTTCCAGCCCGCCGACCGGTCCGTGGACTGGCTCCTCGGCCAGCAGTGCGCCGACGGCTCCTTCAGCTCCTACCGCGCGGACGCGACGAAGCCCTGCGACGCGAAGACGATGCGGGACACCAACGCCACCGCCCTCGCCGTCCAGGCGCTCGGCGCCGTCCGCCGCCAGGCCGCCGACCCCGAGAAGGTCGACAAGGCCGTCAAGGCCGGCCACGGCTGGCTGCGGTCCGTGCAGAACAAGGACGGCGGCTGGGGCTACGTCCCCGGCGGCGGCCCCAGCGACGCCAACTCCACCTCGGTCATCATCGGCGCCCTCGCCGCGACCGGCGTCCGGCCCGGCTCCTTCACCTCCGCCGAGGGCCGCACCCCCTACGACGCGCTCCTCACCTTCGCCGTGCCCTGCTCCGACAAGGCCGGCGCCGGCGCCTTCGCGTACCAGCCCGACAAGACCGGCAAGCTCCTCGCCAACGCGGACGCCACCGCCGCGGCCACCCTCGCCGGGCTCGGCAAGAGCGTCGTCTCCACCAAGGCCTCCCCCGAGCAGGCCCCGACCTGCCAGGACCTGACGAAGCCGACCGTCGAGCGGGCCGCGCTCAACGGCGCTTCCTACCTGACGAAGGCCCTCGCGAAGACCGGCCACCTCACCGCCCCGCCGATGCCCGGCTCCACCGACACGACGGAGAAGCCCGACATCGGCAACACCGCCGACGCGGTCGTCGCGCTCGCCGCGGCCGGTGCCGCCCAGCAGGCGCAGCCGGCGCTGGAGTGGCTGGAGAAGAACTCCGCCACCTGGGCGAAGCAGAGCGGCCCCGCCGCCTACGCGCAGCTGATCCTGGCCGCCCGCGCGACGGAGACCGACCCCCGCGAGTTCGGCACGGCCGACCTGGTCGAGCAGCTCAACGCCCTGGGCCCGGCCCCCAAGAGCCCCGACACCTCCGCCGCGGCCACCAGCGACGACGAGGAGTCCGGCTTCGACGTCTGGTGGATCATCGGCATCGGCATGGTCGTCGGCGTCGGCATCGGCTTCCTCGTGAGCGGCCGCAAGAAGTGAGGTCGCTCCTCGCCGGACGCACGGCCCGGATCGCGGGCGCCGCGGCCGGGGCGTTCCTGACGCTCACCGCCGTCGCGGCGGCCCCGGCGCAGGCCGCCGGGTACCGCTACTGGTCGTTCTGGGAGAGCGACGGCGGGAAGTCCTGGACCTACGCCACGCAGGGCCCGGCGACCGCCCGCCCCGCCGACGGCGACGCGATCGGCTTCCGTTTCGCGCTCAGCCAGGGCACGAGCGACACGTCCAAGCCCACCGCCGCCCCAGACTTCGCCAAGATCTGCGCGGGCGTGGAGAAGAAGGACGGCAGCAAGCGGATCGCCGTCGTCGTCGACTTCGGCGGCCCGAAGGACACCCCGCCCGGCGAGAAGCCGCCGGCGAAGCCGGTCGAGACGGGCTGCGCGCAGGTCCGCGAGGACGCGACGGGCGCGGAGGCGCTGGCCGAGGTGGCGAAGCCGCTGCGGTACGACGGCGCGGCGATGCTGTGCGGGATCGCGGGCTATCCGGCGCGGGGCTGTGGCGAGCCGGTCGCGGAGGGCGGCGATCAGCCGACTCCGTCGTCCGCATCCGCCGCTCCCGCCTCCGCCTCCGACGGGGAGGGCGGCGGCCCGTCGTTCGGCGTGCTCGCCGGCGGGGCGGCCGTGCTCGCGCTCGGCGGCGCCGCGATCTGGAAGGCCCGCCGTCGCGGATGAGCCCCGCCCGTAACCGCAGGAACAGCAGCAGGTTCTCGGCCCCCGTGGCGAACAGGTCGAACGCGCTCCACGCCGGAGCGTGGTGGCTGTGGGCGCTCGGCCTCGCCGTCGCCGCCTCGCGCACCACCAATCCGCTGCTGCTGGGCCTGCTCGTCGGGGTCGCCGGTTACGTCGTGGCGGCCCGCCGCACGGACGCGCCGTGGGCGCGCTCGTACGGGGCGTTCGTGAAGCTCGGCCTGTTCGTCGTCTTCCTGCGGGTGGTGTTCTCGCTGCTGCTGGGCTCCCCGATCCCGGGGACGCACGTCCTGTTCACGCTGCCCGAGGCGCCGCTGCCCGAGTGGGCGCAAGGGGTACGGATCGGGGGCCGGGTCACCGCCGAGCAGCTGGTCTTCGCCCTGTACGACGGCGCGAAGCTGGCGACCTTGTTGATCTGCGTGGGCGCGGCGAACGCGCTGGCCAACCCGGCGCGGCTGCTGAAGTCGCTGCCGGGGGCGCTGTACGAGGCCGGGGTCGCCGTCGTCGTGGCGATGACCTTCGCGCCGAACATGGTCGCCGACGTGGTTCGGCTGCGGACCGCCCGGCGCCTCCGGGGCCGCCCCACGGGCGGGGTCCGGGCGGTGCTCCAGATCGGACTGCCGGTGCTCGAAGGAGCGCTTGAGCGGTCGATCGCTGTGGCGGCCTCGATGGACGCGCGGGGTTACGGCCGGACGGCTCAGGTCCCCGCGTCCGTACGCCGTACGACGAACGCGCTGACCCTGGGCGGGCTGCTCGGTGTCTGCGCCGGTTCGTACGGACTGCTCGCCGCGGAGGGCGCCGGCTACGGGCTGCCCCTGCTGGCCGCCGGGCTCCTCGCGGCCATGGCCGGGCTCCGGCTCGGCGGACTGCGGACCGTTCGGACCCGGTACCGGCCCGACCACTGGGGCGTACGGGCCTGGCTGGTCGCGGGCTCCGGGATCGCGGTCGCGGTCCTGATGATCTGGGCGAACGCGTACGCACCGGAGGCGCTGCATCCCGGGATCGTCCCCCTGGAGGCGCCGGAGCTGCCGCTCTGGCCGGCCGTCTCGATCCTGGTGGGCCTGGTCCCGGCGTTCGTGGCGCCCGTACCGCAGGAGTCCGTACGCCAGGAGCCCGTACGTCAGGAGCCCGTACCGCAGGAGTCCGTTCCCAAGGAGAGTTCGTGATCCGCTTCGAGAACGTCTCGGTGAGGTACGAGGAAGGTGCCGAGCCCACCCTGCGGGACGTGAACCTCACCGTGCCCGAGGGCGAGCTCGTCCTGCTCGTCGGCCCCTCCGGCGTCGGCAAGTCGACCCTCCTCGGCGCGGTCTCCGGCCTCGTCCCGCACTTCACGGGCGGCACCCTCACCGGCCGCGTGACCGTCGACGGCCGGGACACCCGCACGCATCCGCCGCGCGAGCTGGCGGACGTGGTGGGCACGGTCGGCCAGGACCCGTCGGCGCACTTCGTCACGGACACGGTCGAGGACGAGCTCGCGTACGGGATGGAGTCGCTGGGCCTTGCACCGGCCGTCATGCGGCGCCGGGTCGAGGAGACCCTCGACCTCCTGGGCCTGGCGGAACTCCGCGACCGCCCCATCGCCACGCTCTCCGGCGGCCAGCGCCAGCGCGTCGCGATCGGCTCGGTCCTGACCCCGCACCCCAAGGTCCTCGTCCTCGACGAGCCGACCTCCGCGCTGGACCCGTCGGCGGCGGAGGACGTCCTCGCGGTGCTCCAGCGCCTGGTCCACGACCTGGGCACGACGGTTCTCCTGGCGGAGCACCGCCTGGAGCGGGTCGTCCAGTACGCGGACCAGGTCATCCTCCTGCCCGACGGCGTCATGGGCCCGCCGGCCGAGATCATGGCGGTCTCCCCGGTCCACCCGCCCGTGGTCGCCCTCGGCCGCCTGGCGGGCTGGGACCCGCTGCCGCTGACGGTGCGGGATGCGCGGCGGAGGGCGGACGAGCTGAAGGGGCGGCTGGAGGGGCGGGACCCTGCGGGGCTTCTCCCCCATCCCGCCCCTTCCCGAAACCGGGGCTCCGCCTCGGACCCCGGTCCTCAAACGCCGGACGGGCTGGATCTCGGCACCTCCATTTCAGCCCCGCCGGCGTTTGAGGCGCGGGGGTCCGGGGGCAGCGCCCCCGGTTTCGGGAAGGCGCGCGGTGGGGGAATCTCCCTCTTCCGACGGCGCCGCACCCACCCGACCGACCCCGCCCCCGCCTCCCCCCTCGTCCTCGCCGAAGGCCTCGGCGTGCGACGCGGCCGGGTCGAAGCCCTCCGCCGCATCGACCTCCAGGTCGTGCCCGGCGAGACCGTCGCCCTCATGGGCCGCAACGGCGCGGGCAAGTCCACCTTCCTCTCCACCCTCGTCGGCATGATCCCGCCCACCTCCGGCACGGTCCGCGTCGCCGGCCGCACCCCCCACACGACCACCCCCCGCGAGCTGATCCGCCAGGTCGGCCTCGTCCCGCAGGAGCCGAGGGACCTGCTGTACGCGGACACCGTCGCCGCCGAGTGCGCGGCGGCCGACGCGGACGCGGGCGCGGCGCCGGGGACCTGCCGGGCCCTGGTCTCCGAGCTCCTCCCGGGGGTCGCGGACGACACCCACCCCCGGGACCTCTCCGAGGGGCAGCGGCTCGCGCTCGCGCTGGCCGTGGTCCTGACGGGCCGCCCGCCGCTCCTCCTGCTCGACGAGCCGACGCGCGGTCTGGACTACGCGGCGAAGGCCCGGCTGGTCACGCATCTGCGGGCGCTCGCGGCGGAGGGTCACGCGATCGTGCTGGCCACGCACGACGTGGAGCTCGCGGCGGAGCTGGCGCACCGGGTGGTGATCATCGCGGACGGCGAGGTGGTCGCGGACGGCCCGACGGCCGAGGTCGTCGTCTCCTCCCCCGCCTTCTCCCCGCAGGTCGCGAAGATCCTGGCGCCGCAGCACTGGCTCACGGTCGAACAGGTGGAGGCGGCGCTGTGAAACAAGTGAGCGGCCGCCCGGTCCGGCTCGGCCCGCGCTCGATCACCGCGCTCGCCCTGGTCTCCTTCATCGGGGTCGCCGCGTTCTGCTGGCCGCTCTTCGCGGGCGCCGGCTCGGCGGTCACCTCGCACGCCGGTGACGCGCCCTGGCTCTTCGCGGCCCTCCTGCCGCTCCTCGTCGCGGTCGTGATCGCGACGATCGCGGACTGCGGGATGGACGCGAAGGCGGTCGCGATGCTGGGGGTGCTCGCCGCCGTGGGGGCGGCGCTCCGCCCGCTCGGGGCGGGGACGGCGGGCCTGGAGCCGATGTTCTTCCTGATGGTGCTGAGCGGCCGGGTCCTCGGGCCGGGCTTCGGTTTCGTCCTCGGCTCGGTGACGATGTTCGCGTCGGCGCTGCTCACGGGCGGGGTGGGCCCGTGGATGCCGTTCCAGATGCTCGCGATGGGCTGGTTCACGATGGGCGCCGGGCTGCTGCCGGCCCCGCGGGGGCTCCGGGGCCGGGGTGAGCTGCTGATGCTCTCGGCGTACGGCTTCGTGGCGGCGTTCGCGTACGGAACGGTCATGAACCTTCAGGGCTGGGTCCTGCTCCAGGGCCTGAGCAGCGGGATCTCCTTCGTCCCGGGCGCCCCGCTCCACGAGAACCTGGTCCGTTTCCTCGCCTACGTGGTCGCGACCTCCCTCGGCTGGGACCTCGGCCGCGCCGCCCTCACCGTCGTCCTCACCCTCACCATCGGATCCACGCTTCTGAAGGCGCTTCGCCGTGCCACACGACGGGCGAACTTCGAGGCCCAGGTCACATTCGAAGGCCCGGAAAAGGCCTCTCCGGGTGAGCCGCCCCACAGGACCTACGTCACGTACGAGCCGAAATAGTAGCCAGACGTACCCGTCCAAAATGCCCCACAGCAGGGCATGACCTGCGGAAATCCCCCACACCCACCCCCCGGGACCTTCCGCTCGGGTCCGAACCTTCCTCGTACAGGGGGTCGTTGCGTCGGGGCTCCGGCCCTGGTTTCGTAGTGGACGTCGCCAGGCAGCCGGTGCTCACCACAGCGCCTCGGACGGCCGGTTCCCCCCAGTTCCCGGGTCTCCCGGGCTCTGGTTCCGGCTTGCCGAAATCGCCCGGCGCGACCCTTGTTCCCGACGTTAGGTAGATACGTTGTTCCGCTCGCTCACCACTCGTGCCACCGCCCGCAACAAGAAGATCGCCGCCACCGCAGCCGTGCTGCTGGGTGCGTCGGGTGCGGTGCTCGGCACGACCGGCTCGGCTTCGGCCGCCAGCCCGCAGGAGCTCGCTCGCGACATCGTCCCCGCCTCGCAGTACGCGGCCTTCAGCAAGATCGTCTCGCACGAGTCCGGCTGGAACCCCGCCGCCACCAACTCGTCCAGCGGCGCCTACGGCCTCGTCCAGGCCCTCCCGGCCTCGAAGATGTCCTCGGCCGGTTCCGACTGGAAGACCAACCCGGCCACGCAGATCAAGTGGGGCCTGAACTACATGAACGAGCGCTACGGCTCCCCGAACGCCGCTTGGGCGTTCTGGCAGGCCAACGGCTGGTACTAAGAGTCCCTGCCGCCGCACTGCGCACCCGCAAGGCCCCGCCCTCCTCTCGGAGGGGCGGGGCCTGCGGCGTTTTCCGCGCGAAGGATTTAGTAGACCGGTCGTCTAGCTTCGCTTACTGTCTCCGGTGTCGGCGGATCCAGGATCCCGCCGCGACGCCGGAGGCTGCCCATGTCCACCACCGCACCCACCCCCCTCGACCCCACCCCTCTCGGCCCCACCCCCCTCCTCCCCGGCCGGTTCGGCAAGCTCGTCGGGATCGCGCTCCCCGTCGTCCAGGGCCCCTTCGGTGGCGGCCTGTCCTCCGTCGCACTCGCGGCGGCGGTCTCCGAGGGCGGCGGCCTCGGCTCGTACGGGGCGCACATCCACACCCCCGACGAGATCACCGCTCTCGTGGCCCGGCTCCGTGCGGCCACCGACCGCCCGTTCGCTGTGAACCTCTGGGTCCCCCAGGAAGGCGAGGCCGAGGCCCTCGCCTCCGCCGACCCCGATCGGCTGGCGGCGCACGCCGAACGCCTCCGGCCGTACTACGAGGAGCTGGACGTACGGCCGCCGAGCGCCGGGGACGTACGGGCGTGGCCGGACTTCGACGAGCAGCTGGACGCCCTGCTCGCGGCGGCCCCGCCGGTGATCAGCCTGGTCATGGGCCTGCCGCCGCGCCGCCTCGTCACCGAGGCCCGGCGGCGCGGGATCGTCGTGGTGGGCACGGCGACGACCGTGGACGAGGCCGTGGCCCTGGAGCGGGCGGGGGCGGACGCGGTCGTCGCCTCCGGCAGCGACGCGGGCGGGCACCGGGGCGCCTTCCTGCGGCCCGTACGGGAATCCCTGGTCGGCACCTTCTCCCTCGTCCCGCAGGTGGCGGACGCGGTGACCGTCCCCGTCGTCGCGGCGGGCGGGATCGCCGACGGGCGCGGGATCGCCGCCGCGCTGACCCTGGGCGCGGACGCCGTACAGATCGGCACGGGCTTCCTCGCCGCCCGCGAATCGGGGGCGAGCGAGCCCCACCGGCGGGCCCTCGGCACCCCGGAGGCCAGGACGACGGTGCTCACCCGGCTCTTCTCCGGGCGCACGGCCCGGGGCATCCCGAACGCCTTCGTCCGGGACATGGCGGCGCACGAGGAGCACGTGCCGCCGTACCCGGTGCAGAACGCCCTGATGCAGCCGATCCGCCGGGCCGCCGCCGAGCAGGACCGGCCGGCGTACGTGAACCTGTGGGCCGGGCAGGCGGCGGCCCTGGCGCAGGAAACCCCGTCGGCGGCGGCGTACCTCGCCGACCTGGTCACGGACGCGGGGAAGCGGCTCCCGGCCTGACGGCACACGGAGCCGCTCCCCACATCGGAGGCGTCACACCAAGGACGTCACACCAAGGAGTCCACACCAGGGACGTCACACCGGAGACGTAACTCCGCGATCAGAGCCGCTGGATGATCGTCCCGGTCGCCAGCGCCCCGCCCGCGCACATCGTGATGAGCGCGAACTCCTTGTCCGTGCGCTCCAGTTCGTGCAGGGCGGTGGTGATGAGCCGCGCGCCGGTGGCGCCGACGGGGTGGCCGATGGCGATGGCGCCGCCGTTGACGTTGACCTTCTCCAGGTCCTGGTCGAAGACCTGCGCCCAGCTCAACACCACCGAGGCGAAGGCTTCGTTGATCTCGACGAGGTCGATGTCCTTGAGCGACATGCCGGCCTTGCCGAGGACGGCGCGGGTCGCGTCGATCGGCCCGTCGAGATGGAAGTGCGGGTCGGCGCCGACGAGAGCCTGGGCGACGATCCGGGCGCGGGGCTTCAGCTTGAGGGCGCGGGCCATCCGCTTGGAGGCCCACATGATCGCGGAGGCGCCGTCGGAGATCTGGGAGGAGTTCCCGGCGGTGTGGACGGCGGTCGGCATGACGGGCTTGAGCCGGGCCAGGCCTTCCATGCTGGTGTCGCGCAGGCCCTCGTCCCGGTCGACGAGCCGCCACATGCCCTGCCCCGCGGCCTGTTCGGCCTCGGTGGTGGGGACCTGGACGGCGAAGGTCTCGCGCTTGTACCGCTCCTCGGCCCAGGCGACGGCGGCCCGCTCCTGGGAGAGGAGGCCGAGGGAGTCGACGCGCTCGCGGGTGAGGCCGCGGCGGCGGGCGATGCGCTCGGCGGCCTCGAACTGGTTGGGCAGGTCGACGTTCCACTCGTCGGGGAACGGCTTGCCGGGGCCGTGCTTGGAGCCGGAGCCGAGCGGGACGCGGGACATGGCCTCGACGCCGCAGCTGATCCCGATGTCGATGGCGCCGGCCGCGACCATGTTGGCGACCATGTGGCTGGCCTGCTGCGAGGAGCCGCACTGACAGTCCACGGTCGTGGCGGCGGTCTCGTAGGGCAGCCCCATGGTGAGCCAGGCGGTGCGCGCCGGGTTCATGGACTGCTCGCCGGCGTGGGTGACCGTACCGCCGACGATCTGTTCGACGCAGTCGGCGTGGATGCCGGTGCGGCCGAGGAGTTCACGGTAGGTCTCGCCCAGGAGGTAGGCGGGATGGAGGTTGGCGAGCGCGCCTCCGCGCTTGCCGATGGGGGTGCGTACGGCTTCGACGATGACGGGTTCCGCGGCCATGAGCTCGTCCTCTCCTCGACCGGTCGGGGTGTCCCGGCACCTCGCCCGGTCGGCATCCCGGGGGAACTAGTACGCGTTCTAGTTCTGAGTGCAGTCTTATGACTGCTACCCCGGGTACGCAAGGGTCCGGGGCGCAACAGTTCTCGCTCCACCTCTTGCTACTTGGCGAAGTCGTTACTAGCTTTCCCGGCAGTTTCTGATGGGCCATCAGATAATCATCGGATAATGGAGCGTGTTGCCGATGCCCTGCCCTCATCTCCCCGAAGGGTTCGACGCCACCGACCCCGACCTCCTCAGTACGCGCATACCCTTCCCGGAGTTCGCCCAACTGCGGCAGACCGCACCCGTCTGGTGGTGCTCCCAGCCGGCCGGCATCACGGGCTTCCAGGACGAGGGGTACTGGGCCGTCACGCGTCACGCGGACGTCAAGTACGTCTCCACGCACCCGGAGTTGTTCTCCTCGAACCTCAACACCGCCGTGATCCGCTTCAACGAGAGCATCGCCCAGGAGCAGATCGACGTCCAGAAGCTGATCATGCTCAACATGGACCCGCCCGAGCACACCCGGGTCCGCCAGATCGTCCAGCGCGGCTTCACCCCCCGGGCGATCCGGAACCTGGAGACGGCGCTGCGCGACCGTGCCCGCGCCATCGCCGAGGAGGCCCGGCGGAGCGCCGGACCCGACGGCAGCTTCGACTTCGTCACCCAGGTCGCCGTCGAACTGCCCCTCCAGGCGATCGCCGAGCTCATCGGCGTCCCCCAGGAGGACCGCTCCCGGATCTTCGACTGGTCGAACAAGATGATCGCGTACGACGATCCCGAGTACGCCATCACCGAAGAGGTCGGCGCCGAGGCCGCCATGGAACTCATCGGCTACGCGATGACCATGGCCGCGGCCCGCAAGGAGTGCCCGGCCGCCGACATCGTCAGCCAGCTCGTCGCCGCCGAGGGCCAGGGCAACCTCTCCTCCGACGAGTTCGGCCTCTTCGTCCTCCTCCTCGCCGTCGCCGGCAACGAGACCACGCGCAACGCCATCAGCCACGGCATGCACGCCTTCCTCACCCACCCCGACCAGTGGGAGCTCTTCAAGCGGGAACGGCCGGCGACCACCGCCGAGGAGATCGTGCGCTGGGCGACCCCGGTGGTCTCCTTCCAGCGGACCGCGACCCAGGACACCGAGATCGGCGGGCAGAAGATCCGCGCGGGCGACCGCGTCGGCATCTTCTACTCCTCCGCCAACAACGACCCCGAGGTCTTCACCGACCCCGAGCGCTTCGACATCACCCGCGACCCGAACCCGCACCTCGGCTTCGGCGGCGGCGGACCGCACTTCTGCCTCGGCAAGTCGCTCGCCATCAAGGAGATCGACCTGATCTTCAACGCGATCGCGGACGTCCTGCCCGACCTGACGCTCGTGGGCGAACCCCGCAGGCTGCGGGCGGCCTGGCTGAACGGCGTGAAGGAGCTCAGGGTCCGCACGGCGTGAGCCGTACGACCGACGGAACCGGAACGGCGCAGGCGACGTCCGACCCCACATGCGGGGGACCCACGGAACAAGCCTGACCAGCCGACTCGCCATGAGCAGAGTCGTCGCCATCGTCATCGCGCTGCTCGCGCTCCAACTCGGCCAGCTCGTCGCACCGGCGTACGCCTGCGGCTGCGGCGCCATGATCCCGGACACGGCCGAACGCATCGGCGTCGACCGGGAGGAGTCCGCCGTCCACTGGGACGGTGACACCGAGACCGTCGTGATGCGCTTCCGCGTCCACGGGAACGCCCGGCGGGCCGCCTGGATCATGCCGGTGCCCGCCCGGGCCGACGTGTCCCTCGGCGACCCGGCGCTCTTCGACGCCCTCGACCGGCTCACGGAGCCCGAGCAGCGCGACCGCTTCCACTTCTGGCCGCGCGGCGGCGACTGGCCGTTCTCCGACACGTACGGGGACGGCGCGGGCGCCGCCGCCCCGCCCGGCGCGGGCGCCGGCGTCGGGGTCGTCGGCCGCGAGCGTCTCGGCCCCTTCGACGTGGCCCGGCTGACCGCCACCGACCCCGACGCCCTCGGCGACTGGCTGCGCGCCAACGGCTTCGAACTGCCCGAACGGCTCACCGGCGCGCTGCGGCCGTACGTGGACCGGAAGTGGGAGTACGTCGCGGTCCGCCTCGCGCCCGAGGAGAAGGACGCGGTGCTCCACGGCGAGCTCACCCCGCTGCGGATCGCCTTCGCCTCGCCCGAACTCGTCTACCCCATGCGGCTGTCGCGGCTCGCGAAGAACGCCCAGACCCTCGGCCTCCACATCCTCGCCGACCACCGGATGGAGCCGCGCTCCCCCATCGGAGGCGACAGCCCCGAGGTCACCTTCGCGGGCCGGGTCGACGCCCCCGAGGGCGCGGTGGCCGGCCTCGCGGGCTCCGGACCGACGTACCTCACCGCCCTGGAGCAGAGGTTCCCGCAGCCCGACCGCATCGACGACGACCACCACCTCCGCACGGTCGCGGACACCCCGTACCGCGAAGTCGTCTACACCGACCGCCTGTTGACGTTCGGCGACGGGATCCCCGTGTGGCTCGCGACCGTCGGCGGCGGCGCGCTGCTCGCGACGGCGGCGACGCTCCTCGCCGTACGAGCGTCAAGGCGCCGGTCCGACCCCACCCCAGGTGTACGTTCGCCCGCATGACGAACCCTCAGTGGAACGAAGTCGACCGATACGTCACCGAGCTGCTCGCCCCCGCGGACGAGGCGCTGACCGGCGCGCTCGCCGCGTCCACGGCGGCCGGCCTGCCCGAGATCGCGGTCGCCCCGAACCAGGGCAAGCTGCTGCACCTGCTCGCCGCGATGCAGGGCGCCCGGAACATCCTGGAGATCGGCACCCTCGGCGGCTACAGCACGATCTGGCTGGCGCGCGCCCTGCCCGCCGACGGCCGGCTGATCACCCTGGAGTACGACCCCGCCCACGCGGACGTCGCCCGCGGCAACATCGCCCGCGCCGGCCTCGACAAGCTCGTCGAGGTCCGGACGGGCGCGGCGCTCGACAGCCTGCCGCTGCTGGAGGAGGAGGGCGCGGGCCCCTTCGACCTCGTCTTCATCGACGCGGACAAGGTCAACAACCCGCGGTACGTGGAATGGGCGCTGAAGCTCTCCCGACCGGGCACGGTGATCATCGTCGACAACGTGGTGCGCGGCGGGAAGGTCGCCACCGCACACCCGGACGACCCGGCGATCACGGGCACCCGCGAGATGTTCGAACTGGTCGCCCGCGAACCCCGGCTGGACGCAACCGCGCTCCAGACGGTCGGCGTGAAGGGCCACGACGGCCTGCTGCTGGCCCGCGTGGTGGGCTAGGGGCGAGGGCCTGGGCGGCCCTAGGAAGTGCCCTGGCGCCACCCCACGAACAGAGGCACCTCCCCGTCCTCCTCCCCGTCGAGGACGACGACGCCGAAGGGCCGGTCGAAGGCGATCCGCTCCACCACGGCGGGGCGGGGCGCGGCCGCGCTCCGGGTCATCGTGACCTGGGTGACGGCCGCGGCCTCGACCCCCTCCTCGGCGACCTCGACGACGGCCTCCTGGACGACCTTGTCGATGTACATGGCGGTGGCGGAGATCCCGGAGAGGTCGGCCTCGGGCCCCAGGGCGAGGCGGACGCCGAGGGCGTCGAGATGCCGCCGGACGTCGGTCTTCGTGCGCAGCGTGAAGCGCGGCAGGGCGAGATCGACCGAGTCGGCGGCGAGCGGCGTCCGCTCCCCGCACGGCGCCCAGGCGGCGGGCAGCACGTCACGCGGCCCGGCGCCCTCGGCCCCCAGCACGAACCGCACCCGGGCGCCGCTCCCCGCGCACGGCAGCTCGACGACGACGGCCCCGTCCGCGTACCAGGCCCATCCGGCGGGGATCCGCTGCCGCATGGTCGGTACGGGCCGGGTGACGCCGCCGCCGTCGGTGAAGGGCTCGTCGCGGGTGAGGTGCGCGGGGAAGGCGGTCAGCCAGGAGGCCTTCAGGGCGAGGGCGTTGACGAGGACGAGGTCCTCGGACCCGTCGAGCGTGAGCGGCAGCCCCGGAATCCGCCCGCCGGTGGCGCCCCGCACCCAGTCGTCGATCTCCTTCTGGGCGTCGGGGATCTCCCCGAAGGAGATGTCGTCCGTCGCCCCGAAGACCTCGTCGGGCAGGGCGAAGTAGCCCGCTTCGGGCAGGACCCCGAACCGGACCCCGGGCAGCCCGCGGCGGAAGCCGTCGAGCAGCGGCATCGTGCTCCACACCCCGGTCGCCACCGCGACCCCGTCCGTCGCGCCGAGCCACCGCCCGGCCTCGGTCACGGCCCGCGCCGCCGCCTCCCCGTCGACCCCGAGCAGCCCCGCCAGCTCCTCCCCGGTCCGCCCCCGCGCCCCGGAGGCGACGGCCCCGAGCGCCAGCCACAACCCGACCGGCGACACCACGAAGTCCCTGCTCCCGAGCTGCGGCAGCCACCGCCCCGCCAGCTCCCGCACCGCGTCCGCACCAGCCGCAGCCTCGAACCCCGCCATGACCCGCCCCCGTTCTCCCGTCCCGTGCCTTCCCCAGCATCATGACCGCTCCGGGGCCGGGCCTCACGCCGTCCCGACGGGTCGGTGTAGGAGACTGCGGACACATGACCAAGGCCCGGCGCAGCGCCCGGCCTGCAGGTACGTACTGAGAGGTGTCGTGTGCCCAGTGTGGTGAAGATCAACGTCCTGACCGTTCCGGCCGAGCAGCGTGAGGTCCTGGAGCAGCGCTTCGCCTCCCGCGCCGGGGCCGTGGAGGGCTCCGACGGCTTCGAGTGGTTCGAGCTGCTGCGCCCGCTGGAGGGCACCGACCAGTACCTGGTCTACACCCGCTGGCGCAGCGAGGAGGACTTCCAGAACTGGATGAACGGCTCCATGAAGGCCGCGCACGGCGGTGGCGGTGGTGGTGAGGGCGGCGAGCGGCCGAAGCCGGCCGCTTCCGGGTCCACCCTGTGGTCGTTCGAGGTCGTGCAGCAGGCGTCCCCGAAGAACTGAGCTGCGCCCCGGGTCGTGCGCGCCGCACAATGGCGCGCATGACCTGGACTTTCTCCCCCGAGCGCGTCGACACCCCGGACGCCACCGCCCTCCGCCGTGACTACTACGGCGACGTCGCCAGCCGCTACTGGAAGCGCCCCGCGACCGAGGCCGAGATAGACGAGGGGCTGACGAACGACGGGGTCGAGCTGCTCACGCCGCCGACCGGGCAGTTCCTCGTCGCGCGGTACGAGGGCAAGGCGGCCGGCTGCGGCGGGGTCCTGATGCTCGACGGCGAGCGCGCCGAGCTGACCAGGGTCTTCCTGCGGCACGCCTTCCGCGGCCTGGGCGGGGCCGGGGGCCTGCTCGGCGAGCTGGAGGACGCGGCGCGCGGCCTCGGCGCCCGCCGGATGGTCCTCAACACCCGCCTGGACCTGGTCGAGGCGCGCGCCCTGTACACGCGGCACGGGTACGCGGAGATCCCGGCGTACTGCACCGGCCCGTACATGGACATCTGGTACGGCAAGGAACTCTGACGGCGCGGGAGTCATGACGGCGAGCAGGTCCGCCGGCGAGGAGGCCCGGACCCGTGGGTCAGCGGCTCCAGACGACGACGTCGAAGATGCCGGTCGTGTCGGAGGACTGCCCGGTCAGTTCCTTGACGGTCAGCCGGGCGAGCCGGCCGTCGTTCGTGCGGGCGCAGACGACCAGGCCCGTCGTCAGCTTCATCTCCGTCGACGTTCCGAGGGTGTCGACGACGCCGGCGCAGTCCGCGTACGCGGGCACCTTCGACGCGTCCTTCCACACCAGCGCCTTGGTCTCGCCCTCGGGCTGCAGCATGTGGTCGCCGAACGGATAGACGGAGAAGTCGTTCCTCACATTGATCTCGGACTCCACGGGGGGCGCGGAGTCGAGGTCCTTGGGGTCGGTGTACGTGATCGCCAGGGCGCCCTGCCACTCGACCGTCCCGGCGGGCTTCGCGGGCGGGGTGGTGGGCGGGGTCGTAGGCGGAGTGGTGGGCGGGGTGGTGGGCGGGGTGGTGGGCTCGCTCGTGGTCGCGGTCGGGGTCGCCGGCGCGCTCTCGCCCGCGGTCGCCGGGGCCTGTGATTCCGGGGCCTTCGAGGAGTCCGGGCCCTGCGCCGCGGCGGCGGGCGGGGTGGCCTTCGTATCGTTGTTGGCGTTCACCAGGTACGTACCGACGACGCCGATGACCGCCGCCACCAGGGTGGCTCCGGCGCCTATCCAGGCCCCTCGGTGCGAGGCGGTGCGGGCCGGTGCGGGCGGAACCTGCGTGCCGTACCCGCCGTTCGCCACGTAACCGTCGTGACCGGTGCCTCCGCCGTTCGGCCAGTTCTGATGACGTGGCTCTTGGTTGTTCATCCTGCCCATCCCCCTGTGATGCGATCTTGGAGGGGACAGACTACTGAGGGGTCCTGAGCAGCCGTCATACAGGGCTCAAGGCCGCCGAGTTGCGACCTGGCGCCGCGCACGGCGAGCGACTACGCGTGATGGTCGGGGGGCGGCTCGGGCGTGTGGGGCCGCTCGCCGTCCGAGCCGTTCAGTTCGGACGTCAGCTCCTCGACCAGCTTCACGAGGTCGGTCGGCCGGTCGGGCCCCCACCAGTCGCCGAGGAGTTCGGCGAGCGACTCCTCGCGGGCCTTGTCGAGCTTCGCCGCCGCCTCCACGCCCTCCTCGGTGAGGAACAGCTGGACCCCCTCGCGGGCGGCAAGCCGTCGTTGCTCGACCTGTCGGGAGGCTTCCGTGATCACCCGCAGCGGTACGGGGGTGGTCTCGGCGAGCCGGGCGGGTTCGACGGTGCCGTGGCGGCGGATCCGGAGCAGCAGCCAGCTCGCGGCGGGCAGCAGGTCGAGCCCGGCGCGGGCGGTGATCTTCTCGTAGATCGCCTTGCGGCCCTCGCGGGAGCCGAGGACGGAGAGCGCGCGGGCGCACTCGTCGTACGAGGAGCGTTCGACCGGGTTGGAGGCGAGGGTCTGGCTGGTGTCGGGCGCGGTGACCGAGGCGCGCAGCTTGTCCTCCTTCAGGAACCAGGCGACCACGAAGGCGACGAGGACGACCGGAGCCGCGTACAGGAAGACGTCGGTGATGGACGTGGCGTACGCGTGGAGGACGGAGGGGCGGAGCTCCGCCGGGAGTTCGGCGACGGCGCGCGGGTCGGCGGCGACCTGTTCGGGGCCGATGCCGGGCGGGATCCGCTCTCCGGCGGCCTCCGCGCTCGCGAAGACGTCGTCGAGTTTGCCGGTGAGCCGGTTGGTGAAGATGGTGCCGAAGACGGCGACGCCGAAGGACGCGCCGATGGAGCGGAAGAAGGTGGCTCCGGAGGTGGCGACGCCGAGGTCCTGGTAGGAGACGGCGTTCTGCACGACCAGGACGAGGACCTGCATGACGAGGCCGAGTCCGGCGCCGAAGACGAAGAAGTAGGCGCTCATCTCCCAGGTGGAGCTCGTCTCCGTCAGTTGGTTGAGGAGGAGCAGCCCGAGGGCGGTGAGGGCCGTGCCGGCGATGGGGAAGACCTTCCAGCGGCCGGTGCGGGAGACGATCTGGCCGGAGGCGGTCGAGGTGATGAGCATGCCGAGGACCATGGGCAGCATGTGGACGCCGGACATGGTCGGCGTGACGCCCTGCACCACCTGGAGGAAGGTGGGGAGGTAGGTCATCGCCCCGAACATCGCGAAGCCGATGACGAAGCTGATGACCGAGACCAGGGTGAAGGTCCGGATCCGGAACAGCTTGAGCGGCAGGACGGGTTCGGCGGCGCGGCGCTCGACGTACACGAACCAGACGAGGAGTACGGCTCCGAGGACGGCGAGACCGATGATCTGCGCCGAGCCCCAGGCCCAGGTGGTGCCGCCGAGGGAGGCCACCAGGACGAGGCAGGTGGCGACCGAGGCGATGAGGAAGGTGCCGAGGTAATCGATGGCGTGCGAGGTGGAGCGGGCCGGGATGTGGAGCACCGCGGCGATCACGAAGAGCGCGACGATCCCGATGGGCAGGTTGATGTAGAAGACCCAGCGCCAGGAGAGGTGCTCGGTGAACAGCCCGCCGAGCAGCGGCCCGAGGACGCTGGTGGCACCGAAGACGGCGCCGAAGAGGCCCTGGTACTTGCCGCGTTCGCGCGGGGACACGAGGTCGCCGACGATCGCCATCGACAGGACCATGAGGCCGCCGCCGCCGAGGCCCTGGACGGCGCGGAAGGCGATGAGCTGCGGCATGTTCTGGGCGATGCCGCAGAGCGCGGAGCCGATGAGGAAGATGACGATGGCGGCCTGGAAGAGCTTCTTGCGGCCGTACTGGTCGCCGAGCTTGCCCCAGAGCGGGGTGGCCGCCGTGGACGCCAGCATGTAGGCGGTGACCACCCAGGAGAGGTGGTCCATGCCGCCGAGCTCGCTGACGATGGTCGGCAGCGCGGTGGAGACGATGGTCTGGTCGAGGGCGGCGAGCAGCATGCCGAGCAGCAGCGCGCCGATCGCGACGAGGACCGTGCGGTGGCTCTGCCCCTCCCCCGGCACGGGATCGCCGCCGAGCTGGGACGGGCTCACTTCCTGGGCCATGGGCGTGTCTCCTCGGGCGTCTCCTCGGACAACTCCTCCATCCTGATCTGAATGTCCTGATATGGCCTGCTGGGAGGCACTGCCGTCCCACCCCGGAGGCACTGCCGTCCCACCCCGGAGGCACTGCCGTACCACCACCACTCCTGGGCCTCCCCGCCGTTTCCCCTCCGCCGGAGAGAGCGCCGAACAGGGGCAAGCTGCATAATCGCTCGCAGTTGTCTCGGGGAGGGGACCCATCATGACCGGACATGTCTGTCCTGAATGCGGTGTACAAAGACCTGGCTGCGCCTGCGCCCAGGCGGAGATAGCGGCGGCCGAGGACTTCGACCCGCTGCGGATCAGGCCGTACGTGACGCTGGAGGCGGCGGGGGCTGGGGGGCCTTCGGAGTCTGCGGGGCTCACGGAGGGTGCTGTGGGGCCTGCGGGGCCGTCGTACGCGGAGGAGGATCCGCCGACGACCCAGCTGGCGGCGATCCGCCCGGAGGGCGGCCCTTACGCCGGTACGTACGCCGGTACGTACGCCGGTCAGCGCCCCGACCCGTACACCGATCCGCGCCCCGACCTCCCCCACCCCGACCCGCCGTACTCCGACCTGCCGCACTCCGACCCGCCGTACTCCGAAGGCGATGCCTCCGAGACGATGCCGCTGCTCCTGCACGGCATCGGCCGCGTCGAGGGCCCGGCGGACGAGCGGGGGCAGGATTCGGCGCGCGGGCGCAAGCGGGGCATGGTGGTCGCGGCGGTGGCCGCCGTGGCGGTGGCGGGCACCGCGGCCTTCGCGGCGGCCGTACTCGGCGGCGCGGACGAGTCCGGCGACCGGGCCTCCGGGCTGGAGGTGACCACGAGCGCGTCCCTCAACGTCGCCGTGTCGGAGGCCCCGTCCCCCTCCGCCTCGTCCGAGACCCCGGAGCCGAGCGCGTCGTCCCCGTCCGCGGGCCCGACCACCACCTCCGCTTCCGCCTCCGCCTCACCGTCCGCCACATCCACCCCCTCGGCCTCCAGGACCACCGCGTCCTCCAGCGCCACGACCGGCGCGGCGGCCCCGCCGGCCACCACCACGGCGGCCCCGACGGCCACGACGCCGACGGCAGCGCCCACGACGACGGCCCCGCCCGCCTCACAGGCGCCCCAGGAGCCGGAGGAGACCGATGAGGCCCCGACCACTCTGAGCTTCGGCTCCAGCGGCGCCGAGGTGAGGGAGCTCCAGGAACGCCTGACCCTCGCGGGGGCGTACCACGGCGACCTCGACGGGGAGTACAGCCAGGAGGTCTGGCGCGCGGTGAAGAACTACCAGTCCTGGATGTTCATCGAGGAGGACCCGAAGGGCGTGTACGGCCCCCACACGCGGGAGGCGCTGGAGCGGAGCACCTGGCTCTGAGATGCCCTCGGGGCGCGGCGGGATCCCGGATCGCGGACCGGTTGGCCAAGACGGCCCCCGGTTTTGTATCGTGGAAAAACAAAGTGGCCCCGCCCGTACTCCCTGACCGGCGGGCGGGACCGCTTCGTTCTCCGCACCCCTCTCTGGAGACCCGATGCCTGCCACCACCCCGGCACAGCTCACCGCCCGCGCCCTCCTCCTCGACATGGACGGCACCCTCGTCAACTCGGACGCCGTCGTCGAGCGCTGCTGGCGCCGCTGGGCCGAGCGGCAGGGACTCGACGCGGACGCGGTCCTCAAGGTCGTCCACGGCCGCCAGGGGTACGCGACGATGGCCGTCCTCCTCCCCGAGCGCCCGATGGAGGAGAACTACGCCGACAACCGGCTGATGCTCGCCGAGGAGACCGCCGACCTCGACGGCGTCGTGCCCGTCCCCGGCGCCCCCGCCTTCCTGGCCGCGATCACCGAGCTGCCGTACGCCCTGGTGACCTCGGCCGACGAGGCCCTCGCGCAGGCGCGGATGGGCGCGGCGGCCCTGCCGATGCCCGCGATCCGGGTCACCGCCGAGTCGGTCGGGGCCAGCAAGCCGGACCCCGAGGGCTTCCTCAAGGGCGCGGCGGAGCTGGGCTTCGACCCCGCGGACTGCGTCGTCTTCGAGGACTCGGAGGCCGGCATCCAGGCGGGCCGCGCGGCCGGCATGCGGATCGTGGGCGTGGGCCCGCGCGCGGCGGCCTTCGCCCCGGACCTCCACGTCGAGGACCTGACCCGCCTGCGGGTCGAGACCGCGCCCGACGGCACGATCACCCTCACGGCCCTGGCGTAGGACTCGCCGAGGGCAAATCGCCGGGGGCGCGGGGCGCTCCCTCCCCCACCGCGGCGCAGGACGCCCCCCACCCCGGCGCAGGGCTCTCCCTCACCGCCCCACCCGGGCACAGGACACCCCTCACCGCCCCACCCCAGCACAGGACTCTCCCTCACCGGCCCACCCGGGCGCAGGACACCCCCTCACCACCCCACCCCGACACAGGACTCCCCCTCACCGCCCCACCCGGGCGCAGGCCCCCTCGCCACCCCGCCCCGACGCAGGGCCCCGCCCTCACCGCCCTGCCGCAGACCTCTCCACGCCCGACGCCCCCACCCGGGGCCGGGTGATCCGGCCGCGCGCGACCAGCTCCAGGGTGGTCGCGGCGGCCACCGCCTGCACGGCGAGCAGCGCGATGAGCACGAAGAGCTGAACGGCACCCGCGTGCAGCGGTGACGCGCCGCCGAGCAGCATGCCGACGAAGGCCCCCGGCAGCGTGACGAGACCCACCGTGCGCGTCTGGTCCATGCCGGGGAGCAGGGCGTCCGCCGCGGCCTTCCGCGCCACTTCGAGGCGCGCGTCCCGCTCGACGAGCCCGATCGCGAGCCCCGCCTCCACCTCCCCGCGCCGCGTCTCCAGCTCGTCGAGCGAGCGCCGTCCCGCGAGGACGGTGGCCGTGAGCGCGCCGCCGACGAGGATGCCGGTGACGGGGACGAGCGTGATGCCCTTCACCGGTACGAGTCCGGTGACGACGAGCGCGAGGACGACCGGCGCCACGGCGGCGGCGATCGGCACGCCCGCCCACACCCAGGCGCGCCCCGGCGCGGGCACGACCCGCCGCCCCGCCGTCCGTACCGCCACCGCGTACATGAGGAGCAGGAAGCAGAGCAGCAGCGGTACGGAGCGGACGACCCACCCGATCACGAGCGAGACGGCGATCAGCTGGACGGCGGCGCGTACGCCGGCGAGCAGGGTGTCGCGGGCCCGGCCGAGGTGCGCGAGGGCGACGACGCCGGCGGCGAGGGCGAGCAGGACGGCCAATACCGCCCCAAAGGTGACGTTCACGTCCAGAAGCACACGGCCACAGTAGAGCGCCGCCACAACGGAGAAGCGCCGGGCGGAATCTGTCGCTCCATCAGTACGCGTCACACCCCTTGATGTGACGTGTCCATGTCGCCACTCTGTTACCTGGCGCACCCCCCAACGAAACCTGGCGCCGCCACGATGACCGGGCCAACGCCCGGCCCCCCGCGGGGACGGCACCCAGCCAAGGTCCCCCCACCTCAAGGGAGTTCCCATGCCCGTCGGCATGATCTACGCGCGTCGACTCGCTGTACTCGCCACCTCCGCCGCCCTCACCGTCACCGGCCTCCTCGCCACGGCACCGGCCGCCCAGGCCGCCATGCCGACCCCGGTCAGCGCGGCCACCGCCCGTACCTACCTGGCCGCCCTCACGGTCAAGGCGGAAGGTTCCTCCACCGGCTACAGCCGGGATCTCTTCCCGCACTGGATCACCCAGTCCGGGGCCTGCAACACCCGCGAGACCGTCCTCAAGCGCGACGGCGTGAACGTCGTCACCGACTCCAGCTGCGCCTCGGTCAGCGGCAGCTGGTACTCGGAGTACGACGGCGCCACCTGGACCGCAGCCTCCGACCTCGACATCGACCACGTCGTTGCACTGTCCGAGGCCTGGCGCTCGGGCGCGAACGCGTGGACCACCGCCCAGCGCCAGGCCTTCGCGAACGACCTGACCCGGCCCCAGCTCATAGCCGTCACCGACAACGTCAACCAGGCCAAGGGCGACCTGGACCCGGCGGAGTGGCTGCCCTCGCGCACGGCCTACCGCTGCACGTACGCCCGGGCGTGGGTGCACGTGAAGTACCACTGGAACCTCAGCATCGACTCGGCCGAGAAGAGCGCCCTGCAGTCCGTCCTCAACGGCTGCTGACCGCAGACCCCCTGAACCACCGTCACCACAGCGGCCCCGGGGAGTGAACTGCACCACACGCTCCCCGGTGGCCGAATGTTGAACTTGCAAGTACTGGTGAGGGGTGCCTAACCTTACGGCCTCGTCGGTTTCCGTCCCCCACATCCCGTCCTCCCCACGGACGGGATCAGGCCGAAGGAGTTCCCCCATGAACGCCAGCCAGAGCACCAGTCAGAACGGCCTCACGACCCGCCTGAACCAGGCCCAGCCCTACGCGCTCGGCCTGTTCCGCATAGTCGTCGGCCTGCTCTTCGCCTGCCACGGCGCCGCCTCGCTCTTCGGCGTCCTCGGCGGCGCGATGGGCGGCGGCAGCATCCCCGCCGGCACCTGGCCGGGCTGGTACGCGGCCGTGATCCAGCTCGTCGGCGGCGTCCTGGTCCTGGCCGGCCTCGGCACCCGGACCGCCGCGTTCATCGCCTCCGGCTCGATGGCGTACGCGTACTTCAAGGTCCACCAGCCGGAGGCCCTCTTCCCGCTCCAGAACGGCGGCGACACCGCGGCCCTGTTCTGCTGGTCCTTCGCCCTGCTGATCTTCACCGGCCCGGGCGCGCTGGCCCTCGACGGACTCTTCGGCGCCCGGAACGGCGCGGCCACGAGGACCGGCGAGGAGCACGAGAAGCAGGGCGCGCCGATCGCGGCCTGAGCGAGGAACGAACGGAAGGCGCCGGAAACCGGAGGACGGTTTCCGGCCTTTCCTGTACGGGGCGGGGGGCGGGGCGTACGCACGCCCCGCCCCCTCCGGGACCGCCCCGAGAAAGGCCCGCCTCAGGCCCCGGCCCGAGGTCCCAAGGCCAAGCCCGACCCGAGCGCGCCCGACGCCCGCCCCCGGGACCGGAGCACGCCCCACGGCCTACCCGACCTCAAGCACGCCCCACGCCCTCCCGACCTCAAGCACACCCCCCCACGGCCCGCACCGCCTCCCCTCCCCGGCGCACCCCCACCACACACCCCACGTCCCACAGCCCCCCTCCCCCTCCCCCTCCTCCTCCCCTCCCTCCCTGGCACCCGCCCGGCAGGGGCTCCCCCACCCCCGCGTAGGCTCTGGCCCTGTGAATCTGCTCGACAGCCTCGGCTCGCTGCGGTCGTTGACCGCCGGCCCGTGGATCTACCCGGTGGTGGCGGCGTCGATCCTGCTCGACGTCTTCCTGCCCGTGCTGCCGAGCGGCTTCCTGGTGATCACCGCCGCCACGGCCGCGGCGACGGCCACCGCGGCCTCCCCCGACGTGCCGTCGCTCCTCCCACTGCTCCTCTGCGCGGCGTCCGCTTCCGTGCTCGGCGACTTCCTGGCGTACCGCCTGGCCCGGCGGGGCGGCGCGCGGCTTGACCGGGCGATCGCCCGCTCGCGGCGCCTCTCCCTGGCGCAGGAACGTCTCGGCACCGCACTGGCCAGGGGCGGCGGGCTGCTCGTGGTGCTCGCGCGCTTCGCCCCGGCGGGCCGCTCCGTGGTCTCCCTGGGCGCGGGCGCGGCCAAGCGCAGGATCAAGGACTT
Organism: Streptomyces sp. Root431; assembly: GCF_001426585.1. Classification (GTDB taxonomy): domain Bacteria; phylum Actinomycetota; class Actinomycetes; order Streptomycetales; family Streptomycetaceae; genus Streptomyces; species Streptomyces stackebrandtii. The sequence goes on from NZ_LMEI01000001.1 coordinate 148,108, forward strand.
CCTGCCGTGGTCCGCGCTCGCGGGCGTGACCTGGGCGTCCTACAGCGTGGGGCTCGGCTGGCTGGGCGGGCAGTGGCTGGGCGCGACCTGGTTCAGCGCGGGGGTGTCGACCCTCGCGCTCTTCCTGGCGGGCGGCCTCGCCGCGTACCTCATACGGCGTCCGGCTGCGGCTCCCGCTCCGGTCTCGTGACGGCGGGGTGCGCCCCGCGCACCTCCAGACCGGCGAGGAGCCTGGCGGTCGCCTCGGTGATCTCGTCCACGGCGCGGTCGAAGACCTCGCGGTTGTGGGCGGCGGGCGCGCGGAAGCCGGAGACCTTGCGGACGTACTGCAGGGCGGCGGCGTGGAAGTCCTCCTCGGTCGCCTCCTCGGGCAGCGCGGGCGGTCGGAGCGTCTTGATGCTGCGGCACATGTCTCCAGTGTCGCGCGCCCCACTGACAATCGCCCCGGATCCTCACGTCACGAGAGGCCACGCCTGCTGCGCGCGTTGATCTCGGCGGCACGGGCCCGCAGCTCGCGCAGGGGGGTGGCGAGCTGTACGTCGGCCGGCTCGGCCTCCCACTCGACGCCGCCGTGGACGGTCCGGATCAGAAAGCGCCCGGAGACGCTCTCCACATAGAAGCCGACCCGCCCGGTGGCGGTGTCGCGGACGAGGTCACCGACCTCCGGCAGTGGCTGCACGCATCCCCTCCGTCCCGAATTCCTGAAGCCTGGGGACCACAAGAGAAGCGGGGCCGCCCCGCCCTGTCAACGTATCTCTAGAGATGTCCCCCGATGGATGGATCGACCCGGCGGGACGGCGCACACGTGTGCACCCTGGCCCGGGGGTGCGCCGTAGGGTGTCCCGCAGATGAAGGGAGTGGTCCACCCGTGACTGACCAGGACAGCGCTCGTCGGCCCAAGTACCAGCGCATCGCCGACGAGTTGAGAACCGCGATCCAGTCAGGCGCCTTCGCGCCGGGCGACCGGCTCCCCGGCGAGAACGACCTCATGTCGACGTACGACGTGGCCCGGATGACGGCGCGCCAGGCCCTCTCCGTGCTGCGCACCGAGGGTCTCGCCGAGGCCCGCAAGGGCGCCGGGGTCTTCGTCCGGGTGTTCCGCCCGCTGCGCCGCCGGGGCATCCCGCGCCTCGCCGGGGACCACTGGGGCAGCGGCCGCTCGGTCTGGTCGGCGGACGTGGAGGACCGGAGCCTGGTGGTCGACCGGATCGAGGTGGCGGAGACGGAGGCCGGGGCCAGGGTCGCGGGGGCGCTGAACCTCGCGCCGGGCGCGCCCGTATGCGTCCGCAGCCGCCGCTTCGTCCTGGACGCGAAGCCGGTGCTGCTCTCGGTCTCGTACCTCTCAGCGGAGCTGGTGCGCGGGACGGCGATCACGGAGCCGGACACGGGCCCGGGCGGCACCTACGCCCGGCTGGCCGAGCTGGGGCACCGGCCGGTGCGGTTCCGGGAGGAGATCCGCTGCCGGATGCCGACGGCGGACGAGTCGGACCGGCTGGCCCTGGAGTTCGGCACACCGGTGGTGCTGATCGGGCGCACGGCGTTCACGGAGCCCGGGGTGGCGGTGGAGCTCAACGAGATGACGCTCGATTCGTCGTCGTACGTCCTGGAGTACGACTTCGACGCGTGACCTCGAAGCGCGCGCCGGGGTCGGCGTGGGCGACGTCGCCGGGGAACTCGGCGGCGGCCAGGGCGACGGCCTCGGCGGGCTCGACGCCGGACCCGACATGGGTCACGACGAGCCGCCCGGCACCGGCCTGGGCGGCGCTGCGCCCGGCCTGCGCCGCGGAGTGGTGGCCGGGCACGTCTCCGTCGGCCTCGCAGACGAACAGGTCGCAGTCCCGGCCGAGTTCGACGAGCGAAGAACACGGCCGGCAATCCCCCGAGTACACGAGGGAGCACCCATCCTCGTCCTCGACGCGCAAGGCGAAGGCGGCGGGGCCGTCATGGTCGACGGCGCGCGACCGGAGGGTCAGCCCGCCGATGCGCACCTCATGCCCGTCGTACAACTCCTGGACGGCGAAGGCGCTTTCGACGGGACTGCGTTCCGCCCCATTGGTCAGGAATCCGGCGAGACGATCGGCGATGCCCGCGGGCCCGAGAAGGGGCACCGGCAAGGACACGTCCAGCCCCGCGTAGAGCAAGCCGTAGTAGGCGGTGAGCAGATCGGCGCTGTGGTCGGCATGGAGATGGGAGATCCAGACGGCGTCGACGTCGCCGAGAGCGACGTACCGCTGGAGCTCCGCGAGGGTGCCGGTGCCGGCGTCCACCCACACGCGGACGCCGCCGCCCTCGACGAGATAGCCGGAGCAGGGATTGCCGGGCCGGGGGAAGGGGGTGGCGGATCCGAGGACGGTGATCCGCAGCGCGTCGCGGTCCATGGGCTCACCCTAGGGGGTGGCTCCGTCCTCCCTGGCCTAATTGTGCGGAAGAGGTGAAGACGATGCGTATCCTGTGTGCTCGCCGGGCCCCATCGGCGGGTGCCCGGCAGAAATTGAGGGACATTCATGCTTCGTGCACGCACGCTCGCGGCTGTGACCGCGGCCGCCGCCTCCGGCGTTCTGCTGCTGCCTTCGCCGGCCCAGGCCGCCGGCTCGGTCCACCTGTACAAGATCTACTACGACAGCCCGGGCTCGGACCGCGGCGCCAACACGAGCCTCAACGCCGAGTACGTGCAGATACGCAACACGACCGGCGCCGCGGTGAACCTGCGGGGCTGGACGGTCACGGACGCCGCCAACCACAAGTACACCTTCGGCTCGTTCACCCTGGGCAAGGGCAAGATCGTGACGGTCCGCACGGGCCGCGGCACGAACACGTCCGCGAACGTCTACCAGAACCGCAGTTGGTACGTCTGGAACAACGACAAGGACACGGCGACGCTGCGCAAGAGCAACGGCACGTGGGTCGACAACTGCTCGTACAACTCGACGCGAGTCGACTACAAGTGGTGCTGACGCCACACCGCGCCTGACGAACCGCGGACCCCGGAAACCCCGGGGCCCGCGGCCGTCTCAGGACGCCTCGGACCCCTGCGGGGACTCCTGCCGGGCGGCGGGAACACCGTGCTGTGCCACATCGGCGTTGACCTGCCCGCCGAGCGTCATCACGTTCAACGTCGCCGAGTTCTCGCCGGCGATGGCCCGCTCGACCCGGGCGACGAGCGTGGAGAAGGCCTCTCGCCTCGAAAGGCCTTGGTAGGGACCCACCTTGGTCTCGAAGTACACCCGCTCGTGGCCGAGGAGCTGCTCGGTCGACCGATAGTTCTTCCACTGCTCGCGGTACCGGTACACGCTCTCCAGCGACACGGCGGCGACGACCACGACGCTCAGCACGGTGGCCGTGACCCGCGCGAACGCCAGGTCCACGTTCACGAACACCGGCACGAGCGCCCCACCGACGACGGACACGGTCCGCATCCGCAGATGCATCGCCTTCATCCGGGTCGCCTTGACGTCGTACCACTCCTGGTACTGCGCGAGCCTGGTCTCGATGTACCGCTGCGACGTCATCTCGCCGCTCTGCACCACGGATTCGGGCGCGTCCCCCACCTCAGCCATGTCCCGGAGTACACCCGCCCGGTCAGGCCCACGTCAACTCTCCCCCATTCCCCCACGCACGCCCCCAAGGTACGTTCACCCCACCGTCGACCAGCGCCCCCCAGGGAGGACCCATGGCGCACCGGCTGCGCCTGCTGCCGCCGCACCGGTGGTCAGGTGGTCCCAGTCACGCCATTGAACGCGGCGCCCAGCTTCACCTCTGCCCAACGGGCATTCGTTTCCGGAACAACGCCGCCACCAGGCTGCCAAGACTTGACGCACAGCCAGAGACTGCACTTGCCGGCTTTGGTGACCATGGTCATCTCGCCGGCCTCTGCGATTTTCGGCAGATGCGGGCGGGGATTTCCTTGTGGGTCTTCCCCGAAATCTACCTCTCTGGGTACGAGCCGGATCTGTCCGCGCTTCGTGGACTTCGCGATGATGCCACTCGTAGCACCGTGGAACCTGCCGCCGGCTCCGAGTTCACTCCAACCGACGACACCCTCGTCTCTGTGCCCCACCCCGAGAACTCCGTATCCGAACCCGTGTCCCGGCAGAGACACTTCTCCTACGACTCCCGATGCTGTTTTCAGGTTGATCATAGGATCTGTGGCAACTTCAGCCACATTGGAGGTTGTTCCCCAAACACCGGCAGAGACGGCAACTGCGAAGTGTGCTGAAGATGGAGGGGATTGCTCGTCATCGTCGAATATTCCCCAGACCCCGCGTTTGCCGAAAGTCCATCCCCTTCCGACCACTCCATTACCCGTATGGCTCTGGCCAAAGACTCCTTCACCTGAGCCATTTGTTTCCCCGACCACGCCGTTGCCGTTAGCGTCGTTTCCGCCGTAGACCCCGGGGATCCCGTCCTGCTGTGACTTGCCAACGAGGTTGTCCGCCATGATCCCGTCATCCCTTTCTGCGGGTACCCTCACTTCTCCGGCACGGCAGCAGTCAGCCGTCGGTTCGCCGTCGGTTAGGGGGCGGCGTCGGCCAGGGGTCGGCGTGGCCCTGCCACCAGTATCGGCCCTAACTGGTCCCGTCGCACCCGAAAGCTGCCGTGGGCACGGAGGACGCATGCCGGCGTCACACACACCAAGGTCTGTGATGAGGGCGGGGGTTGTCGCCCTTCGAACGGCAGTCGCGAAGGATCTTCCAGGTCTTCATCCGGGCGAAGACGCGCTCGCCGCGTTCCCGGAATTGCGTGCCCGTTGATGTCAGACGTGGATGTCACTTCACGAGGTTGGGGTACGGGGGCAGATCTCCATGGGATCGTCCGGCCGATCGGCCCAATGCCACCAGAGATGCCGATCCGGGCCGCCACGCAGCGCGGCAGACACGCTTGCCGTCCTCCTCGCGCTGGAAGTGGAAGAACCCACGCGCCACCATCGGCGCGTCGCACGTAGGACAGAGGGGAAGTCGACTCGACATGCGGCGCAACATACTCGGACGCGGCTAGCGGCCAACCACCGGTAGGACTCCCCCACTACCGACTAACGGGCACCTCTTAGCCGACCCGGGAAGCTGACCGTGTCCGATCGCGCTTAGCGGCGTGCCCACTTGGTGTTCCACCTCGTAGGTGTCGTCCTCATCCAGTCGCCCGCATCGTGGTCGGTCAGCCGCTGAACAACCATGTTCTCCCTGTTCCGCAGCCTGGCAAGTATCGACTCGATCGTGGAGTCATTGGTCGCGCGCCAGGCGTCCGCGGATCAGCGCGACAAGCTCACGAGGAGACGTCGACCGGCGGTCTCCTCGTCAGGAAGAGGCACGTCGAGCTCGCTTAACGCCTGGACGTACAGCTCGCGGACCTCGGTCGCATCGCTCTGGCGTGGCCGGCCGGCCAGCTCACTCAGGGCAGGAGAATCGTGCCCGTTAACTAGCGCGTACGCAGCGAGCATCGGGAGACGCCCGGGCCGCCGCCCTGTTCCGGTCCGTCTCCGACTCCGCCGGGCGGCCCACGATCCTCTACGACGAGATCGACACCGTCTTCGGACCCAAGGCCGGAGACAACGAGGAACTCCGCGGCTTCCTCAACGCCGGACACCGACGCTCCGGCGTCACCTACCGGTGCGTCGGAGACGGCGGCAACCAGACCGTGGTCGAGTTCCCCTCCTACAGCGCCGTCGCCATCGCCGGACTCGGCGGCCTCCCCGACTCCATCACCACCCGATCCGTCATCATCCGCATGCGCCGCCGCGCCCGGAACGAGCACGTCGAACCCTTCCGCCAGCGGCTCCGCGAAGCCGAGGGCAACAAGCTCCGCGGCCGGCTCGCCCAGTGGGCCGAGCAGATCCGCGAGGACATCGCCGGACGCTGGCCCGAGATGCCCGACGGCGTCACCGACCGGGCCGCCGACGTCTGGGAACCTCTCCTCGCCGTCGCGGACGCCGCCGGCGGCGACTGGCCCGAACGCGCCCGCGCCGCCTGCGTGGAACTGGTCAACGCCGCCCGCGCCGACGACAAAGGATCCCTCGGCATCCGGCTGCTGACCGACCTCCGCGACCACGTCATGGTCGGCATCGACCGCCTGCCGACCGTCGCGATCCTCGACCGGCTCTGCGCGCTGGAGGAGGCGCCCTGGGCCGACATGGCCGGGCGCCCGCTCGACTCCCGTGGCCTGGCCAAGATGCTCGGGGGGTACATGACCAGCGACAACACCCCCATCAAAGCCCGGAACATCAAGGCCGCCGGCGCCGTGCTGAAGGGCTACTACACGGCCGACCTGTACGACGCCTGGGAGCGCTACTGCCCCCTCCCCTCCTGAGGGCCGCTACTTCCGCTACCGCCGCTACCCCGCAGGTCAGCGAGCCGGAAACGGTAGCGGAAGGGCTCTTCCCGTCCGCTACCTGATCCGCTACCCCGCTACCCGCCCCCGGCGCCTCAGCCCGGGGCCGGTAGCGGGCCTATCCGCTACCGCTACCCCTTCCGCTACCTCCGATCACGCCCCTGACCAGGGCGGTAGCGGCGGTAGCGGAAGTAGCGGACCTGACAGGAAGGGGCCCGAGGAGGCCCCACGCGCCGAGGAGGTACCGCCTTGACCACCGCGATCCCGACCAGCCACACCGCCGTGACGGTCCCTGAGGTCATGGACGCCCTGAAGCTCAGCCGCAGCAAGGTCTACGACCTCATCCGCTCCCGCGCCCTGCCCAGCTACACCGAGGGGCGCTGCCGCCGCATGCCCCTCGACGCTCTCCGCACCTACATGCACAACCGACTGGAGGAAGCCTCCTGATGGCCCGCAAGAGGAACCCGAACGGCGCCGGCAGCATCTGGCAGCGCAAGGACGGGCGTTACGAAGCCCGGGTGAACGTCCCCCAGCCCGACGGAACCCGCAAAAGGAAGACAGTCTGGAGCTCGTCCTGCGCGACCGCCAGGGCATTCCGACCCCCACCCGCTCCGCCAAGCTCTCCGAGTGGCTACCGTACTGGCTTGAGGAGTTCGTCAAGGACGACCACAAGAAGACGACCTACGCCAAGTACGAGACCCACGTCCGCCTCTACCTGATCCCGAACATCGGCTCCAAGCGCCTGGAGAACCTGGGTGCGGCGGATGTGCGTCGCCTGCTCACGGCAGTCTCGGCCCAGGCGTCGCCGGCCACGGCCAAGGAGTCGCACCGCGTCCTGCGGAGTGCGCTCAGCGCCGCGTGCCGGGAGGAGCTGATCAGCAGGAACGCGGTCAAGCTCGTACCGGCCCCCCGGGTGCAGCAGAGGGAGCTGAAGCCGTGGGACTTGGAGCAGACGACGACTTTCCTGGAGGCGGTGAGGGGCGACGCGCTCTACGCCGCGTTCATCTTGGCCGTGGCGCTCGGACTGCGCCGAGGAGAGGCACTCGGGCTTCGCTGGTCGGACATCGACCTGGAGCGTCGCACGCTCACCGTGCGGAACCAGATCCAGCGGGTACAGAACGAGCTGTACGCGGACTCCACGAAGAACCGCCGGAGCCGTGTCATCCCTCTCCCCCTCATGTGCGTGCCGCCGCTGCGCTGGCAGCGTCTCCGGCAGGCCGCGCAGCGGGACGCGGCGGGACAGGGCTGGCAGGACAGTGACTACGTCTTCACGACGCGTTCGGGCCGCACGGTCGAGCCGATGAACCTCAGCCGCTCGTTCCAGCGCATCACTGAGGCGGCTGGGCTCCCCCGGATTCGGCTGCACGACGCACGACACGGGTGCGCGACGCTCCTGTTCGCCGCAGGAGTGCCGGCGCGGGTCGTGATGGAGATCCTGGGGCACTCGCAGATCGCCGTCACGATGAACATCTACACCCACGTCTCCGACGAGCGTCGGAGGGAGGCGATGTGGCACATGGACCGGCTGCTCCGCCGGCGCCGTCCTGAGTGAGACTGCCGTCAGCCACTACCGTCAAAGGCCCCCGCAGCGATGAGCTGCGGGGGCCTTTGTGCTGGTGGGCGCGGACGGTTTCGAACCGCCGACATCTGCTTTGTAAGTTCGATCGGGCCACGGCCGGTGAGGGTGCACCCCAGCTCGCGGACACCACGAAGGGTCGTACAGGACTGCTGTCATCCACCGTCGTTGATGTCAGATGTGGATGTCACCTGTCGCCGGTCAGCGAACGGCCGCCGATAGTCCGCGGCCTCCCCGACCGGGGGATAGTCTCGGCCGAACAGCACGTAGACGGGGTGTTCGGGCTCCCCGACTTCCAGGTTCAGAAAGATGTCCACGTCGTGGTCCGCAAACCGGTGCAGGTACTGGACGAACAGCTCCAGCTCTTCATCGGACAGTCGCTCGTCGTGCCGCTCGTTGTGCATGCCACTCCCACTACCCACTGATCAACCGGGTCGGACGATATCCGAGCCGAAACACACGGGCGGCTCGTGGGCGCCACCGCTACCGTGCGGGCATGAAGCGCAGACGAAAGCACTGGCGGGACGGGTTCGGGACACCGAAGACGTTCGTTCTGTACCGCACGCCCAGCGTGTGGCGATTTGCCATGTACTTCTCCGGCGCCATCGTCGACGGCTACCTCGCCCAGCCCAGCGCCAACAGCGAACCGGGCGAAGCCCAGACAGCCGCTCACGGCCAGGCCGAGGACCTGGCCGGCCGACCGCTGACGATCGCCTGGGAAGCAGGCCACGAGCCGGGCTGGTGGACGGGAACCATCACAACCAAACCCATGGGCCTGACGCCTAGCTCTGCTGCCGGTTGATGAGGGATCTCGCAGAGGTCCACGAAGCCGCCTCCAGCTCCGCGCACTCCAAGGCTGCGATCGTCCTGCGTCGCCACCGAACAACCACAATCGACCCGATCACAGTCACCAGCAATGCGGCGATCACAGCGCCCCAGACCAAGGCGCCTATGAGATACCCGGCTGACTCCATGGATCTCCCCCTCGTGTGCAGCCCCGCTAACGGCTGATGGGAATCTCGTAGACGATCTCGCACAGGGCGGCAGGGACGACGATGTCAGCCGTCTCAACCGGCCGGCCCTCGTCGCTGTAGTACGTCCGCCGGATGTGCGTCACGAGAGAGGCCTTCTGGATCCCCAGGAGCGACGCCTCCTCGGCGGTGGCCTGCCGCGGCTCCGGCTGCTCCACTGCATGGCTGACCGTGATGCCGATCTCGGCCATGCGATTCGCGACGCCCACCCCAGCGTGCGGCCCTCCCTCGGGAAGGACGACGACGGTGCCGGCGGTGAGGTCGTACGGCTCCCAGCTCGTAGACAGTTGTACGGGCCGCCCGTCGGCAAGGAACTCGTACACGGTGCGGACGCACAGGCCTCCTTCGGCGATACCGAGACGCGCCGCGATCTCCGCCGGCGCAGGAACCTTGGCCTCGGTCCGGCTCTCCCAGTCCCCCAGCTTCCCCACGGCGTTCATGTCGGCGCGGAACGGAGAACCTCCCCGCTGCTCGCGCGCCGACGACCGGACCACGCGCACACGCTGACGGGGTTCGGCCACGTACGTACCGGAGCCCGCCCGGCCCTCCAGGACCCCCTGCGAGATCAGTAGCTCCTGAGCCCGGCGCACGACGTTCTCCCCGACGCCGCACTCCTCGGCAATCTGGGCACGCGAGGGAAGCCGATCCCCCGGTGTCCACTCCTGTTCCGCGATCTTCTGCCGGAGTACGTCAGCGATGCGGAGATAAGGCGGCTGCTCAGGCATATGGAAAATCTAGTCCACTAGCTCTAATCTAGTTAACTAGCTTCACGCAACGTGATCACCGGTGACGGAGGCTTCCCTGTGCCTGCTTCGGACGTAACCGCGGAGGACATCGCCGCCCGGTTGTCCGCCATCGGACTCACCACGCGCATGGAGGAACACGCCGCACACACGTCGATCGAAGCGGAGGTACCGGAATCCCTCCCGGCCGAGTCATGGCGGGAGGCCCTGGAGGTGGTGGCGGAGGCCGATCGATTCGGGCTCGTCGCCACCAGCCTGAACGGCCGCACCTTATGGGCCGCCGTACAAAAAGCGGTCCCCGCGACAGGCGACGTCCGGGGACCTGGCCGTCAGCGATAGGAGCTGATCAGCGTGCTCAACCGTATCCGCCGCGCCATCACGCGCACCAGAGAGCGGTACCTCCCGAAGGGCCGGCACCGCCGCGCCTTAACGCCCGTCCATCCGACGGTCATCCACCTCGGCCTCTCCGCCCGATCAACGCTGCCCACGGGCCAGCGCCGAGACCGCACGGAAGTCCTCCTGGGCGAGGACACCGCGCTCGTCCGCCCGTACGTACTGGCCAACGAGGAACGCGCACCGCGACGCCAGGACGCCGCACCTCACGACTTCCTCACGCTCACCTGGTTCGCTCCGGCGGAGGCCCTCTGATGCCTCGCCGTCACTTGCCGCGCGTGACACACCCCGCCACCCCCTACCGATCGAGCGCATGCCGGATCGGCACACACCACGAGTGCGCCCACTCCTCCCCCGCCGCGGCGCCGGTCGACATCCCCGTGATCTACGAGGCATGCGACTGCCCCTGTCACTCGGCGAGCACCCGTCACACCCCGACGGAGGCACCCCAGTGAGGGGATGGGCGCCCAGCGGCGCGCTGGCCTCCAACGTCGAGATCACCTCGACCAGCGTGCAACGGGGAGACGTCATCCAGATCGGCGGTCAGCCGTGCCGCGTAGCCGACCTCTTCCAACTCCCCGGCGGCGCCAAACGCCTCCTCTTCGAATCGGGCGAGCTGCTGACGATGCACACCCGGACCCGACTCATCGCCCTGCGGATGATGAGAGGCGGTGACTCGTTCCGTGCCTTCCCGCCGCCACACCATCGCCGATGACCTCCGAACCCAAATCTCGACGGGCCGCCTCAAGGCCGGCGAACGCCTCCCCTCGGAGACCCAGCTCGCCGCCCACTACAAGGTCAGCACGCCGACCCTGCGGAACGCCCTCGCGCTCCTCCAGGCCGCGGGACTGATCGAAAAGGTCCACGGCAAAGGGAACTTCATCCGTTCCCCACTCCGCCGCATCACGTACACCGGCGGTGGCCGCACGCCCTTCGATCCCACACTCCAGGTCAGCATCCGCACGACCAACCTCCGGGCGCGGGGGCATCTCAGAGCCCTACTGAGGGTCTCGTCCAACAGCCCCTTGACCGAGTTCCTCTGCGTCACCCACGAGGGAAAGTCGCCCCACAGCCTGGCCCGCATCTACGTCCCCCGCGACCTGGCGCCGACCGTCCAACTCGGCTTGTCGGGCGGGCTCCAGGGAACGGAGGCGACACCAACCAGGATCCGAGAGACGGTCACCGCCCGCCTCCCCACCCCGGAGGAAGCGACCACACTCAGGATCAGCTCCGCTCTGGCTGTACTCGCGATCACCAGCGTCGCAACCGACGCCACCGACCGCGTAGTAGAGGCCGCGCTCCTGGTCCTCCCCAGCGACCGCGCCGACGCAGTCTTCACCGCCCACCTGACGACCGAAGAAATGAGGGAGACGGAAGGATGACGCCTCACAACGAACTGCGGCTCCTCCCTTGGTCAGGCCCCGACGGCAAACCGTGCTTCCTGAGCACCGCCGATAGCAACAGCCGCCTGTCCCGCCTGGCCGACAACGCCGAAGCGACTCAGCTCGGCTTCGCGGCCGAACTCTTGGACCACGCATCCGCGGTACTCGGCGACGGAGAGGCGGACCTGGAAGAGGTGCGAGCCCTGGCGACGGACCTCACGGGAGTCCTGCGGGAGACGCTGCGAGTAGCGGAGAGCCGCGGTCACCGTTTGCTGGCTCCAGGCCCGGGCACCCACGTCGACGACACCGACGACCCCACGCTGCCGGCGGCGGCCTTCGGCTAGCGGGCCACGGACCCCAGCAACGACGAGAAGCCCCGGACTCAGTCCGGGGCTTCTCTGCACACGGCTCCGGAGGCCCATGCGTCTCGGGTGTACTGCCAGGTCAGAGGGCTAGCTCGAATGTGATCACGAGGCCCCGTCCACACATAGGCCGCGCGCCTGGATCCTGGCGTCGAGACTCCGATGGGACTGCGCTGCAGCGCCCAGGGCGACTAGTCAAGAAGTCCGAAACGCTCGCGCACGCGATCGTCCAGCTTTCCTTCTTCCAGGTCGCTAAGCGCGGCTGCGTACCCGGCCAGGGCCGCCTCGTGTACGAGGTCGTGCACTTCGACCGGGATCATCGCGTAGACGCCCGAGCAGATGTTCTCGGCTGCGTCGTGGGCTGGGCGATAGTGGGGATCGCGGATGTTACCGCCCAGATGACGGACAAGATCGTGTATGTCTTTCTGCAGGTCGTCGGCCATGCTGAGCCAACTACCCCTCCCTACTGAGCGACAACCTCACCGCCAGCCATGAACAGGTCAGTTCTCTTCCCGTCCACAGATACGGCACTCAAGACCCGCTTGCGACGGCATCATGGGCGCCATGGATGCGGGGATAGCCGCCGTGCTGGGCGCGGGAGTCGGAACATTGGGCATGATCGTGACTGGCTGGACCGCGAGGTCAGCAACCAAGCTGCAGATGCGCAACGAGTCGCTGCGTGAGCGAAGGGAGCCACGAAGAGCCTCCTATGAGGCGTTTTCCTCGGCTGTTACGACGCTCCACGATCACCTACAACCCTGGGTGCACTTCGGTCGACTCCTCAACCGGTCGAAAACCTCTGACGACGGGATCACAAACGCTGTGGCATTCCTGAAGCACAGTGAGTTTAAGGATGGCTATGTCGATCAGGCCCTTGCGCTCGCTGACGAGGTTAGCCGATACGGCCGGCACGTTGTCCTGGACGGACCGGCGGAACTCGAACCGTTCGTAGCCAAGGTGGCGGAGCTTTCGAGTGACCTCGTAGCCCCGTTTCGAATCCTGCTGAGCTTCGCTCGCCTCTCCGACGAGGTAGGCGACTCAAGCGTTGCTTACGACACCTCACAGTTCCCTAAGAAACTGAAGCAGTTGGACCATGGGGTGCGAGAGTTCCTTCAACATGCGAGTTCGGCGCTGGACCGTGACGTCGCCAGGTGACCGAGCGGTCGACGGACTCCCCATGACTCCAGTCAAGCCTCGATGACTGTGTCATGGAGCGCTGCTTTGTAAGCCTGAAGACGGCGCTGACAGGTCTTCGCTGGTCACTCGCCGTCGAGACTGCTGGGTGCGCCAACGTAGCGGCGCATCGCTACGTCCCCCAAATGACCGCAGCTGACCCATGCTCTTGGAACGGATCTGGCACGCCGACAGCTGCCTTGCGAGTCTCTATATCGGGGCAGTCTCCTGCCACACGCGCAGCGCGATAGCGGAGCTACGTCGCACCGTGCGCCCCGTCGCGCGCCGGATGCACACTTGCGCTGCTGACCCTCACGCTGCACGGTTCCGTTGAATGCTGCTCGGCACTCAGGTGCCACAAGGGGGAAGGGCGGTAGGCCATGGGGACCGTGACGGGCTGGGCTGAGAAGACCTTCGGCGACGCCGCAAGGCATTTGACCGACCTGATCCCTGCCAGCCTGGTTCGCGCCCACGACCGAGCGCGTAGCGGCCACGAGGGAGTGCAGACCCAGACGTTAGAAGCATACGGACACGGCCTGTACGCCGCTCAGTACGAAGAACTGGAAGTTGGCCTCGCCTCGCTCCCCGCCGCCGCACCGGTGCGCTTACAAGGACGAACCCTCGTGGTCCTGGGCGACCACGTGATCTATCCGTTGCGCTACGCGAAGAAGGACGTACCCGTCACGGCAGCACGACTACGACGGGCCACGGGCTTCCGAGCCGACCTGATACGCCGGCACGGCCCTGAACCCATGCAACAAGCTCTCGATCTGGGCATCGACGAGTTGAACGAGCAAGAGCCACACCCTGACCTCGCCTTGCTGTCAGAGGACGTCAAGCTCGTCCTCGTCGCCTACGCCTGCTCCATGGCTCAGGGCGTCATGCGCATCGAGTGGGGCTCCGCGGAACTGCGCCAAGAGGACCGATACCTCATCTGGCACCATCACGAGCAACTTCATCTGCCGCCACGTCAAGAGACACCCCATCTTGCCTGACCGCCACCCCCGGGGGCGAACCAGTAGGTGGGGCACCCCCTGACCTGCGGCTTCCCGGGTCACCCTCGTAGCCGACCTGTCACCGTTGGTCGCTGCCGATCGCCCTTGAGCCCCCTCGCACGGCACAGGGACGGCCCGGCGGCGCAGCCGGCAACCTCAACATGAGGCAGCACAGTTGGACTGGTGACACGGCGCCATCAGGATCGGCTGGGCTACGATGCCGCATCCAGGGGTTGTGGGCACCGCCCACGGTAGAGGGGGACCGGTGAGCGCCGTCACCTTGAAGCGAGAGCTAGATATCGCCAAGCGACTCCTTTTGAAATCGCAGGCCGCCTCAGAACTGCCCGACATAATCTCCCATGCAGACCTGCATTACCAATGGGGTCCAATCAGGGAAGAAATTGATCGACAACTGCAGGCCGAAGAATGCGGCCCCCTCAATACGGAAATCCTCGATTACCCCAAAGGTGCGATCGACGTCCGACCACTTAGTCGATTTTCCGTGCGAGATCACCTCGTGTACGACGCGCTCGTATATCGCCTTGCTGCAAAAATCGACGCCACCCTATCCGAGAGCGTATACAGCTATCGCTGGCAACCGAAAACGAGCCAGCTAGGCTTCCCCATTACCTCGTGGCTCAGAATGCGAGACTACGCTACTCGACGCATCAAGCGTGACCGGTCGCTTCGAATTGCATCGACGGACGTCTCATCCTTCTACGAGCATGTCGACATAGCCACGCTCACCGACGACCTTCATGCGGTAACGCCAGACATGTGGACTCTCAAGCGACTGGAGAGATTCCTCAAAAATTTCCAGGACATAAATCACGCATGGGGACTCCCCCAAGGGTCAGACGCGTCAGGAATTCTTGCGAATCTATACCTTTCTCCCGTAGATGAGCACCTGCGAAAGAGTGGATTCACTTTCGTTCGATACTCAGACGACATGATGATATTTCACCCCGAGTGGAATGCGCTTCGGGATGCACTCGCGGGCACAAACAGAATTCTTCGATCCCGACGCCTCTCCACCTCAGGGAGCAAAACTCGAATATGGGAACCAGCGGAGGCAAAGACTCTCCTGGATGATAGCTACAAGACCGCACTCGCCTACGGAATCACAATCTCCGCACCTGGATCCAAGGATGAGTTGCGGCGCTACTTCAGCTCGATTACAGCCACGGCGTCTCCGGACATGCGGGATCTAAAGTTCGCCCTGAACAGGCTTAGGCAGACACGCGACGACTACGCCGTGCAGTGGTGCCTCGAAAACCTCAAGTACGTCGCAAACCTTGCGCGCGAGATATTCAACTATTTCGAGTCGATGCCGGGCTGGTCTTCACGCATAACGAAGAGCCTCAGCGATTTCATGGAAAACAGCGAGAGCCGCAGCTACCCCTACCTGGAGCAGCGAATCCTGAAGTACTTCATAAAGTCAGGAATTCGAGATGAGGTGATGCTGCAAAGAGCATGGCACATCCTCCAGGACCGCAACCGGGTCAGATTCCCGAGAGAATTCGCCGCAAGGTACATCGGAAATCACGCTCGCCTCGCCGAATCTCAGCTCTTGTTGCACATGTTCGAGGGGGAGCCGGACAGTGACATGCGGCGAGCGCTACTAGTGGCTCTATACGATGCAAACTATTGCTCCCCTAGGCTCCTAAACAGGGTGACGGGAGCTTTCCCCGACCTCAAATGGATCTGCGGATACCTAATAAACTCTCCACAACTTCCTTTGACCGGAAAGGCAGTGTCATGGCTCTGAGTGATGACGAAATAGCTCCGTACCTCACGGAGCTTGAAAGGCTCCAAGGTAACTCTCTTTATAGCGCCCAGGCTTATTTCGAAGCGGCGAAGTTCTCGGAGGCCGTCGGACGCCTATTCGTCTTCCTGCCTGCTCTGGTATCAGCCATTGCTGGGGCCATCATTGCCGCCGGTGGTGCCAAAGCGTGGGGGATCGCTTCTGCCGTGGCGGGAGCCGTGGCCGCCACGGCGTCGTATTTGGGCTCCGAAAGAAAAAGTACTTCATATAAGTCTTCGGCTCGCAGCTACACGGGGCTGCGGCATCGCCTCGCATTTGAGGCGAGCCTCCTGCGCAATAGGTCTACGATCACAGAGGTAGAAGAAACCACGCGCTCCCTGTCAACGGAGTACCAGAAGATCGTGTCTTCCGACGATCCCGTGCCAAACTTCCTTTACGAAAGAGCTAGAAAGCGAATCAACGGAAATATTGTTTGACGAATTTCCATTGCTGATGATCTGGGCTGGCTGCGACACACAGTTCTCATCCGATGGCCTCTGCCGGCAAGCGCCCCAGCTCCCATCCCGTCTGCCGTCGACCCACACACCGTGGAGCAGGCGCGGTGCCGGGCGTCCAGGTGGAGCGCGCCACTGTACGAACGACCTGGACGCCCGGTGCCGTGTCTGCTCGGCTCTGCCTGGGTCGACGGCAGGCGGGATGGGAGCCCCCACCTCCACCACAACACTGCCGGCAGACGCCCACGGGCCCCCTCCATCCCGGAGCCTGAGCGCTCCCGCCGGAGGCATCGTCCTGGCCGGCACGTCACCGTACTCGCCCCGGCCACGCCGTGGTTCTTCTCGCCCATCAACCCAAGCTGTCAGGCGTGCGGGCGGCGGCCGGGCTGGAGCGGGGCGTAGACAGGAGCGCAGGCCCGGGCGACGGGCCGCGCGCACCGCGCCGTGCGCGGTGGGTGTCTTGATGAAGTAGAGAATCTCTTACCGCGCCGGTTCCGTGGCTTCTGGTGCGCTGCCTTGCTCTGCGAGGAACTCGTCGAGGAGCGCGAAGAAGAGCTGGATGGCTGGCATGCCCCTTCGCTCGGCCTCTCGTTCGGTCTCGGCAGCCCACCCCAGCGCGCTGGGGTACGACATGCCAAGCCGTTTCCAAAGCCACTCGCTGAACGGGCCACCGTGGGCGAAGTCGGAATCCTCGTCAACGCTATGGATCTCCAGGGCGACCCGGTAGCCGGTCAACATAGAGTCGAGATGCTGAATAGAGCTGCGTCGGATCCACATACCTGGGCGCAGTCGCACCTCTTCGAGCAGGTCATAGACACCCTGCAGCTCGCTGAGAGGGCGCGGTGCTCGTCTGGCAGGCGTCGATTCGGTCATGCGCAGCACACTAGTGACGGATGAGCTGCTTGCCGTCGTGGCTTCGGACGTGGGGGCCGTTTCCGTCGACCGCGTCCAGGAGGCGGATCGCGTAGACCTCGGACATTCGGTCCTCGATCTCTGCCGGTGTTAGCCAGTCGACCGCGGTCGACTCGGCCGATGTGCGCTCAATGCCGCCTGACGGCTTGCAGCGGAAGACCAGGGCGACGATGCCTCGCGTCGTGTTCTTGTAGACGCCGGTCAGCTCGTCTACCTCTACGTGGATGCCCGTCTCCTCCAGGACCTCGCGGGCGACGCCGGCCTCGGGGGCCTCAGTGAGTTCGAGGACTCCGCCCGGGAGTTCCCACGTTCCGTTGTCCGCTCGGCGGATCGCGAGGAGGCGCCCGTCGTCGCGGACCACTGCTCCCGCCACAGACACGGAGTGCAGTGGCGTTGACTGGGCTTCGCGGGCGCTGTTACTCATGTACAGGAGCATAGGAGAGTGAGTAGGACCGTGGGAACTTCAGTGGGAGGTGATCGGGCCGTACCGCGGTACGTGCAGATCGCCAACGAGATCGTTCAGCAGATCCGGGCCGGCGTCCTCAAGCCCGGCGACATGGTGCCCAGTGAGTCGGAGCTCGTAGAGCGCTATGGGGTTGCCGGGGGGACCATTCGTAAGGCCATGGTTGAGGTTCGGGCCAGTGGGCTCGTTGACACTCGGCACGGGAAGGGCTCGATCGTTAAGGATCGGCCTCCTGTGCGGCTCCGCTCCTCAGATCGGTTCCGTGCCTCGCACCGGCGGGGCGGCAAAGCCGCGTACCTCGCTGAGTCCGCGCAGTCCGGCGCCACCGCGAAGGTCAGCGTCCTCTACATCGGGCCTATGGAAGCGCCGGCGGACATCGCCGAGCGGCTCGGCGTCGACGTGGGTACGCAGGTGCTCGCGCGGCGGCGTCTGTACTTCCGGAACGGGACCCCTGTTGAGACAGCCTCGTCGTACCTGCCGTGGGATGTCGTCAAGGACATCCCTGAGTTGTTCGCTGAGAACCCTGGGCCTGGCGGCATCTATGCCCGGCTCGAAGACCACGGGCACACCTTCGTCGAGTTCGTCGAGACGCTTCAGGCGCGGCCGGCCGCGAAGGCAGAGGCTTCGGAGCTGGCTCTGAGTCCCGGAGCTCCTGTGGTTCACCTACTGCGGGACGCGGTGACCAAGAAGGGGCGCGTCGTCGAGGTCTGCGACACCCTCATGGCCGCTGACCAGTTCGTCTTCCAGTATCGGATCCCCGCCACCGACTGACGCTCGCTCAACTCCCCACAGCCCGCTGCGGTTTCTTCTTCGCAGCGGGTTGACTCATGTACAGGAGTCAGGCACTCTTCTTCATGTCACTCCTATACATGAGTGACGGAGTTCATCATCTATAGAGGAGTGATCCACTGTGCGTCAGATCCCCGTCGACACGTCCACCGCGATGGTGATGGTGGCCCAGCCCCCGGCCCCGAAGATCGCGAACCGGCAGACCGGCGAGGTCGCCACCGACCGCGAGACCGGCGCGACGCTGATGACCGTTGACGTCATGTTCGTCATGGACGGCAGCGCCGAGATCCTGAACCTGGTCGTGCCCTCGACCGGGGTCTCCGGCGAGCTGACGATGGGTACCCCGGTCGCGCTGACCGGAGTCGTCGCCCGGCCGTGGGAGAACGAGTTCAACGGCCAGAAGCGCCACGGCATCAGCTTCCGCGCCGTCGCCGTCACCTCCCTCGCCGCCGCGAAGGCGGCCTGATCATGACCGGCTTATCGGTCGCCCTCGCTCTGGTCGCCTCCGTCGCACTGCTGCTGCGGTGGCAGCGTCCGGCCTGGTACTGGATGACCTTCGGCATCCTCTTCGCGCTCGTGCGGGTCCTCGGCCGGTACTCCTCCGTGATGGACGCGTGCGGGCTGACCGTCCCGCCCCCTCGCTGGCGCCTCGCGGTGGCCCGGATGACCGGCCGGCCCATCCCGGAGGCTCGGGCGCCTCGGATCCTGCGGCTGCGGCCCACCCGGACAGGGCTGGTGCTGCGGGTGAAGCTCCGGCCTGGTCAGGACGCGTTCGACTTCTCCGCCGCGTCAGACCGGCTGCGGCACTCGTTCGTCATGCGGAACGTCACCACCCGGGAGATTCGATCCGGTGTTGTCGAGCTGCGGATGACCGGTTACGACGTCCTCAAGCGGGTCCAGATGCCCGCTCTGCCTGATGGTGGGGTGATGCGGGTTCCGGTCGCCATGCGGGAGGACGGAGAGGTCTACTACCGCGATTACCGACAGATCCCGCACGCGTTGAACGTCGGTGCCACTCAATCAGGTAAGTCCGTCTATCAGCGCAACCTTGTTGCCGCTCTCGCCGCGCTCGATGTTGCCCTGGTCGGGATTGACTGCAAGCAAGGTGTCGAACTCGCGCCGCTCGCCCGTCGGTTCACCGCACTCGCCGACAATCCCGACACCGCGGCCGACCTCCTCGACGCGCTCGTCGGACACATGGAAGGCGTCTATCAGCTCATCCGACGCGAACAGCGGCTGAGTGCGGATCTCCCTGATGCGGATATCACCGCGGACATCTGGGACCTGCCCGATCACCTCCGCCCGACCCCGATTGTCCTGATGGTCGACGAGGTCGCCGAACTCGCCCTGTTCGCCACGAAGGACGAGGAGAAGCGTCGGGATCGGATCATTACCTCCTTGGTCCGTCTCTCCCAGCTCGGCCGCGCCGCCGGCATCTATCTGGAGATCTGCGGGCAGCGCTTCGGCTCCGAACTCGGCAAGGGCATCACCATGCTCCGTGCCCAGCTCACCGGCCGCACCGCCCACCGCGTCAATGACGAGACCAGCGCCAACATGGCCTTCGGGGACATCGCGCCGGATGCCGTGCTCGCCACCATCCAGATCCCCACCGACCGGCCCGGTACCGCCGTGGTCGGCGACTCCTCCGGCGGCTGGGTCCGCATCCGTACGCCGCACCTCACCCTGCGACGGGCCGTGAACACCTGCAACGCCCACGCCCACCGCACTCCGGAGATCCCCGCACTGGACGCCTTCCGGCCCGTCCTGCCGCCCCTGGCCAAGGCCTCGGAGCCTTCTGCCGCTGTGGCTCCCGCAATCGCCTGACACCCCTCGCTCCACGGCTGGCGTGACCGCGTCACGCCATGCCCCTACCCCTCCCATGCCCAAAACCGGAAGGAGGCCCCCGCGATGCGCTCGACACTGCGACCTGACGCCGTTCTCGTACAGGCCGTGATCGCCGGTGCCCTGTCGTTCGCCCACCTTCACGACCTCGCCGAAGCGGCTGGCCAGACCGGATGGAAGGCGTGGGCCTACCCCGTCTCCGTCGACCTCCTGCTCGTCGCCGCCTGGCGCCGCCTCCGGAGCCTCCGGGCCGCTGGGGACTCCGCCCGCTCCGCGTGGACCTGGTTCACCGTCGCCCTGGTCGCGTCGCTCGGCGCGAACGTCGCAACCGCCGGACTCCTCGACCTCACCGACGTGCCCGACTGGCTGCGCATCCTCGTTGCCGGATGGCCCGCTCTCGCCTTCCTCGGCGGCACCCTCCTCGTCCACACACCGGCCGTGCCCACGACGGCGCCTCATCCCGTGGAACCCGTAGCCGTCGACACGGTCATCGGGCGAAGCGACTCGTACGAGCCGGATGCCGGTCCCGCATCTCCGTCAGCGCTACCCGTCATCGAGCCGGAGCCGGAGCCCGCAACCACCGCCCTCGCTGTCCCTCCAGCTCTGGTCGCTCACGCCCAGAAGGTCGCTGCCGACCATCGAGCCCGCACCGGCTACCCGATCGACGCCGACACCCTGCGTACCCGCCTCGGCGTCCCGTCCCAGATGGCCGACGCCATCGCCGCCCAACTCGCCTGAGAGAGAGATCCATTCATGCGCGACTCGACCCGGCATGCCTTGGAGCTTGCCGCCGAACTGACCCGGAACAACCGCCTCGTGGACGCCATGGCCATCGCCGAACCGGTGATCATCGCCGCCGACGAGTTCGAGTCGGCCGAGATCCGCCAGTGGCTCCGCGAGCACGCCGACGACTTCTCGAAGGAGGTCTGAGCGATGGCCCCTCGCGATCACTTCCACTCCGTGATGCGGATCGGCCCCGTGCAGATCGGCACCCACCGCGACCGCCACGGCCACACCAAGTACGCCGCCGTCTGCACCGCCGACCGCTGCGGCTGGTCCTCCGACTACTCCAGCTCCTCCGCCGCCCAGCTCGCCGCCCGCACCCACCGCTGCCGCATCGCCAACTGAACGGATACCGCTCGTGGACGTCCCGCTCTGGCTCGCCCTGGTCGTCGTGGGCGCCCTCGGCATCAAGCTCATCCGCCCGCCCTGGTGGCTCGTCGCCGTGATCCTCCTCGGCGGCTACCTCCTCGCCGACAGCCTCTTCGCCCCGCTCATCGACCCGATCACCAAGTAGGGAGACCCGCCATGTTCCGACCGCGCATCCCGGTCAACCCGCTCCCGACCGGCATCGTCAGCCCCCTCATCCAGCCGACCACCGCCACGGCGACCGGCATCGAGTCGCCCACCTGCCACCACGCCCACACCCCGGCCCCGGCCCCGGCTTCTCCGCGGGCTCAGGTCCCGGTTGTCCGCCTTACCCCGACCGGCCTCGTCACGGTCGTCGCCAGCGGCGCCGGACTCGTCCTCATCATCGGCACGGTCCTCGTCTCGATGCTCCTCGCCGTCGCCATCAGCGCCGCCTCGGTCGCCGTCTGCGCCGTCGTCATGCGCTCGCTCCTCAGCAGCCAGCACAAGCACCGCTAGTCGGGCTCCCGGGCGGCTCAACCGCCAAGTCTCCGCCGCCCGGGAGCCCCGCCCCTACCAAGTCCAGAGAACAGGAAGGCGCCCGCCCATCATGGCCGACCACCACCACGCCCCCTTCACCCTCCGCCTGGCCACCCCGGCGGTGGCCGCGTGATCGAGACCCCGCCCCTCATGGGACTGGACTCGGCCACCCTGAGCGACATGCTCCGGCTGGCTGCGTCCCCCGGGTACGACCGCTGGAAGGATCAGACCCACCGCACCGGCGGCTGCTCCAGCCCCATCCACCTCACCGGGTGGACCCTCTCCCGGGACAAGACCACCGGCGAGACCCTCCACCGCTACTCCACCGACACCGAGCCGGACGGGCGCCTCCGCATCGCCTGCGGCAACCGCCGCGCTTCCCGCTGCCCCTCCTGCGCCTGGACCTACGCCGGCGACACGTACCACCTCATCCGCGCCGGCCTCGCCGGAGACGACCGCCGTGACATCCCCACCGCCGTTCGCGACCACCCCCGCGTCTTCCTCACCCTCACCGCCCCGTCGTTCGGACCGGTCCACAACCGTCCCGGTACGCGCTCCTGCCGCTGCGGTATCCGGCACGCTGAGGACGCGACCGAGCTGGGTACTCCCCTCGACCCCGCGTCGTACGACTACGAAGGCGCCGTCCTCTTCAACAACCACGCCGGACAGCTCTGGCAGCGGTTCGCGACCCGCCTGCGCCGAGAGGTCGCCGCCTCCGCCGGACTGTCCCAGCGAGCGCTGAAAGACGTCCTCCGGCTCTCGTACGGGAAGGTGGCCGAGTTCCAGAAGCGGGGCGCCGTCCACTTCCACGCCGTGATCCGCCTCGACGGACCCGACGGACCGGGCACCCCGCCCCCGTCCTGGGCCACCGCCGAGCTCCTCACCCAAGCCATCCACACCGCCGCAGCCCACGCGTACACGACGATCACCGTCCCCGCCGTCGGCAATCAGCCCTCACACCGACTGCGCTGGGGCACCCAGCTCGACATCCGGCCCGTCAAAGCCTTCGGCGACGGCTCCGCCATCACCGAACAGGCCGTCGCCTCCTACATCGCCAAGTACGCCACCAAAGCCGCCGAGACCACCGGCAGCCTCGACCGCCGTGTCGGTAACCGCGAAGCCCTGCTCCTCCTCGGTGTCCCCGACCACACGCGCCGCCTCGTCGAAGCCTGCTTCGACCTCGACCCGCTCTACCCCGACCGCCGGCTCCTCGCCTGGGCCCACATGCTCGGCTTCCGCGGCCACTTCTCCACCAAGTCCCGCCAGTACTCCACCACCCTCGGCGAACTCCGCCAGACCCGCGCCGACTACCGCGCCGCCCAGGAACGCACCGCCCGCGGCCTGGACGCCATCGAGCCGGACACCGTCCTCGTCCTCACCTCCTGGCAGTACGCCGGCCAGGGCCACTCCCCCGGGGAAGCAGCCCTCGCCACCTCCATCGCCCGGGACATCCAGCTCAACCGCGAAACCGCCCGGGAAGCCCTGCGCGACCAACTGGCCCTGGAAGGAGCCGCAGCATGACCATCGCCACCGCCGAACTGCTCACCGTGCCCCAGGTCATGGCACGGCTCAAGCTCGGTCGCTCCACGGTCTACGACCTCATCCGCTCGCGCCGCCTGACCTCCATCACCATCGGGCGGGCGCGGCGCGTCCCCGCTGATTCGGTACGGGACTTCATCAATCACGAGATCGAGGAGGCAGCCTGATGGCCACCCCGCGCAAGCGCAACCCGAACGGCTCCGGCACCATCACGAGGCGCAAGGACGGCCGCTACCAGGCCGCCGTCTACGTCCTCCAGCCGGACGGCACCCGCGCCCGCAAGTTCGTGTACGGCAAGACCTGGGCCGACTGCGACGCCAAGCGCCGCGCACTGCTGGAGAAGGTCGACAACGGCATCCCGGTCCCCACCCGGTCCATGAAGCTGGCCGAGTGGCTGCCGTACTGGCTCGACAACATCGTCAAGCCCCGTCGCAAGCGGACCACGGCCGCCAAGTACGAGGTGCACGTCCGGCTCTACCTCGTCCCGATGATCGGCTCCAAGCGGCTGGAGTCCCTCAGCGTCGCCGACGTACGGAAGTTCGTCGTCGCGTTGGAGAACAAGACCAGCGCCGCCACGGCGAAGGAGTCGCATCGCGTCCTGCGGACGGCTCTCACCGCGGCCTGCCGCGAGGAGCTCGTTACACGGAACGTCGCCACGCTCGTCGAGCCGCCGACAGTGGCGGATCGGGACCTGGACCCCTGGTCTCTGGACGAGACGCTCGACTTCCTCACCGCTGCCCGGAAGGACCCGCTGTACGCCGCGTTCGTGCTCGCCATCGCACTCGGCTTCCGCCGCGGTGAGATCGTCGGTCTCCGTTGGGAGAACGTCGACCTCGACAAGCGGGAGATCCGGGTCAGGACTCAGCGTCAGCGGGTCGGTGGAGAGGTGTACGAGGACGACCCCAAGGGGCGGCGCCGCAAGCAGACTCTTCCCCTGCCCGGGATCTGCGTCGCTCCCCTGCGCTGGCAGCGCATGCGGCAGGCAGCCATGCGTGAGCAGGTCGGAGAGAAGTGGGAGGAGACCGGCTACGTGTTCACCACCCGCACCGGCAAGCCGATCGAGCCGCGCAACCTCTACCGCTCGTTCACCCGCGTCGCGAAGAACGCCGGCCTTCGCGTCATCCGCCTGCACGATGCCCGCCACGGGACGGCGACGCTCCTCACCGCCGCCGGCGTCGCTCCCCGCGTCGTGATGGAGATCCTCGGACACAGCCAGATCGCTGTCACGATGAACGTCTACGCCCACGTCGTCCAGGACACGCAACGCGAGGCCGTCAGCCACATGGACCGGCTGCTCAGGAGGCGTCCCCGGTCATAGGACCTTCGAGTTCAGTTCGCCGGCTCGCCTGATCGGCTGCCCAACGGAGGACAGCGTCACGGACCTCCGTCTGGGAAGCCGATCGCGTCCGGTAGCGCTCACCGGTCGTACTCGCTTGGTGTTCCACCTCGTAGGTGGCGTCCTCGGCAAACAGGACCAGGATGTAGCAGTCACCTTCATCATGGTCGGTCAGCCGCTGGAGAAGCAGGTGTTGCCTCTCTTGCAGTGCGGCGAGCAGCGCCTCGATGGCACGGGCGTCGGGGTCGTGCACCATCCGCCCGTCATCGGCCAGCGCAATAAGACTGACCGGCCCGAGACCTCTCCTCTGCTGCCCCTCCTGGGTCCACTGCTTCTCCTGGGCGTTCAGGAGAGGCGGCGGAACCGGGGGGCCGTCAGGGTTGTAGACGGCTATGGGGTCGTCCGGATCGGACCACGACCCCACCGTCCACAGGCGGTACATGTGGACACCGCCCTCCGCCAGCGACACCGCGAGAGTTGCCGGCGCCGGAGGGCCGGGAATGCAGCGCCCCACGTCCTCCCCGTACGGGCCACCATGGAAGATCGCGTGCATCCAGCCCTTCGGCGGTCTCCCGGTCGTGTCGAAAACGTCCTCCACCGTTCCCCCTTCGACGGAATCGCAGCCCTGACGCTCACCACGATCGACCGGACGACCCCCAGGCCGCGGTGACCATGGACGTTGATGTCAAAAGTAGATGTCAAAGGCCCCTCGCCATGATCGGCGAGGGGCCTTTGCACTGGTGGGCGCGGACGGTTTCGAACCGCCGACATCTGCTTTGTAAGAGCAGCGCTCTACCCCTGAGCTACGCACCCGTGGAGGAGGCAACAGCCTACATGGCCGAGGGGTGGGGGCCGAATCCGATGAGGGCGGGCTGGGGGTAGCCCCACCTTGGGGACGGTGGGTCGCCGGATCGTGACGGGGGGTGGTGGGTTCGTAGCGTGGGGGTCCGACGTTTTCTTCTGGGGGTTCGATCGTCATGGGCGCAGCACGCCACCCGTTCCGTGTGTCCTTCGCCGTCGGCGGGGTCTTCGTCGCCGTGTTGGCGCTGAGTGGCTGTGGGACGGCCGATGCCGGGGAGGCGCCCGTGGAGAGGCGGACGTTCGCGTTCGACGGGGACGCGCTCGTCGTGGACTCCGACGATTCGAAGCTCGTCGTCACGGCCGCCGACGTGGACGACGTGGTCGTCGAGCGGCAGGTCGACGGGTGGGTGTTCATGGGGTCGGGGCCCGATCCGAGCTGGAAGCTGGAGGGTGGGCGGCTCACGTTGCGCGTGGACTGTGACGCCGTCTCCTCCAACTGTGACGCCGTGCACCGCGTCCAGGTGCCGCGCGACGTCGCCGTCTCCGTCGACAGCGAGAACGGGGACGTCACGGCGGAGGGCTTCGCCACGCCGTTGAAGCTGCGGTCCGACAACGGGGACGTGCGGGTGGCCGGGAGCAGTGGCGCGCTCGATCTCGGTAGTGAGAACGGCGACCTTGTCGTCGACGGTGGCACCAGAGCGCCCAAGGTGCTCGTGCGGTCCGACAACGGCGACGTGAGCGTCGCCCTCGGGGCCGTACCCCGGCAGGTCGACGTGGGCAGCGAGAACGGTGATGTCGAGGTCGTGCTGCCCTCCGCCGAGTACGCGGCCACCGGCTCCAGCGACAACGGTGACGTCCGCATCGACGTCCCGCGCCGCGACGGCAGCGAGCATTCCGTGAGCGTCCGCAGTGACAACGGTGACATCGTCGTCCGAACGGCGAACTGACCGGCCCGTGTGTTCGTCCTTACCGGGTGGGAGAATGAACCCGGACCGGGGACGGCGACACAGCACGGGGAGAGGTACGTGGCGGCGAGCGACGGCAGGACACCCCCTGGGGGCAGTGCGACGCCCAGGATTCCGTCCACCTTCGGGCTGGCCCTCGCGCTGCCGCTGCTGGTCGGGGCGCTGCTGCCGCAGGCCTTCGCCGGGGGCGGTACGCGACGCTGGTTCGGCGGGCGCGGCGAGGGGCAGCGGGCCGAGGCCCAGGCCGCCAAGGACGCCGCCGCTGCCGCCTTCTACGAGCTCGACACCGCCCAGCGCGGGCTCCGGATTTCCATTGAGACGATCACCGCTGTCGACAGCTCGCCCGAGACGCGACGCGCCGTGGAGGGGTTCGAGGCCCTTGGGCGGCGGATCGACGAGGTCAGTCACGCCTACATCAGCGCCGTCGACGCCCACGACCTCGACCGTGACGAGCTGGACGCGGCCACCGCGAACCGGGCCCGCGGCGAGCTGAACCACGCCAAGGAAGAGCTCGACCGGGTCAAGGGCGAGTTGGACCGGTTCGAGGAAGGACTCACTCCGCTCCTCGACCGTGCGGAGACCCAGCTCGCCCGGCTCGCCCCCGCCGTCGAGCGGGCCCGCCAGGCGCTGCGCGGCGCGAGTGCCGCGCTCGACGCCGTACGGGAAGGGGGGCTGCGCGCCGACGACCTCGCGCTGCGGCTCGCCCAGCTCGGGCCCGAGCTGACCCGGCTCAACGAAGGGGCCGGGCGGCACGGCGTCCCCGAGACCCTCCAGCGCGCCGACCGTGTCCTGCGGGACGCCGAGGCGGTACGCGCAGAGGCCGAGCGGCTGCCGCAGCGCGCCGCCGAGATCGACCGGCGGCTCGTCTCCCTGCGCACCCGCACCGAGGCGCTGACCACCCGCGCCGGGGGTGTCGAACCGGTCCTCTCCGAGCTGCGCCGACGGTTCTCCGCTGCCTGCTGGCAGGACCTCCAGCACGTGCCCGAGCAGGCCGCCGGCACGCTCCGGCAGGCCGAGGAGCGGCTCGCCGAGGCCGTGAAGGCCCGCGAGGAGCAGCGCTGGCCCGACGCGACGTCCCGGCTCTCCACCGTCCGCGCGCTCCTCGACTCCACCGACGAGGCCGTGTCGGCGGCCGGGGAGCGGCTGCGCCGCCTGGACGCCGTCGCGAAGGACCCGAAGACGGAGACGGACCGCGCCCGGTTCGCGGTACGGGACGCCCAGCGGCTCGCGATGGATGGCCGGAGCACCCCCGACCCGCGCCACGCCCGCCCCCTCGACGAGGCCGTGGCCCGGCTCGACCGGGCGGTCGGCACGCTGGAGGGCCGCCACCCGGACTACTGGCACTTCCTCACCGAGCTGGAGGGCGTCCGCGCCACGGCCGCGCGCGTCGTCGAACAGATCCGGGAGGACCGGGGCGCGACCGCCGCAGGTCACTGAGTGCTGTGTTCACTGCGTTCAGCACCTCGTCGCAGGTCACCGAGCGCTGTGTTCAGCGACTCGCCGCAGGTCACCGAGTGCTGTGTTCAGCGACCCGCCGCAGGGCACTGAACACCGTGCTCAACGACCGCCCGCCGGTCATTGAGCACTGCCGTCCGCGACCGCCCGCCGTTAGCCTGTCCCCATGCCTCGTTACGAATTCCGCTGCCGGACCTGCGGCGACACCTTCGAGATCAGTCGGCCCATGGCCGAGTCCTCGGCTCCGGCCGCCTGCCCCGCCGGGCACGACGACACCGTGAAGCTGCTCTCGGCCGTGGCCGTCGGCGGCAGCAGCACCGCCGCCCCCGCGCAGGGCGCGGGCGGTGGCGGTGGCGGTGGCGGTGGCTGTTGTGGTGGGGGTTGCTGCGGCTGACCCGCCGGACAGGCCGTAATCCGCCGGTCAGGTCGTAATCCGCCGGACAGGCCCTAGCCTGCCGCTGCCGCCCGGAAGCGGCGGAGGATCTCCTCCCCCGCCGCGACCCCTCGTTCCGCGAGGACGTCGAGGTGGGGGGCCGTCCACTCGCTCTCGGCGAGTTCGCCGTGGCCGGGGCGCCACGCCCGGTCCGCGGCCATCAGCAGGTCGGCGTCGAGGAGCGAGTCCCCCGCCGCCAGGGTGAGCGTGGCGCCGATGCGGCGGGCGACCTCGCGGACGGCCGCGCTCTTCGTGAGCGGCTTCGGCACCGCGTACACCTTGCGGCCCTGGAGCGAGACGGTCCAGCCGCGCTCGCCCGCCCACTCGCCGAAGCGGCGCAGCCACTCCTCGGGGAGCCGCTCGCGCTCGACGACGAGGTAGGCGAAGAGGTCCTCGGCCACGCGGTGCTTGCGGACCCACGACAGGTCCGTGGTGGCCGTGAGGTAGGCGCGGATCTCGGAGAGCGGGGCGCACTCCTCGACGAGCCGGCGCACCACCGAGGCGTGCCACGCGCGGTCGGAGACGCCGTCGACGAGGATGTGCCCGCCGTTCGCGCAGATCGCGTACTTCGGTGTGGTGCCCGGGAGTTGGATGCGCTGGTACTGCTTGCGCGTCCGGGTCGTGGCGGGGACGAAGACGGTCTCCTCGGCCAGCCGCGCGAGCAGGCCGGCCGCGTCCTCGGTCATGTAGGAGAGCGGCTTCGACTCGTGGACCTCGACGCAGAGGAGCCGGGGCGCCTGGGCGTCAGGCATGCCGAGGGCGAGGGCCGCGCTGGAGTAGATGAGGGTGCGGTCGAGGTCGCTCGCGACCAGGGTCGTGTTCGGCTGCTCGCTCACTGGGACACCACCGTCTTGCCGTCGGCGCCCGTCGCGCCCCTCGTGTACTGAGGGTGGATCAGGCCCACGCAGCTGTACGGGAGTTCGTCGACCTCCTCGACCGGCACACCACGCTGCTCGGCGAGCAGACGGACGTGGGCGAGGTCGGCGTCGGCGCCCCGCTTGGCCAGGATCTTCCAGGGGACGCGGCGCAGCAGGACGCGGGTGGTCTCGCCGACGCCGGGCTTGACCAGGTTGACGTCGTGGATGCCGTACTCCTCACTGATCCGCTCGACGGCGGCCCAGCCCTCCCAGGTGGGGGTGCGGTCGGCGGCGAGGAGTTCCTTGACGTCCAGGTCGACGCCCTCGGTGACCTCGTCGAAGCGGGCGGCGACGGCGTCGAGGAAGGCGACGGAGACGTCGGAACCGGCCAGTTCGCGGTAGAACTTGGCGCCGTGGAAGTCGTTCGGTCCGACGAGGTCGGAGCGGAGCACGGTGCGGGATATCAGGCCGGAGACCGTGGAGTTGAGGCAGGCGGAGGGGATGAGGAAGTCCTCGCGGGTGCCGTACGTGCGGACGCAGGAGCCGGGGTCGGCGAGGACCGCGATCTCCGGGTCGAAGCCGGCGATCCCCTCGGTGCCCTCGAACTCCTTGACGGCATCGGCGAGTTCGCGGGTGATGGCGCCCTTGCCGGTCCAGCCGTCGACGAAGACGACGTCGGCGGGGTCGTGGTGGGCGGCGAGCCAGCGCAGCGCGTTGGCGTCGATGCCGCGGCCGCGCACGATGGAGACGGCGTAGTGCGGGAGGTCGAGGCCGTGGCGGGCCTTCGCCCAGCGGCGCATGAGGACGCCGACGGGGGTGCCGGCCCGGGCGAGCGAGACGAGTGCGGGGCTGCGGCCGGGGCGTTCGGCGAGGACGGTCTCGGTGACCGTGCCGACCGCGCGGGCTATTCGGGCGGCGGAGCCCTCCAGGGCGGAGTGGAAGAGGTCCTGGTAGCGGGCGCTGGGCTGGTACTCGACGGGGAGCGATTCGGCGTAGTGCGCGCCGCCGCTCTGGATGGCTTCCTCGCGTTCCTCGGTGGGCGCCTCCAGCTCGACGTCCGAGAGGTCCTGGAGCAGCCAGCCGACCTCCTCGGGTGCGTACGAGGAGAAGGCGGGGCCGCGGAGGGGCTCGGGCAGCATGGAGCTCCTTTCGGGAGCTTCGGGGGCTTCGAGAGCTTCGGGGTCTTCGGAGACTTCGGAGACTTCGGAGACTGTGGGCTTGTAGGACGGGACGGGCGCCGTGGGTCCGTACGACGGGACGGGCGTCGGCGCGTACGACGGGACCACCGCGAGGACGACGCGCGGGACGTGCGCGGCGAGCTGGGCGAGCAGGCCGTCCGGGGCGTGCAGTTCCGGGGTGTCGGCGGCGGAGTCGACGACGAGGACGACGGCGTCGAAGCCCCCGCCCGCCACGTTGTAGGCGTAGCGCTCGCCGGGGCCGTCGGCCGGGGCGTCGTGGGCGGGGAAGACGAGCCGGGTGCGTATCGCGTAGCCGGGGTCGTCGACGGCGAGGACGGGCGAGCGGGTGGTGGTGGAGTAGTGGACGTCGTGCCCGGTCTCCTCCAGGGCCGTGGCGAGGCGCAGCGGTGCGTACATCAGCTCCTCGAAGCCCAGGACGAGGACACCGCGGCCACCGCGGTCGCCGGGGGTGCGGGGGGCCGCCGGGGCCTCCCGGTCCGCCCCCGGAGCCGTCTCCAGGGCCCGGCCAAGTCCCGCCGCCAGGTCCGGCAGGGCCGCCTCCAGGAGATCGCGGTGCTCGGGCGTGAAGCCGTGCCGCCCGCCGTCGGGCAGCCCCTCGGGCCAGTCGAGCGTCACCCGTACGGGCTCACGCGCCCCGGTGACCGCGCCGGCGGCCTTCTCCCCGTACGCCTTCTCGTGCTCCGCCACCAGGGCCCGGCCCTTCTCCAGGACCCCCTCGGGCAGGCGTACGGTCCCGGCGGCGGCGGATATCAGGTCGACGCGGGCGCCGATCTCCTCCGCGAAGGCGTCCAGCCGGCCGAGGTCCGCGGTGGAGCGCATGTCGACGAGGGCCACGACGACGTACCGCTCGCGCGGGTAGCGGGCGTGCAGGTCCCTGATCGTGTTGAGGACGGTGTTGCCGGTGGAGAACTCGTCGTCGACGAGGACCAGCGGCCCGCCGCCGGCGAGGAGCTTCGGGTCCTCGGGCAGGAGCAGGTGCGAGGTCGCGTGCGAGTGGGACTCCTCGAAGCCGCCCGCGCGGGCGACCCCGGCCACCGGCCGCCGGGTGGAGTGGAGGTACGGGGCGAGGCCGAGGCCGTCGGCGACGGCGTGGCCCAGCGCGGTGGCGGTCTCCGCGTAGCCGAGGACGACCGAGCGGGCCGCCTCCTCGTCGCCGAGGAGCTCGCGGACGCGTACGCCGAGGCCGAGGCCGGAGCCGTACACGACGGAGGGCCGCTGCGGCACGTGCTTGCCGAGCACGCTGGAGACGAGCAGGTGCGCCCGCTTGGGGTTACGACGCAGTGCGAGGCCCAACAGGGCCGGTAGCTCCTCGCCGCCGATCAGTTCGACGCCCAGTCGCTCCGCGACCCACGTTCCGGTCCACACCACGTCGTCGACGTCCCTTCGTCAGCCGGCAAGTCCGGCGGTGAGCAGATCCACGAAGCCGACGTCTTCCTTCGCGACGCCGAAGACCTCGGCGCGCTGGAGAGTGCGTTCGGCCCACGCGCGATGCGGCTTCACTTCGTTCATTTTGTTCGTATACGCGGAGCGCAGCACCCCGCCGCCGCCCTGTTCGGGCCGCAGGACGTCCTGGGCGTCGCTCCACTCCTCGTGGCTGACCACGGAGAGCGCATGCACCGGCACCACATGGGTGGGGTGGATGCAGGTCTTGCCGAGCAGGCCGTTCGCGCGGTCGAGCTCGATCTCGCGCAGGAGGCCGTCGAGGTCGTGCTCGATGAGCGCGGTGCGCAGGTCCTCGGCGCGGCCCTCCAGGAAGGGACTGCGGCGCAGCTGCGGCTTGAACATGCGCTCGCCGGGTCGGAAGTACTCCCAGACGGGCCCGGTGATGGTGAATCCGGTGCCGTCGGAGCGGCCGAGGACGTTGACGACGTCGGCGATGACGTTCGCGACGATCTTGACGTCGTAGGCGGTCATGTCGGGCGAGCGGCGCAGGCCGTAGGCCGAGCAGAAGTCGGTGACGCCGAGGCGGAGGGCGAGGACGCGGTCGCGGTACTTGTCGGTGATCGAGGCGATCCCGGCGAGGGTCTCGGCCCGGGTCTCCAGGTGGAGGAGCTCGGGGGACTCGAGGACGGGCATGGCGAAGAGGCGCCTGCCGCTCGTCCGCTCGGCCTGGGTGAGCGCTTCGAGGAAGGCGTGGCCGCGGCTCTCGGTGAATTTGGGCAGTACGAATCCGGACAGCAGCCGGACCGTTTCGCCGAGCCGGGCGGTGAGGTCGGTGATCTGGTGCGGATCGCGAACGCGAATGAAGAGCAGGGGCACGGCGGTGCCGCCGCCCGCGTCCGTCGTGGTCCCGCCGGCGCCCGGCCCGGTCGCGCCCGCGAGGTCGGCGAACTGCCGGACGAGGTTGGCCTCGCCCGCCACGACGTCGGCGTCGCTGATGGAGTCCTCCAGGCAGAGCACCATGGAGACCACGCCGCGCGCCGCCTGTTTACGGATGTCGTCGGCCAGCCGCGGCCGGGTGGCCGGGCTGTAGAGCGTGGCCCCGAGGGCCGTCGCGAGCGTGCGCGCGGGCGAGTCGGCCGTGAACTCGGCCGGCTCGCGGTGGAACAACCCGGTCCGCGTTGCGGACGGGATGTGCCCGAAATGACGCATCTAAGTCCCCCGTCTGCCTCTCTGGGCCCTGACGACATGTGGCCGGTAATAGTACGTAGGTGCGGGTGTCCGTAGTTCCCTCCGAGGATGAAATTCAGGTAACTCGTCAGCATCCGTCATCTCGTACCGGTATCGGTGACGCCCCCGCGTTGTCCGCGGGTCGGGCGGGAGGGCAGGATTGCGGTCATGACGCACGCGATGCTGAAGGGCTCCAACGTCCCTCTCGACACCGCGGCCGTACGGGCCGTGCTCTGCTGGACCCCGGGCCCCGGGGTCCCCGACGTGGATGCCTCCGCCCTGCTCCTCGGCGCCGACGGTCGCGTGCGGTCCGACGAGGACTTCGTCTTCTACAACCAGCCGCGCCACCCCTCGGGCGCCGTGCGGCGGCTGCCGAAGAAGCGGGTGGGCCAGGGCCTCACGGACACCGTGGAGGCCGATCTGGGCGGTCTCGAGGCCTCGGTCGACCGGGTGGTCGTCGCGGCCTCCTCCGACGGCGGCACCTTCCGGTCCGTCTCCGACCTGCGGATCCTGCTGTACGACGCGACGGCCGGGCCCGACCGCGAGCCGCTGGCGCTGTTCGACGTGACGGCGGAGACCGGCGAGGAGACGGCGGTCATCTGCGGCGAGCTGTACCGGCGCGGGGACGGCTGGAAGTTCCGTGCGGTGGGCCAGGGCTATCCGACGGGTCTCGTCGGCCTCGCCACGGACTTCGGCATCTCGGTCGACGAGGACGCCCAGGAAGCGGCCCAGGAAGCCGCCCAGGGGGCCGCCCAGGGGGCCCAGGACCTCCCCGAGGCCCAGGACGGCACGTCCGGCGTCCCGGCCCCGGATTTCCCCGTCGCAGGCTCCCCCGATCCCGACGCGACCGTGATCCACGCGCCCGTACCGCCGCAGCCGACGGTGCCGCCCGTGCCGGACCGCGCGCCCGCCTACGGGTACCCGCAGCCGCCGGTGAACGCCCCGGCCCCCGTCCCCTCCCCCGCGTACGGCTATCCCCAGCCCGCTCACCGGCCCGATCCGCACGCGGCTCCGGAGTTCCGGATGCCTCCCATGGGCCCTCAGTTCGTCAGGAACTGAGACCCGGGGGCGCCAGGCCGGGAGCACGGTCACGCCTTGGTCTTGTAGCCGCGCCCCCACTGCAGTCCCCAGCCGTACAGCCGGTCCAGCTCGGCCTGGAAGCCGTAGACGAACCGCACCTCGCGCCGGACCGTCAGGTCGCCCTTGATGTTGTCCACGGAGAAGACCGCGCAGGAGCGGGCCTGCGGGGCGCGCTCGTCCAGCTCGATCTCGATCCGGGGGCCGTTGCTCGGGTAGAGCGTGATCTTGGCGTGCGTACGGTCGAAGGCCGGCGTCTGGTCGTAGATGTACACGAAGAAGAGCAGCCGCTTGATCTCGTCCCGCTGGTCCAGGTTGACGAATATCGTCTCGCCCGAGGAGCCGCCGAAGCGGTCGTCGCCGCTGAGCTTCACGTAGGGGGCGCCGTTCAGGTCGCCGAAGAAGCCCCCGAGCGGCTGCACCACGCCCTTGCTGCCGTCCTTGAGCTCGTAGAGGCAGCCCAGGTCCAGGTCGACGTTGACCATGCCCTGGGTGTGCGCCTGGACGACCTCGGGCTTGAAGAACTGCGCGGGATTCCGCAGCAGCCGGCCGCTCTGCCGGGACCGCCCTTCGAGGTCGGAGGTCCGCATCCGCCAGGAGAGGTTGACCCGGAGATTGCCGGTCGCCGCGCCCTGTTTGGTGAGCGAGACCGACGGGCGCCTCTTCGTCAGGTCGATCGTGTTCGACGCGGCGCCGCCGCCCATGTCGAACTGTGCCGCCCTCCCCGGAAACAGGTTGTCCCAGAAGGCCATGACGCCCCCACCCCCACCACTGATCGCTCACTCGTCGTCGCACATGCCTGCGGGGCGGCCGGGTGCACCGGCCGCCCCGCAGTGAAGCGTTCCTCGTTACCGGGGGTGTCACACCCCGGAGGAGACCTCTGTCTTGTCTGCCGCGCCGCCCTCGGCCGCCGCGAGGGCCTTGTTGCGCCGGACGGAGGACCAGAAGGACCAGGCGATGAGGGCGACACCGATGCCGCCGGTGACGATCTCGGGGATCTCGTAGCGGATGGAGACCATGAGGATCGCGGCCAGGGCGCCGATCGCGTAGTGGGCGCCGTGCTCCAGGTAGACGTAGTCGTCGAGGGTGCCCTGACGGACCAGGTAGACCGTCAGCGAACGGACGTACATGGCACCGACGCCGAGGCCGAGCGCCATGAGGACGATGTCGTTGGTGATGGCGAAGGCGCCGATGACACCGTCGAAGGAGAAGGAGGCGTCGAGGACCTCCAGGTAGAGGAACATGAAGAAGGCGGCCTTGCCGGCCAGCTGGACCGCGGTGACCTTCTTGCCGCTGCGCTTGGCCTCTTCCTCGGCCTCGTGCTCGCGCTCCTCTTCCTCCTCCAGCTTGTTCTCGAAGTAGCTGGAGAGACCGCCGACGATGAGGTAGGTGATCAGACCGAAGACGCCGGAGAGCAGCACGGTCGACGCCGCGTCGATGTGCGTACCACCGTGCTGGTGGGCCTGGGTCGCGAAGGTCATGGCGCTGATCGCCAGGACGATGAGGGCGATGCAGACCGAGAGCATGTCGATCTTGCCGAGCTTGGCCAGCGGGCGCTCCAGCCAGCCGAGCCACTTGATGTCACGGTCCTCGAAGATGAAGTCGAGGAAGATCATCAGCAGGAACATGCCGCCGAAGGCCGCGATCGACGGGTGCGCGTCGGTCACGAGCTGCTCGTAGCGCTCGGCGTCGTTGAGAGCGAGATCGACGGCCTCGATGGGACCGATCTTGGCGCTGATCGCGACGATCACGACGGGGAAGACCAGTCGCATGCCGAAGACGGCGATGAGCACACCGATCGTGAGGAAGATCTTCTGCCAGAAGGCATTCATCTTCTTCAGGATTCCGGCGTTGACCACCGCGTTGTCGAAGGACAGCGAGATCTCGAGGACGCAGAGGATCGCGACGATCCCGAACGCTTCCCACCCCCCGTAGAGGACTGCTGCGACCAGACCGAGCGCAGTGATCGCGAACGACCAGCCGAAGGTTTTCAGAACCACTGTCTACCCCATCGTGAAATTACATGGCTTTACGAAACGTTGACCCCGAAGTCTAGAGCGATGCCCCGCAGCCCGGACGCGTACCCCTGGCCGACCGCCCGGAACTTCCATTCGCCGTTGTAGCGGTAGAGCTCGCCGAAGATCATCGCGGTCTCGCTGGAAGCGTCCTCGGAGAGGTCGTAGCGGGCGAGCTCCTGGCCGTCCAGCTGGTTCACGACCCGGATGAAGGCATTGCTGACCTGGCCGAAGCTCTGGCCCCGATTGTCGGCGTCGTGGATCGACACCGGGAAGACGATCTTGTCGCAGTGGGCCGGGACCTGCGTGAGGTCCACGATGAGGGACTCGTCGTCCCCGTCACCCTCGCCCGTGAGGTTGTCGCCGGTGTGCTCGACGGAGCCCTCGGGGCTGCGGAGCTGGTTGTAGAAGACGAAGTACTCGTCCCCCAGCACGCGGCCGGACTGGCAGAGCAGGGCGCTGGCGTCGAGGTCGAAGGGGGCTCCGGTGGTGGAGCGCGCGTCCCAGCCGAGCCCGACGAGGACCTTGGTGAGGTTGGGAGCGGCCTTGGAGAGGGAGACATTGCCTCCCTTGGCGAGTGTGACGCCCATGTGATCTTTCCTCCCCGGTGGTGATGAGGCACGTCCGGCGCCGCACGAGAGGTGCGGCGCCGGACGGTTGGAACGGTTCGGCTCAGACGTTGACGCCGAAGTCCTGCGCGATACCGCGCAGACCAGAGGCATACCCCTGACCGACCGCGCGGAACTTCCACTCCGCGCCGTGGCGGTACAGCTCGCCGAAGACCATGGCGGTCTCGGTCGAGGCGTCCTCGGAGAGGTCGTACCGGGCGATCTCGGCGCCGCCGGCCTGGTTGACGACGCGGATGAACGCGTTGCGCACCTGGCCGAAGGACTGCTGGCGGTTCTCGGCGTCGTAGATCGAGACCGGGAAGACGATCTTGGCCACGTCGGCCGGTACGGTCGCCAGGCTGACCTTGACCTGCTCGTCGTCGCCCTCGCCCTCGCCGGTGAGGTTGTCACCGGTGTGCTCGACCGAGCCGTCGGCGCTCTTCAGGTTGTTGAAGAAGACGAAGTCCTGGTCGTTGCGGACCTTGCCCTCTTCGCTCACCAGGATGGCGCTGGCGTCGAGGTCGAAGTCCGTCCCGGTGGTGGTGCGGACGTCCCAGCCCAGACCGACGGTCACGGCGGTGAGGCCAGGGGCCTCCTTGGTCAGCGAGACGTTGCCGCCCTTGCTGAGGCTGACTCCCACGAGTCCCTCCATACGTTTTCAGGGGCAGCGCCCCAGTCGTGCGTTGGCATCGGATCAACGAGTGGATCCTAGTGACGGGTTCCCGGTCGAAACAGTCGATTCGCCCCGCGAATCGGAGATGTCGGCCCGGGGCCGGCTCAGATGGCGTCGAGCGCCTTGACGTAGTCGCCGAGGTCACGGGCGTCCGGCAGGGCGTTCACGACGGTCCAGCGGACGACGCCCTCCTTGTCGATGATGAAGGTGCCGCGCACCGCGCAGCCCTTCTCCTCGTCGAAGACGCCGTAGGCACGGGAGGCCTCGCCGTGCTTCCAGAAGTCGGAGAGCAGCGGGAAGTCCAGGTCCTCCTGGTCGGCGAAGACGCGGAGGGTGTGGATGGAGTCGTTGGAGACGGCCAGAAGCTGCGTGTCGTCGTTGACGAACGCCGGGAGGTTGTCGCGCAGCTCGCGCAGCTCGCCGGTGCAGACGCCGGTGAAGGCGAAGGGGTAGAAGAGCAGCACCACGTTCTTCTCGCCGCGGAATTCCGAGAGCTTCACGGTGCGTCCGTGGTTGTCCTTCAGCTCGAATTCCGGGGCCTCGGTGCCGGCCTCGATCGCCATCGCCCACGCATCCCTTCGCCGGAGCCCGGCCCAGATCTTGGGCCCGAAACGGTGAGGTCCAGCCTACGGCCTGTGCACGAAAGCCCCCGCCGGCGTACCGGCGGAGGCTGTTCGTCACATGGTGATCAGCGCTTGGGGGCCACCAGACGGGCGCCCGCCCAGTCCTTGGCGACGCTGATGCTCTTGGTCTGGGAGAGACCAGCAGTCTGCGCGGCATCGTTGATATCGCTCGGCTCGATGTAGCCGTCACGGCCGGTCTTCGGCGTCAGCAGCCAGATCACGCCGCCGTCCTCCAGAAGACCGATGGCGTCCACCAGTGCGTCGGTGAGATCGCCGTCCTCGTCGCGGAACCAGAGGACAACGGCGTCGGCGACGTCGTCGTACTCCTCGTCCACGAGCTCGGCCCCGATGACGGACTCGATGCCTTCACGGAGATCCTGGTCGACGTCGTCGTCGTAGCCGATCTCCTGGACCACCTGTCCGGGCTCGAACCCCAGCCTCGCTGCCGGGTTGGTCCGCTCCTCCGCGTGGTCCGCGGTCGCGCTCACGGCTTGCCTCCTGCTCATTCGGAAAATGCTAGTGGGCCACGCGTAGGCGCGTGGCGCTGGCCGTAGTCCACACGTGCCGGGGCTCATCGCGCAAGTACTGGGCCACGGAGACCGCCGAAACGGTGACGTTTGGGGCCGTCTCGCCCCAACTTCCGGCACGCTCCGACCGCCCTCCGTGATCAGTCCCACATGATTCATCCCGGTTTACGAACTTCTGCGGTTTCAGTCTGCCGAACGCCCGGACGAAACGCATGCGCGGGTTGAGCGTAAGGTTGCGATTTGAACACATCCGAACGCATGGAGGACACCGCGGACACCGCCGGGCACCTCACAGGGGTTACCCCTCGGTAAATGTGACGTCTGGCGTCGACGGGGTACACGATGGACATCCCGACCACTTCGTGGCCCGTGGGCACCACCGAACAGCGAAGGAAGAGCGTGGCTCCCGGATCCGATCGCAACCCGATCATCATTGGCGGCCTTCCCAGCCAGGTCCCGGATTTCGACCCGGAAGAGACCCAGGAATGGCTCGACTCCCTGGACGCGGCCGTCGACGAGCGGGGCCGTGAGCGCGCCCGCTACCTCATGCTCCGCCTGATCGAGCGGGCGCGTGAGAAGCGCGTGGCCGTGCCCGAGATGCGCAGCACGGACTACGTCAACACCATCGCGACCAAGGACGAGCCCTTCTTCCCCGGCAACGAGGAGATCGAGCGCAAGGTCCTCAACGCCACGCGGTGGAACGCGGCCGTGATGGTCTCGCGCGCGCAGCGCCCGGGCATCGGCGTCGGCGGTCACATCGCCACGTTCGCCTCCTCGGCCTCGCTCTACGACGTCGGCTTCAACCACTTCTTCCGCGGCAAGGACGAGGGCGACGGCGGCGACCAGATCTTCTTCCAGGGACACGCCTCCCCCGGCATCTACGCCCGCGCCTACCTCCTGGACCGGCTGAACGACACTCAGCTCGACGGCTTCCGCCAGGAGAAGTCGAAGTTCCCGAACGGCCTTTCGTCGTACCCGCACCCCCGGCTGATGCCGGACTTCTGGGAGTTCCCGACGGTGTCGATGGGCCTCGGCCCGCTCGGCGCGATCTACCAGGCGCGGATGAACCGCTACATGGAGGCGCGCGGCATCGCCGACACCTCCAAGTCGCACGTCTGGGCGTTCCTCGGCGACGGCGAGATGGACGAGGTCGAGTCGGTCGGCCAGCTGTCCATCGCCGCCCGCGAGGGCCTGGACAACCTCACGTTCGTCGTCAACTGCAACCTCCAGCGGCTCGACGGCCCGGTGCGCGGCAACGGCAAGATCATCCAGGAGCTGGAGTCGATCTTCCGGGGCAACGGCTGGAACGTCATCAAGCTGATCTGGGACCGCTCCTGGGACCCGCTGCTCGCGCAGGACCGCGACGGCATCCTGGTCAACAAGTTCAACACCACCCCGGACGGCCAGTTCCAGACGTACGCGACGGAGACCGGCGCCTACATCCGCGACCACTTCTTCGGCGACGACCACCGGCTGCGGGCCATGGTCGAGGGCATGTCGGACAACCAGGTCCTGCACCTGGGCCGCGGCGGCCACGACCACAAGAAGATCTACGCGGCCTACGCGGCGGCGAAGGCGCACGCGGGCCAGCCGACCGTGATCCTCGCCCAGACCGTCAAGGGCTGGACGCTGGGCCCGAACTTCGAGGGCCGCAACGCGACCCACCAGATGAAGAAGCTGACGGTCGACGACCTCAAGCGCTTCCGCGACCGGCTGCACATCCCGGTGACGGACCGGCAGTTGGAGGACGGCCTGCCGCCGTACTACCACCCGGGCCGGAACTCCGAGGAGATCCAGTACATGCACGACCGGCGCAACGCGCTGGGCGGGTACGTGCCGACCCGTGTCGTGCGGGCGAAGCCGCTGGTCCTCCCGGACGACAAGACCTACGCGGCGGCCAAGAAGGGCTCGGGGCACCAGTCGATCGCCACCACGATGGCCTTCGTCCGCATCCTGAAGGACCTCATGCGGGACAAGGAGATCGGCAAGCGCTTCGTGCTGATCGCCCCCGACGAGTACCGCACCTTCGGCATGGACGCCTTCTTCCCGAGCGCCAAGATCTACAACCCGCTGGGGCAGCAGTACGAGGCGGTGGACCGCGAACTCCTCCTCGCCTACAAGGAGTCGCCGACCGGCCAGATGCTGCACGACGGCATCTCCGAGGCCGGCTGCACGGCCTCGCTGATCGCCGCGGGCTCGGCGTACGCCACGCACGGCGAGCCGCTGATCCCGGTGTACGTCTTCTACTCGATGTTCGGTTTCCAGCGGACCGGCGACCAGTTCTGGCAGATGGCCGACCAGCTGGCGCGCGGCTTCGTGCTCGGCGCCACCGCCGGCCGCACGACGCTGACCGGTGAGGGCCTCCAGCACGCGGACGGCCA
This sequence comes from Streptomyces sp. Root431, assembly GCF_001426585.1. Taxonomy (GTDB): domain Bacteria; phylum Actinomycetota; class Actinomycetes; order Streptomycetales; family Streptomycetaceae; genus Streptomyces; species Streptomyces stackebrandtii. The sequence continues at coordinate 189,116 of NZ_LMEI01000001.1, forward strand.
CTCGCACCTGCTGGCCTCGACCAACCCGGCCTGCATCGCGTACGACCCGGCCTTCGGTTTCGAGATCGCGCACATCGTCAAGGACGGTCTGCGGCGGATGTACGGCCCGGCCGCCGAGGACGTCTTCTACTACCTGACGGTCTACAACGAGCCGATCCAGCACCCGGCCGAGCCGGCGGACGTGGACGTCGAGGGCATCCTCGCCGGCATCCACCGCTTCAAGCCGGCCGAGGCCGGGTCGATCCCGGCGCAGATCATGGCCTCCGGTGTCGCCGTGCCGTGGGCGATCGAGGCGCAGCGGATCCTCGCCGAGGAATGGAACGTCCGGGCCGACGTCTGGTCCGCGACCTCGTGGACCGAGCTGCGCCGCGAGGCCGTGGCCGTCGAGGAGCACAACCTGCTCCACCCCGACGAGGAGCAGCTCGTCCCGTACGTGACGCGCAAGCTCCAGGGCGCCGAGGGTCCGTTCGTGGCGGTCTCGGACTGGATGCGTGCGGTCCCGGACCAGATCTCCCGCTGGGTGCCGGGCACGTACACCTCGCTGGGCGCGGACGGCTTCGGCTTCGCGGACACGCGGGGTGCGGCCCGCCGCTACTTCCACATCGACGCCCAGTCGGTCGTGCTCTCGGTGCTGACCGAGCTCGCCCGCGCGGGCAAGGTCGACCGGTCGGCCCTGAAGCAGGCCGTGGACCGCTACCAGCTGCTCGACGTGGCGGCCGCCGACCCGGGCGCCGCGGGCGGCGACGCCTGAGTCCGTAGCGCATAGCACCTGGTGAGGGGCGGTGGGGCCGACGGTCTCGCCGCCCTTCGGCGTTCTCTACGATGCCCGGCATGAGGGATCGCTGGGAAGAGCGCACACAGGTGCCGCTGCTGGTGCTGGCCGTGGGGTTCGGCATCGCGTACGCCGTGCCGATCGTCGCCCCCGGCGCCGACCCGTGGGTGCACCGGCTGTGCACCCATGTCGAGTGGGCGGTGTGGGCCGCCTTCGCCCTGGACTACCTGGTCCGGCTCGCCATCGCCCCGGCCCGCTGGGCCTTCGTCCGCTCCCACCCCCTGGATCTGCTCGCGGTCCTGCTGCCGATGGTGCAGCCGCTGCGGCTGCTGCGGGTCGTCTCCACGCTCCTCCTCGTGGGCCGGCGGGCCCGGATGGCCCCGCAGATAACGCTCACCACCTATGTGGCGGGCGCGGTCGTCGGGCTGATGATGTTCGGCTCGCTGGCCGTGCTGCACGTCGAACGGGACGCCCCGGACGGCAACATCAAGACGCTCGGGGACGCGGTCTGGTGGTCCTTCACCACGATGACGACGGTCGGCTACGGCGACCACGCCCCGACCACGGGTCTCGGCCGGGTCCTCGCGGTGGGGCTGATGCTCTCGGGCATCGCCCTGCTCGGTGTGGTCACCGCCAACATCGCGGCCTGGTTCATCTCCCGCTTCGACCGGGACGACGCGGTGGAGCGCCGGCAGACCGAGCTCCTGGAGGCGCTGACCCGGGAGGTGCGGGAGCTGCGCGCGGAGGTCGCCCGGCTGTCGCCGCCGGTGGAGGCGCCCGCGCCGGACGGGGCGCCGGACGTCCCCGCGCCTATCGCTCCCAGATCTTGAACGCTCTGACCTCGTACGGCGTCTGCGGCACCCAGGTCCCCCGCCCCGGGTAGGTCTCGAACTCCCCGGCCTCGGCGCACTCGGCGGACTGGTACGTCGTCACCGGCCGCCCCGTGCGGTTGGCGAGGGACTGGGCCGAGGCGCCCGACGGCAGGGCGACGCAGCTGTCGACGTCCGTCGTGGCCAGCTCGTGGGTCTGCGCCCGGCCCTTGAAGTCGGGCTTGGGCCAGAGGCAGAGCCGCCCGGGCCCACAGGCTCCGAGAGCGGTCCCGGACGGGCCGGCTGCCGCCGGGGCCACCGGGGCCACCGGGGCCGCCGGGGCTGCCGGGGCTGCCGGGGCTGCCGGGGCTGCCGCGAGGAGCCCGAGGAGCGCGATCAGTACGGCGGCGACTGCGGTAGGTGCCGCGACGGCGCGTGTGGTCTTCGTATACATGCTGATGAACCCCCGTTTGGTCACTCTCTGTAATCAAAAGCATGGCGGAGGTGACCCGGAGACGGAAGAGGGGCCGCCCCCGTTCATGCGAACGGGTGACGGCCCCTTACGAGAAGGCGACGGACGTCAGATGTGACCGCCCATGCCGCCCGCCTCCGCGTTCGCGCCGCGCTTGGTGAGCGTGGCGACGAGGGCCGCGACGACCGCGACCCCGCCGGCGACGGTGAAGGCCAGGCCCATGCCGTCCAGGAAGGTGTCGTGGATGACCCCGGAGATCTTGTCGAAGAGGTCGGGGGTCATCCCCGGCGCCTTGGCCAGCTCCGGCGGGGCCATGCCGAACTCGGCGGCCTCCTCCAGCTGCGGGTTGACCGGGGCCGGGATGCCGGCCTCCTTCCAGTTGTCCGCGAAGGAACCGGCCACCTTGGAGGACATGACGGCACCGAGCACCGCCGTACCGAGCGCGCCGCCGACCTGCATGGCGGCCTGCTGGAGACCGCCGGCGACGCCGGAGAGCTCCAGCGGGGCGTTGCCGACGATGACCTCGGTGGCGCCGACCATGACCGGGGCGAGGCCCAGGCCGAGCAGCGCGAACCAGAGGGACATCACCAGCGTGCCCGTTCCGGCCGAGAGCGTGATCATGCCGAACATCGCGACGGCCGTGCAGACCATGCCGCCGACGAGCGGGACCCGCGGGCCGAACTTGGTGATCAGGGCACCCGCCAGCGGCGAGGAGACGATCATCATCGCGGTCAGCGGAAGCAGGCGCAGACCGGCGTCGATCGGGCCGAGCCCCTTCACGCCCTGGAGGTAGAACGTCACGAAGAACAGGCCGCCCATGAAGGCGAAGGCCATGAGGACCATCAGCACCACGCCGGCCGAGAGCGGCACGGAACGGAACATGCCCAGCGGGACGAGCGGCTCCTTGACCCGGGTCTCCCAGAAGGCGAAGACCAGGAAGAGCAGCAGGGCGCCGATCAGGCAGCCCCAGGTCTTGATGTCGCCCCAGCCCCAGTCCGCACCCGCCTGGATGATTCCCCAGATGAGCGAGCCCATCGCGCCGGAGAGCAGCAGGATGCCCACGATGTCGAAGGAGCGCGGCGCGTTCTCGGCGCGGTGGTCCGTGAGGATCACGAGACCGAGCACGAGCGCGATCACACCGACCGGCACGTTGATGAAGAAGACGGACTGCCAGCTGACGTGCTCGACGAGGAAGCCGCCGAGGATCGGGCCGCCGGCCGTCGAGGCGCCGATGACCATGCCCCAGATGCCGATCGCCATGTTCAGCTTCTCGGCGGGGAAGGTGGCGCGCAGCAGGCCGAGCGCCGCCGGCATGAGCAGGGCGCCGAAGACGCCCTGGAGGACACGGAAGGTGATCACGGCCCCGATGGAGTCGGAGAGGCCGATCGCCCCGGAGGCCGCGGCGAAGCCCGCGATGCCGATGAGGAAGGTCTGGCGGTGTCCGAAACGGTCACCGAGCTTGCCGGCGGTGATCAGGGCGACGGCGAGCGCGAGCAGGTAGCCGTTGGTGATCCACTGGAGCTGGCCCAGCGTGGCGCCGAGGTCGGCCTGGATGGCGGGGTTGGCGATGGCGACGATGGTGCCGTCGAGCGCCACCATCATCACGCCCACGGCAACGGCGAACAGGGTCAGCCACGGGTGACCGCGCAGCCCCTTCGTCGGGATCGGAGCGGGTTCCCGGACGCTCCCCTGACCCTGCGGGGCCTTTTCCACGGTGGTCTGACTAGTCATGCGACGAGGCTAATGACAGTCACTGACAATTGACAAAGCGATTCACACGCCGGTAACTGTCACGTAGCTCACAGGTACCCTGACTCGGGCGAAACGCCTGAAATGACAGAGAAGAGGACCCGCGTTGACCGTGCCCGCCCCCGGCCTTCGTGAGCGGAAGAAGCAGCGCACGCGCGACGCGCTGATCCGGGTCGCCCTGGAGCTCTTCACCGAGCAGGGGTACGAGCGGACCACCGTCGACGAGATCGTCGACGCCGTCGAGGTCTCCCAGCGGACCTTCTTCCGCTACTTCGCCTCCAAGGAGGAGGTCGCCTTCGCCGTCCAGCACATGGTGGAGGCGCTGTTCGTGACCGCCCTCGAACAGCGGCCGCCCGGCGAGGGACCCTTCGACGCCCTGCGCCACGCCGTCCTCAGCGCCTGGGACCACGCGGGCGAGGCGATCTCCGAGGCCGTCCCGATCGAGCTGTACCTGCGGACCTTCGAGATGATCGAGTCGACGCCCGCACTGCTCGCCGTCCACCTGCGCCGCTCGGCGGAGACGGAGGAGACGATCGCCCGGATCATCGCCGAGCGGGAGGGGCTCGACGTCGACGAGGACCCGCGCCCCCGGATCGCGGTGGCGGCGTTCAGCGGCGTCATGCGGGTGACCGGCCAGATGTGGGTCCGGGGCACGGACCAGAGCCTGGAGGCCATCCGCGCCCTCACCGAGCGGTACCTCGACCACCTCGGCCCGGCGCTCGCCCCGCACTGGCGGAACAGCGCGCCCGGCGACACCCCGTAACGTCCGAGCGAGACCGATCCAGGCCCGAGCCAGGCCCGATCCGGCCCGATCCGACGACACCCCGTAGGCGTCCCGTACCCCTCCGAAGTGCACGGCGGCACTCTTTGGGCCGGGCGCGTCCGCCCCCGTAGGGTGGCGCCCCGTGACCTCCGCCGATGCCTCGCCCGCCCTCGCAGTGACGCGCGCGCTCCTCGCGCTCGCCGTCGTGTTCGTGCTGCTCGCGATCACCGGGTGGACCACGATCCGGCACCACCCCGAGCCCGGACCGTCCCGCGCCGCCGCGCTCGCCGCGTGGGCGCGCGACCGGGTCGGCCACCGCCCGCTGCCCGACCCGGCGGCCACCCCGCCCCGTACGGTCGCCGCGTTCTTCTCCCGGCTCGGACCGACCGGCGGTCTCCGGCTCGCCGAGCGCCACCCGCTCGTCGTCGGCAATCTCAACGGCGCCCCCGTCGCCCTCCGTTACCGCGCCAACCGGCTCACCCTCGGTCTCGCGCTCGCCGCCGAGCGGGACAGGCTCGACGACCCCCGGCTGTCCGCCGAGGGCCTGCACGAGGCGCGGCGCCGGGTCGACCGCTTCGCCTCCCTGATGCGGCCGGGCCGCCAGGTCCTCGCCTTCGACCCGACGGGCAAGGGGCGCGCGGCCGAGGTCCTCGGCGACCTGGCGCGGGCCGAGCGGGTCTCGGTGATCGTGCCCGGCGTCGACACGACCCTCCTCACCTTCCAGAAGACCCACGGCCGGTACGCGGCTCCCGCCGGCATGGCCCGGGCGCTGTACGCCGCCGAGCGGCGGGCCTCCCCCGACGCCCGGGTCGCCGTCATCGCCTGGGCCGACTACACCGCGCCTGCCGGGGTCGGCGTCGACGCGATGACCGGCCGGCTCGCCGCGAACGGCGCCGTCCGCCTCGTGGAGCTGACCTCGGCGCTGCCCGGGACCGCCCGGGTGGCGCTCTTCTGCCACAGCTACGGCTCCGTCCTCTGCGGGCTCGCCGCACCCCGGCTGCCCGCGCGGGTGACGGATCTCGCCGTGGCCGGCAGCCCCGGCATGCGGGTGGAACGGGCGGCGGACCTCGCCACCCGGGCCCGGGTGTGGGCCATGCGGGACGCGGACGACTGGATCGCCGACGTGCCGCACGTGGAGGTGGGCGGGGTCGGGCACGGCGCGGACCCGGTGGAACCGGAATTCGGCGCGCGGCTGCTCTCGGCGGACGGCGCGGTCGGCCACGGCGGCTATTTCGAGCCGGGGACGAAGAGCCTCGGCAACTTCGCCGCGATAGGCGTCGGGGCGTACCGGGACCTGGTCTGCGCACGTGCCGACAGCGCTTGCCACCACGGAATATCCGGTGCGGAAGGGTCCTGACGCGCGTAGATCACGGAATTTCCCGACCTTTCACAGGGGCGACGCACGGGCACGCGCCGCTTACGATGAGGCGTATGGGTGATGTGCTGGCCGGAATTCATGCCACCTGGGAGTTCGAGAGCGATGCCCTCGTCATCCGCTTCGAACGGGGGAACCGCAATACGCCGAAGCTCTTCGGCGCGCTTCGCGAGCGACGAGTGCCGCACGAGGCGTTGGCGTCCGTGACGCTCACGCCCGGCAAGCGGGGCACCGTCGTGCTGCACGCCGTGCCCAGGCCCGGCGCCGATCCGCTGATGGAGGCGGCCGCGGGGCAGCTCAAGGAGACCTGCGATCCGTACCGCCTGGTGCTGCCGGCGGACCGGGAGACGCTCGCCGAGTACTACCGGGACGAGCTGCGGGCGCTGCTCCCCCGGGACGCGACGGACGGCGCGGACGGCTCCGCCGAAGGTGACGACGCGGCCTTGATGCCCACCGACGGTTTCCTGGTGGCCGCTCCCGCGGGACCGCTGTCCTTCAAGACGTACGACGGGAGGGCGAGCTTCGACGGGATGTCGGAGATCGCTTTCCGCTGGTCCTGGACGGGCGCGTCCTCGGAGAAGTGGAAGGCGGGCGACCAGACCTTCTCCGTACGGGAGCTGAGCGGCGTCGAGTGGCGCTCGCCGGAGATCCTCGACGGGTACCTGCGCCTGGTGCCGCGGGACGGTGCGCCCCGGCCCGCGCAGCCCGACCGGGACCCGGCCTCGGTCGTCTTCGGTCTCGGTCTCGGTCCGGTGCACGAGTCCCTCCCCTTCGCGGCGGCGGTCCTCGCGGCCATCCGGGGCAAGGACCGCGCGCCCGTCGCCGTCCCGGCCGGCGCCCCCGACGCGGCGCGCCGCGACCCCGGGGCGGTCGCGGACCGGATCCGGCACCTGGGCGACCTGCACCGGGCGGGGCTCGTGACGGACGAGGAGTTCTCGGCGAAGAAGGCCGAACTGCTCGCGGAGCTCTGAGGGCACGGAGCTCCTGGGGCGCGGAACTCCGTGCTCCGAGGGCGCGGAGCTCCTGGGGCGCGAGCTCTGAGCGCACGGAGCTCTGAGCGCACGGAGCCCTGAGGGCACGGAGCTCCGAGGGCGCCGGACCCGCCCCGGCCCCACCCCTCACCAGGCCCGATGCCGTACGGACGTCATACCCCGGTATCGGGTCGCGGCCCCCTCCCCGGTATGACGCCCGGGGCCACGGCGGCTGCCTACCCTGGGCGGGTCATGGCTACCGAACAGCGGCACGAGCCGCCCATCCGCCGCCTCGGCCGGTTCAGCGCCCGGTCACGCGAGTTGTTCCAGGGCCTCGGGGCGGCGCTCACCACCCCGACCCCCGGCGCCCCCCTGCTCGCCGAGGCCTCCTCGCGCTGGGTGCGGCTCCTGCCGTACGTCGTCGCGCTCGCCTTCGTCGCCTCGCTGCTGCCCTCCACCGTCACCGTCCTCATCAACGACTACGGCGTCAACGGCGCCCTGGCCGGGGCCATCGCCACCGCGCAGACCGTGCCGCTGCTGCTCGCCGTCTCCCGCCCCCTCCAGGCCTGGTGGGTGATCTTCACCGCCGACGTGCTCGGCGCGCTCGCCCTCCTCGGCTCGGACGGCGTCCACGCCGACCTGTGGCCGTGGACCCCGCCGGTCGTCATCGGCTACTGCGCGCTGATGGTCGCGCTCGGGCTGCGCGAGTCCCGCCGGGCCCTGTTCGGCGTCTGGCTGGCGACCGGCACCGCCGGGTACGTCCTGGAGGCCTTCCGGCCCGACGGCGACACCAGCGTCCACACGCTGCTGCTCGTCCTGAGCGGTGTGCTGCTGCTCCTCACCTCGGCCGTACGCGCCCGGGGCGACGCGCAGCGGCGGCTCGTCGAGCAGGAGTCCATCAACGAGGCCGAGCGCTCCCGCCGCACGCTCCTGGAGGAGCGGGCGCGGATCGCGCGCGAGCTGCACGACGTCGTCGCCCACCACATGTCCGTGATCACCGTGCAGGCGGACTCGGCGCCGTACCGCATCCCGGACCTCCCGGACGCGGCCCGGGAGGAGTTCACCTCCATCGCGACGAGCGCGCGCGAGTCGCTGGCCGAGATGCGGCGGCTGCTCTCCGTGCTGCGCAGCGACGGCAGCGAGGGCGAGCGGGCCCCGCAGCCGGGGCTCGACCGGGTCCAGCAGCTGGTCGAGGCGACGGTACGGGCCGGGGTGCCGGCCGAGCTGTCGCTCGCCGCCGACCTCGGGGACGTGCCGCAGGCGGTGGACCTGTCCGCGTACCGGATCGTGCAGGAGGCCCTCGCCAACGTCGTCCGGCACGCGCCGGGTGCCGCGACCCGGGTGTCGGTGCGGCCCTCGGACGACGGCTGGCTGACGGTCCTCGTCGTCAACGGGCCGGGCGCGGAGGCGGGTTCCGGGGTGGAGCGCGGTGCCACCGGCACGGGGCACGGCCTCGTCGGCATGCGGGAGCGCGTACGGTTGACCGGCGGCTCTCTGGACACCGGGCCGCTGCCGGACGGCGGCTTCCGGGTGGCCGCACGGCTCCCGCTGACGGCGGACCCGGCGCCCGACCCGGCCGCCTACCCGGACTCGGAACCGGACTCGGAACCGGCGCGCTGACCGGCGCGCCGACCGGACCTCCGGCCGGCCCGGCGATACGACTCCGCCCCGCCCCGCCCCCGACCCCCAAGGACCCCGAGTGACCATCCGCGTGATCATCGTCGACGACCAGGCCATGGTGCGGGCCGGTTTCGCCGCGCTGCTCGCCGCCCAGCCCGACATCGACGTGGTGGGCGAGGCGCCGGACGGACGGCAGGGCGTGGACGTGGCCCGGTCGACGCATCCGGACGTCGTGCTGATGGACGTGCGGATGCCGGAGCTCGACGGGCTCGCGGCGGCCCGGGAGATCCTCCACCCGCCGACCGGCGTCACGCACCGGCCGAAGGTGCTCATGCTGACCACCTTCGACGTGGACGACTACGTGTACGAGGCGCTGCGCGCCGGCGCGTCCGGCTTCCTCCTGAAGGACGCTCCGCCCGCCGACCTCATCGCGGCGGTACGGATCGTCGCGGCGGGCGAGGCGCTGCTCGCCCCGTCCGTGACGCGTCGTCTCATCGCCGACTTCGCCGCCTCCCGGCCGGCCCCGCGCAAGGACACCACCGCGCTGCGCCTGAACGGTCTGACCCCGCGCGAGACGGAGGTCCTGGAGCTGATCGCCCGGGGCCTGTCCAACCAGGAGATCGCGGACCACCTGGTCCTCGCGGAGCAGACGGTGAAGACCCACATCGGGCGGGTCCTCGCCAAGCTGGACCTGCGCGACCGGGCGCAGGCCGTCGTCTTCGCGTACGAGTCGGGCCTGGTGACCCCCGGCACGGCCTGACCCCGCCCTCCCGGGCCCGGAGAACCTCGGCCCGTGGAGAACCCCGGCCCGGAGAACCCCCGGCCCCGGAGAACCCCGGCCCGGGAGAAAACCCCGGCCCGTGGAGAACCCCGGCCCGGGGGAAAACCCCACCCCCGTCCGGTGGTTGGCTGCTCCTCCACCCCCTACCCCGGTATCAGCCCGTGGTTGGCCCCCCGGTGTGACGTGCCGTCACCCGTCGTCTTCCTACCTTCCTCTCGCCGACGAAAGAGCGAGAACCGGAGAGGGAGGGCGACACGATGCGCCGCTTCGCGAGGACCCTGACCACCGTGGCCGTGGTGGCGACCGTGATCACCGGGACGGCCGGCTGGGCGTCCGGGAACGCCCAGGAGCCCGTCACCGGCGCCCCGGCCGGGACGGGGGCGTGGCGGGATGCCGGGCTTCCGGACCCCGAGGGGATGAGCCCGGCCGGGACCGCGCGGTTCTTCGCGGGACTCGCTCCCGTACGACGAAGCGAGCTGGCCCGCACGCACCCCACGGTCGTCGGGAACCTCGACGGCGCTCCCCTGGCCCTGCGGTACGAGGCCAACGACCGTGCCGTGCGCGGCCGGTTCGACGGGGCGCGGGTCCTGGCCCACGATCCGCGCGGCCGGGGGCAGATCGCCCTCGTGTACGGGGACCTGGCGCGGGCCGAGCACGTCGCCGTGATCGTGCCCGGCTCCGACACCGACCTCGACCACGTCACGCCGCTCGCGGACATGGCGCGGTCCCTGCACCGGGCGACCGGCGGCCGGACGGCGGTCGTCGCCTGGGCCGGGTACACCACCCCCGTCGGCGTCGGCCTGGACGCGGCCACCGGCCGGCTCGCCGAGGCCGGCGCGGACCGCCTCACCCGCTTCGTCGACGGTCTCGCGGCCGTCAGGCCCGCCGGGGCCGCCGAGCCGTCCGTCTTCTGCCACAGCTACGGCTCCGTCGTCTGCGGCCTCGCCGCCCACGACCTCAAGGCGAAGGACCTCGTGGTCTTCGGCTCCCCCGGGATGCGCGCCGCGAACGTCGCCGAGCTCGGCACCTCCGCCCGCGTCTGGGCGGCGAAGGATCCCACCGACTGGATCGACCGGATCCCGAACGTCGAGCTCGCCGGGCTCGGCCACGGCACCGACCCCACCGACCCGGACTTCGGGGCCCGCAGGATCCCGGCCGAGGACGCCGCCGGTCACGGCGGCTACTTCGCGCCCGGCACCAGCTCGCTCCGCACGTTCGCCGCGATCGCCGAGGGAGACGTCCGATGAGCACGCTGACGACGACGGTCCGGAAGATCGAAGCCGGGACTCCCGCCCACCGCGACCGGGCGATCGACGGGCTCCGCGCCCTCGCCCTGCTCGCCGTGCCGACCGGGCACTGGCTGCTCGGCGGCTTCACCCTCTCCTCCGACGGGGCCATCCACAACGCCAGCCCGCTCGGCACCTTCGCCGGGCTCGCCCCGGTCAGCTGGGTCCTCCAGATGCTGGGGATCTTCTTCCTCGTCGGCGGCTACGCCTCCGTCCTCTCCTACCGGCGCCACAAGGGCTCGACCGGCGAGTGGCTCAAGGGCCGGCTGGCCCGGCTCGGCCGCCCGGTGCTCGGCGTCACCGCCGTGTGGGCGGCGCTGCTCCCCGTGCTCCACTTCGGACTCGACGTGCCCGTCGACACCCTGCGGACGGCGTCCACGCTGGTCATCCAGCCGCTCTGGTTCGTCGGGGTCTACACGGTGGTCACCGCCCTCACCCCGTACTGCGTCCGGGCCGCCCGCCGCCTCGGCGTCTGGGCCGCGGCGCCGCTGCTCGCCTCGGTCGCCGTCGTCGACTTCCTCCGCTACGGGCCGTACGCCGACGCCGTACCGTCCTGGCTGAGCCTGCTGAACATCCTGCCCGGCTGGCTCTTCGCCTATCAGCTCGGCGTCTCCTGGGGTGAGGGCCGGGTCACCCGGCGCCACGCCTGGGCCCTGCTCGTCGGCGGCGCCGCGCTCTTCGCCGCCCTCCTGCTCGCCTTCGGCTACCCGGCGTCCATGGTCGGCGTCCCCGGCGAGGCCCGCACCAACTCCCACCCGCCGTCGCTGCTCGTCCTCGCCCTCGCCGCCGCGCAGAGCGGCGCGGCGATCCTGCTCCGCGACCGGCTCGGCAGGCTCCTGAAGCGGCCCGCGCTGTGGGCGCCGGTCGTCGTGGTCAACCTGTCCGCGATGACGATCCTGTGCTGGCACCAGACGGCGATGCTCGCGGCGGCGATCCCCGGCTCGTACCTCGGGGAGATCCCCGGCCTGGTCGGCGCGCCGGACTCGGTCGGCTGGATCCTGGCCCGGCTGGCGTGGATGCCGGTCTTCGCCGGACTGCTCGTCCTCATCGGGCGGTTCGCCCGGGGCTTCGAGTCCCCGTGGACGAGGACCGGGCCGGCCCGCCGCACCCTTGCGGGGCTGCTCGCGGCGGGCTTCGCGGTCTTCGCCCTGGGGCTGGCGTGAGCGCGGTGTCAGACCTCGCGGGACGCGGACGTGAACCGCATGTCGGGGTAGCGGTCGCCCGCCACCTGACCGGCGATCGGCTCCAGTTCGGCCAGCTCGGCCGCGGTGAGGACGATCCGGGTGGCGGCCGCGTTCTCCTCCAGGCGGGAGCGCTTGCGGGTGCCGGGGATGGGGACGACCGTCAGGCCGTGGACGGCGGACCGCTGCTGCACCCAGGCGAGGGCGATCTGCGCGGGGGTGGCGCCGTGCGCGGCGGCGATCTTCCGGACCGGGTCGAGCAGGGCGGCGTTCCGCTCGGCGTTCTCACCGGTGAACCGCGGCTGGTGGCGGCGGAAGTCGCCGCCCGACAGCTCCTTGCCGGCGTCCGCGAACGCCCCGGTCAGGAAGCCCCGGCCGAGCGGCGAGTACGGCACGAGGGTCACGCCGAGATCGGCGGCGGCGCCGACGGCGCTGCGCTCCACGTCCCGGGAGAAGAGCGACCACTCCGACTGGAGGGCGGCTATCGGGTGCACCGCGTGGGCCTCGCGCAGCTCGGGCCCGGTCACCTCGCTCAGCCCGAGGAAGCGGACCTTGCCCTCCTGGACGAGTTCGGCCATCGCGCCGACGGACTCGGCGAAGGGGACCTCGGGGTCGCGGCGGTGCATGTAGTAGAGGTCGATCGTCTCGACGCCGAGGCGGCGCAGGCTGTCCTCCGCGGCCCGCTTGATGTACGCGGGGTCGTTGCGGACGCCCCGGTAGGCCGGGGCGTCGGCGCGCCGCTCGATGGCGAACTTGGTGGCGAGGGTGATCTCGTCGCGGTGGGCGGCGACGAAGGGCGCGAGGAACTCCTCGTTGGCGCCGCTGCCGTAGACGTCGGCCGTGTCGATCAGGGTGACGCCGGCCTCCAGGGCAGCGTCGAGGGTGTCGCGGGCCGCGGCCTCGTCGGTGTCTCCGTAGAACTCGCTGATGCCCATGGCGCCGAAGCCCTGGACGCCGATCTCCGGGCCGTCCTGCTCCGGGCCGCCGAGCCGTACGGTGTCGATCCTGGTCATGTGGGTGTACCTCCGCAGACGGTCCCGTAATGGCTGATCTTGATGTCGAGCACGGCGAGCGTGTCCTGGAGCTCGGTGATCCGGGTGAGGACGTCCCGCCGGGTGGCCTCCAGGAGCTCGCGCCGTTCGTCCCTGGTGTGGTCGCCCTCGCGGACGAGTTCGGCGTACCGGACCATGTCGGCGACCGGCATGCCGGTCAGCCGCAGCTTGCCGACGAAGGCCAGCCAGCCGAGGTCCCGTTCGCTGAAGCGGCGCTGCCCGGTGTGCGAGCGGTCGACGTGCGGCATCAGGCCGATCCGCTCGTACCAGCGCAGGGTGTGCGCCGTGAGGCCGGTCAGGGCCGCGACCTCGCTGATGGTGTAGTGCGGGCGGGTTCCGCTCGTACTCGCCGCCGTACTCGTGCTCGCGATCGCGCTCATGCCCCCCACGCTAAAACGTTGGAGTGCACTCGAAGCAAGTAGGCTCGGCCCATGCAGAGCAGCAGCGTGCCGAGCCTGGCGTCGATCGAGAACTGGCCCGTCCCCACCGCGGCCGCCGCCGTGGTCCGTGCGGACGGCACCCTGGCCGGGACCCACGGCCCCACCGGGCGGCGGTTCCCGCTCGCCTCGGTCACCAAGCCGCTCGCGGCGTACGCCGTCCTCGTCGCGTACGAGGAGGGGGCGATCGACCTCGACGAGCCCGCCGGGCCCGAGGGCTCGACCGTCCGCCACCTCCTGGCCCACACCTCGGGGCTCGCCTTCGACGAGAACCGGGTGATGGCGGCCCCCGGCACCCGCCGCATCTACTCCAACACCGGCTTCGAGGCGCTCGGCGACCACCTCGCCAAGGCGACCGACATCCCCTTCGCCGAGTATCTGCACCAGGCGGTCCTGGAGCCGCTCGGCATGGTCTCGACGAGCCTGGAGGGCTCGCCCGCCAAGGACGGTGTGTCGACCGTCGACGACCTGGTGCGGTTCGCCGCCGAGGTGCAGGCGCCCCGGCTGCTCGACGCCCGGACCGTCCTCGACGCGATGACCGTCACGTACCCCGGTCTGACCGGCATCCTGCCCGGCTACGGGCACCAGCGGCCGAACGACTGGGGGCTCGGCTTCGAGATCCGCGACGGCAAGTCGCCGCACTGGACGGGCGCCACGTCCTCGCCGCGCACCTTCGGGCACTTCGGGCAGTCCGGGACCTTCCTGTGGATCGACCCGGACGCGCGCGCGGCGTGCGTGGCCCTCACCGACCGGCCCTTCGGGGCGTGGGCGGTCGAGGCCTGGCCGGCGTTCACGGACGCGGTCCTCGCGGACCTGCGCGCGTCCTGACCGGCGGGGCGGTCCGCTAGAGCGTGTCCGCGCAGGTGGTCGGCGTCAGGGAGCCGTCGGGGCCGGTGACGGTCACCTCCGCGAGGCCGAGTCGGTCCCTCGCGTAGACGGTCGTGCACACCAGCTGGCGGACGGCCCCCGGCGGCAGGTCGGTGACCTTGAACGGGGTCCGCAGGCGCAGCAGCCGGCGGCCTTGCGGACCGCCGGTGACCTTCTCCTCCTGGATGTGCGGGATCCCGGGGCCGTGCGGCAGGGCGGTCGTGAGGCCCGCGGCGGCCTCGGCCTCGTTCGGTCCCGCGAGGAGTGCGGCGATCACCTTGTCGTCGGCCGCGCGTGCGCGGGCCAGGGCCTTCTCGTCGATCTCGTAGCCGGGGCCGAATTCGTCCAAGGGGACGCGCTCGTCCTCCGCGTGGCCGGGCAAGGAGGTGGGGTCCGGGATTCGGGGCCCCGACTCGCGGACCACCGGCACGGAGCGGCCCTGCGGCCCGAGGAAGAACAGCACCGTCCGGGTCTCGGGGATCGGCGAGACCACGACGGTCGCGGCGCCGCCCGCCTCGACGACGTCGCTCTCCTGGATCCCGCACGCGGCCAGCGGCAGGAGCCCGGCCAGCGCCGCGGCCGCCGCGACGGCCGCCCGGCGGCGGGTCACAGCGGAATCCTCACGGTGAAGACGGCGCCGCCGCCGGGATCGTTGGCGGCCTCCACAGTCCCTCCGTGCAGGCGTACGTTCTCCAGGGTGATCGCGAGGCCGAGGCCGCTGCCCGCCGAGCGCGTCCGGGCCGGGTCCGCCTTGTAGAAGCGGTCGAAGACGTGGGGCAGGACGTCCGGGTGGATGCCGGGCCCCCGGTCGGAGACCTCCGTCACGAAGTGGTCCTCCGCCTCGTACACCCGGACCGTCACCGGCGCGCCGCCGTGCCGCAGGGCGTTGCCGACGAGGTTGGCGACGACGACGTCGAAGCGGCGCGGGTCGAGGCGGGCCCTGATGCCCGGGACGAGGTCCTGGACGACGGCCGCGGGGTCGGTCCAGTGCCGGTTCTGGAGGGTCTTGCGGACGCAGTCGGCGGCGTCGACCTCGTCCGTGTGGAGCTCGGCGGCGCGCGCGTCGAAGCGGGAGATCTCCATCAGGTCCTCCACGAGGACGGCGAGCCGGCCGGTCTCGGCGCTGATCAGCCGGACGGCGCGGGCGGTGTCGCTGTCGAGGGTCCCGGAGTCGGCGTCCTCGTCGAGGACCTCGGTGACGGCGAGCATGCCGGCGAGCGGGGTGCGCAGTTCGTGCGAGACGTCGGAGGCGAAGCGGCGGGCGCGGGCCTCGGCTCGGCGGAGTTCGGCGACGGACCGTTCGAGCGCGGCGGCGGACTCGTTGAAGGTGCGGGCGAGGTCGGAGAGTTCGTCGCTGCCCTTGGCCTGGATCCGGGTGTCGAGCCGGCCGCGGCCCATGTTGTGGGCGGCGAGCCGCAGCTCGCGTACGGGGCGGAGGACGCCGCGCGCGGCGAGGAGCGCGGGGATCAGGGCGACGGCGAGGGCGGGGAGGGCGCCGTCGCGGGCGGCGGCGACCATCGCCTCGATGTTGGCTTCCTCCTCGTCGAGCTCCAGGACGGCGTAGTAGACGAGGCCGGTGTGCTGAGCCGCGTCCTCCTTGGCGAAGGCGTGGAAGAGGGCGGGCACGGCCATGGTCAGGTACGGGGTGCCGTTCTTGACGACGCGCTGGAAGCTGCCGTGCGGGGTCGCGACGGACGCGTTGGCCCGGGCCCGCAGCTCGGGGGTGATGACGGAGGAGGTGGGGCGGTCGGTGGAGGAGACGCGGAGGGTGCCGTACTCGGCGTAGACGCGCCAGGGGCGGGGCTTGCCCTGGCGGGCGATCAGGAGGACGTGGCTCTTGAGGGTCTCGGCCTCGGGGGGCAGGGAGGTGCGCATGTTCTCGACCTGCTCGCGGAAGGCCGAGACGGCGGTGTCCTGGGTCTGTTCCAGGATGGCGTTGCGGGCGGCCCGGTAGGTGAGGGCGGCGGTGGTGCCGCAGCCGACGGCGGCGACCAGCAGGAACGCGAGGACGAGCCGGGTCCGCAGGCCGAAGGGGCGGCGGCGGGGGCCGCGGGCCCTGCGGCGACGCCGGGGGGCCGGTTCGGGTTCCGGTCCGTGGCCGGCGGCCGGCGCGTGCCCGGCCTCCCGCTCCGGACCCGTACGGGTCTCCGCGCCCGCCTCCGCACCCGCCTCCGCGCGGGTCTTCACGCGGGTCTTCACGCGGGTCTTCACAGGGGACCGAAGCGGTAGCCGAAGCCGCGCAGGGTCTGGATGTAGCGGGGTTCGCCGGGGGTGTCCTCGATCTTGTTGCGCAGGCGGCGGACGCAGGCGTCGACCAGCCGCGCGTCGCCGTGGTAGCTGTGCTCCCAGACGTGTTCGAGGAGCTGCTGTCTGCTGAAGACCTGCTCGGGCGCGGCCGTGAGGTGGAGCAGCAGCTTCAGCTCGGAGGGGGCGAGGCCGAGCCGCTCGCCCGACTTGGCGACGGTGAGTCCGGCCCGGTCGACGGCGAGCTCGCCGTGGAACTCGACGCTCGGACGGCCCGCGCCGGGCTCCTCGATCCGCCGCAGCACGGCCCGGATCCGCGCCTCGATGACCTCGGTACGGGCGGGCTTGACGATGTAGTCGTCGGCGCCGGCCTCCAGGCCTATGACGACGTCGAAGTCGTCGCCGCGGGCGGTGAGCATGATGATCGGGAGCTGGCTGCTCTCCCGGACCCGGTGGCAGACCTGGACTCCGTTCATGCCGGGGAGCATCAGGTCGAGGAGGAGCAGGTCCGGCCGGAACTCCCCGAGGGCGGCGAGCCCGGCTTCCCCGGTGGCCGCGGTCCGTACCTCGTGCCCGCGGCGGCGCAGCCCGAGTTCGACGCCCTCCCGGACGGAGGGGTCGTCTTCTATGAGGAGCACGCGGGGCATCTGTGGAGTATCCCAGGATCGTTCGGGCCCTCCCCGTGAGGGGGGCGGTGGGGTCAGGCGGCCTTGCGCGCGAGCGAGCGGAGGCGGGTGGTGCCGGTGGCGAGGAGGGCCTGCGTCTCGGTGAGACGGAGGGGGCGGGCGAGCAGGGCGAAGACGGCGAGGACGGTGAGGCCTCCGGCGAGCCCGGCGACGACGGCGCCGGCCGCGCCGGTCAGGTCGGCGACGCACAGGCCGTATCCGGCGGCGGGGACGGCGGCGACGAGGAGCCGCGCGAGCGCGGAGCCCGCGCCGCCGCTCTCCCCGGCGGCGTCCCGGCCCGCGGTGCCCCGCAGCCGGCGCCCGAGGACGTACGCCGTGAGGGCCCAGCCCGCCCACAGGGCGAGCGAGTAGCCGGCGGCCATGCCCGCGACGGCCCAGTGGGTCGGCAGGTAGTGGTACGCGGCCAGGGAGAGCCCGGCGTTGAGGCCGGCGATCACCAGGTTGAGGAGGAACGGCGTGCGGGTGTCGCGCAGGGCGTAGAAGGCGCGGGTGCACACGTACTGGCCGGAGAGGGCGACGAGGCCGGGCGCGAAGGCGATCAGGATCCAGGACATCGCGCGGACGTCGTCGTCGCCGGTCTGCCCGTACCCGAAGACCACGGTCATCAGCGGGACGGCGAGGGCGAGGAGCGCGCAGGCCGCCGGGACGACGGCCGCCGCGCTGGTCCGCTGCGCGTAGGCGACGTCCCGGCGGACGCCCGCGAGGTCGCCGTCGGCGGCGGCGCCGCTCATCCGGGGCAGCAGCGCGGTGACGAGGGAGACGGTGATGATGCCGTGCGGGACGGTCCACAGCAGATAGGCGTTGTTGTACGCGGCGAGGCCGCCGCCGCCCGAGGTGTCGGAGCCCGAGGAGGTGGCGAGCCAGGTGGTCACCCAGTACGCGCCCTGGTTGGTGAGGACGAGCAGCACCAGCCAGCCGGCCGCGCGCAGCGGCGCGGCGAGGCCGCTGCCGCGGAAGTCGAAGCGCGGGCGCCAGCGGAAGCCGGCGGCGCGCAGCGAGGGCACGAGGGCGAGGGCTTGGACGGCGATGCCGGCGGTGGTGCCCCAGCCGAGGAGGGCGGTCTCGCCGGAGGTGAGCTCGCCGCCGTCGCTCGCGACGAGGAAGAGGCCGAAGACGGCGACGACGACCACGTTGTTGAGGACGGGGGTCCACATCATGGCGCCGAACCGGCCGCGGGCGTTGAGGACCTGGCCGAGGAGGGTGAAGAGGCCGAGGAAGAGGATCTGCGGCAGGCAGGTCCGGGCGAAGGCGACCGTCATCTCGCGCTGTGCGCCGGTGTAGTCGGTGTACGTGTCGACGATCAGCGGCGCGGCGAACACGGCGGCCGCCGTGAGGACGGTGAGGGCGAGCCCGCAGAGCGTGAGGAGCCGGTCGGTGTAGGCGACGCCGCCGTCCTCGTGCTCCTTGGCGGCCTTGACCAGCTCGGGGACGAAGACGGCGTTGAGGGCGCCGCCGAGGAGCAGCATGTAGACGATGGTGGGGACGGAGTTGCCCACCGCGTAGCCGTCGGCGACGGCGGCCGCGCCGAGCGCGGCGGCGACGACGGAGGCCCGGACGAAGCCGGTGGCGCGGGAGACGAGCGAGCCCGCGGCCATGAGGGCTCCGCTGCGGAGCGCGGAGGGTGCCTTCGTCTTCGGGCGCTCGGCGGCGGTGAGCGTGGCGGCCGGGCTCGTCACCGGCGGGCCAGATATGCCTGGAAGGCGCGGAACAGCGCCCCGTTGGTCGTGCCCTGCATCGGAATCTCCCACTCCCCCAGCGTCTCGACGACCTGTCCGCCCGTGCCGAGCTTCCAGCGCAGGAGCCCGTGGGCGCGGTCGCCCGGATCGAGGGTGGAGGGTACCCCGCGGAGGTCGTACACCGCGGCGCCGAGGGCGTGGGCGTCGAGCATCATGCGCCACTGGAGGGCGTTGGAGGGGCGGACCTCGCGGCGGTGGTCGGCGGAGGCGCCGGTCTGGTACCAGACGCGGGCGCCGACGGTGACCATGGTGTGGGCCGCGAGTATCTCGCCCTCGTGGCGGGCGAGGTAGAGGCGCATGCGGCCGGGCTGTTCGGCGTTGAGGACGGCGTACTGGCGCTCGTAGTAGGCGAGGGAGCGGCCGAGCCGGAAGCCGTCGCGCTCCTCGGTGATGCGCAGGAGCCGGTAGAACTCGGGCAGGTCGGCGGCGGAGCCGATGGTGATCTCGACGCCGGACTTGCCGGCCTTGCGGACGTTGCGCCGCCACTCCTGGTTGAGGCCGGACCAGAGGTCGTCGGTGGAGCGGCCGGCGAGCGGGACCTGGAAGACGTGCCGGGGCTGGGCGTCGGCGCCGTTCTCGGAGTCGCCGCCGCACTTGCGCCAGCCGCGGGCCCTGAGGCGTTCGGCGACGACGGTGCCGAGGGGGTCGACCTCGTCGGCGAGGACGTCGGCGAGACGGCGGCCGGGGCCGGTGGCGGCCTTGGCGGTGGCGGCGGTCCAGCGGCGGTACGCGGGCCCGGGGCCCATGCGGACGGCGAAGACGCCGGAGGCGCGCAGGTGGCCGAGGAGCGGGGAGAGCCAGCCGTCGATGTCGGGGTCGGACCAGTCGGCGACGGGCCCTTCGGGGAGGTACGCGAAGTACTTGCGGGTGCCGGGAAACTGGCGGAGCAGGACGAGCGCGACGCCCGTGAGATCGCCGGAATCCGGTCCCCAGCCGAGGAGTTGGTGACTCCAACCGTCCTTCACCTGAGCCCAGGAGGGCAGTTGGAGGAAGCTGGGGCCGTCCGCCCCGGTGCCCCGGGAGGCGAGGAACGCACGGTACGTCTCGGGTGTCACGGGGCCGAGCCTGACCGGGCCCGCGGGGGCGCGGCGGTCGGTGGGTGCGGCCGTCACGAGCAGCGCTGACACAACGGGAGCCTCCTGGTTCCGCCCCTCGGTGGTGGGGCGCACAGCAGGCTCACAGCCGAATTCGACGGGTGCGCGCGGTGATTGTGACCGGACGATGACGGTTGCGCCGCAGCCCTTGTCACACGGGCTCCCGGCCGCCCGCGGGCGGCGTTCGCGGCTTACAGTCCGGAACATCCCCCCTTCTTCCTTCCCTTCTCTCCTCTCGCGGAGGTCTTCCGTGCTGCCGATACGCACATCCCGTTCCGCCCGTCCCGTTCTCGCGGCCGTCGCACTGGGCGTCTCGCTCACCGCCTGCTCCGCCCAGGCGGCGAGCGGCCCCGGCTCCTCGAAGTCGCAGGCGCCCGCGTCGGCGGCGGCCCCGGCGAAGGTGACGGTCGTGGACCCGGCGGCCGGCCGGCCGGTCTCGGTGACCGCCTCGGGCGGCACGCTCGCGGTGGTGAAGGTCGCCGACGCGGAGGGCGGGGTCCTCGTCGGCCGTACGGGGGCGGGCGGGACGAGCTGGACGTCGGACCGCAAGGCGGCGCCGGGCACCTCGTACACCGTGGAGGTGACGTCCCGTACCGCCGACGGCAAGGAGGCGACCACCCGGTCGTCCTTCGAGACGCCGGAGCCGAAGGAGGTCAACAAGCTGACCCTGGCGCCCGGCAAGAACACGACGGTGGGCGTCGGGCACCCGCTGTCGATCGTCTTCGACCTGCCGGTGACGCGGAAGGCGGACGTGGAGCGCCAGCTGAAGGTCACCACGTCGAACGCCACCGAGGGCTCCTGGGGCTGGGTGAAGGACTACTCGGGCCGCGACCGGGCGGACTGGCGGCCCCGGGAGTACTGGAAGCCCGGCACCAAGGTCACCCTCGAAGCGGACCTGAACGGCACCGACTCGGGCGGCGGCTGGTTCGTCCGGGACTACCGCACCGGCTTCACCGTCGGCGCCTCCCAGGTCGTCAAGGTCGACCTGGACCGGCAGAAGCTGACCCTGGAGCGGGACGGGCGCGCGGTGCGCACGATCCCGGTCTCCGGCGGCACCCCGGGCGGCGACAAGCGGTCCTGGCGGGGCACGGCGGTCCTGATGGCGAAGGAGGGCACCATCAACATGAACTCGGAGACGGTGGGCCTCGGCGACGCCTACGACAAGATGGTCGACCACTCGATGCGGCTGACCTGGTCGGGCATGTACGCGCACGCGGCCCCGTGGAACGCGGCGTACTTCGGCAAGGCCAACAAGAGCTCCGGCTGCATCGGCATGAGCGACGAGAACGCCGCGTCGTTCTACGCCCAGGTGAACGTCGGCGACCCCTTCGAGATCACCGGCCGCGACACCAAGGGCACGGTCGCGGAGGGCAACGGCTACGGGGCGTGGAACCTGAGCTGGGCGCAGTGGAAGGCGAAGAGCGCCCTCGCCTGAAGGATCAGCCCAGGTCCTTGCGCGGGTCCCGCATCCCCCAGATCAGGACCTCCGCATCGGTCGTGGCGACGAGCGTGCGGCCTTCGCCACCGGTGATCCGGGCCGCGTCGCCGGGGCCGAGCTCGTCGTCGTCGAGCTTGACCGTGCCGCGTACGACATGGACGTACGCGAGGTCGGCGGCCGGTACGGCGGTGTGTTCCCCGGCCGCCGGCCGCAGGACGTGCAGCCGCGCGCCCGCCGCCGGCAGGTCGTACGGCCCGTCGAGACCGCGGACCACCTCGTACGAGGGGTCCCCGCCGGGCGCGTTCGGCGCGAGCCACATCTGCACGAAGACCAGGGGCGTGCCGGCGTCGTTGCGTTCGACGTGCCGGACGCCGCCGGCGGAGCTGAGCCGCTGGAGGTCGCCCGGGCGGACGACGGTGGTGTGACCGGCCGTGTCGTGGTGGGTGAGCTCGCCCTCGACGACCCAGGTGACGATCTCGGTGTGGCTGTGCGGGTGCTCGTCGAAGCCCGCGCCCGGCGCGAGCCGCTCCTCGTTGCAGGCGAGGAGCGCGCCGAAGCGGAGGTTGTCGGGGTCGTAGTACGGCCCGAAGGACAGGGCGTGGCGGGTCTCGATCCCGGCCGCCGGTTCGCCCCCGGGATACCGCTCGTCCGCCCGCTGGATGCGTGTCACGGTACGTACGGTAGTGCGGGCGCCCCGGGCGAATCCGCCCCGCCCCCGCATACGGGTGGCCTGATAAGGCAGTCTTGTCCCCGTGCCAGAACCCACGAACGCCGCTCATCCGCACTCCGCGACCCTGAAGCGCCTCGAACAGTCCTCCGGGAGGCTCGCCGCCGGCGCCATCGCCCGCATGGACGAGACGCTGCCGTGGTACCGGGCGATGCCGCCCGAGAACCGTTCGTGGATCGGTCTGGTCGCCCAGGCCGGCATCGCCGCGTTCACCGAGTGGTTCCGGCACCCCGAGACGCCGCAGGCGATCTCGACGGACGTCTTCGGCACCGCGCCCCGCGAGCTGACCCGCGCGATCACCCTGCGCCAGACCGTGGAGATGGTCCGCACGACCATCGAGGTCATGGAGTCGGCGATCGAGGAGGTCGCCGCCCCCGGTGACGAGTCCGTGCTCCGCGAGGCGCTGCTCGTCTACGCCCGGGAGATCGCCTTCGCCACGGCCCAGGTGTACGCGCAGGCCGCCGAGGCCCGCGGCGCGTGGGACGCGCGCCTGGAGTCGCTCGTGGTGAACGCGGTGCTCTCCGGCGAGGCCGACGAGGGCGCCGTCTCCCGGGCCGCCGCCCTCGGCTGGAATTCGCCGGACCACGTCTGCGTGATCCTCGGCACCGCCCCCGACGGGGACAGCGAGCTGACCGTGGAGGCGATCCGGCGGGCCGCCCGCCACGCCAAGCTCCAGGTCCTCACCGGCGTCCTCGGCGACCGGCTCGTCGTCATCGCCGGCGGCAACGACAACCCCCTCGCCGTGGCGAAGTCGCTGATCGGGCCGTACGCGCCGGGGGCGGTCGTGGCCGGTCCCGTCGTCCCCGACCTGCTGGCCGCGACCCGCTCCGCGCAGGCCGCGGCGGCCGGCCTCAAGGCCTGCACCGCCTGGCAGGACGCGCCCCGCCCGGTCCTGGCGGACGATCTCCTCCCGGAGCGCGCCATCGCCTCCGACCCTTCGGCGCGCGAGCAGCTGGTGGAGGAGATCTACAGACCGCTGGAGGAGGCGGGCTCGGCGCTCCTGGAGACGCTGAGCGTCTACCTGGAGCAGGCGAGCAGTCTCGAAGGCGCGGCGCGCATGTTGTTCGTGCACCCCAACACCGTGCGCTACCGGCTTCGACGTGTGACCGACGTCACCGGTTGGTCACCCTCCGATGTCCGCTCGGCGTTCACGCTGCGGATCGCGCTCATTCTCGGACGCTTGGCCGACGGAGATCCCCAGTCCTAGACTTTTGTCGAAGACCAACAATTCCCCCGACGGTTCTTCGTCCTTGTCCTCACGGGCGCTGGGAGCCGTCCGCAAGAGAGAGTGTGAGGGTGCTCGTACTCGTCGCTCCCGGCCAAGGCGCTCAGACGCCCGGCTTCCTGACTCCCTGGCTCGAACTCCCCGGTGCCGCCGACCGCATCGCGGCCTGGTCCGAGGCCATCGGGCTGGACCTCGTCCACTACGGCACGAAGGCCGACGCGGACGAGATCCGTGACACCGCCGTGGCGCAGCCGCTGCTGGTCGCCGCCGGCCTGCTCTCGGCCGCGGCCCTCGGTGACGTGGCGCCCGGCGCGGTCGCCGGCCACAGCGTCGGCGAGTTCACCGCCGCCGCGTTCGCGGGCGTCCTCGACGACACCGCCGCGCTGCGTCTCGTCCGTACCCGTGGTCTCGCGATGGCCGAGGCCGCCGCGGTCACCGCGACGGGCATGTCGGCGCTGCTCGGCGGCGACCCCGAGGTGACCGTCCCGCACCTGGAGAAGCTCGGTCTGACCGCGGCCAACGTGAACGGCGCGGGCCAGATCGTGGCCGCCGGCACGCTGGAGCAGCTGGCCGCCCTGGAGGCGGACAAGCCGGAGGGCGTCCGCCGCGTCGTGGCGCTGAAGGTCGCCGGCGCGTTCCACACGCACCACATGGCGCCCGCCGTCGCGAAGCTGGAGGAGGCGGCCGCCGCGCTGTCCCCGGCGGACCCGGCCGTGACGTACGTCTCCAACAAGGACGGGCGGACCGTCGCCACCGGCGCCGAGGTCCTCGCGCGCCTGGTCGGCCAGGTCGCGAACCCGGTCCGCTGGGACCTGTGCATGGAGACCTTCCAGGAGCTCGGCGCGACGGCCCTGATCGAGGTGTGCCCCGGCGGGACCCTCACCGGCATCGCCAAGCGCGCGCTGCCGGGTGTGGCCACCGTCGCCCTCAAGACCCCCGACGACCTCGACGCGGCCCGTACGCTCATCGCCGAGCACGCGGCCGTCTGAGAAGGAGTGTCGAGAAGCATGTCGAAGATCAAGCCCAGCAAGGGCGCCCCGTACGCGCGGATCCTGGGTGTCGGCGGCTACCGCCCGACCCGGGTCGTGCCGAACGAGGTGATCCTCGAGAAGATCGACTCGTCCGACGAGTGGATCCGCTCACGCTCCGGCATCTCCACCCGCCACTGGGCGTCCCCGGAGGAGACCGTCACCGCCATGTCGGTGGAGGCCTCCGGCAAGGCCATCGCGGACGCCGGGATCACTCCCGAGCAGATCGGCGCCGTGATCGTCTCCACGGTGTCGCACTTCAAGCAGACCCCGGCCGTCGCCACCGAGATCGCCGACAAGGTCGGCGCGGGGAACCCGGCCGCGTTCGACATCTCCGCCGGCTGCGCGGGCTTCGGCTACGGCCTGACCCTCGCCAAGGGCATGATCGTCGAGGGTTCTGCGGAGTACGTCCTCGTGATCGGCGTCGAGCGGCTCAGCGACCTGACGGATCTGGAAGACCGCGCGACGGCCTTCCTGTTCGGCGACGGCGCCGGTGCCGTGATCGTCGGCCCCTCGGACGAGCCGCACATCGGCCCGACCGTCTGGGGCTCCGAGGGCGACAAGTCCGAGACGATCAAGCAGACCGTGCCGTGGAACGAGTTCCACGTCGGCGACGTCTCGAAGCTGCCCCTCAACGAGGCCGGCGAAATCAAGTTCCCCGCCATCACGCAGGAGGGCCAGGCGGTCTTCCGCTGGGCCGTCTTCGAGATGGCGAAGGTCGCCCAGCAGGCGATGGACGCCGCCGGCATCACGGCGGACGACCTGGACGTCTTCATCCCGCACCAGGCGAACATGCGGATCATCGACTCGATGGTGAAGACTCTGAAGCTGCCGGAGCACGTCACGGTCGCCCGTGACGTGGAAACCACCGGCAACACCTCGGCCGCCTCGATTCCGCTCGCTATGGAGCGGCTCCTGGCGACCGGGAAGGCGAAGAGCGGCGACACCGCGCTCGTCATCGGCTTCGGGGCGGGTCTCGTCTACGCCGCGACGGTCGTTACCCTCCCCTAGGCACCCGGATCCTTCCGGAAGCCCTTTTACCGAAGCAATCACAGAAGGAGCGCCACCATGGCCTTCACCCAGGAGCAGGTCGTCGAGGGTCTCGCCGAGATCGTCAACGAGATCGCCGGCATCCCGACCGAGGACGTCCAGCTGGACAAGTCCTTCACCGACGACCTGGACGTCGACTCCCTGTCCATGGTCGAGGTCGTCGTCGCCGCCGAAGAGCGCTTCGAGGTCAAGATCCCCGACGCGGACGTCAAGGACCTCAAGACGGTCGGCGACGCCGCCAACTACATCCTGAAGCACCAGGCCTGATTCGGCCCCTGCTGACTCGGTCCGCCACCCGGCGGTGGCGCCGTATTCCGACCATCACACACATGGAGAACGAATTCCTGTGAGCTCGACCAATCGCACCGTGGTCGTTACCGGTATCGGCGCAACCACACCGCTGGGTGGCGACTCCGCGTCGACCTGGGAAGGTCTTCTCGCGGGGCGCTCCGGCGTCCGGCCCCTCGAGGGCGAGCGCTTCGCGGAGCTGCCCGTGCAGATCGCCGCGACCGCCGCCGTCGACCCCGGTGACGTCCTGCCCCGCCCGCTCGCCCGCAAGCTGGACCGCTCGGCGCAGTTCGCGCTGATCGCGGCCCGTGAGGCCTGGGCCGACGCGGGCTACACCGCCCCTGCGGGCGAGGACGACAAGATCGTGCCCGAGCGGCTCGGTTCCGTCATCGCCTCCGGCATCGGCGGCGTCACCACCCTGCTCGACCAGTACGACGTGCTGAAGGAGAAGGGCGTTCGCCGCGTCTCCCCGCACACCGTGCCCATGCTCATGCCGAACAGCCCCTCCGCCAACGTGGGTCTGGAGGTGAACGCCCGGGCGGGCGTCCACACCCCGGTCTCCGCGTGCGCGTCGGGTGCCGAGGCGATCGGCTACGCCGTCGAGATGATCCGTACCGGCCGGGCCGACGTGGTCGTGGCCGGCGGTACCGAGGCCGCGATCCACCCGCTGCCGATCGCCGCCTTCGCCAACATGATGGCGATGTCCAAGAACAACGAGGAGCCGACGAAGGCCTCGCGTCCGTACGACACCGGCCGGGACGGCTTCGTCCTCGGCGAGGGTGCGGGCGTCGTGATCCTGGAGTCCGAGGAGCACGCGAAGGCGCGCGGCGCGCGTGTCTACTGCGAGGTCATCGGCCAGGGCCTGTCGGCCGACAGCCACCACATCGCGCAGCCCGAGCCGACCGGCCGGGGCATCGCCGCCGCGATGCAGAACCTGCTCGACTCGACGGACCTCAAGCCCTCCGAGGTCGTTCACCTGAACGCGCACGCCACGTCGACGCCGCAGGGTGACGTCGCCGAGATCAAGGCGCTGCGCAAGGTCCTGGGCGACGACCTCGACCACGTCGCGATCTCCGCGACCAAGTCGATGACGGGTCACCTCCTGGGCGGCGCGGGCGGCATCGAGACCGTCGCGACGGTCCTGGCGCTCTTCCACCGCGTGGCCCCGCCGACGATCAACATCGACGACCTGGACGCCGAGGTCGACGCGGACATCGTCCGCGGCGAGCCCCGCGAGCTCCCCCAGGGCACGATCGCCGCGATCAACAACTCGTTCGGCTTCGGCGGCCACAACGTGGTCCTCGCCTTCCGCACGGTCTGATCTCCACACGCCGGAGGCCCACCCCCGCTTCGGGGGTGGGCCTTCGGCGTGTTCGCGTGCCGTCAGCGCAGGGCGAAGGCCGCCGGTTCGGCCTGCATCCCGCGTCCTCCGGCCAGTCGGCGACGGCGCCCGGCGCGCCCCGGCGCGCCCCGGCGGAATCCACAACGCGCGGGTGAAGCCGGTCAGACGACTTGGTGCAGCCAGCGGACCGGGGCGCCCTCGCCCGCGTACCGGAAGGGCTCCAGCTCGTCGTCCCAGGGCTTGCCGAGGAGTTTGGCGACCTCGGCCTCCAGCTGGGTCTCGCCCTGGAGGGAGCGCGCAAGGGCGGCCCGCAGCCGGTCCTCGGGAATGAGGATGTCCCCGTGCATGCCGGTGACGGCGTGGAAAATGCCCAGCTCGGGGGTGGCGCTGTAGCGCTCGCCCTCGGCGGTGGGGCAGGGTTCCGCGGTCACCTCGAAGCGGAGCATCTGCCAGCCGCGCAGGGCGGAGGCGAGTTTGGAGGCGGTGCCGGTCTGGCCCTTCCAGGAGAACTCGGCTCTCCAGGTGCCGGGGGACGCCGGCTGGCGGATCCAGTCGAGCTGGACCCGCGCACCGAGGACACCCGCGACCGCCCATTCGACGTGCGGGCACAGCGCGCGCGGTGCGGAGTGTACGTACAGGACTCCACGTGTCGTCACCGGGACCTCCAGTGTGGGACGAGGGTCGCCTTCCCAGCGGCCTCAGTTAACAGCATCCGGAGTAAAATGTCGCAAACCCTCAAAAAGGGGACAGCATGTGACGTGACGTAATTTACCGGAGCCCGTCGGCGAAGGCGCCTCTGGTTCGACGGGGGAAAAGCTACCGTGCCGCACCGTCATCGGTGTGACGTACGGTCGGTCCGGGAGCCGGTGGACACGAACCTTTCACCCGCCAGGACGCCGAAGGAGGGGCCGGGGATGCGCGGTCGACGCGAATTCCGTACCGCTGTGCGTGCCGCTGCGGCACTGTTGTGCGCAGGGGTCCTTTTCGGCTGCACCACCGCCGGGCCCGACGCGGCGGCTCCGGTTCCGACGCGGACCGCGAAGCCCACGCCCTCCCCCACGCCGACGTCGCTGTGGGACGTCTCCCCCGCCTCCGTCGCGGCCGTCGGCGATTCCGTCACGCGCGCCTTCGACGCCTGCGCGGTCCTGGCGGACTGCCCCGAGGTGTCCTGGGCGACCGGGACGGACACGGCCGTCAACAGCCTGGCGCTGCGGCTGCTCGGCCCGGAGAAGGTGGCCACGCGCAGTTGGAACCTGGCGCGGACGGGTGCGCGGATGGCGGAGCTGCCCGAGCAGATGGCGGGGGCGGCGGCCGAGAAGCCGGAGCTCGTGACGGTGATGATGGGCGCCAACGACGCCTGCCGACCCACGCCGGAGCTCATGACCCCGGTCGCCGACTTCCGCTTCTCCTTCGAGACGGCGCTCGCCCGGCTGCGGGCGGGTGCGCCGAAGGCGCAGGTGTACGTGTCGAGCGTGCCGGACCTCAAGCACCTGTGGTCGACGGGGCGGGTCAGCCCGGCGGGGCTGCGGGTGTGGAAGCTGGGGATCTGCGGCTCGATGCTGGCGGACGCGGAGGACCTGGGTCCGGCGGCGGAGCGGCGGCGGACGCGGGTGCGGGAGCGGGTGGTGGCGTACAACGAGGTCCTGAGGGAGGTCTGCGCCGAGGACGAGCGTTGCCGGTACGACGGCGGGGCGGTCTTCGGTTTCCGTTTCGACGGCGGGCAGTTGAGCCCGTGGGACTGGTTCCATCCGAGCAGGGACGGGCAGGCGCGGCTCGCGGAGCTCGCGTACCGGCGGATCACGAAGGAGTGAGGAGCCCCGGGACGGTTGTCAGGTTCCGTCCCGGGGCCCGGTCTTGAGGGGATCGGCCGGTCAGATCTCCAGGGTGGTGGTCAGGCGGGCGTCCGTGAGGGAGTGGGCCGCCAGGACCTCGTAGGCGCCGGGGACGAAGGCCCAGCCGTTCTTCTCCTCGTCCCAGATCTCGAAGGCGCGGCGGGGCAGTGCGATCTCGGTCTCGACGGTCTCGCCGGGCGCTGCCTCGACGCTCGCGAAGCCGGCGAGCCAGCGCGCCGGGCGGTCGTGGTCGTCGGAGACGGGCGCCAGGTAGACCTGGACGACCTCGCGGCCGGTGCGGTCGCCGGTGTTGGTGAGCCGGACGGTGACCGTGTCGGGGCCCGCGGCCAGGGAGTCGTACGACCAGGTGGTGTAGCCGAGGCCGTGGCCGAAGGGGTACGCGGGGACGGCGCCGGCCTTGTCCCAGGCGCGGTAGCCGATGAAGACGCCCTCGGTGTAGTCGAGTACGCCCTCGGTGGGGGTGACCTCGGTGACAGGGACGTCGGCGAGGGCGGCCGGCCAAGTGGTGGGGAGGCGTCCGCCGGGCTCCTCGGCGCCGGTGAGGACGTCGGCGAGGGCCGCGCCGCCCTCCTGGCCGGGGAACCAGCCGAGGAGGATCGCGGCGACGTCCTCGCGCCACGGCATCTCGACCGGGGAGCCGGAGTTGACCACGACGACGGTGTTCGGGTTGGCGGCGGCGACGGCCCGTACGAGCTCGTCCTGGCGGCCGGGGAGGACGAGGTCCTTGCGGTCGAAGCCCTCGGACTCGACGCGCTCGGTGGTGGCGACGACCACGACGGCGGTGTCGGCGGCGCGGGCCGCCTCGACGGCTTCGGCGATCAGTTCGTCGGGGTCACGGCGCGGACCGAGGTGGACGAAGGAGAACATGACGGCCGGCAGCGGGCTCGCGAACTCCTTGTTCAGGGTGTGGTGCAGGGAGACCTCGACGGTCTCGCCCGCGGTGAGGGCGACCTTGGCGCGCTCGACCGGGGAGCCGAAGAAGGCCTCGAAGGGGTCGGTCTCGGGGCCCATCGCCTGGACGCCGTCGAAGACGGTCTCGCCGGCGACGGCGAGGGTGAAGGCGCCGAGGCCGCGGGTGCCGAAGGAGTGCTCGCCGGACTCGAGCGGGGTGAAGGTGCCGAGGACCTCGATGGAGGCGAGCTCGTCGTGGGTGACGCCGGCGGGCAGGTCGTCGCCGATCCACTGGACCTGGCCGTTGGGCAGGGAGCCCTCGCCGAGGACCCGGCCCTCGGCGTCGCGGCAGCGGGCGCGGAGGGTGAAGCCCTCGCCGGCGGGGGTGAGTTCGTCGCTCGGGTCGGCGCCGACGGTGAAGGTGAGCGCGCCGTCCGGGAGTGCGGCGGTGAGGCCGTCGAGCGGGGAGACGACGTGGTCGGGGAAGACCTGGGCGGAGCCGCCGCCGAGGACGCGGGCGGCGCGGGCGGCGGCGCCGGAGAGAGCGACCGTGCCAGTCCTGAGGGGCAGGGCGGCGTTCTCGTTGCGGACGAGGACGAAGCCGCGGCGGGCGATCTCGCGGGCGAGGGCGTCGCCGTCGACGGCGGCCGGGTGCTCGGTGACGACGGCCGGGGCGCCTTCGAGGGCGCCGACGCGGGCCGCGAGCCGCAGGACGTTGCGTACGGCCGCGTCGACGGCGGACTCCTCGGCCTCGCCGGCGCGGACGGCGGCGGCGAGGGCCTCGCCGTAGACGGTGGCGGGGCCGGGCATGGCGACGTCGAGGCCGCCCTCGATGTCGCCGGTGGTGGAGCGGGCGGCCATCCAGTCGGAGACGTTGTAGCCGTCGAAGCCCCACTCGCCGCGCAGGACCTCGTTGACGAGGTAGCGGTGCTCGGTCATCGTCACGCCGTTGACCTGGTTGTAGGCGGTCATGATGCCCCAGGGGTGGGCGTTCTTGACGATGGCTTCGAAGGGCGCGAGGTAGAGCTCGCGGAGGGGGCGGGCGGCGATCCTGTTGTCGACGGTGAAGCGCTCGGTCTCGGCGTCGTTGGCGACGAAGTGCTTGACGGTGGTGCCGACGCCGCCGTCCTGGACGCCCTGGACGTAGCCGGTGCCGATCGCGCCGGTGAGGTACGGGTCCTCGCTGTAGGCCTCGAAGTGGCGGCCGCCGAGCGGCGAGCGGTGCAGGTTGACGGTGGGCGCGAGGAGGACGTGGACGCCCTTGCGGCGGGCTTCCTGCGCGAGGAGCCGGCCGGCGCGGCGGGCGAGCGCGGGGTCCCAGGCGGCGGCGAGCGCGGTCGGGGACGGCAGGGCGACGGACGGGTCGTCGGCGGTCCAGCGGACGCCGCGGACGCCGATGGGGCCGTCGGACATGACCAGGGAGCTCAGTCCGATCTCCGGCAGTGCGGGCAGGGACCACATGTCCTGGCCGGCGAGGAGCCGGGTCTTGGTGTCCAGGTCGAGCTTGCCGAGCGCCGCCTCGACGGCCGCTTCCCTGATCGCGTCCGCGCTGGTGCCCGTGGGCGTCTCCGCCATGGCCGTACCTCCTCGTTGACGTACCCCGATGGCCCCATCGTGCACCCACTTACCTGTAGATCGGTAGGTGACGTTACTGTTCTGTTATTTTCATGAGGGGGTACGGTCCTGTCGGGACGACGTCGGAGAAGGAGGCCGGGACGATGGTGCGAGCCAGGAGCGAGGAGCGCCGCGCGGAGATCCTGCGCGCCGCCCTCGAGGTGATCGCCGAGCGCGGCTACCGGGGCGCGACCCTCGGCTCCGTCGCCGAACGCGTCGGACTGACCCAGCAGGGGCTGCTGCACTACTTCCCGACGAAGGAGGCCCTGCTCGTCGCGGTCCTCCAGGAGCGCGACCGCTGGGACACGAGCGGCGGCCGCGACCGCGAGAACTGGCGGCTCGACCTGCTGGAATCCCTCGTCGAGTACAACGCGATGCGCCCGGGGATCGTGCAGACCTTCTCCGCGCTGCTCGGCGAGAGCGTCACGGACGAGCACCCCGCGCGGGAGTTCTTCACCGAGCGGTACGGGCAGGTGCGGTCGAGCATGGCGGACGTGCTCCGCCTGGAGTTCGGCGAGCGGCTGCCGAGCGGCCTCACGCCCGAGCGGGCGGCGCCGCTCCTGACGGCGGTGCTCGACGGGCTCCAGTACCAGTGGCTCCTCGACCCGTCGGCGGTGGACATGCCGGACGCCTTCCGGGACTTCCTGCGGCTGCTGCGCGGGGACGACTCCCGGCCCTGAGGCGGGGGTTCGGGTGCGGGGCCGACGGGATTCGAACCCGCGGGGTCCGGCCACCAGGTTCGGCGACCGGCCGCTCTCCCCGGGGGTGGGAACCTCCACCACCCGGATCCGCATTCGACCGTGCTCTGCCACGGCCCCGCACCCTGGCGGGACCGCGCGATCCCGCATGCAGCGGAGTGTAGGGGCCCGACACCGGTGGCCCGCTAGCGGATTACGGCGGCCAGGTCCCGGTCGCGCAGGTCCGGGTCCGCCGTCAGGGCCGTGTGGACGGCCTCCAGGACGGGAAGCTTCGCCGTCGCCGTGGCCAGGGCGACGTCCTTCGCGGCGAGCGCGACCGGGAAGTGCACGCCGGTGGCGGTGGCCCGGCCGACGGCTCCGGCCAGCGGGCCCGCGGCGAGGGTGCGCAGCGCGAGCTCCCGGGGCAGGCCGAGGGAGCCGGCGAGTGCGAGGGCCTCGCCGATGAGGGCGACTCCGCCGATCGCGGCGTTGATGAGGACGAGTTTGAGGGCGGCGCCCGTGCCGGGGCCGCCGCACGGCGTGGTCGCGCCGAGCAGGTCGAGGACGGCGGCGACGGGCGCGGTGTCGCCGCCCGCGAGGATGGTCAGCTCCCCGGTCGCCGCCCGGTCCACACTGCCCATGACGGGCGCGTCGATGAGGGTGACCCCCTCGGGGAGCCGGGCGGCCAGCTCGCGGACGGTGTCCGGGCCGACGGTCGAGGTGTCGATCCAGTGGGTGCCGGGGCGCAGCGCCGGGATCAGCTCGTCGGCGACGGCGAGCGCGGCGGCCGGGTCGGCGAGCATCGTGAGGACGACGTCGGCGTCGCGGACGGCCTCGGCGGGGGTCGCGGCGCGGACGGCCCCGTCGGCGACGAGGGCGTCGGCCTTGGCGGCCGTGCGGTTCCAGACGGTCAGCGGGTGGCCGGCGTCGAGGAGGCGGCGGGCCATCGGCCGGCCCATGGAGCCGAGACCGAGGAAGGCGATCTTCTGCGTCGTGTTGTCCATGGAGGCGACGCTAGGCGGGGGCCCGTCATGCGACAAGCGAATGTCTCGCATGGTTCCCATGCGGAAGGAGCATGCAGAATGGCCGGGTGAATGGTCATGTCCTGTACGAGGTCTTCCTCGCCGTCGCCCGCGAGGGTTCCTTCACCGCAGCCGCCCGCGTCCTCGGCTACACCCAGTCCGCGGTCTCGCGCCAGGTCCAGTCCCTGGAGGACGAGACGGGCGCGGCGCTCTTCGAGCGGCTGCCGCGCGGGGTGCGGCCGACCGAGGCGGGCCGGGTGCTGCTGCCGCACGCCGAGGCCGTGCGGGACCGGCTGCTCGCGGCCCGCGCCGAACTGGACGCGCTGCGCACCCTGGAGGGCGGTCTGCTCCGGCTCGGTTCGTTCTCCAGCGCCAACGCCGCGCTCGTCCCCCGCGCGCAGGCCGCGTTCCGCGTCCGGCATCCGGGCGTGACCGTGACCCGCACCGAGGGCCCGTCGGTGAAGCACCTGGCGCAGCTCGCCGCCGGTGAGCAGGACCTGGCGGTGGTCAGCCCGGCGCTCGCCGCTCCCCCGCCGGAGGGTGTGACGCTCCATCACCTCCTCGACGAGCCGATGCTGGTGGCCCTGGAGCATGGGCATCCGTACGCGGGCCGCCAGGCGGTGCGGCTGGCCGAGCTCGCCGACGAGGAGTGGATCGTCGGTGCGGAACGCCTGGAGGACACCCTCTTCCGGCCGGCCGTGGCCGCCGGGTTCCGGCCGCGCACCGGGCTGATGGCCCACGACTGGATCGCCAAGCTCGGGGCGGTCGCCGCCGGTCTGGGCATCACCCTCGTACCGGCGCTCGCGGCGGAGGCCGTACGGCGGGACGTCACGCTCGTCACGATCCACCCGGACGACGTCCCGTACCGCCGGATCTGCGCGGCGACGCCGTCGGCACCGACCGTGGCGGCGGCCGCGTTCCTGGAGCAGCTGCGGGAGACGGCGGAGGCGCTGCGGGACGGCCCGGGGGGTGCGGGATGATGGGGGTCATGATCGTCGCAGCCACGCAGTTCGCCCCGGTCGCCGGGGACATCGACGCCAACGTCCGTACGATCGCGGAGCTCGTCCGGGCCGCCGGAGCCGAGGGGGCCCGGGTGGTCGTCTTCGCGGAGCTCTGCCTCAGCGGCTACGAGCCGTCGCTGATCCGGGACACGCCCGCCTTGGTCCTCACCGAGGACGACCTCCGGCTCGCACCCGTGCGGGAGGCCTGCCGTGCGGTCTCGGCGGCGGCCGTGGTCAACGGGCCGGTGCGGACGGCGGACGGCCGGACCGCCGTCACCACGCTGGTGATCGGGCCCGACGGCGGACTCCTCGCCCGCTACGACAAGCGGCATCTGTACGGGATCGAGGAGGAGGTCTTCGCGCCGGGCACGGCCGACGGGCGGTTCGCGCTCGACGGGGTCCGGTTCGCCCTGGCCACCTGCTACGACAACCGCTTCCCGGAGCTGGCGGAGCGGGCCGCGGCCGACGACTGCGCGGTGTACCTGGCGAGTTCGGTGCTCTCCGCCGACAACGACTCGTTCGAGAAGGTCTATCCGGTACGGGCCCGGGACTTCGGTCTGCACGTGGTCCTCGGCAACGTCCTCGGGGCCAACGAGGACGGGGTCGGCACCGGCCGGGCCGGGGCCTGGGGCCCGGACGGCGAGCGGCTCGCGGACGCGGGGACGGACGCGCCGGGGTTCGTGCTCGCCGAGGTCGGCTGAGGCCCCGGAGAGCACGCCGGAGCCGGACAGGCCCTGAGGCCGCCCGGCTCCGGGTGGACCGTCACGGGACCCCCGGCCCGTGACGGTGCCCCGCCCCCCTGTTACGGGGCGCTCAGGCCCAGCGTGTACGCGCCGGAGCCGCTGTACGCGTGGACCACGTACCGGTAGTAGCCCGCGGTGCCGTAGTAGCTGGTGTCCTCGTCGGCGGTCGCCGTGCCGCCGACCGCCACGTCCGCCCAGCCCGACCCGTTCCACTTCTGCAGGTAGAGGTCGAAGTCGGTGCCGGCCGGGCCGCGCAGGCAGCCCACGTGGGTGCCGGAGGTCGCCGAGTAGTAGTACGAGCCGTCGGGCTGGGCCGCGGCCTGACCGGACGTCAGGCTGCCCTGGTAGCTGTACTCGGTGTTGTCGCAGCCGGTCGGCGGGGTCGTGGTGCCGACCGCCAGCTGGTAGGTGACGGTGTGGGTGGCGGAGCCCGTACCGGTGACGGTGATCGGGTAGGTGCCGTTGGCCGTGCCCGCCGCGACCTGCACGGTCATCGTGGACGAGTTGCCGGAGGTCACCGAGGCGGGGCTGAAGGAGACGGTGACACCGCTCGGGGCGCCGCTCGCGGAGAGCTGGACGGTCTGCGCGCTGCCGCCGGTGGTGCTGGTGTTCACCGTCGAGGTGACGGAGGCACCCGGCTGGACCGAGCCCGAGGACGGGTTGAGGGCCAGCGAGAAGTCCGGGGTCGTGGTGCCGCCGCAGTCGGTCTCACCGGACTGGGCGGGCACGCCGATCGCGTTCCACGCGGCCTTCACCGCGTTGCACTCGGCGCTGCCGTAGGTGTTCTTGGCGCTGGTCAGCGTCGCCTTGCGGGCGGCGAGGTGGTTCCAGGAGGAGGTCTTCATGAGCAGCGCGCCCATGAAGATCTTGCCGGCCTTCTGGATGCCGATGCCGGTCACGGAGGACGGACCGCCGGAACATATCGGGCTGTTGGGCTTGCCGCCGCCCGGGTTGGAGCCCTCGGCGAGCAGGTAGAACCAGTGGTTCTGCGGGCCGGCCGCCGCGTGCACCTCGGTGCCCGAGGTCAACTGGGGGTAGCAGTTGGGGTCGTTGCCGATGAGCGAGGGGTTGTACATGTTGCGGATCGGCTGGTTGTTGCCGGTGAAGTTGAGCTTCTCGCCGACGGTGTAGTCGGGGGTGTCGTTCGGGTTGTTGGCGTAGTGCTCGGTGAGCGCGCCGAAGATGTCGCCCGTCGACTCGTTCAGGCCGCCGTTCTCGTTGGACGAGCCGGAGCTGCCCGGGGTCCGGTCGAAGATCTCGTGGCCGTACTCGTGCGCCACCACATCGATGCCGGTGAGCTGGTTGGTGCCGTTCTGGTTGCGGCCGTACGTGGTCTTCGTACCGTCGTAGTAGGCGTTGACCTCGCTCAGTCCGGCGCGGGCCGGGACCATGCCGCCCTGGCCGTTCTGGCCGTTGTAGCCGAACCACTCCTTGAGCATGGAGTGTTCCTTCTGCGCCGCGTACATGATGTCGACGCAGGCGGTGACCAGGTCGTTGGCGCCGTTGTTGCCCCAGGGCGAGGAGCCCGTGTACGCGCTGCCGTTCTGGCCGCCGCACTTGAAGCCGCCGCGGCTGGTGTCGGTCATGGAGCTCGCGGCGGTGTCGATGGTGACGTTGCCGTTGTGGTAGCCGCGGCCGTCGGCGTGCAGGATCTTGTCGGTGGCCCGGGCGACGGCGCCGGTGCGGGCGTCGACGTAGGTGTCGAGGGAGCTCGGGGCGTCCTGCGCGGTCCGGCCGATGACCAGGGTGTGCCAGGTCAGGACGGCCTTGCCGCCCTTGAGGAGCACGGTCAGCTCGGGGGCGCTCGCGGACTCGACCGAGGCGAGCTGCTTCCGGGCGGTGGCGAGGGCCGCGTCGGCCGTCACCTTGGCCTTGGTGGCGACCTTGATGGCGGGGGCCTTGGCGCCGGTCACCTCGCGGACCTTGCCGGAGCTGTCGGAGACGACGACCGCGTCGCCGCCGACGACGGGGAGGCCGCGGTAGGTGCGCTCGTACGCCGCGTAGTACAGGCCGTTCGCCCAGGGGGTGACGGACGTCCGGACGAGTTCCTCGTCGGCGCCGTGCCGCAGCTCGTCGAGACCGCTGTCGGCGGCCCGGTCGGCGGCGGCCAGCGCGAGGGACTTGCCCTGCCCGGGCGGTACCGGCTGCGCCTGCGGCGCCGCGGCGGCCGGCGCGGCGGTGGCCGGTCCGGCGAGGGCGGTCGCGAGGCTCGCCGAAAGCGCCAGGGCGGCCACGGCCGCCGTGAGTCTGGTGGGGTGCAACGTACGCTCCGATCGGGGTGTGGATCAGGGTGGGGGAGACGGATCGTCGCGCCGAGTATGGGCGTGGACATGGCCAGTTCGGGACATCTCATCCGGCATAAGACGCGGGTTATGGTGCGGCCGTGCCGTGCTGCGTACGCTGCTGAAATGCAGCTGGAGTTGAGGCATCTTGAGGCCGTCTGCCGGATAGCGGAAGCGGGCAGTCTGGGACGCGCGGCCGGGCGGCTCGGGGTCTCGCAGCCGGCGCTCTCGGCGCAGCTGCGCCGGATCGAACGGGTCGCGGGCGGGGAGCTGTTCCTCCGCGGCCGGCACGGTGTGGAGCCCACTCCGCTGGGCGAGTTCGTCCTCTCCAAGGCGCGGCTCGTCCTCGGCGAGATGGACGCGCTGGCCGCCGGTGCGCGGGCCGTCGCCCCGCACACCCCGCTGCGTCTCGGCTGCATCCTGCTCGTCCTCGTCGACGGGCTGCTCGGGCAGGTGGAGGAGCTCATGGCGGGGCAGGACATCGCGGTGACGGTGGAGCACTCGGCGACGACGCTGACCCGGCAGCTCGGCGCGGGCCGGTACGACGCGGTGCTGTACGGGGAGGTCAACGACCACGAGGTGCCGCTGCCGGAGGGGACGACGGCCCGGACGCTGGTGCCCAAGGAGCCGTTCTGCGTGCGGCTTTCGGCCGCGCATCCGCTGGCCGCGAGGGACCGGATCGCGCTGGCCGAGCTGGCGGGCGAGGACTGGATGACGCTGGTGGAGGACGACGACGGCGGCCCGGAGGCGCTCGTCGCGGCCTGTGCGAAGGCCGGGTTCACGCCGTCGCTGCGGCACCGGGTGGCCGACCGGAAGATGCACTACGACCTGATCGCGGCGGGCCGGGCGATCTCGATGAGCCAGCCGACGGCCCCGCCGGCGGCGGGCACGGTGCTGCGCCCGCTGGAGGGCGACCCGGTCATGGGGCGGATCCGGCTCGCCTGGAACCGGGCGGCGGTCCCGGCGCCGCACGCGGAGCTGCTGTACCGGGCGGCGGTCCGGGCCTACCTGGCGAACGTGGACAACAACGCCTTCTACCGGGCCTGGTGGGACGCGCGGCCGGAACTGCACCCGGTCCTCGACGTCTGAGGCGACGGCGAGGACCGGGTGCGGCCGGGTCAGTCGTAGGAGAGGTCTCCGGCCTCGTAACGGCAGGTGGTGCCGTCCGGTCCCGTGCCGATCTCCTTGGGCTCCTTGCCGGTGTCGTTGCCGGTGAAGCGGGTGCACGGCTTGATCTTCTTCTTGGCGTCGCCGTGGATCCGGATGTTCCGCAGGGTCGCGGTGTCGCCGTAGTTGGCGTTGACGCCGACGATCGACTTGCCGGGCGTGGTGACGTCGACGTCGTTGATCAGGATCGTGCGCGGGTACTGCTTCTTGCAGTTGCCGCAGGAGCGGACCAGCTTGCCGAAGTCGGCGACCTGGAACTTGTTGACGACCAGCTTGCCCGCGCCGTTGAACTGGAAGACCTTGTCGGAGGCGCCCTTCGCCCCGCCGCCATGGACCGCGTACACCGCCGTCTTCGAGGTGCCCTTGAAGGTGGCGGCGTCCTCGCCGACGTTCTCCCACCAGACGTTCTGCAGGGTGCAGCTGCCGAGGCAGTGGACCCCGTCGGCGGCGGGGGTGCCGATGACCACGTTCTTGAGGGTCGCGCCGTCCTTGAGGACGAAGAGGGGCTTCTGGCTCTCGCTCTGCCCGTCGGAGCCGAGCTCACCGGTGCCGGAGAAGCGCGCGAGCTTGCCGTCGTACGTGCCCGAGACCTCGATGGTCGTGGCGACCGGCTTGCTGCCCTTGGCCTGCGGCCAGGCCGCCACGGTGGTCGCGGCGCCCGCCGGCGCGAGGAGGGTGCTGGTGACGATCGCCGCGCCGGTGATGCCGAGGGCGCTGAGGCCGCCGACGATCGCGCGGCGGCGGCCCGTCTTCCGCTGGTGTGACGTCATGGTGCTCTTCTCTCAGTGGGGGAGGTGGTGCACCCCCTGGTCGCCACCGGAGAAGGGAAGGTTGCCGCGCGCCTGATCATTTTCCGCGGAGGCGCCGTTCCGCTCGTCGTCGTCCCGGTCGCCGCCGCCCGTCTCGCCGCGCAGGTCGCGGGCCATGAGCGTGGCTCCGGCGACGGCTCCCGGCATCAGGAAGACGGCGACGAACGGCACGAGGAAGGCGAGGGTCAGCGGCACGCCGAAGCCGAGCGTGGCCATGCGCCGCCCGCGCAGCAGCGCGAGGCGCTCCTTGAGTTCGACGCCCCGGCGCTGGAGCGCGACGGCCGTGAGCTCCTCGGCGAGGAAGAAGCCGGAGACGCAGAAGCCGAGGACGGGGACGACGGTCTGGCCGATCACCGGGATGAAACCGCAGGCGAAGAGCAGGATGCCGTAGAACGCGACGCGCAGCACGACCCGCAGGCTGTCCCGGGCCGAGATCCACAGCTCGCGCCAGAGCGGGAGCCCGGACTCGGGCACGTCGCCGCCCTCGCTGCGGTCGACCTCTTCGGAGAGGGACTCGTAGAAGGGCTGGCCGACGAGGAGCGTGACGGCGGTGAAGGTGATGACCGCGAGGAAGAGCCCGAAGACGAAGACGAGGCCGGTGAGCGTGCCCCGGAAGAAGCCGAGCCAGGGCGAGGTCCAGTCGTCGGCGAACGGTGTCAGCCAGGCCACCAGGTCGTCGGCTCCGTAGCCGAGGCCGACGAGCGCCCCCGCGTAGAGCACGAGGGTCACGAGCCCGGGCAACAGCCCGAATCCGAACCACCGTCCGTGCCGCCCGACCCACTTCTGGCCCTGTGCCAGGTATCTGAAACCCACCCCGAGATCACGCATGCGTGCAGCCTACTGACGCACGCGGTGAGGGCCGCACCCCGGTCGGTCGGGGTGCGGCCCTCACTCAGTGTGCCGGTCCGGAGCTCAGACGGCGAGCTCGACCGTGATGTTGCCGCGGGTCGCCTTGGAGTACGGGCAGACCTGGTGGGCCTTCTCGATCAGGCTCTTGGCGGTCTCGACGTCCACGTTCGGAATGGTCGCCGAGATCTTGACGATGATGCCGAAGCCGTCGTCGTTCTTGCCGATGCCCACCTCGGCGGTGACCGTCGAGCCGGAGATGTCGGCGTTCTCGTTGCGGGCGACGACGCCGAGCGCGCCCTGGAAGCAGGCGCTGTAGCCGGCCGCGAAGAGCTGCTCGGGGTTGGTGCCGGCGCCGGAGCCGCCCATCGCCTTCGGCGGGTTGACGACGAGGTCGAGCTGGCCGTCGTCGGTGGCGACACGGCCGTCGCGCCCGTTCTCGGCGGTGGCGACGGCGGTGTAGAGAACGTCGGAGTGCTGGATCGACATGCGAGGTACTTCCTTCGTCAGTTCGCCGCGACTCGCGCCCACGATCGCGGCGGCTGAGGGAAGACTAGCGGGTCACCGAGACGATCATCTTTCCGGTGTTGTCCCCGCGGAGCAGTCCGAGGAAGGCGTCCACGCCGTTCTCGATGCCCTCGACGAAGGTCTCGCGGTGCTTCAGCTCGCCGGAGCCGAGCCAGCCGCCGACCTCCTGGACGAACTGGTTCTGCAGACCGTAGTGGTCGCCGACGAGGACGCCCTGGAGGCGCAGCCGCTTGCCGATGATCATCGCCATGTTGCGCGGACCGGGGACCGGCTCCATGTCGTTGTACTGGGCGATCATGCCGCAGATGGTGGCGCGGCCGTGCACGTTGAGCGAGGAGATCGCGGCTTCGAGGTGGTCCCCGCCGACGTTGTCGAAGTAGACGTCGATGCCGTCCGGGGCGGCCTCGCGGAGCTGGTCCTTGACCGGGCCGTTCTTGTAGTTGAAGGCCGCGTCGAAGCCGAGCTCCTCGACGAGGAACTTCACCTTCTCGTCGGAACCGGCGGAGCCGATGACCCGGGAGGCACCCTTGAGGCGCGCCATCTGGCCGACCTGGCTGCCGACGGCACCGGCCGCGCCGGAGACGAAGACGGCGTCGCCCTCCTTGAAGGAGGCGACCTCGAAGAGGCCCGCGTAGGCCGTGAGGCCGGTCATGCCGAGCACGCCGAGGTAGGCGGAGAGGGGGGCGAGCGCCGGGTCGACCTTGGTCGCGTGCTGCGCCGGGACGTCCGCGTACTCGCGCCAGCCGAGGCCGTGCAGGACGTGGTCGCCGACGGCGAAGCCCTCCGCGTTGGACGCGACGACCTCGCCGACCGCGCCGCCGTCCATGGGCCGGTCGAGCTGGAACGGCGGGATGTACGACTTCACGTCGTTCATCCGGCCGCGCATGTACGGGTCGACGGAGAAGTGCAGGTTGCGCACGAGGATGCGACCCTCGGCGGGCTCGGCGACCGGGGTCTCGCGCAGGGCGAAGTCCGCGGCGGTCGGCCAGCCGTGCGGACGGGCGACGAGGTGCCACTCACGGCTGGACGCGGGAAGAACGGACATGAGCTCGGCCTCCGGAGATAAGTTTCAGGTCAAAAAAGTTTCACTGACTGAAACAACCATGCGCCTTGATATTTCACGTTGTCAAGTAACTGGGTAGGATGATGCCCATGGCCACCTCACGCACGGACCCCCTGACCCTCGAAGTCGTCGAGCTGATCGGCACGGTCGTGGCGCGCTACTACGAGGAGTACGAGCAGGCGGCCGCTCAGCACTCGCTGACCGGCGCGCAGGCCCGGGTCCTCGGGCTGCTCTCGCTCGACCCGCTGCCGATGCGCAGGATCGCCCAGAAGCTGAAGTGCGAGCCGTCCAACATCACGGGGATCGTCGACCGCCTGGAGGCCCGCGGCCTGGTCGAGCGGCGGCCCGACCCGGACGACCGCCGGGTCAAGCTGGCCGTCCCCACGGACGAGGGCCAGGACACCGCCCGGCGGCTGCGCGAATCGCTGGACTTCGCCCGCGAGCCCCTCGGCGAGCTGACCGAGGTCGAGAGAACCCTCCTGCGGGACCTGCTGAAGCGGATGCTCGGCGTGGACGCGGTCTAGGACCGGACGGGCCCTGACGCGTCGCGTCAGACGCACCACCACAGGAAACGGGTGCAGGTCGGCGTCGGGGTCGGCGTGGGGCTCGGAGCAGCCGTCGCCGTCGCCGTCCCGGACGGGGTGCCGCTCGGGGCGGGCCCGGTGCCCGTGGCCGTCGGCGTCGCCGTGCCCGAGGCGGTCGGCGTGCCGGGCTGAGTGACGTCCGGCGTGGCGGTCGGGGACTCCGCGTGGGTGGGGGTCGGCGATTCCGCCGGGGCGCCGCCTCCGGAGCCGGAACCCGTACCCGTACCCGAGCCGGAGCCGGAGCCGCTACCGGACCCCGAGCCGGAGCCCGAGCCCGAGCCGGAACCTGCCCCTGAGCCCGTACCGGAGCCGGATCCCGCACCCGAGCCTGTGTCCGAGCCCGTGTCCACCTGCTGCTCGCGGGTGGGTGCGTTCGTGCGCGGGGCGTCCGTGACCTCGGACGGGCCGGAGCCGTCCGGCGGTGCGGCGCTCTCGGCGGTCTCGGTCGGGGTGGGCGGCAGCGAGGTCTCGACGACCTCCTGCTCCTGCACGGCCGAGGCCGCGCCGCTCGCCTCCGGCTCGTCCAGAGCCAGCTGCACCACGCCCAGCGTCCCGGCCGCCAGCACCAGGCCGACCGTACTCATCAGCACCGTACGCCCCCGGCGCGCCCTCGCCCGCCTGCTCCCCCGGGACGCGGACCGGCCCCGCGCGGCGGTGCGGGCGGCGCGGCGGCCGCTCGTCGCGGGCCGCGGCGGCTCGACGACGTCCAGCTCGTAGACGTACTCGGGCTCGGCGGGCGGCGGAACGGGTACGTGGGGGGTCTCGTACCGCAGTTCCTCGACGGGGGTCCCGCACCCGGCACAGGCGAGGGCCCCGTTGAGATGCCGCCGGCACGCGTGGCAGTAGTCCATGGGGCCCGCAGGCTATGCGGCGCGGTGCGGCGGCAGGTAGGCGCGGAAGTGAGGATCCTGTGAGGAAACCGCAGGTCGTCGGCGGTGCGTCGCGATTCTCCCGCTTCGGTCAGGATCGTCTCCGGCTTGCCGCCACCATCCACGACGCCATCCCCGCCACCATCCTCGCCGCCGCCCCCACCGCCGACCGGGTGGCCCAAGCGGCGCAGCCCAGCGCGCGCCGGGCCCGGGGCGGTCGCACGATGCGAACTAGGACGTGTCCGGTCGATGAGGGTCGGAAGGGCCGGGATCGGCCGGACAGGACCTGGGACCGCGCAACGCGAAACACCTCGCCCGTGCCAGCACCGCATTCCGGAGGATCCGCCGTGACCGTCAGCCTTGAGCAACTGCGCCGTTGCCATGTCGCCGTCGACCTGGGGGCCGCTCGCACCCGGGTCTACGTCAAGGGCGCCGGACTCGTCGTCGACGAGCCCAGCGTCGCCGCCGTCAACACCCGTACAGGAGCGCTGATCGCCGTCGGCGCGCTGGCGGAGAAGATGACGGGCCGCACCCCCGACTACATCCGGGTCGTCCGCCCCGTCTCGGGCGGCACGGTCGTCGACATCGAGATGGCGCAGCGGATGCTCCGTCACCTCCTCGGCGAGAAGCTGCGCCGTCAGCTGCGCCGCAAGCCGCGGCTGCGCGCGGCGGCCTGCACGCCCCACGACAGCGACCCGCTC
Organism: Streptomyces sp. Root431; assembly: GCF_001426585.1. Taxonomy (GTDB): domain Bacteria; phylum Actinomycetota; class Actinomycetes; order Streptomycetales; family Streptomycetaceae; genus Streptomyces; species Streptomyces stackebrandtii. Next base: position 232,759 of record NZ_LMEI01000001.1, read on the forward strand.
GCGCAGCGCGCCGCCGTGGAGACCCTCGTCGGGCTCGGCGCGCGCCGGGTCGAGCTCGTCGACACCCTGATCGCCGCGGCCGTGGGCTGCGGGCTCCCGGTCGAGCAGCCGACCGCGACCATGATCCTGGTGTGCGGGGCGGCGACCACGCAGGTCGCGGTCCTCTCGCTGGGCTCGATCGTCACGGCCGAGCGGATGCCGATCGGCGGCGACGCCATCGACCACGCCGTCATCCAGCACCTGCGCCACCACCACGAGCTGATGCTGCCGAGCCAGTCGGTGCGCCCGCTCCAGCTCGCCCTCAGCGGCAACGGCCTGACGCCGCACGGCCCGGCCTCCACGGAGATCCACGGCCGGGACGTCGCCACGGGTCTGGCCCGCTCGGTGACCGTCGACACCGCCGCCGTGCGGCAGGCGATCCACACCCCGCTGACGGCGGTCCTCGACGGCATCGGGAAGGTGCTGCGCGACTGCCCGCCGGACCTGGTGGCCGACCTCGCGGACCGCGGGATCATGATGGTCGGCGGCAGCGCCCTGCTGCCGGGGCTCGACCAGATGCTGCGCGAGGCGACCGGCATGCCGGTGCACATCGCCGAACGGCCCGACGTGTGCGCGGTCCTGGGTCTCGGCGCGATGCTGGAGGGCAAGGTCCAGCCGATGGTCCTCGACCCGCTGGCGGTGCGTGACCCGCTCGCCGACGTCGACTGATCCGGAGAATCACCCGATTCGTACGACAATGAGATCATGACGATCATGGATGAGGACGGCGCCCGCCTGCCCTTGCTGCTCGAAGCGGTCCTCAGCGTCGGCACGGATCTCGAACTCCGCGCCACCCTCCAGCACCTCGTGGACTCGGCGACCGAGCTGACGGGGGCGCGCTACGGGGCGCTCGGGGTCGTCGACCCCGAGCGCCGGCGGCTCACCGAGCTCTTCACCTCCGGCATGAGCGAGGCGGAGCGGCAGCGGATCGGCCGGATCCCCGATGGTCACACCGGCCTGTTCGGCGTCATGGTCCAGGACCCGCGGCCGCTGCGGATCGACGACCTGACGGCCGATCCGCGCGCGTCCGGAGTGCCGGAGGGCCACCCGGAGATGCGCTCCTTCCTGGGCGTGCCGATCCGGGTCCACACGCAGGTCTTCGGCAATCTGTACCTCACCGAGAAGCGGACGGGCCGCTTCACCGAGGAGGACCTCGCGCTCCTGCGGGTCCTCGCCTCCCAGGCCGGGATCGCCATCGGCAACGCCCGGCTGTACGAGACGGCCCGGCAGCGCGAGCGCTGGATCGAGGGCGCGGCGGCCGTGACCACCGCCCTGCTCACCGGGGCGACCGCCGAGAACGCCCTGATGACCGTCGCCGAGCAGGCTCGGATCCTCGCCGACGCCTCGGCCGGCGTGGTCCTCCAGCCCACCCCGGAGGGCGGGATGGAGATCGTCGCCGCCTCGACCAACGACGACCCCGGCGATCTGGTCGGCACGACGATCGCGCCCGGCTCCCCCGTCCTCGTCCAGCTCCTCGGCGGGGAGCCCGTCTTCCTGGAGGACTCGGCGACGGACCCCCGGATGACCACCCATGTCCGGTCCCGTTTCGGCCCGTCGATGATGCTGCCGCTCCAGAGCGGCGGGAAGCTCATCGGCACGCTCGCCCTCCCCCGGCGGCGCGGCGGCCCGCCGTACTCGGCGGTGGACCGCCTGCTGGCCTCGCAGTTCGCCTCGCAGGCGGCGCTCGCGCTGGTCCTCGCGGACGCCCGGCACGACCGGGAGCGGCTCGCGGTGTACGAGGACCGGGACCGGATCGCGCGGGACCTGCACGATCTGGTCGTCCAGCGGCTGTTCGCCACGGAGATGATGCTGGAGTCGACGCGGCGGCGGGCGCTCGCCGCGGCCCCGGGCGCGGGCTCCGCCACCGAATCCGGCACCGCCGCCTCCACCGAATCCGGCACCGCCACTACCGCCGAATCCGGCACCACCACCACCGCCACCGCCTCCGACTCCGACCTCGACGAGAGCGCGCTCCTCAGCCGGGCCGTGGACGAGCTGGACTCCACGATCCAGGAGGTCCGGACGACGATCTTCGCGCTCCAGCAGCCCCCGGCGGACGCGCCGGCCTCCTTCCGCGGCCGGGTGCTGCGCGAGACCGGCGGGGCGGCCGCCCTGCTCGGCTTCCAGCCGTCCGTGCACTTCTCGGGCGCGGTCGACACGCTCGTGGAGGACGAGCAGGCCGGGAAGCTCCTCGCCGCGCTGCGCGGCGCGCTCGCGGCGGCCCACCGGCGGTCCGGAATCACCGCGATCACGGTCGAGGTGTCGGCCGGGGCCGAGGGCGTACGGCTCCGGGTCGAGGACGACGGGACCCCGCCGACCACCGTCGCCTGGCCGTAGGAGCGGATCCCGGCCCCCTCCCCCCGTACGGAGCAGTCCGGCGCGCCGCGCCCCCCGTCCGGATCTTGACTGGTGGCGTGGACACCGAGACGAAGCCCCCGACCGCGGCGGCCTACCGCAATCTGGCGATGGCCACCATCGGCTTCACGCTCACCTTCTGGGCGTGGGACCTGATCGCTCCGATCGCCGGCTGGTACGGCGACCGGCTCGACCTCAGCTCCTTCCAGCAGTCGCTGCTCGTGGCGGTGCCCGTCCTGGTCGGCTCGGTCGGCCGCATCCCGGCGGGCGCCCTGACCGACAGGTACGGCGCGAAGCTGATGTTCCCGGTCGTCTCGGCGCTGACGATCATCCCCGTGCTCCTCCTGATCGTCGCCAAGGACAGCTACGCCCTGATGCTGGTCGTCGGCTTCCTCCTCGGCCTCGGCGGCACGACGTTCGCCATCGGCATCCCGCTGGTCAACTCCTGGTTCCCGCCGGCCAAACGCGGTCTCGCGCTCGGCGTGTTCGGCATGGGCATGGGCGGTGTGGCACTCTCCGGCTACTTCACGCCCCGGATCGCCAAGCACGGCGAGAACCTCCCCTTCATCGTGGTGGCGATCGCGCTCGCCGTGTACGCGGTGCTGGCCGCCGTCCTCATCACCGACCGGCCCGACCGGCCCGTGCCCACGGCCTCCCTCGCGACCCGGCTGGCCTCGGCGGGGCGGCTGCGGGTGACGTGGGAGCTGTCGGCGCTGTACGCGATCGGCTTCGGCGGCATCGTCGCCTTCGGCGTCTACCTGCCGACGTACCTGAAGACCTGGTACGAACTCGACCCGACGGACGCGGGCACCAAGGCCGCCGGTTTCGCCCTGGTCACCGTCGTTTTCCGGCCGATCGGCGGCTGGCTCTCGGACCGGGTCCACCCGGCGGTCGTGACGTCCGCCGCGCTCGGCGTGGTCGCCCTCTTCGCGATCGTCCAGGCCTTCGACCCGAAACTGAACCCGGGCGGCACGATCGCCCTGCTGGTCATGGCCGCCGGTCTCGGCACGGCGAGCGGCTCCGTCTTCGCCCTGGTCTCCCAGGTCACCCCGCAGGCCAAGGTCGGCAGCGTCACCGGCATCGTCGGTGCGATGGGCGGCCTCGGCGGTTTCGTGCCGCCGCTGGTGATGGGCGCGATCTACAGCGCCAAGGGCTCGTACTCGATCGGCTTCATGCTCCTCTCCGACCTGGCGCTCGCGGGCTGTGTGTACGCGTACGGGCGGATGCGCGGGATCCGGCCGGACGGGGACGCGGAGGAGCCCGAGCCGACGAAGATCACAGCCCGCCGGACCTGACGGGCGGGCAGAATTCTCCCGGCAACCCTCGACCTCGACAGACCCGAGGAGTACGACCGGTGAGTGCGCTCTTCCCCGCCCTGGCGGTCCCGTCCGACCGGCCCGCGCTGCGCTGCGGCGCGGACACGCTGACGTACGTCGAACTGGCCCGCGCCGCAGGTTCCCTGGCGGTACGGATCGGGGGCGCGGACCGGGTCGCCGTCTGGGCCACGCCGAGCGCGCACACGGCGGTCGCCGTCGTGGCCGCGCTGCTCGCGGGCGTGCCCGCCGTACCCCTCAATCCGCGTACGGGCGAGCGCGAGCTGGCGCACATCCTGGGCGACAGCACGCCCGGGGCGGTGCTCGCGGGTCCGGAGGACGTCCTGCCCGCCGGACTCGCGGGACTCCCCCGGATCGACGTGGAGCTCACCCCGACCACCGGGCCGTCCCTGGCCGAACCGGACGACGCCGAGTCCCCCGCGCTCATCGTCTACACCTCCGGCACCACCGGTCCCCCGAAGGGCGTCGTGCTCTCCCGGCGGGCGGTCGCCGCCTCCCTCGACGCGCTGGCCGAGGCCTGGGCGTGGACGGCGGACGACGTCCTCGTGCACGCGCTGCCGCTGTTCCACGTCCACGGGCTGATCCTCGGGATCCTGGGCCCCCTGCGGCGGGGCGGCGAGGTCCGGCACCTGGGCGCGTTCTCGGTGGAGGGCGTGGAGCGGGAGCTGGGCGCGGGCGGCACGATGCTGTTCGGCGTACCGACGATGTACCACCGGATCGCGGACGCGCTCGGCGGGGACGCCGGCCTCGTGAAGGCGCTGGCGGGGGCGCGGCTCCTCGTCTCGGGTTCGGCCGCGTTGCCGGTCCACGACCACGAGCGGATCACGGCGGCGACGGGCCGGACGGTCGTCGAGCGGTACGGCATGACCGAGACGCTCATGAACACCAGCGTGCGGCCGGGCGGCGAGCCCCGGCCGGGGACGGTCGGGACGCCGCTCGCGGACGTCGGCCTGCGCCTGGTGGACGAGGACGGCTCCGTCCTGAGCCCGCTCGACGGGGAGACCGTCGGCGAGGTGCAGGTCCGCGGCCCGAACCTCTTCTCCGGCTATCTGAACCGGCCGGACGCGACGGCGGCGGCCTTCGACGGCGACTGGTTCCGCACCGGCGACATGGCGGTCCGCGAGGCGGACGGCGCGGTGCGTCTGGTGGGCCGCAAGGCGACCGACCTCATCAAGAGCGGCGGCTACAAGATCGGGGCGGGCGAGATCGAGAACGCGCTCCTCGACCACCCCGGCATCAGGGAGGCCGCCGTCACCGGAGAGCCGGACCCGGACCTCGGCGAGCGGATCGTGGCCTGGGTGGTGGCGGAGGACGCCTCGGCGCCGCCGGCGGAGGCGGAGCTCGTCGACCACGTGGCGGGGCTGCTCGCCCCGCACAAGCGGCCCCGGGTCGTGCGCTATCTCGACGCGCTCCCCCGCAACGACATGGGCAAGATCCTCAAGAAGGCGCTCCCCGCGGCTCGTTGAACAGGCGTGAGGCCGGGCCCCCGGCTCACCGGGGCCCGGCCTCACGCGTCGAGGGGTGGCGCTCGCGGGTGTCCGGCGGATCACGGCCGGACACCCACGCGCGTCACTTCACGCCGAGCGCGCGGATTACTTCACGCCGAGCGCGCGGATCAGCTCCTGCGTGACCGTGCCGCCCTGGTCGTCGCTCGCGCCCGCCCGCAGCGAGACGGAGGCCGCCCCGGACGGGATCCGCAGCTCACCGCTCCAGGAGGCGCCGCGCCACGAGGGCTTGAGGGCGACCTTCGTCCAGGTCTTGCCCTCGTCGTAGGAGACGTCCAGGGTGCCGCCGGTGATCGTGCCGGTGCCGGCCGCGCCCTTCACGTACTCCGCGAAGGTCCGTACGGGCAGCTTGGAGCCGGCCCGGACGTCGCCGTCGAGGTCGGTGTCCACGTCGAAGCCGAGGTTGAGCATCGGCAGGTAGGTGGCCTTGTCGGCCGGGGTCTCGGCCGAGCGGAACGTCCACTCGGAGCGGCCCTTGGTCGCGAGCCGCCAGCGGGCCGGGTCGAGCGCGGTGTCGGTGACGACCTTGTAGGTCGCCTCCTGCGCCGGGGCGTCCCAGGCGTAGGCGCCGGAGCTCATCTTCCGGTCGACGCGGACGCCGTCGACGTACACCTCGGTGAACTGGGTCATCGAGTCGTCGCCCCACACGTTGCCGAAGCCGGTGTGGTCGGTGCCCGAGTCGCCCCAGCCGGGGGTGTTGAAGCGCAGGTCGTTGCCGGACCGCTGCTGGCCCCAGCCGAGGCCGGTGCCGAGCCACGGGTGCCAGACGGGGCCGAACCAGTCGAGGTCGACGCGGCTGCCGCCCTTGTACGACGGGGTGCCGCCGCGCTCCTCCAGGGAATCGCCGAGGTCGACGGACTCGTGCCAGCGCTGGCCGGTGCCGGTGGAGACGTACTCGGTGCGCTCGGTCGGGAAGGAGATCCACTCCTTGAAGCCGAAGCCGACCGGGAAGGTGTCGGTGATCGAGTAGCGGAACTCGCCGCCCAGTTCCTTGCGCTTGGTCGGCGCGTAGAAGGTGGAGCTGATGGTGGCCAGTTCGTCCTCGTCGGGACGGAAGACCAGGTCCTTGCCGATGGCCCCGGGGTGCCCCTCGGAGAGGTCGTACGTGAACGGGGTGAAGCGGGTGCCGGTCAGCTCGACGCGCTTGCCGCGGGCCGCGCCGGCGGCGAGCCGCTGGGCGTCGGCGGTGTTGACGGTGGCGACGGCGAGCGGCCGGTCCTCGTAGTCGGCGGTGCCGAACCACTTCATCAGGCGGCCGGGCTGGTCGTCGGTGACGAACAGGGCCTTGGCGCCCGCGTCCTGGGCGGTCTGTGCGAGCTCCGTCGGGTCGGCGCCGGCGGTCAGCCGGACGAGGACGGCCTTGCCGGTGACGTTCTTGCCGGTGTACTCGGCGGGGGTGCCGGTGCCCGCGTCGACGAGGCCGAGGCGGTGGCCGCCCTCCAGGAGCGTGCCGCCGGCCTGCGGGGTGGCGCCGGAGAGACGGGTGCCGTCGACGCTCGCCTCAAGGAGCGGCTTGCCGAGGCGCCAGACGGTCCGGTACTCGAAGGTGCCGGTGGCGGGCTTGGCGGTGGGCGCCGCGAAGATCGAGTCGTACATCGGCGGGACCTGGACGGCGCCGCCGTAGGAGGCGCCGTTCGCCTCGCGGTCGAACTCCATGAGGAGCTGCCGGGTCTCGGTGCGCTTCTCGACCTCGGCGCGGATCTCGCGCAGCTGCCGCCCGTCGAGGGTGATCTCGCGGTCGCGGTCGAGGGTGATCTCCGGCGCGGTGAGGAAGCCGAGGCCGAGGGAGTCCTTGCCATGGGAGCCGCGCACGTCGAGGAAGGTGTCGACGGTGTACGTGCCGGGCTTGAGGCGCAGTTCGAGGGTGCCGGACTCGCCGACCGCGGCCGGGAAGGGGTCCACGTCCTTCGTGAGCTGCTGGACGCCCAGGTGCGCGGCGGTGGGGGCGCCGTCGCGGTCCTTGACGTGGACGGTGAGGGTGTAGCGCTCCTCCTCCTTCACGAGGCCGAGCGCGGTGTGCGCGACGGGCGCGCCGCCCGCGGTGGCGGTGATCCGGCCGGAGGACTGGCCGACGGGGGCCTTGGTGCCGTCGCCCGTGACGGTGGTGCTCGCGGAGCCGTGGGCGGGGACGGTGAGGGTGGTGTCGGCGAGGGCGGCGACCCCGGCCGGCATGCCCTCGACGGCGAGGTTCAGCTCGACGGGGGCGTCGGAGGCGTTGGTGTACGTGACGGTCCTGGTGACCGGCTCGCTCTCCTCGTACGGCCAGGAGACGAAGCCGAGGTCGGCGGAGCCGGTGGCGGTGACGTTCGCGGAGATCGCCGCGGCCACGTCGACGCGGCCGGCGCCGAGGGCGTAGGCGGAGGCGTCGAGCGTCTTCGACGAGGACATCAGGGCGTTCTTGAGCTGCGCGCCGGTCCAGTCGGGGTGCTTCTCGGCGAGCAGCGCGGCGACGCCCGCGATGTGCGGGGTCGCCATCGACGTACCGCTCATGGAGGTGTAGAGGCCGCTGCCGGCGACGAGCTGGGAGCGGGCGGCGAGGATGTCCACGCCGGGCGCCGACAGGTCGGGCTTGAGGGCCTGGTCGCCGTAGCGGGGGCCCTGGCTCGTGAAGTAGGCGGCCTCGTCGGCGGAGTCGACGGCGCCGACGGTGAGCGCGGAGTCGGCGGCGCCGGGCGAGCCGATGGAGCCGGGGTAGCCGGAGTTTCCGGCGGCGATGACGAAGAGGGCGCCGGTCTCGGCGGTGAGGGTGTTGACGGCCTGGGCCATCGGGTCGGTGCCGTCGCTGGGTTCGCGGGAGCCGAGGCTCATCGACACGACCTTCGCGTCGATGTCCTTGGCGGCCCACTCCATGCCGGCGATGATCTGCGACTCGCTGCCGGAGCCCTCGTCGCTGAGGACCTTGCCGACGGCGAGGGTGGCGCCGGGGGCGACGCCCTTCTCCTTGCCGTCGGAGCCCGCGCCGCTGCCGCCGACGGTGGAGGCGACGTGCGTGCCGTGGCCGTTGCGGTCGGCGACCTCCTGGCCCTCGATGAAGGACCTCGTCTCGGCGACCCGGCCGCCGAGGTCGGGGTGGGCGAGGTCGGCGCCGGTGTCGAGGACGGCGACCTTGACGCCCTTGCCGGTGAGCCCGGCCTCCCAGGCCTTCGGGGTGCCGATCTGGGCGTTGGACTCGGCCATGGCGGCCTCGACCCTGCCGTCGAGCCAGACCTTGGCGGGGGCGGCGGCGCGGGCGTTCGGGGTCGTCGCGGCCTGCTGGGCGGTGAAGCCCTGCCAGAAGGCGGCCGGGTCGGTGGCCGTGACGGCGGCGCCGCCGATGCTGGGCAGCGGGCGGACGGTCTCGGCGCCGCGCGGGGTGGAGGCGGCTGCCCGGGCGCCCTTGGCTCCGTACGTGACGATCAGCGGCAGTTCGCCGGTGACGCCCTGTTCGACGAGGCCGGTGACGTCGAAGAGGCGCGGGTCGAGCGCGCCGGAGGCCAGGTAGGGGCGGGCCTCGTCGGGGATGACGGTGACCCGGCCGTTCGCGATCTGGCTGCGTATCGCGCCGGTGGCGCCCTTGGCCCGGTCGACGGTGACGGTCTGCTTGCCGCCGCCGAGGTCGGTGAGGGTGACGCGGTCTCCGGTGACGAGGGTGACGGTGCTGCTCGTCGCGGACGCCTTGAAGGTGTCCGGCACTGCGGAGGCGGTGTTCCCGGCGGCGGCGGTCTGCCCGGCCGAGAGCATCACGAGGGAGACACCGGCGGCGAGCAGCCCGGCCCTCCCTCTGGCGAAGGGGGTGATCCTCGACGTCATCGACGAAACTCCTCGCGGACCCGGGGTCGGGGGTGTTTTCCGGGTGCCGCGAGGAGTCTTGGCCTGTGGGGCGGGAGTTGACCCCGTTCACTGCTGGCGGTTATGTGCCGTGGCGGCCAACCGCCAGGTCAGGACGGTGGCTTCGGGGTGAAACCCGCCCGGAGCCTCACGGAGTGGGGTCGAGTGCGTCGTACCGGCGGAAACGGCGCCCGTAGAGGGCCAGGAGGCCGACGGCGAGGACACAGGCGATCCCGCCGCCCGTGATGGCGACGGCCGGGGAGGTCAGGTCGGCCACGGAGCCCGCGAGGAAGTCGCCGAGCCGGGGCCCGCCGGCGACGACCACGATGAAGACGCCCTGGAGCCGACCGCGCATCTCGTCGGGCGCGGCGACCTGCATCATCGTGTTCCGGAAGATCATCGAGACGGTGTCGGAGTAGCCGGCGAGGGCGAGCAGGAGCAGCCCCAGCCAGAGGTTCCGGGTCAGCCCGAAGACGGCGATGGCCGTGCCCCAGCAGGCGACGGCGATGAGGATCGCCTGCCCGTGGTGGCGGATGCGGCCCTGCCAGCCGGACAGGACGCCGCCGAGGAGCGCCCCGAACGCGGGCGCCGCGACGAGGAGTCCGGCGGTCTTCGCGTCCCCGCCGTACCAGAGGACGGCGACGGCCGGGAACAGCGCGCGGGGGTGGGCGAGGATCATCGCGCAGAAGTCGGAGAAGAACGTCATGCGCAGGTTGGGGCGGGTGGCGAGGAAGCGCAGCCCGTCGAGGACGGACGCCCGCTTGCTCCCCTTCCGGTCCGGGAGCATCGACGGCAGCCGCCACATCGCGTAGAGGCTCGCGGAGAAGGCGAGGGCGTCGACGAGGTACGCCGTCTGGTAGCCGGCGACGCCGACGATCAGGCCGCCGAGGCTCGGCCCGACGAGCGTGCCGAAGGTCATGACCATCGAGTTGAGCGCGTTGGCGGCGCGCAGCTGCTCGGGCGGCAGGAGCCGGGGAATCATCGAGGTGCGGGCGGGCGAGTTGAGCGCGGCGCACACGGACTGGAGCGCGACGATCCCGTACAGGAACCAGACGCGGTGGAAGCCGGCGAACGCGGCGCCCGCGAGGGCGATCGACAGGACGGCGGAGCCGAGGGCGCTGGCGAGGCCGAGCTTGCGGCGGTCGACGGTGTCGGCGACGGCGCCGCCGTACAGCCCGAAGACGACGAGCGGGACGAGGGAGAACAGCCCGACGAGCCCGACGGAGAAGGGCGAGCGGGTGATCTCGTACACCTGGAGGGAGACGGCGAGGGCGGTCATGCCCTGGCCGACCCAGGAGACGGTGCTCCCGAACCAGAGGCGACGGTAGTCGGCGGAGGTCCGCAGCGGGGTGAGGTCGGCGAAGACCCGGCGGCGGGTGGTTTCGTCCTGTGGCTTCTCGGTGGTGGTCACGCGACGTCGTACCGCAGCTCGGGGCGGGCCCAGTGGATCCGTCCGGCGGGCGGGAGGACGCCGGTCCTGACGGCGCCGGTGCGCAGGTAGAACTCTTCGGCGGGCGGGTGCGCGACGACCCGCACGGCGGCGAGTCCGGCGGCCCTGGCCTGCGCGGTCATGTGCTCCATGAGCAGCCGGCCGATGCCGAGGCCCTGGGCGGAGTCGGCGACGAAGGCGAGGTCGAGCTCGGCCTCGCCGAGGAGGAGGGCGTAGAAGCCGAGCACGCGGTCGTTCTCGTCGACGGCGACGAAGACGGGGTGGTGCTCGATGTACGCCCCGCCGACCTGGTACCCCTCGACCATGGCGGCGTAGTCGCCCCGATAGGCGGCGGAGGTCCGGACGAGCCGGGTGAGCCGCTTGGAGTCGTCGGCGGTGGCGCGCCGGATGGTGATGTCGGGCATGGGGCGAGTATAGGGACGTAGGCGGTTGTTACTCCTTACAGTTTGGTGAACGTGCGGGCGGGGGGCTGCCTCGGCGCGCGTGACGCTCCCCGCTTGCCCGTCGCTCCCCCGCTCGCGTGTCGTTCCCCCGCTTCCGTGGTGTCCTCAGCCTCCGTGGGCCGCCTCGCTCACGGCGGTGGCGTGCGGGAGGCTCCCGCCGTGGGCGAAGGCCGTGGCGAAGGCGGCTTCGCCGGCCGCCCACGAGAGCCTCGGCGCGGCGCTCTCCCTGACCGACGAGCGCCTGATCGCCCAGGCCCGGGAGGCGTTCACCACGGCCCTGCACTCGACCTCGGCGCTAGCGCGGCCTTCGCCCTGGTGACGGCGGTCGCGGTCCTCGCCCTCCTGCGGGGCGTCCCCCGCACATGAGTTCCCCCGCAGCAGCACATGACGGGCCCGGCCGGTCGGCATCAGCCGCTCGGCCGGGCCCGTTCAGCGCGCCCCCGCCGCAGCCGCGCCCCGCGCGAACTCGCCTTCCTCCGCACGCTGTTCGAGCTCCGCGAGGGCCGCATGCCAGGCCTCGGGCAGCCGGTCGGCGGCGGCGAGGGCGGTGTCGGTCGTGAACGTGACGTGGAGGCGGCGGCGGTGCGTGACCCAGGCGACGAAGAGCGGCTGCCCCGGGACCATGACGGGCAGGGCGTACACCCCGGAGGCGGGGACGCCGTCGAAGCCGAGGGGCCGCCGGATCCGCAGGTCGGCGACGCCGACCGGGGTGTACCGGGCGTCGATGCTGCGGGTGAGCGCCAACCTGCCGACCCGGTAAGGGAGTCGGCGCAGGATCACGCGGTGGGCATCGGCCAGCCGGGCGAGCCGGGTGTAGTCGAGCGCCCGCCCGACGCGGTCGAGCCGTCGGCGGGGGTCGGGGTCGCCGCAGGGCAGGTCGATCCCGGCGACGGCGACGCGGTTGCCGAGGAGCGGCAGGGGGTCGTCGGGGTCGCGGACGCCGATCGCGAGGTTCGTGCGCAGATCGTGGCCGTGTCCGGGGCGGCCCGGCTTCCAGGCGTCCGGGTGCCAGGCGCGCAGCGCCTCGGTCGTCAGCGCCAGGCAGAGCTGCGGGACGGTGGCCCCGGTGAGGCGGCCGAGTGCGTGGAGCCGGGCCGTGTCGACGTCGGCGACGGTCGTGGCGTAGGCCTGGGAGGGCGGGGCGTCGAGGGCCGGCCACCAGGTGACGCGGCGCGGGGGCCGGAGTTCGGGCAGGACGGCGGCCCAGGGCACGGGCCGGGGCGGCCGGAAGGAGAGGGCACGCGGGCGCGGAGCCTCCTCGGGGCCGAGGAGGCGCTCCAGCGTCGCGACGGCGGCGGCGCCGTCCTGGAAGGCGTGGTGGGCGCGGTAGCAGAGCCCGTATCCGCCGCCGACCCGGTGGACGAGCCAGAGCCCCCACAAGGGCCGGTCGCGCGGGAGGGGTTGCCGCAGGAGCTCGGCGAGGACCGCCGCCGGGTCGGTGGAGCCGGGTAGCTCGTACAGGTGACGCTCGGGGTCGAAGCGGGGGTCGGGCTCCCAGTGCGGCCGCCCGGTGCGCCCGGCCAACCGGTGGGCGAGCTCGGGGATGCGGGCGATGCGCGCCCTCAGGTGCTCCAACAGCCGACCCCTGGAGGGTGGTTCGCCCTCCAGGGTGACGAGCCCGCCGAGGTGGAGCGCGGAGTCCGTGGCGTGGAGCGCCGCCACGTCGAGGGAGAGCCGGTCGAGCACCGAGAGCGGAACGGCCCCGGGAGGCCGGGGAGATGACCGGAGAGACGATCCGGCGGAGGGCCGGACGGTGGAGAGCACAGGATCTGAAGATCGCACGGACCGCTACGATACGTCATCATGCAATCGCAATGCGTGACGGATGGCATGCACCCCGACGTCCCCGATGTCCCGAAGCTCCCCGATTTCCTCGACGACGCCGCCGTGGCGGCCTGGTCGGCCTCCGGCGCGCCGCTCGTCGACCTCCTGCGCCAGGCCCACACGCCGGGCCGGCTCACCGGCTTCCGCCGTGGCGGCCGGGCGGCGGTCCTCGTCACGGACCCCCGGCACGTCCACCAGGTCCTCGGCGTGGGCGGCGACCGGTACGTGAAGCGGTCTCACCGGGCGAGACCCCTCATCGGCGACGGGATGCTGACCGCCACGGGCGAGGCCTGGCGGTCCCAACGACGCCTCCTCCAGGCGATGTTCACCGGCCGGGGCATCCAGCGCTGGGAGCACCACATCGCCGCGGCGGCCGACCGCGTCGTCGGCCGCTGGGCGGAGCGGGCCCGCCGGGGCGAGCCGACGGACATCGCCGAGGACGTCCAGTTCTTCACCGTCGACACCATCTGGCGCTCGCTGACCGACCGTCCCCTGGACCAGGAGACGTACGTCGACCTGGCGGCCGTACAGGACATCGTCGCGGCGCTCCCCGCCGACGTGGGCGGCGGCGCGGCGCTCCCGCCCGAGGTGGAGACCGCGCTCGCCGCGCTCGACGAGCGGATGCACCGGGCCATCGCGGAGGCCCGAGGCCGCCGCACGGCCGACGGCGCACCCGACGGCGACGCTCCCGGGGATGGTGCTCCCGGCGGTGGCGCTCCCGGGGATGGCACTCCCCGGGATGGCGCTTCCGGCGGTGGCGCTTCCGGCAGTGGACCGAGCGTCCTCGACCGGCTCCTCGGCGCGGCCGAGACCGATCCCGCGTACACGGACCGGCTGATCCGCGACGAGCTCGTCACGCTGCTCGTCGCCGGCTACGAGAGCAGCGCCCGCACCCTGACCTGGGCCTTCGTCCTGCTGGACCGGCACCCCGAGGTCATGGAGCGGGCGGCGGGCGACGCGCGGGCCGTCGAGGCGGTGCTCTCCGAGACCCTGCGGCTCTACCCCACGGGCTGGCTGCTCCCGCGCCAGGCCGTGGCCGACGAGACGCTCGACGGCCTGCGGATCCCCGCCGGCACGGACCTCCTCGTCTGCCCCTACCTCACCCATCGCGACCCGGAGGTGTGGCCCGATCCCGAGGCCTTCGTGCCGGAGCGCTTCCCCGTCCGGACACCGCTGCCGCCGGGCGCGTACCTCCCCTTCGGCATCGGCCCGCGCGCCTGCCTGGGCACGCGCTTCGCGATGCGGGAGATGGAGGTGCTGCTCGGCGGGCTCCTCGCCCGGTTCACCGTCGAGACGACCGAGCCGGTGGGCGAGCCGGTGTTCGGCATCAACCTGCGCCCGGCCGGTCCGCTGTACGCGCGCGTCCGCGAGCGGACGTGAACGCGCAGCCCCACGAGCGGGTCGACTATGTCGATCCCGGCGACCGGGTGGTCGCGCAGGGCGGGCGGGCGACCGGAACCCCGTCCGGTCTGCTGCGCCGGTACGCGGCGACCGTCTGCACCGACCACGCCGGCCGCGTCCTGCTGTACCGGCGGACCGCCACGGCGCCCGCCTATCCGGACCACTACGACGTGCTCGTGGGCGGCGCGGTGCGGGCCGGCGAGGAGTACCGCGCGGCGGCGCTGCGGGAGCTCCGGGAGGAGCTCGGCTGGGCGGCCGCGCCCGGTCTCGCCGAGGCGTACCGGATCCGCGTCGACGATCCCCACGGCGACTGCTTCCTGACCGTCCACCGCTGGGTGGCGGACCGGGCACCACGGCCCGACCCGGCGGAGATCGCCTGGTGCGGCTTCGTCACGCCGCTGTCGATCCTGACCGGCGGATACACCCCGCTGGTCCCGGCAGGCGCGGAGGCCGTCCGCCGCCTCTTCCCCCTCTGACCGGCACCTCTCCCGTACGACCCCGACGAAGGACCCCACCATGTCGACGTCCTGTGCGCTGCCCTTACGCGGCGTCTCCCTGGCCGTCCCGGGCGCGCTGCCCGGCTCGGTTCCGCCCACGGACCCCGGCCGTCCCGGCCTCGACCGGGCCCGGGCCCGGCTGGCCACCCGGCTGGTCGCGGCGGCCGGTCCCGACGGCCTGCTCCGCGCCCCGTGCGACGGCCGGATCCTGGAGTCCGCCCTGGCCCTGCGGCTGCTGACGGTGACGGGCGTGGACCCGGACGCCCAGGAGCGGCTGACCCGCTATCTGAAGATCACACTCGACGAGGGCGACCCCGACCCCGTGCAGGAGGCCGCGGCGCGGGCGGCGCTCGGCGAGTACGTGGACGGGCGGGCCGCGCTGAACCGCCTGCTCGGCGGCTTCGACCACTTCACCGCCGGGCGCAAGCGGCTGATGTTCCGGACGGTCCTGGCCGAGCTCGGCGCGCACCCCTTCCCCGAACTCGCCTCGGGCGAGCCGGACTTCGAGGCACGCGGCCAACAGCGGTGGCTGGTCACGGAGATGGCCGCCCTGAAGACCCTGTACGCCTTCGGCACCGGCGTCCCGCACCTCGTCACCGAGGACGACTGGCGGGCCCTCGCACCCTGCTCGCTCCCCGGCCCGCCCCCGTACGGCAACCATCTCGCCCGGATCCTGGCCCTGTTGGCGCTCCGGCACCGGCCCGGGTACGCGGCGGCCGTCCGCGCGCGGGCGCGGGAGCTGCGGACCTGGCTGCGCGCGGACGGCGGGCTGCCCTTCATCACCGGGATGGACGTCTTCGCGACGGCGACCGGCGGGCTCGCGCTCGCCGGGGCGGGCGTCCCGGCGCACACGCTGCGGGCCCTGGCCGCCGCGCTGGCCGAGCGGCAGAACCCGGACGGGGGCTGGGGGTTCGACCGGGGCGTCGGGCAGAGCGACGTCGACGACACCGCGTACTGCGTGGAGTTCCTGCGGGCCTCGGCACCGGAGCTCAGCGGCCCCGCGGTGGCGGCGGGCGAGCGGTACCTCCTCGACCGGCAGGGCGGCGACGGCGGCTTCCCGACCTTCGAGCACGGCACCGCCTCCGAGGTGGCGATAACGGCGGCCGCCGTGAACGCCCTCGCTCCCGAGCCCGGCCACCGGCCGGCGGTGGAGGCCGCGGTCCGGTTCGTCGTGGCGCGGCAGGAGGACGCCGGGGCGTTCGAGCGGAGCTGGAGCCTGAACGAGAGCAACGCCCTGTTCCGTTCCGTCCTCGCGTACGACTCCTTCCGCGCCGTCGCCCCGCCCGGTCACGCCCTGGAGGCCGGGGTCGCGCGGGCGCGGGCGCGGGCCGTCGACCGGCTCGTCGGGACGCAGAACGCCGACGGCGGCTGGGGGCACGTACCGGCCGACCCGAGCGACCCGATCTCCACCGCGTACGCGCTGATCGCCGTCTGCCGGGGGCGGGACGGGCCGTCCGTGCCGTGCGGGCCGAGCGCCCGGGGGGCGGCGGAGCGCGCGGTGCGCCACCTCCTGGAGCGGCAGCGGGCGGACGGTGGCTTCGTCTCCCGCCCCGACCAGGCGGGCCCGCGGCCCCTCGCGTACCACGTACCGCTCCTGACGGACATCTGTGTCCTGCTCGGCCTCAACCACGCGCGCGCCCCGCACCCCCTCTGAAACACCCGACCCCTTGAGGAACGTCATGACCTTCGACGAACTGAAGAACCTGCTCGTCTCGCTCGGCCTCGACCCGGCGGAGATCACGCCCGAGTCGACCCGCGAGGAGGCCGGTCTCGACTCGCTGCTGCTCACCGAGCTCGCGCTCGTCCTGCGCAAGGAGCGGGGCATCCCGGTGCCGGAGGAGGAGCTGTACGCGGCGCCGACCGTCGCCGCGATCGAGGGCCTGGTCGCGCGGTACGCGGCGGTGGCCTGATGCCCGGGGGCCGCCCGGCCCGCCCGGGCGCGGCCGTCACCGGCGTGGGGCTCTTCACGCCGGCGGGCGCGGACCGTGCGACGACCTGGGAGACGGTGCGTGTGGGGAAGCCCACGGCGGGCCTGGAGGAGCTGGACGGCATCCGCTACCTGGCGTGCCGGGCGCCCGAGCTGCCGGACGGGCCCGGCGGGCTCGGCAGGGCGGCGGTGGCCCGGCGGCCGGACCGGAGCGCCGCGCTCGCGCTGGTCGCGGCGCGCGAGGCGCTCGCCGACGCCGGTCTGGACGCCGGGACCTGGGACGGGATGCGGGTCGGGGTGGTCGCGGGGACGGGGGCGGGCGGCACCCTCACGTACGAGCGGCAGCTCGCGGTGGTCCGGGAGGACGGGCCCGGGGACATGTCCCCGTTCGCCGTGCCCGGCGCCCTGCCGAACGCGGTCGCGGCGCAGCTGGCGGTGGAGTTCGGCATCCGCGGCCCGTCGATGGCGGTGACCACGGCGTGCGCCTCGGGCGCCACGGCGATCGGGGTGGCGCTCGACCTGCTGGCGCTCGGCCGCTGCGACGTCGTCCTCGCGGGCGGCTCCGACGCCTCGCTGAGCTCCTTCTACATCGCCGGTTTCGACCGGCTCCGGGCGTTGTCCCACCGCTTCCACGACCCGTCGGGCGGGCTGCGGCCCTTCGACGTGGACCGGGACGGGTTCGTGATGGCGGAGGGGGCCGGCTTCCTGGTCCTGGAGCGGCCGGCCGACGCGGCGGCGCGCGGGGCCCGTACGCGGGCGCTGATCGGGGGGTACGGGGCGACGTCGGACGCGCATCACGTGGTGGCGCCCCGGCCCGATGGCTCCGGGCTCGCCGCGGCGGTCCGGGAGGCGCTCGCGGAGGCGGGCGCGGCGCCGGGCGACGTCGACCTGGTGAACGCGCACGGGACGGGGACGCCGCGCGGTGACGCCGTGGAGGCGGCGGTCCTCGCGCGGCTGCTGCCGCACGGGCCGCCGGTGACCTCGACGAAGGGGGTGACCGGGCACCTGCTGGGTGCGGCGGGCGCGGTGGAGGCGGCGCTCACGGTGCTCTCGGTCGCGGAGGACACGGTGCCGCCGACCGCGAACTTCACCGAGCCGGGCGAGGGCGTCGACCTCGACGTGCCGACGGTCGCCAGGTCGTCCCGGGTCCGGCTGGCCGTCTCCACGTCGGTGGGCTTCGGCGGGCACAACGCGGCCCTGGTGATCACCGCGCCGTAGGGCGGGTCAGGTGCAGGAGGAGAGGGCGTCCGGGTCGACGGCGTCGAGCCGGACGGCCAGCGCGTCGAGCCGTTCCCGCAGGTCGCGGATGTCCTCCAGCGAGAGGCCGGTCGCGGCGGCGATCCGGCGCGGCACGCCGAGCGCCTTCTCCTTGAGCGCGGTCCCGTCGCCGGTCGGCCGTACGGTCACGGACCGCTCGTCCTCGGGGCTGCGCCGCCGCTCGACGTATCCGGCCGCTTCGAGCCGCTTGAGCAGCGGCGACAGGGTCCCGGAGTCGAGCCGCAGCCGCTCGCCGATCCCCTTCACGGGCAGCTCGCCGTGCTCCCAGAGGACGAGCATGACGAGGTACTGGGGATAGGTGATCCCGAGCTCCTTGAGGGCCTCGCGGTAGACGCCGTTGAAGGCGCGGGTCGCCGCGTGCAGCGAGAAGCAGATCTGGTGGTCGAGCCGGAGGAAATCCTCGTCCGGGACCGTGTCGAGCGTCTCCATGGCTCCAGGGTACGCGAGGACACCTCACACGCGATTCAGTTGTGCACAACTGAATAGTGCGCTACTAATGGAGTCACGCCGCAGAGGGACACCGCCCCGAGGGCTCCGAGGACAGGAACGGAAGAACCATGGACGCGATCTACACCGCAGTCGCCACCGCCAACGGCCGCGAGGGCCGCGCCGTCAGCTCCGACGGCCACATCGACCTCCCCCTCGCCCACCCGCAGGCCCTCGGCGGCAACGGCCTGGGCACCAACCCCGAGCAGCTCTTCGCCGCCGGGTACGCGGCCTGCTTCGCCAGCGCGATGGGTGTGGTCGCCCGCCAGGAGAAGATCGACATCGCGGACGCCTCGGTCACGGCCGAGGTCTCCATCGGCAAGGACCCGGCGGACGGCGGCTTCGGCCTCGCGGTGATCATGCGCGCCGAGTTCCCGGACCACCTCCAGGGCGAGGCCGGCGTGACCCTGCTGGAGAAGACCCACGCCTTCTGCCCGTACTCGAAGGCCACCCGCGGCAACATCCAGGTCGAACTGGTCGTCGAGTAGTTTTCTGTTGCTTTTCGCGCGCCCCCGGAGGTCATCGACCCACCGGGGGCGTTCACTTGTGAGTTTTCACGTTCGGGCACGGGGGATTCGTCTGCCGTACGACGGGCAGTCATGGGACGGCCGCCGGGCGGTGGCCCACGGCCGCTCTCCTTGGGGCGCCCGCGGGCCGGCCCGCCGGTCACGCACCCGCACCCCCACCGTCCGTACGCACTCCCGGAGGGCAACTCCCCCATGGCCGACCTCAACCGCCGCCGGTTCCTTCAGCTGACCGGCGGCGCCGCCGCGCTCACGATGCTCTCGGAGAGCATCGCCCGCGCCGCCGCGATACCGGCGCAGGGCTCCACCGGCACGATCCAGGACATCGAGCACATCGTCGTCCTGATGCAGGAGAACCGTTCCTTCGACCACTATTTCGGCGCGATGAAGGGCGTACGGGGCTTCGGCGACCCGCGCCCCGTGACGCTGCCCAGCGGGAAGTCGGTCTGGAATCAGGAGGACAACTCCGGGAAGGTCACGCTGCCCTTCCGGCCGACCAGCGACAAGCTGGGCATGGAGTACCTCCAGGGCCTGAACCACGACTGGCAGGGCGGCCAGAGCGCGTGGAACAAGGGCAAGTACAACAACTGGATCCCGGCCAAGACCAAGGCCACGATGGCGCACCTCACCCGTGAGGACATCCCGTTCCACTACGCGCTCGCCGACGCCTTCACCATCTGCGACGCGTACCACTGTTCCTTCATCGGCGCGACCGACCCCAACCGCTACTACATGTGGACCGGTTACGTCGGCAACGACGGCACCGGCGGCGGGCCCGTCCTGAACAACGCCGAGGCGGGCTACGGCTGGACCACCTACCCCGAGCGCCTGGAGACGGCGGGCGTCTCCTGGAAGATCTACCAGGACATCGGCGACGGCCTGAACGCCGCCGGCTCCTGGGGTTGGATCGGCGACGCCTTCCGCGGCAACTACGGCGACAACTCGCTGCTCTACTTCAACAACTACCGGAACGCGCAGCCGGGCAACCCGCTGTACGACAAGGCCCGCACGGGCACGAACGCCAAGGCCGGCGAAGGTTACTTCGACAAGCTCCGCGCCGACGTACAGGCAGGCAATCTCCCCCAGATCTCCTGGATCGCCGCGCCCGAGGCCTTCTCGGAGCACGCCAACTGGCCCGCGAACTACGGCGCCTGGTACATCGCGCAGGTCCTGGACGCGCTGACCTCGAACCCGGATGTGTGGGCCCGTACGGCGCTCTTCATCACGTACGACGAGAACGACGGCTTCTTCGACCACGTGGTCCCGCCGTACGTCCCCGCCGACGCCTCCTGGGGCAAGTCCACGACCCCCACCGCCCAGGACTGGTTCCCCGGCAAGATCGGCTACGCGGCCGGCCCGTACGGCCTCGGACCCCGCGTCCCGATGATCGTGGTCTCCCCCTGGTCGAAGGGTGGTTACACCTGCTCGGAGACCTTCGACCACACCTCGGTGATCCGCTTCATGGAGAGCCGCTTCGGGGTGCGCGAGCCCAACATCTCGCCCTGGCGGCGGGCCATCTGCGGCGACCTGACCTCGGCGTTCGACTTCACGCGCACGGACACGCAGCCGGCCCCGCTCCCGCCGACGGCCGGCTACTACCCGCCGGACAAGAACCGCCACCCCGACTTCCTCGCCACCGCCCCGGCCGTCGGCACGATGCCCCGCCAGGAGCCCGGCACCAAGCCCACCCGCCCCCTGAAGTACGCCCCGTACGTGGACGGCGCCGCGGACACCACGGCCGGCACCTTCCGCCTCACCTTCAGCGGAGGCCCCGCGGCGGGCGCCCAGTTCTACGTGACCTCGGCGAACCGCACGGACGCCCCCTGGACGTACACGACCGAGGCGAACAAGTCCCTCTCGGACACCTGGAACACCAAGTACTCCAAGACCCTCACCGACCTCACGGTCCACGGCCCCAACGGCTTCCTGCGCCACTTCCGCTCCCCCGGCAAGACCGCCGTCCCCGAGGTCACCGCCCGCCACAACGCCACCACGGGCAACCTGGACCTGACCCTGACGAACGCCACCGCGGCCGCCGTCACCCTCACGATCACCAACACCTACGCGGGCACCCCGCAGACGGTGACGGTCCCGAAGGGCGGCACGGCCACCCACACCGTGAGCCTGTCGGCCTCCGCCCGCTGGTACGACGTGACCGTCACGACCCCGTCGCAGACGGACTTCCTCCGCCGCCTGGCAGGCCACGTGGAGACGGGCGCCCCGAGCACGACGGACCCCGGCATCCTCACGTACTGACACCCGTCCCCCGCCCCGGCACCTCACACGGTGCCGGGGCGGGCACGGCGGGTGCGGTCGGCTCCGTCGTCGAGCACGCTCACCCGGTGACCGCGATACTCGAAGAGAGGCGCCTTCGCCCGACATCCCGAGGAGGCAGTACCAGATCGACGGCCGAAGGGATGCCCGGCAACGCGACGCGAGCTGCGAGGTGACTTCGATGAGCCAGCAAGCACCGACCGGAGGGCAGGGGAACACCGGCCGCGCACCAGGAAACGCGCACCGGTCCGGAGGCGGCGGAGGCCTCGCCGGCGGAGGCACCGTGTTCGCCGCGGTGCTGCTGTCCCTCTCGGGCATCCTGGCCGTCCTCCAGGGCATCACGGCCATCGCCAAGGACGACGTGTACACCCGCGTCGGCAACTACGTCTTCGAGTTCGACCTGACGGCCTGGGGATGGATCCACCTCATTCTCGGCATCGTCGTCGTCCTGACCGCGGTGGGCCTCTTCATGGGCTCGAACTGGGCGAGGGCGGCGGGCATCTGCCTGGCCGGCCTCAGCATGATCGCCAACTTCATGTGGCTGCCGTACCAGCCGTGGTGGGCACTCACGATCCTGGCGATCGACGTGTTCGTCATCTGGGCGCTGTGCACCAGTTGGACACACACCCCCGAATGACGGTCCCGACACCCCACAGGAGGACGTACGCCATGTCCACCGCATCGGAAACCCCCGTCCTGGACACCCTCGCCGCCATGACGATCGATTCGATCGAGCGCTGCGGCCTGGCTCCGGACATGCTCATGGTCGCGCGGATCGCGGCCCTCGCCGCCTCGGACGCCCCGCCGATCTCCTACGCGGCCCACATCGAGATGGCCATCGAGACCGGCATGACCGCCGAACAGGTGCAGGACGTCCTGGTCGCCATCGCGCCGATCGTGGGCACCGCGCGCGTCATGACGGCGGCCGGCAACATCTCCGCGGCACTCGGCATCGCCATCGCCGTCGCGGACGCCGAGATCGAGACACAGGGCTGAGCGAGGCCCCCACCTCCACGGGCTGAGCAAGCCCCCCACCTCCACGGGCTAGCAGGCCCCCCACCTCCAACGGCCCGCACAGTGGCCGGGCAGAAGGGGTTCAGATGCCGAAGAACGTGACCACGGCGGCGATGCGCGCGGCACGCCACGCCACACCGGAGGAGCGTGCGGCGCTCGGCAAGGAAGCCCGGGGGCGCTCGCCGCGCTCGGGCCACGCCGAGTACCGGCCGTCCGCCGACAGGCCCGACCCGCTGGCGATCCTGGAGGCGCAGTCGGCGACACGGGTCCCCGAGCTCGTCCCGATCCGCTACGCCCGCATGACGGAGTCCCCGTTCCGCTTCTACCGCGGCGCCGCCGCCATCATGGCCTCCGATCTGGCCGCCACCCCCCGCTCGGGACTCACGGCCCAGCTGTGCGGGGACGCCCACTTGCTGAACTTCCGCCTCCTCGCCTCACCGGAGCGGCAGTTGATGTTCGACATCAACGACTTCGACGAGACGCTTCCGGGCCCCTGGGAGTGGGACGTCAAACGGCTGTCGGCGAGTTTCGTGATCGCCGCCCGGGCCAACGGCTTCGACGACGCCGAGCGCAGGCGCATCGTCCGGGGAACGGTCCGTTCGTACCGCGAGGCGATGATCCGGCTCGCGAACATGCGCGACATCGACGTCTGGTACGCGAAGATCGACGCGGACCGCCTCAAGGCCCTGGCCGCGGACCAGCTCCACAAGCGCGGACGGAAGAACCTGGCCCGCGCCATGGCGAAGGCCCGTACCCGCGACAGCCTCCAGGCCTTCGACAAGCTCACCGAGACGGTCGACGGCCGGCCCGTGATCGCGGCCGATCCTCCGCTGCTCGTTCCGGCGAGCGACCTGATGCCCGACGTCGAGCGCACCGCTCTCGAACGCCAGTTCCGCAGTCTGATCGACCGGTACGGCAGCACCCTGCAGTCCGATCGGCGCACGCTCCTGGCGGAGTACCGCCTGGCGGACGTCGCCCGCAAGGTGGTCGGCGTCGGCAGCGTCGGAACCCGCTGCTGGATCTTCCTGCTCCTCGGCCGGGACGACCAGGACCCGCTCTTCCTCCAGGCCAAGGAAGCGGACACCTCCGTGCTCGCCGAGCACGTCGGCGCGAGCGCGTACCGCAACCAGGGCGAGCGCGTCGTCTCCGGCCAGCGGCTGATGCAGGCCGCCAGCGACATCTTCCTCGGCTGGGAGCGCGTGGACGGGTTCGACGGCAAGCGGCGCGACTTCTACGTGCGCCAGCTGCGCGACTGGAAGGGCATCGCCGTGCCGGAGCAGATGACGCCCAGGGTCATGGAGGCCTTCGGGGAGGTGTGCGGGGTCACCCTGGCGCGTGCGCACGCGCGGTCCGGCGACCGGATCGCGATCGCCGCGTACCTCGGCGGCGGCACCTCGTTCGACCGGGCCCTCGCGACGTTCGCGGAGGCCTACGCCGACCAGAACGAGCGCGACCACCAGGCCCTGGTCGACGCCGTACGCGCGGGCCGGCTGCCCGCGGAGGAGCTGCCGGCGGCCTGAGGCGGAGACGGCGGACGAGCGTGTCCCCCTCGGGATACCCGGTCACCGCGCGGGGGGCGGGCCGCCGTCCTCGTCTCCCGGCACCCTGATGCCCCGCAGACGCCGGCCCTCCTGGACCGCGCCCAGCAGGAAGCGGGCCGCCACGCCGATCAGCAGGAAATTGGCCGTCATCTGTCCCGTGGTCAACAGCCGGGCGACTTCGCTGCGCGGGGCGATGTCGCCGAAGCCGACCGTGCTGAACACGGTCATCGTGAAGTAGAGGGCGTCGGTCCGGGTCATCGTTTCGGTGAAGCTCCCGGGTGCGCTGCGCTCCAGCAGGTAGTAGGTGGCGGCGAAGAGCAGGACGAAGAACGGCAGCGCCGTCGCCACCCCCGCGATGGCCCGGAGTCCCGGGCGCGCGGAAGCCATGATCGTGTGCACCTGCCAGGCGAGGAGCAGCGCCACGAGGACGACGCCAAGGACGAGCACCACCACGGTGCCCGCGGTGAAGGCCGAATCCAACGGCAACAGGTAGTAGGCGGCCAGGACGGCCGCCAGCGTCAGGGTCGAACGCACGGCGGTGAGCACGGCCGACCTGCGGACCCCCGGATTCCCTTCCACGTTTCCCCGTTCCCCTCTCGTTCGCACGGAACGCCATGACGGTGCCGCGCCCCTGTCAGAGGGCGGTCACTGTCCCAGACGGTCCCGGCACGGTGCGGGAGGCGCACCGGGAGGTCGCCCGTCCGGGGTGCGGCGAGCTCGGCAGCGGCGCACGCTGTAAGGAGATCGTCACGCCGGTCGCGGCGTCCGAAGGGACAGCCGCGGCCGGCACGAGCGGCAGGAGATCGACCATGAAGGACTCGATGGTGACCTTGGCAGTGGACTACCCGCTGCTGAACATGTTCTGGACCATGCTGATGATCTTCTGCTGGGTCCTCTGGTTCATGCTGCTGTTCCGCATCATCGGCGACATCTTCCGCGACGACGAGCTGGGCGGCTGGGGCAAGGCGGGGTGGACCGTGTTCGTCATCCTGCTGCCCTTCCTCGGCGTGTTCGTCTACCTCATCGCCCGCGGGCGCGGCATGGGCGAACGCGAGCTGAAGCGGGTCCGCCAGAACGAGGAGGAGTTCCGCTCCTACGTGCGCGAGACCGCCGGGACCGGCGGCGGTCACGCGGAGGAACTGGCCAGGCTCGCCGAGCTGAAGGACCGCGGCGCGATCACGGAGGACGAGTTCGCGCAGGCCAAGGCCAAGGTCCTCGCGAGCTGACCACGTCCGGGGTGCCCGCCCGTGATCCTCGACCTGTTCCTCATCGGCCTGGCCATCGCTCTCTACCCCATCCCGGTCATGGCCTTCGTCCTGGTCGTGTCCGCACCCCGCGGGGTGTACAAGGGGCTGGCCTTCATCATCGCGTGGCTCGCCTGCCTCGTGGCCGTGATCGCCATGGTCCTGCTCTTCACGGGCGGGCAACCGCCCGCGCCCCGCTCCCCGCCGTCGATCGCGGCACTCGCCGCCACGCTGGTCATCGGCCTGAGCCTGATCGCCTACAGCGAGCACAGGCGCCGCCGAAGCCGCCGCACAGCGGCCGTATCCGCCTCACACGAAAAACGGCCCAAGGGTTCAGGCCGGTCACTGACGTCCCGGATGGACCAGGCCACCGGATGGTCCGCGGCCGGACTGGCCGTTCTCCTCCAGCCCTGGGGAATGGTCAGCGCCGCGGCCGCCACCGTCGTGAAGGCCGACCTCTCCCAGGTCGCGTCCTTCCTGGCGCTCTTCGGCTTCTGCGTCCTGGCCACGGCCGGCCTGCTGGCCATGGAGCTGTACATGGTGTTCGCGCCCGAGAAGGCCCAGCTCAGCCTGGTGAGGCTGCGGGGGTGGCTGGAACGCCACAAGGACCCGGCGATCGTCCTGATCTGCCTGGTGCTGGGCCTGTGGCTGGTGGGCAGGAGCCTGTACCAACTGACAGGCTGAACCCCCACTCGGGGACAGCCGGAAGCTCAAGGACAACTGGAAACCGGATCGTCGTGGACGAGCGCGCAGATCATCTGCTCTCCGCGCCGGTCGTCCGGATAGGTCCTGCGCAGTTCGGCCGCGAAGTCGTTCCACTGGCGGGTGGTCTCGGCGGTGGCCCCGGAAACGGCCCGGTCGAAGTTGTCGCCGGTCCTCGAACGGCGGGACGCGGCGGTGTCCTTGTTCAGGTCGCGGTTGTGCGTGACTCGGCCGGCGCAGTCGGCGTCCTTGACGCCGGTGGAGTCGATGTCGGAGTAGCAGCCGGTGGCGAGGTCCACGGGTACGAGGGCGCGCGCCTCCCGGGTCCAGTCGGCGTCCTCCATGGTGCTGTAGCGCCGGATGTCGAGGAAGGGGGCGGCACCGGTACGGCCCAGCCCGGGCGGGTTGTCCAGGCCGACCGGACCGGGGGCGGCCCGGTCGGACCAGTTCGCGTGCGTGTGGAAGTCCTGGAGCTGGTGCCAGCCGCGGCCGAGCTGTTCGAGCACGTCGCACTTGGCACGGTCGGGTTTCTCGTTCCACACACAGGCGGAGGAGAGATCACTCTGCTCGGCCCGGACCTTGCCCTGGGCGTCGACGAGCCCGTCGGCCGCCAGGACCGCGTTCCGGAAACGGGCGACGGAGGTACGGACACAGGCGAGGAGCTCGGTGGTGGCCTCGTCCCGGCTGCGGGGATAGTCCTGGGCGTAGCGGGGGGCGAGGTAGTCGGCGTTGTCGCAGTGGAGAGGGCCGACGAGGAAGTACCCGCCGTGGTCGTTGGCGTTGATCGCCCCGTCGCGGTCGTCCGCCATCGCGGAGAGCGTGGCCGGCTCCCAGGGCAGGGCCGCCCGCGTGATGCTCTCGTGGTTGCCCCCGGTGAACGCCTGCGCGGGAGGGCCGGGAGCGGCGGCCAACGCCACCGCGAACACGGCCGCGAGACCCGTACGCGTCAGGCCGGGCGCTGAACGAAAGGGCATACGCCGCTCCAGCAGTGGAGGTGCTTCCGACGGAGACGAACGCCTGTCAGCAAGCGTAACGAAGAGGGCGTACGTTCGCGCGTAAGGCCGCCGGCGGCGGTCACACCACCGATGTTCACCGACCCCGTGACCGCCTCCCGCCCGCTACGGGCGCCTGACCACGACCACCGCGTTGCTCACCGCGCGCTCGCGCGGTGCGGTGTCCTCCCACTGGTCCCAGGGCCGGTTGTAGAGGCTGTTCTCCACCATCAGGGTCGTGTCACCGCCGCTGCCGAGCCCGACGGCGTCGCGCGCCCCCAGCCACTCCATCACCCGGGCGGCCTCGGGAAGCGTCACACCGACGCTGGCCTGAGGGTTCCGGCCGTCGATGGTGACGAGCATGAGGTGGCCCTCCGCGGAGATCCCGGCGAGGGTGCGCGGGTGGCGGGCGGTGAGCACACCACTGGGGCGGCAGCCCGTGGCCGGGGCGGGCAGGGCGCAGGAGACGTGCGCCGTGCCGTTGGCGGCCGGATTGAGCCACACCTGGCCGTCCCGCATCAGCGCGGGCGTGCCGCCCCCGAAGGCGGCGAGAGCCGACGAGGTGACCGGGGTCCCGGCCATGTCGGTGACGCTGGTGTGCGGGGTGACCCGGTCACCGGTCTTCAGGGTCTTCAGCCACTCGCCGCCCTTGCCGATGCCCTGGAGGACCCGGCCGCCCGCCGGTATCGGTCCGGGGGCGTCGCGGAGGAAGAGCACGTCCCAGTTGCCGTTCATGACGACCTCGGTGACGGGCGCGCCGGCCCACTCCTTGGCGGGTGCGGGGGTGTCGGTGCCGGTGCCCCACTCGGGCCGGAAGACCACGATCTCGTTCGGGTCGTAGCAGGTCCCGTTGCGCCAGGGGTCGAGGCGCGGCATGTCGCCCTCGGCCGCGGTCTTCCGGAAGTCGTCGCCGACGCCTCCGCAGCCGAGGATCTGGCCGGCGACCCGGTTGATGCCGTCGACGTCCCGGGTGCTCCCGTCCGGCGCGGTGATCCACGTCCGGGACTTGACCTCGGCGATGCGGTGCCCACCGCCCACGGTGTTCAGGAGCAGCGCGGTACGCCCGTTGTTGGGGGCCCCGAGCAGCACGTTGTTCTTCATGTAGAGGCCCTGGGGGACGCCCTCGTGGCCCATGAAGTGGGTGTTGTTGACGGAATTGATGTCGAACTCGGTGCCGTTGACGGCGGCCAGCGCCCCGGCGGACGCGGAGAGCTGCCGCACGGTCTCGGAACCGGAGACGCTCGCGCCGTGCTCGGCGCGCAGATCGACCTGGGCATCCGGCCTGACGGTGACCACCCGAATCTGCCAGGGCCCCCGGCTCTCGGGGTTCGTCTCGGCCGTGTACAACACCCGTGAGTCGGCGAACCCCTTGCCCTTCAGCTCCGACTGAAGGACCTTGGCCTCCGCCGCACCGGCATACGAGCCGACATGCACGCCGTAGAACGTCTGGGCATACGTGTCCGCCGTGGCGGGCGAGCTCACGGGCACGATCCGGGCGTCACCGAACCCGGCGGCCCGCAACTCCTGGACACGGGTGGCGGCGGTGCTCTGCGTCGCGCTCAACTCCTGCCCGTCGGCGTACCGCACCCACACCGTCCAGACGTCCCCGGCGACACCCTGGGTGAACACCCGATAGGTGACACCGGGTGCCAGCTCCTTGAACCCGGCCTTCGGCGCCGAGTGGTCCCCCAGGGGAAAGACCGCGCCGAGCGCCGGAAAGTCGGGCAGGGGTTCGGCGGTGGCCGTGGTGGCGAACAACGGGGACGCGGCGACGAGAAGCGCTGCGCCCACGCGCGCGGCTCTCCGGGACGGGGAAGAAGAAGATCGAATCACCCCGACTAGACACACGACGGGGACTCGGGGTTGCCCTCGCCGGCCGAGGAAGTCACCACCCACAGCCCGGCGACCTCGAATGCGCCGGAGTCGATGACCTCCTGCCGGTCGAGCGGGTCGACGACCACCCAGGATGCGTATCGGCGGTCCATTCGGGCTCGACCGGGTCCACGAAGGTGAGGCCGGCGAACGCCACCCCTCCCACCGGCCCGACGCACGCGCTTCTCACGAGGCAACCGTGCACGGGCTCGTCCCTGAGACCCACGCCTAGCGACGGTCGGCGGGGTCCTTCTCGTCCTCGGAACGATTCCGGCCGTGGTCCTGTCCGTCGGCTCTCGCCTCAAGGGGGGTCTTGTCGCGGGCCTTGGACCCGCCTGTGAGCTTCTCGCAGAAGACCGGCACGGCCTCTTTCCCGCCTGCTGCCTCGACCAGGCGCCGCAGAGCGGTCGCGTCCAAGGCCTCGCCCGCGTGTCCGTTCCTCTGCTCGTACGCGCGGCACAACGCCTCGTGACTCTTCGCGGCGCCGGGCGGCACCTGCTCCGATTCCGTCGGACCCGGCACGGAGGTCTCCCGTACGGGTGCCGTGGACGCAGCCGGCTCCGAGGGCGACGCGGACGCGATGCCTTCCTCGGGGGACGCGGACGCAGTAGCGTCCTGGGGCGACGTCGGCAGGAGCGTGCTGACACCCGGCTCGGGACGGCGTTCGGGCAGATCAGGAAGAGGATTCGGCAGTTTGCCCGTGGCTACCGCCACGCCGCCCAGCGTCATGCCGGAGACCAGCGCGATCAGCGCCGCCTTCGGCCAGGGTCCGATACGCCGGCCGGTGACCGGCCGCCAGTCGTCACGGCGACGCGTCCGCGGCGCGCCCGGCCCCGAGTGCAGGCCCGCGTCGCGAGCGGCGCGGAACGCGGCGACCGCCTGGTGCGCCTCGTTCTCGCTCACGGGCTGGTTCGGACGCAGGGCTGCTCCCAACGTCTCCGCCGCAGCGTCGCTTTCGTGGTCGTCGTCCCGTGCACGGCCCCGCCTCATTTGTCACCTCCCCGTAGCTGGTTCGCCAGTCGTCTCAGTCCGCGATGCGCAGCGGACCGTACCGCACCGGGCCGTTTGCCCAGTACCCGTGCCGCGGTGGGCCCGTCGAGTCCGACCACCACCCGCAGCAGCACGGCCTCCGCCTGCTCCCGGGGGAGGCCGGCAACCAGCCCTAACACCCGTCCGGTTGCCAGCGTCTCCATGGCCTCGCCCGCCGTGTCCCGCTGCGCGGGCAGTTCCAGCACGTCCTGGTCGAAGAGGTCGTGGCGCGGACGGGAACGCACGCGGCGGAGATGGTCGAGCGCCCGGTGACGAGCGATGGTCGCGGTCCAACCGCGGAAGCCCGCACCGTCACCGCGGAACCGCCCGAGGTCCCTTGCTATCTCCAGCCAGGCGTCGGAGGCAACGTCCTCGGCGTCCTGCCCGACCATCCCCCGCAAGTACCCCAGCAGCCCCGGGTGCACGATCCGATAAGCCTCTGCGAAGGCCTCCTCGTCGCCGGCTTGGGCTCGCTCGACAGCACGCCCCAGCACAACGTCGTGAGCCTTCATCGGTGCCAGTCGATCTTCCTGCGTGATGTCGTCTGGGAACGCGGCAACTGATGGCGCCGTCGGCCCCTTCCCGGCCCGTTACCTTACGCGTCCGCCGGCACACCCCGTGAGCGGGGACGTCCGGACTCGCCCCGGGATCAGGAAGGAGAGTTCGTGCACGGACTCCGCGGCGCCCAGCTCGAAACGGTTCACGACCTTGCCCAACGGGTTCCAGGCCCGCCCGTCCGTGCTCCGCACGCCGACCGGCTGTTGGAAGAGCCCGTAGGTCTCCTCGTCGAAGTCGACCCAGCGCGCGCCGTGTCTGCGCACGAACACCTCTCCGGCGTACGCGCCGAGCCCGTGCAGGGCTTGCCTGACATCGGAAGGGTCGTCGGTCGTCCGTCTCAGCCCGTCCACCACGCGGTCCACGATGCGCAGACTGGTCACCGAGTAGTCCAGCGGCAAGCGCGCCCTCGCCGTCGCGCGGGAGACGAAATCGGCGGCATGCCCACTCATCTCGGAAGCTCGCAGCGTCCGACCGAAGCGGTCCATCATTCCCACCCCTCGTACGCGAACCGGCGCAGTCACCGGTCCTCCGTGGTCCTCGGAGGGCACTGGGTTCTTCGTGGCCCTCGCGGAATCCAGCGGAACGAGCCCAGGGATCATCACGGCTTCGGGCTGTGATCACCGCCACATCGCGGGAACGGCCCCGCCGGACCGTACCGGGAGCGGCCCGCGGGCCCAGGCGACGCATTCGTCCGCTACGGCCGCGAAGCCACTGCCGCACGATCCGGAAGCGTGGCCTGCCCGCCGATCGCATGGATCGACGGGCAGCCGGCCGGGCAGACCGCCCCACCACGCGGCCGGAGCCTGCGCCACGCGGCCGGAGCCTGCGCCAGGGGGCCCGTCGTGCTGCGACGGGCTCAGTCTCGACCCACCTCTTGAGCAAGTAGCGCCGCCTGACGCCCTGCCAGCACCGATGCCGAGTCCCAGTCCCAGAGGGGAGTGCCGCTCAGGCTGAGCACGACGAGGTACTTCCCGACCACGCCGGCAAGGAGCAAGGTGAGTCCGGTGAAGTCGCCCGTGCCGGCATGGCGGCTTCGCTGTTCGCGGGCCCACACCGTCGTCGCACCGGCGAACGGCTTCACCTCGACATCGCGCTCGTCCGTGATCCCGATTCCCGCACGCGGATTGGTGAGCAGCCGATCACCCGTCTCACGCAGTGCCCGATGCGCGTCGGATTCGGAGGCCAGCGGCACGACCTGGATCCACGCCCAGCGGTCGCGTCCGTCGTGATAGGAGCGCCACGCGGTGACGCTGCCGTTCTTGCGTGCGGCTTCGGACCAGGGCGTCGACGCTCCCGCTCGTCCGGTCAGCCACGTGCGCTCGTCGACCACAGTCCATGTGCCGGGCAGATCGTCACCGGCCAGAAGGCGAGACAGTGCACCCTTGTGACCTTTGCCCGCCGCGAACTGGGCCAGTGCAAGCCTTAGATGTCGGAACATGCGTTCAGTCTCCTGACATTCCCCAGAAGACCAGCCCCACGCGGTCTCCCTTGTCGCTGTAGACGGGAGCGCAGCAACCCGAGCCGCGGAACATGGGAGGAAGGTTCGAGGCGGACTTTCGATAGACGTCCTCGATGCGCTCTCTCGTCGGCTGATTCGTACCGAAGTACTCGATCAGCTCCTCGTAATGAACCACCCTGATCGTGCCGGTCTCCTCGTAATCAATGTCGTCCGACACGATCACGCGATCGACATCGAGGATGGAATGCGCTCCTTCGGCTTCCAGGCCTCCCCCGTCGATCAGTTCTTCAATTGTTTCCGGGTAGGGATCCTCATGCCGCCATGACTCTTCGAAAACCTGCTGGCGGAGATCCTCGAGCGCAACCTGAGGATCGTCGGTCTTGTCGGTGAAATAGATCCACCTGGATGCTCCCACTGTGACTCCCATCGTTGCGACCGCCCTGGGCGAGGCGGATATGGCCCTGCCGGGCACACGGACAGTGTGCCCGGCAGGGGTCGTGCTCAGTGTTACAGGACCACGGCGCACGCAGGCATCGCGGGCCCGCAGGCCGGGGAGAGAAGCTTCCCGAGCCACCACAGTGTGCCGCCGACCGCGAGGGCGCCGGCACCTGCCTTGACCTCGGTCGGCACCTTCATCGGTTCGGTCGCCGGTTCCGTGACGGGGCCGGGGGTGCGGGACGTCGGCAGATAGAACGCCTCATACGTGACGACTCCATGCTGACCGGACCAGAAGTCGGAGTTGTCGAGTTCGAGGAACTGGCCTCGTTTCCCGCCGGGACCGACGAGCGGATGCGGCAGCCGGAATCCCGGCTTGACGTCGAGCCCGGCGTATCGCGAATCCCGCTTCATGAAGTCGACGTACCAGTCGACATCATCGATTCCGTATCCCTCCGCGGGAGCGTACTGGTTGTTCAGCCACGGAAGCTTCGCCTTGTGCTTCAGCTCCCAGACATAGAGGGTGTTCCCGTCCTGGTAGGTGATGTCGGCAGCGCCTTCGCCACCCGTTCCCTCCTTCGCGCCACCCGCGACGGGGGCCTCCATCTGAACGCGCCATCCGCCGCCGGGGCCGTACTTCTTGATGGCCTGGGCTTCGAGCCAGCCGAACATGATCAGCTGGGCCATGTAGTGCGTGTTCGAGGTGATGGAGGATGCCGCGGTCTTGGAGGTCGACGTCGGCGCACACGGCCCGATGAAGCCGGGCGAGCCGCAACCGCTGGTGGGGGTGGATCCGCCGTCGTCGGTCCTGTGGCCGTCGAGCTCGACGTTGGTGACGGGGTTGCCGCCGGTGAACGCGTACCGATTGCCGGTGTACGGGTCGGATCCGAGGCTCATGTCGGCGAGCGCGCCGTTGTACATGTCCCGGGTGGTGAAGCGGTTCAGCCCCGGGTTGTAGTCGCGGAACCCCATGTCGTAGGTGCCGGTGGCGGCATCCCAGCGCTTGGAGTTGAAGCGGTACGGGTTGTACGCCTCCTTGTCGGGGTTGGCCGTCTCGGGCTTGTCGATGCCGGTGAACTCGGACTTGTCGTCGGAGCCGTAGGCGGTGTAGCCGTAGGTGGCCTTGGTGTCACCGGCGCTGTCGGTGAGGGTTTCGGCGTCGGTGTGGCTGTTGTAGCCGTAGACGCCGAGTTCCTCGCCGCCGGCACTGGTGTGCTTGATCTGCGAGAGCCGCTCGCCCCAGGGGCTGTACTGGTAGGACTTGGTGACCGCCCCTGCCACCTGCTCGTCCAGCACCTCGGTGCTGGTGCCGAGGTAGTTGAAGTCGGTGGTCTTCGTGCCCTCGGTCTTGCTGGTGGTGCGGTCCAGCGGGTCGAACACGTACGTGGTCTTCTTCGACGTGCCGTCACTCTGCATCTTGGTGTGCTCGATGACGTGGTCGAAACCGTCGTACGTGTTGTCCTCGATCGTCTGGCCGCCCGAGGTGACCTTGTCCAGCCGCCCGTAGGCGTCGTAGGCGTAGTTCGCCGTGGCCCCACCGGTGGTGGCGGTCAGCAGCCGGTTGCGGTCGTAGGTGAAGCCGGAGGCGACACCCTTGACGTTCTGGCTGATGACATTGGCGTTGTCGTCGTGGACGTACGTCTCGGTGCCGGCGCCGTTGCCCGTCTTGACCGACTTGGCGAGCCGGTCGGCCGGGTCGTAGCTGTAGTCGGTGGTCGAGGCGAGAAGCGCCGAGTGATCGTCGGCGTTCATCTTCTTCGCCACGTCCTGGGCCTTGTTCCCGTTCGGGTCGTAGGCGTAGGCGTGGGAGGAGACGAGGGTGCCGTTGGGCTTCTTCTCGATCTGGGTCTTGACGGCCCCGTTGAGGTAGTAGGTGTGGTCGACCGTGTTGCCGTTGGCCTTGGTCTCCTTCAGACGCTGGCCGCGGTCGGTGTACGTGTACTCGGAGACCTTCGGGGAGGCGTCGGCCGCGGTCTTGCCGACCTTGACCGTCTTGACCATTTCCCGCAGGTCGTAGATGTACGACGAGTACTGGTCGGGGTGGCTGACCGTTTCGGGCTGGCCGTTGACGTCATACGTGTAGGCGGTGGACTTCCGCTCCTGACCGGCCAGCGCCTCGGTGACCTTGTCGACCTGGTTGAGGCCCGTGTAGGTCATCGTGTAGGCGTCGACCCGTGCACCCGTGGAGGTGTCGTCGATCGAGGTCAGGTTGCCGTTCGCGTCGTAGGCGTACGCGAAGTTCTTCCGGTCGGCGCCGGCCGACGGCGCGTCCGTACGCGTCCGCAGCGTGCCGTCCGGCCAGTAGTCCGTGGTCTGCGTACGGGACGGGGAGCCGCCGGCGCCCGTCAGCGTCCGCTTGGTCTGCTTGCCGTTGTTGTCGTAGTCGTACTCGGTGCGGATGTCCCAGCTGTCGACCGAGGTCCTGGTCCAGCCGTTGTCGAAGTACGTGTAGTCGGTCTCGTTGCGCGTCGACTGTCCCTCGGACGGCGGCGCGGAGACCTTCTTCACGCGGCCGATCTCGTCGTAGGACGTCTGCGTGTAGACGTTGGGATCGTTGTAGCGGGCGTCCGCCGGGTCGTACGGCTGGTACTTCTTGACCGGACGGTTGAGCTTGTCGTACTCCGTGCGGGAGGCGAAGTCCTCGGTGTTCGACGTGGCCGTGCCGCGCGGGGTGACGACCTTGAGGGTGTTGCCGACCTGGTCGTACTCGAACCGCGTGCTGCGGATCGTCGTGCCCTCGTACGGCGTCTTCTGCTCGACGACCTTGGCCCGGTCGTCGTAGACCACCTCGGACTTGTTGCCCTCCTTGTCGGTGGTCGCGACGGCGAGGGAGTCCTTGTCGTACGTGGTGGTGGTGTACTTGCCGAGCGCGTCCGTGACCTTGACGACACGGTGGTTCAGGTCGTAGTCGGTCTTGGTCGTGTAGTCGGTGGTGTCGGCGGTGGCGTTCTTCTTGGGGTCGATCACCCGCACCGGGTTGCCGGCGTTGTCGTACTCGTACGACACCTTGTCACCACGCGCGTTGACGACGCTGATGAGCTGGTAGATCGCGTCGTAGTTGTTCGTGGTCACGAAGTCGGTGGCGTCCGCGGTGGTCGCCACGCCCTTCGGCTCGGTGGTCGTCCTGACGTTGCCGACCTTGTCGTACGTGTAGGTCGACCTGCGGTTCGTGGTGTTGTTGTCCGGCCCGGTGGCCGTGGTGACCTGGTCCGCCGCGTCGTAGACCGCCAGCGAGACCGCCCCGTTGGGGCCGGTGGTCCTGAGGACGTTGTCGTTGGCGTCGTACTGCGGGGCCGGAGTGGTGATGTACGCACCGGCCGCCTGGTCCTTCGGCACCACGCTGACCAGCGGACGTCCGAACGTGTCGTACGTCTGCGTGGTCACCTTGTTCAGCGCGTCGGTGACGGAGAGCACGTTGCCGCGCACGTCGTACGCCGAGGTGGTGGCGTGGGTCTCCGGGTCCGTGATGGTCTCGGGGTACCCGGTGGGGCCGTATCCACCGAACGTCGTGGCGTTGCCGTTCGCGTCTGTGGACTTGGTCTCTTGCCCGTAGCCGTCGTACTCGTGCTTCGTGGTGAAGTCGTCGACCGTGGCGGTGGCGACACCCTTGGGGTCGGTGACCGACGTCAGGTTGCCGAAGGCGTCGTAGCCGAACTGCCAGCGGCGGCCCTCGGGCGAGGTCTTGGCGGCGAGATCGGCCGCGTAGCCGTCGACGCGGGTCTGGTACGCGTACTTCGTGGCGTTCGGCAGCCCGGCCTCGTTCGCCGGATCACAGAAGTACGTCGAGACCAGCTGCTCCGACGACCAGGACTTCGTGGTCTCCGGGTGCCACTGCCGCAGGGGGTAGCCGGTCTTGGGGTCGTAGCAGAACGTCGTCTTGGCGCCGTTCGGCTCCTCCAGGTAGGTGACGTTGTTGTCCGCGTCCCAGTTGATCCTGGTGATCTCGGACTTGGCGTTCGTCACCTGCACCGAGCGGCCGAAGTCGTCGACCACGTAAGAGGTGGCGTGCGACTCGGCGTCGGTGACCTTGGCGTCGGTGAACTTGCTGTTCGACGCGTTGACGGCGTACGTGAAGCCGGTGTCGTAGGCGAGCCGGTCCGTGACGCTCTTCGTCCACCAGTGGTACTTCGGGTCGTCACCGGCCTGCGGGGCGTAGTACGCCAGCTGCGTGGCATTACCGCGCGGGTCCGTGGCCTTGACCAGCTTGACGTTCTTGTTGCCCTGCGTGGCGTCGTAGGTGAACGTGAAGACCTTCGGCTGCGCCGAGCCCACACCGTCGGTGAACTGCCCGAGCAGACCCTTGGTGGTGTAGAAGAACTCGATCTTCCGGCCGGAGATGTCGGTGACCGAGCGGATGTGATCGTAGATCTTCGAGTTGTTGAGCGATCCCGCGTCCGTGGTCAGGACACCGGAGTCGTTGACGTACTGGTAGCCGCTCTGGCCCTTCTCCCAGTAGTCGACGGCCAGGGTCTGCCGGACGGCCGGGTCGGTGATGTACTTGAGGAACTTGGTCGGCTTGTTGTTGGACTTCCGCTCCTCGTAGGTGAACGACATGGTGTTGCCGTTCCGGTCGACCGTGGACGTCATGTAGCCGTCGCAGCCGAAGAGGAATCGGGTCCCGTCGGGCCTGGTCATGGTCCAGGCGTCCGGGATCGCGTCCTTGGTGGGCCGACAGTCCAGGCCCGACTTCATCGTCAGCTTGAAGTGGACGCCCGCGGGCGCCTTCCACACGCTGTTGGCGGCGTCCCAGCGGAAGACGTGCGTGGTGCCGTCGCCGTCCGGAAGCCGGATCTCGGTGGGGTTGGGCTTGGGGTGGAACTCGAGCGGAGCGCCCAGCCGGATCGGACCCGATGCCTGGAACGACCAGCCGTGACCGGCGACCGTGTCACTCGTGTCCTGGCTGTTGTAGGCCATGCGGAAGAACGTGTTCAGTCCCCGACCGGGGTTGTTGAACGCGTTGTACTGCCACACGTTGTTGCCCGAGGCCAGGTTGTTCATGACCGTGGACCCGGCGCCGGTGTTCTTGCCCGCGTAGGCGTAGAACTTCTCCAGGCCCAGCAGGTTGGAGGTGGGGTCCTCGACCGCGACGTTCTGCTTCAGCGACGGGATGCCGCCGGTGCCGGCGGAGAGCCAGCTGCCGTCGGAGATCTTGCGGACGTCCCAGCCGAGCACGTACTCGTTGCGCTTGTTGCCGGAGTCCGAGTTGATCGGGGTGGCGACCTGAGCCTGGATCGTGGCGGACTTGCCCGGCAGCAGGGCCGGGATCGCGGTCTTGAGCTGGTTGCCGCCCGTCGTCACATCCGTGCCGTCGGGGAGCTTCCAGGTGTAGGACAGCTCGCGCTCACCGGCCGCCCACGCGGCGGACGTGGTGTTGGTGACCGTGAACTCCACCGTGTACGTGGTGTTCGGCGTCATCCGCGCCGGGGTGGTCGGCGCGTAGTACGTGTCCTCGGTGGTCGAGTCGACGTAGATGACCTGCATGTACGGGCGCAGCTGCGGGTCGGAGGCCTCGGCGGACAGGAACAGGGTGCGTTCCTGGGGGCCGGTGGTGGTCTCGTCCTTCAGCTTGACCAAGACGCCCTTGTTGTTGGCGGGCGTCTTGACCCAGGACTGCATGAGCCCGGTGGCGTCCCACCAGTGGCGGCCGACCTCGTCGGTGATCTGCGGGACGGTGTCGGAGACGGTGGCGGAGAAGTCACCGCCGGCGGTGGTCCACGGGGTGGTGGAGTTGGCGTTGTTCCACGTGGCCTGGGTTTCGGTGAAGTCCCGGGTCAGGGAGTGGAGTTCGTAGATCGCGCCGTTGGTGGTGCTGGTGGTCTCCGCTCCCCACATGTACATCTTGTTCTCCAGCACCGTGGCGGTGGTGGGGATGGACGTGGTGGGGAACTTCAGGGCGGCGCGGGTCTTGCCGTACGTGCCGGAGTTGTTGCCGACGCTCAGCCAGGTCTGCGCCTTGCCGGAGACCAGACCGTCGTGGTTGACGGTCGGCTGCTGCGAGGACAGCGTGGTGTCGACCTGACCCGCCTGGATGATCTTCATCGTCCGGCCGGCCTTGGGGATGCCCACGATGCGGGTCGGCGAGCCGAGCAGCTGGCCGTTCTTCGTCTTGACCGCGAGCTGGTAGTAGTACGACTTGCCGATCTCGCTGGAGCTGGAGTCCGGGGTCGGTACCGCCGTGGTGTCCGTGTACGCGGTCGTGGTCGACGCGAGCGGGGCGATCAGCGTCGCGGCGGACGGGGTGAAGACCTGCTGCGTGGAGCGGTGCAGCTGGTACTCGACGATGTCCAGACCGGTGTCACCGCTGCCGTTGGCGTACGCGGGCCAGGAGAGTTCCGGACCGGTGGAGTGGACCACGGTCGGCGAGTTCAACGACGTGCCGACAGCCCCGTAGGTCACCGTCAGGCGCGGGTACGTGGAGGTCTCGTCGCCGTAGGCGTTGCCGTCGGCCGCCTCGTAGCGCGGGCCGCCGGTCGGGGCGGTGCCCGACTCGTCCTTGGCCTTGAGCACGAAGCCGTGGTTGACGGCCGTGCCCGAGACCCACTTCTGGACCGTGTCGGCGACGGGGAAGTCGTGCCACTTGTTGTAGTCCCAGGCGGCCTTGGTGATCTCGGAGGGGTTCACCAGCCGCACCGAGTCCGCGAGGCTCCGGGTCGTGGCCGAGCCGGTGTCACCCAGGACGATCTTCCCGGCGTTGCCCTTGGCGAAGCTCAGCTCCGCCGCGTCCAGGGTCTTCCAGACGCCGCCGGTGCCGGTCTGGTTGACCGTGTAGTTCTTGGTGCCGCCGTTGTGGGTGACGGTGTACGGGGCGGCCGTGGCCGCGTCCGCCGCGGCCGGGTAGTGCACGTCCACCCGGTAGGTGTCGGTCTCCGGGACCCTCGGCTGCCAGGTGTACGACTCGCCGGCGAGCGCGTTCTTGTTGAAGGCGTAGTCGTCGTTGGTCGCCGCGCCGCCGGTGGTGGTGCCGCGCGGCCATTCGCCGACCGCCGCCGTACCGGCGTCACCGTCGTCCAGCTGCACGGTGGTGCCGGACAACTCGCCGACCAGCGCGCTGGTGTTGGACCAGGTCGCGGGCGTGGCCCCCGCCTCGCTCCAGGCCCCGGTGGCCCGGTGTGCTTCGAGGGCGACCGCGTTGGCGTTGGTGGTGTGCGACTGGTCGTAGTACAGACTCAGCCGGGCCGCGTCGACCTTCACCCCCGCCGGGATCTCGCTCAGCGGGAACTTGATCAGCGAGCGGGCGATGCCGGTGTCCGTCTTGCCGACCGACAGCTTCCAGGTGTTGTTGAAGTTCGCCGCCGGCTGGTCCGACAGGACCATCGTGTCCTCGGAGACCGAGGCGATCGGCGTGATCGTGATCGTCGGGTCGATGACGACCGGGTACTGCCGCTCCTTCGCCGCGAGCCAGTTCGCGTCCGGCGTGACGGTCAGCTTCCAGCCCTTGCCATCGG
The DNA here is from genome assembly GCF_001426585.1 of Streptomyces sp. Root431. Classification (GTDB taxonomy): domain Bacteria; phylum Actinomycetota; class Actinomycetes; order Streptomycetales; family Streptomycetaceae; genus Streptomyces; species Streptomyces stackebrandtii. The sequence continues at coordinate 272,194 of NZ_LMEI01000001.1, forward strand.
CGTCCCGGACCAGCTTCTGGCTGACCCTGGTGCTGTAGGTGCCGCCGGTGACCGACTGCGGATCCTTCTTGGCGTCCGTCATGTACGGAGCCGGGATCACCATCACCGGAGTACCCGGAGCCTCGCCGAAGAAGGCGATCGAGCCGTCCTTGCGGGTCTTCGGCGTCAGACCGCCCTCGGTGCCCAGGGCGAAGGTGAACGACACCGGTCCTGCCGGGCGTTCGGCGAGGACGATGTCCTCCTTCACCTGGCCGTTGCCGACCCGGTACGACAGGTCCGCGCCGGAGACGGCGTCCTTGTAGACGACCCGGTCGCCCTTCGCCTCCGGCTTGAGCGCGCCGACGCCTGCGCCGGTCAGGCCGAACGTGACCGCCCCGCCGCCCTCCGCCTCGAAGCGCATGAACTTCTCCGCGTCGGAGCCGAACCAGCTCTTCCCGGCGTTCGCGGTGTTGGCGAAGTCGAAGCCCTTGTCGCGGGTGGCGCGCACGGTGGTCTCGACCGGCTTCCAGGAACTCCCGGACCGGTACGAGGTCGGCACCGCCGTCAGCTCGGCCTCGATGCGGCCGTCGGAGAGCTGCCAGAAACGCGCCTGCGAGGTGCGCCTGTCCGTCAGCTCCTTGACCCGCTTCGCCTTCGGGAGCTTCTCGCCCTTCGGCAGCTTCTCCCGGCTGGGTATCTCCGACGCCCCGCCGACGGGCGGAACAGCCGGTTCCTCACCGTCGTCCGAGAACCAGCCCGAGATCGTGTCGAAGACACCGGTGTCGTCGCCCGTGGACGGCGATGATTGAGCCGCATATGCGGCCTGCGGCAACAGCGTGCCCGCTATCGCCGATACGACCAGACAGGAGAGGATTCTCCTGTGTGGAACTTTCACCACGAAACCTTTCGGTATCGGCGCGCTCGCGCCACTGCACGCGAAATGGGCACGCCGAACGAGCCGGAGCGGAGGTTTCCGCCCGGCTTGGTGCAATGCGAGCCCCATCGCGAGAAGCAGAAAGGATGCGAGCTCGCGGAGTCGCGGTGGGGTTTCTAGTCAGCCTTCTGACGTCAAGTCAACCCTGGTGACATTAGGGACAATCGAGCGCCCTGAAGGGGTTCTGTTCGCCCGATTCTTCCGCCCGCTCGCGCCTGACCGGTGGCGTGGTGTATAACCGCCCGATTCATCTGTCAGTCCATCGGAAGCCGGGCCCTTTCATGCCATCCAGCGAAATCGCTGTAAACACCGAACAGCAGGAGAGCGAACACGAGAGCACCGAGGGCTCGCCGGACCGGCGGGGGCTGCTGGTCGCCGGAATCGTCCTGCTCGCCTGCCTAGGATTGGCGGGCTACGGCATGCTCGACACCGATGAGCAGCCGAGGCCGCAAGCTGCGCCAACGGTCGAGGTGATGTACGAGGTCACGGGCACGGGGACCGCCGAGATCTCCTACGCCGCTCGCAGCGAGGACGGCATGGACACGGTCGAGAAGGACGTCACCCTCCCCTGGAGGAAGTCAGTTCGGGCGCCTCTCGGCAAGGCCCCGACCGTCGCTGTCGTCCTCGATGGAAAGGGCGGACAGGCGGCCTGCACACTGGCGATCCGCGGCAAGCACGTCCAGCGCGCCACCGCCACGGGAGAGTTCGGACGCGCCACGTGTTCCGGCGAGCCACTTACCGGCGAGCCGAATTCCGGCGAGCTGCTTTCCGGCGACGGCGAAGACTGACGGGCCCGACTTCAGGGAACTCACTGTCCGGTTTGCGCGCTCGGGTGCACCGGAGCGGGCAGATCGTGTATAACCGCCGAGCTGTGCGGCGGGCATTCGGGGTTCGAACTCTCGGAAACCACAATGCGATTGACGCCGAAGGGTTTCTGAATCCGTGCTGCCGACCTCGTTTCCCGTACCACGGCATGAACAGCCGTCGGCGACCGGCCACCGCGCATACTGATCAGCTGCTCACAAGGGATGGGACATTGAGTCCAAGAGGAGCCCGCGCCAGGCGGGCGAACGGTAAGAAGCACGCGACGTGGCTCGCGGCAGGAGTCGTCGTCCTGGGAGGCACGGGGGTGACCGCCGTCGCCGCCTCGGCCGGTGGCGAGGACACCGGGCCGGGTGAGGGGACGCAGTCGGCGAAGGCGCACGTGCTGGCCCTGGACGGCAAGGACCCCAGGAAGCGCGCGCTCCCGCGCACCGGGACACAGACGTTCTCGCTCATCGGCGTCTCGTGGGCGGACAGCAGCGACACCTTCGAGGGCACCGCTCAGATCCGTACCCGCAAGGCCGCCACCGGCGAGTGGAGCGAATGGCGGGACCTCGACCTCGACGTACGGGCGCCGGAATCCACCGAGGGCGAAGAGCCGGACGTGCGGGGCGCCTCGGAGCCGCTGTGGGTCGGCCCGTCGGACGGGGTCGAGGCGCGGGTCGTCGCAGACGGCGAAGAGACCGCGGTGCCCGATGCGCTCCGCCTCGACATGATCGACCCCGGCGAGACCGTCAAGGGCAAGGGCAGCGACGGCAGGAAGGTGAGCGGAAAGGGGGGCGGCAAGCCCACCGTCTCTCCCGACGCCACGCAGGCCACCCCCACCGGCCCCGCACCGGAGCCTTCCGATCCCGCACCGACCGACGCGTCGACGACAGTCGCGCCCAGCAACACTCCTGGCGACACGACAGGGGACTCCGGCAGCGGCGAGGCATCGCAGCCTCCGACCGAGGAGCCGACGGGTTCGACCGGTACGCCCGAGGACCCGACTCCGTCCACCGCCCCGACCGAGTCCGCCCCGGGCACGGACCCGACGGACGCGCCGACGGACGCACCCACCGGGACTCCGACCGACGGGCCCACCGAAGGACCCTCGACCGAGCCCCCCACCAGCGAAGCCCCTACGGACCCGACCCCCAGCACGGTGCCCACGCAGGAGCCCACCGGACCCGCTCCCACCACCGAGCCGCCCCAAACCCCCGCACCCAGCACCACCACTCCGACCGCTCCGACCGCTCCCGCCATCGTCAGCCGTGCCGACTGGGGCGCGGACGAGTCGCTCGTCCAAGACCCGCCCTCGTACCTGAACAAGGTCGACGCCGTCTTCGTCCACCACACCGCCGGGACGAACGACTACACCTGCGCCGACTCTCCGGCCATCATCCGCGCGATCCTCACGTACCACGTGCGGACGAACGGCTGGAACGACATCGGCTACAACTTCTTCGTCGACAAGTGCGGAACGGTCTTCGAGGGCCGGGCGGGCGGCGTGGACCGGCCCGTCCTCGGGGCACACACCTACGGGTTCAACAGCTACTCCTCGGGCATCTCCCTGCTCGGCAACTACGAGACCGGCGGCACGCCGACGGCCGCGGCCCAGAAGGCCATCGCCGACCTCGCCGCCTGGAAGCTCGGTCTGCACGGCGTCGACCCGGAGGCCAAGGTGACACTCACCGCCGCCGCCGACACCGGCGTGTGGACGAAGGGCCAAGCCGCCACGCTGAACACCATCTCCGGACACCGCGACGGCTACGCCACGCTCTGTCCCGGCGCGACCCTCTATTCCGCGCTCCCGGGAATCCGTACGGCCGCGGGCAGTTCCCCGTACGCCACCGGAAACTGACGAGCACGACCACCACGAACACACCGGCGGCCGGGACCCTCACAGGTCCCGGCCGCCTGGCGTCGCACGGTGCGACTCAGCCGATGGCTATCCGCGGGTTCGCCGACGGCTTGACCCAGCCCATGAAGCGGTCCATCGTCGCCCGCGGCACCGACACACAGCCGGCCGTCGCGCCGTTTCCGTTGACGTGCAGGAAGATCCCGGCACCGCGGCCGGGCACGGCGGGCCACCGGTTGAAGTTGATGACCAGCGCCTTGGCGTACTGCGTCGGGTAGTTGATCAGATGCTCGCTACCGCGCTCTCCGGACTCGGTGAGCGGGAAGTCCGCACCCTCCGCGGTATGCATCTGGTTGTAGAACTTCGACTCCGGGTCCTGCACCCACCAGTGGCGGTCGTCGACCTTGGTGTACGGCATGGCGGTCCCACCGGACTCGACCCCGAAGCCCTCGGTGATCGTGTACGTGCCCGAGGGCGTGGTGTACGTGCTCTGCCGGCGGGTCGCGCCGTCCACGACACCGTTGGAGCCGACGCGTCCGGCGCTCGTGGAGAACTGCGCCTTCCAGCCGGAGGAGCCCTTCTGCCACGCGGTGACAGTGGCGTACGAGCCGCCGGCCTTGACCGTGATGACCTGCGTCGCGTTCCCCACTTCCACCGGCACGGGGAAATCCGGCGCCACGGCGGGCGCGGACGTCTGCCCCCCGGACCCGCTGCCCGTCCCGCCGCCGACCGAGGTACCCGCGGGCTTCGTCGTGGGAGCCGTGCTTCCGGACGGCTCGGCAGAGGCGGACGGGGACGCGGAGGGCGCCACGGAGGGGGATGCCGAGGTGGAGGGTGACACCGAGGCAGAGGGTTCCGCCGAGGTGGCAGCAGATGCGGAGCGTGACGCCGAGGTGGTGGCGGAGGGCGAGGCGTCCGGACTCGCCGGCGCCGAGCTGTCCCCCGCGGCCTGGTCGTCCAGGTCGGCACCAGGCGCGGCGGAGACCGCGGAACCGGCGGGCTCCTTCTGGTCGCCACAGGCCGATACGAGAGTCATCGCCCCCACGACGGCCAGCACGGACGCATAGCTACGGGAAGAACGCAGCACGGAATCAATCCTCGGTTCGTCGAAACAGCGCGGCGAACACCACCGCGCGTCAATGCGGCCCGGTTATACAGGTTCCGCGCTCGTCGACACCAAGCAGCAGACATTACGGACAGTCGCCGGCGGCGCCGGCCACGTTCCGGACCGCGAGCCTGGTCTGGTGCTGCCCACGCCACAGCGGACTCACCTCGGCGATGAGTTCAAAGGAGCAAACATTCAGCACAGTGTGCGGCGTGTCACACGCGGGGGCCTCGGGATCGCCATGGGATCATCGTCGTGGCTCCACACCCAGGTTCCACCCAAACCCCAGGCCAAGAAGGTCAAGGCCCGGTGGGGCAGACCGGAAGCACGCGTTTCGCCTCACCGACGCGAGGCGATCGCCGCACGCGAAAGCACCCCTTCCGGGGCGTCTTCGCAGGTCAGAACGTTTTTCTATGGTGGGGCGGGTGGGACTCGAACCCACGGCCGACGGATTGTGAGTCTTTGGGATCTTGGCGGCCCTTGGCGTTCAGTGATCAGGATTGACGTTTCGCCTGGTCAGGATGGGTGTAAGTGCTTCACTCTCTCCTATCCTTGTAAGTCCTTTCCTGTCCTTGCGCCCAAACCCTGTCCAAACCCGTCCCATCCGCCGGCGGCTCGGCAGCCTGTGTGAGCGTCGTGCCAGCTCAGCAGGTTGGCTCAGACTTGCGCGCGGCAGATTCTCCTTCCCATGCGCAGAGGCTCCGCCCCGTACAGAGTGCGGATCCCATGGACCGGGCTGCCCGACCCCGTGCGCTTGCGCGAGTTCGGCTATATCTGCCGGCGGCTGCCTGGTTGACGTAGGGGATGCCGATGATGGACGGCTTGTCCGCCTTGAGCCAGCCTCCGGTGAGTGAACTGGCGGAGGTGACCAGGGAGTCGCGGTCGACATCTCTGCCGGAGGGCTTGCCCTTACGGAGCATGAGTCCTTGGTCGGCGACGGCGCCCTGGAACAGGAGGTCAGGAGTGAGGTCACCGTTGAAGTCGTCGACGGTGACGATCGCGGCCGGTCCAGGTGCCGCCGTTGATGAAGCGAGATCGCGAGAAGGAGGAGGCCTCGACAAGGCCGGATCGAGCTTGCGTAGTGGAAGGAACACTGTGGGAAACGCTGGCAGGTTCACACCCAATGCGAGTGTCCATGCGGAGTTGAACTACGCCCTTCCGGAAGGAGGAGGAGGCTACCGACGCCTGGTGGAGGAGTGGTTCATCGACGCTGCCGGGAGTTTGAGCGGGGCAGCACTGGACCCGTTCGTGCATGGCCTCGACCTATCGGGGCGTGGAGCGGTGCTGGGTACGTCGGGAGTGCCGTACGGCGAACCCGGCGAATTGTGGGGAAGTCTGTTGACCACGAAAACGGCCCGTGGCAGGCGCACGCGTTCCAGCCGGGCCTGGTCGCCGGCGGAGTGGGAGTCGTTCTTCGACGGTCTTGAGAAGGTCCCCTTCGAGGTGACACTCAAGCTGACGCGGCTCGGTTCGGACGGGTACCCCGCGGGCCCCTGGTTGAAGGTCACCGCCGAGCGGGACATCGAGGCCCCCGAGTGGGTGCGGCTCATGGCCGATCGATCCTCGGAGGAGTTCTTCGCCCCGGATCACTCTCCCGACGTCCAGCGGCAGTGGACCGCGTTCCTGCGCCGCCGGCTGGAGGGGGCAGGGCAGACCTGTCTGTTCGGGTGTTTGACGGACGATGTCGAGACGACGACTCAGCGGACGGCTCTGGAAGCCTCGCTGGGGTTGTTCCAGGACGAGACCGTCCCCGAGCTCGACACCACGCTGCGCGGCTACTCGTGGACCACCGTGTGCTCGCCCGGTGTCGCGAGCCGTCTCGGAGGCCCTGCCACGCTAAGCGCCACAGGAGCGTTCACGACAGTCACGGAGCTGACCGACGGCGGCTTGGTGCTGCAGGCGACCGAGGACTTCCGCGGCTACACGCCCGACCGGATCGCCATGGTCTACCGGCAGCTGCGGGCGGTGCTACCGCCCGGCGAACCGGTGGGCGGACTCTCCGACATGACTCCCAGGCTCGTCTTCGGAAGCCCTGAAGCGCGATAGAGTCCGCCTCCACGCAGACAGGGCACAGGCGGCTTGTTCCGGCGCCGACTTGAGGGCCGAGTACACGTAGGTCACGGGTTGAGGCGGACAGTCGCTTCCGGCAGCACTCGCCAATCAGGCAGCACTCTTCCGTTCGGTCGGCGTCCAGGCCCTGGGCACAGCACTGGCAGGTGGTACGGAGTCGGTCGAGGACGTGCCTACGGCCTTGGCGGTGAGGCGCGCAATCTTCCTGGTGCCGAGGCCGGGAATGAGGTGGAGGCGGCGTAGCGGGTGTGGGTGTCCTCGCGGAGCCGGTGTACGGCGACGCTGCCGAGGTGATCAATGAGCGGTGCACCAAGAGAGGCGGCTGAACGTCCTGTGGGTCGAGACCCAGTGCCGTTCACCGGGGCCCACGGCCGAACCTCGCGGTGCTCGGTTCGTACTCTCGCGGATCACGACGGCGGAGGCTGTGGGGTGGATCACAGGGGGCTGGACGGGGCCGGGCTTGCGGCGTCCGGGTGACTTGGGCGTGTCGCACCACTCGCGTCCAAACACTCTGTCCCAACAATGGTGGGACGCCACGGCGAAGGCTCTGTGTGAGCGCGGTGAGAGTCGTCCGACCAGGAAAAGTCCCTGGTCAGATCGATTCTGCTGCACCGTGCGGTGGTGGGGCGGGTGGGACTCGAACCCACGGCCGACGGATTATGAGTCCGCTGCTCTAACCGGCTGAGCTACCGCCCCGAACGGTGAGGCGCGTACATGTGTGCGCGCCGTCTGCCGCAGCATAGCCGCTCATACGATCTCCTGCTCCGGAAGATCGGCTCTGCTGACCATGAAGACCGCGCCGCGCCGCACATGGTTCCCCCGGACGCAAAAAAGGACCCCGAAGGGTCCCTTTTTCTTCTGCTCCCCCGACTGGACTCGAACCAGTAACCTGCCGGTTAACAGCCGGCTGCTCTGCCAATTGAGCTACAGGGGATCGCGCTCCCCCGACTGGACTCGAACCAGTAACCTGCCGGTTAACAGCCGGCTGCTCTGCCAATTGAGCTACAGGGGATTGCTGCGTTGCATCGAACGTACCCAGTCCGGCCGAACCGGGAGGGCGCTCGCTCGCTGCGAGACATACATTAGCGCAAGCAGGGGGGTGCTCCGCCAATCGGTATCCCCAGGGCCTCCAGGGAAGGATCGCAGCCTTGCGGTACAAGCTGACGTTCGTCGTGGGACTTGCCCTCGGTTACGTGATCGGCACGCGAGCCGGACGCGAGCGCTACGAGCAGATGAAGAAGTCGGCCAGGGACTTCGCGCAGAACCCGGCCGTGCGCAACGCCGCCGAGTCCGCCGCCCAGACAGGGCGGCAGGTCGCGGGCAAGGCCGCGCACGTCGTGGGCGAGAAGGTGGGCGACAAGTTGCCGTCCTCGGTGACCGACCGGGTCCACGCGATGCGCGAGCGCAGCCGCGGGAACGGGCGCGTCGAGGACGACGACTGGGGCACCACCAACACCTGATCCCCGTCCGGCCCCCGCGTGCGGCAGAATCAAGTGCCATGGGGATAGTCGCCGGACTCGACAGCTCTGCAGGATTCACCCGCATCGTCGTCTGTGACGCGGACACGGGTGCCGTACTGCGCCAGGGGTACGCCCCTCACCAGGGCGATCCGAAGGCGGCCGAGGTCGATCCGCAGACCTGGCTGCTCTCGCTCGGGGAGGCCGCCACCGGCGGGCTCCTGGAGGGCGTGCAGGCCATCGGCGTCTCCGCGCAGCAGCACGGGCTCGTGCCGCTCGACGCGCAGGGCGGTCTCGTGCGGCCCGCGCTCGTCGGCAACGACAAGCGGGCGCAGGTCGCCGCCGCCGATCTCGTCGAGTCGCTGGGCGGCCGCCAGGCGTGGGCCGAGGCCGTGGGCTGCGTCCCGGGGTCCGGGCAGCCCGTCGCCAAGCTGCGCTGGCTGGCCCGTACGGAACCCGAGAACGCCCAGCGGACCGCGGCCGTCCTCCAGCCGCACGACTGGCTGGTCTGGCAGCTCCTCGGCCGCCCCGCCCGGCGCACCACCGACCGCGGCGCCGCCTCCGGCACCGGCTACTGGTCGCCCGGCACGGGCGCGTACCGCCCCGACCTCGTGGAGCTGGCGCTCGGGCACCAGGCCGTGCTGCCCGAGGTCCTCGGCCCGGCCGAGGCCGCCGGCACCACCCCCGAGGGGCTCCTGATCTCCGCCGGTACCGGCGAGACGATGGCCGCCGCGCTCGGCCTCGGGCTCGGCCCCGGCGACGCGGTGGTCTCGCTCGGCGCCTCCGGCTCCGTGATGGCCGTCCACCACGAGGCCCTCGCCGACCCCGGCGGCATGATCACCTCCTTCGCCGACGCCACCGGCATGCACCTGCCCGTCGTCCCCACCTCCAACGCGGTGCGGGCCCTGCGCGGCACCGCCGAGATGCTGGGCGCCGAGTCGCTGGACGAGCTGTCCGCGCTCGCGCTCAAGTCGACGCCCGGCGCCTCCGGGCTCGTTCTCCTGCCGTATCTCGAAGGCGAGCGCACCCCCAACCTGCCGCACACCGCGGGCACGCTCAGCGGGCTGCGGCGCGAGTCGATGAAGCCCGAGCACCTGGCGCGGGCCGCGTTCGAGGGCATGCTCTGCGCGCTCGCCGACGCCATGGACGTCCTGCGCGGGCGCGGGGTCGAGGTGCGGCGGATCTTCCTGCTCGGCGCCGCGGCCGGCCTCCCGGCCGTCCAGGCCCTCGCTCCGGCCCTCTTCGGCGCTCAGGTCGTCGTCCCCCAGCCGGCCGACTACGCGGCGCTCGGCGCGGCCCGGCAGGCCGCCTGGGCCCTCGGGGTCGCGCACGGCACGCTGTCGCCCTCCGCTCCCCCGGCCTGGCAGGGTGCGGCCGCGCAGGTCCTGGAGCCGGGCGAGGAGCTGGCCGCGGGGCAGGCCGTGCGGCAGCAGTACGTGGCCACGCGGGAGCAGATCCACCCGGGAGCCTTCGGGCAGTAGTCAGCAGTCGGTAGGCCGTAGCCGGTAGGCCGTAGGCGGTAGTCGGTAGGCCGTAGTCGGTAGCCGGTCCGCTCCCGGGCAGCGGATCCGCCCGAGGGACCTCGGTCGTCGGCGCCGTCCCCAAACCCCTCGTTCGTAAAGTCTTTCCCAGGGCTCGTCCCTGCCCCGGAAACCGAGTCGTCTCGCGGAAGGGTGCGGGCGATAGTAGGTCCCGTGCTCATAAGACTTCTCCGAACCCACCTCCGGCCCTACCGAAAACCCATCGCGCTGCTCGTCCTGCTCCAGTTCCTGCAGACCTGCGCGAGCCTCTACCTGCCGACCCTGAACGCCGACATCATCGACAACGGTGTCGTCAACGGGGACACCGGCTACATCCTGCGTTTCGGCGCGCTGATGGTCGGCGTCTCGATCGTGCAGGTCGTCTGCAACATCGGGGCTGTCTACTACGGCGCCCGGACGGCCTCCGCCCTCGGCAGGGACGTACGCGGTGCGATCTTCGACCGGGTGCAGTCGTTCTCCGCCCGGGAGCTCGGGCACTTCGGCGCGCCCTCGCTGATCACCCGTACGACCAATGACGTGCAGCAGGTCCAGATGCTGGTCCTGATGGCGTTCACCCTGATGGTCTCCGCGCCGATCATGTGTGTCGGCGGCATCGTGATGGCCCTCGGTCAGGACGTGCCGCTGTCGGCCGTGCTGCTCGCGGTGGTGCCGGTCCTCGGCGTCTCCGTCACCCTCATCGTCCGGCGGATGCGGCCGCTCTTCCGGACCATGCAGGAGCGCCTCGACACGGTGAACCGGGTGCTGCGCGAGCAGATCACCGGCAACCGCGTCATCCGGGCCTTCGTGAAGGACGGGTACGAGGAGGAGCGGTTCCGGCGGGCCAACGCCGATCTGACGGACGTGTCGATGGCGACGGGCCGGCTGATGGCGCTGATGTTCCCGGTCGTGATGACCGTCGTGAACGTCTCCAGCGTGGCCGTCGTGTGGTTCGGCGCGCACCGCATCGACAGCGGCGGGATGCAGATCGGCGCGCTGACCGCGTTCCTCGCCTATCTGATGCAGATCGTGATGGCGGTCATGATGGCCACCTTCATGTTCATGATGGTGCCGCGGGCCGAGGTGTGTGCCGAGCGCATCGAGGAGGTCCTCGCGACCGAGTCCAGCGTCGTGCCGCCGGCCGAGCCGGTGACGACCCTCGACCGGCGCGGGCACCTGGAGGTCAAGAGCGCGGACTTCCGTTACCCGGGTGCCGAGGAGTCGGTCCTCAAGGACGTCGGGCTCGTCGCCCGGCCCGGCGAGACCACCGCGATCATCGGGTCCACGGGCAGCGGCAAGTCGACGCTCCTCGGGCTCGTCCCGCGGCTCTTCGACGCGACCGGCGGCGAGGTCCTCGTCGACGGCGTCGACGTGCGGAAGCTCGACCCCGTGCTGATGGCGAAGACGGTGAGCCTGGTGCCGCAGAAGCCGTACCTGTTCTCCGGGACGGTGGCGACGAACCTGCGGTACGGGAAGCCCGACGCGAGCGACGAGGAGCTCTGGCACGCCCTCGAGAACGGGCTGAACGCCCCGATCGCGCAGGGCGGCACGAACGTCTCCGGCGGTCAGCGGCAGCGGCTCGCGATCGCGCGGACGCTGGTGCAGAAGCCGGAGATCTATCTCTTCGACGATTCGTTCTCGGCACTCGACTACGAGACGGACGCCCTGCTGCGCGAGGCGCTCCGGCGGGAGACCGCGGACTCGACGGTGGTGATCGTCGCCCAGCGGGTGGCGACCATCCGGGACGCGGACCGGATCGTCGTCCTCGACGAGGGCCGGGTCGTCGGCACGGGCCGGCACCAGGAGCTGATGGCGGAGAACGAGACGTACCGGGAGATCGTGCTCTCCCAGCTGACCGAGGCGGAGGCAGCCTGATGGCCGGTCCTGGCGGACGCATGATGGCCGGTGGCGGCCCCGACCAGCGGTCGATGGATTTCAAGAACTCGGGCAAGCGGCTGCTCAAGCAGCTGGCGCCCGAGCGCGCCACGCTCTGGGTGATGCTGCTCGCGGGTGTGCTGTCGGTGGCGGCCTCCGTGGTCGGGCCGAAGATCCTCGGCAAGGCGACCGACCTCGTCTTCGCGGGTGTCGTCGGGCGGCAGACGGCCGACGCCTCCTCGAAGGCGGAGGCGATCGCGGGGCTCCGCGCGTCGGGCGACTCCGGTATGGCGGACATGCTGTCCGGGGTCGACTTCACCCCCGGGCAGGGCATCGACTTCGGCGCGGTCGGCGAGGTCCTGCTCTGGGTCCTCGCGGTCTACGTGGCGGCGGGCCTGCTCATGCTGGTCTCCACCCGCCTGTCGATCAAGGTGATCAACCGGACGGTCTTCCGCATGCGGGAGGACGTCCAGACGAAGCTGGCGCGGCTGCCCCTGTCGTACTTCGACAAGGCGAAGCGCGGCGAGGTGCTGTCCCGGGCGACGAACGACATCGACAACATCTCGCAGACGCTCCAGCAGTCGATGGGCCAGCTGATCAACTCGCTGCTCACGATCGTCGGCGTGCTGGCGATGATGTTCTGGATCTCGCCGCTGCTCGCGCTCGTGGCGATCGTCACGGTGCCGGTCTCGGTCTTCGTCGCGGCGAAAATCGGCAAGCGCTCGCAGCCGCACTTCGTGCAGCAGTGGAAGTCCACGGGCACGCTCAACGCGCACATCGAGGAGATGTACACCGGGCACAACCTGGTGAAGGTCTTCGGCCGGCAGGCGGAGTCCGCTCAGGACTTCCGCGAGCAGAACGAGGCGCTGTACGAGGCCGGGTTCAAGGCGCAGTTCAACAGCGGTGTGATGCAGCCGGTGATGTTCTTCGTCTCGAACATCAACTACGTCCTGGTGGCCGTCGTCGGCGGTCTGCGGGTGGCGAGCGGCACGCTCTCCATCGGTGACGTGCAGGCCTTCATCCAGTACTCGCGCCAGTTCTCGATGCCGCTGACGCAGGTCGCGTCGATGGCGAACCTGGTGCAGTCGGGCGTGGCCTCGGCGGAGCGGGTCTTCGAGCTCCTCGACGCGGAGGAGCAGGAGCCGGACTCCCCGGCGAGCGAGCACCCGGTGGACCTCAAGGGCAAGGTAGCCCTGGAGGGGGTGTCCTTCCGTTACGAGGCCGACAAGCCGCTCATCGAGGACCTGTCGCTCACGGTGGAGCCGGGCCAGACGGTCGCGATCGTCGGACCGACGGGCGCCGGCAAGACGACCCTGGTGAACCTGCTGATGCGGTTCTACGAGGTCACGGGCGGCCGGATCTCCCTGGACGGGACGGACATCGCGAAGATGTCCCGCGAGGACCTGCGCAGGGGCATCGGCATGGTCCTCCAGGACACGTGGCTCTTCGGCGGCACCATCGCGGACAACATCGCGTACGGCGCGACGCGCGAGGTGACCCGGGAGGAGATCGAGGAGGCCGCGCGGGCCGCGCACGCCGACCGGTTCGTCCGTACGCTCCCCGAGGGGTACGACACGGTCATCGACGACGACGGGGCCGGGGTCAGCGCGGGCGAGAAGCAGCTGATCACCATCGCCCGGGCGTTCCTGTCCGACCCGGTGATACTCGTCCTCGACGAGGCCACCAGCTCGGTGGACACCCGTACCGAGGTGCTGATCCAGAAGGCGATGGCCCGACTGGCCCACGGGCGCACGTCGTTCGTCATCGCGCACCGGCTCTCCACGATCCGGGACGCGGACGTGATCCTGGTGATGGAGAGCGGATCGATCGTCGAACAGGGCACGCACGAGGAGCTGTTGCTGTCCGGTGGGGCCTATGCCCGGCTGTACGCGGCGCAGTTCGCGCAGGCGGTCGCCGAGGTCGACTGACCGGGCCGTGACCTGTGTGTGACCCGTGCCGCATGATGTGCGGCATGGGTCACACAAGCGAGAGTTCCTGGGTGCCGTCGGTCACCCTTCTGGTCGGCGTCGGGAGCGAGGGCATATCGGCGCTGCTGCTCGGCGCGGACGGCCGGGTCCGCGGGGACGCGGACATGGTCTTCGAGGGCCAGCCCGTCCACCCGTCCGGCGCGGTGCGGCACACGAAGCGGTCGCTCTCCCTCGCGCTGCACGAGGTGGAGCCGGAGGTCGAGCGCATCGTGATCGCCGGTCCGGCGGTCTCCGGCTCGCTGGCCGCGATGGCCCCGGACAGGCAGGTGGTCGTCGCGTGGCTGATCGCGCGCCCGGACGACGCGAAGGCCGTCGTGTTCGGTGAGTTCTTCCGCGAGTCGGGCGGCTGGAAGTTCACCGGGATCGGGAAGGGGTACGCCTCCGGGCTCGCGGAGCTCGTCACGGCGTACGGGGTCGAGGTCGCCGAGGAGGAGCCGGTCGCGGAACCGGTGGCTCCGCCGGCCGCCGGCCCTGTCCCGCTGACGAGTGTCGCCAAGGTGCCGCCGACGCACGCGCCGTCCCCGTACAGGAAGCACCACGGAACGCCGGTCGCGGCGGGAGTCGCGGGTACGCCGGATGTACCGGGCTTGCCGGCCTTCCCGCCTGTCGAGCGGAAGCACCGGAGCGCCGAGGGTTGGGACTTCGGTCCGGTCTTCGAGCCGTTCACCGTCACAGGCCGCGCGAACGACGTCATCACCGCGGACTCCCGTGTCCCCGCCGGTCCCGTCCTCGTCGAGCTCGCGCACAAGGGCGGCGGCTACGTCGGCCTCAACCCGCTCGACGAGCGGAACAAGAGCCAGCGCTACATCTTCAATTCGACCCTGCCCGATTTCCGGGGCAGCCGGGTCACCCTGGCTCCCGAGGGCCGCCCCCTGCGGATGCGTCTCCAAGCCGACAACGAGTGGACCCTGCGGGTGAGGCCCGTCGCCGCCGCCCGCCGGCTGGAGGGAACGATCCGGGGGTATTGCTTCGAGGCCCTGCTGTACACGGGCGGACCGGCCGACCTCCAGGTGGACTTCGAGGGCGACCCGGAGACGAACGGCGGCTACATCGGCATCAACGGCTACGAGGTCGCCGGGCAGACGGACTTGACCGGTCCGCACACCCTGGTCCTGAACTCACCCGACGGCAAGGGTCGGCACACCGTCCCGATCCCGGCGGGTCCCATGCTGCTGCTCCTGCAGGCGGACGGCCCCTGGACCCTCACCGTCCGCGAAACGGGGTTCTAGTCGAGATACCCCCGCAGCTGGTCCGCGTACGCGTGGTCCCGCAGTTTGTTGAGGGTCTTGGACTCGATCTGGCGGATGCGTTCGCGCGTCACGCCGAAGATGCGGCCTATCTCCTCCAGGGTGCGGGGCCTGCCGTCGTCGAGGCCGTAGCGGAGCTGGACGACCTTCCGTTCGCGCTCGCCGAGGGTGGAGAGCACGTCCTCCAGGTGGCGGCGGAGCAGCAGGAAGGCGGCGGACTCGACGGGTGACGCGGCGTCGCCGTCCTCGATGAGGTCGCCGAGGGCGACGTCCTCCTCCTCGCCGACGGGGGCGTGCAGGGAGACCGGTTCCTGGGCGAGGCGGAGGACCTCGCCGACCCGTTCGGGGGCCAGGTCGAGCTGGGCGGCGACCTCCTCGGCGGTGGGTTCGTACCCCCGCTCCTGGAGCATGCGGCGCTGGACGCGGATGACGCGGTTGATGAGTTCGACGACGTGCACGGGGACGCGGATGGTCCGGGCCTGGTCGGCGAGGGCCCGGGACATCGCCTGGCGGATCCACCAGGTCGCGTACGTGGAGAACTTGTAGCCGCGCGCGTAGTCGAACTTCTCGACGGCCCTGATGAGGCCGAGGTTTCCCTCCTGGACGAGGTCGAGCATGGTGAGGCCGCGGCCGACGTATCGTTTGGCGACGGAGACGACGAGGCGGAGGTTGGCCTCGATGAGTTTGCGTTTGGCGATCCGGCCGAGGACGACGAGCCGGTCCAGGTCGCTCGCCAACCGGCTGTCCAGGTCGGGGGTGTTGGCGAGTTTCTCCTCGGCGAAGAGTCCGGCCTCGACGCGCCGGGCCAGGTCGACCTCCTCTTCGGCGCTGAGGAGCGGGATGCGTCCGATCTCGCGGAGGTACTGGCGGAAGAGGTCGGAGGAGGGCCCGTTGCCGCCGAGGTCCGTCCGGCGCCGCTGGACCGGGACCTCGGGGAGTTCGGCCTGCTCGTCCGGTTCGGTGGTCTGGATCTCGGTCTGCACGGCGGGCGACCTCCAGGTGGGGCGGAACGGCACCGTCATCCAGTGTGGGGTACGACACATCGCCGCCACGAGGGGCGTGCGGTGACTTTTTGAATCCGCCGGGTGACGGAACGTGCGTCAGAGGGCCGCTGCGCCGTTGTTCCGCAGGGACTGCCCGTACTGGGTGAGGACCCACAGCTCGTTCTGCACGGCCGCGAGCTGTTCCGGGTCGCCGTTGGCGCCGAGCCGGGCCAGGGTGCCCTGGACGTCGCGGATGCGGCGGTCGACGGCGCGGAGCCGGACGGTGACGAGCTGGTCGCCCGCGTAGGCCTCGTCGACGTTCTTGGCGAAGATCGTCTCGACGGCGAGCTCGGTGACGAGCGCGCGGACGCCGTCGTTGGGGGCGGCCTCGCGGACGGCGTCGAGGTAGTCGGCGGGGGCGCCGGTGGCGCCGCCGGCGTCCTGGACGCACTGGCGGACGGCCGCGTAGGGCGGGGCGGTGAACTCGTCGATGCCGTACGCGTCGAAGGCCGGGGAGACCAGTTCGGGGCGCTGGAGGGCGAGCTTGAGGAGTTCGCGCTCGGTGCGGTGGGCGGGGCTGCGCAGGTTGAGCGCGGGGCCGGAGGCGGCGGCCGCCGGGGCCGGGGTGTCGTAGCCGCGCTGCGGGGCCGGCTGCGCGGGGCCCTTGCCGCCACGGTCGCGGGCCCAGCGGGCGAGCTGTGCGACCCGCTTGACGACGAACTGGGTGTCGAGGATGCCGAGCATGCCGGCGAGCTGGACGGCGACCTCGTGCTGCGCGCCGATGTTCTTGATGCGGGCGACGACGGGGGCGGCCTCGTCGAGGGCGGCGGCGCGGCCGGCCGGGGTCTCCAGGTCGTAGCGCTTCACGATCTGGCGGAGCGCGAACTCGAAGAGGGGGGTGCGGGGCTGGACGAGTTCGACGACGGCCTGGTCGCCCTTGGCGAGCCGCAGTTCGCAGGGGTCCATGCCGTCGGGGGCGATGGCGATGTACGTCTCGGCGGCGAACTTCTGGTCGTCCTCGAAGGCGCGCAGGGCGGCCTTCTGGCCGGCGGCGTCGCCGTCGAAGGTGAAGATGACGCGGGCCGAGCCGTTGTCCATGAGGAGGCGGCGGAGGATCTTGATGTGGTCGCCGCCGAAGGCGGTGCCGCAGGTGGCGATGGCGGTGGTGACGCCGGCGAGGTGGCAGGCCATGACGTCGGTGTAGCCCTCGACGACGACGGCCCGGCTGACCTTGGCGATGTCCTTCTTGGCCAGGTCGACGCCGTAGAGCACCTGGGACTTCTTGTAGATCGGCGTCTCGGGCGTGTTGAGGTACTTGGGGCCGTTGTCGTCGTCGCGGAGCTTGCGCGCGCCGAAGCCGACGACGTCGCCGCCGACGTCCCTGATCGGCCACATGAGGCGGCCGCGGAAGCGGTCGATGGGGCCGCGGCGGCCGTCCTGGGAGAGGCCGGAGAGGATCAGTTCCTTGTCGGAGAAGCCCTTGCCGCGGAGGAAGCGGGTGAGGTGGTCCCAGCCGGCCGGCGAGTAGCCGACGCCGAAGTGGGCGGCGGCGGCCTGGTCGAAGCCGCGCTCGGCGAGGAACTTGCGGCCGATCTCGGCCTCGGGCGAGTCGAGTTGGTCGATGTAGAACTGGGTGGCGACCTTGTGGGCCTCGACGAGGCGGATGCGCTCCCCGCGCTGGTGGCCGGGGTTGTAGCCGCCTTCCTCGTACCGCAGGGTGATGCCCGCCTTCGCGGCGAGGCGCTCGACCGTCTCCGAGAAGGAGAGGTGGTCGATCTTCATCACGAAGGCGAGGGTGTCGCCGCCTTCCTGGCAGCCGAAGCAGTGGAAGAGACCCTTGCTGGGGCTGACCTGGAAGGAGGGCGACTTCTCGTCGTGGAAGGGGCAGAGGCCCTTGAGGTTGCCGCCGCCCGCGTTGCGCAGCTGGAGGTACTCGGACACGACGGCGTCGATCGGGACCGCGTCCCGGACCGCCTTCACGTCGTCATCGTTGATCCTGCCTGCCACGCATGAAGTCTACGGGCTCAGACCAGTGACTCCAGAGGTACGGAGGGGTCGGCGAGGGCCTCCGGGTCCACGGCCGTACGGGAACGGATGAGCTGCTGGATCGGCTCTGTGACGTCCCACACATTCACGTTCATGCCCGCGAGGACCCGGCCCTCCTTCAGCCAGAAGGCGATGAACTCGCGCTTGCCGGTGTCGCCGCGGACGACGACCTGGTCGTACGTGCCCGGGGGCGCCCAGCCGGAGTACTCCATGCCCAGGTCGTACTGGTCGGAGAAGAAGTAGGGCACCCGGTCGTAGGAGACGGTCTGCCCGAGCATGGCGCGGGCGGCGGCCGGGCCGCCGTTGAGGGCGTTGGCCCAGTGCTCGACGCGGAGCCGGGTGTGGAGCAGCGGGTGGTGGGCGGCGGCGACGTCGCCCGCGGCGTAGATGTCGGGGTCGGAGGTGCGCAGCGACTCGTCGACGGCGACGCCGCCGCCGTCGGCCCGGTCGACGAGGGCGAGCCCGGAGTTCTCGGCGAGGGCGGTGCGGGGGGCGGCGCCGATCGCGGCGAGCACGGCGTGCGCGGGGTGCTCCTCGCCGTCGTCGGTGCGGACGGCGAGGACCATGCCGTCCTGGCCGACGATCTCGGTGAGCTTCACGCCGAAGTGGAAGCGGACGCCGTGGTCGGTGTGGAGGTCGGCGAAGAGCTGGCCGAGCTCGGGGCCGAGGACGCGGTGGAGCGGGGTGGGCTCGTACTCGACGACGGTGACCTCGGCGCCGTAGCCGCGGGCGGCGGCGGCGACCTCCAGGCCGATCCAGCCGGCGCCGGCGATCACCAGGTGGCCGTTGTCCCGGCCGAGGGACGCGAGGACCTGGCGGAGCCGGTCGGCGTGGGCGAGCCGGCGCAGGTGGTGGACGCCGGCGAGCTCGGTGCCGGGGACGTCGAGGCGGCGCGGCTCGGCGCCGGTGGCGAGGAGCAGCTTGTCGTAGCGGATGACGGTGCCGTCGCCGAGGCGGACCGTGCGGGCCTCGCGGTCGACGGCGGTGACGGACTGGCCGAGGTGCAGCTCGACGTCGTTCGCCGCGTACCAGGCGGCCTCGTGGACGAAGACGCTGTCGCGTTCCTTGGCGCCGGTGAGGTAGCCCTTGGAGAGGGGTGGGCGCTCGTAGGGGTGGTCGCGTTCGTCGCCGATGAGGATCACCCGGCCGTTGAACCCCTCGGCGCGCAGTGTCTCCGCCGCTTTGGCCCCTGCCAGGCCCCCGCCGACGATGACAAAGGTCTGATCTGCGTCGACCACGTCGTTTCCTCCTCGTTGCGACCGGTTCCAACCTACGCCCCCGGGCGTTCGTCGGGCCGTACCGCCTCGGGGCGTGCATGCGAGCGTCCCGCACGGAAGGTGGTGAGGGAAGACCGCCCGCACGCACGCGCGGCGGGCAGGCCCTACGCGTGGTGGGGGCGGAGGCGGGCGTGGAGGGCGCGGGCGGAGGCGTCGGTGAGGTTGGCGATCTGGTCGACGATGACGCGCTTGCGGGCGCGGTCGTCGCGGGCCGCGTCGAAGGCGGCCCGGAACTGCGGTTCGAGGCCGTCGGGGGCGCGGACGACGAGGGCCTCGGCGAGTTCGGCGACGACGATGCGCTGGTCGGCGCGGAGGGCCTCCTGCTCGGCGCGCTGCATCACGTACCGGTCGGCGACGGCCTTGAGGACGGCGCATTCGTTGCGCGCCTCGCGGGGGACGACGAGCTCGGCGCCGTACCGGGTGAGGCGGCCGGAGCCGAAGGCCTGTCGGGTGGCGCCCTCGGCGGCGAGGCAGAGGCGGCCGATGAGCTGGCTGGTGGCGTCCTTGAGGCGGGCCTGGGCGACGGCCGAGCCGTCGTAGCCGTGCGGCCACCACTCCTGGTCGATGAGCCGGTCGAGGGCCTCGGCGAGCTCCTGGGGGTCGGTGTCCTCGGGGACGTAGCGGCCGATGGCGACGGACCAGATGTCGGCGCGCTCGGGCTCGGCGAAGAGCATGTTGGGGTCGATGTGGCCGGCGTGCAGGCCGTCCTCGAAGTCGTGGACGGAGTAGGCGACGTCGTCGGACCAGTCCATCACCTGGGCCTCGAAGCACTTGCGGTGGGTGGGGGCGCCCTCCCGGATCCATTCGAAGACGGGGAGGTCGTCCTCGTACACGCCGAACTTGGGCGAGCCGGGGTCGGTGGGGTGGCCGGCGCGCGGCCAGGGGTACTTGGTGGCGGCGTCGAGGGCCGCCCGGGTGAGGTTGAGCCCGACGCTGACGAGCTCGCCGTCCGCGTCCTTCACGAAGCGCTTGGGCTCGATGCGGGTGAGGAGGCGGAGCGACTGGGCGTTCCCCTCGAAGCCGCCGCAGTCCTTGGCGACGTCGTTGAGCGCCTGCTCGCCGTTGTGCCCGAAGGGCGGGTGGCCCATGTCGTGGGAGAGGCAGGCGGCCTCGACGAGGTCGGGGTCGCAGCCGAGGGCGGCGCCGAGCTCGCGGCCGACCTGGGCGCACTCCAGGGAGTGGGTGAGCCGGGTGCGGGGGCTGGCGTCCCAGGCGTGGCTGCGGGTGCCGGGGGTGACGACCTGGGTCTTGCCGGCGAGCCTGCGCAGCGCGGAGGAGTGCAGCACGCGGGCGCGGTCGCGTTGGAAGGCGGTGCGGCCGGGGCGCTTGTCGGGTTCGGGCGCCCAGCGCTCGGTCGCGGCCCGGTCGTAGCCGGGGGTGTCGGTGGTGTCCGCGCTGCCCTTGGTGTCTTCGGTGCCTTCGATGCCTTCCATGCGTCGACGGTAACCGGAGGGACCGACAGAAGAGCTCAGATGGCGGCGAGTTCCCTCGCGGGGAGGCGGGTGCGGACCCGGTCGTAGCGGTGGAGGACGAGGCGGGCGAGGGCGGGGTGGGCGCCGAGCGGGTCGGCGGCGATCCAGGGGGCGTGGGCGGCGGCGCGGGTCGCGAAGAGGCCGGGGGCGGTGAAGCAGGAGGCGACGGCGACGCGGTGGCGGCCCCGGGCGGCGAGGGCGCGGACGGCCTCGGGGACGGTGGGCGCGGCGGCGGAGGCGTACGCGGGGAGGACGGGCACGCCGCCGAGGCGCTCGCCGAGGAGGGTGGCGATGCGGCGGATCTCGGCGCCGGACCGGGGGTCGCGGGAGCCGGCGGAGGCGAGGACGACGCCGGTGGCCGGGGAGGTGCCGTCCGCGGGGCTCCAGCCGGCCTGGGCGAGCCGGTCGGCGAGGGCCTCGACGAGGAGGGGGTGGGCGCCGAGCGGCTCGGCGACCCGGGCCCGGAGGCCGGGCGCGGCGGCGAGGGCGGCGGGGAGGTCGTGGGTGACGTGGTGGCCGGGGGCGAAGAGGAGGGGTACGAGGACGGCGTCCCGGCCTTCGGCGGCGAGTCCGGCGAGGGTGTCGTCGAGGAGGGGTGCGTTCAGCTCGATGTGGGCGAGGCGCACGTCGAGCCCGGGGCGCAGCTCGCGGACCCGGTCGAGGAGGCGGCTCAGGGTGGCGCGGGCGCGGGGGTCGCGGCTGCCGTGTCCGACGGCGACGAGGGTCGGGGCGGTTGCCGCGCGGGCGGCGGCGGGCGGGACGAGGGTGGGGACGTTCATCGGTGGGCGTGCCTCCTCGTCGTGCTTCCGCGGCCGACGGCCGTACGGATGCACGTGGCCGAGCTGGGTCCCGAGCTGCTCGGTGATCCTGCCGAGCAGCTCGGCGGCGCTGTCGAACGTGCTGTCCGGCTCCGTCATGCACCGATCCTGAAGGCGGCACGTTGCCTGCCCGTTGCGCGGGGGTCACGACTGGTTGCCATGGCCTCACGCGGGCAGCCCGGACGGTGTCAGGCGCCCAGCCAGACCCGCAGCGGGCCGATCTCCTCGAAGCCCGCGGCGAGTGCGGGAGGCAGGTCGCCGCCGGACTCGTAGCCGACGACGGGGCGGTCGACCGGGGCGGCGGCGAGGGCGCCCGCCCAGATGTGGGACGGGTCGGTGTCTCCCGTGGCGAAGAGGTTGGTCACGCCGGTGACACCTGCGCTCTCGCTGAGGACCGCGCCTCCGAGGATCCGGCCGTCGGCGGCGTATCCCGCGACGATCGTCGTCGCCGGGTCGGCGAGGAGTTCGGGGCGGAAGAGCGCCGCGTCGTCGGCGTCGTCGCCGCTCCAGGCGAGGGCCCAGGCGGAGAGCTCCTCCGGGGTGCGGACGGGGCGCCAGTCGCCGGTGGCGGCGGGGGCGGGGAGGCCCGCGGGCCGGTGGATCCAGCTCGCCTCGAAGAGCAGCCGGAAGCCCTCGGAGGCGAGGTCGAGGCGGGCGAAGCTGTCCTTGACGGAGGCTCCGGGGGTGGTCCGGTCGATGCCGGCCAGGACGTCCGCCGCGGTCGCGTCCTCGGTCAGCGTCACGCCGTCCGGGTAGTAGAGCGGGGTGCGGCGGCCGTTGGTCCAGGCGCGGGGCCCGAAGGTGCCGGGGTGTCCGTGGGCGTGGCACATGGCCTGGCACCACTCGGCGTTGTTGCGGACGGCGTCGATGATCATGGGCGGATCGTAGGGGTGCGCCGGGATTCCCGCCTCCCTATTTCTTCCTGCATTCCGTTCTGCGGAATATATTTTCCACCATGAGAATGTCCCCGCCCGCGCTCCCCCGGCGCGCCGCCGCCGAGTTCATCGGCACCGCCTCCCTCGTCGCCGTCATCGTCGGCTCCGGCATCCGCGCCGACTCCCTCAGCCAGGACATCGGCGTCCGCCTGCTCGCCAACGCCGCCGCCTCCGCCCTCGGCCTCGGCCTGCTCATCGCCCTCATCGGTCCGCTCTCCGGCGCCCACTTCAACCCCGTCGTGACCCTCTCCGAGTGGTGGTCCCGGCGCCCCGGGGGCGGCGGGCGCGAGGTGCTCGCCTACATCGGCGCCCAGCTCGCGGGCGCGGTCGCCGGCGCCCTGCTCGCCGAGGCCATGTTCGGGCGGGCGCCCGGCGCCTGGGCCACCGAGCCCCGCTCGGCGCTGCACCTCCTGCTCGGCGAGGCCGTCGCCACCGCCGGGCTCGTCCTCGTCGTGCAGGGCCTGCGCCACATCGGCCGCCCCGGTCTCGCGCCGGTCGCCGTCGCGGGCTACATCGGGGCGGCGATCTGGTTCACCTCCTCCGGCTCCTTCGCCAATCCGGCGGCCACCCTCGGCCGCGCCTTCTCCGACTCCTTCACCGGGATCGCCCCCGGCTCCGTCCCCTCCTACGCCGCCGCGCAGCTGCTCGGCATGCTGCTCGGGATGGTCCTGGCCGGTGTGTTGTACGGAACACGCGGGCCCTCCGGCGAACCGAAGTCCCCCGATCCGCGTCGGACGGGGTGACAGCACCACACCCAGCCCTGGAGGTTCCCGCATGCCGGCACGGCCGATCCGGTGGCCCCGCACGACGCGGGGCCGTCGCCGCACCGTCCAGGCCCTCATGCTCGGCGCCGTCCTCGCACTCGCCCCGGCGACCTGGATGCACACGGTCGCCGAGCCCCGGCTGCGGACGACCGCCGACGTGCCCGCCCGGGACGTCGCCGTCGTCTTCGGCGCCGGGCTGTGGAAGGGGCGCCCCACCCCGTACCTCGCGCACCGCCTCGACACGGCCGCCGAGCTGTACCGCACGGGCAAGGTCCGGGTCCTGCTCGTCACCGGGGACAACAGCAGGACCGCGTACGACGAGCCCAGCGCCATGCGCGCCTACCTCGCCGAGCGCGGGGTGCCAGAGGAGCGGATCGTCAGCGACTACGCGGGCTTCGACACCTGGGACTCCTGCGTCCGCGCCAAGAAGGTCTTCGGCGTCGACCGGGCCGTCCTCGTCACCCAGGACTTCCACATCAAGCGGGCCGTCGCCCTGTGCGGCCGGGCGGGCGTCGACGCGTACGGGGTCGGGGTCGCCGAACCCCGCGACCGCACCTGGTACTACGGCACCACCCGGGAGCTGTTCGCGGCCGGCAAGGCCTCCCTCGACGCAGCCCTGCGGCCGGATCCGCAGTTCCTCGGCCCGCGGGAGAAGGGCGTCACCGAGGCGCTGGCCTCACCTCGGAAGCCGTAGGGAACGGAGGGCATGGCACCGCTCCCGTAATACGGGGCGCCGCCCCGCGTAACACGCCTGACCCACGCTGGCGGCATGTCCGACGCCACCGCCGTCCCGACCCACTGCCCCTACTGCGCCCTGCAGTGCGGCATGTCGCTCCGCCCCACCGGCTCCCCCGAGCTGCCCGTCGAGGTGGTCGACCGGACCGATTTCCCCGTCAACCGGGGCGCGCTGTGCGGCAAGGGCCGCACCGCCCCCGCCGTACTCTCCTCCCGGGTCCGGCTCACCGAGCCCCTGGTCCGATGCCCTGACACGGGGGATCTGCGGCCCGCGACCTGGGAGGAGGCGCTCGCCGCCGTCGCCGACGGACTGCGCCGGACCCGCGCCGACCACGGTGCCGATGCCGTGGGGGTCTTCGGCGGCGGCGGGCTCACCAACGAGAAGGCGTACACGCTGGGGAAGTTCGCCCGGCTCGTCCTCGGGACCTCGCAGATCGACTACAACGGGCGCTTCTGCATGTCGTCCGCCGCCGCCGCGCACGGCAGGGCCTTCGGCCTCGACCGGGGACTCCCCTTCCCGCTGGAGGACATCCCCCGGACCGGCTGCGTGATCCTCGTCGGCTCCAACCTCGCCGAGACCATGCCGCCCGCCCTGCGCTACCTCACCGAGCTGAGGGAGAACGGCGGGAAGCTGATCGTCGTCGACCCGCGCCGCACCCGCACCGCCGAGCAGGCCGACCTCCACCTCGCCCCGCGACCCGGCACCGACCTCGCGCTCGCCCTCGGCATGCTCCATCTCGTCGTGGCCGAGGGCCGGGTGGACGAGGAGTTCGTAGAGGAGCGCACCACCGGCTGGGCGGCGGCCCGCGCCGGGGCCATGGCGCACTGGCCCGAGCAGGTCGAGCGGATCACCGGGGTCTCCGTGCCGGAGCTGCGCGAGGCGGTCGCGATGTTCTGCGACGCCGGCAGCGGCATGGTGCTGACCGCGCGCGGCCCCGAGCAGCAGTCCAAGGGCACGGACACCGTCGGCGCCTGGATCAACCTGTGCCTCGCCACCGGAAGGGCGGGCCGGCCGCTGAGCGGCTACGGCTGCCTCACCGGCCAGGGCAACGGCCAGGGCGGCCGGGAACACGGCCAGAAGGCCGACCAGCTGCCCGGCTACCGCAAGCTCGACGACCCGGCCGCCCGCGCGCACGTCGCCGGGGTGTGGGGCGTGGACCCGGATTCGCTGCCGGGGCCGGGGCGGAGTGCGTACGAGCTCCTCGACGCGCTCGGCGGCGACGTGAAGGCCCTGCTCCTCATGGGCTCCAACCCGGTCGTCTCCGCGCCCCGCGCCGCGCACGTCGAGGGGCGGCTGCGCTCGCTCGACTTCCTCGCCGTCGCCGACGTCGTGCTCTCCGAGACCGCCGCCCTCGCCGACGTCGTCCTGCCCGTCACGCAGTGGGCCGAGGAGACCGGGACGATGACCAACCTGGAGGGCCGGGTGCTGCTGCGCCGCCGCGCGCTCACCCCGCCGGCCGGGGTCCGCAGCGACCTGGAGGCGCTGCGGGGGCTCGCCGGGCTGCTCGGCTGGGAGAAGGGTTTCTCCGCCGACCCCGAGGAGGTCTTCGACGAGCTGCGGCGCGCCTCGGCCGGCGGGCCCGCCGACTACGCGGGCATCAGCTACCGGCGGATCGAGGAGGAGCAGGGCGTCTTCTGGCCCTGTCCCGACGAGGACCACGGCGGTACGCCCCGGCTCTTCCTCGACCGGTTCGCGACCCCCGACGGGCGGGCCCGGTTCGTGCCGGTGGTGCACCGGCCGGCGGCGGAGGAGACGGACGCCGAGTACCCGGTGGTCCTCACCACGGGCCGGGTCGTGTCCCAGTACCAGTCGGGGGCGCAGACGCGGCGGGTCGCCGAGCTGAACGCGGCGGCGCCCGGGCCCTTCGTGGAGCTCCACCCGCGGCTCGCCGAGCGGCTCGGGGTGGCCGAGGGCGAGCGGCTCGCGGTGGTCTCGCGGCGCGGGCGGGCCGTCGCGCCGGCCCGGATCACGACGGCGATCCGGCCGGACACCGTCTTCATGCCGTTCCACTGGGCGGGCGAGGGCCGGGCGAACACGCTGGTCAATCCGGCACTGGACCCGGTCTCCCGGATGCCCGAGTTCAAGGTGTGCGCGGTCCGTCTGGAACGGGACGCCTGAACCAGTCTCCGGTGGGGATGAGCGGGCCGAGTTCCGTCTCCGGGCTCGCGACGTACGTCCAGGCCCGGACCGTCTCGCCGTCGCGGAGCCGGACCGTCTCGACGGCGGTCCGCTCGTACCCGGCGTCGCCCTCCATCCGGTCGAGTGCGCCGAGCAGTTCGCCGTACGCCTCGGGCGCCGCCGTCACGAGCGTGCCCGTGACCGTGCCCTCCCCCGGCACCGCGTACGGGTAGCCGGGGCCGTCGTGCAGGAGGGCGCCCGGGAGCCTGGCCTCCTCCTCTGCGATCGTCCGGCCGAGGAGCAGCCGGTCGTGGTTGTACGCGCCGGGGCGCAGCGTCCCGTAGACGAAGAAGGGGAGGGCCGATGGCGCGGTCACGGGTGCGCCACCTCCCTGCCGAGCCAGGCCAGGTAGGCGGAGGAGGCCCGGACGACGGGGGTGGCGATGATCTCCGGGGTGTCGTAGTCGTGGGCGGCGAGGAGGTGGTCCTCCAGGGCCTCGTAGCGGGCTTCGGTGGTCTTGAACACGACCTGCCACTCCTCGGCGGTCTCGATCGCCCGCTGCCAGTGGTAGACGGAGGTGACGGGCCCGGAGATCTGGGCGCAGGCGGCGAGACGGGCCTCGACGGCGCCGCGCGCGAGCGCCTCGGCCTTCTCGTGGCTGTCGGTGGTCGTGAGGACGGTGAGGGCGAGAGTGGTCACGCCCTCACCGTACTGAGCGTTCACGCCGCCGCGAACTGGGCTTCGTACAGCCGGGCGTACGCGCCGCCGGCGGCGAGCAGTTCGTCGTGGGTGCCCTGTTCGGCGATCGAGCCGCTCTCCATCACCAGGATCACGTCCGCGTCGCGGATCGTGGAGAGCCGGTGGGCGACGACGAAGCTGGTGCGGCCCGCGCGGAGGGACGACATGGCCTGCTGGACGTGGAGTTCCGTGCGGGTGTCGACGGAGCTGGTGGCCTCGTCGAGGACGAGGATGACCGGCTCGGAGAGGAAGGCGCGGGCGAGGGTGACGAGCTGCTTCTCGCCGGCGCTGAGGCCTCCCCCGTCCTCGTCGAGGACGGTGTCGTACCCGTCGGGGAGGGTCCGGATGAAGCGGTCGGCGTGCGCGGCCCGCGCAGCCTCGACGATCCGCTCGCGGGGGACCTCGCCGGGCAGCCCGTAGGCGATGTTGTCGGCGATGGTGCCCCCGAAGAGCCAGGTGTCCTGGAGGACCATGCCGATGTCCTTCCGCAGGTCCTCGCGGGACATCGTCGCGATGTCCGTGCCGTCCAGGGTGATCCGGCCGCCGGTGACCTCGTAGAACCGCATGAGGAGGTTGACGAGGGTCGTCTTGCCGGCGCCCGTGGGGCCGACGATCGCGACGGTCCGGCCGGGCTCCACGGTGAGCGACAGGTCCTCGACGAGCGGCTTGTCGGCCTCGTAGCGGAAGGCGACCTTCTCGAAGGAGACCCTGCCCTTGACCTGTGCGGGGCGCTCCGGCCGGGCCGGGTCCGGGGACTCCTCGTCGGCGTCGAGGAGGTCGAAGACCCGCTCGGCGGAGGCCACTCCGGACTGGAGGAGGTTGGCCATGGCGGCGACCTGGTTGATCGGGCCGTTGAACTCGTACGAGTACTGGATGAAGGCCTGCACGTCGCCGACGGTCAGGGTGCCGCTCGCCACCCGCAGACCGCCGACGACCGCGAGGACGACGTAGTTGAGGTTGCCGACGAAGGTCAGCGCGGGCTGGATGAAGCCGGAGACGAACTGGGCGCGGAAGCTCGCCCGGTACAGCTCCTCGCCGAGCTCGTCGAAGCGGTCCACGGCCTCGGCGCGGCGGCCGAAGGCGACGACCTCGGTGTGACCGGTGATCATCTCCTCGACGTGGCTGCCGAGGCGGCCGGTGACCGCCCACTGCTTCACGAACTGCGGCTGGGCACGCCGTCCGACGAAGGCGGCGACGGCGACCGAGACGGGCACGGTGGCGAGGGCGACGAGGGCGAGGACCGGGCTGATCCAGAACATCATCGCGAGGACCCCGATGAGGGTCAGCAGGGCGCGGGTCATCTGGCTGAAGGTCTGCTGGAGGGTCTGGGTGATGTTGTCGATGTCGTTCGTGGTGCGGGAGAGGACCTCGCCGCGCTGCTGCCGGTCGAAGTACGTGAGGGGCAGCCGCCCCAGCTTGTGCTGGGCCTGCTCGCGGAGGCGCCGGCCGGCCCGCTGGACGACGGTGGTGGCGATCCGGAGCTGGATCCAGGTGAAGAGGGACGAGCCGGCGACGACCGCGGCGGAGAGGGCGAGGAGCCGGCCGACGGCGGCGAAGTCGACCCCGGCCGGGCCGGTGGCGCCGGTGACGACGAGGTCGGTGGCGCGGCCGAGGAGGAGGGGGCTGAGGACGCCGAGGGCGACGGCCGTGGCGCCGACGGCGAGGACGGCGAGCAGTAAGGCCTTGTCGGGGGCGAGGGTGCGCAGGAGGCGGAGGCCGGAGGCACGGAAGGCGAGGGAGCGTTCGAGGGCGGGGGTGGGGAGGCCGGGGCCGGGGGTGCGCTGTCGGGGCGGGGGGCCGCTGCGGGCGGGGGCGGCGGAGGATCCGTTCGTCGTGCGGGTGGGCGTCGCCGTACTCATGCGGCTTCCTCCTCGGTGAGCTGGGAGAGGACGATCTCCCGGTAGGTGGCGCTGTCCCGCATGAGGGACTCGTGGGTGCCGGTGCCGACGGTCCGGCCCCGGTCGAGGACGACGATCCGGTCGGCGTGCCGGATGGTGGAGACCCGCTGGGCGACGATCACCACGGTCGAGTCGGCCGTCTCCCGCCGGAGCGCCTCGCGCAGCAGGGCGTCGGTGCGGGCGTCGAGGGCGGAGAAGGAGTCGTCGAAGAGGTAGATGCGGGGGCGGGCGACGAGGACCCGGGCGATGGCGAGCCGCTGCCGCTGGCCGCCGGAGAGGTTGGTGCCGCCCTGGGCGACCGGGGCGTCGAGGCCGTCGTCGAGGGCCCGGACGAAGTCGGCGGCCTGGGCGRYCTCCAGGGCGTGCCAGAGCTCCTCGTCGCTCGCGTCGGGCTTCCCGTACCGCAGGTTCGTCGCCACCGTCCCGGAGAACAGGTACGGCTTCTGCGGCATCAGGGCGGGATCGAGTTCGCGGACGTCGACGCCGTCGACGAGGACCTCGCCGCCGGTCGCGTCGAAGAGCCGCGGGACGAGCCCGAGGAGTGTCGACTTGCCGCTGCCGGTGGAGCCGATGATCGCGGTGGTCCGTCCGGGGCCGGCGGCGAGGTCGACGTCCTTGAGGACGGACTCCTCGGCGCCCGGGTAGCGGAATCCGACGCCCGTGAGGTCGAGCCGGCCGGAGCCTTCGAGGGCGCGGACGGGGTGGAGGGGCGGGGTGACGGAGAGCGGGGTGTCGAGGACCTCGCGGATGCGCTCGGCGCCGACCTCGGCGCGCGGCATGTGCATCAGGAGGAAGAGGACCATCATCACGGCCATGGAGGTCTGGAGCAGGTAGCCGAGGAAGGCGACGAGCCCGCCGGGCTGGAGGTCGCCGCCTTCGATGCGGTGGGCGCCGACGTAGATGAGGGCAACGGTCGTCAGCTCCCAGATGACGAGGACCATCGGGAACATGAGGGCCTGGAGCCGGCCGGCCCGGAGGCCGACGGTGAGGAGTTCGTCGTTGGCCGCGCCGAACCGTTCCCGCTCGTGCCGGTCGCGGACGAAGGCGCGGACCACGCGGACACCGGTGATCTGCTCGCGCAGCACCCGGTTGACCCGGTCGACGCGCTCCTGCATGCCCCGGAAGAGGGGCCGCATCCGCAGGACGACGGTGCCGACGGCGCCGGTCATCACGGGCAGGAAGAGGAAGAGGACGAGGGCGAGCGGCACGTCCTGGCGCAGGGCCATGGCGAGTCCGCCGAAGCAGAGCAGGGGCGCGGCGACCAGCATCGTCAGGACGAGGACGGTGAACGTCTGGACCTGCTGGACGTCGTTGGTGGTCCGGGTGATGAGGGAGGCGGCGCCGAAGCGGCCCCGCTCCTGGGCGGAGAAGTCCTGGACGCGGCGGAAGACCTCGGAGCGCAGGTCGCGGGCGACGCCCATGGCGATCCTGGCGCCGGTGTAGGTGGCGGCGGCCGCCGCCGCGGCCTGGAGGAGGGTGATGCCGAGCATCTCGGCGCCCCCGCGGAGGACACGGTCGGTGTCCCCGCGGAGGACGCCCTCGTCGATGACTCCGGCGTTGAGGGTGGGCAGGGCGAGCGAGGCGAGGGACTGGACGAGCTGGAGGAGGACGAGGAGGACGAGGAGGGCCCGGTAGGGCTTGAGGCGGGGGGCGAGGAGTCGCAGCAGCATGGTGACGGTCCCTCACGCGGCGTACGGGCGGGCGGACTTGGCTTCCTTGAGCGCGAGGGCCCACCAGGCGAGCTGGTCGAGGAGCACCTTGGCCGCGCCCTCGGCGCCGTCCGGGTCCTTGTGGCGGCCTTCCTCGTCGAACAGCCCCCAGGCGGAGTGGAAGGAGACGGTGTCGCGGACGGTGACGGCGTGCATCTCGGCGAAGACCTGGCGGAGTTGCTCGACGGCGCGCAGGCCGCCGGAGATGCCGCCGTAGGAGATGAAGCCGACGGGCTTGGCCTGCCACTCGGTGTAGTGCCGGTCGATGAGGTTCTTGAGGGAGGCGGGGAAGGAGTGGTTGTACTCGGGGGTGAGGACGACGAAGGCGTCGGCGGCGGCCAGCACCGGGGAGACCTTGGCGAGTTCGGCGCGGACGGCCGGGGACGGGTTGTGGGAGAGGCCGGTGGGGAGGTCGATCTCGGCGAGGTCGACGACCGTCACGGCGAAGTCCTCGCGCTCGGCGAGCCGGGAGCGGAACCAGTCGGCGATGACGGGGGCGAAGCGGCCTTCGCGGTCGCTCGCGACGATGAGGGCGAGGGCGAGGGGGGCGGTGGCACCCTCGGTGGAGGTGGCGGAAACGGCGGGCGAGGTGGAGTTCGTGATGTCCATGCCGATGATCGTGGTACCTCAAGTTTGGTTGAGGTCAAGCGCTCCCCCGGGGACCGTTCCGGAGACTTTTCCCGAGCCCGTTCCCGGCACGTACGGTGAAGGCATGACGACTCCTCACGTACCGCCCGCCGACTCGCCGCACGTCGAGGTCGACGGAGTCCCGGCGACCGACCCGGCGCTCCTGACGACCCTCATGAGCGGCTTCGGCCACTTCACGGCGATGCAGGTGCGGGACGGACGCGTACAGGGACTCGGCCGCCACCTCGAACGGCTCGACCGCTCCACCCGCGAGCTCTTCGGGGAGGCACTGCCCGGCGACCGCGTCCGCGCCCTGCTCACCGGGGCCGTACAGGCCTCCGGCCGGCGGGACTGCTCGGCCCGGGTGTACGTGTACGACGGCGTCCGCCTCGTGGTCGTCGTCCGCGAGCCCGCCGCCGACGGGCCCGGGGCGCCGCAGCGCCTGAAAAGCGTCGACTACCTGCGCCCCGCGGCGCACATCAAGCACCTGGGCGGCTTCGGCCAGAGCTACCACGGCGAGGCGGCCCGGCGGGACGGCTACGACGAGGCCCTGCTGACCTCCCCGACCGGCGAGATCGCCGAAGGGGCGGTCACCAACATCGCCTTCTGGGACGGCACTTCGGTGGTCTGGCCGTCGGCGCCCTGCCTGACGGGGATCACGATGGGCCTCCTCGAACCGCTGCTCGGCTCGGTGCGGCGGCCGGTGACGCTCGCGGACCTGGGCCGGTACCGTGCTGCGTTCGTGACGAACTCCCGTGGCATCGCCCCGGTTTCGGGGATCGACGCGGTCGGCTTCGCGGTGGACGAGGACC
This sequence comes from Streptomyces sp. Root431, assembly GCF_001426585.1. Classification (GTDB taxonomy): domain Bacteria; phylum Actinomycetota; class Actinomycetes; order Streptomycetales; family Streptomycetaceae; genus Streptomyces; species Streptomyces stackebrandtii. The sequence goes on from NZ_LMEI01000001.1 coordinate 303,961, forward strand.
TGATGAAGAGGGTCTACTCGGCGTACGAGTCGGTGGAGTGGGACGCGCTGTAGCCACGGCGGAACCGTAGGAGGCAAGGGAACGATGGCCGCGAGATACCTCGTCTCGCCCCGGGGCGGCCGCCGCGCCTACCCCGACATCACCTCCGCGCTCCGCGCCGCGGAGGCACGGGGCAGGGCGGCGCTGATCGAGATCGCGCCCGGCCACTACGAGGAGGCGCTCACCGTCAGGGGCGAGATCCGGCTCGCCGCGGCCGAGGGCCCGGGCTCCGTCCTGGTCAGCCGGCCGCACGGCGCCGTCCTCGACGCCTTCGGCGCGGTCTCCGTCCACGGCCTGACGCTGGCCGGCCGCGACGCCGCCGTGGACATCGTCGGCTGCCACACGGGGACGCTGACACTGGATCGCACGGAGATCCGGGCGCACGACGGCGTCGCCGTGCACGCCCGGCCGCACACCTCCGTCACCCTGCGGGACAGCATCGTCCTGTACGGCCGCACCGTCTTCACCGGCTCGGCCGGACTGATCGAGCGGTGCCGGTTCACCGACGCCGCGAACAACGCGATCGCCGCGATCGAGGGCGCCCGCGTCACCGTCCGGGGCAGCCGGATCGAGGGCAGCCGGATCCACGGGCTGCGGGTCTGCGGCGCGCGGGCCGAGATCGTCGGCTGCGAGGTGACCGGTACGGGGCAGGCGGCGGTCGTCGCGGACACCCGTGGGGAGCTCGCCGTGACGGAGTGCGCGATCAGCGCCACCCACGCGGAGGGGATCATGTTCATCGAGCAGTCCCGGGGCTCCGTGGACCGCACCACCGTCACCGACGCGCTGCACGGAATCGTCACGAAGAGCGGCGCGGGACCGGTGGTGCGCGGCTCCGTCTTCGCCGACTGCCGCGACACCGGCATCAACGTCCAGGACGCCGGCCTGGGGACGTTCGAACACTGCCGGGTCACGCACGCGCGCAACGTCGCGGTGTTCTCGACCAAGGGCGGCGCGCCCGAGGTGCGGGACTGCGTCGTCTCCGGAGGGAACGTCGGCATCGCCGTCATCGAAGGCGGCAGGGGCCGCTTCACCCGGGTCGGGGTCGAGGACCTGGCGGGCACCGCGCTGCGGGTCTACGACGAGGCCTCGGCCACCTTCACGGACGTCCGCGTGGAGCGCTGCCCGGCCGGCCTGGAGGCCCGGGGCAACGGCGGCACGACGGCCGAGGTGTCCGGCGCGGTGTTCCGCGACATCTCCCTGGGGGCGGTGGCCATCGACGGCCAGTCGCGCGTCACCCTCAGGAACGTGACGGCGGAGCGCGGCGTCATGGGCTTCGCCGTCGCCGGCGAGGCCATGCTCCAGGTCGCCGACAGCGACGTCACGGGGGTGAGCGGCGGCGGGTTCGCCGCCCTCGGGAGCGGGCGGCTCGTCGCGCGGAACATCACCGTGACCGGCTCGGAGGGCCTGGGCGCGTTCGGGACGGGCAGCTCCTACGTGGACATCACCGACGCCACGTTCACCGACTGCGCGGTGGCCGCGAGCTTCGACGAGAAGGCGGCCGGCCGGCTGGTGGACTGCGCGGTGAACGGTACGAGCGGGGTGGCCGTCCAGCACAACGGCCTCGTCGACCTGGTCTCGCTGCGGACGTCGCTGCCGGTCGTCCGGCACAAGGAGAAGCCGGCCGCGCCCGCGCAGATCGTCCAGGTCCTCAACAACCCGGTGTTCAACGGCCCGGTCTTCAACGGCCCCGTGCACGATGTCCAGTTGGCCTGGAACAACGGCCATGTCGTCCAGCAGCAGCCCGAAGGGGACGGTACGCACCCATGAGCGACCCGCGGAACACCCACAGCGACCCGCAGAACACCCACAACCACGACGGACCCGTCTTCAACGCGGGCGTCTCCCACGCCCAGTTCGCCTGGAACAACGAGACGGTCACCCAGAACCAGCAGAGCAACGGCGGCACGGTCGCCCCCGGCTACGAGGCGCTCGCCGAGCTGGTGACCCGGCTGCTCGGGCAGCTGCCCGAGCAGGGCCTCGCCGACCGGGACCGCGAGGACGCGGAGGCGGCGGCACAGGAGGTCCTCGGGGAGATCACCCGCACGGACGCCGCCCCCGAGGAGGGCAGGCTGCGCCGTGCCCTCGCCGGGCTCAGGGGGGCGCTGGCCCCGGTGGCGACGGGTATCGCGGCCGGGACGACGGTCGGGGCGCAGGAATGGGCCCTGGCGGCGATCGCCGGCCTGACCGGCGCCGGGTGACCCCGCGGGAGAGGGCTCAGGGCCGAACGGGGAGCGGGGCGGCACTCCACGTCACCCGTTCGGCACGAGCCGTCAGCTGACGCCACGTAACCAGCTCTGACCTGCGTAAACGTCGGAAATCCAGCCGACACACCGCACCGGACGGCGCAATCCTGATGCCCCATCAGCAGGCGGGGGGCGCGGGGCGGCTCTTATCTCGGTCACAGAAGGTCCGTTCCGGGAAGTCCCTCCCGGGAGGATCCCCGGCTTGACCGGCATGACCGCTCGCGCGCCCCGGAGGACCCCATGCGCACCCTTGCCCGCCTGTTCACCGGTACCGCGCTGACGGTCGCCGCGATCGGGGCGTTCGCCGCCCCCGCGGCGTACGCCAACAACGAGAACGACAACGACCGCGGCTTCCAGTCGCTGGAGGTCTACCCCTCCTCCGCCACGCCCGGGGAGACCATCACGGTCAACACCCTGGCCTGTGGCAAACACGGCCACGGCGTCGGCGACGCGAACTCGCTGGGAGCCGGAGAGTTCCAGCTGGAGTCCAGCACGCACAAGGAGGTCGTGGTCGGCCAGTTCCGCGTGCCGGAGCACGTCAAGCCCGGTACGTACGGCATCAGTGTCGCCTGTGACAACGGGAAGACGGCCCGGGGAGACCTGACCGTCAAGCACCGGAATCCGAGCGGCCACGTCCAGACCGGCGTCGGGGGCAGTGTCGGCCCCGACTCCGCCCAGGTCACGGCAGGCGCGGCGGTGCTGGCCGCGGCTGCCGTAGGCGGTGTCTGGCTCCTGCGCCGCCGGGCGAGCGGCGCGCAGGGGCACTGAGGACCCCGCCCGTCCTGCCCCCGCCGCGCGCCCGCACACGGCCCGGCGGGGGCAGGGCCACACCCCCATGGCCGGATCGCCGGATCGCCGGATCGTCCGAGAGACCGACAGACCGAGAGACCGAGAGACCGACCGTCCGAGGGACCGCTGAGGAATCCAGGTGAGCAACAGGAGCAAAGGCTGGGGCATAGCCGTGGCCGCCTGCGTCGGACTCTGGCTCGTCCAGAACGGCTCGCAGGACATCACCCCGCCCGTACCGTCGGCCGCCCAGGCCTTCGCGGCCGGGCCGAGCGTGCACACCGACGCCGCCGCCGACCCGCTGCCGCCCTCGGCGCCCGTACGGCTCCGCATCCCCGAGACCGACGTGGACACCCCGATGATGCGGCTCGGCCTCGCCGCGAACGGCACCCTCGACGTGCCGCCCGCCGGGGACCGGAACCTGGCCGGCTGGTACGGGGACGGGATCACTCCCGGCGCCAAGGGCGCCGCGATCGTCGCGGGCCACGTCGACAACGCCCAGGGGCCCGCCGTCTTCTACACGCTGGGCGCCCTCAAGAAGGGCCACCGGATCGAGGTGGACCGGCAGGACGGCCGTACCGCCGTCTTCACGGTCGACGCGGTCGAGGTGTACGCGAACGAGGAGTTCCCGGACAAGAAGGTGTACGGGGAGACGGACCGCGCGGAGATCCGGGTGATCACCTGCGGCGGCGGCTTCTCGAAGAAGAACGGCTACCAGGGGAACGTCGTCGCCTTCGGCCACCTCATCGGGGTGCGGTAGGGCGTGCGGTGGGGCGTCGCGCCCGGGTCACGCCCACTGGTCGAAGGCGAGCTTCGCGACCAGCGAGAAGACCACGACCAGCAGCACCCCGCGGACGAACTCGGCACCCTTGCTCAGCGCCATCCGGGCCCCGACCATGCCGCCCGCGAGGTTGAAGACGGCCATGACGGCCGCCAGCTGCCAGAACACGCTGCCCTGGTAGGCGAACATGGCGAGCGCGCCCGCGTTGGTGCAGACGTTGACGATCTTCGCGGTGGCGGAGGCGGTCACCAGGTCCAGGTGGAGGACGGCGGTCAGCGCGAGGACCAGGAAGGTGCCGGTGCCCGGCCCGAACAGGCCGTCGTAGAAGCCGATCCCGCCGCCGACGACCACGATCGCGGTCACGATCCTCGCCCGGGTCAGGGGCGCCCGCTCCTCCCCCTGGGCCTTCGCGCCGAAGGAGGGCCGTAGCATCACGAAGGCCGCCACGGCGAGCAGCACCACCATGATCACCGGGCGCAGGACGTCGCTGCTGATCCCTGCGGCGAAGAAGGCGCCGATCATGGAGCCCAGGAGGGCCGCGAGCCCGATCCGTACCGCCGTCCAGACCTGGACGGGCGCCTTGCGGACGTAGGTGACGGCGGCCCCGGTGGTGCCCACGATCGCGACGGCCTTGTTGGTGCCGAGGATGTGCGCGGCGGGGACGTGGGGCAGCCCGAGCAGGAGGGCGGGGAGCAGGAGCAGCCCGCCGCCGCCGACCACGGCGTCGATCCAGCCCGCCACGAGCGCGGCGAGGCAGAGCAGGACAAGCGTCGTCAGCGTGATCTCGGGCATGGTCGAGAGACTAGGGAGGAGATCGTTGCCCCGTCCATCAATCCCGTGATCGTTGAGCTACGTCTGAGGTTGCGGCGGTCGCGTCGCCCGGTTCGCGGTCGGGCGCGGGCGGGGCTGCCGGGGCGACGGCGGCCGTGAGGAGGGTCGCGGCGAGCGCGCCGGCGCCGAGGAGCGCGGCGGCGAGGCGGCGGCGGGCCCGCTCTTCGCGGCCGGTCGCGCGGTGGGCCCGGTGGGCGCGGTGGCTAGGCATGGTCGAAGTCCTCCTTGTGGACGCGGGAGGCGGGCACCCCGGCCCGGAGCAGGGACGCGGTCGCGGCGCGCATCATGGCGGGCGGGCCGCACAGGTACACGTCGTGGGCGGCGAGGCCCGGCACGAGGTTGCGCAGGGCGCGCGGCGCGAGGGGGTCGAAGGAGCCGTCCGAGGGGCCGAGGAGGTAGTGGAGGGCGGCCTGCCGTTCGCGGGCGATGGCCTCCAGCTCCTCGCGCAGGACGAGGCCGCCCGCGTCGGATGCCCGGTAGAGCAGGGTGATGTCGCCGGGCCCGCCGGGCAGGGTCTCGAAGAGGGCGCGCAGCGGGGTGATGCCGACGCCGCCCGCGAGCAGCAGGACCTTGCGGCGGGTGCGGCGATGGGCGGTGAGCGCGCCGAACGGGCCGGAGGCGAGGACGCGGACCCCGGGTCGGAGGCGGCGGATGCGGCGCGTGTGGTCGCCGATCGCCTTGACGGTGATCCGCAGGGTGTCGTCGCGGACGGGCGCGGAGAGGGAGAAGGGCAGGGCGGTCGCCCAGAGCCCGCGCCGGAGGAAGCGCCAGCGGAAGAACTGGCCGGGTTCGGCGCGCAGCCGGGCCACTCCCCTGCCCTGGACGAGGACGGAGACGACGCCGGGGCCCTCGTCGCGGACCTCGGCGACCCGCAGCTCGTGCCGGAGGGCGGCGCGGACGGGGACGACGATCCGGTACCAGACGAGGAGGACGCCGACGGTGGCGTGGGCCATCGACCAGAGCCAGACGGTGACGAGGCTCCCGGCGACGTCGGGGCCCGCGAGCTGGTGGACGAAGCCGAGCGCGGCGGCGAGCAGCCCGCTCAGGTGGACGGCCCGCCAGGTCTCGTGCCCGACGCGGCGCCGGACGGCCCGGGCGGAGGTGACGCCGACGGCGACGAAGAGGGCGGTGCCGGCGGTGGCGGCGGCGATCGCCCCGTAGGAGAGGAGGTCCCCGGTGGCGGTGACGAGGTCGGTACGGGTGTGCACGGCGTACCCGCAGAGCGCGAGGGCGGCGTGGGCGGCGATGAGACCGAGGACGTACCGGCCGCCGCGAGAGTGCCAGCGGGCGAGCCGGTCGGCGCCGACGCCGTGCTCGACGGCCGGGACGCGGGCCATGAGCAGGAGCAGGACGAGGACGCCGTATCCGGCGAGGAGTCCGGTGAGGTGGGCGCCGGTCGCGAAGAGCGCGTCGAGGCGGGCGGAGGCCCGGGCCTGGAGCCCCCAGAGGAGGGCGACCGCTCCGGCGCCGACGACGACCGCGGTCCGCAGCCGCTCGGGGGCGAGCCGGAGCGCGGGGACGGGAGCGGGGGCGGGGGCGGGAGGGGCGGCGGTCGGCGGCGCGCTGGGGAGCGGCACGTAGAGGGGGTGGTGCCTGGCCTCGGTGGTCACAACCGGCACCCTAGGTCCGCCCCCTTACGGGAATCCGCCGCTCCGCCCCGCCTCCCGCATCCTTAAGCCGGGCTTGAGCCGAGCCTCACGGCGGGTTAAACCTCGGCCTTCGTGGTGGCCAGTCCGGGCGCGGGCCGTATACGGCTGGGCGTCATGGGCACGCTCGGACAAAGAACTCCGCCGTCACATCGACGCGTTCCGCAGCGGCTACCCCGGCGGCGACGTGCGCTTCACCCCCCGACGCACCCGAGAGACGGACGTGAACGTGCTGTGGCTGCCCGTCGCCGGCCCCTCATCGCCCCGACCCTCCGGCCCTCACAGTGCTCGGGACCGGGGACGGAGATCAGCGTTCCGTACGGGAAACAGTCGGGATGCCGCCGGGTAACACCGGCCGCGCACGCTTCCCGGTATGAGTACACGGATCGTGGTGGTCGGGGGCGGAACGGCGGGCGCCCGGCTCGCCCAGCGCCTGCCCGTCACCCTCCTCGGCGAGGAGCCGCACGCCCCGTACAACAGGGTGCTGCTCGCCGACGTCCTCGCCGGGCGGTACGCCCCCGAGGTCATCGCCCTGCCCGAGACCCGGGAGCCGGTACGGCTCGGGGTGCGGGCGGTGCGGATCGACCGGGCGGCGCGGACGGTGGAATGCGCGGACGGCTCGCTCGTCGGCTACGACCGGCTGGTCCTCGCCACGGGCTCCAACCCGGTGCTGCCGCCGCTGCGCGGACTGCGCGGGGCGGAGCTGCCGGAGGGCGTCCACCCCTTCCGTACGCTCGACGACTGCCTGACGCTGCGCGCGCTCGTCCGGCCCGGGGTACGGGCGGTGGTCATCGGCGGCGGGCTCCTCGGGGTCTCGGCCGCCCGGGCGCTCGCCGCGCTGGGCGCGGAGGTCGTCCTGACCCAGCAGGGCGAACGCCTCATGGAACGCCAACTCGACTCCCACGCCTCGTCCTTGCTCCGCGACCACGTGGAGTCCCTCGGCGTCGAGGTCCACACGGAATGCCGGGTCAGCGGCCTGCGCCAACGGAACGGCGCGGTCACCGCGGTCGAACTCGCCGACGGCTTCGTCCTCGACGCCCAGGTCGTGGTCCTGGCCTGCGGGGTCCGCCCCAGGACGGCCCTGGCCAGGGAGGCCGGACTCGATGTCGCCACCGGCATCGTGATCGACGACGAACTCCGCACCTCCGACCCGTACATCCACGCGGTCGGCGACTGCGCGGAACACGCGGGCAGGGTCTACGGCCTGGCAGGCCCGGCCCTGGAACAGGCGGACGCCTTGGCGGACCTGCTGCTGGCGGAGTCCGCCGAACACGCGGCCACAACGGCCGCGGGCAACGCCCCCACCCCCCGCTACACCGGCACCCGCTCCCTCACCCGTCTGACCCTCGGCGGCGCCCACCCCCTCGACCTCGCCGCCTTCGGCGAAGCCACCCCGCGGCCGGGCGACGACGTCGTCCAGCTCGCCGATGCCACGCGCACCGCCTACCGCAAGGTCGTCGTCCGCGGTGACCGGCTCGTCGGGGGCGTCCTCCTCGGCGATCTGGCCGCGGTCGGCGCGCTCGCCCGGGCCTGGGAGGGCGACGAAGCCCTGCCCGACGAGGCCCCCCTGCTGCACCTGCTCACCCACGACGGAGGCTCCTCATGACCACCCCCACCATCGTCCTGGTCGGCCACGGAATGGTCGGCCAGCGGTTCCTTGAGGCGCTCGCCGACCGTGGCGTCACGGAGCGGGCCCGGATCGTGGTCCTCTGCGAGGAGCCGCGCCCTGCCTACGACCGCGTGCAGTTGACCTCGTACTTCTCGGGGAAGACGCCCGACGACCTGTCGATGGTCGAGGCGGGCTTCCTGGAGAAGCACGGCATCGAGCTGCACCTCGGCGACCCGGCGGAGTCGGTGGACCGGGCGGCCCGCACGGTCACGTCCCGTTCCGGCCGGGTCTTCGCGTACGACTCGCTGGTCCTCGCCACCGGCTCGTACCCCTTCGTGCCGCCGGTCCCCGGCAAGGACGCCCGCGGTTGTTTCGTCTACCGCACGATCGAGGACCTGCTCGCCATCGAGGAGTACGCGAAGACGGCGACGACGGGCGCGGTCGTCGGCGGCGGCCTGCTCGGCCTGGAGGCGGCGGGCGCGCTGAAGGGTCTCGGACTCGACACGCACGTCGTGGAGTTCGCGCCGCGCCTGATGCCGGTGCAGGTCGACGAGGGCGGCGGCGCCGCGCTGCTGCGCACGATCGAGCGGATGGGTCTGAGCGTCCACACGGGGACGGGCACGCAGGAGGTCGTGACGGCGGACGGCGCCGTGACGGGCATGAAGCTCTCGGACGGCTCCGAACTGGCGACGGACATGGTGGTGTTCTCGGCGGGCGTCCGGCCCCGGGACCAGCTGGCCCGCGACTGCGGCCTCGACGTCGGCGAGCGCGGCGGCATCGCGGTGGACGAGCAGTGCCGGACCTCGGACCCGGCGGTCTTCGCGATCGGCGAGTGCGCGCTGGCCGTGGACGGCCGGGTGTACGGCCTGGTGGCGCCGGGCTACGAGATGGCGCAGACGGTGGCCGCGACCCTGGCCGGCGAGGCCGGCGAAGGGAGCGGCTTCACGGGCGCCGACATGTCGACGAAGCTGAAGCTGCTCGGCGTGGACGTGGCCTCGTTCGGCGACGCGCACGGCACGGCCGAGGGCTGCCTCGACGTCGTCTACTCCGATTCCCGCTCGGGCGTCTACAAGAAGCTGGTGATCTCCGGCGACGGGGTGCTGCTCGGCGGCGTCCTGGTCGGCGACGCCGAGCAGTACGGGCTGCTGCGGCCGCTCACCGGTTCCGTACCGCCGGTCTCCGCCGAGCAGTTGGTGCTCCCGGCGGGCGCGGGCGCGCCGGTCGCGCTGGGCCCTTCGGCGCTGCCGGACGACGCGGTGATCTGCTCCTGCCACAACGTCACGAAGCACGCGATCGGCCAGTGCGAGTCGCTGGCCGAGGTGAAGAAGTGCACCAAGGCCGGTACGGGCTGCGGCAGTTGCGTGAAGGTGATCGAGAAGCTGCTGCCGGCGGCCAAGGACAAGGGCCTCTGCGGCTGCTTCTCGTACAACCGCAGCGAGCTCTACGAGATCGCCCGCACGCTCCGGGTGACCTCCTTCGCCGCGCTGCTCGACTCGCACGGCCGGGACGCGGCGAAGGGCGGGGAGGGCTGCGAGGTCTGCAAGCCGACCGTCGGCTCGATCCTCGCCTCCCTCAACAACGGTTACATCCTCGACGGCGAGCAGGCCTCCCTCCAGGACACCAACGACCACTTCCTCGCCAACATGCAGCGCAACGGCTCGTACTCGGTCGTGCCGCGCATCCCCGGTGGCGAGATCACCCCGGAGAAGCTGATCGTGATCGGCGAGGTGGCGCGGGACTTCGGGCTCTACACGAAGATCACGGGCGGCCAGCGGATCGACCTCTTCGGCGCGCGGGTGGACCAACTCCCGTCGATCTGGACGCGCTTGGTCGACGCCGGCTTCGAGTCCGGGCACGCGTACGGCAAGTCGCTGCGCACGGTGAAGTCCTGCGTCGGGCAGACCTGGTGCCGGTACGGCGTCCAGGACTCGGTGAGGATGGCGATCCAGCTGGAGCTGCGCTACCGGGGCCTGCGCGCCCCGCACAAACTCAAGTCGGCGGTCTCGGGCTGCGCCCGCGAGTGCGCGGAGGCCCAGTCGAAGGACTTCGGGATCATCGCGACGGCGAACGGCTGGAACCTCTACGTCGGCGGGAACGGCGGCGCGACCCCGCGCCACGCGGACCTGCTCGCCCAGGACCTCTCGGACGCCGAACTCGTCCGTCTGATCGACCGGTTCCTGATGTTCTACATCCGGACGGCGGATCGCCTGGAGCGGACGTCGACCTGGCTGGAGCGCCTGGAGGGCGGGCTCGACCACCTCAAGGACGTGGTGGTCCACGACTCGCTCGGGCTGTGCGACGAGCTGGAGGCGCTGATGGCGGCGCACGTCGAGGACTACCAGGACGAGTGGGCGCAGACCCTGGACGACCCGGACCGGCTGCGGCGCTTCGTCTCCTTCGTGAACGCGCCGGACGCGCCGGACCCGTCGGTCCGCTTCACGCCGGAGCGCGACCAGATCAAGCCGGACCTCACGTTCCTGACGCTCGGCCCGACGAACGCCACCCTGGAAGGGGCTTCCTCCCGATGACGACACTCACCACGACGACGCTCACCACGGCGATGCTCGAACTCTCCCCCTCCCCCGGCTCCTGGATGACGGTCTGCGAGGAGTCCCGGCTGACCCCGGGCCGGGGCGTGGCGGCGCTGCTGCCGGACGGCCGGCAGGCGGCGGTCTTCCGGGACCGGTCGGGACGGACGTACGCGATCGACAACCGCGATCCGTTCACGGGGGCGCAGGTGCTGTCCCGGGGGCTGGTCGGCTCGGCGGACGGGCGGCCGTTCGTGGCCTCGCCGCTCCTGAAGCAGCGCTTCGACCTGGAGACGGGCCGCTGCCTGGACGACGACGAGGTCGCGGTCGCGGTCTATCCCATCCGAGCCGTATAGCTTGACCGACCGTTCCAGAAAGACGTACGGTCTCTTGGTGGCCAGGACCAAGGAATTCGATCCCGACGCCGCGCTCCAGGCCGCTCTCGACCTGTTCTGGGCGCGCGGCTACGAGGCGACGACGATGTCGGACCTCGTGGAGCACCTCGGTGTCGGCCGCGCCAGCATCTACGCGACCTTCGGGAACAAGCACGACCTGTACATGAAGGCGATGGACCGCTACCTGGAGACCTGCGACCCGGCGATCGTCGGGGAGCTGTCCGCGCCGGGCCCGGCGCTGCCGGCCGTGCGCGGGCTGGTCCGCCGCTTCGCCGCCGAGGCGGCGACGGAGGGCCGGCGCCTGAACGGCTGCTTCGTCACCAACTCGGCCGCGGAGCTGGCCCCGCACGACTCGGCCGTCGCACGCCGGGTCGAGCTGAGCTGGGAGCAGATCGAGACGCTCCTGTACGCGGCGCTCACCCGGGCCCGGGCCGGGGGCGAGCTCCCGGCGGACCGGGATCCGCGCGCCCTGGCCAGGATGCTGCTCGTCCTGCTCCAGGGCATCAGGGTGGTCGGCAAGGCCTCGACGGACCCGGGCAGGGTCCTGGACGCGGCGGAGCAGGCACTGGGACTGCTGGACTGAGGAGCGGGCGCCCGCAGGGGCGCCCTTTCTTCGGGGCTCATATTGGAATGTACGGTCAAGTACAGCACTACGGGGGATGCGTCATGCGGGCGACGAAGGCGACCACGACGACCACGACGACCACGGCACGGGAACGCGACGGCGCGACCGGCCACGACCGGCCAGGGGCCCGCACCCGCGGCGGGTTCCTCCTCCTCGGCGGCGTGCAGATGACGCTCATCTTCACGCTCGCCTCCCTCGCCGTCCCCCTCCCCCGCATCGGCGCCGACTTCCGGCTCGACCGCGCCGACCTGATCCTGCTGAGCGCCGCCTACGGGCTGACCTTCGCCGGACTGCTCCTGCTCGGCGGCCGGCTCGCCGACCGGTTCGGCGGCCGCAGGACCCTCACCGCCGGCCTCCTGGTCTTCGGCACCGCCTCCGCCCTCGCACCGCTCGCCCCCGGATACGAGGCGCTGCTCGCCGCCCGCTTCGGGCAGGGCGTCGGCGCGGCGCTCGTCGCCCCGGCCGCGATGGCCGTGCTCCGGGCGCTGTTCCCCGCACCGGCCGCGTACGGCAGGGCGATGGCCACCTGGGGCGGGCTCTCCGTGCTCGGCGCGACCGCCGGGAACCTCCTCTCCGGGGTGATCGCCGCCGCCTCCTCCTGGCGCGGCACCTTCGCCGTACCGGTCGCGGTGACGCTCGCCGCGCTGCTCCTCGCACCCCGGCTGCTGCCCGCGACCCCGCCCGGCACGGACCGGGCCCTGGACCTGCCGGGCGCGCTGCTCGCGACCGCCGGGATCACGCTCGCCAGCTTCGGGCTCGTCCTCACCGACGCCCACTCCTGGGGCTCCGCCCCGGTCCTCGTCCCGCTGCTGACCGGACTGGCGCTGCTCGCCGCCTTCGCGGTCGTGGAGCGGCGGACCGCCGACCCGCTCCTGCCGCCGGACTTCCTGCGCGACGGCCGCCGGGGCCTCGGCCTGGCCGCCATCGGACTCACGGCGGCCGGGACGGCCACGGTCTTCATCCTGCTGTCCCTCGCCCTCCAGGAGGGACGCGGCTGGTCCGCGCTGCTCACCTCCGCCGCCTTCGTGCCCTTCGCGGTCGCCCTGCTCGGCGCGGGCCGGCTCGCGGGCCCGCTGATCGGGCGGTACGGCCCCGGCCGGGTCACCGGAGCCGGGCTCGGCACGGCCGCCGCGGGGCTCGGGCTGCTCGCCGCGACGGGCTTCGACGGCTCCGTGCCGTACGCGTACGGGCTGCTGCCCGGCCTCCTGCTCCTGCCGGCCGGTGGCGCGCTGTCCTTCGCGGGCGCCGCCGTCCTCGCCACCGAGGGCGTCCCGGCGCACCGCGCGGGGCTCGCGGGCGGCGTCCTGAACACGGCGATGGAGCTCGGGCCGACCGTGCTCTTCGCCGCACTGCTCACCCTCGGCGGCGACGCGGTGTCGCTGGCGGCCGCGGCCGTCCTGTTCACCGCCCTCGCGGCCACCACGATCCGCACCACGTAGCCAAGCGGTACAGCCACCAAGCAGCACATCCACAAAGCAGCACAGCCACCCGGCAACAGCACGTCTTCACAGGGGAGTCGACCCGCATGTCCGCATCATCCGCACGCTTCGCCGACCGCACCGTCCTCGTCACCGGCGCCGGCTCCGGTCTCGGCCGGGCCATCGCGCTCGCCTTCGCCGCCGAGGGCGCGAGGGTCCTCGCCGCCGGCCGTACCGCCGGGCCGCTCGACGAGACGGTCGCCCTGATCGAGGCCGCCGGGGGCACCGCGGCGGCGGTCACGGCCGACGTGGCCCGCGCCGAGTCCACACGGGAGCTGGTCCGGCGCACGGTCGAGCTGTTCGGGGGTCTCGACGTCGCCGTGAACAACGCCGGGGTCTTCCGGGGCGGCGGCCACAGCGCGGCCGACTTCCCGCTGGAGGACTGGCAGACGCTGCTCGACATCAACGTGACGGGGGTGCTGCACGCCCTCCAGGCCGAGGTCGCGCACATGCGGGCGCACGGCGGCGGGGCGATCGTGAACGTCTCGTCCAACCTGGGCCCGCACGTCCGAATCCCCGGGGTCTTCGGCTACCAGGTCTCGAAGGCGGCCGTCTCGGCCCTCACCAGGGCCGCGGCCCTGGACCACATCGCGGACGGGGTCCGGATCAACGCGGTCAGCCCGGGCGCCTCGGAGTCCTCGATGTCCCTGCGGCCCGGCGAGACGGACGCCGACCGGGCGGTCCGGATGAAGGAGGAGTCGCCGCTGGGCCGGATCTCGTCCGCCGCGGAGATCGCGGCGGCCGTCCTGTACCTCGCGTCGGACGCGGCGGGCTCCGCCGTCGGCACCGACCTGGTGATCGACGGCGGGGTCTCCGCCTGACGTACGTCGGGCCCGTGGTCCCGTGGTCCCGTGGTCCCGTAGGCCCGTAGGCCCGTAGGGGGCCGGGGAGGGCTCAGCCCTGGGCGGCGGCCGGGTCCATCCAGAAGACCTCCCAGTGGTGGCCGTCCGGGTCGGCGAAGGAGCGGCCGTACATGAAGCCCATGTCCATCGGCTCCTTCGCCGGGCCGCCGCCGGCGGCGAGGGCGGCGTCGGCCAGTTCGTCGGCCTTCGCGCGGCTCTCGGCGCTCAGCGTGATGAGGACCTCGGTGGCCTTCGTGGCGTCGGAGATCTCCTTGCCCGGGGCGGTGAAGCTCTTGAACTTCTCCTCGGTGAGCAGCATCGCGAAGATCGTGTCGCTGATGACCACACAGGCGGCGGTCTCGTCGCTGAACTGCGGGTTGATGGAGTAGCCGAGCTTCTCGTAGAAGGCCTTGCTGGCGTCGAGGTCCTTCACGGGCAGGTTCACGAAGATCATCTGCGGGGCCATGGCGTTCTCTCTTCCGTCGGGCGGCCGGAGTGCTCGGTGCGTACCGGCGCTTTCAAGAGGTAAGACGGGCGGTCCGCCCGGAACTCATCGCTCTCCCGAGGATCTTTTTCGCTCAGGCCGCGGAGCGCAGCTCAAGGGCCGCCAACGGTACGAATCCCCCGCCGCCGGTCGCGCCGTCCGCGCCGGCCCCGCCACCGGTCCCCCCGGCCGCGGCGTCCGGTCCCGCGAGCCTGCGCAGCATCGCGACGGCGATCCGCTCGCCCTGCGCCTTGGCCCGCTCGGCCCTCGGCCCCTGGTGGAGGCCGTCGACGGTGGCGCGCCAGAGCTGGACCCAGCGCCCGAAGTGGGCGGCGGTGAGCGGGCGCGCGGAGTGGAGGGCGGCGTGCGGCGCGAAGGCGTCGCGCCCGTAGTCGGCGGTGCGGAAGAGGGCGCGCTCCCAGAAGTCGGTGATCCGCGGCAGGTGGACCTCCAGGTCCGTGCCGGCGATCTCGGTGAAGAACGGCCCGATCAGCGGATCGGCGAAGGCGGCGCCGTAGAACCGGCGCAGGATGACGTCGAGGTCGTCGCGGTCGCTGATGTCCCGGGTGGCGCGCATGCTCCCCAGTGTCCCCTCTCGGCCACCCCTCTCCCAGTGCCGAACGTCCCGGGCGCGCAGTCCCCCCGGGTTCCACCTGCGGCGCCGCCCTTCGCCCCGCGCCCGCCTCTTCCCCTTCATCGCTTGTTGATGCACCGTCAACTCCGTACTCCTAGGTTCCGGAAGCGCGCGACCCCGCAGCCGACCGGCTTGGCGGGGCGGTTCATCACCCTCTTCAGGAGTGAGACGTGGAGCGACGCAGTTTCCTGCGTGGAGCGGTCATCGGCACCTCCGCCGCCGCCTTCGGCGGCAGCCTCTGGCACGGGGCGGCCTTCGCCGCGCCCGCCCAGCCCGGCGCGGGCCCGTACGGGGCGCTCGGCTCGGCGGACGCCAACGGCATCCAGCTGCCGGCCGGGTTCACCAGCCGGGTGATCGCCAGGTCCGGCCAGACCGTGTCCGGCACCTCGTACACCTGGCACAACGCCCCCGACGGCGGCGCCTGCTTCGTCGACGGCACTGGCTGGATCTACGTGTCGAACTCGGAGATCAACCCGAGCGGCGGCGCGAGCGCGGTGCGCTTCGACTCCGCGGGCGCGATCACCGGCGCGTACCGGATCCTCTCCGGCACCCGGCAGAACTGCGCGGGCGGCGCCACCCCGTGGAACACCTGGCTCTCCTGTGAGGAGGTGTCCCTCGGCTACGTCTACGAGTCGAACCCGTGGGGCGGCACCGCCTACCGCCGCGACGCGATGGGCCGCTTCAAGCACGAGGCGGCCGCCGCCGACCCGGTCCGCAAGGTGATCTACCTGACCGAGGACGAGTCGGACGGCTGCTTCTACCGCTTCATCCCGACCACCTGGGGCAACCTCTCCGCGGGCACGCTCCAGGTCTTCAAGGCCGGCACGGCCACCTCCGGCTCCTTCACCTGGCAGAACGTCCCCGACCCGGACGGCTCGCCGACCACGACCCGCACCCAGGTGTCCGGTGCGAAGAAGTTCAACGGCGGCGAGGGCTGCTACTACGCGAACGACACCGTCTGGTTCACCACCAAGGGCGACAACCGGGTCTGGCAGGTCAACCTCGCCACCGGCACCTACGAGCTGGCCTACGACGACTCGCTCGTCTCCGGCACCGCCCCGCTGACCGGCGTCGACAACATCACCGGCACCACCTCCGGCGATCTGTTCGTCGCGGAGGACGGCGGCAACATGGAGATCTGCGTCATCACCCCGGACGACGTCGTCGCCCCGTTCGTCCGCATCACGGGCCAGTCCGGCTCGGAGATCACCGGACCGGCCTTCTCGCCCGACGGCCGGCGGCTGTACTTCTCCAGCCAGCGAGGCACGTCGGGCAGCTCCTCGGGCGGCATCACCTACGAGGTGACCGGCCCGTTCCGCGCGTAACGGCGCAGTTCCACCGTCCGTAGTTCCACCGTGCGCAGGTCCACGGTCCGTTGGGCGCCGCCGAGCAGGGCGGCGCCCAACGGCGTCAGCGTGTGCAGGACCGCGTTGCCGTGGCGCAGGGTCGCGATGAGCCCGGCCTCCCTGAGCACGCCCGCGTGCTGGCTGGCGGAGGCGAGCGAGACCCCCGCGCGGCGCGCGAGCTCGCTCGTCGTCCCGCCGTCCCCGATGGCGTGCAGCACCGCCGAGCGGGTCTGGCCGACCAGCTTGGCGAGCGAGGAGCCGCCCGGCGCGCGGACCGTCGGCGCCTCGCCGTGGGTGACGGGGTAGACGAGGACCGGCGGCAGCGCGGGGTCGCGCAGCACCACCGGCGTCCCCCGGCAGAAGTACGAGGGCTGGAGCAGCAGCCCCCGCCCGTCGAGGTGGACGTCCCGGTCGACCGGGTAGTCGGCCTCCAGGACGGGCGCGCGCCAGCGCAGCATCGGCGGCAGCGAGGCGAGCAGTTCCTCGGCGCCGCCGTCGAGGAGCGCGCGGCCGCGGCGCGCCCGGTCGGCCTCGACGCGGGCCCGGATGTGCGGCCAGTACGGCTCGATCGCGGCCCGGTGATAGCTGCGCAGGGCCCCCACGAGCCGGTCGAAGGGCTCCGCGCCGCCGTCGGCGAGGGCGCGCAGCGAGTGGGGCACGGTCCGGCCTCCGGAGCGGTCCGCGGCGAGCATCGAGAGCTCGCTGCGGAGCCGGCCGGAGTCGGTCGCGCGGATCGCCCGGAGGCCCTCGTCGAGGCCGTGGACGCCTTCTGCGGGCGTCAGGAAGTCGGGAAAATAGCCGCGGCTGGGAACGAGGGCGGCGAGGAGGCGGGTCTCACCGCCGAGCCGCATCCGGGCGTCCGAGCGCCATTCCCGGTAGACGACGGATCCGCGCCGGTCCCTTAAGCGGTGAAAGCTGAGAATGGTTTCCCACAGAACATCCGGCCGGGCGGCCGTCCGCACCCCCGCCAAGTCGTTTCCGGTGAAATGAATCCGCAGCATGACGTCCCCACCTGTGCACTCGCAACCACCCCCGACGACGAGTATGCACAGCATCACAGCACGTTACCAGGGTGTTTCAGCCACAGTTGAAAAGCATCGCGGCAATCGGGGGAGAAACGAAAAGCTGTGCGGGTCGGACAGGAAACCTTCAGGACCGAGGTGACGTGGCGAAGACCGTGGGGGGCTTTGCGCGTCCGGCGGCGGTCGGCGAGGTTGCGGCTCACCTGCCCGACATCGGTAAAGGGCGCGGCCTCCGGGTGGGGATCCGGGGGTCGCGCCCGACCCGTTCTTTGCGCCGAGGAAACAGAAAAGTTCAATGGCCAATAATTCAATCGGCCGAAATTGAACACGAACTCACATCTGATCGACGATCAAGCAAAATGAGCACCCACGTTCGGGGTGAAATGCGACGGGGCGGACACCTCCGCACAAAGGTGTCCGCCCCGTCTCTCTTTGGTGCCCGGAGCCGCCGCCCGTCGGTGAGGGTCGAAAGGTGACCGACGGCGGCCCCGGTGGTGCGGGTGGTTCCGCTGTCTCCGCTGCTGAACAGGGGTTCAGGAGCGCGCGGGACCGCTGCTGAACCGGGGTTCAGGAGGGCCCGACCGCCACTCCTGACCCCCGGTTCAGCAGGACTCAGCGGCTGTCGCTGCCCTTCGACTCGGCCGCGGCACGGCCGGCCTCCAGACGCGCCACCGGGATCCGGAAGGGCGAGCAGGAGACGTAGTCGAGACCGACCTCGTGGAAGAAGTGCACCGACTCCGGGTCGCCGCCGTGCTCGCCGCAGACACCGAGCTTGATGTCGGGGCGGGTGGCGCGGCCGGCCTGGACGGCGCTGCGCACGAGCGCGCCGACACCGTCCTTGTCGATGGTCTCGAAGGGGCTGACGCCGAAGATGCCCTTCTCCAGGTACGCGGTGAAGAACGAGGCCTCCACGTCGTCGCGGGAGAAGCCCCAGACCGTCTGCGTCAGGTCGTTCGTGCCGAAGGAGAAGAACTCCGCGGCCTCGGCGATCTGACCGGCGGTCACGGCGGCGCGCGGCAGCTCGATCATGGTGCCGAGCGCGAGCTTCAGGTCCACGCCCGTCTGCGCCCGGACCTCCGCGATGACCTGCTCGGCCTCCTCGCGGACGATCTCCAGCTCCTGGACGGTGCCGACGAGCGGGATCATGATCTCGGCGCGCGGGTCGCCCTTGGCGTCGATGCGCTGGGCCGCGGCCTCGGCGATCGCCCGGACCTGCATGGTGAACAGGCCGGGGATGACCAGGCCGAGGCGGACGCCGCGCAGACCCAGCATCGGGTTCTGCTCGTGCAGGCGGTGCACGGCCTGGAGCAGGCGCAGGTCGTTCTCGTGCGGCTCCTTGCGGGACTCGGCGAGGGCGACGCGCACCGACAGCTCGGTGATGTCGGGCAGGAACTCGTGCAGCGGCGGGTCGAGCAGGCGGACCGTGACGGGCAGCCCGTCCATGGCCTCGAAGAGCTCGATGAAGTCCTGCTTCTGCAGCGGGAGCAGCGCCTTCAGCGACTCCTCGCGCTCGGCGTCCGTGTCGGCCAGGATCAGCCGCTCGACGTACTGGCGGCGCTCGCCGAGGAACATGTGCTCGGTGCGGCAGAGGCCGATGCCCTGGGCTCCGAAGCGGCGGGCGCGGAGCGCGTCCTCGGCGTTGTCGGCGTTGGCGCGGACGCGCAGCCGGCGGACGCGGTCCGCGTAGGCCATGATCCGGTGGACGGCGGCGACGAGCTCGTCGGCGTCGTCGGCGCCGGCGTGCATGCGGCCCTCGAAGTACTCGACGACCGGGGACGGTACGACGGGTACCTCACCGAGGTAGACCTTGCCGGTGGAGCCGTCGATGGAGACGACGTCACCCTCCTCGACGACCTGGCCGTCGGAGGTGGTCATCCGGCGGCGCTTGGTGTCGACCTCGAGCTCCTCGGCGCCGCAGACACAGGTCTTGCCCATGCCGCGGGCGACGACGGCGGCGTGCGAGGTCTTGCCGCCGCGGGAGGTGAGGATGCCCTCGGCGGCAATCATGCCGTCCAGGTCGTCCGGGTTGGTCTCGCGGCGGATCAGGATGACCTTCTCGCCGGAGCGGGACCACTTGACCGCGGTGTACGAGTCGAAGACGGCCTTGCCGACGGCCGCGCCCGGGGAGGCGGCGATGCCGCGCCCGATCTGCTCGACCTTCGCGTCCTCGTCGAACTTGGGGAACATGAGCTGGGCGAGCTGGGCGCCGGTGACGCGCTGGAGCGCCTCGGCCTCGTCGATCAGGCCCTGGTCCACGAGCTGCGTGGCGATGCGGAAGGCGGCACCGGCGGTGCGCTTGCCGACACGGGTCTGGAGCATCCAGAGCTGGCCGCGCTCGATGGTGAACTCGATGTCGCAGAGATCCTTGTAGTGGGTCTCCAGGGTGCTCATGATGTGCATGAGCTGGTCGTACGACTTCTTGTCGATCGACTCGAGGTCGGCCAGCGGCACCGTGTTGCGGATGCCGGCGACGACGTCCTCGCCCTGCGCGTTCTGCAGGTAGTCGCCGTAGACGCCGGCGTGGCCGGAGGCGGGGTCGCGGGTGAAGGCGACGCCGGTGCCGGAGTCCGGGCCGAGGTTGCCGAAGACCATCGAGCAGACGTTGACGGCGGTGCCGAGGTCGCCCGGGATGCGCTCCTGGCGGCGGTACAGCTTCGCGCGGTCGGTGTTCCAGGAGTTGAAGACGGCCTCGATGGCGAGGTCCATCTGCTCACGCGGGTCCTGGGGGAAGTCGCGGCCGGTCTCGGCCTTCACGATCTTCTTGAAGCCCTTGACGACCTTCTTGAGGTCGGCGGCGTCGAGGTCGGTGTCGCTGGCGACCTTCTTCGCGGCCTTCGCCTCGTCCAGCGCGTCCTCGAAGAGCTCGCCCTCGACGCCGAGGACGGTCTTGCCGAACATCTGGATGAGCCGGCGGTACGAGTCCCACGCGAAGCGCTCGTTGTCCGCCTGGCGGGCGAGGCCGACGACGGACTCGTCCGAGAGGCCGATGTTGAGGACGGTGTCCATCATGCCCGGCATGGAGAACTTCGCTCCGGAGCGGACGGAGACGAGCAGCGGGTCGTCGGCCTGGCCGAGCTTCTTGCCCATCTGCTGCTCGAGCGCGTCGAGGTGCGCACTGACCTCGTCGCGGAGCGCGACGGGCTCCGAGCCACTCTCGAGGTAGACCTTGCACGCTTCGGTGGTGATCGTGAAGCCGGGGGGAACCGGCAGGCCGAGGTTGGTCATCTCGGCGAGGTTCGCGCCCTTGCCACCGAGCAGGTCCTTCAGGTCCCTGTTGCCCTCGGTGAAGTCGTAGACGAACTTCTGATCATTGTTTTCCGACACGGGTCCCGACTCCTCGATGACTCGGTTGGCTGCCCTGACGGCGAGGAACATACCCAGATCGAAGGCGTCTGTGGAGGTACGCCTGCCGGTCACATGGTCTTAACCACCCGTCCGCCAGCACATCGAAAGTAACTGAGAGGTAGCTTCCGCTTTCAGGCCCCGAAGCTCAGATGACCCAAAATAGAGGTTTACCGCTCAGATGAGCGCCCATCCGAGCACTTGCGTTCACTTCTTGAACGCAAAAAGGGTGGCACCCGGTGCCACCCTTCAGGCGATGCAGTCGTCCGTAACCTGCTCATGTGAGCGCTACCCCCCTCAGGGGTGGCGAGGATCACTCCCCAGGAAAGGCCGATTCCCGCGCGGATCTCACCCGCCGGACGTGTCCAGCTCGGCGTCCTCACTGACCCCGGCGCAGTCGTACGGGTCCTTCAACCAGCCATCCGGCAGGACAACTCGGTTGTTTCCGGACGTACGACCCCGAGGACCGTCCGCGCCCACGGGCCACGGCTGGTCCAGGTCGAGCTCGCTCAACTGAGCGCGGAGCTCGTCCAGGGAGGAGGTGATGGCGAGCTTCTTGCGCATCTCCGAGCCGACCGCGAAGCCCTTCAAGTACCAGGCGACGTGCTTGCGGAAGTCGATGACACCGCGTGCCTCGTCGCCGAGCCACTCGCCGAGCAGCCGCGCGTGCCGCACCATCGCGTCCGCGACCACCCGCAGACCCGGCTGCGCGTACTCGCCGGTGCCCTCGAAGCCCGCCACCAGGTCGCCGAAGAGCCACGGCCGGCCCAGGCAGCCGCGCCCGACGACCACGCCGTCGCAGCCCGTCTCCCGCATCATCCGCAGCGCGTCGTCGGCCGACCAGATGTCGCCGTTGCCGAGCACCGGGATCTCCGGCACGTGCTCCTTGAGGCGCGCGATCGCGTCCCAGTCCGCCGTACCGCCGTAGTGCTGGGCGGCGGTCCGTCCGTGCAGGGCGATGGCGGTGACGCCCTCCTCCACGGCGATCCGTCCGGCGTCGAGGTAGGTGATGTGGTCGTCGTCGATGCCCTTGCGCATCTTCATCGTGACCGGCAGGTCACCCGCGTTGCCCACGGCCTCGTTGAGGATCGCGCGCAGCAGCGGCCGCTTGTAGGGCAGGGCCGAGCCGCCGCCCTTCCGCGTCACCTTGGGGACCGGGCAGCCGAAGTTCAGGTCGATGTGGTCGGCGAGGTCCTCGTCGACGATCATCCGCACGGCCTTGCCGACCGTCACGGGGTCCACGCCGTACAGCTGGATCGAGCGCGGCTGCTCGGTCGCGTCGAAGCGGATGAGCTGCATGGTCTTCTCGTTGCGCTCGACCAGGGCGCGCGTCGTGATCATCTCGCTCACGAACAGCCCCTTGCCGCCGCTGAACTCACGGCAGAGGGTACGGAAGGGGGCGTTGGTGATGCCGGCCATCGGGGCGAGCACCACCGGCGGCTGCACGATGTGCGGCCCGATGGCGAGGGGGGAGAACGCGGTCATTCGGCCATTGTCGCGCACTGCGGCGGTCATTAGTTAGCCGTACTATCCGCACATGCCGGAGCTCACACCCTCGCGGCTCCCCCGCGGCCGGGAACGCGTCGTCCTGGCGATCTGCTGCATGAGCCTGCTCATCGTCAGCCTGGACAACACCGCGCTCAACGTCGCCCTGCCCTCCATCCGCGCCGACCTGGGCGCCTCCGTCTCCGGACTGCAGTGGACGATCGACGCGTACACCCTCGTCCTGGCCTGTCTGCTGATGCTCTCGGGCTCCACCGCCGACCGGATCGGCCGCCGCAAGGTCTTCGCCACCGGCCTCGTCGTCTTCGCGCTCGGCTCGCTGCTCTGCTCCCTCGCGCCCAGCCTGGAGACCCTGATCGCCTTCCGGGCGGTGCAGGCCGTCGGCGGCTCCATGCTGAACCCGGTCGCCATGTCGATCATCACCAACACCTTCACCGAACCGGCGGCACGCGCGCGTGCCATCGGCGTCTGGGGCGCGGTCGTCGGCGTCTCCATGGCCGCCGGGCCGCTGGTGGGCGGTGTGCTCGTCGAGTCGGTCGGCTGGCGGGCGATCTTCTGGGTGAACCTGCCGGTCGCCCTCGTCGCCCTGCTCCTCACCCTGCGGTACGTCCCCGAGTCCCGCGCGCCCCGGCCCCGCCGCCCCGACCCCGTGGGACAGCTCCTGGTCGCGGTGCTCCTCGGCTCGCTCACGTACGCGATCATCGAGACCGACCCGCGCTTCGCCGGGATCTCGGCCGTCGCGCTCGCCGGGGTGGTCCTGTACGAGCCGAGGCGGAGCGAGCCCCTGATCGATCTGCGGTTCTTCCGCAGCGCGCCGTTCAGCGGGGCCACCGTCATCGCGGTCTGCGCCTTCGCGGCGCTAGGCGGCTTCCTCTTCCTGAACACCCTGTACCTCCAGGACGTGCGCGGCCTCTCCCCGCTGGAGGCGGGGCTCTCCATGCTGCCGATGGCCGGCATGACCTTCGTCTTCGCGCCGCTGTCGGGCCGCCTGACGGGCGCGCGCGGGCCACGCCCCTCGCTGCTGCTCGCGGGCACGGCGATGACGGCCGGGCCGCTCCTCTTCGCCCTCTTCGAGGCCGAGACCAGCGATCCGCTGCTCTTCACCGGGTACGTCGTCTTCGGCATCGGCTTCGGCCTGGTGAACGCGCCGATCACGAACACCGCCGTCTCCGGCATGCCCCGGGCGCAGGCCGGGGTGGCGGCGGCGGTCGCGTCGACGAGCCGCCAGGTCGGGCAGACCCTCGGGGTGGCGGTGGTCGGCGCGGTCCTGGCGGCGGGGATGAGCGCGGGCACGGCCCCGGGGGCGTTCGAGGCGGCGGCCCGCCCGGGCTACTGGATCGTCACGGGCTGCGGGGCCGCGGTCCTCGTGGTCGGGGCGCTGACGAGCGGGGCGTGGGCGCGGCGCACGGCGGAGCGGGCGGCCCGGTCGCCGGCGGCGGAGGAGGACGGGGCTCCGGTCGCGGCGCGCCGCTGACGGCCCCCCTCGTCCTCCTCCTCGCGTACGGCCTCTTCGCGTACGGCCTCTTCGTGTACGACCAGCTCCAGGAGCCGTTCGACGCCGGCCCGGGTCTCGTCGTCGACGGGGACGTACGTGACGAGGTGCGGCCCGGTTGTCGGACCGAGCCAGAGGTTGGTGTGCTCGAACCTGAGCACGCCCACCAGGGCGTTGTGGATGACCTTGGTGCGACCGCCCGGCGCGACCACGTCGTGCCGGGCCCAGATCTCGCGGAACGCGGGCGAGGCCGCTTCGAGCCGCTGGACGAGCGCCTTCCAGGCGGGCTCGGCCAGGTGCTCGGCCATGGAGGCGCGGAGCTTCCCGGCGAGGATGGGGAGGAGGTCCGGCAGATCGGTGGCGGCTGCCCTGAAGTCGTCGTTGGTGAAGGCCAGCCAGAGCGAGTTGCGGTCCTCGCGGGGCAGGGCGTCCAGGTCGCAGAAGAGCCGCCCGAAGGTCCGGTTGTGGGCGAGGAAGTCGAAGCGGCTGTTCTGGACGGCGGCGGGGACGGGCTCCAGCTGCTCCAGGAGCGCGCGCAGCGCGGGGGTCACGGCCGGGCAGGGGGCGCCGGGGCGCGGGTCGGCGTGTCCGGCGAGGGCGAAGAGGTGGCTCCGCTCGGTCGGGTCGAGGAGCAGCGCGTCGGCGAGGGCGTCGAGGACCTGCGGGGAGACCTGGATGTCGCGGGCCTGTTCGAGCCAGGTGTACCAGGTGACGCCGACGGCGGAGAGGTGGGCGACCTCCTCGCGGCGCAGGCCGGGGGTGCGGCGGCGGCGCCCGCGGGGCAGGCCGACCTGCTCGGGGGTGATGCGTTCCCGTCGGCTGCGCAGGAAGGCGGCGAGTTCGTGCCGCCGCGTCTCGGGTCCGGCCGTCGTCATGGTCGTCACGCTCCCAGGGTGCCGGGGAAGTCAGCCCGTTGCCAGGTAGTGTTTGTACCAGGATAAAGACACTCTGGTACCAGGCTGAGCGACGGCGGATCGTCGGATGCGTGACTTCGACCTCCGCTTCTCCCCGGGCCGCTGCCCCGGCCCCCGCCCACGACCGTCCGGCCCTCGGGCCGCTCGGCCTCTTCACCGTCCTGCTCGGCGCCTCGCTGCCCCTGATCGACTTCTTCATCGTCAATGTCGCCCTGCCGTCCATCGACCACGACCTGGCGGCGGGCCCGGCGCTCCTCGAACTGATCGTGGCCGGATACGGACTGTCGTACGCCGTCCTGCTGGTCCTGGGCGGGCGGCTCGGCGACCTCTTCGGGCGCCGCCGGCTCTTCCTCGCGGGCATGGCGGCCTTCGGCCTCACCTCGCTCGCCTGCGGCCTCGCCCCGGACGCCTGGACGCTGGTCGGGGCGCGGGTGGCGCAGGGCGCGGCGGCGGCGCTGATGCTGCCGCAGGTCCTCGCGACCATCCACTCCTCGACGGAGGGCGCGCGGCGCGCCAAGGCGCTGAGCCTGTACGGGGCGACCGCGGGTCTCTCCATGGTGGCCGGGCAGATCCTGGGCGGGGTCCTCGTGGCCGCCGACCTCGCGGGCTCGGGCTGGCGTGCGGTGTTCCTGGTGAACGTGCCGGTGGCGGTGGCGGGCCTGGTCCTGGCCCTCCGTACGGTCCCGGAGACCCGCTCGGACCGCCCGGCGCCGGTGGACGTACCGGGCACGCTGCTGCTGGCCCTCGCCCTGACCACCCTGCTCGCGCCGCTGACCGAGGGGCGGGCGGCGGGGTGGCCGCTGTGGACGTGGGTCTCGTTGGCCGTGTTCCCGTTCGCGGCGGCGGCCTTCTGGCGGGCGGAGCGCCGCCTCGACCGCCGGGGCGGCACCCCGCTGGTGCCGCCGAGCCTGCTCGGCCTGGTCTCGCTGCGGCGCGGGCTCGTCCTGCTGCTGCCGCTCTGCATGGGCTTCGGCGGCTTCATGTTCGTGATCGCGGTCGCGCTCCAGCAGGGCCTGGGTCTGGGCGCGGTGGCCTCGGGGCTCGCGCTCGTCCCGATGGCGGTGGCCTTCTTCGGGGCCTCCCTCGCGGGTCCCCGGCTGGTACGGCGCTGGGGCACGCGCGTGGTGACGGCGGGCGGCCTGATCCAGGGCGTGGGCATCGCCCTGCTTGCGGTGACGGCCTGGCGTTCCTGGCCGGACCTCTCGGTGGGCGTCCTGCTCCCCGGCATGGCGATCGCGGGCCTGGGCCAGGGCCTCCAGCTGCCGGTGATCTTCCGGGTGATCCTCTCCGAGGTCCCGGCGGAGCGGGCGGGCGTGGGCAGCGGCGTGATGGTGACCGCCCAGCAGTCGTCCCTGGCCCTGGGCGTCGCCACCCTCGGCTCCCTCTACCTGAGCCTGGCCGCCTCCGGCTCCGACGCGGCTCTGCCGGTCACGCTCCTGGTCCAGCTGGCCATGATCCTGCTGACGACGGCGCTGTCGCTGCGCCTGCCGAGGACGGTGAGGTAGGCGGCGGGACACGGCGGAGGGCCCGGAGCGTCGAACGCTCCGGGCCCCCGGCCGTGCTGGGGCGACTACTCCTGGCCGGCCTCTGCGGTGCCCGGCGTGTTGTCGGCGGCTTCGGCTCCCTGCGCGCGCTCGCGCATCTTCCTCAGGAGCTCCTGCTTCTGCTCGTCGGCCGTGCGCGGGGCGGTGGAGCGGGTCTGGACGGCGCCGTACTGGTCGGCGCGGGACAGCTTCCTCCGCTGTCCGCCGACGCCGAGGAGGTTGTTGCGGCTCTTGGCCATGGGGTTCTCCCGTCAGTGAGGTGGGCGTGATCGGTGATCGTTCGGCCTGTACGGCGCGCTCACTCGTAGATCTGGAAGAACAAAGACATGCCGGAGACGCTACCCCGGCACCATCCGGGCAGCACTCGTTTTTCCCCACCCCCGCCTCCATCCCACTCCACCCCACCCAAACGAATGACAGATATTGAAATCTGTCATCGGTCATGTCATGGTTGTCGTGCAAGCCCCTCCATCGCATCCCTCCCTCCAAGGAGATCGCCATGACCACCCCCCGCCGCCCCCTCCCCACCCGCCCCCTCGGCGCCACCGGCCCGACGGTCTCCGCCCTCGGCCTCGGCTGCATGGGCATGTCCGCGCTGTACGGGGAGAGCGACCGCGCCGAGTCGATCGCGACCATCCACGCCGCCCTGGACGCCGGGGTGACCCTGCTCGACACGGGCGACTTCTACGGGATGGGGCACAACGAACTGCTGATCGCCGAAGCCCTGCGGAGCGCCCCCGCCGCCGCCCGCGAGCAGGCGCTGACCAGCGTGAAGTTCGGTGCGCTGCGCACGGTCGAGGGCGGCTTCACCGGATACGACGGCCGGCCGGCCGCGGTGAAGAACTTCGCGGCGTACTCGCTCCAGCGCCTCGGCACCGACCACATCGACGTCTACCGGATCGCGCGCGTCGACCCGGACGTGCCGATCGAGGAGACCGTCGGCGCCATCGCCGAGCTGGTCGAGGCGGGACACGTCCGGCACATCGGCCTCTCCGAGGTCGGCGCGGACACCCTGCGCAGAGCGGCGGCCGTGGCCCCGATCGCCGACCTCCAGATCGAGTACTCCCTGATCTCCCGCTCCATCGAGGAGAAGATCCTCCCGACCGCGCGCGAGCTGGGCATCGGCGTCACCGCGTACGGCGTGCTGTCGCGCGGCCTGATCAGCGGCCACTTCACCCGGGACCGGGAGCTCGGCGCCGGCGACTTCCGCGGCATGTCCCCCCGCTTCCAGGGCGACAACCTCCACCGGAACCTGGACCTGGTGGACCGGCTCCGCGCGATCGCCGAGGCGAAGGGCGTGACGGTCGCACAGACCGCGATCGCCTGGGTCCTCGCCCAGGGCACGGACATCGTCCCCCTGGTCGGCGCCCGCCGCCGCGACCGCCTCACGGAGGCCCTCGGCGCCCTGGACATCACCCTGGACGCCGCCGACCTGGCAGCCATCGAGGCGGCCGTCCCGGCGGGCGCCGCCGCCGGCGACCGCTACCCGGCGGCACAGATGGCCCACCTGGACAGCGAGCACTGACGGGTACCGACGGGGGATCTCGGCTGACAGGTAGTGTCATTCCATGGCCGCCACCGAGACCCTGACCGCAGAGCGCATCCTCGAAGCCACCGAGGAGGTGCTGCGGCGCTACGGGCCGGCGAAGGCGACCGTCGTGGATGTGGCCCGGGTGCTCGGGGTCAGTCACGGCAGCGTCTACCGCCACTTCCGGACCAAGGCGGCGCTGCGCGAGGCGGTGACCGAGCGGTGGCTGGAGCGGACGATCGTCGCGCTCCGGCCGTACGCGGAGGCGCCGGACGCCGCCGACGAGCGGCTGACCGGGTGGCTGACCGCGCTGTTCGCCCTCAAGCGCCGCAAGGCGGGCGGGGACCCGGAGCTGATGGCCACCTTCCAGGTGCTGATCGGTGAGAACAGCGATGTGGTCCACCGGCACGAGGAGCACCTCGTGGAGCAGATCGCCCGCATCGTGGAGGACGGCCACCGCGAAGGGGTGTTCGCCGCGCCGGAGCGGGACTACGCGACGACGGCCCGGGCGGTCTTCGACGCCACCGACCGGTTCCACGACCCGGCGCACGCCGCCGACTGGGCGACCACGGACATCGAGGACGCGTTCGCGGCGGTCATCTCGCTGACGCAGCGCGCCCTGCGGGCCTGACCCGCACCCGCACCCGCACCCGCACCCGCACCCGCGCCTGCGCCTGCGCCCGCTTGAAGATCATTTGGCCTGGAGTTTTCCCTTCCCTGTCCGGCGGATCACTAGCGTTCTCCCCCGTCTCGACCGTAAGAGCTCTCAGGGGGAACCATGTCCGCACCCGCCCAGCCACCGGCCCGCTCAGGGGCCTCCTCGGCGATCGGCTGGATCCTGACGATCGGGCTCAACGTCGTCGCGCCGATCCTCACGTACAACACCCTGACCGAGGACCACGGCTGGTCCGAGTTCACGGCCCTGCTGGCCGGCAGCGCCTGGCCGGTCCTGGACAGCGCGATCATGGTCGCCTGGCGGCGCAAGATCGACGAGTTCGCCGTCGTCACGCTGGTGTTCCTGGTGATCACGGCGCTCGTCTCCCTGATCGGCGCGCACACCGCCCGTGCGCTGCTGGTCAAGGACTCGGGTGTGACGGGCCTGTTCGGGCTGCTCTGTCTCGCCACCCTGCTCGCGCCGCGACCGCTGATGTTCTACTTCGGCCGGAAGTTCGCCACCGACGGCACCCCGGCGAGCACCGCCTGGTGGAACGGCATGTGGCAGTACGAGGGCTTCCGCTCCACCATGCGCACGATGACGCTGGTGTGGGGTGTGGCCTACGTCGCCGAGGCACTGGTCCGCATCGCCCTCGCGTACGCGCTGCCGACGAAGACCATGGTCACGCTCAGCCCGCTCATGATCTACGGCGTCCTCGGCGCCCTGGGCGTGTGGACGGCCTGGTTCGGCAAGCGCCGGGCGGCCGAGGGTGCCCGCCGCCAGGCCGAGGCCGAAGCCCAGGCCGGGGCTGAAGCCGGGGCCGCCGCGACCGCCTGACCGCACGCACTGACCCCGCCCACGGGAAAGCCCCCGGTTCCGACATCGGAACCGGGGGCTTCGCCGTACGCGATCAGGGAGTTCAGCAGCCGAGCAGGCGGCTGCCCAGGTAGCCCTGGATCTGGTCGAGGGAGACGCGCTCCTGCTTCATGGTGTCGCGCTCGCGCACGGTCACCGCGTTGTCGTCGAGGGTGTCGAAGTCGACGGTCACGCAGTACGGGGTGCCGATCTCGTCCTGGCGACGGTAGCGGCGGCCGATGGCGCCGGCGTCGTCGAACTCGATGTTCCAGTTCTGGCGCAGGTCCGCCGCGAGGCCCTTGGCCTTCGGGGAGAGCTGCGGGTTCCGGGACAGCGGCAGGACCGCGACCTTGACCGGCGCCAGGCGCGGGTCGAGGCGCAGCACGACGCGCTTCTCCATGACGCCCTTGGCGTTGGGAGCCTCGTCCTCGTTGTACGCGTCGAGGAGGAAGGCGAGCATCGCGCGGCCGACACCGGCGGCGGGCTCGATGACGTACGGCGTGTACCGCTCGCCGGACTCCTGGTCCAGGTACGTGAGGTTGGCGCCGGAGGCCTTCGAGTGCGCGTTCAGGTCGTAGTCGGTGCGGTTGGCGACGCCCTCGAGCTCGCCCCACTCGCTGCCGCCGAAGGAGAAGCGGTACTCGATGTCGGCGGTGCGCTTCGAGTAGTGGGAGAGCTTCTCCTGCGGGTGCTCGAACCAGCGCATGTTCTCCTCACGGAGACCCAGGCCGGTGTACCAGTTCCAGCGCTGCTGCATCCAGTACTCCTGCCACTGCTCGTCCTCGCCCGGCTTGACGAAGAACTCCATCTCCATCTGCTCGAACTCGCGCGTGCGGAAGATGAAGTTGCCCGGAGTGATCTCGTTCCGGAAGGACTTGCCCATCTGCGCGATGCCGAACGGCGGCTTCTTGCGCGAGGTCTGCTGCACCTGACCGAAGTTGGTGAAGATGCCCTGCGCGGTCTCGGGGCGCAGGTACGCGACGGAGCCGGTGTCCTGCGTCGGGCCGAGGTGCGTGGAGAGCAGGCCGGAGAACTGCTTGGGCTCGGTGAAGGTGCCCTTGTTGCCACAGTTGGGGCAGTTGAGGTCGGCGAAGCCGTTCTCGGGGAGGCGGCCGTGCTTCGCCTCGTACGCCTCCTCCAGGTGGTCGGCGCGGAAGCGCTTGTGGCAGGAGGTGCACTCGGTCAGCGGGTCCGTGAAGGTGGCGACGTGACCGGACGCCTCCCAGACCTCGGTGGCCAGGATCACCGACGAGTCGATGCCGACGACGTCCTCGCGCGCGGTGACCATGTAACGCCACCACTGGCGCTTGAGGTTCTCCTTGAGCTCGACACCCAGCGGTCCGTAGTCCCAGGCGGCACGCTGGCCGCCGTAGATCTCACTGCACGGGTAGACGAAGCCACGGCGCTTGCTCAGGCTGACGATGGTGTCGATCTTGTCGGCGGCCACGGTGCTCTCTTCATTACGACGACGAAGTGCGAATGCCACAGGTTACCGGCGCCCGTACCCCCTGCATCAAATCGGTTCTGTGCAAGGGGAGCGCGAGGGCGTCCGAGGGGGTCGCGTGGGCGGGGCCACACGTACGACAATTGACAATCGTTTCCAGTTTTGTTGAAAATGAGTGTCATGAACGTACGTCGCCTGATACCCACCACCGCCGTCGCCGGAGCCGTCGCGCTCGGCATCGTCTCCCTGTCCGCCTGCGCCGGAACCTCCGACGCCGCCGACAAGGGGAGCAGCGGCAAGCTGGACGTGGTCGCGTCGTTCTATCCCATGCAGTACCTGGCCGAGCAGATAGGCGGCGGCCACGTCGCCGTCGACACGCTCACCAAGCCCGGCGTCGAACCCCATGACCTGGAGCTCAAGCCGAAGCAGATCGGCGAGCTCGGTGAGGCCGACGTCATCCTCTACCTCAAGGGCATCCAGCCCGCCGTCGACGACGCCATCGCCCAGGCCGGCGTCAAGAACACCGTCGACGCCGCCACCCTCACCACGCTCGAAGCGCACGGCAACGAGGTCGGCCACGAGCACGAGGGCGAGGAGCACGGCGCCGAGGAAGCGGGCCACGAAGGCCACGACCACGGCTCCGAGGCCGGCACCGACCCGCACATCTGGCTCGACCCCGTGAAGTACGCCGAGGTCGCCAAGGGTGTCGGCGCGGCCCTGGAGAAGGCCGACCCGGCGCACGCCGCGGACTACGAGAAGAACACCGACGCCCTGGTGAAGAAGCTCGGCGCCCTGAACACCGAGTTCGAGACGGGCCTGAAGAACACCGCCACGAAGACCTTCATCACCACCCACTCCGCCTTCGGCTACCTCGCCGAGCGGTACGGCCTGGAGCAGGAGGGCATCACCGGCATCGACCCCGAGTCCGAGCCGAGCCCCGCCCGCATCAAGGAACTCCAGGACATCGCGGAGAAGGACAAGGTCTCCACCGTCTTCTTCGAGACCCTCGCGAGCGACAAGACCGCCAAGACCCTCGCCGGCGACACCGGTCTCACGACCGACGTGCTCGACCCGCTGGAGGGAATCACGGACAAGTCCAAGGGCGATGACTACATCGAGGTCATGCAGTCGAACCTCGCCGCGCTGAAGAAGGCCCTCGGCGCGAAGTGACCGCAGCGACACAGCAGGAGGCACGTGCCATGGCAGCGCTGGACCAGGACCCCGTCATCTCCGTCCGCGGTGCCACGGCGACCCTCGGCGCCCGGCCCGTCCTCCGGGGCGTCGACCTCACCGTGCACCGCGGTGAGGTCGTCGCCCTGCTCGGCGCCAACGGCTCGGGCAAGTCGACGGCCGTCCGCTCCGTCATCGGCCAGGTGCCGCTGACCGGCGGCCGGATCGAGCTGTTCGGCACGGAGCAGAAGCGGTTCCGCGACTGGGCCCGCGTCGGCTACGTACCGCAGCGCACGACCGCGGCGAGCGGCGTCCCCGCCACCATCCGCGAGGTCGTCTCCTCCGGCCGGCTCTCCCGCCGCCGCTTCGGCTGGCTGACGAAGGCCGACAAGGCCGCCGTCGAGGCGGCCATCGACCTGGTCGGTCTGACCGACCGGGCCAAGGACTCCGTCTCCGCGCTCTCCGGCGGCCAGCACCAGCGCGTGCTGATCGCCCGCGCGCTCGCCTCCGAGCCCGAGCTGCTGATCATGGACGAGCCGATGGCCGGCGTGGACCTCGCGAGCCAGGAGATCCTCGCCGCGACCCTGCGCGAGCAGGTCGCGGGCGGCACGTCGGTCCTCCTCGTCCTGCACGAGCTGGGCCCGCTGGAGCCGCTGATCGACCGCGCGGTGGTGCTCCGCGAGGGCTGTGTCGTCCACGACGGCCCGCCGCCGGAGGCCGTCGGCCAGCACGCGCTCCCCGGCCACGACCACGTCCATCCGCACGCGGCCGGTGAGCCGCTCCGTACGGGTCTGCTGACCTGAGACAGCCGACCTGAGGAATCGACCTGATCATGGAAATGCTCGATCTCGCCTTCATGCAGCGCGCGCTCCTCGCGGCCGTGCTCGTCGGCATCACCGCGCCCGCCGTCGGCATCTACCTCGTCCAGCGCCGCCAGGCGCTGATGGGCGACGGCATCGGCCACGTCGCGATGACCGGTGTCGGCCTCGGATTCCTGCTGAACTCCAGCCCGGTCTGGATGGCGACGATCGTCGCCGTCGTCGGCTCGGTCGCCATGGAGCTGATCCGGGCGTACGGGAAGACCCGCGGCGACCTGGCGCTCGCCCTGCTCTTCTACGGCGGCATGGCCGGCGGCGTCCTGCTGATCAACCTGTCGCCGACCGGCTCCAACGCCAACCTCAGCTCGTACCTCTTCGGCTCGCTGTCCACGGTCTCGTCCGAGGACATCACCGCGATCGCGATCCTCGCGGCCTTCGTGGTCCTGGTCACGGTCGGCCTGCGCCGCCAGCTCTTCGCGGTCAGCCAGGACGAGGAGTTCGCCCGGGTCACCGGCCTGCCGGTGCGCGCCCTGAACCTGCTGATCGCGGTCACGGCCGCGGTGACGGTCACGGTCGCCATGCGGGTCGTCGGCCTGCTCCTGGTCAGCGCGCTGATGGTGGTGCCCGTGGCGGCGGCCCAGCAGCTGTCGAAGTCGTTCCGCACGACCTTCGTCCTCGCGGTGGCGACCGGCATCACGGTCACCCTGGCGGGCACGGCCACCTCGTACTACCAGGACGTCCCGCCCGGCGCGACGATCGTCCTGTACGCGATCGGCGTCTTCGTCCTCCTGACGCTCCTCGCCACCCCGCTCGCCAAGCGGCGGGCCCGGGCGACCGAGGCGGAGGCCGACGCGGGCACGGATGGCTGCGGTGCCCCGCTCCCGGCCACGCGCCGTCCGACGGACGACGTGAAGGTCTGATGCGCGGCTGACCGCGGGGACACGGGGGACTGGCAGAATGGCGGGGGCAGACAAGCATTCAAGGAGGCCCCCGTGGTGACGGCAGGACCCCCCGTACGAGGCCGCTCGACCAAGCAGCGGGCCGCCGTGTCGGCGGCGCTGAACGAGGTGGACGAGTTCCGCAGCGCCCAGGAGCTGCACGACATGCTCAAGCACCGCGGCGACTCGGTCGGCCTCACCACCGTCTACCGCACGCTCCAGTCCCTCGCGGACGCGGGCGAGGTCGACGCGCTGCGCACGAGCGACGGCGAGACCGTCTACCGCCGCTGCTCGACCGGCGACCACCACCACCATCTGGTCTGCCGCGTCTGCGGCAAGGCCGTGGAGGTGGAGGGCCCGATGGTGGAGCAGTGGGCCGAGACGATCGCCTCGGAGCACGGCTTCGTGAACGTGGCGCACACGGTCGAGATCTTCGGCACCTGCGCGGAGTGCGCGCAGAAGTAGCGCCTGGACGCATACGAGAGCGGGCCCGTACCGAAGGGATATCGGTACGGGCCCGCTCGTCGTGTCTGAGTCGTGTCAGAGCCGTGTCAGACCCTGCTGCTGTTCCGGTCGAGGACCGCCCGCAGCCGGTCCGCGTCGGCGGGGTCCGCGAGACCGCTCTTGGGCAGGTAGGCGAAGCCGGTGCCGGACTGCTTGGCGGTGAGCAGGACGAAGAGCCGGGGCGTCTCGACGTAGCGGGGCAGCATGGCCCAGCGGATCGTCGCCTCGGTGTCCCGGGAGGTCCACCGCCCCCCGTCGTCGTCGACGACGGCCGTGGCGTCGCCCTGCGCCCCGATCAGCCGGAAGAGGCTCCAGGCCGTCAGCCAGGGCAGCGACTCCGCGCAGCCCACGGCCACGATGCAGAGGGCCACCAGCGGGACGGCCTCCCCCGGTTCGGGCGAGGGCGGCAGCAGGCTCAGGATCGTGACCAGCAGGGCGAGCACGCTCGCACCCCACGCCGCCCACCGCAGCAGCTTCCACCACGAGGTGGCCCGCAGGCGGACCCGTACCGCCTCGTGCACGTCCTTGAACTCGGCCGGATAGGCCAGCTCGATCCGCTCGTTCGTCTCCACGGACCCCCCCCCGGTTCCCGTCAGGCCTTGTCGAGGACGGCCATGTCGGCCGGGTCGACGCCGCCGAAGCGGCGGTCGCGGGACGCGTACTCGACGCAGGCGCGCCACAGGTCGCGGCGGTCGAAGTCGGGCCACAGCACGTCCTGGAAGACCATCTCGGCGTACGCGCTCTGCCAGATCAGGTAGTTGGAGGTGCGCTGCTCGCCGCTGGGCCGCAGGAAGAGGTCCACGTCCGGCATGTCCGGGTAGTACAGGTACTTCTGGATGGTCTTCTCGGTGATCTTCGCCGGGTCGAGCCTGCCCGCCTTCACGTCCTCCGCGAGCGCCTGCGCCGCGTCCGTGAGCTCCGCGCGACCGCCGTAGTTCATGCAGAAGTAGAGCGTGAGCTTGGTGTTGTCCTTGGTCTGCTCCTGCGCGACCTGGAGCTCCTTGGCCACCGACTTCCACAGCTTGGGCATCCGGCCGACCCACCGGACCCGGATGCCGAGCGCGTCGAGCTGGTCGCGGGTCTTGCGGATGAAGTCGCGGTTGAAGTTCATGAGGAAGCGCACCTCTTCGGGCGAGCGCTTCCAGTTCTCGGTGGAGAAGGCGTAGAGGGAGATCGCTCCGACGCCCATCTCGATGGCGCCCTGGAGGACGTCGAGGACCTGCTCGGCGCCGACCTTGTGGCCCTCGGTGCGGGGCAGGCCGCGCTCCTTGGCCCAGCGGCCGTTGCCGTCCATGACGATCGCGACGTGCTCCGGGACGAACTCGGGCTGGAGCTTCGGCGGGCGGGCACCGGACGGGTGCGGCTCGGGGGTGCTGTACTCCCGGCGCTGGCGCCCGAGCAGTCGTGCGATGGCCATGGCGTGGTCTCTCCTAGCTTTTCTCTACGTACCGCAGGGAGCGCAGGCCGCGCTCCAGGTGCCAGTGCAGATAGGCGGACACGAGCCCGCTGCCCTCCCTGACGTGACGCGGCTCGCACGCGTCCGCCGTCGCCCAGTCGCCGGTGAGCAGCGCGCTGAGCAGGCCGATGGCCTCCG
The DNA here is from genome assembly GCF_001426585.1 of Streptomyces sp. Root431. Classification (GTDB taxonomy): domain Bacteria; phylum Actinomycetota; class Actinomycetes; order Streptomycetales; family Streptomycetaceae; genus Streptomyces; species Streptomyces stackebrandtii. Next base: position 339,551 of record NZ_LMEI01000001.1, read on the forward strand.
CAGAGGGTACGACGCTTCCGGGCACCCGGCAGTCGCCGCATATGACCCCACCCGCCCCGACCGAAAAGAACCGGTTCGGTCCGTGGAGTCCGCATTTCGCACAGTCGTCGAAGCTGGGCGCGTAGCCGTTCACGGCGAGCGAGCGGAGGAGGAAGGCGTCGAGGATGAGGTGGGGCGCGTGCTCGCCCCTGGCGAGCGTCCGCAGACCCCCGACCAGCAGCAGGTACTGCTGCACGGCGGGTTCGCCCTCGTGGTCGGTGAACCGTTCCGCCGTCTCCAGCATGGCCGTGCCGGCGGTGTACCGGGCGTAGTCGGTGACGATCCCGCCGCCGTACGCGGCGATCGTCTCGCTCTGCGTGCAGAGCGGCAGCCCGCGTCCGACCAGCTCACTCCCCCGGGCGAAGAACTGCACGTCCACGTGCGAGAACGGTTCGAGCCGCGCCCCGAACTTCGACTTCGTCCGCCGCACCCCGCGCGCGACGGCGCGCACGCGCCCGTGACCGCGCGTGAGGATCGTGATGATGCGGTCCGCTTCACCCAGCTTCTGGGTGCGCAGCACGATGCCGTCGTCGCGGAACAGACTCATGGGCCCATTCTCCCGTACGGCGCGGGCGCTCCGACCGCCGGGAAGGCTTTCCGCATCCGGGCGAGGAGCGCGCCGGCCGCCGGGGCGGCGGGACCGTCCGCCGGCCAGGCGAGGGCGACCCGGCCCCGGAGGTCCGGTTCGGTGAGGGGGAGGGTACGGAGTCCCAGCCCGGCCGCCGCCCCGGCGGGCAGCTCCGGGAGGACGGCGACGCCGAGGCCTCGGGCGGCGAGCTGCGCCAGGACCTGCGGGGCGGCGGCCTCGAAGGCGACCCGGGGCCGGAAGCCCGCCTCCGTACAGGCGCGCTCCAGGACTCCGCGCAGACCGGTGCCGCGCGGGAGGCTGATCAGGGGGCGGCCGGCGAGCGCGGCCAGCGGGAGCCCCGTACGGCCGCCGGGGGCGGTGAGCAGCGGGTCGTCCGGGGCCATGGCGGCGACCAGGGGCACGTCGACGAGGACCTGGAGGCCGACGCCCTGCGGGGGCTCGTCGTCGGCGAGGCCGATCACGGCGAGGTCGAGCTCTCCCCCGCGCAGGGCGGCGAGCATCCGCTCCGACGTGTCCTCGGTGAGGGAGATCTCGACCTGCGGGTGGTCGTCGTGGAAGTCGGCCAGGACGGCGGCGACGTCGAACTCGTCGGCGGCGGCACCGGACACGAGCCCGACGGTGACCTGCCCCCGGACGAGCCCGGTGAACTCGTCCACGGTGCGCCGCACCCCCTCGACGGCCGCGAGCGCCGCCCGCGCGAAGGGGAGGACCGCCTCGCCGACGGCGGTCGGGGTCACGGTCCGGCCGGAGCGGTCGAGCAGCGGCTGCCCGAGCTCCCGCTCCAGCTGCCGGATCTGGGCGCTCACCCCCGGCTGCGCGAGGTGGAGGCGGGCGGCGGCGCGGGTGAAGTTGGCCTCCTCGACGACGGCGAGGAAGTAGTGCAGCTGACGGAGCTCCATAACCAGGAATTCTAGTGAGGAGAAGAACTCGCTCTTGGACTTCTGGCCGGCGCCTCGGCACGCTGGTGATCATGGAGACCACGGCAGCGGAGATACGGACCGAGCTCGCGGCCGAGCGGCGCGAACTGGCGGACATCCTGGACGGACTGACCGACGCGCAGTGGGACGCGCCGACGCTCTGCGGCGGCTGGCGCGTGCGGGAGACCGCCGGCCACATGAGCATGGGCTTCCGGTACTCGTTCGGCAGGACGGCGCTGGAGCTCCTCCGCGCGGGCGGCAACCTGCACCGGATGACCGACCGGGCCGCGCGCCGCGACGCCACCGCCCTCTCACCTCGCGAGCTCGCCGCAGCCCTGCGGGACAACGCCGATCACCCCTGGAAGCCGCCGGTCGGCGGCCTGGCCTCGGCCCTCGGCCACGACGTCGTCCACGGCCTGGACATCACCGTCCCGCTCGGCCTCGGACGGCAGGTCCCCGAGCAGCGCCTGCGGATCCTGCTGGGCACCGTCACCCCTCGAACCCTCCGCTTCTTCAAGGCGGACCTCGAAGGCGTCACGCTGCGGGCCACCGACCTGGACTGGTCGTACGGGACAGGCGCTCGGACGGTGAGCCGCCCCGCCCAGGAACTCCTCCTGCTCACGTACGGACGCACGCTCCCCCGGCCGGAGTGACCGACACCGCCCCGGCCGGAGGAGACGCGGACGGTTTCAGGGCACCTCGCCCCGGCTCCGGGCGTTGACGTGGGCCGTGGCGGCGCTCAACCTCTCCGACGAGGTCGCCTCGCGCACGCCCTCGGGCTCCACGTCCCACTCACGCCCGCCACCGAGCGGCCGGATCTGGACGTAGGGCCCCTCGTGCCCCATCACTCTCCCGACCCGCCCGGTGCGGATCTCCACCACGTACGACCCGATGGGCAGTGTCATGTACGACTCTCCTCCCCTGGCAGTAGGGCGGCGGCGATCAGCCGTGCCGTTTCCGCCGTGCAGCATCCCAATTCGACGAGCGGCCTCGGGGGGTCGGCGGCGAGGGTGACGACGTCGAGCCCCAGCGAGGGGAGAGTGATTCCCGCCCTCGCGAGCGCCTCGCGCAATTCCGTCACTGCCTCTTGAGCGGCTTCGAGTGCCCCCGTGGTCGTCTTCATGATGTCTTCCTTCACCAACGTATGCCTTTCTGAATCCATTTCCTGCTTCGCCTCTCCAGGGTGGGTCGGGATCCGTAGAATCGGCAGATGCGCAGGTCGTACAACTGCGGCGTAGGGTTGGGGAGTTAATCCATGGCCAAGGGCAAGCAGGACGAAGCGTGGGAGTTCTTCGGCGAGCTCCTGAAGGACCGCCGCGAGGCGGCGGGGCTCTCGCAGAGCGAGCTGGGCGCACGGGTGTTCGTGTCCGGCGGATACATCGGACTGTTCGAGCAGGGAATTCGAAAGCCGCAGTTGGATGTGGCGAAGAGAATCGACGAGGTCCTACAAACCGGCGGTATTTTCGAACGAACGTGGCGCAAGCTCATCAACAAGTCGCCGTATGCGTCTTATTTCCACGCGGTGGCGGAGCTGGAGGCAGTGGCGACGAAGATCTGCGAGTTCGCGCCGGTGGTGGTGCCCGGGCTGCTCCAGACGCCGGAGTACGCACGAGCGGTGACGGTGGCGACGCACCCGTTCGCCACGGAAGAGTTCATCGAGGAGAAGGTCACCTCGCGGATCGACAGGGCCGCGATCCTGAAGGACACCACAAGGCCTGAGTACTGGGTCGTTCTGCACGAGAACGCCTTGCTCATCCCCGTGGGTGGCCCGGCGGTGATGGCCGCGACGCTGGAGCACATCGCAGCGCTGATTCGTGAGCGATGGGTCCTGGTGACCGTGATCCCCCGGACGGTCGGCGCCCACTCCGTCATGGAGGGCTCGCTCCGATTGATGGAGTTCGAGGATCAGCCGCCAACGGCCTATACAGAGACCGCGTTTACGGGGACGCTTCTCGACGATCCGGCGGTGGTGAAGCAGGCACAGCGCGCCTACGATCTGCTCAGGGTCGCCACCTTGTCGCCAGAGGCATCCCTGGATCTGATCGAGTCGGCGGCGGAGGACTACAGACGATGCGCGCGTACGACCTGAACAACGCCCACTGGCGCAAGAGCTCCTACAGCAACGGCGACGGCGGCAACTGCGTCGAGGTCCTCGACGACGTCCCCGGCGTCGTCCCCGTCCGGGACAGCAAGGTCCAGGACGGCCCCGTCCTGATCGTGCCCGCCGCCGCCTGGTCCGTGTTCGTCGCCGGCATCGCGGGATGACGACCGCCCGCTTGCCCCTCGTGGCCGTCACGGCCCTGAAGGGCTGAGCGGCTTCACGGGCCGTCGGCGCGCCCCTACGATCGCGCCATGTCGATCACGCCTTCCATACCCGTCGTCCAGGGCAGGGCGAAGACGACCCTCCAATACGAGGGCGACGCGCTGCTCCTGAGCCGCCGTCACGACGAGGTGCGCATCCCCTTGGCCGCGATCGCGCAGGTCCGTACCGAGGGGCGGTCTCTCACGGTCGAGCTGACGGCGCCGGCCGGAGCGACCTCGTACGCGCACCGGGTCGACGGGGTGAGCGAGGCGGCGGCCGTCATGTTCGCCGCGGCCGTGAACGCCGCGCTGCCCGAAACGGCCGGGCGGGACACGACGGCCGACGGGACCGCGCTCGTCGAGACGCGCGACCGGCCCGTGACCAGGCGGGAGAGGAAGGCGCGGCTGATCAAGCGGTGGGCGGCCGCCACGCTCGGCCTGCTCGTGCTCCTGTGCGTGCTCGTCGCGGTCGCCGGACAGCCGATCGGCATCCTCATCTACACGCCGGCGGGCCTCGTCGCGGCGGCGTCCTCCGTCGTCGGCGTCATCGCCCTGACCGACTGGCACCGCGAGTGGCGCCTGATGCGGCACGGCATCACGGCCTTCGCCGCGGAGGTCCCGGAGAGGCCGGGGCAGTATCTGTACGTGGACCCCGCGGGCATGATCCGCAACGTGTTCACCTGGCCGGGCGGTATGGCCGTCAAGGTCAGCTACGACCCCCAGGACCCGGGGAACGTGGTCCTCCCGAGGCGGGCGTTCTCGCGGCGCGTGGAGCTCTGCGGCGGGCTGTTCTTCGCCGGTCTCGGGCTCGCCGTCTTCGCCTCCCTGATCGCGTTGACCGTCGGCGTACTCCTCGGCACGGTCGGCCTCCTGGAACCCGCCTAGCCATACTTATGGAAGTCATAAGTTCGACTTATGAGTCCATAGACCGGGCCCGGGTACCACTCCGCGTGTGTTGTTATTTAGGGTGACCTAAGTGTCGGCGGCCTCGCCGCCACGTCGTTTGCGAAGGGAATCCCGTCATGCCCCGCCCCCTCCGGGTCGCGATCGTCGGCGCCGGCCCCGCCGGAATCTACGCCGCCGATGCGCTGCTGAAGTCCGAGGCCGCCGCCGAACCGGGCGTGTCCATCGATCTCTTCGAGCGGATGCCGGCCCCCTTCGGCCTCATCCGCTACGGCGTCGCCCCCGACCACCCGCGGATCAAGGGCATCGTGAACGCCCTCCACCAGGTCCTCGACAAGCCGCAGGTCCGCCTCTTCGGCAACGTCGACTACGGCACGGACGTCCACCTCGACGACCTGCGCTCCTTCTACGACGCCGTGGTCTTCTCGACCGGCGCCATGGCCGACCGCGAGCTCCGCATCCCTGGCGTCGAGCTCGACGGTTCGTACGGCGCCGCCGACTTCGCCTCCTGGTACGACGGCCACCCGGACGTCCCGCGCACCTGGCCGCTGGAGGCCGAGAAGGTCGCCGTCCTCGGCGTCGGCAACGTGGCGCTCGACATCGCCCGCATCCTCGCCAAGACCGCCGACGAGCTGCTGCCGACCGAGATCCCGGCGAACGTCTACGACGGGCTCAAGGTCAACAAGGCCGTCGAGATCCACGTCTTCGGCCGTCGCGGCCCGGCCCAGGCCAAGTTCAGCCCCATGGAGCTGCGCGAGCTGGACCACTCCCCCACGATCGAAGTCATCGTCAACCCCGAGGACATCGACTACGACGAGGGCTCGATCGCCGAGCGGCGCAAGAACAAGCAGACCGACATGGTCGCCAAGACCCTGGAGAACTGGGCGATCCGCGACGTCGGCGACCGCCCGCACAAGCTCTTCCTGCACTTCTTCGAGTCGCCCGTCGAGATCCTCGGCGAGGACGGCAAGGTCGTCGGTCTCCGCACCGAGCGCACCGAGCTCGACGGCACCGGCAACGTCAAGGGCACCGGCGCCACCACCGACTGGGACGTCTCCGCCGTCTACCGCGCCGTCGGCTACCTCTCCGACGAGCTGCCCAAGCTCCCCTGGGACACCACGACCGGCACCGTCCCGGACCAGGGCGGCCGGGTCATCGAGGAGACCGGCGAGCACATGGCCTCCACGTACTGCACCGGCTGGATCCGGCGCGGCCCCGTCGGCCTCATCGGCCACACCAAGGGCGACGCCAACGAGACCGTCGCGAACCTCCTCGACGACTTCGCGAACGGCCGCCTGCTGACGCCCGACACCCCGGAGACGGACGCGGTCGTGTCCTTCCTGGAGGAGAAGGGCATCACCTACACGACGTGGGAGGGCTGGTACGCCCTGGACGCCGCCGAGAAGGCGCTGGGCGAGCCGCAGGGCCGCGAGCGCGTGAAGATCGTCGAGCGCGAGGACATGCTGCGCGCGAGCGGCGCCATCCAGTAGTCACCTACCGGTAGCCACGTACCGGTAGTCACATAGTCACACCTGCTCGCGGGCGCCCTCGCCCCTTCCCGGTCCTACCCTGAAAGGACCGGGAAGGGGCGAGGCCATGTCCGCACCCACGCTGCACACCGCTCATCCGACCGACGCGGTCGAGCGCGCCCGGGACGCGGCCGACCGGGAGTCCTGGGCCGAGGCGTACGCGCTGCTCCACGCCCACGACCTGCACCCCTCCCGCGGTCTGACCGCCGACGACCTGTCCGTGCTCGCCGACGCCGCCTGGTGGTCGGGGCGCACCGACGAGTCCGTCACCGCCCGCCTCCGCTCGCACGCCGCCTTCCTCGCGGCCGGTGACCACCGGGGCGCCGGGCTCGCCGCCTGGTGGCTGCACTACGAGTACGCGAGCCTCGGGCGGCCCGCCGCAGCGGCCGGCTGGCTCCACCGCGCCCGGCACCACCTGGAGGACCTGCCGCCCTGCCCCGAGCAGTGCTTCCTCGCCTGGACGGACGCCGAGGAGGCCGAGCAGCACGGCGACGGGGCCGCCGCCCTCGCCGCGGCCCGCCGCATGACCCGCCTCGCCGTCCGCTCCGCCAGCCCCGACCTGGTCGCCCTCGGCCGCCAGGCCGAGTCCGCCGTCCTCCTCGCGAACGGCCGCAGGGCCGAGGCCCTCGCCCTCCTCGACGACGCGATGTGCGCGGTCACCGCGGGCGAGCTGAGCAGCATGTTCACGGGCTGGCTGTACTGCCTGGCCCTCACCCAGTGCATGGAGGCGGCGGACTTCGGGCGGGCCGTGGAGTGGACGAACGCGGCGATGGAGTGGTGCGCGCCCCCGTGGACCGGCCGCCCGGCGGAGCCGGGGCGGGAGGCCGAGACCCTCGCCACCACCTCCCTCGCCGACGAGAACCCCTTCCGGGGCGTCTGCCGGGCCCACCGCGTCGAGGTCCTCGACCTCCTCGGCGCCTGGGCCCTCGCCGAGGAGGAGGCGCGGCAGGCGTGCCGGGAGGTGCCGGTGGACTGTCTGGAGTCGGCCGCCGCCGCGTTCTACGCCGCCGGGGACGTCCAGCGGCGGCAGGGCCGCCTCGACGAGGCCGCCGTGTCGTACGCGCACGCCCATGAGCTGGGCCGGATCCCGCAGCCGGGACTGGCGCTGCTGCGCCTCGCGCAGGGCAGGGCGGACGCGGCCGTCGCGGGCGTCGACCTCGCCCTGGCCTGCCAGAGCGACCCGCGCCACGACCTCCTGGGCCGGGCCCGGCTGCTCGCCGCCCGTACGGAGGTGGCCCTCGCCGTCCGGGACGTGCCGGGCGCCTCCCGGGCCGCGGTGGAGCTGGACGCGCTGGCCGGGGACGTACCGCTGCTCCGGGCGACGGCCGACACGGCCCTGGGCTCCGTCGCCCTCGCCGAGGCCCGCCCCGGCCCCGCGCTGCGGCTGCTGCGGCAGGCGCTCGCCGGGTGGCTGGCGCTCCGCGTCCCGTACGAGGCCGCGCAGGTGCGGATGCTGCTCGCGGCGGCGGACCGGACGGCGGGCGACGAGGAGGCGGCCCGGCTGGAGCTGGCGGCCGCGCGGGCGGTGTTCGAGCGGCTCGGGGCCGTACCGGACGCCCGGCGCGCGGCGGCGCTGCTTTCCGGCGGGAAGCGGCGGCGGCTGCCGGGCGGGCTGACCGCCCGCGAGGCGGAGGTCCTGCGGCTGGTCGCCGGGGGCGGGACGAACAAGGACATCGCCCACGCCCTCGTGATCAGCGAGCACACGGTCTCCCGGCACCTGAACAACATCTTCGCCAAGCTCGGTGTCGGCTCCCGCTCGGCCGCGACGGCCTACGCGTACGCCCACGACCTGCTCTGACGCCCGCCCCACCCCGGCCCCGGCCCGGCGGGCCACGACCCGGCTCCGCCCGCCCCACCCCGACCCCGACCCGGCCCCGGCCCGACCCCGGCCCGACCCGGCCCGGCCCGGCCGGAAGGGACACGACCCGGCCCCGCCCGCCCCGTCCCGCCCCCGGTCGGGCCGCCCGACCGGCCTCCGACTCCACCCCGCCGCGCGAGCCCCCGACCCCGGCCGCCGTCGCGGCATGGTCCGAACCGCCCATGCCCGTCCTCGCCCCGGATGGGCCGTTCGGGCGATGCCCCGCCCCTCTCCCCCGGGCTACACCGGAAGCATGACCACCACGACCAACCCCCTGGACACGCTCCGCGGTGCCGTGCGCGGCACCGTCGTGACCCGCGGCGACCCGTCGTACGACGCGTCCCGCCGGGTCTACAACGCCCTGCACGACCGCCGGCCGGCCGTCGTCGTCCACGCCGTGGACGCCGGTGACGTCATGGCGGCGGTGCTGTACGCCCGGGAGCACGCCCTCCCGCTCGCCGTGCGCGGCGGTTCCCACTCGGTCGCCGGGTTCGGCACCGTGGACGACGGCCTCGTCGTCGACCTGTCCCGGATGCGGGGCGTCCGGGTCGACCCGGAGGCCCGTACGGCCCGGGCCGAGGGCGGCGCCACCTGGGGCGACTTCAACCACGCCACCCACGCCTTCGGGCTCGCCACCACCGGCGGGGTGATCTCCACGACCGGCATCGGCGGTCTGACGCTCGGCGGCGGCATGGGCCACCTGTCCCGCCGGTGCGGGCTGAGCTGCGACAACCTGATCGCGGCGGACGTCGTGACCGCCGAGGGCACGCTCGTCTCCTGCGACGCCGAGCGGCATCCGGACCTGTTCTGGGCGCTGCGCGGCGGCGGCGGAAACTTCGGGGTCGCCGTCTCGCTCGCGTACCGGCTGCACCCGGTGTCGGACGTCTTCGGCGGCCTGACCTGCTATCCGCTCGACGGGGAGGTGGCGCGCGCCTGGCAGGAGATGATCACGGTGGCGCCCTGGGAACTGAACGCGATCCTGGTCCTCGCGCTCGGCCCGGAGGAACCGTTCCTCCCCGAACGCTGGCACGGGCGCCCGATCTGCGCCGTGTTCACCTGCTTCAGCGGCCCGGCGGCGGACGACGAGAAGGTCCTCGCCCGCCTGGACGGACTCGGCCCGGTCATCGGCCGTTTCATGGAGCGCATGCCGTACCCGGTGACCAACACCCTCTTCGACGAACAGCTGCCGCCCGGGCTCTACCACTACTGGAAGGGCAACTTCAGCCGCGAACTGACGGACGGCGCGATCGCGGCCCACATGGAGTACGGCGCCACGATGCCGTCCCTCGAATCGGACACGGCGATCTTCCCGATCGACGGCGCCTGCCACCGCATGGGCCCGGAGGACACCGCGTTCGCCTACCGCGACGCCGTCTTCTCGCACTCCTTCGGCGGCTCCTGGACCGACCCGGCGGACTCGGAGGCCAACATCGCCTGGACCCGCGCCTACGACAAGGCGCTGCGGCCGCACACCGAGGAGGGCGGGTACGTGAACTTCATGGACACCGACGACCAGGACCGGGTGCGGGTCAACTACCGGCAGAACTTCGACCGGCTGCGGACGGTCAAGCGGCGGTACGACCCCGAGAACGTGTTCCGGCTCAACCAGAACATCGCGCCCTGAGGTCCTGACGAGAGCCGCTACGACACCGTCCGCGCCGAGGTGAGGAGGCGGACGGTGTCGTCGGGAGCCAGCGCGAGCGCGTTCCCGACGGTCCCGAGAACCTCCATCTCGGTCGGGCTGTAGACGCCGTCGGCGAGGGCGATCCTGGCGGCCTGGAGCAGGATCGACTCCCGCCCGGCGGGCGCCAGGTGCGGGGTGAGCGGCTCCAGGGCCTCGTGGAGCTCGATCGCGAGGAGGCTGCCCTCGGGGTTCACCTCGGGCATGAAGCGGCCGGTGTCGGCCTCCAGGGCCTCGACCAGGTCGACGAGCTGGACGGCCGTGCACTCGGCGAAGCCGGCGGACCGGACCGCGCTCACCGCCCGGTCGAGGACCGCGCGGGAGTCGGTGCCGCCGGCGGCGAGGACGGCCAGGGCGACGGTGTGCACGCCGTCCCGCAGCATCGCCGAGAAGCGGCTCGTCGTCGGACGGTCGAGGACCTCCGTACCGAAGTGCGTGTGACAGGCCGCGCACTCGACGACGGGGCCCGTACAGCCCCGGGGCAGGACCGGGACGCCCAGGACGGCGAACCTGCGGCGGCCGGTGCGGCGCCGGTAGTTCCGGTCGCCGCCGCACTCCTCGCAGAAGAACTCGCCGTCTCCGACCGTGTTCCAGGAGGTGCGGATTCCGCAGACGCCCACTTTCCCACCACGTGAATTCCGGGCAGACCGCACACGCACCTCCTCAACGGCCCGGCTGCACTGCCGGCGTTGGCGTGATGTTAGCCACATCCTTGATGTGGCGTCAGCACCCCGTCAGCAGATCGCCGTGGAGATGGCCGAGACACGACACCGTCCGCGCGGCCTCAGGAGGCGCGGCGGCGGCGCTTTGCGAAGGCCAGGAAGCCTCCGCCGACGAGGACGGCGGCCGCAGCGGCACCGATCGTGCCGGGTCCGATGGCCGAACCGGTCGTGGCGAGATCACCCTCCGGGGTGGCGGACGGCGCCGGGGTCGAGGCCGGGGCGGTGGTGGCCTCGCCGGGGGTCTCCGGGGCGGCCGGGGTCTCCGAGGCCTCGGGGGTGCCGGCCGGGGTCGACGGGGACGCGGAGGAGCCGGGCGTCTCGGAGGCGCCCGGGGTCTCCGGGGTCGTGGGCGTCGCGCCGCCCTCGCTGGGGGTGGGCTCGGGGGTCGCGGGCGGGGTGGGGACGGCCGTCTCGGTCGGCGTCGGCGGCTCCGGGGTGACGACCGGGCCCGGCGTCGTCTCCTTCGGGAGGCAGCCGGAGAAGTTCATCTGGTGGGTCTCGGCGCCGGGGACCGTCGTCAGGGACTCGGCGATGACGGAGCCGTTGACGTGGCCGGGGCCGACGTTCTCGCCGCCCATCTCGACCTTGGCGTTCGGCGCGAGGATCGTGCCCGGCCAAGAGGTGTAGTTCTTCTTCACGCTCTCGGCCTGCGGGAAGTTCCACAGCAGCTTGGAGCGGATCCGGCGGAACTCGTCGCTCGCCAGGATGTAGTCGTCGATGACCGGGGCCGTGCCGTCCGCGCCCTGGTAGTAGACGCCGTAGGTGGCGGACTTGTTCATGTCGTACGAGTCGCCGAGGACGTTCACGAGGGTGGAGGAGCCGGCCGGGACCTTGAGGGTGATCGCCCGGGCCTTCTCCAGGTCGGCGGCGTCCACCGCGAAGACGTTGAGCTTCGCGTCCGTACCGGTGAGGAAGAGGCCCTGGGCGCCCTGGTCGCCGGCGACCGTGCCGTTGGGCGTGGTGGCCGCCCAGCCGGTGGAGAGCGCGCGCAGGCCCGCGAACTCCTCGGCGAAGTCGATCGGGGAGGTCGGGGAGCCGCCCTCCGCGACCCTGTCGCCGTCGACGCCGAAGCCCTGACCCGGGGTGGAGCGGTCGACGACCTTGCCGGCTATGCCCGTGCCGTTGTCCAGGACGACCTGGTTCGCGTACAGCGTGCCGCCGACGACGAGGCTGTGTCCGCCGGGCAGCTTCGCGAGGTCGGCGCCGGTGAGCTTGTGGCCGATCGAGAAGCCCGAGGGCTGCTTCGGGTCGCCGAAGGTGGCGTCGCCGCCGACCGCGACCGCGCCCTCGGAGTCGGAGTGGCGGACGGAGTCCTTCTCGACGAACTCGGCGTAGAGGCCGGCGGTGCCGAGGGGATGCGCCGCGCACGACGTGGCGGGGGTGGCGGAGGCGGCGGGGGCCCAGACGAGGGCGGTGCCGGTCACCGCGAGGACAGCGGCCACTGCAGCAGTCGTGCGCATACGAAACTCCAGGTCAGGGAGGTGCGAAGGGGGCGCGTGGGGGGTGTGTCCGAAGGGACGAGCCGACCTTCCGCCATTCCCCGATGTGCCGTCAACTCACCTGATATGACGCCGATTCCGACATGGCGGGATGATCTTCCTTAAGCGAACCTGAAACCGTGATGCAGCTCACAAACAGAGCTGCCCCGCACCCTCCGGGAGGAAGGGTGCGGGGCAGCGGCCGTGGAGCGCGTCAGCGGCTCAGCGGGTCATCGGGCGGAGCGGTTGACCGCCGAGATGACCGCCTTCAGCGAGGCGCGGGTCGTGTTGGCGTCGATGCCGATGCCCCACAGGACCTGACCGTCGATGGCGCACTCGATGTACGAGGCGGCCTGCGCGGAGGCTCCCTCGCTCATCGTGTGCTCCTGGTAGTCCAGCAGGCGGGCGTCCACGCCGATCGACTGCAGTGCGGCGAAGAAGGCCGAGATCGGGCCGTTGCCGGAGCCCGTCAGGACGGTGTCGACGCCGTCCACGACCGCCTCGACGGTCAGCGTGTCCGTGCCGTCGGTGTCGGAGGTCGTCTGGCCCGAGCGCAGCTGGATCCGTCCCCAGGCGTTGTCCGGGTTGGGCAGGTACTCGTCCTGGAAGACGGCCCAGATCGCGGCCGGCGTGACCTCGCCGCCCTCGCTGTCGGTCTTCTGCTGGATGATCTTCGAGAACTCGATCTGCATCCGGCGGGGCAGGTCCAGCTTGTGGTCGTTCTTCAGGACGTACGCGATGCCGCCCTTGCCGGACTGCGAGTTGACCCGGATGACGGCCTCGTAGGAGCGGCCGACGTCCTTCGGGTCGATCGGCAGGTACGGCACGGCCCACTCGATGTCGTCCACGGTGACGCCCTTGGCGGCCGCGTCGGCCTCCATCGCGTCGAAGCCCTTCTTGATGGCGTCCTGGTGGGAGCCGGAGAAGGCGGTGTAGACCAGGTCGCCCGCGTAGGGGTGGCGCGGGTGGACCTCCATCTGGTTGCAGTACTCGCTCGTGCGGCGGATCTCGTCGATCTGCGAGAAGTCGATCTGCGGGTCGACGCCCTGGCTGAACAGGTTCATGCCCAGGGTGACCAGGTCGACGTTGCCGGTGCGCTCGCCCTGGCCGAACAGGCAGCCCTCGATGCGGTCGGCGCCGGCCATGATGGCCAGCTCGGCGGCGGCCACGGCCGTACCGCGGTCGTTGTGCGGGTGGACCGACAGGCAGACGTGCTCGCGGCGGGTCAGGTTCCGGGACATCCACTCGAACCGGTCCGCGTGCGTGGACGGCGTCGAACGCTCCACGGTGGCGGGCAGGTTCAGGATGATCTCGCGGCCCGGGCCCGGCTGCCAGACGTCACAGACGGCCTCGCAGACCTCCAGGGCGAAGTCCAGCTCGGTATCGGTGAAGATCTCCGGGCTGTACTGGTAGCCGAAGGTGGTGCGCTCGTCGAGCAGCTTCTCCGCGTACTCCATGACCAGGCGGGTGCCGTCCACGGCGATCTGCTTGATCTGCTCCTTCGAGCCGCGGAAGACGACCCGGCGGAAGGTGGGCGCGGTGGCGTTGTACAGGTGGACGGTGGCGCGCTTGGCGCCGACCAGGGACTCCACGGTCCGCTCGATCAGGTCCTCGCGGGCCTGGGTCAGTACGGAGATGGTGACGTCGTCCGGGATCGCGCCCTCTTCGATGATGGAGCGCACGAACGCGAAGTCGGTCTCGCCGGAGGACGGGAAGCCGACCTCGATCTCCTTGTAGCCCATGCGGACCAGCAGGTCGAACATCTCGCGCTTGCGGGCCGGGGACATCGGGTCGATCAGGGCCTGGTTGCCGTCGCGCAGGTCGGTCGACAGCCAGCGGGGCGCCTTGGTGATGCGCTGCTCGGGCCAGGTGCGATCGGGGATCTCCACGGCCTCGTAGCGGCCGTACTTGTGGATCGGCATCCCGGACGGCTTCTGCAGCTGCGTCGCGTTGGTGACGGGCGTGGGGCGGCTGACGAAGGGGGACTGGCTCATTGCGTTGGGCTCCTCGGGTCCAGCATCAAGAAGGACGGCCGACTGTCGAACGCAACACCAGGTCCCGCGGGGAGGGGGTCGGCCTACGACTACAGGCCCTCGCCGCGGCAGCTAAGGAGAAGCAGCCCGAAACGCATGATGTGCCGCAGCCTAGCTCAGGGAGCCCGGAGGCGGACGTCCCGTTTCAGTATGCGGGACGCGTCGTACGTCAAGGCCGATCAGTGACGCATCACTCCATTTCGCCAATCCTCGTCCCATCCCGTGACAGTGGCATCACGCAGTGCCACATTGCAGGGATGAATCCCCACACGCCGGTCTTCTGCTCGATCGTCCCGCCGCACCTCCTGGAGCACCTGGCGCGCTCCTCGAACCCGGCCGTCGCCGCCGCCGCCCGCCGCACCCTCATCGCGGACGCCTCGGCCCGTACGAGCCGGGTGCTGCCGCTGCCCGGCAGCGCGCCCACGCTCGCCCCCGCCGACGTCGGCCGCCCGCACCGCACGGTGTACGACTGCGAGCGCGGGACCGAGCTGCCGGGCGTGCGGGTCCGCGCCGAGGGCGAGGACGCGACCGGCGACTCCACCGTCAACCGCGCCTACGCGGGCCTCGGCGCCACCTTCGACCTCTTCCTGAAGGCCTTCGGCCGGGACTCGATCGACGGCGCCGGGCTCCCGCTGCTCGCCTCCGTCCACTACGACGAGAACTACGGCAACGCCTTCTGGAACGGCGAGCAGATGGTCTTCGGCGACGGTGACGACGAGATCTTCCTCGACTTCACGCTGCCCGTGGACGTCATCGGCCACGAGCTCGCGCACGGCTTCACGCAGTACACGGCGAACCTGGAGTACTTCAGCCAGTCGGGCGCCCTCAACGAGTCCGTGTCGGACGTCTTCGGCTCCCTCGTGAAGCAGTACGCGCTCGGGCAGGGCGCCGATCAGGCCGACTGGCTCATCGGCGAGGGGCTCTTCCACCCGAACGTGCAGGGCACGGCCCTGCGCTCGATGAAGGCCCCGGGCACCGCGTACGACGACGACGTCCTCGGCAAGGACCCGCAGCCCGGCCACATGGACGACTACGTCCGCACGAGCCGGGACAACGGCGGGGTGCACATCAACTCGGGCATCCCCAACCACGCCTTCTACCTGGTGGCGACCGAGCTCGGCGGGAAGGCCTGGGAGCGGCCCGGGCAGATCTGGTACGACGTGATGACCGGCGGGACGCTGGCCCCCGAGACCCGCTTCTCCGAGTTCGCGGCGGCCACCGTGGCGGCGGCGAAGGCGCGGTACGGCGACGGGGAGGAGATCCAGGCCGTCCTGAAGGCCTGGGCGGCCGTGGGCGTGCCGACCGACTGACCCTGCTGGTACACAGGTTCCATGCGGATTCGAGTGCGGCGCACGGGCGGTTTCGCGGGCATCGAGCGGTCGGCGGAGGTGGACACCGCCGACCCGGACCTGCGGTCCCTGGCGCGGGAGGTCCTCGCCGGAGGCAGCGACGAGCGCCGGGGCGTCCCGGACGGCTTCCTGTACGAGATCGCGATCGACGGCGTGACGATCCGCTGCTGCGACCCCGACCTCACGGCCGCCCAGAGGACCCTCATCACGAGGGTCCTCAAGGAAGGCGCGTAGGTACTCGTCGGTACCGACAGGCACTCGTCGGTACCGGCAGGTACTAGCGGGAGGCGCGCCGCCAGAATCTGTTCTCCTTCGGCGGCCGAACCTTCAGGGTCCAGTCCCCGTCGGCGCTGACGAGCTGCACGAGCAGGGGTCCCTCGGGCAGGGGACGCGTCTCCCGGGGAAACCTGCTCGCCTCGTTGGCGAGCAGGTGATCCCGGCCGTCCGGCTCGTAGCCGTGCACGTTGAACCACTCGAAGCCGAGCCTCGTGCGAAGCCGGGAGGAGAGCAGGCCGGCCGGGCCCGTGTACAGCAGCACGTCGGAGCCCCGCCCCTCGGCGGTGCCGTCGAGGATCTCCACGGTGCTCACCGGGCGGACGGCGATCGTCCACGGCTCGCCGTAGGCACTCACGCGCAGGCGGAGCGGGGCCTTGCCGTCGTACCGCAGGACCCGACGGGCCCCCTGGTCCTTCATCACCGTGTTCGCGAGCAGAGCGTCGCTGTCGCCCTTCCCGTCGATGCTGTGCACGGCGAAGTAGCCGTCCCCCCTCCGGGTCGATTCGACGACGACGTAACCGGCCGGGATCGGCACGTCGACCGTGATGTCGGCCTTGCCCTCGCCGCTGCGGACGAACTCCGGAAAGTCCTGCCCGAAGAGCTCCGCGTCCGACTGCGGACCGGTCTGCGGGGGTCGCTGTACGGGGACTCGCGGCGTTGCCCGTACGGAGGCGGCCCCGGCCGCGGCCTCGGCCTCCCGGACCTTGGAGAGGAGCTCTTCGGGGATGGCCTCCGGGGAGGCGCCGGAGGAGGCGGGCTCGTCGTCGTGCACGGGCTCGTCGTCGGGGGCGACCTCGGCCTCGGCCTCCGGGTCCCTGCCCACGATGCCGAAGTCCTCGGCGAGGCCGACGAGGCCGGAGTCCCACCCCTGGCCCACGGCGCGGAACTTCCACGCCCCCTCGCGCCGGTAGAACTCGCCGAGGACGAACGCCGTCTCGGTGCTCGCGTCGTCGACCTCGTACAGTGCCAGCTGCTCACCCGTGCCGGCGCTGATCGTCCGTATGTGGAGTCCGGGCACCCGGCCGAACGTCCCGTCCTCGCTGGAGGCGGTGATGGCGATGCGCTGGACACCGGGCTCGACGAGCGCGGTGTCGATCTCCAGCCAGTCGGCGACCCGCCGCTCCCCGTCCCGCACCTGCTCCAGCAGGCGCACCGCGCCGGACGCGTGTGCGGGCTGGTTGTAGAAGACGAGGTCGCCGTCGCCCCTGACCCGGCCCTCGGCGTCCAGGAGCAGCGCCGAGGCATCGACCTCCGGGACCCCGTCTCCGGCCGCCTGCCGGACGACCGCGACCCGCCAAACCTGCCCGGGGACCGGCAGATTTCCCCCCTTGATGATCTGCGTCACCGCGTCATGCTGGCACGTGCCCGGGGGATGTCGACGGACTAGAAGCCGAGCTTCCTCAGCTGCTTCGGGTCGCGCTGCCAGTCCTTCGCGACCTTCACGTGCAGGTCGAGGAAGACCGGAGTGCCCAGGAGCGCCTCGATGTGCTTGCGGGACTTCATGCCGACCTCCTTGAGGCGGCTGCCCTTCGGGCCGATGATGATGCCCTTCTGGCTGGGGCGCTCGATGTACACGTTGGCGTGGATGTCGAGCAGCGGCCGGTCCGCCGGGCGGTTCTCCCGCGGGATCATCTCCTCGACGACCACCGCGATCGAGTGCGGCAGCTCGTCCCGTACGCCTTCGAGCGCGGCCTCGCGGATCAGCTCCGCGACCATGACCTGCTCCGGCTCGTCCGTGAGGTCGCCCTCCGGGTAGAGCGGCGGGGACTCCGGGAGCAACGGGACGAGCAGGTCCGCGACGAGCTGGACCTGCTTGTCGCCGACGGCCGAGACCGGGACGATCTGCTGCCACTCGAAGCCCAGCTCCTTGCCGAGCTGGTCGACGGCGATGAGCTGCTCGGCGAGCGTCTTGGAGTCGACCAGGTCGGTCTTGGTGATGATCGCGACCTTGGGGGTCTTCTTGATCGCGGCGAGTTCCTTGACGATGAACTTGTCGCCGGGGCCGAGCTTCTGGTCGGCGGGCAGGCAGAAGCCGATCACGTCGACCTCGGCCCAGGTGGTGCGCACGACGTCGTTGAGCCGCTCGCCCAGGAGGGTGCGCGGCTTGTGGAGGCCGGGGGTGTCGACCAGGATCAGCTGCGCGTCCGGGCGGTGCACGATGCCGCGGACGGTGTGCCGGGTGGTCTGCGGCCGGTTCGAGGTGATGGCCACCTTCTGGCCGACCAGAGCGTTCGTGAGGGTGGACTTGCCCGCGTTGGGGCGGCCGACGAAGCAGGCGAAGCCGGCCCGGTGGACGGCTTCGGTTTCTTGGTTGCGAGCGCTCATGGGGGCCATTGTCCCCGATGAGCGCCCGCCTCACGTACCCAGGACGTCCCCGGGCCTCGCTCCGCGGCCCCTCAGGCCTCGCCCGGGACCGTCCCGGACCCGCTCAGGGCCCGGCGGCGGCGCATCCGCAGGCCGAGGAAACCGGTCGGAACCGCGACGAGGAGGATGCCGGCGGCGAGCCAGGGCAGGGCGAGGAAGGACACCGTCCCGGTCTCCTTCACGCCCTTCGCGCTGGCCGTGAGCGTCACGTCGCCCCAGTCGAACTGCGGGGAGCCGCTCCACCGCTCGGTGAGCCGGATCTTCTGGCGGGGTAGCAGCTCGGACGGGACTCCGCCCAGGTCGCGGGCGAGGAGGGTGCGGCCGAAGAGGCCCTCCGCCTTGAGGGCGACCTTGGGGTTGAGGGTGACGTTGCCCCGGTTGTGGAGGGTGTACGAGACGACGGCGCTGCTCCCGCCGGCGCCGGGGACGAGCGGCCGGTCCTGGGTGAGGGTGATGTCCTCGACGGCGAGGGCGGGGACGGTCGGCCCGTTGACCCGGAGGTAGACGCGGGCGCCGACCGCGCGCTGGACGCCCATGGCGACGGAGCCCTGCCCGCTCGGGCTGATCCGCTCGTCGAGGGCGACGAGGGCGCCCGGGTGGTCGCCGGGGTCGGCGTCGGCGGGGACGGTCAGCGTGTACGGGACGGTGACGGCGGAGCGCGCCGGGACGGTGACCCGGGTCCGCTGCGGCTTGATCCAGGCACCGGCGCCGGTCTGCTTCTCCTGCTGCGTGCGGACGGCGAAGCCGCCGTCCCGGTCGGTGTTGTAGGCGTCGGCGCCGTACAGCCGGAAGGTGAGCGGGGCGGCGGTCTTGTTGGTGACGGTGACCCGGTCGGTGAGCGAGGTGCCGGGGTCGACGGAGAGGTAGAAGTACGGGCGGCTGCCGAGCTTGGCGGCGGCCGGGTAGACGGCCCACTCGCCGTTCTCGGCGGCGGCGGCCTGCGGCGCGGCGCCGAGGAGCACGAGGAGCGCGCTCAGGAGGAGTACGTACAGCTTGCTGCGCACGGTTCGCGGAAACCCCCGGGTGCGGAGCGGGCCGGCCGGGGGTCGCCCGGCCGGCCCGCCGGGTGGTCAGGACAGGGTCAGCGTCAGCACGCCCGCGTACGAACCGGGCGCGGTGAACGCCGGGACGTCGAGGGAGAGCTTGGCGTCGACGGTGAACTCGCCGCCCGTGAGGGTGCCGTTCGGCGTGGAGGCGAGGGTCGCGCCACCGCTGCCGACGGGACCGGCCGAGCCGGCCGCGCAGGTGCTGGGGCTGCCGGCCTTGGCGGTGCAGGCAGGGGTCCAGCTGAGGTTCCCGGCGCCGATCGCGCCGCCGGGGCCGGTGAAGTCGGTGACCTTGCCGGTCAGGGACCAGCCCGCGGGGCCGCCGCGGAAGTCCTTGACCGTCACCGTCTTCAGGTCGCCGGTGGCCGCGCCGCCCTGCCCGAAGTCGACCGAGGTCAGCTCGACGGCGTCCCCCGCCTGACTCATGGAGAGCTCGCCCGCCGTGACGGCCGCGGTGATCGTCTGGCTGTTCGGCGGGTTCGGCACGACGACCTTGTACGCCGCGGGTCCCGCGCCCTTCTCGGGATCCCAGGCCGCGCCCTCGTAGGCCACGACACCGGTGGTCGCCGCGTCGTTGACCTTCAGGCGCGCGGTGAACCCGCCCTCGCTGTCGGTCGTGACGGTCATCTTGTCGGCGGTCTCCGCCCCGCCGGCCCGGCCGACGACCGTGACCTCGGCGAGCGGGGTGAACTTGGCGCCGGTGACGGTCACCCGGACCCCGGGGTCACCCGAGGCGCTGTCGAGCTGGAGCGTCCGGGTGTTGGGGCTGGTCACGGGGCTCGCGACGACCGTCTCGGAGACCGGGGCGGGCGGGTTGAGCACCGTACAGGGGGTGTCCAGCTCCATGATGTAGCTGGTGTGGATGTTGTAGTCGCCCGGCGAGAGGGTGATCGATCCGGCCTGGGTGACCGTGAAGGTGCCGGTCATGGAGAAGGCCGGGAAGGAGCCCTTGGCCGGGATGGGCGGGTTCTTCTTGGGTCCCGTGACGGTGACCGCGCCGGTCTGGGCACCGCCGAGGACGATCTTGCCGCTCGGGGTCATGATGTCGGCCGGGAGCGCGAGGTCGACGGGGTTCGACGCGGCGGGCTTGGTGATCGTGTAGGTCACCGTCACCGTGTCGCCGACCTTGGGCGCGGCTTTGTCGACCGTGATGTCGGCGGTCGTGGTGCCCGTGATGGGCGGGATGCCGGCGATCGGCGGCGGGACGCAGCGGGTCTGGAATTCCACCGGGGTGGAGCCGGCGGTCGCGTGGGCCGGAGCGGCGATGGCGCCGCCTGCGGCGACCGCGAGGGCGCCGGCGCCGAGGACGGCGGTCCAGCGCCGTCTTCGGGTCGCCGCCCTGGATCGGTTGAGTGCCATGTGTGGGCCCCCTCCTGAGGGATGAGAGGGCGCCATTGACGGCTGCGGGCCGAGAGAAGTCAATGGAATCGAAAACCACCGACTGATGACCCATCAGTTTCTGTCAAGATCAGCAGATCGTCGCGTTTTCGCAGGTCAGACACGTCTGTCGGACACGTCGGAGACCGGTGCCGCCATCGGCGACACCGGTCAGGGGTGGAGCAGGGTGGGGCAGGGGTCAGCTGAACACGAACGGGCCCGGCGACTGCGACGTCACGGCGTCACAGTTCACCGTGACCCCGAAGATCACCATCTTCAGGGCGACACCCGCGAAGTACGAGTTGAGGCTGTCGCCCGAGGCCACGGTCCCGCTCAGGGGGCCGATGGTGACGGGCTGCCCGGCGCCGACCGCCGGGTTCTTCTTCCCGGTGAAGACCCGGGTGCCGCCGCCCGCCTTGGCCAGCGTCAGCGTGGCGTTGATCTGGTCGGCGCCGACCGAGATCGGCGTCGTGACGGCCGTGCTGATCGTCATGGTCGCGGCCGTGCCGCTCTGGGTCGCGGTGATGTTGGCGGTGCCGCCGCCCCAGCTGCCGCAGTCGTACTGCGCCGACGCGGACCCCGGCGAGACGGCTCCGGCCGTCGGGGCGAAGGCGAGTCCGGCGGCGGCGAGCGCTCCGGTGAGTACCGCGACCGTCCCTAAGGTGCTTCTGCTTCTCATGGCGAGTTCGAACCCCTTCCGATGGCGAACGCAGGGGTGCGGACACTGCGTGAATGGCGAATATCTGACGGTCCGTCGGGCGAACCGATGCTCATTGAGACGCAGACCGCCAGGGAAGGCAAGAGAAGATGCGGTGATCCTTCACAAACGCGCAAGGGCCCGGCGTGCCGCCGGGCCCTCGATGTCCTGTTCCCGTCCCTCAGCCGGCCGTCACGGCCTCGCGCAGCTGTCCGTCCGGACCGGCGAGCAGCACGGGCGTCTCCGGGCCGCCGAGGTCCCGTACGGCCGCGCGGTCCGCCGCCGACGCGGCCTCGGAAGTCGAGACGACGGCCGCCGCCTCCAGGGACTGGGCTCCGCTGGCCACCGCCATCGCCACCGCGGTCTGCAGCGCGCTCAGCTTGAGCGACTCCAGCTCCACGGTCCCCGCCACGTACGTCCGCCCGGTCTCGTCCCGTACGGCCGCCCCCTCGGGCACGCCGTTGCGCGCGCGGGCGCTGCGCGCCAGGGTGATGATCTTGAGGTCCTCGGCGCCGAGGTCGCCGTGCTCGCTGCTGAGTGTCATGGCCCGAGCATAGGTCGGGGCCCGGAAACCGCCGGACCCCGTCTCATCCCACGGCCGCACGGGTCTCAGCCCGCGACCTCCCGGAGCTCACCGCACGTGCCCACAGGTCTCAGCCCGCGACCTCACGGTCTCACCGCACGCACCGCCTGCAAGGCTCAGCCCGCGACCGGGTACATCGCCCCGCGGCGGCCCTCCGGGGAGACCAGCCACTCCAGCTTCGCGGCCGTGTCGGCCTCCGGGAGCGGGGTGTGCATGACGATGACCAGGTCCGGCCGGGCCGGGACCCTGAGCTGCGTGGCCTCGACGACCAGCGTGCCGACCAGCGGGTGCTCCATCTCCTTGCGGTTCTGGCCGCCCGGCAGGATGTCCCGTCGCTCCCACAGCTCGGCGAACTCCGGGCTCAGCTCCTTGGCCTCCTCGACGACCGCGCGGAAACCCTCGTCGTCCGGGCACTCCGAGCAGGCGGAGCGGAACTGGGCGACGACCCGCGGCGCGAGCTCCTCCCAGTGGACCGTCCGCGAGCGGTACAGCGGGTCGGTGAAGAAGGTGACGAGACAGTTCTGCGGGGTCTCCGGACGCATCCCGAGCACGATCGCCGCCGCGTCGTTGTAGATGACCGTGTTCCAGTACACGTCCATGATGTGCGCCGGGAACGGCATCCACGTGTCGATGAGCCGCCGCAGCCCCTGGCACATGTCCCGGTCCTCCGGAGCGGCCTCCAGGGCCGGCGGGTTGAGCGCCGCGAGGACGTACAAATGGCGCCGCTCCGCCGGGCTCAGCCGCAGCACGCGCGCCACCGAGTCCAGGACCTGCGGCGAGACCGTGATGTCGCGGCCCTGCTCCAGCCACTGGTACCAGGACACCCCCACGCCCGCGAGGACCGCGACCTCCTCGCGGCGCAGCCCCGGGGTGCGGCGGCGCGCCCCGCCGTCCGGGAGCCCCGCCTCGGCCGGGCTGACCCGGGCGCGGCGGCTCATCAGGAACTCGCGCAGTTCGCCGAGGCGGTGCTGCTTGGCGGTGGTGCTCTCAAGAGCGGTGGCCACGTGTGCTTCCTCCCCCTGGATGCGTGGTGGTGCCTGGTGGTGCCTGGTGGTGCCTGGTGGTGCGACCAACAGGATAAGTACCCGCTCCCCACCCTTGTTCCCGTGGCGGGAGAGTCGTCGGCATGGCAACGACGACCACTTCCCCCGCTCCGCCCGCCGCTCCCCCGGCCGCCCCGGCCTCCCTGACCGGCCGCAACCGGCTCATCCTCTTCGTCCTGTGCGCCGCCCAGTTCATGGTGGCGCTCGACTTCTCCGTCCTGAACGTCGCCCTTCCCGTCCTCGGCGCCGACCTCGGCCTGAGCCAGTCCGCCCTCCAGTGGGCCGTCACCGCCTTCGCCCTGCCGTCCGGCGGTTTCCTGCTCCTCTTCGGACGGATCGGCGACCTCTACGGACGCAAGAAGCTCTTCCTCGCCGGGCTCGCGCTCTTCGGCGCGGCCTCGCTGCTCGCCACCTTCGCCTGGAACCCGGCCGCCTTCCTCGCCGGCCGCGCCCTCCAGGGCATCGGCGCCGCCGCGATCGTCCCCACCGGCATGTCGCTCCTGACGACGACCTTCCCCGAGGGTCCGCTGCGGGACAAGGCGCTCGGGATCTCCGGCACCCTGCTCTCGCTCGGCTTCACCGTCGGCATGGTGCTGGGCGGGGTCATGACCGACACCCTCGGCTGGCGCTCCACCATGGGCCTGCTCGCCCTCTTCACCGTGATCGTGCTCCCGCTGGCGCCGGGCCTGCTGCCCGAGTCCCGCACCCCCGAGAAGCCCCGGCTCGACGTGCCGGGCGCGGTGACCGTCACCGGTGGTCTGCTCGCCCTGATCTACTCGCTGTCGACGGCCGCCGAGCACGGCTTCGGCCGGACGGACGTGCAGGTCACGCTGGTGGCGGGGCTGCTGCTGCTCGCGGTCTTCGTCCGGGTCGAGTCCCGGCACGCGGCCCCGCTGGTCTCGCTGCCGATGCTGCGGCGGCGCACGGTCGCCTTCGGCAACCTGGGCGGTCTGATCACCTTCTCGATGATGTCGACCGTCGTCTTCGTCCTGACGCTGTACCTCCAGGAGACGCTGGACCTCTCGCCGTTCGGCACCGGGCTCGTCTTCGGCGTCCAGGGCGTCTTCGCGGTCGTGGCCGGGATGCTCGCACCGAAGGTGATCGGCAGGTTCGGCGCCCGCCGCGTCCTGGTCGGCTCGCTCGCCGGGCAGGGCCTCCTGACGGCCGCGATCCTCGGCGTCGGGCGGGACTCGGGCGTGCTCCTGGCGACGGTCGCGGCCTCGCTGGCCTGCATGTTCCACCTGGGCGCGATCATCTCGTACGGACTGATCGTCACCTCGGGCGTCCCGGACGAGGAGCAGGGCCTGGCGACCGGCCTGGTGACGACCACTCAGCAGGTCGGGCTCACGATCGGGATCCCGCTGCTCGGGGTGCTCGCCACGACGGGCGGCGATCTGTTCGGGGGCGTCCGCACGGTCCTCGCCCTGGACGCGGCGATCGTGCTCGGTACGGCGGTGCTCGTCGCCCTCGGCCTGCGGCGACGCGCCTGACCTACGGCCGGTCGAGGCGGAGCCGTACCGCCTTGGGGAGACCGGCGACGACGAGGTCGTACGAGTCCTCGACGAGCTCCCGGACCATCAGGTCCGGGAGCTCTCCGACGGTCACCGTGTTCCAGTGGCGCTTGTTCATGTGATAGCCGGGGGCGACGGCCGGATGCTCCTCGCGGAGCCGTACGGCCTCGTCCGGATCGCACTTGAGGTTGACCCGCAGCGGCTCGGCATCGAGCCACGACAGCGCGAACATCTTCCCTACGACCTTGAACACGGAGAAGTCAGGACCGAAGGGGAACTCCTCCACCGCGTCGTTGAAGTCCAGGCAGAAGGCGCGCAGCTCGTCGGGGGTCATCGGCTACTCCTCGGGTTCCTGCGGTTCCAGCGGTTCCACGAGCACGGTGACGATCTTGTTCCGGCGGCCGGCCGGGGACTCGGCCGTGAGCCGCAGCGAGCGGCCGTCCGGCAGGGCGACGACCGCCTTCGCGCCGGCGATCGGCACGCGGCCGAGGGCCTTGGCGAGCAGTCCGCCGACGGTCTCCACGTCCTCGTCGTCGTACTCGTCGGGGCCGAAGCCGTACAGCTCGCCCAGGTCCCCGATGTCGAGGCGGGCGGTGACGCGGTGGCTGCCCGCGCCCAGGTCCTGGACGGGCGGCAGTTCGCGGTCGTACTCGTCGGTGATCTCGCCGACGATCTCCTCGAGGATGTCCTCGATGGTGACGATGCCGGCCGTGCCGCCGTACTCGTCGATGACGACGGCGACGTGGTTGCGCTCCTGCTGCATCTCGCGCAGCAGGTCCCCGGCGTTCTTCGTGTCGGGCACGAAGGTGGCGGCCCGCATCGCGGTCGACACGAGGTCCGCCTCGGACTCGCGGTTGATGTGCGTCTTGCGGACGAGGTCCTTCAGATACACGATCCCGACGATGTCGTCCTCGTTCTCGCCGGTGACCGGGATCCGGGAGAAACCGGAGCGCAGCGCGAGGGTGAGGGCCTGACGGATCGTCTTGTACCGCTCGATGCAGACGAGGTCGGTGCGCGGCACCATGACCTCCCGGACGAGCGTGTCGCCGAGTTCGAAGACCGAGTGCACCATGCGGCGCTCCTCGTCCTCGATGAGCGACTCGCTCTCGGCGAGGTCGACCATGGCCCGCAGCTCGGCCTCGGAGGCGAAGGGGCCCTTGCGGAAGCCCTTGCCCGGCGTCAGCGCGTTGCCGATGAGGATGAGCAGCTGCGGGATCGGCCCCATGATCCGGGCGAGCGGCAGCAGGACGTACGCGGCGGCGGTCGCCGTGTTCAGCGGGTGCTGGCGGCCGATGGTGCGCGGCGAGACGCCGACGGCCACGTACGAGACGAGGACCATGACGGCGATGGCGACGAGCAGTGCCTCCCAGGTCTCCGGGAAGGCTTCGAGGCAGGCGTACGTGACGAGGACGCCGGCCGCCATCTCGCAGGCGACGCGGACGAGCAGCGCCACGTTGAGATAGCGGGTCGGGTCGGCGGCGATCTGGGCGAGCTTCTCGGCCCCGCGCCGCCCGGACCGTACGGCCTCGGCGGCGCGGAAGCTGGTGACGCGGGCGAGACCGGCCTCGGCGCAGGCGGCGAGCCAGGCGACGACGACCAGGGCGACCGCGCCGAGGATCAGCGACACGTCCATCGGGTCAGGAGACGGTCGGCGCCGGGGACGGGCCGGTGAGGCCCTTCTCCGCGCGCCAGCCGTCGACGATCGCCGCCTGGAGGCCGAACATCTCGGCCTTCTCCTCGGGCTCCTCGTGGTCGTACCCGAGGAGGTGGAGCACCCCGTGGACGGTGAGGAGCTGGAGCTCCTCGTCCATGGAGTGCTCCGTCGGCGCGTCCTTGCCCTGCTGGGTGGCGACCTCGGGGCAGAGCACGATGTCGCCCAGGAGCCCCTGCGGGGGCTCCTGGTCGTCCTTCGCCGGCGGACGGAGCTCGTCCATCGGGAAGGACATGACGTCCGTCGGCCCGGGCAGGTCCATCCACTGGATGTGGAGCTGCTCCATCGCCTCCGCGTCCACGACGATCACCGAGAGCTCGGAGAGGGGGTGGATGCGCATGCGCGCGAGCGCGTAGCGGGCGATGTCGAGGATCGCCTGCTCGTCGACCTCGGTACCGGACTCGTTGTTGACGTCGATCGACATGTGTTCTGCGTTCTACTTCCCGTTACGGCCGCGCCGGTGCTCGCCGCGGTCGTCGCGGCTCTCGGTGCGGAGGTCGTACTGCTCGTACGCGTCGACGATACGGCCGACGAGCTTGTGCCGGACGACATCCTGCGACGTGAGCGTCGAGAAGGCGACGTCCGGGACACCGTCCAGGATGTCGCGGACCTGGCGAAGACCGCTCTTCGTGCCGTTCGGCAGGTCGACCTGGGTGACGTCACCGGTGATGACGATCTTCGAGTCGAAGCCGAGACGGGTGAGGAACATCTTCATCTGTTCGGGGTTCGTGTTCTGCGCCTCGTCGAGGATGATGAACGCGTCGTTGAGCGTCCGTCCTCGCATGTAGGCCAGCGGCGCGACCTCGATCGTCCCGCTCGCCATGAGCTTGGGGATCGAGTCGGGGTCGAGCATGTCGTGCAGCGCGTCGTAGAGCGGGCGCAGGTACGGGTCGATCTTCTCGTAGAGCGTGCCGGGCAGGAAGCCGAGCCGCTCGCCCGCCTCGACGGCGGGCCGGGTCAGGATGATCCGGGTGACCTGCTTGGACTGCAGGGCCTGGACCGCCTTGGCCATGGCGAGGTAGGTCTTGCCGGTACCGGCGGGGCCGATGCCGAAGACGATCGTGTGCTTGTCGATCGCGTCGACGTACCGCTTCTGGTTGAGCGTCTTGGGACGGATCGTGCGGCCCCGGCTGGAGAGGATGTTCTGCGTGAGCACCTCGGCGGGGGTCTCGCCGCCGCCGTCCGCCGATCCGTTCTCGCTCGCCCTGAGCATGGCGATCGAACGTTCCACTGCGTCCTCCGTCATCGGCTGACCGGTGCGGAGCACCAGCATCATCTCGTCGAACAGGCGCTGTATCAGGGCGACTTCCGCCGCGTCCCCGACCGCGCTGACCTGGTTGCCCCGGACATGGATGTCGGCCCGCGGGAAGGACTTCTCGATGACGCGGAGCAGCGCGTCACCGGAGCCCAGCAGGCTCACCATCGGATGCTTCGCGGGGACGGTGAAGTGGGCGCGGGCCTGGTCGGTCGTCCCGTCGAGGGACGATCCGTCGTGGGCTGTGGGTGTCTGAGTCATGGGCCGGCACTGTGGCCTGCGCATACCTCCCGTTGCAGGGTTCTCGCTGCTCGACAACCTCTCGGCTTCCAAGCCTACGACCTGGCGGGGACCGACCGAAGGGATTTACGAAGCGGCCGCACGGAAGCCGATCGTGGGCACCGCCCGGCGCAGCGGCCAGGGGCGGGCGGGGGCGGGCAGGAGCCGCTCCAGGAAGGCGTACCGGCCGCGCAGCGCCTCGGGGTCCTGCTTCGCGTGCCCCTGGACGTGCTGCCACCAGGCGGCGATCTCGCCCCAGGTGGGGGCGGAGAGCGAGCCGCCGAACTCCTGGACGGAGAGGGCCGCGGTGAGGCCGGCGAAGGCGAGCCGGTCGGCGAGGGGCCAGTCCGCGAGGGTGCCGGTGACGAAACCGGCGACGAAGACGTCCCCCGCACCGGTCGGGTCGAGGGCGGAGACCTGGATGGCGGGGACCTCGGCGGTCTCGCCGGTGGCGCCGTCGACCGCGTAGGCGCCCTCGGCACCGAGAGTGACCACGGCGTAGCGGACCTTGTCGGCGAGGGCGCGGGCGGCGGCCCGGGGGCAGTCGGTGCGGGTGTACCGCATGGCCTCGGCGGCGTTGGGCAGGAAGGCCTCGCAGTGCTCCAGGTCGGTGAGGCCCGCGAGGTCCCAGTGGCCGGTGTCGTCCCAGCCGACGTCGGCGAAGACCTTGGCGCCGCCGCGGGCGGCCTGGGCGACCCACTCCTCGCTGCGGCCGGGGACGAGGGAGGCGACGGCGGCGCGGGCGTGCGGCGGGTAGGCGGGCAGGGCGCCGTCGAGCGGCGGGGCCTCGTGGCCGTGGGAGACCATCGTGCGCTCGCCCTCGTAGGCCATGGAGACGGTCACCGGGGAGTGCCAGCCGGGGACGGTGCGGGAGAGGCTCAGGTCGATGCCCTCGCCCTGCTCCAGGGCGTCCCAGCAGTACTCGCCGTAGTGGTCGTCGCCGAAGGCGGCGGCGAGGGAGGTGCGCAGGCCGAGGCGGGCGAGGGCGGTGGCCATGTTGGCGACGCCGCCGGGGCTGGAGCCCATGCCGCGGGCCCAGGACTCGGTGCCGCGGACGGGGGCGCTGTCGAGGCCCGTGAAGATGATGTCGAGGAAGACCGTGCCCGTCAGGAAGACGTCGCAGTCGGGGTCGGTGGGCTCGCGCAGGCACACCAACGGGTCGACCCCGGCGTGGTGTTGCGGCTGGTCTCCCCTTGCTGTGCTCACGGCGGCTCCCCGTACGTGGTGCGGATCAGTTCAGTGTGCCCGATGGGGGCCGGGTGACGGGTGGGACGCACGAGGAAGGTCTACCCCCTACCCGCAAACCCGCAGACCAAACCGATAGTGACCCGGATCACACACTTTACCCTCGGATACCACCTTCTCGGGCAACTCACCTGCTTGATACACATGGTTCCGCGACCCCGTGCTCCGTGCACCACCGGGCGCTCCACCCCTCCCTTTTCCTTTCCCGGGAACGCCCATGTCGTCGCGCCTGCGCGGCTCGGGGGCCCTCGTCGCCCTCGTCGCCCTCTTCACCGCCGGTTACCTCGCCCCGTACCTGCTGCCGACCGTCGTCGGCCGCCTCGCCTCGGGCCTCGGCCTCGGCCCCTCCCAGGCCGGCCTGGTCGGCTCGGTGCTGCTGCTCGGCTCCTCCGCCGCCGGATTCACGCTCGCCGCGCGCGGCGAGCGGATCGGCCCCCGCACCGCGGCCCGCGCGGGCCTCCTCGCCATGGCCGTCGGATACGGCTCCGCCGCCGCGACCCACACCGTGCCCCTGGTGGTCGCGGGCGCCGTCCTCGGCGGCCTCGGCTCGGGCACGGCGACGGCGGTCGCCGCGGCCGGGATCGCCGGCGAGCGCGACCCGCACCAGGCCTCGACGCTGGGCCTGCTCACCGTCTCGGCCACCGCGGGCGCCCTCTACCTCACGCTGCCGCACCTGGGCGGCGGCCACGCGCCCCCGCTGCTCGCGATCGCCTGCGCGGCGGTCCTGGTGTGGCCGCTGACGGGCCGGCTGGCGGGCTCCACGCGCGCGCGCGGAACCCGTACGGACTCCCCCGCGGGCCCGCTGCCGTACCGCAGGGCCGGGGCCGTGCTCGCCGGGGGCATCCTGTGCTGGTCCCTCGCGCAGAACGCGCTCTGGGGCGTGAGCGGCCGCATCGGACTGACCCAGGCCGGGCTCTCCGAGGTCACCGTCGGCGCGGTCTTCGCGGCGGCGCTCGGCGCGGGGCTCGCCGGGGTCACGGCGGCCGGCGCGCTCGGCTCGCGCCTCGGCCGGGCGGTGCCGATCGGCGTGGGCACCGCCGCCATCGCGGGTTGCGTGCTGCTGAGTTCGGCCGCCGGGAACCTGGCCTCCTTCGCGACCGGCGAGATCCTGTGGAACGCCGTCTACCCGGTCGTCCTCTCGTACCTCCTCGGCCTGGCCGCCTCCCTCGACCCGCGCGGCCGCTGGGCCGTCCTGGTCGGCTCGGCGTCCTCCCTGGGCGTGGCCTGCGGCCCGGTCGTCGGCAGCCTGCTCTCGGAGAGCGCCGGGTACCCGGGCATGGGCGTGGTCCTCTGCGCCCTGCTCCTCCTCGTCGCGGTCCCCATGACGGCCGTGGCCCGCCACGCCTCCGGCCGCCCCCTCGTCCCGGGCTCCGTCCGGCGCCGCGGCGGCGCCCCTGCCGCGGTCCTCGCGGGCACGGCCTCGGCGTCCTCCGCCCTCGTCCCTCAGATGGGCGCCCCGGAACAGCCGGTCACCGAGTTCCCCGTCGGCACCGCCCGCCGCCGCGCGGCGAAATCGGCCTTCCGTCTGGCGCGTCCCTCGGACCGCGGATAGCGGCGGGCTCCACCCCCTGCCACCTGCGGCGTTCATCTCGTGGTGAATCCGCTTGTTGGGTGATACGAGCGCCACCCGGCCGACTTCTTCGTGTGATCCGCCAATACGGAGGCCGTGCGGGGCGGGCGCAGACTCACTGCCACGACCACTGCCGGCCAACCCTCCTCCACCGGGGGGGCTGTTCGGCATGGCCGCCCACAGGACCGACGCAGATGGGGGAAGCACGTGAGCGTGCAGGATCAGTACGACGAGATCGGTGAGGCCTTCGAGGGATTCAAGTCCCTGCCGCTGATGCGTTACGGCGAGGTACCGAGCTTCCTTGCCCTGGTCGGGGACGTGACCGGCAGGTCGGTCCTCGACCTGGCGTGCGGCACCGGCTTCTACAGCAGGGAGTTCAAGCGGCGCGGCGCCGCCGAGGTCCTCGGCGTCGACATCTCCGTCGAGATGATCGCCGCCGCGAAGGAGATCGACCAGCGTGACCCGCTGGGCGTGGTCTACGAGGTCGGCAACGTCTCCGAGCTGCGGCAGCTCGACCGGCGCTTCGACATCGCACTGGGCGTGCAGTGTCTCAACTACGCCGGGGACATCGCCGAGATGGAGCGGATGTGCGCGAACATCCACAAGAACCTGAAGCCGGGCGGTGAGTTCTTCCTGCTCGTCCAGACGCCCGACTTCCGGTACGACGGCCCGCCGCTGGACAAGTACGGCTTCCGCATCGAGGCGACCGGCGAGGAGATCGAGACGGGCAGCCGCGGGCGGCTCACGGCGCTCCTCGACCCGCAGCCGATCACCATCATCACGACCTGCCCGCGCCGCGAGGTCTACGAGCAGTCCCTGAAGGCGGCCGGGTTCGGCGCACTGGAGTGGGTCCCGCTGTCGGTGTCCGAGGCGGGCATCCGTGAGTACGGCGAGGAGTTCTGGGCGGACATGCGCTCCAACCCGCCGCTGGAACTGCTGCGCTGCCGCGCCTGACGTCCGCTACGCCCCGAAGTCGAAGGCCTCCACCTCCGCGAGGTACCGGGCCCTGCGCGGCTCGTCGTCCTCCAGGAAGGAGGCCTCGAAGGAGTTGCGGGCGAGTTCGCGGAGCTGTTCCGGCTCCAGGGCCAGGGCGGCCCGGACGGCGTCGAAGTTGTCGCCCGCGTAGCCGCCGAAGTAGGCCGGGTCGTCGGAGTTCACCGTCACCAGCAGGCCCGCGTCCATCATGGCGCGCAGCGGGTGGTCGGCGAGGGTGTCGATGACGCGCAGCCGGACGTTCGACAGGGGGCAGAGCGTCAGCGGCACCCGCTCGCGGGCCAGCCGGGCGACGAGCTCCGGGTCCTCCATGCAGCGCAGACCGTGGTCGACGCGCTCCACGCCGAGGACGTCCAGGGCCTCGCGGACGTACTCCGCGGGGCCCTCCTCGCCCGCGTGGGCGACGCGGCGCAGTCCGAGCCGGGCGGCCTCCTCGTACACCTCGCGGAACTTCGCCGGCGGGTGGCCGACCTCCGCCGAGTCCAGACCGACGCCGGTGATCCGGTGCAGGTGCGGCTTCGCGGCCTCCAGGGTGGCAAGGGCCGACTCGGCGGACTCGTCGCGCAGGAAGCACATGATGAGCCGCGTCGAGATGCCGTACCGCTCCTCGGCCCGGTCGAGGGCGGCCCCGAGGCCCTCGACGACGGTGCCGATCGCGACTCCGCGCGCGGTGTGCGCCTGCGGGTCGAAGAAGATCTCGGCGTGCCGGACGCCCTGGGCCGCGGCCCGCTCCAGATAGGCGTCGGCGAGCTCGGTGAAGTCCTCTGCGGTGCGCAGGACCGCCATCAGGCCGTAGTAGAGGTCCAGGAAGGACTGGAGGTCGCTGAACTCGTACGCCTCGCGCAGGGCGTTCGTGTCCGCGTAGGGCAGGGTGACGCCGTTGCGCGCGGCGAGCGCGAAGGCCAGCTCGGGTTCGAGGGTGCCTTCGATGTGGAGGTGCAGTTCGGCCTTGGGAAGAGCCGTCGGGAGTGCCGTGGGGAGGGGCATGGGTGGTGCTCTATCTCTTCGGTACGGGGACCCTCATGAGGTCCTGGGCAATGCTCAGTTCGCCGTCGAACCCGGCCGCCCGCGCCTGCCGCTCGAACTCGGCCGGGTCGCTGTAGCGCTGGGAGAAGTGGGTCAGGACGAGGTGGCGCACGCCCGCGTCCCGCGCGACGGCCGCCGCCTGTCCTGCCGTCAGATGGCCGTGGTCTGTGGCGAGCCGGACGTCCTCGTCGAGGAAGGTCGACTCGATGACGAGCATGTCGGCGCCCTCGGCCAGCGCGTACACCCCGTCGCAGAGACGGGTGTCCATGACGAAGGCGAAGCGCTGCCCCCGCCGGACCTCGCTGACCTCGTCGAGCGTCACGCCGCCGAGCACGCCGTCGTGCTGGATCCGGCCCACGTCGGGGCCCTTGATGCCGTGCGCGGCGAGCCGCTCGGGCAGGATGCGGCGCCCGTCGGGCTCGACGATCCGATAGCCGTACGACTCGACGGGGTGGGAGAGCTTGCGCGCGTCGAGCGTGAAGGTCTCGGTGACCGCGAGCGGCCCGTCGGCGGCGACGGGCGCCTCGGTCAGCTTCACGGTCTCGCGGTAGGCCGTGGCGTACCGCAGCCGCTCGAAGAAGTGCTGCCCGCTCGCCGGGTAGTGGGCGGTGACCGGGTGCGGGACCTGGTCGAGGTTGATCCGCTGGATCACCCCGGCCAGGCCGAGCGAGTGGTCGCCGTGGAAGTGCGTGACGCAGATCCGGTCGAGGTCGTGCGCGGCGACCCCGGCCCGCAGCATCTGGCGCTGGGTGCCCTCGCCGGGATCGAAGAGGATGCCCTGACCGTCCCAGCGCAGCAGATAGCCGTTGTGGTTGCGGTGCCGGGTCGGGACCTGGCTGGCGGTCCCGAGGACGACCAGTTCGCGTACGGACACGGGTTATCCGGGGGGCCAGTTGAGACCGCGGCCGCCCAGCACGTGCGCGTGGGCGTGGAAGACGGTCTGGCCCGCGCCGGCTCCGGTGTTGAAGACGATCCGGAAGCCGTGGCCGTCGACCTTCTCCTGCGCGGCGACCTCTCCGGCCTCGCGCAGTATGTCGGCGGCGACGGTCGGCGCGGCGGCGGCCAGGGAGGCGGCGTCCGGGTAGTGCAGCCGCGGGATGACGAGGACGTGCGTGGGCGCCTGCGGGTTGATGTCGCGGAACGCGACGGTCGTCTCGGTCTCGCGCACGATCGTCGCCGGCACCTCCCCTTCCGCGATCTTGCAGAACAGGCAGTCGCTCTGCGGCTCTCCGGCCATGTCCCGGGCCTCCTCGCTCTGGTGTGGATCGGTACGACGGGAATGCTATCCGCCGCCACCGGCCGGACCGCTCCCCGGTCAGTCCTTCGGCGCGCGCCGGTTCAGGGCCGAGCGGCTCACCCAGTACGTGATGATCACACCCCAGAACAGGGGCGTGCCGAATCCGCTCACCACCCCCGAGTCGAAGGACCACAGGCCGAGCGAGACGAGCGAGTAGAGACCGAGCAGCCCGACGGCCCCGGCCATGAACAGCACGGGCCGGCAGTTGCGCGCCACGAGGAGCAGCGGGCGGCGCAGCCTGGCCGGCACCCGGCGCGACATCCACACCGCCCACCCGGTCCAGGCGCCGACGAGCACGGCCCCGCCGAGCAGGAGCGGGACGGCCGCGTCGCCCCAGGTCGCGCGGTCGGGGATCGAGACGACGGCGACGGCGGAGGCGACGAAGCCGACGAGCGCCACCCAGCGGGCCCCGGCCGCGGTGTTCCAGGCCATGGCCTCCAGGTTGTAGCGGGCCTTGCGGTCGTCGATGTCGAGCGCGGCGGAGGCCACGAAGCCCTCGGCGGCCTGCGTCCAGGCCCCGCGCCGGAACCAGCGGCGCCGCAGCCGCAGCAGCGAGAGGTTGTTGTGGGCCTCGCTGCTCTGCGGGTTGAGCCGCAGAGCCGCCTCGTACGCCCGCTGCGCGGTGGCGTGGTCGCCCCGGCGCTGGGCGGTCAGGCCCACCAGGAAGTGCGCCGCGTCCTCCTCGGGGCCGAGGGAGACGGCGGCCCGCGCCGCCTCGTACGCCTCGAACGTGAGCATCGGGGTGCGGGCGTGCTCGGCGTGTTCGGCGAGGGCGGTGCCGAGCGCGTAGTGGCTGCCCCAGTACTGCGGGGCGATCGCGACGGCGCGCCGGGCGGTCGTCTCGGCCTCCGGGAACCTCTTCAGGCCCAGCAGGATCTGGACGCGCATCAGCCAGCCCATGAGCAGCTCGGGCCGGGCGCCCAGCGCCTGGTCCACGGCGGCCAGGGCGGCCTGTCCGTCGCCGGCCCGGTGGTGGCAGCGGGCGAGCAGGACGAGGGCGTCGGCGTCCTCCGGGTCGGTCGCCAGGTGCTGGGCGACGAGCGCCCCGGCCTGCTCGTACCGTCCGGTGTCGTACAGCGCCTCGGCGCGCAGGAGCGCGTTCGGGGTGGTCACAGCTTGCGCTTCCGCTTCAGGTAGGCGAGGAGGTCGTCGTACAGCCCGCCCTCGTTGGCGAACATCGCGACGTTCCGGGCGGCAGCGAACCACGGCTCCGTGGACGGCTTGATCTGCTTGGCCGCGCCGAGGAGGTCCTTGGTGGTGATCAGGCGTACGGCGCCGCTGCGGGCGGAGTCGAGGAGCGCGGCCTCGGCGGCGGTCTCGCAGAGGTGCGCGAGGTCGGCGCCGGAGAAGTCCTCGGTGACCTTGACGAGCTTGCCGAGGTCGATGGCCTCGATGGGGCGCTCGCGCAGGTGGTAGCGGAGGATCGCCTCCCGGGCGGCGGCGTCCGGCGGCAGCACGAGGAGGGTCCGGTCGAGGCGGCCGGGGCGGCGGAGCGCGATGTCCACGTCCCAGGGCACGTTGGTGGCGGCGAGCACGAAGACGCCCTCGTTGCCGGCGCCGCTCGCGATGCCGTCGAGCTCGGTGAGGAGCTGGTTGACGACGTTGCGCAGACCGCTGTGGTGCGTACGGGAACGCTTGGCGCCGAGGGCGTCCAGCTCGTCGAGGAAGACGACGCAGGGGGCCTGGCGACGGGCCGTCTCGAAGATGTCGTGGATGTTCTTCTCGGAGGCCCCGATCCACATGTCGAGGACGTCGGAGAGCGAGACGGTGAGGAAGTTCGCGCCGAGCTCGCCCGCGACGGCCCGGGCGATGAAGGTCTTGCCGCAGCCGGGCGGCCCGTACAGGAGCAGTCCGCCGCGCAGCGACTTGCCGTACAGCCTGCGCAGTTCGGGATTGCGCATGGGGGCGAGGAAGGCGGCCTCCAGCCGGTCCTTGACCTCCTCCATGCCGCCGACGTCGGCGAGGCGTACGGCTCCGGGGGCGTCGACGTCCCAGGCGGCGGCGTCCCCGGCGGCACCCTCGCCGTCGGCGGCCTGCGGGTCCTCCAGGAAGCGCGGCCCGACGAGGTCCTGGACCTGCTGCTCGGCGGCGGCCCAGTCGAAGGCGGGGGCGGGAGCGGGGGCCTCGGGCGCTTCGGCCGCGGGCGCCTCGGGAGCCGCGGGCGTCTCGGCGGCGGGAGGCGTCACCGGGGGCACCACAGGAGACACCACGGGCGGCGCCACGGGCGGCATGCCCATCGCCCGCATCATCAGCGCACGGGCGGCCGCGTCCCCGGGCGCGTGCTGGAGGGCGACGGCCGCCTCCGCGACGGCCTCCTCGTTGCGTCCCTCGGAAAGGAGCAGCTCGGCGAAGTGGAGGCGCAGGGGTACGTCACCGGGAGCGGCGGCAACGGCGGTGCGCAGACTGCGGATCAGAGGGGACTCGTCGGCCATGCGGCCACCCTATGAAGCTCCCCGGGTCGGCCGTCCACCGGGTTCCGGCAAAAAGGGCCGTCCGGCAAGAACGCCATCCGTACACTGCGCCGGATGAGACGGGACGGCGCGCTGCGCAAGCTGACGGTGGACGGCACGACGTGGCTCTGGAACGTCCGCCACCGCCACCCCGACTGCCGTACGGTCCTCACCCTGCGCCGTGCCGAGACCCGGCACGCCCAGCTCCGCCTGGTCTTCCGGGACCTGCCGGGCCGCATCGTGGCCGGCTACCCGATGGGCCTCGGCGAGGTGGCGGCCGTCGGGGGTGGTTGGCTCAACCTCAACGAGCCGGGTGTGGTGCGCCGTTTCCTCGAAGAGGCCCTGGCCCGCGACCTCGTCCCCACCGCACACGGGCAGACGGAAGAGGACGGATGGCAGCTCTTCGACACCCTGACGGCGACAGAAGCCCCGCAGGCCGACCAGGGCCTGTCCGACCCTGACCCGCCGGACAGGCCCTAGCTCCAGCTAGCTCCAGCGGCCGGTGCGCCCCAGGACGAGCGCCGTCGCCGCCGTGCCCGCCGTGGAAGTGCGCAGGACGCTGCGGCCCAGCCGGTACGGCTTCGCCCCGGCCGCCTCGAAGGCCGCGAGCTCGTCCGGGGAGACCCCGCCCTCAGGGCCGACGATCAGCACGATCGAGCCCTTCGCGGGCAGTTCGGCGGTGGCCAGCGCGCCCGACGGATGCGCGCGGTCCTCGTGCAGGACGGCGGCGAAGTCGGCGGTGGCGAGGAGCGCGGCGAGCTGCTTGGTCGTCATCAGGTCGGCGACCTCGGGGAAGCGGGTGCGCCGCGACTGCTTGCCCGCCTCGCGGGCGGTGGAGCGCCACTTGGCGAGCGCCTTGAGGCCCCGGTCGCCCTTCCACTGGGTGATGCAGCGGGACGCGGCCCACGGCACGATCGCGTCGACCCCGGTCTCCGTCATGGTCTCCACGGCGAGTTCGCCCCGGTCGCCCTTGGGCAGCGCCTGGACGACGGTGATCCGCGGCGACTCCTCGGGGTCCTCGTGCACCTCGGCGACCCGCACGGTCAGCTGGTCCTTGCCCTCGGCGGCGAGCACCACGCACTCGGCCCAGCGGCCCCGGCCGTCGGCGAGGACGAGCTCCTCGCCCTCGTGCAGCCGCTTCACGGAGACGGCGTGCCGGCCCTCGGGCCCGTCCAGGAGGAAGCTCCCGGGGCCGGGGACGGTGTCGACGACGAAGACGGGTGCGGTCATGAGGCGCTCCTGTGGGCCAGGTCGGAGAGTGCGGTGTCGAGTTCGGCGGCCAGGACCTCGACGAGCTGCCCGGCGGGGAGTTCGCGGGCGAGACGGTGACCCTGCCCGGCCCACAGGGCCATGCCCTGGGCGTCGCCGGAGGTGGCGGCGGCCTTGCGGAGCGGGGCGGTGAGGTGGTGGACCTCGGGGTAGGCGGCGGGGGCGTACGGCCCGTGCTCGCGCATGAAGCGGTTGACGAGTCCGCGCGCGGGACGCCCGGAGAAGGCCCGGGTGAAGGCGGTCCGCGTGAAGAGCGGATCGGTCAGGGCCCGCTTGTGCAGCGGGTGCGCGCCGGACTCGGGGCAGCCGAGGAAGGCGGTGCCGAGCATGGCGGCGTCGGCCCCGGCGGCGAGGGCGGCGGCGATCTGCGCGCCGCGCATGATCCCGCCGGTGGCGACGACCGGCAGCGCGACGCTCTCGCGGACCTGGGTGACGAGGGCGAGGAGCCCGGTCCCCGGGGTGCCGTCGTCGGCCGGGTCGTCGCGGTACGTGCTCTGGTGGCCGCCGGCCTCGGCGCCCTGGACGCAGACGGCGTCGGCACCGGCCCGCTCGGCGGCGACGGCGTCCTCGGCGGAGGTGACCGTGACGAGCGTGAACGTTCCGGCGCGGGCGAAGGCGGCGAGCGTCTCCGGCGCGGGACAGCCGAAGGTGAAGGAGACGACGCGGACCGGGTCGTCCAGGAGGATGGCCAGCTTGGCGTCGTAGCCGTCGTCGCGGCAGTCGTCGGCCTCGCCGAGGGAGGTCTCGTACCAGGTCGCCTCGCCGGCGAGCTGGTGGCGGTAGACCTCGACGGCGGCGGGGTCGGCGTGCGGGCCGCCCTGCGGCATGAAGAGGTTGACGCCGAAGGGGCGCGAGGTGAGCCCGCGCACCCGCTTGATCTCCTGGTACAGCCCTCCGGCCGTCTTGTACCCGGCGGCCAGGAAGCCGAGCGCACCGGCCTCGCAGACGGCCCCGACGAGCTCGGGACAGGAAGCGCCACCCGCCATGGGGGCCTGCACGATCGGATGCCGAAAGAGATCGTTCAGTGCGGTGGTGGACATACGGGCATCGTTTCATGACGGATCCGGCGGGCCGAATCGGTACGAGGTCCGTACGTCAGGTAGGGAAGAGCGGCAGCCGCCGGGTACGGAAAAGGGCGGCACCCGTGAACCACGAGTACCGCCCTCTTTGCTCTCCGAGCCTTGCCTACCGCCCGTTGAAGGCGTCCTTCAGGCGCGAGAACAGGCCCTGCTGACCGGGCTGGAACTGCCCGGTGGGCCGCTCCTCGCCGCGCAGCTTGGCCAGCTCGCGCAGGAGCCGCTCCTGCTCCGCGTCGAGCTTGCCCGGGGTCTGCACCTCGACGTGCACGATCAGGTCGCCCCGGCCGTTGCCCCGCAGGTGCGTGACGCCGCGGCCGTGCAGCGGGACCGACTGGCCGGACTGCGTGCCCGGCCGGATGTCGATCTCCTCGATGCCGTCGAGGGTCTGCAGCGGCACCTTCGTGCCGAGCGCGCCCGCCGTCATCGGGATGGTCACCGTGCAGTGCAGGTCGTCGCCGCGCCGCTGGAACGTCTCGTGCGGGATCTCGTGGATCTCGACGTACAGGTCGCCGGCCGGGCCACCGCCGGGGCCGACCTCGCCCTCGCCGGCGAGCTGGATCCGGGTGCCGTTGTCGACACCGGCCGGGATCTTGACGGTGAGGGTGCGGCGGGAGCGGACCCGGCCGTCGCCCGCGCACTCGGGGCACGGGGTCGGGACGACGGTGCCGAAGCCCTGGCACTGCGGGCAGGGCCGGGAGGTCATGACCTGGCCCAGGAAGGACCGGGTGACCTGCGAGACCTCGCCGCGGCCGCGGCACATGTCACACGTCTGCGCGGAGGTGCCGGGCGCGGCACCCTCACCCGAACAGGTGGTGCAGACGACGGCCGTGTCGACCTGGATGTCCTTGGTGGTGCCGAAGGCCGCCTCGTTGAGGTCGATCTCCAGGCGGATCATCGCGTCCTGGCCGCGGCGGGTCCGCGAGCGCGGACCGCGCTGTGAGGCCGTGCCGAAGAAGGCGTCCATGATGTCGGAGAAGTTGCCGAAGCCACCCGCGCCGAAGCCGCCCGCGCCGCCCCCGCCGGAGGCCGAGAGCGGGTCGCCGCCGAGGTCGTAGACCTGCTTCTTCTGCGGGTCCGAGAGGACCTCGTAGGCGGCGTTGATCTCCTTGAAGCGTTCCTGCGTCTTCGGATCGGGATTCACATCCGGGTGCAGCTCGCGCGCGAGCCTCCGGAAGGCCTTCTTGATCTCGTCCTGGGAAGCGTCGCGGCGCACGCCGAGTACGGCGTAGTAGTCCGTGGCCACTTACGACTCCGCCAGGATCTGTCCGACGTAACGTGCCACTGCGCGTACCGCTCCCATCGTTCCGGGGTAGTCCATGCGGGTCGGTCCGACCACGCCGAGTTTGGCGACTGCTTCGCCGCCCGAACCGTAGCCGACCGAGACGACGGACGTGGAGCTCAGCCCCTCGTGGGCGTTCTCGTGCCCGATGCGTACGGTCATGCCCGATTCCTTGGCCTCGCCGAGCAGCTTGAGGAGCACGACCTGCTCCTCCAGAGCTTCCAGGACGGGCCTGATCATCAGGGGGAAGTCGTGTCCGAAGCGGGTGAGATTGGCGGTGCCGCCGATCATCAGCCGCTCCTCGTGCTCCTCCACGAGCGATTCGAGGAGGGTCGCGAGCACGGTCGAGACCGTGGCGCGGTCCTCGAGCTCCTCGAAGGACTCGGGGAGGTCCTGCACCAGCTGCGGCACGTCGGCGAACCGGCGGCCGACGACCCGGCTGTTGAGCCGGGCCCGCAGGTCGGCGAGGGAGGTCTCGCCGAAGGGCGCGGGGCAGTCGATGACGCGCTGCTCCACCCGGCCGGTGTCCGTGATGAGCACGAGCATCAGGCGGGCCGGGGCCAGCGCGAGCAGCTCCACGTGCCGGACGGTCGAGCGGGTCAGCGAGGGGTACTGGACGACGGCGACCTGCCGGGTCAGCTGCGCGAGCAGCCGGACCGTGCGCCCGACGACGTCGTCGAGGTCGACGGCTCCGTCCAGGAAGTTGTGGATCGCGCGCCGCTCGGGCGTGGACAGCGGCTTGACGCCGGCCAGCCGGTCGACGAAGAGGCGGTAGCCCTTGTCGGTCGGGATGCGTCCGGCGCTGGTGTGAGGCTGGGCGATGTAGCCCTCCTCCTCCAGCACGGCCATGTCGTTGCGGACCGTGGCGGGCGAGACGCCGAGCTTGTGGCGCTCGGTGAGCGCCTTCGAGCCGACCGGCTCCTCCGTCCCGACGTAGTCCTGGACGATGGCGCGCAGCACCTCGAGTCTGCGTTCGCTGAGCATCGTGCGCACCTCCGCCTGTCGTCGTCGTTCCGGTTGCTCCGGATTTGGCACTCACCCTGCCCGAGTGCCAGCAATCCCCCGGCCAGTGTACGGCGGCGGACAACGCTCCTGGCAAGGAGGCGGGGGCGCACCGGCTAGCGTCGCCCCATGGACGTCGATTGGGAAGCGTACGGCTGGGAGCGGTTGGCGGACGGAGTGGGCAGGCGCCGCCTGCCCGGCTGGGACGCCACGGTGGGCCTGGTCGTGGGCGCGAAGGCGCTGCTGCTGTACGACACGGGCTCGACGCTCGCGGAGGGCGCCGAGCTGCGGGGGCAGATCTCGGCCCTGACGGCCGGCCGGAGAGTGACGCACATCGCACTGAGTCACCCGCATTTCGACCACGTCTTCGGTACCGCGGCCTTCGCGGGCGCGGAGGTCTTCGGCGCGGTCGGGGTGGACGAGCTCCTCGGCCGGGAGCGGGACCGGGAGGCGCTGCGCGCCGACGCGGTACGGCACGGGGTCGGGGCGCGGGAGGCGACGGAGGCCGTCGACGTCCTCGTGCGCCCGCGGCACGTGGTCTCCGGCGAGTGGACGCTCGACCTGGGCGGCCGGCAGGTGCTCCTGGCGAACGTCGGCCCCGGCCACACGGGCCACGACCTGGCGCTCTTCGTGCCCGGGGAGCGCGAGGTCGTCTTCTGCGGGGACCTGGTGGAGGAGTCGGGCGAGCCGCAGGCCGGCCCGGACGCGATCCCGTCCCGCTGGCCGGACGCCCTGGACCGGCTGCTCTCGCTCGGCGGCGAGGACGCGGTGTACGTACCGGGCCACGGGGCGGCGGTCGACGCCACGTACGTACGGACACAGCGCGAGGAACTGGCACGCCGCTTCGCCGTGTCATAACCTCGCCCAAATGCGCAGCTACGACCCGGATCTGACACCCTCTTGGAAGAAGTCGGCACCCGTCCCGGAGGTCCCGGCGGACCACGACCTCGTCGTCGAGGAGGTCTCGACGGGATTCTGCGGGGCGGTGATCCGCTGCGAGGCGGGCACGGTGACCCTGGAGGACCGCTTCGGGAAGCACCGCGTCTTCCCGATGGAGCCCCGCGGCTTCCTCCTGGAGGGCCGGGTCGTCACCCTCGTCCGCCCGTCCGCCGCCGCGCCGGTACGCCCCACCCGTACGGCCTCCGGTTCGGTCGCCGTCCCGGGCGCGCGGGCGCGCGTGGCGCGGGCGGGCCGGATCTACGTGGAGGGCCGCCACGACGCCGAACTCGTCGAACGCGTCTGGGGCGACGACCTCCGCATCGAGGGCGTCGTCGTCGAGTACCTGGAGGGCGTCGACGACCTGCCGTCGATCGTCGCGGAATTCGCCCCGGCCCCGGACGCCCGCCTCGGCGTCCTCGTCGACCACCTGGTCCCGGGCTCGAAGGAATCCCGCATCGCCGCCCAGGTCACCTCCCCGGACGTCCTGGTGGTCGGCCACCCGTACATCGACATCTGGGAAGCGGTGAAGCCGTCCGCGGTGGGCATCAAGGCCTGGCCGGCGGTCCCCCGCGGCCAGGACTGGAAGACGGGCGTCTGCCGCGCCCTGGGCTGGCCCTCGGACAACACCGGCGCGGTCTGGCAGGCGATCCTCAAGCGCGTGCACTCCTACAAGGACCTGGAGCCGGAGCTCCTGGGCCGAGTGGAAGAACTGATCGACTTCGTCACGGCCCCCTGACGAGCCCGGTAGGCACCTGCCCCGCACCCACCCCGTTGTGGGCACTCGCCCCACAGGACGGCCCCCACCCCGTGTGGGCAATCGTCCCGCAGGGCGGGACGGGTGGGCACACGGGACGGCGCCCCGTGCCGGGCCAAGGCTCCTGGGCCCGGACCTCAGTCCACCAGGTCCCGCACGACCGCATCCGCAAGCAGCCGACCCCGCAGGGTCAGAACCGCCCGCCCGGCCTCGTACGACGCGGGGTCGAGACGCCCGTCCGCCAACGCAAGCCGGGCCGCCGCAAGTCCCGCCGGCTTGAGGATCGACAGCTCGACACCGTCCCGCAGCCGCAGCTCCAGCAGGATCCGCTCCACCCGCCGGTCCTCCTCCGAGAGGATCTCCCGCCCGGCGCCCGGCGACTTCCCACCCGCGAGGGCCGCCGCGTACGTCCCCGGATGCTTCACGTTCCACCAGCGGACGCCCCCGACGTGCGAGTGCGCCCCCGGCCCCGCGCCCCACCAGTCCGCGCCGCGCCAGTACAGCTCGTTGTGGAGGCAGCGCCCGGCATCGGAGGTGGCCCAGTTGGACACCTCGTACCACGAGAAGCCCGCCTTCTCGAAGGCCTCCTCGGCGATCAGGTAGCGGTCGGCGTGCACGTCGTCGTCGGTCATGGGCACCTCGCCGCGCCGGATGCGCCGCGCCAGCTGCGTCCCCTCCTCGACGATCAGGGCGTACGCGCTGACGTGGTCGGGTCCGGCGCCGATCGCCGCGTCGAGCGAGGCACGCCAGTCGTCGTCGGTCTCCCCGGGCGTGCCGTAGATGAGGTCCAGGTTGACGTGGTCGAAGCCGGCGGCCCGCGCCTCGGCGACGCACGCCTCGGGGCGCCCGGGGGTGTGCGTCCGGTCGAGGATCTTCAGGACGTGCTGCTTGGCGCTCTGCATGCCGAAGGAGACCCGGTTGAATCCGCCCTCCCGCAGCTCGGCGAGGTACGCGGGGTTCACGGACTCCGGATTGGCCTCCGTCGTCACCTCGGCGTCGTCCGCGAGCCCGAACTCGTCACGGATCGCCCCCAGCATCCGGACGAGGTCCCCGGCGGCCAGCAGCGTCGGCGTGCCGCCGCCGACGAAGACGGTCCGCACCGGCCTGGGGTCGTCGCCGAGGACCTTCCGGGCGAGCCGGATCTCCTCGACGACCTGCTCGGCGTAATTGTCCCGGGAGGCGAGCACGCCCCCCGTACCGCGCAGCTCACTCGCCGTGTACGTGTTGAAGTCGCAGTAGCCGCACCGCGTGGCGCAGTACGGCACGTGCAGGTAGAACCCGAGCGGCCGCTCCCCCGCCCCTTCGAGGGCGTGCGGGGGCAGCGCCCCGTCGTCGGGAACGGACTCACCATCGGGCAGTACGGAAGGCATGAGCCCATTGTCCCGTACTGCCCGAGGTAACCGGTCTGCCTGTGGACAACCGCAGTCCGCGCAGGTCAGGACTCGCGCGAGCCCGCGTACATCTCCTCGATGAGCTCCTTGTACTCGCGCTCCACCACCGGCCGCTTCAGCTTCAGCGACGGCGTCAGCTCGCCGTGCTCGATGTCGAGGTCGCGCGGCAGCAGGCGGAACTTCTTGATCGTCTGCCAGCGCTGCAGGCCTTCGTTGAGGCGGTCGACGTAGCCCTGGATGAGCTTCTGGGTCTGCGGGGCGGCGACGACCTCGGCGTACGACTTGCCCGCGAGCTCGTGGTCGGCGGCCCAGCCGAGGATGGAGGGCTCGTCGAGGGCGATGAGGGCGGTGCAGAAGTTCCGGTCGGCGCCGTGGACCAGGATGTTCGAGACGAACGGGCAGACGGCCTTGAACTGGCCCTCGACCTCGGCCGGCGCGATGTACTTGCCGCCGGACGTCTTGATCAGGTCCTTCTTGCGGTCCGTGATCCGGAGGTAGCCGTCGGCGGAGAGCTCGCCGATGTCGCCGGTGTGGAACCAGCCGTCGGACTCCAGGACC
The DNA here is from genome assembly GCF_001426585.1 of Streptomyces sp. Root431. Lineage (GTDB taxonomy): Bacteria > Actinomycetota > Actinomycetes > Streptomycetales > Streptomycetaceae > Streptomyces > Streptomyces stackebrandtii. Next base: position 383,944 of record NZ_LMEI01000001.1, read on the forward strand.
TCGACGGTCTTCTCGGGCAGGCCGTGGTAGCCCTCCATGACGCCGGGGCCGCGCAGCAGGATCTCGCCGTCGTCGGCGATCCGGACCTCGGTGCCGGGGAGCGGCTTGCCGACGGTGCCGGTGCGGTAGGCCTCGCCCGGGTTGACGAAGGAGGCGGCGGAGGTCTCCGTGAGGCCGTAGCCCTCCAGGATGTGAATGCCGGCGCCGGCGAAGAAGTAGCCGATCTCGGGGGCGAGCGCGGCGGAACCGGAGATGCAGGCGCGCAGGTTGCCGCCGAAGGCCTCGCGGATCTTGCTGTAGACGAGGACGTCGGCGACCTTGTGCTTGGCCGTGAGGCCGAAGGGCGCGGAGGCGGTGCCCGTGCGGCGGAAGTTGTCCTGGCTGGCCTTGGCGTACTCGCGGGCGACCTCGGCGGCCCACTGGAAGATCTTGTACTTGGCGCCGCCGGCGGCTCGGGCCTTGGCGGCGACCCCGTTGTAGACCTTCTCGAAGATGCGGGGCACGGCCGCCATGTAGGTCGGCTGGACCACCGGCAGGTTCTCGATGATCTTCTCCACCCGGCCGTCGAGGGCGGTGACGTGCCCGACCTCGATCTGGCCCGAGGTGAGGACCTTGCCGAAGACGTGCGCGAGCGGCAGCCACAGGTACTGGACGTCGTCCTGGGTGACGAGGCCGGTGGCGGCGATGGCCTTGGCCATGTACGACCAGTTGTCGTGCGGGAGGCGGACGCCCTTGGGGCGGCCGGTGGTGCCCGAGGTGTAGATGAGGGTCGCGAGCTGGGTGGCGGTGATCGCCGCGACGCGCTCCTTGACGGCCTCGGGGTGCTTCTCCAGGTAGGCGCGACCGCGTGCCTCCAGGTCGGCGAGGGAGAGGACCCAGTCGCCGTCGGTCTCCACGCCCTCGGCGTCGATGACGACGACGTGGTGGAGGTCCGGCAGGTCGGCGCGGCGCTCGACGGCCTTGGCGAGCTGGGAAGCGTCCTCGGCGATGAGGACCCTGGACTCGGAGTCGGAGAGGATGAACGCCGACTCCTCGGCGTTGGTCGACGGGTAGACCGTGGTGGTCGCCGCGCCCGCGCACATCACGCCGAGGTCGGCGAGGACCCACTCCACCCGGGTGGCCGAGGCGAGCGCGACGCGCTCCTCGGGCTGCACGCCGAGGTCGACGAGGCCGGCGGCGATCGCGTAGACCCGCTCGGCGGCCTGCCCCCAACTGAGCGACTTCCAGTCGTCGGGACCGGTACCGGAGGCGGCGGGCACCGGGTACCGGTAGGCCTCCGCGTCGGGGGTCCGCTCGACGCGCTCAAGGAAGAGCGTCGCCACGGAGGGCGGCCGGTTCTCGATCAGGGTCTGTGTGTCGCTCACGACGTCCTCCGGGCGGCGGCGGTGCCTGCTGGCGGTGCGTAACTACGTAACCGTCTAACCGTCTACGTAACTAACTGGCGAGTAACCTTCGATTCGGGATCAGAGTAAAGGGCCGGGGACCGGCGCGTAAGAGCTTGCAGGGCCCCGCTTCATAACGAACGGGTCCACGCGCCGACGGCGCGTGGACCCGTTAGATGCACAGAGCAGCTACTCGCTGCCGCTCCTCGCCGACCGGCTACTTCTTCTTGCCGGAGGACTCGTCGCTCGACAGCACGGCGATGAAGGCCTCCTGCGGCACCTCCACCGAACCGACCATCTTCATGCGCTTCTTGCCTTCCTTCTGCTTCTCCAGCAGCTTCCGCTTACGGGAGATGTCACCGCCGTAGCACTTGGCGAGGACGTCCTTGCGGATGGCGCGGATGGTCTCGCGGGCGATGACCCGGGAGCCGATCGCGGCCTGGATCGGCACCTCGAAGGCCTGGCGCGGGATGAGCTCGCGCAGCTTGGCGACGAGCCGCACACCGTAGGCGTACGCGGCGTCCTTGTGGGTGACGGCGGAGAACGCGTCGACCTTGTCGCCGTGCAGCAGGATGTCGACCTTGACCAGGCTGGAGGCCTGCTCGCCCGTGGGCTCGTAGTCGAGGGAGGCGTAACCGCGCGTCTTGGACTTCAGCTGGTCGAAGAAGTCGAAGACGATCTCGGCGAGGGGCAGGGTGTAGCGGATCTCGACCCGGTCCTCGGAGAGGTAGTCCATGCCGATCAGGGTGCCGCGACGGGTCTGGCACAGCTCCATGATCGCGCCGATGAACTCGCTCGGGGCCAGGATCGTGGCGCGTACGACGGGCTCGTACACGTCGTTGATCTTGCCCTCGGGGAACTCGCTCGGGTTGGTGACGGTGTGCTCGCTCCCGTCCTCCATGACCACGCGATACACCACGTTGGGCGCGGTGGCGATGAGATCGAGCCCGAACTCCCGCTCAAGCCGCTCACGAATGACGTCGAGGTGCAGAAGCCCCAGGAAGCCGACGCGGAAGCCGAAGCCGAGCGCGGCGGAGGTCTCCGGCTCGTAGACGAGCGCGGCGTCGTTGAGCTGGAGCTTGTCGAGGGCCTCGCGGAGGTCCGGGTACTCCGAGCCGTCCAGCGGGTAGAGGCCCGAGAACACCATCGGCTTGGGGTCCTTGTAGCCGCCGAGCGCCTCGGTCGCTCCCTTGTTCAGGGAGGTGATCGTGTCACCGACCTTGGACTGGCGGACGTCCTTCACACCGGTGATGAGGTAGCCGACCTCACCGACACCAAGACCGTCGGACGGCGTCATCTCCGGGGAGGAAACACCGATCTCCAGCAGCTCGTGGGTGGCGCCGGTCGACATCATCTTGATGCGCTCGCGCTTGTTGAGCTGTCCGTCGACCACTCGCACGTACGTCACGACGCCCCGGTACGAGTCGTACACGGAGTCGAAGATCATCGCGCGGGCGGGCGCGTCGGCGACACCGACCGGGGCGGGAACGTCCCGGACGACCCGGTCGAGCAGCGCGTCGACCCCGACACCGGTCTTCGCGGAGACCTTGAGGACGTCCTCCGGCTGGCAGCCGATGAGGTTCGCGAGCTCCTCGGAGAACTTCTCCGGCTGGGCGGCCGGCAGGTCGATCTTGTTCAGCACGGGAACGATCGTGAGGTCGTTCTCCATCGCCAGGTACAGGTTGGCGAGGGTCTGCGCCTCGATGCCCTGGGCCGCGTCGACCAGCAGGACCGTGCCCTCGCACGCCGCGAGCGAACGCGAGACCTCGTAGGTGAAGTCGACGTGCCCGGGAGTGTCGATCATGTTCAGGATGTGCGTCTTGCCCTCACCCTGCCCGTCGGTGGGCGCCCACGGCAGCCGGACCGCCTGGGACTTGATCGTGATGCCGCGCTCCCGCTCGATGTCCATCCGGTCGAGATACTGGGCACGCATCTGCCGCTGGTCGACCACACCGGTGAGCTGGAGCATCCGGTCGGCGAGCGTGGACTTGCCGTGGTCGATGTGCGCGATGATGCAGAAGTTGCGGATCAGAGCCGGGTCGGTACGGCTCGGCTCGGGCACGTTGGTAGGAGTCGCGGGCACGCAGGGTCTCGTCTCGGGGCGATGTCGGATCGATACGTAGGCTCCATGGTCCCATGCCCGCCGCCCTGCGCCCGGTTTGGGCGGCCCCGAGAGTGACTGGTACTGTGGACAGCTGTGTCTCGTGTGCCCTCTCAGCTTGCGAGTCACACTCCAGAAGGAACATCGAACCTGTAAAGGCTCTTTTCGTGGCGAACATCAAGTCCCAGATCAAGCGGAACAAGACCAACGAGAAGGCGCGCCTGCGTAACAAGGCCGTCAAGTCGTCGCTCAAGACCGCGATCCGCAAGGCCCGTGAGGCTGTCGCCGCCGGTGACGTCGAGAAGGCCACCGTTGCCACTCGCGCCGCCTCGCGTGCGCTCGACAAGGCCGTCTCGAAGGGTGTCATCCACAAGAACGCCGCCGCCAACAAGAAGTCGGCGCTGGCGATCAAGGTTTCCTCCCTTCAGGGCTGAGCTCTGATGTAACCGGTCGTACGGGACCCAGCGGGCCCTCTCTCCCGCTCCCGCCCGACCACCAGGACTCGCACGCGGACGCGTTCGCCACGCGGGTGCGAGCCCACCCATCTCCACGCCGAAGGCCCCGCCGCCTCCTCCCCAGGAGCCGCCGGGGCCTTCGCCGCGTCTGGGCGACGTTGGATCGGCCAAGTGCAGTAGGGGCCGCCGGGACTGCGCGGGGCGAAGCCGCCGGGGCGGGGGCGAAGCCCTTAGCCCACCGGGCGGGGCAAGGCCGCTGGCCCACGGGGCGCACCGCGGCGCGAGGCTGCCGCCAGCCCACCCGGGACACTGCGGCGCGAAGCTGCCGCCGGCCCGTCGGGGGGCCGGGGGGCGGAGCCCCCGGGAACTCAGCTCGACCCCCGCCAGCCCCCGGCAGGGTTTCGGGAAGGGGTGGGGTGGGGGAATCCGCCCCGGCACCAGCCACGACGCACCCCGCACAGGCCTACAGGCCCGGGCCCGGCCCGCACCGCCCCGGCCCGGCAGGGCCAAGCAACAAAAACAGGCCCTCTACGCCCGCCGCAGCCGCGCCGCCCGCGCCACCGCCACAACCGCCTTCTCCAGGGCGTACTCCGGGTCGTCGCCCCCGCCCTTCACCCCCGCGTCCGCCTCCGCGATCGCCCGCAGCGCGAGGGACACCCCGTCCGGGGTCCAGCCCCGCATCTGCTGCCGGACGCGGTCGATCTTCCAGGGCGGCATGCCCAGCTCACGCGCCAGATCCGCCGGCCGCCCGCCCCGCGCCGACGACAGCTTGCCGATCGCCCGTACGCCCTGCGCCAGCGCACTGGTGATGAGCACCGGCGCCACCCCGGTGGAGAGCGACCAGCGCAACGCCTCCAGGGCCTCCGCCGCACGCCCCTCCACGGCCCGGTCGGCCACGTTGAAGGACGAGGCCTCCGCGCGGCCGGTGTAGTACCGCCCGACGACCGCCTCGTCGATCGTCCCGTCGACGTCCGACGTCAGCTGCGCGCACGCGGACGCCAGCTCCCGCAGGTCGCTGCCGATCGAGTCCACCAGCGCCTGGCACGCCTCCGGCGTCGCCGAGCGCCCGAGCGCCCGGAACTCCTGCCGTACGAACGTCAGCCGCTCCGCCGGCTTCGTCGTCTTCGGGCAGGCCACCTCCCGCGCCCCCGCCTTGCGCGCGGCGTCGAGCAGGCCCTTGCCCTTCGCGCCGCCGGCGTGGAGGAGGACGAGCGAGATGTCCTCGACCGGGTCGCCGAGGTAGGCCTTGACGTCCTTGATCGTGTCGGCGGAGAGGTCCTGCGCGTTCCGCACGATGAGGACCTTGCGCTCGGCGAAGAGCGACGGGCTGGTCAGCTCGGCCAGCGACCCGGGCTGAAGCTGGTCGGAGGTGAGGTCGCGCACGTCCGTGTCGGCGTCGGCGGCCCGCGCGGCCGCCACCACCTCCTGGACGGCGCGGTCGAGGAGCAGGTCCTCCTGCCCCACGGCGAGCGTCACGGGGCCGAGGAGGTCGTCGGGGGAAGTCTTTCTGGTGGCCATCGCGTTCCAGCATCCCACGGGCCACTGACACCCATACCCCCGAACCGCTCCCGACGGCCATGCCCGAGAATGGCGCGGTGAGCGAACGACGACACGTACTGGTACTCCCCGACCGCGACGCCGCCGAGGAGGTCGCCCAGGAACTCCCCGACCGTTTCGGCGTGGCCGAGGCTCCGCAGCTCGTCCGAGACGCCCTGGCCGGGGAGGACGACGCCGAGGACGCGCAGTGGCTGGTGGTCGTCGAGGACCCGGACGGCCGGCTGGACGCGACGGCGCTCGACGAACTCGCCGCCGAGTACGAGGGCTGGCTCGAAGCCCCGTAACCCCTGGGCCCCGCCCGCTGCCCCCTGCCCGCCGACCCCTACGCGCTCTTGGGCACGATCTGGATGTCGAGGTCGATGCTGATGCTGGACCCGACGGCCGCGATCCCCCGCGCGAGCATCGTCTGCCACGTGAGGGTGAAGTCCTCCCGGTGCAGCTCGGTGGTGGCCCGGCAGGCCCCCCGCGTCTCGCCCTCGAGCCCGTTCCCGAGGCCCAGGTACTGGGTGTCGAGCGTCACGGTGCGACTCACCCCGTGGAGGGTGAGCGCGCCGGTCACGGCCCAGCGGCTGCCGCCCCGGTGCACGAAGCGTTCGCTGTAGAACTCCAGCGTCGGGTACGCGCCGACGTCGAGGAAGTCGCCCGAGCGCAGGTGGTCGTCGCGCATCTGCACCCCGGTGTCGATGGAGGCCGCGTCGATGACGACGTGCATCGCCGACTGCTCCATGCGGTCGGCGATCCGCACCGCGCCGGCGAAGCCGTTGAACCGGCCGTGGATGCGCGCGAGGCCGATGTGGCGGGCGGTGAAGCCGATCTGCGAGTGCGCCGGGTCGATCTCCCAGTCACCCGGCTCCGGGAGCTGCGGCTGCGGCGCGACCTGGAGCAGGACGTCGCCGACGCCGGTGTGTCCGCCCTCGGTGACGACGGCGCCGCCGTGGTACGGCGTGTACCCCTCGGCGGTGACCACGAGCCGGTACTCGCCCGCCGGTACGGTCGCGAGCGCCGTGCCGTACGGGTCGGTCTCCCCGCCCAGCACCTTGCGGCCCGCACCGTCACTGAGGACGAACTCGGCCTGCCGGACCGGTTCGTGTACGGGGTCGAGGACCCGGCAGCTCAGCACCCCCGCCGAGGCCGGGACCGAGAGACCGGCGAGCGGGCCACCCCGTGCGGCCCCCGCCGCCCGCTTCCCGAAGAGACGATCGAACATTCTCCACGCACCCCCGCATGACTCGTTCACTATGCAACGAAGTCGCATTCGATCACCATTGAGGTGTTCGAGGCAAACGAGCCAAGTGTTACCGAGGGTCCGAATTGAGAGCTCCGCGTCAGGGATTCGGCTTCGCGACGACCGGCAGCTCGTCGAGCACGATGCCGAACAGGTCGCGATACGCGTCCCGCACCTCCTCGTCCCCGTCGAAGACCCGCTCGACGCGTTCCCCGTGGGTGCGAGTGATCAACTTGCTGCCGCTGAGGGTGATCCGGCCCTCCTCCGTGAGCAGGGAGCAGATGAGGGACCGCGGGAAGTGCGAATCGGGCGAGGTCCGGTGGTACCAGGCCCCGGCGGTGAAGTCCGCGAGCTCGCGGGGCCGCACCTCCAGCCGGTACTGCGGCTTCCCGTCCCGCAGCACGTCCAGATCGCCCGGCTCGCCGTCGGCGACCTCCTGGATGCGGAAGACACCGCCCGGGTCCTCCTGGTCCCCGCGCTCATCGAAGGCCAGCGGGTAGTGACTGTGGTCACCGAACCCGACGTCGGCCAGCAACCGCTCCCCGTCCGCCGTCTCCACGAGGAGCGCCATGTGGTCGTACGGGATCCCGAGCTTCCCCTCCGAGTCGATGACGCGCGCCTGGAGCAGCGAGACGCGGTAGCCGAGCTCCCGCAGCAGGACCGCGAAGGTGGTGTTGATCTCGTAGCAGAAGCCGCCCCTGTGATCGGTGACCACCTTGTCGACCAGCGCCTTCTCGTCCAGGACGATGTCCTCGCCGAGATGGATCGAGAGGTTCTCGAAGGGCACGCTCAGCAGGTGCCGCAGATGCAGCTCCCGCAGGGCGGCGGCGTCCGCGCGGGCGGGCCGCTGCGCGCCGATCCGCGCCAGATAGGCACCGGCGTCCGGTTCGGTACTCATACGGTCGGTCTCCCTCTCCTCGGATGCTCACGACGATGATCACAGAGCTGGTCACGACGCCCCGACGGGGGTCGACTCCTCTTCCTTCACGGGCAGTTCACGCATCCGCGGCAGCGGCGAGGGCAGCAGCCAGAGCACGGCGAGGACGGCTCCGCCGGTGGCGATCCACAGCGTCGGGCGCAGTCCGATCGCGGCGCCGAGCATGCCTCCGGTGAGCGCTCCGAGGGGGCGGAAGCCGTGGTTGAGCATGCGGTACGCGCCCATGACCCGGGACCGTACGGCGTTCGGGATCACCGCCATCTGGAACGACCCCGCGGCGATGTCCACGATCATCACCGCGACGCAGGAGAGGAACTCCGCCACGAACAGCACCGCCACCACCAGCGGAAGCGGCCCGTCGGCCAGGGGTATCAGGAGCAGGGGCAGGGTGAACCCGAGGAAGCCGACGACGAGCGAGGCACCGATGCCGATCCGCCGGACGACCGCACCGCTGCACGCGGCCCCGATGAGGCCGCCCACCGCGCCGGCTCCGAGGATCAGGCCGAGCAGCCCGGCACTGATGCCGAGTTCGGCGGTCGCGTAGAGCACGAAGAGGGTGTGGAACATGTAGTTGAAGAACTGGACCGTGCCGGAGGAGGCGAACAGCGCGCGCATCGAGGAGTTCCGGAGCACCCAGCGCAGTCCTTCGGTGAAGTGCCCCTTGGCCACGGGGGCGGGCGGGGGTTCGACCGCCTTGATCCGGGCCAGGTATCCGGCCGACACCACATAGGTGAGGGCGTCGGCGACCAGGGCGAAGGGCGCGGTGAGGACCTGCACGAGGACACCGCCGATGCCGGGTCCCGCGAGCCAGGACATCGAACGGCTGCCGTTGACCAGCGCGTTCGCCTGGATGTACCGGTCGGTGGGGACGAGCGCCACGAGGAGCGTGGCGTTGCAGGCCTCGAAGAGCACGGTGAGCGCGCCGATCCCGAAGGCCACCGCGTACAGCTGACCGAGCGTCAACGCGTCGAGCGCGTAGGCCACGGGGAGGGTCAGCATGAGCGCCGCCCGCCCGAGGTCCGCCGCGATCATGGCGCGCCTGCGGCGGGCCTGTCGGTCGACCCAGGCGCCGAGCGGCATGTTGAGCAGGAGGGCGGGCAGGAGTTCGGCGGTCTTGAGCCAGCCCATCTCGGCGGCGTCGGCGCCGAGGATCAGGACGGCGGCGAGCGGGAGGGCGATGAGCGAGATCTGGTCCCCGACGAGCGAGACCGTCTGCCCGGTCCAGTAGCGACGGAAGGTCCGCTCGCGCAGCAGTGCCGGTATGCGTTCCACGAGGGCCATCTCGCCTACTCCTCTTCTCGTTCTTCGTGGTGGGGGATGTCCTGTTCCAGGTGGGCGATCCGCAGGATGCTGATGGCCCGGGCGCCCTCGGGCCTCAGGGACGGGTCGGACTCGCGGCCCTCGTAAGGCCGGAGCAGTGCGTCGATCCGCTCTCCGAGGTCGGTCAGCTCCTCGGGGGTGAGGAAGAGCAGGGAGTCGCTGAACTGCTCGGCCTCCCGCCACTCCCTCGGCAGCGTGTGCCGGCGCTCCATGGCCCGGTTGACCCGCTCGAAGTACCGCTCGGCGACGGCGCCCATCAGTGCGTCGGCGGCCTGCGTGACCGTCGCGTCCTCGCTGTAGTCCGGCCACTCGGTGTACCGCGCGGTGGCCCGCCAGGGCTTCTCCCGCCCCCGCCCGCCGGGCGCCTCCTCCACGAGGCCGTACTTGGCGAGTATCCGCAGGTGGTAGGAGCAGCTGGCCACGGACTCGCCGGTCAGCTCGGCGGCCTTGGTGGCGGTGAAGGGGCCGGTGCTGCGCAGGAGCCCCACCAGGGTCATCCGCAGCGGGTGGGCGTAGGCCCGCAGGGCACGCGGGTCGGTGAGGCGGATGCTGCGGGGCTGCTCGCCCTCGGGTCGCGGTTCGCTGATCTCCGGCATGATGAAAAGGTATCTTTAGAAAGACTTCTTTACAAGCACTTCTTTACATGAGGATCGCCCTCCCACCCGAACGGCTCATCCCGATGGCTCGCCCTCCCCTCCGATGGCCGACTCACCGCCCCCTCGGCACGGCCACGAGCCCGCGCCCCGCCCCCACCACCGCGATCGCCCCGTCCCGGTCGGTCCGCAACACCCGCGCCCCGCCCGCCCGCAGCGCCTCCACGGTCCGCGGTGCCGGATGTCCATACGGGTTGTCGCTTCCCGCCGAGACCAGCGCGAGTCGCGGTCGCGCCGCCCGTATCAGCCCCGGATCCTGGTGCGCGGACCCGTGATGGGCGACCTTCAGCACGTCCACCGGCCCCAGCCCCGGACTGCTCCTCAACAGCGCACGCTGAGCCGGTGGTTCGAGGTCGCCCAGGAGCAACAGACTCAACCCTCCGGCGGCGCGGACGAGGAGGGTGACGCTGGCGTCGTTCGCCCCGCCTGCCAATCCGCCGGAACCCGCCGGCGGCCACAACACCCGCCACTCCAGGGCCCCGACCCTCCGCTGCTCCCCCGGCACCGCACGGACCAGCGGAACCCGCGCGGCGGCCGCCGTCCGCCGCACGAACGCGGCCTGCGCGGGCGGCTCTTCGAGCCCCGTGGTCTGGATCGCCCCCACCGACCGCCCCCGCAACACCCCCGTCAGCCCGGCCACATGGTCGGCGTGGAAGTGCGTGAGCACCAGCAGGGGCACCCGCCGCACCCCGAGCTCCCGCAGACAACGGTCCACCGGTACGGGATCGGGCCCCGCGTCCACCACGACGGCCGCGTCACCGCCCGCCGCCAGCACCGTCGCGTCCCCCTGCCCCACCTGGCACATCGCGAACACCCAGCCCGGCGGCGGCCACCCGGTGGCCCACCTCGTCAACGGCACGGGCCGTACGACGACAAGGAAGAGCAGCGCCGCGACAACGGCGGCGATCCACCCCCGGTACGGCAGTCTGCGCGCCCCGAGCAGGACGAGTCCCGTGAGCAGCGCCAGGGCAAGACCGCCCCACCACCCGTCGGGCCAGGCCAGCTGAGCCCCCGGCAGCTCCCCGCCCGCGCGGGCCACCCCCGCGATCCACCCGGCCGGCCACCCCGCCAACCACGCGGCCCCCACGGCGGCCGGCTCCCAGACCTGCGCCAGGGCGAGCGCGGCGAAGCCGAGCACCGTCGCGGGCGCGACCGCCAGTTCGGCGAAGAGGTTCGCCGGGATCGCGACCAGACTCACCCGGGCGGCGAAGACCACCACCACCGGTGCGCACACCGCCTGCGCCGCGAGGGCCGCCCCCAACGCCTCCGCGAGCCGACCCGGCACCCCGCGCCGCCGCAGCGCGTCGCTCCACCGCGGGGCGACCGTCAGCAGGGACCCGGTGGCCAGGACCGAGAGCAGGAACCCGTAACTCCGCGCCAGCCAAGGGTCGTAGAGCACGAGGACCAGGACGGCGGCGGCCAGCGCGGGGATCAGCGATCTCCGGCGCCCGGTGCCGATCGCCAGGAGGACGACGAGCCCGCAGGCCGCGGCCCGCAGCACGCTCGGATCTGGCCGGCAGACGACCACGAAGGCCAGCGTCAGGGCTCCCCCGGCCACCGCGGTCGCCCGCAGCGAAAGCCCGAGCCGGGGAGCGAGCCCGCCCCGCTCCACCTGGTGCGCCCTCCCGGGGCGCCCGATGAGAAGGAGCAGGACGACGGAGAGGTTGCTGCCGGAGACCGCGAGGAGATGCGTGAGGTCGGTGGCCTCGAAGGCGCCCCGCAGATCCGGTCCGATCCTGGAGGTGTCCCCGACGACCAACCCCGGCAGCAGAGCCCGCGCGTCGGGAGCGAGCCCCTCGGTCGCTCTCCGCAGCCCGGCGCGCAGCTCGCCGGCCGTGCGCTGGGGCGCGCTCGGCTGCCCGATGATCCGCGGCGGTCCCCCTCCGTCGACCTTGAGCACCGCGGCGAACGGATCGCCGGAGCGCAGCGGCAGCGCCAACCGGGCCCCGACCCGCAGCCGGGTCGAGGGGAGGAGCCGCAGCCACTCCTCCCGCCCCTCCCCCGGCGGCACGATCAGCAGCACGGGCGCGCGCGTCCGGTGCGCCGCGCCGTCCGGGCGCTCGACGCGGGTCACCTCGCCGTCGAGGACCACCGAGACCGGCGCCATCGCGTTGCCCCGCACCTGTGGCCTGGTGAGCCGCGGATCGGAGGTGACGGTGACCTCCACCTGCGCCCGGCCGTACTCCCGCGCCAGAGCCGGTACGGGACCACGCCGCAGATCCGCCGCGTGCAGCCCCGCCGAGGCCGCCCCGGCAGCCGCGCAGAGCAGGACCCCCGCGCACGCGGTCGCCCGCAGCCTCCACCCGGGCGCCACCCGGGATGCCCCCGGAACGTCCGGTCCCCCAACCGAACCGTCGAACCGCCGGGCAAGGACCGGAGTCAGCAGGGCGACGGCCCCCGCCAGACAGACCGTGACACCGGCCAGCGTCCACCACCCGGTGACGCCCACGGCACAGGCCGCGGCCGCCCAGGCCGCCAGCGCCAGGGGAACGAGCCGCAGATCGGCCGACCCCTCCGGCTCCCCGACCCGGCTCACGGCCGGACCAGCGTTTCGAGGTCGGCGAACCGGCGCTCCCCGATGCCGTTGACCTCCCGCAGCTCGGCCACCGACCGGAAGCCGCCGTGCTCCGTGCGATGGTCGACGATGTGCCGCGCGAGGACAGGACCGACGCCGGGCAGTGTGTCGAGCTGTTCCACGGTGGCCGCGTTGAGACTCAGCGGCGCCCCCACCCCACCGGCACCGGCACCGGACCCGGGACCGATGCCGCCGACCGGCACCCCCGGCAGCCCGACCAGGACCTGTTCGCCGTCCATGAGGACGCGGGCCCGGTTGATCCCGGTGAGATCGGCCCCGGGTTTCGCCCCGCCGGCGGCCCGCAGGGCATCCGCCACCCGTGAGCCCGCGGGCAGGGTCAGCACTCCGGGCCTGCGCACCTTGCCACCGACGTCGACGACCACCTCCGGCCCACCCGCTCCGGCCGCCCCACCCGCTCCCGGCGCCGCCGGACCCGACTCCTTCCCCGGCCCGGCCCCCGCCACGGATGTGGCGGGTGTGGCCGCCTCAGGGGCGGCACGGACGATCTCGGGGGCACGGACCGGCTCCGGCCGCCCCGTCCAGAAGTACCCGCCCGCGAGGCCCGCGGCGACGAGCAGAATCACGGTCAGCGCGGCGAGCGCCCTCGGTTCGAGCCCACACCGCGTCTGCACCCACAGCGGAGTCCGCTCCCGCAGCGCCGCCGCCAGCCGCCCCCGGAGCCGTACCGGAGAACCACGCTCCGTCGCCTCCGGCGTCTCGGACCCGACCGAAGGCGCCGACGACACCGGCGGCACCGGAGATGCCGAAGGCGTCGGCGAGGCCGGAGGCGCCGGAGATGCCGAAGGCGTCGGCGAGGCCGGAGGCGCCGGCCCTGCCACCGGCGGGAACAAGGCGTCCCCCCGCGGCCGCACACCGGCCGCGGGCACCTCGGAGCCCCGGCGCACCCGGGCGCGCCTCCCGGCCCGTCCAGGAGGCCTGCCGCGCCCTCCCGGGCGGCTGCGCCCGTCCGAACCCAGCGCCCGGCCGGGCCCGCTCGTCGGAGCCCCGGGCCTGTCCGCGTCTCCGGTGGTGATCGATGCGATACGTGTACGAAGAACCATGCTCGTGACGGTAGAGATCACGACCGCCCTGTGCGGGGCTCACCCAAGTCCCGTGGACAAGACTCCCGTTGTGGATATCTCCGTCACTCTCGCGGGGGATGGACGCGCTCAGCGCGGCGAGACGACCACCGCGAGGAGCCCCGGGCCCGTGTGCGCGCCGATGACGGCCCCCACCTCGCTGACGTGGAGTTCCTCGATGCCCGGGATCCGCTCCTTGAGCCGGTCGGCCAGCACGGCGGCCCGCTCCGGTGCGGAGAGGTGGTGCACGGCGATGTCGACGGCGCCGGAGCCGGCCCGCTCCACGGCGATCTCCTCCAGGCGCGCGATGGCCTTCGAGGCCGTCCGCACCTTCTCGCGCAGCTCGATCCGCCCGCCGTCGAGTTCGAGGAGCGGCTTCACCGCGAGCGCGGAGCCCAGCAGCGCCTGCGCGGCGCCGATGCGCCCGCCGCGCCGCAGGTAGTCGAGCGTGTCGACGTAGAAGTAGGCGGAGGTCCCCGCGACGCGCTTCTCGGCCGCCGCGACGACCTCGTCGAGGGAGCCGCCCGCCTCCGCGACCTCCGCCGCGGCCAGGGCGCAGAAGCCCAGCGCCATGCCGACCATGCGGGTGTCCACCACGCGCACCGGCACGGGGGCGTCCTGCGCCGCGAGCACGGCGGCGTCGTACGTCCCGGAGACCTCGGCGGACAGGTGCAGCGAGACGATTCCCCGCGCTCCCGCCTCCGCCGCCTCGCGGTAAGCCGCGGCGAAGATCTCGGGGCTCGGTCGCGAGGTGGTGACGGGCCGCCGCTTCTGCAGGGCCTCGGCGAGCGACCGGGCCGAGATCTCGGTGCCCTCCTCCAGCGCGCGGTCGCCGATGACGACGGTCAGCGGGACCGTCGTGATGGCGTGCCGCTCCCTCGTCTGGGGTGGCAGATAGGCCGTGGAATCGGTGACGATCGCGACATGCCGGGACATGAGCGGGAGGTTACCCGCCGGAGCCGCGGCGCGGCAGCCCGGCCCCCCGCCGGACGCCCCCGGCGTCCCCGGCGCCCCAGGCGCCCCATGCGCACTACGGAGCGCGGTGCCGTCGGATCAGGTGGTGGTCTCCGGGCGGGCCGACTTCTCCCACGGGTACTCGGCGCGCCGGGGATCACGCGCCGTGATCGCCGGCGGCACGTCTCCGGCCGCCGGACCCGCCGACCCGGCGGGGCTCCCCCAGGCTCCGCCCGCGGCCTGCTCCGGCGCGGCCTCCGGGCCGTCCCAGTGGCGCAGGGCGCCCGCCTCGACGTCGATCTGGGCGCTCAGCGACGACAGGTCGTCCTCGGCGAACTTCAGCGCCCGCTCCCGGGCGGCCCGGCGCAGCGCGTCGGCCGACCCCGTGATCTGCTCGGTCCGCCGCGTGAGCTCGGGAAGCTGTCCCGCCACCCACGCCTTGTCGGGCTCGCGCTCGATGCGCTTGAGGTCGTCGTCCAGCTCGAGCCCGTGCGCGCTGAGCCGGTGGAAGAGGTCGAGCGATTCCTTCAGCGAGGCGTCCTCGCCGACGCCCGCCTGCAAGGCCTCCTGCGTGGCCCTCATCGAGGTGCGCAGCGAGAGCCGCAGCCGGGCCAGCTCGCTCGCGGCCCCGGCCTGGCCGAAGCTCTTGGCCCGCAGCGTGGTGTCCTCCACCGTGCGCCGGGCCTGGTCCAGAGTGCGGTCCACTCCGCGCTTGGCCGCCTTGGCCACCTTCACGGTGGCGTAGACCCCGAGCGCCACGAAGGCCAAGAAGAGCAGCGCCATGATCGTGATAATCGCGGCTTCCATGTCCGCCCCTCCGGCATCCGTCGAGTCCCCACGACTGTGGTTCTTCCACCGTAAACGGAAAGGGCAGGCCAGGGGTTCCATCGGAACCCCCAACCTGCCCGTAGGGGAAACCCCTATGTGCCGTCAGGCGACGATGTTGACCAGCTTCGGCGCGCGCACGATCACCTTGCGGATCTCCGCGCCGCCCAGCGCCCCCACCACGTGCGGGTCGGCCAGCGCCAGCGCCTCCAGCTCCGCGTCCGTGATCGACGGGGAGACCTCCAGGCGGGCCTTGACCTTGCCCTTGATCTGCACGACGCAGGTCACGGTCTCGTCGACGACGTACGCCGGGTCGGCGACCGGGAAGCCCTGGTGGACGACCGACTCGGTGTGGCCCAGCCTGCGCCACAGCTCCTCGGCGATGTGCGGGGCCAGCGGGGCGACCAGCAGCACCAGCTGCTCGGCGACCGGCCGGGACAGCGCCCCGCCGGTCTTCGTCAGGTGGTTGTTCAGCTCGGTGACCTTGGCGATGGCGGTGTTGAAGCGCATCGCCGCCATGTCCTGCGCGACACCGTCGATCGCCTTGTGCAGGGCGCGCAGCGTGTCGTCGTCGGCGGCGGTGTCGACGACGGTGACCTCGCCGGTCGACTCGTCGACGATGTTGCGCCACAGGCGCTGCAGCAGCCGGTACTGGCCGACCACGGCGCGCGTGTCCCAGGGACGCGAGACGTCCAGCGGGCCCATCGCCATCTCGTACAGGCGCAGGGTGTCGGCGCCGTACTCGGAGCAGATCTCGTCCGGCGTCACGGCGTTCTTCAGGGACTTGCCCATCTTGCCCAGGACGCGGCTGACCTTCTCGCCCTCGTACCAGAAGGCGCCGTCCCGCTCCTCGACCTCGGCCGCCGGCACGGCGATGCCGCGCGCGTCCCGGTAGACGAAGGCCTGGATCATGCCCTGGTTGTACAGCTTGTGGAACGGCTCGGCCGAGGAGATGTGGCCCAGGTCGAACAGCATCTTGGACCAGAAGCGCGCGTACAGCAGGTGCAGCACCGCGTGCTCGGCGCCGCCGACGTACAGGTCGACGCCACCGGTCGGCATGCCCTCGCGCGGGCCCATCCAGTACTGCTCGACGGCGGGGTCGACCAGCTTCTCGGAGTTGTGCGGGTCCAGGTAGCGCAGCTCGTACCAGCAGGAGCCGGCCCAGTTGGGCATGGTGTTGGTCTCGCGGCGGTAGCTCCGCGGGCCCGCGCCGTCGCCCAGGTCCAGGGTGACGTTCACCCAGTCCTCGTTGCGGGACAGCGGGGTCTCCGGCTGCGTGTTCGCGTCGTCCGGGTCGAAGGTGCGCGGCGAGTAGTCCTCGACCTCGGGCAGCTCCAGCGGCAGCATCGACTCGGGCAGCGAGTGCGCGACGCCGTCCTCGTCGTAGACGATCGGGAAGGGCTCGCCCCAGTACCGCTGGCGGCTGAACAGCCAGTCGCGCAGGCGGAAGTTGACGGTGCCCTCACCGATGCCGCGGTCGGCCAGCCAGGTGGTGATCTTCGCCTTGGCGTCGACGACGCCCAGGCCGTCCAGCGAGATCTCGTCGTTGGCGGAGTTGATCAGCTTCGCCTCGTACGAGGCGAAGGCGTCGTCCCAGACCGAGGTGTCCGTGCCGCGGTCGTCCGACGGCTCGACGACGCAGCGCATCGGCAGCTCGAAGGCGCGGGCGAAGGCGAAGTCGCGGGTGTCGTGCGCCGGGACGGCCATGATGGCGCCGGTGCCGTAGCCCATCAGGACGTAGTCGGCGATGAAGACCGGGACCTGCTCGCCGCTGACCGGGTTGGTCGCGTACGCGCCGGTGAAGACGCCGGTCTTCTCCTTGGCGTCGGCCTGCCGCTCGACGTCGGACTTGGAGGCGGCCTGCTTGCGGTAGGCGTCGACGGCCTCGGACGGGGTGGCGTGTCCGCCGGTCCACACGTCGTGGGTGCCCTCGGGCCAGACGGCCGGGACGATCTTCTCGATCAGGTCGTGCTCGGGCGCCAGGACCATGTAGGTGGCGCCGAACAGGGTGTCCTGTCGGGTGGTGAAGACCGTGATCGCGCCGGTGTCGCCGACCTGGAAGTCGACGCGGGCGCCCTCGGAGCGGCCGATCCAGTTCCGCTGCTGCAGCTTGATGGCCTCGGGCCAGTCCAGCGCGTCCAGGTCGTCCAGCAGGCGGTCCGCGTAGGCGGTGATCCGCATGTTCCACTGGCGCAGCTTGGACTTGAAGACGGGGAAGTTGCCGCGCTCGGAGCGGCCGTCTGCGGTGACCTCTTCGTTGGCCAGGACCGTGCCCAGGCCGGGACACCAGTTGACGGGCGCGTCGGAGGCGTACGCCAGGCGGTACTCGCTCAGGACGTCGGAGCGCTCGGCGGCGCTCAGCTCGCTCCACGCGCGCGTGCCGGGGGCCTCACGCGTGCCGTTCTCGAACTGCTCGATCAGCTCGGCGATCGGACGGGCCTTGGCGGCCTCGTCGTCGTACCAGGAGTTGAAGATCTGCAGGAAGATCCACTGGGTCCACTTGTAGTACTCCGGGTCGATCGTGGCGAACGACCGGCGCTTGTCGTGGCCCAGGCCCAGCCGGCGCAGCTGGACCTTCATGTTCTCCATGTTGGCCTCGGTGGACACGCGCGGGTGCGTGCCCGTCTGCACGGCGTACTGCTCGGCCGGCAGGCCGAAGGCGTCGAAGCCCAGGGTGTGCAGCACGTTGTGGCCGGTCATACGCGCGTGGCGGGCGTAGACGTCCGTGGCGATGTAGCCCAGCGGGTGGCCGACGTGCAGGCCCGCACCCGAGGGGTACGGGAACATGTCCATGATGAACTTCTTGGGCCGGGCGGCGACCTCGGGGTCGCCCGCCAGGTCACCGGAGGGGTTCGGCGCCTCGTAGGTGCCCTCGGCGTCCCAGAAGTCCTGCCAGCGTGCCTCGATGTCCGCGGCCATGGCCGCCGTGTAGCGATGCGGGGCCGCCGTCTCGGCGGTCGTAATGATCTCGGTCATGGTCCTTGAAGCTCCATCGATCGTCTCTGCCCACTGCCACGAACTGCCACGAAATGAAAAATCCCCTCGCACAGGAGGGGAAGCCGCGCCGACTCCGGCGGGATGGCGGTCGACGGAGCGACAGTCATGCGCCGGGACTGTTCAGCGCGGCTCGGTAAGCAGGAGGCGTACGGCACGCATGGCGCCAGGGTACCGCAGCGCCCGCGCGAGCCGCACCGGCGTTCCACGCGTGGACACACGAAGAAGCGGGCCACCCGATCTGGGTGACCCGCTTCTTTTCTGTGGAGCTAAGGAGAATTGAACTCCTGACCTCCTGCATGCCATGCAGGCGCTCTACCAACTGAGCTATAGCCCCTTGCTGTTTTCCGTCTCCGTTTCGGTTTCCCTCGCGGCGACAGACAGAACATTAACCGGCTCCCCGGCAGAACTCCAAATCGATTCTCCGACCCCCTCCGACCTGCCCGGTAGGGTCGCCGACTGTGTCCGTCTCCGTGCTCTCCAAAACCCGCGCCCGGCCGTGGCCCCTGGCCACCGCCGCGGCGGTCTGCCTGCTCTCGTTCGCGTCCTTCTGGGTGGCGCAACGCCTCGCCCACGTGAACATGCTCGACGTGATGGTCTACCGGGCCGAGGGCGAGACGGTGCGGGCCGGCGGGGACCTCTACGCGATGCGCGCCACCTCGGCGAACCTCGCCATGACCTATCCGCCCTTCGCGGCCCTGCTGTTCGTCCCGCTGACCCTGGTGAGCGTCCCCGTGATGCGGACGCTCGCGACCGCGGGGAACCTGCTCCTGGTGATCGCCCTGGTCCAGCTGTCGCTCCAACTGGTCCGTCCGGCGCTGTCCCGGACGGACCTGTGGCGTACGACACTGTGGGTCGCCGCGGCCGTGGTCTGGTGCGAGCCGGTGTGGACGACGCTGCGGTACGGGCAGATCAACCTGCTCATAGCGGTGGCGGTCCTCTGGGACCTCACCCGCCGCGAGGGCAGCCGCTGGGCCGGTCTCGGCATCGGTCTCGCGACAGCGGTGAAGCTCACACCGGGCCTCTTCGTGGTCCTTCTGTTCGCCGCCGGTCTGCTGCTGTGGCGCCGGGACCGGGTCTGGAACCAGTGGCTGCGCACGGGAGTGACGGCGACCGGGGTGTTCCTGGCGACGACGCTGGCCGTGGCGCTGGCCCTGCCGGCGGACTCGAAGAAGTTCTGGACGGAGACGCTCTTCGCGACCGGCCGGGTCGGCTTCGCCGAGGAGACCGCCAACCAGTCCATCAGCGGTGTCCTGGCCCGGCTGATGCACACGGACTCGCCGGGCATCTGGTGGGTGCTGACGGCAGCCGTCATGGGCGGGGCTGCGATGGTACTCGCGGTACGGGCCGCTCTCCGCGGCGACAAGCCTGTGGCCGTCGTCATCTGCGCGTTCACGGCGCTGATGATCAGCCCGATCTCGTGGTCCCACCACTGGGTCTGGTGCGTACCCCTGCTGATCCTGCTCGCGGACCGCGCCACGCGCGCGTGGCTGGTGACCGGTGCGGTGGCCCTGGCCTTCGCGTCGTTCGCGCTGTGGTGGGTTCCGCACGACCCGGGCCGTCCCGAACTGAACCAGAACGCGGGACAGATGCTGCTCTCCGCCGTCTACCCGCTCACGGCGACGGCGCTCCTCGTGGCGTACGTGCTGGCGGAGCGGCGCAAGGAGTCGGGGCTTCAGGCTCTGGCGAAGGAGTAGAACCGCTTGAGGGTGCAGTGCTCGTCGAGGAGCCGGCCGTAGATCGGCTCCCCCTCCAGCTCGCGGTACGTCTCGATGGGGTCGCCTTTTATGATCAGCGCCCGCGCGCACTCCTCGCACCAGTACTGGAACTCGGGGTTGACGGGGTCCATGTCGCGCACGATGGGCGTACCGCTGCCGCACCAGTCGCATTTCCGCCTGTGTGCACCCATCAGTCAGCTCCAGCTGTGGCCGCAGGCCGTGCACCCATAGGACACCCTGCCGTTGTCGCCGAGCACTTGGGTCACCCTCCCGTCCGGATCCTCGTCCCCCTCCGGCCGTCCGATTCTGCCATGGCCCCGCAAGGGGGTCAGCGCGCTCGGCGGGGCAGCCCGGCCACGGCGCCCACGAGCGCCGCGGCGGCCAGGGCCAGGGCGGTCGCCCACAGCGCGTCGGCGGACGCCTGCGCTCCGGGAGCCGTCACCCCGCCCAGGAAGAGGGTGCCGAAGGCCGCGACTCCGACGAGCTGGCCGAGCTGGGTGACGGTCGCGAGCAGTCCACTGGCATCGGCCGCGTCCTCGGGCCGTACGGTGGCCAGCGCGCCGGTCAGGGCGGGGCTGAAGGCCAGCGCGATGCCCGTGCCCACACCGCACAGGGCCGGGTAGAGCGCCCAGCCGCCCGATCCGCCGTCCCCTAGGGACAGGCCGAGGACGAGCAGGGAGGCGGCCCCGAGCAGGAATCCGCCCGGGATCAGCGCGCGTTGCGTCCGTGCCGGCCAGCGCCGCCACGTCAGCCCGACGGCGCCGAACGCGACGGCGGCGGGACCGAAGGTGAGTCCGGCGCGCAGGGCGCTGTGGCCGAGCCCGCCCTGCAAGTGCAGCGTGAGGGTGAACAGGAACCCGGCGTTGACGCCCATCGCCACGGCGATCCGGAAGACGGCCCGCCCCATGCCGGGAACGCGCAGGACGCGCGGGGCGATGAGGGGCGCGCCGCCGCGCCGGGCCAGCCGCGACTCGTACGCGCCGAACACGGCGAGGAGCACCAGGGAGCCGCCGAGCGAGACCCACGACCACAGCGGCCAGTCCTGCTCCTCCCCGAGGACCAGGGGGACGGTCAGCAGGGAAACGGCGGCCGCGAGGAGCAGCAGCCCCGGCAGGTCGAGGCCGCGGGTCCGCTCGGGCCCTGTGCGGGCGTCGCGGGGCAGGATCCGGGCGCCGAGGACGAGCAGGGTGAGCCCGATCGGGACGTTGACGAGGAAGACCGGCCGCCAGCCCGTGCCGAACAGGTCGGCGCTGACGAGGATGCCGCCGACGACCTGACCGGCCGCGGCGCCGGTGGCCAGGACCGCGGAGTACGCGCCGAGCGCCCGGACCCGCGCCTCTCCGGTGAAGTTCCGCTGGATGAGGCTGAGCACCTGCGGGAGCATGAGGGCGGAGCCTGCGCCCTGGACCAGCCGGAAGGCGATCAACTGGCCGGTTCCGGCGGCGAGTCCGCAGGCCAGGGAGGCCACGGTGAAGAGGGCGAGGCCGCCGAGGTACATCCGCCGGTGGCCGAGCAGGTCGCCGAGCCGGGCCCCGGTGATGAGCAGCACCGCGTAGGTGATGGTGTATCCGGCGACGACGAGCTGAAGTCCGGCTCCGGACGCGGAGAGTTCGGCGCGGATGGTGGGGGCGGCGACGTTGACGATGAAGACGTCGAGGAGCGCCATGAACTGGGCGACCAGCACCACGGCGAGCAGCGGTCCGGGGCGATTGTCGGTGCCGGGGTCTTTACTGAGTACGGGACGTGTTGTGGTCGAGGGCATACGACGAGAGTGGCCTCGGTCCGATACGGGTAACGAGAGCCCGCTGATGCTGGTACTGACACCACCTGGCAACGGCGGCACGGGGACTCGACCATGGGGGTGTGACGATTTTGGCAGCTGTACCGATCCAGCCGCGCCGACGGCCCGAGCTGGCCGCGTTCCTGCGCAGCCGCAGGGCCCGGGTGACACCGGAGGACGTGGGCATGCCGCCGGGGTTCCGCCGCCGCACCCCGGGGCTGCGCCGCGAGGAGGTCGCCCAGCTCTCCGGCGTCGGGGTGACCTGGTACACGTGGCTGGAGCAGGGTCGTCCGATCAACGCCTCCGCGCAGGTGCTCGACGCCGTCGCCCGCACGCTCCGCCTCGACCGGCCCGAGCGCGAGCACCTCTACCACCTCGCCGAGGTGCCGTACGCCCCCGAGCGCGCCGCCTCTGACGTCGAGACCGTCAGCCCCGAGATCCAGGGGATCCTCGACGCCCTGGTCCCGCACCCGGCGGTGCTCTACAACGCGCGGTACGACGTGCTGGCGACGAACACCACGTACGAGCGGCTCTTCCTGTGGGACGGGAACAGCATGGACACCGGCCCGTTCGGCTTACGCAACGTGCTGTGGGCGCTCTTCACCGCGCCGGAGCCGATGTGCCCCCTGGTCGACCGCGAGCAGGAGCTGCCCCTCATGGTGGCCCAGCTGCGGGGCGCGTACGGGCGCCATGTGGGCGAGCCGTCCTGGGAGGCGTTCGTACGGCGGCTGGCGGAGGCCAGCCCTCTCTTCGCGCGGCTCTGGCGGAGCGGCGACGTCGTCCCGCCCGGGACCCGGGTGAAGACCTTCCGTCACGAGGCGGTCGGCGAGATCCGGATGACCTCGGTCTCCCTCTCCGTCAACGGGATGCCGGAGTGCCGGATCGTGACCTACACGCCCAACGACGAGGAGAGCCGCCGCGCGATCCGCGGACTGGGCTGAAACGACGAATCCCGCCCCCTGTTGGGGACGGGATTCGGTGACTGTGGAGCTAAGGAGAATTGAACTCCTGACCTCCTGCATGCCATGCAGGCGCTCTACCAACTGAGCTATAGCCCCTCGTGTTCTTCGCGCTCTGCGCTGCGAACAAGAAGAACTTTAGCCTGTGACCTGCCGGAAAGTGAAATCCGGGTCCGGCAGGCCGCTCACGTGCCTCAGTCGTCGTCGCCGAGGACCGGCTCGGGCAGCGTGCCGGCGTTGTGCTCCATCAGGCGCCAGCCACGGGCGCCCTCGCCGAGGACGGACCAGCAGCAGTTGGAGAGCCCACCCAGGCTCTCCCAGTGTTGGGCCTCCAGGCCCAGGAGCCGGCCGATGGTGGTGCGGATCGTGCCGCCGTGGCTCACGACGACGAGCGTGCCGTCCTCGGGGAGCTTCTCGGCGTGCTCCAGGACCACCGGAGCGGCCCGGTCGGCCACCTCGGTCTCCAGTTCGCCGCCGCCCCGGCGCACGGGCTCGCCGCGCTTCCACGCGGCGTACTGCTCGCCGTACCGCCCGACGATCTCGTCGTGGGTCAGCCCCTGCCACTCCCCCGCGTACGTCTCGCGCAGCGCGGAGTCGTGGTCGACGGTGTGGCCGGTGAGCGCGGCGAGCTCGGCGGCGGTGGCCGATGCCCGCTTCAGGTCGGAGGCCACGATGGCGTCCGGCTTCAGCGCGGCGAGCAGCCGGGCGGCACGGCGCGCCTGGGCGACACCGGCCTCCGTCAGCTCGATGTCCGTGGACCCCTGGAACCTGCGCTCCAGGTTCCAGGAGGTCTGGCCGTGACGCCAGAGGACGATGCGGCGGCCGCTGCCGCCCTTGGTGGTGCTCAGCTCAGCTCACCGTCCGGTCCCTCGGGCAGGCCCGACCCGGCGTCGATGTCGGCACCGGTCAGGGCGGCGTGCTCGGCCGCCTTGCCGCGGGTCTTCAGGGCTTCCTCGGGCAGCGGGAGCTCGGGGCAGTCCTTCCACAGGCGCTCGAGGGCGTAGAAGACACGCTCCTCGCTGTGCTGGACGTGGACGACGATGTCGACGTAGTCCAGGAGGATCCAGCGGGCGTCGCGGTCGCCCTCGCGGCGCACCGGCTTGGCGCCGAGGTCCTTGTTCAGCCGCTCCTCGATCTCGTCGACGATCGACTTGACCTGGCGGTCGTTGGGCGCGGAGGCGAGCAGGAAGGCGTCGGTGATCGACAGCACATCGCTGACGTCGTACGCGATGATGTCGTGAGCGAGCCGGTCGGCGGCCGCCAGAGCGGCGGCGTTGACGAGCTCGATGGAGCGATCCGTAGCGGTCACAAGCAGGCTTTCGTCGGCGGTCCAGTACCCCTCCAGGGTCTCACGGACCGCCGACGACGCCGCCAACGTTTACCGGGGGGCCTCTAGCGGGCCCCCGGGACCTTGTAGTCCCGGCCCAGGACCACGGTCACGGCGGCCGTTCCCGAGGGCTTGCCCTTCTGGACCGAGCCGGCCGGGAGGCCGAGGGTCTTGGCCACCTCGGCGGCCGTCACCTTCTGCGCGTCGTCACCGTAGATGACCTGCGACTTCTCCTGGGTGTCCGCGTCGGCACCGCCGATGAAGGCGTAGCCGCCGTTGATCAGGACGACCCGGGCCGACTCGGTGGCGTCCTCGCCGGAGGCGTCCCGCACGGAGACCCGCGGCACGTCGCCCGCCTCGGGGGCGGAGACCTTGCCGCCGAGGATGTCCTTCACCACGCTGTCGCTGGCGCCCTCGGTCAGCGTGCCGTCCTGCTCGACCGGCAGCAGGGCGGTCTTGTAGGCGCCGATCTTGGCGTGCTCGGCGAGCTTGGCGAGGGAGGCGCCGAGGTCCTTCTCGGGGAGCGACGGGTCGAGGATCTGGACCAGGGACTCGACGGTGACCGTGGCGGCCTTGGGGTCGTCGGAGATCTTCCGCAGCACCCCGTTCATGACCTGTCCGAAGCGCTGGAGCTGCTTGGTCTCGGCCTCGCCGGGCGCGCGGTAGGTCGCGTAGGCGACGGCCGCGCGGCCGTTCAGGGTCTGCTTCTCGCCCTTCTCGACGAGCGGCGGCGCACCCTTCTTCCTGTCGGGCACGGCCGTGTCGGTGTCGACCTCGATGCTGCTGACCAGCTCGACGAGGTTCTCCAGGAACGGGGTGTCCAGCCGCCAGGTGCCGGTGATCTTCGCGCCGAGGAGGTTGCCGATCGCCTCGCGGGTGCCGCCCGAGCCGTCGTCCTCGACCGACTTGCCGAGGGTCGTCGCGGAACCTTCGCCGTCGGCGACGGCGAGCGAGTTGGGGAGCAGGATGGTGGTGCCCTGCTTGGTGGTGGTGTTGTCCACGAGCAGGGCGGTGGAGGTCCCGCCGCCCCTCGTGTCGTGGAGGTGGACGACGATCGTGTCGCGCTTCTGCGGGCCGGTCGCCGTGCCCTGCTTCTGCTCCGGTGCGGAGGTGCCGGGGAGCATCCCCGCGGACCAGAGGTAGCCGACACCGCCCGCGGCGGCGAGCACGAGGACGACCACGAGCGCGACGACCCGGTTGCGGCCGCGCCGCCTGGCCTCCTCGCGCCGCTCCGAGCGGCTCTCGGTGAACTTCAGCCAGTCGATGACGTCCTCGGAGTCCTCGTCGGGCTCCTCGATGAACGAGAACTGCTCGGTGCGGTACTCCCGGTCGTCCTCGTCCTGCCGGGCCGGCGCGGTCCGCTCGGAGGCCGGGCGCTGCCCGGGGACACCGGCCGGAGCCGTCTGCGGGGGCTGCACCGCCTGCGCGGTCGGCATGGCCTGCGTGGTCGGCATCGCCTGCGTGGCCTGTACGGGGGCGGGCTCGGCCTGTGCGGCCCACTGCTGCCGGCCGGTGCCCGTGTCGTACGAGGGGTAGGCGTAGCCCTGCTGCCCGTACGGGTCGTACTGCGGCTGCTGGACCGGCTGGGCGGGCTGCTGCTGGGCGTAGGGGTCGTAGCCGTACGCCTGCTGCGGCTGCGACTGCTGCTGACCGCCGTACGGGTCGTCATGCTGCTGACCGGGCTGCTGCTGTGACTGCGGCTGCTGGTACACCGGCTGCCCGTACGCGTCGTAGCCGATGATCTGCGGCTGCGGATAGTACGGGTCGTACGGATTCTGCTGGTCGTTCACCGGTGGCCCTCCCCGAAGCTCACTCGCCGCGGTACAACTGGCGCTTGTCGATGTAGCGCACCACACCGTCCGGGACGAGATACCAGACGGGATCGCCCTGCGCGACCCGCGCGCGGCAGTCGGTGGACGAGATGGCGAGCGCGGGAACCTCGACCAGCGAGACGCCGCCCTTGGGCAGTCCGTCGTCGGTGAGGTCGTGGCCCGGCCGGGTGACGCCGATGAAGTGCGCGAGCGAGAAGAGCTCCTCGGCGTCGCGCCAAGTGAGGATCTGCGACAGCGCGTCGGCCCCGGTGATGAAGAAGAGGTCCGCGTCGCTGTTGAGAGAACGCAGGTCCCTCAGCGTGTCGATGGTGTAGGTCGCGCCGGGTCGGTCGATGTCGATCCGGCTGACCGAGAACTGCGGGTTGGACGCGGTGGCGATGACCGTCATCAGATAGCGGTCCTCCGCCGCCGACACGGCCTTGTGACCCTTCTGCCACGGCTGCCCGGTCGGCACGAACACCACCTCGTCGAGGTGGAACAGGGCGGCCACCTCACTGGCGGCCACCAGGTGACCGTGGTGGATCGGGTCGAACGTTCCGCCCATCACGCCGAGTCGGCGTTTGCCGCGGCCGCCGGTAGACACTTCCTGCTCTCCCATGCGTGCAGAGCCTACTGGCACCGCGGCGGACGCCGGATCGGCGGTCGGCGGATCAGCGGTCGCGGTTGAAGCGCGTGGTGATCCACAGCAGCAGGAGCAGCGCACCGAACGCGCCGAAACCGGTGAGGTACGGGTTGAGGCTGTCGTGGTTGCCACCGTGCTCGGCGGCACCCTCGGCGAGCGAGACCAGGTTGGCGGCGGTGCTGTGGAGGCTCATCGTCAGCAGGACCTATCGATCGGGAAGGGGAGCGGAGACTTCGAGCACATCGTATGCGGGCCCTCCTGACACTCTCACGCCGACTCAGGCGTTGGCGTCGTCGACGGTGTTGCTGTCGGCGTCGGTGTCCTCGGTGCGGTAGCCGCGCAGCAGGAACCAGGCGAGCAGCACGCCGCCCACGAGCGAGGCGAGCAGCACGATCCGGAGGGTGTCCCCCAGGCCTTCCGGTGCGGCCTCCGCGAGCAGGGCCGCGGCGGCGTCGATGGTGTCCGGCATGTCGGTCGTGCTCCTCGCTGGTACGCGGTGCCCGAGTTATCCACAGGCTCCGGCACACGGTAGCGCCAACGCCTAGTCTGGGTTCCGTCAGGGGGACGAGCACCGACTCGTACGAACAGGGGGCATCCATGACCGAGAACCACCAGGGGAACGTGCCGAGCAGGCAGCGAAAGCGGTTCCCCGGCATCTCCTCGCGGGCCTATGAACATCCGGCCGACCGCTCGGCGCTGGTCGCGCTGCGCAAGCTCAGCGGCTTCGACACGGCCTTCAAGGCGCTCAGCGGACTCCTCCCCGAGCGCAGCCTGAGACTGCTCTTCCTCTCCGACTCCGTCCGGGTGAGCGACGCGCAGTTCAGTCAGCTCAACGACATGCTGAGGGACGCCTGTTACATCCTGGACCTGGAGAAGGTCCCGTCGATGTACGTCACGCAGGACCCCAAGCCCAACGCGATGTGCATCGGCATGGACGAGCCGATCATCGTGGTCACCACGGGCCTGGTGGAGCTGCTCGACGAGGAGGAGATGCGGGCGGTCATCGGCCACGAGGTGGGGCACGCGCTCTCCGGCCACGCCGTGTACCGCACGATCCTCCTGTTCCTCACGAGCCTCGCGCTGAAGATCGCCTGGGTGCCGCTGGGGACCGTGGCGATCACGGCCATCGTGACGGCGCTGCGCGAGTGGTTCCGCAAGTCGGAGCTCTCGGCCGACCGGGCGGGGCTCCTCGTCGGGCAGGACGTGCAGGCCTCGATGCGCGGTCTGATGAAGATCGCCGGCGGCAACCACCTCCACGAGATGAACGTGGACGCGTTCCTCGCGCAGGCCGACGAGTACGAGAAGGCCGGCGACCTGCGGGACTCGGTCCTGAAGATCCTCAACGTGCTGCCCCGCTCGCACCCCTTCACCACGGTCCGCGCCGCCGAGCTGAAGAAGTGGTCGGAGAGCCGCGAACACCAGCGGATCATGGACGGGCACTACCCCCGGCGCTCCGAGGACAAGGACACCTCGGTCACGGACGCCTTCCGTGAGTCGGCCGGGCACTACGCCGAGACCGTGCGGACCAGCAAGGATCCGCTGATGAAGCTGGTCGGCGACATAGCCGGTGGCGCCGGTGACCTCGCGGGCGACCTGGGCGGGCGACTGCGCAACCGCTTCGCCGGCGGTCCGGGCACCAAGGAGGCCGACGGCAAGCCGGGCGGTGGGGCCGCGGACGGCAGGACCGCCGGCGGCGAGGCGGGGGACGGTCAGAGCGAGGGCTGAGCGCTCGGCGCCAGCGCTCCGCACAGGGACGGGGCCGCGGGCCTGGTCGTGGCGTACGGGTCGGTGACCGCCGGCCCGCCCGCTTCCGGGGCCCGCGCTCCGGCCAGGAGCGGCTTCAGGATGCCGGTGGAGCCGGGGCCGCACGCCTGCGGTCCGGCCTCCACCGTGCTGGCCACCAGCTCGGCCCGGTGCATCCGCAGGTCCTCGCGGTCGAAGCGGAAGTGCACCACGCGGTGCACGGTGAAGAGCGAGGCCGCGGCGACCGGTCCCACGCCCCCGGTCGCCGGTCGCAGGGCGTAGGTGTACGTGTGGTCGGCGGTGACGTCCAGCGTGTCCATAGCGGACTCCTCGAAGCGGAGCGTGCCCTGTACGCGGGTGGTGGGTTCGGCGAGCACGGCCTGCCGCGGGTCGAAGCGGACGAGCCAGCCGGCGAGGGCGTGCCGTCCGTCGTCGGCCGGCGACTCGACGCTCCGGTCGAACTGCGCCAGCTGATCCGGATCGAGCAGCAGCCGGACGGACCGCACGCTCGCCCCGGAGAGGACGTCGGGATCCAGCGAGGAGGCGACGAGGTAGTCCTTGGCGATGCTGAGGGCCGAGACGACCTGGCTCTCGGCGAAGTGGGAGGTGCGTCCGACGACGGGCAGATTGATGCCGGCGGCTCCCGTGCGGTACTCGGCGACCGGGCTGTGGGAGAAGAGCTGCTCCGGCGATCCGCCCGGGACGGCGCCCTGCGGGGCGAGCGGGACCACCGTGGTCCGCAGCGGTTCCGCCCGCTGGTCGGCGGGGGGCAGGTACGGGTTGCGGACGCCCAGATAGATGGCGGTGCCGAAGGCGAGGAGGATCAGCAGGACCAGCAGGATGGCCTGGCGGGAGCCGGTTCTGCCCTCCCTGGAGGCCCGGGGCCTGACGGGCTGGGCGTACTCCCCCATCCGCTCCTGGGCGGAGAACTCCTGGAGGCGGGCAGCACGGACGAACGCCTCGTCGAAGACGACGGATCGGTATTCGTCCTCACCACCGCCGGGGAGACCCTCGGGTGTCCCCTCAGGCGGGTCGCCACGCCCTGCCATACCTTCAGGGTAGGTCGGCGGAGGCTTCGGTAAACGCCGAGGTGCACGACAACTTCGGAAGAGTGCAGCCGTCAGGGTGTACGCGGGGCGACGGAGACCCGCGGCGGCGCGTACTCGGCGGACGCCGAATGGGCCGCGGGCACGGGTGCGGGCACCGTCGCGGGCACGGGCGGCGGCACCGGGGAGCCATGGGCCGCGGGCGGGGCCGGGGCCGGGTTCGGGGTGTCCACGCCGGTGGTGGCCGGCGGGGGGATCTGGTCCTGGCGGTTGGCGACGGCGCCGCGGTAGACGGCGCTGAAGGCGAGGGCGACCATGCCGATGCCCATGACCAGGGCCAGGACCCAGGCGACGGGTCGGTGCCAGCGGGCGCGGCCCCGGTAGGGGCGCAGGGCGCCGCCGTGGCGGCCGTAGGGGCTGGCGTCGTCCCCGATGTCGTCGGGCTCGTAGGTGAGGCCCGGAGGGTCGTAGCCGTCCCCGTAGGAGTCGTCGTCGACGGACGGGCCGCCGGCGCGGGCCCGGGCGGATTCGGCCTCGGCGCGGGCCTGGGCGGCGGCGAGGAGTCGCTCGACGGCGCTCGGTTCGTGGACCGTGGCGGCCCGGACGAAGGCCTCGTCGAAGACCACGGTGGCGTAGTCCTCGTCGGCGCCTCCGCGGTCGACAGAGTCCTCAGGGTCTCCGCCGTCCGGGAACGGCGTGCCCCCCACGTCGTCCGGCACGGATTCAGAGTAGACCCGGGAGGTGGTTTTGGGCAGGGAGAGTGCGAACCCTCCCTGCCCGTACCGAAAGGAAGGGGTTATCGAACGTGGCCGTCGCCGGTGACGATGTACTTGGTCGAGGTCAGCTCGGGAAGCCCCATGGGGCCCCGGGCGTGGAGCTTCTGCGTGGAGATGCCGATCTCGGCGCCGAAACCGAACTGCCCGCCGTCGGTGAAGCGGGTGGAGGCGTTCACGGCCACCGTGGTGGAGTCGACCAGCTGGGTGAAACGGCGCGCCGCGGCCTGCGAGGTGGTCACGATCGCCTCGGTGTGACCGGACGACCACATGCGGATGTGCTCCACGGCCTTGTCGAGGGAGTCGACGACGGCGGCGGCGATGTCGTAGGAGAGGTACTCGGTCTCCCAGTCCTCGGGCGTGGCCGGTACGACGGTGGCCTTGGAGGCCGGGGCGTGGGCGAGGACCCGCTCGTCGGCGTGGACGGTCACGCCGGCCTCGGCGAGGGCGTCGAGGGCCCGGGGCAGGAAGGCCTCGGCGATGTCCTGGTGGACGAGGAGGGTCTCGGCGGCGTTGCAGACGCTGGGCCGCTGGGCCTTGGAGTTGATGAGGATGTCGACGGCCATGTCGAGGTCGGCGTGGGCGTCGACGTAGACGTGGCAGTTGCCGGTGCCGGTCTCGATGACCGGGACGGTGGACTCCTCGACGACGGTGCGGATGAGGGAGGCGCCGCCGCGCGGGATGAGGACGTCGACGAGGCCGCGGGCGCGCATCAGCTCGCGGACCGATTCGCGGGACTCGCCGGGGACGAGCTGGACGGCGTCGGCGGGCAGTCCTGCGCCGCCGACGGCGTCGCGCAGGACCTTCACCAGGGCGGTGTTGGAGGCGTACGCGGAGGACGAGCCGCGGAGGAGGACGGCGTTGCCGGACTTGAGGCAGAGGGCGGCGGCGTCGACGGTGACGTTGGGGCGGGCCTCGTAGATGATGCCGACGACGCCGAGGGGGACGCGGACCTGGCGGAGGTCGATGCCGTTGGGGAGGGTCGAGCCGCGGACGACCTCGCCGACGGGGTCGGGCAGCGCGGCGACGTGGCGGACGTCGGCGGCGATGGCCCGGACGCGCTCCGGGGTGAGGGTGAGCCGGTCGATGATCCCCTCGTCGGTGCCGGCCTCGCGGGCCTTGGCGATGTCCTCGGCGTTGGCCTCGACGATCTCGGCGGTGCGGACTTCGAGGGCGTCCGCGATCGCCAGCAGGGCGTCGTCCTTGGCCGCGCGCGGGAGTGGCGCGATTTCGGCGGCGGCGCCACGGGCCCGGTAGGCGGCCCGGGTGACCGGGGAGAGGTTGTCGAGGGGCGTGAGCGAGGTCATGCCCGCAGGGTACTGGCACCCCTGCGGACATCCCTCACGTATCCCGCACTCCGAGACACACCTCGACGACTCCAAGACGCCCCTCGGCGACTCCGAGACACCCCTGGCGACTCCACGACGCCCCTCGGCCACTCCGAGACACCCCTCGGTGACTCCGAGACGCCGCTCGGTGGCTCCACAACGCCCCTCAGTAGGGGTGGACACCGACCGGGGCCGCCGGTGGCGGGCCGTAGCCCTCCGCGATCCGCTGGTGGTAGGTCTCGCGGTCGATGACCTCGAGCCCGACGATCTCCCAGGGCGGCAGCTTGGCGGTCTGCCGGTGCTCGCCCCACAGGCGCAAGGCGACGGCCGCCGCGTCGTGGAGGTCGCGGGCCTCCTCCCAGTACCGGATCTCGGCGTGGTCGTTGGCGTAGCGGCTGGTCAGCAGGAAGGGGTGGTCATGGGCCAGCTGTTCGAGCCCGCGCCGCACCTCCTTCAGCGGTGACTCCGCGCCGGAGACACTGAGGGTGATGTGCCAGAGTTTGGACACGGGCCGCTCCTCGGCGCGCGATTCCCGTGTCTCGATCGTGGTGGTCTCGGTCTTCCTGTCCGTGGACCTGTCCCGTGCCTCGTCGAAGTCGGCTCCGGCCTCGACACTGGTCAGGGCGCGTTCGGCAGTCCCGCGGGGCGGTGCCCCAGGGCGCGCTCGTCTCACCGGCGGCCTCCTGTGTGATGCGTCTGGTGCTGTACCCCGCCTTGCTACTTACCCCCGAGACAAAGTTGACCAGCCCGAGGCGGCAGATGGGGCGGTTTTGGTAAACGTCCCTTCCGGATGGCCGTACTTTCAGCCGTTTCAGCGGATGACGACCAGGTCGTCGCGGTGGACGACCTCGCGCTCGTACTCAGGGCCGAGTTCGCGCGCGAGCTCGGGGGTGGAGCGGCCGAGCAGCTGCGGGATCTCCTTGGCGTCGAAGTTGACGAGGCCGCGGGCGACGGCCCGTCCGTCCGTGTCGCGGAGCTCGACGGGGTCACCGGCCACGAAGTCGCCCTCGACGCCCGCGATACCGGCCGCGAGCAGGGACTTCTTGCCCTCGACGACGGCGCGCACGGCTCCGGCGTCGAGAGTCAGGGAGCCCTGCGGGGTGGAGGCGTGGGCGAGCCAGAGGAGCCGGTCGGCGGAGCGGCGGCCGGTGGGATGGAAGTACGTGCCGGTGTCCCGGCCCATGAGGGCGTCGGCGGCGCGGCTCGCGGAGGTGAGGACCACGGGGGTGCCCGCGGCGGCGGCGATCCGGGCCGCCTCGACCTTGGTGACCATGCCGCCGGTGCCGACGCCCGCCTTGCCCGCCGCGCCGATCTCGACGTGGGCGATGTCCTGGGGGCCCGTGACCTCCGCGATCCGGGACGTGCCGGGCTTGGCCGGGTCGCCGTCGTACAGCCCGTCGACGTCGGAGAGCAGGACGAGCAGGTCCGCCCGGACGAGGTGGGCGACGAGGGCGGCGAGCCGGTCGTTGTCGCCGAAGCGGATCTCGTCCGTGGCGACGGTGTCGTTCTCGTTGACGACGGGCAGCGCGCCCATGGCGAGGAGCTGGTCGAGCGTCCGGTAGGCGTTGCGGTAGTGGGCGCGGCGGCTGGTGTCGTCCGTGGTGAGGAGGACCTGGCCGACGCGGACGCCGTAGCGGGCGAAGGAGGCGGTGTAGCGGGCGACGAGGAGGCCCTGGCCGACGCTGGCGGCGGCCTGCTGGCGGGCGAGGTCCTTGGGCCGGCGGGTGAGGCCGAGGGGTGCGAGGCCCGCCGCGATGGCACCGGAGGAGACGAGGACGATCTCCTTCTCCCCGCCGCTGCGGACCTTGGCGAGGACGTCCACGAGGGCGTCGACGCGGTCGGCGTCGAGGCCTCCGGAGGCGGTGGTGAGCGAGGAGGAGCCGACCTTGACGACGATCCTGCGGGCCTCCGTCACGTACTGCCTTGCCACGTCCGTCTGTCCCGTCACCTGCGTCGCCACCTGCGTCGTCCTCACTCGGATGTCCCACGCGCCGCGCGTGCCACGCCGCGGCTGCCAGGCAATCTACGCGAGCCGGGAGGGCTGACGCTCGTCCATTCCGTTCTCTGGACCGGGCCCCTCGGGACCGTCAGGACCGTCCTTGGGCTTCCGGGGCACCAGGATCCGCTGGGAGATCAGATAGGTGAAGGGGATCGCGACGACGGCCGCGACGAGGGGCGCGACCCTGTCGTCCATGCCGGCCCAGGTGACGAGCGCGTACAGGCCGACGCTCTGCACGAGGTAGTTGGTGACGTTGGTGAGGGGGAAGAGGGCGAACTTCTTCCAGGTCGGACGGGTGCGGTAGGTGAAGTAGGTGTTGAGGAAGAAGGAGCCGATCATGCTGATGAGGAAGGCGAGGGAGTACGCGGCGAAGTACGGCATCCAGGGGTGGAGCAGCAGGTAACACCCGAAGAACGTGCCGGTGTTGACGCCGCCGACCAGCGCGAACCGAAAGATCTCGGCCAGCCGCGCGCGCCGCGCGCTCCCCCCGCCCGTCGTCATCAGCGCTCCCGGTCGGTGGCCGTGACGCGGATGCGCTCGGCGGCGGCCCGCTCGGCCGCCCCGCGCCCGAAGGAGCGGTGGGTCTCCTTCACGAGGAAGTGCGGCCGCCGTTTCGTCTCGTAGTAGATCCGGCCGATGTACTCGCCGATCAGTCCCAGCATCACCATCTGCACTCCCCCGAGCCCCACGATGATCGCGACCAGGGTGACGTATCCGGGGGCGGTGACGCCCTGGGTGATCGCCGCGACGGCCACCCAGACCGCGTACAGGACGGCGAGGCCGCTGAGCATCATGCCCAGCCAGAGCGCGATGCGCAGCGGTCGGTTGTTGAAGGAGATCAGCCCGTCCATGCCGTAGTTGAGCAGGGAGCTGAACTTCCACTTCGTCTCACCGCCCTCGCGGGCCGCGTTCTGGTAGTCGAAGGTGACGGTGTCGAAGCCGATCCAGGAGAACAGCCCCTTGGAGAAGCGGTTGTACTCGGGCAGCGAGAGCAGGGCGTCGACGGCGGGGCGGGACAGCAGGCGGAAGTCCCCGACGCCGTCGGTGAGTTCCACGTCGACCCAGCGGTTGACGGCCCGGTAGTACACGCGGCTGAGCGCGGAGCGGAGCTTCTTGTCCCCTTCGCGGGTCCGCCGCGCCATGACCTGGTCGTGGCCTTGGTGGAAGAGGTCCAGCATGCGCGCGAGGAGCTCCGGCGGGTGCTGGAGATCGGCGTCCATGATCACCACGGCGTCCCCGGTGGACTTGCGCAGACCGGCGAGCATGGCGGCCTCCTTGCCGAAGTTGCGGCTGAAGGAGGCGTACTGGGTGCGGTGCGGGTGCCGGGCGGCGATGGCGCGGAGCTTGCCGAGCGTTCCGTCGGAGCTGCCGTCGTCCACGTAACAGATCTCGTAGCCGACCGGGAGACCGTCGAGCACCTGGCGCATGCGCGCGTCGAACCGTTCGATGACGTCCTCTTCGTTGTAGCAAGGGACGACGACGGAAAGCCTGGTCATGGAACGGTCACTCCAGTGGGATGAGCGAGAGTACGTCCTGAGGGACCGCCACCGGAGTCTCCTTCGAGCAGCGCGGCCACGGTACTGAGCGGCGGTGACCGCCGGGCGTCGCCCGGGTGACCTCTCCCGGTCGGCATGTCGTCCATGCAGCAAAGCATGCGGGGCAGATATTCATATACAGGGCATTCATGCCCTTTTATCACCCGTAGGGATGCCGTGCCACGGACCTTGACCACCTGGAGCGATGACCGGTGAGTAGGACGACCACCCCGGAGCACGGCGATACGCGGCGGCCGGGCGGCGGACCGGAGACCGGCGCCGCAGACACGGACGGAGACGGGGACGGCCGCACGGATCGGGACACCACCGGACTCCGGCGGGCCCTGTCCTGGATCGCGCTGGTCGTCTCCGCCGGCGCCGGAGCGCTCCTCTCGGTCGGAGCCTTCCTCGGGCTCTACGTACGCCCCACATCGGACGACTGGTGCGCCCTCTGGAAGGCCCGCGACATGGGCGTCCTGGGCATCACCGCGGACTTCTACCGCACCCAGAACGGGCGCGTCACGAACGCCTTCCTCACCGGGGTGATCTACTCCGACGACATGCGGGGCCCGAAGCTGCTGCCCGCCTTCCTCGTCGTCACGCTCGGCGCCGCGCTCTTCCTCCTCGCCCGCGCGGCCCTGCGCGCCCTGCGCCTGCCCGCGCCTCCGCCCGTGCTGCTCGCCGCCGCCGCGGCGCTCGTGTCGGCGCTGCTGTTCTTCGCCGGCACCCGCTCGTACCAGGTCCTGCTCTGGGCTCCGGCGACCGTCTCCCACACCCTGCCGAGCGTGATCGGCCTCTGGGCGGTGCTCTGCGCCGTGCGGGCCGCGCGCGCCGGCCACCGGTGGGCCCGGACGGCGGCGGTGGTCGCGGCGTTTCCGACGGGGGTGGCCCTCGGCATGCTCAGCGAGCCCTTCGCCATGGTGGCCGGGATCCTCGCGGGCACCGCCGCCCTCCTCTGCCTGCCCCGACTCGGCTGGACGAAGGACCGGTACGTGCCGACCTGGTGCGCTTCCCTGTGCCTCGGACTCGCCACGGGCCTCGTCCTGCTCACCACGTCACCCGGCGCCCGGTGGCGGCGCGCCCAGCATCCGCGGGAGCCGCTGTCGACCGAGCTGGTGGGAGAAACGTTCCGTGACTGGTGGCGCGTGTGGGAGACGATCGCGGGCCAGGGGGCGTACGCGGGCGCGGCCGCCATCGGCGCGCTCCTGGGCCTCGGCCTGGCCCTGACCCTCCCCCACGCCAACGCCCACCCCCACAGCCACACCCACACCCGGGAACCCGCCGGCCTCCCCCCGCGCCGCCTGTTCCGGATCGCGGTGCTCCTGCCGCTCCCGCTGATCGCCCTCGCCAGCCTGGCCGTCACCTACGGACTGCGCACCGGCTACGGAGACGTGGGCTGGACGTACGGGCGCACCTGGACCAGCTTCCTGCTCCCACTGCTGCTCACCCTCTGCGCGTACGGCACGTGGGGCGGGTACCGCCTGGGGCTCCTGCTCCGGCGGGCCGGCCGGCCCGCCGCCCGCGCCGCGGCGCTGGTCGCGGTGGGGGCGATCGCCGTCGGGAGCACGGCCGCGCTGGTGCGGCCGGTGTACGAGCTGACCACCAGCACGGTGGTCCGCGCGACCGCCTGGGACCGGCAGAACGCGCGGATCCGGGCGGAGGCCGCGGCGGGCGCCCGGGACGTCGCCTACCGGCCGCTCCTCATCGGCGGGCTGACCGAGCCGCTGTTCGCCCGCACCTACGCGCGGGACTGGGCGGCGCAGTGCACGGCCACGTACTACGGCGTGGACCGCATCCACCGCCCCTGAGGCGCGTCCTCCCCACACGACGGAGTGGGGCGCCCCGGGCCGAAGCCGGGACACCCCACTCCCTCACACCGTCTCGGGCCTCAGCCGGCCGTGCGGGACGCCCGGTTCGCTACCCAGCCCTCCCAGGCGGAGCCGATCATGGTGCGGACGTCGTGACGGGCCTTCCAGCCGAGCTCCGACTCGATGCGCTCGGCGGAGGCGACCACGCGGGCCGGGTCGCCCGGACGGCGCGGGGTGACCACGGGTTCGACGCTGTGGCCCGTGATCTCGTTGATCAGGTCGACCATCTCGCGCACCGACACGCCCTCGCCGCGCCCGATGTTCAGGGTCAGCGTGGCCGTCTCGCCGGCCTCGCCCGCCGCGGCGAGCGCGCGGGCCGCCGAGAGGTGGGCGTCGGCGATGTCGGCGACGTGGATGTAGTCGCGGATGCAGGTGCCGTCCGGGGTCGGGTAGTCGTCACCGAAGATGCGCGGGGACTCGCCGGAGTCGAGCCGCTCGAAGACCATCGGCACCAGGTTGAACACACCGGTGTCGGCGAGCTCGGGGGCCGCTGCGCCCGCCACGTTGAAGTACCGCAGGCAGGCGGTGGAGATGCCGTGGGCCTGGCCGACCGCGCGCGCCATCCACTCGCCGACGAGCTTGGTCTCGCCGTACGGGCTGAGCGGCAGGCACTCGGTGTCCTCGGTGACGAGGTCCACGTCGGGCATGCCGTAGACGGAGGCGGAGGACGAGAAGAGGAAGCTCTTCACCCCGGCGCCGGCTGCGGCCTCCAGGATGGTCTGCAGACCCGTCACGTTCTCGCGGTAGTAGAACAGCGGCTGCTCGACCGACTCGCCGACCTGCTTCTTGGCCGCCAGGTGCACGATGCCCTTGACCGCGTGCTCACGCAGCACCCGGTCGAGGAACTCGCGGTCCAGGACCGAGCCCTTCTCGAGCGCGACGCCCTCGGGGACGCGCGCCGGGTTGCCCGTGCTGAGGTCGTCGACCACGACGACACGCTCGCCGGCCTCGGTCATTGCTTTGACGACATGGGAACCGATGTATCCGGCGCCGCCGGTGATGAGCCAGGTCATTCCGACAGTTTAGCCACAGGCCCGACACCGCCCGGCGGCCCCGCACAAGGGGTCCGCCGGGGCCGCTCTCCGGCGCTTCCGGCGCTCCCCTACCGCTCGATCTCGGCGAACACGGCGTCCCACCGGTCGAGGACCTCCGGCAGCGACAGGCGCGCGACGTGCTCCCGCCCCGCCGCGCCGTACCGCCTCCGCAGCTCCGCGTCGTCCATGAGCTCGCCGAAAGCGGCGGCGAGCCCGGCCACGTCGGCCGGCGGCACCAGGGTGCCCGTGACGCCGTCGTCGACGAGCTCCCGGACACCGCCCGAGACGTCGAAGCTCACGCACGGCACCCCGCACGCGGCGGCCTCCGCCAGCGCCATCGGACGGCCCTCGCGCTCGCTGCTGATCGCGACGACGGACAGCTCGCGGTAGGCGGCGGCCATGTCCTTGACCGTGCCGCGCAGGACGACCTGGTCGGCGACGCCGAGGTCCTCGGCCTTCATGCGCAGCTCGTTCTCCAGCGGCCCGTCGCCGAAGAGGTGCAACTCCCACCCCTCGCGACCCGCGCCCCCGCGCCCCGAGCCCTCGCCCGCGCGGGCGCGCGCGAAGGCCTCGATCATCCGGTCGTACCGCTTGATCGGGTCGAGCCGGCCGACCGCGCCGATCCTGAGAGTGTCGAGCGGGGCCCGCTCGTCCGGGTAGAACGGCAGCGGGTTCGGCATCACCCGTACGTTCGGCAGGCGCTGGTTGACGAACTCGACCGCGTCCCCCTCGGAGAGGACGAGGGTCTGCTCCAGAGCCGGGTAGTGACGCCGGATCAGCCCCAGGTTGGCACTGCGCCGGGCCTGCGCGAAGGACTCGTGGTACTGCCCGATGCCCTTGAGGTGACGCCATTCCAGCGGCATGACCCAGTCCACGGCCCACGGCGAACCGAAGACGATGTAGCCGTCGTCGACCGCCGACAGTTTCCGCTGCATCTCCGCCCGCGCGTGGTCGCGGGCGGCCCGCGCCCGCCGGGCGTCGGAGCGCCGCGCCAGGCTGAGCCGGTCGCCGACCGTCCGCACCGGCGGCTTGGGGGCCGCGGCCGGCGGATAGAGCGTGGCGTGGCGGTACGCGCGCGTGGCGTTGTACGGGAAGGGCTCGGCGCTCGGCCGGATGCCGATCAGCTCGACGCGGTGGCCCCGCTCGCCCATGCCCTGGGCGAGGGTGTGCAGCACCCGCTGGGATCCGCCCATCGAGTCGACGTCGACACCGACGAAGAACACGTTGCGGGCAGGGGAGGCCTCAGTCATGGGTGCCGCCTTCGAAAAAAGCGTCGACCACCAGCTTGCTCGCGTGGCCGGTCTCGTACGAGCAGAACATCTCCTGGAAGCGCGCGTAGCGCTCCGCGTGCCCCTTTTGCACGCCCTCCAGGTCCCGCACGGCGGCGGCGAGTTCCTCGGTGGTCGTCAGCATCGGCCCGGGGGCGATGTCCTCGAGGTCGTAGTACGTGCCCCGGTCGCCGCCCTTGTAGTCCTCGTAGTCGTCCGTGTACAGCAGTATCGGGCGGCCCGTGTTGGCGTAGTCGAACATCAGCGACGAGTAGTCCGTGAGCACCGCGTCCGAGGCCAGCATCAGGTCGTTGACGTCGGCGAACGCGGAGCCGTCGCGGAGGAAGTGGCCGAGCTCCGGGTCGACCTTGAACCGGTCGTACGGGTGGGCGCGCACGACGACGATCCACTCGTCGGAGAGCTGCGGGGCCAGCTCCTCGAAGTCCACCCGGATCGACTGTCCGGTGCGGCGCGCCGCGTCGCGGAAGGTGGGGGCGTAGAGCAGCACCTTGCGGTCGGCCGGGATGCCCAGGGATTCGCGGACGGCGGCCGCCCTGACCCGCTGCTCCGGCTCCGCCCAGCGCACGAGCACGTCGTTGCGCGGGTAGCCGGAGCGGATCAGGTCGGCCGTGACCTCGAAGGCCGGGACGAAGGTCCGCTCGAACTCGGCGCTCGGGCAGACGAGCGCGTCCCAGCGGCCCACGGCGGCGCGGAACCGGCCCTTCTCGATCTCCGAGGCACCGCGCAGCGACGGGACGTCGAAGCCCATCGCCTTGAAGGTCTGGCCGTGCCAGGTCTGGAGGTACCGGGTGCCCTTGGGCTTCCGGTAGAGGTAGGGGAGGTTGTGCGAGTCGACCCAGTACGTGGCCCGGGCCAGCGCGCGGCCGTAGGCGAAGCTGCCGCGCTTCACGAGCGTGACGTCGTCGGGGAAGGAGTCCCGGCTGCCGGAGTACGCCCAGATCACGTCGATCGGGAGGTTGCGGCGCTTGAGCTCCTCGTAGACGTAGCGGGGGTTGTCCGCGTAGCCGCGGCCCTCGATCGCCTCGAAGACGGCCAGGCCGCGCTTGCGCGGGAGCTTGGCGACGGCGTCGTAGGCCGTCGCCTTGCCCTCGTTGCCGACGATGATCTTCTTGACCTTGCCGACCTTCGCCTTGGTCTTGCGGGCGTAGGGGCCGAGCGGTTCGAGGGACTTCAGGACGCCGGAGCGCTGCCAGGTCACCTCCAGGCGCCCCGCGCCCTTCTGCTCGGCCTGGACGCGCAGGTGGTGGATGCCGAACGTGTGGTAGCGGAGGGTGGCGCGGAAGTCGGGCTGGTCGTGCCGGGCCAGCAGGATGTCCGTACGCCGGGCGCCGTCCTGCTCCAGGGCGATCACCGGGTGGCGGCGGGTCGCCACGCCGACCTTGCCGACCGGGACCTTCCGCAGGTCCAGCTCGGCCCTGGAGACGTACTGCCCCTCGCCGTCCGGGACGAGCGTGAGGGGCACCGTCAGCGGCGTCTTGTGGGCGGCCAGCTTCGCCGAGGCCTCGGTGTCCTCGGTGATCAGGCCGACCGGGTCGTACGTACGGATCTCCAGGCGCATGACCGGGCCGAGCATCGACACGGAGGTCAGCTCGTGCCGCAGGCGCCCGCTGCCGAGGCCCTGTTCGCGCAGGTGCCACTCGCTGAGGTCGAGCTCGCGGCGGCTCGCGTCGTCGGCCGGCGCGACGGCGCCCCAGTAGGGGACGCCGGCCACCTCGGTGACGGCGCGGGGCGCGAGCTGCGGCCGGCCGAACTGGCGGGCGGCCACGGCGGCCTCCTCCAGCCTGCCGGTGCGCAGCAGGTGGACGCAGACGCGCTCCTCGCGGGAGAGCCGCTCGTAGGTCTCGTCGGCGATCTCGTCGAGGTACGGGGTGACCTCGGCGGCGAACTCCGCGATCCATTCGGCGTCGCGGAACGGCAGGTCGCCCAGGTACAGGCGGAAGTCGTGCCGGAGGAACTTGTGGTCCTTCTCCGCGCGGAGCCCGTCGTCGCCGCGCTCCTCCAGCCAGGCGTCGATCAGCCGCGCCACGCCGATGCGGTCGCGGACGTTCTGGATCTTGTGGCGGCTCGACGAGATGGAGACGCTCTCGGGCGCGAGGCGCCAGGTGTAGACCGGCCACGGGACGACGGCGAAGGTCTCCGCGAGCGTGTACGCCTGCGCGGAGAACAGCTGGTCCTCGTAGTGGATGCCCTCGGGGAAGGCGAGGCCGTTCTCCCGGATGAAGGCGGTGCGGTAGAGCTTGTTCGTCGACAGGTGGTCGAAGAAGTACTCGGGCCGCTCGGCGATGCCCTCGACGACCCGCTGCTCGGTGAAGAGGTGCGGGTACCACAGGCCCGTGGAGTCGGTCGCCTCGTAGAGCCGGGTCACCTCACCGGTCACGAAGTCGACGCCGGTCTCCTCGGCGACCAGCAGCATGCTCTTGCAGGCGTGCCGGGGCAGTTCGTCGTCGCTGTCGAGGAACATGACGTACGGGGCGCGCGCGACGGCGATGCCGCGGTTGCGGGGGGCGCTGCAGCCGCCGCTGTTCTGCTCCAGGCGCGCGTAGCGCACGCGCGGGTCGGAGGCCTCCAGGGCCCGCGCGACACGCTCGGTGCCATCGGTCGAACAGTCGTCGGCGATGATCACTTCGAGATTGTTCAGGGTCTGGTCGAGTACGGACCGAACCGCTCGCGGGAGCCGTTCCTCATCGTTGTAGACGATGACGACGACGCTCACATCGGGGACGTCGCTAGTCGGCATCCAAGTCCTCTCACACGGGCATGCGGTGGTACGGGCGCGCTCACAGTTGATTGATGAACGCCCCCGGCGACCGCCAAGTCACGACCGGGCGGAAAATTGTTCCGAAACTCGTCCCCCGCGCATCGGATGGTGTTCACCGCCTCGCCAGGAGCCTCCTGATCCGGCCGGACACGACCTGGCGGGCACCGGCCGCGCCCCCCGTGAGCCGGAGGACCAGGCCGCGGCGCGCCGTGGCGACGACCTGGACGAGGAGGACGCGGCCGAGCCGGCCGAGGACCACGCCGCGCCGGCCCGCGAAGCCGTCGGGGGCCCTGATCTCGGCGCATCCGGTCGAGCCGTCCGCGTACCGCAGCTCGGCGAGGAGCGACCAGGAGGCGAGCCGGCCGGAGCGCAGGAGCTTCGTGGTGGGGACCCGCACGGTGGCCGTCCAGCCCTCGTCGGCGGGGAGCAGCGGGGCCTCGGCGGAGAGCTTGGTGGCCGACGTGCGCTCGGTGAAGCCGACCCGGACGGACACGGGGTGCCGGGCGCCGACCCGCCCGTACAGCTCGTGCACGGTCAGCGTCAGCCGGGTGGCCCCACCGACGGAGGCGGCGCCGTCCACGGCGACCGGCAGCTCCGCCGGGGTCAGCTCGGCGAGACCGTCCAGCGGTACGTCGGCGGGGGCGGCGGCCAGCACCGGGGCGCCGTCCTCGGCGCGGGGGTACGGAGGGGCGAGCCGCGGGCGGCCGGCGGCGAGCTCGGCGAAGCGGGTGAGCTCGCGCCCCTCGGGTACGGCGGTGAGGGCCATGAGGCCGGCGTACAGCCAGCGGTTCGGCGCGGGGGCGGCGGCGACCGCCGCGGCGTCGAAGCCGGCAAGGTGGTCGCGGGTGACCGTCCACCAGTCGGCGCGGTAGGCGGCGGTCCGCCGGGGCAGCTCGCGGAGGTACATGGGGAGGTCGTAGTCGAGGAACTTCGTCTGTGCGGCGGTGGCGAGCGCGGGGTGCCCGGCCTTGAGGAAGACCTCGACGACGGCGCGGTGCGCGGCGACCCGGTGCTCCCAGTTCGCCAGGGAGGCCTGGCGCAGCGAGATCGACAGGTTCGCGGCCTGGCGCCGCACGTGCCAGACGTACAGCGGCACGTCGGTGACGGCGAGCCGCGGGGCGGCGGCCTGGACGCGGGCGCCGAAGACGAAGTCCTCGTAGTGGAAGGCCCCTTCGGGGAAGCGGATCGCATGTCCGTTCAGGAAGGCGCGCCGGTAGAGCTTGTTGACGGAGAGGGTGTCGAGCACCAGCTCGGGGTGGTCCTCGATGCCGTCGAGGACGGTGCCGGGGAGGGTGGCGCCCCGGGAGACGTCGTACAGCGGGGCCGCCCAGACGGTCTCGCGGCCCCCGGGGAGCTCGCGCCGCACGC
This sequence comes from Streptomyces sp. Root431, assembly GCF_001426585.1. Lineage (GTDB taxonomy): Bacteria > Actinomycetota > Actinomycetes > Streptomycetales > Streptomycetaceae > Streptomyces > Streptomyces stackebrandtii. Next base: position 426,980 of record NZ_LMEI01000001.1, read on the forward strand.
AGATGCCGGTGACGACGTCCGCGCGCTCCGCCGTCGCGACGGCGAGGAGCCCGTCGACGGCGCCGGGGATCAGCACGTCGTCGCTGTCGAGGAACAGCACGTACGGGTGGACGGCTGCGGCGATGCCGTCGTTGCGGGGGGTGCCGCAGCCGCCGCTGTTGACCTCGCGGCGCAGCGGCCGTACGCGCGGCTCGTCCGCGAAGCCGGCGAGCACGTCGGGCGTCGCGTCCTCGGAGGCGTCGTCGACGACGAGGACCTCACCGACGCCCTCGCCCTGCGCGAGGGCGGAACGGATCGCGTCGCCGAGGTGCTCGGCGTCGTTGTACGCGATGACGACGACACTGACCCGTGCCGTGTCCGGTGACTCGGGGGGCTGAATCATCCGCGCATCGTAGCGGTGCGCACACGGACCGTAAGACCGGAAGGTGAAAGGAGAGGGCCGCCGCACACATCGGCGGCCCTCTCCTCGACAAACCCTTCCAGAACGGGTCGGACCCGATCCAGAATCTGTCGGACCCGATTTAGAAGGGGTCGAACTCGTCGAACTCGCGCTGGGCGTCGTCCCGCGCCGCGTCGCGGTCGCGGCGGCGCTGCGCCGCCGGACGCGGGGCCTCCAGACGGTGGTCCTCGCCACGGCGGCCGAGCATCTCGGCGCCCGCCATCATCGAGGGCTCCCAGTCGAAGACGACCGCGTTGTCCTCGGCACCGATCGCGACGCCGTCGCCCGCACGGGCGCCCGCCTTCATCAGCCGGTCCTCGACGCCGAGGCGGTTGAGGCGGTCGGCGAGGTAGCCCACGGCCTCGTCGTTGTTGAAGTCGGTCTGGCGGACCCAGCGCTCGGGCTTGTCGCCGCGCACCCGGTACACGTCCTCGGCCTCGTCGTAGATGACGGTGAAGCCCGCGTCGTCGACGGCCTTCGGAGTGATGACGATCCGGGTCGCCTCCTCCTTCGGCTTGGCCGCGCGCGCTTCCGAGACGATGCCGGCGAGGGCGAAGGAGAGCTCCTTCAGACCCGTACGGGCCACGGCGGAGGCCTCGTACACCTGGTAGCCGCGGGCCTCCAGGTCCGGGCGGATCATGTCCGCGAGGTCCTGGCCGTCCGGGATGTCGATCTTGTTGAGGACGACGATGCGGGGCCGGTCCTCAAGGCCGCCGTACTGCCGGAGCTCCTCCTCGATGATGTCGAGGTCGGAGATCGGGTCGCGGTCGGACTCCAGCGTCGCCGTGTCCAGGACGTGCACGAGGACCGAGCAGCGCTCGACGTGCCGCAGGAACTCCAGGCCCAGGCCGCGGCCCTGGCTCGCGCCCGGGATCAGGCCCGGCACGTCGGCGATCGTGTAGACGGTCGAGCCGGCCGTGACCACGCCCAGGTTCGGGACGAGCGTCGTGAAGGGGTAGTCCGCGATCTTCGGCTTGGCGGCCGACAGGACGGAGATGAGCGAGGACTTGCCGGCGCTCGGGTAGCCGACGAGGGCCACGTCGGCGACGGTCTTGAGCTCCAGGACGATGTCCCGCGACTCGCCGGGCTCGCCGAGGAGTGCGAAGCCGGGGGCCTTGCGGCGGGCGGAGGCCAGCGCCGCGTTGCCGAGGCCGCCGCGGCCGCCCTGGCCGGCGACGAAGGTGGTGCCCTCGCCGACGAGGTCCGCGAGCACGTTGCCCTGCTTGTCGAGGACGACGGTGCCGTCGGGCACGGTCAGGACGAGGTCCTGGCCCTCCTTGCCGGAGCGATTGTCACCGGCGCCGGGCTGACCGTTGGTGGCCTTGCGGTGCGGCGAGTGGTGGTACTCGAGCAGGGTGGTGACCGACTGGTCGACGACCAGGGTCACGTCTCCGCCGCGGCCGCCGTTGCCGCCGTCGGGTCCGCCGAGCGGCTTGAACTTCTCCCGGTGAACGGAGGCGCAGCCGTGGCCTCCGTTACCCGCGGCGACATGCAGCTCGACGCGGTCCACGAAGGTGGTCATGGTTGTGCCTCCAGTTGTTCCGTACGGAATGTCTATCTAGTAACACGCGAAAGGCGGACCCGCTTCCCGTACGGGAAGTGAGGTCCGCCTCCGCAAAGATCCGATCAGGCGACCGGAACGATGTTCACGACCTTGCGGCCACGGTGGGTGCCGAACTGCACCGAGCCGGGCAGCAGGGCGAACAGCGTGTCGTCGCCGCCACGGCCGACGCCGGAGCCCGGGTGGAAGTGGGTGCCGCGCTGGCGGACGAGGATCTCACCAGCGGAGACGACCTGACCGCCGAAGCGCTTCACGCCGAGCCGCTGAGCGTTGGAATCGCGCCCGTTCCGGGTGGACGATGCGCCCTTCTTGTGTGCCATGTCTCAGTCCCTCTTACTTCGCAGCCGCGGGGATACCGGTGACCTTGATCGCCGTGTACTGCTGGCGGTGACCCTGGCGACGGCGGTAGCCGGTCTTGTTCTTGTAGCGCAGGATGTCGATCTTGGCGCCCTTGTGGTGGTCCACGATCTCGGCCTGAACCTTGATCCCGGCCAGGACCCACGGGTCGCTGGTCACGGCGTCGCCGTCGACAACGAGCAGGGTCGAGAGCTCGACCGTGTCGCCAACCTTGGCAGTGGGAATCTTGTCAACCTCAACGATGTCGCCGACAGCAACCTTGTGCTGGCGACCACCGCTGCGCACGATGGCGTACACGCGGATCTCTCTCTCACTCGGGATGAAACCTCTGAAGCCAGCCACTCACACGGACCCGAGGGCCCGCGGCGTTCCGGAATCGGACGAGCGGCCTCTCCCGGCAAGCGGGAGGGAGGTGCTCAGAGGCGCGACGTATCCAGTCAGACACGCCGACGGTCTAGGTTACGGGCGGCTGCCGCAGGGGGTCAAATTCGCCCGACCGGGTGCGGGCCGTCCCGAAGGGGACGGCCCGCACCCGATGGATCAGTCCTGGGCCGGAGCCGTGGTCTTCTCCGCCGCCTTCTTGGCCGGGGCCTTCTTGGCGGTGGTCTTCTTCGCGGCCGTCTTCTTGGTCGCCGCCGTCTTCTTGGTGGCGGCCTTCTTGGCCGTGGTCGTGGCCTTCTTCGCCGTCTTGCGCGCGGCCGTCTTCTTGGCCGGCGCGGCCTCGGCCTCGGGCTCCGCCTCCGCGGACCCGGCCGGGGCGGTGGCGACCACGAGAACGGCCGCCTCCTCGGCGCCCGCGGGCGAACCGGCGGGAGCGGTGGCCTTGCGGACCACCCGGCGACGGGCGCGCGGCGGGGCGGCCACGGGGGCCTCCTCGACGACGGGCTCGGGCGCGGTCTCCACGACGGGCTCCGGCTCCGGGGCAGTGACCACCTCGGCGACCGGCTCTGCGACCGGCTCTGCGACGGGCGCGGCGGCCGGCTCTGCGGCCTCCGTGGTCGACACGACCGGGGACGTCACGCGGCGCGTGGCGCGACGGCGGCCGCGCGCCGGGGCGGCGGTCTCCTCGGCCACCGGCTCGGCGACGGGCTCGGCCACCGGCTCGACGACCGGCTCGGCCTCGACGACGGGGGCCGGCGCCACGACCGGCTCCGGCTCGACCACGTAGGTCTCGGTCTCGACGACCCGGGCCGGGGCGGAAGGCGCGGTCACCCTGCGGGTGGCGCGACGGCGGCCACGACCGCGCGTGGCGGCGGCCTCGGCCTCGGCGATGCTGCCGTACAGCTCCTCGTCCGCGGCGATCGGCTCGGGCAGGGCCACCGGTGCGGCCAGCTCCGCCGCGACCTCGGCCTCGGTCTCCGCCTCGGTCTCGACGGTCTCGTGCTCGTGCTCGTGCTCGTGGACGTGCTCGGCGCCGCCACGGCGCTTCTTCGCCCGCTTGCCACCGCCGCCGGCGGCCGCCGGCTGCTCCATGTGGACGATGACACCGCGGCCGTTGCAGTGGACGCAGGTCTCGGAGAAGGACTCCAGGAGGCCCTGGCCGACCCGCTTGCGGGTCATCTGGACCAGGCCGAGCGAGGTGACCTCGGCCACCTGGTGCTTGGTCCGGTCGCGGCCCAGGCACTCCAGGAGGCGGCGGAGCACCAGGTCGCGGTTGGACTCCAGGACCATGTCGATGAAGTCGATGACGACGATGCCGCCGAGGTCGCGCAGGCGCAGCTGGCGCACGATCTCCTCGGCCGCTTCGAGGTTGTTCCTCGTCACGGTCTCTTCGAGGTTGCCGCCCTGGCCGGTGAACTTGCCGGTGTTGACGTCGACGACGATCATCGCCTCGGTCTTGTCGATCACCAGCGAGCCGCCGGACGGCAGCCAGACCTTGCGGTCCAGCGCCTTCATGAGCTGCTCGTCGATCCGGTACGTCGCGAAGACGTCGACCTCGCTCGTCCACTTGGACAGGCGGTCGGCCAGGTCCGGGGCGACGTGCGAGACGTAGCCGTGGATGGTCTCCCACGCCTCGTCGCCGCTGACGATGACCTTGGAGAAGTCCTCGTTGAAGATGTCGCGGACGACCCGGACGGTCATGTCCGGCTCGCCGTAGAGCAGGCTCGGCGCGCTCGTCGAGATCTGCTTCGCCTTCTTCTGGATGTCCTCCCACTGCGCCTGCAGACGCTCGACGTCACGGCGCAGCTCGTCCTCGCTCGCGCCCTCGGCGGCGGTGCGCACGATGACGCCCGCGTCCTCGGGGACGATCTTCTTGAGGATGGTCTTCAGGCGGGCGCGCTCGGTGTCCGGGAGCTTGCGGCTGATGCCGGTCATCGAGCCCTCGGGCACGTACACGAGGTAGCGGCCGGGCAGGGAGACCTGGCTGGTCAGGCGGGCGCCCTTGTGGCCGATCGGGTCCTTCGTGACCTGCACGAGGACCGACTGGCCGGACTTGAGGGCGGTCTCGATGCGGCGCGGCCCGTTGGCCATGCCGAGCGCCTCGAAGTTGACCTCACCGGCGTACAGGACGGCGTTGCGGCCCTTGCCGATGTCGACGAAGGCGGCCTCCATCGACGGCAGGACGTTCTGGACCTTGCCCAGGTAGACGTTGCCGACGTACGAGGTGGCCTGCTCCTTGTTGACGTAGTGCTCCACGAGCACGTTGTCTTCCAGGACGCCGATCTGGGTGCGCTCGCCGCTCTGGCGGACGACCATGACGCGCTCGACGGCCTCGCGGCGGGCCAGGAACTCGGCCTCGGTGATGATCGGGACGCGGCGGCGGCCCTGCTCGCGGCCCTCGCGGCGCCGCTGCTTCTTGGCCTCCAGGCGGGTCGAGCCCTTGATGGACTGGACCTCGTCGGCGCCGGTGCCGGGCTCGGCCTTCTCGCGGGCCGGGCGGGGCTCGCGGACCTTGACGACCGTACGGACGCCTTCCTCGTCGGTGCCCTCGACATCGGCGGCGGCGTCCCCGCTGCGACGGCGGCGGCGACGGCGACGGCGGGAGCTGCTGGAGCCGCCGGCGTAGGCCTCGGACTCGTCCTGCTCGTCCTCGCCCTCCTCGGCCTCTTCCTCGGCCTGGAGCTCGTCGGACTCCTCGGTCTCGTCGACCTCGGTGAGCTCACCGCGGCGACGGCGACGGCCGCCACGGCGGCGACGGCGGGACGGGCGGTCGCCGTACTCGTCCGTCTCCTCGGTCTCCTCGGCCTCTTCGAGCTCGTCGGCGGAGGCCTCGATCTCGGGCTCGTCGGCGACGGTGGCCGGGACGGGCTCGACGGCGACGGGCTCGCCGCGGCGACGACGGCGACGGCGGGAGCCGGACTCGGCGCGCTCGACGGGCTCGGGGGTCTCCTCGACCTCGGCGGCCTCGACGGTCTCGACGGTCTCGTCGAGCTCGTCCTCCTCCGGCTCCGGCTCCACGACCTCGGCGGCTGCCATGGCGGCCGTCTCCGGGGTCTGGAACATCGGCTCGGAGAAGACCGGGGCCTGGAAGACGGCGACGGCGGGACGCTCGGCGCGGCGGGCGCGGGACGTCTCCGGCTTCGTGACGGGCTCGGAGGTGAACTGCGGCGAGGTGGCGCGGCGGCGGCCGCGGCCACGGGTGGCGGCGGTCTCGGCGGCGGCGACCTCGGCCTCGTCGGCGGCGATCTGCGCGACGGCGGCCTGCGGCAGCGACTCACCGGTGGCGGCCTCGACGGTCGCCTCGGGGGCGGCCTCGGGCGAGGTGACCCTGCGGGTGGCGCGGCGGCGGGTGCGCGGGGCGGGGGCCTCGGCGGCCTCCTCGACCGGAGCGGCGRCGGYCTCGGCGACGGGCGCGGYCTCGACCGCGGGCTCCTCGGCAGCGGCCGGGGAGGTCACCGGCGAGGTGGCCTTACGGGTCGCACGGCGACGCGCCGGGCGCGCCGGAGCGCGAGGTGGCCTTACGGGTCGCACGGCGACGCGCCGGGCGCGCCGGAGCGGCCTCGGCCTCGTCGGCYKGAGCGGCGGCGGTCTCGGCGACSGGCGCGGTCTCGGCGGGGACGTCCGCGAGGGGGGCGCCGACCTCGACCGTCTCGACGGCCGGGGCGGTGGCCTTGCGGGTGGCGCGGCGGCGGGTGCGCGGCGCGGGGGCGGCCTCGGCCTCGACCGGGGCGGCCTCCACGGCCGGGGTCTCGGCGGCCGCTGTGGTCTGGGTGGCCTCGGCGGCGCCCGTCACCGGCGGACCGGCGGGGCGGGAAGCGGCGCGGCGCCGACGGCGCGGCGGCAGCTTGTCACCGGGGGCGTTGGTGTCTTCGTTGGACTCGAGCATGCGGGCGGTTCTCCCGTCACGCTCCCGGGCGCCGCGTCTGGTTCCGGTCCGGCGGCACGATCACGCCTATAGCGCGGTGCCGCCGTCCGGGGCGCGGGCGCCGCACGGGAGCTGATGTCTGGCTCGCCGGTTCCGTACGCCCTGTGCGTACGGCCTGGCGAAAGTCTCCTGGTCAGTGCGCTGCCCGACCCAGGTGGCTCCCGAGTACCAGGGCGGCGCTACAACGACCGCTCCCTACGCGGTACCTGCACCCGGCGCCGTCGCTGAGGCGGTCGCGGCGGCCGTGGATGAAGCGGCCGTGACTGCCTCGCGGTCGGGCGCGAGCGGGTCGGTCACCGTGCCGGACTCCTCGTCGAAGAGCCCCTGCGCCAGCCTGGTCACCGCAGCGGGGACCGGCGGCGCCAGGTCGGCCACAGCTCGGAGACCGGACAGGACGTCGTCGGGTCGTACGGCAGGTGTCACGTGCCGAACAACCAGCCGCAGTATCGCACAGGCGCTGTCCAGCGGCCTATCACCCTGGGGATCGCCCTGGGGACGGGAAACCGTCAGCTCGGTGACCGCGGAGCGGGCGTCGAAGGTGCGGATGCCGTTCTTGGTCTTGCGCTGTACTTCCACCGTCTCGGCCGCGAGAAACGCCTCGGCGGCCTTCTGCGCGTCCTCGACGGAGACGCCTTCGAGTCGCAGCTCCCACACGGAGGCGGTGAGCCGCTCGGCGAGGCCCGAGGTCCGGGCCTCGACGGCGTCGGTGATGTCGAGGCCCGCGGGAAGGGACTCGTCGAGAAGCGCCCGCAGCGTCTCCGGGTCGCGCGTCTGGGTGAGCGCGATCTCCAGGTACTCGGCCTCGGAGCCCGTACCGGTCGGGGCGGCGTTGGCGTACGACACCTTGGGGTGCGGGGTGAAGCCGGCCGAGTACGCCATGGGCACCTCGGCGCGGCGCAGCGCACGCTCGAAAGCGCGCTGGAAGTCACGGTGGCTGGTGAACCGGAGGCGGCCGCGCTTGGTGTAGCGCAGTCGGATGCGCTGCACCGCCGGTGCGGGCGGCGGGCCTTCGGGCTGTCGCTTGCCCAGTGGTTCTTCTCCTCGGTGCGGGGCGGGCGCGGGGGGCGCGCCGCCCTCGGGTGTACGGGGGTTCCCTCGGGGCCGCGCCGGCTCACCCCCGCTTGTGCAGGGAGATCTCGGCCTCGGCCACCATGCCGGGAAGGGTCTGTTGTGGTGCAGCACCTCCCAGGTTACGCGCCTGGCCCCGTATGGCGTTCACAGGCTCGGGCTGCCGCTCCCCGCCGACGAGTGCGTGCCACGCGTCGCGGCGCGCCCGGCGCACCGTCTCCCGTGCCGAGGCGAGGGCCGCGCGGACGGCTCGGCCGGTCTCCACGGCGGCCTGCTTCGCCGGGCGCCACAGGGCGTCGCGGACGACGTGCCCGACCGGGGTGCACACGTCGCGGTAGAACCAGCGCAGGGGGCGGCCGAGCAGGTTCCAGGCGAGCCACTTCAGGGCGCGGCCGACCGCGAGGGAGAGGTAGCCGGCGACGCGCCAGGCGACCGCGAGGGCGTCGCCGATCTCGCGGCCGATGACCGCGAGGACGCGTCCGACGGGGGCGAGGACCCAGCGGTAGAGGAAGACGGCCGGGATGACGACGAGGACCTTTCCGAGCCACATCAGGCCGGTGGCGATGCCCTTGCCGACCCACATCAGGCCTGCGGCGATGCCCTTGCCGAGCCATACGAGGCCGCGGCCGATCCAGGCGAGGCCATGGCCGAGCGGGGTGAGGAGGTAGCGGTACGCGCCCGAGGCGAGCGGCACGACCACGTACCGCCAGAGGGCCGTCCACGGCCACACCAGGGCCGCCCACAGCGCCAGGCGGGTGCCGCGCCCGAGCGGTGCGAGCAGCCGGGTGTACAGCCAGGCCGCCCCACGGGCAAGCCCGTGCCCGAGGGGCGTCAGGACGGTCCGGTACAGCCAGGCCGCAGGAGCGGCGATCAGGTGGACGGCGAGCGGCACGACGACGTAGCGCCACAGCCCGAGCCAGGGCCAGTAGAGGACGGCTTTGCACAGCCACCACGCCGCCGTGGCGACGGCCTCGGCCATCCGGGCGATGCCACGCCCGACGGGGGCGAGGACGTGCTCGTGGAACCAGTCGAAGGCCCGGCCGAGCGGGCGCAGCAGCACCCGTCCCAGGAAACCGCCGCACAGGGCGAGCGCGTCCCATACGAGGCGCACGGGGACGACGACGATCAGCACCACGATGCGTACGGGAATCCTGATGGCCGCCGTCAGACAGCCCTCGGGATCCGGCCGGCGCTCCGCTTTCTCCGGATACATGTGTCGGGAGACGCAAAAGGTCCGTTCACGGTTCACCGGGGCGACCGGATCCGGACTGTTCGGTGCCACCTCAAAGGGTGGCCCCGTAGCCTAGGTCCCTACGACTGTCCCCCCACACTCACCTTGCGCATCCCCCCACCTACCCCAGGACACGTTGAGGCCCGGTATGAAAATATCTTTCCTTCTGGTTGATCGCTGTCACATCGGCGGCGTGGTCAGCGCCATCCACAACCTGGCCAAGGCGCTCGCTGACCACCACGAAGTCGAGCTGGTGTCCATGCGCCGCAACCTCGACCAGGCGTTCTTCCCGCTCGACCCCCGGGTGAAGACCCTCGCCCTGTCGGACATGCGGAAGCACTCGCACACGTACGACGGCGACGACCCGATGATCGAGGTCTTCCCGCACATCTACCCGAACGAGCCCACGGACAAGAAGCCCTGGGTCAGCCGGCTGGCCGAGAAGCGGCTGATGGAGTACCTGGCCACGACCGACGCCGACGTCGTGGTCAGCAACAACCCCAAGATCACCATCATGCTGGCCCACTCCGACCGCGACTTCCTGAAGGTCGCCATGGAGCACTCGCGCCCCGCGCGGTACGGCCCGCACATCCGGGACGCGCTCTTCCGGGACGCGTACCCGAAGATGGACGCGATCACCGCGCCGACGCCGGACGAGTGCAAGACCATCGCCGGGGTCGTCCCCGCCGTGAGCCACCTGCTCTCCCCGATGCCCAACTGCATCCCGGCCCACGAGGGTCAGATGTCCACCGGTGACAACAAGATCGTCGTCACCGCGGGTCTGCTCAAGACGCACAAGGGCTTCGCGGACCTCATCGAGGCCTTCTCCACCGTGGCGCCGCGGCACCCGGACTGGAGCCTGCGGATCTACGGCTCCGGCCCCGAGCGCGCCAACCTGCGCAAGAAGATCAACGACACGGACAGCAACAACCAGATCTTCCTGATGGGCCCGGCCACCCCGGTCACCCCGGAGTTCGCCAAGGCGTCCCTGTTCGTCCTCCCCTCCCACCTGGAGGCCTTCGGCAACGTCACCGTCGAGGCGATGGCGGCCGGTCTGCCGGCGATCTGCTACGACGCCCCGCACGGCCCGCGCAACATCATCAAGCAGGGCGAGGACGGCTACGTCGTACCGCTCGGCGACAAGGCAGCGCTCGCCGAGCACATCGAGAAGCTGATCTCCGACGAGGACCTGCGCCGGAAGATGGCGGCCGCCGCCGTGGCCAACGTGGTCCGCTTCCAGGAGGCCGAGACCGCCGCCCGCTTCGAGCAGCTCGTGGAGACCATGCGGGCCCGTCGGGCGGTCCCCCGCTCGGCCGCCGCCGTGGTCACCCCGCAGGGCGACGTCCGGGTCCGGATCGACGGGCTGCCCGCCGACAGCGACGCCGAGCTGGTCTGCAAGGACATCCGCAAGAAGGCCGACGAGGTCGTCCTGCCCTTCGTCGGCGGCGAGGCCGTGGTCCCGGCGCTCGGCAAGCTCGTCGAGGGCGACTGGGAGCTGACGATCCGCGCCGCCGGTTCGCAGATGCCGCTGAAGTCGGCCGGCTGCGACACCCTCCACATCCTGTCGCTGAAGCTGCCCCGCACCGAGGGCCCCGCCCTGTCCGTGCTGCTGCCGTACGCCCACACGGACGGCACCCTGCGCGTGCAGAGCCGCGTGCGCGCCCAGCACGTCGAGGTCTCGGCCCTGCACGCCGGCGCCACCTCGATCGTCGTCGACGCCGCGGCCTGGGGCGTCACGCCCGGCAGCGGCAGCGTGATCGAGGCCGTCCACCGCAAGGAGGCCGACAAGAACTTCACCTTCCCGGTGAAGGCCGGCGCCGACGGACGCTTCACGGCCACCCTGGACAACGCCGCCGCGGCCCGCCTCCACCAGCCGGGTGCCGAGGACGTCTGGGACCTCTTCCTGCTGCCGGACAAGGACTCCGCCCGGATCCGCGTCTGCAAGCTGGCCACGGACGTGCTCACGCCGATGGACGTCTTCACCTACCCGTACCCGGTGGTGAAGCAGTCCGGCGCCCCGGTCGCGGCCCCCGTGGACACCAAGGCGAAGAGCGGCTGGCGCAACCGGCTGTCGGCCGTCCCCACCGCCGTCGCCGGAGCCCGGCACGAGCTGCGCCCGTACTTCTCCAGCAACGGCCAGCTCTCGCTGAAGATCATCGACAAGAAGTGACCGGCGAGCGGTAGCCGGACCCCCGGCTACCGCTCCACGGGCCCCAGCCAGGCACCACGGGCCCGAGCCGCGCACCACGGGCCCCAGGCCCGGCACCACCCACGGCCCGGCACCACGGCCCGGCCCGGCCCGCACGACGGAGCCCCGGCCCGCAGGGAGAACCTGCGGACCGGGGCTTTGTCGTGTGCCCGGGGCGCCTAGAGCGGCGCGCCGTCCTCGGCGATCTTGAACATCAGGTCGGCGAGGCGCTCGGCGGCGTGGCCGTCGTCGAGGTCGCAGAACTGGTGGTGGAACTCGTCGTACTTCTCCTGGTACGCGACCTTCACCTCGTCGATCTCCCGGATGGCCTGGAGCAGGTCGTCCGAGGTCTCCACGAGCGGGCCCGGGGCGTCGTTCTCGAAGTCGAAGTAGAAGCCCCGCAGACGGTCGCGGTAGTGCTCCAGGTCGTACGTGAAGAACAGCATCGGACGACGCAGGTGCGCGTAGTCGAACATGACCGAGGAGTAGTCCGTGATCATGATGTCGGCGGCCAGGTAGAGGTCCGCGATGTCCGGGTACTCGGAGACGTCGTAGACGAAGCCGTTACCGGCGCCGGGGATGCTGTCCACGATGTTGGAGTGGCGCCGGATGAGGAAGACGTGGTCGTCCCCGAGGCGGCGGCGGGCGTCCTCCAGGTCGACCCGGAGGTCGAACTTGAACTGGCCGCGGGCGTGCGAGAGGTCGTCGCGCCAGGTCGGCGCGTACAGCACGACCTTCTTGCCCTCGGGGAGCCCGAGGCGCGCCTTGACCTCCGCGGCCCGCTCGTCGCGGTCCTCGGAGTACAGGTAGTCGTTGCGCGGGTAGCCCGTCTCGGCGATCAGGCCGTTGTAGCCCATGGCCCGCTTCAGGATGGGCGTGCTGAACCGGTTCGAGGAGACGAGGATGTTCCAGTTCGCCGCCTCCTGGACCAGGCGCTCGTGGTAGTTCGGGTCGAACTTCGGCGCCTCGATGTCCAGGCCGATCTTCTTCAGCATCGTGCCGTGCCAGGCCTGCACGATCACCTGTCCCGGCCGCCGCTTGATCCAGTGCGGGAGGTGGGCGTTGGTGATGATGTAGCGCGAGCGCGCCAGGGCGTCGTACCAGTCGGTGCCCTGGAAGCGGACCGCTTCGAGCGTGTCGGGCAGCTCGACCTGGCCGTCGCGGACCAGCCAGCGGTGCTTCAGGTCCGAGCCGCGGCGCAGCAGCTCCTCGTGGACGGCGCGCGGGCTATCCGAGAACTGCTTGCCGTTGTAGCTGATGTACAGGACCTCGTCGCGCAGCGGCAGCTCGCGGCCGCGCTCGTAGACCTCGTGGCGCAGCTGGTACTGGCGGTTGGCGCCCCGCTCCAGGTCCGTGAGGTCCGGGAGGCAGTTGAGCTGGGGGTGGTCCTGCCAGTGGACCTCCATCCGGTAGTCCCGGCCGTTGTGCGAGCCCTCCAGCGGGAACTGGGTCACGGCAAGGCGGTCGACGACGAGCGGCAGGGGCTGCTCGCCCTCTTCGGAGGTCTCCAGACGGAGCACCCAGCGGCCGGCCTTGAGCGGCAGGCGGCTGTTGGTGCCGGTCATCGTGGCGGGACGGAAGGAGGCCTCGAAGGTGCCGTCCGGCAGGACGTTCAGCGGGACGGTGCGCTCGTCGAAGCGGCCCTTGGCGCTGATGACGAGGTGGTGGTCCGCCAGGTCCACGGGCGCGGCGCCGCGGACGAGGAACGTCCCGTCGGCGAAGGCGATGCCGGTGATCCGGGCGCGCAGCGGGCGGCCGGAGAACTTCAGGTAGCCGTTGGCTCCGGAGAGGACGGCCACCTCGTTCTGCATGGCCTCCTCGCCGAACTCGGCGGGCAGACGGACCTGGAGGTCCGCGAGGCCGTCGCGGACGACGACCTTGACGGAGCGCTGCTTGGCGCCGGGCTCCGTGACGCGTATCTGGGTGCTCCAGTTGCGGCGCATCGTCTTCGCGGCGTCGGCGCCACCGCCGGAGGCGGCCTCGGCGCTGTCCTGGTGCTCCGGGAGCAGGGCTATGTCGCGCAGGGGGACGCGGATCCGCAGCTGCGTGTGGCCGCCGGAGACGCCCACGACCTCGGCCGGGTAGGTGAGCACCTCGCCGCTGTTCTGGTTGGCGACGCGGAAGAGGATCTCGGTGCCCATGGCGAAGGTCTCACGGAAGACGCCGTCGATGACGATCTCGTCGCCTTCGGACGTGAAGCCGTTGATGACGACCGGCACCTTCTCGATGCGCAGCTTGAGCGCCGCGCGCCGGATCTCCGGGACCATCCGGAAGTCGTCGTCGAGCCACTGGTAGGGCGGGTACGTCAGGCGGTCCGTGCCGTACGAGTGCACGGAGCGGGAGCGCACGAGGCCACCGGACATGACGCGCATGCCCACGTGCCAGAGGCCCTCCTGCCACTTGCCGCCCTTGCGGAAGCGGGCGGGGTCGATGACGGTCTCCCAGCCGGCCCAGTCGAAGCTGTGGCCGCGGCCCTTGTGGCCGGAGGCGGTGGTGGCCTCGGGGGCGAACCGGTTGCCCAGCGGGACGAGGACGCGGCGCTGGGTGCCGTCCTTCTTCAGCTGGAGCAGCTTGACGACGCTGCGCTTGCCGGTCTGGTCGACGCGGTCGATCCAGGCGTGGCCGGACAGCTTCAGCTTGCCGTCCTCCCACGTCAGCTCGTCCAGCGGGGAGCGCAGCTGGAGGTCCTTGTCGACGCGCAGGAGCTTCTTGGGCACCAGGTCGCCGCGGGCTTCCAGGGCCGAATAGCGGGCGTACTTGCGGACGACGCCGTCGAGGCCGACGGGCTCGCCGAGCCGCTCCGCCTCGATGAACTCGACCAGCTCGTTCGCGGCGTGCTTGCGGGTCAGCAGCCACTTGACGCGGAGCGCCGTGGGCAGCGTGTTGATCAGCTTGGGGTCGATCTGGTCGAGGAACTTGTTCGCGACGCGTATGAACTCGGCGCGGTACTCCTCGTCACCGTCGGGCATCACGTTGAGGAAGATGCGCAGGTCGCCGGTGAGGACGGTCTTGTCGTACGCGAGCTTCAGCGCGTCGGCGTCGGGGTCGTTCTGCTCCGCGAGGAAGCGGCTGACGTGCTCGCAGCCGGTGGCCCGGTCGCGGGCCGCCTTGGGCTCGTTGCGGCGCTGGGTGATCGAGGGGTTGGCCTCGCCCTCGCGCAGACGCCAGTAGTACGTGGCGTCGCTGATGATGTCGACGGACTCGGCGAGGAACTGGGCGGGGACGATGACCGGGGTGTCCTCGTACAGCACGCCCTCGGGGAAGCGCAGGCCGTGCTGCTCCCAGAAGTCGCGCCGGAAGAGCTTGTTGCAGGCGAGGCGGTCCGTGAGGAGGTTCCGGTTCTTCCGGACGTGCGTCTTCTTCACGGCGCCCCGGGAAAGGAACCGGTGCATCGGGGACTGCCACACCCGGGTGGAGTTGATGTGCTCCACGTTGCCCGTGGCGAAGGAGGAGCCGGTCTCGTCCAGGCTGCTGATCATGAGCCGGAAGGCGTCCGGCGGGATCAGGTCGTCGCTGTCGACGAACGTCACGAACTCGCTCTCCGGCGCCAGGCTGTCGAGTCCCGTGTTGCGGGCGGCACCCAGGCCGGCGTTCTCCTTGCGGATGAGCCGGAACCGGGCGTCCTTGTCGGCGAACTCCGCCGCGATGGCGTTGGAGTCGTCGGTGGACCCGTCATCGATCATGAGAACTTCCAGGTCCTGGAAGGTCTGCACGGCCAACGAGTTGAGGCAGGCGGGTAGGTACTCCGCCACGTTGTAGATCGGGACGATGACGCTGAGCCGGGGTGCCATGGAGTTCTGCGTTCCTTTCTGGTTCAGACCCGCTCGACGAGCTCGAGCGCCTGAGGGGGTGACGGGGCGTGCCAGGGGTGTTCCGGCGGCCTGCTGGGGGGCGTCTTCACCCTCCGAGACGGATCCGCCGGGCGACGTGCTGGGCCGCACGCCCGCCGTCGAACTGCAGTACTTGTCCCGGTACCCGGTCCGCAGCTTAGCCGCCGGGTCCCGGCCCGCCCTGGACGGACGAGGACCTGGTCCCACACCGTGATCCGGGGAGTGGTGACCAGGGACACCGAAGAACGCAGGACCGTTTCCGCGCGCCCCGGAGTGCGGGAGCGCGCGTGACGTATGGGGACCACCAGGGTCGCTCGGGACATTCCTCACCGGTCCATCGGCCTGCATGACTGTGCGGCGGTCCCCGACCGCCGCAGCACTCCAGGGTAGACGATCCGCAATTCGGGCGTTCTCCCGTCGTTGGGCCCTCCCTCACCCGCAGGGAGGGGCCCGTTCACCCCGTACGCGGGCGCCCGCGGTTTCCGGGGTGCGGAAGGCCTCCTGCATACTGCGGTTGAGCGGTTCGACTGAGGAGACACGACGCATGCCGGCTGCAGCTACCCCCCGATTCAGCGTGATCATCCCGGTGTACGGGGTCGAGGGCTACATCCGCGAGTGCCTCGAATCGGTGACTACGCAGAGTTACCGGGATTTCGAGATCATCGCGGTCGACGACTGCTCCCTCGACGGCAGCGGCGCCATCATCGACGAGTTCGCCGCGCGCGACCCGCGCGTGCGCGCCGTCCACCGCGCCCAGAACGGCGGCATCGGCGCCGCCCGCAACACGGGCGTCGAGCACGCCCGCGGCGACTACCTGCTCTTCATCGACGGCGACGACTCCATCCGCCCCGGCTCCCTCGAGGCCATGGCGGACCGGCTCGCCGAGGCCGAGGACCCCGAGGTCCTGCTCTTCGACCACGTCCGTACCTACACGGACGGCACCGTCGAGACCAGCAACTCCGGCCCGTTCCTCGCCGGCATCCGCGACCAGGTGATCCGCCCCGCCGACCGCCTCGAACTGCTGCGCATGTTCGCCGTGGTGTGGAACCGCCTCTACCGCCGCGACTTCTTCACCGGCGAGGGCTACGCCTTCACCGACGGCCTGTACGAGGACGCGCTCATGGTCTACACGACCATGGCCGCCGCCCAGCGCGTCGCGGGCCTGGAGTACGTGGTCGTCGAGTACCGGCAGCGCCGGGTCGGCAGCTCGATGCGCAGCAGCTCCCCGCGCAAGCACTTCGTGATCTTCGACCAGTACCGGCGGGTCTTCGAGTACCTCGACGGCCGCCCCGGCCTCGACGAGTACCGCAAGACCGTCTTCGGGCGGATGATCTCCCACTTCCTGTTCACCTTCGCCCGGGACTTCCGTATACCCAAGGGCCACCGCCGCGCCTACCTGAAGCAGGCCTCGAAGGTCTACCGCAGCCTCGAACCGGCGGGCTTCACGCCGCCGCCCGGCGTCCTCGGCCTGAAGTTCAAGGTGCTGAAGAGCGGCTCGTACTCCGGCTTCGAGGCCCTCAAGGTGGTCAACGGCACCCGCGAGGGGACCATCCGCTCCCTCGGCCGGTCCAAGCGCTGGGGCGGCCGCAAGGCCCTGCGCGCCTACTACGCCGTGCAGCGCCGCCTCCCCGTGGACGAGAACCTCGCCGTGTACTCGGCGTACTGGGGCCGCACCCCCAGCTGCAACCCGCTCGCCGTGCACGAGGCCGCCAGGAAGCTCGTGCCCGGCGTCCGCGGGGTGTGGGTCGTGAACCAGGAGTACGCCGCCGGCCTCCAGCCCGGTCTCAAGCGGATCGCCCCGGCCACCTTCGGCTACTGGAAGGCGATGGCCCGGGCCAAGTACCTGGTCAACAACGTCAACTTCCCCGACGCCGTGATCAAGCGCCCCGGCCAGATCCACCTCCAGACCCACCACGGCACGCCGCTCAAGCGCATGGGCCTGGACCAGCAGCGGTACCCGGCCGTCTCCCGCAGCATGGACTTCGACAAGCTGCTGGAGCGCGTCGACCGCTGGGACTACAGCGTCTCCTCGAACGGGCACTCCACCGAGAACTGGGAGCGCGTCTACCCGGCAGACTTCCGGACCCTCAACACCGGTTACCCGCGCAACGACGTCTACTACCGCGCCACCGCGGCGGACGTCCGCCGGATCCGCGGCGAGCTCGGCATCGCGCACGACAAGACGGCGATCCTGTACGCCCCCACCGTGCGCGACCACCAGAAGGACGCCTTCGTCTCCCGGCTCGACCTCGCCCGCTTCGCCCGCGAACTCGGCCCGGACTTCGTCCTGTTGGTCCGCGCCCACTACTTCTACGGCGGAGACCGGGAGTTGAACTCCCTCGCCGAGCGGGGCGCGCTCGTCGACGTGTCGCGGCACCCGTCCGTCGAGGAGCTCTGCCTGGCGGCGGACGCGCTGATCACGGACTACTCGTCGATCATGTTCGACTACGCCAACCTCGACCGGCCGATCGTGACGTACGCCGACGACTGGGAGGCGTACCGGACCTGCCGAGGCGTCACCTTCGACCTGCTCTCCGGCGAGCCCGGCGACACCCCCGGCGTGATCACGACCACCGAGGACGAGCTCATCGAGGCGTTCCGCAGCGGCGCCTGGGAGGGCGAGCCGGCGGCGGCGCTGCGCCAGGCCTTCCGCGAGCGGTTCTGCACGTGGGACGACGGCTCCGCGGCCGAGCGGGTCGTCCGCCAGGTCTTCCTCGGCGAGGAGGGCCTGCGTCCGGCGGTCGTCCCCGTGGCCGAGCGCACCCCGGCCCCGTCGCCGCGCCTGGCCGAGGGCACCGGCCCCTTCCGCTCCCAGCCGAAGGACCAGACCGACCGCGACGAGCTGACCGCGGCCGGGTCCGACCACTAGGACGCGGTGCCGAGACACGAAGAGGCGCCCGGAGGATTTCCTCCGGGCGCCTCTCTTCGTTCTCTGTGCCTACGGGCCGGGGCCCGCTACTTCACGACCGACAGCGGCAGCAGCTTCTTGCCCGTCGGGCCGACCTGGATCTCGGTCTGCATCGCGGGGCAGACACCGCAGTCGAAGCACGGCGTCCAGCGGCAGTCGTCGACCTCGGTCTCGTCGAGCGCGTCCTGCCAGTCCTCCCAGAGCCAGTCCTTGTCGAGACCGGAGTCCAGGTGGTCCCAGGGCAGGACCTCCTCGTAGGTGCGCTCGCGGGTCGTGTACCAGGCGACGTCCACGCCGAAGCCGGGCAGCGTCTTCTCGGCGCACGCCATCCAGCGGTCGTACGAGAAGTGCTCGCGCCAGCCGTCGAAGCGGCCGCCGTCCTCGTACACCGCGCGGATGACCGAGCCGATGCGGCGGTCACCGCGCGAGAGCAGGCCCTCGACGATGCCGGGCTTGCCGTCGTGGTAGCGGAAGCCGATCGAGCGGCCGTACTTCTTGTCGCCGCGGATCTTGTCGCGGAGCTTGCGCAGCCGCTCGTCCGTCTCCTCGGCCGACAGCTGCGGGGCCCACTGGAAGGGGGTGTGCGGCTTGGGGACGAAACCGCCGATGGAGACGGTGCAGCGGATGTCGTTCTGACCGGAGACCTTGCGGCCCTCGGCGATCACGTTCATCGCCATGTCGGCGATCTGGAGGACGTCCTCGTCGGTCTCCGTCGGCAGGCCGCACATGAAGTACAGCTTCACCTGGCGCCAGCCGTTGCCGTACGCGGTGGAGACGGTCCGGATGAGGTCCTCCTCCGAGACCATCTTGTTGATGACCTTGCGCATGCGCTCGGAGCCGCCCTCGGGGGCGAAGGTGAGGCCGGAGCGGCGCCCGTTCCGGGTCAGCTCGTTGGCCAGGTCCACGTTGAACGCGTCGACACGGGTGGACGGGAGGGACAGGCCCACCTTGTCCTCCGTGTAGCGGTCGGCGAGGCCCTTCGCGATGTCACCGATCTCGGTGTGGTCCGCGGAGGACAGCGAGAGGAGGCCGACCTCCTCGAAGCCCGTCGCCTTGAGGCCCTTCTCGACCATCTCGCCGATGCCGGTGATGCTTCGCTCCCGCACGGGGCGCGTGATCATGCCGGCCTGGCAGAAACGGCAGCCGCGGGTGCAGCCGCGGAAGATCTCGACGGACATGCGCTCGTGGACGGTCTCCGCGAGCGGGACGAGGGGCTGCTTGGGGTACGGCCACTCGTCGAGGTCCATGACGGTGTGCTTGGAGACGCGCCACGGCACGCCGGACCTGTTGGGCACGACACGGCCGATGCGGCCGTCCGGCAGGTACTCGACGTCGTAGAACGCCGGGATGTAGACCGAGCCGGTCTTCGCGAGACGGAGGAGGACCTCCTCGCGGCCGCCCGGCCTGCCCTCGGCCTTCCAGGCGCGGATGATCTCGGTCATGTCGAGGACGGCCTGCTCGCCGTCGCCGACGATCGCCGCGTCGATGAAGTCCGCGATCGGCTCGGGGTTGAAGGCCGCGTGGCCGCCGGCGAGCACGATCGGGTGGTCGACGGTCCGGTCCTTCGACTCCAGCGGGATGCCGGCGAGGTCGAGGGCGGTCAGCATGTTCGTGTAGCCGAGCTCCGTCGAGAAGCTCAGGCCGAAGACGTCGAAGGCGCCGACGGGGCGGTGCGAGTCGACCGTGAACTGCGGGACCTTGTGCTCACGCATGAGCTCCTCGAGGTCCGGCCACACGCTGTACGTGCGCTCGGCGAGGACGCCCTCGCGCTCGTTGAGCACCTCGTACAGGATCATGACGCCCTGGTTGGGCAGACCGACCTCGTACGCGTCCGGGTACATCAGCGCCCAGCGGACGTCGGCGGACTCCCACGGCTTCACCGTGGAGTTCAGCTCTCCACCGACGTACTGAATCGGCTTCTGCACGTGCGGGAGCAGAGCTTCGAGCTGCGGGAAGACAGACTCGGCAGCAGACATCTCGAACCTTCGTGAGCTGGCAGGGGGGCGACTCTCAAGCGTACCCCGGTGCTCAGCGGGTCAGCGCCGCCCGGATCCCCGGGGCCGCGGCCCGGGCCCAGACCGCGGGGAGATCGCGCTCCCCGGCCGCCGCCTCCGCTTCCTCGCGGCCGTGGAGAAGTCCCCAGGTGAAAGCGGACTCCCCGGCCGCGTGGGCCTGGGTCGCGAGCTCGCGCAGGGCCTCGCGGGCGACGACTCCGTCCTGGTGTTCGCCGAGGAGTGACTGGACGGACTTCACACGCTTGGCAAGCCTGCGCGCGGGCTTCCCGAGGGTGGGAGCGGCGGCCTCGGCGGCGTACCGGGCGCGCTTGGCGGCCTTGCGGGCCGCGTGGAGCGCGAGGTCGCGGTCCTGCCCAGGGTCGAGGGCGAGGGCGCGGTCGACGCGGGCGGCGAGGCGGGCGTGGTCCTTGAGGACGGCGCGGGCGAGGACCGCGCGGGCGTCGCGGGCCGCGGCCTTCCGCAGGGGCGGGTCGGCGAGCAGCTCGTCGAGGGTGTCGAGGAGGGCGAGGTAGCGGGCCGACTCCAGCGCGGCGAGGGTACGGCGCCGGCCGCCCCGGGCGCGGACGGCGGCCCAGCTCCGCAGCCGGCCGCGGACCGGGCCGAGGCGCAGGGTCCGGGGCAGCGCGTCGATCCGGCCGCGCAGCCGCTCGGCCAGCACCTCCTGGTCCCGGGCGGCACCGAGCTCGCCCGCCAGCCACTTCAGCTCCGTACCGACGGGCTCGGTGGCGTCCCGGTCGAGGACCTTCCGGTACGACCTGAAGGCGCTGCGCAGCCGCCGGCAGGCGACCCGCAGCTGGTGCACGGCGTCGGGCAGGTCCCGGCGCACGGCGGGGTCGAGCTCGACGATCGCGTCGACCTGCTCGCGTACGTAGGCGAGGACGGCGTGACCGGCGGTGCCGGGGGCGAGATCGGGGCCGGGGCCATGCGGGGCCCTCCCCGTCTCCCTGTCCGTCTCCGTCTCCGTCTCCGCGAGTGCCCTCGCCAGCTTCGAGGCGGACTCCGAGGGGCGGATGCCCGCCTTCTTGAAGCGCTTCTCGACCGCGTCGAGGAGTGCCGTGCCGGCGTCGGTATCGGCCTCCGTGTCGGCCTCGGCTTCGTCGTCGGCGAGCTCGACCTCGATCTCCGTCCAGGCGGCCTCGGCTCCCCCGGGAGCTCCCCCGAGCAGCCGCTCGGCGCGGACCGTGTCGACGGACAGCTCGGCGAGGAGCCTGCCCTTCGCGTCGACGAGGTGGCGGACGTCCCGCGCGGACCGGAGGCGGACCACGGGGACGACCTCGGCGTCCCGGATCCGGGAACGCAGAAGCCCCGCCAGCTCACCCGGGAGGGTGTCGGCCAGCGGGGCCCTGATCTCGTCGCGGATGCCGGAGGCGACGGGGAACTTGAGGTGCCAGCCCTCGTCCTCCCCGCCCGTGCGCCGCCGCAGCGTGAGCGCGTCGGCGGCGAGCCGCAGGTCGGGGGTGTCGTAGTAGACCGCGTCGAGTTCCACGACGCCCCGGTCCACGACCGCCGAGACCCCGGGGACCCGGGTCAGGTCCGGCAGCCGGGTCTCACCCGTGGCTTCGTACTTCCGCTCGACCTCGCGCTTCGTCTCCGCCATGAGACGAATCTAGCCCTTCGGACCGCGGCCCGACCGCTGTACGGCCATAGGGCCGGGCCGTCATGGGCCGGACCGACATAGGCCGGGCCGTCACGGGCTACGCCGTCATGGGGCGCTGCACCCTGATCGACTGCAGCAGCCCGATCGCCACCCAGACCGCGAACATCGACGAGCCGCCGTACGACACGAACGGCAGCGGCAGGCCCGCGACCGGCATGATGCCGAGCGTCATGCCGATGTTCTCGAAGGACTGGAAGGCGAACCAGGCGATGATGCCGGCCGCGACGACCGTGCCGTAGAGCTCGGTGGTCTCGCGGGCGATCCGGCAGGCCCGCCAGAGCACGACCCCGAGGAGGACGAGGATCAGGCCGGCGCCGACGAAGCCCAGCTCCTCCCCCGCGACCGTGAAGACGAAGTCGGTCTGCTGCTCCGGTACGAACTGGCCGGTCGTCTGCGAGCCCTTGAAGAGGCCCGCGCCGAGGAGGCCGCCGGAGCCGATCGCGATGCGGGCCTGGTTGGTGTTGTAACCGACGCCCGCGGGGTCGAGGTCGGGGTTGGCGAAGGCCGCGAAGCGGTTGATCTGGTACTCGTCCAGCATGCCGAGCGCGGTGACGAGGACCGCGCCGCCGATGCCCGCGCCGATCAGTCCGAGGACCCATCGGTTGGAGGCGCCGGAGGCGAGCAGCACGCCGAGCACGATGACGGCCATGACCATGACCGAGCCGAGGTCGGGCATCAGCATGACGATGCCCATGGGGAGGGCGGCCAGCGTGAGGGCCTTGGCGACGGTGCGGTGGTCGGGGTGGAGCTGGTCGCCCGCGTCGACCTTGGCGGCCAGCAGCATCGCCATGACCAGGATGATCGTGATCTTCACGAACTCACTGGGCTGGAGGGAGAAGCCGCCGCCGACGACGATCCACGCGTGGGCGCCGTTGATGGTGGCGCCGAGCGGGGTGAGGACGGCGAGGATCAGCACGATCGAGAGCGTGTAGAGGATCGGGACCGCGCCGCGCAGCGTGCGGTGGCCGAGCCAGATCGTGCCGATCATCAGGGCGACCCCGATGCCGGTGTTGAGCGCGTGCCGGAAGAGGAAGTAGTACGGGTCGCCGTTGTTGAGCTCGGTGCGGCCCCGGGTGGCGGACCACACGAGGAGCGCCCCGATGAAGGAGAGCGCGAGCGCCGAGAGCAGGATCGGCCAGTCGAGGCGGCGGACCACCGAGTCGCGGGCGGTCAGCTTGGCGAGCGTGCCGCGCTCGGGGGCGTACCGGGAGACGGAGAAGCCGTGGGGTGCGGTCATCGGTTCAGTCCCTCCGCCAGGTGGCGGGCGGGCCCGCGAGTTCCTGGTCGTCGTCCGGCTTCGCCGGGTCGGCGGCCGTGGCCGTGCCCGTGCCCGTGCCGTCCTGCTCCTTCAGCGGGTCCACCTTCTGCGCCTCGGGGTCGTACGGCTTGATCTTCGGGGCGTCGATGGAGCCGTCGGCCTCGATCTTCGGCAGGGCCTGCTGCGGCTGCGGCAGCAGGGCCTTCTTCAGGTCCTGGTTGCCGGCGTCGTCGAGTCCGTAGAGCGCGTCGTAGATGTTGCGCACGGCGGGGCCGGAGGCGCCGGAGCCCGTACCACCCTGGGCGATCGTCATGATGATCGAGTAGTCCTTGGTGTACGTGGCGAACCACGAGGTCGTCTGCTTGCCGTAGACCTCGGCCGTACCCGTCTTGGCGTGCATCGGGATCTTGTCCTGCGGCCAGCCGCCGAATCGCCAGGCGGCCGTACCGCGGGTGGCGACTCCCGCGAGGGCTTCCTCTATCAACGCCTGCGTCTTGGCGTCCATGGGGAGCCTGCCGTGGGACTTGGGCTTGATCTCGGTGACCTTCTTGCCGTCGGGGCTGATGATCGCCTTGCCGACGGTGGGGTTCCAGAGGGTGCCGCCGTTGGCGATGGCCGCGTAGATGGTGGCCATCTGGATCGGCGTGACGAGGGTGTCGCCCTGGCCGATGGAGTAGTTGACGGAGTCACCGGCGCGCATGAGGTTGCCTTCGAGGCAGTTCTCGTAGGAGAGCTGCTGGACGTAGGTGCCGCCGCGCTTGCCGATCTTGCACCAGTAGTCCTTGTTGGCCGCCCAGAAGTCCTGCTTCCACTTCCGGTCGGGGACGCGGCCCGTGACCTCGTTGGGGAGGTCGATGCCGGTCTCGGCGCCGAGGCCGAACTGATGGGCCGTCTTGTAGAACCAGTCCTTGGCGTCCTTCTTCGGCTTCATGCCGCCGTCGTTCAGCCACTGCTGGTGGGAGAGGGCGTAGTAGACGGTGTCGCAGGAGACCTCGAGGGCCTGGCCGAGGGTGATGGAGCCGTGGCCCTGGGACTCGAAGTTCTTGAAGACCTGGCCGCCGATGGCGTACGAGGAGGGGCACGGGTAGCGCCCGTTGAACTCGTATCCGGCGTTGACGGCGGCGGTCGTCGGGATGACCTTGAAGATCGAGCCGGGGGCGGCCTGGCCCTGGATGGCCCGGTTGAGGAGCGGGAAGTTGGAGTCCTTGCCGGTGAGGGCCGCGTAGTCCTTGGCGGAGATGCCGCCGACCCAGGCGTTGGGGTCGTAGTCGGGCTGCGAGGCCATGGCGACGATCCGGCCGGTCTTGTTCTCCATGACGACGACGGCGCCGGAGTCGGCCTTGTAGTTCTCGTTGGTGTTCTTGTCGTGGACCTTGCGGGCCTCCACCATCGCGTTGTGCAGCTCCCACTCGGCGACCGCCTGGACGCGGGCGTCGATGGAGGTGACGACGTTGGAGCCGGGGACCGCGGGGTCGTTCTTGGCCTGGCCGATGACGCGGCCGAGGTTGTCGACCTCGTAGCGGGTGACGCCGGCCTTGCCGCGCAGCTCCTTGTCGTACGTGCGCTCCAGGCCGGAGCGGCCGATCTGGTCGGAGCGGAGGAACGGCGAGTCGCTGTCCTTGGCCTTCTCGATCTCGGCGTCGGTGACGGGCGAGAGGTAGCCGAGGACCTGGGAGGTGCGGGACTTGCCGGGGGCCGGGTAGCGGCGGACGGCGGTCGGTTCGGCGGTGATGCCGGGGAAGTCCTCGGCGCGCTCGCGGATCTGGAGGGCCTGCTGGGTGGTGGCCTCGTCGGTGACGGGGATCGGCTGGTACGGCGAACCGTTCCAGCAGGGCTTGGGCGTCTTGGAGTCGCAGAGCCGGATCTTGTTGATGACCTCGTCGGGCTTCATGTCGAGGACGTCGGCGAGCCGGGTCAGGACGGCCTTGCCGCGGTCCTTCATCTTCATGAGCTCGGTGCGGGACGCGGAGACCACGAGCCGGGTCTCGTTGTCGGCGAGCGGGACGCCCCGGGCGTCGAGGACGGAGCCGCGGACGGCGGGCTGGACGACCTGCTGGACGTGGTTGTTCTTCGCCTCGTCCGTGTACTCCTTGCCGTTGCGGATCTGGAGGTACCAGAGGCGGCCCCCCAGGGTCAGGAGCAGCGAGAAGACGAGGATCTGGATGACGACGAGCCGGATCTGGACCCGCGGGGTCCGCCCGGTCTCGGGGATGTTGCTCATACTGCCGGGACCCCCTCGGTCACAGTCGCTTGACTCCCTTGATGCGTCCGGCCCGTGAGGCGCGGCTGCGGGCGGCCTTCACGCGCAGGCCGCCGCGCTGGTTGCCGATCCGCAGGCCGGTGCCGGAGGAGAGCCAGCCGGAGGCCACGTCGGCGCCGTTGCCCCCGCCGGCGTCGGCGAGCGGATCGTTCTCGGCGCGCCGGGCCAGGGCCATGATGAGCGGCACGGTGAAGGGCGCGAGGAGCAGGTCGTAGACCGCCGCGGTGAACAGCAGGAAGCCGAGGCCCACATGGCGGGCGGCGGTGTCTCCGACGAGGGCGCCCACGCCCGCGTAGAGGAGCGTGGAGCCGACGGCCGCGGCGACGACGACGGCCATGGGGCCGGTCGCGGAGGTCAGCCGGCCGTTCTCGGGCTTGGCGAGGCCGACCAGGTAGCCGATGACGCAGAGCACGAGGGCGTAGCGGCCGGCGGCGTGGTCGGCGGGCGGGGCGAGGTCGGCGAGGAGACCGGCGGTGAAGCCGATGAGGGAGCCGCTGACGGGGCCGTAGACCAGGGCGAGGGCGACGACGGTCAGGAGGACCAGGTCGGGGACGGCGCCGGGGAGTTGGAGGCGGGCCAGGACGGAGACCTGGACGACGAGGGAGACGACGATCAGGGTCGCGGAGAGGAGGATGCGGTTGAACTTCACGGTGTCGCGTCCCCCTGGTCCTGGCCCTGCTGGTTCTCGTTCGGCTTCTGCCCGTCGGCGGGCTTCTGTCCGTCCGGTGGCGGCGGGCTGACCGTGACGGTGACGGTCGGCGCGGGCTTGGGCTTCTGCGGCAGGACCGTGTCGCGGGGGTCCGAGCGCGGGGCCTGGACGACGACGCCGACGATGTCGAGCTTGGTGAAGCCGACGTACGGGCGGACGTAGATGTTACGGGTCAGGCCGCCGCCCGCCGGGTCGACGCGCACGACCTCGCCGACCGGGACGCCGGGCACGAAGGGCTTGTCCGCGCGCGAGCCGAAGGTGACGAGCCGGTCGCCGGTCTTCACCTTGGCCTTGCCGTTGAGGAGCTGGACGAGCAGGGGGCCGTCGCCCTGGCCGGTGGCGAAGCCGAGTTCGTCGCTCTTCTCCATGCGCGTGCCGACGGTGAAGTCGGGGTCGTTGGCGAGGAGGACCGTGGAGGTGGACGGGCCGACGGTGGTGACGCGGCCGACGAGTCCGGAGCCGTTGAGCACGGTCATGTCCCGCTTGATGCCGTCGCGGGCGCCGACGTCGACGGTGACCGTCCAGGAGAAGCCCTGGGCCGCTCCTATGGCGATGACCTGGGCGCCCTTGATGCCGTACTGCCCGGCGCCGGCCGTCTTGAGCATGGAGTCGAGCTCGCGCAGCCGGTTGCGGTTGCGGTCGTCGCTGCCGAGCTCGGCCTTGAGCTGGGCGTTCTCCTTCTCCAGGGCGGCGATCCGGGTGTGCCGCTCACCGGAGTCGCGGACCGCGCCTATGGCGTTCCCGATGGGGTCGACGGCCGCCGCCACACCGTTCTCGACGGGCCCGAAGACCGCGGCGGCGGCCTGTCGGGCACCGTCGACGGGTGACTCCTGGCCTCCGCGGATGTCCACCGTGATCAGTGCGAACGCGATGGCGATCAGCAGCACCAGGAGCAGCCGGCTCTCTCGTGTGTCCCTCACGTGCGGCGGCCGTGCCTTTCCTCGTGGTTCGTTTTCGGCTGTGCTTGTTCTCTTGTCGGGTTCCGCGTGGTGCGTTCGTGCGGTGGTGCTAGCGGCGCGGCTGGGCGTCCAGGACCTGCTGGAGGGCCTCGAACTCCTCCACGCACTTGCCGGAGCCGAGCGCCACCGAGTCCAGCGGGTCCTCGGCGATGTGGATCGGCATGCCGGTCTCACGGCGGAGCCGCTCGTCGAGGCCGCGGAGCAGTGCGCCTCCACCGGTGAGAACGATGCCGCGGTCCATGACGTCACCGGAGAGCTCCGGCGGGCACTTGTCCAGGGTCGTCTTCACGGCGTCGACGATCGCGTTCACCGGCTCCTCGATGGCCTTGCGGACCTCGGCGGCCGAGATGACCACGGTCTTGGGCAGGCCGGAGACGAGGTCGCGGCCGCGGATCTCGGTGTGCTCGTCGTTGTCGAGGTCGTAGGCCGAGCCGATGGTGATCTTGATCTGCTCGGCGGTCCGCTCACCGAGGAGGAGCGAGTACTCCTTCTTGATGTGCTGGATGATCGCGTTGTCCAGCTCGTCGCCGGCGACCCGGATCGACTGTGCCGTGACGATTCCGCCGAGGGAGATGACGGCGACCTCGGTGGTGCCGCCGCCGATGTCGACGACCATGTTGCCGGTGGCCTCGTGGACGGGGAGGCCCGAGCCGATGGCCGCCGCCATGGGCTCCTCGATGATGTGCACCTGGCGGGCGCCGGCCTGCGTGGAGGCCTCGATGACGGCGCGGCGCTCCACGCCGGTGATGCCGGAGGGCACGCAGACGACGACGCGGGGGCGGGCCAGGTAGCGGCGCTTGTGGATCTTGAGGATGAAGTAGCGGAGCATCCGCTCGGTGATCTCGAAGTCGGCGATCACGCCGTCCTTGAGCGGGCGGACGGCGACGATGTTGCCGGGTGTCCGGCCGATCATCTTCTTCGCCTCGGCACCGACCGCCAGGATGCCGCCGGTGTTGGTGTTGATCGCGACGACGGACGGCTCGTTCAGAACGATGCCCCGCCCCCTGACGTACACCAGCGTGTTGGCGGTCCCGAGGTCGACAGCCATGTCACGGCCGATGAACGACATTGAGTTCCCCTTGATTTCCCATGGCTGAGAGTGGTGCGGCGTGGAGTTTTCCATCGTAGTGCCGCCCGCGCGGATGCCGCGCGTTGGTCCACCTCAGTACTGGTGACGGCAGGACGCGGCGATCCGTTCCCGGGATTGGCGTTCATATGCCTGGGGGCGACCGAAATTCCTTCGGTCGCCCCACAGGGTTGTGCTGATCGACTGACGCCGGGTCAGCACCGGATCTGCGCGATCGTACGGATCGACAGGTCCGTCGGATCAGACGAGACCCGGGAAGAAGATCTTCAGCTCGCGGAGCGCCGACTCCTCGGAGTCCGAGGCGTGGATCAGGTTCTCACGGACGATGGTGCCGAAGTCGCCCCGGATGGAGCCGGGCGCGGCGGCGATCGGGTCGGTCGGGCCCGCGAGCTGGCGGACGCCCTCGATGACGCGCTCGCCCTCGACGACAAGTGCGACGACCGGACCGGAGGCCATGAAGCCCATCAGCGGCTCGTAGAAGGGCTTGCCCTTGTGCTCGCCGTAGTGCTGCTCCAGCGTGTCCTGGTCCAGCTCGCGCAGCTCCAGGGCCGCGAGGGTCCAGCCGGCCTTGCGCTCGATACGACCGATGATCTCGCCGATCAGGCCACGGCGGACGGCGTCGGGCTTGAGCAGGACGAGCGTGCGCTGGCTCACGGGGGAACTCCTTCGGAAAAGCGGTGTGCGGGACCTCCGAGGCTACAGGTCCCGCACGCCCCTCGATTACGCAGCGTCAGGCCCTGCCGTGGCCTGTGCGGGCTGCGCGGGCTGCGCGCCCTGCGACTCGGCCCAACGCGCCTTGATGTCGTCGACCTTGCGGCCGTAGTGCACCGAGGCCCACCACAGGACGGCGAAGGCCGCCCCGAGGACGTACATGACCGGCACGAAGAAACCGCTGGCGATCAGGCCGATCTGGAGGGCCCAGCCGAGCTGCACACCGCCGGGACGGGTGACCATCCCGCACAGCAGCACCGAGAGGACCATCGCGACACCGCAGACCCACCAGACGGTGGACATCTCCAGGCTGTCGTCCTTCATGGCGACGAGACCGGCGAAGCCGATCACGAAGAACTCGCCGATGAGCGTCGAGGAACAGAGCACGCGCATCGGTTCAGCCCCTTCGCAGCAGCAGTCGGGCGTCGCCGACCGTGAAGATCGAACCGGTCACGAGGACTCCCGCGCCGCCGTACTCGGCCTCTTCCTCCGCGAGGGTGATGGCCGCTTCCAGCGCGTCGGGCAGCCGCGGCTCGACGACGACCCGGTCCTCGCCGAAGACCTCGACCGCGATCGCGGCGAGCGCGTCGACGTCGGTGGCCCGCGGGTTGGAGTTCGCCGTGATCACGACCTCCGCGAAGATCGGCTCGAAGGCCTCCAGGAGACCCCGGGCGTCCTTGTCGGCGCTCGTGGAGACCACGCCGACGAGCCGCGAGAAGCCGAAGGACTCGCTCACGCCCTCCGCCGTCGCCCGAGCGCCGTGCGGGTTGTGCGCGGCGTCCAGGATCACCGTCGGGGAGGAACGGACGATCTCCAGACGGCCGGGCGAGGCGACCTGGGCGAAGGCCCGGCGGACCGTGTCCGCGTCCAGGGTCCTCGCGTGGTCCGAGCCGATCCCGAAGAAGGCCTCGACCGCGGCGAGCGCCACGGCCGCGTTGCGCGCCTGGTACGCGCCGTGCAGCGGCAGGAAGACGCCGTCGTACTCGCCGCCGAGACCACGCAGGGTGAGGAGCTGCCCGCCGACCGCGACCTCGCGGGAGACGATGCCGAACTCCATGCCCTCGCGGGCGACGGTGGCGTCCGCCTCGACGGCCTTCTTCAGCAGGACCTGGGCCGCGTCCACCGGCTGCTGGGCCAGGATGACGGTCGCGCCCTGCTTGATGATCCCGGACTTCTCGCCGGCGATCTCGGCGGTCGTCCCGCCGAGCCGGTCGGTGTGGTCGAGGTCGATCGGGGTGACGACGGCGACGGAGGCGTCGATGACGTTCGTCGCGTCCCAGGTGCCTCCCATGCCGACCTCGACGACGGCCACGTCGACCGGCGCGTCGGCGAAGGCCGCGTACGCCATTCCGGTGAGGACCTCGAAGAAGGAGAGGCGGTACTCCTCGCGGGCGTCGACCAGCTCCACGTACGGCTTGACGTCCTGGTACGTCTCGACGAACCGCTCGGCGGAGATCGGGGCGCCGTCCAGGCTGATCCGCTCGGTGATCGTCTGCACGTGCGGCGAGGTGTACCGCCCGGTGCGCAGCTCGAAGGCGCCGAGCAGCGCCTCGATCATGCGGGCCGTCGACGTCTTGCCGTTGGTGCCGGTGATGTGGATCGAGGGGTACGCGCGCTGCGGCTCGCCGAGCACGTCCATCAGGGCCGCGATCCGCGTGACGGAGGGCTCCAGCTTGGTCTCGCCCCAGCGGGTGGACAGCTCGGTCTCGACCTCGCGCAGCGCCTTGTCGAGCTCCGGGTCCTCGGGACGGCTCGGCACGGGGTCGCCCTGGACCGGGCCCGCCTGTGCGCGCAGGGTGCGGCTGCCGGCCTCGATCACCGCCAGGTCGGGGTCACGGGTGGTTTCGGCGTCGACGATGTCGTCGAACTGGTCACTCGGGTCGCTCGGCTCACTCACGGGCCCAGTCTACGGAGGGGTACCGACAGGACCATGGACCCACCCCTTTCGGGACTTTCGGTCCCCCGTCCGCCGAAGCCGCCGGGCAAACTTGGCGATCATGGACATAGGGATCGACCTCGGCACGGCCAACACGCTCCTCTACGCCCGGGGCCAGGGCATCGTGCTCAACGAGCCGTCCGTGGTGGCGGTCCAGGAGGGCTCGCGGCAGGCGCTCGCGGTCGGCACCGAGGCGAAGGAGACGATCGGCCGAACACCCGGTTCGATCAGCGCGATCCGCCCCCTGAAGGACGGCGTGATCAGCGATTACGAGGCAGCCGAGGAGATGATCCGGCACTTCGTGCGCAAGGCCGTCCCGGGCCGCCGCCGGCCCCGCACCCGGATGGTGGTCTGCGTGCCGAGCGGGGTGACCCCGGTCGAGCGGCGGGCGATCGTGCACGCCTCGCTGTCGGCGGGGGCGCGGGCGGTGCACCTCATCGAGGAGCCGATGGCGGCGGCGATCGGGGCGGGACTCCCGGTCTCCGACCCGCGCGGCTCGATGGTCGTCGACATCGGCGGCGGGACGACCGAGGTGGCGGTGATCTCGCTGGGCGGGATCGTCACGGCCCAGTCGCTGCGGGTGGGCGGCGACCGCCTCGACGCGGCCATCACCGACTTCGTCCGCAAGGAGCACTCGCTCCTCATCGGCGAGCGCACGGCCGAGGACGTCAAGGTCGCGATCGGCTCGGCGTGGCCGGTGCCGGGCGAGGAGGAGCGGGAGCGGCGGACCTTCACCGTGCGGGGGCGGGAGAAGGTCAGCGGGCTGCCCCGGACGGTGGAGCTGACGGTGCCCGAGGTGCGGGAGGCGCTGGACGAGCCGGTGGAGGCGATCATCGCGGCGGTGCGGGCGACGCTCGAGGAGTGCCCGCCGGAGCTGTCCGGCGACGTGATGGAGCACGGCATCGTCCTGACCGGCGGCGGGGCGCTGCTGCCGGGCCTCGACCTGCGGCTGGCCTCCGCGACGGAGATCCCGGTCTTCGTCGCCGACCGGCCGCTGGACTGCGTGGCGCTGGGCTCGGGCCGGTGCGTGGAGGACTTCGACAGCCTTCAGCGGGTCATGGGGAAGGCGGAGCGGGTCCGCTGACGGCTACGCAGGTCGCCCGAGGCCCGTCGGGAGCAGCGCCGTCACCCCGTACGCGCCGCCCTCCGCGCGGGCCTTCAGCGTGCCGCCCATGCTGACGACCCGTTCCTCCATGGAGAAGAGGCCGGTGCCGGTCGAGACGGGTGACGGGTCCGGCGGGGTCTTCGGCAGCGGGTTGCGCACCTCGATGCGCAGGTCGGGCCCCTCCACCGTGATGGCGACCGTCACCGGCAGGCCGGGCGCGTGCTTGGCGGCGTTCGTCAGGCACTCCTGGACGACCCGGTGGACGGCCGCCTGCCGCAGCGGCGACAGCGCCTTCGCCGCGTCCGCGACCGTCAGGTCCACGGGGCTGCCCATCCGCTCGCTCTCCTCGGCGAGCGCGGCGAGCCCTTCGAGGCCGGGGGTGGCCGCGTCCCGGTCGGCGCGCCGCACGATCGTCTCGTTGAGCATGAGATGGGCGCGGCGGGCGGTGTCCGCGAGCTCCTCGAAGTCCTTCTGGTGCGCGTCGCCCCGCGCCCGTACGGCGAGGACCTCGGCCCGTACCGCGAGGACGGTGAGCTCGCGGCCGACCAGGTCGTGGACGTCCCGGCCGACGGAGATCCGCTCCTCCTGCACGGCCTGCCGGGCGGCGGCGTCGCGGCGCTGGACCTCCAGGGCGCGCACGAGGTCCTGGCGGTACGCGGCGATGCCGACGCCCGCCGCGAGGACGCCGATCGGGACGACGATGCTCAGGAAGTCGCTCAGGGTGTCGCCGTGCCGGGCGGGCCAGCCGGGCGTCTGGAAGAGGGCGAGCGCCACGCCGATGTAGAGCACGGTGGCGGCGACGGCGGCCCGCCGCCCACGGAACCGGCCGATCGAGTACAGCGCGAACTGGATCATGGTGAGCTCGTGGAGCCACCCCATCAGGCCGAGCGCCACGAGGTACGGGACCCACGGCAGCCGGCGCCTGAGCACCAGCGTGGCCGCCCCGGCCGCGAGGACGATGGTCGCGGTGACCCCGGTGAGCGAGTTGTCGGCGCGGGCGAGACCCGGCACGTCGAGGACCATCAGGCCGAAGGCGCTCAGCGCGGCGACGACGTCGAGGGCGCGGGGCGAGACGGCCCACCGGTCCACGCAACGGCGCAGCGCGGGGACGGTGGGGAGGCGGGACATGCCGTCCATCATCCAAGGTCTTTCGTCCCGAAACGGTGGACCCGAAGTCCCTTCTGGTGTGAGATCGGGCAC
This sequence comes from Streptomyces sp. Root431, assembly GCF_001426585.1. Classification (GTDB taxonomy): domain Bacteria; phylum Actinomycetota; class Actinomycetes; order Streptomycetales; family Streptomycetaceae; genus Streptomyces; species Streptomyces stackebrandtii. The sequence goes on from NZ_LMEI01000001.1 coordinate 459,765, forward strand.
TTCGCCCACATTGCTGTTTGACTCAGAAATGTGCACGAAGCATCCCAGGAGCAGCTGTCCTTCGCCGCCGCGTTCCTCGACGCCCTCCCCCAGGCGGCCCTCCTCCTCGACCCCGACCTGCGGGTCGTCCGGGTGAACCGCCGCCTCACCACCCTCCTGCGGCTGCCCGAAGGACTCGACCTCTCCCCCGGTACGCCACGGGAGCGGATCGTCGGCCATCTGGCCGGGATGCTGGACCGGCCCGAGGAGCGGGACCGCCTCCTGGAGGAGAGCGAGACGCACGGGCCCGTCACCCGCACCACCGACTACCACCTGCGGGACGGCCGGGTGCTGCGCCGCCGCCGGGCCCCGGTCGGCGACGGCGCACGGCCGCTCGGGCACCTGTGGCTCGTGGAGGACGTGACGCGGCAGCGCGAGGCGGAGGAGGGGCTGTACGGGCAGGTACGGAAGCTGGCGGCGCTCGCCGACGAGCGGGCCGCCTTCGCCGGCCGGACCCTGCACGAGCTGCGGACCCCGCTCGCCACCGTCCTGAGCTTCGCCGAACTGCTCCTCGACCCGGTCTCCGGGCCGCTGAACCCGGAGCAGATCTCGTACGTGGACGCCGTCCGGCGCAACGCGCTGCGGATGCGCTCGGTGGCCGAGGACCTGCCGAGGGCGGCCGCCGGCGGGCCCCGCGCCGAGCCGCGGCTCGGCCAGGTCCTCGTCGACGAGCTGATCGAGCGCGTGGTCCTCGAAGCGCTCCAGCGGTCCGAGGGCGGCGGCCCGTACATCGCGGCCGACTGCCCGCCCGGCGGCCCGCCGCTCGTCGCCGACGCCGGGATGCTGACGGGCGCCCTGGAGGAACTCCTCGGCAACGCGCTGCGCTTCACCCCGGAGGACGGCCGGGTCGAGGTGGTCGGCCGCCCCGCCGACGACCACTGGACGATCCAGGTCAAGGACACCGGCATCGGGATCCCGCTGGAGTACCACGAGGAGATCTTCACCCCGTTCGTCCGCGCGCCCAACGCCCGCCGCGAGGGCTTCCCCGGCACCGGGCTCGGCCTGGCGGGCGCACTGGACGCCGTACGGCTGCACGGCGGCGCCATCACGGTCCGCGACCGCGAGGGGCCGGGCGCCGTCTTCACCGTCCGGCTGCCGCTCGCCGGCCGCCGCGCCGCCGGGGCGGCCCGCCCGTGACCCGGCTGCTGATCGTCGAGGACGACCCCGACCTCGCCCTGGCCCTGCGGGTCCTCCTCACCCGGCACGGGTACGAGGTCTCCGTCGCCGCCGACGGCCGCGAGGCCCTCCGGCTGCTCTTCGCCGAACGCCCGGCCCTGATGGTCCTCGACCTGCTCCTGCCCGAGCTCGACGGCTGGGAGGTCCTCGACCGCACCCGGGACATGAGCGACCTGCCGGTCCTCGTCCTCTCCGGCCTCGGCGACGTCGACGACCGGGTCCGCGGGCTGCGCTCGGGCGCCGACGACTACCTGGTCAAACCCTTCGACCGGACGGAGCTGCTGGCCCGCGTCGAGGCCCTGCTGCGCAGGTCGGGGCCCCGGCACTGGGTGGGCGCGCACGTCGAGGAGGACCTGCGGCTCGTGCCGGAGCGGCGCGCCGCGCTCTGGCAGGGCGGCGAGATCCGGCTCAGCGACATCGAGTACCGCCTGCTCCAGGTCCTGGTCCGCAACCGCGGCCGGGTCGTCACCACCGAACAGCTCCTCGACCAGGTCTGGGACGACGCGCTGGCCATCGGACGCGACCGGGTGAAGTTCGCGGTCCTCCGCCTCCGCCGCAAACTCCGCACCGCCGGCGGCCCCCACTCCCGCGACCCCCTGGAAGCGGTACGGGGCCTGGGCTACCGCTACGAGACCGCGGACCGCCCGACCGGGCTCGACCGGAGCGCGGGCGGCTAGGACTGCCCGTCCGGCGTGACCCGTGCCACCCCGGATCAGGAGCGGCGTGACCCGTACCACCCCGGAACAGGGCCGGAAGTCCCGGCCGGACGTCCCGACCTTCCGCGCCCGCCCGCATGGCAACCGTTCCGCAACCGAACGCCACCGGAGCGCGCGACCGTCGCCCGTCAGCGTCCAGGGCATGAAGACTCTCCCCGCCCGCAGCGTCGCCGTCGTCCTCGGAACCCGCCCCGAACTGGTCAAGCTCGCCGAGCTCATCCGCGCCCTCGGCCCCGCCGCCCGGGTCGTCCACACCGGCCAGCACTACGACGACGGGCTCTCCGGCAGCTTCCTCGACGAGCTGGGACTGCCGGAGCCGGAGTACCTCACCGGGGTCGGCGGGCAGCCCCGGGCCGTCCAGGTCGCCGCCGCCCTCACCGGCCTCGACGAGCGCTTCGCCGCCGAGCCGCCGCTCGCCGTCGTCGTCCAGGGCGACACGAACGCCGCGCTCTCCGGCGCCCTCGCCGCCAACGCCCGCTCCGTCCCGCTCGTCCACGTCGAGGCAGGGCTGCGCAGCCACGACCGGGCCATGCCCGAGGAGCACAACCGGGTCCTCATCGACCGGCTCGCCGACGTCCTGTGCGCGGCCACCCCCGACAACCGCGACCTGCTCCTCGCCGAGGGCGTGCCCGAGGAGCGGATCGCCGTCACCGGCAACACCGTCGTCGAGGCCGTCCACGACCACCTCCCGCCGCCGGAGGAGCGGGCGCGCCTGCTCGCCGTCAGCGGTCTCGCCCCCGACGGGTACGTCCTGGCGACCGTCCACCGCCCGGAGAACACCGACGACCCCGCCGCGCTCGCCGCCGTCCTGGAGGAGCTCGCCGCCCTCGCCCGCGAGCTGCCGGTCGTCCTCCCCCTCCACCCCCGCACCCGCGCCCGCATCGAGACGGCGGGCCTGCTGCCGCTCCTCGACGGCCTGACGGTGCTGCCCCCGGCCGGGTACGGCACCTTCCTCGCCCTCGCCCGGCACGCGGCGCTGATCGTCTCGGACTCCGGCGGCATCCAGGAGGAGACGACGGTCCTCGGCCGCCCGCTGGTGGTCGTCCGCCGCTCCACCGAACGCCCCGAGTCCCTCACCGACTTCGCCGACCTCGTCGAGCCGGGCCCCGGGATCGGCGAGGCGGCGCGCCGCCGGCTCGCGGAGGGCGGGCTCGGCCTGCGGCGCCTGGGCACGCTCCCCAGCCCGTACGGCGACGGCACCGCCTCCGACCGGATCGCCGGGCTGCTCAGGAACCTGATCGCCGGGCGGGACACGGCCCCGTCCGTCCCGCACCGGACCCACGCGACCGCGACCCACGCCACCGCGGCCTGAGCCCACCGAGCGCCCGCCCCCTCCCCCGCACCCCACCGGAGACCCCCATGAGCCTCCACCTCCTGCTGTACGTCTTCCCGTTCCTCCTCCTCGCCGGCTTCCTCGTCTACTGGGCGGGCGCCCGGTACGCCTACGCGCGCCGCCGACCCTCCGAGCTCGGCGACCCGACCGCGTACGACTGGCACTTCTTCGTCCCCTGCCGGGATGAGGAAGCCGTCATCGCGACCACGGTCACCCGGCTGCGCACCGACTTCCCCACCGCGCACGTCTGGGTCATCGACGACGCCAGCGACGACCTGACCGCCCCGATCGTCACCGCCCTCGCCGGCCAGGACCCCCACATCCACCTGGTCTCCCGCAGGCGCCCCGACGCCCGGATCGGCAAGGGCGCGGCCCTCAACGCCGCCTACACCGCCCTGAACACCCACCTCGGCGAGACGACCGGCACCGACCGCGCCCGCGTCATCGTCTGCGTCGTCGACGCCGACGGCCAGGTCGGCCCCGACGCCCTCGCGCACGTCAGCGGCCCCGACGCCTTCGCCGACCCCGACATGGGCGGCGTCCAGATCGGCGTACGGATGCGCAACGTCGACGACGAGCGCCCGCTCGCCGACCGGGGACGCCTCGCCAACGCCTACGCCCGGCTCCTCATCCGCATGCAGGACGTCGAGTTCGCCGTCTCCAACACCGGCATGCAGCTCCTGCGCCGCCGCACCGGCTCCGTCGGCCTCGGCGGCAACGGCCAGTTCACCCGGCTCACCGCCCTCGACCGCATCGCCGCGGCCGAGCGCCGCCCGTGGCAGCAGGACGCCCTCCTGGAGGACTACGAACTGGGCCTCCACATGCGCCTCGCCGGCTACCAGGTCACCCACGTCGCCGACACCTGGGTCACGCAGGAAGCGCTCCCGTACACCCGCCGCTTCCTCACCCAGCGCACCCGCTGGGCGCAGGGCAACATCACCTGCGTGCGGTACGCGAACCGCATCATCGGCTCCCGCCACTACAAGGCCCGCGGCGTCCTGGAATCCCTCTACACGTTCTTCCAGCCGATCGCCCACCTCGCGACCCTGGTCCTCACCGCGGTCATGCTGGTCGCCCTCGTCCTCGGCGGCGGCGCGGCCGAGGTCGTGCTCGCCGCCTGGCCCCTCGCGCTCGCCCTGGCGGTCGTCTCGATCGTCCCGTTCCTGCTCTGGGGCCCGGTCTACCGCCGCGAGTTCGCCCCGGACCGCTCCCGGATCAAGGGCCTCCTCTGGGGCTTCGCGCTCTGGCTGTACGCGTACCACCTGTTCGTCGTCTCGGCGCGCGGCTTCGTCCGCCTCGTCCGCGGCCGCACCGGCTGGGCCAAGACCCGCCGCAACTCCGAGACGGCGGGCGTCGGCCCGGTCGCCACGGAGTCCTGACGGGGGTACGCGAAAGGGGCCCGGAACCGAGCATCGGTTCCGGGCCCCTTTTGCCGTACTAGGCCTGCGGCAGGTTCGCCAGCTGGTTCTGGATACGGGCGATGTCCTCGTCCGCCTTGGCGAGGCGGCCACGGATCTTGTCGACCACGTTGTCCGGGGCCTTGGCGAGGAAGGCCTCGTTGCCGAGCTTCCCGTTCGCCTGGGCCTTCTCCTTCTCGGCGGCCGCGAGGTCCTTCGCGAGGCGCTTGCGCTCCGCCTCGACGTCGATCGTGCCCGACAGGTCGAGCGCGACCGTCGCACCGGCGACCGGCAGGGAGGCGGTGGCGGAGAAGCCCTCGCCCTCCGGCTGGAGGCGCAGCAGCTGACGGATGGCCGCCTCGTGCGGGGCCAGCGCCGTACCGGTCACGTCCAGCCGGGCCGGGACCTTCTGACCGGGCTGGAGACCCTGGTCGGAACGGAAGCGGCGGACCTCGGTGACGACCTGCTGGACCAGCTCGATCTCCTTCTCGGCGGCCTCGTCGCGGAAGCCACTGTCCTTCGGCCAGTCCGCGACGACGAGGGACTCGCCGCCGGTGAGGGTGGTCCACAGGGTGTCCGTGACGAACGGGACGATCGGGTGCAGCAGGCGCAGGGTGACGTCGAGGACCTCACCGAGGACCCGCGCCGAGACCTTGGCCTGCTCGCCGCCGTCGAAGAAGGTCGTCTTGGACAGCTCGACGTACCAGTCGAAGACCTCGTCCCACGCGAAGTGGTAGAGGGCGTCGGCGAGCTTCGCGAACTGGTAGTCGTCGTAGAAGGCGTCCGCCTCGGAGACGACCTTGTTCAGTCGCGAGAGGATCCAGCGGTCGGTCGCCGACATGTCCGCGACGTCCGGCAGCGGGCCCTCGACCGTGGCGCCGTTCATCATGGCGAAACGGGTCGCGTTCCAGATCTTGTTGGCGAAGTTCCGGGACGCCTGGACCCAGTCCTCGCCGATCGGGACGTCGACGCCCGGGTTGGCGCCCTTGGCCAGGGTGAAGCGCAGGGCGTCGGAGCCGTACTTGTCCATCCAGTCCAGCGGGTTGACCGTGTTCCCGAACGACTTCGACATCTTCTTGCCGAACTCGTCACGGACCATGCCGTGGAACGCGATCGTGCGGAACGGCGGCTGGCCGTCCATCGCGTACAGGCCGAACATCATCATGCGGGCGACCCAGAAGAACATCAGGTCGTAGCCGGTGACCAGGACGGAGTTCGGGTAGAACTTCTCCAGGTCCGGCGTCTTCTCGGGCCAGCCCATCGTCGAGAACGGCCACAGGCCCGACGAGAACCACGTGTCGAGGACGTCGGTGTCCTGCGTCCAGCCCTCGCCCGTCGGCGGCTGCTCGTCGGGGCCGACGCAGACCAGCTCGCCGTTCGGACCGTGCCAGACGGGGATGCGGTGGCCCCACCACAGCTGGCGCGAGATGCACCAGTCGTTGAGGTTGTCGACCCAGTCGAAGTAGCGCTGCGACATGTCGGCCGGGTGGATGTTCACCTGACCGTCGCGGACCGCGTCGCCGGCGGCCTTGGCCAGCGTCTCGACCTTGACCCACCACTGGAGGGACAGTCGCGGCTCCAGCGTCGTCTTGCAGCGCGAGCAGTGCCCGACCGAGTGCGAGTACGGACGCTTCTCGGCGACGATCCGGCCCTCGGCGCGCAGGGCGGCGACGATCGCGGAACGGGCCTCGAAGCGGTCCAGGCCCTGGAAGGGGCCGTGGACGGTGATGACGCCGCGCTCGTCGAGGACCTCGATGGACTCAAGGCCGTGGCGCTGGCCGATGGCGAAGTCGTTCGGGTCGTGCGCCGGGGTCACCTTGACGGCGCCGGTGCCGAACTCGGGGTCGACGTGCGTGTCGGCGACGACCGGGATGGTCCGGTCGGTCAGCGGCAGCTTGATCTGCTTGCCGATGAGGTGGGCGTAGCGCTCGTCGTCGGGGTGGACGGCGACGGCGGTGTCACCGAGCATCGTCTCGGCGCGGGTGGTGGCGACGACGATGGTGTCGTCGCCCTCGCCGTACTGCATGGAGACGAGCTCGCCGTCGTCGTCCTGGTAGTCGACCTCGATGTCGGAGATGGCCGTCAGACAGCGCGGGCACCAGTTGATGATGCGCTCGGCGCGGTAGATCAGGCCGTCGTCGAACATCTTCTTGAAGACGGTCTGGACGGCGCGGGACAGGCCCTCGTCCATGGTGAAGCGGTCCCGGCTCCACGCCAGGCCCTCGCCGAGGCGGCGCATCTGGCCGGCGATCTGACCGCCGGACTCGGCCTTCCACTCCCAGACGCGCTCGACGAAGGCCTCGCGGCCCAGGTCGTGGCGGGACTTGCCCTCCTTGGCGAGCTCGCGCTCGACGACGTTCTGGGTGGCGATGCCGGCGTGGTCCATGCCGGGCTGCCACAGCGTCTCGAAGCCCTGCATGCGCTTGCGGCGGGTGAGGGCGTCGATCAGCGTGTGCTCGAAGGCGTGGCCCAGGTGCAGCGATCCGGTGACGTTCGGCGGCGGGATGACGATCGTGTACGCGGGCTTCTCGCTCTTCGCGTCCACCTCGAAGTAGCCACGCTCTACCCAGCGCTCGTACAGCGGCCCCTCTACCTCGGCCGGCGCGTACTGGGTCGGCAGTTCGGTGGTGGGCGCTGTCTGCTGCTGAGTGTTCTCGGTCACGGGCCCAGTTTAGGGGTGTCCCCGCCTTGTCCTGAAACGCTTTGGTTCGGTAACGGTGTGGCCCCCGCCGCACTTCGTGGTCTTCGCTTCCGCCAGGATGTTCGGCAGACATAAACATCCTGTGAGGGGAACCTGTCGATGAGCTACAACCAGCCCGGCCCGTACGGCGGCCAGCCGCCCCAGCAGCCCGGCCCCTACGGCCAGCAGCCGGGCCCGTACGGCCAGCAGCCGCAGCAGCCCGGCCCGTACGGCCAGCCGCAGGCTCCGCAGCCGGGTTACGGATACCCCCAGCAGGCCCCGCAGGGCGTCCCGCCGCAGCAGCCCCCCTACGGCTACCCGCAGCAGGGCCAGCAGCCCAACCCGTACGGCCAGCAGCCCCCGTACGGCGCCCCCCAGGGCCCCGGCGGCTACGTCCCCCACCCCCCGGCCCCGAAGAAGTCCAAGGCCGGCTGGATCATCGGCGCGGTCGCGGTCGTGGCGGCGCTCGGCGTGGGCGCGTACTTCGTCTTCGGCGGCGGCGGCGCGTCGGTCGCGGACGACGGCCCGCACAAGCTGACCACCCCGGACACGGTGCTCACCGAGTACAAGAAGAAGCCGGGCAAGGAGGGCGGCGACAAGGACTCCCTCAAGGAGGCCCAGCAGAACGGCGTCAAGAACGCCACGAACGTCGGCGCCAGCTACGAGGTGAAGGACGCCGCCAACCCGCTCGGCGGCAAGATCCTCTCCTTCAGCGGCCTCTACGGCGAGATCGACGACCCCGAGAAGGTCGTCGACAACGTCTTCGCGAGCATCAAGGCGGAGTCCGAGAAGGACACGACCAGCACGGCCGGGGAACCGAAGATGGCACTGGTCGGCAGCCCGCAGGAGTTCACTCCTGCGGAGCTGGACGGCGCCGTTCTCAAGTGCCAGCAGGCCAAGTCCGAGGCCGACCAGGCCAAGTCCACCCCGGCGTTCGCCATGACCATGTGCGTGTGGGCGGACCACAGCACGGTCGGCTACGTGGCCCCGGTGAACGTCGCCGACATGCTCGCGGGCAAGCAGGGCTCGATGGATGACGCCGCCTCCATCACCGCCAAGCTCCGCAAGGAGATCCGCGTCAAGCTCTGAACCCCGGAGTCACCGACCGGACATGAGTGAGGGGGTCCCGCCTTCGAGGCGGGACCCCCTCACTCCTTGCCTGCCTGCCGTCAGGCCGACTTCTCGTGCCTGCCGTCGTTCTTCACGATCCGGGGGACCAGCGTCGGGTTGACGTTGTTGCGGACGACGTCCGCCGTGATGACGACCCGGGCCACGTCCTTGCGGGACGGGACCTCGTACATCACCGACTGGAGGACCTCCTCCATGATGGCGCGCAGGCCGCGCGCGCCGGTGCCGCGGAGGATCGCCTGGTCGGCGATGGCCTCCAGGGCCGGGCGGTCGAAGTCCAGCTCCACGCCGTCGAGTTCGAAGAGGCGCTGGTACTGCTTCACCAGCGCGTTGCGCGGCTCGACGAGGATCTGGAGGAGCGCCTCGCGGTCCAGGTTGTGGACCGAGGTGAGGACGGGGAGACGGCCGATGAACTCCGGGATCATCCCGAACTTCACCAGGTCCTCCGGCATGACCTCCTGGAACTGGTCGCTCGCCTCGATCTCGCGCTTGGAGCGGATGGTCGCCCCGAAGCCGATGCCCTTGGCGCCCGCCCTCGACTCGATGATCTTCTCCAGGCCGGCGAAGGCGCCGCCCACGATGAAGAGCACGTTCGTCGTGTCGATCTGGATGAACTCCTGGTGGGGGTGCTTCCGGCCGCCCTGCGGGGGGACCGAGGCCGTCGTCCCTTCCAGGATCTTCAGGAGGGCCTGCTGGACGCCCTCACCGCTCACGTCACGCGTGATCGACGGGTTTTCGCTCTTACGGGCGACCTTGTCGATCTCGTCGATGTAGATGATCCCGGTCTCGGCCTTCTTGACGTCGTAGTCGGCCGCCTGGATCAGCTTGAGCAGGATGTTCTCGACGTCCTCGCCGACATAGCCGGCCTCCGTCAGCGCCGTCGCGTCGGCGATGGCGAACGGGACGTTGAGCATGCGCGCCAGCGTCTGGGCCAGGAGCGTCTTGCCGGAGCCCGTGGGGCCCAGCAGCAGAATGTTGGACTTCGCCAGTTCGATGGCGTCGTCCCGCCCCGCCCCGCCGCCGTTCTCGCCGGCCTGGACGCGCTTGTAGTGGTTGTACACCGCGACCGAGAGGGCCTTCTTCGCGGGCTCCTGCCCGACGACGTATCCCTCGAGGAACTCGTAGATCTCGCGGGGCTTGGGAAGTTCCTCCCAGCGCACCTCGCTCGTCTCCGCGAGTTCTTCCTCGATGATCTCGTTGCAGAGGTCGATGCACTCGTCGCAGATGTACACACCGGGTCCTGCGATGAGCTTCTTCACCTGCTTCTGGCTCTTTCCGCAGAACGAGCACTTGAGCAGGTCGCCGCCATCACCGATGCGTGCCACGAGGTGCTTCCCCTTCGCCTGGGAGTGCTTGGTTCAGCGACTCCTGGTGCCTCATATTCGACGGTACCTTGCCGGGCCCCCCGTTCGGGCCCCCCTTGGCACGGTTCACATGGACGGGAATGCGTCATGTGCCCCGTGCCGAGGGAAGGTCGGGCGTCAGTGTGCCTCGGCGGCCGTGCTCTTGCGGGTCGAGACGATCTGGTCGATCAGGCCGTACGCGAGGGCGTCCTCGGCGGTCAGGATCTTGTCACGCTCGATGTCGTCGCGGATCTTCTCGATCGGCGTCGAGGAGTGCTTGGCCAGCATTTCTTCGAGCTGGCTGCGCATCCGCAGGATCTCGCGGGCCGCGATCTCCAGGTCGGAGAGCTGCTCACGGCCGGTGCCGCCGGAGGGCTGGTGGATCAGCACGCGCGCGTTCGGCAGGGCCATCCGCTTGCCGGGCGTACCGGCGGCGAGCAGCACGGCCGCGGCGGAGGCCGCCTGGCCCATGCAGACCGTCTGGATGTCCGGCTTCACGAACTGCATCGTGTCGTAGATCGCCGTCAGCGCGGTGAAGGAGCCACCGGGGCTGTTGATGTAGATCGAGATGTCGCGGTCCGGGTCCATCGACTCCAGGCACAGGAGCTGCGCCATGACGTCGTTGGCCGAGGCGTCGTCGATCTGCACGCCGAGGAAGATCACGCGCTCCTCGAAGAGCTTCGCGTACGGGTCGTACTCGCGGACGCCCTGCGAGGTGCGCTCGACGAAGCGCGGCACGACGTAGCGGTTGTCCATCGGCGCGCCGGTGTAGAGGCCGCTCGCGGAGAGGTTGTTCTGCATCTGGGTGTTCACCGTCCTGGTGGCGTTCGGTGGGCTGGGGCTCGTGAGCGGATTGCCGGGGCTCAGGCGCCCGTGCCGCCGCCGCCGGGAACACCCGCGGCGTGCGTGATGATGTCGTCGATGAGGCCGTAGCTCTTGGCCTCGTCCGCGGTGAACCAGCGGTCGCGGTCACCGTCGCGGATGATCGCCTCGACGGTCTGGCCGGAGTGGTGCGCGGTGATCTCGGCCATGCGCTTCTTCGTGCGAAGGAGGTACTCGGCCTGGATCTTGATGTCGGAGGCCGTGCCGCCGATGCCGGCGGAGCCCTGGTGCATCAGGATGTCGGTGTTCGGCAGCGCGAAGCGCTTGCCGGGGGTGCCGCCGGTGAGCAGGAACTGCCCCATCGAGGCCGCCATGCCCATACCGATGGTCACGACGTCGTTGGGGATGTACTGCATGGTGTCGTAGACGGCCATGCCGGCCGTCACGGAGCCACCGGGGCTGTTGATGTACAGGAAGATGTCCTTCTCCGGGTCGGCGGCCAGGAGGAGCATCTGAGCGGTGATCTTGTTGGCGATGTCATCGTCGACCTGCTGGCCGAGGAAGATGATCCGCTCGCCGAGCAGCCGGTTGTAGACATGGTCGCCGAGGCCGCCACCGATGGACGGCTCACCCGCGGCGTAAGGCTTCAGATTCGTCACGTATCCACCTGCTCGTCTCCGACGGCGAAAGGGCCGTCTCAGCGTCTCGTTCCGAGGGCATTGCCCTCGTATTCATGGACCCTAACGCGCAGGTAGGACAACGCCATCCCGGTTCCCGAACTGTTCGCTGGGAGCGCAAGGTCGGCGGGGGCGCGTAACCGCCCCCGGGTACGTCCACGGGCCCGTACGCACAGCAGTGCGTACGGGCCCGTGGAACGGGGTTCCGCGCGGGGCGCGGAGCCGCTTACTTGTCCTCGGAGACCTCGGCCTCGCCGGTGACGGCCTCGACGGCCTCGGCGGCGGTCTCGAGCTCGTCCTCGTCGTCGGAGAGGTCGACGACCTCACCGTTGGAGTCGACGACCTTGGCGGCCTCGACGACGACCGCGAGGGCCTTGCCGCGGGCGACCTCGCCGACGAGCATCGGCACCTGGCCGCCCTGGGCCACGGCCTGGGCGAACTGGTCGGGGCTCATGCCGGAGGAGGCGGCGCGACGGAAGAGGTGCTCGGTGAGCTCCTCGCGGGAGACGTCGAGCTTCTCCTTGTTGACGAGCTCATCGAGGATGAACTGCGTCTTGATGCCCTTCTCGGCCTGCTCCTTGGTCTCGGCCAGGAACTCTTCCTCGGTCTTGCCCTGGAGCTCCAGGTACTTCGCGAGGTCGATTCCCATCTGGCCGAGCTGGTGGTGCTCCAGGTTGTGCTTGCGGGTGTTGATCTCGTCCTCGAGAAGCTTCTCGGGCATCGGGACCTCGACCAGCTTGAGGAGCTCGTCGAGGACGCGCTCCTGGGCCTGGGTGGCCTGGTCGAACTGCTTCATGTTCTCGAGGCGCTTGCGGCTGTCGGCCTTGAGCTCGTCGAGGGTGTCGAACTCCGACGCCATCTGCGCGAACTCGTCGTCCAGCTCGGGGAGCTCACGGGCGGCGACGGTGGTGACCTTGACGGTGACCTCCGCGTCCTTGCCCTCGGCGGAGCCGCCCTTCAGCTGCGAGGTGAAGGTGGCCTCGCCGCCGGCCTCCAGGCCCTTGACGGCCTCGTCGATGCCGTCGAGCAGCTCGCCGGAACCGATGGTGTACGAGACACCGTCGGCGACACCGTCGGGCAGGACCTCGCCGTCGACCTTGGCCTCGAGGTCGATGGTGACGACGTCGCCGTCCTGGGCGGCCCGCTCGACCGTGGAGGTCGAGGCGAAGCGCTCGCGGAGCTGCTCCACCGACTTCTCGATGTCCTCGTCGGTGACCTCGACCGCGTCGACGGTGACCTCGATGCCGGAGTAGTCCGGGATCTCGATCGTCGGGCGGATGTCGACCTCGGCGGTGAAGGCCAGCAGCTCGCCGTCCTTCAGCTCCGTGATGTCGACCTCGGGCTGACCCAGCGGGTTGACCTCGGCCTCGTTGACGGCCTCGGTGTAGAACTTCGGGAGCGCGTCGTTGACGGCCTCTTCCAGCACGGCGCCGCGGCCGAACCGCTGGTCGATCACGCGAGCCGGGATCTTGCCCTTACGGAAGCCCTTGACCGTGACCTGCTGGTTGATCTTCTTGTACGCCGCGTCGAGGCTGTCCTTGAGCTCCTCGAAGGGCACCTCGACAGTGAGCCGAACCCGGGTCGGGTTCAGGGTCTCCACGGCGCTCTTCACGGTTAGGTCTCCTTGTGGCTGATTCCTGGAATCCACCGTCCCCGCGTGAAAGCGGTTCCGGTGGGTCTGCCCGGTCAGAAAGACACACGGGCACGCAGCTTGCATAGTAACCGCAAGCGGGGAGGCAGCCACAACGTGATCAAGAACGCGACCGGTGGGCGCGTGATCGTCATGGTCGGGGTGGCGGGATTTGAACCCACGGCCTTCCGCTCCCAAAGCGGACGCGCTACCAAGCTGCGCCACACCCCGTCGGTGCGACACGTAGGGTACATGGACGGGGACAGTGCGGCGCCCCCCGTTTCAACGGGTGTGCACGAAGGTCCCCCGACCGGCTACCATGCTCTTCGTGCCGCGGTCCTGGTGACCTGCGGCGCGATGCTGTGCGGGTGTAGCTCAATGGTAGAGCACTAGTCTTCCAAACTAGCTACGCGGGTTCGATTCCCGTCACCCGCTCCACGGTCTCGGGGCCGGTCCGGAAGAAGTCTTTCCGGACCGGCCCCGAGGCGTTTTCCGGGGGCGCGCGAGATGCCGGGTCCGGCCGGGTCGCGCAGACTGGGCTCAGCCCGTCTCCCGCCCCACCGGAGGTAGCGATGAAGGACCTGAAGTTCGAGCGGAAGCGCTCGCTGTCCCGCCACGAGGCAGCCGATCAGCTGACCATGCTCGCCGCCGCACTGAGGGAGGGCGGGGAGGCCGAACTGAAGCTGGGGGCCGGAACGCTGAACCTGCGCATCCCCGAAGAGTTCCGCAGCGAGGTGGAACTGGAGGTCGGCGACGGGGAGATCGAGCTGGAGATCGAGCTCAAGTGGTCGACGCGCGGCCCCCGGGAGGCGCCGGCGCCGAGTGCCGCGGTCGCGGGCAGCAGCATGGGGGCGAAGCGGTCCGCCCCGCGGCCGACCGCGGCCACGAAGACGACCAAGCCGGCCGCCAAGGCGGCGAACGGCGCCAAGAAGGCCAAGTCCGCGAAGTAGCGTCGGCTCAGAACTTGATGGAGCCGACCGTCTGCGTTATCGAGTCCAGGAAGCGCTGGATGTCGTCGGCCATGCCGGTGGAGGCGAGGAAGAAGCCGAAGAGCACCGCGACCACGGCCGGTCCGCCCTTGAGGTTCCCCCCGCGGATCAGCACCACCAGGATGATTGCCAACAGCAACACCACAGACAGTGAAATGGCCACAACTGATCACACCCTCGGTCGGTCCCGCCTTGCCGCCGGGGAGCGCACGTCGCTCACCACCCCCCGCTGTCTCCATGGTGCCATCAACTCCCATGCCCCCGCCGCCTCGTGACGAATCGTCGTGGAGAAGATCACGTCACACCGGGGCGGCCGGTCAGGCGCGGCGGGAGATGAGCAGCAGCGCCCGGTCGTCGTTGACGTCCTTGGCGACGGCCTCGATCAGATGCCAGGTGACGCCGTCGAAGCCCTCGGCGACGCAGCGGTCGGCCTCGCCGGTGAGGCGGTCGATGCCCTCGGCGATGTCCCGGTCGGCGGCCTCGACGAGGCCGTCCGTGAAGAGCATGAGGACGTCTCCGGGCCGCAGTGAGCCCTTGACCGGGTGGAACTCGGCCCCGTCGTAGACGCCGAGGAGGGGGCCCTCGGCGGCCTTCTCCTCCCAGCGGCCGCTGCCCGCGTGCAGCTGAAGCGCGGGGAGGTGGCCGGCGGAGAAGAGTTCGTAGTCGCCGGAGTCCAGGTCGAGGACGAGGTGGATCGAGGTGGCGAAGCCCTCGTCCCAGTTCTGCCGGAGCAGGTAGCCGTTGGCCGCGGGGAGGAAGCCGTGCGGCGGGAGCGAGCCGAGAAGACCGCCGAAGGCTCCGGAGAGCAGCAGGGAGCGGGAGGCCGCGTCCATGCCCTTGCCGGAGACGTCGGTGAGGACGACCTCCAGGATGCGGCCGCCGTGGGTGCGGGCGGCGACGACGAAGTCCCCGGAGAAGGACTGGCCGCCGGCGGGCCGGAGCGCCATTTCGCGGTGCCAGCCCTGCGGGAGCCGGGGCAGGGCGCTCTGGACGCGGATCCGTTCGCGCAGGTCGAAGAGCATGGTGCCGCCGCGCCGCCAGGGCACGCCGACGCGGGCGCGGAACTGGGCGATGAGGAGTCCGAAGAGTCCGCAGGCGGCGACGGTGAGGACGGTGCCGGGGGTGACCCGGGCGGGGCCCTGTGTGTACGGGCCGAGGACGACGGACTCGACGATGAGGGCGCCGGCGGCGGCCGCGTACAGCCCGAGCAGGCTGGCGGGGCGCAGCAGCAGCCCGCCGGCCACGATGGGCAGGACGAGCGCGGCGGGCGCGCACCAGACCGGGTCGAGCAGGGTGCCGCAGGCGATGGCCGGAATCATCAGGAGGAGTCCGGCGAAGGCGAGCCAGTCGGAGCCGTCCCCGCGGAAGTAGTCGACGCCGGACTTGCGCAGCGCGATGCGGGCCCGGCGGGCGCGCCTGCGCGTCCGGGCCGCGTACGTGTTCACTCCCGCGCGGTGTCCCATTGGCCTGGACCCTATCCACCCGGTCCGACATCGCGCAGGGGTACCCCTGTGACAATGTGCGCGAAATCGGGTCGCCCCGGGCGCGCGCCGCTGATATCGATGGCATATGACTACTGAGCTGCGGGTTCTCGACCCGTCGGAGTGGGACCGCTGGTACGGGGTGTTGGAGCTTGCGTTCGGGGGTGTGGCGGAGGAGCCCGAGGAGCGGGCGTTGTGGCGTGATCTGACCGAGTGCGAGCGGTCCCTGGCGGTCTGGGACGGCGAGCAGCCGGTGGCGACGGCGGGCGCCTTCTCGTTCCGGCTGACCGTTCCGGGCGGGGCCTCGGTACCGGCCGCCGGCGTCACGATGGTGAGCGTGACCGGAACGCATCGCAGGCGCGGGATCCTGACCTCGATGATGCGGCGGCAGCTTGACGACGTACGGGCGCTGGGTGAGCCGCTGGCCGTGCTGACGGCCTCGGAGGCGGTCATCTACGGGCGATTCGGGTACGCGGCGGCGAGCTGGGCGCAGCGGGCGGTCATCGACACGACCCGGGTGCGGCTCGACGTACCGGCCGGGACGGACGCGGTGACGCTGCGGACGGTGCCGACGGCGGAGTCCTCGGCGGTGACGGAGGCGGTGTACGCGCGGATGGTGCCTCGCCGGCCCGGGATGCTGGCCCGCCGACCCGGCTGGGAGCGGCTGCCGCTGCTCGACCCGCCGGGTTCGCGGCAGGGTTCCTCACCGCGGCTGTGCGTGCTGGCGGAGCGGGACGGGGAGGTCGTCGGGTACGCGTACTACGCGATCAAGCCGGACTGGACCTGGGCCGGCTCGGACGGTTCGGTGACCGTGCACGAGCTGATGGGCCTCGACGGGGCGGCGGAGGCTGCGCTGTGGCGGTTCCTCTGCTCGGTCGACCTGACGTCGAAGGTGCGGGTGAACAGCGCCCCGACGGACGCGGCCTGGCAGCACCTGGTCTCGGACGTGCGGCGGTGCGAACCGACGGCGCGGGAGGTGCTGTTCGTCCGGCTCGTGGAGGTGGGCGCGGCGCTGGAGGCGCGGACGTACCAGGCTCCGGTGGACGTGGTGTTCGAGGTCGAGGACGCGTTCTGTCCCTGGAACGAGGGGCGTTGGCGTCTGACGGGCGACACGAAGGGCGCGACGTGCGTCCGGACCTCGGATCCGGCGGACCTCGAACTGTCCGTACGGGAGCTGGGCGCGGCGTACTTGGGCGGGACGTCGTTGGTGTCGCTGGCGGCGGCGGGTCGCGTGCGGGAGCTCCGCGAGGGCGCGCTGGTCGAGGCGTCCGTGGCCTTCGGCTCACCGGTGGCGCCGTGGCTGCCGCACGGGTTCTAGGCCGCTAGCGGGTCTGGCAGCCCGGGCACCAGAAGAGGTTGCGGGCTGCCAGGTCCGCGGTGTGGATCTCGTGGCCGCAGATGTGGCAGGGCTGGTGGGTCCTTCGGTAGACGTAGACCTCGCCGCCGTGGTCGTCCACGCGCGGCGGGCGGCCCATCGCCTCGGGGGTGTGCTCGGGGCGGACCGTGTCGATGCGGTTCAGGCGGACGCCCTCGCGCATCAGCATCGCGAGGTCGGTCCAGATCGCGTCCCACTCCCCCGGCGTCAGGTCCCTGCCCGCGCGGTAGGGGTCGATGCCGTGGCGGAAGAGGACCTCGGCGCGGTAGACGTTGCCGACGCCGGCGATGACCTTCTGGTCCATGAGCAGGGCGGCGATCGTCGTGCGGGACTTCGCGATCCGGCGCCAGGCCTTGCCGGGGTCGTCGCCGGTGCGGAGCGGGTCGGGGCCGAGGCGGTCGTGTATCGCCTGCTTCTCGGCGTCCGTGACGAGCGCGCAGGTGGTGGGGCCGCGGAGGTCGACGTAACCCTCGGGGTTGGCGAGGCGCAGGCGCACCGTGTCGGTGGGCGGCGGGGCCGGGGCGTCGCCGAAGTTCACCTTGCCGAAGAGGCCGAGGTGGATGTGGATCCACTCCTCGCCGCGGAAGCCGAGGAAGAGGTGCTTGCCGTGGGCCTCCGTGGTCTCCAGGACGCTTCCGTCGAGCAGGGCCGCCGAGTCGGCGAACTTGCCCTGGGGGCTGGAGACGCGAACGGACCGGCCGCCGAACCGTTCCCGGTGGTCGGCGGCCAGTCGGTGGATCGTGTGCCCCTCAGGCATCAGGCAGCGGGGCCCTGCGGGTGGTGCGCCGGGATCGGGGGGAGCTCGCCGGTGTTCTCGTAGGCGGTGAGCATGTCGATCCGGCGGGTGTGGCGCTCGTCACCCGAGTACGGCGTGTTCAGGAAGATCTCGACGAACTTCGTCGCCTCTTCCCGGGTGTGCATCCGGCCGCCGACGGAGATCACGTTGGCGTTGTTGTGCTCGCGGCCGAGGGCGGCGGCCTGCTCGCTCCAGGCGAGGGCGGCGCGCACCCCCTTCACCTTGTTCGCGGCGATCTGCTCGCCGTTGCCGGAGCCGCCGATGACGATGCCCAGGCTGTCCGCGTCCGCGGCCGTCTTCTCGGCGGCGCGCAGGCAGAACGGCGGGTAGTCGTCGAGGGCGTCGTAGATGTGCGGACCACAGTCGACGGGCTCGTGGCCGTGTGCCGTGAGCCACTCGACGAGGTGGTTCTTGAGTTCGTAGCCGGCGTGGTCGGAACCGATGTAGACGCGCATGGTGCCGAGTGTGGCATGTCGAGGCGGGGGTAGCGGTCAGCGGGGTCGGGACGTTCACCCGACCTGGTATGGACCTTCGCCTCTCGCGGAGTGGTCCTCACAACGATCCGGAATGAGGTCTTCCGATCAACCCCTCTCACAGGGTTGAATGCACGGGCTCGCGACCCGAGCGTCCCCCACACGTTAGGAAGCGTTCATGAACACGCAGCCGACCCTGGAGAAGGAAGGCGGAAAGGCCGGAACGGCCGATGTTCCGCAGTCCTCCGACGGTCTCAAGGCCGGGCTCAAGAACCGCCATCTCTCCATGATCGCCATCGGCGGTGTCATCGGCGCCGGACTCTTCGTCGGCTCCGGCTCCGGCATCGCCGCGGCCGGCCCCGCGATCCTGCTGTCCTACTTCCTCGTCGGCGCCATGGTCGTCTTCGTGATGCGGATGCTCGGCGAGATGGCCGCCGCCCGGCCGTCCTCCGGCTCCTTCTCGGCCTACGCGGACCGCGCGCTCGGCCGCTGGGCCGGCTTCAGCATCGGCTGGCTGTACTGGTTCTTCTGGGTCGTCGTCCTCGCCGTCGAGGCGACCGCCGGCGCCAAGATCCTGGAGGGCTGGATCCCGGCCGTCCCGCAGTGGGGCTGGGCGCTCATCGTGATGGTGGTGCTCACCATCACGAACCTCGGCTCGGTCGCCTCGTACGGCGAGTTCGAGTTCTGGTTCGCCGGCATCAAGGTCGTCGCCATCGGCGCCTTCGTCATCATCGGCATGCTCGCCGTCTTCGGCGTGCTGCCCGGCTCGGACAACCCGGGCACCGGATTCGCGCACCTCACCGACACCGGGGGCTTCTTCCCGATGGGCGCGGGCGCGGTCCTCACCGGTGTGCTGATGGTCGTCTTCTCCTTCATGGGCAGCGAGATCGTCACCCTCGCCGCCGGTGAGTCCGAGGACCCGCAGAAGGCCGTCACCAAGGCCACCAACAGCGTCATCTGGCGGATCGGCGTCTTCTACCTGGGCTCGATCTTCGTCGTCCTGGCCCTGCTGCCGTGGAACGACAAGTCGATCGTCGAGAAGGGCTCGTACGTCGCCGCCCTCGACTCCATCGGCATCGCGAACGCCGGCCAGATCATGAACGTGATCGTCCTGACGGCCGTCCTGTCCTGCCTGAACTCGGGTCTCTACACCGCTTCCCGCATGGCGTTCTCGCTCGGTCAGCGCGGCGACGCGCCGAAGGCCTTCGCCAAGGTCAACAAGCGGGGCGTGCCGACGGCGGCGATCCTCGGCTCGGTCGTCTTCGGCTTCGTCGCGGTCTTCTTCAACTACAAGTGGCCGGACACCGTCTTCGCCTTCCTGCTGAACTCCTCCGGCGCGGTCGCGCTCTTCGTCTGGCTGGTCATCTGCGTGACCCAGCTGAAGATGCGCGGCATCATCCTGCGCGAGACGCCGGAGAAGCTGGTCGTGAAGATGTGGCTCTTCCCGTACCTGACCTGGGCGACGATCGGCATGATCGTCTTCGTCCTCGGCTACATGCTGTACGACGGCGGCAGCGCCCGTGAGCAGGTCGTGCTCTCGCTGCTCGTGGCCGCGCTCGTGATCGCGATCTCGCTGGTCCGCCAGCGGATGGCGAAGACCGCCAAGCAGTAGTCCGTACCCGTACGAGCGAGTCGTCGCCCGTACGCGTACGAGAGGGCCCGTCGTTCCCCCGGAACGACGGCCCTCTCGCGTATCGCCGCCCGCTCAGCCCTTGCGGCCGACGAGCTTCCAGGCGGCCGGCAGGGCGCCCATGGCGAGCGCGGCCTTGAGCGCGTCGCCGATGAGGAAGGGGGTGAGGCCCGCGGCGACGGCCTGGCCGAAGGTCATGCCCGTGGCGAGCGCCAGGTAGGGCACGCCGACCGCGTAGATGATCGCGGAGCCGAGGGCCATCGCGCCGGCGGTGCGGAGCACCGAGCGGTCGGCGCCGCGGCGGGCGAGGGCGCCGACGACGGTCGCGGCGAGCATCATGCCGAGGATGTAGCCGAAGGACGGCATGCCGTAGCCGGAGGTGGCCTGCGCGAACCACGGCACGCCCGCCATGCCCGCCACGGCGTACGCGGCGAGGGCCAGGAAGCCGCGGCGGGCGCCGAGCGCGGTGCCGACGAGCAGGGCGGCGAAGGTCTGGCCGGAGACCGGGACCGGGGAGCCGGGGACCGGGACGGAGATCTGCGCGGCGAGGCCGGTCAGGGCGGCGCCGCCGACGACCAGGGCGATGTCGCGGGCGCGGCTCGCGGGGAGCAGGTCGGCGAGGACGGTGCCCGCACGGAGGGAACGGACGGGGGCGGCGGCGGTGCTCATCGGTACTCCGCGGGGTGAGGGTGGGTGGGACAGGTTGACGCTATGCCAGGAGTGAGCGCCCGATCACCGTCAGCCGCCGACAAAGCGACGACCGAGCACTTCGTGGAGATCGAACAAAGCCCGCCGATCACGCCACGCGCCACGTGACGCTTATCACTGGGGAGTCGTGCGCGGAGGTCCCTTTTGCGCCAGGGGACCTTCCCTGGAGAGACTGTGGGGTCTCCATAAACCGTCAGAGAGCACGAGCCCCCACATGCACGACTCCCTCGCCCCCGAACCGGAGCCCCTCTCCCACGGTCTGAAGCAGCGTCATCTGACGATGCTGGGGCTCGGCGGGGTGATCGGTGCCGGGCTCTTCGTCGGTTCGGGCGCGG
Source organism: Streptomyces sp. Root431 (assembly GCF_001426585.1). Taxonomy (GTDB): domain Bacteria; phylum Actinomycetota; class Actinomycetes; order Streptomycetales; family Streptomycetaceae; genus Streptomyces; species Streptomyces stackebrandtii. The sequence goes on from NZ_LMEI01000001.1 coordinate 480,493, forward strand.
GCATCGCGGTCGCCGGTCCCGGCATCGTCGTCTCGTACCTGATCGCGGGCGCGCTCGCGATGCTCGTCATGCGGATGCTGGGCGAGATGTCGGCGGCGATGCCCGCCTCCGGGGCGTTCTCGGTCCACGCGGAGCGGGCGCTCGGCCGCTGGGCGGGCTTCTCGGCGGGCTGGCTGTACTGGTTCCTGCTGGTCGTCGTCCTCGCCGTGGAGGCGACGGGCGCGGCGCGGATCGCGAACGGCTGGGCGCCGGGGGTCCCGCAGTGGGGCTGGGTGCTGATCTTCATGGTCGTCTTCACCCTCGCCAACCTCGCGGCGGTGAAGAACTTCGGCGAGTTCGAGTTCTGGTTCGCCGCACTGAAGGTCGGCGCGATCGTGCTCTTCCTGATCCTCGGCACGCTCGCGATCGTCGGCTGGCTGCCGGACACGGATCCGGTGGGGATGGCGAACCTGACCGGGCAGGGCGGTTTCCTGCCGAACGGCTGGGAGGGTGTCGTCTCGGGCGTCCTCGCCGTGGTCTTCGCCTTCGGCGGCCTGGAGGTCGTCACGATCGCGGCGGCCGAGACGGCCGACCCCGCGCGGAACGTGGCGCGGGCGGTGCGCAGCTCGGTGTGGCGGATCCTCCTCTTCTACGTGGGGTCGATGCTGGTCATCGTGACGCTGCTGCCGTGGACGTCGATGAAGCCGGGCGAGTCGCCGTACGTGGCGGTCCTGGACGCGATCGGGGTGCCGGCTGCGGGCCAGATCATGAACGTGGTGGTGTTCGTGGCGCTGCTCTCGGCGCTCAACGCCAACCTGTACGGCTCGTCCCGGATGGTGTTCTCGCTGGCGGAGCGCGGGGAGGCGCCGAAGGGGCTGCTCCGGGTCTCGGCCGGCGGGGTGCCGCGCCGGGCGGTCCTCGCCTCGGTGGCCTTCGGCTTCGTCTCCGTCCTCCTCAATCTGAAGTGGCCGGATTCCGTCTTCCTCTACATGCTCAACGCGGTCGGCGCGGTGCTGCTCTTCGTCTGGGCCCTGATCGCGGTCTCGCAGCTGAGGCTGCGGCGCCGGATCGAGCGCGAGGCGCCGGAGACCCTGACGCTGAAGATGTGGGGATTCCCGTGGCTGACCTGGGTGGCGCTCGCCGCGATGGCGGCGGTGCTCGTCCTGATGCTCACCGACGACGCGGCGCGCCCGCAGGTGCTGTGGTCGGGGGCGGCGACCGGGGCGGTCCTGCTGATCGCGTGGGTGCGGGAGCTGCGCACGAACCGGGCATGAACCTTCACTTTGTGTGAAGGTCGTGACCGTATAGCGGACGTCGGTTCCCTCTGAGCGGTGCGCCCGCCCAGACTGTGGGCTCCCTCCCCGTCTCAGCTAGTGAACAGGGCTCGCCCATGTCTCGGACCACCGCGCCCGCGCCGGCCGACCGCAAGGACGGCGCGACCGCACCCGCCGAGGGCCTCGGTCACGGCCTCAAGCAGCGTCACCTCTCGATGATCGCCCTCGGCGGCGTCATCGGCGCCGGACTCTTCGTCGGCTCCGGCGCCGGCATAGCCGCCGCCGGTCCCTCGATCGTCATCGCCTACGCGATCTCGGGCGTGCTCGTCATGCTCGTGATGCGCATGCTCGGCGAGATGTCGGCGGCGAACCCCGCCTCCGGTTCGTTCTCCGTCCACGCCGAGCGGGCCTTCGGCTCCTGGGCCGGCTTCACCTCGGGCTGGGCCTTCTGGTTCCTGCTCTGTGTCGCCGTCGGCCTGGAGGGCATCGGCGCGGCGAAGATCATGACCGGCTGGTTCCCCGGCAGCCCCGAGTGGGCCTGGGTCGCGCTCTTCATGGTGGTCTTCACGGTCACCAACCTGGCGGCCGTGAAGAACTTCGGCGAGTTCGAGTTCTGGTTCGCCGCGCTCAAGGTCGGCGCGATCGTCCTCTTCCTCGGCATCGGCGTGCTCGCCATCACCGGCCTGCTGCCCGGCACGGACGCCCCCGCCCCCGGCACCACGAACCTCACCGGTGACGGCGGCTTCTTCCCGCACGGCTCCGAGGGCCTGATCGTCGGCCTGCTCGCCTCCGTCTTCGCGTACGGAGGCCTGGAGACGGTCACCATCGCGGCCGCCGAGTCCGAGCACCCGGTGCAGGGCGTCGCCAAGGCCGTCCGTACGGCGATGTGGCGCATCGCGCTCTTCTACATCGGCTCGATGGCGGTCATCGTCACCCTCGTCCCGTGGGACGACAAGGCGGTCGTCGAGAAGGGCCCGTACGTCGCCACCCTCGACCACCTGGGCATCCCGGCCGCCGGCCAGATCATGAACGTGGTCGTGCTCGTCGCCCTGCTCTCCGCGATGAACGCCAACATCTACGGCGCCTCCCGCATGGCGGGGTCGCTCGTGGCGCGCGGTCAGGGCCCGAAGGCGCTCGGCAAGCTCTCCAGCGGCGTCCCGCGCCCGGCGGTGCTCGTCTCCTCCGTCTTCGGCTTCGCCTGTGTGCTGCTGAGCTACTGGCGGCCGGACGACATCTTCATCTGGCTGCTCAACACGATCGGCGCGATCATCCTGGTCGTCTGGTTCTTCATCGCCGCCTCGCAGCTGGTGCTGCGCCGCCGCACCGAGCGCGAGGCGCCGGAGAAGCTGGTCGTGCGGATGTGGGCCTTCCCGGTGCTGACCTGGGTGGCGCTGGCCGGCATGGCCGCGATCTTCGTCCTGATGGCCCGCGAGGAGGGCACGCGCGTGCAGCTGTACTGGACGGGCGGCCTGACGCTGCTGCTCGCCGCGGTCGGCTTCGTACGCCAGAAGGCTGCGGCGGGCCGCGCCGCCTGATCCGTACGAGCTCCCCGCGAAACCCCCGAACCGCCTTCCGGTTCGGGGGTTTCGCCATGTGCGGACCCCGGGACCTAGGGCGAAGGACTGATCAACAACTCCCGCACCTGCTGCTAGCCTGCACTTGCGCATAGGTTGCAATAAGCAGGAGCCATTGAAGGGGCCGGGCACATGGCGATCTACACACTTCCGGAGCTGCCGTACGACTACGCGGCGCTGGAGCCGGTGATCAATCCGCAGATCATCGAGCTGCACCACGACAAGCACCACGCCGCGTACGTCAAGGGCGCGAACGACACCCTGGAGCAGCTGGAGGAGGCCCGCGACAAGGACCAGTGGGGCTCGATCAATGGCTTGGAGAAGAACCTCGCGTTCCACCTCTCCGGCCACATCCTCCACTCCATCTACTGGAACAACATGAACAGCCCGAAGGACGGGGGCGGCGGCGAGCCGCTGGCCGCCGACGGCGTCGGTGACCTCGCGGACGCGATCACCGAGTCCTTCGGTTCCTTCGCCAAGTTCAAGGCCCAGCTGACGAAGGCCTCCGCGACGACCCAGGGCTCCGGCTGGGGTGTCCTCGCGTACGAGCCGATCAGCGGCCGGCTCATCGTCGAGCAGGTCTACGACCACCAGGGCAACGTCGGCCAGGGCTCGGTCCCGGTCCTCGTCTTCGACGCCTGGGAGCACGCCTTCTACCTGCAGTACAAGAACCAGAAGGTGGACTTCATCGAGGCCATGTGGCAGGTCGTCAACTGGCAGGACGTGAGCAAGCGCTACCAGGCCGCCAAGGCCTCCGTACCGCTGATCTCCTTCTGAATCACCGCCCGGAAGGGCACCCTGTCGTCCTGCTCGTGATCGTCTTCTCAACCTTCACGTGCGGGCGGATGAAAGAAGAACCCCCGTGATGACGTGAATCACGGGGGTTCTTCCCTGCCTGCCGCCGGCTGCTACTCGAAGCTCGGCGCCGCCGTGCGGGTGCGCTTGATCTCGTAGAAGCCGGGCGTCGACGCCACGAGCAGCGTGCCGTCCCACAGCCGGGCCGCCGCCTCGCCGCGCGGGGTCGGGGTGACGACCGGGCCGAAGAAGGCGACCTCGTCGCCCGTCGGGCCCGGCACCGCGATGACCGGCGTGCCGACGTCCTGGCCGACCTTCTCGATGCCCTCCGTGTGGGAGGCGCGCAGCTCGGCGTCGTAGGTGTCCTTGTCGGCGTACTCGACGAGGTCCTCCGGCAGGCCGGCGTCCGTCAGCGCGGCGACGATCGCCTCGCGGGTCGCGCCCTCGCCGTTGTTGTGGAAGCGGGTGCCGAGCGCCGTGTAGAGCTTGCCGACGACCTCGTCGCCGTGCAGCTGCTGGGCGGCGACGACGACGCGGACCGGGCCCCAGGCCTGGGTGAGGAGCTCGCGGTACTCGGCCGGGAGCTCGTCGAGCCGGTTCTCGTTGAGCACGGCCAGGCTCATGACCTTCCAGCGCACGTCGACCGGGCGCACCTGCTCCACCTCCAGCATCCAGCGGGAGGTCATCCAGGCCCACGGGCACATCGGGTCGAAGTAGAAGTCTGCGGTGGTCCTGCTCTCGGACATGTCACTCCTCGGTACTGATGCGTGGTGCTGCTGCGTGGTGCGCCGAAAGGAGCAAACGCCACGGGCGGACAAAGGCATTCCCGTGTGCCGCGTGACAGTGGCACATGGGAGGATCGGTGCTGTTTCGAACGTGCCACGAAGGAGTGACCGTGCCCGGTGAGAATCTGTCCCGCGACGAGGCCCACGAGCGGGCCGCGCTGCTGTCCGTCGACGGGTACGAGGTCGTCCTCGACCTGCGCTCGGCGGTCGGCGACTCCGCCGAGGCGGTGCGCACCTTCCGCTCGGAGACGACGATCCGCTTCCGTCGCACCGGCGAGGGCACGAGCACGTTCGTGGACCTGATCGCCCCGTCCGTGAACGCGGTCAGCCTCAACGGCCGCGCCCTGGACCCGGCCGTCGTCTTCGACGGCTCGCGGATCGCGATCGACGGGCTCGCCGACGAGAACGTCCTGGTGGTCGACGCGCAGTGCGCCTACAGCCGCACCGGCGAGGGCATGCACCGCTTCGTCGACCCGGAGGACGGCGAGGTCTACCTCTACACGCAGTACGAGCCGGCCGACGCCCGCCGCGTGTACGCCAACTTCGAGCAGCCCGACCTCAAGGCCCCGTACCGCTTCGCGGTGACCGCGCCCGAGGGATGGACGGTCTGGTCGAACGGCGCCGGGGAGCAGGACGCCGAGGGTGTGTGGCGGTTCGCCGAGACGGCGCCGATCTCCACGTACATCACGTGCGTCGTGGCGGGCCCGTACCACTACGTGACCGACAGCTACGAGCGCGGCGACCTGACGATCCCGCTCGGCGCGATGTGCCGCAAGAGCCTCGCGAAGCACTTCGACGCGGACGACGTCTTCCTGATCACCAAGCAGGGCTTCGACTTCTTCCACGACAACTTCGACTACCCGTACCCCTTCGGTAAGTACGACCAGGCCTTCGTCCCCGAGTACAACCTCGGCGCGATGGAGAACCCGGGCATGGTGACCTTCCGCGAGGAGTACATCTACCGGGGCAAGGTCACGCAGGCCGCGTACGAGAGCCGGGCCAACGTCATCCTCCACGAGATGGCGCACATGTGGTTCGGCGACCTGGTCACCATGGTGTGGTGGGACGACCTGTGGCTGAAGGAGTCCTTCGCGGACTTCATGGGCTCCTTCGTGAACGCCGAGGCGACCCGCTTCACCAACAGCTGGGTCACCTTCGCCAACAACCGCAAGGCCTGGGCCTACCGCGCCGACCAGCTGCCCTCCACGCACCCGATCACGGCCGACATCCGTGACCTGGAGGACGCCAAGCTCAACTTCGACGGCATCACGTACGCCAAGGGCGCGTCGGTGCTGAAGCAGCTCGTGGCGTACGCGGGCCGGGACGCCTTCCTGGAGGGCGCGCGCCGCTACTTCAAGCGCCACGCCTACGGGAACACGCGCCTCGCCGACCTCCTCTCGATCCTGGAGGAGACCTCGGGCCGCGACATGAAGGGCTGGGCGAAGTCCTGGCTCCAGACCTCCGGCGTGAACGCGCTGACGCCGGCCGTCACCTACGACGCGGAGGGCCGGATCACCGAGCTCGCCGTCGTCCAGGAAGGCGACGAGCTCCGTCCGCACCGCGCGGCGGTCGGTCTCTACCGGCTGTCGGCCGACGGCGACCTCGTGCGCTTCGCGCGCGCCGAGGCCGACATCACCGGCGCCCGGACGGTCGTCGCGGAGCTGGCGGGCGAGGAGAAGCCCGACCTGGTGCTCGTCAACGACGACGACCTGACCTACTGCAAGATCCGCTTCGACGAGGGCTCGCTCGCCACCCTGCGCGCGCACCTCGGCGACATCACCGACCCGCTGGCCCGCGCCCTGTGCTGGTCGGCGCTGTGGAACCTGACCCGCGACGGGCTCATGCCCGCCCGGGACTTCGTCTCCGTCGCGCTCGCCTTCGCGGGCCGCGAGACCGACATCGGCGTCCTCCAGATGGTGCACGCCTGGACGAAGTCCGCGGTCACCCACTACGCGACGCCCGAGTGGCGCGAGGAGGGCGGGCGGCTGCTCGCCGAGGCCGGTCTGCGCGAGCTGCGGCTGGCCGAGCCGGGCAGCGAGCACCAGCTGACCTGGGCGCGGTTCTTCGCGGCCACGGCCGGCGCGGACGCCGACTTCCAGCTCCTGGAGGGGCTGCTCGACGGGACGGCGAAGATCGACGGCCTCGACGTCGACCAGGAGCTGCGCTGGGCGCTGCTCTCCCCGCTGGCCGTGCACGGCCGGGCGGACGAGGGCCGGATCGGCGAGGAGCTGTCCCGGGACGACACGGCGACGGGCAAGCGCCACCAGGTGCGGCTGCTCGCCTCGCGGCCCTCGGCCGCGGTCAAGGCGCAGGCCTGGGCGCAGGTCGTCGAGTCGGACACCCTGTCGAACGCGCTGGTGGAGGCGACGATCGCGGGCTTCGTCCAGCCCTCGCAGCGCGAGCTGATCGCGCCGTACGCGGAGAAGTACTTCGCGGCGATCGAGCGGCTGTGGGCGGATCGGTCGATCCAGATCGCCATGGACGTGGTCAAGGGCCTCTTCCCGGGGCTCCAGGACAGTGACGAGACCCTGGCCGCTGCGGACGCCTGGCTGACGGCGCACGAGTCGGCCGCGCCGGCGCTGCGCCGCCTCGTCCTGGAGGCGCGGGACGACCTGGCGCGGGCGCTGCGCGCGCAGGCCTGCGACCGACTGGCCGCGTAAGGCTGTGCCGACGGTGGGGGTCGCGCGCTTCGGCGGGCGGCCCCCATCGTCATGCGGGGGCGGTCGCCGCGCCCTTCGACGCGTGCCCCCCATCGGCACTCGAACGCGCGTACTTTAGGGCGAGGTTGTCCCTAAATGTCGACGAGCGTGTAACAGGGGTTAGGGGAGCCTTCGGAAGCGGAAGACCCCCGGCATGAACCACAACACCCCCATCACCCCCCGCCCCCTCCCCCTCGCCTCCCGCACGGGACGCACCCAACGACTCGCGTCCGCCGCCCAGTTGAGGACCCAGGGCGTTCCCGCCGGCGAGGTCGCCGCACGCTGCCGGCCCGGCGGCGGCTGGCAGCAGCTCCTCCCCGGCGTCTTCCTCCTCCAGCCCGGCCCCCCGACCAGCGAGGACCGGCTCAACGCCGCGCTCCTGTACGCCCGTCGGGCCGGGACCCTGCCCACCCAGGGACCCGAGGCGATGATCACCGGACTCGCCGCGCTGACCCTGCACCGCTTCGCCTCCGCTCCCCCGCTGACCGCCCTGGACCGGATCGACGTGCTCGTCCCGCGCACCCGGCGGCTGCGCTCCACCGGCTGGGTGCGGGTGGTGCGCGCCGTCGAGCACCCCGAACCCGTGGAGCTCACCGGCGTCCCCGTCGCCCCCGCCGCCCGTGCCGTCGCCGACGCGGTCGCGGGCCTCTCGGACGCCGAGACCGTACGCCGGCTCCTCACCGAGGCGGTCCGCGGCGGGCACTGCGAACCGGCCGCCATCGTGCGGGAGTTGAGCCGGGCTCGCCTGCTGACCCGGCCGCACGTGGTGGACGCGGTGGACACGCTCCTCGCGGAGGGCCGCTCGCTCTCCGAGGAGCGGCTGTACGAGATGGTGCGCGAGTTCGGCCTGCCGGACCCGCTGTGGAACGTGGACCTGCGGCTGCCGGGCGGCCCGCACCTCGGCGGGGTGGACGCCTACTGGCCGGACCAGGCGGTCGCCGTCGAGCTGGACACCCGGGCCCCGCGGCAGGACGACGACGCGCTGTGGTCCGAGTACACCCGCAAGCGCGAGCACCTGGAGCGGCTCGGCATCACGGTCGTCCACCTGACCCCGCGCAAGCTGCGCGAGGCCCTCGACCAGCAGGCCACCGTGGTCCGTACGGCCCTGATGGCCGCGGCGGACCGGCAGCCCGGCGCGTACGTCGTCGTCCTGCCCCGGTGACCCGGTGCGGGATCAGCCCTTCGGCACGGCGCCGCAGAACTCGGCCTCCAGGACGGCCTGGGAGTCGCCCGTCCAGTCGGCGTTGAAGTTCAGCGCCACCGAGTGGTTGCCGTCGCGGGTGGCCTGGGCGTCGGAGGAGGAGCCGTGGATGCCGCCGCCGTGGCCCCAGATCTCCTTGCCGCAGCTCAGCTTCTGCTTCATGAGCCCCAGTCCGTACCCCGCTTCGGGGAGATCCGGGGAGATCGGGACGGTGGTGGTCATCTCCCTCAGCTCGGCCTTCGGGAGCAGCTTGCCCTTGAGCAGCGCGCGGTAGAAGGTCTGCAGGTCGTTGGAGTCGGAGATCATCTCGCCGGCCGCGGAGGCGATGGTGGGGCTGAGCTTGCTGACGTCGTGGACCTGGGCGTTCGGGCCGCCGTCGATGGAGAGCGTGGAATAGGCGGGGGAGCTCGGCTTCGGCATCCGCACGTCGGTGCCGGGGACGCTGGTGGCGCGGAGCTTGAGGGGCTTGATGATCCGGTTCTCGACCGCCTTGCCGTACGGGCGGCCCGTGACCTTCTCGATCACCATGCCGGCGAGGACGTAGTTGGTGTTGGAGTAGTTCCAGGCGGTGCCGGGGGCGAAGTCCGGTGCGTGGGTCATCGCGATGTCGACGAGCTGCTTCGGGGTCCAGCGGTCGTAGCGGTGCTCCAGGAAGCCGGGGCCGAAGACCTTCTCCTGGAAGCCGGGGTCGGAGGTGACGCTGTAGACGCCGCTGGTGTGGTTGAGCAGCTGGCGGACGGTGATCTTCCGGCCGTCGTGGCCGTTGCCCTGGACGACTCCGGGCAGCCACTTCTCGACCGGGTCGTCGAGGTCGATGCGGCCCTCGGCCTGGAGCTGGAGGAGGACGGTGGCGACGAAGGTCTTGGTGATGGAACCGACGCGGTAGCGGTCGTTGCCCTTGCGCTCGCCGGCGGTGCCGGTCCAGCTGGTCCGGCCGTCGCGGGCCTGGGCGACGGCGCCGGGGACCCCGGCGTCGACGGCGGCCTGGAGCGCCTGCCGGGTGGCCGCGTGGTCCTGCTTCGTCTGAGCGGACGAGGACGCGGATACGGGTGCGGGTGCGGGCGCTGCCAGGGCGGGCGCGGCAAGGGCGGTGGCGGCGAGGCCGGCCACCAGGGTGGCGGCGACGACGGTGCGGGCGGTGCGTACGGCTGACATGCGGGCTCCCCTGTTTCCAGTTCCTGGTTTCTGTTCCTGCGAACTCCGTGCTGCGGTCGGCGGGGAGGACCTCGGGGTCGCCGGGACGGTTGAGGGGGATGCCGATGGTTGAGCCGTTTTCAGCCGTTCAGCTGATCGACGGATCGGCGAGGCGGGAGCGGCCGACCGGGGGCCGCTCACGCCACAGGTCGAGCCCGATGTCGACGAGTTCGACGCGGGGCAGATCGGCGACGGCGTCGAGCGGATGCCAGGCGGCGAGGTCCGTGGAGCCGTCGGTCTCGTTGCGCAGCGCACCCCCGGTGACCTGCGCCTCATAGATGATCCGCAGGCCCTGGAAGTCGCCGGGGCCGCCGAGGCGGCGGAGCCAGCTCCGGCGGATCGAGTCGATGCCGAGGAGGGCGATGGGTTCGGCGAGGTACCCGGTCTCCTCCTCGACCTCGCGGACGACGGTGTCGACGGGCTCCTCGCCGTGATCCATCCCGCCGCCCGGCAGGGTCCACTTCTTGGTGCCGTCGCTCGCCACCCAGCGGGCGAGGAGGACCTCGCCGTCCCGGACGCACACGGCGTAGGCCGCCACCCTCAAATCCTGCTTCATGCACAGAGGTTAGAACCAGTACGCCGGGTACGTCCGCCCCGCGGCACGGGCGCCGGCGAGGCCGACCGCGACCAGGATGAGCGAGGCGAGGGCGAGAAGGCCGAGAAACGACCAGAAGGGCGGGGACTGGAGGGCGACGATCACGGCGGTGGCCGCGGCCGGCGAGTGCGGGGTGCGGGCGCACATCATCACGCCGAGGGCGAGGCCGCCCGCGACGGCCGCGCCCCAGAGGCCGGGGCCGGCGACGGCGAGGACCGCGAAACCGGTGAGGGCGGAGAGCAGTTGGCCGCCGACGACCGAGCGCGGCTGGGAGAGCGGCAGGTCGGGGGCGCCCGCGACCAGCGCCATGCTCGCCGCGAGCGGCGGGATGAGCAGGGGCTGGTGGAGGAGGGTGCCGACGGAGACCAGGAGGAGGAGCGCGGTGACGGCGGCGCCGGTGCCGACGAGGAGGACTCGGGGGCGGGGGCGGGGAGGGGGGCCGGGACGGGGACGGGGCGGCGCGGCCGGGGAAGGGGAGTCGGGAGTTGTCGTCACGGGGGCCGGAGTGGTGGGCACGGGCGGTCCTCGGGTCGGTGGGTGGTGGCCGGGTCAGGGCGCGGTGGGCGGGTCAGGGTGTCGTCGGGTTGGCCGGGGAGTACTCCGGTGCGGACCAGCGCAGGGGGCTGGCGGCCGGGGTCTCCACCGTGCGGTCGATCCGGAAGCGGGTCACGCGCCCCTCGGGGCCGTACTCGGTGTGGGCGAGGCCGCTGAGCTGGAGGGTCGTCCCGGTCTCCCAGTCGAGGAAGAGCAGGCCGGCGCGGCCGTCCTCCTCCAGGTTCCCCAGGGTCAGGAACATCGCGTTGCCGGGATAGTCCCGCCAGCTGATCTCCCGGGGCGCGTCGACCCGGACGAAGCCCGGGTTGCCGCCGCGGTGGCTCGCGTCGACGCCGTCGGGCGCGGCGGTGGCGACGAAGAAGGTGTCGGCGGCACGGACGCGGCGCACCTGGTCGGGGGTGAGCACCTCGCCGTGCCGCGCGGCACCGGACTCGGGGCGGGCGGCGGCCTCGGAGCCGTACAGCTCCCGCTTCTGGAGGTACTTCGGGCAGTTGGAGAAGACCTGCTCGGCCTCGATCGTGAACCCGCGCGCACTGGGCCGGGCGATGCCGTTGAGCCGCATGCGGCGGCGGGTGCGGGGGTCGAGGGCGATCGTGCCGACGGGGGTGCCCGCGGTGGTGACGGCAGTGGCGAGCGGGTCGCGGGCGGGGACGCCGCCGGCGACGGAGACGGTGTGGGGGCCGGTGGCGCGGGTGAAGCCGGGGGTGCCGGTGAGCAGGGTCGACCAGACCTGGCCGGCGGGGTCGGCGGCGCCGATCACCAGCATCGGCTGGGCCTCCAGGAAGGCGGCGGCGATGGGGCGGATGCCGGGGGTGATGGAGCGGCCCACGTGTTCCGCGAGGTCGCGGACGCCGAAGCGGTCTTGCAGGGCGAGGGAGCCGGAGTGGTAGGCGCCCATGGGGTCCTCCAGAGGGTGCGGGTTCGTCGTGGTGCCCACAACGAGGTCCGGCTAGAAGAAGCCGCAGGTGGGGGCCGAGCCCGAGGGGGCTTCGGCGGATTCGGCGCCGGTCGGGGACGAGATTTCCAGGCGGGTGCCGTCCGGGTCGTGGAAGAAGATGCCGCCGGAGGCCGCGCCTTCGTGGTGGGCGACGACGCCCTCGTACGCGAAGGAGGCGCCGAGCGCGGTGAGCGCGGCCTCGGCGGCGCGGACCTGCTGGACGGTCTCGACCTCGAAGGCGAGGTGGTGCAGTCCCGGCCGGCCGGAGTCGTACGCGCCCTCGGCCTGCTCCCAGAGGGTGAGGACCAGGCGGCCGTCCTGGCCGAGGAAGGCGAAGCGGCTTTCCTCCTCCTTGCCCTCGCCGAGGACGTCGAAGCCGAGGACGTCCGCGTAGAAGGCGAGCGAGCGCTCCAGGTCGGTGACGTTGAGGCCGACGTGGTGGGTGGCGAGTGTGCCGATCACGGACATGGCTGTCCCTTCGTCGCGTGGCCGGCCCTCTTGGGCTAACCTCTTACTTCGAGATTAGAGGTTAGGCACGCGGGGCGTCAACCGCTCACGTACTCTTGAGGGGTTAGCTCACCGAGGAGGGTGCCCGCCATGACCGCCATCGACCCGCGGCCGCTCACCGGCGAGCCCGTCTCCCTCGACCTGCTCAACACCCGCTGGAACGAGGAAGGGGTCCGCCAGGACCTGCTCACCGGCGTGGAGGGGCTCGCCGTCTGGCTCGCCGCCAACGGCCTGGAGGGGCGGTTCGCCGCCGACGACGGCACCCTGCGCCGGACACTCGCCGCCCGGGACGCGCTCGCCGCGCTCGTCGACGCCCCCGGCGACCCCGACGCCACCGCCCGCGTCGACGCCGTCCTCGGCCACGGCCGCATCCGGGCCACCCTCACCACCGAGGGCCCCGGCGAGGAGGCCGAGTTCGCGGACCCCGCCTGGGGGCCGGGCTGGACCGCCGCCCGCGACTACCTCGACCTGCTGCGCACCGCGCCCGACCGCATCCGGGCCTGCGCCCACGAGGCGTGCATCCTGCACTTCTTCGACACCTCGCGGAACGGCACCCGCCGCTGGTGCTCGATGGCGATCTGCGGCAACCGGGCGAAGGCCTCGCGCCACTACGCCCGCACGAAGGAGAGCTGACCCGCCGGGACCGCGAACTCGCCCTGGTTCGCACCCCTTTCTCCCCCGTGGCGGGTCGGGGGCGCTGGCGGGTTTACGCCTCGGCGGCAAACCGGCCCCGGGTAACTCTCCACAAACCCCTGTCTTTTGCGAAAGGCTGAGCGGTCATCCGGCACCGAAATCCGGACTCTCTCCTTTCACAAACAGGGATGTAAATGACCACCCCCGAAACTCGGAGCTCCATACCCGGAAGCTCGACGCACGGGCACAGACGCGCGGCCCGCATCGCCGCCGCTGCCGGCCTCGTCGCCGCGCTCGTCGCGACCGGCGCCGCCCCCGTGCTCGCCACCGAGGCCCCGGTGACCACTCCCCCGGTGAAGTCCTCGAACCCGGCTGACAAGCTCGGCGCCATCGACGCCCAGCGGCTCACCGAAGCCCAGGCGAGCGGCGAGAAGAACGTCACCGTCCTCGTCGCCACCGCCCCCGGCGCCACCGAGCAGGTCGCGGGCCAGCTCGACGCCGTCCCCGGCGCCTCCGTCGGCAAGCAGCAGGACGCGCTCGGCTACGTCCGCGCGACCCTGCCCACCGCCAAGGCCGAGGCCGCCATCAAGGCCGCCACGCAGCTCTCCTCCGTGCAGTCGGTCGACCTCCAGGCCGAGATCGTCCTGGACGACCCGAGCCCGGACGCGGGCGCGGCCACGGGCGCCGTCGACGGCACCACCGTCACGACGACGTACCCGGCCCCGGGCAAGAACACCCCGGCGAAGAACCCGTACAACCCGTCGTTCGAGACGGGCGCGGTCGACTTCGTCAAGGAGCACCCGAAGGCCGACGGCCGCGGCGTGACCATCGGCATCCTGGACTCCGGCGTCGACCTCGGTCACCCGGCGCTCCAGAAGACCACCACCGGCGAGCGCAAGATCGTCGACTGGGTCACCGCCACCGACCCGCTGACCGAGGGCGACAGCACCTGGCGCGCCCAGGTCACCCCGGTCACCGGCCCGGTCTTCACCGCCTCCACGCAGAGCTGGACCGCCCCGGCGGGCTCCTTCCAGTTCAGCCGCTTCAGCGAGTCGGTCACCGCGGGCGGCGACCCGAAGGGCGACATCAACCGGGACGGCGACACCACCGACGTCTTCGGCATGCTGTACGACCCGGCCGCCGGCACCGTCCGCGTGGACGTCGACCAGGACAACGACTTCACGGACAACGAGCCGATGAAGCCGTACAAGGACGGGTACCAGATCGGCTACTTCGGTACCGACAACCCGGCCACCGAGGTCGCCGAGAAGACCCCGTTCGTCGTCGAGATCCGCAAGGACGTCGCGATGGACCCGCTCGGCGGCACCTGGGTGGGCCAGAAGCGGGACTTCGTCAACATCGGTCTCGTCGAGTCCTCGCACGGCACGCACGTCGCCGGCATCACCGCCGCCAACAGCCTCTTCGGCGGCCGGATGAACGGCGCGGCCCCCGGCGCGAAGATCGTCTCCTCGCGCGCCTGCACCTGGACCGGCGGCTGCACCAACACCGCCCTCACCGAGGGCATGACGGACCTCGTCGTCAACCGCGGCGTCGACATCGTCAACATGTCGATCGGCGGCCTGCCGCAGCAGAACGACGGCGACAACGTCCGCTCGCGCCTCTACACCCGCCTGATCGACCAGTACGGCGTCCAGCTGGTCATCTCGGCCGGCAACGAGGGCCCCGGCATCAACACGATCGGCGACCCCGGCCTGGCCGACAAGGTCATCTCGGTCGGCGCGGCCGTCTCCAAGGAGACCTGGGCCGCCAACTACGGCTCGGCCGTCGAGAAGAAGTACGCCATGTTCCCCTTCTCCTCGCGCGGTCCGCGTGAGGACGGCGGCTTCACCCCGACCATCACCGCCCCCGGCTCGGCCGTGAACACCATCCCGACCTGGCAGCCGGGCGCCGGCGTCGCCGAGTCGGGCTACACGCTGCCCGCCGGCTACGGCATGCTCAACGGCACCTCGATGTCCTCGCCGCAGGCGGCGGGCGCGAGCGCGCTGCTGATCTCGGCCGCGAAGCAGAAGGGCATCGCGCTCTCCCCGCTCACCCTGCGGACCGCGCTGACGTCCACCGCGCAGCGCATCCCCGGTGTCGCGGCCCACGAGCAGGGCTCGGGCCTCATGGACATCGAGGAGGCCTGGGAGTCGATCAAGGACGGCGCCACGGCGCACGACTACAAGGTTGCGGCCCCGGTCGACACCGTCATCTTCCCGGCCCCGCACACCGGCACCGGTGTGTACGACCGTGAGGGCGGCCTCAAGGTCGGCCAGAAGCGCGTCTACGACGTGACGATCACGCGCACGAGCGGCCCGAACCGGTCGATCGAGCACGAGCTCGACCTCAAGTACAACGACGGCACCTTCCGCATCCTCGGCGACGACGAGATCGACCTGCCGCTGAACAAGCCGGTCACCGTCAAGCTCCAGGCGCGCGCCGCCACCGCCGGTGCGCACAGCGTCATCCTGGAGGCCGACGACGAGCGCACCGAGGGCGTCGACAAGCAGATCCTCGCGACCTCGATCGTCGCGAGCGACCTGGTCGCCCCGGGCTACGGCTTCACGGCCTCCGGCTCGGTGCAGCGCAACAGCAGCAAGTCCTACTTCGTCACCGTGCCCGAGGGCGCCAAGACGCTGGAGGTCTCGCTGGCCGGTCTGAAGGAGAAGAGCCAGACCCGGTTCATCTCGATCCACCCGGTCGGCGTGGGCGTCGAGGACAGCGCCACCACGCAGTGCTACCCGCACTACAACCCGGCCAACACCTGCCGCCCGGACCTGCGGTCCTACGCGGACCCGACGCCCGGCGTCTGGGAGATCGAGGTCGAGTCCCGCCGCACGTCGCCGGACCTGGACAACCCGTACACCCTGGGCGTCTCCGTCCTGGGCGCGGACTTCGACCCGGCCGTGCAGACGGTTCCCGAGGCGAAGATCGGCACCGCGGCGCCGGTCCAGTGGACGGTCACGAACCGCTTCGCGGGCATCGAGGGCAAGCTCAAGGGCGGCAACCTCGGCTCGCAGAAGAGCGAGACGCCGACCATCCAGCACCACGAGCAGCAGACCAAGACCGTCACCATCGGTGAGGGTGTGGAGCGGCTCGACATCGCCATCGGCAACACCTCCGACAAGGCCGCCGACCTCGACCTCACCGTTCTCCTGAACGGCAAGCAGGTCGGCCAGGCGGCGGACGGCGACTCGGAGGAGGCCGTCTCCCTCGTGAAGCCGGCCGCCGGCACGTACACCGTCGTCATCGACGGCTACTCGGTCGCCGCCGCGGGCGGCACCACGTACGACTACAAGGACGTGTTCTTCTCGTCCGCGCTCGGCACCGTGAAGGTCGACGAGTCGAAGTCGGTCAGCCTGGCCAACGGCGCGTCCGCCCCCGTGGCGGCCGAGGTCCTCGTCGCCGGTGCGGCCCCCGAGGGACGTCAGTTCTTCGGTGAGGTCCAGCTGGTCAACGGCCGCGGCACCGTCGCGGGCACCGGCAGCGTCCTGATCGGCGCCGTCACCCCGTAACACCGTACGGGTGAGGGGCGGGCACCGGAACCGGTGCCCGCCCTTTTCACGTCCCGAGACTCGTCCCGTCCCTTGGACAATGGATTGGACAAGGTGGCCGGGGACATACGCATCATGGACCGGCAGCACCCTGCACATACGTACGGAGGAGTCCCCGTGAAGGTCGGAATCGTCGGAGCCACCGGTCAGGTCGGCACAGTCATGCGCAGCATCCTGGCCGAGCGGAACTTCCCCCTCGACGAGCTGCGGCTCTTCGCCTCCGCCCGTTCCGCCGGGACCGTCGTCGACGGCGTCACGGTCGAGGACGCCTCCACCGCCGACTACACCGGCCTGGACATCGTCCTCTTCTCCGCCGGCGGCGCCACCTCCAAGGCCCTCGCCGAGAAGGTCGCCTCCCAGGGCGCCGTCGTGATCGACAACTCCTCCGCCTGGCGCCGCGACCCCGAGGTCCCGCTGGTCGTCTCCGAGGTCAACGCGCACGCGATCAAGGACCGCCCCAAGGGCATCATCGCCAACCCGAACTGCACCACGATGGCCGCCATGCCGGTCCTCAAGCCCCTCCACCAGGAGGCCGGCCTGACCGCGCTGATCGCCACCACCTACCAGGCCGTCTCCGGCTCGGGCGTGGCCGGTGTCGCCGAGCTGCGCAACCAGGCGTGCGCCGTGGCCGAGACCGCCGACCAGCTGGCCTTCGACGGCGAGGCCGTCGAGTTCCCCGAGCCGGCCGTCTACAAGCGCCCGATCGCCTTCAACGTGGTCCCGCTCGCCGGTTCGATCGTCGACGACGGCTCCTTCGAGACCGACGAGGAGCAGAAGCTCCGCAACGAGTCCCGCAAGATCCTGGAGATCCCCGAGCTCAAGGTCTCCGGCACCTGCGTGCGCGTCCCCGTCTTCTCCGGCCACTCCCTTCAGGTGAACGTGCGCTTCGAGCGTCCGATCAGCGTGGAGCGCGCCTACGAGCTGCTCGGCGACGCCGAGGGCGTCGTGCTCTCCGAGATCCCGACCCCGCTCCAGGCGGCCGGCAAGGACGCCTCGTACGTCGGCCGCATCCGCGTCGACGAGACGGTCGAGAACGGCCTCGCACTGTTCCTCTCCAACGACAACCTGCGCAAGGGCGCCGCGCTGAACGCGGTGCAGATCGCGGAGCTGGTCGCGGCCGAGCTCAAGGGCTGATCTCCGGTCCTGATCGGCAGGACATCTGCTGGAGGGGCGGCTTCCCGTTGCGGGGAGCCGCCCCTCCGGCGTGTCCGCCGTGCCACAGTTCGTCCATGACCCAGATACCCAGGGGTGCCGACATCGCCGTGCCCCCGCAGGCCCTGCACGTCGCGGTCAGCTGGCGGACCGGGCACGGGGTGCCCGACGTGGACGTCTCGGCGCTGCTCCTGGGGGCCGGCGGGCAGGTCCGCGGGGACGCCGATCTGGTCTTCTGCAACCACGCCACGCACCCCTCGGGGGCGGTGCGGCACCTCGGGAAGTCGGCTCCCGGCGTGCCCGGCAGCCCGGCCGCGGACTGGCTCTGGCTGGACCTCTCGCGGGTGGAGCCGGACGTGGGCCGGCTCGTGATCGCCGCCTCCGTCGACGGGGGCGCCTTCGGCCGGGTCCCCGGGCTCGACGTGCGGGTCACGGACGCGTCGGGGGCCTCCGTGGCGTACTGCCCGATGGAGGGCGCGACGACGGAGACCGCCTTCGTCTGCGGCGAGTTCCGGCGGCAGGGCGGCGGCTGGCACTTCCGCGCGGTCGGCCGGGGGTACGTATCCGGGCTCGCCGGGCTCGCGACCGACCTCGGCATCGTGGTCGAGGCCCCGCCGCCCCCGATCCCGGGACCCGGCTACGTACCGCCGAGGCCCGCCCCTGCGCCCGCCGCGCCGCCGCCCCTGCCGCCGCAGTCCGTGCCCGTCCCGTCGGGCGATCCGTACGGCGGGGAGTTCCGGCCGGCCACCTACCAGGGGCGCGGCAAGGAGACCGTGCGCTGCGGTCCGGAGCTGCCGCCGGGCCGCTGGGTGCTCCTGGAGATCGAGTCGTACCACTCCCTCTCCACCACCATCGAGACCTGCGACGCGCACGGCCGCGCCGAGGAGTACCTGCTCGCGGCGTACGAGGACGACGTCCGCGCCCGTACGGTCGCCCTCGTCCCGCGCGCCCGGCCGCTGGCCCTGCGGGTGGAGGCCGACGCGCCCTGGACACTGCGGGTTCTGCCCCTCTCCCACGCGCGCCGCTTCGACAGCCACATCGAGGGGCTCGCCCACGATCTGGTGGTCTACGACGGGCCGCCCGGGGTCCTCGACTTCCTGCACCGGGGCGAGTCCCGCTTCACCGTGCACCGGCACACGCCTCCGCAGGACCCGCTCTACGACGACGAGGAGCAGGACCTGCTGGTCAACGGGGTGGGCGAGGTGCGAGTGAGCGTCCGCGTGCCGGGGCCCGGGCTCTTGCGGATCAGCGGCGACGGGCCGTGGAAATGTGCCGTGCGCCGCTGAGGCACCCCGTGGAAGGATGGGCCAAACGTCACGAAACCTAGGAGTTGACCGGGTGCCTGGCACAAACCTGACCCGTGAAGAGGCCAAGCAGCGGGCGGCGCTGCTGACCGTGGACGCGTACGAGGTCGAACTCGACCTCACCGGTGCGCAGGAGGGCGGCACCTACCGGTCCGTCACCACCGTCCGCTTCGATTCCGCCGAAGCCGGCGCCGAGACCTTCATCGACCTCGTCGCCCCCGCCGTCCACGAGGTCGTGCTCAACGGCCACGAGCTGGAGATCGGCGCCGTCTTCCGGGACTCCCGGATCGCCCTGCGCCATCTGCAGGCGGGCCGCAACGAGCTCAAGGTCGTCGCCGACTGCGCGTACACCAACACCGGTGAGGGCCTGCACCGCTTCGTCGACCCGGTCGACGACCAGGCCTATCTGTACACCCAGTTCGAGGTGCCGGACGCGCGTCGCGTCTTCGCCTCCTTCGAGCAGCCCGACCTCAAGGCGACCTTCCAGTTCACCGTGAAGGCGCCGGCCGGGTGGAAGGTCATCTCCAACAGCCCCACTCCGGAGCCGAAGGACGACGTGTGGGTCTTCGAGCCCACGCCCCGCATCTCCACGTACATCACGGCGCTGATCGTCGGCCCGTACCACGCGGTGCACTCCTCGTACGAGAAGGACGGGCAGAGCGTCCCGCTCGGCATCTACTGCCGTCCGTCGCTCGCCGAGTTCCTCGACGCGGACCACATCTTCGACGTCACGCGGCAGGGCTTCGACTGGTTCCAGGAGAAGTTCGCGTACGACTACCCCTTCGCGAAGTACGACCAGCTCTTCGTGCCGGAGTTCAACGCGGGCGCGATGGAGAACGCGGGCGCGGTGACCATCCGCGACCAGTACGTCTTCCGCTCGAAGGTGACGGACGCGGCGTACGAGCGGCGCGCCGAGACGATCCTGCACGAGCTCGCCCACATGTGGTTCGGCGACCTCGTCACCATGGAGTGGTGGAACGACCTCTGGCTGAACGAGTCGTTCGCGACCTTCACCTCGGTCGCCTGCCAGGCCTCGGTGCCGGGCACCCGCTGGCCGAACGCCTGGACGACCTTCGCCAACGCGGAGAAGACCTGGGCCTACCGCCAGGACCAGCTGCCGTCGACGCACCCGATCATGGCCGACATCAACGACCTGGAGGACGTGCTCGTCAACTTCGACGGGATCACGTACGCCAAGGGCGCCTCGGTCCTGAAGCAGCTCGTCGCCTACGTCGGCGAGGACGAGTTCTTCAAGGGCGTGCAGGCGTACTTCCAGGCGCACGCCTTCGGGAACACGCGCCTGTCCGACCTGCTCGGCGCGCTGGAGGAGACCTCCGGGCGTGACCTGAAGACCTGGTCGAAGGCGTGGCTGGAGACGGCCGGCATCAACATCCTGCGCCCGGAGATCGAGACCGACGAGAACGGCGCCATCACCGCCTTCGCCGTCCGGCAGGAGGCCCCTGCGCTGCCCGCCGGCGCCAAGGGCCAGGCCGTCCTGCGTCCGCACCGGATCGCGATCGGCTTCTACGACCTCGACGCGAGCGGCAAGCTGGTCCGCACCGAGCGCCTCGAACTCGACATCGAGGCCGCCGAGCTGACCGCCGTACCGCAGCTGGTGGGCAAGATCCGCCCGGCGGTCGTCCTCTTCAACGACGACGACCTGTCGTACGCAAAGGTCCGCCTCGACGAGGTGTCCCTCACCAACGTCACCGCGCACCTCGGCGACTTCGCCGACTCGCTGCCGCGCGCCCTGTGCTGGGCGTCCGCCTGGGACATGACCCGCGACGGCGAGCTGGCCACCCGCGACTACCTGGAGCTCGTGCTCTCGGGTGTCGCCAAGGAGTCCGACATCGGCGTGGTCCAGTCGCTCCAGGGCCAGGTCAAGGCGGCTCTCGAGCTGTACGCGGCGCCGGAGTGGCGGGCCGAGGGCCTGGCGCGCTGGGGCACCTTCGCGCAGGAGCAGCTGCGCTCCGCCAAGGGCGGCAGCGACCACCAGCTGGCGTGGGCGCGGGCCTTCTCGGCGACCGCCCGTACGGACGCCGAGCTCGACGTGCTCGCGGGGCTGCTCGACGGCGGTGTGGTGATCGAGGGCCTGGCCGTCGACACCGAGCTGCGCTGGGCGTTCGTGCAGCGGCTCGCGGCCACCGGCCGCTTCGACGAGGCGGAGATCGCCGCCGAGCTGGAGCGCGACAAGACCGCGGCGGGCGAGCGGCACGCGGCGACCGCGCGCGCGGCCCGTCCGACGGAGGCCGCGAAGGCCGAGGCCTGGGCCTCGGTCGTCGAGGACGACAAGCTGGCCAACGCGGTGCAGGAGGCCGTCATCGGCGGCTTCGTCCAGTCCGACCAGCGCGAGCTGCTCGCCGCCTACACGGCGAAGTACTTCGCGTCGATCAAGGGCATCGCGGAGACCCGCAGCCACGAGATCATCCAGCAGATCGTGGTGGGCCTCTACCCGACGCTCCAGGTCTCGCAGGCGACCCTGGACGCGACGGACGCGTGGATCGCGGAGCACGACCCGGCCCCGGCGCTGCGGCGTCTGGTGACGGAGTGCCGCGCGGGCGTCGAGCGTGCGCTGAAGGCGCAGGCGGCGGACGCGGCCGCGGCCGCCGTCTGACGGCTCCCGTGAGGTGAGGAAGGGCCCCCGGACCGCTGACGGTCCGGGGGCCCTTCTCCGTGGTCTTTCGGGATCAGCCCGGGTCTGGTGTCCTTCGCGATCCGCCCAGGTCTGTCGTCCCTCGGGATCAGCCCAGGGAGTCGATCCACTGCCAGCCGCCGGTGCCGACGGTCACGGCCGGGCCGAAGCCGGTGGGCGTGCCCGGCAGGAGCTCCAGGTTCTCGGTGGTTCCAGCGGTACGGGTCGACCACAGGTCGGGGGCCTTGTCGCCGTTCACGTCGCCGGCCGACAGCAGGAGGCGGCGGTCGGCGACGGCCGCCGGGGCGCCGTCGAGAGTGGCCGGGTCGGTGCCGAGGTGCTGGGTGCCCCGGCTCGGGTACTGCTTGATCGCGCCGGTCGCGCGGTCCCGGGCCCACACGTCGGCCTTCTTGTCGCCGTCGACGTCGCCGGGTGTCAGCACGTCGTACGCGGCCCACTCCTCGTCGCCGATATGGAGAGCCGCCCTGGGGGCGAAGGTGGGCTGTCCCGCCGTGGGTTCGCCGCCGCGGTGCAGCCAGAGGCCCGTGCTGCTGCGGACGAGGACGTCGGGCAGGCCGTCACCGTCGACGTCGCCCGCCGCGAGGGGCGTGAGGCCGCTCCAGCCGGTGGGCCGGCCGCCCATGGCGATGCGCGGGCCGAACTCGCCGCCGCCCGTGTTGGGGTAGACCCACAGGTCGTTGCCGATGCGGGCGAGCATGTCCGGATGGCCGTCGCCGGTCCAGTCGCCGCGGTGGCTGACGACGGCGCCGGCCCAGCCTCCGGTGCCGATCAGGCGCTGGGCGCCGAGGACGCCGTCGCCCGCGCCCGGGTACAGCCGCAGGTTGCCGTCGTCCTTCACCGCGAGGAGGTCGGGGCGGCCGTCGCCGGTGAGGTCGGTGTCGACGCCGGAGCCCAGGCGGGCGGCGGCGCGGAGCAGCCTGTGGTCGGAGAGCGGCTTCGTGCCCGGCGCCTCGGGTTCGAAGGCGTCGGCCCGGACGGTGTGGAAGTCGCGTGCGCTGAGGAAGACGTGGTCGAACTTCCTGCCGCTCGCGACGGTCGGCTCACCGGAACGGCAGGAAGTGGCGCCGCTGGTGAGGCAGTCCTCGGTGAAGAAGTCGCGGTCGTTCTCGTCGGCCTCGACGAATGGTCCGGTGCCGGGCAGGCCGGTGCGGATCGGGTTCAGGGCGGGGTCGTAGACGGGTTCCGTGCCCGCGTTGAGGTCGGTGCCGAGGATCACCGGGGCTCCGGCGGCCCAGGTCTCGATGTGCGCCATCACCTGCGAGGAGCCGTTGTCCGGCTTGATGTACTGGGCGAGGTGGGTGGTGCAGGCGAGTGTGGTGCGGCCGTCGACCGGGCCGCGCGCGCAGAGCACCGAGCGGGCCTCCTCGTTCGCCGGCACGGTCAGGTTCGCCACGTACCGCTCCACGGCAGGGGCCTTGACGAAGACGCCGAGGCCGAACCGGGTGTCGCCGGTGGAGGACCACTTGGCGCAGTCGGGGTCGGTCGTGGTGGAGGTCCACACGCCCTTGTAGCCGGGGAGGGAGTCGCGCAGGGCGACCCACTGGCCGATGCACAGCTCCTGGAGCATGAGGGCGTCGGTGTCCCAGGCCAGGACCTCCTCGCGGAGTTCGGCCGTCCAGGCGGCCGGGTCGAGGTCGCTCCGGCAGGTGTGCGCGCCGCAGACGTTGTACGTGATCGTGCGCACCGGCGGCGCCGTGGCCGGGTCGACGACGTCCTCGGCGAAGGCCGGGGCCGTGAGGCCGGAGAGCAGTGCCGCGGCGAGGGCGAGCGCGGCAGCGAGCCGGGCTACTCCCCTTCTCGCCGTTGATCGGAATCGTTTCATCGGTCCCCCAGGTGTTCGGTGGTCGCGCACAGCCGGATGATCTTCGCAGGCGTCCTGGGGACGACGAAGGGGCACCCTCCCCCACGGAGGTGCCCCTTCGCCGTGTCTGGAATCCGCCCGGCGGGCGGGCGTCGGCGCGCGGCCGCGCCGCCGGGCGGAAGCTGTGGCGGCCCCGGGTCTCAGCCGCCGAGCGCCGCGTACCGGGCGCGCAGATCGGCCGCGCCCTGCTCCGTCACCGTGCCGTGGAGCCGCATCCGGGCGACGCCGCCGTCGGGGAAGGCGTCGAGGCGGACGTGGGTGACGACGGCCTGCGCGGGGAGCTTGAAGCGGTGCAGGGTGTCGGGCTGGAGCCGGGTCCGGGGGATGATCTCGAACCACTCGCCCGTCTCGCCGTTCCGTCCCTGGAGTGCGATCCAGCCGGCCGAGTTGCCCTTGAGGTAGGCGGTGTCGATCTCGACGGCACGGACGGCGCCCTGGGCGGCGAGCCGGAAGCGGACCCAGTCGTTGGTGCCGCGGACCCGGCGGCGGCGGTTCTCCCAGCCGTCGTCCATCTTGCGGGAGGTGCCGGGCAGGATGATCTGGGTCGGCGAGGAGTAGAACTTGTCCGAAGCGTCCTCGTACGAGCCTCCGTTGAGTACGGAGATCAGGTCGACGGTGCCGAGCAGCTCCAGCCACTCGGGGTCGGGCACGACCTCGCCGTGGACGCGGAGGCGGGCGATGCCGCCGTCGGGGTGCTGGCAGAGGCGCAGGTGGGTGTAGCGGCGCTCGGCGTCGATCGCGAAGCCGTTGGCGGCGTGGCCGCGCACGGGGGTCGGCGGGACGAGCTCCTCCCACTTCGCGTCGGCGAGGTCGGCCGGGCTGGGCGAACCCTCGACGGCGGTGGCCTGGATCGAGACCCGCTGCGGGTAGTTGCCGCGGAAGTGGGCGGTGTCGACGACGATCCCGCGGATCACGCCGGGGGCGCCGAGGCGGACGATCGCCCAGTCGTGGTCCTCGGGGGCGGGGAAGACGTGGTCGGCGTCGGCGCCGCGGCGGCGGCGGGTCTCCCAGCCGTCCATGATCTTGCCCTTGTGGCCGAAGTGCTCCGGGTCGAAGACGGCCCGCTCGCGGACGAGGAGGTTCTCGCGCTCGGCGAAGAACTCGTCGTTGGCCGCCACGACCCCGGCGCCGAGGCGGCGGTCGGCGAGGTCGACGAGCTCGGTGAAGGGGAAGTCACCGGAGCGGTAGTCGGCGTACGGGTCGCCGCCGGAGTAGGGGGCGGCGTCGTTGGCGTGCGGGTCGGTGTTCTCGTCGATCTCGTCGTTCGCGTCGAAGCTGCTCATGACTCGACTCTCCCGCGCCCGTTCCCCGCGGTCCATCGAATGTTTTCGATGGTGTTGTTCAGTTCTGCTGAACGGTTTCGCGGGCCGCGGCGGCCTGCCGGAGCGCGGCGAGCACCCGGGCCACCGCCGGGCCCTCCTCGGCCCCGCGCCGTACCGCCGCGACGACGTGGCGGCGCGGCTGGTCGGCGGAGAGGACGCGCATGACGACCCCGGCGCCGCTGCGGCGGTCGGCGGAGGCCATGCGGGGCACGAGCGCGATCCCCATGCCGGCCTCGACCATGGCGAGGATCGCGGTCCAGCCCGAGGCGCTGTGGGCCTGCTCGGGCACGAAGCCGGCGGCCTCGCAGGCGGCGGTGGTGATCTCGGACCAGGGGCCGGAGCCGCCGAAGATCCACGGCTCGGCGGCGAGGTCGGCGAGGCGGAGGCCGGGTGCGTCGGCGAGCGGGTGCCCGGCGGGC
This sequence comes from Streptomyces sp. Root431, assembly GCF_001426585.1. Lineage (GTDB taxonomy): Bacteria > Actinomycetota > Actinomycetes > Streptomycetales > Streptomycetaceae > Streptomyces > Streptomyces stackebrandtii. The sequence continues at coordinate 505,486 of NZ_LMEI01000001.1, forward strand.
AGGGCGACGTCGAGGGGGTCGGCGAGGAGGGGCACCCGGCTGAACTTGGGGTCGCGCACCGAGGGCGCGTGGGCGGCGAGCGAGAGCGCCAGGTCGACCTCGCCCGCGGTGAGGAGCTCGTACGCCTCCGCCGCCTCGGCCTCCCGGACACGGAGGTCGAGCCCGGGGTGGGCGGTCCGCAGCTGCCGCACGGCGGGGACGACGAGCGCGGGCACGGCCGTCGAGAAGGCCGCCACCCGCAGCTGCCCCGCCTCGCCCCGCAGATACCCGTCGAGCTCGGCGTCGGCGCGCTCCAGCTGGGCGAAGACCACCTCGGCGTGCCGCAGGACGAGATGGGCGGCGTCGGTGAGCCGGACCCGGCGGCCCTGGGCCTCCAGGAGCCGCACGCCGAGCTGTTTGGCGAGGTTGGTGAGCTGCTGCGAGACGGCCGAGGGGGTCATGAGCAGGGCCTCCGCGGTCGCGGTGACGGTGCCGCGGTCACGCAGGGTGCGGAGGATCTGGAGCTTCTTGATGTCCCACTCGGTCATGGGGCGCAACCTACCGGGCGCGCTCAGCGGCCCCGGGCCGAGGCCAGGGCGACGCCGCCGAGGATGAGCGCCATGCAGGCGGCCCCGAGGACGCCGAGGCGTTCGCCGAGGAGCGCGTACGACAGGAGGGCGACGCAGACGGGCTGGAGGTAGTAGACGACGCCCGCGCGCGCCGCGCCGATGAGGGCGATCGCCTTGTTCCAGGCGAAGAAGGCGACGGCGGAGGAGAGGACGCCGACGTACAACAGGGGTCCGACGGTCGCGGCGCCGACGGTGAACCCGCCCTGGACGGCGAGGGACACGGCGTACGCGGGGGCGAGCATCAGGGCGCCGAGCAGGAAGGTCGTGAAGAGGAAGGCGAGTCCGTCGATCTCGGCGGGCTTGCGCTTGAGCAGGGCGCTGTACGAGGCGAAGGAGAGGGCCGCGGCGAACATCCACAGGTCGCCCGCGGCGAAGTCGACGGCGAGGGAGCCCTTTCCGACGAGCAGGAGCACGCCGAGCGCGGCGGCCAGCATCCCGAGGACGCGGCGGGCGCCGAGGCGCTCTCCGCCGAGGCGGGCGTAGACCGCCATGATCACCGGGGAGGCGGCCATGATCATGCCCATGTTGGAGGCGGAGGTGGTCAGTCCGGCCTGGTGCACGAGGGTGTTGTAGAGGGCGACGCCGAAGAGCGAGGCGAGGGCGACGAAGCCGAGGTGACGGCGGATCGTCCGCCACTGCCGCAGGAACGGGCGGGCGGCGAAGGGGGCGACGGCGACGAGCGCGATGATCCAGCGCCAGAAGACGGCCTGGATCGGCGGGACGCTGTCGGCCATGTCGCGGGTGGCGACGAAGCTGCCGGACCAGACGACGGTGGCGAGCAGGGCGAGGAGCACGCCGAGGCCGGCGCCTCTCGCGAGCTTCCTCGCGGGCGCCGGCCTCTCGGTGGCTGCGGTGGTGATGTCTGCGGTGGTGATGGTCTTGGGGGCGGTGGTGATGGCCTTAGGGGCGGTGGTCGGGTGGCGGGCCGTGCTGGTGATCAGGTTCATGCCGCCTACCGTCGCACTCCGGAATCCTCCAGGTCCATCGAAAGTTCCTGACCATTCCTTTCAGCTGAAGTGAACGATTCGACCGCCTCGGGCTTCTTCGGGGTGCGGGGTCCCATCTGGCCGACCAGGGTCGCACCGAAGGCGATGACCATGCCGACCACCTGGACCGGACCGAGCGCCTGGCCGAGCGCCGCCCAGCCGATGATCGCCGCGGTGATCGGCGAGAGGGGGCCGAGGAGGGTGGCCGAGGAGGCGCTGAGCCGCTCGATGCCGCGGAACCACAGGAAGTAGGAGATCGCGGTGTTGCCGAAGGCGAGGTAGGCGTAGCCGGCGAGGTTGGTGCCGGTCAGGGCCGGCGGGGCGCCCTCGATCAGGAAGGCGATCGGCAGGATGACCAGGCCGCCGGCGGTGAGCTGCCAGCCGGTGAGCGCGAGGGCGCCGACGCCCTCGGGGCGGCCCCAGCGCTTGGTGAAGACGACGCCCGCCGACATCGAGAGGGAGGAGAGCAGTCCGGCGATCACCCCGACGAGGTCGAGCGCGGCCCCGGCCTTGAGGACCACGAGACTGACGCCGAAGGCGGCGGCGACCGCGGTGATCAGGGACTTCGCAGTGGGCTTGTCGCCCAGGAAGAGCGCGGCGAGGCCGACGACGAAGAGCGGGCCGACGGAGCCGACGACGGCGGCGACGCCGCCGGGGAGCCGGTAGGCCGCGAGGAAGAGCAGCGGGAAGAAGGCGCCGATGTTGAGGGCTCCGAGGACGGCGGACTTCCACCACCAGGCGCCCTGCGGGAGCTTGCGGGTGAGCGCCAGGAGCAGGAGTCCGGCGGGCAGGGCGCGCATCAGGCCGGTGAAGAGGGGCCGGTCGGGCGGCAGGAACTCGGTGGTGACGAAGTAGGTGGAGCCCCAGGAGATCGGGGCGAGGGCGGTCAGGGCGACGACTGCGGCCTTGCGGGACATGACGGTTTCCCCCTTGCTGCGGAGCCGGACTGGCTTGGCGGTAATTAACTTACCACTAAGCTACTTACTCGCAAGAGGCTTAGTCGGAACCGGCTTACTCGTCACCGGCTTAGTTGCCATCGAGGAGAAGAGAAGGGAACACTGGAGCCATGGACACCCAGCCCCCCGGCCACGACGCCGTCGACGCCATCACCGACCAGTGGGCGGTCGTCCGCCCCGACCTGGACACCCTGCCGATGGCCGTCTTCGGGCGGATCTACCGGCTGGCCAACGCCATGCGCGGCAGGGTGGACAAGGCGTACGCGCCCTACGGCATGGCGCTCGGGGAGTTCGACGTGCTCGCGACCCTGCGCAGGTCCGGGGAGCCGTACACGCTGTCGCCGCGCGAGCTGACCGCGACGCTGATGATCACCACCGGCGGGATGACCGGCCGGCTGGACAAGCTGGAGAAGGCCGGGCTGCTGACCCGCAGCCCCGACCCGAACGACCGGCGCGGGCTGCGGGTGACGCTCACCGAGCGCGGCAAGGAGCTGGTCGACCAGGCCGTCGGCGCCGGGCTCGGGCAGCAGCGGGAGGCCCTGGAATCGGCGCTCACCGAGGAGGAGTCGGAGCAGCTGGCGGGGCTGCTGCGCAAGCTGCTCGCGGCCACTGTGTAGCGCGCGCCCTCGCGCGCGCCCACGCGTGACCGTGCGCGTGGCCGAGCACGTGGCCGAGCACGTGGACGAGCACGTGGACGCGCCCGCGAAAGCACCCGTGAACGCACGCGAGGGCGCCGCACGGTACGTCGGTACCCTGCGGCGCCCTCGGTCGGATCGAGGTGGCGGTTACGCCTTCTTGGACTTGTCGAGCACCATCACCAGTCCGATGATGCCCAGGAACAGCACCAGCGGGGCGGCCACGAACAGGCCGAGGGTCTCGACGACCGTCAGCTTGGGAGCCGGGTCGTCACCGTCGTCGCGGGTGAGCGCGAGCGCGGGGGACGACATGAGCAGCATCATCAGCGTCGTACCGGCCGCGACGGCGCCGGCGCGCAGGGCGTTCTTCTTGTCCACGGTGCAAACGTAGCGAACACCTAAACGGGCCGCGCGCCCGGGGGTACCGTACGGGCGTCCTCCGGGTCCGTACGGGTGTGCAGCTCGCGCAGCAGGGCATGGGCGCGGGGCGAGGCCGCGAGCCGTTCCAGAGTGAGCGGCTGACCGTCCGGGCCCGCGATCGGCAGCCGCCAGTTGGGGTACTCGTCCCAGGTGCCCGGCAGGTTCTGCGGTCTGCGGTCCCCGACCGCGTCGGGCAGCCACACCCCCACCATCCGGGCCGGGGTGCCCAGCAGGAACCGGTGGACGGCCAGGATCTCGGCCGCGTCGTCCCGGGGTCCTCCCGCCCCCTCCGGGAGCAGCCCGAGCCGCTGGAACAGGCCCAGCCACTCGGTGGTCTCGGCCGCGTCCGCCGCCCGGTCGCGCTCCGGGTCGCCGTCGACGAGCCCGAGCCGGTGCCGGAGGGCGACGTGGTCGCCGGAGAGCCGGGCGGCCGTCGGGGGCAGGTCGTGGGTGGTGGCGGTGGCCACGCACTCCGCGCGCCACTCCCCCGCGGGCACCGGACGGCCGCTGCCCGCCCAGTCCCGCTCGAACCAGAGCACGGAGGTCCCGAACACCCCGCGCCGGGACAGCTCCTCCCGTACGCCCGGCTCGACCGTCCCGAGGTCCTCGCCGATGACGAGGGCCCCCGCGCGGTGCGCCTCCAGGGCGAGGACGGCGAGCATCGCCTCGGCGTCGTACCGGACGTACGTCCCCCCGGTGGGCTCGCTGCCCTCCGGAACCCACCAGAGCCGGAACAGGCCCATCACGTGGTCGATGCGCAGGGCGCCCGCGTGCCGCAGGAGTTCGCGGAGGAGGCCGCGGTACGGGGCGTAGCCCGCGGCGGCGAGGGCGTCGGGCCGCCAGGGCGGCAGGCCCCAGTCCTGGCCTCGGGAGTTGAAGGCGTCGGGCGGGGCGCCGACCGACATGCCGGCCGCGAAGGCCTCCTGCTGCGCCCAGGCGTCCGAGCCCTCCGGGTGGACGCCGACGGCCAGGTCGTGGACGATCCCGACCTCCATCCTGGCCTCGCGGGCCGCCTCCGCGGCCTCGGCCAGCTGCCGGTCCGTCAGCCAGGCCAGCCGGCAGTGGAAGTCGACCCGGGCGGCGAGGGCGGGGTCCGCGCGCACGACGCGCTCCGCCCCGCGCGGCTCGCGCAGCTCCTCGGGCCAGCCGCGCCAGTGCGGCCCGTGCCGCTCGGCGAGGGCCTGGTAGGTGGCGTGGTCCTCCAGGGCGCGGCCCCGGTCGGCGAGGAAGTCGTGGTAGTCGGCGCGCCGCCCCGGCCCGAGCTCCACGCTCCCGACCACGAGCTCCAGGGCCCGCCGCTTGACGTCCCACACCGCGTCACGGTCGATCAGGGCGCCCTTGCCGAGGACCCGTTCGCGCAGTTCGGCCGCCTCGGCAAGGATCCGGTCGAGCTCCTCGCGGCGGCCGGGGTCGACGTACGCGTACTCGGGGACCGACTCGATCCGCAGATGGACCGGGTCCGGGAAGCGGCGCGAGGAGGGGCGGTACGGGGAGGGGTCGCTCGGCGCCCCGGGCACGCCCGCGTGCAGCGGGTTGACCTGGACGAAGCCGGCGCCGTGCGTCCGGCCCGCCCAGGTGGCGAGCTCCCGCAGGTCGCCGAGGTCGCCCATGCCCCAGGAGCGGCCGGAGAGCAGCGAGTAGAGCTGGACGAGCAGCCCGTACGTCCGGCGGCCGGGGCCGGGCACGCGCGGGGGGCTCACGATCAGGGTGGCGGTGGCGGCGCGTCCGTCGGCGGCCTGCGCCTCGACCGTGTGGACGCCTAGGGGCAGCCGGTCCCAGTCCGGGCCGTTGAGGACCGCGCCCTCCTCGGTGGTGACCCGCAGCCGGGTGCCGGACGGCAGCTCCGCCGGCGGGCGGACGGGCCCCTCGCCGCGCCGCCGGACCAGGGTGGGGGGCAGAAGCCGCTCCCGCTCGGCCCGTTCCGCCGCGTCGAGGGCGGCGGCGACCGCCTCCGGCGTGGTCGCGTCCACGCCCAGGGCGCCGAGGACGGCGACCACGGCGGTGTCCGGCACGGAGACGGTGACGCCCGCGGAGGGGCTGTACTCGGTGGCGACGCCGTGACGGGCGGCGAGACGGGCCAGGGTCACTTCACACTCCGGGGGACTCCGTGCCGCCCGCGCTGCCGCGGACGGTGGGTTCGCTGGTGAGGGGTGCCGCCTCGGTCAGGGGCGGCTCGCTGGTGAGGGGCGTGGTGGCGGGGAGCGGCGGTTCGCTGGTCAGCGGGGCGCCGGTCGTCGAGTCGGCCGACGGGGCGCCGGTCAGGGGCGCGTCGGGGCCGGCCGACTGCTGAGGGATCCGTATCCGTCCGAGGTGGCGGGCGGTCGTGGTCACGGGGGTCTCCCGGTTTCGTCTCGACAGTTGGGACGTGGGGGTAACAACTCAGCCCTACCCACCGCACCTCGTTTTACCGGCGGAAAGTGGCGAAGTGACGTCATCTCCGTGACGGCTCGCCGGGCAAAGCCGACACATCGGCCACACGCATTGACACCCCTGTGCGACGGGTGGTGGGCTCGTGACCTACTCGTGACCAACCGGCAGAGCGGCCGACCGGGCCGGAGGGAGTTCCCGTGCATCTCGGGCGCAGGAAGCGCACGGCGACGGCGGTCGCCGCCGCCGTCATCGGCGGACTCCTCGGCGGCGCGGCCCCGGGCGCGGTGCAGGCGGCTCCGCTCCCCCCGTCGGCGGACGCCCCCGCCGCGTCCCCGAACACGCCCTCCGCGACCAGGGACACCGCCACAGGCACTCCCGCCGTCTGGCCCCGGCCGCAGTCGCTGACGGCCCGTGGAGCCGCCGTACGCCTCGGGAGCGAGGTCACGCTGCTCGCGGACGCCGACGCCGATCCGTACGCCCTCACCGCCCTGCGGGAGCTCCTGACGGCCGCCGGGGTGCGGACCGTCCACACCGGACTCCCCGGCCGTGGCCCGGTCGTCCGGGCCGCGGGGCCCTCCGGCGAGGCCGCCGAGGAGGCGCTGACCGCCCTGCGCGTGCCCGAGCGGGTCGACCTGCCGCGCGGCGGCTACCGGCTCGCCACGGGCCGCTTCCAGGGGCGGGACACCGTCGTCCTGGACGGCGTCGGCGAGGACGGCCTGTTCCACGCCGTCCAGACGCTGCGTCAGCTCCTCGGCGCCGACGGGGAGATCCCGGGGGTCGCCGTGCGCGACTGGCCGGGCACGGCCGAGCGCGGCCTCACCGAGGGCTTCTACGGCAGCCCGTGGAGCCTGGAGCAGCGCCTCGCCCAGGTCGAGTTCCTCGGCCGTACCAAGCAGAACCGCTATCTGTACGCGCCCGGTGACGACCCGTACCGCCAGGCGCAGTGGCGCGAGCCCTACCCGGCCGCGCAGCAGGAGGAGTTCCGCGCGCTCGCCGAGCGGGCCCGGGCCAACCACGTGACGCTCGGCTGGGCCGTGGCGCCCGCCCAGTCCATGTGTCTGGCATCCGACGCCGACGTGGCGGCCCTGACGCGGAAGATCGACGCGATGTGGGAGCTCGGGGTGCGCTCCTTCCAGCTCCAGTTCCCCGACGCCGGCTACGGCGAGTGGCACTGCTCGAAGGACGCCGACGCCTTCGGGCGGGACGCCAAGGGCGCGGCCGCCGCCCACGCGCGCGTGGCCAACGCCGTCGCCCGTCACCTCACCGAGCGGCACCCGGACGGCGAGCCGCTGACGGTGCTGCCGACGGAGTACTACCAGGACGGTGCGACCGAGTACCGCACGGAGCTCTCCGGGGCGCTCGACACGGACGTGCGGGTCGCGTGGACGGGCGTCGGGGCCGTCCCGCGCACGATCACCGGCGGCGAACTGGCCGGGGCCCGCGAGGCCCTGGGCCACCCGCTGGTCACCATGGACAACTACCCGGTCAACGACTACGCGCAGGACCGGCTCTTCCTCGGCCCCTCCACGGGCCGGGACCCGGCGGTGGCCGCCGGTTCCGCCGCCTTCCTCGCCCACGCCATGGAGCAGCCCGCCGCCTCCCGCGTGCCGCTCTTCACCGCCGCCGACTACGCCTGGAACCCGAAGGGCTACCGGCCGCAGGAGTCGTGGCGGGCCGCCGTCGACGACCTGGCGGGCCCGGACCCGGCCGCCCGTGACGCGCTGTGGGCGCTCGCCGGGAACGACGCCTCCTCGATCCTCGACCCGAAGGGCGAATCGGCCTACCTGAAGCCGCTCATGGCCGCCTTCTGGTCCTCGCGCACGAGCACCGACGCCCGTACGAGGGAGAGGGCGGCGCGCGAACTGCGGGCCGCGTTCACCGTGATGCGCCGGGCCCCCGAGCGGCTCGCGGCCACCGCCGACGGCACCCTGGACGACGAGACGGGGCCCTGGCTCGAGCAGCTCTCGCGGTACGGCCTGGCGGGCGAGACGGCAGTCGACATGCTGCTCGCCCAGGGGCGCGGCGACGGCACGGCGGCCTGGCAGGCGCAGCTGCGCCTCGAACCGGTCCGGGAGGCCCTGAAGGCGAGCCGGGTGACGGTCGGCGCGGGGGTCCTCGACCCGTTCCTCACGCGCGCGGTGACGGAGTCGACGGCCTGGACCGGCGCCGACCGGACCTCGGCGCGCAAGGCCGACCGCGCCCCCGACTCGTACACGGTGCGGCTCGACCGGCCGCGGCCCGTGGAGGCCCTGACGGTGATGACCGCCCGTACGGACCCGGAGACGGGTACGGGCGGCGGCGCGGATCCGGATGCACGCGCGGCCACGGACGCGCGCGTGGAGGCGTACGTCCCCGGGGAGGGCTGGCGGTCGCTCGGCCCGCTCTCCGCCTCCGGCTGGACGCAGGCCGACCTGAAGGGCCTGCGCGCGGACGCGCTGCGGGTCGTCTGGAGCGGCGACGGACCGGCGCCCGACGTCCGCTCGCTGGTGCCGTGGTTCGCGGACGGGCCGCGCGCCGGGCTCGAACTGGCCCGCACGGAGACGGACGCGGAGATCGGTGGCCCGGCGCAGCGGGTGGACGTCGAGCTGACGGGGCTGCGCGCGGGCGAGGTCCGCGGGCCGATGACGGCGAAGGCCCCGAAGGGGATCGCGGTCCGGCTCCCGAAGCAGGCCGCGGTGGAGCGGGGCACGCGGACGACCGTCCCCCTGGAGGTGTCGGTGGGCGCGGACGTGCCGGCCGGTTCGTACCGGGTGCCGGTGTCGTTCGCGGGCGAGGAGCGGGTCCTGACCGTGCGGGCCTTCCCGCGCACGGCGGGCCCGGACCTGGCGCGCGCCGCGACCGCCTCCTCCTCGGGCGACGAGACCCCGGACTTCCCCGCCTCCTCCGCGGTGGACGGCGACGCGGCGACCCGCTGGTCCTCCCCGGCGGAGGACGGCGCCTGGTGGCAGCTGGAGCTGGCCGAGCCCGCGCGGATAGGCCGGGTGGAGCTGCACTGGCAGGACGCGTACGCCTCCCGCTACCGCGTCCAGGTCTCGGCCGACGGCCGGATCTGGCGCACGGCGGCGACCGTCGCGGACGGGCGGGGCGGCCGGGAGTCGGTCAGGATGGACGCGGCGGACACGCGCTTCCTGCGGGTGCAGGGGGAGACGCGGGCGACCCCGTACGGCTACTCGCTCTGGTCGGTGGAGACCTACGCGGTGGCCCCACAGGACCCGCCGAAGACGCCGGAGCAGCCGAAGACGCCGGAGCCGTCGAAGGAACCGGAGCGGCCGGAGCAGCCCCAGGCGCCGGAGCAGCCCGCGGAGCGGGACACCCCCTGAGGGGTGCCCCGTACGCGAAAGGCCCGTACGCCTGTGTCCCGGGTACGCGAAAGGCCCGGCTCAACCCGTCGTCAGCGCCCCCACTGGGGCGTCCGCGACGGAGTCGATCCGGGCCATCACGTCCTCGGCACCGTACGGCTGGAGGTAGGGCAGCCAGCGGGGGTCCCGGTGTCCGGTCCCGATGATCCGCCAGGCCAATCCGGTCGGCGGGGCCGGTTGGTGCCGCAGCCGCCAGCCGATCTCGCGCAGGTGCCGGTCGGCCTTGACGTGGTTGCAGCGGCGGCAGGCCGCCACCACGTTCTCCCAGGCGTGCGTGCCCCCTCTGCTGCGCGGGATGACGTGGTCGACGCTGGTCGCGACACCCCCGCAGTACACACACCGCCCGCCGTCGCGGGCGAAGAGGGCTCTGCGGGTCAGGGGAACGGGCCCCCGGTAGGGGACCCGCACGAAGCGCTTCAGTCGCACCACGCTGGGCGCGGGGACGACTTGGGTCTCGCTGTGCAGGAAGGCGCCGGTCTCCTCGAGGCAGAGAGCCTTGTTCTCCAGTACGAGGACGAGTGCGCGGCGGAGCGGTACGACGCCGAGGGGCTCGTACGACGCGTTGAGGACCAGGACATGCGGCACGGATGCCTCCAATGGCGCCGGCGGCGCGTGGCTCGCGCCGGGACGAACTGCTCTCAGTCTCTCCTCATGCCTGGTCGGAACGCCACCACGTACCGGAGTCGGGGTGACGGGCCCGGGGTGTTCTCGACCACATCGGCATCTCTCCGAGTACTTGCCCAGGTGAGGTCCGTCTCTCCCTCGAACACGGCAACAGGACCACGTCCGATGCCCCGTTAGTGTGGATGGTCTGCGTACGCGATGCCTGGAGGTTGCCCCGTGTCCTGGTCCGCCCTAGCGGCTGCCACCGAACCCGAGCCCATTCCGGTGACCCTGGACGAGGCGGCGGCGAAGGCCACGAACGCGGCGAGCTGGGTGGAGGAGAACTGGTCCACCTGGCTGAACACCGGGCTGCGCATCCTGCTGATCCTGGTCGTCGCGCTCCTGCTGCGGATGGCCGTCCGCCGCGCCCTGACGAAGCTGATCGAGCGGATGAACCGTTCGGCGCAGGCGGTGGAGGGGACAGCCCTCGGCGGTCTCCTCGTCAACACCGAGCGGCGACGGCAGCGCTCGGAGGCGATCGGCTCGGTCCTGCGCTCGGTCGCGTCGTTCCTGATCCTGGGCACGGCGGGGCTGATGATCCTCGGCGCCTTCAAGATCGATCTGGCGCCGCTGCTCGCCTCGGCCGGTGTGGCCGGTGTGGCGATCGGCTTCGGCGCGCGGAACCTGGTGACGGACTTCCTGTCCGGCGTCTTCATGATCCTGGAGGACCAGTACGGCGTCGGCGACTCGGTCGACGCGGGTGTGGCCTCCGGCGAGGTCGTCGAGGTCGGCCTGCGGGTGACGAAGCTCCGCGGCGTGGACGGCGAGATCTGGTACGTGCGGAACGGCGAGATCAAGCGGATAGGAAACCTCAGCCAGGGCTGGGCGACGGCGGGCGTGGACGTGACCGTCCGGCCGACGGAGGACCTGGAGCGGGTGCGGTCGGTGATCACCGAGGCGGCGGACTCCATGACCAAGGAGGAGCCCTGGAACGAGCGCCTGTGGGGCCCGGTCGAGGTGCTCGGCCTGAGCGAGGTGCTGCTCGACTCGATGACCGTGCGGGTCTCGGCGAAGACGATGCCGGGCAAGGCGCTGGGCGTGGAGCGCGAGCTGCGCTGGCGCATCAAGCAGGGTCTCGACGAGGCCGGCATCCGGATCGTGGGCGGGGTCCCGGCCCAGGGCGAGGAGGCCGCGGCCGATCCGACGGCGGGCATGGCGGCCCCCTCGGCCTTCGCCTCGGCGACCTCGCCGCAGTCGGCGGCGGCGACCCCGCTGCCGAGGACGGACCTCACCAAGTAGAGCGCCAGGAGAACGACGCGCAGGGCCGACGCCCCCGCAGGTAACGCTTTGGTTGCCTTCGGGGGCGTCGTGCGTTCCCGGGTATTGACGCCCCGGTGACGGTCACCTTATTTTCCTCCCACCGAATAGGAAACTTTCCTAACAGTGTGATGAAGGAAGCGGACCCCCGGCAGGCAGCAGAATGGCCGGAACCGATCAGCTCCGAAGGGCAGGTGCACCCCTCATGGCCGGTACGACCCCGGGAACCCCCGGCACACCGCGCGTGTTGCGGGCCATGAACGACCGCGCCGCACTCGACCTGCTCCTGGAGCACGGCCCGCTCTCGCGGACCCGGATCGGCAAGCTCACCGGCCTGTCCAAGCCGACCGCGTCCCAGCTGCTCGGCCGGCTCGAAGCCGCCGGGCTCGTCGTCGCCACCGGCACCACCGAAGGCCGACCGGGACCGAACGCCCAGCTCTACTCGGTGAACGCGCGGGCCGCGTACGCCGCCGGGCTCGACGTCAACCAGCAGCGCATCCGCGCCGCCGTCGCCGACATCACCGGCGAGATCGTCGGCGAGTACGAGCTCCGCACCCCCGGCCGCACCGCCACCGGCGTCGTCCGCCAGGTCACCGACGCCCTCGACGGGGCCGTCAAGGCCGCCGGGATCGCCCCCGACGAGGTCCGGCGCCTCGTCATCGGCACGCCCGGCGCCTTCGACCCGGCCACCGGACGGCTGCGGTACGCCTCCCACCTGCCCGGCTGGCACTCCCCCACCCTCCTGGAGGAGCTGGCCGCCGCCCTGCCCATGCCCTTCGAGTACGAGAACGACGTGAACCTCGTCGCCATCGCCGAGCAGCGCGTGGGCGCCGCCCGCGGCCACACCGACTTCGCGCTGCTGTGGAACGAGGCGGGCCTGGGCGCCGCCCTCGTCCTCGGCGGACGGCTGCACCGCGGCTTCACCGGCGGCGCCGGCGAGCTCGGCTTCCTGCCCGTCCCCGGCACCCCGCTGGTCCGGCAGGTCGCCAAGGCCAACTCCGGCGGCTTCCAGGAGCTCGCCGGCGTCCAGTCCGTCCCCCGGATCGCCCGCGCCGTGGGGATCGACACCCCCGAGCAGCCGTACGTACCGGTCGCGAGCGGCCTGCTGTCCCGGGCCGCCGAGATCCACGAGGACGACCCCCGGTACGCCGAGCTGCTCGACCGGTACGCCGAGCGCGTCGCCATCGGTCTGGCCTCGCTCGTCGCCGTCCTCGACCCGGAACTGATCGTGCTCTCCGGTGACGTCCTCGTCGCCGGAGGCGAAGTCCTCCGCGCCCGCGTCCAGTCCGAGCTGGCCGAGCTCGCGGCCTCCCGTCCGCGGCTCGTCCTCTCCGCCGTGTGCCGGAGCCCCGTGCTGCGCGGCGCCCTCGAAAGCGCCCTCGCCACCACCCGCGACGAGGTCTTCGACACCTCGCGCTGACCCACCGACCCCGCCCCACCGCACGTCCTTCCCCCCGTAAGCCCTCCGCCACTGGGAGACACCGTCATGCCCGCACGCCCGCGCAGAGCAGCCGCCGCGCTCGCCGCCACCGCCTCGATCGCCCTCTTCGCCTCCGCCTGTACCGGCTCCACCGAGAACAAGGGGACCGGCGACGACCCGAACGCCAAGACCTCGATCACCTTCTGGCACGGCTGGGCGGCGCCCTCCGAGGTCAAGGCGATCGAGGACAACATCGCCCGCTTCGAGAAGGCCCACCCGAACATCAAGGTGAAGGTCGTCGGCGGCATCAACGACGACAAGCTGGGCCAGGCGCTGCGCGCGGGCGGTTCGAACGGGCCGGACGTCGTCTCCTCCTTCACGACCTCCAACGTCGGCAAGTTCTGCTCCTCGGGCGCGCTCGCGGACCTCAAGCCCTTCATCGAGAAGGACAAGCTGGACCTCGACAAGCTCTTCCCGAAGGTCCTCCAGGAGTACACCCAGTTCGAGGGCAAGCGCTGCTCCCTGCCGCTGCTCTCCGACGCGTACGGCCTCTACTACAACAAGGACGCCTTCGAGCAGGCCGGCATCAAGGCGCCGCCGAAGACCTGGTCCGAGTTCACCGAGGTCGCCAAGAAGCTCACCAAGCCGAAGGGCGACTCGTACGAGCGGCTCGGCTTCATGCCGAACTACCTCGGCTACGAGACCGTCGTCGAGCACTACATGTCGCAGTGGGACCACACGTACTTCGACAAGGACGGCAAGTCGAACATCGCCAAGGACCCGGCGTTCGCGGAGATGATGACGTACCAGAAGTCGCTGGTGGACGCCCTGGGCGGCTTCCAGAAGCTCGACAAGTACCGCACCACCTTCGGTGACGAGTGGGGCGCCAAGCACCCCTTCCACACCGGCCAGGTCGCCATGCAGCTGGACGGCGAGTGGCGGCTGAACTTCGTCAAGGAGGCCAAGGTGACGTTCGACGTCGGCGTCGCGCCGATGCCCGTCGCCGACGACGAGCTGGCCGAGTACGGCAAGGGCTACCTCTCCGGCACGATCATGGGCATCGCGCCGCAGAGCAAGAAGCAGAACGCGGCCTGGGAGCTGGTCAAGTACATGACCACGGACACCGACGCCGTGGTGAGCTTCGCCAACGGCATCGGCAACGTCCCCTCCACCCTGGAGGCCCTGAAGTCCCCGAACCTGAAGCTCGACGACCGCTTCAAGGTCTTCCTGGACATCGCCAAGCACCCCGAGTCGTCCACCATGACCGGCGCGGTGAACGGGCCCGCCTACCAGGAGACCCTCTCCAGCCTCGCCCACAAGTACGAGAAGGGCCAGATCACCGACCTGAAGAAGGGCCTCGCCGACACCGCGGCCCAGATCGACCGCGACATCGCCGCGGCCAAGTGACGGCCGGGACGACACGCCCATGAGCACGGACACCCTGCCCGCGAAGGAGGCGGCGGCCCCGGCCGCCGCCGCCCCGGGGGGACAGAACACCCTGCGGGCGAAGCGCCGGCGCAACGCGCTGCGCACCGCCCTGTTCATGTCGCCCTGGCTGATCGGATTCGGCTTCTTCTTCGTCTATCCACTCCTCTCCACGCTGTACTTCTCGTTCATGCGGTACGACGGCCTCAACCCGCCGACCTGGCGGGGCGTGGAGAACTGGACGTACGTCTTCTCCGACATGCCGAAGTTCTGGCCGGCGATGCAGAACACCCTCTGGCTGGCCGTCGTGATGGTCTCCTGCCGGGTGCTCTTCGGCCTCGGCATCGGCCTGCTCATCACCAAGATCAAGACGGGTGCGGGCGTCTTCCGCACCCTCTTCTACCTGCCGTACCTGGCCCCGCCGGTGGCCGCGACGCTGGCCTTCGTCTTCCTGCTCAACCCCGGGACCGGGCCGGTCAACTCGCTCCTGGAGGCGATCGGCATCCCCGCCCCCTCCTGGTTCAACGACGCGGACTGGGCCAAGCCGGCCCTGACCGTCCTCGCCGTGTGGGGCGTCGGCGACCTCATGGTCATCTTCATGGCCGCGCTGCTCGACGTACCGAAGGAGCAGTACGAGGCGGCCGAGCTGGACGGCGCGTCGCCGTGGCAGCGGTTCCGGTACATCACCCTGCCGAACATCTCGCCGATCGTGCTCTTCGCGGTCGTCACCGGGATCATCGGCGCGATGCAGTACTACACCCAGCCGATCGTGGCCTCCAAGGTCGCCTCGGGGGTGATGGGCGGCTCCGGCGTGACCTTCCAGCCCGGCTACCCGGACGACTCCACGCTCACGCTCCCACAGCTCGTCTACAGCCTCGGCTTCAGCCAGTTCAACTACGGCGCGGCGTGCGTGGTGGCACTCGTACTCTTCGCCCTCTCCATGGCCTTCACCGCGCTCCTCATGCGCCGGCGCGGCGGCCTGATCGGCTCGGGTGACTGAACCATGACGACCGCGACCCTCTCCGACCGCCCCGACAGCGCCGAGCGCCCCGACCGCCCCGCGAAGGCGAGTCCCGCCGAGAAGACCGCACGCCGCAAGGCGCTGCTGCACTGGATCGCCGTGCACTCGCTCGGCATCGCCGCGGCCCTGTTCTTCGTGCTGCCGTTCGTCTTCGTCTTCCTGACCTCCCTGATGAGCGACCAGCAGGCGCTCACCCGGGACCTGACCCCCAACTCCTGGCACTGGGACAACTACGTCACGGTCTTCGAGACGGACGGCTTCCTCACCTGGTGGAAGAACTCCCTGCTCTACGCGGGCCTCGGCACCGTCCTCGTCGTGGTGTCCTCGGTCCCCGTGGCCTACGCGCTCGCCAAGTTCCGCTTCCGCGGCCGGCACCTGTCGCTGCTGCTCGTCATCTCGATGATGATGCTGCCGCCGCAGGTCGTGATCATCCCCATGTACCTGTTCTGGGCCAAGCAGATGGACCTCTCCGGCACCCTGTGGCCGCTGATCATCCCGATGGCCTTCGGTGACGCCTTCGCCATCTTCCTGCTGCGCCAGTTCCTGCTGACGATCCCGAACGAGTACATCGAGTCCGCGAAGATCGACGGGTGCGGCGAGTTCCGCACCCTGATACGGATCGTGCTGCCGATGGCCAAGCCCGGCATCGCCGCCGTCGCGCTCTTCCAGTTCTTCTACTGCTGGAACGACTACTTCGGACCGCAGATCTACGCCTCCGAGAACCCGGGGGCCTGGACGCTCAGTTACGGGCTGGAGTCCTTCAAGGGCGCGCACCAAACCGACTGGAATCTGACCATGGCCGCGACCGTCCTGGTCATGGCCCCTGTGATCCTCGTCTTCTTCTTCGCCCAGAAGGCGTTCGTCGAGGGAGTCACACTGACCGGAGTGAAGGGCTGATTCACATCATGAAGCTCGCTGTCGTGGGGGGCGGCTCCACCTACACCCCCGAACTGATCGACGGATTCGCGCGGCTGCGCGACACCCTGCCCATCACCGAACTCGTCCTCGTCGACCCGGCCGCCGAGCGGCTCGAACTCGTCGGCGGGCTCGCCCGGCGCATCTTCGCCAAGCAGGGCCACCCCGGGAAGATCGTCACCACCTCCGACCTGGACGCCGGGGTCGAGGGCGCCGACGCGGTCCTGCTCCAGCTCCGCGTCGGCGGCCAGGCCGCCCGGAACCAGGACGAGACCTGGCCCCTGGAGTGCGGCTGCGTCGGCCAGGAGACCACCGGCGCCGGCGGCCTCGCCAAGGCGCTGCGAACCGTCCCGGTCGTCCTGGACATCGCCGAGCGCGTCCGGCGCGCCAACCCGGACGCCTGGATCATCGACTTCACCAACCCCGTCGGCATCGTCACGCGCGCGCTGCTCCAGGCCGGGCACAAGGCCGTCGGCCTGTGCAACGTCGCCATCGGCTTCCAGCGGAAGTTCGCGAAGCTCCTCGACGTGGCCCCGTCCGAGGTCCACCTCGACCACGTCGGGCTCAACCACCTGACCTGGGAGACGGGCGTACGGATCGGCGGCCCGGACGGCGAGAACGCGCTGCCGCGGCTGCTCGCCGAGCACGGCGACGCGATCGCCGACGACCTGCACCTGCCGCGCCCGGTCCTGGACCGGCTCGGCGTCGTCCCCTCGTACTACCTGCGGTACTTCTACGCGCACGACGAGGTGGTGCGCGAGCTCGGCACCAAGCCCTCGCGGGCCGCCGAGGTCGCGGCGATGGAGAAGGAACTCCTGGAGATGTACGGGGACCCGGCGCTCGACGAGAAGCCGGCGCTGCTCGGCAAGCGCGGCGGCGCCTTCTACTCGGAGGCGGCCGTGGACCTGGCCGCGTCCCTGCTGGGCGGCGGAGGCTCGCCGTACCAGGTGGTGAACACGTACAACAACGGCACGCTGCCGTTCCTGCCGGACGACGCCGTAATCGAGGTGCAGGCCGCGGTGGGCCGGGACGGCGCGGTGCCGCTGCCGGTCGCGCCGGTCGACCCGCTGTACGCCGGGCTGATCGCGAACGTCACCGCCTACGAGGACCTGGCCCTCGAGGCGGCGCTGCGCGGCGGCCGCGACCGGGTCTTCAAGGCGCTGCTCGCGCACCCCCTGGTCGGGCAGTACGCGTACGCCGAGGACCTGACGGACCGGCTGATCGCGCACAACCGGGAGCACTTCGCGTGGGCCTGACCGGAACGCTGCTGGCCGTCGACGCCGGCAACAGCAAGACCGACGTCGCCGTCGTGACCGAGGACGGTACGGTCCTCGGCGCGGCGCGCGGCGGCGGCTTCCAGCCCCCGCTGGTGGGGGTGGAGACAGCGGTCGACGCGCTCGCGGAGATCGTCGGCCGGGCGTGGGAGGCGGCCGGGGGCGCCGGTGCTCCGGCCGGGTTCGCGCACGTCGCGGCCTGTCTGGCCAACGCCGACCTGCCCGTCGAGGAGGACGGGCTGCACGCCGCGCTGGTGGCGCGGGGCTGGAGCCCGTCCGTACGGGTGCGCAACGACACCTTCGCCATACTGCGCGCCGGTCTGGACGAGCCGCGGGGCGTGGCGGTGGTGTGCGGCGCGGGCATCAACTGCGTCGGGATGGCCCCGGACGGGCGGACCGCGCGGTTCCCCGCGATCGGGAAGATCTCCGGGGACTGGGGCGGCGGCGCCGGCATGGCCGACGAGGCGCTCTGGTTCGCGGCGCGCGCCGAGGACGGGCGCGGCGAGCCGACCGAGCTGGCGCGCGCGCTGCCCGCGCACTTCGGTCTGGAGACGATGTACGAGCTGATCGAGGCCGTGCACCTGGGCCGGATCCCGTTCGTGCGGCGGCACGAGCTGACGCCGGTGCTGTTCCGGGTGAGCGCGGCGGGCGACGCGGTCGCGCTGGCGCTGGTGCACCGGCTGGCCGAAGAGGTCGTCACCCTGTCGACGGTGGCGCTCGGGCGGCTCGGGCTGCTCGACGAGGAGGCTCCGGTGATGCTGGGCGGCAGCGTCCTCGCCGCGCGCCACCCGCAGTTGGAGGACCGGATCGCCGAGCTCCTCGCCGCCCGGGCGCCGAAGGCGACGATCGGCTTCGTCACCGCGCCGCCGGTCCTCGGGGCCGGGCTCCTCGCCCTGGACGAGGTGGCGGCGGCTCCGGCGGCCGCGGCCCGGCTGAGGGAGCACTACGGGGCCTGAGGGACCCGAGGATGCGGACCCGGGGCGCCTCTTCACGAGGCGCCCCGCACGCATGTTCACCTGTTCGAGCGACGGCGGATACGGAACCGATCGCCGCCGGGGGACGTATTCAACGTGAGGGGGTTCGCCTGCGGATGTGCCGGGGGCATGGGGCACGATAGGAACAAGATCGAGTCAATCCCGGTGTGCGATCGGGCCCCTGAGGCCATACTGCTGGCCGGACGGACCGACGTCAGCGACCCAGGGGGAGGTCAAGTGACATACCCGCCGAACGCGCCCGCCGCGCAGCCGACGGCGCAGGCCACGGCGCCGACGCCGACGCGCCCGGGCACGGTGCCCGCGCAGCCGTCGGCCGCGTCCGCCGGCGGCCCGCCCGCGGGACGCGGGGCCTGGGCCGTGGGACGGGAGCGGCTGCGCGAGGCCGCGACGACCGAGCCAGGCCGGCTCCAGATCCTCGGAGCGGTACTCGCGCTGCTGGTCGTCGCGTTCGGGGCGGTCACCGCCCTCGAAGTCTCCGACCGGGGCTCCTTCGCCGACGACGTGGTCAGCCGCAGCCAGCCGCTCAGCGCCGACGCCGCCGCCGTCTACCGCTCCCTCGCCGACGCGGACACGACCGCCGCCAGCGGCTTCCTCGCGGGCACCCTGGAGCCCGAGGAGTCCCGCGAGCGGTACGACAAGGACATCGCCACCGCGGCCCGGCTCCTGGTGAAGGCCGCGGCGAACACCGAGGGCGCGAGCGAGTCGGCCCACGAGATCGCCGAGCTCAACGAACAACTGCCGCGCTACACGGGCCTGATCGAGCGCGCCAGGGCCGCCAACCGGCAGGGGCTGCCGCTCGGCGGGGCCTATCTGCGGTACGCGAACCAGCAGATGACCACCGAACTGCTGCCGGCCGCCGAGCGGCTGTACGCGGCGGAGACCCGGCGGCTCCACGAGGACGACGACTCCGCCCGCGCCTGGCCCTTCCTGTCGCTCGCGCTCGGCCTGCTCGCCCTCGCCGTGCTGGCCTGGGCACAGCGCCGCAACTACGCCCGCACCCACCGGGTGTTCAACCAGGGTCTCCTCGCCGCCACCGCCGCCTCGCTGATCGTGCTGGTCTGGCTGCTGGCCGCGCACACCGTCGCGCGATCCGGCCTCGACACGGCCAGGGCCCACGGGCAGGAGTCCCTCCAGCTCCTCAACGAGGCCCGGATCAGCTCGCTCACGGCCCGCGCCAACGAGAACCTCGCGGTGGTCGCCCGCGGCGCCGTCCTCACGGAGGACGGGAAGAACGACAAGTACGAGGCGGACTACACGGCGAGCATGACCGCCCTGACGACCGCGCTCGCCTCGGCGCGGGAGCTCGCCGACGACGACGCCGGGCGCGGCCCGGTGGACGAGGCGGCGTCGCGTACGGGCGAGTGGCAGAAGCGCCACAAGGCGGCCCGCGCCGAGGACGAGGCCGGCAACTTCGAGGGCGCGCTGAGCCGGATCGTCGGCACCAAGGAGTCGACGGGCCAGTCCTTCGACCAGGTCGACGCGGCCCTGGAGCGGGCCCTCGCCCACGAGCAGGCCGAGTTCACCCGCTCCGCCGCGGACGCCAGGGACGCGCTGGCGGCGCTGCCGCTCGGCGCGGCGGCGCTCGGGATCCTGGGTGCGGCGGGCGCCGTGCTCGGCATCAACCGCAGACTGTCGGAGTACCGGTGAGAGGGGGCGGGATGCCGAACGGCACGGACCCGCTGGCGCGGCGGGCCGCGGGACGGCTGCGGGGCTGGGGCGGGGTCGCCGCCATGGCCGTGGCCTGCGGGCTCACCGCCTCCCTGACGCTGCTGCCGCTGGCGCACGACGGGAGCGGCGCCGAGACCCCGCCCGTGTCCGGGCCCGGGGTGGGCACCGGCGTGCAGGTCGGCATCCAGGCGAAGGCGGACACCTGCGAGAACCCGGACGCCTCGCTGCGGCCCGACTCGGCGGACGGCCCTTCGATCCGGACGATCAAGGAGCGGGGCAAGCTCGTCGTCGGCGTCGACCAGTCCAGCTACCGCTGGGGTTACCGGAACCCGGAGAGCCGCACCCTTGAGGGGTTCGACATCGATCTGGCCCGGGCCATCGCGCGGGACATCCTCGGCGACGAGAACGCCGTGATCTTCCGGGCGATCCCGACGAACCAGCGGATCGCCGCGCTCGACAGCGGCAAGGTCGACCTCGTCGTGCGCACGATGACGATCAACTGCAAGCGGATCCAGCAGGTCGCCTTCTCCACCGCCTACTTCCAGGCCGGGCAGCAGGTCCTCGCGCCCAAGCTCGCCACGGGCATCACCGGCTACGACTCCTCGCTGCGCGGCAAGCGCGTCTGCACCGCCGAGGGGTCGACGGCCTACGAGGCGCTGGAGGAGAAGTCCTTCGGCGCCGTCTTCAAGGACGAGGCCGACGGCACGAAGGACGACAAGGACCTGCTGACCGTCCCCAACCAGCTGGACTGTCTGGCCCGGCTCCAGCTCGGCGAGGTCGACGCGGTCGTCACCGACAACGCCCTCGCGGCCGGCCAGGCCGCCCAGGACCCGGCGGTCGAACTCAAGGGCATTCCGTTCACCACGGAGTACTACGGAGTGGCCGCCAAGCTCGGGAACGACGACCTGGTCCGCCGGGTCAACAAGGTCCTCGTGGACTACCGGAACGGCCCCTGGCAGAAGGCGTACGAGCGCTGGCTCAAGGCCGACCTGCCCGGGATAACGGGGCCTCCCGAACCCCGGTACAAGTGACCCGGCCGGCGGCCCCGGCAAGCAGCCCCTGTACACGCGGCGGAAGAGGTGATCGATGGGCGTCACGGGACCTCCCGGGCCGGTGATGGACCGGGACGAGGTGGACCGTGCGCTGGCGCGGCTCGGCGCCGAGCACAAGGCGATCGAGGACTCGCTCCTCGCGCTCCAGGACCACGCGGGCCGCAGACTGCTCGAAGGTGCCGAGCTGACCGGCACGACCCGGGACCGCTGGGCGGCCGCCGAGCGGACCATCGGCCTGCTCTGGACCTGCTTCGACGTGTACACGGGCGCCCTGCGCGACGCCCGTGAGGTACGGACGCGGCGCCGCTGGCCGGGCCGGGACGAGCTCGTCGAGCTGACGGAGCGGCTGCGCGGCGAGAGCGTGCTCGTCGCGGGCGGCGCGGGGGAACAGGGGCTGCTCTCCGAGCGGTTCACCCTCGAAGGGCTCGTCCGCCGGATGAACGAGCTGTACGCCTCCTCGCTCGACCTGGTCGTCACCGCCGACGCCGTCTGGTCGGCGCTGCCGGCCCGGATAGACCTGCTCGCCGCGGAGCTGGGCCGGACGCGCTCGCTCGCGCACTCGGTCGGCGTGCGGCCGGGAGAGCACCCGGCCGGCGACGAGCTGGAGGACATCACGGCCGAGCTGACCTCGCTGCGCGCGCAGGTCGTGACGGATCCGCTCGCCTTCTGGCGTCCCGCCGCGGGCAGTTCGGCGCCCGGCGGCGGGCGGCCGGACACCGCGCGGTACGACCGGGCGGCCCTGGCCCTTGAGGACATCCGGCGCGAGATCGAGGCGGTCCTCGCGGTCCGGCAGGACTCCGAGGACCGGCTGCTGCGGCTGCGGGACGTGCTGTCCCGGGCGGACCGGACGCTCACCGAGGCGCGGTCCGCGCGCGGCGAGGTCCTCGCGAAGATCGCCGCCTCCGAGGTGCCGGCCGTCAGCGGCCCGCCGACGGCGCTCCAGGAGCGGCTCGTCGCCGCCGCCGAGTACCGCAGGCACCAGCAGTGGCACCGGCTCTCCCCGCTCCTGGAGTCCCTGGAGCAGGAGGCGGAGGACGAGTTGATGCGGGCCAGGGAGTCGCTGACCGCCGTCACGGCGCCGCTCGCGGTCCGGGCGGAGTTGCGCGGC
Organism: Streptomyces sp. Root431; assembly: GCF_001426585.1. Classification (GTDB taxonomy): domain Bacteria; phylum Actinomycetota; class Actinomycetes; order Streptomycetales; family Streptomycetaceae; genus Streptomyces; species Streptomyces stackebrandtii. The sequence goes on from NZ_LMEI01000001.1 coordinate 527,618, forward strand.
CGGCTCGACGCGTACAAGGCGAAGGTGGCACGGCTGGGAGCGGCGGAGGACCCGCTGCTCATCGAGAGGTACGACACGGCACGCCGGATGCTGTGGAGCGCGCCCTGCGACCTGCGGGTCGCGGAGCAGGCCGTGCTGCGCTACCAGCAGGCGGCGGCGGACGTACTGTCCGGCCCGAGAGATGCCGGAGGACGACAGTGGTGAGCGGGGAGACGGGTGTGGGGAGCTGTCAGCGTCCCTCGTGCGAGGGCTCGTACGAGGACATGGGAGGCGGCGAGCTGTACTGCGACACCTGCGGGCTCGCCCCGGTCGTCGCGCCCGGTGGGCTGATCGGTTCGACGCCGACCGGCATGGCCGTGCCCGCCAAGGGCACGGGCGGCATCGGGGGGTCCGACTCGAGCTCCTCGCGGAGCAGTTCGCGGGCGTCCTCGCGCGCCTCCTCGCGCTCGTCGACCTCCCGCCGTTCGGTCTCCGGCCGTCTCTCGCGCTCGCTCTCCGGGGCCTCCGGGGGCCGCTCGGTGTCGGTGCGCAGTTCGGGCACGTCGACCGGGCAGTCCGCCAGGAACCGGCTGGGCGCGGGTCTGGTGACGATCCCGGAGGTGCCGCGTCCTGACCCGCGGGGCGCGGTGATGGAGAACCCCGAGGTCCCCGAGCGGAAGCGTTTCTGCTCCCGCTCCGACTGCGGGGCCCCGGTGGGCCGTTCGCGCGGTGACCGGCCGGGCCGTACGGAGGGCTTCTGCACCAAGTGCGGGCACCCGTACTCCTTCGTGCCGAAGCTGCGCGGTGGTGACATCGTCCACGGCCAGTACGAGGTCGCGGGCTGCCTCGCCCACGGCGGCCTCGGCTGGGTCTACCTCGCCGTCGACCGGGCGGTCTCCGACCGGTGGGTGGTGCTCAAGGGCCTGCTCGACACCGGCGACCAGGACGCGATGGCCGCGGCCATCTCGGAGCGCCGCTTCCTCGCCGAGATCGAGCACTCCAACATCGTCCGGATCTACAACTTCGTCGAGCACCTCGACCAGCGGACCGGCTCCCTGGACGGCTACATCGTCATGGAGTACGTCGGCGGCAAGTCGCTCAAGGAGATCGCCAACGACCGGCGCACCCCGGACGGCCGCCGCGACCCGCTGCCGGTCGAGCAGGCCTGCGCGTACGGGATCGAGGCCCTGGAGGCCCTCGGCCACCTGCACAGCCGGAACCTGCTCTACTGCGACTTCAAGGTCGACAACGCCATCCAGACCGAGGACCAGCTGAAGCTCATCGACATGGGCGCGGTCCGGCGGATGGACGACGACGAGTCGGCGATCTACGGCACGGTCGGCTACCAGGCGCCGGAGGTGGCCGAGGTCGGCCCGTCGGTCGCCAGCGACCTGTACACGGTGGCACGGACGCTGGCCGTGATGACGTTCGACTTCCAGGGCTACACGAACGTGTTCGTGGACTCGCTGCCGGAGCCGGAACACATCGCGGTCTTCCGTTCGTACGAGTCGTTCTACCGCTTCCTGGTCCGCGCCACGGACCCGGACCCGGCGCGGCGGTTCTCCTCCGCGCAGGAGATGGCGGAGCAGCTGACGGGCGTCCTGCGGGAGGTGGTGGCGCTCCAGTCGGGGCGTCCGCGTCCCGCGCTGTCGACGCTGTTCGGCACGGAGGTCCGGGTCACGGACACCGCGCTGTTCGCCGAGCTGACGGAGGACGTGTCGCTGCTCGGGGCCCGCAAGGGCGCCGGGAAGCGGGGCGGCGGACCGGGAGCCGGTCTTCCGGGTGCGGCTCCGGTCGTGGCCGGGCCCGGGCTCGGGTGGCTGCTCGCCGCGGTCGACGCGCCCGCCACCGCGCTCGCGCTGCCCGTGCCGCGGGTCGACACGAGCGACCCGAACGCCGGATTCCTCGCCGGACTGGCGGCCGCCGCCCCCGCCGAGCTGCTCGGCGCGCTCCAGGCCGCGCCCGCGCCCTCCACCGAGCTGCGGCTGCGCACGCTCCGGGCCCATCTGGAGCTGGGCGACGCGCCCACCGCCGTACGGACCCTCGCCGCGCTGGAGGAGCGGGACCCGGACGACTGGCGGGTGGTCTGGTACCGGGGCGTGACCTCGCTGGTGACCGGGGACCACGAGCTCGCGGCACTCGCCTTCGACGCCGTCTACGACGCCTTCCCCGGGGAGCCGTCGCCGAAGCTGGCCCTCGGGATCTGCGCCGAGGTGCTCGGCCAGCTGGACAACGCCGCCGAGTACTACCGCCTGGTGTGGGCGACCGACCCGAGCTTCGTCAGCGCGGCCTTCGGCCTCGCCCGGGTGCAGCTCGCGGCGGGCGACCGCGCCGGAGCCGTACGGACCCTGGAGTCCGTGCCGGAGGCGTCGATCCACTACACGGCGGCACGGGTCGCGGCCGTGCGGGCGCGGCTGCGGCGGCGCCCGGCGCACGAGCCGCTCGGCGCCGAACTGACGGCCGCCGCGGCGCAGGTCTCCGCGCTCCAGGGCTTCGGGCTCGACGCGGTGCGCCGGGAGCAGTTGTCGACGGAGGTCCTCGGGACGGCCCTCGACTGGGTACTCTCCGGGAGTCCCGGTGCGGCACCGGGCGGCGGCGCGCTGCTGCTCGGAAGTGAACTGGACGAGCGCGGACTGCGCTTCGGCCTCGAACGCTCGTACCGGGTGCTGGCCCGGCTCGCCCAGCGGGGCGAGGAGAGGATCGAACTGGTGGAGCGGGCCAACCGCTTCCGCCCCCGGACGTGGGTGTGAGGATGTCCCAGAAGCCGAAGCCGAAGCCGTCGCACGGACTCGCCGCCTGCCCGGGCTGCGCGGAGCCGCTGGACTCGGGCGACCGGTTCTGCGGGGCGTGCGGCTACGACCTGTCGGCCGTCCCGGCCGCCGAGACGGAGCCGGACCGCCCGACCGTGGCCATCGTCACGCCTGTGGTCTGGCCCGCCGCCCCGCCCCGGGAGGCCGGTTCGCTCTCGACGGCGACCCAGCACCCCGGCGACCTGCCGGGCACCGACTCCGGCGGCCGTGACCTGCCCACGATGGCGGTCCGCACGGACGGCCCCGTACCGGCGCCGCCGGGCACGGACACGCCCCCGTCCGGTACGCCCCCGTCCGGTACGCCGACGTCGGGCGGGGACTTCGAGCTCGCCGCCCCCGACCCCCGTACGGCCGTGCAGGTCGACCCGCCCGGGTCCCCGCAGCCCGCCCCACCGGCCCATCCCCCTCAGCCCACCCAGCCGCCGGCCGCCGCTCCCGACGCCGCCGCGCTGTGCGTGGCCTGCCGGGCCGGGCGCGTGGACACCGACGGCTACTGCGAGAACTGCGGGCACGCGCAGCCGCGCGAGCGCGACCACATGGAGCAGGAGCTCGGCTCCGTCGCCGCCGTCAGCGACCGGGGGCTGCGCCACCACCGCAACGAGGACGCGTTCGCCGTCTCGGCGACCACCCTCCCCGACGGCTCCCCCGCCGCCCTCGCGATCGTCTGCGACGGCGTCTCCTCGGCGACCCGCCCCGACGAGGCCTCCGCCGCCGCCGCGCAGGCGGCCGGCGCCTCGCTGCTCGCCGCGCTGCCCCGCGGCATCCACCCGCAGCAGGCGATGCACGAGGCGATCGTCGCCGCCGCCGAGGCCGTCAACTCCCTCGCGGAGGAGCCCGGCCCGGACGGCGCCGAGCACGACCCGCACCGGAACTCCCCGGCCTGCACCATCGTCGGCTCCGTCGTCGCCGACGGCCTGCTGGTCGTCGGCTGGGTCGGCGACAGCCGCGTCTACTGGGTGCCGGACGACCGCACCACCCCGGCCGCGCGGCTCACCGAGGACGACTCCTGGGCCGCCCAGATGGTCGCGGCGGGCCTGATGAACGAGGCCGAGGCCTACGCGGACGAGCGCGCCCACGCGATCACCGGATGGCTGGGCGCCGACGCGTACGAACTGGACCCGCACACGGCCGCGTTCAAGCCAGACCGCTCCGGGGTCGTCGTGGTCTGCACGGACGGGCTCTGGAACTACGCGGAGGGCGCCGAGGACATGGCGCGGGCCGTCCCGCCGGACGCGGCGGGCCGCCCGCTGGGCGCCGCGCAGGTCCTCGTCGGCCACGCCCTCGACGGCGGAGGCCACGACAACATCACGGTCGCGCTGCTGCCGTTCACCGTCACTCCCCCAGGGGCAGGATCCGCCTGAGCGGCCGTCGATCCTCTGTCCCCTCCCCCTTGCTCTCTTTCCCGTCGTCGCCCGAGGAGCCGAAACAGATGGCGAACTTCTCCAAGCCGACCGTGCCGCAGTTCTCCGTGGACGTGTACCAGAACGAGTTCCTCCCGGAGGGCGGCCGCGAGGTCAGCGCCATCGTCACGGTCACCTCGACCGGCGGCGGCACCAGCGGCGCGGCCGGCGTCCCCGGATACGCGGGCGGCGGCTCGGCCGGCGTGGTGATCATGGTCGACTGCTCCGGCTCGATGGACTACCCCGCCACCAAGATGCGCGGCGCCCGGGAGGCGACCGCCGCCGCCGTCGACACCCTGCGCGACGGCACGTCCTTCGCCGTCGTCGCCGGCACGCACGTGGCGAAGGAGGTCTACCCGGGGAACGGCGGGCTCGCCGTCGCCGACTCCCGGACGCGCGCCGAGGCCAAGGAGGCACTGCGGAGCCTGTCCGCGGGCGGCGGCACGGCGATCGGCACCTGGCTGCGCCTCGCGGACCGGCTGCTCTCCTCCGCCGACCTCGCCATCCGGCACGGCATCCTCCTCACCGACGGCCGCAACGAGCACGAGTCGCCCGAGGAGCTGCGGGCCGCGCTGGACGCCTGCGCGGGCCGCTTCACCTGCGACGCGCGCGGGGTCGGTACCGACTGGGAGGTCAAGGAGGTCACCGGGATCGCCTCGGCGCTCCTCGGCACGGCCGACATCGTCGCCGACCCGGCCGGTCTCGCCGTCGACTTCACGACGATGATGGAACAGGCCATGGGCAAGGGCGTCGCGGACGTCGTGCTGCGCCTGTGGACGCCGGTCGGGGTCGAGATCGGGTACGTGAAGCAGGTGGCGCCGACGGTCGAGGACCTGACCGCCCGGCGCACCGAGGCCGGGCCGCGCGCCGGGGACTATCCGACGGGCTCGTGGGGCGACGAGTCCCGCGACTACCACGTGAGCGTGCGCGTCCCGCAGGCCGCGATCGGCCAGGAGATGCTCGCCGCCCGGGTCTCCCTGATCGCCCTGGACCCGGCGGGCGGCGACCCCCGGCCGCTGTCTCAAGGACTGGTACGGGCGGTGTGGACGGACGACCTGGCGATGTCCACGTCGATCAACCCGCAGGTCGCGCACTACACGGGGCAGGCGGAGCTCGCGGACGTCATCCAGCAGGGTCTCGATGCCCGCAAATCGGGCGATCGCGACGGCGCGACGGCGAAACTGGGCCGCGCGGTGCAGCTCGCGGCGGCCTCCGGCAACGCGGATACGGCGAAACTCCTTTCGAAGGTGGTCGACGTCGTCGACGCGGCGACGGGTACTGTGCGTTTGAAGGCGAAGGTCGCGGAAGCGGACGAGATGACACTCGAGACCCGCTCCACCAAGACCGTTCGCGTCAAGAGGTAGCCCGGCCCGCCGGGCCGGACGACGAGAGGGGGAAGCACCGACATGCCGACCTGCCCGAACGGACACCAGTCGGTCTCCGACGACTGGTGCGAGGTCTGCGGCCATCGCATGGCCGGGGCGGGCGCGCCTGCGGGTGCCGTTCCGCCGCCTCCCCCGCCGCCGCCCGCGTACGGCTATCCGGGCCCCGGCGGCCCCGGTCAGCCGCCGATGGGTCCGCCGCCCGGCGCTCCCGGCGGCCACGGTGCTCCTGGTGGCCACGGCGCTCCCGGTGGCCACGGCGCTCCCGGTGGCTTCGGCCCGGGGGGCGACTCGAACGCGACCGCGCAGGCGGAGCTCTGCCCGCAGTGCCGTACCCCGCGTGAGCACATGGCGCCGTTCTGCGAGGAGTGCCGCTGGAACTTCCTCACGAACACGGCGACCTCGTACACGCCGCTGGCCCCGCAGCAGTCCGGGCCGCCGCCCGGCCTGAACCTGCCGCCCGGCTTCCAGTCCCCGCCGCCGGCCCCGCCGCAGCAGCAGCCCCCGCAGCCGCAGCAGCCGGACCCCTTCGGGTACCAGGGCTCGCGGCCGTCCCAGGTGAACCGTCCGGCCGAGCCGCTGGGCGCCGAGCCCACGCACCACCAGGCCCCGCCGCAGCGCCCGCCGGTGCAGCAGCCGCCGGCGCCGCCCGCGTACCTCCAGGCTCCGCCGCCGCACCAGGCCCCGGTCCAGGCGCCGGTCCCGCCCGCGCCGCCGCAGCCGCGCGCGGACGACGACTGGGTCCTGTCGCCGCCGTCTCAGCCGCAGCCCCCGCAGCCGCCGCAGCACCAGGCCCCGCCGCACCAGGCCCCGCCGCAGCAGCAGCAGTTCCACCAGGGTCCGCCGCCGCCCCCTCAGCAGCAGCAGCCTCCGCAGCAGCACCAGCAGCACCAGCCGCCGCAGCAGCAGTTCCAGCCGCCCCGGCCGCCCATGGGGTGGACCGCGGTGATCGGCCCGGACCGCGAGTACTTCATGGCGATGATGCACCGCAGCGGGCCGGAGGCCTCCGGCCTCAACCTGCCCGCGTACTCGCCGGACAAGCACCTGCCGCTCCAGGGCAACCAGATCTCCATCGGCCGCCGCCGGCACTCCACCGGCGAGTCCCCGGACATCGACCTGTCGGTGCCGCCGGAGGACCCGGGCGTCTCGCACCAGCACGCCGTGCTCGTGCAGCAGCCGGACGGCTCGTGGGCGGTGGTGGACCAGAACTCCACCAACGGCACGACGATCAACGGCGGCGAGGAGCCGATCCAGCCCTACGTGCCCGTCCAGCTCCAGGAGGGCGACCGCGTCCACGTCGGCGCCTGGACGACGATCACGATCCGCCGCGGCTGAAGCAGGCCCCGGCCCTCGGCGTCAGGCCGCGGGCAGGGGCCAGGCGTACGGCCCTCCGGGCTCGTCCAGCCAGGCCCACTGCCGGTCGCCGCTGACCGTCACCCCGAAGCGCTCCCGCTCAGGCCGCCCCTCGCGCAGCCAGAGCGAGAGCGCTTCGCGTCTGTCCAGGACCTCGGCGACGAGACCGCTGAGGAACCGGAAGCGTTCGTCCCCGGCGGGGCCGTGGCGCGGTACGGGCCGCCCGGCGACGCCCCGCAGCGGCACGAAGTACGCCGAGGTCTCCAGGAACCGCCCCTCCGCGTGGCTGCCGTCGCGCACCCGCAGCAGGATCAGCCCGGTGGAGAGCGGGGCGAGGACCAGGGCGCCGGGCCGGCACTGGGCGAGCCAGGGGAGCGGGACGGCGGGCACCGCGCAGGTCGCGACGATCCGGTCGTAGGGGGCGTGTTCGGCGCAGCCGCGGGCGCCGTCGGCGGCGAGCACCGCGGGCCGGTACCCGGCGGCGGCGAGATGGTTCCTGGCGGACTCGGCGATCTCCTCCTCCAGGTCGACGGTGGTCACGTGCTGCTCGCCGAGCCGGTGGCAGAGCAGGGCCGCGTGGTAGCCGGTCCCGGCGCCGATCTCCAGGACGTCGTCGCCGTCGCGTACGTCCAGGGCCTGGAGCATGAGCGCCATCAAGGAGGGCTGGCTGGCGGAGGAGACCAGCTCCCCGTCGCGTACGCGGGTGGCGATCGCCGTGTCCGCGTAGGCCCCGCGCAGCCAGCGCTCGCGCCGTGCGGGGTCGGGGTCGCCGGCCCAGAGCCGCTCGTAGCCGCCGGCCCCGGCGACGTAATAGGAGGGGACGAAGAGGTGGCGCGGGACCTCGGCGAAGGCGGCCCGCCAGGCGGGGTCGGACAGCGTTCCGTCCGCCTCGATCTCCCGCACGAGCGCCCGCCGCTCCCGCGCACCGGCCCCGGCGAACTCGCCCCACGGCTCAGCCATGCCTCCACTCTCCCGCCACCGGGGGCCTCCGGCGAGCGCTCCCGGGCATCCGGCGGGCGGTCCCGGGGCCTCCGGCGAACGGTCCCGGCCATCCGGCGGGCGGTCCCGGGGCCTCCGGTCATGATCCGCCGGACCGGTCCTAAGCCTCCGGTCCTCGGTCCGGTCATCTGAGACGATGGAACGGTGAACGAGATTCCCGGGGATACGACGCAGGAGCAGACCTTCTACGAGCAGGTCGGCGGCGAGGAGACCTTCCGCCGCCTGGTCCACCGCTTCTACGAGGGCGTCGCGGCGGACCCGCTGCTGCGCCCGATGTACCCCGAGGAGGACCTCGGCCCCGCGGAGGAGCGCCTCGCCCTCTTCCTGATGCAGTACTGGGGCGGCCCCCGCACGTACAGCGACCACCGCGGTCACCCCCGCCTCCGGATGCGCCACGCGCCGTTCACCGTGGACCAGGCGGCCCACGACGCCTGGCTGCGCCACATGCGCGACGCCCTGGACGACCTCAAGCTCGCCCCCGAGCACGAGGCGGAGCTGTGGCGTTACCTCACCTACGCGGCGGCCTCGATGGTGAACACGGCCGGCTGACGGCCCCTCACCTCCCTACCCACACCCACAGCCTCGTCTCCACCCCTGGACGGACACATTCCGGAGACGGAACGCCGATTAACGGTCACGATCGCATCAAGGTCGGTCCGTAAGCGGTTTCCAGCCGCACGTTCCCTCTGAAAGAGTCCAAGGGAAGTCCGGGGGGACTCGATGGGCTTTCGGCGAACTTTCCGCGGCGTTACGCGCCCGCAGGTTGTTTCAGGGTTCCAGGGGGATGGGTGACGGGGTTCATATTCCTGCGCGTCAGGGCTCACCGGCTGTTGCTGGCCGCGGCGCTGCTCGCCGTGCTGCTGACCACCACCGTGCTCGCCACGCTCTCCGCCTTCTCCTCGTCCATCGGGGACGCGGCGCTGCAGGCGGGGCTCGAGGGAAGGTCCGCCCCCGCCGCGTCGCTGCGCGTGACCGGGCAGGTGACCCCCGAGAAGCGGGCGAGCGCCGAGAAGGCCGTGGCCGACGGCGCGCGGAAGACCTTCGAGGGGCTGCCGGTGACGGTACGGCGCCTCGAACGCTCCGGGTCGTACGCGCTGCCCCGCCATCTTCAGCCGCCCGCCGCCCGCAAGGGGGATCCGGACCTCACCCGCTTCGCCGCCCTCGACCGCTCGCGGCTCTCGCTCGTCCGGGGTGCCTGGCCCTCGGCCGCCCGCTCCGGCGGCGTCGTCGAGGCGGCGATCCCCGAGGAGGCCGCCCGACGGCTCCGGGTCACGCCCGGGACCGTGCTCACCCTCGACGACCGGCTCACCGAAGGCAAAGTGGTGAAGACCCGGATCACCGGCGTCTACCGGCCCGTCGACACCGCCGACCTGTACTGGCAGCTCGACCCGGCCGGCGGTCGCGGCGTGCGGTCGCTCGCGTTCACGACGTACGAACCGCTCTTCGTCGACCCGGCCGTCGCCGCCTCCGGAGCGCTCAGCGCCGGGGACATGTCCTGGCTCGCCACCGCCGACTTCAGCGGCCTCACGACCGACAGGATGGACGCCCTGCGCGCCTCGGCGACCGAGGGGCCGAAGGAGCTGGCCTCCGTCACCGAGCCGTTCGGGACGACGATCGCCGCGGCCACCGCGCTCCCGACCGTCCTGGAGCAGACCCAGCGGGCGCTCGCCGTCTCCCGCTCGACCCTCCTCATCGTGGCCGTGCAGCTGGTGCTGCTCGCCGCGTACGCACTGCTGCTCGTGGCCCGGCTGCTCAGCACCGAACGCTCCGGGGAGACGGCGCTGCTGCGGGCCCGCGGAGGTTCGCGGCGCCGGATCACCGGGCTCGCCGGTGCCGAGGCGCTGCTGCTCGCGCTGCCCGCGGCGATCGCCGCCCCGCTCCTGACCGGTCCGCTGACCCGGCTCTTCGCCGAGCGGTCCGCGCTCTCCTCGCTCGGGGTACGGCTCGACACGACGCCGTCCCTCCAGGTGTGGCTGGTCGCCGCCGCGGTGGCGCTGTGCTGCGCGCTGGCCGTCGTGGCCCCCGCGCTCGCCGCCGGCGACGGCGCCGCCGTCTCCCTGCGCAAGTCCCGCTCCGGGACGCTGCCCGCTCCCGTACGGGCCGGGGCGGACATCGGGCTGCTCGCCATCGCCGCCGTCGCCTACTGGCAGTTGCAGCGGCCCGCCTCCACCGGCGCGACCCTCGGGTCGGGCGAGGACGGCGGGGGCTCCGTGGACCCCGTGCTCGTCGCCGCGCCCGCCCTCGCCCTGCTCGCCGGCACCGTCCTGACGCTGCGTCTGCTGCCGCCCGCCGCCAAGCTGGCCGAGCGGCGCGCGGCGAGCGGGCGCGGCCTCTCCGCCGCCCTCGCCGGCTGGCAGTTCAGCCGGCGGCCGCTGCGCGGCGCGGGCCCCGTACTCCTCCTCGTCCTCGCCGTGGCGATGGGCATGCTGGCCATCGCGCAGAGCAACTCCTGGGAGCGTTCGCAGCGGGACCAGGCCGACTTCCGGGCCGGTGCGGACGTCCGTGTCCTCGCGGCCGGTCCCGGCGAGCCGACGCAGACCGAGCAGCTGGCCGCCGTGCCCGGTGTCACGGCCGTGGCGCCGGTGCACCGCGTCACGACCGACGTCGCCGAGAAGAACGCGACCGTCCTGGCCATGGACACCCGCAAGGCCGCGGGCGGGCTGCTGCTCCGCCCCGACCTCGCCGGCACGTCCTCCACGACCTCCCTCCTCGCCCCGCTCGCCCCCGAGCCCGGGAAGCGCCCAGGGCTCCCGCTGCCCGCCGGCACCCGGAGCCTCTCCGTCGACCTGCGCACGGTCGCCCCGGCCCGGACCCCGGTAGCCCGGGTCACGGCCGTCGTGGAGGACCCGAACGGCATCCCGTACCGCCAGGCCCTGGGTGCGCTGCCGTCCGACGGCCGCACGCACCGGCTGACCCTCGACCTCGGCGCCCTGACCGCAGGCCCCGGCAACCCGGGAACCAAGGGGTCCGGCGGGATGCTCACCCTCATCGGCCTGGAGGTCATCGGCAGCGTCGACGACGGCGAGCAGCACGCGCAGACCCTGAACGTCGAACGCTTCACCACCGTCGGCCCTGACGGCGCCGCGCGGACGCACGCCCCGGCCACGGTCCTCGCCGACTGGGCGCACGCCGCCGACCAGACCCTGGACGGCGACCCCGCGGTCGCCGTCCCCACGACCCGCCGTCCCGGCTCCGCGGGACCCGGCGGCCGCCCCGCGCCGTTCTCCGTCGCGTACACCGTCATCGGCAAGCTGGCGGGGGACAAGTTCTGGGGGGCCGAGGACTACACCATCCTGCTGACCGCCCCCGGGCCGAAGGCGCCCGCCCGGCTGCCGGCCGTGGTCACCGAGGCCTATCTGGCGGCGACCGGCGCCAGGCCCGGGGACAAGGTCGAGATCTCCATCGGCGGCAAGCCCGTCGGCATCACCGTCACGCGAGTGGTCAAGGAGCTGCCGACCACCGGTCCCGGCTCCCAGGGGGCCTCGGCCACCACGCCCGTCGCCACCCCCGAGGACGGCGGCGCGATCCTCGTCGACCTGGCCTCGGTCAACCGCTACCTGGCGACCGACGAGACCGCGAGCGTGCCCGCGAGCGAGTGGTGGCTCTCCGTCGCGCCCGGCCGGGCCGACGAGGTCGCCGCGGCCCTGCGGGCCCGTCCGAGCGCGGACCCCAAGCAGGTCCTCGTACGCGACGAGACCGCCGCCGACCTGCTCGGCGACCCGCTCGGCGCCGGACCCAACGCCGCTCTGATGGCAGTGGCGGCCGCCGCGGCGGCGCTCGCCGCGGTCGGCTTCGCCGTCGGCTCGGCCGGTTCGATGCGGGAGCGGTCCTCCGAGTTCGGAGTGCTGCGGGCGCTCGGCACCCCGCAGCGCCGCCTCGCCCGGCTCATCGCCGCCGAGCAGGGCGTCCTCATCGCCGTCGGCCTGCTCGTCGGCATCGGTCTCGGCACGGTCCTGGCCCGGGCCGTCGTCCCGCTCGTCGTCCTCACCGGCCAGGCCGCCCGGCCCGTGCCCCCGGTCCTGGTGGAGCTGCCCCTCGGCCAGGTGGCGCTGCTCATCACGGGCGTCGCCGCGCTGCCGCTGGCGATCGTCGCGGCGATCGCCCTGCGCCGCACCGACCCGGTCGTGACCCTGCGCCACCAGGGGGAGAACTGATGACCGCCGCACGCAGGGAGAACACCGACATGCCCCGGTCCGACAAGGCCACCCGGTCCGGCAGGCCCGCCCGCGCCGTCGCCCCCTGGGTGCGGACCCGGCTGCGGACCGCGCCCTGGGCCGCCTGCTCCCTCGGCCTTCTCGTCCTGGTCACCGTCTACCTCGCCGCCGCGCTCCCCCGAGCCGTCGACGCGTACGAGACGAAGGGCCTCCGGCACGAGATCGAGGCCGCCGCACCCCGCAACAGCGTCATCGAACTGACCCAGCCGGGCGGCCTGAGAGGCTCGCTCTCCGAGCGCGAGGCGACCGTGGCCCCCTCCGTCCTCCTGGGCAAACGGGACAAACTGCGCTCCCTGCTCCCCGAGCCGCTGCGGACCGACCCGAAGCAGACCGTCCACGGCGTCCGTACGATCAAGCGGATCGACGGGCTCGACAAGTGGCTTCCCCGGCCCGACGGCCTGAACCCCGAACTCGTGCTCTCCTCCCCGTCCGACCTGACCGCCCACGCGACGGTACGGAAGGGCAGAATGCCCGCCGGATCGGCGCGCGCCCCGGAGGCCGTGGTCACCGCGGCGACCGCGAAGTCGCTCGGCATCAAGCCCGGTTCGGTCGTGCACGTGCCCGGCGTGGTGAACGCGGAGCCCGTCGCCCTGACCGTCACCGGCATCGTGGAGCCGCGCGGCATCGAGTCCGCCTACTGGGCGGTGGAGCCGCTGCTGCACACCCCGGCACTCACCCCGATCGTCGGCGACGAGGTGAAGTACTACTGGCAGGGGGCCCTGCTCCTCTCCCCCGCCTCGGCGCCCGGGATGTTCTCCACCACCGGCGAGCCGGAGGCCTACTGGCGGTACATGCCCACGGCGGGTCACCTCACCGCGCGGGACGTCGACCGGCTCGAAGCCGCGCTCGGCTCGGCGAGCGCCGGGCCCGACCTGGTCTCGATGCGCCAGGTCATGGGGAACACCGGCGCGCTCACCACCAAGCTCGACGAGATCGTCGGCTCCTTCCGCTCGATGCGCGAGGCGATCAACCCCGTCGTGGCCGTCGCCGTCTTCGGGATCGGCGCGGTCGCGGCCGTCGTCGTCGCGATGACCGGAGGCCTCTTCGCCGCCCGCCGCGACAGCGAACTGGCGCTGCTGCGCTCGCGCGGCGCCTCGCTGACCGGCATCGGGCTGCGCCTGCTCGGCGAGACCGCGGCGGTGGCCGTGCCGGCCGCCGCGCTCGGACTGGTCCTGGCGGTGGCGACCGTACGGCCCCCGGAAGTGACGGGCGCGCCCGACGCGGGAGCCGCGCCCGCCGGGCTCCCCCTCGGCCCCTCGATCCTCGCCGCCGTCCTCGTCGCGCTCCTCGCGATGCTCGTCCTGCCGCTGCGGGCCGTCGTCCTGCACCGCCGCCCGCGCCTGCACGGCGGACGCGACGACCTGCTCACCGCCCGGCCCTCCCGGCGCCGCACCGTCATGGAACTCACCCTGCTCGTCCTCGCCGTGGGCGCCGTCGCCTCGCTGCGGCTGCGCGGCACCGGCGACTCCGGGGACTACCTCGTGAGCGCCGCCCCGGTGCTCGTCGGCGTGATCGCCGCGCTCGTCCTCGTACGGGTCTATCCGCTGCCGCTACGGTGGCTGGCCCGGCCCGCCCGCCGGCTGCGCGGGGCCGTCGGCCCGCTGGCCCTGGCCAGGGCCGGACGCTCGTCCTCGACGGGCGCCCTACCGCTCCTCGCGCTGGTCCTCGCGCTGACCACGGCCGCGTTCGGCGGCTCGGTCCTCGCCGGGGTCGCCGACGCCCGCGACCGGGCCGCGCTCCTCGCGACCGGCGCGGACGCCCGCGTCGACGGATCGGTCGAGTGGACACCGCTGCCGCCCGGGCTCACCGAGGCGGTGCGCGACACGGCGGGAGTACGGGACCTGGCCCCGATCCAGGTCGAGTACGGAGTGGCGATGCCGTCCTTCCAGGGCACCGCCGCCCAGCCGATGAGCGCGCCGCTCGTCGGCGTCGAGCCCGGCTCGTACGCCCGCCTCGCGGACCGGACCGACTTCGGCCCGTTCCCGGCGAAGCTGCTCGCGTCGACCGGGAAGGGCGGCAAGGACGCCGTCGCGGACACCGAGCGGGTGCTGCCCGCGATCGCCTCGCCCGCCATCGCCGAGCGGCTCGGCAGCGAGCCGCTGGAGATCGTGGCGGCGGCCGGGGTGTTCCGGGTGAAGGTCGTCGCGGTCCGGACGACCACACCCGCCCTGATCGGCGAGGACTTCCTCGTCGTCAACGCCGCCGACCTGACCCACCCGCAGCCCACCGCGCTGCTCGTCACGGGGAGCTCGGCGGACGGCGCGCTGGACGGGGCGGCCCTGCGCGCCGCCGTGAGGGCGAAGTCCGACGACTTCGTCGTGACGCTCCGCACCGAACTCCGCTCCACCTACGTGGACTCGCCGCTCCAGACGGGCGCGGAGGAGATCTACGCGGCGGCCATCGGCGCGGGCGCCGGCTACGCGATCGTCGCGGTGCTGCTCTCCCTGATGCAGAGCGCGCCGGAGCGGAACACGCTCCTCGCACGGCTGCGGACGATGGGCCTGACCCGCAAGCAGGGGCGCCGGCTCCTCGGCCTCGAAGCACTGCCGCAGGCGGTCCTCGCCGCGCTCGGCGGCATGCTGGTCGGCTGGGCGACGGTGCCGCTGCTCGCCCCGGGCATCGACCTGTTCCGGCTCGCGCTCGCGACGGCGCCGGGCTTCGCGCCGCTGGACAGCGCCCCTCTGCGGGCGGATCCCTGGTCCCTGGCACTGCCCGCGCTCGGCGTCGTCCTGCTGACGGGACTGGCGGCGGCGGGGCAGGCCTGGTGGGCGGGACGCAAGGGCTCCATCAAGGAACTGAGGGCAGGAGACGCACGATGACGAAGACCGATACGACCCTCCCCACCGCTGCCTCGGGCACCACGCTGGAGGAGCTGGAGCAGCGGGCGACGGCACGGCGCGACCGGCCCTCGTACGGGCACGACGCGCTCATCGCCTGCGACCGTCTCGTCCGCATCTTCACCACGGACGGGGTGGAGGTGCAGGCGCTCCAGGGCCTCGATCTCCTGGTGAAGGAGGGCGAGTTGATGGCGCTCGTCGGGGCCTCGGGCTCCGGCAAGTCGACGCTGATGAACATCCTGGCCGGCCTCGACGTGCCGACGGCCGGTGCGGCGCGGGTCGCGGGGTGCGACCTGCTCGGGATGGACGGCAAGGAGCGGCTGCGCTACCGCCGCGAGGTCGTCGGCTTCGTCTGGCAGCAGACCGCCCGCAACCTCCTCCCGTACCTGACGGCAGCTCAGAACGTCGCGCTGCCCATGCAGTTGCGGGGCGGCCGGACGAAGCGGAAGGCCGAGCGGGCCGAGGAGCTCCTCGCGATGCTGGGAATCGCGGAGGTCAGGGACCGGCGGCCGCACCAGCTCTCCGGCGGCCAGCAGCAGCGGGTGGCCATCGCGGTCGCCCTCGCCAACAACCCCGCCGTCCTCCTCGCCGACGAACCCACCGGCGAGCTGGACTCGGCCACCGGCGAGCAGGTCTTCGCGGCCTTCCGCCGCGCCAACGAGGAACTGGGCACGACGATCGTCATCGTCACCCACGACCAGGCGGTCGCCTCCGAGGTCCGCCGCACGGTCGCCATCCGCGACGGCCGCACCTCCTCGGAGGTGCTGCGCCGCACCGAGGTCGACGAGCAGGGCCAGGAGTCGCTGGTGGCACGGGAGTACGCGATGCTCGACCGCGCCGGCCGGCTCCAGCTCCCGGCGGACTACACGCAGGCGCTCGGGATGGAGCACCGGGTGGCGCTGGAACTGGAGCAGGACCACATCGGGGTCTGGCCGGACGACGCGGAGCGCTGACGCAGGGCGAAACCGGGGAGGGCGAGGAAACGTCCCTCCCTGGGGGTGATGGCCATGCCGTCGAGATCACCGAGAGCAGCAGGATCGCCGGGATCACCGGGGAAGCCGGCGCGGGAGACGAAGGCGGGCAGGGCGAAGAAGGCGCGCCGGGCCCGGACGGCGATGTTCCTGCCGGCGGGCTGCGCGCTCGCCCTCGCCGGCTGGGCGGTCTGGTGCTTCGGCGGCGCGTCGGCGCCGTCCACGACGGTCGCCGTCTCGGTCGGCGGGGCGGTCGTCCTCGCGGCGGGAGTCACGTACTTCCTGCTGGTCACCGGCAACGCCGGCTTCTTCGGCGCGCTCGCGCTGGTCGGCGGGCTGCTCCTGACGGCGTCCGCCGCGGACCAGGCGGCCGCGCGGCCGGAGGTCGTCGAGTGCGTCGTCGTGAAGGTCACCGGGGAAGTCCACGAGGCCATCGTCGACGGCGGCCTCGACACCACGCTCTACCACCACGAGCTGCGCTGCCCGGGCGGCTACCCGACGAAGATGGCGAGGGACCGCAGGCTCGCCCCGGACGGCGGGACGATCCGCGTGGCCTACGATCCGCGGCGCCGGGTGAACCCGGCCGTGGAGGGCGCCAACTCGCCCTGGCTCCCGGGCTTCCTGGCCGTGATCACCCTGACGGCGGCCACCGCGGGGGCGAGGCACGTGAGCCTCCACTGGAGCCGCCCGGAGCCGGAGCCCGCGCCTCGACGGCCGCGCCGCAGGACGTAGTCGGCCGGACCAGTTCGCCCCGGGCCATGATCCGCCGGACGGAGTCCCTAGAGGTCGTTCAGCGCCATGAGTCCGGCGGCCGTGGGCCGGAAGCCGCACCGCTCGTGGAAGCCGGTGAGGTGGGGCTCGTAGTCGACGTGCAGCCAGTGCGCGCCGCGGGCGCGGGCCGCGTGGGCGGCGGCCCGGACGAGGGCGACGCCGAGACCGGCCCGGCGCTCGTCCGGGTGGACGGTGGTGTCGAGGAGGAAGGCGTGCACGCCGCCGTCCCCGACGACGTTCACGTACCCGACGAGCCGCCCGTCGCGGCGGGCGGTGACGCGGAGCAGGCTGCGGGCGAGGACGGGACCGAAGTCGGTGTCCCGGTGCCCGGGCCAGGCCGCGTGGAAGAGGACGTTGAGCTCGTCCCCGGTGAGGGCCCCGTCGACCTCGACGTCAGCGATGGCGCTCATCCCGGCGTGACGATGAGGGACATCGGGGCCGTACGGAGGGCGATCGAGCCGTACGGGGTACGCAGCCGGAGCCACGGCCCGGAGGCGAAGAGCGCCACCGGGGCGTCCGGCACGGGCGGCAGGAAGCCCAGGGACTGCGCGGCGTGCACGGCCCGCAGGGGCAGTCCGGTGGTGCCGAGGGTCCGGGACCAGATCTCGCGGCCGATGCGGTCGCGCTCGGTCCTGGTCCGCTGCTCCTCGGGCAACTCCTCGTCGCGCGCCCGGAATTCGGCGACGGCCGCGGCGACCGCGCCCCGCATCTCGGCGGCGGACGGCAGCCCGGCGACGGGCTCCCAGCCGGCCCGGGGCGGCAGCACGCCCGCCCAGGGCGGACCGGTGACGGAGTCCGGGACGACGGCCTTGCCGGCCGACTCCTCGATGCCTTCGAGGAGTTCGCCGGCGGAGACGGTGACGTCCAGGTCGACGGCGTCGACGAGCCGGGCCGTACGGATCGCGAGCACCTCGAAGGACGGCGGCCGCCCGAAGACGGCCAGCGCCCCGCCGCCCGCCTGGAGGCGGACGGCCGCGGCCCGGTCGTAGTGGACCAGCCGGCCCAGGAAGGCGGCGAGGGCCGCCGCCTCCCGGGCGTCGGCGAAGTGCAGCGGAGCGAGCACGGTCATGCGGCGGACGTCATCCCGTCGTCGACGTACTCCTGGAGAAACACGCGCTCCTCGTCGGTGATCCGACGCGGCCGCTGTGCCTCCAGGTCGAAGGGCACGACGACCGTGGACGCCCGGACGTACACGACGTCCGCGTCCTTGACCTCGTACGCGATGGTCAGCGAGGCCGCGCCTATCTTCGTCACCCACGACTCGATGGTCACCGGCTCGTGCCGGTGGACCAGCGGCCGCTTGTAGTCGATCTCGTGCCGGGCCACGACGGACCCGCCGGAGAACGAGGGGGAACCGTCCCCCGGCGCCAGCCGGAACATGAAGTCGATCCGCGCCTCTTCCAGGTACCGCAGGAAGACGACGTTGTTGACGTGCCCGAAGGCGTCCATGTCCGACCAGCGCAGGGGACAGCTGTAGATGTGCCTGGTCACTGACCTCAGCCTCGGGTCAGCTTCTTGTACGTGGCGCGGTGCGGACGGGCCGCCTCGGCGCCGAGGCGCTCGATCTTGTTCTTCTCGTACGACTCGAAGTTGCCCTCGAACCAGTACCACTTCGACTCGCCCTCGTACGCGAGGATGTGCGTCGCGACGCGGTCCAGGAACCACCGGTCGTGGGAGATCACGACCGCGGCGCCGGGGAACTCCAGGAGGGCGTTCTCCAGCGACGACAGGGTCTCGACGTCGAGGTCGTTGGTGGGCTCGTCGAGGAGCAGCAGGTTGCCACCCTCCTTGAGCGTGAGCGCCAGGTTGAGGCGGTTGCGCTCACCACCGGACAGCACGCCCGCGGGCTTCTGCTGGTCCGGGCCCTTGAAGCCGAAGGCGCTGACGTACGCGCGGGACGGCATCTCGACGTGGCCGACGTTGATGTAGTCCAGCTCGTCGGAGACGACGGCCCACAGCGTCTTCTTGGGGTCGATGTTGGCGCGGCTCTGGTCGACGTACGAGATCTTGACGGTCTCGCCGACCTTGATGGAGCCGGAGTCCGGGGTCTCGAGACCCTGGATCATCTTGAAGAGCGTGGTCTTGCCGGCGCCGTTCGGGCCGATGACGCCGACGATGCCGTTACGGGGCAGGGTGAAGCTCAGGTCGTCGATGAGGACCTTGTCGCCGAAGGCCTTCGAGAGGTTCTCGACCTCGACGACGATGGAGCCCAGACGCGGGCCCGGCGGGATCTGGATCTCCTCGAAGTCCAGCTTCCGCATCTTGTCGGCCTCGGCCGCCATCTCCTCGTAGCGGGCGAGACGGGCCTTGGACTTGGTCTGACGCCCCTTGGCGTTGGACCGCACCCACTCCAGCTCTTCCTTGAGGCGCTTGGCGCGCTTCTCGTCCTTCTTGCCCTCGACCTTGAGGCGGGTGGCCTTCTTGTCGAGGTAGGTCGAGTAGTTGCCCTCGTAGGGGATCGCGCGACCGCGGTCGAGCTCCAGGATCCACTCGGCGACGTTGTTCAGGAAGTAACGGTCGTGGGTGACGGCCACCACGGCGCCCGCGTACTTCGAGAGGTGCTGCTCCAGCCAGTTCACCGACTCGGCGTCGAGGTGGTTGGTGGGCTCGTCGAGGAGGAGCAGGTCCGGGGCCTCGATGAGGAGCTTGCAGAGCGCGACACGGCGCTTCTCGCCACCGGAGAGGTTGGTGACGGGCCAGTCGCCGGGCGGGCAGCCCAGGGCGTCCATGGCCTGCTCCAGCTGGGCGTCGAGGTCCCAGGCGTTGGAGTGGTCAAGGTCCTCCTGGAGCTTGCCCATCTCCTCCATGAGCTCGTCGCTGTAGTCGGTGGCCATGAGCTCGGCCACCTCGTTGAAGCGCTTGAGCTTGCTCATCTGCTCGGCGGCGCCGTCCTGCACGTTCTCCAGGACGGTCTTCGACTCGTCGAGCTTCGGCTCCTGCATGAGGATGCCGACGCTGTAGCCGGGCGAGAGGAACGCGTCACCGTTGGACGGCTGCTCGATCCCGGCCATGATCTTCAGAACGGTGGACTTACCGGCACCGTTCGGACCCACCACACCGATCTTGGCGCCGGGCAGGAAGTTCAGGAAGACGTCGTCGAGAATCACCTTGTCGCCGTGCGCTTTACGCGCCTTGCGCATGGTGTAGATGAACTCAGCCAAGAGAAACCGTCCGGCGAAGAGTGAGTGGGCAGATACACCCCATCTTGCCTGACCGCCACCCTCAGGCGGAAACCGGTAAGACCGGCGCGAGGGCGGAGAGGGCGCGGAATCGGGGCGGGGGCGGGGCTGGGGCAGGGCCGGGGGCGGGGCACGGAGGCGACCCGGGCGGGCCCCGGAGGGGCGCCTGGAGGGGCGTCTGGCGAGGCCGAGGGGGCCCCGGACGCGCGACGGCCCCCGCACCGCCCCGGACGCGGATGCGTATCGGGGCCGTACGAGGGCCGTGCGGTGGTCCTGCGGTACGTCACGGAGTGAAGCGCGTGTGACGCGGATCACTCCGTGACGTCAGGTACCGGAGGTCGCCGTCAGTGACCGGCGGCCTTCTTCTTGCGGAGGATGAACACCGCGGCTCCACCGATCACGACGAGCGCGGCGGCGATGCCGGCGATCATCGGGGTCGCGTTGGAGCTGCCGGTCTCGGCGAGGTCGCCGCCACCGGTGGTGCCGGTCGTGCCGGTGGTGTCACCGGTCGGGGCCGAGGTCGACGGAGCGGCCGACGGGGTCTCCGTCGAGGGCTGCGTGGAGGGGGTCTCCGACGGCTCGGTCGAGGGACCCGTGGTGGTGGGGGTCTCCGAGGGCTGCGGACCCGGGGTGGCCGTCTTGCAGTCCAGGACGCCCTCGAAGGTCTCCTCGAAGCCGTTCGGACCGGTGATCGTGAACTTGTACGCCTCGTCCTCGGCGACCGGGACCGTCACGGTCTTCGTCTCACCGGCGGCGATCGTGTACGAGGTGCCCTTCAGGTCGAAGGTCCAGGCCTCGTCGCCCTCGTTGGAGGCGATGATCTCCAGGCCGCCCTTGGCGCAGTCCTTCGCGACCGTGACGGCCGGGACGGGACCCTGCTTCGCCCAGGTCGCGGAGGCCTTGGCGGAGACGGTGGAGGCGGTGGAGCCCGCGAGGATCAGCGTCTGGGAGGGGCCGTCGATGGAGACGAAAGCCCGGCCCAGGGAGACCTCGGCGGTGGCCTCGGCGGTCAGCTCGGCGCCGCCGTCGGCGGTGCCGGCGGGAACGTCGAAGAAGATCTCGTCGCCGTTCTTCGCCTCGGTGACCGGCTGGCCGGCCTTGTCGACGATCTTGACGCCGGCCGGGGCACCCGGGGCGATCGCGATGGTCGGCTTGGAGTTGGTGGTGACGGTGATCGGGCCGAGCTTCTCGCCGGCCTTGCCCGCGACGGAGGACGGCGAGAGGGCCAGGGAGGCCTTCGGCTCCTCCAGCGTGGTGGCGTCCTTGAGGAGCTGCTCCGTCAGCTTCTTGGCGTCGTCACTCTTCGGCGTCGCCGTGACGTCGTCGGAGAGCGTCCAGATCGCGGCCTGGGTGCCGGCGGCGGCCTCGCCCTTGGAGAGGTCCACGCCGAGCTTCGCGCCGAGCTGGTCGGCGGAGAGCTCCGGGTAGCCGTTCTTCAGGATCCAGAGGATCTTGCCCGCGTTCTCGTTGTTGTGCAGGGAGGACTCGTCCCAGCCGACTTCCTTGTAGTCGAAGTCGTGCTTGGCCGGGGTGCGGAGGTCGATGCAGTAGGTGAAGAGCGTGCCCCCGTCCGCAACCTCCATCTTGAAGAGACCACCCTGGACGCCCCACTTGGAGCCGTCCTTCTCGGTGATCTCGACGCCGCCGACATCGGGCGTCAAACCGCCGAGCTTGGCCGTGACACCGCCGGTACCGGCGGGCTCATCGGCGAAAGCCGGACCGGCGGTGGCTATCGCACCAGCCGCGACAAGGCCGGAGACCAGGGTCGCGGCGGCCAGGCGGGCAGCGCCACGCCCACGAACTGAAAACATTGCTTTCCCCTCCGGGCGAGCCGCTCCGCGAACATCGTCGATTCGCGTGGGGGGAGCGCACGCCAGCAGACTCACAGACTCGATGGGCTCATGTGCCACATGAGTACCTGGGAATCCTATGGACGCGGAACCCCCCGGTGCCCGGCCATACGTTCAGATAACCATTCCGTCTCAGAATCGTTATCCCCCCGGCGAGTTGGTCGACAAATCCCCACAACACATGGTCAGGAGGCGGTCACCAACCGCTTCGTGGCCTCGGTCCACGGGTCCTGTTCGGGCGGCCGGCCGGGTGCCTGGACGAGGGTCGGCTCCTGCTCCGGGCGGTGCCCGGTCTCCGCCCTCGCCGCACGCCGGAAGGCCGCCGTTCCCCGCGTCAGATCGTGCCCGACGGCCAGCGCGTCCACGTCCACGAAGGTCTTGCGCTGCCCGTCGCGCTCGTCCTCCCGCACCCTCAACCGGCCGTGCACCACGAGCGGTTCCCCGACGGAGACCGAGGCCGCGAGATTCGCCCCGAGCGACCGCCAGGCCGACACCGTGTAGAAGCTCGTGCTCCCGTCGGACCAGAGCCCCCGCTCCCGGTCCCAGCGCCGCGCGGTCACCGCGAAGCGGAACCGCGCCACCCCGCCCCCGGCCGTCTCCCGGTACTCCACCGCCGTCGCCACGTTGCCGACGAGCGTCACGGTCGTGTCGTTCATGGTTCCGCCCCCACCTCTGCGTTTCTCTCGGTCGGCACCATGGTGGGGGCAGTGGGGAACTCCCCGCCGGGAGCTGTGGACGACCGGACGACTGTGGACAACTCCCTCACCCGAAAGGGAAGAAGCTCCGAGAAGCCCGGCATACGCGGACGAGGGCGCCCGGCATACGCGGACGAGGGCGCCCGCCCTACCTCCCCCGCACACCCGCCCTCGTCGCCCCCATGCGCGACGCTCCGGACCGGAGCCCGCCGACCACCCGCGCCGAGGGCCGGGTGCCGACCACCGTCGCGTACTGCTCGCGCACCTCCCGGTAGCGCATCAGCTCCGCCGCCACCGGGTCGAGCACCCGGGCCCGGCCGCAGGCCGCGGCCGCCTCCCGCAACCGGCGCTCGGCCTCCTGCCCGTACCGCCGCGCGGGGCCCTTCACGGCGCCCTCGCAGGCCCATTCGACGAGCGGACCGCCGACGATGCCACCGACCATCACGAGGACGGGCGGCAGGAGCCCGGGCTCCACGACACCGACGATCTGGCCCACGAGCCACAGGGCGCCGAAGATCTGCAGGAGCGTCATCACGACCTGCGCGAGGACCGCGGCGGGCCACCAGGCGGGCCTGGGCGGCCGGGCCGCCGGGTCGCCCATGCTCACCGTCAGCTCGTCCAGGGCCTCCGGCAGCCCCTCGGCCCCGCGTGCCGCCGCCTCCCGCACGGCCTGCGCCCAGGGGGCGGGGAGCCCGCGCGAGGCCTCGTCGGCGACGATCCGCACCGCCTGCTCGACACGCTGCCGCGCCGTCAGTTCGTCCTCGACGGGAGGGTCGAGGCGCGGATCGGTGGAGCCGTGCGCGCGCAGCCGCTCGTACCAGCGGTAGAGCCGCAGCCAGGGCGTACCGCAGGCGCGGATGGCTCCCCTGCGCCAGACGCGCTCGGCGGCCTCCCCCGCGGCCTGGGCGCCGACGGCGACCGCGAGCCGGTCGGCGAAGTCCCCCCGGGCGCGCTCGTCGAGGCCTGAGCGGCCGTCGGCGAGGTATGCGGGGCGCAGCCGGGCGGCGGCGGCGTCGATGTCGGCGGCGAGCCGGCGCTCGGGCGCGGTGCGTTCCTGGACGAAACGGCCGATGAATTCGCGCAGTTCGGGGATGCCCTCGCCGCTGAGCGCGGAGACGGCGAGGACGGTGGCGCCGGGTTCGCCGTGCTCGCCGAGCGCGACCCCGTCCTCGTCGAGGAGGCGGCGCAGGTCGTCGAGGACGAGGTCGGCGGCCTCGGTGCCGAGCCGGTCGATCTGGTTGAGGACGACGAAGGTGACCTCGGCGTGTCCGGCGAGGGGGCGGAGGTAGCGCTCGTGGAGGGCGGCGTCCGCGTACTTCTCGGGGTCGACGACCCAGATGACGGCGTCGACGAGGCCGAGGACCCGGTCGACCTGGTCGCGGTGGGCGGTGACCGCCGAGTCGTGGTCGGGGAGGTCGACGAGGACGAGGCCCTGGAGCTCGGCGTCGGCCGCGCCGCCGGCGAGCGGGCGGCGGCGCAGCCGGCTGGGCACGGAGAGCCGGTCGAGGAGTCCCGCGGCGCCTTCGGACCAGCTGAGCGCGATGGGCGCGGAGGTGGTGGGGCGGCGCAGGCCGGTCTCGGAGACGGGGACGCCGGCGAGGGCGTTGAAGAGCGTGGACTTGCCGCTGCCGGTGGCTCCGGCGAGGGCGATCACGGTGTGCCGGGAGGAGAGCCGCTGGCGGGCGGCGGCTTCGTCGAGGACGCGCCCGGCCTCGGCGAGGGCCTCGCTCTCGACGCGGGTGCGGGAGAGGCCGACGAGTTCGTGGAGGGCGTCGAGCCGGGTACGGAGGGGACCGCCGTAACTCCCGCCGAGCAGCGGCAGCGCGTCCTCCTCCGGAACGTCCCGCACGTCGTCCCCCGCCACAGCGGCGGCCCTCTCGCTCGCCCGCCGGGCGATCAGCCCGTCGTCCCAGCTTTCACGGCGGCCGGAGCCGCGGTCGTCGTCCACCACGTCACTTCTCCTTCTGCAGTACGGAGAGCGCGGCGATGAGCTCCGCCTGCGGCTCGGGGGTCACGTCGAGCCCGTCGAGGGGGGCGAGGCGCCGGTCGCGCTCGGCGTGCAGGACGCGGTCGACGTACGAGAGGACCAGCTCGCCGCCCTTGTCGCGCAGGCGCAGGGCGGCTTGGGCGCCGAGGAGTTCGGCGAGGCGGTCGCCGGCGGCCCGGGCGCGCCGGCCGCCGAGGAGGGAGGCGGCGAGGAGCGCGGCGACGGTGTCGGCCTCGGGGACGGCGGTGCGGGAGGCGCGGGAGCCGGAGGGCCGGTCGATGTTCCGTACCTCCTCCTCGGCCAGTTCTTCGAGGACGCGGCGCCAGCGGCGTACCTCCACTCCGATCCGCTCCCCCGCCTCCCGGTCGCCGCCGGTCCGGGCCGGGCCCATGGCGTCGGCGGCGGGGTCGCGGCGCCAGGCGTCCCCCACGCGCTCCTCGGCGGCGGCCGCGGCGCAGTGCAGGAGGGCGGCGAGGGATTCGGCGAGGGCGTCGAGCAGTTCGTCCGCGGTGCTGTCGCGGGGGTAGCCGCGCCAGCGGGTGCGGGCGTCCCCGGCGAGGACGGCGCCACGGCCGAGCTGCTGCCGCACCCGCTTGCCCTGCTCGCGGTAGGCGGCCTCGACGGCGCCGCCGAGCCGGACGGCGGAGGCGTACTGGGCGGCGACCGCGCCGGCCAGTTCGGGGAGCCGGGCGTCGAGGGAGGCGATGACCCCGGTGGCTGTCCGGTCGACGGCCTGCTGCCGGGCGGCGGGGTCCTCGGCGCGGTGGGCGAGCCAGGCGCGCAGCGGGGCGACGGCGCTGTCGGGCAGGAGTCCGCTGCCGCCGTCCGTGGACTCGGGCAGCTCGGGAATGGTGAAGCGGGGCACGTCGCCGAGGCCCGCCTTGTCGAGCAGCGCCTCGTACTGGCGGGAGACCTCCCCGATGACCTGGTGCGGGACGCGGTCGAGGACGGTGACGAGCGTGGCGTCGTACTCCTTCGCGGTACGGAGCAGGTGCCAGGGGACGGCGTCGGCGTACCGCGAGGCGGTGGTGACCATCACCCAGATGTCGGCGGCGCAGATCAACTCGGCGGCGAGAAGGCGGTTCTCGACGACGAGGGAGTCGATGTCGGGCGCGTCGAGCAGGGCGAGCCCCCGGGGCAGGGAGGCGGCGGTCTCGACCCGCAGGGCGTTCTCCTCGGGCGGCTCCTCGGTGGAGTGCTCCTCGTCGGCCTGGGGCAGCCAGACGCGGGTGAGCTGCGGGAGGACGCGCATCCCGGCGAACCAGTGGTGGTCCTCGGGGTGACAGACGAGGACGGGCGTCCGGGTGGTCGGCCTGAGCACCCCCGACTCGCTGACGCGCCGCCCCACAAGGGAGTTGACGAGCGTGGACTTCCCGGCCCCGGTGGAACCGCCGACGACGGCGAGCAGCGGGGCGTCGGGATCCTTCAGGCGGGGCACCAGATAGTCGTCGAGCTGAGCGAGGAGCTCGGCCCGGGTCTGCCGGGCGCGTGAGGCGCCGGGAAGAGGGAGTGGGAGACGCACGGCGGCGACACGGTCGCGCAGGGCGGAGAGTGCGTCGATCAGCTGAGGCCGTTCGTCCAAGGTCACCACATGCGAAGAATGCCCAATTTATGAGTGTTTTTGAAGCGTATAAGCGCCCTGCGCGCCGAGAGAAGGGAAGGGCGACCGGCGCCGCAGGCATAACGAGTGCACAACACCCGCCCCGAGTGGCGCGAAAAGCGCTGCGCGAATCGCACCTGCCTGCGATTATCGTTCCGCTTCACCGAACCTCCACATCGTGCCACGCAGGTGAAGCACCCGGGCCAAGGCGATCGGAGCCCTATCCTTGTCCCGGCAGGCCACACCCCACCCACCAGGGCCTCCAGGCCACACGGCCACCACCCGGCCCCCGTAGCTCAGTGGATAGAGCAGGTGCCTTCTAAGCACTTGGCCGCAGGTTCGAGTCCTGCCGGGGGCGCAAGACCGGGACCCTCCTTCGGGAGGGTCCTTTTTGCTGGTCCCGGCGGTTTCCGATTCCCAGAGGAAGGGCCGGACGCACCGCTCGGCGGGGTCGGGGCACGTCCGGCGGTGTCCGGCTGATTCCGGGTTTCCGCGGGTGGCCGCGGAGAATACGCGGGGAAGTTTTCAGGCCCCTTGCACGGCCGGTCCGGCTGGTCTCCCGTCACTGGCAGCACTTTGATCGCCATCTGCATCCCCTCCGGTTCGATCACCGCCCGCAGTGCAGACCGTCCAGACCGGAGCGGCCAAGCCGCTGATCGATCCGAACCGGCTAGTGGCGGGAAGCACGCGGTGCGCGCCTCGTCACCAGCCTCCAGCAGGTACGGGCCCGTCGGATGAGTGGTGGGGTTCGTTCTCGGCCGCGTACTGGTCTCCGATGACGAAAGTGCTCGCGCATTCGGGGCATTCGGCGCGGTCGAACAGCCAGGTGATTCCCTCTGCCAGCTGGGCAAAGCCGAGGCCACGGGCTGTTTCGTGCATCCATGCGGCCAAGCCGTCGAGGTCGCTCGGCTCGGCTTGCCGGAGAGGGCGGCGGCGGAGGTCTCCCCGGTCCCGGTCGCGGTGGGCCGAGTAGCGGCCGTGGACACCGATCGCGATGGTGACGCCGAGGTGGCAGTGAGGGCAGCCGACCCCGTAGAAGCCGTCTTCGAAGTCGTACTCGGCCAGGCTCCACACGCTCGCCCCGGCGAATGCGAGATGAGCGCGGAAGAGAGCCATCGCGGTCGCCGTTGACAGGTCGTGGTCGTCGAGGCGCCGGGAGACCATCTGTTTCAGTTCGACGATCAATCGCCGGACGGCGATTGCAGAACTCTCTCGAGAACGGGCGGAACCTCGTCGTACGGTCCGCGCCCGTACCTGGGCAACCGCCACTCGATCATGCGCCGATTCAAACACGGGCCACCTGGGGCCCTGCCCGGGAGATCGTGCATCCTGACCGGATGACGCAGACCGGAGTCGAACAGGTGAAGGTGCACTTCCGCCTTGAGACGAACGGTGATTGGCCGCCCGCCTCGGTGGAAAGTCTGTGGGCTCTCGACCAAGGCGACGGCACCGTGCGCCTCGACAACACTCCCTGGTTCGTACGCGGCGTGGCGTGCGGAGACGTCCTCACCACCCACCCCGACGCGGATGGTGTTCGCTGGGCGGGCCATGTGGTCGAGCCGTCGCAGCACTGCACGATCCGACTGATCGTGCTGCGTGACAAGGGATCCGGCCCAGCGCGGCAGAGCGTTCTGAACGCCTTCGCGGCACTGGGAGTGGGCGGAGAGGGGATCGAGCGGTTCGGCATGGTCGCTCTCGACGTGCCGCCGGAGGTAGACCTCGCAAAGGTCCAGCGGCTCCTCGATCACGGCGTGGCCCAGGAGTGGTGGGACATGGAAGAGGGCTGCATCACCGACGTCTGGTGGGCAGCACGGGCCAAATAGATGCGCGCGCTGCAGTCACCACCGCCGTGCGAAGCAGCGTCACACGGGCGGCAGGCCACTTGAAGCTCGCCGGTCAGTAGTCGAATGAGCCGAGGTGCCGGCGCAGCAGGTCACCGATGACTTCGCGGCCCCCTCCGGTCGGCAGCGACGAGGGGGTGTCCTCGCCGTTCGCCATGGCGAGGCTGCTGGCGAAGCGCACAAGGTTCGGCTCTGGGGCCAAGGAGTCGCGCAACCAGACGGCGAAGGCGCCGGCTTCGTCCGCGGTCACGTCGGTGAGGGTGATGTAGGCGTAGTCGGGCGCGGTGATGGCCGCAGTGCCGTCCACCCACACGTCGGAGGCCAGTTCGATCTCGAAGTCCAGCACGGTCATCTCGTGGACGCCGGACCACCGGTGCCCGATGGTGGGGTCGGGGAACGCCTCCCGCAGTGCCCGCTCCAGGGACTCCAGCGTGGCGTGCCAGGCTCCGCCGTCCTTCTCGGGAGGGTAGAAGGCGAAATTCGTCCGGATGTTTCGTTCCGTGGCCATGGTCTTCCTTGTCATCAGGGGCCGTACCGCGTCGAGCCGGGCGTGCCCGCCGTCGCCATCATGGGCTGCCGGCAGGCGGCGTCGTCCTGGCCGTTCGTCGCAATCGCCAGGCCTCTGATCTCGCTCTGGGCGCCCGCATGATCCGCAACCTGGAGCCCGAACCCGGTGAATTACCGTCCGGCGGCCGGATTCGCGCACCTCGGGCTTCCGGAACCCGAGACGCTCGGCGTGAAGGTGTTCTCTCACAAGCACGGCGAGGGCCCGGGTCGTGCCAGGACCCCGGCTTCTACCAGAAGCAGGGGTGGGAGCTGCTGGGGGAGGTCCCCTGCGATCCGGCGGGCACGAGCCGCGTCTTCATGACCAAAGAACTCGCTTCGATCAGGGCGATGCCGGCCGCCCACTCGTAGTGCGGATGAGGGTCTGCTGGCCGTTGGCGACCAGCTTTCTGGTGCCGTCGTTCTGGACGCCGTAGACCTCCAGTTGGCAGACCGTCAGGGTGCGGCCGGGCTTGAGGACGGTGCCGATCGCTTCCAGGTGGTCGCCCGCGGCGGGTGCGAGGAGGTTGATCTTGTACTCGACGGTGAGGACCTCGGAGTCCTCGTCGAACAAGGTGAGCGCGGCATAGCCGCCGGCGCTGTCCGCGATGGCGCTGGTGGCGCCGGCGTGGACGTAGCCGTGCTGCTGGGTCACTTCGGGGCGGGCCGGGAGCACGATGTGGACGCGGCCGGGGCCGATGTGCGCGAGGTGCGCGCCCAGGTGGGACATCAGGCCCTGGAGGGCGAAGCTGTCCTGGATGCGCTTCCGGACCGAGGCGGTCGCCTGTTCCTGCTGCGGCTTCCGGTCTTCCATGTGCGGGCTCTCATTCGGGTCATAGCGGGTGGGGTTCCTCAGCCGGCCAGGCGTCCCACCAGCAGGAAGCCGCCGATGGCGATCATCATGGCGCCGCTGACGCGCGTGACGACCCGCGCGGCCGAGGGCCGGGTGCTCAGGACCGTACGGGCCAGGACGCCGACGCCGAGGTAGACGACGGCGCACGCGGTCAGGTGCATCGTGCTGAGCAGTCCGGTCTGCGCGGCGACCGGCCAGCCCGTGGCGGGGTCGATGAACTGCGGGAACAGCGAGAAGTACAGCAGCAGCGCCTTCGGGTTCAGGCCGCTGATCCCGGCCCCCTTGAGCATGACCCGTACGCGGGAGGCGTCCGCGCTCCCGCCCGCGGCAGCCGGCACGACCGGCTGTCGCAGGACGCCCCAGCCCAGCCACAGCAGGTAGCCGGCCCCGGCCACGGTCAGTGCGGTGAGCGCGGCCGGGGAGCTCGCCACGATCACCGCCAGGCCCGCGACGGCCACGAGCGCGTAGGCCGCGTGGCCGACGATCAGTCCGGTGACGGCCGGGACGACCGAGCGTCCCCGGAGCCCGGCGGAGATCGCGTACGCCCAGTCCGCGCCCGGAGTGAACACCAGCAGCAGGTCCACTGTCAGGAAGGCCGCCAGTGTCGTCGTGTCCATCGATCGTTCCCTCTCGCATGTCTTGCTCTGGAGGGAACGCTAGGCCGGATATGCCCGAAAGTGTTTGCGTATTTACCCCATGATCGCGCGATCTGAGGGAGAATCTTCTCCATGGACGCCATGGACCGGAAGATTCTTACCGAGCTGCAGCTGG
This sequence comes from Streptomyces sp. Root431, assembly GCF_001426585.1. Lineage (GTDB taxonomy): Bacteria > Actinomycetota > Actinomycetes > Streptomycetales > Streptomycetaceae > Streptomyces > Streptomyces stackebrandtii. Next base: position 557,653 of record NZ_LMEI01000001.1, read on the forward strand.
ACGGCCGCCTGACCATCACCGAGCTGGCCGCCCGCGTCCGGCTCAGCGTCTCGCCCTGCCACCGCCGGCTGCGCGACCTCGAACGCGAGGGTGCGATCCGCGGCTACCGGGCGGTCGTGGATCCGGCCGCCGTCGGCCTGAACTTCGAGGCCCTGGTCTTCGCCACCCTGCGCTGGGAGACCCCCGACACCGTCACCGCCTTCGAGGAGGCCGTGGCCGCCGTCCCGCACGTGCTCCAGGCGCAGCGCCTGTTCGGCGAACCCGACTACCTCCTGCGGGTCGCGACCAGCGACCTGACCGCGTTCCAGGAGCTGTACGACCAGCGGCTCGCCCGACTGCCCGGAGTCCAGCGCCTGACCTCCACCCTCGTCATGAAGAACGTCATCGCCGACCGCCCGCTGCCGGAGTAGCTCCGCCCGGGGCAGCCCGGTGACTCCGTCGGGGCGGTGTGGGACCGTGGAGACATCGGCACCATCAGCGGTCCCTGGAGCTGCCTGGAGCGGCCATGCACGACATCCGGAGCGCAGCGGACGTGTCCACGCCGTCGACGGCCCGTGCGCCGGCACGCTGATGTCCTCCCGTACCGCCGGGCGATGGTCTCCGTTCGGGCGGATCCTCAGCGTGATCCGCAGAGTGCGGGCGGGACACCGCTGGGGGCAGGTCAGGGATCTCGAGCTCTGGCGCCTCTCGCTGGGATTCGCCGCGCTCGGGTTCCTCACGCTCGTACCGCTGCTGATCGTCGTGTCCGCGGCCGGTGCGGGAAGCGGGAAGGGGTTCGCGCAGTGGGTCGGCGACGGCATCGGTGTGTCCGAGGCCGCCAGGACGGAGATCGAGAGGCTGTTCGCCCTGCCGGGCCAGGTGCGCCGGACGACGACGGCGTTCGGCCTCGCCCTGCTCGCCGTGTTCGGCCTCTCCTTCGGCACCTTGGTGCAGAGCGGCTACGAGAAGGTCTGGGACCTGCCGCCGGGCCGCTTGCGGGCCCGGTGGCGGCACGTGGTGTGGCTCGCCGTGCTCATCGGGGTCCTCTACGTGTTCGCGGTCTCCCCCTTCTGGCATGAGAGCCCGGCCGCCGGCGTCGTCTCCCTGCTCTGCGGCACCCTGTTCTTCTGGTGGTCGCAACGCCTGCTGCTCGTCGGCCGGGTGGCCTGGACCACCCTGCTGCCCGGGGCGGTGTCCACCGTGCTCGGACTGCTCGGGCTCAGGATCTTCTCGCGGCTGGTCTTCTCACCGCTGATCGCGTCCAGCGCCATCACCTACGGCCCGTTCGGAGCGTTCCTCGTCATCCAGACCTGGCTCGTCGCCGTGGGCGTGGTCGTGTTCGGCGGCGCGCTGACCGGCCGGCTGGTCAGCGCCGAGCTGCCCCGGTTGAATCACGCGCTCGGACACGCACTGAGGCGCGCTTTGAAGCGGCGGGAATGACGCTCACCGGTCACATGTAGTAGTACTGGTCGCCCATGTCGTCCCCCGGTTCGAAGCCGAACGCCGGGCGGGCGGTGCTGAGGAGCACCGGGTGGATCTCCTTGGCGGTGGCGGTGATCAGGGTGAACAGGGTCTCCATGCGCTCCACGGTGCTCTGGTACCACGTGTCGAATTGCCCCCTGGCGGTATCGTTCTGCAGGTCGGTGTCGCGCTTCACGCCGCGTGCGACCTGGTCCGTGATGGACGTGATGAGGTCCGCCCGGAGCGCCTCGAGTGCCGCACCGTTGTCCCAGGTCGGCGTGCCGCAGGTGGCCAGGGCCGCCCGCACCGTGCCGGCGAATTCGCCGTAGCGGATGGAGTTGGGGTCCTCGCCCGCGGCGTTCAGCGGTTCGCCCCTCGACGCGGAGCGGAAGCGCGTGTTGTCGCGGAGCCTCTTCGCCAGGGCCACCGACTTGGCCAGTTCCCCCATCTGCACGTCCAGGTTCCAGCTGCCAACGCTCTGCGACACCGTGAGCTTCCGCCGGTTCGCCACGATCAACTCGGTGCGGGCCCGCACCCTGTCGACGAGGGTCTCGCCGGCTTCCAGCGTCAGGGAGTCGAAGCCGTTGAAGATGTGCTCGCCCTGGGCGTGGACGACGGGCGCGCGGTGGACGACGGGCGCCCGCTGGACGACGGCGCCTTCGTTCCCACCGGCGGGCGTGACGGCGCGCTGGGCCACGATGTCGTGGTGCGCTCCGGCGCCGCCCGACATCACCCGGGTGGCGTTCGCCTCGGCCTCCCGCTCGAAGCGGTCGGACGGGTCGGAGACCTTCAGTCCCGAGCCGTTGTCGGTGCCGGCGACGGCGCCCCGCCGCTGCTGGATGACGTGCGTGAGCTCGTGGGCGAGCGTGTGGCCGTCGCCGCCGCCGTCGCCGATGACGACGTGGCTTCCGGAGGTGTAGGCGCGGGCGCCGACCTCGGCCGCGGAGGCTCTGGCGGCGCTGTCGTCGTGGATGCGGACGTCGGAGAAGTCGGCACCGAGCCGGGCCTCCATGTCCGTGCGGGTCGCGTCGTCGAGGGGCTTGCCGCCGGTGCGCAGGACGTCGTGGACTGCGGACCGCTGTACTGCGGGCTGCTCGGCCTGCCCGTGGCCGCAGCCCGCCCCGTGCTGGTGCTGCTCCGGCTGCGCCCACTCGTGGCCTGACCGGCGGAGCATCTGGACGACCGCCGCGTTGCCCGCGCCTGCCTGCAGGGCGAGCAGGCCGGCGGGGGCGTCGTGCGCGGTGGCGCGGGTGGCGGTTCGGGCGGGCTGCTTGCTGTCCTTGCTCTGCTCGTTGGCGCGCATGTGTCTCTCTGGCTCGGCGGCTGGCCGGCGTGGGATTCTCACGCCCTGCGTGGGTGGTCCGCGAAGTCTTCCAGCGGACGCAAACAGCCAGCTAACGCAGCCGCCCGCCCGGCGTTAGCGCGCCCGGGACCACCCCCCGGCCGCCGCGGTCGTCAGCGGATCGGGCGCGGCAGGCGGACGCGGACGAGGGTGGTGTCCACGCCGCTGTCGACCAGGCGGCCCGCCGCGTCGAAGGCCGCGGGGCCGTCCGTCATCCCGAAGTCGTTGTCGTTGAGCAGGACGAGGGTCGAGCGGCCTTCGAGGGCGATGCCCTCGATCTTGCCGGGGACGCCCTCGACGGTGTTCAGGTCGAGGACCAGGCGCTTGGGGAGCACCGGGACCTTCGCCGACGCCGCGTCGTCGAGCTGCTCCAGGGTCGGGCCCGCCGCGGTGTCCCAGGTGGTGCCGAGGATGTCCGTGCCGCGGCGGAGCCTCACCTCGTACACGCGGGAGGCCTTGTCGGTGCGCTCCTGGACGAGGAGGCGGTCGCCGCCGAGGGCGACGAGGGCGGAGATCTTGAGCTCGGAGGTCTTGGTCTGGCCGGGCTCGACGACCTCGACCGGGTCGAAGCGGTAGGCGTACTCGGCGGTGACGCGGTGCGTGCGGGTCGAGAAGCGCAGCAGGCGCGTGGTGCGGGAGTTCTCGCCCGCGGCCTTGTCGGGGTTGAGGAGCGGGCTCTGCAGGGCCATGACCAGGTCGCCGCCGGGGAGCAGCGCGAGGCCCTCGAAGCCGCGGTTGATCTTGCGCTCGAGGAAGATCGACGGGAGCGACTCGATCACCGGGTAGTCGGCGCCGGTGAGGCCGAGGCCCTTCGGGACGTGGCGCGCGAGCACCCGGCCCTTCGCGGAGACGTGCACGAGGGAGGGGCCGTACTCGTCCACGAGCCAGAAGCTGCCGTCCCGGTCGCGCACGAGGCCCTCGGTGTCGAGGCCGTTCGGGTTGTACGCGAGCGGGGTGGAGGCGTCGTACGTGTACGGGGCCTCGTCGCGGCCCGGCTGGTTGGGCAGGCCGGTCACGGGGGCGCCCGACGCCGTGGTGAGCGGGAGGGACTTCAGGACCTGGACGCGGCCGCCGACCGCGCGGATCTTCACGATCGCCGGGTCGAAGCCGGGCACCGGGAACGTACGGCGCTTGTCCTTGCCCACGGCTATCTGCCCGTTGGGGCCGCGGTCGGTCACGGTCCAGTACTCACCGGGCCGTTCGGCCGGGTACAGGTCGCTGCCGATGCCGCCCAGGTCGACGCCCCGGTCGTCGTCGACGCTGCCCGGCAGCAGGCCGTTGCTGAAGGCGGCCAGCGGGAGGTCCGGCAGGGTCGAGGTGGAGACGACCCGCGCGGTGGAGCCGTGGTGAGCCGGCGTCGCGTCGGCCGTCCCCACCACCACCGAGAGCGCGAGTGCGGCGGAGACGGGAAGCACCACGGCGGCGGGCCGGCGCAGGAGGCGCGGATTCAAGTTGAACTCCTTGGACACGTACGGGCGGGTGAGCGCGGGCTCATCGTGCGATTCCGCGCGCAACGCCCGGCTACGTGCTCACGACGTCCCGGTGAGTCCTGGGTGAACGCGCGTCTCCTGCGGCCGGCGGGGGTGATCAGTAGCGGTCGAGGATCAGCTGCGTCTTGAGGATGTCGCCGTGGTGGAGCCAGCCGTTCGTCTCCGCGAGGGCGATGGCGTCCTCGTGCAGCTCGGCCGCGTCGGCGTACGAGTCGGTCTTGAACGACAGCTCGACGACGTACTCCGTGCCCGTGCCGCCCGCTCCGACGACCGGCAGCACCTCGATGCTCGCGTCGTCCGAGGGGCCCCAGGCCCCGCCGTACACCTTCGCGGTCACCGGGCCGTGCGCGCGGGAGGCCTGGAGCGTGGTCTTGCCCCAGTCGGCGCTGCCCCAGTCCTCCAGCTTGCCGGGGATGTCGTTGACGAGCCAGGTGCGGCCGGTCGTGCTCGTCGGCATGGCCGTGCCCGAGTAGCCGCTCGCGCTGTGGCTCTTCTCGGTGCTGAAGCTGAGGGTCTGCTTCGCGTAGCCCCAGTCGACCTCGGCCTCGTAGTTGGTGTCGCCGCTGTCGAAGCCGGCGGCGTTGGCCGCGGTGAGCGCGGCGTCGAGGTCGCCGTTCGTGACGGGGAACCGCTTCTTGTACGTCTCCTCGAACGACGAACCGCTCTTGTGGCGGAGGCGAACGCTCCACCCCTGGGCGTCGAGCGCCAGGCCGTCGGTGTCGTAGTAGCTGTACGAACGGGCCTTGGCCGAGCCGGTGATGCCGAACGCCGCCTTGACCGCCGAGCTCGGGGCGTGCGCCGAGTCCAGCGCCGCCGCGGTGAGGTTGATCTTCACCTCGTAGGTCGGTACGGCGTTGGCGGCGGCGTACGCCGGCGAGGTCGGGGCGAGGAGCGCGACGGCGACGGCGAGGGAGAGGGCGGCGCCGGCGGCGGCCGGGCGCGGGGCCCGGGAGGTGAAGGTCATGCCGCTGATCGTCACGAGGGAGAGTGAGGGGCGCGTGACCTTCGGGGGTGGAGGCGGTGAACCGGCGGCGACACCCCGGCCCGATCCACGTGAGCACGACCCCTGGAGCCTGCGGCGGATCAGGCCTAGCGCAGGAGCAGGTTCGTGCCCACGTCGTCCGGGACGGCCTCCCGGATCGGCGTGCTGTCCGGGCCGGGGACGCGGAGGCCGGGTATCGCGGTCCGGGTCGTGCGGTGCAGCAGGACCGTGCCGGCCCGGCGCCAGACCTCCGAATAGCCATGGGCCAGGAGGAGTGCGGCGCGGGCGCTCTGGTCGTCCGTCGAGGCGAAGGGGAACGTCCTGTTCTCCACGCGCAGCAGCACCCAGTCCGCGCCCCGTGGCGTCGCGTCGGCGATGACCACGTGCGTACGGGCCGTCAGGCGCGGGGCGATGGTGTTGTCCGCCTCCACCGTCGCGCCGTCCGGGATCAGTTCGGCCGCCGTGGCGAGGGGACGCTTGTCCGGGCTGGGCGACCAGTGGTCCGGGCGTACGAGGAGACCGAGGCCGAGGGTGACGGCCGCCGCAGAGGAGAGCGCGAGCGCGGCGAGCGCCCAACTCCGCACCCCGACCCGCTTCTTGTGCAGGCGGGCGAGCGTCTCCAGGGACGCGGTGACCAGGATCGGCCACAGGAACGCGTCGTAGTGGTTGATCACCGGCCAGTGGTTCGGATTGTCCGACAGGACCCGCTCCGCGAGGAGGGGCACGGCGAGCAGGAAGGTCGGCGAGCCGAGCGGCAGCAGGGCGAGCGTGCCCAGGATCCAGGCCAGCATGGCGACCTTGACGAAGGGGGTGACGGAGACCTGGAGCAGCACCCACGGGGCCGTGAGGACGTGGGCCAGCGCGGCGCCCGGGTCGGCGCCGAGGCTTCCGTACGACCAGTAGTAGCCCTCCGGGCCGCCCATCGCCGGGAGGAACCAGGTGATGGCGGCGGCCGAGACCAGGGGCCCGGCGAGGGCCAGCGCGGCTCCCGTCGCCCGGCCCGCGCAGTCGCCAGCGCGGTGCGCGCGTACCGCCAGGACCAGGCCGAACGCGCCGGCCACCAGGCCCATGTCCTCCTTCGCCGTGCACAGCAGGAGCGCCCAGCAGGCCGCCGCCGCGTACCGGCGGGCCAGTCCCCGCTCCAGCATCAGGAGGGTGAACGGCACCGCGAAGGCCACCTCGTGGAAGCCGTTGTAGGAGGAGTTGAGGAGCGGCCAGCCCACCGCGTACACCAGCCCGCCGAGGTCGGCCGCCCGGCGCACCACCCGCGGTTCGGCGCCCGCGAAGCAGTGCCGGGCGATGCGCCGGACAACCGGCACACCGACGGCGAACAGCGCGGCCTGCGCGAAGAGGAGGACCCGCGGGTCGTCCCACACCCAGTACAGCGGCGCGAGGAGGGCGAGCGCCGGGGTGAAGTGGTCGCCGAGCAGCGAGAAGCCCGGCGGGAACTCGTGGTGAACGTTCTTGATCGGCGACCTCGGCAGCTCGAAGTGCGCGTACGCGCGCACCGCCTGGTCGAAGATCCCCAGGTCGAAGCCGGTGAGCCGCAGGGCCGTCCAGGACTGCATCCCCAGGCCGAAGCAGACGGCGAAGCAGAGGAGGGTGAGGGTCGTGCCCCGCCCGCGCCGGAACCGGGATGGCGATGGCGATGGCGACGGCGACGGCGACGGTGACGGTGACGGCGATGGCGGGGTCGACGCCGACGGCCGAGGAGACGCTTGCGTTGGCGCGCGGCCCGTCGCCGCATTTCCTATGTGTGCCGAAGCCGTCGTCGTGGTCGTGGTCGATCCCATGAAGGGCGACGCTACGCGTTCGGCGCGGCCGCGAGCGAGAATCGGGCCATGGTGATCACCGTGCGCGCCCTCAACCGCTCCACCCTCGCCCGCCAGTTGCTCCTCGACCGCGCTCCGGTCGACGTCGAGGAGGCCCTGCGGCGGGTGGTCGCCCTCCAGGCGCAGCAGCCGGGTTCGCCGTACGTGGCCTTGTGGAACCGGGTCGCGGGCTTCGACGCGGGCCGGTTCGACGCCGCCGTGGAGGGGTTCCGGGCGGTGCGGTCGACCCTGATGCGGCTGACGCTGCACGTGGTGCACGTCGAGGACTACCGGGCGTTCCGGGAGGGCATGGAGCCGACGCTGCGCGGCTCGCGGCTCGGCGACCACCGGTTCAGGGCGGCCGGGTTCACGCCGGCCGACGCCGACGCGCTGCTGCCCGAGCTCCTCGCTTACGCCGAGCGGGCACGGACCGGTGCCGAGATGCTGAGCCGTCTCCAGGAGGGCCGCGGCGGTCCGGTGGAGTCCGTGGTCTGGCGGATGATCCGGCAGTACGCGCCGCTGTGGCACGCCCCGACGGGGCCGCCGTGGTCGTACGGCACGGCGCAGTCCTTCGTCACGGCGAACGCCCTACCCGCGCACCGGGATCCGGACGCGGTCGCCGCGGGCCTCGCGGTGCTCGTCCGCCGCTATCTGGAGGGGTTCGGGCCGGCGTCCGTGGCGGACGTCGCGCAGTTCTCCATGACCCAACGGGGGCGGGTGCGCGAGGCGTTGGCGGCGCTCGGCGACCGGGTCGAGCAGCTGCCGGGGCCGGACGGGGTGGTGTTGTACGACGTGCCCGGGGCGGTCCGGCCCGACGAGGACGTTCCGGCTCCGCCGCGCCTGATGGCCATGTGGGACAGCATCCTGCTGGCGTACGCGGACCGCGGTCGCGTGATCCCGCCCGAGTACCGCAAGTCCGTGATCCGCGTGAACGGCGACGTCCTGCCGACGGTGCTCGTCGACGGGTACGTCGCCGGGGTCTGGCGGCTCGTCGGCGGCGGGATCGAGGTCTCGGGGTTCCGTCCGCTCCCGGCGGCCGTGTGGGAGGAGCTTGCCGAAGAGGCCGGGGCCCTCGGGGCGTTCCTGGCGGGCCGGGATCCGCTGGTCTACCGGCGCTACGACCACTGGTGGGCCAAGGGCCTGCCGCTGGTCGAGACGAAGGTGTTCCCCACGCGCTGACCCACGCGCTGACCCACCCTCCGCCTTGCACACCATTGCCTGCGGCCGGGACTGCACATATCTTCGAGCCGACACCACCTACGGACCGGGATGCTCGTCAGTCCCGGGGCGGTCCGCCGTTCACGGGCCGGACGGCGGGGGGCGGGCCCTTCGGGACGACGGGGCCGCCGGACGCCGGGCGTACGGGATATCCGTATCCACGTACCCGCAGGAGCTGAGCAGCACATGAGCAAGCACGTCCTGGCACAGAACCAGTACGGCAAGGCCGAGAACCGCATCGTCACGGTCACCCGCAAGGGCAATGACGGCGCGTGGCACGAGATCCGCGACCTGAACGTGTCGGTGGCGCTGCGCGGTGAGTACCGCGACGTCCATCTGACCGGCGACAACGGCAACTGCCTGCCCACCGACACCACCAAGAACACGGTCTACGCCTTCGCCAAGGAGCACGGCGTGGCCTCCCCCGAGGCCTTCGGCATCCTCCTCGCCCGGCACTTCGTGACCTCGCAGCCCGTGATCCACGAGGCGCAGATCCGGATCGAGGAGTACGCCTGGGAGCGCGTCTCCGTCCCCACGCGCAAGGAGCAGCACTCCTTCGTCCGCAAGGGCCAGGAGGTCCGCACCGCGCAGATCACCTACTCGGAGACCACCGGGCTCCAGGTCCTCTCGGGCCTCAAGGACCTCACCGTCATGAACTCGACGAACTCCGAGTTCCACGGCTTCATCAAGGACCGGTACACGACGCTCCAGGAGGCGTACGACCGGATCCTCGCCACCAAGGTCACCGCCCGCTGGGCGAACTCGGCCCCGGCGGCGGCGGACGCGGAGCACGACTGGGACCGCTCGTACGACAAGGTGCGGCGCCACATGCTGGAGGCGTTCGCGGAGACGTACAGCTACTCGCTCCAGCAGACCCTGCACGCGATGGCCGACCGGGTCCTGGACCACGTCCCCACGGTCAACGAGGTCCGGCTCAACCTCCCGAACAAGCACCACTTCCTCGTGGACCTGGAGCCGTTCGGGCTGAAGAACGACAACGAGGTGTACTTCGCGGCCGACCGGATGTACGGGCTGATCGAGGGCACCATCCACCGCGACGGCGTGCGGCCGGTGATCGCGACCAGCGACTGGATCACCGCCTGAGCCACCGGATCACCACGGCCTGGCCGTCTCGACTCCCAGCCATACGGCTCCGAGTCCGGCGGCCAGGCTGCCGGCCACGTTCAGCACCGCGTACCCCTTCGCCCCGTCCTCGTACAGCTTCAGCGTCTCGTACGAGAAGGTGGAGTACGTGGTGAGGGCCCCGCACAGACCGGTGCCGAGCAGCAGGTGCAGCCGCTCCGAGGAGACGCCGGTGAGCAGCCCGAGCACGAACGAGCCGACGACGTTCACGGCGAACGTGCCCCAGGGAAGACCGAGGCCGAAGCGGGCCTTCGCCAGCCGGTCGGTGAGATAGCGCAGGGGCGCGCCGACGGCGGCGCCCGCCACGACCAGGAGCCAGTTCACGCGGGCCTCACCCGGACCGGTGCGACCGCCCGGGTGGCGGCGACCCCCGCCCAGACGGCGGCGAGGGCGGTGAGCACGGTAGCCCCCAGATAGAGCAGGGCTCGGGTGGTCTCGCCCGCGGCCAGCAGCCGCTGGGTGTCGAGGGCGTACGTCGAGAAGGTCGTGAACCCTCCGCAGAACCCGGTACCCAGGAAGGGGCGGAGCAGCGGATGGGGATTCACGCGGATGCGGGTCTCGGTGAGCAGCACCATGAGGACGCCCAGCACCGCGCAGCCCACCGCGTTCACCGTGAAGGTCGTCCAGGGGAAGGCGTGGACCGGGGTCGGCCAGAGCAGCGAGGCGCCGTAGCGGGCGACCGCGCCGAGGGCGCCGCCTGCGGCGACGGCCCCGACGACCGGCAGCTCTCCGCGCGTTCCCATGCACCGAAGGGTACGGGTCCGGGGCACGGGGGAAGTCGAGGCGAGGCGCACAGGCGCGGTCCCCGGCCTGGGGCATTAACCGGGAACCGGCCCGTGCAGCCTCGCTCTGCGATGGTCCGGCCACGCAACGCGACGGGTCAAAGCCGGGCCTGTGAGTCTGTCAGATCCCCCCGCGGGGTATTCCGGAACACCGGAAGGGGTGGCCGGATCAGGGCCACGGAGTCGGCTGTGACCTGGGGTGTTGTAGGGGGAGGTGGTCCGGCCACCATTCGGCGGCCGATTCGGGTGCCGGGTACACCTCGTCCCGGAGGGCGGGGACGGGCGACGGTGGTGGAGCAGCGGGAGGGAGCTGCGCAACCTTCGGGCAGGAGTGTCGTGAGTACATCCGTCGCAACCAAGCGCAGGGCCACCACCGGGGCCGTCTCGTCCTTGCCGGTGCCCCTGAGCGTCGCCACGCCCGTCGGTGCGTCCGGTGCGGGCGAGGAGGCCTACGCCGAGCTGTGTTCCGCGCTCTTCTCCGGCTTCCCGCGCCGCGACCAGCGCCTGAAGGCCGAGCAGTACCTGCACGGCCTGCTCACCGCGCAGGGCCGCAAGTCGATCCGTAACATCGCCGCGCAGATAGGTGGGCCGGCCGCCGAGCAGAGCCTGCACCACTTCGTCTCCAGCTCGACCTGGGACTGGCAGCCCATGCGGGCCGCGCTCGCCCGGTACCTGGAGCGGAACAGCTGCCCGCAGGCGTGGGTGGTCCGGCCGATGCCGATCCCGAAGGCCGGGGAGCACTCGGTGGGCGTGGACCGGCGGTTCGACCCGGAGCGCGGTCAGGTCTTCCACGGCCAGCAGGCGTTCGGCGTGTGGTTCGCGAGCGACGAGCTGAGCGTGCCGGTCAACTGGCGGCTGTTCCTGCCGGACCCGTGGGTCAACGACCGCACGCGGCGCGACCGCGCGGAGGTTCCCCAGGAGGCCGGCGAGGAGACGCTCGAGGAGTGCGCGGTCGCCGCGGCGCTCGACACCGCCCGCTGGCAGGACGTCACCCGCAAGCCGGTGCTCCTCGACATCCGCGGCGGCGCGGGCCGCGCCGCGCTCACCCGGCTCGCCGGGGCCGGGGTGCCGGTCGTGGCGCGGATCGGGCCGGGTTCCCGGCTGGCGATCGCGGACCGTTCGCTGCCGGGCTTCGGTGCCGGGCCGCTGTCGGCGGTGCAGATCCTGGAGTCGCTCAAGGGCCTGCGCAGGCCGGTGAGCTGGGTGGACACGGTGGCCGGTGTGCGGACCTCGCGGACGTCGCTCGCCACGGCCGTCCGGGTCGCGCTGCCGACGCCGGGCGGCGAGCGGATGCGTCCCCTGGTACTGCTCGGCGAGTGGGACGACCCGCGGCGGGCCCCGGCCCGGGTGTGGATCAGCGATCTGACGCACTCCCCCGTCGGCTCCCTGCTGCGGCTGACCAAGCTCGCGCGCCGGGTGGAGCGGGACTTCATGGAGGTCGGCGAGGGGGCGGGGCTGCGGGACTTCGTGGGCCGCTCGTTCCGCGGCTGGCACCGTCACATCACGCTGGCCTCGGCGGCGCACGCGGCGACGCTCCTGGCCGCATCGGACGGGGACGCGGCCTACGACTCCGGGTACGCGTCGCGACGCTCGGCGAGCTGAGCCAAGCAAAAAGCAGAGCAGAGCAGTTGAGAGTCGACGGGCCGGCACCCCCCTTAGGGGGTGTCGGTTCCGGCCCTGCCCCGGGAGAGGACCTCGCGGGTGCGCTGGAGGCGCAGCGCGAGCTGGACCTCCAGGACCTGGCCCGGCTTCTGCCACTCCGGGCCGAGGAGTTCGCCGATCCGCTCCAGCCGGCGCGAGACCGTGTTGGGGTGGACGTGCAGCGCCTCGGCCGCGTTGGTCGGGCTGCCGCCGGAGGCGAAGTACGCCTCCAGGGTGCGCGTGAGGTCGGTGAACCGCTCGGCGTCGTAGTCGAGCACGGGCCCGATCGCCCCCTCGACGAAGCCCTCGACGTCGTGGTCGTCGGAGAGCAGCATCCCGAGGAAGCCCAGGTCGGACACGGACGCGGCCGAACCCGTACCGCCCAGGGCGCTCATCGCGTCGAGGCAGCGCCCGGCCTCCTGGTGCATCCGTCCGATGCCGTCCGGGCTCGTCGCGGGTCCCGCGGCGGCGACGGAGACGGGGTGGCCGAGCAGCGGTGACAGCTCGGCGGCGACGGCCTTGGCGGCGGCGGAGGCGTCGATGCCCGGGAGCAGCAGCACGATGCAGCCGCCCTGCACGGTCTTCAGGCCGGAGAGCCGGTACGCGTACGAGGACGCCCACACGACCGCCCTGCCCTGCTCGCCGCCCTCCGGCCTGGCCAGCACGAGGACGTGCGGTTTGCGCAGGTCGACGCCGAGGCGGCGGGCCCGTTGCGCGAGCTGTTGCGGCGCATGCGGCGGGTCCGCGATGAGGTCGTCGAGGAGTTCGTCGCGTACGGGCCCTTCGGCGACGGCGGTGGAGCGCCGCATCAGGAGGAGGAAGGCGACGGACTGGGCGGCGAGTTCGAGGAGGCGCTCGTCCTCGCCGGTGAGTCCGCTCGCGGCGCGGATCACGAGGCCGCCGAGGTCCTCGGAGCCGGCGATGACCGGGGCGACCCAGGTGTCGTCGTCGGCGAGGACGGGGCGGCGGCGGGCGTGCGCGTCGAGCGAGGCCTTGGCGACGGCCTCCTCGTCCAGGCCGGGGATGTCCCCGCCGGCGAGGGCGCGGCCGCCCTGGTCGCGGATGAGGACGGTCGCGTCGAGGGCGTCCCCGGCGGCCTTGGCCACGTTCCCCAGATCGCCGCCCGCGAGGACGAGGTTCATGATGCGGCTGTGGGCCTCGCTGACGTGCCGCATCCGGGTGAGGCTGGTGCGGACGCGGGAGCTGTCCCGCTCCAGTTCGGAGACCTCGGCGCGGGTCCGGTCGAGGAGTCCGGCCTTCTCGACGGCGAGGGCGGCGAGGTCGGCGAGCGCGGCGAGGAGGGCGAGTTCCTCGGAGGTGTGGTGGCGGACGCGCCGGTCCGCTCCGTACAGCGCGCCGATCACCGTGTCGCCGCTGCGCAGCGGCGCGGCCATGATGGCGTGCAGGTCCTCGGCCCGGACGGCGGCCTCGGCGGCCTCGTCGAAGGCGGGGGCGTGGACGCCCGCGTCGAGGGAGCCCGAGGGGGCGAAGCGCTCGTCGGCGAGGTAGTCGGCGGTCCAGACGGGTTCGCCGTGGAGCTGGACGGCGCCGCCGAGCCCGTACCCCTCGGCGATCTTCAGCCCGGGGGCGAGGCGCGGTCCGGCCGGTCGGCCGGTGCCGGTGTCGAGTCCGGCGCGGGCGCCCTCGGTGGTGTGGACGTAGCAGCTGCCGTGTTGTCCGCGCAGCGTCACGAACGCCATGTCGAGGCCGAGGAGCCGGCGGGCGCGGCGGGTGACGACGCGGAGCAGGCTGTCGAGGTCGTACGAGAAGGTCAGGTCGCGCGCGGTGTCGGCGAGGGCGGCGAGTCCGGCCTCGCGGCGCGCGTCGTCCTCGCGTCCGGAGCGGACCTGGTCGGCGAGCTTCACGGCCCGTTCGAGGCGGTCGAGTTCCTCGCCGGAGAGGCCGGCCAGGCGGGCCTCGTCGAGGAGTTCCTCGAAGCGGGCGGCCGGGGCCTGTCCGGCGAGCAGTTCGAGGACCGTGAGCAGCGCGTCGGCACTGCCGGCCGCGTCCGCGCCGTGCGAGGTCATGGTCTCCACCCCCGTAGTAGTGCGAAATAGGGCACCTCGGCGGAAACCCGTCTCATCTGCCGAAATTAATTCGGCTTCGGGAGTCGGTCAACCTCGGCGTGCCGCACGTCCACAACGGCGACCTGACGTACTTCGTTCCCGGACTCGTGCCCGAGGGTGCGTCCCGGCCCCTTCACTCCCTCAGACGAGGGAGCCCACGGGGACCGGACGGGCCCTCACCGGGCTGTACTGGGCGGGTACGTGGGCCGGAGCATGGGCCGACGGGTGGGCGGCCATGTGGGCGGGGATCCGGGTGAGCGGCCGGACGGGCGCCTGGGTGCCGAACACGGACCGGCCCGCGGTGTTCCGCACGGCCAGGACCGAGCGGTGCAGCCGGCGCACCCGCGCCGAGGGCTCCATGCCGCTCTCCCCCGCGAGCGCCGCCCGCAGCCGCTCGTACGCGGCGAGGGCCTCGTCGTGGTGGCCGCAGCGGAGCAGGGCGACCATGTAGTGGGCGTGCAGGGGTTCGTTGGTGCGGTAGCGGGCGACGAGCCCGGAGAGTTCGGAGACCAGCTCGGCGTGGTGACCGAGGCCCAGCTGGGCCTCGACCCACTGGTCGAGCACGCTCAGGCGGGACGCTTCGAGGCGCTCGATCTCGCGGCGGAGCCGGGGGCCCGCCGCGACGCCCGCGTACGGCTCGCCGCGCCACAGGGCGAGTGCCTCGCCGAGCCGGAGCGCGGCGCGCGGGAGGTCGCCCGCCTCCATCGCCCGGTATCCGGCGCCCGCCGCGCGCTCGAACTGCCAGACGTCGTGGGCTCCGCCGCCGGTGTCGAGGCGGTAGCCGCCGGGCTGGGAGACGAGGATCGCGTCGGCGGTGCGCCGGTCGGACCAGCCCGGACGGGGCTCCGCCGGGTCGGCGCCGCGCAGCGCGCTCGCGATGAGCGTCCGCAGCTCCGCTATGTGGGACTGGAGTTCGGTCCGGGCGCCGCGTGGGGCGCCGGAGGGCCAGAGCTCCTCGGTCAGGACCGTCACGGGGACGACCTGGTCGGCGCTGGCGGTGAGCAGGGCGAGCAGCTGCCGCGGTGCGGCTGCCGTCGGGGTGATGGACACGCCGTTCTCCCGAACCGACAGTCCCCCCAGAATCCGGACGTCCACCTTGCCCCCTCAGTGCCTGTGCGGTGCCTGTGCGCGCGGGATGACCCTCGTTGATTAGAAAAGACCCCCGTAGGCATGTCAATAAGAAACCGTAGGGTACGGAAACCCGACCCGTGATATCGGGGTGCTTCACCCCATTTGTGGGGATATTTCGGCGTCAGGATTTCGTCACTGGCTCAGACCTTTGCCCGCCGAAAGACTGTTTCAGGACTCGGGGGTACGCTTTCGCAGGGTCCTTGCGGATGCCGGAGAGGTCTTCAACCGCGATTTCACGCCAGAAACCGCCCGGTGGGTACGGTTCAGAGGACGGCGGCGGCGGTGATCAGGCCGAACGCGATGACGATCAGGGCCGTACGGACCCGGTGGAATCCGTTCCACCGCTTCTCGAAGGCGGCCCGTACGGCCGCCGGGTCCTCGGCGCCCCCCGGGCGCTCCGAGGCGGCGAGCGCCACGTTCAGCGGGACGTTCCCGGCGACGGTGACCAGGTGGTTGAGGGCCGCGCACACGAGCCCCGCGAGGACCAGCCACTTCTGGGTGTCCGTGCGCCCGTCGACGGGGACGAGGAACGCGGCGGCGGGGAAGGCGACGACCCCGAGGAAGACGAGCAGGAACACGGCCCTCGGGACGCATTCGTTGATCCGGCGCATCGCCGTGACGAACTCCGCGTCCGACAACCGGGCGAGGGCGGGCATGATCCCGGTCTGGAAGATCAGCAGGAAACCGGCGTAGAGCCCGGTGCATCCGACGGCGAGGGCGAGCAGCAGGGTGGCCATGCGGGCCATTCTGTCCCGCCGGCCGCCCCGCGCGTCAGATGTACAACAACTGTGTGGGGGAACCGACTTCGGCTGTGCGGGTCACGTGCACGTCAGCTGTACGGGTCACCCGACCGCAGTTCGCCCTCCCGGGAGGCATCGCCGCCCGGCTCCGCGGCCGGCCCGCGCAGCCGCTCGGCCTGCCGGACCGCCTCCGCGAGCTCCCGGACCGTTGCCGACCCCGACCGTCCCGCGATGGCCTCCGCCCGCTCGGCGAGCGCCGGGAGCCCGGGGTCGCCCGGCAGGTCACCGCCGCGCAGCGCGTCCGCGAAGTAGGCGGCGATCGCCGTCAGCTGGAGGCTGTCGTGGCCGCCGTCCCAGATTCCCGCGGTGAGCGCCTCGACCGCGACCGTGCCGGAGCGCTCCTTCGGCGCCCGGGTCGCCGGGTCGAGCCAGCGGACCGTGGCGGTGGCGACGCGGCCGGTCGCCCCGGGCCGGGTCTTCACCGCGTACAGCGCGGTGACGGTGTGGCCGGCGCCGATCTCGCCGCCGTCCACCGAGTCGTTCCGGAAGTCCTCGTCGGCGACCTCCCTGTTCTCGTACCCGATCAGCCGGAAGCTCTCGACGGTCCCCCGGTCGAAGGCGACCTGCGCCTTGGCGTCGCGGGCGCGCAGCTCGACGTGGGTGGGCAGCTGGTCGACGAAGACCTTCCGGGCCTGCGCGGGCGTGGAGACGTACGTCGTGTGGCCGTCGCCCTTGTCGGCGAGCTTCTCCATGAGGTCGTCGCCGTAGTCGCTGCCGACGCCGACGCCGAAGAGGGTGATGCCGTACTGCCTGCGCTCCTCCTCGATCCGGGCCAGGATCGTCTCCGCCTCGGTCGCGCCGGTGTTGGCGAGGGCGTCGGAGAGCAGCACGACCCGGTTGGTCGCGCCCTCGCGGCGGCCCTCGACGGCGACGTCGTAGCCGGTGCGGACGCCGGCCTCGACGTTGGTGGACGAGGTCGTCTCCAGGGCCTCCACGACCTCGCGGATCCGGCCGCGGGACTCCCCGACGCGGGTCATGGGCAGCCGGGTCTCGGCCTCGTCGCTGAAGGTGACGAGGGCCATCGAGTCGTCGTCGCGGAGCTCGCCCGCGAGGAGCCCGAGGGACTCCTTCACCAGGTCGAGCCGACCGGGCTCGGCCATCGAGCCGGAGATGTCGACGACGAAGGTGAGGGCGGCGGGCGGACGTTCGCCGCCCCGGTCCGCGGCGCGGGTGGCGAGCCCCACCCGGACCAGGGACCAGCCGTCCCGGCCGGTGCGCGCGCCGTCGAGGCTCACGCCGAAGCCGTTGTCGGCGGGGCGCGGGTAGTCGGGGCGGAAGCTGTTGACGAACTCCTCCGGGCGCACCGTCGACGGGTCGGGCAGCCGCCCCTCGGCGAGGGTGCGGCGGGCGTAGCCGTACGAGGCGGTGTCGACGTCGAGGGCGAAGGTGGAGAGGTAGTCGGGGGCGGGCGGCTTCGTGCGCTGCTCGCCCTCCTCGGGTGCGGCGGCGTCGGCACCCGGCGTCGCCGTTCCCGGGGCGACGTACCCCGGGCTCGCGGCCCCGCCGCGGGAGGTGTCCGGTGCGGTGCGGCCGTCCTTGGCGTGCGAGGCGTCCTGGTTCTCGCCCGACGCGGCGCAGCCGCCGACGGCCAGTCCGGCGGCGAGCAGCCCCGCGATCGTGGCCCCGAACCGGGCCCTGCGGCGCCCGTTCGGCACCGCGCTCTGTCGACTCATGTCATGTCCCCCTCTTCGTCCGGCACTTGTGAATGTGACGAACAAAGGGGCTTGGCGGAGCCGTCGGAGGAGTTGCGGATGGATCTCGATGTGGCAACGGCGACGGGGGCTCACGAGGGTGGCATGGATTCGCCATCCTTTTCAACAGGGCTTGTCACCGTGTGCAGTCGCGTGCGTACATGGAGTGGACATCGATCGGGCGGGGGTGGTCAGCGGTGGCAGAGAGCGCGGGCTCCGTGATGCTCGCCCGTTCGGCGATGAACAGGGCCGCGGCCGAGGGACAGCGGCCCGCGGGGCGCCCGGTCCGGGGCGCACGGCGCATCAGCGCCGCGCTCGCCGGGCTGGCCGCTTCCACCCGGCACGAGCTGCTGACCTTCGACGATCCCGTCGCCTCCGCGGGCCGCGCGATCCCCGGGCCGTTCCTGGAACTGGCAGGAGCGTGCATGCGGGCCGCGGCGGAGCGGGCCGAGGAGGTCCGGCGGATCGTGCCGCGGCACGCCCTGCCCAGGCTGGAGGACGGGCTGCGGATCCCCGGCCGGGCCCGGCTCGCGGACGCGATCCCGTTCAAACTGATCGTCGTGGACCGGACGGTGGCGGCGGTCCCGCTCGATCTGGAGCTGCTCTACAACGGGTTGCTGCTGATCCGCGACCCGGTGGTGGTGCAGGCCCTCGTCCGGGCGCACCACGCCTGCTGGGCGGCGGCCGAGGAGCTGACGTACGTACCGCCTCCGCCGCCCCCGCCGCGGGACCTCCCGCCGCAGCTGCGGCCGGTCCTCGACGCGCTCCTGTCGGGGCTCACGGACGAGACGGCGGCGGCCCGGCTCGGCATGTCGGCGCGCACGTACAGCCGCCGGGTGGGCGAGCTGATGGCCGCCCTCGGCACGACGAGCCGCTTCCGCGCGGGTGCGGAAGCGGCTCGAAGGGGGTGGGTGTGAGGGGCCGGCAGCCCCGCTACGACACGATGTCCTTGCGGGCGAAGCCGCGGAAGGCGAGCGCGAAGAGGACCACGGCGTACGTCACCGAGATCGCCGCTCCCTTGACCATGCCGCCCCACTCCAGCTGCGGCTGGAGCGCGTCGATCCAGGCGAACTGCCAGTGCGCGGGCAGGAAGTCGCGCCAGTCGCCGAGCGCCGTGACGGCGTCCAGGACGTTGCCGACGATGGTCAGGCCGACGGCGCCGCCCACCGCGCCGAGCGGGGCGTCGGTGCGGGTGGAGAGCCAGAAGGCGAGCCCGGCGGTGACCAGTTGGGAGACGAAGACGAAGGCGACGGCGATCCCGATGCGCAGGACCGCGTCCATGGCGGGCACGGAGCCGCCGGTCGGGAGCTGGAGCGGACCCCAGCCGTAGGCGACCGTGCCCGCGGCGAGCGCCACGAGCGGCAGCAGGACCATCGCGGCCGCGCTGTAGCCGAGGGCCACCGCCAGCTTCGAGGCGAGGAGCCGGGAGCGGGGCACGGGCGCGGCCAGGAGGTAGCGCAGCGAGGACCAGCTCGCCTCGGAGGCGACGGTGTCGCCACAGAAGAGGGCGACGGGCACGACGAGGAGGAAGCCGGCCGAGACGAAGAGGCAGGTCGCCGCGAAGTTGGCGCCGGAGGCCGTCGCCGTGTCCATGAGCGTGATCCGGCCGTTGCGGTCGCCGTCCCCGGCGCCGCCGATCGCGAAGGCGGCGATCAGGACGAAGGGGAGGGCGACGAGGATCCCGCCCATGATCAGGGTGCGGCGCCGCTTCCACTGGCGCAGGGCCTCGACGCGCAGGGGCAGGGTGCGTCCGGCCCGGTAGCCGGGGGCGGGGACCTCCGACGGGGTCGCGGTGGCCATGGTGGTGGTCGGCGCGCTCACGCGGCTCCTCCTCCGATCAGGGTCAGGAACGCGTCTTCCAGGCGCCGGTGCGGTCCGACCCCGGTCAGCGGTACGTCCAGGCGGACGAGGTCGCCGATGAGGGCGGTCGCGTCCCCGCCGTCGAGGCGGACGAGGAGTCCGCCGTCGGCGCGGGCGGCGGAGCCGACGCCCGGGAGGGCGCCGATCTTCTCGACGAGCGGGTCGTCGACGTCTCCGTCGAGCGTCACGAGCAGGGTGTCGCCGGAGCCGGTGATCTCGGCGACCGGTCCGGCCTGGACGAGCTGCCCTCGGTCCATGACGACGAGGTGCGTGCAGGACTGCTCGACCTCCGCGAGGAGGTGGCTGGAGACGATGACGGTCCGGCCCTCGGCCGCGTACCGGATCATCACCTCCCGCATCTCGCGGATCTGCGGCGGGTCGAGGCCGTTGGTCGGCTCGTCGAGGATGAGCAGGTCCGGCAGGCCGAGCATGGCCTGGGCGATGGCGAGGCGCTGCCGCATGCCCTGCGAGTAGGTGCGTACGGCGCGTTCGAGGGCGCTGCCCAGGTTCGCGATGCGCAGGGCGTCGTCGACGTGGGCGTCCTCGGCGGGGCGGCCGGTGGCCTTCCAGTACAGCTCCAGGTTCTCCCGGCCGGAGAGGTGCGGCAGGAAGCCGGCGCCCTCGACGAAGGAGCCGACCCGGGAGAGGACCGGGGCGCCGGGGCGGATGGCCTGGCCGAAGACCCGGATCTCGCCCTCGTCGGGCCGGATGAGGCCCATCAGCATGCGCAGGGTGGTGGTCTTGCCGGCGCCGTTCGGGCCGAGGAGACCGAGGACCTGGCCCTGTTCGACGCGGAAGGAGAGGTCCTTGACGCTGTACCGGTCGCCGCCCGCGTACTTCTTGGAGAGCCCGGTGATCTGGAGGGGTACGGAGGTGAGCTCCGGGTCCGGCGCGGGGGCGGTGGTGCGGCGGCGGGCGGTCAGGAGGAGGGCCGCGGCGACGGCGAGGCCGAGGAGCGGCAGGCCCCAGACCCACCAGGGCAGGGCGGCGGCCTGCGTGTCGAGGCCGGGCGCGGTCGGGACGGTGAGCGGGCCCTCGACGGCGACGGTGTAGCCGGCGGGGACGGTCGGGGAGGCGTAGCCGAGGTCGGTGGCGGCGAGGACGAGCCGCAGCCGGTGGCCGGCCTCCACCTCGTGGTCGATCGCGGGCAGGGTCAGGGTGACGCTGCGGCCGGCCTTGGCGTCCTCGACGCGGACGGGGGTGACGAGCTGGGAGGGCAGCACCTGCTGCCGTCCGTCGGGCCCGACGTCGTACACCTTGGCGAAGAGGACGGCGGAGCCGTCGGCGGCGGTGGAGGTGACCTTGACGCGGACGGTCGGGGTGCCGGTGATCCGGACGGCCCCGGTCTGCGGCTTCGCGTCGAAGCGGGCGTACTGGCCGGGGAAGTCGAGGGAGAGACCGACGCCGAGGGAGGAGAGGCCGGAGAGCCCGCCGCCGAGGCCGGGGACGGCGGAGATGGCCGGCGGGGCGGCGCCGGCCGGGTTGGCGAAGGTCTGCGGCGGCCCGGCGAGGGCGAACGTCTCGGTGGCGGCGGTGAGGCCCGGGTAGCGGTCGGCGGTGGCGGCGCGCAGGGTGGCCTGGCCGTCGGTGGAGTCGACGCCTCCGGTGCGGCTGACGCGGAAGGCGGGGCCGGTGTCGGCGGAGGTGTCGCGCTTCAGCCAGCGGTCGAACCAGGTGCTGATCCGCCGCTCGACGCGCTCGGTCTCGCGGTCGCCGCCGTCGTGGCCGCCGGCGATCCAGTCGACGGCGACGGGGGCGCCGTTGGCGGTGAGGGTGCGGGCCATGGCGTCGGACTGGGCGAGGGTGAAGAGGGAGTCGGACTGGCCCTGGACGATGAGCGCGGGCACCTTGATGTCCGCGCCGACGGCGGAGGGGCTGCGGGCTTCGAGGAGGGCGCGGGCGGCGGCGTCGGGCTTTCCGCCGACGGCGACGCGCTGGTAGAGGGAGCAGAGTTCGGCGGTGAAGCGCCCGCAGCCGTCGGCGGCGGCCTTGGCGCCGGCGTTCCCGGCGCCGCCTCGCTGGTCGCCCGCCGAGAAGAAGATCCCGGCCCAGAGCTTCTTGAAGACGTCGTTCGGGAAGAGGGCGTCGGCGAGGTTCCAGTAGGTGATCTGGGGCGCGATGGCGTCGACGCGTGGGTCGTGTCCGGCGGCGAGCAGCGAGATCGCGCCGCCGTAGGAGGCGCCGGTGACGCCGACGCGCGGGTCTCCGGCCTTGTCGAGGAGGACCTCGGGGCGGTCCGCGAGCCAGTCGATCAGCTTGCGGACGTCCGCGACCTCGTGGTCGGGGTCGTTGAGGCCGATCTCCCCGGTGGAGTCGCCGAAGCCGCGGGCGGACCAGGTGAGGACGGCGTAGCCGTCGCGGGCGAGCTGTTCGGCCTGGGCGCGGACGTCGTTCTTGGAGCCGCCGAAGCCGTGGCCGAGGAGGACGGCGGGACGCCGCCCGTCTCCGCCGCTCGTGAAGTACGAGGTGTCCAGCCGTACGCCGTCGATGTCGAGCGCCTTGTCCGCGCGGTGCACGGGCGGCGGTTCGTCCGAGGCGACGGCGGTCCAGGTGCCGGCACCCGCGAGGACGGCGAGGACGGCGGTGACCGCGGCCCACCGGGGAAGTCGGAGTCGCATGGGTCGAGCCTATGCGGGCCGACTCGTGCGGCACTGCGGTCCACAGGGGGAGGCGCCCGACCTCCTTGAGGCGTACGGGCGGGCGTGTCGTACACCGGACGCGGTATCCGCACCCGTATCCGCGCGGCTCCTCCACTCGCGCCGGTGGGACCGGACGCGAACGGCCCCCGGTGTGCGGCGGTACGCACACCGGGGGCCGTTCGTCAGGAGCCGCTCGTCACGGCCACGACCGGAAGGTCAGTGGTTGCGGGGGAAGCCCAGGTCCACGCCCGCCGGGGCGTCGGACGGGTCCGGCCAGCGGGTGGTGACGACCTTGCCGCGCGTGTAGAAGTGCACGCCGTCGTTGCCGTAGATGTGGTGGTCGCCGAAGAGCGAGTCCTTCCAGCCGCCGAAGGAGTGGTAGCCCACCGGCACCGGGATCGGCACGTTGACGCCGACCATGCCGGCCTCGACCTCCATCTGGAAGCGGCGGGCCGCGCCGCCGTCACGGGTGAAGATCGCGGTGCCGTTGCCGAAGCGCGAGCCGTTGATGAGGGCCAGGCCCTCCTCGTACGTCTCGGCGCGCAGCACGCAGAGCACCGGGCCGAAGATCTCGTCCTGGTAGGCCGCGGCCGTCGTCGGCACGTGGTCCAGGAGGGACAGGCCGATCCAGTGGCCGTTCTCGTGGCCCTCGACCGTGTAGCCGGTGCCGTCGAGGACGACCTCGCAGCCCTCGGCCGCCGCGCCCGTGACGTACGAGGCGACCTTGTCGCGGTGGACGGCCGTGATGAGCGGGCCCATCTCGGAGGTCGGGTCGTTGCCGGGACCGATCTTGATCTTCTCGGCGCGCTCGCGGATCTTCTCGACGAGCAGGTCGCCGATGGAGCCGACGGCCACGACCGCCGAGATCGCCATGCAGCGCTCGCCGGCCGAGCCGTACGCCGCCGAGACGGCCGCGTCGGCCGCCGCGTCGAGGTCGGCGTCCGGGAGGACCAGCATGTGGTTCTTCGCGCCGCCGAGCGCCTGGACGCGCTTGCCGTTGGCGGAGGCGGTGGTGTGGATGTGGCGGGCGATCGGGGTCGAGCCCACGAAGGAGATCGCGGAGACGTCCGGGTGCTCCAGGAGGCGGTCCACGGAGACCTTGTCGCCGTTCAGGACGTTGAAGACGCCGTCCGGGAGGCCCGCCTCGGCGAGCAGCTCGGCGATCTTCAGGGCCGGCGACGGGTCCTTCTCGCTCGGCTTGAGGATGAAGGTGTTGCCGGTCGCGATGGCGATCGGGAACATCCACATCGGGACCATGGCCGGGAAGTTGAAGGGCGTGATGCCCGCGACGACGCCCACCGGCTGGCGGATCGAGGCCACGTCCACGCGGTTCGACACCTGGGTGGAGAGCTCGCCCTTGAGCTGGACGGTGATGCCGCAGGCCAGGTCGACGATCTCCAGGCCGCGGGCGACCTCGCCGAGCGCGTCCGAGTGGACCTTGCCGTGCTCGGCGGTGATCAGCTCGGCGATCGCGTCGCGGTTGGCGTCGAGCAGCGCGCGGAACTTGAAGAGGATCGTGGTGCGCTGCGCGAGGGACGAGGTGCCCCAGGTCAGAAACGCGTCCTTGGCGGCGGCGACGGCGGCGTCCACCTCCTCGACGGAGGCGAGCGCGACACGGGTGGTCACGGCGCCGGTGGCCGGGTCGGTGACCGGGCCCCAGTTGCCCGACGTGCCCTCGACGGCCTTGCCACCGATCCAGTGATTGACAGTCTTGACGGTGTTCGTCATGACGAGATGCTCCTTCAGAGATGGCGGCGTCGGGCGGTGACGTGCCGGTCGTACTCCTCGCGGGCCTTGACCGCCGACGGGCGGGTCGACGTCTCGGCCACGGGCACATCCCACCATGCCTGGGCCGGGGGCGGGCCCGACACTGTGTCTGCCGTTTCGGTCTCGACGTAGACACATGTGGGAACCGTCGTGGTCCGTGCGTCCGCGAGGGCTTCTCGCAGGTCACGCACGGTGCGGGGGCGCAGCACCCGCATGCCGAGGGAGGCCGCGTTGGCCCCGAGGTCGACGGGGAGCGGCGCTCCGGTGAAACCGCCCCACGCGTCCCGGTGGCGGTAGTCGGTGCCGTACCGCTCGGCTCCGACGGCCTCCGAGAGGCCGCCGATGGAGGCGTAGCCGTGGTTCTGCAGGATGATCAGCCGCAGGGGCAGCCGTTCCTGCACGGCGGTGACGATTTCGGTGGGGTTCATCAGATACGTACCGTCGCCGACGAGCGCCCAGACGGGCCGGTCGGGTGCGGCGAGCAGGACGCCGAGGGCCGCCGGGATCTCGTAGCCCATGCAGGAGTAGCCGTATTCGACGTGGTACTGGTCGGTGGAGCGGGGCCGCCAGAGCTTGTGGAGGTCGCCGGGGAGCGAGCCGGCGGCGTTGATCAGGATGTCGCTGCCGTCGACCAGAGTGTCGAGTACGCCGAGGACCTGGGCCTGGGTGGGGCGGGCGTCCTCGTCGGGGACGGCGTAGGCGGTGTCGACACGGGTCTGCCAGCGGAGTCTGTCCTCGGCGTACTCGTGCACGTAGTGCTCGGTGACGTGGTGCGGCTCCAGGAGCGAGTGGAGCTGTTCCAGGCCCTCGCGGGCGTCCGCCACGAGCGGCAGCGCGGCCATCTTGTGGGAGTCGAAGGCGGCGATGTTGAGGTTGACGAACTGCACGGAGGGGTGGCCGAAGAGCGTTCCGGAGGCGGTGGTGAAGTCGGTCCAGCGGGTGCCGATGCCGATGACCACGTCGGCGGTACGGGCCAGGTGGTCGGCGGCGGCGGTGCCGGTGTGGCCGAGGCCGCCGACGTCCTGGGGGTGGCCGTGCGGCAGCGCCCCCTTGCCGGCCTGGGTGGAGGCGACGGGGATGCCGGTCAGCGCGGCGAAGTCGTGGAGCGCCTCCTCGGCCCCGCTGTAGCGGACGCCGCCGCCGGCGACGATCAGCGGCCGGGTGGCCCCGCCGATCGCCGCGACCGCCGCGTCGAGTTCGTCCTCGTCCGGGGAGGGGCGGCGGACCCGCCAGACCCGGTCGGCGAAGAACCGCTCCGGCCAGTCGTACGCCTCCGCCTGGACGTCCTGGGGCAGCGCGAGGGTGACGGCGCCGGTCTCGACGGGGTCGGCGAGGACGCGCATGGCGGCGAGCGCGGCCGGGATCAGGGCCTCGGGCCGTCCGATCCGGTCGAAGTACTTCGAGACGGGACGCAGGCAGTCGTTGACCGACACGTCACCGGCGTACGGGAGTTGGAGCTGCTGGAGGACGGGGTCGGCCGGGCGGGTGGCGAAGGTGTCGCCGGGGAGGAGCAGCACCGGCAGGTGGTTGATCGTGGCGAGGGCGGCGCCGGTGACGAGGTTGGTGGCGCCGGGGCCGATCGAGGTGGTGACGGCGTGCGCGGAGAGCCGGTTCGACTGGCGGGCGTAGCCGACGGCGGCGTGGACCATGGCCTGTTCGTTACGGCCCTGATGGAAGGGCATCCCCTCCTCCTGGACCAGCGCCTGGCCGATCCCGGCGACGTTCCCGTGGCCGAAGATGCCCCAGGTGGCCGCGATCAGCCGCTGCCGGGTCCCGTCGCGCTCCGTGTACTGGGCGGCGAGGAAGCGGACGAGCGCCTGGGCGACGGTCAGCCGGATGGTCATGCGTATCCCTCCGTGTGGTCCGGATGGAAGGAGATCTTCCACTCCCGCTCGGCTCCGGGGCCCGCCATGACGTTGAGGTAGTAGAGGTCGTGACCCGGCTGGGCGATCGACGGCCCGTGCCAGCCGTCCGGTACGAGCACGGCGTCGCCGTCCCCGACCTCGGCGAGGAGCTCGGCGCCGCCGGGCCGGGAGGGCGAGATCCGCTGGTAGGCGAGGCCGTGCGGGCCGGCGATCTCGTAGTAGTAGATCTCCTCCAGGACGGACTCGGCGCCCGGGCGGTGCTCGTCGTGCTTGTGCGGCGGGTAGGAGGACCAGTTGCCGCCGGGGGTGACGACCTCGACGGCGATCAGCCGGTCGCAGTCGAAGGCTCCGGCGGCGGCGAAGTTCCGCACCTGGCGGGCGCGGTTGCCGCTGCCCCGCGTCTCGACGGGAACCTCCGGCGCGGGGCCGTAGCGGGCGGGGAGTCGTCGCTCGCACTTCGCTCCTGCCAAAGCGAAGCGGCCTCCCGCGCCGGAGGCGATCTGGGCGTGGGCGCCGCGCGGTACGTAGGCGAAGTCGGTGACTCCCGCGAACACGTCGTCGCGGCCCTGGAGTTCGATCACTTGGCCGTCCACGCGCACGCTACAGGCACCGGCTAGAGGAAGCACGACCCATTCGGAATCCCCGCTCTCGAAGGGCTGGTTCTCGCCCGGCCCGAGGGTGAGGACCCGGAGGGCGGAGTGCTCCCAGCCGGCCTGTCCGGGGTCGATGCGGAGCGCGTACGGCCCGTGGGCGGTGGATCCGGCGGGCAGGTGGAGGCGGCCGGTTCGCGTGGGGCCGGGGGCAGAGCCGGGGTCGGGGGCGGAGCCGGGGTCGGGGGCGGGTCCGGGGTCGGGGTCGGGTCCGGGGTCGGGGCCGGGGTTCATGGCGGGGCCGGGGTTCATGGGCGCATCCCTACCCCTTCTCCGGGATCGTTCCCGTGCCCGCCGCGAGTGCCTCGGCGATCTCCTCCGCGTACGGCATGGCGGAGGAGCAGGCGAGGCGACCGGCGACGATCGCGCCGGCGGCGTTGGCGTGGCGCAGGGTCGTTTCGAGGTCCCGGCCGGCGAGGAGGCCGTGGACGAGGGCTCCGCCGAACGCGTCGCCCGCGCCGAGCCCGTTGACGACCTCCACCGGCAGCGGCGGGACCTCGGCGGACGTGCCGTCGGCGGCGACCGCGAGGACGCCGGCGGGTCCCCGCTTCACGACGGCGAGCCGGACCGTGCCGGTGGCGAGGAGGGCGCGGGCGGCGGCGTGCGGCTCGCGCTCCCCGGTGGCGACCTCGCACTCGTCGAGGTTGCCGACGGCGACGGTCGCGTGGCGCAGGGCCTCTGCGTAGTACGGGCGGGCCTCGGCCGGGTCCGTCCAGAACACGGGCCGCCAGTCCAGGTCGAGGACCGTCACCTCCCGGCCGGCCCGGGCGCGCAGCGCCTCCAGGGTCGCGGCGCGGCTCGGTTCGGCGCAGAGGCCGGTGCCGGTCGCCCAGAAGACCCGGGCGGCGCGGATCGCGTCGAGGTCGAGCTCGTGCGGGTGGATCTCCAGGTCGGGGGCCTTGGGACGGCGGTAGAAGTGGAGCGGGAAGTCGTCGGGCGGGAACAGCTCGCAGAAGGTGACGGGGGTGGGGTAGGCGGGGACCTCGGTCACCCAGCGGTCGTCCACGCCGAAGCCCTTGAGATCGTGGTGGAGCGCGGCGCCGAAGGGGTCGGCGCCGGTGCGGGAGACGAGCGCGGTGCGGCGGCCGAGCCGGGCGGCGGCGACGGCGACGTTGGCCGGGGAGCCGCCGAGGAACCTGCGGAAGGTCTCGACGCGGTCGAGCCCGACGCCGCTCTGGAGCGGGTACAGGTCCACGCCGAGGCGCCCCATGGTGATCAGGTCGTACGGCTCCGGTTCCACGCGCCCCTCTTTCGCCTGCGGCCCCGCCCTCAGGTCTAGTCGGGCGCCCGGAGGCGTGTCAACGACATGTCCGGACATTCGGACGCCTTGTCCCTGGGTCCGCCCGCCTGCTTGACGCTCCTCTCCGGCCCCGGCCAAGGTGGCAGACATGACGAAGCCGTCGTTGTCGCCGTCGCATCCGTCCCGCATCCGTGTCGGCTCCGCCCCGGACTCCTGGGGGGTGTGGTTCCCCGACGATCCCCGGCAGGTGCCGTGGCAGCGCTTCCTCGACGAGGTGTCCGGCGCGGGCTACGGGTGGATCGAGCTCGGGCCGTACGGCTATCTGCCCACCGATCCGGCCGTCCTCACGGAGGAGACCGCCCGGCGCGGGCTGCGGGTCTCGGCGGGGACGGTCTTCACCGGGCTGCACCACGGCCCGGCCGTCTGGGAGCGCACCTGGGCGCACGTCGCCGAGAACGCCGCCCTCGCCCAGGCCATGGGCGCCGGTCATCTCGTCGTCATCCCGTCGTTCTGGCGGGACGACCGGACGGGCGAGGTCCTGGAGGAGCGCACGCTCACCGCGGAGCAGTGGCGGGATCTGACCCGTCTGACGGAACGTCTGGGGCGGGAGGTGCGGGAGCGGTACGGGCTGCGGCTCGTCGTCCATCCGCACGCCGACACCCATCTCGACGGCGAGGAGAGCGTGACCCGCTTCCTCGACGCCACCGATCCGGAGGCCGTCGCGCTCTGCCTGGACACCGGGCACTACGCGTACGCCGGCGGGGACAGCGTCAAGCTGATCGAGAGTTACGGGGAGCGGATCGGCTACCTCCACCTCAAGCAGGTCGATCCGGAGGTGCTGGCCCGGGTGGTGGCCGACGAGGTGCCGTTCGGCCCGGCGGTGGCGCGGGGCGTGATGTGCGAACCGCCGTCCGGGGTACCGGCCCTGGAGCCGGTGATCGCCGCCGCGCAGGCCCTGGACGTGGACCTCTTCGCGATCGTGGAGCAGGACATGTACCCGTGCGAGCCGGACGTTCCGTACCCGATCGCGCTGCGTACCCGGCGCTTCCTGCGCTCCTGCGGGGTGTGAGCGGCGCATACCTGTGTGACCAGGGGTGACGCACGCGGACACGCCGTCGTCCGCGCGAGTCCCTGTGCCTCACTTCCGTCACACAGGTCCCCTCCCCGTCACGCATATCTCCATTACGCGGGTCTTCCGTCACAGGCGCTCGACAGCCGCTCTCCTCCTGTCGGCAGGGGTCGTTCAACGGGCACAGGCTCAGTGATCACCAACGCCCGCCCGCAGCGCCCCCGAACGGCACCCCCTGCCGCCGCTGCGCGGTGCGCAGGGAGGTACCAGGCATGACGGACAGAAGGCTCTGGTCGTACAAGGACATCGCCGCGCACATCCGCGTCCAGCCGGACACGGTCCGCTCCTACCGGAAGCACGGCCTCCTGCCGGCCCCCGACCAGGTCGAGTCGGGCAAGCCCTACTGGTACGCGGACACGATCCGCGCCTGGGTCGCCAGCCGCCCCGGCAACCGGGCCCGCCGCGACTGACCGTCGCCCCCGCTCCCCCGGCAGGCGAGGACGCCGGGCCCCGGAACGCTCCGGGGCCCGGCGTCCTGCCGCGTCCGGGGGTCAGCGCGAGGCGCCGGCGGTCACCTTCTCGGCGGCCGGCTCCGCCAGCGGCGCGGGGCCGTCCGACTCGCTGACGCCGAAGCGGTCGTGGAAGCGGCGCAGCGGCCCCGGGGCCCACCAGGTGAGGCGGCCGGTCAGCTTCATCACGGCGGGGACGAGGAGGCTGCGGACCACCATCGCGTCCATGAGGACGGCGAGGGCGACGCCGAGGCCGAGCATCTTGGTGTTGGTGACCCGTGAGGTGCCGATCGCGACCATGACGACGGCGAGGATCACGGCGGCGGCGGTGATCAGGCCGCCGGTCCTGCGCAGGCCGAAGCGGACGGAGTGCTCGTGGTCGCCGGTGGCGTCGTACTCCTCCTTGACGCGGGAGAGCAGGAAGACGCCGTAGTCCATGGAGAGTCCGAAGGCCACGCAGAACATGAGCACGGGCAGCGTGGTCTCGATGTCGCCGGTGGGGGTGAAGCCGAGGAGTCCGGCGAGGTGGCCCTCCTGGAAGACCCAGACGACCGCGCCGAACATCGCCGTGAGGCTGAGGGCGTTGAGGACGACCGCCTGGACGGGTATGAGGACGCTGCCGGTGAGCAGGAAGACGAGGAGCAGGGTGGCGAGGACGACGATCGCCGCCGCCCAGGGCAGCCGCTCGCCGAGGGCGTCCTTGGAGTCGACGAGGACGGCGGCCTGGCCGGTGACGGAGGTGTCGAAGGGGGCGGGCGCGGCGCGGAGTTCGCCCACGACCCGCTGGGCTCCGGCGCCGACGGTCTCGCCCTCGGGCACGACGGTGAAGTAGGCGTGGCCGGTGCCGCCGCCGCTCGCGGTGACGGGGCCGTCGACCCGGCCGACGCCGTCGAGCGCGGCGATCCGCTCGCGGTAGGCCGCGTACTGGGCGGGGGTGGCCCGGCCCTCGGCGAGGACGGTGATCGCGCCGCCGGGGTCGCCGGGGAAGCCGCCGCGGAGCTGGTCCTGGACGACCCGGGAGGTGGCGGTGGTGGGGAGCTGGCGGTCGTCGGCGGTGCCGAATTTCACGCCGAGGAAGGGCAGTCCGAGGAGGACGAGGCCGGCGGCGGTGGCGACGGCGAAGACCGGCGCGCGGCGCATCACGAGGTCGGCGGCCCGGGCCCAGCCGGAGCCTTCGGCGGCGTCCTGCTTGGGCGGGCGGCCGCGCCGGAGGAGGCGCCGCAGGTCCAGGGCGTTGACCCGGTCGCCGAGCAGCACGAGGGCCGCGGGGAGCAGGGTGAGGGCGGCGGTCGCGGCGAGGACGACGACGGCGATCCCGGCGTAGGCGAAGGAGCGCAGGAAGTACTGCGGGAAGACGAGCATCGCGGAGAGCGAGACGGCGACGGTCAGCGCGGAGAACAGCACGGTCCGCCCCGCGGTGCGCAGCGTGGTGCGGACGGCGGTGTACGTGTCGGCGCCGGCGGCGAGCTCCTCGCGGTAGCGGCGGACGACGAAGAGGGCGTAGTCGATCGCGAGTCCGAGACCGAGGGCGGTCGTCAGGTTCTGGGCGAAGACCGAGACGTCCGTGAACTCGGTGATGCCGCGCAGGACGGCGTTGGTGCCGAGGATGGCGACGATGCCGACGCCGAGCGGCAGCAGGGCGGCGACGGCGCTGCCGAAGACCATGACGAGGAGGACGAGGGTGAGGGGCAGGGCGATGAGCTCGGCCCGCAGCAGGTCCTCCTGGATGATCACCTGCATCTCGTGGCGGACGGCGAGGCCGCCGCCGAGGGTGACCTCGACGGGGCCGTGCGTGCCCCGGTACTCGGGGGCGATCCGGTCGAGGATGGCGCCGGCGTCCTTCTCCTCGCCGGCGATCCGGGCGGCGATCAGCGCCTGTCGGCCGTCCTCGGAGCGGAGGGCGGGCGAGCCGGTGGACCAGTAGGAGCCGACGCCGTCGACGCCCGGCTCGGCGTCGAGGCGCTCGGCGAGCCTCCGGGCCTCGGCGGCGACGGCGGGGGCGTCCGCCCCGGCCTCTCCGGCGTCGAGGAGGAGGAGCAGGTTGGGCTGCGAGCCGGGGAACTCCCGGGCCAGCGCCTCCGTCGCGTACGTGGACTCGGCGGCCGGGTCCTCCCAGCCGCCGCTGCCCATCCGGTCGGCGACGCCGCCGCCCGCCAGGACGGCGAGGGCGGTGAGCACGAGCGCCACGAGGAGCGTGAGGCGCGGCCGGGCGGTGACGAACCGCGTCCACCCGCCGCCCGTACGCGCGCCGCCCGTCCTCCCGGAGGACGTCCCCCCGGAGGCCGTACCCCCGGAGGCCGTACCCCCTGCGGGCGGTGATTTCTTGACTTCGGCCATGACGCGGTGTCCCCTTCACCTGACCCATGTGCGCGCTTCCCGGCAGGTCACATGGGTCGCCCATTGCCATAGAATGACAAACACGAGTGATCGCTCGCGTTTCCTTAGAATGCGAGCGACCTCTCGCATTTGTCAAACGTGTGTTGAGGAGAGCTGGGGACAGCCATGTCCGAGAAGCCCGAGATGTCCGAGGATCCGAAGCCGCGCCGCCGCCAGGCGCGCGGCGAGCGCCGCATCACGCAGCTGCTCCAGGCCGCCGCGAACGTCTTCTGCGCGAACGGCTACACGGCGGCCAGCACCAACGCCATCGCCCGCGAGGCGCACGTCTCGCCCGGCACGCTCTACCAGTACTTCCCGAACAAGGAAGCCATCGCCGTCGAGCTCGGCGGCCGCCTCATGCACGAGATGCGCGAGGCCCACGGTCAGGCCTTCACCCCGGAGAACCTGGCCCTGCCGCTGCCCGAGCTGCTCGACGCGGTCGTCGACCCGCTGATCGAGTTCAACTGCGCCAACCCGGTCTTCCTCGCCCTGATGCACGGCTCCGAGATCCCCGGCCGGATCGCGGAGGAGCACGACGCCCTGCACGCCTCGCTGATCGAGCGGGTCCGCGTCCTGATCGCGCACTACCTCCCGGACAGCCCGCCCGAGGAGTGCGTACGGATCGCCGACATGGCCTTCGCGGTCTTCAAGGGCGGCCTCGCCTTGGTCCTCGCCGCCCCCGAGGGGCCCGAGCGGGACGCCACGGTCGACGAGCTGAAGCTCGTCCTCCTGCGCTACCTCGACCCGGTCATCGGCGGCACCCACCACGCCCGCGACACGCTCACCACGTCTCGGAACCACTGACCTCCTCGGAGGGCGACACCTCCTCTCCCGCCCGCGCCCGCAGCTTCAGCGCGAGCAGCGGGAAGACGAGGACGGAGACCATGCCGGCCCCGACGAGCGCCGCCGCGTCGCCCGCCGACAGCTCGTGGTCGTCCACGCCGATGGTCGTGATCGCGACGACGAGCGGCAGCGCCGTGGAGCCGTAGAGGACGAGCCCGCCCCGGTCCGCGCGGTCGAGGTCGCGCGGGGCGAGGAACCAGATCGGCCCGCCGCGCACGACCAGGAAGAGCAGCAGGAAGACCGGCAGGAGGAGCAGGGTCCGGCCGCCGGAGAGCAGCGAGTCCAGGTCGAACTCGATGCCGGTGACGACGAAGAAGACCGGGACGAGGAAGCCGAAGCCGACGGCCTCGATCTTCGCCAGGATCTCCGGGCCGGAATCGGGCGCGGCCCCGGTCAGTACGAGCCGGGTGACGAGCCCGGCCGCGAAGGCGCCGAGCAGCACGTCGAGCCCGAGCGCCGTCGAGGCCCCCAGCATCAGCGCGAGCAGCAGGAAGACGAACCGGACGGCGAACTGGCCGCTGCTGTGCAGGGTCTTGGCGATGACCCGGGAGAACCACGGCGGGCGCGGGCGCAGCGCCCAGAAGACGGCGGCGGCCGTGAGCGCGGCGAAGACCGCGAGGAGCGCGGTCGACTCGGCCGCGGCGCGCCCGCTGAGCAGCAGCGCCATCGCGATGATCGGGCCGAACTCGCCGACCGCGCCGAAGGCCATGACGACGGAGCCGAAGCGGCCGTGGAGCTGCCCGGCGTCCCGCAGCACGGGCAGGACGGTGCCGAGCGCGGTGCTGGTGAGCGCCACCCCGATGAAGACGCCCTTGGCATAGCCGCCGCCGAGCAGGATCCCGGTGCCGAGCCCGAGGGCGAGGGCGGCGACCCAGGCCCAGACGGCGCGCTTGAGGGTGTCGCCGCGGACCTTGCCGAACTCGATCTCGTACCCCGCGAGGAAGATCAGCATGGTGAGGCCGAGCTGGGAGAGGCCGTCGATCAGCTCGCTGGGGTGGGCCCAGCCCAGGACGTCGGGGCCGATGAGGATGCCGAGCAGGATCTCGAAGATGACGAGGGGTACGGGGATCCGGCGTCCCACCGCGTAGGCGAGCAGCGGCGCCAGGACGGCGATCGCCATGATCAGGATCAGCGTGCTCCCCGAATGCGACATAACGGGTATTTACCATAGGATCCGGCCATACGCCTCCGTCAGTTGCCCTGCCGGCGGAGGGACTTGGCGGAGGGACTTGGAGGTCTTCCGGTGCACGAGTACCCGCCCACCACACAGACACCCCCGCCCCCCGCGGCCCCGCCGACCCCGCAGCCGCGCCCCGGCCTCTGGAAGCGGTGCCTGGGGGGCGGCCTGGCGCTCTGGATCCTGACGGCGGTCGTCACGTACGCCACCGAGAACACCACCCTGCTCCCCACCCTCATCCTGCTCGGCAGCTTCCTCGTCCCGGCGGTCTTCGTGCTCTGGGCGTACGAGCGGCACGGCCGGGACTTCGGCGTGCCGGTGATCCTCGGCTGCTTCCTCACCGGCGGCATCCTCGGCGTGCTCGGCGCCTCCGTCATGGAGTACTACCTGCTCCACCCCTCCCTGTGGATGTTCCTGGGGGTCGGACTCATCGAGGAGGCCGTGAAGCTGGCGGCCCTCATGTTCGTCGTACGCCGCTATCCGCAGCTGCGCGGGATCCGCGCCGGACTCGTCCTCGGCGGCAGCGTCGGCTTCGGCTTCGCCGCCTTCGAGAGCGCCGGATACGCCTTCAACGCCGCCGTCACCATGGACGGCATCGACCTGCGCTCGCTCCTGGAGACGGAGATCCTGCGCGGGGTGCTCGCCCCCTTCGGGCACGGCCTGTGGACGGCGATTGCCGGCGCGGTCCTGCTCGCCTACCGCCGCCCCGACGGCCGCTTCCGCTTCGCGGGGCCCGTCATCGGCACGTACCTCGGGGTCGCGGTGCTGCACGCGCTCTGGGACTCCATGCACGGCATCGCGCTCTGGCTGGTGCTGCGCGTGACCACCACCGACCTCGACCGTTCTCTCTTCGCCCAGGGATACCTCCCGCAGCCCACCTCCCAGCAGGAGCACCTCTTCACCCTCTTCTCGGTGGGCGGGCTCGTCCTGGTCACCCTGGCGGGGCTCGGTTGGCTGAGATCGCTCGCGCGGCGCGATGGGCCGGGCGCCATCGGCGGCACCCGGGGCACCGGGAGCGGCGGAACTGGAATTTATACCCCCTAGGGGTATAGTCTGGATTTGTACGGCTCTGAACCCCCGAAGGAGAACGCCATGACCGCTGAGACGAAGACCGAACTCACCACCGTCTACCAGGTCAAGGGCATGACCTGCGGCCACTGCGAGGGCGCGGTCTCCAGCGAGATCTCCGAGCTCCCCGGCGTCTCCTCGGTCACCGCCGTCGCCAAGACCGGCGAGGTCACCGTCGTCTCCGAGGCCCCGCTCGACGTGGAGGCCGTGCGCGCCGCCGTCGACGAGGCCGGCTACGAACTGGTCTGACCGACCCTTCGTGGTCGACACCCCGCAGGGTCGTACCGTTACCGCGTACGGCCCTGCTCTCGTTTGGAACCGCTCATGACGTCCACGATCACCGAGCTGACGATCGGTGGCATGACCTGTGCCTCCTGCGCCGCCCGCGTCGAGAAGAAGCTCAACCGCCTCGACGGGGTGACCGCGACGGTCAACTACGCCACCGAGAAGGCACGGGTCGAGCACCCCCCGGAGCTCACGGTCGACGACCTCATCGCGACCGTCGTGAAGACCGGCTACACCGCCGAGGAACCCCTGCCGCCGGCGCCCGAGCCCGAGCCCGACGAGACGCCCGCGGAGGACCCCGAGCTCGCCTCCCTCCGGCAGCGGCTGACCGTCTCCGCCGTCCTCGCCGCACCCGTGGTCCTGCTCGCCATGGTCCCGGCGCTCCAGTTCGACAACTGGCAGTGGCTCTCGCTCACCCTCGCCTCCCCCGTCGTCGTCTGGGGCGGGCTCCCCTTCCACCGGGCCGCCTGGACCAACCTCCGGCACGGCGCCGCCACCATGGACACCCTCGTCTCGGTCGGCACCCTCGCCGCCTACGGCTGGTCCCTGTGGGCCCTCTTCCTCGGCGACGCCGGCATGACCGGCATGCGCCACGGCTTCGACCTCACCGTCGACCGCGCCGACGGCACCTCCACGATCTACCTGGAGGTCGCGGCCGGCGTCATCACCTTCATCCTGCTCGGCCGCTACCTGGAGGCCCGCGCCAAGCGGAAGGCCGGCGCCGCACTGCGGGCCCTCATGGAGCTCGGCGCCAAGGACGTCGCCGTCCTGCGCGGGAGCACGGAGGTACGGATCCCGGTCACGGAACTGCGGGCCGGCGACCTCTTCGTCGTACGCCCCGGGGAGAAGATCGCCACCGACGGCACCGTCACCGCGGGCGCCTCGGCCGTCGACGCCTCCCTGCTCACCGGCGAATCCATGCCGCTGGACGTCACCGAGGGCTCCGAGGTCACCGGCGGCTGCGTCAACGTCTCCGGCCGGCTCGTCGTCCGGGCCGCCGCCGTCGGCGCCGACACCCGGCTCGCCCGCATGGCCAAGCTCGTCGAGGACGCCCAGAACGGCAAGGCCGAGGTGCAGCGGCTCGCCGACCGGATCTCCGCCGTCTTCGTCCCCGTCGTCCTCCTCATCGCGCTCGGCACCCTCGTCACCTGGCTCCTGCTCACGGACGACCCGACCGCCTCGTTCACCGCCGCCGTCGCCGTCCTGATCATCGCCTGCCCCTGCGCCCTCGGCCTCGCCACCCCGACCGCCCTCATGGTCGGCACCGGCCGCGGCGCCCAGCTCGGCATCCTCATCAAGGGCCCGGAAGTCCTGGAGTCCACCCGCCGCGTCGACACCGTCGTCCTCGACAAGACGGGGACGGTCACCACGGGCCGCATGCGCCTGACCGGCGTCCACGTGTACGGCGGCGGTTACGGCACCTCCGGCACCGACGAGACCGAGCTGCTGCGCCTCGCGGGCGCCCTGGAGCACTCCTCCGAGCACCCCGTCGCCCGCGCCGTCGCGGCCGGCGCCGCCGAGCGGTGCGGCGAGCTCCCCGTACCGAAGACCTTCGAGAACGTCCCCGGGCTCGGGGTCCGCGGCTCCGTCGACGGCCGGCTCGTCCTCGTCGGCCGCGCCGCCCTCCTCGCCTCCGAAGGCGTCGAGGTGCCCGCCGCCGCCGAGCCCGGCGCCGTCCACGTCGCCTGGGACGGCGTCGCCCGCGGCACCCTGACCGTCGCCGACACCGTCAAGGACACCAGCGCCGAGGCCGTCGCCCGGCTCCGCGGCCTCGGACTCCACCCCGTCCTCCTCACCGGGGACCACCGGGCCGTCGCGGAGGCCGTCGCGGCGGAGGTCGGCATCGACGAGGTGATCGCCGGCGTGCTCCCCGAGGAGAAGGCCGGGGTGATCCGGCGGCTCCAGGAGCAGGGAAAGACGGTCGCGATGGTCGGCGACGGGGTCAACGACGCCGCCGCCCTCGCCACCGCCGACCTCGGCCTGGCGATGGGCACGGGCACGGACGCGGCCATCGAGGCGAGCGACCTGACACTGGTCCGCGGCGACCTGCGCGTCGCCGCCGACGCCATCCGGCTCTCCCGCCGCACCCTGGCCACGATCAAGGGCAACCTCGGCTGGGCCTTCGGCTACAACCTCGCGGCCCTGCCCCTCGCGGCGGCCGGACTGCTCAACCCGATGATCGCGGGCCTCGCGATGGCCTTTTCGTCCGTGTTCGTCGTGACGAACAGCCTGCGGCTGCGGCGCTTCTCGTGAATTGACCTACACGTGACGCACAGGACCTTCACAAAGAGATCTAGATCACAGATATTGGGGGGTAACCATCTGGGCTGTTCGCGAGTCTAAGTGGGCGATGCCGAGAACGTCTTGGGGGACGTTCATGGGATGTCTTGGGGGACGTCCCTAGGCAAGCGTTGGCCGGGGCACGTGCACCGGGGAGCTTTGAGCGGCCCTCCCGTACGTACCCCGGCAGACCGCCCCGCGCCCGACCCGCGCAGCTACTGCTGACGCCGGCAGACGCCCGGCCCGGATCCCGTGGGGGGAATCCGCACCGGGGGATATGGGAAGCGCCCCGACCGTCGACCCGTGGGGGGATCGGCGGCGGGGCGCTTCTTGCTGCTCTTTTCGAGGCTCGGTTCGCCTCCGGGGCGCTTCAGTCGGTGTCGAGAGGGCGAACGTGCTCGACCCTCCTTCGTCGGGCCTGCGCGCGATCGCCCTCTCGACACCGACCGCGCCCCTTCGGCTCACTCGCCGGGGCGCGGTCGGGTCAGGTCCTGTGACCGGACTTAGCGGGCCTCGACCGGGACGAAGTCGCGGAGGACCTCACCCGTGTAGATCTGGCGCGGGCGGCCGATGCGCGAACCCGGCTCCTTGATCATCTCGTGCCACTGGGCGATCCAGCCGGGGAGCCGGCCGAGCGCGAAGAGCACGGTGAACATCTCGGTCGGGAAGCCCATGGCGCGGTAGATCAGACCCGTGTAGAAGTCCACGTTCGGGTAGAGGTTGCGCGAGACAAAGTACTCGTCGGAGAGCGCGTGCTCCTCCAGCTTGAGCGCGATGTCCAGCAGCGCGTCGTCCTTGCCGAGCGCCGAGAGGACGTCGTGCGCCGCCGCCTTGATGATCTTGGCGCGGGGGTCGAAGGACTTGTACACCCGGTGGCCGAAGCCCATCAGGCGGACGCCGTCCTCCTTGTTCTTCACCTTGCGGATGAAGGAGTCGACATCGCCGCCGTTGGCCTGGATGCCTTCCAGCATCTCCAGGACCGACTGGTTGGCGCCACCGTGCAGCGGGCCCCACAGGGCCGAGATGCCGGCGGAGATCGAGGCGAACATGTTCGCCTGCGAGGAACCGACCAGACGCACGGTGGACGTCGAACAGTTCTGCTCGTGGTCCGCGTGCAGGATCAGCAGCTTGTCGAGCGCGGCGACGACGACCGGGTCCAGGTCGTACTCCTGCGCCGGGACCGAGAAGGTCATGCGCAGGAAGTTCTCGACGTACCCGAGGTCGTTGCGCGGGTAGACGAAGGGGTGGCCGATCGACTTCTTGTACGCGTACGCCGCGATCGTCGGAAGCTTCGCGAGCAGCCGGATCGTGGAGAGGTGGCGCTGCTTCTCGTCGAACGGGTTGTGGCTGTCCTGGTAGAAGGTGGACAGCGCGGAGACCACCGAGGACAGCATCGCCATCGGGTGGGCGTCCCGCGGGAAACCGCGGAAGAAGTTCTTGACGTCCTCGTGGACCAGCGTGTGCTGCGTGATCTCGTTCTTGAAGGTCGACAGCTCGTCGACCTTGGGCAGCTCACCGTTGATCAGCAGGTACGCCACCTCAAGGAAGGTGGAGCGCTCGGCCAGCTGCTCGATGGGATAGCCGCGGTACCGCAGAATGCCCTGCTCACCGTCGAGGTAAGTGATCGCGGATTTATAGGCGGCGGTGTTGCCGTATCCGCTGTCCAGGGTGACCAGACCGGTCTGGGCTCGGAGTTTCCCGATGTCGAAGCCCTTGTCGCCGACGGTGCTCTCGACCACCGGGTAGGTGTATTCACCGTCCGCGTACCGCAGTACTACAGAGTTGTCGCTCACGTCATCCCTCACCGACGTAGTGCCTCTTCTTCGAGGTGCCCTGACTGTCTCTACCATCCCCCATTTGGCTCAGGAGAGTGCACTCGGGGTCGACCATTGGGCCAATCGGCGGCACTCAGTGCCGCCAACCTTCATATCCTGCCCCCTTCGCCCCGGTTCCGGTAGACCTCCGTGATCTTTCACACGGGAGCTCCACCTGTGAGGCGATGGGACAGTGCGGTAAAGCGCCGGCCCGCGGAGACCGTGCGGACCGCCTGGGCTATCGCCCGCCGCGAGCCGACGAGGACGACCAGCTTCTTGGCGCGCGTCACGGCCGTGTAGAGCAGGTTCCGCTGGAGCATCATCCAGGCACTCATCGTGACGGGGATCACCACCGCCGGATACTCGCTGCCCTGCGAGCGGTGGATGGTGACCGCGTACGCGTGGGCGAGTTCGTCCAGCTCATCGAAGTCGTACGGCACCTCCTCGTCCTCGTCCGTGCGCACGGTCAGGCGCTGCTCGACGGCGTCCAGGGCGGTGACGACGCCGACCGTGCCGTTGAAGACGCCGTTCGCGCCTTTGTCGTAGTTGTTCCTGATCTGGGTGACTTTGTCGCCGACGCGGAAGACCCGGCCGCCGAACCGCTTCTCCGGCAGGTCGGGGCGGGCCGGGGTGATCGCCTGCTGGAGCAGTCCGTTGAGCGCGCCCGCGCCGGCCGGGCCGCGGTGCATAGGGGCGAGAACCTGGACGTCCCGCCGCGGGTCGAGGCCGAACTTGGCCGGAATGCGGCGGGCCGCGACCTCCACGGCGACCCGTGCGGCGTCCTCGGTCTCCTCCTCGACGAAGAGGAAGAAGTCCGGTAGGCCCTGGGTGAGGGGCGGTGTGCCGGCGTTGATCCGGTGCGCGTTGGTGACGACCCCGGACTGCTGGGCCTGCCGGAAGATCCGGGTCAGCCGCACGGCGGGGACGGGGCTGCCGGGGGCGAGCAGGTCGCCGAGGACCTCGCCGGCGCCGACCGAGGGGAGCTGGTCGACGTCCCCCACGAGGAGCAGGTGGGCACCGGGTGCCACGGCCTTGACCAGCTTGTTCGCCAGGAGCAGGTCGAGCATGGAGGCCTCGTCGACGACGACCAGGTCGGCGTCGAGCGGCCGGTCCCGGTCGTAGGCCGCGTCCCCGCCCGGTTTGAGCTCCAGGAGCCGGTGGACGGTGGAGGCCTCGGCGCCGGTCAGCTCGGCGAGCCGCTTGGCGGCCCGCCCGGTGGGCGCGGCGAGGACCACCTTCGCCCGCTTGGCGCGGGCCAGCTCCACGATCGAGCGGACCGTGAAGGACTTGCCGCAGCCGGGGCCGCCGGTGAGGACCGCGACCTTGCAGGTCAGGGCGAGCCGGACGGCCTGCTCCTGCTCGGGCGCGAGGGTGGCCCCGGTGCGCTGGGCGAGCCAGGCCAGCGCCTTGTCCCAGGCCACGTCCCGGAAGGCTGGCATCCGGTCCTCCTCGGTCCGCAGCAGCCGTCCCACCTGCCCGGCGAGGGACAGCTCGGCGCGGTGGAAGGGCACCAGGTACACGGCGGTGACCGGCGCCCCCTCGGGGCCGGGCACCGACTCCCGTACGACCCCTTCGGGGTCCTCGGCGAGCTCGGCCAGGCACTCGATGACGAGCCCCGTGTCGACCTGGAGGAGCTTGACCGCGTCGGCGATCAGCCGCTCCTCGGGCAGGAAGCAGTGGCCCTGGTCGGTGGATTGGGACAGGGCGTACTGCAGGCCGGCCTTCACCCGGTCCGGGCTGTCGTGCGGGATGCCGACGGCCTGGGCGATCTTGTCGGCGGTGAGGAAGCCGATGCCCCACACGTCGGCGGCGAGCCGGTAGGGCTGGTTCCGGACGACGGAGATGGAGGCGTCCCCGTACTTCTTGTAGATCCGCACCGCGATGGAGGTGGAGACGCCGACTCCCTGGAGGAAGACCATGACCTCCTTGATCGCCTTCTGCTCCTCCCAGGCGGCGGTGATGTTCCTGGTCCGCTTGGGGCCGAGCCCCGGCACCTCGACGAGACGCGCGGGGGACTCTTCGAGGATGTCGAGGGTGTCGAGCCCGAAGTGCTGCGTGATGCGGTCGGCGAAGACGGGGCCGATGCCCTTGACGAGACCGGAGCCGAGGTAGCGGCGGATGCCCTGGATGGTGGCGGGGAGGATCGTCGTGTAGTTGTCCACACTGAACTGCTTGCCGTACTGCGGGTGGGACCCCCAGCGGCCCTCCATCCGCAGCGACTCCCCCGGCTGGGCCCCGAGCAGCGCGCCGACGACCGTGAGGAGGTCCCCGGCGCCTCGCCCGGTGTCGACGCGGGCGACCGTGTACCCGCTCTCCTCGTTGGCATAGGTGATCCTCTCCAGCACCCCTTCGAGCACTGCCGGACCACGACCCTCGTTGGACATGCACCGACCGTAGCGAAGGCCTCGGACACCCCGCCGGGGCCTGGGGACAACTCCCTTCCCGGGGTGCCGGGAAACCGGATGAAAAGTAGCGTTTCCGGCATGAGTGAATCTTCCTTCCAGGACGAGGTCCTGACCGAGCTCGGCGACGACCGGCTCCAGGAGATCGCCGGACTCCTCGGCACCGACGCCGGCGGAGCCCAGGAGCTCGTGGGCAGTTCGGTCGCGGAGCTCTCCGGCGAACTGCGGCAGGCGGCGGCCGAGCCGGCCAGCGCGGACGAGGTCCGCGCCGCCGTCGACGAGGTCACCTCGACCGAGCCGCCGCTCCAGGGCGTCGCGACGCTCGGCGGCCTGGCGGCCGGGGGCCTGATGGCGGGTGTCCTCGGCAAACTCGCCCGGCCCGCGGCGAACGCCGTCGCCAAGCGCACCGGCATCCCGCCCGCCACCGTGAACCGGGCCGTCGACATCCTCGTCCCGGTCGTCCTCGCGGTCCTCACCAAGCGCGCCGCCACGAAGAAGGGCGGCGGCACGCCGGCCGGCGGCCTGGGCGACCTGCTGGGCGGCGGCGCCAAGAAGTAACGGCCGCCGGGAAGCGGCGTCCACCGGAAAGCGGCGTCCGCCGGACGCGGTCGTACGGTCCTGGCGCGGCCCCCACCGCACACGGGGGCCGTGCCGTTCCATGGGTCAGACCGCCAGGAAGCGTTCCAGGGTCTCCTCCAGGACCTCCACGCCGTCCCGCGCCCACAGGTCGTCGTTGAAGATCTCCACCTCCACCGGGCCCGTCCAGCCCGCCTTCTCGACCAGGTCCGACCAGGCCCGGAGGTCGATCGCGCCGGTGCCCAACTGACCCCGGCCGTTGAGCACTCCGGCGGGGAGCGGGGTCGTCCAGTCGGCGAGCTGGAAGGAGTGGAGACGGCCCGTCGCGCCCGCGCGCTCCACCGCGGCCGGGGCGCGGTCGTCCCACCAGAGGTGGTACGTGTCGACCACCACGCCCACCTGCTCGGGCGGGAAGTGCTCGGCGATGGCCAGCGCCTGGTCCAGGGTGGAGACCGCGCAGCGGTCGGAGGCGTACATCGGGTGCAGTGGCTCGATGGCGAGGCGGATGCCGTGCTCCCCCGCGTAGGGGGCGAGTTCGCCGATGGCCTCAGTGATGCGGGCCCGGGCGGAGGGCAGGTCGGGGCAGGCGGGGGTCAGGCCGCCGGAGACCAGGACGAGGGTGTCGGTGCCGAGCGCCACCGCCTCGTCGATGGCGGCGCGGTTCTCCGCCTCCCAGCCGTCCGTGGTGAAGAAGCCGCCCCGGCAGAGGGTCGTGACGGCCAGGTCCGCGTCCCGTACGAGCGCGGCGGCGGCCTCGATCCCGTACTCCCGCACGGGTTCGCGCCACAGGCCGATGCCGGGGATGCCGAGGCGGACGCAGTGGGCGACCAGGTCGGGCAGGGCCAGCTGCTTGACGGTCATCTGGTTGATCGAGAAGCGGTCCTGGTTCATCGCGGGACTCCGTGGACCGTGAGGAGGGAGCGCATCCGGGCCTCGGCGAGCGCGGGGTCGGGGAACAGTCCGAGTCCGTCGGCGAGTTCGTAGGCGCGGGCGAGGTGCGGGAGCGAGCGGGCGGACTGGAGGCCGCCGACCATCGTGAAGTGGTCCTGGTGGCCCGCGAGCCAGGCCAGGAGGACGACGCCCGTCTTGTAGAAGCGGGTCGGGGCGGCGAAGAGGTGGCGGGAGAGTGCGACGGTGGGGTCGAGGATCTTGCGGAAGCCCGCGACGTCGCCGGTGTCGAGGGTCCTGACCGCCTCGGCGGCGAGCGGGGCGAGGGGGTCGAAGATCCCCAGCAGGGCGTGGCTGAAGCCCTGTTCGTCGCCGGCGATGAGCTCCGGGTAGTGGAAGTCGTCGCCCGTGTAGCAGCGGACGCCCGCCGGGAGGCGGCGGCGCAGCTCGACCTCGCGCCGCGCGTCGAGGAGGGAGACCTTGATGCCGTCGACCTTGTCGGGGTGGGCCGAGATCACTTCGAGGAAGGTCTCGGTGGCGGCGTCGAGGTCCGCCGAGCCCCAGTAGCCCTCCAGCGCCGGGTCGAACATCGGGCCGAGCCAGTGCAGGACCA
The DNA here is from genome assembly GCF_001426585.1 of Streptomyces sp. Root431. Taxonomy (GTDB): domain Bacteria; phylum Actinomycetota; class Actinomycetes; order Streptomycetales; family Streptomycetaceae; genus Streptomyces; species Streptomyces stackebrandtii. The sequence continues at coordinate 601,111 of NZ_LMEI01000001.1, forward strand.
CCGGCTCGCTCGCCTGGCGGAGGAGGTGGCCGTACAGGTCGAGGTAGTCCTCGGGGCCTGACGCCGCCGCCGCGAGAGCGCGGGAGGCCATCAGGATGGCCTGGGAGCCGGTCTCCTCGACGAGGGCGAGCTGCTCCTCGTACGCCTGGCGGACGGTCGGCAGATCGGCGGGGGCGGTGAGTTGGTCCGTGCCGACTCCGCAGGCGATGCGGCCGCCGACCGCCTTGGCCTCCGCCGCGCTGCGGCGGATCAGCTCGGCCGCGCCGGCCCAGTCGAGGCCCATCCCGCGCTGGGCGGTGTCCATGGCCTCGGCGACCCCGAGGCCGTGGGCCCAGAGGTGGCGGCGGAAGGCGAGGGTGGCGTCCCAGTCGACGGCGGCGGGCGAGTCGGGGGTGGTGTCGGCGTACGGGTCGGCGACGACGTGCGCGGCGGAGAAGACCGTACGGGAGGCCAGGGCGCCGCCCGGGGGTCCGCCGGGGCGATCGCCGCGGGGCTCGGCGTGCGGCGCGTACTCCCGTACGCCTCCGCCGGCCTGCGGGAGGCGGATCACAGGGAGACCTCCGGGACGTCGAAGCGGCGGCCCTCGGCGGCCGACTTCAGTCCCAGCTCGGCGAGTTGGACGCCACGGGCGCCGGCGAGCAGGTCCCAGTGGTACGGCTCGCCGAGCGCGACGTGCCGCAGGAAGAGCTCCCACTGGGCCTTGAAGCCGTTGTCGAACTCGGCGTTGTCGGGGACCTCCTGCCACTGCTCGCGGAAGGACTCGGTCGCCGGGATGTCGGGGTTCCAGACGGGCTTGGGGGTGGCCGAGCGGTGCTGGACACGGCAGTTGCGCAGGCCCGCGACGGCGGAGCCGTGGGTGCCGTCGACCTGGAACTCGACGAGCTCGTCGCGGTTGACGCGGACGGTCCAGGAGGAGTTGATCTGGGCGATCGCGCCGCCCTCCAGCTGGAAGATGCCGTACGCGGCGTCGTCGGCGGTCGCGGCGTACGGCTTGCCCTGCTCGTCCCAGCGCTGCGGGACGTGCGTGGCGACGTGCGCGGTGACGCTCGTGACCCGGCCGAAGAGCTCGTGGAGCACGTACTCCCAGTGCGGGAACATGTCGACGACGATGCCGCCGCCGTCCTCCGAGCGGTAGTTCCAGCTGGGGCGCTGGGCGTCCTGCCAGTCGCCCTCGAAGACCCAGTAGCCGAACTCGCCGCGCACGGACAGGATCTCGCCGAAGAAGCCGCCGTCGATGAGGCGCTTGAGCTTGAGCAGGCCGGGGAGGAAGAGCTTGTCCTGGACGACGCCGTGCTTGATGCCCTTCGCCTCGGCGAGCCGGGCGAGCTCCAGGGCGCCGGCGAGGTCGGCGGCGGTGGGCTTCTCGGTGTAGATGTGCTTTCCGGCGTCGATGGCCTTGGTGAGGGCGTCGACGCGGGCGGAGGTGACCTGGGCGTCGAAGTAGACGTCGATGGTGTCGTCGGCGAGGACGGCGTCGAGGTCGGTGGACCACTCGGTGAGGCCGTGGCGCTCGGCGAGCGCGCGCAGGGCGTGCTCGCGGCGGCCGACGAGGACGGGCTCGGGCCAGAGGGTCTCGCCGTTGCCGAGGTCGAGTCCGCCCTGCTCGCGCAGCGCGAGGATCGAGCGGACGAGGTGCTGGCGGTAGCCCATGCGTCCGGTGACGCCGTTCATGGCGATGCGGACTGTCCTGCGTGTCACGAAATCTTCCTCTCCCCGGCAACTCCGCGCCTCTATAGAAAGCGCTTTCTGTCTGGGAGGAAGCTAACCTGCCGACATCACGCCGGACAAGGGCCTCGGAGGTACGCACACGATGACCGTCACCCTGGCCGACGTGGCCGCCCGCGCCCGGGTCTCCCCCGCGACCGTGTCCCGGGTCCTGAACGGCAACTACCCGGTCGCCGCCTCGACCCGCGAGCGGGTCCTGCGGGCGGTGGACGAACTGGACTACGTCCTCAACGGCCCCGCGAGCTCGCTGGCCGCCGCCACGTCCGACCTGGTCGGCGTGCTGGTCAACGACATCGCCGACCCCTTCTTCGGGATCATGGCGAGCGCGGCGCAGAGCGCGATCGGGGAGGTCGCGTCGGGGCGGGCCGGGGGCGAGAAGCTCGCCGTCGTCTGCAACACCGGCGGCTCCCCCGAGCGCGAGCTGACCTACCTCACGCTGCTCCAGCGGCAGCGGGCCGCGGCCGTCATCCTCATGGGCGGCTCGCTGGAGGACCCGGAGCACCTGGCGGCAACGGCGGGCAAGCTGGCCAAGCTCGCGGAGGCGGGCACCCGGGTGGTGCTCTGCGGGCGGCCGCCGGTGCCGGGCGACGCGCACACGGCGGCGCTCGTCTTCGACAACCGCACCGGCGCGCGGCTCCTGACCGAGCACCTGCTCGGGCTCGGACACCGGCGCGTCGGATACGTGGCGGGGCCGGCCGACCGGACGACGACCCGGCACCGGCTCGAAGGCCACCGTGCGGCGCTCGCGGCGGCCGGGGTCGCCGAGGGTCCGACCGTCCACGGCCCGTACGACCGCCGGTCCGGCTACGAGGCGACCGCCGAACTCCTCGACCGCGCCCCGGACCTGACGGCGGTCGTCGCCGCCAACGACACGGTGGCCCTCGGCGTCTGCGCGGCCCTGCGGGAACGGGGCCTGTCGATCCCCGGCGACGTCTCGGTGGCGGGCTTCGACGACCTGCCCTTCTCGGTCGACGCGGTCCCGGCCCTCACGACCGTCCGCCTGCCGCTGCACGAGGCGGGCATCAGGGCGGGCCGCCTGGCGATGGGCGCGGAGGAGCCCCCGGCGGGGGGTTCGGTGACGGTCCCGGGGGAGCTGGTGGTGCGGGGGTCGACGGGGGCGCCGCGGAGGTAGCAGCGCTGGAAGGCGTCAACCTGCCCGGCGGCTATCGGGTGGAGATCACGGACGGGAAGATCATCCTGACCCCGGGAAGTCGATCGCGACCTGCGACAGGATCCTGCCGCGGTCGGCCGGCTGTTGATCGATCAGGACCTGACCCTCCCCCTCGAAGGGCGGGAGATCGTCGTGAAGACCGACGGATTCCCCCGCTCCGAGAGCCGACCTACTTCTCCGGCGTCAGGCCCGTCGCCGCCAGGACCGCTTCCACCGTCTCCTCGACCGTCTGGTCCGCGTTGTCGATCCAGACGCCCTCGCCGGAGAGCTCCTCGCGCATGGCCTCGTCGAGGAAGGCCCAGTTCGTCGTGAGCTTCTTGTGGCGGGCGTTGTTGCGTTCCCAGGCCTTGTCCGGGCCGGGGGCCAGGATCACCACGTGGAGCTTCGCCGCCTTCGCGTGGGCGCGGTAGAAGTCCAGGTGGGAGCGGCGTACGACCACGTCGTCGAGGACCGGCAGGAAGCCGGCCGCGGCGAAGCTGTCCGCGAGCAGGCAGGCGTTGCGGGCGCGCAGCAGGATCTGGCGGTCCGCCTCCGGGTCGCCGTCCGGGCTGGGCCAGTGGCCGCCCTGGACGATCAGCTCCTGGAGGTCGTCGACCTCGATGTGCGCGGAGCGGGCGAAGCGGGCCGCGAGGGCGGCCGCGACGGTCGACTTGCCGCTGCCCGGGATGCCGGCGAGCAGGAGGGCGACGGGCGCGGGCTCGGGAGTGTCGACGGTGATGTGCGCGAAGGTCATACGGGCCTTTCCTCGCTGGTGGGACCGGACGACGATACGGTCACGGGTTCCCGTACCGCCAGCGAATTCCCGCGCGCAGGCGCCGGGCGCGCACCCGGCGCGAAGGACGTCAGCGCCACTCCCCCGACCAGCAGCGCCGCCGCGCACCAGCGGAGCGGGCTCACGCCCTCCCCCAGGAACAGGGCGGCCGAGGACATGCCGAAGACGGGGACGAGGAGCGAGAAGGGGGCGACGGACGAGGCCGGGTAGCGGCGGAGCAGCCACCCCCAGGCGCCGAAGCCGAAGACGGTCGTGATCCAGGCGACGTAGAGGATGACGCCGACGCCCGTCCAGTCGAGTCCGCGCAGGGCCGCGAGGTCGCGCTCGGGACCTTCCAGGAGGAGGGAGAGGGCGAGGAGCGGCAGGACGGGCACGGTGCTGACCCACACCATGAAGTTGAGGGCGTCGGGCGGGGAGGCCTTGCGGGTCAGGACGTTGGACACGCCCCAGCAGGCCGCCGCCGCGATCACCAGGGCGAAGCCCGTGAGTGCCCCCGCCGCACCGTCGAACGCGCCCTCGTCGACCGCCGCGACGCCGATGCCCGCGAGGGCGACCGCCATGCCCGCCGCCTTGAGGCGGCCGGGGCGTTCGCCGAGGGCCGCGAAGGCGAAGAGGGCGGTGAAGACCGCCTGGACCTGGAGGACCAGGGAGGAGAGCCCGGCCGGGGCGCCGAGGTCCATGCCGGTGAAGAGCAGCCCGAACTTGGCCACGCCCAGGACGAGTCCGACGCCCACGATCCACTTCCAGGCCACGGTGGGGCGGCCCACCAGGAAGACGGCCGGGAGGGCGGCGGCGAGGAAGCGGAGGGCGGAGAAGAGCAGCGGCGGGAAGTGGTCGAGGCCGATCTCGATGACGACGAAGTTGACGCCCCAGACGGCCGCGACGAGGGCGGCGAGGGCGAGATGGGCCGGGGCGAGGCGGGAGGGGGCGGGGCTCATGTGTCGAGCATCGCGCCGGCGACCGTGTAGCACCAGCACGGGTTCCTTCATGGTGAGATGAAGCAACGCTTCATTCTCTCCGTCCGACGGGAGCCCCTCGTGCTGGACCTCGGCCGTCTGCGCGCCCTCCACGCCGTCGCCGTCCACGGCAGCGTCGGCGCCGCCGCCTCCGCCCTCGGCTACACCCCGTCCGCCGTCTCGCAGCAGATCGCGAAGCTGGAGCGGGAGACCCGTACGACCCTGCTCGAACGCAGCGGCCGCGGCATCCGCCTCACCGACGAGGCCCATCAGCTTGCCGCCACGGCGCAGCAGTTGCTGGCCCTCGTGGAGGAGGCCGAGGTGCGGATCGAGGAGCGGCGCGGCCTGCCGTCCGGGCGGCTGACGATCGGCTGTTTCGCGAGCGCGGCGCGCGGCCTGATGCCCCGGGCGCTCGCGGAGCTGGCCCGGCGCCACCCCGACCTCGACGCCCGCCTGTCGGAGGTGGACCCGCACCTCTCGATCGACCTGGTGGCGCGGGGCGTGATCGATCTGGCCGTGGTGCACGACTGGGACATCGCCCCGCTGCCGACGCCGCCGGGGGTCGAGCGGGCGGCCGTCGGCGACGACCTGTGCGACATCCTGGTCCACCGGGACCACCCGCTGGCGGGCCGGGAGTCGGTGCGGCGGGAGGAGCTGGCGGACGAGCGGTGGATCTCGCAGCCGCCGGGGACGGTCTGCCACACCTGGCTGACGCGGACGCTGCGGGCGACGGGGTTCGAGCCGCTGATCGCCCATCAGGCGGAGGAGAACCACACCCAGGTCGCCCTGGTGGCGGCCGGTCTGGGCATCGCGCTCGTCCCGCGGCTCGGCCGTGGCGCACTGCCGCCGGAGGTGACGCCGGTCCACCTCGACCCGGTGCCGACGCGCCGGCTGCACGCCATGTGGAGGACGGGGGCGGCGCGGCGCCCGGCGATCCGGGAGACGGTCCGTACGCTCCAGGAACTCTGGCCCTCTGTCACCTCGACCGTCGAGGCGTAGGAACCTCGATTCCTGCGCGGATCCTTGACCTGGCAGTTACTTTCGGGCTATCCGTGACTCCTTGGAAGTTTCCTTCAATCTCGCACGGCCGGAAGGAGCATCAGTGCACCACCGCGCCCCCGCCCCCTCCCGACGCACCCTTCTCACGGTGACCGCCGCAGCCGCGGCGGCCGCCGTCACCGGCGTCACCGCCCCGGTGGCCCACGCCGAGCAGGAACGGCACGACGACAGGAAGCTCCAGCGGATCATCGACCGGATGTCCCTGGAGGAGAAGGTCGGCCAGCTCTTCGTCATGCGCGTGTACGGCCACTCCGCGACCGCCCCCGACCAGGCCGACATCGACGCCAACCTCAAGGAGATCGGCGTCCGCACCGCCGCCGAGCTGGTCGGGCGCTACCACGTCGGTGGCGTCATCTACTTCTCCTGGGCCCACAACACCCGCGACCCGCACCAGATCGCCGAGCTCTCCAACGGCATCCAGCAGGCCGGTCTCGCGCAGCCGACGCCGATCCCCCTGCTCATCTCCACCGACCAGGAGCACGGCATCGTCTGCCGGGTCGGCGAGCCGGCCACCCTGGTGCCCGGGGCGATGGCCCTCGGCGCGGGCGGCTCGCTCGCGGACGCCCGCAAGGCCGCGCAGATCGCGGGCGCCGAGCTCGCCGCCGTCGGCATCCGGCAGAACTACGCCCCGGTCGCGGACGTCAACGTCAACCCGGCCAACCCGGTCATCGGCGTCCGCTCCTTCGGCTCCGACCCCCGGGCGGTCGCCGGCCTGGTCGCCGCCCAGGTCAAGGGCTACCAGCGGGCCGGGGTCGCGGCCACCTCCAAGCACTTCCCGGGCCACGGCGACACCGCCGTCGACAGCCACTACGGCCTGCCGACGATCACCCACACCCGCGCCCAGTGGACCGAACTCGACGCGCCGCCCTTCGAGTCGGCGATCGACGCCGGGATCGACTCGATCATGACCGCGCACATCGTGGTGCCCGCGCTCGACCCCAGCGAGGACCCGGCGACCCTCTCCCGGCCCATCCTCACCGGCATCCTGCGCCAACAGCTCGGCTACGACGGCGTGGTGGTGACGGACTCGCTCGGCATGGAGGGCGTGCGCACCAAGTACGGCGACGAGCGCGTCCCGGTCCTCGCGCTCAAGGCCGGCGTGGACCAGCTGCTCAACCCGCCGAACCTCGACGTGGCCTGGAAGGCCGTCCTGGCGGCGGTCAAGGGCGGCGAGCTGACGGAGGACCGGCTCGACGAATCGATCCTGCGCATCCTGCGGCTCAAGACGAAGCTGGGCCTCTTCCGGCAGCCGTACGTCACCCGCGCGGGCGTCGACCGGGTGGTCGGCACCCGCGCGCACCTCGACCGGGCCGACCGGATCGCCGAGCAGACCACGACCCTGCTCCTCAACGAGGACGGCTTCCTGCCGCTGAGCCCCGCCCGCCACGGCAAGGTCCTCGTCGTCGGCGCCGACCCGGCCTCGCCGTCCGGCACGACGGGGCCGCCCACGACGACCCTGGCGACGGCCCTCGGGGAGCTCGGGTTCACCGCGACCGCGCTCTCCACCGGGATCACCCCGACGGCCGCGAGGATCGAGGAGGCGGTGGCCGCGGCGGCCGGGCAGGACGTGGTCGTCGTGGGCACGTACAACGTCACCGCGGCCGGCCCGCAGCGCACGCTCGTCGCGCGGCTCGTCGCGAGCGGCGTCCCCGTCGTGACGATCGCGATCCGCAACCCGTACGACATCGCCCGGATCAGCGGCCAGCGGGCGACCCTCGCCGCCTACTCCTGGACCGACGTCGAACTCCGCGCCGCCGTCCGGGTCCTGGCCGGGCGGGCGCGGCCGAAGGGGCGGCTGCCCGTACCGGTGCAGAGCGCGGACGACGCGACCGTGGTGCTGTACCCGGTGGGTCACGGCCTGTCCTACAGCTGACACCCGAGCCGGCACGCGATACGGGTGTGCCCGGCGGCCCTCAGGGGACCGCCGGGCACACCCGCGCGTACGGACAGGAGAGTGACGTACAGGAGAGTTACGGGCGCAGCCCGTGCTCCCGCGTCACGTCCTCGTCGACCGGCTTGTCGAGGCGGGCGTCGAAGCGCGCCAGCGGCTTCGCCGCATCGACGGCCGGGGCGGAGACGCCGGCCCAGGCCAGGATGCGGGCGGTGGCGTTCTCCCGCTCGGCGTCGACGAGCCCGGCGACGTTCGCGCCGTGGTTCGCGCCCGGCGCCGTGTAGACGTAGCTGTCGCGCGCGCCCTTGCCGAGGTGGAACGGCTCGGCGCCCCACGGGTCGTTGCCGCCGTAGACGAAGAGCATCTGATTCGCGTTCCGGCGGACCCAGTTGTCGACGTCCCGCATGGCCTGCGGCTGGAACTTCATCGGGATCGAGCTCGGCACGAAGTTGCGGGCCGGCTGGTAGCCGTAGCGGCTGAGACCCGCGAGGTGCGGCTGCTTGATGCTGGGCGAGCCGAGCTGCGTGGCCGCCTGGTAGTAGTACGGCGTGTAGTAGTCCAGGCCCTGGTCGGTGTACGCGGCCCAGCCCGAGTAGGCGTCGATCGTCTCGTAGACGGTGTCGTCGCTCGCGGTCGCCGCGTCCGGGATCTGGTCGCAGACGTCCTGGCCGTAGTACTGCCAGAAGCCCCAGACGAAGTCGAGGACGACGGCCTCGTAGGCCTTGTCGACGCTGCCGATGGTGTTGAAGGTGGCGCCGTCGGCGTCCGACTTCTCCTTGAACTTCTTCTGCAGCGGCTCGCGGCGGACGAGGGCCTCGCGCTGCATGTTGTTCAGGCGGTCGCGGCACTCCTTGGTGCCCACGTTCTCGAAGAACCGGTCGTAGGCCGAGTCCTCGTTGTTCACCACGTCGTTCGGGGCGACGTACGCGACGACGCCGTCCATGTCACGCGGGTAGAAGCGCTCGTAGTACGTGGCGGTCATGCCGCCCTTCGAGCCGCCGGTGGAGAGCCAGTTCTCCGGGTAGATCTTCTTCAGCGCCTTGAAGATCCGGTGCTGGTCGCTGGCCGCCTGCCAGATGTCGAGCTTCGACCAGTCGGCCGGCTGCGGCCGGGACGGCGTGAAGAAGCGGTACTCCATGGAGATCTGGTTGCCGTCGATGATCCGGGTCGGCTCGGCGCGGCTGGGGGTGGTGCTCAGGCCGTAGCCGCTGGTGCGGAAGACGGTCGGGCGGCTCGAGTCCTTGTGGAGGACGGAGAGCCGCTGCTTGAAGGTGCCCGCCCACGGGCGTCGGTGGTCGACCGGCTGCGTGTACTCCAGGACGAAGTAGCGGTAGCCGGCGTAGGGCTTCTCCTCGATCAGGCTCATCCCGGGGATCGCCAGGATGCGGTCCTTGATGTCCGCGCTCTGCGCATCGGCGACGGCCTGGGTGCCGCTGTCCTCCGTGTCCGCGGCGGTAGCCACGCCCGTGGAGCCGACGGTGCCTATGAGCACCGAGAGCGACACCAGCCATCTGAGCGACTTGCGCATTCGTCCTCCCCTTGGTTCACAACGGTGTCGCGAACCTAGCGGGGGCAACGTGTGGACCGCCAGACCCAGTTGGTCCTTACTCTTGGACTTTCCTGTGCATCTGCAGAGGAACCGGGTGGGAGTCGGCACGGGATCGGGTCGGTGTCAGCACAGGATCCAGCCCGTGGACCTGCCCTGTCCGGCCACCGAACCGTAGGCGCGGACGCAGCGGTTGAGGGCGTGGACGGTGACCGGGCCGGTCTGCCGGCCGAACCGTCCGGCCTTGACGGCGGCGCGGCCGCCGCGCGGCTGGAGGGAGACGCGCATGGGGCGGGCGGCGCCGGGCCGATGGGCGACGGTGACGGCGCAGGCGTAGTCCCGGGTCCGGTAGAGGCGCAGCTCGCCGGTGGCGAAGCGGTAGGTCTTGGCCGGGCGGCCGTGGCAGACGGAGACGGCCTCGGCGGTGGCGCCGCCCGGGCCGGTCCCGGGGGTCAGGAGCAGGGCGAGGGCCGCGAGGAACGGGACGAGGACGCGGGCGATCAGCCGTCGGCGGGGGCGTGGTGCGCGCGTCGTGTGCATGGGCCTGTCCGTGGGCATGCGGTCCCCTCCCGAGCGAGTCGCCGTACGGACGTACGGAGATTCAGGCGTACGGGCGTACGACGCACGAGCCACCGGAATGGTTGCCTCCGGAATGCGGAGGGGAGACGGAGTGAGGTTGCGGGCGGCCTACGCGAAGGTCGTCAGGACGAACAGCAGGAAGACGGCCTCGGCACCGAGCTGGGTCCACAGCGCCGCTCGCCGGACGTCGGCGCGGGAGGTGCTCTGCACGGTCACGAAGGCCGCGCCGGCGACCACCAGGCTCGCGACGTACAGGTAGCCCGGGGCGCCGCCGCAGCCGGTCCCCTTGGCGATGCAGGTGCTCGCCGCCTCGGTCAGGAGGGTGAGGAACCCGGCGACCAGGGTCGCGGGCAGCAGCAGCCCGGCCCAGATCAGCGACCGCTTCCGCAGACGCGCGCCCTCCACGTCCGGCGGGGTGACGGGGACGGGCGAGGCGGCGCGGGTGCGGAGGTCGGGGCTCATGCCCCCATCCAAGCCCGCGGGGCGGGTGGCCGGGAATCCGTCCGGCTACTCATCCGGACGGACCTCCCGTACTCAGACCCGTGCTCGCACCCGTGGTCGCCTTCGTGCTCACGCCCGTGGTCACCCTCGCGCTCACACCCGTGGTCACCCTCGCGCTCACACCCGTACGCGCCCCGTGCTCACACCCGCTCCGGCTCTGCCTCCGCCTCCGGCTCCCCGATGAACGTGCTCCACAGCGCCGCGTACCTGCCGCCCAGGGCGAGCAGTTCGTCGTGGGTGCCGTCCTCCGCGACCCGGCCGTGGTCCATCACGACCACCCGGTCGGCGCGCGCCGCAGTCGTCAGGCGGTGGGCGACGACGAGCGTCGTCCGGCGGCCCGCGAGCCGGTCGGTGGCCTGGTTGACCTGCGCTTCGGTGGCGAGGTCGAGGGCGGCCGTGGCCTCGTCGAGGAGCAGGACGTCCGGGTCGACGAGCTCGGCGCGGGCGAGCGCGATGAGCTGGCGCTGGCCCGCGGAGAGATTGCGGCCGCGCTCGGCGACCTCGTGGAGGTAGCCGCCGTCGAGCGTGGCGATCATGTCGTGCGCGCCGACCGCGCGGGCCGCCGCCTCGACCTCGGCGTCGGTCGCCTCGGGACGCCCGTACGCGATGGCGTCGCGGACCGTCCCGGCGAAGAGGTACGCCTCCTGGGGGACGACCCCGAGCCGGTGGCGGTACGCGGTGAGGTCCAGGTCCCGCAGGTCGGTGCCGTCGGCGGTGACCCGGCCGCCCGTCGGGTCGTAGAACCGCGCGACCAGCTTGACCAGGGTCGACTTGCCCGCGCCGGTCTCGCCGACGAAGGCGACGGTCTGCCCGGCCGGGATGCGCAGGTCGATGCCGGTGAGGGCCTCTTCCTTGGCGTCGTACGCGAACGACACGTCCTCGAAGGCGATCTCGCCGCGCAGCGCCGTCACGTCCCGGGGCGCGTCGGCCGCGGCCGTCGACGTCGGCTCCTGGAGCAGTTCCTGCATCCGCTTCAGCGAGACGGCGGCCTGCTGGTAGCCGTCGAAGACCTGCGAGAGCTGCTGCACGGGGGCGAAGAAGAGGTCGATGTAGAGGAGGTAGGCGACGAGCGCGCCGGTGGTGAGGGTGCCGCCGTCGATGCGGTTCGCGCCGACGATCATGACGGCCGCCGCGGCCACCGAGGACAGCAGGGTCACGAACGGGAAGTAGATCGAAATCAGCCACTGGCCGCGGACGCGGGCCTCGCGGTAGTCGTCGCTGCGGGCGGCGAACCGGGCCGCGCCCGAGCGCTCGCGGCGGAAGGCCTGGACGATCCGCAGCCCGGAGACGGACTCCTGGAGGTCGGCGTTGACGACGCTGATCCGCTCGCGCGCCAGCTCGTACGCCTTCACGCTCGACCGGCGGAAGAAGTACGTGGCGACGGCGAGGACCGGCAGGGTCGCGAAGACGACCAGGGCGAGCTGGAGGTCGAGCACGAGCAGCGCGACCATGATCCCGAAGAAGGTCACGACCGAGACGAAGGCGGTGACCAGACCCGTCTGGAGGAAGGTGGAGAGCGCGTCCACGTCCGTGGTCATGCGGGTCATGATCCGGCCGGTGAGCTCGCGCTCGTAGTAGTCCAGGCCGAGGCGCTGGAGCTGGGAGAAGATCTTCAGGCGCAGGGCGTAGAGGACCCGCTCGCCGGTGCGGCCCGTCATCCGGGTCTCGGCGGTCTGCGCGACCCACTGCACGAGGACGGTGACCAGGGCGAGCGCGGAGGCCGCCCAGACGGCGCCGATCGCGAGCCGGTTCACGCCCTCGTCGATGCCGTGCCGGATCAGGACCGGCAGGAGGAGGCCGGCGCCCGCGTCGAGGGCGACCAGGCCGAGGCTGATGAGCAGGGGGACGCCGAAGCCGCGGAGCAGCCGGCGCAGACCGTACGTGTCCTCGGGCGACACGGCCCGGGTCTCGTCGATGCCGGGGGTGTCGGTGGCGGGCGGCAGGGCCTCGACGGCGGCGAGCAGCTCGGGGGTGGCGCCGGGGGCCGGGCTCTCCTCGGCGGCGCTGCCGTCGCGTACCCACAGGGCCGGGGTGATGCCCCGCTCGGCGTCGAACTCGGCGTCGAGCTCGGCCCGCAGCGTGGCGTCCTCCAGGGGCTCGGCCGGGAGCACGTGGCCGGGCGAGACGGCGCCCAGCTCGTCGGGGTCGGTGAGGAGCCGCCGGTAGAGGGCGGAGCGCTCCTCCAGCTCCTCGTGGGTGCCGATGTCGGAGAGCCGCCCGTCGTCGAGGACGGCGATGCGGTCGGCGAGGCCGAGGGTGGAGCGGCGGTGGGCGATGAGCAGGGTCGTACGGCCCGCCATGACCGACTTGAGGGCCTCGTGGATCTCGTGCTCGACCTTGGCGTCGACGGCGGAGGTGGCGTCGTCGAGGAGGAGGAGCCGGGGGTCGGTGAGGATCGCGCGGGCGAGGGCGACGCGCTGGCGCTGGCCGCCGGAGAGGGTGAGGCCGTGCTCACCGACCGTGGTGTCGTACCCCTCGGGCAGCTCGGCGATGAACCGGTCGGCCTGGGCGGCGCGGGCGGCGGCCTCGATCTGCTCCTGGGTGGCGTCGGGGGCGCCGTACGCGATGTTGGCGCGGACCGTGTCGGAGAAGAGGAACGAGTCCTCGGGGACGAGGCCGATCGCGGCGCGCAGGGAGTCGAGGGTGAGCTCGCGGACGTCGTGGCCGCCGACGAGGACGGCGCCGTGGGTGACGTCGTAGAAGCGGGGCAGGAGGAGCGAGACGGTCGACTTGCCGGAGCCGGAGGCGCCGACGACGGCGACGGTCTCGCCGGAGCGGATGTCCAGGGAGAAGCCGTCGAGGACGGGCCGGCCGTCCTGGTACGCGAAGGACACGTCGTCGAACTCGACGGTGGCGGGCGCGTCGGCCGGGAGCTCCTTCGTGCCGTCCTGGATCACCGGCTCGGTGTCGACGAGGTCGAGGACCCGCTCGACGCCGGCGCGGGCCTGCTGGCCGACGGTGAGGACCATGGCGAGCATGCGGACCGGGCCGACGAGGGACGCCAGGTAGGCGGAGAAGGCGACGAAGGTGCCGAGGGTGATCTGGCCCTTGTAGGCGAGCCAGCCGCCGAGGGCGAGGACGGCGACCTGGCCGAGGGCGGGCACGGCCTGGAGGGCGGGGGTGTACTTCGAGTTCAGCCTGATCGTCCGCAGCCGGCCGGCGAAGAGCTTGCGCCCGGCCTCGCGGATCTTGCCGGTCTCCTGGTCCTCCTGGCCGAAGCCCTTGACGACCCGGACGCCGGTCACGGCCCCGTCGACGACCCCGGCGACGACCGCGGCCTGCTGCTGGGCGTGCCAGGTGGCCGGGTGGAGGCGGGTGCGGCTGCGCTTGGCGATGAACCAGAGGGCGGGGGCGACGGCGAGCGCGACGAGCGTGAGGGGGATCGACAGCCAGGCCATGACGGCCAGCGAGATGACGAAGAGCAGGACGTTCCCGATCGTCATCGGGAGCATGAAGAGAAGACCCTGGATGAGTTGCAGGTCGCTGGTGGCCCGCCCCACGACCTGCCCGGTGGACAGCTCGTCCTGCCGCCGCCCGTCGAGCCGGGTGACGGTGTCGTACATGTCGGTACGGAGGTCGTGCTGCACGTCGAGGGCGAGGCGGCCGCCGTAGTAGCGGCGGACGTACGTGAGGACGTACACGAGGACGGCGGCGCCTATGAGGAGCCCGGTCCAGGTGCCGAGGTCCTTGGTCTTCGTCCCGATGACGTCGTCGATGATCACCTTGGTGACCAGCGGCACGAGGGCGAGCACGGCCATGCCGACGAGCGACGAGCCGAGCGCGAGCACCACGTTGGCCTTGTAGCGCCACGCGTACCCGGCCAGCCTCCGGGCCCAGCCCTGCTGCCGCTCGCCCGTCTGTTTCTGCCCGACCGCCGCCACGAGTGGCCTCCCGTTCGTCCTGCTCTACCGGAAGGCCCAACACACCTGGGCTGCGATTTCATCCCGCCGCAACAAACCGAGTGACCACTCGGTGACAGGGTCGCCGGGGCGCCGGGCGGGGTAGGGAGCCCGGGGGCCGTCGTTCGGGCGGTGCCGGGGTCGGACCGGAAGGGGAGCACATGGCGCGGGTCGAGGAAGGGAAGCCGTACACATGGGGGCGGCTGTACGCGGCGTTCCAGGTCCTTGAGGGGCTCGCCGAGGGGCGGTCGGAGCTGGGGCTGCCGACGAGGCTGAAAGTGACGGTCGGCAAGCCCCGGACCACGTTCGAGGGCCTCCTGGCCAAGGCGGGACCGCAGCTGCTCGCCGCCCGGGAGAAGGGCGGCGACCGGGCCAAGGCCGTCGAGGTGGTCTTCGCGGACGTGGCGAAGCTGATACCTCCGGGGCCGATGAGCAGGGGCGGGCTGGGCCAGGACGAGGCCGAGGCGTTCCGTCAGGGGTACGAGCACCAGATCGCCCTGTACCGCAAGGAGTGGGAGGCGCTCGTCGTCTGAGGCCGACGGCCCCGCCGCCCGCCGGGGTCGGCGGGTGGCGGGGCCGGGGCGCGGCTCAGCGGTGGGTCGGCTCAGAGTGGGTCGGCTCAGAGGTCGGTCGGCTCAGAGGTGGGTCGGTTCGAACATCCTCAGGAGGGCCGGGAGGACGACGACCGAGGGGCCCGGGGCGGCGAGGGCCTTCGCGAGGTCCGCCGTCAGGGTTTCCGGGGTCGTCAGGGTCGCCGGTACGCCGAAGGACTCGGCGAGCGCGACGAAGTCCGGGCGGCTGAGCTCGGTGCCCGTGGCCTCGCCGAACGCGCCCGTCATGTACTCGCGCAGGATGCCGTAGCCGCCGTCGTCGACGATCAGCCAGGTCACGTCGAGGCCGTACTGCTTCGCCGTGGCCAGCTCCGCGATCGAGTACATCGCGCCGCCGTCGCCGGAGACGGCGAGGACCGGCTGCGACGGGTCCGCGGCGGCCGCGCCGAGGGCGGCGGGGAAGCCGTAGCCGAGGCCGCCGGCGCCCTGGGCGGAGTGCATCGTGTTCGGGTGCCGGGCGTCGAAGGCCGACCACGCCCAGTACGCCAGGATCGTCATGTCCCAGAAGCTCGGGGCCCGGTCCGGGAGCGCCTCCCGTACCGCCGCGACGATCCGCTGCTCCAGGCCGAGGTCCTGGGCCGCGATCCGGTCCCGGACCTTCGTCAGGACGGCCGAGACCCGCTCGGGGGCCGTCGGGTCCGTGCGCTCCGGCACCGTCTCCAGGAGCGCCTGGAGCGCGAGCCGGGCGTCCGCGTGGATGCCGAGCGCCGGGTGGTTGGACTCCAGCTTCCCGGCGTCCGCCTCGATCTGGATCACCCGGCCGCGCGGGGCGAACGTGTGGTAGTTCGAGGACAGCTCGCCGAGGCCCGAGCCGATGACGAGGAGGACGTCGGCGTCCTCCAGGAAGTCGGTGGTGTGCCGGTCCTCCAGCCAGGACTGGAGCGACAGGGGGTGCTCCCAGGGGAAGGCGCCCTTGCCGCCGAAGGTCGTCACGACGGGGATGTCGAGCCGCTCCGCGAGCGCGAGGAGCTTGCCCGAGGCGTCGGAGCGGACGACTCCGCCGCCCGCGATGATCGCCGGGCGTTCGGCGTTCGCCAGGAGGTGCGCCGCGACCGCCGTCAGTTCGGGGCGAGGGGCGATGTCCTCGGGCGTCGCGTCCATCGCGGTCACGACCGGCAGGGTGGTCTCCGCGAGGAGCACGTCCTGCGGGATCTCGACCCAGACCGGTCCGTGCGGGGCGGTGAGCGCCGACTCCCAGGCCGCGGCGATGGCGGAGGGGATCTGGGACTGCGTACGGACCGTGTGGACCGACTTCACGACGTCCCGGAAGGAGGCCTGCTGGTCGCGCAGCTCGTGCAGGTAGCCGTGCCGCCCGCCGCCGAGCCCGGCGACCGGGATCTGGCTGCCGATCGCGAGGACCGGCGCGGAGGCGGCGGCCGCCTCCTGGAGCGCGGCGAGCGACATGAGCGCACCGGGGCCGGTGGAGAGCAGCAGCGGGGCCGCCTCGCCGGTGATCCGGCCGTAGGCGTCGGCGGCGAAGCCCGCGTTGTTCTCGACGCGGAGGCCGACGTACCGGAGGGCGGAGCGGCGCAGGGCGTCGAACATGCCGAGGGCGTGCTGGCCGGGGAGGCCGAAGACGGTGGTCGCGCCGAGGCCGGTGAGGGTCTCGACGACGAGGTCGCCGCCGTTGCGCCCTGCGGGCGGGTTGAGCGCGGCCTCCGTCTGGGCGGCGGTCGGGCGCAGGACCAGGTCGTGGTCGTGAGTCATGGACGGGTCCCTCGTGGCGTGGCGTGGTCGGTACGGTGCGGCCCGGTGGCCGGGTGCGGCACGTTGCTCGCGGCGAGCGTGCCACACCCGGCGGGAGCGCCTTACTTCGCGGCGCGGCTCTCGGCGATCTGGCGGGACATGATCGTCGTCAGTTCGTACGCCGTGTGCGAGGCGGCGACGGCGGTGATCTCGGCGTGGTCGTAGGCCGGGGCGACCTCGACGACGTCGGCGGAGACCAGGTTGCAGGAGGAGAGGCCGCGCAGGATCTCCAGGAGCTCGCGGGAGGTCATGCCGCCGGCCTCGGGGGTGCCGGTGCCGGGCGCGTGGGCCGGGTCGAGGCAGTCGATGTCGATGGAGATGTACAGCGGGCGGTTGCCGATGCGCTGGCGGAGCTGGTCGGCGACCTCGTCGGCGCCGCGGCGGTAGATGTCGGCCGAGGTGACGATGCCGAAGCCCATCTTCTCGTCGTCGGTGAGGTCCTGCTTGCCGTAGAGCGGGCCGCGGGTGCCGACGTGGGACAGCGCCTCGGTGTCGAGGATGCCCTCCTCGACGGCCCGGCGGAACGGGGTGCCGTGGGTGTACTCGGCGCCGAAGTACGTGTCCCAGGTGTCGAGGTGCGCGTCGAAGTGGAGCAGGGCGACGGGGCCGTGCTTCTTGGCGACGGAGCGCAGCAGCGGCAGCGCGATGGTGTGGTCGCCGCCGAGGGTCATCATGCGGGCGCCGGTGCCGAGGAGGTCGTCGGCGGCGGCCTCGATGGTCTCGACGGCCTCGTTGATGTTGAACGGGTTGGCGGCGATGTCACCGGCGTCCGCGACCTGGGCGAGGGCGAAGGGGGAGGCGTCCTGCGCGGGGTTGTAGGGGCGCAGGAGGCGGGAGGCCTCGCGGATGGCGTTGCCGCCGAAGCGGGCGCCGGGGCGGTAGGAGACGCCGCTGTCGAAGGGGACGCCGACCACGGCGATGTCGGTGGTGCCGACCTCGTCGAGTCGCGGCAGGCGGGCGAACGTCGCGGGACCGGCGTACCGCGGGGTGCGGGACGAGTCGATCGGGCCGCGCGGGGTGTTCTGGTCGCTGCTGCTCATGGTCGGGTCCTCCTGGGTGGCGGGGTGTCGTCCGGACGGGTCTCGTCCGGAGGTGCGGGTGGTTCAGCCGGTCGTGGCCGCAGGGATGGCCTCGGCCTCCGGCTCCGGTGCTCCGGTGGTGTCCTGGCCCGCGAGCCGGGCTCGCCAGTGCGCGAGCACGGCGGCGTCCGTCGGGCGGGTGGCCAGGGAAACGATCACATACGCGGCGAGTGAGGCCAACAAACCATAGTAAACAGGCTCATTTGCCAAGATTCCGTAAGTCCACATCAGGCCAATGACGGCCAGACCGCCGACGGTGACCGCGGCGAGCGCGCCCTGGACGGTGCCGCGGCGCCAGAGCAGTCCGCCGAGGATCGGCACGAGGAGGCCGCCGACCAGCAGGTTGTAGGCGACGGTGAGGGCCTGCACGACGTCGTTGAGGGCGATGGCGATGACGATGACCGCGGCGCCCATGATCAGGATGAAGAGGCGGTTGCCCTTCACCTCGTCGTGGTCGTCCTCGGCCACCGACGCGGTGCCGCGCAGCCGCGACCAGATGTCGTTGTTGGCGACGGTGGCGCAGGCGATGAGCGCGCCGGAGGAGGTGGACATGACGGCGGCGAGCGCGGCGGCGAGGACGAGGCCGCGGACGCCCATCGGCAGCTCGTCCTTGACGATGGTCGCGAAGGCGTCGTCGGCGCTGGGCAGGTTCGGGTAGAGCACCTTGGCCGCGGTGCCGATGACGGCTCCGGCCAGCGCGTACGCCAGACAGTAGGTGCCGGCGACGGTGCCGCCCCACTTGGCGACCTTGTCGGTGCGGGCGGTGAAGACCCGCTGCCAGATGTCCTGGCCGATGAGCATGCCGAAGGTGTAGATCAGCACGTACGTGAAGATCGTCTCGCCGCCGATGCCGAGGGGCTCGAAGTACGAGGTGGGCAGCGCGGCCTTCATCTCGGCGAAGCCGCCGGCCTTGACGACGGCGATCGGCAGGAGCAGGAGCAGCACGCCGATGGTCTTCACGACGAACTGGACCATGTCGGTGATGGTGATCGACCACATGCCGCCGAGCGTCGAGTAGGCGACGACGATGGTCCCGCCGAGGACGATCGCGACGGTCCGGGGCAGGTCGAAGAGGACGTCGAAGATCGTGGCGTACGCGATGGTCGAGGTGACCGCGAGCATCAGCGTGTACGCCCACATGACGACGCCCGAGATGACGCCGGCCCGGCCGCCGTAGCGCAGGTCGAGCATCTCGGAGACGGTGTAGACCTTCAGCCGCGCGATCCGGGCGGAGAAGAAGACGGAGAGGGCGAGCAGGCCGAGGCCGATGGCGAAGACCATCCAGGCGCCCGAGAGGCCGTACTTGTACCCGAGGCCGACACCGCCGATGGTGGAGGCGCCGCCGAGGACGATGGCGGCCATGGTCCCGGAGTACATCCAGGGCCCGAGGCGGCGGCCCGCGACCAGGAACTCGCTCTTGGACTTGGCGCGGCGCATGCCCCACCAGCCCATCGCCAGCATGCCGGCCAGATACAGGGCGATCACTGTGTAGTCGACGGCCATGCGGCCCTCCTTCGCGAACCTCGGTGGCGTGTCGTGCGGGGGATTGACCCAGGTGCTGATCGCGGGGACATCCGCCCGTACCCGCGGCCCTGGGATGTCACGACAGTAGGTGGCCGGAAAGCGACGAAGAAGTGTACGTTTCCTCCACTGTCCGGGCGGGGGATGTACGAAAGGCCCATGCCGCCCATGACCTCCACGACCCCCTGGGAACCGGCCTCCACTCCCCCGGCGCCACCGGTCCCGCTGGCCGCGCTGCTCGCCCGCCGGGACCTCGGGCTGCGGCTGCTCACCGGGGCCGAGGACGTCCCGCTCCACTGGGTGCACACCTCGGAGATGGCCGACCCGTATCCGTACCTCCTCGGCGGCGAGCTGCTCATGACGGCGGGCGTGCTGCTCACCGACCCGGCGCACTACGTCGCGCGGGTGGTGGAGGCGGGGGCGGCGGCGCTCGGTTTCGGGGTGACGCCCGTCTACGACACGGTCCCGGCGGCGCTCGTCGAGGCCTGCGCCCGGCACGGTCTCCCCCTGGTCGAGGTGCCGCCGAAGACCCCGTTCACGGCGGTGGCGCGGGCGCTGTGGCGGCTGATGGCGGAGGCCCGGCTGCACGAGCTGCGCCGGGTGACGGAGGCGCAGCAGTCCCTGGCGACGGCCGCGGCCCGGCCCGCCCCGGTCCCGGCGGTGCTCGGCGCGCTGGCGTCCCGGCTCGGCGGGCGGGCGGTGCTGTTCGGGGCGGACGGCACGGAGTCGGCGGCGGCGGGCCGCTCGGTCCCCGCGGAGGCGGCGCGGGCGCTGCGCGAGCTGGTGGGCGTCCTCGGCCCGCGCCCGGGCGGCCCGGCCTCGGCAAGCGGGGACGGCGGCGGGCTGCGGCTCGCCGCGTACGCGCTGGGCGGCGGGGACGGACTGACGCTCGGGGTGGCGGCGGAGCGGCGCGACCCCGGCGACCACACGATCGCGGGCGTCGCGGTCGTCCTGCTCTCCCTGCTCACGGCCCCGCACCGGGGCGCGGACGCGACGGTGCGGGACGGTGCCCTCGTACGGCTCCTCCTGGGCGCGGCCCCGGAGGAGGTCGCGGGCGTGCTGGGCGCGGGCCCCTGGACGGTGGTCCACGCCCGCGGCGGCGATGGCACCCCGTTCGCGGCGGCGGCCCTCGCGGCGGCGCTCGGGACACCCCTGGTGGACACGGGGGCGGGCGGGCACGCGGGCCCGGGCGCGACGGACTCCGGCGCCGGAGTCGCGCCCGGGACGGCCGAAGCGGCGCCCCGGGCCGGAACCGTACGGCTCCTCCTCCCCGCCTCGGCCGCCGACCCGGTCCCCCAGCCCGGGTGGACGCTCGGGGTCGCCGCCCCGGCCGGCGCCCGGGACCTCGCCGCGGCCGACACCGAGGCCGCGCGGGCCCTGCGGCGCGCGGAGGCGGCCCGCACCCCGCTGGCCCGGCACCGGCCCGCCGGGTTCGCGGGGCTCGTGGACCCGGCGGAGGCCGCCGCGTACGCCCGCACCCTCCTCGCCCCGCTCACCGAACCGCTCACCGAGACCCTGCGCGTCTGGCTCTCGCTGCACGGCAGCTGGGACCGGACGGCGGTGGCGACGGGCCTGCACCGCAACACCGTCCGGCAGCGGATCGCCCGCTGCGCGGCGCTCCTCGACCGGGATCTGGACGACCCGGACGTCCGCATGGAGCTGTGGTTCGCGCTCGGGTCCGCGTCCGGGTGATCCCGGGGCCGGATCAGTAGAGCTTGTTGACGGCGGTCTTCGTCGTCGTGCGGAAGGCGGTCAGCGGGGCGTCCTTGAAGTCGCCCATCTGACCCCAGCGGACGAGGGTGACGGTGCGGCCGTCGCGGCCGACGGAGAAGAGGTGGATGTCGGTGTTGCCGATCTGCGGGTCGGCGGTGTCCAGGCTGTAGACCCAGGCACCCTCCTCGACGGCGAGCTTGCCGTGGGAGGCGCTGACGGCGTGCAGGCCCGGGTTCTGCCGCTCCAGCAGCGGTCCGCAGCCGGCGAGGGCCTTGCGGAGGGTGTCGACCAGCTTCACGGCGTCGGCCTCGGTGCGGGCGACGGTGGTGACCTGGACGCCGTTGGTGTCGAGCTCGGTGCTGAACTCGCGGTAGCGGGTGTTCTGCGCCGGGATCTTGTACGGGGCGCAGAGGACGCCGCCGTTCTCCGGGACGCCGGTGAAGACCTGGGTGGCGGTCCACGGCGTCGACGACGGCGGCATCTGGGAGGCCGCGAGGAAGGCGGGCTGGGCGGCGGCCTGCGCCGGGGCCGTGGCGAAGGCCGCGAGGCCCAGGGCGGCGGCGGTGGCGAGCGCGGTGCGGAACTTGTTCATGGTGGTGGATCCCCCGTCGGGTCGTTCGGTCAGTGCTCGACCAGCTTCGGGTCGGCGCCCGCCGCCTGCAACGGTGACGCGCCCTCCACCCGTCCCGGAACCATTCCACCCCCACTGACGTGCAAGGACATGAAGCGTGGGACGCAGGGTCGAGGGGGATGGAATGCCGAAGGACGCCGCTGTCGAGGAGTTCTCGGCGCGGCTGCGCGCGCTCAAGGCACGCGGCGGCCGCAGCTACGAAGCGCTGGGCCGCCGGCTCAACGTGAGCGCGTCCACGCTGCACCGGTACTGCTCCGGCGCGACGGTGCCGGAACGGTTCACCGTGATCGACCGGATGGCCCGCCTCTGCGGCGCCGACGAGGACGAACACCGGAACCTGGAAGAACTGTGGACCCGCGCGGACCGCTCCCGCCGCCCGATCCCGCAGGAGCGGGAGCCGGAGCCGGAGCCGGAGCCGGATCCGCAGTCGGAGCCGGAGGTGCAGGAAAGCGAGCACGCACCGGAACCGGAGCCGGAGGTGCAGGAATGCGAACGCGCACCGGAACCGCAACCGGAGGAGCAGGAAAGCGAACGCGCACCGGAACTCGCCGCCCTCGACACCCTCACCACCGCCCCCGCCCCGCGCGCCGCCCGGTCCCGGTCCCGCTCGTGGCGGGGCGCGCTCGTCGCCGGGGCCGGGGCCGCCGTGGTCGCCCTCGCGCTCGTCCTCGTCCTCGTGCGCCCCGGCCTCCCCACCGGCCCGGAGGCCACGGCCCCTCCCACGCCCACGACACCCCCGTCCACCCCCGCCGAGTCCGCCCCGCCCCCCTTCACCTGGACCGCCGATTCCCAGGTCTGGCAGGACGGCTGCGGGCACGTCTATCTCGTCGACCGCGGCCCGCGGGGCTTCGGCCCGCCTCCGCCGCCGGGCGACGCCGCCACCTGGGCGGGCGCGAAGGCGGCCGTGCACGGCGGCGAGACGCGCGTGCGGATCTCGCTCCAGGGCCGGTCGCCCTCGTCCGCCGTCGTCCTCCAGGCCCTGCACGTACGGGTCGTGGGCCGTGCCCAGCCGCTCCCCTGGACCGCCTACCGGATGGACAACGGCTGCGGCGGCGCCGTCACCCCGCGCCACTTCGCCGTCGACCTCGACCGGCCCCGTCCGCTCGCGCGGCCGGTCGACGGGTACGACGCCTCCGGCGCCGAGGGCCGGACGATCCCCGCCGTCTCCTTTCCGTACGCGGTCACCTCCGCCGACCCCGAGGAGCTGCTCGTCACCGCCCGGACCGCGGGCTGCGACTGCCGCTGGTACCTGGAGCTGGTGTGGAGCTCCGAGGGCCGTACGGGCACGGTCCGGATCGGGGACGGCGGGGGGAAGCCGTTCCGCACCAGTGGGATCGAGGGGAGGCCCGTCCACGAGTACGACCCCGTCGGTAGGCGCTGGATCACAGGCGCGGACTCTGGACAGAGCGGGTGACCGATGGGTAACTTCGACAGAGAACCCTGAGCAAGCGCTTAGACAACTGGGCCCGCCCGCACACCGGAGGAGTCGTACCGTGCGCCGTACCGTATTCAACGAGGACCACGAGGCGTTCCGGGAGACCATCCGCGCCTTCATCGAGGCCGAGGTCGCTCCCGTCTACGACGAGTGGTTCGCGGCGGGCCAGGCGCCCCGCGACTTCTACTACAAGCTCGGTGAGCTGGGCATCTTCGGCATCAACGTGCCCGAGGAGTTCGGCGGCGCCGGCCTGGACACCCACAAGTTCGAGGCCGTCCTGTACGAGGAGACCTCGCGCGCGGGCGTGAACTTCGGCGGCTCCGGCGTGCACGTGCTGCTCGCCCTCCCCTACATCAAGATGCTCGCCACCGACGAGCAGAAGAAGCGCTACCTGCCGAAGTTCGTCACCGGCGAGGAGATGTGGGCGCTGGCGATGACCGAGCCGGGCACCGGCTCCGACGTCGCGGGCATGAAGACCACCGCCAAGCTCTCCGAGGACGGCACGCACTACGTCCTCAACGGCTCGAAGACCTTCATCACCGGTGGCGTCCACGCCGACCGCGTGATCGTCTGCGCCCGGACGTCCGCCCCGTCGGCCGACGACCGCCGCTTCGGCATCTCCCTCTTCGCCGTGGACACCAAGTCCGAGGGCTACTCCATCGGCCGCAAGCTGGACAAGCTGGGCCTGCGCACCTCCGACACGGCCGAGCTGGCCTTCGTCGACGTCAAGGTCCCCGTCGAGGACCTGATGGGCGAGGAGGGCAAGGGCTTCTACTACCTCGGCCACAACCTGGCCTCCGAGCGCTGGGGCATCGCCTTCGGCGCCTACGCCCAGGCCAAGGCCGCCGTCCGCTTCGCCCAGCAGTACGTCACGGACCGCACGGTCTTCGGCAAGCCGGTCGCCTCCTTCCAGAACACCAAGTTCGAGCTGGCCGCCTGCCAGGCCGAGGTGGACGCGGCCGAGGCCGTCGCCGACCGCGCCCTGGAGGCCCTCGACGCGGGCGAGCTCTCCCCGGCCGAGGCCGCGAGCGCCAAGCTCTTCACCACCGAGGTCGCGCACCGCGTCATCGACCGCTGCCTCCAGCTGCACGGCGGCTACGGCTACATGAACGAGTACCCGATCGCCCGCCTGTACGCCGACAACCGCGTCAACCGCATCTACGGCGGCACGAGCGAGATCATGAAGTCGATCATCGCGAAGTCGATGGGCCTGTAAGTGCCCGACCCGCACGACGCACTGGATGCCCTGCTCGATCTGCTCGACCTGGAGCGGATCGAGCGGGACATCTTCCGCGGGGAGTCCCGCTCCGCGCTCGTCCCCCGCGTCTTCGGCGGCCAGGTGGCCGCCCAGGCGCTGGTGGCGGCGGGCCGGACCGTGCCCGAGGACCGACTCGCGCACTCGCTCCACGCGTACTTCCTGCGCCCCGGTGACCCGGGCGCGCCGATCGTCTACACGGTCGACCGCATCCGCGACGGCCGCTCCTTCACCACCCGCCGGGTCGTCGCCGTCCAGCACGGGCAGCCGATATTCCACCTCTCCGCCTCCTTCCAGGCGTACGAGGAGGGGCTCGACCACCAGGTGGACATGCCGGCCGCGCCGGACCCGGAGTCGCTGCCGACGGCCGCCGAGATGCTCCCCCGGCACCTGCCGGCGGAGGTCGCGGACCGGCTGGTCGAGGCGCGCGCCGCGGTGGACCTGCGGTACGCCGACACCCCTCCGTGGGGTTCGGTCGGGGAGCCGCGCGAACCGCGCTCGCAGGTGTGGTTCCGTACGAACGGCAAGCTGGCCGACGACCACCTGCTGCACGTCTGCCTGGCGACGTACGTCTCCGACATGACGCTGCTCGACTCCGTCCTGCTCGCGCACGGGCGGGGCGGCTGGGCCGTCGGGGACGTGGTCGGGGCCTCCCTCGACCACGCCATGTGGTTCCACCGGCCCTTCCGGGCCGACGAATGGCTCCTCTACGACCAGGAGTCGCCCTCCGCCTCCGGCGGGCGCGGACTCGGCCAGGCCCGGATCTGGACGCAGGACGGGAAGCTGGCGATCTCCGTCATCCAGGAGGGTGTCGTTCGCGTTCCGCGCTGATGATCGGACATACCGTCCGGTCATGGCGGATATCGGCGAAAGCCCGGGAAAGGGCGAGAGCCCGGGGAACGGCGAAAGCACCTTCACGGTGATCGTGGCGGCGGCGGCGAACCTCGGGATCGCCGTCGCCAAGGCCGTCGCGGGAGTCATCAGCGGATCCAGCGCGATGCTGTCGGAGGCGGCCCACTCGGTCGCCGACACCGTCACCGAGGCCATGCTCCTCACCGCGCTCAAGCGGAGCGAGAAGCCCGCCGACGAGGACCATCCCCTCGGGTACGCGGGCGAGCGGTACGTATGGGCGCTGCTGGCGGCCGTCGCCACCTTCGTCGGCGGCGCGGTCTTCTCGATCTACGACGGCATCCACACCCTCGTCCACGGTGAGGAGCTCGGCGACCCCCTCGTCTCGTACATCGTCCTCGGCGTCGCCTTCCTCCTGGAGGGCTTCTCCCTGCGGACCGGGATCAAGCAGGTCAAGGCCGAGGCGGAGCGGATGGAGACCCCGCTCAACCACTATCTCCGGTACACCGCCGACACCACCGTCAAGGCGGTCGTCATGGAGGACTCCGCCGCCCTCGCCGGACTGATGCTGGCCGCCGGCGGCCTGCTCGGCGGCCAGATCACCGGCTCCGGCGTCTGGGACGGCGTCGCCTCGATCCTCATCGGCTTCCTGCTCGTGTACGTGGCCTGGGTCCTCGGCCGCTCCAACGCCGAACTCCTCATCGGCCGCCCGCTGCCCCGGCACATGCGGGACGCGGTCCGCGAGGAGCTGCTCACCGTCCCGCACATCGTGGACGTCGTCGAGCTGACGACCCTCATCCAGGGGCCCTCCGAGGCCATGATCGCCGCGAAGATCGACTTCCGGGACGTGGCCTCGGCGGAGCAGGTCGAATGGGCCTGCGAGGACGCCGAGGACCAGCTCCGCGAGCGCTTCCCGGCGATCCGCCGGGTGTACCTGGACCCGACGCCGGGCCTGGACCAGCGCCGGGCCCGGCCCTGAGGCGTGCTCAGAGAAGGCCCGCGGCGTCCAGCGTGTACGCCGTCATCGGCTCGTAGTAGCGGGGGTCGATGACGTGGTCGTCGAGCGGGATCGTGACCTGCATCGTGCCCTCGGCCTCGCCGATGAAGAGAGCGGGGTCGTTGCAGTCCGCGTAACCCACGGAGTCGATGCCCCGCTGGCCCGCGCGCCCGGCCCAGCCGTGGTCCGCGACGACCAGGTCGGGGCGGCCCTCCTCGCCGAGGGCGTCGAGGATCGCGTTCATCGGCTCCGGCGAGTGGGTGTGCCAGAGGGTGGCACCGCGCTCGAAGACGGCGACGTCGGCGAACTGCACGACGTACCCCTCGTCGGCGATCAGCCCGCCGGGGATGCGGACGATGTCGCAGCCCTGGGCGCGCAGCGCGGCGGCGACCCGGCTGTGGACGTCGATGAGCGCGCCCGGGTGGCCGGTCGCGAAGAGGACCCGCTCCTTGCCGGCGGCGGCCTTGCGGAGGCGGGCGGCCATCCGGTCGAGGCCGTCGACGGTCAGCTCGGGGTCGATGGTGTCCTGGCCGACCCGGTGGGCCGGGTCGTCGACGACGCCGCACCGCTCGGCCATCACGGCGAGCACGTCCTGCTCGTCGGTCCAGCGGTCACCGAGCTCCAGACCGAGCCAGTAGTGCCGGTCGCCGTTG
Source organism: Streptomyces sp. Root431 (assembly GCF_001426585.1). GTDB lineage: Bacteria > Actinomycetota > Actinomycetes > Streptomycetales > Streptomycetaceae > Streptomyces > Streptomyces stackebrandtii. The sequence continues at coordinate 627,700 of NZ_LMEI01000001.1, forward strand.
GCGAGCTTTCTGTAGTGGGAGAGGTTGTTGTCGCGCGGCGTGGCGACGTCTCCGGCGATCCGTGTGCGGACGAGGTGCTCGACAAGGGCGGGGCGGCTGAGTATCGGCATGGGGTTCATTCTGCCGGGCGCCCGTGCGGTCGTGGGCCATCGTCCCGCGGGACGGGACGATGGACACGGAGCAGGGAGGGCGGCTCCCTACTCCGCCTTCAGCGCTCCGAACGCCCCGTGCGCCAGCCGCCGCAGCAGCTCCTCCATCGGTTCGCGGCCGAGCGCGGCCAGGTGCGGGGTCGAGTTCAGGAGCCCGAAGACGGCGTGGACGGCGGTCCGCGCCTCGGCCTCGCCGGCGTCCGGATACAGCTCCCGCACCACCGGCACCCACAGCTCCACGTACTGCCTCTGCAGCTGCCGCACCCGCTTGCGGTCCTCGTCCTTGAGCCGGTCGAGTTCCCGGTCGTGCAGCGTGATCAGCGGCCGGTCGTCGAGGGCGAAGTCGATGTGCCCGTCGACGAGGGAGGCGAGGACGGCCTCGGCGTCGCCGGTGGTCTGGCCGACCCGGATGCGCCCGCCGGTGAGGAGCCGCTCGCTGATGCCGACGAGGAGCTCGGCGAGCATCGCGTCCTTGCCGGGGAAGTGGCGGTAGAGCCCGGGGCCGCTGATGCCGACGGCCGCTCCTATCTCGTCCACGCCCACCCCGTGGAAACCGCGCTCGGCGAACAGGCGGGCGGCCTCTTTGAGGATCTGCTCGCGTCGCGTCGGCGTGGTGGTCCTGGCGGTCGTGGTCATGCGATCGATTCTAGACAACCCGGTTAGCGGTCGTTAACCTGGGCGCCGTACGTTAACGCTCATTAACCGAGCAAGGGAGCTCGAGGGATGCAGCAGGCACCTGTGCTGACGAGCGCGGCGGATCCCGCGTCCGCGGCCTGGCAGGCCAACGAGGCGGCGCACCACGAGCTGGCCGCGACCCTGCGCGCCAAGCTCGCCGCCGCCGCGCTGGGGGGCGGTGAGAAGTCCCGCGCCCGGCACACGGCGCGCGGGAAGCTGCTGCCGCGGGACCGGGTGGACACGCTCCTCGACCCGGGCTCGCCGTTCCTGGAGCTGGCCCCGCTCGCGGCGAACGGGATGTACGGCGACCAGGCGCCCGCCGCCGGGGTCATCGCCGGCATCGGCCGGGTCTCGGGCCGCGAGTGCGTGATCGTCGCCAACGACGCCACGGTCAAGGGCGGCACCTACTACCCGATGACGGTGAAGAAGCACCTGCGCGCCCAGGAGGTGGCGCTGGAGAATCGTCTCCCCTGCCTCTACCTGGTCGACTCCGGCGGTGCCTTCCTGCCGATGCAGGACGAGGTCTTCCCCGACCGGGACCACTTCGGCCGGATCTTCTACAACCAGGCCCGGATGTCGGGCGCGGGCATCCCGCAGATCGCGGCGGTCCTCGGTTCGTGCACGGCGGGCGGCGCGTACGTCCCGGCGATGAGCGACGAGGCCGTGATCGTACGGAACCAGGGCACGATCTTCCTGGGCGGTCCGCCGCTGGTGAAGGCGGCGACCGGCGAGGTCGTCACGGCGGAGGAGCTGGGCGGCGGCGAGGTCCACTCGCGGATCTCCGGCGTCACCGACCACCTGGCGGAGGACGACGCGCACGCGCTGCGGATCGTCCGGAACATCGTCGCGACGCTCCCGGAGCGCGGCCCGCTCCCCTGGTCGGTCGAGCAGGCCGAGGAGCCGAAGGTCGACCCCGCCGGGCTGTACGGCGCGGTGCCGGTGGACTCCCGCACCCCGTACGACGTGCGCGAGGTGATCGCCCGGGTCGTGGACGGCTCCCGCTTCCAGGAGTTCAAGTCCGAGTACGGGCAGACGCTGATCACCGGCTTCGCCCGCATCCACGGCCACCCGGTCGGGATCGTCGCCAACAACGGCATCCTGTTCGCCGAGTCGGCCCAGAAGGGCGCGCACTTCATCGAACTGTGCGACCAGCGCGGGATCCCGCTCGTCTTCCTGCAGAACATCACCGGCTTCATGGTCGGCAAGGCGTACGAGCACGGCGGCATCGCCAAGCACGGCGCGAAGATGGTCACGGCCGTGGCCACCACCCGGGTCCCGAAGCTGACGGTCGTCGTCGGCGGTTCGTACGGCGCGGGCAACTACTCGATGTGCGGCCGGGCGTACTCGCCGCGCTTCCTGTGGATGTGGCCCAACGCCAAGATCTCCGTCATGGGCGGCGAGCAGGCCGCGTCCGTCCTCGCGACGGTCAAGCGGGACCAGCTCGGCGACGAGTGGAGCGCGGAGGACGAGGAGGCCTTCAAGGCCCCGATCCGCGAGCAGTACGAGACGCAGGGCAGCGCCTACTACGCGAGCGCCCGGCTGTGGGACGACGGGGTCATCGACCCGCTGGAGACCCGGCAGGTCCTCGGCCTCGCCCTGACCGCCTGTGCCAACGCGCCGCTGGGTGACCCCCAGTTCGGCGTCTTCCGGATGTGAAGGGCCCTCAAGAGATGCACAGCATGTTCGACACGGTGCTCGTGGCCAACCGAGGAGAGATCGCCGTCCGCGTCATCCGCACGCTGCGGGAGATGGGCGTGCGTTCGGTGGCCGTGTACAGCGACGCGGACGCCGACGCCCGGCACGTACGGGAGGCGGACACGGCGGTACGGATCGGTCCGCCGCCGGCCGCCGAGTCGTACCTGTCCGTCCCGGCGCTCCTCGACGCGGCCCGCCGGACCGGCGCCCAGGCCGTGCACCCCGGCTACGGCTTCCTCGCGGAGAACGCCGGCTTCGCGAAGGCGTGCGCGGACGCGGGTCTGGTCTTCATCGGCCCGACCGCCGAGGCGATCTCGCTGATGGGCGACAAGATCCGGGCGAAGGAGACCGTGAAGGCGGCGGGCGTGCCCGTCGTCCCCGGCGCGGCCGACCCCGAACTGGTCGAGGCGGCCCGCGAGCTGGGCGCGCCCGTCCTCCTGAAGCCGTCCGCGGGCGGCGGCGGCAAGGGCATGCGGCTCGTCCGGGACCTGGCGGTCCTGGAGGAGGAGATCGCGGCGGCCCGCCGCGAGGCGCGTGCCTCCTTCGGTGACGACACGCTGCTCGTGGAGCGGTGGATCGACCGGCCGCGGCACATCGAGATCCAGGTCCTGGCGGACACCCACGGGAACGTGATCCACCTGGGCGAGCGCGAGTGCTCGCTCCAGCGCCGCCACCAGAAGATCATCGAGGAGGCGCCCTCGGTGCTCCTCACCCCGGAGATCCGGGCGTCGATGGGCGCGGCGGCGGTCGAGGCGGCGCGTTCCTGCGGCTATGTGGGCGCGGGCACGGTCGAGTTCATCGTCCCGGGCGTCGACCCGTCGGCGTACTACTTCATGGAGATGAACACCCGCCTCCAGGTCGAGCACCCGGTGACGGAGCTGATCACCGGCATCGACCTGGTGGAGTGGCAGCTGCGGGTCGCCTCCGGCGAACCGCTCCCCTTCGCCCAGGAGGACGTGCGTCTCGACGGCTGGGCGATCGAGGCCCGCATCTGCGCGGAGGACCCCTCGCGGGGCTTCCTCCCGTCGGGCGGCACGGTCCTCGCGCTGAACGAGCCGCAGGGGTGGGGGTCCCCCCTGCTCGGAGAGCTTGGGGGAGGCGTCCGTACGGACTCGGGTCTGTCGCAGGGCACGGAGGTCTCGTCGCTCTACGACCCGATGCTGTCGAAGGTCATCGTCCACGCCCCGGACCGCCCCACGGCCCTGCGCCGTCTGCGCGCGGCCCTCGCGGACACGGTCACCCTCGGCGTCCCCACGAACGCGGGCTTCCTGCGCCGCCTGTTGGCGCACGAGGACGTCGTCGCGGGCGACCTGGACACGGGCCTGGTGGAGCGGGACGCGGAGAGCCTGGTCCCGAAGGACGTCCCGGCGGAGGTGTACGCGGCTGCGGCGGCCGTCCGGCTCGCGGAGCTGGCCCCGGCGCCCCGGGAGGGCTGGACGGACCCGTTCTCGGTCCCGAGCGGCTGGCGGCTCGGCGGCCGCCCGGCTCCGCTGCCCTTCCCCGTACGCGTACCGGGACTCGAGCCGGTGACGGTGGAGGCGCCGGGCGGCGCCCGGGTCACGGACGCCTCGGTGACGGTCACCGTGGACGGGATCACCCATCACTTCCACCGCGCCGGCAACTGGCTGGGCCGGGACGGCGATTCCTGGCACGTGCTCGACCACGACCCCGTCGAGGCGGCGCTCAGCGGGGCCAAGCACGGCGGGGCGGACACGCTCGCCGCGCCGATGCCCGGCACCGTCACCGTCGTCAAGGTGGCCGTCGGGGACGAGGTCGAGGCCGGGCAGAGCCTGCTCGTCGTCGAGGCGATGAAGATGGAGCACGTCATCTCCGCCCCGCACGCCGGCACCGTCACGGAGCTCGACGTCACGCCCGGCTCCACCGTCGCCATGGACCAGATCCTGGCCGTGGTGACGCCCCGCGAGGCCCCCGAGGAGGAGGCGTGATCACCGGCCTGCCCATGACCGTCGCCGACCCGGCGCTGCCCGCCCGGGTCCGGATCCACGAGGTCGGCGCCCGCGACGGGCTGCAGAACGAGAAGACGGCCGTCCCGACCGCCGTGAAGGCCGAGTTCATCCGGCGGCTCGCCGCCGCCGGCCTGGACACGGTCGAGGCGACCAGCTTCGTCCATCCGAAGTGGGTGCCCCAGCTGGCGGACGCCGAGGAGCTGTTCCCGCTCGTCCGGGACCTGCCCGTCCGCCTCCCGGTCCTCGTGCCGAACGAGCGCGGACTCGACCGGGCCCTCGCGCTCGGGGCGCGGGAGATCGCGGTCTTCGCCTCCGCCACCGAGTCCTTCGCGAAGGCCAACCTCAACCGGACCGTCGACGAGGCGCTCGCGCTCTTCGCGCCGACGGTCACCCGCGCCATAGAGGCGGGGCTGAAGGTCCGCGGCTATCTGTCGATGTGCTTCGGCGACCCCTGGGAGGGCGCCGTCCCCGTCGAGCAGGTCGCCCGGGTCACGAAGGCCCTCGCCGAGATGGGCTGCGACGAGCTGAGCCTCGGCGACACCATCGGCGTCGCCACCCCGGGCCACGTCCAGGCGCTGCTCACCGCGCTCAACGAGGCCGGGGTCCCCACCTCCCGTATCGCCGTGCACTTCCACGACACCTACGGGCAGGCCCTGTCCAACACCCTGGCCGCGCTGCGGCACGGGGTGACCACGGTCGACGCCTCCGCCGGCGGCCTCGGCGGCTGCCCGTATGCGAAGAGCGCGACCGGCAATCTCGCCACCGAGGATCTCGTGTGGATGCTCGACGGCCTCGGCATCGAGACCGGGGTCGATCTGGCCGCCCTCACCGCCACGAGCGGGTGGATGGCCGAACAGCTGGGCCGGCCCAGCCCTTCCCGTACCGTCCGCGCCCTCTCCCACAAGGAGTGACCACCGCCATGTCCCTCGACCACCGGCTCTCCGAAGAGCACCAGGAACTCCGCCGCACCGTCGAGGCCTTCGCGCACGACGTCGTCGCCCCGAAGATCGGCGACTACTACGAGCGGCACGAGTTCCCGTACGAGATCGTCGCCGAGATGGGCCGCATGGGCCTGTTCGGGCTGCCGTTCCCCGAGGAGTATGGCGGCATGGGCGGTGACTACCTCGCCCTCGGCATCGCCCTGGAGGAGCTCGCCCGCGTCGACTCCTCCGTCGCCATCACCCTGGAGGCGGGCGTCTCCCTCGGCGCCATGCCGGTCTTCCGCTTCGGCACCGAGGAGCAGAAGCGTGAGTGGCTCCCGAAGCTGACCAGCGGCGAGATGCTCGGCGCCTTCGGTCTGACGGAGCCGGGCGCGGGCAGCGACGCCGGCGGCACCCGCACCACGGCCGTCCGCGACGGCGACGAGTGGGTCATCAACGGCTCGAAGTGCTTCATCACCAACTCCGGTACGGACATCACGGGTCTGGTGACGGTCACGGCGGTCACCGGCCGCAAGCCCGACGGCCGCCCGCTGATCTCCTCGATCATCGTCCCGTCCGGCACGCCGGGCTTCACGGTCGCCGCCCCGTACTCCAAGGTCGGCTGGAACGCCTCGGACACCCGCGAGCTCTCCTTCTCCGACGTCCGCGTCCCCGTGGAGAACCTCCTGGGCGAAGAGGGCCGCGGCTACGCGCAGTTCCTGCGGATCCTGGACGAGGGCCGGGTCGCGATCGCGGCGCTGGCGACCGGGCTCGCGCAGGGCTGTGTGGACGAGTCCGTGAAGTACGCGCACGAGCGCCACGCCTTCGGCCGGCCGATCGCCGACAACCAGGCGATCCAGTTCAAGATCGCCGACATGGAGACGAAGGCTCACATGTCCCGGATCGGCTGGCGGGACGCGGCCTCGCGGCTCGTCCTCGGCGAGTCCTTCAAGAAGGAGGCGGCGATCGCGAAGCTGTACTCCTCCACGGTGGCCGTGGACAACGCCCGCGAGGCGACCCAGATCCACGGCGGCTACGGCTTCATGAACGAGTACCCGGTGGCCCGCATGTGGCGCGACTCGAAGATCCTGGAGATCGGCGAGGGCACGAGCGAGGTGCAGCGGATGCTGATCGCGCGGGAGTTGGGCCTCCCGGCCTGATCCCCCGACCCGTCGTCAGAGCCCGTCGCCCCCACCGGGGGCGGCGGGCTCCGTCGTGTGATCCACGCCTCGCGCCCCCACCCCTACTGATCGACATTTGGTTAGGCTAACCTACCTTCGACTTACCCCGGCCGACCCGGCCGACCCATGTCGACCCCGGCCTCCACCGGCACGTACCGAAAGCGACTTCGCCATGCCCAGCACCGCCAGCGCCACCCGTCTCACCCGCCGCGGCCTGCTGGCCGCCGGCGGCGCTCTCGGACTGGGCGCCGCGCTCGCCGCCTGCGGCAGCGACACGAAGAAGGACGGCGGCTCGACGGCCCCCTCCGCCTCGGCGAAGTCCGGCCCCTGGGCGTTCAAGGACGACCGCGGCCTGACCGTGAAGGCGAAGGCCACCCCGAAGCGGATCGTCGCCTTCACCGGCACGGCCGCCGCCCTGCACGACTTCGGCGTCGAGGTCGTCGGCGTCTTCGGCCCGACCTACGTCGAGGACCCGAAGACCAAGGCGCGGAAGCCGGACGTCCAGGCGGGCGACCTCGACATCGACAAGGTCGCGGTCATCGGCAACGTCTGGGGCGAGTTCAAGATCGAGGAGTACCTCAAGCTCAACCCCGAGGTCCTGATCACGGACATGTGGGAGAAGAACGACCTCTGGTACGTCCCGGCGGAGCAGAAGGACAAGATCCTCAAGATCGCCCCGAGCGTCGCCCTGTGGGCCTCGGACCTGTCGATGCCGGCCGTCCTCCAGCGCCACGCCGACCTGGCCGCCTCGCTCGGCGCCGATGTGCAGACCGCGCAGATCAAGGCCGACAAGGCCCGCTTCGAGGCCGCCGCCGAGCGCGTCCGCAAGGCCGCCAAGGGCAAGAAGGACATCAAGGTCCTCATCGGCTCCGGCTCCCCCGACCTCTTCTACGTCTCCACCCCGGTCCGCCCGACCGACACGCTGTTCTTCAAGGAGCTGGGCATCAACCTGGTCGTCCCGACCAAGCTGGACCAGGGCGGCTGGTTCGAGGGTCTCAGCTGGGAGAACGTCGACAAGTACAAGGCCGACGTCATCATGCTCGACAACCGCACCGGCACCCTCCAGCCCGAGCAGCTGAAGGCCAAGCCGACCTGGGCCGCACTGCCCGCCGTCAAGGCCGGCCAGGTCATCCCGCGCGTGACGGAGCCCGTCTACTCCTACGCCAAGTGCGCCCCGCTCCTGGAGGACCTGGCGAAGGCCCTGGAGAACGCGAAGAAGGTGTCCTGACCCATGACGACCGCCGAGACCGCCCCGTTCCAGTTCTTCTCCCTCCAGGTCGACCGGACGCGGCGGCTCGGCCCGTCGCTGGTCCGCGTCACCTTCACCGGTGAGGACCTGAAGAGGTTCGCCGCCGGGGGCCGCGACCAGTCGCTCTCCCTCTTCCTGCCGCACCCCGGCCAGGACGCGCCCGTCCTGCCGCCGCTGGACGACCCCGACATGTACGCGATCCTCGGCGCGTGGCGGGCGATGCCCGACGACGTGCGGGCCGTGATGCGCTCGTACACGGTCCGCGAGCAGCGCACGGATCCGAACGAGATGGACATCGACTTCGCGATCCACGAGGACGGCGGACCGGCCTGCCGCTGGGCCGGGCGCGCCGCGCCGGGCGACCGCGTGGTCGTCCTCGGCCCGGCGGTCGCCGCGAACACGGGCGTCCGCTTCCAGCTCCCCGAGGACGCCGACTCCGTCCTGATCTGGGCGGACGAGACGGCCCTGCCGGCCGCCTCGGCGATCCTGGAGTGGCTGCCGGCGGAGACCCGCGCACAGGTGTTCCTCGAAGTGCCGTACTCCGGCGACCGCATGGACCTCGCGACCGAGGCGGACGCCACGGTCACCTGGCTCGTACGGGAGGAGGGGGCGCCGTCCGCCGTGGACGCGGTGCGCGGGGCCGAGCTGCCCGGCGAGGCTCCGTACGTCTGGATCGCGGGCGAGTCCGGCGCGGTGAAGGCGCTGCGCCGCCACTTCGTGCGCGAGCGCGAACTCGACCGCCGCCGGGTGACGTTCGTCGGCTACTGGCGCAAGGGGCTGTCCGAGGACGCCCTGCGCGAGGTGCCGGACGAGACGCAGGAAGACGCGTAACCGCCTCTCTCGTCACAGGAAGACGTGTAGCCCCCTCTCTCGTCACAGGAAGACGTGTAGCCCCCTCTCTCGCACAGGGAGACGCGCACCCCCTCTCTTCCCCATGGCCCCCAACCCCGCCGGGTTGGGGGTCCATTGCGTGGGAAAATTAGGTTAGGCTAACCTTACTTCTGCACGGCATCCCTCAGCGTTCCTCCCGAAAGGGCCCCCACATGCGCTCCCACCTGCTCAACGACGCCACGGCGGAGAGCTACCGGCGCTCCGTCACCGAAGGAGTCGAGCGGGTGGCGGACAAACTCGCCGCGACGCGCCGCCCGTTCACCGGTGTCACCCCTGCCGAACTGGCCCCCGTCATCGACGCCGTGGACCTCGACCGGCCGCTCGGTGACTCCTCCGCCGCCCTCGACGAGCTGGAGAGCGTCTACCTCCGCGACGCCGTCTACTTCCACCACCCCCGCTACCTGGGCCACCTCAACTGCCCGGTCGTCATCCCCGCCGTCCTCGGCGAGGCCGTCCTCTCGGCCGTCAACTCCTCGCTCGACACCTGGGACCAGAGCGCGGGCGGCACCCTCATCGAGCGGAAGCTGATCGACTGGACGACCGGCCGGATCGGCCTCGGCCCCGCCGCCGACGGCGTGTTCACCAGCGGCGGCACGCAGTCCAACCTCCAGGCCATGCTCCTGGCCCGCGAGGAGGCCAAGACGGCGGACCTCTCCAAGCTCCGCATCTTCTCCTCCGAGTGCAGCCACTTCAGCGTCCAGAAGTCGGCCACCCTCCTCGGCCTCGGCGCCGACGCCGTCATCTCCATCCCGGTCGACCGGAACAAGCGCATGCAGTCCGTCGTCCTCGCCGCCGAGCTGGAGGCCTGCCGCGCCGAGGGCCTCGTCCCGATGGCGATCGTCGCCACCGCCGGCACCACCGACTTCGGCTCCATCGACCCGCTGCCCGAGGTCGCCGCCCTCGCCGAGGAGTACGGCGCCTGGATGCACGTCGACGCGGCCTACGGCTGCGGGCTGCTCGCCTCCCTCACCCGCCGCCACCTCCTGGACGGCATCGAGCGGGCCGACTCGGTCACGGTCGACTACCACAAGTCCTTCTTCCAGCCGGTGAGTTCCTCCGCGCTCCTGGTCCGCGACGGCGCCACCCTGCGCCACGCGACGTACCACGCGGACTACCTCAACCCGCGGCGCACGATCTCCGAGCAAATACCGAACCAGGTGGACAAGTCGCTGCAGACGACCCGCCGGTTCGACGCGCTCAAGCTCTGGATGACGCTGCGCGTGATGGGCGCCGACGGCGTCGGCGAGCTCTTCGACGAGGTCTGCGACCTGGCCCGGGAGGGCTTCGAGCTGCTCGCCGCCGACCCGCGCTACGACGTCGTGGTCGCGCCGCAGCTCTCCACCCTCGTCTACCGCTACGTCCCCGAGGCCGTCACCTCGCCCGCCGAGATCGACCGGGCCAACCTCTACGCCCGCAAGGCCCTCTTCGCCTCCGGTGAGGCCGTCGTCGCCGGCACCAAGGTCGACGGCCGCCAGTACCTGAAGTTCACCCTGCTCAACCCCGAGACGACCGTGGCCGACATCGCCGCCGTCCTCGACCTGATCGCCGGCCACGCCGAGCAGTACCTGGGAGAGACCCTTGTCCACGCCTGAGACGACCGAGACGTACGACTTCATCGGCATCGGGCTCGGCCCGTTCAACCTCGGACTCGCCTGCCTGGCCGAGCCCATCGACCACCTGAACGGTCTCTTCCTGGAGTCCAAGCCGGACTTCGAGTGGCACTCCGGGATGTTCCTCGAAGGCGCCCACCTCCAGACGCCGTTCATGTCGGACCTGGTCACCATGGCCGACCCGACGTCCCCGTACTCCTTCCTCAACTACCTGAAGGAGAAGGGCCGGCTGTACTCGTTCTACATCCGCGAGAACTTCTACCCGCTGCGGACCGAGTACAACGACTACTGCCGCTGGGCCGCCGGAAAGCTGACCTCCGTCCGCTGGTCGACGACCGTCGCCACCGTCACCTTCGACGAGACCGACGAGGTCTACGCCGTCACCACCGAGTCCGGCGAGACCTTCCGCGCCCGCCGGATCGTCCTCGGCACCGGCACCCCGCCGTACGTCCCCGAGACCTGCCAGGACCTCGGCGGCGACCTGGTCCACAACTCGCGCTACCTCCCGAACAAGGAGGAGCTGCAGAAGAAGAAGTCCATCACCCTGGTCGGCAGCGGCCAGAGCGCGGCGGAGATCTACTACGACCTCCTGAGCGAGATCGACGTCCACGGGTACAAGCTGAACTGGGTGACCCGCTCCCCCCGCTTTTTCCCCCTCGAATACACCAAGCTCACCCTGGAGATGACCTCCCCGGAGTACGTGGACTACTTCCACGCGCTCCCCGAGCAGACCCGCTACCGCCTGGAGACCCAGCAGAAGGGCCTCTTCAAGGGCATCGACGGCGAGCTCATCGACGCCATCTTCGACCTGCTCTACCAGAAGAACCTGGACGGCCCCGTCCCCACCCGGCTGCTCACCAACTCCGCGCTGCACGCCGCCGCGTACGACGACACCACCGGCACGTACACGCTCGGCTTCCGCCAGGAGGAGCAGGAGAAGGACTTCACCGTGGAGACGGAGGGCCTGATCCTCGCCACGGGCTACAAGTACACGCCTCCCGCCTTCCTCGCCCCGGTCCACGACCGCATCCGCTGGGACGCCCAGGGCCGCTTCGACGTGGCCCGCAACTACGCGATCGACACGACGGGCCGGGGAATCTTCCTCCAGAACGCCTCGGTCCACACCCACTCGATCACCTCGCCCGACCTGGGCATGGGGGCGTATCGCAACGCGTACATCATCGGGGAGATGCTGGGCTCCGAGTACTACCCCGTAGAGAAGACCATCGCTTTCCAGGAGTTCGCGATATGACCGTCCGCTTCCGCCCGCTCGATCCCCTCAAGGACGCGGAGCTGATCCACGCCTGGGTCACCCACCCCAAGGCCGCCTTCTGGATGATGCAGGACGCGACCCTGGAAGACGTCGAGCGCGAGTACGCGGCCTTCGCCGCCGACCCGCACCACCAGGCCTTCATCGGCCTGGTCGACGAGGTCCCCGCGATCCTCATGGAGCGCTACGACCCGGCCCACCTGGAACTGGTCGGCCTCTACGACCCGCTCCCCGGCGACGTCGGCATGCACTTCCTCGTGGCCCCGACCGACACCCCCGTGCACGGCTTCACCCGCAAGGTGATCACCGCCGTCATGGCGGAGCTGTTCGCCGACCCGGCGACCGCCCGCGTGGTCGTCGAGCCCGACGTGGCCAACAAGGCCGTCCACGCGCTCAACGAGGCCGTCGGCTTCGTGCCGGAGCGCGAGATCCAGAAGCCCGAGAAGAAGGCGCTGCTGAGCTTCTGCACGCGCGAGCAGTTCGAGTCGGCAGTGACGGTGACGGCATGAGCACGAACGACAACCGGGTCGACCCCGTCGCCCACCTCACCCCCGACCGCTGGGCCGACGCCAACCGCGCCCTGATCCGCAAGGGCCTCGCCGAGTTCGCCCACGAGCGGCTGCTGAACCCGCAGGAGCTGGGCGAGAGCCGCTACAAGGTCCTCAGCGACGACGGCGCGACCGAGTACCGCTTCACCGCCGACCGGTTCGCGCTCGACCACTGGCAGGTCTACCCCGACTCGATCAGCCGCCACCGCGGCGACGAGCAGCTCCCGCTGGACACCCTCCAGTTCATCACCGAGCTGCGCGGCTCCCTCGGCCTGAGCGACGAGATCCTCCCGGTCTACCTGGAGGAGATCTCCTCCACCCTCGCCGGCACGGCCTACAAGTCGACGAAGCCCCGGATCACCTCCGCCGAGCTGGCCCGGGCCGGCTTCCAGGCGATCGAGACCGGGATGACCGAGGGCCACCCCTGCTTCGTCGCCAACAACGGCCGGCTCGGCTTCGGCGTCGACGAGTTCCGCGCGTACGCCCCCGAGGCCGCGAGCGACATCCACCTGATCTGGCTGGCCGCGCGCCGCGACCGCACGACGTTCACGGCGGGCGCGGGCATCGACTACGAGACGTTCGTCCGCGAGGAACTGGGCGACGAGACGGTGGACGCCTTCGCCTCGACGCTGGCATCACGCGGCCTCGCCCTCGCCGACTACCTCCTCGTCCCGGTCCACCCCTGGCAGTGGTGGAACAAGCTCTCCGTCACCTTCGCGGCGGAGGTGGCGCAGCAGCGCCTCGTCTACCTGGGCGAGGGCGACGACACGTACCTGGCGCAGCAGTCGATCCGTACGTTCTTCAACACGTCGGACCCGGCGAAGCACTACGTGAAGACGGCCCTCTCGGTGCTCAACATGGGCTTCATGCGGGGTCTTTCGGCCGCGTACATGGAGGCGACCCCGGCGATCAACGACTGGCTGGCGGGTCTGATCGCCGCGGACTCCACCTTCCGGGCGGCGAACTTCTCGATCATCCGCGAGCGGGCGGCGGTCGGCTACCGGCACATGGAGTACGAGGCCGCGACCGACCGCTACTCCCCCTACCGCAAGATGCTGGCCGCGCTGTGGCGCGAGTCCCCGGTCCCGACCCTCGCCGAGGGCGAACGCCTGGCCACCATGGCCTCCCTCCTGCACGTGGACCACGCGGGCGCGTCGTTCGCGGGCGCGCTGATCAAGGAATCGGGCGTCGAACCGACGGTCTGGCTCCGCCAGTACCTGGACGCCTACCTCCTCCCGATCCTCCACAGCTTCTACGCCTACGACCTGGCCTTCATGCCGCACGGCGAGAACGTGATCCTCGTCCTCGACGAGCGGGGCGCGGTCTCCCGCGCGATCTTCAAGGACATCGCCGAGGAGATCTGCGTCATGGACCCGACGGCGGTCCTCCCGCCGGCGGTGGAGCGCGTCCGCGCCGAGGTCCCGGAGGACATGAAGCTCCTCTCGGTCTTCACGGACGTCTTCGACTGCTTCTTCCGCTTCCTGGCGGCGACGCTCGCGGCGGAGGGCGTCCTGAACGAGGACGACTTCTGGCGCACGGTCGCGGAGTGCACGCGCGCCTACCAGGTGTCGAAGCCGGAACTGGCCGACAGGTTCGCCCAGTACGACATGTTCGCCGAGACCTTCGCGCTCTCCGCCCTCAACCGCCTCCAGCTCCGCAACAACAAGCAGATGGTCGACCTGTCCGACCCGTCGGCGGCCCTCCAGCTGATCGGCGACCTGGTCAACCCGATAGCCCGCTTCGCCTGACCACCCCCGAACCGATGTGAGCCCCGCCGGAGTACGGTCCTCCGGCGGGGCTCACATCCGTTCCCGACCGCCCGCCGCGCGACGCGGGCGTGCCGGCTACTCCCCCGGCCAGGGGACCTGCGGCGAGCGGTAGTAGTCGATGCCGAGCGCGTCGAAACGGAAGGACTGTTCCGCGAGGCGGAGCTTGTACGTGTCCCAGTCGTGGGTGTCCGCCGGGGACCAGCCCAGTTCCGCGAGGCCCGGGAGGCGGGGGAAGGTCATGACGTCGAGGTCGGCCGTCGTGGCGAGGGTCTCCGTCCAGAGCGGGGCCTCGATGCCGAGGACGGCTTCCTCGGGTGCGCCCGGGAGGTAGGTCGCCGGGTTCCAGTCGTACGAGCGCTGGACCTCGACCGTGCCGGCCCAGGCGAGGCCGAGCTTGGTGTCCTTCGTGTACTTCATGTCGAGGTAGGAGCGGTCGGCGGGCGAGAGGACGAGGCCGGCGCCGTTCCGTGCGGCGGCGGCGACGCGCTCCTTCTCGGCGGCGGGGGTGCGGTCGTGGCCCCAGTACTGGACGAGGGCGCCCTCGGCGGGCTTCGTGCCGGTGAGCTGGTGCCAGCCGGCGACCGTCTTGCCGTACTTGGCGACGAGCGGCTGCACCTTGTCCATGAAGGTCACGTAGTCGTCGTGGCTGGTGGAGTGGGCCTCGTCGCCGCCGATGTGGACGTAGCGGCCGGGGGTGAGCGCGGCGATCTCGCGGATCACGTCGTCGACGAAGTCGTACGTGACGTCCTTGGGCACGCAGAGCGAGCTGAGGCCGACCTTGACGCCGGTGTAGAGGGGCGGGGCGACGCCGTCGCAGTTGAGCTCGGCGTACGAGGAGAGGGCCGCGAAGGTGTGGCCCGGCACGTCGATCTCGGGGATGACCTCCTGGTAGCGGGAGGCGGCGTACCGCACGATCTCCTTGTACTCCTCCTTCGTGTAGAAGCCGCCGGGGCCGCCGCCGACCTCGGTGGAGCCGCCGTGGGTGGTGAGGCGGGGCCAGGAGTCGACGGCGATGCGCCAGCCCTGGTCGTCGGAGAGGTGCAGATGCAGGGTGTTGATCTTGTAGAGGGCGAGCTGGTCGATGAACCGCTTCACCTCGTCGACGGTGAAGAAGTGGCGGGCGACGTCGAGCATGGCGCCCCGGTAGGCGTACCGCGGGGTGTCGGTGATCGTGCCGCCCGCGATCTTCCAGGGGCCCTCCTGGACGGAGCGGCGCTCGACGGCGGAGGGCAGCTGCTGGCGGAGGGTCTGGACGCCGCGGAAGAGGCCGGCGGGCGCGCGGGCGGTGAGGGTGACGCCGTCGGGTCCGGAGCGGAGGCGGTAGCCCTCGTCGCCGAGTCCGGTGTCGTCGGGGTCGAGCCGGAGGCGGATGCCGCCGCGGGCCGCGTCCTCGTCGACGATGTGCAGCGGGAAGCCGGTGGCGGGGCGGAGCAGCCCGGCGAGGTAGCGGCCGACGGCCCGGGACTCGCGGGAGCTCTCGTCGATGCCGATGCGGGTGGCGCGGGTGAGGGTGTACGGCTCGCCCTCGGGGGTGACGGATGCGGGTACGGGCACGATGCGGCCGAGCGGGCGGACCTCGGGCTCGGCGGCGGCCGCCTTGCCGTCGGCGCTGCCGCTGTCGGCGGTGGCCTCGCCGCAGCCCACCCCGGCGGTGGCGACCAGGAGGAGTGATCCGATGAGGCGAGGGATCCTTCGGCGCTGACTCACGGGCATGGTCCCCTTCGGGTGGTCGACACGTCCGACCTTCTGTTGGTCTTCAGTTCTGTATATCCAGTCGGCAACCATGCGTACCGTCGCCCGCACTCCGGGTCAAGGTCTGGACCAATGTCCTCGTTTTCGACCCCGAACACGACGCGCCTGCCCGATTTCGGGCAGGATTCTTGCGAAGGGCCCGGGGTACCCCTCAGTATTCACGGGTGCTGGAACGCCGCCCGTCGCATGACGACCTCGTCGACCATCTGGTCCGCAGCACCGCGCTCCAGCGCGGTGAGGCCGCCCGGGTGGTGCTCGACGTGCTGGCGTACTTCGACGAGACGACCGAGGAGTTCGTCCGCCGCCGCCACCGCGAACTGCAGTCCGGCGGGGCCGTGAACGCCGAGATCTTCGAACGGATCGCGGCGGAGCTGCCGCACCGGGCCGTGGCGCCGCCGGAGCTCTCGCTCCGCCAGCTGCGCCGCATCGTCTACGGCTGAGTCCCGGACGGACACGGCGAGCACGAGCACCATCACCAACCTGGAGGGGTTTCACCTTTATGTGCGGAATTGTCGGTTACATCGGAAAGCGCGACGTCGCCCCCCTGCTCCTTGAGGGCCTGGCGCGTCTGGAGTACCGCGGATACGACTCCGCCGGCATGGTCATCACCAGCCCGAAGGCCTCCGGCCTGAAGATGGTCAAGGCCAAGGGCCGGGTCCGTGACCTCGAAGCCCGCGTCCCCAAGCGCTTCTCCGGCACCACCGGCATCGCCCACACCCGCTGGGCCACCCACGGCGCCCCCAGCGACGTGAACTCGCACCCGCACCTGGACCCCGAGAACAAGGTCGCGGTCGTCCACAACGGCATCGTCGACAACGCCCAGGAGCTGCGCGCGAAGCTCGAGGCGGACGGCGTCGTCTTCGCCTCCGAGACCGACACCGAGGTCATCACCCACCTCATCGCCCGCTCCCAGGCCTCCACCCTGGAGGAGAAGGTCCGCGAGGCGCTCAAGGTCATCGAGGGCACCTACGGCATCGCCGTGATGCACGCCGACTTCAACGACCGCATCGTGGTCGCCCGCAACGGCTCCCCGGTCATCCTCGGCATCGGCGAGAAGGAGATGCTCGTCGCCTCCGACGTCGCCGCCCTGATCGCCCACACCCGCCAGGTCGTCACCCTCGACGACGGCGAGATGGCCACCCTGAAGGCCGACGACTTCCGTACGTACACGACCTCGGGCACCACCACCACGGCCACCCCCGAGACCGTGGAGTGGGAGGCCGCCTCCTACGACATGGGCGGTCACGACACGTACATGCACAAGGAGATCTCCGAGCAGCCCGACGCGGTCGACCGCGTCCTGCGCGGCCGGATCGACGACCGCTTCTCCACCGTGCACCTCGGCGGCCTGAACCTCGACGCCCGCGAGGCCCGCACCATCCGCCGCATCAAGATCCTCGGCTGCGGCACCTCGTACCACGCCGGCCTCATCGGCGCCGGGCTCATCGAGTCCCTGGCCCGCATCCCCGCCGACGCCGAGCCGGCCTCGGAGTTCCGCTACCGCAACCCGGTCGTGGACCCCGACACCCTCTACATCGCCGTCTCCCAGTCCGGTGAGACGTACGACGTGCTGGCCGCCGTCCAGGAGCTCAAGCGCAAGGGCGCCCGCGTCCTCGGCGTCGTGAACGTCGTCGGCTCCGCTATCGCCCGCGAGGCCGACGGCGGCGTGTACGTCCACGCCGGCCCCGAGGTCTGCGTCGTCTCCACCAAGTGCTTCACCAACACGGTCACCGCCTTCGCACTGCTCGCCCTGCACCTGGGCCGCATCCGCGACCTCTCCGTCACCGACGGCAAGCGGATCATCGAGGGCCTGCGCAAGCTGCCCGCGCAGATCAGCGAGATCCTCGAGACCGAGGACGAGATCAAGAAGATCGCCGCGGAGTACGCGGGCGCCCAGTCGATGATGTTCATCGGCCGTGTGCGCGGCTACCCCGTCGCCCTGGAGGCCTCCCTCAAGCTGAAGGAGATCTCCTACATCCACGCCGAGGCCTACCCGGCCTCCGAGCTGAAGCACGGCCCGCTCGCCCTCATCGAGCCGGCCCTGCCGACGGTCGCGATCGTCCCCGACGACGACCTGCTGGAGAAGAACCGCGCCGCCCTGGAGGAGATCAAGGCCCGCAGCGGCCGCATCCTCGCGGTCGCGCACCAGCCGCAGGCGAAGGCCGACCACACCATCGTCGTGCCGAAGAACGAGGACGAGCTGGACCCGATCCTCATGGGCATCCCGCTCCAGCTCCTCGCCTACCACACGGCGCTCGCCATGGGCCGCGACATCGACAAGCCGCGCAACCTGGCCAAGTCCGTCACGGTCGAGTAGCAGCCGGTCGGGGCCTGTCCCCCCGACCCGCGCCGCCGGGCCTGTCCCCCGGCGTCGACCGGACACGAGAACGTCCTTGCCGCACACCCAGGTGCGGCAAGGACGTTTTCTTTTCCCCTGTTACCCCGCGGCCGGGGCGCTCGTGCCCGCCGAGCGCCGGAGGGCCATCGGCCAGCCCGCGACCGCCGCCGTGGCGCCGTACCAGGCGACGAGGCCCGCGACGGCCGCGACCCAGCCGCCCGCCTTCGCCAGCCCGCCGTTGTCGGCCAGCGCACCGATGCCGATCAGCAGCAGCGCGACGAACAGCAGCCCGTACACGCCCTGCCCGAACAGACCGCTGCCCGAGGCGGCCATCGTCAGCGTGAGCGCGAGGAGCGCCCACAGGAGCATGAAGAGCCCCACGGCGTCCGCCGAGGCCCCGCCGCCGACGGCGGTCCCCCAGGTGAACCAGAAGGCGCCGAGCGCCGCGTACGCCGTGCCCTCGCCGGTGCTGCCGCCGCGCAGGGCGAGCAGTCCGACCAGGAAGAGCGTCACCCCGCCGACCCAGGTGGCGAGGCCCGCGGCATCGGCTGCCGCGACGTTGTCGATGAGACCCGTCCCGCCCAGCCCGAAGGCGAGCAGAGTCAGTCCGAGTGCGAGGTTGCCGAGAGTGGAGGTGCTGTTTCCCGCGGCGACTTCGTTGTCCACGGCGGGCTCCCTTCAGGAGTGCAGTCGTGCTGCGTGAGCTGCTGTGATCCGGTGACCCTTATCTACCCTTCACAAGCGCACAATTCACCTGAGGAAGGCTGAATTTATGGCCGGTGAACGCCAGTTGAGGATCGGAGCGGGGATCGGGCAGCGGGAGCGAGCCGCCGTGAAGGAGCCCTACGGGATGACGATCACGGGCCGCTGGGCGCGGCGCGCGAGGCGGCCGGCGACCGAGCCGAAGATCCGCCCGACGATCCCGTGCGTGGAGCCGACCACGATCGCGTCGGCCGAGTACTCACGGCCGACCTCCTCCAGCTCGTGGCAGATGTCACCGCCGCGCTCGACGAGGATCCACGGCACCTCGGAGAGGTGCTCGGCGCAGGCCAGCTCGAGACCGAGGACCTCGGTGCGGTGGTCCGGCACGTCGACGAAGACCGGCGGCTCGCAGCCGGCCCACACCGTGGTGGGCAGCCGGTTGGCCACGTGCACGATGATCAGGCCGGAGCCGGAGCGGCGGGCCATGCCGATGGCGTACGCGAGGGCTCGCTCACTGGACATGGAGCCGTCGAAACCGACGACCACCCCGTGCCGGAAGGCCGGGTCGCAGGAATGACGTGGCTGTTCTACCGCGAGGGGGTCGACCGTGGAGTCGGCGACGCGCTTGCGGTCCGCGGGTTCGGGGAATTCGTGACCGGCCATCGGTGTCTCGGCGAAGAGAGTCCTCGTGGGAAGGGACGGGAAAGGGGACGGAACAACGGGTGGCGGCGGAGCTGTGTCCGGGAATCATCTTCCCAAGCCCATACCCCCAAGGGTACGGCGACACTCCTCTCCTGCCCAGAGCCCGCCGTGTCACTCCCCGGCGTACGCCCCGCTCGCGCGCGGCGTTCCAGGGAGCATGCCCGAGGGGTTCGCGATCTGGCAATGCCGGTTGTGCCCTACAGGCGTCCGTACGGGGGCCAAACGGACGTCGCGCACAGTGACCGGAACGTTCCGCTCCTCGTTCCCACAGGTCCAGCCCGCCGTCGCAAGGAGACCGCCCGTGCCCGCACCATCGACCGACGCCGGCCAGAGCGCCACCGGACCCGCCCCCGCCCCCGCGCTCGGCTCGCCCCGCGGCCGCCGCCGCGCGCCCGCCGCCGCCGCGCGTCCGTCCCGGGCCCCCTCCGCGACCGCCCCGGCGGGCGCGGACCGGGAGCGGGAGACCGGCCCCGGGGCAGGAACCGCGGACCCGGCCGGCGACGTCGTCCGATGGGCGGTCTTCTGCTGCGTGCTCGTGCCCGTGGTGCTCGTCGTCTACGGCACCTCGCTCGGCGGGGCCGCCGGAACCGCGCTGGGACTCGTCTCGGTGACGGCGGCGTGCCGGCTGCTTCTGCGCCGCTCGGAGCGCGGACTACGGGCCGAAACGGTACGAACCAGGCGCGGGAACTGAGCCGGGGACGCCTCCGACCCCCTTCGAGTTGACAGGTTCGCACACCCGAACCCATATGTTTTCAGCCAACTTCCATTCACCGGCGAGTCCTTGGCGGAACGGTTGGCCAACCCCGGCGCCGACGGCCCCCGAAGCCCTGGAACAAGGCCCCGCACCCTAGGCCCACCGGGCGTTCACGGCGCCGCCCCTTCCCCTCGGGGCCGCCAGGTGGAACGCTTCGCGATCGATCGCTTCGCGCCAAGTGGCCTTGTCGACAATCCACCGGATGGAGAACTTGTCACGCCGGCGCCATGGGACACAGTAGATTCGATCATGGGTACCGAAGACTGGGGTCTCGTGCAAAACCGAGGGGAAACGTGCAGGAGCGACACGACCAGGGAGACGCGAACACCGAGGGGGGCTTAGCGTCATGAGCCAGGACTCCACCGCACCGGAGGTCGCACGGAAGCTGTCCGGGCGCCGCCGTCGCGAAGTCGTCGCGGTGCTGCTGTTCAGCGGCGGCCCCATCTTCGAGAGCTCCATCCCGCTCTCCGTTTTCGGCATCGACCGGCAGGACGCCGGCGTGCCCCGCTACCGGCTGCTCGTCTGCGCCGGCGAGGACGGACCGCTGCGGACCACCGGCGGACTCGAACTCACCGCGCCGTACGGCCTGGAGGCCATCGGCCGCGCCGGGACCGTCGTCGTGCCGGCCTGGCGGTCGATCACCTCGCCGCCACCGCCGGAGGCGCTCGAAGCGCTGCGCCGCGCCCACGAAGAGGGCGCGCGGATCGTCGGCCTCTGCACGGGGGCCTTCGTCCTCGCCGCGGCGGGCCTGCTCGACGGCCGGCCGGCGACCACGCACTGGATGTACGCGCCGACGCTCGCCAAGCGCTACCCGTCGGTCCACGTGGACCCGCGGGAGCTCTTCGTCGACGACGGCGACGTCCTCACCTCCGCCGGCACCGCGGCCGGAATCGATCTGTGTCTGCACATCGTGCGGACCGACCACGGCACCGAGGCCGCGGGCGCGCTTGCGCGCCGGCTGGTCGTCCCGCCGCGGCGCAGCGGCGGCCAGGAGCGCTACCTCGACAGGTCTTTACCAGAGGAGATCGGCGCCGACCCGCTGGCCGAGGTCGTCGCCTGGGCACTGGAGCACCTCCACGAGCAGTTCGACGTGGAGACCCTGGCCGCGCGCGCGTACATGTCACGGCGGACCTTCGACCGCCGGTTCCGCTCGCTGACGGGCTCCGCCCCCCTCCAGTGGCTGATCACGCAGCGGGTGCTCCAGGCACAGCGGCTGCTCGAGACCTCCGACTACTCGGTCGACGAGGTCGCGGGCAGGTGCGGCTTCCGCTCGCCGGTGGCACTGCGCGGCCACTTCCGGCGGCAGCTCGGCTCCTCGCCGGCGGCCTACCGGGCCGCGTACCGGGCCAGGCGGCCGCAGGGCGACGGCGGCACGGTCGTGCTGGACTCTGCCGTGCCCGCCCAGGTGGGCGCCGGCCTCCGGCGCCCGGGCTCGCTGGAGCCGGGGAAGCCGCACGCGGACGCCTACGCCCCCGGCCGCCCCTCCCTGCCGGGCCAGCGCAGCGCGCCGTAGCGCCGTAACAGAGACCCGCGCGGCCACAAGCGGCGCATCGCAGGACCGACGGGCGCCCGGGGACACCTCCCCCGGGCGCCCGTCGGCCGTTCCCAGCGGGTCGTCGGCCGTTCCCGGGGGCTCGTCGGCCGTTCCCCCGTCACGCCGGGCGCCGCGAGCCCGGCGTGATCGGCGCGACACCCCCTAAGGTGGACGCATGAACGATCGCATGGTGTGGATCGACTGCGAGATGACCGGGCTCTCGCTGACGGACGACGCACTCATCGAGGTGGCCGCACTGGTCACCGACTCGGAACTGAACGTGCTCGGCGACGGGGTGGACATCGTGATCCGCCCGCCGGACGCGGCCCTGGAGACCATGCCCGAGATCGTGCGCCAGATGCACACGGCCTCGGGACTGCTCGACGAGCTCGCCGGCGGCACCACGCTCGCCGACGCGGAGGCCCAGGTCCTCGCGTACATCCGCGAGCACGTCAAGGAAGCCGGCAAGGCGCCGCTGTGCGGGAACTCGGTCTCCACGGACCGCGGCTTCCTCGCTCGGGACATGCCTGCCCTGGAGAGCCACCTGCACTACCGGATCGTCGATGTCTCCTCGGTCAAGGAGCTGGCCCGCCGCTGGTACCCGAGGGCGTACTTCAACAGTCCGGAGAAGAACGGCAACCACCGGGCGCTGGCCGACATCCGCGATTCCATCGCGGAGCTGCGCTACTACCGGGAGGCGGTCTTCGTCCCGCAGCCCGGACCGGACTCGGAGACCGCGAAGCGGATCGCCTCGCGCCACGTCGTGCCCGCGGAGTAGACCCCGTACAGACCCCGTCCGAACGGGGTCGCTCGCGTCCGGAATCAATGCGGGCGCGAGCACCCCCCAGGACCCTGTAGACTTCTTCTCGGCCGGTCGGGGAAACCCAAGAAAATCGCCGGTCATGGTGGGTATAGCTCAGATGGTAGAGCACCTGGTTGTGGTCCAGGATGTCGCGGGTTCGAGTCCCGTTACTCACCCTGAAGGCCGAGGCCCCGGTTCGAAAGAACCGGGGCCTCGGTCGTTTTCGCATGCGCCTAGGAACAGGCGAAGGCCGTCGGCGGCGGGTTGGTGCCCGACCAGGAGCCGTTGAAGCCGAAGGCGGTCGAGCCGCCCGGCGGGACCGTCGCGTTGTACGAGAGGTTCGTCGCCGTCACCTCGGCCCCCGTCTGCGTCGCCGTCGCGTTCCACGCCTGGGTGACCCGCTGGCCGGCCGGCTGGGTCCAGCGGACGGTCCAGCCGTTCAGCGGGGCCGTGCCCGTGTTGCGGACGGTGACCTGCGCCGTGAAGCCGCCCGTCCACTGGCTCGTGACCGCGTACGTGACGGAGCACACACCCGGGGCGGGCGGGGTGTCCGGGGCGAGCGCCTCGGCGAGCCCGGCGCGGGCGGGCTTCGGGGCCAGGGCCTCGTCGTACGGGGTCGCCGCGCCCTGGCCGGGGAAGAAGTCCGGGATCCAGGAGTCGGAGTCGGTGAAGCCCCAGACCGTGACGCCGGCGCAGCGGGTGACGGCCAGGCAGGCGCGCTGGACGGCGGCGTAGTCGGCCTTCTGCTGGGCGAGCTTCGCTTCGGTCGCGGGCAGGGGCATCCGGATGTCGAGCTCGGTGATCGCCACGTCCACGCCGAGCTCGGCGAAGCGGCGCAGGTTGGCCTCCAGGGAGGCGGGGACCTGGCCGAGGACGAGGTGGGCCTGGAAGCCGACGCCGTCGACCGGGACGCCCTGCGCGAGGAGCCGCTCGACCAGGGCGTACATGCCGTCGCTCTTCGCGCCGATCGCGTCGGTCGAGTAGTCGTTGAGGTAGAGCTTCGCGGCCGGGTCGGCGGCCCGGGCGGCGCGGAAGGCGTCGGCGACGTACGACTCGCCGAGGGTCGCGCCGAAAACGGACTGCCGGAGGGTGCCGTCCTCGTTCAGGGGCTCGTTGACGACGTCCCAGTGGTCGATGCGGCCCTTGTAGCGGCCGGCCTCGGCGGCGATGTGGTCGGTCATGAGGGTGCGCAGCCGGTCGGCGGTCCAGGTGCCGCCGGTGACCCAGGCGGGCAGTTGGCTGTGCCAGACGAGGGTGTGGCCGCGGACCCGCTGGCCGTGGGCCTCGGCGAAGGCGACGACGCGGTCGGCGCCGGTCCAGTCGTAGGTGCCCCTGGTGGCTTCGACGGAGCCCCATTTCATCTCGTTGCCGGGGGTGAGGGAGCCGAACTGGGCGGCGGCGACGTCCGCGTACCCGCCGGTGAGCTTCCCGGCGGTGACGGCGGTGCCGAGGTAGCGGCCGCGGGCCTCCGCGAGGTCCCGGAGCGGGGCGTCCGCTGCGGCGGCGGGAGGAGCGAGGGTGAGGGCGGCGGTCAGAAGGGCCGCCGTGGCGATCAGGCGACGGAGCACGTCGCACCTCCGAGGGTGAAGGCGGCGGGTACGGGGTTGGTGCCGGTCCAGGTGCCGGTGAAGCCGAAGGAGGCGGAGGCTCCGGCGGCGACGGGCCCGTTCCAGCCGGCGTTCCCGGCGGTGACGGAGGTGCCGGTCTGGGTCGGGGTCGCGTTCCACATCTGGCCGACGCGCTGTCCCGCGGGGTACTGCCAGCCGAGCGCCCAGCCGGTCCAGGCGGTGGTGGAGGTGTTGGTCAGGGTGACGTCGGCCTGGAAGCCGCCCTGCCACTGGTTGGTGACCTTGTAGGCGACCTTGCAGGTGCCGGAGGGCGTCCCGGGGTCGCCCCCGCCGTCACCGCCGCCGGTCTCGGCGGTGTCGCCGTAGATGATGCCGCGTCCGTTGGTGGAGACGTACACGCGGCCGTAGACGCGGGGGTCGCCGGTGATCGCGCCGCCGGTCCAGCCCCACTGATGGGCGTCGTCGTTGATCCGGACCCAGGTCGTGCCGGCGTCGGTGGAGCGGAAGACGCCCCGTACGCCGCCGATCTTCGCGCTCGTGTAGAGCGCGGGGTACGCGGCGCCGGGTGCGGCCTTGCCGAAGCCGACGGTGTCGGCCTGGTCGACGCCGGAGACACGGGTGAAGGCGGCGCCGCCGTCCGTGGAGTGCCAGAGGCCGTAGGTGGAGTCGGGGGCACCACCGGCGAGCCAGATGTCGCCCTTCCTGCCGGGGACGGCCTTGAAGCGGGCGTTGCCCTTGGCGGGGAGGCCGGTGGCGCGGGCGGTGAAGGTCGCGCCGCCGTCCGTACTGGCGTAGAAGGTGCCGTCCTTGAAGCCGTAGAAGGTCGTGGGGTCGACGCGGTCGGACTCGACGGTCGCTCCGGCGGGGATGCCGGTGGAGGCGGTCCAGGCGCCTCCGGTGCCGGTGTGGACGCCGGTGCCGTCCGGGCTCCACACGTATCGGCCGCCGTCGGCGGAGACGGCGACGGTGCCGCCGCCGGTGACGCCCGAAGGCTCCTGTCCGGCGGTCCAGTTGGCGCCGTTGTCGGCGGAGAAGGCGACGCGCGGCCCGCCGTCGAGGTGACCGGACCTGACGACCACGTCCGGGTTGGTCTCGGCGTAGTCGAGGCTGGTCGTGGAGGTGAAGTTCGGGGAGGTGAACATCATCGACGGGACGGCGGTGAGGTCCGTGTGGCGGAAGCCTCCGATGTCGCCGAGGGCGCTGATCAGCGGGGCGCCGGAGGGCGGCGAGGCGAGGTCGAGGACGGCGGTCTCCTCAAGGCCCTTCACCATGGGCCGGATGGTGAAGTTCGTCCCCGTGTCCCACTTGGTGAGCTCCTGGGTGCCGTAGATCGTGGCGCCCGTGCCGTACATCATGCGGTCGGAGTCGAAGGGGTCGATCTCCAGGGCCTCGGTCATCCAGCCGAGCTTCGGGGTCTGTTCGGGCGCGGCGGGAGTGGCGCCCCAGGTCAGCCAGGGGACGGTGGAGACGTCCATCGTGTAGCGGTTGGCGCGGGTGGGATAGGCCGTGTAGTCCCAGGCCTTGGTCCAGGTGGAACCGGAGTCGGTGGAGCGGAAGATCTGGGTGTCGGGCCACCAGGCGCTGTAGGCGGAGACCATGACCGTGCCGGGCCGCTGCCGGTCGACGGTGAGGCCGCTGAAGCCGTGGAAGGTGTCGGCCTCGGCGACGGGGCTGATGTCCTTCCACTCGCCGGTGGCGGTGGCGTACCGCCAGACCCGGCCCTTGCCGCCGTCGTACGGGCCGGCCGTGTCGCTGTACGCGAGGTAGAGGTGGCCGTTCTCCGCGTCGAGGACGCCCTTGTGGGCGAGGTACCCGGTGGGCTGGCCGGGGAGCCGGGTCCAGGTGGCGCCGGCGTCGGTGGAGCGGTAGACGGCGTTCTCCTTGTCGCCCACGCCGACGTAGATCGTGCCGGTCGCGGTCCCGGGGGTGCCGGTGGACTCGTCGAACGTGACCCAGACGATGCCCTGTTCGTCGGAGTTGTAGCCGCTGGTGTCGGTCGGGTCCTGCTGGTGATTGCCGGGGTTGGTGAAGGAGCCGACCTTCGACCAGGTGACGCCGGAGTCGGTGGAGCGCCACAGGCCGTTGCCGCTGGGCGCGCCGAGGTAGAGCACGCTGTTCTTGTGCGGGTCGACGGCGAGGCGTTCGCCCATGCCGCGGCCCGGCATGTTGCCGCCGAGCTTGAAGGGGAGGTCGGTGCGCTGCCAGGTGGCGCCCCGGTCGGCGGAGCGGAGGACGGCGCCGTTGCCGGGGTCCCAGTCGTTCGTGTACGTGCCGACCGCCGCGTACAGCCGGTCGGGGTCGACGGTGTCGGAGGCGAGGCCGACGACTCCGGTGTGGCCCCAGTGGTCCCAGTCGACGGAGTCGAGGAGCGGGGTCCAGGAGGCGGCGGCCTGGTTCCAGCGGTAGACGCCGCCGATGTCGGTGCGGGCGTAGACGAGGTCCTTCTCGGCCCGGTTGAAGACGATGCCGGGGACGAAGCCGCCGCCGTCGATGCGGACGTTCTTCCAGCTGTACGAGGCGCTGGTAGCGGCGGGGTCGGCCGCGTTGGTGGCGGCGGGGTCGGCCGCGGTGGGTGCGGCGGTGACGCTGGGCGCGGTGGCCGTGAGGAGGCCCGCGGTCAGGGCGAGCCCCGCGAGGAGGTGGCGTGTTCTGCGCATGGGTATCCCGTCGAAGATTGAATGGGAGCGCTCCCACTATTGAGTCGCTGTCAGAACACGGTCAAGGTCCGGGAGTCGTCGAAGACGTTCGACGACGGGCCCGCCGCGTACGGCCGGGCGAGTGGTGCGGGCGGGTGGATTCCGCGCGGCCCGGCGAGCTGCCCCCCGCCGCCCAGGAGGAGCCGCACTACGGTCGGGGCCCATGGGGAGCAGGAGGAGGCACCGGCCCGTCGCCGCACTCGCCCTCGCCCTCCTCCTGGGCGCGGCGCTCTCCGGCGGCTGCGCGACCGACCCCGACCCGGCGCCCGCGGCGGGCGTCCCCGTGCGGGGGCCGGTGGACGGGAGCGGGCGGCGGATCACGCTCACCGTCGGCGTGTTCGGCACGTTCGGCCTCCAGGAGGCCGGGCTGTACGAGACGTACATGCGGCTGAACCCGGACGTCGCCGTCCGGCAGACCTCCCTCACCCGCAACGACGTCTACTACCCGCAGCTCCTCACCCACCTCACCGCCGGCTCCGGCCTCGCCGACGTCCAGGCCGTCGAGGTCGGCAACATCGCCGAGGTGCTCGCCACCCAAGGCGGCCGGCTCGACGGGCTCGGCTCGGCGCCGGGCGTGGACCGGTCCGCCTTCCTGCCGTGGAAGTGGGCGCAGGGCACCGCCCCCGACGGGCGCACGCTCGCGCTCGGCACCGACATCGGGCCGCAGGCCGTCTGCTACCGCAAGGACCTCTTCGCCAGGGCCGGACTGCCGACCGAGCGGGGAGCCGTGGGGCGGCTGTGGGCCGGGGACTGGCGCAAGTACCTCGCGGCCGGGGTCCGTTACCGCGAGCGGGCCCCGGAGGGCACGGCGTTCACGGACTCCGCGTCCGGGGTGATGGCGGCGGTCACGGGCAGCGCGGCGCTCCGCTACTACGACGAGCGGGGCGACCTGATCGTGGCGGTCAACCCTGCCGTACGGGAGGCATGGGACCTCGCCGCCGCGTTCGCCCGGCAGGGGCTGACCGCCCGGCTCCAGCAGTTCACGCCCGGCTGGGACCAGGCCTTCGCGAACGGCGCGTTCGCCACGGTCGCCTGCCCCGCCTGGATGCTCGGCTACATCCAGGACAAGGCGGGCCCGGCCGGACGTGACCGGTGGGACGTGGCGGCGGCACCCCGACCGGGCAGCTGGGGCGGCTCGTTCCTCGTCGTCCCGTCCGCCGGCCGGCACCGCGCCGAGGCGGCCCGGCTCACGGCCTGGCTGACGGCGCCGGCCCAGCAGGCGGTGCTCTTCGCCCGGCGCGGCAGCTTCCCGAGCGCCTCGGCGGCGTACGCGCTCCCTGCGGTCGCGGAGGCCCGGCACCCGTACTTCGGCGACGCCCCGGTCGGCACGATCTTCGCCACGGCGGCCCGCGGCGTCCCCCGCGCCCCGGTCGGCCCGAAGGACGCCCTGATCGCCCAGACCCTGGCGGACGTCGGCATGCTCCAGGTCGACCAGACGGGCCGCGCGCCGGAGTCGGCCTGGAGGGCGGCGATGAAGGCGATCGACAACGCGCTGGACCGCTGATGGCCGACTGGGAGAACCCGACACAGGACGCCACACCTGCGGTAGGCGACCACACCCACCCAGCCGCACCCGGCGACGGCGACCACCCCCACTCGGTCGCACCCACGCTAGGCGGCCATCCCCAACCAACCGAACGCGGCGACGGCGACAAGGGGGTAGGGAACCTGCCTGGCCACCCCCACACGCCCGCAGACGGCGACGGCGGCGAGGGGGCAGGGGCCGGAGGCGGGGGGTGTCCGGACGTAAAAGCGCCGGAACTCGCGCGAAGCGCGGTGAGGACGCAGTCCGGACACCCCCCGCCGGAGGCCCCTGCCCCCGCACCCACCAACCACGGACCCGGCCCCACGACCCGGCGGACGCGCACCCGCCCCACGACCCGGCGGACGCCCACCCGCCGGACTCCGGCCACCACCCGGCGGACGCCCACCGGCTCCCGCTGGGCCCCCTACGCCCTGGTCGCCCCCTTCTTCCTCTTCTTCGGCGCCTTCGGCGTCTTCCCCCTGCTCGCCACCGCCTGGACCTCCCTCCACCGCGTCGAGCTGACCGCCCCCGCCGAGGCGCAGTGGGTGGGCCTGCACAACTACGCGCGGCTGCTCGACGACGCGTTCTTCTGGAACGCGCTCGCGAACACGGTCGTCATCGGCATCGTCTCCACCGTCCCCCAGCTGCTGCTCGCGCTCGGCGTGGCGCACCTGCTCGACGTGCGGCTGCGGGGCCGGGGGATCTTCCGGGTCGTGGCCCTGGCCCCGTACGCGACCTCGGTCGCCGCCGCGACCCTGGTCTTCGCGCTGTTCTACGGACGGGACCACGGGATGGCCAACTGGGCCCTGGGAGCGGCCGGTCTGCCCCCGGTGGACTGGCAGAACGGCCCTTGGGCGTCGAAGCTCGCGGTGTCGTCGATCGTGGTCTGGCGCTGGACCGGCTACAACGCGCTGATCTATCTGGCGGCGATGCAGACGGTCCCGCGCGAGCTGTACGAGGCGGCGGCGCTGGACGGGGCGTCACGGTGGCGCCGGTTCCTGCACGTGACGCTGCCGGGGATCAGACCCGCGATCGCCTTCACGGTGCTGGTCTCGACGATCGGCGCGACGCAGCTCTTCGGCGAGCCGCTGCTGTTCGGGAGCGGGGCGGGTGCCTCGGGTGGCGCGGATCACCAGTTCCAGACGCTCGGGCTCTATCTGTACGAGCAGGGCTGGGTGAACCTCCATCTGGGGCGGGCCGCGGCCATCGCCTGGGCCATGCTGCTGGTCCTGGTCGTGCTGTTCGGGGCGGTACGGCTCCTGCGCGGCGGCCTGGCGCGCAGGAGCCGTACGGGGCGGGCCTCGTGAGGACGGAGCGGGCCGGCTGGGGCACGTACGCGCTGCTCGCGCTCTTCACGGCCGTGTCCCTCTTCCCGCTGCTGTGGACGGCGGTCGCCGCCTCGCGGACCAGTACGCGGCTCGCGGCCACTCCGCCGCCGTTCCGGTTCGGGCGGAACCTGCCCCGGAACCTGGAACTGGCCTGGACCGAAGCCCGGTTGGGCGAGGCCCTGGCGAACACCGCGCTGGTCGCCGGGGTGGTCACTGCGGGAACGGTGCTCTTCTCGACGCTCGCCGGGTTCGCCTTCGCCAAGCTGCGGTTCCGCTTCCGGGGCACGCTGCTCCTGCTGGTGGCCGGGACGATGCTGATCCCGCCTCAGCTGGGGGTCGTCCCGCTCTATCTGCTGATCGCGCGGCTGCGCTGGACCGACGAGCTCCAGGCGGTGATCCTGCCGTCGCTCGTCTCCGCGTTCGGGGTGTTCTTCATGCTCCAGCACCTGCGGCGGGCGCTGCCGTCCGAGGTGCTCGAAGCGGCCCGGATGGACGGGGCGGGGACGCTGCGGACGGTGTGGCACGTGGTGCTGCCGGCGGCGCGCCCGGCGATGGCGGTGCTCGGGATGCTGTCGTTCGTGGCGGCCTGGAACGACTTCTTCTGGCCGGTCCTCGCCCTGACGCAGACCGGGAACCCGACGGTGCAGGTGGCGCTCACGGGCCTGGGGCGGGGGACGGTGCCCGACCAGTCGGTGGTGATGGCGGGGGCGCTGCTGGGGACGCTGCCGCTGCTCGTCGTACTGGCGCTGTTCGGCCGGCACATCGTGGGCGGGGTGATGCGCGGCGCGGTGAAGGGATGAGGCGGGCGTGATGATGGTGCTCTTCTCGCTCTTCGACATGCTGGAGGAGGGGAAGGCGTCGCGGGCGTAGGGCGCGACCTCGCGGGGTCGACGTCCGACAGCCGCCGGCGTGCTCCGCCCCGGGCGATCACGCTGGCGGCATGACGACTACCTCCACCACCGACACCGCCGACACCGCCGACACCGCCGACACCACTGACGCCACCGACGCCACCGACGCCACCGACGCCACCGACGCCACGGCGGACTCGGCGGCCGTCCTGACCGGTATGTACGCGGCGGAGGCCGCCTATCTGGCGGCCGGAGGCCCCGGCCGGGCCTCCTTCGCCCCGCTCGCCCCCTACTTCGCGCCCGACGTCGTCCTCCACCAGGCCGCCGCCCTGCCGTACGGCGGGACCTGGCGCGGACACGCGGGCCTGGAGCGCTTCTTCCTCGCGATGAGCCGGGTGTGGGAGTCCTTCGACATGACGGAGCAGGAGTTCCTCGCCACGGGCGCGACCGCCGTGGTCCTCACGCGCGTACGGGCCCGCGCCCGCGCCACCGGCCGCGAGCTGGCCTTCCCGATCCTGCAGACGATCACCGTACGGGACGGCCGGATCGCCGAGGTCCGCCCCTTCTACTGGGACACCGCGGCGATCGTCGACGCCTGCGCCGTACGGCCGACGGCCGGGTAGGGGTGCGCGCCCCGGCCTGGGGGTGGGGTGGCTCCGGCCGGGGCGCGCGGTGTGGGGGGCCTGTGGGGCCTGCCTACTTGTAGGCGGCGAAGGCCTTCGTGAAGGCCAGGGGCTGCTGGAGGATCGAGGAGCAGGTGGCGTCGGCGTGGTTCACGGCGCCGGCCGCGCACTGCTTGTCACGGGTCGAGGACCACATCGAGAGCCAGCCGAGCCCCTTCGACTTCGCGAAGTCGACGAGCTGCGTGGCGTCGTCGACCCGGAAGATCTCGCTGGTGACGTCGTTGACGCCGATCATCGGGGTGACGGCGACGGCCTTCCAGGCGGCCGCGTCGGAGAGCCCGAGGACGCCCTTGACCTGGGCCTGGGTCGCGGTGGCGGCCTGGATCGCGTAGGTGCCCATGTCCGCGCTGTACGCCGGGCCGTAGTCCATCGCCATGATGTTGACGGCGTCGACGCGGACCCCGTTCTTCTTCGCGTCGGCGAGCAGCGCCACGCCCGGCTGCGTCAGGCCCTCGGGCATGACCGGCAGCGTGAAGGAGACGTCGAGCCCCGGGTGGGTCTTCTGGAGCTGGGCGATCGCCTGGGAGCGGCGGGTGTTGGCGGCGGTGTCCGGCAGGGCCGCGCCCTCGACGTCGAAGTCGACCTTGGTGAGCTTGTACTGGTCGATGACCTTGCCGTACGCGGCGGCCAGCGCCGAGGAGGACGAGCAGTTCAGGGCCAGCTCGTGGCCGGCTGCGCCGCCGAAGGAGACGCGGACGTCACCGCCCTTGGCGCGCAGGGCGCCGATCTGGGCCGCGACCTTGTCGTTCGCCAGGTCGGTGACCCCGCCCCAGAGGGGGGCGCAGGAGCCGCCGGAGGTGATGAAGGCGAGGTTGAACTCCTTCACGCCGGTGGCGTCGGCGGTCGCGAGCAGGTCGTACGCCGGGTAGAGCGAGGTGTCGACGTACGGGGCGTACTTGGCGGCCGTGGAGGGGGCGCCGGTCGCGGTGGGGGTGGGCGTCGGGGTGGTCGCGGTGGCCGTCGGGGTCGGCTTCACGGTGGCGGTGGCGGTGGCCGTCGGGGTCGGCTTGACCGTGGCCGTCGCAGTCGCCGTCGACGTCGGGGTCGGCTTCGCGGTCGCCGAGGGGGAGGCGGTCGCGGTGGGCTGCTCGGTGGGGCGGCCGCTGGGGGTGGGGGCGGGGCCTCCGGCGGAGCAGGCGGCCTTGTTGATGAGGCAGTCGGCCGGATCGCCCGCCGCGCCCGCGGCCGAGGTCACGAAGCCGACGGTGACGGACTGGCCGGGCGCCAGCTGCTTGTTCCAGCTCGCGGGCCGCACGGTGACGTGGCCGCCGGAGACGGTGTACTCGCCGTTCCAGAGGGAGCCGATGGTCGTCCCGGCCGGGAGGTCGAACTCCAGGGTCCAGTCGGTCTGGGTGGTGCTCGACCCGTTGGTGACGACGTACTGGCCGGTGTAGCCGCCGGTCCAGGCGCTGGTCCGGGTGTAGGCGGCGCCGACGCCGGCGGCCTGTGCCGTACCGCTGAGCGCGAAGGCGGTGCCGCCGGCGATCGCCGCCGCGACGACGGCTCCGACGGCCTTGGTCCTGGTGCTCGCCCTGCGCCGGTGCGAACTGGTGCCCATCGCGTGCCTGCCTCTGTGTGCCGGGGTGTGGGGGTGGGGTGCGGCAGCACGCTAGCGACTCGGAAACGGACAAATGGCAGCGATCGGGCCGGGGTTGGGATTCTTAGGCTCCGCTTAAGGAAGGCATCGGAACCACGAAAGGTTCGGCCCCGCGCACCCCGTTCCGCTCAGGCGTCGGCGGCCCGGCGGGTGCCCGTGCCGCCCCGGCGGCGGCGGACCGGGCGGTGGCCGCGGCGGCCGGCCGTGGCGCCCTGGCGGCGCCCGTCGAGCCCGATCCAGACGCGGACCTCGGTGCCGCCGAGCACGGAGTGCCCGATGGCGACGTCTCCCCCGGTGGCCTCCGCCATCCGCCGCACGATGTCCAGGCCGAGGCCCGTCGAGCCGGGCCTGCCCCCGCTGTTGCCGCGGGCCAGGGCGGCGGCCGGGTCGGCGATGCCGGCGCCCGCGTCGGAGACCAGGACGATGACGGCGTCGTCGCCGTTGTGGACGTCGATGGAGAAGGCGGTGCCCTCGGCAGTGTGCCGGAAGACGTTGCCGAGGAGGGCGTCGAGGGCGGCGACGAGTTCGGGCCGGGCCACCGGGATGCGTACCGGACGCTCGACGCCCGCGACCCGTACCCGCCGGCCCTCGTCCTCCGCGAGCGCCGACCAGAAGTCCATCCGCTCGCGGACGACCTCGGCGGCGTCGCAGCCGGCGCCGGGCCCGGTCGCCTGGGTCTGCGGCTTCGCCTCCCGGGCCGTACGGATGATGATGTCGACCTCGCGCTCCAGCTGCTCGACGGCGGCCCGGGTCTGCTCGGCGGCGGGGCCGGAGCCGAGCGAGGCCGCGTTGAGCCGCAGCACCGTCAGCGGGGTGCGGAGCCGGTGGGAGAGGTCGGCGGCGAGCTCGCGCTCGTTGGCGAGGAGCTGGACGACCTGGTCGGCCATCGAGTTGAAGGCGACGGCCGCGGACTTGAGCTCCGGCGGGCCCTCCTCGGGCACGCGGGCGCCGAGCCGGCCCTCGCCGAGGTCGTGGGCGGCGCCCGCGAGCCGCTGGGCGGGCTGGACCATGCGGACGCCGAGCCGGTCGGCGACGGCGACGGAGCCGACGATCAGCGCGAGGCCGACCCCGGCGAGGACGAGCCAGGCGGTGGCGACGCCGTTGGTGACCTCGCCTTCGGGGACGAAGAGTTCGACGACGGCGACCTGGCCGCTGCTGAGCGCCGTGGGCTGGAGCAGTGCGAAGCCGCCCGGCACCTCGGCGATGGAGGCCCGGCCGAGCCGGCGGGTGGCCGCGAGCTCCTCGGCGTCGGCCCTGCGGGTGCCGATCTCCAGCGCGGTCCCGCCCGAGTCCTCGGCGGGCACGTGGACGGCGAGCCGTCCGGCGGCGCCGTCCTCGGTGGTGGCGACGGCCTTGTCCAGCTCCTGGCGGTCGGTGGTGATCGCGAGGACGGGGGCGAGCCCGGCGGCCCGCCGCTCGGCGTTGGAGAAGGCCCGGTCGCGGGCCATCTCCTTGACGACGAGCCCGAGGGGTACGGCGAAGGCGACGACGACCATGGCGGTGACGGCCAGCGACACCTTGACGAGCGCCCACCTCACCGCTGCGGCTCCGGTTCCTGCTCCCGGGGCGGCTCCAGCTTCACGCCCACGCCGCGCAGGGTGTGCAAGTAGCGGGGCCTGGCGGCCGTTTCGCCCAATTTCCGCCGCAGCCATGACAAATGTACGTCGATGGTCTGGTCGTCCCCGTACGACTGCTGCCAGACCTCGGCGAGCAGCTCCTTGCGCGGGACGACCACGCCCGGCCGCCCGGCGAGGAAGGCCAGCAGGTCGAACTCGCGCCGGGTGAGGTCCAAGGGCGCCCCGTCCAGCTCCGCCTGACGGCGCAGCGGATCGACGGTGAGCCCGCCGACGCGGATGGCCCGGGACGGGGGCGCCTCGCCGGCGGCGGACCGCGCCCGGCGCAGGACGGCCGCCATGCGGGCCGAGAGGTGGTCCACCGAGAAGGGCTTCACGAGATAGTCGTCCGCGCCGGCGTGCAGGAGCCGTACGATCTCGGCCTCGTCGTCCCGGGCGGTCGCGATGATCACCGGTACGTCGGTGATCCCGCGCAGCATCTTCAGCGCCTCGGACCCGTCCAGGTCGGGCAGTCCGAGGTCCAGGATGACCACGTCGAAACGGAAATGGGCGACCTCGCGCAACGCCTCCAGAGCCGTACCGACGCTCCGTACCGTGTGGGAGGCCTCGGAGAGCTGGCGGATGAGGGCGGAGCGCACGAACTGGTCGTCCTCGACCACGAGCACACTTGCCATGGGCCGCACCGTACGCCATTCGAGGGAACAGGTGAGCAATGTCCACCCTCCCGTACGCCCCCTCAGGGGGTGGTGCACTATGGGCCGGTGCGAAGAGGACTCGTTCACGCCCTGGCCTGGTCGCTCGCCACCGGCGCGGCGGTCACCCTGTCCTGGTGGGGAGTGCACACGGTGCTGTCCGGCACGGTGTACGACCCCCCGCGCGCGCTCCCCCTCCCGGTCGGCACCACCGAGGACGCGCCGGCCGCGTCCGGCAGCGATCCGCTGACCTCCTCGACGCACCGGCCCGTGACCCCGTCGTCCTCGCCGCCGTCCCCGAAGTCCACGCCGAGCGAGCGGCGCACGACCGCCGCCGCCCCCTCCTCGTCCCCCGCCTCGCCGCCCTCGGACGCTCCGGAGACCACGCCCGCGGCGCCCGCGACCGGAAGGACCGCGCCCGCCACCACCGGCGCGTCCGATTCCGCGTCCTCGGTGAAGAGCTATCCGGTCGACGGCGGCCGGGTCACCTTCGACCTCGGCGAGACCTCCGCCGAGCTGGTCTCGGCGACGCCCGCGTCCGGCTGGCAGATGCAGGTGTGGAAGCAGCCGACCTGGATCCGGGTCACCTTCACCAAGGACGGCCGCGAGCTGTCGGTCTTCTGCCTGTGGCACGACAGCGCGCCCCGCGTGGAGATCGAGGACCGGCAGGCCTAGGGCCTGTCTGACAATTGGCGTCGGATCAGGCCGGGGCGTTCGGCCGTGCGGCGAGCGTGCGGGCCGGGCGGGCCGGACCCGGCGGGAATTGTCAGACAGGCCCTGGCCCCGGGCTCAGCGGAAGACGGACGCGGGCGGTACGGGCGAGGGCTTGGCGCTCGCGTCGGTGACCGGGGCCGCCCCGCCGGCGAAGTCGGCGAGCTCCCGCCCGTGCTCCACCCGGCCCGGGTGCGGATCGGTGGCGACCCGGCGGGTCAGCTCGGCGACCGGCAGCTCGCGGTCGGAGGCGAGCAGCACCGCGTTCCCGAAGCGGCGGCCGCGCAGCACCGTGGGGTCGGCGGTCAGCGCCAGCTCGGGGAAGACCGCGGCGGCCGTGGCGATCTGGCCGCGGAGATGGGTCAGGGGCGGGCCGTCGGCGAGGTTCGCCGCGTAGAAGCCGCCGGGCCGCAGAACGCGCCGCACCTCGCCGAGGAACTCGGTGCTGGTCAGATGGGCCGGGGTGCGGGCCCCGCTGAAGACGTCGGCGATGACGAGGTCCGCCCAGCCGTCCTGCACCTTGGCGAGTCCGGCCCGGGCGTCGGTGGAACGGACGCGGATGCGGGCTCCGGCGTCGAGGGGTAGTTCACGGCGGACGAACTGGACCAGCTTTCCGTCGAGCTCGACGATCTGCTGGGTGGAGCGGGGCCGGGTCGCGGCGACGTACCGGGCGAGCGTGAAGGCGCCGCCGCCGAGGTGCACGGCCTGGAGCGGCCGGTTCGGCGGGGCGGCGAGGTCGGCGATGTGGCCGAGGCGCCGCTGGTACTCGAAGGAGAGGAAGGCCGGGTCGTCGAGGTCGACGTGCGACTGGGGGGCGCCGTCGATGAGCAGCGTCCAGGCGCGCGGGCGCTCCCGGTCGGGTATGAGTTCGGCGAGCCCGCCGTCGACGGTCTCGGCGACGGAGGCGGCGGACGCCGCCCGGTCGCGCTGTTTGTTCCTGGCCACGGGCCCATTATCGGGGCATGTCCGGCAAGGGACCCTCTTAGGGCCTGTCCGGCCCCGAGGGCTCAGTGGCAGCCGTCGGCCGCCTCGATGAGCCGTGCCGCCTCGCCCAGCGCCTCGCGCAGGACGACCGGGTCGGTGACGGGGTCGGTGTCGCCCGGCGGCAGCAGCCAGCCGGCCGGGCGGGGGGTGTCGCCCGTCGGTTCGGGCAGCTCCGGCAGCTCGGGGAGGCGGAGCCCGCGCCCCGAGGTCCGCGTACACGCACTGCCCGGCATGTCCCAGGCCGCGGCCGTGCCGGGCGGGACGAGGAAGCCGAGGGTGTCGCAGGCCCCGTCGTGGACGACCGGGCCGACCGCGGGGGCGCTGCCGCGGCGCAGGATGTCGACGGCCTCCAGGCCCTGCCGGACCGGCACGGTCACCAGGTCCCAGGGTTCGGCGGGGGACTGGGGGGCGCCGCCGTCCGGGGCGGGTGCGTGCCACGTGGCCGACTGCGAACCGATCTCCGACATGGGGACCCCTCCTCGCTCCAGAGGAGACACGTTCCGTCTCTCCCTTACGGTTCAACGCCCGTGCGCGTCAACGGCTACGGCGGCATGCCGCTGCAAAGGATGGCAGTTCATGGCAGATCGCAGGCGAGATATCCGATTTGTAGCCAAACTCAGCGTACGCATCCGGTCACAGCAGGTACGTTCTTGCCGCCGGACCACCCGGCAGCACCAGGAGAGGGCTCGGCCATGGCGATGTCACGGGCAGTTCCCAATCTCGCCTTCCGCCGGCTCCGCGGACAGCACTCGCCGGCGGAGTTCGCCGCGGCTGTCCGCCGGGCGGCGCGGGAGATCGGCGAACAGGTCGCGTGCGACGCCCGCTACATCGGGCGCGTGGAAGCGGGCGAGATCCGTTGCCCCAACTACGCGTACGAGCGGGTCTTCCTGCACATGTTCCCCGGTCTGGACCTCTCCGACCTGGGCTTCTCCGCGCGGGAGACGGTGCGCGGCCGGCGGCAGCCGGTCGCGGCCGGGGCTCCGGCTCCCGCGCTACTCCCGACCCGGAACGATGAGGAGAGCGACGTGCTGCGTCGCGCATTCATGACGAGCGGCTCCGCCACCCTGGCGGCCGCCTCGCTGGGACTCGGCGGCCCCGCCGTCGCGATCCCCGCCCCCCGCGGCACCCACAGGATCGGCGAGGCCGAGGTCCGGGCCGTCGAGGAGGCCGTACGGCAGATCCGTCTGCTCGACGACCGGCACGGCGCCGACGGGCTCTACAAGGTCGCCGCGCAGCCGCTCCGTACCGCGTACGCGCTGCTCGACACGGGAACGATGACCCGCCGCTCCACCGAGGACCGGCTGCACGCGGGCGCCGGCGAGCTGTCCCTCTCCGTCGGCTGGCTCGCCCACGACTCGGGCCGGCACGAGGACGCGCGCTCGCACTACGCCGAGGCCCTCGCCACCGCGCGGGTCTCCGGGAACGCGGCCCTGGAGGCGCACGCCTTCTGCAACACGTCGTTCCTGGCCCGGGACACCGGCAAGTACCGCGAGGCGGTCCGCGCGGCCCAGGCGGGGCTGCGGGCCGCGCAGCCCCTCGACTCGGCCCGGCTCCTTTCGCTGCTCTCGCTGCGGGAGGCGGCCGCGTGGGCGGGGCTCGGCGACCGGTCCGCCTGCGAGCAGGCCCTCGGCCGCGCCCACGGGCACTTCGACCGGGGGCCGTCCGACGGCGACCCCGAGTGGATGTCGTTCTTCGGCGAGCCCGAGCGGGAGGCCCTGGAGGCGCAGTGCTGGTCGGCCCTCGGCGACTGGGGCCGGGCCGCCCGCCACGCCCACCGGGCCACGGTCCTGCAGAATCCGTACTTCGCCCGGAACCTCGCGCTCTACCGCGCCCACCTGGCCAAGGACCTGGCGCACGCCGGGCGCCCGGACGAGGCGGCGGCGGAGGCGAAGCGCGTCGTGGACTCCCTCGAAGGCATCGCCTCGGCCCGGATCCGCGGGATGCTCGCCGAGACGAGCCGGGTCCTCGCGGCGTACCGCTAGGGGATGTCCTGGCGAGCCCGGCCCGACCGACGGGACAACCGCCGGGGCCTCACTGCTCCAGGTGGCCGGTGTCGTTCCAGCGCTCGATCGCCGGTGCGCCGTACGCCCAGCCGAGGACCGAGAGGCTCGTCGGGTCGAGGCGGATGCGCGAGGCGAACGAGACGTCCTCGCCCAGCCAGCGCGCGCCGATCGACCGCAGGATGTGCCCGTGCGCGAAGACCAGGACGTCGCGGTCGGCGGAGCGGACCCGCTCCACGATCTCGTCGGCGCGGGCCGAGAGCTGCGCGAGCGACTCGCCCTCCGGGACCGCGTCGCGCCAGATCAGCCAGCCGGGGCGGATCGCCTGGATCTGGGCCGGGGTCATCCCCTCGTACGCCCCGTAGTCCCACTCCATCAGCGCGTCCCACGGCTCCGCGCGGTCGCCGAAGCCGGCGAGGGCGCAGGTCTCGCTCGCGCGGACCAGGGGGCTGGTGCGCACCTCCACGTCGGGCAGTCCCTGCCAGGGCCCGCGGTGCAGCCGCTCGCCGAGCAGCTTCGCGCCGCGCCGGCCCTCGTCGAGCAGGGGGATGTCGGTCCTGCCGGTGTGCCGGCCGAGAAGCGACCACTCGGTCTGGCCGTGCCGGGCGAGCAGGATGCGCGGTGCCATGGGAAGGCTCTCCAGGGGTTCACGGTGTGCGGACGTGCCTGTCCCATCATCGCCCACCCTCATTCGGGGTGACGTCCGGGCGACCTCGGGACGGTTGTCAGTGGCGGATGCGAGACTTCCGCGGGTGAGCGCATCCCTGGACAGCGGTCTGCCACGACCGTCGCAGACGACACTTCGGCAGGTCCTCGCTGAGCTGCGCGGACCGGGCACCGCGCCGCGCGCCCTGGACGCGCGGGCGCTCGCGGCGCTCGCCGCCAATCCCGGCTGCCGCCGCCGGGCGCTGCTCGACGGCGCCGGGGTCGACAAGGCGGCGCTCGCGTCGAAGCTGGGCTCCCCCGCGCCGTTCGGCCAGTCGCAGTTCGCGATCATGCGGGGCAATTCCTTCGAGGCGAAGGTGAAGGCGGACGGCGGCCGTGAGCTGCTGCGGCTGCTCGGCGTCGAGGAGCCCGGCGCGGTGTCGGTGCCCGATCTGGCGGCGGCCGGACCCCAGGGGCGGACGGCCCGCACGGCGCTCGCGCTGCGGGAGGCGACGGCGGCCGGGGCGTGGACGCTGCTCGACCATCCGCTGCTCGCCCTGGAGGTGGCGGGTGCCCCGGTCTATCTGGAGCCGGACGCGGTGGTCGTCGGTCCCGACGGGCGGTGGACGGTCGTCGAGATCAAGTCCTTCCCGATGATCGACGGCTCGGCCGACGCGTCGAAGGTGGGCGCGGCGGCCCGGCAGTCCGCCGTGTACGTGCTCGCGCTCGAACGGGTGGCGGCGGTGACCGAGGGCGCGCAGGTCGCGCACTCGGTGGTCCTCGTCTGCCCGAAGGACTTCTCGAACGTGCCGACGGCCTCGGTCGTGGACGTGCGCAAGCAGCGGTCCGTCACCCGGCGGCAGCTCGCCCGGCTGACCCGGATCGAGGAGATCGCGGACGCCGTGCCGGAGGGCGTCACCTTCGACGTGGCGGGGTGCTCGGCCGCGGAGCTGACGGAGGCCGTGGAGACCGTGCCCCACGCGTACGCGCCGGAGTGCCTGACCGCCTGCGAGCTGGCCTTCCACTGCCGGGCGCGGGCCCGGGAGGCGGGCGCGGTGGAGACCCTGGGCCGTGCGGTACGGGGTGAACTGGGCAGCCTCACGACGGTCGGCGCGGTCCTGGCGGCGGCGCGCGGCGAGGCCGGGGACCCGGACGACCCGGCGGTCGCGGCCCTGCGCCGGGCGCGGGCGCTGCGGCAGGAGGCGCTGGACGGGGCGTCGGTACGGGACGGGGCGCGCGGGCCGCGCGAGGAGGCACCGGCATGTCACTGATCTCCGCGCTCGCCCGGATGGAGGCCGTCGAGTCGGGCCGCGCCCAGCCGCTGGCCACCGTCCGCCACCGGCACGTGTCCGCGCGGCCGCTCGTCCTCGTCCCGCTGACGACCGCGGGTGAGGCGGGTGCGCCGCTCGGCGCGCTCGTCGGCACCGACCGCGAGGAGCCGCGGCTCCTGGTGGTGACGCAGCCCCGGGACCGGGACCTGCGGTTCGCCTTCCTCGCCGACCTGGCGGAGGAGGTCCTGCCGTACGTCGACGGGTTCACGGACGTCGTCGAGGCGGCGGAGCGCAGCGAGACGGATCCCGAGACCGGCAAGAAGGTGAAGGTCGAGGTCGAGCTGTGCGCGGACGCGCCGCAGCTGATCGTGCCGAGCCGGGCGGGCATCGAGTACGTACGGCTGCTCGGGCGGTCGACGCGGTTCCGGCGGACGGCCGAGCAGGACCCGGAGACGCCGTTCCCCGCGCCGCCGCGCGTGCCGCTGCTGGGGCGCTGGCTGACGCACTTCGGCGAGCGGGCGCGGGTCCCCGGCTCCTCGCTGCTGCTCGCCGCGACCGACCTGCTCAACCGGCACTGGGCGACCGGCCAGTCCTCCCTGGAGGACCAGCACCTGGGCGCGCTGCTCGCCTGGATCGACCCGGACGACGGGGAGAGCGGTCCCGAGGGGGCGCTGCGGGCCGAGGTGGGGCGGGACGCCCAGGGGCAGCTGCTGTGCCCGCCGGCCGGTCCGGCCACCGACCCGGCCTTCGACAACCGGCTCCTCGCGCCCGCGATCGAGCGGTACGACCGGGCCCGGCAGGCGCTCGGGGCGGCCGAGGACGGCGAGGCGGCCGACACGGGTCTCGGCGAGCTGCACCGGGCCGAGCGGGAGGTCCGGCGGCTCGTCGCCTCGCAGCTGAAGCCGACCTGGGACGCGGTCTGGCGGGCGCTCGACCTGCTGCGGGAGCTGCCGGAGGGCGCCAGGGTCGAGGACCGCTGGACCCGCGACCGCTGGTCGTTCACCGGCCACCGGGACCGGATCACGGCCGGCGAGCCGCCGCAGCCGCGCCGGGACGACGCCGTGGGGGCGGCCTCGAAGCTCGCGGCCCGCGAGCAGGCGCAGGGCCAGCTGGAGGCGCACGAGGCGCTCGACGACCCGCTGGTCCTGGCGGGGCGGCGGCTCGCGGGCGAGGCGTTCGCGGCGGAGGTGGCCGAGGTGACGATGGCGTGGACGGAGTCGAAGCGGCCCGCGCCGCGGCCGCTCCTCACGGTCCGCACGGAGGACCGGCCGCACCTCGCCGAGAAGGCGAAGGTGTTCCGCTCGCTCGACGGGAAGCCGCAGGCGGCGGAGTTCGTGCGGTACGAGGAGGACGGCTCGCTGGTGCTGCGGCTGCTGGACAGGATGGGGCGCTCCAAGGAGCCCGCGGCGGGCTCGGTGCCGGAGAAGGGCGAGCGGATCGCCTGGACGCTGTTCGAGCACGAGCAGCGGGTCGGGCCGAAGCTGCCGGACCCGGAGGAGACGCCCTGGACGCACGGCGGTCCGCCGCGGACGGACGCCGTCGAACTGCCCGACGCCGTGACCCCCGAGGACGTGCTGTGACGATCCCTGAGCCTCGTTTCGATCCGTCCGCCGAGGCCGGCCGTGCCACGGACGGCATCCTGGCGGACACCCTGCACGGCACCTCGCGGGGTGTCGTCGTGGACTCCCCTCCGGGTGCCGGGAAGTCGACCCTGGTCGTCCGGGCCGCGCTCGAGCTGGCCGCCGCCGGGCGTTCCCTGATGGTCGTCGCGCAGACGAACGCGCAGGTGGACGATCTGGTGCTGCGGCTCGCCGAGAAGGAGCCCGGCCTGGAGGTGGGCCGGCTGCACTCGAGCGACAGCGACCCGTACGACAAGGCGCTCGACGACCTGGCGAACGTACGGAAGTCGGCGAAGCCCGGGGAGCTGACGGGGCTGCAGGTCGTGCTCTCCACCTCCGCCAAGTGGGCGCACGTGAAGAACGTCGAGCCGTGGGCGCACGCGATCGTCGACGAGGCGTACCAGATGCGCTCGGACGCGCTCCTCTCC
The DNA here is from genome assembly GCF_001426585.1 of Streptomyces sp. Root431. Classification (GTDB taxonomy): domain Bacteria; phylum Actinomycetota; class Actinomycetes; order Streptomycetales; family Streptomycetaceae; genus Streptomyces; species Streptomyces stackebrandtii. Next base: position 670,380 of record NZ_LMEI01000001.1, read on the forward strand.
GTGGCGGGCCTCTTCGAGCGGGCGCTGTTCGTGGGCGACCCCGGGCAGCTCGACCCCTTCTCGGTGGTGGGCGCGGAGCAGTGGGCGGGGCTCTCGTACGATCCGTCCGCCTCGGCCGTCTCCACGCTGCTCGCACACAATCCGGAGCTGCCGCAGCACCGGCTGCCGGTGTCGTGGCGGCTGCCGGCCTCGGCGGCGCCGCTGGTCTCGGACGCCTTCTACCCGTTCACGCCGTTCCGCAGCGGCACCGGGCCCGGGGACCGGAAGCTCTCCTTCTCGGTGGCGTCGGACGGTTCGGGGCCCGACCGGGTCCTGGACGAGGCGGCGGAGTCGGGCTGGGGGCTGCTCGAACTGCCGGCCCGCACCACTCCGCGCACGGATCCGGAGGCGGTCGGCGCGGTCGCGCAGGTCGTCCGGCGCCTCCTCGACCGGGGCGGGGCGGCGGTCTCGGAGCGGTCCGAGCGTCCGGTGCCGCTGACGCCCGACCGGGTCGCGGTCGGCACCGCCCACCGCGACCAGGCGGCGGCGGTCCGGGCGGCGCTCGCGGCGCTCGGCGTGACGGGCGTGACGGTGGACACCGCGAACCGGCTCCAGGGCCGTGAGTACGACGTCACCGTCGTCCTCCATCCGCTGTCCGGGCGGCCGGACGCGACCGCCTTCCACCTGGAGACGGGCCGGCTGTGCGTCCTCGCCTCCCGGCACCGGCACGCCTGTGTCGTGGTCTGCCGCGCGGGCGTCGCGGAGCTCCTCGACGAGCACCCGTCGACGGAGCCGGTGCGGCTGGGCGCGGCGGTGTCCTTCCCGGACGGGTGGGAGGCGATGATGTCCACGTGGGACGTCTGGTCGCGTCACCGCGTCTCATGGCATCCGTAGTACCGGGTCCGGCTACGTCCTTCTGAACGAGGGCTTCCCGGGCCGCGTCTTCAGGACGCGCGGGGCCGGTGGCGGCCGGTACGGCGTCAGTGGGCCGCCCTGAGGGTCGACGCGAGGGTGAGGAGTTCGTCGACCGACCACTGGTCGTAGACGTGCTCGCCGTACTTCACGGCGGCGATCCGGCCATCGGGAGCGATCAGGAAGTCGGCCGGCAAGCCCAGCCGTCCAGTCGGCTGCGAGGCAGCGGGCAGGCGGCCACGACCGCTGAACAGCTCCCAGGCGCCGCGCGCGACGGCTCGGGCGATGGCCGGCCAACCGCGGGGGTCGAGCAGCGCCCTGCGGTGGGCCTCGACGCCGAACTCGGCGTACAGGAGCCGGCCGGGGTCCGCGACGACGGCGAAGGGCAGATGGGTCACGTGCTCGCGGAGTTCGTCCGCGGGCGAGTGGAAGAACACGACCTCCCGGATTCCGGCCCTTTCGATCTCCTCGTGCCGCTGGACCACCGACCGCAGGTGGAGGTTGCAGACCGGGCAACCCGCGAAGCGCCGGAACTGCACATGGATGTGGCGCTCGGGGTCCGGGAGGGTCACCGGAGGACCGAGGACCGGGTCGAGAGTGCGGAGGGGCACGGAGTGGCCGGGTTCCAGCCGCGTGCGGGATGTGGGCGTGCGCATGGGACACCTTCCTCGCGAAGACCGTAGGCGTACGGCGTACTCCTACAGCGTAGGCGTAGGGCGTACGCTGTCAACCGCCATGCCTCGACCTCGCTCCCTCACCCAGGACCAACTGGCCGCCGGTGCCCTCGCCGTCATCGACCGCGACGGGCTCGCCGCCCTCTCCATGCGCACGGTCGCAAAGGAGCTCGGCATGAGCCCCATGGGGCTCTATCGCTATGTGTCCGACCGCGACGAACTGGAAGAACTCGTGGTCGAGCACGTCCTCGGCTCCGTCGACGCCGGCACGCCCACCACGGCGACGTCCTGGCAGGAGCGGATCGAGATCATGGCCGGGCGGCTGCGCGACGGCGTGATCGCCCACCCCGAGGCCATCCCGCTGACCGTGCTCCACCGGCACCGGTCGCTCGCGGGGCTTCGGTGGTCGGAGACCGTGCTCGGCATCCTGACCGAGGCGGGGATCGACGGCCGTCGGCGCGTCGTCGCCCTGCGCGCCCTGCACGGGTACGTCACCGGGGCGATACAGCTCGAACACCTCGGGCCACTCGCCGGCGAGGGCACGGCGGCCATCGCCGCGCTGCCCGCGGCCGGCTTTCCGCACCTGACGGAGACCGCACGGAGCGCGGGCGAGGTCGGACCGGACGAAGAGTTCTTCGGCGGCCTGCGCTTGCTCCTGCGCGGCCTGACCGGCGAGCCGTCCCCGTAAACCGGGGCCCGGGAGCTGAGCGGGGGCGCTCACCGGGAGCCTCGCGCTCTTGCGCGGCGCGGGACAATGAAAGCGGCCCGGGATCCCGGGCCGTGCCTGTGCGAGGAGGAGAAGAACGATGGCGGAACCCGCGGAGCGGAGCGGACAGCGACGGCTTCGGCCGGCACCGCTGGTCTTCGAGCCTGCCGAGGCGACCGCCGATCCGGAGCACTTCTTCGACCTGGAGTCGATAGAGGACCCGCGCGAGCTGCTGGCCCGGGCGACGGAGCTGACGCTCGCGTTCCGCGCGGCGACGGACCGCGCGACGGAGTTCCAGGCGATCGCGGCGGCGCAGCTCGCGGACCCGCGCCGGTTCGACCGGCTGACGGCGGCGGACGTCGCCGAGCGGGCGGAGTGGACCGAGGACTACGCCCTGAAGATGATCGAGTTCGGCCGCGGACTGATCCGGGCGAACGGGCGTCCGGCGGAGGAGTAGACGCCGGGTCGTAGACGCCAGGGAGTGGACTCCGGGTTGTAGACGCCGGGGAGCGGACTCCGGGTCGTAGACGCCGGGTCGTAGACGCCGGGGAGTGGACTCCGGGGATTAGACCGGGCGAGGGCGTCCCGTGGCATATGCGGGGCGCACGATACTCCTCGGACACCCCTCTTGTCCGGGATTCCGGCAACCCTCGGAAACCGCATGGTGACGGCCGGTAGATCTGGTCGCATGACGACCTGGTTGCGCGACGAGACCCCGTACGACATCTTCCGCTTCCTGCGGGAGGGCGACGAGGGGCGGCACCAGACGGCCCGCGTGACCGCCGACGGGGCGGCCTGGCTCGCCTCGGCCGCCGGGGGCCGGCCAGGGGCCGCGCTCACCCGCTGGGAGGCCAGCCCGGCCTCGCCGGCGGCGCTGCCCTGCGGGACGGTCTTCGACGTCGTCAACGTGGACCCGGTCTTCGGCCGCCGGATGCTGGACCGGCTGTGGGAGGAGGGCCCCGGCTCCGGGCCCGTCGCCGTGCACCGCGGCCGGATGATGCTCTTCGCCGCGCCCGGGACGGCCCAGCGTTTACCAGCGCTGCTCGACTGGGAGGAGTGGGGCGACGCCGTCCCCCGGCCGCTCTGTCACGGCGTCGGGGACGCGGTGACCGTGCCCGCGCTCACCCCGGCCGACTCCTCCGGGCCCCGCTGGCTGGTCGCCCCCGACACGCGCAGCCCCTGGCTGCCGGGTCCCGAGGTCATGCTCTGGGCCTGTGTACGGGCCGTACGGGCGGCCTCCACGCCCGACGTGCGGGTATCGATTTTTCCTCCCGCCGATCCGGATGCTAATGTCTACGACGTCAGCAGGCGCCGCTAGCTCAGTTGGTTAGAGCAGCTGACTCTTAATCAGCGGGTCCGGGGTTCGAGTCCCTGGCGGCGCACAGACGGAAGAAGCCCCTCGCGGAAGCGGGGGGCTTCTTCGTGCTCTCATGACCGCCCGGTCAGCCCACGCCGGGCGGGGTCACCTTCACCGTCCAGCCGCCCGCCTCGGTGCGGTCCGCCACCTCGACGCGGACGCCCGTCCCGGGCACGGTGAAGGTCTCGCCCACCTCCAGCGGCGCGTCCGCGAGCGGCGGGTAGACGGAGCGGTCCCCGCACGCCTCGGTGCGCGGGTGCGCGTCGACGACCTGGACGGGGCCGTCGCCGGAGGCCGCGCCGTTGCGCACGCGGTAGACGAGGACGCCCTCGGTGCAGGTGTCGGCGTCGTTGCCGGTGGAGCTCCGGGCCTCGATCGCCAGGACGCTGTCCTTGCCGGTCCTGACGACGGCGAGCCGGGTGCCGAGGACGCCGCTCTCCGAGGGCGGGGCGTCGGTCGGCTCCAGGCTGACCACCTGGGGGCCGGGCCCCTGCACGCAGGTCACCTGGGCGCGGGAGAGCCAGCCGAGCTTCCACTTGTGCCAGCCGAAGAGGTCGGGAGCGAGTCCGAACTGGCTGCCCATGACGTCCCAGTCCCCCACATGGGTGTCCCAGTCGCCCTTGCCGTCCACCGGACGGTGGTAGAGGTCGGGCAGGTCGAAGACGTGGCCGGTCTCGTGAGCGAGGACGTTCCGGTCGGGCGGGTGCCGCTCGAAGACCGTGACGACCCGCTTGATCTCCGTCCCGTCGACCTCCAGCGGGCGCTCCAGGTTGACGACCTTCGTCGCGTCGGAGTCCACGCCGGGCGCGTCCGGGTCGGCGACCAGGTAGACGATGTCGTACCGCGAGAAGTCGACGTCCGCGTCGGCGGCGGCGACCGCGTCGCGCAGGTAGGCGGCGCGCTTCCCGGAGTCCCAGTCACGCCGTATGTCGTACGCGCTCGACTCCCGCGGCATCGGGGTCCAGTCGGACCGGGGGTACGAGCGCAGGTCGAAGCGGCCGTAGGAGGCGCGGGCGAAGTACTCGCTGGTGGCCGGGAAGTGGTCGGCGGCGAGCTCGGCGGGGGTGGTGAGCGGCGTGGCGTCCGGGAACGACAGGAAGATCATGACCGCGTCGAGGCCGCGGGTGGGGCGCGGATAGGAGCCGTTCCAGGTGTCGAGGCCGAGCGAGTGGTGGGCGGCGGTGCGGGGCAGGGCGCAGGGATGGGCCGCGGGCGCGCCGACGGCGGGGCCGGCGACGAGCCCGGTGGCGGCGAGCGCGGCGAACGCGGTGAAGGCCGCCGCGCCGGCACGCGCCCTCGGCCGCTCCACTCCCCCGGGTGGCTGCTGACCCCTCACGTGGACCTCCGGATCGGTAGGGCGGGACACCATCACCACCTTGTGACGGTTTGCGGCGTTTCGCATGTTTCCGCTGCCCCGGTCGGGTGAGGGAGCGCCACCGGGTCGACGCGACACGAGCGGGCAACGGCTCACGGAAAGTCACATTCGGTCACGTCGTCATCGACCCGTGTCAGACCCGTGCAGAAACGATCGGGCGAGGGGCGGGGATGGGGAGAGTCACAGCGCTCGGCGGCCCCTGCCGGGGCCTCGGAGCTGGAACGGTCCCCCGAGCTGGCTCTATGATCGGCACACTTTCCTTGGCCGACCATCCCGACCACATGTGAACGGCCCGACTGCACTACGGGAGCGAGCTGTGAGCGGAACCCCCGAAGAACCGGTGCATCCAGAGCCGCCGGAGACTCCCCCGTCCGAACGCGCCGTCACGGAGCGTCACGTCGAGCCCTGCGCCACGCGTCAGACCGACCCCCTGATCACCGCCGACCGCCGGGCGGCCGAACTCCGGGACTACCGCGCCGCCTTCCGGGCCGCGCAGCTCGCCATGGCCGTCGTCGACCAGGACGGCATCGTCGTCACGGCCAACGACTCCTTCGGCGCCCTTCTCGGGACCGAGGCCGGGGCGCTCCGCGCGCAGGCCGCCGCCGATCTCGTCGACCTCGCCTCCGACGGCCGCACCTGGCACGCCTACCGCGAGGTGCTCCGCGGCCGCCGCTCGCGCTTCCGCTGCACGCGCCGCCTCAAGCACCCCGACGGCCGCTCGCTGTGGGCCGAGGTCACCGTCTCCCCCGTCCCGGACAGTCGGCGCGTCCTCCTGTCCGTCGCGGACATCAGCGACCGGCGCGAGCTCCACGCGCGGCTGCGCCACCTCCAGATGCACGACCCGGTGACCCGACTGCCCAACCGGGCCCTGTTCTTCGAGCGGCTCTCGGCCGCGCTGGAGGCCGCCGCCCAGGACGCCGTACACGGCACCGCGACGGACGCCGTGGCGTACCCCGCGACGGACGGGCCGCCGGTCGGCTCGTCATACGAGTCGCATGAGTCACACGAGTCGTACGGGTATGGCAGAACAGGGCGGATCGGTCTCTGCTACCTCGATCTCGACGGCTTCAAGGCCGTCAACGACACCCTCGGCCACCGGGTCGGCGACCGGCTGCTCGCCGCCGTCGCCGCCCGCCTCACGGAGTGCGCCGACAGCGACGGCTACACCCGCAGCGGCGGCCACCTGGTGGCACGGCTCGGCGGCGACGAGTTCGCGATCCTCGTCGAGGACTCCACCGGTACGGAGCAACTGGCCGACCTGGCACGCTCGGTGCTCCGCGCGCTCCAGCTCCCCTTCGACCTGGGCGGTCAGCGGCTCTCGGTCTCCGCCTCGATCGGTGTCGTCGAGCGCACCGCGCAGGGGACGACGGCGACGGCGCTCATGCAGGACGCCGACACCACGCTGTACTGGGCGAAGGCCGACGGCAAGGCACGCTGGACCCTCTTCGACCCCGAGCGCAACGCCCACCGGATGACCCGGCAGGCGCTCTCCTCCACGCTCCGCCCGGCCGTGGAGCGCGGGGAGTTCGGTCTCGAGTACCAGCCGCTCGTGGATCTGACGGACGGCGCGGTGCGCGGGGTGGAGGCGCTGGTGCGCTGGAACCACCCGCAGTTCGGCTCGCTCCCGCCGAATCGGTTCATCGCCATCGCCGAGGAGGACGGCTCCATCGTCGAGCTCGGACGGTGGGTCCTCCGGACGGCCTGCCGGCAGGCCCGGCAGTGGCAGAAGGACCATCCGCGCGAGCGCCCGATCTTCGTCAGCGTCAACGTGGCGGTCCGCCAGGTCTGGGACTCCGACCTGGTCGCGGACGTCGCCGGGATCCTCGCGGAGACCGGTCTCGCCCCGCACCTGCTCCAGCTCGAACTGACCGAGTCCGCCGTGATGGGCTCGGCCGGACGGCCGCTCCAGGCCCTCCAGGCGCTGAGCGACATGGGCGTGCGGATCGCGATCGACGACTTCGGCACCGGCTACTCGAACCTGGCCTATCTGAGCCGGCTCCCGGTCTCCGTGCTCAAGCTGGACGGCTCCTTCGTCCGCGGCTTCCAGGACGAGGAGCACGCCAACCCGGCCGACGAGCTGATCGTCGAGGCGCTCGTCCAGCTCGCGCACCGGCTCGGGCTCACCGTCACCGCCGAGTGCGTCGAGACCTCGGGGCAGGCCGCCCGGCTGCGCCGGATCGGCTGCGACACGGGTCAGGGCTGGCTGTACTCGCGGGCGGTGGCCCCGGACCGCATCTCCGCACTGATCGGCACGGCGCCCCAACCGGTCTGAACCCGGCCGAGCCCGGCCGGTCCACCCCCTGCCGGGGGCATGGAACTGCCCCCGGCCGGAGGGACATTCCGGGCGGGGGCAGTGGTTCATGAGGTGGTGCTCAGTGGGTTGCCGAGCGACTCGGCCGGCGAGTCGCTCGGCGGGTCAGGCACTCAGCAGGCGCCGAGGTCCTTCCAGACGCCCCACTCGCCGGTCGTGCCCGGCGTCTCGTTCTGGGTCCACCACTGGGCCTTGTACTTGCGGCCGTTGTGGGAGACCTCGTTGCCCGCGTTGTAGATCGTGCCGGCGGGGTGGTGGGCGGCGTCGTCGGCGGGGTGGTCGGCGGCGTCGTGGTCGGCGGGGTGGTGGTGGCGCCGAGCGCGGTGTTGATCTGGGTCAGCAGGGTGGCGTTGTTGTCCAGGCCGAGGAGCGAGTACATCATCGCGCCGGCCAGGCCGCGCTGCTTGCCGTAGTCCACCCGGGCCTGGATGGACTTCTGGTTGAGGCCGGTGAAGAACTCGCCGTCCTTGTAGAAGTACGAGGACTTCGACTGGTCGTCCCAGAAGGTCGTCGACGCGTTGTCGACGATGCCGCCGAGCTCCTTGTAGTGCGCGATGCCGGCCTGCTGGCTGAGCGGGCGGGCGCCGGAGCCGCCGGTGGCGGTCTGCGCGAGGCCGTTGGTGGTGCCGGCCGGCACACCCTTCCAGCCGCGGTAGTAGAACTCGTAACCCAGGGTCAGCTTGTTGGCGGGGAAGCCGCCCGCGATGCCGTAGGTCGGGTTGCCGTCGATCCAGGAGTCGATGGCCGAGTCGATGCTGTACTTCTCGGTGCCCGGCGCGATCGGGTCGGTCGGGTCGTTCGTCGAGGGGTAGAGCGGGGACTGGTGGTACGTCGGCCCGTCGCCGTCCCAGGCGCCGTGCATGTCGTACGTCATGATGTTGGCGTAGTCCAAGTACTGGCCGATCTTGTCGGTCTCGATGTACTTGATCTTGTCCTGGCCGGCCGGGAGGGCCGAGGTCAGCAGGTACTTCTTGCCGCCGTTGGCCGCGCCGTACTCGTCGAGCTGCTTGCGGAACTCGGCGAGGAGCAGGGTGAAGTTCTGCTTGTCCTCGGGGGCGTAGTGGTTGCCCAGGTGGCCGCCGGAGGAGCCGGGGTACTCCCAGTCGATGTCGATGCCGTCGAAGATGCCGGCCGCCGTGCCCGCGCCGCCGAAGCCGCCCTCGACGGGCAGGTTGCCCTTGATGTACTGGTCGATGCAGGAGGAGACGAGCTTCTTGCGGCTCGCGTCCGTCTTGGCCGCGTCGCTGAAGTACTTGGAGTAGGTCCAGCCGCCGAGCGAGATGTTGATCTTCAGGTGGGGGTACTTCGCCTTCAGTTCCTTGAACTGGTTGAAGACGCCCACGATCGGCTGGTCCCACTTGTCGGCGACGCCGTCGACGCTGTCCGCCGCGCTGAAGGACTTCTGGTAGTCGGCGTACGAGTCGCCCGCACCGTCACCCGCGTTGGGGTTGTTGTCGTCACCCGCGGCCTTGTTGGCCATGAAACAGGTGAGGTTGGTGGGGTGGATGTTGCCGAACGAGTAGTTGATGACGTCCAGCTGGCCCGCGATGCCCCGGGTGTCGAGGTGCTTGGGGTAGAACGCGTTGCCGTAGACGCTCCACTGGTCGTAGTACGCGATGCGCACGTTGCCCGCAGAGGCAGTGGTCGACGAGTCGGCCGCCTGGGCGGAGCCGAGACCGACGGTCGCGGCGAGCGCGCCGGCGGCGAGGGCCGAGCTGAGGAGCGCGGCGATCAATGGCTTACGGGGGTGCACGTGCGGCCTCCGAAGGGGGGAGAACTGGGTGGTGCCGTACAGGAGCTGAGGAAGTGATAACCGGCACATGAACATCGCGTCAATGGTCTGAACCAGATTGAGGACTAGACCAATTCGCGCGAGAAAGCCCTTGTCAGAGAGGTGCAGCACAAAGCGGAACCGCCCGCCACCATGGGTGACGAGCGGTTTAAGGTTCACTTAGGGATGGCGCGAGGGTGATTCGTGGATGAACCAACCACTCGCGGAGACCAGGGTTTTTACCCGGCCGTCCCCGGCTCGGAACCCGACGGCCCCGACGGCCGGGGGCGACTAGGGAAGCTCCGGGAGCTCGGGGAGCTCGTACGCGTCGGCGATCAGTTCGTAGCTCCGGAGCCGGGCGTCCCCGCCGTGCGCGTTGGCCGTGATCATCAGCTCGTCCGCGCCCGTGCGCTTCCGGAGGTCGTCCAGGCCGGTGCGGACCTCGTCCGGGGTGCCGTAGACGATGTTCGCCAGCCAGTCGTTCACGAACTCCCGCTCGGCGGAGCTGAAGTCGTACGCCTCCGCCTCCTCCGGCGTCGGCACCAGGCCGGGCCGGCCGGTGCGCAGCCGCAGCATCGCGAGGGCGCCGGTGAGGACCTGACGGCGGGCCTGCTCCGCCTCGTCGGCGGCGAGGGCCGCGACGCCGATCATCGCGTACGGCGCGTCGAGGACCCCCGAGGGCCGGAAGGAGTCCCGGTAGAGGTCGAGCGCCGGGATCGTGTTCCGGGCGGAGAAGTGGTGGGCGAAGGCGAAGGGCAGCCCGAGCAGGCCGGCGAGGCGGGCGCTGAAGCCGGAGGAGCCGAGCAGCCAGACCGGCGGGCGGCCCTTCGGGCCCTGCACGGGGCCGGGCACGGCGTGGATCCGGGCGTACGGGTGCCCGTCCGGGAAGTCGTCGTCCAGGAAGCGGGTGAGCTCCGAGAGCTGCTCCGGAAAGTCGTCGGCGCCTTCGTTCAGGGTGTTCGTCCGCCGCAGGGCGGCGGCCGTGGCGCCGTCGGTGCCGGGCGCGCGGCCGAGGCCGAGGTCGATCCGGCCCGGGGCGAAGGCCTCCAGGGTGCCGAACTGCTCGGCGATGACGAGCGGGGCGTGGTTGGGCAGCATCACGCCGCCGGAGCCGAGCCGGATGCGGCGGGTGTGGGCGGCGAGGTGGGCGAGGATCACCGCCGGGGAGGAGGAGGCGACCCCGGGCATGGAGTGGTGCTCGGCCACCCAGTGGCGGTGGAAGCCGCGCCGCTCGGCGAGCCGGCTCAGCTCGACGCTGGTGGCCAGCGCCTGGGTCGCGGTCCGCCCGCTGCCGACGGTCACCAGGTCCAGGACGGACAGCGGTACGGGCGCGGTTCCCCGCGCCTCTCCTCGAATAGCGTCGGTCACCTTCGGGACCCTCCTCGGCACACGTGCGGATGGTGCGAACACTGCATTCGATCGATAACAGGAGGGTGTCTCCGGTTATTCCGTACCTTCTCGGCCACCGGTGGAGCCTTGAGCGGGTCCGCTTCCCCGTAAAAAATCTCCCGGCGCCCACCACCCGAACGCGCGCGCGAACGGGGTGCCGCACGGCCCTGACCTGAGACTCTCTAAAGGAGTCATGACAGGGGCATATGCCAGGGTGGTGCGCCGCAGCGTACGGCGGGGATCCTCCGCATCATTCTCGCCAACAGCCGCCCCTGAAAGGGTCCTTGGCGGCTATCGTGGTACGAAAGCTTGCGGTCACAACCTGGTAGGGGGAAACCGTGGCGCTGAAGCCCGAGCCCACCGCGCCGTTCCACTCGGTGCAATACGCCTTGCGCGTCCTCGAGACGGTCTCACGGCACGGTGGCGGAGTGACGGACGTCCAGATCGCCCGCGAGACCGGCCTGCCCGTCGCCCACCTCTCGTCGCTGCTCCTCATGCTCCGCCGCGAGGGGTACGTCGAGCAGGTCGCCGACGGCGCGTACGTCATCGGGGACTCCCTCGTCCTCCTCGGTTCCGGCCTGACCCGCCGCGAAGCGCTGGAGGCCAAGCTCCAGGAGACCCTGACCGAACTGCGCGACTCCGTCGGCGCGGCCGTCTACATCAGCCGGTACATCGACGGCGAGGTGAAGATCACCCAGTTCGCCGACGGGCCGCGCACCCCGAAGGTCAACGAGTGGGTGGACTTCCGCTCGGCGGCGCACGCCAGCGCGGTCGGCAAGTGCCTGCTGACCCAGCTCGATCAGAACGGGCGGCGGGACCACCTCGCCCGCCACAAGATCGCCCGGCTGACCTCCCGGACGATCACCAACGAGCGGATCCTCTTCTCGAAGCTCGACAGCCAGCCGGCGACCGTGCCCGTGCTCGACCTCCAGGAGTACGCGGTCGGCACGGTCTGCGCCGCCGTCCCGCTCACGGCGGGCTCCGCCGTGGGCTGCCTGGCACTCTCCCTGCCGATCGAGCACGCCCACCGGCTGCGCGCGGCGGCGGACACGCTCAACCGGCGGGCCGCGCCGGTGGTGCTCTCGCTGGCGATCTAGGGCCTGTCCGGCGCATCAGGGTCGGATACGCCCTGGCGCCGGCCGAGGATGTGGCGACCCCGCCGGACGGTGCTCCGGCGGGGCGGTCACGAGCACCCCGGAACACCAGGTAGTATTTTCTCTGTCAGCAGGCGCCGCTAGCTCAGTTGGTTAGAGCAGCTGACTCTTAATCAGCGGGTCCGGGGTTCGAGTCCCTGGCGGCGCACAGACAGGGAAAGCCCCTCGCTTCGGCGGGGGGCTTTCTTGTCATGCCCGGAGGTAGGTCAGCACGGCGAGGACGCGCCGGTGGGTGTCCTCGGCCTGCGGCAGGTCGAGCTTGGCCAGGATGTTCCCGATGTGCTTGCCGACGGCGGCCTCGGTCACCACGAGACGGCGGGCGATCTCCCCGTTGGAATGCCCCTCCGCGACCAGGCCGAGGACCTCGCGCTCGCGCGGGGTCAGCGCCTCCAGCGGGTCCCGGTGGCGGCGCAGCAGCTGCCGTACGACCTCGGGGTCGACGACCGTGCCGCCGTCGGCGACCTGCGTGAGGGCCTCGACGAACTCCTCGACCTGCCCCACCCGGTCCTTCAGGAGGTAGCCGACGCCGGTGCCGTCGCCCGAGTCGAGGAGGTCGGCGGCGTAGCTGCGCTGCACGTACTGGCTGAGGACGAGGACCGGCAGGCCGGGCCGCTCGGCGCGGAGCGCGACGGCGGCGCGCAGCCCCTCGTCCTGGAAGCCGGGCGGCATCCGGACGTCGGTGACGACGATGTCCGGGTCGTGGGCGCCGACCGCCGCGCGCAGCCCGTCGGCGTCACCGACGGCGGCGACGACCTCGTGGCCGAAACGGGTCAGGAAGCCGATCAGTCCCTCGCGGAGGAGGACGCTGTCCTCGGCGAGGACGACACGGAGCTTTCGGGGGGCGCGGGGAGCGATCGGCACGGGATCTCCACTCGGAGGAGGGTCGGCCCGCCCGGCGGGCTCATGATCGTCAGTGTGCCATCGAGGACGGCGATCCGGTCGGCGAGTCCGGTGAGCCCGCTGCCCCGGGACGGGTCGGCGGCGCCCCGCCCGTCGTCCTCGACGTCGAGCCGCAGGGCGCCGTCCTCGTACCGGGCGGTGATCCTCGCCTGGGCGGCGCCGCTGTGCTTGCCGATGTTGGCGAGCGCCTCGCAGCCCGCGAAGTAGCCGGCGCTCTCCACGGAGACGGGCAGCCGGGGCAGTTCGATGTCGGTGTCGACGGGGACGGCCGAGCGGTCGGCGGCGTCGGCGAGGGCCGCGCCGAGGCCGTAGTCGGCCAGGACCTGCGGGTGGATGCCGTGGATCAGCTCCCGCAGCTCGGTCAGGACCTGCCCGGCCTCCCCGTGGGCCTTGGCCAGCTGGTCGGCGAGCGGCCCCGGCGGGGCGTCGAGGCGGGCGAGGCCGAGGGTCATGGTGAGGGCGACGAGGCGCTGCTGGGCCCCGTCGTGGAGGTCGCGCTCGATGCGGCGGCGCTCGGCCTCGAAGGCGTCGACGAGCCGGGCGCGGGAGGCGATGACCTCGCCGATCCCGCCGTCGCCCGCGTCGGTCTCGCGCGGGGCGAGCAGGGCCCGGGCGAGGGCGGCGCGTGCTCCGGCGACGGCGGCGAGGGGGTAGGCGAGGGCGACGAGGAGGAGGGCGCCGAGCAGGGCGGCGGCGAAGGCCTCGGGGTAGGAGGTGACCAGGTACGCCTTGACGACCTTGGCCTCGTGGCCGTCCACCGCGAGCTGGAGCGGGGCGCTGAGGAGGGCGAGGGGCAGGCCGACGCCGACGGCGAGCGCGGTGAGGTCGAGCGGCCACAGGACGGTGGCGAGCAGCAGGCCGTACCCGAGCTCCCGCCAGGTCGCCTGCTCCCCCGCCCGGAGCCGGAGCCAGGCGGTCAGGCCGGGGGCGGCGGGGACGCGGTGCGGGTCGGGGGCCGGGTCCAGGTCGACGAGCCGGAGCCGGAGCCGCTCGACGGAACCGAGGGCGATCCCGGACAGGAGGAGCAGCGGCAGCCCGACGAGGAACAGCGAGAACACACCGAGTACGAGGAGCACGAGACAGGCGAGGCCCCCGACGATCCCTCCGGTGGCGAGGTACGCGGCGGCCCGCCAGGGCCAGGGGCCGAGCGGGAAGCGGGACCGGGTGAGCGCCTGCCAGGGGTTACGGGGTTCCATGAGCGCCCACGGTAGGCGCGGGTCCGGTGCGGGGCCATGGGCCTGGGGGGCGTGGCGGGGGTAGGGCCGGCCCTACCCCCGCCTCCGCGCGTCCCCTCTGTCTATGCCGGGGTGCGGCCGTGGCGGGCGTACTCCTCCTGGAGCGTGGCGCTCGCCTCGGCGGTCAGGGGTTCGTACGGGGCGGTGGGGGTCGGGCGCCACCAGACCGGGTCCGGGCAGAGGAAGGACGCCCGGCGCAGGCCCACGCGGTGGATCTTGTTGGTGGCGGTGAGGGGCAGCTCCCGCATGACGCGGACGAAGCGCGGCGGCATCTTCGTGCCCAGGTCCGGCTGGGCGGCGAGGAAGGCCGCGAATTCCGCCGGGTCGAAGGAGGCGCCTTCGCGCAGGGCCATCGCCGCCATGACCTGGTCGCCGGCCACCGGGTCGGGTATCGCGTAGACCGCCACCCCGGCGGCCCGGTCCCAGCGGGCGAGGATGTTCTCGATCATCGCCGCCGCCAGGTTCTCGCTGTCGACCCGCAGGCGGTCGTCCGTGCGGCCCGCGAAGTAGAGGAAGCCGGCCTCGTCCCGGTAGAAGAGGTCGCCCGTCCAGTACCAGCCGCCGCGCAGCCGGACCGCCTCCGCCTCGGGGTTGCGCCAGTAGCCCTCGAAGGGGCTGCGGCCCCGGTTGACGAGCTCGCCGACCGCCTCGTCCGTGTTGAGGAGCCGCCCCGTGGGCGAGAAGCGGGCCGGTGCGCACTCCTTGCCGCTCTCCGCGTCCAGCACGGCCAGGTCGTCGCCCGGCGCGGCCCGCCCGATGGCCCCGGCCGGGGTGTCCGGGGTCCGCTGGATCGCCGCGCCGCCCTCGGACGATCCGTACCCCTCGACGAGCGGGACCCCGAACCGCTCGCGGAAGCGGGCCGCGTCCACGGCCCCCGCCTCCGTGCCGAAGCCGAGGCGCAGCGCGTGCGCGCGGTCGTCGGGTCCCGGCGGGGTGGCGAGCAGGTACTGCACGGCCCGGCCCACGTACGTGAAGTAGGTGGCGCCGAAGCGGCGCACGTCGGGCAGGAAGCCGGATGCCGAGAAGCGGGCCCGCAGCGCCACTCCCGCGCCGGCGGAGAGCGCGGGCGCCCAGTCCGCGATGACCGCGTTGCCGTGGAACATCGGCATGCAGACGTAGTGGACGTCGTCCGGCCGGACGGAGAAGTGGGCGGCGAGCGAGGCGCCGGCGGCCGCGAGCCGCCCCTGGCTGCAGAGCGCGGCCTTCGGCGCGCCCGTCGACCCTGAGGTGAAGGAGAGCAGGAAGCGGCTGTCGGGGCGTACGGGACCGAGGCTCGCGTCTCCCGGACGGGCGTCCGCGTAGGGGGCGAGGAGCTCACGGTAGGCGTCGGTGTCGGTGACGAGGATGCGCAGCCCCGGCAGCGGCAGGCCGTCGAGGAGCGGCAGGTGGGCGCGCTGGGTGACCAGGATCCGGCAGTCGGTGTGCCGGATGTCCCGGGCGAGTTCGGCGCCGCGCCGGGTGGGGTTGATCCCGGCGACGGCGGCCCCCGCGAGGGCCGCCGCGCCGAGCCAGAGCGGGTACTCCGGCGTGTTGTCGAGCAGGATGCCGAGGTGCGGCTCGCGCCCCGGCAGGGGAGGCATCAGGTCCACGAGCAGTGCGGCCCGCGCGGCGGCGCCCGCGGCGACCTCGTGGTGGCTGAGGGTGTGGTGCTCGTCCCTCAGGCCGGTCCGGTGGTCGCCCCATTGGCGTCGTACGAGCTCCGCGACGGTGTCCGCACCACTCCCACTCATGGGCCGGACTGTAACTGACGTACCGTCAGAACTGAATGCCTCAGAACGTGACGTCCGAGCAGGCGTAGAAGGCGTTCGCGGTGTCCGCGATCGTCCACACCGCCAGGATCAGGTGACGGCCCGTCTTGCCCGCCGGGAGGGTCCCGGAGTGCGAGAGGGTCGCCGGCGGCTGCTGGTTGTTGTAGGGGACGGTGAGGAACGGCTGGGGGTCGAGCGCGGCCCGCGTCAGCTTCTGACTCGGGTTCCAGCCGTTCTTGGTGATGTAGTACTTGAAGTCGGTGGTGCGGTGCCGGGCCGTGAACTGCCAGCGGAAGCTGTGGCTCTGCCCCGCCGTGAGGCTCGTCGCCGGCCAGGTGCCACCCCGGGGGTCGTCGAGCTGGGCGAACTGCGTGAGCCCGGCGGAACAGATCTTTCCGTCGGCGGGGCCGGCGGCGGGGAAGCCCTTGGGGCCCTCGACCGACTGCGGCTCCCACTGGATGGAGCCGCAGTTGGTCACGGTGCCGTTGGCGCAGAGCTTCTGGCGGCTGATCGGCGAGTCGGTGTAGCCGTGGCTGCCCGCGCTGCCGGTGGCGAGGAGGGTGGCGCCGGCGACGCCGAGCGCCACCACCGCCGCCCCTACTGACTTCTTGCGCATGTGCATGCTGTCGCTCCAGGAGAACGTGGGGGAGTTCCGTTGGGCCGTGCGCACGCGTGCGGTCTTGCCGGGTGTGGTGCAGGTGACTCATTTTGGTCTGGACCAAGTACCAAGGTATGGACGGAAGTTGAACATGTCCATCCCCTCAGGCCCCTTCGGCGGGTGCCGTCCTCCCCGTGTAGAACGCCACCGTCAGGTCCTTGACCAGCGCCTTGCGCTCGTAGTCGTCCAGCTCGACCAGACCACGACTGGTCAGCCGGTGGACCACGTCGTCCACCGCGTCCACCACCGACGTCAGGACACTGTCCCGGTGCTTCGCGTCGATCGCCGCGATCCGGCGCCGCTGCATCGCCGCCGCGACCTCCGGGGCGTACTCGATGCGCGTCGGCTGCGCCGAGAAGACGTCGACACCGACCGGGGCGCACTCCGCCGACAGCATCCGCGTCAGGGCCTCGCCGACCGCCTCCGCGTCCCGGAGCGTCGGGGCGTCCTCGTGGAAGGCGTCCGCCGGAAGCTGCGACAGCACCCGGGCCATCGCCGCCTCCACCTGCTCCCGCAGATAGTCCTCGTGCCCGTCGACGCCGAGCGCCGCCCGGACGGTGTCCCGCACCCGCCACACCACGAGCACGGTGACATCGAGCGCGGTGCCCTTGGCGTCGACCGCGGGCAGCGGCTCGCTGCGCCAGTGCCGGAGCCGGACGTCGACGCGACGGCGGAGCAGGAGCGGGCTGACCCAGACCAGGCCCGTACGGCGGACGGTGCCGCGGTAGTCGCCGAACAGGGTCAGGACCCAGGCGTAGCCGACCCGGCCGCGGCCGAGCCCGCCGAGCGCGAAGAGGGTGGCGACGACGCCGAGCGCGAGCAGCGCCCACTGGCCGAGGTGGATGCCGTTGTACGGGCGGGCCGGCAGCCGCAGCATCCGCGCCGCCTCCGCGGGCACGGCCCCCGCCCACCACACGACCGCCGCGCAACCGGCGAGCGCGAGGGCACCGCCGGCGACGCCGACCCAGCCGGGCAGCACCGGACCTGGCCGCTCGACGAGATCGGGGTCGGCGGTGGGGGCGGGGCGGGACTGCTTCCGGGCCTGGGAGGAGGACGGGGAGGGCGACTGCTTCTGGGGCTTGGCCTGCCCCTTGGTCTGCCCCTTGGTCTGCCCCTTGGCCTGTCCCTTGGTGGTCGCCCTCGCCTGTTCCTGCGCCTGCTGCTGCGTCTTCGCGGGCGCCGGGATCGCGGCCTTGCCGTTCTTGGCGGGGACGGTGGGCGCGGGCATGGCGACGGTGTCGGGCCCTCCGTCGTCCGGAGTCGCGCCGAGGGCGGTGGCACCGGCGCCCGGCTCGTCGCGGAAGAGCAGGTGCACCGGGATGGAGCCGGTGGTCTCGGCCCCGATCACGTTCTTGCGCCTCGCCACCCGTACGACACCGGCGACGGGCACCGAGAGCGCGGCGACCCGCGCCCCCGTGATCCGCCCGAAGTCGGGCACCTCGACGCGCTCCTTGACCACGGAGACCTTGGCCGCGACGGGGGCCACGGCGGCGGAGGCCGGGACGGGGGCGGAGGAGGAGGAAGCCGGTTCGGCTTCGCGGGTCGGGGTCGGGGTCGGGGTCGGTGAGGGAGTGGGAGTGGGGGCTGCGGCGGCCGGGGTCACGGCGGCTGCCGTGTCGGCCGCCCGCTCGGCGGGGGCGGGCGCGCTCGGCTCGGCGGGGGCTGGGGTAGGGGCCCCCACCCTCGGATCAGTGACCGCGCTCACCGGGGCGGGTGCGCGCGGCGGTGTGGCGGCGGGCGAGCCCGCCGACGCGGGCGCCGTCGTCGGCGCACCGGTGGCCGAGCCGGCCGGGGCGGGTGACCCCGTCCGCGTAACGGCGGACGAGCCCACGGGCGCGGGCGCGTCCCCGGGCCCGGCGGGTCTGCCCGCCGTCGGCCCCGAAGAGGCGGGCGTGCTCGTCGGCGGCGCGTCCGCGGGTGCCGCCGCAGCCACGGTCGGCGACCCCGTCGCCGTTCCGGCGCCCGTCGGCATACCCGCCTCGGGGCCCGGGGAGACGGGCGCGCTCGTCGGTGTGTCGGACGTCGGAAGTGCCGAGGCCGGCGCGCGCTCGGGCGTGTCCGCCGCCGGGGCGGGCGGGCCCGTGCTCTCGCCGGGGGCCGGTAGCGGCGCGGCCCGGTCGCCCGTCGGGGTGTCGGCGACCGGGCCCGTCAGGGCGGTGGGTGCGCTGTCCACCGGGGCGGCGGGCGCCGGGGCGGGTGGTGTCGGGGCCTGGTGCCGTGGTGTGGCCGTGGCGAGCGGCACCGGTTCCCCGCCCGTCGGGGGTGACGTGCGCGGAAGAGTGCCGTCCGTCAGGCGTCTGGCCGTGCGGGCCGCGTCACGCGAGGCCGCCGCGCCGGAGTCCGCGGGGGTCGGGGTCGATGCGGTCATTCGGGTCCACCTCATGCTCTCGGGGTCATCGGAACAAGCGCCGCCAGGTCTCCGGGCCCGGGTAGCCGTCGGCCGCTCCGCCGCGCCAGCCCTGAGCCCGCTGGAACGCCTCGACGTTGCGGCGGTCCGCCTCCGTCCAGCGCGGACCGGGTCCCGACAGGTAGTGCTTGCCGAAGCCCCGCTTCACCAGTTGTTTGCCCAGCTTCTCCACATATGCGTTGGATTGGCCCGGACGGAAGTAGCCACGCCCGGGGAACCCCGTCGCATTCGCGCTCGACCCGCCCGAACCACCCGATCCGCCGATGCTCTTGCCCCCGCCGGTCACGAGGAGCTTCCACGTCTGCGGGCCGGGCAGACCGTCCGCCTCCTTGCCCTTCCAGCCCTGTGCGAGCTGGAACGCCTGGGTCGCCCGGCGGTCCGCCTCGCCCCACTTCGGACCGGCGCCCTTGCTGTAGTACTTCTTGCCGCCGCGCTCGATGAGGAGCTTCCCGAGCTGCGTGACGTACGCGTTGTCGGCGCCCGGGCCGAACATCGCCGTGCCCGGGTACGGGGTCGCCGGCGTCGTCGGGGTCGACCCTCCGCCGGTCGTGCCGCCCCCGCTGCCGCCGCTCACCACGCCCTTGTAGCGGTAGGCCACGTACCGGGCGGAGTTCTCCCAGTACGCCATCGGCGTCGCCTGCTTCCGCGTGCGCGGCTTGGTCTGCTCGTACGCGATGTACGAGGTGTGGGTGTAGTCGGTCCAGCCGCCGAAGATCGTCACGTGCGAGCCGCGCGTCGGGTTGGCCGGGTTGTGGAAGAGCAGGATGTCGCCGGGCTGGAGCTCGGTGCGGTCGATCCGCTCGGCGAAGCGGTCGAGGCTGCCGGTCCACTCGTTGCTGCGCAGGTTCCAGGCCATGGAGATGTAGCCGGAGCAGTCCTGGCGGTACCCGTCCGACCAGTACTTCTCCATCGAGTACGGGACCTGCGCGGTCACCCACAGCTTGGCGCGGTTGATGATCTCGGCCCGGGTCGTCTGCCGCAGCGTGCCCGTCGAGATCTGACTGGTCGTCGGGGTCGTGCCCGTCCCTGTGCCGGTGCCCGGCGTCGGGGAGGGCTGGGGACCCGGGCCCGGCGCTCCGTGCAGCGGTTCCCGTCCGCCCTGCGGGGTCTCCGGCCCGGGCCAGGGGGCCACGGGGTCGGCGGCGTCCACGGCCGAGCGCTCCCGCAGGACCGCCGTGTCCACGTCCGTACCCGCGCCCCCGTTCTTGCCGATGTCCATGCCCAGGGCCGCGCCCGCGCCCTGACCCGTACCCGTACCCGCGCCCGCGTCCGCCGGGGTGAACGGGTCCGTCGGGCCGACCGGCTCCGCCGGGCGGGAGAGAGCCGTCGCCACTCCCGCCCCTCCCCCACCGAGAACCACTCCCGCCGCCGTCACCAGGACCAGCGCGCGGCGCGCGCCGTGCGCCGCCGGGTGGCCGCCCGCCCGCACGGGCAGGCCAAGCGCGAGGCCACGGCGCTGCTGGGCGCAGCCCGGGCAGCCGCAGTCGGCCGCGGGTTCGAACTCCTCGAAGACCGGCACGCTCATGCGATTCCCCTCCACACTCGTCAAGATCTTTTGACCCTCGTTTCGGGCGCTAGTGTCTCAACTGTCTGGACAAATCGCATTTTGACGGATCGAAGGCCTGATACGACCATCCGACAGGCCGGGCGCGACCGGTATTGGTCAGGAGCACACCTCCAGGTCGGGTAGAGTTCTCTCTGTCAGCAGGCGCCGCTAGCTCAGTTGGTTAGAGCAGCTGACTCTTAATCAGCGGGTCCGGGGTTCGAGTCCCTGGCGGCGCACGCAGAGTCAAGACCCCCTCACCATCGGTGAGGGGGTCTTGATCGTTCCCGGACTCTCTCCCGACCCCAACTACCGAACGTTCCGAGCGAGTTCCAGCGCGTACGCGTCGAACCACTCCCCCGCCCTCGGGCCGCCCCCGCACTCCCCGTCCGACTCCCCCGGCCGCTTGATCCACAGGTGCGCCGCGACCAGCGGGTCCCCGGTGCGGCGGGTCGGCGGCGCGCCGAGCGCGCGGCCCGGCGGGTTGCACCAGTTCTGGGCCGGGTCGCCCTCGGTGTAGGGGCCGTTCCCGTTCCTGCTGGTGTCGATCACGAAGGGCTTGCCGCCGACCAGCGCCGACAGCCGGCGGCCGTAGGCGGTGCTCGCCGCGGTCGTCTGGAAGTTCGAGACGTTGACCGCGAAGCCGTCGGCCTCGGCGATCCCGGCCTCCTGGAGCGGTCCGCGCAGCGCCTCGGGCGCGGCCCAGCCGGCGTTGCCCGCGTCCAGGTAGACGGTGGTGGCCGGCTGCCGCTTCAGCCGGCCGACGGCCGCCTTGAGCAGCTCGTACCGCTCCCCGTGGCGCTGCTCCTCGGTGCAGCCGTCGACGACGTGCATCACGGCGTCCGGTTCGAGGACGACGGTCGCGCGCCGCGCGCCGATGCCGCGGGCGACCCCGTCCACCCAGGCGCGGTAGGCGGCGGGGTCCGCCGCGCCGCCCGCCGAGTGCCGGCCGCAGTCGCGGTACGGGATGTCGTAGAGGACGAGGAGCGCCTCGCGCCCGGCGCGGGTGGCGGCCTCGGTGAGGGCGCGGGTCTCGGCCTCGGGCCGGTCGGCGCCGATCCACTCGGCGACGGGCCGGGACGCGATCCGCCGCAGGAGCCCGGCCTCGGCGGTGCGGCCGGCGGCGAGGTGCGCGGCCATCTGCCGGGCGGCCTTGCCGTCGGGGTTCACCCAGTAGGGGGCGGGCGCGGACGGTGTGGGCGCGGGGGCGGGACCGGCGGCGGGCGGCTCGCTCCTGTCCGCACGCGGGGTCGCCGGGCTCGTACAGCCGGCGGCGAGGAGGACGGCGAGCGCGAGAGCCGGGAGGGTGGGTCCCGCACGGCGCGCGCCAGAAAATACGGACATTCGGGGCCCCTCGGCACGTACGGAGCGGTCGTCGTCATCGTGACACGACAGCCCTCTGGGCCGGGCGAGGCAGGGCCTCTACAGTTTCCGGAACCCCGACCTCCCGCGGTCGGCACCGGGCTCCTCCCGCCGCCCGTGAGCCCCGCGGTCGAGGACCGGACCGGCCGGTGGCGCCGCGGGACGCGACCCACCGGCCGGGGCCCGGTCGCCGGGCCCCGTCGGCCGACGGGTGGCCGTCGGACCTCCATCCGTACGGGCCCGGGCGCCCCGGCCCTCAGGTGCCGGTCGCCGCCGTCTCCGTGCCCGTCTCCGTGCCCGTCTCCGTCCCCGTGAGGTACGCCGAGACGACCACGTTCGCCGAGTACGTGCCGGCCGTGCGGTCGAAGGTGCCGCCGCAGGTGATCAGGCGCAGCTCGGCCCTGCGGGGTTCGCGCGGGCCGTAGACCTTCGTCGCGTCGAAGTCCTCGCGCGGGAAGACCTGGACGTCGTCGACCGTGAATTCGGCGACCGTGCCGTCCGTCCGGGTGACCCGGACCTTCGCGCCGGGGCGGGCCGCGCTCAGGCCGTAGAAGACCGCCGGGCGGGTGTCCGTGTCGACGTGGCCGACGAGGAGGGCCGCCCCCGCCGCGCCCGGCTGCGTACCGGCGCCGAACCAGCCCACGGTGTGGGACATCTCGAAGGGCGGCGGGTCGATCGCGCCCGTACCGTCCAGGCCGCGCGCCACGACGGGCGCGGCGATGCCGAGGGACGGGACCTCCACCCGCCGGGGTTCGGCGGGGGCGATCGGCGCGTGGGCCGGGGGCAGGGCCACGCCGAGCGGCCGGCCGACGGCGGCGATGTCGCCGTGGGTGGGGGCGGAGCTGCCCCCGGGGCCCTCGGTGACCTCGCGGCCCCAGAGCCAGAGCCCGAGGAGCAGCAGCGCCCAGGTCACGCCGGTGACGAGCCGCCCGGTGCCCGCCGGGCGGGTTCCGGACGACATCCTCAGTCCGTGCCCGTGCCCGTGCCGGACCCGGCGGCGCGGCGGCGGGAGGAGCTGCGGAAGGCGACCGCCACGGCCGCGATGGCGGCCAGGCCGAGGCCGAGCAGGGTGTACGGCGTGCCGAGGCCGCTCTCGCTCGTGGTCTGGGCGACTCCGGGGGCGGCCGGGGCGGCGAAGGCGGCGGTGCCGCCGCCGCCGGCGCGGACCGGGGCGACCGGGGTGGCGTGGTGGGTCGGCTCGTGCGTCGGCTTGTGGGTCGGCTGCTGGTGCCTGACCTGCACGGTTCCGACGTCCGGGTGGTCGTGGCCGTCGCAGGTCACGCTGACCTTGTACGTACCGTCCTCGAGTCCGGACTTGACCGTGGTGTCCCCGAACAGCGGGTAGTCCCCGCCGTCCCGGCCGGTGAGCTCGACGTCGGCGACGAACGCCGGGGACTTCGCGGCACCGGTCGTGCCCTTGCAGCCCTGGACGCGGACGTCGACGTCGGCGCCGGGCGAGGCGGTGGACGGGGTGACGGTGACCTTCACGCCGTCGTGGGCGTACGCGCTGCCGGCCGTGGGAGCCAGTACGAGTACCAGGGCCGCCCCTGCGGCACGGAGAGCAATGGGACCTGAACGCATCGTGACCTCCTGATACTGGCAGGGTCACCCGGATCGGCGCTCTTCGCATCCGCAGGGGGCGGGCGGAGCGGCCGCTACACGCGGTCGACGATGTCCGCGATCGAGTCGACGATCTTGGACGGGCGGAACGGGAAGCGGTCGATCTCGGCCTGGCTCGTCAGGCCCGTCAGGACGAGGAAGGTCTGCATGCCCGCCTCCAGGCCGGCCAGGATGTCGGTGTCCATCCGGTCGCCGATCATCGCGCTGGACTCGGAGTGGGCGCCGATCGCGTTGAGGCCGGTGCGCATCATGAGCGGGTTCGGCTTGCCCGCGAAGTACGGCTCCTTGCCGGTGGCCTTCGTGATGAGCGCGGCGACGGAGCCGGTGGCCGGGAGGGGGCCCTCCAGGGAGGGGCCGGTCTCGTCGGGGTTGGTGCAGATGAAGCGGGCTCCGCCGTTGATGAGCCGGACGGCCTTGGTCATCGCCTCGAAGGAGTACGTCCGGGTCTCGCCGAGGACCACGTAGTCCGGGGCGTGGTCGGTGAGGACGTAGCCGATGTCGTGCAGCGCGGTGGTGAGACCGGCCTCGCCGATGACGTACGCGGTGCCGCCGGGGCGCTGGTCGTCGAGGAACTTGGCGGTGGCGAGCGCCGAGGTCCAGATGTTCTCGACGGGGACTTCGAGGCCCATCCGCATGAGGCGGGCGTGCAGGTCGCGGGCCGTGTACATCGAGTTGTTCGTGAGCACCAGGAAGGGCTTCCCGGTCTCCCGCAGCTTCTTGATGAACGCGTCGGCGCCGGGGATCGGAACGCCCTCGTGGATGAGGACGCCGTCCATGTCGGTCAGCCAGGATTCGATCGGCTTGCGCTCTGCCATGGGTGCGGGACTCCTGCCGTACAGATGCACGCACGTGACGTGCGGTGTGCTGGGGGCGCCGCGACAGCGCTGTGGCGACGCCCCCAGCCTAATCAGGAAGCCGTGACCTTGACCCCGTCGATCGTCCAGTACCAGTTGTTGGCTCCGGTGTAGCGGAAGCGGAAGCTCACGCTGGACGTCCCGGCGGGGACGTTCACGGTGAGCGACTGGGGCTGGGAGATCACGTCGGAGGTGTAGCTCTTGACGACGGTCGGGGTGCCGCCGTTGAAGCTCGCCAGGACCTGCGCGGACTGGCTGCCCTCCTGGCGGTAGAAGGTCGTGAAGTCGAGGGTGGCCCTGGTCGCGCCGGAGACGCTGTACGCGGGGGTGACCAGGGTCGAGTCGTACGTGCCCGAGAAGGACTTGTCGGCCCATTCGTCGGAGTCGGCGACGGCGAAGACGCCCCGGGCGCGGACGTTCAGCTCGCGGGACTGGTCGCGCTGGGAGCGGGACCAGAACTCGTCGGTGGCGAAGGACCAGCCGCGCCACTCGGTCATGCCGCCGGTGCCCATGGCGTTGTTGATGACGGACCAGCCGCTGGGCGCGGTGTGGGTGAAGCCGAGGATCCCGGCGGGGATGCCGGTCTCGTCGACGCGGCCGCTCAGCGAGCCGTAGAGGCTGTCGAAGGGGTCGGTCGAGCGCTGCTGGACCGGCTTGCCGTCGAGGCCCCAGGACGGGTCGGGGACGATGCCGAGCTGGTGGAAGACGGTGGCGGCGACGTCGACGAGCCGGGTGTCGATCGGGCGGGCGCCGACGGCGATGCCGGGGCCCTGCGCGAGGACGAAGGTGCGGCGCTCCTCGATGGAGGAGCCGCCGTGGCCGCCGCCGTCGGTGTGGCCGTGGTCGGTGGCGACGATGACCGTCCAGCGCTCCGTGGCGTACGAGGGGCGGGCCTTGATCGCGGTGAGCAGCCGGCCGAGGTAGGCGTCCTGGACGTCGATGGCGTCGAGGTACTTGCTGTGCGCCGCGCCGTAGTTGTGGCCGATCTCGTCGGTCTCGCCGAAGTAGACGAAGAGGACGTCCGGGTTCTGGTTGCGGAGGATGTCCTCCGTCGCCTCGGTGATCACGAGGTCGTTGACCACGTAGTCGTTGTTGTAGACGAGCTTGGCGTCGGCGCCGGGGGTGACCGTGCCGTGGGTGTCCAGCTCGGGCCAGTCGACGGCGGCGAAGAGCGAGAGCTCGGGGCGGATCTGGTGCAAGCGGGCCAGGAATCCGGGGTACTTGGCGTAGTTCTTGCCGGTGAAGGTGTTGTCCTTCACGCCGTGCTTGTCGGGCCACACGCCGGTGGAGATCGTGGACCAGCCGGGGCCGGAGGAGGTCGCGGCCATCGGGTTGGCGTAGAGCAGCGAGCGGCCGAACGTGCCGTTCGTCATCAGGGACTTGAGGTTCGGGGCCTGGGCGGCGTCGATCCGGTCGTACCGCAGGCCGTCCATGCCGACGACGAGCACCTTGTCCTTGCTGGTGCCGTCGGGGAGCGCGGGCGCGGCGGTGGTGGCCGCGTGGGCGGCGGGGGCGGTGAGCGCGCCGGTGGCGGCGACGGCCGCGGTGGCGCCGGCGGCGGCGAGCACGGTGCGGCGGGAGATGCCGGTGATCGGCATGTCGGAGTCCTCCGTGAAAGGGGGGCGGGCGTGCCAACGCCCCTGATTCCTCAGGGGCGTTGGTTCGTACCCGTTATCTTTCCGCGATCTGCGGAGGCTTTCCAGGGGCGTGCGGTGAACTCTTGGCTGCCGATCGGCTACCGATCAGCTTCCGGTCGCGGACTTCCACGCGTCGACGTACGTCTTCAGGTTCTTGTCGATGTCGGCCCAGTCCGGCTCGAAGATCTCGACGCCGTCGAGGATCTTGGCGAGCTCGATCGCGTTGGCGTCGGTGGGCTTGACGTCCTTGCGGGCCGGGAAGCCGCCGCCGATCGCGCTGACCTCGCGCTGCGCCTGCTCGCTCAGCATGAAGTCGAGGAGCTTCTTGCCGTTCTCGCCGTGCGGGGCCTTGTCGACGAGGCCGGCGGCGTACGGCAGGGCGAAGGTGGTCGGCTTGCCCGCGCCCTTGGCCGGGAACCAGATGCCGAGGTTCGGCATGGACCGGGCCTGGGCGAAGTTCATCTGGACGTCGCCGTTGGCGACGAGCAGTTCGCCCTTGTCGACCTTCGGGGCGAGCTTGGAGGTGGAGGAGGACGGGCCGACGTTGTTGGCCTGGAGCTTCTTCAGGTACTCCATCGCCGGCTCCTGGCCGCCGAAGTCGTGCATGGCCTTGATGAGGACGGCGGTGCCGTCGCCCGCGACGCCGGGGGTCGAGTACTGGAGCTTGTTCTTGTACTTCGCGTCGAGCAGCTCCTCCCAGCTCTTGGGGGCGGCGGGGAGCTCCTTCTTGTTGTGGATGAAGCCGAAGTAGTTGTTGACGACCGAGGTCCACTTGCCGTCGCCGGACTTGTCGGCGCCGCTGACCTGGTCGGAGCCCTGCGGCTCGTACGCCTGGAGCAGGCCCTTGGAGTCGGCCTGCTGGATGAAGGGCGGCAGGGTCACGATGACGTCGGCCTGGGTGTTGCTCTTCTCGCGGAGGGCGCGCTGCACCATCTCGCCGGAGCCGCCCTCGACGTACTCGACCTTGATGCCCGTCTTCTTCTCGAAGTCCTTGAAGACCTTGTCGTACCAGCCGTCGCCCGCCTCGCCCTTGAGGCCGTCGGCGCTGTAGACGGTCACGGTCTTCTCGTCGGACGCGGCGGAGGATCCGCCGCAGGCGGTGAGGGTGGAGGCGAGGGCGAGAGCGCCGGTGACGGCGGCGATCGGCTTGGCGTACGTACGCATAACGTCGTTTTCTCCTAGCGGGCTGCGGACTGGCGGGCTGCGGATGGCGGACTGCGGACTGCGGACTGCGGACTAGCGGAAGGAAGCTCTGGTGCGGATGCGGGAGACGGCGAGCAGGGCCAGCAGGGTCGCGGTCATGAGGACCACGGCGAGCGCCGAACCGGTGAAGAGCGAACCCCGGTCGGTGGACGTGAAGATGAGCACCGGAAGCGGCAGCCAGTCCGGCGGGTAGAGCATCATCGTGGCGCTCAGCTCGCCCATGGACAGGGCGAAGCAGAGCCCGGCCGCCGCGTTCAGGGACGGCAGCAGGAGCGGCAGCTTCACCCGGAGCAGGACGTACGAGGGGCGGGCGCCGAGGCTGGCCGCCGCCTGCTCGTACATCGGGTCGAGGCGGCGGATGGCCGCCGAGACCGACTGGTGGGCGAAGGCCGTGACGAGCACGGTGTGCGCGAGGATCACGATCCAGCGCGTGCCGTTGAGGAGCAGCGGCGGCTGCGAGAAGGCCACGAGGACGGCGAGGCCGACGACGACGGACGGCACGGCGACCGGCAGCATGAACAGGGCGTCGAGGATCCGGCGGCCCCGCTTGCCCATCGCGGCGGAGGCGAGCGCCGCCCAGGTCCCGATCGTCAGGGCGACGAGGCTCGCGGTGACGGCGGTGACCAGGCTGGTGGTGAGCGCCTGGAGGGACTCCCCTCGCACGGCCGCCGTGTAGTGGGCGGTGGTGGGTCCTGAGGGGAAGGCGCCGGACCAGTGCGTGGAGAACGAGGCGGCGACGATGACGAGCAGGGGCAGGGCGAAGAGGGGGACGAAGAGGAGCGCGAACAGCGCCCAGGCCGTCCACTTGCCCGTACGGCTATGCACCAGCACGGCGGCTCACCCCCCGGTAGAGGACGTAGAGGCCCACGGAGAGCGCGACGTTGACGACGGCGACGACACAGGCGGCCGCGTAGTCGGATTCGAGGATCGCCTTGCTGTAGACGAGCATCGGGAGGGTCGTGACGCCCTTGGCGCCGGTGAAGAGGACGATCCCGAACTCGTTGAGACACATGACGAGGACGAGGCTGCCGCCGGCGGCGAGCGCGGGCAGCGCCTCGGGCAGGATCACCTGCCGGATGATGCGGAGCGGCCTCGCGCCGAGGGAGGACGCCACCTCCAGCTGGGCGGTCTCCAGTTGCGAGAACGCGGCGAGGAGGGGGCGCATCACGAAGGGCGTGAAGTACGTGATCTCGGCGAGGAGGACGCCCCAGGGGGTGGTCAGGAACTGGAAGGGGCCGGTCGCGTCGCCGGTGACGTCCGTCCAGACGCCGTTGGCCATGCCGACCGTGCCGTAGAGGAACAGCAGGGCGAGCGTGATCAGGAACGACGGGAAGGAGAGGAAGACGTCGATGAACTTCGCCACCGCCTTCCCGCCGGGGAAGGGCACGAAGGCGATCACGAGCGCGAGCGCGAAGCCGAGGACGAGGCAGCCGGCGGTGGAGGCGACGGCGAGCCACACGGTGGTGACGAGGGCGTCGCGGAAGGACGCGGAGGCGAAGACGTCGGCGTACGCGCCGGGCGCCAGCGACTCCTGGACGACCAGCGCGAGCGGGTAGAGGAAGACGAGGGCGAGGACGGCGACGGGTGGCAGGGCCCAGACCCAGGCGGGGATCGAGCGGGACGTCCTCGGGGACGGGCCGGGCTCCTGGTCCGTCGCCGCCGGGGCGGCGAGCCGCACGGCGCTAGCCATCGGCCACCCCCGCGCCGAGCAGCACCGCGTCCTCCGGCGCGAAGTGGAGCGTGACCTCGGTGCCGAGGGCCGGCGTCTCCCTGAGCTCCCGTACGTCCGCCTTCACGCGGTGGCCGCCGACCTCGACGTACAGCCGGTGGGTGGAGCCCCGCCACTGGACCTCGGTGATGCGGCCCCGGAGCGCGTTCGGGCCTTCGCCGAGGCCGACGAGGTGCGGGCGGACGCAGAGGGTGGCGCTCGCGCCGGCGGCGACCCCGTCGGTGGGGACCTTCAGCTCGGCGCCCGCGAAGGCCACCCCGTCCGCGCCGACGGTCACCGGCAGCAGGTTGGCGTTCCCGACGAACGACGCCGTGAACTCCGTACGCGGACGGCGGTACAGGTCCTGCGGGGTGCCGCAGTCCTGGAGCCGGGCCTTGTCCATGACGGCGATCCGGTCGGCGAGGGTGAGCGCCTCGACCTGGTCGTGGGTGACGTACAGGATCGACACGTCGGGCAACTCGCGGTGCAGGCGGGCCAGTTCGGCCAGCATGCCGGAGCGGAGCTGTGCGTCGAGGGCGGAGAGCGGCTCGTCGAGGAGGAGGACGCGCGGCCGGATCGCGAGGGCGCGGGCGATGG
Source organism: Streptomyces sp. Root431 (assembly GCF_001426585.1). GTDB lineage: Bacteria > Actinomycetota > Actinomycetes > Streptomycetales > Streptomycetaceae > Streptomyces > Streptomyces stackebrandtii. The sequence continues at coordinate 699,480 of NZ_LMEI01000001.1, forward strand.
CGACGCGCTGCTGCTGTCCGCCGGACAGCTCGCGGGGGTAGCGGCGCGCGTACGCGGCCATGCCCGTCATCTCCAGGGCCTCGGCGACCCGGGCCGGGATCTCGGCCTTGGGCGCCTTCCGGGCCTTGAGGCCGAAGGCGACGTTGGCGTCGACGCGCAGGTGCGGGAAGAGGGCGTACTGCTGGACGACCATGCCGATGCCCCGCCGGTACGGCGGGAGGGCGGTGACGTCCTGGCCGCCGATGAACACCCGCCCGGAGGCCGGCCTGACGAACCCGGCGACGGCCCGCAGCGCGGTCGTCTTGCCGGATCCGGAGGGGCCGAGGAGGGCCATGACCTCGCCGGGTTCGACGGTCAGGTCGAGGCCGTCGAGGACGGTCGTGCCGCCGTACGCGACGGAGACGCCGTCGAAGCGGATGCCGCTGTTCATGCCTCCAGCTCCCGGAGGAGCGCGGGGAGTTCGGCGATCGAGGCGAGGACGTGGGTGGCGCCGTGCTCCTGGAGGGCGCTCTCGCCGTGGGCGCCGGTGAGGACGCCCGCGACGAGCCCTGCGCCCGCGCGGGAGCCGCTGAGCATGTCGTACGAGGTGTCGCCGGCGACCGCGATGCGCCGGACGTCGTCGACCGCGCCCGTGCGGAGGAGGGCCGCGAGGACCATGTCCGGGTAGGGGCGGCCCCGGCCGCCGGCGTCGGCCGGGCAGAGGGTCAGCCCGACGAGGTCGCGCCAGCCGAGGGCGTCGAGGATGGCGTCCTGGGTGACCCGGGCGAAGCCGGTGGTGAGGACGACCGTCCTGCCCTGCTCCTTCAGCGTGGCGACGGCCTCGGCCGCGCCGGGGATCGGGGCGATCAGGCCGCCGGAGACCAGCTCTCCGTACGCCTCCTCGAAGGCGAGGTTGGCCTGCTGGGCGCGCTGCTCGTCGCCGCCGAAGAGGTGGCGGAAGACGGAGATCTTGGACTCGCCCATGGTGGCGCGGACGTAGTCGATCATCGTGGCGGGATCCTCGCCGAGGCGCTCGGCGGCGGCGCCGAACGCCCGCTCGACGAGGCCGCCGTCGGCGACGGTCGTCCCGGCCATGTCGAGGACGACGAGGTTCATCGGGTCGCTCTTGGTCATCGGTGTCACCAGCCCAGTTCGTTCGCGGTCGTCTCGGCGATGGCCGGCGAGCAGGTCATGCCGCGCCCGCCGGGCCCGGTCACCAGCCACACGCCGTCGCCGACCTGCTGGCGGTGCACGACCCTGCTGGTGTCGACGCACTGCGCGTACACCCCGGCCCAGCGGCGCTTGATCTTCGGCAGCGGGCGGCCGAGGAACGACTCGACGACGCGGGTGAGGTGCTCGTAGGGGTCTTCGAGGGTGTCGAAGGCGAAGGGGTGCTCGTACTCGTGGGTGTCGCCGATCGTCAGTCCGCCGTCGAGCCGCTGCACCATGAGGAGCTGCATCTTGTGGGCGGCGGCGGTCGGGTCCTGCGGCTGCCCGGAGTTGAGGGCGTCGAGCGCCTCGGAGGCGTACGCCGGGTAGTAGCGGAAGGAGTCGGCGTCGGCGACGGAGGTGGTGAGCGGCTCGCCGAGGGGCTCGGTCTGCATCATCTGGAGCCGGACGCGGCGGACGGGTATCTCGCCGGCGACCTCGCGGACGAGGCCGGAGAGCCAGGCGCCGGTGCACAGGACGACGGCGTCGCCGGTGTGCGTCTCGCCCCGGTCGTCGCGGACGGCGCCCCTGCCGACGACGTCCCGGACCTCGCGGTTCGGCAGGAACGTGTACTTGCCGGTGGCCAGCAGGGCCTCGCGGAGGGCGAGTTGGGCGAGGCGCGGCTCGACGGCGGCGTCCCGCTCGCACCAGAGGGCCGCCTCGAACGTCCCTCGGAGGGCGGGGTTGACCGCGCGGGCCTCGTCCGCCGTCAGCAGCTTGTAGCCGCGGGCTGCGGCGTCGGGGCGCGCCAGGGCGGCCTCGGCGACGGCCAGTTCCAGGTCGTTGCGTACGGGCGTGAGCGAGCCGATGGCCCGGAAGCCGAGGCCGGGGACGCGGGCCCCGACGCCCTCCCACAGCTCGCGGGCGCGCAGGGCGGTGTCGAGCTCCTCCCCGCCCGCGCGTCCGCTCACCCAGATCTGGCCGAAGTTGCGGAGGGACGCTCCGCGCGCCTCCGCCTCGCGCTCGATGTGTACGACCTCATGGCCGCGTTCCACTGCGTGCCAGGCGTGCATGGTTCCCACCACGCCGGCTCCTACGACGATCACCTTCATGGCCGAAACGGTCGTGGCGGCGGGTGGCCCGGACGGATCCGGTGGGCAACGGGACGGTGAACGGCCCGACAAGCTTGGACCAGACCCGTTATCTTCTCGTTACCCAAGGGGTGGGTGCGGGCGGGCGGATCGGGGTCAGTCCTGGCGGCCCAGGTGCGCGGTGAAGCTGAAGCGGTCGCCGCGGTAGAGGGTGCGGACCCGCTCCAGCGGCCGCCCCGAGGTGTCCCGCGAGACACGGTGGAGCAGGAGCATCGGCAGGGCGGGCGGGGTGCCGATGAGCAGGGCCTCGCGCGGGGTCGCGAGGACGGTCTCGATGCGCTCGTCGGCGTCGCCGAAGGTCACGCCGAGGTGGTCGTGGAGGTAGGCGTAGAAGGAGGAGTCCGGGTCGAAGTCGACGTCCAGGCGCGGGGCGCGGGCCTCGGAGACGTACGTGCTCTCCAGGCCGACCCGCTCGTCGTCGGCGAGCAGCACGCGCTCCATGTGCCAGACGGACTCGCCGCGTTCGGCGCCGATCTCCGGCGCGAGCGCCTCCGGGCAGGGGAAGCGGTCGAGGGAGATCAGGCTGCGGCCGGGGCGGCGGCCCTGGCGGCGGACGCCCTCCGTGTAACTGGCGAGCGACAGGGGCTGTTCCAGCTTGGGGCCCGCGACGACCGTGCCCCGGCCCTGGCGGCGCACCCGCCCTTCCAGGAGGAGTTCGCGCAGCGCCTGCCGGACGGTCTCGCGGGACACCTCGTACCGGACGGCGAGGTCGCGCTCGGTGGGCAGCAGCCCGCCCTCCCCCAACTCGTCGACGAGCAGGGCGAGTTTCGCCTTCACGGCGTAGTACTTGGGGACCCTGCCGTGCTCGGGTACTCCGGAACGGACGGGGGCGCCGGGGTCGGTCTGGTAGTTCACGGAGGGATCGTCGCAGACGGGGATGAACGGGAAGGTGTACGGAGCATGGCTCAGGAGTGCCGGGGGCGGCGGGGTCGTTGTGCGGTGCTGGGGACGGTCCGCCGGGCGGTGCGCCGGGCGGTACGGATGAGGGTGGCGCCGCACAGGACGAGCGCGGCGGCGAGCGCGGCCAGGAGGACGGCCTCCCGGTCGGACTCCCGTCCGGTGTGGGCGAGTTCGCGCTCGGGGCCGGTGGCGGTGGCGCTCTTCGGGTCCTTCGGGTCCTTCGGGTCCTTGGCGGCGGGGGCCGTGGAGGCCGGCGGGTCGGCCGGGGTCGCGGTCGGCTCGGGCGTACCGGATTCCTCGGGCGCGACGGGGCCGACGGTCAGGCGGTAGTCGTCGGACGCGCCGACCCAGTCGCCGTCGGCGCCCCGGCGCTGGACGACCGCCGCGCTCACGACGACCTCGTCGGGGACGGTGTCCTCGCGGAACGCGAGCCGTACGGGGACGGTCAGCGTCCGGCCCGCGGGGACCGCGAAGCCGCCGAAGCCGGTGAACGCGCCGACGTTCTCGGCCTCTTCGGTCGCTTCGAAGACCACGGGCCGCCAGTCGGCCGACCCCTCGTCGTAGAACTCGAAGCGGATCTGGCCGGCCCGGAGCGCACGGTCCCGGTCGGTGAGGACGAGGACGGGGTGGACGCCGGTGCAGGGCGCGTCGGTGGTGTTCGTGAGGTCGAGCTTCCAGGCCTGGAGGGGGCCGCCGGCGGGATAGTCGGCCGGGCCGCCGTGGATCCGGGCCGCGAGCGGGAACCCGCCGTCCGGGGCCGCGCCGCAGGACGGGGTGGGCGGGTCGGGGGCGGGGATGTGGGGGGCGGGGGCCCGGGGGGCCGCCGGGGCGTCGGGGGCGTTCGGGGCGGGGGCGGCGGAGGCCGGGGCGGCTGGGACGGCCGGCCCGGCTGGGGCCAAGGGGGCCGCCTTCGGTGCGGGGGCCTCTCTCGTGGAGATGGTCGCCGGGGTCGCGAGTACTGGGGCCGTGAGGCCGAGGGCCGCGGTCGCGGTGACCGCCGAGACGGCCGCCGCTCTCGCCGTCGCGGCCAGGGTCGTGGTCACGGTCTCGGCGAGGGCAGTGCGCTGGCGCAGGGGGGCGGGTGCCATGGGGTGGCTGCCTTTGCTGCTCGCGGGCGTACGGGTCGGCCGCGACGCTGCCACGCCCGGACGGGCGGGCCGGGCAGCGACACCGTGCGCGCGCCCGAACGGCCCGCGTAATCCGCCTGATCAGCCTATTGTCCGAAGATCGGAGCGAGAACGAGCCACGCCGCGCCCACCGCCACGGCCTGCGGGGCCGTGGCCACGACGACCGGCGTCGGGAGCCCCAGCCCGGCGAGGACCCCCCGGACGCCGTCTGCGAAGACCTCCGGCGCGCCGAGCACCACCCGCCCGCCCAGCAGGACCTGATCGATGTCGAGGAGCCGTACGAGGTTGGCCGCGCCCGTGCCGAGGATCCGCGCGGCCTCGGCGAGTTCGCCGCGTACGACCTCCGCCAGGCAGAGGACCTCCAGGCAGCCGCGCCCGCCGCAGCCGCACGGCGGCCCGTCGAGCTGGACGGTCTGGTGCCCGAACTCGCCCGCCCCGGTCCTGTCCCCGCGCAGCGGCGTGCCGCCGAGGACGAGGCCGGCGCCCAGCCCCGTACCGAGGTGGACGTAGGCGAAGGAGCCGGGGGCGGCGGGGCGCAGGGCGAGGCCGAGGGCGGCGGCGTTCGTGTCCTTGTCGAGGACGACGGGCAGCCCGAGGCGCCGGGCCAGCTCGTCGCGTACGGGATATCCGTCCCAGGAGGGGAAGCCGGTCACCCGGCCGGGCACTCCGGCGCGATGGTCCAGGGGGCCGGGCATGGCGACGCCGATCCCGAGGACGGGCCCGGCGGACTCCCCGGGACCCGCCCCGGCGGAGTCCCCGGGCCCCGCCCCGGCGGACTCCCCGAGCCCCGCCGCGGTCTCCCCCGACCCGGGCCTCGCCGCGAGCAGCGCCCGTACCTCCCCCGTCACCGCGTCCAGGACGGGACCCGCCCCCTCGCCCAGGTCGACCGGGCGGCGGCGCAGGGCCACGACCGTGCCCGCGAGGTCCGTCAGGAGGGTCGTCAGCTCGTCGCGGTCGAGGTGGACGCCGACCGCGTGCCCGGCGGAGGGCACCAGGCGCAGGACCGTGCGGGGCTTGCCGCCCGTCGAGGCTCGGTGGCCCGCCTCGGCGGCCAGGCCCTCGGCCCGGAGCCTGGCGGTGATCTTGCTGACGGCCTGCGGGGTGAGCCCGGTCCTCTCGGCCAGCTCCAGGCGGCTGATCCCCGCCTCCCCCGCCGTGCGCAGCAGGTCGAGCACGAGCGCGGCGTTGTGGCTGCGCAGCGCCGGTACGTTCACGCCGCCGAGGCCCTTCGCATGCATCTGCTCCCTGTTCACGCCCCCATTGTCGCGGTCGCTTGCACTTTGGCAACAGCGTTGCTTAAGTGAGACGCATGACTGGCACCGCCCCGCGCACCCCCCTCCGCGTCGGACTCGTCGGCTACGGCCTCGCGGGCTCCGTCTTCCACGCCCCGCTGATCGACGCCTCCGAGGACCTCGTCCTCGCCGCCGTCACCACCGGCAATCCGGAGCGGGCCGCCGAGGTCCGCGCCGCCCACCCGGGCGTGCGGGTCGCGGCCTCCCCCGACGAGCTGTGGGAGCGGGGGGCCGAGGAGCTCGACCTCGTCGTCGTCGCCTCCCCCAACAAGACGCACGTCGCGGTCGCCACCGCCGCCCTGGAAGCCGGCATCCCGGTCGTCGTCGACAAGCCGCTCGCCGGGACCGCCGCCGAGGCACGCGGCCTCGCCGCCCTCGCCGAGGAGCGGGGCCTGCTGCTCTCGGTCTTCCAGAACCGCCGCTGGGACAACGACTTCCTGACCCTCCGCCGCCTCCTCGACGAGGACGCGCTCGGCGAGGTCCAGCGCTTCGAGTCCCGCTTCGAGCGGTGGCGCCCGCAGCCCAAGGGCGGCTGGCGGGAGTCGGGCGCGCCCGAGGAGATCGGCGGGCTGCTGTACGACCTGGGCAGCCACGTCGTCGACCAGGCCCTCGTGCTCTTCGGCCCGGCGGTCTCGGTGTACGCCGAGTCGGACGTGCGCCGCCCGGGCGCCGCCGCCGACGACGACACCTTCCTGGCGATCACACACGCGGGCGGGGTCCGCTCCCATCTGTACGTGAGCGCCACCGCCGCCCAGCTCGGCCCCCGCTTCCGGGTGCTCGGGCAGCGCGCGGGCTTCGTGAAGTACGGGCTCGACCCGCAGGAGGCCGCCCTGCGCGAGGGCCTGCGCCCCGTGCCCGGCACGGTCTGGGGCGTGGAGCCCGAGGGGCTGTGGGGCCGGCTCGGCTCCGGGGAGTCCCCGCTGACCGGCGGCGGCACCCCGGTCCCGTCGCTGCCCGGCGCGTACCCGGCGTACTACGCGGCCGTCGCCGCCGCCCTGCGCGGCACCGGCGACAACCCGGTCACGGCCCACGAGGCCGCCGCCGCGCTCGACGTCCTGGAGGCGGCGAAGCGGTCGGCCCGCGAGGGCGTCACGGTGACGCTGTGAGCACCCCCGAGATCGGCGAACTGGAGGCCCAGGAAGCCCGCCTGGTCCTCCCCCGGTTCACGTACGAGGACGCCTGGGCGCTCGGCACCCTCCTCGTCCGCCTGGCCCGGGAGCGCGATGCGCCGGTGGCGATCGACATCCGACGCGGCGCACAGCAGCTGTTCCACTGCGCGCTGCCGGGGTCCAGCGCGGACAACGACGCCTGGATCGACCGGAAGCGGCGGGTCGTCGAGCGGTACGGCGCGAGTTCGTTCCTGGTCGGCGCCCGGTTCCGCGCCAAGGGGACGACGTTCGAGGCGTCCTCGCGCCTCGACCCCGACCGGTACGCCGCCCATGGCGGTTCGTTCCCGGTCGCGGTCGAGGGCGCGGGGGTGATCGGCTCGGTCACGGTCTCGGGGCTGCCGCAGGCCGAGGACCACGCGATGGTCGTCGAGGCGCTGGAGCGGCTGCTCAGCTCGTACGGCTCCGGCGACGGCGGCTGACGGTCACGAGGATCCCGCCGCCGAGGGCGAGGCCGGCGGCGAGGGCGCCCATGACGACCGTCCCGGTGCCGGCTCCGGTCTCGGACAGTTCGCCCTGCGGGCCGTGGTTGCCGCCGGAGTCGCCGTAGCCACCCGAGTCTCCGTAACCGCCGGAGTCGCCGTAACCGCCGGTGTCTCCGCCCGAGTCACCGCCGTTCGAGCCACCGGTCGTGGGGTCGGTGGGCGTGGGGGTGGGGGTGGGGTCGGTCGGGGTCGGCGTCGGGTCCGTCGGGGTCGGCGTCGGGTCCGTCGGGGTCGGCGTCGGGTCCGTCGGGGTCGGCGTCGGATCGGTCGGCGTGGGAGTGGGGTCCGTGGGAGTCGGGGTGGGATCCGTCGGAGTCGGCGTCGGATCGGTCGGCGTCGGTGTGGGGTCCGTCGGGGTCGGTGTGGGCGTGGGGTCGGTGCAGGACGGAAGGTCGCCGTCGAACGGGTAGGCGTGCATCTCCTGGCCACCGCCGCCGGTGGCCTCCGAAGCGTGTGTCAGGTTCCCGGTGGTGAAGAAGCGGCCGTTGGTGCCCGGCATCGTGACCGTCGCCGTGCTGGCCTGGTTGCCGATGAGCACACTGCCCGCGAACTGGGCCGTGCCCTCGAACTTGACCGTCGTCGCGTCCGGGAAATTCCACAGGACGCGCTCGCGCAGTCCGTCCGGCAGTCCGTTGATGTACGTGTCGACGGTGCGGTCGGCGCCGAGGACGTTGACCAGGACGGTCGCGTCGGCGGGGATGTTCTCGAAGCGGATGCCCTGCTGCCCGCCGCTCGCCGACTCCAGGTCGAAGTCGACGTTGAAGACCTGGAGATCCGAGCTGCCGTCACCCGTGAAGAGGGTCTCGGTGTCCTTGTTGACGGCGGTTCCGGTCTCGGTGCGGGAGGCGCCGTTCACGTAGGCGTAGCACTGGCTGGCGTCGGTGAGCTGCCCCCGGAGGGCGGTGTACGGGTCGGCGGCCGCGGTGTCGTGGACGGGGGTGGGGTTGACCGTCCCCGAGAGCACGCCCCCGTACCGTACGACGCCCTTGACGACGCCCTCCTCGGCGAGGAGCGTCTGGCCGGAGGCCACCGTCAGGTCCTTGCCGACGGTGAGGAAGTCCTTGCCGTCCTCGGGTGGGATGCGGGAGCCGGCGCCGACGATGCCCACGTTGTAGACGCTGGAGACGCCTGCGCGCTTGTTCTGGTCGAAGCCGCCGAGGACGACGACCTTGCCCTCGGCCTCGGCCGCGGCCTCGCGGACGAGGAAGTCGCCCCCGACGAAGATGTTGATGTTGTTGTCGCGGTAGATGACGGCGTCGCTGTTGATGCCGGGGTAGCCGTCGGGCGGGCACTTGCCCGGCAGGCAGGGGCCGAGGCCACCGGGGAGCGGATCCGCGAAGCCGTTGACGGCCAGCGCGCCGACGAGGGCGGTGGCCCCGACCGTGGCCGCGGCGATGACTGCGAGGCGGCGGCGGGAAGGCCGCCGGTTATGCGTGTCTTGTTCTGGTTCCATACCGGGCAATATGCAAAAAGGATACGAAAATAGCGACGCCCCACGCGGGGCGCCGCCATCTTCAGGCCAGCGTGTTCAAGCCACGGTCAGGCGCCCTTCAGCTCCTGCCGCTGCCGGCCGAGGCCCTCGACCTCCAGCTCGACGACGTCGCCGGGGCGCAGGTACGGCTTGGGCTCCGGCTGGCCCATGGCGACGCCCGCGGGTGTGCCGGTGTTGATGATGTCGCCGGGGTAGAGCGTCATGAACCGGCTGACGTACCGGACGACCTCCGCGACCGGGAAGATCTGGTCGGAGGTGTGACCGTCCTGCTTGAGCTCGCCGTTGACCCAGAGGCGGAGGGAGAGGGCCTGCGGGTCGGGCACCTCGTCGGCGGTGACGAGCCAGGGGCCGAGGGGGTTGAACGTCTCGGCGTTCTTGCCCTTGTCCCAGGTGCCGCCGCGCTCGATCTGCCACTCGCGCTCGGAGACGTCGTGGGCGACCGCGTAGCCCGCGACGTGCGCGAGGGCCTCCTCGTCGGTCTCCAGGTAGCGGGCGGTGCGGCCGATGACGATCGCGAGCTCCACCTCCCAGTCGGTCTTCACCGAGCCGCGCGGTACGAGCACGGTGTCGTCCGGGCCGACGACGGTGTCGGCGGCCTTGAGGAAGACGACCGGCTCCGCCGGGGTGGCCTGGCCGGTCTCGGCGGCGTGCCCGTGGTAGTTCAGCCCGATGCACACGACCTTGCCGATGCGGCCGACCGGCGGGCCGACGCGCAGCCCGGTCGCGTCGAGCGCGGGCAGCACGCCGGCCCCGGCGGCCGCCCGGATCCGGTCGAGCGTGGAGGCGTCGGAGAGCAGACCTCCGTCGATGTCGTCGACCAGCGCGGACAGGTCGCGGAGGGTCCCGTCCCGGTCGAGCAGGGCGGGACGCTCGGCTCCCGGCGGGCCTACGCGCAGCAGCTTCATGGTCTTCTCCCGGTGGTCGAGGTGGGCCCGGGAAGGGCCCTGAGGGTGCCCCGGCCGATGGAGTGCGGCCATCGGAGGATTGGTCGATCCTCCAAGAGAACGGGTCGCTCTGCAAGACCCCGTTCACACACTGGACCCTTACGCGCGAGTAGCAACGGCGCCCGAAGGCTCCCGCTTCGCCTGGTCGCGGTAGAGGAACGCCCGCTCGACGGCGGTCCAGGTGGTGCTGGTGACGACGTAGAGGGCGGCGGCGAGGGGGACGACGGCGACCGTGATGAGGGTGGCGAAGGAGAGCAGCGGCATCACCTTGGCGATCGCGCCCGCGCCGGGCGTGGGCTGCCCCAGGTCGAGGGGCTGGACGGCGAGCTGCTGCTTCGTGCGGCGGTAGGTGAAGACGGCGACGGCGGCGACGACCGCGAAGAGGACGAGGTAGACGCGCCCCGCCGGGCCGAGGACTCCGCCGTGGGAGAGGACGTCGGCCCAGTGGTCGCCGAGCGGGGCGGCGAAGAGGGTGTGCCCGGCCATCCGGTCGCCGGAGAACAGGTGGTACATCAGGAAGAACGCGGGCGCTTGGAGGAGGCTGGGCAGGATCCCGGCGAAGGGCGAGACCTTCTCCTTGGCGTGGAGCTCCAGCATCGCCTTCTGGAGTCGCTCGGGGTTCTTGGCGTGCTTCTTGCGGAGGGCGGCGAGCTGCGGGGCGATCCGGGTGCGGGCCTTCTGGCCGCGCGCGGCCGCCCGGGAGAGCGGGTGGATCGCGAGCCGTACGAGCATCGTGAAGAGGATGATCGCGGCGGCCGCGGCGGTGGTGGCGAAGAGCGGCTGGAGCAGGTCGGCGAGCCGCTCGACCAGGGAAGCGAAAACGGACAAGGGAGCCCTCCGTGGGGTCTCGTCGTGCCGGGAGAGATTCGGGTCTCGGCATGACGGATCCGCGTGAGGACCTTCCGGTGTACGTCGGACTCCCGGCAGGCGACCGAGGTCACCGACCGGCGTGGGCTCCTACGCGGCCGTCGGGAGGGGGCGGCCGGGAGCTCGGGGTCTGCGGCGGCCGGCGGCGTCGGGATCGCGCTGGGGCAGGAAGGCGGTGCGCCGCTCGCGGTCGCGTATCGCCGTGCGGACGCGGGTCGCCGGGACGGCGGGGGCCGTGGGGGCGCCGATGAGGGCGCAGACGACGGTGGTCGCGGCGAGGACGACGGCGGCGAGGCCCGCGCCGTCGGAGAGGAAGAGGTCGGCAAGGGCGAGGAGGAAGAAGAGCGGCGCGAGCACGCGCAGGACCAGACTCCTGACCGTCATCTCACCACCCCCTGCTTCCCGCTCGCCGGCACGCTTCTCGCGCGATTCCGACGCGATTCCGACGCGATTCCCACGCACTTTCCACCATGAGGACGTACCGCACCGATCAGGAGTTCCCGCGCTCCGGCGTGTCCTCGCGCACGACGGGGACGACCGGGACGAGCAGCCGGCGGGGCCGGAGCAGGGCGCGGCCGACCGGATCCACCGGGTCCCGGTCGAGCCCGGCGCCGGGCCGCATCTCGACGTCGGCGGGCGGCACGGGGACGCGGCAGGCGGGGCATTCGCCGTACGAGCCGAGCTCGGTGCCGCAGTCGGCGTGGTGGAAGTGGCGCACCGGTACGGCTCCGGGGACCTCGGCGCGCCCCCAGGCGCCGAGCGAGCGGAGGACGGGCCAGAGGGCGAGGCCGCGCTCGGTGAGCACGTACTCGTCGCGCGGGGGCGACTCCTGGTAGCGCCGCCTGTCGAGGACTCCGGCCTCGACGAGGGCCTGGAGGCGGGCGGCGAGGACCGCGCGCGGGGCGCCGAGGTGGACGAGGAAGTCGTTGTAGCGGCGGACGCCGTAGAAGGCGTCGCGGACGACGAGGAGGGTCCAGCGCTCGCCGACGACCTCGAGGGCGCGGGCGATGGAGCACTGCTGGTGGGCGTAGTCCTTGCCGAGAGCCATGGCTCCATCGTACCCATTCAAGGTTCGGTGAACGAACCGAGCTGCTAGGTTGGGTTCATTCACTGAACCGACGGTCACCGAACCGAGTGCACCGAACCGACGGGTGGAGGTCCCTGCCATGCCCCAGCTCGCCACCGCCCACGGCGCCCCCGCGCGCACGCGGCGGGCCCGCCCCGCCGCCACGCTCGCCGTCACCGGCGCCGCCACGGCCGTCGCGCTGATGAACTACACGGCCCCAATGCTCACCCTCCCCGACACGGCGGCGGCCTTCGGGACCCCGGACTCGGCCCGGGCCTGGCTGCTCAACGGCACCCCGCTCGGCCTCGCCGTCCTCCTCCTCGTGGCCGGCAGCCTCGCCGACGCGCACGGCCGGCGCCGGGTCTTCCTCCTCGGCACCCTCGCCCTGGGCGTCACCACCGCCCTCGGCGCCTTCGCGGGCTCCACGCTCACCTTCACCCTGGCCCGGATCGCCCAGGGCGCGGCGAGCGCGGCGGTCCTCGCGGGCAGCCTGGGCCTGCTGGCCGACGCGTACCCCTCGGGCCGCGACCGGATCAGGGCGACCGGCATCTGGGGCGCGTCGGTGAGCGGCGGCATCGCGCTCGGCCCGCTGCTCGCGGGCGCGCTGAGCCTGGTGGACTGGCGCCTGGCGTACGAGGTGCTGGGGCTCGCGGCCCTGGCGACCGCGGCGGCGGGCGCCCGCGCACTCGGCCCCGACACGGCGGAGCGGCCGCGGCAGGCGCGCCCCGACATCCCGGGCGCGCTCGCGCTCGGCCTGGCCCTGGCGGCCCTGCTCACCGCGCTCACCCTGGGCCGTGACGGCTGGCTGCGCGCCCCGGTGGGCCTCCTCTTCCTCGCCTCGGCCGCCCTGTCGGCGGTCTTCGTGGCGGTCGAGCACCGGAGCCGTACGCCCATGGTCGACCTGGCGCTCCTGCGCCGGCCCGCGTTCCTGGCGTCGACGCTCGGGGCGCTGTTCACGGGCCTGGCGGTGATCGGCCTGTTCAGCGTGGTGCCCGCGCTGCTCCAGAGCGGGGCGGGGATGTCGCCGCTGGGGGCGGCCGGGCTGTTCGTGCTCTGGTCGGGCACCGCGTTCGTCGTCGCCCTCCAGGCGCGCCGCCTCGCGGGCCGGCTGTCCGCCGCGTACCAGCTGACCGTGGGCTTCACCCTGTCGGCGACGGGCGTCCTCGCCCTGCTCGGCGGCCTGGAGGGCCCCTGGCCGCGCCTCCTCCCCGGCCTCCTCGTGGCCGGCGCGGGCAGCGGCCTCCTGAACGCGGCGCTGCCCCGGCTCGCCGTCGACTCCGTACCGCCGGAGCGGGCGGCGATGGGCTCGGGGGCCAACAACACCGCCCGCTACATCGGTTCCGCGGCGGGCGTGGCCCTGACGCTGGCCCTGACGACGGCCGGCGCGGACGCGGCGCTCCTGGTCTCGGCGGGCCTGGCGCTGTCCGGCGCCGTGATCACCCTCGTCCTGGGAAGGCGGCCGGAACGACGGCCGCGTCGGTGAACTCCTCCAGGGCGAGGACGTCCTCGTCACCCCGCTCGTCCCCGGTCTCGGGCGCCCCGAGGAGGCTGACGGAGACGGCCACGGCGAGATTGACGACGAGGGCAAGCAGCCCGGCGTTGACGCCCCACAGCGGATCGTTCCCGGAGAAGACGAGCGCGCAGACGACCGCGACCCCGACCCCCAGCCCGCACACCCCACCCCTCAGGGTCATCCCCCGCCACACGAGCCCCAGCAACACCAACGGCAGCAACTGCGCCATCCCCTCGTACGAGATGAGAGAGAGCCGCACGAGGGTGTTGGGGGCGGTGTACGTCATCACAAGGGCGAGCACCCCGGCGACGACGACCACGAGCTGGGCGGCGCCCTTCTCCCGGCGGCGCAGGCGAGGGGAGAGCGAGAGCACGCTCCGCCCCCACATGGTGCCGATGACCAGCATGAACACGGCCATAGGGACGATCGAGGAGAGCGCGGCCGCCACGCCGACGAGGCCGACGGCCCAGGCGGGGAGCGAGTCGGTGACCAGCTTGAAGAGGGCGAGGTTCGACTCGGCGCCGACGAGCCCGGGGACGACGAAGAGGGCCGCGGTCCCGAGGAGCATGGGAACGAACAACAGGACGTTGTAGGCGGGCAGCCAGACGGCGTTGCGCCGGAGGGTGTCGGCGTCACGGGCACCGAGATACCCGGCGACGGTGGTCGGAAAGATGACCACGGTGAGGGAGTTGAGGACGGTGGTGGAGGCGAACCAGCCGACGCCGTACCCGCTCTCCTCACCCCCGTGCCCGGGCAGGGACAGCCACTCGCTCTTCTCGTCGACGAGCCGCCCGAAGAACTCCCCGAACCCGCCGAAGTAGTGCAGCGGCACGTACACGAAGAGAAACCCCAGCGTGAGGATCACGAGCGCGTCCTTGAGGACGGACACCCAGGCGCTCCCCCGCAGCCCGCTCACCACCACGAACCCGGTGGTGACGGCGAAGGCGAGGAAGTAGGCGAGGTCGAGGCCGATCGTGCCGTACGAGATCGTGGACACGACCACGCCCATGCCGGTGATCTGGAGCTGGATGTACGGCAGGAGGAAGACGGTCGCGAGGACGGCGACGGCCGCACCGAGCCAGGGCCGGCGGTAGCGGTGGGCGGTGATGTCGCTGAGGGAGACGAGCCCGTGCTTGCGGGCGTACCCCCAGAGCATGGGCCCGACGACGTAACCGACGGCGTAGCCGCAGGACATGTACGCGACGACGTACAGCACCGGGGCGCCGTAGTTGTATCCCCAGCCGGCGGCGCCGAGATAGCTGAAGCTGGTGTACCCCTCCCCCGCCATCAGCACCCAGATGAAGACGGGCCCGAGCGAACGCCCGCCGACGGACCACCCGTCGAGCCCGCCGCTCTGCTCCCTGCGCACGGCGAGCAGCCCGAGAAGAACGGTCAGCACCATGAACACACCGAAGACGGACACGGCGACGGCGGCGGAACTCACGACCGGTCCCCCCTACGGGCAAGGGCGACGGCGACGGGGGTGACGAGGGTCGCCCCGAACAGCCACAGGACGAACAGGGGAACGGAGTTCACCAGCGGCAGCGCGACGACGAACAACAGATACGGGAGGAGAAGCCAGAGCAACCGGGGCCTACGTCTGATCACCCGGTCGACCCTAACTAGGAGACCAGCTTCGCCCAGACGACGAGCCGGTAGGCGCTGCTGAACTCGGGGGTGCAGGTGGTGAGGGTGAGATAGGACCCCGGACGGGAGTACCCGTAGGACGGCTTGACGAGGGACCGGGGAACGGCCTGGATGACGCCGACGTCACGGGGAGCGGTCTGCGGGAGGACCTGGTCGACGCGGTACGTGAACGTCCGCTCGCGGGTCCGCACGGTGATGCGATCCCCCTCGCGGAGCCGGTTGACGTACCGGAAGGGCTCGCCGTGGGTGTTCCGATGCCCGGCGAGCGCGAAGTTCCCGGAAAGCCCGGGCCCGGCGGTGCCGGGATAGTGCCCGACGTACCCCTTGTCGAGGACGGAACGCTTGGAGACGCCGCGGGCGACGGGGACGGTGAGGCCGAGGCGGGGGATACGGAGGATGGCGAAGGCGCGGGAGTCGGGGGCGGGAGGAGTGGGGGAAGGGGCGGCGGACTCACCGCTCGCCACAGGAGGCTCACCACCCTCAACCGTCACATCACTCGCAGCATCACCACTGCCGGCATCACCCCTGCCGGCATCACCCCTGCCGGCATCACCACCCGCAGCATCACCACCCCCCACCTCGCCACCCCCCGAAGGAGAGATCCCCCACTCCCCCCACTCCCGCTCCAAAACCCTCACCTGCTCGCGGGCGTCGGCACGGGCCTGCTGATTGGTCCACCAGAGCTGGTGGACGACGAGGAGGAGTACGAGAACCCCGCAGGTGACGAAGGTTTCGGCGCACGCCCAGAGCACGCGGCCACCGGCACGGCGACGCCCCCGCGTCTGAACGACGACCGGCACCCGCACGCGCCCCCTGCCCCGCTCCCTGTCCCGCACGCGGGGCACGATAAGCGTTGAGGCGCCAACTCTCCAGGCCCGTACAGCAGTACGGTGGAGAGCATGCGCCCCGACACTCCTGCCGCCCACACCACCGAAGCCGAGCGTCTGCTGCGCACGGCAGCCCAGTACCCGGGAGACCGGGAACCCCTCTACCTCCAGGCCGCGGCCCACCGGGAACTGGCGGGCGACCGCCCGGGGGCGACGGCCCTCTACGACGAGCTCCTCTCCGGCGAGCCGGCCAACCCGCACCTGATCAGGTCGCTGAAGGCGGCGAACCTCTGGGAGTACGGCCACGAGGCGGAGGCCCGCGCGATCATCGACGGGATCCGCCGCGAGAAGCCGGCGGACGCGGCGCCGTGGGAGATCACGGCGGAGACGCTGGAGGCGCACGACGAACTGGAGGCGGCGGAGGCCACGCTCACCGAAGCGGCCACGCTCCTGCTGCAGGCGCCGACCCCCCTCCCCCACCCCACTCAATCCCTGGTCATCACCAGGCACAGGATCCGCAGGATGCTGGCGCTCCCGCACGACGACTGGGACACCCTGGCGGACCGGCTCCACACGGCGGCGGTCCCCCTAGACGAACTCCACGACCCGAAGCGCCTGTGGTCACTGGGCTCGGATGACCCGGCAGAACTCCAAGCGGAAATCACGAGGCTCCGCTCGGAACTGGGCACCTACCGCACGGCCCTCTCCCGCCCCTTCCCGGTAGCGGTCCTGCACTGGCCGAAGGCGGAACTGGACGAGCTCCTGGCGGCGTACCCGGAACTGGAGGCGGAGTACCCCACGTACAGAGCCCACCTCACCGACATCGAGGCCTCCCTCCGCGAACTCTCCCAGGCGGGCACCCCCAACCTGGGCATCGTCCGAGCCACGGTCCCCTCCTACGAAGCCTTCGCCGCCTCGGAATCCACCCACCCCTCCAACTCCGACCTCCTCCCCCAATACGCCACCACCCTCGCGGCCCGAGCCCGAGCGACGGCTTGGCCGCCGTCGCGGGACGCGGGGTGCTGGTGCGGATCGGGGTTCACGTACGGGGAGTGCCACGGGGGCACGGTCTCCGCCTGACGAACAGCCGTCCGGGTACCGATGTCGGCGCCGTCCATTAGGGTCAGCCTTGTTCGGATGTAGGCGCATATCCCAAGGCGAACATGACGACTGACTGGCAGTTCGAGGTACCCACCACCGGCAGCAAGCACCTGCCTCCGGACGCTCGGTACATGGAGGCCCTCAGCAGTCAGGGCTACGGCTTCGAGGCGGCGATCGCGGACCTGGTGGACAACTCCATCGACGCCGGCGCCAAGGACGTCGTGATCCACTTCCTGCGTGACGGCGACAGGCTCGTCAGCCTGCTCGTCGTCGACGACGGCAAGGGCATGGACGAGGAGGAACTGGACGTCGCGATGACGGTCGGCGGTCGCCGTCAGTACGACACGAAGGCCCTCGGCATGTTCGGTACCGGCCTGAAGTCCGCCTCGCTCAGCCACGCCGGCGCCGTCACCGTCGTCAGCAAGGTGCGCCGCACTCGTGCCGCGGCCCCCGCGGGGCGCCGCTGGACGATGGAGCGGGCGGTCACCGGCTACCAATGCGACATCGTCGCCCCGGACTACGCCCAGCAGCTCATCGATCGCTACTACGACTGCCCGATCGTCTGGCAAGGCACGGTCATCCGCTGGGACGCCGTCAAGGACTTCCCCCACACCGGCGGTGGCGGCCAGACCGACCGCTACCTGCACCGCACGATCAACAAGCTGGGGCTCCACCTCGGCCTGTACCTGCACCGCTTCCTGGCCCGTGACGACTTCAACATCACCATCGCGGTCGAGGACGTCTCCACGGGTGTCGAGTACATGAACTTCGGCGTCCAGCCGCTCGACCCGTTCGCCTACCCGGTCAGCGGACATCCCGACTACGCCCGCGCCTTCGTCGCCGACGTCCCCTCCGTCGGCCCGATCGCCTTGACCGCGCACGTCTGGCCGGCGAAGTCGAACCTCGACGAGTTCAAGGCGGTGGGCACGGTCATCGACCGGCAGGGCTTCTACTTCTACCGGCACGACCGCCTCGTCCAGGCCGGCGGCTGGAACAACTTCCGCCAGCCCGAACAGCACCTCGCCCTCGCGCGCGTCGCCGTCGACCTCCCGGACGACTCCATCGCCTCCGAGGTGTTCCGCCTCACGGTGAAGAAGGACGGCGTCTCCACCTCCCCGGAGTTCGTGACGTCCCTGGAGACCGCGGCGGACACCGACGGGAACCCGTTCTCCCGGTACGTCGCCGACGCCGACGCGACGTACCGGGAGGCACGGAAGCGGACCGGCACGACGCGGAAGCCGGTGATCCCTGCCGGGAAGGGCTTCGAATCGTCCGTGCGGGAGGCGATAGAGGACGAACTGCCCATCATCCCCGGCGAGGAGCCGATCGCCGTCCGCTGGCAGAAGATCGACAACAGCGCCTTCTTCGAGGTCGACCGGGAGAACCGGACGATCATCCTCAACCACCACTACCGTGCCGCGATCCTCGGTGGCCGGCGCGGCGGACTCAACGACGCCCCGACCCTCAAGTCCCTCATGTACCTGCTGCTCCACCAGATCTTCGAGAAGGAGTACAGCGGCAGCCGCGAGAAGGACAACCTGCAGCTGTGGCAGTCCGTGCTCGTCGCGGCCGCCCGTGCCGAGTTGAACCGAGTGGCGGACGATGAGTGACTTCGCGACCGGTCCGGCGCTGGCCTGGTCCACGGTCGAGCACTACCTGGGGGAAGGGCTCGGCACCAGCTACCGCCTCTCGGCCGCCGACGGTCACCCCGTCGTCTCGTACGAGGTCGGGCACGGCGGTGGGGACATCGCCCTGCTCGTCGAGCTCGGCCGGAACCAACAGCCGCCCCGTTCCGCTCTGCCCGCCGTCCGCATCGACCAGGTGGCCATGGGCGACGGGCGACGGATGGCCCGCATCCGGACCACCCAGGTGGAGTCGATGCGCGACTTTCACGACATGCTGCTCGCCGTCGCCGATCGGATCGTCGCGAAGAACCGGTCACTCGACCACGCCTTCGCCGAGACCGTGGACGGATGGAGCTCGTTGCTCGGCCGCCCTCGGGCGATGAGCGTCGAGCAGCGGATCGGGCTCCTCGGCGAGGTGTCGATACTGGCTCGACTCGCCCGGACCTACGGCTGGGAACCGGCCGTCGAGGCATGGACCGGCCCCTACGGGGAGGAACACGACTTCGCCCTCGTGGACTTCGACATCGAGGTGAAGACGACAGCGGCGGAGCGGCGACGACACACGATCCATGGACTCGGGCAGTTGCAGGCGGCTCCCGGCCGCCCTCTCTGGTTCGCCTCGCTCCGGCTTACCCGCGGCGGCACCGGCGGTCGCACGCTCGCCGAGTCGGTCCAGGCGGTGCGCGATGCCGTCACCAAGCAGGCTCCGACGGTGCTGACCCGACTGGATTCCGCCTTGGAACGTGCCGGCTGGTCGGCCGAGTACACGGACGACGAGCGTTGGACGCCACGGGACGAGGCTCTGGTCCTGGCCGCCGACTCCGTACCGCGCCTCGACCCCGCACTGCTCGCCGCAGCCGCGCTGGAACGGATCTCGGCCGTGACCTACCAAACCGATCTCACCGGGCTCGCCCCCACGGTCGGCGCACCGGTGGACCTGACCGGTCTTCGTCTCCCGTAAACCCGCCGGCCTCTCCGCCCCCGCCCTCCCGACAGCCGAGGAACCACCGATGAACACCCCCGACGCCGCCGCCGGCATCCGCCTCGACCTGCATCACCACGCGCTCGGCGACATGAGTTCGGGAAAACCGAAGCGACTCGTCCGTGCCCTGGAGTACCAGGCCGAGGACCTCGCGCCGGAAGCCATGGAGTACGCCACCGAAGCCGACTTCCTGTCCGTACTCCGCCAGGCGCGCGCCACCGACCAGTTGGTGGAGGTGTGGCGCAAGCAGCTCACTCGCTGGGACTACAGCGAGAACGCCGCCTGGTCGTCCCACCCTCCCCGTACCGACGAGCGGCGTGCCGACACGTACGCGCTGCTCGGCGTCTGCCAGGAGACCGGCAAGCTCCTCGACGACCTCGTGCCCGTCTCCAAGGCCACCGGGACGGTCGTCATCAGCGCCGAACACAAGCCCTGGTACACCCCGCAGTCCCTCCAGGGTCGTCCCTGGTACTGGCCCGCGTACCGCAAGCTGCTGGTGGACAAGGGCTGGCCCGAGAACGTCGTCGCCGGTCTCGACGAGGCCTCCGACCGTGTCGTGGAGCGGCTCGCGGACCCGGCGGCGGTCGAGGCCTACCAGTCGAAGGGACTGGTGGTCGGATACGTCCAGTCCGGCAAGACCGCCAATTTCGCCGGTGTCATCGCGAAGGCGATCGACGCCGGCTACCGACTCGTGATCGTCCTGGGCGGCACTCTCAACATGCTGCGCGCCCAGACCCAGCGGCGCCTGGACATGGAGCTGGTGGGCCGGGAGAACATCCTGCGCGGCGCGAGCGAGTACGAATCCGAGTACGCGGACGACCCCGCCTGGAGCCAGGGCAGGTTCGCCACGTTCGGCGCGCTGCCCTCCGCCCTCGGAGCCTTCGACATCCACCGGATGACGACCCATGGCAAGGACTACCAGAGCCTTCTGCAGGGGATCGTCGCCCTCGAAGCCGACAAGCAGGAACCCGCACTCCCTCTCTACGACCCGCGCAACCTGCATCGGGCAGCGGCCCGCCTGATGGTGGTCAAGAAGAACAAGACGGTCCTGACCAAGCTGGTCAACGACCTGCGGAAGATCAAGACGCCGCTCTCCGAGATCCCGGTCCTGATTGTGGACGACGAGTCCGACGAGGCCTCCGTGAACACCACCGACCTCGCCAAGCCGGACGCCGAGCGGACGGCGATCAATCAGAAGATCTCCGAGCTGCTGCGGATGTTGCCGCGCGCCCAGTACGTCGGTTACACCGCGACGCCCTTCGCGAACGTCTTCATCGACCCGAGCGACACCGAGGACATCTTCCCGAAGGACTTCATCATCTCCCTGCCTCGTCCGGACGAGTACATGGGGGCCCGCGACTTCCACGACCTCGACTCCGCCGTGGCCGAGGAGGAGCGGACCTACGCGAACTCCAACGAGATGGCCCACGTCCGCGACATCGTGGCGGAGGACGACGAGAACGACACCCACCTCGAACGCGCCATGGACATGTTCGTGTTGACGGCCGCGATGAAGTTGTACCGCGAGGCCAAGGGCGGTCTCGGCGATCGCTACTTCCAGCACCACACCATGCTGATCCACGAGTCCGTCCGGCAGGACGCGCACCGCGAGCTGCTCGGTCGGGTCACCCGGCTGTGGTGGAACGCCGGCTACCTCGGTGCTCGTGGTCACGAGCGGCTGCGCGACCTGTTCGACACGGATATCGCCCCGGTCTCGGCGGTACGCGCCGACGGCCAGGCCGTGCCCGCCTCGTTCGACGACCTCGCGCCCTACATCGGCCCCGCCGCGATCCGGATCGGCGGCGACGACAAGCCGATCATCGTGGTCAACGGCGACAAGGACATCGACTCCGGCGAAGCCGACTTCGACAAGCGGTCCATCTGGAAGATCCTCATCGGCGGTCAGAAGCTGGCCCGCGGCTTCACCGTCGAAGGGCTGACCGTCTCGTACTTCCGGCGCCGTGCCGGCAATGCCTCCACCCTCATGCAGATGGGCCGCTGGTTCGGCTTCCGCAACGGCTACCGGGATCTGGTACGGCTCTACCTGGGCCGCCAGGAAACCCTGGGGAAGAAGGAAGTCGACCTCTACGAGGGCTTCGAGGCCATCTGCCGTGCCGAGGAGGAGTTCCGCGCGGAGCTGGCGCAGTACTCACTGCCCGTCGACGGCCGGCCGCAGATCACCCCGGACAAGGTGCCGCCCTTGGTGTCGCAGCACATTCCGTGGCTCAAGCCGACCAGCCCGAACAAGATGTACAACGCGCGCCTGGTCACCCTTCGTTCGCCCGGCCGGTGGCAGGAGCCGACCGCCTACCCCATGAAGGTCGCCGATCTCCGGCACAACACCAACCTGTGGACACCCGTCCTGGACTCCCTGTCCGCGGAGCCGACGGAGTTCTCCTACCACTTCCGGGAAGACGGCGTCACTCACCGCTTCTCCGCTCTCACCGGGCTGATGGGAGCCGCTGATCTCGTCGATCTGGTGTCACGCCTGCGCTGGGAAGCCCCGTCGCAGTTCGCCCCTCACCTGGACTATCTGCGAGAGATCACCACGAGTGCTCCTGCCCAGGTGGACGACTGGGTCGTCCTGGCACCCCAGCACGCACAAGCAAGTCGACGGATCCGGTTCGGCAACGCCGGCCGTGCGTTCTCCTACTTCGCTCGTGATCGTCGTCGCCACCCGCTCTTCGGTGCCATCAGTGACGTCAAGCACCGTGCGGCGGCGCTGCGCATCGCGGGTGCGCTCACCGATCCCGGCGACGCCGCCACCGAGAGCCTCGTCGCCCCTCGGCGGGGTGTGGTCGTCCTCTACCCGATCGTCGAAGCCGCGCATCGGGCCGCACTCGTCGGGGACGACCCGCTCGACCCGAGTCGGATCGTGACGGCCTTCGACTTCGTCGCCCCGGCGTCGGCGCGCAGCGACGACGGCCGTGTGCTTCGGTTCACGACCGTCGACTCCTCTCGGGAAGGCGTCGCCATCATCGACACCTCGCCGCGAGAGACGGCGACGCCCTGACACCCGACGGATCGTGGTGGGCAGGCGCGGTCCGGCCCTGCCCACCGGACGACGAGCAACGTCCGTCTCGCTGCCCGGTGCCGGCTCCCCACGGCCACTTCAAGTGACTCCCGCCTTGGTCCGCAGCAGGGCCTTCCGTGCCTCGACGACCGCCGCCACCCGCGCGGCGGCCTCATCCGCGGCCTCGTGCTCCCAGACCCGTACGGACACCCACCCCGCCGCTTCCAGGCGAGCGTCGGTGTCGGCGTCCCGTGTCCGGTTCTTCTCGATCTTCGTCCGCCAGAACTCCGAGTTCCTCTTCGGCCACGTCGCGTGCTCCGGGCACGCGTGCCAGAAGCAACCATCGACGAACACGGCCACTTTGGTGGGCCCGAAGACGATGTCAGCCTCGCGCCGCACACCCCTGAGCGGACGTCGGTGAACCCGATAGCGGAGCCCGGAGGCGTGCAGAATACGGCGCAGCGCCACCTCCACACCGGTGTCCCGACTGCGCTGCTTGCTCATTCGGGAGCTGGTCGACGCCGTCGTCTCCAAGACCCTCATGGTGACCATTGTGACGTGGTTTCCCTGGTGGTTTCCCTGGCCCGCTCGCGAGCGGGGACACCGTCCGCACCTCGTACGATCGAAAGACGACACACCGACCCGAAAGGCCCCCGTCATGCCCCGCATCCTCTCCCCCGCCATAGCCGCCGCCGGACTCGTCGGTGGTTATGCCGTTGCCCGGTGGACCAAGAAGCGGCCGCTTGGTGGGGTGGTGCTCGCCGTTGCCGGTGGCGTGGCCGCTCGGGAGTGGCAGCAGGTGGGTGGGGCCAAGGCCGCCGTCGGGCTGACCGGTGCCTACGTGGCCGCGTTCGCCGGGTCCCATCCGCTGGCGAAGAAGATCGGGGCCTGGCCCGCCGTGTTCTCCGTCGCCGGGGCCGTGGCCGCTGCCTCCTGGGCCGTCACCCGCGACAAGGGCTGAGGTCCGGGGCCGGCCCTCGCTCGCGCGAGGTCCGAGCGGCCTCTCAGCCGCCCAGTGCGTGGCTGAAGGTGTAGATCAAGAGGCCCGCAAGCGCGCCCACCACCGTGCCGTTGATGCGGATGAACTGGAGGTCGCGGCCGATGTTGGCCTCGATCTTCTTCGAGGTCTGAGTGGCGTCCCAGCCGGCGACGGTGTCCGTGATCAGGGACGTGATCTCGTGGCGGTAGGTGGTGACGACGTAGGCCGCGGCGTCCTCGGCCCAGCCTTCGACCTTCGCCTGGAGGCGGGGGTCCGTCGCCAGGCGGTTGCCGAGGGAGATCAGGGACGCGCGGGCGCGGAGGCGGAGCTGGCTGCGGTCGTCCTCGGCGGCGGCGATGATCAGGTTGCGGATCGAGGACCAGGCCGAGGCGATGATGTCCTGGATCTCCGGGCGGGCCAGGAGGTCCGCCTTCAGGCGCTCCACGCGGGCCCTCGTGTCCGTGTCCGCCTGGAGGTCGGCCGCGAAGTCCGTCAGGAAGCGGTCGATCGCACCGCGCGCCGGATGGGCCGGCATGTCCCGCATCTCCGTCACGAAGCGGAGGAGCTCCTTGTAGACCCGCTCGCCGATGCGCTTGTCGACGAAGCGCGGTGTCCAGCCGGGCGCGCCGCCCTGCACCGCGTCCATCACCGACTCGCCGTGCGTGACCAGCCAGTCGTGGGCCCGCGTGCAGACCAGGTCGACCGCCCGGTGGTGCGCACCGTCCGAGACGATCTTCTCCAGGGTCTTGCCCAGGCCGGGGGCGATCTCCGCCGACTCCGCCCGGCGCGTGATGGCCTCGCCCACGACCGCCTGCACGTCCGAGTCCCGCAGGACCGTCAGCGCGCCCCGCAGCGCCGTCGACGCCTCCGCCGTCACCCGGTCCGCGTGCGCCGGGTCCGCCAGCCACGCCCCCAGCCGGCGGCCGATCCCGAAGGCCTGGAGCCTGCCCCGTACGACGTCCGCGGAGAGGAAGTTCTCGCCGACGAAGGAGCCCAGCGAGGCGCCCAGCTGGTCCTTCTTCGTCGGGATGATCGCCGTGTGGGGGATGGGGAGTCCCAGCGGGTGGCGGAAGAGGGCCGTCACCGCGAACCAGTCCGCCAGCGCGCCCACCATGCCCGCCTCCGCCGCCGCCGCGACGTAGCCCGTCCAAGGTCCCCAGCCCGCGTTCCGCGCCCAGGTCGCCAGGGCGTAGATCACCGCCACGGCGAGCAGCAGCGCCGTCGCCAGGGACTTCATGCGGCGGACGCCTCTACTCTTCTCCTCGTCCGCAGCCGTGTACGAGAAACTCACCATCGACTCGACCTCCTACGTCAGAGACTCCCGGCGCTCGTCGCGAGTTCCCCCGTACATCTTCGCGATCACGGCCTCGATGTCCGGCTCCCGCACCGAGAGGTCCACCAGGGGGTGCTTCGCCGCCACCGCCGCCACCAGCGGCGCCGCCGATTCCGTCGCCGGGAAGGCCAGCCACTGGCGCGGTCCCTCCGACCGTACGTAGCGGGCTCCCGCCACGTCGTCGATCGGGGGCAGCTCCCGCTCCAGGTCCACCACCAGGAGCCGCTCGCTCTCGCCGACCGCGTGCAGCCCGGCCAGCTCCCCGTCGTACATCAGCTTCCCGTGGTCGATCACCATCACCCGCGAGCAGAGCTGCTCGATGTCGGTCAGGTCGTGGGTGGTGAGGAGGACCGTGGTGCCGTTCGTCGTGTTCAGTTCCCTCAGGAACTCCCTCACCCGCGCCTTCGACACGACGTCCAGGCCGATCGTCGGCTCGTCCAGGTACAGCACGTCCGGGTCGTGCAGCAGCGCCGCCGCGATGTCGCCGCGCATCCGCTGCCCGAGCGAGAGCTGGCGCACCGGTACGTCCAGGAGCTCGCCCAGCTCCAGCAGCTCCACGCAGCGCGCGAGGTTCTCGGCGTAACGCGCGTCCGGGATCCGGTACATGCGGTGCATCAGCCGGTACGAGTCCTTCAGCGGAAGGTCCCACCACAGGGTCGTGCGCTGCCCGAAGACCACGCCGATCCGCTGCGCCAGCCGCGTCCGGTCCCGCGCCGGATCGATGCCCGCGACCCGCAACCGGCCCCCGGTGGGGGTGAGGATGCCGGTCAGCATCTTGATCGTGGTCGACTTCCCGGCGCCGTTCGGGCCGATGTACCCGACCATCTCCCCGCGTTCCACGCCGAAGCTGATGCCGTCGACCGCCCGGACCTCGCGCTTCGACCTCCGCAACAGGCCCGTCCTGCGGCGGATCGTGAACGTCTTCTCCAGTGACTCCAGCTCGATGAACGGCACGGCCTCAGCTTCCTGTCGATCGGTACGAACGGATTCCGGCCCGCCACGCGAGCCCGGCCACCCCGCAGCAGACCGCCGCCACCAGCGGCGACGCGAACACCGCCCAGCCCGGCACGCCCGCCGGGGCCGGCCGGTCCAGGACGTACAGCGCGGGCAGCCAGTTCACGAACGCCAGCGGTACGACGTACACGACCCCCCGCACCAGCTCCTGCGCGAAGATCGTCGGCGGGTACCCGAGGAGGGTGTTCCCGCCGTACGTGAACGAGTTCGTGACCTCGGCCGCGTCCTGCATCCAGAACAGGGCGGACGCTCCGAGCACCATCACCGCCGCGAAGATCACCGCCCCGCAGACCAGCATCACCGGCAGCAGCACCACCTTCACCGGCGTCCACTCCACGTCCAGCAGCACCAGCGCCCACACCAGCACGAACAGGCCCTGCGCCACCCGACCGAACCGGCGCAGCGCGAACTTGTCCGCCGCGACCTGCGCGAGCAGCGGCGCCGGCCGCATCAGGAACGTGTCCAGCGAGCCGTCCCTGACCCGCTTCCCCATCCGCTGGAGCGACCCCATCGTCAGGTCCGCCAGGCCGAACGACGTGCCCGCCGTCCCGTACAGCAGCGCGACCTCCGCGAAGGAGAAGCCGCCCAGGCCCTTCACCTGACCGAACATCAGCAGGATGACGACGAAGTCGAAGAAGGTGACGCAGAAGCTGGTCACCAGGGTCAGGGCGAAGGAGGAGCGGTACGTCATCGTCGACCGGATCCACATCCCGGCCACCATCCGGTACGTACGCCAGGACTCGGCCAGCAGCCCCGGTCGAGCCGTGTCGGCCCAAGATTTCGGATGAGCGGTGCCGGCCGGAGACTCCGGACCAGCCCCCTCAGCCAGAGACTCCGGGCGCGCGGTGTCCGCCAGAGACTCCGGGCGCGCGGCGTCCGCCAGAGACTCCGGGCGCGCAGTGTCCGCCAGAGACTCCGGACTGGTGGTGTCGGCCGCCTGGCCCGGACCGGCAGCCTCGGCCATCCGCCCCGGACGCGCAGTGTCAGCCACCCTGCACCACCACCTTCCGCGTCGCCGCCGCCTGCGCCGCCCGCCCGGCCCCGAGCAGCACCAGCGCCCAGCACCCCTGGAAGGCGTACGCCCCCGCCAGCTCGCGCCCGCCCTCGTACTTCCCCAGGTACACGTCGGCCGGCACCTGGAGCATCGACGCCCACGGCAGCACCCGCGCCACCTCGCCCAGCGCGCCCGGGAAGACCGTCAGCGGGAGCAGCATCCCCGAGAAGAACAGGCCGCCCAACCAGGCCACCTGCACCACACCCTGGCCGTCGAGCAGCCAGAACGCGCTCATCGCCACCAGGTACCAGATCGCGAAACTGACCACCGAGCCGAGCGCCACCGCCACCAGGAACGCGAGCCACGTCCCCGGACCCGACGGCAGCGTGAAGTCGAAGGCGAGCGCGCCGACCGCCATCGGGACGACCCCGCGGCCGAGCAACTGGTAGGCCGCCCGGCCGAGGTTGGCCGAGAACCACCAGGTCTGGAGGTCGGCGGGGCGGTAGAGGTCGACCGCGATGTCCCCGGTCCTGATCCGCTCGATCAGCTCCTCCTCGAAGCCGCCGCCCATCAGCCCGCAGACGGTGATCAGCGCCTGTCCGATCCACACATAGGCGAGGGCGTCGTCCATGGAGTAGCCGCCGAGCTGCGGCCGTTCGTCCCAGAGGGCGATGTAGGTGTACGACAGGATCAAGCCGAAGACGGTGTTGGTGAACACCCCCGCCGCCGTCGCCACCCGATAGGTCGCATGGCGCCGGAAGCCACCCGCGGCCACCGTCGCGTACAGCCGCAGCATGCCGCTCCTTCCCGGAAACATGCGCAATGCGCCGAAAAACGCCGAAGCGCACGACCCTAGCGAGGTACGGCTCCCCCTCGCGAGGGGATTTCGCGCCGGGAGCGGTTTCGCGCCGCGCGCGGATTTCGCACCGCCTTCGCGTCACTTTCGGGTCGTGTTGCGGAGATTCCTCGCCTTAAGGGCAATATGAGGTGCCATGCCCCCTTCCTCCGGTACGAGCGACACCCCCCGGCCATCCCGACCGGGCTGGGAGCCGAGGGACCCCACCCTCTCCGCTCCGCCACCCCCGGCGCCGAAACCCCGGCGCGCGGGACGCGTCCGCCGCGTCCTGCGGACCCTGCTCGGCCTCTGCCTGCTCGGCGTCCTGCTCCTCGCCGGGGCCTTCACCGCCGGCTACCTCCTGGTGGAGATCCCGCCCGCCAACGCCGCCGCCGTCGCCCAGTCCAACGTCTACCTCTACCGCGACGGCAGCCCCATCGCCCGCGACGGCGAGGTCAACCGCGAGAACGTCCGGCTCGACCAGGTCCCCCTCGGCGTCCGCCAAGCCGTCCTCGCCGCCGAGGACCGCGACTTCCACACCTCGCACGCCGTCGACCCCAAGGCCATGGTCCGCGCCACCTGGAACACCGTCACCGGCAAGGGCCGCCAGTCCGGCTCCACCATCACCCAGCAGTACGTCAAGAACTACTACCTCGGCCAGGAACAGACCCTCACCCGCAAGGCCAAGGAATTCTTCATCGCGATCAAACTGGGCCGCGAGAAGACCGAGGAGGAGATCCTCCAGGGCTACCTGAACACCAGCTACTTCGGCCGGAACGCCTACGGCATCCAGGCCGCCGCCCGCGCCTACTACGGCAAGGACGTCGAACAGCTCGACACCGCCCAGGGCGCCTACCTCGCCTCCCTCCTCAAAGCCCCCAGCGCCTACGACGTCACCACCCACCCCGAAAACCGGGCCAAGGCCGTCGCCCGCTGGAACTACGTCCTCGACGGCATGGTCACCGAGGGCTGGCTCGGCCACGCCGAACGCGCCGCCGCCCGCTTCCCCCTCCCCCAGACCGCCCGCCCCGCCACCGGCCTCTCCGGACAGCGCGGCTATCTGGTCCAGGCCGTCGAGGAGTACCTGACCGGCCACGGCGTCATCGACGAGAAGACCCTCGCCGGCGGCGGCTACCGCATCACCACCACGCTGGAGCGCGCCCAGCAGGAGACGCTCGTCCAGGCCGTGGAGGACCGGGTCATCTCCCGGCTCGACCCGGCCCGCGACCCCGCCGACCGGTACGTACGCGTCGGAGCCGCCGCCGTCGACCCGGCGACGGGAAAGGTCCTCGCGATGTACGGCGGCATCGACTACACCCAGCAATACGTCAACAACGCCACGCGCCGCGACTACCAGGTCGGCTCCACCTTCAAACCGTTCGTCTTCACAGCGGCCGTGCAAAGCGGGGCGCAGACCCAGTACGGCATGCCGATCACCCCGTACACCCTCTACGACGGAACCAACCGGCGCCCGGTCGAGGGCTGGAACGGCAGCCCCTACGACCCCGCCAACGAGGACGACGCCAGCTACGGCGAGATCGCCGTCGGCGAGGCCACCGACCTGTCGGTCAACGCCGTGTACGCCCAGATGGCCGTGGACGTCGGCCCCGCCCACGTACGACGGACCGCCGTCGCCCTCGGCCTGCCCGGCTCCACCCCCGACCTCACCGCCTCCCCGTCCATCGCCCTCGGCCCCGCCACCGCCAGCGTCCTCGACATGGCCTCGGCGTACGCGACGCTCGCCGCGCACGGCCGGCACGGCACGTACACCCTCGTCGAGGGCGTCACGAAGGGCGGCGAAACGGTAGACCTGCCGTCCCGCCCGGCCCGGCAGGCGGTCACCCGGGAGGCCGCCGACACGACCACGTCGATCCTGCGGAGCGTCGTCGAAGCGGGTACGGGCACGGCGGCACAGGCCGCCGGGCGGCCGGCGGCGGGCAAGACCGGCACGGCGGAGGACGACAGAGCCGCCTGGTTCGCGGGCTACACCCCGGAACTCGCGACGGTCGTCGCGCTGATGGGCCAGGACCCCGAGTCGGGCCGGCAGGAATCGCTCTACGGGGCGCTCGGACTGCCCCGGATCAACGGCGGCGGGGCACCGGCCGAGATCTGGGCCCAGTTCACCCGGGAGGCGCTGGCCGGAACGCCGCCGCGCGACTTCGACCTCCGGCTGATGCCGGGGGCGGAGATCATGCCGCCCGTGCCACCGATGCCGGACGGCCCGGACGGGCCGGTCGGCGAGGAGAACCAGGACCCCTACCTGACCGGCGAGGCGGGCCCGGGGGCAGCGGTCTCCCGCAGCCCCCTACCGGCCCGCAGCAGCCCGCGTCAGTGACCCGACGTCGCCTTGAGACCCACCACGGCGACGAGCAGCAGACAGACGAAGAAGATCCGGGCGGCGGTCGCCGGCTCACCGAGCACCACCATGCCGAGCACCGCCGCACCGGCCGCGCCGATGCCGACCCACACGCCGTACGCGGTGCCGATGGGCAGCGTCTTCGCGGCGTGCGACAGCAGGAGCATGGAAGCGACGATCCCGGCGCCGGTGAACACACTGGGCCAGAGCCGCGTGAAGCCCTCGGTGTACTTCATACCGATCGACCAGCCGACTTCGAGCAGACCCGCGACCACAAGAAGAACCCAGGCCATGACGACACACCTCCGCGAGACGGAACAACAGGAGTGCGTCGTCTTGTCGTCATCCCGGTACGGCGCGTCTCGTCGGGTGTCCCCAGGCTAGCAAAGAACATGCAAAGGCCCTGGTGACGATGGTCACCAGGGCCCTCGGGAAGCCTTCGGCTACAGATACAACCCGGTCGAGTCCGTCGTGCCCTGGAACCGGTCCGCGGCCACCGCGTGCAGGTCCCGCTCCCGCATCAGTACGTACGCGGTGCCCCGCACCTCGACCTCGGCGCGGTCCTCGGGGTCGTACAGCACCCGGTCGCCGATCTCGACGGTACGGACGTTCTGGCCGACCGCGACCACCTCGGCCCAGGACAGCCGGCGGCCGACGGCCGCGGTCGCCGGGATCAGGATGCCGCCGCCGGAGCGCCGCTCCCCCTCCGGGGAGTCGGTGCGGACCAGGACCCGGTCGTGAAGCATCCGGATGGGCAGCTTGTCGTGCGTGTTCTCGCTCACGGTCCGAACCTACCTGCCCGGGCGTGTCGCCCGTGGCGGGGAGGGGTCACCCCTTGCTCTTCCGCGACGAGGACACGATCAGCCCGACGACCGCGACGGCGACGAGCGCCACCGGCACGACCCGCTCCAGGCGGGGTGCGCCGTCCTCGTGGGTGAAGCGGGCCTTCACGTCCGAGACGACCCGGTTGACGGCGACGAAGGCGCGGCCGGCGGTCTGGTCGACCGTCGAGGCGACCTTGGCCTTGGCGTCCCCGATGATCGTCTTCGGGTGCACCCGAATGCCGATCTCGTCGAGAGTGACGGCGAGCTGCTCGCGCCGGCGGACGATGTCCGCCTCGATCTGCGCAGGGGTCCTGGCCTCTGACACCGCGCTGCCTCCGTAGTCGTGTATCCGGTCGTTGACGGACAGTCTGTCAGCTCGATCGCCGATGGGCCGCCCCCGACCCCCATTAGCGGACCGCCATTAGGCTCTGAACGCGTAAGCGCATCTTCCCGAGGAGAGCCATGAGCGAGCGACTGCAGCCCGGCGACACCGCCCCCGCCTTCACCCTGCCCGACGCGGACGGCAACGAGGTCTCGCTCGCGGACCACAAGGGCCGCAAGGTCATCGTCTACTTCTACCCGGCGGCCCTCACTCCCGGCTGCACGAAGCAGGCCTGCGACTTCACCGACAACCTGGACCTGCTGACGGGTGCGGGCTACGACGTCATCGGCGTCTCCCCCGACAAGCCGGAGAAGCTCGCGAAGTTCCGCGAGAAGGAGAACCTGAAGGTCACCCTCGTCGGCGACCCGGAGAAGAAGATCCTGGAGGAGTACGGCGCCTTCGGCGAGAAGAAGCTGTACGGCAAGACGGTGACGGGCGTGATCCGCTCGACGATCGTCGTCGACGAGGACGGCAAGGTCGAGCACGCCTTCTACAACGTGAAGGCGACCGGCCACGTGGCCAAGATCATCAGGGACCTGGGCATCTGAGCCCTCCGCCTTCGGCGCCGAACGGGCCGCATCGCCTTCCGAGGGCGGTGCGGCCCGTTCCGTTTATCGGACGCGACAGTCGTACGCGATATGGCGTAACCGTCCGATATTCGGCTCGTTACTCCGTGCGAGACCACGAACGGGTGGTCGGGGCGGAGGGGCTCGATGGGCACGAGCGCGTACACGAGGGAACGGCTCGAAGCGGCGGCGCGGGGAGCGCGGACGCTGACGGAGGCGCTGGAGCGGCTGGGGGTGGATCCGAAGAGCTCGACGCGACGGTACGTGCGGGAGCGGATGCGGAAGCTGGGGGTGGACATCTCGCACTTCGAGCGGGAGGGGATTCGATGGACGCGTGAGGTCCTGGCACAGGCCGTGGCTGCCTCGACGAACATGTGTGATGTGCTGCGGCGGCTCGGGGTGGAGGTCGTGGGCGGGCAGCACACGCACATCAGCCGCCGCATCAAGGCGTACGGGATCGACACCTCGCACTTCCGCGCGCCGTCCCGGCGAGGCAAGCCCTGGCGCCCCCGGACACCCGAGGGCCTGCTCATCGAGCAGACCGGCCCGCAAACCCGACGCGTCCCGAGCGATCGCCTCGCCTGGGCGATGACGGAATCCGGGGTGCGTAAGCAGTGCGCGATGTGCGGCGCCGAGGCCGTATGGCGCGGCCGACCGCTCCCGTTGGAGATCGACCACGTCGATGGAGACTGGCGCAACAACCGCATCGAGAACCTGAGGTTCCTGTGCCCGAACTGCCACTCGGCGACCGATAACTACCGGGGGCGCGGCAGGAGGCGGAACTCTTGACGAGCGGCCCGCGATACACCCGCGAGCGGTTGGCCGAAGCCGCCGCGCGGTGCTCGAACATGGACGAGGTCGTCGCCTTCTTCGACTCGCCGCCGTACGACAAACTCCGCCGCTACCTGCTGAAGCGCTTCGATCACTACGGAATCGACGTCTCACACCTCATCCACCGGAAGCGACGAGGCGGGCAGCCTCCTCGCCCAGCACCGGGCGAGCTGAGGCAAGCTGTCGACCAGGCCACATCCGTGGCCGGTGCCCTTCGCATCCTGGGTAGGCCCTGCACCGGGCAAATGCGCGCGCTGTTCCAGCAGTGGGCCGAGGAGGACAGCCTCAGTACGTCGCACTTCCTGGGGCAGGCACACCAGCGGGGCAAGCAAGGGCCCACTCCGGTCAAGCGGCCCGAGGACATTCTTGTGCGCCACGACCGGGGGCGCCGGACCAGAACTCGCCTGCTCCGTCGAGCGCTCCGCGAGTCCGGTGCCCCCGAGAAGTGCGCCGACTGCGGCATCGGCACCGAGTGGTTCGGCAAGCCCATGACTCTGGAGGTCGACCACATCAACGGAGATTGGGCCGACGACCGGCGCGAGAATCTGCGGTTGCTCTGCCCCAACTGCCATGCGACCACGGATACCTGGTGCCGGGGAGGCAAGCGTTCCCGCGCTTCAGATGGGCAGTAAGGTAGTCGGCGTCTGGGCCCGTATCCCAGCTGGTTAGAGGACGCCGTTTTAGAGGCGGTGCGTCGTGGGTTCGAGTCCCACCGGGCCTACATCAAAGGCGCGGCACCCTGATGGTGCCGCGCCTTTCCGCGCCCCTCAGCCCAGCAGCTCCCGCACCACCGGTACCAGCGCCCGGAACGCCTTGCCCCGGTGGCTGATCGCGTTCTTCTCCGCCGGGGTCAGCTCCGCGCAGGTCACCTCGTGGCCGTCCGGCTGGAGGATCGGGTCGTAGCCGAAGCCGTTGGTGCCGACGGGGGCGTGGCGGAGGGTACCGGGCATCGTGCCCTCGACGACGCGTTCCGTACCGTCCGGGAGGGCCAGGGCCGCCGCGCAGGCGAAGTGGGCCGCGCGGTGGACGTCGTCGATGTCGGCGAGCTGGGCCAGGAGGAGGTCCAGGTTCGCGCGGTCATTGCCGTGGGTGCCGGACCAGCGGGCCGAGAAGATGCCGGGGGCGCCGTTCAGGACGTCGACGCAGAGGCCGGAGTCGTCGGCCACCGCCGGGAGGCCGGTGGCCTGGGCGAGGGCGTGGGCCTTGAGGAGCGCGTTCTCGGCGAAGGTGACGCCGGTTTCCTTGACGTCGGGCACGTCGGGGTACGCGTCCGCGCCGACGAGTTCGAGGTCGAGGCCCGCGTCGGCGAGGATCGCGTGGAGTTCGGTGATCTTGCCCGCGTTGCGGGTGGCGAGGATCAGACGGGTCATGCCCCCGATTATCCGGGGTCCGCTGATCATCCGGGGTCCGCGCCGGCCTTTAGCCCGGAGTGCAGACCTTCGCCACTTCGCTCGCCCCGTCCGTGATCGGCTGGATGTCCGGCGTCGTGTCGCCGTTCTTCACCGCCGTGCGGACGGACTCGACGCCCTTGGTGAGGTCGTCGACGGCCTTCGCGAGGTCGGCGTTGTCCGTGGTGTCCTTGAGGTTGCCGAGCTCGGTGGAGATCGAGTTCAGGGACTCCTCGATCTGCGTCGGGTCGTTCGAGGCGTTGGAGACGGCCTGCTGGAGCTTGTCGACGGAGGTGGCTATCGCGTCGGCGGTCTTGACGCAGTCCATGGCGGTGTCGAGGGCTCCGCAGCCGCTCAGGACGGTGGTGAGCGCGGCGGCCGTGGCCACGGTGAGTGCGAGACGGCGCTTCAAGGCGGGTCCTCCCCTGTACATGACAGTCGTGCGGGCGCACGGAGCTTATCCGTGCGCCCGTTGCCCGTCATGACGCAGCCAGGGGGTCAGAGGGTTCCTTCGAGCGCCTTGCGCTGGATCTCGGCGAGTTCGGCGCAGCCGCCGGAGGCGAGGTCGAGGAGCGCGTTGAGCTCCTTGCGGTCGAAGGGCTCGGCCTCGGCGGTGCCCTGGACCTCGACGAAGCGGCCGTCGCCGGTGCAGACGACGTTCATGTCGGTGTCGGCGCGGACGTCCTCTTCGTAGCAGAGGTCGAGGAGGGGGACGCCGTCGACGATGCCGACGGAGACGGCGCCGACGGTGCCGGTGAGGGGCTTGCGGCCGGCCTTGACGAGCTTCTTGGTCTGGGCCCAGGCGACGGCGTCGGCGAGGGCGACGTAGGCGCCGGTGATGGCGGCGGTGCGGGTGCCGCCGTCGGCCTGGAGGACGTCGCAGTCGAGGACGATGGTGTTCTCGCCGAGCGCCTTGTAGTCGATGACGGCGCGCAGCGAGCGGCCGATGAGGCGGGAGATCTCGTGGGTGCGGCCGCCGATCTTGCCGCGGACGGACTCGCGGTCGCCGCGGGTGTTGGTGGCCCGGGGCAGCATCGAGTATTCGCCGGTGACCCAGCCTTCGCCGCTGCCCTTGCGCCAGCGCGGGACGCCTTCGGTGACGGAGGCGGTGCAGAAGACCTTGGTGTCGCCGAAGGAGATGAGGACGGAGCCCTCGGCGTGCTTGCTCCAACCGCGTTCGATGGTGACGGGGCGGAGCTGTTCGGGGGTACGGCCGTCGATACGAGACATGGGACGAGGGTAGCGGGACATGGCGGGCGGCCCGTTCCTCCGCGGTGAAGGGCCTGCTCGTTCATGACGAAGGGCCTGTTCGTCCATGACGAAGGGTCGGCTCGTTCATGACGAAGGGGTCGGCTCGTCCATGACGAAGGGCCCGTTCCCCTGTCGGAACGGGCCCTTGTCGATGCGAGTCAATCGCTCACATCATGTCTTCGATCTCCGCGGCGATGGGGTCCGCGTCGGTGCCGATGACGACCTGGATGGCGGTGCCCATCTTCACGACGCCGTGGGCGCCGGCGGCCTTCAGCGCGGCCTCGTCGACGAGGCTGGGGTCGTTGACCTCGGTGCGCAGCCGGGTGATGCAGCCCTCGACCTCTTCGATGTTGTCGAGGCCGCCGAGCCCGGCGACGATCTTCTCAGCCTTGCTGGCCATGTGTTTCTCCCTGTCCGTTCCGTTCGCGCGAGCGCGAATCTCGGCGCACCTGTGGTCCGCTTTGTCACGGTAACCCACGGTTGGCCCAACTTCGCGAGCGAGTGCCGCCGTTCTGCCGAATGATGACGATCACCGGCGGCCTGTCCTCAGCGGGCTCCCGGAGCCTATCGCAACTGGTCTACACCAGTGTGCAACGAGAAGCGGACCCGGCTTGTTCCGGGCAGGGAGGACGCCGATGAGTACGGACAGCGCCGCGGCGCGGCCGCAGAAGTCCCTGTGGGGCGGGCTCTTCCAGGGGCTTCAGAAGATGGGGCGCAGCCTTCAGCTCCCCATCGCCGTGCTGCCGGCCGCGGGCATCATCAACCGGCTGGGGCAGCCGGACGTCTTCGGTGCGGAGGGGCTCGGCTGGGACAAGGTCGCCGCGGTGATGGCGGGCGCGGGCGGCGCCCTGCTCGACGGCAACCTCGGCCTGCCGCTGCTGTTCTGCGTCGGTGTCGCCATCGGCATGGCGAAGAAGTCGGACGGATCGACCGCGCTCGCGGCCGTCGTCGGCTTCCTCGTCTACTACACGGTCCTGCGTCAGTTCCCGAAGGACTGCCCGCCGGGTACGAGGGACATCGGCGGTGGCTGCCTGGCGCCCGATGAGGCCTTCGGCGCCTACACGTACCAGAACCCCGGTGTCTTCGGTGGCATCGTCATGGGTCTGCTGACCGCGTACCTGTGGCAGCGGTACCACCGGACGAAGCTGGTCGACTGGCTGGGCTTCTTCAACGGCCGCCGTCTCGTCCCGATCATCATGACGTTCGTGGCGATCGTGTTCGCCTCGCTCTGCCTGTGGGTCTGGCCGCCGATCGGTGACGCCCTGGAGAACTTCAGCGACTGGCTGGTCGGCCTCGGCTCCTGGGGTTCCGGGATCTTCGGTGTGGCGAACCGTGCGCTGCTCGTCATCGGCCTGCACCAGTTCCTGAACGTGCCCATCTGGTTCCAGTTCGGCACGTACGAGAAGCCGGACGGCACGGTGGTCCATGGCGACATCCCGATGTTCCTGGCGGGCGACCCGAACGCCGGCCAGTTCCTGACGGGTTTCTTCCCGATCATGATGTTCGCCCTGCCGGCGGCTGCGCTCGCGATCACCCATTGCGCGAAGCCGCATCGCCGCAAGGAGATCGGCGGCATGATGCTCTCGGTGGCGCTGACCTCGTTCGTCACCGGTATCACCGAGCCGCTGGAGTACTCGTTCCTCTTCATCGCGCCGGTGCTGTACGCGATCCACGCGGTGCTCACCGGTGTCTCGATGGCGGTGACATGGGCGTTCGGCGTGAAGGACGGCTTCAGCTTCTCGGCCGGTCTGATCGACTACGTGATCAACTGGGGTCTCGCGA
Organism: Streptomyces sp. Root431; assembly: GCF_001426585.1. GTDB lineage: Bacteria > Actinomycetota > Actinomycetes > Streptomycetales > Streptomycetaceae > Streptomyces > Streptomyces stackebrandtii. The sequence goes on from NZ_LMEI01000001.1 coordinate 736,341, forward strand.
CGAAACCGTGGCTGATCATTCCGATCGGCCTCGCCTTCGCGGTCGTGTACTACGCGATCTTCCGGTTCGCGATCACCAAGTTCAACCTGCAGACGCCGGGCCGTGAGCCGGACGAGGTCGGTGACGAGATGGAGCGGGAGAACGTCAAGTAGTGCTGCGGTCACCCTGGAGAGCCTGACCGATTCGGGGCTTTTGACCCCCTCGTAAGCCCCACAGAAGGCCCCTGGACCTGACAGTCCGGGGGCCTTATGTCGTGCATTTCCGGCTATGGCTGAGCACACAAAATTCGCAGGTTCCTTATCTAAGTCTCACGTGCTAAAACTGGTCTACACCACTGATTGGTGTAGACCACGCGGTCCAGACCACCGCGTTCCACGAGATGTCGCCTCCCCCCGTGTTCACTCCCTGGCGGCGCCTTGCCTTACTGGAGGAAGTTGATGAGTACGGCCACCGCCCAGGCCGCCGCTCCCGCGAAGAAGCGCGGATCCGGCCTGTTCCAGGGCCTGCAGAAGGTCGGTCGCAGCCTGCAGCTGCCGATCGCCGTTCTGCCGGCCGCGGGTATCTTGCTCCGTCTCGGCCAGCCCGACGTCTTCGGCGCCGAAGGCCTCGGCTGGGGCAAGGTCGCCACGGTCTTCGCCTCCGCCGGAGATGCGGTCTTCGCCAACATGCCGCTGCTGTTCTGCGTCGGCATCGCGATCGGCTTCGCCAAGAAGGCCGACGGCTCCACCGCCCTCGCCGCCCTCGTCGGCTTCCTCGTCTACTCGAGCGTCCTCAAGGCGTTCCCGGTCAGCGAGGCCGTCGTCAACACGACCGCGAACAAGGGTGTCGACGTCGCCGCGACGTACAACGACCCCAAGGTCTTCGGCGGCATCATCATGGGCCTGCTCGGCGCCGTCGTCTGGCAGCGGTTCCACCGCACCAAGCTGGTCGACTGGCTCGGCTTCTTCAACGGCCGCCGTCTCGTCCCGATCCTCATGGCCTTCGTCGGCACCATCATGGGTGTTCTCTTCGGTCTCCTCTGGGAGCCCGTCGGCAACCTCATCACCGACTTCGGCAACTGGATGACCAGCCTCGGCGCCCTCGGCTCCGGCATCTTCGGCGCCATCAACCGTGGTCTGCTCCCGGTCGGCATGCACCAGTTCGTGAACACCGTCGCCTGGCAGGAGATCGGCACCTTCACCGACTCCACCGGCGCCGTCTGGCACGGCGACCTGCCCCGCTTCTTCCACGGTGACCCGTCCGCCGGTCAGTTCATGTCCGGGTTCTTCCCGATCATGATGTTCGCCCTGCCGGCCGTCGCCCTGGCGATCACCCACGCCGCCCGCCCCGAGCGCCGCAAGGTCGTCGGCGGCATGATGTTCTCGCTCGCCCTGACCTCGTTCGTCACGGGCATCACCGAGCCCATCGAGTTCGCGTTCATGTTCCTCGCGCCGCTGCTGTACGTGATCCACGCGGTGCTCACCGCCGCCTCGATGGTCATCACCTCGGCCCTCGGCGTGCACCACGGCTTCACCTTCTCCGCCGGTGCGCTGGACTACTTCCTGAACTGGACGTACGCCTCCAAGCCCTGGCTGATCATCCCGATCGGCCTGGTCTTCGCGGCGATCTACTACGTGGTCTTCCGCTTCGCGATCACCAAGTTCAACCTCGCCACCCCGGGCCGCGAGCCCGAGGAGGAGCTCGAGGACCTCACCAAGGCGTGAGCCCTCTCGCCTGACGAAACGTCGGCCTTCAGGACCTGATCGTGGTCCTGGAGGCCGACTTTCTTTTCGGGGTGCATGCCGGATTCACGGCCCGGAAATTGACACCGGAGCAACCTGACAAACTCACGGACAAGATCACGTACATTCCTTCCTCCCTCCATAGGATTAGACCAATCGAGCCGGGGGAACCGCTCGGCGCACCATCCCGATGGGCAGGACCAGCCCGTCACGACCAGGAAAGAGAAGCACATGAGCCTCTCCACGCTGCGCGAGATGAACTTCACGACCATGTCCGACAGCGAGACCGACGCCGTTTCCGGCGGCCGCCTCTCCAAGGCCCAGTGCGCCGCGATCTGGGCCAACGCCCAGGCCAACATGATGGGTTACGGCTGTGGCGGCAGCTACACGGACTACATGGGCATCTACAACCGTGAGTGCCGGTAGCAGATAACGCTGCCAGGAATCACCTGACAGCAGTCTAAGAGCGGCGGCGCCTCCACTCCGGGAAGGAATCCCGGAATCCGAGGCGCCGCCGATCCGCATCCCAGGGGGCGCAAGATGAAATGGCAGGCCTATCACACGCATCAGGAAGGTGATACGGACTGCGGCCCAGCCTGCGTGCGCACTGTCCTGCGGAGACACGGAGTGCACGTGGACTCCGCGATTCTTCGGGAATCCGTGGGGCTCGGCGAAGGCGGTGCGAGCCTTTTCCGGCTCCAGCAGGTGCTCGACGACTACGGCGTCACCTCCCAGGCCTTCCGCCTGACCGTGAACGAGCTGCACCAGGCTGTCACGCTGGCAGGACCTGCCATCGCCCTGACGTCGGACGAGGGACTCTCTCACTTCGTCGTCGTCCAAGAAGCCCTGCCCAACGGCGACTTCGTCATCAGCGACCCATGGTTCTACCGGCCGAGGACCGTGACCGCCGACGAGCTGTCGCAGACCTTCTCCGGTGAGACCCTCGTCTCCGAGACCCCCTCGACCAACGTCAGCCGATGGGGGCGCTTCAGGCATTCCTGGAAGCAGAGCGTCTTCGTGAACGAGGTCCGCGAGAACCGGCGGACAATCACCGGGGTCATCGCTCTGACGCTCCTCGTGGCCGCGCTTTCGATCTCCAGCAGCATATATCTCCAGGTGTCCGTCGACGGATTCCTGCAGTCGGACAGCATCAGCGCCCTCACGCTGACCTCCCTTGCGTTCGTGGGAATGGTCCTGGCCGCCGGAGCTCTCCAATACATACGCGGGCTCATCATCGTCAGATTCGGGCAGCGCGTACAGAAGAACCTGTCCGAGCGCTACGTGGAGAAACTCCTCCGTCTACCGGTCCGCTTCTACTCGGGCCGTAGAACCGGAGACCTGGCAAGTCGGCTCGATGACGTCCAGGGAATACAGACGCTTCTGACTTCCACCACGATCGGCGTGTCGGTGGACATGGCCATCGTGCTCATCGTCGGCAGCTACCTCGCTTGGTCGAGCCTGCCCCTCTTCGGCATCCTCATGAGTTCCGCATTCATCACGGTCCTAGCCTCGTGGAGTCTCTATCGCGGAATTCGGGAGACGTCCGAGGAAGCATTGCAGCGTGACGCCACGCTCAAATCCGAACTGATCAACGTCCTCAATCACCACGAGGTCGTGATCTCTCATGGAAAGCGTGATTTCGCGGCCCGGCGGATCTCCGACGCTTTGTCACGGCGTATCGAATCCGAGACGAGACTCGGGCGCCTCGACAACCTCTCCGCCACGATCCGGCTGGTGACCCACGGCTGCTTCGCCGTCACCGTGACCTGGATCGGCCTCCTCCAGGCCCAGAGCGGCCGGATCTCGCTGGGGCAGGTCCTCAGCTTCATCTCGCTGTCCGGGTACTTCCTCACCTCACTGGTGAACATCTCCACCCTGCAGACCACGCTCCAGCGGAGCTCCGCCGCGATCGGCCGCTATCGGGACATCATGACCCAGCGTGAGCCCGTCATCCTCCCGTCTCCCACGGGCGCCCACGCACGTACGGGCGGCGCGCCCGCACAGCCGGACCTCCCGCACGGAACGCCCTCCGCCCTCTCGGCGCGAGGCCTGACGTTCTCGTACCCTGGCGCTGCGCGCCGCGTCATCGAAGACGTCTCCGTGACCGTCCCCGCCGGGCGCTCGGTGCATCTGGCAGGGGACAACGCCTCGGGAAAGAGCACTCTCCTGAAGCTCCTGGCAGGCCTGCACACGGCGGACGACGGGACGGTCTTCCTCGGTGGTGTGCCGCTCGAAAGCCTCGATCCCGACACCGTCCATCGCAAGGTCCTCTATCTGCCCGAGATCCCGATGATCGTCAACGCGACCGTCCGGGAGAACCTGACGCTGGGAGCGCACTACTCCCAGGACGAAGTCGATCAGGCTTGCGCCTTGGCCCATGCGACATCCGTCGTCGACTCCCTGGACAAGGGCTACGACGAGGTCCTGCGGGAGGACGGGACCCGCCTGTCCCGAGGCCAGCTGCAGAAGCTCGCGCTGGCACGCGCGGTGTTGATCCGCCCCGACGTCTTCCTGTTCGACGAAAGCTTCAGCGGCATCGACCAGGACGCCTTCGTCCGGATCTGGGACTCCCTGGCCACGACGGGAGCCACTCGCGTCCTGGTGGCTCACCGAGAGGTCGACGACCTGCGGTGCGACCTGACCATGCGCCTGGACAGCGCCCCCGACCGTGCCGCCCTGACGAAGGAACCCGCATGAAGTTCGCCGATGTCCTCGATCAGGCCTGGGCCGAGGATTCCGGCCCGGCGACCGCGCTGGGCCGGGATCTGCGGCTCGTCCGCGCGGCCGCCCCGGAACTGCTCGCGCTGGACGTCCCGGCCGGCTCGTACGGCGAGCTCGCCGGCTCCTATCGGCCGGACCGGGCAGGCGCCGTCACCGCCGTCGTACTGACACACGACGAGGAGCAGGTGATCGGTGCGTGTCTGCGCGCCCTGACCGATGACTGCGACCGCATGCTCCTCGTCGACGCCGAGTCCCAGGACTCGACCTTGGGCACCGCGAGGTCCGCCGTCGCCCATGTGGAACACGTCACCCGTGCGTGGACCGACGACTTCGCGGCACAGCGCAACGCCGCGTTCGGGCACGCCCGCGCCGGCGGCTGGCTCGCCCATGTGGACGCGGACGAAACCCTGTCGGCGGAGAGCAGGGGGCGGCTGCGGGCAGTCCTGTCGGCTCTGGACCACGTCCTGCCCGGTGCCGACCTGGTGGTGTCCCCTCGCATTCTCGACACGAGTCGGGAATGCCATACGAACACCCGGCGGGTCGTCCGCTCCGACTCGGCCCTGCGGTTCAAGGGGCGTCTCCACGAGCGGCTGTACGACGCACACGGCGCCCAGCCTCCGTCCGTCGAGGTGGACGTGGTCTTCCACCACACCGGCTACGAGCCGGAGGTGATCACGCGCAGGGGCAAACGGGAGAAGTACGCACGGCTCGTCGAGGTGTGTCTGGCGGAGGAGCCGTCGAATCCGAAGTGGCACTTCTACGCGGTGCGCGACGGCCTCGTGGGTCGTCAGCCCGGTCCCGACGAAGCCCTCGCACTGTTCCGGAGGCTCCGGGAAGCACACGCCCTGTACGACCGGGTTCCTCTGTCCGACTACGAGGCGGAGCGCTGGACCGACAGTCTGGTCCTCCAGTGCGAGCTGGCCCTGGGGTTCGGCGGCGGCCGTGAGATCGGGGAGCTCACGCCTCTCCTGCACGCGCGGGGACGCCTCCTCGAAGCCTCGTACTACCGGACGTTCGCCGAGTTCAGTGCCCTGCTCAACCGCTCCTCGCGACTGCTGGACGAGCTCTCCGAGGGAAGCCGGCACCAGCTGCCGGACCATCGGCAGCTGGTGGGCCGCAGCTACGACCTCCAGGCCCTGCTGGCACTGACCTGCGGCCGCTACGACGAGGTGCCCGTGTTGTTGGGCGAAGCCCGGTCCCGCCAGGCCGGATCGCTCACGACGGCCACCGTGGAATCTCTCGCGGACCGGCTGCCGAGCTGGCGGGACCTTCCTCAGATCTCGTAGACCGCGCCGGGCCTCGCCAGCTCCGACGGGCCCGTGTACACCGCGCGCGCGTCCGCCAGGTTCTGCTCGCCGTCCGTCCACGGCGGGATGTGGGTGAGGACCAGCCGGCCCACATCGGCCCGGGTCGCCTGCGCCCCGGCCTCGCGGCCGTTGAGGTGGAGCGCCGGGATGTCCTCCTTGCCGTGCGTGAAGGAGGCCTCGCAGAGGAAGAGGTCGGTGCCCTCGGCGAGCTCGTGCAGCGCGTCGCAGACCCCGGTGTCGCCGGAGTACGTGAGCGAACGGCCGCCGTGCTCGACGCGGATGCCGTACGCCTCGACCGGGTGGCAGACCTTCTCCGTGCGGACCGTGAAGGGGCCGATCTCGAAGGAGGCCGACTTCAGCGTGTGGAAGTCGAAGACCTCGCCCATCGCGGTGGGCGAGGGGGTGTCCGCGTACGCCGTGGTCAGCCGCTGCTCGGCGCCCTCCGGCGCGTAGACGGGGATCGCGTCGCAGCGTCCGCCCTCGTGCCGGTAGTAGCGGGCGACGAAGTAGCCGCACATGTCGATGCAGTGGTCCGCGTGCAGATGACTGAGGAAGATCGCGTCGAGGTCGTACAGACCGATGTGTCGTTGCAGCTCGCCGAGGGCGCCGTTGCCCATGTCGAGGAGCAACCGGAAGCCGTCGGCCTCGACGAGGTAGCTCGAACAGGCCGAATCCGCGGACGGGAACGACCCGGAGCAACCGACGACGGTGAGCTTCATGGAGCGTGAACCTCCGTGGACGGGTGCGGAAAGCGCGCTGAGGGAGGGGGAGGCTGTGCGGTCTGTCGAGCGTAAGGCGCACCCGGGCCTGTCGCTCCTTTGCGGCGGCCCGTTGTGGGCGAACTCACGGGCTCTGTCACCGGTTCGGATGGATGGCGGGGCGTCACGGCGGAGTGAGCCACGCGCCGGTACCGTCTTGAGGTATGGACACGTCATGGTGGCCCGCGCTGGTCGCGGTCGTGGTGATCGCGCTGGTCGTGGTGGTCGCCGGTGGGCAGAAGCGTTCCGCGCGGAAGCCCGTCGGCCGGCGGCCCCCGGGGCGGAGCCGCGCGCCGGAGCGGACCCGCCCGCCGGCCCGGCCGGCCGGGCCGCGGAAGGCGCCGTCGCGGTTGCCGCGGGCGGGCGAGATCTGGTGGGCGGACGTGCCCTTCGAGGACGGTCCCGGTTCGAAGGACCGGCCGTGTCTGGTGCTCTCGCTGCGGGGCGACAGTGCGCTCGTCGCCAAGATCACCAGCAAGTACCACGACGAACGGCCGGGCGTGATCGCGCTGCCGCCGGGGGCGGTGGGCGACGCTCAGGGGCGGCCGAGCTTCCTGGAGACGGACGAGCTGCGGGACGTTCCGGTGGCGGACTTCCGCCGGAAAGTGGGAACGGCGGACCCGGTCGTATGGGACCAGGTCCGCCATCTGGCGCGCTGAGGGCGCCGTGAGGGCTCCCGCGTCGAGGGGGCCGTAGCGGCGCTCCCGCGTCGAGGGGGCCGTGCGGCGCTCCCGCGCTGAGGGAGCCTTGCGGGCTCAGGCCCAGAGCTGGCCCTGGACCGTTTCGATCGCCTCTTCCGTCGTCGCGGCCGTGTAGAGGCCGGTCGACAGGTACTTCCAGCCGCCGTCGGCGACGACGAAGGCGATGTCGGCGCTTTCGCCGGCCTTGACCGCCTTGTTGCCGACGCCGATGGCCGCGTGCAGGGCGGCGCCCGTGGAGACGCCCGCGAAGATGCCCTCCTGCTGGAGGAGTTCGCGGGTGCGGGTGACCGCGTCCGCGGAGCCGACCGAGAAGCGGGTGGTGAGGACGGAGGCGTCGTACAGCTCGGGTACGAAGCCCTCGTCCAGGTTGCGCAGGCCGTAGACGAGGTCGTCGTAGCGCGGTTCCGCGGCGACGATCTTGACGTCGGGCTTGTGCTCGCGCAGGTAGCGGCCGACGCCCATGAGCGTGCCCGTCGTGCCGAGGCCGGCGACGAAGTGGGTGATCGAGGGGAGGTCGGCGAGGATCTCGGGGCCCGTGGTGGCGTAGTGGGCGCCCGCGTTGTCCGGGTTGCCGTACTGGTACAGCATCACCCAGGACGGGTTCTCGGCGGCGATCTCCTTGGCGACGCGCACCGCCGTGTTCGATCCGCCCGCCGCGGGGGACGAGACGATCTCCGCGCCCCACATGGCGAGCAGCTGGCGGCGCTCCTCGCTGGTGTTCTCGGGCATGACGCAGACGATGCGGTAGCCCTTGAGCTTGGCGGCCATGGCGAGGGAGATGCCGGTGTTGCCGCTGGTCGGCTCCAGGATGGTGCAGCCGGGCGTGAGCCGGCCGTCCTTCTCCGCCTGCTCGATCATGTGGAGCGCGGGGCGGTCCTTGACCGAGCCGGTCGGGTTGCGGTCCTCCAGCTTCGCCCAGATGCGGACGGAGTCCGAGGGCGAGAGCCGGGGGAGGCGGACCAGCGGCGTGTTGCCGACCGCCGCCAGCGAGGAGTCGTAGCGCATGTGGATCAGACCATGCCGCCGGCGACGGCCGGCAGGATCGTGACGCTGTCGCCGTCGGTGAGCTTGGTGTCGATGCCGTCGAGGAAGCGGACGTCCTCGTCGTTCAGGTAGACGTTGACGAAGCGGCGGAGCTTGCCGCCGTCGACGATGCGGGCCTCGATGCCGGTGTGGCGGGACTCCAGGTCGGCGAAGAGGTGGGCGAGGGTGTCGCCGCTGCCCTGGACGGCCTTCTCGCCGTCGGTGTAGGTGCGGAGGATGGTCGGGATGCGGACCTCGATGGCCATGACGTGGGCTCCTGTCGGAAGTGGCGTGATCGGCGCGTGGCGGGGGCCCCCGCGCGGAGAGGGGGTCGTACGGGAGTGCGCTCGATGTCGCGTGGGTCGCTCAGAGCGCAGCGCGGTACGTACACATCGCGCTGGAGAGGCGGCACAGGTCGACGTGCAGGCGTGCCACGAGCAGGGGTGTGCCCGGAGTCTCTTCGCTCACGTCGTGGGAAACCATGGGCTCATCGTATCGATTCCCGGTCCGGGTTCCGGAATGTGATCTCACATGGTGGATAGTTTCTGACCGACTGCCGGACCGTGCAGGTAGACGACGGTGGGGCTGCCGGTCCTGGGATGCGGGATGACCTCGGCGTCGACCCCGTAGACGGCGTCGAGGAGGGCGGGGGTGAGGACCTCGGCGGGGGTGCCGCCGGTGACGACCCGGCCCTGCTCCAGGACGTAGAGGCGGTCGCAGTACGCCCCCGCGAGGTTGAGGTCGTGCAGGGCGAGCAGGTTCGTGGTGCCCAGCTCGCGGACGAGGCGGAGGACGTCGAGCTGGTGGCGGATGTCCAGGTGGTTGGTGGGCTCGTCGAGGACGAGGAGAGCCGGGTCCTGGACGAGGGCGCGGGCGACGAGGGCGCGCTGGCGTTCGCCTCCGGAGAGGGTGGGGTACGCGCGGTCGGCGAGCTCCGTGAGGCCGACGCGGGCGAGGGCGGCCCCGGCGCGCTCCCGGTCGGCGCCGGTGTCGCCCTCCCAGAACCGTTTGTGCGGGGAGCGGCCGAGGGCGACGAGCTCGCGGACGGTGAGCTCGAACTCGGTGGCGCTGTCCTGCGGGACGGTGGCGACGCGGCGGGCGCGGGCCTTGGGGCCGAGGGCGTGGAGGTCGTCGCCGTCGAGCGTGGCCCGTCCGGCGGTGGGGGCGAGGGTGCCGTAGACGCAGCGCAGGAGGGTGGTCTTGCCGCTGCCGTTGGGGCCGATGAGGCCGACGGTCTCGCCGGGGCCGACGGTGAGGTCGACGGAGCGGAGGCGGTCCTCGTACGAGAGTCCGTGCAGCCGCAGTTCGGTCACGGGAGTGCTCCTTCGGTGAGCCGTGAGGTCACAGCGGTGTGCCTTCGGGGCGGCGGCGCATGAGCCAGAGGAAGAACGGGCCGCCGATGAGCGCGGTGAGGACGCCGACGGGGAGGTCCTGGGGCGCGGTGACGGTCCGGGCGGCGAGGTCGGCGAGGACCAGGGCGACCGCACCGCCCAGCGCGGCGACGGGCAGGAGGCGGCGGTGCGGGGCGCCGACGGCGAGCCGGGCGGCGTGCGGGGCCATGAGTCCGATGAAGCCGACGGCGCCGCTGGCCGCGACCATGACGGCGGTGACGAGGGAGACGAGGACGAAGACGGCGGCGCGGAAGCGGGCGGTGTCGAGGCCGAGGACGGTGGCGCCCTCCTCGCCGACGAGGAGCAGGTCGAGCGGGCGGGAGAGGGTGAGCAGGAGGCCGATGCCGAGGGCCAGGACGGTGACGGGCAGGACGAGGGTGTCCCAGCGGGCGCTGCCGAGGCCGCCGAGGGACCAGTACAGCGCCTCACGGAAGTGCTCGGGCCGGCCGGCGGCGGCCAGGATCAGGGTGGTGAGGGCGGAGAGGATGTACGAGACGGCGACTCCGGCGAGGACGAGCCGGGGGCCGGTCATGGTCCCGCCGCGGCGCGCGAGCCCGTAGACGAGGACGAGGGCGAGGAGGGCGCCGGCGAAGGCCCCGCCGGGCAGGGCGATGGTGGTCGTGACCCCTCCCCCGACGCCGAGGACGAGGACGAGGACGGCTCCGGCGGAGGCGCCGGAGGAGATCCCGAGGAGGAAGGGGTCGGCGAGCCGGTTGTTGACGAGGGCCTGGAGGACGGCGCCGACGACGGCGAGCCCTGCGCCGACGACGACGCCGAGCAGGACCCTGGGCAGCCGGACGTCGAGCACGATCGTGCGGTACGGGGAGGGGCCCGCCCGCCCGGTCAGGGCGTCGAGCACCTGGCCGGGCGGGATGCGGACGGAGCCGAGGGCGAGGGAGGCGAGCCCGGCGAGAGCCAGGGCCAGGACGAGTCCGGCGACGACGAGGACGTACCGCGACGTCCCGGCGGCCGGCGCGCGCTTCTCGGCCGAGGTCCCTTCCGGAGTGTGTTCCGGAGTCCCCGACCGTTCGAGGACCGCGGTCACCGGGCCGGCTGGGACGTGGCCGGCTGGGACGTGGCCGCCCGGGACGTGGCCGGGTGGAGCTGGGCGGCGAGCTTGTCGACGGCGGCCGGGACCCGGACGCCGAGGACGGTGTCGGAGAGCGGCATGACTGCGAACCGGCGGTTCTTGATCGCGGGCACGTCCTTGAGCGCCGGGTCGTCGAGGAGCCGCTTCTTCTTCTGCTCGACGGTGGTGGAGCCGTAGTCGTAGATGACGATGACGTCGGGCCGCCGGTCGACGACCTGCTCCCAGGTGGCGTCGCCGAAGCTCTTGTCGAGGTCGGCGAAGACGTTCCGGCCGCCGGCCCGGGTGATGAGCTCGTTGCCGATGCCCTTGCCGCCCGCCGTGAACGCGGTCTTGTCGCCGCTGTCGTAGACGAAGACGGAGACCGGCGGGGTGCCCTTGAGGCGCTTCTCCGTGGCGGTGACGGTCGTGCGCGCCTCGCGGATCCAGGTCTCTGCCCGGTCGGGGACGCCGAACGTCCGCCCGATCTCGCGGACTTCGCGGTAGAGGTCGTCGACGGTGGGCGAACCGGACGGGCAGTACTCGATGTTGAGGCGGCTGCCGATGCCGGAGCGCTTGAGGTCGTCGCGGCCGCGGCCGTCCTTGGCGTCGAAGGCGGAGGCGTAACCGCCGTACACGAAGTCGGGGTTCGCGGCGAGGAGGGCCTCCTTGGAGGGGTACTCCTTCGCGAGGACGGGGACGGAGTCGTAGGCCTTCTTGTACGCGGGGAGGGCCGCGTCGTCGAGGTAGGCGGTGCCGACGAGCGACTTCTCCAGGCCGAGGGCGAGCATCACCTCGGTGACGTGCTGGTTCATGGTGACCACGCGCTTCGGCGGGGCCTGGTAGGTGCTCTTCACACCGCAGTTGTCGACGCTGTACGGGAATCCCGGCGCGGGCTTCGCCGCGGAGGGCTGCTCCGCGGGGGCCGAGCAGGCGGCGAGGAGCGGGACGAGGGCGAGCGCGGGCAGCAGGGCGCGGGCACGGCTGGGCCTGGTCATGACGGGATGCCTCCTCCGGGGATTTCCACGTCCCCGATCGGTGGTGGGAGGCGGCAGGTCAGTTCCTGGCTCCCGGCGCCCGAGGGCGCCGGTCACAGTGGCGGGACCGTGCCGGATTCACACCGGCTTCCTGGCTCCTGCCGCCCGTTGGTCCCGGCCAGTCTCTCACTCGGGCCAGGACGACTCGCGGATGGTGGTCACGAAGTCGCCGGGCGTGAAGCCGGGGACGTAGTGGCGCAGGACGTCGGCCTTCACGTTCCCGAAGGCGGTGTCGGGCTTCGGCGCGATGCCCTCGGCGAAGGCCTCCAGGATGCGGGTCTTGAAGCCGGGGCGGGGGTGGGCGGCGACGATCGCGGCCCGGTCCTCGGGGGTGACGGCGGCGGGGTCGTCGTAGCCGATGCCGAGGACGTCGTACTCGACGCCGGCGGTGACGAGCGCGATCTCGGGCTCCATGAACTCCGGGATCCCGGGGGTGGTGTGGAGGGCGATCGCGGTCCAGACGCGGCGGACGGCGTCCTCGTCGGCGCCCTGCGCGCGGAGGAAGGCGGCGGCCTCCTCGGCGCCGTCGACCTCGAAGCGGCGGCCGCTGGCCCGGTGGGCCTCGCCGAGGCCGAGGTCGTGGAACATCGCGCCGACGTAGAGGAGTTCGGGGTCGAAGGCGAGGCCCCGGGCCCGGCCCTGGAGGGCGCCGAAGAAGTAGACGCGGCGGGAGTGGTGGTAGACGAGCTCGCTCGCCGTGTCGCGGACGAGTTCGGTGGCGGCGGTGGCGAGCTTGCTGTCGGGGACCAGCGCGAAGGGGTTCATGCGGACCAGCCTCGCCGCCGGGCCCGCACCCTCGCCATGTCCTCACGGACAGGCATCCCACAGAATCGGACACATGGCTCTTCACTCCGTGCTCGTGCTCGCCTTCGACGGCGTCCGGCTGCTCGACGTCTCCGCTCCCCTTGAGGTGTTCTCCACGGCGGGAGCAGGCTACGGGGTACGGGTGTGCTCGCCCGGCGGGCGGGACGTCCGCACCGCGTGCGGGCTGCGGATCGGCGCCGACCTCGCGGCCGGGGAGGTGTCCGGCGCGGACACGCTGATCGTGCCGGGGGCGGTGGACGTGGACCTCTGTACGGCGGCGGCGCCGACGGTCGCGGCGCTGGCGGCGCGCTCGGGGCGGGTGGCGTCGGTCTGCACGGGCGCGTTCGCGCTCGGGGCGGCGGGGCTGCTCGCCGGGCGGCGGGCGACGACGCACTGGGAGCACGCGGCGGAGCTCGCCCGGCGCCATCCGGACGTGGAGGTGACCGCCGACGCGATCCACGTGCGGGACGGCGAGGTGTGGAGCTCGGCGGGGGTGACGGCCGGGATCGACCTGTGCCTGGCCCTGGTGGAGGAGGACCGGGGGCCGGAGGCGGCCAGGGCCGTGGCGCGGGACCTGGTGGTCTTCCTCCAGCGGCCGGGCGGGCAGTCGCAGTTCTCGGCGGCCTCGCGCACTCCCCCGACCGGACATCCGGTGGTCCGCCCGCTCCTGGACGCGGTGGTGGCCGACCCGGCGGCGGATCACAGTGCGACGGCGCTCGCCCGGCGGGCCGGGGTCAGCGCCCGGCACCTGGCGCGGCTCTTCCGGGAGCAGATCGGGGCGACCCCGGCGGCGTACGTGGAGCGCGTACGGGTGGAGGCGGCGCGGATGCTGCTGGAGGGCGGGGCGAGCGTGACGGGGGCGGCGGCGCGGAGCGGGCTCGGCAGTGACGAGAGCCTGCGGAGGGCGTTCGCCCGGCATTTCGGGGTGACGCCCTCCGCCTACCTGGCGCGCTTCCGTACGACGACGAGGTCGGGAGAGTCCTACGCGTAGGCCTCGACGATCTCGACGTCCTCCTCGGTCACGACGCCCTCGACGATCGTGAAGGAGCGGAACTGGAAGGGGCCCGCGCCGTCGGTGTCGGCGGTGGAGACGAGGACGTAGTGGGCCTGCGGCTCGTTCGCGTACGAGATGTCCGTGCGGGACGGGTAGGCCTCGGTGGCGGTGTGCGAGTGGTAGACGATCACGGGCTCCTCGTCCCGGTCGTCCATGTCGCGGTAGAGCTTGAGCAGGTCCGCGGAGTCGAACTCGTAGAAGGTGGGCGAGCGGGCGGCGTTCAGCATCGGGATGAAGCGCTCGGGGCGGCCGCTGCCGGCCGGGCCCGCGACCACGCCGCAGGCCTCGTCGGGGTGGTCCGCGCGGGAGTGTTCCACGATCTGGTCGTACAGGGCCCGGGTGATGGTCAGCATGCCGACAGGATAAGCAGACGGGCCGTCCCGTACCGAGGAGTGGTACGGGASGGCCCGGATGCTGGACAGGAGCCTGTCAGGAGCGCTTGGCGAAGGCCGCGCCCTCGGGGTTGCGGGCCTTGAGGACCAGGTACGAGACGGCAAGGAGCAGGCCCCACACCGGCGCGCCGTACAGCGCGACCCGGTTGCCCTCGTCCATGCCCATGGTCACGACGACCATGGCGATGAAGGCGAGCGAGAAGACGCTGAACCAGATGCCGCCGGGCGCCTTGAACGGCGACTGCGGCAGCTCGCCCCTGTCGGCCTTGATCCGGTAGCGGATCTGGCAGATCAGGATGACGATCCAGGCCCACATGCCGGAGATGGTGGCGAAGGAGACGACGTAGTTGAACGCCTCGCCGGGCCACTGGTAGTTGATCCAGACGCCGACCATCATGAGCGCGGCCGAGACCGTGGTGCCGATCAGCGGGGTGCCGGACTTGGTCAGCTTGGTGAAGGCCTTCGGGCCCTGGCCGTTGAGCGCGAGGTCGCGCAGCATGCGGCCGGTGGAGTACATGCCCGAGTTGCAGGACGACAGGGCCGCGGTCAGGACGACGAAGTTGACGATGGCGGCACCGACGCCGAGGCCCATCTTCTCGAAGGCTGCGACGAAGGGGCTGACGCCCGGCTTGAACTCGGTCCACGGGACGACCGACAGGATCATGATCAGCGCGCCGACGTAGAAGACCGCGATGCGCCACGGGACGGTGTTGATCGCCTTGGGCAGGACCGTCTTCGGGTCCTTGGACTCGCCGGCGGTGACGCCGACGAGCTCGACCGCGAGGAACGCGAACATGACCATCTGGAGGGTCATCAGGGTCGAGAAGATGCCGTCCTTGCCGGCGAAGAAGCCGCCGAGGTCCCACAGGTGGGTGACGGAGGCGGTGTCGCCGGCGTCGGAGAAGCCGAGGGTGAGGATGCCGGCGCAGATCAGGATCATGCCGACGATCGCGGTGACCTTGACCATGGAGAACCAGAACTCCAGCTCACCGAAGAGCTTCACGGAGATCAGGTTGGCGCCGTAGAGGATCACGGTGAAGACGAGGGCGGAGAGCCACTGGGGGATATCCCACCAGTACGTCATGTAGGTCGCGGCGGCGGTGACCTCGGTGATGCCGGTGACGACCCAGAAGAGCCAGTACGTCCAGCCGGTCGCGAAGCCCGCGAACGGACCGATGAACTCCCGTGCGTACTCGGAGAAGGAGCCCGAGACCGGGCGGTACATGAGGAGCTCGCCGAGCGCCCGCATGATGAAGAAGATGACGAGGCCCGCGGCGGCGTACGCGAGGATCAGGCTGGGTCCCGCGATGGAGATGCCCTTGCCCGCACCGAGGAACAGTCCGGTGCCGATGGCGCCGCCGATCGCGATCATCTGGATCTGGCGGGCGCCGAGTGCCCGGTGGTAACCCTCGCCCGATGCGGAGTCCTGGGCCTCATTGCCGTCGTGCTGCTTGTCGACCTGCACTGAGGTCATGGTGGTGCGCCTTTCTCCATGCTGATCCGCGCGACTGCGAGTGCGTCTGCCGCGGATCAGATCCTGATCCCCCCGGATGTGGATGGAGTGCTACCGGCGGTCAGCCGGCCAAAGCGCCCTCGGGGTCATGGGTGGCGTCCCCGAGTGGTCGTGAAGATTTATCACGGGGTGGGACGTGATCGACGGAGCTGCGTGTGGCGCGGACCACATAAAAAGGCGGACGAAAAGGACTCAACACGGCAAAGGCGGACGCCCTGATAACGCATTCGTTATCCGGATTTGAGCGTCCGCTGAGCGAACACCGCGTGCCTCCGCGGTGGCGCTACGACATCAGGGTCTCGACGAGGGACTCCTGGAGGGCGCCCAGCCAGAGGTACGCCATGACCATCGGCTTGCGCGGGTCGGAGTCCGGCAGCCGGTACAGCTGCTCGCTCTCCTCGTCCGTGACCTCCAGACGGGTCCCTATGGTCAGCCGGAGGTCGTTGAGCGCGCCGAGCCAGGCCCGGGACTCGTCCGGGCCGAGCTTCAGGACCGCCCCGCCCTCGCCCGCCGATTCGCCGGAGAGCGCGTCCAGGGCGCGCACGACGACGAGGGCGTCCTGGCGCTTGCGGGCCCGCAGGTCGTTCTCCGTGTAGCGGCGGAAGTCGGCGGCGGAGGCCCGCAGCTCCTCGCTGTCGTCCCCGTACGCGTCGGGGAAGAGGCGCCGGAGGGCGGGGTCGGACGGGGGCTCGCTCGGACCCTCGGCGAAGAGCGCGGCCAGCGGGTCGGCGTCGGCCGCGGGCTCGTCGCCGGGGCCGATCAGCTCCATCAGCTGGACGGAGAGGGAGCGGAGGATGGAGATCTCGACCTCGTCGAGCGCGACGGCCGCACCGCCGCCGGGCAGGGCTTCGAAATGGCCGGCCATCAGAAGCGGTCCTGCGAGAGGGTCGCCCAGAGACCGTAGCCGTGCATCGCCTGCACGTCCCGTTCCATCTCCTCGCGGGTGCCGGCGGAGACGACCGCCTTCCCCTTCTCGTGCACGTCGAGCATCAGTTTGTGCGCCTTGCCCTTGGAGTATCCGAAGTACGACTGGAAGACGTAGGTCACATAGCTCATCAGGTTGACCGGATCGTTGTGCACGAGGGTCACCCAGGGCACGTCCGGTTCGACGACCGCGGAGACCTCCTCGGCCGATTCCGTACGTTCGATCTCAATAGGCGCGACGCTCACTCACCCCATGCTGCCACCCCGAGGGCTCCGACGCACAAACGGGTCACCCCGCGTCGCATGGACGAACCGCCCGCTCAGCCCACGATCCGACACGACCCGACACCCCTATTCGTCACTCTGACGATTTCTGCGCTAGCATCGCTGACATGAACGCTGCGGACCTTGGGCTTCCGGTGGACGTGCCGTCGACCGCGCTCTTCACCGATCAGTACGAGCTGACCATGCTCCAGGCGGCCCTCCGGGCCGGCACCGCCGACCGGCACTCGGTCTTCGAGGTCTTCACCCGGCGACTGCCCGAGGGGCGCCGCTACGGCGTCCTCGCGGGCGTCGGCCGGGTCCTGGACGCCGTCGAGAACTTCCGTTTCGACCCGGCCGTGCTGGGCTTCCTGCGCGAGCGCGGCATCGTCGACGAGCCGACCCTCGACTGGCTGGCCGGATACCGCTTCTCCGGGGACATCTGGGGCTACCCCGAGGGCGAGGTGTACTTCCCCGGCTCGCCCGTCCTGCGCGTCGAGGGGTCCTTCGCCGAGTGCGTGCTCCTGGAGACGGTGATCCTCTCGATCCTCAACCACGACTCGGCCATCGCGGCCGCCGCCTCCCGCATGTCGGCCGCGGCCGGCGGGCGCCGCCTCATCGAGATGGGCGCCCGGCGCACCCACGAGCTGGCGGCCGTCGCCGCCTCCCGCGCCGCGTACGTCGGCGGTTTCGACTCCACGTCGGACCTCGCGGCCGGCTTCCGCTACGGCATCCCGACCGTCGGCACCTCCGCGCACGCCTTCACCCTGCTCCACGACAGCGAGCGGGACGCCTTCCAGGCGCAGGTCGAGACCCTCGGACGGGGTACGACCCTGCTCGTCGACACCTACGACGTGACCGAGGCCGTCCGTACCGCCGTCGAGGTGGCGGGGCCAGAGCTGGGCGCCGTCCGCATCGACTCGGGCGACCTGCTGCTCGTCGCCCACCGGGTGCGGCAGCAGCTCGACGAGCTGGGCGCGCGGGACACGAAGATCGTCGTCACCTCGGACCTCGACGAGTACGCCATCGCCTCGCTCGCGGCGGCGCCGGTCGACGCGTACGGGGTGGGCACGCAGCTGGTCACCGGCAGCGGCCACCCGACCTGCTCCATGGTCTACAAGCTGGTCGCCCGGGCCCGCTCGGCCGACCCGAAGGCCCCCCTGGTGCCGGTCGCGAAGAAGTCCATGGGCGGCAAGGCCTCCGTCGGCGGGCGCAAGTGGGCGGCCCGCCGGCCCGACGCGACCGGGGTCGCCGAGACCGAGGTCGTGGGCACGGGACCGGTCCCGCCGGAGCTCATGGACCACCAGCTCCTGGTCGAGCTGGTCAAGGGCGGCGAGGTGGTGGCCAGGGAGCCGCTGGAGGCCGCCAGGTCCCGGCACATCGCGGCCCGCGCCGGACTGCCGATGTCGGCGATCCAGCTCTCGCGCGGCGAGCCTGTGCTGCCTACGGAGTATGTCTAGGAAGCCTTGAGGGCTTGCCCCTCCCCCGGGGAGGGGGAAGTCTCTAGGCTCGATCCCACCCCTATCCGACGCGCTAAGGACACCCGCCATGCACCGCGCATTGATCGTTGTGGACGTTCAGAACGACTTCTGTGAGGGCGGCAGCCTCGCGGTGACGGGCGGCGCGGACGTCGCCGCCGCCATCACCGACCTGGTCGGCCAGACGGCGGGCAGCTCCTACCGGTTCGTCGTGGCCACCCGCGACCACCACGTCGACCCGGGCGCGCACTTCGCCCCGGAGGGCGAGGAGCCGGATTACGTGACCTCCTGGCCGGTGCACTGCGTGGCCGGCACGGAGGGCGTCGGCTTCCACCCGAACTTCGCGCCCGCCGTCGCCAGCGGGGCGATCGACTCGGTCTTCGACAAGGGCGCCTACGACGCGGCGTACAGCGGCTTCGAGGGTCTTGACGAGAACGGGCTGACGCTCGCGGAGTGGCTCCGGGAGCGGGACGTCACCGAGGTCGACGTGGTCGGCATCGCCACCGACCACTGCGTCCGGGCGACGGCCCTGGACGCGGCGCGGGAGGGCTTCCGGACCCATGTGCTGCTGGAGCTGACGGCCGGGGTCGCGAAGGCGACGACGGCGAAGGCCCTGGAGGAGCTCCGGACGGCCGGCGTCGAGCTGACGGGCGAGCCGGTGGTGTGACGGCGGCGGCGGGGGCGGTGGCCTACGCCGCGGGCTCCTTCGAGAGCTCTACGCCGCGGGCTCCTTCGGGAGCGTGCGGACCGGGTGCCAGAGCTCTTGGGCGGCGCCCGGGGCGGATCTCCAGAGCAGGCCGTCGGGGTGGTGCAGGACGGCCGTGATCTCGTCCGGTGTGGGCGGCTCGGAATTGCCGCGGAGGTAGACCGCGCGCAGGCCGAGGTTCCGCAGCCGGGTCAGGGCGCGGGCACGGTTGGCGGCGTGGACCAGGAAGCGGACCGAGGCGCCGTCGCGGGCCGGGCTGGGCAGCCCTATCGCGACGACCACGCTGCCGCCCGGCAGCTTGCAGAACCCTCCGTTGGGCATGCGGAACCACTCCCCCGTGGATCAGATGTCAATAAGAACTGCGGTCAGACGCACCTAAACACGATCGGCCGCCGCCCGCTAGGGGGCGACGGCCGATCATGCTTTGACCTGCAGCTTTATCGACTACTTGGTCGACGGGCCAACCTGGACCGTGATCGTCTGGCCGTTCTTCGGCTCCTTGACGACCTGGATCTTGGTGTTGGTGTCAGTTACCTTCACACCGGCCCGCTCGGTCTCCGGGTACCAGTAGGTGCCCTTGCGGTCGTCGAAGGTCGGGTTGCCGGCCTGGGACGGGACCCAGGTGCCGACGCCGGCCTTGTGGAGCTGGAAACCGTCCGTGCGGGAGAGGCTGAACGGCGAGTCGTACGCCTGGACGCGGTTGCGCATCAGGGTGCCGTCGGACCACTTCAGCGGGCTCGGGTGCGCGTCGATCGGGAGGACCCGACCCACGCCCGGGTGCTTCGAGGTGTTGTTGTCCTTCTGGGACAGGTCCCACTTCCAGATGAGCAGACCGTTCTGGTACGGGTAGTGCTCGACCCAGCTGGACTTGTCACCCGTGAAACCGAAGTTGTACGGGCCGACCTTGAGGGTCGCGTCGTACGAGACGTACTGGCGGTTCTCCGCGATGTAGTACTGCTCGTAGTCCTTGCTGAAGCCCTTCGCGATCCGCGAGAAGCCCTTCGAGACCCAGCCGTTGTCACCGTTCTCGGCGTTGTCCGAGAAGACGGTGGCACCGTCCGCGGCGAGGGTGATGGCGTCGGCGGTGAAGCCCTTGCCGCCCGCGCCGCCGTCCGTCTGGTAGCGGAAGCGGAGGTCGAACTTCTTGCCCGCGTAGGCGTCGAGGCCGTAGACGAGCTTCTTGTGCGCGCCGGAGACGTCCGTCAGCGACGGGGAGCCGGCCGCGTCGCGCGGGAGCGCCACGCCGTCGGCGGTGCCGTCGAGGGCGGTCCAGTTGGCGCCGCCGTCGGTCGAGACCTCGGCGTAGAGGAAGTCGTACCCCTTCTCGATGTCCCACCAGCCCTGGAGCTCCAGGGAGGCCGAGGACTTGCCGGTCAGGTCGACCGGACGGGTCAGGGTGTTCTTGAGGTCGTCGCCCATGTTGCTCCACCACTGGGTGGCACCCTCGGCGGGGGCCACGACATCGGTGGGGACGGACTTCTTCGGCAGCTCGACGACGAGCGCCTGCGGGTTCTCGGTGTTGTACTCCGAGACGCCCAGCTTGTGGGTGGTCTTGGTGCCACGCTGCCAGTCGTTGACCTTGGCGTAGTTCAGCCAGCCGAGCTGGAGCTTGTCCCAGGCGGTCATGTCGCCGGGCAGGTCGCCGATCGCGTCCTTGCCCTGGCCGAGCCAGGAACCGGACGACATCAGGGTCCAGAACCCGGTCGAGTTCTCGCCGCCCGAGGTGTCGTAGTGGTCCGGCAGACCGAGGTCGTGGCCGTACTCGTGCGCGAAGACGCCGAGGCCGCCGTTCTCCGGCTGCATCGTGTAGTCGCCGACCCAGATGCCGGTGTCGCCGATCTGCGTGCCACCGGACTTGTTGTTGGCCGGGCCGGTCTTGCCCGCGTTGGTGCCGTACGCGTACCAGCGGTGGGCCCACAGCGCGTTGGTGCCTTCGGCACCGCCACCGGCCGACTCGTCCTCGCCCGCGTGGACGATCTGGAAGTGGTCGATGTAGCCGTCGGGCTCGTTGAAGTTGCCGTCGGCGTCGAAGTCGTAGCGGTCCCACTGGTCGTACTGCGCCAGCTCGGCCTTGATCTGGGCGTCGGTCTTGCCGGCGGCCTTCTGGGCGGCGGCCCAGGCGGTGACGCCGTCACGGACGGTGTCCCAGACGTTGGAGCAGTTGGTGTCGCCGCACCAGTTCGAGCCGTAACGGGCCTCGTTGTACTCGACCTTGACCCAGTCGGAGACCGTGCCGTCGACCGAGTAACGGCCGGACGAGGTCTTCTCGTAGTAGGTCTTCAGGGACTGCTTGGGCTGCCCCTTGGCGTCCTTGCCGGTACCGAAGTACAGGTCCTGGAAGTGCTTCTGGTTGAAGTCCGCCTGCCAGGCCGTGGAGTTGTCGTTCGCACGGTCCGGCTTGGCTATGGCGTTGTGCAGGGGGCCGGGCTCGCCGCCGTACTTCGGCTTCAGCTCGGTCGTGTCGTCGTCCTCACGGTCGACGAGGGTGGTGTTGTCCACCTTGTCGCCGAACTCGACGAGGATCGTGAAGATCTTGTCGGTCTTCTCGCGGCCCAGCTCGACGTACTTCTTGCTGTCGAGCTTGACGACCTTCGAGCCGCCGCGGCTCTCGACCTTGGCCTCGCCGTTCAGCACCTGCTCCAGGGCAGCCTTGCGCTGCTGCTCCTGCTGCTTGCTGAACGGACCGTCGAGGTCGTGGTCGACCGTCGTCTTGTCGACGGTCTGGATGCCGGCCGGCGACACGTTTCCGTTGCTGTCGGCCCAGGCGGTGGAGAAAGTCGAGGCGGTGGCGGCGGTGGCCGCGAGCGCCACGACGACTGCGGACGCTCTGATCGCCCGTCGTCTGTTGGTCACTTGATGTAGTCCTCCCCGGCGCCCACGCACCCGGACCGAGGTGGGGAGTCCGGCCGGCGGGGGTCGCGCGTCACAAGTGACGACATTTGACCGGAGTGGCGTCAGAAAAGACAGATCTTGACTTGCACATACCAACTGCACTATGCGGGTGCGGAATTCCGATAATCGGTCACCCCGCAGGCGCATTGCCGCCGGCGCTCAGGGGTCGCGTGACTCCGTGCGCCCCCCGTGCACCGGCACGGTGGGTTAGGTCACGCTTACCACTGGTTCCCTCCGGGCATCCACCGACATAGAGTCGAACCGATGTCCTGAGGGGGCGGTACCTGTCATGCAGCGACCGAACGCCGCACAACTCGCCTACGGTTCGGCCACCGTCGTCCTCGCGACCGTCGCCCTGCTGTTGCTCTCCCGTACGACGACGACCCTCGGGATCGCGGTGATCTGCGCCGCGGGCCTGCTGCTCGGCGTGCTCGTGGCGGTGACGATGCCGGTACGGACGAGGCCCGTCAAGACCTCCGCGCCGCCTGCTCCGGCCGCTCCCGCAGCCCTCGGGAACGAAGAGATCCGGATACCGGCCCCGCGCGTGGGTGCGGGTGCCGATACCCGGATCGGTTCGTGACGCTTCGTCCGTACTCGTACCGGACGGATTCCTGCGGGACCACCGCTACTGAGTTCTTCTACTGCGCGGTGACGACCACCGTCTTCGCCGCCTTGTCGTGCAGGCCCTGCTTGTAGGGCTTGTCGACCAGGATGAGGATCAGCAGGAGCAGCGGCCACAGGCAGGCGCAGCAGATCAGCGCGGGCAGCCACAGCACGACGGCGCGCAGCAGCGACTGGCTCATCGGGGGCGTCGAGCCGTCGTTGAGCATCGCGACACGGAGCTTGAACAGCTTCTTGCCGAGCGTCTGGCCGCCCTTCGCCACCATCACCGTGTCGTAGGCGACGTACGCAACGATCGTGATGAGCTGGAAGACCAGCTGGCTGCCGCCGTTGAGGCTGTTGACCGTGTCGCCGAAGTCGTTGCCGTCCCGCGTCGCCCGCTCGTAGATGTCGAACGGGATGCCGATGATCGCCAGCGGCACGGCGACGATCAACCAGTCGATGATGCGGGCCACGATGCGCTTGCCGGACTCGGCGAGCGGCGGCATCCCGGAGAGCGGATCGGTCCCGCCGTACCCACCGCCGTAGCCGCTTTCGTACGGAGGCGGGGGCGGCGGCATGTTGTCGTACGGGGAGCCCGACGGGGAGCCGTAGGGGTTCCCGGGCGGGGGCCCACCGGGAGGCGGGCCGCCCGGGGGCGGTCCGGGCGGGGGCGGTCCGGGCGGAGGCGTTCCCGACGGGGGCGTTCCGTCAGGCGGTGGCTGGCCGGCGGAGGGCTGCGGGGGCTCCTGCGGCCTCTTGAGGAACGGGTCCTCCTCGGGCGGCTGGCCGGGCGGCGGCTGGTCGGTGCTCATGGGGGCAGTGCATCCCGGGGGCGACCACCTCGCAAGGAATCATGACCCGTTCGGGGGACCGCCCCCGAACGGGCCGGGTGTCATCCGGTCCCGGCCCGACGCCCCCTAGCGGGCGACGAAGGTACGGGCCGCCTTGTCGTGCCAGCACTGGCGCCACGGCCGGTCGAAGAGGCACCAGAGGACGTTGAGGACGCCGATGGCCAGGATCCCCAGGACGCTGTAGACGAGCCAGCGCCGCAGGGCCGCGCCGAACCGCGGCGGCTGGTGCGACTCGATGTCCCGCACCTCGAGCCCGCACAGCTTCTTGCCCAGGGTGCGACCCCACTTGGCGGTGGGCAGCGCCTCGTACAGGACGCCGATGACGAACAGCGAGGCGAGCGCGATGCCGAACTGCACGGAGGTCGTCGAGTCCAGGAGCCAGACCTGGACGGTGGTGCCGGACTGCTTGGCCGCCTCGATCTTGCCGTCGATGTGGTCGAGGGCGGCGGTCACGAAGGGGACGGCCGCGGCGCCGACGAGCGCGCCCAGGACGACGGTGTCGACGAGCCGGGCCAGCAGGCGCCTGCCGAGACCCGCGGGGCGGGCCGAGGCCTGGGCCCGGGCCGCCTGCTGGAACACGTCCTCGACGGGCGGCTTCCACGGCAGGACCGGCTGCTGCGGGTCCTGCTGCTCCTGGGATTGGGGCTGAGGTCGGGGCTGGGACTGGACCTGGGGCTGGGGCTGCTGTGCCCAGGAGGGCGTGGAAGGGGCGGGGGCGGGGGCCTGGGCCACGGGCTCGGGGGCCGACCGCTGCTGGGGCTGAGGCTGGGGCCGGGATTGCGGCTGCGGCTGCGGCTGCGGGGCGGGCGTGGGCACGGGGGTGACGGGCATGCCGCCGAGACGTGCGGCTCCCCCGGTCGACCGGGGGTCCGCCGCCGGGGCGGGTGCCGGGGTGGGAGCGGGTGCCTGGGCGGCGGCGCGGGCCTCGGCGGGCTCGCTCGCGCCCGCGACGGGCCACTCGGCCGGGCTCCGCGGGTCGGGGACGGCGGGGGCCTGCCGCTGCGGCTGCGGCTGCTGCGGCTGCTGCGGCTGCTGGTGCTGCTGCTGGTAGGCAGGGGCCTGTTGCTGGGCCGGGGCCGGGGCCTCCGCCTGTTCCTGAGGCGCTCCCCAGGCGACGCGCTGGTCGCGGTCGCCGCCGAAGCCGGTCTGCCGGGAGGTGTCCGCCTGCCAGGCCGAGGAGGGCTCGGGCGTCGCCGGCACCTCGTCGAAGTCGTCGAAGAAGACGGGCCCCGTCTCCTCGACCGCCGGTACGGCGGCCGCGGGAAGGGCCGCAGGGACGGGCGCCGCGGCCAGGGCCGGGCTGTGGCCCTGGTGCTGCTGCTGTGCCGCGCTGGGCGCCGGGTTCGGCGCGGGGGCCTGGCTCTGCGCCGGCGCGAGGTTCTCCGCCGCCGACGGGTACTGCGCGACCACGGGAGCGGGCGCCGGTCCCGAGGCCAGGATCGGACCCGCGGGGACCGCCCCGGCGGGCGGGTTCGGCGTGCCCTCGCCGTCCTTGGGGGCCGGCCGGCTCGTACCGGGCACCCAGGCGCCCCCGTTCCAGTACCGGATGTACCCGGGAATGGACGGGTCCGGGTAGTACCCCGCCTGCGGTACCTCTCCGCCGCCTCCAGGAGGAGTAGCCACTGCCCCGACTCCGTTCAGTCACAACGCCTTTGATCCCACGGCCGCACCCCCGGGCATGCCGCGCCCAAGGAGGACAGTAACGAAGAACGTCCCCGAGGGAAGAAAGAGCCCACGAGAAAGACCGCCTTCGGGCGACAGAGGCCGGAATCGATCACTCACCGTGATGTTCGGGCCGTCACCTCCGGGGTCGGCCGCCGGATCGGATGCGGGTCGAATGCGGGTCGGACGCGGGTCGAATGCGGGGTCGGACGCGGGGTCGGACCCGTTCCGAGGGGGCTCTCAAAAACTTTCCGAAAAAACTTCCCGAAGTCGCGTAATGAACGGCGTGGACCCCGCTCTCTCCAGGTGAAGGCCCGTCCGGGGCCCACAGCGAGAGGACGTACGACCATGCAGAACACCGACAACACCACCGTCGAGCGCGAGCTGGAGCTCAAGCTGGTGCTCTCCCCCGAGCGCGCCGTCCCCGTCCCCGCCCGGCTCGCCTACCGCACCGACGACCCGTACGCCGTCCACATCACCTTCCACGTCGGCTCGGACCACCCGGTCAACTGGACCTTCGCGCGCGAGCTGCTCGTCGAGGGCGTCTTCCGGGCGTGCGGCCACGGCGACGTCCGGATCTGGCCGACGAAGGTCGAGGGCCGCAGCGTCGTCCTGATGGCGCTCTCCTCCCCCGACGGCGACGCCCTGCTCGAAGCCCCCTCCGCGCAGGTGTCCGCCTGGCTGGAGCGGACCCTGCGCGCGGTGCCGCCGGGCACCGAGTCGGAGCGGCTCGGCATGGACGACGGGCTCGCCGAACTCCTGGCGACCACCGTGATCACCGACGAGCTGTGGCTGCGCGACCCGTGGCCGTCGGACGAGTCGCAGGACGGCGAGCTGTGAGCCGCGCGCGCCGTCCCCGGCCCCGCCACCTGACCCTCGTGCCCCAGGCACCTCTCGTACCTCTCGTACCCCACGTGCCTCTCGTACCGGAGGTCTCAGAAGAGCTTTCCGGGGTTGAGCAGTCCCAGCGGGTCGAAGGTGTGCTTGATCCCGCGCTGGAGCTCGAGACCGACCGGACCCAACTCCCTGGCCAGCCACTCCTTCTTGAGGACGCCCACGCCGTGCTCGCCGGTGATCGTGCCGCCGAGGGCGAGCCCGAGCGCCATGATCTCGTCGAAGGACTCCCGCGCCCGCCGCGACTCGTCCTCGTCGGCGTGGTCGAAGCAGACGACGGGATGGGTGTTGCCGTCCCCCGCGTGCGCGCAGACGCCGATGGTCAGGTCGTATTTCTCCGCGATCGCCGACGTGCCGTCGAGCATCGCGGCCAGCTTCGTCCGCGGCACGCACACGTCGTCGATCATCGTCGCGGTCTTGATCGTCTCCAGGGCCGTGAGGGAGAGCCGGCGCGCCTGGAGGAGGAGTTCGGACTCGGCGGTGTCCGCGGCCGGGACGACCTCGGTGGCGCCCGCGGCCGTGCACAGCTCTCCGACGGCGGCCAGATCGGCGGCCGGGTCAGGAGTGTCGAAGGCACACAGGAGGAGCGACTCGGTGGTGTCGGGCAGACCCATGCGCGCCAGCTTGTTGACGGCCTGGACCGTGGTGCGGTCCATGAGTTCGAGCAGCGACGGGGTGTGGCCGCGCTCCATGATCGCGCAGACGGCCTCGCAGGCGGCGGCCGCGGAGGGGAACTCGGCGGCGAGCGCGAGCTGCGCCGGGGGCTGCGGCCTGAGCGCGAGCACGGCCCCGACGACGATGCCGAGGCTTCCCTCGGAGCCGACGAAGAGCCTGGTCAGGTCATATCCGGCGACGCCCTTGGCGGTGCGGCGGCCGGTGGTCAGGAGGCGGCCGTCGGCGAGGACGACGTCGAGGCCGAGGACGTACTCGGCGGTGACGCCGTACTTCACGCAGCACAGACCTCCGGAGGCGGTGCCGATGTTCCCGCCGATGGTGCACGTCTCCCAGCTGGAGGGGTCCGGCGGGTAGTACAGGCCGTGTTCGGCGACGGCCCGTGACAGCACGGCGTTGACGACACCCGGTTCGACGACGGCGATCCGGTCGACCGGGTTGATCTCGAGGATGCGGTCCATCTTGACCAGGGAGAGCACGATGCAGCCCTCGGAGGCGTTGGCGCCGCCGGACAGGCCCGTGCGCGCTCCCTGGGGGACGACGGGGACACGGAATTCGGTCGCGGTCCGCATGACGTGCCGGACCTGTTCGACGGTGCGGGGGAGCACGACGGCCGCGGGGGTGCCGGCCGCGCAGAAGCTCGCCATGTCGCGGGAGTAGGAGGCCGTCACGTCCGGGTCGGTGAGGAGCGCCTCGGCGGGTAGCCCGGCGCGCAGCCGCGTCAGAAGATCGTCCATGCGTCCAGCGTGGCACCCGGGGCCATCGGTGTGAACCCGCCGGAGCGGGCGCTTCGTGTGCTCTTCGTACAGGCGCGTACGGGCGCACAGTGAGCGCCATGAAGACCCAGAACGTGTCGAGGACGGTCCTGGCGGCGGGTGCGGGCGCGGTCCTCGCGGCGACGGCCCTGCTGTACGTCCCCGAGCTCGTCGGCCAGGGGCCGCCGGCCCCGCCCGGTCCGGCGGAGCGGGCGACGATCGCGGCGCACGCCGGCGCGCAGGCGGCGCTGCCGGATCTGGCGGCGCTGATCACCGACCGGGAGAAGTGGCTGAAGGCCCACCCCGACGACGACGCGTCCTGGGCGGCGCTCGGCGCGGCGTACACGGAGCGCGGGACGCGGATCGGTGACGTACGGGACTACCCGAGGGCCGAGAAGGCGCTGAAGCGCTCCCTGGCCGAACGGCCCGCCGCCCGGGGCAACGTGGACGCGCAGCTGGGACTCGGGGCGCTCGCGGGGGCGCGCGGCGACTGGCGGTCCGCCAAGGAGTGGGGCGAGCGGGTACGGAAGGCGGAGCCGGGGCGCTGGCCCGCGTATCCGGTCCTGATCGACGCGTACAACGGCCTCGGCGACTACGAGGCTGCGGGGAAGGCGACGGAGAAGCTGGAGGAGCTCCACGCGGGCGCGGTCGTGCGCGCGCGTGCCTCGCTCACGTACCGGAACCGCGGCTGGCGCGAGGACGCCGACGCGGCGGCCCTCGACGCGGTCGCGCTCGCGGAGACGGACGCGGAGAAGGCGGCGTCGCTCGCGCGGCTCGGGGACCTGGCGTGGGAGCGGGGCGAGGCGGCGGAGGCCCTCGCCCGGTACGGGGCGGCGCTGCGGCTCGTACGGGACCACGGGCCGTCCCTCGCGGGGCGGGCGCGGGCGCTCGCGGGCCTGGACCGCCCTGACGAGGCGCTGCGCGACTGGCGGGCGGCGCTGGCTCGGCTGCCGCTGCCGGAGTACGTCCTGGAGGCCGGTGAGCTGTACGAGGCGATGGGCCTGGACGGGGACGCGCGGGCGCTGTACGAGCGGCTGCGGACGGGGACGTGGGTGCGGGCGGAGGTGGCCCTCGGGCTGCTCGACGCGGACCACGGCACCCCGGCGGCGGCGGTCACGCGGCTGCGGGGGGAGTGGGCGCGCGGGCACCGCTCGGTGGCGGTGGCGGACGCGCTGGGGTGGGCGCTGTACCGGGCCGGGGAGCCGAAGGAGGCGCTGGAGTACGCGAAGCGGGCCACGGACGAGGGGCTGCGGAGCGCGCTCTTCGCGTACCACCGGGGGGAGATCGAGCGGGCCCTGGAGCAGCACGGACCGGCCCGCCGTCATCTGGCCGAGGCGCTGCGGATCAACCCCCGCTTCTCGCCGCTGCTCGCGCCGAAGGCGGCGGAGGCGGTGGCGGCGCTGGGCGAACCGTCGGACGAACTCCCGCGGGAACTGCGGCCGGAGAAGGCTTCAGGCACTGCGGAGAAGGTCTCGGGGGCGGCAGAGAAGGCCTCGGGGGCGGCGGAGAAGGCCTCAGGAGCCGAGAAGGCCTCGGAGGCGGATGCGGGTGGTGACGGCGTCCCGGGCGAGCCCCGTGTCCCGTCCGGGACGCCGTAGGGCCGGTCCGGGCCCGGCACGGCCGGGCGTCCGGGCCGACCCGGTCGTGGGCGCGCGTGAGGGGCCCGGGGCCGTGGCCCCGGGCCCCTCACGGCAGCGACCGTCAGAGGTTGCCGCGCTTCTCCTGCTCGCGCTCGATCGCCTCGAACAGGGCCTTGAAGTTGCCCTTGCCGAAGCCCATCGAGCCGTGGCGCTCGATCATCTCGAAGAAGACGGTCGGGCGGTCCTGCACCGGCTTGGTGAAGATCTGCAGCAGGTAGCCGTCCTCGTCGCGGTCGACGAGGATCTTCAGCTCGCGCAGGGTCTCGACGGGCACGCGGGTCTCGCCGGCCCACTCGCCGAG
This sequence comes from Streptomyces sp. Root431, assembly GCF_001426585.1. GTDB lineage: Bacteria > Actinomycetota > Actinomycetes > Streptomycetales > Streptomycetaceae > Streptomyces > Streptomyces stackebrandtii. Next base: position 765,468 of record NZ_LMEI01000001.1, read on the forward strand.
GGTGTCGTAGTACGAGTCGGGGGTGTCGAGGAAGGACACGCCCGCCGCGCGCATCGCGCGGACCGTGGCGACGATGTCGTTGGTGGCGAGGGCGATGTGCTGGACGCCGGCGCCGCCGTAGAACTCCAGGTACTCGTCGATCTGCGACTTCTTCTTCGCGATCGCCGGCTCGTTGATCGGGAACTTCACCTTGAGGGTGCCGTCCGCGACGACCTTCGACATGAGGGCGGAGTACTCGGTGGCGATGTCGTCGCCCACGAACTCCTTCATGTTCGTGAAGCCCATGACCTTATTGTAGAAGCCGACCCAGTCGTTCATCTTGCCGAGCTCGACGTTGCCGACGCAGTGGTCGATGGCCTGGAAGGTGCGCTTGGCCGGCGGCTCGACGATCGGGTTCGCGGAGACGAAGCCCGGCAGGTACGGGCCGTCGTAGCCGGAGCGCTCGACGAGGGTGTGGCGGGTCTTGCCGTAGGTGGCGATCGCGGCGAGGACGACGGTGCCGTTCTCGTCCTTCAGCTCGTACGGCTCGGTGACGCCGGTGGCGCCGTGCTCGACGGCGTAGGCGTACGCGGCACGGGCGTCCGGCACCTCGATGGCCAGGTCGACGACGCCGTCACCGTGCTCGGCGACGTGGTCGGCGAGGAAGCGGCCACGGTCGGTCGAGGCCTTGATGACGGAGGTGAACACGAAACGGGCGGCGCCGTTGGTGAGCACGTAGCTGGCGGTCTCTCGGCTGCCGTTCTCCGGTCCGGAGTAGGCGACGAGCTTCATGCCGAAGGCCGTGGAGTAGTAGTGCGCGGCCTGCTTGGCGTTGCCGACGGCGAAGACGACCGCGTCCATTCCCTTGACCGGGAAGGGATCGGCCTTACGCGCGGTGGAGGGGGTGTGATCGATGGTCTCAGTCATGGCAGCAATGTCCCGCCGTTCGGCAAGGTGCGCAAGAGTTTGCTGATCTGCTGGTCAATCTGCACAGCGACAGACGAGTATGGCCGGGCGACTTGTACATCCTGACCACGAGGAGACCGCTGTGGCGATCGATCATTTGGACGGCCGGCTGATCACGCTGCTCGCGCGCGAGCCGCGCATAGGGGTCCTGGAGGCGTCCCGGCGCCTCGGGGTGGCACGCGGGACGGTGCAGGCGCGGCTCGACCGGCTCCAGGCGACCGGGGTGATCTGCGGCTTCGGGCCGCAGGTGGACCCGGCGGCGCTGGGCTATCCGGTGACGGCCTTCGCGACGCTGGAGATCAAGCAGGGCCAGGGCGCGGACGTGCGGGGGCATCTGGCGACGGTTCCGGAGGTGCTCGAACTGCACACGACGACCGGCCACGGCGACATGCTCTGCCGGCTGGTCGCCCGCTCCAACGCCGACCTCCAGCGGGTGATCGACAAGGTGGTGGGCTTCGAGGGGATCGTGCGGGCGTCGACGGCGATCGTGATGGAGAACCCGGTGCCGCTGCGGATCATCCCGCTGGTGGAGCAGGCGGCGCAGGAGTAGGGCCGCCGGATCTGCGCCGAGCGGCGCTGACGCAAAGAAGTTGCTGCAAAAAGGTCTCTGCAAAGAGGAGGTTGCAAAGAATCCCTTGCAACTCCTTCTTTGCAACTCTAGGCTTGAGTCATGTCCGAGCCCGAGGAATTCCTGAGCCGCACCCTGGACCCGCGCTCCCTGCGCGGGCTCGCCCACCCGCTGCGCATCCAGCTGCTGCGCGCCCTGCGCCGCCACGGGCCCGCCACCGCCTCCCAACTGGCGGAGCGGCTCGGCGAGTCCAGCGGCGCGACCAGCTATCACCTGCGCCAGCTCGCCGCCGTCGGCTTCGTCGAGGACGACCCGACGCGCGGCAAGGGCCGGGAGCGGTGGTGGAAGGCGGCCCAGCAGGGGACGTCCTTGGACGAGACGCTCCACAAGAACCCCGACCCCGAGGTGCAGGGCGCCATCGAGGTCTTCCTGTACGAGATGGCGACCATCCACACGCAGGAGCTGAACACCTACCTCGGCACCCGGCACGACTGGGACATCGAGTGGAGCGGCATCTCGGACATGAGCGACTTCACGCTGAGACTGCCGCCCGAGAAGCTCCGCGAGCTGACCGGGAAGCTCCACGAACTGATCGACACCTACCGCGACACCGCCGACGCGGACGCGCCGGGCGCCGAGCGCGTGCGGGTCCACCTGCACGCGTTCCCCCAGCAAGAGGACTGACCGCCGCGCCTCATCGCTCGCGGCTCATCGCTCACAGCCCACAGCTCACCGCTCACCGCTCACCGCTCACGGAAGGAACCCGCACGATGCATGCCGACATCCACCTCCAGCTGCACGCACTGGCCGCCGCGGAACTGCGAAGCGAGGCGGCCGCCGCCCACGGGCACACCCCCACCGAGACCCCCGCGACCCCGCTCCGCGTGCAACTGGGCTGGAAGCTGGTCGAGTTGGGCCTGCGGCTGGCCACGCCGGCGAACCGTCCAATCACCCTGGCCGCATGACCGTTCCGGGGGGAAAAGAAGCCGACGCCGCTGCGACGAAGGAAGCACGTGGCCCGCTGGCCACCGTCCTGGCCGCCAACGCCGTCTCGATCACCGGCAATTCACTCACGCTGATCGGCGTCCCGTGGTTCGCGCTCGACACCACGGGAAGCCCCGGCAAAGCAGGGCTCGTCGCCTTCTGCGCGGCCCTCCCCGTCCTCCTCTCCACCCTCGCCGGCGGTCCGGTCATCGACCGCCTGGGCCGCCGCCGCATCAGCATCGCCTCCGACCTGATCTGCGGGCTCGCACTCGCCTCGATCCCCCTGCTGCACCGCCTCGGCGTCCTCGAGTTCTGGATGCTGTGCGCGCTGATGGCGGTCAACGGCCTGTGCCACGCGCCCGGTGAGATGGCCCGGCACGTCCTGGTCCCCGACCTCGCTCGGCGCGCCGGGACCGCGCTCCCCCGGGCGGCGAGCCTGTACGACGCCGTGGCGCGCGGTGCCCGGATGGCGGGCGCCGCGATCGCCGGACTGCTCGTCGCCTTCCTGGGCGCCGACACGGTCCTGCTCCTCGACGCGGCCACCTTCGGCCTCTCCGCGCTGCTCGTGACCGTGGGGCTGCGCGGGGTGCCCGCGGCGGAGCCGATGCGCGACGGCCCCCCGCTCTCGCCCGCCCGCTACCGGGCCGACCTGCGCGAGGGGTACGCCTACCTGTTCCGGTCCCGGCTCCTGCTCGGCATCATGATCATGGTGATGGTCACCAACGGCCTGAGCCAGAGCTGGAGTTCGGTGCTGCTGCCGGTCCACGCCCGGGAGGAGCTGGGCGGGGCTGCCGCGCAGGGCCTGCTGGTCGCGGTCTTCGGCGGCTGCGCGCTCGCCGGCGCGCTGCTGTACGGGGCGGTCGGGGAGCGCTTCCCCCGTCGGGCCGTGTTCGCGGCGGGGTTCCTCGTCGGCGGCGCCCCGCCGTACGTGGTGGCCGCGCTGACCGACACCACGGCGCCGTTGCTCGTGACGATGGCGGCGGCCGGGTTCGGCGTCGGGGTCCTCAACCCGATCCTGACGACGGTCATGTACGAGCAGGTGCCGGACGCGCTGCGCAGCCGGGTCGTGGGCGCGAGTACGGCCGGGGTGCTGCTGACGACCCCGCTCGGGGGTCTGGCGGCCGGCTTCCTGGTCGAGCGGGTGGGACTGACGTCCACGCTGCTCGGGATCGGCGCGCTCTACTTCCTCACGACGCTCGCCCCGCTGGTCTTCCCGGCCTGGCGGGCGATGAACACCAGGCCGCCGGAAGACATACCCGCCGGCTCTGAGCCCGCCGGGCCCGTCAGCAGCTCGGGACCTTCGATTCCTGTCCCTGTTCCAGGGCCCGGAGGGACGCCACGGCGTCGCTGAGCGCGGTGACGGGCACGAGCCGCAGGCCCTTCGGCTGTTCGGCCTGGGCGTCGGAGCACTCCGCCTTCGGTACGAGGAAGACGGTGGCCCCGTCCCGCGCGGCGGCCTGGGTCTTGAGGGAGACGCCGCCGACGGCGCCGACCGTGCCGTCCGGCTGGATCGTTCCCGTACCGGCGACGATCCGGCCGCCGGTGAGATCGCCGCCGTCCCCGTCGCCGTCGAGCTTGTCGACGATGCCGAGGGAGAAGAGCAGCCCGGCGCTGGGCCCGCCGATGTCGGCGAGGTGCAGGGTGACCTTCACCTTCTCGGGGTCCATCTTGAGATAGTCGAGGGCGGCGAGGGTGGCCGCGTCCTGCGACTGCTTCATCTGGCCGAGGTTGTGCTTCTCGATCTCGGCGTCGGACTTCCCCGAGGGGTAGACGGAGTCGTGCGGCAGGACGGCCCGGTCGGTCCGGAACCAGGCGTCGGCCACGTCCCCGAGGTCGACCTCGGTGGACGGCCCGGTCGCGACGATGGTCGTCATCCGCAGCTGCCCCTTGGTCGGCCGGACCGGGGCACCGGTGATGGTGATGACCTCCCGTCCCTTGTCCTTGCCGAGCACGTCGGCGGTCGTGCCGGGCTGCGCGATCGCGTACGGCAGCGGCGCGAGCCCGACGACGGCGAAGAGCGCGGCGACGGGCAGGGCGCAGAGCGCGAGGGCGCGGGGACGGGAGAGACTGGAGAGCACGCCCCCAATCTACTGGGACGCGCCTCCCGGGACACGCGAGCTACCGGGGCACGGGCAGATGGCGGGCGAAGAAGGACCGTACGAGCTTGCGGACGGCGGGCACCGAGACCCGGGGGTCGAGGGTGCCGATCATGTCGGCGCGCCCGGCGGCGGTCGTCAGACCGGCGGCCTGGAGCTGCGGGACGAGGGCGGCGTAGTCGGTGAAGACCCAGTGGTCGCTGTCGGCGAGCTGCCGGCGGGCGACGGGACCGCCGTGTGCGAGGAGCGCCGACCAGGAGCGGTCGAGGCGGTCGTCGCGGAAGCCGTCGGTACCGGCGAGGAGCAGCGGCCGGTCCGTGCCTTCGCGGGCCACGGGGAGGAGGGTGCCGTCCATCCAGTCGAGGTGTCCCTCCAGGTTCACGGCGGCGGCGACCCTCGGGTCCTCGTGGAGGGCCTGGGCGACGGCGGTGCCGCCCGCGGAGTGGCCGTAGAGCCCGACCCGGTCGAGGCCCAGGGCGTCGAGGGCGAAGCGGAGGTCGGCGACCCGGGTGTCGATCATGGTGTGGAAGGTCCCGGCGTCCATGTCCGGGCGGAGCACGGTGGTCCGGATCGGGTCGCGTCCGGGCCGCTCGTCGGGGAACTCCACCTCGGACGCGTCGCCGGGGTGGTCGACGGTGACGACGGTCCAGCCGTGGGAGGCGAGGTCGATCGCGAGGGAGCTGCCCATGGCGCGGGAGTCCCCGCCGCCGGGGCTGTAGAGGAGCACGGGGCGGCGGCCGGGCAGGGGCGGGGCACCGGTGTGGGCGTGGGTGAGGGTGGCCGCCCAGTCGGCCCCGGCGGCCGGCAGGTGCGGGCGGATGAGGTGGGCGAGGTCGGTGAACACCTCGGCGGCACCGGGAGTGAGCTGGGGCATGCGCGGGAAGCCCCGGCCGGTGGCGGTCGGCCGCAGCACGGTGACCATCAGCTCCCGTACGCCGATCTCGGGCGCCCAGGGGTCGTTGCGGGAGGGGTCGACGAGGTGCCGGACCGTGGCGCCGACGGCGTACGGGCCGGTGGGCGCGGGCAGCCGGAGGCGGCACCCGCCGGAGGTGCCGGCCGGGCCGGGGGCAGCGTCGGGACCGGGGGCGACGCCGGGACCGGAGGCAGCGGCGGGACCGGAGGCAGCGGCGGGGGCGGTCAGGGCGGGGGTGGCGCCGAGCAGCAGGGCGGCGGCCCCGGCGAGGGCTCCCCTGGCGACGGTGCGGCGGGTGGGTGCGTGGTGGGATGTCATGGGCGCCATCCTGGGAACGGCAGAAGACCGGCGCGAAGGTTGCGGCCCTGCCCGAAAGGCTGGCGGCAGACGGGGGGATGTGCGGTGCTCCGCATCCGTTTCACGGCGGACGACCTGACCCGGGTACGGCTCGCGCCGCTCCCCTCCCCCGTGCCCGAGCTGCACGCGGCGCTGCTGATGCTGGGCGCCCCGCACGAGGGGCTGCTCTTCGGCCGGTGGCGGGGCAGGCTCCTGCGGTCCCTGCCGGGCGCGGCCGAGCCGCTCGCGGAGCTGGTGCCGGGCGGGACCGCCCCGTACTTCCTCGATGTCCTCGGCGGGACGCGCGAGGAGGGCTTCGCGCTGATCCGGGCGGCGCGGCCGGAGACCGTACGGTCCGAGCTGGAACGGGTGTACGCGGGACAGGGCCCCGTACCGCCGTGGATCCGGTCCCTGCACGCCGGGGACTCCGAGGCCTGGGGCACGCTCGACCGGGCCCAGCGGGCGGCGTACGAGACGGTCCTCGCGCCCGTGTGGCCGCTGGTCCAGGACCTGCACCGGGCGGAGTTCACCCGGTTCGCGCTGACGGCCGCCGAGCGGGGTCTCGCCGCCGCCCTGACGGCGGTGGCGCCGGGCTCGCGGCTGCGCGACGGGGTCTGGGAGTGGCCGGCGGACCCGGCGGACCGTGAGATCCAGCTCGACGGGCGGGGCCTGGTCCTGCTGCCGACCTTCCACTGGCGGGGCGGCCCGCTGGTCCAGGACCTGCCGGACCGCCCGGTCGTCCTCGGCTACCCGGCGGGCCGGGGCCTCCCGCTCACCCCGGACGACCGGGGCGGGGACGGGGGCCTGGCGGCCGTTCTGGGCCGTACGAGGACCGAGGTCCTGCACGCCCTGGCGGAGCCCGCCACGACCACGGACCTGGCCCGCCGTACGGGCGTCAGCAACGCCACGGCCTCGGCCCACGCTGCGGCCCTGAGAGCGGCGGGCCTCATCAGCACGACGAGAACCGGCAGATCCGTCCACCACGAACGAACGCCGCTGGGCGCCCTCTTGGTGGGCCTGCCTTGAGCCGGGGGTCCTCCCTGGACGTAGTCCGTGGAGGAGGAACCCGGGGCCACGTCCGTGGAGGAGGAACCCCGGGCCGCCGCGCGTCCTAGCGCAGGGCGTCGGCGACCTCGCGGGCCGCGTCCACGACGCGGGGGCCGACCCGCTCGGGGACGGCGTCCGCGAGCATCACGACGCCGACGCTGCCCTCGACGCCCGTGACGCCGACCAGCGGCGCGGCGGCTCCGCTCGCGCCGGCCTCCAGCTCGCCGTGGGTGAGGGTGAAGCCGGGTTCGGTCAGGGAGCCCTGGCGGGCGGCGAGGATCGCGCGGCCGGCCGCGCCCCGGTCGAGCGGGTGACGGAAGCCGGCCCGGTAGGCGACGTGGTAGTCGGTCCAGGTCGGTTCGACGACCGCGACGGCGAGCGCCTCCGCCCCGTCGACGAGCGTCAGGTGGGCCGTGGCCCCGATGTCCTCGGCGAGCGAGCGCAGCGCGGGCAGGGCGGCCTCGCGCACCAGGGGGTGCACCTGGCGGCCGAGCCGGAGCACGCCGAGGCCGACGCGGGCGCGGCCGCCCAGGTCGCGGCGGACGAGGGCGTGCTGTTCGAGCGTGGCGAGCAGACGGTAGACCACCGTCCGGTTGACACCGAGTTTGTTGGACAACTCGGTGACCGTCAGGCCGTGGTCGGTGTCGGCGAGCAGTTTGAGGACTCTGAGTCCCCGGTCGAGCGTCTGGGAGGTCTCCGCGGTCACGACGCCCTCTCCTTCGGAGTGAGTGGCGGCGGGCTCTCACGGGATTGCGACGCCGGTCCCGTCGGCGACGCACGTCAGAGGCCGCCGGCAGGAAGGGGTACACCGGCTGCGCTCCGCGGCGGCGCTGCCACGGGGCGATTGCTTTTGAGCCGGGACAGTAGCGACCCGCTCCGCTCAGCGGAAGACCTCGTCCAGAATCCGGGCGTCGGGGACCGGATAGAGACGGTTCGGGACCTTCGTCGGCCTGACGAGGGACTTTGGCTGACAAGATCGGCTTTGTCGTGCATCTAGCGTGGAGGGTGCCCGGAGGCCGACCGTGGGGGCCTGCCTCCGGACCGCGTCCCGTCCCCGCGGGACGCCTGAGGCCCGTACGCGCAGACTCGTACGGGCCTCATCGACGTCTCCGGGAGGGCACTCACCGCGTGCGGGTGGGGCCCTCCGCGTCCGGGAGGGCGGTCACCGCATGCGGGTGGCCCACTCCTGGACCTTCTTGATCCGCTCGCGGATCTGGCCGGCGGTGGCCTCGGCGCTCGGCGGTCCGCCGCACACCCGCCGCAGCTCGGTGTGGATCACCCCGTGGGGCTTGCCGGTCTGGTGGACGTAGGCGCCGACCATCGTGTTGAGCTGCTTGCGCAGCTCCAGGAGCTCCTTGTGGGAAACGACAGGGCGCCGCTCGGCAGGAAGCTCCAGGAGGTCCGCCTCCTCGTCCGGCTTCTTGCGGCTGTGCGCGATCTGCCGGGCCTGGCGCTTCTGCAGCAGCAGCTGGACCTGGTCGGGTTCGAGGAGCCCGGGGATGCCGAGGTAGTCCTGCTCCTCGGCGCTGCCGGGGTGGGCCTGCATACCGAACTCGGCGCTGTTGTACAGCACGCGGTCGAAGACGGCGTCGGACTCCAGCGCCTCGAAGGGCAGCATGTCCTGCTCGCCGGTGTCCTCGTCCTGCTGCCGCTCGGCCTCGGCGAGCTCCTTCTCGGACTCGGCGTACGGGTCCTCCTCGCCCTGCTTCTTCGGCTTGTCGAGGACGTGGTCGCGCTCGACCTCCATCTCGTTGGCGAAGCCGAGGAGGCTGGGGATCGTCGGAAGGAACACGGAGGCGGTCTCGCCGCGCCTGCGCGAACGCACGAAACGACCGACGGCCTGGGCGAAGAACAGCGGGGTCGAGATGGTCGTCGCGTACACGCCGACCGAGAGGCGCGGCACGTCGACGCCCTCGGACACCATGCGGACCGCGACCATCCAGCGGTCGGTGTTCTCGCTGAACTCGTCGATGCGGTTCGAGGCGCCGGTGTCGTCGGAGAGGACGACGGTGGCCTTGGTACCGGTGATCTCGCGGATCAGCTTGGCGTACGAGCGGGCCGAGTCCTGGTCGGAGGCGATGACGAGACCGCCGGCGTCCGGGATCGACTTCCTGACCTCGGTGAGCCGCTGGTCGGCGGCGCGCAGGACGTTGGGCATCCAGTCGCCCTTGGCGTCGAGCGCGGTGCGCCAGGCCTGCGAGACGGCGTCCTTGGTCATCGGCTCGCCGAGCCGGGCGGCGATCTCGTCGCCCGCCTTGGTGCGCCAGCGCATGTTGCCGCTGTAGGAGAGGAAGATGACCGGCCGGACGACGCCGTCGCCGAGGGCGTTGCCGTAGCCGTAGGTGTAGTCCGCGGAGGACCGGCGGATCCCGTCGTTCCCCTCCTCGTACGTGACGAAGGGGATGGGGTTCGTGTCGGAGCGGAACGGGGTGCCGGTGAGCGCGAGGCGCCGCGTGGCGGGCTCGAAGGCCTCCAGGCAGGCCTCGCCCCAGGACTTGGAGTCTCCGGCGTGGTGGATCTCGTCGAGGATGACTAGGGTCTTGCGCTGCTCGCAGCGGTTGCGGTGGAGCATGGGCCGGACGCCGACGCCGGCGTAGGTGATGGCGACCCCGTCGTACTCCTTGCTGAGCGGCCCGGCGCTGTAGTCCGGGTCCAGCTTGATCCCTATCCGCGCGGCGGCGGCGGCCCACTGCTTCTTGAGGTGCTCGGTGGGCGCGACGACGGTGATCTGCTGCACGACGTGGTGGTGCAGCAGCCAGGACGCGAGGGTCAGGGCGAAGGTCGTCTTGCCGGCGCCGGGGGTGGCGACGGCGAGGAAGTCTCGGGGCTGCTCCTGGAGGTACCTGTCCATGGCACCCTGCTGCCAGGCTCGCAGCTTGCCGGCGGTACCCCAAGGGGCCCGTCCGGGGAAGGCGGGAGAGAGGTGATGGGAGGAGGTGGTGGTAGTAGTCACGATCTCCGGGTTCGACGCTCGTCCAGATATGACAACCGGGCCACCTTACCGGCGGCCCGGTCGGAACCTCGTATGAAACGGGGTGGGGATGGTGCGGTTGCGATTCAGCTCACGCCGGCTCACGCGGCCTCGTGCAGCCCCCGCAGACGTCGCGCGATCAGGACGACGTCCTCCAGGTCACCGGTGGCCACGTCGATGACCAGCTTGTACGCCTCGTCCTGGTCCACGCCGACCATCTCGGTTCCGTTGAAGTCGAGGAAGACCACGGTGCACATCCAGGCCATGCGCTTGTTCCCGTCGACCAGCGGATGGTTCACCGCGAGCGACTGCAGGAGGGCGGCGGCCTTCTCGAAGAGATCGCTGTACGCCTCGACGCCGAACATCTGGGACTGCGGGCGGTGCACCGCCGAGCTCAGGAGTCCGAGGTCCCGCACGGCGATCTGCTGGCCCGCGCAGGCGAAATCTGCCAGCTCCAGGACCTCCTGGACCGTCAGGTACTTCACCTACTCCCCCAGGCGCTTCAGCAGGTCGGCGTGGTGCAGGGCGTACTTGGCGCCGAGCTTGCGGACGGCCCCCCGGTCGGCCTCCTGCTCCAGGTAGCGGTCGATCGCCTGAAGCACTATGGCGTGCATGCTGCGGCCCTCCTCCTCAGCGCGGAGCTTGAGGGCCTCTTGCTGGTCGTCACGGAGACGCAGGTTCATTGCCATACCTTGACGGTACCACCAGAGGGGTCACAGTGGTACTAGATTCTCAAGCCCGCACCGGCTCCACATGGAGCCGCGTAGCGACCCACGCCCCCACCGCCGCCACCCCCGCCATCGGCAGGAAGACCGCCGCGAAGGCCGCCGGGTGGGACCCCGTCGCCGCGTCCGAGCTCACCGCGTGGCCCACCGCGCCGCCACCGAGGGCCGCGAAGGCCGCGCCGCCGACGGCGAGGAGCAGGACGTTCGAGAGGCCGTCCGAGATCTGGAGCGCGGCCGAGTTCGCGCCCGCCTCCTCCGGGGCCGAGAGCTTCATGAGGAGCACGCTCGTCGAGGCGATCACCGCGCCCATGCCGAGGCAGCCGAAGCCCCAGGCCACCGCGACCACCCACACCGGCACCGCCGTGATCAGCACGCTCGGCGCCGCCGCGATCGCGAGCGCGACGAGGACCATCCCGAGGACGACCAGGCGCTCGCGGTACGGCTCTGTCCACGGCCGGGACTGGATCCACGAGCCGAGCGCCCAGGTCGCGCCGCCGACGGCGAGGGAGAGCCCGGCCAGGGTCACGCTCAGGCCGCGCTGGGTGACCAGCATCAGCGGGACGAAGGACTCGGCCGCGATGAAGGACCCGGCGGCGATGCCGCGCAGCAGGATGACCGAGGGCAGGCCGCGCGCGGCCCGGACGGTGCCGCGGGGCAGGAGCCCCCGGATGGCGGGCACGAGGAGCGCGGCGCCCGCGGCGGCCGGGAGCAGGGAGAGCCAGCGCAGCTCCTGCCCCGCGTACTGGAGCAGCCCGGCGCCGGCCGAGATGGCGAGCGCGAGTCCGATCCGCCGCCGGTCCCAGGCGGCGACGGGCGCGGCCGGGTCGGCGGGGCCGGAGGCGGTCCTGCGTATCGCGGGGAGGGCGAGGGCGAGCGGGACGACGACGAGGACGGGGATGCCGACGAAGACCCAGCGCCAGCCGAGGTGCTCGGTGATCGTTCCGGCGGCGAGCGGTCCGACGACCGAGGGGACGACCCAGCTCGCGGCGAACGCGGCCATGATCGCGGGCCTGAGGTGTTCCGCGTACGCCCGGCTGACCACCACGTACAGCGCGACGATGACCAGGCCGCCGCCCAGTCCCTGCACGGCCCGGCCGAGGATGAACAGCCACATGCCGCCGGCGGTCCCGGAGAGGAGCAGTCCGGCGGCGAAGGCGCTGATGCCGGCGGTGAGGGACGCGAGCGGGCCGCTCCGGTCGGACCACTGGCCGGCCAGGACCATGCCGAAGAGGCTGGTGGTGAAGTACGCGGAGAAGGCGAAGGCGTAGACGGAGACGCCGTTCAGCTCGCGGGCGGCGACGGGCATCGCGGTGCCGACGGCGGTCGCCTCGAAGGCGATGAGCAGGACGACGGAGACGATGCCGATGCTGAGCGCCCGGTGATCGCCGTCGAGGACGGAACCCTTGGTGGCGTCGGAGGTATCGCGTGGGGCGACGGCTTCGGCGACGGCTTCGGCTTCGCGGGGTTCGAGGGCACTCATCCCCCCAGAGTAAGAGGTCAATCGCTGTATGACCCCTGTCGGATTCTCGGTCTTTGGTCCCCGGTCGCTGGTCCCGGCCGCTGGTCCCATGAGCCCCGGAAACGCCGATGGGGCGGCGTACTCCGACGCGGTGTCGGGGTACGCCGCCCTCAGGGCGGGACGGTTCGCGCTCTCACAGCGGCTGCTTGCTTCCTACTTCGCGTCGCCGTTGAACTTCGACGTCGACCAGAAGTAGCCGAGGACCGTGAGGCCGACGCACCAGGCGACGGCGAGCCATCCGTTGTGGCCGATCTCGGTGCCGAGCAGGAGGCCGCGGAGGGTCTCGATGGCGGGGGTGAAGGGCTGGTACTCGGCGATCGGCTGGAACCAGCCGGGCATCGAGGCGATCGGGACGAAGGCGCTGGAGATGAGCGGGAGGAAGATCAGCGGCATCGCGTTGTTGCTGGCCGCCTCGGCGTTCGGGCTGATCAGGCCCATGCCGACCGCGATCCAGGTGAGGGCGGTGGCGAAGAGGACGAGCAGCCCGAAGGCGGCCAGCCACTCCAGGGCGGTCGCGTCGGTGGACCGGAAGCCGATGGCGACGGCGACGGCGCCGACGAGGACCACGCTCATCACGCACTGCAGGACGCTGCCGACGACGTGTCCGACGAGGACCGACGGGCGGTGGATCGCCATCGTGCGGAAGCGGGCAATGATGCCCTCGGTCATGTCGTTGGAGACGGACACCGCGGTGCCGATGGTCGTACTGCCGATGGTCATCAGGAGCAGACCGGGCACGAGGTACGCGATGTAGTCGGAGCGGTCGCCGCCGCCGATGCCGGCGCTCATCGTGTCGCCGAAGATGTAGACGAAGAGCAGCAGGAGCATGACCGGCGTGAGCAGCAGGTTCAGCGTCAGGGACGGGTAGCGCCGGGCGTGCAGGAGGTTGCGGCGCAGCATCGTGGACGAGTCGCGGACGGCGAGGGAGAGGGAGCTCATCGGACAGCCTCCTTGGGCTGGTTCGGCTGGGCGGGCACCTTGGAGCCGGTGAGGGCGAAGAACACGTCGTCGAGGTCGGGGGTGTGCACGGTCAGTTCGTCCGCCTCGACGCCGGCGGAGTCCAGCCGGTCGAGGAGGGAGCGCAGTGCGCGCTGGCTGCCGTCGCTGGGGACCTGCAGCGTCAGCGACTCGTCGTCGCCGGCGGCCTTACCGAGGGCGGCGGCCGCGCGCCGGTACGCGGTCGGGTCGGTGAAGCGGAGCCGTACGTGGCCTCCGGGGACGATCCGCTTCAGTTCCTCCGCGGTGCCCTCGGCGGCGATCTTCCCGTCGTTGAGGACGGCGATGCGGTCGGCGAGTTCGTCGGCCTCTTCCAGGTACTGGGTGGTGAGGAAGACGGTGACGCCGTCGGAGACGAGCTCGCGGATGATCTGCCACATGTTGTGGCGGGAGCGCGGGTCGAGGCCGGTGGTCGGCTCGTCGAGGAAGATGATCCGCGGGTCGCCGACGAGGGTCATGGCGATGTCGAGGCGGCGCTTCATGCCTCCGGAGTAGGTGGAGGCGGGCTTCTTCGCGGCGTCCACCAGGTCGAAGCGCTCCAGGAGTTCGGCGGCGACCCGCCGCCCCTCGCGCTTGGAGAGGTGGGTGATCAGGCCGTCGACCGCGGAGAACTGGCCGGTGACGCCGATCGCGGCGCGGACCGCCTGTGGGTTCGCCGCGAGGTCGTGGCCGCCGACCCTGATGGCGCCCGAGCCGGGTCCCGCGGAGACGAGGGTGGAGAGGATCTTGACGGCGGTGGTCTTGCCGGCGCCGTTCGGGCCGAGCAGGGAGAAGATCGTTCCTTCGGGGACGGCCAGGTCGATTCCGTCGAGGACGACCTTGTCGCCGTAGGACTTGCGCAGCCCGTTCGCCGCGATGGCCAAGTCGGTCATGGGGAGTGCTCCTTCAGAGGCTGGGACGATCAGGGGGGCTGCGGGTGTCGCGGATGCTTTGGATCGCTCGGATGCGTCGGATCGCTCGGATGCGTCGAATCGCTCGGATGCGTCGAATCGCTCGGATGCGTCGGATCCTTCGGATGCTTCAGAGGCTGCGGGCGGTGATGTCGCCGTGGGCGGTCGTCGCGCGGATGGCGAGGCCGGCGGCGGAACCCTCGCTGTTCTGGAGGGAGTTGACGATCCGGCCGTAGGTCGTGCCGGCGTCGAGCGTGGCGGAGACGCCCCGGCCCGCGCCGATCTCCAGGTCGCCGGACTCCGTACGGAGCACGACCTCGCCGCGCAGGGCCTCGGCGACCTTGATGTCACCCTTCTGCGTGCGGAGCTCCGCCGCGCCGCCCGGAGCACGACCTCGCCGCGCAGGGCCTCGGCGACCTTGATGTCACCCTTCTGCGTGCGGAGCTCCGCCGCGCCGCCCAGGCGGCCGACCGCGATGTCGCCGGCCTGGAGGGTGAGTCGGGCGCTCGCGGCCTCGTCGAGCTTGACGGTGCCCTGCGCGCCCTCGAAGGTCACGTCCCCGAGGCGTCCGACGCCCCGGAGTTCGGCGGCGGCCGTCTTGGCCTCGACGCGGGAGCCGGCGGGGAGCTGGACGGTCACCTCGACCGCTCCGGAGCTGCCCAGGATCCGGTTCTTGGCCTCGGCGGCCTCGATCCGCAGGACACCGTCGGCGTAGGCGACGGCGACGCGGTCGGCGGCCTTCACGTCGCTGCCCTTCGAGGCGTTCGCCGGGAGGACCTCGACGATGGTGTCGGCGCGGTCGGCGGCGATGAAGCGGATGTGGCCGGCGGGGACGTCCAGGAGGACGGCGATCGGGGCGGCGGTGGCGAAGTTCTGCATGGCGGACTTCCGGGCTTCGGACTCTTGTCCGCGCCGTTTCTGACAAGAGAAACGCTACGTTGCGTTCAAGGATCGAGCAACAAGCATGTTGCGTCAGATCCCCATAACCACAGGTCAAAGCCTGGATTTCATTGCAATCATTCTGAGGCCTAACGCAACAGCCTCCATCATTTCGTTGCAATGGATTGAGCGTGAACGCTATAGTGAGGGCGAGGGCACCCGAGACGTACGAAGGAGAACGCGATGCCAGGTGGCAGGCTCACCCAGCAGGAACGACAGCAGATCGCGCTGGGACTGGCCGACGGCCTCGCCTACGCCGAGATCGCCCGGCGTCTCGACCGCCCGACCTCGACCGTCACGCGCGAGGTGATGCGGAACGGCGGCCCCACCGGATACCGCGCCGACCTCGCCCACCGCGCCACCGAACGCCGCGCCCACCGCAGCCGGCAGGCCACGCCCCGCAGCCCGGAGGCGCTCCCCCAGGCCCACGGACGCGACCCCGAGGCCGTGCGCGACTACGAGGAAGTCCTCACCACCGTCTTCATGCAGTCGGGCATGCCCAAGATGATGTCCGGGGTGATGGCCTGCCTCTGCATCAGCGACTCGGGCAGTCTCACCGCGGCCGAACTCGTCCAGCGGCTCCACGTCAGCCCGGCGACCGTCTCCAAGGCGATCGCGTTCCTGGAGAGCCAGGACCTGGTCCGTCGCGACCGCGACGAGGGCCGCCGCGAGCGCTACACCGTCGATGCCGATGTCTGGTACCAGTCGATGATGGCCAGCGCCCGGTCCACCGCCCAGATCGTCGAGACCGCACGTCAGGGCGTCGGCGTCCTCGGCGCGACGACCCCCGCCGGCACCCGCCTCGAGAACATCGCCCGGTTCCTCGACTTCGTCAGCGAGAGCACCGCCCGCGCCGCGGAACAGGCCCGCGCGATCCTCCACGCGGGCCCCGAAACACCCTCGGACGGCACGCCTTCCTGAGCCGACTGTGAACGGCGTGTGGCAGCACCATTGCAGTCGCGTGGCACGCCCCCGGAAACCCTTGAGCCCCTCCAGGCCGCCGCCCTACGGTCGTACCAGTGCACAACACGACCGTGTGCCCGAGTGGTTCAGGGACTCGCCTGCAAAGCGAGTTACGTCGGTTCGATTCCGATCACGGTCTCTCAGTCTCCACCGATCACGGATCACCAATCACAGGTCACGGATCGCGGATCGCGGATCGCGGATCACGGATCACGGATCACGGATCACGGATCACGGATCACCGAAGGCCGACGGCTCGCCCGTCGGCCTTCTTCTCTCTCACGGCAGCAGGTCGTCCGGGACCGCGGTCTTCTCCTCGCACCCGAGGAGCGTGCGCGTGCTCTCGGCCAGGGACTTCAGCAGCTGCTCCGTGGACACGGCCGCGTCGCCACTGCCACTCTTCCGGGCCGCGTCGTTCACCGCGACCTGGAGCGGCAGCTCCCGGCCCTGGCCGGCGGCCGTGCCCGGGATCGTGCAGGCCATGACGAGCGGCATGCCCCAGGCATCGGCGCGGGAGGCGACGTACACCCCGTCCGCGACCGCGCGCCAGCGCTGCCTGCCCTCGCCGGAACCCAGGAAGGCGATGTCGTACATCGACCAGCCGACGGTGCCGGTCACGCGTGCCGTGGCCCCGTCGCCCCCGCCCTCCATCTCACACGGGTGGTACGTGGTGCGCTTGAGGTCGTCCTTGCCGGCGGTCCAGCCGCGCGCCTCCGCGGCCATGCGGTCCTTCATCTCCGCGAGCGAGCGGTCGTACGGGCGGAACGCGTCGCCGAGATCGGCGCGCACCGCCTCGACGTTCGCCTTGCCGAAGACGTCCTCGCAGGTCTTGAGGGCGGTCGGCGACACGGCGTCCGTCGCGTTCGGCTCCGGTGAGTCCCCGCCGCCGCAGGCCGCCGCCGAGAGCACGACGGCGAGCACGACGGCGCTCCTGCCCACCCACCCGCTGGTGACCGACATGCTCACCTGACCTTCTGTTCGGTGCCGCTGACGAGCTGTTCGCCATCCAGGTAGGCGCCCCTCGCGTCGTCGAGGAACGCACGCCGCTCGGCCTCCGTCATGCCGGTGGCCTCCGCGTAGTTCATCAGCGGGCTCATCGCGCTGCCGCGCCCGGCCTCGCGCGTGGAGCCGATCGACACCCGAGCCTCGTCGTCGTTCTTGAACTCGTTCTCCTTGAGGTACTCAAGGGTGCCGGACGCGTACGACGTGCTGACGGTCGAACCGACGCTCTCCATGATGATCGGCACGACGGTGGCCGCCACGACGCCCGCCGCGGGGCCGAGGACGACGGCCGAGCCCACGCCGACGACCGCGGCGACGCCGCCGCTGACCGCGGACTTCCGCCACTCGGCCTGCTGCTCCAGCGCGAGGTTCTTCTTGTCCTCGTCGTCCTTGAAATCCTCGGCGATCTGGGTGACGCGCGATTCGTCGAGGACGCCGTGGACCAGGGAGCCGTTCTTGGCGAACGCCATCGCGTCGTCCCGGTCACCCTCCAGCGCCTTGATGCCGCTCGCCTCGAAGACCTGCTGGGCCGCGGACATGCTCTTGTACGCGCCCTCGTCGCCCGCGACGGCCTTCATGAACTCCAGCGACGAGTTGAAGCCGAAGTCCGTCCGCTTGCTTCCGTCGCTGCTGTTCCCGAAGAGCTCGTCGCGGTTGTACGAGTCGCCCGTGCCGCCGAAGTTCATCATCGAGTAGTTCAGGTCGTCGATGTAGGCCGCGCCCATGTTGCCGAGGCTGTCCATCATCGCCTTGTGCTGCTCCCGCAGTTCGGTGCTCGAACCGTAGGAGTCGATGACCTGCTTCATGATCTCGGCGGACTTCTCGTCGCGGTGCAGCTCGGGGGTGGGGTCGTCCCAGCCGTGGCCCGTGGTCGCCGCCTCCAGGGCGTGGCCGAGGGCGTCCGGCATGTAGTCGGCGGTCTTCTTCCAGTCGTCGGGGTTGTGGCCCTCGATGTCGGGGAAGAAGTCGTACTCCTTGTTCTGGAAGTAGTCCAGGTAGCCCTTCTGGTTCCCGTCCTTCTTGGGGTCCAGGTCGACGGTGCCGCCGAGGCTGCCGTCCTTGTTGTAGGACGTCGGCTCCTTGGAGAAGTACTCCTTCGCCGCCTCCGGGCTGTGCCCCAGCGCCTCCAGCATCGGGATCATCGGGTCGAAGCCCGAGCCGTTGACGCCCGAGGGGTTGTACTGGTTCTGCAGCCAGCCGCCGCCCATCGGCTTGCTGTTGGCGAAGAGGTACGGGTCCTTGGCGTGGAGCTGGGTGACGTGCTCCGCGATGGGGACCAGGAACTTCTTGTCGTAGTCGCCGTAGCGCATGATGCCGCCGAGCAACTGGTAGCCGAAGGCCGGATTGTTGTCGTACTTGACGAGCGGGATGCGCTCCGTGCCGAGCTTGCGCATGTCCGTGGACCACTTGTCGGTCCAGGCGTCGCCGCCCTGCGTGGCCGTCGCCAGGTTGAGGCCCAGGTTCCTCTGGAGCTCCTGGACGTCCGCGAGGCGCTCCTTGTCGACCTTCGAGTAGTCGTACGTATCCGTGGACAGCTGCCCGAAGAACTCCAGGGAGCCCTTCGGACCGAGGCCGTCGTAGAAGGTCCTGGAGAACTCCTTCGAGCTGCTGTTGTCCTTCAGCAGCTCGTTGAGGCGCATCAGCTCCTCGTGGGAGATGTCCCGGCCCTTCTTGGCCAGGTCGACGGCGCGCTGCGCCTCCTCGGCGTCGAGGCTCGCGTACTTCGGGGCGCTGAAGTTGTTCTTGTCGCCGGTGATGTTGGCCTTGAGGGCGTTGGAGCAGGCCACGTCGGCGTCGTCACAGGTCTCGATGATGTCGTCGATCCGCTTCTGCATCGCCGCAATGTCGGCACGCTCCTTGCGGACCATGTCCTGGAAGTCGGGGTCGTGCCGCATCCCCTGGTCCTTGGTCGAGGAGAGCGGCTCCCTGGCCTCGACCCTGCCGTCGGCCTTCACGACGAAGCCCTTCGCGGGCGCCTCCGTGTCGACGATGTTCTTGAGGTCGTCCTTCGCCTTCTTGAAGGCGTTGTAGCCGTCCTCCAGGACCTTGTGGATGCCGTCGGCGGCCTTGGCGGCGTCGTCGAACTCCTTCGCCGTCTTGTCCACGAACGGCTTCGTGACCTCGGCGTTCACGCCGCGCCAGTAGTCGTCCTTGGCCTTCGCGGCCATCGTCGTCCGGGCGTCCTCGGCGAGCTTGTCCAGCTTGCCCTTCATCGCCGACCAGTCGTCGGCGGCCGCCTTCATCTTCTCCAGCGGCGCGTGGAAGAGGTTGTCGTAGGTCAACACAGCAGGGCCCCCGGCCTACTTGAAGTACTCGTTGATCTTGGAGGCCGCCAGGGCCGCCCTGATGTCTTCCTCTTCCTTCGCGTGGGAGGCCGCGCTGTAGTCGAGGTGGTTGGAGATGTTGGCGCAGGCGTCGAGCAGCGTGTTCAGCTGCGAGCTCCACGTCTCCTGCACGGTCGACATCGCGGAACCCGTGAGGAAGCCGTTGGACGACATGCCCGTCGCCGCCTCCGTGGTGTTCGTCCGCGCGTGGTTCCCGTCCTTGACCAGCCGGCCGTGCAGCGCGTACGCGGCGCTGCCGATGGCCCCGAGCTTGTCCTGGTCGACGCTGAGGTCGGCATTGCCGCCACCGCCGCCGGGCTCCGGGGCGACCTGGTTGAGCCTCATGCTCACGTTGGTCGCGGAGGCGGACCGGACCGACGCCCACTCCTCTTCGAACGACATGCTCTCCCCCGTGCGGTGATCGTGCCGACGATCGCTTGTGATCATTTCGGCTTCGCCTCAGCAAGTTCCGTGCCCACGGAATCACGGCGATCGTAGTCCCACGACCCTGCGTTCGAGCACTCCCCGCCCGGAAATCCCTCCCGGAACGAGATCTTCACGACGCTTCACCGCGCGCACGGCCTCACTTCACCTTCGCAACCCGGACAGCCTCGGACGTTCCGGGCCCACCCGTCCCCGGCCCGTACGCCTCCGGGCTCCACGACCTTCCCCCGCCCCGCCGGAGGGGTCGGCAGCCTCGATAGGCTCGACCCCGTCCCGGGCCGCCCGGGAGACACCGCAGCAAACAGTCACAGCAACGGGGGACACACCGGTGGAACGGTCGCGCACGCAGGGGGACTCCGCGCCATCCGGAGCGGCTCCCCGGACCGCCCCGAACCGCCCGGCGGCCCCGGACCGGCGGATCGGCCCGTACCGGCTGATCACCCGCCTCGACCCGCCCGGCCCGGCCGGCTCGGCCGTCTCCTGCCGTCGGTTCGTGGCCCGCACCCCCGACGGCGGCCGTACGGTCCTGCTGAGCACCCCGCTGCCCGGCACCGACCCGGCGCGCTTCGCCGCCGAGGCCACGGCGGCCCGGCACCTCCTCGGCCCGTGGATCGCCCCGGTGACGGACGTGGCCGAACCGGCCGCCCCCGCCTGGTACGCGAGCCCGTACGTGCCCGCGCTCCCGCTCCCCGTGGCCCTCGCCGTCCACGGCGGCCCGCTGCCCGAGGCCACCGTCCGGGCCGTCGGCGCCGCCCTCGCCGAAGGGCTCGCCGCTGCGCACTCCCAGGGCCTCACGCACGCCGGGGTCTCCCCCGCCGCCGTCCTGCTCACCGCCGACGGACCGAAGCTGACCTGCTTCGGCGCGGTACGGGCCGCCGCGGCCGACGGCGAGCCGCGCACCGGCCTGCCCGGCCTCGACCCGGGATCGCTCGCCCCCGAGCAGGCCTCGGGCGGCCGTCCGCGCCCGCCGGGCGACGTCTTCGCGCTCGGCGCCGTCCTCGCGTACGCCGCCACCGGCCACACCGTGCCCGAACGCGAGGAACTCCCGCCCGCCCTGCGCCCGGTGGTCTCCTCCTGCCTGGCCCGCGACCCGGCCGACCGCCCCACGGCGGCTGCCCTGATGGAAGCGCTCGCCCCGCCGACCGCGCACCAGACGGTGCTGAACTCGGCCGGCACCCTGCTCACCCCCGGCTGGCTGCCGGGCCGGGTGGTCGCGGCACTCGCCCGCCAGTCGGCGGAGCTGCTGGCGGCGGAACTGCCGGTGGTTCCTGAGCAGACGGCCCCCGCAGAGCGGGCGACGCCCGCCCGCACGTGACGCGTCCCCCCTCATCCCCTCCCGTTCTCGCTCTCGACCGACGGACCTGACCTCATGCTGTCGCCCCTGACCCACGACGACCCGGCCGCCGTCGCCACGTACCGCCTGCTCGCCCGCCTCGGCTCCGGCGGCATGGGCACGGTCTACCTGGCGCGCACGCCCGGCGGCCGCACGGTCGCCCTCAAGACCGTGCACGCCCGGCTCGCCACCGACCCCGCCTTCCGCGCGCGCTTCCGGCTGGAGACGGACGCGGCGCGGATCATCGGCGCGCGCCACGGCGCGGCCGTCGTCGACGCCGACCCGCTCGCCGAGACGCCGTGGCTGGCCACCGAGTACGTCCTCGGGCCGCCGCTCGACGACGCCGTCGCACTCGGCGGCCCACTCCCCGAGCCGACCGTCCGCGCCCTCGGCGCCGCGCTCGCCGGAGCCCTCGCCCAGCTGCACTCCTCGGACGTGGTCCACCGCGACCTGAAGCCCTCGAACGTCCTCGTCACCGCCTACGGCCCGAAGATCATCGACTTCGGCATCGCCCGCGCGGCCGGCGACGACCACCTGACCCGTACGGGAGCGGCAGCCGGCACGCCCGCCTTCATGTCGCCGGAGCAGACGAGCGGCCAGGAACACCCGCCCGCGGGCGACGTGTTCGCGCTCGCCGGCGTCCTCGTCTTCGCCGCCACCGGCCACGGCCCCTTCGGTACGGGCTCGCCGGCCGACCTCCTGTACCGGGTGCGCTACGCCGAGCCCGACCTCACCGGCGTACCGGAGGCGCTGCTGCCGCTCCTGACGGCCTGCCTGTCCAAGGACCCGGCGGCCCGCCCCACCACCGCCCACCTGACCGCCCATCTCCACGACGGCCACGGCGAGTTCGCCGACCACCTCCCTCCCCTCCTCCTCGCCGACATCGCCCGCCGCGCCACGGACGTCTGGCTCCACGCACCCCACCGCCTCCCGGTCCCGGCCGGAGCGGCGATCGCGGAGACGACCCCGAACACCCCGCTCTCCCGCCGCCGCGCCCTCACCCTGGGCGGCGGCTCCGTCCTGGGCCTCGCGGGAGCGGGCGCGGGGGTGTGGGCGTGGGTGAACTCCCGGGAGACCACCACCGCGGCCGGCGGCACCCCGGCCCCCACCGGCCCCACCGCGATCCCGGCCAAGACGGCCTCGGACGGGGCGCCGGCGGCGCTGTGGCGGGGCGAGTCGCTCGACCGCGAGGAGAGCATCACGCCGCTGGTCGCAGGCGATGTCGTGGGATTCGCGGAGACGGTCTCCTTCCGGGCCCTCGACACGGGGAAGGGCACCGAGCTGTGGACCGACTCGATGGCGGAGCCGAACCAGATCGTCACGGACGGAACGTCCTTCTACACGTCCGAAGGCCCCAGCGACGGCCCCAGCGCCCTGGAGATCCGCACGCTCTCGCCCCTCACCGGTAAGGAATCCGCCCGGATCATCAAGCTCAAGGGCTTCGAGGGCTCCATGTTCGGCACGGACCTCCTCACCGCGTCCGGCGGACGGATCTTCGCCGCCTCGCGCATCGGTAACCGGGAAGACGACAAGGCGATCGGCCGCTATCTGCTCTCCGTCGACCTGCGCACGGGCAAGGAGCTCTGGCGGCAGCCGTACGCGTGGGGCAACGCACGCCCCTGGCTCTCCCGGGTGGTCGGCAATCTGCTGGTCCTCGGCAAGAACAGCGACGACCTCACGTCCTTCGATCTCCAGGCACGTGACGTGCGCACCGGGCGCCAGTTGTGGCGGCGGACCATCCCGTTCGAACTCTCCCAGTACTACTCCCCCGGCCAGCTCGCGACCGACGACCGGCACGTGTACGTCGGCGGTGACCGCCTCCGGGCGCTGCGCCTCGCCGACGGCGTCGTCGCGTGGGAACACGGCAAGGGTTCCGACTTCGGGTTTCCTGCCGTCTCGGGCGGCCTCGTCCACGCCAACGAGTCCGGCCGCGGTCTCGTGGTCGTCAGCGCCGACAAGGGTGCCAAGCGCTGGGAGGAGACTCCCTCCGGCCGTAGCCTGACACCGGAACTCCGGAGCGTCCCAGTGGTCGGAACGAAGTACGTCTACGCCCCCGTCCAGGGCGGTCTGAGCGCGGTCGACCGCGCGACCCGCCGCTCGGCCTGGGTGTTCCCGACGGACGCGACCCGGTACGTCGTCGACAGGAAGCGGACCCGGATCCTCGGGGCGGGGGCGTCGTCCGTCGTCGCCATCCCGTTCGCCTGATCCGCCGTCTCGACGCGCCCCAGCTACCCCCATCGACTCGGAAAGCAGCCTCGTGACCACGCAGCCCCTCGCCACCGGCGACCCGCTCCGGCTCGGCCCGTACCGCCTCCTCGGCGTCCTCGGCGAGGGCGGCATGGGCAAGGTGTACGTCGGCCGCGACGCCTCCGGCACCCCCGCGGCCGTCAAGGTTCTCCGCCCCGAGCTCGCCCACGACCAGCACCTCGCCCAGCGCTTCGTCCGCGAGGCCGACATGGCGCGGGCCGTCACGAGCCACGGCGTGGCCCGGGTCCTCGACGCGCAGACGGAAGGCGGGCGGCTGTGGATCGCCGCCGAGTTCCTCGCCGGCCCGACACTCGACGACGCCGTCCGTACGTACGGCCCGATGGACGTACCCACGGTCCGCGCCCTCGCCGCCCAGCTCGCACGCACCCTGCATGACATCCACGTGGCGGGCCTGATCCACCGCGACCTCAAGCCGGCGAACATCGTGCTCACCTCGACCGGCCCCCGGATCATCGACTTCGGCATCGCCCGCCCCGAGCACGGCCTGACCCTCACCACCACGGGCCAGATCCCGGTCACGCCGGGCTACGGGGCGCCGGAGCAGGTCCTCGGGCAGCGCGTCGGCCCGTCCTCGGACGTCTTCTCCCTCGGCGCGGTCCTCGCCTACGCGGCGAGCGGACGGCGCACCTTCGAGGGCGCTCACGTGGCCGCGGTCCAGTACGAGGTCGTGCACGGGACCCCGGACCTGAGCCTGGTGCCGCCGGAGCTCCAGGAGCTGATCGGCCCGTGCCTGGCGAAGGACCCGGCGTTCCGCCCGGCTCCCCCACAGGTGGCCCAGGCCTTCGCCCCGCCGAAGGGCGCCGACCGCGCCTGGCGCAAGGGTCCGCTCGCCGAGGACATCAAGCGGCGCGAGACCGCGACGAAGCGCCTCGCGGCCACCGAGGAGACCGCCGTACCCGGAGGCAGGCCGTCCCGGCGCCGCTTCCTCACCGCGGCGGCGGTCGGCGTGGCCGTGCTCGGCGCGGGCGGTGGGGCAGGGGCTTGGTGGCTGAGCCGGGACGGGGAGAAGTCCCCGACCGCCGACGTGCCACCGGCCGTCGCGACCCCCGAGGCGGCCTTCGTCTCACTCATCGACAGCGCGCCGGGCGAAGCCCCGAAGACGCTGTGGGGGCCTCTCGACGTGACCGCCCCGAGCGATCACCTTCCCCTTCCCGTACGCGATGTACTGATCGTGCGGGCGAAGACGGGAGGGCTGCTCGCCCTCTCCGTCACGGACGGCAGGGAGCGGTGGCGGGCCAAGGAGATCGACGCGGACGCCGGATTCGTCTCCGTCGCCGACCGGCTCGTCGTCGGCGGCGACGAGAACGGTGCCTTGAACGCGTTCGTCGCCTCCACCGGCGCCCCGGTCTGGCAGACCGGCAGCGACGTCCAGGACGTCCTCGCCGCCGACGGCACCCATGTCTACGTGGTGACGAAGGACGACCAGCTGCGCGCCGTGAACGCCTGGACGCTCACCACCGCCTGGACCCGCCCGATGACGTCCCCGCGCTCGTCGAGCGGCCCCGCGAAGGCGGCCACGGGCGGGAAGCGCCTCGTGGTCCACGGCCGGGACGGACACGTCGAGGCCATGGACACCACGACAGGCGAGACCGTGTGGAAGAGCAAGGGCCAGGGCACCCACGGCCAGGCCCCCTCGATCAGCGGCAACACCGTCTATCTCGGTGGTCCCAACCTGATGGCCAGGCGTCTCGACGAGGGCGACTTCCTGTGGAAGGAGGAGACCCACAACCTGGGTGACCGGCAGTTCGGCTTCGGCAGCCCGACCGCCGAAGGCGAGAGCGTCGTCGCCGTCGACGGCTACATGGCCTTCCGCTTCAGCACGGTCGTCGAAGCCCGCCACGCAAGCACGGAGTGGTCGGACGTACTGGGCGAACTGGGCGCCACACAGGGCACTATCACCGCCCCGGCGGTGGAAGGCACGACGGTCTGGCTGCCCGAACCCGACGACAGTGCCGTCCGGGTGGTGAAGAAGACCACCCGCGAGAAGCTGTTCAGCGCGAGGATGGAGGGCGGGGGCCCCTACCAGCTCGCCAGCGACGCCCATCGCGTCTTCATCGCACGTGGCGGCCAGATCGCGGCCATGCCGGTCTACGGCGAATGAGGGGAATCCCCCGTTCCTACGGCTGCGCCTTCGCCGGCACGCCTGTGACCAGCCGCGCGTCGGCACACCCCAACGCGGCGGCCACGTGCCGGGCAGCCGCGTTGGCGAGGGTGATCTGCTCGTCCCTGATCCCCGGGTGATCGGCCTCGTTCTCGTCGGCCCGGTCCAACTCGGCGACGAGGAGGATCTCGTGGGCCGGCGCCTTCGTCCGGCACGTGAAGTAGAGGGAGGCGAAGAGGTCGGACGAGGTCGCCAGCCGACCGACGGAGTAGGACGTCACGAACTCCTCCGAGGAATCGGACGAGGGGATGGCGAGGGCCTCGCGGAGGACGATGCTCAGGACGTCCTTCTCATCCCCTGCCGTCTCCAGCGTGCAGAACGGAATACCCCGCATCCGCTCCTTGCCTCCCTGCGGAGTCCGAGCCGCCTCCCGAAGTTCCGTGAGAACCCTCTCCGGCTCGGACCCGTCACTCGTCAGCGACGCGCCCTTGCCCGCGATGGCCTCCAGCGCGGCCGCCACGGTGGGATCCGCGGCGAATCCGCCGCAGACCTCCGACGCCGGCTGCCCCTTGGGGGTCGCACTGTCGGAGCCCGAAGTGCAGCCGACCGCCGCCATCATGAGGACGACGGCCGGCAGCGCGACCCTGCGGACGGTGGCGCGCATGGAATGAGTTGCCCTCTCAGGACGTCGGGTTCGCGGTGGGCGACGGCACGCCCTTCGCGAGCCCGTCGTCCTCACAGCCCAGCTTTGCTGAGACCTGCCGGGCCGCCGCGTTGGCGAGGGTGATGAGACGGGTCCGCTGCTCCAAGTCCGTCTTCAGGGCGTCGGCAGGTCCCCAGATGGTCGTCTCGACGACGATGGTGTGGGCGGGTGCCGTGAGCCGACAGGAGAAGTAGAGATGGCCGAGGGTCGACGAGGTGAAGGCCTCAAGTCCCGAGGCATAGGAGGTCACCTTCGGGGCGAGCTTCGGGCCCAGGTACGGGCCCTTCCCCACCGCTCCCACCTCGATCTTGAGGTCCTTCGGCCCGCCCTCGGCGGGATCGAGGCCGCAGTACCGCACCGCCTGCGGCCGGTAGGAGTCGGCCCACGGCGCGGCAGCGTCCTCACGCAGCCTGGCGAGAGCCTTGTCCGGCTTCGACAGGTCGTCCTCGAAGCGCTCGGTGCCCAAGACAGCCTTCAGCGCGGCAGCGGCGGGCTCATCCTTGGCCAAGCCCCCGCAGGCCTCGGCTGCCGTCAGCCCCTCCGGTTCCTTCGTGGCTTCACCGCCGTCACCGCCGGAGCAGCTCGTGAGGAGAGCGGCCACAACGACTGCCGCACCGATCCTCTCCAGCGCAGACCGCATGTCAGACCTTCTTCTCGTACGGGTCGGGGAGGTTGTTGTCCTGGGCGTGCAGGCGCCCGGTCCGGATGCGGTCGACCAGATCCTCATTGAGGATGTTGCGCTGGTCATAGGTCCAGCCAGGGGCCGTCGCGTAGGCGATGCCAGGCCTGAGCGAGTTCTCTTTGCCGTCGGTCAGAGCTTTCTCCTTCAGCTCGTCCGAGTTCTTCTTGAGCATCTCGTCCTTCTCGTACTTCTCCGCCAGGTCATCGGCTTCCATCCCGATGAAGGTCGTCACCGCGCCGCCGACCGTCTCGGCCGCCAGGGGTACGAGTACGCCGCCGGCACCGCCGGTCAAAGCTACGACGCCGCCCGCCGCGACCGCGCCGACGCCGAACTTGACCCACTCGGTCGACTTGGCGACGGCCTTCTTGTGCTCCTCGGAGTCCTTCTCGTAGTCCATGTCGATCTGCGCCATGCGGGACCCGTCCATGATTCCCTGCGCCTCCGACCCGATGCGCAAGGTAGTCCGCGCGTCAGTGAGGTCCCGGTCCTGGAAGTCGGTCCCGGGCTTCGGGCCCACCTGCTCAAGGACGCTCGTCGTATACAGCGACTCGGCCGCCGACAGCGTGGAGTGTCCGCTCTCACTCTGCGACACGATGCCCATGAAGTTGATGGCATCACCACGGTTCCAGAGCAGCCCGGTGTCGAACTCCTCGCCGAACCGGGACTTCCCCTTGGCGTCGTTGGCGCCGAAGGGCGATCGCTCCTGCTCCTCCATCGTCGAGTCGCTGTTCGTCTCCAGGGACCGGTTCAGCTCGTCGATGTAGGCGGCACCCATCTTGCCGAGACTGTCGTCGATGCCCGGCTGCTCGTGCATGAACTTCGATTCGCTGCCGTACCGCTCGACGACCTTCTGCATGACCTCCGCGTTCTCCTTGGTCCGGACGTCCTTGAGGCCCTCGGCCTCGGCGTCGTACGGGTGGCCGGTGGTCGCGGACTCCAGGGCGTGACCGAGCGCGTTGTAGCCGGGCTCCTTGGTCCGGTCACCCTTGTCGTTGAGCTCCTCGGGCCACCCGCGGTCCTTGGTGAAGTAGTCGAACGGGTCGAGCTTCTTGTTGTCCTTGGTGTTCTCGGGCGTGACGTCGATGCTGCTGTTGAAGAAGTCCGTCGACGCCTTGGGGTTGTGCCCGAGCCCCTCCATGAAACCGATCATGGGGTCCTTGCCGAGGTCACCGCCCTGCCAGTTCAGGTGGCTCGGCATGCCGCCCATCTGCTGCCAGGCACGGTCGGCGGGCAGCCGGCCGTCGTGCGTCATCTTCCGCTCGGTGACGACGAGGGCGTTGCCGTAGTTCTTCAGGAACTTGTCGTCGTACTCGCCGGCCCGCATCAGGTTGCTCATGACCTGGAAGCCGTACGGGCTGGTGCCGCGCGTCTGGATGGGCTCGCTGCCGGCCTTGATGACGTCGGCCTTCCACTGCTCCATCTCGGGGCTCGTGGAGTGGGTCGCGGTGGCGAGCGTCATACTCCAGTTCGTCTGGAGTTCCTTCAGCTTGTCCCGGTGGTCGACACCGAGGCGCGAGCCGTCGCTCGGGTCGCCCATGTCGGCCCAGTACTCCATGCTGCCCTTCGGTCCGACCTCCAGGGCGAACTTCTCAGCGAAGTACGGGTCCTTCTGGTTGTTCTTGAACAGGGCGTTGAGCTTGTCGATCTCCGCCGGGGTGGCCTCGTCGCCCTTCTTGTACAGCTCGTAGGCGGCGTGCGCGTCCTCGGCGTCCTGGGCCTTCGAGGCGGCGGCGAGCGAGTCGTACTTCGTGCCGGAGAAGTTGTTCTTGTCGGCGCCGACGAGGCCGCGCAGGGCGCGGGACGCCACGTCGTCGGCGTTGTTCGCCCGGTCGATCGCGGCCTTGATCGCCGCGGACATGGCCTCGAAGTCGGCCACCTCGGGCTTGGGTCCGTCGTAGTCCTTGGACCGGCTGTCGGGGCGGATCAGATGACTGACGGTGCCCTGCTGGTCGATCCGCATCCCCTTGCCGGGGGCCTCCGCGACCAGCTTCTCCAGCTCGCTCTTCGCGGCCTGGAACTCGCTCTCCGCGTCCCGAAGGATGTTGCGGATGCTGGTCGCCTCGGTGAGGGCGTCGCCGAACTCCTTGGCGGTCTTCCGGACGAACGCCTGGGTCACCCCGGCGTTCTCGCCCTTCCAATCGGCCTTGTCCGCCTTGCCCTGGAGACCGGATTCGGCCTTCTCCTTGGACTTCTCCAGCTTGGAAACCGCCTCCGACCAGCCCGTGACAGCCTCCTTGAGGCTGCCGAGATGGGCGTGGAGAACCTGGTCGAACTTCAGCATCTAACGTCCCTCGTCAGCCGTTGCCGTACCGCGTCGTACCGTGCCGTGCCGCGCCGTCGGCTTACTTGAAGTGTGCGTCGATCGTGGACATGGAGAAGTTCGTGACCAGCACTTCTTCATGGTTGGCGTGACTGATGACCGTGTCCTCAAGGTGGTTGTGGATGTGCGCGCAGGCGCTGAGGAGCGTCTCGCACTGGTCGCGCCACGTGTCCCACATGGTCCACATCGCCGAACCGGTCAGGAAGCCGTCACCATCGAGGCTCTTGGCTGCGGTGCCGGTCTGGGCACCCGCGTGGAAGGCATCGCGCTCGAACCAGTGGAAGAGCTCCTGGGCCTCGTTGCCGATGGCCTTGAGGTCGGCGGAGGTGACCTTGTAGTCGCTGGGACCGCCACCGCCGCCACCCTCGGCGGGCACGCTGTTGAGCCTCATCGCAGCTGCTTCGCTGCGGACTTGGCCCCACTCCTCGTCGAACGACATCTACTTCTCCATGTGAGTCACGGATGTTCAGCGGCGGAGACGGACGGACTCAGCTCCGCCGCGAACGGAGTACGGATACGGCCACGCCGGCACCGAGGAGCACGGCGGCACCGATGCCGAGCCCGATCCAGAGGCCGGTGTTGCCGCCTTCCTCGGCGGCGGCCTGCGGGGCCGGCGCGGGGGCGACGGTGGTGGTCTCCACCGGACCGGGGTCGGCCGGGGGCAGGGTTTCGGGGGCGGAAGGCGTGGCGCTCGCGGTCTCGGGCGCGACCTCGGTGAGGTCGTCGATCGGCCGGACGTCGGCCGGGCCGGGGTCGCCGGGCGTCTTCAGCGTACGGAGCGGACGGATGGCCCCGTACCCGATGAAGTCGCTGCGCTTGTCGCCACCTTTCGGCTTCGCGATGGTGTTGAGCATGACCTTCAGGACCTGGTTGTTGGTCCAGTCGGGGTGCTTCGACCACAGGAGCGCGGCGGCGGCGGAGGCCAGGGCCGTGGCGTCACTGGTACCGATGGACTTGCACATGCCCGTGCCACCGCCGCAGGCGTGCACGATGTCCTTGCCGGGCGCGACGATGTCGACCTGGTCGCCATGCTGGGAATTGGAGACTCGCGTCAGCTTCTTGTCGATGGCGCCCACCCCGACGACACCGGGAGTCGCACCCGGGAACTCCAAGAGGTTGCCCTTGTCGCCGCTGTTGCCGACGGCGGCGAAGACGAGTGATCCCTTGTCGAGGGCGTACTTCACCGCGTCGGTGAGCTGCTGCGAGCCTTCCCCCGTGCCCAGGGAGATGTTGATGACCTTGGCGCCGGCGTCAGCCGCGTACCTGATCGCTGGAGGAACGTCGCGGTTGAAGTCCTCCTCGCCCTGGGTCATGCTGGCGTTGCCGCCCTCCAGCCGGGGAACGCGGACCGGGAGGATCTTTGCGCCGGGGGC
Source organism: Streptomyces sp. Root431 (assembly GCF_001426585.1). Taxonomy (GTDB): domain Bacteria; phylum Actinomycetota; class Actinomycetes; order Streptomycetales; family Streptomycetaceae; genus Streptomyces; species Streptomyces stackebrandtii. The sequence goes on from NZ_LMEI01000001.1 coordinate 795,910, forward strand.
CAGTCCGAATGCCCCGTTGCCACCATCACGTTCACCGGTGCCCGCGATGATGCCTGCCATGCCCGTGCCGTGCCCGGTGTAGTCGGTGAACTGGTCGCCGGACTGGACAGCGGCCGCGAAGTCCTTGCCCTCCAACACCTGACCCCGAAGATCCGGATTCTGCTTGTCCACACCGGAGTCGATCACCGCGACGGTGACGCCCTTGCCCGTGCTGAGCTGCCAGATCTCCTCGGCGCCCATGGCGTCCAGGTGCCACTGCTGGGCGCGGAAGTCCTCCGCGTGGGCGGGGACGGAAGCGATGCCCACCAGCAGCATCCCCAAGGCGGCCGAGGCGGTGACTCGGGCACGGCTCCGACGCGTACTGCTGGTAGACATCTTCTTCCTCGCGCTGATCAGTCGATGACGGGCGGCGCCACGCGGCGGTTGCCCTGCTGCCAGGTTTCCTCGTCCTCGACAAGGTAGTCGGGACGCTCTCCGTTGGTGTCCTCGCGGTCACCGGCCTGCGTGGTGCCTCCGCGCACGAGGCCGGAGCCGCCGGGCGTGAAGGGACGCGCGCCGCCTGCGGCGGTGCCGGCCGCGCCGGGGCGCTGTGCCTTGCCGCCGACGACCCCGCCGGTCTCACCGGCGAGGCGGCGACCGCCGCTGATGCCGTTCTGTCCGGCGCCCATGCCGCCGCCGCCCATGGAACCGCCGCCCATGGGGCCGCGACCCATGCCCGTGCCGTTGCGGCCGCCCTGCTCCGTGCCGATCGCCATGCTGCGCGGCAGGCCCGTCGCGGGACGCCCCTGCGTGCTCTGTACCTGGCGTCCGCCGCTGATGCCCTCGCGGGGAACGTGGAGACCGGAGCGCTGGCCGCCGGTCACCGGGCCGCGGGGGTTGCCGGTACCACCGGTGACGGGAGCGGTGGGGGCCAGAGGGCCCGGTCCGCCCTTCGTCGGCAGCGGAGGCATGCCGGTGGTCACGAACGGAGGCGTACCGCCGTCCTTCGTGATCGGCGGGGGCGTGCCCTGCGTCGGCCCCGGGCCCGGGTTCGTCTGGGTCGGGGACGGCAGCGTGTCCACGCTGTCGATGCCCAGGTCCACGGGAACCTCGGGCCGGACCACCGTGCTGTCGTCGGGCCTGGCCACAGTGCTGTCGTCGGGCCTGACCACCTGGGTCGGCCCGTGCGTGTCGCCCGTCGGCGGGGTCACGGTCGTGTCAGGCGTGGACCGGTGGCCATCCGACTCGGTGCGTGTCCGCTGCGTCCCCGTGGTCGTGTCCGTACCGCCGGACCTGTCGCCCTGCGGAGTGGAGCCGATGTAGGAAGAGCCGTCCCGCCCGTCCGGGTCCTCCGGGACGAACGCCCCCGGCGGCGGCGGGAACGTCGGCGCTTCCGTGGTCCCCATCTGGAAGCTCGACCACTGGTACGCCTGCGAGAGGCGGATCATCTCGGTCGCCGCCGCCTGCCGGTTCGCCTCCTCCTTGGCCGCGATGGCCGCGAGCTCCTCGCTGGGCCCCATGGCGTTCTTGGCGTTGCGGGCGACGGTCGGCGAGTCGGGGTCGTTGCGCTGCTTCAGTGCGGCTTCCAGGTTCGCCTTGGCGACCTCGTGGGAGGCGTACGGAGGCATGGCGCTCTGCGCGAAGCCGATCGCGGCGGCGTTCTCCTTCATCCAGATGGCGCCGCGCGCACTGTAGTCGGCCAGCCCGGCCGTGGAGTTGGCCACGTTGTTGGCCCACTCGACGAAGGCCTTCTCGGCCTCGCCCTCCCAGTCCATGCGGCTCATGCTGGCGCGCAGCTGGCCGGCGATGTGCTCCAACTGCTCCGAGACGACCGACAACCGCTGTGCCGCGTCGCCGACGGCATCGCCCTTGGCTTCGTTGAGCCAGTCCAGCATCTGCTGATGCTTCATGCTGCGGAAGTTCGTTCCGCCGACGCTCGCGCCGGCGCCTCCGCCGCCCTCTGCAGGCCTCATCCCTCGCCTCTTCCCCGTGTCCCCGACATTCCGTCCGCACCCGCCTACTTCAAGGAGTCGTCGCCATCGGCTGCCTGGTTGCCGGTGCTCTCCGGCGCTCCGCGGCCCGCTTCCTTGTCCGCCTTCTCCTTGGCGTCGAAGGTCCGCTGGTGGATGTTGATCATCTTGCGCTTGATGTCGTCATCCATCTCCTCGAAGCCGTTCTTCGAGGCGACGACCGCGATCCCCAGGCCCTCCAGGCAGTCGTTGAGCAGACCCGAGAGCTCCACCAGGCGCGCGAGAGTCCCGTCGTACGCCGCATAGGCGCCCTCGGCCTCGCCCCAGGCGCCGCCGCCTCCGCCGAACTGGGAACGGGTCACCGGGTCTGCCTTCAGCTTCCCGGGCCCGGCGTAGGAGCCCTGTAGCTGGTCGATGAGTCCATCGACCTGCTTCCTGAAGGACTCCATGGAGTCGGCGCTGTACTTGACGGCCGCCGCCCGCATCCCGGACGCCATCCCACCCAACGAGGCTTCCATGCCCGCGCTCCTCCCCCGTGTGAACAACCGTGCGCGTTTTACCAAGTCTAGGAGTCCACTGTAGTCAGGAACGACGACAGTCCGCACCTCTCGGTTGCACAAGCAACGGACATCACATGGTTACGAATTGGGCACGGCCACAGCCGCCTGCGGGCGGATCGGGAGCCTGTTGACGGGGCGTCCGGTCGCCGCGCGCACCGCTGAGGCCACTGCGGCGGGTGAGGTGACGACCGGGACCGCGCTCGCCGCCTTCGCGCCGAAGGGGGCTACGACATCGCGTTCCTCGACGAGTTTCACGATGCGAATGTCCGGGGCATCCAGGGATGTCGGAAGTGCGTAGCCGGTGAAGTCGGGGTGCCGGACCAGGCCGCGGGCGGTGCGGAGGTTCTCCGTGAGGGCCGCGCCGACGCCCTGGGTGACGCCCGCTTCGATGCGGGTGGCGAGCTGGGCCGGGTTGAGGATGCGGCCGACGTCCTGGGCCACGGCCATCTCCACGACGCGTACCGCGCCGAGTTCGATGTCCACGTCCACCACCGCGCGGATCGCGCAGAACGCGAGGCCGACGAAGGCGTCGCCCTGGCCGTCCGCGTCGAGGGGCTCGGTGGGGTGGGGGCGGCACTGGGCGGTGGCCCAGAGTTCCTTGCCGTCCATCGCCTCCATGACCGTCGTCGAGAGCACTCCGTCGTACGAGGTGATCTTGCCGTCGGTGATCTGGAGCAGCTCGGTCGACATGCCGAACTTGTGGGCCAGCGGCTGGAGGAGCTGCGTACGGACCATCTTGGCCGCGCGCTCCACCGCCCCGCCCGAGACCCAGGTGTGGCGGCCGTGGGCGGACGGGCCCGCCGGCGGCTGGTCGGTGTCGACCGGCGCGACCTGCACGTCGTCGATGCCGAGGGTCTCCTGCACGATCTGCCGGGCGAGCGTGGAGAATCCCGAACCGGTGTCCACGGCCGAGCAGATGACCGTGGCCACCCCGTCCATGACCCGCACGGTCGCCGTCGAGACCTCGTCCATGCCCTCCGCTCCCAGCATGTGCACCATGCCGAGGGCGTAGCCCACGCCCCGCCGCACCGCGCCGGGTTCGCCCGCGCCCTCGGGGCCGCCGGGCAGCAACCAGTCGTCCTCCGGGGTGTCCTTGGGGAGCGGCGGGAGCGGGAAGTCTCGTACGGCCGCGAGGAGTTCGGCCACGGGGGCCGGGCAGGTCACGGTCTGGCCGGTCGGCAGGATGTCGCCGGTCGCCATCACGTTCCGCATGCGCAACTCGGCCGGGTCCACGCCCAGTTTGGCCGCCAGCTTGTCCATCTGCGCCTCGTAGGCGGCGCACACCTGCATCGCGCCCTCGCCGCGCACGTGTCCGGACGGCGGGTTGTTCGTCCGGACCGCCCAGCCCTCCACGAAGGCGTGCGGGACGACGTACGGGCCGCAGGCGAAGGCCACGGCCGCCGCGAGGGACTCGGACGACGAGTCGGCGTACGCGCCCGCGTCGAGCAGGATCTGCGCCTCCACCTTCACCAGGTGGCCTTCCGCGTCCGCGTGGTGGCGGTAGCGCAGCAGGGTCGGGTGCCGGTGGGCGTGGCCGAGGAAGGATTCCTCGCGCGTAGCGGTGAGCTTGACCGGGCAGCCGGTACGGAGCGCGAGCAGGCCCAGCGGGATCTGGAAGCCCGGGTCCTCCCGGTCTCCGGTGGCGCCGGGGACGCCCGTCACGACCACCTTGACCTGCTCGGCCTGGAGGCCGAAGCAGGCGGCGGCCAGGTCCCGGTCGGTGTGCGGGTCGGTCGAGGCCGTGTACAGCTCGACGCCCCCGTCGGGGCGGGGCACGGCCAGGCCGGCCTCCGCGCCGATCGGCGCCGGGTCCTGGCGGCCGATCCGGTACAGGCCCTCGACGATCACCTCGCCGGTCGCCTCCGGGTCGCCGAAGCGCAGCGGGATGTGCCGGATCAGGTTGCCGTCGGGGTGCAGCGCCTCCGCGGCGAAGGCCTTCTCGGGGTCGGTCACCGGGTCGAGGACCTCGTACTCGACGCTGATCGCGGCCGCGGCGAGCCTGGCCGTGTCCGGGTGGTCGGCGGCGACCGCCGCGATGGCCTCGCCGTGGTGCCGCACCAGGTCGGAGGCGAAGACGGGCCGGTCCGCGACGCGGCGGCCGTACGTCGCCGCGCCCGGCACGTCCGCGGCCGTCACCACGGCCCGTACGCCCGGCATGGCCGTCGCGGCCGTCGTGTCGACGGAGACGATCCGGGCGTGCGGGTGCGGGGAGCGCAGGATCGCGGCCCACAGCAGGCCCTCGGCCCACAGGTCCGCGGCGTACGGGAAGGTGCCCTCGGTCTTCGCCCGTGACTCGGCCTGCGGGAGCGAGGTGCCGAGGCCGTGCGCGGCCGGCTCCTGGTCCAGTGCCCCGGGGGTGTCCAGGACAGGGGGAACGGGAACGGCGGTGGTCGCGTCGCTGCTCACGCCATGCCTCCGTCGTGCGGGTGGGGAATCTGGTGCGGGACGCGGGCCTCGCCGGCGGCCTCGTGCCCGGTGGGCGCCGCGGCCGCGGCGCTCGCCTCGCGCTCGGCGACGACGTCCCGTACGGCTTCGAGGACGCCCCGGTAGCCGGAGCAGCGGCACAGGTTGCCCGCGAGCGCCTGGCGGGTCTCCAGCTCGGTGGGGGCGTGGTTGCCCTCCAGGAGGTCATGCACGGTCATGCACATGCCCGGGATGCAGAAGCCGCACTGGACGGTGCCGCACTTCGCCATCGCCCGCTGCACGTCGGACGGCTCGCCGTCGGTGGCGAGGCCCTCGACCGTCCGCACCTCGGACCCGGCGGCGGTCGCCGCCGGCACCAGGCAGGACGCGACCAGCCGGCCGTCGACCTTCACGTTGCACGCGCCGCACTCGCCCTGGGAGCAGCCGTCCTTGGCCCCGGCGAGGCCGAGGCGCTCGCGCAGGACGTAGAGCAGGGACTCGCCGATCCAGGAACCGGTGACGGGCCGGTCGGTGCCGTTGACCCGCAGGGTGTACGAGATGTGGGGGTGCTCGTCGCTGTCGGTGGAGTGCGCCTCGGGAGCGGGAGCGGTTACGGGGGCGGGATCCGGTGCGAAGGTCGTCTCGGCCGTGGCGTCCGGGTTCGTGTCCGCGTCGGGCTCGGGCTCCGACTCCGGCTCGGACTCGTCCCCGGCCTCCGCCACCGGCTCCTCCGGCAGCGCCCACGGCGCGGGCGCGCCGCCCGGCAGGGTCGCCGGGGCCTGGTCGTACGACGTGGGGAGCGCGGGCTCGACCGCCTCCGGTACCGCGATCTCCGGTACCGCGATCTCGGGTACGGCGATCTCGGGTGCGGCGACCGTCTCCGGGACGGCCGGGATCTCCCACTGGCCCGTGGAGGTGTCGACCGCGCCCGCCGAGCCCGCGAAGTTCCACTCCGCCGTCGCGTGCGGGTCCTGGCCGAACCCCTCCGCGTGCTGCTCCACGTGCTGGACGTACTCGCCCTGCTCGAAGTACTCGGTCCCCTGGCTCTGGCCCTGGCCCTGGCCGAAGTCCTGGGCGTGGTCCTGGCCCTCGTCGAAGTGCTGGACCTGCTCCGCCTGCGTCGGCAGGTGCACCGTCCACGTGCCCGTCGCCGCCGGGTCGGTCGCCGCCCCCGGGGTGAGCGGCTGGAGCGGCATGATCATCGGCGGTACGTAGCCGTGGCCCGGCGCCTCCAGGGGCACGCCGTCCAGCATGAAGTCGGGCGGCAGCTGGACGAAGGCGGTCGCGTCGCCGTCGTAGCCCTCGCTCTGCGGGATCGGCTCCCAGCCGCCCGGGTTCCCGTGCTGTTCGTCGTTGCTCATGCCAGTGCCCTCCCCAGTGCCCGTCGGGCGAGAGCGGCGACCGTGCGCCGCAGGTGCAGTACGGCGGGCGGCAGCTGTTCGTCGCCCGGCGGGTCAGGAATGCAGGCGGCGGCGACGTACTCGCCGAACGCCGTGAGTGCCTCCGGGGCCAGGCCCCGGTCGTTGTCCCAGTCCACCAGCGAGGCGATCCAGCGCTCCGCCTCCAGCGGGCGCAGCGGCATCGGGGCGACGGCGCCGACCGCGCAGCGCACCCCGCGGCGGGCCGGGTCGAGGACGACGGCGACGGAGGCGGTGGCGCGGGCCGGGCCGGTGCGGCCGGTGGCCTTGAGGAAGACCTGGGGGGCGTGGAGCAGCGGTACGCGGACGAAGCCGACCAGCTCGCCGGGGGCCAGCAGGTCGCGGCCGGCGAGCAGGTGGGAGACGGGGATCTCGCGGGTGCCGAGCGGGCCCAGGACGACGAGGTCGGCCTCCAGGGCGGCGAGCACGGGCAGCGAGTCGCCGGTCGGCGCGGCGGTGACCACGTTGCCGCCGAGGGTGCCCGCGTTGCGGATCTGGGGCGGTCCCGCGGCGCGGGCGGCGGCGGCGAGGGCCGGGATGAGGGCGGCGAAGTCGGGGCGGCCCATGCGGGCGTGGGTGAGGCCCGCGCCGAGGAGGGCGTGGCCGTCCTGGTACTGCCAGCCGCGGATCTCGTTGATGCGGCTCAGGCCGACGAGTCCGGCGGGGCGGAGCTGACCTCTGTTGACGGCGGCCATCAGGTCGGTGCCGCCGGCGACGGGCACGGCGGCCGGCATGGCGGTGAGCGCCGCCACGGCCTCGTCGAGCGAGGCGGGCAGCGTCACGGACTGCGCCGTCTGTGGTGCGTGCGTGGTCAACCCGCTGCCCCTTCCCGGTGTCCCGGTGGTCCCCGACTGTGCCCGGCGGTCGCGCCTGCGTGTGGGCGTACCGTACGTGCTCACAGGCCGGACGTGGCAACTCTGGCACATCTTCCGAGCCGTCCGGCGCGAGGGTCCGCGAAGGACTGTTCCGCCCGGGACGCCCCAGGAGCGACGGTAACTTCCCTTTCGCCGCTCTTGGGTGAACCGCGGGAGCGAGGTGCCTCACACGATCGGGGGCGTCCCTTCCAGGGGCCGGCCGAGCACTCCCGGACGCCGCTGCCGGGGGTGGGGGCCGGCGGGCGGGCGGTAGTCGACGCCGAGGGCGTCCAGGCGCCGGTAGTGGGTGTCCATCCGGCGGGCGAAGCCGGTGTAGTCGCGGGCTTCCGGGGCGGGCAGCGCGGACCAGGCGACCTCGGCGAAGGCGGCGAGGCGCGGGAAGACCTGGTAGTCGACGCGGGACCGGTTCTCCATGACCTCGGTCCAGACGTTGGCCTGGGTTCCCAGGATGTGGGCGGCGGCCTCCGGGGAGAGCCCCGGCGGGACGGGCTCGAAGCGGTAGACGTCCTCCAGGGTGCGGACGTACCCGATGGGCATCGGCTCGTCCTCGCCCGGCGCCTGACGGTGGTCCAGGTACACCTGCTGCTCGGGGCACATGACGACGTCGTGGCCGGCCTCGGCGGCGGCGATCCCGCCCGCGTACCCCCGCCAGGACGACACGGCCGCGCCCTCCGCGAGGCCGCCCTCCAGGATCTCGTCCCAGCCGATCAGACGGCGTCCGCGAGCGGCGAGCCAGCGGTCGAAGTGGCGGATGAACCAGGACTGGAGGCCGTCCTCGTCCCCCACCCCCAGCTCCTTGATGCGGGCCTGGGCGGCCGGGGAGGCCTTCCACTGGTCCTTGGGGCACTCGTCGCCGCCGACGTGGACGAAGGTGGACGGGAAGAGGTCGAGGACCTCCTCGAAGACGCCCTCGTAGAAGCGCAGGACGGCCTCGGTCGGCGCGAGGACGTTCGGGTTGATGCCCCAGGTGTCCCAGACGGTGAGCGAGGCGGTGTCGACGACGTCGGTGTTGCCGAGTTCGGGATAGGCGGCGATCGCGGCCTGCGCGTGGCCCGGGAGGTCGATCTCGGGGACGACGGTGATGTGCCGCTCGGCGGCGTACGCGACGATCTCGCGGATGTCGTCCTGGGTGTAGAAGCCGCCGTACGGGGTCTCGGTCCACAGCGGCGAGGCCCGGTGCCCCCACTTGGTACGGGCCCGCCAGGCGCCGACCTCGGTCAGCCTGGGGTGGCGCTTGATCTCGATGCGCCAGCCCTGGTCGTCGGTGAGGTGGAAGTGGAAGACGTTGAGCTTGTGGGCGGCGAGGAGGTCGAGCTGGCGCAGGACGTCGTCCTTGGGCAGGAAGTGCCGGGAGACGTCGAGGAGGAGCCCGCGCCAGCCGAAGCGGGGGCCGTCCTGGACCGTGACCGCGGGCAGCTCCCACGGCCCGTCCGCCACGGGCGCCTTGCGGTACGCCTCCGGGCCGAGCAGCTGCCGGAGGGTCTGGGCGCCCCAGAACACCCCGGCGGGGCCGCCGCCCTCGATGACGACCGCCGCGCCGCCGGCCGAGCCGTCCGCCGGGCCTCGGGTGGACAGGCGGTAGCCCTCGGGGCCGTGCTCCCGCGCCACCTCCTCGCTGATCCGCAGCCGGATCGCGTACGGGCCGGGGCCGTCGGCGAGCGGCAGTCCGGTGGCGGCTCCCAGGGCGGCGCGCAGCCAGCGGGCGGTGGACCCGGTGCCGGGGCCCGCGTCGAGCGTGGTGCGTTCGTCGAGCGCGACGCGGGCGGGGGCACTTTCACCGCGCTCGACGGTCAGCGGCGCGGGAATGAGGTTCACGTCGTCGGTCATCGCGTCAGTCCTTCACCGCCCCGCCGAGTCCCGAGACCAGGCGGCGCTGTACGAGTACGAAGAAGACGAGGACCGGGATCGTCATCACGGTCGAACCGGCCATGATGCCTCCCCAGTCGTTCTCGTCGGGCTTGAAGAAGACGAGCAGCGCCATCGGCAGGGTCGACTGCGAGGTGTCGCTGATGAGGAAGGACTTCGCGAAGAGGAAGTCGTTCCAGGTCGAGATGAAGGAGAAGACGCTCGTCGCCACGAGGCCGGGGAAGACGAGCGGGAAGAGGATCTGCCACAGGAACCGGGTGCGGCTCGCCCCGTCGATCTGGGCCTGCTCCTCCAGGGCCTCGGGGACCGCCTTGACGAAGCCCCTGAGCATCCAGATCGCGAAGGGGAGCGAGAAGGCGAGGTGCGGCAGGATCAGCGAGCCGAGGGTGTTGAGCTGCCCGAAGTCCCGCATGAGGAAGAACAGCGGGATGGTGAGCGCCTCGACCGGCACCATCTGGGCGACCAGGAACATGACGAGGAGCGTCGTCCGGAACCGGAAGCGGAACCGCGTGACCGCCGTCGCCGCCAGGAAGGCGATGAGCGCGGAGGCGAGGACGACCGTGCCCGCCACGATCAGCGAGTTGAGGAAGTAGCGGCCGAAGTCCTGCTGCTCGAAGACCCGCCGGAAGGAGTCGAGGGACGGGGAGAGCGTCCAGGGCCGGGGGTCGGTCGACTGGATCTCGCCCGCCGGCTTGAGGGCCGAGAGGACCATCCAGTACAGGGGGAAGGCGACGACCGCCGCGACGAGGAGGGTGACCGCCTCGGCGGCGAGGCGCCCGGGCCGCCGGATGCGGAAGGAGGACGGGGCGCTCACAGTTCTTCTCCCTGGCGTCGCAGGAGCCGCAGGTAGACCAGGGTCACGGCCAGCAGGATCAGGAGCATGACCACGCCGATCGCCGAGCCCAGGCTGTACTGGGACGAGGCGAAGGCCTTCTGGTACGCGTACACGTTGAGGACGAGGTTCTGGCCGGCGATGCCGCCGCCGTTGGTCATCACGTAGATCTGGGTGAAGAGTTTGAAGTCCCAGATGATCGACTGGATGGTGACGACGACCAGGATCGGCCGGAGCATCGGCGCCATGACCGAGCGCCAGATCCGCCACTGCGAGGCGCCGTCGAGGGCGGCGGCCTCCAGGACCTCCGACGGGATGGCCTTGATGCCCGCGTAGACGGTGACCATCACGAACGGGAAGGAACACCACACGACTTCGAGGAGTACGAGGGCGAAGGCGCTGTACCGCCCGTACGTCCAGGAGAAGTCGCCCAGGCCGAGGAGCCGGTTCACCGGCCCGAAGTCGGGGTCGAAGAGGAAGACCCAGACGGTGGAGCCGGTGACGGCGGGCGTGGCCCAGGCGCCGAGTGCGGCCACCATCAGGACGAGCCGGGGCAGGGCCCGGACCCGGGTCAGGAGGACCGCGAGGGCGCAGCCGACGGCGAGCGTGGTGACGACGCAGGCGGCGGCGAAGAGGACGGTGGCGAGGAGGACCTGCCAGAACTGGGGGTCGGTGAAGAGGGCCGTGTAGTTGCCGAAGCCCTTGAAGGACGTGGGTTCGCCGCCGCTGACCTGGGCCTGGGTGTACTCCAGGAAGGAGATGAGCCCGAGCTGGTAGACGGGGTAGACGAGGAGTCCGCCGATGACGACGAGGGCGGGCAGGAGGTACAGCCAGGGGGTCCAGGCGCTGGTGCGCCGGGCGGTGCGGGGGGCCCGCACGCGGCCCCGGGGGGCCGGGCGCGCGGTCGTGCCGGTCCGCTTCTCGGCGAGGTCGAGTGGGGTCGTCATGCGTCTCAGCTCGCCGGCGCGAAGGCCGCGTCCATCTTCTTCGCGGCGTCGTCGGCCGCCGCCTTGACGTCCTTACGGCCGCTCACGACCTCCTGGAACATCGTCGGCAGGACGAGGGAGGAGTCGATCTGGCCCCAGCCGGGGGACGCGGGGACGAACTTGGTGCCGGCGTCGAGGGTGTCGATGAAGGGCTTCACGAAGGGCTGGCGCTGTGCGGCGGCGGCCCGCACGTCGGTGTAGGTGGGCAGGAAGCCCATCGCGTCGAAGAGCTTGGCCTGGGTGTCCTTGCCGGTGAGGGACTTCAGGAGGTCGACGGCGAGGGTGCGGTGCGAGGAGCTCTTGAGGACGCCGATGTTGTTGCCGCCGGCGAAGGCCGGGGCGATCGAGCCGGGGGCCGTGCCGGGCAGCGGGACGACCGCGTACTTCCCCTTGACCGTGCCGGCCTCGACGGCCGCGTGGCTGAAGTCGCCGCCGATGGCCATGGCGGCCTTGCCGGAGGCGAAGGCGGTGACGGTCGCGTTGCCGCCCATCTGGGCGCACTTGGCGGCGGGGCAGTTGTCGTCGCCGAAGAGCGAGGTGTAGGTGGTGATGCCCTTGAGGGCGGCCTCGCTGTTGATCGCTGCTTTGTATGAGCCGTTGTTCTCGGTGGCCAGTTCGCCGCCCGCCGCCCAGACGAAGGGCATGGCTCCGTAGGTGTAGGCGCCGCCGACGGCGATGCCGTACAGGTCGGGCTTCGCCTTGCGGATCTTCTTCGCGGTGGCGATGAGTTCGGCCTGGCTCTTGGGGGCGGCGAGGCCGAGTTCCTTGAAGACGTCCGTGCGGTAGTAGAGGGCGCGGAGGCCGACGAAGAGCGGGGAGCCGTAGACCTTGCCGCCGACGGTGACGGACTGCCGGGCGGTCGGGTCGGTGTCCTTGGCCTCGTCCCAGGCCGCGAACTCGGCGCTGATGTCGGCGAGTCCGCCGTCCTTGACGTATCCGGCGGTGTCGGTGTTGCCGTACTCGATGAGGTCGGGCGCGGACTTGGGGTCGTTGAAGGCGGCCTTGACGCGCTGGGCGCGGGTCTCGACGGGGATGTACTCGACCTCGACCTTCGCGCCCTGGTTGCGCTTCTCGAAGGCGGCGACGGCCTGTTCGACGACCTGCTCCTTGGGCTTGTTGCTCACCTCCTGGAAGAGCCAGACGCGCAGGGTGCCGCTCTTCTCGTCCGCCGCGGCCTTGCCGTGGGCCGTCTGGGGTTGGGGCGCGCAGGCGGTGGCGGTGAGGCCCGCGAGCAGGAGTGCGGCGGCCGTGGCGGCGATGGGGGTCCCCCCTGCTCGAGCGAAGCCGAGAGCTCGGGGGCGGGCAGGAAGCTTCATGGGCGGATCCCCTCCAAGTGCGTGCGTTGCAGCATGCGCAATGCGCGTTTCGTTCTGCACAACACGCGTGAGGTTAGGCGCGCTTCCGGTGAGCCGACAAGAGGTCTCGACCACCTCAACCACTCCGTGACCGGCGAAAGCACCCTGTGCAACGGCGGAGCGCCCCGGAAACGCGGAACGGCCCCCGTCGCACGTGCCGAAGCACGCACGACGGGGGCCGTCCCCGACGTCAGGACCCGAAGGCTCCCCGCTTACTTGTCCTTGCCGCCCTTGTCCTTGTCGCCACCGCCGGCGCCCATGGACTCGTAGATCTCCTTGCACATCGGACAGACCGGGTACTTCTTGGGGTCACGCCCCGGTACCCAGACCTTTCCGCACAGCGCCACGACGGGAGTCCCGTCGAGGGCGCTCGCCATGATCTTGTCCTTCTGGACGTAGTGGGCGTAGCGCTCGTGGTCGCCGTCACCGTGGGACACCTGCGGAGTCGGCTCCACGAGGGTTCCCGTACCTGCCCCGCGCTCGGGCTCGAGAGTGCTCATAACCGCCAAGGGTACTGAAAGCCGTGGGGGTCAGTTGAGGGACGGGTCGTCGGGGTACGTCGCGATCATCGCGAGTTCGCCGCGCTGGCGCCGCAGGACCTGCCGCCAGAGGGTCTCGGGGTGCGGCGAGGAGACGTCGCCGGGCTCCGACTCGACCACGTACCAGGCTCCCTCGCCCAGCTCGGACTCCAGCTGGCCGGGGCCCCAGCCCGCGTATCCGGCGAAGATCCGCAGGGAGCCGAGGGCCGGTCCGAGCAGCTCGGGCGGGGCCTCCAGGTCGACGAGGCCGATCGCCCCGTACACCCTCCGCCAGCCGAGGGGGCCCTCGTCTCCGGGGATCACGGCGACGCCGAGCGCCGCGTCGAGCGAGACGGGTCCGCCCTGGAAGACGACGCCGGGCTCGCCGGCGAGTCCGGCCCAGGGCGCGAGGATGTCGCCGACGGTCACCGGCGTCGGCCGGTTGAGCACGACGCCGAGCGAGCCCTCGTCGTCGTGGTCGAGCAGCAGGACGACCGCGCGGTCGAAATTCGGGTCCGCCAGCGCGGGGGTGGCCACGAGCAGCCGTCCTGTGAGCGAGGACACCTCGGTCATGCGACACATGATCCCGCATCTTCGGCGTTCGCGGGGGCTGTCGGGCGCGATAGGGGTGCGGCGACGGCAAGTCGGCGGCCTTCGCAGTTCAGAAGGGCGCGGCGGGTCTTCCCGTACGGACGAACCACCACAAGCGGACGGTGACGCTCCGCAAGATCACGGGAACAGAGGGTGTTGTGCCGAATTCATTACATCTGACAGACCCCCCGACACACCCGATCGGGGTCTCATGGCCCCTTACCCTTTTCTCTGGCCACCCGACCGACCCCACCGGAACGCGAGATTCATGACCGGCAAAGACGATGTCCTGCTTGTCCACGGCGGAACCCCGCTGGAGGGCGAGATCCGCGTTCGCGGCGCGAAGAACCTCGTGCCCAAGGCGATGGTCGCCGCCCTGCTCGGCAGCGGTCCCAGCCGACTGCGCAACGTTCCCGACATCCGCGACGTCCGCGTGGTCCGCGGACTGCTCCAGCTGCACGGGGTGACGGTCCGTCCGGGCGAGGAGCCCGGCGAGCTCGTCCTCGACCCGACGCACGTGGAGTCCGCGAACGTCGCCGACATCGACGCGCACGCCGGCTCGTCCCGCATCCCGATCCTCTTCTGCGGCCCGCTGCTGCACCGCCTGGGCCACGCCTTCATCCCGGGTCTCGGCGGCTGCGACATCGGCGGCCGGCCGATCGACTTCCATTTCGACGTCCTGCGCCAGTTCGGCGCCACGATCGAGAAGCGGGACGACGGTCAGTACCTGGAGGCCCCCCAGCGCCTTCGCGGTTGCAAGATCCGCCTCCCGTACCCCTCGGTCGGCTCGACCGAGCAGGTGCTGCTCACCGCCGTCCTCGCCGAGGGCGTCACCGAGCTGTCGAACGCGGCCGTGGAGCCCGAGATCGAGGACCTCATCTGCGTACTGCAGAAGATGGGCGCGATCATCTCGATGGACACCGACCGGACCATCCGGATCACCGGTGTCGACCGCCTCGACGGCTACACCCACCGGGCGCTCCCGGACCGCCTGGAGGCGGCCTCCTGGGCGTCGGCGGCGCTGGCCACCGAGGGCAACATCTACGTGCGCGGCGCCCAGCAGCGCTCGATGATGACCTTCCTCAACACGTACCGGAAGGTGGGTGGCGCCTTCGAGATCGACGACGAGGGCATCCGCTTCTGGCACCCGGGCGGCTCGCTCAACGCGATCGCCCTGGAGACGGACGTGCACCCCGGCTTCCAGACGGACTGGCAGCAGCCGCTGGTCGTCGCCCTGACGCAGGCCTCCGGCCTCTCCATCGTCCACGAGACGGTGTACGAGTCGCGCCTCGGCTTCACCTCCGCGCTGAACCAGATGGGCGCGCACATCCAGCTGTACCCCGAGTGCCTGGGCGGCTCCGACTGCCGCTTCGGCCAGCGCAACTTCCTGCACTCCGCGGTCGTGAGCGGCCCCACCAAGCTCCAGGGCGCCGACCTGGTCATCCCCGACCTGCGCGGCGGCTTCTCGTACCTGATCGCGGCGCTCGCGGCCCAGGGCACGTCCCGGGTGCACGGCATCGAGCTGATCAACCGCGGCTACGAGAACTTCATGGAGAAGCTCGTCGAGCTGGGCGCCAAGGTCGAGCTGCCGGGCAGCGCACTGGTCTGACCGGGGCTGTACGGCCCCGAGCCGGGGCTGTACGGCGCCTCCCCAGGCCCGTACAGCACCCCCGAGGCCCGTACAGCGCCTTCTGAGGCGCAAACGGAAGGGCGGCCACCCCCTGACAGGGTGGCCGCCCTTCCTGCGCCTACAGGCTGCCTTACTTGCCCTTGGCGGCTTCCTTGAGCTTCGAGCCCGCGGAGACCTTCACGCTGTAGCCGGCCGGGATGTTGATCGGGTCGCCGGTCTGCGGGTTACGAGCGGTGCGAGCGGCACGGTGGGTGCGCTCGAAGGTCAGGAAGCCGGGGATGGTGACCTTCTCGTCGCCCTTGGCGACGACCTCACCGACGGTCTCGGCGAGAGCGGCCAGCACGGCGTCGGCGTCCTTGCGGGTCACCTCGGCGCGGTCGGCCAGGGCGGCCACCAGCTCACTGCGGTTCATGTTGTTACTCCCGTGTTCTTCTTGCCTGTGAGGCGTGCCACGCGGCGGAAGCCGCGTGATTGGGTACAGCGAAGCCGATGCTGCCAGGGCCTTCGGACAGTCCCCGGACCCGGGTCTAATGACAGACCCTCGCGCCCAAACACGCATCCTGCCCCCACCAGCGGCGGGAACGCCAATCCGGCACCCCCTGGGGTCACACGAAAAGCGCCGGAGCCCCGTAGTGGTGACGTTCCGTCGACTCCACGATTTCCGTGCGGAGCCGAAAAGCCACCCTAAAGGCGGGTTTGCGGCATCGCGAATCGCGACGCGCCGTCAGCGCCCGCTCGCCGCCTTGGCGGCGTTGCGCACCGCGCCCGCCACCGCGCCCGCGACCTTGTCGTTGAAGACCGACGGGATGATGTAGTTCGGGTTCAGCTCGTCCTCGGTGACCACGTCGGCGAGGGCCGAGGCCGCCGCCAGCATCATCTCCGTGTTGACGGTACGGGACTGGGCGTCGAGCAGGCCGCGGAAGACACCCGGGAAGACCAGGACGTTGTTGATCTGGTTCGGGAAGTCCGAGCGGCCCGTGGCGACGACGGCGGCCGTCTGGCGCGCGGCGGCCGGGTCGACCTCCGGGTCGGGGTTCGCGAGCGCGAACACGATGGCGCCCTCCGCCATGGCGGCGACGTCCTCGGCGCCCAGCAGGTTCGGGGCGGAGACGCCGATGAAGACGTCCGCGCCGACGACGGCCTGCTTGAGGGTGCCGGTGACGCCCTCGGGGTTGGTGTTGTCGGCGATCCAGCGCAGCGGGGTGCCCGGCGCGGCGTCGACGAGGTCGGGGCGGTCCGCGTGCACGACGCCCTGGATGTCGGCGACGACGGCGTGCTTGACACCCGCCGCGATGAGCAGCTTCAGGATGGCCGTACCGGCCGCGCCCGCACCGGACATGACGACCCGTACGTCGCCGATGCCCTTGCCCACCACGCGCAGGGCGTTGGTGAGGGCGGCGAGGACGACGATGGCCGTGCCGTGCTGGTCGTCGTGGAAGACGGGGATGTCGAGGGCCTCGCGCAGCCGGGCCTCGATCTCGAAGCAGCGGGGCGCGGAGATGTCCTCCAGGTTGATGCCCGCGAAGCCGGGGGCGATGGCCTTGACGATCGCGACGATCTCGTCGGTGTCCTGCGTGTCGAGGCAGATCGGCCAGGCGTCGATGCCGGCGAAGCGCTTGAAGAGGGCGGCCTTGCCCTCCATGACGGGCAGGGCGGCCATCGGGCCGATGTTGCCGAGGCCGAGGACGGCGGAACCGTCGGTCACGACCGCGACGGAGTTGCGCTTGATGGTGAGGCGGCGGGCGTCCTCGGGGTTCTCGGCGATCGCCATGCACACGCGGGCGACGCCCGGGGTGTAGATCATGGAGAGGTCGTCACGGTTGCGGATGGGGTGCTTGGACGCCATCTCGATCTTGCCGCCGAGGTGCATCAGGAACGTACGGTCGGAGACCTTGCCGAGGACGACGCCCTCGATGGTGCGCAGCTGCTCGACGATCTCGTCGGCGTGCGCGGTCGAGGTCGCGGCGATGGTGACGTCGATACGGAGCTTCTCGTGGCCGGAGGCGGTCACGTCGAGGCCGGTGACGGATCCGCCGTGGGACTCCACCGCCGTGGTGAGCTGGGAGACCGCGGTTCCGCTCGCGGGAACCTCCAGCCGGACCGTCATCGAGTACGAGACGCTGGGCGCCGTTGCCATGGCCGAGTTCCTCTGCTTTCCCTGAGCTTCGTTGCTACGCCGCCCCGGCTGGTTGCCTGGCGGCGCCCTCCGATGGTCGCACCTACCTGCCGGTAGCAGGTAATGCGGTCATTTTGTTTTCGGAAAGTAGTTTCCACCATACGAGAAGTGCCAGGGAAACAGAAGAGGCCCCGGTCACCGGAGGTGACTGGGGCCTCAACTTTGTGCGTACGTCTAAGTGGCACCGACCCGCCATGCTCGCCTCGCGGCAAGTGGTCCCTCAAAGGGACGAAGGTTGGGCCCGGGGGCTTGGATCGAGCCGGTGCCACGACAAGGCTAACAAACCACCCTGCTTGGTGATTCCAGCGCCACAGGTTGACCGGAAATCAACCCCTGACGGCCCTCCGAGCCCGCCCCTGACGGCCCCGAGCCCCGTCCCTGACGGGCCGGAGCCCGGCCCCCGGCGGGGCCTGACGGCGCGGGAGCTCAGTCCCGCAGCAGGTCCGGCACCCCCGCCTCGTCCGGCATGTCCCCCGGCCCCGCGATGACCGTGAGCTGCTGCGTCGCACGCGTCAGCGCCACGTACAGCACCCGCAGACCGGCCGGGGACTCGTCCGCGATCTCCGCGGGCGAGACGACCACCGTCGCGTCGTACTCCAGGCCCTTCGCCTCCAGGGAGCCGAGCGCCACCACCCGGTCGCCCAGCTCGGCGAGCCAGCGGGCGGCCTCGGCGCGCCGGTTCATGGCGACGACGACGCCGACCGTGCCCTCGACCCGCTCCAGGAGCAGCGCCGCTTCGGACCGTACGGTTTCGGCCAAGTCGCCCTTCCCCGCGGTCTCCCGTACCGGGACGAAACGGGGCTCGACGCCCGTCGAGCGGACCGCGCGCGGCGACTCCTTGCCCGGCATGGCGAGCGCGAGCACCTTGGCGGCGAGCTCGGCGATCTCCGCCGGGTTCCGGTAGTTCACGGTCAGCTCGAAGCGGCGCCGCGGCCGGGTGCCGAGGGCCTCGTCCCGCGCCTCCGCGGCCTCGTCCGGGTCCGACCAGGAGGACTGCGCCGGGTCGCCGACGACCGTCCAGGTGGCGTGCCGGCCGCGCCGCCCGACCATCCGCCACTGCATGGGCGTCAGGTCCTGCGCCTCGTCGACGATGACGTGCGCGTACTCGGTGCGCTCCGCGGCGAGCCGCTCGGCCCGCTCGCGCTGCGTCTCCTCGCGTACGGGCATGAGCTCTTCAAGGCCCGACAGCTGGTCCAGCGGGTCGTACTCCCGCTTCTTGCGCGGGCGTGCGGGGGCGCCGAGCAGGGTGTGCAGCTCGTCGAGGAGCGCCACGTCGTGGACGGAGAGCTCTCGGCGGCGCAGCGAGCGGGCGAGCCGCCGCACCTCGCCCGGGTTGAGGATCCGGCGGGCCCAGCGGCCGAGCCGCCGCTCGTCGGCCATCGCGTCGAGCACCCCTCGCGGGGTGAGCTCGGGCCACCAGGCGTCGAGGAAGCCGAGGAAGGAGTCCTCGGTGGAGACGTCCTCGTCGAAGGAGGAGCGGAGCTCGGCAGCGAGCTCGGGGTCGCTGTGCCGGCCGACGGCGCCGGACTTGGCGTACAGCGCGTCGAGGAGGAGCCTGCGGGCGCGGGGGCGCAGCAGGTTGACGGGGGCGGTGCCGCCGAGGACGTTGTGGCGGATGCGCCGGAGCTCGTCGGCCTCCAGCTCGATCCGGCGGCCGAAGGCGACGACCCGGAGCCGGTTGGGCGTCCCGGTGGGCGCCGCGGCCTCGTCGTCCTCGCCGAAGGCGAGCTGGGCCCGGGGCGCCGGGGTCTCCAGGGCTCCGCGGGCCGCCTTCCGCAGCACGTGCAGCATGCGGGAGGAGCCCTTGATCCGGGCGACGGCCGGTTCGTCGTAGGCGGTGGCCTCGGCGCCGTCGACCAGCGAGCCGACGGCGCGGATAGCGACCTGGCCCTCCTCGCCGAGCGAGGGCAGGACGCCCTCGGTGTACGAGACGAGGAGCGGGGTCGGCGAGACGATGAGGATGCCGCCCGCGTACCGCCGCCGGTCCTGGTAGAGCAGGTAGGCCGCCCGGTGCAGGGCGACGGCGGTCTTGCCGGTGCCGGGGCCGCCCTCCACGTACGTGACGGAGGCGGCGGGCGCGCGGATGACGAGGTCCTGCTCCGCCTGGATGGAGGAGACGATGTCCCGCATGGTGTGGCTGCGCGCCTGGCCGAGGGCGGCCATCAGGGCGCCGTCGCCGATCACGGGCAGCTCGCGCCCGTCGAGGGCGGCCCGCAGCTCCGGGCGCATCAGGTCGTCCTCGACGCCGAGGACCCTGCGGCCCTTGGAGCGGATGACGCGGCGGCGCACGACCCGGCCGGGGTCGACGGGCGTCGACCGGTAGAACGGCGCGGCGGCGGGCGCGCGCCAGTCGATGACGAGCGGGGTGTAGTCGGAGTCGAGGACGCCGATCCGCCCGATGTGGAGGGTCTCGCCGATGTCGGCCGTGTTGTCCGGGCGTACGGCGTCCTCGGCGGGCTCCACGGAGGTGTACGCGCCGTCGGGACCCTTCTTGCCGTCCTTGCCGTACAGCAGGTCGATCCGGCCGAAGAGGAAGTCCTCGAACTCGTTGTTGAGCCTGTTGAGGTGGATGCCGGCGCGGAACACCTGCGCGTCGCGCTCGGCGAGGGCGCCGGGCGTGCCGACCTGCCCCCGCTGGGCGGCGTCGTTCATCAGGAACTCCGCTTCGTGGATCTTCTCCTCCAGCCGGCGGTAGACCTGATCCAGATGTTCCTGCTCGACACCGATCTCACGGTCTCTGACCGTGTCCACGGCTTCCTGCGCGGCCACCTAAGGCCCCCTTCTGACGTGCACTGGGCAGCCGTCGAGCGTACGCCACCGGAAGGCACCGTGTCAGGCGCGATCACCGTTCACCGGGAGGGAGCCCGGAAAGCCGGGCGGCGGGTCGTCGTGCAGGAGTCGCTGGAAGAGGTGGTGGTCGCGCCACTCCCCGGCGATGTGGAGGTAGCGGGGCGCGGTGCCGATCGGGGTGAACCCGCCCTTGGCGAGGACCCGTTGGGAGACCACGTGGTCGAGGACGGTGCACGCCTCGATCCGGTGCAGGCCGAGTTCGTCGCGGGCGGCCCGGCAGGCCTCCTCGACGAGCGCGGTGGCCACGCCGCGGCCGGTGTGTTCCCCGTCGACCCAGTAGCCGAGGGAGCCGCTGCGGAAGGGCCCGAGGACGATCCCGGAGAGGATCGCGGCGCCGACAATGGTGTCCCCCTCGACGGCGAACCACCGCACACCGCCGTCCGCGAGCCGCTCGGCCTGTCCCTCGGGGGTGTAGTACCGCTCGGGTCGGTAGGGCTCCCAGGGCTTCATGTGTTCCCGGTTCCGCAGCAGGGCGGCGGCGAGGGCCGCCGCGTCGGCGGGGTCGGCGGGGCGGATGCGGAGTCCTTCGGCGATCATGCCCGTACGGTAACGCCCGCCCCCGGACGCCTCTACGGGGTGGCGTACTCGTCGCCCACGGGTCCGCATACGGGGGTGGCGTACTCGTCCTCCACGGGGCCTTAAGGGGTGTCGTACTTGTCGTCCGCCGCCGGGTCCAGGGCCAGCCGGTAGCCGCGCTTGACGACGGTCTGGATCAGTTTCGGGGTGCCGAGGGCCGTCCGGAGGCGGGCCATGGCCGTCTCCACCGCGTGCTCGTCGCGCCCCGCGCCGGGCAGCGCGCGCAGCAGGTCGGCCCGGGAGACCACCCAGCCGGGGCGGCGGGCGAGCAGCCCCAGGAGGGCCATCCCGGCGGGCGGGACCGGGCGCAGGCCGCCGTCGACGAGGACCGCGTGCCCGCGGACCTCCATCCGGTGGCCGGCGACCGGAAGGACCCGCGAGCGGGCCGGGAGCTCCTTGCAGAGCAGCTGGACGAGCGGGCCGAGCCGGAAGCGCTCGGGCTGGTAGGTGTCGATGCCCTCCGCCTGGAGCGGGAGCGCCGTCACGGGGCCCACGCACACCGCGAGCACGTCGTGCCGCAGCGCGGCGACGAGTTCGGCCCGTACGCCCCGCTCCTCCGCCCGGGAGAAGAGGGAGGCGGCGGCCGGGGCGCTGGTGAAGGTCAGCGCGTCCAGGGTGCGGGCGAGGGTCGCGTCGAGGAGCCGGTCCAGCGGGCCGAGGTCCTCCGGGGGCATCCAGCGGTAGACGGGGACGACGACGACCTCGGCGCCGCCGGCCGTGAGGGCCTCCACGAAGCCCGGCAGCGGCTCCCCGTGCAGCTGGAGTGCGATGCGCCGACCGGCGACGCCCTCGGCGAGGAGCCGGTCGAGGACCTCCGCCATGGACTCCGAGGAGGGCGACCAGGACTCGGTGAGTCCGGCGGCCCGTACGGCTCCCTTGACCTTCGGACCCCGGGCGAGGAGCTCGACCTCCCGCAGGACGGCGAGGAGCTCCTCCCCGTGGCCCCAGCCGTCGGCGGCCTCGACCCAGCCCCGGAAGCCGATCGCCGTGGTGGCGACGACGACGTCCGGGGCGTGGGCGACGAGTTCCTTGGTCGCGGCCAGGAGCTCGGTGTCGTCCGCGAGGGGCACGATCCGCAGGGCGGGCCCGTGGACGACGGCCGCGCCGCGCCGGCGCAGCAGCGCGATGAGTTCGTCCGCGCGCCGCGCCGCGGTGACGCCGACCGTGAAGCCGGCGAGGGGGCCGTGTTCTTGCTCGTCCATGGGGCCAGAGCCTGACGGGGATGCGTGACGGACTCGGTTCGCCCGTATTTCCTGGTCGTTACGGTCCGCGCCGGGCACCGTGGATCACACCTTCGCGTATCCGGGCCGGGTCCGCTCGTCCACGACCTCTCCCGCGGTCCCCTCCGCGGCCCCCTCGGCGGTCTCGGGCACGGCCGTCGGCCGGCGAAGGTATACCGCCCAGGTGACGACGATGCAGGCCGCGTAGAAGGCGAGGAAGGCGACGAAGGCGCCGGTGCCGGTGCCCGCGGTCTGGAAGGACTGGCGGAAGGCGAGGTTGATGCCGAGCCCGCCGAGCGCGCCGACGGCTCCGATGAGGCCCATGGAGGCGCCGGACAGCCGCCGCCCGTAGGCCTCGGCCGCCTCGCCGGAGAGGCCCTTGCGGTGCCCCTGGGCGAGGAAGATCGCCGGGATCATCTTGTACGTGGAGCCGTTGCCGAGGCCGCTGAGGACGAAGAGGCCGATGAAGCCGACGAGGAAGACGGCGAGCGACTCGACGACGGAGGCGTAGATCACCACTCCGGTCGCGGCGGCCATCGCCGCGAAGGTCCACAGGGTGATGCGGGCGCCGCCGTGCCGGTCGGCGAGGGAGCCGCCGATCGGCCGGATGAGGGAGCCGAGGAGCGGGCCGACGAAGGTCAGCGAGGCGGCCTGGAGCGGGGTGCGTCCGAACTGGGTCTGGAGCACCAGCCCGAAGGCGAAGCTGTAGCCGATGAACGAGCCGAAGGTGCCGATGTAGAGGAAGGCCATGATCCAGGTGTGGCGGGCCTTCACGGCCTCCCTCGCGGCGCCGGTGTCGTTCTTGACCGGGGCGAGGTTGTCCATGAAGAGCGCGGCGCACACGGCGGCGACGACGATCAGCGGCAGGTAGACGCCGAGCACGATCCTCGGGTGCATGGCCCCGGCGGTGCCGATGACGAGCAGGCCGACGAGCTGCACGACGGGGACGCCGATGTTGCCGCCGCCCGCGTTGAGCCCGAGCGCCCAGCCCTTCTTCCGCAGCGGGAAGAAGGCGTTGATGTTGGTCATGGAGGAGGCGAAGTTGCCGCCGCCGACGCCGGTGAGCGCGGCCACCAGGACGAACGTCGTGTACGAGGTGCCGGGCTCCATCACCGCGAAGGCGAAACCGGCGGGCAGCAGGAGCAACAGGGCGCTGAAGACCGTCCAATTGCGGCCGCCGAATCGGGCGACGGCGAAGGTGTACGGGATCCGGATCAGCGCGCCGACGAAGGTCGCCGTCGCGATCAGGAAGAACTTGCCGGCCGGGTCCACGCCGTACTGCGGGCCCATGAAGAGCACCATGACCGACCACAGGCTCCAGATCGAGAAGCCGATGTGCTCGGAGAGCACGGAGAAGAGCAGATTCCGCCGTGCGATCCGCTCCCCCTTCTCACGCCAGAAGGTCTCGTCCTCCGGTTCCCACCGTTCGATCCACCGACCGCCCATGTCGCACCTCCGCGGTGACGGGTCCTGGGGCGTCCACAGCCCCGGTCCACCTGCCACAGACGCTAGGGAGGGCGCGTTTCAGCCTGGTGCCGCGAGGTGACGGGGCTGGAACCTTGCTCTCACTAGGCGCAAGGGGCCCTTGTGAGCGCCCCCCTTTCCTTTTGGGGCTCGGTTCGCCGCCGGGGCGCTTCAGCCGGACTCACACCCCCGACCGTGCTCGGGGGTGTTCCCCGGCCGCGCCCCTTCGGCTCACTCGCCGGGTCTCGTGGGCACCGTCTCGGACAGCCCCGGCTCCCCCTCCGGCAGCCAGGTGCCCGGTGGGCGGTGCAGCCAGCCCTCCTGGGTGGCGATCTCCGTCGCGGCGGCGCGCAGGGCGTCCAGGCCGCGGTGGCGCAGTCCCTTGCGCCACACCAGGCTCACGGGTGAGAGGGGTACGGGGTCGACGAGCGGGCGCAGCACGCAGCCCGGCATGGGCGGGAAGTCGACGACGGCGAGGACCGGGTTGCGGTGCTTGTCCATGATCCGCCGGAACTCCTCGTGGCCGATCGCGAGCGGGGCGGGCGGGGCGACCTCGATGCCGCGTCCGGCGAAGAGCCGGGCGGCGAGGTCGGTCCACTCGGGCGTCCGGTCGTTCCCGGCACCCGCGTAGATGCGCTCTCCGGCGAGCCGGGCGAGCGGGACCTCGGGCAGGGCGGCGAGTTCGTGGTCCTCGGGAAGGATCACGGCCATCCGCTCGTACCGCACGAACTGGCAGTCCAGCCGCTCCCGCAGCCCCGCGGCCAGCCCTCCGTACCGCCCGAAGGAGGTGTCGAGCCGCCCGGCGAGGATCTCCCGCGCGGCGCCGGTGAGGCCGCTCTCGTAGCGGGCCATCAGCTCCTGCTCGGGGGCGAGTTCGCGGGCCCGGCGCAGCACGCGCTCGTGGGCGAGACCCGGGGTGTTGACGTCGACG
This sequence comes from Streptomyces sp. Root431, assembly GCF_001426585.1. GTDB lineage: Bacteria > Actinomycetota > Actinomycetes > Streptomycetales > Streptomycetaceae > Streptomyces > Streptomyces stackebrandtii. Next base: position 820,110 of record NZ_LMEI01000001.1, read on the forward strand.
AGGAGCGGCCGGGGCACGGCGCGGAAGGCGTCGCCGAGTTCGTCGTGGGCGGCCAACACCCGCCGCGCGTACGGGAGGAGGCGTTCGCCGTCGGGGGTGAGGGCGACCTGCCGGGTGGTCCGTACGAAGAGCTCGGCGCCCAACTCCCGCTCCAGGCGCCGGATGTCGCGACTCAGGGCCTGCTGGGCGACGTACAGGCGGGCGGCGGCCCGGGTGAAGTGCAGTTCCTCGGCGACGGCGGTGAAGGCGCGCAGGAGGCGGGGGTCGATATCGTGCGAGGGGCCCGAGAAGGTCACCGACGCATTTAACAACACAGGTGCGTGAATGGCCACCGATCAGGTGTTGGACCGGCGGGGACCGCGCCAGCGAGCCTTGATCCATGCCGCAACCGGACCTCACCCTCACCCCGGCGGGCCCGGCCCTCGCCCCTCGCTATCGCGAGCACCCGGCCTCCGGGCCCCTCACCCGCGTACGACACCGACCCCCGCACCGCCCCGCACCCCGCAACCCCTACCTCCGCCTCTTCGCCCTCCCCGGCACCCGCGCCTTCACCGCCGGGAACCTGATCGCCCGGCTCCCCATGGGCATGTTCGGCGTGAGCGCCGTGATCATGATCGCGGGCCGCTACGACTCCTACGCCCTGGCCGGTTCGGTCATCGCCACCGGCCTGGCCGCCGGGGCCCTGGCCGCCCCCTGGATCGCCCGGCTCGTCGACCGGTACGGCCAGGCGCGCGTCGCCGTCCCGGCCACGGCGTACGCGGTCCTGGGCCATCTGCTCCTGCTCCTCTGTGTCCACGAGAAGGCCCCCGCCTGGGCGCTCTTCCTCGTCGCCGCCACCACCGCCACCTCCCCGAACACGGGCGGCATGTCCCGGGCCCGCTGGGCCCACCTCCTCCGGGACGACCCGGACGCCCTGCACACCGCCAACGCCTTCGAGCAGGCCGTCGACGAGCTCTGTTTCATGCTCGGCCCGGTGCTGGCCGCGCTCCTCTGCTCGGCGCTCTTCCCGGAGGCGGGCACCCTCGCGGCCGCGGTGCTCTTCCTGTCCGGCGTGCTGCTCTTCGCCGCCCAGCGCTCCACCGAGCCTCCGATCGCACCCCGCACCGCCACCGGCTCCCCGCTGCGGGCCCCGGGCATGGCGCCGCTGCTCGCGGTCTTCCTCGCCACCGGGGCGATCTTCGGCTCCATGGAGGTCGTGGCGCTGGCGTTCGTGGACGGCCCCGTCGCGGGCCCCGTCCTCGCCCTCCAGGCCGCCGGCTCCTGCGCCGCGGGCCTCCTCTACGGCCGCGCTCGCCGCACGGCCCGGCTCCGCACCTGCCTGGCCGCGATGACCGTCCTCATGGCGATGCCGATGCTCGCCGCCTCGACCGGCTCGCTCCTCGCCCTCGCGGGCGGTCTGCTCGTGGCGGGTATGGCGACGGCCCCGACGATGGTCACGGGCATGGGCCTGGTCCAGCGCCTGACGCCGGCGTCCCGGCTCAACGAGGGCATGACCCTCGCGGTGACCGCGCTCCTCGCCGGCATCGCGGCGGGCTCCGCCACCGGCGGCTGGGCCGCCGACCACGCCCCCTTCCCGGCCTTCGGCTTCCTCGTCCCGATCGCGGCGGCGGCCCTGGCGCTGACGCTGTGCGGGGCGACCGGGGTGGGCGGCCCGCGCCCCCGCGTCCGGGCATGACAAAGGCCCGGCGGTCTTGACGACTGCCGGGCCTCTGCCCACATGGGATGAGGTGTCCGAGCGGGGCAGGCCCCCTCGGACGCTCGGTGGAGATGGCGGGAATCGAACCCGCGTCCAACGGTACGGAAACAGAGCTTCTCCGTGCGCAGTCCGCTACGAGTTTCTCAGCCCCGGAGATCACGCGGACAAGTCTCCGACGGGCTCAGTCACTGTTTGATTTCCTTCTCACCCCCGTGACCGGGGTGAGAAGTTTAGATCCCTAAATGACGCCAGGATCCGGGTCGGGACCACCCCCGGGCTGACGCTCCTCACAGAGGCTTCTTGTCGTTACCTAAAATTAGGCAGCGAGGGCGAAGCGGGAGTTATCGCTCTTGGAGTTGGCGATTATTGGTTGCGACATATGGTTTACGAGATCATTGCCGCTTCCTCGACACGCTTCCTCTGCATCGGTATCCGCTGTCGAAACCGATCATCCCCATGTTTATTTTTCAAAGCGCACCCCTTGCGAGGTGTGCAGAGCCCATCGTACGTGACCGACGGGCGCCGTCGCCAGCGTATTACCCGCCGACCCGCCGCTAGGCGATCTTGGCCGCGCGCTCCCTGCGCTTGGCCGCCGCGATGGCCCGGTTCGTCTCGCGGGTGTCCTGCTGCTCGCGCAGCGTCTGCCGCTTGTCGTACTCCTTCTTGCCCTTCGCGAGCGCGATCTCGACCTTGACCCGGCCGTTCAGGAAGTACAGCGCGAGAGGCACGATCGTGTGACCCGTCTCCTGCGACTTCGACTCGAGCTTGTCGATCTCCTCGCGGTGCAGGAGCAGCTTGCGCTTCCGCTTCGCCGAGTGGTTCGTCCAGCTGCCCTGCATGTACTCGGGCACATGGATGTTGTGCAGCCACGCCTCGTGGTTGTCGATCTGCACGAAGCCGTCGACGAGCGAGGCCCGGCCCATCCGCAGCGACTTCACCTCGGTGCCCATGAGGACCACGCCGCACTCATAGGTGTCGACGATGTGGTAGTCGTGGCGCGCCTTCTTGTTCTGAGCGATGATCTTCCGCTCGGGCGCCTTGTCCTGGTTCTTCTTCGCAGGCTTGCCCTGCACGTTCACGAGTCCCTTTGCCATAGTGCGGCCATTTTCGCACTACGAGCCCCCTCCGAGGCCACTCAATACCGTACGGGCCCGTTCCTCGGCCTTCTCGCCGGCCGTCAGGTCGGGGGTGATGCCCCGGCCGTCCACGGCGTGCCCGGCGGGCGTGCGGTAGTGGCCGACGGTCAGCTCGGCCACCGAGCCGTCCGGGAGCGCGCTCGGCATCTGCACCGAGCCCTTGCCGAAGGTCCTCGAGCCGACCGTGACCGCCCGGCCCCGGTCCTGGAGGGCGCCGGTCAGCAGCTCGGCCGCGCTCATCGTGCCGCCGTCGATCAGCGCCACCAGGGGCCGGCCGGTGTCGCCGCCCCCGTCCGCGTACACGGCCCGCTGCTCGCCCTCGACGTCGTACGTGGCGACCAGGCCACCGTCGAGGAAGGCGGAGGCGGCGACGGCGGCCTCCGCGACCAGACCGCCGGAGTTGCCCCGCAGGTCCAGGAGGACTCCGGCGCCGGCCGGGGCGTCCCGTACCGCGTCCCGCACGCGCGAGCCCGCGCCCTTGGTGAAGGCGGCGACCTTGATCAGGACGGCCCCGTCGTCGAGGCGGCGGACGCTGACCGGGTCCGTCGCGAGCCGGGCCCGGAGCAGGGTCTCCGTCCGGACGGCGCGGCCGCGCTCGACCCGGAGGACGACGGCCGATCCGGGGACGCCGTCGCCGCGGAGCAGGGAGACGACCTCGGAGACGGAGAGCGCGCCGACCGGGCGGCCGTCGACGGAGACGAGCCGGTCGCCGGCCCGGAGCCCGGCCCGCTCGGCGGGACCGCCGGGCTGGACCCGGGTCACCTTCACCCCGCCGCCCTCGGCGGCCCGGCCCGCGGAGAGCCCGACGCCCGTGTAGGCGCCGTCGAGGGCCTGCTCGAAGTCGGCGTACTCCTTCTTGTCGTACACCGCGCCCCAGCGGTCGCCGCTGCGGCTGACGAAGTCCTCCGCGGCCTGCTTGCCCGACTTCCCGTCGGCCATGGCCGCGGCGGCCGCACGGTTCAGGGCGGCGCGGTCCACCGTGTCCGTACGGACGGCGTCCGGCGACCCCGCGCCCGCGACGCCCTGCCGGGGCAGCGCCCCGGTGGCTGCGGCGGTCGCGAGGACCCCGGTGAAGACCAACGTCAGAACGGCCCCACGGAGCACTCCGCGGGGCCGGATACAGAGGCGGTGATCGACGCCGGCCGGCATGGCGCCCACTCTAGGACAAGTGAATGGCGCCGCACGGGCTTTGCCCGTACGACGCCATTCGCTGTCAGGGGTGTCTTCTCACACCTTCAGGTACTTGCGCAGCGCGATGAACGCGGCCACGGCCGGCATGAGCAGACCGATGGCGAGCACGAGCGGCAGCTTGGCGAGGACGGCGTCCCAGCCGATGAAGTTGACCAGCTGCATCTTCTCGGCGAGCGCGATGCCGTGGTCGATGAGGAAGTACCGGCCGACGAGCAGCAGCACACAGGCGACGGCGCCGCCGAGGAGTCCGGCGAAGGCGGCCTCCATGATGAACGGCATCTGGATGTAGAAGCTGGACGCGCCCACGAGCCGCATGATGCCCGTCTCGCGGCGGCGACTGAAGGCCGAGACGCGGACGGTGTTGACGATCAGCATCAGCGCGATGACCAGCATCAGGCCCATGACGCCGAGGGCGGCGATGTTCATGCCGTTCATCAGGTCGAAGAGGTTCTGCAGGATGTTCCGCTGGTCCTGGACCGACTCGACGCCGTCTCGGCCCGCGAAGGCCGTGGCGACCACCTTGTACTTCTCCGGGTCCTTGAGCTTGACCCGGAACGACTCCTGCATCTGGTCCGGCGTGATGACGGACGCGATGGCGGTGTCGCTGTACTGCTCCTTGTAGTGCTTGAAGGCCTCGCTGGCGGACTCGTGGTGGACGTCCTCCACGATGTCCATCTCCCGCAGATCGGCCTCGATCTGCTCCTTCTGCTGTGTCGTGACCGCGCCCTTGGCGCACTTGGCCGCGGTGGCCGCGTCGGTCTTGTTGCAGAGGAAGATGGAGACGTTGACCTTGTCGTACCAGTAGTCCTTCATCGTGCTGACCTGCTCGCGCATGAGCAGCGCGCCGCCGAAGAGGGCGAGCGAGAGGGCCACGGAGACGATGACGGCGAAGGTCATCGTCAGGTTGCGCCGGAGGCCGACGCCGATCTCGGAGAGCACGAACTGAGCGCGCATGGTGACTGCTTTCCCCTACCTGTTCTTCGTCGGCCTGCTCAGTGCTGGTATCCGTAGACGCCACGCGCCTGGTCGCGGACGAGGCGACCCTTCTCGAGCTCGATGACGCGCTTGCGCATCTGGTCGACGATGTTCTGGTCGTGGGTCGCCATGACGACGGTGGTCCCTGTCCTGTTGATGCGGTCGAGCAGCTTCATGATGCCGACGGAGGTCTGCGGGTCGAGGTTGCCGGTGGGCTCGTCGGCGATCAGCAGCATCGGGCGGTTGACGAAGGCGCGGGCGATGGCGACGCGCTGCTGCTCACCGCCGGAGAGCTCGCCGGGACGCCGGTCCTCCTTGCCGCCGAGCCCGACCAGGTCGAGCACCTGCGGCACGGCCTTGCGGATCTCGCCGCGCGGCTTGCCGATGACCTCCTGGGCGAAGGCCACGTTCTCGGCGACGGTCTTGTTGGGGAGCAGGCGGAAGTCCTGGAAGACGGTGCCGAGCTGGCGCCGCATGTGCGGCACCTTCCAGTTGGAGAGCCGGGCGAGGTCCTTGCCGAGGACGTGCACCTGGCCTTGGCTCGCGCGCTCCTCACGCAGGAGCAGCCGCAGGAAAGTCGACTTTCCGGAGCCGGACGAACCGACGAGGAAGACGAACTCCCCCTTCTCGATCTCCAGGGAGACATCCCGGAGCGCGGGGCGGTTCTGCTTCGGATAGGACTTGGAGACGTTGTCGAATCGGATCACGGATGCACCACGGTCGGCCGGGAGTAGGTGTGCGTGACCTTACGCGAACGGGGATGGCCCGCGCAGTCGCGGTCCTGGCTTGCGTGCTTTATCCTTTTCGCCCTTCGGGGTGGAGGGCGGGCGCTCCGGTGGGGCGCGCCGAATCGTCCGGGAGCTGGCACAGTGGTAGGGGGAACGTCCGGACCCCTCCGGGCGTTGTCCTGGTGTGGATCCCAGTGCGGGAGGAGGAGAGCGCATGACCTACGACCGACTGGTGTGCGCCAACTGCGCGGGCCCGGTCGCCGAGGGCCGCTGCCGCGTCTGCCGCGCGAACCGGGAGCGTCTGACCCCCCAGGGGCTGACGCCCGCGATGCTGCTGACGCTGGCGATCGCCCTGCTGGCCGCGATCGCCCTGCTCGCCGCGATCCAGACGGCCTAGGCCTGCCGCCGGACGCATTGCCGGCCATGTCCTGCCGGACCGAGGGACGGCCACACACACGAGCCGAGCGCGGCGAAGGGCCGGGGAGAGCGATCTCCCCGGCCCTTCATCATGCGCGCGCTCTCACGCGCTCACGCGGTTCCGTCAGACGGCGGCGTTGCCGCCACCGCCGACGAGACGCGGCAGCATGCGGAAGCCGATGCCGCCGGCGATCATGGTCGCGGCGCCGATGATCAGGAACGAGGTCTCGGCCGCACCGGTCTCGGCGAGCTCCTCCTTGGCCTGACCCTGCTGCACGGGCTGCGAGCCGGCGTTGTTGGTGTCGGTGTTGTTGTTGCCGGTGTCCACGCACTCGGCACCGTCGAGGTCGACGGTGCAGGTGCCCGGGTCGCCCGCGCCGGAGTCGGTGGAGCCACCGTCGGTGCTGTCGTCCGGGGTCACGGGGCTGTCGGTCGAACCGCCGTCGGTGCCGCCGTCGGTCCCGTTGTCGGTCCCGCCGTTGCCGTTGCCGCCGTTGCCGTTGCCACCGTTGTGGTTGCCACCGTTGTTGCCGTTGCCGGGCTCGGTGGTCTCGCCACCGCCGGGCTCGGTGGTCTCGCCGCCACCGGGCTCGGTGGTCTCGCCGCCACCGGGCTCGGTGGTCTCCACCGGCGGGGTGGTCTCCACCGGCGGGGTCGTCTCCACCGGCGGGGTCGTCTCCACCGGCGGGGTCGTCTCCACCGGCGGGGTCGTCTCCACCGGCGGGGTGGTCTCCACCGGAGGCGTCGTCTCCACCGGCGGGGTCGTCTCCACCGGAGGCGTGGTCGGCGGCGGCGTGGTCTCGCAACCGGCGGAGCCGGGGAGGCACGTCTCCGTCGGGGTCGGCTCGTTCTCGCCGAAGGCGCCCACGGCCTGCGCGGCACCGGCCGCGGTCAGCGAAGCTCCGGCGGCGATCACCGCTCCGGCGGCGATGCGCGCGAATCGGATTCGCATCTGCTTGGTCATCTGGCTGCTACCCCCAGTAGCTCAAACTCGTCATGGGGCAGCGCTCGGGGCCCCGCGCAGCAGGGGCGGCGTCACGACTGGGCCGGCCCCCGTTCACACGCGCCCCAGAAATGCGCATGCCAGTACGTCACCCTTCCGAGTTTCCGATGAAGCGTCAAGGCCGTTGCGCGTGCGATGCCCGAAAGATCCACAAGTGCCCGCCATGAGACGATGCAACTGTGACGTAAACCCGTAACTCCGGGCCCGGCGCCACCAGTTCCCTTGTCGACAAAGCGCCCCGACGGCCCCGGTTCCGCTTGCGCCAGCGAATCCGCGCGACGGTACGGAACGAGTACGGACCCCGCACCGAGGAGGTGCGGGGCCCGTACTCGCACGGCTGAACGGGTCAGCCGGGGAAGCTACTTCTCCTGCTACTTGTCCTGCTGCTTGCGCCAGCGGATCCCGGCCTCCAGGAAGCCGTCGATCTCACCGTCCAGGACCGACTGCGGGTTGCCGACCTCGAACTCCGTACGGAGGTCCTTGACCATCTGGTACGGGTGGAGGACGTACGAACGCATCTGGTTGCCCCAGGAGCTGCCGCTGTCCTTGAGCGCGTCCATCTTCGCGCGCTCCTCCTGGCGCTGACGCTCCAGGAGCTTGGCCTGGAGGACGTTCATGGCGCTCGCCTTGTTCTGGATCTGGGAGCGCTCGTTCTGGCAGGAGACCACGATGCCGGTCGGGATGTGCGTGATGCGCACCGCCGAGTCGGTCGTGTTGACGCCCTGGCCGCCGGGGCCCGAGGCGCGGTAGACGTCGACGCGCAGCTCGGACTCGTCGATCTCGACGTGGTCGGAGGACTCGACGACCGGGAGGACCTCGACGCCCGCGAAGGACGTCTGACGGCGGCCCTGGTTGTCGAAGGGCGAGATGCGGACCAGACGGTGGGTGCCCTGCTCGACGGAGAGGGTGCCGTAGGCGTACGGCGTCTTCACCACGAAGGTGGTCGACTTGATGCCGGCCTCTTCCGCGTACGAGGTCTCGTAGATCTCCGTCGCGTAGCCGTGGCGCTCCGCCCAGCGCAGGTACATGCGCTGGAGCCGCTCGGCGAAGTCGGAGGCGTCGACGCCGCCGGCCTCCGCGCGGATGTTGACCAGGGCCTCACGCTCGTCGTACTCGCCGGAGAGGAGCGTGCGGACCTCCATCTCGTCGAGGGCCTTGCGGACGGAGGTGAGCTCCGTCTCGGCCTCGGCGAGGGTGTCCTGGTCGTCCATCTCCTCGGCGAGCTCGAAGAGCACCGCGAGGTCGTCGATGCGCCCGCGCAGGGTCTCGGCCTTCCGGACCTCCGCCTGGAGGTGCGAAAGCTTGCTCGTGATCTTCTGCGCCGCCTCCGGGTCGTCCCACAGGGACGGGGCCGCGGCCTGCTCTTCGAGCACGGCGATGTCGGCCCTCAGCTTCTCGAGGTCCAGGACGGCCTCGATCGACCCCATGGTCGAGGAGAGGGACTTCAGCTCTTCGGATACATCGACGACTGCCACGCGTCCAGCGTAACGGCTCCGGGCGGGGAGCCGAACCTTTGGCCGTGACGGGCCGTACGGCCGTCCCCTACGGCCGTCCCCTCCGGCTGTCCCCTACGGCCGTCCCCCTGGCCTGCCCCCTCCGTCTGACCCTGAGTCCGTCCCTACGGCTGGGAGGACTGCTTGGAGTCCTGCGGCGGCGCGTCCCCGTCCCCGGAGGCCACCAGGTAGCCGCCGGCGCCGAGCGCTCCGGCGACCACGACCGCCGCGACGGCGAGGGTGATCCGGCGCTTGCGGACCACGCCCGCCTTGTGGCGGGCCGAGCCGGGGCGCCGGGCGCCCGCCGGGCGGGGGGCCCGGGCGGTGCCGAGGGGGCCGCCGGAGAGTTCGTCGGGGGCAGGGACCCGCATGGAGGTGTGGGTGTCCCGGTTGGAGTCGGCGGAGGCGCCGGGCACCAGCGGGACGGCGGCCCGGCGCGGGCCGGGCTCACCGGCGCCCGTGCCGGTGGCGTACGCCTCCTCCTCGTACGGCTCCGAGGCCTGCGCGGACCCCGGTGCCGGGTCCGCGTCCGGCTCGTCCACGTCCAGCGGCGGGATGCCCTTGAGCAGCGGCAGGACGTCCTTGAGGCGGGCGGCGAGCTCGGAGGCGCGCAGCCGGGAGGCGGGGGCCTTCGCCAGGCACTGCACGATCAGCTGCCACAGCTCCTCGGGGATGCCGGGGAGCGGGACGACGGTCTCGGTGACGTGCCGGCGCAGGACGGCGCCGGGGTGGCCGCCGCCGAAGGGCGTGAAGCCGGCGAGCAGCTCGTACAGGACGGTGGCGAGGGCGTAGATGTCGACGGCGGCGCGCGGCGGGAGGCCCTCGACGATCTCGGGGGCGAGGTAGTCGGGGGTGCCGATGATCCGGGTGGCCTTGGTGCGGCCGGGGGTGTCGATCAGCTTGGCGACGCCGAAGTCGGTGAGGAGGGCGGGGTGTGCGCCGCCCGGGCCGAGCGGGCCCTCCATGTCGAGCAGGATGTTCTCCGGCTTGACGTCCCGGTGGACGACCCCGGCGGCGTGCGCGGCGGCCAGGGCGTCGGCGACGTCGGCGGCGATCGCGACGGCGGCCTCGGGGGCGAGCCGCCGCTCCCGGTCCAGGCGGGTGCGCAGGTCGGTGCCGCGCACGAGGTCCATGACGAGGGCGAGGTCGTTGCCGTCGACGACGAGGTCGCGGACCTTGACCACCCGGGGGTGGTCGAGGCCGAGCAGCGCGGTCCGCTCCTGGACGAAGCGGCCGACGAGCTCCTGGTCGGAGGCCAGGTCCTCGCGCAGCAGTTTGACGGCGACGGGCCCTTCGGGTCCCTCGCCGAGCCACACCGTTCCGGCGCTGCCCCGTCCGAGGATCTGGTGGGCGGTGTAGCGGCTGCCGATGTTCCGTGCCAAGACTGCTCCCTCAGCGGCTGCGGTTCGCGTCAAAGCTACGCGTCCGCAGCCGCCGGTCGTCACTTCCGAAGCGAAATCACCCTTCGGAAGTCGATAAATCGGCAGTATTACTGCCCCGTACCGCCGGTAGTACCCCCGGAGCCGGTGGCCTCGCCGATCGTGGAGACCCACTCCGTGACCTTCGAGATGCCGTCGCCGATGGCCTGCCAGTAGCCCTTGCCCTGGGCGACCCAGTCCTGGAGCGGGGTGAGCTCCCAGACGAGCCAGCCGGCGACCACGAACAGGACGATCGTGAACAGGCAGCCCTTGAGGCAGCCGAGGCCGGGGATCCGCATCGGGTTCGCGCCGCGCTGGCGCGGCGGGCGCGGCTCGCGCGGCGCGGGCGCCTGGGGCGGCGGCTGCGGCGGCGTGTACTGCTGCTGGGGCTGCTGCTGCGGCTGCGCGTACTGCTGCGGGGGCGGGGGCGGCGGCGCGTACTGCTGGGGCTGGTGCTGCTGCTGGTACTGCTGCGGCGGCGCGGGACGCTGCTGCTGGTGCTGCGGCGGCCGCTGCTGCCCGTACTGGCCGGGCTGCCCCTGCTGTCCGTACTGGCCGGGCTGGCCCTGCTGTCCGTACTGCCCCTGCTGGCCCTGCTGGCCCTGCTGCTGCGGGCGCTGCGGGCGGCGGCGCAGCGGGTCCTCGCTCGGGTCGAGGTACTGCACCTGCGTCTGCTCGTTGCGGTCGCGGGCCGCGCGCAGCTGGCTCTGCCAGGGGTGCGGGTCCTCGGACTGCGGCGGCTGGGACGGTACGGGCGGCATGACGGCCGTCGGGTCGGCGACGCCCGCCGGGCCGCTGGTCGGCATCACGCTGGTCGCGGCGGCGGGGTCGTAGTGCGCCGGGGCCCCGGCACCGCTGGGCAGCACCTGGGTGGCGTCGGCGGCCCCCGGGGTCTCCGGGACCGGCGCGGGCGCCGGGTCCGGGGCGAGGAGCGCCCCGACGCCGTCCGCGGCCTCGATCTGCGCGGGCGTGGAGTGGACGCCGATGCCGGCGGCGACGGCGCGCAGGCCCCGGGCGAGGTTCTCGGCGCTCGGCCGCACGTCGGGGTTCTTGCTGAGGCAGCGCTCTATGACCGTCCACAGCGGGCCGGGCACGGTCGAGGGGCGGCGCGGCTCCTCGCTGAGGTGCCGGTGGAGGACCTCGAGGGCGGTGCCGCCGGCGAAGGGGGGCCGGCCGGTGACGAGCTCGTAGAGCAGGATGCCCGCGCCGTAGATGTCGACGGCGGAGGTCTGCGGGCGCCCCTCGGCGGACTCGGGCGCCACGTACGCGGGCGTGCCGACGAACTCGTGCGTCCGGGTCAGGCCCGGGGAGTCCGCGAGGCGCGCGATGCCGAAGTCGGTGAGCATCGGGTGCATCTGGCCGCCCTGCTCGGCGAGCAGGACGTTGGCCGGCTTGAGGTCGCGGTGGACGACGCCGTCGGCGTGGCTGGCGGCGAGCGCGTCGGCGATCTGGGCCGTCAGGAGGGAGGCGGCGACCGGGGTGAGCGGTCCGCTCTCCCTGATGTACCGGTGCAGGTCGGGGCCGTCGACGAGGTCCATGACGAGGGCGAGGACATCGCCCTCGACGACCAAGTCCCGGGTGCGCACGATGTTCGGGTGGGTGAGCCGGAGGAGCACGGACCGCTCGCGCAGGAAGCGCATCACGATGTCCGGGTCGTTGGCCAGCTCCTCCTTGAGGACCTTGATCGCGACGGTCTCGCCGGGCTGGCCGGCCACGGCCGCCTCGGCGCCCGCCGTCTCCCGCTGGCGGGCTCGCCAGACGGTGCCCGTGGCGCCGCGTCCGAGCGGCTCCTCGAGCAGGTACTTGCTGCCGATAGGCCGCACGTCACGCGCTCCCTGCTGATCGTGGTCCTGGGGTGGTCTCGTGTGCTCCCCGGGGTCCCTGTCCTCTGTTGTGACCCGTCCGGGTGTCCGACCCACTTTAGTGCCGCCGAACGAGTCCCAGGCCGGTCGTCCACAGGCGAAATGTGCCCCGAACTTGTCCGGAAGAAGACGCTCCGCGGGCCGTGGCGGTTGCCAGGCATGCTCCAAAGGCATGCCCAACCAGGCATTTTTTGGACCACAGCCGACCATTCAAGATCACTTGTGGCCGACCCGGGGGCGTGTTGTCGGTGGCAGGTGCGAGGATGCCTACAGCACGTCGCATCAGTGGGGTCGGGAGCCCCCCGCGCCGTGCCGACCTGTACCGGACGACGCGTCCGTGCCGGGTGGGGGGAGTCACAGGGCGGTTCCCCTGCCGGGCATCTCGCGCAGAAGGGACCGCTGACGGCGATGCAGATCCGGCTGACCGTCCTCGCGCCGCACACCGGCCATGGCAGCCACGGCGGCCACGGCGCCGGGCGCGCCTGCGACGTTCTTGTCACGGCCCCCGCCGGGACGGCGCTCGCCGCCGTGGCCTCCGGTCTGGCCGCCGCCGTCACCGGCCCCGACACCTCCGCCTCGGGCACGACCGTGCTCTACGCGGGTGGGGACCGGCTCGACAGCAGGCGCTGCGTGCTCGGCGAGCCCCCGCTCGTCGACGGCGCGGTCCTCTCGCTCCAGGTCCCCGGCCCCGACGACCGGCTCGGCGAGACGGCGTCCGCCCGGCTGCACGTGGTGGCGGGACCGGACGCGGGCGGGGTGCACCTGCTGCACGGCGGACCGATCAGAATCGGCCGGTCCGTCGATGCCGACGTGCCGCTCGACGACCCTGACGTCTCGCGTGCGCACTGCACGGTGATCGTCGGCGACGACGGCCGCGTCACCGTCTCCGACCTGGGCTCGACGAACGGGACGACGCTCGACGGCGTGCCCGTCGGCGACCGCCCGGTCCGGCTCCGCCCCGGCTCCCTGCTGCGCCTCGGCGAGTCCGCCCTCCGCCTGACGGGCACCGGCGACGGCCCCGGGGGTACGGAGACGGTGGCGACCGCCCCCGACGGCGAGGGCCACCTGCGGGTCGCGCGCGGGACGGCCGGGCGGGCCGGGACCCCGGCGCCCTCCGACACGCCCTCGGGACGCGCGGGAGCTGCGGGACGCCCCGTCGACGACACCACCCACGGTGGCGCGCGCGGTGTCGCGTACGACACCGCGCAGCACGCTCCTCAGGACACCCGGCACGACGACGTGTACGCCGATCCGTACGCCGCCGGGTCCTACGACGACCGCCCCGCCTCCCCCGGCCACGCGCGCGCGGAGGAGCCCGAGGGCCCTCACGCCCCCACCGACGGCGAGGCCCACGGCAGAACCCGGGAGTCCCGCCGCCAGGGCGCCGCGCCCGCCCCTGGCCGCGCGGGCGGGAAGCGCGGGCTCGGCGCGTGGGCCCGGCGGCTCGCGGGCGGACGCGAGGAGCTCCCCGCCCCGGACGCCGACCCCAGGACCGCCCCGGACACCCACGCGGGCGCCCCCGTCGGCGCGCTGAGCGGCGCCCGTCCGGGCCCCGCCGGGCGGGACGCGGCCGGCGGCCCCGTACCCGTCGCCGACACCTGGCCCGACCCGGCCACCGTCCTGCTCGCCGCGCTCGGCCCCGGCCCCCGCCTCTGGGAGCGGGGCCAGGACCATCCCGAGTCCCTCGTGGTCCGGCTCGGCACGACCGACCGCGCCGAGCTCTCCGGGGTCCCGGTCACCGTCGGACTGCGCGAGGCCGGTTCGCTCGGTCTCGCCGGCCCCGCCGACCGGCTCGCCGGGCTCGCCCGCTCGGTCGTCGCCCAGCTCGCCGCCCTGCACTCCCCCTCCGACCTGGAGATCGTGCTGATCAGCGCCGACCGGAACCGCTCCCTTGAGGAGCGGCGCCGCGCCTGGGGCTGGCTCGGCTGGCTCCCGCACGTCCGCCCGGCCCACGGCCAGGACTGCCGCCTGCTCCTGGCGTACGACCGCGAGCAGGCCCAGGCCCGGACGACCGAGCTGACCCGCCGGCTCGACGACGGCCCCCTCGGCCCCGGCTGGCCCAGCGCCGACCGCGCGTCCGTCGCCGAGGCCGCCGCGCGCCACACCGGGACGGCGACGGTCGTGATCGTCGACGGGGACCCCGGGTCCGCCGCGCTGCGCGAGACGGTCGCGCGGCTCGCGGGCGCCGGGGCGGCGGCGGGCATCCACCTGCTGTGCCTCGCCGAGGCGCCCTCGGCCACCCCCGAGTCGCCGGTGGCCGCCACCTACGAGGCGGCCTGCGTCGCCTCCCTCGCCTTCCGCGAGTGCGGGGCCGCCGCGCTCCTGAGCGGCGACGTCGCGACGGCGCTGCGGCTGGTCCGCACCTCCGGCGGACGGGTCGCGGGCCACGGCACCGTCGGCGTGGTCGACGCGGTCTCCGTCGCCTGGGCCGACCGCTTCGGCCGGGCCCTCGCCCCGCTGCGTACGGAGACGGCGGCGGCGCCGCACGGCCGGGCCGCCGCGCTGCCCCCGACGGCGCGCCTGCTCGACGAGCTCGGCCTCGCCCGGGCGACCCCCGCCTCCCTGCTGGCCCGCTGGGCCTCCGCCGGGGACGGCACGGCCGTGCTGGGCGCGGGCCCGCGCGGCCCGCTCGCGGTGGACCTCACCCAGGAGGGCCCGCACCTGCTGATCGAGGGGCCCGCGGGCAGCGGCCGGACGGAGCTCCTCCGCTCGATCGCCGCGTCCCTCGCGGCCGGCGGCCGCCCGGACCGTCTCGGCCTGCTCCTCGTGGACGGCGCGGGCGGCGAGCGCGGCGAGGGCCTCGCGGCCTGTACGGAGCTGCCGCACGTCACCGAGCACCTGGTCGCCTCCGACCCGGTCCGGATGCGGGAGTTCGCGCAGGCGCTCGGCGCCGAGCTGAAGCGCCGGGCGGAGCTCCTGGGCGACGGCCACTTCGCCGACCGGCGCGGGGCCCGCGCCCCGCATGCCGCCGACCGGCTGATCGGCCAGCGCTCCCCGAGCGCGGCGGAATCCGTGCCCCAGGGCGCCCGCGCGACCGTCCGGGTGCCCGACGCGGGCGACCTGACGGACCGTCCGAGCGGCCGCACCCTGCGCACGGGCGACGGCACGATCGGCTCCCTGCCGAGCGCGCGCGGCTCCCGCACGCCCGACGGCGACCTCGGCGGCCGCCCGAGCGGCAGGATCACGTACTCGGGCGCGGACGAGCTCGGCGGCCGCTCCAGCGGGCGCACGCTCCGCACGGGCGACGGTGGCCTCCACGACCGCCCCAGCGGCCGGACCCTCCGCGTCGGCGACGACAACGACCAGCCCGGCGGCCGCACCCCGCACACCGGCGCGGACGACCTGGCCGGCCGCTCCAGCGGGCGCGTGCCCCGCGCGGACGACCTGGGGGGCCGCTCCAGCGGGCGCGTGCCCCGCGCGGACGACCTGGGGGGCCGCTCCAGCGGGCGCGTGCCGCACCCGGGCGCCGAAGACCTCGGCGGACGCTCCAGCGGACGCATGCCCTACCCCGGCGCGGACGACCTCGGCGGCCGCTCCAGCGGACGCATGTCCTACCCGGGCGCCGAAGACCTCGGCGGACGCTCCAGCGGACGCATGCCCTACCCCGGCGCGGACGACCTCGGCGGCCGCTCCAGCGGACGCGTGACCCGTGACGGTGGCGCGGGCGAGCGGGTCGGCGACCGGCCCGGCGGACGGGGCTCCTACGGCGGGGACGGCGAGAGCGGCGACCGGGCCGGTTCCCGCGCGCGCTCCGCGGCCGGGGACGCCTTCCTGGCCGACACGCCCAGCGGGCGGCTCCCCCGGCGCGAGGGCGGGTCCCTGGACGACCGGCCGAGCAGCCGCACCCTCCGCACGGGCGACGGCGACCTCGCCGACCACCCGAGCGGACGCGTACCGCACCCTTCGAGCGAGCAGCCCGGGGCCGCCGACCAGACCAGTGGGCGGATTCCGCGGCCCACGGCCGGGGAGTCCGGCTCCGCCCGGGCGGCGGGCGCCGGACCGCTGCCGCGGCTCGTCGTCCTCGTCGACGACTTCGACGCCCTGGTCGCCCCGGCGCTCGGCGCCCCCGGCCGGCCGGCCGCCGGGTCCGTCGTGCGGGCCCTGGAGGCCGTCGCCCGGCACGGTGAGCGGCTCGGGGTGCACCTCGTCGCGACCTCGTCCCGCCCGGACCGTACGGCCGACACGGAGCTGGCCCACGGGGCCCGGCTGCGGATCGTGCTCGACGCGCCCCCGGTGGCCGCGGGACCGGACGTACCGGCGGCCGGGCGCGGCAGGCTCGGTCACCCGGACGGCCGCGTGACCCCCTTCCAGTCGGGCCGCGTGACCGGCCGCATCCCGCGGACGGCGACGCTCCGCCCGGTCGTCGTCCCGCTGGAGTGGGAGCGGATGGGCGACCCGCCCACCCGCCGCCCGGTCCGCGAGCTGGGCAACGGCCCGACGGACCTGGCCCTCCTCGCGAGCGCCCTGGACCGCGCGGCCCGTTCGGTCGAGGCGACGCCGATACCGCCGCTCGCGCCCGCCACGCGCGCCTGACGGCACGTCACGAGGGCGTCACGATCGACCGCTTGACACGGAAGGCGGTATTGCGGGGGCTCCGTCACCCGGCGTAGACCTGTCGGCACGGGACAGCGACGCGCACGGGAGAGACGGGGCAGCGATGCGTACAACTCTTCGTCCACGCA
Organism: Streptomyces sp. Root431; assembly: GCF_001426585.1. Classification (GTDB taxonomy): domain Bacteria; phylum Actinomycetota; class Actinomycetes; order Streptomycetales; family Streptomycetaceae; genus Streptomyces; species Streptomyces stackebrandtii. The sequence continues at coordinate 836,711 of NZ_LMEI01000001.1, forward strand.
AGGCCGCAGTGACCATCACGGCGCTCACGGCGCTCTCCGCACTGGCCCTCGCGGCCTGCGGAGGCGACGGCGGGACGCCCGAGGACCCGGGGAAGGCCACGTCCACCCCCGGCTCCTCCCTCAAGGGCGAGAAGATCGAGGTCGCCGCCGTCTGGACGGGCCCCGAGCAGGAGAACTTCACGAAGGTCCTCAAGGAGTTCGAGAAGCGGACGGGCGCGACCGTCACGTTCGTGCCGGCCCAGGACCCGATCGTGAACTTCCTCGGGACGAAGATCGCCGGCGGCTCCCCGCCCGACGTGGCGATGCTGCCGCAGGTCGGCGCGATCCAGCAGGCCGCCGCCCAGAAGTGGCTGAAGCCGGTCGGCCCCGAGGCCGCGGCCCAGCTGGCCGCGAACTACTCGCCCGGCTGGCGGAGCCTCGGCGCGGTCGACGGCACCCAGTACGGGGTCTACTTCAAGGCCGCCAACAAATCCCTGGTCTGGTACAACACCGCGGTCTTCGAGAACGCGGGCGCGACCGAGCCGAAGACCTGGAAGGAGTTCCTCTCCACCGCCGAGACCATCTCGGCCTCCGGTGTCACCCCGGTCTCCGTCGGCGGCGCGGACGGCTGGACCCTCACCGACTGGTTCGAGAACGTCTACCTGTCCCAGGCGGGCCCGGCCAAGTACGACCAGCTGGCGAAGCACGAGATCAAGTGGACCGACCCGTCCGTCGCCGCGGCCCTCACCACGCTCGCCGAGCTGTTCGGGAAGCCGGCGCTGCTCGCGGGCGGGACGAGCGGCGCGCTCCAGACCGAGTACCCGGTCTCGGTCACCCAGACGTTCACGGGCGGCGACCAGCCGAAGGGGGCGATGGTCTTCGAGGGCGACTTCGCGGCCGTCAACATCGCCCAGACGGAGGCGAAGATCGGCACGGACGCGAAGGCCTTCCCGTTCCCGGCGGTCGACGGCGGCATCGCTCCGGTCGTGACGGCCGGCGACGCGGCCGTCGCGCTGAAGGACACGAAGGGCGCGCAGGCGCTGCTCGCCTTCCTGGCGTCCCCGGACGCGGCGAGGATCTGGGCGGCCGAGGGCGGCTTCCTCTCCCCCAACAAGAACCTGGACCCGGCCACGTATCCGAACGACGTCCAGCGCGAGATCGCGAAGGCCCTCGTCGGCGCCGGTGACAACTTCCGCTTCGACATGTCGGACCAGATGCCGCAGTCCTTCGGCGGGACCCCGGGCAAGGGCGAGTGGAAGGCGCTGCAGGACTTCCTGAAGAACCCGAAGGACGTCGCCGGGGCCCAGGCGCGTCTGGAGGCGGACGCGGCGAAGGCGTACCGGGCCGCCGCGAAGAGCTGAGGCCCCGGCATGCCGAGGGCCACCACCTCCCGCGCACCCGCCGAATCCACGACCAGGAACGGGAAGGGGAGCAGGAACGGGCACCGGACCAGGAACGGGCACAGGAGCAGGACGGTCGCGGCGGGGTTCCTGCTCCCCGCCCTGCTCCTCCTCGGGGCGCTGGTCGTCTACCCGATCGGGTACTCCGTCCAGCGCTCGTTCTTCGACCGCTCCGGCTCCTCCTTCGTGGGTCTGGACAACTACCTCGCGCTCGTCACCGACGACTCGCTCCGCACCGCCGTGCGGAACAACCTGATCTGGCTGGTTCTCGCCCCCGCGGTCGCCACCGCCCTCGGTCTGGTGTTCGCCGTCCTGACCGAACGCGTCCGCTGGGGCACGGCGTTCAAGCTGGTCGTCTTCATGCCGATGGCGATCTCGATGCTGGCGGCCGGGATCATCTTCCGGCTCGTCTACGAGCAGGACCCGGACCGGGGCGTCGCCAACGCCGTCTGGGTCGGGGTCCACGACACGTTCGCCGAGTCCTCGGGCTTCCCCCGGGCCCGGCCGCTCCCCGTGCACCCGCTCGCGGCGGCCGGCGGCGGCGCGTTCGTCACCAAGGAGGCGGTACGCGCCGGGGAGCCCGTCCGGCTCCCGCTGATCGGGGTGGCCCCCGGCCGGATGCCGAAGGAGGCCCGCCCGGCACACGAGCCCACCTCCCCCTCGGCGGACACCGTCACGGGAACGGCCTGGCTGGACTTCACCCGGGGCGGCGGCGGAAAGCCGAACGTCGTCGACCCGGCCGAACTCGGCCTCGCCGGGCTGCGGATCGAGGCCGTACGGGACGGCACGGTGGTCGCCACGGCCACGGCGGCGGCCGACGGCACCTTCACCCTGCCCGCCGACCGCGCCGACGGAGCCGTACTCCGCCTCCCCGCGAGCAATTTCCGGGAGCAGTACAACGGCGTGGAGTGGCTGGGTCCCTCGCTCGTCACCCCAGCCGTGATCGGGGCGTACGTGTGGATGTGGGCCGGGTTCGCGATGGTGCTGATCGGCGCCGGGCTCGCGGCCGTACCCCGCGAACTCCTGGAGGCGGCGCGGGTGGACGGGGCGAACGAGTGGCAGGTGTTCCGCCGGATCACGGTCCCGCTGCTGGCACCGGTCCTCGCGGTCGTCCTCGTCACCCTGATGATCAACGTGCTCAAGGTCTTCGACCTGGTCTTCGTCATCGCGCCGGGCTCGGCGCAGGACGACGCGAACGTGCTCGCGCTCCAGCTGTACCGCTCGTCCTTCGGCACGGACGCGGACCTCGGGGTCGGCTCGGCCATCGCCGTCGTGCTGCTCCTGCTGGTGCTGCCGGTGATGGCGGTCAACATCCGCCGCATCCGAAGGGAGACCCGCCGATGACCGCACCCGCCGCAACCACCCCGACCGCCCCATCCGCCCCGTCGGCTTCAGACATCTCACGCACCTCGCACGTCTCCCGCGCCTCCCGGATAGCGGCGCGCACGGCCGGCGGCGCGGTCCGCGTCTTCCTCCTCCTGGCCGGCCTGTTCTGGCTGCTCCCGACGGTCGGGCTGCTGCTCTCCTCCCTCCGCTCGCCCTCCGACATCGCGGCGAGCGGCTGGTGGGAGGTGTTCACGGCACCGGCGCGGCTGACCACCGAGAACTACACCCAGCTCCTCGCGAACGGCACGATCACCGGCTCGCTCGTCTCCACCGTCCTGATCACCGTCCCGGCCACGCTCCTCGTCCTGGTCCTCGGCTCGTTCGCCGGGTACGCCTTCGCGTGGCTGGACTTCCCGGGCCGGGACTGGTGGTTCCTGGGGGTGGTGGCCCTGCTCGTGGTCCCGGTGCAGGTCGCGCTGGTCCCGGTGTCGAAGCTCTTCGGCGCGGTGGGGCTCTTCGAGACGACGGTCGGGGTCGTCCTCTTCCACACCGCCTTCGGCCTGCCCTTCGCGATCTTCCTGCTGCGGAACTTCTTCGCGGAGATCCCGCGCGAGCTCCTGGAGGCGGCGCGGCTCGACGGGGCGGGCGAGGTGCGGCTCTTCACGCGGGTGGTGCTGCCGCTCGGCGGTCCGGCGATCGCCTCGCTGGGGATCTTCCAGTTCCTGTGGGTGTGGAACGACATGCTGATCGCGCTGATCTTCGCGGACTCGCAGTCGCCGCCGATCACGGTGGCGCTCCAGCAGCAGGTCCGGCAGTTCGGCAACAACGTGGACGTGCTGGCGCCGGGGGCGTTCCTGTCGATGGTGGTGCCGCTCGCGGTGTTCTTCGCGTTCCAGCGGCAGTTCGCGTCCGGGGTGATGGCGGGCGCGGTGAAGTAGTCCTCCCGAGCGGCGCCTCAGGCCTCCCGGGCGGCGCCTCAGGCCTCCCGAGCGGCGCCTCAGGCCTCCCGGGCGGCCTTCAGGCCTTGAGCGCCGCCACCGCCGCGCGCGCGAGTTCGTCCACGTACTCCGCGGGCAGCGCCGTACGGACGACGACGAGGCGCCAGTACAGCGGTCCGACGACGAGGTCGAGGGCCTTGGCGGGGTCGGCGTCCTCGGGGAGCTCGCCGCGCGCGACGGCCTCGCGGACGATCCGGGTCATGACGCCCTGCTGGCCGTCGAGGAGCGCCTCCCGGATCGCGTCGGCGATCTCCGGCTGCCGTGCGGCCTCGACGAGCAGGTCGGGGATGACCCGTGAGGCGACCGGGTGGCGCAGGGCGTACGAGGCCATCTCCAGGAGCGCGCGGACGTCCCCGTCCAGCGAGCCCGTGGCGGGCACCGGCAGGCCCTGGGCGGCGAAGGCGCCGACGAGGTCGAGGACGAGGGAGAGCTTGGACTTCCACCGCCGGTAGACGGCGGTCTTGCCGACGCCCGCGCGGCGCGCGATGCCCTCGATGGACATCCGGGCGAAGCCGACGGCCGCGAGCTCCTCGAAGACGGCGGCGCGGATGGCCTCGGTCACGTCCTCGCGGAGTACGGCGGCTCCGGCGGGGGCGCGGCGGGGGGTCGGTTCGGTCATGAACGCCATCCTAACCAACGGCGACGTTACGACGATACGGTTGCGTTCCGACGTTCGAGCGTCCTAACCTCCACGTAGCGACGATACGGACCCGTTCCATCGCCGACGACACCCGCACCCTTCGTCGAAAGCGGCCCGCGTGACCACGACCCTCGCCCCACCCGTACGGGAAGACCGGCACAAGACCCCGCCCGAGGACCTGCGCGCGCTCGCCCTGCGCCACGGCCTGACCGTCAGCGGGGCCCGCCCCTCGCTCCCCGTCTACGTCCGGCAGCTCTGGTCCCGCCGCGACTTCATCGCCGCCTTCGCGACCGCCCGCCTCACCGCCCAGTACAGCCAGGCCCGCCTCGGCCAGGTCTGGCAGGTGATGACCCCGCTGCTCAACGCGGCCGTGTACTACGCGATCTTCGGCGTCCTCATGAACGCCAAGCACGGCGTCCCCGACTACGTCCCGTTCCTGCTCACCGGCATCTTCGTGTGGACCTTCACCTCCGACACGGTCCTCGCCGGCACCCGCGCGATCAGCGGCAACCTGGGCCTGGTCCGGGCCCTGCACTTCCCGCGCGCGAGCCTCCCGATCGCCCTCGCGCTCCAGCAGCTCCAGCAGCTCCTGCTCTCGCTCACCGCGCTCGGCACGATCCTCGTCGGCTGCGGCCAGTTCCCCACCTGGAGCTGGCTCCTCGCCGTCCCGGCCCTGCTCTGCCAGGCCCTCTTCAACACCGGCGCGGCGCTCGTCCTCGCGCGGCTCGCGGCCCGCACCCCGGACATCAGCCAGCTGATGCCGTTCGTGCTGCGCACCTGGATGTACGCCTCGGGCGTCATGTTCTCGATCCAGAACCTGGCGGGCGCCGGCCGCTTCCCGGACGCCGTGGTGCTCGCCCTCCAGTGCAACCCGGCGGCGGTCTACATCGACCTCATGCGCTTCGCGCTGATCGAGAGCTACACGGCGGCCCAGTTGCCGCCGCACGTCTGGGCACTGGCCGCCGGCTGGGCCCTGCTGGCCTTCGCGGGCGGCTTCATCTGGTTCTGGAAGGCGGAGGAGACGTACGGCCGTGGCTGAGACGAGCGAGACCGGAACGACGAGCGAGACCCGAACCCCGACCGTCGTCGTCGACGACGTCCACATCACCTACACGGTCCACGGCGGGCACACCGGCGGCCGGGGCAGCGCCACCGCCGCCCTCGGCCGGATGCTGCGCCGCGGCCGTACGGCTCCGGCCGGCCGCCGGGTCCACGCCGTGAAGGGCGTGAGCTTCGCCGCGTACAAAGGCGAGGCGATCGGCCTGATCGGTTCGAACGGATCGGGCAAGTCGACCCTCCTGAAGGCCATCGCGGGCCTCCAGCCCGTCGAACGCGGCCGGGTCTACACCCACGGCCAGCCCTCCCTCCTCGGCGTCAACGCGGCCCTGATGAGCGATCTGACCGGCGAGCGGAACGTGGTCCTGGGCGGCCTCGCGATGGGCATGAGCCGCACGGAGGTGCGGGAGCGCTACGACGAGATCGTCGACTTCTCCGGCATCAACGAGAAGGACGACGCCATCTCGCGGCCCATGCGGACGTACTCCTCCGGAATGGGTGCCCGGCTGCGCTTCGCCATCGCCGCCGCCAAGAGCCACGACGTCCTGCTCATCGACGAGGCCCTGGCGACCGGCGACGCGCGCTTCCGGCGGCGCAGCCAGCGGCGGATCGAGGAGCTGCGGGCGGAGGCGGGGACGGTCTTCCTGGTCAGCCACTCGAACTCCACCATCACGGAGACCTGCGAGCGGGCCCTGTGGCTGGAGGCGGGCACGCTGCGGATGGACGGTCCGGCGAAGGAGGTGGTGGCGGCATACGAGGAGTTCACGGGCGCCAGGGCGACAACTCCTAAGAAATAGGGCATAGCGGACTAGAGTGCCGAAGGATGACGAACGATCACCCGAAGCCGCCGCGCCGCCGGGCCCGGAACGACCCTCCGTCACCCACCGAGCCCCGCCCCTCCGCCGCTCCCGCACCCGTATCCGCCCAGGCTCAGGCGCAGACCCAGGCCGCCGCCACCGCGCCCCCTCCCCCCAACCTGACCAAGTCCCCCTTCGAATCGGAGACCTTCACCTCCGCCACCTTCGTCACGGTCGGCCGCGGCCCCACCCTCGCCCTCGCCGCGGTCTGGCTCCTCACCCGCGCCGGCATGCTCCTGCTGCTCCTCCGCGACGACATCGGCATCGGCGGGGTCGCCCGCGAGGTGGACCTCTACCGGCACTGGTACGGGCAGTTCGCGTCCGGGACCTTCCCGCCGGGCGACGTCACCTGGCAGTACCCGCCCGGCGCGGGCCTCGTGATCATGGCCCCGGGCATCGTCCCCTCCCTCACCTACTTCCAGGCCTTCGTCGCCCTCGCGCTCCTCGCGGACGCGGTCATCACCCTCGCCCTCGCCCACGCGGACAGCGAACGCCTCACCCACGGCGCCTGGTTCTGGGTCTGCGGCCTCCCGCTCCTCCTGCACCTCCCCCTCGCGCGGTACGACGTCCACACCACCGCCCTCGCCGTCCTCGCCCTGCTCGCCGTCAACGCCCGCTCGACGGCCGCCCACCAGCTCGGCGGGGCGCTCGCCGGGATCGGCGCGATGGTCAAGGTCTGGCCGGCGCTCACCCTGATCGGCACCCCCCGGGGCCGCACCACCCGCGAGGCCTGGACCGCCGCCGTCGTCGCCGCGCTCGCCCTCGTCGCCACCCTCGCGCTGCTCTTCGACGAGTCCTTCGGCTTCCTGCGCCAGCAGGGCAACCGCGGCATCCAGATCGAGTCCCTGGGCGGCACGGCCCTCGCGCTCGCCCGGGCCGCCGACGTCTGGCCGGGCCGGGTCGAGTTCCGCTACGGCTCCTTCGAGTACGTCGGCCCGTACGTCTCCACCCTCGGGCACTTCGCCCTGCTGCTCACCGTCATCGCCCTCGGCTGGCTGCTGCTCTGGCGCGTCCGGGCCCGGCGCTGGACCCCCGCGACCCCGCTCGACGCGGCCTTCACCGCCGTCCTGCTCTTCACCGTCACCAGCCGGGTCATCAGCCCCCAGTACATGGTCTGGCTGCTCGGACTCGCCGCCGTCTGCCTGACCTCCCGCAGCACCGTGATGCGCCCGGTGGCCCTGCTGCTGCTCCCGGCGGCCGGGCTGAGCTCGCTCGCGTACCCCACCCTGTACGCGGAGGTCCTCAGCGGCGCGCCCTCCGGCCTCACCGTCATGGTGCTCCGCAACGGCCTGCTGCTCGCGGCGGCCTTGCTCGCCGCCCGCAGGCTGTGGAAGGAGACGGTGACCACCCCGGCGGAAAGCTGAGCAAGGGGAAAGGGCCCCGCCGGAAAACCGGCGGGGCCCTTCCTCTTGCCGTCTACGACGACTAGACGACTAGCTGTGCGAACGCAGCAGCGTGCGCATGGTCCGCATGGCCACCGACAGGTTCGCCAGGTCGAAGGTGTCCGAGCCCTGGATCTCCTCCAGGGTCGTCCGCGCGCGGCCCAGGATCGCCGCGTTCTTCTCCTCCCAGGCCTTGAACCGCTCCTCGGGGCTCGACGTGCCGTTGCCCGCCGTCAGGACGTCCTGCGTGAGCGCGGCGTGCGCCGCGAACAGGTCCTCACGGATCGAGGCGCGGGCCATCGACTGCCAGCGGTCGCTGCGCGGCAGCTCGATGATCCGGTCCATGAGGTCGGTGATCCGCAGCCGGTCGGCCAGGTCGTAGTAGACCTCGGCCACCGCGAGCGGCTCCTTGCCCGTCCGGTCCGCGATCGCGACGACGTCGAGGATCGGGAAGGCGGACGAGAAGCCGGCGACCCGCAGCGCGAGCTCCTCCGGCACGCCGACCTCGGTCAGCTCGTCCAGGATCGACTGGTACCACTCCAGGTCCGAGCCGCGCAGCAGCTGCGGCAGCTTCGCCCAGACCTCCTCGACGCGGTCCGCGAAGAACTCGATGGTCTCGCTGAGTTCGAGCGGCTGCGGCCGGTTGTTGAGCAGCCAGCGCGTACCGCGCTCGACGAGCCGGCGGGAGTGCAGCCGCATCCGGGTCTGGACGTCGGCGGGCACCTGGTTGTCGAGGGCCTCGACGGCGTCCCAGACCTGGCTCAGGCGGAAGACCACCCGGGCCGCGGTCTGCGCGCGGACGATCTCCTCGATCGACGCGCCGGTCTCCTCGCGGAGGCGGTGCAGGAAGGTCGATCCACCGGTGTTGACGGTGTCGTTGACCAGGACGGTCGTGATGATCTCGCGGCGCAGGGCGTGGTTGTCGACGGCCTCGGTGAACTTCTCGCGCAGCAGCGTCGGGAAGTACGCGTGGAGCAGCCCGCGCAGGTACGGGTCGTCCGGCAGCCCCGTACCGATCAGCTCGTCGGCCACCGTGATCTTGGTGTACGCGAGGAGGACGGCGAGCTCCGGCTGGCTCAGACCCCGGCCGTTGTTGAGCAGCTCGCGGATCTGCCGGTCGTTGGGCAGGAACTCCAGGTCCCGGGAGAGGCTGCCGTCGCGGCCCAGACGGCGCATGAAGCGCTGGTGGGCGTGGAGCAGCGAGGGCGACTGGGTGACGGCGTTGGCCAGGGCCGTGTTCTGCGCGTAGTTGTTGCGCAGGACGAGCGTCCCGACCTCGTCGGTCATCTCGGCGAGGATCTTGTTGCGCTGCTTGACGGTCATGTCGCCCTCGGCGACGAGCCCGTTGAGCAGGATCTTGATGTTGACCTCGTGGTCGGAGGTGTCGACGCCGGCGCTGTTGTCGATGGCGTCGGTGTTGACCTTGCCGCCCTGGCCCTCGGGGCCGCCGGTGCGGGCGAACTCGATGCGGCCGAGCTGGGTCGCGCCGAGGTTGCCGCCCTCGCCGATGACCTGGGCGCGGACGTCCTGGCCGTCGACGCGGATGGCGTCGTTGGCCTTGTCGCCGACGTCGGCGTTCGACTCGACGGAGGACTTGACGTACGTCCCGATGCCGCCGTTCCACAGCAGGTCGACGGGGGCGTGGAGCACGGCCTTCATCAGCTCGGCCGGGGTCATCTTGGTGATGCCCTCCTCGATGCCGAGGGCGGCCCTGACCTGCGCGTTGACCGGGATCGACTTGGCGCTGCGCGGGTGGATGCCACCGCCCGCGGAGAGCAGCGACGTGTCGTAGTCGGCCCAGGAGGAGCGGGGCAGGTCGAAGAGGCGGCGGCGCTCGGCGTACGAGACGGCCGCGTCCGGGTTCGGGTCGAGGAAGATGTGCCGGTGGTCGAAGGCGGCGACCAGGCGGATGTGCTCGCTGAGCAGCATGCCGTTGCCGAAGACGTCGCCGGACATGTCGCCGACGCCGACGACCGTGAAGTCCTCGGTCTGGGTGTCGTGGCCCAGCTCGCGGAAGTGGCGCTTGACGGACTCCCAGGCACCGCGGGCGGTGATGCCCATGCCCTTGTGGTCGTAGCCGGCCGAGCCGCCGGAGGCGAAGGCGTCGCCGAGCCAGAAGCCGTACGACTCCGCGACGCCGTTGGCGATGTCGGAGAAGGTCGCGGTGCCCTTGTCGGCGGCGACGACGAGGTAGGTGTCGTCCTCGTCGTGGCGGACCACGTCGAGGGGCGGCACGACCTCGCCCGCGACCAGGTTGTCGGTGATGTCGAGCAGCGCCGAGATGAAGGTCTTGTACGAGGCGATGCCCTCGGCGAGCCAGGCGTCCCGGTCCAGGGACGGGTCCGGGAGCTGCTTGGCGACGAAGCCGCCCTTGGCGCCGACGGGCACGATGACGGTGTTCTTCACCATCTGCGCCTTGACCAGGCCGAGGATCTCCGTACGGAAGTCCTCACGGCGGTCCGACCAGCGCAGGCCGCCTCGGGCGACCTTGCCGAAGCGCAGGTGGACGCCCTCGACGCGGGGCGAGTACACCCAGATCTCGAAGGCGGGGCGGGGCGCCGGCAGGTCGGGGATGGCCTGCGGGTCGAACTTCATCGACACGTAGGAGTGCGGCCTGCCCTGCGCGTCCTTCTGGAAGAAGTTGGTCCGCAGGGTGGCCTTGATGACGGTGAGGAAGGACCGCAGGATCCGGTCCTCGTCCAGGCTCGCGACCTGGTCGAGGGCGCCGTCCAGCTCCTCCAGGATGCCGTCGGTCAGCTCGGTGCCGGCGCGCTGGCGCTCCGGCGCCATCCGGGCCTCGAAGAGGGAGACGAGCAGCCGGGTGGTGTGGACGTTGTTGCGGAGGGTGTCCTCCATGTAGTCCTGGCTGAACGTCGAACCGGCCTGGCGCAGGTACTTGGCGTAGGCGCGCAGCACCATCGCCTCGCGCCAGGTGAGCCCGGCGGAGAGGACGAGGGAGTTGAAGTTGTCGTTCTCGGCCTCGCCGGTCCAGGTGGCGGCGAAGGCCTCCTGGAAGCGCTCGCGGGCGTCGTCGCCGAGGTAGTCGCCGCCGTTGCCGGTCGGGGCCGGCATCCGCAGGCCGAAGTCGTAGACCCAGGCGTGGCTGCGGTCGGAGCAGCGCAGCTCGTACGGGCGCTCGTCGGTGACCTCGACGCCGAGCCGGTTGAGGACCGGCAGGACGGCGGAGAGGGAGATCGGGTCGCCGGTCTTGTAGATCTTGAAGCGGCGCTCGCCGGGTCCGGCGACGACGGGCTCGTAGAGGGAGAGCGCGAAGTCCTTGTCCGTACGGGCGAGGGCCTCCAGGTGGACCAGGTCGGCGACGGCCGCGCGCGGCGAGTGGTCGGCCTTGTAGCCCTCGGGGAAGGCGTTGCCGTAGCGGCGCAGCAGCTCGGCGGCGCGCTCCTCGCCGCACTCGGCGTTGAGCGCCTCGCCGAAGCCGTCGGCCCAGGAGCGGGCGGCCTCGACGAGCCGGGCCTCGATGCGGTCGACGTCGGCGTCGGTCAGCTTGGCGAGCTCGGTGCCGGGCTTGACGCGGACGACGAAGTGCAGGCGGGAGAGGATCGACTCGGTGTTCCAGGCGGTGAAGTCGACGCTGGTGCCGTCGAGCTCCTCCTTGAGGATGTCGATGATCCGCAGCCGGACGCGGGTGGTGTAGCGGTCGCGCGGCAGGTAGACGAGGGCCGAGTAGTAGCGGCCGTACTCGTCCTGGCGCAGGTAGAGCCGCAGCCGGCGCCGCTCCTGGAGGTACAGGACGCTGGTGACGATGGACTGGAGCTGGTCGACCGGGGTCTGGAAGAGCTCGTCGCGCGGGTAGGTCTCCAGGATCTGGAGCAGGTCGCGGCCGTCGTGGCTGTTCGGCGAGAAGCCGGCACCCGCGAGGACCTCCTGGACCTTGCGCTTGACGACGGGGACGCGCCGCACGGACTCGGTGTAGGCGGCGGACGAGAACAGTCCGAGGAACCGGCGCTCGCCGATGACGTTCCCGTCGGCGTCGAACTTCTTCACCCCGATGTAGTCGAGGTACGAGGGGCGGTGCACGGTCGCCCGGCTGTTGGCCTTCGTCAGGATCAGCAGCTTGTGCTCGCGGGCCTTCGCGCGGGCGTCGGCGGGCAGCCGACTGAAGGAGGGCGAGACGGGGTGGGCGTGGTGGCCCTGGTCGTCGCCGGTGTGCTGCGGGTCGGAGCGCAGGATGCCGAGGCCGGTGCCGGGCACGGCGGACAGGGCGTCGCCGTTGACGAGCTCGTACTCGCGGTAGCCGAGGAAGGTGAAGTGGTCGTCGGCGAGCCAGCGCAGCAGCTCGCGGGCCTCCTCCACCTCGGTCGGCCGCAGGTCGGAGGCGGTGGGCTCGGCCGGGAGGCCCTCGGCGATCCGCAGGGCGGCATCGCGCATCTTGTCCCAGTCCTCGACCGTCTCGCGGACGTCGGAGAGGACGCGCAGCAGGTCGGCGGTGATCTGCTTGAGGTCGGCGCGGTCGGTCTCGCGGTCGATCTCGACGTGGATCCAGGACTCGGTGATCGCGTCGTGCGGCAGCTCGCCCTGGATCTGGGCGGAGAGGACCTCGATGAGCTTGCCGGCGACGTCACGGCGGACGAGGACCTGCGGGTGGATCACGACGTGGATGCCGCGGCCCTGGCGGGACAGCTCGTTGGTGACGGAGTCGACGAGGAAGGGCATGTCGTCGGTGACGACCTCGACGACGGAGTGGCTGCTGGTCCAGCCGTTCTCCTCCACCGTCGGGGTGTGGACGCGCACGCTCGCGGTGCCCTGCGGGCGGTTCTCCGCGAGCCGGTAGTGAGAGAGTGCGGCGCCGAAGACGTCGACCGGGTCACGGTCGCCGAGGTCCTCCGGCGCGGTGTGCAGGTAGTAGCGCTGGAGGTATTCGAGCACGGTGTCCCGGTCCGGGCGCTCCCCGGCACCCTCCGGCCCCGTCGGAAGTCGCCCCCCGACCGGGCTGTGCTCAGCTACCCGAGCGGCCCTTTCGAGCAGCTCGGCCTTGGCTTCGTCCAGCTTGGTCTGCATGTCCTCTGACTCCTGTCGCGCGCCGTTGCGTGACGTCGGTGGAAGAAAGGGCACAACGCCACGACGCGGTGATTCCGGTCGAAGACGACGGTATGCCCGGATGAGAGATGCCCGGATCGTTATCGGCCACGGAGCGTGGCGCGTCCGGACGGGAAGGATCGGCGAACGCAGGGCCGACCCGGCCGCTGTCGCGGTCCGGGCGGCAGCCGGGGGCTTCGCTGCCCCCACGGCGTATCGCGCTGATCACGGCAAAAGCCTATCGCCCTCGCCCCCCGAACCGTCACGAGCCGTATGCGTACAAAAGCGCGGGCGAAGTTTGACGTTATGGACAGCGACACGTGTCCTCTTGGCAAAGCGCCCCGCCGGGGGCAGCGTGTGCGCAAGCATGGGCACAGCACGACAGACCGACCATCTGTGACCTGGGAGAGCCATGGCGAAGATCCTGATCGTGACCGGGGACGCGGCGGAGTCGCTGGAGGTGATGTACCCCTACCAGCGCCTGCTCGAGGAGGGATACGAGGTCGACATCGCGGCCCCGGCACGCAAGCAGCTCCGGTTCGTCGTCCACGACTTCGAGCCGGGCTTCGACACGTACACCGAGAAGCCGGGCTACACGTGGCCCGCGGACCTGGCCTTCTCCGAGGTCGACCCGGGCGCGTACGTGGCGGTGGTGATCCCGGGCGGCCGGGCGCCGGAGTACCTGCGCAACGACCCGGAGCTCCGCAAGATCCTGAAGGCCTTCTTCGACGCGGACAAGCCGGTGGCCCAGATCTGCCACGGCCCGCTCCTGACGGCGGCGGTCGGCGGCCTGGAGGGCCGCAGGGTCACGGCGTACCCGGCCCTGGAACTCGACATGCAGGCGGCCGGCGCCACCTTCCAGGACTCGGCCGCCGTAGTGGACGGCCTCCTCGTCTCCTCCCGAGCCTGGCCGGACCACCCCACCTGGATGCGCGAATTCCTGAAGGTCCTCCGCGCGAAGGGCTGACACCCCGAGGGGGTGGCCGCGCTCACGCGCCGCCACCCCGTTGTGGTCGTGCGCATACGGCGCCGCCGGCGGTGGTTGTGGGCGTACGGCGCCGCCGGCGGTGGTTGTGGGCATACGTTCCGCAAGGGCGGAACGGGTGGGCACAACCACCCACCGGGCCGCACCCGGCCCGCTCCCCGCCCACCACCGGACAGGCGCCGCCGCGCGGGCGCAGCCACGCGGGCACAGCCGCACGCAGGTGCCACCGCACAGGGGGGCGACGCACAAGGGGCGCCTGGGCGCCTGGGCGCCTAGACCAGCTCCTCCGCGACAGCCACCGCCTCCGCGAGCGAGTCCACCACCGGCACCCCCACCCGCTCCAACGACGCCCGACTGTGCGACCCCCCGGTGTACAGCACCGCCTTCGCCCCCACATGCGCCGCCGCCACCGCGTCATCCGCCGCGTCACCGATGACGACGACCCGATCCGCCGCCACCGCCCCCACCGCCCCCAGCGCGGCCAGGTGCCGCACCATGTGCCCGGACTTCCCGTCCGTCGACTGGTCGACCCGCCCGTCCATCCGGACGAACCGCTCCGCGATCCCGTGCCGCCGCACGAGCGGTATGAGCTCCGCGTGCGGCGCGAGCGACAGCAGCGACTGCGTGAACCCGGAGTCCTGCCGCGCCGCGAGCAGCTCCGCCGCCCCGGCGGTCAGCCCGCAGCCCTCCGCCCGCGCCCAGTAGTGCCGGTGGAAGGCGTCGTCCATGACGGTCCACTCCGCGTCGGTGGGCAGCCGCCCCATGAGCCGCTCGTAGAACTTGGGCACGGGCACCGTGTACAGCTCGCGGTACCGCTCCAGAGTGATCTGCTCCAGCCCGAGCTCGGCGAAGGCGGCATTCGTCGCCCCGATGACCGCGCCGATGTCGTCGAGCAGTGTGCCGTTCCAGTCCCAGACCAGGTGCTTCCCGTGCTTCCCCATGGAAAGACGGTACCGGCCGCCTACGACAGCGACCCCCACCCGGTCCCGCACCACGTGGCTATCCGAGCAGCCCGGGAATCTCCTGCACCCCGAACCACAGCAGCTCGTGGTCCTCGGCCCCGTCCACCACGAAGCGCGCGTCCTCGTCGCCCTGGTCCGCCGCCCCGAGCGCCGCGGCGGCCGCGGTGACGTCCGCCTCCGCGTCGTCCGCGTCGGCGTGCACCGCGGCGGCCTTGGCCAGCGGTACGGGACCGGCGATCCGGACCTCGCCGATCGAGCCGGCGTCCAGCCCCCGGTCGGGATCCGTGGCGGCGTCCTTGTCGGGCACGTCGACGGCGACGACGACCCGGCGCCGCGGCGCCCCGGGGTCACCGGCGAGGAGCCGCAGGGAGGCGGCGGCGGCCCGGTTGAGCGCCGCGTACTCCAGCTCCTCGATGTCGTCGGAGACGTACCACTCGCGCAGCACGGGGGTGACGGCGTAGGCGGTCAGCGGGCCGGGGCCCAGCTCGCCCGCCTTGTGCGCCTGTGCGAGACCGGGGAGGGTCAGGGGGACGTACACGCGCATGGCTGGCCGCTTTCGTAGACGGAGAGGCCCTCAGGATACGTGCGGAGTCCCCCTTCGGGCTGGCGGGCCGAACTCGCCGCCCGTCCACCGCCGACGGCCCCCGCCGAGCCCCTGAAGAGCCGCTTTTCCACCGCGTCACCCGGATAGGTGATTCGCCCGCGGAGCGGCCGCGCGGCCCCGGACTCCTTGCGGGGGCTCGGACCCCACCCGTACAAGATCCCCAACGGAAGTTACCGACTGGTACCAATCGGTTACGCAACGACAGGGGCTCGCCATGACCACCACGCACACCACAACCACCCCCATCGCCTCCGCACCCGCGACCGCCTCCCCCACGGCCACCACCCGCCCCCGCACGCCCCGCCCCCGCACCGCCCCCGGCGGCCCCGCCGGCACCCGCCCCCGCGGCAGCGCGGGCACCCACCCCCGTACCCCGCCCCGCGTGCTCCCCCCGTACACCGCCTTCGCGGAGCGCCTGCTCGCGGTGCTCAGCGGGGAGCGGCCGGTCCACTGGATGCTCGGCCACACCGTCGGGGAGGCGTACGAGCAGCTCGTCCGACTGGCCCCGACGACGCCCCTGCGGTCGCTCGGCCCCCGCCCCATCCTGCGCCGCTGTTCCGTACAGCTGGACCCCCACCGCACGGCCATGGAGGCCTTCGCGAGCATCGCGACCGGCCATCGCGTCCGGGCCATGGCGTTCCGCCTGGAGCGCGGCCCCGACCAGCGCTGGCGCTGCGCCGCCGTCGAGCTCGACGGTCTGGGCGCGCCGCCCCGGCACCCATGACGAAGGGGCCGGCGCCCACCGGGCACCGACCCCTACGTCACAGCTTCACCGCATCACTTCTTGCGACGACGCCCACCGCTCGCGTTCTTCTGCGCCTTGCGGCGCTCCGCTCGCGTCATCCCGTCGCCCGACTCGTCGTCGGAGGCGAAGTCGCCCTCGACGACCCCGCCGTCACCGTCGACGGTCGGCGCGGAGAAGTGCAGCCGGTCCGGCCGCGCCGGAGCGTCGAGCCCCTTGGCGCGGATCTCCGGACGCCCGGCGCCGGACGGCACCGCGTCGCTCTTGTCGAGCGAAGGGGCGCTCGCCTGCACGGGGACCTCCTCGACCTGCTGCTCGACCTGGACCTCCAGGTTGAACAGGTAGCCGACGGACTCCTCCTTGATGCCCTCCATCATGGCGGTGAACATGTCGAAGCCCTCGCGCTGGTACTCGACCAGCGGGTCCTTCTGCGCCATGGCGCGCAGGCCGATGCCCTCCTGGAGGTAGTCCATCTCGTAGAGGTGCTCGCGCCACTTGCGGTCCAGGACCGACAGGACCACGCGCCGCTCCAGCTCACGCATGATCTCCGAGCCGAGCTGCTTCTCGCGCGCGTCGTACTGCTCGTGGATGTCGTCCTTGACCGACTGGGCGATGAACTCGGCGGTGATGCCGGCCCGGTCCCCGGCCGCGTCCTCCAGCTCGTCGACGGTGACCTTCACCGGGTAGAGCTGCTTGAACGCGTTCCACAGACGGTCGAGGTCCCACTCCTCCGCGAAGCCCTCGGCGGTCTCCTGGCGGATGTAGTCGTCGATCGTGTCGTCCATGAAGTGCTGGATCTGCTCGTGCAGGTCCTCGCCCTCCAGGACGCGGCGGCGCTCGCCGTAGATGACCTGACGCTGGCGGTTGAGGACGTCGTCGTACTTCAGGACGTTCTTACGCGTCTCGAAGTTCTGCGTCTCGACCTGCGACTGCGCGGAGGCGATCGCCCGGGTGACCATCTTGTTCTCGATCGGCACGTCGTCCGGCACGTTGGCCATGGCCATCACGCGCTCGACCATCTGCGCCTTGAACAGGCGCATCAGGTCGTCGCCGAGCGAGAGGTAGAAGCGGGACTCGCCGGGGTCGCCCTGACGGCCGGAGCGGCCGCGGAGCTGGTTGTCGATACGGCGGGACTCGTGGCGCTCGGTACCGAGGACGTACAGCCCGCCGAGGTCCTTGACCTCCTCGAACTCCGCCTGCACGGCCTTCTTGGCACGCTCGAGGGCGCCGGGAAGGGCCGCGGCCCACTCCTCGACGTGGTCGACCGGGTCGAGACCGGCCTGACGCAGCTCGGCCTCGGCGAGGTCGTCCGGGTTGCCGCCGAGCTTGATGTCCGTACCGCGACCGGCCATGTTCGTGGCGACGGTGACGGCGCCGCGGCGGCCGGCCTGGGCGACGATGCTCGCCTCGCGGTCGTGGTGCTTGGCGTTGAGGACCTCGTGCTGGACGCCGCGCTTGGAGAGCTGCTGCGAGAGGTACTCGGACTTCTCGACGGAGGTCGTGCCGACGAGGATCGGCTGACCCTTCTCGTGCTTCTCCGCGATGTCGTCGACGACGGCCGCGAACTTGGCGACCTCGGTCCGGTAGATCAGGTCGGACTGGTCCTTGCGGATCATCGGCCTGTTCGTGGGGATCGGGACGACGCCCAGCTTGTAGATCTGGTGGAACTCGGCGGCCTCGGTCATGGCCGTACCGGTCATGCCGGAGAGCTTCGTGTACAGCAGGAAGAAGTTCTGCAGGGTGATCGTGGCGAGGGTCTGGTTCTCGTCCTTGATCGCCACCCCTTCCTTCGCCTCGATGGCCTGGTGCATGCCCTCGTTGTAGCGGCGGCCGGCGAGGATACGGCCGGTGTGCTCGTCGACGATCATGACTTCGCCGTCCATGACGACGTAGTCCTTGTCCTTCTTGAACAGTTCCTTCGCCTTGATGGCGTTGTTCAAGTACCCGACGAGGGGGGTGTTCACCGACTCGTAGAGGTTGTCGATGCCGAGCCAGTCCTCGACCTTGGCGACACCGGCCTCGTGGATGGCGACGGTGCGCTTCTTCTCGTCGACCTCGTAGTCGCCGGTCTCCTCGATGCCCTTGAGCGGGTTGCCGGGCTCGCCCTTGGAGAGGCGGGTGACCAGCTTGGCGAAGTCGCCGTACCACTTGGTGGCCTGGTCGGCCGGGCCGGAGATGATCAGCGGCGTACGGGCCTCGTCGACGAGGATCGAGTCGACCTCGTCGACACAGGCGAAGTTGTGGCCGCGCTGGACGAGCTCGTCCTGGGACCACGCCATGTTGTCGCGGAGGTAGTCGAAGCCGAACTCGTTGTTCGTGCCGTACGTGATGTCGCAGGCGTACTGCTCACGGCGCTGGGCCGGGGTCATGTTGGCGAGGATGCAGCCGACCTGGAGCCCGAGGAACTTGTGGACGCGGCCCATCATCTCGGAGTCGCGCTCGGCCAGGTAGTCGTTGACCGTGATCAGGTGCACGCCCTTGCCGGAGAGCGCGTTGAGGTACGCCGGGAGGGTGCCGACGAGGGTCTTGCCCTCACCGGTCTTCATCTCGGCGACGTAGCCGAGGTGGAGCGCGGCGCCGCCCATCAGCTGGACGTCGTAGTGGCGCTGCCCGAGGACGCGCTTGGCGGCCTCGCGCACCGTCGCGAAGGCTTCGGGCATGAGGTCGTCGAGGCTCTCGCCGTCGGCGTACCGCTGCTTGTACTCCTCCGTGAGCGCCCGCAGGTCGGCGTCGGAGAGGTTGACGAAGTCCTCTTCGATGGAGTTGACCTGGTCCGCGATGCGGTGCAGTTTGCGCAGGATCTTGCCTTCGCCTGCACGCATGAGCTTGTTGAAGACGGACACTGAGGCTGGTCTCCTTGCCGGTCGGGCCTGGCACTGGGTCTTGTGATCGACGCGAGCGCGGGCACGGCAGGTGGTCCCCACCGCAACGGCCATCGTAAGCGAGACCGCCCTCGCGAAGGGAGGCCCGCAGTGCCCGAGCCGCGAGGCCACCCTCAAAGAGAACGCACGAGGTGGGCGGAAGGTGCCGCCCCACCCGAAAAGTGTTCGCTTCCGGTCGGGCGGCTCACGACAATCCAGGCATGGAGCCGATCACCCTCACCACCGACCGACTGCGCCTGCGGAACTTCGTCCCCGGCGACGCCGACGCGGTGTACGAAAGCTGCCAGGACCCGGACATTCGGCGCTGGACGGTCGTCCCCGACCCGTACACGCGGCAGGACGCGGACTTCTTCCTGAACCGGCTGGTGCCCGACGGCTGGCGCGAGGACTCGGAGTACCCCTTCGCCGTCGAGCCGCTGGCCGGCGGCCCCCTGCTCGCCGCGATCGGGCTGCACAGCCGCGACTCGGGAATCTGGGAGGTCGGCTTCTGGCTGCACAAGGACCACCGGGGCCGCGGCTACATGACGGAGGCCGTCCGGGCCCTGGCCCACTGGGCGTTCACGGGACTCGGCTGCACCCGTCTCATCTGGCGCGCGGAGGTGGGCAACACCGGGTCGCGCGCGGTGGCCGAGCGCGTCGGCTTCGCCCTGGAGGGCGTCCAGCGCGCCGGGCTCGTCAACAAGGGCACGCTCCGCGACTGCTGGGTCGGCTCGCTGCTCCCCTCGGATTTCGGCCTGCCGAGCCCGCTGCCGTACCTCCCCGCCCAGGACCGCCCCGCCAAGACCTGACCCCGGGCCCGACTGTCGGTGCCGGGCCCTAGGGTGCGATGCATGACGACTGCGCCGCGCCCCGCCGCCGAACTCTCCGCCGACGAAGCCCGCCGGATCGCGCTGCGCGCTCAGGGGTTCCTGGGCGCGCCCGACCGTAGGTCCGGGGTCCGCGGGGTGCTGCGCGCCCTCGGCCAGGTCCAGCTCGACACGATCTCCGTACTGGCCCGCTCGCACGAGCTCATCCCGTACGCGCGCCTGGGCGCCGTGGGCCGCAAGCCGGTCGAGGACGCCTACTGGACCGACGCCCACGCCTTCGAGTACTGGTCGCACGCCGCCTGCGTCCTGCCGATCGAGGAGTGGCCCCACTTCGCCTTCCGCCGCCGCGCCTACCGCGACCGCCCGCACTGGCACCACGACCTGTCGGCCGGGTCGTACGACAAGGTGATCGACCAGCTGCGCTCCGAGGGCCCGCAGACCGCGACGGAGCTGGGCGGCGCGAAGAACAAGGGCGAGTGGTGGGACTGGTCCGACGCGAAGATCGCCGTCGAGCGGGCGCTGATGCACGGCGAGGTCGTGGTGGTCGAGCGGCGCGGCTGGAAGCGGGTCTACGACCTGGCCGAGCGGGCGATCCCGCAGGCGCTGCTCCATGACGAGCTGGACGACGCCGAGTGCGTACGGCGCCTGGTGCGGCAGGCGGGCGAGGCGCTGGGCGTGGGCACGCGCGCGGACATCGCCGACTACCACCGCATCAAGGGCGAGCAGTTCGACGCGGTGGTGGAGGCGTCGGGGCTCGTTCCGGTCACGGTGGCGGGCTGGGGGAAGCCCGCGTGGGCGGATCCGGCGGCGCTGGCCTCCGAGCCGCGCGGCCGGCACCGGACGACGCTGCTGTCGCCCTTCGACTCGCTGATCTGGGAGCGGGCGCGCACGGAGCGGATCTTCGGCTTCACGCACCGCCTGGAGGCGTACGTGCCGAAGCAGAAGCGGGTGCACGGCTACTTCGCGATGCCGGTCCTGGCGGGGGGCCGTCTGGTCGGCCGTGTCGACCCGGCGCGCGAGGGCGGCACGCTGGTCGCCCGGCAGGTCACCCTGGACGGCCCCAAGGCCGTCCCGGCGGTGGCGCGGGCGCTGCGCGAGGCGGCCGAGTGGGTCGGCTGCGACGCGGTGTCCGTGGCCCCGGAGCGGGTGAACCACCCCGAGCTCGTACCGGAGCTGGTGCGGGCCCTCGGCTGAGGGATCGAGGCGCCCCTACCGGATCTCCAGGATCTTCTCCCGCATCGCGTAGACCACGGCTTCCATGCGGGAGTGCAGCTGGAGCTTCTCCAGGATGTTCCGCACGTGGTTCTTCACCGTGTTCTCGGAGATGAAGAGTTCCTTGGCGATGTCCCGGTTGTTCATGCCGGTCGCGACGAGCTTGAGGACCTCCAGCTCACGGTCCGTCAGCCGGGGTGCGGGCACGAGCCGGCGCTCGTCGGTGCGCTGGATCATCGACTTGAACTCGGTGAGGAGTTTGGACGCCATCGACGGGCTGATCTGCGACTGTCCGTCGGCGACCGCGCGGATCGCCGTCGCGACCTCGTCGGTGGAGATCTCCTTGAGGAGGTAGCCGGTCGCCCCGGCCTTGATCGCGTCGTAGAGGTCGGCCTCCTCGTCACTGATCGTCAGCATGATGATCTTCGCGCTGGGCGCCACCTCCTTGATGGAGGTGCACGCCTCGATGCCGCCGCGCCGGGGCATGCGGACGTCCATCAGGACGATGTCGGGCAGCAGATCGGCGGCCTTGTCGACCGCCTCGGCCCCGTCGCCGGCCTCGCCGACGACCTGGATGTCCTCTTCCTGGGCGAGGACGATCTCCAGACCGCGGCGGAAGAGGGCGTGATCGTCCACCACGAGGACCCGAATCGGCTCCTTGCGGCAGTCGGCGCTGTCCGAATCCGATCCCTCCGGAGCACTCTCCGGAGTGACCGCGCCAAAGGGCTCGCGTCCCCTGAGCACCGGCCCGAAGCTGTCCGCCATCGTTCCTCCCCCTGAAGGCCGTGGCCTGAATTCGTTTCCGGTCCTCCAACCGCTGCTCGATGAGCACCGGTTGGCGTGCACGACATGATTTCATGCCCCGGCGGCGCGCGGGGTTACCCATGGGCGCACGGGGGTGCCCCTGGGGGCGCGAACCGCGCTCCAGGGGCACCGAATGGGACACCTGATCTGTGTGTGGGTGGTGCGGTGGCGGCCTGTCAGCCGCCGAGCGCACCGCCGGCGCCGCCGCCCTCGGCGAGCGGGTCGCTCTCCAGGTGGATGACGCCGTAGTCGTACGCGTGTCGCCGGTAGACGACGCTCGGCTGCTTGTTGTCAGCGTCGACGAAGAGGTAGAAGTCGTGGCCGACCAGCTCCATCTCGTAGAGCGCCTGGTCGAGCGTCATGGGGGCGGCCCGGTGGGTCTTCTCGCGCACCACCAGCGGGCCTTCGCCCTGGACCTCGATCGAGCCCATCATCGTGGTGGGCACCTTGTCCGACTCGTCGGCGACCAGCTGGCCGTCTCCGTTGAGCTGGGCGGCGCCGGGCACCACGTCCCCGACCTCCGCTGCCGACAGCCTGCCGTTTCCACGGCGGGTGTAGCGCTTGTCGTGCTGCTTCCGCAGCCGGGCCTCCAGCTTGTCGCTGGCGAGGTCGAGGGCTGCGTAAGGGTCGCCTGCCGCCGCTTCGGCCCGGATGACCGGACCTCGGGAGTGGAGGGTGATCTCCACGCGGTCGGACCTGTCGGCCTGCCGCGGGTTGTGCTCCTTGGACACCTCGACGTCGAGGCTGATCACCTTGCCGTCGAGCTTCTGGATCCTCTCCAGCTTCAGCTTCTCGGCCACGTGCTTGCGGAACCGCTCGGGCACCTCGGTCTTGCGGCCCTTGACGACGATGTCCACGCAGAACTCCGTTCCCGGATCGCCCTGATCGGCTCCTCGGCCGCCGGGCTTCTCCCTTTGCACCAGACTCCGGTGGTTACCGGAGCTCGGACTTGGCGACTTTCACCTCCTCCTCCCCAGTCGACAAGATCCCCACCCCATCGACAAGAGGTTAATTCGCCCTGAACTCCTGTCCTGTAGGCGCAACCATGTATTCGGCGAGGCAGTGGCGTTCGCCATTCCTCACAACCGAACATAGCCCCTTCGGACGGGTGTCGGCACCCGCTACCGCGACATACCTCCGTTCGGGTGCTTTCACCTCTCACCACCTGCAACGATCCAAGTTCCCGACGAGTTCCGGTTTATTTCGAACGAAGCGGGAGAGGATGCGATCACAGCAGCCCGTCGCTGTTCGAATCCATGCCCCGACGGGGCCCGTTCCGGTGATCTCTCCGCCATTCCCCGAGGTAATCCGGGAATGAACGGAACGTGTACGCCTCCGAGTGCGCGCGCCGCCTCCGCGAGCGAAGCACCCGTCGTCATCAGGTCGTCCACGAGAACCACCCGTCCGGCCTCCAGCAGGCGCGCACCGCCCGGTACGACCTCCAGCGCCCCCGAGAGGTTCGCCAGTCGCCCGCGCGCGCCGAGACCCGCCTGGTCCGCCACGTACCGCCGCTGCCGCAGTACGGGCACGACGCGTGCGGCCCGTCCCCCGCGCCGCAGCCGGGCGGCGGCGGCCAGCGCGATCCGTCGCGTCGGATCGTGGCCACGCGCCCGCACGGAGCTCCGTGAGGACGGCACCGGTACCAGCAGTAGGGGCGAGGAGCCGAGGCCCGTGGCGGGCCCGGCAGCGGCCGTCACGGCATCGGCGAGCGCGCCGCCCAGGGGCCCGGCGAGCGCCAGCGCCCCACGTTCCTTGTGAGCGAGGAGGAGTTCCCGTACGGACTCGGCGTAGGGCGCGACGGCATGGACCACCGGCAGCCCCGCCGGCTCGGGCGCGGGCCGCACCCTGCTCGGTCCTGCCCCGGTCAGCGCGGCCGCGCACTCCGGGCACAGGACGGTGCGCGGCCTGCCGCAGCCTCCGCAGGCGACCGGCAGCACCAGCCCGGCGATCTCGCGCCACCAGCCCCGCATGACTCCACTGTGCGCGCTCCCGCCGCCCCGGACCAGCCCTGTGGAAAACCGGCGGGGCTCCCCGGAACCCAAAGGTCCCCAGGAACCCCACAGGACCCCGGAAGTACGTCAGGTGCACCCTGGACGGACGGGGTCCACCCGGGACGGACGGGTCCACCCGGGTAGGGACGGGCCACCCGGGATGGACAGGACTACCCGGGATAGACGGGCGAGGTACCGGCCTTGACCACCGGCTGCCAGTTCGTGCCCGGCGCCAGCCGGACGATGCCGTCGTTCCCGGAGTTCGCCACCACCGGCGCCCCGTCGCCGTTCGGCGCGGTCACCGAGCTCACCCCGTTCAGACCGGGGAGCACCGAGCTCGCCGAGGTCGAGCCGTCCGTCTGGAGGTAGCGGACCTGCTGGACGCCGCCCGCCTCCTTGCCGACGACGACCAGCCGGCTCGGCCCGGCCCAGGAGACGGCCGTGACCGACTCCATCCGCGGCGCGGCGGGCTGCAGTCCTTCGACGGACACCTCGGTCTCCGCCCCCGTCGTCTGCCGCTCGACCCGGCCGATCTGCAGCGTGGTGCGCTCACCCTGCTTGACCAGCAGGGCGATCCGCACGCCGTCCGCCGAGACCCGCAGTGCCTCGACGCGCGTGCCCTCCGTCAGCCACGGCGTACGGACCTCGACGGGTTTGCCGGAGCCGTCCGGCACCATCCACAGGCGCGCCGCCGCGGGGTTGCGGTCGGCGACCCAGAGGTCGCCCCGTCCGTCCCAGCTCGGCGCGGAGAGCCGGTCCTCGGGACGGACCGCCTTGCTCGACAGGACCGCGGGCTGCGGCTCCTGCTCCGTGGTGATCGAGGAGACGAAGAGATCGCGTCCGGTCGCTCCGACTCCGGCGGCCCGGGTCTCACCGCGGTCGACAGCGACCGACAGCAGCGGGGTCGTCCCGCTGCCGAACGGCCCCGGCACCGTTTCCGGCTCGTCGGTCTCCTTGCCCTGGACCGCCAGCTTCATCAGCTTGCCGTGCTCTTCGAGGAAGTACGGGCTCTCCTCGGACGCGGTGCGGCGGATCGCCGCGAACTCGGCCGCCTGCCCCTTGCCCAGCCGGCACAGCGGGTCCCCGTTCAGCTTCTGGAGCTCGACCTGTTCGACGCGTACGGAGGTCAGGTCGCCCAGCGTGAAGAGCAGCTGCGCCGCCATCCGCCGGCACGCCTCGTCGCCCACCAGGTCGGCCTTGGCGTTGAGCGGCACCTTCAGCGTGGACTGGTCGTCGGTCGTCAGCGAGGTGACCCCCGACTTCAGCTCCGTCCCGGAGGGGAACTGCGTGTCGACGGCCGTCTTCAGCCAGTTCGTCGGGCCTTCGAGCAGCGCCTTGACCGTCTGCGTCACCGGATCCATATTGGTGACCGGGTCCTGCCGCTGCCGGATGTAGACCGGGTCGGCCACGACCCAGTTCTCCCCGGAAGCGAAGTAGTACTTGTTGACCGACCGATAGTTGCGCAGGAAATCGGCCTCGCCCAGCACCAGGCCGGACGGCAGGCTGTCGATGCGCCATTCCTTGGTCTTGCCGTCCGCGGACGGCTGCTGCACGACGTGGATCGACTGGACGTACTGGGTGGGACTGTTCGGCTGGTACGCGTGGCGGGCGTCCACCTTCGCGATCTTGCGGCCGGAGAGCGGGTACGCGCGGCCCTGATCGTCCTGGTCGGTGTTGCGGTCGGCCTGCTCGCGAGCCGGCGCGGTGGTGAGCACGGTGATGCTCTCCTCCGGCTTCCAGGTCCGCGCGGCCTGGGTCGTCAGGTACTTGCGGGCGGTGGCGAAGCCGGGGTCGTCGCTGGTCATGGCCTCCAGGAAGCCGTCGACGATCTCGTTCGGGGCGGCGTTCTCCCGCGGGGCGACGGCGTAGACCCGCACCTGCGAGTCGCCGTGGTTCGCCCCCTTCACCGGCTCTACCTCTCCGCTGTCGGGCATCGTCGCGCACCCGGTGACGACGAGCACGCCGCACGCGGACAGCACCACCGCCCGTGCACTCCGGCCCCGCCCCGCGTGCCCCTCTCGGGAGTCAGCGCCCACGTGTCCCGTCCTCCCGCTCCGCGTTCCCGGTTCCCCCGGCGGTCGCCGCCTTCGTCCCACAGCCGTCGGTGTCCGTCGCCGCTCGCGGCACCACCCGGGCTCCGCTGCCGGGCAGCGCCGTCGGGTCGACGGTCGCCCGCGACGGCACGGGCAGTCTCGGCGGTACGGGGAGCGAAGGCCGGTCCCCGACGGGCTGCGCCGGAACCGCCACGCGGCGCGCGCTCTCCTGTACGAGTCCGGCGGCCGCCTGCTCACGGTTGCGCCGCGAGTCCTCGGGCTCCAGCGGGATCGGGGAGCCCCGCAGCGGCTCGTCCGCGGTCCTCGGCAGGGTGAGCCGGAACTGCGAACCGCCGCCGGGCTCGCCCCAGGCCTGCAGCCAGCCGCCGTGCAGCCGAGCGTCCTCCACGGCGATCGACAGGCCGAGGCCCGTACCGCCGGTGGTGCGCGCGCGGGCGGGGTCGGCGCGCCAGAAGCGGTTGAACACCCGGGTCGACTCTCCCGGCTTGAGTCCGACGCCGTAGTCGCGGACGGCGATGGCGACGGCCCCGCCGGCGGCGGCGAGCTTCACCACGACGTCCCGGCCTTCGCCGTGCTCGACGGCGTTGACGACGAGGTTGCGCAGCACCCGCTCGACGCGGCGGGCGTCCGCCTCGGCCACCACGGGCTGCTCGTCGCCGAGGACGACGATCCGGGTGCCCTTGCGCTCGGCGAGGGGTTCCGCGCCGCCGATGACCCGGCGCACGACCTGGCGCAGATCAATCGGCTCGGCCTCCAGGGCCGCCGCTCCGGCGTCGAAGCGGCTGATCTCCAGGAGGTCGGAGAGAAGCGATTCGAAACGGTCGAGCTGGTCGCCGAGGAGCTCGGCGGCGCGCCCGGTGACGGGGTCGAAGTCGACACGGGCCTCGTGGATGACGTCGGCGGCCATCCGGACCGTGGTCAGCGGGGTGCGCAGCTCGTGCGAGACGTCGGAGACGAAGCGGCGCTGCATCCGCGACAGCTCCTCCAGCTGCTGGATCTTGAGCTGGAGGCTCTGGGCCATCTTGTTGAAGGCCTCGCCCAATCGCGCGATGTCGTCCTCGCCGGTGACCTTCATCCGCTCCTGGAGACGGCCGGCCGAGAGCCGCTCGGCGATCCCTGCGGCCATCCGGACGGGCGTGACGACCTGCCGGACCATGAACCAGGCGATGGCGCCGAGCAGCACGACGACGAACAGCCCGGCCGTCGCCAGCGTGCCCTTGACCAGGGTGAGGGAGTCCTCCTCCTGCGTGAGCGGGAAGAGGTAGTACAGCTCGTACGGGGTGCCGTCGGCGTCGTTCAGCCGCTTGCCGATCACCAGCCCGGCCTCGGACGGCTTGTCGCTGGTGTAGTGGATCCGGGTCGACTTCTGGAAGGTGCTCGTGCCCTGCGCGACGGAAAGCCGCAGGTCGGCAGGGATGCTCGTGGTGGGGTCGACCTCGCCCGAGGCACGGGCACCACGGCTCGCGGTGTCACCGCTGTCGAGGGAGAGCGCGACCACGTTGAACGCGCTCTGGCCACCACTGGCGAGCTGCTCGACCAGGGTGGAGCGCCAGTTCACGGACGCGCCGGTCCGCCCGCCGTCCTGCTGGCCGGGCGCCGACGGTGTGGTCGCCGCCCGGTCCTGCGCGGCGGAGAACCCACCGGCAGCCTGGCTCTGGGCAGCCCTCTCCTTGGCGTCGAGGAGCCCGTTACGGACCTGCCCGATGACGACGAGGCCGAGCAACAGCACGACACCGAGGGACATCAGCAGAGTGCCCGCCACGACCCTCAGCTGGATGTTCCGCCGCCACAGCCGCACAGCGGGCAGCAACGGTCGGCGGACCCAGCGAGCGAGGAGCCGGAACACGGGTCCACCCGGTGCTCCGTCGTTGAGGAGCCGTCCGCCCAGCAGACGGCCGAAGCGCGGGCCCCCCCGCCCCGGTCCGGCAGCCCGCCCCGTACGGCTTCCCGGGTCCCCGGGCTTCGGAGCAGTACTGCCTGTCGTCATATCAGCTCGGTCCCGCCTTGTAACCGACACCACGGACGGTCACCACGATCTCCGGGCGCTCGGGGTCCTTCTCGACCTTCGAGCGCAGCCGCTGGACATGCACGTTCACCAGCCGTGTGTCGGCCGCGTGCCGGTAACCCCAGACCTGCTCCAGCAGGACCTCACGGGTGAAGACCTGCCACGGCTTGCGCGCCAGCGCGACGAGCAGGTCGAACTCGAGCGGAGTCAGGGCGATGGACTGCCCCTCCCGCTTCACGGAGTGCCCGGCCACGTCGATGACCAGGTCACCGATGGTGAGCTGCTCCGGAGCCGGCTCCTCGGACCGCCGCAGCCGCGCCCGGATACGGGCGACGAGCTCCTTCGGCTTGAACGGCTTGACGATGTAGTCGTCGGCCCCGGATTCCAGGCCCACCACCACATCGACGGTGTCGCTCTTCGCGGTCAGCATGACGATCGGCACACCCGACTCGGCCCTGATGAGTCGGCACACCTCGATGCCGTCCCTCCCGGGCAGCATCAGGTCCAGCAGCACCAGGTCAGGCTTGGCCTCCCTGAATGCGGCAAGCGCCTTGTCGCCGTCCGCGACGAACGACGGATCGAACCCTTCACCCCGCAGCACGATGCCGAGCATCTCGGCCAGTGCGGTGTCGTCGTCGACGACAAGAACGCGTCCCTTCATATCGACATCATCCCATTAGCCAATCGTTACCTGCCGTGACCTGTCCCACAGCGTCTCCCCCAGCCCGGGCCGCGACCTCGTGGATCGCGCTCCCCTCGGCCCGCCGTCGCACGGATCGCGCGTCCTGGTCGGGTATTCGCACAGTGTGCCGCCTACCGGCCGGACAATGAAGGTCCGGACAAAGGTACGAACGGCAAGGCCGCTCCCGCCCACGGATGGGCCCCGCGTGGCACGATGGCACCCGGCCCGCCGCCTGTGAGGTGTCGGCCGCCGTGACCGAGCCGGTTCGCCGATCCGGCACCGCGACCATTTCCCCGAGGTGGACGAACCGTGAACGACACTCCGGGCTGGACCTCGCCCGGATCCGCCCCCTCCGACGGCCAGGACGGTTCCGGGATCCCCCGGCCCACCACCCCCGCCGACGCGAACGGTTCCGCCCCTCAGTGGTCCAAGGACCAGCCGCCCGCCGGCCGGTGGACCCCGCCCACGGCCCCCACGCCGCCCCCGCCGGCCCCCGGCCGGAACTGGGGAGCCCCGCCCCCCAACGCCCACTGGGGCAGGCCGCCGGCCGCGAAGCCGGGCGTGATCCCGCTGCGCCCGCTGGGCATGGGCGAGATCCTCGACGGCTCGGCGAAGACCCTGCGCACCTACTGGCGCACCGTGCTGTCGTTCTCGGTCACGGTCGCGGTGATCTCCCAGATCGCCAACATCCTGGCGCAGCGGTACCTCGTCCCCGTGACACCCGCGCTGAGCCCCGACGCGACACCCGCCGAGCAGCTCGACTACTCGGTCCAGTCGGCCCAGGACTCCCTCGTCGGCCTCGCCCCCGCCCTGCTCGTCACGCTGGTGGCCTCCCTGGTCAGCACCGCGCTGCTCACCGTCGTCATCAGCCGCGCCGTCGTGGGCCGCCCGGTCTCGCTCGGCGAAGCCTGGCGCGAGGCCCGCCCTCGCCTGTTGCAGCTCTTCGGCCTGACCTTCCTCCTGGTCGCACTGAGCGTGGGCATCGTCACCGTCGGACTGCTCCCCGGATTCCTGATCGGCGGCGCCCCTGGCGCGGCCCTCACCATGCTCGGCGGGCTCGCCGCCATGGTGGCCAGCGTCTGGCTGATCATCCGTTTCAGCCTCGCCTCCCCCGCCCTGATGCTGGAGCGCCAGGGCGTCACGAAGTCGCTGAAGCGTTCGGCCAAGCTGGTGCAGGGCTCGTGGTGGCGGATCTTCGGCATCACGGTGCTCACGCAGCTGCTGATCTTCGTCTTCGCCATGATCGTCTCGATCCCCTTCCTCATCGTCGGCATCGCGGTCGACGGCGAGGGCCTCTCCGGCCTGCTCACCGGCTCCACCACCGCCTTCGGCTGGCCCTTCCTGATCGTGACGGGCATCGGCGGCGTGCTCAGCAGCGCGGTCACCTACCCGATCTCGGGCGGTGTCACGGTCCTGCTCTACGTGGACCAGCGCATCCGCCGCGAAGCCCTGGACCTCGATCTGGCCCGGGCCGCCGGCCTCCCCGGCTACGGCCCCACTCCGGGCGACGAGACCGTCGGCGGCTGATGCCGTGACGGTCCCGGGGGGAACGACCGCTCCACTCAGGCTCCTGCGCGCCGACGGCGACGTACCGGTGGACATCTCCCGCATCCCCGCCCGCGAGGCGGCGGAGCGGGAGCTGTCCAAGCCGATGTACCACGAGAACGACCCGAACCTCCTCCAGCGCGGCCTCGACCGCTTCTGGGAGTGGGTCGACGACCTCTTCGGCGCGGCCTCCGGAGCCACCCCGGGCGGCGTCGTGGGCATCGTCGCCGTCATCCTGGTCGTCCTCGCCCTCGTCGCCGCCCTGTGGTGGCGACTCGGCACCCCCCACCGGTCCCCCGGCACGGCCGGCGACTCCCTCTTCGCCGACGGCCCCCGCACCGCCGACGAGCACCGCGCGGCCGCCGCCCGCCACGCCACCGCCGGCGACTGGAACCAGGCGGTCCAGGAACGGATGCGGGCCATCGTCCGCTCCCTCGAAGAACGCGTCCTGCTCGAACCCCGCCCCGGCCGCACCGCCGACGAGGCCGCCGCCGAGGCCGGCCGCTCGCTCCCCGCCCACGCTGACGACCTGCGGCTCGCGGCCCGCACCTTCGACGACGTGACATACGGCGGCCGCACCGCCGACGAGCCCGCGTACCGCCGCATCGAGGAGCTGGACACCGCCCTGGAGCGGACCCGGCCCACCCTCGACACCGCTTCCCCGGGAGCGCTCTCATGAGCCGACCGGCCGCCGAGTCCACCTCGACCGCCCTGTCCGCCCGTCAGATCTGGACCCGAGCCCGCGGCGCCGCCCTCGTCCTCGCCCTGATCCTCATCGGCGGCATCGCCCTCGCGACGGTCCGCTCCACCGAGACCCACGGCGCCCTCGACCCCCGATCCGCCGACCCCACCGGCAGCCGCGCCGTCGCCGAACTCCTGAGGGACCTCGGCGTCACGATCACCACCGTCACCACGCTCGCCGAAGCCCGAGCCGCCACGGACGCCCGAGCCACCCTCCTGGTCACCACGCCCGACCTGCTGACGGAGGCTCAACAAGCCGCCTTGCGCGAGACGATGACGGACTCCGGCGCTCGCACCGTCCTCCTCGGCGCGGGCCCCGCTTCCCTCTCCACCCTGGCCCCGGACGTCACCGCCGCCACCGACACCCCGGTGTCGAACCGCGCCCCCGCCTGCTCCCTGCCCGCCGCCACCCGCGCCGGCAGCGTCGAGCTCGGCGGCGAGCGCTACGCCATCACCCCCGGCACCGAGGCCGACGCCTGCTACCCCGCCGACGGCCGTCCGACCCTGGTCCGCCTCCCCGGCACCGGCACCGCCGACACCGTCCTCCTCGGCTCGCCCGACATCCTCTACAACAACCGTCTCGACCAGCAGGGCAACGCCTCGCTCGCCCTCCAACTCCTCGGCTCCCGGCCCCATCTCGTCTGGTACCTCCCCTCCCTCGCCGACACCTCGGCCACCGCCGACGCACCCACCGGCGACACCACGGACAACTTCCTCGCGCTCATCCCCTCCGGCTGGCTGTGGGGCACGCTCCAACTCGCCGTCGCCGCCCTGCTCGCCGCGATCTGGCGCGGCCGCCGCCTCGGCCCCCTCGTGACCGAACGTCTCCCCGTCGCCATCCGCGCCTCCGAGACCACCGAGGGCCGCGCCCGCCTCTACCGCAAGGCGAACGCCCGCGACCGCGCCGCCACCGTCCTCCGCACGGCGACCCGCACCCGCATCGCCCCCCTCCTCGGCGTCCCCCTCCAGGACGCCCACTCCCCCGACCGCCTCCTCCCCGCGCTCTCCGCCCGTCTCCCCGAGACCACCGCGGACCCCAGGACCCTCCTCTTCGGCCCGACCCCCGCCGACAACGCCACCCTCATCCGCCTGGCGGACCAACTCGACGCCCTCGAAAGAGAGGTACGCACCTCATGAGCGCCCCGACCCCCGAGACCGCTACGGACTCGGACAGCGCCCGCGCCTCCCTGGAGGCCCTGCGCACCGAGATCGCGAAGGCGGTGGTCGGCCAGGACCCCGCCGTCACCGGACTCGTCGTCGCCCTGCTCTGCCGGGGACACGTCCTCCTCGAAGGCGTCCCCGGAGTCGCCAAGACCCTGCTGGTCCGCTCGCTCGCCGCCGCTCTCGAACTCGACACCAAGCGCGTCCAGTTCACCCCCGACCTCATGCCGAGCGACGTCACCGGCTCTCTCGTCTACGACACCCGGACCGCAGAGTTCTCCTTCCAGCCTGGCCCGGTCTTCACCAACCTGCTGCTCGCCGACGAGATCAACCGCACGCCCCCGAAGACCCAGTCCTCGCTCCTGGAGGCCATGGAGGAGCGTCAGGTCACCGTCGACGGCACCCCGCGCGCCCTCCCCGAGCCCTTCCTGGTCGCCGCGACCCAGAACCCCGTCGAATACGAGGGGACCTACCCCCTCCCCGAGGCCCAACTGGACCGCTTCCTGCTGAAGCTGACGGTTCCTCTGCCCTCACGCACCGACGAGATCCAGGTCCTCACCCGTCACGCCGAGGGCTTCGACCCCCGTGACCTGAAGGCCGCCGGCGTCCGCCCGGTCGCGGGTCCCGCCGAACTCGAAGCCGCCCGGTCCGCCGTCGCCAAGGTCGCGGTCTCCCCCGAGATCGCCGGCTATGTCGTCGATATCTGTCGTGCCACGCGTGAATCCCCCTCGCTCACGCTCGGGGTCTCCCCCCGAGGCGCCACCGCCCTGCTCTCCACCGCCCGCGCCTGGGCCTGGCTCACCGGCCGGGACTACGTCACCCCGGACGACGTGAAGGCCCTCGCACTCCCCACCCTGCGTCATCGCATCCACCTGCGGCCCGAGGCCGAGATGGAGGGAGTCACCGGTGACTCCGTCATCAACTCGATCCTCGCCCACGTCCCCGTCCCCCGCTGAGAAGAGCGCCCCATGGCCCTCACCGGACGAACAGCTCTGATCGCCGCCCTCGGATCGCTCCCCGTCGGCATCCTCGCCCCCAGCTGGACGGGGATGCTCGCGGTGAACGCGCCCCTCTCACTAGCAATTCTGTGCGACTACGCGATGGCCGCGCCAGTACGAACGCTCCAATTCACCCGAAGTGGTGACACATCCGTTCGACTCGGTGACGCGGCAAAGGTCCAGCTCACGGTCACCAACCCGTCCGGCCGCCGCCTCCGCGCCCAGCTCCGCGACGCCTGGCCGCCGAGCAGCTGGCTTCCCGACACCGGACAGAGCGCGTCCCGCCAGGCGCTCACGGTCCCCGCCGGCGAACGCCGCCGCCTCGTCACCAGCCTGCGCCCCACCCGTCGGGGCGACCGCCAAGCCGAGCGGATCACCGTCCGCTCCTACGGTCCCCTCGGCCTCGCCGCCCGACAGGGCAACCACGAGGTCCCCTGGACGGTCCGCGTCCTGCCGCCCTTCACCAGCCGCAAGCACCTGCCGTCCCGCCTGGCCCGCCTCCGCGAACTGGACGGCCGCACCAGCGTGCTGACCCGCGGCGAGGGCACCGAGTTCGACAGCCTCCGCGAGTACGTCCCCGGCGACGACACCCGCTCGATCGACTGGCGTGCCACCGCCCGCCAGACCGCGGTCGCCGTACGCACCTGGCGCCCGGAGCGCGACCGCCACATCCTCATCGTCCTCGACACCGGCCGGACCTCGGCCGGCCGCGTCGGCGACGTCCCCCGGCTGGACGCCGCCATGGACGCCGCACTCCTCCTCACCGCGCTCGCCTCGCGCGCCGGCGACCGCGTGGACCTCGTGGCCTACGACCGCCGCCTCCGCGCCCAGGTCCAGGGCCGCCCCGCGAGCGACGTCCTGCCGGCCGTCGTCAACGCCCTTGCCCCGCTCGAACCGGAGCTGGTGGAGACGGACGCCCGCGGCCTCGCCGCCACAGCCCTGTCCCGCGCCCCCCGCCGCTCACTGATCGTCCTCCTGACGGCACTCGACGCGGCCCCGATCGAAGAGGGCCTCCTCCCCGTCCTGCCGCAGCTCACGCAGCGCCACACGGTCCTGCTGGCCTCTGTCGCCGACCCGCAGATCGCCGCCATGGCAGGCACCCGCGGCTCGATCGAAGGCGTCTACGAAGCCGCCGCAGCCACCCAGACGCAATCCCAGCGCGCCCGTACCGCGGACCAGCTCCGCCGCCACGGCGTCACGGTCGTCGACGCTTCCCCCGACACCCTGGCCCCCGCCCTGGCCGACGCCTACCTCGCCCTGAAAGCAGCCGGCCGCCTCTGACCCGCGTATCCCTCCCCCGGCCCACCACCGAAAGGAATACCGGCCGGAACGCAGAAAAGCCCCGCACCATAAGGTGCGGGGCTTTCCCACAATGATTGTTCGGCGGCGTCCTACTCTCCCACAGGGTCCCCCCTGCAGTACCATCGGCGCTGAAAGGCTTAGCTTCCGGGTTCGGAATGTAACCGGGCGTTTCCCTAACGCTATGACCACCGAAACTCTATGAAGATATGAACCGCCGCACCACCCAAAGGGGGGCGTGTTCGTTACTTCAGAACTAACACAGTGGACGCGAGCAACTGAGGACAAGCCCTCGGCCTATTAGTACCGGTCAGCTCCACCCATTACTGGGCTTCCACATCCGGCCTATCAACCCAGTGGTCTACTGGGAGCCTTACCCTCTCAAGGAGGTGGGAATACTCATCTTGAAGCAGGCTTCCCGCTTAGATGCTTTCAGCGGTTATCCCTCCCGAACGTAGCCAACCAGCCATGCCCTTGGCAGGACAACTGGCACACCAGAGGTTCGTCCGTCCCGGTCCTCTCGTACTAGGGACAGCCCTTCTCAATATTCCTACGCGCACAGCGGATAGAGACCGAACTGTCTCACGACGTTCTAAACCCAGCTCGCGTACCGCTTTAATGGGCGAACAGCCCAACCCTTGGGACCGACTCCAGCCCCAGGATGCGACGAGCCGACATCGAGGTGCCAAACCATCCCGTCGATATGGACTCTTGGGGAAGATCAGCCTGTTATCCCCGGGGTACCTTTTATCCGTTGAGCGACGGCGCTTCCACAAGCCACCGCCGGATCACTAGTCCCGACTTTCGTCCCTGCTCGACCCGTCGGTCTCACAGTCAAGCTCCCTTGTGCACTTACACTCAACACCTGATTGCCAACCAGGCTGAGGGAACCTTTGGGCGCCTCCGTTACCCTTTGGGAGGCAACCGCCCCAGTTAAACTACCCATCAGACACTGTCCCTGATCCGGATCACGGACCGAGGTTAGACATCCAGCACGACCAGAGTGGTATTTCAACGGCGACTCCACCATGACTGGCGTCACGGCTTCAAAGTCTCCCACCTATCCTACACAAGCCGAACCGAACACCAATATCAAACTGTAGTAAAGGTCCCGGGGTCTTTTCGTCCTGCTGCGCGAAACGAGCATCTTTACTCGTAGTGCAATTTCACCGGGCCTATGGTTGAGACAGTCGAGAAGTCGTTACGCCATTCGTGCAGGTCGGAACTTACCCGACAAGGAATTTCGCTACCTTAGGATGGTTATAGTTACCACCGCCGTTTACTGGCGCTTAAGTTCTCAGCTTCGCCACACCGAAATGTGACTAACCGGTCCCCTTAACGTTCCAGCACCGGGCAGGCGTCAGTCCGTATACATCGCCTTACGGCTTCGCACGGACCTGTGTTTTTAGTAAACAGTCGCTTCTCGCTGGTCTCTGCGGCCACCCCCAGCTCAGAGTGCAAGACTCATCACCAGTGATGGCCCCCCTTCTCCCGAAGTTACGGGGGCATTTTGCCGAGTTCCTTAACCATAGTTCACCCGAACGCCTCGGTATTCTCTACCTGACTACCTGAGTCGGTTTAGGGTACGGGCCGCCATGAAACTCGCTAGAGGCTTTTCTCGACAGCATAGGATCATCCACTTCACCACAATCGGCTCGGCATCAGGTCTCAGGCTTAATGTGTGACGGATTTGCCTATCACACGCCCTACACCCTTACCCCGGGACTACCACCGCCCGGGCTGGACTACCTTCCTGCGTCACCCCATCGCTTACCTACTACCACCTTGGGTCGACGGCTCCACCACTTTCCTTTCCCCGAAGGGTCCGGAACGGCTTCACGGCCTTAGCATTAATGGGCTCGATATTGGGCGTTTCAAAGCGGGTACCGGAATATCAACCGGTTGTCCATCGACTACGCCTGTCGGCCTCGCCTTAGGTCCCGACTTACCCTGGGCAGATCAGCTTGACCCAGGAACCCTTAGTCAATCGGCGCACACGTTTCTCACGTGTGTATCGCTACTCATGCCTGCATTCTCACTCGTGAACCGTCCACAACTAGCTTCCGCTGCTGCTTCACCCGGCACACGACGCTCCCCTACCCATCACAGCGGGCGTTGGCCCTATTGCTGCAATGACACGACTTCGGCGGTACGCTTGAGCCCCGCTACATTGTCGGCGCGGAATCACTTGACCAGTGAGCTATTACGCACTCTTTCAAGGGTGGCTGCTTCTAAGCCAACCTCCTGGTTGTCTCTGCGACTCCACATCCTTTCCCACTTAGCGTACGCTTAGGGGCCTTAGTCGATGCTCTGGGCTGTTTCCCTCTCGACCATGGAGCTTATCCCCCACAGTCTCACTGCCGTGCTCTCACTTACCGGCATTCGGAGTTTGGCTAAGGTCAGTAACCCGGTAGGGCCCATCGCCTATCCAGTGCTCTACCTCCGGCAAGAAACACACGACGCTGCACCTAAATGCATTTCGGGGAGAACCAGCTATCACGGAGTTTGATTGGCCTTTCACCCCTAACCACAGGTCATCCCCCAGGTTTTCAACCCTGGTGGGTTCGGTCCTCCACGAAGTCTTACCTCCGCTTCAACCTGCCCATGGCTAGATCACTCCGCTTCGGGTCTTGAGCGCGCTACTAAATCGCCCTATTCGGACTCGCTTTCGCTACGGCTTCCCCACACGGGTTAACCTCGCAACACACCGCAAACTCGCAGGCTCATTCTTCAAAAGGCACGCAGTCACGACCCATTGGGTAAACCCAATGAGCGACGCTCCCACGGCTTGTAGGCACACGGTTTCAGGTACTATTTCACTCCGCTCCCGCGGTACTTTTCACCATTCCCTCACGGTACTATCCGCTATCGGTCACCAGGGAATATTTAGGCTTAGCGGGTGGTCCCGCCAGATTCACACGGGATTTCTCGGGCCCCGTGCTACTTGGGTGTCTCTCAAACGAGCCGCATGAATTTCAGCTACGGGGGTCTTACCCTCTACGCCGGACCTTTCGCATGTCCTTCGCCTATCCATACGGTTTCTGACTCGTCTCACAGCCGGCAGACTGTAAAAGAGAGATCCCACAACCCCGYATGCGCAACCCCTGCCGGGTATCACACGCATACGGTTTGGCCTCATCCGGTTTCGCTCGCCACTACTCCCGGAATCACGGTTGTTTTCTCTTCCTGAGGGTACTGAGATGTTTCACTTCCCCTCGTTCCCTCCACATGCCCTATGTGTTCAGGCATGGGTGACAGCCCATGACGACTGCCGGGTTTCCCCATTCGGAAACCCCCGGATCAAAGCCTGGTTGACGGCTCCCCGGGGACTATCGTGGCCTCCCACGTCCTTCATCGGTTCCTGGTGCCAAGGCATCCACCGTGCGCCCTTAAAAACTTGGCCACAGATGCTCGCGTCCACTGTGTAGTTCTCAAACAACGACCAGCCACCCATCACCCTG
>NZ_LMEI01000002.1 GCF_001426585.1 Streptomyces sp. Root431
GGACGTCGACGACTTCGCTCCGCGTCTGTCGTTCTTCTTCGTCGCGCGGACGACGATCCTGGAAGAGGTCGCGAAGTTCCGTGCGGCCCGCCGGATCTGGGCGCGGGTGATGAAGGAGGAGTTCGGCGCGAAGAACCCCAAGTCGCTGATGCTCCGCTTCCACACCCAGACCGCCGGCGTCCAGCTGACCGCCCAGCAGCCCGAGGTCAACCTGGTCCGCGTCGCCGTCCAGGGCCTGGCGGCCGTGCTCGGCGGTACGCAGTCGCTCCACACGAACTCCTTCGACGAGGCCATCGCCCTCCCGACCGACAAGTCGGCCCGCCTCGCGCTGCGTACGCAGCAGGTCCTCGCCTACGAGACGGACGTGACGGCGACGGTGGACCCGTTCGCCGGCTCGTACGTGGTCGAGAAGATGACGGACGACGTCNCTGCGTACGCAGCAGGTCCTCGCCTACGAGACGGACGTGACGGCGACGGTGGACCCGTTCGCCGGCTCGTACGTGGTCGAGAAGATGACGGACGACGTCGAGGCCGCGGCCCTTGAGCTGATGGCCAAGGTCGAGGACATGGGCGGCGCCGTCGCCGCCATCGAGCGCGGCTTCCAGAAGAACGAGATCGAGCGCTCGGCCTACCGGATCGCGCAGGAGACCGACAGCGGCGAGCGGGTCGTCGTCGGCGTCAACCGCTACACGATCGACGTCGAGGAGCCCTACGAGCCCCTCCGCGTCGACCCGGCGATCGAGGCCCAGCAGGCCGAACGCCTCGCCAGGCTCCGCGCCGACCGCGACCAGGCCGCCGTCGACGCGGCGCTCGTCGAGCTGAAGAAGGCGGCGGAGGGCACGGACAACGTCCTCTACCCGATGAAGGACGCGCTCAAGGCCCGCGCCACCGTCGGCGAGGTCTGCAACGCCCTGCGCGAGGTCTGGGGCACCTACGTCCCGACCGACGCGTTCTAGCCCTTCAGGCCGCGTAGACGCAGGTCACGCAGGTCACAGCGGAGTGTCGTACTCGTGTGCGACACTCCGCTTCATGTTGGGTGTCACCGATCTGCCGACCTATCTCGTGGGGCTCGTCCTCATCATCCTGCTGCCGGGGCCGAACTCCCTGTACGTGCTGTCCGTCGCCGCCCGCAAGGGCACGCGGACCGCGTACAAGGCCGCCGCCGGGGTCTTCACCGGGGACGCGGTCCTGATGACGCTGGCCGCGCTCGGCGCGGCCTCCCTCCTCCAGACCACCCCGCTCCTCTTCACCGTCGTGAAGTACGCGGGCGCGGGCTACCTGGCCTGGATGGCGTACGGGATGCTGCGGGCCGCCTGGTCGATGTGGCGCGACCGGGGCGGGGCGGAGGGCGAGGAGGCCGAGCAGGCCGCGGCCGGGCCGGCCGAGCGTCCCTACCGCCGCGCGCTGCTCATCAGCCTGTTCAACCCGAAGGCGATCCTCTTCCTGATCTCGTTCTTCGTGCAGTTCGTGGACCCGGCGTACGCCTACCCGGCGCTCTCCTTCCTGGTCCTCGGCACGCTGCTCCAGCTCGGCAGCTTCCTCTACCTGACGACCCTGATCTTCGGCGGGACGCGGCTCGCCGCCGCGTTCCGGAGCCGTCGCCGGCTGTCCGCGGGGGCGACCTCGGCGGCGGGCGCGCTCTTCCTCGGTTTCGCCGCGAAGCTCTCGCTCAGCAGCGCCGCTTGACCCTGACACCGTGTGAGGCCGTTCCGTAGGGGTCGTCATGTTCATCATCGGAGACTTCGCCCGGCACGGGCGGGTGTCGGTCCGGATGCTGCGCCACTACGACGCCATCGGACTGCTGCGCCCGGCCCGGGTCGACCCGCACACGGGCTACCGCTTCTACACCGCGGAGCAGCTCGCCCGGCTCAACCGCGTCATCGCGCTCAAGGACCTCGGCTTCACCCTCGAACAGGTGGGGGCGATCCTCGACGAGCAGATCGACGCGGACGAGCTGCGGGGCATGCTGCGTCTGCGCCAGGCCGAGCTGGAAGCGGCCCTGGAGGCGGCGCGGGCCCGGCTCACCCAGGTCGGTGCGCGGCTCCGAGCCATCGAGACGGAGGGACGCATGTCCACTCAGGACGTCGTCGTCAAGAAGATCCCCGCCGTGCGGATCGCCGAACTGAGCACGGTCGCCGCGAGCTTCGGCCCGCACGACATCGGCCCCGCCATCGGCCCGCTGTACGACGAGCTGTGCGGCCGCCTGGAGGCCGCGGGTCTCACCGACTTCGGTCCGGGGATCGCGTACTACGAGGACGCGGGCAAGGGGGACGGTTCCGTCCTCGTGCACGCCGGCATGACCGTCCCCGAGGGGACCGTCGTGGAGGGCGTCCTGGTGCACGTCCTGCCCGGCATCGAGGAGGCCGCGACCATCGTCCACCGGGGTTCGATGGACGACATCCTGCCGACCGCGCAGACCCTGGCCCGCTGGGTGGAGACCAACGGCTACGCGACGCAGCACTACGCGCGCGAGCTGTACCTGGAGTGCCCGGAGGACCGGTCGCAGTGGGTGACGGAGCTCCAGGAGTCGATCGTCCGCGCCTGATCGTCCACGCCTGATCGTCCGTGCCTGAGGCAAAGGAGGAGGGGCCCGGGACCCCCGCACGGGTTCCCGGGCCCCTCCTCTTTTCGGCCGCCTACTTCCGGGCGGCGCCGCGCTTGCGCAGCTCCTTGCGGAGCCGCAGCGCGCGGCGCGCCAGGCGGCGGACCTGCGGATGCCGGGGCAGGGGGAGCCCGCCCGGCAGGTTCAGGACGGTGAGGCGCCGGCGGGTGAAGTGGTGCCGGGTGCGCTCGGCGTGCGGGCCCGACAGGTGCCGTGCCGCGGCCTCCCGCAGGTCGGCCCTTATCTTCGGCTGCATCGCGAAGCCGACGGCGGCGACCAGGTCGTTCAGCTCCGCCACGTCCGCGACCGGCCCGGCCGGCTCGTCCGCGCCGCCCTCCTCCAGGGGCGGGACGACCGCGTCCACCACGGTGAGCGGGATCCGGTTGCTGTTCTGGAAGGGGGTGAGCCGCTCCAGGAGCGCGCCCGTACCGACCCGGGCGACCGGCAGCCCGTAGAAGGACTGCGCCGTGAGCAGCGCCGTGGAGAAGCAGCCGACGACGAGGGCGGGCCGCAGCTCGCGGTAGAGCACCTCGGCGAGCACGGTCCGGTCCTCGACGGTCAGTTCGGCACCGAGCCGCGCGGCCTCGTCCACGAGCGCCCGTGACCAGGCGTCGGGGGCGGTCGGGTGCGGCTTGAAGACGAGCTTCCGGTGGCCGCGGGCGATGGCGCCGCGGACCATCCGCAGGTGCAGCTCCTCCTCCTCGGCGGCGGTGACCAGATTCAGGGCGGCCAGGTACTGGCCGAGGAGGAGCGCGGGGCCCTCGCCGCCGGCGCCGGCGCCCGGGCCGGAGAGTTCCTCGACGACCCTCGTGAAGGCCTCCACCGGTACGGCCTCCGGCACCGCTCCGAACTCGGCGAGCAGCAGCGGTTCGAGCCCGGGGACGAGGTCCAGGTGGAGCAGCCTGCGGACCCGTCCGCCGATCAGCGGGTCGATCTTGTTACGGGTCGGGCCGTAGCTCATGAGACCGTCGGCGTACACCGTGATCGGCGCTTCCGGCAGCAGGTGCGCGATGGCCAGCGCGGGCGTCACCTGGAGGGATTCCAGGGCGAGCTCGACCCGGTCGTCGCCGAGCTCCCAGATCCGCCGCAGATGGCGCTGGAGCATCGGCATGTCCTGTCCCCGGGGCATCCAGCCGGCGGGGTGGAGCGGGGAGATCGTCTCGTTCCAGGACAGGACGGAGTCGAAGCGGCCGCGCAGCCGCTCGAAGCCGTCGGCCTCGTCGACGGCCGGGGTCGTCTCGGGCACGGCGGCGTTGTTGGTGACGAGCAGGATCCGGCGGTCGGCGCGGCCGAAGCAGCCGCTGTCCAGCGCGGCGGCCAGGGTCGCCGCCCCGTAGAGGGTGGAGGCGCAGAAGATCTGTGTGGTCCGTCGGGCGCTCATGCCGCCACCTCCGGGGAACGGGTCGCAGCGGTGGTGGAGACCGGCTCCGCCACCGTCTCCGCCGTGGACACCGACACCGACACGGGTGTCGGATCCGGTGCCGCCGGTGGCGGTGCCGGGCGCTGCCTCCGCAGCTTGCGCAGCAGCGTCGCGCGGTCCCCGCCCATCGACGTCAGGGCCTCGTCGAGGACCCCCTGCGGCATCCGGCGCAGTGCTCCCGCGCTCATCGCCTTCAACTGGCGGGCCACCTCGGGTTCGAATCGTCCGATCCCGCCGATGTGATGGGAAATCAGCGCGCAATAAGTGCGCACGGCTTTCGGGAGAAGAAGGTCCGCGTCCCGGTCCTTCGCCGTTTCCTCGATCACCTGGTCGAATGCGCGGATGAAATCCAATTGCCGGACATCGCCGATCTGCGTGAGCGAGGTCGCCACTCCGCGCCGGTAGAAGACGCCGAGCTCCCCGATCGCCGCGAACGATTCCGCCTCGCGGTGCAGCTTCCAGATCCAGGGCCGGTCCTCGGCCGTCCGCAGGCCGTGCGGGAAGTGGAGGAGCCCGCGCTCCAGGAGCCGCCGGTGGTAGATCCCGGCCCACGCGTACGGGTAGTCGACGGAGGTCGTCCGGTGGGCGGGCAGTATCGCGTCGCGCGGGTCGAGGACCTCGCCGAGGCGGGGGACCGGGACCCCTCGGACCTTGCGGCTGCGGCCGGAGACGGAGACGTGGCCGGTGCGCAGGAAGTCGCAGCCCAGCTCGTCCATGGCGGCGACGAGCCGCCCGTAGTAGCCGGCGGAGAGCCAGTCGTCCCCGTCGAGGAAGGTCACGTACTCGCCGCGGGCCGCGTCGAGGCCCGTGTTGCGGGCGGTGGCGAGTCCTTCGTTGCGTTCGTGCCTGAGCAGGACGGCACCCGGGACGTCGCGTACGGCCCGTTCGAGGAGCTCGGGAGTCCCGTCGGACGAGCAGTCGTCGACAAGGAGGAACTCGACGTCCTCGCGGGCGTTGGCACGCAGGCTGGTGAGGGTGTCGGGGGCATATGTCTGCACGTTGTAGAACGGCACGACCACGGAGAGCTTGACCACGTGGCCGACGCTAGGCGCCGACCCGGCACTCCCCCCGACCGATGGGGGGATATTCGGTGAACACCAAGCGGCGGGCCGATTAACCGCCTTTACCCGCAGGGAAATCCGGCCCCACTCCGCACCGATTCCGGCCGGAATCCGACCTGTTTAACACGTCGGAGAGGCGCTGTTCACCCGTTGTTGTGTCTCAGTTGGGCCGGAAAGCGAAATGCCCTTCTAGCGTCCTCGACGTGCCAGCAAGTACCAACGAGGCAGTACGAGTAGCCGTACTCGCCGACTCCGACACCCGGTGGAAATGGGGCGCCCTCACGGCGCGCCGCATCACCACGGCGACAGCCGAACCCACCGGATTCGTCCTGCGCGGACGGGCCACACCCACCCCGCGCCAGCTCGCCGAGACCGGGGTGTCCACGACCACCCCGCGCGAGGTGACGGGCGCGGACTTCCTCCGTGCCGTACGGGACGCGGAGGAGCGCGGCGAGGGATACGACGTCCTCGTCCTCGCCCTGGTCGGCGGCACCGTCCGGGCCGTCCTCCAAGGCCTTGCCGACCTGGCCCTGGAGCGGCGCCCGGTGATCGTCACCGGCTATGTCGGCGTGGTCTACGAGAAGCTCACCGACGGGCTCCTCCTGCGCCACGGCGCCGACGTCGTCCTCGCCAACTCCCGGCACGACGCCGAGCGTTTCCGCGCCGTGTACGAGGGTGTGGGCGCCGGCTCCGAATCGGTCGTCGAGGCCGCGCTGCCCTTCCTCGGCGGCGCCCCGCACACCCCCGAGGCCGGCCGCGACACCCTCGTCTTCGCCGCCCAGCCGTCCGTGCCCGCCACCCGGGCCGAGCGGACGTACGTCCTGCGGCGGCTGATCGACCACGCCCGCCTCCACCCGGGCCGCGAGGTGCTCCTCAAGCTCCGCTCCAAGCCGGGCGAACACACCACGCACCTGGAGGAGTTCCCCTTCCAGAAGCTGGTCCGCGACCTCGACCCGCCCGCCAACTTCCGTCTCGTGTACGGACACATGGGCGAGGTCCTCGACCGGACCGACCTCCTGGTCACCGTCTCCTCCACGGCCGCGCTCGAAGCGCTCCACCGCCGGATCCCCACCGCGATCCTCACCGACGTCGGGGTCCGCGAGGCGCTCGGCAACCACCACTTCGTCGGCTCCGGCCTGCTCGCCTCCTTCGAGGCGCTCGACAAGGGTCTCGTCCCGATACCGGACGAGA
Organism: Streptomyces sp. Root431; assembly: GCF_001426585.1. Classification (GTDB taxonomy): domain Bacteria; phylum Actinomycetota; class Actinomycetes; order Streptomycetales; family Streptomycetaceae; genus Streptomyces; species Streptomyces stackebrandtii. The sequence goes on from NZ_LMEI01000002.1 coordinate 6,275, forward strand.
CCTGGCTCGCCCGGCAGGGCGTGGCGTCCGACGGCTCGTACGACGCGGCCCGCGACCGGGTCACCGAGCTCCTGGCGCTTCCCGCGCTGCCCCCGATCACCCCCTACTACACAGCGGAGACGGCCCCCGGCTACCTGCCCGGGATCCTCGCCCGCCACCGGCTGGACGTCACCGCGCAGGAACCCCGCGAGAGCGGCCTGCGCCGGATCGTCCGGGACGCGGCGCGAGGCGCGTACCGGCACGGCGTGCAGCGCGTGGCCCCCGTCATCCGCCGGCTGGGAGAACTCTGATGACGACGCACCCGAAGCACACCGCCACCGTGCTCGCCGTGATCCCCGCCAGGGGAGGCTCGAAGGGCGTTCCCGCCAAGAACCTCGCCCCGGTGGCCGGCGTCCCGCTCGTGGCCCGCGCCGTCCGCGCCTGCCTCGGCGCCCGCCCGGTCACCCACGTCGTGGTCTCCACCGACGACTCCGCCATCGCGGCGGCGGCCCGCACCGCCGGGGCCGAGGCCGTGCACCGCCCCGCCGAGATCGCGGGCGACACCGCGACCAGCGAGGCCGCCGTCCTGCACGCGATGGACGCCTTCGAGGCCACCCACGGCCGCCCGGCCGACGTCGTCCTCCTCGTCCAGTGCACCAGCCCCTTCCTCACCTCCGCCGAGGTCGCCGAGACCGTCGAGCGCGTCACCTCCGGCGCCGCCGACACGGCCTTCACGGCGGCCCCGTCCCACGGCTTCCTCTGGCGCGCGGCCTCCGGCCCCGACGCCGAGGACGGCGCCACCGGCGTCAACCACGACAAGGCGCACCGCCCCCGCCGCCAGGACCGGGAGCCCGAGTACCTGGAGACCGGGGCCGTCTACGCGATGGACGCGGCCGGCTTCCGTACCCACGGACACCGCTTCTTCGGCCGCACCGCGCTCGTCGTCACCGACCCCGCCCGGGTCCTGGAGATCGACGACCCGCACGACCTCGCCCGCGCCAAGGCCCTCGCGCCGCTCCTCGACGAGCCCGCCACCCCCGGCTTCGGCGACGTCGACGCGGTCGTCCTCGACTTCGACGGCACGCAGACCGACGACCGGGTCCACCTCGACGCCGAGGGACGCGAGTTCGTCTCCGCGCACCGCGGCGACGGCCTCGGCATCGCGGCCCTGCGCCGCGCCGGCCTGCCCGTCCTCATCCTCTCCACCGAACAGAACGCCGTCGTCGCCGCCCGCGCCCGCAAGCTCAAGATCCCCGTCCTGCACGGCATCGACCGCAAGGACCGGGCCCTCAAGGAGTGGTGCGACGCCGAGGGCATCGACCCGCAGCGCGTGCTCTACGCCGGCAACGACGTCAACGACCTGCCCTGCTTCCACCTCGTCGGCTGGCCCGTCGCGGTGAGCAGCGCCCACGACTCCGTGCGGGCCGCGGCCCGTGCGGTCACCGCCACCCCCGGTGGCTTCGGAGCGATCCGCGAGATCGCGGCCTGGCTCCTCGGACCCGAGCTCGACACCCCCGCCCCCCCGCATTCCCAACTCGTAAGGAACAGCACCATGAGCACTCGTCTGCGCACCTTCGGCGAGAAGACCGCCGGCCCGGGTCAGCCCGTCTACATCACGGGCGAGATCGGCATCAACCACAACGGCGAGCTCGAGAACGCCCTCGCGCTCGTCGACGTCGCCGCCGAGGCCGGCTGTGACGCCGTCAAGTTCCAGAAGCGCACCCCGGAGATCTGCACCCCGCGAGACCAGTGGGACATCGAGCGCGACACCCCCTGGGGCCGGATGACGTACATCGACTACCGTCACCGCGTGGAGTTCGGCGAGGACGAGTACCGCGCCATCGACGAGCACTGCAAGAAGCGCGGCATCGACTGGTTCGCCTCCCCGTGGGACACCGAGGCCGTCGCCTTCCTGGAGAAGTTCGACGTCCCCGCCCACAAGGTCGCCTCCGCGTCCCTCACCGACGACGAGCTGCTCCGCGCCCTGCGCGCCACCGGCCGTACGGTCATCCTCTCCACGGGCATGTCCACCCCGAAGCAGATCCGCCACGCGGTCGAGGTCCTCGGCTCGGACAACATCCTGCTCTGCCACGCCACCTCGACCTACCCGGCCAAGGCCGAGGAGCTCAACCTCCGTGTGATCAACACGCTGAAGGACGAGTACCCGAACGTCCCGATCGGCTATTCCGGCCACGAGACCGGCCTGCAGACCACCCTCGCCGCCGTCGCCCTCGGTGCCACCTTCGTCGAGCGCCACATCACCCTCGACCGCGCCATGTGGGGCTCCGACCAGGCCGCCTCCGTCGAGCCGCAGGGCCTCCAGCGCCTCGTCCGCGACATCCGCACCATCGAGACCGCCCTCGGTGACGGCGTCAAGAAGGTCTACGAGTCGGAGCTCGGCCCGATGAAGAAGCTCCGCCGGGTCCAGGGGCTCGTCGCCGCATGACCGGGCAGCTGGCGTTCGTCGAGAGCCCGGTCCAGCTCCTCAATGTCCTGGAATGGGCGCACACGCAGGCGCCCGACCGGGCGCCCGGCGCGGCGCCCGCACCCGGAGCCTCCGCTCCGGACGAGCCCGTCAGCACGTCAGCCCCGGCGTCCCGCACCACGGACGCCACCGCCCCGGGGGCAGCGTCCGCCCCCACCCCGGGGGCGGCGCGCACCGCGCCCGCCCTCACGGTCGTCGTCCTCTCGCCGACCGACCCCATGTCGCGTGGCCAGCTGCGCCGGATGGCCCAGCTGGCCCGCGACGAGGGCCTCACCGTCCACTGGCAGGAGGCCCGCGGCGGCCGGGGCGCGCTCGTCCGCACCCTGCGGCAGCTCGCCCCGCCGCTGCGCCGGGCGGAGCGGGTCATCATCGGCGACCCGTTCTCCCGCTACGTACAGCTGCTCCTGTCGCTCTTCTCGCCCCGGCACCTGACCGTGGTCGACGACGGCACCGCGACCATGGAGTTCGCCGCCCAGATCGGCCGCGGCGAGCGCCTGGTGCGCTGGCACCGCAAGGGCAACCTGGGCCCGCGCGAGCTGGTCCTCGCGCCGGTGACCTCGCTGGCCCGGCGGCGCCTCGCCCCGGCCCGCCGCCGTACGGTCGAGATCTTCACGTCGCTGCCCGTCGAGACCCCGGCCGGCATCGAGGTCACGGAGAACACCTACGCCTGGACCCGGGCCCGCTTCGGCCCCCCGCTGCTGACCGGCGGCGCGGACCTGGTGGGCACCTCGCTCGTCGAGACGGGCGTGGTCGACGCCGACCACTACGCGCGCGTGGTCGCGGAACTGGCCCGCGCCCACGGCGCGACCCGCTACTTCGCGCACCGCCGCGAGAGCGCCGAGAAGCTGCACCGCATCGCGGTCGACACCGGCCTCCAGGTGGTCAGGCCCGACCTGCCCCTGGAGCTGATCGCCCGCCGCGGCCCGATCGGCCGGACGGTCGTCAGCTTCCCGTCCACGGTCGTCCACACCCTGCCGCTGGCCCTCGCCGGTACGGGGGTCAAGGTCGCCGTGATCGAGGTCGCGCCCGAGTGGCTGCGGGCGACCGCGTCACCGCGCGCCCAGGGCTTCCTGTCCGGAGTGGCGGGCACGGCGGCCCACGAGGTCGACCGGCTCACCGCACGGGTCACCGGGGCCACAGGGGTCACGGGAACGGCCTGACGGACCAACCGGGTCGAATTCGGCCGAGCGTACCCACACGGAAGGGGCTTCATGCCTGCCAAACCGAGATTCTTTCCCCTAACGGGCTGAACTTTTCGTGATCAACGGGCAGTTGACCGCGTAGGGGGCCTACCCTTCAAAAGGTGAACCAGTTGAAGTCCCGTGAGCCAGGCTCCGTCACCCTGCCCGGAACGCTGTCCGCACCCCTGCGCGCCGAACTGATCGCCTTCCGCAGGGACTTGCACATGCACCCCGAGCTCGGCAACCAGGAGTTCCGTACGACCGCCGCGCTCAAGGCCCGCCTGGAGGTGGCCGGCCTCGCGCCGAAGGTCCTGCCGGGCGGCACCGGGCTCATCTGTGACATCGGCACCCCGGACCGCGGCCGCCCGATGCTCGCGATCCGCGCCGACATCGACGCGCTGCCCATCCCCGACGTGAAGACCGTCGACTACCGCTCCACCGTGGCCAACCGGGCCCATGCCTGCGGACACGACGTCCACACCACCACCGTCCTCGGCGCCGGGCTCGTCCTCGCCGAACTCGACCGGCAGGGCCTCCTCCCGCACGCGGTGCGGCTCCTCTTCCAGCCCGCCGAGGAAGTGCTGCCCGGCGGCGCCGCCGACGCGGTCGAGGCCGGAGTGCTCGACGGCGTCGGCCGCATCATCGCCGTCCACTGCGACCCGAAGGTGGACGCGGGGAAGATCGGGATCCGGTCCGGCCCCATCACCTCGGCCTGCGACCGGCTGGAAATCACCCTTGACGGTCCCGGCGGTCACACCGCCCGCCCGCACCTCACCACCGACCTCGTCACCGCCGTCGCCCGCGTCGCCACCGACGTCCCCGCCGTGCTGGCCCGCCGTGTCGACGCCCGGTCGGGCCTCTCGGTCACCTGGGGGCGCATCGAGGCGGGCCACGCCTGCAACGTCATCCCGCAGCACGCCGAGCTCTCCGGCACCGTCCGCTGCCTCGACCTGCCGACCTGGCGCGACGCGCCCGACGTGGTCCACGCGGCGATCGACGAGATCGCGACCCTGCACCGCGCGAAGTCGACGGTCAACTACGTCCGGGGCGTCCCCCCGGTCGTCAACGACCCGGTCGTCACCGAGCTCCTCGCCGACGCGATGACCGCCCGCCGCGGACCGTATGCGATCGAGGACACCGAGCAGAGCCTCGGCGGCGAGGACTTCTCCTGGTATCTGGAGCACGTCCCCGGCGCCATGGCCCGCCTGGGCGTCCGTACCCCCGGCGACACCCGCGTCCGTGACCTGCACACGGGCGACTTCGACGTGGACGAGCGCTGCATCGAGGCGGCCGTCGAACTCTTCACGGCCGCGGCCCTGCTCGACCGCAGGGGCTGAGCAGGGGCCGAGCACGGGCGGTTCAGGGTGGAATCCGGGCTGGTTCGGGGCCGATTCCGGGTCGGCCGCGGGCTGCTTCGGGCCCGATTCCGGGTCGATTCCGGCCCGGTTCCGGGTCGGTTCCGGGCAGTGGGAGAGCCGGGGGTGTCGCCGCCCGCCCGGCGGCCCCGCCGCCCGTAGGGTGGTGGCCGGGGCGTCACCTCGCGGTCCCGCCGCCCGCGTCGGGTGTCGGACCGTCCCCGTGCCGCTACCGTCTGGTACGACCGCGGGCGTCGATCCGGTAACGACTCATGAACGGGTCTTTAACTGACATCTACGCGCGTTACGATCGCCCGAAACCAGCGCCGGAAGAGGCGCTTTCGGTCAGTCTTGAAGGGACCTCCTCGTGCGCCGGGTATCCAAGATCACCGCCGCGTGTGCTGTCACTGCGGCTCTCGCTCTCACTGCCACCGCCTGCGGGGAGTCCTCCACCGAGGACACGGGCTCCGACTCGGGCTCCATCAAGGTCGGCATGGCCTACGACGTCGGTGGTCGTGGCGACAACTCCTTCAACGACTCCGCCGCGCGCGGTCTCGACAAGGCCAAGGCCGACCTCGGTGTCGAGACCAAGGAGCTCACCGCCAAGACCGGTGAGACCCCGGCCGACCGCGAGCAGCGCCTCTCCTCCCTCGCCGAGGGCGGCTACAACCCGGTCATCGGTGTCGGCTTCGCCTACAAGGACGCCATCGACAAGGTCGCCGCGAAGTTCCCGAAGACCACCTTCGGCCTGGTCGACTCGGTCTCCGAGGCGAAGAACGTCGACTCGATCGTCTTCACCGAGGAGCAGGGCTCGTACCTCGCCGGTGTCGCGGCCGCTCTGAAGTCCAAGGACGGCAAGATCGGCTTCATCGGCGGCGTCGACACCCCGCTGATCAAGAAGTTCGCCGCCGGCTTCCAGCAGGGCGTCAAGGACACCAAGCCGAACGCCTCGGTCACGATCCAGTACCTCTCCACCGGTACGGACTTCTCCGGCTTCGGTGCCCCGGACAAGGGCAAGGCCGCCGCCAAGGGCATGCTCGACAAGGGCATCGACGTCATCTACGCCGCCGCGGGCGGCTCCGGTGCCGGTGCCATCGAGGCCGTCGCCGCGAAGCCCGGCGCCTGGGCGATCGGCGTCGACTCGGACCAGGCCAAGGACCCGGCCCTGTCCAAGTACGCCGGCTCGATCATGACCTCGATGGTCAAGAACGTCGACACCGGCGTCTTCGAGCTCGTCGAGTCCGTCAAGGACGGCAAGCCGTCGACCGGCGTGCACACCTACTCGCTCGCCGAGGACGGTGTCTCGCTGACCACCACGGGTGACCACCTCAAGGACATCCAGGCCCAGATCGACGAGGCCAAGAAGAAGATCGTCGACGGTCAGATCAAGGTCAACACGACCCTCTGACGCACGTCGGAAAGGGGGCCCGGAGAGCGGCTTCGGCCGACACTCCGGGCCCCCTTCACACGTATGTCCGCGGGCAGTTGAACGATTTTCCCGACGCTACGCGCGTAGCGTCATGGCGTACAGGGTATTTTTCGCCACCGACAGCGCCTGCGTCCCCGCCTCGTCCTCCTCACGCTCCCTGCCTTGGAGAGTGCGTCATCAAAGCCTCCAGCACCAGCAGTCCGAACGCCGTAGAACTCCGCGGCATCACCAAGCGTTTCCCCGGCGTCGTGGCCAATCACGACATCGACATCACCGTGCGCCGCGGCACCGTCCACGCCCTCGTGGGCGAGAACGGCGCGGGCAAGTCGACGCTGATGAAGATCCTCTACGGCATGCAGAAGCCGGACGAGGGCACCATCACGGTCGACGGCGAGCAGGTGACGTTCAACAGCCCCGGCGACGCCATCGTCCGCGGCGTCGGCATGGTGCACCAGCACTTCATGCTCGCGGACAACCTCACCGTCCTCGAGAACGTCGTCCTCGGCTCCGAGAAGCTCTACGGCATCGGTGACAAGGCCCGCGCCAAGATCAAGGAGATCTCCGACGCGTACGGTCTCGGCGTCCGCCCCGACGTCCTCGTCGAGGACCTCGGTGTGGCCGACCGCCAGCGCGTCGAGATCCTCAAGGTCCTCTACCGCGGCGCCCGCACCCTGATCCTCGACGAGCCGACCGCCGTGCTCGTCCCGCAGGAGGTCGACGCGCTCTTCGACAACCTGCGCGAGCTCAAGGCCGAGGGCCTGACCGTCATCTTCATCTCGCACAAGCTGGGCGAGGTCCTGTCGGTCGCCGATGAGATCACCGTCATCCGGCGCGGCACCACGGTCGGCACCGCCGACCCGAAGCACACCACCACCAAGCAGCTCGCGGAGCTGATGGTCGGCGCCGAGCTGCCCTCGCCGGAGACCCGCGAGTCCACGGTCACGGACGTGCCGATGCTGACGGTCCAGGACCTGGCGCTGAGCGCGGTCGACCCCGACGGCGTGGTCCGCACGGTCCTCGGCGGGATCAGCTTCACCATCCACAAGGGTGAGGTGCTCGGCATCGCCGGCGTCGAGGGCAACGGCCAGTCGGAGCTCGTCGACACGATCATGGGCATGCGCAACGCCGACGGCGGTGTCGTGACCCTGGACGGCCAGGACATCTCCGAGGCCCCCACGCGCAAGCGCCGCGAGGACGGCATCGGCTGCATCCCTGAGGACCGCCACCGGCACGGTCTGCTCCTGGAGGCCCCTCTCTGGGAGAACCGCATCCTGGGGCACGTCACCGAGAAGCCGAACTCCAAGGGCGCCATCCTCGACCTCAAGGCCGCCCGCAAGGACACCGAGCGGATCGTCCGCGAGTACGACGTGCGTACCCCCGGCATCGACGTCACCGCGGCCTCCCTCTCCGGCGGAAACCAGCAGAAGCTGATCGTCGGCCGCGAGATGAGCCACGACCCCAAGCTGCTGATCGCCGCGCACCCCACCCGGGGCGTGGACGTCGGCGCGCAGGCGCAGATCTGGGACCAGATCCGCGACGCGCGCCGTGAGGGCCTGGCGGTCCTGCTGATCTCCGCCGACCTCGACGAGCTGATCGGCCTCTCCGACACCCTGCGCGTGATGTACCGCGGCCGGCTCGTGGCGGACGCCGACCCGGCGACGATCACCCCGGAGGAGCTGGGCTCGGCCATGACCGGCGCCGCCGCCGGCCACCTTGAGCACGATGAGAGCCCTGAGAGCCCTGCGGGCACTGAGGGCACCGACGGCCCGGAGGACGAGGCCCGATGAAGAAGTTCGACAAGGAGCGGGTGCTCCTGGCGATCGCGGCGCCGCTGCTCGCGATCGTCGCCGCCTTCCTGATCACCGCCCTGGTGCTCGCGGCGACCGGCAAGGAGCCGTTCAGCGCCTTCGGGATCATGTTCGACTACGGCGTCAAGTCCGACAGCCAGGTCTACATCATCAACAAGGCGACGACGTACTACCTGGCGGGCATCGCGGTGGCCATCGGCTTCCGCATGAACCTGTTCAACATCGGTGTCGACGGCCAGTACCGTCTCGCCGCCTTCTTCGCCGCCGCCGTGGGCGGCGCGCTGACCCTGCCGGGCATCATCCAGATCCCGCTGATCATCATCACCGCGATGATCGTCGGCGCGATGTGGGCGGGCATCGCGGGTCTCCTCAAGACCACCCGTGGTGTCAGCGAGGTCGTCTCGACGATCATGCTCAACTTCATCGCGACCGCGATCATCGGCTACCTGCTCCAGCCCGGCCGTCTCGGCCACCTGGACGCGGCCGGTACGAAGGTGGCGACGACCCCGCTGCCGGAGTCCTCGCACTTCTTCGAGTTCCCGACCACGCCGACCCCGATCTACGGCTTCGTCGTCGTCGCGGTCATCGCGGGCATCGGGTACTGGTTCACGCTCTCCCGCACCCGGTTCGGCTTCGACCTGCGCACCGTCGGCCAGTCCGAGACGGCCGCGTCGGCCAGCGGTGTGAACGTCAAGCGGATGGTCGTCACGTCCATGCTGATCTCCGGCGGCATGGCCGGTCTGATCGGTATGCCGACGCTGCTCAACGACTCGTACGAGTTCGGCGGTGACTTCCCCGTCGGTATCGGCTTCACCGGCATCGCCATCGCCCTGCTCGGCCGGAACCACCCGATCGGCATCGCGCTCGCCGCGATCCTCTGGGCGTTCCTGGAGCGCGGCGGCCAGCAGCTGGAGTTCGAGAACTACGACCGCGAGATCGTCGGCGTCATGCAGGGCGTCATCGTCCTCTGCGTCGTCATCGCCTACGAGGTCGTCCGCCGCTACGGCCTCAAGCGCCAGCAGCGACAGGTCGGCGAGAAGCTCGCGGCCCAGGCCCGTTCCAACGACACGACGGAGGTGTCGGCGTGAGCGCCACGGCGACTTCCACCCCGCCGCCCGCGGCCCCCAAGGCGGCGCCCGGCGGCAAGGGCGGCCGTACCCGCCTCTCCCTGCCCTGGATCCTGCTGATCGTCGCGGGCGGGCTCGTGGCCCTGTCGGCCGTGCGGGTCATCACCGGGGCGCAGGACCTCACCTCGGCGGGCCAGATCAGCGCCGCGCTCTCGCTCGCCGTGCCGATCGGCCTCGCCGGTCTCGGTGGTCTGTGGGCCGAGCGCGCGGGCGTGGTCAACATCGGCCTCGAAGGCATGATGATCCTCGGCACCTTCTTCGGTGCCTGGGCCGGCTGGCAGACCGACCCCTGGATCGGCATCCTCGCCGGCATCCTGGGCGGCATGTTCGGCGGCCTGCTGCACGCGGTCGCGACCGTCACCTTCGGCGTCGACCACATCATCTCCGGCATCGCGATCAACATCCTGGCCGTCGGTGTCACCACCTACTTCGCCAAGCTGTGGTTCAACTCCGGCGAGGCGTCGGCCAAGGGCGGCAGCCCCAAGCAGTCCCCGCCGGCCGAGGACATCACCTCGATCACCGTGCCCGGCCTGTCCGACTGGCTCGCCGACATCGAGCAACACCACTGGTTCCTGATCTCGGACATCGCCGGCATCCTCGGTGGCCTGGTCACCAACGTCTCGCTGGTGACGATCCTCGCGGTGCTGCTGGTGATCGGCACGTTCTTCGTGCTCTGGAAGACCTCGTTCGGTCTGCGGCTGCGCTCCTGCGGCGAGAACCCGATCGCGGCCGAGTCCCTCGGCGTCAACGTGTACAAGTACAAGTACATCGCCGTCATCGTGTCGGGCGGTCTGGCCGGTCTCGGCGGCGCCTTCCTCTCCCTGGTCACCTCGCACATCTACAACGAGGGCCAGACCGGTGGCCGCGGCTACATCGGCCTCGCGGCGATGATCTTCGGCAACTGGCGGCCGGGCGGCCTCGCGATGGGTGCCGGCCTGTTCGGCTTCGCCGACGCGCTCCAGCTCCGCAGCGGTGGCGAGTCCGTGCACGCGCTGCTCCTGCTGCTCTTCGCGGTCCTCGTCGTCCTGGCGGCCTGGAAGGCGTACAAGAAGCGCTGGATCACGTCCTCGGTCAGCATCGTCATCGGCGTCGGCGTCCTCATCTGGTACCTCGGTACGGAGACGGTCCCGGTCGAGTTCGTCAGCGCGACCCCGTACGTGGTGACCCTGCTGGTCCTCTCGCTCTCCGCGCAGCGCCTGCGGATGCCCAAGGCGGACGGCATGCGCTACCGCAAGGGCGAGGGCAAGTGACGACGCCGCTCCCGGCGTCGGACTGGGAGGCCCTGCGGGTCACGGCGCGCGAGGCGATGTCCCGCGCGTACGCCCCGTACTCGGGCTACCCGGTCGGCGCGGCGGCCCGCGTCGACGACGGGCGGACGGTCTCCGGCTGCAACGTGGAGAACGCCTCCTTCGGACTGGGCCTGTGCGCCGAGTGCGGGCTCGTCTCCCAGCTCCAGGCGACCGGCGGCGGCCGTCTTACGCACTTCGTGTGCGTGGACGGCCAGGGCGAGTCCCTCGTCCCGTGCGGCCGGTGCCGGCAGCTCCTGTTCGAGTTCGGCGGCCCCGATCTCGTCCTGGAGACGCCCGCCGGGTTCCTGACCCTGGCCGAGATGCTGCCGCAGGCGTTCGGCCCGGACCACCTGAGGAAGTAACCCTCGGAGCGGCCCTTCCGGCACGATGGAAGGGCCGCTCTTCCTTTCCCCCTCTATGCGCGTAGAAAGAGGCACCACCTCATGGACGTCATCTCCGTCATCCGCACGAAGCGGGACAAGGGCGAGCTGAGCCCGGAGCAGATCGACTGGGTCATCGACGCCTACACCCGCGGCGTCGTCGCCGACGAGCAGATGTCCGCCCTGGCCATGGCGATCCTGCTGAACGGCATGAACCGCGCGGAGATCGCCCGCTGGACCGCCGCCATGATCGCCAGCGGCGAGCGCATGAACTTCGACGCGCTCTCCCGCCCGACCTCCGACAAGCACTCCACCGGCGGCGTCGGCGACAAGATCACCCTCCCGCTCGCCCCGCTCGTCGCCGCCTGCGGCGCGGCCGTCCCGCAGCTCTCCGGCCGCGGCCTCGGCCACACCGGCGGCACGCTCGACAAGCTGGAGTCGATCCCGGGCTGGCGCGCGCTGCTCTCCAACGAGGAGATGCTGCACGTCCTCGACACCACCGGCGCCGTCATCTGCGCGGCCGGCGACGGCCTGGCCCCGGCGGACAAGAAGCTCTACGCCCTCCGTGACGTCACTGGCACCGTCGAGGCCATCCCGCTGATCGCCTCCTCGATCATGTCGAAGAAGATCGCCGAGGGCACCGGCTCGCTCGTCCTGGACGTCAAGGTCGGCACCGGCGCCTTCATGAAGACCATCGAGGACGCCCGCGAGCTGGCCTCCACCATGGTCCAGCTCGGCACCGACAGCGGCGTGAAGACGGTCGCGCTCCTCACCGACATGTCGACCCCGCTCGGCCTGACCGCGGGCAACGCCTTGGAGGTCCGCGAGTCCGTCGAGGTCCTGGCCGGCGGCGGCCCGCAGGACGTCGTCGACCTCACGATCGCCCTCGCCCGCGAGATGCTCGCCGCGGCCGGCATCAAGGACGCGGACCCGGCCAAGGCGCTCGCCGACGGCTCGGCGATGGACGTCTGGCGCCGGATGATCGCGGCCCAGGGCGGCGACCCGGACGCCACCCTCCCGGTCGCCCGCGAGCAGCACGTCGTCACCGCCCCGTCGACCGGCGTCCTGACCCGCCTCGACGCCTACGACATCGGCATCGCCGCCTGGCGCCTGGGCGCGGGCCGCGCCCGCAAGGAGGACCCGGTGCAGGCGGGCGCGGGCGTCGAGCTCCACGCGAAGCCGGGCGACACGGTGACCGCGGGCCAGCCCCTGCTGACCCTCCACACGGACACCCCGGAGAAGTTCGACTACGCGCTGAAGTCCCTGAACGGCTCCTGGGACATCGCGGCCCCGGGCACCGGGTTCACCGCGAACCCGATCGTCCTGGACCGCATCGCCTGACGCTCGCCATGACGGGAGCCGGTGGGACGTACGACTCCACCGGTACGGCTACACCGGCTCCCCGAGCAGCCTCGGCAGCTCCCGCATGTCGTCGAAGACGACCGTCCGCGGGCCCATCAGACGGTCCGCCCTGGTCAGGCCGCCGCAGTAGCCGAAGGCGCGCATGCCGGCCGCGCGGGCGGCCTGGACGCCGTACGGGCTGTCCTCGACGACCGCGCAGCGCTCCGGGGGGACACCCATCGTGGCCGCCGCGTGCAGGAAGAGGTCCGGGGCGGGCTTGCCGCGGGCGACGTCGCGGGCGCTGAACATCCGGCCCTCGAAGCGGTCGAGCAGCCCGGCCCGGCCCAGGTTCCTGCGGATGCTGGTGTGGCTGCCGTTGGAGGCGAGGCAGTACGGGAGCGGCAGGGCGTCCAGGACGTCCGTGACGCCCTCCACGGCCGTCAGCTCGGCGTCCAGCGCGTCCTCGTACCGCTGCCGGAAGGGCGTGTTCCAGTCGGGCTCCAGCGGCCGTCCCCGGCGCTCCTCCAGGATGGCCGTGAGCATCTCGTGGGAGGAGCCGACGAAGTGCTCGACCATCTCCGCCTCGGTGAACTCCGCCCCGAGGGAGGCGAACACCTCCCGGTCCACGCGGCAGTAGATCCGCTCGCTGTCCACCAGAACACCGTCACAGTCGAAGATCACCAGTTCGACAGGCTCGTGAGTCATGATCCACAGCGTAGGGGTACGCGGAGGCGCGACGCCGATGAGTTCCGGGCCCCGGGACGGTCTCAAGGCATGTGGACACCAGTCAGCCGCTCGTCGTGACCCTGCCCGCCCGCCCCACGCGGGGCGAGGTGGCCCTGCTCTGCGCCGAGCTCGGCGCCGCCCCGCCCGGTGACGTCGTCTGCGAGGTCGGCGCCCTCACGCACGCCGACCTCTCGGCCGTCGACGCCCTCGCCCGCCTGCGCCTCGCGGCCGGCCGCCGGGGCCACCGCATCCGCTTCCACGGAGCAGGACCCGAGCTACGGGCCCTGCTCCGGCTGACCGGCCTCGACGAGACCCTGGGCCTCCGGCCCGACTAGGGCCTGTCCGACCGACCAGGCCTCGGCCCGATTACGCCTCCAGCCGCGCCGGCAGGTCGAAGAGCGGGAACCAGCGCTCGGTGTCCAGGAAGAAGTCCATCCCGGCGACCTTGCCCTCGCGCAGCTCCAGGACGATCAGCGCCCACGGCGCGAAGCCGCCCGCCGGGTCCGGGTGGTACTGCGCGAACGCCGGGGAGCCGTTCGCCACGGTCGGCACCAGCTTCGAGCCCGAGCAGACCTCGCCGACGCCCAGCATCCAGCCCACGATGTCGTCGTGGCCCTGGAGCCACAGGTCGTACGGCGGCATGGACATCGTCGCGTCCTCGTGGAGGAGCGCGGTCAGCGCCTTCATGTCGTAGCCCTCGAAGGCGGCGACATAGCGCTCCAGGAGCGCCTTCTGCTCCTCGTCCAGCGGGTTCGCCGGGTCGGAGGTGGCCGGCGCCTGCTCGGCCAGGGTCGCGCGGGCCCGCTGGAGGGCGCTGTTCACCGAGGCGACGGAGAGTTCGAGGAGCTCCGCGACCTCGCTCGCCTTCCAGGCGAGCACCTCGCGGAGGATCAGCACGGCCCGCTGCTTGGGCGGCAGGTGCTGGAGGGCGGCGACGAAGGCGAGCCGCACGGTCTCCCGGTGCACGGCGGTCTCCGCCGGGTCCGCGACCGACGGCAGGACCCGCCCGTCCGGGACCGGCTCCAGCCAGGTGATCTCCGGCTGCTTGACGAGCTGCGCCTGGGCGACCGGCGTCGGGGAGGTCAGGTCCATCGGCCGCGCTCTCTTGTTGCCCGCGTTCAGCGCGTCCAGGCACACGTTGGTCGCGATCCGGTAGAGCCAGGACCGCAGTGAGGAGCGGCCCTCGAAGGTGCCGATGGCCTTCCAGGCCCGCACCATCGTGTCCTGTACCGCGTCCTCCGCCTCGAAGGAGGATCCGAGCATCCGGTAGCAGTAACCGGTCAGCTCCCTGCGGTACTTGTCGAGATCTTCGGTCGTCGCGGTCGCGGCGTCACTCATCGGGTCCACACCCCACTCACCCCTCACCGGCACCCGTCCGGTGCCGGTGAGAGGGAAGCTACCGCAGCCGACTGACAGCCGTGGTCAGGTTCCCGCCTTGCGTCCGTAGACGAACACGTCGTCGCCGTTCCTGAGCAGGTTCCAGTACGCCTTGGCATCGGCCGGGCGCATGTTGACGCAGCCGCCCGAACCCGGCGGGTTCCACATGGACTTGGTCGTCGAGTGGAAGGCCTGGCCGCCGTCGAAGAACTGCGAGTACGGCATGGAGACGTGGTAGAGCGTCGACCAGTGGTTGATGTTCCGCCAGTAGATCTTCTTGGAGCCGGTACGGGTCTCGGTGCCGTCCTTGCCCGTACGCACCGGAACCGGCCCGTACTTGAGGCGCGAGCCGTCCTGGATCCAGGTCAGCTGGCGCGTCAGGTCGACGCAGGCGATCCGGCCCCGGTTGGTCGGACACTTGCGGTCCTTGTTCGGGTTGGTCCCGGCCGCCTTCTGCTGGAGCATCGTGTTCATCGTGCGCCAGGTGATCGTCCCCGCGTACCCCGCGGCCGGGGTGATGCCGTGCTTCGACTGGAACGCCTGGATGGCCTTGCAGTCGGCGAGCGACTGGCGCCCGTCGACCGTACGGCCGAGGAACTTCTCCACCTGCTTCTGGTACGGCCCCGTCGTCACGTTGCAGGACGCCGCCTGCGCCGGGGCCGTACCGAGCGCGATCGTCATCGGCACCACCAGCGCCGTGAGACCGGTCGCGACTCCGGCTCTTCTGCCTATGTACTTCGTGATTCGCTTCATGATCGTCAACTCCCCCTTGAGTCCTGATGCTTAGGACGTCAGGGGGAGCGAGTCAGTTGCAGGCGGCGGCGAGCTGTGGCCGGCGCGCCGCGACCCTGGCGCTGTGGCTCCCGTAGAGGGTCACGGAGACGACGCCGAGGACCGCGACGAGGCCGATCAGGACCGTGCCCGCCCAGCCGCCCGCGTGGAACGCGATCGCGCCGAGCGTGCCGCCCGCGCTGCTGCCCAGGTAGTACGCGGACTGGTAGAGCGCCGAGGCCTGCGCGCGGGCCGTCTTCGCCGTGCGGCTCACCGAGGAGGAGGCGACCGCGTGGCCCGCGAAGAAGCCGGCCGTGATGAGGACCAGGCCCGCCAGGACCGCGGCGAGCGAGTCGGAGAGCGACAGCAGCAGACCCGCCGCGGTGGTGGAGACCGCCAGGTAGAGCGCCCCGCGCCGGCCGAGCCGGCCGACGAGCTTTCCGGCGGCGGCCGAGGCGACCGTACCGACCAGGTAGACCAGGAAGATCGAGCCGATCACGCCCTGCGGGAGCGAGAACGGCGCCTCGACCAGGCGGTAGCCGATCACGGTGTACACCGCGCCGAAGACCGTCATGAACAGCGCGCCGATCACGTACAGCCGGACGAGCAGCGGGTCGGACAGATGCGTCCGCACGGCGCTCACCAGCACCTTCGGGTTCACCGGACCCGGCGTGAAGTGCCGCGCCTTCGGCAGCAGCGCCCGGAAGGCGATCGCGCACAGCAGCGAGGTCAGGCCGACGGCGGCCAGACCCGCGCGCCAGCCCCACATCTGCGCGACCCAGCCGGTCACGATCCGGCCGCTCATGCCGCCGATCGAGTTGCCCGCGACGAAGAGACCGATCGCCGCGATCAGCGCCTTGGGCCGGACCTCCTCGGCGAGGTACGCCATCGCGGAGGCCGGGAGCCCGGCGAGCGCGGCGCCCTGGAGCACGCGGAGGGCGATCAGCGACTCCAGGTTCGGCGCGAACGGCACCAGGAGCGAGACGGCGACGGCGACCGAGAGGGAGGCGGTCATCATCGCGCGCCGCCCGAAGCGCTCGGAGAGGGCGCTGAGCGGCAGGACACACAGGGCGAGGGCGCCGGTCGCGGCGGAGACCGTCCAGGAGGCGGCGGAGGCGGTGGCGCCGAACTCGGCCGAGATGGCCGGGAGGAGGGCCTGCGTGGAGTAGAGGAGGGCGAAGGCGGCCAGTCCGGCGGCGAAGAGCGCGAGGCTCGTCCGGCGGTAGCCGGGGGCTCCGGGGGAGAGGCGGGTGTCGGCGGACGCGTTGGTGGCGGCCGCCTTGGTACTGGCGGGAGGCATGTCTCGAACGTAGGACGGTCCGTTTCATGCGTCCAATGCACGGAACTGCTGTAATCGTTCCCATGGCGCATGAGTACAGGTCACAGCCTCGGCTGTCACCGAACAGTAACGAAGAAGACATGGGACTGCTGCTGGCCCCGAGGCTCGCGTACTTCGCCGCCGTCGCCCGGCACGAGCACGTGACCCGGGCCGCGGCCGAGATGGGCGTGCCGCAGTCCACGCTCTCCCGGGCGATGGTCCGGCTCGAACAGGACCTCGGCGTCTCGCTCTTCGCCCGCCGCGGCCGCACGGTCTCCCTCACCCCGGCCGGCCGCCGCTTCCTCACCGCCGCCGAGAAGGCGCTCGCCGAGGTCGAACGGGCCGCAGACACCGTACGGGCCGATGCCGACCCCGCCGCCGGCCGCGTCGCCTTCGGCTTCCTCCACACCATGGGCTCCGAGACCGTCCCCGGCCTCATCCGCGCCTTCCGCGTCGACCACCCGCGCGTCCGCTTCACCCTCGTCCAGAACTACGGCGAGGCCATGATCGAGCGGCTCAGGGCCGGCGACCTCGACCTCTGTCTGACCTCGCCCGTGCCGGACGCCCCCGACCTCGTCGCCCGGCGCCTCGACGAGCAGCGGCTCCGGCTCGTCGTCCCCGACGACCACCGGCTCGCGGGCCGCCGCCGCGTCCGCCTCGCCGAGGCCGCCGACGAGACCTTCGTGACCCTGGAGCCGGGGTACGGGCTCCGCCGCATCACCGACGACCTGTGCGCCGAGGCCGGCTTCAAGCCCCGCGTCGCCTTCGAGGGCGAGGAGGCCGAGACCCTCCGCGGCCTGGTCGCCGCGGGCCTCGGCGTCGCCCTCCTGCCGCCCCCCGCCGTCCCGCGCCCCGGCGTCGTCGAACTCACCGTCACCGCGCCGCGCGCGGTCCGCGAGATCGGCGTCGCCTGGCTCGACGGCCACCCCGACACGGCGCCGGTCGCCGCCTTCAAGAAGTTCCTCCTGAGCAGGCGAGGCCACCTGCTCCCCTAACGCCGCCGGTACGAGCCCCCGAAGCCCGCCGCGAGCGGCATCCGCAGGCCCAGCGGCGGGGGCGCCGCCAGCGCGTCCGCCACCGGCCGGGCCACCGGCCGGGAGAAGAGCGCGCCCAGCGCGAAGTCCGCGGCGAGGGCCTGCACCTCGGCCGCGTACTGGCGCAGCGCGTGACCGTCCGAGTGGACCTCGAAGCGGCAGGTGTCGCGGTTGGCCTTCTTCGCCCGCGCCGCGAAGCGGAACGACAACTCGGGGTCCGTACGGGCGTCGTTCGTGCCGTGCACGATCAGCACGCGCCGCCCCACCAGCTGCCGTACCGGCTCCGGCTCCGCCGCCACGTCGTCCTCCGGCAGCCACGGGGCAAGCGCGAGGACCGCGCCGACGGCGTCGTGCCCGGCGGCCCGCAGCGCCGCCCGCGCCCCCATCCCGTGGCCGACGAGACACACGGGGACGTCGCCGTACCGGCGCACCGCCTCCCCGACCGCCCACGAGGCGTCCGCCGCGAGCTCCGCGTCCGAACCGTTCCAGCCGCGCCCCCGGTAGCGCACCACATGACCGACGAGCCCCTCGGCCCGCCCGGCCCTGACGAGCGCCCGCCCGAGCGGCAGCACACCCAGGTGCGCCCACGGCGAAGCGCGCCGTCCCGACATCGGCTCGCCGTCCGGCAGCAGCAGCACCACGCCGCCCACCGCCGCCGACCGAGAACCTCCAACAGGGCGGCCGAGCCGGGGTCTCCGGGTCTCGGACGGCCCCACGAGTGCGTAGTGCGCCATGGTGGAACAGTCTCAGAAGCCGAGGTGTACGCCACCCGTACACGCGGTCACTGTTACGTATCGCCATGGGAGCGAACGGCCGCCGCTGCTCAGCGTGTTCGAAGCGGCGGCGCTCCCGCCCGGCGAGCTTCCCGGGGCGGCGGCCCGTCCCGCGGGCCGCCGCTTCACTCACCCGGCAGCGCCCGTCTTCCCGGCCGCGCCCGTCTTCCCGGCCGCGCCCGTCTTCCCGGCCGCGCCCGTCGTCTCCGTGGTGCCCGTCTTGCCCGTGGCGGCCGTCGTTCCGGTGGTAGCGGTCTTGTCGGTCGTACCGAGGAGCGAGCTCGTGTTGATGAGCCCCCTCGTGCCGACGAGCTCGCTCGGGTCGAGGATCCTGGCCGCGTCGAGGAGCGAGATGTCGCCCAGGAGCTCCGGAGCGAAGCTCAGCGACTGCGTGCAGGAGCCGAAGATGCCCTGGCAGCTGTCGGTGAGGGTGTCGGCCCCTCCACCGCGTACGGAGGTCACTGCCGGAGCACCGCCGGTGAGGGCCTGCGCCGTGCCGACCATGCCGAGCGTCAGGGCGCCCGCCGAGAGGGCGACGAGCAGCCCGCGGATGTATCGCATGCCACGTCCTTCCTTGATGCCGGCGGGATTCGGCTCCCGCCGTGCGGGCCCCACGTAACCGCGAGCAGGTGGGACCGGATGCATCCCGAGAAGGCGGAGTCGTCTCAACAGCCCAATAAGTCGTATGCGCGGAGGTCTGAACGCGGATCCTCTCCTCCCTGCGCTGTCGACGCGGCGGTACGGGGCGAACCGCGCGGCGCATCGCCGCGATCGAGGCGCGCTCTACGCGCGTAGGGGCTAGAGTGCGGCAATGACGAGCCAGACCCCCAACGTCCCCACCGCGGACCAGATCCGCCGTGCCCCGAAGGTGCTGCTCCACGACCACCTCGACGGCGGCCTGCGCCCCGGCACGGTCGTCGAACTCGCCCGCGAGCAGGGCTACGAACAGCTCCCCGAGACCGAGCCCGACAAGCTCGGCATCTGGTTCCGCGAGGCCGCCGACTCCGGCTCCCTGGAGCGGTACCTGGAGACCTTCGCGCACACCTGCGCCGTCATGCAGACCCGTGACGCCCTGGTCCGCGTCGCCGCCGAGTGCGCGGTCGACCTCGCCGAGGACGGGGTCGTGTACGCGGAGGTGCGCTACGCCCCCGAGCAGCACCTGGAGAAGGGTCTCACCCTCGAAGAGGTCGTGGAGGCCGTCAACGAGGGCTTCCGCCAGGGCGAGCAGCAGGCCAGGGCCAACGGCCACCGCATCCGGGTCGGCGCCCTGCTCACCGCCATGCGGCACGCGGCCCGCGCCCTGGAGATCGCCGAACTCGCCAACCGGTACCGCGACTCCGGCGTCGTCGGCTTCGACATCGCGGGCGCCGAGGCCGGCTACCCGCCCACCCGCCACCTCGACGCCTTCGAGTACCTCAAGCGGGAGAACAACCACTTCACGATCCACGCGGGCGAGGCCTTCGGGCTGCCCTCCATCTGGCAGGCGCTCCAGTGGTGCGGCGCCGACCGGCTCGGGCACGGCGTGCGGATCATCGACGACATCGAGGTCGCCGAGGACGGCTCGGTCCGTCTCGGCCGGCTCGCCGCCTACGTCCGCGACAAGCGGATCCCCCTGGAGATGTGCCCCACCTCCAACCTGCAGACCGGCGCCGCCGACTCGTACGCCGCGCACCCGATCGGCCTGCTCCGCAAGCTGCACTTCCGCGCCACGGTCAACACCGACAACAGGTTGATGAGTGGTACGAGCATGAGCCGGGAATTCGAGCTGCTGACCGAGGCATTCGGATACACGCTCGACGACATGCAGTGGTTCACCGTCAATGCGATGAAATCAGCGTTCATTCCTTTCGATGAACGGCTGGCCATGATCAACGAAGTGATCAAGCCCGGATACGCCGAGCTCAAGTCCGAATGGCTGTTCCAGCAGACCGCTGCGACCAGCGAAGCTTCCCGTTCGGAGAGCTGAGAGGCGCACCCGTGAAGGGGTTCGGAGCGACCGGGTCGGCACGACACCCGGTCGCTTTCCGGTGTTTGCGGAGGAGTCTTCCACTGGTTAGGTTGCAGAGCCGCTCTGCATTCCCAGGATTTCCCCTCCCGGCTTTCCCCGAAGCCCCCGGATTCCCCAAGGAAGATTCTCAAGATGAAGCAGTCTGCCGCCAAGAAGCTCGGTGTCGCCGCTCTCGGTGCCGCTTTCGCCGCCGCCGCCGCGGGCACGGCCTCCGCAGCGCCGTCCCTGCCCGTCGGCGCCGACGCGCTGGGCACGGTGACCCAGGCCGTCCCGCTGGGGGACGGCCTCACCACGCTCCCTGACGGCGCCGGCGAGTCCCTCGCCGCCGGCCAGGGCGCCCTCGGCCAGGGTGTCGACCAGGGCGTGAAGACCCTCCCGGCCGCCGCCGGCCAGGCCACCCAGAACCTTCCGCTCGACGCGGCGGCCGGCGGCCTCGGCGCCACCCCGCTCGGCCCGGTCGTCGGCCTGCTCGGCGGCCTGCCGGTCGGCGGCGCCCTCGGCTGATCCCGGCCGCACACGCCGAAGGGGCGCGCACCCGGTCTCCCGGGCACGCGCCCCTTCGGCGTGCAGGCGGCCCGTCACTACCAGGCCGTGGTCGCGCTCTTCTCCGCCGGCAGGAACACCCACAGCGCCAGGTAGAGCAGGAACTGCGGGCCGGGCAGCAGACACGAGGCCAGGAAGATCAGGCGCATCGTCGTCGCGGAGGTGCCGAAGCGCCGGGCCAGCGCCGCGCACACTCCACCGATCATCCGTCCGTTCTGGGGGCGGGCGAGAGCGGCCATGGTGGGCTCCTTCGGAGTCGTTTCCGGGAGCCGCTCCGTCGGGCTCCCGATGACTCCATACTGCCGCCGGGAGGGGGCACGAAGCGTCGGTCTACCGGGCGATCGGGACCCTGGGAATCGTCGGGGTCCGACCCTGAGGCGTCTCGTCCCGCAGGAGGGGGGAACCCTCAGTGGACCCCGTCCCGGCGGAGGACTCCGCCCGGACCGCCTCCGACCTGCGGCGCAGCCGCGCCCGGCCGAAGGGCACGAAGAGGACGTGGGCGAGCGCCACCCCGGCCGTGTTCAGGAGTACGGAGTCCACGTCCACGACCTGGCCCGGCACGGCGGTCTGCAGCAGCTCCACGGCAAGGGACACCAGCGCACCGGCGGCGGTCGTCCGGGTCAGCGAGGCCCAGCGGGAGACGTCGAGCCGTCCGTCGGCCATCGGGAGCAGCACCCCGAGCGGGGCCAGGAGCAGCAGTCCCTCGGCGATCAGCCGGGCCGCCTCGGCGCCGCCGAGGGCCAGATCGGCCCGCAGCCCGGCCAGCGGGATCGTGTTCGGCGCGGTCACCCAGGCGACGTCCCGTGGCCGCAGGCTGACCCAGGCGACGAGCAGCAGATGCGCGAGGAGGAGAGCGAACCCCACCACGCGGACGACCATGGCGGCATTGCCGCCCGAACCTTGACGCTGCACGCCCCCCAAGACGCTCACCACGGCGGAATCGGTTCCGCCGCTGGGGAACGGCCCGCGGAGTCACCCGGTGGGCTCAGCCCGCGGGCGCCGTCCCCGGGGCCTCCGGGACGACCGTCGTACCGGCCGTCGCCGGGGGCGCGGTCGTCGGCGGGGTGGACTCCGGGCGCTCCTTCAGCTCCGTCGTGCACTGGTAGCGCTTCGGCGCGTACGGGCCGGGGCCGCCGAGCAGGACCGATTGCTCGCCCGCGCCGGCCGAGCTCGCCGAGAAGGTGCAGACGATCTGCGAGAGCGCTATCGGTGTCAGGTCCTCCGGCTGCCGGCTCAGCCGCAGCGTGCCCGCCGGGTCGCCCTTGTGCGCGCCGCCGACCACGAGCGGACCGCGCACCGCGGTCGTGAACCCGGCCTGCCGCTCGTCGTCCGAAGGCTCGGCGAGGAGCTGCGCGAGCAGCCCCGTGGCCGTCGCCACCGGATTGCCGCCCGCCTTCTCCTCCGGCAGCGGCGTCCTGCGGTCCACGGCCTCCAGCTGCGAGCCGCACACCAGGAACACCCGGACGGGCACGCCCTGCGCGGCCGTCGCCGACGGGCTCTGCCCGGCCACGCTGCACGGCACCCGGGACGGAGCCGCGCCCGCGTCCACCGGGACGGACGTCGTCCTGATGCCGCAGCCCGTGACGAGCGCGGTGAGCGCGGCGGCCACCAGGACGCCCGTACCGGCCGACCGGCCACCGGCCGTACGCCCGAGAACCGACCGGCCACCGACCGACCGGCCACCGGCCGTACCGCCAAGAACCGACCGGCCGCCGACCGAGCCGCCGGCCGTACGCCCGAAGGTGCGGCGTCTCACGCTTCCTCCACCTCACCCTGGCTGCTGCGGGTCTGCACCTCGCGGGTGATCCCCGAGGCGTCCAGGGGCAGCCGCAGCACGAACACCGCGCCGTCCACCGTCCCGTCCTCGCCGACCGAGTTCGCCGCCGTGATCGAACCGCCGTGGATCAGCGCGTTCTCCATGGCGATCGACAGCCCGAGCCCGCTGCCGTCCGACCGCGGCCGGGAGGCGCTCGCCTTGTAGAAGCGGTCGAAGACGTGCGGCAGCACTTCCTCGGGGATGCCGGGGCCGTGGTCGCGCACCGCGATGACCAGCTCGTCCTCCTCCGTGCGGACCGAGACCCGCACCGGCGAACCGCCGTGCTTCAGCGCGTTCCCGATGAGGTTCGCCAGGATCACGTCGAGGCGGCGCGGGTCGAGCGGCGCCACGATCCCGCGCTCGGCGTCGAGGTCGACCGCGTCGAGCCAGGCCCGCGCGTCGATGCACGCGGTGATCTGGTCGGCGATGTCCACCTCGTCGAGGACGAGCCGGGCGGTGCCCGCGTCGAAGCGGGTCACCTCCATCAGGTTCTCCACCAGGGTGTTGAGGCGATGGGTCTCGCTCACCACCAGGGCCACCGCGGGGGCGATCATCGGGTCGAGCGAGTCCTGCTCGTCCTCCAGGACCTCGGTGACGGCGGTCAGCGCGGTCAGCGGGGTCCGCAGCTCGTGCGACATGTCGGCCACGAAGCGGCGGCTGGACTCCTCCCGCGCGCTCATGTCCGCGACCTTCTTCTGGAGCGACTCGGCCGCCCCGTTGAACGTGCGGGTCAGATCGGCCAGTTCGTCCGCGCCGGTGACCCGCAGCCGGGTGTCGAGCTTCCCCTCGCCGAGCTGCCGGGCCGCCTCGCCGAGCCGGTGCACCGGGCGCAGCACGGTCGTCGCCGCGACCTGCGCGAGCAGCACGGAGCCGGCCACGGCGAGTGCGGTCGCGATCCCCAACGACCAGGCGAGCGAGTTCAGATCGGCCCGCTCGGCGGCCAGCGACTTGAACATGTACCCGGCGGGCCCGCCGCCGTCGATCCGCGTCCCGCCGACCAGGTACGGCGTCCCGCCCCGCTCCGTACGCTGCCAGAACAAGTGGTACGGATACGGGTTGGCCTCCGTCACCGGCCGCTCGGTGTCCACGGCGTCCCGCAGCGAGCGCGGCACGTCGGCGAGCGTGAAGTCGTCCGGGTCCGAGGCGCCGACGATCGGCTTGCCCGCGGCCCGTTCGCCGAGCAGCAGCACCTGGTAGCCGGCGCTGCCGCTCGCCATCTGCTCGGCGGTCCGCCGCAGATCGTCCTCGGTGGGCCGCAACGGCAGCGTCGCCGCCCGGTTCTGCATCTCCTGCCGGAAGTCGTTGAGCGCCCCGTCCTGGGTACGGGTGAGCACGGCCTCGCGGTTGAGCCAGTACGCGATGCCGGAGGCGGCGACGGCCGCGGTGAGCGCGACCAGGGCGAAGACGACGACGAGCCGCAGCCGCAGGCTGGAGAGCCGCAGCCGCGCGAGGATCCCCTTGCTCACGCAGGAACGTCCAGCCGGTAGCCGACGCCGCGCACGGTACGGATCAGGGTCGGCGAGGACGGCACGTCCTCCACCTTGGCGCGGAGCCGCTGCACACAGGCGTCGACGAGCCGCGAGTCGCCCAGGTAGTCGTGCTCCCACACGAGCCGCAGCAACTGCTGGCGCGACAGCGCCTGGCCGGGCCGCCGGCTCAGCTCCAGGAGCAGCCGCAGCTCGGTCGGGGTGAGTTGGAGGTCCTCGCCGTTCTTGGTGACCGTCATCGCGGACCGGTCGATCACGAGCGAGCCGTAGGTCGCGGAATCCGTCGACTCCCGCTCTCCGCGCCGCAGTACGGCCCGGATGCGGGCGTCGAGGACACGGCCCTGGACCGGCTTCACGACGTAGTCGTCGGCGCCGGACTCCAGGCCCACGACCACGTCGATGTCGTCGCTGCGCGCGGTCAGCAGGATGATCGGCAACTGGTCGGTGCGGCGGATGCGCCGGCAGACCTCGAAGCCGTCGATGCCGGGCAGCATGACGTCGAGCACGACCAGGTCCGGCCGCTGCTCACGCAGCAGCTGGAGGCCGTCCTCACCCGTCGCGGCGGTGGCCACCCGGTGGCCCTGCCGGGACAGGGAGAGTTCGAGGGCCGTGCGGATGGCGTCGTCGTCCTCGATCAGCAGCAGAAAAGGCACGCCGTCATTCTGTCGCATGCGGCCGTCCGAGGACGACCGCTCGCGGACTCGCTTCCGTCCCGGCTCCTGTGACACGGCTGTGACAGTCGGCGGACACCGCCATGAAGTCCGATGGGCAAGCTTCTTGGCACACGGACCGAAACACACTCCAACCGACGGGGGGCGCGAGATGAACGCACTGCACAGCACCACCTCAAGCGCAGTTGTCACGCGTCTCCACGACGTCGTACGGAGCACCGAGAAGTCCGGCGCGGTGAACGGGCGGGGGTGCGTTCGCAGCGTCGGGCGTCAGCGCAAGGCGCCGTACATGGTGGCCATTGCTGACGGGGGAGCGGCGTACGGGGAGGTCACGGGGGAGCGTTCCTGTTCGGAGGCCGAGTTCACGGCCTACGTCCAGGAGCGTCGTGCCTCCCTGTACGCCACCGCCTACCACCTGACCGGTGACCGTTTCGAGGCCGAGGACCTGCTCCAGAGCGCGCTGTTCTCCACGTACCGCGCCTGGGACCGGATCAGCGACAAGGCCGCGGTCGGCGGATACCTCCGCCGGACGATGACCAATCTGCACATCAGCGCGTGGCGCCGCCGCAAGCTCAACGAGTACCCGACCGAGGAGCTGCCGGAGACGGTCGGCGAGACGGACGCGATGCGCGGCACGGAGCTGCGCGCGGTGCTGTGGCAGGCCCTCGCCCGGCTGCCCGAGCTCCAGCGGACGATGCTGGTGCTGCGCTACTACGAGGGCCGGACCGATCCGGAGATCGCGGAGATCCTGGACATCAGTGTCGGCACGGTGAAGTCGAGCATCTGGCGCTCGCTGCGGCGACTGCGCGAGGACGAGGTGCTGAGCTTCGGCCGTGACGAGGAGGAGTCCTTCGGCGAGCTGGTGGCCTGAAGGTCGGGGGGAAAGACCCACGGGGGCCCACGGGGGAAACGGGGCCTGCGGGGGGGCACGGGGGAACCGTACGGGGGTACGGGGGAAATAACGATGCGGGTCGTACGAGCCGGGGGGCTCGCACGACCCGTTTCGTGTTGCGCGGGGGCCGGCGCCGGGTGGCGCGTCAGCTCGACGCGGGGGTCCTGTGGCGGCCCGCCGCCGCGGCGGCGAGGCGGCCCAGGGCCTCGTCCTTGGCGCAGGGGTGGGCGCCCAGCTCCGTCTGACGGGCCACGATCGCCCGCTCGGAGCGCATCAGTCGCCAGCCGCGGCGCAGCAGGAACGGCACGGACTTCCGGCCCTCCTTGAGGTCCCGGGCGAGCCTGCGGCGGAAGGTCGTCGACGGCCGGCCGCGGAGGCAGAGCGCGTCGGCGAGGACGTCCAGCTCACGGCAGCGGGTGACGATATCGGCCGCGAAGATGCCCTCCGCCACGAAGAGCGGGGTCCGCTCGATGTCGAGCCGCTCGTGGCCCGCGCGGGAGCTGGTGGCGATGTCGTACACGGGGACGTCGGTCCGTCCCGTACGGCACAGCTCGACGATGGCGGCGACGGCGGCGTCCGCGTCCCAGGACAGTGGAGAGTCCCAGTCGATGTCCGAGCTGCCGTCGACGAGCGGGAGCGACGGGTCGTCGTGCTCCTTGTAGAAGTCGTCGAGGCGCAGGACCGGAAGGCCGGTGACGGCGGCGAGGGACGACTTGCCGGAGCCGGAGGGGCCCGCGAGCAGGACGACACGGGTCGGAATCGGTAGGGAACTCACGGGACACCAGTGTGAACCATTCCCCCGTGCGGTGGACCCCCGAGGAAGGCCGTTGGTATCGAGCATCACACCTCAACTACTGTCGGTGTCCGCCCTGTCACCCCCTGGAAGGACCCTCATGGCGCGTCACGCAGAATCCCGGACCCCCCGCCGCAGCGCCCTGCTCAAGGCCGGGCTCACCGTCACCGCGGCGGGTGCCGCGGTGCTCGGCGCGGGCGCTGCGGCGCAGGCGGTCGCCCCGGTGCCGCTGCCGGTCGACTCGCTGACCCGCACCGACGCCTCCGCGGCCGGGGCGGGCGCGCTGTCGGGCGTCACCCACGGCGTGGGCCCGCTGACCCGGCTCCAGCTCGACCCGCTGGCCAACACCGGCGTCGACCCGCTCGCCAACGGGCTCGGCACCCAGGTCGCCGACTTCAAGCCGGTCGGCACCAACCTGGTGACCGACCACCTCACGAAGGGCGGGGCGGTCGCCGATCTGCCGGTGGCGGGTCCGCTGACGCAGGCGCTGCTCCCCGGCTAGGACCTGTCCGGTCCCAGGAGGCGGGGCGGCTCAGCGTCTGGCCCTTCGCAGCCAGCTCACCGCCGCGCTCGGCTGCTTCAGACGCGCGCGCCAGGGGCCGTCCGCCCGCCCCAGATGGACGATGACCGGGCCGTCGGGGACGGGCAGGGCCTCCCGGCGCCTGCCGATCTCGTTGATGTGCGGGTACCTGGCCCGCGGGAGAGCGGTGGGGTCGTCGTGGCCCGCCAGTTCGTAGGAGTCGACGATGAAGTTGCTGTCGCCGCGGTAGTGGAAGGCGACGTCCGCCGCCGCTCCCGTGTGCAGCAGCACGTCCGGGCCCCAGCACTCCAGGGTGTCCTCGGTCAGGCGCCGGGCCGCCGCCAGTGGCAGGACCTGCGCCTGCCAGAGCCCGTCCGCCTTCAGTTTCAGCCGCAGCGGCCCGTTCTCGGGGACGACGACGAGCAGGCGGCCGCGGAAGTTGTGTTCCGTGCTGTTGACGAGGAGGTCCTTCTCCTTGTTGTTCCGGTCGAGGGTCCACACGGCGGTGTGCCCGTCGGTCGCGACGGCGATCTCGACGATGACCGGGCCGGGCGGGAGGTCCTCCGCGACGAGCACGTCGTTGCCCGTGCCGTTGATCAGGCGCGGCTCGAAGAGGGCGCCGAACGTCCAGTCCGGTACGAACGCGGGGACGGGCGCCGTCGCCGCGATGGCGGCGGGGCCCTGCGTCGTCGGGTCCTCGGCCCGGGGCGCCGGGACCTTCGAGGCCCCGGGCAGCGCTTCCGGGACCTGCGAGGCCTCGGGCAGCGCTTCCGGGGGCCGAGGCGGCGTCTCCGGTGCCCCCTCCGCCACGTCCACCCCGTGGTCCACCGCCAGGCCTTCGAGGCCGTCGACGTACCCCTGGCCCACCGCGCGGAACTTCCAGCCGCCCGCCCGCCGGTACAGCTCCGCGAGGACCATCGCCGTCTCGCCGCCGGCGTCGGTCACCTCGTACCCCGTGACCGTCGTGCCGTCGGGGCCGAACGCCTCCACGGAGAGCCCGCGCACGTCCCGCAGGGCGCCGTCCTCCGTCGACGCGACGACGAGGACGCGGGTGACGGCCTCCTCCACGACCGTGAGGTCGGCGTCCAGCCACGCCGTGCCGTCCTCGCCCTCGGAAAGCCGCACCGCGCCCGACGGGTGCGCGGGAGCGCCCCCGAAGACGATGTCCTCGTCTCCCCGGACCCTGCCCCGCTCCGTCACGAGCAGCACCGCCACGTCGACGTCGTTCCGGACGGCGAGGCGCAGCGCCGCCGTCGGGACGAAGGCGTTGTCCCCCTTGGCCAATCCTCTGATCATGACCGGATCTTGCGGTCGCGCACGGCCATGCGCAAGGCCCCCCGGTGCGCACACCGGGGGGCCTTGCGGAGGGGGACTAGTACGAGGAGCCGCTCGCGCCCAGCGAACCCGTCGGGTGCCAGACCGTCTTGGTCTCCAGGAAGGCGGTCATGCGGTCCGTGCCGGGGGACTCGGCGAAGTCCTCGGTACGGGGGCGCAGGACGCGCTTCAGGTTGTCCGCGGCCGCGATCTCCAGGTCGCGGGCGAGGTCGCCCTCGGTCGCGCCCGTCAGGTCGATCGCGTTGACGTCCTGGTGGGCCGCGAGGTGCGGGCCCATCTCGGAGGCCTTGCCGGAGAGGATGTTGACCACGCCGCCCGGGAGGTCGGAGGTGGCCAGGACCTCGCCCAGGGAGAGGGCGGGGAGCGGCGACTTCTCGCTCGCGATCACGACGGCCGTGTTGCCCGTCGCGATCACCGGGGCGATCACCGAGACCAGGCCCAGGAACGACGAGTCCTGGGGGGCGACGACGGTGACGACGCCGGTCGGCTCGGGGGAGGAGAGGTTGAAGTACGGGCCCGCGACCGGGTTCGCACCGCCCACGACCTGGGCGATCTTGTCGGTCCAGCCCGCGTACCAGACCCAGCGGTCGATGGCCGCGTCGACGACCGCGGCCGCCTTCGACTTCGACAGGCCCTCCGCGTCCGCGACCTCGCGGACGAACTGCTCCCGGCGGCCCTCCAGCATCTCGGCGACGCGGTAGAGGATCTGGCCGCGGTTGTACGCGGTCGCGCCGGCCCAGCCGCCGAAGGCCTTGCGGGCGGCGACGACCGCGTCACGGGCGTCCTTGCGGGAGGAGAGCGGCGCGTTCGCCAGCCACTTGCCCTTCGAGTCGCTCACCTCGTACACCCGGCCGCTCTCGGAGCGGGGGAACTTGCCCCCGACGTACAGCTTGTAGGTCTTGAAGACGTTCAGACGCGTCTGCTGCTCAGACATCGAGGTAAGCCTCCAGGCCGTGGCGACCGCCTTCGCGGCCGAAGCCCGACTCCTTGTATCCGCCGAAGGGCGAGGTCGGGTCGAACTTGTTGAACGTGTTGGCCCAGACGACACCCGCGCGGAGCTTGGACGCGACCGCCAGGATGCGGGAGCCCTTCTCCGTCCAGATGCCGGCGGACAGGCCGTACTGGCTGTTGTTCGCCTTCGCCACGGCCTCGTCCGGCGTACGGAACGTCAGCACCGACAGGACCGGGCCGAAGATCTCGTCGCGGGCGATCCGGTGCGCCTGCGTGACGTTCGTGAAGAGCGTCGGGGCGAACCAGTAGCCGGCCGACGGGATCTCGCAGGAGGCGGTCCAGCGCTCGGCGCCCTCCGCCTCGCCCTGGTCCACCAGCGAGGTGATGCGGGCCAGCTGCTCCGAGGAGTTGATGGCGCCGATGTCGGTGTTCTTGTCGAGCGGGTCGCCCAGGCGCAGGGTGTTCAGGCGGCGCTTGAGCGAGTCGAGCAGCTCGTCCTGGATCGACTCCTGGACGAGGAGGCGCGAGCCCGCGCAGCAGACCTGGCCCTGGTTGAAGAAGATGCCGTTGACGATGCCCTCGACGGCCTGGTCGATCGGGGCGTCGTCGAAGACGATGTTGGCGCCCTTGCCGCCCAGCTCCAGCGTCACCTTCTTGTCGGTGCCGGCGATCGAGCGCGCGATGGCCTTGCCGACGGCGGTCGAACCGGTGAAGGCGACCTTGTTGACGTCCGGGTGCTCGACCAGCGCGGCGCCCGTCTCCCCGTAACCGGGAAGGATGTTGACGACGCCCTTCGGCAGCCCCGCCTGGCGGCAGATGTCCGCGAAGAACAGGGCGGAGAGCGGGGTCGTCTCGGCCGGCTTCAGGACGACGGTGTTGCCCGTCGCGAGCGCCGGGGCGATCTTCCACGCCAGCATGAGCAGCGGGAAGTTCCACGGGATGACCTGGCCGGCCACGCCCAGCGGGCGCGGGTTCGCGCCGTAACCGGCGTGGTCGAGCTTGTCGGCCCAGCCCGCGTAGTAGAAGAAGTGCGCGGCGACCAGCGGGAGGTCCGCGTCGCGCGTCTCCTTGATCGGCTTGCCGTTGTCCAGGGTCTCCAGGACGGCCAGCTCGCGGCTGCGCTCCTGGATGATCCGGGCGATGCGGAAGAGGTACTTGGCGCGCTCGGAGCCGGGCAGCGCGGACCACTTCTCGAAGGCCTTCCGCGCCGCCTTCACCGCGCGGTCCACGTCCTCGGCGCCCGCCTGGGCGACCTCGGACAGGACCTCCTCGGTGGAGGGGGAGACGGTCTTGAAGACCTTGCCGTCGGCCGCCTCGACGAACTCGCCGTCGATGAACAGGCCGTAGGAGGGGGCGATGTCGACGACGGACCGGGACTCGGGCGCCGGCGCGTACTCGAATGCAGATGCCATGTTGACCATGTTGATCAGTCCACCGTCACGTAATCGGGGCCGGAGTAGCGGCCGGTAGCCAGCTTCTGGCGCTGCATCAGCAGGTCGTTGAGCAGGCTGGAGGCGCCGAAGCGGAACCAGTGGTTATCCAGCCAGTCCTCACCGACGGTCTCGTTGACGAGGACCAGGAACTTGATCGCTTCCTTGGTGTTGCGGATGCCGCCGGCCGGCTTCACACCGATCTGCACGCCGGTCTGCGCGCGGAAGTCGCGCACGGCCTCCAGCATGAGCAGGGTGTTGGCGGGGGTGGCGTTGACCGCGACCTTGCCGGTCGAGGTCTTGATGAAGTCCGCGCCGGCCATCATGCCGAGCCAGGAGGCACGGCGGATGTTGTCGTACGTGGACAGCTCGCCGGTCTCGAAGATCACCTTGAGGCGGGCGCGGTCGCCGCACTCCGCCTTGATCGCGGCGATCTGCTCGTAGACCTTCAGGTAGTGGCCGGAGAGGAACGCGCCACGGTCGATGACCATGTCGATCTCGTCGGCGCCCGCGGCGATGGCGTCGGCCGTGTCGGCGAGCTTCACGGGGAGCGCGGCGCGCCCGGCCGGGAAGGCGGTGGCGACCGAGGCGACCTTGACGCCGGAGCCCGCGACGGCGGCCTTGGCGGTGGCCACCATGTCGGGATAGACGCAGACGGCGGCGGTCGTCGGGGTCGTGCGGTCGGTCGGATCGGGGTTGACGGCCTTGGCGGCGAGCGCCCGGACCTTGCCCGGGGTGTCCGCGCCTTCGAGCGTCGTCAGGTCGATCATGGAAATGGCCAGGTCGATGGCGTAGGCCTTGGCCGTGGTCTTGATCGATCGGGTGCCGAGGGACGCGGCGCGCGCCTCCAGGCCGACGGCGTCGACGCCGGGCAGCCCGTGGAGGAAGCGGCGCAGCGCACTGTCGGACGCGGTCACGTCGGCGAAAGCGGAAGCTGCGGATGCAGTGGTGGGCATGGTCACCAGTCGAGCATATCTACGCGCGTAGCGACCTGTACAGGGGAGGGCCTTCACGGAGCCCGAGGTCACAGGGGGTCCGGCGGCGTGGTGACGCCTGTCACAGGCCCGTGACATGGAGCGGACGACTCCTGAATACAAGATCATTAGATTCTTTCTTGCAGCCAGCCAGACCTCACCGGACACAGTCGGACCGAGAAACAGCGGCATGCGACTCACCCAACCACCTGCCTCTTCCACAGGAGTCGTTATGCGCACCGCCCTTCGCACCGCCATCGCCACCGCCCTCGTCGCGGGTGTCGCGATCGCCCCGGCCCTCACCGCCGGCACCGCCTTCGCCGCCGACGGTCCGGCCGCCGTGAATCCCGTCGCGTCGTCCGCGACCGCCGCGCCGTCCGCGACTTCCGCGCCCGTCGCGCCTTCCGTTCCGGCTGCGAGCGCCCCGGCCGAGCAGGCTGCCACCCCGGCCGAGCCCCAGGCCGGGACCCCGGCCGCCGCCCCGGCCGAGAGCGCCACCGCCCAGGCCGGGACCGCGACCGCCCCGGTCCGCACCGTCCGGCTCGCGGGCGGGCTGTCGGCCAAGGTGTACGCGAAGGGCGACCAGCACCCGTACTACACCGCCACCGTCGTCAAGGACGGCCGGACGCTCGGTGAGCTGAAGGCCGGGGCCGGCTACGGCGGGAAGGACACCGAGGTCTTCGCCGGATACGCGGTGACCCTGACCTCCGAGGGCCAGGTGACCGCGAAGGCGACCGCGGGCGAGACCCCGCAGGGCACCCTCGTCCGCACCCGGACCCTCGTCGACGGCACGGTCGCCAAGATCTACAAGGTCGCCGACGGCCACCACCGCGCCGAGCTCTTCCAGCAGGGCAAGCGGGTCGGCACGCTCGACGCCGACCACTGGTCGGTCGCCGCCAACAACAACGGCGCCTTCCTCGTCCTCAACGCCGACGGCACCACCTACAACTGGGTCGGCAACTACCTCCCGGGCGCCAAGCCCGGTCAGTACAAGCTGGCCAACGGCGTCCGCCTGGAGCTCGTCAAGAGGGACGGCCGCTACGGCATCCAGGAGATCCGCCTGGGCGTCGGCACCGGCGTCTCCTACCTGAAGGGGGACCGCCAGGTCTACGGCTTCACCGGCGGTGGCCTCGTCGTCCTGGAGCGGGACGGTGGCCTCGCCGCCTACATCCCCGGCGCCGCCAAGCAGTCCGCCCCGACGCCGTACACCCGTGACGACGCCTGCACCATCTACACCGAGGTCGGCATCGGCGCGGGCACCAAGGCCGCGCTCACCATGAGCCCGAACGGCCCGACCGCCACCCTCCGCGACATCGGCAGCGACAAGCAGGTCTACACGACGCTCGACCGCAACCACCCCTCGCTGCCGAAGAGCGCCGGCATCATCGCGCGCATCGACAACCCCTTCAGCGCCACGCCCACCCTCTACACCAAGGTCGAGGGCGGCACGGCCAAGGGCGCTACGCACGCCTTCCCGAAGATGCAGAAGGGCTGCACGCTCAACCCGGTCAAGGGCACCAGCACCCCCGTCACCGGCACCACGGGCACCAACGGCCACAACGGCAGCAACGGCAGCAACGGCCTCACGGTCAACACCGGCGGTCAGACCTCCGTCGTCCCGCGCGGCGGTGTCGCGGCCGGCGCCGAACTCGGCACGGAGGGGGACTCCACGGCCCTGTTCGCCACGGGCGCCGGCGCGGCCTCGCTCGCCGCCGCGGGTCTCGGCTTCGTCGTCCTGCGCCGCCGGAACGCCGCCTCGCGCGCCTGATCTCCGCCTCGTCCGACCGGTACGTCGTCCCATCGGTACGTCGTGCCGCCGGTTACCCCGACCCACCGGTTACCCCGTCCCACCAGTTCCCGGCCCTTTGACCCGAGCGGGAGCACACCCCCCGGCCGGTCGCCGCGTCCCGCGCGGCGGCCGGCCGGACCCCTTCGCCGTCCGGCCTCGCCCGTCTGCCCGTCCGCCCGGAGCCCGCCCGTGAACCGCCGCCCTCGCCGCGTCCGTACCGCC
Source organism: Streptomyces sp. Root431 (assembly GCF_001426585.1). GTDB lineage: Bacteria > Actinomycetota > Actinomycetes > Streptomycetales > Streptomycetaceae > Streptomyces > Streptomyces stackebrandtii. Next base: position 40,079 of record NZ_LMEI01000002.1, read on the forward strand.
CCACTCCTCCTCGTGGCCGTCCTCGCCGCCCTCACCGGCTGCTCGGCCGGGACCACGCCACCCACCACCCCGCCCGCGCGGGTCTCCGAGGCCACGGCCGCCCCCGTGCCCACCGTGAGCGCCGTCCCCGCGCGGCCGCTGTCCCGCTCGCTGCCCGTCCGCGTCCGGGTGCCCGCCGCAGGTGTGGACACCGGTCCCGTCCTGGAGCTGGGGCTCGCCGCCGACGGCACCGTCGAGGTGCCCTCGGTCGAGGACGCCGACCGCATCGGCTGGTACGACAAGGGCGTCACGCCCGGCGAGACCGGCCCCGCCGTCCTCATCGGCCACTTCGACACCGCCCGCGGCCCGGCCGTCCTCAAGGACGTCTCGCGGGTCCGGGTGGGTGACGAGATCGCCGTGACCAGGGCGGACGGCAAGGTCGCCGTCTTCCGCGTCCGGGAGCTGGAGCAGGTCGACAAGAAGACGTTCCCGACGGCCAAGGTGTACCGCGACACCACGCGCCCCGAGCTGCGCCTCATCACCTGCGGCGGCGAGCTCGTCGACGGTCACCGCCCCGACAACATCATTCTGTACGCGGATCTCGTGGCCACGCGGGCCGCCTGAGCCCTCACGGGCCCGCTGAGGCAGAATCGGCGGCATGACGACCCCGGAGCCGACCCCCGAGCCGACCCCCGAGCCGACGCCTGCGCCGAGCTCCGAGCCGACCCCCGAGTCGACCCGCAAGGCGACCCCCGAGCCGACCCCCGAGGCGGCCCCCCGTAAGCCCGAGGCCGAGGCCGAGCCCGAGTACGCCGACCGCGTGTTCCGCTCGCCCCTCGGCATCGCGAGCGGGGTGTTCCTGGTGGTCCTCGCGCTCTTGTTCGGCGGCGACGCGCTGATCCGCGGCGAGGGCCGGACGCCCTGGGTCGCGCTCGCGGGGCTCGTCCTCGTCATCCCGCTGATCGTGGCCTTCACGATCCGGCCCGCCGTGTACGCCAACGACCGGCGGCTCCGCATCCGCAACCCGTTCCGGTCGATCACGCTGCCCTGGGCGACGATCGCCGACATCCGCGCCGGGTACTCCAGCGAGGCCTTCACGCAGGAGGGCGTCAAGTACCAGCTGTGGGCCATCCCGGTCTCGCTGCGCCAGCGGAAGCGCGCCGCGCGGAAGGCCGCCCGTGCCTCGCAGGACGACCCCCACGGCCGTACCTCCGTCACCGCCGACGTGCGTGACAGCAGCTCCCGGACCGCGCCCAGCGACCAGACCGTCGCCGACCTGCGGGAGCTCGCCGAGCTCCACGCCGGGAACCCGGGCGCGCAGGGCGAGCCGCAGGTGCGCTGGGCGTACGAGATCATCGGCCCCGCGGTCGCCGGGCTGCTGCTCCTCGTCATCCTCCTCGCGACGGGCTGACCCGACGAGCTGACCTGTCGGGCCGACCTGTCGGGCCGACCCGAAGCCCGACCCGACGGGTCGTTCCGGCAGGCCGAACCGGGCCGGTGCCCAAGGGGCAACGGTCCGGTGAAGCGTTCCACCGGCAATTGGCACCCGGTACAGCCGAAGGGCCGGTACGGGATCACTCCCGCACCGGCCCTTCGCGTACGTCCTCGGGGTCAGAGCCCCGCGGCCGCGCTCAGGTCGCGCTTGATCGCGGCCAGCAGCTCCGCGCCCTTCGCGCGGGCCGGCGCCAGCTCGCGGGCGTCGGCGACCGGGACGACGACCTCCAGGTAGCACTTGAGCTTGGGCTCGGTGCCGCTCGGGCGGACGATCACCCGGGCCTTGTAGTCGCCCTCCAGGTGGTAGCGCAGGCCGTCCGTCGGCGGCAGCGACTCCGTGCCCTTCGTCAGGTCCTCCGCGGAGACGACCGTCAGACCGGCCAGCGAGACCGGCGGCCGCTCGCGCAGCGCGGCCATCGCGTTCGCGATGATCCCCAGGTCCTCGACCCGCACCGACAGCTGGTCCGTGGCGTGCAGCCCGTGGGCCACCGCCAGGTCGTCCAGCAGGCCGAGGAGCGTGCGGTCCTGCTCCTTGAGCACCGAGGCCAGCTCGACGACGAGCAGCGCGGCCGTGATGCCGTCCTTGTCGCGGACGCCCTCGGGGTCGACGCAGTAGCCGAGCGCCTCCTCGTAGCCGTACCGCAGCCCCTCGACGCGGGCGATCCACTTGAAGCCGGTCAGTGTCTCCTCGTACCCGACCCCGGCCGCCTCGGCGATCCGGCCGAGCAGCGAGGACGACACGATCGACTCGGCGAAGACGCCCGTCGCGCCCTTGTGCACCAGGTGCGCGGCGAGCAGCGCGCCCACCTCGTCGCCGCGGAGCATCCGCCAGCCGCCCTCGACGGCGGCGTCCGGCACGGCCACCGCGCAGCGGTCGGCGTCCGGGTCGTTGGCGATGATCAGGTCGGGGTCCACGGCCCGGGCCGCCTCGAAGGCGAGGTCCATGGCACCCGGCTCCTCCGGGTTCGGGAAGGCGACCGTCGGGAAGGCCGGGTCGGGCTCGGCCTGCGCGGCGACGAGCGCGGGCGGCGGGAAGCCGGCCCGGGCGAAGGCCGCCGTCAGGACGTCCTTGCCGACGCCGTGCATGGCCGTGTAGACGGTCCGCGCGGTCCGGGGGGACCCGGGGGTCAGGACGGCGTCCGTACGCGCCAGGTAGGCCTCCAGGACCTCGTCGCCGAGGGTCTCCCAGCCGGCCTCCGGGTGGGGCACGTCCGCGAGGGAGCGCACCGCGTCGATCTCGGCGGCGATCTCCGCGTCCGCGGGCGGCACGATCTGCGAGCCGTCGCCCAGGTAGACCTTGTAGCCGTTGTCGCGCGGCGGGTTGTGGCTCGCGGTCACCTCGACACCGGCGACGGCGCCCAGATGCCTTATGGCGAACGCGAGGACGGGCGTCGGCAGCGGGCGCGGCAGGACGGCCGCGCGCAGCCCGGCGCCGATCATCACGGCGGCGGTGTCGCGGGCGAAGTCGGCGGACTTGTAGCGGGCGTCGTAGCCGATGACGACGAGCCCGCCCTCCTGGCCCTTCGCCTTGAGGTACGCGGCGAGGCCCGCGGCGGCGCGGATGACGACGGAACGGTTCATCCGCATGGGGCCGGCACCGAGCTCGCCGCGGAGGCCGGCGGTGCCGAACTGGAGGGTGCCGGCGAAGCGGGCGGTGAGCTCGCGCGTGTCACCCGCCTCGATGAGCTTCGCGAGCTCCTCGCGGGTCTCGGTGTCGGGGTCCTCGGCGAGCCAGGCCTGGGCCCTGGCGAGGAGGTCGTCCTGCGTCACGGTGTGCCTTTCGGGGTGGAGCGGGCGGGCGGGAGGAGGGTGCGGGGGCGTGAGCCGCTGCGCGGAGCCATTCCCCACCCCGCCCCTTCCCGAACTGGGGGCAGGCCCCCAGACCCCCGTACGGCCTGCGGCCGTGCCCTCGAACGCCGGGCGGGCTGATGTTCCGCCCGGCGGGCGGAACATCAGCCCCGCCGGCGTTCGAGGCGCGGGGTCCGGGGCGGAGCCCCGGTTTCGGGAAGGGGCGGGGTGGGGGAGAGGCCCCGCGCAGCGGCACCGGCCGCCGGGCGCCGCGCTGGGCGTGCGTGCGGCGGGGACACCCGGCGGTCGGAGGCCGCCGCAGGGCTCCGAAGCCCGCTCGGCCCCCTGGGGCCGAGCGGTGCGAGGAGCGCCGGAAAAGCTCAGATCCGGTCGAGGACCCGCGTCAGCAGCTCACCCATGCGCGCCGCCGAGTCGCGCCCGGCCTGGAGCACTTCCTCGTGGTTCAGCGGCTCGCCCGAGAGCCCCGCCGCCAGGTTCGTGACGAGGGAGATGCCCAGGACCTCGGCGCCGGCCTCGCGGGCCGCGATCGCCTCGAGGGTGGTGGACATGCCGACGAGGTCGCCGCCCATGGCGCGGACCATGTTGATCTCGGCCGGGGTCTCGTAGTGCGGCCCGGGGAACTGGACGTAGACGCCCTCCTCCAGGGTCTCGTCGACCTCCTTGCACAGCGCGCGCAGCCGCGGCGAGTACAGGTCGGTGAGGTCCACGAAGTTCGCGCCGACGATCGGGGAGGCGGCCGTCAGGTTGATGTGGTCGCTGATCAGGACCGGCTGGCCGGGGCGCATGCCCTGGCGGAGGCCGCCGCAGCCGTTGGTCAGGACGACGGTCTTGCAGCCGGCGGCGACGGCGGTGCGGACGCCGTGGGCGACGGAGGCGACGCCCCGGCCCTCGTAGAAGTGGGTGCGGCCGAGGAAGACCAGCGCGCGCTTCTCACCGATCTTGTACGAGCGGACCGTGCCGCCGTGGCCCTCGACGGCCGGCGGCGGGAAGCCGGGGAGCTCGGTCACCGGGAACTCGGCTTCGGGAGCACCGAGCGCGTCGACGGCGGGCGCCCAGCCCGAGCCCATGACCAGGGCGACGTCGTGGTTCTCGACGCCGGTCAGCTCGCGAAGACGTGCGGCAGCGGCCTCGGCGGCCTCGTACGGGGTGGCAGTTGCGTTCACTGACTCTCTCGCCTCGGGGAGGGGGGTCCGAGGGGAGCCCCGGACGGATTTGGTACGCGCAGAAGCGTAGCCGGAGAATCCCTACGCGCGTAGATGACGATGCTGACGGACATGCGATCGTTGTCTTGTCGTTTCCGACAAACGGGGGAGTCGCCCGCCCCGGACGGATTCGACGGACCGCGATGGTGCACGGCAGACCGCGGCAGACCGCGGCAAGCCAGGGCGAACCACGGCAGACCGCGGCGGATCACGCGGATCACGCGGATCAGCAGGGACGCTTGCGCAACTCCATCACGTAGTCGTGCGGCGCGCCCGCCGACTCGGCCGCGTCGGCGACCTCGCCCAGATACCGCGCGGACGGCAGCCCGCCCTCGTAGCCGTTGAGGACGTACACCCAGGCCGGCTCCTCGCCGTCGAGCGTGTCGACCCGCACCCGCATCCGCCGGTAGATGTCGAGGCCGACGCCCTCCCACCGGTCCATGGAGTCCTCGTCCATGGGGGCGATGTCGTACAGCGCCACGAAGACCTGCGAACGGGGGGCCTCCACGATGGTGGCCAGCGCTCCCTCCCAGCCCATCTGCTCGCCGCCGAAGGTCAGCCGCCAGCCGTTCAGCCAGCCGGTGCCGCGCAGCGGGGAGTGCGGTGCGCGGCGGCTCATCAGCCGCGCGTCGAGGTTGCCGGCGAAAGCGGCGTAGAGCGACATGGGACCGAGAGTACGGGAGCGGGCGGGGTGTCCGGCGAACTCCGAGGTGGCGGCCGTGCGGACGTCCCGCCGGAGCCCGGGTGGCGCGATTCGAGCCCCGGCGAGAGGCCGCGCCGGGCGTGCGGGAGAATGGGGTACGCACTTGAAGCGTGCGGGACAATGGCGTACGCACTGCACCCCAGCGGGGGGACTCCCCGGCAGAACGAGACGCGAGGCGTAGATCCCAGTGACCCGGATCGTGATCATCGGTGGCGGACCCGGCGGATACGAGGCGGCCCTGGTGGGCGCCCAACTCGGCGCGGAGGTGACCGTCGTCGACTGCGACGGCCTCGGCGGCGCGTCCGTCCTGACCGACTGTGTTCCCTCGAAGACGCTCATCGCCACGGCGGAGGTGATGACCACCTTCGACTCCTCCTATGAGGAACTCGGCATCATCGTCGCCGACGACACCCCGCACGTGGAGCAGGCCGCCCGCGTCGTCGGCGTCGACCTCGGCAAGGTCAACCGACGGGTGAAGCGCCTCGCGCTCGCCCAGTCGCACGACATCACCGCCTCCGTCACCCGGGCGGGCGCCCGCGTGCTGCGCGGCCGCGGCCGGCTCTCCGGCCGGCAGTCCATGGACGGTTCCCGCCAGGTGATCGTCACCGCCGCCGACGGCACGGAGGAGACGCTCACCGCGGACGCCGTGCTCATCGCGACCGGCGGCCACCCGCGCGAGGTCCCGGACGCCAAGCCGGACGGCGAGCGCATCCTCAACTGGACGCAGGTCTACGACCTCAAGGAGCTTCCCGAGGAGCTCATCGTGGTCGGTTCCGGCGTCACCGGCGCCGAGTTCGCCGGCGCGTACCAGGCGCTCGGCTCCCGCGTCACCCTCGTCTCCTCCCGCGACCGCGTGCTGCCGGGCGAGGACCCGGACGCCGCCGCCGTCCTGGAGGACGTCTTCCGCCGCCGCGGCATGAACGTCATGGCCCGCTCCCGCGCCGAGTCCGCCAAGCGGGTCGGCGACCGGGTCGAGGTCACCCTCGCGGACGGCCGCGTCATCTCCGGCACCCACTGCCTCATGGCCGTCGGCGCGATCCCGAACTCGGCCGGAATGGGACTGGAGGAGGCCGGCGTCAAGCTGAAGGACTCCGGTCACATCTGGACCGACAAGGTCTCCCGTACGAGCGCCCCCGGCGTCTACGCGGCCGGCGACGTCACCGGCGTCTTCGCGCTCGCCTCCGTCGCCGCCATGCAGGGCCGCATCGCGATGTACCACTTCCTCGGCGACGCGGTGGCCCCGCTCAACCTGAAGACGGTCTCCTCCAACGTCTTCACGGACCCCGAGATCGCCACCGTCGGCTACACGCAGGCCGACGTGGACGCGGGCAAGATCGACGCCAAGGTCGTCAAGCTGCCGCTGCTCCGCAACCCCCGCGCGAAGATGCAGGGCATCCGGGACGGCTTCGTCAAGATCTTCTGCCGCCCCGGCACGGGCATCGTGGTCGGCGGCTGCATCGTCGCCCCGAAGGCGAGCGAACTCATTCACCCGATCTCGATCGCGGTCGACAACAATCTGACCGTCGAACAGATCGCAAATGCTTTCACCGTGTACCCCTCCCTGTCGGGCTCGATCGCGGAAGTGGCACGGCAGTTGCACACCCGAAAGTCGGCGGGCGAGGCGTAACGCCCGGGCCGGGGACGGCTCCTGCCTGCGGGAACGGTTCGCCGACTCGGACAACCCCCGGCAAGGCGGGGCATAGCCCTGGCGCGCGACGGATCAATGACGGGGTCTCCCATACCACTTGGGGACCCCGTCTGTGCGCATCTTCTGCAATTCGGCGCATAGTGCTGAAAACTATCGCCCGGTCACGTTACTGTCAGTTTCGTGTTCGCTGCAGAACGTCGCCAGTTGATCCTCGAAATGGTGCGAGCCAATGGGGCCGTGTCGCTCCGCGAGCTCGCACGCGTCGTCCAGACCTCGGAGGTGACCGTACGGAGGGACGTACGGGCACTCGAGGCAGAAGGACTCCTCGACCGCCGTCACGGCGGTGCGGTGTTGCCGGGCGGATTCACGCGAGAATCCGGCTTCCCGCAGAAATCCCATCTCGCCACCGCGGAGAAGACGGCCATCGCCGACGTCGCGGCGAGCCTCGTCGAAGAGGGTGAGGCCATCGTCGTCGGTGCCGGGACGACCACGCAGGAGCTGGCCCGCCGGCTCGCCCGCGTGCCCGGTCTGACCGTCGTCACCAACTCCCTGCTCGTCGCCCAGGCCCTCGCCCACGCCAACCGGGTCGAGGTCGTCATGACCGGCGGCACCCTGCGCGGCTCCAACTACGCCCTCGTGGGCAGTGGGGCCGAGCAGTCGCTCCAGGGGCTGCGGGTCTCCCGGGCCTTCCTCTCCGGGAGCGGGCTCACGGCCGAGCGCGGGCTCTCCACGTCCAACATGCTCTCCGCGAGCGTGGACCGGGCCCTGGTGCAGGCGGCGGCGGAGGTCGTGGTCCTCGCCGACCACACCAAGCTCGGCGCCGACACCATGTTCCAGACGGTGCCGACGGACGTCATCACCCGGCTGGTGACCGACGAGCCGCCGGCCCACGACGAGCGGGCCGCCTCCGAGCTCCAGGCCCTCGCCGACCAGGGCGTGCAGATCGCCGTCGCGGGTACGGGCGCGGGGCCCGGCTCCGTCGGCGGTGAGCAGCACCCCCCGGGCGTCCGGCCCCGCCGTGACATGCCCCTCCCCGTCCAGCGCGGACGGATGGCGGCCGGTCAGTTCCGGGGGCCCGGCGGGGGGATGGCGGCGGAGACGCTGGAGCGCACGGCCCGGGTCGCGGACATGCGCCGCCGCTGAGCCGGAGAGCCGGGTAGGCGAGCCGAGTCGTGAGGGGCCCTCCCCCAGGGGTCCCGCGGCCGTGCCCCGTACCGTCCCCGTACCTCAGCCCTTGAGTCCCCGCAGCGTCAGCGCGAGCAGGCGGTCCGCCAACTCCGCGTCCTCCGGGCACTGTTCCGCCGCCAGCGCGATCGCGTTGGTGAGCTGCATCAGGTCGCCGATCGACACGTCGGCACGGACCTGCCCCGCCGCCTGGGCGCGCCCGAGCAGCGCCTCGCCCGCGGCGCGCAGCGGCACGCTGCACGAGGCGAGCGCCGAACTCCGGTCGTACGAGGCGGACATCAGCGCGTGCGCGAGCCCCCGGTACTCGCCCGCGTGGGCGATCAGGGCCCGCAGCCACTCCACGAGCGCCCGGCACGGCTCGCCGGCCTCGGCCAGCTCGTGCGAGCGGTGCAGGAGCGCCGTCAGGGCCTCCTGGAAGACGGCGTTCAGCAGATCGGCCCGAGTGGGGAAGTGGCGGTAGAGGGTGCCGATCCCCACGCCCGCGCGGCGGGCGACCTCCTCAAGGGGCGCGTCCGCACCCTGTGCGGCGAAGGCGGCCCTGGCCTCCGTGAGCAGCCGCTCGTGGTTGCGGCGCGCGTCGGCTCGCATCGGTGAACCCCCTCGGCGGAAGGGCCCGCAGGCTGCTGCCTGCGGGCCCTTCGTACCGTACGTGGTGCTGCGGTCAGTCCTTGATGTCGCAGATGGTGGCGCCGGACGTGACCGAGGCGCCGACCTCGGCGCTCAGGCCCTTGACGGTGCCGGAGCGGTGGGCGTTGAGGGGCTGCTCCATCTTCATGGCCTCCAGGACGACGATGAGGTCGCCCTCCTTGACCTCCTGGCCCTCCTCGACCGCGACCTTCACGATCGTGCCCTGCATCGGGGAGGCGAGGGTGTCGCCCGAGGCGGTCGGGCCGGACTTCTTCGCCGCCCGGCGCTTCGGCTTGGCACCCGCCGCGAGCCCGGTGCGGGCCAGCGTCATGCCGAGGGAGGACGGCAGGGAGACCTCGAGGCGCTTGCCGCCGACCTCGACGACGATCGTCTCGCGGCCCGACTCGTCCTCGTCCGCGTCGGCACCGGCCGGCGCGAAGGGCTTGATCTCGTTGACGAACTCCGTCTCGATCCACCGGGTGTGGACCCGGAACGGGTCGGCGGTGAACGCCGGGTCGACGACGACGGCCTGGTGGAACGGAATGGCCGTGGCCATGCCCTCCACCTTGAACTCGGCCAGGGCGCGGGCGGCGCGCTGGAGCGCCTGCTCGCGGGTCGCGCCGGTGACGATCAGCTTGGCCAGGAGCGAGTCCCAGGCCGGGCCGATCACGGAGCCGGACTCGACGCCCGCGTCCAGGCGGACGCCGGGGCCCGAGGGGGCGTCGAAGACGGTGACGGTGCCGGGGGCCGGCAGGAAGCCGCGGCCCGGGTCCTCGCCGTTGATGCGGAACTCGAAGGAGTGACCGCGGACCGCCGGGTCGCCGTAACCGAGCTCCTCGCCGTCGGCGATGCGGAACATCTCGCGGACCAGGTCGAGGCCGGTGACCTCTTCGGTGACCGGGTGTTCGACCTGGAGGCGGGTGTTGACCTCCAGGAAGGAGATCGTGCCGTCCGTGCCGACGAGGAACTCGACCGTGCCGGCGCCGACGTAGCCGGCCTCCTTCAGGATCGCCTTCGACGCCGCGTACAGCTCGGCGTTCTGCGCCTCCGTCAGGAACGGCGCGGGCGCCTCCTCGACGAGCTTCTGGTGGCGGCGCTGGAGTGAGCAGTCACGGGTCGAGACGACGACCACGTTGCCGTGGGTGTCGGCGAGGCACTGGGTCTCGACGTGGCGGGGCTTGTCCAGGTAGCGCTCCACGAAGCACTCGCCGCGACCGAAGGCCGCGACGGCCTCGCGGACGGCGGAGTCGTACAGCTCGGGGACCTCTTCCAGGGTCCGCGCGACCTTCAGACCGCGACCGCCGCCACCGAAGGCGGCCTTGATCGCGATGGGCAGCCCGTGCTCCTCCGCGAACGCCACGACCTCGTCCGCACCCGAGACCGGGTCGGGGGTGCCGGCGACCAGCGGGGCGCCGGCGCGCTGCGCGATGTGACGGGCCGCCACCTTGTCGCCCAGGTCGCGGATCGCCTGCGGCGGCGGGCCGATCCAGATGAGACCCGCGTCCAGGACGGCCTGCGCGAACTCGGCGTTCTCGGAGAGGAAGCCGTATCCGGGGTGGACGGCGTCCGCATCCGAGTCCTTCGCGGCCTGCAACACCTTGGCCATGTCCAGATAGCTGGTCGCCGGGGTGTCACCGCCCAGAGCGAACGCCTCGTCAGCCGCCCGGACGTGCAGAGCGTCCCGGTCCGGATCGGCGTACACGGCCACGCTGCCGATACCCGCGTCCCGGCACGCCCGGGCCACACGGACAGCGATTTCGCCACGGTTGGCGATGAGCACCTTGCGCACGATGGCTCCCTCCTTGAAACAAGCTGAGTTTAGGGACTGCCGACACGGCCTTTCGACCCGTCCCCAGTGGTGAGCTTGCCCACACGGAGCGTGACCCCGGGCCTGCTCGGGTCGTGAATTCCCTTGTCGCACCACGGTACGCAGGGTTCCTTTACGGCACAGTAGCTCCGAGGTGTGGCGCAGGTCTCTGTTCGTCCGGCCAGTCGCCATTCGGGTTTCTTTGTCGGGTCTCTACGAATGGCCCGTTGATTCTTTGCCGAGCGACCGGCCGCCGCCGTTCGTGTGCGAACTCTTGTCCGGAGGTTTACCGGCCAGTAGCCTTCGCGCTGTCGATCGTACTGTCGGTAACAGGCGAATCCAGGGGGTGGCCGAGGTGGCCCGCAGACCGATAGCCCTCGTGACGGCGGCGGTGCTCTTCCTCGAAGCACCCGGCATCGTCGCGATCAACGCAGTCATGGCGGGCTTCGTGGAGGCCCAGTCGATGTCGCTGGACGGCATGGACCCCGACGCCATGGTCGCCGGCACCTGGGGTCTCGGCATCGGCTCCGGCGTCGCGCTCGTCCTCTGCGGCCTCGTCGCCCTCGTCGCGGGCATCCGCGACCGCCGCCCGGGCCGCTTGGGCCGGGGGCTGCTCGTCGGCTGCGCGGTCGTGCACGGCATCCTCGGCGCGGTCGCCGTCGGCCTGCTCGGCTGGCCCTCGTTCGCCTTCCTGATGACCGTGGTCGGACTCGTCGTCCTCACCCTGGTGGCGTACGGGAAAGAGGCCGACGTCCCCGAGAAGGGGACCGACGCCCCCGAGGAGGCGCCGGCCGCCGCCTGAGCGATCAGGCCGCCCGTCGGGCGTGTCAGGCCCAGAGGTCCGTGATCTCGACGTCCAGCTTCCTGAGCAGCGTGCGCAGCAGCGGCAGCGACAGGCCGATCACATTGCCCGGGTCCCCGTCGATGCCGTCGATGAAGGGCGCCGAGCGCCCGTCCAGGGTGAACGCGCCCGCCACGTGCAGCGGTTCGCCGCTCGCCACGTACGCGGCGATCTCCGCGTCCGTCGGCTCGCCGAAGCGGACCACGGTGGAGGCCGTCGCCGACTCGTACCGCTTCGCGGCCGTGTCGTACACGCAGTGGCCGGTCTGGAGGATGCCGACCCGGCCGCGCATCGCCTTCCAGCGCGCGGTGGCCTCCTCGGCGTCGGCCGGCTTGCCGAGGGCCTGCTTGTCGAGCTCCAGGACCGAGTCGCAGCCGATGACGAGCGCGCCGAACGCCTCCGGCCTGGCGGCCACATGGGCGGCCTTGGCCTCCGCGAGGGCGAGCGCGAGCTCCGCCGGGGTCGGGGCGTGGACCTTGTCCTCGTCGACGCCGCTCACGATCACCTCGGGCGCGAGCCCGGCCTGACGGAGCAGCCCGAGCCGGGCGGGGGAGGCGGAGGCGAGGACGACACGGCGCGGGTCAGCAGTCATGGGGCCAGCGTAGTCAGTGCCGTGCCCCCGGAGTTCCCAAGCCGTGTCCGGACACGGCTCAGCGCGCGTTGACCACGATCATCTCCACCACCATCGCCAGCGCGAGGATCACACCGGCGCGGCGGAGCATCGCCTGCATCTCGCGCATGAACCTCGGCGGCTCGTTCTTCGGGTCGGACCACAGCATGCTCCGATCCTGCGGCCGGCGGGCGCGGGGCGCCTGAGTACGGATACTCAAGCGTCCCCGTACCGAAGGACTATTCGCGCTGCCCGAGCCCCCTAGGGGGTGGGGAAGACCCCGGCGCGCGCGGCCGCGAGCGCCGCCGCCGCGGCCCGTTCGGCGACGTCCGCGGTGAGCTCCTCGTGGGTGACGGCGAAGCGGTAGTAGAGCGGCGCGGAGACGGCGCGGAGCAGCTCCACCGGGTCCGTGCCCTCGGGGATCTCGCCGCGGGCCACGCCCCGGGTGACGACCGGGGCCCATTCGGCGAGCCGGGTGCGGTAGAAGCCGGCGAGCGCGCGGGCGCACTCCTCGTCGCAGGCCGCCGCGGCGATGACCGCGTGGAAGACGGCGCCCATCCGGGGGTCGGTGAGGGTGTCCCGTACGAGCTCGGCGTTGGCCCGCAGGTCGCCCGCGAGGCCGCCGGTGTCGGCGGCGGGCAGGGACTGCTCCGCCATGTCGTGCAGGAGGTCGGTGACGAGGCCGACGGGAGAGCCCCAGCGGCGGTAGACGGTGGTCTTGCCGACGCCCGCGCTCGCGGCGATCCGGTCCATGTTCAGGGCGTGGAAGCCGCTGTCCGCGAGGGCGTCCCGGGTGGCGTCGAGGACGGCCCCGCGGACCTTCGCGGTGCGGCCGCCGGGGCGGAGGGTGCCGGGCGAGGCCGGTCGGCTCTCACTCAAATGGGTCTCCTGTTCCATTAAGACCTTCGACTCTGCTACGGTACGGGACATCTTAACGGAACTTGCTTCCCATTAAGGAGCCGTTCGTCATGGCCACGCTGGATCTCCCCACCACCACCCCCCTCCGCCCCGACCGCATGACCGGCCGGATGCGGCTCGTCCTCGTCGTCCTCCTCCTCGCCCAATTCATGCTCGCCGTCGACTTCTCGATCCTGAACGTCGCGCTCCCCGTGATCGGCCAGGGACTCGGCTTCACCCTCGGCGGCCTCCAGTGGATCGCCACCGCCTTCGCCCTCGCCGCCGCCGGCTTCACCCTCCTCTTCGGGCGCGTCGCCGACCTCGTCGGCCGCCGCCGCCTCTTCCTCGGCGGCATGGCCCTCCTCGGCGTGTCGTCCCTCGCCGGCGGACTCGCCACCGGCCCCGAGATGCTGATGGCCGCCCGGGTCGCCCAGGGCCTCGCCACCGCCGCCGTCACCCCCGCAGGGCTCTCCCTGCTCACCGCCTCCTTCCCGGAGGGCCCCCTGCGCGCCAAGGCGCTCGGACTCAACGGCGCCCTCATGTCCGCGGGCTTCACCACCGGCGCGATCCTCGGCGGAGTCCTCACCGACCTGCTCTCCTGGCGCTGGGCGTTCTTCATCAACGTGCCCGTGGCCCTCGCCGTCCTCCTCGTCGCCCCCGCCGTCCTGAGCGAGAGCCGCCCGCCCGTCCGCCCCCGCCTCGACGTCCCCGGCGCGATCACCGTCACCGGCGGCCTCCTCGCCCTCGTCTACGGCCTCACCGTCGCCGGCGAACACGGCTGGACCGACCCCACCGCGCTCACCGCCCTCGCCGCGGGCGCCGCGCTCCTCGTCGCCTTCGTGCTCGTCGAACGCCGGGCCGCCTCACCCCTCGTCCCCGTCCACGTCCTGAAGCGCCCCACCGTCGTCTGGGGCAACCTCGCCGGGCTCGTCGCCTTCGTCACCGAGACCTCGCTGGTCTTCCTCATGACCCTCTACCTCCAGGACGTCCTCGGCTTCTCGCCCCTCGCCGCCGGACTCGCCTTCGGCGTCCTCGGCGCCGGCACGGTCCTCGGCGGCGTCCTCGCCTCCCGCTTCATCGGCCGCTTCGGCGCCCGCTCCGCACTCGTCACCGGCGGACTCCTCCAGGCCGCCGCCACCCTCTCCCTGTACGGGCTGGGCGACGACCGCGGCAGCCTCGCGCTGCTGCTCGCCGCGACCTTCGCCGGCGGCGTCGGCAACATGCTCGCGATCGTCGGCTTCATGGTCACCGCCACCTCGGGGCTCCCCGACGGCGAGCAGGGCATGGCGACCGGACTCGCGACCATGACCCAGCAGGTCGGCATCACCATGGGCACGCCGATCATGAGCGCCGTCGTCGTCACCGCGCCCGTGCTCCTCGACGGCATCGGCCTCGCGGTCCTCGTCAACGCCGCGATCGTCGCCGCCGGAGCCGTACTCGCCGGCGTCTTCCTCGGCCGCAGGTGACGCCGTACGGCATCAGGGCACGTACGACACCAGGGCACGGAAGAGCCGTACGGCACCAGGGCAAGGGAAGCCGTACGACACCAGGGCACGGAAAAGGCCGGACCCCCCGCACACGGGGTCCGGCCTTCTCGCGTTCCGACTGCTACACGGGCCAGTACGACCTGGCCCAGGCCCGCGGGCCCGGCCGGTGGCGCACCGTCCGCGCGATACGGGACGGGTCGGACCACCCCTCCGGTACCGCCGGGCCGCCGCCCTCGGCGGACGCCGCCGCCGTGGCCGCGGCCCGGGCCTGAACCACCGCCAGTGCGGCGGCCAGCTCCTCGGGCGTCGGATTTCCTCGTACGACCTTGATCACAACGGCTCCTTCAACGCTCGTACGCGGCTACAGCGGGATGTTGCCGTGCTTCTTCGGGGGAAGGGATTCCCGCTTCGTGCGGAGCTGACGCAGCCCCTTCACGATCTGCGGGCGCGTGTCCGACGGCATGACCACCCCGTCGATGTAGCCGCGCTCGGCCGCGATGTACGGGTTGAGCAGGGCGTCCTCGTACTCCTGCATCAGCCGCGCCCGCTCCGCCTCCTGGTCCTCGGCCTCGGCGATGGTCCTGCGGTGCAGGATGTTCACCGCGCCCTGCGCGCCCATCACCGCGATCTGCGCCGTCGGCCACGCCAGGTTCAGGTCGGCGCCCAGGTGCTTCGAGCCCATGACGTCGTACGCGCCGCCGAAGGCCTTCCGGGTGATGACCGTGATCAGCGGGACCGTGGCCTCCGCGTACGCGTAGATCAGCTTCGCGCCGCGCCGGATGATGCCGCCGTACTCCTGGTCCACACCCGGCAGGAAGCCGGGCACGTCCACGAACGTCAGCACCGGGATGTTGAAGGCGTCGCACGTCCGGACGAACCGCGCGGCCTTCTCGGACGCGTTGATGTCCAGGCAGCCGGCGAACTGCATCGGCTGGTTCGCGACGACACCCACCGGGAAGCCCTCGACGCGGCCGAAGCCGGTCAGGATGTTCGGCGCGAACAGCGCCTGCGTCTCCAGGAACTCGCCGTCGTCGAGGACGTGCTCGATGACCTTGTGCATGTCGTACGGCTGGTTGGCCGAGTCCGGGATCAGCGTGTCGAGCTCGCGGTCCTCGTCGCTCACCTCGGTGTCGGCGACCTCGGGGAAGGCCGGCGGCTCGGAGAGGTTGTTCGACGGCAGGTAGGACAGCAGGGACTTCACGTACTCGATGGCGTCCTTCTCGTCCCCCGCCATGTGGTGCGCCACGCCCGAGGTCGCGTTGTGCGTCCGGGCGCCGCCCAGCTCCTCGAAGCCCACGTCCTCGCCGGTCACCGTCTTGATGACGTCCGGTCCCGTGATGAACATGTGCGAGGTCTGGTCCACCATCACCGTGAAGTCGGTGATCGCGGGCGAGTACACCGCGCCGCCCGCGCACGGGCCGACGATCAGGGAGATCTGCGGGATCACCCCGGAGGCGTGGGTGTTGCGGCGGAAGATCTCGCCGTACATGCCGAGCGCGCTCACACCCTCCTGGATGCGGGCGCCGCCGGAGTCGTTGATGCCGATGACCGGGCAGCCGGTCTTCAGCGCGAAGTCCATCACCTTGATGATCTTCTGGCCGTACGTCTCGCCGAGCGCCCCGCCGAAGACCGTGAAGTCCTGCGAGAACACGGCCACGGGACGCCCGTCGACCGTGCCGTACCCGGTGACGACACCGTCTCCGTACGGCCGGTTCTTCTCCAGACCGAAGTTGGTCGACCGGTGCCGGGCCAGCTCGTCCAGCTCGACGAACGACCCTTCGTCGAGGAGAAGGGCGATCCGCTCGCGCGCGGTCAGCTTGCCCTTCGCGTGCTGCTTCTCCACCGCGCGCTCCGAGCCGGCGTGCGTGGCCTCGTCGATACGGCGCTTGAGGTCCGCGATCTTGCCCGCGGTCGTGTGAATGTCGATCTCGTACTGCTCTGCCGGCTCGGACATCGGGATGCGGCTCCCTGCCTGGTCACGGGGGGTTCGTTGACTACGAATGGGCTACTGCTGAGCTACTGACCCGTAGCGTATCGACGCCGATACGGTTCGGCACTGCGGTCTTTGCCACACCTACTCTGGCTTGCATGACGACCTCTCAAGGCTCAGGCCGGCCCTGGTCCGACCTCGACCGGCCCCCGCTGAACGCCCCCGCCCTCCGCCGCGCGCTCGTGCAGCCCGGTGGCCTGTGGACCTCGCTCGACGTGGTCGGCAGCACCGGCTCCACCAACAGCGACCTCGCCGCCCGCGCCGACGAGCTGCCCGAGGGGGCCGTGCTCGTCGCCGAGGAGCAGACGGCGGGGCGCGGCCGGCTCGACCGCAGCTGGACGGCGCCCGCGCGGTCCGGACTCTTCCTGTCCGTGCTCCTCAAGCCGGAGGTGCCCGTGCACCGCTGGGGCTGGCTCCCGCTGCTCACCGGAGTGGCCGCCGCGACGGGCCTCGCGAAGGCCGCCGGGACCGACATGTCCCTCAAGTGGCCGAACGACCTGCTGGTTTCCGTCGGCGATGAGGAGCGCAAGGCCGGCGGCATCCTCGCCGAGCGCGCCGGCGAGGACGCGATCGTCGTCGGACTCGGCATCAACGTCACGCTCCGTGAGAGCGAGCTGCCCGTCCCGGCGGCCGGCTCGCTCCTCCTCGCCGACGCCGTCTCCACCGACCGCGACACCCTCCTGCGGGCCGTCCTGCGCTCCCTCGCCCAGTGGTACGGCGACTGGGTCCGGGCCGACGGCGACCCCGAGGCCTCGGGCCTCCAGGCGGCCTACACGGCCGGCTGCGCGACCCTCGGGCGCCGCGTCCGGGCCGACCTGCCCGGCGAGCGGATGCTGGAGGGCGAGGCGGTCGCCCTGGACGGCGACGGGCGCCTCGTGGTGGCCACGGAGGGCGGCGGCACGGAGGCGGTCGGCGCGGGCGACATCGTCCACCTGCGGACCCCCGCCTGACGGCCGCCGAGGGCGATCCCGGGGTGAGGGGTGCGCGGCGCGGGTGTCCGGTGACGGGTCGGACCCCGTCCACGGGACGGAATGGCTCGCCGTTCAGGCGTGAGCCATTCCACACCTGTCGTATCGTGGAGCGCGATCCAGGCGACAGATCGGCAGGACAAGTGGGCAGGGAACGGGCAGGAGGCGGCCGGTGACCGTCGACGACGCGAACGCGGGCGGCGAATCCGAACCATCCCCGTTTCCCGTACCCGAGCCCTCCGCGTACCCCACCCCCCACCACGAGGTCGACCACACGGCCGAGCCGAGCGACGACCCCCTCGCCATTCGGCTGGAACAGCTGATCCTCGGCGCCGACCGCCGCTACACCCCCTTCCAGGCCGCCCGTACCGCCGGTGTCTCCATGGAGCTCGCCTCCCGCTTCTGGCGCGCGATGGGCTTCGCCGACATCGGCCAGGCCAAGGCGCTCACCGAGGCCGACGTCCTCGCGCTGCGCCGGCTCGCCGGTCTCGTCGAGGCCGGACTGCTCAGCGAGCCCATGGCCGTGCAGGTCGCCCGCTCCACCGGACAGACCACCGCCCGGCTGGCCGAATGGCAGATCGACTCCTTCCTGGAGGGCCTCACCGAGCCGCCCGAGCCCGGCATGACCCGCACCGAGGTGACATATCCCCTCGTCGAGCTGCTCCTGCCCGAGCTGGAGGAGTTCCTGATCTACGTGTGGCGGCGGCAGCTCGCGGCCGCCACCGGCCGGGTCGTGCAGGCCGCCGACGACGAGGAGATGGTCGACCGGCGGCTCGCCGTCGGCTTCGCGGACCTCGTCGGCTTCACCCGGCTCACCCGCCGCCTGGAGGAGGAGGAGCTCGGCGAACTCGTCGAGGCCTTCGAGACGACCTGCGCCGACCTCGTCGCCGCGCACGGCGGCCGGCTCATCAAGACCCTCGGCGACGAGGTGCTCTACTGCGCCGACGACCCCGGCACGGCCGCCGAGATCGCCCTCCGGCTCATCGAGACCCTCGGCCACGACGAGACGATGCCCGCCCTGCGCGTCGGCATCGCCTTCGGCACGGTGACGACCCGGATGGGCGACGTCTTCGGCACCACCGTGAACCTCGCCAGCCGCCTCACCTCGATAGCTCCGAAGGACGCCGTGCTCGTCGACGGCGCGCTCGCGAAGGAGCTGTCCAGGACCGGGGACGCGCCCGTCTCGGAGACCGAGGCGGCGGAGGAGGCGGCCCGCGCGGAGAAGGAGGGCCGCAAGCCCGCCACGTACCGCTTCGCGCTCCAGCCGATGTGGCAGCGGCCCGTGCGCGGCCTCGGCGTCGTGGAGCCCTGGCTCCTGACCCGCCGCCCGACCTAGGATCTGACGGTGAACGCCCGTTAACCGTCGTTAACGGGCCCGGGTCCGTCGGGAGGGTGTGCGGCATGTCCGAGCAGCGTTTTGGTGAGTTCGTGGTGGTCCGGAAGGACGGGGACGGGCATGTGGCCGAGCTCGTCCTCGACCGGCCCAAGGCGATGAACGCCGTCTCCTCCGAGATGGCCCGCTCCCTCGGCGCCGCCTGCGAGGCCCTCGCCGCCGACGCCTCCGTCCGCGTCACCGTCCTGACCTCCTCGAACGACCGGGCCTTCTGCGTCGGCGCCGACCTCAAGGAGCGCAACTCCTTCACCGACGCCGAGCTCGTCCGCCAGCGCCCCACCGCCCGCGCCGCCTACACCGGCGTCCTCGAACTGCCCATGCCGACCGTCGCCGCCGTGCACGGCTTCGCCCTCGGCGGCGGCTTCGAGCTGGCCCTCGCCTGCGACGTGATCGTGGCCGACGCGACCGCCGTCGTCGGCCTCCCCGAGGTCTCCGTGGGTGTCATCCCCGGCGGCGGCGGTACGCAGCTCCTCCCGCGCCGGGTGGGCGCGGCGCGCGCCGCCGAGCTGGTCTTCACGGCCCGCCGGGTCGAGGCGGCGGAGGCCCGCGAGCTGGGCCTCGTCGACCTCCTGGAGGAGGACGCGCGCACCGGCGCCCTGGCGCTCGCCGGGCGCATCGCCGCCAACTCGCCGGTCGGTCTGCGCGCCGCCAAGAAGGCCATGCGGCTCGGCCAGGGCCTGGACCTGCGGGCCGGTCTCGAGGTCGAGGACGCCGCGTGGCGGTCGGTGGCCTTCTCGGGGGACCGGGCGGAGGGCGTGGCGGCCTTCAACGAGAAGCGGAAGCCGGAGTGGCCCGGGGAGTGAGCCGTCGTCCTCGGTGACCCGGCCGGATTTTCACTCCATGTCACTTTCCGTGACGTCTCGCGAGGGAAAACGGACTAATACTCCCTAAGCTGGAGGAATGGGTGAGGATGTGCGGCTGCGGGCCGTAGTGGCGCTGGCGCAGGGGATGGCGGCGGCGCACACTCCACGTGAGTTCTGGCGGGCGGCGGCGCTCGGGTCCTGCGAGGGGCTCGACGGGACCTTCGGCGCCCTCTCCGTCTGGGAGCGGGACCTCGGCCGGCTGAAGGTCCTGGTCAACGCCGGGGAGCGGGCGGCGGGCGAGGAGGAGTTCCCGGACTCGGAGACGTATCCGGTGCACCAGTTCCCCGAGATCACCGAGTTCCTCCACGAGGCCTGGGCGGGCGGCGGCGAGCCGGACGCCTGGGTGGAGACCGCCACCGACCGCGTCCCGACCGGCCGCGTGGCGGGGCTGCGCAGGCGGGGACGCGGCTGCTGCGTGGTCGCCCCGATCGTGTTGCACGGGCGGGCGTGGGGCGAGCTGTACGTGGCCCGGCCACCCGAGGCGAAACCTTTCACCCGGGCGGACGCCGACTTCGCGACCGTCCTCGCCGCGGTCGTCGCCGCCGGCATCGCCCAGGCCGAGCGCCTGGAGGAGGTCCGCAAACTGGCCTTCACCGACCCGCTCACCGGACTCGCCAACCGGCGGGCCGTCGACACCCGCCTCGACGAGGCCATCGAGCGCTACCGGGCCGACGGCTCCGTCGTCAGCCTGCTGGTCTGCGACCTCAACGGCCTCAAGCGGGTCAACGACACCCACGGCCACGCCGTCGGCGACCGCCTCCTCGAACGCTTCGGCTCCGTGCTCTCCCGCTGCGGGGCCCGGCTCCCCGGCGCGCTCGCGGCCCGCCTCGGCGGCGACGAGTTCTGCCTCCTGACCGTCGGCCCGACGGCGGACGAGGTCGTCGCTGTCGCCGAGGAGCTGTGCGTACGGGCGGCGGAGCTGGAGCTCGGCGAGGGCGTGGCCTGCGGGGTGGCGTCCACGGGCGACCCCATCGGCCCCCTCAGGTCGGCGCGGCGCCTCTTCCGGCTCGCGGACGCCGCCCAGTACCAGGCGAAGGCCGCGCGCTCGGCGAAGCCGGTCGTGGCGGGCCGGGACGGCACGGTCATCCGCCTCGCCGACGCCCCGCCGGGCGCCCGCGACCGCCGGCGCTTCCGCGACGCGCCTCCGATGGAGCCGCGGCCGGAGGAGCCGCGGCCGGAGGGTTCGTCGTCTTTCGAGTCGCCGCCGGAGGGTCCGCCACCGGAAGGTCCGCTGTCAGAGGGTCCGCCGCCGGAAGGTCCGCTGTCGGAGGGTCCGCCGCCGTCCTGAGGCGGCTCGTCCCGGCCCCGCTGCCGTGCCGATACCCTCGCCCGCATGATCGACGAAGTCGCCCGCTGGCACCGGTTGGCCGCGCTCCTGCCTCCGGCGCAGGCGCGGGAGTTCAGGGACTGCTGGGAGATCGGCGAGCAGGAGGCGGGACTCGACCTGCTGGTCGAGGGCCTTCTGGAGCACCGCGTCCCGATCAGTGACACCACCCGGGCCGAGATCGCCGTGACGGCCGAGCAGTGGGGCGTGTGGGCGACCCTCGCTCCCGGCCTCGGCCGGTGCCCCGGCGGGGGCCCGGGCGACGGCTCGGGCGACGGCTCGGGCGACGGCTCGGTGGCGCTGATCGAGCACGCCGACACCGTTCCGCTGCCCGGTTCCTCCGTCGTGGCCGATGCCGCCTGGGAGGTGCTCCTCGTGGTCCCGTGGCTCGCCTGCACCCGGTGCGACCGGATGCTCGCACGCACGCACCACCGGGAGGGCTGGGGCGACCTTTCCTTCGAGGCGAGGCGTTACGTGCTGTTCGCGCCGGACCGGAGCGCGCCGGTGCGGCTGTTCGCACCCGAGTCGGCGTGGGAGGCCTTCACCGCGCTGCGCGAGTGCTGCGGTCCGTACGGCTGATCCGCTCAGTCGCCGAGGAGCCGCCAGGCGGTGAGGGCGAGCCTCGCGCGGGTCAGGCCGGTGGGGTCGGTGACGTCGATGCCGAGGGTCTTCGAGATCTGTTCGAGGCGGCGGGCGATGCTGCTGTGGTGCAGATGGAGGAGGCCCGCGGCCCGGCGCAGTGAGCCGGTGGCGCAGTAGGTGTCCAGGGTCTCCAGGTCGTCCGGGTCGGCGGCGAGCCGGGCGACGGCGGCCACGTCGGCGTTCTCCCGCGCGGTGTCCTGGGGGACTTCGGCCAGGAGGGCCAGCGCGCCCAGATCCCGGTAGCGGACGACGGGTTCGCGCGGGGTGGAGAAGCGGAGGGCGGTGCGGGCCTGCCGCCAGGAACGGTCGGGGCTTCCGGCGGCGCCGATGCCCGCCCGTACGTCCGCCGGGAACCGGGCCGGGTCCAGGGCCGTGGCCAGGATGACGCCCACGTCGGCCAGGGGTGCCGCCTTCACCGGGCGGGCCGGGCAGATCAGGCCGCCGAGCCGGTCGAGCGGGAGCCGCGTCCGTACGGCGACGACGTGGACCGGCACCTCGGCGGCGAAGCCCAGGAGCCGTAGCGCACGGGCTCGGGCCGCCTCGTCGCTGTCGGAGCTGATGACCAGTTCGACGAGCGCGGGGTCGGCCATGGTGGTGCGCGCCGGGCCGTGCCGCTCGACGACCCCGGCGGCGGCGATGGCCAGCCGGTCCAGGAGCACGTCGTCGAGGGGGCTCGGGGGGCCGGGGCGTTCCAGCCAGACCGTGCCGATCTCCTCCTCGTCGAGCGTGATCGGCGTCGTGGAGGACGCGGCCGGCGGTGGGCCGGCCGGCGCCGGTCTGCCGTCGGGCGCGTGGCGGATCACCCGGCCCGTGCCGTGGAGCCGGATCCCGGCCGTGCACTCGGCCAGGCCCGCCGAGGCCCGGGCGAGCGCCGCCAGGTCCACGCGCCGCCGCATCAGCGTGTCGTAGAACGCGATGATGCGGATCGCCCCGTCGACGTACGGATCGAGTCCCGACAGCCGTACGGCCAGTGCCTCCATGCCGGAAGGATAGAAGGAGGCGGGTGCGCCGAACGGCGCGATTCCGGGGCGGGATGCGCGACGGACGGCGGATGACCGCCCCGGGCGGCGGCCGTGAGGATGGCCGTCATGGATCCCGAACTCGAAGCGTTCATCCCGTTCCTGCCCCTCATGGACATGAGCGACCCGGTCGCCGGGCGCAAGGAATTCGCCGCCCGGGCCGCCGCCGCGCCGGCGCCGGACACCTCCGGCATGGAGGTCGAGGACCACACGGTGTCCCGGCCCGCAGGACCGGACGTGCCGGTGCGGGTCTACCGCCCGCACGGCGCGCAGGGCGCCATCGTCTGGATGCACGGCGGCGGCGGAGTCTTCGGCGACCTCGACACCGAACACCCGTGGGCCGCCCGGGTCGCCGGCCTCTCCGGGGCGGTGGTGATCTCGGTGGGGTACCGTCTGGCGCCCGAGGACCCGTTCCCGGCGGCCCTGGACGACGCGTACGCCGTACTGGTCTGGGCGGCCGGGCGCGCGGACGAACTCGGCACCGACCCGGCGCGGATCGCCGTCGGCGGGCACAGCGCCGGGGCGAACCTCGCGGCCGCGGCGGCCCTGCGGGCACGGGACGAGCAGGGCCCCGCGATCCGCTTCCAGCTCCTCAACCAGCCGGGCCTGGACGACCGTCAGGAGACGTGGTCGGCACGGAACTTCACCGACACGCCCTGGTTCAACAGCGGCGCGCGCGCCGCCGCGTGGCGGCACTACCTGGGCGACCGGCCCGCCACCCCGTACGCGGCCCCCGCCCGGGCCGCCGACCTGTCCGGCCTGCCGCCGGCCTACATCGCCACCGCGGAGTTCTGCCCGAACCGCGACGAGGGCGTCGCGTACGCGCTGCGGCTGATGCAGGCGGGCGTGTCGGTCGAACTCCACCAGTGGCCCGGCACCTTCCACGGATCGCAGGCGATCCTCTCCGCCGAGGTCTCGCAGCGGCAGAACGCCGAACTCGGCGCGGTCCTGCGCCGCGCCCTGGCCGCCTGAGCACCCACCTTGCCCCACATCACGTCAGCTCGGTTCAGTTCAACTCAACTCAACTCATCGACAGCGAAGGACGATTGTCATGAAGCTCCGAACGGTGTTGTGCGCGACCGTGGCCGCACTCGTCGCGTGTACGGGCACGGTGGCCGCGGGCCCCGCGCCGTCGACCGGCCTCGATCGCGCGGCGCTGCGGTCCGCCCTGGACGGTGTCCACCACGCGGGTGTCCCGGGGGTGTTCGCCGAGGTACGCGACACCGGCCGGACCTGGCGCGGCGCTTCCGGGGTCGCCGACGTCCGGACCGGCCGTCCCGTCGCCGCGGACATGCGGCAGCGCGTCGGCAGCATCACCAAGACCTTCACCGCCGCCGCCGTCATGCAGCAGGTCGAGCAGGGCCGTATCCGGCTCGACGCGCCGATCGGCGGCTATCTGCCGCGGCTGGTGCCGGGGGAGCGGGGCATGAGGATCACGGTCCGGATGCTCCTGAACAACACCAGCGGCATCCCCGACTACATCCCCTACGCGTTCCCGTCGCTCGGGGCTTTCCCCTCCCTGCCGGACGTCACGACCGAGAGCCTCGACGACAACCGGTTCAGGGAGTTCCGCCCGGAGGAGCTGATCGCGATGGGCCTCGCGGCGCCTCCCGCCGGTGAGCCCGGCGCCCTTCCGGGGGTGTACTCGAACAGCAACTGGCTGATCCTCGGTGAGCTCCTGGAGGAGGTGACCGGCACTCGGGCGGAGGAGTACATCACCCGGAACGTCATCGAGCGCGCCGGCCTCCGGCACACCGTCTTCCCGACCGGCACGCGCATCCAGGGACCGCACGCGCGGATGTACGAGGCCTTCTACGGACTCATCGACCCGCCGCGCGACTACAGCGTCTACAACATGTCCTGGACGGGTACGGGCGCCTCGCTCGTGTCGACCATGGAGGACCTCAACCGCTTCTACGCCGAGCTGCTGGCCGGCCGGATCGTCAGCCCGGCGTCACTGGCGGAGATGCAGCGCACGGTCCCGGTCCGCGCCCTGGACGGATCGATGATCCGGTACGGCCTCGGCCTCCACGAGGTCGCCACGGAGTGCGGCACGTTCTGGGGCCACGACGGCACGGTCTGGGGGGCCGGGACGATCTCCCTGACCCGGGGCGACGGCAAGCGTCAGATGTCCGTCGCGGTCAACCTCCAGAGGTGGAACAAGCCGGACGCCTCCGGACGGCCGCAGCCCCACCCCATCGACGGCGCGCTGGCGACGCTGTACGGGCGGGCGCTGTGCGGCGGCGAGGCGGCGAAGCCCGCCCCGTAGCCCGGAGGGCCCGATCCCGCCCCCTCCGGCGGCGCATCCCGGGTCTCTGAACGGCAGACTGGAACCCCACCGGCGATCACCGACCCGTCACAGGCACACGGTAAGGGTCCCTTGCCCGTCGAGCCGGTGACCCATCACCTAGTGACAGGTCGGTCTTCAATCCGTAGGGTGCTGAATATGGATATGCAGACAGTCGTCCTCGGCACGTCCGGCACGACCCCGCAGGACGTCATCGACGTCGCCCGCCACGGCGCCCGCGTCGAGCTGTCGACCGAGGCCGTGCGCGCCCTCGCCGCCGCCCGGGACGTGATCGACGCGCTCGCCGCCAAGCCCGAACCCGTCTACGGCGTCTCCACCGGCTTCGGCGCGCTCGCCACCCGGCACATCAGCCACGAGCTCCGTGCCCAGCTCCAGCGCAACATCGTCCGCTCGCACGCCGCCGGCATGGGCCCGCGCGTCGAGCGCGAGGTCGTGCGCGCCCTGATGTTCCTGCGGCTGAAGACCGTCGCCTCCGGTCACACCGGCGTCCGCCCCGAGGTCGCGCAGACCATGGCCGACGTCCTCAACGCCGGCATCACCCCGGTCGTGCACGAGTACGGCTCCCTCGGCTGCTCCGGCGACCTCGCCCCGCTCTCCCACTGCGCCCTCGCGCTCATGGGCGAGGGCGACGCCGAGGGCCCCGACGGTGAGCTCAAGCCCGCCGGCGAGCTGCTCGCCGCGCACGGCATCGCGCCCGTCGAGCTCAAGGAGAAGGAGGGCCTCGCCCTCCTCAACGGCACCGACGGCATGCTCGGCATGCTGATCATGGCCCTCGCCGACCTCGACACCCTCTACAAGTCCGCGGACATCACCGCCGCGCTCTCCCTCGAAGCCCTCCTCGGCACCGAGAAGGTCCTCGAGCCCGAGCTGCACGCCATCCGCCCGCACCCCGGCCAGGCCGCCTCCGCCGCCAACATGCTGGCCGTGCTCAAGGGCTCCGGCCTCACCGGCCACGCCCTCGCCGGCGAGGCCCCCCGCGTCCAGGACGCCTACTCGGTGCGCTGCGCCCCGCAGGTCGCCGGCGCAGGCCGCGACACCATGGCCCACGCCCGGCTCGTCGCCGAGCGCGAGCTCGCCGCCGCCGTCGACAACCCGGTCGTCCTCTCCGACGGCCGCGTCGCCTCCAACGGCAACTTCCACGGCGCCCCCGTCGCGTACGTCCTCGACTTCCTCGCGATCGCCGCCGCCGACCTCGGCTCGATCGCCGAGCGCCGCACCGACCGGCTCCTCGACAAGAACCGCTCGCACGGCCTGCCGCCCTTCCTCGCGGAGGACGCCGGCGTCGACTCGGGCCTGATGATCGCCCAGTACACGCAGGCCGCCCTGGTCAGCGAGATGAAGCGGCTCGCCGTCCCGGCCTCCGCCGACTCCATCCCGTCCTCCGCGATGCAGGAGGACCACGTCTCCATGGGCTGGTCCGCCGCCCGCAAGCTGCGCACGGCGATCGGCAACCTCAACCGGATCATCGCGGTCGAGCTGTACGCCGCGACCCGGGGCATCGAGCTCCGCGAGGGTCTCACCCCGGCGCCCGCCTCCCGGGCCGCCATCGACGCGCTGCGCGCTGCCGGTGTCGCCGGGCCCGGCCCGGACCGGTTCCTCGCGCCCGACCTGGCCGCCGCCGACGCCTTCGTGGGCGCCGGGAAGCTGGTCGCCGCCGTGGAGCCCGTCACCGGCCCGCTGGCGTAGTCACGGAATGCGCGAAGGGCCCGCCTCGGATCTCTCCGGGGCGGGCCCTTCCGTATGTCCGTAGGCGCGATGTCCGTCGGCGCGTGGGGTCAGGACGCCCGGCCCCGCCGTCTCATCGCCAGGGCCACGAAGCCCGCGCCGACCCCCAGGAAACCCGTCCCGCCCAGCAGGTACGGCGTCGTGTCGAGGTTTCCGGTCTCCGCGAGGCGGGCGTCGGCCGCGGCCGGGTCGTCGTCGATGATCCCGACCCCGACCCGTACACCGCCCCGCTCGTCGGTGGCGTTGGCGGACGGGACGAACCACAGGGCGCACAGCAGCGTTCCCGCCGCGGTGGCGGTCAGAAGTGGGCGTCGGGCGGCGGACACGGAAATTTCGATCCCCCTTGCGGAAACCGCGCATCGGTCGGTGCGTCGATGCTAATGAACACAGCGGGTCGCGGGAAAGCCGAGAGGCCGCTGACCCTACGCTCCGACACATGAGTACTTCCGAGACAGCGCGCTATGTACGACTTCGGGTCGATGTGGTCCTGGAGATCGACGGTCCCGCCGAACTGACCGAGGCCGCAGAGGGCCGGATCAACGGTGACGAGTTCATGCCGGAGGACGAGCGCGTCCAGGCGCGCGCCGCCGCCCGCGACGACAGCGCCGAGGCCCTCGCCTACCTCGTCGAGCCCTTCGACCTGATCCGCGGCGTCCCCGGCATCGAGATGGTCCAGGCCTCCTGGAGCACCGAGGAGGTCGAGTACGACCCCGATGCCCTGGAGTGGGACCTGGGCGAGGAAGATGGGGGCGAAGACATCGAGGACACAGAAGACGACGACGCGCGGGCGTAGGGGCGGGGGCCGGCCACAAGGCCGGAGAACGCCCTGATCACAGGTCCCGGGACGGCGTCCCGGGACCTTTCGCGTGCCCCCGGGAACCGGACGCACCACCCGTGCGTGTCGAACAGTGGTGTTCCCCACAAACCGTCCGGTTCCGGAACCGGACGGGGTGTCATGGGTATTTAGGTAAGCAGCGAAGCAAGCGTTGGCAGGACTCGGCGACGATGGAGATGCGTGTGATGACGGACGGCAAGCGCCGCAAGAGCCTGGCGGTCGCGGCCGCGGTGCTCGGCGGCGTATTGGTGCTCTCGGCGTGCAACGACGGCGACAAGGGCGGCGCCGCCGCCGGTTCCCCGACGCCACCGTCACAGTCCCAGGTCGACGAGGCCGCGGAGGCGGCGAAGACCTCCAAGGCGCAGATCGTCATCGCGCCCAAGACCGGCACCCAGAACGCGTCGATCAACAACGACGCCAAGGTCACGGTCACCGAGGGCAAGCTCACGGACGTCACCATGACGTCCGCCGAGGGCACCAAGGTCAAGGGTGAGATAGCGGCCGACGGCCTCAGCTGGAAGCCGAGCGAGCAGCTCGAGCGGGCCACGGTCTACAAGATCGCCGCCACCGCCACGGACGCGGAGGGCCTGGAGGCCCACGAGAACTCGTCGTTCACGACGGTCTCGAAGGCCAACAGCTTCATCGGCAACTTCACGCCCGAGGACGGTTCGACCGTCGGCGTCGGCATGCCCGTCTCGATCAACTTCAACAAGGCGATCACCGACAAGGCGGCCGTCCAGGGCGGCATCACCGTCACGTCCAGCTCCGGCCAGGAGGTCGTCGGGCACTGGTTCAACGCCCAGCGCATCGACTTCCGCCCGGACAAGTACTGGACCGAGGGCTCGACCGTCACGCTGAAGCTGGACCTCGACGGCGTCGAGGGCGCCGACGGTGTCTTCGGCGTCCAGCAGAAGACCGTCACCTTCAAGATCGGCCGCAACCAGGTCTCCACCGTCGACGTCGCCACCAAGACGATGACGGTCACCCAGGACGGCAAGACGATCAAGACGATCCCGATCTCCGCCGGCTCCCCGGAGAACCCGACCTACAACGGTCAGATGGTGATCTCCGAGAAGTTCAAGGAGACCCGGATGAACGGCGCGACGGTCGGCTTCACCGACGACGACGGCAAGGGCGAGTACGACATCAAGGACGTGCCGCACGCCATGCGCCTGTCCACGTCGGGCACCTTCATCCACGGCAACTACTGGGGCCCGGACTCGATCTTCGGCTCGGCCAACACCAGCCACGGCTGCGTCGGCCTCAACGACGCCAAGGGCGCCGGCGACCCGAACCAGCAGGCCGCCTGGCTCTTCGACCACTCGATCGTCGGTGATGTCGTGATCGTCAAGAACTCCAAGGACAAGACGATCGCCCCCGACAACGGCCTCAACGGCTGGAACCTGAGCTGGGCCGACTGGAAGGCCGGCTCGGCGGTCTGATCCGCCCCGCGCGTACGAGAGAGGGCCCCCTCCGCAGGGAGGGGGCCCTCTCCGTCTACTCCCGTACGGGAGCCGGCTCGTCCACGCCCCACTGGGCGAGCAGCCGCAGCGCGTCCGCCGAGGCCGAACCCGGCTCCGCGTGGTACGTCACGAGCACCAGGTCCGGATCGTCGCCCGCCACCTTCATCGACTCGTACATCAAGGTCATCTCGCCCACCAGCGGATGCCGCAGCCGCTTCGTGCCGTGCCCCTTGTCGGCCACCGTGTGCGCCGCCCACAGCGAGCGGAACTCCTCGCTCTTCACCGACAGCTCGCCCACGAGCGCGAGCAGCTGCGGATCGTCCGGGTAGCAGCCCGCGTACAGCCGGAGCACGCTCACGACCTCGGTCGCCTTGCACTCCCAGTCGATGTACAGATCGCGCGCGTTTGGATCGAGGAAGATCATCCGGGCCATGTTCCGCTCCTCCGGCTCCCAGGCCGCGAAGTCGCCCATCAGTGCCCGCGCCATCCGGTTCCAGGCCAGGACGTCGAGGCGCCGGCCCACGAGGGCGGCGGGCACCCCGTCCATCGAGTCGAGGAGGTGGAGGAGCCCCGGACGGACCCGCTGCGGACGCGCGATCGCCGCCCGCTGCCGCTTCTTCACCGTCGGCTTCGCCAGGTGCGTCAGATGCGCCCGCTCCGTGTCGCTCAGCCGCAGCGCCCGCGCGATCGAGTCCAGGACCTCCATGGACACGTTGCGGCCGTTGCCCTGCTCGAGCCGGGTGTAGTACGCGACGGAGACGCCGGCCAGCTGCGCGAGCTCCTCCCGGCGCAGTCCCGGCACCCGCCGATGGCGCCCGAACTCCGGCAGGCCCACGTCCTCCGGCTTCAGCCGGGCCCGGCGCGAGCGCAGGAATTCGCTGAGTTCGGCACTGAGATCCATGTGGACCGATTATCCCAGGTCGTACGTCCCGGCGGACGGCTGTTCCTGTCCCTGCCAGTGGTAGGCACGCTGGACGTAGGCAGAACAGAGGCCTGGGTACGTGCTGCGGACTCCGGCAGGCTCGTCTCCATGACCACGAACGTGACCACCGTCCCCGCCTACGCCGCACCCGCCGCCAACGCCCCGCTGGAGCGCACCACCGTGCCCCGCCGGGCCGTCGGCGAGCACGACGTCCTCATCGAGATCAAGTACGCCGGCATCTGCCACTCCGACATCCACCAGGCGCGTGACGGCTGGGGCGAGGGCATCTTCCCGATGGTCCCCGGCCACGAGATCGCCGGCTTCGTCGCCGAGGTCGGCTCCGGTGTCACGAAGTTCCGGGTCGGCGACCGGGTCGGCGTCGGCTGCTTCGTGGACTCCTGCCGGGAGTGCGCGTACTGCCTCCAGGGCCTGGAGCAGTACTGCTCCGGCACCGGCATGACCGGCACGTACAACGCGCTCGACAAGAACGGCGAGCCCACCTACGGCGGCTACTCCACCCACATCGTCGTCGACGAGAACTACACCCTGCGCATCCCCGAGGGCATCGACCTCGACGAGGCCGCGCCGCTGCTCTGCGCGGGCATCACCCTCTACTCGCCGCTCGCCCACTGGCAGGCGGGCCCCGGCAAGAAGGTCGCCATCGTCGGCCTGGGCGGACTCGGCCACATGGGCGTCAAGATCGCCCACGCGCTCGGCGCCGAGGTGACCGTGCTCAGCCAGTCGCTGAAGAAGCAGGAGGACGGCCTCAAGCTGGGCGCCGACCACTACTACGCGACGAGCGACCCGGAGACCTTCACGAAGCTCGCCGGCACCTTCGACCTGATCATCTCCACCGTCTCCGCGCCGCTGGACTTCGGCGCCTACCTGAGCCTGGTGAAGACGGACGGCGCCCTGGTGAACGTCGGCGCGCCCGAGGAGCCCGTCGCGCTCAACCTCTTCTCCCTCATCGGCGGCCGCAAGACCCTCGCCGGGTCGATGATCGGCGGCATCGCCGAGACGCAGGAGATGCTCGACTTCTGCGCCGAGCACGGTCTGGGCGCCGAGATCGAGGTGATCGGCGCGGAGCAGATCAACGAGGCGTACGAGCGGGTCATCGCGAGCGACGTCCGCTACCGCTTCGTGATCGACACGTCGACCATCTGATCGACGGAAGCCCTCTGACGTACGGAAGCCCTCTGACGTACGGAAGGGCCGGGGCGTGCCGCCGCCCCGGCCCCTTCGCATGTCGTGCCGTCGTGCCGTCAGCCGACCCGGATCTCCCGCACCGTCAGCCACGTCTCCAGACCGGTCTGCGCCTCGGTGGTCCGCAGCCGCACGTACCGCGCCCGCGTCCCGGCCGGGGCCGTCAGGACGGTGTCGGGGCCGCCCGACAGCTCGCCGAGCGGCTGCCAGGTCGTGCCGTCGAGGGAGTGCTCCACGACGCCGCGGCGCGGGTAGCCCTGCGGCCGGTCGGTCGCGCCGAGCGCCAGCTCGACCTTGCCGATCTCCCGCTCGGCCCTCAGGTCGAGGCCGACGTACGCGCCGGGCTTGGGGTCCCAGAGGCCGCGGAAGTGCGTCGAGTCGTCGCCGTCGGCGATGCGCGGGATCAGGTTCTCCTGGTCCGCTTCGAGGTTGGTGAAGCCCTTCGGGCGGGGGGTGGCGCCGAGGAAGCGGTCGTGCTCGGCGATCGCGTCGAGGACGAACGCGTCGAGGACCCCGTCCGCGACGATGACCGGGATCTTCAGCCCGTACAGGTGGGTGTACGTGAAGGACTGCGCGTGCGCGACCTGGCCGGGGAGCAGTGCGCGGAGCCGCGCGGCCTCGGCGGTGTCGCCCTCGCGTACGGCGCCGGTCAGGGCGAGCGCGGTGCGGGCCGCGGTGCCCCAGGCCTCG
Source organism: Streptomyces sp. Root431 (assembly GCF_001426585.1). Lineage (GTDB taxonomy): Bacteria > Actinomycetota > Actinomycetes > Streptomycetales > Streptomycetaceae > Streptomyces > Streptomyces stackebrandtii. Next base: position 71,713 of record NZ_LMEI01000002.1, read on the forward strand.
GCGGAGTTCAGCCAGGGGCCGGTCTGCTCGACGAAGCCGCGGTCGGGCAGGTCGGCGCGGAGCACGGCAGGGGCGCCCTGGAAGCCGGCGAGCTTCCCGTCCAGTACGGAGGCGGCGGCCGCGCGGTCGCCGGGGGCGGCGTTACGGAAGCGGGCGATGGCGGCGGCGAGTTCGGGGGACTGGCGGCCCGTCATGCGGGAGAAGAAGCTGCCGTCGGCGAAGGTCCGCAGCGCCGTCCGGACGCGCCTGTCGCCGCCCGCCCGCTCCGCGAGCGCGGCGGTCCAGGCCGTGGCCGGGTCGTAGGCGCGGTCGTTCCAGAGGTACTCGGCGACCGTGAACAGGCCGATCTTCGACGCGTCGGCCTGCGGCATCGGGTTCGCGGTGTAGCCGGCGAGGTCCCCCGGGAGGCCCTTCTCGCGGCTCTCCAGCGGGCCGAGCATCAGGCGGCCGGGGACGTAGTCGTTGACCGGGAAGTTGTCCCAGAGCAGGACGTCGTGGCCGAGGAGCCGCTTGGCCTCGGCCGCCTGGGCGCGGGTGATGGCCGGGGCGATGCCGGCGGTGCCGGTCCACTGGACGAGGACGCCGGGCGCCAGCTTCGTCTCCAGGGCCTTCTTGTACGGCGTCGCTTCGAGGTCGTAGTACTCGGTCGGCACCGTCTGGAGCGGGGCGGCGTCCGGATGGGCGGCGCGCAGGCCGTCGTCGACCCGGTTCAGGAACAGTGCCTGGGCCTCGCCGGCGGCGCCGCCGCCCGTGCCGAACCGCTCCTCGTCGGCCGCGCAGTTCCAGGTGGTGTAGCTGATGTCGTCCAGCGGTACGGAGAACGACCGGACGCCGATGTCCCAGACGCTCTCCAGCTTGGCGACGAGCGCCTGGGCCTCCTCGGGCGCGCTGTAACAGACGGAAAGCCCGGGGGAGACGGCGTACGTGAAGTCGACGTGCCGCGCGCGGGCCCGGTCGGACAGCTCCCGGATCCGGGCCACCTCCGCGGCCGGGTAGGGCTCGCGCCACTTCGCGCGGAGGTACGGGTCGTCCTTCGGCGAGTAGATGTAGGTGTCGAGCTTGTGCTCGCCGTAGTAGTCGAGCTGGTCGAGGCGGGTGGCGTGGGTCCACGGGGTGTCGTAGAAGCCCTCGACGACACCGCGCGCCGCGGCGGCCGGCCAGTCCCGGACGGTCACGCCCTGGAGGCGGGCCCCGGACAGGGTGGTGCGCGGCAGGAGTTGGCGCAGGGACTGGGCGGCGTAGTAGGTGCCGCGGGCGTCGGTGCCGGAGAGCGCGATCCGTTCCGTGCCGTCGGCGGCGCGGCCCGCCGCGAGGACGTAGCCGTCGGCGGGCAGGCCGGCCGGGCCGGGGACGCCGAGGGCGGTCAGGGAAGCGGCGGTGGCGGGGTTCTCCCGTACTCCGCCGATGTGGACGGTCAGTTGGCCGCGGACGGGCGCGGCGGCGTACTGGAAGGTGCGGGCGCCCGCGTCGCGCAGGGCCTTCTCGACCACCTGGAGGGCGGCCGGGTCGGTCCGCGGGTCGGTCACCAGCGTCACGGTGGGTGTGACGGTGACGGCGTCGGCCCGGCGGGCGAACTGCTGCGGGGTGGGCGTGACGGCGGTGCCCGAGGAGAGCGCCGGCCCGGCGGGCGCCGGGGCCGGATCCGCCGGTTCCGCGCCGGCCGGGTGGGCCAGGGGCAGTCCGAGGGCCAGGGCCAGTGCGGCGGCGATGGCGATCCGGGGCAGGGTGCGGCCGAGGCCGTCTGCCGCTTCGGGGCTGCCGGTGGTGCGGGTGTCGGGCATGTGGGGCGCTCTCCACGGGTCGCGCGCGGCAGGGCCGCGGGGGTCGGTCAGGAGCACAGGGACCCCATCAGCCCCACGGGTCACACGTCAACGCCCCTAGGTAGGGGGGTGGGCGCGCGGTCTCGCGCCGTGCGCTCCCGGTGCGCCAATAGGGGGTGGGGCAGGGGGATTTACTCCCTCCTTCAGGGGGCAGGTGCTCTGGCGGTGCCCGGAGCGGGCCGGATTCAATGTGATCCGGTTCGGCCGTCTGCCGGCCGGTCCGCTTCCGGTCCGTCATATGTAGTCAGCAGCCGCTGCAACCCCAGGGAGCGTTGTGTCCCGTCGTCTGTTCACCTCGGAGTCCGTTACCGAGGGTCACCCGGACAAGATCGCTGATCAGATCAGCGACACCATCCTCGACGCACTGCTGCGAGAGGACCCCACGTCGCGCGTCGCGGTCGAGACGCTGATCACCACCGGCCTGGTGCACGTCGCCGGCGAGGTGACCACCAAGGCCTGGGCGGACATCCCGGCCCTCGTCCGGAGCAAGATCCTGGAGATCGGGTACGACTCCTCGAAGAAGGGCTTCGACGGCGCCTCCTGCGGCGTGTCGGTGTCCATCGGGTCGCAGTCCCCGGACATCGCGCAGGGTGTCGACACCGCGTACGAGAAGCG
>NZ_LMEI01000003.1 GCF_001426585.1 Streptomyces sp. Root431
ATCGCCAACGGCAAACCGTCGAGCCGACGGCACACCTCCTCCGCCGCCTCCGGATCGTCCCCCACCCGGAAACCCGGCCGCGCCGCCGCACCCCGCTCGCCGAGCAGCCGCAACGCCATCCCCACCGGCAACGGCCCCAACGGACTCAGCACCTCCCCCGGCACCCCCAACGGTTCCCGGCTCGTCGCCAGGACCCGCAGTCCGGGGCAGCGGGCGAGGAGGGTCTCGGCCAGCTCGGCGGCGGCCGCGACGAGGTGCTCGCAGTTGTCGAGGAGCAGCAGCATCCGCCGCCCGGCGCAGTGCTCGACGAGCCGGTCGAGCGGATCGCCCCCGCCGCGCAGCTCCTCGGCTCCCGCACCGCGCAGGACGGTCTCCTGGGCGCCGACGGCGGCGAGTACGGCCTCGGGGACGGCCTCCGGGTCGGTGACCGCGGCGAGTTCGGCCACCCACACGCCGTCCGGCCAGGCCTCGGCCCCGCGCTCGGCCGCCTCCTGGGAGAGCCGGGTCTTCCCGGCGCCGCCGGGCCCGAGCAGGGTGACGAGCCGGGCCGACCGCAGGGACTCCTGGAGGCCGGCGATGTCCTCGTCCCGCCCGACGAAGCTGGTGAGCCGGGCGCGGAGGTTCCCGGGGACGGGCTGCTTCGGCGTCTCCGGCCTCGCGGGCGCCGCCGGGGCGAGCAGCTCCGCGTGGAGGGCCCGCAGGGCCGGGGAGGGGTCCGTGCCGAGCCGGTTGGCGAGGGCGCGGCGGACCGACTCGTACGCGGCGAGCGCCTCGGCGGCGCGGCCGGTGTCCCGCAGGGCGCGGATCCGCAGGGCCTGGAGGGGTTCGTCGAGGGGGTGGGCGGCGCAGAGCGCGGTCAGCTCGGGAAGGACCGCGGGGGCCTCGCCGAGCAGGAGGGCCGCGTCGAGCCTGGCCCGGCGGGCGTCGAGACGGCGGGCCTCCCAGCGGGCGGCCTCCGTGTCCCGGTCCGGCAGGTCGGCGAGGGCGGGCCCGCGCCACAGGCCGAGGGCCTCGTCGAGACGGGCCGCGGCCCGTACGGCGTCCCCGCCGGAGAGCGCGGCCGCGCCCTCCGCCGCGAGCAGCTCGAAGCGGTGGGCATCGACGTCCTCGGGCCGGGCATCGAGCCGGTAGCCGCCGTCCGCCGAGACCACCGCGGCCCGCCCGAGGGCCCGACGCAGCCGCCCGACGAGCGCCTGGAGCGCGGCGACCGCGTCGGCGGGCGGCTCGTCGCCGTACCAGACCTCGTCGACGAGGGCGTGCACGGGCACGGTCCGTCCGGCCCGCAGCGCAAGGACGGTCAGCAGCGCACGCACCCGCGGCCCACCGACGGTCACGTCGGCTCCGTCGGGCGTATGGGCGAGGGTCGGGCCGAGCAGGGAGTAACGCACGCCCCCATTCTCCGCGAGAAGGCGTCCGACTCGGGCAGCGGGGCGCGCGGGGGGTGGGGTGTTGGGGGGGGAGGGAGAGGGGTGGGTCCGGTGCGGGGACGGGCCGGGAGCGGCGCCCCGCGCCGGAACTTCGTCGGACACCCGGTACGTTTCCCGCACACCAGCCCTTCGTCCCCTGGGAGTTCCCGCGATGAGCACGGCCACCACCCGGCGCCACGAACGGCGGATCAGCCCCGTCTTCCTGGCGATCCTCGCCGTCATGGCCGTCACCGGCTGGGCGGTGTGGACGGACTTCGCCGCCTTGCCCGGGCTCGCGGTGTTCCTCTTCGTGACCTCGGCGTGGGTGGTGTCGCTCTGTCTCCACGAGTACGCGCACGCCCGCACCGCCCTGCACGGCGGGGACATCACGGTCGGCGCGAAGGGCTATCTGACGCTGAACCCGCTCGCGTACACCCACGCGTGGCTGAGCATCATCCTGCCCGTGCTGTTCGTGATCATGGGCGGGATCGGTCTGCCGGGCGGCGCGGTCTTCATCGAGCAGGGCCGGATCAAGGGGCGCTGGAAGCACAGCCTGATCTCGGCGGCCGGCCCCCTGGCGAACGTCCTCTTCGCGCTGGTCTGCACGGCGCCGTTCTGGCTGGGCGCGCTGGACGGCGTGCCCGTCGCGTTCCGGTACGCGCTGGCGTTCCTGGCGTTCCTCCAGGTGACGGCCGCGCTCCTGAACCTGCTGCCGGTGCCGGGCCTCGACGGCTACGGGGTCGTGGAGCCCTGGCTGTCGTACAAGCTGAAGCGGCAGATCGAGCCGTACGCGCCGTACGGCTTCTTCATCGTGATCGCGCTGCTGTTCGTGCCGGCGGTCAACGGCGCCTTCTTCGACGCGATCGACGCGCTGATGCAGGCCCTCGGGGTGCCGGAGGAGAGCCGGTACTGCGGTTCTCAGCTCTTCCGGTTCTGGCAGGAGGCGCCGGAGTTCTGCCAGGTCTAAGGCTGCTAAGGCCTAGGCCTCCTGCTCGGCGGCCTGCTTCTCGACCTTCGCGCGGCGGATGTAGTACCACGCCATGTTCGAGGAGAGGCCCGCGAGGAGCACCCAGATCACGCCCAGGAAGCTGCCCTGGACGAAGGAGACGACGGCCGCGGCGACGGCCAGGGCGCAGACCACGAGGGCGTAGAGGGCGAGGCGGGGCATGGGGGACGGCTCCTGTCCGGGTACGGCTGCTGGTGCCCGTCCAGTGTCCCCCATGCCGCGCGCCCGGCCGGGACCGGCTCAGATGTCGGTGACCCGGAGTCCCGCGTGGGCCTTGTAGCGGCGGTTGACCGAGATCAGGTTCGCGACGAGCGCCTCGACCTGGTGGGCGTTGCGCAGGCGGCCGGCGAAGACGCCGCGCATGCCGGGGATGCGGCCGGCGAGCGCCTGGACGATCTCGACGTCGGCGCGCTCCTCGCCGAGGACCATCACGTCCGTGTCGATCTCCTCGATCGAGGCGTCCTGGAGGAGGACGGCGGACAGGTGGTGGAAGGCGGCGGCCACCCGCGAATCCGGGAGGAGCGCGGCGGCCTGCTCGGCGGCGGAGCCCTCCTCGGGCTTGAGGGCGTAGGCGCCCTTCTTGTCGAAGCCGAGCGGGTTGACGCAGTCGACGACGAGCTTCCCGACGAGCTCGTCGCGCAGGGACTCCAGGGTCTTGGCGTGGCCGTCCCACGGCACGGCGACGATGACGATGTCGCTGCGGCGGGCGCACTCGGCGTTGTCGGCGCCCTCGACGCCGTGGCCGAGCTCCTCGGCGACGGCCTGCGCGCGGTCGGCGGCACGGGAGCCGAGGATCACCTTCTGGCCGGCCTTGGCGAGCCGGTAGGCGAGGCCGCGGCCCTGCTCGCCGGTGCCGCCGAGGACGCCGACGACGAGCCCGGAGACGTCGGGGAGGTCCCACGGGTCCTTGGGGGCGGCCTTGGGGGTGGCGGTGGGGTCGGAGGAGGGAGTCGAGGAAGTCATGGGGCCGACATTACCGAGCGGTCGCGGCGCCCGGGCCCGTCCCGTACGGATGGAACCCCCCACAACCGGCCACGCGTGGAGCGCCGCTGGGGCAGGATTCCGGCCATGGATGCCGTACGGGTCGCGTTGCTGCGGGAAGTGCTCGCCGGGACGGAGTGGCCGCGGGCCGCCCGCCGCTTCGCCGGAGCGCTCCGGTCCTCGGTCGTGCCGCACCGGGGCGGTCTGCTGCTCGTCGGTACGGAGGAGTACGAGCCCTGGCACCTGGCGGCGCACCTCGTCGACGAGGCGGCCTGGTCGGGGCTGCCGGAGCTGGCCCCCACGCTCGTACGGCACCGGGTGCGACCGGGCGATCCGGCGCACCTGGCGGTCGGGCTGGGCCGTCTGGAGGCGGCGGGGCGCGGGGCGACGCTGCTGATGGTGGCGCCGGAGCGGCCGGACGCGGGGCTGCTCCAGCGGGTGCACGACGCCCGGCGGGCGGGGGCGACGGTGCTCTCGCTCGACGGCGGCGACGCGGAGGTGCGGGGGCTCGCCCACGAGACGCTGACGGTGGCGGAGGACGCGGAGGTCGACCTGGACACGGTGCAGCACCTGGTGAGCGCGGCGGCCGGGGAGAACAGCCTGCCGTCGCCGCGCGGGAGCCGTCGCTTCCGGGACCGGCTGTCCGACCTCGCCGACCGCCTGACGGCGCCGCCACCGGCCCGCTGGTAGGCGGGGCGTCCCGGGACCCGCGGTCCGTCGGAGGGCCGAGCGTCCGTCCCCGCGGCCCGTCGGCGGGCCGAGCATCCGGCCCCGCGGCCAGCTGACCGGCCGAGCGTCCGTCCTCGCGGCCCGCCGACCGGCTTATTCGGTTGCCCCGGGCGTTCTTCCGGCCGGAACATGACACCTCGTGTCCTCCGCCTCGTCAAAGCCCTCCGAGCCCTCCGAGCCCTCAGAGCCGTCCAAGCCGTCCAAGCTCGCCGCGCTCTCCGCCCTCCTGCCCGATCCGGCGCCCTGGCGCGCGTCCCGCGACTTCCGGCTCCTGTGGATCCAGGGGCTCGTGACGTACTTCGCCAGCGCGATGGCAATGATCGCCCTGCCGCTCCAGATCAAGGAGCTGACGAACTCGCCGCTCGCGGTCGGTGCGATGGGCGCGGTCGAGCTGGTGCCGCTGGTCGTCTTCGGGCTGTACGGCGGCGCGCTCGCCGACGCCGTCGACCGGCGGAAGGTGATCGTCGGGACGGAGGCGGGGCTCGGGGTGCTGGCCCTGCTCCTGCTGCTCAACGCGCTGCTGCCGGAGCCGATGCTCTGGCCGCTGTACGTGGTCGCGGCCGGCGTCTCCGCGCTCGCGGGGCTCCAGCGTCCCGCGCTGGACTCGCTGCTCGCCCGGATCGTGCCGCACGAGCAGCAGACGGCCGCGGCGGCCCTCAACTCCCTGCGCTGGCAGATCGGCTCCATCGCGGGCCCGTCGATCGCGGGGCTCGTGGTCGCGCTCGCGGGTCACGCCCCGGCGTACGGGGTGACGATCGTCGGCTTCGCCGCCTCGGTGCTGATGTGCCGCCGCCTCTCCCCCGCACCGCCCGCGCACGACGCGGAGAAGCCCTCGCTGCGGGGCATCGCGGAGGGCGCGCGGTACGCCTGGTCGCGGCCGGTGCTGCTCGGCACGTACGCGATCGACCTCGCGGCGATGTTCTTCGCCTTCCCGAACACGATCTTCCCGTTCCTCGCGGACGAGCTGGACGCCGACTGGTCCCTCGGCCTGATGTACGCGGCGGGCTCGGTCGGCTCGCTGGTGCTCGGTCTGACCAGCGGCTGGACGTCGAAGGTGCGGCGCCACGGGCTGCTCGTGGTCGGCGGCGCCGCCGGCTGGGGTCTGGCGATCGCGGCGGCCGGCTGGTTCGGGAACGTCTGGCTGGTCCTGCTCTGCCTGGCCTTCGCGGGCGCCGGCGACATGCTGAGCGGTCTCGGCCGGGCCACGATCTGGAACCAGACGATCCCGGAGGAGCTGCGCGGGCGGCTCGCCGGCATCGAGGTGCTGTCCTACAGCGTCGGCCCGCAGCTGGGCCAGGTCCGGGCGGGCGGGATGGCCGGGTGGACCGGCACCAGGGCGGCCGTCTGGTCGGGCGGCGTGGCCTGTGTCGCCTCGGTGGGGCTGCTCTGCCTGGCACTGCCGAAGCTGCTCACGTACGACTCGGAAACGGACGAGGACTCGCTGCGCCGCAAGGCCCAGCAGGAGGCCGTCGCCCAGCAGGAGGCCGTCGCCCGGCAGGAAGCCGCCCAGCAGGAGGCCGGGGCCGCCTGAGCGGTCCCGGCCTCCTCCCGGTGTCAGTCAGGCCTCGGGGGTCTTCCCGCCTCCCGGGGGCAGGCCTCGGGTTCCCCCGCCTCCCGGCGGGGGTCAGGCCTCGGGGTTCCCGTCCGGGCGCCCGCCCTCGTGCCAGCGCGGGTCGGTCTCCCACTCCAGGTTCCGCTCGCGGGCGGTCTCCATGGCGTGGGAGGCCTCCTCACGGCTGGTGTACGGGCCGAATCGGTTCTTCGCCGGGCACTCCGGGCCCTCCTCGACCTTCTTGTGCTCCAGGCAGTAGTACCACTCGCCGGATTTGCCCGCGGTCTTCTTCTTGAACAGGGCCATCGTCGTCGGCTCCTTCCTCCGAGACCATGCTGCCCCAGACGCGGTCGTTAGACTCGCTGACATGTCTGGCCAGTCGCTTCTCGTTCCGGGGGAGCTCTCCCCCCACCGCTCCGTCCCGGGCTCCATCCGCCGCCCCGAGTACGTCGGGAAGCCCGCCCCGACCCCGTACAGCGGGCCCGAGGTGCAGGATTCCGACACCATCGAGCGGATGCGGATCGCCGGCCGCATCGCCGCGCAGGCGATGGAGGAGGCCGCCAAGCACATCGCTCCGGGCGTCACCACCGACGAGCTCGACCGGGTCGCCCATGAGTACATGTGCGACCACGGCGCCTACCCCTCGACCCTCGGCTACCGCGGGTTCCCGAAGTCGCTCTGCGCCTCGATCAACGAGGTCATCTGTCACGGCATCCCGGACTCCACGGTGCTGCGGGACGGCGACATCGTGAACCTGGACGTCACCGCGTACATCAACGGCGTCCACGGCGACAACAACGCCACCTACCTCTGCGGCGACGTCGACGAGGAGTCGCGCCTGCTCGTGGAGCGGACCCGCGAGTCGCTGAACCGGGCGATCAAGGCCGTCCGGCCGGGCCGCCAGATCAACATCATCGGGCGGGTCATCGAGTCCTACGCCAAGCGCTTCGGCTACGGGGTCGTCCGCGACTTCACCGGGCACGGCATCAACTCGTCGTTCCACTCCGGCCTGATCGTCCCGCACTACGACTCGCCCCACCACACCACCGAGATCAAGACCGGCATGACGTTCACGATCGAGCCGATGCTGACCCTGGGCACGCACGACTACGACATGTGGGACGACGGCTGGACCGTGGTGACCAAGGACCGGAAGCGGACCGCGCAGTTCGAGCACACGCTCGTCGTGACCGAGAACGGGGCCGAAATCCTGACGTTGCCCTGACCTCCCGAAGGGGTACGTCTTTACCGACAGGACGTCGGGAACCAGTTGACTTAGGTAAGCCTAACTTGGCAGGATCGGCACTGGTTCCCGTCCCATCGGTCTCGGAGGCACGCCTTGGACACGCCCTTCTCCACGCTCATCCGTACGGCTTCGCACGAGCAGCACACGGAGGCGGAGACGTCGTCCTTCATGGGCGACCTCCTGGGCGGACGCCTGGCCGTCGACGCCTACGCCCGCTACACGGAGCAGCTCTGGTTCGTGTACCGCGCCCTGGAGGAGGGGGCGGAGGCGCTGCGCGAGGACCCGGTCGCCGGGCCCTTCATACAGCCCGAGCTCTTCCGCACGGCCGCCCTGGAGCAGGACCTCGCCCATCTGCGGGGCCCCGGCTGGCGCGCCGGGGCCTCCCCGCTGCCCGCCACCGTCGCGTACGCCGAGCGGGTCGCGGAGTGCGCCCGTGACTGGCCCGCCGGTTACGTGGCCCACCACTACACGCGCTACCTGGGCGACCTGTCGGGCGGCCAGATCATCCGCGACAAGGCGGAGCGGACCTGGGGCTTCGCGCGCAAGGGCGACGGCGTGCGCTTCTACGTCTTCGAGGAGATCGCCAACCCCGCCGCCTTCAAGCGGGGCTACCGGGAGCTGCTCGACGCGGTGAACGCCGACGACCTGGAGAAGCAGCGGATCGTCGACGAGTGCAAGCGCGCCTTCGACTTCAACAGCGCGGTCTTCCACGAGCTGGGAGGCGAGTTCCCGCTCAGCGCGTGAGGGACCGGCGCGTGAGGGACCGGCTCGTGAATGCCCGGCGCGTGAATATCCGGCACGTGAGCTTCAGCGCGTGAGGGTTCCCTCCAGGCGGACGCGTCCGCCCAACTCCACGATGCCGTCAGGGCCGGGGGCGGTGAGCAGCTGCGAACCCCGGCCCTGCGTGATGTTCAGGGCCCGTCCCAGCTCGGCCGTGAGGAGCAGCGCCGCCGCGCCGGTCGCCTCGTCCTCGTCGATGCCGTCGCCGCGCCCGGGGAAGCCCCGCGCCCTGATCCGGCCCGCGGCCTCCTCCTGCCACGCCCAGGCGTAGATCCACTCGCCGGGCTCGGGCACCTCCAGCGCGTCGACCTCGGCCACGGAGGCGTACCGGCGCAGGGTCCGGGGCGGCGCCCACTCGGCGCGCGCCGCGATCCAGGTGAACTCCCCGTCCCCGCGCACCCACACCTCACCGGCCGGCGGGCAGACGACCTCCAGGTCGAGCAGCCAGGCGGCGCCTATGAGCGGGTATCCGGCGAACGGCAGCCGCACGCCGGGGGTGTAGATGTCGACGTGCCCGCGCTCCGGGTCGTCCACGAACACCGTCTCGCTGAAGCCGAGTTCCTTGGCGAGCGCCTGCCGGGAGGCCTCGTCGGGGTGGTGACGGGGGTCCCGTACGACTCCGAGGGCGTTGCCGTGGCGGCCGTCGCCCGCACAGAAGACCCGGAGGACGTCGATGTCAGTGGCGGTCGTGTTCATGTCGGAATTGAAGCATCCGAAGCCGGGTTACTGTGCCGACCTCGTGTGTTCCGTACGGGAACACGACGGAGGGGGGCCTTCTCATGCCCGGTTGGGGACGTGGCGGTCACGTCACGGGAGTGCTGGCGGCGGGGCTGCTGCTCGTCGGTCTGCTGCCGCAGCAGGCAGCGGCGGCGACCGTACCGAACGGCGAGGTCGTCGCCGCGACGATCGTGAGCCGGCCGGTCGATGGCACGTGGTCGGCTCGGCTGACGGAGGCGGACGGGACGACCCACTACGCGCGGGACGCGGCGGCGGTCGAGAACGGTACGAGCGGGGTGCCGAAGGTCGGCATCGGCGCCGCGCTGACCGGCCTGAACCGGACCGGGCGGCCGCTGTGTCACGCGACCGACGCGGCGGGCGCCCAGGGCTTCTGCTGGGACACGGCCGACGACGTGGCCACGGGGTACTCCCACGTCGCCCAGGGCCTCACGGGCTCCGGCGAGGCGCCGGAGAACGCCGCCCTCGTGGGCGGGCGGCGGATCGTCGTCGCCGGCTGGTACCCGAAGACGGCCGGAGGGGCGATCCGGGTCACCTTCGCGGACGTGACCGATCCGGCGCAGGTGAAATACCGGCATGTCGCACTCGTGAAGCCGACCGCCACGGGTTACACCGCTCTGACCGGCCACGCCCACTCGGTGACCTGGTACAAGAACCGCCTGTACGTCTCCACCGGCGCCGGCATGGCGCTCTTCGACCTCGCCCGGTTCTGGGACACCGACCCGGGCGGCACCGCCTTCGGCGTCTCGAACGGCAGGTACTACACCCCCGGGTACGAGTACGCGCTGCCGCTGCTCGACGAGTTCCGGTACGCGGAGTACACGGCCGGCAGTTGCGGCACCTACGCCGCCGAGCCCGCGCCGCCGTGCTTCACCGGCGCCTCGCTCGACCTGAGCGGCCCCGAACCGGCCCTCGTCACCTCCGAGTTGTACGGGGTGCAGGCGAACCAGCAGCAGCAGTTCCTGGACCCGGGGGTGATCCTGCGCTGGCCGCTGGACGCCACGGGACTGCCCCGGACGGCGAAGGAGACGACGGGTCAGAACCCCACGGTCGAGGTCGAGAGGGCCCGGCCGTCCGCCGCCTACACCTCCACCGTGAGCGGGGCGCAGGGCATCGCGATGAACCGGGGACGGTTCGTCGTCTCCGCGCCGTGCCCCGAGTTCGTCGAGGGGAAGGCGAACATCCCCAGCTGCCTCTACCACGCCTGGCCCGGTGAGCCCGTGCGCCTGTGGACGCGTACCGGCATCAACAACGAGAACGTCTCGTACTGGCCCGCGACCGACGAGCTGTGGACCATCAACGAGGCCCCCGGGAACCTCACCGTCTTCCACATCCGATGGCCCCGGCCCGAACTGCCGGTGCGCTCCCTCACCGGCCTCGGCGGGAGCCTGACCGGAAGCGCTCTGCCGGACGTGATCGCGATCCGGCCGAAGGCGTCGGCATCGGCCGGCCGGGGCAACGGCAACCTCGTCCTGTATCCCGGGGCCGCGGGGGGCGTGTCCGCCCGCTCGTCCATCGGTACGAGCTGGGACTCCATGCGCCTCGTCGCCGGCGTCGGCAACCTCGACACCGACCCGCGGCCGGACGTCCTCGCCGTGGACGACGGCGGGGCCCTGTGGCTCTACCCGGGCGTCGCCGACGGTCTCGGCGGCCGTACGCCGGTCTCGGCCACCGGCTGGGGCGTCGTGACGCGCATGACGGGGGTCGGCGACATGACCGGCGACGCGAAGCCGGATCTCATGGCCATCTGGGACAACGGCGACGCGTACCTCTACGAGGGCCGGGCGGGCGGTCTCGGTGCGAGTCACAAGATCGGGACGAGCTGGAACACGATGCGCCTGGTGACGGGCGCGGGCGATCTGACGGGCGACGGCCGGCCGGACGTCCTCGCCGTGGACGACGCCGAGGAAAAGCTGTGGCTGTACCCGGGCAACACGTCCGGGGGCCTCGGCGCTCGCAAGGAGCTGTCGACCGGCTGGGGCATCGTGCGGACCATGGCCGGCGTCGGCGACCTGACCGGTGACGGTCTGCCGGACGTCCTCGCCGTCTGGGAGGACGGCACGGCCCGGCTCTACCCGGGCCGCCTCGGCGGTCTGGGCGCCGCCGCCCCGGTCGATCTGGGCTGGGGCGCCCGCTAGGGCGTGCGTGCCAGGCGTCGCCAGGCACGCGGGACTTTCGCAACACGCCCCAGCGGGCGGCAGGGCCGCACCCGAGGATCGGGTGCGGCCCTGCCTGTTGGGGGGTGGCGGTAGAGGGGTGCCGCTCAGGACTCCATGGCGCGGCGGCGGACGGCGATGACGATGGCCGCGCCCGCGCCGGCGATCAGGCCGGAGGCGGCGAGGAGGAGGCCGGTGGGGGTGCCCGAGCCGGTGGCGGCGAGGGCTCCGGAGCCGCCGACGGAACCGGAGCCGCCCACCGTGCCCGCGCCGCCGGCCGTGCCGCCGACGGTCCCGCCGCCGCCCGTGGTGGACGAGCCGCCGGTGGTGCCGGACCCGCCGGTGGTGCCCGAGCCGCCGGTCGTCGAGGTGGAGCCCCCGGAGGTCGAGGGCAGCGAGGCGTCCTCGTCGGCCGCGAGGGTCACGGTCACCGGGTCCATGGCGGTGCCCGCGGGGTAGCCGCCCTGGCCGCCGGGGGCGGAGAACGTCGCGGAGCCGGCCGCCGTCAGCTTCGCCGGGATGTCGGCGAGGGTGACGAGCCCCTTGTTCACGGTCCAGTCGGCCTCGGACAGGTCCAGGTCGACCAGCGGCACGTCGTTCCGCTTGCCCACGGCGCTGCTGACGTCGGCGGTCAGGGTTCCGGTGGTGCCCGTTGCCTTCACCTTCAGGTCGGTGACGGTCCAGTCGATGCCGTGCGCGGCGCAGACGAAGGCGAGCCTGCCGGAGAAGGCGGCCTCCACCTTGCGGGCGTCGGCGTCGAGGTCGGCCTTGACGAAGCCGAAGTCGTAGGCGGAGCCCCGCTTCGCGGCGCCGCCGGATGCGGTGACGGAGCCGCCGCACATCCCGCTGACGTACCGCTGCCAGCTCTGCTTGACGCCCCAGGTCAGCCTGCCGTCGACGACGGCGGAGGGGTCGGCCGGAGTCTGCGTCGCGGGGGCGGTGGTGGGCGCCGTGGTCGTCGGGGCCGGGGAGGTCGGCGCCGTGGTGGTGGGGGCCGGGGACGTCGGGGCCGTGGTGGTGGGCGCGGGGGACGTCGGGGCGGTGGTCGTCGGCGCCGTGGTCGGGGGCCGGGTGGTGGGCGGCGGGGTGGTCGGCGGGGTCGTCGTCGGCGGGGCGGTCGTCGGCCGGGCGCCCGGCTTCACCGTGAGCGTGGCCGCGTCGAGCTGGTCACCCTCCTTGTAGAAGCCCGCGAACGCCGCGGCGCCGCCCTTCGTCAGCTTCGCCGGTATGTCCTTGAACACCATGGCGCCGCCCGCACCTTGGGCCGGCCGCACGTCCGTCATGTCGAGCGCGGCGAAGGGCACGTCGTCGCGGGTGCTGAAGGTGCCGTCCTTCTCCTTGGTGACGACGTCCGCGGTGATCTCGCCGGTCGACGCGGCCGTGCCCTTGGTCGTGAGCCTGACGTCCGAGATCCGGATGTCGAGGGCGCCCGAGTGGGCCTCGAAGTGGACGCCGCCCTTGAAGGAGTTGGCCGTGGCGTGGGTGCCCGTGTCGTACGTACCGGTGCCGTCGACGAAGGTGAGGACGCCGTTCCCCGGGGCCTGCTTCGCGCCGCCTTCGACGGTGGTCTTGCCGTGGGCGAAGGGCTGCGCCAGGTACGAGCGGAAGGACTGCTTGATGCCCCAGTCCAGGGTGCCGTCGCTCAGCGCCATCGGGGGCGGGGCGTCGGCCGCCGAGGCGGGCAGGGCGAGGGCGACGGCGCCCGTGCCGAGGGCGGCTGCCGTGGCGACGGCGGCGGCCAGGGTGACGGATCGGCGCAAGGGGGTGGCCATGTCGGGGGTTCTCCTAGGTGGTGCGCGGGGGCGGCGCAGGGGGTGCGCGCGGGGCGGGGCGTGGGGGCGGGGGCAGAGGTAAGCCCATGGAGGGGGTCAGGCCCCCGGGGTGCCGGTACGGCGGCGGCGTACGGCGACGCCGACCGCGAGCGCGGCGGCGAGGAACACGCCCGCGCCGATCGCGACGTATGTGCCGGTGGAGGAGTCGGAGGTGGTGGAGGTCCCGGCCGCCGCTACGGAAGGGCCGGTCGAAGCGGCCGTCTTCGTCGGGGCGGCGGAGGACGTGGCCCCGCTGCCGAGGTCCGGGAGCGCGGGCAGCTTCGCCGCCGCGTCGACGGTGACGGCGAGCGACACGGGGTCCATCGCGGTCCCCGCCTTGTACATCCCGCCGAAGGCCTTGGCGCCGCCCTCGGTGAGGGTGGCGGGGGCCTCGGTGACGGCGGCGAGGCCGTTCTCCGGGGTGAAGTCCCGGGCGGTGAAGGTGACGAGGGGGACGGCCTTCGTGGTCGTCCCTGCGCTGGTGACGTCGGCGCTGAGCGTGCCCTTGCCGCCGGTCACCTTCGCGGTGACCCCGGCGAGCGTGAGGTCGAGGTGGGCGCCGGTGAAGCGGACGCTGCCCGCGAAGGACGCGTCGAGGGTCTGCTCCTTCGCGTCGTACGTGCCCGTGCCGGACGGGAAGCGGAAGAGCGCGCCGCCGTCCTGGGCGCCGTCGGCGAGGGTCCACTTGCCCTGGGCGATGGCCCCGGTGACGTACTCGCGGAAGGTGCGGCGGACGCCCCAGTCGACGGCGGCGGTCCGGAGGGCACCGGTGCTCGCGGGTGCGGTGGGGGAACTCGCCGTGGGCGAAGGGGTGGTGGGGGTGGGGGCCTTTGTCGTCGACGGGGTGGCCGGCGGGGTGGTCCTGTCCGGCGTCTTGACGTCGACGGTGAGGCTGACGGGGTCGAGCTGCGTGCCCGCCGGGTAGTAGCCGGCGAAGGCGGCGGCGCCCTGCGCGGTGAGCGTGGCCGGGACGCCGGTGAGGGCGACCGGGCTGCCGCCACCACGCATGTCGATGTCGGCGAGGTTCAGGGTGGCCAGCGGCACCTGGGCCGTGACGCTCATGCGTCCGCTGCCCTTGGCCTTGCTCGCCATGTCGGCGTAGAGGGTGCCGCGTCCGCCCTGGACGGCGACGCGGGGGCGGCTGATGGTGAGGTCGAGCTCGTTCGTGCCGTCCGCCTTCCGGTGGCCGGTGAAGTGGACGCCGCCGGTGAAGGCGGCCTCGAAGGCGCCGGTGGCGGGGTCGTACGAGCCCTGCGCGGAGTGGAAGCGGAACTGGCTGCCGCCGACCGTGGCGGCGCCGCCGGTGAGGCCCCAACTCCCCTGGGCGATGGGCCCGGTGACGTAGCTCTGGAAGGAGGACTTGACGCCCCAGTCGAGCCGCCCGCCCTGCACCGTGCGGTTCTCCGCGTGGGCGATGGAGGCCGGGATCAGGGCGGCGAGCAGGGCCGTGAACAGGGTCACGGCGAGCGCGCGGGCGGGTCTGGACAGCGTCATGGAACCCCTCCGAGGACTAGCAAGTGAGGTAAGGCTAACCTAAGCTACATCGAGCCTCGGCCGGAACCCCGCCGGCCCGTACGCGGCAGAACGAACGACGACAGGACGGTGTCCGGTGCGCAGAACTCGCCTCGCGGGAGCGCTGACAGCAGTGCTCGCCCTCGCCCTCGCGGCGACCGGCTGCGGTGACGGAAGCGGGAACGGAAGCGGGAAGGGGAACGGAAGCGGAGGCGGTACGACCGCGGCCGCGGCCCAGGCCCCCGCCGCCGTCCCCGACCGGGTCGAGCCGCTCGCCGCCCCGGCCGCGCCCCGACTGCCCGTCACCGTCCCCTCGGCGGACGGGCGCACGGTCACCGTCACCTCCACCGACCGGATCGTGCCGCTCAGCGGCTCCCTCAACGAGATCGTCTTCACCCTCGGTCTCGGCGGGAAGGTCGTCGCCCGCGACATCACCGCCACCTTCGAACAGGCCGCGGAACTCCCGGTGGTGACCCGCGCCCACGACGTCTCCGCCGAGAGCGTGCTCTCGCTGCGGCCCACCGTCGTCCTCGCCGAGTCCACCACCGGACCGGCCGAGGCCGTCGCCCAGATCCGGGACGCGGGCATCCCCCTCGTCGTCGTGAAGCCCGCCAAGGAGCTCGCCGACGTCGGCACCCGCATCGACGCGGTCGCAGCCGCCCTCGGCGTGCGCGACTCCGGCACGGCGCTCAACAAGCGCACCGAGGAGCGGATCGACGCCGTACGGAAGGGGATCCCCGCCCGCGAGGAGAAGCCGCGGGTCGCCTTCCTCTACGTCCGCGGCTCGGCCGCCGTCTATCTGCTCGGCGGCGCCGAGTCCGGCGCGAGCTCCCTGCTCGAAGCGGCCGGGGTGGTCGACGCGGGCAAGGAGTCCGGCCTCGAGAAGGACTTCACCCCCCTCACCAGCGAGGCCCTCGCGCAGGCCGCGCCCGACGCGATCCTCGTCATGAGCAAGGGGCTCGACTCCGTCGGCGGGATCGACGGCCTGGTGCGGATTCCCGGCGTCGCCCAGACTCCGGCCGGTGCCGCCAAGCGGGTCGTCTCCGTCGACGACGGCGTGCTCCTCAACTACGGCCCGCGCACCGACCGGGTCCTGAAGTCCCTGGTCGGCCAGTTGTACGGGGAGGGCAAGTGACGGCGCTCCTGGAGGCCCCGGCCACGCCGGAACCCCCGGCGACGGCGGCGCCCACCCGGCGCGGCGGCCGCACCACCGTCCTCACCGTCGGCCTCCTCGCCGCCCTGCTCCTGCTCGCCCTCCTGTCCGCCGGGATCGGGGCGTACGAGATCCCGCTCGGCGACGTCCTCGCCTCCGTCCAGCACCGGATGGGGCTCGGCGGGCACGCGCTCGACCGCACGGCCGAGAGCGTCCTGTGGAACATCCGGCTCCCCCGGGTCGTCCTCGCCGTCCTCGTCGGCGCCTCGCTCGGCTGCGCGGGCGCGCTCATGCAGGGCGTGTTCGGCAATCCCCTCGCCGAGCCGGGCGTGATCGGCATCTCGGCGGGCGCGGCCGTCGGCGCGGTCGGCGCGATCGCGCTCGGGCTCACCTTCCTGGGGAACTGGACGGTGACCGTCTGCGCCTTCGTCGCCGGCCTGGCGACGGTGCTGCTCGTGTACGCGATGTCGCGTTCGGGCGGCCGTACGGAGGTGGTGACCCTGATCCTCACGGGCATCGCCGTGAACGCCTTCGCGGGCGCGCTGATCGGGCTCTTCATCTTCTTCGCCGACAACGCGCAGATCACCCAGATCACCTTCTGGCAGCTGGGCTCGCTCGCCCAGGCCACCTGGCCCAAGGTCCTCGCCGTGCTGCCCTGCGCGCTCCTCGGTCTGGCCGTCGCCCCCTTCCACTCCCGCCGGCTCGACCTCCTCGCGCTCGGCGAGCGGCCCGCCCGGCACCTGGGCGTGGACGTGGAGCGGCTGCGGATCGCGCTGATCCTGGTGGTGGCGCTGCTCACCGCGGCGGCCGTGGCGGTCGCGGGGATCATCACCTTCGTCGGCCTGCTCGTCCCGCACCTGCTGCGGATGGCGAACGGCCCCGGCCACCGCTTCCTGGTGCCGGGCAGCGCGCTGGGCGGCGCGGTCGTCCTCGCGGCCGGTGATCTGGCGGCCCGTACGGCCGCGGCCCCGGCCGAACTCCCCCTGGGCGTCCTCACCGGCCTCCTCGGCAGCCCCTTCTTCTTCTGGCTGCTGCGCAGGACCCGTCGCAAGCAAGGTGGTTGGGCATGACATCCACAGGCCCCGTGGCATCCACGGCACCCGAGACATCCACAGCACCCGTGGCCTCCACGGCACCGGCGACCTCCGTGGCGCCGGTGACCTCCGTGGCATCCACGACCTCCGTGGCGTCCATGGCGTTCGTACGGCTCCGGGCACTGCTCCCGCGCCGCCGCACCCGGGCGCTCCCCTCCCCCGCCGCGCGCGGCGAGCTCGTCGCCGAGGCGCGCGGGCTGCGGGTCGCGCTCGGCGGCCGGGCGGTGCTCGACGGCGTCGGGATCGGGGTGCGGGCCGGGGAGGTCCTGGCCCTGGTGGGGCCCAACGGCGCCGGGAAGTCGACGCTGCTCGCCGCGCTCGCCGCCGATCTCGCCCCGAGCGCCGGGGAGGTAAGGATCGGGGGACGGCCCGCCGGCGACTGGGCGGCCGGTGAACTCGCCCTGCGCCGGGCGGTGCTGCCGCAGGCCGCCGCGCTCTCCTTCCCCTTCCCCGTCGCCGAGGTCGTCCGGATGGGCCGGGCGCCCTGGGCCGGGACCGGGCGGGAGGACGAGGACGAGGCGGCCGTCGCCCTCGCGATGGCGGCGACCGAGGTCGAGGCCTTCGCCGGGCGGCCGTTCTCCGCGCTGTCGGGCGGCGAGCGGGCCCGGGTCGCGCTGGCCCGCGTGCTCGCCCAGCGGACCGGGCTCCTGCTGCTCGACGAGCCGACCGCCGCGCTCGACCTGCGCCACCAGGAACTGGTGCTCCGGGTCTGCCGCGAGCGCGCGGCGGCCGGGGACGCGGTGGTGGTCGTGCTGCACGACCTAGGGCTCGCCGCCGCCCACGCGGACCGGGTCGCGGTGCTGCACGGCGGCCGGATCGCGGCGGACGGTCCGCCTTCCGAGGTGCTCGACGCGGAGGTGCTGAGCCGGGTCTACCGGCAGCCCGTGGAGGTCTTCCCGCACCCGCGGACCGGGGTCCCCCTCGTCGTACCGATCCGCGCCACCCCATCCCTCAAACCGGACAATTCCCCCTCCTTGACCCGCTCTTGACCTCTCCGTGGGAACTCCATGAGGACCCTGTGATCCGCCTGTGTCCGGCCCTCCGGAGCTGAGAGCTGAATCACCGGACGCAGGGGTATGACTGAGGTAAGCCTCGGTTAAGTTAGGTCCGCCTCACCCATGTCCCCGCGTTCCTGGAGTCCCCATGCGAGCCGTACGCCTCTCCGTCGTCACCGCCGCCGCTACCGCGGCCGCCCTGACCGCCGTCACGGGCTGCGCCGAGAAGAGCGACCCCAAGGCCGGGGACGACGCGGTCACCGTGATCGCCAAGGACGACTCCTGCGAGGTGTCGAAGAAGGAGTTCCCGGCCGGGCACGTGAAGCTCGCCGTCGAGAACCGCGGCTCCAAGGTCACCGAGGTCTACGTCCTCCACCCGGACGACCGGATCGTCACCGAGCGCGAGAACATCGGCCCGGGCACCAAGGCCACGATCACCGCCGAGATCAAGGCCGGCGACTACACGATCGCCTGCAAGCCCGGCATGGTCGGCGAGGGCATCCGCCAGCAGGTCAAGCTCACCGG
Organism: Streptomyces sp. Root431; assembly: GCF_001426585.1. Lineage (GTDB taxonomy): Bacteria > Actinomycetota > Actinomycetes > Streptomycetales > Streptomycetaceae > Streptomyces > Streptomyces stackebrandtii. Next base: position 17,682 of record NZ_LMEI01000003.1, read on the forward strand.
CGCGGGCGCCGCGACCGCCAAGCGCTCCCCGGAGATGGACACCGCCGTCGCCGCCTACCGCCAGTACGTCCAGGCGCAGGCCGACGCGACCCTCCCCAAGGTGAAGGTCTTCACCGACGCCGTCCGCGCCGGTGACGTCGAGGCCGCCAAGAAGGCCTACGCCGAGTCCCGCATCGGCTGGGAGCGCACCGAGCCGGTCGCCGAGTCCTTCGGCGACATCGACCCCAAGGTCGACGTCCGCGAGGACGGCCTGGAGCCCGGCCAGGACCCGGCGAAGGACTGGACCGGCTGGCACCGCCTGGAGAAGGCGCTCTGGAAGGACAAGAAGCTCGGCACCCACGAGAAGCAGCTCGCGGACACCCTGGACAAGGACCTCGCGGACTGGGTGAAGCGGGTCGGCAAGGCCGAGATCACCCCCACCTCGATGGCCAACGGCGCCAAGGAGCTCCTCGACGAGGTCGCCACCGGCAAGGTCACCGGCGAGGAGGAGCGCTACTCCCACACCGACCTCGTCGACTTCAAGGCGAACGTCGAGGGCGCGCAGAAGTCCTTCGAGCTGCTCAAGCCGGTCGCCACGAAGAACGACCCGAAGCTCGTCGCCGAGCTCGACAAGCAGTTCGCCGCGCTGAACGCGCTGCTCGACAAGTACCGCACGGACAAGAACAGCTACGTCTTCACGTCCTACGAGAAGGTCGCCCCGGCCGCGCGCAAGGAGCTGTCGGACGGCGTCAACGCGCTGGCCGAGCCGCTCTCCAAGCTCGCCGCCGCCGTCGTCAAGTAAGCGTCGAGAGATCGGGGACGGGACATGTCCGAGGAAACCCGGGAGCAGGCGCCCGACGCCGCTCCCTCCCGCCGCAAGGTCATCGGCTGGGGCGGTGCCGGGCTCGCGCTCGGCGCCGCCGCGGCCGGCGGCGCCGTCGCCCTGACCCGGGACGGGGACGCCACCGTCCCGGTCGCGGACAGCGGCGGGGCCGTGCCCTTCCACGGCGTGCACCAGGCCGGCATCGCCACCGCCGTCCAGGACCGGCTGCACTTCGCCGCCTTCGACGTGAAGACGAAGGACCGCGCGGAGCTCGTGCAGCTCCTCAAGGACTGGACGCGGGCCGCCGAGCGGATGACGGCCGGCGCCGAGGTCGGCGAGGGCGCGTACGGCGGTCTCGCGGAGGCGCCGCCGGACGACACGGGCGAGGCCCTCGGCCTCAAGCCGTCCCGTCTCACCCTCACGATCGGCTTCGGCCCCACGCTCTTCGACGGGCGTTTCGGGCTGAAGGACAAGCGGCCCGGGGCCTTGGTGGAACTGCCCAAGTTCCCGGGCGACAACCTGGATCCGGCGCGCAGCGGCGGCGACCTCTGCATCCAGGCCTGCGCGGACGACCCGCAGGTCGCCGTGCACGCCATCCGGAACCTCGCGCGGATCGGCTTCGGCAAGGTCGCGGTGCGCTGGTCGCAGCTGGGCTTCGGCAAGACGTCCTCGACGACCCCGGACGCCCAGACCCCGCGCAACCTCTTCGGTTTCAAGGACGGCACCCGCAACATCGCGGGCACCGAGACCGAGCGGCTCGCGAAGCACGTCTGGGTCTCCGGCAAGGACGCCGAGGGTCCGGCGGCGTGGCTGGACGGCGGTTCGTACCTCGTCGCCCGCCGCATCCGCATGAACGTCGAGACCTGGGACCGCACCCCCCTCGGCGAGCAGGAGGACATCTTCGGCCGCGACAAGCGCGAGGGCGCGCCGGTCGGCAAGGCCAAGGAGCACGACGAGCCGTTCCTGAAGGCGATGAAGCCGGACTCGCACGTCCGGCTCGCCCACCCGGACTCCAACGGCGGGGCGACGCTCCTGCGCCGCGGCTACTCCTTCACGGACGGCACGGACGGCCTCGGCCGGCTGGAGGCGGGCCTGTTCTTCCTGGCGTACCAGAAGGACGTCCGTACCGGCTTCATCCCGGTGCAGACCTCGCTGGGGGCCGACGCCCTCAACGAATACATCCAGCACGTGGGTTCGGCGCTGTTCGCGGTCCCGCCGGGCGTCCGGGACAAGGACGACTGGTGGGGCAGGGCGCTGTTCTCGTGATCGAGGAGGGGAACCGACGTGTTCGGTAACTATCTGATCGGCCTGCGCGAGGGACTGGAGGCCAGTCTCGTCGTCTGCATCCTCATCGCGTACCTGGTGAAGACCGGGCGCAGGGACGCGCTGAAGCCGATCTGGATCGGCATCGGCGTGGCCGTCGGGGTGGCCCTGGCCTTCGGCGCGGGTCTCGAATTCGGCTCGCAGGAGCTGACGTTCGAGGCGCAGGAGCTGCTCGGCGGCACGCTGTCGATCGTCGCCGTCGTCCTGGTGACGTGGATGGTCTTCTGGATGCGGCGCACGGCCCGGCACCTGAAGGCCGAGCTGCACGGCCGGCTGGACGCGGCCCTGCAGATGGGGACGGGCGCGCTGGTCGCGACCGCGTTCCTGGCGGTGGGGCGCGAGGGCCTGGAGACGGCGCTGTTCGTGTGGGCGTCGGTACGGGCCTCCTCGGACGGCTCGTACGCGCCGCTGGCCGGGGTCGTCCTCGGCCTCCTCACGGCGGTCCTGCTGGGCTGGCTGTTCTACCGGGGCGCGCTGAGGATCAACCTGGCGAAGTTCTTCACATGGACCGGCGGGATGCTGGTCGTGGTGGCGGCGGGCGTCCTCGCGTACGGCGTGCACGACCTCCAGGAGGCGCGCTTCCTCGACGGCCTCGCCGACAAGGCCTTCGACGTCTCGGCGACGATCCCGCCGGACAGCTGGTACGGCACGCTCCTCAAGGGCGTCTTCAACTTCCAGCCGGACCCGACGGTCCTTCAGGTCACGGTGTGGGCGCTGTATCTGATCCCGACGCTCGCGCTGTTCCTCGCCCCGATAGGGTCGGGTCCGTCCGTGCGGGTGGAGAAGCAGAAGGCGACCGATGAGAAGGCTGACGCTGGGGCGAGCGCCGAGACGACCGGCTGAGCGTGTGACGGCGGGACCGGTCCTGCGCCTTTCGGCGCGACCGGTGCGGGCGCTGGCGGCCACCGCGGCCGTCACCGTCCTGGCGCTGACCGCGAGCGGCTGCGTGACGGTCCACGGCGAGACGGCACTGCTTCCGGCGGTGACGAAGACCGAGGCCGCGCAGGCCCTCGCCGACTTCACCACCGCCTACAACCGGGCCGACAAGGCCCACGACCCGGCCCTGGACTCGAGCCGGGTCACCGGTCCGCTCGGGGCGATCAACCAGGCGGGCCTGCGCTCGCGGGCGGTCACGAGCCCCGGCGGCAACGCGAACCACCGGCCCCTCGAACTGACCGACGCGCGGTTCGTCGTGCCCCGCAAGGCGGGCTGGCCGCGCTGGTTCGTCGCGGACACCGATTCGAACACGGACGTCGACGAGGGCCGCGCCGACCAGCGCTGGGTCCTCGCCTTCGTGCGCAACGGGCCCGAGCAGCTGTGGGAGGTCGCCCACCTGGTGGTCCTCACCGCGGGGGCGGTACCCGAGTTCGCCGAGGAGGAGGGGTACGCGGTGCCGGTCCCCGCGGACACCGACACCCTCGCCGTCGCGCCCGAGGACCTCGGGACGGCGTACGTGGCCTACCTCCAGGACGGGAAGCCGGGGCCGTACGCGGCGGGGCCGCACACCTCGCTGTGGCGCGAGCAGCGGCAGAAGACCGCGAAGCGTCCGGGGCTCGCCACGCAGTACATCGACCGCGTCGCCGACCAGGGGGACTTCGCCCCGCTGGGGCTGCGGACGAAGGACGGCGGCGCGTTCGTGTTCTTCGCGACCCGGTACTTCGAGCGGCAGACGGCGGCGAAGGGCTACCGGCCGAAGGTCGACCCGGACGTCAAGGCGCTGCTCACGGGCGAGGTGAAGAGCACCGTCACCAAGGAGTGGGTGTCGAACCAGGCGGTCCTGGTGAAGCCGGCGGGCACGGACCGGGACGGGGTCACGATCGCGGGCCGGCTCCAGGGCGTGGTGGGAGCGGCGGGCTCGTAGCACCAGGCCCGCCCCCGCCTCGGCGGGTCAGCGGGTCAGCGGCCAGGCGATCTCGTGGGCGGTGTGCTCCCCGTCCCCCTCGGCCTCCCGCGCGGCCGCGTGGCGCGCGCAGGCCTCGGTGAGGGTCTCCAGGAGGTTCAGCGGGTCCGGCAGCGGGTGCTCGGGGCCGCGGACCCAGGCGACCACCGGATGGGCCTCCTCGTCACCGGGCAGCCGGGCCGGCGGTACGAGGACGTAGCTGCCGCGGCAGTGCCAGCGCAGCCCCGGGTGCTCGTCCATCGTCTCCGGGTGGCAGTCGAGCTCACAGGGCCACCACTCGTCCTCGTCCTCGGGGGTGCCGCGGGTGGCGGTGAAGAAGAGCATGCGCCCGCCGACCGGGTCGACGTCGGCGGACTCGGCGACCGGTCCGACCTCGACGCCCTCGGCGAGGAGGCGCTCCAGGGCGGCGCGGCCGGCGGCCAGCGGGACGTCGAGGACGTCGTGGACCATGCCGGTGGCGGTGATGAAGTTCGCCTCGGGCTCGTTCCGTGCCCAGCGCTCGATCTGGGCGCGGTCGGTGGTCGACTGGGTCTGCCACGCGAAGGAGACGGGGTGCCGGGCGGGGGTGGGACAGCCGATCCGCTCACAGGAACAGCTGTAGCCGACGGGATACGCGGCGGGGGCCAGGGGCAGCCCGGCGGCGGCGGTGGCCAGGAGCAGCTTCTCGCGGTCGTTCTCGTCGTCGGCCGCGGTGCGTTTCGGGCGCCTGCGCAGCCACTGTGCGAGTTTGCTCTCCGTGCCGCGGTAGCGGCCGATGCCGTCGCCCATCTATCCCCTCACAGCTCATGCTCGCTCGTTCGGCTCTGCCCATGGTCCCACCATCCTGCGCCTCGGGTGACCGGAGTGCGGAACCGGGGTGCCGAACAGGGGTGCGTACCGTGCGGGAGCGGGCGGGCGCGCGAACCACCCGAACGGTCCACAGCGCGCGGGGCGCCCAGGGCGGACCATGGGTCCACCGATCTTCGGTTCTTCCGTCCGCCCGTTCGTGAGGAGCCCTCATTGCGCCCCACTCCGCGCACGTCCTCGCCCCGCCGTTACCTGATGTGCCCACCCGCGCACTTCTCGGTGACGTACTCGATCAACCCCTGGATGGACCCCACGAAACCCGTCGACCTGCCGCTGGCCCTCACCCAGTGGGAGGACCTGCGCGACCGCTACCGTGCGCTCGGCCACACCGTGGAGCTCCTGACGCCCGACCCGGCGCTGCCGGACATGGTCTTCGCGGCGAACGGCGCGACCGTCGTCGACGGCCGGGTCCTCGGCGCGAAGTTCGCCTACCCGGAGCGGGCGGCGGAGGCCGCGGCGCACGTGTCCTGGTTCCGCAGGAACGGTTGGCCTGCCGACGCGGTCCGGCTCCCGGAGCACGTGAACGAGGGCGAGGGCGACTTCGCCGTCACCGCCTCGTGGATCCTCGCGGGGCGCGGCTTCCGCTCCAGTCCGCTCTCCCACGGGGAGGCGCAGGAGTTCTTCGGCCGGCCCGTGATCGGTCTGGAGCTGGTGGACCCGCGCTACTACCACCTGGACACGGCGCTGTGCGTCCTGGACGACGCCAGGGACGAGGTCATGTACTACCCGGCGGCCTTCTCCCCGGGCAGCAGGGAGGTGCTCGCGCGGCTCTTCCCCGACGCGCTGATCGCGACGGAGGCGGACGCGGCGGCGCTCGGCCTGAACGCGGTGAGCGACGGTCTGCACGTGCTGCTGCCGCAGGCGGCGGTGGGCCTCCTGGAGCCGCTGCGGCAGCGGGGCTTCGAGCCGGTCGGGATGGACCTGGGCGAGCTCCTCAAGGGCGGCGGCAGCGTGAAGTGCTGCACGCAGGAGCTGCGGCCCTAGGGCAGGCCCGGGTCAGTCGGTCTCCGGCGGCCAGGAGTCGCCCCAGTCTGCGTCGCGGGCCTGCTTGTACAGGGGCCCGTGGCGCTTGGTGACCGTCTCGCGGGCGAGGCCGTCGGGGCCGCACAGGTCGAGCTGGACCAGGCCCTTGCGGATCTGCGGCCTGCGGGTGACGCGGGAGACCGCCGGGGTCACGGGGAACCGGGTGGCCGCGACGTAGCTGTACTTCTCGTCCTCGTACGGCAGGGAGCCGCCCTTCACCTGGCGGTGCAGCGAGGAGCGGCTCACGCGGGCCGAGAAGTGGCACCAGTCGGTGCCCGGCACGATCGGGCAGGCCCCGCTGTGCGGGCAGGGCGCGGCGACGGTGAATCCGGCGTCGACGAGCAGGGTGCGGGCGGCGATGATCCGCTCGTAGCCGTCGGGGGTGCCGGGCTCGACGATCACGACGGCCCGCGCCGCGCGCGCCGCCTCGGTCACGAGCGCCGTGCGGTCGGCCTCGGTGAGCTCCTTGAGGACGTACGAGACGGTGACGAGGTCGGTGTCCGCGAGCTTCAGCGCGGTGCCGATGCGTTCGCGCCGCCACTCGACGTCGAGGGCGCCGGCGGCCAGTTCGCGGCCGAGCGTGAGCGCGGGCTCGGCCCAGTCGAGGACGGTGGTCCGGGGCGGCGCCTCCTCCCAGGCCTCGGCGACGGCCCAGCTCGCCGCACCGGTGCCGCCGCCGACGTCGGTGTGCGTGCCCGGCACCCACTCGGGCGCGGCGTCGCGCAGGGCGTCGAGGACGCCTCGTACGGCCTCGAAGGTCGCCGGCATCCGGTACGCGGCGTACGCGGCGACGTCGGAGCGGTCGCGCAGCACGGGGGCGTCGGTCGGGGTGGTGCCCCGGTAGTTGGCGATCAGCCGCTCGACGGCCTTGGCCGCCTGGGTGGGCGGCAGCCCGTCGAGGAGCCCGGCGAGGGCGGCGCGCAGGGACTCGGCGGAGGGAGGGGAGGCGGGGGCGTTCACCGCGACATTCTAAGTGGCCGGGCGTCGGCTCCCGGCCGCCCGGATGCGCTGGTCACGCGCGTCCGGGCGGGGCGACGGAGTTGGTCGCCGCCCCCGTTCCTCGGTCCCGTCAGACGCCCGTGGCCGCCTTGCCGGAGCGCCACGGGCGGCACAGGCCCAGGAAGCAGGCCAGGGACAGGACGGCGCAGGTGAGCTGGACGACCGCCATCGGGACGGCCGTGTGCTCGCCCGCGATGCCGACGAGCGGGGAGGCGACGGCGCCGACGAGGAACGACGAGGTGCCGAGGAGCGCGGAGGCGGAGCCGGCCGCGTGCGGGGTGCGCATCAGGGCCTGGGCGTTCGTGTTCGGCATGGCCAGGCCCATCGCGGACATCAGGACGAAGAGTCCGGCGGCGACGGGCACGAGCCCGACCTCGCCGAAGACGCCGCTCGTCATCAGGAGCAGGGCGAGGGCGGCGAGCAGGATGATCCCGAGGCCCCAGCCGAGCGCCTTGTCGAGGCTGACGCGGCCGACGAGCAGCTTGCCGTTGATCTGGCCGACGGCGACGAGCCCGATCGAGTTGAGGCCGAAGAGCAGGCTGAAGGTCTGCGGCGAGGCGCCGTAGATTTCCTGCACGACGAACGGCGACGCCGAGATGTAGGCGAAGAGGGCCGCGAAGGCGAGCCCGCCGGCGAGCATGTAGCCGGTGAAGACCCGGTCGGCGAGGAGTCCGCGCATGGTGCGCAGGGCGTCGCCGACGCCGCCCTCGTGGCGCCGCTCGGGCGGCAGCGTCTCGCCGAGGAAGCGCCAGACGACGAAGGTGAGCAGGATGCCGATCACGGTGAGGACGTGGAAGACGCCCCGCCAGTCGGTGATCCGCAGGATCTGGCCGCCGATGAGGGGCGCGATGATCGGGGCGACGCCGGAGATCAGCATCAGGGTCGAGAAGAAGCGGGCCATCTCGACGCCGTCGTAGAGGTCGCGGACGACGGCGCGGGCGATGACGATGCCGGCGGCGCCGGCGAGGCCCTGGAGCAGCCGGAAGCCGATGAGGAGTTCGGCGGTGGGCGCGAGGGCGCAGACGGCGGTGGCGAGGACGTACACGACCATGCCGACGAGCAGCGGGCGGCGGCGGCCCCACTTGTCGCTCATGGGGCCGACGACGAGCTGGCCGAGGGCCATGCCGGCGAGGCAGGCCGTGAGCGTGAGCTGGACGGTGGCGGCGGGCGCGTGGAGCGCGCCGGTGACCTCCGGGAGCGCCGGCAGGTACATGTCCATGGAGAGCGGGGGCAGGGCGGTGAGCCCGCCCAGGACGAGGGTGACGAGCAGCCCCACGCTCCGGGCGGCGGGGGTTCCACCGGTGGCCGGGGCGGCGGGGGCGCTCTCGGTTATGTGCCCTTGTGTTGTTTTCTGGCCGCTCTCCGGCATCGACTGCTCCATTTCGTTGAATCCTTGCCTATGCTCTCAGCTCGATCGGCATGGTCGAGACCTCTGTGCGATGAGTGGGACGGGTGGGGAACATGGGAGACACGGTTCGCTGGGGAATCCTGGCGACGGGCGGCATAGCGGAACGGTTCACGACGGACCTGCAGACGCTCGACGGCGCCGAGGTCGTGGCGGTGGCGTCCCGTACGGAGGCGTCCGCGAAGGCCTTCGCGGACCGGTTCGGGATTCCCCGGGCCTACGGGGAGTGGGCCGGGCTCTTCGCCGACGACTCCGTCGACGTGGTGTACGTGGCGACCCCGCACCACGCTCACCGGGAGGCGGCCGGCCTGGCCCTGGAGGCGGGGAAGGCGGTGCTCTGCGAGAAGGCTCTCACGCTCAACGCCCGCGAGGCTGAGGAACTGGTCACCCTCGCCCGGGACCGCGGCCTCTTCCTGATGGAGGCCATGTGGATGTACTGCAACCCGCTGGTCCGGCGGCTCGCGGAGCTCGTACGGGACGGGGCGGTCGGCGAGGTCAGGACCGTCCAGGCGGACTTCGGGCTCCAGGGCCCCTTCGCCCCCGACCACCGGCTGCGGGACCCGGCGGTGGGCGGCGGGGCGCTGCTCGACCTGGGGGTGTACCCGGTGTCGTTCGCGCAGCTGCTGCTCGGCGAGCCGGACACCGTCCAGGCGCACGCGCTGCTCTCGCCGGAGGGCGTCGACCTGAACACGGCGATGCTCCTCGGCTGGGACACGGGCGCCTCGGCGCTGCTGTCCTGCTCGCTCGTCGCGGACACCCCGCTGACGGCGGCCGTGACGGGCACGCTCGGCCGGATCGAGGTGCCGCGCGGCTTCTTCTTCCCCGAGCGGTTCACCCTGCACCGGGAGGGCCACGAGCCGGAGGAGTTCGTGTCGACGGACGCCCCGCAGTCCTTCCGGCACGAGGCCGCCGAGGTGATGCGCTGCCTGCGGGCGGGCGCGACGGAGTCGCCGCTGGTGCCGCTGGACGGTTCGCTCGCGGTGATGCGGACGCTCGACGCCGTACGGAAGCGCGTCGGCGTCCGCTATCCCTCCGAGCGGGACGCTACGCGGGCGTGAGCCCCGGATTGCCCGCCTCCGTGACGTAGGAGGCGGCGGTGGTGACGGGGGCGCCCGGGGTCGTCACGTACGGGACCGTACGGAAGTCGGCGCGGGCGCTGTCCGTGCCCAGCGCCACCGTCACGTAGCCGCGCCGCCCGTTGTAGAACTTCAGGTGCGGGTTGGCCTGGGTGAGCTTGTCGTAGTTGGCGGGCCGGTCGGCGCCGTCCTTGCCGCTGCTGATCGAGGTGGCGACGATCTCGGTGCCCAGGGTCCGGGAGGCCGGGTCGCGGAAGTCGGCCTTGATGTCGAGGCCGTAGCCGACGTGCACGTCACCGGTGAGCACCATGAGGTTCTCGACCCCGGCGGCCTGCGCCCCGGCGAGGATCCGCTGCCGGGAGGCCGGGTAGCCGTCCCAGGAGTCCATGGAGAGCTTGAAGTCGGCGGTGGAGCGGTCGCGGCGCTCGGCGAACACGACCTGCTGCGGCAGGACGTTCCAGCGGGCGCGGGCGGAGCGCCAGCCGTCGAGCAGCCACCGCTCCTGCGCGGCGCCGGTCATCGTGCGGGCCGGGTTCTCGGACTCGGGGCCCGGGACCTGCCAGCCGTCCCCGTACGCCTGGTCCGAGCGGTACTGGCGGGTGTCGAGGATGTCGAACTGGGCGAGGCTCCCGAACCGCAGCCGCCGGTAGAGCCGCATGTCCGGGCCCTCGGGCCGCTGGGGGCGGCGCAGCGGCTGGTGCTCCCAGTAGGCGCGGTAGGCGGCGGCGCGGCGGAGCAGGAACTCCTCCGGCGGGACGTCGTTCTCGGGGGTGCCGCCCGCGTAGTTGTTCTCGGTCTCGTGGTCGTCCCAGGTGACGACGAAGGGGTGGGCGGCGTGCGCGGCGCGCAGGTCGGGGTCCGACTTGTAGAGGCTGTAGCGCAGCCGGTAGTCCTCCAGGGTGATCGTCTCGCGGTTGAAGACGGCCGGGAGGGTGCGGTCGGTGTAGGCGCGGGCGCCGCCGGTGGCGTTCACGGCGTACTCGTACAGGTAGTCGCCGAGGTGGAAGACGACGTCGACGTCCTCCTGCGCGAGGTGGCCGTAGGGCGTGAAGTACCCGTCGTGGAAGGCCTGGCAGGAGACCGCGGCGAGCGTGAGGGCGGAGTTCCGGGCGACGGGCGACGGGGCGGTGCGGGTGCGGCCGACGGGGCTCGTCCAGTCGCCGACGCGGAAGCGGTAGAAGAAGGCGCGGCCCGGGTCGAGGTGGTCGACCTCGACGTGGACGGTGTGGCTGAACTCCGGGTGCGCGGTGGCCCGGCCGCGCCGGACGGTGCGGGTGAAGCGCTCGTCGCGGGCGAGCTCCCAGTGGACGGAGACCCGGGACGCGGGCAGGCCGCCGCCGGGCTCGAAGGGGCGGGGCGCGAGCCGGGTCCAGAGCAGGACGGAGCCGGGCAGCGGGTCGCCGGACGCCACCCCCAGGGTGAACGGGTCCTCGGTGACGCGCCGGCCGTCGAGCTCGGCGGCGGCCGCGGCCCCGGCGGCGGGCAGCTGCGTGGCGAAGGCGAGCGCGGCGGCGGCCCCGGTGACGGTGAGGAACCGACGGCGGCCGAAGTGGCGTGCGACGGCGCGGAGTTCCTCGGGATGGCCCTGCGTGCGGCCCTGTACGTGGTCCATGTGCCCCTCCCCGGACGGATGTTGTGCTTCCGCCATTCGAGGAGGGCAGGACGACGATCCGTTGTCGAGTACAGAACATCCACGTGTCGGACGGATGAGTTCACGGGGCACGCGTCTCGCGTACGCTGCGCGCCCATGAGCATCGCAGTGGTGACGGGAGCGGGATCGGGCATCGGCCGGAGCGTGGCGCTGGCCCTCGCGGCGGCCGGCTGGTCGGTGGCCCTGGCCGGGCGCAGGGCCACAGCCCTGGAGGAGACGGCCGCGGCCCTCCCGGCCGGCGACTTCCTGACGGTCCCGACGGACGTGACCTCGGCCGAGGAGGTCGCGGCCCTCTTCGCGGCGGTACGCGACCGGTACGGCCGCGTCGACCTGCTCTTCAACAACGCCGGTACGTTCGCGGGCGGCGGCGTCCCCGTCGAGGACCTGGACCCGGAGACCTGGCGCGCGGTCGTCGACGTCAACCTGACGGGCGCGTTCCTCTGCGCCCAGGCGGCCTTCCGGACCATGAAGGAGCAGGACCCGCAGGGCGGCCGGATCATCAACAACGGCTCGATCTCCGCGCACGTCCCGCGCCCGCACTCGATCGCGTACACGGCGACGAAGCACGCCATGACGGGCCTCACCAAGTCGCTGTCGCTCGACGGCCGCCCGTACCGGATCGCCTGCGGTCAGCTCGACATCGGCAACGCGGCGACCGAGATGACGGCCCGCATGCAGACCGGCATCCTCCAGGCCAACGGGCAGCTGGCGGCGGAGCCGGTGATGGACGCGGCGGACGTGGCGGCGACCGTGGTCCACATGGCGGCGCTGCCGCTGGAGGCGAACGTCCAGTTCGCGACGGTCATGGCGACGGCGATGCCGTACATCGGCCGGGGCTGACACCCCGGCCGACGACGGGGGGCGTTACGCCTGACCGGTCTCGAAGCGGGAGATCTTCCCTCCGTCGACGGTGAACACCCACTTGGTCCGCATCTCGCCCCAGGTGTCGTTGCGGTAGTCGGCGACGAGAGCGCGCCCGCCGTCCGCCTCCGACTGGATGCCCATGTGCCCGCGCGAGCCGAAGACCTCGCGGTCGAGCCACTCGCGGAGATCGCGTTCGGAGCCGTCGTCGGACATGGTCGCGTCGGGGGTCAGGGCCTCGAAGAGGGCGTGCTGGTCGTTGGCGTTGAGGGCCGTGACGAAGGCACGCACGGCGGGGTCGGTGAGCTGGCTCACGGGGATCGTCATGCCTTACCCGTACACCCGGCGGCCCGCTCTCCCCGTGGACCACGGCCGTACGGCGGCCCCTGTGTCGCTCGTACGCACGCGCGTGTTCACTGGCCCGCGCCAGGTCCGTGCGGGCAGGATCGGGACAACTGCCGTACTCAGCACAGGAGGCTCGATGTCGGACATGGTCAAGGTCGTCAGGCTGTACGCGAAGGAGGCTCCGGTCGGAGTCCTGGACGGGCGCCTGGTGGGCCTGCTCGTGCAGCAGGAGCAGGCCGCGGAATGGGCGGTCGGCCCGGCGCACGACGGGTTCCGGTTCACCGTGAAGGGCACCGAGGACACCGTCGTCGCGGAGGGCACCGAGCGCGCCCCGGTCGCCGTCCGGCCCGACGACTCCCCGGCCTCCGTCTGGCGCCTCCAGCGCATCGACGGGAACGGCGCCACCACGGTCACCCGCCTCGACGAGCTCCGGGACGGGATCTACGCCATCGACCAGAACGGCCTCGCGCTCGGCCGCGACCTCTTCGAGGACCGCTCCCTGCTCCCCAAGCGCGTCTTCGTCCGGACGGACGACCGCGACCCCCAGTGGAGGATCGAGGTCCTCGCCTGAGACGAGGACCCCGGCGACCTCAGAAGGCGTCGGTGGGGACGTACGTGCCCCAGACCTCGCGCAGGGCGTTGCAGACCTCGCCGACCGTCGCCCGCGCCTTCAGGGCCTCCTTCATCGGGTAGAGGACGTTGTCCGTGCCCTCCGCCGCCTTCCTCAGCTCCACGAGCGCGACGTCGACGGCCGTCTGGTCGCGCTCCGCCCGCAACTTCGCGAGGCGCGCCGCCTGTTCCTCTTCGATGACCGGGTCGACGCGGAGGGGCTCGTAGGGCTCCTCGACGTCGATCGTGTACCGGTTCACACCGACGACGACCCGCTCGCCGCTGTCCGTCTCCTGCGCGATCCGGTACGCCGAGCGCTCGATCTCGCCCTTCTGGAAGCCGCGCTCGATCGCGGCGACGGCGCCGCCCATGTCCTCGACCTTGGCCATCAGCTCAAGGGCCGCTGCCTCGACGTCGTCCGTCATCTTCTCGACCACGTACGAGCCGGCGAACGGGTCCACCGTCGCCGTCACGTCCGTCTCGTAGGCGAGGACCTGCTGCGTAGACGTCGTCCGTCATCTTCTCGACCACGTACGAGCCGGCGAACGGGTCCACCGTCGCCGTCACGTCCGTCTCGTAGGCGAGGACCTGCTGCGTACGCAGGGCGAGGCGGGCCGACTTGTCCGTCGGGAGGGCGATGGCCTCGTCGAAGGAGTTCGTGTGGAGCGACTGCGTACCGCCCATGACCGCCGCCAGGCCCTGGATCGCGACGCGCACCAGGTTCACCTCCGGCTGCTGGGCCGTGAGGGCCACGCCCGCCGTCTGGGTGTGGAAGCGGAGCATCAGCGACTTGGGGTTCTTCGCGCCGAACTCCTCCTTCATCACCCGCGCCCAGATCCGGCGGGCCGCACGGAACTTCGCGACCTCTTCCAGGATCGTCGTCCGCGCSACGAAGAAGAACGACAGACGCGGAGCGAAGTCGTCGACGTCCATGCCGGCCGCGACCGCGGTCCGCACGTACTCGATGCCGTCCGCCAGCGTGAACGCG
>NZ_LMEI01000004.1 GCF_001426585.1 Streptomyces sp. Root431
CCAGGTCGCCTACGCGATCGGCAAGGCCGAGCCCGTCGGTCTCTTCGTCGAGACCTTCGGCACCAACACCGTCGAGACCGAGAAGATCGAGAACGCCATCGGCGAGGTCTTCGACCTGCGCCCGGCCGCGATCATCCGCGACCTCGACCTGCTCCGCCCGATCTACTCCCGGACCGCCGCCTACGGCCACTTCGGCCGCGAGCTGCCGGACTTCACCTGGGAGCGCACCGACCGCGTGGACGCCCTGAAGAAGGCCGCGGGGATCTGACATGCGGATAGCCGTCACCGGGTCGATCGCCACCGACCACCTGATGACCTTCCCGGGTCGCTTCGCCGAGCAGATCCTGCCGGACCAGCTCGCCCACGTGTCCCTCTCCTTCCTCGTCGACACCCTCGACATCCGGCACGGCGGCGTCGCGGCCAACATCGCGTACGGCCTCGGCCTGCTCGGCCGCCGCCCCGTCCTCGTCGGCGCCGTCGGCAAGGACTTCGACGGGTACGGCGAGCTGCTCCGCACCGCGGGCGTCGACACCGGCGCCGTACGGGTGTCGGAGCGGCAGCACACCGCCCGCTTCATGTGCACCACCGACGAGGACGGCAACCAGCTCGCCTCGTTCTACGCGGGAGCGATGGCCGAGGCGCGCGACATCGACCTGGGCGAGACGGTCGGGCGGCCCGGCGGGCCGGACCTGGTCCTCATCGGTGCGGACGACCCGGAGGCGATGGTGCGCCACACGCGGGTCTGCCGCGAGCTGGGCGTCCGCCGCGCGGCCGACCCCTCGCAGCAGCTCGCGCGGCTGGAGGGCGACAGCGTCCGGGAGCTCGTCGACGGGGCCGAACTGCTCTTCACGAACGCGTACGAGCGGGCACTGCTGCTGAGCAAGACCGGCTGGACCGAGGCGGAGGTGCTCGACCGGGTCGGGACGTGGATCACCACGCTCGGCGCCAAGGGGTGCCGCATCGACACGGCCGGCCGGCCGGGCATCGAGAGCGCGGCCGTCCCCGCGACGGACGCCGCCGACCCCACCGGCGGCGGCGACGCCTTCCGCGCGGGCTTCCTCGCGGCGCTGGCCTCCGGCCTCGAGGTCGTCGACGCGGCCCGGGCGGGCGCGGCCATGGCCACCTTCGCCCTGGAGTCGGTCGGTCCGCAGACGTACGGGGTCACGCGGGAGGGGCTCCATGAGCGGCTGGTCGCCACGTACGGCCCCGAGGCCGCGGTGATCACCCCCGCCCTCTTCGACGGGGCCCTGTGAGGGAGCCGACGGAGGCGGGCCGGACGACGCAGTCCGGCCCGCCCGTCGGCTACGCCGAGCCGCCGTCCGGGGCCGTCCTGTACGGCGGGTCCGGTGCCGGGGTCGTCCTGTACGGCGAGTCCGGCTCCGGCGCCGGGGCCGTCGTGTGCGCGGAGTCCGCGGACGCCGGGTCCGGGCACACCGGATCCGCGTACGCCGGGTCCGGGACCGCCCGGGAGTCCAACGCCCGCTACAAGCGGCTGATCGCCGACGGCACGCCGGGGCTCACGGTCGCCTTCGACCTGCCGACCCGGATGGGCCGCGACTCGCGCTGACCGGCACGATCCGCAACGACGTGGCGGAGGAGTGCGCGGCGCGAAGGAGGCCCTCGCGGCCGGCGCCACCGTGGGAGAGGTCTGCGACGCGCTCCGCGCGGCGTGGGGCCCGGACGCTCCGCAGGCAACGCCGCTCGGCGCCGTGTGATCCGGGCGCCCCCGGGGAGGCAGGGCGGTGAACGGCCGCCCGGCGTCCCCGGGGCGCCTCACGCGGTGACGGACTTGTCCTGGGCGAGGCTGACGGGGAGGTCCGCCCTGCGGGTCACGTTCAGCTTCCGGTACACGCGCGTCAGGTGCTGCTCGACCGTGCTCGCGGTGACGCAGAGCCGGCGCGCTATCTGACGATTCGTCAATCCCCGGGCGGCGAGGGCCGCGACGCGCCGCTCCGCCTCCGACAGCAGGCCGACGTCCGGCCCGCCCGGCAGTTCCAGGTCGGGGCTCACGGCCTTCGCCCGGCGGCCGCCACGGCCCGGCACGATCTCCTCGGCCAGCGGGTACGCGCCGCAGGCCCACGCCATGTCGCCGGCGAGCCGCGCGGTCATCCGGGCCCGGTAGTTGTCCCCCTGCGCCTGCTGGTGACGGCTCATCCCGGCCAGCGCCCGCGCGTGCTCCAGCCGGTCCCCGCTGTCGTGCAGCATGTCGACCGCCTCGGCGTGCAGCCGCTCCGCCTGCTGGCCGTCCGCGGCCGCCGCGAGCACCCGCAGGGTGAGGCCGCGCGTACGGGACCGACCGGGCCGCACCAGGGCGAGCTGCGCCTCGGCCAGCGCCCTGGCCTTCTGGCGGTTGCCGAGCCGCAGATAGACCTCGGCGGCCGAGGTCCGCCACGGCACGATCGACGGCTGGTCGAGGTTCCAGCTGCCCAGGATCTCCCCGCAGAGCATGAACTCGCCGAGCGCCGCGTGCAGCCGTCCCGTCGCCAGCCAGTAACGGCCCCGGGCGTGCATGTACTCCATGCCGTGCCGCGAGTCGAACATCGCGTCCGGCACCGGCTGCCGCAGGACCCGCTCCGCCTGCTCGTACTCGCCGGCCTCCGTGCAGGCGAGGAGCAGCGCGGACAGGGGCACGCCCACCGCGAGGCCCCAGCTCTCCGGCGCCGCGTGCGAGAGCGCCAGCTCGGCCCGCTCCCGGGCCGTCGGGAGGTCCCCGCAGCGGACCGCGATCATCGCCCGGGTCGCGGCGAAGACCGCCTCCCAGCCGAGCGAGCGGCGCTCCGAGGCCTCGGCGAGCAGCGCGTCCGACCAGAACAGCGCCCGGTCGAGCCGGTCGGCGTGGACGAGCACGAGCAGGGCCGTCTCCAGCGCCTCGTACGTGTCCTCCGACAGGCGGCAGCCCTGCAGTATCTGCTCGGCCTGTGCGACCGAGGCGTTGTCCGGGCCCCGCTGGAAGACGCCCGCCTGGGCCTGGAGCGCGGTCGTCCGGGGCGCGAGCCGCACCGGGACGGGACCCCGCTCCGGCTCGGGCGCATCCGGGAGCGACTCCAGGAGCGGAGGGCACAGCGCCGCCAGCCACATGCGGGTCAGCGACAGTTCCAGGTTCTCGCTGTCGGTGCCGGGCCGCAGCCGGGACAGCGCGTCGGCGGCCTCGGGCAGCCGCCCGTACCAGACGAGGCAGCGGATCAGTGCCATGACCGGGTGGCTGGGCGGCAGTTCGCCGCCCAGGAGCCGGTCGAAGAGCGCGAGCGCCCGGGTCGTCATGTGCGGGTTCATCCGCCAGGACGCCGCGACCAGGTGCGGGGCGAGGCGGGCCAGCTGCGTGTTGTCGGTGCTGGAGCGCACGGCGAATTCGAGGATCCGGAACGCGTCGTCGAGACGGTCGTCGAACAGGGCCTGCTGCGCGCCCCGTTCGAGCAGCGGCAGCGCCCAGGGGGCGTCCGGGGCGCCGCCGACGAGGAGGTGACGGGCGACGGTGTCCTCGTCGGCGCCGTCGCGGTGCAGCTGCTCGGCGGCGCGCCGGTGCAGTTCGGTGCGGTCCGCGGCCGGCAGGTCCTGGAGGGCGGCCTCGCGTATCGCGGGATGCCCGAGCGTGCCGTCCTCGCCGAGGAGGCCGATCGCGCCGAGCTCCAGGAGGTGGCGCTCGACGGCGGTGGCCGTCGCGCCGGTGAGCCGCTCCACCAGGAGCGGATCGGCCTGTTCGAGGACGGCGAGCCAGCGGGCCGTCTCCAGGGTGCCCTCGGTGCTGCGGTGCAGACAGTCGAGGACGGCCTGGGCGAAGGCGTCGCCGTGCACGGGGTCGTCGCCGCCGGCCCCGCCGAGGGTGGTGCGGGCCGCCTGCCGGTCCTGGGTCAGCGCCCGGAGGAGCAGCGGGTTCCCGCCGGTCGCCGCGTGGTACGCGGGAGCTCGCCGCTCGGCCGCCTCGGGGCCGTAGTGGTGGGCGAGGAACCGGCGTACACCGCTCGGGGGCAGACCGGCCAGCCACATGCTGCGGCAATGCGGCTGGCGGAGCAGCTCGGCGCGGAACACCCGGTACCCGGCGCGCTGCGAGGCGCGCTCGGTGAGGACGAAGCCGATGCCCCCCTGGTCGGGGTGGGCGGCACAGTGCAGGATGAACCTCAGGGACGCGGTGTCGGCGTGGGTCAGGTCGTCGACGGCGATGAGGAACGGGGTGCCGCGGGCGACGGACAGCAGCCAGTCGTGCAGCCGGTGCGTCTCGTCGACGCGGAGCGGCGCGTCGGCGGGAGAGGTCAGGTTCCCGGCCCTTCGCGAAGCCCCGTCGACCAGGTCGCGGACGGTGGACGTGTCGGCACCGTGCTGCTCGGCGCTGCGCAGCAACTGGCAGAGCACGCCCAGCGGGACGTCGCGGTCGCCCGGCAGCGCCCGGACCGTCCACACGGGCGTCCCCCGCTCGGCCGCCAGGCGGCGGAGCGACCGCAGCAGCTCCGTCTTCCCGCTGCCGGCCGGCCCGGAGACGAGTAAGAGCGTCCCGTCGCCTGCGGCGGATGCGTCAAGAACGGCACCCAGATGGGCTATCTCCCCGTCGCGTTCCACCAGATTCATCGCGGAAGTCCCCCTCGTCCGGGCACCGAACTTTTCGGCCGCCCGCCGATCACTCTAACCAGCTCCTGTTACGGCGAAAGGGCACCGAACCGGGCGCCGGGCGTGCGACCGCCCGGCCTCGGGGGACGCGCGGGTTCAGCCGGTGCGCCCGCCCGCTTCGCGCCCTCGGCGCCAGCGGACCGGCAGGGCCTTGAGCCCGCGGATCATCGGGTTCGGGTACCAGACGAGCTCGCCGGGGGAGACGTCCAGGGCGAGGTCCGGGCAGCGTTCGAGGAGGGCGCGGACGGCGATCCGGGCCTCCATCCGGGCCAGTGGGGCGCCCAGGCAGAAGTGGATGCCGTGGCCGAACGCGAGGTGCCCGCTCGTGTCCCGGCGGATGTCGAAGCGGTGCGGGTCGGGGAAGCGCTCCGGCGTGCGGTGGGCGTCGGCGAGGACGACGAGGACCTTGTCGCCGGCCGGAATGACCGTTCCGTCCAGGTCGACGGGTTCGACCGGGAAACGGTAGGTCGCCGATTCCACCGGTCCTTCGTAGCGCAGCATCTCTTCCACGGCACCGTCCAAGAGCGTCATGTCGGCGCGCAGGGCGGACAGCTGGTCGGGGTGCGAGAGGAGCGCGTACATGCCGTTGGTGATCAGATTGACCGTCGTCTCATGGCCCGCGACCAGCAGGATGTGCGCCATCCCGAGCAGCTCCTCGGGGGTCAGCCGCGAGCCGTCCTCGTCGCTGGTCCGCACGAGCGCGCTGAGCAGGTCCTCGCCCTGCACGCCGCGCTTGGAGTCGATCAGCCGGGACAGGTAGCGGCTCATCTCGGCCATCGCCGTCTGGGCCTCGGCGGGGTCGTCGGGGAAGACGAAGGCGTCGGTCCAGACGCGGAAGGCCGCGCGCTCCGGCTCGGGCACGCCGAGGAGTTCGGAGATCACGGTGATCGGCAGCGGCCAGGCCAGGGCCTCCATCAGGTCGGCGCGCCCGTCGGGGGCCGCCAGCATGGCGTCCATGAGGCCGTCGACGATCTCCTGGACGCGGGGGCGCAGCAACTCGACGCGACGCATGGTGAACTCACGGGCCACCAGCTTGCGCAGCCGGGTGTGCCGCGGCGGGTCGGACTCCAGCATGTTCTGGTTGACCTGGGTCTCCGCCTCGGTCAGCACCGTCGAGGAGTTGCGCCAGTCCTTGCTGAACCGAGGGTCGGTGAGGACCGCCCGCGCCTGCTCGTAGCCGACGACCAGCCACACCTCGTCCCCGTCGGGGGTGCGCACCCGATGGGCCGGGCCTTCGGCGCGGAGTCTGGCGTACGTCGGATAGGGGTCGGCCGCGAAGTCCTTCCCCAGGGCGGCCAGATCGAGTACCGGGGGCGACGCCGTCGTGCCCTCGTGGGTGCGCACGGAGAACTCCTGACTGGGAACCGGAAGCGGAACGGAAACGGGAAGAGGAACGGGACTTCTCGCGCGTACTCTTCCGCGGAGCGCGCCCCGGTCCTCCCGACGGCTCCGCTGATTCCCGGATCCTGTCAAGCATCATCACATTCGGACCGCCGATGGAATACCCCGGAAGCAGATGTGATCCGAAGCACATCCTCGGTGTGGCAATGTGCTCTTGTCGGTCCGTTGCGCGCGGATTAGAGTCCCCCCGAAATCGACCACCACAATCGACCATCTCGTCGTACGTCACGGTGGAGCGCGGCGACCTCGTTCGGGATTCCCGGATCGGCGAATCATTTCGTGACGGTGGCCCGGAGGGAACATCCGTGAAAAGCGCCTTATCCGACCTCGCATTCTTCGGCGGCCCCGCCGCTTTCGACCAGCCGCTCCTCGTGGGGCGGCCCAACCGCATCGACCGCGCCAAGCTCTACGAGCGGCTCGACCGGGCCCTCGACGGCCAGTGGCTGTCCAACGGCGGTCCGCTCGTCCGCGAGTTCGAGGAGCGCGTCGCCGACCTCGCCGGCGTCCGGCACGCCGTGGCCGTCTGCAACGCCACCGCCGGGCTCCAGCTCCTGGCCCACGCCGCCGGCCTGACCGGCGAAGTGATCATGCCGTCGATGACGTTCGCCGCCACCCCGCACGCGATGCGCTGGATCGGCCTCACCCCGGTCTTCGTCGACATCGACCCGGACACCGGCAACCTCGACCCGGAGCAGGTCGCCGCCGCCGTCACCCCCCGCACCTCCGCCGTCGTCGGCGTCCACCTGTGGGGCCGCCCCTGCGCCGCCGACCAGCTGCGGAAGGTCGCCGACGAGCACGGCCTGCGGCTGTTCTTCGACGCCGCCCACGCCCTCGGCTGCGCGATCGACGGCCGGCCCGCGGGCAGCCTCGGCGACGCCGAGGTCTTCAGCTTCCACGCCACCAAGGCCGTCAACGCCTTCGAGGGCGGGGCCATCGTCACCGGCGACGCCGACCTCGCCGACCGGATGCGCGCCCTCCACAACTTCGGCTTCGGCCTGCCCGGCGGCAGCCCCGCCGGCGGCACGAACGCCAAGATGAGCGAGGCCAACGCCGCCATGGGCCTCACCTCCCTCGACGCGTTCCCCGAGGTCATCGCCAGGAACCGGGCCAACCACGCCGCCTACCGCACGCAGCTGGAAGGCATCCCCGGCGTCCTCGTCGCCGACCACGACCGGCACGGCGTCAACAACCACCAGTACGTGATCGTCGAGATCGACGAGGAGATCACCGGCATCCACCGCGACCTGGTGATGGACGTCCTGAAGGCCGAAGGGATCCACACCCGCGCCTACTTCTCCCCGGGCTGCCACCAGCTGGAGCCGTACCGCGGGCAGCCGCACGCCCCGCTGCCGCACACCGAACGCCTCGCCGAGCGCGTGCTCTCCCTGCCGACCGGCACCGCCGTCGACGAGGACGACATCCGCCGCGTCGGCGACGTGCTGCGGTTCTGCGCGACCCGGGGCCACGAGCTGACCGCGCGCCACCGCGACCCGGCGGACGCCGCCGTCGCCCCCCGGGCGGCCAGGCCGTGAAGCCCGCCGTCGCCCCCCGGACCACCACGCCCACGCCCACGATTGGACGCTCCTGATGACCGCCCCTGCCCCCGCCGCCACCGCCCCGGCCGAACGCTGCGCGCACCCCGGAGCCGACCTGGGGGCGGCGGCCCACGCCGTCGGCCAGACCCTCGTCGCCGGCGGCCTCGTCCCGTCCGACGAGGCCGGAACCACCGCCCGGCACCTCGTCCGGCTCGCCGTCCGCTACGGCAACAGCCCCTTCACCCCGCTCGAAGAGGCCCGCCGGGACCTGGGCGTCGACCGGGACGCCTTCCGCCGCCTCCTCGCCCTGTTCGGGCAGCTGCCGGAGCTCCGCGTCGCCGTCGAGACCGGCCCCGCGGGGGCGTACTGGAAGAACACCCTGCTGCCCCTGGAGCAGCGCGGCGTCTTCGACGCGGCCCTCGCCGGCAAGCCCGTCTTCCCGTACAGCGTCGGCCTCTACCCCGGCCCGACCTGCATGTTCCGCTGCCACTTCTGCGTCCGCGTGACCGGTGCCCGCTACGACCCGTCCGCCCTCGACTCCGGCAACGCGATGTTCCGCTCGGTCATCGACGAGATCCCCACGGGCAACCCGTTCGCCCTGTACTTCTCCGGCGGCCTGGAGCCCCTCACCAACCCCGGCCTCGGCACCCTGGCCGCGCACGCCGTCCAGCACGGCCTGCGGCCCACCGTCTACACGAACTCCTTCGCGCTCACCGAGCGCACCCTGGAGCGCCAGCCCGGCCTGTGGGACCTGCACGCCGTCCGCACCTCGCTCTACGGCCTCAACGACGAGGAGTACGAGCAGACCACCGGCAAGAAGGCCGCCCACACCCGCGTCCGCGAGAACCTGCGCCGCTTCCAGAAGGCACGGGCCGAACGCGAGTCGCCGATCAACCTCGGCTTCGCCTACATCGTGCTCCCGGGCCGCGCCTCGCGCCTGCTCGACCTTGTCGACTTCATCGCCGACCTCAACGAGGCAGGTCAGGGCCGGACGATCGACTTCGTCAACATCCGCGAGGACTACAGCGGCCGCGACGACGGCAAGCTGCCCCAGCAGGAGCGGGCCGAGCTCCAGGAGGCCCTCGCCGCCTTCGAAGCGCGGGTCAACGAGCGCACCCCCGGCCTCCACATCGACTACGGCTACGCCCTGAACAGCCTGCGGGCCGGCGCCGACGCCGAACTCCTGCGGATCAAGCCCGAAACCATGCGGCCCACCGCGCACCCGCAGGTCGCCGTGCAGGTCGACCTCCTCGGCGACGTGTACCTGTACCGCGAGGCCGGCTTCCCCGACCTGGACGGCGCCACCCGGTACATCGCGGGCCGCGTGACCCCCGACACCTCCCTCACCGAGGTCGTCAGGGACTTCGTCGAGCGCCGCGGCCAGGTGGAGGCCCGCGACGGCGACGAGTACTTCATGGACGGCTTCGACCAGGTCGTCACCGCCCGCCTGAACCAGCTGGAGCGGGACGCGGCGGACGGCTGGGAAGACGTCCGCGGCTTCCTGCGCTGATCCCCACCCGCACGCTCTCCCCTTCCGAGGGCCCGGCCGTCCGGCCGGGCCCTCGGCGTTTTCCCCACCCCCCGAAGGAGGAGACGGCACTCCCCCTGCACAGCCCCTAGCGCCCCCCTATCTAGGTACCGCCAACCGTTATTGCCGACGCTCTCCTGCTAGCTTCCGGGAATGAAGGGAATAGTCCTGGCCGGCGGGAGCGGAACTCGACTGCATCCGGCGACCTCGGTGATTTCGAAACAGATTCTTCCGGTCTACAACAAACCGATGATCTACTATCCGCTGTCGGTTCTCATGCTCGGCGGTATTCGCGAGATACAAATCATCTCCACCCCCCAGCACATCGAACTCTTCCAGTCGCTGCTCGGAGACGGCAGCCATCTGGGAATCGAACTCGACTATGCGGTCCAGAAAGAGCCCGCGGGAATCGCGGACGCACTTCTCGTCGGCGCCGGCCACATCGGCGACGACAGCTGCGCCCTGATCCTGGGCGACAACATCTTCCACGGGCCCGGCCTCTACACGCTCCTGCGGGACAGCATCGCGCGGCTCGACGGCTGCGTGCTCTTCGGCTACCCCGTCAAGGACCCCGAGCGGTACGGCGTCGCCGAGGTGGACGCCGAGGGCCGGCTGACCGGCCTCGTCGAGAAGCCGGAGAAGCCGCGCTCCAACCTCGCCGTCACCGGCCTCTACCTCTACGACAACGACGTCGTCGACATCGCCAAGAACATCCGGCCCTCGGCCCGCGGCGAGCTGGAGATCACCGACGTCAACCGCGTCTACATGGAGCGCGGCCGGGCCGAACTCGTCGACCTGGGCCGCGGCTTCGCCTGGCTGGACACCGGCACCCACGACTCGCTCCTCCGGGCCGCCCAGTACGTCCAGGTCCTGGAGGAGCGGCAGGGCGTCTGGATCGCCGGCCTTGAGGAGATCGCCTTCCGGATGGGCTTCATCGACGCCGAGGCCTGTCACGGCCTGGGGGAACGCCTCTCCCGCACCGAGTACGGCACGTACCTGATGGAGATCGCCGGCCGCGAGGGAACCCCGTGAGGGGAACGACCCCTCGCGGCCTTCGCGTGCCCGCGACCGACCGCGTGACCCACAGCGCCACCGTCAGCTCCGTCAGCTCCGTCAGCTCCGACAGCACCGACAGCGCGACCCACCGCGCGACCGAAAGGAAGACACCGTGCGGCTTCTGGTGACCGGAGGTGCGGGCTTCATCGGCTCGCACTTCGTGCGGCAACTCCTCGCCGGGGCGTACCCCGACGTACCCGCCGACGAGGTGATCGTCCTGGACAGCCTCACCTACGCGGGCAACCGCGCCAACCTGGCCCCCGTGGACGGCGACCCGCGGCTGCGCTTCGTCCACGGCGACATCCGCGACGCCGGCCTCCTCGCCCGCGAGCTGCCCGGCGTGGACGCCATCGTCCACTTCGCGGCCGAGAGCCACGTGGACCGCTCCATCGCGGGCGCGTCCGTCTTCACCGAGACCAACGTGCAGGGCACCCAGACCCTCCTCCAGTGCGCCGTCGACGCCGGTGTCGGCCGGGTCGTGCACGTCTCCACCGACGAGGTGTACGGGTCGATCGACTCCGGCTCCTGGACCGAGAGCAGCCCGCTGGAGCCCAACTCCCCCTACGCCGCGTCGAAGGCCGGCTCCGACCTCGTCGCCCGCGCCTACCACCGCACGTACGGCCTCGACGTCCGCATCACCCGCTGCTGCAACAACTACGGGCCCTACCAGCACCCCGAGAAGCTGATCCCCCTCTTCGTGACCAACCTCCTCGACGGAGGGACCCTGCCGCTGTACGGCGACGGTGCGAACGTCCGCGAGTGGGTGCACACCGACGACCACTGCCGCGGCATCGCGCTCGTCCTCGCGGGCGGCCGGGCCGGCGAGATCTACCACATCGGCGGCGGCCTGGAGCTGACCAACCGCGAACTCACCGGCATCCTCCTGGACTCGCTCGGCGCCGACTGGTCGTCCGTCCGCAAGGTCGCCGACCGCAAGGGCCACGACCTCCGCTACTCCCTCGACGGCGGGAAGATCGAGCGCGAGCTCGGCTACCGGCCGCAGGTCGCGTTCGCCGACGGCCTCGCGCGCACCGTGCGCTGGTACCGCGAGAACCGCGACTGGTGGGAGCCCCTGAAGACCCCCGCCCCCGAGCTGCCCGCCGCGACCGCGGGGGTGCCCGCGTGACCACCCGCGTACCCACCCCCCGCGTCCCCTTCCTCGACCTCAAGGCCGCCTACGACGAGCTGCGCGCCGAGACCGACGCCGCGATCGCCCGCGTCCTCGACTCCGGCCGCTACCTCCTCGGACCCGAACTGGAAGGCTTCGAGAACGAGTTCGCCGCCTACTGCGAGACGGACCACGCCGTCGGCGTGAACAGCGGCATGGACGCCCTCCAGCTCGCGCTCCGCGGCCTCGGCATCGGACCCGGCGACGAGGTGATCGTCCCCTCGCACACGTACATCGCCAGCTGGCTCGCCGTGACCGCGACCGGCGCGACACCCGTGCCCGTGGAGCCGCGCGAGGACCACCCCACCCTGGACCCGCTGCTCGTCGAGAAGGCGATCACCCCCCGCACCAAGGCGCTCCTCCCCGTCCACCTCTACGGACACCCGGCCGACATGGACGCCCTCCGCGACCTGGCGGCCCGGCACGACCTGCACATCGTGGAGGACGCCGCGCAGGCGCACGGCGCCCGCTACCGGGGCCGGCGCATCGGCTCCGGATCGTCCGTGGCCGCCTTCAGCTTCTACCCGGGCAAAAACCTCGGCTGCTTCGGCGACGGCGGCGCCGTCGTCACCGGCGACCCCGAGCTCGCCGAACGGCTGCGGATGCTCCGCAACTACGGCTCCCGGCAGAAGTACAGCCACGAGATGAAGGGCACCAACTCCCGGCTGGACGAGATGCAGGCGGCCGTCCTGCGGATCCGCCTCGCCCACCTCGACGCCTGGAACGGCCGCAGGTCGGCGCTGGCCGCCGAGTACCTCTCCGGGCTCGCCGGACTCCCCGGCATCGCCCTGCCGGTCACCGCACCCGACACCGACCCCGTCTGGCACCTCTTCACCGTGCGCACCGAGCGCCGCGACGAGCTGCGGGACCACCTCGACGCCCGCGGCATCGACACGCTCACGCACTATCCGGTGCCGGTCCACCTCTCCGCCGCCTACGCGGGCGACGCCCTGCCCGCCGGCCCCCTGCCGGAGGGCTCGCTGCCCCGCGCCGAGAGCTTCGCACGGCAGGTCCTCAGTCTGCCGATCGGCCCGCACCTGGAGCGCGCACAGGCGCTGCGGGTCGTCGAGGCCGTGCGCGAATGGGCCGTGAACGCCGGCTGATCCGGCCGTACACAGCCCGAAAAGGCGGTGCCCGCCACCCTCCCGGGTGGCGGGCACCGCCGTCTTCACGGCGTCACGTCACCAGACGTTGACCGTCGCACTGCCGCGCAGGTCGGCGGAGGACGAACCGGTCTGCAGAAGACGGTTGCCCGTCCCCGTCTTCCAGCAGTCCGCCGCGGCGTCCCAGAACTGCAGCTGACGGCGGTCGACGTTGATCGTCACCGTCTTCGACTCGCCCGCGGCGAGCGACACCTTCGTGTAGCCCACGAGCTTCTTCTTCGCCTGCGGGGCCGTCACGTTCGGGCTGGCACCGAGGTACGCCTGGACGACCTCCTGGCCCGCGCGCTGCCCGCTGTTGCGGACCGTGACCGTGACCTTCAGGCCGCCCGTGGTCGTCCGCACGACGGTCGGGGCGCTCTGCGTGAACGAGGTGTACGACAGGCCGTGCCCGAACGGGAACAGCGGCTTGACGTTCTCCTTGTCGAACCAGCGGTACCCGACGTGGATGCCCTCGGTGTACTGCTGCTGGTTGTCGACGCCCGGGTAGCGGTTCGGGTCGCCTGCGACGGCGTGCTGGTTCTCGGCGGCCGGGAAGCTCTGCGTGAGCTTGCCGCTCGGGTTGACGTCACCGTAGAGCAGCGAGGCGGTGGCCTCGGCACCCGCCTGGCCCGGGTACCACATGTCCAGGACCGCACGGGTCTTGGACAGCCACGGCATCAGCACCGACGAACCGGTGTTGAGGACCACGATCGTGTTCGGGTTGGCGTCGGCGACCGCCGAGATCAGCTTGTCCTGCGTACCCGGCAGCGACAGGTTCGGACGGTCGACGCCCTCGGTGCCGTCGTCGTAGGCGAACACGATGGCCGTACGGGCCTTCTTCGCCGACTCCACGGCCTTCGCGATCGTCGCGTCGGCCGCCTGCGGCGTCACCCAGCCCAGCTCCAGGGAGAGCGGGGTGGCGCTCATCGCGAAGCCCGAGATGGTGAGCTTGTGCGTGCCCTTGGTGAGCTTGAGGAGCGGGCTGCTCACCTTGCCGTAGACCTGGCCGGCCTCGATGGTGTGGCTGCCGAGCTGCACCGTGGCGTAACCACCGGTGGCGCGGACCGCGATCCGGTACTCGCCGTCGGCGGGCACGGTCAGCGTGCCGTCGTACAGCGCCCCGGCCTGACCCGGCTGGAGCTGCACGCCCTGGTTGAACGCCGGGCTGAGGTTCGCCGCCGGGATCTGCGTCCCGAAGGTCTCCTCACCCGTCTCGTACGTCACCGTCGCACCGGCGCCCGCGCGGGCCTTGATGGTGTCGAGCGGAGCCGCCGCCGAGTCCGGGACGACGTGGGCGCTGCCCAGGCCGGTGACCTTGGGGTCGACGGCCGTCGGGCCGATGACCGCGATGCTCTTGCCGGCGTCACCGGCGAGCGGCAGGGCCTGGCCCTCGTTGCGCAGGAGCACCGCGCCGTTCTCGGCGACCTTGCGGGAGACCGCCTGGGCGCCCGCCTTGTCGCGCTCGGGCCGCGGCGCCGGGGTGGCGAGGAGCAGACCGAACTTGTCCATCTGGTTGACGATGCGCTCCGCCGACTGCGTCACGGCCGACTCGGGGATCGTGCCGTTCAGGACGGCCGTCTTCAGCGCGTCGCCGAAGAACTTGGCCGGCGGCGAGGGCTCGCCCGGCGGGATGTCGCCGGGAAGCTCGACGCCCATCTCCTGGTCGAGGCCCTTGGTGATGGCGTCGGTGCCCGGGGTGGCGAGCCAGTCGGACATCACCCAGCCCTGGAAGCCCCACTGCGTGCGCAGCACGTTGTTGAGGAGCTCGTCGTTGCCGCAGGACGGCTTCCCGTTGAGGCCGTTGTAGGCACACATGAAGGAGGCCGCGCCGGCCTTGGAGGACGCCTCGAACGCCGGGAACTCGATCTCGCGGAGCGTCTGCTCGTCGACCGTGGCGTTCACGCTGAAGCGGTTGTTCTCCTGGTTGTTGGCCGCGAAGTGCTTGGCCGTGGTCATCAGACCCGCACCCTGGATGCCCTTGATCTGGGCGACCGCGGTGCGCGAGGAGACCAGGGGGTCCTCGCTGAAGGTCTCGTAGTTCCGGCCGCCGTGCGGCACCCGGATGTTGTTCATCATCGGGCCCAGGACCATGTCCTGGCCCAGCGCGCGACCGTCGCGGCCCATGACCTTGCCGTAGCTGTCGGCCATGGTGTCGTCGAAGGTGCTGGCCAGGGCGACCGGCGCGGGCAGCGCGGTGGCCGTCTTGCCCACCAGGCGGATGCCGTTCGGGCCGTCGGCGGCACGCAGCTCCGGGATGCCGAGACGCGGCACGCCCGGGAGGTAGCCGACGTTCTGACGGTCGGGGTCCAACGCCCAGTGGACGAAGCTGATCTTCTCGTCCAGCGTCATCTGGGCGACGAGCTCCGCCGCCCGGGTCGTGTACTGGACGTTCGCCGCCCCGGCGGTGCCGGGGGCGGCCGCCGCGACGGTGGTGCCCGCGAGGAGAGTGCCGACGACGGCCAGGGTGAAGGCCCTGGGGCTCGTACGGCCGCGCCTGACACGCGGTATTCGAGACTTACCTGTCACTGTTCGTTTCTCTCTCTGTACTTGGTGCACCCGGGGGTTCGTCCCGGGGAGTCTGTGGGGGGTCGGCTCTGGTCCAGGACCTAGGGCCTGTCCGGCCCTGATCCGCCGGACAGGCCCTAGGCGGGCACGCCGACGAAGAGGCCGCGGCCCGACGGCCCGCCCTCCAGGTACTCGACGCGCAGCCCGGCGGCCGTGAACGCGGCCTCGTACTGGGCCTGGTGGAAGAGCGTGATGAGGTGGACGTCGGAGAAGTGCCGCACGCCCTTGCCCGGGTCGGCCACCGTGAAGTGGACCTCCATGCGCGTCGCGTCGCCCTCCCGCACCGAGTGCGAGACGCGGGCCACGGTGCGCCCGTCCCGGCGGACGACGTCCGCGCTCACCCAGCCGTCGGCGAAGGTCTCCGGGAACCACCACGGCTCGACGACGACGACGCCGCCGGGCTCCAGGTGCTCCGCGAACGAGGCGACGGCCGCGTCGAGTTCGTCGGTCGTACGCAGGTAGCCGACCGAGCTGAACATGCTGACGACGGCGGAGAACCTACGGCCGAGCCGGAAGTCCCGCATGTCGCCCTGGTGGAGCGTGGCGTCGGGCAGCCGCGTGCGGGCGTGGTTCAGCATGTCCTCGGACAGCTCCAGGCCGGCCGTGTCGCCGAACTCCTTGGTGAAGTGCTCCAGGTGCGTGCCCGTGCCACAGGCCACGTCGAGGAGCGAGGACGCCTCGGGCGTACGGGAGCGCACCAGGTCGGCGATGTCGGAGGCCTCGGCGGCGTAGTCCTTGCCGCGACCGAGATAGAACAGGTCGTAGACGTCGGCGTGGTCGACTTCGTAGGACACGGAACTCCTGCTTTCGGTGGGCCGGGGGCGTGCCCCGGACGGGTCGGAGGGACGGCTCAGGGACGGGCGTCGGCCGGCGGGCGGCGGTGCTGGGCGGCCAGCCGCTCCAGCTCGGGGACGATTCCCGCGGGGGTGGGGTCGCGATACGTCTCGTCGCGCAGCCGGTGCGCGGCGGTCGTGACCGAGGGGTCGTCGAGGATGCGGACGACGGCGTCCCGGACGGCCTGCGGGGTGAGCTCGGCCGGCGGCAGGAAGAACCCCGCCCCCTGCTCCGCGACCGCCCGCGCCTTGACCGGGGCGTCCCACAGCTCGGCGAGCATGACCTGCGGCACCGCGTTGATCACGGCCGTCGCGTAGGTGCCCGCACCGCCGTGGTGGATGATCGCCGAGCAGCTCGGCAGCAGCGCGTGCATCGGCACGAAGTCCGTGAACCGCGTGTGCTTCGGGTAGTTGCGGATCTCGGCGCGCTGACTCGCGTCGAGCGTGGCGATCAGCTCGATGTCGAGGTCGGCGAGCGCCTCCAGGATGTCGCCCTGGGAGACGCCGTCACCGCCGAGGACCTCACGCGCGGAGACGCCGAGGGTGAGGCACACCCGGGGCCGCGCCGGCGGCTCGCTCAGCCAGTCCGGCACGACCGACGTGCCGTTGTACGGAACGTAGCGCATGCCGACGGTCGGCAGACCGGTGTCGAGCCGCAGGCTCGGCGGCGTCGGGTCGACGGTGAACTGACCGGTGATCAGCTCCTCCTCGAAGGAGGCGCCGTACCGGTCGAGCGTCCACGTCAGCCACTCCGCGGTGGGGTCCTCCCGGTGCTCGGGCGGCTGCCGGTCCCGCAGCGCGACGAACTTCCGGCGGGCGCTGCCCATCACGTCCGGCCCCCACAGGACCCGGGCGTGCGCGGCGCCGGTGACCTGCGCGGCGACGGCGCCCGCGTAGGTCGTCGGCTCCCACAGGACCAGGTCCGGCTGCCAGGAACGGGCGAAGTCGACCAGGTCGTCGACCATCGAGTCGTTGTTGGCGAGCAGGTAGAAGTACGGGGCGAGGATCGCCTCGATGCCGAGGGCGTGGTCCCAGTCCAGCGGCTCCGTACGGGCCTCGTCGAAGGCGATCGCCGGGTGGTTCGGCCGCGGCTCGCCCGCCATCCGCACCCGGTACTCGTGGATGAGGTGGTCGGTGCCGACGGGCACTGCGGCGAGCCCGGACCCGGTGATGGTGTCCGTGAGCGCGGGCTGGCTGGCGACCCGCACCTCGTGGCCGGCGGCGAGCAGGGCCCAGGCCAGGGGCACGAGGCCGTAGTAGTGCGTGTGATGTGCGAACGAGGTCAGCAGGACGCGCATGGCGTCGTTGTCCTTCCTGCCGGTGGAGGGGCGGGGCGGGGTGGGGCGGGCGCGGGGGACCGCGCCCGCCCGGTGTCTCAGGCGCTCACCGGGACGCTCAGCGGCCCGCGGCCGACGGGAGCGCGACGGGGGTGGAGCACGGGCCCGGCCTGCCGCAGCCCCGGGAAGCGGCCCGCCAGGGTCCGCAGCGCGACCTCCGCCTGCAGCCTGACCAGGGACGCCACCGGGCCGTACGGACCTGCGGGGTGCAGCGCGAGGTGCGCGGCGGCGTCGGGGCGCGCGAGGTCGAAGCGCTCCGGGTCCGCGAAGACCTCCGGGTCCCGGCCGGCCGCGGCGGTGAGGACGACGACATGGGCGCCGACCGGCAGCCGCCGGCCCGCCAACTCGGTCTCCGTACGCACCACCCGGGCGTCCAGCTGCACGGGCGGGTCGTAGCGGAGGGTCTCCTCCACCGCGGCCGGCGCGAGCCCGGGCCGCTCGCACAGCTCCTTCCACTGCCCGGGGTGGGCGAGGAGGGCCAGCACGGCGTTGCCGGTGAGCCGGACGGCGGCGGAGACCCCGAGCGCCGACAGCAGAGCGCCGTCCGGCCGGAGTGACCCGGCCGGGGCATCGGCAGCGGCGTCGGCCGAGGAGTCGGCAGCGGAGTCGGCGAGCAGGACCGTGAGCGCGGCCAGCGCGTCGTCGGCCGCCCGTACCGTCCGCAGTGACTGCGGGGCCAGCAGGCTGTCCGACAGCGGCCGGAGCTGCTCCACGAGCGCGCCGAACTCCGCCCGCCGGTCCGAGGGGACACCCAGCACGGCGGCCGTCGCGGCCGTCACCGCCGGACGGACGAACCCGCCCACCAGCTCGAACGCGTACGACGCCGACGGGTCCGGAACCAGGCCCTCCAGGGTCTCCCGGTGAACCCGCTCCACCACCGCACGGTCACCGGACTCCGCCGCCCCGCGCGCCGCCGGCAGCCCCCGCTCGTGCTCCAACGGGCAGCCCTCCCCGTACGAGAGGACCTGCTGCGCCACGGGCCCGCCGTCCGCGCCGGACACCCCGAAGTCCGCGGACGACAGGACGCTCGCCGCCAGGGCGTGCCCGGAGACGACCCAGCTGCCCGTCGGACTGAAGGACAGCGGACCGCGGGCCCGCAGCCGCTCGTACTCGGGATACGGGTCGTCCGACTGGCCGCGCAGCACGGCCGCGTACGGGTCGCCGTTCGCGGCGTGGATCCAGTGGATGCCGCGGGTCTCCAGGAGGTGGGTGCCGAGTTCGCGATCGGCCACCGCGCGGACGGTACGGCCCAGCGGGGGCTGCGTGAGCGCCCCCGTCAGGTCGTCGCTCACCGTGGGTTCTGCCATCTCTTCGCCGCTCCTTCGATAAGACTGGTCGGGGGCTGCACGACACGCGGATCGGGTGCGCAGCGGGTGACGAGCAGGTGGTCGGAGATGTCGTTGCAGATCTCGTGCCACTGGTCGTTGAGGTAGAAGTGGCCGCCCGAGTAGGCGCGCAGGCAGAACGGCCCGTTGGTGTGCCGACGCCACTCGGCCACCTCGTTCAGCGGCGCCTTCGGATCCCGGTCGCCGGCCAGGGCCATCACCGGGCAGGCGAGCTTGGCGGACGGCCGGTGCTCGTACGTCTCCGCGGCCTTGTAGTCGCTGCGCAGCGCGGGCAGCACCATCCGCATCAGCTCGTCGTCCTGGAGGAACCGGTCGTCGGTGCCGCTCAGGCGCCGGATCTCGGCCAGGAAGGCCCGGTCGTCCAGCTGGTGGACGAGCCCGGCCGGCGCGAGCGACGGCGCGCGCCGCCCGGAGACGTACAGGCCCTCGGGCTTCACCCCGTGCCGCTGCTCCAGGATCCGGGCCGCCTCGTAGGCGACGGAGGCTCCGAGGCTGTGCCCGAAGAAGGCGAGACCGCCCTCCTGCCACCAGCGTTCCGTCGCCGCGACCACGTGCTCGGCGAGCTCCTCGACGCTCTCCAGGCACGGCTCCGCGCGCCGGTCCTGCCGCCCCGGGTACTGCACCGACAACGCTTCGACGGAGGGGTGCAGCTCCTCGGAGAAACGGAAGAAGTAGCTGGCGGAACCGCCCGCGTGCGGCAGGCAGACCAGCCGCACCGTGCTGTGCGGCGACGGGTGGAAACGCCGGATCCACAGGCTGCTGTCCACGTTCAGGGATCTGTCGCTCACTGGTCCGCCCCCTGCGCCGTGCCCCGCTCGACGGCGTCGAGCCAGGAGATGACGGCGTCGGCGACGGCGGGCGCGTGGTCCCGCATCATCGTGAAGTGATCGCCGGGCACGTCCACGACGGTGTGCGGAAGGTCCCAGTGGGCACGCCAGTCACCGCGCTCCTCCGACCACTCGCCCAGCGGCTCGGAGGCACGCACGAGGAGGACGGGCGCGCTGCTGCGACCCGGCCGCGCGTCGGCGAGGAACCGGGCGTACCGGCCCATGGCCAGCAGCCGCGAGTCGGCCATCGGCTCCAGCTCGCCGGCGAACAGACCCTCGCCGAGCTGCCTGCTCCACGCCTCGACGGGCTCCTGATGGCCCGGCGGATAGGGGTCGACCAGGACGATCCCGGCGGGCGGGGCGCCATGGGCCCGGTCCAGGCGGAAGGCGAGCTCGTGGGCGAGCAGGGCGCCGCCGGAGTGCCCGACCAGGACCACCGGGGCGTCCCCGGCGGCCCGGAGGAGCGCCAGGGCCTGGGCGTCGAGCGCGGTGTCGAGGTCGGCGGGGAGGAGCGCGGTGCCGGTACCCGTACCGGTGCCGTAGCCGGGCAGCGGCAGGGCGAGGAAGTCCCGCTCCTCCTGGAAGGAGGCGCTGAGCCGCAGGAACTCCTGCGGGCCGCCGTTCGCCGCGGTGCCGGTGCAGCCGACGAGCAGGGTACGGCCGCCCGCTCGGTCCGCCGGCGCGCCGGCGAGCAGCACCGGGTCGAGCCGCTCCGCACAATCCTCGGGCGTGGCGAACTGCGGTCGGAACGACGAGGCTTCGGCGAGGACGCCGAGGAACTCGGAGTACCGGCCGTCTTCCACGGCCTGCCGGAACAGGGCGCGGAACATGCCGCCGTC
The DNA here is from genome assembly GCF_001426585.1 of Streptomyces sp. Root431. GTDB lineage: Bacteria > Actinomycetota > Actinomycetes > Streptomycetales > Streptomycetaceae > Streptomyces > Streptomyces stackebrandtii. Next base: position 20,177 of record NZ_LMEI01000004.1, read on the forward strand.
TGCGCCGGGGGTGGCGCCGGGGGAGCGGCGCGGGGCGGTGGTGGACTGGGGGGTGGTCGGGGCGGTGGGTCGCTCTTCCGTACGGGGTTCGGCGACGGCCCAGCCCCGCTCGGCCAGCTCGCCGCTGACGCGGTCGGCCAGCGCGGCGGGCGTGGGGTGCTCGAAGACGGCGGTGGCGGGGAGCTGGAGCCCGGCCAGCCGGTTGATGCGGTTACGGAGCTCGACGGCCGTCAGCGAGTCGAAGCCGAGCTCCCGCAGGGGCCGGTCGGCGGGGAGCTCGTCGGGCGTGTCGTGCCCGAGCGCGGCGGCCGCCTGCCGCAGCACCATGGCGAGGACGACGCCGCGCCGCCCTTCCTCGTCGAGATCGGCGACGTCGAGACCCCACGCCGGTCCGGCCTCGGCCTCGGTCTCGCTCTCGGGAGCGGTGTGCGTGGGCGCTTCACCGGGGGCCGAGGGGTTGATCCAGTAGGGGCGGTGCTGGAAGGCGTAGGTGGGGAGGTCGGCGTGGGTGGTCGAGGAAGGGAGGTGGGAAGTCCAGTCGACGGGGAGGCCGTTGGCCCAGGCTTCGGCCAGGGAGGTGATGAGCCGGGTCTGTCCGCCCTGGTCGCGGCGGAGGGTGCCGAGTCCGGTGACGGTCTCGGGGAGGGCCATGGTGAGGACGGGGTGGGCGCTGACTTCGATGAAGTGGGTGAAGCCTTCGTCGGGCGGAGGTTGCGGTACCAGTAGGCGCCGTCCAGAGCCGCCTCGGTGATCCAGGAGCCTTCGAGCGTGGAGAAGAACGGGACCCGCGGAGCCTGCGGGGTCAGCCCGGCGAGGACCTTGGCGAGGTCTTCCTCGATGATCTCGACGTGGGCGCTGTGGGAGGCGTAGTCGACGGGGATGATCCGCGCGCGGACGCCGTCGGCCTCGCAGGCGTCGGCGAGTTCCTGGATCTGGGCGGGATCGCCGGCGACGACGGTGACGGTCGGGCCGTTGACGGCCGCGACCGACAGGCTGTCGAGGTTCTCGATCCGCTGCTGGGTGGCCTCCTCGCTGAGAGCGAGGGAGATCATGCCGCCCTTGCCGGCGAGGTGCGCGGCGATGGACTGGCTGCGCAGAGCCACGACGCGGGCGGCGTCGTCGAGGGTCAGGGCCCCGGCGACGTAGGCGGCGGCGATCTCGCCCTGGGAGTGGCCGATGACGGCCTGCGGCGTCACGCCGTAGTGCTGCCACACGCGGGCGAGGGAGACCATGACGGCGAAGGTGACGGGCTGGACGACGTCGACCCGCTCCAGTGAGGGCGCACCCGGCGTCTGCCGGACGACGGCCTCAAGGGACCAGTCGACGTACGGGGAGAGTGCGGTCTCGCACTCGGCCATGGCTTCCGCGAACTCCTTCGATACGTCGAGGAGTTCGGCTCCCATCCCGGCCCACTGCGTGCCCTGGCCCGGGAACACGAAGGCCACCCGTCCGAGGTCGGACGCCGTGCCGCGTACCAGCCCCTCCGGCATCCGCAGGGCGTCCCGCAAAGCCTCCCGGCTGTCGCCGACCGCGACCGCGCGGTACTCCATCGCCGTGCGCCCGTCGAGCAGCGTACGAGCCGCCACGGCCGGACCCAGGTCCGTACGGCTGTCCGCGTACGCGGCGAGCCGTCCGATCTGGGCGTCGAGCGCGGCGGGGGTCTTCGCGGAGACGAGCCACGGCACGACACCGGCCGGGGACTCGACGGCCCGCGCCGCCTCGGTGGTCGGGGCCTCCTCAAGGACCACGTGCGCGTTCGTGCCGCCGACGCCGAACGCCGAGACGCCCGCCCGCCGCGGGCGGCCCGGCTGCGCCGGCCAGTCCACGGCCTCGGTGAGCAGCTCGACCTCGCCCGCCGTCCAGTCGACCTGGTCCGTCGGCTCGTCCACGTGCAGCGTCTTCGGCAGCACGCCGTGGCGCATCGCCTGCACCATCTTGATGACGCCCGCGAGCCCCGAAGCGGCCTGCGTGTGGCCGATGTTGGACTTCACCGTGCCCAGGCGCAGCGGCTGTCCCGGCGAACGCCCCTGCCCGTACGTGGCGAGCAGAGCCTGTGCCTCGATCGGGTCGCCGAGCCGGGTCCCCGTGCCGTGGCCCTCCACGACGTCCACGTCCCGCGACGTGAGCCGCGCGTCGGCGAGGGCCTGCCGGATCAGCCGCTGCTGCGAGGGGCCGTGCGGGGCCGTGAGCCCGTTGCTCGCACCGTCCTGGTTGATGGCGCTGCCGCGCACCACGGCCAGCACCCGGTGTCCCTTGCGCCGCGCGTCGGAGAGGCGCTCGACCAGGAGCACGGCGACGCCCTCGCCCCAGGCGAGGCCGTCCGCCGCCGAGGCGAACCCCTTGGTCCGGCCGTCCGCGGCCATGGCCTGCTGCCGGCTGAACTCGATGAACGCCCCCGGCGTCGCGAGGACCGCCACACCGCCTACGAGGGCCGTCGAGCAGTCGCCGTTCCGCAGGCCCTTCAGGGCCAGGTGCAGGGCGACGAGCGAGGAGGAGCAGGCCGTGTCCACGGTCACGGCGGGCCCCTCAAGACCGAGGGAGTACGCGATGCGCCCCGAGGCCACGGCGGAGGAGTTGCCGGTGACGACGTAGCCGCCGGTGCCCTCGGGCGCGACCCGGATGTCCGGCGCGTAGTCCTGGTAGCCGCAGCCCACGTACACGCCGACGTCCGTGCCGCGCACCGACGCGGGGTCGATGCCGGCCCGCTCGAAGACCTCCCAGGAGGCTTCGAGGAGCTGCCGCTGCTGCGGGTCCATGGCGAGGGCCTCGCGGGGCGAGATCCCGAAGAACCCCGCGTCGAAGCCGGCGGCGTCGTCGAGGAACGCGGCGTTGCGGACGTACGTCGTGCCCTTCCGCCCGGGCTCCGGGTCGTAGAGGGATTCGATGTCCCAGCCGCGTTCCTCGGGCACGTCGGAGACGAGGTCCTTGCCCGCGGCGACGGCGTCCCAGAGGTCCTCGGGGGACCCGATACCGCCGGCGAAGCGACAGCTCATGCCGACGATCGCCATGGGCTCCTGCCGACGGTCGTCCTGGCGGCGGCTCTCTTTGCGGAGTTCTTCGTTCTCCTTGAGAGAGGCGCGCAGAGCGTCCACCAACTGCTCGTTGGAACTCGTCATCTGGGTGTGGTCTTCCGCTCGTGGATGGGGTTGTGGGTGTGTGGGGGGCGTGTGACCGGACCGCGGTCAGGTGGTGCGGGGGCCCAGAGCCATACGGATCAGGGCCTCGGCGTCGAGGTCGTCGATCGAAGCCGCCGGCTCCGCCTCCGGCTCTCCGTCGGCACCGGCGGTGTCGCCGGCCGGGCCGCCGGGCGCCGGCTCGGGCTCGATGCCCGTGAGGCGCAGGACGGCGTCGAGGAGACCCGCGTCGCGCAGCCGGTCGAGGGGCAGCTCGGACAGCGCCCGGCGCACCCTCCCCTCCCAGTCGGTGGGGGCGGGGTCCGCCGGTGCGACGTACTCCTGGTGGAGGTACGCGGCGAGCGCGGTGGGCGTCGGGTGGTCGAAGACCGTGGTGGCGGGGAGCTTGGCGCCGACCGCCGCCGAGAGCTGGTTGCGCAGCTGCACGGCCGTGAGCGAGTCGAAGCCGAGCTCGGTGAAGGCGCGGCCCGGGGCCACCCGGTCGGGGGAGGGGTGGCCGAGTACGGCCGCCGCGTGGGTGCGGACGAGCGTGAGGAGCGCGGGCAGGCGCTCCGGCTCGGGGAGCGCGGTGATCGCGGCCAGCGCCGACGACTGCCCGGACGCCGAGGAGGCGTCGCCGGGGGCCGCGGCGCCGGCGGCGAGCGCCTGCCGCGCCTCCGGGACGCCGTCGATCAGGAGGCTGGGACGGGAGACCGTGAACGCGGGCGCGAACCTCTCCCAGTCCACGTCGGCGACGGCGACGAAGGTCTCGTCGTGGCACACGGCCTTGGCCAGCTCGTCCAGGGCGCGGTCCGGGCTCATCGGGCGGATGCCGCGCCGCTGCCAGTACGCGTCGTCGGCGCCCCGGCCCATGCCGTCGCCCGCCCAGAGGCCCCAGGCGACCGAGGTCGCGGTCTCGCCGCGGGCCCGGCGCCTGGCGGCGAGCGCGTCGAGGTGGGCGTTGGCCGCCGCGTAGACGCCCTGGCCGCCGCTGCCCCACACCCCGGCGTTGGAGGAGTAGAGGACGAAGGCGTCCAGCGGAGTGCCCTGCAGCAGCTCGTCGAGGACCTGGGCGCCGCTGGTCTTCGCCCCCAGGATGCGGGCGATGTCCTCGGGGCCGGTGGCGTCCAGCGGGTCGCCGCCCGGCGCGCCGGCGGTGTGGAGGACGGCGGTGAGGGGGGTGTCGGCGGGGATGGTGTCGAGGAGGGTGCGCATGGCGTCGGGGTCGGCGACGTCAGCGGCGGCGAAGGTGACGCGCGCCCCGAGCGTGCGGAGCTCTTCGGCGAGTTGGGTGGCTCCGGGGGCTTGGTCGCCGCTGCGGCTGACGAGGAGGAGGTGTTCGGCGCCGTGTTCTGCCATCCATCGGGCTGCGTGGGTGCCGA
>NZ_LMEI01000005.1:0-1112 GCF_001426585.1 Streptomyces sp. Root431
GGCGAGGCGGCGGGCGTGGAGTCCGGTGGTGCGTATGGCGATTTGGTCCTCGCCGGTGCTGCCGGCGAGGACGGTCACGAGGTGGCCGAGGGTCGACGTGTCGAGCTTGGTGGGGAGGTCGATAAGACCGGCCCAGCGTTCGGGGTGTTCGAGGGCGACGACGCGGCCGAGGCCCCAGAGCATGGCCTGGTCGGGGTCGGCGGGCGTGTCGTGGCGGCCGACGGAAACGGCGCCCCGGGTGACGCACCACAGAGGCGCCTCGATCCCGGCGTCGCCGAGCGCCTGCACCCAGGCGACGAGGGGCGTGAGTCCGTCGAGGAGGGAGATCACGCCGGTGAACCCGTCCGTCAGCCCCGCGAGCCGGGCGGCGAGCGCCTCACGGTCGTCGTCCGCACCCGTCTCCACCACCTCCACCTCGGCTCCGGCGGCCTTCAGCGCGCCGAGCAGCCCGGCGTCGGGCTCGCCACCGGCGGCGACCAGCCACCGGCCGGCCAGGTCCGCCTCCGCGGCGGTCGCCAGGGGCTTCCAGTCGACGCGGTAGCGCCAGTCGTCGGCCGTACTGGTGGGCGCGGAGGCCTGGAGCCAGTAGCGCTCGGTCTGGAAGGCGTAGGTGGGGAGGTCGGCGTGGGTGGCCGTGGCAGGGAGGTGGGAAGTCCAGTCGACGGGGAGGCCGTTGGCCCACGCCTCGGCGAGGGAGGTGACGAGCCGGTCCTGTCCGCCCTGCTCGCGGCGGAGGGTGCCGAGTCCGGTGACGGTCTCGGGGAGGGCCATGGTGAGGACGGGGTGGGCGCTGACCTCGACGAAGTGCGTGAACCCCTCGTGGGTGGCCAGGGTCTCGACGGCGGGGGCGAAGCCGACGCGGTGGCGGAGGTTGCGGTACCAATACGCGGCGTCGAGGGCAGGTTCCGTGATCCAGCCGCCTTCGAGGGTGGAGAAGAACGGCACCTGCGGCACCTGCGGGGTCAGCCCGGCGAGGACCTCGGCGAGCTCCTTCTCGATGATCTCGACCTGAGCGCTGTGGGAGGCGTAGTCGACGGGGATGATCCGCGCGCGGATCCCGTCGGTCTCACAGGAGTTGGCGAGTTCCTGGATCTGGATCGGGTCGCCCGAGA
>NZ_LMEI01000005.1:1133-8159 GCF_001426585.1 Streptomyces sp. Root431
GTCCACGAGTCGTTCGAGGGCGGCACTCTCGCTGAGGGCGAGGGAGATCATGCCGCCCTTGCCGGCGAGGTGGGTGGCGATGGACTGGCTGCGCAGGGCCACGACCCGAGCGGCGTCGTCCAGAGTCAGCGCCCCGGCGACGTACGCGGCGGCGATCTCGCCCTGGGAGTGGCCGATGACGGCCTGCGGCGTCACGCCGTAGTGCTGCCACACGCGGGCCAGGGACGCCATGACGGCGAAGGTGACGGGCTGGACGACGTCGACCCGCTCCAGTGAGGGCGCACCCGGCGTCTGCCGGACGACGGCCTCAAGGGACCAGTCGACGTACGGGGCGAACGCGGTCTCGCACTCGGCCATCGCGGCGCCGAACTCCTGTGATGAGTCGAGGAGGTCGGCGCCCATCCCGGCCCACTGCGTGCCCTGGCCGGGGAACANCGGCGAAGGTGACGGGCTGGACGACGTCGACCCGCTCCAGTGAGGGCGCACCCGGCGTCTGCCGGACGACGGCCTCAAGGGACCAGTCGACGTACGGGGAGAGTGCGGTCTCGCACTCGGCCATGGCTTCCGCGAACTCCTTCGATACGTCGAGGAGTTCGGCGCCCATCCCGGCCCACTGCGTGCCCTGGCCGGGGAACACGAACGCCACGCGACCGAGGTCGGACGCCGTGCCGCGTACCAGCCCCTCCGGCATCCGCAGGGCGTCCCGCAAAGCCTCCCGGCCGTTGCCGACCGCGACCGCGCGGTACTCCATCGCCGTGCGCCCGTCGAGCAGTGCACGGGCCGCCGCGGCCGGGTCCAGGTCCGTACGGCTCTCCGCGTACGCGGAGAGCCGTCCGATCTGGGCGTCGAGCGCGGCGGGGGTCTTCGCGGACACGAGCCACGGCACGACACCGGCCGGGGACTCGACGGCCTCCGTCGCCTCGGAGGCGACCGGGGCCTCTTCGATCACCACGTGGGCGTTCGTGCCGCTGATGCCGAAGGAGGAGACTGCCGCCCGGCGCAGTCCGCCGTCGGTCTTCTCCGGCCAGTCCACGGCCTCCGTGAGGAGCTCGACCGTGCCCGCCGACCAGTCGATCTGGTCCGAGGGCTCGTCCACGTGGAGCGTCTTCGGAAGCAGCCCGTGGCGCATCGCCTGGACCATCTTGATCACACCGGCGACACCGGCCGCGGCCTGCGTGTGCCCGATGTTCGACTTCAACGCGCCCAGCCGCAGCGGCTGTTCGCTGCCGCGCTCCCGCCCGTACGTGGCGATGAGCGCCTGTGCCTCGATCGGGTCGCCGAGGCGCGTACCCGTGCCGTGCGCCTCGACGACGTCCACGTCGCCCGCCGCGAGCCGGGCGTCGGCCAGGGCGCGCCGGATCACGCGCTGCTGCGACGGGCCGTTCGGGGCCGTGAGGCCGTTGCTCGCGCCGTCCTGGTTGACGGCGCTGCCGCGGACGACCGCGAGGACGCGGTGGCCGTTGCGGCGTGCGTCCGACACGCGCTCCACCAGGAGGACGCCGGCGCCCTCCGCCGGGCCGAAGCCGTCCGCCGACGTGGCGAACGCCTTCGACCGGCCGTCCGCGGCCAGGCCGCGCTGCCGGCTGAACTGGACGAAGAGGTCGGCGTTGGGCATGACCGTGACGCCGCCGGCGAGGGCCATGTCGCACTCGCCCTTGCGGAGGGCCTGCACGGCGAGGTGCAGGGCGACGAGCGACGACGAGCACGCCGTGTCGACCGTCAGGGCCGGTCCGTCCGTACCGAGGACGTACGCGATGCGGCCGGACAGGAAGCCCAGCGCCGCACCGCTGACCAGGTGGCCCTCCAGCTCCGGCGACTGCAGGGCCGTGCTCTGGCCCGAGGTGTAGCCGGTGTGCCAGCCGCCGACGAAGACGCCGAGACCGCTGCCCTTCAGGGTCGTCGGGTCGATGCCGGCGTGCTCGATCGCCTCCCACGCGGTGGTGAGGGACAGTCGCTGCTGCGGGTCCATGGCGAGGGCCTCGCGGGGCGAGATCCCGAAGAAGTCGGCGTCGAACTCACCCGCGTCGTGCAGGAATCCGCCGGACCGGCAATACGTCCGTCCGGAGGCGTCCGGGTCCGGGTCGTACAGCCCCTCGACGTCCCAGCCGCGGTCCTCAGGGAACTCCGAGATCGCGTCCCCGTCCCCGGCCACCAGCTGCCACAGGTCCTCCGGCGAGGCGACACCGCCCGGCAGGCGGCACGCCATGCCCACGATCGCGATCGGCTCGTGCGTGCGTCCCTCGATCTCGCGCAGACGCTTGGTGTTCTGCTGCAGCTCGGCGGTGACGCGCTTGAGATAGTCGCGGAGCTTGTCTTCGTTGTTCGCCATGGCTCCCGTTCTCGCCTGTCCGTTCCGTGTCTGAGGGGCTGGTGGTGCCTGTGGTGCCTGTGGGCTGGTGTGCCGGGGGGGTGTCGGTCAGGTCAGGAGTCGGAGTCGCCCAGCTCCCTGTCGATGAAGGAGAAGAGGTCGTCGTCGGACGCCTCGTCCAGGTCGGTGGCGTCGTCGCCGTCGTCCCCCAGGGCCGCGGCCAGCGCCCTGAGCCGGGCGGCGAGCTCCGGACGGCCGCCGGCGGCGGGCGCGAGGGAGGCGAGGACCCCCTCCAGCCGGTCGAGTTCGGCGAGGGCCGCCGCGGTCTGCCGGTCCGTGGCGGAGCCCTCGATGCCGGATCCGGATCCGGATCCGGACGCGGACCCCGATCCGTCCGCCCAGGCCGCGCCCGCGCCCGCGGCGAGTTCGTCGAGCAGGTGCGCGGCGAGCTCTCCGGGTGTCGGGTGGTCGAAGACGAGCGTGGCCGGGAGCCGCAGTCCGGTGGCCGCGTTGAGGCGGTTGCGGAGTTCGACGGCGGTCAGGGAGTCGAAGCCGGTGTCGCGGAAGGCGCGCTCGGTGTCGACCCGGCTCGGGGTGCCGTGTCCGAGGACGGTCGCCACGTGCGTACGGACGAGGTCCCGCAGGTGTGCGGCCCGGTCGTCCGCCGTCATCGCGGCGAGCCGCCCGGCGAGGTCCGTGTCCCCCTCGGCGGGGCCGCCGGCGGCGGTCCTGCGCTGGTTGACCGGCGCGCCGCCGGCCCGCGCCCCGCGGGTGAGCCCGCTGAGCAGCGGCGCCAGCATGCCGTCGCGCTCCTGGGCGCGGAGCGCGGTGACGTCCAGGGCGATCGGGACGAGCGCCGGGTCGTCGCGGCGCATCGCCGCGTCCAGGAGGGACAGGGTCAGCGCGCTGTCCATGGGCGTCGCCCCGGAACGGGCGAGCCGCGAGCGGTCGGTGTCGCTCAGGCCGCCGGTCATGCCGCTGTTCTCGGCCCAGAGGCCCCAGCCGAGGGAGAGGGCCGGGAGCCCGGCCGCCCGGCGGCGGAAGGCGAGGGCGTCGAGGGCGGCGTTGGCCGCCGCGTACGCTCCCTGGCCCGCTCCGCCGAAGACGGCGGCGGCGGAGGAGAACATGACGAACGCCGCCAGGTCGGAGGCGGAGGTCAGCTCGTCGAGGAGGAACGCCGCGTCGACCTTGGGACGCAGGACGTGCTCCACGTCCGCCGTCGTCATCGACGGGACCGTTCCGTCCGACAGGACGCCCGCCGTGTGGACGACCGCGGTCAGCGGGTGCTCGGCCGGAACCCCGGCCAGCAGCCCGGTGAGCGAGTCCCGGTCCGCCACGTCACACGCGGCCACGGACACCTCCGCACCGAGAGCCTCAAGACCTGCCACCAGCTCCGCCGCGCCCGGCGCGTCCGTACCGCGACGGCTCACGAGCAGCAGGCGCCGCACGCCCCACTCGCTCACCACGTGCCGGGCCACGATGCCGCCCAGCGCGCCGGTGCCGCCGGTCACCAGGACCGTCCCCTCCGGGTCGAGACCCGACGGCATGGTCAGGACGACCTTGCCCGTGTGACGCGCCTGGCTGACGTGCCGGAAGGCGTCGCGGGCGCGGCGCACGTCCCACGCGGCCACGGGGAGGTGCTCCAGCACGCCGCTCTCGAAGAGGGCGAGTACCTCGGCGAGCATCTCGCCGATCCGCTCCGGCCCGGCCTCGCCGAGGTCGAACGCGCGGTAGCCGACGCCGGGGTGGTCGGCGGCGACCTTCTCCGCGTCGCGCACGTCGGTCTTGCCCATCTCCACGAAACGGCCGCCGGGACCGAGCAGGCGCAGCGACGCGTCGACGAACTCGCGGGCGAGCGAGTTCAGGACGACGTCCATGCCCGCCCCGCCCGAGGTCGTGCGGAACACGGCCTCGAAGTCGAGGTCGCGGGAGGAGCTGATGTGCGCGTCGTCCAGACCGAGGCGGCGCAGGGCCTCCCACTTGCCCGGGCTCGCCGTGCCGTGGACCTCCACGCCCCAGTGGCGGGCGAGCTGCACGGCGGCCATGCCCACGCCGCCGGCGGCGGCGTGGACCAGGAGGCGCTCGCCGGGCTTGACGTCCGCCAGGTCGCGCAGGGCGTAGACGGCCGTCAGGAACACCACCGGCACGGAGGCGGCCTGGGCGAACGTCCACCCCTCGGGCATCCGCGCCACGGTCCGCGCGTCGGCGACGACGACCGGGGCGTACGCGCCGGAGAGCAGGCCCATGACGCGGTCGCCGGGGGCGAGGTGCGTGACGCCGGGGCCGGTGGCGGTGACGACGCCGGCGCCCTCGGTGCCCATCAGCGCCGGATCGGGGTACATGCCGAGGGCGATCAGGACGTCACGGAAGTTGAGACCCGTGGCCCGTACGGCGATGCGGACCTGGCCGGGACCGAGCGGTTCCGGTGCGAGGGAGTCGGCGTCGCCGGGCGCGGCCGCGAGGCTCTCCAGGCTGCCGTCCGTACCGGGCTCCAGGCGCCAGAGGGCCGGAGCGGCGGGAAGCGGCAGAGCGGCGAGGCCGCCGGCCGCGCCGGACGCGGTGGCCCGCGCCAGCCGGGGGACGAGGAGCGCGCCGTCGCGCACGGCGAGCTGCGGCTCGTCCGAACCGAGGGCGGCCGCCAGGGTGTCGCCGAGCGCCCCACCGGAGAGGTCGAGCAGGACGATCCGGCCCGGGCTCTCCGTCTGCGCGGACCGGCCCAGACCCCACACGGCGGCCTGACCGGTCGACAGCAGCGCGTCGCCCGGACGGGCGGCGACCGCGTCACGCGTCACGAGCACCAGACGCGCGTCGGCGAACCGCTCGTCGGCGAGCCAGGCCTGCATCAGCCCGAGTGCCCCGTGCAGGGCTTCGCGGACGTGCTCCGGCCCACCGGGGCCGGGAGCGGGGCAGGCCGCCAGGACGGTCGTCGGGGCCGGGGTCCCGCCCGCGCCGACGGCCTGCGCCAGGGCGGCGAGGTCGGGGAAGGCGAGGACGTCGGTGCCGCCGGCGCGCAGCGCCGCGGCGAAGCCGTCGGCGTCGGCGCCCAGCACGACCGTGCCGGGCAGCGCCGCCTGCGCGGCACCGTCCCAGGCGGTCCACTCCAGGACGTGCAGCGAGTCCGGCGTCGGGTCGGCGAGCGCCGCCAGTTGCGCGGGGTCGACGGGAAGCACCGTGAGGGAGTCCGCGGCGAGTACCGGCTGCCCGGTGGCGTCGGCGGCGGTCAGGGACACGGTGTCCGGGCCGACCGGGGCCAGCCGCACCCGCAGGGCGGTGGCGCCGACCGCGTACAGCGAGAGCCCGCTCCAGGCGAACGGCAGACGCGTGCCCTCGCCGAACGCCCCGCCCGCGCCCGCCGCCTGCACGGCGGCGTCGAGCAGCGCCGGGTGGAGACCGAACCGCGCGCCCTCGGCACCGGCGACCTCGGTCGGCAGGGCCACGTCGGCGAACACCTCGTCGCCGCGCCGCCAGACACCACGGACGCCCTGGAAGAGGGGGCCGTAGCCGTAGCCGCTCGCCGCGAAACGCTCGTACAGACCGTCCACGTCCACCGGCTCGGCGCCCGCCGGGGGCCAGGCCTCCGTGTCGGCGGCGGGCGTGGCGTCCTGCGTGCGGACGGCCAGCACACCGGTGGCGTGGCGCGTCCACACCGCCTCGCCCGACGCGTCCTCGGGGTGAGCGTAGAGGGCGAAGGTACGGCGACCGGACTCGTCGCCCGCACCGACGGACAGCTGCACGCGGACCGCGCCGCGGCGGGGCAGGACGAGCGGCGCGTCGAGGGTGAGCTCCTCGACCAGATCGCAGCCGGCCTGGTCCCCGGCCCGGAACGCCAGCTCCACGAAGGCCGTCCCCGGCAGCAGTACGGTGCCGGACACCGCGTGGTCCGCCAGCCAGGGGTGCGTACGGAGGGACAGGCTGCCCGTGAGCAGGCAGCCGTCGGAGTCCGCGAGCGGAACGGCCGCACCGAGCAGCGGGTGCTCGGCCGCCCCGAGACCGGCGGAGGTGATGTCACCGGTGGCGGAGAGGTCGGGCTGCGGCCAGTAGCGCTCGGTCTGGAAGGCGTACGTGGGGAGGTCGGCGTGGGTGGTCGCGACGGGCAGGAGCGGCGTCCAGTCCACGGGGAGGCCGTTGGTCCACGCCTCGGCGAGGGAGGTGACGAGGCGGGTCTGTCCGCCCTGCTCGCGGCGGAGGGTGCCGAGGCCGGTGACGGTCTCGGGGAGTGCCATGGTGAGGACGGGGTGGGCGCTGACCTCGACGAAGTGCGTGAAGCCTTCGTCGGCGGCGAGCGTCGCGACCGCCGGCGCGAAGCCGACGCGGTGGCGGAGGTTGCGGTACCAGTAGGCGCCGTCCAGGACGGGGCCGGTGATCCATGCGCCTTCGAGGGTGGAGAAGAATGGCACGCGGGGGGTCTGCGGGTTCAGCCCGGCGAGGACTTCGGCGAGCTCGGCCTCGATGATCTCGACGTGGGGGCTGTGGGAGGCGTAGTCGACGGGGATGATCCGCGCGCGGATCCCGTCGGTCTCACAGGAGTTGGCGAGTTCCTGGATCTGGATCGGGTCGCCCGAGACCACGGTCGCGGTCGGCCCGTTGACCGCCGCCACGGACAACCCGTCGAAGTGCACGAGTCGTTCGAGGGCGGCACTCTCGCTGAGGGCGAGGGAGATCATGCCGCCCTTGCCGGCGAGGTGGGTGGCGATGGACTGGCTGCGCAGGGCCACGAC
>NZ_LMEI01000006.1:0-238944 GCF_001426585.1 Streptomyces sp. Root431
ACTGCAGGGGGGACCCTGTGGGAGAGTAGGACGCCGCCGAACAATTTTTAGCCTCAACCCCCGGACTCTGTCCGGGGGTTGAGGCATTTTTGCGTTCTGCCGGCAGTCGGGACCCTGTGCGTGGCTCCGTCGGGGCTGAGGGTAGGGTCGGGGGGCAACGTCGGCACCATCCCAGCAGGAGGCCCCCGGGTGGAGGTCCAGGAGACTCGCGTTCAGACCGACCGGGTCCTCACCATCCCCAACATTCTCAGCATGGCGCGTCTTCTCGGCGTGCCGCTGTTTCTGTGGCTCATTCTCCGTCCCGAGTTCGGCGGCCCCAAGAGCGATGGGTGGGCGCTGCTCGTCCTGATGCTCAGCGGCGTCAGCGACTATCTCGACGGCAAGCTCGCCCGGCGCTGGAACCAGATCAGCAACCTCGGCCGGCTTCTTGACCCGGCCGCCGACCGGCTGTACATCCTGTCGACGCTCGTGGGGCTCACCTGGCGCGAGATCCTGCCGCTGTGGCTGACCGCCGCCCTTCTGGCGCGCGAGGCCATGCTGCTGGTCATGGTGGGAATCCTTCGCCGGCACGGGTACCCGCCGCCGCAGGTGAACTTCCTCGGGAAAGCTGCGACTTTCAACTTGATGTACGCGTTCCCCTTGCTGCTTCTCAGTGACGGAACGGGCTGGCTGTCGTCACTCGCTGAAGTTTTCGGGTGGGCCTTCGCCGGATGGGGTACAACTCTGTATTGGTGGGCAGGGATCCTCTACGTGGTCCAGGTCCGTCGACTCGTGAAGGCGGATACCGCGGCCGATTGAGCCCGTCCGTCCCGTGCCGTGCAACGTCGCCGGCAGGAACGAGGACGCCCGAGGGCCACCGAGCGGACAGGTGAAGTCGGCAGGACCGTCGTCTCTTCAAGGAGGACGCTTCCGACATGAAGGCCGTCGTGATGGCCGGTGGCGAAGGAACTCGACTTCGCCCCATGACCTCGAGCATGCCCAAGCCTCTTCTGCCGGTGGTGAACCGGCCGATCATGGAGCACGTCCTGCGACTGCTCAAGAGGCACGGTCTCAACGAGACCGTCGTCACCGTGCAGTTTCTCGCCTCCCTCGTCAGGAACTATTTCGGGGACGGCGAAGAGCTCGGGATGGAGCTTACGTACGCCAACGAGGAGAAGCCGCTCGGTACAGCGGGCAGTGTGAAGAATGCCGAGGAGGCGTTGAAGGACGACGCTTTCCTCGTCATTTCGGGGGACGCGCTCACAGATTTCGATCTGACGGATCTCATCGCCTTCCACAAGGAGAAGGGCGCTCTCGTCACGGTCTGTCTCACCAGGGTTCCGAATCCCTTGGAATTCGGGATCACCATCGTGGACGAAGAAGGAAAGGTCGAACGTTTCCTGGAGAAGCCCACCTGGGGACAGGTCTTCTCGGACACGGTGAACACGGGCATCTACGTGATGGAGCCCGAGGTCTTCGACTACGTCGCGGCGGATGTGTCCGTGGACTGGTCGGGTGACGTCTTCCCTCAGCTCATGAAGGAGGGCAAGCCGATCTACGGCTATGTCGCCGAGGGCTACTGGGAGGACGTCGGCACTCACGAGAGCTATGTGAAGGCCCAGGCGGACGTTCTCGAGGGCAAGGTCCAGGTCGACATCGACGGCTTCGAGATCTCCCCCGGAGTGTGGGTGGCCGAAGGCGCCGAGGTGCATCCGGACGCCGTGCTCCGCGGGCCGCTCTACATCGGTGACTACGCCAAGGTCGAGGCGGGTGCCGAGATCCGGGAGCACACCGTCATCGGGTCGAACGTGGTCGTCAAGAGCGGGGCCTTCCTGCACAAGGCCGTCGTGCACGACAACGTCTACATCGGGCAGCAGAGCAATCTGCGCGGCTGTGTGATCGGCAAGAACACCGACATCATGCGGGCCGCCCGGATCGAGGACGGCGCCGTGATCGGGGACGAGTGCCTGGTCGGCGAAGAATCGATCGTGCAGGGGAACGTACGGGTCTATCCGTTCAAGACGATCGAGGCCGGTGCCTTCGTCAACACCTCGGTCATCTGGGAGTCCCGGGGGCAGGCGCATCTCTTCGGGGCGCGCGGGGTGTCCGGCATCCTCAATGTGGAGATCACGCCGGAGCTGGCCGTCCGGCTCGCCGGCGCCTATGCCACGACGCTCAAGAAGGGCGCGACCGTCACCACGGCTCGTGACCACTCCCGGGGTGCCCGGGCGCTGAAGCGGGCGGTGATCTCGGCGCTGCAGGCCAGCGCCATCGACGTACGGGACCTGGAGAACGTACCGCTGCCCGTGGCCCGGCAGCAGACCGCGCGGGGAAGCGCCGGCGGCATCATGGTCCGGACCTCGCCAGGCGTGCCGGACTCCGTCGACATCATGTTCTTCGACGAGCGGGGGGCGGACCTCTCGCAGGCCGGGCAGCGGAAGCTCGACCGGGTGTTCGCGCGGCAGGAGTACCGGAGGGCCTTCCCCGGGGAGATCGGTGACCTCTCCTTCCCGGCGAGCGTCTTCGACTCGTACACCGGGTCGCTGCTGCGGAACGTCGACACCACCGGGATCGCGGAGGCCGGGCTCAAGGTCGTCGTGGACGCCTCCAACGGCAGTGCGGGGCTCGTCCTGCCGAGCCTGCTCGGGCGGCTCCAGGTGGATTCTCTGACGATCAACCCCGGGCTCGACGAGTCCCGGCCCACCGAGTCGGCCGAGAGCCGGCGGGCCGGGCTCGTACGGCTCGGGGAGATCGTGGCCTCGGCGCGGGCGGCCTTCGGGGTGCGGTTCGACCCCGTGGGCGAGCGGCTCTCGCTCGTCGACGAGCGGGGGCGGATCATCGAGGACGACCGGGCGCTCCTGGTGATGCTGGACCTGGTGGCGGCCGAGCGGCGTTCGGGGCGGGTCGCGCTGCCCGTGACGACGACGAGGATCGCCGAGCAGGTCGCCGCGTACCACGGCACCCAGGTGGAGTGGACGACGACCTCGCCCGACGACCTCACGCGTGTGGGCCGGGAGGAGTCGACGATCTTCGGTGGTGACGGGCGCGGCGGGTTCATCGTGCCCGAGTTCAGCAGCGTCTTCGACGGGGCCGCCGCCTTCGTGCGGCTCATCGGACTCGTGGCGCGGACGCAGCTCACGCTCAGCCAGATCGACGCGCGGATTCCGCGGGCCCACGTCCTGAAGAAGGACATCGCGACCCCGTGGGCCGTGAAGGGGCTGGTCATGCGTCGGGTGGTGGAGGCGGCGGGCAGCCGGTCCGTGGACACCACCGACGGTGTGCGGGTGGTCGAGGCCGACGGGCGCTGGGTGATGGTGCTGCCCGACCCGGCGGAGGCCGTCACCCATCTGTGGGCGGAGGGCCCCGACGACGCCTCCGCGCAGGCCCTGCTCGACGAGTGGGCCGAGGTGGTCGACAGCGCGGGTCGCTGACGGAAGAGCCGTACGGCCGGGAGGTGCCCTGGGGGTGCCTCCCGGCCCTTTGTGGGGGCCATTCGGCGGTAGGCCGTGCGACGTGCGACGATGTGCGGCATGTCGCAGCAGCCCCCCGTTCGGAGCACCGGATCACCGCCGCCGCGCCCGGACGCGTCGATGTCGCTGCTGAACAACGTGATCGACCACGCGCTCGACGACGGCTACGCGGAGGCCACGGCCCGGCGCGAGGCCGAGGGCGGCGGTCTGCCCCGGAGCCTGCGGGCCAAGCTGGGTGTCGCCGCGGGCCTCGTGCTCGCCGCCGCCGTGGTGACCGTGGGTGCGGCCGAGGCGCGGATCTCGGCGCCGGTGGTCGCCAAGGAACGGCAGGACCTGATCGACCGCATCGAGGGGGAGACCTCGGCCGCCGATCAGCTGGAGCGTGACGTGGAGCGGATCCGCGTCGAGGTGGGTGACCGGCAGCGGCAGGCGCTCGAACAGCACGGCGGGGACCAGGCCGAGCTCGTCGCCCTGCTCTCCGGCGCGACCCCGGTGCACGGTCCCGGGGTGAAGCTCGTCATCGACGACGCCAAGGGCACCGACACCGGTGGCGGAGGGCCGCGGGAGAGCAGTGGCTTCTCCGACACGGGCCGGGTCCGCGACCGGGACATGCAGCGGGTGGTCAACGGTCTGTGGGAGTCGGGGGCCGAGGCCGTCTCGATCAACGGTCAGCGCCTGACGTCGCTGTCCGCGATCAGGGCCGCCGGTGACGCCATACTGGTCGACAACAAGCCGCTGGTGCCGCCGTACACCGTCCTCGCGATCGGGGACGGGAAGCGGCTGAGCACAGCGTTCCAGGACAGCGCCGACGGGCAGTATCTGCACGCGCTGGTGGAGAACTTCGGGATCAGGAGCAGCATCTCGGCCGAGGGCGACGTACGCCTGCCGGCCGCGCCGAGCCTGACCGTACGTACAGCAGAGCCGAGGGGGGCCGGGGCGGCGACGCCGTCCGGTCGGGCCACGGCCGACACAGGGAAGGGCACATCGTGATCGCCGTACTGGGCCTGATCGTCGGAGTCGTGGTCGGACTGTTGGTCCGGCCCGAGGTGCCGGCGGTGGTCGAGCCCTATCTTCCGATCGCCGTGGTCGCCGCTCTGGACGCGGTCTTCGGCGGCCTGCGGGCCATGCTCGACGGCATCTTCGTCGACAAGGTCTTCGTGGTGTCGTTCCTCTCGAACGTGGTCGTGGCCGCGCTGATCGTCTTCCTCGGCGACAAGCTGGGCGTGGGCGCGCAGCTGTCGACCGGTGTGGTCGTCGTGCTCGGCATCCGGATCTTCTCCAACGCGGCCGCCATCCGGCGCCACGTGTTCCGGGCGTGACGCCGATGAGCGAGAACCCTGAGATGCCTGAGAACCCTGAGAACCCCGAGAAGCGCGAGAAGTTCGAGAAGCGTGAGGTGTCCGAGAGCGCTCCGCGTTCGGAGAGCCCCCGGGGTCCTGAGCCCTCCGACTCGGAGGACGGCCGGACGCCGCCGAGTTCGCCGGGCCCGCAGGGCTCCGAGACGTCCGGTCAGGGCGAGGAGACGGGGGAGTCCGCCGAGAAGGCCGAGGCGGCCGGTCCTTCCGCCGCTTCCGCGGTCTCCGCCGGGGCCGGGCCCAGCGGGCGGCGCAGGCTCGCCGCCGCTCTGTGGCCGCCGCGGGTCACCCGTGCCCAGCTCATCGTCGCCCTGCTGCTGTTCGTCCTCGGCCTCGGTCTCGCCATCCAGGTCTCCTCGACCAGCGAGAACAGCGCGCTGCGGGGCGCGCGGCAGGAGGACCTCGTACGGATCCTCGACGAGCTCGACGACCGCACGCAGCGCCTGGAGGACGAGAAGGCGCGCCTGGAGAAGCAGCGCTCCGAGCTGGAGTCGAGCTCGGACCAGGCCGAAGAGGCCCGCAAGCAGACCCAGGAGAAGGAGCGACAGCTCGGGATCCTGGCCGGCACGGTCGCCGCCGAGGGGCCGGGGATCACCCTGACCGTCGGCGATCCCAGCGGGGCCGTCGAGTCCGACATGCTGCTCGACGCCATCCAGGAGCTCCGCGCGGCGGGTGCCGAGGCGATCCAGGTCAACGGCGTGCGCGTGGTGGCGGACAGTTATTTCACCGGTAGCGGTGACGACATGCGGATCGATGGAACGAAGGTGGCCGCTCCGTACGTCTTCAAGGTCATCGGCAAGCCGGAGGATCTCGAGCCCGCGCTCAACATCCCCGGCGGTGTCGTACAGACCCTCGAGAAGGAGCAGGCCACAGCCACGGTGGAGCGGGCGCCGAAGATCGTCGTCGACGCCTTGCGACCCGCGAAGCGGCCTGACTACGCTCAGTCGTCCTCGCAGTGAGACGGGGGACGAGGGGGTCCCGCGACAAGGGCATGACGTTGCGGGGGGTCGGCGCACCACAACGGTGGTGCGTGGTGGAAACTGTCCGGAGGATACGGACGTTGTGAAGGTGTCCGGGTCGGCAGGTGTGAGGGATTTCGGTTCGTCCTGCCCCACGGGCGGGTCTGTTTCGGTCAAGGGGAATCGCCCGTGAGTTTTTTTTCGAAGTTGTTCGGCAAGAGCGGACGCGAGGACGGCGGCAACGCCAAGCACCGCGCGTCGCGCCACGCCCAGAGCGAGGAGCAGAGCGGCGAGCGTCCGCTCTTCCGCGATGAGGTCGGCGGTCAGGGCGGTGACATTTCGGGCGCGCAGGGCGCGTCGTCTGTTGACCCTGCCGGGGCCGCACGCATAGGTTTCGGGGAACCATCAACCTCAAGTACGGGTGGAGGGTTTACCCCCGACCCGTACGCGACACAGACCTCCGCGGGGCTGCCGCGGCAGGAGGATGCGTCCATGCCGGTGTGTACGAGGTGCGGTCACCGCAACGCGGCCGACAGCCGCTTCTGCTCCCACTGCGGCACGCCGCTGCGGGGCGGAGTCGCCGCCGAGCGTCCGTCCGAGACGACGTCGACGATCTCCATCTCGGGGCTCGAGGCGTACGACGCGGAGGTCACCGGCCAGACCCAGCTTCCGTCGCTGTCTCCCGAGGCGCTCGCGGCCGTCGAGGCGCTGCCTCTCGGTTCCGCGCTCCTCGTGGTGCGCCGTGGGCCGAACTCCGGCAGCCGGTTCCTGCTCGACGGAGAGCTGACGACGGCGGGCCGTCACCCGCAGAGCGACATCTTCCTGGACGACTTCACCGTCTCCCGGCGTCATGTCGAGTTCCGGCGGGCCCAGGACGGCAGCTTCACCGTCGCCGATGTCGGCAGCCTCAACGGCACGTACGTCAACCGTGAGCCGATCGACTCGGTCGTTCTGTCCAACGGTGACGAGGTGCAGATCGGCAAGTACCGGCTGGTCTTCTATTCGAGCCAGCGGGGCGTGTGACGCCTCGGAGAAGCCTTCAGGGAAGGTCCATGCTGCGAACACCGACGGGCGGTGCCGGATCCGGCACCGCCACCGCGGGCGACCGGCTGGTGAGCATCGGCACGGTGCTGAACCAGCTGCGCGACGAATTTCCCGAAGTGACGATCTCCAAGATCCGGTTCCTGGAGGCCGAGGGGCTCGTGGAGCCCCGGCGGACGGCGTCCGGGTACCGGAAGTTCAGCCCGCAGGACGTGGAGCGGCTCGCTCAGATCCTGCGGATGCAGCGGGACCACTATCTTCCGCTGAAGGTCATCCGTGAGCACCTCGACGCCCTCGCCCGGGGCGAGCAGGTCAGCCTTCCGGCGCCCGGGCGCCGGGGCGAGCTGATCGACGGGCCCTGGGAACAGGACGGGGAACGGCCCACCGCCGTGCGGATCGGCCGCGCCGAGCTGATCGCCGCCGCCGAGGTGACCGAGACCGAGCTCACCGAGTGGGAGTCGTACGGCCTCATCGCCGAGGTACCGGGCGGCGGCTACGACGCCGAGGCCGTGACCGTCGCCAGACTTGTCGCGGATCTGGGGAGATTCGGTCTCGAACCCCGGCACCTGCGCGGCGTGAAGGCGGCCGCCGACCGGGAGGCCGGACTTCTCGAACAGATGGTCGCGCCGCTACGCCGGCACCGTAATCCGCAGACCAGAGCACATGCGGAGGCCACCGCGAAGGAGCTCGCCGAGCTCTCGGTGAGGCTCCACGCGGCCTTCGTTCAGACGGCTCTGGGCATCCGGCTCCCGTGATCTTGGACGGGCCCGACTATCCAAACCGGTCGGGCACGTCCTAGGGTTGCTGTGTGAACGAGCTCGACGTTGTGGGTGTCCGGGTGGAAATGCCCTCCAACCAGCCGATCGTGCTCCTGCGGGAAGTGGGAGGCGATCGGTACCTCCCCATCTGGATCGGACCGGGTGAGGCGACCGCGATCGCCTTCGCCCAGCAGGGGATGGCCCCTCCGCGGCCGCTGACGCACGACCTTTTCAAGGACGTGCTGGAGGCCGTCGGTCAGGAGCTGACCGAGGTCCGCATCACGGATCTGCGTGACGGGGTCTTCTACGCCGAGCTGGTCTTCGCCAGCGGCGTCGAGGTGAGCGCCCGGCCGTCCGACGCGATAGCACTGGCCCTGCGGACCGGTACGCCGATCTACGGCAGTGACGGTGTGCTGGACGATGCCGGCATCGCGATTCCGGACGAGCAGGAGGACGAGGTGGAGAAGTTCCGCGAGTTTCTCGACCAGATCTCACCGGAGGACTTCGGGACCAACAGCCAGTGAGACGTGCGGCCGGAAGCCGCTTGCGAGGCCGGTCGTGCGGGCCGTCCGAGGGGTGCCGTCAGAGCATTCGAGTAGCCTTTCCCCGGGGAGAGACACGGCAAACCACTCTCAGGGTGATTATCACTCGGCGTGCCGAGTGTGGCGATCGTTGACGCACCCCGAGTGACTGCCTACCTTCGTGTGGGCAGGTCAAGGACGGAGGGTCGGCGTGATGAGCAGCGCGGACGGTACGGCAGGGAGCTCGCTCGGACGCGTGTCCGGGGAGTCCGGTCCGTATCCGCTTCACGGCAGTGTGGGCGACTTCGGAACGGACGCGAGTACAGGCCCGGCGGGTGAGGTGGTCGGCTACCGCGGCCCCACGGCCTGCGCAGCGGCCGGCATCACCTATCGCCAGCTGGACTACTGGGCGCGCACCGGACTCGTGGAGCCGAGCGTGCGACCCGCGTACGGGTCGGGGACGCAGCGGCTCTACAGCTTCCGCGACGTCGTCGTGTTGAAGATCGTCAAGCGCTTCCTCGACACCGGGGTGGCCCTCCAGAACATCCGGGCGGCGGTGCAGCACCTGCGCGCGCGGGGCTTCCGCGATCTGGAGCGGATGACGCTCATGAGCGACGGGGCCACGGTCTACGAGTGCTCCTCGCCCGACGAGGTCGTCGACCTGCTCCAGGGCGGTCAGGGCGTCTTCGGGATCGCCGTAGGGGTCGTCTGGCGGGACGTGGAGGCCGCGCTCTCGCAGCTCCACGGGGAGCGGGTCGACACGGGCGAGACGCTCGTCGGTCACAACCCGGGCGACGAGCTGGCCAGGCGGCGGCGCGACAAGGCGGTCTGAGGGGCCGCTCCCGGGGTGGCCGCATGTCCGTTGTCAGTGGCATGGGGCAGCATCGGAAGTGTGAGAGCCGCGCCGACGATCCTGCATCTCGACATGGATGCGTTCTTCGCCGCCGCCGAGCAGGCGGCGAAGCCCAGCCTGCGCGGAAAGCCCGTGGTCGTCGGCGGCCTCGGGCCGCGCGGAGTGGTCGCCACCGCCTCGTACGAGGCGCGCCGCTTCGGAGTGCACTCGGCCATGCCGATGGGGCAGGCGCGGCGGCTCGCGCCGAACGCGGCCTATCTCGTGCCGCGCTTCGCCTTCTACCGGTCGATCAGTGAACAGGTCATGGAGCTGCTCGGGCGGCTCTCGCCGCTCGTGGAGCCGCTCAGCCTCGACGAGGCCTTCGTGGACCTGGAGGCCGGGGGCCTCGCCGACGACGGTGCGAGTGCGCGGGGCGTCGGCGAGCGGCTGCGGGCCGACATCCTGGCGACGACGGGGCTGACGGGGTCGGTGGGGCTCGCGGGGTCCAAGATGATCGCGAAGATCGCCTCCGAGGAGGCCAAGCCGGACGGGCTCGTCCTCATCGAGCCCGGCACCGAGAGGGAGCTGCTCGGACCCCGGTCGGTGCGGATCCTGCCGGGGGTCGGGCCGGCGACCGGCGAGCATCTGCGGCGCGCCGGGATGACCACCGTCTCCGATCTGGCCGAGGCGGGCGAGGACGAGCTCGTACGGCTCCTGGGGCGGGCGCACGGGGCCTCGCTGCACCGGATGGCCCAGGGGTACGACGACCGGCCCGTGGTGGCCGAGCGGGACGCCAAATCGGTGTCGGTCGAGGACACCTTCGACGTCGACCTGCACGACCGCGTGCGGATCAGGACCGAGGTGGAGCGGCTCGCCGAGCGGTGCGTGGCGCGGCTGCGGGCCTCCGGGCACTCCGGGCGGACGATCGTCCTCAAGGTGCGGCGGTACGACTTCTCGACGCTGACCCGGTCCGAGACGCTGCGGGGGCCCACGGACGACCCGGTGGTCGTGCGGGAGGCCGCGGGGCGGCTTCTGGAGGCGGTGGACACGACCGGGGGTGTGCGGTTGCTCGGGGTGGGGGTGAGCGGGCTTGCGGACTATACGCAGGAGGATCTGTTCGCTCAGGCGGAGGCGGAGGCGGAGGGGGAGCGGGTGGGGGCGTCTGTGGCTTCCTCTGCCTCCGCCTCTGGGGCTGTGGCTGGGGGGTCGGGTTCGACCTCCGCGGCGGCGGCCGGGGGTGCTGTGCCGGATGAGTCCGCTGCCGGCGGGGCTGCCGTCGAGCGGCGGTGGGCGCCCGGGCATGACGTGCGGCACGCGGTGCACGGGGCGGGGTGGGTGCAGGGGAGCGGCGTCGGGCGGGTCACCGTGCGGTTCGAGGAGCCGTGGTCGGCACCGGGTCGGGTGCGGACGTTCTCGGTCGACGATCCGGAGCTGGAGCCTTCGGAACCGTTGCCGTTGGTGCGGGGGGAGTGTCGGGCGGGGGCGTGACGGGGCCGTGCGGGGCCGGTGCCGGGGGCCAGTGCCGGCCGTGGGGGGTGCGCCCGGCCTTGCGGCCGGGCTGGGGTTCCCACCCGCACCACCCGTGCAGCTGGGGACACAGAGGTGCGGGTCTTCTTGTGAGGGGTGTCGCGCCGTCGGCGGCTGCCCGTGGGACGGCCTTCCGGCCCGTAGCGCGGCCTTCCGGCCCCTGGGCGGCCTCCCAGCGGCCTTCCCCCCTGGGCGGCCTCCCAGCCCCTGGGCGGCCGAGGGCCGTGGGCGCGGGCAGGAGCCGCGCCGTTATGCCGTCGCGCTTGGCTGAGGGCCGGGGCCCGGGCGGGGAGCCGTGCCGTCGTGCCCGTCGTGCCCGTCGTGCCCGTCGTGCCCGGTGTGGCCGTCGTGCCGTACGTGCGGGGCGTGCCGGGCGTGCGGTACGTGCCGGGCAGGCCGAACGTGCCGGCGTGCCGTGCGTGCGTGGCGGCCGGGCGGGCCGTACGTGCCGGGCGTGCCGTGCGTGGCGGGCCGGCAGGCCGTACGAGCTTGGCGGGCCGGGCAGGCCGTACGAGCTTGGCGTGCCGTCGTGCCGTCGTGCCGTCGTGCCGTCGTGCCGCCGCGCCGGGCGTGCGTGGCGGGCCGGCGTGTCGGGCGTGGGGTGGCCGGGGCAGGGGCTTGGGGTTAGGGGCCCTCTTGGCCGGCCAGGCGGCCGAAGTCTGTGTCCTGAGGGGGTTGGGGTGTGGGCGGGAGGGTGAGGTTGTAGTGGCGGTAGAGCTGGAGCTCCTGTTCAGGGGAGAGGTGGCGGCCCACGCCGAAGTCGGGGGCGTCCTTGATCAGCGCGCGCTCGAACGGGATGTGGAGGCCGTCTTCGAGCAGGTCGCTCGGCTCCAGGGGGACGAAGGCGTCCCGGCTGAACAGGCCGGTGCGGACCGCGGCCCATTCCGGGATGCCGGTGGCGTCGTCCAGGTACACCTCGTCCACGGTTCCGATCTTGTTTCCGTTGCGGTCGTACGCCTTGCGGCCGATCAGGCTGCGCGGATCGATGTCGGTCTGCACGGTCCCTCCAACTGGTCGCAACTGCTCTACACCCCTACGAAAGTGCACAACTGGGATGTCGGCCACTTGAGCGATGGGACCCGCAACCTCGCTGGTAGGCTGGCTGTGGCTGTCGACCCTGTGCGGGAGAGTCCCCCGGAGAAACCTTTCGGAGGGCGCCGAAGGAGCAAATCCTCCCCGGAATCTCTCAGGCCCCTGTACCGCGCGGACGAGGTCACTCTGGAAAGCAGAGCGGTGTCCGACGGCATGCGCTCTCACCGACGGTGAAAGCCGGCGTGCCGTGAGGCGTGCCGGTGAAACTCTCAGGTTGAGATGACAGAGGGGGAGGCCGTCCGGGTACCCGCGCCGTGGTGCCCCTCGCAGGTCGTGACGACCAGGAGGCCTCCGTACATGACCGCCAACCGCATTCCGCTCTCCGAGCTCGAGCAGGGCATCCCGTTCGAGCAGCGGCACATCGGGCCCGACGCCGAGGCGCGGGCCAAGATGCTCGCCCAGGTCGGTTACGGCTCGCTCGACGAGCTCACGGCCGCCGCGGTGCCGGACGTGATCAAGAACGCCGAGGCGCTGGCCCTGCCGGCCGCGCGCACCGAGGCCGAGGTACTGGCCGAGCTGCGCACGCTCGCCGACGGCAACCAGGTCCTCGCCCCCATGATCGGCCTCGGGTACTACGGGACCTTCACGCCTCCGGTGATCCTCCGGAACGTGATGGAGAACCCCGCCTGGTACACCGCGTACACGCCGTACCAGCCCGAGATCTCGCAGGGCCGCCTCGAGGCGCTGCTCAACTTCCAGACGATGGTGGCCGACCTCACCGGTCTGCCCACGTCGGGCGCCTCCCTACTCGACGAGGGCACCGCCGCCGCCGAGGCCATGTCCCTGGCCCGCCGTGTCGGCAAGGTCAAGAACGGCGTCTTCCTCGTCGACGCCGACGCCCTGCCGCAGACGATCGCCGTCATCGAGACCCGCGCCGAGCCGACCGGTGTCGAGGTCGTCGTCGCCGACCTCAGCGACGGGATTCCGGCCGAGATCGCCGAGCGCGGCGTCTTCGGCGTGCTGCTCCAGTACCCGGGTGCCTCCGGCGCCGTGCGGGACATCAAGGCCACCATCGACCAGGCCCACGAGCTCGGTGCGATCGTCACCGTCGCCGCCGACCTGCTCGCCCTGACCCTGCTCACCTCGCCCGGCGCGCTGGGCGCGGACATCGCGGTGGGTACGACGCAGCGCTTCGGCGTCCCCATGGGCTTCGGCGGTCCCCACGCCGGCTACATGGCCGTCCAGGACAAGCACGCCCGCTCCCTGCCCGGCCGCCTGGTGGGTGTCTCCGTCGACGCCGACGGCAACCGCGCGTACCGCCTGGCCCTGCAGACCCGCGAGCAGCACATCCGCCGCGAGAAGGCCACCAGCAACATCTGTACCGCTCAGGTGCTGCTCGCCGTCATGGCCGGCATGTACGCCGTCTACCACGGGCCGGACGGGCTGAAGGGGATCGCGCAGCGGACCCACCGGTACGCCACGATCCTCGCCGCGGGTCTCACCGCCGGTGGTGTCGAGGTCGTCCACGGTTCGTACTTCGACACCCTGACCGTCCGGGTGCCCGGCCGTGCCGACTCGGTCGTGGCCGCCGCCCGTGACGCCGGGGTGAACCTCTACCGCGTCGACGCCGATCTCGTCTCGATCTCCTGCGACGAGACCACCGGACGCGAGCAGCTCGCCGCCGTCTGGGGCGCCTTCGGTGTCGACGGCGACGTCGAGGCCCTGGACGCGTCCGCCGAGGA
Source organism: Streptomyces sp. Root431 (assembly GCF_001426585.1). Taxonomy (GTDB): domain Bacteria; phylum Actinomycetota; class Actinomycetes; order Streptomycetales; family Streptomycetaceae; genus Streptomyces; species Streptomyces stackebrandtii. The sequence goes on from NZ_LMEI01000006.1 coordinate 13,217, forward strand.
CACGCTGCCCGCCGGGCTGCTGCGCTCCGACGCGTACCTGACCCACCCGGTCTTCCACGCGCACCGCTCCGAGACGTCGATGCTGCGCTACCTGCGCAAGCTCGCCGACCGCGACTACGCGCTCGACCGCGGCATGATCCCGCTCGGCTCCTGCACGATGAAGCTGAACGCGACGACCGAGATGGAGCCGGTGACCTGGCCCGAGTTCGGCCAGATCCACCCCTTCGCCCCGATCGACCAGGCGCAGGGCTACGTCACGCTCATCACCGAGCTGGAAGAGCGCCTCGCCGAGGTCACCGGCTACGACAAGGTGTCGATCCAGCCCAACGCCGGTTCCCAGGGCGAGCTGGCCGGCCTGCTGGCCGTCCGCGCCTACCACCGGGCCAACGGCGACCTCCAGCGCACCGTCTGCCTCATCCCGTCCTCCGCGCACGGCACCAACGCCGCCTCCGCGGTGATGGCCGGCATGAAGGTCGTCGTCGTCAAGACCGCCGACGACGGCGAGGTCGACGTCGCGGACCTGCGCGCCAAGATCGAGCAGTACCGCGACGAGCTGTCCGTGCTGATGATCACCTACCCGTCGACGCACGGCGTCTTCGAGGAGCACGTCGCCGACATCTGCGCCGAGGTCCACGAGGCCGGCGGTCAGGTGTACGTCGACGGCGCCAACCTCAACGCGCTGGTCGGTCTGGCCAAGCCCGGCAAGTTCGGCGGCGACGTCTCGCACCTGAACCTGCACAAGACCTTCTGCATCCCGCACGGCGGCGGCGGCCCGGGCGTCGGTCCGGTCGGCGTCCGCGCCCACCTCGCCCCGTACCTGCCGAACCACCCGCTCCAGCCCACCGCGGGCCCGGAGACCGGCGTCGGCCCGATCTCGGCGGCGCCGTGGGGCTCCGCGGGCATCCTGCCGATCTCCTGGTCGTACGTGCGCCTGATGGGCGGCGAGGGCCTCAAGCGCGCCACGCAGGTCGCCGTGCTCGCGGCGAACTACATCGCCAAGCGCCTGGAGCCGCACTTCCCGGTCCTCTACACCGGTCCGGCCGGTCTGGTCGCCCACGAGTGCATCGTGGACCTGCGTCCGCTCTCGAAGGAGACGGGCGTCACGGTCGACGACATCGCCAAGCGTCTGATCGACTACGGCTTCCACGCGCCGACGATGTCCTTCCCGGTGGCCGGCACGCTGATGATCGAGCCCACCGAGTCCGAGGACATCACCGAGCTGGACCGTTTCTGCGACACGATGATCGCGATCCGGGCCGAGATCGAGAAGGTCGCCTCGGGCCAGTGGCCCGCCGACGACAACCCGCTGCACAACGCCCCGCACACCGCGGCCGCGCTGGGCGGCGAGTGGAACCACGCGTACACCCGTGACGAGGCGGTCTTCCCGGCCGGTGTCTCGGCCGCCGACAAGTACTGGCCGCCGGTGCGCCGCATCGACGGTGCCTTCGGCGACCGGAACCTGGTCTGCTCCTGCCCGCCGATGGACGAGTACGAGCACTGAGCATGAATCGAGGGCCGGTTCGGAGGATTTCCTCCGGGCCGGCCCTCGGCGTTTCCGTCCCTCGTACGGCGATCCCCGCGCCCACTCAGGCGGCGGTCGTCACCTGTCCCGCCGTCAGCGGCCGGTGCGGGGCGATGATCTGCCCGTCCGGCAGCAGTTCACCGGTGTCCTCGAAGAGCAGAACGCCGTTGCACAGCAGGCTCCAGCCCTGTTCCGGGTGGTGTGCCATCAGGCGGGCCGCCTCCCGGTCGTTGGAGTCGGCGGTGGGACAGGCAGGCTGGTGCTGGCACATGGGTGGGTTCTTTCGCTGCGTCGTAGTGGATGTCCTGCGGCTCTTCGCGCTCACGGCCGCCCCCGTCGGTCGGTTCGGTTCCGGTCCCAGTCTTGCCCCATGGACGGTCTTCCGCAGGTATTTCGCGGCAGCTCGTCCTCTTCGGAGAAGACGCATCACCCGCAGGGGCGGTTCAGCTCAACTGCACCATCTCTTCGGGTGGTTCGCAGTGGCCCGAGCGGGCTAGTCCGTACGGGAGGGGTGTTCGGGTGGTGCGTTCGGGCGCGGTGCTCGGACAGCAGTGCGCCCCGTGACCCTGCCGGGTCACGGGGCGGGGCGGCTCGTGCGGTGTATCAGGCGGGCGCCGCCGAGCCCATGAGGGGCGGCGGCGCGAGACGCGTACTGAGCACGGGCATGAGGTCGGCGACCCGGTACGGCCGGTGGGCCGCGATCCCCGGCGGCGCGGGGGCCAGGGGTACCAGAAGGTCGGCCGAGGCCGAGGCCGAGGCGACGGTCGTGCCGTCCGCCTCCGGTTCGGCGTGCAGCCAGAGCGTCAGCATGTAGAGCTCCGGTACGGAGAGGAGCCGGGGCTGGTACGGGGTGGGCAGCGCCTCGGCGTGGAGCAGGGCCCGTTCCGTCGCGGTGACGTACGGCCCCTCGAAGAAGTGCGAGAAGGTCCAGCCGTCCGGGGTGAGCATGGTGTCCGCGGCGGCGATCGCCCGGTCCCCGTTCCGGATCAGGAACCGCCAGCCGGTGAGCCGGGTGCGGGGTGACCGTCCCGGAACTCCCGCGTCGCCGAGGACGTGGACGGGCAGCGGGAGTTCGGGGCTCAGTGGTCCCTGCGCAGCCCGCAGGGCGGGGGTGCGCGCCTCGCGGACGGCGGTCGGTGAGCCGAGGGCCGCGAGGACACTGCGGAGGGCCGGCGCGGGGGCCGGAGAGGGTCGGAGCATGGTGGGTCGCCTCTCACTCAGGAGACACGGTGATGCGTGGGCAGGTACGACGGCGCTGTCGGCGGCGCGGCCAGAGAGGGGCCTTGGGGCCATGACCGGGCACCAACACTCTGCCTCGTCCGCGGAGTTTATACGACACGTGTTCACAGAGTGTTTCCGCTAGACGTCACCGATATTCCTGACAAGACGTCATCCAGCCTTATTCGAGGGGCTGTTCAAGCGGAATCATGACGGCCGCACGGCCCTCACCTGCGTATTCCTCGCCGAGTCGGACGGCTGAATTCTTATCCCCTGCCACGGGACAATAGGACATTGGTATATGTCGACCGTGTCATGCCTGCGGGATGTGCCGGTGGAGCGCTCCTTCCAGCCTATCCCCCGAAGGGCCCGTTCCGCAGGCGTTGTGGATCAGCGAGGTGGGCATCATGGTCCGTGACGCGCGGCCGTCGTCGCGGCTGCCCACGGTGGGAGGGACGGCTTCGATGGGGGAGAAGGTCGATGCGGACGGGTTCGGCCCGGCCGACCGGCAGCAGTACCGGAGAAAGCTCCAGCAGTGTCTCGCGGGGCTCGCGAGGCTGCTGGCGGAGAAGAGGTTCGACCGGCCCCGCAATCTGATGGGCCTGGAGATCGAACTCAATCTCACGGGGCCCGACGGACTGCCCCGGATGCTCAACGCGCCGGTTCTGGAAAGGATCGCGAGCTCCGATTTCCAGACGGAACTCGGATTGTTCAATCTGGAAGTGAACATCGCTCCGCACCGGCTCGGCGGCCGGGTATTCGACCGGCTCGCGGAAGAGATCGGGACCGGCCTCGGATATGCCGACCGCAAGGCGAAGGAACTCGACGCCGGCGTCGTCATGATCGGCATACTTCCCACGCTCGCCCAGAGCGACCTGGTCTTCGAGAACCTGTCGGCCGCCGACCGCTACACGCTCCTCAACAACCAGATCCTCGCCGCCCGGGGCGAGGACTTCACCCTCGACATCCACGGGGTCGAACGGCTCCTGTGCACCTCGGAGTCGATCGTGCCGGAGGCCGCCTGCACCTCCGTCCAGCTCCACCTCCAGGTCACCCCGGCCCGGTTCGCCGCCGTCTGGAACGCGGCGCAGGCGGTGTCGGGCATCCAGATCGCCCTCGGCGCGAACGCGCCCTTCGTCTTCGGACGCGAGGTGTGGCGCGAGTCCCGGCCGCCCCTCTTCCAGCAGGCCACCGACACCCGGCCGCCCGAGCTGCAGTCCCAGGGAGTCCGGCCGCGCACCTGGTTCGGGGAGCGGTGGGTGGACTCGGTGTACGACCTCTTCGAGGAGAACCTCCGCTACTTCCCCGCCCTCCTGCCCATCTGCGACGAGGAGGACCCGCTGCTCGTCCTCGACGAGGGCGGCGTACCGAAGCTCCAGGAACTCGTCCTGCACAACGGCACGGTCTACCGCTGGAACCGGCCCGTGTACGGCTGGGTCGACGGGGTCCCGCACCTCCGCGTGGAGAACCGGGTGCTGCCCGCGGGGCCGACCGTGACCGACGTGATCGCGAACGCGGCCTTCTACTACGGGCTCGTGCGCTCGCTCGCCGACGAGCCGCGGCCGGTCTGGAAGCGGCTGGCCTTCGAGGACGCGGAGGCCAACTTCGACACGGCCTGCCGCCACGGCATCGAGGCGGAGCTCCGCTGGCCCCGCTCGGGGCGCGCCGGCGGTGTCGCGACCCTGCCGGCGGTACGGCTCGTCCTCGACGAGCTGTTGCCGCTCGCCGCGGCCGGTCTCGACGCGTGGCACATCGAGCCCGCCGACCGGGACTTCTACCTCGGGGTGATCGAGCAGCGATGTCTGCGGAAGGTGAACGGCGCCTCCTGGCAGGCCGACACCTTCCATCAGGCGCTGGATTCGGGCCTCGACAGGGAGGCGGCGCTCGCGGCGACCACCCGCCGCTACCGGACGCTCATGCACGAGGGCGAGCCGGTGCACACCTGGCCTGTGGGGATCGGCTGACGTCCTGCCCTCGTGTGGGGTGCGGGGTGCGGGGTGCGGGCAGTGTGGCGTGGGCTGCGACGGACTCCGGGCTCCGAGTGACGGGCCAGGGCGGCATCCCCGGGCATGGGTGATCATGTCAAGGTAGTCGAGGCGGCCGAGGCAGGCCGCGACCGCCGGAACGGCATGGGCCCACGACGGGGAAGTGGAGACAGGTGTGGTGTCGGAGCAAGACGTGAGGGACGCTTCCCTGCCCCCAGGAGGCCTGCCGCGGAAGGTGCTGCGCTCCGAGACCCTCATCGTGCTCGCGCTCTCCCTCGGCGCGAGCGCGTTGTCGTCCCTCATCAGCTTCATCGGGTCCCTGACCCGGCCGGGGTCGCTGAAGGAGCAGGCGGCGACGCTCAACGGCTCGTACGCGCCGGGCCGGCCCTGGCTCGACCTGTCCTGGCAGCTCTTCGGCATCGCCACGGCGCTCGTGCCGGTCGTCCTCGTCGCCCATCTGCTGATGCGGGAGGGCGCCGGGCTCCGGTCCATCGGCTTCGACCGGACCCGGCCTTGGTCGGACCTGGGACGCGGGACGCTGGTCGCGGCCGGGATCGGGAGCGCGGGGCTCGCCTTCTACCTGGCGGCGCGGGCTTCCGGGTTCAACCTCACGGTCGTGCCGGAGTCCCTGCCGGAGGTGTGGTGGAAGTACCCGGTGCTGATCCTCTCGGCGGTGCAGAACTCCGTCCTGGAAGAGGTCATCGTCGTCGGCTATCTGCTGCGCAGGCTCGGGCAGTTGGGGTGGACGCCGATGGCGGCCCTCGTCGCGAGCTCGGTGCTGCGCGGTTCGTACCACCTCTACCAGGGGATCGGCGGCTTCATCGGCAACGTGGTGATGGGCGTCGTCTTCGTCCTGCTGTACCGGCGTTGGGGGAGGGTCGGGCCGCTGGTCGTGGCGCACGCCCTGCTCGACATCGTGGCCTTCGTCGGATACGGGCTGCTGGCGGGGAAGGTGGGCTGGCTGCCGACCGGCTGACGGGACGCGGGGGACGGATCAGGGGCGTACGGCTTGAGCCGTACGCCCCTTGCTCGTTTCCGGTGCTTCGGGCGTTTCCGTCAGGCGTGCAGGTCGCCGTCGATGACCGTCACGGCGTGGCCCGTCAGCAGGGTGCGCTCGCCGCGGAGGTGGGTGCGGACGAGGCCGGTGCGGAGGCCGCCCTGAAATCCGGTGAGCTCGTCGCGGCCGAACCGGGCCGACCAGTAGGGGGCGAGCGCGGTGTGGGCGCTGCCGGTCACCGGGTCCTCCTCGATGCCGATGGCCGGGAAGAAGCCGCGGGAGACGAAGTCGTAACCGCCGTCGGGGTTCTCGGCGGTGGCGGTGACGATGATGCCGCGCGAGGAGAGGCTCACGAGGGCGGCGAGGTCCGGCGTGAGGGAGCGCACGGTGGCCTCGTCGCGGAGCTCGACGACGAGGTCGCCGATGTGGGCGGACGTGTCGTGGACGGCGACGACCTCGGCGCCGAGCGCCTTCGCCAGGCCTTCGGGGACGGGGAGGGGGGTGAGGGCGGAGGTCGGGAAGTCCATGGTGATGGTGCCGTCCGCGGCGGCGGTGGCGCTCAGGACGCCGGACCGGGTGGCGAAGCGGATGGTGCCGGTCGCCGCGCCGGTGGTGTGCAGGACGTGGGCCGTGGCGAGCGTGGCGTGGCCGCACATATCGACCTCGGTGGCCGGGGTGAACCAGCGCAGGGCCCAGTCCGCCTCGCCGCCGGCGGGCAGGGGGTGGGCGAAGGCCGTCTCGGAGAGGTTGACCTCCGCCGCGACGTTCCGGAGCCAGGAGTCCTCGGGGAAGGAGTCGAGGAGGAGGACTCCGGCCGGGTTTCCGGAGAAGGGCCGGTCGGTGAAGGCGTCGACGATTCGGATCCGCATGCCGCTGACCGTACAAGGAGTGGAAACGCGCGGGCCAAGGCCAATCGCGGAGAACTGGACCGTACTGGCCGGCGTCCCCCGAAGGGGGATCCACGGCGGCCTCGGGGGGCTTCGATGATGTTCGGATACGGCGACGACTGGTGGATGCTGTTCTTCGTCCCGGTGGTGCTGTGGGTGCCGTTCGGGCCCTTCCTCATGGGCGGGATGGGCGTCTGGTGCGCCTTCCGGCCCGGCCTGCGGGCGCGGCTGTGGTCCGTGCTGCTGCCGCTGCTCCCCGTGACGGTCTCCGCGATCGCCATCGTGATGCCGCTGGGCCAGCCGACCCGGACCGACGACCTCGTGGGCTATCTCCTCGTGTACGTCCTCGGCATCACGGTGCTGCCGTGGCTGCTGGGGTGGGGGATCACCCGGGCGGTACGGGCCGTCCGGGCCGCACGGGCCCGGCGGCGGGCGGCGCTACAGGGGTGAAAGCACCATGAGGACCTCGTCGCGGTCGTCCTCGGGCGCCAGCCGGAGGGCTCCGGGCCAGCGGCCGATCTCCTCCCAGCCGAGGCGGCCGTAGAACTCTTCGAGGCCGACGCCACCGCGTGCCGCGAGCCGCAGCTGCTCCAGGGCCATCTCGTCGCGGGCGATCACCCGGGCCTGGCGCACCAGGCCGGCTCCGATGCCCCGGCCGCGTACGTGGAGGCGGGTCTGGACGTGGTGCAGCGTTCCCCAGTGGGCGACCAGGGGGTCCGGATCGCGGCGGAGGTGCAGCCAGCCCGCGACGGTGCCGCCGACGGTCGCGACGACGAGGCGGCTGCTCACCGGGTCGAGGCCCGTGACGATGCGGTCGAGCGCGGCCGCGACCTCGGCGGGATCGACCGGCGGGAAGGGGAATCCGGCCGCGCCGCCCGCGTCGCTCACTTCGATCCAGCACTCGGTGAGGGCGGTGGCGAGGGGGCCGGTCACCGCGTCGGGGGTGAGGAGTTGGGTGAAGAGGAGGGCGTTGTCGCTGGTCATGGGCGTCATCATGAGCATGATTCTGGCCGACGCCGGTGGGTGGGCAGGTGTGGCGGCCGGGTGGCCGGCGGGTGGCCCGGTCGGCCGGTCGGTGGGTGGTCAGGCGTCGCGTTCGGCTCGCCGGTTGACCAGCTCTTCGACCGCGCTCGGGAGGGTCGTCTCGAAGTCGATCATCTTCGCCCAGGTCGGGGTCACGACGATCCGGACCATCTCGACGTAGAGCGCGCGGACCTCGGCCTCCCACTCGACCCGCTGCTCGGGCGTCATCGTGTAGGCGCCGTTCGACTGGAGGAACTCGTCGGGGATGCCCTCGACGAGGTCCAGTTCGGCGCGGCCGCGCAGGAGCAGGATCTTCGGCGGGTGGACCTCGGTGTCGATCGTGAGGGCGACCGCCGGGTTCCGGCGCAGTGACGCCAGCTTCGGGGCGTTCGGCGGGGTGCACATGACGATCTCCGTGCCGTTCCAGACGAAGCCGATCGGGATGGCGCGGGGCGTGCCGTCCTCGGCGACGTACGCCAGCCGGGTGATGTCCCGGGCCAGGAGTTCCCGGCTGACCGGCCGGTTCAGGATCTCGGTGATCTCGCTCGCCTGCATGGTCCGATCCACCTTCCCGTGGGAGCCCCCCCGGTACGCCACCAGCCTAGGACGGATGACCCGTCGCGGGCGGACCGGTGGTTGTCGGCGGAACTCCCGCCATGAACCGTGCGCCACGGGTACCGATCACGACGCACGGGGGCTCACTGCTGCCACGTGGGCTTCCCTGCCAAGAAGCGTCTGGCGCGGAAATCGCGGCGGTCGATAGTGTCGGCCTATGACCAGTCCTGGAGACGTGCCGCCGGAGATCCTGGACCGGTTGCGGTCGATCTGCCGCCAGTTGCCGGAGTCGTACGAGGAACCCGCCTGGGTCGGCGTGCGCTGGCGGATCCGCAAGCGGACGTTCGCCCATGTCTACACGCCGGACCTGGATCGCTCCCCGATCTACGCCCCGTATGTCACCGCGGATCAGGAACCGGTCGTGATGACGTTTCGGGTACCCGCCGACGACCTGATGGGCCTGACCGCCACGGGGTTCCCGTTCCTCCGTGCCGGGTGGGGCCACAACGTCGCCGCGGCCATGCTCGGCGACCACACCGACTGGACCGAGCTTGCCGAACTGATCACCGACAGCTACCGAGGGATGGCCCCGAAGTTCCTCGCCGCCCGGCTCCCTCTCCTGCCGCCGCTCGGCTGACCTGATCCGAAGCCACATGGCGTCTCGGGGGAGGCCGTAACTCCCTCTCGCGTCGCTGGCCCGAGCCGGAGCGCGAGTACCGCCGCTGGCACCGCGAGCGCGCGGGCAACGACTTCGCCCTCGGGGCGGTGCAGCTCATCCAGGTCAGAGCCGACATCCGGGTCGCGAACATGGTCGCGCAGCGTGGCATGCGGACCGGCAGCGGCGGTCCGCCCATCCGGTACGAAACCCTGGCGCGGTGCCTGGACTCCGTAGCCGAGCACGCCCTGGCCCACAGCGCCTCCGTTCACATGCCCCGCATCGGGTGCGGTCTCGCCGGCGGGACATGGGAACGCATCGAGCCGGTCATCGAGAAGACGCTGGGCGCGCGCGGCATCGCCACCACGGTCTACGACCGGGCGTAGGGCTTTCGCCCCCCCGCCCCCCTCGGCGCTTGTCCGGAGCTCGAACGTGGCGACCCTGTGGGCTGCCGGTAGCGCGCGATCCGGCTCGGCAAGGCCGGGCTCGTCGCGCTGATCGGCGTCATCGCGCCCCTCCTCGCCAACACCACCCTTCATTTCGCAGTCGCTTCTTGCTCGACGAACAGTTCCGATATATCGTTGAGGCATCGCGACAGTTCAACGATGGAAACTCGACGGAAGGAGCGTTGCGATGCGTTCACATGGACACGAGTGCGGAAACGGACACGGAGCCGGTCGTGGGGCCTGCGGCCCCGGACCTCGTGGGGACTTCGAGGGGCGGCGGGCCGCGTTCGGGCCGTTCGGGCCCGGCTTCGGTGGTGCCGGCCCCTTCGGGGGCGGGTTCGGCGGGCGTGGCCGCGGTGGTGGCCGGGGGAGGGCGCGGCGCGGTGACGTGCGTGCGTCGATCCTGGCGCTGCTCAAGGACCGCCCCATGCACGGCTACGAGATGATCCGGGAGATCGGCGAGCGCAGCGACGGGGCCTGGAAGCCCAGCCCCGGCTCGGTCTACCCCACCCTTCAGATGCTGGAGGACGAGGGGTTGATCACCAGCGCGAGCGAGGGCGGCAAGAAGCTGTTCACGCTCACCGACGCCGGGCGCGCCGAGGCTGAGGAAGGCCCCGAGGCCCCGTGGGAAGAGGCCGGGCGCGGTGTCGACTGGGAGGCCGTGAACGAGATCCGGCAGGCCGGCTTCGGGCTGATGGAGGCGTTCGGGCAGGTCTGGAAGACCGGCACCGCCGAGCAGCGTCAGAAGGCGGTCGGCGTGATCAACGACGCCCGCAAGAAGCTCTACCTCATCCTTGCCGATGAGGACTGAGTGGTGACGAAAGGGCCCCGCGGCTTGTGTCGCGGGGCCCTTTTCGTGTGTCTGCGGGTCAGGTGACCAGGCCCGCGAGTTTGCGGAGCGACTCCGTCAGGGCCGCCGTCGCCGAGTCCTTGAGCTTCCCCGCCATGAGCGACACCGCCGCGCCCGTGAACTCGCCGTCGATCCGTACCGTCGTCGCGTCCCCCTCCGCCGCGAGCGAGTAGCGGGTGGTGACCATCACCCCCATCGGGCCCTTGCCCTTGATCGCGAGCGCCCGGTCGGTCTCCAGCTCCTCGACCGTCCAGAGCACCTCGGCGGGGAAGCCCATCAGCTTCATGTTCTCGGTGAAGGTCGCGCCCGTCTCCAGGGATGCCGGGCCGCCGCTCGGGAAGCTGGTGTGCGTGGCGTTCCACTCGCCGTACGAGGAGAAGTCCGTGAGGCGTGCCCAGACCTTTCCGGCCGGCGCCTCGATCCGTGCCTCCGCGCTGACTTCGGCCATGCGACCACCCCTTCAGGCGTGCCTACTGGTTCCGGTGTCGCGGAACGTAGCCGGGTGGGCGTGAACATTCAATACTGATGAACCGTCAGTTCTGCGGCGGCCGGTCCGGCGCCGTCGCCGATCCACCAGATCTCGGCGGAGTCGAAGCAGTCGGAGGCGCGCGGCCCCCCGTCCTCCTCGTGGCAGTGGAACGCGGCCCAGAACAGGTCGGCCGGCAGCGCCTCTCGGGGTGCGTACACCCGGTACACGTACTGCCGTCCGTCGCATGCGAGCAGAGCCACCATCCAGAACACGACCGAAGGACGAACGGCAACGGGCCTGCGGTTGCAATGGGGGCGCAATGCAAGGCGGCGCGCGCCCCCGGAGGCGAACGCGGGCAATCTCCTCCGTAAGGAGGAGGAACCGTGCGCGTGTGCCCAACTCCGGTGGGATGCGGACATGCTTCTCTCCGGCGATGCTCCGACCGCCCCGGCCTGATGAGGTGGAAGGGTGCACCATCCCGTTCCTCTCCCGCAGCCGCTGCCCCCACCACTCCGGCAACCCGTCGCCCCGCGCGCCGAGCTCGCGTCCTTCCTGACGCCCTCGCTCGCGGCGGTCGTGGCGGGCGCGCGGCGCAGAGCCCTCCGGGACGGGGACCGCCAGATCGACACCGCGCACCTCCTGCACTCGCTCGTCGAGTCGGACCCGGACGTCGGCGACGTCTTCGAGGGAGGGCATCAGCTCGCCCGCATCCTCGGCTACCTCGCCCAGCGGTCCATCGGTTACGGTCTGCGCTGGCAGCGCTCGGTCGAGGACTCCGGTGCCCGGCGCCTGCTGCCCGCCGTGCGCGAGGCCGAGCCGCAGGGCGGTGGCGGACGCGCCTCCGGCTGGTCACCGGCCGCGGTCGCCGCCCTGGAGTGTGCCTTCCGGCGGGCCGCCGGGCGCGGCGACGAACGAGCGCGCGGGCTCGACCTGCTCGCCGGTGTCGCCGCCGACCCCGAGAACCGGGCCGTCGAGGTGCTGCGGCGGGCCGGGGTCGATCCGGTCGCGCTGGTCGTCCGCATCGAAGCCTGTATCGAATCCCGTATCGAAGCCCAGGTCGAGGGGCGGGTCGAGGCTCTTGGTGACGGGTCCGGTGCGGGTTCTCCCGGGGCCTTCGGCGGGGAGCCGTCTCAACAGGTGTAACGGGGGTTACGCACCTGACCGCGTCCTGTCATGATGGCCCGATGCACGCGTCTCAGGGGAGAAGCGCCGGCCTGGGACTTGCCCTGGCCTCGGCCTTCGCATTCGGTGGTTCAGGAGTGGCGGCCAAGCCACTCATCGAGGCGGGACTCGACCCGCTGCACGTGGTGTGGCTCCGGGTCGCCGGCGCCGCGCTCGTCATGCTCCCGGTGGCCTGGCGCCACCGGGACCTCCTGCGCCGCAAACCCGCCCTCCTCGTGGGCTTCGGCCTGCTCGCCGTCGCAGGTGTCCAGGCCTTCTACTTCGCCTCGATCTCCCGCATACCCGTCGGCGTCGCGCTGCTCATCGAGTACCTCGCCCCGGCCCTCGTCCTCGGCTGGGTCCGCTTCGTCCAGCGCCGGCCCGTCACCCGCGCCGCCGCCCTCGGCGTCCTCCTGGCCGTCGGCGGCCTCTCGTGCGTCGTCCAGGTCTGGTCCGGGCTGAGCTTCGACCTCATCGGTCTGCTCCTGGCCCTCGCCGCGGCCTGCTGCCAGGTCGGCTACTTCGTCCTCTCCGACCAGGGGTCCGACGAGGCGGAGCAGGCCGATCCGCTCGGTGTCATCGCGTACGGGCTGCTCATCGGCGCCCTCGTCCTCACCGTCGTGGCCCGGCCGTGGGGCATGGACTGGGCGATCCTCGGCGGCAGCGCCGACATGGACGGCAGCAGCGTGCCCGCATGGCTGCTGCTCGGCTGGATCGTGCTGATCGCCACGGTCCTCGCGTACGTCACCGGCGTCATCTCCGTCCGCCGCCTCTCGCCGCAGGTCGCGGGGGTCGTGGCCTGCCTGGAAGCCGTCGTCGCCACGGTGCTGGCCTGGGTGCTCCTCGGCGAGCACCTGGACGCGCCGCAGATCCTCGGCGGAGCGCTGGTCCTGGTCGGGGCGTTCATCGCCCAGTCCTCGACGCCCAAGGCGCCGCCTTCGGAGCCCGTGGCGGCCTCCGGGAGCGAGTCCGCGGCGGCCTCCCGTGGTGATTCCGCGGCCGTCCCCGGTGGTCATTCAGGGACCGGAGCCGTCGGGCGGGACGAAAAGGAGTTGTCGGCCGGGCGGACCGCCCCCTAGCGTGCCGCTCATGCACGTGATCGCACGTTCGACACCGCCGCCCACCGCCTAGCGCGCGACGGCATCTTCCGACGAGGACCGGGCTCGGGTGGGCGGATCTCCGCCCCCGAGCGGTTCGTCGCTGCCCGCGCGCGGAGCCGAGCGACCACCCTTCCCTCTTCCTCCTCGGAGAAGTCACGTGCCGAACTCCTCGGAATCCGCCCTGCCCGTCGGGCGGAGCCTGCTCTATCTCATCGTCGCCGGGATCGCCTGGGGCACGGCCGGTGCCGCCGCCTCGCTGATCTTCCGCGTCAGCGACATGGGCCCGCTGGCCCTCTCCTTCTGGCGCTGCGTCGGCGGGCTCGTCCTGCTGCTCGGCGCGCTGGCCCTGCGGCCCCGCCGTGCCGTCGCCCGCACCGCCGGGGAACCGCGCGGCCGGCGGACGGCCCGCATCCTCGGTACGGGGATCGGGCTGACCGTCTTCCAGAGCGCCTACTTCGCCGCCGTCCAGGACACCGGCCTCGCCGTCGGCACCGTCGTCACCCTGGGCGCGGGCCCCGTCCTCATCGCCGTCGGCGCCCGGCTCGCCATGGGTGAGCGCCTCGGCCGCGGCGGGCTCCTCGCCGTCATCGGGGCCCTCGCAGGGCTGGCCGTCCTCGTCCTCGGCGGCGGGGCCGAGGAGGTGCGACCGCTCGGCGTGGGCCTCGCGGTCGTCTCGGCCGCCGGGTACGCCGCGATCACGCTGCTCACCCGGTGGCTCGGCCGGGACGGCGGCGGGACGGACGCCCTCGCGACCACCACCTGGGCCTTCGCCATCGGAGCGGTGGGTCTGCTGCCGCTTGCGGCCGCGGAGGGACTCGTACCGCACACGGACGCGCCGGTGCAGGTCGTCCTCCTGCTGGTGTACGTGGCGGCCGTACCGACGGCCCTCGCCTACGCGCTCTACTTCGCGGGCGCGGCCGTCGTCCGGGCCGCCACCGTCTCCGTGATCATGCTCCTGGAGCCGGTGAGCGCGGCCCTGATCGCCGTCTCGCTCTTGGGCGAGCAGCTCACCGGAGCCATCGTCCTCGGCACCCTGCTGCTGCTCGTCGCCGTCACGGGCCTGGCCTTCGCCGAGGCGAGGACGGTGGCGGTGCGGCGGCGGGAGGCCGTGACGGTGTAGGGCGTCGCGGGCCCTACGTCGTGGCGCGTCGGCGCAGTTGGTGGGCGCGGGCCGCCAGGTCGCCGGGGCCCGCGCGCTCGGCCAGCCGGTCCGCGATCCGTTCCTGGACCTCGGGCGGCTTGTTGCCCGCGTACTTGAACTTGGCCCGTACCTCGGTCACCTCCAGGTTCAGGACGCGGATGCCCGAGAGGAGGCGGCCGAACGGGGCCTCGCCGGGGGCCGCGAGGGCGGTGCCGCCGTCCGGCTGGAAGTGGGCGACCTGGCGGTTGAGCAGCTCGGCCTTCTCCGCCGGGTCGTCGATCACGTGCGCCGTGCAGCGCAGTTGGACGGCCGCGTAGTACGAGGTCGGCGTTCCGTGCGCGGGGGGCGTGCCCTCGGCGACCGTCCACGGGCCCGGTGCGAAGACGTAGTCGTCGACCACGCTCAGGAGCACCGTCGGATGCGCCTCGATCGCTCGCCACAGCGGGTTGGGGCGGGCCAGGTGGGTGAGGACGCGGCCGTACGGGCCGGGCTCGGCCTCGTACCGGAAGTGCATCGGCTGCACCCACGGCGGGTCGCCGGGCAGGCCGTTGACGGCGAGCTGGCCGAAGTCGTGGCGGGTGAGCCAGTCGCGCCACTCGCTGTCGTCGAGGGGTGCGTCCCAGGGGTGGATCAGCATCGTGGTGGCTCCTGTCCTCAGAGCGCGGCGAGGTAGTCGGGCAGGGCGACGGCCGGGTCGAGGCCGTCGGCCGGGACAGGGGTGCCGTGGGCCGTGCGGACGGGGATCACGCCGGCCCAGTGGGGGAGACCGAGGTCCTCGGCGTCGTCGTTGGGGCCGCCGGTGCGGACCTTCGCCGAGACCTCGTCCAGGTCGAGCCGGATCACGGCGGTGGCGGCGAGCTCCTTGGCGTTCGCCGGGCGCGAGTCGCGGGAGCGGCCCGGGACGACCTGGTCGACGAGCGCGTCGAGGGCCGTCCGCAGCTCCGCGGGGTCGGTGACCTGGTGGGCGGTGCCGTGGACGACAACCGAGCGGTAATTGAGGGAGTGGTGGAAGGCGGAGCGGGCGAGCACCAGGCCGTCGACGTGGGTCACGGTCAGGCAGACGGGCAGACCGGGGGCCCGCACGCCGTCGCCCGCCGTGCGCAGGGGCCGCGAGCCGGTGGAGCCGTGGATGTAGAGCCGGTCGCCGACGCGGCCGTAGAGCGTCGGGAGCACGACCGGCGCCCCGTCGCGGACGAAGCCGAGGTGGCAGACGGAGGTGCCGTCGAGTATCGAGTGGACCAGGGCCCTGTCGTACGAAGCGCGGTCGCGGTTTCGGGTGGGGACGGTGCGGTCGGTGGGCGCGTAGGCGCTTGTCGAGGTGGTGTCGGCGGCGGCGGTCATTGCGGACTCCATTGCACTAGTGCATAATAACTTTTGTGCTAGGAGAGTATCGGATCGAAGGTCGTCGCGCATCGGAGATCGCCGCCAGCGTCGAGCGCGGGGTCGGCACGGGCGCCCTGGAGCCCGGGCGCCTGCTGCCGCCCATGCGGGAACTGGCGCTGACGCTGGGGGTGAACGCCAACACGGTCGCCGCCGCCTATCGCACCCTGCGTGAGCGCGGGGTCATCGAGACGGACGGGCGGCGCGGCAGCCGGGTGCGGCCACGGCCCGCCACGACCGCGCGCGGCTCGATCAGGGTGGACGCCCCCGCCGGGGTCCGGGACGTGAGCAACGGAAGCCCCGACCCGGCGCTCCTGCCACCGCTCGGCGAGGCCTTCGCGGAGGTCGCGCGACGGTACGCCGAGCGGCCCGGCCTGTACGGAGAGGCCCCCGTCGACGAGGAGTTCGGGCGGCTCGCGCGGGCCGCCTTCGACGCGGACGGCGTGCCCGCCGGGCCCGTCGGCGTCGCCTCCGGCTCCCTCGACGCCATCGAGCGGGTGCTCGCCGTGCACCTCAGGCCCGGGGACGCCGTGGCCGTCGAGGACCCGGGCTGGGGCAGCCTGCTCGACCTCGTACCGGCCCTCGGGCTGCGGCCCGTGCCCGTCGCCGTCGACGACGAGGGGCCGCTGCCGGAGGAGGTCGAGCGGGCGATCCGGCGTGACGGGGCGCGGGCGGTCATCGTGACCGACCGGGCGCAGAACCCGACCGGGGCGTGCGTGACCGAGGAGCGGGCGCGGGAGCTGCGGCGGGTCCTCGCCGCGCACCCCGACGTCCTCCTCGTGGACGACGACCACGGGCACGGGATCGTCGCGCAGCCCCTCCATCCGCTCGCCGGGGTCACCGACCGCTGGGTGCTGGTGCGTTCGGTCGCGAAGGCATACGGGCCCGACCTGCGGATCGCGGCCTTCACCGGGGACGCGGAGACCGTCGACCGGGTCCTCGGGCGGCAGCGGCTCGGCCCCGGCTGGGTCAGCCGGCTGCTCCAGCGGACCGTCGCCCACCTGTGGGCCGCGGAGGCGGTCGATCCGGCCGCCGTCGCCCGCGCGTACGGGCAGCGGCGCGACGGCCTGGTGCGGGCGCTCGCCCGGCGGGGGACCGAGGCCCACGGGCGCAGCGGCATGAACGTCTGGGTGCCGGTCGCGGACGAGACGGGCGCGGTGGCGCGGCTCGTGGCCGACGGATGGGCGGTGGCGCCGGGCGCGCGCTTCAGGATGAACGCGGGACCGGCTGTCCGCGTCACCGTCTCCGGCCTCACCGCCGAGGACGTCGAGCCCCTCGCCGAGGCCCTCGCGCGGGCGGCGGGGCCGGCTCCCGCGCGGAGTTACGGGTGAGTCTCGGCCGCCAGGTGCCCGGCCTGGGCTTCCGGGCCCGGACCCGCACCAGGTGTGCGCCGAACCGGTGACGCGGGGGCGCAGGCGCCCGCGAGGGCGGCGTCCCGTGTGCCCATCCGTTCCGCCCCGGCGGGGCGCCTGCCCGCACAGGACGGCGGGGTCTTCCGCGCACTGAGGTGCGGGCCGCCGGTTGCCCTGCGGCGCGAGGTGCGGGTCTGGGTGAGTGCGGCTCCCGCGAGGACGATCACGGCGCCGACCGGCGTGTTCCACGTGAGCTGTTCGCCCAGGACGGCCACGCCCGCCGCCGTGGCGATGA
Organism: Streptomyces sp. Root431; assembly: GCF_001426585.1. Taxonomy (GTDB): domain Bacteria; phylum Actinomycetota; class Actinomycetes; order Streptomycetales; family Streptomycetaceae; genus Streptomyces; species Streptomyces stackebrandtii. The sequence continues at coordinate 30,253 of NZ_LMEI01000006.1, forward strand.
CGGGGATGAAGTACGTGACCATCGAGGCCGTCGTCGGGCCGACCTCCGCCACCACGCCGTACTGGAGCAGCATCGCGTATCCGGTGCCGAGGGCGCCGAGCGCGATCACGGCGAGCAGGGGCACGACCTCCACCGAATCCGGCATCGAGGTGAACAGGGGAGTGACCACGGCCAGTTGGAGCGTCGCGAGGCCCACCTGGGAGCCGGCGAGCGAGAGGTGCGAGACGCCCGTGTCGCTCAGCGTCCTGCGGACGTAGATCCAGCCCACCGCGTAGCTGAACGAGGCCAGCAGGGCCAGCGCCGTGCCCGTCACGTCGAGACCGGAGAAGCCCTGCCAGGCGCCGAGCACCGTGAGTACGCCCATGAAGCCGATGCCCAGACCGGCGGCGCGGATCCGGGTCGGACGGTCCTCGGAGAGCGCGACGAGCGAGAGCAGCATGCCCCACAGCGGGGTCGTCGCGTTGCAGATGCCCGCCAGGGTGGAGGGGATCGTCAGCTCCGCGTACGCGAAGAGCGAGAACGGCAGCGCGTTGAGCAGGAACGCCGCCACCGTCAGATGGCCCCAGACCCGGGCGCCGCGCGGCAGCCTGTCGCGCTTCACGACCAGGGCGACGGCGAGCACCGCCGTACCGAACAGGAGCCGTCCGAACGTCACCTGGAAGGGGGCGAAGCCCTCCGTGCCGACCTTGATGAAGAGGAAGCTGAACCCCCAGATGAGGGCCAGGGCGCCGAAGCGGACGCGCCAGTCGAGCAGCCGGGCGCCGCGCGCGGCGAGCGCGGAGCCGGTGGGTGTGAGGGAGGGGGAGGCGGGTGAGGGCTGGGGCGGGGCTGCGGGACTCATGTACTCAGGGTGACGGGACCGACCTCGTAGAACAAGTGAGAATTCTTCGACCCCTCCCCTTAGGATTGCTTACATGTTGAATCTGGAGCGCCTGCGGACCCTCGACGCCGTCGCGCGGCACGGCTCGGTGAGCGGTGCCGCCGACGGGCTGCACGTCACCACCTCGGCCGTCTCCCAGCAGCTGTCCAAGCTGGAGCGCGAGGTGGGGCAGCAGCTGCTCGCCAAGAACGGCCGGGGCGTGCGCCTCACCGACGCCGGACTGCTGCTCGCCGAGCACGCCGCCCGGATCCTCTCCCAGGTCCAGCTCGCCCAGGCCGACATCGAGGCCCAGAGTGGCCGGGTCGTGGGCGAGGTGCGGCTCGCGGCCTTCCCGACGGCGGCCCGCGGGCTCATTCCCGGCGCGCTCGCCTCCCTGCGCGCCGGCCATCCCGAACTCCGCGTGCGCACCACGGAGCTGGAGCCCGAGCCGGGGGTGCGCGCGGTGCTGCGCGGCGACGCGGACCTCGCGATCGTCCTGGACTGGAGCAACAAGCGGGCGCCCGTGCCGGGCGGCCTGGAGCGGGCCCACCTCCTGGACGACTCGGCGGACGTGGCGCTGCCCGCCGGGCACCGGCTGGCCGGGCGGGAGGCCGTGGACCTGGTGGACTTCGCCGACGAGGAGTGGGTGTCCTGGCCCGAGGGCGAGTTCTGCCACGACTGGCTGATGTTCACGCTGCGCTCGCAGGGCATCGAGCCGCGCATCGGCCACCTCGCCGGCGAGCACCACACGCAGCTGGCGCTGGTCGCGGCGGGACTCGGGGTGTGCGTGACGCCCCGACTCGGCCGCCCGCTGCCGGAAGGCGTCGTCTTCGTGCCCGTACGGCAGAAGATGCGGCGCCACATCTACGCCACCTGGCGCGCCGACGCGGGCCGCCGCCCCTCCGTACGGGCGGTCGTCGGGGCGCTGCGGGCGGCGGCCGAGCCGCTCGGCAGCTGACGGACGGCTCCCTGGGGTCTGTCCGGCGGATCAGGGGCGGGATCGCCCCTGATCCGCGAGCCGCCCCTGATCCGCGAGCCGCCCCTGATCCGCGAGCCGCCCCTGATCCGCGAGCCGCCCCTGATCCGCGAGCCGCGCCTGATCCGCGAGCCGGCGTGATCGGCAAGACACCCCTTAGATCTTGCGGAAGTCCCAGGACGCGATGGCGTCCGGGGTCAGCCTCGCCCAGGCGTGGCGGCCGTCGTGCGGCATCGTGTCCAGGCCGAAGTTCTTGGCGGCGAAGAGCTGTTCGGGTGCGTCGAGTTCGGGGAGCGGCTCGCCGGTGCGGGGCGCCTCGCCGACGAACTCGACCGTGCCCGACAGCTCCACGCCGCGCAGCTCGCCGTACTCCACCCCGTCGTCCACCACCACCGCGATCCTCGGGTCGGCGCGCATCTCGGCCCAACGGCGGCTGCGCGTCAGCGAGTACAGCCAGAGCGAGCTGCCGTCCCAGGCGAACCAGAGCGCGCTCACGTGCGGGCGGCCGTCGGCGGAGACGGTCGCCACCCGGCAGGTGCGCTGTTCGGCGAGGAAGGAGTCGAGCTCCGCCGGGGTCATCATGATCCGGCGTCCACGGCGCTGTGCGACGGTCATCGTCCGCACCCTTCTGGATTTCTGATGAGACGTCAGAAAGCATGGGGGGCCATTCGCGCGCAGGCAAGGGGAGACCATGGGTGAGAATGCGAGAGACCGGCTCGGGGAGTCGATCCGTCCGGACGGCGGGGTCGTGCTCCTCACCGTCGAGTGCCAGCGGGGGGTCGTGGGCGCGGAGAGCGCCCTGCCCGAACTGGCCGCTGTGGCCCGCGCGTCGGGCGCCCTGCGGAACGTGGCGCGGCTCGTGGCCGCCGCGCACGGGGCCGGAGTCCAGGTGATCCACGCCGTCGCCGAGCGGCGCCCCGACGGCCGCGGCGCCAACACCAACGCCCGGCTCTTCCGGGCCGCCGCCCGGCTGCCCGTGCAGCAGCACAGCGGCAGCACGGCCGTACGGATCGCCGAACCGATCGAGGTCTCGGACGAGGACATCGTGGTCCGGCGCCTCCACGGCCTTTCCCCGCTCGCCGGCACGGACGTCGACGCGCTCCTCCGCAACCTCGGCTGCCGGACGCTGATCGTGACCGGCGTCTCCGCCAACGTGGCCGTACCGAACGCCGTCTTCGACGCCGTGAACCTCGGCTACACGGTCGTCGTGCCCGGGGACGCCATCGCGGGAGTGCCGGCCGACTACACCCCCGCGATGATCCGCCACACCCTCGCGCTCGTCGCCACCATCACGACCACGGACGAGGTGCTGGGCTGCTGGAAGGCCCCCCGGCGCGCGAGGCCCGCCGGGGGCCCTGTCAGCCGAGGCTGATCTCGTCGCCCACCACCTGGATCGGCGTCGGCGGCAGCGGGGCGGTCGCCGGGCCGCCCTTCACGCTGCCGTCCGACACGTCGAACCGGCTCTGGTGGCACGGGCACACGATGACGCCGTCCTTGACCTCGCTGACGGCGCAGCCCGCGTGGGTGCACTTGGACGAGAAGGCGTGGAACTCGCCGGCCTTCGGCTGGGTGATCACCAGGCCCTGACCGGCGATGACCTTGCCGCCGCCCACCGGGATGTCCCTGGTCCGCGCGAGCGTGGCGCCCGGCTGCTCCTCCGTGCCCGTGCCCTTGTCCTCGGTGCCGCCGCCCCCGCAGGCCGCGAGCGCCGCCGCCAGGCCCGCGGCGCCCGCCGCCGAGACCACCGTCCTGCGTGCCACTCCGCTCATGTACTGCCCCTCTTTCACTCGCGCACCGGTTTTCCTTCGCGCACTGGTGTGTTGGCACCCGACGGTACGGGTGTGACCTGTGCCCCGTTCACAGGATGACGCCTTCGAGAGCCTTACAGTTCTGAGTAGAGTGTCGGAACATGGACACCTTGCAATGAAAGTGTCAACGGGGTCGGTCAGCGCCCACCATGTACGGGCCGTGCTGCTGGGCGGCGAGCGGCGCGGAATCGCCCCCGCGCCGCTGCTCGCGCGGGCCGGTCTGCCCGCCGAACTCCTTGGGGGCGCGCAGGCCAGGGTGCCGGCGGAACGGTTCGGACGGCTCGTGAGGATGCTGTGGGCCATCCTCGACGACGAGCTGATCGGATTCGGCGGAGCGCCCAGCAAGGTCGGGACCTTCGCGATGATGGGCCACGTCGTGGTCCACGGCAGCCGGGACCTGCGCGACGCGCTCCGGCGCGGCCAGGACTTCTACTCCCTCTTCCCTTCGGGGCCGCGATTCCGGCTCGTCGAGCCCGGGGCGGGAGGGGAGCCCGGGGAGGTCGGGGAGTCCCGGGAGGTCGGAGAGCCCCGGGAGGTCGGAGACCCCGGGGTGGGAGGGGAGTTGGGGGCCGGAGGGAGCGACGAGGCTCGGATGGAGTTCGACATCACCGGGTACGACGACCCCCTCCACTTCGGCGCGGAGTCCACCGTGCTCGTCGCCCACCGCTTCGCGGGCTGGCTCATCCGCCGCCGGATCGGTCTGCGGCGCGTCGAGTTCGCCTACCCCGAACCCCGGCACGCCCAGGAGTACGCCCTCCTGTTCGGGGCGCCCTGCGTCTTCGGCGCCCGGCGGACAGCGGCCGTCTTCGACCGGGCCGACCTCGACGCGCCCGTCCTGCGGGACGCGGCGGCCCTCCAGGCCTTCCTCCGCCGCGCCCCGGCCGGTGTGCTCGTCCGCGCCGACCACGGCGGTACGGTGACCGGCCGCGTACGCCACCTGATCGGGAAGGCCCTGCCCGCGGAGCCGGTGCCGACGCCGCAGCAGCTCGCCGACCGGCTGTCCATGAGCCCGCAGACCCTCCGCCGCCGGCTGGCGGCGGAGGGAACCACGTACCAGCGGCTGCGTGATCAGGTGCGCCGGGACCACGCCATCGCCGAGCTCTCCGGCGGCCGGGTCTCCATCGAGCTGCTCTCGCGGCAGCTCGGTTTCTCGGAACCCAGCGCGTTCCACCGGGCGTTCCGGCGCTGGACCGGCGAGACGCCCCGGGCCTATCGGGCCCGGGGCGGGTGAGCGCGGGGTCAGCGCAGGGCGAGCGGGGTCTCGGACGCGACGCGGGACAGCTTCTCCGGGTTGCGGACGAAGTAGATGCCCGTGATGCGGGCGTTCTCGACGTGGACCGCCATGACGCCGTCGATCTCGCCGTCCAGGCGGGCGAGGAGCGCCGGGCTGCCGTTGACCATCGTGGGGCCGAGGGTGATCGCGAAGCCGGCCCCGTCGGCCCTGCCGACGAATCCCGCCATGAGGCGCGACACCTTGTCGGCCCCGAGGACGGGCCGCAGGGCGGCGTGCTTCACGCCGCCGCCGTCGCCCATGTACACGACCTCGGGGGCGAGGACGTCGAGGAGGCCCTGGACGTCCCCCGTCTCGAACGCCCGCCGGAACGACTCCAGGGCGGCCCGGGTCTCGCTCACGGAGACCGACCGGCGAGGCCGGCGGGCGTCGACGTGCCGGCGTGCGCGGTGCGCGATCTGCCGGACGGCCGCGGGGGTCTTGTCGACGGCGGTCGCGATCTCGTCGTACTCGAAGCCGAAGGCCTCGCGCAGGACGAAGACCGCGCGCTCCGTCGGCGACAGCGTCTCCAGGACGAGCATCATCGCCATCGACACGCTCTCCGCGAGCTCCACGTCCTCGGCCACGTCCGGCGCGGTGAGCATCGGCTCGGGCAGCCAGGGGCCGACGTACGACTCCCTGCGCCGGCTCGCGGTGCGCAGCCGGTTGAGCGCCTGGCGGGTCGTGACCCGGACCAGATAGGCGCGCTGGTCGCGTACCTGGTCCAGGTCGACCTCGACCCATCGCATCCAGGTCTCCTGGAGGACGTCCTCGGCGTCGGCCGCCGAGCCGAGCATCTCGTAGGCGACGGTGAAGAGGAGGTTACGGTGGGCGACGAACGCCTCGGTCGCCGCGTCGGCGGTGCGGGCGCCCGCCGCGCCGGTGGTGCCGTCGGTCGGTACGTCGGTGGTGCCGTCGGTCGGTGCGTCGGTGGTGCCGTCGTTCACCGTTTCGGTGGTCCGGTCGCTCGCGGCGCCGGTCGTGCCGTCGTTCGCCGCGCCGGTCGTGCCGTCGCTCATGCCTTCACCTCGCTCCTTCGCGGTCCGTCCAGGGCGCCGGCGGCCGGCACGTGTGCGTCCACAGCAAGATCCTTTTCGTCGGTGAGGGTCCGATCATGACCCACTGCCGCCGTGCGCTCGCGCTCGGCCCGCAGCAGCTTCTCGCGCTGGCCGCCTCCCGAGACGTTGTGCAGACCGTACGAACCGGGCTTGTCCGCCTCCGCGGCCAGGTGCTTGACGGTGCCCGCGCACACGATCTCCTTGACCTTCGCGCCGGTGCGGCCGCCGATGTGGAACCACAGCGCGATGTCGTTGCGGTGGGCGAACTGGAAGATGCCGCCGCCTCGGCCCAGGCTGATGCACTGCCCGGCGAAGACCTGGTTGAGGGGCGTCGGCGCCTCTCCCGCGATCCGGCTGAGGACCGTGTCGGCGGCCCGCGCGCCCTGCGGCGTCGCGGCCTGGCAGCTCATCCGCGCCGGCAGGTTCGACGGCGCCGCCGAGTCCCCGGCCGCGACGACGCGGTCGTCGTCCACGCTGGTCAGCGTCTCGTCCGTGAGCAACCGGCCCAGGGCGTCGGTGCTCAGCCCGCTGCGCGCGGCCAGGTCCGGCACGCCGAAGCCGGCTGTCCAGATGGTCAACCGGCTCTGCAGCGTACGGCCGTCGTCGAGCCGCACGGCGTCGCGGGTCACGGCCGTCACCTTCGCCCCGGGACCCTCGATCACGGTCACCCCGAGGGCCGCAAGGCGCTTGGCGACCGAGCGGCGGCCGCGCTTGTGCAGGTACGGGCCGAGCACCGATCCGCAGACCAGGGTCACGGTGCGGCCGGTCTCCGCCAGCTCCGCGGCCGTCTCGATGCCGGTCGGGCCTCCGCCGACCACCGTCACGGGGGCGGTCATGGGCGTGGCGTCGAGGACCGGCCGCAGCCGCTGGGCCTCCTCCAGATCGGCGATCGGGTAGGCGAACTCGGCGGCTCCCGGAACGCGCGGGTCGGCGCTGCCGCTGCCCACCGCGTAGATCAGGTAGTCGTAGCGGACGGTGTCCCCGGTCGCCAGCGTCAGGCTGCGCCCGGCCGCGTCGATCCGCGTCACGGTGTCGACCAGCAGGCCGACGCCCGGGCGCAGGACGTCAGTGAACGCGACGACCGCGTCGTCGGACCCGCCGACGAGCTGGTGGAGGCGGATCCGCTCGACGAAGTCCGGGCGCGGGTTGATCAGCGTCACGGTCACGTCGTCGCGCTGCGTCAGGCGGTTCGCGGCCATCACTCCGGCGTACCCGCCGCCGATGACGACCACTTCGGTGTTCCCGGTCACGATGTCTCCTTCGTTTCGAGCGGTTCATGCACAAGACACCGCGGGGTCCGCCCGTGTGACAGCATGTGACGCAGGTCACATGGGTGGGTGTGTGACGTGATGGCGCGCGGTCAACAACCGTGAGCGGTACGGTCACAGCCGCCGTCCGCCGCCCGGCCTACCGTCCCGCCATGACCGCATTCGACCGGTCCGGCGCCGCCCGGCCCCGAGACCCCGCCGGCCGCCGGTGAACGCGCGCCGGGCGGCCGGCGCCGTCCTCGGCACCGGCGTCCTGCTCTGTCTCCTCGCGGCGGTGGCCGTCACGTCCCTGAGTGTCCGCGTCGACGGCACGAGCATGACCCCGACGCTCGAGGACGGCGATCGCGTGCTCGTCGCGCCGGGTTCGGCGGGGGAGGCGCGCCGCTTCGACGTCGTGCTGCTCCGGGCGACCGGCAGGGATGCACTGCTCGTCAAGCGCGTCATCGGCCTTCCCGGCGACCGGGTCGCCATCGTCTCCACGCCGGAACGGCCCTTCGAGGTCCTCCTCCAGGAGCGGGGACAGGGCCCCGTCCGCCGGGTGGTGGCCTCGCAGTGGGCGGCGCAGGCGCGGCGTACGGGCGCCTGCTGCGCACCGGGCGGCACACGGTCGGCGCGGCCGGAGCTGGTGACCGTGCCGGAGGGTTCCTTCTTCTATCTGGGGGACAACCCCGATCTCTCGGACGACTCCCGGGTGTACGGCTGGGGGGAACTCGGCCGCGTCGAGGGGAGGGTCGGCCTGCGGGCCTTCCCCGTCTCGACCTCGCCGGGCCTCGGCGATCGGCCCGTCCTGGAGGAGTGGGCGGGCGTGGAGCGGTCGGCGGGCGGCCTGGAGGGGTGGGCGGGCGGCCTGGAGGGGTGGGCGGGCGTGGAGACGTCGGCGGGCGGCCTGCCGGGGTGGGCCGGGTCGGAGGGGCGGGTGGGGCCGGGGCCGTAAGCGCGCCCCCTACTGGGTGGGGGCGAGGCTCTCCTGGCCGGTGCTCAGGGCGACCCTGACCACCGTGTCGGCGATGCGGCGGGCGGACTCCTCGGGCGAGGCGGTGGACTGGACGATGTGGCTGGCGGTCAGCCGGACCGCCGCGTCCACGGCCAGCTCGCGCGCGACCGGGTCCACGCCGGGCCAGGCCTCCGTGACGTACGCGTCGGCCATCGCCGTCGCGGTCTCGAACGCGGACGCGGACCGGGTGGTGAGGTAGGGGAGGAGGCCGTCCTCGCCGGTGCTCGTCAGCATGGCCTTGATCAGCGGGTTCCGGCCGGCCAGCGTGAGCGTGAAGCCGACGGCGGCCGTGACGGCCGCGCGCAGGTCGTCCCGGTGCGCGTCCAGGCCCTGCTGGATGCCGAGCAGGCAGCGCTCCAGCTCGCGCTGGAACAGGGCCTCGCCGACCGCCTCCTTGGAGGGGAACTCCGAGTACAGCGTCTGCCGGCTGACGCCGACGGCTCCGGCGAGGTGCGCCATCCGGAGCTTGTCGAAGCCGCGGTCCGCGACCGCGTCGTACGCGGCGTCCAAGAGGCGTTCGCGCAGCAGTGTCCGGACCGTCTCCCTGAACCGTGCCATCGGCCCAGCCTAGTCCAGCCCGAATTCTTCCCAGGATTGTCCAGAGTGTTGACACATCGTCGGCAACTGTCCAATTCTCAAACAGGCAGCCGTGAACTGTCAGTTGTGGAGTGGTCCACGGCTGCTGCCGGGTTCACATCCCCCGCGCCGACGGCGCGGGACGACGGTGGGAGATCACATGCAGGAAGAGAACAGAGGCGTCACCCGCTGGCGCAGATCGGCATTCCTGGCCCTGCCCGCGACCGCGGCCGTGGCGGCCATGGCCACGGCGATGGTGCAGGGCGCGCTCGCCGCGAACCTCTCGCTGACGAGCGTCCCCTTCACCCTCAGCTCGAAGACCGTCGCCGCTCCGCAGGGCATCGGCGCGGTCATGCACACCATCGACGCCGGCGGGGCCAAGGGCGCCGCCGAGGTCGGCATCGCCAAGGCGGGCCTCGACGGCATCTGCGTCCACGCCGTCCAGTCGGTCGACCTGCCGGTCATCGGCAGCCTCGGCACCTGGTCGCTCAACATCTCCTCACCCGCGGCGGCGACCCCGCTCACCAGCGATCAACTCGTCGCCGGGGCCGGGCTCCAGGCGAACAAGCTGGTCCTCGACGCCCAGTCGCTCAAGGCGGCCACCGCCACGCTCAACGCGAGCGACGCCACCCCGAACGTGATCGGCGCCGCCGCCGACGGCGCCGGCATCAAGGGCACCGGCATCAAGGACGGCGCCGCCGGTCAGTTCGGCCTGGACGCCAGCGGCGGCCGGACCGACATCAAGAACCTCAACGCCGACGCCAACGGCGCCACGATCTCCGGCGCGATCACCCTGCCGGACCTGGCGATCGCGATCGCCCACGGCGACAGGCCCTGCTGAGTCCGGCCAGACGCCGGATGCCGGGGATCCGCGTCCAAGCGGCGCGGAGGACGCGGATCCCCGGTTCCCTCCCCACCTCGACCCATGACTGCGAGGGCTCACCCCATGACCACCGACCCGCCGCCCGAGCCGACCGGAGCTCCCGCTCCCACCTCCACCGCGCGCGGTGCGCGCCTCGCCTTCCGGCGCTGGCGCCGCACCCGCCCGTTCTGGGCGGCCTTGTGGACCGGGACCGGCGGCTTCGTCATCTTCTTCCTGCCGATGGCACCGCTCGGCCAGATCCTCCAGGTCGGCGTCGGAGGCATCGCGGGCATGTCCGGCGGCGTCGTCCTCATGGCGATGGCCCTGCTGATCCTGCTGCTCCCCGGTCAGCGCCACACCGCAGGCGTCATCGCGGTGATCGCGGGAGTCGCCTCCTTCCCCCTGTCGAACCTCGGCGGCCTCTTCGTGGGAATGGCCCTCTCCGTCCTGGGCGGTTCCATGGCTTTCGCCTGGCTGCCCGAGAAACCCGCCCGGCGGCGCGGCGGCCGTGGCCTCCTCCGTCGTACGCGGTCGGCCGCCGAAACGCCCGTACCCCCCGTATCCGTTGGGAGCGGATCCCCATGACGCACTCCTTCTCCGGTACGCGCCGCATCGGCACGTCCCTCGCCCGGATGCGGACGACCGGCACCCGTGCCGCCGCCGGGTGGAACGCCCGGATGCTCGCCGAGGCGACCGACGGCACCCGGCGCGGCACCCGCTGGGGGCGCGGAGCCCTCGCCTTCGTCCCCTCGGCCCTCGTCGTCGGCGCCCTCGGCACCGCGCTCGCCCACGGCGCGCTCGCCGCCAACTTCAGCGTCGCCGGGCAGCCGTTCACCCTGACGTCCAACGGTGTCGAGGGCAGCGGCTTCGGCGCCATCGTCAACACCCCCGCCGTCGGACGTCCGGACGGCACCACCACCACGAACACGGCCATGGCACGCGTCGGCTTCGCGAGTGCCGGGCTCGCCGGACTCTGCGGCATCGTCCACCAGTCGATTGCCGGAGTCCCGTACTCGCTGCTCCTGACGGGCGGCCAGAAGGTGACGGCCACCCCGCCGGGCACCTTCACCACCGACATTGACGCCTCGAACCTCTACATCCAGGCGACCGAACTCCAGTCGTACGGGCCGACCACCCTCCAGAACGCGGTCCTCGGCCAGTCCGCCGACCAGGTCACCGTCGCCGGCAAGCCCCTCACGGGCGCGCTGCCCGGAGGCTTCGGGCTCGGCTCGGCGGGCGGCGAGGGGGGCAGCTCCATCACGCTCCACGGACTGAACGCCACCGCGTACGACGCCGAGATGGCCGGCGCGCTCGTCCTGCCCGACCTGAAGATCAGGGTCGTCCCGGGAACGGCCACGACATGCTGAGCCGGCTGGGCTCCGCGTACGCGTGGTTCCGGGCCTTCCGCCGGACCCGGCCGTTCTGGGGCGGGGTGTGGCTGATCGCCGGCGGGTGGACCGTCCTCAAGTTCTCGCTCAGCTCCCTCCAGTTGATCGTGAGCACGGGCTTCGGGGGAGTGGCCGGCTACCTCGTCGGCGGCGGGATGATCCTGTGCGGCCTCATCCCGATGGCGCTGCCCGGTCAGCGCTACACCTTCGGAATCATCGGCGCGGTCCTCGCGGTCGTCTCGCTCGTCGTTTCCAACCTCGGCGGGTTCCTCCTCGGCATGGCGCTCGGCGTCCTCGGCGGCTCGATGACCGTCGGCTGGGGCGCCAAACGGCCGCGCGGCACGGCGGCGAAGCGGGTGATGGAGCAGGTGACGGAGCAGGTGACAGAGCGGGTGACGGAGGGGGTGTTGGACCGGGCGCCGAAGCGGGTGTCGGAACGGCCCGGGGGCCGCGTCACGGACCGGGCGGTGGAGACGTGATCCGCGTCGTACGGTCCCCGCTCGTCGCCGTCGCGGCCGCACTGCTCCTCGCCGTCGCCACGGCCGTCTGGTCCGGCCAGCCGAGCAGCGCCGCAGGTCGGGCGGCTGCCGCGCCCGAGCCGCTGGGCGTGCCCTTCCTGCCCGCGCCGGACCCGCTGCACGTGACCATCGCGAGCATGGTCGCCGTCTCGATGACCGTCGACAAGAACGTCACCATCCGGCTGTCCGACGGCACGACCCGCACGACGACCCAGTACACCTTCACCAAGCTCAAGATCCGCTCGCACATGAACGTGACCCAGCGGGCGGCCGGGCACACCCTCACCATCGACGTGCCCGACGAGGGCTCCCTCGGCGGCTACGACAGCGCGGGGAAACCCGAGACGACGACGATGTGGGGCACCATCGGCAACGTCTGCGTCCGGGTCCTCGTCAAGATCTGCGGGGTGCAGGGGCTGCTCGACTTCTTCGGCTCCCTCATCCCCCTCACCGCCGGGGCCGAGGACTTCGTCGGCGACATCTACGCGATCCGTACGGTCGACGACCACGCCGCCCTCGACTCCACCGACAACCCCGTCCACCTCCCCGGCACGATCAAGGTGACCGTCCCGTGAGCCCTGCCGACCACCCCATCCCGGTCCCAGTCCCGGTCCCGCTCCCGGAAGGCCGTACCCACTGGCGTCGCTCGCTCGCCGTCGCCGTGCCCGCGCTCCTCGCGGCGGCCGGCCTCGGGTCCGCCATGGCGAGCGGCGCGCTCGCCGTCGGCCTGCGGATCCAGGACCGGCCCGTCGACTTCACGACCAGCAGTCTGTACGGGACGCAGTACGGCGCCGCGGTCGTCGACCAGCCCGTCGTCCGGCCCGACGGCACCGCCGGCACCGTGCGGGTGCTCCGCATGGGCTTCGCGGACGGTGTGATCAACGGCCTGTGCCTGAGCCAGCGCCAGCAGATCGCGGGAGCCACGTACACGCTGCTGCTCACCCTCGGCGACGACGACCCCCGCTCGTGGGAGATCCGGACGAAGAACACCGTCCTCGACCTGCGGAACGCCACCGGGGTGCTGGACATGGACGGCATCGTCGACCTCAACGTCAACGGCGCCGACGTGAAGACGGTCAAGGACGCGTCCGGGGCGTACGTCGCCAACCCGCTGAGCAGTCCGCAGCACCGCTTCGGCATCCAGGCGCGCTACGCGAAGTTCGACCGGATCGTCGGCACCGCCCAGGACTTCCAGATACCCGGCCTCCTCACCACCCCGAAGCTCACGCTCGCCGTCCGGCCGGGCACGGTCGCCTGCCCCGCCCCACCCGGGCCCGTCGGTACGCCCGGCACGCCGTGATGGCAGACTGCGGCCCTCACCGTCGTCTCCCCGCGCGGCATGGGCGGAGCGCCCATCGCGGGGAACGGCAGGCGACTCCTGGAGGCACCCATGGCGCGGCGACCCGGACCCGCGACCCACGCGACCGATGCGACCGGCGCGATCGACGCGAGCCACGTGGCCCGTACGAGCTGCGCGGATCCCCGATGACGCCGATGACCCCGGGGGCCTGCTGCCGCGCGCGGCCGGCCGAGCCCGGCACCCTCCTGGTCCGCAGCGCGCCGGCGGCTCCCACCGCGGCGGTCCTGCTGCTCCACGGCGGCCGTGCCGACGGCCCGGAGCCGCCGCCCGCGCTCAACCTGCCCGCCCTGCGCATGCGGCCCTTCGTCAGCGCCGTGACCCGGGCCGTCCGGGGCCGGGACGTGCTGGTCGCCGAGGTGCGCTACCTCCATCGCGGCTGGAACGGCCCGCGCGCCGACGCGGCCCGGGACGCCGAGGCCGCCCTCGTACGGCTCCGGGAGCGCGTCGGGCCCGTGCCCGTCGTGCTCCTCGGCCATTCCATGGGCGGCCGCGCCGCGCTCAGCGCCGCCGGCGACCCGGCCGTCCGCGGTGTCGTCGCCCTCGCGCCGTGGTGCCCCACCGGCGAGCCCGTCGACCACCTCGGCGGCCGACGGCTCTACCTCCTCCACGACGAGGCCGACCGCGTCACCTCGGCCCGAGAGTCCTGGGACTTCGTCCGCAGGGCGCGGGCGGCGGGCGCCGACGCGGCCGGCATACCGATGCCGACCGGCGGCCACGCCATGCTCCGGGGCGCAGGCTTCTGGCACCGCCGCGCGGCCGAGCTCACGGCGGCGCTGCTCTCGCACGGCTGACGCGCCTCAGGAGCGGAGGAGACCGGCGCAGGCCTCGTACGTCGCACGGTGCACCGCACGCGCGAGCCGCGCGCCCCAGAGCGACCGCGGCCCGGCGAACGACTCGACGGACGGTCCGGCAGGCGAGGCGGTCGAGGGTGCGGCCACGCAGACGGCGTCCGTAGGCGTGCCCGAGGCGTCCGCGCCGAGTTCGACGAGGGCCTGGACCTTCGCCTCGGTGGCGGTGGCGACCGCGTTGACGAGGGCGGCGTCCGTGAGCGGCACGGGCAGCGACACGATGATGTTGATCGTCCCCGGGCGCGGGGCCGCGACGCCCCCGGTCCCCGGAACGGCCGCCCAGCCCCGTACCCCGATCCCGGCGGTGACCAAGGCTTCGGCGCCGCCGTCCGACGCGTGCCGCCGGTTCTCGACCGACGCCGCCGTCATGAGCCCCACCCCGGGGCCTTCGAGCCCGGCCCCGGAGGCCAGCGCGCGGAGGTGGGCGACGGGGTCGAGCCGGTCGTAACCGGGCGGGACCTGCGCGTTCAGCACCCACGCCCGCTCCCCGATGCCCCCGCCGAGGACGGCGCTCGACACCATCCGGACACCCGGTCCCGGGGCCCACACCAGGAGGGGCCACGTGCGGCCCTGTTCGGTGTGGGTGAGCAGGGCGGCGTCGGCGAGGGACGGGCTCGCGAGGAGAGTTCGGGGAAGCACCTCCCCAGACTAGAGACGCCGGTCCGGGTCACCGCGTCAGGGCCGCCCCCACCTCGGCCGCCAGAGCGAGGGGGTCCCCGGTCGGCGTCGTCGGATACCGCTGGTGCCCGCGCGCCCAGGCGTCGTCCCGCGCGAACCAGTCGATCGCGACCGGTTCCGTACCGCTCGCCAGCGCACTGTCGAGGCTCGCGAAGTACGCGGCCCAGCGCGGCGCGTAGACGTCCCGGACGAGCCCGGCCCATTCACGGTTGGCGTAGTCGTGCAACCCGCCCGTCTCGCTCGGCCCCCGGTCGCCCCAGGTGGTGAGGATCGAGCGGGCGTCGTACTCCAGCCGGTCGCGTTCGTCCGGGTCGGCCGCCCAGGAACGGGCGTCGGCGAGCCACGGGCCGAGCAGGAAGCGCCGGTCGGAGGCGACCAGCCGCCCGAGCAGCTCCAGATGGGCGTTCCACTCGGCCACCCGCTCCCGGAACCCCGCGAGGTCCCCCGCCTCGTACGCGGCCTTGATGCGCGGCAGCAGGACGCGGCCGCGGTTGGTGAGCGCCTGCCGCGCCACGTCCACGAGGTCGTAGCGGTACGCGTCGGTGGTCCGCAGCTCGGGAGCCACCTTCAGGAGCTCCGCGAGCGCGCGCTCCACGGTCGCGGCGTCGTACCGCATGGAGGCCGGGCTCCAGCGCGCGGCCCTGACCGTCGTCAGGCTCGGCCGCGCGGCGAAGAGACTGTCCTGCGGCTCGCTCCAGGTCCCGGAGCGCGTGCTGTACGGGCCGCGGCGCAGCTGCTCCCACGCGGCGGCGGCGTGGGGGTCGGCGCCGCCGTAGCGCCGGGCGGCGTACTCCGCGAACCAGGCGCTGTGGTCGATCGGGCCCGGCTGCCAGGCGAGTTCGGTGAACAGGTCGAACGCGGCGGGATTCCCGCCGGTGCCCTCCGGGAGGTAGGCGATGCCGCGCAGCGCGGAGCCGGGTGCCGTCAGCCACGCGTGGAAACGGGTGACCCACACGCCGGTGTTGGCGCCCAGGCTGGTGTGGCCGCCGAAGTTGCCGATCGCGCCGAACGCGTAGGGCGTGCCCTCCCACTGGGTCTCGCGGTCGAGGCCGTCGTAGCGGTCGGAGAGACCGTCGACGACGAGCACCCGGCGGCGGTCCACGCCGCTGAGGAGAGCGGTGGAGGGGTTGCGCTGCCAGCCGAGCATGACCCAGGTCGCGCCGGGGTGCGCCGCCTCCAGGGCCCGCTGGACGGCGCCGGCCGCCCCCGCCACGTCGACGGAGCCCGGGGTGCCGCCTTCGTGCAGCAGGTCCATCTTGAACATGTCGCTGTCACCGAACCGCCGCTGCTGGGCCCGGTAGTAGGCAGCGGCGAGCCGCTCGAAGACCGGCCCGGTCGGATCCAGCCAGTCGGGCCGGGCGAAACCCACCCACCGGCCCTGCGGGACCGTGACCGCGCCCGGGTTCCGCGCGGCGAAGTCCGGCGGCACCGTGCCGAAGAAGCCCGGCAGCACCGGGGTCATCCCCAGCGAACGCAGGTGCCCCGCGATCCGGCCGCCCAGCCGCGCGCGGGCCTCGATCAGCTGCTCGGAGACCGGGCCGCCGAAGCCCGACATGTTCTGCAGCAGCCACCAGCCCTGATGGGCCGGGCCCGGAATCCAGTCGCGCAACTCCGCCGCGCTGTAGCCGAATTGCCGGAGAGCGCGGTAGTACGGATACTCGGCCCCCGTCGGCACGAACACCTCGTTCACGCCGTGCAGCGCCATCAGGTCGATGTCGCGCCGGTACGAGGCGAAGTCGCGGTAGGCGCCGGAGTAGCCCTCGTCGGTGTCGTTCAGGGCGTAGCGGTGGGGCACGGCCGCGCTCCGGGTGATGGTTCCGGTGACCGCCGGGAGCGTGCCGGGCAGCCGGCCGAGGCTGTCACCCGGCCAACCGATGTCGACCCCGGCGACCCGCTCCAGGTACCAGCCCACTCCGGTGAGCAGCGTGGCCGGCGAGGTGCCGCGCACCTGGATCGCCCCGGCCGTCCCCGAGACCGTGAACGAGTCGCCGGTGGCCGGCTCCTCGACCGCGACCAGCTCGAACTGCCCCGCCACGGACGGCAGCAGACGCTCCAGGCTCGCCCGGGCGGGCGCCGGATCGAACGCGGGCCCGGCCGGCCCGGGGGCGGGCGGGGCCGCCGTCACGGCGGGCGCGGGCGCGGTGGCGGCGGGTGAGACCGCCGTCAGGGTGGCGACCGCCGCGACGGCGAGGGCGTGACGGCATCGAAGGTTCAGGCGACTGGCCATCCGGCTCCCTGATCGAGGAGGGCCCTCTTGCCCGAGGGGGCGAGCAAGACGACGAACATGACGAGGACGATGAAGTTGAGGAAAATCCAGCTCAGTGTCGGGCGTCCCGCGCCCACGAGGACGCAGGCGGAGCCGTGGACCGGCGGGTGCTCATCCTCGCGGGCGCAGCCGGAGCCGTGAACCGGCCCGCTCATGCTCCGAGAGCCCTGCGGGATTGAAGCGTGGCGGGCCGGGCAGGCGCCGCGTAGTCGACAGGTCGTCGACGCGGACGCAGGGAGGAGATCCCCCGTGAGCATGGTGAAGGAAACCTCGGTGACCGCTGACGTGGCGCAGAAGGGGGTCGTGACGTTCCAGCGTCTGGACGAGGCCCATACCCGGGTGAGCCTGGCGATGGACTTCGAGCCCCAGGGCATGGCGGAGAAGGCAGGGGACATGCTCGGGGTCCTGGACCGCCGGGTCAAGGGTGACCTCAGGCGGTTCAAGGGCTTCATCGAGGAGCGGGGCGTGGAGAGCGGCGGCTGGCGGGGGCGCATCAGCCCCACGGACGCGGTGGGCAGGCCCTCTCCCACCGGGACTACCGGGACCATCGGGACCGGAATGCCCGGTGCCGCACCGCCTGACGACAAGCGGTACGGCTGACCCCCACGGCCATGGTCCCCGGGGACCGGCCGTTCTCCGCGTCTCCGCGTGGGGGGCACCGGCATGGGTGAAGAAGCCCCCGCCATGGGTGGTTGGGTGGGCGCTGATGTGATGACGGCCGGCCGTGGGCGGTCGGCGGGAGGGCTATCGGCGGGCCAACGGGTCCTGGGAGAACGGGCTCTGGTCGAGGTGGGCCAGGAGGTCGGCCGGGTTCCGGTAGACGGCTCGGGCGCCGGCCTCTTCGAGGTCGGCGCGCGGGATGCCGCCGCAGAGCAGGCCCACGCACGTGACGCCCGCCCGAGCGCCCGCCTTCATGTCCCAGACCGTGTCGCCGACGAGGACGGCGCCGCGCGCGGGCGCGTCGGCGAGGCCGAGGGCGTGGTGGACGGGGTCGGGCGCGGGTTTGCCCTCGCTCACGTCGTCGGAACTGGCCGTCGCGGTGATGGCGTCGTCGGCGTCGACGGCCCGGCGGAGCGCGTCCAGCTCGTGGTCCTGGGCGGAGGTCACGAGCACCACCCGCCACCCCCTGCCGTGCAGCTCGCGCAGCAGCTCGGCGGCCGAGTCCAGCGGCGGCAGCCGGTCGAAGTACGTGCCGTAGAGGGTGTCGTGGGCCGCGCCCAGCGCTTCGTCCTCGTCCTTGTCGTGGTCGGCGCCCAGGAGGTGATCGAGCAGGTCCTCCCCTGGCAGACCGATCGCGCGGTGGATGTCGTGCATCATCACGTCGTGGCCGGCCTGCCGCAGGGCCTCCCACCAGCACGTGACGTGAAGGTGGTTGGTGTCGGCGAGGGTGCCGTCCACGTCGAACAGCGCGGCCCTGATCATGAGCTGCCTCCTACCGGGACCCGTGGCCGAGGCATGGCGACTCGTCCTGTGCCGGAAGGGTCGGGGCGGTCGGAATGCTCTGACGGGCATTGCCGCGCCTACCCGTCACGGCCCCGTGCACTCCCGGAGAGGGGGAGGGTTTGTGACGCTTTATTCCGGTTAGGGGCTCCAGGTGACACGCCCTCGTCATCTCCTACGTGGTTCGAGTGAGGTGCCATGGCCTCCAAGACCGCCCCGCCCACGCCGCCAGGGGTCGCCCCACCCGCCGGCCTGAGCCCCCCGGATCCGGCCGACGGCCCGCTGCCCAAGGACCACACGCAGGCGATCCTCGAAGTCACCAAGCACGTGGCGGCGCTGCTCAAACGCACCGGGAAGCCCTTCGCCCTGGCGGGCAGCGTGGCCGCCTTCGCGCACGGTCTGCCGGCCCGCTTCCAGCACGACACCGACTTCTGCGTCCGGCCGGAGGACGCCGACGCGGCGATCAAGGCCCTGGAGGGCGGCGGCATCGCCATGCGCAGGGCCCCCGAGGACTGGTTGGTCAAGGGCCGCTCGGGCGGAGAGGAGATCGACCTGATCTTCGAGCTGGCCAGGCGTCCGGTCAGCACGGAGCTGCTGGGGCGGGCGAGCGTCAAGGCGGTGGACTCGGTGTGGATGCCGGTCCTGTCGCCCACTGACCTCATGGAAAGCCGCCTCGCGGCCCTCTGCGAGCACTACTGCGACTTCGGCGACCTGCTGCCCATGGCCCGCATGCTGCGCGAACAGATCGACTGGGACCGCCTCGACCGGGATCACCGGGCCGCCCCGCTCCCCGACGCCTTCCTCCACCTGCTCGAAAGCCTCCGGGTCATCGACCGCCGTCCCGGGGACGAGGGCCCCGACGAGAGCGAGGACGCACAGTGACCTCCGTCGAGATCACCGAGTACCGCATCGAGCACCTCCGCGACCGGCTGGCGCGCGAGGAGACCGCCGTACTCGGCGTACGGGTCGAGACGCACGGCGCCCGTGTCGTCGTCCGGGGCTGGGTCCCCGACGAACAGTGCCGGTCGGCCGTCCTCCGCCTCGCGGGGGAGGAGCTGGCGGGCCTGGACTGGTACGACGACCTCACCGTGAGCCACCCCGCCCCGCCCGATCGTGCCGAGGAGCTGTCGTGATTCGCGTGGCGGCCGTCGGGGACATCCACCTGGGCCCGGACAGCGCCGGGCTGCTGCGGCCCGCCTTCGACACCCTCGGTACGTGCGCGGACGTGCTGCTGCTGGCCGGCGACCTCACCCGGCACGGCACCCCGGAGGAGGCCCGGGTGGTGGCCGCGGAGGTCGCGGGCCTGCCGGTGCCCGTCGTCGCGGTCCTCGGGAACCACGACTACCAGAGCGACCGGGAGCAGGACGTCACGCGGGAGCTGCGGGCGGCGGGCGTGCACGTCCTGGACGGCGAGGGGATCGCTCTCGACCTCGCCGGGACGAGGGTGGGAATCGCGGGGACCAAGGGCTTCTGCGGAGGCTTCGCCGGACGCAGCGGCAGCGAGTTCGGCGAGCCGGAGATGAAGGCGTTCATCCGCCACAGCCGCCGGTGCGCGGAGGCGCTGGGGCGCGCGCTGGGCGAGCTCGGCGGCGCGGCCTGCGCGCTGCGGATCGCGCTGACGCACTTCGCGCCCGTACCCGACACGCTGGCGGGCGAGCCCCGGGAGATCTACCCCTTCCTCGGCAGCTACCTGCTCGCCGAGGCCATGGACGAGCAGGGCGCCGACCTGGCCGTCCACGGCCACGCCCACCTCGGCACGGAACACGGCATGACGGCCGGCGGGATCAGGGTCCGCAACGTCGCCATGCCCGTCATCGACCGGGCCTTCGCCGTCTACCACCTCCCGGTGGACGGAGACGCGCCGCCCGTCCCGGACGGGCATACGGGCTCCCGCCCCGGGTAGGCGCGGGGCGTATCCGGAGTCGTACACCGGTGAAGGAAGTGAGCGACGTGCGCATCGCGTTCCTGACTGCGCCCAAGGGCGTGGAGGAGATCGAACTGACCGCACCCTGGAAGGCGGTCGAGGAGCACGGCTGGACCCCGCGGCTGGTCTCGACGAAGCCCGGACGGGTCCAGGCGTTCCGGCACTTCGACAAGGGCGGCACCCACCCCGTCGATCACGTACTCGCCGGTGACACCGCGGACGCGTCCGACCCGTTCGACGCGCTCGTCCTGCCCGGCGGGGTCGCCAACCCCGACGCCCTCCGCATGAGCGAGCGGGCGGTCGGCTTCGTACGGAGCTTCTTCGCGGCCGGCAAACCGGTCGCGGCGATCTGCCACGCGCCCTGGGTCCTCGTGGAGGCGGACGTCGTACGGGGCCGGACGCTGACCTCGTGGCCGAGCCTGGCCACCGACATCCGCAACGCGGGCGGCACCTGGGTGGACGAGGTGGTGCACGTCTGCCACGAGGCGCCCGCGACGCTCGTCACCAGCCGCAAGCCGGCGGATCTGGACGCGTTCTGCTCGGCCCTTGTACGGGAGTTCGCCGGCGCCCGGCACTCGGCGGCCGCGGGTACCTGAGCCGCGCGCAGGTGAAGCCTGTGGGCTGACAAGCCCGTGGGCTCATCCGCGTACCTGACAGGCCCGTGGGCTCATCCGGGTACCTGACAGGTCAGCCGTCAGGTCAGCCACCCACGATTCAGCCGCGATTCAGCCGCCCACGATCCCGCGCACGTTCTCGATGCTGCCGCAGCCCGACGCCAGCTGTTCCGCGCGTTCCTTCAGGAACGCGGCGCCCAGTTCGGCCCTGCGCTCGTCGGGGACGTTCTCCCGGGCGGCGTTGAGGATCGTCCGCTCCTCCTCGTCCACGTGGTGGGTCACCGCCTCGACCAGGTCCTCCAGCCGTCCGTCCCACTCCTCGGAGCCGACGTCGTCCACTTCCAGCAGGGCAAGCAGCGCCTCATTGCCCTCGGCGTGCTCCTTCTCGCCGTGCTCCACCTCCTCGTCGTCGACGTGCTTGAAGCGTTTGAGCGCGCCGTAGACCTCGGTCTCCTCCGCCTCGCCGTGGGCGATGAGCAGGGCCGAGAACTCCTCCAACGCCTTCGCGCGGTCGGCCTCGACGCTCCGCATCCGGCGGAACAGGTCCTCCATGGTGCGGTGGTCCTTGAGGATCACCGCCACGACGTCCTGGTCCTTTTCGTCACCTGCCACACCACTCGCCTCCTTGCCGGGGAATCACGGAATCGTGCCGGGGAACCACGCCGGGGGATCAGGGCGACCTCCCCCACCTGCCGCACCCCGCGCCGGGCCCCTGCCCGGAGCGGGGTGAGCGACACGGTCGGGTGTGGGCCCCGCTACTTCTCGAACGTGTCCTTGATCTTCTCCTTGGCCTCGCGGGCGTTGCCCTTGGCCTGCTCCGCGCGTCCCTTCGCGGTGAGACGGTCGTTGCCGACGGCGCGGCCGGTCGCTTCCTTGGCCTTGCCCACGGTCTGTTCCTTCTTGGCGCGCATCTTCTCTTCGCCGGACACGGTTCGCTCCTTTCGCCGGGAATCGGTCCTCCGCTGCGTCTAACCCGTTCCGGCGGTGCCAAACAGGTCAAACAGGACCATGGCCCGAGTGCCCGAGTGCCCGAGTGCCCGAGTGCCCGAGTGCCCGAGTGCCCGAGTGCCCGAGTGCCCGAGTGCCCGAGTGCCCGAGTGCCCGAGTTCCGGAGTTCCCGAGTGAGGGGCTGCGCAGTGGGTAGACGCCGATCGGAAGGCGATGCCGTGACGCACACAGACTGGCTCCTGACGACAGGGGAGCGGGGCAACACCGCGACCCGCCTGGACGCGCGGCACCCCGACGGGTCGCCTTGGACCGAGGGGAACCACGCACGGGCCCTCGTGCACGGCGCCACGTACTTCGCTGAGCTGCTGGCGGGCATCCGTGCGCTGCGTACGGGAGACCTGCTCCTGTTCACCGACTGGCGCGGCGACCGCGACGAGCGGCTCGACGGGCCGGGCAGTGAGATCGGGACCGTCCTCGCCCGGGCGGCGGAGCGCGGGGTCGTCGTCAAGGGGCTGCTGTGGCGCTCGCACCTGGACGGCCTCCACTTCAGCCAGCGGGAGAACATTCGCCTCGGCGAGGAGATCGAGGACGCCGGCGGCGAGTGCCTGCTCGACCTGCGCGTACGCCCCGGAGGCTCGCACCACCAAAAGCTGGTGGTGCTGCGGCACCCCGGCCGCCCCGAGCTGGACGTCGCGTACGTCGGCGGGATCGACCTCTGCCACAACCGCAACGACGACGCCGGCCACGGTGGCGACCGCCAGTCACTGCCCATGGCCACCGTCTACGGGCCGCACCCGCCGTGGCACGACGTCCAGCTCGCCCTCCGCGGACCGGCCGTCGGCGACGTCGAGACCGTCTTCCGCGAGCGCTGGCAGGACCCGGCACCGCTCAGCCGCAGCCCCCTGGTCCGCCTGCGGGAGCTAGCGCGCCGCGAGGACGTCAGCGCGGGCCGGCTGCCGCCGCAGACGGCCGATCCGGCACCGTGCGGCACCCAGGCGGTGCAGGTGCTGCGGACCTACCCGAACCGGCTGCTGCACGGTTACCCGTTCGCGCCCGACGGCGAGTTCAGCATCGCGCGGGGTTACACCAAAGCGCTGCGGCGGGCCCGGGCGCTGATCTATCTGGAGGACCAGTACCTGTGGTCGCCCCGCGTGGTGGACCGGTTCGCCCGGGCGCTGAGCGCGCACCGGGAGCTGCGGCTGATCGCCGTCATCCCCTCCGTCCCCGAGCAGGACGGCCGGCTCACCCTGCCGATGAACCTCATCGGGCGGATCACGGCCCTCGACGCACTGCGCCGCGCCGCCGGCGACCGCGTCGCCGTCTACGGCCTGGAGAATCCTGCCGGAACCCCCGTCTACGTACACGCGAAGGCGTGCGTGATCGACGACGTGTGGGCCTCCGTCGGCTCCGACAACGTCAACCTGCGTTCCTGGACGCACGATTCGGAACTCAGCTGCGTCGTGCTCGACCGGAGCGCGGACCCGCGGGCCCCCTCCGACCCGGGCGGTCTCGGCGACGGGGCGCGCGTCTTCGCCCGCGAACTGCGCCTGGAACTCATGCGTGAGCACCTGGACGCCCAGGACGCTCCGGGGCGGTCGGTCACGGACGCGCTGTGCGACCCGGTGGCCGCCTTCGCGGCCTTCGACACGGCCGCCGCCGGGCTGGACGACTGGCACGCGGGCGGTTGTCGCGGTCCGCGGCCGCCGGGTCGTCTGCGCCGGTACGTTCCGCCGGAACTGCCCACAGCGAAGCGGCTGCTCGCCACTCCGCTGCACCATCTCCTGGTCGACCCGGACGGACGGCCGATGGGTATGCGGCGGCGTAACGCGTACTGAGGGGATCCGCTTCAGTCGCCCCTCGTGAGGTCGGTGAGCGCGTCACGAGGGGACTCGTGGGAGTTCGTCCTGGCGCGGACCGTGAACACGTGCTGCGTACCGGTGAGCTCGAACAGGCGGGTGACGCGGGGGCCGGGGGCGACCAGTACGAGATCCTTGCCGGCCTCGGCGGCCGTCCCGTTCACGTCCAGCAGGACGCCGAGTCCCGAGGCGTCGCAGAAGGTCACTCCGGACAGGTCGACGTCGAGGCCGCGGCGGCTGACCTCCAAGGCCGCGAGGAGGGTCTCGCGCAGGTCGCTCGCGCAGTCGATGTCGATCTCTCCCCGCACGCCCGCCAGCACGCGGTGAGGGCCGCGCTCGACGGCCACGGCGACCGAGGCCGGGCGCACGGTGGCGGCGCTGTCCGAGGCGGGGGCGGGCTGGAAGCGGTCGGGCATGGCCTCTCTCCCTTCGAGGTCAGCTCATGCGTGCGTGCCCTTGGGTCCCGGCCGCGTCTCGGCCGTGGCGGATGGGGCGGTCGAGGTGGAGGGGGCGGTCGAGGTCGAGGGGGTCTCTTCGTCCGGTGGGGTGTCGAGTCCGGCCAGGAGGTTCAAGAGGTCCGCGATCTCGTGGGGTCCTTCGGCGGGGTGGCGGAAGTGGGTGCCGGGCGTGATCCGGTAGTGATTGCGGCGGCCGTGACGGGTCCGCGTGAGGTAGCCCGCGTTCTCCAGGTCGGTGACGATGGCCTGGGCCGCGCGTTCGGTCAGCCCACAGGCCTCGGCCATATCGCGCAGCCGCGTCTCCGGATCGCGCAGGATCATCACGAGGATCCGGGCGTGGTGGGTGACGAACGTCCAGCTGGTGCGCGGTTCGGTCGGCTCCATGTCCGACATTATATGATTTGAACTTCCGGTTTCGCCAGACCGGAATCCGGCGCCGTATGTAGCGGTGCGTATCTGCTGGAGCGGTACGCATCCGCCGTAGCGGTAGGCATCCGCCGTAGCGCTAGGCATCAGCCGTGGCGGTACGCAGCCGCCGTGGCCAGTCCGGCCGGCCCGGGGAGGGCCGGCCGGGGCGTCCGGGTCAGGCGAGGTCGAACCGGTCCAGGTTCATCACCTTGTCCCAGGCCGCCACGAAATCACCGACGAACTTCTCTCCCGCGTCCGCGGAGGCGTACACCTCGGAGAGGGCGCGAAGCTGGGAGTTCGAGCCGAAGACGAGGTCCACCGCGGTGGCGGTCCACTTGAGCTCACCCCCTGCACGGGCACGGCCTTCGTAGACGTTCTCCTCCGTGGCCGACGCCTTCCACTCCGTGCCCATGTCGAGCAGGTTGAGGAAGAAGTCGTTGGTCAGGGACTCCGGGCGCTCGGTGAACACGCCGTGTCGGTTTCCCCGGAAGCCGGTGTCCAGGACGCGCATGCCGCCGGTCAGCACCGTCATCTCGGGTGCGGAGAGGTTCAGCATGCTCGCGCGGTCCAGGAGAAGGGTCTCCGGCGACAGCTTCTCTCCGGGCCGCAGGTAGTTGCGGAACCCGTCCGCCCGGGGTTCGAGCACGGAGAACGACTCCACGTCGGTCTCCTCCTGCGAGGCGTCCGTGCGGCCCGGCGCGAACGGGACCGTGACGGTGTGCCCGGCGTTCCTCGCCGCCTGCTCGACGCCCGCGCAGCCGCCCAGCACGATCAGGTCGGCGAGCGAGACCTTCTTGCCGCCGGTCTGCGCGGCGTTGAAGTCCTGCCGGATCCGATCGAGGGTCTCCACCACCCCGGCCAGCTCGGGCGAGGCGTTGACCTCCCAGTCCTTCTGCGGCGCGAGCCGGATCCGGGCCCCGTTGGCCCCGCCCCGCTTGTCCGTGCCGCGGAAGCTCGCCGCCGCCGCCCAGGCGGTGGCGACCAGCCGGGAGACGGACAGGCCCTCGCCGAGGATGCGGGCCTTGAGGTCGGCGATCTCGGCGTCGCCGATGAGCGGGTGATCGACCGCGGGCACGGGGTCCTGCCACAGCTGCGGCGCGGGGATCCACGGTCCGAGGTAGCGCGAGAGAGGGCCCATGTCGCGGTGCAGGAGCTTGTACCAGGCCTTCGCGAAGGCATCCGCGAGCTTGGCCGGGTTCTCGTGGAAGCTCTTCGCGATCGGCGCGTAGACCGGGTCCAGCTTCAGGGAGAGGTCCGTCGTGAGCATCATCGGAGCGTGCCGCTTGGACGGATCGTGCGCATCGGGCACCGTGCCCTGCGCCGAGGGGTCCGTCGGGGTCCACTGCTGCGCACCGGCCGGGCTCGTCGTCAGCTCCCAGTCGTACCGGAAGAGGTTGTCCAGGTAGCCGTTGTCCCACTTGGTCGGCTCGGTGGTCCAGGCGCCTTCGAGCCCGCTGGTCATCGCGTCGTCGCCGACGCCGGTGCCGTACGAGTTCCGCCAGCCCAGGCCCTGGGCCTCGACGGGGCAGGCCTCGGGCTCCGGACCGATGTACTCGGGGTCGACGGCGCCGTGGCATTTGCCGAAGGTGTGGCCGCCGACGATGAGCGCCACCGTCTCCTCGTCGTTCATCGCCATACGGGCGAACGTCTCGCGAATGTCCGTGGCGGCGGCGAGCGGGTCCGGATTGCCGTTGGGGCCTTCAGGATTGACGTAGATCAGGCCCATCTGCACGGCGCCGAAGGGGCCGGTGAGTTCCCTCTCGCCGCTGTAGCGCTCGTCTCCGAGCCAGGTGTCCTCGGGTCCCCAAAAGATTTCGTCGGGCTCCCAGATGTCCTCCCGTCCGAAACCGAATCCGAACGTCTTGAAGCCCATCGATTCCATGGCGCAGTTTCCGGCGAAGACCAGAAGGTCGGCCCAGGAGATCTTCCGGCCGTACTTCTGCTTGACCGGCCAGAGCAGACGGCGGGCCTTGTCCAGGCTCGCGTTGTCCGGCCAGCTGTTGAGCGGGGCGAAACGCTGGGCGCCGGAGCCGCCGCCGCCCCGGCCGTCGGCGATCCGGTAGGTGCCGGCGGAGTGCCAGCTCATCCGGATGAACAGCGGGCCGTAGTGGCCGTAGTCGGCGGGCCACCAGTCCTGCGAGGTCGTCATCACCTCGAAGACGTCCCGCTTCAGCGCCTCGACGTCCAGGGTCGCGAACTCTTCGGCGTAGTCGAAGTCCTCGCCCATCGGATCGGCCTGGGGCGAGTTCGGGTGGAGAACCTGTAGGTCCAGTTGATTCGGCCACCAGTCGCGGTTCGTCCTGGGCCGCGTCGGTGTGGGCGTCGGGGCGGGGATTGCTGGATTCTCGCTTTCGCTGCCGGACACGTCAGCCTTCTTCCTGTCTCGGTGTTTCCGCCTGCGGTTGCCCGCGTGCTCGATCTCGATGATCTGTGCGATATCGAATCGAGCGCTGAGGCCTGCGCCCGTATGGTCGCGCACCGCGCACCGCACCACGGCGAGAACACGCGGGGCATCTCGTGCGACAAGCACGGGGAGTTTCCGATCGTCGCGATCCCGGGCGGCCGTGCAGGAATGCCCGGAGGAATGGGAATTCCGGCCGGTCGACGCCCGGATTTCTCTGCGCGAGCGGTCAGGCGTGGGGGCCGACGGTGATCGTGCCCAGGGTGAGTTCCGCCGTTGCCTCGAGCATCGCGCCCGTGCGCTCCACCTGTTCGCGCAGCGCACGCCGGTGGGCGGCGCCGAGCTTCCCCACCGGCTCCACGGTGAGCGCGATGCGGCGGCCCGAGCGGCGCTGGTGCCAGACCCCGGCGACCGTGCCGTCGACCAGCAGCACCGGATAGTTGCCGGCCTGGCCGCCGGCCAGCGCGCGGGCGGCCGCGGCGCCGGGGAAGAGCAGGTCGCGGGGGCGGGAGGCGACCACGTACGCGTCGAAGTAGGGCAGCAGTCGCACGCCGTGCGCGGGCTCGTCGGGGAAGGCGGTGTCTCCGGCGGCCAGCCAGGCACGGCCGGACCCGAAGGCCACCTCCTCGATGCGCTCCTCGTCGGCGAGGGAGGCGAAGAGCTCGGTGGCCCAGCCGGCCGGCGCCGCGAGCCAGGAGGCGAGATCCTGGGCGGTCGCGGGCCCGTAGGCGCGCAGGTACCGGTCCACGAGGCGGTGCAGCGACGGGGTGGGGGAGGCCGGGGTGCAGCCGGGGTTGGTGTAGGTGACCTTGCGACCCCGGTCGCGGCCGAAGGCCAGCACCCCGTGCTGGGCGGCGGTGTGGGTGGCCTGGCGCCAGCGCGGCCACATGGTCTGGAAGGCGGGCATCACCGGGTCCGCGGCCCACGAGCCGGTGCGCGCGACGATCGCCTCGGTGAGCTCGTCCACGGTCAGTTCGGCGCCGGCCAGCGCGTCGCCGATCGCGGCGATCACCTCGTCCGTCCGGGCGGGCGTCAACCGGGCCTCGGGGAGGAAGGGGCTGGGACGCGCGGGCACGGCGGACAGGGCCCCGGTCCACCACGCAAGGTCCCCGGCGGGCAGCAGATGGATGGTGCCGCGCGGCCCGAAGGTCTTCACCAGCGTGCCGGGCGGCGGCCCCTCGCGCTCCTCCCCGGCCGGCCGCTGCCCGTGGAACAGGGCGTCGCGCACGTCCGCGCGGATCGCGCCGTCCAGGCGCAGCGCGATCGAGAGTTCCGCCGC
Organism: Streptomyces sp. Root431; assembly: GCF_001426585.1. Lineage (GTDB taxonomy): Bacteria > Actinomycetota > Actinomycetes > Streptomycetales > Streptomycetaceae > Streptomyces > Streptomyces stackebrandtii. Next base: position 58,310 of record NZ_LMEI01000006.1, read on the forward strand.
CGACGCCACCTGCGCGTGGGCGCCGAGCATCTGCCCGGCGATGTCGGCGGGCGAGGAAGCGGCGCTGCCGGCAGGCGCGAGGAGCCCCTGCCGGTCCATCCGCCGGGCGTTCGCGGCGTCCCAGGACACGGGGATCGACGGCATGTCCTCACGCTACGGCCCGCAGGCGCGTGCGGGCTCGCCGGCGCGTGCGGGCCCAGGGAGGGACGGGTTACGCGTCGCCGACGGTGAAGAGGTCTTCGTGTACGTCGTCGAGGACGAATCCGTTGTCCAGACGGACACGGACCGTCACGCGGAGCTGCCGCCCCTGGTGGGCGATCCACTCGGGCTCCAGGGAGCCGATCTGCTCTTCGAGCTGCCTCAGGGTCTCCGGGGGCATCTGGTGACCGAAGTCGTCCAGGAGGGACTTGAGCCGTACGTACTCCCGGGCTCCGTGGCTCTGCCGCACCTCCCGGTCACGGTGGTCGTGCACCCGCTCGACGGTGCCCTCGGTGCCCGAGGCCAGGGACAGGGACCCGCCCACGACGACGTCGTCCATGGCGCCGTCCGTGTCGGCGTCGCTGCCGGTCTCGGTCTCGATATCGGTGTCGGTTTCGGTGTCGGCATCCGTCGGCATCGGGTCGTTCCCGGCCGCGACCAGTGCCCCGGCCAGCCTGAGGTCCCTCGCCAGCTTCACCCGCAGGCCTTCTTCGAGCGTCATCGGTCCTTCGTCTCTTCGGTCGGCGGACAGCGGTCGGTGCCCACGGGTCCCGCCATTATCCGCTCGGGCCCCCACCGGCCCGCATGCCCGCCCCCGGCCCGGGTAGGCGCTCGGCATGTCCGGTCACCCCGCGGACGGACCTCGAGACCAAGGAGCCACCATGCCTCGCGGTTCCAGCCCCAAGCGTGAACGCCAGTACGAGCACATCAAGGAGAGCGCAGAGGAGCGCGGCGAGAGCCCCGGGCGGGCCAAGGAGATCGCGGCACGCACCGTCAACAAGGAACGCGCCCGCGCCGGCGAGTCGAAGACGGCGAGCCGCTCCTCCCTCGACGACATGTCCTCCTCCAGGCGTGGAGGGCTGCGCTCCCACAGCGGTGCCCAGGGCCCGACGAAGGAGCAGCTCTACAACGAGGCCAGGCAGCGCAACATCAAGGGCCGTTCCCGGATGGACAAGGCCGAACTCCAGCGCGCCCTCGGCCGCTGAAGCGTCGGCCGGGTGGCCACGCCCCGTGCAGGAGCGACCAGCGGAGGCGCAGGATGAGCGAGCGCCGCTCACCGGAACGGATCCAGGCCTATGTGCCGGGCGCCGGGGACGAGCACGTCGTCGCCAGGTGCCGGGACTTCACCCGGCACGCACTGGCCAAGTGGGAGTGGCCGCCCCCCGGAGCCGGGGACGACGGCCTCGATCCGGACGCCGAGGACGTCCTGCTCCTGGTGTCCGAACTGGTGGCCAACGCCCGCCTGCACGGCGAGGGTCTCCGCTCGCTGGTGCTCCGGCTGACCGGCGACGGTCTGCGCATCGAGGTGACCGACCGGAGCCCCGCACTCCCGACCCTCCAACGCCCCGCGGATCCCACCCGGCCCGGCGGTCACGGACTGCTCCACCACGGTCACGGACTGCTCATCGTGGACCGGCTGGCGCGGCGCTGGGGTGCGGAGCCGGTGGACGGCGGGAAGTGCGTCTGGCTGGAGGTCGCGGCACCGAGGCGGCTCACCTCGGATAGGGCCGCGGCGCGGAACCTTCCGGGCGCAGACCTGGCGGAGCCTTGAGCGCGCCCGGCTCCGGAGCGTGATCAGGCGGGATTCGCGAGCGTGATCAAGCGGAATCAAGCGGAATCAAGCGTGATCAGGCGGCGGCCTGTCCGTCGTGATCGGGCGGCGGCTCGTCCGTCAGGAGCCCGGTCCGCAGATCCGTCATGATCCGGCACAGCAGCCGGGAGACCTGCATCTGGGAAACGCCCAGCCGGTCGCCGATCTCGGCCTGCGTGAGGTCCTCCCCGAACCGCATCGAGAGGATCAGCCGGTCGCGCTCACCGAGGCCGGCCAGGAGCGGCTTGAGGGACTCCAGGCTCTCGATCAGCTCGTACGCGGGCTCTTCGACCCCCAGCGTGTGCGGCGACGGGTTCCCCTCCGGCTCCTCCCCGGCGGGCCGGTCGAAGGAACCGGCGCTGTACCCGTTGGCGGCCCGGCGCCCCTCGCTCACGGAGTCGTCGTCGACGCCCAGGTGCTCCGCGAGCTCGTGGTCGGTGGGCCCGCGGCCCAGCCGCTGCTCCAGGGTGTCCTGTGCCTTGGCGATGTCGAGCCGCAGCTCCTGGAGCCGCCGCGGCACCTTCACGGCCCACGAGGTGTCCCGGAAGAAGCGCTTCATCTCGCCGGTGATCGTGGGTAGCGCGAAGGTCGCGAACTCGACCCCGCGCTCGACGTCGTACCGGTTGATCGCCTTGATCAGGCCGATTGTCCCCACCTGGACGATGTCCTCCATCGGCTCGCTGCGGTGGCGGAACCGGCGGGCGGCGTACTTCACCAGGCTGAGGTTGAGCTCGACGAGCGTGTTGCGCACGTACGAGTACTCGGCGGTGCCCTCGGTGAGTTCGTTCAGCCGCCGGAACAGCGAGACGGACAGGGTCCGTGCCTCGTCGGTGCCGACTCCGAGCGTGTCCTCGGGGATGTCCAGGACCGCTGTGCGGACGTCCGCGCGGGAGGGCGTATGGACGGGATCCGATGTGTCGCGGGAGAGGGGTGACATGGGAATCCTTCGACGGGGTGGCCCGGCGCCCATGGGGGGCGCCGGTACCGTCGTGGTCTTCTCCCTGGGTATACCCGCCGGAGGGTGCCTCGACGCATCCCTGCGGGGATGGCGCCGAGCGCCGATGGGTGCATCACATTCCGTGGGAGCGCGACCCCGGCGTGTGCTCGCGCAGCAATGCGATGCGATCGACCGCTGTGCGCTGTCGCCCAGGAAATGGACATCCGACGAACCGACGTCAAGCTCGGAAGGTGCTCTCCGGAACAGGCGTGAAGAAGGGCTCCGGTACCAGGGCCGCGATCGAGAAGGGCTCGAACTGCGGATCGGCCACCACGCGGTAGATGAACTCGGATGTGGACATGTCGACCTGACGCCACTCCCGGTACCCGCGCCCGCGCGTCACGATGGGCCACTTGTCCGGCTCCCCGCCATCCGCCAGCCAGTAGTACTCGCCTTCGGCCTGACTGAACCCCCAGGGGATGAGCCCCACCTGGCCGGGCCGGTAGATCCGGTACGGCGCGTACAGCGGATCCTCCCCCTCGGCCGGAGCGTCGGCGTCGAGGCTCTGCCAGGTGGTGGAGAGGTCGAAGGCCCCTCCGGGTGCGACGGAAAGGATCTGGAGGAACTCCGAGAAGAGACCCGTCCCGAAGGTGGCGGCGAGGCGCTTGTAATCCTCGGGCAGGGTCAGGCCGAGACGCTCCTCGGTCTCACCCCACGGCATGTCCGCATGGCGGGGCTCCCCATGAGTGACTTCCACCAGTCGATCGATCCACATTCCGAACCTCACTCAAGACATGTGCAGAGAAGAAATCGGACGGGGCGGAGCCGGAACAGCTCTCCGCCCCGTCCGGTCATACCGTTAAGGCGCGTTGCTATGGGGAAGGTTCCCCCGCGACCGTCTGACCGTCCTCGCCGTCCGCGCTCGCGTCAAGCGGAAGCGGGGGAGGAACGACGTCCCCCCGGCATACTGCCGGGCCGGAGGACTCGAAGGGGGAACCCATGGGGGAGCAGTGGATCGCACTCGTCGTCGCCGTCGTGGGCGTCGTGGGCACTCTCGGGGCCGCGCTGCTCACCCAGTCGCGCGCCGACCGGTCGAAGCGGCTGGAGCTCAGGGCGGCCACGGAGCAGCAGCGGGTGGAGCGGCTGCATGCCGACGCCGTGCGGGTCGCCGAGCAGGCAGAGCAGCGAGTGCGGGAGCGGATCGAGTTACGGCGCGGCTGCTACATCACGCTCAACACCGCCGCCCGGCACTACCTGACGGCCCAGGTGAACCTCTCGTACGCGCTGCGCGGACAAGGTGACGTCCAGTCCTGCCTCCAAGAGCTGGAGGAGCGGCGCATCACCTTCAGGGCCGCCTACGCCGAGGCGCAGATGATCGTCCCCGACGCGGTGCTGACCGAAGTCGGCCGAGCGAACCGATGGCTCAACAGCGGTTACGGGACGCTCAAGCGGCTCATAGCGGCGGGCGGCGACCCCGCCGCGCAGAGCGAACTCGCCTCCTTCGGCGAGTTCGTCGACGGCGGCTGGGCCCTGTTGACCGTCATGCGGGGCGCGATGCGGCAAGACCTTGCCATCGACGACGACGAAGATGAGACCGAGGATGATGCAGACGAGGCCGAGGACGACGGCGAGGGCGTGAGGCAGGGCGAGGCCGTCGGAGAGGGCTAGGGCGTTTCCTTCGGATCTTCTGATCGGATCGCGCTGAGTAGAGCCGCGTGGACGATCATTGAGACGTGAGCACGGATTATTGGGTGGTCCTCGGGGACTCCGAGCGGGATCAGTGGCGGTACGTCCCTTCCCAGGTCATTGGCCCCCTGGATTTTGGAATGAGTCGGGAGGACGCCGTCGCCGCCATGGTGGGGCAGGGCTTCACTGCAGAGCAGCACAACATGGGGGGTTGGCAATCGACGGGCCGTACGCAGTGGCGGGTCGAGTTTTCCAAGCCACAGCCGCAGGCTTGGAGAAGTCGACCAGCGGTGAAGTGTTACTTCGTTGAAGAGGTGGGGTTGACGTGCGTGCTGGTGGATGGTCGGTTCGGCCCGCAGGTCACCCACGAGGGAATTCGTCTGATCGGCCGGATTCCATCGGAGCTCTTGGGGGAGATGGAGTCCTACGCCGACCGGCACGACGTGGGGCTCCGGTCCACCGGAGGAGGGGAACTGATCGTCGACGGATTCGAGATCGACCTGGGGGCACAGCGTGCCGGCGATGCCGTGGTGACCTGGGCGCTCTTCTGTAATCCCGGGGAGATTGCGTACACGTCCTGGGACGTCGCTCCCGCAGAAGTCTGGCATCACTGGTAGGGCGCTAGATTCAGTCTGACCAGCCGTTCTGCTCACCGCATCGACCAGATGAAAATGCCTGCGATGTGGAGGGCGGCGAGGTAGGTGGTGGCGGTCTCGTCGTAGCGGGTGGCCAGGCCACGCCACTGCTTGAGCTTGTTGATGCATCGCTCGACGGTGTTGCGCTGCTTGTAGGCCTCGCGGTCGAAGGTCGGCGCCTTTCCACGACCCGAAGTGCTCGGGCAGGTCCATCCACGGTGTCCCGGTGCGGTACTTGAACGCGATCGCGTCGATCACCTGCCGGTGATCACGCCACCGCCCACCCCGCCGAGGTGTCCGGTCCGGAAGCAACGGCTCGATCCTCGCCCACTGGACGTCAGTCAACGACACACATCGACCAACGCCCTGGTGGGTCACCAATCCAGTGAAACTGGGTGTGCCCAGCGCAGGGAGGTGCCCAGCGCCGTGCCGCTGGGGCCGACACCTTCCAGCCGACTCAGAAACTCTTACATTCCCCGCGCAAGTCGCCCGGACAGATATGGCTGCCGTAAAGCAGCACCCTCTCGGGCTGACCGCTCGGAAAGATGGTCACCTCGTAGCTCTCCTGTGACATGCTGCCCAAGGTCATACGGACCCGGTCGGACGACGTCCACATCGCGTCCCGGAGTCCGTCCTCCTCGCCCATGAAGCAGCCGACCTTCCAACGGCGTTCCCCGAGCAGGCCGTCCTGGTGGACGTAGAGGCAGCGCGCAGGGTCGAAGTCGTTGTACTGCACCAGTACCAGCCTGCGGTCGCTGTGGCCCGGCGCCACCTGTGTCTTCACCTCCCGGTCGTCAGGGTCGAGCAGGCCGAAGGTTCCGGCGATCCAGGTCAACGGGACGCCCAGGAGCAGCAGGAGGGTCGCCAGTGTCGCTCGCAGTGGGGACTTCACCAGACCACGCAGGGCTGCTGCGGCCAGGAGGATCAGAATCACGCCGACCAGTAGGAGCGCCTGCTCACGAGGCCAGATCAACAGCATCAGGCCACCCTGGCCTCCCGTCGCTGCACCGGCCAGCGCTGTGGTGCCGAGAAGGAACGCCAGCGTCAGCATCAGGAAGACTGACCGTCTTCGTTCGCGTATGAAGCTCATGATCCCCCGAGCGATGTGGATCACGCAGCCTAAGGGAGAACGCGAGGTAGAGGCCGGAGCTTGCCTGCGGAACGGGCCGCGAACCCTCCACCCTGTCCCGCAATGTGCTCACGGTCATCTGGAGCGGAGCCAACCTGGACCGACCAGAAGCGGCACCGCGCGAGGGCCATCCGGACGCTCACTCCTGCGGCGTCTCCTTGCCGGACTCCACCTCCCCGCCATCTCCATTTGATTGGCGAGGTGATCCGAAGGGAAACGCCCTCAGGGCTGTCCCGCAAGTGCTGCCGTGTCGTGACCTGAGACCGGCTCGATAGGGTCAGGACCACGGCCGACGGAAGAGGATCGTTCGATGGCGACCTACGACCAGCTGACCGAGTGGGCCGGTCTGGGGCATGTCACGCGAGCCGGACGGGACGTTGTGGCGGGCTGGTAGATCCCGGGCTTCATGAAGGCACAGCTCGTCGAGGTGGGCGTCCCGGTAGCTCCGCGCCTCATCGAACGAGTCGTGATGCAGAGCGAGGCTGATCCGGTCCTGCTCACGTCCCGGGGCCCGCTCTACCGTCTCACCGAGCAGGCGGACCCCGATGATCAGGCCGAGCGGTCATCGTTCGGCGTCGAGCCGGAGACTGGAACGGTCTACTTCGTCATGCCGGATGGGGAGGCATGGTTCGCCAACTCGGGTGTCGGCGTGTGGCTCAACGTCCTGCACCAATACGGCAGCTGCGTAACCGCCTCAGAGCTTCTCAGCGAGCCGGACGGCCCCGAGGAGTACCCCTCTGAAGGGGAGGAAGAGCGGGCCTTCGCCGAGCTGAACCGGCTTGCCGAGGAGCTGAAGGAGATCGACCCGGCAGCCTTCAACGGCTACGAGGGGTTTCTCTGGCCAGGGTTCCTGGACCGCTGGCTCTACTGAGCTGGGCCGGCAGATCCAGGGCCCGCAGGTCCGGACCCGTGCGGGAGGAAGGATTGCCCGTGGTTTGCAGGGGCCGTCCGTGGAGTCTTCGGCTGGAAGACCGGGTGTTGCTGGTGTCCGCGTACTGGCGGACAAACCTGACCTTGCGGCAGCTGGCCCCCTTGTTCGGGATCTCGAAGTCTGCCGCGGGCCGGATCGTGAGCCAGCTCGGCCCCTTGCTCGCGCTGCGGCCGCAGAGCCGCTTCCGCAGTGACACGGTGCTGATCGTGGACGGCACCCTGGTGCCGACGCGGGACCACAGCGTGGCGGAGCAGTCCAAGAACTACCGTTACTCGACCAACCACCAGGTCGTCATCGATGCCGTCTCACGCCTTGTCGTCTCCGTCGGCCGGCCTGTGCCGGGCAACCGCAATGACTGCAAGGCATGGGAATTGTCCGGAGCCAAGAGCTCGGTGGGCAACACCACCGTGATCGCCGACGGTGGCTACCGCGGCACTGGTCTGATCATCCCGCACCGCCGAGAACCTGGCCAGACCGAGCTACGGGCCTGGAAGGAAGCCCACAACACCTCCCACCGCAAGGTCCGCGCCCGAGTTGAGCACACCTTCGCCCGCATGAAGACCTGGAAGATCCTCCGCGACTGCCGCCTGAAAGGCGACGGCGTCCACCACGCCATGTTTGGTATCGCCAGCCTCTACAACCTCGCCCTGACCGGATAGTGGAACTATGCCGACGGCTGATGAGGAGCACGTCTGAGATCACTTGCGGGACAGCCCTTAGGCCGTCTCTTTCGGATCACGTGGGTGGTCTTACCTCACGGCCGGTGGTGTGCCGGTACGCCTGACGCTCGGAAGCTCGAGCGTCAGGTGCGCTTCCGGGGCGTTTCGACCCGGATCTTCAACGGCTCGAGCCGCGAGTTGACGTAGTCGCGGCCCTCCGGGCTGTTGAGTTCCAGCGAGTCCTCCGCGGAGGGCTTGAGCAGGTCGGGCCCGTCCTCGTCCTCGTACAGGACGTACGCGTCGGCCGTATGCGGGCCGAAGTCCTGGCGGGACGGCCAGCGGAAGCCTGTCGCCCAGGATGCCTGGCTCCGAATCCACGAGCCCCAGCGGCGTGTGCGCGCGTAGTGCCGGGCCGAGGACGTGACCAGCCAGTGGTCCTGGTGCACGGCGGTGAGGCCCTCCGCCCGTGTGAGGTCGATCAGCGGCAGGTCCGCCGCCACGATCACCTTCGACAGGAGGGTGCCCCGGATCTTGCGCTGGGTGATGCGTCGCCGTCCGTTGTCCGGCATCTCCAGGTCCCGTGCGAGGGTTTCGCACAGTGCCGTCAGCGGCGACCTCGCCGCGTACAGGTAGGGCACCTTGTCGCTTCTCAGCCCGTCCGGGATGTCGCAGAAACGGCCGCCGCCCCAGTGGAGATCCGCCGGAACCGCCTTGAACTGCGTGGCGCCCCACTGGGCGTTGTGGACGCGCCACAGTTCGGTGCCGGCCGGCAGGACGTACCGCAGCGGCGACAAGCGGACGGTGGACCGGGGGATCATCTGGTCGGGCACGTGCTCACCAATCCGGGGTCTCGGCCTGCGCCGCGGCCAGCAGGGCACCGTCCGCCCCGGTCCCGAGCAGCGTCGCGGGCGCGGCGTCGAGCCACACGTTGGACCCCAGCCACCAGTCGGCGGCGCCCCAGGGGTCGACATCGGCGGACAGGAGTCGATTGATCTCGGTCACCACCGGGTACGGCGCCCCCGACTCCCTGTCGAGCTGGAAGGACGGCACCCGCTCCACGTCGTCCTGGTAGGTCAGCGCGATGAGGTCCCGCGCCTGATCCGGCGTGAGCCCGAGTTCCGTCGAGGGAACGGCGGGCGAGGCGAGCAGCCACGCGTCGTCGGCATCCGGGCGGTACGGGCTGTCATCACGTGACGTGGCCGGGGGCGCGGACGGGAACGCGGTCGGGGACGTGTCCGGTGCCGGTGCGTCCGGGTGCGCGGCCACCGCAGCGGGCGTCTCGCCGGACAGTGCGTCGGCGCGCAGCGCACGCAGCATCGGGAGCAGCGTGGCGTCCGGGGGTGGTCCGTCCGCCGTCGGGCGGAAGCGGACGCCGGTCGGTGTGAGGGCGACCCGGGCCGGATGGTCCGGCGGCGTGAACGGCTTGATCAGTTCGCGGAGATCGCGGGCCGCGGCCACGGGATCGTTCTCCGCGTCCTCCAGGATCTCGGCCAGTTCCTCCCGAGCGGCCGGGTCGAGCAGCGCGTACAGCTCTGCCCAGTACCGCTGGATGGCCTCGACGGCCACCGCGAGGAACGCCGAGCCGCCCTGCGAGTCGAAGGCCACCGCCGCCACCCCCTCCGGACTCCCGACGCCATCGTCCTGACCGTACTCACCGTCGTCGTCACCGTAACAGCCCCCGGGGTGACCGGGGTTGTGATCACCGGAGATCCGATGACCGGCTCCGCCCGCGCGTCCCGTGCGGCATCATGGGCGTCCGAATTCACACGCGGTCCCCGGGGGAGGGTCCATGAGCAACTCCGCCGCATATCGATGGACGTACGTGGACGTGGAGGCCGAGCGGCGCCGCGAACTGCGTGCCCAACTCGCCCGCGAGACCGCCCGGTCACGCGATCTCCACGCCCAGGCGAAGGCCCTGCGCCGCGTCCACCGGACCGCCCGCGTCGACGTGCCCGTCGTGACCGCGAACTCCCAGGGGGGCTCGGCCGAACTGGCCAGGGCCCTGGAGTCCGCCCGGCGGAACAACGACCGGGCCGAGACCGAGCTGAGCCGGGCCGCCGCCCGCGTCTGGTCCGCACCGCCCGAGGAGGCCGAGCACGCCGGTCCCGCGCCGACCCGGCCCACCGGGCCGTCGGCCGCTGACATCGCCGCCGACAAGGCGCGCAGGGCTTCGGCGGTGCGGGAGGCGGCGCTCGCGGAGGCCGAGGCGCTCCTCGAACGGGACGGCTCCGCCTGTGACCCCGCCGACCTGCCGGTCTTCGCGCGTCGAATGGAGGCCCTGCGACAGGCCGGGACCGCCGAGACGGCGCGCACCCTCCTGACGGACCTGGGCGTCCTCGTCCACCGCTCGGCCGTGCGGCGACGGAAGGCCGCACGCGCCGCCGAGCTGCGGGCCACCCTGCTCGAACACCTTGAGGACGCCTCGCCCGAGGACCGGCGCCGCCTCACGCCGCTCGTGACCGACGCACCCGAACCCTCCGACCTCGCGGACGACGTGGCGCGTGCCGTGACACGCGAGACCGCCGCCCGGAACCGCACCACCGTCGCCGACACCCTCATGGAAGTGCTCCGCGAACGGGACTACGCCGTGGGCGACGACTTCGCCGATCTCCTCGCCGAGGACGGCAGCGTCGTCGTGCCCTTCGGCCCCTCGGGCACGACCGAGGGAGACCCGACGGAGGACGGTTCCGACCCCGGGCAGGAGGGGGTCGGCATGCCCGACGGGACCGGCATGCCCGAGGGGTACGGGCTGCGCATCACGCTCGCCGCCGACCGGACCGGCCTGACCACCGCTCTGGTGCGAGCCCCGGCGGCCGGATCGGACGGTGGCGCGGAGGCCTGGGTGGAGACCGATGCGGAGGCCGGAGCCGAGACCGACGCGGAAGCCGACGCCAGGATCCAGCGCTGGTTCTGCGACGAACAGTTACCGAAACTGGAGGACGCGATCCGCGGCAAGGGCGTCGCACTGGACCGCACCGCCGTTCTGCCGCCCGGCGTCCGGCCCACCGCCGAGGCGCCGGACGCGCCCTGGCCGGACCGGGCCGACGACGCACCCGGGAAGGGGCGGCACCAGGACCGCTCCGCGCCCAAGCCCAAGGCCAAGGTCAAGCCCAGGAAGTCCTCCACCTCCACGTGGTCCACCCGAAACCAGGAGCGGCAGCGTGGCCGTTGACGACAGCGTGACGACCGACGGCGCGGCGCCGGACGGCGCGGACCCGCTCCGCAAGGCCGCCGCGCCGCCCCGGCAGCCCGCCGCGCCCCTCGCCCCGGCGTGGATCCGTGAGCTGGACATGGCGCTCGCCGTCTACCCGCAGGTCCTGCTCACCGGCAACGTCCGCGACCGGTTCCTCCTGCCCGAGGACGGCGAGCGGGGCGTCGCCGCGCCGGAGCCGGACCGGCCGCTCACGCCGTACAGCCTGGAGGAGGTCATCGAGTCCGTCTGCCGCGCGCGGGGCTACGGCGCCCTGGCCCGGCAGGACAACGTGATCGACCGGGTGGTCGCCTGGCGGCTGACCCCCGAGCTGTTCGCCTTCCCGCCCGCGCTGCGCCGCATGGCGGAGGAGGACGCCCGCGCCGAACAGGAGGGGGACGGGAGCGACCCGGACGAGGAGGACGACGTCGAGGCCGGTACGGCCCGGCTGCGCGAGATCATCATCGGCGCCGTCCGGCACCGCGGCCCCGCCATCGGCCTGATCGTGCCCTACACCGACCGGCTGGGCTCCTCGCGGGGACCCGTCGCGGGCCAGGCCGCGCGACTCCTCGCCACGGTGGAGGAGTTGGGGCACACGGCGCGCCCCGTCGCCGGCACCGGCGGTGGCATCACGCCGTACAACACGATCTTCTGGATCGTGGAGAAGCAGGAGGACCTGCCGCTCGAATTCGCCATCGGAAGCCGGGCGTTGCGGGTGATCTCCGTGCCCGAGCCGCCGCACGACCAGCGCCACGCGGCCGGCCGGTACGTGGTGGACACGCTCGCCCGACACCAGGCCCGGGAGAGCGGGGAGCAGGTGCCGGAGGAGGCGCGCGGCCGATCGGCCGAGGCCCTCGCCAAGTCCTCGTACGGCCTCGGGGTCGGCGAGATCCTCGCGGTGGGACGCATGGCGGCCGACCGGCAGCTGCCGCTGGGGCGCCTCGACGAGGCCGCCCGGCTCTACCGTGTCGGTGTGCTCGACAACCCGTGGGCCACCCGGGCCGTCCGAGAGAACATCCTCCACGGCGAGGCGTATCTCAACGCCCACGTCATCGGCCAGCCGCACGCCGTCCGCCGCACGGTCGAGATCTTCATGCGCTCGGCGGCCGGCCTCACGGGTGCGCAGTCCGCCAGCTCGCCGAGCCGGCCGCGCGGCACCCTCTTCCTCTCCGGGCCGACCGGGGTCGGGAAGACCGAACTGGCCAAGGGCGTCGCGAAGATGATCCTGGGCGACGACGCCCGCCCGATCCGCTTCGACATGAGCGAGTTCGCCGAGGAGCACGCCCGCGACCGGCTCATCGGGGCTCCGCCCGGCTTCGTCGGGCACAGTGCGGGAGGCGAACTGACCAACGCCGTACGGGCGCACCCGATGAGCGTCCTGCTCTTCGACGAGATCGACAAGGCGCACCCACGACTCTTCGACCTGTTCCTGCAGATCCTGGAGGACGGCCGGCTCACCGACGGGCAGGGTGCCACGGTCCACTTCACCGAATGCGTACTGATCTTCACCTCCAACCTGGGCATCTCGGCGCAGGTCAGGCGGTCGGCCGCCCGGCGCGGGGCCGAGGACGCCGAACCGGCCGGCGAAGGCGAGGGAGGCGCGGGCGGCCCGGACGACGGGGCAGGCGGTGACGGCGGGAGTGGCGGGGGCGGCGAGGACGCCCGGGAGCGTGCGGCGCGCGAACGGGCGCGACAGCAGCCCCGGCTGACCCGACACGACAAGCCGGAGGTGGTGCGGGAGGCGCTCCGCTCGGCCTTCGACACCTTCTTCAACGAGCACATCGGCCGGCCCGAGCTCCGCAACCGCTTCGGTGACAGCTTCGTCCCGATGGACTTCATCCAGCCCGTGTCCGTGCCGCTCATCCTCAACAAGTCACTGGACTCCGTCGCCGGCCGGGTCCGCGAGGTGCACGACGCCGAACTGACCATCTCCGACGAGGCGTGGGAGGTCCTGCGCGTGGAGGCCGCGGGGCGGCTCGACCACGGCGGCCGAGGCGTGGTCACCGCCGTGGAGTCGGCCCTGGTCAACCCCCTGTCGCGCGAGCTGTTCCACCAGCCGCCCCGCGCCGGCGAGCACATCGAGGTCGAGGCGGTGGAAGGCGAGGGCGACGCGTACGCACTCACGATGCGGCGGTGGATGTGACCGGGGAAACGGGGCGGCCCGCGGGGCGGACCCTGCGCATCGCCGACCTGCTCGGGCCCGTCACCGCCTTGGGGCCCGGGCGACGGCTCGGCTTATGGGTCCAGGGGTGCCCGCTCGCCTGCCCCGGCTGCATGTCCCGGCACACCTGGGATCCCCGGGGCGGTCGGGAGATTCCGGTCGAGCGGCTCGCCGACGCCTGGCGCCGCGCCCTCGCCGACGGCTACGACGGGCTGACCGTCAGCGGCGGCGAACCCCTGGAACAACCCGCCGCGCTCGCGGAGCTCCTAGCCGCGGCGGACCGGGAGCGGCGCGCCGCCGACCGCACCGACGCCGACCTCCTCGTGTACACAGGTCGCGACGAGGACGAGATCGCCGCCTCGCCGGAGGCCCGGGCGGCGCTGGAGCTCGCCGACGCCGTCATCACCGGGCGGTACCGCGCGGGCGAACCCACCCGGCTCGTCTGGCGCGGATCGGCCAACCAGCGCCTCGTTCCCCTCACTCCGTTGGGGCGGCGCCGATACGCGGCCCATCTGCGGCGGGAGGCCGACCGCCCGGAGCTCCAGGTGCGGGTGACGGATACGGAGATCCAGGTCATCGGCGTGCCGCAGCCGGGCGAACTAGCATCACTGGAGCGGGAGTTGGCGTCCCGCGGAGTGACCTTTCGGGAGAACACATGGCGTCCTTGACGCGCTACCGCTGCCCGGTGACACCGGACGACTGCCCCACGTCGGCGAGCCGGGGCTTCTGCGCCGTCCACGAGTGGGACCAGCTCGTACCCGAACGTGTCCTCATCTCGGAGGAGTTGAACGGGTCCGGAGAGTCGGGAAGGTCGGACGGGGCTCCGGAACGGGGAGCCGACGGCGGGGGCGAGGACGCGAGCGGGCAACGTCAGGAAGGCGCCGGCTCCAGAGCGGGGACCGCGCACGAGCGCGCGGCAGAGGGCGAGGCCGAACGCCCCCGGCGTCCGTCCGGGACCCGGCCGCCACGCCCCGAACCCACCCGCCCTCCGATCGTCCGCCCCACGCCCGTTCGCGACTCGACCGTCCGGCTTGCCCTGGTCCTCGCCGGCGTGCTCGTGCCGCTGCGCGGCGAGGGCGAGGCGCCCACCCGGCTGGGCAGGGACGCCCCCGACTGCGCGCACGTGACCGGCCTCGACCTGCTCGACCAGATCTCGCGCGAACACGCCGAGTTCTTCTGGGAGTCTGGGCAGTTGTACGTCCGCGACACCTGCTCCAGCAACGGCACCTTCGTCGACGGCGAGCGCATCGAGGGCCGCGCCTCGGTCTGGCCGGGCAGCCACGAGGTCCGGCTCGCCCAGGACGTCGACCTGGTCATCGTGGAGATCGACGAGTTCGGCGCTCCGCGCTAGGGCGCCCGACGCCCAAACGCGCACGCCCCCACGCACGCACCGGCATCGACCACCGCCCGCACGCCCGTCCGCCCGTCCGCCCGTCCGCCCTTCCTTCCGCACCGCACACCGAACCGCTCACCCACAGCACGTCATCCGAACGGACCCGGCGCCAGGCCGGGGAACGGGGACACCTCATGGCCGAGAATCCGACCGACGAACCGGCGGAAGACAGCACGCCACCCGGGCGCGGCCGCCCGAGCCCGCCGACCCGGAAGCAGCGCACGGGCGTGCCGCAGCCGCGGCAGCAGAGCCCCGCCACACGGCAGCAGAAGCCGAAGCCCACGCAGCAGCCGACACCACCGTCCACACCGCCGTCCACGCCACCCTCCACACCGCCGCCCGTGCCTCCGCAGAGTCCTCCGACCCGCGTGCAGCGGAGTGGCGACGCCCCGGCGAGTCCGCCCACACGCGTACAGCCGAGGGGCCAGGAGCCGACGGATGCGCCCACGCCCGCGCGGCCGACGGACGAGGTCCCGGCGAGTCCGCCCACACGCGTACAGCCGACGGGCCAGGAGCCGATGGACGCGCCCACGCCCGCGCGGCCGACGGACGAGGTCCCGCCGAGTCCCGCCACCCGCCGGCAGCCCCGAGCAACCGCCACCCCCCAGCCCGTCCACGACTCCGAGGCCCCGACCGGCACCGCCTCCCGCACGGGCCCGCACACGCGCCGCGCGCGCGGCAGCACCCCGCACGCCGAGTTCCCGGAGACCTTGAGCGGGCGCGGCTACCACCCCATCGGCATCGCGGGCGCCGGCAGCGAGGGGACGGTCTGGCACGTGCGGCTGGAGGACGGACGGGAGAGGGCGCTGAAGATCGCCCATCCCGGTCAGTCCATGGACCTGGACATCCTCCGCCACCTCGCCGTGCCCGAGTTCCAGCGGCACGTGCCCGAGATCTTCGAGTTCGGCGAGGTCGCCGTCGGCGCCGCCCGGTGCGGCTGGGTCGCGATGGAGTACCTGCCGGACACGCTCGACGACCATCTCGCGGGACGGCCGCGCACCGGGGCCCGCCGGGGCGAGCGGATCGAGGCCGAGGAGACGGTCCGCGAACTCGCCGAGCTGCTCGACTTCTGGCAGACCCGCATCGACCGCAACCCGCTCGACCTCAAGCCCGCCAACATCCTGGTCAGGTCCCGCGCCCGGGGCCGCCACGAGTTCGTCGTCGCCGACTTCGGCGGCATCGCCCGGTTCACGGCGAGCCAGAGCTACCGCGAATTCCAGGTCACGCCGCTGTACACGGCGCCGGAACAGATCGTCCACCAGAACCTGAAGGCCACTCCCTGGTGGACCCTCGGCCTGGTGCTGTACCAGGTGTTCGTCGGCCGCCCGCTGTACGTCCTCGACGACGACGCCCGGATCACGGACACCGCCTGGACGCGCGGCCTGATCATGAACGGGGAGGTCGACCTGACGGCGGTCGCCGACCCCCGGCAGAACCTGCTGCTCCAGGGCCTCCTCACCAAGGACCCCGACGACCGGTGGACCGCGGCCGAGGTCCGGCGCTGGCTCAAGGGCGAGTCACCCGAGGTCGTCCGGCCGGACATCCCCGAGGCCCGGCCCACCGCCCGCCACGCCAACCGGCCGATCACCTTCCGCGGCGAGGCCCACCACGAGGCCGAGAGCCTCGCGGCGGCGATGGCCCGGAACTCCCAGGAGGCCGCGGACTGGCTCGCCGCCGACGGCGGACGGCGCCTGGCGGCCTGGCTGCGCGACGAACTGCACGACACCTCCTTCGACATCGGGCAGCTCCAGGGCCTCGACCGCGGCCCCGCTCGGCCCGTCCGCGCCGCCGTGGCGGCCCTCGCCTTCGTCGCCGTGTTCGCGCCCACGGCCACCCCGCAGTACCGCGGCCGGCGCGTGGACGCGGAGGGCATCGCCCGTATCGCCCAGAGCGGCGACGCCGTCACGTTCATCGACGAGCTGATCGGCGCCTCGGTGCCCACCGTCGCCGCCGGGTTCCGCTGCGGCCACGACGGCTGCGAGGACCGCTGCCGCCTCCTGCTCACCCTCGCCGACGAACTCCCGCTCACCATCGAGGGCGTACGCGCGGAGGCCCGCACCCTGGGCCACCGCGACGGCCGGAACGACGACCTCAGCCCGTACGAGCGGAACATCGCGTACGGGCTGAGCGCGGCCCTGATCGTGCGGCCCGCCGATCGCAAGCGGGCCCTGCTGCCGCTCGCCGGACTGCCCGGCGCCCTGGCACCGCTGGCGGTACGGGCACCCCTGGTACTGCTCGTCCTCCTCGCCCACCTGAACGCCGTCCGCCACCGCGTCACCGCCGCCCTGCGGCGACGCGGCGGCGAAGCCCCCTTCCTGCGCCGCTGGGCCGGCCTGCACCGCAGGGCCGCCGCCGGATCGCCGGCCGCCGTCTCCGGGCGCACGGCCCTCGTCGCCGCGGTCGCGCTGCTGCCCCGGCTGCTCCGGGCCGACGCGCTCGGACAGGACCACGAGGTCACCCTCGCCGAGTGGTGGTCGGTCACCTGGCCCCCGCTCGTACGGCGGGTCTGGGCCGCCGTCGTCCTGTTCACCGCGGTGTGGGCCCTGACCTGGTGCGGAGCCATGGCCCGTACGGTCGTCGACAGCGGCATCGGCTGGGCGGCCCTGAAGCCCGAGGAGGCGCTCGTCGGGCCGCTCACCCGGGCCGCGGACGCCGCGTCGGTGACCCTGGGAGGCCTGTGCGCGGTGGCGCTCGCGGCCGCCCTCGCCTTCGCCCTGCCCCGCACACCCGTCCCCGGGCGGGCGCTGGTCCTCGGCGCGCTCCTCGCGGTCTTCGTCGGCTACCGCCGCCCCGACCTGCCTCCGTTGGAGGTGCTGCACGCCCCCGCCTGGCTGGCGGAGCGCGCGCGGTGGCTGCTCGGGGGCTGGCGCAGCTGGAACGGCGTCGTGGCCCTCGCCGTCCTGGTCGTCGGCTTCGTCCTGCTGGCGTACGCCGCGAGGCTCCTGGCCCGGGCGCGGGCCGCCGAACAGCAGCAGACCGGACTGCGGCGCGCCCGGGCGGAACGGCGCCGCACCCAGGCGGGGCTGCCGGGGCGTCCGTACCAGAACCCGGCCGCGTGGCGAACGGGCTCCGGCGGGATGCGGGACCGCGGACTGTTCGCCCTCGCCGGCGTGGTCACCCTCGTGGTCGTGCTGGGAGCGGCCGTCGAATTCCGGCTCGCTCTCACCGGCGACCACGCGACCCTCGCCTCCTGGGGCACCGGACAGCAGGGCGCCGCCTACCAGTCGCAGTACCTCGCGGCCTGTGCCGCGCTCTGCGCCCTCGCCGCGGTGTGCACTCCGCGGACCGCCCGCCGGATCCTCGGCGGCGGCCTGCTCGCCGTCGCCGTCCTCGGAGCCTGGCCGCCGCCCGTCGAGCCCGCGCAGGCCGTCAGCGTGCCCGTCTGGGAGGCCTTCTTCGCCGAGACCGCCGCCACCTGGGGACCCGCGGCGTTCTGGGCCGCGCTGCTCCTCGCCCTGCCGCTGGCCGCCGCCACCGGTTCCTTCGCCCTGCGCCGTACCCGGAGCGTGGGCCGGTGACGGCGGCCGCGACCCGGCCGGCCGAGCCCCCGGAGGGCGCCGACCCGGAAGAACTCATCGACGCCGCCCAGAAGTTGCTGGAACACCACGATGAGCAGGAGCAGCCAGAGGAGGCCGCCCGCTCGCTGTGGCGCTGCCGTGACGTACTGCTCCGGGCCCGCGGCGCTCTCGAACGACAGGGCGCCCGGGCCGACCCGTACCAACTGGCCTTCGCCCGCTACCTGTACGGCCTGACCCTGTCCGTGGGCTACTGGCAGGCCGCCACGGGTCAGGCCGAGGCGTACGGCGTCGACGACCCGCACGCGCTGCGGCGGGAGGCGACGCCCCTGCTCGCCCTCAGCCGGGCCCTCCTGCCGGAGGACGACCCCGTCCACGCCCACGCCTCCATCCGGCTCGCGCTCCTGCTGCACGACCGGCACGAGGGGGCGGACGAGGGGGCGGAGGAGGGGGCGGAGGAGGGGGCGGAGGAGGCCCCGGACGCTGGGTCGACGGGGGAGGCCGGTGGGGGGCCGGACGCGGGGCCCGACGATCTGGACGAGGCGCTCGCCGCCTTCGAGGAAGGGCTGCGGCTGATCGACGAGGAGCCGCACCCCGGGTTCATCGTCACGTACGGCTGTGCCCTCGCCGACCGCTACGACCGCGACGGCGACTCCGCCGACCTCCTCACAGCCGCCGCCCTCCTGGAGGAACTGCTCCACGCGATGCGGCCACGCGGCGAGGCGGACTGGGCCGACGGAGCGGACTCGCTCCACCAGTCGGACTCGGTCGACCGGGCGGAATCGGACAGCCGGGCGGACTCGCTCCACCGGGCGGAATCGGTCGACCGGGCGGAATCGGCCGACGAGGCCGACCAGTTGGAGATCGAGACCCGCGTACGGCTGATCCGGCTCCTCCAGGCATCCGACGCGCCCGGCGATGCCGAACGGGCCGCCCACCACCTCGAACTGCTCGCCGCGACCGCACCCGACGATCACCCCTCGCGGATCTTCGCCGCAGGGCATCTCATCGACGTCTACCAGGAGCGGGGCGGGGGCCGGGCGCGCCCCGAGGACCGTCCCGCCCGCCTGGCCCGACTCCGTGACCTGCACCGGCTGATCGACCCCGAGGACCCGGACCACGCTCGGGCGACAGCCCTCCTCGGCTCGGCCCTCGCGGAGAGCGTCGAGCCCACGGCGCGGCCCGAGCCGGCCGAGGGAACCGCCCCGGACAGCGGTGGCTCCGGCACCGGCGAGGCGGATTCGGGACCGACGGAGAACCACCACGAGGCCGTCGAACTGCTGCGGGCGGCGCTCGACGGACTGTCGGCCGAGGACCCGCTGCGCGCGAGCGGACACGCCACGCTCGGCACCCTCCTCAACACCCTGCACGACTACGAGCCCGCTCGGTACGAGATCGCCGAGGCCGCGTTCCACCTGGAGCGCGCCGTCGAACTCCACCCCGACGACGGGCCGCTGCGCAGCGAGCTGATCAACCACCTGGCGCACGCCAACCTCGCCGACGACCGGAGCGTCCGCAGGCTCGAGCACATCGACCGGACCATCGAACTGCTCAACGAGTCGATGAGCACGCCGTCCGACACGCCCAGCTTCCGCTCCCAGGCGCACGGCGCCTACGCCGCCGCGCTCAGCCAGCGCCACGCCTTGTCGCACTCCAGCGACGACCTCGACGCGTCGATCCGGCACCTGACCGCCGCGTTCCGGCAGACCTCGCCCTCCGACGTCAACCGGGTCGTCTACCTGCAGAACCTCGGAGTCGGGCTCTACCAGCGCTATCTCGCCGGCGGCGACCTCCAGGACCTGCACGCCGCCCACCGCTACCTCAGCGATGTCACCGGCGCGGTGACCGGCGGCGGCACCACGGTCGTCACCGACCGGCGGCTGATCGGCCGGGACCGTACGGTTCTCGAACACGGCCTGACACAACTGCAGTTCATGCTCGCCAGCGTCGCGCGCGACACACCGGGCATGGCAGCCGCGGTCGCCGCGATGCGCCGGGTGCGGGACTCGTTCGCCCCGGACGACCCCCAGCGGCTGACGGTCGACGTCGACTTCGGCGTTGCCCTGTTCGTACAGGCCTTCTTCACCGGCGATCCGAAGGGCCGGATCGACGGACTCGTGATCATGCTGGAGAGCGTCGAGGTCCTCCCCGAGGACCATCACGATCGCCCCCGGCTGCTGCTGCGGACGGCCGGCGCGCTGATGGTCAGTTCGTTCACGCCGTACAACGCCGGGGGAGTCGCGAGCGCCGATCGCCTGCTGCGCGAGACGCTCGCCGCCGTCTCGCCGGACAGCCCCGAGGGCATGCGGGCCACCCTCCTCCTCGCGGCCCTGCTCTTCAACCGGTTCAAGTACACGGGGGTGCCCGCCCACGTCGACGAGGCCGTGGAGATCGCCGTCGCGGGGCTCGAGCGGATGCGGCAGCGCGCCCCCTCCCCGGTGAGCACGTTCCTCGGATACGTCCTGGCCGACGCCCTGCGCGCCCGCGCCTCCGCCGGGCACGACACCCGTGACGGGAGAGAGGGAGTCGCGCGCGCCGCCCCCGCCGCTGCCTCTGTCCCCGCACCCGCACGCGTACCCGCGCCCGACGACGAGCCCGCGCCCACCCCCGTACCCGACGACGCCCGGGCCGCGCGGGAGGCCGGGATCGCGGCGCTGCGCGAGGCCGCGAGTGTGGTGCTGCTCCAGGCCGCCGCCGAAGCGGCCCTCCAGATGGCCCGCACCGCGAGCGACCGGGCCTTGCAGATCGCCCGGTGGTGCCTCTCCGACGGTGACCTGCGGGGCGCGCTGGAGGCGCTCGAACTCGGCCGGGGCCAGGTACTGCACGCCGCCACCACCACCTCCGACCTGCCCGCGCTGCTGCGGGAGGCCGGCCGTGCCGACCTGGCGGCGGAGTGGGACCAAGGCCCGGTGGTCGCCGGGGTGGCGGGAGCGGTCACCGATCTGGGCACCCTCCTGGACGGCTCGGATTCGCTGCTCGGCACGCTCGCCGAGGGGATGGAACCGCCCCTTCCGGACGACCTGCGCCAGCGCGCACTTACGGCGCTCGCGCGTTCGGGGGCCGGTACCGCGCTCACCACCCCGCCGACTCCGGAGGAGATCGGCACCACGCTGCGCGCGGCCGGCGCCGACGCGCTGGTCTACCTCCTGCCGCCGGGCGGCGCCGAACTCCTCCCGGCGGACGCGGGCAGCGGAGGCGTGGCGGTCGTCGTGACCCGTGACGGCGAGGTCGACACCGTCGCGCTCGGCCTCCTGAGACGGCGCGGCCTGGACGTTCTGACCGCCTACCGGGATGCTCACCGCGAGCGCCAGACGGCCCTTGAGGCCGCCGCCGCGGCCTCTGCATCCGTCGACGGTCCCGACGGTCCCGACAGTCCCGACGATTGGACCGACGCGGCCGACGGCGCCGATCCGGCCGACGCGGCCGATCGGGCACGCACGACCGCGCATGCCCGCTGGAGCACGGCGCTCGCCGAACTCTGCGACTGGGCCGGGCCCGTGGTGATGGCCCCGCTCCTCCGCTCGCCCTTGATCCGCGCGGCCGGCCCTGAACCTCACCTGGTGCTCGTGCCGTTCGGCGAGCTCGGTGGCATTCCGTGGCACGCGGCCGTCCTGAGCAGCGGGCTGCGGCACGGCGGCCGGCCGGTCCGCGCCGTGGAGCGGGCGGTTCTGTCGTACGCGGCCTCGGCCCGCCAGCTCCAGGTGGTGACCAGGCGTCCCCGGCTGCCCCTGAAGGCCTCGCCGGTGATCGTCGGCAACCCGGACGAGTCCCTGCCCGGTGCGGCCACGGAGGCCCGCCAGATCCACGCGGCGATCTACCGGGAGGGACTGCTGCTGGGCAGGGTCCGGGGGGCGAAGGGGACCGGTACGCCCGCCGAGGTCCTGTCGGCGTTGCCGGGGCGCGAACGGGCAGGGGCGTCGGTGCTGCACCTGGCGTGCCACGCCTGGCCCTCGAGCGTGTCACCCCTCGACGCCTGCCTGGCCCTCGCGGGGTCGCAGGAGGGGCGGGCGGCCCCGTTGTCGGTCCGCGTGATCCTGGAGCAGGCCCGTGGTCGCCCGGCGGAGGCGCCGGGCGGGCTCGTCGTGCTCGACGCCTGCGTCAGCGACCACCTCGCGGGGGACTTCGACGAGTCCCTCACCCTCTCCACGGCCTTCCTCGCCGCCGGCGCGACCGGCGTGGTCGGCTCGCGCTGGGAGGTGGAGGACGGGCCGACGGGGTTGATCATGTACGTGTTCCACGACCGGCTCCGGCACGGCGTACCCCTCGCACGGGCGTTGCGTGAGACCCAGCTGTGGCTCCTGGACCCCGACCGGCGGCTTCCGGACGGCATGCCGAGGGCCGTGGCCGACATCCTCCACGACGCCGATCCGGCGGCTCCGGAGCTGTGGGCGGCCTTCGTCTGCCAGGGGCACTGAGCCGGGCGGCCCCGGCTCGGGCGGGACCGGCGTACGGGTCGGCCGCCGACGAAGCGGACCCCTGGCCGGGGCGGTCCCACCGGCGTCGCTGCGGTGTCAGTCGGCTGGGCTATCCTTCCGGCCCACCGCACACCGACCGTAGGGAACAAGAGAATTGTCCGGCCCGTCTGCTTTCCCGCTGCCCTTTCACGCTTCCCGTTCCATGGGGTTCGCGACACCCCGAACCCTGCGGGAACTCGAGATGATGCGGTGCAGTGCGCACCTTCGGGCGAAGCCCGGGTGGTTCGACAAGATGAACGACGCCGACATCGTCGCCCGGTGGACGCGGGAAGCGCTCGCCCAGGGCCTCACCGAGGCGCAGGTTCGTTATGTCCTTGCCGAACTCGCGCACTACGCCGGACTGCGGGACGGACGAACCGGCATCGAGGTGTCCGCCGTCGACGGGGTATGGCAGTCGGACACGCTGATCGACGACAAGCTCCGATCCCGGCTGCGCGAGGCGGTTCGGGTTCTGGAGGAGGTCCCCGCAGCCGAGCTGGACTGGCATCCCGGATCCGACGGGCAGGTACTGGATCTGGTGCATCCCTCACTGTTCTGCCTGGTGCGCGAGGTCAGTGGCGCGCCCGAACAGGCTTGGCAGAACCCGGCGAACCGCTACGCGAAGTACGAGTTCTCGGAGAAGTTCCAGTGGCTGCCCACGGACGTCGACGTCCGTGACGACGGCGATGTCGCCTTCCGTTCGTACGTCAACAACGTCCACCCCGAGGCTCATCACGAACTGGCCTCCCTCCTGCCGGACTTGTTCGCGCGCATGCTCCCGCTGTGGGAGAACGTGCTCACCGATCTGCGCCATCCGCGGCCCCTGCGGATCGAGGCCGATCCTTACGGGTGGTACGACTCGGAACCGGAGCGTCCGGACGAGGCCTCCTACAGTGATGCCGCGGCCTACGACGAAGCCCTCAGTGCCTGGGAAGAAGCTCAGGACGACTGGTGGGAGAACCGCCGCCCGGTCATCCCGGACGCCCCGGACTTCACCGCGCCCGAGCTGCCCGACGCATCCGCCCGCGTCGACCTGCGCGGCCGCGGTCTCCAGGTCATCGTCAAGCTCGCCACGATCCATCTCACCCCGGACAAGCCCGAGTACGCCGGCGGTTCCTGGCACGTCGAGGGGATGCTGAACGAGCGGATCGTCTCGACCGGGATCTACTACTGGGACAGCGAGAACATCACCGAGAGCCGACTGAGCTTCCGCGCGGCGCTCGACGACCCGTACTACGAACAGAACGACGACAACGGTCTGCGCGACGTCTACGGCCTGGAGGACGAAGACGCGCTGAACCAGATGCTCGGATCGGCATCGACGCCGGCGGGTCGCTGTCTGGCGTTCCCGAACGTCCTGCAACATCGCGTCGGCGACTTCCGCCTCGTGGACCCCACCCGCCCGGGACACCGCAAGATTCTCGCGTTCTTCCTGGTCGACCCGTCGGAGAAGATCGTCTCGACGTCCGATGTACCGCCGCAGCAACCGTGGTCCGACACCTCGACCATGACGCTTGAGCAGGCCCACGCGTACCGCGAACAGCTCATGCAGGAACGCAAGTTCTTCGTCGACGAACACAACGAGCAGCTCTACGAACGCGAATTCTCACTCTGCGAGCACTGACCCCCTGCGGTCGGTGCACGGCGGGTCACGTTTCGCAGCTCCCGGCTGATCCCCAGCGGAGAAACTGTGCGTCGCCGTCATCGTCGAGGACCGCGACCGCGTACAGGAAGTAGATCCATTCCTGGCGGGCGCGGGACTCGGTGAGGACGGCCTGACAGGCCACGTTGGCTGCCTGCTGGGCCCACTCCTGCCGTGTGGACTGGTTCCACTCGGGCTTGGTCGTCCACACGTACATCACCTTCTCGTGCGGGGCGAAGCCGATACTGGTGTTCTCGTCGCTGAGGTAACGGGGGCTGTGGACCAGGCGGGAGTTTCCGTTCCACTCGATGAAGAGCTCGTGGACCGCTTCCGTGGCCACCCGGATCTCCTCCTCGTCGGTGCTGGGAATCCGGGCCGCCGCCAGGCCACTTTCGGTGGGTTGCCAGTCGGACTCCTGGCCGTCCCCGGCGGTGTTGCGCTCGATGGCCTGTGTGACGCAGCCGGTGTTGGTGCGGAAGTCGTCCTCCCATACGATCGCCGGTGCCGTGCGAGTGGTGTCGTCCACCAGGACGTACTCGTCGTAAGGAAGTTCCTTGTAGATGTCCGCCATCATGCGGAGGCTGTAGCAGGCGTCCTTGGCGATCGCCTGGATGATGTGGGGTGCGAGGGCAGGGCCGTTGACCGCGATGTAGATCTCTCGGCGGGGCTCGGCGAAACGGATGTCGTACTGCCCGTCGTAGCCGTAGTCGGGCCCCACTCCCAGGCCGATGTCGTGACCGAGCGCAGCCGAGGTCTCCAGTTCAGCCTCGCCCTTCGGGCGACGGGCGGCGTGCCAGGCGGCGATGGTCGCCTCGTCGGTGTAATCGGCGGACGACGGCGTCGGGCGTTCCGACGCCGTGGGACCGGCCGCCTGTGAGGGTGTGGCAAGCGTCTCGGCGAGTGCGGTCGCGGAAGTCCCCCCGCGCGGGGGCAGGGAATTCGACCGGTGCGTCGTATCGTCGTCGCTCTGTAGCGAGATCGCTGCTCCCACCAGTCCGCCGATCACAGCGCCGACGGCCAGTGAGACCCCGAGGACGCGCTTGCGTGGGCGGACGGGAGGGTGCCAGGCCGTGTCCTCCGGCGTAGGCATGCCCCACTGGGTGGCGACGAGGTCTGCGGCGAGGGTCGGGTTGGTGGCGGGTGAGACGACGAGTGTGGTCTGGGCTGCCAGCAGGCCGATGCATTCCGCAGCGATGCCGCTGGCGGTCGGGCGATCAACGGGCGTCTTGGCGAGGGCTCTTCCGACGATCTCGTGGAGTGCGTCAGGGAGACTCTGAACGTCGGGCTCGTCGGACATCACGCGGTAGGCGATGACGTCGGGTGCACCGGTGCCGAAGGGCTGGCGGCCGGTGGCGGCGTATGCGACGAGCGCTCCCCAGGTGAAGACGTCGCCTTCGGGCCCGGCGGCGCCGGTGCGGTAATGCTCGGGACTGACCCAGCCGGGGGTGCCGGTCATGACTCCAGTTCGGGTCACGGACGTGCCGTCCGTGGCGTGGGCGATGCCGAAGTCGAGGACGAGGGGGCCCCCGGCGGCGAGGATGACGTTCTGCGGTTTGATGTCCCGATGGACGACGCCGGCCGCGTGGATCGTCGCGAGTGCCTGGGCCGTACCTGCAGCGAAGGCGATCAAGGTGGCGCCGATGAGGGGGCCGTGCACCGCGACGTGTCGGTCGAGGGTGAGGCCAGGCGCGAAGGCGGTTGCCAGCCAGGGGGTGTCCGCGTCAGGGTCGGCCGCGAGGAGCGGTATGAGGCACGGTCCCTGGACGCGTGCGGAGAGTTGGACCTCGCGGCGGAAGCGCGCCCGGAATTCGGGGTCGTCGGCTTGCGCGGGGTGGACGACCTTGACCGCGACCCGGCCGCCTGCGGCGTCGAGGCCGGCGTGCACGGTGCCCATGCCTCCCGAACCGAGGCGCCCGATGATGCGGTACGGGCCGACCCGCTGGGGGTCACCGGGCCGACTGGGCTGTACACGCCCGCCGGGGCGAGCAACGCTCACGGGGCATCCGTCTCTCTGGTGCGAGGGAGTGGGCGAGGCTGAACTCACCCGTCGGAGGCGACATTCGAGCCTGTTCGCAGGATGCTATCCACACGCCGTTGAAACCAGTGACGGCCGCTCACTCCTTGGCTGATGGAGATGCATGGAGTTGCTACTTCGGAATCGGAGATTCCGGGGTGCCACCCCACACCCCGTTCAGACGTCGGTGGTTGACCTGTCGATTGCCCTGAAAGCCTTCGTTCGATTGGTACTCCCGATGGCTCCAGGTTCTGGCACGCGGCGTCGTCATCGACTGTCCGGCCTCGTCCTCGAAGCCGGAGAGTCCGTCGTGACCCTGGCTCGGCGGCTCGGACACTCCTCGACGGCGATCACCCTCGGTTACAATGCTCACTTCATTCCGGAGGCGGGTAATCAGGGGCGCGGCATCATCGACGGTCTGCTTGGGGAGCGGGGAGACCGGCTCGCCGGCCGGAAATCCCCGATTCTCCCCAGCGCCGTCGACTGGTGATTCCTGCCTCTGGGCCCCGGAGGAGTCGTCCGTGGATTGCACGGTTGAAAAAGATGGGTGGCCTGGGAAAGTGCTGAAAGAGGTCGTAGCGACCCGCTATGTCACGCCTTTGCGTGAGGGCGGCTCGCTCCCCGGGATCGTCGAGGCCGACGACCTCGGCACGTACGTCATGAAGTTCACGGGCGCGGGGCAGGGGCGCAAGACCCTCGTCGCCGAGGTCGTCTGCGGGCAGCTGGCCCGGAGGCTCGGGCTGCGCGTGCCGGAGCTCGTCTCCATCCAGCTCGACCCGGTCATCGGACTCTCCGAGCCCGACCAGGAGGTCCAGGAGCTGCTCAAGGCGAGCGGCGGGCTCAACCTGGGCATGGACTTCCTGCCGGGCTCGCTGGGCTTCGACCCGCTGGCGTACGAGGTGGATCCGAAGGAGGCCGGCAAGGTCGTCTGGTTCGACGCCGTGATCAACAACGTCGACCGGTCCTGGCGGAACCCGAACATGCTGGTCTGGCACGGCGACCTGTGGCTCATCGACCACGGCGCCACCATGATCTGGCACCACAACTGGCCGGGGGCCCAGGCCTCCGCCGCCAAGGCGTACGACGCCTCCGACCACGCGCTCGCGCCCTTCGCGCCGGACGTCGCCGCCGCGGCCGCCGAGCTCGCGCCGCTCGTCACCCGCGAGCTGCTCGACGAGGTCGCCGCCGACGTGCCCGACGAGTGGCTCGTCGACGAGCCCGGCTTCTCGAGCACCGACGAGGTGCGCGCGGCCTATGTCGAGGCGCTCCTGCCCCGCGCCGCCACCATCCACGAGCGGATCACGCTCGGCCCCCGGAGCGAGAACCGGCCCCAGCAGCCCCCGGGCTGGCTGGCCGACCGGCTCGCGCCCCGGACCGCCTCCACCGAGAAGGACAGCACCACGTGACCGACCGCGACGTCTTCGAGTACGCGCTGCTGCGCGTGGTGCCGCGGGTCGAGCGCGGCGAGTGCTTCAACGCCGGCGTGGTCGTCTACTGCCGCGCCAAGTCCTACGTGGCCGCCCGTACGCACCTGGACGAGGCCAAGCTGGCGGTCCTCGACCCGGCGGCGGACGTCACGGGCGTCCGGGCCGCGCTGCGCGCGGTCGAGGGCGTCTGCCTGGGCGGCGACGACGCCGGGCAGGCCGCGCGCGACGACGCCGGGCGGCGTTTCCGCTGGCTGATCGCGCCCCGCTCCACGGTCGTGCAGCCGGGGCCCGTGCACACGGGGCTCACCGCCGACCCGGAGGCCGAGGTGGAGCGGCTCCTCGATCTGCTCGTGCGCTGACGAGGTCGGCGGAGGGTGCCGGTCGCCGCGGAGTCGCGCGCCGGTCGCCGTTCCGCCACGGGGAGTGACCTGGGGCACCCGGTGGGCCGTTGACACCGGGTGCCATCGCTTCTAGCGTCTCGTCCTGCGGACGATACTAAGCGGTCGCTCATGTGCGGGACGCATGAGCGGGACAGCCGTTCGTCCGCGGTCAGGGTCGATCCAAGGGCGAGGAGAACCAAGCATGTCCACCACCGAGCAGCGCGTAGCCGTCGTCACGGGTGCCGCACGAGGCATCGGCGCCGCCACGGCGCTCCGCCTCGCGGCCGAGGGCCGCGCCGTCGCCGTACTCGACCTCGACGAGGCGGCCTGCAAGGACACCGTCGAGAAGATCACGGCCGCGGGCGGCACCGCCCTCGCGGTCGGCTGCGACGTCTCGGACGGCGCCCAGGTGGAGGCCGCCGTCGCGCGGATCGCCGCCGAGCTCGGCGCGCCGACGATCCTCGTCAACAACGCCGGCGTGCTCCGCGACAACCTGCTCTTCAAGATGTCCGAGTCCGACTGGGACCTCGTCATGAACGTGCACCTCAAGGGCGCGTTCCTGATGGCGAAGGCCTGCCAGAAGCACATGGTGGACGCGGGCTTCGGCCGGATCGTCTCGCTCTCCTCCTCCTCGGCGCTCGGCAACCGCGGCCAGGCCAACTACTCCGCGGTCAAGGCGGGTCTGCAGGGCCTCACCAAGACGCTCGCCAAGGAGCTCGGCAAGTTCGGCATCACCGCCAACGCCGTCGCCCCCGGCTTCATCGTCACCGAGATGACCGCGCAGACCGCCGAGCGCGTCGGCATGGGCTTCGAGGAGTTCCAGGCGGCCGCCGCCTCCATGATCCCGGTCCAGCGCGTCGGCCGCCCCGAGGACGTCGCCAACGCGATCGCCTTCTTCGCGGGCGACGACGCCGGCTTTGTCTCCGGCCAGGTCATGTACGTGGCCGGCGGCCCGCTCAACTGACATCCAGGCAGCAGCGAGAGGAGGCGGTCATGACCGCGAACGAACGGCCGGAGCTCTCCGGCAAGGTCGCCCTCGTCACCGGCGCGAGCCGGGGCATCGGCTACGGCATCGCCGAGGCGCTCGTCGCCCGCGGCGACCGGGTCGTCATCACCGGGCGCGGCGAGGAGGCCCTCAAGGAGGCCGCCGAGCGGCTCGGCGCCGACCGGGTCATCGGTGTCCCGGGCAAGGCCCACGACCTGGCCCACCAGGCGGCAGCCGTCGAGGCGGCCATGGACGGCTTCGGCCGGCTGGACTTCCTGGTCAACAACGCCGGGACGAACCCGGTCTTCGGCCCCATGGCCGATCTGGACCTCGGGGTGGCCCGCAAGGTCTTCGAGACCAATGTGATCTCGGCGCTCGGTTTCGCCCAGCGGAGCTGGCACGCCTGGCAGAAGGATCACGGCGGTGCGATCGTGAACATCGCGTCCGTCGCCGCCGTCTCCGCTTCGCCGTTCATCGGCGCGTACGGGATGAGCAAAGCCGCGATGGTGAATCTGACCCTCCAGCTGGCGCACGAATTCGCGCCGCTCGTGAGGGTCAACGCCATCGCTCCCGCCGTCGTGAAGACGAAGTTCGCGCAGGCGCTGTACGAGGGCCGCGAGGCGGAGGCGGCCGCGGCGTACCCGCTCGGCCGGCTCGGCGTCCCCGAGGACATCGGCGGCGCGGCCGCCTTCCTGACCTCCGCGCAGTCGGAGTGGATCACCGGCCAGACCCTCGTCGTCGACGGCGGGATTTTCCTGAACGCCGGAGTCGGCTGACCGATATCCGGACACTTTCCGGATTTCGTGTCCGGATTGGCCCCGGTTATACGTCGAATGCCTCAAGTGCCCCGTCGGGCTCGAAGATTGACCTGACGGGGTGCTGCGGTATCGTCGGCCGACCCGTGGCTGAACGAGGAGCGTGCACGTGTTCAACCGGACCAGTCTGCAGGCCGCTGCAGCCCTTGCGTCCATATCCCTGGTGGCCGGATGCGGTGTCTTTTCGGACAGCGAATCCGCCGGGGATCAGAGAATCGTCATCGGTACGATGAGTTCTCCCACCACGCTTGATCCGGCCGCGGCCTGGGACAATTCCTGGGAGCTCTTCCGGAATGTCTTCCAGACCCTGGTGAGTTTCCCGACAGGCAGCACGGCGCCGCAGTCCGACGCCGCCGACTGCAAGTTCACGGACACGTCGAGCCGCGTCTTCGAGTGCAAGCTCCAGGAGGGCCTGAAGTTCTCCAACGGGCACAATCTGGACGCCGAGGCCGTGCGGTACTCGATCGAGCGCATTCGCACGATCAACCACAAGGGCGGCCCCAACGGGATGCTCGGCTCGCTCGGCAAGATCGAGACCGTCGGCGACCGGACCGTCGTCTTCCGGCTGAACAAGTCGGACGCCACCTTCCCGTTCGTCCTCGCGACCCCCGCGATGTCCCTCGTGGACCCGGCCGAGTACCCGGCGGACAAGCTCCGCACGGACGGCAAGCTCGTCGGCTCCGGCCCGTACGTCCTCGACTCCTACGAGGAGCGGAAGACGGCGGAGCTGACCCGGAACCCCACCTACAAGGGCTTCGCCGACCGCAAGAACGGCGGCGCGACGATCCGGTACTACGACGACTCCGAGGCGATGGTCGCCGCGCTCCGGAAGGACGAGATCGACGCCACCTACCGCGGCCTCAGCGCCGCCGAGGTCGTCGAGTTCCAGGAGGACAAGCCCGAGAACAAGCGCCTCCAGCTCGTCGAGTCCACCGGCGCCGACATCCGCTACCTGGTCTTCAACACCCAGGACCCCTCGGTCGCCAAGCCGGCCGTCCGCAAGGCCATCGCCCAGCTCGTCGACCGCGACGCCCTGGTCGAGAAGGTCTACCAGGGCACCGCCGAGCCCCTGTACTCGATGGTTCCCAAGGGCATCGCCGCCCACACCACCAAGTTCTACGACCGCTACGGCACGCCGAGCGTCTCCAAGGCCGAGAAGATCCTGAAGAACGCCGGGATCGATGAGCCCGTCGAGCTGGACTTCTGGTACACGACCGACCGGTACGGCTCCTCGACGGCGCCCGAGTTCGAGGAGCTGAAGCGCCAGCTGGAGGCGTCCAAGCTCTTCAAGGTCGAGGTGCACGGCAAGCCCTGGAAGGAGTTCCAGGCGGGCTACCAGAAGGGCGAGTACCCGGTCTTCGGGCGCGGCTGGTTCCCCGACTTCCCGGACCCGGACAACTTCGTCGCCCCCTTCGTGGGCAAGGAGAACGTCCTCGGCACGCCCTACGTGAGCGAGCGGATCACCGGCGAGCTGCTCCCGAAGTCCCGCCGCGAGAGCGACCGCGGGACGGTCACGGACGAGTTCGTGGAGGCCCAGGAGATCCTGGTCCAGGACGTCCGTCTGCTGCCCCTGTGGCAGGGCAAGCTGTACATCGCGGCCGGCGAGGACATCGGCGGCGCCGAGCGCGCCCTCGACCCGCAGACGGTCATGCAGCTGTGGGAGCTGCACCGCCGGGCCAGCTGGTAGTCCGACGGCCGGTGGACGGCCTGCGGGGGCCACTGTCAGTGGCCCCCGGTAGGTTCTCGGACGTAGACAGGAACGTCCACCGGAGGTTGTTGACCGTGACCGACACCAGCATGCTGCCCGAGTCCTGGCGGGGTGTCCTCGGCGAGGAGCTGCGCAAGCCGTACTTCGCCCAGCTCACCGAGTTCGTCGAGGAGGAGCGCGCCAGGGGACCGGTCTTCCCGCCGAAGGACGAGGTCTTCGCCGCCCTCGACGCCACCCCGTACGACAAGGTCAAGGTCCTGATCCTCGGTCAGGACCCGTACCACGGCGAGGGGCAGGGGCACGGCCTCTGCTTCTCCGTCCGCCCCGGCGTGAAGACCCCGCCCTCCCTGCGGAACATCTACAAGGAGATGCAGGCGGAACTGGGCCACCCGATCCCGGACAACGGCTATCTGATGCCGTGGGCCGAGCAGGGCGTCCTCCTGCTGAACGCGGTCCTGACGGTCCGCTCCGGCGAGGCGAACTCGCACAAGGGCAAGGGCTGGGAGAAGTTCACCGACGCCGTGATCACCGCGGTCGCCTCGCGGCCCGACCCGGCCGTCTTCGTCCTCTGGGGCAACTACGCGCAGAAGAAGCTCCCGCTCATCGACGAGGAGCGGCACGTCGTCGTGAAGGGGGCCCACCCCTCGCCCCTGTCGGCGAAGAAGTTCTTCGGCTCGCGGCCCTTCACCCAGATCGACGCGGCCGTCGCGGCCCAGGGACACGAGCCGATCGACTGGCGCATCCCGGACCTCGGCTGAGCCTCGGCCGGATCGGGGCCCGGTGCGGCTAGCGTCGGCTCTCCCAATGGGTGAGCGGGTGGAGGCCGGCATGACCGAGCAGCAGCAGGCGGCGGACGACGGGGTCATGACCAGGATCGGGCAGGCCATGATGCTGCTGCACGGCGGCGACCGGGAAGAGGCCCGCAATCGGTTCGGGGTGCTGTGGCAGCAGATCGGCCCCGACGGGGACCCGCTGCACCGCTGCACCCTCGCCCACTACATGGCCGACGCCCAGGACGACCCCGACGACGAGCTGGCCTGGGACCTGCGGGCGCTGAGCGCGGCCGGGGGGCTCGCGGAGGAGCGGCTCGCCGAGCACGACTCGGCCGTCGCGCTGCGCGCGTTGTACCCCTCGCTCCACCTCAACCTCGCCGCCGACTACGTCAAGCTCCAGCGGCCGGACGCCGCGCGGGTCCATCTGGACCGGGCCCGCGCGGCGTCGGACACGCTCGACGACGACGGCTACGGGAACGGGGTGCGGGCCGCGATCGAGCGCGTGGAGCTGCGGCTCCGGAACATGTGACGGGGCATCTCAAGGGGCATGTGACGGGGCGCCTCAAGGGGCGCGTGACGGGGCATGTGGCGGGGCGGCCGGGCGCCGTGTCGGCTCACCGGCCGTACGTGCCGTGGCAGATCCTGGCCTGATCGCTGCCCGGGTCCCAGCCTCCGTACCGCTCGCCCAGGTCGCAGACGTCCGCCCGGGAGTGCGGCGGTTCCTTCGGCAGGTCCGCGAGGCCCGGCAGCTCCGGCACGGCCGGCCAGGCTTCCGGGCGCGGAGTCTCGCGGTGCCGGGGTGTGGCGGTGGGGCGCGGCGCCGACGGCCGCGGAGGGGCCGCCGTCCGCCGGTGCCGTTCGGGTACGGCAGCGGGTGCGGGTGTCGCGCGGGGCGCGGCGGACGTCCGGGGCGCGGCCGCGGCGGGCGGAGGAGCGGGGAGCGCCGCCTCCAGGGCCTCGCGGGCCGGGCCCTCGATCATCTGCGGTGCCGCTTCCTCGGCGGGGAGGACGGAGGACTCCGCCGCGGGTGTGGGGGCGGGCGCCGCCGGCGGGGCGTCCACCGGGGCGCAGCCTGCCAGGGCGGCGACCGCCGCCCCGAACAGGATCTTCGCTGTGGTTCGGGTTCCATGCACCGCGCCACTCTGCTGGTCCGGCGGTGATCTTCGCGCCCCTACCGGCCGGGAATGCCCCGCACGGGTGAGCCGCGGCGGGCCCCGCCTTGACCTGCTCAGTCGCCGGTGGCGCCGTCGATCCGCTCGCGGAGCAGGTCCGCGTGCCCGTTGTGGCGGGCGTACTCCTCGATCATGTGCAGGTAGATCCAGCGGAGGTTGAAGGTCCGTCCCGTGCGGTGCTCGCCGACGCCCAGGTCGTCGAGGCCGTGCGGGGCGGCGAGCGTCCGGGCGTGGGCGATCTCGGCCTGCCAGGTGGCGTAGGCCTCCTCGTAGGTGTCCTCGTCCGTGGCGTGGATGTCCCGGTCGGAGTCCTCGGCGGTGGAGTAGATCCAGCCCGCCTCCTTCTCGCCGGCCAGCACGCGGCGGAACCAGCCGCGCTCGACCTCGGCCATGTGCCGGACGAGACCCAGCAGGTTGAGGTCGGACGGGGGAGCGGAGAGGGTGCGCAGCTGGGCGTCGTCGAGGCCCTCGCACTTGCTCGCGAGGGTCGCGCGATGGAAGTCGAGCCACTGCTCCAGAGCCTCGCGCTCGCCCGAGGTGGTGGACGGGTCGACGCGCGGGACGGATGCGATGCGTTCGGTGGTCATGCGCGGCATCGTCCCTCATGGCCACCGGCAGCGCTACCGGCTTTCCCGCCGTGCCCCCGGTCCGCGGGGTACGTCCTGTCGGGTGCCCAGCATGCCGCGCAGCAACTCGTCGAAGCCGGTGCGCAGTTCGGCGCGGTCGGGCACGGTCGCGTGGAACGAGCCGGCGGCGCAGGAGAACATCAGCCCCTCGCACCAGGCGATGAGGGAGAGCGCGTGCCGCTCGGGTTCCGGCGAGCCGGCCGCCGTCATCGTCGCGACCAGCGGGTCGTGGAAGGCGGAGCCCGCGGCGTCGAAGAAGGCGCGGAGCTCGGGTCGGCGGGTGGCCTCGAGGGCCAGCTCGTAGCGGGAGACGAGCAGGGCGCGGTGGTCCGTGAGGTAGCGGTGCAGGGCGAGGGCGAGCGCGTCGACGAGCGCGTCGGCGGTCGGGGGCGTGCCGCCGGCGCCCGGCAGCTCGTCCGGAGTCAGCACGCGCGCCTCCCAGTGGACCTGGCGGCGTACGGCCGTCTCCAGGAGCGCCTGGCGGGTGCGGGCGTGATTGGACGTCGACCCCTGCGGCAGCCCGGCGCGTTCGTCCACGGCGCGGTGGGTCAGGCCCCGCATGCCGCGCTCGACGAGCAGTTCGAGAGCGGCGTCCCCGATCCGCTCAGCCCGGGAGGCGACGGCGGAGGCGGAGGCGGCGGCGGAGGAGGCAGCGGGGGTTTCCGAGGCAGGGGTGGTCGGTGCGCGCATGGGGACAACGTACTACCGCTCTGACTACACCTGTAGTACGTTCATGATGTCGGACTCACTACATCTGTAGTCACGGACTCCGGGGAGCAGCCATGGAACAGCACCGTGCCGTCGTCATCGGAGCCGGAATCGGCGGACTCACCGCCGCCGTCGCCCTCCACCGGAACGGCTGGCAGGTCACCGTCCTGGAGCGCGCCGCCGACCTCGCCCCCGTTGGCGCCGGCATCGGCCTCGCCCCCAACTCCCAGCGTGCCCTGGACGTCATCGGCCTCGGCGACCGCGTCCGGGACCTCGCCGCCTGGCAGGGCGACGGCGGCATGCGCGCCCCCGACGGCCGCTGGCTCGCCCGGACGAACGCCCGCGCTGCCGCCGAGCGCTTCGGCGGGCCGCTCGTCCTCCTCCACCGCGCCACCCTCGTCGACATCCTCACCTCGGCGCTCCCCGACGGCACCGTCCGCACCGGAGCGCCCGCCTCCCTCGCCGATCCCGGCGACGACCGCCGCCCCGCCCGGCTGACCACCCCGGACGGCGACATCGAGGCCGAACTCGTCGTCGCCGCCGACGGCATCCGGTCCGCGACACGGCACACGCTCTTCCCCGAGCACCCCGGACCCCGGTACGCAGGCTGCACCACCTGGCGGGTCGTCGTCCCGGCCCCCGCACGGCCCTTCGCCCCGCACGAGACCTGGGGCCCCGGACGCCTCTGGGGCACCCAGCCCCTGAAGGACGGCCGGATCTACGCGTACGCCATGGCCGCCGCCCCCGCCGGAGGCCGCGCCCCCGACGACGAGAAGGCCGAACTCCTGCGCCTCTTCGGCGACTGGCACCACCCCGTCCCCGAGATCCTCGCCGCCGTCGACCCCGACCAGGTCCTGCGCCACGACGTCCACCACCTGCCGGACCCGCTCCCCGCCTTCCACCGGGGCCGGGTCGCCCTCCTCGGGGACGCCGCGCACGCGATGATGCCGAGCCTCGGCCAGGGCGGGAACCAGGCCATCGAGGACGCCGTCGTCCTCGCCCACCACGCCCGCTCCGCATCCGACTTCGTCCCCGGCCGCGCGCTCGCCGCCTACACCGCCGACCGACTGCCGCGCACCACCGCCATCGTCCGCAAGGCCGCCCGCACCGGAGCGGTCACCCTGCTCTCCGCCCGGCCCGCCGTCGCCCTGCGCTCGGCGCTCGTCGGAGCGGTCTCCCGCTTCGGCCCGGGCCTCGTCCTGCGCGGCTTCGACGGCATCGCCGACTGGCGGCCGCCGGTGGCACCGTCCCGTCCCGCGTAAGCTGACCGGCGCGAACGGCCCGCGCGAGCGCGGCCGGTGGACACGAACCGCATGAGCGACAGGACAAGGGAGACCCCGTGAAGGTTGGCTGCATCGGACTCGGCGACATCGCGCAGAAGGCGTACCTCCCCGTCCTCGCCACCCTCCCCGGGGTCGAACTCCACCTCCAGACCCGCACGGCCGCGACTCTGGACCGGGTCGCCGACGCCCACCACCTGCCCGCCGCGCAGCGCCACCGCGACCTCGACTCGCTGCTCGCCGCCGGACTCGACGCGGCCTTCGTCCACGCGCCGACCGCCGCCCACGCCGAGATCGCCGGCCGGCTCATCGACGCGGGCGTCCCCACGTACGTCGACAAGCCCCTCGCCTACGAGTACGCGGACTCCGAGCGGATCGTGGAGCTCGCCGAGAAGCGTGCCGTCAGCCTCGCCGTCGGCTTCAACCGGCGCCTCGCGCCTTCCTACGCCCAGTGCGCCGAGCACCCGCGCGAGCTGATCCTGCTGCAGAAGAACCGGATCGGCCTGCCCGAGGACCCCCGCACGTTCGTCCTCGACGACTTCATCCACGTCGTCGACACCCTGCGCTTCCTCCTCCCCGGCGAGATCGAGCACGTCGACGTGCGCGCCCGGATCCGCGAGGGCCTCATGCACCACGTCGTGCTCCAGCTCTCCGGCGACGGCTTCACCGCCATCGGCATGATGAACCGGCTCAACGGCTCCACCGAGGAGATCCTGGAGGTCTCGGGTCAGGACACCAAGCGCCAGGTCCTCAACCTCTCCGAGGTCGTCGACCACAAGGGCCAGCCGACCCTCCGCAAGCGCGGCGACTGGGTACCGGTGGCCCGCCAGCGCGGGATCGAGCAGGCCGTGCTCGCCTTCCTCGACGCCGTACGCGAGGGGCGGCTGCTCAGCGCGCGCGACGCCCTGCTGACCCACGAGCTGTGCGAGCGCGTGGTGCGCGAGGCGCTGATCCAGGCCTCCTGAGGGCGCCCGCGCCCTCGGCGGCGCACACGGCACCCACCACGACCAGCGCTCCGTACAACGGCCAGTCGCCCCACCGGACGTAGCCCGTCGTCGCCGTCGAGAGCGGCAGCTCGCGCACGGCGACGGCGCTCGCGTCCGTGCCGAGGACGGGCCCGATGCGGCGGCCGTCGGGGCCGTACACGGCGCTCACCCCGGTGAGCGTCGCGTGCGCGACGGGCCTGCCCGTCTCGGCCGCCCGCAGCGCCGCGAGCGAGGCGTGCTGGGCAGGCGCCCAGCTCTCCTGGAAGGTGCTGGTCGCCGACTGGACGACCAGGAGCCCGGCGCCGTCCTTGACGAGGCGCCGGCTCATGTCCGGGAAGGCCGACTCGAAGCAGATCAGCGGCCCGATCCGCAGCCCGGCGGCCCCCTCGGCGGCGGGCAGCGTCATCACGACCGGCTCGGTGCCCCGCCGCCGGTCCTCCCGGGCCGCCTCGCCGAACGACGTCACCCAGCCCAGGACCCCGCGCGCCGGGACGTACTCGCCGAACGGCACGAGCCGCATCTTGTCGTAGCGCTGACCCGTGAGCCCCGCCGGGCCGACCAGGACGGCGCTCTTGAAGATGCCGGGACGATCGGCGCCGCGTGCGTCCACGTTCACCAGGAGCGGCGCGTCGACCGCCCGCGCAAGGGCGGTGAGCCGGGCGGCGAGCTCCGGCCGTCCGGCCGGATCGGCGCCGACACCGCTCTCGCCCCAGATCACCAGGTCAAGCCGCTGCCCGGCGAGGGAACGGGTCAGCTCCTCGGCGCGGGCGAACCGCCGCTCGGCCCCGTCCGGACCGTCGAACACCCCGGGCTGTACGAGGGCCACACGCACCGTCCCGGCCTCGCGCGGCGCCCCGACGCCCCAGGCCGCGGTGCCCGCCACGAGCGCGCAGGCCGCGAGCCCCGCCACCCCGACGGCCCGCAGCCCCGGCACCGCGACGAGCAGCACCACGGCCGTGTTCGCCGCCACCACGAGCAGGCTCACCAGCCACACCCCGCCGACCGAGGCGAGCCGCAGCGCCGCCGGCACCTCCCACTGGCTCGCGCCGAGCAGCCCCCACGGACCGCCGAGGCCCTCCCAGGAGCGGACCAGCTCGATCAGCAGCCAGCCCGAGGGCACCGCGAGCAGCGCGGCGGCGGCCCGCTGCGGAGACGGCACGCCACTGAGCATGGACCGTACGAGCCACCCCCACGGCAGCCACAGCAGACCGAGCAGCGCGGCGATCGGGAGGAGGAAGACGTGCAGGCTGGGCAGCAGCCAGTGGTGGACGGCGAGCACGAAGCCCGCCCCGCCCAGCCAGCCGTCAAGACCCGCGCGGCGCGGCCCCGGAGCCGTACGGATCAGCAGCAGCCACGGGACGAGCGCCAGATACGCCCACCACCAGAGGCCGGGAGCGGGGAAGGCGAGCGCGGGGAGCGCCCCGCAGCCGAGGGCGAGCAGGGAACGGACGAGCCCGTGCGGGCGCGCCGGGACGCGGCCCGGGCCCGGTGCGGGCTCGCGGTCGCGGTTCACGAACGGCATGCGCATGGC
Source organism: Streptomyces sp. Root431 (assembly GCF_001426585.1). Taxonomy (GTDB): domain Bacteria; phylum Actinomycetota; class Actinomycetes; order Streptomycetales; family Streptomycetaceae; genus Streptomyces; species Streptomyces stackebrandtii. Next base: position 96,836 of record NZ_LMEI01000006.1, read on the forward strand.
GGCCTCCCGCCCTAGCCTTCAGTGTCGGACGTTCCCGGTCCCGGCGCGGCCCGTCGTCAGTGCCGGCGCCACCGCTCGTCGACGACGACCGAGCGGAGCCGCCAGCCCTCGGCCGTGCGCAGCGCCGCGAAGGCGTAGCGGCCGCCGCAGATGAAGTCCTCGCCCGTCGCGAAGCGCATCGGGTTCACGTAGTCGGCGCGGACGTCAGCGCCGTCGCCGGACTCCTGGTACCCGCCCGCCTCACGGAAGAGGACCCGCCGGTTCACGATGAGGTGCTGGCGTACGGGGAACAGGGTCATGGTCTCGGCGAGCCAGTCGGCTACCTCGGCCGCGGGCCCCTCGATCCCGCCCGAGCCGCGGTAGTCGGCCCGGCCGTCCGGCGTGAAGAGGGCCCGGTAGCCGGTCCAGTCGGCGTCGTCCACGGCCGCCGCGTAGCCGGTGATGAGGTCGTCGATGGCGAGCCGGTCCATCACGGTCGCGAGGTCCACGCGCTGCGTCATCGGTTCAGTCTCGGGCAGCGGGGGCCCGGCGCCAAGGGGCGTGCGGGCAGTGGCTGCCGCAGCGCCGTCATACTGTCCGGATGCGCGTGCACATAGATCCCGAAGTGACCGACCGGACGTCCTTCTACCGGTTGCTCACGGCCACCGTCGTACCCCGGCCGATCGCCTGGGTCTCCACGACCTCGGCCGACGGGACGGACAACCTCGCCCCGCACTCCTTCTTCACCATCGCCTCGGTCACGCCGCCGGTCGTGCAGTTCACGTCGGTGGGGCGCAAGGACTCCCTGCGGAACGTGGAGGAGACGGGGCAGTTCGTGGTCAACCTCGCCCCCGAAGGGCTCTTCGAGCAGATCAACGCCACGGCGACCGACTTCCCGCGCGGGGTGAGCGAGTTCGACGCCTGCGGCGTCGAGCGCGAGCAGAGCCTGCGGGTGAAGCCGCCGCGCGTCGCACAGTCGCCGGTGGCGCTGGAGTGCGAGCTGCACAGCACGGTGCGGATCGGCGACTCGACGGTCGTCTTCGGCCGGGTCGTGCACGCGGCGGTCGACGCGTCGGTCATGACCGACGGCCACCCCGAGATGACCCTGATGCGCCCCCTCACCCGGCTCGGCAAGAACGAGTGGGGCACCCTGGGCGGCATCAAGGAGATCGCCCGGGTGCCCTACCAGGGCTGACGGCGGTCACACCGGCGGGGGCGGCTGCTGCCGGCCCTCGCTCGGTGGTGCCGGGTGCGGCGGCTTCGTCAGCCCGCGGACTCGCCCGCGTGCGGGCTCAGGGTGTCCGTGCCGACGAGGATGAAGAGCAGGATGCCGAGCAGGATCCGGTAGATCACGAAGGGCATGAAGCTCTTGGTGGTGATGAACTTCATGAACCAGGCGATCACCGCGTAGCCGACGGCGAAGGCGATGATCGTGGCGAAGATCGTCGGGCCCCAGGAGACGTGGCCCTCGCCCGCGTCCTTCAGCTCGTACGCGCCCGAGGCGAGGACCGCCGGGATCGCGAGGAGGAAGGAGTAGCGGGCGGCAGCCTCGCGGGTGTAGCCCATCAGCAGGCCGCCGGAGATCGTCGCGCCCGAGCGGGAGACGCCCGGGATCAGGGCCATCGCCTGGCAGACGCCGAAGATCAGGCCGTCCTTCACGCTGAGGTCCTTGAGGGACTTGCGCTCGCGGACGACGCGGTGGCGGCCGCCGGCCTCGTCGCGCGCGGCCAGCCGGTCCGCGATGCCGAGGACGATGCCCATGACGATCAGGGTGGTCGCGATCAGCCGCAGGTCGCGGAAGGGGCCCTCGATCTGGTCCTTGAGCGTGATGCCGAGGACGCCGATCGGGATCGATCCGACGATGACCAGCCAGCCCATCTGGGCGTCGTGGTCGGAGCGCATCGCCTTGTCGGTCAGGGAGCGGAACCAGGCCGAGACGATCCGCGCGATGTCCTTGCGGAAGTAGATCAGGACGGCCGTCTCCGTGCCGATCTGGGTGATCGCGGTGAAGGCCGCGCCCGGGTCCTCCCAGCCCGCGAAGGCCGCCGTCAGCCGGAGGTGCGCGCTGGAGGAGATGGGAAGGAACTCCGTCAGCCCCTGTACGAGTCCGAGGATGAACGATTCGAACCAACTCATGGGGCTAGGGCCGTCCCGTTATGTACGTGTGCGGTCAGTAGGTCGTGCGCAGCGTACCGTCCCAAAGTGACGGGCCAGTGATCAGGTCCGTGACGTTCCCGTGATCATGACTCGCGGGGGCCCGCGGCCGTCCATCCCGGCGCCCTGACGTGGGCACGGAGGCTCCGCCGGTCGGCTTCGCCGCCGCAGTGGGCGCAGATGAGCCGGGGGCTGAGGACCTCGCCGCAGTCGTGCTCCAGGACGACGGGGCGGTCGTTCCCGTTGAGGTGGCGGTCGCCCCAGGCCATCAGCGTGACCAGGACCGGCTGGAGCTCCTCGCCGGCGGCCGTGGCCCGGTACTCGAAGCGCTGCGGGCGCTCGCTGTACGGCACCCGCTCCAGGATCCCCGCTTCGACGAGCCGCTTGAGGCGGGCGGTGAGGATGTCGCGCGGGGCGCCGGTGTTGCGGGCGATCCGGTCGAAGCGGTGCACGCCGAGGGAGACCTCGCGGAGGACGAGCAGCGCGTACTTCTCGCCGACGAGCGCGAGGGTGTCGGCGATCGAGCAGGGGCGGGGGGCGGCCTTCATGGGATCAGCGTAGGGCAGCGGCGAGGAGAGGGTTTGAAAACCCAACTCGCTGGGTTATGTTACCGACGAGTGTTGGTCCAGTTTTCCAACCCAGGAGTTGGTCATGCGCGACGCCGTCATCGTCGAAGCCGTCCGTACCCCCACGGGCAAGGGGAAGGCCGGGGGAGCCCTGTCCCACGTCCACCCCGTCGCCCTCCTCTCCCACACCCTGCGCGCCCTGGTCGAACGCAGCGGCATCGACCCCGCCCTCGTCGACGACGTCATCGGCGGAACGGTCGACCAGGTCGGCGAGCAGGCCATGAACACCACCCGCTACGCCTGGCTCGGCGCCGGATTCCCCGAGTCCGTGCCCGCCACCACCGTCGACCGGCAGTGCGGCTCCTCCCAACAGGCCGTCCACTTCGCCGCGCAGGGCGTGCTCTCGGGGGCGTACGACATCGCCGTCGCCTGCGGCGTCGAGTCGATGAGCCGGGTCCCCATGTGGTCCAACGTGCCGCCCGGCGCCGACCCCTTCGGCCCCGGCGTCGCCGAGCGCTACCCCGAGGGGCTCGTCCCGCAGGGCGTCAGCGCCGAGCTCATCGCCGCCAAGTGGTCGATCGGCCGCGAGGCCATGGACGAGTTCGCGGCCGGATCGCACACCAAGGCCGCCCGCGCCTGGGAGGCGGGACTCTTCGACGCCGAGACCGTCCCGTACGAGGGCGTCCGCCGCGACGAGTCGGTGCGCCCGGCGACCACCCCCAAGATCCTCGCCGGGCTCCGGCCCTCCTTCGAGGACCCCGGCTTCGCCGAACGCTTCCCGCAGATCGACTGGTCCGTCACCGCCGGAAACAGCAGCCCCATCAACGACGGGGCCTCCGCCGTGCTCGTCATGGCCGCCGACACCGCCCGGAGCCTCGGCCTGCGGCCGCTCGCCCGGCTGCACGGCTTCGCCGTCACCGGATCCGACCCGCTGCTCATGCTCACCGGCGTCATCCCCGCCACCGAGAAGGTCCTGCGCCGCGCGGGCCTCTCCCTCGACGACATCGACCTCTTCGAGATCAACGAGGCCTTCGCGAGCGTCGTCCTCGCCTGGCAGCAGGAGACCGGCGCCGACCCGGCCAGGGTCAACGTCCACGGCGGGGCCATCGCGCTCGGCCACCCCCTCGGCGCCAGCGGCACGCGCCTCGCGGCGACCCTCGTCCACGCCCTGCGGGCCCGGGGCGCCCGCTACGGCCTCCAGGCGATGTGCGAGGCGGGCGGACTCGCCAACGCGATGATCGTCGAGGCGCTCTGAGCTACGGGGCCGTACCGACCGGCTCCCGCTTCTCCGGAGCGGGAGCCGTGACCGGCGCCGGGGCCCGCAGGCCGTGGCGCTTGCGCCAGGCCACCACCGCCGCGCCGAGACCCGACAGGACGATGAAGCCCGCCGAGAAGAGGAAGGCCGGCGACCCCGGCGAACCCGCCTGGGCGCCCGCGATCACGTACGCCGCCGTGTTCGGCACGGTGCCGATCGCCGTCGCCAGGAGGAACGGCACGTACCTCATCCGGGAGACCGCCGCGCAGTAGTTGGCCGCCGCGAACGGGACCCCCGGGAAGAGCCGGATCGCCAGCATCGAGCGGAAGCCGTGCCGGCTCAGCTGCCCGTCCGCCGCTGTCAGCCAGCGGCCCCGCAGCATCGGCCGCAGCGCGTCCTGCCCCAGGAAACGGCCGAGGGTGAAGGAGATCCCGGCGCCGAGCACCGTCCCCGCGACCGCCGCCGTCAGACCGAAGGCCGAGCCGAAGAGCGCGCCCGCCGCCAGATTGAGCACCGGCCGCGGGACGAACGCCGCCGTGCACACGCCGTACGCGAGGCCGAAGAGCATCACCGCGCCCGCGCCGTCCGTCTGCTGCGGCCAGCCCGAGGAGAGCATCCGCTGCGGCTCGTACAGCAGCACGAGCCCCGCCGCGCAGAGCAGCAGCAGGGCGAGCAACGAGAGCCGCGCACGGGGCGAGAGCAGGGCCCGGGAGCAGCGGACGGCGAGGGAGCCCGGCGGCCGGGGCGCGGGAGCGAGCATTCGGGGAGAGTAACGGACGCGTCCGTATGATCGCCGTAATGCGCGTCATGTCCACCCGGGTGGACAGCCCCGCGGTCCGTCCGGGCCCGAGGGGCGTGCCAGGCCGGCCGGGCACGACGCGCAGGGCGACGGACCCCGGATCGCGCCGTGACAGAGAGGGCCCCATGACCGACACCGCGCCGACGGCCGGCGGCCCGACGGGCATCCCCGGCAGCGCCCTCGCCGACACCGTCCTCGACCGGCTCACCACCGCCTACCCCGCCGCCGGGAACCCCTTCCGGGCGCAGGAGATGGTCGCCTACATGAAGGGCGTCGCCCCCTTCCTCGGCGTCCGCACCCCCGAGCGCCGCGCCCTGTCCCGCACCGTCCTCGACGGCACCCCGCGCCCCGACGAGCAGGACTGCACCGCGATCGCCCTGCGCTGCTTCGCGCTCCCCGAGCGCGAGTACCACTACTTCGCCGTCGACTACCTGCGCCGCCACGTGAAGCGCTGCTCCTCCGGCTTCCTCCCCGTCGCCCGCCGGCTCGTCACCACCGTCTCCTGGTGGGACACCGTCGACCACCTCGCCGCCCACGTCGTCGGCGGCCTCGTCGCGGCCGACCCGTCCCTCGCGGACCGCATGGACGAGTGGATCGAGGACGAGGACCTGTGGGTGGCCCGCACCGCGCTCCTCCACCAGCTCCGCTACAAGGACGCGACCGACGCGGACCGGCTCTTCGCCTACTGCCTGCGCCGCGCCGCCCACCCCGACTTCTTCGTCCGCAAGGCGATCGGCTGGAGCCTGCGGGAGTACGGCAAGACGGCCCCCGGCGAGGTGCGTGCCTTCGTGGCCGCGAACCGCTCCCTGCTCTCCCCGCTCTCCGTCCGCGAGGCCCTGAAGAACCTCTGACCCACCCCGGCCGCCGCACACCCCAACTCCTTTGTCAGACTCGGTACATGACGCAGCAGGAGAAGCGGACGGAGCAGCGGACGGACGGGCGGCCGGCGCTGGTGCTCGGCGCGGGCGGCCGCAATCCGCTCGACCCGAGCCACCGGGCCGCCGCGGCCCGCGCGGGGCGCGCCCAGGCCGCGGCCCACGCCGAGGCGGTGGCCGCCGTGTGGACCGGCTGACGTCCCGGACCGAGCGCACCGGAAGCACCGGCACAATGAGAGCGTGAACGAGCACATCCCCGTCATCCGCGAGGTCGACCAGGGCACCGCGCGCCTCATGCCCGACGTGGACCGGGAGCAGGCGTGGCTCCTGACGGTCGACGGCGCACCCCAGTCGTACGTCGACCTGGACGATCCGGCCTACCTGGAGTTCGAGTACGTGCTCCGGCTCGCCCATGTCGTCGACGGCGCCGCCGACGAGGGCGAACCGCTGGACGTCCTGCACCTGGGCGGTGGGGCGCTCTCGCTGCCCCGGTACGTCTCCGTCACCCGGCCCGGCTCGCGCCAGGACGTCGTGGAGTGGGACCGGGAGCTGCTCCGCCTCGTCGCCGAGCACCTGCCGCTGCCCGAGGGCTCGGGCGTCACCGTGCACGCCGCCGACGCCCGGCGCTGGCTGGAGGAGGCGCCGGACGCCTCGGCCGATCTGATCGTCGGCGACGTCTTCGGCGGCTCGCGGGTGCCCGCCCACCTCACCTCCGTCGAGTACGCCCGGGAGGTCCGGCGCGTCCTGCGCCCCGGCGGGCTCTACGCCGCCAACCTCGCCGACGGGGCGCCCTTCGCGTTCCTCCGCTCCCAGCTCGCCACCTTCGACGCCGTCTTCCCCGAGCTGGCCCTCGTCGCCGAACCGGCAGTGCTGCGTGGCCGGCGCTTCGGGAACGCGATCCTGGTCGCCTCCGGCCGGGAGATCGACATCGCGCACCTCGCCCGGCGGGCCGCCGCGGACGCCTTCCCCGCGCGCGTGGAGCACGGGGGGACGCTCGACCGGTTCACCGGGGACGCGGAACCGGTCCTGGACTCCGGGGCCGTACCCTCACCCGTCCCGCCGGACGGCGCCTTCGGCATCGGCTGAGAGGGCCGTCGCGGTCGCCGGGGCCGTCGCGGGGGGCGACGCCGGAGCCGTCTCCGGGGTCGTGCCTGTGATCTCCTTCGCGTGCGTACGGCGGGTCAGGTTCCGTACGTCCGGCACGAGCAGGACGAGCGCGGTGACGAACACCATCAGCGCCGCCGCGCCCCACAGCGCCTCGCTCCGGCCGAACGCGCTCTCGGCCGGACCCGCGAGCGCCGTCGACAGCGGCAGCAGGGCGGTCGATCCGAACCAGTCGTAGGCGGCGACCCGGGAGAGCTTCTCCTCCGGGATCTCCTGGTGCAGGGCCGTCATCCACGAGACGCCGAAGACCTCGATCGCCGTGCCGCTGATGAACATCGCGGCCGTGAGCCCCACCGCGTCCAGCGGTACGGCGAGCGCCGCGGAGGGCAGTGCGATCGGGAAGACGCAGAGCGTCCCGACGAACAGCAGGCGGCGCGGCTTCCAGCGGGCCATCAGGACGGCGCCGACGAGCGTCCCCACGCCGTACGCGGCGAGCGCGATGCCCCACGGACGGGCGCCGCCCAGCTCGTCCCGGGCGACCAGCGGGCCGAACACCGCCTCGACCGCCCCGATCAGGCCCACGACCACAGAGAACTGGGCGACGATCGACCAGAGCCAGGGCCGTCCGACGAACTCCTGCCAGCCTTCCCGGAGATCGGCGAAGAGTCCGCCGCTCGGCGCCCGTTCGGGAGTGCCGCTCACGTCGAGGAAGGCACGCAGCCCGCCCGCGACGGCGAAGGCGAGCGCGTCGATGGCGAGGACCCAGCCGGGCCCGACGAAGGCGACCAGCGCGCCGCCGAGGGCCGCGCCGCCGATTCCGGCACCGTGCATGGCCATCCGGTAGACGGCGAACGCCCGGCCGGCCTGCTCCCCGGTGACGCTGGTCATCAGCATGCCCTCGGCGGCCGGGTTGAAGAACGCCTGCCCGGTGCCGCAGAGCGCGGTGAGCACCATCATCTGCCAGATCTGCGCCCCGCCCGCGAGCACGAGCACGGCGAAGAGGGCCTGGGAGACGCAGTTGAGGGCGTTGGCGGCGACCATCACGCGGTGGCGGGGTATGCGGTCGGCGATCGCGCCGCCGATGAGCAGGAAGAGCACGAGCGGCAGGAAGCGGGCCATCGCGACGAGTCCCACGTCGCCCGCGCTGCCGCCGCTCTCGAAGACCGCCCACGTGGTGGCGATCAGGGCGCCGTGCGCGCCGAGGTTGGTCACGACCGTGGCGGCCGTGAGCAGGACGTAGTTGCGGCCCGCCCACTCGGGGCGCCGGGAGGCGAAGGGAGTGCGGCGGGAGGCCAGGGGGGTGCGGCGGGGGGAGTCGGCGGGGTTCGTCACTCCGGGACTATCCCTGCCGCCTCCCCTTCCTGCCAAACCGATATCCGGACCGCGGGGAGCGCTGTACGGCGCTCCGCCGCCGGCCGGGTCAGGACTTGGTGGTGAGCCTGACGGTGGAGAGGATCTTCTTGATGGTGGCGTCCGGCAGTTCGTCCTTCACGCCGTCGGCCCCGTAGAGGACCCAGGTCGAGAAGTCTCCGGCGGCGTTCTTGAAGGTGAAGGCGATGGACTTGCCGTCCGTCTCGCACTTGTTGCGCTTCTTGACGCCCGGCGCGGTGGCCGTCGCCATGCTGCCCTTGAGCCCGGACGCCGTCGTGTACGGCACGGCCTTGCTGACCTTGATGGTGCTTTGCGGCATGTGCTGCGCGTAGCCGGCCCACACCCATGTGCCGGCCTCGCCGCGCGCGGCGTCCGCCGTGTTCTTGGCGCCCTGGCCGCCCTTGGTGCCCGCGGTGCTCAGCCCCCAGGTCGACGCGGTGCCGTTCTTGTCGGTGTCGTAGGCGCACCAGTTGCTCTTGAAGTGGGTGGGGCTGGACATCGTCGTGAGCGGGGAGCCGTCGCCCTTCTTCTCGTCTTCGAAGAACGTGATCGACCCCGGCTTCTGCACCTGCCACTCGGGCGGTACGTCGAACAGGGTGCCGTACTTCGGGTTGTGGACGACCTTCCAGCCGGGGATCGTCGGCTGCTGGGCGGCGCCGTCACGCGGGTTGTCGAGCGGCGGTGCGGAGGGATCGGCCTCCTCGGAGGGCTGTCCGGACGGCTGCCCGGAGGCCGGCGCCGAGGCGGACGGCTTCTGGTCGTCGGCGACCGCCTTCTTGTCGTCGTCCTTGGTGAGGACCAGGTAGCCGGTGACGCCGCCCGCGACGACCACGGCGATCGCGGCGACGATCGCGACGAGGGTCGTCTTCTTCTTCCCGCCCCCGGGGCCGCCGGGCGCCCCGGGCTGCCCCGGAACCTGCCCCGGCACCGCGTACTGCGGCACGGTCGGCTGCTGGTACGGGTTCGGCTGGCCGTATCCGGGCTGCTGCGGGTAGCCCTGCTGCCCGTACCCCTGCTGCGGGTAGCCCGGCTGCGCGGGCTGCTGGGGATAGCCGGGCTGTGTCGGCGGCTGCTGGTAACCGGGCTGGGCCGGCGGCTGCTGATACGGGTTCGGCTGCTGGTACCCCGACTGCTGGTAGGGGTTCTGACTCTGGTCCTGCGGGTTCTGCTCGCCCCCGGGCGGCTGCTGTCCTGGCCACATGGCCAGTAACGATAGAGGTGCGGGGGCGGCAGGGCCACGAGAGGGATGGCCAAGGCGGCTACTGGTGGGTAACATCACGGCCATGAGCGCAGACCAGATGTCCGTCGGCGAGATGCTCGCCGCCACGGTCCCCATGGCCGGAACCCTGAAGCTGGAGTTCCTGGAGACCACCGCCGAGCGCGCCGTCGTGCGCCTTCCGGACCAGCCCGCCTACCACAACCACGTCGGCGGCCCGCACGCCGGAGCGATGTTCACCCTGGCCGAGTCCGCCAGCGGCGCGATCGTGCTCGCCGCCTTCGGCGACCAGCTGAGCCGCGCCGTCCCGCTCGCCGTCAGCGCCGAGATCGGCTACAAGAAGCTGGCCATGGGCGTCGTCACGGCCACCGCCACCCTGGGCCGCCCCGCGGCCGAGGTCGTCGCCGAACTCGACGCCGGACAGCGGCCGGAGTTCCCGGTGCGGATCGACATCACCCGTGAGGACGGCGCCGTGACCGGCGAGATGACCGTCGTCTGGACCCTGCGCCCGAACGCCTGACCGGGTATTCCGCGCGCCGCCCCGGCACCCCCCTTCGGGTGCCGGGGCGGTCGTGTTGGGGGTCGGCGACGCGAAAACGGACATTCCGTCACGCATAGTGCGGTCAGGGCACGGACGCTTCCGGGCCGGGCCCGCACCCCGTGCCGAGGAGCCGCCCCGTGTCCGACGAACCGTCACCCGACCCCGCCGTCCCGGCAGAACCGGCGGAACCGGCAGTCCCGGCAGTACCGGCAGTACCGGCAGTACCGGCGGAAGCGACGACCACGCCCGCCGCGGCCGCCCGGTCCCGTGGGCGCGGCCCGCGGTTCTCCCGGCGGGCGCTGCTGCTCGCGCTCACCGGCGGCGCCGCCCTCGCGGCCGCCGCCTCGCCCGTGGCCGCGGCCGGCACGCGGCCACGCGGGACGGCCCCCCTCGCCCCGCCCGCAGGCCGGGTCGACGACCTCCTCGGCCGGCTCACCCTCGACGAGAAGGTCTCCCTCCTCCACGGCGCCACCGACCCCGCGAGCCTCGGCCAGGCCGGCCACGTCCCCGGCGTACCCCGCCTCGGCATCCCGCCGCTCCGGCTCGCCGACGGCCCCGCCGGGATCCGCGTCCGCCGCACCGCGACCGCCCTGCCCGCGCCCGTCATGCTCGCCGCCGCCTTCGACCCCGGCCTCGCCCGCGCCTACGGCCGGGTCATCGGCCTGGAGGGCCGCGCCCTCGGCCAGGACGTGCTGCTCTCGCCCATGGCCAACCTCATCCGCACCCCGTACGCGGGCCGGAACTTCGAGACCTTCTCCGAGGACCCGCTCCTCACCGCCGACCTCGTCGCCGAGGAGATCCGCGGCATCCAGGCCGAGGGCCTCGTCGCCACCGTCAAGCACTTCGCCCTGAACAACCAGGAACGCGACCGCACCTCCGTCGACGTCCGCGCCGGCGAACAGACCCTGCACGAGACCGAGCTGCGGGCCTTCGAGGCGGCCGTGGCTGCCGGAGCGGGCGCCGTGATGGCCGCGTACAACAAGGTCGACGGCGTCCACGCCGCCGAGAACGCCACCCTGCTCACCGCGATCCTGCGGGACCGCTGGGGCTTCGACGGCTGGGTCATGAGCGACTGGGACGCCACCCACACGACCGGCCCCGCGCTCGCCGCCGGACTCGACATGGAGATGCCCGGCGGCCGGCGCTACGGCGCTGCGCTCCGCGACGCCGTCCGCGCGGGCCGGATCGCCGAGTCCGCGGTCGACCGTGCCGTACGCCGCATCCTCTCCGTACGCGAGCGCTTCGGGCTCCTCGACGAGACGCCGTCGCGCCCGGCCAGGGACGCCGCCTCCGGGGCCCGGCTCGCCCTGCGCGTCGCCACCGCGGGCGCGACCCTCCTGCGCAACACCCGCGGGACCCTGCCGCTCACCGCCCGGGCCGCCCGCTCCCTCGCCGTCGTCGGGCCCACGGCGGCCGTGCCGTTCGTCAGCGGCGGCGGCAGCGCCCACGTCGTCCCCGACGCCGCCACGAGTCCTGTGGACGCGATCCGGGCCAGGGCGGGGGAGGACGCCTCCGTCACGTACGCCGTCGGCGAGGACCTCTTCGGGCGGCCGCTGCCGCCGCTGTCGCCCGGCGTCGACCTGGAGGGCGTCGACGTCGCCGCAGGCGCCACCTGGACCCGTACGGTCACGCTCACCGCCACCGACCCCGACGAGTGGACCTTCCTCGTCCACTACGGCGGCCCCCGGCCCACCGTCACCCTCGACGGCACCGAGCTCTTCCCCGTCCGGCAGGGCATCGCCGAGTACTTCGTGGGCGGCCTCCTCGGCCGGGCCCCCGACGGACTCCACGTCCGGCGCACCACCCTGCGCCTCGCCGCCGGACCGCACGAGCTGACCGTCACCGCCCGCGGCGGCCCCGCCGGCCAGCGCTTCCGGCTCCGCGCGGTGACCGGGGCGACCCGGGCCGCCGACGTGGCCGATGCCGTACGGGCCGCGCGCGCCGCGCACAGCGTCGTGCTCTTCGCCTACGAGGACGCCACCGAGGGCCAGGACCGCGCGACCCTCGCCCTCCCCGGCCACCAGGAGGCCCTGATCAAGGCGGTGACGGCGGCCAACGCCCGTACCACCGTCGTCCTCAACACCTCGTCGGCCGTCACCATGCCGTGGCTGGAACGGACCGGCGCCGTCCTCCAGATGTACTACCCGGGGCAGGAGGGCGCGGCCGCCACCACGGCCGTCCTCTTCGGCGACGCCGATCCCGGCGGGCGCCTCACCCAGACCTTCCCGGCCTCCGAGGACCGCCACCCCACCGCAGGGAACCCGCGCCGCTATCCGGGCGTGGACGGGGTCGAGGAGTACGGCGAGGGCGTCCACGTCGGCCACCGCTGGTACGAGGCGCAGGGCGTCACGCCGCTCTTCCCCTTCGGGCACGGGCTGTCGTACACGACCTTCCGGTACGAGGACCTGACCGTCGCTCCCGGGGGAGAGGCGGGCGCGGGCGGGCTCGACGTCACCTTCTCCGTCCGCAACACCGGCCGGCGGGACGGCGTCGAGGTCGCCCAGGTCTACCTCGGCCCCTCCCCGGACCTCACCGCCCTCGGCGTCGACCAGCCGGTCTCCGCGCTCGCCAGCTACCGCCGCCTGGAGCTCGCGGCCGGCGAGCGGCGCCGGGTGACCGTCCACGTCACCGCCCGCACCCTCTCCTCCTGGGACACCGCACGGCACGACTGGCTCCTCGGCACGGGCCGCCGGACCGTCCGCGTCGGAGCCTCGTCGGCCGACCCCGGCCTCACCGTCGGAGTCGAGGTCCGTCCCTCCTGACCGGGTAGGCTGCCCCGGCGTGCCCGACGCGGTGCACGCCGGGCGGCCGACACGGGAGGAACCGCGTTGCACGTGCAGGAATGGCTGGAGACGATCCCGGCGGTCGCGATCTACGCGCTGGTGGGCGTGGTGATCGGGCTGGAGAGCCTGGGCATCCCGCTGCCCGGCGAGATCGTGCTCGTGAGTTCGGCGCTGCTCGCCTCGCAGCACGGCGACATCAACCCGTACGTCCTCGGCGCCTGCGCCACCGCCGGCGCGATCATCGGCGACTCGATCGGCTACGCCATCGGCCGCAAGGGCGGCAGGCCACTGCTCGCCTGGCTGGGGAAGAAGTTCCCGAAGCACTTCAGCGAGGCCAATGTCGCGCTCGCCGAGCGCTCCTTCCAGAAGTGGGGCATGTGGGCGGTCTTCTTCGGCCGCTTCATCGCCCTGCTGCGCATCTTCGCCGGACCCCTCGCGGGCGTCCTGCACATGCCGTACTGGAAGTTCCTCATCGCCAACGTCTTCGGCGGCATCCTGTGGGCCGGCGGCACCACGGCCGTCATCTACTCGGTCGGCATCGTCGCCGAGGCCTGGCTGAAGCGCTTCTCCTGGCTCGGCCTCGTCCTCGCCGTGCTGATCGGCGTCGCGTCGATGCTGATCATCAAGAACCGCGCCAAGAAGGCCGCGGCGGAGCGGCCGGAGGCCGCGGATCCGGAGCCGGTCGCCGTCGGGGACTGACCGCAGGCACGGCAGGCAACGCAGGCACGGCAGGCACGGCAGGCAACGCAGGCACGGCAGGCACGGCAGAGGGCGGCACCCGCGAAGGGTGCCGCCCTCTGGCATGGAGGGCTCAGGCCTCGAAGGCCTCCGCGTGGCTCTTCGCGAGCAGCAGGTACACCTCGGCGTTGAGCTTGATGCCCGCCGCCTCCTCCTCCGTGAGCGGGCGGCGGACCTTCGCCGGGACGCCCGCGACCAGCGAGCCCGGCGGGACCTCCATGCCCTGCGGGACGAGCGCCTGGGCGGCGACGAGCGAGCCCGCGCCGATCCGGGCCCCGTTGAGGACCGTCGCGCCCATGCCGACGAGCACGTCGTCCTCGACCACGCAGCCGTGCAGGGTCGCGTTGTGGCCGACGGTCACCCGCGCCCCGATCGAGACGGGGAAGCCGGGGTCGACGTGGACCGTGGAGTTGTCCTGGATGTTGGAGTCCTCGCCGATCTCGATGGGGCCGCAGTCCGCCCGCAGCACGGCGTGGTACCAGATGCTCGCGCGGGCGCCGAGCGTCACCTCGCCCAGCACCACGGAGGTCGGGGCCGTGAACGCGGTCGGGTCGATCTGCGGCTCCTTACCGCCCACACCCTTGATCAACGCCTCTGCCATGGTTCGCTCCTGATCGTCAGCCGTCGTGTCACGCCCGGGGTCGCCCCCGGCCGCACCCTATGCCGTGCCCATGACGGACATCACAGCGCACCGCGGTGATCAGGTACGACGGCGCCGACTACCGTGGCCGGGTGCCCAGGAACAGAAACACGTTCTCATCCCTCGCCGCCTGGCGGCGCAGGACCGTCGCCCGTGCCGTACAGGGCGCCTGGCACTGGGCGCAGAAGGCCGGTTCCGTCACCGCCGAACACCCGGGGAAGCTGCGCTTCCGCCGCCTCGGCGCCGGGACCCGGCTCGCCTTCCCGCAGGGCACGGTCTTCGGCGAGCGGTGGATCGAGATCGGCGAGTGCTGCATCATCGCCGAGCAGGTCACGCTGACGGCCGGGATGCTGCCGGGCCTCGACCTCGGCACGGAGACGGTCCTGACCCTCGGGGACGGGGTGGTCCTCGGCCGCGGCAGCCACGTCATCGCCGACACGACGGTCACCATCGGCTCGGACACGTACTGCGGCCCGTACGTCTACATCACCTCGACCAACCACAGTTACGACGACCCCGACGAGCCCATCGGCCGTCAGTGGCCCCGCTCGGAACCGGTCTCCATCGGCCCCGGCTGCTGGCTCGGCACGGGCGCGGTGATCCTGCCCGGCGCGCGCATCGGCCGGAACGTCGTCGTCGCCGCGGGCGCGGTCGTCCGCGGCGAGGTGCCGGACCACTCGGTCGTGGCCGGCGCCCCGGCGAGGGTCGTCCGCAGCTGGGACCCGGAGAAGGGCTGGCAGCCCCCGCTGCGCACCCCGGCCCCCGTCCCGCTCCCGGCCGACGTGACGGCCGAACAGCTCGCCGCGCTCGCGGCCTGGGAGGTCGAGCAGGGGGAGGTCGGGCAGGTAGCGGCCGGGCAGGGGGAGGTCGAGCAGGGGGAGGTCGGGCAGGTAGCGGCCGGGCAGGGGGAGGTCGGGCAGGTAGCGGTCGAGCAGGCGGAGGCCGGGCAGGTGGCGGCCGAGCAGGCGAGCACGTCCTCCTAGCGTTCTTCCTTGCTTCCCCGGACCCGGGCCAGTCGTATCGCGTAGGCCAGGCAGAGGAGCGCCAGGGCGGGGAGCACGGCCAAGGCCGGGTTCACCCAGGCCGGGACCAGGTCGTACCCCGCGTGGCACTTGTCGTGCAGCGGGAACCACTGCGCGTACTCGTCGAAGTTCGCCCTGCGGTAGGCCTCGTCGTAGGTCTGCCCCGCCCCACCTTCCGCTTCCCGCCCGCCGCGCTGCCTGCTTGCGGTGGACGGTGAGCTTGTCCGCTCAGGCCGCGGCCAGGAGGACCGTGCCGCCCAGGGCGAGGGCCGCGCCCGCCGCCTGGACCGTGCGGAGGCGTTCCTTGAGGTAGAGGAACGCGGCGAGGGCCGTGACGACGGGGTAGAGGCTGGCGAGGACCGCCGCGACCACGACCGGTCCCTGCTGGGCGGCGATCGCGTACGTCCCGTTGGCCGCGACGTCCGCGAGGCCGACGAAGGCGAGGGCAGGGAGGGCCGCGCGGATGACGCCGGGGCCGCCCTCGGGGAGGGCCCGGCCGCCGCGGCGCACGGAGGCGTAGAGGGCGCCGCCGCCCACCAGGACGTTGGTGACGCGCTGGACGAGGAGGGCGAGGAACAGGCCCGTGACGGTGGTGGAGGACTCCGCGATGAGGGCCATCACCGAGCCGAAGCCGAAGGCCGCGAACAGGGTGAGCAGGACCGCCTGGCGCTGGACGGGCGCGCCGCGCAGTTCGGGGCCGCCCGCGAGGGTCACCCCGACGATCGCCACGACGACGCCGGCGAGCTGGAGGAGGCCGGGGCGGTCGCCCAGGAGCAGGCCGACGGTGACGGGGACGACGACGCCGAGCGAGCCGAGCGGCGAGACCACGCCCATGGGGCCGAGGGCGAGCGCCTTGTAGAAGGCGAGCATGGCAGCCGGGCCCACGACGCCGGCCCCGACCGCGTACCAGAGCTGGGGGCCCGCCTCGGTCCACGCTCCGGTCGCGAGGACGAGGGTGCCGAGGACGAGGACCGCGAGGGTCTGGGAGACCACGACGACCGTGAGGGCGGGTATCCGGCGGGTGAGCAGCCCGCCTCCGAAGTCGGCGAGGCCCCACAGCAGGGCGGTGGCCAGGGCGAACGCGGCGGTCATGGATCCTCGCAGTCGCGTGCGGCAGCACGCAGTACAGTGCAGTGAACAGTCGGGTACAGCCCACCGTAGTTCAGTTCATTGAACTCTGTCATCCAAAATATTGGACGGAATGTGTCGGACCTCGATCAGCTCACGCAGTCGCTCGCCCGGAACCTGAAGCGCTGGCGCAAGGAGCGGGGCTTCACCCTGGACGCGCTCGCCGCCCGGGCCGGAGTCAGCCGGGGCATGATCATCCAGATCGAGCAGGCCAGGACCAACCCCAGCGTCGGCACCACCGTGAAGCTGGCGGACGCCCTCGGCGTCTCCATCACGACGCTCCTCGACTACGAGCAGGGCCCCCAGGTCCGGCTCGTCCCGCCGGACCAGGCCGTCCGCATGTGGTCCACCTCCACCGGCAGCCACACCACCCTCCTCGTCGGCACGGAGGCCCGCGGCCCGCTGGAACTCTGGTCCTGGACCCTCATGCCGGGCGAGGGCAGCGACTCCGACCCGCACCCGGAGGGCACGACCGAGCTCCTGCACGTCACCACCGGAGTCCTCACGCTCGTCGTCGACGACGCGGAGCACACGCTGCCGGCCGGTACGTCCGCGGTCTTCGAGGCGAGCGTCTCGCACACCTACCGCAACGACGGCGACGAGCCGGTCGAGATGACGATGGCCGTCTCCATCCCGCCCGCACGCTGAGACGGGCGTCCACGACCCGGGCCGCGGTTGTTAGCGTGCGGCGCATGCGCGCACCCATCGGAGACTTCGACAACGCCCGCCCCGCCCCCGACTGCCTCGACGAGCTGACCGGGCCCGTCGCCGCCGCCCTCCGCGCCTGGGAGGGCGCCGTACCGGCCGACCGGGTCGTGTACGTGGACACCGACCCGGCCGTCGCCGACACCGCCGTCTTCCTGGAGCACTACGGGCTCGCGCTGCTCGACGAGTCCGCCAACTGCGTGGTCGTCGCGGGCAAGCGGGGCGAGACGACGACCCTGGCCGCCTGCGTCGTGAAGTCCGCGACCCGGGTCGACGTCAACGGCGTCGTCCGCAAGCACCTCGGCGCGCGCAAGGCCTCGTTCGCGCCGATGGACACCGCGACCGGCGGGACCGGCATGGAGTACGGCGGGATCACTCCCATCGGTCTCCCGGCCGACTGGCCGCTCCTCGTGGACGCCGCCGTCGTGGACACCGAGTGGGTCCTCGTCGGCAGCGGCCGGAGGCGCGGCAAGCTCATCGTGCCGGGGAAGGCGTTCGCCCAACTCCCCGGCGCGGTCGTCCTGGAAGGCCTCGGCGTCCCGGTCGCCTGAGGCTACGGGGCGCGTGGAGGTGGGGCCCGTTCTCGGAGCCGGGCCCCTCACCGACCTCGTCAGCCGAGGCGCGGAAGCTCTATCGCGGGGCAGCGGTCCATGACCATGTCCAGGCCCGCCTCGCGGGTACGGGCGTAGGCCGCCTCGTCGATCACGTCCAGCTGGAACCAGACCGCCTTGGCGCCGATCGCGACGGCCTCGTCGGCGACCTTCCCCGCCTGCTCGCCGTTCACGAACACGTCCACGACGTCGACCGGGAAGGGGATGGCGTCGAGGGACGGGTAGCCCTGCTCGCCGTGGACCGTCTCGGCCTTCGGGTGCACGGGGACGATCCGCTTGCCGTGGCGCTGCAGGAACGCCGCGACTCCGTGGGCGGCCCGCCGCTCGTTCGACGACAGGCCCACGATGGCCCAGGTGTCGCCGCTCCCGGTGAGGATCCGGCGGATTGTCTCTGGGGTGCCGTACACGCTCTGCCTCCTGAGGGCCGTGACTCGACAGTGCCGGTCCGGCCTGTCGGACAGTCCAACAGGCGCGGCCGCGGAGGGATTCCCGTATCGCCAACTGTGCTGTCCAGGACAGCAGTTGGCGCCTTGTGGCCTTGACTGCACCGCTCGCCCTGATGTCAGCTCGTGTCAGGGGAGTGGCCGACGGGGACGGGAGTGCGCACGCGATGGCCGAGGTGACGGTGCAGGTCCCGACGGGACGGCCCGGCGACGAGCCGGTACTGGTGCGGATCAGGGAGACCGACGACCCGGTCACCCGCGTCGGACGCGGTACGCGTGCCGCCGTCCAGGCGACGCGCACGCTGGACCAGATGCTGGACGCGGTACGGCCCGTGGCGGAGAGCTTCGTGTCCCGGTTCACGCAGATGGAGAACCCTCCGGACGAGATCGGTCTGGAGTTCGGCATCTCGCTCACCGCCGGCGCCGACGTCGTCATCGCGACGACGGGGACCGAGGCGAACTTCACAGTCACCCTGAACTGGTCGGACATCTCGCGCCGAGCCGGCTGAGGGGGAGCGGGCGAGTCATGACCGGGCATCCCCCCTCCCATGACGAGATCGCGGAGGAGATGCTCTCCGCCGCCACGGTACGGATCGCCGGACCGGCCGGAGTCGCCGGTGTCGGCGTACTGATCGCGCCCCGGCTGGTCCTGACCTGCGCGCACGTCGTCACCGACGCGGCAGGCCTGGAGCGCGGACACCCCGAGCCGCCGCCGACCGCCCTGGACGTCCGGCTCCTGCAGTCCGGCGCGAGCGCGGCGACCGTGACGGCGCGGATACGGGACTGGGTGCCCGAGCGGCCGGACGGCCGCGGGGACCTCGCGGTGCTCCGGCTCGGCGAAGCCCTGCCCGGCGCGCGGCCGGTCAGCATGGCCGATCCGCCCTCGACCATGGCGCACCCGGCCGTCGTCCTCGGACTGCCCGACAACGTGGCGGAGGGCGGCTGGCACACCGCCGTGCTCCACGGACACACGGGCATCGGCTGGCTGCAGATGTCCCCGGACGGCGTGTCGGACCCGATCCGCCCAGGCTTCAGCGGCGCGGCCGTGTGGGACAAGGTGACGGGGGCCGTGGTGGGCGTCGTCACGGCGACCGCCTCCCCGGCCACCGGGCAGAGCTTCTGCATCCCGACGCGCACCATCACCGCGCAGATCCCCGCACTCGCCGGGCTGCTGTCCCCGCGCTCCCCGTTTCCCGGCCTGCATCCGTTCACCGAGCACGGCGCCCGGGACTTCTTCGGCCGGGACGCCGATGTCGCGGCGGTCCTCGGACTCCTGGAGGCCGGCGGGCCGACGGGCTGCGTCACCCTGACCGGACCGTCGGGGTCCGGCAAGTCCTCCCTCCTCATGGCCGGAGTGCTGCCGCGCCTCAGGGAGCAGGGCGCCGAGGTCGTCCTGGTGCGCGCCGTCTCCGGCCGCCCGATCACGCCGTCGGCGGTCGGCGGTGGTCGGCGCGTCGTCATCGCCGTCGACCAGGCCGAAGCCCTCCTCACCCTCCCGGAATCCGAGCTGCGCGCCACCGTCGGCGATCTCCTGGAGGCCGCCGCACACCCCGGTACATCGGTCCTGACGGTGGTCCGCTCCGACTTCCAGGACGCGATGCTCGGCCATCCGGACCTGGGCCGGCTCGTCGGTGGCGCGCCCGCCCACCAGCTGGGGCCGATGACCGCGCGGCAGCTCGCCGACGCGGTCGTCCGGCCGCTGGAGGACGTACCCGGAATCACGTACAGCGCCGGTCTCGCGGCCCGGATCGTCGAGGACACGGTGGGGCGGCCCGGGGCGCTCCCGCTGCTCGGATTCCTCCTGGAGACGCTGTGGGAGCGACGCCGGGACGGACGCCTCCGGTTCGATGTGTACGAGCGGCTCGGCGGCGTCGGCCGCGCTCTCGGCGAGCGGGCCGACGCCGCCTGGGACGCCCTGGAGGGCGACTCTCCCTCACCGGCCGCGACCGGCCTCCTGCGCGCACTCGTACGCATCCCTCCCGGGACGCGCACGGCGCTGCGCGCGCGGCTGCTCCGGAGCGACGCGGGCGAGGAACGATGGGCCGTCGCCCGCGCCCTGGCCGACGCCCGCATCCTCGTGCTCGGCGCGGACGAGGAGGGGCGAGAGACGGTGGAGCTGGCGCACGAGGCGCTCATCGAGCACTGGCGTCCCCTCGCCGAGCTGCTCGCCGGCGACCGCGCCTTCCTGGAGTGGCTGGGCGGCCTGCGCTACGACGCGCAGCGCTGGCGCGAGGAGGACGAACCGGACGGCCGGCTCCTCGAGGATCCCGCCCTGGCCCTGGCCGAACAGCGGATCACGACCCACGGGGACGAACTCACGGCAGACGACCGCGAGTTCATCAGGCGCAGTGGGGAACTGCGCGACCGCAGAGGCCGGGAGGCCGCGCGCAGCGCCACCCGCGCCCGGCGGGTGCGGCAGCTCACCGCGCTCGTCGCCGTCGTCTCCACCCTGGCCCTGCTCGTGGGGTCGTACTACTACCGGGGCATGGAGGCGGAGCAGCGGCGGCTCACCTCCGACCGCCTGGCCCAGCAGGCGGCCACCCTGGACAGCGTGTCCCTCACCGCCTCGTCGCTGCTCGCCGTCGCCGCCTTCGCGACCGAGGACCGGCAGCCGGCCCGCTCGACGCTGATCGCCCAACACCTGCGGATGATGGACGTCGAACACGTCGTCATGGAGGGGCAGTCCGAGGTCGAGTCGCTCTCCTTCGCCCCGTCCGGCGAGCAGTTGTACGCCCTGCTCGACAGCGGCGACGTCATCCGGCTCGACCTGCGCACGGCGGACGCCGAACGGCCCGTGCCGACGGCGCGGACCCGTACCGGCGACAACGCGCGGTTCGTCGTCTCGCCGGACGGCCGGGTCATGGCGCGGTCGAGCGGATGGGGGGTCGTCTCCCTGGGAGTCCACGCGTCCCGGGAAGCGGCCTTCGACCCCAAGGCGAAGGTGCGGTACGTCTCGCTGCGCGGGACCGATGCCGCGCGGAGGAATCCGCGCCCCGCGAGCGACCTCCGCTTCGACGGCACCGGGGAGCGGGTCCTCGCGGCGATCCGCAAGGAAGGGGTGCTGGTGTGGCGCACCGCCGACGCGGGCCGCGTCGGCCGGACGCTCACCCCGCCGAAGGGCTGGGACGTGGTCGAGGCGTGGTTCGGGGCGGGCGACACGGTGGTGGGCAGGATCGTGCCCGTCGGCGGCCGCGGCGACGCGCCGGGCCGCCTGCTCGCCTGGGACCTCGCGACGGGTGCGGCGAAGCGTCCCTGGGGCGAGCGGGCGGCCCCCGCCGCCTCCGCGACCGTGAGCGGGGACGGCGGGACCCTGGTGACCTGCACCCCGCAGGGGGCTCTCGAAGTGTGGCGGCTCGGCGCCCGGCCGCGGCGAGTGCAGTCGTACGCCACGACGGCGGTGCAGCTCTGCCCCCTCCAGGTGCCCCGGCTCGACGCCACGGGCCGCTACCTCGTCAACCCGGTGGGCCGGATGGGCGGTGACCTCGGCCGGATGCGCTTCCTCGTGGTCGACCTGGAGCGAGGGTGGCCGGGCACGTTCGACGTGCCGTCCACCGCACCCGAGGACGTCTCCATCACGGGTCGGACCGGCTTTCCCCCGGTGGCCCTCACCGGACCGCCGGACGGCCTGCGGGCCGCGGTCGGCGTCGGCGGCAGCATCGTCACCGTTCGCGTACGCCCCCCGGACGCCTTCGACACCCATGTCCTGCTGAGCGGCTTCCGCACCGCAGACGGGGAACACGAACGCCTCGCGATCGTCGACTCCCGCGGGGACGGCCTGGGGATGTGGAACCTGAAGACCCGCGAACGGATGGGGTTCGGCCGGTCGCCGAAGCAGCTGGCCAGTATGCCCGCATCCTTCACCCCCGACGGGTCCCGCGTCCTGACCGTCACCGAGGACCGGCGGAGCATGCTCGTCTGGCGGCTGACCGAGGGGGCGTCCGGGGCCGGCACCACGCACCGCCTCGCGGTGGAGCACGAGCTGGAGCTGCCGGCCCCGCCCGATCTCACCGCCAAGGGAGCCGACCCGCTGACGGGACTCACCCCGTCCTGGATCTTCGCCTCCTTCCCCGACGACCGGCACGCCGTCATCTCGGGGCTCTCCTACATGTCGCGCTGGAACCTCGACACGGGCCGGCAGGACGGCAGGCCGTACCGGCCGTCGGAACAGGAGAAGGGGGCCCTCGCCAACGCGGCGGCGGGCACCTGGGGCGCCGCCCTGCCCGGCACGCGCAAGGCCGTCGTGCGGACCGTCGGCGAGGTCGGCGCGTGGGACTTCGACACGGGCGAGTACACCCGGTGGATCGCCCGGGGCGAGCACGGCGAATCCGTCCGCGGCCTGCTCGTCTCCCCGGACGGGAAACGCCTCGCCGTGCACTACGCGGGCGGATCCGTCAGCCTCTGGAACATCGAGCGCAAGGAGTGGGACGGCACCGTCACCGAGAACGGCGTCCACGCGCTCGGCCGCTTCCTCGACGCGAAGGGCGACACCCTGCACACGACGACCCGGGCCGGTGAGCAAGTCGTCTGGGACACCCGGAAGAAGGACATGCTCTACCGCTACTGGGTGCGCTACGACACCACCCTGGCGCCGAACTCCACCGGCGACCGCATCACCGCGGTCGAGGGCTCCCACCCCTACACGGTCCCTCTCGACCCCGACGCGTCGATCGAGCGGCTCTGCGCACTCGCCCAGCGCGGACCGACCGACGGCGAGAAGGACCGGGTCGGCGACAGCGACGAGTTCGCCGAAGCCTGCCGGCCCGGGGCGTGACGCACTCCGGGGAGCTCAGACTTCCCAGGCGCGCCGCTCCGCCTCGCGCGGCGCCTCGACCAGGGACGGAAGGCCCGGACCGAACGTCATCACCGGACGCGCCGGGTCCCACGGACGCCAGCCCGGCTCGCCCGTCGCGGCGAAGGCCACCCAGGCGGCGTGCATCGCCGTCGCCAGCTCCTGGGGAGCCTCCGGCCCGGTCAGCGCCTGGGTCTCCGGCAGGTCGAGCGTGTCGAAGACGAAGCCCAGTTCGAGCGCGTGGCAGGCGCCGAGGTCCAGGACGGGGGAGCGCCAGCCGAACTCGTAGAGGTACGTCCCTGCGGACGCGCCCGCGCGCAGCCGGGCGTCCGCGAGCGCGTTCAGCGGGATCCGCAGCAGCTTGTCCGTGGCGAGCGCCCCCAGCACCTCGCCCGGCTTCTCCTGGGGCCTGCCCGCGCGGTACACCCTGGCCGTCCGGGACGGCACCTTCGCCTTCCGGAGCAGCAGCCGCTGCACCCACGGCCCCACCCGGTCGGTGACGCCGCTCGGCACGAACCACAGCCGGTACTCCTCGGTGGTCGTGCCCATCAGCAGATCCACCTCCGCCGAGGCGCCGTCCGCGAGCGCCTCGGCCGGATCGCGCGGCAGGACCTCGCCGTCCACGACGATCTGGAAGGAGTGCCCGCCGCTCAGCGGCGAGCCCTTGCCCGTCACCGCGGTCTGCGCCGCGAGCAGCCGCTCCCGGTCCACGCGCGCGAACGCCTCCGCCGTCGCCGGCACCTTGAGCCGCGCGGCCACCGCTTCGGTGGTCCGGCGGGCCGTGGCGAGCGGCTGGGCGATGGGCGCGCCGCTCTGCACCACGGCCCGCCGGAACAGGCCCTTCGCGAGCGGCGAGGCCAGCAGGGCGGATATCGAGATCGCGCCGGCCGACTCGCCGAAGACGGTCACCCGTTCCGGGTCCCCGCCGAACGCCGCGGCGTTCTCCCGCACCCAGGCCAGCGCGGCGATCTGGTCGCGCAGCCCGAGATTGGCGGGCGCGTCGGGGAAGACCCCGAAGCCCTCGACGCCGAGCCGGTAGTTGACCGAGACGAGGACCACCCCGTCCCGGGCGAAGGCGGTGCCGTCGTAGACGGGGACGGCCGAGGAGCCGTGGATCAGCGACCCGCCGTGGATCCAGACCATCACCGGCCGCCCGCCCCGGTCCTCGGCGTTTCCGTCCTCCGGTACCGCAGGTCCCGAAGGACCCCACGGCGCCCACACGTTGAGGTTGAGGCAGTCGTCGCCCTCGACGTCCGGGTCGGGGAGCAGCGCGTCGAGCGGCGGGGAGTACGGGCGCTTCGGCGCCGTCGGCCCGAAGGCCATGGCCTCCCGCACCCCGGCCCAGGGCACGGCCGGCTCCGGCGCGCGGAAGCGCAGCGCGCCGACCGGGGCCTGCGCGTAGGGCACGCCGAGGAAGGCCACCACGCCGTCCTTCAGGCTGCCGCGCAGCGCCCCGCCCCGCGTACGGACCTCGGGCCCGTCCTGGACCCGCTCCGACACGTCCGCAGCGTTCTCCGCCATCGATTCAGCCCTTCCTCGGGTCGACGGTGACCACACCGTCCGGATCATGGGTCAGCGTGCCGTCCGGACGCGCCACGCCGACCGGGACGGGGTACGCCCTAAGGGTGCGCCACCAGCGCGCGCTTGAGGACCTTGCCGGTGGGGCCGAGCGGCAGAGCCTCGACGAAACGCACGATCCGGGGGTACTTGTGGCGGCCGAGGCGCTCCCGCGACCACTCCACGAGCTCGTCCTCGGAGAGCGGGGCGCCCGCCCGGCGCACCACCACCGCGCACACCTCCTCGCCCTTCGCCTCGTCGGGGACGCCGATCACCGCGACCTCCGAGACCGCGGGATGACGCACGAGCACCTCCTCGACCTCGCGCGGATAGATGTTGAAGCCGCCCCGGATGACCAGGTCCTTCTTCCGGTCCACGATCCGCAGGAAGCCGCCCTCGTCCAGGACGCCCAGGTCGCCCGTACGGAACCAGCCGTCCACGACCGCCGCCGCCGTCGCCTCCGCGTCGTCGAGGTAGCCCGCGAAGATGTTGTGCCCGCGCACCACGACCTCGCCGACCTCGCCGTCCGCGAGCAGCAGCACCTCCCCCTCCACGGCGGCGTCCGCGATCCCCACGTCCACGCCCCACACCGGGTGCCCGACCGTCCCCGGCCTGCGGCCCAGGTGCGGCTGGTTGAAGGTGGCGATCGGGGACGTCTCCGTCAGGCCGTACCCCTCCAGGACCTGCGTACGGAAGGTCTCCTCGAAGCGCTCCAGGACGGCGACCGGCAGGGCGGCGCCGCCCGAGACGGCGACGCGCAGGGCCGCCGGGCGCCGGTCGGAGACCGCCGCGGCCTCCACCAGCGCGTGGTACATCGTCGGCACCCCCATGAAGACCGTCACGCCCTCGTCGGCGAGCACCTCCAGGGCCGCCGGGCCGCTGAACCGGGGCATGAGCACGAGCGTCGCGCCCCGGCGCAGCGTCCCGTTCATCGCGCAGGTCTGGCCGTAGCTGTGGAAGAGCGGCAGACAGCCGAGGACGACGTCGCCCTCGCCGAGGCCGAGGAGGTCCTGCGCGGCGACCGAGGCGTTCATGACGATGTTCAGGTGGGTCAGCAGCGCCCCCTTGGGGCGGCCCGTCGTCCCGCTCGTGTAGAGGATCACGGCGACGTCCCCGGGGTCGGCCGGCTCGCTCGCGGCGAGCGGTGCGGCCGCCGAGGGCGCTCCCTGGAAGGCGCGCACCCCGGCCGCCCTGGCGGCCTCCTCGGCCACCTCCCACAGCGGCCCGCCGCTCACGATGCCGGCCGCGCCGCTGTGCTCCAGGACGTACCGCACCTCGTCGGCGACGAGCAGCGCGTGCACCGGCACGACGGTCACGCCGGCCGCGAGCGCGCCGTAGTACACGCGCAGGAACTCCGTCGTGTTCGGCAGCAGCACGGCCAGCCGGTCGCCCGGCTTCAGGCCCGCCTCCCGCAGCCCGGCGCCGCAGCGCAGGGCCTCCGCCCACAGCTCGCTGTAGGTGAGCCGGGCCGCGCCCTCGACGACCGCGATCCGGTCGGGGAAGTGACGGGCCGACTCGCCGAGGACACCGGCGACGCTCAGTGACATGACACGCTCCAGAGGCGCGGAGTGAACAGCGCCGTAAACGATCGGGTGACACGGCACAGAATCCGCCGCCGCACCGCCCGGATGCCATGTGCAGGTGCCCACCATGTGCCGTACGGGGGTGGGCAGCGGCCCCGCCGCCGCGCGCGACCCGTGGCATTCGCCAAATCCGGGGGCTACGGTGCGAGCCATGACGCACAGCCCGGCCACCCCTCGCCCCGGAGCCACGCGACCTGGCGACGTCCGGCCGGCGGCCGTCCGACCGGGCGCAGCAGGTTCCGCCGCCCCGCACTCCGGCTCCCCGCGCTCCACCGCCCCGCACCCCGGCTCCCCGCGCTCCGGCGGAGCCCACACGCCCCTCGGGTCCGAGGCCGGTTCCGGGGCGCTCCGGCGCGCGCTCTCCACGGCGATGCTCGCCGACGTCGACCGCCTCACCGACCGGGCCGTCGACGACATCCGCGCCCACTCCGGTACGTACGCCTCCGACGCCCCCGTCACCCGCGACGACCTCTGGGAGATCTGCCGCGACAACCTCCTGCGCGCCCTGGAGGACTTCGGCGGCCTCGCCCCGACCGGCGGCGACTTCGAGCGGGCGGCCCGCCAGACCGGCCGCCGCCGCGCCGAGCAGGGCGTCCCCCTCGACACCGTCCTCCAGGCCTACCGGCGCGGCGGCCGGGTCCTCTGGCAGGTCATGGCCGAGCACCTCAGGGCCCGGGCCGGCCGCGAGTCCGACAGCAGGGACGTCGAGCTCGACATGGCCGGCGGCGTCTGGGAGACCATCGACCGCTACTCCGTCGCGATGGCCGACGAGTACCGGCTCGCCCAGCTGGAGCTCCAGAGCCGCCAGGACACCCGGCGCGTCGCCCTCTTCGAGGCGCTGCTCGACGGCCGCGCCGACGACCCCGCCGTCGCCGCGGCCGCGGCCGCCGCGCTCGGCGTCCCCGCCCACGACCGGTACGTCGTCGTGGTCGCCGCCCAGGACCCGGCCGCCCCGCCGCACCCGGCGCCCGTCCTGGAGGCCCAGGGCATGTGGTCGTTCTGGCGGCCCCGCTCCGGCCGCTACGCCGGGATCGTCCGGCTGCCCCGCCGCGACACGCCCCCCGGCCGCCCCTCCGCGGGCCCCCGGGGCTCCGCCGACCCGGCCGCGCGCGCCCTCCTCGACGTCCTGCGGGACCTCACCGGCGCGACCGCCGGGATCTCCCCGGAGTTCGAGCGGCTCTCCCACGCGGGCCGCGCCCTGCGGCTCGCCGAGCAGACCCTCCGTACCCTCCCGGCGGGCAGCGGGGAGGCCGCCGCCTTCGACGACCGGCTCGCGCAGGTGCTCCTCGGCGGGCGCACCGACATCGCGGAGCGGATCGTCACCGTCCACCTCGGACCCGTGCTCGCGACCGGCGGCGAGCGGGCCGCGCTCCTGACCACCCTCCGGGTCTGGCTGGACCACGGCTGCTCGGCCGCCCGGGCCGCCGAGCTGCTCTACTGCCACCGCAACACCGTCCTCAACCGCATCGGCCGCATCGCCGAGCTCACCGGCCGCTCCAGCGAGTCCGGCGAGGCCCGCCTCGGCTGGGCCCTCGCGCTGCGCGCGCTGCCGTACGCGGGCCTGGCGGACGCCCCCGAACCGGCCGCCGGGGAGTACGAGGCGGAGGGAACGTAGGCTGGCGGGATGCAGGAGCAGTACCGCACGCTGGCCCACGAGGGTGTGCACGAGACCGAGATCAACCGCTCGCGCTTCCTCTGCGCGCTCGCACCCGTCGCCGACGAGCGGGAGGCGCAGGAGTTCGTCGCGCGCATCCGCAAGGAGCACCCCACCGCCACGCACAACTGTTTCGCGTACGTCCTCGGCGCCGACGCCTCCGTCCAGAAGGCGAGCGACGACGGCGAGCCGGGCGGCACGGCGGGCGTCCCGATGCTCCAGATGCTCCTGCGCCGCGAGATGCGTTACGTCGCCGCCGTCGTCACCCGCTACTACGGCGGCGTGAAGCTGGGCGCGGGCGGTCTGATCCGCGCGTACGGCGGAGTCGTCGGCGAGGCGCTGGACGAGCTCGGCACGGTGACCCGGCAGCGCTTCCGGCTCGCGACCGTCACCGTCGACCACCAGCGGGCCGGGAAGCTGGAGAACGACCTGCGGGCGACCGGCCGCGCCGTCCGGGACGTCCGGTACGCCGAGGCCGTCACGATCGAGATCGGCCTCCCGGACGCGGACGTCCCCGACTTCCGGGCCTGGCTCGCCGACACCACGGCGGGCACGGCCGGGTTCGAACTCGGCGGAGAGGCGTACGGCGACGCCTGAGCGGCACGGGCCCCTGAGCGGCACCCGCCCCTGAGCGGCACCGGCCCCCGGAAACCCGTGGGGTCAGGCGTCCTTGACGGTGAGGCCGATGTGCTGGGCCAGGGCGGGGGCGAGGTCGAGCAGCTGGGGAGCACTGATGGTGGCGCCCTTGAGGGCCGCCACGCCGGACGTGATGCCCAGTGCGGTCGCCTCGCTCAGGTCGACGCGGGTGAGGGTGGCCTTGGTGAGGTCGACTCCGTCGAGCGTCGTTCCCGGGAAGGAGACGCCGTTCAGGGTCGCGCCCGCGAAGTCGACGTCGCGCAGCAGGCAGTCGACGAAGGTGACGTTCGCCAGCTGAGCCGCGCGCAGGTTGACCGAGTCGAACTTGCAGTGGTGGAAGACGGCACGGCGCATCTGGGTCCCGTGGAGCTGGGTGCCGGCCAGGAGGCTGGAGAGGCATTCGGTGTCCAGCCAGGTGGTTTCCGCGAGGTCACTGCCCACGGTGCGGATGTTGTGCATCCATACGGTGTCGAAGCGCGCGCGCCGGAACCGGCCGCCGGTGAAGGTCACCGAGGACAGGGCCGACTCGCTGAAGCGCGCCATGCCGCCGTCGACGTCGTCGAACGTGCGGTCGTCGAGGTGGAGCCACTCGTAGACCTCCTCCCGGTCCAGGTCCCCGGTGAACGGTTCGAGGCGATGCGCGTAGGGCAGGGCGGGCAGGTCGCGGGGGGCGGGTACGCGCATCAGGGTCCTTCCGGGGCGGCTACAGGTCACCCCTGAGGCGACCCGGTCAGGGGCCGCCCGAGGTGCAGGGGGATGTCTTCATGCTGACCCGGTCCCGAGGATTCCGCCTAATCGCGCCGAAGGCGGGAACCGCCGCACCGGACCGCGCGGTCACGGGCTCCACAAGTGCCCAAATGCGGCATAAAGGATGAATCGGCGCTGTGGTGTGAGGACCCCCGCCGTCCCCAGGGAGCGCGGCGGCCCCGTCCGGCACCTCCTCGACGGAGCCAACGAGCCTGCTCCGCAAGCTGGTTGGCTCACCAGGGTGATGGTCCGGGCGTCGAGCGCCGGTCGGCCCCGGGCTTCCCTGAGATTCATTGTGCGCCTCAGGCCCGATTGTCCCGCCAGGAAGATCGCGCCCTCGGCCCGTCCTGGACAAGCTCGAGGTCGTCGAACCCTTCCGTCACTGACCTCGATAGGCCCGTCCGGTCAGTTCGAGGAAGACGTCCTCCAGGCTCGTGCGCCGGGTGGTCAGGTCGAGGACCGTGAGTCCGTGCGCGGCGCCGGCTTCGACCAGGGTGCCGACGAGGGCTTCGGGGCTTGCCGCCCGCACCCGGAGCCGGCGGCCGTCGGACGAGGCCAGGCGTAGGTCGGACCGTGCGGTGAGGAGGGTGGCGACGACGGGTGCGGCGTCGCCGTCGTAGCTGCAGACCACTTCCGTGCCCGCACCGATGCCGCGTCCGAGTTCCTCGACCGTCCCGGTGGCCAGGACGGTCCCGCCGTCGACGATGGCGAGCCGTTCGCAGAGCGCCTCGGCCTCCTCCAGGTGATGTGTCGTCAGGAGCACGGTGCGACCGCTCGCGTGGAGGTCCCGCAGGACCTCCCAGAGCCTGAGCCGGCTCTGCGGGTCGATTCCGGTCGTGGGCTCGTCGAGGAAGAGCACGTCGGGCCCGTGCATCAGGGCCCTGGCGATCATCACGCGCTGCGCCTGGCCCCCGGACAGCTCGGAGGGGTGGGCGCGTGCCCGTCCGGCCAGGTCGAAGGTGGTGAGCAGCTCGGTGGCGCGGGCCCGGGCGGCGGCGGCCCGCAACCCGAAGAAGCGGCCGCGGAACTCCAGGTTCTCGTGGACCGAGAGTCCGCGGTCCAGCGTGTTGGCCTGGGACACGACGCCGATCCGGCGCTTCACCTCGACCGGTTCGCGGAGGACGTCGGCGCCGGCCACCCGCGCGGTGCCGGCGGTCGGCCGGACGCGGGTGGTCAGCATGCCGATGGTGGTGGACTTGCCGGCTCCGTTGGGGCCGAGGAGTCCGAAGAACCGGCCCCGTTCCACCGTGAGGTCGACTCCGGAGACGGCGTGGACCTCGCCGGTGGCCGTGCGGTAGGTCTTGCGGAGCCCCACCGCCCTGATCGCGAAAGGTGAGTCGCCCACGGTCAGAGCACCGCCCGGCGCCGGAAGCGGAGCAGGCCGCACAGGCCCAGCACGGCCGTGCCCGTCAGCAGGACCGGCAGGCTGACCGCCAGGGGCAGGTGGGCCACGTCCGGGGTCAGGACCGCGCGCAGCGCCTCGCTCATGTAGGTCACCGGGTCGATCAGCGTGAGCACCTGCAGCCACGGCGTCCCGTCCAGGGACTCCCAGCTGAAGTAGGCGCAGCCGAGCATCGCCAGCGGCACCCGGACGGTGGCGAACAGCAGGTTGGCCTGCTGGATCTCGATCAGGGTGCCGAGCAGCAGGCCCAGCGAGGAGCCGAACAGGGCGGCGCCGGTGAGGACGAGCAGGAACAGCGCCCAGTTGTCGAACGTCAACTCGGGTGCCTGGCCGGGGGCGTGGACCAGCAGGGTCACCGGGAGGACGATCAGCCCCGCCAGCATCGCCTGCACGGTCGACGAGGTGATCTTCTGGAGGCCGAGCGTGGTGGTCCGGAGCGGCGCGAGCAGGCGGTCCTCGATCTCACGGCCCGGTCCGAACTCCGCGATGAGCGGTGTGATCGTCGCCGTCACCGCCTGGATGGTCACGCAGACCGCCAGCAGGCCCGGCGCGAGCGTGGTGGCGTAGCGGGGGCCCGTCGCCGTCAGGGCCGCTCCGGAGGTCGCCGGGATCACGTAGGCGAAGATGAAGGCGAAGGAGAAGGGCTGCATGACCGCCTGGACCACGAACATGCCGAAAGAGCGGCGGATGACGCGGAGGTCGCGGGCGAGCAGTGCGGAGAACGCGCGGCCGGCGGTGCCACCGCCTCCCGCCGTGCCGCTGCCTCCCGCCGTGCCACCGCCTCCCGCCGTGCCACCGCCTCCCGCGGTGCCGTGTGACAGGGCGAGCGGGGACACCGGCTCACCCGCCCATCAGGACGCGCTGGAGCGCCTGCCGGTCCCGATCGGCACTTCGGAGGTCCGCGGTGCCGTCCGGGTGGTGCGGCGACCCGGGTACCTCGTAGCCGAGTTCGCGCATGGTGTCGCCGGTGATGGCCACGAGTCGGGCGAGGGTGTCGGGCTGGAGCGTGCGCCAGCGGCCGAGGGCTGCCGTGTCGATGGAGTCCTTCGACCAGGTCTTCCAGTCGCCCTTCCCGAAGTTCTCGCGGTTGGCCAGCGCCGCGGTGGCGAGGTCCGGTGCTTCGGGGACGCCGAGGAAGCGGGTGACCTCGGCCAGGACCGGATCCGGGCCGGTGACGAGGTCCTCGTAGGTGATCCGCAGGACGCGGTCACCCGCCCGGGCGGCGAGCTCGGCCATGGCGCGGTTGATGTCCACCCAGGCGTGCGCGCACGCCTCGACCACGACGGGGTGCCTGGTCAGGTAGCCGTGGAACTCGTGGGGGTAGGCGCCCTGGCGGGCGAACAGCTCCGCCATCGAGACCACCACGTCGAGAGGATGGCGGACCAGCCAGACGTAGCGCGCCGTGCCCGCGAAGAGCAGCTCCAACTCCGGGACGAACAGTCCGCTGAACACGTCCTTGTCGACCCACACCGACTTGCCCGCGGACCGTGCGAGGTCGGAGTACACCTCCGCCACCACGCCGCGCAGGCGGTCCAGTACGAGGTGTTCGGGGTAGCCGGCGCACCGGAAGCTGCTCAGCAGCCCTACCGGAAGGCCCTGGGCGAGGTGCTGGTCCCGCAGCATCCGGGCGGTGGAGGAGACCAGGTTGAGCTCGGGCGGGCAGAAGACCCGGGGGTGGGCGTCGATCAGTCTCCGCAGCAGCGTGGTCCCGGACCGGGGGCTGCCGATGAGCAGCGCACCCATCGCGGGGGACGGCGTGCCCCGGGCCGGGGCGGCGGGGGTGTCCGGTGGGCCGGCAGGGGTGTGTGAGGTCATGGCGATCCCTGGGGTGAGTCGAATGCGGGCCGGTCGGCGGTGCGGCTCGCTCAGGAGGGCTGCAGCACGACCTGGCCGCGGAAGAGCACCCTGGTGCGGGCGTCCGCGAGGGCGGTGCGGCCGTGCAGGGTCTGCTGGTTGTCGATGACGAGCAGGTCGCCGGTGCGCCAGTGGTGCGTGTAGCAGTACTCCGGCGCGTGCAGCCACCTCCCCAGGTCCGCGAAGAACGCCTCGGTGGCGGGCTCGTCGAGCCCGTTCACGCGCACCTCCCAGCCGGCTTCGGCGTCGTCCGCGAACGGCAGGGTGATGTTGAGCGAGCGGATCCGGCCGTAGTCGCGGTGGACCGGGACCGTGACCCACCCGTCCTGCACGTCGTCGGGGAAGTGGGAGGAGTCCCTGCCCCGGTACTGGAACTCCCGGGCCTCCAGGACGGTCCGCAGGTCTTCGGGCAGGTCACGCCAGGCCGAGAGCTGGTCGCAGACCACGGTCCCGTCCGTCGCGTCGGGGCCCTGGACGTCGGCGGCGTACAGCACGATCAGGTCGACCTGCTGTCCGAGCAGCAGTCCGTCCGTGTGGAGGGGGAGCGCGCCCCGGCCGTTGATCACGGCGCCCGGATCGATCCTGCCCTGGAGGCGGAGGAGGTCGGAACCGCCGCTGCGGTAGTGGTTGTCGACCGTGTGGCCGAGGTGGTGGACCAGGGTGCGGAAGTCCTGCTCGGTCAGCCGCAGATCGCGGACCAGGGCGAGACCGGATCCGAGCGCGGCGCTGCGGACCGCCGCCGCGACCGCCGGAACGTCCTGGAGCGAGGCGGCTTCCACGGTCCGGCCGAGGCCGGAGCCGGTCAGGGGCCGTCCGGCTGGGCGGGCGCTGGGAGGTGTGGGCACGAGGGAACTCCTTGGCGATGGGTCAATGGCGGTTGTCGGAGAGGGCCTTGAGCGCGGAGTCGTGGATCCGGACGGGGTCCAGACGGTCCAACCCACCGCGGCCGGTCTCGTCCATGAGGGCACGGAAGTGCTCGAAGTAGAGGGCCTCCCGCGGGCGTTCCCCGATGTCCCGGGTGATGCGCCGGGCGAGCCCGCCCTGGAGGCCTCCTCCGTGGTGCACGGCGACCTTTCGCCGCCACGCCACCTCGTACGGCACGTGCTCCTGCATCGCGGTCCGCAGGTGGTACTTCTCGCGCCCGTCCCGGACCTTGCAGGAAGCCGCCGTCTCCAGAGCCGCCTTCATCACCGGCCAGTGCCAGAACGGATGGTGGACCTTCCGGCGGTACGCCAGCTCGGCCCGGCCGTTGAGCTCGTTGGAGAACCGGGTGTCGTGGACGCTCCGCACGACGCCTGCGGTGATCTCGGCTTCGGTGGCGTCCACGCCGTGCACTCCGGCGTTGATGAGGTCGCTTCCGTAGCCGGTGAGCAGCGGGAGGTCCTCGGGCACCGCACGGAGCCGCTGCACCGTGACCATGGTCAGCGCGACTTCGACGGTCTCCGCCGAGACGACCCCCAGCCACCGGACGGCGTCGGGCAGGCTGAGTACGAAGTCGTCCTCGTCGAAGCGCAGTCGACGCAGCTCGGCGCCGACGTGCCGGCACAGCTGGGCCGCGTCCGCGAACTCGTCCCCCCAGGGCGTCCCGACGCTGTACGCCGTCACGGCCCGGCCGCGCCGGGCGGCCAGCATGGTGACCGTGCCGGAGTCGATGCCGCCGGAGAGCAGCGTGGCGCAGGAGGTGGAGTCGCCGAGCGAGCTGTCGACCGCCGACGCCAGTGCCTCCAACTGGTGGCGCCCGGCCGCCAACGGGCTGTGCCGGGTGGGTCGGTGGTAGCGCCCGAGGAGGTCGGCGGAGCGGACCTCCTTCGTGATCCAGCCCCGCCTGGTGTGCCGCGATTCGTGGACAAGGCCGTAGCCCAGCCGCTCCACTCCGGGGACCAGGGTCTCGTTCCCGACCGTACGGCGCGGTGTCGGGCCGAGGTCGACGGCCAGACCCAGAGCGGGCAGTACGAGGGCCGACAGGAAGAGGTCGGTGAAGTACGCGAAGCGGCCGGTGACGCGCTCCGCGGCGTAGTACACCTGATCCTCGTTCAACATCGAGGTGACGACGGTCGCCGCGTCCTCCTCCAACCTGATGAAGGTCGGACGGGTGGACGGAGCCGAGTACAGGAGGTCGTCGGCGGGGGTGGCGGTCACGCTGCGGACGTCGAGGTCGAGGCCGAGCGCCGGTCCGTCGAGCCCGGTCGCGTTCCGGTGGTAGACGTGGAGTCCGCCCAGGCGGATCGAGGCGGCGAGACCGTTCAGGCTGCTGATCGGGGCGTTGGAGACGACCACCCACGAGCCCGTGGGCATCGCA
Source organism: Streptomyces sp. Root431 (assembly GCF_001426585.1). Lineage (GTDB taxonomy): Bacteria > Actinomycetota > Actinomycetes > Streptomycetales > Streptomycetaceae > Streptomyces > Streptomyces stackebrandtii. Next base: position 131,287 of record NZ_LMEI01000006.1, read on the forward strand.
CCCGGGTCCGCCGCCGGCGTCGGGACGGGGTGGACGGGAGTGCGGGGATCACCCGGATCACCCACGGCCGATCACCGTCGCCATGATCTCCTGCGGGCGGCCGGAGGCGAACCCGGCTCGGTGGGAGGCCTTGGCCTCCTCCTTGAGCTGCCGGATGCCGTTGACGTACTCGCGGTTGAGGAACGCCTTGGTGCCGCGGAACGCGGCGGGGTTGTACCCCGCGAACCGCACGGCGTGCGCGAGGGCGTCGGCCTCCAGGTCGGCCTCGGGTGTGACCCGGTGCACCAGACCGTCGTGCTCGGCGGTGGCGGCGTCCCAGAAGTCGCCGGTCATCAGCATCCGCTGCATGACCGACCGGCCGACCACCCGCTCCAGCATGTAGCCGCCGAAGTTGCACGCGGTGCCGAGCGGGAATTCCGGCATGCGGAGCTTCGCCTTGTCCGAGGCGATGCGGAAGTCCGCAGTCAGGGCGATCTCCAGGCCCAGGCCGATCGCGTATCCGTCGATCGCGGCGACCAGCGGTTTATTCACGCCGAGACACGAGACGAAGAGGTCGGCGATGTCGTCGATCCAGTCGTCGACCTCCGAACCACCGGTGAATTCGATGACCTCGTTGAAATCCCCGCCGGAGGCGAAGGACCTTTCCGGCCCGCCGTAGAGAACGATCGAATTGACCGCGTCGTCGGAATCCAGGTCGCGGAGGATGCGCGACAGCTCGCGCATTCGCGGACGGCTCATCGAATTGGTGCTCTTCCCGCCGGCGAAGGTCACCTGCGCGACATCCCCGACCCGCGAAACCGCGAACGGCGACTGTTCCGGAGCATCACTGGTTGCCATTGTTTCCCCCATCGGTTGTCGTGCGTCAGGAACGTGGAACGTCGCCAGCGGCCGTGAGCGGTGGCGGCCGGGAGGTGGGCCGGATTTCAGCCGTGCCGGAGCCGGGTCAAAGGAGTGGGAGGTGAATTCGCGCCACTCGTGATCTCGCCGACGAGCGGCTTTTGGCTTCGCCGTCGAACTGGCCCGATGATCATGTCAGCCGGGACAGGTCTCGAACAACGGAGTCGCCGATCCCGAAACACGCGGCAATATTCCCGACACGTTCGAGCAATGCGGCCGAAGCGCCACGCGCGATCGGTTCGTCGACGTTTCCGCTGGTCGTCGCGGCAGTGGGGCCGTCCGGTCGGGCGTCTCGGCGTACCGTCACACATTCGGCGGGTTCTCATAATGTGAGACCGGCGGCGCGGGGGATCTCGGGCCGGGACCGTTCCGTGATCATGCTGCTACCATGCCGGAGCTCGCAGGGAGCGCTTTACGGGTGCATCGAATCGGAGAATTCCCGTGTCAGAGCTGAACCCCGTCGGATTCCGCACCTTCGTCGCGAACCTCGGCGTCAAGGACGATTCCAAGGACTTCTCGGTGGTGGCGTCGGAGCACCCGTGCACGGCCGCGGCGGTGTTCACCCAGTCCCGGTTCGCCGGGCCGAGCGTGCTGCTCAGCCGCGAGCACGTGGCCGGCGGCGCGGCGCGCACGGTCGTCACGGTCTCGAAGAACGCCAACGTGGCCAACGGCGAACGCGGGCGGCGGGACGCCGAGGAGGTGGCCCGGCTGGCCGCCGACCTGGTCGGCTGCGCACCGCAGGAGGTGCTGATCGGCTCGACCGGCGTGATCGGCCGCCCCTACCCGATGGAGCTGATCCGCACGCGCGTGCCGGGAGTGGTGGCCACCGAGGCGCCCGACTTCCAGGCGGTGGCCGAGGCGATCATGACCACCGACACGCACGCCAAGCTGGTGCGCACCCGGATCGGCCCGGCCGTGCTCGTCGGGATCGCCAAGGGCGTCGGGATGATCGAGCCCGACATGGCGACGCTGCTCACCTACTACTTCACCGACGCCCGCATTCCGGCCGCCGACCTCGACGCCCTCTTCCGCCGGGTGATGGACCGGACCTTCAACTGCGTGAGCGTCGACACCGACACCTCCACCAGTGACACGGCCGTCATCCTGGCCAACGGGCAGGCCGGTGCGGTGGACCTCGGCGCCTTCGAGGAGGCGCTCTACTCGGTCGCGGAGGACTTGACCAGGCAGGTGGCCCGGGACGGTGAGGGTGCCACCACACTGATCGAGGTGGTGGTCGACGAGGCGCGGGACGAGGCCCAGGCACGCCGGGTCGCCAAGGCGATCGTCAACTCGCCGCTGGTGAAGACCGCCGTGCACGGGTCCGACCCGAACTGGGGCCGGGTCGCGATGGCCGTCGGCAAGTGCAAGGACGACACCGACATCGACCCGGACCGGGTGGTGATCCGCTTCGGCGATCTGGTGGTCTACCCCGAGGCCGCGCCGGACCTGGAACGGCTGACCGGGATCATGGCCGCCGACGAGGTGCTCATCCACGTCTCGCTGGCCACCGGCACCGCACGGGCCAAGGTCTGGGGCTGCGACCTGAGCGACGGCTACGTCCGGATCAACGCCGACTACACCACCTGAAGGCCCGTCGGTCCGACTCCGTGGTCACCTGACCCCGGACGCCGGTGGCAGACTGAGGTCCGTGAGGGATGAGGTGCCGGCTGCCGCTAGCGTGGTGGGTACCGACCGCGGCGCCCGTGCTGGTTCCGTGCCGGGTTCGGAGGTGGAGGAGCGGTAAAAGTGCAGGTCGGAGCCGGATCTTGAGAATTCTGCACACCTCGGACTGGCACCTCGGCCGGTCCTTCCACCGCGTCGGGCTCCTCGAGGCCCAGGCCACGTTCCTCGATCACCTCGTGGCGACCGTGCACGAGCACCGCGTGGACGCCGTGCTCGTCGCCGGAGACGTCTACGACCGGGCCGTGCCGCCGCTGCCCGCCGTCGAGCTCTTCGACACGGCCCTCCACCGCCTCGCCGAGGCCGGGGTGCCGACCGTCATGATCTCCGGCAACCACGACTCGGCCCGCCGCCTCGGCGTCGGCGCCGGGCTCATCGAGCGGGCGGGCATCCACCTCCGTACCGACCCGGCCGGCATCGGCACCCCCGTCGTCCTCACCGACGCCCACGGCGATGTCGCCCTCTACGGCCTGCCGTACCTCGAACCCGCCCTCGTGCGCGAACAGCTCGGCGCCGCGAAGGGCGGCCACGAGGCCGTCCTCGCCGCGGCCATGGACCGGGTCCGCGCCGACCTCGCGGGCCGGCCCGCCGGCACCCGCTCCGTCGTCCTCGCCCACGCCTTCGTGGCGGGCGGCGCTCCCAGCGACAGTGAGAGGGACATCACCGTCGGCGGCGTCGCCGCCGTCCCCGCCGGCGTCTTCGACGGCGTCGACTACGTCGCCCTCGGCCATCTCCACGGCAGCCAGACCCTCACCCCACGGGTGCGCTACTCCGGCTCCCCGCTCGCCTACTCCTTCTCCGAGGCCGACCACCGCAAGACGATGTGGCTCGTCGACCTCGACGCGGACGGCGCCGTCGCCACCGCCGAGCGCCTCGACTGCCCCGTCCCGCGGCCCCTCGCCCGGATCCGGGGACGGCTCGACGACCTCCTCGCCGACCCCGCGCTCGCGCCCCACGAACAGTCCTGGGTCGAGGCCACCCTCACCGACCCTGTACGCCCCGCCGACCCCATGGCCCGGCTCACCGAGCGCTTCCCGCACACCCTGAACCTCGTCTTCGACCCCGAGCGGACCGACGACGACCCCGGCGCCTCCTACGCCCAGCGGCTCCGGGACCGCAGCGACCAGCAGATCGCGGAGGACTTCGTGGCCCACGTCCGCGGCGGCACCGGGCTCGACGGACCCGAGCGTGCCGTGCTGTACGGCGCCTTCGACGACGTACGCGTCGACGCGGCCGAGCGCGAGGTGGGCCGGTGAGGCTGCACCGCCTGGAGATCACCGCGTTCGGGCCCTTCGGCACCACGCAGACCGTCGACTTCGACACCCTCTCCTCCGCCGGACTCTTCCTCCTCCACGGGCCGACCGGCGCCGGGAAGACCTCCGTCCTCGACGCCGTCTGCTTCGCCCTGTACGGAAGCGTGCCCGGCGTCCGCCAGAGCCCCGGCGCCTCCCTGCGCTCCGACCACGCCCCCGTCGGCACGTACACCGAGGTCCTCCTCGAGCTGACCGTGGGGGAGCGGCGCCTGGAGATCACCCGCCGCCCCGCCCAGCAGCGGCCCAAGAAGCGCGGCACCCCCGGCTTCACCACCGAGAAGGCCCAGACCTGGCTGCGCGAGTACGACCCCGCCACCGGCGAGTGGGCCGGACTCAGCCGCTCCCACCAGGAGATCGGCGAGGAGATCACCCAGCTCGTCGGCATGAGCCGCGAGCAGTTCTGCCAGGTCGTCCTCCTCCCGCAGGGCGACTTCGCGAAGTTTCTGCGCGCCGACGCCGAGGCCCGGGGCAAGCTCCTCGGCCGGCTCTTCGACACCCGCCGCTTCGCTGCCGTCGAGGAACGCCTCGCCGACCTCCGGCGCGCCGCCGAGCAGCAGGTACGGGAAGGGGACGAGCGGCTCCTCACCCTCGCCCACCGCATGACGCAGGCCGCCGGCGGCCTCGACGCCGCCCGCACGCCCGTCGAGGGGCGCCCCGGCGACCCCGGCCTCGCCGAGTCCGTCCTGACCTGGGCCGCCGTCGCCCGCACCGAGGCCCGCGAGGCCCTCGACATCGCCGGCGTACGGTTCGCCGCGGCCGAACACGGACAGGCCGCCGCGCGCGCCGCCCTCGACGCCGAGAAGGAGCTCGCCGACCGCCAGGCCCGGCACGCCGACGCCCTCCGGCGACGCGAGCAGCTCACCGCCCGCGCCCCCGAGCGCGACCGCCACCAGGCCGCCCTCGACCGGTCCCTCAAGGCCGAGCGCGTCGCGCCCGCCCTCGGGCTGCGCCAGGACGCCGAGCGCGAGCACGCCACCGCCCGGGCGGCCCGCGAACGCTCCCGCGCCCACCTTCCCCCCGACCTCGCGGACCAGGGCGCCGAGCACCTGTCTGCCCTCGAACACCGGCTGCGCGGGGAGCTCGGCGGGCTCGGCTCGGCCCGCCGCGCCGAGCAGCGCGCCGCCGCGCTCGCCGAGGAGCGCGCCGCACTCGCGCGCGAGGCCCGGGCCGACGAGGACGCCCTCCAGGACGCGGCCGGCTGGCTCGCCGACTGGGAACCCCGCAGGACCGCCCTCGCCGAACGCGTCGAGGCCACGACGGACGCCGCGGCCCGGGCCGAGCACCTCGCAGGCCGCCTGGAGCCCGCCCGCCGCCGCCTCGCCGCGGCCCGCCGCCGCGACGCCCTGGAGCGGGACACGGCGGCCGCGGAGGCCCGGCTCACGGAGGCCCGCGAGCACCGGAACACGGCCCACGAGGCCTGGCTCGACGTCAAGTCCCGGCGCCTGCAGGGCATCGCCGCCGAACTGGCCGCCACCCTCACCGACGGCGACGCCTGCCAGGTCTGCGGCTCCACCGCCCACCCGGCGCCCGCCCGCACCGCCGCCGACCACGTCGACCGCGCCACCGAGGACGCCGCCTACGCGGCCTACACCCGCGCCGACGAGTCCCGCACCGCCGTCGAACGCGAGCTGGCCGTGACCCGGGAGGCCTGGTCCACGGCCCGCGCGGACGTCCTGTCCGCCGCCGACGGATCCGACCCCGCCGACGGGTCCGCATCCGCTCCCGGATCCGACCCCACGGTCGACGAACTCGCCCGCGAGGTCGAGGAGTTGGCCAGGCTGCACGGCGAGGCGCACGCGCTCGCCGGACAGACGCACCACGCCCGCGAGGCGCTCGCGCGGGCCGAGCGGGAGTACGAGGAGCGGGTCGGCGCGCAGCGCGAGGCCGAGCGGCGGGTCGCCGCGCGCACCTCGCGCCGCGAGGCACTCGACGGGGAGCAGGCGACGCTCGACGAGGAACTCGTGCGCGGGCGCGGCGCGTTCGGCAGCGTGGCCGAGCACGCCACGCGCCTGGAACGGCAGATCGCCGTCCTGGTCGAGGCCGCCGCGACCGTACGCTCCGCCGAACAGGCCGCCCAGCGGCTCAAGGAGGCCGACGACCGGCTCGCCGACGCCGCCTACCGCGCGGGCTTCACCACCCCCGCCGAGGCCCGCGACGCCCTCGTCGGCGAGGCCGAGCGCCGCGCCCTCCAGCAGCACGTCGACGTCTGGCAGGCCGAGGCGGCGGCCGTCGCGGACCGGCTCGCCGAGCCCGGCACCGCCGCTGCCGCAGCCCTTCCGCCCGCCGACCCGGAGGCCGCGGCGGCCGCCCACACGGCGGCGGACCGCGGGCTCCGGCAGGCAGCGTCCGACCTGGCGGCCGCCCGCGAGCGGGAGACCGGCCTCACCGGCCTCTCCCGGCAGGCCGGCACCGAGGTCCGCCGTCTCGGACCGCTCCGCGAGGAGTACGACCGGGTGGCCCGGCTCGCCGCGCTCACCGCCGGCACTTCCGCCGAGAACGAGCGCCGGATGCGCCTGGAGTCGTACGTCCTGGCCGCCCGCCTCGAACAGGTCGCCGCCGCCGCGACCGCCCGCCTCCAGCGCATGTCCTCCGGCCGCTACACCCTCGTCCACTCCGACGCGCGCTCCGGCGGCAAGCGGGCCGGCCTCGGGCTGCACGTGGTCGACGCCTGGACGGGCAACGAACGCGACACCGCGACGCTCTCCGGCGGCGAGACCTTCTTCGCCTCCCTCGCCCTCGCCCTCGGCCTCGCCGACGTCGTCACCGACGAGGCGGGCGGCGTCCGGCTCGACACCCTCTTCATCGACGAGGGCTTCGGCAGCCTCGACGAGCAGACGCTCGACGAGGTCCTCGACGTCCTCGACTCGCTGCGCGAGCGCGACCGCAGCGTCGGCATCGTCAGCCACGTCGGCGACCTGCGCCGCCGCATCCCGGCCCAGCTGGAGGTCGTCAAGGCGCGGCACGGCTCCGCGGTGCGGCTGCGCACCGGCGGGGACGCGCTCAGCGGCTGATGGAGCGCCGGGGGAGCGGCGAGGAGTAGACGACGCTCGTCGTCACCGAGCCGAGCGTGGAGATCTTCCCGGTGATCTCCTCCAGGTGCCTCATGGAGCGGGCCGCGACCTTGAGGACGAAGCAGTCGTCGCCCGTCACGTGGTGGGCCTCCAGGACCTCCGGCGTGGCGGCGAGGAGGTCGTGGAACGGCTTGTAGTTGCCGTGCGGGTAGCGCAGCCGTACGAAGGCGAGGATGGGCAGCCCGAGCCGGTCCTGGTCGACGATCGCGGTGTACCCGGCGATCACCCCGGCCTCCTCCAGGCGCCGCACCCGCTCGGTCACCGCGGACGGCGACATCGACACGGCGCGCGCCAGCTCGGCGAAGCTCGCCCGGCCCTCGGACTGGAGGGCTTCGAGAATGCGCCAATCGGTGGCGTCCGGAGTGTAGTCGGTGGTCATACCGCAGAGATAGCAGGGGAATCCCCGGCCGATCAACCGAGCGGCCGGGGATTCTCGCGCTGTGGAGGTGTTCTGCCCTAGAGCCGCGACAGCGCGTCGACCAGGTCGTCCAGGCCCAGCGGACCTTGGGAGAGGGCCGCCATGTGCCAGGCCTTCGCGTCGAACGCGTCGCCGTGCGCGGCCCGCGCGTTGGCGCGGCCGAGCAGCCAGGCCCGCTCGCCCAGCTTGTAGCCGATCGCCTGGCCCGGCATCGAGAGGTAGCGGGTCATCTCGCTCTCCACGAAGGCCGGCGGGCGGCTGCTGTGCAGCTGGAAGAACTCCTGCGCGAGCTCCGGGGTCCACCGCTCGCCCGGCCGGAAGGGCGAGTCCGCCGGGATCTCCAGGCCCAGGTGCATGCCGATGTCCACGATCACCCGGCACGCGCGCATCATCTGGCCGTCGAGGTAGCCGAGCCGCCGCTCCGCGTCGGGCAGGAAGCCGAGCTCGTCCATCAGCCGCTCCGCGTAGAGCGCCCAGCCCTCCATGTTGGCGCTCACCTTGCCGATGGTCGCCTGGTAGCGGGAGAGCCGGTCGGCGACGTGCACCCACTGCGCGATCTGGAGGTGATGGCCCGGCACGCCCTCGTGGTACCAGGTCGACACCATGTCGTACACCGGGAAGCGGGTCGTGCCGTCCACCGGCAGCCAGGTGCGGCCGGGGCGCGAGAAGTCCTCGGACGGACCGGTGTAGTACGGCGCGGCGGCGCCGCCGGGCGGGGCGATCCGGGACTCCACCCGCCGTACGCGGTCGGCGAGTTCGAAGTGGGTGCCGTCGAGCGCCTCGATGGCCTCGTCCATCAGCCCCTGGAGCCAGACCCGTACCTCCTCCACGCCCTCGACGTGCGTGCCGTGCTCGTCGAGGTGGGCGAGCGCCTCCCAGGGGCCCGCGCCGGGCAGGATCCGCTCGGCCTCGGTCCGCATCTCCCCGAGGAGCCGGTGGTACTCGGACCAGCCGTACGCGTACGCCTGGTCGAGGTCCAGGTCGGTGCCGTTGAAGTAGCGGGTCCAGCGCTGGTAGCGCTCACGGCCCACGGTGTTCGGCGCGTCCGCGACGGTCGGGGCGTACACGTCCCGCATCCAGTCCCGCAGCGCCACCACCGCACCGGTGGCGCCCCGGGAGGCAGCCGCGAGCTCGGCCCTGAGCTCCTCGGACAGCGTGTCGGGACAGGCCGCGGCGAACTCCTCGAACCAGCCCGGCCGTCCGCTCTCCCCGCCCGCCCACTCGGTGAGCTGGCCGACGAAGGTCGCGGTGGGGCGCGGGCCGGCGAAGAGCTTGCGCTCCAGGCCGAGCGCGAGTGCGGAGCGGTAGCCCTCCAGCGCGGCGGGGACGGCCCGCAGCCGGGTGGCGACCGCCGTCCAGTCCTCCGCGGTCTCCGTCGGCATCATCGTGAAGACGATGCGCACGCTGTGGGCGGGCGACCGCATGTTGCTGACCGCGCAGAGGCCCTCGTCGGCCTCGTGCACGGCGAGTTCGGCCGTGAGGCGTTCCCGCAGCAGCCGGGCGCACCGCTGCTCCGCGTCGCCCTCGGCGCCCGGGACGCGCTCCGCCGCGTCGAGGGCGGCGAGCGTGCGCCGGGCGAGGTCGGCCACGGCCTTCTGCCCGGCGGGCGAGAAGTCGGGCAGCCGGCCGGCGCTCTGCTTGACTCCCAGGTACGTACCGGTGATCGGGTCGAGGGCGATGAGTGCGTCGACGTGGGCGTCGGCGACCTGGCGGGGCAGCGGGCTGCTGGAAGTCTCTGGCATGGGGGCCATCCTGGCGTCTCCCGCGGGCCCCCGTCACCCTCGCTCGATCTCAGTCGGCCGACATGCTAGGGCCCGTCGCGGGCGGCAGGAGCGGGCCGCACTCCCACTGCTGGAAGATCAGCCGCGTCTCGACCCGGGCCACCTCGCGGCGGGACGTGAACTCGTCGAGCACGAGTCGTTGCAGGTCGGTGGGGTCCGCCACGGCCACGTGGACCAAGTAGTCGTCGGGGCCCGTCAGATGGAAGAGCGCCCGGGACTCGGGCAGGGCCCGGATCCGGTCGACGAACGGACCGATCAGTTCCCGCCGGTGGGGGCGGACCTGCACGAGGAGAAGGGCTTCCAGCCCACGGCCGAGTTTGGCCGGATCCAGTCGTAGCTGGTGACCGAGGATCACGCCCGTGCGGCGAAGCCGGGCCACTCGGTCCAGGCAGGTCGAGGGCGCCACCCCCACCTCGGCGGCGAGTTCGCGGTAGGTGGTCCGGGCGTCGTTCTGCAGGAGGCGAAGAATGTGCAGATCGACCGCGTCCAGTACGACAGATTCAGCCATCGGCCGAACGTAGCACGGCTTTCTCCCGCTACCTTCCGGTAAACGTTCACAGTGCCGCCATGGACGCCATGGACCGCGACCCCTCGGCCACCCCGAGGGCGCTCGCCACCGAAGCCGTGCACGCCGGCCGCGAGGACCTCGCCACGCTCGGAGTGCACGCCCCGCCGCTCGACCTGTCGACCACCTACCCCTCGTACGACGCCCGGGCCGAGGCCGCCCGCATCGACGAGTTCGCCACCACGGGCGCCCGGCTCGACGGCCCGCCCGTCTACGCCCGGCTCGACAACCCCACCGTGGCCCGCTTCGAGGAGGCCCTCGCCCGCCTGGAGGGCACCGAGGCCGCCGTGGCCTTCGCCAGCGGCATGGCGGCCTTCACCGCCGTCCTCCTCGCCCGGGCGAGCCAGGGGCTGCGCCACGTGGTCGCGGTCCGTCCGCTCTACGGCTGCAGCGACCACCTCCTGGAGGCCGGGCTGCTCGGCACCGAGGTGACGTGGACCGACCCGGCGGGCATCGCCGACGCGATCCGCCCCGACACCGGCCTCGTCATGGTCGAGTCGCCGGCGAACCCCACCCTCGCCGAGGCCGACATCCGCGCCCTCGCCCACTCCTGCGGCTCCGTGCCGCTCCTGGTGGACAACACCTTCGCCACGCCGGTCCTCCAGCGGCCCGTCGAGCAGGGCGCGCGGATCGTGCTGCACAGCGCGACCAAGTACCTGGGCGGGCACGGCGACGTCATGGGCGGGATCGTCGCCTGCGACGAGGAGTTCGCCCGTACCCTCCGCCAGGTCCGCTTCGCCACCGGCGGCGTGCTCCACCCGCTCGCCGGCTATCTGCTGCTCCGGGGCCTGTCCACCCTTCCGGTGCGGGTGCGGGCGGCGTCGAACTCGGCCGCGGAGCTCGTCCGGCGGCTTGCCACCGACCCCCGGATCGCCCGCGTCCACTACCCGCGGATCGGCGGCGCGATGATCGCCTTCGAGGTCTACGGCGACCCGCACGACGTGATCGCCGGAGTGCGGCTGATCACCCCGGCGGTCAGCCTCGGCAGCGTCGACACCCTCATCCAGCACCCGGCCTCCATCAGCCACCGCATCGTGGCCGAGGGGGACCGGCGCTCGGCGGGCGTCAGCGACCGGCTGCTGCGCATGTCGGTCGGCCTGGAGGACGTCGAGGACCTCTGGAGGGACCTGACGCAGGCGCTCAGCGCTCCGCCGGTCGCACCTCCTCGTGAGGCCGCGACGGCGAGCGAGGGCTCTGGCGCGGTGCTGCGGCCAGTCGCGCGGTGATGACGAGCGTGCCCTCCTCGATCTGGTAGTCGAGGGGGAGCTGGAGCGCCCGCATGGCGGCCACCATCCCGGTGTTGGACGCCTGCGTCACGGCGTACACGCTCTCGCAGCCGGCCTCCTCGGCCATCGCCACCAGCCGGCCGAGGAGCTCGGAGCCGATGCCGCGCCGCTGCCAGTCGTCCTCGACCATCAGGGCGACCTCGGTCTCGTCGCCGTCCCACAGGAGGTGGCCGAGGGCGACGAGCCGGCCGGAGGTCGTCTGGACGGCGAGCGTGCGTCCGAAGCGGGGGCTGAGCAGGTGGTCGAGGTAGCGGTCGGCGTCGCCGACGGGGCCGTGGTAGCGCAGGCCGAGGGTACGGGCCGAGCAGCGGTCGTGCATGGCCCGCGCGGCCCGCAGGTCGCGCTGGTCCGCGCGGCGGACGGTGATCTCGTTGCCCTCCGGCAGGGTCAGCACGTCCTGGCTGCGGGGGAGACGCGGGCCGAGCCGGGCGTCGAGCTCGACCAGCGCGCGGGCCCGGGCGAACTCGGTCGGGGTGAAGGGGAGATAGGGCCGCTCGACGATGAGCGTGCCGCCGTGCGGGTCGCGCAGCCGCATCACGGTCTCCTCCAGGACTCCTTCGACCGGGGCCTGTTCGCCGGTGGGACGGCCGGTGAGCGAGAGCGCGGGCACGGAGTGGAGGGTGCAGCGGCCGAGGAGCTGGCGCAGCGCCAGCGGCAGTTCGGCCGCGTCGAGCGCGGTACGGGTGGCGAGGCCGAGGACCCGGGTCGGCGTGTCGACCAGGTCGTGGGCGTCGGCCCGCTCGGTCCAGGTGTCGCGGCCGCCGGCCGCCGCGGTCTCGCGGGCGAGGGCCTGGGCGGAGAGGTCGGCGGGGGCGCGCAGCAGGAACTCGTCGACCGTGCCCCGGGCGAGCGGATGGGTCTGGAGGGTCAGGATGTCCACGCCCAGCCGGGCGAGCACCGTGCACAGCGCGGCGAGACTGCCCGGGGTGTCCTCGACGGTGGTCCGCATGCGCCAGAGCACGGTCTCGGCGGGCGGCCGCGGGGCGTCCTCGGCGCCGTCACCTTCGGCGGCCGTCGGAGCCGTGGCGGAGCGCTCGCCGGTGTCACCCCCTGAGGCTCCTGCGGGCGGCGGCGCATGACTGGCATGACTGTGCCTCCGCGCCCACCAGGTGTGGAACGCGGCGGTGGCGACCAGCGCGATCGCAGAGAACACCAGGAGGTACTGGCCGTCGGGGCCCTTGACGATGGTCTTGGCGATCGTGTCGGCCACCACCACGGCGGTGAAGAGGGCGGCGAGCTCGATCAGGTCGTGCCGCCAGTGGTGCGGACGGCGGGCGGTCTTCGAAGACGTCACATCGGTCATGGCTTCACTGTGACCCAGCGGTGTTGCGTGATCACGAACGTTTTGTGACTGACGGGTTAAGCGCCGATCTGGTGCCTTAGGGGCCGATTCGGACCGTTTGAGTCAGAGTCTGATCGGCCCCTTGAGCGGCTCATGGGCGGAGCGCGTCCCGCAGCCGCTTCGCCTGCACCACGAGCTGTGAGGAGCCCTTGCCCGAAGCGAGGCCGTCGAGCCCGGGAAGGTCACCCCGCGCCCCGCACCGCTCCACGCAGTCGGCCGCCACCGCGAGCACCTCGCCGAGGCCGCGCACCGGCTTCCCGCCGTCCAGCAGCTCGGGGAGCGCCGCCCCGAGCACCGCCCACACCGTCCCGTACGCCCCCGTGATCGCCGCCGTCCGGGCGGCGTCCGCCAGCCGGTTCGGCTTCACCGAGCCCTCGGCGACGAGCCACGCCAGCTCCTCGCCGACCTGCCGCCCGTCCAGGTCGCCCCGGGACGCGAGCACGAGCAGCGCGTCCACGGCCCGCAGCCGGTCGTCGGCGTCCCCGGCGCCCAGGGCGAGCGCGAGGGCGACGGCGACGGCCCGGCCCACCCGGCCCTCCGCCTCGGCCAGCCCGGTCAGCGGTTCGGTCGTCTCCCGCGAGCTGCCGCCTCGCGCGAGCGACGGTACGAAGCAGGCGGCGAGCACCTCACGGTCGGCCGGCAGGACGGGGGCCCAGTGCTCCACGCCGGTGACCCAGTGGTAGCAGCGGCGGGGCGCCGTCTCCAGCGTGCCGCCCAGCCACCGGAAGGCGGGCGGGAACTCCTCCCGCACCACGGCCCGGTCGGCGAGCTCGACCACCAGCCGCTGGAAGACGGACCACGTCTCCAGGGACCGGTCCTCCTCCCGCCCGAGGAACCGCACGGTCGCCGCCAGCGGCTCGTCCGCCCGCAGCCACGCGCCGAGCCGCCGCCCGGCCACGGTGCCGAGGGCGGACGCCTCCTCCTCCGCCCGCCCGGCATCGGGGCCGGTCCGCAGGACCCGCAGCAGGGCCTGGGCCAGATCGGCGGGGGCGGGCTCGACGCCCGCGTCCCGGTAGACGCGCAGACGCTCGACGAGCACCAGAGGATCGATACCGCCCGTGCTCACGGTCGGCGAGGCGAGCAGCAGCGGCAGCGCGTCCGTGCCGATCAGCGCGGAGGCCTCCCACAGCCGCGCGTCCCTGATGCCCGTCAGTGCCTCGTGGAAGCAGGCCGTGCTTTCCGGTTCCCGGGCCCGCCGGTCCTCGATCCACGACGGCTCCAGCAGCCCGAGCAACCCCGCGAGCACCGCGTGGAGCGCGCGGAAGTCGTTGGAGAAGTGGTGCGGCTCCTGCCAGACCTCGATGGCGAACGCCTCCCGCACCGCCCGAGCCACCGCCTCCCGGTCCCGGTGCGCGTGCCGCACCACACCGTCGAGGGCACGCTCGAACCGCACCGGATCCTCGGAGACCCCCTTCGCCAGCAGGTCCTCCACCAACTCCTCGACCGTCGACGCCGGCGGCCCGACCGGCTGCGCCCCGGGCACGGGCGGCAGGATCTCCTCGTACGGGAACCCGGGCTCCTCCTCCAGGGCCTCCCCGAACAGCGCCACGGCGGTCTGCCGGTGCGCCGGGCTCAGCAGCCCGGCCTGAGCGGCCAGTTCCCGCCGTACGGAGTCGTCCACGGCGGACAGATGACGGGCCACCAGCTTCAGCGCGCGCCCCTGGAGGTCGGTGTCCTCGTTCCCGAAGACCTCCGCCACCGCGGGCAGCAGCTCGTCCGCCGCGCCCGCATCGCGCGCCAGCGCCTTGCCGACCAGAGTCAACTGGGCCCGCACGAGCTTCTTCTCGGTCCGGAACAGCACCGCACTCGTCATCTCGGCCAGCGCGGCCGTCGACAGCGCCCCCTCCTCCGCCAGCTCCGCCAGCACCTCCTGCGCGTACCCCGCGATCGGAGACGGCGTGTCCGCCGTCATCCCGACCAGGTCCGGGATCCGCTCCCGGAACTCCGCCGCGGTCGGCTCGACCAACCGCAGCACGTCCAGCGGGAACCTCAGGTCGCGCGGACGGCCGCCCCGCAACAACCGGGAGACGGCGGCGTCCAGGACCGCGGCCCGGTCCACCACGCCCTCCGCGACGAGCGCCGCGACCGCGGTGGGCCAGTGCGCGTGGGGAGCCTCGGTGACCGTCCAGGTCAACTGGTCGGGGCTCTCCGCCATCGAGAGGGCATGGACCACCAGGGCCGGTGTCTGCGGATCCTCCCGCAGCCGCTCCAGGAGCGAGGGGCCCTCGAACGACCGCCTCCAGCGACTGCCGGCGCGGAACTGCCACGCCCAGCCCAGGACGTAGCCGTCGGTCGCCGGCACCGGGCGGCCGGACCGCTCCACAAGGCCGCGGATCAACTCGTAGCTGTGCTCCGCCACCGCCGGCCGCGAGGCGAGCCGGCCGGCCAGGTCGGCCAGCCACTCCGGAGGGAGACCGTCGACCACCCGGAGGACCAGACCACCGTCCTCCGAGCGCCAGGCCAGCAGATCACGGCCACCGAGCCAGGTCGCCGCCCCGGCCGCCCCCGGGTGACAGCCCGCCCCCGCCACGTACAGCGCGCGCCGGACGTCGGCCGCGTCCCTCGGGCGCTGCCGCTCCCAGCCCCGTACCTCGGTGCGCAGCGACTTCAGCTCGGCGAGGACCGTCCGTCGCTCCGCCGCGCCCAGCCCCTCCAGGAGCGCGGGCACCTCGTCGGCGCGCCCGCCGCGCACCGCCTCGATCAGCTTCTCGACCCCCACCGGCTGCCCGTTCCCCTCGGCCTTCGTCGTCCCCACGGCCTTCTCCGTCCTTCGCGTCACTGCCCCGACCCCCACGCTCGACTCCTCCGGCTCCTCCGGCTCACGCCCTGTCACCGCACCACCGCTTCTCCGGCCCCCGGCACCGGCTCGGCGCCCGACGCGCCCCGCCGGGCCATCCGCACCGCGAGCGCGTGCTTGCACGGGCCCCGCCGCCCCCGGTGGTCCGCCCACCATTGGCACGTACAGTTCAGCGCCCCGCCCGACTCCCGCACCCGGTAGCGCCGCTCGCCCGAGGCCACCGTGGCCAGCTCGCCTTCGAGCTCCACCGCGCCCTCCGCGACCAGCCGGCGCGCGCTCACCAGGCGCGGGTTGTGCCGCTCGGCGCGGTCCGCGTCATAGGGCAGCTCCCGGTGGAAGTAGGCCGCCTCCGCCACGTCGTACCCCACCCGGCCCGCCGTGCCCAGCCGGGTCAGCGCCGCCCGCACCCGCTCGACCGTGAGACCGGCCTGCGCCGCGAGGTCCGCCGGGTCGATGCGCGGCTCCCACGCCAGGAGCACGGCCACCAGCTCCGCGTCCCCCGCAGCGTCCTCCGTCGACAGGGCCTCCAGCACCCCGCCCTCCCCGGAGAAGCCCCGCGCCGGGTCGGGCGACAGCGTCAGCGTGAGCCGCATGCCCGGCAGGGTCACCTCCCAGGCGCTCGCGGTGGCCGCGCCGTCCGGCACCGGCCCGTACACCCGCAGCCCCGTCGCGTGCCGCAGCACCCGCTCCAGGGCGACCAGCCGGTCGGGACCCGGCAGACACACCGCACCAGGACCCGGCCGCGTCGTCGGACGCAGCGTCCGGCCCGCCGGGACGATCCACAGCGGTCCGCGCCCCCGGGCCTGCCCGCGCGGCAGGGACCGCAGGAAGCGGACGGCATCCGCCCCCGGCAGCTCGGCCCGCAGGTCGAACCGGGCCGAGGCGACCTGCGCCTCGGCGAAGCCCCGCAGCCACCGGTCCGGCAGCGGGACCTTCTTCTCCACGACCGCCCCCGCGAGCGTGGTCACCGCCATCTCCTCGGGGCCGACCCGCAGATGCAGCGGATCGTCCCCCGTCATCCGCGACAGCGCCTCGCGCAGCGGATCGTTGACGTCCACATTGGTCGTGCCGTGCCCCGTCTCCGCACCGCCCAGGCCCTCGTCGAGCACGTCCAGGCGCGCGTACACCCCGCCGCAGCCCGAGAAGGACTCGAACCGCAGCCGGTCCCCGTTCCCCGTCACCACCGGGTCCAGCGAAGCCGGCCGCACCCGCTGGTGATAGCGCGCCGCCGCCACGTCGGCGACCGCGAGCAGACCGCGGGCCGCCACCTGCGGAGCGGTCAGGAAGCCCGAGAAGAAGCGCGGATGGGCCTCGCCGCCGCGGGGCGTGAGACCCCCCGCCGTCTCCAGCCCGAGCAGCCGACCGGAGCCCGTCGCCTCCAGGGCGGACGGGCGTGCGTAGGCGAGCGCATGTACGGATCGCGTCATGAGGAAGACAGTAGGGCCCCCCACTGACAATCCCGGGGGACCCTCTCCGCACCACCTCCGAACAGGACTTACCGCCCGACGAGCCCTGGCCGCAGGCCCTACGAGCCCCGGCCGGAGGACGCCTGACGAGCCCTGGCCGCAGGCCCTACTGCCCGACCAGCCCCGGCCGCAGGACCTTGCTGAACAGCACCGACCCGCCCTCGGCCCGGAGCCGCACCGTCAGCTCGCCGCTGTGCCCGTCGATGTCGACCTCGCCGAAGTACTGCGGGCTCTCCATCGGCGACAGGTTCGCCCGCTCCGGCGCCCGGACGAACACCCGCTCAGGACCGAACGTCCCGTCCAGCGCGTTCGCCGGGAAGCCGCCCGCCGCGAGCGGGCCCGACACGAACTCCCAGAAGGGCTCGAAGTCCTGGAAGGCCGCCCGCTCCGGCGCGTAGTGCTGCGCCGACGTGTAGTGCACGTCCGCCGTCAGCCACACCGTGCCCGTGATCCGGCGGTGCTTGACGAACCGCAGCAGCTCCGCGATCTGGAGCTCACGGCCCAGCGGCGCACCCGGGTCGCCCTGCGCGACCGCCTCGAAGTTCGCGGCGCCGTCCGGCACGACCAGGCCCAGCGGCATGTCCGCGGCGAGCACCTTCCACACCGCCGTGGACGAGGCCAGCTCCCGCTTCAGCCAGGCCAGCTGCTCCGCGCCCAGGATGCCCGTCGTGTCGTCGGCCTGCCGGCCGGGGGAGTTGGCGTTCCGGTACGACCGCATGTCGAGCACGAACACGTCGAGCAGCGGCCCGTACCGCACCACGCGGTGCATGCGGCCGGTCTTCCCGCGCGCGTGGAGGGTGGACACCGGCGTGTACTCGCCGAACGCCCGCAGCGCCCGGGCAGCGAGGACGTCCACGTCCTTCTCCGTGTAGCGCGCGTCGTCCAGGATCTGGCCGGGGTACCAGTTGTTGCGCACCTCGTGGTCGTCCCACTGCACCACCGAAGGCACCTGCGCGTTGAACGCCCGGACGTTGTGGTCGAGGAGGTTGTACCGGAAGTTGCCCCGGTACTCGTCGAGCGTCTCCGCGACCTTCGACTTCTCCGGCGTCGTGACGTTCCGCCAGATCCGCCCGTCGGGCAGCGTCACGCTCGGCTGGATGACCCCGTCGGCGTAGATCGAGTCGCCGCTGCACAGGAAGAAGTCCGGATCCAGGCGGCGCATCTCCTCGTACGCGCGAAAGCCGCCGATGTCCGGGTTGATGCCCCAGCCCTGCCCCGCGATGTCCCCCGACCACAGGAACCGGACGCCGTCGCGCCGCCGCTCCGGGGCCGTACGGAAGGTGCCGACGACCGGCTCGCCCGTCCGGCGCGGATCGTCCGGGTCCGCCAGCGTCACGCGGTAGTGGATCTGCTCGCCCGCCGGCAGCCCGCGCAGCGCCACCGTGCCGGTGTGGTCCGTGCCCGCGCCGATCAGCGGCCCGTGGTGGCGGCGCACCCGCCGGAACGACTCGCTCGCCGAGGTCTCGACGAGCATCCGCGCGGGCCGGTCCGACCGCACCCACACCAGCCCCGAGGAGGCCGTGACGTCGCCCGTCTGCACGCCCCAGGCGGCCCGCGGCCGCCCCGAGAGCGCGAACGCCGGGGCCGCGAGGCCGGCGCCGCCGAGCGCGAGCGCCGCCGAGGCCGCCAGCGACCCGCGCAGCAGACCGCGCCGCGCGGGGGAGAGCGGGGAACCGGGCACGGGGTGGGACATGAAGAACCTCCAAGAGCGCGTCCGGGCGCGGGAGTCGCGCCGCCGTCCCCTGCCTAACGGCCGGGGGCGGCGCCCACACGAACCCCGCGTGAACAGATCACTCCCGGCCGGGCCGGCCCACCGCCTCCGCCACGAGCCGGACGCCCCGCGCGATGACCGAGGGCGACAGATGCGCGTACCCGACGACGAGCCGGACGTCCCCGTCGGCCGGCCGCGCCGTGCCGTACTCCTCCAGCGGCCGTACGGCCACCCCCGCCTCCGCCGCCCGCGTCAGGAACCGCGCCGGGGGCCCGAACCGCCCCGGCACGCGCGCGATGACGTGCAGCCCGGCCGCGATCCCGCTCACCCGCGTGCCCGGCAGGTGCTCGTCGAGCGCGGCGAGCAGCGCGTCCCGCCGCTCCCGGTAGGCCCGCTGACAGCGCCGCAGCTGCCGGTCGTACCCGCCGCGCGTCACGAACTCCGCGAGCACCGCCTGATCGAGTACGGGATTGCCCAGGTCCATCGTCCGCTTGCGCTCCACGACCTCGCCGAGCAGCGCCCCCGGGACGAGCATCCAGCCGAGCCGCAGCCCCGGCGCCAGCGACTTGCTGACCGAGCCCGCGTAGACGACGCGCTCCGGGTCGAGCCCCTGGAGCGCGCCGACCGGCGCCCGGTCGTACCGGAAGTCGCCGTCGTAGTCGTCCTCCATGACGTACCCGTCCACCCGCCGCGCCCAGTCGAGGAGCGCGGCGCGCCGCCCCGCGGACCAGCTGATCCCGGACGGGAACTGGTGCGAGGGCGTCACGACCACCGCGCGCACGCCGGAGTCGGCGAGCGGCCCGGGCAGCAGCCCCTCCTCGTCCAGCGGCAGCCACCTCGTGTCCATGCCGGTCGCGGCGAACAGCCGCCCGTGCTCCGGGCTGCCCGGATCCTCGACGCCGACCGTGCGCAGCCCCCGCGCCCGCAGCACGAATCCGAGCAGCGTCGACGCCTGCGCCACGCCCGAACAGACCACGAGCCGCTCCGGGTCGGCCACCACGCCCCGCCGCCGTGTCAGCATCCCGGCCAGCGCCTCGCGCAGCTCGGGCAGCCCGCGCGGGTCGGGGTAGCCGAGCGCCGGGTGCGGCAGCCGCGCGAGGACGGTCCGCTGGGCAGCCGCCCACGCGGCCCTCGGGAACAGGGACAGGTCGGGGGTGCCCGGGTGGAAGTCCACCTGGACCCCGGTCACTCCGGGCGCCCGATCGTGGGCTCCGCGCACGGCCGAACGGGCCGCTCCGCCCACCCACGTTCCCGCGCCCCGGTCGCTGCGCAGGTACCCCTCGGCGGTCAGCTGTTCGTACGCCTCGGTGACCAGGCCCCGCGAGACGCCGAGGTCGGCCGCGAGCTCACGGCTCGACGGCAGCCGGGTCCCCGGCGTCAGCCGCCCGGAGCGCACCGCGTCCCGCAGCGCCTCCTGGAGGGCCCGCCCCCGCCGCCGGGCCGGTGCGCCGGCCGCCGGAAGCAGCAACTCCCAGGCCGGCTGGGTCTGTCTCGTCCCGGGCGATGCCACGTCCGCCTCACGATCCTGTTCCTGGGGGTCCGCTCCCGACGAGTATGTCGTGCCCGTGCCCCGGCCCTCCGCAGAGGGGCCGGGGCACGGTGACCCGAGGAGGAGAGGGGCCGGGGCGCGGTGACCCGAGGAGGGCAGGCCTACTCGCCGATCTCCACCGGAGTGCCGACGGTGGCCGGTGCCGGGACCGGAACCGGCTTCCGCTGCGTGATGCCCTGGAGGAGCTGCGTCAGGTCGACGCCGGTCGTGGAGGAGAGGAGCTCCATGCCCTGGGCGACGTTGTCGGTGACGGTGCGGGTCAACTGGCTCGCGCCGTCGGTGGAGATGACCGTCAGCTTGTCGACGGCCGAGAGCGGCTCGGACGCCTTCGCGACGACCTGCGGCAGGACCTCGACGACCATCTGGAGGACGGCGGCGTCGCCGTACCGGGCGAAGGCGTCGGCCTTCTTCTCCATCGCCTCGGCCTCGGCGGCGCCCCGCGCCGCGATGGCCGCGGCCTGCGCCTCGCCCTCGATGCGTACGGCGTCGGCGAGCGCCGCGCGGTGGGCCTTCTCGCCCTCACCGGTGAGCCTCGCCCGCTGGGCGTCCGCCTCGGCCTCCTTGACCAGGGCGATGCGGCGCGCCTCGGCCTCCTGCTCGGCCTGGTAGCGGGCGGCGTCGGCGGGCTTGCGGACCTGCGTGTCGAGCTGGCGGTCGGTGAGCGCGGCCTGGCGCGCCGCGACCTTCTCCTGCTCGGCCAGGATGTCCTGCTGACGGGCGGCGTCGGCGAGCGGGCCGGCCGCGTTCGCCTGGGCCGCGGCCTCGTCGGTCTGGGCCTTGATCTCGGCCTGCTTCAGGTAGAGGGTCCGCTGCGCGATCGCGATCTCCTCCTCCGCCTTCAGCCGGGCCTGTTCGGCGGCCCGGCGGGCGACGGCCTCGGCGATGTCCGCCTCCTGCTTGGCCCGGGCGGCCTCGGGTCGCCCGAGGTCCTCCAGGTAGGAGCCCTCGGTGGTGATGTCCTGGATCTGGAAGGCGTCGAGGACCAGGCCCTGCCCGGACAGGCTGGCCTCGGCCTCCTCGGCGACCTGCCCGGCGAAGGCGGCGCGGTCCCGGATGATGTCCTCCACCGACATGCGGCCGACGATGGAGCGCAGCGCGCCGGACAGCACCTCCTGGGTGAAACCGACGATGCCGCCCTGCTGCATGAGGAACCGCTGCGCGGCCGCCCGGATCGAGTCCTCGGTGCCGCCGACCTTGACGATCGCGACGCCCTCCAGATTGGCCTTCACCCCGCGCAGGGTGACGGCGCCGCGCACCGCGACCGGGATGTGCCGGCTCGACAGGTCGAGGGTGAACTTCTGCTGCACGAACGGCACGACGAACACTCCTCCGCCGACCACGACCTTCTGGCCGCTGTTGTCGGTGAACACCCGCCCGGTGGCGGGATCCGTCGCCTGCTTGCCGCGCCTGCCGGTGATGATGAACGCCTCGCTGGGCCCGGCGACCTTGTAGCGGGTGACGACGGCCAGGCCGAGGAGCACGACGAGGACGACGATGCCCACGACGGCGGCCAGGACAGGACTCATGAGGAATTCCCCTTGCTTCGAAATGAGTGGGAGGGGGGCGGGGCCGGCATTCGACCGGGCGCGGAGTCGGCCTTCGACGGGGTCGGGGACTCAGCGTTCGACGGGGCGGACGGTCACCGACGTCGGTGACGGCACGGACTCCACCCACACCTCGGTGCCCCGCGCGACCGGCCCCGCGGCCTTCGCCGCGTACTTGACCGGCTGCCCGCCCAGAGAGAGCAGGACCTCGCCGTAGCCGCCGGCGGGAATCGCCGTGACCACCGCACCCGACGTACCCGTCAGGTCCTCGCCCCGCGGCGCGGACGCCGCGCCGTCCCGGAGCAGCGCCCGGCTGAACCGCCAGGTGAGCCAGGCCACGAGGGCGCCCACGGCGGTGCCCGTGAGGGTCGCGGCCAGGACTCCGGCGCCCGCGGCGCCCGTCGCGATGGCCCCGGTGAAACCGAGGGCCGAGACGAAGCCGGCGATCACCGGAAGCGAGAGGAGCCCGTCGAGCCCGCCGCCAAGCCCGCCGCCGATCGAGTCGGCGATCCCTTCGAGGATGCCGTCGAAGAGCAGTGAGAGAGCCAGCAGGACGAGGCCCGCACTGCCGAGACCGAGAAACCACCCCATGCGCGCCCCCGTCCCGTACGACCTCGTTCCGCCCTCTGCGAGGAGGCTTTCACGGAACAGCACGCATGTTCATTGCCGGATCCCGGCAATCTTTACGCGTTCTTGATGCCGTGATGAAAGGGACGGGCGGAGCTCCGGGGTCACAGCGGCTGATCGGGCCAGCCGAGGAGCCGGGCCCCGACGACGGCCGTCTGGAGGGTGTAGCGCTGGACCGGATCGCCGGGATCCGAACCCGTCAGACGGTGGATGCGGTCGAGGCGGTACGTCATCGCCCGCACGCTGAGGCCGAGCCGGCGGGCGGCCTGCGCGGTGACGCAACCGGTGTCGAAGTACGCGGTGAGGGTGTCGAGCAGGGGCTTCGGGCCGCCGCGCGCCTGCTGGAGCGGTCCGAGCACGGTGTGGACGAGATCGGCCATGGCCTGCCGGTCGCGGGCGAGGACCGGATAGACCAGGAGGTCCGCCGCGTGGAGCACCGGGTCGTCCAGCTCCATGCGGGTCGCGAGGTCGAGGGCGTTGAGGGCCTCTTCGTAGGAGTGGACGACACCGCCGGCGCCCGGGTGCGCACGGCCGACGGCGACCTGACCGCCGCCGGTCGCCGCGTACGCCTGCTTGGCGAAGTGGGTGAGCACCTCGGGCTCGTCCGCCGGGGCCAGGCAGATCAGCCGCCCGTCCTTGGTGGTGAGCAGGATCCGGCGGTCGCCGAAGCGGGCGAGGAGCGAGGTCTCGACGGCCCGCGTGACCGCGCAGCCGTCGTCGTACGGCTCCGGGCCCCGCGCGACGGCCACGGCATGGGCGTGGGACAGGAGCAGCCCGAAGCGCACCGCGCGCTCCGCGAGCCTCCCGAGGTCGCTGCGCCCGTAGAGGAGGTCGTCGACGAACTCCCGTCGCGCGGCCTCCTCCTGGCGTATCGCCAGGCGCTGGGCCCGCTCGTGCCCCTCGGCGAAGGCGTCGACGGCCTGCTCCACGGCGCCCAGCAGATGCCGGACGGCGGAGTGCGGCACGCCGGGCAGGACCTGCTGCGCGGCCGAGAGGTGGGCGCGGACGAGGTCCCGCATGCCGATGCCGACCTCCGCGGCCCGCTCGCCCCGGGAGCGCAGGGCCTCGCGCTCGTCGCGGGTGAGCCTGCGGCCGGCCGCGCACACACCCGTGAGGATCTCGGCGTACCCCTCCAGATACGCCTCGATCGGCTCCTTCTCCGTCACGGCCCCTCCCGCCCCTGCCCTGCGCGTCCTGACGAGTTCTTGACGCGCGGAGACCAAGCGTGACACGCCCCGCGCGCGGGCGAGGAACGGAAGAGGGGCGCAAGCGGAGCGGAAGTGGTCCCCGATGGCGAAGGGAAAGTGGACCTTAACCGGGGCCGCGCCGCTTCCTAGCGTCGACACCATGAACGCGAACTCCCTGCGCGGCGTCCTCCTCGTGACGCTCGCCTACGCCCTGGTGGGCGCCTCCTTCACCGCGAACAGCCTCCTCGGCGCCTATCCGTACGCGGGCGGGCAGGCGCTGCGGTACGCGGCCGCCTGTCTGCTCCTGCTCCCGCTGCTCGGCCGCGGCGGGCTCGCCCCGCTCCGCACCCTGACGCTCCGTCATTGGCTGCGGCTCGGCGCGGTCGCGGCCGTCGGCATGGTCGGCTTCAACCTCGCGGTGCTCGCCGCCGAGCGGACCGCCGAACCGGCTGTCCCCGGCGTCCTCGTCGGCTGCGCCCCGGTCGTCGTCGCCGTCCTCGTCCCGCTGACCGAGGGCCGCAAGCCCGCCCCCGCCGTCCTGTACGGGGCCCTCCTCGTCGCCGCGGGCGCCTTCACCGTGCAGGGCTGGGGGCGGACGGACCTGGCCGGGATCGGCTGGTCGGTGGCGGCGCTCGCGGGCGAGGTCGGGTTCACGGTGCTCGCAGTCCCGGTGCTGCGGCTGCTCGGGCCGAAGCTGCTGACCGCCGCCGTGTGCGGGGTCGGCGCGGTCGAGGCGGCACTCCTCGGCCTCGCCGTCGACGGGGCCGGTTTCGTCCGGGTGCCGACGGCCGTGGAGACGGGCGCCCTGATCTGGCAGGCGGCCCTGGCCACGGTCGTCGGCTTCGTCCTCTTCTACATGGGCGTCCAGCGGATCGGCATGGAGCGCGCCACTCTCTATACCGGGGCGATCCCGGTCGCCGCCGCGCTGAGCGCCGCCCTCGTCGCGGGCGCCGCCTTCGGGCTCCCGCAGGCGGCAGGCGGCCTCCTCGTGGGGGCCGGGGCCGCGCTCGGCACCGGCCTCTTCAGCCGTACGCGGTCAGCGGCTGCCGTCGAGGATCACCCGCGCGACGAGAGCCGGGTCGTCGTTCATGGGCACGTGACCGCAGCCGGGCAGCCGCACGAGCCGGGCGCCGGGCAGGGCGTGCTTGGCGCGGACGCCCTGGCGGCGCAGGAGCAGCCGGTCCCTGCTGCCCCAGGCGACGGTGACGGGGACGGCGGGCACGTCGCCGGGGACGGGCGCGGTCCGGCCGGCGGCCAGGGTCTGGTGGAAGCCGGCGGCCCCGCGCAGCGCGAGGGTCTCGGCGACGACCGCCTCGGGTGAACGGCGGCCGGGGCGCGCGTAGATGGTGCTGGTGAGCACGGCCCGACCGGCGGGCGTACGGGCGAGCCGCTCGATCGCCGGCACGGGCAGCGACCGGGCCGCGCCCCGCATGGCCCGCAGCGTCCCGAAGGCGTACCGTCGCTCGGCCTCCGACCAGAAGCCGGCGGGGGAGAGGGCGGTCACCGAGCGCACGAGCTTCTCCCGGCCGAGCTCCAGCGCGAGCAGCCCGCCCAGCGAGTTCCCCGCGACGTGCGGCCGGTCGAAGCCGACGGCCTCGCAGAAGGCGCCGAGCACCGTGACGACGGAGGGGAGGCCGTAGGGGCAGTCCTCCGGCAGCGGGTCCGAGGCGCCGAAGCCGGGCAGGTCGACGGCGATCACCTCGCGGTCGGCGGCGAGGACGTCGAGCACCGGTTCCCAGGCCTGCCAGTGGTGGCCGATGCCGTGGAGCAGCAGCAGCGGTTCCCCCGCGCCCCTCCGCTCGTACGCGAGGGACACCGTACGGGGACCCGACGGGGTCCCGACCGAGAACGCGATCCGTGCGGACATACGGACTCCCCTGCAGTTCTTTAGACGACGCGTCAGCAAGAATTACCGGCCGGTAGCGAGGAGTTCAAGTCCCCGGGCCGAAACTGGACAGGACGGTGACGGTCGGCTGGGATGGACGCGTGCCCACCGATATCCCGACCACGCCGACCGACACCCTGACCGACGTCTTCGAGGAGCACCGCCGGATGCTCCTCGGTGTCGCCTACCGGATGCTCGGGCGCGCCGCCGACGCCGAGGACGTCGTCCAGGAGGCCTGGCTCCGCTGGACCGCCGAGGACCGCGCCGCCGTCCGCGAACCGCGCGCCTTCCTCGTACGCGTCACCACCCGGCTCGCCATCGACCGGCTGCGGCAGTCCCAGGCCCGCCGCGAGTCCTACGTCGGCCCCTGGCTGCCCGAGCCCGTCGTCACCGACTTCGGCCCGACCGCCCCCGACACCGCAGAGCGCGCCCTCCTCGCCGACTCCGTCTCGCTGGCGGTCCTCGTCGTCCTGGAATCCCTCTCCCCCCTGGAGCGGGCCGTCTTCGTGCTGCGCGAGGCCTTCGGCTTCCCCTTCGGGGAGATCGCCACCGCCCTCGACCGCTCCGAGGCGGCCGTGCGCCAGCTCGCCGGGCGGGCCCGGCGCCACGTCGACGAGGGCAAGCCGCGCTACGACGTCGACCCGACCGAGCGCCGCGACCTCACCGAGCGCTTCCTCTCCGCCGCGTCCGGCGGCGACCTCGGCGAGCTCCTCGCCCTCCTCGCCCCGGACGCGCGCCTCGTCGGCGACAGCGGAGGCAAGTCCAAGGCCCCGCTGCGGATCATCGACGGCGCCGACAAGATCGGCCGCTTCTTCCGCGGCGTGGCGACCGGGGCCCAGGAGACGTACGAGTACCGCTTCGCCGAACTCAACGGCGCTCCCGCCGTGGTCGCCTTCCTGGACGGCAGGCCGGACTCGGTCTTCCAGGTCGAGGTGCGCGACGGGCACATCCAGTGCGTCTACATCATCCGGAACCCCGACAAGCTCCAGGGCCTCGCCGACCTCTGACCCCGGCGCCCACCGCAGTACCGCCCCGCCCCCGTCCCCGGGTGGCGGGGCCTTTTGCTGCGCCGCGCTCACGGGGGCGCGAACGTCCTGTGAACGATCTAGGTCAGAGGGTCACATTCGGGGCCGGTTGACGGAGGATTGGTCTTGACCAAGGGGGTGGCTCGCCTTATGGTCGCAGAGTTAGTGCAGGAACCTTTAATAAACAAGGGCGCGGAAAAACGCCGCGGGACACGGCGAATTGCGGAGGATCAGGGTGGGGACCACGCAGCTGGCATCGGTACCGGAGCCGAAGTACCAGCACCTCAAGACAGTGATCGGCGAAGCGCTCGACTCGGACTTCGCCGTCGGAGAGATCCTGCCCAACGAGCGGGAGCTCGCGGCGCGCTTCGGCGTCGCCCGGGCCACGCTCCGCCAGGCCCTGGAGCAGCTGGAGCTGGAAGGCCGCCTCCAGCGCCGCCGCGGCGTCGGCACCACGGTCGCGCCGCCGCGCGTCGGCGTGGACGTCTCCACCGCACAGCACGCCTGGCCCGGCGTCGGCGACGAGACCTGGGAATCCCAGGACTCCGCCAGCGACGTGGCCCCGGCCGCCGTCGCGCGCGTCCTGGAGACCGCCGCGGACGAGCGCGTGCACGTCGTGCGCCGCATCCGCGTCACCCAGGGCCAGCCGGTCGCCGCCGAGCTGCTGTACGTGCCGGCCGCCTCCGTGCCCGGCCTCAGCGCCATCGACGCCCCGGTGGGCCCCGCCCGGGCCCGTACTGTGCTGCGCGAGCTCCAGCACCTCGCCCTCGACGGCCAGGACCGCTCCGTGGAGCTCGGTTCGGCCCGCGCCGACGATGCCAAGGAGCTCGACCGGCTGCCGGGCGCGCCCGTCCTCGTCGTGACGACCCGCTACCTCTCCGAGGGGCGCACCGCCGCCGTCTCGGTCGCCACGTACCGCGCCGACACCTGCCGCCTCACCTTCGGCGACTCGGGCGACCTGGTCATGGCCTCCTGACACCCCGCGCACCACACCCCGCGCTCCGCGCGACGGCCCGTCGAGGGACCGCCACTCCGGCGGTTCAGCGGCGGGCCGTCACCGTTCCGTCGACCGCGAACAGCTGCTCCTCGACGTGGTCCAGGGCCAGTCGCAGCGCACCCGTGCCCACGGCGGCCTCGCCGAGCAGCGAGAGCACCACGCGCGGCGGCCGCAGGCAGAAACGCGCCAGCTCCTCGCGGAGCGGCGGCAGGACGCCGTCGAGCCCGGCGGCCCAGCCGCCGACGACCACCAGCTCGGGGTCGATCGCGAGGACCAGCGCCGCCACGTCGTGCACGAGCCGCTGGATGAACCGGTCCACGGCCGCCTCGGCCCGCGCGTCGCCCTTGCGGGCCAGCGCGAAGACCTCGGCGACCGCCTGCTCGTCCAGCGGGTGCAGCGGCTCGTCGGTGGTCGACAGGAGGTGCTCGGGGGTGACCCCGCGGCCCAGGAGGTGCAGGGCGCCGATCTCCCCGGCCGCCCCGCCGAAGCCGCGGTGCAGCCGGCCGCCGATCAGCGAACCGGCGCCCGGGCTCAGCCCCGCCAGGACGAAGACGATGTCGTCGGAGTCGGTCGCGGCGCCCTTCCAGTGCTCGGCCACCGCCGCCGCGTTCGCGTCGTTCTCGACGATCACGGGGCAGCGGAAGGAGCGGCGCAGCCGCTCGCCGAGCGCGAGGCCCGTCCAGCCGGGCAGCGCCGTACCGAGGCGCACCGTGCCGTCGGCCTCCACGATGCCGGGCGTCCCGACGCCCACGGCGCGCAGATTGGACCGGGCGACCCCGGCCCTGCGCAGCACGTCGGCGACGACCGTGCGCACCCTGTCCAGGCGCTCGTCCTCGGGGGCCGTCTCCGACACCTCGCGGGACCCGGCGCCAATGATCCGGCCGTCGAGACCGGAGAGCAGGGCGGCCACGCGGTGCGGGCCGATCTCGATGCCGAGGAGATGACCGGCCTCCGCGCGGAAGCGGAACCTCCGCGCCGGACGCCCCTGACGCCGGGCCTCGCCCTCCTCGGGCGCGGACTCGACGACGAGCCCGCCCTCCATGAGTCCCTCGACGACGCCTTCGACCGTCGGCCGGGACAGACCCGTGATCCGGGTCAGGTCCGTGAGCGTGGGCGCGTCGGCGCCCCGCAGAGCATGAAGTACCACCGCGGAGTTGATCCGCCGCAGCAGAGACGGATCCCCGCCGGTCAGCCGCCCCACAGTGTGTCCTCCCAGCTCGTGCACCTCTTCGGCGGATGGTACTCAATGGGCCGGGGCGCGGCGAGTGCCGCCCCAAGGAGCGGACGGCCGAGACCCCCGCCGACGCCCCTGACGCCACGCCAACTGTCAGTGCCGGCCGCTTTACTGGCCCCATGACCACGGCACGGCGACTGGCGACGATCGACGAGCTCCGCTCCCGCCCTTGCGGCGGTCCCGGGGGCGCTCCGGGCTTCCACCTGGCGGAGCTCGCGACGAGCGAGGACTTCTGGGAGGACGACGGCACCCGCCGGGCGCTCGCCGAGGAGCAGTACGAAGCGGAACGGGACGGGCTCGCCGCCCTGCTCACCGCCCGCTGGGGCCCGCCGACGGAGCTCGACCTCTGGCCCGTCCTGGAGCGGAGCCTGGCCGGCGAGTCCTTACCCGAGCCCTGGTCCACCCTCTGCGCCCACACCCCGGAGCTGAGCCTGTGGCGGGACGGCGACCGGTGGATAGGCCTGGGGGTCTCCCAGTGGGACAAGGAACTGCCGCTGCAGCTCCTCGCCCTGGTGACCACGGTGGATCCGCCTCGAGCGTAGGGGGTGTCCGGAAAGTCCCGCCTGGCCCGCGGGCAGACGGCGCTACTTTCCGGACACCACCTAGGACGCGGCCTCCCGCAGCCTCGCGTACTCCTCCGCCATCGTCGCCGCCGTCCAGTGCGCGTTGAGACCGCTCGGGTTGGGCAGCGCCCAGACCCGGGTGGAGCCGATCACGCGCTCCTGCGGCCCGATGGCCGCCTTCGGCTCACCGAAGGCCGTCCGGTACGCCGTGACGCCGACGACCGCGAGCCACCGCGGCGCGAGCCGCTCCACCTTCTCGACCAGGATCCGTCCGCCCTCGCGGTACTCCTCCCGGCTCAGCTCGTCGGCCCGTGCCGTCGCCCGCGCCACCACGTTCGTGATGCCGAGACCGTACGACAGGAGCTCGTCCTGCTCGTCCGGCCGCAGCTGCCGCGGCGTGAACCCGGACAGGTGCAGCACCGGCCAGAAGCGGTTGCCGGGGCGGGCGAAGTGGTGGCCCGTCGCCGCCGTCATGAGACCCGGGTTGATCCCGCAGAAGAGCACGGAAAGGCCGCCCGCCACCACGTCGGGAACGACGCGGTCGCGAGCGGCCTCCAGCTCCTGCTGGGTGAACCGGGGAGTCCGGGTCAGAGGATCGCGCCGGGTGCGTAGGCGGCGGCCTCGGGGTGCTGCTTGAGGATCTCCTCGATGCGGGAGACCACGGAGGCGACCTGGTCGGCGGCGGCGCCCGTGAAGGACAGCTTGTCCGCCATCAGCTCGTCGAGCTGGGCCCGGTCCAGCGGGATCCGGTCGTCGGCGGCCAGCTTGTCGAGGAGCTCGTTGCGCTCGGCGCCCTGCTCGCGCATGGCGAGGGCGGAGGCGACGGCGTTCTCCTTGATGGCCTCGTGGGCGACCTCGCGGCCGACCCCGGCGCGCACGGCGCCCATGAGGACCTTGGTGGTCGCCAGGAACGGCAGGTACCGGTCGAGCTCGCGGGCGACGACGGCCGGGAAGGCGCCGAACTCGTCGAGCACGGTCAGGAAGGTCTCCAGGAGGCCGTCCAGCGCGAAGAAGGCGTCCGGCAGGGCGACACGGCGGACCACGGAGCAGGACACGTCGCCCTCGTTCCACTGGTCGCCGGCGAGCTCGCCGGTCATCGACGCGTAGCCGCGCAGGATGACCATCAGGCCGTTGACGCGCTCGCAGGAGCGGGTGTTCATCTTGTGCGGCATCGCCGAGGAGCCGACCTGGCCGGGCTTGAAGCCCTCCGTGACCAGCTCGTGGCCCGCCATCAGGCGGATCGTCTTGGCGATCGACGACGGCGCGGCGGCCAGCTGCACCAGCGAGGTGACCACGTCGTAGTCGAGCGAGCGCGGGTAGACCTGGCCGACCGAGGTGAAGGCGTTGGCGAAGCCGAGGTGACCGGCGATCCGCTGCTCCAGGTCCGCCAGCTTGCCCGCGTCGCCGCCGAGCAGGTCCAGCATGTCCTGCGCGGTGCCGACCGGGCCCTTGATGCCGCGGAGCGGGTAGCGGCCGAGGAGCTCCTCCAGGCGGGCGTACGCCACGAGCAGCTCGTCCGCCGCCGTCGCGAAGCGCTTGCCGAGGGTGGTCGCCTGGGCGGCGACGTTGTGCGAGCGGCCGGCCATGACCAGCTCCGCGTACTCGGCGGAGAGCTTGCCGAGGCGGCCGAGGACGGCGACCGTACGGTCGCGCATCAGCTCGAGGGAGAGGCGGATCTGGAGCTGCTCGACGTTCTCGGTGAGGTCGCGCGAGGTCATGCCCTTGTGGACGTGCTCGTGGCCGGCGAGGGCGTTGAACTCCTCGATGCGGGCCTTCACGTCGTGCCGGGTGACCTTCTCGCGCTCGGCGATGGAGCCGAGGTCGACCTGGTCGAGGACGCGCTCGTAGTCGGCGAGGGCGGCGTCCGGAACCTCGATCCCGAGGTCCTTCTGCGCACGCAGCACGGCGAGCCACAGCTGACGCTCCAGCTTCACCTTCTGCTCGGGGGACCAGAGGACGGCGAGCTCCGCGGAGGCGTAGCGGCCGGCCAGAACGTTGGGGATGCGGGGCTTCGCAGTCACAGCAGTCACGTGGAGAGATTCTACTGGCGGTTTATGCAGGCCAGCGCCACGGTGGGGTGTGGAGCTTGCTACGAGACGCAGGTCACGGCGCCGGTGCCCGTGACCCGGAGGCGGCGCCGGTGCCCCGGCGTCCGGCTCACGAGCCGGCCGGCGCCTCGTACGGCAGGAGTTCGGGACGCTTCGGGGCGCGGCCGTCGCCGGAGGAGCGGCCGGTGAGGCGCCGTCCGATCCACGGCCCCAGGTGCTCCTTGGCGAAACGGGCGTCCGCGATCCGCCGGCTCGCCCAGCCGGTCCGCCCGGCCGGGGGCAGCGGGGTCCGCCAGTCGTCCTCGGCCGGGAGGCCGAGCGTCTGCCACACGGCCTCGGCCACCCGCCGGTGCCCGTCGGCGGTCAGGTGGAGCCGGTCCACGTCCCACAGTCGGGGATCGCCGAGCGTCGACGACCCGTACAGGTCGACGACGAGGGCGCCGTGCCGGCCGGCGAGTTCGTCGAGGTGGGCGAAGAGCTCCTCCATGCGCGGGCGGAAGCGCTCCATGACCGGTCCTTCGCGGCCGGGGCTGCGCATGAGGACCAGCTGTCCGCAGGAGGGTGTGAGGCGTTCCACTGCCTCGGTCAGCAGGTCCCGCACCCGGACCATGTCGACCTTGGGGCGGAGGGTGTCGTTGAGCCCGCCGACGAGGGTCACCACATCGGCCTTCATGCCTGCGGCCAGGTCGACTTGCTCGTCGACGATCTGGCCGATGAGCTTTCCGCGGACGGCGAGGTTCGCGTAGCGGAAGCCGGGCGTGCGGGCGGCGAGCCGGCCCGCGAGGACGTCGGCCCAGCCCCGGTACGAACCGTCGGGCTTCAGGTCCGACATACCCTCGGTGAAGCTGTCGCCGAGGGCGACGAGACTGGTGTAGGTGGCATTGATCTCCATGGCGGAGAGATCATACCGCGCGGTATGCGCGGGATGCCGTGGAGAACGCGGGAGGGGAAGACCCGATGAGCGACGCGCTGCTGAGCACGCTGGCCGAGGCCCTGGCCGACCTGGTGACGGCCGTCGAGACCAGCGATGACGAGACCCTGGACCCCGACACGGCGGTGAAGTGGCTGGAGGTCACGGCCGACACGCTCGCCGGGCTCCCGGCGGCCGACCGGCGCGTCCTCGACGGGCACTTCCGCGCGGCGGCCCTGCGCCGGCCGGAGGGACCCTGGCGGGACGAGCTGCTCAGGGTCTCGGAAGGCTTCGGCCTCACCGAGGACACCTACGCCGCCGCCTGCGAGGCCGTCGCCGAGCGGGCCCGCCGCTTCGTCGCCACCGTCCGGGACGCCGACCCCGCCACCCCCGTGCCCACCTGCCCCGGCTGGACCCTCGCCGACCTGACCCGGCACCTCGGCACCGTCCACCGCTGGGCGGACCACCTCGTCCGCACCGGGGCCACCGCCCGGGTCCCCGCCCGGGACGTCCCGCTCGACCTGCCGCAGGACCCCGCCGCGTACCCCGGCTGGCTCGCCGCCGGCGCCGAGACCCTCGTCGCGACCCTGCGCGCCGCCGACCCGGACACCCCGCTCTGGTCCCCGGGACCCGAACCGCGCGCCGGGTACTACCCGCGCCACGTCCTCTTCGAGGCCGTCGTGCACCTCGCCGACGCCGAGATCGCCCTCGGCGGGACGGCGGGAACGATCGACCCCGGTACGGCCGCGGAGGGCATCGAGCACCACCTCGCCACCCTCCTCTACGTCCCCAGGACCGCCGAACGGATCGCCCAGCTCGGCCGCGACGGCGACCTTCTCCGGCTCACGGCCCGCGACACCGGGACCGTCTGGACGCTCACGCTCGGCGGGGGCGGCTTCACCTGGCGGCGCGGAAGCACGGCGTCCGCCGCGCGCACGGCACCGGCGGAACCGGCACCGACCGCGAGCGTCACCGGCGACGGCGCCGAGCTGCTCCTCCTCCTGCACCGCCGGTACGCCGCCGACGACCCGCGCTTCACCCGCTCCGGGGACCGCGGCCTCCTCGACGCCTGGCTGACCGCCACCGCGCTCTGAACTGCCCGAAGGGCCCCGGGAATCATCCCGGGGCCCTTCGTCATGCCGCATGCGTACGTGTACGGGTCACGGCGCCGTCGGGCGCCCCACCAGCTCGCGCAGCACGTCCTCCATCGTCACGAGACCGGCCGGCTTGCCGTCCTCGTCGAGGACCGCCGCCAGATGCGTACGGCTCCGGCGCATCGCGGTCAGGACGTCGTCCAGCGGTGTGGCCGCCCGGACCCGGGCGATCGGCCGCAGCGCCGTCACCGGGAACGGCAGATCGCGCGGGGAGACGTCCAGGGCGTCCTTGACGTGCAGATAGCCCAGGATCCGGCGCTCCCCGTCCACCACCGGGAAGCGGGAGAAGCCCGTCGACGCCGACAGCGCCTCCAGCTCCTCGGGAGTCGTGCCGACCTGCGCGTACACCACCTTCTCCGCCGGCATCACGACGTCCCGGACCGGACGGCGGCCCAGCTCCAGGGCGTCGTGCAGCCGCTCGGCGGCCCGGTCGTCGAGCAGTCCGGCGTGGCCCGCGTCGGTGACCATACGGGCCAGCTCGTCGTCCGAGAACGTCGCCGCGACCTCGTCCTTGACCTCCACCCGCAGCAGCTTGAGCAGCGCGTTGGCGAAGGCGTTGATCGTGAAGATCACCGGCCGCAGCGCCCGTGCGAGCGTCACCAGCGGCGGGCCGAGGAGCAGCGCGGAACGCGTCGGCTCCGCGAGCGCGATGTTCTTCGGCACCATCTCGCCCAGCAGCATGTGCAGGTACGTCGCCACCGACAGCGCGATCACGAACGAGATCGGGTGCACCAGACCGTGCGGCACGCCCACCGCGTCGAAGACCGGCTCCAGGAGGTGCGCGATGGCCGGCTCGGCGACGATGCCGAGGACCAGGGTGCACAGGGTGATGCCGAGCTGCGCCGCCGCGAGCAGCGCGGAGACGTGCTCCAGGCCCCAGATGACGCTGCGCGCCCGCCGGTCCCCGGCCTCGGCCAGCGGCTCGACCTGACTGCGGCGCACCGAGATCAGGGCGAACTCGGCGCCGACGAAGAACGCGTTGACGACCAGGGTCAGCAGACCGATCAACAGCTGGATGGCGATCATCGGCCGGCCTCCCCGGTCTCGTCCACGGTCGTGTCGTGCGCGGGGGCGTGCAGCAGCACGCGCGCCGCGCGCCGCCCCGAGGCGTCCACCACGTCGAGCTTCCAGCCGGCCAGCTCCAGGCTGTCGCCGACGGCCGGGATGCGGCCCAGCTCGTTCGCGACGACACCCGCGAGCGTCTCGTACGGGCCGTCCGGCACGCGGAGGCCGATCGCCTCCACCTGGTCCGTACGGGCGGCGCCGTCCGCGGACCACAGCTCGCGGCCGTCGGTGTCCTCGCCCGCCCGCGCCAGGTCCGGCGTCTCGTGCGGGTCGTGCTCGTCGCGGACCTCGCCGACGACCTCCTCGACGATGTCCTCCAGGGTCACGACGCCGGCCGTACCGCCGTACTCGTCGATGACGACCGCCATCGTCTGCTTGCCGGACAGCCGGTCGAGGAGACGGTCCACGGTCAGGGTCTCCGGGACGAGCAGCGGCTCGCGGAGCATCTCGCCGATCCGGCGGCGCGCGCGCTCGTCGGCCGGTATGGCCAGCACGTCCTTGATGTGCGCGATGCCGACGACCGAGTCGAGGCTGCCCCGGTAGACGGGGAAGCGGGACAGGCCGGTCGCGCGGGTCGCGTTCGCGACGTCCTCGGCGGTGGCCTGCACCTCAAGGGCGGTGACCTGGACGCGGGGCGTCATCACGTTCTCGGCGGTCAGCTCCGCCAGGTTGAGCGTCCGGACGAACAGCTCGGCCGTGTCCGCCTCCAGGGCGCCCTCCTTCGCGGAGTGCCGGGCGAGCGCCACGAGCTCCTTCGGGGAACGCGCGGAGGCCAGCTCCTCGGTCGGCTCCATGCCGAGACGGCGCAGGATCCGGTTCGCGGTGTTGTTGAGGTGGCTGATCAGCGGCTTGAAGGCGGCCGTGAACACCCGCTGAGGGGTCGCCACCACCTTGGCGACCGCGAGGGGCGAGGAGATCGCCCAGTTCTTCGGGACCAGCTCGCCGACGACCATGAGGACGACGGTCGAGAAGGCCGTGCCGAGGACGAGGGCGACCGAGGAGGCCACGGAGGGGGAGAGGCCGAGGGCCTCGACCGGGCCCCGGATCAGCTTGGCGATCGAGGGCTCGGCGAGCATGCCGACGACCAGGTTGGTGACGGTGATGCCGAGCTGGGCGCCGGAGAGCTGGAAGGTCAGCGAACGGACTGCCTTGAGGGCGCTCGCCGCGCCGCGCTCGCCGCGCTCCACGGCCTCTTCGAGCTCGCCGCGCTGGACCGTCGTCAGCGAGAACTCGGCCGCGACGAAGGCGCCGCACGCGAGCGACAGCAGGAGCGCCAGCACGAGCAGAAGCACTTCGGTCATCGGTTCACCTCCGTCCCATGATCAGCCAGAGGGGAGAGGATCGCTCGATGTCGGAACGTGGAACCAGTGCTACTGGGAGGCTCGCCCATGGGCGGACGCTCACACCTTTCGATAGTCGGAATGAAGAACCATAGTAAAGGACGGGCAAAGCGGGGTGGTGGTCAGCCGTGAAGCGGCTTCACCCATCGTCGCCAGCGCTCCTCGCGCTCGTACCCGGCCGCCGCCCACAGCCGGCGGCCCGTCTCGTTCGCCTCCAGGACCATCGCGTCCGCACGCCGGCCGCCGAGCGCGGCGAACCGTTCCTCCGCCGCGCGCAGCAGCGCCGTCGAGATGCCCCGCCGACGGTGGGAGGGCAGCACGGCGAGCCGGTAGAGGGAGGCGCGCCAGCCGTCCCAGCCGGCGATCACGGACCCCACGATCAGACCGTCGGCCAGCGCGAGGATGAGCGCCTCCGGATCCCGCTCGACGAGCCGGGTCACCCCGTGCACGTCGTCCGAGATGGACGTCCCCTCGGCGGACTCCTTCCAGAAGGCCAGGACGGCCTCGGCCTCGTCGGGCAGGGCGGCGCGTATCTGCAGATCGATCATGGCCGGATCCCATCACGCGGGCCCGAGCCCGTGCCAGGGAGTTCCGGCGGGTGGGACACGCCGCTCACCGCCGGGCCACACCCAGCACGCACGGCGAGCTCGGCAGGCGCGGTCCGCTCTCCGGGATGTCGAAGGAGCGGTACGGGCCGAGGGCGAAGCCCGCCGCCCCGATCTCCGCGAGCGCGTCCCGCGAGGTGTGGCAGCCGCCGAAGAGCAGCGGCCAGACCGTACGGTCCAGGCCCCGTTGTACGCGCGCGAGCCCGGGTGTCCCCGCCGCCACGTGCTCGAAGAAGCGGAGCTCGCCGCCGGGGCGCAGGACGCGCCGCGCCTCCGCGAGGGCCTGCGGCACGCTCCGTACCGTGCAGAGCACCAGCGAGGCCACGGCCGCGTCGAAGACGCCGTCCTCGGCCGGCAGCGCCTCCGCCGTGCCGGTCCGCACGGTCACCGGGACGGCCGCCCGCCGCGCGGCCTCCTCGGCGAGCCGCCGCAGGCGGGGTTCCGGTTCGACGGCCACGACCTCGGTGACCGAGGCCGGGTAGTGCGCGAAGTTCAGCCCGTTCCCGGCGCCGATCTCGATCACCCGGCCGGTGAGCCCGGAGAGCAGCTCCGCGCGCAGGGCCGCGAGCCCGCCGCGCGTGTCGGCCGAGACGCTGACGCGGGCGTAGAAGCGCGCGAAGAGTGGGTGGTGGACGCGGGGCGCCGGGGGAGTCGGAGGGGTCATCGGTCGCCCCTCACCCGGTCACGAAGCAGAACTCGTTGCCCTCCGGGTCCCGCATGACCTGGAAGGAGCCCTGCTCGTCCGTGACGAGGTCGCCGACGCGGACCGCCCCCGAAGGACCGGCCTCGGTGGCGGCCCGGTCCGGGTCCGCCACCTCCAGGTCGAGATGGACGCGGTTCTTCACCGACTTGCCCTCCGGCACGCGCTGGAAGGCGAGGCGGACGAACTCCGGCGGATCGACGTACGACCAGTCACCGGAGCGGTCGACCGGATCACCGCCGAGGAGCCCCGCCCAGAAACGGACGAGGGCGGCCGGATCGGCACAGTCGAAGACGATCTCCTGAACGTGAGCGCGCATGCGCCCAGCGTACGGAGTCGGACACGGATCAGCCGGGCAGATCCGCCCCGAAGTCCGCCGTGAACTCCGCCGTGAAGTCCGACGTGAACGTCTTCGCGTCCCACGTCCCGCCGAGCGCCGGCGCCAGCCAGCCGCCCGCCGCCGCGCGGAACTCCGCCGGGCCGAGCGCGCCCGAACCCTCCGGTACGGCCCCGAGCAGCGGCGCGCCCGCCGACTCCGGCAGGTCCGCCAGGTTGCAGCGGGCCGCCAGGTCCGGCGCGGCCGGCCAGCTGCCGACCACGACGCCGAGCTGTTCGATGCCGCGTGCCGCCAGCGCCTCGGCCGTCAGCGTCGTCGAGTTGAGCGTCCCGAGCCCCGCCGGGACCACGCACAGGACCGGAGCGCCGAGCAGCGCCGCCGCGTCCGCGAGCGTGCCGCCCTCCTCGTCGAAGCGGACGAGCAGCCCGCCCGCCCCCTCCACGAGCACCAGGTCGTGCTCGGCGGCCAGGGCACGGGCCGCCTCGGCGACCTGGAGGGGCCCGACCGGGGCGAGTCCGGCCCGCCGGGCGGCCGTGCCCGGAGCCAGCGGCTCCGGGAAACGCCCCAGCTCGACCGAGGCCGCGGCGCCCGAGAGCCGGACCACCTCGTCCGCGTCCCCCGTCTCGTCCGGCCCGACCCCGGTCTGCGCGGGCTTCAGGACCGCGACGGACCGACCCGCGGCCGTGGCCACGGCGGCCACCGCCGCGGTCACGACCGTCTTGCCGATCTCCGTGCCCGTACCGCTGACGACGATGATTCCCACTGCTGTCCTCGCTCTTCCGACTTCCGATCAGCCCGCGGCCGCAGCCGCGCGTACCGCGGCGCAGATCCGGGCCAGGTCCTCGTCGCCCGTCACGTACGGCGGCATCGTGTAGATGAGGTCGCGGAACGGGCGCACCCACACGCCCTCCCGGACCGCGGCCCGCGTCGCCGCCGCCATGTCGACCGGGTGGTCGAGCTGGACGACACCGATCGCGCCGAGCACCCGCACCTCGCGGACGCCGGGCAGCTCGGCGGCGGGGGCGAGCCCCTCGCGCAGTCCCGCCTCGATCCGCTTCACCTCGACCTGCCAGTCCTGCGAGAGCAGCAGGTCGATCGAGGCGCAGGCCACCGCCGACGCGAGCGGGTTGCCCATGAAGGTCGGCCCGTGCGCCAGGACCGGGACCTCGCCCTGGGAGATGCCGTCGGCGACCCGGCTCGTGCAGAGCGTCGCCGCCATCGACAGATAACCGCCGGTCAGCGCCTTGCCCAGGCACATGACATCGGGGGAGACCCCCACCTGGTCCGCGGCGAACAGCGTGCCCGTCCGCCCGAAGCCGGTCGCGATCTCGTCGAAGACGAGCAGCACGTCGTGCGCGTCGCAGGCCTCCCGCAGCACCGTCAGGTACGCCGGGTCGTGGAAGCGCATCCCGCCCGCGCCCTGCACCACCGGCTCCACGATCACCGCGGCCAGCTCGTGCGCGTGCTTCCCGATCTCGGTCCGCAGGAGCTCCGCGTACGACTCCTCGTAGCTCGCCGGAGGGGCGTCCACGAACACCTGCGGCTGGAGGACGCCGGTCCACAGCTCGTGCATCCCGCCGTCGGGGTCACACACGGACATGGGCTGCCAGGTGTCCCCGTGGTATCCGCCGCGCCAGGTGAACATCCGCTGCTTCTCGGGGCGGCCCAGGGAGCGCCAGTACTGCAGGCACATCTTGACCGCGACTTCGACGGAGACGGAGCCCGAGTCGGAGAGGAAGACGTGCCGCAGCGGCTCGGGGGTGATCTCGACGAGCTTCGCGGCGAGCCGGACGGCCGGCTCGTGGGTGAGCCCGCCGAACATGACGTGGCTCATCCGGTCGAGCTGGCCGCGCACGGCGTCGTTGAGCACCGGGTGGTTGTAGCCGTGGATCGCCGACCACCAGGAGGACATGCCGTCGATCAACTCGGCCCGGCCCTCCGAGGGTTCGGCGAGCCGCAGGCGTACGCCGGACGCGGACTCGACGACCAGCGGGTCCGTACGGCCCGGCATGGGGCCGTACGGATGCCAGACGTGCGCCCGGTCCAGGGCGATCAGTTCGTCGTTGCGCACGGACGTCACGCGTTCGGCGCGAGGTCCGTGCCGGCGCCCCGGCGGCGCACGGCGACCAGGTCGGTCCGCGCCTGGTTCGCCGCGGCCTCGGCGGGCTCCGCGGGCTCGGGCACCGCGTGGCCGCCGCAGGGACCGCAGCCGCCCGCGTGCGAACCGCAGCCCGCGCCCTCCGCCGCGTCGTGCGAGCCGCAGCCCGCCGACGCCTGCGAACCGCAGCCGCCCGCCGCGACCGCACCCGCCGCCGCGAGCGCGTCCGCCCGGTGCGCGGGCAGCGTCGTCGTGCCCGCGCCCTCCACCTCGAAGCCCGCGTCCGCGATCATGTCGAGGTCGGCCTGGCCCGCCTGGCCCTCGCTCGTCAGGTAGTCGCCGAGGAAGATCGAGTTCGCGATGTTCAGCGCCACCGGCTGCATCGAGCGCAGGTGCACCTCACGGCCGCCCGCGATCCGGACCTCGACGTCGGGGCAGACGAACCGCACCATCGCGAGGATCCGCAGACAGCGCTGCGGGGTGAGGTTCCACTCCTTGGCGAGCGGCGTGCCCTCGAAGGGGATGAGGAAGTTGACCGGCACCGAGTCCGAGTCCAGCTCGCGCAGCGCGTAGACGACGTCGACGAGGTCCTCGTCGGTCTCGCCCATGCCCGCGATCAGACCCGAGCAGGCCGACAGACCGGCGGCGTGCGCCTTCTGCACGGTGTCGACGCGGTCCGCGTAGGTGTGGGTCTTGGTGATTCCCTCGTACGTCGCCTCGGACGTGTTGAGGTTGTGGTTGTACGCGTCGGCGCCGGCCTCCCGCAGCCGCTCCGCCTGACCGTCCGAGAGGAGACCGAGGCAGGCGCACACCTCGACGCCCTCGTTCTGCTCCTTGATCGCCTCGATGGTCCTGCCGACGCGCTCGACGTCCCGGTCCGTCGGACCGCGGCCGCTCGCGACGAGGCAGACCCGCTTGGCCCCGCCCGCGACACCCGCCGCGGCGGCCTGGGAGGCCTCGTCCGGCTTCAGCCACGTGTACTTGAGGATCTCGGCCTTGGAGCCGAGCCGCTGCGAGCAGTACGAGCAGTCCTCGGGGCACAGCCCCGACTTGAGGTTGACGAGGTAGTTGAGCTTCACCCGCCGCCCGAACCACTGACGGCGCACCTTGCCGGCCGCCGCCACCACATCGAGCAGCTCGTCGTCGGACGTCGCCAGTACGGCGAGCGCTTCTTCACGGGTCGGCAGCTCGCGCCGCAGCCCCTTCTCCACCAGCGTGTTCAGCAGGTCCATAAGCGCTGATCCTTGCCTACCGCCCACCCCCTGGCCAAGGAGGATCCGAACAAACGCCCCCGAACGAGGTGTGTGGATGACCACATCCCGACCTCCGCATACTCCGGTTAGGGTCTGTGCGCTGCCTACAAAAGGATCGCCGCATGCCACAGGCCGACGACGCCAGGGCCGAGGGCCCGCGCCGGACCGCGTTCGACTGGACCGACGCCGAGGCGCGCCGCCGGGCGGAGGCCGGTCTCGTCCGTACGCTGCGGCCCCGGGCGGCCGAGTCGGAGCTCCTCGACCTGGCGAGCAACGACTACCTCGGACTCACCCGCCGGCCGGAGGTCACCGAGGCGGCGGCCGAGGCGGCCAGGCGCTGGGGCGCCGGCGCCACGGGCTCGCGGCTCGTCACCGGAACGACCCGGCTGCACACCCGGCTCGAACGCGAACTCGCCGAGTTCTGCGGCTTCGAGGCGGCCCTCGTCCTCTCCTCCGGCTACGCCGCCAACCTGGCCGCGCTCACGGCCCTCGGCGGCCGGGACTCGCTGATCGTGTCGGACGCCTCCAACCACGCCTCGATCGTGGACGGCTGCCGGCTCGCGCGCGCGGAGACGGCCGTCGTGCCGCACGCCGACCCCGAGTCCGTTCGCAAGACCCTGGAGGCGCGGCCGGAGCTCCGGGCGCTCGTGGTCAGCGACTCCGTCTTCTCCGTCGACGGCGACAAGGCGCCGCTGCCCGAGCTCGCCGACGCCTGCCGCGCGCACGGCGCCGGGCTCGTCGTCGACGACGCCCACGGCTTCGGCGTCCTCGGCGACGGCGGCCGGGGCGCCCTGCACGAGGCCGGCCTCGCGGGCGACGAGGACGTCGTCGCCACGCTCACGCTCTCCAAGTCCCTGGGCAGCCAGGGCGGTGCGGTCCTCGGCCCGGCCCGGGTCGTCGAGCACCTGGTGAACACGGCCCGCACCTTCATCTTCGACACCGGGCTCGCCCCGGCCGCCGCCGGCGGTGCGCTCGCGAGCCTGCGGCTGATCGCCGCCGAACCGGTGCTCGCCGGCCGTGCGCGGACCGTCGCCACCACCCTGTACGAACTCCTCACGGCGGCCGGACTGACCGCCGCGCGGCCGGACGCGGCCGTCGTCTCGGTGCGCGCTCCCTCACCGGAGGCGGCGCTGCGCTGGGCGGCCGACTGCCGTGCACAGGGTCTTGCCGTCGGGTGCTTCCGGCCCCCGTCCGTGCCGGACGGCATCTCGCGGCTGCGGCTCACGGCCCGCGCGGACCTGACGGACGCCGAGCTCCAGCGGGCGGTGGACACGATCCTGCGGACCGCGCCCGCCGCAGGCTGACCCCGCCGCCGACCGCCGCCGCCGGCCGACGCCGCCGATTCCGCTGCCCAAGAGCGTGTGTGGGTAGCAGAGTTCACCGCTTCGGGCGATAGATGCGCACATATCGTGGTGGAACGCCGTACGGGGCGGCACGATCGGAGCCTCTGACGCGAAGCGCAATCCGGGGTGGTGTCCCCGGCGGGAAAGGGACAGCGCCGCCATGGCAGACCATCAGGAAGCATCCGTCACTCTGCCGAGCGATCCCGCCTCGGTCCCCACGGCACGGCGATACGTCGCGGAGGTCCTGGGGGACTGGGGGCTGGACGGCGCCACGGAGATCGCGGACTCGATCCGGCTGATCGTGTCGGAACTGGCCACGAACGCCGTCCAGCACACTTTCGGGCAGTCGCCCACCTTCACGGTCGACCTCCGGCTCGAGCGGGAGGAGCGCCTGCACATCGGCGTGACCGACAGTCATCCCCGCTGGCCCCGCCGCCTTCCGGCGGCGGTCCAGCAGGACAACGGGCGGGGCATGGTCATCATCCGGGTCCTCGCGGCGGAGGCCGGTGGCCGTCTCTCGGTCACGCCGACCCAGGAGGGCGGCAAGACGGTCTGGATCACCCTGCCGTGGACGATGGCCCCGGTGTAGGGGTGCGGCGGCGCCACCGCATCCCTCATCGGAGGTCAGCGCCCGGGGTCCGTCACCGGACGCGGCCGTAGTAGACCTTCGACGACCAGATCTTGTCGAGCTTCACCCAGGAGCCCGTCTTGGGCGAGTGCCAGATCTTGCCGCTGCCGGCGTAGATGCCGACGTGGTAGACCCTCCCACCGGAGTGGAAGAAGACCAGGTCCCCCTTCTGCCGGCTGGCCGAGGAGATGTGCCGGGTCTTGTTGTACTGCTGCTGCGCGGTGCGGGGCAGCGACTTGCCCGCCTTCTTGTACGCGTAGAGCGTCAGACCGGAGCAGTCGAACCGGGTGGGTCCGGTGGATCCGTACCGGTAGGGAGCGCCCTTCTTGGACGCGGCGACGGTCAGTGCCTTGTTCGCGTGTGTCGTCGCCGCCTGGGCCTCCGATGCCGCACCTGGTGCGAACAGCGTGCCGCCGACGGCGGCGAGGGTGAGAGCCGAGACGGCTCCGGCCCGGGACAGCAGGGACGGGACGTGCATCTGCGCGGTCATGCGCAACCCTTCGTCAGCCGCCTGCGAAGGATGACCTGTCGGGTTCGGGCTGGCGAAGATGCCCGGCCGCGGCTGCGGCTTCACCCCAAGGAACGGTCTCGCTGGGACAGCGCGAACGTTCCGTACTGATTGGGTCCTCCACTCCTGCCGATCCACTCCTGTCGACCAGACGTCCGGGACAGCGGCAGGACTCGGCGTCCGCCCGGACCGCCCCGCCGCGGTGGCGGGGGCTTGTCGTCGACAGGGATCTTGACCCACGGCAGGGGCGAAAACCGAGCTGAAACGGCGATATGTGAGGCTCCTCACGACTGATCCGTTCGGGTGGACAGAGACCCTTTGTGATCTTCGGAGGTTTGGCCGACGAGCCGCGTACCAGCGATGGAACGTTCGATTCCGCCAGATGCGTACACCTGTTGCGCAACTCGCCCGCTTCATATGTCGACTCGTCGACTACGCCGAACGGGGGAGGGATTCTGCGGTGCGTGTCGGCCGACCGGACCTCGACACGACACGCGACTATGTCAACTCGCCCGAGTCTGCGGGACGGTGACGCGGCCGGTCCTGCGCTCCCCGTCCAACACCCTTAGGGCGCGCGCCAATGTGTCCGCGTGGACCTCGCTCTCGCCCCGTTTATGCATGAGCGTCAGGGCTTCGCGCAGCGCCTCCGCGCGTCCC
Source organism: Streptomyces sp. Root431 (assembly GCF_001426585.1). Lineage (GTDB taxonomy): Bacteria > Actinomycetota > Actinomycetes > Streptomycetales > Streptomycetaceae > Streptomyces > Streptomyces stackebrandtii. The sequence goes on from NZ_LMEI01000006.1 coordinate 174,871, forward strand.
ACCAGGGCCTGGGCCGCACGCAACGCCCCATAAGTATGCGTGCTCCTGGATGGATTGATCTTCCCCAGGAGGTCGACGACTTCCAGGTAGGCGTCGACGAGTTCACCCTCGGCCCGCGTCAGGGCCGGCAGCGGGGGCAGCTCGGGGACCACGGCCGGTTCACCGGGCCGTGCCGCCGGCGGCAGCGGCGCGCCGGCTCGTGACCACGTGGTCCGCCAGGCCGTACGCGACGGCCGCCGGCGCGTCCAGGACGGTCAGGCGGTCGATGTCGGCGTCGATCCGGTCCCGGTCCTGCCCGGTGTGCTCGGCGAGCATCCCGGCGACCAGCTCGCGCAGTCGCAGCATCTCGCTCGCCTGGAGGTCGAGATCGCTGAGCTGCCCCTGGAGGGGCTCGTCCAGCGTCGGCTGCCGGAGCGTCACCCGGGCGCCGGGCAGGATCAGGCGCTTGCCCGGGGTGCCGGCCGCGAGCAGGACGGCGGCGGTGGAGACGGCCTGGCCCAGGCACGTGGTCTCCACGTCGCAGGAGAGCGACCGCATCGTGTCGTAGATCGACGTCATGGCGCTGATGGAGCCGCCGGGGGAGTTGATGTAGAGCGAGATGTCCTGCCCCGGCGCCGCGTGGTCGAGATAGAGGAACTGGGCGATGGCGTCATTGGCCGAGGTCTCGTCGACCGGCGTGCCGAGGAAGACGATCCGGGACTCGAGGAGCTTCGAGTACGGGTCGAGGGTCCGGGTCCCGAAGCTGGTCCGCTCCGTGAACTCGGGCAGAACGTAGCGAGCGTCCATGGCAGAGAACCTCCGTCGATCTGTCTGTAAAAAATGTACAGGACGTACAGCCCGTAAGATGGGGAGCATGACCTACGAGATCCCGGTGACGCAAGCGAGGGCTGAGCTCGCCGACCTGATCAACCGCGTCGTGTACGGCGGTGAGCGCGTGGTCGTCACCCGCCACGGGAAGCCGCTCGTCGCCCTGGTCTCCGCCGCTGACCTGGAAGCTTTGGAGACGGCGGGCGAGCCGGCGGAGGAGCGCGTGATCAGTTCGGTCTCCACGCTGCGCCCGCTCGACTCCGCCACGGGCGAACAGCGCCGCTTCGGCATCGCCGCCCACCACCGCGACCCCGGCGCCTCCTAGGGCCTGCCCGGCGGATCAGGGCCGGATGGGCCCTGGCCGCCCCGCCTTCCTCGTACGCACAAAAGCCGCGTGCCCCCGTCCGCTACAGCGGGGGCACGCGGCCGTCTTCTGTGGTGCTCGGGCTCAGCCCGCCGGAACGGGAACCCGGACCGGGGCGGTCTCCGGCACCGCGCGACGCCTGCGGGCGCCCAGCAGCGTCGCGGTCAGGCCCGCCGCCGCCCAGAGGGCGAGGACGAGGAGCGGCCCGCCCGCCGCCGCGCCGTCGAAGGAGGAGACGGAGCGGAGTGCCGAACCCCCGGCGCCCGGCGGCAGCCACTGGCCGAGCGTGCCGACCGCGGTCGGCAGCAGCTCCGGCGCGCTCGCCACCCCTGAGAACGGATTGCCGATCAGGACCATCAGGAGGGCTGCCACGCCGAGGCCCGGCTTCCCGAGCAGCGAGGCCAGCCCCGCGAACGTCGCGCCGATCGCCAGGACGGTGAGGCCCAGGGTCCCCGCCTCGGCCCACCAGTTCCCGCCGAGAGCACCGAGCCAGCTGTCGGCGAGCGTCGCCCCGACGAGCCCGGTGAGCGTCGCGGCGCCGGCGAGAGCGGCCACCGCCCGGCCACCGCGCAGGCCGGCGAGGGTCGTGACGACACCCGCCGCCGCCCCGGCCAGAGTGAGCGGCAGCAGGGTCGAGGCGAGTACGGCTCCGCGCGGGTCGCCCGCCGGTGCGGCGACCACGTCCGTGACCGGGACCGTCGTGCCCGCGGGGGCCTGCGCGCTCACGGCCTCGCGCAGGAGTCCGGCCGCCACGGGGCTCGCGGCCGAGGCCGTCAGGAGCTCCGTACCACGCGGGGTCACGACGACCGCTCCGTATACGTCCCGGTCCTCGATGGCCGCGCGGGCCGCGGCGGCGTCCTCGTAGCGGTGTACCTCGAAGGCCCCCTCGTGCCGGGCGAGCCCCTGCTCCACGGCCGCGGCGGCCGCCGCGGGCCCGGCGACGCCGATCGGCAGGTCGCGGGGGGCCGTCCGGGCCGCGGGCCACGCGAACGCGCAGAGGGCGAGGGTCACGACGGCCGGGATGAGCACCATCACCGCGATGGTTCGGCGCCCGAGTCCGATGGCGGTTTCGTCGGTGGCGGCGGACATGGCGTCCTCGATTCAAAGAGAAGGATCGTTCGTTTTTCTTTGATGTCACTCTGCGGCGAGGTCGGGAAGTTGTCAAGAATGAATATTCGTTTTAGCTTCTTCCCATGGCTCGTGTCTCCCAGGAACACCTCGACGCCCGGCGGCGGCAGATCCTCGACGGAGCGGCGCGCTGCTTCGCCCGCAACGGCTTCCACGCGACCTCGATGCAGGACGTGCTGGCCGAGGTGGGCCTGTCGGCGGGCGCGGTCTACCGGTACTTCCGCGGCAAGGACGACCTCATCGCGGCCATCGCCGCCGAGGCGTTCGACCGCATTCGCGGGGCGTTCGAGGAGGCCTCGAAGGCGACGCCGCCGCCCACGCCCGACGTCCTGCTCGGTGCGGTGATCCGGGTCTTCCTGGAGGAGCGGATCGCGGGGGCCGACCGGCAGGCCTTCGCGCGCCTGATCATCCAGGTGTGGGCGGAGACGGTGCGCGACGAGGAACTGGCGAAGACCCTCTCCGGGCTCTTCGGCGGGATGCGCGCCGCTTGGACGGAGCTCGTCATCGTCTACCGCGAGACCGGCCTCCTGCCTGCCGACGTCCCCGCCGACCACATGGCTCGCACGCTCATCGCCGTCGCCCAGGGATTCATCGCCCAGCAGGCGCTCTTCGGGGACGTGGACGTGGAGATCCTGGAGGACGGGCTCAGGGGGCTGATGTCCATGTCCGTCGATCCGGTCTGATGATCATGGAAACGCAAAGCCGGAGTTAACGAGCCGGAAAAACTTCCGCCCTAACGTGCAATGTCTGGCCGCCGACCGCTTCTCCGCAGCTCAACAAGGTGTTGACGCTGGGTAGGGTCCGCAGCTGTCCGGGTCCCGTCCCGGTCGACGACTGTGAGGTGGAAGAGTGCAACTGAGCCCGCACGAACAGGAACGCCTGCTCGTTCATGTCGCCGCCGACGTGGCGGAGAAGCGCCGGGCGCGGGGTGTGAGGCTCAATCACCCCGAGGCCGTCGCCCTGATCACCTCGCACATCCTGGAGGGCGCCCGCGACGGCCGCACGGTCGCGGAGCTCATGGCCTCCGGGCGCAAAGTGCTCTCCCGCGCGGACGTCATGGACGGCATCCCCGAGATGATCCACGACGTCCAGGTCGAGGCGACCTTCCCGGACGGCACCAAGCTCGTCACCGTCCACGACCCCATCGTCTGACCGGGGGAGTGCCGATGATCCCCGGAGAGATCCTGTACGCGGAGGACCCCGTCGCCCTCAACGAGGGGCGCCCCGTCACTCGCGTGACCGTGCTCAACGCCGCCGACCGGCCCGTCCAGGTCGGCTCCCACTACCACTTCGCCGAGGTCAACCCCGGCCTGGAGTTCGACCGCGCCGCCGCGCGCGGGCAGCGGCTCCACATCGCCGCCGGGACCGCCGTCCGCTTCGAACCCGGCATCCCCGTCGAGGTCGAGCTCGTCCCGATCGCCGGCCGCCGGATCGTCCCCGGCCTGCGCGGCGAGACGGCGGGTCCCCTCGACGCCGATGCCGCCGGGGCCACCGCCGATGCCCCCGTGGTCACTGCCGACGCCGCCGGGGCCACCGCCACCGCCGCCGGGTTCGCCGGCCCGAACGGAGGCCCCCGTGCCTGACCTGCACCGCGCCGTCTACGCCGATCTCTTCGGCCCCACGACAGGCGACCGCATCCGGCTCGCCGACACCGACCTCCTCGTCGAGATCGAGCAGGACCGCTCCGGAGGCCCAGGCCGCGCCGGCGATGAGGCCGTCTTCGGCGGCGGCAAGGTCGTCCGCGAGTCCATGGGCCAGGCGCGCACCACCCGCGCCGAGGGCGCCCCCGACACCGTGATCACCGGAGCCGTGATCATCGACCACTGGGGCGTCGTCAAGGCCGACATCGGCATCCGCGACGGCCGGATCACCGGCATCGGCAAGGCCGGCAACCCCGACACCATGGACGGCGTCCACCCCGACCTCGTGATCGGCCCCGAGACCGAGATCATCGTCGGCAACGGCCGGATCGTCACCGCGGGCGCCGTCGACACCCACGTCCACTTCATCTCCCCGACCGTCGTCGAGCAGGCGCTCGCCACCGGCGTCACCACGCTCGTCGGCGGCGGCACCGGACCGGCCGAGGGCACCAAGGCGACCACCATCACGCCCGGCCCGTGGCACCTGGCCCGGATGTTCGAGGCCCTGGACACCTTCCCCGTGAACATCGGTCTGCTCGGCAAGGGCAACACCATGTCCCGGGAGGCCATGCACTCCCAACTCCGCGGCGGCGCCCTCGGATTCAAGATCCACGAGGACTGGGGCGCCACCCCGGCCGTCATCGACGCCTGTCTGGGCGTCTGCGAGGAGACCGGCGCCCAGCTCGCCATCCACACGGACACCCTGAACGAAGCGGGCTTCGTCGACGACACCCTCGCCGCCATCGCCGGCCGGACCGTCCACGCGTACCACACGGAGGGCGCCGGCGGCGGGCACGCCCCCGACATCATCACGGTCGTCTCCGAGCCGTACATACTGCCCAGCTCGACCAACCCGACCCGCCCGCACACCGTCAACACCATCGAGGAACACCTCGACATGCTGATGGTCTGCCACCACCTCAACCCGGCCGTCCCCGAGGACCTCGCCTTCGCCGAGTCCCGCATCCGGCCCTCCACGATCGCCGCGGAGGACGTCCTCCACGACCTGGGCGCCATCTCGATCATCTCCTCCGACGCCCAGGCCATGGGCCGCGTCGGCGAGGTGATCATGCGGACCTGGCAGACCGCCCACGTCATGAAGAAGCGGCGCGGCGCCCTGCCCGGCGACGGCCGCGCCGACAACCACCGGGCCCGCCGCTACGTCGCCAAGTACACGATCAACCCGGCCGTCGCCCAGGGCATGGACCACCTCATCGGCTCGGTCGAGACCGGCAAGCTCGCCGACCTCGTGCTCTGGGAGCCCGCCTTCTTCGGCGTGAAGCCCCTCGTCGTCGTCAAGGGCGGCCAGATCGCGTACGCGCAGATGGGCGACGCCAACGCCTCCATCCCCACCCCCCAGCCCGTCCTGCCCCGGCCGATGTTCGGCGCGCTCGGCAGGGCTGCCGCGGCCGGCTCCGTCAACTTCACCGCCCGCGCGGCGATCGAGGACGACCTGCCCCAGCGGCTCGGCCTGCACAAGGAGTTCGTCGCCATCGGCGACACCCGGCGGGTGACCAAGGCCGACATGCGGGAGAACGACGCCCTGCCGCGGGTCGAGGTCGACGCCGACACCTTCTCGGTGACCATCGACGGCGACCCGGTGGAGCCGGCACCCGCCGCCGAACTCCCCATGGCCCAGCGTTACTTCCTCTTCTGACGGGGCCTCCGATGACGTCACGCTCCGCCCTGCTCGTGCTCGCCGACGGGCGCTTCCCCGCCGGCGGGCACGCCCACTCCGGCGGCGCGGAGGCCGCCGTCAAGGCCGGCCGCATCAAGGACGCGGCCGGTCTGGAGGCCTTCTGCCGCGGCCGGCTCCACACCACCGGCCTCACCTCGGCGGGCCTGGCCGCGGCCGCCGCCCACGGACTCGACCCGTACGAGCTCGACGCCGCCGCCGACGCCCGTACGCCCTCGCCCGCGCTGCGCGCCGCCGCCCGCAGGCTGGGCCGCCAGCTCATGCGGGCCGCCCGCGCCGCCTGGCCGAGCCCCGAACTCGACGCGCTCGCGGCGGCCTTCCCGCGCGGCGCCCATCAGCCCGTCGTCCTCGGCACCACCGCCCGGGCCGCCGGACTCGGACCCGAGGACGCCGCCCACTGCGTCGCGTACGAGACGGTCGGCGGCCCCGCCACCGCCGCCGTACGCCTCCTCAGCCTCGACCCCTACCAGGCGACCGCCGTCCTCGCCCGCCTCGCACCCGACATGGACCGCGTCGCCGCACGCGCGGCCGCCGCCGCCCGCCAGGGCGTCGACGCGCTGCCGGCCGCCTCCGCGCCGCTGCTCGACCTCACCGCCGAACAGCACGCGACCTGGCCCGTCCGCCTCTTCGCCTCCTGACCCGAACCACCCTCAAGGGAGCCGCCCCATGCACCTCGACCACGGCCACACCCACCACACCGCGGTCTCCGCCGATGCCCACCGCCCCGACGGCACCCGCCGCGCCCTGCGCATCGGCCTCGGCGGACCGGTCGGCTCCGGCAAGACCGCCACCGTCGCCGCCCTCTGCCGGGCCCTGCGGGACACCCTCTCGATCGCCGTCGTCACCAACGACATCTACACCCGCGAGGACGCCGAGTTCCTCCTCCGCAACGCCGTCCTGCCGCCCGAGCGCATCCAGGCCGTGGAGACCGGCGCCTGCCCGCACACCGCCATCCGCGACGACATCTCCGCCAACCTCGAAGCCGTCGAGGAGCTGGAGGAGACCGTCGGCCCGCTCGACCTCATCCTGGTCGAGTCCGGCGGCGACAACCTCACCGCCACCTTCTCCAAGGGGCTCGTCGACGCCCAGGTGTTCGTCATCGACGTCGCCGGCGGCGACGACATCCCCCGCAAGGGCGGCCCCGGCGTCACCACCGCCGACCTCCTCGTCGTCAACAAGACCGACCTCGCCCCCTACGTCGGTTCCGACCTTGACCGGATGGCCCGCGACGCGAAGGAGCAGCGCGGCGAACTGCCCGTCGCCTTCACGTCCCTGCGCGCCGAGAACGGCGTCGGGCCCGTCGCCGACTGGGTCCGCGGCCGGCTCGACGCGTGGACCGCGGCCGGGGCGCGGACCGCGTGAGCCTGCGCGCCACCGCACGGATCGCGGCCGCGGCCGACGGCGGGCTGCCGCTCCTGGAGAGCGACGGCCCCCTCGCCCTGCGCCGCACCAGGGCCGCCGCCGGCTGGACCCGGGTCACCGTCGTCGGGGCGATGAGCGCCCCGCTCGGCGGTGACCGGCTCGCGATCGAGACCGACGTACGGGACGGGGCCCGGCTCCTCGTGGACTCCGCCGCCGCCACCCTCGCCCTGCCGGGCCGGAGCGCCGAGCCCGCCACGTACGACCTCGGGATCGCCGTGGGGGAGGAGGGCGTCCTGCGCTGGCTGCCCGAGCAGCTCGTCTCCGCGCACGGCTCGGACCTGCGGATGCGCACCACCGTCGAGCTCGCCCCCACGGCCCGGCTCGTCCTCCGTGAGGAGCAGATCCTCGGCCGGCACGGCGAACGGCCCGGCACCCTCGTCACCCGCCTCACCGTCCGCCGCGCCGGGCGCCCCCTGCTCGACCAGGAGCTGGCGTACGGCCCCGGGGCCCCCGGCGGCTGGGACGGCGGCGCGGTCCTCGGCGGCCACCGCGCCACCGGTCAACTACTGGTCGTCGATCCCGACTTCACGGACAAACCGGTGGAAGCCCGACTCCTCGGCGAGCAGGCCGTCATCGCCCCGCTCGCCGGGCCCGCGGCCCTCGTCACCGCCGTCGCCCCCGACGCCCTCGCACTCCGCCGCCTCCTCGACGCGGCTCTGTCCGAACTCGCCCCGCTCTGAGGCGAATCCGAGGCGCGTCCGGAGCGATTCCGCAGCGAACGCGGAAGATCACCGCTCAGCGGTACACCGTTCACCGGTTATTGGTTCGGCAAAGAAACAGGTGTACGCCCTTACCTCGCGAGCCCCCCGAGGGACAAGATCGCACGGACAACCCGACACACGGGGCTGCCACGGGGGCAGCGCCCACCCTGGGGGAGACACATGCGACGTACGGCAATGCTCGGTTCGGCCGGCACTCTGATAGCGGGCACGCTTGTCGTGGGCGCGCTCACGGCTCCGGCGGCCAGCGCCGACAGCGGCCGGCAGCTGCGCGACGCGGAGGCGATCGGCGTCGCCGTCGCCGCGGCCCGCGCCGCCCAGACGGGCATCGACTGGCAGGACTGCCCGGCCGACTGGGGCCTGGAGAAGCCGATCCAGTGCGGTTTCGTCACCGTCCCGGTCGACTACGCCAAGCCCAACGGCAAGAAGATCAAGATCGCGGTCGACCGCATCAACGCCACCGGCACCCCCGCCGAGCGCCAGGGCGCCCTGCTCTACAACCCGGGCGGCCCCGGCGGCTCCGGCCTCCGCTTCCCGCGCCGCGTCACCACCAAGAACGCGATCTGGGCGAACACCGCCAAGGCCTACGACTTCGTGGGCTTCGACCCCCGCGGCGTCGGCAAGTCCGCCCCCATCTCCTGCGTCGACCCGACAGAGTTCGTCAAGGGCCCCAAGCTCGACCCGGTCCCCGACACCGAGGCCGACAAGCTCGCGCAGCGCAAGCTCGCCGCCGAGTACGCCAAGGGCTGCGCCGAGAAGAGCGGCGACATGCTGCCCTTCATGACCACCCGCAACACCGCGCGCGACCTCGACGTCGTCCGTGCCGCCCTCGGCGAGAAGAAGCTCAACTTCGTCGGCGTCTCCTACGGCACCTACCTCGGCGCGGTCTACGGCACGCTGTTCCCGACGCACGTCCGCCGCATGGTCCTGGACAGCGTCGTGAACCCGTCGAAGCGCTCGATCTGGTACGGCGCCAACCTCGGCCAGGACATCGCCTTCGAGGGCCGCCTGACGGACTGGATGACCTGGGTCGCCCAGAACGACGCCACCTACCACCTCGGCGACACCCTGGCGGAGGTCCGGCAGCAGTGGGACACCCTGCGCGCCGCCGCCAAGAAGGAGCCCCTCGGCGGCAAGGTCGGCCCGGCCGAGCTCATCGGCTTCTTCCAGAACGCCCCGTACTACGACTCCATGTGGGCCCCGGTCGCCGAGGCCTGGAGCGCGTACGCCGCCGGTGACCCGCAGCCGCTGATCGACTCGGCCGCCGCGGACCTCACGGACACCGCGGGCAACGCCGCGTCGGAGAACGGCAACGCCGTCTACACCGCCGTCGAGTGCGCCGACGCCCCCTGGCCGACCAGCTGGAAGAAGTGGGACCGGGACAACTCCCGCCTCCACGAGAAGTACCCGTTCATGACCTGGTCCAACGCCTGGATGAACCTGCCCTGCGCCACCTGGTCCGCCCCGCGCCAGCGCCCGACCGACGTGAAGACCAACAAGGGTCTGCCGCCGGTGCTCATCGCCCAGTCCGAGCGCGACGCCGCCACGCCGTACGAGGGCGCGGTCGAGCTGCACAAGCGCTTCAAGGGCTCGCGCCTGATCACGGAGAAGGACGCCGGCTCGCACGGCATCACCGGTCTGCTCAACCCGTGCATCAACACCAAGGTCGAGGCCTACCTGCTCAGCGGCAAGCTGGACGCGACGGACCAGACGTGCGCACCGCACGCCACCCCGAAGCCGTAACAGCCTTCGCGCAGCGATGAGGAGAGGGGCGGCCGCCCGACGGCCGCCCCTCTTCCCTCGTTCGGCCGCCCTCTTCCCCCGTACGTCACCCCGTACGTCAGCGCCTCTCTCCCCGTGCGTCAGCCCCGGGCCTTCAGCCAGACGTCCTCCGCCGCGTAGTCGAACAGGTCCACGCCGTACTTCGCGAGACCCGTGAAGGCCTCCCGCCACTCCCGGTCGCCCAGGTGCGCGGTCAGCCACTCCACCGTCTCCGGGAGCGTCTCGGCGTACGACACCACCGGCCGGTAGCCCAACTCCCGCTCGGCCGCCGTCATGTCGTAGACGACGGGGTGTGGCGCGGTCCACGGAGTGGACCCCACCGTGCCCTCCGGCGCCCCCTCCATGAGGATCGTCTCGCTGCGCACGCCCATGACCGCGTCGATCGCCGCACCGATCTCCGCCACCGTCGGCGCCTCCGGGTCGCCGCCGTTGAGCACCCGGCTGCCCGGGTTCGCCGCCGCGAGCCGGACCAGCTCCGCGAGGTTGTCCACGTGCACCGGGTGGAACCGCGAGGTGCCGCCGTACGCGAGGACGCGCACCGGCCGCCCGTCGAGCGCCCGCTTGACGAACCACAGCTCGCGCGGACCCGGGCTGTACGGACCGTGGATCGCGCCCGCGCGCAGGAGCGTCGTCGGCAGCGCGTCGCCCGCCGCCAGCAGCTCCCGCTCCAGGGCGATCTTCCGCGTGCTGTACGTCGTGTCGCCGGGCGCGACCGTCCGCCACTCTTCCGCCGTGGGCACCGGGAAGGCGGGGAAGCCGTCGGGCCGGTCCTGGGTGTCGAAGCTGCGGCCCTGCGCGTCCTCGTAGACGGCGCCGCTCGACACCACCACCGCCGAACCGATCCGGTCGGCGAGACCGGTCAGCTGCCTGCCGTGCGCGCCGTCGTACGCGACGATGTCGACGAGCACGTCACAGCCCTCGCCGAGCCCCGCCGCCAGCGCCCCCTCCTCGGTCCGGTCGAGCCGCACCGACCGGACCTCGTCCGGCCACCTCTCGTCCCTGACGCCACGCCGCGAAGCGGCCGTCACCTCCCAGCCGTCCGCGACGAGCGCCCGCACGGCCGCCCGCCCCACCTGTCCCGATGCACCCAGTACGAACGCGTTTCCCTTGGTCATGATCTCGACGCTAGGGCCGAACGGGACGCCGGCCCAGGGGTTTGCGCCGTGCGCGGATCCGCCCTCAGCGTTCCCGTCGGCGGAACTTTCGGGCGGGTACGTCGTTCCCCGCCTCCGCCGCCTTCACGACCGCCGCGTACTCGTCCACGTACTCCTGCCCGGAGAGCCGCAGGATCTCGTACATGATCTCGTCGGTCACCGCGCGGACCACTGCCCGCTCGCCCGCCGACCCCGCGAAGCGGGAGAAGTCCAGCGGTGCCCCGAAACGGATCGTGACCCGCCGGATCCGCGGCACGACCTTCCCCGGCGGCTGGATCTCGAACGTGCCGACCATCGCGCACGGCACCACCGGCACCCCGGCGGTCAGCGCCATCACCGCCACCCCCACCTTGCCCTTGTAGAGCCTCCCGTCATGGGAGCGCGTCCCCTCGGGATAGATGCCGAGCAGCTCGCCCTTGTCCAGGACGCCGAGCCCCTCGCGGATCGCCGCCTGCCCGGCCTCCTTCCCCGACCGGTCCACCGGGATCTGCCCGGCGGCCCGGAAGAAGGCCGCCGTCAGCCGGCCCTTGAGGCCCGGACCCGTGAAGTACTCCTGTTTGGCGAGGAAGGTGATCCGCCGGTCGAGCACGACCGGCATCAGGAAGTGGTCGGAGAAGGAGAGGTGATTGCCCGCGACGATCGCCGCGCCCTCCGCCGGGACGTGCTCAAGACCCTCGATCCGCGGCCGGAAGAGCAGCCTGAGCAGCGGACCCAGCAGTACGTGCTTCATCAGGTGGTAGAACACCCGCGACCCCCGTTCGTCGTTCGTCACTGCCCGTTGTATCGGCGCGCGGGCCCGTGGTCCACTGGTGGGGGAGCGTCATCATGACGGGCGACCGAGGGACCAGGCGTCCCGGCCGCGCCCTCACCGCGCTGCTCTGCGCGCTGACGGCGGCCGGTCTGTACGGCTGCTCCGACCCGGGCACGCGGGAGCCGAGCCCCACCCCGACGCCCCCACCGGCCACGACGGCCCCGGCACCCACCACCACGGCCCCCGCGCCCACCAAGCCCGCCCCTCGCTCACCGCTCACCGGGCTCCCCGCGCGGCCCGCCCCCGTCGTCGCCGTGAAGATCGACAACGTGGCCGCGGCCCGCCCCCACACGGGTCTCGGCGCCGCCGACATCGTCTACGTCGAACAGGTCGAGGGCGGCGTGACCCGGCTCCTGGCCGTCTACTCCTCGCGGCTCCCCGAGCTCACCGGCCCTGTGCGCAGCGCCCGCGAGTCCGACATCTCGCTCCTCGCCCCCTTCGGCAGGCCGGTGCTCGGCTACTCGGGCGCGCAGTCCGCCCTGAACCCCCTCCTGAACGCCGCCCCGCTGCACCTCGTCACCGAGTCCACCGCGCCGGGCGCCTTCCGGCGCTCCCCGGACCGGGCCGCCCCGCACAACCTCTACCTCCGCCCGGAGCGCGCCCTCGCCACCGACCCCGGAGCCCCGAACGCCCAGGACATCGGCTTCCGCTTCGGGCCCGCGCCGACCGGCGGCACCGCGGTCGACTCCTCGACCGTCCGCTTCCCCGCCGCCCGCTACACCTTCACCTGGTCCGCCGCCGACCGCGCCTGGCGCGTGGCGATGGACGGCCGCGAGGCCCGCGCCACGGACAGCGGACCCCTCACTCCGGAGACGGTCGTCGTCCAGCGCGTCACGATCCGCCCGTCCCGCTTCCAGGACCGGTTCGGCGCGGTCTCCCCGTACACCGAGACGACCGGCAGCGGCACCGCCGTCGTCCTGCGCGACGGCCGCTCGTACGAGGCACGCTGGTCCCGGCCCTCGGCCACGGCGGACACCACCTTCACCACCCCGAGCGGGGCGCCCCTCCCCTTGGCCCCGGGACAGACCTGGGTCGTCCTCGCCCCGCGCGCATAGCGATCAGGGCGGCGAGTGGGCAGTGGCGCAGGGCCGTGCCATCAAGACCGTGTCATCAAGACCGTGCCGTCAAGGCCGTGCCGTCAGGGCCGGCCGTCAGGGCTGTGTCGGACCCGGGCGGGGCGGTGGGCGCCGGCGGCGGCGTGGGGCGGCCGGCACCGTGCTGTCCGCGGCCGCCATCCCGATCGTGGCCACCACCAGCACCACCAGACCGAACCAGAGCCAGCCGCTGCTGCCGAGCGCTACCGTGTAGGTCGTCGTCAGCACCAGTGCCGCGCCGGTGAGCGCCGCCATCGTCTTCGTGGGACCGGACATCGATCCGCCTCCTCCCGGCCGGGGCCGCGGAAGTCGTCGTCCCCATCGTGACCCCGGAAGGGGGGCGTGCGCTACTCCCGGGGAGCGGGCTTCGTCACCGGCCCCGGGCCTGGAGCGAGGCCAGGTAGGCGTTGTACGCCTCCAGGTCCTTGTCCCCGTTCCGGTCGGCGGCCCGGTCCATGCGGACCGCTTGCCGCTGCTCGGAGTGGTACCACTGGTAGACCAGCGCGATCAGCACCAGCACGGACGGGATCTCGCTGAACGCCCAGGCGATGCCGCCCGCCGCGTTCTGGTCGGCGAGGGCGTCGATCCCCAGCGAGGCGGGCGGGCTCTGGTAAGCCTTCACCATCGGCTCGCTGGCCATCATCAGCGCGATGCCGAAGAACGCGTGGAACGGCATGCCCGCGAACAGCTCCAGCATCCGCATCACGTACCCCGGCCGGTGCGGACCCGGGTCCACGCCCATGATCGGCCAGAAGAAGACCACGCCGACCATCAGGAAGTGCACCATCATCCCGATGTGCCCGGGCTTGGACTCCATCAGGAAGTCGAACAGCGGCGTGAAGTACAGCGCGTACAGGCTCGCGATGAACATCGGGATCGTGAAGCCGGGGTGCGTGATCACCTTCATGTACCGGCTGTGCAGCAGCTTCAGGAGCAGCTCGCGCGGCCCCGTCGCCCCCCGGCCCGCCACCGGCAGCGCCCGCAGCGCCAGCGTCACCGGCGCGCCGAGCAGCAGCAGGATCGGCGACAGCATGGAGATCACCATGTGCTGCACCATGTGCACGCTGAACATGACCATGCCGTAGTCGTTGAGCTTGGTGCACATCACCAGGGCGATGGTCAGGACGCCGACGACGAAGAACACCGTCCGGCTCACCGGCCACGCGTCACCGCGCCGCCGCAGCCGCGCCACACCCCAGCCGTACAGACCGAGCCCCGCGAGGCAGCCGATCAGGAAGAACAGGTCGGGAGAGAACTCCAGGCCACGCCCCAGCGTGAACGGCGGCAGATCCGTGGTCATGCCGTGCCCGCTGTGATCCATCTGAGTACTCCTGGAGCCCGATTCGCGCTTGTTGTCCGCACCAGACTAGAACCGCCCCCGGCCGCGACTGCGACCGGGGGCGGTTCTCACCTCGTGGCGTGGATCAGAGGACGCACTCGGCCTCGGCGTAGCGGTCCTCGGGGACCGTCTTCAGGGACTCGACGGCCTGCGCCAGCGGGACCATGACGATGTCCGTGCCGCGCAGCGCGGTGAGCATGCCGAACTCGCCGCGGTGCGCCGCTTCCACCGCGTGCCAGCCGAAGCGGGTGGCGAGGACGCGGTCGTACGCGGTCGGGGTGCCGCCGCGCTGGACGTGGCCGAGGATGACCGGGCGGGCCTCCTTGCCGAGGCGCCGCTCCAGCTCCACGGAGAGCTGGTTCGCTATGCCGGTGAACCGCTCGTGGCCGTAGATGTCCGTGCCCGCGGACTTGAAGTCCATCGAGCCCTCGCGCGGCTTCGCGCCCTCGGCGACGACCACGATCGCGAACCGCTTGCCGGCCTCGAAGCGCTCGCCGACCCGGGAGGTCAGCTCGTCGATGTCGAAGGGGCGCTCCGGGACGACGACGGCGTGTGCACCGGCGGCCATGCCGGAGTGCAGCGCGATCCACCCGGTGTGGCGGCCCATGACCTCGACGACGAGGACCCGCTGGTGCGACTCGGCTGTCGTCTTCAGCCGGTCGAGGGCCTCGGTGGCGACGGTGACGGCCGTGTCGAAGCCGAAGGTGACGTCGGTGGAGGCGATGTCGTTGTCGATGGTCTTCGGGACCCCGACGATCGGCAGGCCCGCCTCGGAGAGGAGGTTCGCCGCCTTCAGGGTGCCCTCGCCGCCGATCGGGATGATGGCGTCCAGGCCCAGGTCCGCGACGTGGCCGCGGGCGGTCTCGACGCCGCCGACCAGGTGCGCGGGCTGGACCCGGGAGGAGCCGAGGATGGTGCCGCCGCGGGCGAGTATGCCGCCCACCGCGTCGAGGTCGAGCTTGCGGTAGTCACACTCCAGCAGGCCCTTCCACCCGTCGTGGAAGCCGATGACCTCGTCACCGTGGTCGACGACGGCGCGGTGCACGACGGAACGGATGACGGCATTCAGACCGGGGCAGTCTCCGCCGGAGGTGAGCACACCAATGCGCATAGCCCAAAAACCTTTGCAACGTGGGCCGACTCCCGGACCACGTCGTCCGGCTGGATCCCCGCCACCCTATCGGTGCAGGGTGGCGGGGCCGAAACGGATGTCCGCACAGTGGACACCGTACGTTCGTACGAGCCCGTGAGGGTGCGTCAGGCGGGCTGCGTGGCCGCCGCGATGCGCTCGGCGCGCAGCGCCTCGTACCACCGGTCGTCGGTCGGCGGCAGCGCGTTCACATCGAGGGCCAGCTTCAGGAGCAGGTCCGCGATCTGCGGGTTCCGGGCCATGACGGGGCCGTGCATGTACGTACCGAAGACGGTGTCGTTGTACGCGCCCTCGGTGCCGTCGCCGGTGCCGTTGCCGTTGCCGAAGACGGTCCGGGCGAACGGCCGGGCCGTCGGGCCGAGGTGGGTGATGCCCTGGTGGTTCTCGAAACCGGTGAGCTGGGGCAGGCCGAGGCGCGGGTCGATGTCCGCGAGGACGTCGCCGACGCACCGGGCGCCCTCGCCGCGGGTCGAGATCACGTCGATCAGACCGAGACCGGCCTCGCGCTCGCCGAGGTCGTTGATGAACTCGTGGCCCAGGATCTGGTAACCGGCGCAGACCGAGAAGATGATCGCGCCGTTGGACGCGGCCCGGCTGAGGCCGCCGTCCCGCCGGAGCCGCTCGGCCGCGAGCCGCTGCGGGCGGTCCTCACCGCCGCCGATCAGGTAGATGTCGCCGGAGGTCGGCACCGGCTGGTCGCTGCGGACGTCGACGCGCTCGACGTGGAGTCCGCGCTGCTCGGCGCGGCGCTGGACGACGAGGACGTTGCCCTGGTCGCCGTAGGTGCTGAGCAGGTCCGGGTAGACCCAGACCAGGCGCAGGCTGCTGTCAGTCATGCTGCATGTCCTCTACGGGTCAGTTGCCGACGCGGCGGCGGACGTCCTGGAAGGCGGTGTAGTTGGCGATCAGCTCGATCTGCCCGGGCGGGGCCATGGCGACGGCCTCGTCGAGCGTCTCGCAGACGCGGAAGTCCACGCCCGCGACCTCCAGGCGGACCGCCAGGTCCAGCTTCCGGTCGCCGATGACCATGATCGGGTGGCCCGCGAGCCGCCCGTAGTCCACGTCCCACAGCCAGGAGGTGTCCGTGCCGTCGGCGCCGCGCGCGTTGACGGAGAGGATCACCGGGGTCGGCGGCTGGTCGATGAGGGAGAACGTCTCCAGCCAGCCTGCCGGGTTCTTTGCCAGCAGCAGGCGCAGGTCGCGGTTCTGGAAGGAGACCACGTCATAGCGTCCGGCGACGGCCTGCACCTGGTACATGCGCTCCAGGGCCACCTGCGGCGGCACCCCGAAGACCGCGGCGACCGCGGCGGAGGTGGCGGCGTTCGCCTTGTTGGCGCGGCCGGGCAGCTGCAGGCGGATCGGCCAGGCCGAACCGTGCGGGTCGAGCACGTGGTCGCCGCTGAGCGCCCAGCTCGGCGCGGGACGGCGGAAGCCGCACTCGCCGCAGAACCAGTCGTCGCCCGGACGCTGCATCACACCGCCGCAGGCGGGGCACGACCAGGCGTCGTCCTTCCACTCCTGGCCCGCGGCCACCCACACCACGTTGGGGGAGGAGGAGGCGGCCCACACGATGAGCGGGTCGTCGGCGTTGGCGATGACCACGGCCTTGGTGCCGTTGAGGCCCTCGCGCCACTTCTCGGCGAGCATCCGGGTCTCGGCGGCGCGGTCGAGCTGGTCGCGGGAGAGGTTGAGCAGCGCGATCACCTTGGGCGTGGTGTCGCGGGCGACGCCGGCGAGGTACTTCTCGTCGACCTCGATGACGCCGTACTTGGCGTCCGAGCCGCCGGCCAGCGCCGAGGTGATGCCCGCCGGCATGTTGGCGCCGAGCGCGTTCGAGACCACGGGGCCGGCGGCGCGGAGCGCCTCGGCGATCAGCCGGGTCGTCGTCGTCTTGCCGTTGGTCGCCGACACCAGGACGACGTCCAGGTGCTGCGCGAGCCGCCCGAGGAGGTCCGGGTCGAGCTTCAGCGCCACCTTGCCGCCGATCACGGATCCGCTGCCGCGCCCGGCCGCACGCGACACCGCGGCCGCGGCCTTGCCCGCCGTCACGGCCAGCTTGGCGCGCGGCGAAAGCGGCTCTGGATTACCGGGGTGTCCTGACATCGTTCTTGTTCCTCCTTGCGTCGGTCCGGGCTCAGCCTATCGAGATCCGGCCAGCAGCCCGAACAGCGGCACCGCCGAGAGGCCGTGCGAAACAGCCTGGTCACGGCGGACCGTACCCTTACGGCCATGCGAAACCGCCCCATCCCCGGCAGTTCCGGCCTCGTCCGAGCGATGACTCTGCTCGGCGACCCCGTCCTGCACACTCCCTGCGCGCCCGTCACCGACTTCGGCCCCGAACTGGCCCGGCTCGTCGAGGACATGTTCGCCACGATGTACGCGGCGCACGGCGTGGGTCTGGCGGCGAACCAGGTCGGCGTGGGCCTGCGGGTGTTCGTGTACGACTGCCCCGACGACGAGGACGTGCGTCACCTGGGACATGTGGTGAATCCGACGCTGGTGGAGGCGGACGGCGACGTGATCCGGGGCCCGGAGGGCTGTCTCTCCCTGCCGGGCCTGGAGGCGCCGACGCCGCGATTCGACCGCGCCGTGGTGGAGGGCGTCCGGCTGGACGGCACTCCGGTACGGATCGAGGGCACGGGTTTCTTCGCCCGCTGCCTCCAGCACGAGACCGACCACCTGGAGGGCGGGGTCTATGCCGACCACGTGACGGGGTGGCGCAAGTCACGTCTGCTGCGCGCGATCCGCAAGCAGCCGTGGGGCGCCGACGCGTCCGTACTGGAGGGTTCCCGCTGAACCCGCGGGGCCCACTCGCCGGGACCCGGCGAGTGAGCCGAAGGGGCGCGGCCGGGGGAACACCCCCGAGCGCGCGGAGCCTCCTGAGGAACGAAGGAGGCGAGCACGGTCGGGGGCGTTCCCCCGGCCGCGCCCCGGAGGCGAACCGAGCCTTCTAAAATCCGGGCCCGCCGGCCAGGTCGTCGGCCGCCGCGAGGCGGCCCCACAGGAGGTCGGCGAGGCTGCTGACGAGCTCGGCGCGGGAGCAGGGGCGCTCGCCGAGCCACCAGTCGCCGGCCGCGTGCATCATGCCGACGATGCCGTGGCCCCAGATCCGGGCCTGGACCTCGGCGGCGGGGCCGAGGTCGACGCGCTCGGCGATGACCTGGCCGAGCTCCTCGCCCATGCGGCGCAGCAGCGGGGCCGAGTGGCGGCCGACGTCGAAGCCCTGCTCGGACTGGTGCGACTCCTCCGCCGGGTGCATGAGGAAGCGGTAGACCTGGGGCATCGCCTCGATCGAGGCGAGGTACGTGTCGAGGGTGGACTCGACGCGGCGGCGCCGGTCGGCGGGGGCGTCGAGCGCGGCCCGGAGCGCCGAGAGGAGCGCGTCGGTGTGGCGGGTGGCGAGGGCGCGGTAGAGGCCGCCCTTGTCGCCGAAGTGCCGGTAGAGGATCGGCTTGGTGATGCCGGCCTCCGCCGCGATGGCGTTCATGGACGCCTTGGGTCCGTCCCGGAGCACCACCCGGTCCGCCGCCTCCAGCAGTTCGCGCCGTCGCTGTTCCACGGGCTTCTGCTGGTCGGTGGTCCGGTGTGTGATGTCCATAAGCGTGTCTCCCCGCCCGTGCGATTCCGTGAGGCTGTCGCAACGTAACACCCGAGCGGTGTTCGGTGCCGGGCGGCCCGAACCGCTCCGCCGCAGGTTGACAGCCCGTACCCGCCGGTAACAGACTGCTGTTACCGCAAGTAACGTACTGCTGGGAGGGAACTATGGCCGAGTTCACGCTCGAACTCAACGACGACCAGAAGCAGGTCCGCGACTGGCTGCACGGTTTCGCCGCCGATGTGATGCGTCCGGCCGCGGCCGAATGGGACGAGCGTGAGGAGACCCCCTGGCCGATCATCCAGGAGGCCGCCAAGCTCGGAATCTACTCCCTCGACTTCTACGCCCAGCAGTTCTTCGACCCGACCGGCCTCGGCGTCCCCATGACGATGGAGGAGCTCTTCTGGGGCGACGCGGGCATAGCCCTCTCCATCGTCGGCACCGGCCTCGCCGCCGTCGGCGTCCTCGCCAACGGCACCGAGGAGCAGATCGGCACCTGGGTGCCGGAGATGTACGGCGACGCGAACGACGTCAAGGTCGCCGCCTTCTGCTCCTCCGAGCCCGACGCCGGCTCCGACGTCGCCGCCATGCGGACCCGGGCCGTGTACGACGAGGCCAAGGACGAGTGGGTCCTCAACGGCACCAAGACCTGGGCGACCAACGGCGGCATCGCCAACGTCCATGTCGTCGTCGCCGTCGTCGACGCCGAGCTCGGCTCCCGGGGCCACGCCTCCTTCATCGTGCCGCCGAACACCCCCGGCCTCTCGCAGGGCCAGAAGTTCCAGAAGCACGGCATCCGCGCCTCCCACACCGCCGAGGTCGTCCTGGAAGACGTCCGCGTCCCCGGCCACTGCCTCCTCGGCGGCAAGGACAAGCTCGACGAGCGCCTCGCCCGGGCCCGCGAGAAGGCGAAGGCGGGCGGCGGCGAGCGCGTGAAGAACGCCGCCATGGCCACCTTCGAGGCCTCCCGCCCGGCGGTCGGCGCCATGGCCGTCGGCACCGCCCGCGCCGCGTACGAGGTCGCCCTCGACTACGCGAAGACCCGCGTCCAGTTCGGCCGCCCGATCATCGAGAACCAGGGCGTCGCCTTCCAGCTCGCCGACATGGCCACCCAGATCGACGCCGCCCGCCTCCTCGTCTGGCGTGCCTCCTGGATGGCCACCGCCGGCAAGCCCTTCACCGCGGCCGAGGGCTCCATGTCCAAGCTGTACGCGAGCGAGGTCGCCAAGCAGGTCACCGGCCAGGCCATCCAGATCCTCGGCGGCAACGGCTACACCCGTGAGTACCCGGTGGAGCGGATGCACCGCGACGCCGCGATCTACACCATCTTCGAGGGCACGAGCGAGATCCAGCGCATGGTGATCAGCCGCGCGCTCGCGAAGTAGCCGAAGCGGACAAGGCGGGGCGGACGAGGCGGGGAGGACGAGGCGGGGAGGATGCGGCGGGGCGGACCCGTCCCGCCCCGTCCCGCCCTCCCGGGATCTCCGCTGCTCACACGAGACAGAACTCGTTGCCCTCCGGGTCCTGGAGCACCACCGCGTAGTAGTCCATGCCGTTCGGCTCGTCCATCGCGTACAGGATGGTGGCGCCCAGGGCCGTCAGGCGGGCGACCTCGCCGTCCACGCGCTCGCGGCGCAGTGCCAGCGGGACGCCGCGGCCGCCGCCGACCTTGAGGTCGAGGTGGAGCCGGTTCTTGACGGTCTTGGGCTCCGGGACCTTCTGGAACCAGACGCGGGGACCCGCGCCCTTGGGGTCGACGATGGACTCCGGCAGCTCCCCGGCGTCCTCGCCCAGCTCGTCCTCGGGCACGCCGATCGCCTGCCAGTACTCCCGCCAGGTGGCGTGTCCCTCGGGCGGCGGATCCGGGATGTACCGCAGCGCGTCCAGCCAGAACGGCACGAGGCGCTGGGGGTCGGCGCAGTCGATCGTCAGTTGCAGCGTGAGCTCGGGTCGGTTCATGGAACGAGCCTCGCAGACGCCACTGACAGCCGCCCGGGACGGACCAACCGCCCACATTCGGACGGGTGTTCACCCCGGCCTGCCTGTGGGTTACTTCCTGGGGGAGAATCGCCCCGACGGTGACGATCAAGGGGGAACCGATCATGGCCACCACCACCCGGGCCGAAGCGCCCGAACTCGCGGGACTTCCGCTGCTCGGCTCCATGTTCGACCTCAAGAACGACTCCCTGGGCACCTTCCTGCGGGCCCAGCGCGAGCACGGCGACGTCGTCCGGATCACCGCGGGGCCGCCCGGGATCCGCGCCACCGTCTACGGCGTCTTCTCCGCCGAGGGCGCGCAGCAGGTCCTCGCCGGCGAATCGGCCAACTTCCGCAAGGACAACCACTTCTACCAGGAGGTCCGCGAGTCCTTCGGGAACGGCCTCCTCACCAGCCAGGACGAGGACTACCTCCGCCAGCGCCGACTCGTCCAGCCCCTCTTCACCAAGCGCCGCGTCGACGGCTACGCCGCCGCGATCGCCGCCGAGGTCACCGCCCTCATGGCCGAGTGGCCCGAGGAGACGGACTCCGTCGTCGACGTCCTCCAGGAGATGACCCGGCTCGCGCTCCGCGCCGTCGCCCGCATCCTCTTCGGCACCGACGTCGACGCGGCCGTCGAGGTCGTCGAGAACTGCTTCCCCGAGGTCGGCGCCTATGTGCTCCGCCGCGGCTACTCCCCGCTCAACACGCCCCGCGACTGGCCGACCCCCGGCAACCGCAGGGCCGCCGCCGTCCACAAGGCGCTGTACGAGGTCTGCGACCGGATCATCGCCGAGCGCCGGGAGTCCGGCCGCGCCCCCGGCGACGGACAGGACCTCCTCACGCTCCTCGCCGAGACCGAGAGCGCCGAGGACGGCAGCTTCAGCGCCACCGAACTGCGCGAGCAGGTCCTCGTCTTCCTCGTCGCCGGCCACGAGACGACCGCGACCTCCCTCGGCTTCGCCCTCCACCTCCTCGCCCGTCACCCGGAGGCCCTGAAGCGGGCGCACGAGGAGGTCGACCGGGTCCTCGACGGCCGCACCCCCGGCGCCGCCGACCTGGACTCCCTGCCGTACGTCACCCGGGTCCTCAAGGAGGCCATGCGGCTCTTCCCGGCCGCGCCGGTCATCGGCCGCCGTGCCGTCGCCGCCACCGAGATCGACGGCGTGACCATCCCGGCGGGCGCGGACGTCATCGTCGCCCCGTGGGTCACCCACCGCCACCCCGCCTACTGGGAGGACGCGGAGCGCTTCGACCCCGACCGCTTCACGCCCGAGGCGGAGGCGGCCCGCCCCCGGTACGCCTGGTTCCCCTTCGGCGGCGGCCCGCGCGCCTGCATCGGCCAGCACTTCTCGATGCTGGAGTCGGTGGTCGCCCTGGCGATGATCCTCCAGCGGTACGAGTTCGACGCCGTCGACGCCGAGGTGCCGGTCGCGCCCGCGATCACCCTCCAGGCGGCGGGCCCGGCCCGCTGCCGGCTCCGCCCGCGTACCCCCCGTACTCCCTGAGAACGCCGCTGCCCCCGGACACCGTCGGCCGACGGCGTCCGGGGGCAGGTCGGTCCGCCTCAGGCGAGCTGCGCCTCGATCGCGGAGACGACCTCCGCGGCCTCCGGCTCGGTGCGCGGACGGAAACGGGTGATCCCGCCGTCCTTGCCGATGAGGAACTTCTCGAAGTTCCACTGGATGTCTCCGGCCTCGCCCTCGGCGTCCGCGACCCGGGTCAGCTCCGTGTAGAGCGGGTGACGGCCCTCGCCGTTCACGTCCGCCTTCTCCAGGAGCGGGAACGACACCCCGTACGTCGCCGAGCAGAAGGTCTGGATCTCGTCCGCGCTGCCCGGCTCCTGGCCCGCGAACTGGTTGCAGGGGACACCGAGCACGGTGAAGCCGCGCTCCCCGTACGCCTTCTGCAGCCGCTCCAGACCCGCGTACTGCGGGGTCAGGCCGCACTTCGAGGCCACGTTCACGACGAGGACGGCGTGGTCCCGGTAGTCGGCGAGGGAGACGGGCTCCCCGGTCAGGGTCTTCAGGGGGATGTCGTACAGGCTCATGGACCGCTCCAGGGGGAAATGGGGTTTGATCTCACCATGGGTGACGAACGACTGGCAATCGCGATCGATTCCGCTGAGCAGGAAGAACCCGGCCGGGTCTGCTGCCGCCTCTGCGGCCGCCCCCTGACCGGCGCGGACTCCCGCCGTACGGGCCTCGGGCCGACCTGCGACGCCAAACTCCACCCGCCGGGCCCCGACATCCGCTCCCGCCGCCACGAAGTGGAGCAGGACCCCCTGCCCGGCCTCGACCGGGCCCTGTAGGGACCGGCGGGCGCCGCCCGGTCTCAGCTGCCGGGCTTCATGTCGTACGTGACCCACATGGTGCGGGTCGCCACCCGGTCGTACTTCGAGCGGGCCCGGTGGTTGTCGTCCGCCGTGATCCAGCGTACGACGCTCCAGCCGCGCTCGGCCGCGATCCCGCGCAGGGCCGCCAGCAGCAGGTCGGCGGCGCCGGAGCCGCGGCTCTCCGGGGCGACGAACAGGTCGTCGAGGAAGCCGCCGGTGGTGGCCGAGAGCGGCCGGGCGAAGGGCCGGTAGTGGGTGAGGCCGACCAGCCGGCCGGCGCCGTCCTCGGCCACGAGGGCCTCGACCTCGTGGCCGGGGTCGTTCACCCACGACCAGACGCGCTCGGCGGCCTCCTCGCTCTGTTCGACCTCGTAGAAGTCGGCGTAGCCGCGGTAGAGCGCGCGCCACTGCGGGAAGTCCTCCGCGCGGACGGCACGGACCTGGAGATCGGTCGACATCACTGCACACTTTCCTCGGGCGGATCAGGGAGGGGGAATCAGAGAACGATCATGCTGGAGACACATGATCCTGTGCTCTGCCACCCTGTCGAAAGCGAGGACCCCGAAACGCCCGGATGGACCGTTGACCGTCAGCCGTCGTAGGCGCGGAACAGGCCCTCCTGGACCACCGACACCAGGAGCCGCCCCTCGCGGTCGTAGATCCGGCCGCGCGCGAGCCCCCGGCCGCCGGTCGCGATCGGCGACTCCTGGTCGTACAGGAACCACTCGTCCGCCCGGAACGGCCGGTGGAACCACATCGCGTGGTCCAGCGACGCCATGTCGAACCCGCGCGGACCCCACAGGGGCTCCACCGGGATCCGGACCGCGTCCAGGAGCGTCATGTCCGAGGCGTAGGTGAGCGCGCAGGTGTGGACCAGCGGGTCGTCGCCCAGCGGCCCCACGGCCCGCATCCACACCGCGGAGCGCGGGTCCGCGCCCTTGGCCTCCTCCTTGGTCCAGCGCAGCCGGTCCACGTACCGGATGTCGAAGGGCTGGCGGCGGGCCATCCGCTCCAGGGCCTCCGGCAGCGCCCCCAGGTGCTCGCGGATCTCGTCCGCGAGGTTCGGCAGGCTCTCCGGGTCGGTCAGGTGCCGCGGCGGCAGCTGGTGCTCGAAGGCGCCCTCCTCGGGCTTGTGGAAGGAGGCCGTCAGATTGAAGATCGTCCGCCCCTCCTGGACCGCCGTCACCCGGCGGGTCGTGAACGACCGGCCGTCCCGCACCCGCTCCACCTGGTACACGATCGGCACCCCGGGCCGGCCCGGCCGCAGGAAGTAGGCGTGCAGAGAGTGCACCGGCCGGTCGCCCTCGGTGGTCCGGCCGGCCGCCACCAGGGCCTGCCCGGCGACCTGCCCGCCGAAGACCCGTTGCAAAGACTCCTGCGGGCTGCGCCCACGGAAGATGTTCACCTCGATCCGCTCCAGATCGAGCAGATCGACGAGCCTTTCGGCGGGATTGGTCACCGTCACTTCTCCTTAGAGCTGTCCGACGGACGTCACGCGCACGATCGCCCGCCCCTCCTCGTCGGAGGCCGCGAGATCCACCTCCGCGCTGATGCCCCAGTCATGGTCGCCGTTCGGGTCGGCGAAGGTCTGCCGGACGCGCCACAGGCCGTGCGCCGCGTCCTCCTCGATGGCGAGGAGCTTCGGTCCGCGCGCGTCCGGACCCGTACCGAGGTCGTCGTACTCGTCCCAGTACGCGTCCATCGCGTCGCCCCACGCGTCCGCGTCCCAGCCGGAATCCGCGTCGAGGTCGCCCAGCGCGTCCACGTTGTCGAGGGCCGCCAGCTCCACCCGGCGGAACATCGCGTTGCGCACGAGGACCCGGAAGGCGCGGGCGTTCGCCGTGACCGGCTTGACCTGGTCGGCCTTCTCCTGGGCCTCCTCGGCCGTCTGGATCTCGGGGTTCGCCAGCTGCTCCCACTCGTCGAGCAGCGAGGAGTCCACCTGCCGCACCATCTCGCCCAGCCAGGCGATCAGGTCCTCCAGGTCCTCGGTCTTCAGGTCGTCCGGGATGGTGTGGTCGAGCGCCTTGTACGCGCTCGCCAGGTAGCGCAGCACGATGCCCTCGGTCCGCGCCAGCTCGTACCAGGACGTGAACTCCGTGAACGTCATGGCGCGTTCGTACATGTCACGGATGACCGACTTCGGCGACACCGGGTGGTCGCCGACCCACGGGTGCGACTTCCGGTAGACGTCGTACGCGTGCCAGAGCAGCTCCTCCAGCGGCTTCGGGTACGAGATCTCCTGGAGCCGCTCCATCCGCTCCTCGTACTCGACGCCGTCGCGCTTCATCTGCCCGACGGCCTCACCGCGCGCCTTGTTCTGCATCGCGGCGAGGATCTGGCGCGGGTCGTCGAGCGTCGACTCCACCACCGACACCATGTCGAGGGCGTACGACGGGGACTCGGGGTCCAGCAGGTCGAAGGCGGCCAGCGCGAACGTCGACAGCGGCTGGTTGAGCGCGAAGTCCTGCTGGAGGTCGACCGTCAGCCGGATCGTGCGGCCCTCGGCGTCCGGGGTGTCCAGCTGCTCCACCACACCGCCGTCGAGCAGCGAGCGGTAGATCGCGATGGCCCGGCGGATGTGCCGCAGCTGCGCCTTGCGCGGCTCGTGATTGTCCTCCAGGAGCTTGCGCATCGCCTCGAAGGCGTTGCCCGGGCGGGCGATCACCGAGAGCAGCATGATGTTGGTGACCTTGAAGCGCGAGGTCAGCGGCTCGGGCTCGGAGCCGATCAGCTTCTCGAAGGTGGTGTCGCTCCAGGCGACGAAGCCCTCCGGCGCCTTCTTGCGGACCACCTTGCGGCGCTTCTTCGGGTCGTCGCCCGCCTTCGCGAGCGCCTTCTCGTTCTCGATGACGTGCTCGGGCGCCTGCGCGACCACGTAACCGGCGGTGTCGAAGCCGGCCCGCCCGGCCCGGCCCGCGATCTGGTGGAACTCACGGGCCCGCAGCGTGCGCACCCGGCTGCCGTCGTACTTCGTCAGCGCCGTGAACAGCACCGTACGGATGGGCACGTTGACGCCGACGCCCAGCGTGTCCGTCCCGCAGATCACCTTCAGCAGACCGGCCTGGGCCAGCTTCTCGACGAGCCGCCGGTACTTGGGCAGCATGCCCGCGTGGTGGACGCCGATGCCGTGGCGGACGTACCGCGAGAGGTTCTGCCCGAACTTGGTGGTGAAGCGGAAGTTGCCGATCAGCTCGGCGATCCGGTCCTTCTCCTCGCGCGTGCACATGTTGATGCTCATGAGCGACTGGGCCCGCTCGACGGCCTGCGCCTGCGTGAAGTGGACGATGTAGACGGGGGCCTGCTTGGTCTCCAGGAGCTCCGTCAGGGTGTCGGTGATCGGCGTGAGCTCGTACTCGTACGAGAGCGGAACCGGCCGCGTCGCCGAGCGGACCACCGAGGTCGGCTTGCCGGTCCGCCGGGTCAGGTCCTTCTCGAACATCGACACGTCACCGAGCGTCGCCGACATGAGGATGAACTGCGCCTGCGGCAGTTCGAGGATCGGGATCTGCCAGGCCCAGCCGCGGTCGGCCTCCGCGTAGAAGTGGAACTCGTCCATGACGACCTGGCCGATGTCGGCGTACTTGCCGTCCCGCAGCGCGATCGAGGCGAGGACCTCGGCCGTACAGCAGATGACCGGCGCGTCCGCGTTCACCGAGGCGTCGCCGGTGAGCATGCCGACGTTCTCCGTGCCGAAGAGCTTGCACAGGTCGAAGAACTTCTCCGACACCAGCGCCTTGATCGGCGCCGTGTAGAAGGTGACCTGGTCGTTCGCGAGGGCCGTGAAGTGGGCCCCCGCGGCGACGAGCGACTTCCCGGAGCCGGTCGGGGTGGACAGGATCACGTTCGCCCCGGACACCACCTCGATCAGCGCCTCCTCCTGGGCCGGGTAGAGCGTGATGCCCTGGTCCTCTGCCCATGAGGAGAAGGCCTCGAAGAGGGCGTCGGGGTCGGCGGTCGGCGGAAGCTGATCGATAAGGGTCACGCCCCCCATCTTGCCTGGATTCCGCCCGGATGAGGGAACCGGCGGCCGGGCTCCTTGATCACGGACGGTAGGCTCGTCCGTCGACCGGTCGTCAACTGAGCGCCGGCACACGAGAAACGGGGCGGCAGCAACCATGATGGGACCGGCGCACTCACTGTCCGGAGCGGCGGCCTGGCTGGGTGTGGGAGCGGCCGCGGCCGCCTTCGACAAGCCCATGCCGTGGCCGGTCCTCCTCGTCGGGGCCCTCATCTGCGCGGGCGCCGCCCTCGCCCCGGACCTCGACCACAAGTCGGCGACGATCTCCCGCGCCTTCGGCCCGGTCTCGCGGGGCCTCTGCGAGGTCGTCGACAAGCTCTCGTACGCCGTCTACAAGGCCACCCGCTCCTCGGCCGACCCCCGCAGGTCCGGTGGGCACCGCACCCTCACCCACACCTGGCTCTGGGCCGTTCTGATCGGCGCCGGCGCCTCCGCCGCGGCGGTCACCGGCGGCCGGTGGGCGGTCCTGGCCATCCTCTTCGTCCACCTCGTCCTCGCGGTGGAGGGCCTGCTGTGGCGGGCCGCCCGGATGTCGAGCGACGTCCTGGTCTGGCTGCTCGGCGCGACCAGCGCCTGGATCCTCGCGGGCGTCCTCGACAAGCCCGGCAACGGCGCGGACTGGTTCTTCACAGGGCCCGGCCAGGAGTACCTGTGGCTCGGCCTGCCGATCGTCCTCGGCGCCCTCGTCCACGACATCGGCGACGCCCTGACGGTCTCCGGCTGCCCGGTCCTGTGGCCCATCCCGGTGGGCCGCAAGCGCTGGTACCCGATCGGCCCGCCCAAGGGCATGCGCTTCCGGGCCGGCAGCTGGGTCGAGCTGAAGGTCCTCATGCCCGCCTTCATGGTGCTCGGCGGGGTCGGCGGAGCCTCGGCACTCGGCTTCTTCTAGTAGTTCACGGGCACGAACAGCGCCGTCGCGGGGGAGCCCGCGACGGCGCTGTTCCGATTCTCAGCTCAGCCGGGCCGTGGCGTAGACCTCGATCGCGTCCCGCTGGTAGGCGGCGAGACCCGTGGCGATCGCGTCGTACGCGGCGTGCCAGACGTCGTTGTCCACGCAGGCGCGGCCGATCGCCCGGTACTCCTCGGCCGAGACGGTACGGAGCTCGGTCAGCGCCCGGTACTGGGCGTCGATCTCGGCCTGCACCGGCTCGGCGCCGGGCGCGTGGCCCGCGGCCATGAGCTCGGCCAGCCGGATCATCTGGGCCGTGCGCGCGCGGTGCGCGGCGTCGGCGTCGGTCCGGCTCATGGTTGCCGCGCGCCGACGGTAGGAGCTGCCGCAGCGGCAACTTCAACCCCGCTGTCCGGCGGATCACGGCCGGGGGACGTCCAAGGTCCTGAGCAGCTGGTCCAGTTCCTCCTGGAAGAGTTTGTCCGGGCTTGCGGTCTGGCGCCGTAGGTGCCCGTACACCTCCAGGGTCACCAGGCCGTGGAGATGGCCCCAGACGCGCAGCGCCAGGGCGACGGCCGCGGGCGGCAGGTCGGGGAAGGCGGGGCGCACCTTGTCGAGGAGTCCGGCGTCGAAGTCGGACCAGGCGAACGTGCTGTCCCGGTAGAGGGGTTCGGCGTGCGGCCAGGCCGCAGCGGCGAGCCCGGCGAGGCCGGTGCACACCCGGCGGGCCGCGTCCGGGGCGGGTCCGCCCTCCGGGGCCCGGTAGCCGGGGACGGGATCGCCGTAGATCAGCCGGAAGCCCTCCGGGTTGGCGAGGGCCCAGTCGCGGAAGGCGCGGGACCAGGCGAGGATCCGGGCGGCCGGGTCCTCGGCGGTGGTGTTCGCCCAGGCCGCGTCGACGGCGTCGGCCAGCGCGGAGTACACGTCGTCGATGAGCGTGGTGACCAGGTCGTCGCGGGTGGCGAAGTAGCCGTAGATCGCGTTGGCCGTCATGCCCATCTCGCGGGCGATGGCCCGCAGCGTGATGGCGTCGGGTCCGCCGGAGGCCATCAGGCGCAGGGCCGTGGCCTTGATCTCGGCCGTCGTCTCGGCGCGGAGCCGCTCGCGGCGTCCCCGGCCGGCCGGCGGCGTCCCTGTCCGTGCTTCCGAAGTCCCGGTCATCCGGGAACCCTACCTCTCCACTGAGGGGTGTAGGAAAACTGCACGCCGTGAACTTCACGGCGTATAGTTTTCTCACGGCGTCACGCCACAGTGGTGTCACGCCAGAGCCGTGATCACAGGGGAGAGTCATGCGCATCGGGGTTATCGGCGCCACCGGCACCATCGGCAGCCGCGTCGTCGCGGAGGCCCTCGCACGCGGGCACGACATCAGGGCCTTCGGCCGCGACACCACCGGGGCCGCGGCCGCCGAGACCCGCGAGAACATCACCTGGACGAGCCTCGACGTCCTCGACCCCGAGGGCATCGCCGCCGTCCTGCCGGGACTCGACGTCCTGATCAGCGCCTTCCAGCCCGGCAACGCCGCCCGGGACCTCGCGGACACCATCGAGCGCTCCATCGCCGACGCCGGCGTCTACGCCACCGCGGCCCGGGCCCTGCTCAAGGCCCTGGAGACCCATCCCAGGACCCGGCTGATCGTCATCGGCGGCGCCGGCAGCCTGGAGTCCGAGCCCGGAGTGGTGCTCGCCGACGCGGAGGAGCGGCTCCACGAGACCCTCGACTCCGTCGGACTGCCCCGCGCCTACGCGGCGGCGGTACGCGGCCACCGGGACGCCCTGAACGTGCTGCGCACCTCCAACCGCCGCTGGACCTACTTCAGCCCCGCCGAGGACATCGCGCCCGGCGAGCGCACCGGCCGCTTCCGCATCGGCGAGGACCAGCCGGTCCGGGACGCCGAGGGACGCAGCCGCGTCTCGGCGGAGGACGCGGCCGTGGCCCTCGTCGACGAGGCGGAGCTGCCCCGCTTCGTCCAGCGCCGGTTCACGATCGGCTACTGAGAGACGGGTGGGGCGAGCCCTTCGCCGGCACGCCCCACCCGTCGGCCGGCCGGGGCGTGCCTTGCGCAGGCGCGCCCCCACCCGTCTCTCAGCCGTGCCAGGACCGCCACAGCGCCGCGTACGCGCCGTCCGCCGCGACCAGCTCGTCGTGGCTGCCGAGCTCGCTGATCCGGCCGGCCTCGACCACCGCGATCAGATCGGCGTCGTGCGCGGTGTGCAGCCGGTGCGCGATGGCCACGACCGTACGCCCGTCCAGGACCCGGGCGAGGGACCGCTCCAGGTGCCGGGCCGCGCGCGGGTCGAGCAGCGAGGTCGCCTCGTCCAGGACCAGCGTGTGCGGGTCCGCGAGGACGAGCCGGGCCAGCGCCACCTGCTGGGCCTGAGCCGGCGTCAGCGAACGGCCGCCCGAGCCGACCTCGGTGTCCAGGCCCTCGTCGAGGCCCCGCGCCCAGCTCTCCGCGTCCACCGCGGCGAGGGCCTCCCACAGCTCGGCGTCGACGGCGCCGGTCCTGGCCAGCAGGAGATTGTCCCGGAGCGAGCCGACGAAGACGTGGTGCTCCTGATTGACCAGGGCCACGTGCTCGCGGACCCGCTCGGCGGGCATCCGGGCCAGCTCGGCGGCGCCGAGGGTGACCGAGCCCGTCCTCGGGGAGTAGATGCCCGCGAGCAGCCGGCCGAGGGTGGACTTGCCCGCGCCCGAGGGGCCGACCAGGGCGAGCCGGGTGCCAGGTGCCACCTTCAGGGACACCTCGTGCAGCACGTCGACGCCCTCGCGGTAGCCGAAGCGGACCTCGTCCGCCCGGACGGCACGCCCGTCGGGCCGCACCTCGTGGTCCCCGGCGTCCGGCTCGATGTCCCGGACGCCGACGAGCCGGCCCAGCGAGACCTGCGCGACCTGGAGCTCGTCGTACCAGCGGAGCACGATCCCGATCGGGTCCACCAGCATCTGCGCGAGCAGCGCGCCCGTCGTCAGCTGGCCCACGTCGATCCAGCCCTGGAAGACGAAGACCCCGCCGAGGAGGAGGACACCGCACAGGACCGTCGTGTGGGTGAGCGTGACGACCGGGAAGAGCACCGATCGCAGGAAAAGTGTGTACCTTTCCCACGCGACCCATTCAGTAATGCGCTTGTCGGAGAGCGCGATCCGGCGCGCGCCCAGGCGGTGCGCCTCCACCGTGCGGCCCGCGTCGACCGTCTCGGCCAGCGCGGCGGCCACGGCCGCGTATCCCGCGGACTCCGAGCGGTACGCCGAGGGCGCCCGCTTGAAGTACCAGCGGCAGCCCACGATCAGCACCGGGGCGGCGAGCAGGGCCGCGAGCGCGAGCGGGGGCGCGGTCACCGCGAGCCCGCCGAGCAGCAGGCCCACCCAGACCACGCCGATCGCCAGCTGGGGCACCGCCTCGCGCATCGCGTTGGCGAGCCGGTCGACGTCCGTGGTGATCCGGGAGAGCAGGTCGCCCGTCCCGGCCCGTTCGAGGACGCCGGGCGGCAGGCCGACCGAGCGGACGAGGAAGTCCTCGCGCAGATCGGCGAGCATCTCCTCGCCGAGCATCGCGCCGCGCAGCCGGACGAGCCGCACGAAGACCGTCTGCACGAGCAGGGCGACCGCGAACAGCGCGACCGTCCGCTCCAGATGGAGGTCACGGGCCCCCGAGCTCAGCTCGTCCACCACCGAACCGAGGAGGTACGGGCCGGCCATCGAGGCGATCACGGCGACCGCGTTCACCCCGATGAGCAGCGCGAACGCCCTGCGGTGGCGGCGCAGCAGCTCCCGTACGTAGATCCGTACGGTCGCGCCGGCCGCGACGGGCAGCGTCGTCGCCGTCGTGGGGGCCGCCGGGTCGTACTCCGGTGGCGCCAGGCCGATCATGCCGTTTCCCCTTCCAGTGCTTCGAGTTCGGCGGCGAGGCGGGTCGCCGTGGCGAGCTCCTCGTCCGTCTCGCGCGTGACGACCGCGCGGTAGCGGGGCTCCCCGGCGAGGAGTTCGCGGTGGGTGCCGACGGCGACGGCCTGGCCCTCGTGGACCAGGACGACGCGGTCGGCGCGGTCCAGGAGCAGCGGCGAGGAGGCGAGGACCACGGTGGTCCCGCCCTCGCGCAGCCGGGCGATGCCCTCGGCCACCCGGGACTCGGTGTGCGAGTCGACCGCAGAGGTCGGCTCGTCGAGGACGAGCACCTCCGGGTCGGTGACCAGCGAGCGGGCGAGTGCGAGCCGCTGGCGCTGGCCGCCCGAGAGCGACCGGCCCCGCTCGGTGATCCGGGTCCGCATCGGGTCCCCGTCGGTGTCGACGGAGGCCTGGGCGAGCGCGTCGAGGACGTCGCCGCACTGGGCGGCGGCGAGCGCGTCCTCGGCCTTGACCGCGCCCGAGGAGGGCACGTCGAAGAGGTCCTGGAGCGTGCCCGAGAGCAGGACCGGGTCCTTGTCCTGGACGAGGACGGCCGTCCGGGCCGCCACCAGCGGCAGCTCGTCCAGCGGGACCCCGCCGAGCAGCACCGAGGTGTGGTCCTCGTCGGCTTCGGTCGGGTGGCCGCCGAGCCGGTCCGCGAGCCGTCCGGCCACGTCCGGGTCGCCGCAGACGACGGCGGTGAACCGGCCGGCCGGGGCGAGCAGCCCGGTCAGCGGGTCGTACAGGTCGCCGGTCGCCGCCCGCTCCTCGCCCGCGGTGTCCGTGGTGGTCGTCGTGCGGGTCAGCGCGAGGACCCGGGCGGCCCGCTTCGCCGACGGCCGCGAGAAGGAGAAGGCCATGGCGATCTCCTCGAAGTTCCGCATCGGATGATGGGTCAGGGCCACGGCGCCGTAGACGGTGACGAGCTCGCCGACCGTGATCCGCCCGTCGAGCGCGAGCCGCGCCCCGTACGCCACGACGACGATGAGCAGGATGCCGGGCAGCACGACCTGGATCGAGGCGATCAGCGCCCACATCCGCGCGCTGTGCACGGCCGCCTTGCGGACCTCCTGGGAGGCGGCGCGGTAGCGGCCGAGGAACAGCTCCTCGCCGCCGATGCCGCGCAGGACGCGGAGCCCGGCGACGGTGTCGGAGGCCAGTTCCGTGGCCTTGCCCGCCTTCTCGCGCTGGACGTCCGCCCGGCGCGTGGCGCGGGGGAGGAGCGGCAGCACGGCGAGGGCGAGGACCGGGACGCCGATCGCGACGACGATGCCGAGGGCCGGCTGGTAGACGACGAGCGCCACACAGACGATCAGGAGGGAGACGGCGGCCGCGGCGAACCGGGACAGCGCCTCGACGAACCATCCAATTTTCTCGACGTCACCTGTGGAAACGGCCACCACTTCGCCCGCCGCGACCCGCCGGGTCAGGACGGAGCCCAGTTCGGCGGTCTTGCGGGACAGGAGCTGCTGGACCCGGGCGGCGGCGGTGATCCAGTTGGTGACGGCGGTGCGGTGCAGCATGGTGTCCCCGACCGCGATCGCGAGCCCGAAGCCCACGAGCAGGCCACCGGCGAGGGCGAGCCGCCCGCCGTCACGGTCCACGACCGCCTGCACGGCGACGCCGACGCCGAGCGGCAGCCCGGCGATGCCCAGTTGCAGGAGCAGCCCCCAGAGCAGGGCCTTCACCTGCCCGCCGAGCTGGTTGCGGCCGAGCCAGAGGAGGAACCGGGTGCCCGAGCGGACATCGGGGACCCCTGGGTCGGCGTAGGGAAGGTCGCGAATCTGCATGGTGTCCCAGAGTCTTCGGGTCTGTCCGGGGGGATCACGCACGGGGGTGCGTGGATACGGCTGCCCGGCGGCGGTGTGGAAACCGTGCAAGGTTCGCTTTTTCCCCCGCGCGCGGCAATCGATTTTCCCCATGAGGGAACAGATCGCGCCATGTCCGCTCATCGTCCTCTGGACCGGGCCCTGGTGACCGCGCTTCACTTCCGCCCCATGAGATCACTCAAGATCATGAGCATGCTCAGCGGTCTGGTCCTGGCCGCCGGAGCACTGCTCACCGCCCACCCGGCCGCCGCCGACGGTCCGAACGGCCCGACGCCCCCCGCCGAGTTCGCCGGCGACTGGCACGACCCGGTCACCGCCGCGCCGCCCGTCGAGACCCCCGGCACCCGCAGTTGCGAGGTCACGCTCGCCGCCGCGCAGTTCCGCGACTTCACCCCGTACCAGGGCGGATACACCCCGCCGAAGGAGTGCGGCACCCGCTGGAACAAGGTCGTCCTCCGCCTGGAGGGAAGCGTCAAGGGCCGCCAGTACGACCGCCTCGGCTACGTCACCGTCGGCGGCGTGGAGATCCTCCGCACGTCCACGCCGCAGCCCTCGCCCGACGGCATCACCTGGTCCGTGGAGAAGGACGTCACCCGCTACCGCGACACCCTCAGCCGCCCGCAGCCCGTCGAGATGCTCATCGGCAATGTCGTGAACGAGACGTACACCGGCGTCCTCGACGTCCGGGTCACCCTCACCTTCCACACCGCGGAGGGCCGCGTGAAGCCCGCCGCCGGTACACCCGACCGGGTGATCCCCCTCACCGGCCCCACCCTCACGACCCCGCGCAACACCGAACGGCTGCTCGCCGAGGTGTACGCCACCGGCTCCGGAGGCGGCTGCGAGGAGTACTGGTACCTCTCCGTCCCCGACGCCGCCCCGTACTCCTGCCGGGCGACCGACGGCCCCCACCGCGAGGTCCGCGTCTCCGTCGACGGCCGGCTCGCGGGCATCGCGGCCCCCTTCCCCACGGTCTGGACCGGAGGCTGGTCCAACCCCTTCCTCTGGTACGTCACCCCCGGCCCGCGCGCCTTCGACGTCCAGCCGATCGTCTACGACCTGACCCCCTTCGCCGCCCTCCTCAACGACGGCGGCGCCCACCGCGTGGAGGTCTCCGTCGCCGGCGTCCCGGCCGGGCTGAGCGGCTGGTCCCTCCCCACCAACGTGCTGCTCTGGCAGGACGAGGGCAGCCGGGTCGTCACCGGCGGGCTCGACCGCCACGAGGAGGGCGCCCCGCGCAACTCCTCCGTCTACACGGCGGGCTCGGCGGACACGCTCCACCGGCTCGACACCGAGGCCGGTCACCGGCTGACCGTCGCCGGGCACCTGAACACCTCCCACGGCAGGGTCGCCACCACCGTCGACCGGACCGTCGGCCACACCTCCGTCCACCGCTGGGGCGAGGGCGAGAACCCCGACGCCTTCACCGCGCGCTGGACCGACCGCGAGACGGTGACCACCGGCCGCACCGTCACCCGCGCCGACCGCGCGTACACGATGGACGGCGAGACGACGATCGGCGCGGGCGACCGGCTGCGGACGGTCCTCACCCTCGGGGACCGCGCCGACACCCTCGTCCTGCGCGACGGCCGGCGCCTCTCCTGGTCGCACCTCGACGACACGTACACCGGGGACGCGACGTACACGACCGGTGTCCCGCGCGACCAGCGGCACGCCGTCGGCACGACGACCGAGCGGTACCGGCTCTACGGCTCCGACGGCTGCCACGACCGCAGCCTGACGACGGTTCAGGGCACGCTCACCGAGGACCGGCTGCGCTGCTGAACACGACGGTGCCCGGCCCCCGCGCGCGCGGGGACCGGGCACCGTACCCCTCAGGAGGGCTTGACCGAGTCCACGCCCGAGCGTGCCTTGCGCCACTCCCCGCGGGTGAAGTCGGGGATCTCCTGCGGCGCGCCCTTCGCCTTGATCGAGGCGTGGCTCAGCGGCACCGGAGCCGTCCAGGTGGCGGCGTCGTACACGTCGAAGTCCGGGACGAGTCCCCGCTGCACGCACTGCATCAGGCGGTAGATCATGATGTAGTCCATGCCGCCGTGGCCGCCGGGCGGATTCGCGTGCTCCTTCCACAGCCAGTGGTCGAACTCGGCGGCGTAGGACGAGAAGTCCGCCCACTCGTCGTTCGTGTGGTCCGGCTCCAGATAGATCCGCGCCGGGTAGTCCTCGAAGACGCCCTTCGTCCCGCCCAGGCTGTTGATCCTGCTGTACGGGTGCGGGGTGGAGACGTCGTGCTCCAGCCGGATGAGCCGCCCCTTGGCCGTCTGGACCATGCTGATCGTCCGGTCGCTCTCGATGTACGTCTCCTTCCAGCTCGGGTCGTCCGGAGGCATGTGCTCCGCGCGGTACTCGGCGAGGCCGAGCGCCGGGGTGCCGAAGCTGCTGATGCTCACCACCCGGTCGCCGCGGTTGACGTCCATGTAGTTGGCGACGGGACCGAAGCCGTGGTTGGGGTAGAGGTCGCCGCGCAGCTGCGTGTGCCACTGCCGGCGCCAGGGCCCCTCGTAGTAGGTCGGCGAGAACATCAGACCGCGCAGGTCGTGGTTGTACGCCCCCGCGCCGTGCAGCAGCTGCCCGAACTTCCCGGCGTGCGCCATGCGCAGGACCCGCATCTCGTTCCGCCCGTAGCAGCAGTTCTCCAGCTGCATGCAGTGGCGGCGGGTCTGCTCGGACAGGTCGACCAGCTCCCAGAGCTCGTCGATCCGCATCGCGATCGGACACTCGACGCCGACGTGCTTGCCGTTGAGCATCGCCGCCTTGGCCATGGCGAAGTGCCGGTCCCAGGGCGTGGCCACGTACACGAAGTCGAGGTCGGAGCGGGCGCAGAGGTTCTCGTAGTCGTCCTCGCCGTTGGTGTAGACGGCGGGGGCCGGCTGCCCGGCGGCGACGACCTTGGCGGCGGCCCGCTCGGTCTTCTCCCGCACCGGGTCGCAGACGGCCACCACCCGCACCCAGGGCAGCGCGAGGAACAGGCCGATCATGCCGTTGCCCCGGTTGCCGAGACCGACGATCCCGACGCGGACCGTGGAACGGCGTTCGAAGGGGACCCCGGCCATGGTCGATCCGCGGCGCCTCGGCGTGTCCGGCGCCGCCTCCGCGGCCGCCGGGGGCATCGCGGAGGCGGATCCGGGGGCGGATCCGGCGGCGGCCTGGGCGGCCGGAGCGCCGGCGGCGATGCCGATACCCGCTCCCGCCGCTCCGGCGGTGGTCTTGAGGACCGTGCGACGGCTCGGGATGTGCTGCTCGTTCATGGAACCTCCAGGAGCTGTGTGCACGGCTGTTTCATGAATCCCGCACAGGACCCTGGCCCCGGTGACCGACAGTGCGCAAGGGCGCGGATAGGACTCTTGCGACGGGTAGTTGGACCATACTGTTCCGGATATCGAGTGGAGCCGTACCGGACACGAAGCGTCACCCGAACATACGAAGGACCCCTCACCACGGGGGGTGAGGGGCCTGGTCGGCGGGGTGCGCCGCGGGCTGACGGAGGATCAGGGCCGGGTCGCGCGCTCCAGGGAGAGCAGCACCGACTGGTAGCTCCGGCCCGTCGCCCGCTCCATGCCGATCTCGCACATCCGGTTGGCCGAGAGATGCGCGTCGAAGGGGCGGGCCGTGACCTCGGCCGCCTCGCGCGCCGTCGCCGAGGCCGTCAGCTCCGGGTGCAGCATGCCCCGGTCGCCCGCGAAGGCGCAGCAGCCCGCGTCGACGGGGACGACGACCTCCTCGGCACACGCCTCGGCGAGGCGGGTCAGCTGCTCCTCGTCGCCGAGGTGGCGCATGGAACAGGTGGGGTGGACGACGGCGGAGGTGACCCGGCGGCGGACCTCGAGCCGGGGGAGCAGCTCGTCGGCGGCCCAGACGAGGGAGTCGAGGACCGTGAGCTCGGCGTGGAGTTCGCGGTTGTCGTCGGTGAGGTAGGGGACGACCTCGTCGGCGATGCCGAGGGTGCACGAGGAGGCGTCGACGACGAGGGGGAGCTTCCCGCCCGCGGTCCAGCCCCAGGCGGCCTCGACGATGCGGTTGGCCATGATCTCGTTGCCCAGCAGGTAGCCCTTGGAGTGCCAGATGGTGGCGCAGCAGGTTCCGGAGACGTCGTCGGGGATCCAGACGGGCTTCCCCGCGCGGGCGGACAGGGCGACGACGGCCTCGGGCAGGGAGGGGCCGTCATGGGTGTCGGGGGCACCGAAGATGCGGTTGACGCAGGCCGGGTAGTAGACGGCGACGGCCGCGGGGCGGTGGGTGCGGGGCAGACGGCGCGCGGCCGCGCCGGGGATCTCCGGCAGCCACTCCGGTACGAGGTCGGGGCGGACGGCCTTGCGGGCCACGCCGGTCACCCGCTCCAGGACCCGGTCGCCGATCCGGTCCGCCGCGGCGACGGCGAGCCGGGCCGAGGCCTCCACGGCACGGAAGTTCTTCGCGGCGCGGGCGGCGATCCGTTCCTCACGGGGCGAGTGCCGCTGGTGCCGGAAGTCCTTCATCAGGGCGCCGGTGTCGATGCCGACGGGGCAGGCGAGCTTGCAGGTGGAGTCGCCGGCGCAGGTGTCGACGGCGTCGTAGCCGTACGCCTCCAGGAGCCGGGCCTCGACGGCGGAGCCGTCCGGCTGCCGCATCATCTCGCGGCGCAGCACGATCCGCTGGCGCGGAGTGGTCGTCAGGTCGTGGCTGGGGCAGGTCGGTTCGCAGAAACCGCACTCGATGCAGGGGTCGGCGATCGGCTCGACCTTGGGGATGGTCTTCAGGCCGCGCAGATGGGCCTGGGGGTCGCGGTCGAGGACGATCCTGGGGGCGAGGACCCCGTCGGGGTCGATGACCTCCTTGGTCCGCCACATCAGCTCGGTCGCCGTCGTCCCCCACTCCAGTTCGAGGAACGGCGCGATGTTGCGGCCGGTGGCGTGCTCGGCCTTGAGCGAGCCGTCGAAGCGCTCGACGGTCAGCTTGCAGAACTCGTCCATGAAGGCCGCGTACCGCTCGACGTCGGAGCGGTCGCCGGCGTCGAAGGCGAGGAGGAAGTGGAGGTTGCCGTGGGCCGCGTGACCGGCCACGGCCGCGTCGAAGCCGTGCCGGGACTGGAGGTCGAGGAGCTCGGCGCAGGCCTCTGCGAGCCGGTCCGGCGGCACCGCGAAGTCCTCGGTGATGAGGGTCGTGCCCGAGGGGCGTGAGCCGCCGACGGCCGTCACGAAGGCCTTCCGGGCCTTCCAGTACCCGTTGATCGTCTTCGGGTCGCGGGTGAACGCGTTCTCCACGGAGGCCACCGGGGCGACCAGGTCGAGACCGGCGAGGACCGTCTCCGCCGCCCGCTCGTACGCCTCCCGCGCCGCCGCGTCCGGCGCCCGGAACTCGACCAGCAGCGCCGCCGTCTCCTTCGGGAGCTCCGCCCAGTCGGCGGGGACGCCCGCCACGCTCACCGAGGCCCGCAGCGTGTTGCCGTCCATCAGCTCCACCGCGAGCGCCCCGGCCTCGTTGAACAGCGGAACCGCCGCCGCGGCGGCCGGGAGCGAGGGGAAGAAGAGCAGGGCCGTGGAGACCTCGCGGTCCAGCGGGAGGGTGTCGAAGACGGTCTCGGCGATGAAACCGAACGTGCCCTCGGAGCCGACCATCAGACCCCGCAGGATCTGCACCGGCGTCGATCCGTCGAGGAAGGCGTCCAGCCGGTAGCCGTTGGTGTTCTTGATCGCGTACTTGGCCCGGATCCGGGCCGTGAGCTCGGCGTCCGCCTCGATCTCGGCCTTGAGCGCGAGGAGCCCGGCGCACAGCCTCGGCTCGGCCCGCGCGAGCTCCTCGTCCGCCGCCGGGTCGGCCGTGTCGACCACCGTCCCCGACGGCAGGACGAAGGTGAGCGAGGCCAGCGTCCGGTACGAGTTCCTTGTGGTCCCCGCGGTCATCCCCGAGGCGTTGTTGGCGACGACCCCGCCGAGCGTGCAGGCGATCGCGCTGGCCGGATCGGGCCCCAGGACCCGGCCGTGCGGGGCGAGTGCCGCGTTCGCCCGGACAACCGTGGTGCCGGGGCGGATCCGGGCGCGGGAGCCGCCGTCCAGGACCTCGACGCCCACCCAGTGACGGCGCACGTCGACGAGGATGTCCTCGCCCTGCGCCTGTCCGTTCAGACTCGTCCCCGCCGCCCGGAAGACGACCTCGCGGCCCTTGCCGTGCGCGTACGACAGGACCGCGGAGATGTCGTCGATGTCCTCGGCGACCACGACGACCCGCGGCACGAAGCGGTACGGGCTGGCGTCGGAGGCGTACCGGACGAGGTCGGAGAGGTCCGACAGGACCTTCTCCGGGCCGAGGAGCTCCGCGAGCTCCTCCCGCAGCCGCCGCGGCGTCCCCCGCGACTGGAGCTCGGGAACCCTGTCCGGGGCCGGACTCCGCTTCGTACCGGGGCGAAGGGCCTGCGGGTTCGGCTCAAGCAGCGGCATGTCACGGCTCCCCTTCGGCGCGGCCCCGTGTCCAGGGGGCCTCCGGACCCCCAGGGATCAGCAGCCGCTCTCCGGGACGCGGTCGACGAGAGCGGACAGCAGACCTCCGAGCACCTCGCGCTGATCGACGGTCAATGGAGCAAGGATGTCCTCTGCGGCCGCCCGGCGCGCGCTGCGCAGCTCGCGCAGCGTGGCGCGCCCCGCGTCGGTGAGCTCGATCCGGACCACGCGGCGGTTGCTCGGATCGGGGACCCTGCGCACCCGGCCGACCGCCTCCAGGCCGTCGACGAGGCTGGTCACGGCTCTGGGGACGACTTCGAGCCGGGTCGCGAGATCGGCCATCCGCGGTGGCTCCCCGAAGTGCGAGACCGTGCGCAGGAGCCGAGACTGCGCGGGGGTGATGCCGACCGGCTGCAGGTGATGCTTCTGGATGCGGTGCAGGCGCCGCGTGAGCCGCAGGAGCTGCTCGGCGAGGAGGCCGTCGGTGTCGGCCCCGCTCAGGCGGTCGGATCCACTCAGGCGGTCGGAGGTGCTCATACCGGGAACAATATCAGGACCTGGTTCATTGTGAGTATAGGTAACAATGAGCTAGGGTCCTTATCGACCACCGAACCGGATCGACTCCGGAACGTCCCCTCTCGAAGGAGCCCATGCGCCCCCACGACCAGTCCGACTGGACGCCCCCGCCCCGCGACTCCGGCCAGCCGAAGGAGCCCGCGCAGGTGCGGCGCATCCTGCGGCTCTTCCGTCCCTACCGCGCCCGCCTCGCGCTCGTCGGCCTCCTGGTCGGCGCCGCCTCGCTGGTCTCGGTCGCCTCCCCGTTCCTGCTCAGGGAGATCCTGGACACCGCGATCCCCGAGGGGCGTACGGGGCTGCTCAGCCTGCTCGCCCTCGGCATGATCGCCACCGCCGTCCTGACCAGCGTCTTCGGCGTGCTCCAGACCCTGATCTCCACGACCGTCGGCCAGCGCGTCATGCACGACCTGCGCACCGGGGTCTACGAGCAGCTCCAGCGGATGCCCCTGGCCTTCTTCACGCGCACGCGCACCGGCGAGGTCCAGTCCCGCATCGCCAACGACATCGGCGGCATGCAGGCGACCGTCACCTCCACGGCGACCTCGCTCGTCTCCAACCTCACGGCCGTCGTCGCGACCGTCGTCGCCATGCTCGCGCTCGACTGGCGGCTCACCGTCGTCTCCCTGCTCCTGCTGCCCGTCTTCGTCTGGATC
Organism: Streptomyces sp. Root431; assembly: GCF_001426585.1. Lineage (GTDB taxonomy): Bacteria > Actinomycetota > Actinomycetes > Streptomycetales > Streptomycetaceae > Streptomyces > Streptomyces stackebrandtii. The sequence goes on from NZ_LMEI01000006.1 coordinate 216,165, forward strand.
AGCCGCCGCGTCGGCCGCGAGCGCAAGGCGATCACCACCCAGCGCCAGAAGCAGATGGCCGCCATGGCCGCGACCGTCACCGAGTCCCTCTCGGTCAGCGGCATCCTCCTCGGCCGCACCATGGGCCGAGCCGACTCCCTGACCAGGTCCTTCGCCGAGGAGTCCGAGCGCCTCGTCGACCTCGAAGTGCGCTCCTCCATGGCCGGACGGTGGCGCATGTCCACCATCGGCATCGTCATGGCCGCCATGCCCGCCCTGATCTACTGGGCCGCCGGCATCGCGCTCCAGTCGGGCGGCCCCGCGATATCGCTCGGCACGCTCGTCGCCTTCGTCTCGCTCCAGCAGGGCCTCTTCCGGCCCGCCGTGAGCCTGCTCTCCACCGGCGTGCAGATGCAGACCTCGCTCGCCCTCTTCCAGCGCATCTTCGAGTACCTGGACCTGCCCGTCGACATCACCGAGCCCGCCGAGCCCGTCCGGCTCGCGAAGGTCCGCGGCGAGGTGACCTTCGAGAAGGTCGAGTTCCGTTACGACCCCGAGGGTCGGGAGCGCGCGACCCTTGACGGGATCGACGTCACCGTCCCGGCCGGCGGCAGCCTGGCCGTCGTCGGCCCCACCGGCTCGGGGAAGTCCACCCTCAGCTACCTCGTGCCCCGGCTGTACGACGTCACCGGCGGCCGCGTCGCCCTCGACGGCGTCGACGTGCGCGACCTCGACTTCGACACCCTGGCCCGGGCCGTCGGCGTGGTCTCCCAGGAGACCTACCTCTTCCACGCCTCCGTCGCCGACAACCTCCGCTTCGCCAAGCCGGACGCCACGGACGAGGAGATCGAGGCCGCCGCGCGCGCCGCGCAGATCCACGACCACATCGCCTCGCTGCCCGACGGGTACGACACCCTCGTCGGCGAGCGCGGCTACCGCTTCTCGGGCGGCGAGAAGCAGCGGCTGGCCATCGCGCGCACGATCCTGCGCGACCCGCCGGTGCTCATCCTCGACGAGGCGACCAGCGCCCTCGACACCCGTACGGAACACGCCGTGCAGCAGGCCATCGACGCGCTCTCGGCCGGCCGCACCACCATCACCATCGCCCACCGGCTCTCCACCGTCCGCGACGCCGACCAGATCGTCGTCCTGGAGGCGGGGCAGATCGCGGAGCGCGGGACGCACGAGGAGCTGCTCGCGCGGGACGGGCGGTACGCGGCACTGGTCCGCAGGGACGCCCGGACCGCAGGGCAGGGCGCGGTGCGGGACGCCGGGCGAGGCGAACAAACGAACGTGGGAGCGGTTGTTCCCCAGAACGTGTGATCGTTCCGGGAATCGTTGCCCAACTCCCGTACGGCATCGGAAGATTACGGAGTGCGAGCGACGGGCTGCAGACCGCGACCGCACCGTCCCACTGATGTACCTGTACGAGGAGAAGCACCACCATGAACGTCATCACCGATCTGCTCGCCGGCGTCCTCCACTTCCTGGGTTGGCTCGTCTGACGATCGCAGTGCCCGGCGCCGTCGGTCCCCCGTCCCAGGGGACCGGCGGCGCCGCCGCGTGCGCGGGGCTCCCCGGAATCCCGCACGGGGCGGGTTAGCGTGCGGCCATGACGTACCGGCAGTCGTCACCGTACGCACCCCCCCGCCGCCCCCGCCGCCCCTCACTTCCCCGGCCGCCCCGCCGCGCCCGCCTCACCCGGCGCGGACGCCTCGCGCTCCTGCTCGGCGCCGTCGTCGCCGCGGCCGCCGCGATCACCGTCCCGCTCCTGCTGCTCCCGGGCGACGAACCGGCCGTCGAAAAGCCCCGAACCCTCCTCGTCCCCGAAGGATGGCGCTCGGGGCAGGTCTACACGGCCGTCGACCGGGCCCTCGGCCTGCCCGAAGGGACCACGCGCAAGGCCGCCTCCGCACCCGGCGCCGTCCTCCCGCTCCCCGCCGCGGCCGGGGGCAACCCTGAGGGCTACCTCTTCCCCGCCACCTATCCGGTCGTCGCCGCCAGCACCCCCGAAGGGCTCCTCCGCTACATGGCGGAGACCGCGGGCAAACGATTCGGCACCCAGCGGATCGCCGAGGGCGCCAAGGCGTACGGGATGAGCACGTACCAGGCGGTGATCGCGGCCAGCATCGTGCAGGCGGAGGCCGACAGCCCCGAGGACATGGCCAAGGTCGCCCGAGTCGTCCACAACCGGCTCGCCCGGGGCATGGCCCTCCAGATGGACTCGACCCTGAACTACGCCCTGGGCCGCAGCACCGTCGACACGACCACCGCGGACACGAAGATCGCCAGTCCGTACAACACGTACGAACGGAAGGGTCTGCCACCGACACCCATCGGGAACCCGGGGGAGCAGGCACTGGGCGCGGTCATCCGCCCGGCGGACGGCGACTGGCTGTACTTCGTCACGGTGGCCCCGGGGGACACCCGCTTCACCGCCGACTACGCGCTCCACCAGGAGAACGTCGCGGAGTTCAACGCGAACCGGCGCGCCGCGACGTCCTGAGGGCGACGGGGGACGCCCGATTCCTCAGGCGGTCGCGACGGCAGCGGCAGCGGCGAGTTCGCGGGTCAGAAGGCGGCGGATGTCGGAGACGGCCGCGCGGCCCGCGCGGTTGGCGCCGATGGTCGAGGCCGAGGGGCCGTAGCCGACGAGGTGGACGCGCTCGTCGCGGACCGCCCGCGTCCCCTCCAGTCGGATGCCGCCGCCCGGCTCCCGCAGGCGGAGGGGCGTCAGGTGGTCGATGGCGGCACGGAAACCGGTCGCCCACAGGATCACGTCCGCGTCGACGGTCCGCCCGTCGTCCCAGGCCACCCCGGTCGGGGTGAGCCGGTCGAACATCGGCAGCCGGTCCAGGACGCCGCTCTCCCGCGCCGCGCGGATCGCGTCGTTGAGGGGGAGGCCGGTGACCGAGACGACGCTCTGCGGCGGCAGTCCGAGGCGTACGCGCTCCTCGACGAGCGCCACGGCCGCCCGGCCCTCGGCCTCGCCGAAGGGGCCTTCGCGGAAGACGGGCTCGCGCCGGGTCACCCAGGTCGTCGCGGCGGCGACCTCGGCGATCTCCATGAGGTGCTGGGTCCCGGAGGCGCCGCCGCCGACGACGATCACCCGCTTCCCGGCGAACTCCTCCGGGCCCGGGTAGCCGGAAGTGTGCAGCTGGCGGCCCCGGAAGGTCTCCTGCCCCTGGTAGCGCGGCCAGAAGGGGCGGTCCCAGGTGCCCGTCGCGTTGATCAGGGCGCGCGTGGCGTACGCCCCCTCGGAGGTCTCGACGAGCAGCCGCCCGCCGTCGCCCTCCCGGACGGCGGTGACGTCGACGGGCCGGTGGACCCGCAGGTCGAAGGTCCGCTCGTACGTGTCGAAGTACGCGCCGATCACCTCCGAGGAGGGTCGCGCGGGGTCGGCGCCGGTCAGCTCCATGCCGGGCAGCGCGTACATGCCGTGCACCTTGCCGTACGTGAGGGAGGGCCACCGGAACTGCCAGGCGCCGCCCGCGCGCGGGGCGTGGTCGAGGACGACGAAGTCCCGGTCCGGCTCCAGGCCGGTGCGCCGCAGGTGGAAGGCGGCCGAGAGGCCCGCCTGCCCGGCGCCGATGACGACGACGTCCACGGTCGTGGCCTGCTCCGCTGCTCCACCAAATTCGTTCACGGTTCTACTAACTCTTCGGGGGTCGGAGATCTTCCCGCCCGGGCGACGGGTCCCCGCGACCCGATCTAGAACACCACGGGCGCCGGTGCCACGAGCCCGCGTGCCACGAGCTCCGGCGTCACGCCCTCGCCGAACCAGTACGCCTCCTCCAGGTGCGGGTAGCCCGACAGGACGAAGTGCTCCACGCCCAGGTCGTGGTACTCCTCGATCCGGTCCGCGACATCGGCGTGACTGCCGACCAGCGCGGTGCCGGCCCCGCCCCGCACGAGGCCGACCCCCGCCCACAGGTTCGGCGAGATCTCCAGCTTGTCCCGGTCCAGGGAGCCGCGTCCGTGCAGGGCCAGCATCCGCTGCTGGCCGACGGACTCGCTGCGGCCGAGCTGCTCCTGTGCGGAGGCGACCGTCCCGGCGTCGAGGTCGGCGAGCAGCCGTTCGGCGGTCGCCCAGGCCTCGCGCGCCGAGTCGCGCGACACCGTGTGCAGCCGGATCCCGAAACGGACCTTCCGCCCGCGCTCCTCCGCGAGGCGCCGGATCCAGTCGATCTTCTCCTTCACCTGCCACGGCGGCTCGCCCCAGGTCAGGTACACGTCCGCGTGCTCCGCCGCGACCGGGCCCGCCGCCGCGGACGAGCCGCCGAAGAAGACCTCCGGCAGCGGGTCCGGCGGCAGGGCGGTCAGCCCGCCCTCGATCCGGAAGTGCTCGCCGTCGAAGTCGTACGGCCGCCCGCTCCAGACGCCCCGCACTACCGAGAGGAACTCGGCCGTGCGCGCGTACCGCCGGTCGTGGTCGAGTCGGTCGCCGAAGCGGCGCTGCTCGGCGGAGTCCCCGCCGGTCACCACGTTGAGGAGCAGCCGGCCCCGGGTGATCCGCTGGTACGTGGCCGCCATCTGCGCCGCGAGGACGGGGGAGATGACCCCGGGCCGGAACGCGACCAGGAACTTGAGGCGCTCGGTGTGCTGGGCGAGCGCGACGGTGGTCAGCCAGGCGTCCTCGCAGAAGGTCCCGGTCGGGGTCAGGACCGCTTCAAAGCCCAACTGCTCGGCGGCTTTGGCGATTTGGGTCAGGTAGGTGATGTCGGGGGCGCGCAGGCCGGGCACGGTGCCGTTCCGGGTGATCCCGCCGTCGGCATAGGCGTGCCGGTCGACGAGGGTCCGGCCGTCGCCGCCGGTCGGCAGGAACCAGTGCAGGTGGACGGTCATGAGGGGGCCTTTCCGTCAGCGCGTCGAAGGTGCGCCTCGGTGGTCGCGGGCGCGGAGCGGGCACGCGCGCGCGACGTCAGGGCGCCAGGGCTTCTGAAGGGGAGTGGTGAGAGGGCGTCAGCAGCCGCGGCGACACGCGGCGGAGGCCACCCGCAGCAGGTCGATGTGACCGCGCGTGGTGAGCAGAGCTGTACGCAACATGGCGCGAACGTATCCGCCCCCGTGTGCCGGGTCAACGGCCTCTCCGGGGCGTGGACCCGCACGCTTGGCCGGAATTCGCCTTGTGGTCGGGTTCCGGACCCCCCTTTTGCGACTAGCTAAGGTTAGGCTAACCTTCGGGACGTGCAAGCAGGTGAACAGACCTCCGCGGCCCCGGGCCCCCACGGTCATCAACTCTCGGCCATGGGCGTCACCGTGGCGTACGAAGGCGTCGACGTCGTCCACGACGCGTCCATGACGCTGCGCCCCGGCGAAGTGACCGTCCTGGTCGGCCCGAACGGCAGCGGCAAGTCGACGCTGCTGCGCACCATCGCGCGCCTCCAGCAGCCGCGGACCGCCACGCTCGTCCTCGACGACACCACCGACGGTCTCGCGCTGAGCCCCCGTGAATTCTCGCGCCACGTCGCCCTGCTCACCCAGGGACGCCCCACCCCCAGCGGGCTCACCGTGCGGGACGTGGTCGAATTCGGCCGCTACCCGTACCGGGGACGCTGGGGCAAGGCCGACCCGGGCGGCAGGGAAGCCGTGGACCGCGCCCTCGCCATGACGGGCGTCACGGAACTCGCGGAGCGCGGCGCCGAGCACCTCTCCGGCGGCCAGCTCCAGCGCGTCTGGCTCGCCGGCTGCCTCGCGCAGCAGACGGGCGTGCTGCTGCTCGACGAACCCACGACCTACCTCGACCTCCGCTACCAGGTCGAACTCCTCGACCTCATGCGCGATCTGGCGGACGACCACGGCATCGCCGTCGGCGCCGTCCTCCACGACCTCGACCAGGCCGCGGCCGTCGCCGACCGGATCGTCCTGCTCGACGCGGGACGGGTCGTCGCGGACGGCGACCCCGAGGACGTCCTGACACCACAGCGGCTCTCCGACACGTACGGCATCCGCATCGAGGTCGACACCGACCCTCTCACCGGACGGCTGCGCACGCGCGCCATCGGCCGGCACCACTCGCGAAGCGAAAGGCTCAGCACCACCTCATGAAGCGCCTCCTCCTCACCACGGCGATCGCGACCACCGCGGCCCTGGCCCTCACGGCCTGCGGCACCACCGAGCCCGCCGCCGACGACGCGAAGAAGTCCGCTGAGCCCATCACCCTCACCGACTCCACGGGCGAGAAGGTCGAGCTCGACGGCCCCGCCAAGAAGGTCGTCGGCACCGAGTGGAACGTCGTCGAGCACCTGATCACGCTGGGCGTCGACCCGGTCGGCGTCGCCGACGTCAAGGGCTACAAGACCTGGGACACCGCCGTCCCGCTCAAGAACGAGCCGAAGGACATCGGCACGCGCGGCGAGCCGAGCGTCGAGACCGTCGCCGCCCTGAAGCCCGACCTCATCGTCGCCACCACCGACCTGCCGCCGGCCGCCGTCAAGCAGCTGCGCAAGGTCGCCCCCGTCCTGACCCTGAAGTCCGCCGACGCCGCCGACCCGATCGGCCGGATGAACGCGGACCTCGACGCCATCGCCAAGGCCACGGGCACCACGCAGAAGTCCGAGGAGCTCAAGAAGCAGTTCCAGGCGAAGCTCGACGAGGGCAAGAAGAAGCTCGCCGACGCCGGTCTCGCCGGCACGAAGTACGCCTTCGCCGACGGCTACGTCATGTCCAACCAGGTCTCGATCCGCCCCTACACCAGCGGTTCGCTGATCGGCGCGGTCAACGAGAAGCTCGGTCTGAAGAACGCCTGGACCGTCAAGGGCGACCCGGCCTACGGCCTCGGCTCCACCGACGTCGAGGGCCTCACCAAGCTCGGTGACGTGCAGTTCGCCTATGTCGGCAACGACGGCGACGCCGGCAGCACGCCGTTCACCGGCGTCCTCGCCAAGGACAAGGTCTGGACGTCCCTGCCGTTCGTCAAGAAGGGCAACGTCCACCGACTGCCCGACGGCATCTGGATGTTCGGCGGCCCCCAGTCGATGAGCACGTACGTCGACTCCGTCGTCGCCGCTCTGACGAAGTAACACCATGGCCGTCACCGCAACCACCCCCGCCACCCGTCCGCCGACGGCCACGTCCCGGACGGGCGCGGCCCCGGTGACGGCCGCCCTGGTCCTCCTCGTCGCGGCCCTCGCGCTCGTGGACATCACCCAGGGCACCGCCGCGGTCGGCGCGCCCGAGGTGTGGAAGGCGTTCACGGGCCGGGCCGATCCGGCCGACGCGTCCGTCGTCATCGCCTCCCGCCTGCCGAGGATGACCGCCGGCCTCCTGGTCGGCGCCGTCCTCGGCATCGCGGGCGCCGCCCTCCAGGCCGTCAGCCGCAACGTCCTCGCCTCGCCCGACACCCTCGCCGTCAACGCGGGCTCCTACTTCGCGCTCGGCCTCGGCGCCGCCTTCGGTCTGTCGCTGCCGCTGTTCGCCTCCTCCGCCCTCGCCTTCGTCGGCGGTCTCGCGGCGGCCGCCGTCGTCCTCGCCCTCTCGGGCCTCGGCGCCGGCACCGTCCGGCTCGTCCTCGCGGGCAGCGCCCTCACCCTCGGCCTCACCGCCCTCACCGAGGGCCTGCTCCTGCTGTTCCCCCGGCAGACCGAGGGCCTGTTCGACTGGAACCAGGGCAGCATCGGCCAGAACGGCTTCGACGGCATCCTGCAGATGGCCCCGATCGCCGTCATCGGCCTCGTCGGACTGCTGCTCCTCGCCCGCCGGGTCGACGCCCTCGCCCTCGGCGACGACGCCGCCCGCGGCCTCGGCGTGCCCGTCCGCGCCACCCGGGTCACCGCCGTCGTCCTCGCCGCCCTGCTCTCCACGGCCGCCGTCACCCTCGCCGGACCCGTCGGGTACGTCGGCCTCTGCGCCCCCGCGCTCGTCCGGCCCCTCGCCCGCAGGTTCCGGGGCTTCACCAAGTCGCGCGGCTTCCTGCCCGTCGCCGGACTCACCGGTGCCGCCCTCGTGCTCGGCTCCGACGTGCTCCTGCGCGCCCTCGTCCCCGCGGACGTGGTGGTCTCCGTGCCGACCGGCGTCGTCACCAGCCTCGTCGGCGCCGTCTTCCTGATCGTCATGGCCACCCGCGTCCGGGACTCGTCCGGCGCCGCCGCCACCGAGCGGCTCCACATCAGGAGCAGGGCCCGCTTCCTCACCGTCACCGCCGTCCTGGTGGCCGTCGTGATCGGCGTCGGCATCGCCGGGGTGCTCCTCGGCGACAGCAAGCTGCTCCTCGGCGACGTCGTGAACTGGGCCCAGGGCCAGGCCGGCAGGACCGTCACCTTCGTCCTCGACACGCGGGTGCCCCGCGTCCTCGCCGCCCTCTTCGCGGGCGCCGCGCTCGCCCTGGCCGGCACCCTCGTCCAGGCCGTCACCCGCAACCCGCTCGCCGAACCCGGCATCCTGGGCGTCTCCGGCGGCGCCGCGCTCGGCGCCGTACTCCTCGTGACGACCGTGCCCATGGCCGGTTCGTGGGGCATGGCCGGCGCCGCGTTCGCGGGCGCTGCGGCCAGCTCCGTCCTCGTCTTCGGACTGGCCGCGCGGGGCGGGTTCCAGCAGAACCGGCTCGTGCTCCTCGGCTTCGGCGTCGCCATCGCCGCCTCCGCCCTGATCAGCCTCATGATCATCCTCACCGACCCGTTCAACGCGACGAAGGCCCTCACCTGGCTGTCGGGCTCCACCTACGGGCGGACCCTGCCCGACGTGATCCCCCTCGTCGTCGTCCTCGCCGTGGGCGCGGCCGTCGCGTTCGCCCGGCGCACCGAACTCGACCTCGTCTCCCTCGACGAGGACACCCCGCGCCTCCTCGGCCTCGGCCTGGGACGCGCCCGCCTCGGGTTCCTCGCGCTCTCCGTCCTGCTCACCGCCACCGCCGTGGCCGCCGCCGGCACGATCGGCTTCGTGGGACTCGTGGCACCGCACGCGGCCCGCGCCCTCGTCGGCCGGCAGCACGCCCGCGTCGTCCCGGTCGCGGTGCTCCTCGGCGCCGTCCTCGTCTGCACCGCGGACATGGTGGGCCGCACCGTCATCGCCCCGGCCCAGCTCGGCGCCGGCCTCATGACGGCCGTGATCGGCACCCCGTACTTCCTCTACCTGCTGATACGCAGCCGGGGATAGCCGCGGGCAGGAGCACGCCGGCCGGGGCGGAGGAACTCCGGCCGGCGTGCCGACGCCCCCGGACCGCCGGCCGGACAGGCCCTAAGCTGCGATCCTGCACAGGCCCCGACCCAGGAGCGCACCTCATGCTCGACCGCGACCGGAAGCACCCGTACCCCGACGCCCTCCGCCCGGACGAGGCACCCGCGCCGCACGCGCTGCTGGCGCCCGTGACCGGCCTCCTCGGCACCTGGGTCGGCCGGGGCCGCGGCGCGTACCCGACGCTGGCCGAGGAGTTCACGTACGAGCAGGAGGTCACCTTCAGCCACGACGGACGCCCCTTCCTCCACTACGTGGCCCGCGCCTGGATCATCGACGCCGACGGCACCCCGCAGCGGCCCGCCGCCCGCGAGAGCGGCTGGTGGCGGATGCAGCCCGACGGGCGCGTCGAGGCGCTGATCACCCAGCCCACCGGGATCGCGGAGATCCTGGTCGGCGGCGCGACCGACGACGGGGTCGACCTCACGACCCATCAGGTGGCGCTGACCCCCACCGCCAAGGACGTGACCGCCACCCGGCGCCGCTACACCCTCACCGACGAGGGCGCGCTCGACTTCCGCCACGACCTCGCGGCGGTCGGACAGCCCCTGCAGTACCACCTTTCGGCAACCCTCCGACGCGAGAACGGGAACTGAGGCCATGCGGAGCACGCAGCGCGTGAGCGACGAGGACCCGTACCTGTGGCTGGAAGAGGTCTCGGGCGAGGAGGCCCTGGCCTGGGTGGCCGAGCGGAACGCCGAGACGGCCGGCGTCCTGGCCGACGACCCCGCCTTCGCCCCGCTCAAGGAGCGGCTGCGCGAGGTGATGGACGCCGCGGACCGCATCCCGTACACCGTGCGGCGCGGCGCGCACCTCTACAACTTCTGGCGTGACGCCGAGCACGTCCGCGGCGTGTGGCGGCGCACCACCCTGGAGCAGTACCGCAAGGACGCACCCGAGTGGGAGATCCTCCTCGACGTCGACGCGCTCGCCGAGGCCGAGGACGAGAAGTGGGTCTGGGACGGGGCCCGCGTACGCCGGCCCGAGTACGACCGGGCGCTGGTGCGGCTTTCGCGCGACGGCGGCGACGCCGTCGTGGTCCGCGAGTTCGACCTCGGCACCCGGCGGTTCGTCGATGACGGCTTCCGCGTGGCCGAGGCGAAGACCCGCGCCGGCTGGATCGACGCCGACACCGTCTTCGTCGGTACGGACACGGGGCCCGGCTCGCTGACCGGCTCGGGCTACCCCCGCCAGGTCCGCAGGTGGCGGCGGGGCACCCCGGTCGAGGAGGCCGAGCTCGTCTTCGAGGCCGAGCCGGGCGACGTGTCGGCCTGGGGATACCGCGACTCCACGCCCGGCTACGAGAGGGACTTCGTCGGCCGCGCCCTCGACTTCTTCCGCAGCGAGACGCACCTCCTGCGCCCCGACTCCACCCTCGTCAGGATCGACGTCCCCGAGGACGCCGTCGCGTACGCCCACCGGCGGCACCTGATCGTCACCCTGAAGTCCGCCTGGCTCGGGCAGCCGACGGGCTCCCTCCTCGCCTTCGACTTCGACGCCTTCCTGGCGGGCGACCGCACCCCCGAGGTGCTGTTCACCCCGGACGAGCGGACCGCCCTCGCCGGGCACGCGTGGACCCGTCACCATCTGATCCTGGAGACGATGCACGACGTCAGCACCCGCATCGAGGTCCTCACCCCCGCCCCCGACGGCGGCTGGACCCGCGAACCGCTCGTCGGCGTCCCCGAGCTGTCCGCCGTCAGCGTCGTCGACACCGACCCCGACGTCTCCGACGAGTACTTCCTCGACGTGTCCGGGTTCCTGCAACCGTCCACCCTGTACCGCGGGAGCATCGGCGCCGACACGGAACTCCTCAAGCAGGCCCCGGACCGCTTCTCGGCGGCCGGACTCTCGGTCGAGCAGTACTTCGCCACCTCCCAGGACGGCACGAGCGTCCCGTACTTCGTCATCGGCCCCGACCACGCCACCACCGGGCCCGGCCCCACCCTGCTCTACGGCTACGGCGGCTTCGAGGTCTCCCTCACCCCCTACTACGGCTCCGTGACCGGCCGCGCCTGGCTGGAGCGCGGCGGCACGTACGTCATCGCGAACATCCGGGGCGGCGGCGAGTACGGACCGGACTGGCACCAGGCCGCGCTGGGCGCGGACCGGCCGCGGGCCTTCGAGGACTTCGCCGCCGTCGCCGAGGACCTCGTCGCCCGGGGCATCACCACTCCCGCCATGCTCGGCGCCTCCGGCGGCAGCAACGGCGGCCTGCTCATGGGCGCGATGCTCACCCGCCACCCCGGACTCTTCGGGGCGATCGTCGCCCAGGTGCCGCTGCTCGACATGACCCGCTTCCACAAGCTCCTCGCGGGCGCGTCCTGGATCGCCGAGTACGGCGACCCCGACGACGAGGCCGACCTGCCGCACCTGCGCGACATCTCGCCGTACCACCGCCTCGCGGCGGACGCGGCCTACCCGCCGGTGCTCCTCATGACGTCGACCCGCGACGACCGCGTCCACCCCGGCCACGCCCGCAAGACCGCGGCGCGGCTGAGGGAACTCGGCCACCCGGTGCTCTTTCACGAGAACACCGGCGGCGGACACGCGGGCGCCGGCGACAACGAACAGGCCGCGCACAACAGCGCCCTCGTGCACACCTTCCTGTGGCAGCGGCTGGCCGCCGGCTGACTCCGCGGGGACGTCCTGCCGATCGGACCGGGCTCGCGGCGTGATCGGCAAGACGCCCCCTGGGACGTCATCCCTGTGTACCGAGCGGGCCCGGCGTCACAGCCAGCCGGAGCGCTGGGCCTGCAGAGCCATCTGGAACCGGCTCGTGGCGCCGAGCCGGGCCATGAGGATCTGGATCCGGCGGAACAGCGTGCGGCGGCTGATGCCGAGCTCCCGGGCGATCACGTCGTCGCCCGCCCCGCCCGCCAGCAGCCACAGCAGCCGCCGGTCGGAGGGCGGCAGCCCGCCCGGGCGGGCGATGTGGCCGTGGAACGGGAGGGCGTTCTGCCAGGCCTGCTCGAACAGCGCCACGAGCGCCGAGAGCAGGCCGCAGGGCTGCACGACCAGCATCGTGTTGTGGACGTCCGCCTCCTTGATCGACAGCGACACGAGCGCGTACGCCTCGTCGATGATCACCAGCTTGACCGGCACCGACGGCAGCACCCGAGCCTGCTCGCCGGCCTCGATGCAGGGCTCGATGGCCGACTCCAGATTGCCCGGCAGCTCCAGCGACTCGCGTGAGTACACGACGCGCTGCGTGACCCCGCGGGCGAGGGTGGCCAGCGCGTCCTCGGTGGCGCCGGGCAGCGGGAAGTACGGCGGGGAGTCGAGCTGCCGGATCTGATGGCGGGCACTGGCCCACGCCTGGCGCATCCGGAGCCCGATCGCCTCGCCGGTGACGATCTCCACGAGGTGGTCGGTGTCCCCGGCGAGCCGCCGCCGCCGGAACGACTCGAACGCACCCCCGACCGTGATGCGGGACTCGTCGAGCTCCGCCGCCCGGTGCCGGCCGAGGATCTCCAGACCGGCGGCCGGCGGCACCGGCGCCACGACGTCCTCGCCCTCCACGGCGGCGCTCGCCAGACCGGCGTCGACCAGGGTCCCGTACGCCGCCGAGAGCGCCGCGCCCTCCAGACCGGCCGCCGCACCGATCGCGCTCAGCGGGGCCGGCGCCAGCTCCAGAAGCTTCAGGTACACCAGCCCCGCGTCCCGATCGATCCCGAGCAGCCGGAGGGCCTCACTGAGCTTCGCGTTCGCCATGATCCGCATTATCGACGGCCCGACGACCCCTCCGCACCCATGAGCGGCCTGCCCGATGGCCGATCTGTGCCACTGGCGGTCCTGGGCACCCACAGCGCGTTCGGCGCAGTACTGTCCGTGAGCCGCCGAGGAACGGCGGCCGAGGAACCCCTCCAGAAGAAGGTGCATCGCATGGCGAAGCGTCGCAAGAACGGGCTCTACGACAGCGTCTCCGAGGAGCTCTCCGCCCTCATGCGCACCGGGTGGGCCGACACCGAGCGCCACGGCCTGGAGGCCGACGAGCAGGCCCCGTACGCGGCCGCCCGCCGCGCCGCCCTCTCGGCCCTCTTCCCCGGCGAGCGCCTGGTGATCCCGTCCGGCAACCTCAAGACCCGATCGAACGACGACACCTACCCGTTCCGCCCGTACACCGGCTACGTGCACATGACCGGCGACCAGGCCCGCGACGGCGCCCTCGTGCTCGAACCCCGCGCGGAAGGCGGCCACGACGCCTACTGCTACCAGCTGCCCCGCGACAGCCGGGACAACGACGAGTTCTGGATCGGCTACACGGCCGAGCTGTGGATGGGCCGCCGCCGCTCGCTCGCCGAGTCGGAGACCGTCCTCGGGCTGCCCTGTCGCGACGTCCGCACGATCGCCGCCGACCTGGCCGCCGCCTCCACCGACGTCCCCACCCGGATCGTGCGCGGACACGACCCGGCCCTGGAGGCCGCCGTCACCACCGACGAGGACCGCGACTACGAGCTGGAGGAGGCCCTCAGCGACCTCCGCCTCGTCAAGGACGCGTGGGAGATCGGCGAGATGCGCAAGGCGGTGGACTCCACCGTGCGCGGCTTCACCGACTGCGTCGCGGAGCTGTCCCGCGCGATCGCGACCTCCGAGCGGTGGATCGAGGGCACCTTCTTCCGCCGCGCGCGCCTGGAGGGCAACGCCCTCGGCTACGGCTCGATCTGCGCCGCGGGCGACCACGCCACGATCATGCACTGGACGGACAACGACGGGCCGGTGCGCCCCGGCGAGCTGCTCCTGCTCGACGCCGGCGTGGAGACGAACTCCCTCTACACCGCCGACGTCACCCGCACCCTCCCGATCAACGGCACCTTCTCCGACGTGCAGCGCAAGGTCTACGACGCGGTGTACGAGGCCCAGGCGGCCGGCTTCGCCGCGGTCAAGCCGGGCGCCCGCTACCGCGACTTCCACGAGGCGTCCCAGCGCAGCATGACGGCGAAGCTGGTCGAGTGGGGCTTCATCGAGGGTCCCGTCGACCGCGCGTACGAGCTCGGCCTCCAGCGCCGCTTCACCATGGCCGGCACCGGCCACATGCTCGGCCTGGACGTCCACGACTGCGCGCACGCGCGCAACGAGGAGTACGTCGACGGCCTCCTGGAGCCGGGCATGGTGCTCACGGTCGAGCCCGGCCTGTACTTCCAGCCGGACGACCTGACCGTGCCCGAGGAGTGGCGCGGCATCGGCGTCCGCATCGAGGACGACCTGGTCGTCACCGAGAACGGCCACGAGAACCTGTCCGCGGGCCTGCCGCGCTCCTCGGACGAGGTCGAGGCGTGGATGGCCGAGTTCGCGGGCTGATCCACCAGGGCTTGTCCGACTCTGATCCGCCGGACAGGCCCTAGCCGTACGGCCTTTCCCGGCACCCCCTATCCCGCGATGTCCTCGTAGAGGGCGAAGAGACGCGGGAGGGGGGGCTGTCGTCCGTGGCGGGATGCCGCGAGAGCGCGGTCCGGCAGGTCGCCATGAGGTGCCGGGCCCGGGCTTCACGGTCGGACTGCTCGGCGGCCTCGTGTACGCCCACGCGAGCCCGGTGAGCCCCGGCGGCGCGTACCAGATCCCGGCCCTCGGGATCGACGTCGTCACGGCCCCCGCTGCTCGCCGCCGCGTACGCCGCGACCGTCCTCCGGCTCGCCGTCACCCGTGAACCGGGCGCACTCGTTCGCCCGTGCGTTCGGAACCGGAGGGGGAGAGGGCTCCGAAAGGCCCGCGTATTCACCGGTTCAGGTGACAGTGGTCGAGGCGAAACGTCCCTCCCGGGTCGCACGCGGCCACGCTCGACGGGACACATGGACCCACCCTGTGGAGCGTCCGATGCAGCTGATTCCCCGTCACGACCCGCACCTCGTCGTCCGCTCGGCCGGCGGAACCACCGTCGCCGTGCTCCGCGGTGAGCTCGATCTCGTCCTGGTGCGGCACCTGAGGCCCGAGCTCGACGCCCTGGTCCGGGAGTCGGACGCCCTGACCCTCGACATCCGGCGGCTCGGCTTCTGCGACGCGACCGGTCTGGGCCTGCTCGCCCACTGCGCCGGGCGGGTCCAGGCGCGGGGCGCCCGCTGGCGGCTGATCTGCGACCAGCCGTGGATCCTCCGGCTCATCCGCCTGACGGCCCTCGGCGAACTCCTCCGCCCCGAGCCGGCCGCGCCGGGGGATCATCCGGCGGTCATCACACCTCACGACCCGGCCCGGGAGCCCCGGGAGTACGGCTTTCCGAGCCAGGGGTGACGAGCCCGGTCTCGTAGGCGGCGACGACCGCCTGGGCCCGGTCGCGCAGGCCTGATCGTCATGCTCACGGTCATGCTGGTCGTGGTGGCCTGCCTGGGCTGTTCAACACGGTCGTCATGGACACCCGCGAACGGGTCCGTGACCTGGGCGTCCACAAGGCGCTGGGAATGACCCCGCGCCAGACGGTCGTGCAGGTCCTCACCTCCGTGGGAGGCATCGGCCTCGTGGCGGGCGCCCTCGGCGTCCCGCTGGGCGTGGCGCTCCACCACTGGGTGATGCCGGCGATGGGCCGGGCCTCCGGCGCCACGATCCCGCCCGCCGACATCGACGTGTACGGCGCGCCCCTGCTGGCGTTTCTGGCCGCCGCCGGAGTGGTGATCGCGACGGCCGGCGCGCTGCTCCCGGCGGGCTGGGCGGCCAGGACGAGCACGGCGCGCGCCCTGCGGGCCGAGTGAGGGACGTCCGGCCGCCGGGGCCGGTCGGCGGTGACCACCGCGATACCGTCGCGGCATGTCTGAAGTCCGGTTGACCACGCCCTCCTTCCTCGTGCTCGGCATCATCGACCAGCTGGGCGAGGCCAGTCCGTACGACGTGAAGGTGGAGGCCGCGCGCACCGTGGCCCCCTTCTGGTCGATGCCCCACGCGCAGGTCTACGCCCAGTGCGACCGGCTCCTGGAGGCGGGGCTGCTGTCGGAGGTGCGCCAGTCCGGGGGCCGGAACCGGCGGCTGATGAAACTGACGGAGGAGGGGGCGGCGGCCCTGCGCGGCTGGCTCGCCGACTCCTCCTTCGTCCCGGTCGAGGCGCGCGAACGCGGCATCCTCAAGCTGTGGTTCGGCGCCAGCCCGCGCGTCCACGCTCCGGTCCAGGTCGAGGAGCACCAGCGGACCCTCGGCGAGTACGAGGAACTCGCCGAGGGCGTCGGGGAGCTGCTGTCGCGCGGGCAGCGCGAGGCGCTGGAGTTCGGCATCCGTTACGAGCGGATGATGGTCGACTTCTGGCAGTGGGTCGAGACCCGCGAACCCTGACTTGTTACCGACCGGTTGACCCCGGCCGCCTCCCGCCCTACCTTCCTCCATAGTCCAGACAGGACTATCGCGCGTTCGGAGGGGGAACCGCCGTGGGGCGTCCGACAAGCACGAGACGGGGGAGGGCCGCCGCCCTCGCGATCACGGTCGTCTGCCTGGCGTACGCGCCGATCGCGGCGACCGAACTCTGGCCCTACGCCAGCCCCGGCGCACCCGCCATCGGCGAATGGCTCCTCGGCAGGACTGTCTCCCCGGAGTTCGTGGCCGATGCCGTGCGCGACCGGATGGGGCCGTACACCCGCAGCCTCGCCCCGCTGATCCTGCACTCCGTCCTCGGCGGCCTGCTGATGCTGCTCGGCCCCGTACAACTGCTCTCGGCCGTACGGCGACGCATCCGGCTGCACCGGATCACCGGGACCGTCTTCGCCGTCACCGTGTACGTGTCGATGGCCGGCGCCGCCCTCTACCTCGTCCGCACGCCGCCGGAACAGGCCTTCAGCGGGGCCGCGTTCTGGATCGTCCTCGCCACGATCCTGGTCGGCACCGTCGGCAGCGTGACCCTCGGCGTCCTCGCCGCCGTCCGCGGCTTCCCGGACCTGCACCAGCGTTGGCTGCTGCTCTGCTACGGCTTCCTGATGACCGCCCCGCTGCTCCGCCTCGAATGGGGATTCCTGCCCGCGCTCTATCCCGGGCTCTCCCTCCAGGACATCAACCGCGTCGCGATCATGCACCTCGGCTCCCTGGTCTCCTTCGGCGCGCTGCTCGCCTCCCGCGCACTCGACCGGCGCACCACCGTCCCCGGCCTGACCGGCACCTGGTGCCCGGGGCCGGTCATGGCCGCCGTCCACCTCGCGGGCGCCGCCGGGCTGACCTGGATCACGGTCGCCTTCCTCGACCAGGGGACCGGCGGACGCCGGCTGCTCCTCGCCTACGCCGTCCCGTACGCCGCCACCTACGCCGTCATCGCGGTGCGGGCGGCACGCGCGCGCGGTGCCCACTGGGCGCGGGAGGAGTGGCGCCTGCACCTGGCGGCGCTGTGCCTGGCCCCCGCGTTCTCGGCGGTGGCCGTGCCCGTACTGGAACGGACCATGGGTCTCGACCGGCTCACGGCCCTGATCGCGGGCGTCGGCATCGGCGGCGGCATGCTCGCGTACGCGGCCGTCACCGTGGTGAGCCTGCGCGTGCTGTACGGCCGTGAACTCCTCAAGCGGCAGGAGGCGTTCACCGCTGGACCCACCGACCATTCGCCCCTGCCGGTCGCGGCAACCGCCCTCGCGCGGGAAGGAGAGGACCGATGAGCGACACCGAGAAGCCGGTGCGCGACGATGCCGGCACGCTCGACGGCAGGGAACTCTCGCCCGCCGTCGTGATCCTGAGCTCCGTCGTGGGCGGCATCAGCCTCACCGTGGGCGCCCTGCTCGCCGTCACGAGCCTGACCGGCCACGCGGCGGGCGCCTGGGTGTCCCCGGAGGCGCTCAGCCCCGGCCTCGTGGGGGCCGCCATGGCGGGGGTCGCGCCCGCGCTGTTCACCCTCGGCAAGGCGCGTGTCTGGGAGGAGGCGCGCACCCTCGTCCTGCCGCTCGTGATCGTCCTCGTCGGCCTCTTCGCGGTGAGCCTCCTGAACGGCGGCAGCCTCCAGGCCGTCCACGGCGGCCCGCTGTTCCTGGCCCTGTTCAGCCTCGGCTGGGTCGCCACCCTCGGACTGCTCGCGCTCGCCGCCGTCGTGTGCCTCGCCGCGCAGTACCGCCGACCGGCCCCGCCGTCCGGAGCCGAGCGCCCGCGCGTCGCACCCCTGCCCGGCTGGTCGAAGCCGCTCCTCGCGGTCCTCGGCTCCGGATGGTTCGGCATCGGCGCCGGCCTGCTGGCCTTCCCCGCCTTCTGGGGCCCCCTCGTGCCGTGGACGGTGAACCGCGCCGACGCGCAGGGCCTCGGCGTGTGGGCCCTGGCGCTCGGCGTCGGCGTCCTCGGCTCCCTCGTCGAGGACGACCTCGCCCGTATCCGCCCCGCCCTCACGGCCGTCCCCGCGGTGGCCCTCGCGACCGCCGTCGTCCTCGCCGTCCACGCCCGGACCGTCGACTGGACCTCGGGCCCCGGCATCTCCCTCCTCGCCCTCGTCGCGGGCCTGCTCACGACCGGCGTCTCGGGCCGCCTCCTCCTGACGAAGGCGGGCGCCGCCGGCGAGGACGGGAAGGAGCCGGCCTCCGCGGCTGTTCGGCGCAAGGAGTGATCACCGCGATGCCGCACAGAGGGGCGAGGCGGTGACGGGGCCGTTCAACGAGGAGAGACCCAAGCCGTTGCGAGGCCCGGGCGGTCGAAAAGCCGTGGAGCCAGGGGGCCGTTGGGCGTGATGATGGCGGGATGACCCAGCACACGCAGCCCGTGGACGCCCTGATCGTCGTGGACGTGCAGTCGGCCTTCGTCGTCGGTGACGGGGCCGTCCCCGCGGCCGACCGGCTCGTCGACCGGACGACGGACCTGATCGCCCGGGCGCGGAAGGACGGGGCGCTCGTCGTCCACCTCCAGAACGACGGGCCGCCCGGATCCGAGGACGAGCCCCACACGCCCGGCTGGGAACTCCACCACCCCGTCGAGCCGGGCCCCTCGGAGTTCGTGATCCGCAAGCCTCAGGACGACGGCTTCCACGAGACCCCACTGGGCGGCGTACTCACCGACGCGGGGGTCACGGCCGTCGCCGTCTGCGGCGTGATGTCCGAGATGTGCGTGCAGGCGACGGCCCGTACGGCCCTGGCGCGCGGCTACCGCGTCGTCGTGCCGTACGACGCCCACGCGACGCAGGACTGCCCGGCGGTACCGGGCGTCCACGAGGTCGTGCCGGCCGCGACGGTCTCCCGGGTCGCGGCGTACGCCCTCGGGAGCGACGCGGAGGTTACCGTATCCGCCGCCGACGTCACCTTCACGGCCCCCGCCGCGTCCCCGGCCACGGGCGCCGCACCCGACCTCCGGTAACCGTGGAAGCGCGCCACGAGACGTCCCGGGACGACGCCGAGCGGACCGTCCGTACGCGTATCCGCTCTGTGAGATCGGCGATTGCATAAAACTGCAATTCATTACATCCTGGTCCGGCCCCCACGCCTCCGCACCCGTCACCATGGCCGTACGACAGGGAAGACGACGCGCATGACCATCGAATGGCGTTACACGGTCCAGCAGGAGCTGGGCGTGCTGTCCCTGGCCGGGTTCCTCGGCGGCGACGCGCTCGGCCGGTTCACCGGGGCCGTGGGCTGGGCGGTGGCACGCGGTACGGGACCGGTCGTCCTCGACCTGAGCCGGCTGCGCGGCTGGTCCGCGGGCGGGCAGCACGCCGTCGCGGAGGCGGCCCACCGGCTGCGCGCCGCGGGCCGGAGCCTCGAACTCGCCGCGATTCCCGCCGACGGCTCCCTCGTCCCCGCCGGCGAAGGCCCGGCCATCCCCGTCCACTGCGACTTGGACGCGGCGTTCGCCGCCCACCTCGACGCCGGCGCGGAGCAGCGCGCCTGGCGCAGCGACGCGTGGCCGAGCGAGTGAGCCCCGTCCGGCACCCCGTCCGGCATTCCGTCCGGTCCTCCGCCCGGCACTCCGTCCGGCCCGAGTCCGGAGATCGGTAAGCCTCGCGCCCCGGAAGGCGCGAGGATGGGGGCATGGTGCAGAGTGCTGGTTCGACGCGCGATGGCGGGGTGGGGGCGATGGCGGCGCCGCTCTACCAGTTGAAGGCGGAGTTCTTCAAAACGCTGGGACACCCCGTCCGGATCCGTGTCCTGGAGCTGCTGAGCCAGCGCGAGCACGCGGTCGCCGAGATGCTGCGCGACACCGGCGTCGAAGCGGCGTACCTCTCCCAGCAGTTGGCCGTGCTGCGCCGGGCGAACCTCGTCGTCGCCCGGCGCGAGGGCGTGGCCGTGCACTACACGCTGACCAGCCCGCGGGTGGCCGAACTGCTGCTGGTGGCCCGCTCGATCCTGTCCGGCGTCCACGCGGGGCAGGCGGAACCGCTCGCCGACCTCCGGTCGCGCTCGTCCTCCACCCCGTAGGGCACCGGGGTCGGGTCTTCGCCGGTCCTCACTCCCCGGGCTTCGATTCCTCCTCCTTCTCCGGCTGGATGCCCGCGAGCAGGTTGAAGGCCCCGGTCAGCAGGTTGAGCGTGACCACCCCGACCACCTCCGCGATCACCCGGTCGCTCCAGCCGTGCGCCCGTACCTCCGCGACGTCGTCGTCGGACAGGGAGCCCGGCTCGGCGAGGACCTTGAGTGCGAGGCCGATGAGCGCGGCCTCGCGAGGATCGGTCGACGTGCCCTGGCGGGCCAGTGCGATGTCGGTATCGCTCAGGCCCGCCGCGCGCCCGGCCGAGACGTGGGCCTCGCGGCACGTGCCGCAGCCGATCCACTCCTGCACGGCGAGCGACAGCTTCTCGCTGAGGGCGCGGGGGATCTTCACCCGCTTCATGGCCCGGGACAGGCTCAGATAGCCGTCGAGCAGCGCCGGCGAGTGCGCCATGGTCGACACCATCTCGCCCACCGAACCGTGGCGTTCGACGATGTCGCCGAGCACCTCGCGTGCCCGGCCCGGAGCCTGCTCGGGGGTGAGCGCGGTCAGTCTTCTCGTGGTCACGGAGCCTCCTCGTTATACCCGCGGGGGGTATAACGAGGGGGAGGGTGCACGAGTTCCCGGGGTGTCAGGAGTGCAGGGAGGGTCGACAGGACAGCGTCAGGCGGGAGGGGCCGTGGAACACCCAGTCGGGGGCGTACTCCACCTCCACCCCGGGCCGGGCTCCGGGGGCGAGCGCGGGCAGCCGGTCGAGCAGCACACCGAGACCGATCTCGGCCTCCGCGCGCGCGAGCGCCGCCCCCGCGCAGTAGTGGATACCCAGACCGAAGGCGCAGTGGCGGCCGCTGTCCCGGTGGATGTCGAGGACCTCGGGGTCCGGGAAGCGGTCCGGGTCCCGATGGGCCGAGCCCAGGACCAACTGCAGGCGGTCGCCCCGGCGGACGGTCCGGCCCGCCAGCTCCGTGTCCCGGTGCGCCCACCGCGTCACCATCTGCACCGGCGGGTCGTGGCGCAGGAACTCGTCCACGGCGTTCGGCAACAGCCCGGGATCGGCGCGGAGTTCGTCCCTCACCTCCGGCCGGTCGAGCAGCGCGAGCACTGCCTTGCCGATCAGCCCCGTCGTCGTCTCGTGCCCGGCGGTCAGCAGGTGCGTGCAGGTCGCCGCCAGCTCCGATCCGCTGAGGGACGGGTCCTCGGCCCCCGCCCGCGCCAGCGCCGACAGGAGGTCGCCGCGGTCCTCGGTACGCCGTGCCGCCAGCTCCCGGTGGAAGTACCCGTCCAGCTCGGCCGCCGCCCGCTCGGCCCCGTCCAGCGCGGCCGGTGTCCGGTCGCCCCGGGTCCCGCCCGCCTGTTGCAGCGCCAGCGCCTGCTCGCGGAACCACGGCCACCGCTCGGCCTCCACCCCGAGCAGCCCGCCGATGACCAGCAGCGGGTACGGGGCCGCGAACCCCTCGACGAGCTCCACCACCGGCCGCCGCGCGAGCGGCGCGACGAGCTCCTCGGCGATCTCCCGTACACGCGGCCGCAGCGCCGCCACCGCGGCGGCCCCGAGCGGCGGCGTGACGCGCGCCCGCAACCGCGTGTGCCGGGGCGGGTCGAGGAAGACGAGCCAGTTCTCGACGACCCGCCGCAGCGTGACGTAGCCGTCAGGGACCGGCGCCGAACGCGCCGTCAGCGGGGACGTCCGGCCGAAGCTCCGCCCCGCCAGGACGTGCGCCACCTCCGCGTGCCCGAAGAGGTACCAGGTCGTGGGCGCCGCCCCACCGTGCCCGCCCCGCACGGCGTGCACCGGGTCCGTCTCGCGGTAGCGCCGGTAGACCGGGTACGGGTCGGCCAGGTCGAGCCGCGCCGGGTCGAAGGGCTCCGGGGGCTCCGGCGGCCCGCCCGAGACCGTACCGGGCCGGCCCGTCCGCCCGCTCATCCGCCCGCCCCGCGCACCAAGTCGGCGATCCGCAGCGGATCGGCCGGCGGGGCGGCCCCGCGCCACGCCACGTGCCCGTCCGGGCGCACCAGGACGAACGGCCGCTCGTACCGCCGGGCCACCTCCGCGTCGCGGCAGTGCCGTACGCGGAGGGGGACCCGGCGATCGGCGAACGCCCGGACGAGCCCGTCGACAGTGCCGCCCCCGTCCCCGTAACCGTCCCCGAAGCAGAGCAGGACGAACTCCCCGCCGAACAGGTCGAGCGTCGACCGGCCCGGTCCGAGCCACGCGTGCGGAGCCCGTACACCGGGAAGCGTCGTACGGTTCCAGACCGGCCCGTCGGACCCGGCAGGCGCTACGGTCCCGCCAGACCCGCCAGACCCGCCAGACCCGCCAGACCCGCCAGACCCGCCAGACCCG
>NZ_LMEI01000006.1:238955-680762 GCF_001426585.1 Streptomyces sp. Root431
ACCCGCCAGACCCGCCAGACCCGCCAGACCCGCCAGACCCGCCAGACCCGCCAGACCCGCCAGACCCGCCAGACCCGCCAGACCCGCCCGCCGGAACCGCCCCGTCCTTCTCGTCCGTGATCGCCGGAGAGGCGTACCGGTACGCGAAGTGCAGGTCGGGCGCGTCGAATTCCCTGAGCGGATCGGAGTCCGCGATCTCCCGGCCCAGTGCGGCGCGGGCCCGTTCCCCCTCCTCCGTGTCGTCGCGCAGCGCGGCGGAGAGCCGGCGGTCGACGGTCCGCCGGAGGTTGCGGTGGCTCTCCTCCAGGCTGTTGACGGCGACGGGCCGCCGTTCGCTCTCGTACGTGTCGAGCAGCCCGGCCCCCGCCCAGCCCGCAAGCTCCGCCGCCAGCTTCCATCCCAGGTCGGCCGCGTCGCCCACGCCCGTCGCGAGACCGAACCCGCCCGAGGGCGACAGCGTGTGCGCCGCGTCCCCGGCGAGGAAGACCCGGCCGTCGCGGTACCGCGAGGCCACCCGGTGGGTCAGGTGCCAGGTGGTGTCCGACAGCACCTCGACCGGCACGTCGAGCACAAGCGCCCGCCGTACCACCCGCTCGGCGTCGGCGGGCCCGGCCGGACACGTCAGCCGGTACAGCTCCCGGCCGTCCATCGCCCGCAGCGGATAGCGCAGCCCGCCGGGCTCCGTGACGAAATGGACCAGCGCCGCGCGCGGCCCGAGCAGGGCGCCGAGCCCGGGGCACCGGAAGAGGATGTTGCGCAGGGTGCGGGTCCGGTGCCGCTCGGGCGCGTCGATCCCGCAGGCCTTGCGCACGGGAGAGGAGGCCCCGTCGCAGCCCACCACGTACCGGGCGTGCACCGTCGTCCGTACCCCCTCCCCGTCCACGAGCGCCGCGCCGACCCGGTCCGGCTTCCGGTCGAGCTCGACCAGGCGGGTGCCGAGCCGGACCGGTCCCAACGGCCGGACTCCCAGGCGCTCGGTGAGCAGGGGCGCCAGCCAGTGCTGCGGGCAGATCGCCTCGGGCTCCGGCGTGTACGCGGGCGGGGGCCGGTCACCGGCCGTGCCGAGCCGCAGCCGGTGCAGCTCGTAGGCGCCGACGGCCGTCACCCACGCGACGTCCAGGGTGTGGTCCGCCGGCCAGCCCGCGCCGCGGATCGCGTCGGCGACGCCCCAGCGCCGGAACGCCTCCATGGCGCGCGGGCCGACGGTGGAGACCTTCGGGTGCGCGACCCGGCCGTCCCCGGCCTCCACCAGGACGAAGTCCACGCCCCGGTGGGTGAGATCGAGGGCGAGCGCGAGCCCCACGGGCCCGCCGCCCACGATCAGCACCTCGGTCTCCTCGGTCCTCCGACGGGTCCTGCCGTTGTCCGACACGGTCTCAGCTCCTCCCCTCGTGTGCGAAGCGCTCCGCGTACCAGGTCATCAGCTCCGGCACGCGCTCCGGCACCCCCTCGCACTCCCGGGCCATGGCCGCGAGATGCCGGAAGCGCATCGCGAACCCGCGCCGGGCCACGTCGGGGCGCGCGATGTACGCGGGCGGCTCCTCCAGCTCGAAGGACGGCCCCGCCGTCCGCCCCCGCCACCCCGACTCCAGCGGCATCACCTGCTCGGCGAGCGGGCGCATCATCCCCGTCATCACGTCGATGGCGGCGTTCATCAGCTTCGAGCGGCGCAGGCTCGCGTCCGGGCTCTCCCCGAAGTGCTGCACGATCAGCTGGAGCATCATGAAGTAGCAGCGGTTGAAGAGCCGCATCACCTGCCGGGCGTGCGGATCGCTGACCGCCGCCCGCCCGGGGTGCCCGGGGGCGAGCGTCGGATTGCGCAGGCTCGGGTACGCCGGGTGCCACGGCGCCCCCTCCCCGTGCGGCCCGTCGGCGCGCTCTGTCATGAGCAGCTCGGCGAGGCGGACGAACGTCTCGTGGTGCGACTCGGAGCCGGCCTTCTCCGTGTCGAGGACGCCGCCCTCGCCCTGCTCCGTCACGAAGTCGACGGCGAAGAGCGCGCTCGACAGGTCGTCCACCTCCAACTGGTAGTCCGGATGCACGGCGTTGACCGCCCCGCCGATGAAGAGGTGGTGCTCGCCCCCGCCGCGCCCGCGGTCGACCGGGAAGAGGTCGGGGACCCGGATCAGGCCCTCCCGGATGCCCGCGTACAGCTCGCTCGGCGAGCCGAACGGGCCCGGCCCGTC
Source organism: Streptomyces sp. Root431 (assembly GCF_001426585.1). Taxonomy (GTDB): domain Bacteria; phylum Actinomycetota; class Actinomycetes; order Streptomycetales; family Streptomycetaceae; genus Streptomyces; species Streptomyces stackebrandtii. Next base: position 241,142 of record NZ_LMEI01000006.1, read on the forward strand.
CGTGCGCCCGGTGCCGCCCGCGAGCCGCTCGGGCCGCTCGATGGCGATGAACCGCTGGAGGCTGCCCAGGTGCAGCGGTTCGAGCGCGAAGTCCAGCGGCAGCGGCAGCCTGCCCGGGGTGCCGAAGTCGATCTCCGGGGCGTGGAACGGCTCGCCCATCGCCATCAGGATGTTGTTGACGACCAGGAAGTGCATCATCTCCTCCCGGGCCACGTCGAAGAGGCTGTCTCTGACGCCCTTGGCCAGGGTCTCCCCGCCGTCCCCGCAGGCCAGCCGCAGCTGGCGCGGAGTCCACACCCCGCTGCGGACGTACTCGAAACCGGTGCCGTGCGTCGGCACCGAGTACCCCGCGTACAGGTACTGGAGCGAGGTGGCGAGCTCGACCGTGACGGCCTGCCAGAGCGCCGACCGCAGCTGGGCCCGTGTGGTGATCTGCGGATACGAGCGGACCGGTGAGGGCACGGCGGCCGGGGGTACGGCCGCCGCCGCGCTCTGCGCGCGCAGGTACTTCAGGAGCAGCCGCGCCTTGGGCAGGGACAGGTCACGGGTCGGCGGCATGTAGTACGTCCGGTCCTTGTTCGCCGGATCGCACATCTGCCAGATGAGCTTCGCGTACGTCTCCACCTTGCAGCGGTCCGCCAGGCTGAACACCTCGTCGCGCATGAACGGGAACAGCTGCTCGTAGTACGCGAACACCTCGCGGTGCAGCAGCTCGAAGGTGACGTCCTGCTGGAGCACCGCGTCCAGCTGCCAGTCGTCGGGCAGGACGCGGACGGCGGCGGAGCCCGCCCAGGGCCAGAAGCCGAGTGCGTCGTCGTGGTCGTAGCAGGCCTCAGCGGAGCCCGGGGCGGCCGGATCGTGGGGCGGCAGCTCCTCGGGACCCGCCGCGAGCAGCAGCCGTGCCGTGCCGGCCCGCGCCCCGGAGACGGTGAACCAGCCGCGCCCGTGCGCGTCCGTGGCCAGTCCGCACCAGGACGATCCCGCCCCGCCGGGCCCTTCCTCGGCGAGCGGCTTCTCCCCGGCCGTCCTGCCGGCCCGCAGCCGGACGATCTCGACGTCCCCGCAGCGGGCCGCCGCATCCGAGGCCACCGGATCCAAGGGGAGGGCCCGGGGGTTGGCGAACTGCCGGACGACGACCCCGTCGAGCGCGGCCGGAACACCCCGCAGGAAGGTCCGCACGGGCACCTCGACCGCGTGCTCCTCACCGCGCTCGGGGTCCGGATGCTCCAGGATCAGGCAGGCCTCGTCGGTGAGGACGACGGCCTCGCGCTCCCGCAGCAACACCGCGCGCCCGTCCCCGCCGTCCGCCGCCGGGCGCACCAGCACCAGCCCTTCCTCCGCGGCACGCCGGACCCCCTCCGCCGACCCGGCCGGCACGGTCACCACCGCGCCTCCCTCCGCCGCTCCGGCCGGCAGCACGGCGACCGGCAGGTCCGAGCGGGCGGTCCGCAGCTCCAGGGCGGGTCCCCCGTCCCGTACCGCCGCACCGGTGGCGTCGAGGCGGTGCGCGAAGGGCCAGTTGAACGCCACCGAGTCCGGGGAGACCCTCACGGTGCACGGCCCCGGCGTCCCGTCGGCGTGGGATTCCCTCCCGTGCGGGACGAGCAACCGCCCCGCCGGATGCGTGCGCGGCTCGTCCGGCCGCCACGGCGCGACGGTGCCCCGCAGCCGCCACACCCCGGGCGCGTCCACCGGCTCCCGTACGCCCTCCGGGGGCGCGGCCGGCCGCTCCAGTACGAACTGGACGACGATCCCGCCGCCCTCGCACTCCTCCACGGCCGCCCGCAGGGCGCGGACGGCGGGGGAGTCCGCCGCCCCGGCCGGCCAGTCGAGCCCCTCACCGGCACCGATCGCGAACTGGTGCAGCGTGCGGCGCACCGGCGTGAAACCGTGCCAACGGGGCGGCATGAAACCGCCCACGTCCCCGACGCACAGATAGCCCGCGTCGTGCGAGCGACCCTCGCGCCCGAAGGCGAACCGGCCGCCCATCAGGGTCGTCGTCCACGCGGAGGCGGGATCGACGTCGAAGACCCGGGCCCGGTTCACCGTCGTGCCGAGATACGGGTTGTAGTGCCCCCACAGGTCCACGGCCCGCCCGACGACCGGATCGGCCGTCTCGACGGCGCCGTCCGCCCGCTCCACCCCGGTCACCCGGGCGTCCAGGACGAGATGGCCGTTCCCGGAGAAGTGCCCGCCGCGCGCGCCGTGCTCCGCCAGGTGCTCGTGGAAGGCCTCGGCGGGCCCGTCCTCCCCGAACGGGCCCACGGCCGACGGACGTTCGGAACCACCGCCCGCACCCCGCAGGGCCGTGTTGCGCGCGAGGTCCACCAGGCCGCCGTTCGGCCCCGTGGGCAGCCGCGTCACGGCCGTACCGCCGAAGTGCAGACGGGGCAGGTCGAACACGCTCATGCCGCCTCCAGTCCGGCCCGCGGGGCCACGCCCCGGCCCGGCGCGTGCCGGGCGATGAGGTCCACGGCCTCCAGGGCCGACTCGACCGCCCCCTCGATCCACGCGGGCTCGGTCGCGCAGTGCTCCCCGGCGAAGAACATCCGGCGCTGCGGCCGCACGGCCCGCCGCCGCTGCTCCTCGCACGCGGCGGCGTCCTGGCCCCACCGGATGGTGCAGCCGCCCTCCGTCCACGGATGCTCGCCCCACGCGAGGCTGGCGACGCCCCGCACCATCCCGCGCCGCAGCAGCTGCGGATGCATCCGGCCCAGCTCCTCGACGACCGTCCGGTGCCGCAGCGGGGGAGGCATCCGGCCGAGGTGGTCGGCGTCCTCGCCGATCGTGTAACTGGCGAGCAGGGCCGCGCCCTGGGCCGGATCGGTGGACCCGCCGGTCCCGGCCCCGTCGGCCGCCGCCGGCGGATAGTACGTCTGCCGGATGCGGCCCCCGCTGAAGGAGGCGCCGCCCCGGATCCCCTCGCGCTCCCAGAACGGCTCGCGGCAGTGCACCGCCACCTTGGTCGCCGGGCAGTAGTCCACCTCCCGCACGACCGCGAGCTTGTCCTCGTCGAAACCGGTCAGGGTGAGCCCCCGCAGGACGGAGAACGGCACGGTGCACAGCACGTAGTCGCAGCGCCGCACGGCCGCGCCCGGCCCGCCCCCGATCCGTACGAGGACGTGGTCGGCGGCCACCTCGAAGCCCGACACCCGCTGCCCGAGCCAGATGGGACCGCGCACGCGCGCGGCGAGCCGCTGCACGAGCTGGTCCATGCCGCAGGCGAGCCGCACCAGTTCGGGACTGGTCTCAGTGAGGATGTCGTCGAGGAAACCGTTCAGGCGCGTCCCGCAGCCGGCCCGGATCCCCGGGTGCGCGGCGAAGAGACCGTGCACGTCGATCCGGTCCTTGGCGTGGCCGAGGAGGTGCGGGGACAAGTCGACGTCCTCGACGAGGTCGAGGAGGTTGCGGGCGAGGTCGGCGCGGAGCCCCGCCCGCAGCCCCGGCGGGGCGACCGCGTCGACCACGGCCGCGAGCCACGCGCCGAACACCACGGTCTCCTCGCGGTAGTCGGCGCCGGGCAGCGAGGCGCGGACGTCGGCGATCAGCGCGCGGGGCGCGTCCCGCAGCCGGACGTGGCCGGTGCTGGTCGCCAGGTAGGCGTTCTCCTCGGACAGCAGGGTGGTGAACGGGCGGACCTGGTCGGCGAGGCCGAGGTGCTCGACGTACCGCATCGTGCGGTGGTGCGCGGTCGGGATGCGCATCGCGCCGAGCTCCACGAAAGGGGCGCCCTCGGACGCGCCGAACCGGTGGGTGTGGACGCGGCCCCCCAGCCTGCGGCTGCCCTCGATGACCTCGACGCGGAACCCGAGCCGCTCCAGCTCGTACGCGGCGACCAGACCCGCCATCCCCGCGCCCACGACACTGACCGTGCTGTTGGCGCGGGTGCGGCGGCGGGCGCGGGGCAGGAGCTGCTGTACGTGACCGGGCCGCGTGACGGCGGCGGGCTGCGTCACGGTCTGCGTGACGGTTGAGGTCTGCATGACGGTCCGACTCCCCCTCGAATCAGCGAATCAGCGAATCAGCGAATCAACGAATCAGTGCGTGCGGTGCGGGTGGTGCTCCTCGGACCGCCGGACGGGCATCCGGGCCTCGGCGGCGAGCGCCACGAGGTAGGAGCGGAGCAGAGCGGGACGGTCCAGCGGAGCGACCAGGCCGACGTATCCGTCGGGCCGGACGAGCCGCAGGTCGTCGGGGTGACCGAGCCGCCGGGCCTCGGCGCCGTCCCAGGGCGTCACCGGGAGGACGCGGACCGGGGCCGGGAACCCGTCGCAGGTCTCCCGCAGGGCGTCGAGCACGCCGGCGTCGGCCCGTTCGGCGTGCAGGACGAGCGTCCACCGCTCGTACCCGAGCAGCGTGTGCAGCCGGACTGCCGCGACGCTCGCGACGGACTGGACGGCGGTCCCGGTGCCGCACTCGGCGGAGCCGGTGGCGAGGGCGACGTCCGGCATCCGGTCTCCCGCGCGCGGACCGCCGGGGCGACCGTGGCGGCCGGGCCGGTGCCGGGACAGCGCGCCGTCCCGGTGGTTCCGGCTCAGGTCGCTCAGCCGCAGGTCCAGCCGGCGCTGGATGCCGCGCCGGGCGAGGGCCGCGGGCACGGTCGCCGTGAACACCCGGTAGCCGAGCGGCGGGAGAGGCAGCTCCATGAAGTTGAACCGCATCTCGCGGATGTACCGCACCGCGAGCAGCCGCTGCTCGTCGCTGTACGTGTCGAGGAGCTCCTCGCCGGCCTGCCCGTGGTGCACGGCGGCCAGCTTCCAGGCGAGGTTGTGGGCGCCGAGGACGCCGACGTTCATTCCGTGGCCGCCGACCGGCGCCCAGGCGTGCGCCGCGTCCCCGGCGAGCAGCCCGCGCCCCGAGCGGAGCCGGGCGGCGACCCGGTCGCTGAAGCGGGCGCGGTTGAGCCAGAGGTGCTCGGTGGCCTCCAGGCGCAGTCCGGGCATCCCGGCGGTCTCCGCGACCAGGTCCCGGAGCTCGCCGATGGTGGGTGCGGTGGTGAGGGTGGGATCGGGGTCGTCGCGGAAGCAGAAGAAACGGAAGCCCCCGCCGGGCAGCGGGAAGACGAGCAGGGAGCGGTGCGGGGCCAGGAAGATGTGGCCCCGGCCCGGCTCCTCGCCCAGCTGCCAGGTCGGTTGGGCGTTGCCCTGGACGACCTGGAGGCCCGTGCGGCGGCGCCCCTCGAAGGGGATGCCCAGCCGGTCCCTGACGACGCTGGCGGTGCCCTCGCAGCCGACGATCCACGGAGCGACCGCGGACTCCACCGTGCCGTCCTCGTGCCGCAGGGTGAACTCGGCCCGGTCGTCGTGCACCTTGACGTCCGTCAGCTCCGTGTTCCACTCGACCCGGGTGCCGAGCCGGGCCAGTTCCTCGGAGAGGAGGCGCTCGATGTCGTGCTGTTCGATGTTGAGGGGCCGGGCGTGGGCCGACCGCGCCCAGCCGGTGGTGAGTTCGCCGAGGGCCCGGTCGCGGGCGTGGATGGTCACCACCTCCAGCTCCACCCCGTGACGCCGGAGCGTCTCGCCGACCCCCAGGGAGTCGAGCGCCTCCCGGGCCCGCGCCCACAGCACCAGGGCCCGGGCCTCGCGCTTGGTCGCGGGCGCCTTGTCGACGATCCGGACGCGGAGCCCGAGCCGGCGCAGGCCGATGGCGAGGGTGAGGCCGACCGGCCCCGCCCCGACCACGCACACGTCCACGTCGCCGGCCGAGCCCTTGGCACCGTCCCCGCCGGCGTCTCCGTCCCTGCCTGTGTCCAACCGGGCCACCCCCCGCTCCTCGCTCACCTTTCCCGGTGTTCAGCGTGCTTGCGGAAGATCACCTTCAACAGGGCGTGTACGGGGGCGCGGGGATCACTGCGACCTGGGGGTATTACTACCTGTGCATCATCTGGTCCGTTTGAGTGACGAGCGGTGGAATTCGGCCGCCCGCACCGCTCCGGAGCCGTGGCCCGCCCGTGGCGGGCCTCCGCTCCCTGGCCTGATCAGGACCCTTCGACGCGGGTTCGTCCTCCCCGAGTTGACAGAAGTACGCCTCGACGAACGGGAACCGGAAGGTGGGGGTGGCCCTCCCGGGAAGAGGCGCGTGGCCAGTTCTGGACAGGCGTCACCCGGCCGCCGCACGCTCCGCGCACTCCAGGAGCGTGGGAAGGGCCGCCTCCAGGGCCGCGGTCCCGTGCGCGTACGGCAGTCGGAGCCGGTCCCGGAAGCCGTCCACCGGGGAGAACGCCGAGCCCGGGACGACGGAGACGCCGCGGCGCCGCGCCAGTTGGGCGAGGGTCTCGGTGTCGGCACCCGGGACGCGCACCCAGAGGGCGGCGCCGCCCGCCGGCCGGGTCCACTCCCAGTGCGGCGCCCCGGAGCGCAGCAGCGCCTCGGCCGTGTCCCGTTGGGCCCGCAGCTCGGCCCTGCGCCGGGCCCGCGCCTCGGGCAGCCGGTCGAGCAGGCGGACGGCCACCAGCTGGTCCATGACCGAGCAGGACAGGTCGACCGAGGTCTTGATCTTCGCGAGCCGGGCCACCACCTGGGGGGAGGAGCGGACCCAGCCCACCCGCAGGCCGCCCCAGAACAGCTTCGAGAGCGTGCCCACGGTCACCGTCGACGCCATGGGCAGCCCGGCGACCAGCGGTTCCGGAGCGCCCCCGTCGTCTCCCGGCCCTCCGCTCGCGGCCTTCTCCCCCACCCCGAGGGAGAGTTCGGCGCAGGCCGTGTCCTCGACCGTGAACAGCTCCAGGTCCCCCAGGACCCGCCGCCACTCCCGGCGCGCCGCGCCGTCCAGCGTCCGCCCCGTCGGGTTGTGCACGGTCGGCTGGAGGTACACCAGCCGGGGCCGGCCATGGGCGCTCAGCCGTCGCACGGCCGCCGCGCCCGAGCCGTCCCCTCCGCCGTCCCCGTCCGTGCCGACCGGTACCAGCCGGGCGCCCCGCGCCCGCAGCGCCTCCAAGGCGCCCCGGTACGTGGGGTCCTCCACGACGACCGTGTCGCCCGGCTCCACCAAAGCCTGCGCCACGAGCCACACCGCCTGCTGCGACCCCGCGGTCACCAGGATCTGCCCGGCCTCCGTCGGCACGCCGGCCGCCCGGTAGTACGCGGCGATGCCCTCCCGCAACGCCGGGATGCCGTACGGGTGGTAGCCGTCGGCCACGAGCAGCCCGCCGAGGTCGCCGGAGGTCAGCGCCCCCACCGCCTCGCCGACCGCGCCGAGCCCCGGGAGCGCCCCGCTCGACAGGTCCGCGATGCCCGCCGTCCCCGTCCCCGTACGGGCGTCGAAGCTCACCAGCCGCCCCTCGGCGACGTACCGGTCGAGCGCCCCCGAGGCCCGCAGCCGCGAGCCGCTGCCGCGCACGCTCTCCAGCCACCCCTCGGCCTCCAGGAGGCCGTACGCGGAGGTGACCGTGGACCGGCTGACGGCCAGGACCAGCGCCAGTTCGCGCTGCGAGGGCAGCACGGTCCCCGCCGGTACGTCGCCGCGCTCGGCCAGCTCCCGCAGCGCGTCCGCCAGTCGGCGTGGCAGCGGTCCCGCGCCCTCCGAGGACCAGCCGGTGAGGAGTCGGGACAAACGGGTCGAAGCAATCCTGGCCATGGCACCCATAGTGCGCCACGGCGCAGGCCAATCCGGCCGGACTGGTCGTTGTCGCCGCAGGTGGCGCGACGGAGGATCGACGAGAACGGGACCGGACCGCGGTACCGGACGCGGGACCGGGAGAAGGGTGGGGGCATGGCGACCGTCGTGCTGGTCGGGACGCTGGACACGAAGGGGGAGGAGTACGCCTGGCTGCGGGAGCGGCTCAGGGAGTACGGCAGCGACGTCCTCCTCGTCGACACCGGTGTCCTGCCGCCGCCCGCGCACGCGCCCGTGCCCGACGTCTCCGCCGACGTCGTCGCGCGCGCCGCCGGTCACGACCTGGCCAGGCTGCGGGCGGCGGGCGACCGGGGCGCCGCCGTCTCCGCGATGGCGCACGGCCTGACCCGCGTCGTCCTCGACCTCTACCGCAAGGGGAAGCTGCACGCCGTGCTCGCCGCGGCCGGCAGCGGCGGCTCCGCGATCGCCGCCCAGGCGATGCGGGCCCTGCCCATCGGCGTGCCCAAGATGCTCGTCAGCACCATGGTCGGCGGGGACGTCTCCCCGTACGTCGACAGCAGCGACCTCACCATGATGTACAGCGTCGTCGACATCTCCGGCCTCAACGCCGTCTCCTGCCAGGTCCTCGGCAACGCCGCGGCGGCCGCCGCCGGCATGGCCCGCCGGTACGAGCGCAACCACGACGAACCCGCAGGCCGGGGGCGCCCGGTCGTCGCGGCCACCATGTTCGGCGTGACGACCCCGGCCGTCGACGCGGCCCGCGCCCGGCTCGCCGAACTGGGCTACGAGGTCCTCGTCTTCCACGCCACCGGCGCGGGCGGCCGGGCCGTCGAGAAGCTCGCCAGGGACGGCATGCTCGACGGCGTGCTCGACCTGACGACCACGGAGCTCGCCGACGAGCTGGTCGGCGGCGTGCTCAGCGCGGGCCCCACGCGGCTCACCGCCGCCGGGGTCATGGGCATCCCGCAGGTCGTCGCCCCCGGAGCCCTCGACATGGTCAACTTCGGCCCGGCCGCGACCGTGCCGGAACGGTTCACCGAGCGCCGACTGCTCGTCCACAACGCGACGGTGACCCTCATGCGCACCACCGCCGCCGAGATGGCCGAGCTCGGCACCGGAATGGGCCGCAAGCTCCGCACGGCGCGCGGCCCCGCCGAGGTCTTCTGGCCGCTGCGCGGCATCTCCGCCGTGGACACCGCCGACGGCCCCTTCGACGACCCCGAGGCCGACCGGGCCGGTCTGGACGCCCTGCGCGCGGCCGTCCGCGGCGGCGAGGTCCGCGTCCACGAACTCGACGCGCACATCAACGACGCCTCCTTCGCGGTCGCCATGGCCGACCGCCTCCACCAGCTGATCGCCGAGAACACCCGCGGACCGGGCTACTGAACGACCTGCCCACCGGGTCGCCGAACGACGTGATGAATCGACGTGACGACCCGCGACCCGATGACCGGCGACCTGATGACCGGCGACCTGATGACCGGGCCACCCCACACTCCGAGGAGACATCCACAGTGAACACCGGATCCACCGTCAGCCGTCAGGACGTCCTCACCCGGCTGCGCGCCCAGGTCGCCGCGGGCCGGCCGATCGTCGGCGCCGGGGCGGGCACCGGACTCTCCGCCAAGTGCGCCGAGGCAGGCGGGGTCGACCTGCTGATCATCTACAACTCGGGCCGCTACCGGATGGCGGGCCGCGGCTCCCTCGCGGGCCTCCTGCCGTACGGGGACGCCAACGCGATCGTCCAGGACATGGCCCGCGAGGTGCTGCCCGTGGTCCGCGACACCCCGGTCCTCGCCGGGGTCTGCGGCACCGACCCGTTCCGCCGCATGGACCTCTTCCTGGACGAGCTGAAGGCCATGGGCTTCGCGGGCGTGCAGAACTTCCCCACGGTCGGCCTGTACGACGGCACCTTCCGCGTCAACCTGGAGGAGACCGGCATGGGGTACGGCCTGGAGGTCGACATGGTCAGGGCCGCCCACGAGCGGGACCTGCTGACCGCCCCGTACGTCTTCGATCCGGAGCAGGCCGCCGACATGGCCGCGGCGGGCGCCGACGTCCTCGTGCCCCACGTCGGGCTCACCACCAAGGGCGCCATCGGCGCGGGCACGGCCCTGACGCTCGACCAGGCGGCGGCAGCGGTCCAGGAGATGCACGACGCCGCCAAGCGCGTGAACCCCGACATCCTGGTCCTCTGCCACGGCGGGCCCATCGCGGAGCCGGAGGACGCGCGTTACGTCCTGGAGCACACCACCGGGGTCGTCGGCTTCTTCGGGGCCTCGTCGATCGAACGGCTGCCCACGGAACGGGCCGTGACCGAGCAGACCCGCGCCTTCAAGGCTCTCACCCTCGGCTGACGGCTCCCGGCGCGGCCTCCGGGCGTCGGCCCTGTCGGTGGCGTGGCGTACAACTGAGAGCGGGGAAAAGAGCACGACCGCACGACTGCGCGACCGACGTGCGACCGCACGAGGGGGACTGTACGTGGACACCATCGCGGACCAGGGGTGCGCCGACCGCGCGCCCCTCGTCGGGCGAGCCCGGGAACTGGACCGGCTGGACGGGCTGCTGGGCTGCCGCACGGAGGGTGCGGGCCCGGTGGCCGTGGACGTCACGGGCGAGCCCGGCATCGGCAAGACCCGTCTCCTGACGGAGTTCGGGATACGGGCCAGGGGCCGCGGGGCGACCGTCCTGCGGGGCAGGGCCGGGACCGCCGAAGGGCGCGCCGGCACTCCCTTCCAGGCCGTCCTGGACGCGTTCGCCGACCTCGACCACCGGGAGCGCGCCACCACGCCGGCCCTGGCCGAACTCGCCCGGCTCGTCGAGCACGACGGGCGTGACGCGTCGGGCGTGCGTGACGGGCGCAACGGGCATGACTCGTCGGGCCCGCGTGACGGGCGTGAGGTGCGGGACGGGCATGACTCGTCGGGCCCGCGTGACGTGTGTGAGGTGCGGGACGTGGAGGACGAGCGCGTGCGGCGGATCGGCGCCGCGCTCGGCCGGGTGCCCGCGCCCGGGCTCGTGCTCCTCCTCGACGACCTCCACCGTGCCGACCCGGCCACCGTCGCCCTCGTCGACCACCTCCTCCGGCACCCCCTGCGCGCCCCCGTCCTGGTCGTCGTGGCCCGACGGGAGCGCCAGACGCCGCCCGCCCTCGCCTCCTCCCTCGCCCGGGCCGCCGACTCCGGCGCGCTCGCCCGGCTGGACCTCGGACCGCTGGCGGCGGAGGACTGCGCCGAGGCCCTCGCCCCCGGGGCGCCGCCGGACACGGTGAGCGAGCTGTACGCGGCCAGCGGCGGCAACCCGCTCTACTTCCGCGCGCTCGCCCACACCCGTACACCGCACGGCCGCGCGCCCGGCACCGGCCCGGTGGCCGTCCTCCTCGACGAACTGACACCGCTCTGCGGGGTGGAGCGGGCGATCGTCGAGGCGATCGCCGTGCTCGACGGGAGGGCCACCTCCGAACTGGTCGCGGCCGTGGCGGCGCCCGGTCGAGGCGAGGGAGCCACGGAGTACGGGGCGGACAGGGAGCAGGGCCGGGGCGGTCAGGAGACGATCGACGCCGCCCTGCGCGCGCTGGCCCGCCGCGACCTCGTCCGGACCGACGAGGCAGGCCGTACCCTCGGCCTGCGCCATCCGGCCCTCCCGGAACTGGTCCGGGGCGCGCTCGACCCGTGGCGCCGCCGCGAACTGCACCGCCGGGCGGAGGCCGCGCTGGCCCGGTCCGGCGCACCCGCGAGCGCGCGGGCCCCGCACCTCGTGGGCGCGGCGACCGGTCCGGATGCCGCGACCGCGGCCGTACTCGTCGAAGCCGCCGAGCGGACCGGGACCGTCGACCCCGCGCGCGCCGCCCACTGGCTCGCGGCGGCCCTCGACCACCTCCCCGACACGGCCGAGCACCTCGCCCACCGGCTCGAACTGACGCTCCGCCGAGCCCAGGCACTCGGCTCGGCCGGCCGCGTCGCCGAGAGCCGGGACCTCCTCCACCGACTCATCGACACGTGCCGCCCGGGCTCCGGCCGCGGCCCGTGCGACACCCCCGGCGGCCACCCCCAGGACACGGCGGGGATCCGGACCTCCGCCGTCCTCCTGTGCGCGTTCATGGAGCGCCACCTGGGCCGCTACCCCGAAGCGGACGCCCTGCTCCGCCGCGAGCTGGAGCGCAACCCCGACCCCCGGGCGGGCCTGCGGACCGGGCTCGTCGTCGAGTGGGGCGCCCGCGCCCTCTTCGCCACCCGCTACCCCGAGGTCCGCGAGGAGGTCGACCGGACCCTCGGCGAGGCGCGGCTCCGCCACGACGAGGCGCAGACCGCGGAGGTCCTGACGCTCTCGGCCCTCGGCGAGGCCTACGAGGGCGGGACCACCAAGGCCCGCGCCCGCGCGACGGAGGCCGCGGCCCTCACCGACGCCCTCACGGACGGCGAACTGGCCGACCACGTCGAGTCGCTGGTGCGCCTGAGCTGGACCGAGGCCTTCCTGGAGGAGTACGGGACGGCCGAGCGTCACACCACGCGGGGCATCGCGGTCGTCCGCCGCGCCGGGCGGCCCTTCGCGCTCTCGCAGCTCCTCCTCTGCTCGGCGTACGTCCACTTCCTCACGGGCAGGGTCGGCGCCGCGCTCGACCTGGCGGAGGAGTCCCTCACCGTCGCCCACCCCCTGGGCGGCGCCGAGCTCCTCGGCTTCAGCCGGGCGATGCGCGCCACCGTCCTCCTCCACGCCCGGCCGCTCGGCGACCCCGAGGCACTGGCCGCCGCGGAGGAGGCCGCGGCCACCGTGGGCACCGCCCAGAGCTGGTGGGCCACGCAGGCCCGCTGCATGCTCGCCCACAACGTCCCGGTCGGCCAGGACCCGCACCGGGTCCGGGGGGCGCTCCTGCGCGCGGGCGGCGACCGGGACCTGTCCCGGCTCCAGCCGTCCCTGCGCCCCGGCTATCTCGAACTCCTCGCCGCGGCGGCCCTCGTGGCCGGCGACCCCGCCGAGGCCGAGCGCGTGGCCCGGCGCGCCCTGACGGAGGCGCAGCGGCTCGGGCTGCCCGTGCAGCGCGGTGCCGCCCAGCGCGCGTGGGGGCGGGTGCTGGCCCACCGCGGCGATGCGGCGGCCGCCGCCGAGGCCTTCACCGAGGCCGCACGGGAGAGCGCCCGCTCCGGGGCCGGGCTGCGCGAGGCCCACAGCCTGCTCCTCGCCGCCCCGCACGTACAGGCCGCGGGCGACGGGCCACGGGCCGCCGCCCTGTGGCGCAGGGGCCGCCGCCTGGCGGCCGACGGCGGCGCCCGCATGCTCGTCGATCTGGCCGACCGGACGCGACCGGCCCCACCGGACGCCGGCGCCCCCGGCGGACGCCTCTCCGTCCTCACCCCGCGCGAGCGCGAGATATCGGTCCTCGTCGCCGAAGGGCTCACCAACCAGGCGGTGGCCGACCGGCTCTGCCTGAGCCCCCGCACCGTCGAGAGCCATGTCGCCCGGGTCTACCGCAAGACGGGTGTGGAGACCCGGGCGGGCCTCGCCTCCCTGGTCGTCAGGACCGGGGTGGGCGGAGTTCAGTCCTCGCGCGGATGAGTGGACGTCACCCGGCCCTTCGTGTCGGCGTTGATGTAGGCCGCGCCGTAGGTGTCGGACAGGTAGATGCTCAGGCCCGGGCCGCTCCCGAGCATCGTCGAGCCCGGGGTGACGACGAGGTACCGGCTGGTGGGCCGGTCGATGCCCAGCTCCTTGTCGGCGCGCTTCAGGAGCGCGGGCAGGGCGTCCCAGTCGTAGGCGTCCAGGTCGGTCGGGATCGCGCCGGGGAAGGCGGTGCCGCCGGGGCCCTGACGGACGGCCACGTCCTCGCCCCGGTAGATGTACCGGTCGTAGCGCTTCGTACTGCCCTTGACCATGGACTGGGCCACCGCGTAGTCCGGGTACACGACGAAACTGGTGACCTTCGCCCCGTCCGTGGCGGCGTGGACCGCGGCGACGGCCGCCTTGATCCCGGCCGGGGTGAGCAGATCGAGCTCCTTCGGAGCCGGGGCCGAGGTCTTCACCGGCGCCGTCGAGGCGTCGGGGCGCTGGGCGGCCGGGCCCTGCTGGGAGGGCGGCGCTGAGCTCGCACCGTCGCCGGCCTCGCCGGGCCGCCAGTCCCAGGCCATGGCGCCGACGGGGATCCCGACGGCGAGCACCACGACGGCGGCGCTGCCGAGGAACCGGGCGACGCGCCCCCGCCGCGCGGGAACGGGTACGGGTGCCCGTCCCGGTACGGAAGGCGCTGTCTCGGGATGCGCGGACGAGGCAGGAGAGGGAGGCGGGGGAGACGGGGGAGTCGACGACGCTGACGGAGACGAGGGAGGCGCGAGCCGGAACGAGGTCACCGACCCGTCACCGGCCGATCCGTCACCGGCCGGCCCGTCACCGGCCGTTCCGTCACCGGCCGTCTCGCCACCGGCATCCCCCTCACCGACAGCCTGCTCCTCGCCGCGGCTCTGCTCCTCGACGGCCCCGGCCCCGTCCTGTGCCGTCGGCTTGGCGTCCGCCGGTTCCGAGCCGGTCGCGGCGGCAGCCAGGGCGCGGTCGAGTTCCTCCGTGTCCGGGCGGGCGGACGGATCGCGTACCAGCAGCCGGGTCAGGACATCGGTGAGCCCGCCTGCCCGCCGGGGCGGTGGCACGTCGTCGGAGAGCACGGCGGCCAGCGTCGCCAGGGTGTTCTCCCGGCGGAGCGGGTGGTGGCCCTCCACCGCCACGTACAGCAGCATGCCCAGGGACCACAGGTCGGCGGCGGGGCCGCTCGAACGGCCGCGGATCCGCTCCGGCGCCATGTAGTCGGGCGAGCCGATGATCGAACCCGAGGCCGTGAGGACCGTGGACTCGCGGATCGCGGCGATGCCGAAGTCGGTGAGGACCGGCCGCCCGTCCGGACGCAGCAGGACGTTGGCGGGCTTCACGTCACGGTGCTCGATGTCCCGCTCGTGGGCGGCCGACAGGGCGTCGAGCAGGCGGCGCCCGAGGACGGCGGCCTCGGTGGGCGTCATAGGGCCCCGGTCGAGGCGGTCCTGGAGCGAACCGCCGGTGACCAGCTCCATCACGAGCCAGGGGTACGTGCCCTCGCCCGCGTCGACGATGTGGTGGATCGTCACCACGCCGGGATGGTCGATGCGGGCCAGCGCCCGGGCCTCGCGGAGCACCCGCGCCCGCAGCGTCCGGGCGCCCTCGGCGTCGTGCTCGGCCATCGCGGGATCCGGCGGGCGCACCTCCTTGAGGGCCACGTCACGGTGGAGGGCCAGGTCGCGGGCGCGCCAGACCGTTCCCATCCCGCCGCCGCCCAGTCGCTCCACCAGCTCGAAGCGGCCGTCGATCACTCTGCTCACACGCACCCCTGTACTCGGGTCCCCGGGGCGGTGGCGGCCGGTGGGCCGGCCCCGCCCACATCTCCGTACACGTTCACCTGGTAGCGCCCTGACACTTCGTACGGATCCGGCGGCAGCCACAGCCCGGGGCCGGTGTCGTCGTCCGCGCCGGGGGTGACGAGATCCGTCAGCTCCTCACGGATCAGTACGAGTTCGGCGCGCAGCCGCTCGCGCTCCGCCGGCGCCGGAACGCCGCGCAGCCCGCGCTGGGCCTCCCGGAGGGCCTCCTCCAGGATCACCTCGGCCCGGGCGGCGCCCCACGCCGTCCGCACCTGACGGGCCCGCGCGCGCAGGGAGCGGGCGGCCGCGCCGTGGTCGCCGACCGAACGCCACAGGTCGGCGGCGCGTTCGTAGGCCCGGGCCGACTTCTCCGGCGCCCCGGCCGTACCGAGGGCGTGCGCGGCCCGGTGGCTCAGGGCCGCGCCGTGGCGGCTGTCGGCCCGGAGCCGGGCCTCGGCCGCCGCGAGGGCGTACTGCCGGGCGGCCCGTTCGGGCTCGCCCAGGCGCAGCGCGCAGAAGGCGAGCCAGGCCCTGGCCCGTACGCGAGCCGCCTCGTCCCCGTCCCGCGCGGGCCCGGCCAGGACCTGCTCCAGGACGGCGGCGGCCTCCTGCCACCGGCCGCGTGCCGCGTGGGCGGAGCCGAGGCGCAGCCGGGCGAGGGCGCCGAGACGGGGGTCCTCGCCGGAGCGGTCGGACAGGCGGACGGCCTCGGTGAGGAGGGACACGGCCTCCTCGTCGCCCGGGTGGCCCGGCCCGCCGTCCTTGTCGTCACGGCCCTTCCCGCCGTCCCCGCCCCGCGGGTCGAGTCCGTCGCTCGTCTCCGGTCCTTCGAGCGTCCGCGCGAGCGCGAGACGGAGGCGGGCCCGGTCGGCGGCCCGGAGCAGGACGTTCTCCTCGCCGGAGCCGACGGCGGTACGGAGCACGGTGGCCGCCTCCGTCCGTGCCCCGGTCGCCCGGAGCACCCCGGCGAGCAGCAGCTCGGCCTCCGTGGGCGGCCAGGGCCGTCCCGAGGCGCCGTGGTCGGCGACCGCCGCCCGAAGGTGGGCGAGGGCCGCGGGCGGGTCGTCCGGCGCGGTGACCCGCCCGAGGAGCGCGCGGGAGTCGGAGAGAGGGCCGAGGACGGCGGGGTCCGCGCGGTGCGGCAGGGCGAAGGCGACTAGCCCGGCGAGGTCGCGGCCCAGGGCGGCGGCCTCGGCAGCCGGGTCGGGCGTCGTGTCGAGGAGGTCGGCGCGGGCCCGGCAGCGCAGCAGGAGGACCGTCGCGGTCTGGGCGACGGTGGCGCGGCCGGCCGCGTGCAGGCCGGCGGCCCGCTCGCCGAGTTCCGCGAGTCCGGCGCAGACCGTCACCCCCGGCTCCGGGCCGGTGAGGAGCGCCCGGGCCCGGGAGATGAGCGCCTTGCCGAGCTGGCCGGACCGTTCGTGCAGTTCGGCGGCGCGCGAGAAGAGGGTCTCGGCGGCGGGCCGCGCCCCGCCCCGGCAGTCGAGGGCGGTCGCGTCCAGCGCGTCGGCGTGGTCCGCGGGCGTGATGGCCCCGCCCGCCCGCCGCAGGGCGGTCGCGGCCCGCTCCCAGGCCCCGCCCGCCGAGGGGTGCCCGCCGGCGGCGGAGAGCCGCCGGGCCCGGTCGAGCAGGGCGTGCGGGTCCTCGGGCTCACCGCCGCCGGGCCCCCGGTCGTACGGACGCGCGTCGGACGGGGGGCTGGTCATGCGGGGTACTCCGGGAACGGGAGGTGGAACGGCGGCACACGGGGACGCATACGTATCGGCGACGCATACGTATCTGCACGGATGGATGCGCATGCATGGAGGTCGCGACGACTCTCGCAGACGCCGGCCGCCCCGCACATCCGTAGAACTACGGAAGAAACGTGTAACCCGCCGGGCACCCTCCACCCCCCTCCACACTCTCTCCCACCACGCCCCCTCCGACTCCCCCCGGCCCCTCCGGACTCCCTTCGGACTGCCTCCGGACCGCCTCCCTGCTCCTTCCCGGTCCCTCTCCCGGCACCGCCCGGAATCGGACGGCCGCACTGCGCAGAGCCCGTAGTCAACGACTCCGCTAGGGTGATTCGGTAGGGATTGCGCCCTCTGGGGCCAGGCCGATGCGTAGGTCGATGCGTTGAAGACTCATCAGTCGTCGAGCAGGGTTCCGCAGCCGCCCAGGGCGGCCGTCGGGGACGCGGGCGTGCTCCGCGAGCTGCTGCCCATCGCCCTCTGGCGGGAGGACGCCGAGGGCCGCATCGTCGAGTGGTCCCTCGCCGCCCAGGACCTCCTCGGGCACCGGCCCGAGCACGTGCTCGGGCGGCTCGCCACGCCGCTCCTCGTCCCGGACGCCAACCGCGACCTGGCCAAGCGGCTCACCCAGCGGGTCCAGTCGGGCGAGACCATGGTCGGCACGCTCCCCGTCCGCCACCGCGACGGCCACTCCATCGCGATGGAGATGTGGATCGTGCCCGCCGCCGACCCCGACGGGCGTCCGGGGGCCATGCTCATCGCGGTGGAGACCTCCGAGGTCCTGCGCATGCGGGAGAACCTCGCGGCGATGGAGAGCCTCTTCACCCAGTCGCCCATCGGCCTCGCCCTCCTCGGCCCCGACCTGCGCTTCCTCCGCGTCAACGACGCCCTCGCCCGGATGAACGGCGTCCCGGCCGCCGCCCACGTCGGCCGCCGCCTCACCGAGGTCGTGCCCGGCGTCAACGCCGTCTCGCTCGAATCCCTGATGCGCCAGGTCCTCGACAGCGGAACGGCCGTCGTCGACGCCCGCAGAGTGGGCCGCACGCCAGCCGACCCCGACCGCGACCACATCTGGTCCTGCTCGTACGCACCCCTCAGCGACCCCACCGAGGAGCCCCTCGGGCTCATCGCCTCCCTCGTCGACATCACCGAGAGCCAGGAGGCGCACATCGAGGTCGAGCGGGCCCGGCACCGCTTCGCGCTGCTCGCCGAGGCCGGCGCCAAGATCGGCACGACCCTCGACCTGGAGCAGACGGCCGAGGAGGTGGTGCGCTTCCTCGTGCCCCAGCTCGCCGACTCCGCCGACGTACAGATGCTGGAAGCGGTCCTCGAACCGGACGACCCGGCCGCCTCCACGCGAGGAGTGCTGCGCCGCCTCGCGGCCGGCTTCCCCGACCCGACCGCCCCCACGTCCCTGCTCACCGCGGGCCAGACCTTCCAGCTCCCGCTGGACTCCGTGTACGAGCAGGTCGTTGCCAGGGGGAGACCCACGAACCTCTACACCTCCGACCTCCCGGCGCTCTTCACCGACCCGCGCACCGAGGCGCTCCGCACCTACTTCGCGACCCGCATCGGCTCGGCACGCCTCGTCCCCCTGGTGGCCCGGGGCAAGGTGCTCGGCGCGGTCACGGTGACGCGGCTGCGGACCCGCGAGGCCTTCGACGAGCAGGACTGCGTCCTCATCGACGAGGTCGTGGCCCGCGCCGCCCTCAACATCGACAACGCCCGCCTCTACACGACCCAGCGGGAGGCGGCCCTCACCCTCCAGCGCAGCCTCACCAACAGCGCGTTGCCCGCCGTCACCGGACTCGAACTCACCGGCCGCTACCTGCCCGCGAGCGCCCATGACGTCGGCGGCGACTGGTTCGACGTCATCGCCCTCCCCGGCGGCAGGACGGGCCTGGTCATCGGTGACGTCATGGGCCACGGCATCCACGCGGCGGCCGTCATGGGCCAATTGCGCACCGCCGTACGGACCCTGGCCCGGCACGACATCGACCCGGCCCGGATGCTCAGCTCGCTGGACGCCGTCGTCGCCGATCTCGGCGAGGACGAGATGGCCACCTGCGTGTACGCGGTCCACGACCCCGCGACCGGGAGCTGGGTCATCGCCCGCGCCGGGCACCCGCCGCCCGCGCTCGTCACCCCGGACGGCACCATCACCTTCCTCGAAGGCCCGCCCGGCACGCCCCTGGGCACGGGATCCCGCGACTTCGGCACGGAAGAGGTCGCCCTGCCCGACGGCGGCCTCCTCGTCCTCTACACGGACGGCCTCATCGAGGCCCGCGACCGGGACCTCGACGAGGGGATGAGCCAGCTCGCCCACGCGCTCCGGGACCTCGACCGGCCGCTGGACACCCTCTGCGACGAGGTCCTCGCGCAGCTCCTCGCGGGACCGGCCCAGGACGACGTGGCGATCCTCATGGCCCGCACGCGGACGACCCACTGAGACCCACGGGCGGGGCGGTGTCCCCGGGCCACCGTGAAGCCGGCGGGCTCAGAGCGTCACGACGGTCACCTCGGTCGCCTTGACCCCCGTCCACACCGGCACCCCGTCCGCGAGCCCCAGCTCGGCCGCCGCCTGCGGGGTGATCTCGGCGACGAGGTCCGGGGCCCGGTCGGACGTCACCAGGACCCGCAGCCGGCTGCCGCTCGTGGTGATCTCCCGCACGGTTCCGGGCCAGACGTTACGGGGACTGCCGCCCGGCTTCTCGCGGTGCACCGCCACCGCCTCGGGCGCGATGATCGCGAGCGCCCGTGTGCCGGGCGGCGGCGGCTCGGCCGCCACCAGGGCGCCGCCCCCGTCGAGAGCGAGCCCTTCGGCGCTCGCCGCCCCCGGCCACGCGTTGCTGCCCAGCATCCTGGCCACCCACGGCGACCGGGGGTGGCGCGACACCTCGGCGGGGGAGGCGTCCTGGAGGGTGCGCCCCTCTTCGAGGACGAGGACCCGGTCGGCCAGGGACACGGCCTCCACGGGGTCGTGGGTGACGATCAGGCAGACACCGCCGAACCCGGCGAGATGGCTGCGCAGGGTGTGCCGCACATGGGCCCGGGTCGTCTGGTCGAGCGCGGCGAGCGGCTCGTCGAGGAGCAGCAGCCGGGGCCGGACGGCCAGCGCACGGGCGAGGGCGACGCGCTGGGCCTGGCCGCCGGACAGCTGCGCGGGGCGGCGGTGCGCCAAGTGCCCCACGCCGAGCCGGTCGAGCCAGGCGCGGGCGGCCCGCCGCGCCTCGGCGCGCGGAACGCCGTGCGCCCGCAGGCCGTACGCGGTGTTCGAGAGCGCCGACAGGTGCGGGAACAGCGCGCCGTCCTGCGGCACCCACGCGACCTGCCGCCGGTGCGGAGGCAGACCGGTGACGTCGGTGTCGCCGAGCCGCAGCACGGCGTGGGCGCGGGGGGTGAGGCCGAGGAGGGCCCGGAGCAGGGTCGTCTTGCCGGCGCCGTTGGGGCCGACGACGGCGATGGTGGTGCCGGGTTCGGCGTCCAGGGTCAGCTCGGTGAAGCCGTCGACCTCGGCCCGCAGCGCCCAGCGCCCGCCGTCGGGCTCCGGGCCGGGTCCCGGTTCGAGAGTGGGTTCCGGGTCGGGGTCGGGGCCGGGATCGGGATCGGCGGTCGGGGCCGGCGGGGTCCGCCGGGGCGACGCGGCCGGTGTGCCGGTCCAGCGGCCGCGCAGGGCGACGAGTACGGCCATGGCGATGGCGAGCAGCAGCAGCGAGACGGAGGTCGCGGCCTCGGGTTCCTCCTGGAGCAGGAGGTACACGTGGAGCGGCAGCGTCTGTGTGGTACCGGGCAGGTTGCCGGCGAAGGTGATGGTGGCGCCGAACTCGCCCAGCGCCCTGGCCCAGGTGAGCGCGGCGCCCGCGAGCAGCCCCGGGGCGACCATCGGCAGGGTGACGGTGAAGAAGACCCGTACCGGCGAGGCACCGAGGGAGGCCGCCGTCTCCTCGTAACGGGGACGCAGCCCGCCGAGCGCGCCCTCCAGGCTGATGACGAGGAACGGCATCGCCACGAACGTCGCGGCGAGGACCGCACCCGAGGTGTGGAAGGGAAACGTGACGCCGAAGGTCGACTCCAGCCACGGCCCCAGGAGTCCGCGCCGCCCGAACGCGAGGAGCAGTGCCACACCCCCCACGGTCGGCGGCAGCACCATGGGCAGCAGGACGAGGGAGCGGACGATCGCCTTCCCGCGGAACGGCACCCGCGCGAGCAGCCAGGCCAGCGGGACGCCGAGCAGCAGCGACAGACCGAGCGACCAGAAGGAGACGACCAGCGACAGCCTCAGGGCCTGCACGGTGCCCGGATCCGTCAGGTGCGCGGCGAAGGCCCCCCACTCCGTACGTGCCAGGACCCCGACGAGGGGCAGGACCAGGAACGCCACGGCGAGCACCGCGGGGACGGCGAGGACGACGGGCGTGCGCGGGCCGTGACCGGAGGGGCGGACGCTGAGGCGTTTCATCGGAGTTCCCTGGGACAAGGTGGGGTGGGGGCTGTCCGTCCCCCCGGACGCGGACAGCCCCCACGGAGTGCTCCGGGACTCCGTCCGATGGACGAGGCCGACGCCCCGGAAGACCGTGGATCAGGCGCGGTCCGAACGGATCACACGCCGTCGGTGCGCATCACGCGGGCGATGGCAGTGGTGATCACGCGCGGGCGATGGACGAAGGGATCACGCACGGGCGAGGGAGGCGGTGATCACGCACGGTCGATGTGGACGCTGGTCGACTTCACCCGGGCGGTGGCCTGCATGCCGACCTCGAGCCCCAGCTCCTCCACCGCCTCGCGGGTGAGGAGGGACACGAGCCGGTGCGGGCCCGCCTGGATCTCGACCTGCGCGGCGATGTCGCCGAGCTTGACGGCGGTCACGATCCCGGGGAAGGCGTTGCGGGCCGAGGTGTACGACTCGTCCTCGTCGCCCGTGCCGCCCTGGGCGATCTCGATCGAGAAGGCGGCCAGATCGCGGCCGTCGACGACCCGCCGGCCGCTCTCGTCGCGATGGGTCGCGACCCGGCCGGCGTCGGCCCAGCGGCGTGCGGTGTCGGGGCTGACGCCCAGGAGACGCGCCGCCTGCCCGATGGTGTAGGACTGCATGTGCGCCACGTTAGGCCGTACGCCCTCCTATCTCCAATGAATCGAGCCGTATCTCGGCGCATTCGCCAGCCTCGTTGGAGGAATGGACAACACACGGGTGCCGTGCGCTCAGGAGGCGCCCGACCTGCGCCCGACCGCCTCGACGAGGGGGAGCAGCCGGTGCGGCACCCGCTCGCGCAGCGCGATCTCGGTCCGGGTGCGGACCACCCCCGGAAGCCGGATCAGCCGCTGGATGACGTCCTCCAGGTGCCCGGCGTCACGGGCGACCACCCGGGTCAGCAGATCCCCGCCGCCGGTGATCGAGAAGGCCTCCACGATCTCCGGGACGCCCGCGAGCGCGTCGCCGACCTCGTCGAGGTGGCCCTGCGTCACCTCGACGTGGACGAAGGCGAGCACCGGGTGCCCCAGGGCGGCGGGGGAGAGGACGGGGCCGGTAGCCGTGATCACCCCGTCCCGCTCCAGGCGGTCGATCCGCGCCTGCACGGTGCCCCGGGCCACGCCCAGGACCCGCGCGTACTCGCGCACGCTCGTCCGCGGCTGCTCGATGAGGAGCCGCAGGATGCGGGTGTCGAGTTCGTCCACCGCCATGGCCGGTCGGCCTCCTTCGCTCCCAGGGGTCGGGATGTCCGGTTCTCGACTCTACCCAGGGCGTGGCCTGCGGCGACGCGCCGCCCGGCCCGCCGCCCGTACGTCTCCCGGCCGCTCAGTAGCCCTCGACGCCCAGCTCGGTGACGGAGGCGAAGAGATGCTCCCAGACCTCCGCGCCGGGCGCGTCCTCCGCCAGCGCCTCCGCGTCCACGGTGGCCATCGCCCGGAGGAACGTCTCCGGGCCCTCCTCGCCGGAGTACGGGTCCCAGCAGGCGCCCATGTGGCGGCGTACGCCCTCCAGGAACCGGACGAACGCCTCCAGATCGCGTACGAGGGGGAAGGCCGCGTCCCCGCCCGGACCGTGGCTGCCGTCGGGCTGCCGCAGGGCGACCGCGCCGGTCGCCGGGTGGACGAAGACCTCGCCGGGATCGCAGTGGCCGAGGTCGAACGCGCCGACGCGGAGCAGGCCGTCGGGGCCGGGGCCCAACAGCTCGTCGTCCACGGCGAACGAGGTGACGCCCGCGCTCCAGTGGTGGGGCAGGCCGACCTGGTCGAGCAGGGCCCGGGTCGGCGCGTGCGTGAGGGCCTCGGGGAGCTCGGCGGCCGGGACCCGGACGACCTGACCGTTCCCGAACACGTGCTCAAGCCGCCCGGCGGTGAGCGGACCGCTGCCGTCCCTCGGGCCGGAGAGGGCACCGACAGCGTCGCTGGGCATGAACCACGGCCCGCCGCCACCCGGCGCGGTCCACCCGCGCGGCCCCGATCCCGCCGCGGACGAGCCCGTCTCGTTCCCCTGGACCAAGACCACTCCGCGCGCGTCGAGGAACAGGAACCGTCCCCCGTCCACCACCGCGGCCGGTTCTTCCCAGGTCTCCGGGCAGTCGAACTGCCAGGGCTCGTCCGGGTCCACGTCGTCGAGGGGCTCGGCGGCATCCTCGGCGGGGGCGGCGCGCCGCTCCCCGGTCGCCAGGTCGAACCACGTCTCCTCGCACCACAGGGCCCACACCTTCACGAGCCGCCGACCCTCGGCCTCGTACACCTCGGCCGACCGGTCGCCGCTCAGGTTCGGCTCCGCCTCGTACGCGCCGACCGGCCGCCACCAGGCCCACACCGTCCGCCAGGGCAGCCCGGGTTCGGCGGCGGCCACCCGCTCCGCGTAGGCGTGGTGGCCCAGGACGGTCGCCGCGAAGTGCAGCCACGAGGCGAACTCGGCGGAGGACACGTCGGCGCCCCCGAATACGCCCTCGGCCTGGGTGAACACCTCGCGGCCCACGCCGCCGTCTCCTTCGGGCAGGGCGGTCAGCCGGGCGCGCAGTGCGGCGCGGTCGTGGCGGAGGACGAGGGCGGGGTCGTCGAGGAGGGTGCGGAGGTCTCGGTCGGTCATCCGAGCAGGGTGCCATCCGCCGGGACCGGTGCTCGTACCCGGCCCCGGATCCGGCGCCCCGGATCCCTCACCCCCCGGCGGACAATTCGGCGGTCAGAGCCAGCCGTTGCGGCGGAAGCCCCGGTGGATGACGACGCAGGAGACGGCGATGACGCCGAGGACCAGCGGGTAGCCGTAGGTCCAGCGCAGCTCGGGCATGTGCTCGAAGTTCATGCCGTAGACGCCGCAGACCATGGTCGGGACGGCGACGATCGCGGCCCAGGCGGTGATCTTGCGCATGTCCTCGTTCTGGGCGACGGTCACCTGCGCGAGATGGGCCTGGAGGATCGAGTCGAGGAGCGCGTCGAACGACGTGACCTGCTCCGCGACGCGGGCGAGGTGGTCGTTCACGTCCCGGAAGTACGCCCTGATGTCCGGGTCGATCAATGGCATCGGGTGGGTGGCGAGGTGCTGGAGCGGCCGGGCCAGGGGCGTCACGGCCCGCTTGAGTTCGAGGAGTTCACGCTTGAGCTGGTAGATCCGCCCGGCGTCCCGGCGGTCGGCCTGCTCGGAGAAGACCGCGCTCTCGATCGCGTCGAGGTCGTCCTGCACGGCGTCCGCGACGGCGAGGTAGTCGTCGACGACGTGGTCGGCCATCGCGTGCAGCACGGCGGAGGGCCCCTTGGCCAGCTGCTCGGGCAGGTCCTCCAGGGCCTCGCGCAGCGGACCGAGGGAGCCGTGGCCGCCGTGCCGGATGGTGATGACGAAGTCGGGCCCGACGAAGGCCATCAGCTCGCCCGAGTCCACGACCTCGCTGGTGGCGGTGAGTTCCTCGTGCTCGACGTAGCGGACGGTCTTGAACACGGCGAACAGCACGCCGTCGTACTCCTCGACCTTGGGCCGCTGATGGGCGTTGACCGCGTCCTCCACCGCCAGCGGGTGGAGCCCGAAGAGCTCGGCGAGCCCCGTGAACTCCTTCTCGTCCGGCTCGTGCAGACCGATCCAGACGAAACCGTCGCCCGCCTTGCGGACCTTCCGCAGGGCCTCCTCGGCCGAGCCGCGTCCGCTGCGCCGTACGCCGTCGATGTAGACCACGCAGTTGACGACCGCGCTGCCGAGCGGGGAGCGGGCCGGGTGGCTGAGGTCCACGGCACGCCGGTACGTCAGACGGACGGCTCTGCGCAGACGCTGGATCATGGACACGACGTGCTCCTTCGGCGGATCGACGCGCCAGTGTGCCACCGGCGGCGATGCCTCCGCGAGTGCCCGCCCGGCGGAGCCGCCCCCCCTACGGGGTGACGAGGTCCGTCGGATCGGTGTTGGCGCCGCAGAGGACCACGCAGACCGTCTCGCCGGGCTCGGGCCGGTATCCGGCGCCGGGGACGTCCGGTGCGTGACCGGCCACGGCGGCCAGAGCGGTGGCGGCGGCGTGCTCGACGGCGAGCCGGCGGTCGTCCCAAAGGGCCTGCCGGGCGCGGACGATCGCGGCGTCGGGCACGAGCAGGGAGCGGACGCCGTCCTGCTGGGCCGCGCGCACGGCGGTGGCGGAGACGCGGCGGGCGCCGAGGGAGTCGGCGGCGACGGAGTCGACCGCGACGTCGACGGGCCGACCGGCCTGAAGGGCCGCGTCGAGGGCGCGGCAGTTCTCGGGTTCGACGGCGATGGTACGGATGCCGTGGTGCCGGGCCGCGGTGGCGACCCCCGCGAAGAGACCGCCGCCGCCGACCGCGACGACGACGGTGTCGAGTCCGGGGACCTGCCGGCGGATCTCGTCGAGGAGCGTGCCCGCTCCGGCGGCGATCAGCGGATGGTCGTACGCGTGGGAGGCGAGCGCCCCGGTCGTCCGGGCGAACTCCTCGCAGGCCGCGAGGGCCTCGGCGTACTCCGTACCGACCAGCCGGACGTCCGCGCCGTACGCACGGAGGCGGGCCACCTTCACCCGGGGCGCGGTGGCCGGCAGGAAGACGGTGGAAGGGACGCCCTGGCGGGCGGCGGCCCAGGCGCAGGCGAGACCGGCGTTGCCGCCGGAGGCGATCGTGATCCCGGCGTCGGGGAGGGTGCCGGCCTCGCGGTGGGCGAGCAGGAAGTTCTGCGCGCCGCGCGCCTTGAACGAGCCGGTGTGCTGCATCAGCTCCAGTGCGAGGTGCACCCCGCCGGGCTCCGTGGGCCCCGCGAGGGCGACGGGCCGGACGTGACCGGCGACGCGGTCGGCGGCGGTCGTGATGTCGTCGTAGACGAGGGTGTGCACGGGGGCTCCTGCGGGTGCTCGGCCGGGGCGCTCGCGGACCCCGCTGGACGTACCCCGAACCTACCGCGACGCTCCGGGGCGACCGCACGCCGACAGCACGCCGGCTGTCGCGGTGGCGGGGCGGGGAAGGGGCGGAGGCGGAGGCGGGGACGTCCAGGCAGGACGCGACCGGTTGTCGCCGGGCCCGGCACCGGCCGTGCGTCACCGGCCATGCGCCACCGGCCGTTCGACACCCGTCACCGGCGACGCGTCGCGGATCACTCGTCACGGTGGATCCGGCCCGCGCGGCGGGCGGGCCCCGGGCCCGCTCGGGCAGCGTGAGCCCCATGAACACCCGCCGAGCGATGGTCGCTCTCCTCGCCGCGCTCCTCACCACCGGATGCGTGGCCGTCCCCGAGGCCCCGGCTCCGAGCTCCCCGGCCCGGCCCGCCGAGCTCGCCCCCGCCGCCGAACGCCCGCCGGCCGCTCTCCCGACCTGGCCGGAGCCCACCCAGGCCCCGCCCCGCGAGAACCTCATGCCCACCGAGCCGCGCCCTCCGCACCCACCCGCGCAGGCCGCCCCGCGACCGGAGGCGCCGGCTCGCCGCGCGACACCGGGGAAGAATCCGAAGAACCCAGGGAAGAGCCCGGGGAGGAACCCGAGGACGGCCCCGGCGCCCGCCCCGGCCGAGAGGCCCACCCGGAAGACGATCGTCCCGAGCACGAAGCCCAGGCCCGTCAAACGACACGTGCCGCGACCCGCGGCACAGCCCGCGGAGCGACCCGCCCCGCGCCCGAGGCAATCGTCGACCGACCGGACCCGGACCCCCGAGATGCGCGAGCTCTGCCGCCAGGCCCGGGCCATCGACGCCCCGATGGGCGCCGCAGAGCTGTGCAGGGGCATGTACGGCCGCTGACCGACCGGCCTCGCTTGACCTTGACACGGTGACAACGTCTTCACTGTGGCCGAGGAGGTGGTGTCCCGATGACCATGCCGAAAGCGGACACGAACACGAACACGACGAGCGCACTCCAGGCACTGGAGAACAGCAGCTCGTCGGTGCGGCTGCGGGCAGCGCTCGCGGTCGGTACGACCCCCGACCCACGGTCGGTGGACACGCTCGTCGAGCGGTGCGCGGTCGAGCCCGACTTCTCCGTGCGCGAGATGCTGACGTGGGCGCTCACCCGCCACTCGGCGGCCACGACGGTTCCCTTGCTGCTCCGGGAAGTCCGCTCGGAGGGTGCGCAGGCGCGGAGCCAGGCTCTGCACACCCTGTCCAAGATCGGGGACCGGCAGGCGTGGCCCGCGATCACTCGGGAGCTGCTGACCGACGTCGACGACGAGGTGGCGCGGAGCGCCTGGCGGGCGGCGGTCGTCCTCGTGCCCGAGGACGCGGAGGCCGAGCTGGCGGGAGTGCTGGCGACGCAGCTCGGGCGCGGCGAGCGGGAGACGCAGCTGAGCCTGAGCCGGGCGCTGATCGCGCTCGGCGAGGTGATCACGCCGGTGCTGCGCGCCGCGATGTCGGCGGACGCCGTCCCTCGCGTGCGGCACCACGCGATCGCCACGGAGAGTCTGTTGCGCGACCCGGATGCCGGGTTCGAGTTCGCGATCGAGGAGGCGAAGCGCGTCGTAGCCTTGGGCCCGACGAGCCACGAGGAGTCATGAGGGGTCGCAAAGGGTGTTGATCGGTGATGTGGCACGACTCTCCGGGGTCAGCGCCCGCATGCTCAGGCATTACGAATCGCTCGGCCTGGTGCGCCCGACGGGTCGCACCGACGTCGGCTATCGGGAGTACGCGAGCGAGGACCTCCGGCGGATCTTCCACATCGAGAGCCTGCGGTCCCTGGGTCTTTCGCTGCGTGAGGTCGGCCGTGCGCTCGACGATCCCGGCTTCACGCCCGCGGAGCTCGTCGACGACCTGATCCGGCAGACACGGGAACGCATGGCACGGGAGACGGAGCTGCTCACGCGGCTCAGCCGGATCGGTGCCGCCGAGCCCAACGGCTGGGAGGACGTCCTCCAGATCACGGCGCTCCTCCAGGCGCTGGGGTCGACGAGCCCCCGGACGCGTCAGCGGGCGGCCCTGTCCTCGGTCGAAGAGGGTCCCGTGCCGGTGGAGGCCCTGATCGAGGCGGTACTGAGCGAGAAGGACCCGATCGTCGCCGGCGCCCTCCGATGGGCGCTGGCGCAATCGGGCGACGGCGGACTGGCGTTGCTTGCGGAGGCCCTCGACTCGCCCGCTGCCGCCGTACGGAAACGGGCCGTCCAGACCATCGCCGAGCTTCCGCACGACGAGGCGACCGCGCTGCTGCGGGACGCCCTCGCCGGCCCCGACATCGTGGTCCGCAGGTACGCGGCGGTGCAGCTCGGCGCGCGCGGAGTGGCCGACGCCGTCCCGACGCTCATCGACATGATCGCCGAGGACACGGACGACGTCGCCGCCGCCGACGCGCTGGGCGCGCTGGCGAGCCGTCCCGATGTGGCGGAGCGGATCGCCACCGGCCTGGTCGACCGCCTCGCCCACGGCACGTCCGCGTCGACCGCCCGCCGTCGCCTGACGGAGGCCCTCGCGGCCATCCCGGGGGCCACCACGTCCCGCGCCCTCGCGGACCTGTCACAGGACGAGGACCGCGCCGTCGCGCTGACGGCGACGTACATCCTCGACATGCGCAACGCGCCCCGGCCGGTCAGGCGCACCTCGACGCCACGCTGAAGACGGCGGCCCGGCATCCTCCGTCCGGCAGGCACCGGTGGCGAAGGCCGAACCGGCCGCCCCGATGGCGACGAGCTGCCCTTTCCCGGGTGACTACATGTATGTAGACTTCGATGGGTCTTGGGTGCCGTGCGCCCGGGGACCGCGTGTCCATCCATGTGAGACGAGGCGTCAAGGGGCCGTGTACGAACCGGAAGACTCCGGCCCCGCACCGGTGCAGGGTTCGCCGGAGGCCCATCGGGCTGTTGCCTGGCTGAAGGACGGCGGTGCCGTCGAGCACACACTGCACACCTCCTTGGGCGGCTTGCCCAACGAACGCGATGTCACCTTGGCCCGGATGGGGGCCGTGCTCCAGGGGGCCGCTCAGGGCCTGGACGTACCGGCCGCGGCCGTGTGGGCCGGGGTTCCCGAGCAGGTGCTGCGGGGCTGGATCGACGAGGACCCCGCCTTCGCCTCCGCCCTGTACGCCGCCCGCGCCCTGGCCTCCGCGCATGACGTGAAGCCCGGCGGGGGGCAGCACACGCCGGCCATGGTCCGCGTCCTCCTGGTCGCGATCGGCAACGGCGCCACCACGCTCGACGCCCTCAAGCTGGCGGACTTCCGCGAACGCCGGTTCCGTGCGCTCCTCAACGCCTCCTCCGGACTCAGGGCCCTCGTGGAAGCGGCGCGCCGCGCGCGGCCGGCGCGCACGCACGGCGCGTACGTACCCGGCTCCTACCGGCCACGCCGGCCCGGCAGGAAGCCCGCGGCTCCCCTGGGATTCCGCCTGGTCCGGCGCGACGCCCCGGAGGGCGACGCCGAAAGTTAGCGCGTGGCGAGCCGCTCCAGCAGGGCGGCGCTCCGGGCCAGCAGTGCCCGCTCCTCGTCCGTGAGTTCGGCCTCGATGGCCTGCGCGAGCCAGCCGGCCCTGCGGCCGCGCTCCGCTTCGAGCGCCGCCCGGCCCGCGTCCGACAGTTCGACCAGCGACTTGCGGCCGTCCGTGGGGTGCGCCCTGCGCGTGATCAGGTCCTGCTCCATGAGGAGCCCCACCGACCGGGCCATCGACTGGGGGCGTACGCGCTGATCGGCGGCGAGGTCGCTGGTGGTCATCGCGCCGTTGCGGTCGAGCGCGCCGAGCACGGCGGCCTGGCCGAGCGGAATGCGGTCCTCGTTCTTGACGCGCCGGGTGAGCTTGCCCATCGCGGTGCGCAGTTCGGCGGCGATGGCGGCGGCTTCCGAGGTGGGCATAGGGCACTTTACCCCGTGGTTCGGCACCGTCGCGCCCCTGATCTGTACAGCAATGCTGTACAGCAAAACTGAGCAGCATTGCTGTACTGTTTGGCTCGTCGGGCTCAGCGTCAGCGTTGTCGCAGCCGGGGCCACGGCACACGACAACGGGAAGGAACTCCCATGTCCACCACGACAGTCGGAAACATCGACGCCGTCATCGAGACCGTCACCGCCCGCCGGATCATCGACAGCCGGGGCAACCCCACGGTCGAGGTCGATGTCGTCCTGGCGGACGGATCCCTGGGACGCGCGGCCGTCCCCTCCGGCGCCTCCACCGGCGCCCGGGAAGCCGTGGAACTGCGCGACGGAGACTCCGCGCGCTGGCACGGCAAGGGCGTCGACCGCGCCGTTGCCCACGTCAACGGCGAGATCGCGGCCTCCATGCGCGGCCGGGACGCGGCGGACCAGGCGGGCCTCGACGCCGCCCTGGTCGCCCTCGACGGCACCGCCACGAAGTCCCGGCTCGGCGCCAACGCGGTCCTCGGCGTCTCCCTCGCCGCCGCCAAGGCTGCCGCCGCGGCGCATCGCCTGCCCCTCTACCGCTACCTCGGCGGCGCCGACGCCCACCTCCTGCCGCTGCCGATGATGAACATCGTCAACGGCGGTGCCCACGCCGACAATCCGCTGGACTTCCAGGAGTTCATGATCGCGCCCGTCGGTGCCGACACCTTCGCCGAAGCCGTCCGCATGGGCAGCGAGGTCTTCCACACCCTGCGCCGCGACCTCCTGGCCGCCGGGCACTCCACGGGCGTCGGCGACGAGGGCGGCTTCGCGCCCGCGCTGCGTACCGCCGAGGAGGCGCTCGACTTCGTGATGGCCGCCATCGAGCGCACCGGCTACCGCCCCGGCGCGGACATCGCCCTGCTCATGGACCCGGCGTCCTCGGAGTTCTTCCACGACGGCGTGTACGACTACAAGGGCGAGGGAGTGCGCCGCACCCCCTCCGAGAACGTCGACTACCTCGCCAAGCTCATCGACGCCTACCCGATCGTCTCCATCGAGGACCCGATGGCGGAGAACGACTGGGACGGCTGGCGCGAGCTGACCGCCCGCGTCGGCGACCGCTGCCAGCTCGTCGGCGACGACC
Organism: Streptomyces sp. Root431; assembly: GCF_001426585.1. Lineage (GTDB taxonomy): Bacteria > Actinomycetota > Actinomycetes > Streptomycetales > Streptomycetaceae > Streptomyces > Streptomyces stackebrandtii. The sequence goes on from NZ_LMEI01000006.1 coordinate 272,156, forward strand.
TGTTCTGCACCAACGGGACGCTGCTGCGCGAGGGCGTCGACACCGGCGCCGGCAACTCGATCCTGATCAAGGTCAACCAGATCGGCACCCTGACCGAGGCGCTGGCCGCGGTGGCCACGGCCCACCAGGCGGGCTGGACGGCCGTCATGTCGCACCGTTCGGGTGAGACGGAGGACACCACCATCGCGGATCTCGCGGTGGCGACCGGCTGCGGCCAGATCAAGACCGGCTCCCTCTCCCGCTCCGACCGCACCGCCAAGTACAACCAACTGATCCGCATCGAGGAGGAGCTGGGCGACTCGGCACGCTTCGCGGGCCGCTCGGCACTGCGTCAGGCGTGAGCAGCGGGCAGGAGTAGAGCTCGCCCGGGCCCCCGAGCATGCCTGGACATCGGGCACGCCAGGGGGGCCGGGTCGCGGTGACATGGTCGGCGCGCGGCTCAGCCCCCGTCCGCGCCGATCAGCCGTCGCGCCGCCAACTCCACGTACTCGTGCAGGCCGTAGGTCAGCCCGAGCGCCGCGAAGGCCGCGACCACGACCGTGCCGGCCAGGGCGGCGACGCCGGCGCGCCGGGCGCCGCCCTGCGGCGCGGCCGGCTCCGGTAGGAGCAGGGCCTCGACCCGCCGGGGCACGGGCCCGCTCGTCGCCGACAGCAGCGGGTATCCGCCGACGCGGCCCCGGGCCGATCCGGCCAGCGCCGCCCGGGCGATCGCCGCGGCCGCCACCCGTCGGTCGCCGGTGACCGCGGCCGCCTCCTCGTCCGCCCACCGCTCCAGGTGGAAGGCCAAGGCCTCGCGCAGGCTCCGCAGCGCGGGGTGGATCGCCGCGGTGAGGTCGACCGCCGCCGACAGCAGATGGTGCCGCCCGGCGAGGTGCGCCCGCTCGTGGGCCAGCAGGACCTCGCGCTCGCCCGTCTTCAGCGACCGCACCATCCCGGACGTCACCACGACCCGCCCACGGCGCCCCCGGTAGCCGGGCAGCGCGAAGGCGTCCACGTCACTCCCCGGGATCACGAGCAGATCGCCGTCCCCGGTGCCCTCGTCCGCCGACAGCCAGGCGCGCTTGAGCAGGGAGCGGTGCCGGAGCCACCGTCGCACCAGGAGCACCAGCTGGCCGAGCATCACCACTCCGGCCGCGGCAGCCGAAGGCACCGCGGCGGGCCACTCCTCCAGCACGCGCGACAGGGACAGCCGCTCCAGCGACGCGAGGAACGGTACGTGGAACAGGCCGATCAGCGCCGAGACCGTCCCACCGGCCAGCAGCACCGCGGAACCCGTCAGAAGCCGGCACGCCCACCGAGGCGGCAGCCCCTCGGCAAGGCGCCGTGCGACGGCCGCCCCACCCCACGGAAACACCAGGGTCAGCGCGACAAGGGCCAGCACGTACGTCACTCGGAACTGCTTTCGGCCTCAAGAAGGAGCCGTCGCAACGTCTCCTCGTCGCCCTCGGACAACGAGGACACGAACCGCTTGAGCACCAGATCCCGCCGGGGCTCGCTCTCCAGCTCGCGCCGCATCCGGCCGGCGACGAGCCCCGCCGCGTCCTCCACCGGCTCGTAGGCGAAACCACGCCCCGCCGGGATCCTGCGCAGGGTGCCCTTCTCGTACAGCCGGGTCAGGATGGTGGCCGTCGTCGTCCGGGCCAGGCCCTTGCCGAGCACCGCGTTGACCTCCTGCGCGCTCATCGGCCTGCCCGACTGCCACAGCACGGCCAGAACGTCCGCGACGAGCTCGCCGTGCGGACGCCTCTCGTCCCCACCCTTGACCGGCATGTTTCTCCCGTGTGTCTATGCCCCTGGAGACGAATGGCGTGGCCTTTCGAAGGCATGCCTAACCTACCGTGCGAGGTGGCCGCGGAAGGGACGTACGGAACGGCCCCTCCGCGGTCAGCGCGAGGGCGTGACCATGAGTGATGCCTCGCACATGGAGGGGTGCGTACGGGAGGTCGAGCGCCGGCCGGAAGGCCATTGGCCGCCTCCGGCCACTCGACCGCCCCCGGGAGTGGGCCATTGGCCCACCCTTCCGACCGCAGGTTGAGCCGATGTGCCCCTGGGAGGCTATCCTTGTAGGCATCACATACCTTCGGCGCCGCGCAGCGCCGTCCGGCGACGAGGCCGGACCGGCCCGCGGTGCCTTCGTCGTGTCCGAGCCCCCACCACCCCCGGGGAGCCTCGTGCGTGGCGAGGATCAGGAACAAGGGGGGCGGGATTGGCCGCCGTGCAGAAGTACTTCATGGCCCCGGATCCGGGGCTCGTCCGGCTCAGGGTCTCGCTCCGTGCCGTCCTCGGCATCGCGCTCGCGGTCGCCCTGGCCGAACTCCTCGGCCTCTCCCTCACCGCCTCCATCACCGCCGGCCTGGCCGCCCTGCTCGCGCTGTTCACCGTCGGCGACCCCACCGTGCGCCGCCAGGCCGTCACCACCGCCCTGCTGCCGGCCGTCGGCTTCCCGGTCCTCGCGCTCGCGACCCTCCTGCACGGCGCGCCGCTCCTGCGCGACGCGGCCTGGCTGCTCGTCGTCTTCGCCGGCGTCTACGCCCGCCGCTGGGGACCGCGCGGGCACGCCCTCGGCATCTTCGCCTTCATGCAGTTCTTCGTGACCCAGTTCCTCCACGCGCTCCCCGCCCAGCTCCCCGAGCTGTACGCGGCGGTGGCCCTCGCGCTCCTCGTCGCCGGAGCGGTCCGCTTCGGGGCCTGGTGCATCGAGCGGCGCGTCCCGCCGCCCGCGGCGCCCGCCCCGCTGCCGGGCACCGGACTGGCCCGCCCCACCACCCGGCAGGCCTTCCAGGCCACCGCCGCCTGCGCCGTCGCCCTCGCCGCGGGCCAGTTCATCTCCCACGAGCGCTGGTACTGGGCCGTCGGCACCGCGTGGTGGATCTTCGTCAACACCGCCTCGCGCGGCGAGACGCTCGTCCGGGGCTTCCGCCGCGTCCTCGGCACCGTCGCGGGCATCGCGGCCGGCCTCCTCATCGCCGTCCCCCTCGCGGGCGCGCCCGGCCCGACCGCCCTCCTCGTGGCCGTCTGCGTCTTCGGGATCTTCTACACGGCCCCGCTCTCGTACAGCTGGATGATGTTCTTCGTGACCGTCATGGCCGGGCTCCTGTACGGGCTGCTCGGCGTCCTGCACCCCGGTCTCCTCGTCCTGCGCTTCCAGGAGACCGCCGTCGGCGCCATCGGCGCGGCGATCGGCGTGGCCCTGCTGCCGGTGACGACGCACGCCGCCACCAACGCCTGGATCGAGCGGGCCGTGACCTGCGTGCACACCTGCACCACGTCCGCCGCCCGGCGCCTCGCGGGCGACCCGGTCGCCGACCCGGCGCCGCACGCCGCCGAGCTGGAGATCCTGCTCGGCCGGGTCCGGCTCTCCCTCGCGCCGCTCGTGCACCCGCTGAGCCCGCTGCGCGCCCGCAAGGCCCGCGCCCGCCGCGTGCTCGCGCTCCTGGACGCCTGCGCGCGCGAGATCAGGGGCCTCGCCGCCGTCGCGGCCGACCCCGACGCCTCGCACGACGCCCGCCTCGCCGCCGCGGCCTGGCGGGTCGAGGCAGCCGTCCACGCCCTCGTACCCCCGGCGCGTCCCGTACGGGCCTCCGTCGGCGAGGCCGCCGCGACTCCGCGCCACCACCCCGGCGCCGAGGCGGCCCTCGGGCACCTGCACGGGCTTGAGCAGGCCCTCGTCGACCTGGCGGCGCCGCTGCGCACCTCGCCGCGCGCCCCGCTGGTCCCGGCGGCCTGATCCGGCGCGATGACCCGCGGGTAGTTGGTCTAGACCGCCTGCTACCGTCGGCCGGACGACGGCCGGTCGTCCGTGACCGGCCCCGCGACAGGGGAGGCGCCATGGGCGACACAGGGGCGGTACAGGGCCGGAGCGCGCCGCGGGCGTTCATCGGGTCGTTCACCTCGGCGGGCGGTCGCGGCGTCCTCGCCGCCGACCTCGACCCGGAGACGGGCGCGCTGACCGTCACCGGCGGCAGCGACGCCGTCGCCGACCCGTCCTTCCTCGCCCTCGCGGGGCCCGTGCTCCACGCGGTCTCCGAGACCGAACCCGGCGCCGTCGCCGCCTTCGGCGTCACCGGCCCCGTACCCCTGCCGCTCGGCGCGCCCGTCCCCGTCGAAGGCGCGGGCCCCACGCATCTCGCGCTCGCCGCCGGCCACCTCGTCACCGCCAACTACACCTCCGGCAGCGTCACCGTCCTGCCACTGGCCGCGGACGGCACCCCCCGCCCCGCCACGACCGTCCTGCGGCACGAGGGCAGCGGCGACGTCCCCGACCGCCAGAGCGGCCCCCACGCCCACCAGGTCCTCCCCGACCCCTCAGGCCGCTGGGTCGTCAGCGTGGACCTCGGCACCGACTCCGTACGGATCTGCGCCCTCGACCCCGCGACCGGCGCGCTCACCCTCCACGGCGAGACCGCGCTGCGCCCCGGCACCGGCCCGCGCCACCTCGCGTTCCACCCGGCGGGCACCCACGCCTACGTCCTGAACGAGCTGGAGCCCACCCTCACCTTCTGCCGCTGGGACGCGGAGGCGGGCGTCCTCGAACCCCTCGGCGAGACCCCGGTCGTCCCCGAGGGCACCCCGGGCCCCAGCTACCCCTCCGCGATCGTCGCGGCCCCCGACGGCCGCTTCCTCTGGGCCGCCGTCCGCGGCGACGACACCCTCGCCGTCCTCGCCCTCGACCCGGACGGCGCGAAGGCCGCCCTCGTCGCCTCCGTGCCCTGCGGGGGCGCCTGGCCCCGCGATCTGACCCTCGACCCCTCCGGACGGCGGCTGTACGCGGCCAACGAGCGCTCCGGCGACGTCACCTGGTTCGACCTCGACCCCGCGACCGGCGTCCCGGTCCGGGCGGGCTCGATCGAGGCCCCGGCGGCCTCCTGCGTCGTCTTCGGCTGAGCCGGACACCCCGCGCAGCCGGGTGCGAGGGCGTGCATGACACGAAGAAGGGCCCGAGCCGGATGCGTCCGGCGCGGGCCCTTCCCTCACGGCACGTCTCAGAGCGAGGGTGCGCCCTGCGGCTGCGGCGGGATGCCCAGCGTCGCCATGTACTGCGACAGCACCAGCCGGCCGATCGCCGGGTAGGCCCCCAGCGGCTCGGCGGCGGAGCACCCGGCCTCCTTCGAGGCCTCGTCGAGCAGACCCTCGGCCAGCTCCGGGCCGATCAGGTACGGCGCGAGAGCCAGCTGGACCGAGCCCGAGCCGCGCAGCTGCTCGGCGATGGAGGCGATCGAACCCTCCTGGTCGAGCGCGGCGGCCATCACCGGCACCGCGAGGCGCGCGGCCAGCAGCATGCCGGTGATCCCGGCGGCCTGCACGGCCTCCTCGCCGCCGACCGTGGCCAGGATGATGCCGTCGGCGGCCGTCGCGACCGTGAACAGCCGGGCGCGGTCGGCACGGGCGAGCCCCGCCTCGGACAGGCGCACGTGCAGCGCCTCGGCGAGCAGCGGGTGCGGGCCGAGGACCTCGGTCAGCTCGGCGGTGTTGCCGCTGTCCATGACGGCCTGGCGCACCTGGCGCATCAGGGCGCTGTCCGGGCCCGCGAGCAGCGGGACCACGACGGCGGCGGGACCGGTCGGGGCGGAGACCTCGCGGCCCGCCGCGACGGCCAGCTGGTAACGCTGGGTGCGCAGCGCGTCGGCCGACGCGAGGACGGTCGCGAGCGCGGGGTACTCGGCGTCGTCGCCGTCCAGGAAACCGATCACGGCCTCCAGGCCGGGCAGCTCCGAGCGGGCGATGCTCACGACCTCTTCGGCCAGCGAGCGTATGGCGGCCGAAGGCACACCGGGAACGGCGAGAACCAGTGCGGGAGCGCCCTCGGGCGCCGCCGCGGGTTCGGGGCGACGGTGCCGCCCGGACTGGCGGGGTCGAGGCATTCGTACAGGCAGGCCGGAAGCAGGCCCAGTGGGGGAGCTCATGGCGCCGCATGCTACTGGTTTCGTCGGCCACGCTGTTCGGTGAGGTGCGATCGCGCGCCGTCTGTCCCCCTATGTCCGATCTTCGTGACCGGTTCCGGCCCGGTCCGGGGTCACCGCACCACTCCCGACCTGGGCGGATGCCGCCGCCTCCACCGATCCGTCGTCGAACAGGCGGAGCAGCGACGGGTCCTCCGGCAGACTCAGGGTGCCCGTGGCGAGCGCCGAGGCGAGGATGACCGCCCCGGCCAGCGGATCGCCCGCCGGCGCCACCGTCCGGGCGTGCGGGACCCGCTCCCCGAGCGCGGCCCGCAGGGGTACGAGGAGGGGGTCGCCCATCTTGAAGAGGCCACCCGTCAGGGCGATCACGGCCCCGGGATCCGCCGGACACACGGCCTCGGCGGCGTCCGCGACGTGCTCGGCGGCCCGGACGAGGATGTCCGCGGCGACCGGGTCCCCGGCGGCGCAGTCCGCCACCTCCGGGGCGAAGGAGGCGAGCACCGCGGGCCGGTCCGTACGGGGATAGAGCGCGCCCGGCAGGCCGGCCACCTGCCCGAACAGCTTCTCGGCCCGGGCGAGCAGCGCCGCCGAACCGCCGCGCCGCCCGTCGTGGGCACGCATCGCCGCCTCCAGCCCCGCCCGGCCGATCCAGGCGCCGCTGCCGCAGTCGCCGAGGAGGTGCCCCCAGCCGTCGGCCCGGCGCCAGGACACCAGATCCGTACCGAGCGCGATCATTCCCGTGCCGCCCGCGACGACCGCGCCCGGCCGCTGTCCGAGCGCCCCCGCGTACGCGGTGACGGCGTCCGCCGCGAGCGCGAGCCGCCGCACGCCCCACGCCTCGGCGAAGGCGCCGGGCAGCTCGGCCCGCAGCTCGTCCCCGAGCGTCGCCATCCCGGCGGCGCCCACGGCCACGGCGAGGACCGGCCGCGCCCCGGGGGAGTCCGGCGCGGCGCGCTCGCGCAGGGCGCGGACGGCCGGCAGGACCTGCTCCAGGAAGTGGGCGGCGGAGATCCCGCCCGGCCCGGTCCGGACCGGCTCCCGGGAGGCGTGGGTGTCGAGGACCGCGCCGCTCGCCGCCTCGGCCAGGGCGATCCGCAGCCCGGAGCCGCCGGAGTCGACGCCGACGACGAGGCCCTCGAAGGGTTCGCTGACGGAGGGTTCGTTTCCGGATTCCACGGTGCACCGTCCTGGCGTGAGGGGGACAAGGGGCGGGCGGGTGGCGGGAGTCTAGGGCCTGTCCGGCGGATCAGGGCCGGAGAAGCCGTGAGAGGCCTCCGGCCGATGGGGCCGCGCCGACGCCCGGACCGGGCTGTCACTGTAGGCCGGTAGAGTGACGGACCGTGACAGCGCGACCCTTGAACGAACTGGTGGAGCCCGGCTGGGCGGAGGCTCTGAGCCCCGTCGCGGGCCGTGTGGCGGAGATGGGCGACTTCCTGCGCGCGGAGATCGCCGCGGGCCGGACGTACCTGCCGTCCGGACCGAACGTCCTGCGGGCCTTCCAGCAGCCCTTCGACGACGTCCGTGTCCTGATCGTGGGTCAGGACCCCTACCCGACACCGGGGATGGCGATCGGCCTGAGCTTCGCGGTCGCGCCCGAGATCAGGTCCCTGCCGGGGAGCCTGGAGAACATCTACCGCGAGCTGCACACCGACCTCGGGCTGCCCAGGCCGTCGAACGGCGACCTGACGCCGTGGACCCGGCAGGGCGTCCTGCTCCTGAACAGGGCCCTCACCACGGCCCCGCGCAAGCCGGCCGCCCACCGCGGCAAGGGCTGGGAAGAGGTGACCGAGCAGGCGATCCGCGCCCTGGCCGCCCGGGGCAAGCCCCTGGTGTCCATCCTGTGGGGCAGGGACGCCCGCAACGCCCGGCCGCTCCTCGGGAACCTCCCGGCGATCGAGTCGGCGCACCCCTCCCCGATGTCCGCTGACCGCGGCTTCTTCGGCTCCCGCCCCTTCAGCCGCGCCAACGAACTCCTCCTGAACCAGGGCGCCCAGCCCGTGGACTGGCGCCTGCCCTGACCGTGCCGCGCGGGGTGCTCAGATCACCGCCGCTCTGACGCAGAGCACGTCCGGCAGGTGCTCCGCCAGGAGCTGCCAGCTGTCGCCGTCGTCGGCGCTCGCGTACAACTCGCCGTTCCGGTTGCCGAAGTAGACGCCCGCCGGGTCCGCGTCGTCCGTACAGAGCGCGTCCCGCAGCACCGTGCCGTAGTGGTCGGTCTCGGGCAGCCCCCGCGTCAGGGGCTCCCAGCTGGCTCCGGCGTCGGTGGTCCGGTAGACCCGGCAGCGACGGCCCGCCGGGACGCGGTCGGAGTCCGCCGTGATGGGGAAGACGTAGGCCGTGTCCGGCCGGTGCGGGTGGGCGGCGATCGCGAAGCCGAAGTCGGAGGGGAGACCGGCGCCGATGTCGGACCAGTTGCGGCCCGCGTCGTCGCTGCGGAACACGCCCCAGTGGTTCTGGAGGTACAGCCGGTCCTTGTCTCCCGCGTCCTGGGCGATCTTGTGGACGCACTGCCCGAATTCGGGGTTGGGCTCGGGCAGGAAGACCGCGGACACCCCGTGGTTGGACGGCGCCCACGCGGCCCCGCCGTCCCGGGAGCGGAAGACCCCGGCGGTCGACACCGCGACCGTGAGCGCGTCCGGGTCGCTCGGGTCGGTGACGACGGTGTGGACGGCCTCGCCGCCTCCGCCGGGCACCCACCGGGAGCGGGTGGGGTGCTCCCAGAGCGGGCGGACGAGGTCGAAGGACTCCCCGCCGTCGGCCGAGCGGAAGAGCGCCGCCGGCTCGGTCCCCGCGTACACGACGTCGGGGGAGTGCTCCGGCGCCGGGTGCAGCTGCCAGACGCGCTCCAGGGAGGCGCCGGTGTCCTCGGGGAACTTCACCGCGGGCCGCGCGGGCTCGGTCCAGCTCTTGCCGAGGTCGTCGGAGTGGAAGACGGAAGGCCCCCAGTGGGCGCTGTCCCCGCCCGCGAGCAGGCGCGGGGTCGGCCGCCGGGTGTCGATCGCGACCGAGTAGACGGCCTGCGCGGGGAAGGCCGGATCGTCGAACTCCCATCGGCCGTCGTGCCGGTGGCCGATGAAGAGCCCCTTGCGGGTGCCTACGGTGAGGAGTACGTCGGGCATGGTGCAACCTCCAGGACGCCGTTGTCGCGGATACGGGCCAGTCTGCACCCGGCCACTGACAACGGCCCCCGGACACACCTGCGGAGCCCCGGACACGCCCCCGGCGACCCCCGAGGCACGTCAGCCGCGCCCGGGGCGACGCCCCCGTACGCGCCTCAGATCGCCCAGGCGTACTGCGACGGGGCGTGGACGTCCGCGCCGAGTTCGCGGGCCGCGCGGCGGGGCCAGGAGGCGTCGCGGAGGAGCTCGCGGCCGAGGAGGACCGCGTCGGCCTCGCCGTTGGCGAGGATCTTCTCCGCCTGGTCGCTCTCGGTGATCAGGCCGACGGCGGCCACCGGCAGCCCGGTCTCCGCCTTGACCCGGGCGGCGAAGGGCACCTGGTAACCGGGGCCCACGGGGATCTGCGCCGGACCGCCGTTGCCGCCGCTGGAGACGTCGAGGAGGTCGACGCCGTGCTCGCGCAGCAGCGCGGCGAACCGCACGGTCTCGTCGGGCGTCCAGCCCTGCTCCTCCAGCCAGTCGGTGGCGGAGATGCGGAAGAAGACGGGCAGCTCCTCGGGCCACACGGACCGCACCGCGTCGACGACCTCCAGGGCGAGCCGGGTCCGGTTCTCGAAGGAGCCGCCGTACTCGTCCGTGCGGTGGTTGCTGTGCGGGGAGAGGAACTCGCCGATGAGGTAGCCGTGGGCGCCGTGCACCTCGACGACCTCGAAGCCGGCGTCGAGCGCACGGCGGGCCGCGTCCGCGAACCGGCCGGTGATCTCGCGGATCCGCTCGACGGTCAGCTCGGTCGGCACCGGGTAGCCCTCGTCGAAGGCGACGGGGCTGGGGCCGACGGGCTGCCAGCCGGGGCCGCCGGGAGCGACGGGGCCGCGGCCCTGCCAGGGGCGGTTGGTGGAGGCCTTGCGTCCGGCGTGGCCGATCTGGATGCCGGGCACGGTGCCGTGCTCCTTGAGGAAGCCCGCGATCCGGCGCAGCCCCTCCGTCTGGGTGTCGTTCCACAGACCGAGGTCCGCCGGGCTGATCCGGCCCTCGGGGGCGACGGCGGTCGCCTCGACCAGGATGAGCCCGGCGCCGCCGGTGGCCCGGGAGGCGTAGTGGGCGAAGTGCCAGTCGCCGGCCACGCCCGCGTTCGGCCCGGTCATCTCGGCCGAGTACTGGCACATGGGCGCCATCCAGACCCGGTTGGGCACGGTCAGCGAACGCAGGGTGTAGGGCTGGAAAAGGGCGACGCTCATGACGGACTCCGTTTCGGGGGTGGCCTCGAAGGATGCTCGTACGATACTCGTCGTAGTACGGCATCTGTCAAACTACGAGAGTTCTCGTACAATGAGGGCCACCCGGATGAAGTGGAGCCGCCGTCATGACGACCGCCACCAGCCCCCGCGCCCTCGAACACCCGTCGCGGGAGCAGATCAGCCTCGAAGGAGTGCTCCACGCGCTCTCGGACGCCGTGCGGCTGCGCATCGTGCGGGACCTGGCCCGCGAGGGCGACGCCTTGAGCTGCTCGTACTTCGACCTTCCGGTCACCAAGTCCACGACGACGCACCACTTCCGCGTCCTGCGCGAAAGCGGCGTCATCGAGCAGACGTATCAGGGCACGGCCAAGCTCAACGCCCTGCGCAAGAGCGACCTGGACGCCCTCTTCCCCGGCCTCCTGGCCACCGTCCTGACGGCGGCCGAGGCACAGGCCGACCGCCAGGGCGTCACCGAAAGGGCGTGACCCCGGCGCCCGCGAGGACACGGGCGAGGGCCACCCCCTCGATCCCGTAGGCCGCTCCAGGGCCGCCCCGGAGTCGTCCTAGAGCGACTGCATGCGGTTGATCTCCGAGGTCTGCTGGGCGATCACGTCGTTGGCCATCTCCTCCACCAGGACGTTGTTGCCGTCGCTCAGCACCTCGGCCGCCATCGTCACGGCCCCCTCGTGGTGCGTGATCATGAGCTTCAGGAACAGCTTGTCGAAGGCCGCGCCCTTGGCGTTCCTCAGCTCCTTCAACTGGGCCTCGGTCGCCATGCCCGGCATCGAGTGATGGTCGTGGCCGCTCTGTTCGCGCGGCCCGCCGTTGTTCTTCAGCCAGCCCTCCATCGCGGCGATCTCCGGCAGCTGCGCCGCCGAGATCCGCTCGGCCACCTTCTTGACCTGCGTGGATCCCGCCCGCTGCGGGGCGAGTTCCGTCATGGTCAGCGCCTGGCGGTGGTGGACGATCATCATCTGCGCATACCGGAAGTCGGCGCTGTTCGGGCTCTCGTCGGGGAGGAGCCGGGCGGCCTCCTCGGGCGATATCCGTTTGGCGGGCTCGCCGGGCTTCCCCGGAGCCACCACCGAGCCTCCTGCCGTGGCCCCGGCCTGCGGCTTCGCGTCGGTCCCGGACCCCGAATCGCAGGCGCCCAGGGCGAGTACGGCGAGGGCGGACAGGGCCACGGCGACGACGGCACGCTGACGGCGGATCAACAACGCGACCTCCAGGTGTTCTTGCGGGGACAGTGACCGTTCCTAGCACTTTTCTCGGGGGGATCGATCAAAATCCTTCATTACGTCTGTGTTGCCATCTGTTGAGATGCGCACGCCAAGGACCATACTGCCGGGGTCCAACATCCGTTCATGGCTGAACGGATACCAGCGAGGACGGAGTGACTTCGTTGCGAATCCCGCGTACCCCGCGTACCCCGCGTGCACGGATCAGACGCCTGGGCGTGGCAACCGCCGCGGCCGGACTGCTGGCCACCATGCTGGCGGCCGGCCCGTCGGTCGCCACCCCCGACCCCGGAGACGCCCTGACCCAGGGCACCGTCTCCACGGAGCAGGCGGCCGAGGCGCGTTCCGCCATCCAGAGCGGTGAGATACCCGGCGTGGACGAGGTCGTCCACAGCCAGAACATCGAGCACCTTGTCAACATCCCCAAGGACGCCCTTCCGGGCACCAACTCGGACCTCGCCTTCCAGGGCAAGTACGCCTTCGCAGGCAACTACGACGGCTTCCGGATCTTCGACATCAGCAACCCGAAGAGCCCGAAGACCGTCGCCCAGGTCCTCTGCCCCGGCTCCCAGAACGACATCTCCGTCTCCGGGAACCTCCTCTTCCTCTCCACCGACTCCTCCCGAAGCGACAACTCCTGCGCCAGCACGAGTCAGCCCGCCTCGGTGAAGGAATCCTGGGAGGGCATGAAGATCTTCGACATCAGCGACATCAGGAACCCGAAGTACGTCGCCGCCGTCGAGACCGCCTGTGGCTCGCACACCCACACGCTCCTGCCCAAGGGCAAGAACGTGTACGTGTACGTCTCCTCCTACTCGCCCAACGCCGCCTTCCCGGACTGCCAGCCCCCGCACGACGGCATCTCCGTCATCAAGGTGCCCCGCAAGGCGCCCGAGAAGGCCGCGATCGTCAACTTCCCCGTCCTCTTCCCGGGCGAGGGCCCGGACGGCGGCGGCAACCCGGGCGGACCGACCAACCCGGGCGTCTCCAAGACCACCGGCTGCCACGACATCACCGTGCTGCCGGAGAAGGACCTCGCCGCCGGCGCCTGCATGGGTGACGGCATCCTCTTCGACATCGAGGACCCCGAGCACCCGCGGGTGATCGACCAGGTCCAGGACAACGTCAACTTCGCGTTCTGGCACTCGGCGACCTTCAACCAGAAGGCCAACAAGGTCGTCTTCACCGACGAGCTCGGCGGTGGCGGCGGCGCCACCTGCAACGCCGTGGTCGGCCCGAACCGGGGTGCCGACGGCATCTACGACATCGTCGGCAAGGGTGACAAGCGCAAGCTCGTCTTCCGCAGCTACTTCAAGATCCCGCGCCACCAGGCCGACACCGAGAACTGCGTCGCGCACAACGGCTCGCTCATCCCGGTCAAGGGCAAGGACCTCATGGTCCAGGCCTGGTACCAGGGCGGCGTCTCCGTCTGGGACTTCACCGACTCCTCCCGCCCGAAGGAGATCGGCTACTTCGAGCGCGGCCCGCTGTCCGCCACCACGATCGCCACCGGCGGCTCGTGGTCCGCGTACTACTACAACGGCTACATCTACTCCAACGACATCGCCAAGGGCTTCGACGTCCTGAAGCTCTCCGACCGTCGTACCGACCCCGCGAAGCGGATCCGCATGGACGAGCTCAACGTCCAGACGCAGCCGGACTACTTCGACTTCGACGACTGATCCAGTCGCGCGACCGGCGCGCCGTCGGGCGGACCTCCGTCCGGCGGCGCGCCCTGCTCCCAGCCGAGCCCGTACCGCTGGAAGAGCTCCCACCGCAGCCGTGCCATCGGCATCGGCGCCCCCGGCAGCAGCACCGCCACCACCGCGCCCATCAGCAGCGCGCGCAGCAGCGGATAGTCCGTGTCCACGTCCTCGGAGCCGTACTGCGTGACCGTGTCCCGCAGCAGGTACGCGAGGCGCTGCTGCTCCGGGCACTGCACGAAGCCCTCGGCCTGAAGGATTCCCGCCATGTGGGTCCGCATCAGGGTGGGCCGTGCCACCGCGAGCCCCAGGATCGCGTCGATCGCCCGGGCCAGCCGCTCCCGTCCGTCCTCGGTGTGCGGCTCGCGCTCCAGCGCCTCCTCCAGCGTCAGGTGCATCAGCCGGTGCACCGCCGACTGCAGCAGCTGCCGCTTCCCCGGGAAGTAGTACGAGATGAGTCCGCGCGCCGAACCGGCCCGCTCCGCGATGTCGCCGAGCGTGGTCGCCTCGTAGCCGTGCGTCGACACCAGGTCCACGGTGGCCTGCAGAATCCGCTCACGTGAGCGGCGTCTGAGTTCTTCATTGACCGATGGGCTACGCGGGGACATGCTTGGCTCCTGCGTTGACTGGCTGCCGGCCAATATACTCAGCGCATCCCGTCGGCGCGCCCCCGTGGCAGGCCGGCGGGGAGGCCGTCTGTTCTGGGCGACACGGGGGATCGTCCAGAACAGGCGGCTTCGTCGTGTTCATCGTGTTTCTCCCATTCTCCTCCCCGCACTCCGGTACGTGAGGACGGCCACGGCCACGCAGCACCAGCCGAGCAGCCAGCCGCCGAGCACGTCCGACGTCCAGTGCACGCCCAGGTAGATCCGCGTCCAGCCGACGCCGAGCACCGACACGACCGCGACGCTCGCGAGGACGCTCCAGCCGCGCCACTCCGACCGCCAGTGCAGGGCGAGCACCCACAGGAGCAGTCCGCAGGTGACCATCGCCGTCATCGCGTGCCCCGAGGGGAAGGCCGCGTACCGCGCGGAGTCGACCGGGTCGGGCCATGCGGGCCGGTCCCGCCCGACCAGGTACTTCAGCCCCTGCTGGAGTCCGACCGCGACGAGGCTCGTGCCGGCCACCCACAGGGCGAGCACCCGCTCGCGCCGCCACCACAGCAGCAGTACGGCCACCGTGGCCAGGGCGCGCATCGTCCATGGATCCCACACCCAGTCACTGAGGAAGCGGTTGAGGTCGGTGAGGCCGGGGCGGGCGACGGCGTCGCGGTGCAGATCCTCGGCGACCGATCTGTCGAAGGAGAGAAGAGGAGACCAGCCCGCGGCGACGAGCACGAGGAGGAGAACGAACAGGACTCCGGAGACCACGGCGGAGGAGCGCATGCGCCGATCCTGCCCGACACCCCACCCCGGGCCGCGATCCGCCCCACCCCTGGCGGCGATCGGCCCCGACCGGGCGGCGACGGCCCCCGCCTTGGTCGGCACCGGCACACCCGCCTTGGTCGGCATCGACACACCCCGGGTCGCGATCCGGAACACCACCGCGGGGAGGTGCTCCCTATCCCAGCGCGGTGAGCGCCGGGACGAAGGCCACCAGGACCGGGACCACCGGGACCAGGGACGCGACGGCGGTCAGCCGCAGCCGGCGCCCCGCCGTCAGTCGCGGGGCCGCGGTGAGGAGTCGGTGCACCCGCTGCGGCAGATCCGCGTCCGGTGCCGGGCCGGGGCCGAACACCCCCCGGTCCTCGTTCAGTTCGACGAGGGCCAGCGCGATCGTCAGCCGCCCGAACCGGCGCGAGGCCACGTCGTCGGCGGCCAGCTCCACCAGCCGGTGCATCTCCTCGCGGAAGGCCGTGAAGACCGGGATCCCGGGGAAGCCGCCGGCGAGCGCGGCCGAGCAGTGCAGCAGCCAGTCGTGCCGGGCCCGGGCGTGCCCCTGCTCGTGCGCCAGGACCGCGTCCAGCTGCCGGCCCTTCAGGCGCCGCAGCGCGGCCGTGGTGATGACCAGTTGGGGCGTCGTCCCCGCCATCCACCACGCGTCCGCCCGCTCGCCCTCCAGGACGACGAGCCGCTCGCTGCCCGACTGTTCCCCGGGCAGCAGGGGAGCGCGGACGAGGAGGTCGCAGCGGCGCTGCCTGCGCCGGGCGCGCGCCTGGCCGATCTCGCGGCCGAGCATCGCGCCGGACCAGACGCCGCCGCAGGCCAGGGCGACCGCGAGGACCCCCGACCACGGGCCGGTCGTGCCGAGTTCGTACGCGTCGACCACCGCGCGCGGCGCGGGCGCGAAGAGCTGGCCCCGTACCGCCTGCCAGGCCGCCGACGCACTGAACGTCATCGACAGCGCGAAACTCAGCAGCACCGCCGCCACCACGCACTGCCACACCCAGAGCGCGACCACGGGTTCTCGCTCCACCCAGTCGGCCCGCGCCAGCAGCCGGGGGGCGGCGAGGGCGGTCAGGAAACCGAGCAGGAGCAGCGCGAGGGAGACCCACATGAGCGTCACCCTATGAGCGCGGTACGGGTCGGGGGTATGGCCGCGGACGTCAAGTGACGTACGCCACGGTTTCGTTGTGCCCGTCGAGGGCCCGCGGGCCCGTGGATCAGAGCGTCACCAGCATCGCGACCATCGCCAGGGCCATCGAGACCCGGCACGCGAGGGTGAGCTCCGGTCTGGCCGCCCAGACCGGGCCGGGGCCGCCCGCCGTCGCCACGGCCACCGCCGCCGGCGCGAGCCGCGCCCCCGCGCGCAGCACGTACACCGCGTAATAGAGGAGCAGTCCGCCCGTCAGTACGGGTATGCCGCCCGCCGTCCCCATGGCGTGCCCCGTGTGCGCCCCCTGTGCCCCAGGGGCGGCCATCGCCACCGCCATGTAGAGCATGGCGAGCGAGCCGACGAGGTGGTGCAGGTGGTGGCCGCCCCGCCGGGCCGCCCCGGCCAGGCCCAGCAGCGCCGTCCCGCCGAACACCACCGCGTACACCGCCCAGCTCCACCCCGGCTGCGGCACCACCGCCGCGGGCAGCGCCATGACCGCCATGCCGAAGCCCATCAGCGCCTCGCCGCCCGCTGCCCTTCGCTCCTCCCCGTCGCACGCGCGCATCCGCAGCAGGCAGTACATGCCCGTCGCGGCGCAGAGGACGACCAGCAGCCACCCCGACACGGTCGCTCCGTGCACAGCTCACCTCCCCCTCATCCGGGAGGAATGCCCGCCGCCGGGGGGACGTACGCGGGCGCACGGGCGCGCACGGATGTACGAGGGGGAGTGAAAGGTGCGCGCGTTAGGCTCGGGACGATCGCGCACGTCGATCGTCAGCGCTTGAGGGGAGCCCGCACACATGGACACCGTCACGTCCCAGGAGACCGGCCGGATCGAGTACCGCGAGGCGGTCCTGGACGACGTCCCGGTCCTCGTCCCGCTCGTCGAGTCGGCCTACCGGGGCGATGCCAGCCGGGGCGGCTGGACGACGGAGGCGGACATCCTCCAGGGGCAGCGCACCGACCCCGAGGGCGTGGCCGCCGTCATCACCACGCCGGGCAGCCGTCTCCTGGTCGTCGAGCGCGACGGGGAGGTCGTCGCCTGCTGCCAGCTGGAGCACCGCGGCGAGGCCGCCTACTTCGGGATGTTCGCCGTCCGTCCCGAGCTCCAGGGCGCGGGCCTCGGCAAGCGGATCATCGAGGAGGCCGAGCGGCGCGTGCGCGAGCTGTGGGACGTCCGCGAGATGCACATGACGGTGATCTCCGTGCGCGAGGAGCTCATCGCCTGGTACGAGCGGCGCGGCTACGCCCGTACGGGCCGGATGACCCCCTTCCCGTACGGGGACGAGCGCTTCGGCCTGCCCCAGCGTGACGATCTGCAGTTCGAGCTCCTGATCAAGCCGCTCGGCTGACGCGACGGAACCGCTCCGTACGGCGGAAGGGTGGCTTCAAGCCCGACAGACAGGAAAAACTTCGGTCTCCATGGGGGTAGCGCAGGATAATTTCTCTTGCTCCCCTTGTGGCAAGGAACCGTCAATGGTTACGGTGTCTTGACGCAAGGTTCTCCTGTGGAGGAAGAGGCATGACGGAAATTCTTGTGCAGGACGCGACCGGTGGGGCGATAGCCGCCGACGCCCGGGTCATCGACCACCCGGCTTGGGCCGAGCTCAAGAATGCCGTGGAGGAGATCCGCGTCTGGCAGAGCGCGGACGGCTCCATCGACTTCGAGGCCGAGGGCGCACCCGCCCGCGCGCTCGTCGAGCTGACCGTCGACCGGGTCACCGCCGCGGTCGAGCAGCTCTCCCCGCTCGTTCCGCACGACGGCGCCTACCACCGCGCGCTCGTCTCCGACCTGCGCAAGTGGGCCGAGAGCGGCTTCACGGTCCCGGACTTCCTGGACTCGCTGCTGGCCTTCCAGCCGGCCGCCGACCGCGCCGACGGGCTCCAGCACCTCGTGCTCTTCCCGATGTACACGCAGAACGGCAACCCGGACCGCAACTTCGAGGCCGTCGTGCTCCGCATGGTCTGGCCCGAGTGGCTGGCCGAGCTCGAGAGCACGCGCTACGACAACCCGCTCTTCTGCGGCATCACGTTCGAGGACTTCACCGCCGGGTACGACACCCACTCGGCCGTCCTCTTCCCCGAGACCATCGCGGTCCGCGAGGCCCCCGAGCGCTTCAGCTGGGGCGGCATCTTCTGCGACCGCGAGGCCGCGCGCTTCCGCAAGGTCACCGAGGCCGCCGTCGACACCCTGGGCATCCAGCTGCCCGCGGACATCGCCGCCATGATCGACGACCAGACCCGCTGCGAGCAGGCCTTCGTGCTCTGGGACATGGTCCACGACCGCACCCACAGCCACGGCGACCTGCCCTTCGATCCCTTCATGATCAAGCAGCGCCAGCCGTTCTGGATGTACGGCCTGGAGGAGCTCCGCTGCGACCTCACCGCCTTCAAGGAGGCCGTGAAGCTGGAGGCCGAGGGCAACGCGCACGGGCGTGACGTGCAGTACGCGGTCCTCTTCGACCGGATGTTCCGCTTCCCGCTCTCCGGCGACCGCAACCGGAACTACGACGGTCTGGGCGGCCAGCTCCTCTTCGCGTACCTCCACAAGCACGACGTGGTGCGCTGGACGGACAACACCCTCAAGATCGACTGGCAGCGCGCCCCCGAGGTCACCAACCAGCTCTGCGCCGAGATCGAGACCCTCTACCGCGACGGCATCGACCGCCCGAAGCTGGTCCACTGGTTCAAGGCGTACGAGCTCGTCTCCACCTACCTCGCCCCGCACCCGGGCTCGACGTGGGCCAAGGGTCCCGACGCCCTGGACCTGTCCCTCCCGCCGCGCAAGCTCGTCGACGACGTGCTTCCGGACGAGTTTCCGCTCAGCATGTTCTTTGAGGCCCTCGCCAAGAAGCTGAAGGGCGTGATCGCCGACACCAAGGGGATCACCGCCGCCGACGTCCCGCGCACCGAGCGGGCCGCCGCGTGAGCGACTCCACCGACAGCACGCAGAGCACGGAGGAGGCGTCGCCCATGAACGCCAACGGAAACGGCGGGCCGCTCGACGGCGCCGTCATCGCGGTGGCCGGCGCGGCCGGCCCCGCGGGCCGCGCGACCCTGATGCGCCTCGCCGAGGCCGGCGCGACCGTCGTCGGCTCCGACGCCGACCCGGCGCGCCTCGCGGAGGCCGTCGACGCCGCCCGCTACGCCCACGGCGGCGCCCGGGTCATCGGCGACACGGTCGACCTGCTCGACCTGGACGCCACGCGCGACTGGGCCGCGAAGACCGAGAAGGAGTTCGGCCGGATCGACGGCCTGGTCCACCTCGTCGGCGGCTGGCGCGGCAGCGCCTCCTTCACGGAGACCGACCTCAAGGACTGGGACTTCCTGGAGAAGCTCCTCATCCGCACCGTCCAGCACACCTCGCTCGCCTTCCACGACGGGCTGCTGCGCGCCGGCGGACGCGGCCGGTACGCGCTGATCAGCCAGGTCGGCGCGCACAAGCCGCTCGCCAACAACGCCGCGTACAACGCCGGCAAGGCGGCCGCCGAGGCCTGGACCCTCGCCATGGCCGACTCGTTCCGCAAGCTGGGGGGCGACGACGGCCCGCAGGCCGCGGCTGCGATCCTGGTGATCAAGGCGTTGGTGCACGACGCGATGCGCGCCGAACGCCCCAACGCGAAGTTCGCGGGCTTCACCGATGTGAAGGACCTGGCCGACGAGATCGCCGGCCTGTGGAACAGGCCCGCCCAGGAAGTGAATGGACAGCGTCTGTGGCTGACCCCCAAGCCGTGACAGGGGCCCTCGGCCCGCGGACCGACGCGCGTCGTCACCACGACCCGTCGGTCCGGGGCTTCGCCAGCGACAACTACGCCGGCGCCCACCCCGAGGTCCTCGCGGCCCTCGCCCTCGCCAACGAAGGCCACCAGGTCGCCTACGGCGAGGACCAGTACACCGAGCACCTGCAGCGCATCATGCACAGCCACTTCGGTTCCAGCGCCGAGGCCTTCCCGGTCTTCAACGGCACCGGGGCCAACGTGACCGCGCTCCAGGCCCTGACCGACCGCTGGGGCGCCGTGATCTGCGCCGAGTCCGCGCACATCAACGTGGACGAGGGCGGGGCGCCGGAGCGGATGGGCGGCCTCAAGCTGCTCACCGTGCCGACCCCGGACGGCAAGCTCACCCCCGAGCTCATCGACCGGCAGGCCTGGGGCTGGGAGGACGAGCACCGGGCGATGCCGCAGGTCGTGTCGATCACCCAGAACACCGAGCTGGGCACGGTCTACACGGTCGAGGAGATCCGCGCGATCGTCGAGCACGCCCACTCCAAGGGCATGAAGGTCCACCTCGACGGGGCCCGCATAGCCAACGCCGCCGCCTCGCTGGACGTGCCGATGCGCGCGTTCACCAACGCGGTGGGCGTGGACGTGATCTCGTACGGCGGCACGAAGAACGGCATGCTCTTCGGCGAGGCCGTCGTCGTCCTCAACCCGGACGCCGTCAGCCACATGAAGCACCTGCGCAAGCTGTCCATGCAGCTCGCGTCGAAGATGCGCTTCGTGTCGGTCCAGCTGGAGGCGCTCCTCGCCAAGGACCTGTGGCTGCGCAACGCCCGCCACGGCAACGCGATGGCCCAGCGCCTCGCGGCGGGTGTGCGGGCGGTCGACGGGGTGGAGATCCTCTACCCGGTGCAGGCCAACGCGGTCTTCGCGCGGCTCCCGCACGAGGTCAGCAGGCGGCTGCAGGAACGCTTCCGCTTTTACTTCTGGGACGAGGCAGCCGGCGACGTGCGCTGGATGTGCGCCTTCGACACCACGGAGGACGACGTGGACGCGTTCCTCCAGGCGCTGAAGGAAGAGATGGCGCGCCAGTAGCCGTCACTCGCGAGCGCTGCATGAATATACGGCTGGACGGAAAGTCATTGACTTCCGTCCGGCCGTTTCCTTACGCTCTCACCGCATGAAACTCGTGCAGCAGCACCCCGAGATCTCGGCCTACCTGGCGGTCGGCGAGGCCGTCGACCATGACCACCCCCTGGTCGGGGAAGTAGCGGACCGCCTCACCGCCGATCACCCCGACGCATACTCATACGCCGAGGCGTCCTACGCGTACGTACGCGACACCATCCCGCACTCCCAGGACTCCGGCGACCTCCGCGTCACCTGGCGCGCCTCCGACGTCCTGGAACAGCGCACCGGCGTCTGCTACGCCAAGTCCCTGGCGTACGCCGCGCTCCTGCGCGCCCGCGGCATCCCTGCCGCCCTCTGCTACCAGCGGCTCGCGGACGACGACGGCTCGAACCCGGTGATCCACGGGCTCGTGGCCCTGCTGCTGCCCGGGGAGCGGGCATGGGCCCGGCAGGACGTGCGGGGCAACAAGCCGGGCGTCGACGCCCGCTTCTCCCTGACGGAGGAGCGCCTCGCCTGGACCGTGCGGCCGGAGCTCGGCGAGGTGGACTACCCCCTGCTGTACGCCGAACCGCACCCGGCCGTCCTGGGCGCGCTGAAGGCCGCCCCGGACCGGCCGCACCTCTGGCGGACGCTCCCTACGGAGCTGTGAGGCCGCGTACGGCCGTGATCGGCCGGGCGGCTCCGGTGGGCCGGGACGGCCTCTGTCGGCTTGCTCAGCCGGCTTCCTTGACCTGGGCCGGCGTCGGAGCCGTACCGCCGAGGTGCGCGGGCACCCACCACGTGTCGTTCGCGTCCTTCGGACGGACCGGGTAGGCGCGCTGCGCGGCCTCGAGGAGCTCCTGCACGCGCTCGCGCAGCCGCCGCGTGATCGCGCCCGCGTACTGGTCGGCGGGGGCCTCGACGGGCTCGCCGACGCGGATCGTCACCGGGATGTGGCTCCGCTTGAAGTTCCGCGGACGCCCCTTCGTCCACACGCGCTGGGTGCCCCAGAGCGCCATCGGGATCAGCGGGACGCCCGCCTCCTGCGCCAGCCGCGCCGCACCCGTCTTGAAGCTCTTGAGGGTGAAGGACTGGGAGATGGTCGCCTCGGGGAAGACGCCGATGATCTCGCCGGCCCGCAGCGACTCCAGTGCGTGCTTGTAGGCGTGCTCACCCTGCGAGCGGTCGACGGGGATGTGCTTCATGCCGCGCATGAGCGGTCCCGAGACCTTGTGCTTGAAGACCGAGTCCTTCGCCATGAAGCGCACCAGGCGCTTCTGGGGGAGGGCCGCGAGACCGGTGAAGATGAAGTCCAGATAGCTGATGTGATTGCTCACGAGCACCGCCCCGCCCGTGCGGGGGATGTTCTCGGAACCCTGCGTGTCGATCTTCAGGTCGAGCGCCTTGAACAGCGTGAGCGCGGCACCGACGACCGGTCGATAGACGAGTTCTGCCATCGGAGAGGAACCTCTTCTTCGTGTGCCCGGAGCGGGTTCTCCCGGCGAAGTTACGCGGCCGTAGGTTTTCGGCTTTGGGCAGATGGTGCCCCATGTGGGGCCCCGTGACCAGTCCAGGCGGCTTCGTACAGGGAGATTCTCGTCACCCCCGGTGGCCGTGGCGGGAATCGAACGGTCCCGTGCGACGCTGCTGGAGGGGGAGAAGTGACGTAAGGGAAAGGGGAGACGCGTGATCGAGGTCCTGGGGCCGGAGACGCTCGGCGCCGAGCTGGGGGAGCGGGCCACCCTCGTGCAGTTCTCGACCGCCTTCTGCCAGCCCTGCCGCGCCACCCGCCGCACCCTCGCCGAGGTGGCCGCCATGGTGCCGGGCGTCGGACACGTGGAGATCGACGCCGAGGAGCGCCTCGACCTCGTACGGGAGCTGGGCATCGTGCGGACGCCCACCGTCCTCGTCCTCGACCGCGCGGGCCGGGTCGTCCGCCGGGCGGCCGGACAGCCCCGCAGGGCGGACGTCATCGCGGCGCTGGGGCGGGCGGTCTGACGCGGTGACACTTCTCCCACATCCCGGTACGCACTTGACTGCACCCCGCAACGATCGTCACCCTGACGGAGTGCCCCCAGAACTCCTTCTCTACGGCCGGGTCCACGTCGACCTGGCCCGCAACGCGAGCGCGCGCTGTCCGGGTGTCTGACCACCCCAGGACTCCCCTCATGACGCCCTCGCAGAAGGACAATTCCATGACGGTTACGCCGGAACTCCAGCTCAGCACCGCACCCACGATCGGCGCACCCCGGCAGGCCTCTCCCGACCTGCTCCGCTCCGTCTTCCGCCGGCACGCCGCCGGTGTCGCGGTGATCACCGCGCACGGCGAGCGCCCGGTCGGCTTCACCGCGACCTCGCTCAACTCCGTCGCCGCCGAACCCCCGCTGATCTCCTTCGGCGTGGGCACCTCCTCCTCCAGCTGGCCCGTGGTGGCCGAGGCCGAGCACATCGGCGTGCACATACTCGGCGAGCACCAGCAGGAGCTGGCCGCCACCTTCGCGCGCAGCGGCGCCGACCGCTTCGGCGGGGAGACCCGCTGGAGCGTGGGCCCGGAGGGCGTGCCCGTCCTGGACGGCGTACTGGCCTGGCTGGTCTGCCGCGTGGTGGCCCGGGTGCCCGCAGGCGACCATCGGATCGTGATCGCGCAGGCGGTCGCCGGGGACCCGGACGGGGCGGGCCGGCCGCTCCTCTACCACCACGGGCGCTTCAACGCGCTGCGCGACTGAGAGTTCCCGCCCGCGCCCCTCTCCGCGCGTTGTCAAGGTCACATGGCTGAGCGCTTGCTTACTGGTAACGGACTGGGTGTACTGGCGAGTAATATTTCGGTCGGGGCGTCCGGCGCCCCGACCGGAAACCCGCCCTTCAGGCGCCTATGCTGCGAGCAACAAGGCAGCCAAGTTATGACGATGCAGTAGGAGAGCCGGCGTGAGCTTGAGGATCGTTGTCTGTGTGAAGTACGTGCCCGACGCGACCGGAGACCGTAAGTTCGCTGACGACCTGACGGTCGACCGCGACAACGTCGACGGCCTGCTGTCGGAGCTCGACGAGTACGCGGTCGAGCAGGCCCTGCAGATCGCCGAAGAGGCGGACGACGCGGAGGTCACCGTGCTGACGGTCGGCCCCGAGGACGCCAAGGACGCGCTGCGCAAGGCGCTGTCCATGGGCGCCGACAAGGCCGTCCACGTCGAGGACGACGACCTGCACGGCAGCGACGTCATGGCCACCTCCCTCGTGCTCGCCAAGGCGATCGAGAAGACCGGCTACGACGTCGTCATCGCCGGTATGGCCTCCACCGACGGCACCATGGGTGTCCTGCCGGCGATCCTCGCCGAGCGCCTGGGCGTCCCGCAGGTCACGCTGCTCTCCGAGGTCAAGATCGAGGACGGCAAGGTCACCGGCCGCCGCGACGGCGACAGCGCTTCCGAGCAGCTGGAGGCCTCGCTCCCGGCCGTCGTGTCCGTGACGGACCAGTCGGGCGAGGCGCGCTACCCGTCCTTCAAGGGCATCATGGCCGCCAAGAAGAAGCCGGTGGAGTCCCTGGACCTCGACGACCTCGACATCGAGGCCGAGGAGGTCGGCCTGGAGGGTTCCTGGACCCTGGTCGACTCGGCCGCCGAGCGTCCGGCGCGCACCGCGGGCACGATCGTGAAGGACGAGGGCGAGGGCGGCAAGCAGCTCGCCGAGTACCTCGCGAGCCAGAAGTTCATCTAAGGCTCGCGCGAGCCGACCGTCCCGCCCCTTTTCGTTCGCAGGAGACTGAAGTCCCATGGCTGAGATTCTCGTCTACGTCGACCACGTCGACGGTGCCGTCCGCAAGCCCACCCTGGAGCTGCTGACCCTCGCCCGCCGCCTCGGCGAGCCGGTCGCCGTCGCGCTCGGCAACGGCGCCGCCGACACCGCCGCCGCGCTCGCCGAGCACGGCGCCGTGAAGGTCCTCACCGCCGACGCCCCCGAGTTCGCCGAGTACCTCGTCGTCCCGAAGGTCGACGCGCTCCAGGCCGCGTACGACGCGGTCTCCCCGGCCGCCGTGCTCGTCCCGTCCTCCGCCGAGGGCAAGGAGATCGCCGCCCGCCTCGCCGTCCGCATCGGCTCCGGTGTCATCACCGACGCCGTGGACCTGGAGGCCGGTGACGAGGGCCCGGTCGCGACGCAGGCCGCCTTTGCCGCCTCGTTCACCACCAAGTCCCGTGTCTCCAAGGGCACTCCGGTCATCACGGTCAAGCCGAACTCGGCCCCCGTCGAGGCCGCCCCGGCCGCCGGCGCCGTCGAGGCCCTCGCGGTCTCCTTCGGCCCGCTGGCCACCGGCACCAAGGTGACCGCGCGCACCCCGCGCGAGTCGACCGGCCGCCCGGAGCTGACCGAGGCCGCGATCGTGGTCTCCGGTGGCCGCGGCGTCAACGGTGCCGAGAACTTCGGCATCATCGAGGCGCTCGCCGACTCGCTCGGTGCCGCCGTGGGCGCCTCGCGCGCCGCCGTCGACGCCGGCTGGTACCCGCACTCCAACCAGGTCGGCCAGACCGGCAAGTCGGTCTCGCCGCAGCTGTACATCGCCTCCGGCATCTCCGGCGCGATCCAGCACCGCGCGGGCATGCAGACCTCGAAGACCATCGTCGCCATCAACAAGGACGCCGAGGCTCCGATCTTCGACCTCGTCGACTACGGCGTGGTGGGCGACCTCTTCGACGTCGTCCCGCAGCTGACCGCCGAGGTTCAGGCCCGCAAGGGCTGACCTGCGGTTCTGTACGGTCCGGGGGCCGCGTGGCGATTCGTCGCCGCGCGGCCCCCGGCCGTTTCGGACACCCATTGACGTGGGTCCCGACCGACTATTAACTTCGCTATACGGATTGTTGATTCCGTGCAGCGGAAAACAGGAGGGTGTGGGATGGGTCAGCAGGAGAAGGTGTCGACGAGCCTCGCGGGCGCGGTCAGCGAGGGCATCAGCGCCTCCCTGGCGGCGGTGGACGCAGAGCTCGACCGCCGCTACCCGGGAGACCCCGGCACCCGCCAGCCCGTCCACACGGTCTACGTCCCCGGCAACGTCTTCGACGCCGACACCGTCCGCTCCTGGGGCGACCAGGCCCTCGCGGCCCTCGACGAGCATGCCCCGGACGCTGCCTCCTTCGCCGCGGTCCTCGGCCTCGCCGACGACCTCGCCGAGGACGTCTACGGCCGCGTGCGCGCCAAGCTGGAGCGCGAGCCCATCGAGGACCTGCGCGTCGACTTCGAGGACGGCTACGCGGGCGACGACGAGGACCGGGACGCCGCCCGCGCCGCCCGGCTGATCTCGGAGGCGTACCGGAACGGCACGGCCGCCCCGTACATGGGCATCCGGATGAAGTGCATGGAGTCCGCCGTACGCGACCGGGGCATCCGCACCACCGATGTCTTCCTCACCGGTCTCCTGGAGAACGGCGGCCTCCCCGACGGGCTCGTCCTCACCCTCCCGAAGGTGACCTACCCCGAGCAGGTCTCCGCCTTCGTCCGCCTCCTGGAGGCCTTCGAGAAGGCCCACGGCCTGGACGCCGGCCGCCTCGGCTTCGAGATCCAGATCGAGACCAGCCAGTCCATCCTGGCCTCCGACGGCACCGCCGCCGTCGCCCGCATGATCGGCGCCGCCGAGGGCCGCGCCACCGGCCTGCACTACGGCACCTTCGACTACAGCGCCTGCCTCGGCGTCTCCGCCGCCTACCAGGCCAGCGACCACCCCGCCGCCGACCACGCCAAGGCGATCATGCAGGTCGCCGCCGCGGGCACCGGCGTCCGCGTCTCCGACGGCTCCACCAACGTCCTCCCGGTCGGCTCCAAGGAGCACGTCCACGAGGCCTGGCGCCTGCACTACGGGCTGACCCGCCGCGCCCTCGCCCGCGCCTACTACCAGGGCTGGGACATGCACCCCGGCCACATCCCCACCCGCTACGCCGCCGTCTTCGCCTTCTACCGCGAGGGCTTCGAGGCCGCTGCCAAGCGCCTCTCCGCGTACGCCAACCACGCGGGCGGCGACGTCATGGACGAGCCCGCCACCGCCAAGGCGCTCTCCTCGTACCTGCTGCGCGGCATCGACTGCGGCGCCCTCGACACGGCCGAGGTCGACGCCCTCACCGGCATGACCCGTGCCGCGCTCGACCGCTTCGCGGCCCCGCGCCGCGGCGACCTCACGGCCTCGGCCGAGTAGACACGAAGATCAGACAAGGATCTCGATCCGGCCAACTGCCCCGTACCCTGTACGAGTTCGCGCGCGGTGCGCGCACGTGCTCGACAGGGGAACGGGGCAGCGGTGTCATCGGGGGAGAACGAGCGGCTCGCGGGCCGCTACAGAATCGTGCGCAGACTCGGCCGCGGCGGCATGGGGGTCGTCTGGCGCGCCGTCGACGAGGTCCTCGGGCGCGAGGTCGCCGTCAAGGAACTCCGCACGTTCACGGACGCGGCCGCGCCCGAACTGGCCGACCTGCGCCTGCGGATGACGCGCGAGGCACGCGCCGCCGCCCGGGTCCGCCACCCCGGAGTCGTGGCCGTCCACGACGTCACCGAGCACGAGGGCCGGCCCGTCATCGTCATGGAGCTCGTCGACGGGCCCTCCCTCGACGACGTTCTCGGAGAACGCGGCACCCTGGACCCGGTCGAGGCCGCCCGGATCGGCGCCCACGTCCTGGAGGCGCTGGCCGCCGCGCACGACGTCGGCGTGCTCCACCGGGACGTGAAGCCCGGCAACATCCTGCTCGACCGCTCGGGCCGGATCGTCCTCACCGACTTCGGCATCGCGACCATGGAGGATCCGGGCGACGGCTCCGCGACCCACCTCACGCGCAGCGGCGAGATCGTCGGCTCCCTCGACTTCCTCGCCCCCGAGCGGGCGCGCGGGCAGGACCCCGGCCCCGCCTCGGACGTGTGGGCCGTCGGCGCCACCTTGTACGCGGCGGTCGAGGGCGCCTCGCCCTTCCGCCGTACGTCGACCTGGTCGACCCTCGCGGCCATCGTCGGCGAACCCCTCCCGGAGCCCGTGCGTGCCGGGCCCCTCGCCCCGGTCCTGACCCGGCTGCTGGACAAGGACCCCGCCTCACGGCCGGGCGCCCGCGAGGCGGCACGCCTCCTCGGAGCGGTGGCGGTGGAGGTGGCGGAGTCGGGGCCGGTGCCGGTGCCGGAGTCCGTGCCGGAATCGGCGGTGGAGGCACAGGCTGGGTCGGGAGCGGGAGCGGGAGCGGGAGCGGGAGCGGGACCGGGAGCGGGAGCGGGACCGGGAGCGGAGGCCGGGCCGCCCGCCGTGTCGGTCGAGGGCTTCGGCCCGCCGGTGATGCCCGTGGCGCCGCTGATACCGCCCGCACCCGCGATGGCCGCAGGACCCGTGCCGCCGGTGCCCGCCGGGCCCGACACCGTCGGCGCGAGCGGCCGACGGGCCCGCGCGGGGCGGCGTGGTGCGGCGAAGCGACGCCGGGGCAGTGCGCTGATCGCCGCCTCCGTGGCCGCCGTCCTGCTGGCCGGGGGCGGCCTCACGTACCTCCTCATGGAGCACGGCACGACGGAGCAGGTCTCCGACGGGAACCTTGCGGGTGGCGGCCCGGGCGACATCCCGGACGAGGACACCGGCCGCGTACTGGATCCGGGGAGCAGCGGCACGCCCTCCTCCGGCGCGACCGGTGGCACCGGGGCGCCCTCCCTCACGGGATCCGGCGGGGCGAGCCCCTCGGACCGGGAGTCCGGGGAGCCGGGCGACGACCGGGGCCCGGCCACCGACGGCACCGGGCGCGACGGATCGGAACGCGGCTCGGAACCCGGTGACGGGTCCGATACCGGCACGGGCACGAGTACGAGGGATACGACGACGGGGGCGGGTGGCGGCGACGGTTCCGGCTCCGCTTCCGGGGGCGGTTCGGCCACCGGCGGCACGACGGCCGCGAGCTCCCCCGGCAGTGGCACCGCGACGACGGACGCCCCCTCCGAGGGCGGCGCCGGGGCCGGCGGCACGACCGCGCCGGCCACCGAGGCCCCGGCGCCCGCGGGGTGCGAGTCCGCGGGTTCCTCCTCGACCTGCCAGGTCGTGCGGAGCGCGACGACGACCCGCTACGACGGCGGTGAGATGGGGACGGTCGGCGCGGGCCCGCACGTCCTCTACTGCCAGGTCGACCTCGACCGCAGCGAGACGTACGGCGGACGGACCAGCCGGTGGTTCGCCAGGACCGACGACGACAGCGGCAACACCAACGTGTACCTCAGCGTGCTGCACCTCGCGGGCGGTGCGGCGGGTGGTCCCGTGGAGGGGCTGCGGATCTGCTGACAGGGGGACGAGCTGCGGGGCCCCAAGGCCTCAGGCTGCCGGTGCGCGCGGGCCGCAGTGTGCTCTCTCAGGCCGTCGGCGGCGCGATCTCGCCCGAGCCGCGGGCGATGAGCGTCGTGCCGAGCACGACCCGCTCCGGTGCCCCGCCGGCCCCGTCGAGGCGCCGGAAGAGCCGCTCGGCCGCCGTCCGGCCGAGCGCGGCGGCGTCCTGGGCGATGACCGTGATGCCGAGCAGATCGGCCAGTTCGATGTCGTCGAAGCCGACGAGGGCGACCGGGGACGCGTGACCGGCGAGGGTCCGCACCGCCGTCACGGTGACCCGGTTGTTCCCCGCGAACAGCGCCGTCACCGGCTCCGGCGCGGTCAGCATCGCCCGTACGGCCGCGCCCACCCGCTCCGGGTGCGTCGACCCGAGCGAGACCCAGTCGTCCTTGACGGGCAGGCCCGCGTCCTCCATCGCCGCGTGGTAGCCGCGCAGCCGCTCGGCGCCGGTGTGGATGCGGGGACGGTCTCCGATGAAACCGATCCGGCGGTGTCCGTGGGCGATCAGATGGGCCACGCCGGTGCGGGCCCCGCCGAAACTGTCGGAGAGGACGGCGTCGGCGTCGATCCGCCCCGCCGGCCGGTCGACGAAGACCGTGGCGACGCCCGCCCTGATCTCCGGTTCGAGATAGCGGTGGTCGTCGCCGGCGGGGATGACGATGAGGCCGTCGACCCGGCGCGCGCACAGGGCGAGCGCCAACTCCTGCTCCCGGTCCGGGTCCTCGGCGCTGGAGCCGTTGATGAGGAGCGCGCCGTGTGCCCGCGCGACCTCCTCGACGGCGCGGCTGAGCGGCCCGTAGAAGGGGTCGGCGAGATCCTCCAGGACCAGCCCGATGGTGGCCGTCCTGCCCTTGCGCAGGACCCGTGCGCTGTCGTTGCGGCGGAATCCGAGGGCCTCGATGGCCTCCTGGACGCGGCGCTCGGTGTCCGGGGTGACGCCCGGTTCGCCGTTGACGACCCGGGAGACCGTCTTGAGGCCGACACCGGCGCGGGCGGCGACGTCCTTCATCGTGGGCCGGTTGCCGTAGCGGTGATCGGTGCGGCGGGCGATGTCGGCCACGGTGCGGGGGTCCTCCGTCGTGTGGGGGTCCGGTGTCGGTTCCGGGGCGGATTCCGGTTTCGCTTCCGGTTCCGGATCCGTTACCGGTCCGGGATCTCGGTCTCAGGTCGAGCATAGAGCCTGGACAACGTTGTCATACGCCGGGAGACTGGGCAGACTGTACGGATCACCACCGGCCGTTTCCGGCCGCCGACTGGAGGATCCGTGCCCCTGCACCCCGACCCCGCAACCGGCCCCGTCCCCGGTCTCGTCGTCGCACTCGACATCGGCGGCACCAAGATCGCCGGGGCGCTGGTCGACGGCGAGGGGCGACTCCGGGTGCGGGCCCAGCGGCCCACGCCCGCCCGGGAGGACGGCGAGACGGTGATGAAGGCCGTCGAGGCCGTCCTGGAGGAGCTCGCCGCCACGCCGCTGTGGGCGGCGGCGGGAGCCGTCGGCATCGGCAGCGCGGGCCCGGTGGACGCCTCGCGGGGGACCGTGAGCCCGGTGAACGTCCCCGGCTGGCGCGACTTCCCGCTCGTCGAGCGGGTCCGCCGCGCGACGAGCGGACGCCCCGTCACCCTGGTCGGCGACGGGGTGGCCATGACGGCCGCCGAGCACTGGCTCGGCGCCGCCCGCGACCACGACAACGCCCTCTGCCTCGTGGTCTCCACCGGTGTCGGCGGAGGTCTCGTCCTCGACGGCCGGCTCCACCCGGGCCCCACCGGCAACGCCGGTCACCTCGGACACATCTCCGTCGACCTGGACGGCGATCCCTGCGCCTGCGGCGGCCGCGGCTGCGTCGAACGGATCGCCAGCGGCCCGCACATCGCGCGCCGCGCCCTGGAGAACGGCTGGCGGCCGGGGCCGGACGGCGACGCCTCCGCGGCGGCGGTCGCCGCCGCCGCGCGCGCCGGGGACCCGATCGCCGTCGCCTCCTTCGAGCGGGCCGCGCAAGCGCTCGCGGCGGGCATCGCCGCCACGGCGACGCTCGTCGAGATCGACATCGCGGTCGTCGGCGGCGGGGTGGCGGGCGCCGGCGAGGTCCTGTTCGGCCCGCTGCGGCGCAGTCTCGCGACCTACGCGACGCTCTCCTTCGTACGGGACCTGACGGTCGTCCCGGCCGTCACGGGCACCGACGCCGGCCTGCTGGGCGCCGCCGCGGCGGCCGGGAGCGGGGGGACCGGGGCGGCCTGGCCGGGCTCCGGCAGCTGACCACGACGATCCGCCCGGACACGTGCCGGACCTGTGTTCGTGGTTTTCGTGGCAGGGTGTTGCGGGCAATCCACTGGGGGCTACCGAAGAGGGGGAATCGTGATCGTCTGGATCAACGGTACGTTCGGCGCGGGGAAGACCAGTACCGCGCGCGAACTGGTCGATCTGATCCCGCAGAGCACTCTGTTCGACCCCGAGCTCATCGGTGGGGCCATGAGCCGGCTCCTCCCGGCCAAGCGGCTCGCCGAGGTCGAGGACTTCCAGGACCTGCCGATCTGGCGGCGCCTGGTCGTCGACACCGCCGCCGCCCTGCTCGCCGAGGTCGGCGGAGTCCTGATCATCCCCATGACCCTGCTCCGGCAGGAGTACCGGGACGAGATCTTCGGCGGGCTCGCCGCCCGCCGGATCGAGGTGCGGCACATCCTGCTCGCCCCGGAGGAAACGATCCTGCGGCAGCGGATCGACGGCCGGACCGAGCACGGCGAACCCGAGGCCGACGCCCGCGTCCGGCGGTGGTGCCACGGCCACATCCCGCCGTACCGCGCCGCGCTCGACTGGCTCGCCGGCGACGCGTACACCGTCGACACCTCGGCGCTCACCGCGGCCGAGGCCGCCCGGGCCGTCGCCGACGCGGTCCGGGCCGACCTGGCCGCGCCCTGCGGCATCGTCCAGACACCCGAACCGACCGGCGAGACCCTGGCCGCGGGCGTCCTGCTCTTCGACGAGGAGGACCGCTTCCTGCTCGTCGACCCCACGTACAAGCCCGGCTGGGAGTTCCCCGGCGGCGTCGTCGAACCGGGCGAACCGCCGGCCCGCGCCGGAATGCGCGAGGTGGCGGAGGAGGTCGGGCTCGAACTCGACTCCGTACCCCGCCTGCTGCTCGTGGACTGGGAACGGCCCAAGCCCCCGGGATACGGCGGCCTCCGCCTCCTCTTCGACGGCGGCACGCTCCACGCCGCCGACACCGCGCGCCTCCGCCTCCCCGGCGCCGAGCTCCGCGAGTGGCGCTTCGTCACCGAGGAGGAGGCCGCCGACCTGCTCCCACCCGTCCGGTACGACCGCCTCCGCTGGGCGCTGCGCGCCCGCGAACGCGGCACGGTGCTCAACCTGGAGGCGGGGGTCCCGGTGGGCCGGGACGCACCCGAGGAGTCGTTCGTACGGGAGAGCCTCGAAAGCCCCTAAGGGGCTCCGTCGCCCTCGACGTTGGCGACCATCCGGCGCAGGACCTTCAGCGCGGCCACGTACTCCTCGTCGCTGATGCCCGCGTGCACCTCGGCCCGCAGTTCGGTCACCAGCTCGCGGAGCCGCACGCGGGCGGCCTCGCCGGCGTCGGTCAGGTGCAGGCGCAGTGCGTCGTCCGCCCGGAGCCAGCCGCGGTGCAGCAACCGGTCGACGACGCGCGCGATCTCGTGCGGCCCGTCCGCGAGGGGCGTCAGCTGGCTGACGACCTCCTCACGGCTCGGTGCCGAGGGCCCGCCGTTCACGCGGTTGAGCACCCAGTACTGCGGCTGCGTGACGTCGATCCGGGCCATGGCGTCCCGCAGGTGCCGGGTGACGGCGTCATGGGCGAGGCCGCTCCAGTAGCCGATGGGCTGGGTGGCGAGCGCTTCGTCGACGGCGGACGGGTCGGCGGGCGCTTGGTCGGTCCTGGAAGGGGCACCGGACTTCATGGCCGTCATGCTGCCGCCTGCTCGGCCGCGGCGGCGAGTCGGGCCGCCGTGTCCGTGGTCACAGGGGCCCCGTGGCCGCAGCAGAGCACCGAGGGGGCCAGCTTCGCCAGCCGGCGCATCGAGTCCAGGGCGAGGGCTCGGTCGGCGTGGAAGACGCCGAACATCACGTCCGGCACGGACGCCACCGTGTCCCCGGCGAACAGCACGCCGTGGCGCGGGAGATGGACCGCGAGGGAGCCCGGCGTGTGGCCGGGGGCGTGGACGACCACCGCACCGTCGCCGAAGCCGAGGTCCTCACCGTCCTCGACCTCCCGGTCCACCCGGGTCGGCGGTGCCTCCGGCACGGTCATCCCGTGCTCGAACAGCGGGCGCTCCCAGTCGAGCAGGTCCGGCGCGGGGAGCGGGGCGTCGCCCCGGATGATCGGGGCGTCCAGGCGGTGGGCGATGATCTCGGCGCCGTGACGGTCGGCCAACTCCTGGGCCGCGCCCACGTGGTCCTTGTGACAGTGGGTCAGGACGATCCGCCGCAGGCGGTCGGGATCGAGGCCGGCCGCCCGGATCGCCTCCGCGACCGCGTCCGCCGAGCCCGCCCACCCCGCGTCGACGAGGGTCAGCTCCTCTTCGTCCTGCCAGAGGTAGGCCTGGCCGATGGTGAAGTCGAGGAGGTGCAACCGTGAGGTGATCGGGGTGAGTTCCATGCCACGAACCTACGCAGCGCCGTAGGCCCGTGACATGGTTGTCCGCTGTCGGCGAGCTTCGCCGAACGCTGAATCAGAGCCCGTCGGCTCCGCAGGTCAGGTCGTCAGTTCTGCTTCGACCCGGCGTAGTTGAGGAGGAAGTGCGCCTCGGCGACCGAGAGCCGCTCCAACTCCTCGGGCGAGACCGACTCGTTGGGCGCGTGGATCTGCGCCTCCGGCTCGCTCAGACCGATCAGCAGGATCTCCGCCTCCGGGTAGAGCGAGGCCAGCGTGTTGCACAGCGGGATCGAGCCGCCCATGCCCGCCGTCTGCATCTCCTGACCGGGGTACGCGATCCTCATCGCCTCGGCCATCGACGCGTACGCCGGGCTCGACGTGTCCGCCTGGAAGGCCTGGCCCTGGCCGACCTGCTCCAGGGTCACCCGGGCGTTCCACGGCGTGTGCTTCTCGATGTGCGCGAAGAGCAGCTTCGTCGCCTCGACCGCGTCCTGGCCGGGCGGCACCCGCAGGCTGATCTGGGCGCGGGCCGACGCGGGGATCGACGGGGTCGCCCCGGCCACCGGGTGGCAGTCGATGCCGATGACGGTCACGGCCGGGCGCGCCCAGATCCGGTCCGCGACGGTGCCGGCGCCCGGCAGGGCCACGCCCGAGAGGACCTTGGCGTCCTGGCGGAAGTCCTCCTCCGGGTACTGGAGGCCGTCCCACGCCTTGTCGCCCGGGAGGCCGTCGATGACGGTGGAACCGTCGGGGCCGCGCAGCGAGTCGAGGACGCGGATCAACGCGGCCAGCGCGTCCGGCGCGGCGCCGCCGAACTGACCCGAGTGCAGATTGCCCTCCAGGGTGTCGATCTGGACCCGGATCATCGTCATGCCGCGCAGGGTCGCGGTCACCGTGGGCAGGCCCACGCGGAAGTTGCCCGCGTCGCCGATGACGATCGTGTCGGCGGTCAGCACCTCGGGGTGCTGCTCCGCGTAACGCTCCAGACCGCCGGTGCCCTGCTCCTCCGAACCCTCGACGATCACCTTGACCGTCACCGGCACGCCGCCGTTCGCCTTCAGGGCGCGCAGCGCGAGCAGGTGCAGGATGAAGCCGCCCTTGCAGTCGGCCGTACCGCGTCCGTACCAGCGGCCGTCCCGCTCGGTCAGCTCGAACGGCGGGGTGAGCCAGGCGGACTCGTCCAGCTTCGGCTGCACGTCGTAGTGCGCGTAGAGGAGGACGGTCGGCGCTCCGGCCGGGCCGGGCAGGATGCCGTACACGGCCTGCGAGCCGTCGGGCGTGTCGAGCAGCGCCACGTCCTGGAAGTCCTCGGCGCGCAGCGCGTCCGCGACCCAGTTCGCCGCCCCCTCGCACTCGCTGCGGGGCGCCACGGCCTCGTCCGCCACCGACTCGAATGCCACGAGCTCCGTGAGCTCGGCCTTCGCCCGGGGCATCAGGGACCTGACGGTCTCGGCGATCGGATTCGCGGTCATGGGCACGCTCCTGGTGGGTGCGACGTTACGACGTAGGGGAGGGCGTTCGCCGTATGTCGTGGTACGGCGAACGCACCGTAGATCCTACGGCGCGGGGCTCCGGCTACCGAGCCGTAGGATGCGTCGAGAGCAGACCACCGGTCGGATCAGGAGCAGAAGCACATCGTGAGCAGCGAGCACGCAGAGAACGCCGGTCCCGAGAACGCCGCCAACGCTGACGACGCCGCCGTATATGACGACGCCGCCGACGCTGCCGCCGACGACATCGCCACCGCAGCCGACATCGATGCGGACACCTCCGTCGGCACCGGTGCGGACGAGGGGGTGGAGGTCTGGGACGTGGTCGTGGTCGGCGCGGGTCCGGCCGGCGCGTCCGCGGCCTACGCGGCGGCGGTCGCGGGCCGCCGGGTCCTGCTCCTGGAGAAGTCGGAGCTGCCCCGGTACAAGACCTGTGGCGGCGGCATCATCGGCCCCTCCCGGGACTCCCTCCCGCCCGGCTTCGAACTGCCCCTCCAGGACCGGGTGAACGCCGTCACCTTCTCCCTCGACGGCCGCTTCGCCCGCACCCGCCGCTCGCGCCGGATGCTCTTCGGGCTCATCAACCGGCCCGAGTTCGACGCCCAGCTCGTCGAGCACGCGCAGAAGGCCGGCGCCGAGCTGCGGACCGGCGCCTCGGTGATCCGGGTGGAGCAGCACGGCCCGTCCGTCCCGGACCGGCGGACGGTCGCCGTCGTCCTGGCCGACGGCGAGACCGTCCTCGCGCGCGCGGTCGTCGGCGCCGACGGCAGTGCCAGCCGCATAGGAGCGCACGTGGGGGTGAAGCTCGGTCAGGTGGACCTCGGTCTGGAGGCGGAGATCCCCGTGCCGCCGTCCGTGGCCGAGGACTGGAAGGGCCGCGTCCTCATCGACTGGGGTCCGATGCCCGGCAGTTACGGCTGGGTCTTCCCCAAGGGCGACACGCTGACCGTCGGCGTCATCTCGGCGCGCGGCGAGGGCGCCGCCACCAAGCGGTACATGGAGGACTTCGTCGCCCGGCTCGGCCTCGCCGGCTTCGAGCCCACGATCTCCTCCGGGCACCTGACGCGCTGCCGCACCGACGACTCGCCGCTCTCCCGCGGCCGGGTCCTCGTCTGCGGCGACGCGGCCGGTCTCCTGGAGCCGTGGACGCGCGAGGGCATCTCGTACGCGCTCCGCTCGGGACGGCTCGCGGGGGAGTGGGCGGTTCGGGTCGCGGAGGCGAACGACGCGGTCGACGCCCGGCGGCAGGCCCTGAACTACGCGTTCGCCATCAAGGCCGGTCTCGGTGTGGAGATGGCGGTCGGACGGCGGATGCTCGCGCTCTTCGAGCGGCGCCCGGGGCTGCTGCACGCCACGATCACGGGCTTCCGCCCCGCCTGGAACGCCTTCGCCGACATCACCCGTGGCTCGGCCACCCTCGGCGGCATGGTCCGCTCGAACGGCATGGCACGGCGGGCGCTGGAGATCCTGGACAAGCGGATGGACACGTCGTCCGGCGTGGGCCCCGCCGGCCGGGGCGTCACCGCGCGCGAGCGCGCGGAGGCGGAGTCCGAGACGGAGCCGGGGACCGAGCCGGGGACGGGGACCGACCGCGAGGTGGGCGGCCACGGGACCGCGGCGGCTTCGGAGGCCGCGGAGCAGCTCTGACGGATCGCCACCGGCGCCGTCCTCGGCGCCGTGGGTGCCATA
Organism: Streptomyces sp. Root431; assembly: GCF_001426585.1. Taxonomy (GTDB): domain Bacteria; phylum Actinomycetota; class Actinomycetes; order Streptomycetales; family Streptomycetaceae; genus Streptomyces; species Streptomyces stackebrandtii. Next base: position 308,827 of record NZ_LMEI01000006.1, read on the forward strand.
GGTGCTGCCACGGGTGCCATCGGCGTCATCGACGCGTACGGGCTCCGCTGCCCCGGCCGTTTCACACGGCCGGGTGGGCGGGGCCCGTCGTCGTGATGCGGAAGACGGGGTGCTTGGGCGCGATGGCGCGGAGTTCCTCGTCGGAGGAGTCGGGGCCGACCCCGCCGAAGAAGACGCCGACCTCGGCCTTCCAGCGCTTGAGGTAGGCGCGGAGCAGCGCGGGCTTGTCGTCGTCGGCCAGCTCGACGGCGGTGAACGTCTTGGCGTGCTTGCCGAGGTGCAGCTCTCCGCCGCCGGCGGCGCGCATGTTGTGGGTCCACTGGACGTGGCCGCGCGGGGCGACCAGGTACTGGGCGCCGTCCACCGTCAGGAGATTGACGGGGGTGCGGCGCCATTCGCCGCTCTTGCGGCCGCGGACCGCGAGGACGCGGGAGCCCCAGACGCTGATGCCCCGGCGGGTCATCCACGCGACGGCGCGGTTGAGGACGTTGACCGTGAACCAGCCGGGCTTCATGACGTGGGCGGCGGGCTGAGCGGACATGGGGTTCCTCCTGTGGAACTGTGGGCGCAAAGCGTGAGCAGTGCTCTCGCTTGTCTCCAGTCTGCACGGATCAGCGCTCTCATGCAAGAGCAGTGCTCTCGTTTCAGGTCGGTGCTCTGGAAATGGCACACTGCTCCCCATGACAACCGTTAGAGGAGCCCGCGCCCGCGCACGCGTAGAGATCACCGCCGCCATCAAGGCCGAGGCCCGCACCCAGCTCGCCGCCGAGGGCGCCGCGAAACTGTCGCTGCGCGCCGTCGCCCGCGAGTTGGGCATGGTGTCCTCCGCGCTCTACCGGTACTTCCCCAGCCGCGACGACCTGCTGACCGCCCTCATCGTCGACGCGTACGACGCCGTCGGAGCCGCCGCCGAGGGCGCGGCCACCGAGACCGCGGGGCGGCGTCCGCTCGACCGCTGGACCGCCGTCTGCCGGGCCGTCCGCGCCTGGGCCGTCGAGCACCCGCACGAGTACGCCCTGATCTATGGTTCCCCCGTCCCCGGCTACACCGCACCCCAGGACACCAACGCCCCCGCCGCCCGCGTCGGCCTCGTCCTGGTCGGAATCGCCCGCGAGGCCCACGAGGGCGAGGGCATCGCCCTCCCCCCGCTCCCGGACCCCCTCCGCCCCGAGGCCGTCCGCATCACCGCCGACATGGCCCCCGACCTGCCCCCGGCGCTCGTCGTCGCCCTCGTGGCGGCCTGGTCGCAGCTCTTCGGCCTGGTCTCCTTCGAGGTCTTCGGCCAGTTCCACCGCCTCGTCGAGGACCGCGACGTCTTCTTCACGCACGCCGCCCGCCGCCTGGGCCAGGACGTGGGCCTCCTTCCACGAGGCTGAGCTCCTCCCTCTCCCACCGCCCTACTCCGGCGGGAGTACGGGCGACCACCCCGCCCGGGTGACGTCCTCGCGGGGCGGACGCGGCTAGCGTGGCCGGCATGGACGAGGAACGGACCGCCGCGCGCGGTGTCGGAGGCCCGGACCGGGCGCCCTGGGGGTGGTGGGCGAGGGAGCGGGCCGCGGGCGTGCTGCCGTGGCGGTCGACGCTGGTGATCGCCGTACTCGTCATGGCGGGGACCGGCTTCGCCGCGCGGAACCAGCCCGACCGGGAGGCGCTCGACGTCCTCGGGCGGGCCCTGCTGCTCCTCGGGGCGGCGCCGCTGGTGCTCCGTCACCGCAGGCCCGTCCCCGTGGTGTTCGCCGTCGCGGCCGTCACCCTCGGCTACCTGGCGGCCGGATACCCGTACGGTCCGGTCTTCGTCCCGGTCGCCGTCGCCTGCTTCGCCGCCGTCGTCCACGGGCACCGGACGGCCGCCTGGTGGGCCCTCGGCCTGCTCTGGCTGGGCCATCTGCTGCTCTCGCACTGGCTCTACCGATGGCTGCCCCCGGCCGGCGACGGCCCCGCCCCCTGGGGCCAGGAGCTGCCCGCGGCTGCCTTCGCCGTCGCCGTACTCGCCGCCTCCGAGCTCGTACGGGTGCGGCGCGAGCAGTGGGCGCAGCAGCGGGCCGAGCGGGCCGCCGCAGAGCGGCGCCGCGCCGACGAGGAGCGGCTCCGCATCGCCCGCGAACTCCACGACGTGCTCGCCCACTCGATCTCCGTGATCAACGTGCAGGCGGGGGTCGGACTCGCCCTGCTCGACGCCGACCCCGAGCAGGCCCGCACCGCGCTGACCACCATCAAGGCGGCCAGCAAGGAGGCTCTCGGCGAGGTGCGCCAGGTCCTCGACACCCTCCGTACCCCCGGCGACGCCCCGCGCGCCCCGGCCCCCGGACTCGGCCGCCTCCCCGAACTCGTCGAGCAGGCCGCCGCCGCGGGCCTGACCGTCACGGTCACCGCGAGCGGCCCGCCCGCCGCCGCCCTGCCGCCCGGCGCCGATCTGGCCGCCTTCCGCATCGTGCAGGAGGCGCTCACCAACGTGGTCCGGCACTCCGGCTCCCGTACCGCCCGGGTGGAGATCGCGCACGGGCCCGCCCGCCTCGACCTCCGCGTCGACGACGACGGCCCCGCCACCGGCACCGAGGCGGGCGGCAGCGGCAACGGCCTCGCCGGAATGCGGGAGCGGGCCGCCGCCCTCGGTGGCACGATCGAGGCGGGCGTCCGGCCCGACGGCGGCTTCCGCGTACACGCCGTCCTCCCGCTCGGTCCGCTCGACCCGCCCAGTCCCGAGGAGAGTCCGTGATCCGTGTGCTGCTCGCCGACGACCAGTCGCTGGTCCGCGCGGGATTCAGGGCACTGCTCGACGCCCAGCCGGACATCGAGGTGGCGGGGGAGGCCGCGGACGGCGCCGAGGCGGTGGAGCGGGTGCGGTCGCTGCGCCCCGACGTCGTCCTCATGGACATCCGGATGCCGCGGCTCGACGGCCTCGACGCCACCCGGCGCATCACGGACGACCCGGACCTCGCCGAGGTCCGGGTCGTCATGCTGACCACCTTCGAACTCGACGAGTACGTCTTCGAGGCGATCCGTGCCGGTGCCTCCGGCTTCCTGGTGAAGGACACGGAACCGGAGGAGCTGCTGCGGGCGGTGCGGGCCGTCGTCCACGGGGACGCGCTGCTCTCCCCGGGGGTGACCCGCCGGCTGATCGAGGAGTTCGCGGCCCGCTCCAAGGCTCCGGCGGCAACGGCCTCGCTCGGCGCGCTGACCGACCGGGAGCGGGAGGTGATGGCCCTCGTCGGGATCGGCCTCTCGAACGAGGAGATCGCCCGCCGGCTGGTCGTCAGCCCGCTCACCGCCAAGACGCACGTGAGCCGCGCGATGGTGAAACTGGGCGCCCGGGACCGCGCCCAACTGGTCGTCCTCGCTTACGAGTCGGGGTTGGTGCGCCCAGGCTGGCTGGGCTGACCGAAAAGCGGGATGCCGTCACCACTCGGGTGACGGCATCCGGCCCACGGCTCTCAGTCGCGGACCGCGACCTTCACCGGCGATTCGGCGTCGATCGCAGGCGCGTCCGCGGAGCGCGCCACCACGACCGACTCGGTCGTGCCCCGCCGCTTCCGGAGACCCGGCAGGGTGATCAGCAGTCCGGCCAGGGCGATGACGGTGACCACGGCGAGACCCGGGCGGAAGTTGTCCAGGGTCGCCTGCGGGGAGGCCGCGGCGCCTCCGTCCGCGGTGATGACGGCGGTGACGACGGCGAGGAAGAGCGCGCCGCCGACCTGGATCGAGGTGTTGAGCAGCCCCGAGACCATGCCCTGCTCGTGGTCGTCCACGCCGTTGGTGGCCTGGATGTTGAGCGAGGGGAAGACCAGGGCGCAGGCGGCGCCGAGCAGCAGCATCGAGGGCAGGATCACCGCCGCGTACTGCGGGGTCAGCGAGATGCGCAGAAAGAGCGCGTACGCGACGACGAGCAGGGTGAAGCCGACGGCGATCACCCGCGGCGTGCCGAAGCGGTCCACGACCGCGCCGATCTTCGTGGAGGAGAGTGCGACGAGCACGCCGGCCGGCAGGAAGGCCAGCGCCGTCTGGAGCGCGGTCCAGCCGAGCAGCGACTGCATGTACTGGGTCACGATGAACTGGAAGGCCACGTACGAGCCGAAGAACGCCGCCGCGCCGAGCTGGGCGCGGACCTGGGAGCCGGAGCGCAGGACCCCGAGCCGTACGAGCGGGCTCGCGCTGCGCCGTTCCACCAGGACGAAGGTGACGAGGAGGGCGGCGGCCACGAGGAAGGACAGCAGGGTCCGGGCGGAGGTCCAGCCGACCTCGGGCGCCTGGACGACGGTGAAGACGAGCAGCAGCATCGCGGCCGTGCCGGTGACGGCGCCCGGCAGGTCGTAGCCGCCGGAGGAGTCCTCGCGGTCGCTGTGGGGGATGAGGCGGAGCGCGAAGACGAGGGCGATCAGGGCGACGGGGGCGGGCAGGAGCATGGTCCAGCGCCAGCTGAGCTCGGTGAGCAGGCCGGACAGGACCAGGCCCATGGAGAAGCCGGTGGCGGCGCAGGTGGTGTAGATCGACAGGGCGCGGTTGCGCTCCGGGCCCTCCTTGAAGGTCGTGGTGATGATCGACAGACCGGCGGGGGCGGTGAAGGCCGCGCTGAGGCCCTTGATGAAGCGGCTGGCGATCAGGAGCGGGCCGGAGTCGACGAGTCCGCCGAGGAGCGAGGCGAGCGCGAAGACGGCGAGGGCGATGAGGAAGACGCGCCGGCGGCCGAGGAGGTCGGCCGCGCGACCGCCGAGGAGCAGCAGACCGCCGTAGCCGAGGATGTAGCCGCTGACGATCCACTGGAGCGTGGCGGTGGACAGGCCGAGATCGGTGGCGATCGAGGGCAGGGCGACGCCGACCATGGAGACGTCGAGGGCGTCGAGGAACATCGCGGCACAGAGCACGAGCAGGGTGCCCCAGAGCCGCGGACTCCAGCGGTTCTGCACGGCGGGCGTGGGTGCGGCGGTGAGCGGAGAGGTCATGGGCAGCACGGTACATGCACGTGCATTGAATGCAAGCGCATTTAATTCCCATGCAACAAAATGGGTGGATTCTGCTACCGTGCGGTCATGGCAGCGAACAAGTCCGAACGCGCGCTCGTGGACGAGTGGCGTGACGTCCTCGCACTGCACGCCCGTACGACCTGTGAGCTCGACCGGGCCCTCCAGCCGTACGGGCTCGGGGCCAGCGACTTCGAGGTCCTCGACGTCCTCGCCGAGGGCGCGGCCGAGGACGGCCCGGGCTCCTGGCGCGTCCAGGAGCTCGCCGGGCGGGTCCACCTCAGCCAGAGCGCGCTGTCCCGGACGGTCGCGCGTCTGGAGAAGGACGGCCTGGTCCTGCGCGGCATGTGCGCCGAGGACCGGCGTGGCGTCCAGGTGAAACTCACGGAGAAGGGGCTCTCGCGGCACGCCGAGGCGCAGCCCCTCCAGCGCGAGGTACTGACGAGGATGCTGGACCGCAGCTCCTGATTCGAGCGGGCGGGGGACTCCTCATGTGAGGGCGGTCCGACGCGTCCCTTCCCTCACTTCCAGGTGACGCCCGAACTCTCCCGCCACAGCCGGGCGACCGAGTCGTCCCCGGTCACCGTCACGGCGTCGGCCGGCAGCCGGTTCCATAGCATCAGGTACAAGAGGTCGGCGGCCCCGCTGAACTCCACGTCCGCAGCCTCCCGTTCCCCCTCCGGGGCCTCGCCGCCCCGCTCCGTCCGGGGCGGCTCCGTCGCCGAGAGCCGTACGGTCCAGACGTCACCCGTGTCCGTGGCCCGCACCCGCAGGATCCGGGGCTCCGGCGTGCGCACCCGGCTGCCGTCGCGGCCGTGGAAGCCGCGCAGCAGCTCGTCGATCCCGTCGGCGGCCAGCACCGGGTCGACCGCCCCCGGCCCGGCCGCGAGCGCCGACTCGGCGTCCGCGCGATGGACGGTCGTCTCGTGGGCCTGCCGCCGCGCCCAGAAGGCGAGCGGCGAGGGAGCCGGGAGGAAGGCCCACGACTCCAGCGTCTCCGGCGCCACGCGCAGGGCGGCGACCAGGGCCGCGTGGCCCTCGCGGTAGTGCGTGAGCAACTCGTCGCCGTCGAGGTCCGGTTCGCCGCCGCCCGGGTGGTAGGAGGTGTGCCCCTCGACCACGAAGGCCGTGGCCCAGCGGTGCACCATCGTCGTGTGCCGCAGGAGGTCCCGGATCCGCCACCCCGGACAGGTCGGGACCTGGGCGTCCGGCCCGGCCTCGGCCGCCGCGTCGGCGAGTGCCAGGCCGGCCGCTTCCAGCGCCGTGATGTGCTCCGTGATCTTCATCGCGCCCCCGTCGGTCGCTCCCATGGGGCGGATTCTGGCACCCCACACGGAGGAACGTACTCAACTCACGTTCTGGGTGCCCGCGTTCCGCGCCCAGTACCCCATTGCGGCGGCTCCGGCGGCGAGGGCCGCGACGGTGGTGAGGGCCACCGGAAGCGAGAACCAGTCGGCGAGGAACCCGATGGACGGCGGGCCGAGCAGCATGCCCCCGTAACCGAGCGTGGAGGCCGTCGCCACCCCGCCGGGGCCGGCGATCGCGCCGGCGCGGGCGACGGCGACGGGGAAGATGTTGGCGAGGCCGAGGCCGGTCACCGCGAAGCCGAGGAGCGTGGCCCACACGGTCGGGGCGAGCGCGCCGAGGAGCATTCCGGCGGCCGCCGTGGCCCCGCCCGCGACGAGGGTACGGGTCTGGCCCAGGCGTTCCAGGAGCAGCGTGCCGGAGAGCCGCCCGGCGGTCATGGTCAGCGCGAAGACGGAGTACCCGGCCGCGGCCACGCCCGGGTGGGCGCCCAGGTCCTGTTCGAGGTGGAGCGCGCCCCAGTCGGCCAGCGCCCCTTCGCCGTACGCCGTGCAGAGCGCGATCACACCGAAGACGACGACCGTGCGGCGGGCCGCCCGCGAGGGCTTCCCGGCCTTCCGGGCGCCGGAGGGCGCAGCGAGGGTCTCGGGCAGGACGGGCGCGGGGTGGCGCAGCAGTACGGGCCCGGCGGCGGCCGTCAGGGCAAGGCCGACGACCGTGAGGCCGAGGAGATGGGTGGTGGGGGACAGGCTGCCGGCGAGGAGCCCGCCGATACCGGCGCCGAGCATGCCGCCGAGGCTGAACGCGGCGTGGAAGCTCGGCATCACGGGGCGGCGCAGCGCGGCCACCAGGTCCACGGCGGCGCTGTTCATGGCGACGTTGATCCCGCCGTACGCGGCGCCGAAGACCAGCAGGACGAGGCCGAGGGTGAGCGGGGAGCGGGTGAGCGCAGGCAGGGCGACCGAGAGGGAGAGCAGGACGGCGGTGGCGACGGTGACGGCGTGGGAGCCGTAGCGGCGGCAGAGCCGACCGGTCAGGGTCATCGTCACCACGGCGCCCGCCGAGACGCCGAGCAGCGCGAGTCCGAGATCTCCGGCCGAGGCACCGGTCTGCTGCTTGACGGCGGGGATGCGGACGACCCAGCCGGCGAAGAGGAATCCGTCGAGGGCGAAGAAGAGGGTCAGGGCGGAGCGGAGGCGGGACAGGGAGTGGGTGGCGGTGTCTCCGCCGGGGCCCCCCGATACGGCCGTCCGCACTTTGTTTAGTAGCGGCACAAACTCAGGATAGGGGGAGCCCCGGGCCGCAATCAAGCGAGCGACGGGCGGAGGCGCGAACGACCCTTGATCATCGACGAGGGCGACCGCACCTCCTCGACGAGCTCCTCCCCGGAGCACGAAGCTCCGTGCCGTGCAGGCTGTCCGGGTGACAAAGGCCAGGTCATCGCGGTGAGGACACTCCCCAACGGGCCCATGGAGAGCATCGTTTCTGCGCCCGTGTGCCCCCGGGATCCGGCCGCCCGGCATTGGAGTGAGACGCCGTGACCCGCCATTTCCCGAGGCGTTTGACCGGCAGACGAGCCGCTTCCGGCACGTCATTCCGAGATCTTGAGGAGTAGTCATGCGTTCTCTCGCCGCTTCCGTCCTGGCCGTGGGCATCCTGCTGGGCGGCGCCGGTTCCGCGCTCGCCAACGACGGATTCGGGACGGGGTACTTCTCCGGCGGTGGCTCCGGCTTCAGCTCGCACTGCTCGGCGACCGGCGTCCCGTCCGTGTACGGCACGATCTTCACCGGCTCGTGTTCGGAGAAGGGCTGGGAGAAGGGCCCGGAGGGTGCCTTCCTCGGCGCCCACTGACCTGACGCCGGCCCCCGGCTCGGACGAGGCCGCAGCCCTCGCCCGAGCCGGGGGGCCAGTCGGCGACGTACGGGAGTGGGGGACGCGCAGGGACCGCGTTCGGGACGTAAAGCGTGATTTGTGGCGCAACAGGATGCTGGACTCTCCAGGCCCGGCACGCGCTGTAAATCATGCAGTCCCGAACGCGGTCCCGGAGCGTCCCCCACGGCGGGACCCACGACAGGCCCCGCTCACCCGCCCAACGGCCACACGCCCCACCCGCCCACCCGCCCAGCGGCCACGCCCCACCCGGCCAAGGGCAGACGCCCAGGGGAACACCCCACCCCCCGATCATGGGAGACTCGCCCCCATGAACGGCAAGGCGACGACGATCCGGACACGGCTGGACAGGGGGCGCAACGCGCTCGGCCCCGCGCTGGAGCTGGTGCACACCGGCAGGGCTCCGACACGGGCCGTCCTCACCGCCGAACTCGGCGTCACCCGGGCCACCGCGGGCGCGGTCGCCGCCGAGCTGGAGGCGCTCGGCCTCATCCGCGTCGACTCCAACCCCGGCGCCGCCGCCGGCTCCCAGGGCCGCCCCTCCCACCGGCTCGCCGTCGACGAGAAGGGCCCCGTCGCCCTCGCCGCCCAGGTCCACGCGGACGGCTTCCGCGCCGCGCTCGTCGGTCTCGGCGGCACCATCGTCGCCACGGCTCCCGGCTGCGTCACCGTCTCCGCCGACCCCGCCCAGGTCCTCGGCGCCGTGGTCGACGCAGGAGCCGCGCTGCTCCGGGAGAGCGGCCGGCGCTGCGTCGGCGCCGGACTCGCCGCACCGTCCGCGGTGGCGGAGCCCGAGGGCACCGCGCTCAACCCGCTCCACCTCGCCTGGCCCGCCGGCGCGCCGGTTCGGGAGATCTTCGCCGAGCGGGTGCGGGCCGCCGGGATCGAGGGTCCGGCCTTCACCGGAAACGACGTCAACCTCGCCGCCCTCGCCGAGCACCGCCACGGCGCCGGGCGCGGGGCTCGCGACCTTCTCTGCGTGGCCACCGGCCACCGGGGCGTCGGCGGCGCGCTCGTCCTCGACGGGCGCCTGCACACCGGCAGCGCGGGCCTCGCCCTGGAGGTCGGCCATCTGACGGTCAATCCGGAGGGGCGCCCCTGCCACTGCGGCAGCCGCGGCTGCCTCGACGTCGAGACGGACCCGCTCGCCTTCCTGACGGTCGCGGGACGGGACCCCGGACCCGAGGTCTCCCTGCTCCAGCAGGCCCGTGACCTGCTGCGGACGAGCCGGGACGACCCGGGTGTCCGGGTCGCCACCGGGGAGCTGATCGACCGCCTCGGTCTCGGCCTCGCGGGCCTCGTGAACATCCTCAATCCGGACCGGATCATCCTCGGCGGGCTCCACCGCGAGCTCCTCGACGCCGACCCCGAGCGTCTCCGCGCGGTCGTCGCCGACCGCAGCCTCTGGGGTCGCAGCGGCGGGGTCCCGATCCTGCCCTGCACGCTGGACCACAACAGCCTGGTGGGCGCGGCCGAGCTCGCCTGGCAGCCGGTGCTCGACGATCCGCTGGCCGCGCTCGGCCGGGAGCCCGCCTGAGCGACTCGCGCGGCTGGGGCCGGAGCGGTCGACCTGCGGACGCGCTACTCCAGCCACGCCCCCTCGCGCATCACGACCCTGCCGCGCAGTTCCGGCTCGCCGCGCCAGGCGCGCACCGTCCGGGGCGTCACGCACAGGTACACGTAGGGGGTCTCCTCCCTCCGCGGATCCCAGCCGAACTTGCCCAGGAACGCGTCCGCGGCCTCCTGCGGCACTTCCTGCGCGGAGTGGCACGTCGCCTCCCCTTGCAGCAGCACCACGTCGAAGGCATCCGGCAACGCCAGCCGTACGCGCGGTTCCTCGCGTGCGTTGCGCGCGGTCGCGGAGTTCGCGCCGGTACACATCCACACGGCCCGCCCGTCCCACAGGAACCACAGGGGCACCTGATGCGGGCCGTGGTCGGGGTGGGACGTCGACACCCAGATGTCGCGCTCCGAGCCGAGCCGTTCCAGGGTGTCCCGCCTGCGCTCCGCCGTGTCGCGGCGGATGGTCTCCGTTGCTTGCATGGGCGCCGACCCTAGTCAGCGGGCTCGCGGTACGCATGGGGCAGAGGTCCTAGGCCGGGAGGCGGACCGCTACCCGGGCCCCCACCAGCGGGTTCGGGGACCCGGGGCTCAGGACGTGTGACGCATCCGGTGTGGAGGCGGCCGAAAATCGCTGGGAGGGAGAGGGCGGACGACGTAGCGTTCCGCCTCGTGATCACTTCGGACTCCGGTCTCCCCCCACGCCTCGGCAGCCTCACCTTCCACGGACCCCTCTCCGAGGCCCGCGCCACCCGCATCATCGAACGGCTCGCCGCCGAGCAGCCCGCCGACGTCCTCGACATCGGCTGCGGCTGGGGCGAGTTGCTGCTCCGCCTCCTGGAGAAGGCCCCGGGCGCCAAGGGGGTCGGGATCGACATCAACGCCGAGGACCTGGCCCGCGGCCGGGCGCTCGCCGAGGAGCGCGGTCTCGCCGAGCGCATGCTCTTCGTCGAGGAGTCGGCGCTCGGCACCGACCGGGGTCCGGTCGACGCGATCCTCTGCCTCGGGTCGAGCCAGGCGCTCTGCGACCCCGAGCAGCCGTACGATCCCGCCGCCGTCCTCCGCGAACTGCGGCGCCTGGTCCGGCCCGGCGGCCGGGTCGTCCTCGGCGAGGGCTTCTGGGAGCGCACCCCGGCGGAGGAGGAGCTGGCCGGGATGTGGCCCGGCGCGCAGGCGGGCGACCACTACTCGCTCGGCGCCCTCGTGGAGCTCGCGATCGAGGCGGGCTTCCGGCCGGCGTGGATCGAGACGGCGAGCGCCGAGGAGTGGGAGGAGTTCGAGTCCGGCTACCGGTACGACACCGAGGTCTGGCTCGCCGCCCACCCGGACCACCCGCTCGCCGCCGAGACCCGCGAGCGCGTCGACCGCCAGCGGTCGACCTGGCTGAACGGCTACCGGGGGATCCTCGGGATCACGTACCTCACCCTCGTCGCCGTGGCCTGAGGCCGCGTCACCACCGGCGCCGTCCGGCCCCCAACCCGTCGCGGCCGGGGGCCGAGAGGTGCAGGACCCGGAAGCGCTCGCCCTCGTCGGCGGGCGCTTCCGCGCCCGCCTCATCCGCATCGCCCACCCCGTCCGCCCAGAGGGTGAAGGCGAGCAGCTCCCAGTGGCGCGGATCCACCGCCAGGGCCGAGGCGACCACGCCGTCCCTGCGTGCCTCCCGGGCGTGCCGGGCCACCGCGTCCGCCACGGCCTCGCCCGGCGGCACCCCTTCGCCGAGCGGCGTCCTGCGGCGCGTGGCGGTACGGGGAGCCGACGCGGCCGCCGGCCCCTCCTCGTACGAGACGCCCGTCCAGTGCTGCACCACCGGCCGGCCGAAGTCGTTCACGATGCCCTGGAAACCCGGCCCCCAGAGAAAGGAGTTCATGCCCTCGGGGGTGGCCCAGAGGTAGAACGGCGTGTACTGGTTGACCGGCGATCCGTCCTCCCGCTCCCGGACCAGATAGGCCTTCAGACCGAGCCCGGGGAAGGCGTCGAGCAGATGGCCCCTCGTCGCGACCCGCTCGCGGATGATCCCCATGTCGTAGTCGGCGGGCAGAGTGATCTCGTACTGCATCGCGTGCACGGAACTGTCTCTCCGGTCTCTTCGGAATTCCCCCGGTGGAGGGGGCGGTCAGGGAGTCGCGAGCAGCGACAGCAGACCGCGTACGGCGCTGTCGAACGGCGCCCGTGAGCCCGTGGCGCGGGCCAGGACATAGCCGCCCTGTACGGTCGCCACGACCGTCGCCGCGATCTCCACGGGATCGATGGAGGCCCTCAACTCACCACTGTCCAGGCCTTCTCGGACCACCTCGGCGAGCCGGTCGCGCAGCCGGTCCAGCACTTCCTCGACGGGGGCGCGCAGTTCGGGGTGGGCGATCACCTCCGGGTCCATGGTCAGCCGCCCCACCGGGCAGCCGCGCAGGACCTCGCGCTCGCGCAGCAGGTACGCCTCGATCCGCTCGTACGCCGAGCCCTCGCCGCCCAGGACGGCCTCGGCCGCGGCGCCCATCTCCTCGGCCGTACGCCGGATCGCCGCGAGCGCCAGGTCGGGCTTCCCCGAGAAGTGGTGGTACATGCTGCCCTGGCCCGCGCCCGCCGCCTGCTGGACGGCCTTGGGGCTCGTGCCCACGTAGCCGCGCTCCCACAGCAGCTCGCGGGTCGCCTCGACGAGGCGCTCGGCGGTGGTCTTCGGAGTGCTCATGACCGCACTGTACATATCAGTAGGTACAGAGAGGAAGGCCGTCCGGACCGCCCGCGTACTCCCGCTGTCGTACGCGCGAAGCCGCTGCCCGTACGACGCCCCGGACCCCCTCCCCGCGCGAGTCTCGAAGCACGGACATCACCCCAGCGCACCGAGGAGCTGAACCCTCATGAACACCCTCGCCGACACCCTCGCCCACGCGGGCCCCGGCCCGTGGATCCTCCTCTTCCCCCTGATCTGGGCCGTCGTCATCGCGGGCGTCGTCACGCTCGCCCGCCGCGCCGGATGGCGCCCGGGCCGCGGCGGCCGTCCCCACCGGGACGGCGGGCCGGACGAGCACTCGCCGATCGCCCTGCTCGGCCACCGGTTCGCCGCCGGGGAGATCGACGAGGACGAGTACTGGCGCCGCCTCACCGTCCTGGAGGAGCAGTTCGGCCGCGCCGCGACCACCAAGGAGCGCCGGGCATGACCACCGCGACCCACACCCCCGCCGCGCACGCCGCCCGGGTCCTGGACGCCGTCAAGGTCTACGGGCGGGGCGACACCGAGGTCAGGGCCCTCGACGGGGTGAGCGTCGACTTCCCGGCCGGCCGCTTCACCGCCGTCATGGGCCCCTCGGGCTCGGGCAAGTCCACGCTCCTGCACTGCGCGGCCGGGCTCGACACCCTCACGTCCGGTGCCGCCTTCGTCGGCGGCACCGACCTCTCCACCCTCGACGACCGCCGTCTGACGCTGCTGCGCCGCGACCGCGTCGGCTTCGTCTTCCAGGCCTTCAACCTGCTGCCGACCCTGACCGTCGCGGAGAACATCACCCTCCCGCTCGACCTCGCGGGGAGGACCCCCGACCGGGCCCGCTTCGACCGGCTCGTCGACACCGTCGGTCTGCGCGACCGCCTGCACCACCGGCCGGGCGAGCTCTCCGGCGGACAGCAGCAGCGCGTGGCCGTCGCCCGCGCCTTCGCCGGCGACCCGGACGTCGTCTTCGCCGACGAACCGACCGGGAACCTCGACTCGCGCTCCGGCGAGGAGGTCCTGCGGCTGCTCGGCCGTACGGTGCGGGAGACCGGCCGTACGGTCGTCATGGTCACCCACGACCCGGTCGCCGCCGCCCACGCCGACGAGGTGGTCTTCCTCGCCGACGGGCGGCTCGTCGACCGGATGACCGGCCCGACGGCCGACCGCGTCCTCGACCGCATGAAGGCCTTCGAGACCGACACCGGCCGACCCTCCGCGGCGCCCCCCGCCACGGCTTCCCTCACGACCCGAGGAGGGGCGACATGAGACCCCCCGCCACCCTCCGCCTCACCCTCTCCTCCCTCCGCGCCCACCGGCGCCGCTTCCTCGGTACCTTCGCCGCCGTCCTCCTCGGGGTCGCCTTCCTCACCGGCACCCTCGTCATGGGCGACACCCTGCGCGCGAGCTTCGACACGATGTTCACCGGCGCCACCCGGGGCACGGACGCCGTCGTCCGCAGCGCCACCACCGTCACGGCGGCAGGCGAGGCCCAGGGCACCCGCGGCCCCGTCGACGCCGACCTCGCCGACCGGATCGCCCGGGTCCCCGAGGTCGCCGCCGCCGCGCCCCTCATCGAGGGCGCCGGCCAGCTCCTCGCCGCCGACGGGACCCCCGTCGGCGGCAAAGGCCCGCCCACCCTCGCCGGGAACTGGATCGAGGACGAGGCCCTCAACCCGTACCGCCTCTCGGAGGGACGCACTCCGCACGCGCCCGGTGAGGCCGTCGTCAACCGGGGCGCGGCGAAGGCCGCAGGCCTCCGCGTCGGCGACACGACCGTCCTGCGCACCCCCGACCCCGTGCGGGTCACCGTCGTCGGCCTCGCCACCTTCGGCGGCGCCGACGGCATGGGCCAGGTCACCTGGACCGGCCTGACCCGCGCCGACGCCGAGCGGTACCTGACGGCCCGCCCCGGCGAGGCGACGAGCATCGCCGTACGCGCCGGGCCCGGCGTCAGCCAGAAGGAGCTGGTCGCCGCGCTCGCCCCCGCCCTGCCCGAGGGGGTCGAGGCGATCACCGGACAGCGCGCGGCCGAGGAGAACACCGAGATGGTCTCCGGCCGGTTCCTCGGCCTCTTCACCACCTTCCTGCTGGTCTTCAGCGGTGTCGCGGTGCTCGTCTCCGTCTTCACCATCCACAACACCTTCGCCGTCCTCGTCGCCCAGCGGACCCGCGAGAACGCCCTGCTCCGCGCCGTCGGCGCCGCCCGCCGCCAGGTCGTCACCGGCACGCTCGCCGAGGCGCTCGCCGTGGGGCTGCTCGCCTCCGCCGCCGGACTCCTCGCCGGGATCGGCGTGGCCGCCGGCCTCCAGGCACTCTTCCCGGCCATCGGGTTCCCGTTCCCCGAGGGCGACCTGGTCGTCACCGCAGGCTCCCTCGCGCTCCCGCTCGGCGTCGGACTCGCGGTCTGCGCCGGCTCGGCGCTCCTGCCCGCCGTACGGGCGGGGCGCACGGCCCCGCTGGCCGCGCTCCGCGAGACGGACGTCGACGGCTCGGGCACCTCCCGCGCCCGCGCGCTGACCGGCGGCACGCTCCTCGCCGCCGCCGTCGGCACCGTCCTCGCGGGAGTGCTCGGCGACGACCCCTCGCTGTGGCTCGCCGCCACCGGCGCGGGGATCGCCGTCGCCGCCTTCGTGGTCCTCGGACCGGTGGCCGCATCGGTCGCCGTACGCGCGCTCGGCAGACCCCTGCGCGGCGCCAACCGCGGCCTCGCCCGCCGCAACGCCCTGCGCAGCCCCGGACGGACGGCCGCGACCGCCACCGCCCTCATGATCGGGGTCGCCGTCGTCACCCTCTTCACCGTCTTCGGCGCCTCCCTCAAGGCGACCATGGACCGCACGGTCGACCGCTCCTTCGCGGGCGACGTGGCCATCGGAGCGCCCTCGTTCGGCGCGGGCGGCAGCGGGCTCAGCCCCCGACTCGCCCCGGCGGTCGCCGCGCTGCCCGAGGTCGGCACGGCCGTCGGCCTGGGGAGCGGAGTCGCGGAGGTCGACGGCCGGGGCCGCGCCCTGACCGTCACCGACCCGGCCGCGCTCGCCCGCACCCTCGACCTCGGAGAGGTACGGGGCACCCTCACCGGACTCGGTGCGGACGGGCTCGCCGTCGCCGCCGACGAGGCCGCGGCCTCGGGCCTGGCGCCCGGGCGCACGGCCGAGCTGGCGTTCACGGACGGCACCCGGCGGACGTTCACCGTCCGGGCGGTCTACGAGCGCGCCGACCTCGCCGGGGACTACCTGATCACCCGCGAGGCCTGGGCCCCGCACCGCACCCAGGACGCCGACCGGCTGGTCGCCGTCGCCTTCGCGGACGGCGTGTCCGCGGCGGACGGCAAGGCGGCCGTGACCGCGGTCGCGGACCGCTACGGCCAACCGGAGGTGCAGACCCGGGAGGAGTACGCGGAGGCCTCGGCGGGCGGCATCGACATGATGCTCACCCTCGTCTACGCGCTCCTCGCGCTCGCGGTCCTCATCGCCCTGCTCGGCATCGCGAACACGCTGACCCTCGCCGTCCACGAACGGACCCGCGAGCTCGGCCTGTTGAGGGCCGTCGGACAGACCCGCGCCCAGCTGCGCGCCATGGTCCGCTGGGAGTCCGTCCTCGTCGCCGCCTTCGGCACCCTCGGCGGGCTCACCCTCGGCGGCTTCCTCGGCTGGGTGCTCGTCCGCGCCTTGGAGGGATCGGGCGACAGCGCGCTCGCCTTCGCCGTACCGTCGGCGCGACTGGCGGCCGTGGCCCTGATCGGCCTGGCGGCGGGCGTCGTGGCGGCCTGGCGCCCGGCCCGCCGCGCGGCGCGCCTGGAGATCCTCCGGGCGATCGGCACGGAGTGACGTTCAGGCGGTGGCCTTCGGGCCGGCCGGGTGGGCGTCAACCCGCCCGGCCGGCCGGGACCGGTCCGGCGACGACGGGGGCCAGGGCCGGTCCGGCGACGACCGGCGCGAGGACCGGCTCGGCCGGGGTGCCGAAGGGCACGTCGGGGACGCCCGGGAAGGGGCCGTACGTCCCGAAGGGGACCTCGGGCGCGGGGCCGTGCACGGTGTGCGCGCGCTCCTCGACCGGGGCGGCGGACGGCGGCGCCGTGAGCGTGAACCACACGACCTTCCCGTCGGCGCCGCACGGGCGGACGCCCCAACTCTCGCTGACCGCACCGACGATGGCGAGGCCCCGGCCGGAGGTGGCGAGTGAGTCGAGCGCGTCGAGTGGGTCGAAGGCGTCGAGTCCGTCACCGTCGACCGGGAATCCGGCCTTCGGTATTCGGGGGTCGTGGTCCCTGACCGACACGGTCAGCCGGTCGAGCAGCAGCTCGATCTCGACCGTGCAGCGCTTGTCGGGCTGCGCGTGGCGGTGGACGTTGGTCAGAAGCTCGGTGACACCCAGCGCGGCATGGTCGATCAAAGCGTCGAGATGCCAGTGGCGCAGATGCGCGGAGACGATTCTGCGGACCTGACCGATCCGCGACGGCAGGGCATGGAGCTCCACCGCGTAATACCTGCTCGGCTCGCTGATCACGGCTGCGACTCCCCGAAGTAGTCCGGAAGAAGACGAAGATTCGGATCTCTCATGCGGTACAGCGGTACAGCAGGGTGGCGACCGAGCGGTCGAAGCGCAATGTCACCACCGGTGAACCCTCGGTGAGGTGGTTCCAGCGTGAACCAGCGGTGACCGTGCCGCAACTCGCGGCGAACCGTGGCAGGTCAGGACCGGCGGGCCGCCCGCTTGAGCGCCGCGAGGAAGCGCCCCGACTCCTCGGCCTGGCCGCCGTCCCCGTGGTGCAGGGTCAGCCGGTACCGGGTGCCGTTCACCGTCGCCACCGCCTCGTCGGCCTTCGCGAACCACGGCCGCCCCGCGCGTACGGCGCTCACCGGCGCGCTGTCGATCTCGCTGCCGTAGCTCGTGAGCAGCGCGAGCCGGCCGTCCTCGATCCGCACCTCTCCGGCGCGCGTCAGAGCGCGCGGCCAACGTGCGATCCGTACGCCCCGCGCGCTGAACTCGGGTCCCTCCATGCCGGTCCACCCCTCTCACCCGGTTTCCGTCACCAGTGTGCCGGGCCGCCCGCGCCCGCACCAGTGGCCGCGCCACAAGGGAGGCCTATGGGACATCAAAGGGAACGTTTGCCCAGGTGGGAGGGGTATTGTCGGCAACGGGCACCAGTGCAGTGAGCGAGGAGTGGGACGGATGAGCACCACCGAGAACAGCGTGACCGCCGCGCCGGAGACCTTGGACGTCGACCGCAGCGACCCGGCGTACCGGGCGTGGCTGAAAGAGGCCGTCCGCAAGGTCCAGGCCGATGCCAACCGCTCCGCCGACACCCATCTGCTGCGCTTCCCGCTCCCCGAGAAGTGGGGCATCGACCTCTACCTCAAGGACGAGTCGACCCACCCGACCGGCAGCCTCAAGCACCGGCTCGCCCGCTCCCTCTTCCTCTACGGGCTCTGCAACGGCTGGATCCGGCCCGGGAAGCCCGTCATCGAGGCCTCCAGCGGTTCGACCGCCGTCTCCGAGGCGTACTTCGCCAAGCTCGTCGGCGTGCCCTTCATCGCCGTGATGCCCCGCACGACCAGCCCCGAGAAGTGCCGGCTCATCGAGTTCCACGGCGGCGAGTGTCACTTCGTCGACGACTCGCGGACGATGTACGAGGAGTCCGCGGCCCTCGCGGCGCGCACCGGCGGCCACTACATGGACCAGTTCACCTACGCGGAGCGGGCCACCGACTGGCGGGGCAACAACAACATCGCCGAATCGATCTACCAGCAGCTGAAGCTGGAGCGCTACCCGGAGCCCGCCTGGATCGTGGCCACGGCCGGCACCGGCGGCACCTCGGCGACCATCGCCCGCTACGTCCACTACATGCAGCACGACACCCGGATCTGCGTCGCCGACCCGGAGAACTCCTGCTTCTTCGCCGGGTGGACCGACAACGACCCGGACGCGACCTCCGACTGCGGCTCGCGCATCGAGGGCATCGGCCGGCCCCGCATGGAGCCGAGCTTCGTCCCGGGCGCGATCGACCGCATGATGAAGGTCCCCGACGCCGCGAGCGTCGCCGCCGTCCGCGCCCTGGAGAAGGCCATAGGGCGCAAGGCGGGCGGCTCCACCGGCACCGGCCTGTGGAGCGCCTTCAAGATCGTGGCCGAGATGGTCGAGCAGGGGCGCACCGGCAGTATCGTGACCCTGATCTGCGACCCGGGCGAGCGCTACCTCGACAAGTACTACTCCGACACCTGGCTGGCCGCCCAGGGCCTGGACATCGCCCCGTACAGCGCCGCTATCGAGCGGTTCCTGGAGACGGGGGCCTGGCCGGAGTGAGCCGCCGGTCCAGGCGGCGCGCCGCGTCCCGGAAGGACAGCCCGAGACCGGGGCGGGCGACGAGGAGCGCGAGCCGGAACGGCGCCGCGCCGTCGACGGCCATGGTCCACCGCAGGCGCGTGCCCTTCCCGGCGGGGGAGAGGGCCCACTCCTCCGCCATGGCCGTGACCCCGGGCGCGTTCGTCAGGTCCACCCGGTAGCCGTACCGGACGTCGGGCTCGGCGGCGAGGATCGTCTCCTCGAAGACGATCCCGCCCCGCAGCCGGATGGTCCGGCCGGCGCCGTCCCCCGTCGGGACGGCGGAGACCACGGCCGTGAACCAGGAGGGCATGCTGCCCACCTCCACGGCCAGCGACCGGTAGACGGCCGGCGGTGGCGCTTCCAGCGTCGCCGTGTGGACGAGACGGACGGGTGCGCTTGCGGTGAAGTCGAGCTCCACCGGCCTCAGTCGGCGTGCCATGGACCGGACCTCCCCAGGACGGACGCGGAAGTGCACCCTAGCTGACAGGATGTCAACGGCACAGGGTGCCGACCGACGAGGACCCCGGGCAAGGCCTCAAGGCCTCAAGGCCCTCAGGCCTTAGGCCTTAGGCCTCAGCCCTCAGGCCTCAAGGCCCCACGTCCCTAAGGTCGGAGCAGACCGTCCACCGCCCGGCCGAACAGAACCCGCCCCGCTCGCGCCAGGACCGGGTCGAAAGCGCGCGGCAGGCCCCGTACCGCGAGCTCCTCCGTCCACTCCACCCGGCACCCGCCGCCCGGAGCCGCTGACACCTCGACCTGCGCCCAACCCCGCACGACCCGGCCGGACTTCTCCAGGCGGCACACGCCGGGCCGTCCCGCCGCCGGCGGCTCCCACCGCACGACCTCCATCGGGTCGTCGAAGGCCAGCCGGCCGATCCCGGTCCGCGCGGTGAACCGCGTCCCCGCACCGTTCGGGCCCGAGGTCAGGACCCTCGTCCGGGTGAGCGGCACCTGGCGGCCGTGCGCCGGCCAGTCCGTCAGCCGCCGCCACACCTCGTCCGGTGCCAGCGGTACGGTCCGCTCGACCCGGAAGAGGGTCATGCCGGCTCCTCGCCCGCCACCACGAGCCCCGGCAGGTGCTCCGTCACCTCGCCGCGCACCCCCTCGCCGAGGCCGCGGTCCGTCACCCAGGTGTCCACCTCGCCCAGGTCGGCGAAGGAACTCAGGCCCACCGTCCCCCACTTGGTGTGGTCGGCGACCACGACCACCCGGCGCGCCGACCGCATCAGGCACCGGTTGGTCTCCGCCTCCGCGAGGTTCGGCGTCGACAGGCCGGCCTCGACCGAGATGCCGTGCACCCCGAGGAACAGCAGGTCGAAGTGGAGCGAGCGGATCGCCCGGTCCGCGACCGCGCCGACCAACGCGTCGGACGGCGTACGGACCCCGCCCGTCAGGACGACGGTCGCCGCGCCGCGCCGCACCTCGGCCCCGCCGCCCGTCAGTTGCGCCTCGTGGAACACGTCGGCGACCCGCACCGAGTTCGTCACCACCGTCAGGTCCGGCACGTCGAGCAGATGCCGCGCCAGCGCGTACGTCGTCGTCCCGCCGGACAGGGCGATCGCCGTGCCCGGCGCGACCAGCGCCGCCGCGGCCCGCGCGATCTCGTCCTTGGCGCTCGGTTCGAGCACCGACTTCGCCTCGAAGCCCGGCTCGTGGGTGCTCGCCTCGACCACCGGCACGGCCCCGCCGTGCACCTTCGCCAGCATGCCCTGCCGCGCCAGCGCGTCCAGGTCGCGGCGGATCGTCATGTCCGAGACGTTCAGCCGGCGGGTCAGCTCGTTCACCCGCACACCGCCGCGCCGCCGGACCTCGTCGAGGATCAGGGCGCGCCGCTGCTCCGCGAGGAGGTTCTGGTTGTCAGTCACCGCCGGGGCCGGTCCTTCCGCAGAGAACAAGGGGATCTTGTCGGAACAGCGTCGGATTCGGTGAGAGTCCGTGCGCGGGCGCACGGCTGTCCGCGATCCTGTTTCCGACGTCGCATCCTCCCACTCAGAGAGGAAGTCCCCTAAGTGTCCCCTGCCACACCCGCCCCGGAGACCGGGGGCGCGGCGCTCGAACTCCTCGTCCACGGAGTCGGCGGAGCCACCCCGCAGTCCATGCTCGACGACCCCAGGACCGTACGCGTCACCGGCGACGGCACCGCCGCCGTGTACCGGCGCGCCGAGGACCTGGACGCCGAGGACCACCCCGAGCGGTACGCCGCGCGGCCGGTGCCGGAGGCGTACTGCTGGTCCAATCTCACCTCCGGTGACGGCACCCGCGCCCTGTGGCTGCTGCTCCTGCCCTTCATGGTCGCCAACCTGGCCCACTGGATGCGCCCGCCCGCGCAGGGGATGCCGGGACTCGTCCGGCTGTACGGAGTCCTCGTCCGGCTCGTCGCGCTCACCCTCACCGTGCTCCTCACCGCCGCGGCCTGCGAGGTCGCGCTCGATCTGACGGCCTGGCAGTGCGCCGGCACCGCGGCCTGCTCCGACGCGTACTCCTGGCTCGGCTTCCTCGCCGCCGACCGGGGCGGCTGGTGGTCCGCGCCCGGGCGGCGCCTCGCCCTCGCCGCGCTCGTGCCGACGGCGCTCGTCGGCCTGCTCTGGTACCTGTCCAACCGGACCTGGAGCGCGTACGAGGCCCAGCGTCCGCCCACCGGCTACGACGCTCCCGCGCCGGAGCCGCAGCCCGGGACACCGAGCGACACGGAGGCCGCCGACCTCGCGGAGCCGCCCACCCCCGCCGAACTCCGCCCCGCCCTCGGCCGTCCCGGTTTCTGGTACGGGCGCCGCCTCGTCGCCCGGCTCCGGGCCGCACACACCGCCGCCGGCTTCCTCACCGTCGCCGCGGCCATCGCCACCGCCACCGCCCGCCACGACACCGGGGCGCGCGCGGTCTTGGGCCTCGCTCTCCAGACCGCCCTCGTCGCCCTCTGCGCCGTCGTCCTGTGGGTCGTCTGCCGCCGGGGCCGCAGCGAGCGCCGCCTCGACCTGCGCGTCGAGCGCACCCTCGTGTCCTGGCTGCCCGGCTCCGCCCTCGTGCTGCTCGCCCTCACCGCCCTGCACGCCGGCTGGTCCCGCCCCGGCTGGGCCTCCGGCGGCACCCTCCCCGGCGACGCCGCCTTCGGCGCCCTCACCCTCGCCCAGGGCGGTCTGGTCGTCGCCCTCGGTGCGGTCGCGCTGCTCCTCCAGCGGCCCCGCAGGGACCCGCGCACCGCGCTGCGCGGACTCGGCGGCCCCGCCGTCGCCATGCTCGCCTGCGCCCTCGCCGGGGTCATGTCCGGCGGTGTCGCCCAGCGCGTCGCCGACTGGCTCGACGGTTCCGGCGCGGGCGAGGGCGGCCCCCGGATCGGCCCGCCCGTACTGCTCAGCTGGCAGGCGTCCGTCATCCCCGTCCTGCTCCTGCTGCTGCTCGTGCCCGCCGCCCTCCTCGCCGTACGGACCGTGGTCGACGCCCGGCGGCTGCGGCCCGCCGTCGAGGCCGACTACGACGCCGCGGACGAACCGGACCCCGTCCGTACGGGGCAGATCGCGGCCGGCCGGGCCCGCGCGGCGCTCACCGACTCCGCGCCCGTCCTCGTCGGTGTCGTCTCCGGCGCGACCCTGCTCCTCGGAGCCGCGTCCGTCGCCGGCGCCTGGGCCAGCGGAAACGTCCCCGGCCGGGCCTTCGACGGAGCCCACCCCGCGATCGCCTCGGCCGCCTCGGCCGCCCAGGCCATCGGCTCCTGGATGATCGGCCTCGGCTTCCTGCTCTTCGTCACCTGGGGCCGCCGCGCCTACAAGGACGCGTCGGCCCGCCGTACGATCGGCATCCTCTGGGACGTGGGCACCTTCTGGCCGCGCGCCGCCCACCCCTTCGCCCCGCCCTGCTACGCCGAACGGGCCGTCCCCGACCTCACCTGGCGCATGAGCTCCTGGACCCGAGGCACCGGCGGCAGGCTCGTCATCTCCGGCCACTCCCAGGGCAGCGTCCTCGCCGCGGCCGCCGTCTGGCAGCTGACGCCCGCCACCCGCGGCCGGGTCGCGCTGCTCACCTACGGCTCACCTCTGGAGCGGCTCTACGGGCGCTGGTTCCCCGCCTACTTCGGCCCCGAGGCGCTGCGCTCACTGCACCGCACGGTCCACTGCTGGAGCAACCTCCACCGCGCCACCGACCCCATCGGCGGCCCCGTCCGCGTACCCGCCGAGGCGGGCCGCCCGGCCGTCGACGGAGACGTGCTGCTCGACCCCGTCGCGTACGGCCGCACCCGCGAGCACCCGCTGCCGGAACCGATCCTGGGCCACTCCGACTACCAGGCGGACCCGGCGTTCGCCGAGCGGCGCTCCGCCCTCCTCGACCGCCTTCCGCCCGCTCTTCCCCGCCAGCGCGAGCCGAACGGCCAGGAACATCAGGGGAGTTCGGGGAGGTCCTCCGGATAGAGCAGGGTCAGGTCGTCCGTGCTCGGCTCGGCGAGCGCGGCGACCCGGCCCGCGTGCCGCTCCACCATCGACTCGAACGTCTGCCGCGCCGTGCGGCCGTTGCCGAAGGCCGGGCCCTTGGGCAGCTTCGTGAAGTACGTGAGCAGGGCGTCGTCCGTGCCCGGCACCAGCCGGTACTCGTGCTCGTCGGCCTGCTGCCCCACGATCCGCAGGAGCTCGTCCGGCGCGTAGTCACCGAAGCTGATGGTCCGTGAGAAACGGGAAGCCACACCGGGGTTGACGGTGAGGAAGCGCTCCATCTCCGCCGTGTACCCGGCGACGATGACGACCACCGCGTCCCGGTGGTCCTCCATCAGCTTCACGAGCGTGTCGATCGCCTCGCGGCCGAAGTCCCGACCGGAGTCCTCCGGCGACAGCGCGTACGCCTCGTCGACGAACAGCACCCCGCCGCGCGCCCGGTCGAAGGCCTCCTGCGTCCGGATCGCGGTCGAGCCGATGTGCTCGCCGACCAGGTCCACCCGGGAGACCTCCACCAGGTGGCCCCGCTCCAGGACGCCGAGCGAGGCGAGGATCTCGCCGTACAGCCGGGCCACGGTCGTCTTGCCGGTGCCGGGGTTGCCCGTGAAGACCAGATGGCGGCGGACCGAGGCCGCCTTGAGCCCCGCCTCCTGTCGCCGGCGGCCCACCTCGATCATGTTGGTGAGCGTCCGCACCTCGTGCTTGACGCTCTCCAGGCCGACCAGCGCGTCCAGTTCGCCGAGCACGTCCTGCGAGGAGCGGGCCTCGGGCGCCGGCTCCACGGGCGCCGGGGCCGCCGGCTGGGTACGCGGCACGGGGACCGTCCCGAGGAGCCCCGCCGGCTGCGTGGCCGTCAGGACGGTGCCGACGTCGGGGACGGAGGAGCGGACGGCGCTCTCGTCGCTGGTGCAGTCCTCCGCGACCGCGCCCTCCTCGGGGAACTCGTACCCGCCGCGCGCACACCGCTCCGTACGGCACTTGCGCAGGCTCGTCCGGCAGCCGTCCGTCACGTGGAAGCCGTAGCCGCCGCTGCCCGTGACCCGGCAGCCGGTGAAGGAGCCGCGACCCTCGGCCGACACGTAGAAACCGGCCTCGGCGGGCGAGGTGACCGTGCACCGGTCGATCGTGGGGTCGGCGCCCTTGGTGACGATGACCCCGGTCTGCACGGCGTCGATCGTGCACCCCGCGAGGGTGCCGCCGCTGCCGTGGTCCCGGAACCAGGCACCCGTGGAGGCCTCCCGGATCCGGCAGTCGTCGAGCTGGGCCGTCGCCCCGTCGCTCACCGACACCGCCGTGTTCTTCACCTGCGACAGGTCGCTGTCGACCACGTCCACGCGCGAACCCCGGTCGAGGACGAAGAGCGCGTCCGGCACGTCGTGCACCCGGCAGGCGTCGAGGACGACGGTCGCGCCGTCGCTCACCCACACCGCCGGATAGTCGCCCGTACTGTCGTGGATCTCGCACTGGTTGGCGTCCACGCGCGTGCCCGGGTCCCAGACCGACAGTCCGTTGCGGCCGAAACGGCGGACCGTCGACCGGGTCAGGGTCAGCACGGAGCGCGAGCGCAGGTCGACCGCGTTCTCCGGGACGTCGTGGATGTCGCAGTCCGAGAGCGTCAGCACCGCGTCCGTGTCGAGGGTGATGCCGTCCGCCGACGTGCGGTGCACCGAGGAGTCGGTGAAGTGCGCGGTGGCGCGGGCCGCGATCTGGATGCCGGCGCCCTTGATCTCGTACACCTCGCAGCCGAGGCCCTCCAGGCCGCTGCCCTCGCCGGTGACCGCGATCCCGGCGCCGGATGCGTGGTGCACCCGGCAGCGCTCCAGCCGCGGATGCGCCCCGCCGCGCACCGATACGCCCGCCTGCCCGGCGGAGACCACCTCGCACTCCTCGAACACCCCGCCCGCGCCGTCGACCACGGCGATGCCGACGCCGGCCGGGTTGTCGATCGTGCAGCGGCGGACGGTCGGACGGGCGGCTCCCCGCACCTCGATCCCGGCGGCCGAGCGGGTCATGATCCGCAGGTCGAGCAGCTCGGGCGTGCCGTCCTCGACGAGCAGCGCGGGCGCGGCGACGTCCTGTCCCTCGATGTGCAGGTCCTGGACGGTGACGGAGGCGCGGACCGTCAGTGCCACCCCGTCCGGCGGCGCGATCCGCACGGAACCGACCGAGCCCTCGGGGCCGCGCAGGGTGACGGCCCGCCGCACGACCAGGTTCTCCCGGTAGGTGCCGGGCGCGACGGTCAGGATGTCCCCGTCGCTCGCGGCCTCCAGCGCGGCGGCGAGAGAGGCGTACTCACCCGTGCGGCGCCGCCACCGCGAAGTGCCGGTGTGCGTCACCTGGACCGTGCCCTGTGCCATGGGTGTGCCCTGCCCCCGCCTGATGCCTCGCCGGTGTTTCGATGCCCCACCGTAGCGCGCGCGGTGGGTGGGGGTTGACGGGTCGCGAGGGCTTGTCCCGACGGGACAACGGGGAGGGCGTCGGGGGAGGGCCGCGGGGTCAGCTGCCGGTGTCGGCGCGGCCCCAGTCGGGGCCCACCGAGGCCCATGCGCGGTCCAGGCGCGCGTACCGCCGCAGGACGAGGCGGCGTACGGCGAGGCGGCGGACGGTCTCCACCAGCAGGCCGGTGAGGAGGGCCGCCATCAGACCGGCGATGACCGCGTGCGCGCGGGCCGTGCCCGCCGGCATCGGCGGGGACACCGGGTGTCCGGCGCGGTTCGTCCAGAGGGCGAAGGTGTCGCCGGGGGCGGAGTGGCGCCGGGCCGTGGCCACCGTGCCCGTACGGGTCGTGCCGTCGGGCGCGGTCCAGCGGGCCACCACGGAGCGGCGCAGGCGCTCCTCGCCGGCGGACTCGGCGGTGCGGGGGCCGCTCGCGGGCCCGTCGTCGAGGCGCACGACCCGGGCCGTCGTCGGCAGCCGCTGCTCCTGCTGCGTGTGGACCGCGCGCTGGAGCGAGTCGTTCGCCGAGGAGCCCGCGGCACAGCCGACGAGGGGCACGAGCAGGCAGAGGAGCGCGGCGGCCGTGAAGGCGACCCACGCCTCGACCAGGTCCGTGGTCCGGCGCAGGGGATTGCGTCGCCAGCGCCAGACTCCGGTGGCTGCCCGCACGTCAGGACCCCCTCGTTGTTCGCCGCTCCTCCAACGAGTGTGCCCCGGGGCCGCGTTCCCCGCCTGTCGGGCGCGGGTTCCTCAGTCGAGGATCTTCACGGGGTCGCCGACCCGGACCGTGCCGCGGTGCTCGGGGACGAGGTTCTGGCCGAAGATGACCCGGCCGTCGCGCTTGCGGTGCAGGGCGAGGGAGCGCAGCGGCTCCTTGCCGCGCTCGGCGGTGAGCTGGTTCGTCGTGGTGACGACACAGCGCCCGCAGGGCCTGGCGACGCGGAAGGTGACCTCGCCGACGGCGAGCCGGGTCCAGCCGTCCTCCGCCCACGGGTCGGTCCCCTCGATCACGAGGTTCGGCCGGAACCGGTTCATCGGCAGGGGGCCCTCGTGGGCGTGGTCACCGGCCGCGATGAGGGAGTTGAGGGCGTCGAGCGAGGCCGTCGTGGCGGCGAGGAGCGGATAGCCGTCCGCGAAGCTCACCGTCTCGCCGGGCAGCGCGTACTCCGGGTCGACGGGCCGCCGGTGCTCGGGGGCGTCCATGTGGACGAGCCGGGCGTCCGTCTCCAGGTACGCGGAGACCCAGGCGGCCGCCTCGTCGCCGGCCGGGACCGCCTCCACGTACTTGTCGAAGATCTCCATCGTGATGGTGGCCGTGGGGGACGGCGCCTCGATCCTGACCGTCGGGTGGCCGGGCGCGGACAGCGCGACGCCGCCGTCCGCCAGGGGTTCGGCCGTGGCCAACGCCATCCGGGGGTGACGGCGTTGGGTCACGACCTTGCCCGCGGCGTCGACGACGGCCCAGCGGCGGTCCCCGGCGAGCCCCCAGGGCTGCACCTCGGCCTCCGTGGGGGCCAGTGCGCGCATGGCCTTCACCGGATGGACGTGGACGGAGCGGAGAACAGGAGTGGACATGCGGTCATCCTGCCAGCCGCTCCGGACCTCCGTCGCCCGGTTTGTCCGGCCCGGTCAGTAACCCCCGCCCTGGTAGGGGCGGTTGTAGGGGTCCTGGTACATCGCCGGGGCCGGGACGGGCGCCGGTGCCGGTACGGGCCGCGGGGCGGCCGGGCGCATCGCCTCGTACCCCGCGGCGGCCGGGCGGGGCTGCTGCGGGTACCCGCCACCCTGGTAGCCACGGGGGGCCACAGGCTGCTGCGGGATGTACGGGGTGGGGGCGTGCTGGAGCGGTGCGGGGGCCATCTGCGGCGAGGGCTGCGGATAGCCGTACCCGCCGCCGTAGGCGGGGGCGGGGTGCGGGCTGGGCGCCGCCGGGAGGGCGGGCAGTGCCGCGGGGAGCGCCGGCAGGTAGGAACCGCTTCCGGGGAAGCTGCTGCCGGTGTCGTAGGCGGCGGGCACTCGGATCGGGGCGATCTGAGGCGTGCCCCGCTCCGCGACCAGGGAGTCGTAGATCGGGGTGTCCGGGAAGGACGGCGCGGTGTGGTAACCGCCTCCATAGGTGGAGCGGGGGGAGGTCATGGCACATAAGTTAAGCCCACGATGTGCTGGTTGGGGAGCCTGATTAGAGGGTTGTTTGACGGGCTTGGTGAAGAGGCGGATCCCTAATCCGAGCGAACGTGACAAAAACGGGCGGCGGCGGACGCCAAGATCGTGTAAAAGCCGAGTTCGGAGGGGGTTACCGACGGGTCACGGTCGTGCGGGCCCCCCGGCGTACCCCGGCATGAAGAACGCATAAAGAAAAGGTGCCGGGAAGGCGTGGGAGAAGTGATCATGGGCATGCTTAGACGTCAATCCGAGGGAACAGGGGTCGATGTGCACGCGCCGAATTGACGGCGCTACTCCCCGTGTCGGGAAACGTAATTCCCGGTGTACGTACGCCCCTTCCACGCCGAACCCCGCCCGCGGTAGTGCTGCACGGCGGAGTCCACGGTCATCAGGAGGTAGAGGAGGGCGGTGAAGGGGAGCAGGGGCGCGAGCCACAGCGGCTGCCGGTAGTAGCGGAGCATCGGCACGTACGTCCCCGCCATCACCGCCCAGGCCGCCCCGCCCGCCCAGGCCGCCGCCGCGTCCCCCGTCGGCCCGCCCGCCGCCAGGGCCACCGGCGGCACCAGGTAGACCACCGCGAGACCCGCCACCGTCCCCGCGAGCACCAGCGGGCTGTACCGCAGCTGTGCGTACGCGCTCCGCGACACCATCCGCCACAACTCGGCGAGGCCCGGGTAGGGGCGGATGCTGTCGACCCGCTCCGCGAGCCCGAGCCAGATCCGCCCGCCCTCACCCCGTACCGCCCGCGCCAGCGACACGTCGTCGATCACCGCGTGCCGGATCGCGTCCGGCACGCCGGCCACCACCGCCGTCTCCGTCCGCAGCAGCACGCAGCCGCCCGCGGCGGCCGTGGCGAGGGGCCGCGCCCGGTTGATCCAGCGGAAGGGATAGAGCTGCGCGAAGAAGTAGACGAACGCGGGCACGACGAGCCGCTCCCACCGGCTCGCCACCCGCAGACGCGCCATCTGCGAGACCAGGTCCAGGCCGTTCGCCCGCGCCGACCCTACGAGCAGCCGCAGACTGTCCGGCTCATGGGCGATGTCCGCGTCCGTGAGGAGCAGGAACTCCGGCTCGCGCGCGCGGGCCAGGGCGATGCCGTGGCGCAGCGCCCACAGCTTCCCCGTCCAGCCGGGCTCCGGCTCACCCGGCGACACGACGGTGAGCGGCAGCCCGCCGCGAGGCTCGGGCCCCCGCCGCTCCCTGAGTCCTCCCGCCAGCTCGTGGGCGAGCTCGCCCGTGCCGTCCGTGCTGCCGTCGTCGACGAGGATCACCTCGGCCTCGCCGGGATAGTCCTGCGCCAGCAGCGACGGCAGACTCAAGGGCAGTACCGCTGCCTCGTCCCGCGCCGGTACGACCACGACCACCCGCGGCCAGCCGCCCTCGGCGGGCACGGACCGGCCCCCGCCGACCGGCGGCAGGCGCTGGTCCGTGCGCCAGAAGAAGCCCTGGCCGAGCAGCAGCCAGAGCCAGGCGGCCAGGGAGGCGATCGCGAACCAGGCAAGGGTGCTCATTCGCCGCAGTCTGCCCCAGATCGCCGGGCGTGCGAGGCCCATCGGCTAGGGTGACCGGGTGAAGATCGCGCTCATGGATTCCGGAATCGGCCTGCTCCCGGCGGCAGCCGCGGTGCGTCGGCTGCGGCCGGACGCGGATCTGCTCCTCTCCAACGACCCCGACGGCATGCCGTGGGGTCCGCGCACCCCCGAGGACCTCACCGAGCGGGCCCTCGCGGTCGCCCTCGCCGCCGCCGAGCACGGGCCGCGCGCGCTCATCGTGGCCTGCAACACCGCCACCGTGCACGCCCTGCCCGCCCTGCGCGCCGCACTCGAACCGGGCATTCCCGTCATCGGCACCGTCCCCGCCATCAAGCCCGCCGCCGCCGGCGGCGGCAAGGTCGCCATCTGGGCCACCCCGGCCACCACCGGCAGCCCGTACCAGCGCGGACTCATCCGCGACTTCGCGGACGGCGCCGAGGTCACCGAGGTGCCCTGCCCGGGACTCGCCGACGCCGTCGAGCACGCCGACGGGGACGCCGTGGACCGGGCCGTCGCCGCGGCCGCCGCCCTCACCCCGGCCGACGTCCGCGCCGTCGTCCTCGGCTGCACCCACTACGAGCTGGTCGAGGAGCGCATCCTCGCCGCTCTGGCGGAGCGCCGCCCGGCCGGTCTGCCGCCGATCGTCTTCCACGGCTCCGCCGACGCCGTCGCCGCGCAGGCGCTGCGCCGGATCGGCGCCGAGCCCGCGCCCGGAGCGGACCCCACCGGCAGCCTCTCCGTCCTGCTCAGCGGGCGCCCCGGACGGCTCCCCGCCACCGCCCTCGGCTACGCCGAAGGCCGCATCCTCGGGGCCACCGCGCCCGCTCACTGACCGTGAGGGAGCGACCGCGCTCCGCCGCGCTGTGCCGCGCGAACCTGGGTACGCTTCCTGGTATGAGGCAGTACCCCCGGGACCAGCGCGCCGACGAGCGGAAACCCGCCGTCTGGACCGGCCGCGCCACCAACCGCCTCCAGTGGCTGGCGGCGGCCGCCGGTGCCGCCTGCATGGCCCTGGGCATCACGATCGCCGTCGAGTCGGCCTGGACCTCCGGCATCGCGGCCCTCCTCATGGCAGTGATCGGCTGCGTCGCGGCCGGACTGCTCGTCCTCTTCGGCACGCTCGCCTTCGTCCACGTGGCCGTCAAGGTCGACGACCGCGCGATGGAGGTCCGCTGCGGCCACATCGGCCTGCCGCGCCGCCGCATCCCCCTCTCCCACGTCGTCGGCGCCGACTTCGCCCCGAGCGTCACCCCGCGCCAGTGGGGCGGCTGGGGCTACCGCTGGCGCCCCGAGAAGGGCACGGCCGTGATCGTCCGGCGCGGCGAGGGGCTGGTCCTGCGCCTCGGCGACGGCCGTACGTTCACGGTCACGGTCGACGACGCCGAGTCCGCGGTCCGCGTCATCCGCGACCGCCTCCGCCACCCGGCCCCGCCGGGACCGCCCGCCCCGACGGGCGTCTGAGCCCCGACGCTCCCGGCGCCGTCCCGCCACCGTCCGGACGGTGGCGGGACCGCGCCTGGGTGCCGGCGGGAGGGACGGCCGGAGAGTGGCGGGACAGCCGTGGGACGCCGGCCGGAAGACGGCGGGAGGGACGGCCGGAGGGACGGCCGGAGGGTGACGGGGCAGCGGCCGGACAGCGGCCCGACGGCCGGTCACCGCGCTCGTACCCGCCTCTGCGCCGACAGGGACGCCCCGTAGACTCCGCAAGGTGAGCGCCACCATCACCCCCGCACCCGCCCCCGCGTCCGGAGCCGAAGGCTCGTCCGCGACGGGTTCCCCGCTGCGACGGTTCGTGCGGCCCGCGACGGCCCTGCTGTCCGGGCTCCTGCTCTTCCTGAGCTTCCCGCCGCGCCCCCTGTGGTGGCTCGCCCTGCCCGCCTTCGCGCTGCTCGGCTGGACCCTCCGGGGCCGCCGCCTGCGCGCGGGATTCGGCCTCGGCTACCTGGCCGGGCTCGGCTTCATGCTCCCGCTGCTCGTCTGGACGGGCGAGGAGGTCGGCCCGGTCCCGTGGCTCGCCCTCGCCGCGATCGAGGCGCTCTTCGTGGCCGCCGCCGGGCTCGGCATCGCAGCCGTCTCCCGGCTGCCGTGGTGGCCCTTCTTCGCCGCCGGGGCGTGGATCCTCGCCGAGGCGGCACGCGCGCGCGTGCCCTTCGGCGGCTTCCCCTGGGGCAAGATCGCCTTCGGGCAGGCGGACGGCGTCTTCCTGCCGCTCGCGGCCGTCGGCGGCACCCCGGTGCTCGGCTTCGCGGTCGCGCTCTGCGGTTTCGGTCTGTACGAGGCGTACCGCCGGTTCCGCGCGTACCGCGCCACCGGCACCGTCCCGCGCGGCCCGCTCGCCGTCGCCGCGCTCTCGGTGCTCCTGCCGGTCACGGGCGCGGTCGCGGCGCTGCCGCTCGTCGACGACACGGCGGAGGACGGCACCGCGACCGTCGCCGCAGTCCAGGGCAACGTGCCGCGCCTCGGCCTCGACTTCAACTCCCAGCGCCGGGCCGTCCTCGACAACCACGCCGCCAGGACCCGCGAGCTCGCCGACGCCGTCAAGGCGGGCCGCGAGCCGCAGCCCGACTTCGTCCTGTGGCCGGAGAACTCCTCGGACATCGACCCGTACGCGAACCCCGACGCGGCCGACGTCATCGACGGCGCCGTCCGGGCCATCGGCGTGCCCACCGTGATCGGCGCGGTCATCTCCCCGCCGACCGGCAAGCTCCGCAACACGCTCATCGAGTGGGACCCGGAGCGCGGCCCCGTGGCCACGTACGACAAGCGGCACGTCCAGCCCTTCGGCGAGTACATCCCGATGCGCTCCGTCGTCCGCCTCTTCAACAGCAACGTCGACCGGGTCAGCCGCGACTTCGGCCCCGGTTCGAAGGTCGGCGTCTTCGACCTCGCCGGGACCAAGGTCGGCCTCGCCACCTGCTACGAGGCGGCCTTCGACTGGGCCGTGCGCGACACCGTCACCCACGGCGCCCAGCTCATCTCCGTCCCCAGCAACAACGCCACCTTCGGCCGCAGCGAGATGACCTACCAGCAGCTCGCCATGTCCCGCGTGCGGGCCGTCGAGCACAGCCGGTCCGTGGTCGTGCCCGTCACCAGCGGGGTCAGCGCGATCATCCGCCCCGACGGCGAGATCGTCGCGCAGACGAAGATGTTCACCCCCGACGTCCTCGTCGAGAAGGTGCCACTGCGCTCCTCGCTCACCCCGGCGACCCGCATGGGCACCCTGCCCGAGGCCCTGCTCGCGGCACTCGCGGCCGCCGGCCTCGGCTGGTCGGCGTTCCGTTCCGTACGGGCCCGCCGTACGTCCGCCAAGTGATGATCATCCGATGATCTAGGGTCGGTGTCATGGGTACCCCTGACTTCATCCGCGCACTGCGCGAGACGGCCGGACACCAGCTCCTCTTCCTGCCGGGGGTGAGCGCCGTCGTCTTCGACGACCGGGGCCGGGTCCTGCTCGGGCGGCGGTCCGACAACGGGACGTGGGCGGTCATCGGCGGCATCGTCGAGCCCGGCGAGCAGCCCGCCGACTGCGCGGTGCGCGAGGTGTTCGAGGAGACCGCCGTGCACTGCGTGCCCGAGCGGATCCTGCTCGTGGAGACCCTGCGCAAGCCCGTCGTCTACCCCAACGGCGACACCTGCCAGTACATGGACGTGGCCTTCCGCTGCCGTGCGGTCGGGGGAGAGGCCCGGGTCAACGACGACGAGTCGACCGAGGTCGGCTGGTTCGAGGTCGACGACCTGCCGGAGATGAAGCGCTTCTCGTACCTCCGGATCGAGAAGGCGCTCGCCGACGACCCCACATGGTTCCGCACCACAGAGACCGGCTGAACTATGGGATGGGACCACATCGGTGGGGGAGTGGGCCGTTCATAGGGTGCGAGCATGAGCGCCCCCATCACCGTCCCCGCATCCGACTCGGCCTCTCCCACCCCCCTGCCCGGGGTCGTCGCCCTCGACCTCACCGGCCGCACCGCGCTCGTCACCGGCGCGGCCAGCGGCATCGGGCGGGCCTGCGCGCTGCGGCTCGCCGCCGCCGGGGCCCGGGTCAGAGCCGTCGACCGGGCGGCCGAGGGCCTGGAGACCCTGGCGGGAGAGACCGCCGGCCTCCCCGGGAGCGTCGAGCCCCGGCTCCTCGACCTCACCGACCTGGACGCCGCAGAGAGCGCCGCCGCCGGAGCCGACATCCTCGTGAACAACGCCGGACTCCAGCTCGTCCGCCCCATCGAGGATTTTCCGCCGGACGTCTTCCACACCGTGCTCACGGTCATGCTGGAAGCGCCCTTCCGCCTCATCCGGGGCGCACTGCCGCACATGTACGCCCAGGGCTGGGGCCGGATCGTCAACCTCTCCTCCGTCCACGGGCTGCGCGCCTCCGCCTTCAAGTCCGCCTATGTGGCCGCCAAACACGGTCTGGAAGGCCTCTCGAAGACCGCCGCCCTCGAAGGCGCCCCGCACGGCGTCACCTCCAACTGCGTCAACCCCGGCTACGTACGCACCCCGCTCGTCGAGCGCCAGGTCGCCGACCAGGCCGCCGCCCACGGCATCCCCGCGGAGCGGGTCCTCTCCGAGGTGATGCTCAAGGACTCGGCGCTCAAGCGGCTCATCGAACCCGAAGAGGTCGCCGAAGCCGTCCTCTACCTCTGCACCCCGCAGGCCTCGTTCATCACCGGCACCTCGCTCACCCTCGACGGCGGCTGGACCGCTCACTGAGGGACACCCCTGCGGATGCCGCGGCGAAGGTCGTCCACAGGGGTGGTGCGACCACACGTTCGGCAGGTATCCCAGTGTCCATGTCCCACGAACACGTCTCCTACCTGGAACTCCTCGCCCGAGGAGCCGCGACGGAGGCCTACGACCGGCCCGTACTGCTCGCCCGTGCGAGCGGCGCGGGCCCCGAGGCGCTGGCCGAGCTTGAAGAGGCCAAGCTGCTCGCCCTGCGCGTCCGGGCCGAGCTGGAGGGGCGGCGGCGCCGCGAGGCGGAGCTGTCCGCGCTCTTCGCGACCGCCCACGACCTCGCGGGACTCCGCGACCTCGACGCCGTGCTGCGCGCGATCGTCCAGCGCGCCCGCTCGCTCCTCGGGACCGAGGTCGCCTATCTGAGCCTCAACGACCAGTCCGCCGGGGACACGTACATGCGGGTCACCGAGGGCTCCGTCTCCGCGCGCTTCCAGCAGCTGCGGCTGGGCATGGGCGAGGGACTCGGCGGACTCGTCGCCCAGACCGCCCGCCCGTACGTCACCGACGACTACTTCGACGACGCGCGCTTCCAGCACACCCGGACCATCGACACGGCCGTACGGGACGAGGGCCTCGTCGCCATCCTCGGCGTGCCGCTCAGCCTCGGCAGCCAGGTCATCGGCGTCCTCTTCGCCGCCGACCGCAGGGCCAGGGTCTTCGAACGCGAACAGGTCGCGCTACTCGGCTCCTTCGCCGCGCACGCCGCCGTCGCCATCGACACCGCCAACCTCCTCGCCGAGACCCGCTCGGCCCTCGCGGAGCTGGAGCGGGCCAACGACATCATCCGCGAGCACAGCGGCGTCATCGAGCGGGCCTCCGAGGTCCACGACCGGCTCTCCGAACTCGTCCTGCACGGCGGCGGCGTCCACGACGTGGCCGACGCGGTCTCCGAAGTCCTCGGCGGAACCGTCGAGTTCACCGAGGCGGATGCCGGATCCGCCCGCCGCGGGGAGGGCCACGCCGTCCGCGAGGGGGACGACTGGGTCGCCGCCGTCTCCGCCGGCGGGGAGACCCTCGGCGCCCTCGTCCTGCGCGGCCGGCCCGACCTCGACCCCGTCGACCAGCGGACCCTGGAGCGGGCCGCGCTCGTCACCTCCCTGCTGCTGCTCGCCCGCCGCTCGGCCGGCGAGGCCGAACAGCGGGTACGCGGCGAACTCCTCGACGACCTCCTCGACGCCCCCGACCGCGACCGCCGCCTCCTGCGCGAGCGCGCCGCCCGGCTCCGTACCGACAGCGACGCACCCCACGTCGTGCTCGCCGCCCGCATCGACCGGGCCGACGGGACGGCCGACCCCGACACCGGCCGCCGGGAGAGCGCCGACCGCCGGCGCCTCGGGGCGGCCGCCTCGCACCTCGCCGCCACCCGGCACGGCCTCGCCTCGGCCCGCGACGGCGGCACGGTCCTGCTGCTGCCGCTCGGTCCCGGCGAGAGCGCCGCCGACCTGGCCCGCCAGACCGCCCGCCACCTCGGCGGCACCCTGCGCGAGCCGGTCACCGTCGGTGCCTCCGCCCCCGTACGCGCGCCCCTCGACCACCCGGACCAGGTCGCCGTCGCGTACGAGGAGGCCCGCCGCTGCCTCGACGCGCTCCGGCTCCTGCACCGCTCCGGCGAGGGCGCCGCCGCCGAGGACCTGGGCTTCCTCGGACTGCTCCTCGCGGACAGCCGGGACATCGACGGCTTCGTCGACCGGACCGTGGGCCAGGTCGTCGCGTACGACCGCCGCCGCGGCACCGACCTCGTCCGCACCCTCGACGCCTACTTCGCGAGCGGGATGAGCCCGGCCCGCACCAAGGACGAACTCCACGTCCACGTCAACACGGTGGCCCAGCGACTGGAGCGGGTCGGCCGGCTCCTGGGCCCGGACTGGCAGTCCCCGGCCCGCGCCCTGGAGATCCAGCTGGCCCTGCGCCTGCACGCCCTTGCGGCGACGGTCCCGGGAAAGTAGAAGCGAAAAACCCCGTGCCCCGCTCGCGAAGAGCGGGGCACAGGGGCACGGAGGCGAGGGAACTCACCACCACCCGTCAGACGTCGGCGCCGACCCGGGACTCCCGAGGGGTGCGCTCCTCGATCTCCCCGAGGTCGCGGTCGCGGGTCTCCTTCGCACAGGCGATGGCGACGACGGTGAGCAGCGCGGCGGCGATCACGTACAGGGCGATCGGGGTCGAGTTGCCGTAGTCGGCGAGCAGCGCGGTCGCGATGAGCGGCGCCGGGGCGCCGGCGGCCACGGAGGAGAACTGGGCGCCGATGGAGGCGCCGGAGTAGCGCATCCGGGTCGCGAACATCTCGGAGAAGAACGCGGCCTGCGGCGCGTACATCGCTCCGTGGAGGACCAGACCGACCGTCACGGCGAGCAGCAGGGAACCGAAGGTGCCCCGGTCGATCAGCGTGAAGAAGGGGAACATCCAGGCGCCGACACCGATCGCACCGATCAGGTACACGGGACGGCGGCCGAGCCGGTCGGAGAGCGCGCCCCAGAGCGGGATCACCGCGAAGTGGACGGCGGAGCCGATGAGGACGGCGTTCAGGGCGGTCTGCTTGGAGAGGCCGACCTGGGTGGTCGCGTAGACGAGGATGAACGCGGTGATGACGTAGTACGAGATGTTCTCGGCCATGCGGGCGCCCATCGCGATGAGCACGTCCCGCCAGTGGTGGCGCAGGACCGCGACCAGCGGGAGCTTCTCGACCTGTCCGGCGACCGCCTTGCGCTCCTCGGCGGCGGCGAGTGCGGCCTTGAAGACGGGAGACTCGTCGACGGAGAGCCGGATCCAGAGCCCGACGATCACGAGGACGCCGGAGAGCAGGAACGGAATCCGCCAGCCCCAGGAGGCGAAGGCGGCGTCGGAGAGCAGCGCGGTGAGCGCGGACAGCACACCGGTCGCGAGCAACTGCCCGGCCGGCGCCCCGGTCTGCGGCCACGAGGCCCAGAACCCGCGCCGCTTCGCGTCCCCGTGCTCGGACACGAGGAGCACGGCCCCGCCCCACTCACCCCCGAGCGCGAACCCCTGCACGAGCCGCAGGACGGTCAGCAGCACCGGAGCGGCGGAACCCACGGTCGCGTGCGTCGGCAGCAGCCCGATCGCGAACGTCGCCCCACCCATCAGGAGCAGGCTCAGCACGAGCAGCTTCTTCCGCCCGAGCCGGTCCCCGTAGTGCCCGAACACCAGCGCCCCGAGCGGCCGGGCGGCGAACCCGACGGCGTACGTGAGGAAGGACAGCAGCGTCCCGACCAGCGGATCGGACTCGGGGAAGAACAGCTTGTTGAACACGAGCGCCGCGGCCGACCCGTACAAGAAGAAGTCGTACCACTCGATGGTGGTGCCGATGAGACTGGCGGCGACGATCCGCTTGAGCGAACCGGGTGGCGTCGGGGAGGTTGTTGCGGCGGCCATGTGCACCACTTCCAGGCAGGGCGGGGACGATTCGGTGTCGCCATACCGTAGGAAGACGCAGGTCAGGGGCGTATGTGGTGGGACACCATAGTTCGGGTGCGCCGTGTGCGCCCGGCGTCCATGGCCTGCTGTTGCGATCCGTCATGTGTGGCGCTGCTGGCCCCGTGGGTCGGATAGCCGTTCGCGGAGGCTGGTTCGAGTCGCCTTCGCGACCTTGAAAGAGCACGCGACACCTCACGTACTCGCGAAGGCCCCACCGCCCAGGCGGTACTGGCGCTTCGCGAGGTTCCTGGGAGCGGTCAGAAGAGGACCGATGCCGTACGGGGAGGCGTATGGGGGGATCCCGATCGTCGATGCCACGGCCGAAGAGGGCTGCCCACGAACAGGTGAAAGTGCCGGGTGATTCCCAAGCCTGCAGCGCGGGTTCGATTCCCGTCATCCGCTCTTGAGCGAAGGTCCGGGTCAGCGACCTGGGCTCCTTGTCGTGATCATGCTAGTGCCTCGCAGTCACTGCCGCGTCACCTGGCGACGCCCCGCCACCCCGCACAGGCCGAGCGCGATGACGCCGACGCCGCGTCGGGTCGGCGTCGGGTCACCACTGGGCGATCAGTGGCGTGTCCGGTTCGTGTTGCCGCCACGCTTCGGTGAGGCGAACGAGGCGGGCGGGGGCGGCAATGCCGCGCACGGCTGCGACCTTGTCTTCGGCGACGTCGAACGTCACGGCGCCCAGGACCTGGCCGCCGAGGACGAAGAGGATCGCGGGGGCGCCGTTGACGACCGCGTAGTGGAGGGCGGGCGCGCCGCCGGCAAGCCGCCGCTTCGCGGGCGTGGGCTTGAAGCCGCCCCGCATGACGGCGGCGACGCGCTGCGGAGTGTCGTACCGCAGCAGCTTCTCGGCCAGGCCGGCGCCGTCGGAGAGCGCGATCACGTCGTCGGTGAGCAGCGCCACCAGCCGTTCGGTGCGGCCCGAGGTGGCAGCGGTCAGGAATTCCTCGACGATCCTGCGGGCGGACGCCGGGTCGACTTCGCCGCGGCGGCGGCGCGTGGCGGTGATGCGGGTCCGGGCGCGGTGGAGGTGCTGCTGGCTCGCGGACTCGGTGAGGTCGAGGATCTCCGCGATCTCGGCGTGGCCGTAGGAGAACGCCTCGCGCAGGATGTAGACGGCCCGCTCAACGGGTGACAGGCGCTCCATGACGATCAGCATGGCCAGGGAGACCGATTCGCGCTGCTCGAAGGTGTCGGCCGGGCCGAGCATCGGGTCACCGTCGAGGAGCAGTTCGGGGAACCAGGCACCGGCGGTGCGTTCGCGGCGGACCTGTGCCGAGCGGAGCCGGTCGAGGCACAGGTTGGTGACGACCTTGGTCAGCCATGCCTCCGGCACCTTGATCTGCTTCCGGTCGGCGGCCTGCCAGTGCAGGAACGCGTCCTGCACGGCGTCTTGGGCGTCGGCGGCGGAGCCCAGCAGCCGGTATGCCAGCGAGGCCAGCCGGTTCCGGCTGGCCTCGAACCGACTGGCGTCGAAGCGATCAGTGGCGGTGCGGTCCATGCGAACCACCCTAAGTGGTAGGGCAGAAGGCTCGCCTCGGGGCTCTTCTTGCGTGGGTGGGGTGTTGCACGCTGAGCCGGTGGAGGGAGAGGTCGGTCGTGGCGCGAGGGTCCCCGGCGAGGTCCCTGTTGTGCCCACCTGGGCGCATCCGTCACGGCCCGGTCGACGACACGTCCTGAGCCGGCGGGTGCTGTGTGTGTGGGAGGCAGACCGTCGCATGCGTGGCCGGCTGCGCGGCCGTGCCCTCGACGGTGGCGACAGGACGGCGGCGCAGGTTGCCGGCCAGGCACAGCACCAGACCAAGCGTGAGCCACGCCGCCAGTGTGGTGGCGGATTGGGCGGCGCCGTGACCGTCGAAGAAGGCGGTGGAGCGCAGCAGTTGGCCACCGGCCCCGGGCGGAAGCAGTTGGCCGAGGGTGCCGGACCGGCCGGGCAGCATCTCGGGTGCGGTCGCGGTGCCCGACAGGGGGTTGCCGATGAGCATCATGGTGGCGGCGCCGAGGCCGAAGCCGACGTACCCGAGCAGTGACTCGAGACCGAGGATGGTCAGGGAGGTGGCCGCGATGGCCAGGGCGATGGCGCCGCAGTTTGCCCAGTAGGAGCCGTCGAGTGAGCCGAACCAGAATTGGAGGGTCGCCGTCACGGCAAGTCCGCCGGTGACGGCGAAGGCGAGCGCTCCGGTGACACGGCGGACGCTGCCGCGGACGAGCCTGGTCAACAGCAGGGCGGCGAGCAGGCCGCCCATGACCAACGGCAGGACTCCGGCGGCCAGTCCGGAGCCGCGCGGGTCGTCGGCCGGCAGCGGGACGAGGTCGCGGGCGGCGACCGCGGTGCCGGTTCCCTGCGCCTGGCCGAGGCCGGTCGCGATGCTGTTCAAGGTCTGGGCGACGGCGACGCTTCCGGCGGACGCGGTGATGACCTGCGGTGTGCCGGAGCCGAGGTCGATCGCCCCGTACACCTCGCGGTCACGGATCAGCCGTTCGGCGGCGGCGGTGTCGGCGACCTCGGTGATCTGGAAGCCGTCGGGAAGCCGTTGGTCGAGCACGGACGCGATCTGCTTGACGGCGGGGGCGGGCCCGGCGACGGCGATCGGCACGTCATGCACCGATGAGCGTACCGACGGCCAGGCGAAGGCGGTGAGCAGCAGGCTGATGCTCACCGTGAGCAAGGCGACTGCCCTGGCCACGGTCGGCCAGGGTGAAGGCGACGCGTCGGCTGCGGGCGCGGCCTGAGTGGACATGCCTTCTCCTTCAGAGGAGGGAGTTCATCGCCGGGCCGGGCGCGCGGGGTTTCGGACTCGGCCCGGTCGGCTCTTCCGGATCGCGGACGTAGCAGACGCCGCTGATGGGGGCCTTCTCGACGTGGACTGCCAGGACGCCTTCGAGTTCGGCGGACAGGCAGGGAACGGTTGCCGGGTTGCCGGGTTGCCGTGTTGCCGTGTGCCACGGTGGACTCACCGGTAACCACGGCGTCGAGTGGCTCACGATGTGGAAATACGACCGGAAGGCGGTTACGCGACCGTCTTCTCGGCAGGGCACGCCTTCGGCGCGGTGGCCAGGTGGTGCTTGCGCTTGGGCAGGCCGAAGGTCGGGTGCGAGGTGGCCCACAGCGACATCCTGACGATGGCGGCCTTGATCCGGGCGGCCTTGCGGCCGCCCATGTACGTCGGCTTTGCCTGCCCTTCGTCGTCGACCATCTGCAGGATCCCGTCCCGCCGCCCGAGGCTGATGTGGTTGCCCGGGTACTCCAGCTTGGTGTTCGCGATCTTGCTGCCGGTCAGGCGTCCGACGATCGCGTCCACGGCCTGCCGGCCGGTGTAGCCGGCCGAGGCGCAGGACATGGGCAGAGGCCGGCCGTTGTCGCCCACGGCGTACACACTGTCGCCGGCGGCGTAGACGTCGGGGTGCGAGACCGACCGCATGGTGCGATCGACCACGATCCGACCGTTCTCGGTGACCTCAAGACCGCTCGCGGCGGCGATGGGGTTGACCGTGAACCCGGCCGTCCACACGGTCGCGTCGGCCGCCAGGGCGGTTCCGTCGGCACACAGCACCCGCGTCGCTTCGACGGCCTCGACGCTCGTGTGCTCCAGGACGGCGACGCCCAGCCGGTCGCAAACCTGGCGCAGGTGGCCGCGGCCTGCGGCGGAGAGCTGGGCCCCCAGTTCCCCGCGGGCGACCAGCGTCACCGACAGGCCGGGCCGGGATTCGGCGATCTCGGTGGCGGTCTCGATTCCGGTCAACCCGTCGCCGACGACCAGCACATTCACGCCTTTGCCCCGCTTCTCCAGGCTGTCCAGGCGCTCCCGCAGGCGCAGCGCGGAGGGCCGGGCGGCGACGTCGAAGGCGTGCTCGGCCACGCCGGGGACGCCACGGTCGTCACCGTGGCTGCCGAGCGCGTAGAAAAGCGTGTCATAGCCGAGCTCACCGACGCCGTCGGCGTCGGCCACAGCGACGACCTGGCGCTCGGGGTCGACGGCCGTGACACGGGCCAGGCGCAGCCGTATCTCCGTGCCCGCGAAGACGTCGGCGAGCTGCGGAGCCTCGATCTCCTGGCCGGCCGCGAGCTGGTGCAGCCGCAGCCGCTGGACGAAGTCCGGTTCGGCGTTGACCACGGTGACCTCGGTGTCCTTGGGGGACAGCCGACGGGCCAGGGTCCCGGCCGCGTAGGCCCCGGCGTAGCCGGCTCCGAGGACGACGATGCGGTGCTTCATGTCTTGCTCCTGTCGGTTCGCTTGGCTCTCGGTGACTTGAGCGGAACAGCGCCCCGATTCCTGACAGGAAATAGATGTGACGTGGGTCACGGAACGGCAGGGGCTTCGCCCACTGCTGCTCACGACGCCCGGGCAGCGCAGATGCAGGCTGAGCCGAACAAGGTGATCTGATGCTGATCATCGTCGACATCGACGTCATGCTCGCCGAGCGGAAGAGATTTTCGTGCGAAGTCGCCGAACGTGGCGCGGGGCTGGGTGGCGAGGGTGTGGGCCGTGTGCTGGAAGCCGTAGAAACGGAAGCCTTTCGGCAGCGGACCGCCGCGCGTGCTTGCGCCCGCAACGAGGCTGTCGCTGTACTTCTGGACGAGGCGGTTTGGACAGCTTCCGGATCCGGGTGTTCTGGTCCGGGCCGAGCTCCTCGTCCTGGACGAGCCGACCTCAGGGCTCGACCCCCTGGTGCAGCAGACCTTCCTGGATCTGGTCAGCAAGACGGCGGCGGCCGGACGGACGGTCTTCATGTCCAGCCATGTGATGAGCGAGGTCGAAGCGGTCGCCGACCGCATCGGCATCATCCGTGACGGCGCCTCGTCGCCCTCGACACCGTGGCCCACCTGCGGGCCGGAGCCGTCAGAGACGTCGAGGTCACCTTCGAGACACCGGTGCCTCCGCACGCGTTCGCCGACCTGCCCGGTGCCGACCGGCTACGCCTCGACACCACCTGCACCACCCTCAGCGGTCAGGTGATCGACAGCCCCGACGCCCTGATCAAGGCTCTCGCCGGTTACCCGGTGACCGGCCTTCGCGCCACCGAGCCCGCCCTTGAGGACTCGGTCACGGCTCAGGGTGCACGGCCATGGCGGCGGGGCGTGGCGCGGGTGGCCCGTCTTCCTCTGCGGGCGGAGTGGGTGTGGCGCCCAGAACGGCTGTGAGGATCAACGCAAGCAGCGCGATGACGGACAGCACGACGGCGGCCACGACGCGAGGGCTGCGGCGAGCGGATCGGGCGGCCTTGGGTCGCTCGGGTGTCTCCGGGAACTGCTGGTTCAGCGCGTCGATCAGGGTGGCCAGGGCGGGGTCGTCGCGGGTGAGGCCCCGCTCGATTTCGCCGAGGATCCGCTGGTCGTCGGTGGAGTAACTCATGGTGACCGCCTTGGTGCGGACAAGAGCGGTGGACAGACGTAGCTGCCGCGTCCCTTCTCTTCGGAGTGTGCCCGTCCTGTCCCGTGCCCGCCCTTTCGGGGTCACAGCGGTTGGTCGGGCCAGCCGAGAGACGCCCTGGCGAGGTCCCCCGGCGCTCGCTAGGGTGTAAAGAACGCGTCAATGCGACGCGCTGGTGTGCCGGGAAGTCTGGTCGGCGTCGAGGGGCCTTGTGCCCGCCCGTCAACCCATCCCGGAGGCCTTTCCCCCATGACGCAGTCACGCCCGCGCAAGGTGATTCTCGGCCTGCTGCCCTGGCCCGAACGGCAGGCCGTCGCCGAGGCCCTGCGCACCGAGACCGTCGGGGGACTGGTCCTGCTCGCCGCCGCGGTCGTCGCGCTCGCATGGGCGAACAGTCCGTGGAGCGAGGCGTACGAGCAGATACGCGACTTGCACTTCGGCATCCCCGCCCTCGACCTGGACCTGTCGGTCGCCCACTGGACGGCCGACGGCCTGCTCGCGGTGTTCTTCCTCGTCGCCGGCATCGAGCTGAAACGCGAGTTCGTCGTCGGCGAGCTGCGCACTCCCGCCACCGCCGCGCTGCCCGTCGTCGCCGCCGTATGCGGCATGGCGGTCCCCGCCGCCCTCTACGTGCTCACTGTCACCATCGGGGGCGGGAGCCTTAAGGGCTGGGCCGTGCCGATGGCCACGGACATCGCCTTCGCTCTGGCGGTCCTCGCCGTCCTCAGCACCCACCTGCCCTCCGCGCTGCGTGCCTTCCTGCTCACCTTGGCCGTCGTCGACGACCTCGGTGCCATCCTCATCATCGCCGTCTTCTTCACCTCCGACCTCAATTTCTGGGCCCTGGGCGCGGCCTTCGCCGGGCTCGCCGTCTTCTACGTCCTCCAGCGCCTCAGGGTGCGCGGCTGGTGGTGGTACGTGCCCCTCGGGATCGCGGTCTGGGCGCTGATGTACAACTCCGGCGTCCACGCCACCGTCGCCGGAGTGGCCATGGGCCTGATCCTGCGCACTACCCGTGACCAGGGCGAGGCACGGTCCCCGGCGGCCCGTGTCTCCCACCTGGTGCATCCCTTCTCCGCCGGCGTCGCGGTCCCCCTCTTCGCCCTGTTCGCCGCCGGTGTCGGCGTCTCGGGCAGCGCGCTGGGCCACGTCTTCACCGACCCCGAACCCCTCGGCGTCGT
Source organism: Streptomyces sp. Root431 (assembly GCF_001426585.1). GTDB lineage: Bacteria > Actinomycetota > Actinomycetes > Streptomycetales > Streptomycetaceae > Streptomyces > Streptomyces stackebrandtii. The sequence continues at coordinate 352,827 of NZ_LMEI01000006.1, forward strand.
CATCGGCCTCGTCGTCGGCAAGGTCCTCGGCATCTTCCTGGGCACCTACCTCGCCGCACGCTTCACCCGCGCCCAGCTCAACCCCGACCTCGCCTGGGCAGACGTCTTCGGACTCGCCACCCTGGCCGGAATCGGCTTCACCGTCGCCCTCCTCATCGGCGAACTCGCCTTCCCGACAGGTCCCGAAGCCGAACACGTCAAGGCCGCCGTCCTGGTCGGCTCCCTCATCGCCGCCACCCTCGCCGCCGTGCTGCTGCGCCGCCGCAACCGCGTCTACAAGCAACTGTGGGAGGACGAGGAACGCGACGACGACGCCGACGGCATTCCCGACATCTACCAGACCGGCGCACGACCCGGCGGCGCGAGGTGAACGACCAAGGCATGGCCCCGGCGCTGATCGGCGCGGCCGTCGTGCTCGCCCTTCTGGTCATCCGCACCGCCGTGCACGAGATGAAGCAGCCGGGAAGCGCCCAGCAGGAGTGGGTGTTCCTCAGGAACGGGCGAGCACTTGTCGTGCTCCTCATCACGGCCGCGGTGCTGGGCGCCTTGTGCTGGCATCTGTCCGGCCCGGCCCACTTGCCCTGGGCAGGTCTTGCGGCATTCCTCGTGGCCCGTATCTGCCACAAGGAGGGCTGAGCCCGTGTCGCACGTCCTGCGAGCGTGGCGTATGGGGGCAAGTACCCGGTGCCGCTCACGGCCTGCCTCACGGACCGCCCGACGCGCCGGGAACTTATCGCCCATGCGCAGCGGGGCCCAGGGAGGGTAAGACTTTCGTCACCCGCCGGGTTCTTCCGCGCAGGCGCCAAGCAGCGTTGGATGACGGTCAGATGGTGACGGCGAAAAGAAGCGGGAGAGTGCCAGTGGAACGTGGCCGGAGCAGGAAGCCATGGGCGGTCCTGGTGGCCGCCGTCGTACTGGTCGTGGCGGCAGGGCTGGCGTGGTTCAAGCCGTGGGCCCTGTGGGTGGACGAGACGGTCCATGAGGCGCTGCCCTCTGCGGTCGCGCCGTCCACGACACCACCCGCCGGCACACCGACGACGGACCCGGGCCTATCGGCTTCGGTGACCGTACCGCCCGCCGAGCCGGTCACGGTCGCGCAGGGCACGTTCATCAGCCATGAGCACGCGACCACCGGCACGGTGAAGGTGGTCCGTCTCGCCGACGGCACCCACACGCTCCGGCTGGAAGGACTCGACACGAGCAACGGCCCCGATCTACGCGTCTGGTTGAGCGACGCGCCGGTCAAGGAGGGCAAGGCCGGGTGGGGAGTCTTCGACGACGGCCAGTACGTCAGCCTCGCCAAGCTCAAGGGAAACAAGGGCGACCAGAACTATCCCCTGCCCGCGGACGTCGACTGGTCGAAGTACCCCAGCGTCAGCATCTGGTGCGACCGGTTCGACGTCTCCTTCGGAGCTGCCGCCCTCGCCCGCGTCTGACCGGCCGGAATCCCGGGAACTGACCCGCGGCGCGATGCGCGCCCGGGGGCTCGCTGACACCTTCGCCGCGGTGAGCGCATGGAGGGCGGCCCGCACTGGGCTGAGGCGTGCCAGTCCCCGTGATCGCGGCGGCCGGTAGTGAGCCTTGACACCCGGTGAGGCGGTGACGGAGGAGAAAGCCCAGGCGTAGCCGACGGCGTTGAGCCGGTCGTGTCCTTGAGGATGTTGGCGATGCTGGTTGCCTGCGTGGCTGCGTCGGCGAACTCCTTGGCCGTCTTGCCGATGAACTCCCTGGTGACCGTGGCGTTCACGCGCTCCCAGCTGGCGCATCGAGATCCACCAGTGCTGCGCCCTCTCCAGCGTGTCGACCTGCTTGCGCTACTTCTCGGCCATCGTGGCGAGAGCCGGGCCGAGCGCGAAGTCCAGCTTCATCGCCATGCCGGCCTCCTGCGTGCTGGCCTTGGCCTGATCACCATCGGTGCCCAGCCGCTGCCGCAGCTTGAATGCGGCGTCACCGATGGCCGCGAGATCCGTCTGCTCGACCTTCAGCGTTCCGAACTGCTGCGATCCACCACCTCCCCCTCCGCCGTCCAGTTGGTTGAGGCGCATCGCGGTCTGCTGGTCGTTCGTCGCAGTCCTGATGCCGGCCCATTCGTCGTCGAACGACACAGAGCCCCGTGTGATGTCGCGGTCTGACATGTTTGCGATCGTGAGTGCGATTCACCCTAGCCCTGTCGGTGGAACGGCTGAAGATCCGGGCGGTGATTCCGCCCCGCTCGACGTGGTGGCCGGGCCGACGCCGAGGCGCCGGCCCGGCCGTGATGGCGAGCCCGGCTGGCGTTGCTTCCTCTCCGGCGCGGGACGCCACGGGATCCTGCGGTGCCGCACAGCCGCGCCTGCCAGCACGCCCACGGCGGCCATCCCGTACGCCGCCGTCACTGGCCCCTGTCCCGTCTCCGGGCCTGCGAGGTAGGCGACGGCGCCGGCCGACGCGACGCCCAGCCACTCCACCCGGCCGCCCAGCGCCACCAGGGCGACGAGGAGGAGCGCGTACCAGGAGTAGCCGGGGGTGAGGAGGAGGAAGGCCGTTCCGATGGTGAGGAGAGCGCCGCGCCAGGGGTATTCGGGGTCGCCGCGCCTCCACACGGCGAGGGCGACGACCGTCATGACGAGCAGGACGGCGGGCGCGGCCCACGCGTCGGGCAGGACGAGCCGCAGTAGGGCGTAGCGTCCGCCCGCGTCGGCGTCGTCGTAGCCCTCCTCCTTCGCGTATCCGCTCAGGTAACCGAGGACGGAACCCTCGGACAGCAGGACGTACGGCAGGTACACCGCGCCGACCATCACCACGGCCGGAACGATGACCGCCAGGGCGGCGCGTGGGCGGCGCGCCCCGGAGAGGGCTCCCGGAAGCAGCACGGCGGGCAGCAGCTTCACGGCGATCCCCAGCCCGAGCAGGGCGCCGCCGGTGACGCGGTGGCGGGCCACGAGGGTGAAGGCGGCCACTGAGAACAGCACGGCGAGGACATCGATGTGAGCGTTGTTGACGGCCTCGACGGGGACGGCGGGACACCAGGCCCACAGCGCGGCCCGGCGCGGCTCCCCACGCTTCCGCAGGACGACGAGCAGCAGGCCGGTCACCGCGAGAGAGAGGATGCCGGCTCCCGTCTGGTGTGCCCGGTGGCGGCTGTCGGGCGGAGAAACCCCATGGACCAGCAGGAACCAGGCTTCGGCCACGGGCGGGTAGATCGTGTGCACGGCAGGCCGGTTGATGCGGGTGCAGCCGCCGTCGGTCAGCGGTGTCAGGTCCGCGCCGTCCGCACACGCCTCGGCGGCGGGGAAGAGCCATGCATCGCGCAGCGTGACGAGCGCCAGGTCGGCGGGAGCGTGGTCGTACGGGGAGATCCCCGCCGCCTGCACGCGGCCGTCCCACGCGTACCGGTACGAGTCCGTGCTCGTACGCGGTGCCGCCACCAACCCGGTGGCGGCCACCACGACCGCCCCTGCGAGCACCAGGGGAACCACCGCCCTGTCGGGAGTCCAGCGCAGTGCGACCACGGCGGCCGCGAACACCGCCCAGCAACCCGCGTAGCCGAGGAGGAAGCCGACTCCGACGGCATCCCCGCTGAGCAGGTGGGCCGAGGCGGCGGCCAAGGCCACGACCACGAGAGCGGTGAGGGCGAGCGGACGGGCACCAGACATGAGGCGCAGCCTGGCACGGTGTACGACGGTAAGGGCGGCGCCGCGGGGCGGCGTTCGGGTTCCGTAAGGTGTCGGAGCCCCCGATCGGCGGCCGTCGGCGGTGTCATGGACGCCATGACCCTCCGACCCCGCCTACGGCGACCGGCCGCTCTGTCCGCGTTCTGCCCGCCCACCTTCACCGGTCGTCTCCACGACGCGCGGACGGCGACCGCTGTCGGTCGCTGGCTCGGCGCCGCTTTCGCGGTGTGCTTCGCCACCGGCCTGGTGAGCCACTACCTCCAGCACCCGCCGGACTGGCTGGCCGATCATCTGCCGCCCCGGCCGGTCTGGGGGTACCGGCTCACACAAGGGCTGCACGTCGCCACCGGTCTGGCGGCGATCGTGCTGCTCTTGGTGAAGCTGTGGACGGTCTATCCCCGCCTGTTCGTGTGGCCGCCGGTGCGGTCATGGCGGCACGCGCTGGAGCGGCTTTCCGTCGCGGTCCTCGTCGCCTCCGCCGTCTTCCAGGTACTGACCGGTCTGCTCAACATCGCCGAGTGGTACCCCTGGCCTTTCTCCTTCGTACCCGTCCACTTCGCCGTCGCCTGGATCGTGACCGGCTCGATCATGCTGCACGTCGCCGTCAAGGCGCCCGAGATCAGAGCCCATTGGGGAAGAGGGTCGGAGGGAACGCTCACCCTGCCCGCCGAGGACGCCCTCGACCGCCGCTCACTTCTGATCGGCACGGGAGCGGCCGTCGGCGCGGTCACCCTGACGACGGTGGGGCAGTCCTTCACCGCGCTGAAGGCCCTGGACCTGCTGGCTCCCCGGCACCCGGACCACGGTCCGCAGGGGCTCCCGGTGAACCGGACCGCAGCCGCCGCGGGCATCTCGGCGAGGAGCCTCCGGACGTGGCGGCTGGAGGTCACCGGGCCGCGCCCGTACACGCTCACGCTCGACGCCCTGGGCGAGCTGCCGCGGGCCGCGGCCCGGCTGCCGATCGCCTGCGTCGAGGGCTGGAGCGTGGAAGCCGGCTGGGAAGGCGTACCGGTGCGGGATCTGGTGGAGCGGGCGGGGGGACGCCCGGGACGCGACGGCGTGCGGGTGACCTCGCTGGAGACGACCGGTACCTACCGGATCATGGACATGGGCGCCGAGTACGTCGACGACCCGCTCAGCCTGCTCGCCCTCACGCTCAACGGACGGGCCCTCTCCCTCGATCACGGATTTCCGGCCCGGATCATCGCCCCGAACCGCCCCGGGGTGCTTCAGACCAAATGGGTGCACCGCCTGGAGGTGCTGTGAGGACCGCGAACACGCTGAGGTACACGCTCGGCGGACTCGGCATCCTCATGATCGGGACCGGTGCCTGGCTGGTGGCGGCCGAGCCCGAACCGGCCGGTGTCCTCCTCTGGCTGGCCGGGGCCCTCGTCCTGCACGACGGGGTCTTCGCCCCCCTGGTCCTCGCGGTCGGACTGCTGCTCGTGGGTGAGCGTTACCGGGGCGTGCTGAGAGGGGCGCTGATCACAGCGGGAGGTCTGGTGCTCGTCACCCTGCCCCTGCTGGTCCGTCCGGGCGAGCCGCCCAACCCGTCCGCGCTACCGCTGCCTTACGGGCGCAACCTGGCGATCGTACTGGTGGTGGTGGCCGCCGTGGCGGGGGTGTCCATCCTCGTACGGAGGGGGCGAGACGCTCGTCAGCGGGGTGCCGAGGACGGCTGACGGGTGAGGACAGCGAAACGGCGGCCCCTCCGTTCCCACCGCTCGCGCAACGCCCAACCCGCCGCGGCCGCGTGCGCGGCCAGGGCGGGCACCCCGACCCTGGCCCACGGGAACCGCTCGCCCCGGCCTCCCCGACCGTCCACCACCCTTACCTCACACCGCTCGTCGACGTCGAAGGCCGCGCACTCCGCGACCACCCGGCCGGACCCGGACACGACCTGCCGCAGCCGGCGCAGCAGGGCAGCCGGATCGCCGCCGATGCCGATGTTGCCGTCGATGAGCAGGGCCGTGTCCCAGCGTCCCTCCGCCGGGAGCGGGTCGAACACCGAGCGGCACAGGGCCGTCGCGCCGAGCCCGATCGTGCGCGCGACGGCCTCGCTGCTGACGTCGACGCCCAACGTTCGGCGACCGTCGACCGCCAGGGCGGCGACGAGCCGCCCCGGACCACAGCCGACGTCGAGAACCGACCCCCGGCAGCGCTCCAGGACGGACAGGTCGGCGGGGTCGGGAGCGGCGCACCACCGCTCGACCTCCAACGGCAGCAGCCACCCGTCATCCCGGCTGAGGTAGAGGGGCCCCTGCCCTGTGCGCAGGGCGTCGGTATAGGGGTCGGCGCGCCATGCGGTCGTCGTCGTGGTCACGTCCTCGCTCCCGCACGGGACGAGGACAGTACGGCGTGGAGGGCCGCGAAGCGGGTGCCCGGGGCACCGGTGGCCACGAGGCGCGCGTCCTCGGCGGTGTCCACGTCCCGTAGGACGGGCAGCCGACCGATGCGCAGTCCGGCCGAGCGGAGCCGCTCGTACAGCGCGCTGCCGGTGTCGGCCCGTGACATGGGGACGCCGAGCAGGAGCGAAGGATCAGGTGATCGCAGCCCGAGGGCCCAGAAGCCGCCGTCCGTGGCGGGTCCGAACCAGGCGTCGTACGTGTCCCAGCAGACGGCCGCGGTCAGCAGCGCGGGAGTGATCTGCGGAGTGTCCATACCGATGAGCAGCGCCGGCCCGTCACACCCCGCGAAGGCGGCGGCCAGTCGCACGTCGAGCCCGCCGGCCACCTGGGGAACGACGTTGAAGCGAGAGGGCAGCCAGGCGCCGGGCTCTCCGTCCAGCACCAAGACGTGCCGGTCGGCAGGAACCCGCGCGGCCACGGCAAGGGTGTCGCAGAGAGCGGCTTCGGCGAGGGCGGCGGCCTGTCCGGGCGTGAACGGGGGAGTGAGGCGGGTCTTGACCCGGCCGGGCAGCGGCTCCTTGGCGATGACGAGGAGGGCCGTCATGCGCGCTCACCCATGACCGGCGCGGCCTCGTCCAGCACCCGGCGCATATCCCGCACGGCCTGCCAGGTGCCCCGCCACGTGCCCGTCACCTTGGACCGCCCGGCACGCGGGCGGTAGGGCACGTCCACCTCCCGCACCCGCCAGCCGGCGTCCGCCGCGCGCACCACCATCTGCAGGGGGTAGCCGCTGCGCCGGTCGGTCAGGCCCAGGGACAGCAGCGCTTCCCGCCGGGCGACACGCATCGGCCCGAGGTCGCGCAGACGCAGTCCCGTCCGCCGATGCACCAGTCGGGACAGCGCCATGTTTCCTGCCCGGGCGTGCAGGGGCCACGCCCCGCGCTCGGTCGGGCGTCGGCGGCCGAGGACCAGGTCTGCGGAGCCGTCGCTCACGGAGCCCAGCATGCCGGTCAGCAGACCGGGATCAAGAGACGCGTCGCAGTCGCAGAAGCAGACGAACTGGGCCTCGGAGGCGAGGAGACCGGCGTGGCAGGCCGCGCCGAAGCCACGACGGGGCTCGTGCAGCACGGTGGCGCCGAGGCTGCGCGCGAGGGCGGCGGAACCGTCGGCCGAGCCGTTGTCGACGACGATCGCCCGCCAGTCGCCGGGGACGCGGGCGAGCACCCAGGGCAGGGCCTCGGCTTCGTCGAGACACGGAAGGACGACGTCTACGCTCATGGAGTTCACGGCTCCCACCGTAGGAATCCCCGAGCGCGTCGGGGCGCTGGAAGTCCTTACGAAACGCGGACGCCGTGCGAGGTCCGCCCGCCTGGCCGTGACCATGGGGAGGCATGGGTGCGAGGCTGTGCCGCATGAGCGAGCACAGTGTCTCCCCTCCCGCCGCCCGGATCCTGGTGGTGGACGACGATCCGACGGTCGCCGAGGTCGTTGCCGGCTACCTCGAGGGGGCCGGGTTCGCCGTGGAGCGCGCGGCGGACGGTCCAGGCGCCCTGCGCCGGGCGGGGGAGCGGTGGCCGGACCTGGTCGTCCTCGACCTGATGCTGCCCGGCCTGGACGGCCTTGAGGTCTGCCGACGGCTGCGGGCGACCGCGCACGTTCCGGTGATCATGCTGACCGCCCGGAGCGACGAGGAGGACCGCATCACGGGGCTCGAAGTGGGCGCCGACGACTACGTCACGAAACCCTTCAGTCCCCGGGAACTCGTCCTGCGCGTCTCGTCCGTGCTCCGCCGTGACCGCGTCGTCGTGGGGGCCGTGCCCAGGGGCGTCCTACGCGCCGGCGACCTGACCGTCGACCCGGGGACCCGCAGGGCCACCCGCGCCGGAGACACGCTCGCCCTCACCTTGCGCGAGTTCGACCTCCTCACGTACTTCATGGAACAACCCGGCGCGGCACACAGCCGCGAGAAGCTGATGCGGAAAGTGTGGGGCTGGGACTTCGGCGACCTGTCCACAGTCACCGTGCACGTTCGGCGACTCCGCGCCAAGATCGAGGACGACCCCGCCAGGCCCGCTCTGATCCAGACGGTCTGGGGCGTCGGCTACCGCTTCGAGGCAGCTCCCTCACAGGAGGACGTCGGATGAAGGATGTCCTGCTCATCGCCGCGTTCGCCCTCGTGGGAGCCGCCTGTGCCGGGCTCGTCGGGGCGCTCGCCCTCCGGCTCGTACGGCACCGCTCGGTCGCCGTGTCCCTCACCGTCGTGGCCGCCGTGACCGTCACCGCCATGCTCGCCGGAACTCTCTCCGTGGCCCAGGCGATGTTCCTCTCCGCCCACGACCTGTGGGTCGTCACCGTCGTCGTCGCCATGGCCTCTCTGGTCTCCCTGGCCACCGCCTTGGTCCTGGGCAGATGGGTGGTGGCGGGAAGCCGCGCGCTGACGCTGGCCACGAGGGACTTCGGCGACGGCGGCAGCTTCGCCCCGCCGCACGGGGAGGCCCCCGCCGAATTCGCAGCGCTCACCCGGGAACTCGCCGCGACCAGCGCCAAGCTCGAAGCCTCCCGGACACGCGAAAGGGCCCTGGAGACGTCCCGCCGGGAGCTCGTAGCCTGGATCTCCCACGACCTGCGTACCCCGCTCGCCGGGCTTCGGGCGATGGCGGAAGCCCTGGAAGACGGCATGGCCGCCGAACCGGCCCGCTACCATCGGCAGATCCGCGCCGAGGTCGAACGCCTCACCGGCATGGTCGGCGACCTCTTCGAACTCTCCCGCATCCACGCCGGGACACTTGCCCTCAACCCCAGCCGGGTATCCGTGTACGACCTCGTCGGCGACGCCCTGAGCGGCGCCGACCCACTCGCGAGAGAACACCGGGTGCGCCTGGTGGGCGACGAGGTCGAGGCGGTTCCGGTCGAGGTGGACGGCAGGGAGATGACCCGAGTGCTGGCCAACCTCCTCGTCAACGCCATTCGCCACACACCGGTCGACGGAACTGTGGCGGTGGCCGCCCGGCGCCTGGACGAGGCAGTCGTTGTCTCCGTCACCGACGGCTGCGGAGGCATCCCGGACGAGCACCTGTCCAGGGTCTTCGACACGGGATGGCGCGGCACCGAAGCCCGCACGCCTCCCGCCGGAGCGGGGCTCGGCCTGGCCATCGTCCGTGGCATCGTCGAGGCCCACGCCGGCCGGGCCGAGGTCCGCAACGTGCCCGGCGGCTGCCGCTTCGAGGTCACCCTGCCCGCAGCGACCGGCTGACTCGGCCTACCCGCCCACGGCCGCCGAAGCGCGCTGCCCGGCCCGGGCGAACTCCTCCATCCCGGCCGCGAACCCGACCTCGGGGCGCCACCCGAGATCACGCCGCAGCCGCGATGAGTCCGCAGTGATATGGCGGACGTCACCAAGCCGGAACTCACCCGTCGTCACCGGCCCCGGACCGCCGTGCGCCCGCGCCAGGGCCGCCGCCATCTCCCCCACCGTGTGCGGATCCCCGCTGCCCGTGTTGTACGGGGTGAGAACACCGACCGGAGGCGTATCGGCCTCCAACGCGCAGACGTTGGCGGCGGCAACGTCCGTCACGTGGATGAAGTCGCGACGCTGCCCGCCGTCCTCGAAGACCCGAGGCGCCTCGCCGCGGGCGAGCGCGGAACGGAAGAGGGAGGCGACGCCCGCGTAGGGCGTGTCACGGGGCATCCCCGGCCCGTACACGTTGTGGTAGCGCAAGGAGACGGCCGTGCCGCCGGTGGACCTGGCCCAGGAAGCGGCCAGGTGCTCCTGGGCCAGCTTCGTTGCGGCGTACACGTTGCGGGGGTCGGCCGGCGTGTCCTCCCCGACCAGGCCGGACGAAAGCGCGGCGCCGCAGTGGGGGCAGCACGTTTCGAAGCGCCCCGCCGCCAAGTCCTCGGGACGACGCGGGCCCGGCCGCACCACCCCGTGACGAGCACAGTCGTACCGGCCCTCGCCGTACACCACCATCGACCCCGCGAGAACGAGGCGCCGCACGCCCACCTCCGCCATCCCGGCCAGCAGGACGGCCGTACCCAGGTCGTTGCAGCCGACGTAGGCGGGCGCGTCGGTGAAGTCCTTCCCGAGACCTACCATCGCGGCCTGATGGCAGACGGCGTCGACCCCGTGCAACGCCGCCCGCACACCCGACGCATCCCGCACGTCCACCCGCAGGAACTCCCCGGCGGGAGGCTCGGAGACGGTGGGGTGCGCGCTGGGAAGCAAGACGTCCAGCACGGCCGGCTCGTGGCCGGCCTCATGGAGGGAACCAACGATGCGCGAGCCGATGAACCCGGCTCCGCCTGTGACGAGTACACGCATGCGGACGACGCTACGGAGAAGCTCTTCTTGTCGGGGATCAGCACGCCGGGTCGTAAGACTTCCGTCATCTTGGTGGGGCATGCAGCTTTGCATGAGGGCGAGGCAATGCGGGTCCTGCGCGATGGAAGGCCAGAGGGCGCGACAGCCCCTCCGGGTGGCACCTCGCCGGCGTTGAATCGGAAATCGAGTGGCTGGCGCCCGTCAGAACAGCACTTCCCGGATACCTCTTGAGTGGCGGCCAGGGGGCATCGAGCCTTTTCCAAGCTGGTTTCGTTGACCGCGAGTTGGACGGTCCTGCGCAACGACGAAGCTCTTGGTGGACGGGTTCTCGACCAGGATCACCCGTGTCCGCCAGGAGCTTCGCGTACTGGTCTGTCCGTCTTCGATCGCAGGGCGGCCTGCGGGTCTACGACCTGGACGCGCGCCGGGTGCAGTCCATCCCCGCCCCGGCCGGACCCGGCACCGACGACAAGCCCGGCCGCTTCAACAACGTCGACCCGGTCCACGGCGTGCGCCTGGGCAGCACGCGACGTCGCGGTGGTCAGCGACCGCGGCAACGACCGGCTGCGGATCCACCGCATCGACCGCGACAGGCCCGGCCGGGCCGGGTCGGGGAGGGTGTTGCGGCAGTCATGTGCACCACGCCAGGCAGGGCGGGGATGATTCGGTGTCGCCCTACCGTAGGAAGACGCAGGTCAGCGGCGTATGTGGTGGGACACCATAGTCCGGGCGGGTCGTGTGCGCCCAGCCTCCATGGCCTGCTGTCGCGCCCCTGCCGAGCGATGGGGAGAGTCGTCTCCTCGCGCCACCTTGTGGGTGCTGCGCGAGTGACGAGCCAGGCGTCCGGTCGACGCCCTACGGCCCGCTTGCCGCATCCGCAGGGACACGGGCGCCGGGCGGAACGAGGGAACGGCAGGCAGACGAAAGAACCGGAGAGCGGGTGAACCGGCGGCGGAGGAGACGGTCCCCGCAGCTTCCGGAGACCGCTACCTTTGCTGCGCCACGTCCCGGGTCTGCTGGGCGATGTGCTCCAGGACGGTCTTCGGGTCGGCCGAGGGTGCGACGGCCTTGCCGATGTTCCGCTTGATGGTATTGCTGACCTGCAGCCAGGACGGGTCGTTGACAGGGTAGAGCTGGGCAGTGCGCAGTGCGGCGAGGAACTGCTCGGCGCTGGGGTCCGCCGCCGCGTACCGGGATGACTGGGTGGCGGACACCGTCGACGGCAACAGGTGGTAGCGCCCGGCGAATTCGCTGATGTTCTTGTCCTGGTAGACAAAGTTCAGGAACGAGCCCACCAGTTCGCGATTGCCGTCGTGCTTGAAAGCCATCATCCAGTCGGCGACGCCCGCTGCCGGCGGGGTCTCCCTGTCGTCCAGCGTGTCCGACACCGGCATGCTCAGGGTGCCGACCTTCATGCCCTTCGCCCTCGCCTCGTGAAGGAGTGAGGGATAGCCGTTGACCATACCGACGTCGCCGCGCAGGAAGGCGGCGAAGGCGTCCTGCCGGTTGAGCTCGGCCGGCGGGACCGGGCCGGTCAGGGCCGGCGCGACCAGGTTGGCCTTGATCCAGCGGAATGTCTGCGCGTTCTGCTCGGACGCGATGCTGTACCCGCCGCTGGTGTCGGTGTACCCGCCGCCGTTGCTCAGCTCCCAGATCAGGGCCTCGGCGTGCGCCTCCTCGGGGCCGAGCGGCAGGGCGTACGGGTAGAGAACGCCCTCCTTCTTCAGCGCCTGGGCCGCGTCCTTCAGGTCCGACCAGGTCTTCGGCGGCTTCGCGCCTGCCTCGTCGAACAGCTCCGCGTTGTAGAAGAGCAGCCGGCTGCTTGCCACGAAGGGCAGGCCGTAGAGGTCGCCGTCGATCGAGCCAGCCTCCGTGAGGGGCCGCAGGAAGTTCGCCTCCGTGCTGACCGACATCACCTCGCTGGCGGTGTAAAGGCGGCCCTGTGCGGCGAAGTCGGAGTACGCACCCATCAGAGCCACGTCCGGGGCGTTGTTCTCCTTGACCATGCGGGTGACCTCGCTGTCGATGTCGGCCCACGGGTAGAGCGTCACCTCGACCTTCATGCCGGGGTGGGCGGCGGTGAAGGCGGTGGCCAGATCATCCCAGTACGTCTTGGAGGTGGTCGCGGGGCCGGCGCCGTACTCGGGTGCCACCAGGCGCAACGTCGTCGGGTCGCTACCGGACGAGCCGCAGGCGGTGACGAGGGAGCCCAGTAGCCCGAACGCTGCCACGGAGATGGTCATGCCGGAGAGTCTTCGTCGCATGGGTCTTTCCTCTGAATCTTTTTGGACAGTGCGTCCGAAATTCTCTCCTGGCCCACGGGTGAATTGCGCCCCCTGCCGAATGTTGTGGCCATAGCTCCAAGGGAGAAGATTCCGCATGGTGTTTTCCGATATACCGGGCCTTGTTTGACGCGCGTAGAAACCTGTGCGCCCGACATTCGACGTGGGCAACGCTGGCCTGGCACTGCCCACGGCTGCTGGACCTGGTGCCGCGCCGGCTCGGTGCCCCCCACCTGGGAGGAGTCACGTCACCCCGGCCCTCACCGGGCGTCGATGCCGAACTAGTCTTCGCACCATGGCCTTGCGACCTGATGAGTTCTACGACCACGCGCTTGCCGCCGCGGATGGTGAGCGTCGGCTCCCGCTCGCGCGCATGACAGGGTGGGCTGTCAGCCCGTTCGAACCGGACGGATTGCGCGTCGCGTCGCTGCGCCCTCCGGTTCTGCCCGAGCCTCCGCGACACGGCGAGGACCCGTCGAACTGTGAGGCGTGCCGTGACCGAGACGCGGGGATCTGGTTCAACGACAGGTGGCGGCTGACCCGGATCGCGGGAGTCGGGGTGCCGCTGGTGCTCATGCTGCATCCGATTGAGCACTATGACATGGCCGACCTGCCCGACGAGCTGGCGGCCGAGTTGGGGGTCCTGTCCACGCACCTCGTCCGCCACGTGCAGGCCCTGCCGCATATTTCGCGAGCCCATGTCTACCGCATCGGGGATGGCGGCGCGCACCTGCACATCTGGTTCTTCGCGCGGCCCGAGGGACAGGCCCAGCTGTACGGATCGTGGATGCCCGTCTGGGACGATCTGCTCCCGGAATACCCGGCGGATGTCGCCGAGGCAGATGCGGCGATCGTGGCGGACGCGTTGGTCGCCTCCATCGGGGGGCGCCGCTCGGCTGCTGGTGAATCGCCGCTCGACGACTGAAGCCTCGTGCCGGCACCTGTGTTAACCCCTCCCGCGCCGACGTGGTGCTGCGCGCGACGGGCGGTTCGACTGTCGTCAGGTCCCGGCGGCCGCGCGCCGGATCGCGTCGAGCGTGCGCGTCACATCGTCGTCGGTGGTCGACCAGTTGCTCACCGAGATCCGCATGACGCGTCTGCCGTGCCAGGTGGAGCCGCTGATCCACGCCGTGCCGTCGTCGAGCAGCCGGGCGAGGACACGGTCGGTACGTCCGTCGCTGCCGAACTCGGCGCAGACCTGTGTGAACGCGACCTCGTTGATAACGGTCGCGCCGTCGATCCCGGCGATGCCGGCGGCGAACGCGGAGGCGTGGCGACACAGCCGGTCGACGAGGTCGGAGACACCTGATCGGCCGAGGGACCTGAGGGCGGCCCACACGGTGAACGCTCTGCCGCGCCGCGAGAGTTCGGGCACCTTGTCGATGGGGTCGCCTTGCTCGTGCTGGATGAGGTAGTCGCCCCGCTGGCCCATCGCTGCCCGGACCGCGGACGCGTCGCGCACGATCGCGAGTCCGCAGTCGTAGGGGACGTTCAACGTCTTGTGGGCGTCCGTCGCCCAGGAGTCCGCGTCCGCGCAGCCCGCCATCAGATGGGCGCGGCGCGGCGACGCGGCCGCCCACAGCCCGAACGCGCCGTCGACGTGGACCCAGGCGCCCGTCTCGCGCGCCGCACGGATGCTCGCGGCGAAGGGATCGAAGGCGCCGGAGTGGATGTCGCCGGCCTGGAGGATCACGATCGTGGGGCTCTGTCCGCCGGCCGTCAGCGCCTCCCGCAGGGCCTCGGGGTCGATGCGTCCCTGATCGTCCGCCGCTATCAGGTCGGGCCGACCGAGTCCGAGGTAGCGCAGGGCCAGGTCGATGGCCATGTGCCGGGACTCGCCGGCGACGACACGCACGGGCGGGCCACCCGTGAGGCCGTCGCGGGCGACGTTCCAGCCGGTGCGCCGCAGCACCGTGTCCCGCGCGGCGGCGAGGCACGTGAAGTTCGCCATCGTCGCACCCGTGGTGAAGCCTACGGAGCTGTCCCTCGGCAGGCCGAGCAGATCGAGCAACCAGGCGCCGGCGATCTCCTCCGCCGCCGCGTACGCGGGCGAGACGGTGCGCATCACGCAATTCTGGTCCCAGGCGCTGACCAGCCAGTCGGCAGCCAGCGCGGCCGGCTCGGTGCCGCCCACCACGAAGCCGTAGAAGCGGCCGCTGGGGAACGCGGTGAGCCCCGGCTCGCAGGCCGTGGCCAGCAGGTCGACGACGTCGGCGGGCGTGCTGGGACCGGCAGGCAGTTCGGCGCCGAGCGCGCTCACGATCTCGTCGACCGAAGCGCGGGCGGGAATCCGGCGGTCGGGCAGGCTCGCCAGCCACCGGACAGCATGGTCGTACGCCTGCCGGAGCGCCGCCTCGCGCGCGTCCATACCTCGGACTATGCGACCGTCGCAGCCGCCCCGCAAGCCGACCGCGGTCGGACGGCAGGAGCGGCGCGCACCTGACGCGGGACCCAGGTCGACGGTCCAGAGAGCCGGGCGGTGGTTCGACACGTACTGGCTGCGCCGGTTCTTCGCCTCCGCCGGCCTCTCGAAGGGTGTGCCGGGCGGTGTATCCCCTCCTGCCCGGCGCGGACCGGCCGGCCGTGTCACGGAGATGATCTACGGCCGTGAAAGTGTCGCGAGCGGAAATTGGCCGATCGCATTCGGCCCCCTATTCGACGCGCATATCCAGTGCATCCGGTCGCGCATACGACCGCGCACGAATCCGCCGGGAAATGAACTGCACCAAGTTGCCAGCATCCTGGCAGGATTCGGCCACATGGCATCGAAGCCGCAGCTCAACGGCGTCACCAGGGGCTCCCGCGGCATCGCCGGAAACGTATTTCAGTGCCCCGCCGGGCGGCCGATGGGTTGTGGACTGGCTATCGACGCGCATAGCTTTCCCTCGTCGCTCAGCCGGGCGACGAGCCATGGGCCGAAGTTCTTCCGCAGAATGGCCTATTGGGTAAATGCGGCCGGATTGGATGTGAATTCACATGAACAACTTCGACGGTGACATCTCGCTCATCGAGGAGATCGCGGAGCAGGACTTCGACGGCGTCGCCTATGGCGCGTGCTCGACCAACACGTTCTCGCTGTCCGACTTCCTCGGCAACCAGGGCGGCTGGTGCACGCTGACCAAGGAGTGCCAGCCCAACTGCAACTGAGCCCGAAGGGCCGGGCACGGACCGGGGGCGGGGAGCGGCTCATGCTCCCCGCCCCCGGCGCAACGTGAAAATCTATCATCGTCCGCGCAGGGAGCCGGAGCATTGATCTCGCCCGCGAATCTTTACCCAGAACTCGACAGCGTCGAAATCCGCGAAACCATCGAGCCCCTCGGCGTTTTCGCGCCCGCCGTCCACGTCAAGCTCTCGGCTCCGTCCGACGTCGCTCCAGAGGCCCCCTCGCCGGCCGCGCTCGCCTGGTCGCTGGAGCCGGAGGAGTATCCCTTCCAGCGCGTGATCCGGCAGCTGGCACTGCCGACTGCCGGCCGGCTCCTCCCCGAGGACCTCACGGTGGCCGTCGCCGACCCGGACGCCTTCACGCTCCAGGTACTCGGCCGGGCCGAGGCCCGGCTCCGCGACGTGGCGACCCGTACCTTGGTCGCCGCGGTCAACAAGGCCTCCACCGACGGGTTGCTGCGGGGGGCGACCCCGGACGAGCGCTACCAGGACTTCGTCACCCGGGCGTGGAGAGACGCCCTGGAGCCGTTCCCGGTGCTCCGCTCCGCGGCCGGCCATGTGGTGCGCAACGCCCGCGAGGCCGCGCGCGAACTGGTCCGGCGCCTCCACGCCGACCGGGACGAGGTGTTCCGGTTCTCCGGCATCGCCCCCGGCGACCCGCTGCTGTCCATCGGCGGGGCCGACGGCGACTCGCACGCCCACGGCAGGGCGGTGAGCATCCTGACGTTCGCCTCCGGGGCCCGCCTGGTCTACAAGCCCCGGGACGTCTCCTGCGAGGCGGCCTTCGAGACCGTCGTCGAGCGCGTCAACGCGGAGGCCGACTGCGCACTGCCCGCCGCCCGCACCCTGGTGCGCGACGGGTACGGGTACGTCGAGTACGTCGAACAGGAGGACATCGGCGGATTCAGCGTGCCGTTCATGCGGGCCTGCGGCCAGTTGGCCGCCGTGTTCTACCTGCTGGACGCGCGGGACATGCACTTCGAGAACATCCTGCCCACCCGCCTGGGCCCGGTGGCCATCGACCTCGAGACGCTGCTGCACCCCTCCCGGGTGCACACCGGCCCCACCCCGGAGGCCGAGGGCAACGCGTACGACGAGATCGGCCGCAGCGTCTACGGCATCGGGATCCTCCCGCTGGTCCTGGCCGGCAAGAACGAGGACTCCGGCTACGTCGACCTCGGTTTCCTCGGCGGCGACAACCAGGGCGTCTCCCCCTTCAAGACCATGGTCTTCGAGCACCCCTTCACCGACCGGATCCGGGTCCACCTCCAGGCCCGCCCGTCCGAGCAGCGCTCCACCGTGGTCCGGGAGAGCACCGAACAGGAGATCCACGGGCTCGCCGGTCAGATGGCCGACGGGTTCCGGCAGGTCTGCGAGGCGGTGATGCGCCGGCCCTCCTGGTGGACCACCCTGCTGGAGGGGCTCGCTCCGGCCATGCGCCTCCGCTACATCCACAACCCGACGTCGCAGTACGCGCAGATCCTGCGAATGGCGGCCTCCGCCGCCGCGATGGCCGACCCGGCGCTCGCCCAGGCCCTGCTCCACAGGATCGCCATCCCCTCCCGGTTCTCCGACCGCAGGCTCGTCGGCTCGGAACTGCGACAGATGGCCGAACGGGACGTCCCCTACTTCACCGTGCCCGCCACCGGCACCACCGTCCACGACTGCGACGGCGAGGACACCGGCGTCCGGCTCGACCGCACCCCGCTCTCCCGGGCGCTGGCCAAGGCCGGGGCACTCGACGAGCAGGCGGTGAGGCGGCAGCTGCGGCTGCTCCACTCGGCCTTCTGCTCCCGCTTCCCCGACAACCACCTCTCCGGCGGGACCGCCTGGAACGGCCGGGCCTCCACCGGAGAGCGCACCGGCCTGGAGCGGCTCGCCCGGTCGCTGGCCGACGCCCTGACCGCGGGCAGCCTCCCCGACCAGTACGGTCATCTCCCCGCCACCTGGATCGGCCCGCTGGCCTCCGCGCAAGCTGCCAGGCCCTGGCCCTCCGGCGTGCTGGGGTACGACCTGTACACCGGACGCACCGGCCCTGCGCTGGCCCTGGCCGCGGCCGCGGCCCACTTCGGCGAGGAACGCTACGAGCGGGTGGCACGCCAGGTCTTCGAGCGCAGCGCCGGCATCCTCACCGACGGCGTCTACGAGCTGCGCAGCATCCGGCAGAGCGGTGCGGGCGCCTACACCGGAACCACCGGCCTGCTGTTCGCCCTGTGCGAGGCCGGGCGAATCCTGGGGGAGCCGGGCTGGGTCAAGGCGGCACAGGACGCGGTGCCGCTGGTCGTGGAGCAGCTCGGCCCCGAGAACACCCCGGAGGTGATCTCCGGGATCTCCGGCATCGCCACGATGATCGCCTCGATCGGCGGCGACCACAGCCTCGACGCCCTGGACGGGCTCACCGGCCGGCTGCTGGGCCACGTGGAGGAACCGTCGGGTTCCTGGTGGGAGCAGTCGGGCTTCGCGCACGGCGTCGCGGGAGTCCTGCACGCCCTCGCCACGCTGCCCGACCGCCCCGGACACCGCGTCGACGCCGCCATCGGCGTCCTGACGGACCGCCTGGAGTCCTTCTACGTACCCCAGGAGCGGAACTGGTCCACCAACTCCGCCTTCCCGGGCCGGTTCTCGACCGGCTGGTGCCACGGCGCCGCCGGCATCGCCATGGCGCTGTCCGCCGTGACCGCCAGGACGGCGGACGAGCGGGCCGCCGAGCGCCTGGAGGCGGCCCTCGACAACACCTTCCGGCAGGGCTTCGGACGCAACCTCACCTGGTGCCACGGCGACCTCGGCAACATCGACGTGGTCCGCCGGATCGCCGGCGACGACCAGGAACTGTCGGAGCGGGCCGACGCCGTCGAGGCGCGCCGGCTGGGACCGGACGTGATTGCGGAGAAGCTCGCCGCCACCGGCTCCCGCTACGCGCACACCGACAGCGCGATGGTGGGCTCCTCGGGTGTGCTGCTGCACCTGCTCGGACGCCTCGACGACGCGCGGCCCCGGGTGTCGCCCATCTGGCACGGAGCCCTCTGATGGGCCTCCGGGTTCCCTCCGTCACCCAGGTCACCCAGACGGAGTGCGGGCTGTGCTGCTGCGTCGCGGTGCTGGGGTACCACGGCCGCACCGAGGACTTCCGTACCGTGCGGGAGGACCTGGAGGCCGGCCGGGACGGCCTCGGTGCCAAGCAGCTCGCGGACTTCCTGCGCTCTAGAGGCATGGAGGTCAAGGCGTTCCGGGCCCGGAGCGTGGAGGCCCTGCGGGGCTTCACCGAGCCGGTGATCCTCTTCTGGGAGGACTACCACTTCCTGGTCCTGGAGCGCTTCGACGGTACGACGGCCTGGGTGATGGACCCGGCCGTGGGCCGCAAGCGCCTCACCCGCGACGAGCTGGAGGCCGGCTTCTCCCAGGTGGTGATCGCGGCCTCTCCCGGCCCGGACTTCGTCCGGCAGTCCCTCCCCGCCTTCCGGCACTGGCGGTCGCTGCCGCTGGTCCCGGCCCGGGCGGGCCGCCGGATCGCCCTGGTCGCCCTGCTCTCGCTGGGCTCCTACGCGGCGGTGCTGGGCATACCGGCGCTGACCAAATGGGCCGTCGACCGGGACGACGCCTGGAGTGACCTGTCCCAGACGGGGGTGATCGCGGGGGCGGTCGCGGCGGCGGCGATCGGCTACCTGCTGCTGTGGATGCTGCGCACCGCCGCGCTGGCGGGGCTGATCGCCGTGACGGGCCATCACCTGATGAGCCATGTCTTCAGGAGACTGCTCTCCCTGCCCTTCAAGTTCTTCGCCACCCGGCAGCCCGGCGAGCTGCTGTTCCGCCTGAACACCGTCAACAGCGTCCGGGACCTGCTGTCCTCGCGGATCGCCCAGGGCGTCCTGGACGTGGGGACCCTGGCCTGCATCGGCGTCTACCTGTTCGTCACCGAGTGGCGCATCGGCCTTCTGGCGCTCGCGCTGTTCCTGCTGAACGGCGGCTTCCTGTGGCTGAGCCGGCACCGGGTGAAAGAGGTGACGGACACCGAGCTCGCGCTGCTCTCCCGCTCCCAGTCCACGCAGCTCGACGCCATCGTGTCCGTCCCCACCATCAAAATGGGCGGCTACGCCGGCCGGTTCGCCGACGAATGGGAGGCGACCTACAGCGCCTCGCTGGACGCGATGCGCACCCGGATGCGGATCCAGCAGGGCTGGATCTCCGGAATCGCCGCCACCACGCAGATGTTCGGCCCGCTGGCGCTGCTGCTCGCCGGCCTGCACTTCGTGTCGCGCGGGACGGTGAGCATCGGCTCGGCCATCGCCGTGCAGGCCGTGGCGGGCACCTTCTTCGCCCTGAGCACGTCCGTGTTCCAGATGCTGACGGAGATCACCGAGACCTCCCGCTACGTGAGCCGGCTGAGCGACATCACGGCGTACGAGAGCGAGCCGGAAGGCGGGCCCCTCACGGAACTCCACGACACGTCGATACGGCTGAGGGAGGTGTCGTTCCGCTACACCCGGCACAGCAGGCCGGTGCTGGAGGACGTGTCGCTGGAGATCCCGGCCGGCGCGAAGGTGGCGTTCGTCGGCGCGTCGGGTTCGGGCAAGTCCACCGTCGGGCGCGTCGTCTGCGGGCTCCACCAGCCGACCGGAGGGGCGGTCGAGTTCTGCGGCCGCCCCATGAGCGCCTACCGGACCGACTTCCTGCGCGGTCAGATCGGGTACGTCCCGCAGGAGGTGCACCTGCACAACCGGACCATCCTCGAGAACCTGACCCTGGGCCAGGACATCGACGAGGCCACGGTCCGGGAGTACTGCGCGGCCGTGGGGATCCTCGACTTCGTCGAGGAACTGCCGATGGGGCTGCGGACCCTGGTGTCCGAGATGGGCTCCAACTTCTCCGGCGGGCAGCGGCAGCGGCTGGCCATCGTGCGGACACTGCTGCAGCGGCCGCGGATCATCGTCCTGGACGAGGCGACCGCCTCGCTGGACACCGCCAACGAGCGGCGGGTCTCCCGGATCATCGCGGAGACCGGCGCCACGCAGATCGTCATCGCGCACCGGCTGGCGACGATCCAGGACGCGGACCTGATCCACGTCCTGGACCGCGGCCGGATCGTGGAGCGGGGGACGCACGAGGAGTTGCTGGCCCTGGGCGGGGTGTACGCGGGGCTGTACGCGGAGCCGGTGGCGGGCGCCGTATGAGGGCCGGTGGACACGGCCGTGCGGTCTCGACCGTTCAGGAACGAGAGGTGCTGTGATGATCGAGGTCGAGAACCTCACCAAACGGTACGGCGCGAAGGTCGCCGTGGACGGTCTGTCGTTCTCCGTGACCCCGGGGAAGGTCACCGGATTCCTCGGCCCCAACGGCGCCGGCAAGTCCACCACCCTGCGCATGATCCTCGGTCTGGACGAGCCCACCGCGGGCCGGGCCACCGTCCTCGGCGTCCCCTACCGGAGCCTGGCGCGCCCGCTGACCCGGGTGGGAGCACTGCTCGACACCAGGGCCGTGCACCCGGGCCGTAGTGCCCGGAACCACTTGCGGGTGCTGGCCGCCTCCCACGGCCTGCCCGCGACCCGGGCCGACGAGGTCCTGGACCGGGTCGGCCTGCTCGCGGTGGCCCGGCAGAGGGTCCGTGGATTCTCCCTCGGCATGGGGCAGCGGCTCGGCGTCGCGGCGGCGCTGCTCGGCGACCCCGAGGTGCTGCTGTTCGACGAGCCGGTCAACGGGCTCGACCCCGAGGGCGTCCGGTGGATACGGGAACTGATGCGGGGGCTGGCCGCGGAGGGTCGGACCGTGCTGGTCTCCTCCCACCTGATGAACGAGATGGCGGTGACCGCCGACCATCTGGTGGTCGTCGCCCGGGGCCGGCTGCTCGCGGACACCCCCGTGGACGCGTTCATCGCCGCGCACTCGGACAGGACGGTGCTGGCCCGGGTGGCCGATCCGGAAGGGATGAGGCGGGCCCTGCGGGAGCAGGGCATCGACTGCGTGCGGCAGGACGACGCGACGCTGACGGTGAGCGGGGCGTCCGTGGAGAGGGTCGGGCTTGTCGCGAGCGCGGGGAACATCGCCGTCTTCGAGCTGACCGCTTCCGCCGGTTCGCTCGAGGAAGCGTTTATGAAGCTGACTCAGGAACACGCTGAATACCGGGCTCCGACGGGAGGGTTCTGATGAAGCACGCCGTGGCCGCGGAATGGGTCAAATTGACGACGCTGCGGTCTCCGAAATGGTCCCCGGCGGTTTATCTCGCCCTGATGATCGGACTGGCCTTCGTCTACGGGATGGTTCCCGGCGAAAGGCAGCTGACGGCGCCGGGCTTCGACCCGGTCGGGCTCGGCCTGTCGGCCGTACCGCTCGGGACGATCGTTCTGGTGATCATGGGGATTCTCGCGGTGACGGGCGAGTACGCGTCGGGGTCGA
The DNA here is from genome assembly GCF_001426585.1 of Streptomyces sp. Root431. GTDB lineage: Bacteria > Actinomycetota > Actinomycetes > Streptomycetales > Streptomycetaceae > Streptomyces > Streptomyces stackebrandtii. The sequence goes on from NZ_LMEI01000006.1 coordinate 374,980, forward strand.
TCAGGAGCAGTCTGCTGGCCGTCCCCGACCGGGCCCGGTTCTACTACGCCAAGGTGGGTCTCGTCAGCCTGGTCGCCGGGGTGCTGGCGGTGGTGGGCGTGGTGCCGGCCTTCCTGATCGTGCAGAGCGGGATCGGGGAGCACCGGGCGCCGGCGGGACTCGCCACGGCGGGACATGTGGCCGGGGCGGTGCTCTACACGGTGCTGCTGGTGGCGTTCTCCATGGGGGTGGCGACGCTGCTGCGGTCGGGGGCGGCGGCGCTGTCCCTTCTGCTTCCGCTGTTCTTCATGCTCTCCACGATCCTGAGCAACATCCCGGGGGTCGGGGAGGTGGCACGGTTCCTGCCGGATGTGGCGGGGGGCATGGTGCTGCGCGGCTCAGGCGGCGACGAGGTACTGGGAGCGTGGTCCGGTCTGGGCGTGCTCGCCGTGTGGACGGTGGGGGCGGTGGCGCTCGGACACGGGATGACTGTGCGGCGGGATGTCTGAGGCGCGCCTCACACCCCGTGAACGGGCCCCCACGCGAATGCGTGGGGGCCCATCGCATTTCCCGATGCATTTCAGCGTGTGCGTACAAAGGCTTCAGGTCTATGCGTTCGACGAATTGAGGGCGGACAGACTGGGAGGCGTCCTCCGAAGGCGGAGGGGTACGCGTTCCGTATTTCGCCAGACGATTTCCGGGCGCGTGTCGGGAGTAAATCGAGAAGGAGAACACCATGGAGAAGATGCAGGCCGACGTCCTCGGCGGCTACGACGAGTTCGAGCTCGTCGAGATGGGCGAGGCGGACGTGTACGGCGGTACCACCTGGAGCTGCGCCATCGTCACCGCCGTGGCGACCCTGGTGTCCGCCTCCGCCTGCCCGACCACCAAGTGCACCAGCCAGTGCTGAAGCCCTTGACGGCTCTGATACGCGCGGCTCGCTGAACCGGACCGCCGCGTCGGTCGCGACGGACGGGGTGGGGGTGGGCCGGACCGAGGTCCGACGGCCCGCGCCGGGCTTCCCGGTCTCCCGCCCCGTCCGACGCCCCGTCAACGCAAGCCCCTCTCCTTGCCCGACGTCCAACAACCCGGAGGTGCGGTAGCCATGGGCGCTCGCCCGGAATCACGTCGGACCGCGCGACGCGTGCCGGCCGTCACCCAGGTCGCCCAGACCGAGTGCGGTCTGTGCTGCTGCGTAGCCCTGCTCCGTTACTACGGGCGGGACGAAGGCCTCTCCGAGGTCCGCGAGGACATGGACGCGGGACGGGACGGCCTGAGCGCCCGGCAGCTCGCGCGGTTCCTGGAGTCCCGCGGCATGCGGAGCCGGCTGCTGAGCGCCCGGAGCGTCGCAGCGCTCACGCGGTTCGACTCGCCCGTGATCCTTTTCTGGGACGATCACCACTTCGTGGTCCTGGAGAGCTTCGACGGCGATCAGGCCGTCGTCATGGACCCGGCCGTCGGCCGCCGCCGGATGACCTCGGACGAACTCGCCCGGCACTTCAGCGGCGTGGTCCTCACCGCCGAGCCCGGGCCCGCGTTCCGCCGGCTGCGCCGCCGGCCTTTCGCCGACTGGCGGACGATGCCCCTGCTGCCCGAGGGCGCGGGGCGCCGGATGGCCGGTGTCGGCGCGCTGTCGCTGGCCGCCTACGCCGCGGTGCTGGGGATCCCGCTGCTCACCGAATGGTCCGTGGACCGGTTCTCCGGCTGGACGGAACTCGGCGACCATCTGTGGGTCATCGGCATGGTGGCCGGCGCCGCCGTCGGCTACTACCTGCTGCACCTCCTGAGGATCCTGCTGCTGTCCTCGCTGGTGTCGGTGCTCGGGCGGCATCTGATGGATCACGCCTTCACCCGGCTGCTGTTGCTGCCGTACCGGTTCTTCACCACCCGTCAGCCCGGCGAGCTGCTCTTCCGGCTCGGCAGCGTCAACGCCGTCCGCGACATGCTCTCCTCCCGGGTCGCCCAGGGCGTGCTGGACGTCGGCACCATGGTCTGCGTCAGCGGCTACCTCCTGTACGTGGAATGGCGGCTCGGGCTGATGGCGCTCGCCCTGGTGCTGGCCAACGCCGGCTATCTGGCCGCCACCCGGCTGCGGGTGCTCGAGGCGGTCGACATGGAGATCACCCACCTGGGCAGGAGCCAGTCGCTGCAGCTGGACGCCATCGTCTCCATCCCGACCATCAAGATGGGGGGTTACGCCGACCAGTACCTGGACACCTGGCGCGAGACCTACGCCGCCTCCCTCGACGCGATGAAGGCGCGGATGCGGCTGCAGCAGGGCCGGGTGACGGGTGTGGCGGCCACCATCCAGATGTTCGGGCCGCTGCTGTTGCTGCTCGCCAGCCTCTACTTCGTCGGCCGGGGAACCATCAGCATCGGCGGGGCGATCGCGGTGCAGACCGTCGCCGCCACCTACTTCGCGATCTCCACCTCGGTGTTCCAGGCGTACGCGGAGTTCACCGAGACCAGCCGCTACATGTCCCGCCTCAGCGACATCACCCGGACCGAGCCCGAGGGCCCCGGCGGTGACCGCAAGGAGCTGGAGTCCGCCTCCGTCCAACTGGACCAGGTGTCCTTCCGCTACACCCGGCACAGCGAACCGGTGGTCCGCGACGTCACCATGGACATCCCGGCCGGCGCCCGGGTCGCCCTGGTGGGCGCCTCCGGGTCGGGCAAGAGCACGCTGGCCCGGATCGTCTGCGGCCTGCACGAACCCACCTCCGGCGTGGTCCGCTTCGGCGGCCGGGACGCCGGCGAGTACGACCGTGACTCCCTGCGCCGAGTGATCGGCTACATCCCGCAGGAGGTCCACCTGCACAACCGGTCGATCCTGGAGAACCTCACCCTGGGCCAGGACATCCCCGAGGAGACCGTCCGGGAGTTCTGCCGCGAGGCCGGCATCCTGGACTTCCTCGACGACCTGCCGATGGGTCTGCAGACCCTGGTCGCCGAGATGGGCTCCAACTTCTCCGGGGGGCAGCGGCAGCGGCTGGCGATCGTGCGCACCCTCCTGCAACGGCCGTCCATCCTCGTCATGGACGAGGCCACCGCCTCCCTGGACACGGTCAACGAACGCCGGGTGACCCGGCTGATCGAGGGAATCGGCGCCACCCAGATCGTCATCGCGCACCGCCTGTCGACGATCGAGTCCGCCGACCTCATCTACGTGTTCGACCAGGGACGGATCGTCGAGCAAGGAACACATTCAGAACTCATGGACGGAGGCAGCGTGTACCGGGACCTGTACGCGGCGACAGCCGATGGGGCCGGCCGGACGGCCGAACTGCTCGTGGAAGGTGCCGGGGCATGAGCGAGACCATGGTGGCCATCGAGGCCTTCCTCCCCTTCTACTCCCACGTGGTCCCCCGGACCGCGGTCGAGAAGGAGCTGCGCGAGCCGTTGCTGCGGGCTGCCGTCCCGGACCGCCGCGACAGCGTGCTGGACCAGGTCCACGATGCCCTGCTGAAAACGGTGGAGACGCAGTCCTACCGGATGCTCATCGGCGAGTTCCACGCCTTCCGCGAGCAGCTGGGCCTGCCGATGGAGTCCGGCGGCGACACCGCCCTGCGCCGCTTCACGGCCCGTCTGGGGGAGCCCGGGGCCCCGGACGCCCTGCTGGAGAAGTTCCCGGTGCTGCGGCGGCGACTGACCGCGATGCTGTCCCACTCCCTGGACGCCTACCGCGAGTTCCTCACCGCCTTCGCCGACGACCACCCGCTGCTGGCGGAGGCCGGACTGCTCGGCGAGCCGGGCGACGACGGCCGGCTGCTGTCCGCGATCTCGCCCAGCGGCTCCGACCTGCACAACGACAGCCGGCAGGTACACATTCTCCACCTGGCCAACGGAACCCGGCTGGTGTTCAAGCCGCGGCCGCTCACCGCGGACGACTTCGTCCGCGACCTGTACCGGGCGGTCGACCCGTACCTGGAGCACCCGCTGTCCCGCTGCGTCCCCCGGTCGTTCACCGTGGGCACGCACGGCTGGCAGGAGTTCACCGTGCCGACCGCCATGGAGCAGGCGGACCAGCCCGCCCGCTACTTCTACCGGATCGGCGCGCTGGCGGTGCTGTTCGGCTCCATCGGCGCCACCGACCTGCACGACGAGAACCTGCTGGCCTGCGGCGAGCACCCGTGCGTCATCGACACCGAGACCATGCTCCGGCCGGACGCCGGGGTGGGTGACGAGTCGCTCCCCGACGCGCTGATGAACCACACCAAGCTGTCCGTCGCCTCCACGATGCTGGTGCCGATGGTCAACCCGACCTCGCCGGTCGACTTCATCATGGCGGGCGTCGGGGTGGCGGGCGACCAGCCGTCGTCCATGACCAGCGCCGTGATCCGCGACCCGGGAACCGACGCCATCTCGGTGTCACGGGAGCCCTTCAACTACCGGCAGGGCGACAACGTGCCCCGGCTGGGCGAGACGCACCTGATCGCCACCGACTGGTTCGACGCCATCCTGGCCGGCTGCCGTGCGGCCCTGACCGCTCTGCGGGACGGCGCCGTCACCCGCGTCCTGGAGGCCCACCCCGGGGTGCCGGTGCGGCTGCTGCTGCGCTCCACCATGATCTACGGTCGCTTCATCGACGCTTCCACCCACCCGAAGTACCTGGTGGACCCCAAGGAGGCCGAGCGGCTGTTCGGACTCCTGAAGATGCACCAGGACTACCTGTCCCCGGAGGCGGAGAGCTTCGCCGCGGACGCGGAGCGCGCCTCGCTGCACGGCGGCAACGTGCCGTACTTCGTCACCCGGGGCGACTCCGACGCGCTCGGCACGGCCAACGGGTCGACCCCCGGGGTGTATTCGGCGACCGCGCTGGACTTCGCCCGGCGCGGCGTCGCCCACAACGCGGCCCGCACCGACGCCTACCACCACTTCCTGCTGGAGGAGTGCTTCGGCGAGCTGTGCGGCGAGGACACGCCCGGCGGGCTCTCGGCCTCCGGGGTCTTCGGGAGGCACCTGCTGGCCGGGGCCCGTCCCGGCGCCTGGTGGCGGGCGATCGCCGGCCGGATCGCCGAGGTGAGGGTGCCGGTCACCGCTCCCGGCGGGCAGGAGGAGTGCGGATGGGTCGGCGGCATCGGCCCGGACCGCGACGCCTCCACCATCACTCCGGGCAACTTCGTCTCCTTCCACGACTCGGCCGGTGTGGTCTCCTTCCTCAACCGCGCCGCCGCCCGCGACGAGAGCCTGGCCGGACCGGCCGGCAGCGCAGACCGGGGGCTCACGACCCTGCTCGCCGAGTACGGAGAGGCGCTGCTTCAGCGCCCCGAGTCGGTGTTCACGGGGGCCGCCTCGCTTCTGCTGGTCCGCCCCGAGGACCCGGAGACCGCCTCCGCCCGGCTGGCCGACCTGCTCCGGGCCCTCCAGGACCGCGCGGCGGAAGGCGAGCTGGAGACCGACCTCTCCAACGGCCCGGCCGGGCTGCTGATGGTCCTGCTCGACCGTCTCCGCCGCGACGGCTCCTCCTTCCCCGCCGACGCCACGACGGTCGAGCGGCTCACCGACCTGACCCTGTCCCACCTGGGCAGGGAGCGGGACACCCACTGGTCGGACCTGGCCCACGGCGAACTGGGACTGCGCTGGGCGGCCGCCCGGACCGGAGCCGTTCTGGGACTGGAGCGCACCGCCAAGGAGGCGGCGGACTGGCTGATCGGCCGCTGGGAGCGGGACGGCGTCCCGGCGGAGCACGGCTGGTGCAAGGGTGCTGCCGGGATGCTGCTGGCCGGCTCGGAGATCCTGGCCGCGGCGGGCCGGCAGGACTGGCTGACCGAGTCCCGGCTGGCCGATCTGGTCGGCCGGGCGACCGCCCTGGCGCCCGGCCGTGCCGTGGACCTCTCCGTCTGCCACGGCAGCAGCGGCGTCGTCCAGTGCCTGATCGGCGCGGGCCGCACCCTGGGACGCGCGGACCTGTTCGAGCGGGCCGCCGCCCATCAGACCGAGGTCCTGGGCCGGATCCGCGAGGACGGCTACTTCACCGGCGCGGCCGGCCGGACCTCACTGATCGGCTACATGCTCGGCTGGGCCGGCGTGGGCGACACCGACCTGATGGTCGATGCCCTGCTCAGCGGCGCGGACCCGGCCGGTCTGCGCCTCCCGCTGGAACTGTCCGCGCCTTCCCGGAGCTGACCACCCGCCTGTCGTCCGCTCCACCACTCGTCGAAAGGGCTGCCGGGATGCGGCACTCGATCCTCCTCCCCGTCAACGCCACCCGCCCCGAGCAGGTGATCCCCTTCGCCAACCTCGTCAAATGGGGTGGCGCCGCCCGGCTGTGGCAGGGCCAGGGTCTCGTTCTCGACAGCCATCAGATCGTGAGCTGGTTGGCCGGCTCCGGAATCAGGGTGCCCGCCGGGTTCGGGGTGTCGCTGATGCCCTACCGCTCGCCGTACAACGCGGCGATCGAGGCCCGGTCCGTGGCGCTGGCCACCGGGCACGAGGTGGTGGCCGGCTACGGTCCGGGCTCGCTCGCCGCGCAGACCTGCGCCATGGGACGGCCCTACCCCAGTCAGCTCACCGCCTGCCGGGAGTACGTCACCATCGTCCGGGACCTGCTGGACGGCGGGATCAGCGACCGCGAGGGAGAGATCTTCTCCGCCAAGGCTCAGCTCATGCCGTTCCACAAGCCGGAGGTGTCGCTGGGCCTCGGCGTCCTGCGGGAGCGGATGGCCGAACTCGCGGGAGAACTCGCCGATGTGGCCATCACCTGGATGGCCTCGGCGGCGTACCTCGAGGAGTTTCTGATCCCGGCTCTGCGGAGCGCGAAGGAGCGGCGTCCGGAGCAGCCGGTCAAGGTCACCGCCTATGTCCCGGTGGCACTGGCCGGCCCCGACCGGGACATGGCGAAACTGCTGCGGGCGACCTGCGGGGGGCACATCCAGTTCCCCCACTACCAGGCCGTCCTGCGGCGGGCCGGAATCCGGATCACCGGCGACGGCGGGCCCGACGACGTCCGCGCCCTGGTGGACGGCGGGATCTTCCTCTACGGGACGGCCGAGGAGATCCACCAGCGGCTGGACGCCTACCGGGCGCTCGGCGTGGACGAGGTGGTCCTCAACGTCACCGGGGTCGGCGCGGTGCACGGACCCCGGGCCGCCGCTTCCGACCTCTACGAAATTCTGAAGGCCGCACCGTGACCGGGTCGGTCACGGTGCGGCCGGGACGTCAGGAGCGCCCGACCTCGTCGGCGGACGGTTGCCCGGCCCCGAGCTTCCGGGCCCGCTCCAGGTCACGGGCCAGATGCGCCCGGCGCCGCCCGTTCCTGCGGCGGCTGCGCCGGTCCTCGGGAGTGTCGTACATCAGCTGCGTATGAAAGTAGTTGACGTGCTCCAGGACGGCGAAGAGCGCGAAGAGCAGGCCCGGGATGCTTCCGGTCCCGGGGGAGTCGACCACCGCGAGAGCGGTGAGCGGCACGCCGAGTCCGAGCAGCACCAGATTGACCACCCGAGCGGCGGCGAACACCGCCGCCCCGGGTAGCGTCGCACCGCTACCGGCGGACAGGGCACGGAGCTTGACCGTCCAGTACGCGGCGCCCTCCAGCAGGAGCAGCGTGACCAGTGCGAACCCGAAGATGTTGGCGGCCGTCGTCGGCACGCCGACCACGCCGAACCAGACGGCCGCCTGCAAGGGGACGTTGACCAGTTCCCCTATGGCGAGCGACCGAAGTCGCCGTCGGACCCGAGCCCCGGTCGACCGGATGCCCGCCGTCACTGGCGCGCCATCTCGGCCACCAGTCGGTGCGCCTGTTCCGTGTCCCAGGTGAGCGCGGCGGCCCGGATGGCCTCGACGCCGGGCGGGACGTCCAGGCCCAGCTCGTCGGCGAAGACGGTCCGACATCGCTCGATCACGCCCAGCGCGCCGGCCACATCGCCCTGCGTGCAGTAGGTGGCGGCGAGTAACTGCCACAGCCGCTGCCGGTAGGGGGCCTCGGCCAGCACGGTCTCGATGCGGTACGACAGCATCTCGGTCCGATGGGTCAGCAAACAGGCGGTGAAGAAGTCCTGGCAGGCCTCGAAGCGGGTGTTGCTGAGGCCCACGGTATGCGCGTGGAACCACCGGGTGGACGGCAGCCGTTGGCCGAACGGGCCGCGCCAGAGAGTGAGGGCCTCGTCCAGGCGGCTGACCGCGGCCCGGTGGTCGCCCGCGGCGAGCAGCTCCTTGCCCTGCCGGGCGAGCTTCAGGAAGCAGGACAGGTCGAGTTCGTTCGCGTCGACGCTGAGGGCGTACCCGGTCTCCGCGCCGCGGCTGGTGGTCAGCCGCTTGCTCAGTCCCGGCTGCGCGGAGTCAAGGCCGCGGCGGAGCCCGGTGAGGTGGCTCCTGATGTTGGCCACCGCCGAGCTCGGCGGGTCGTCCCACAACAGCTCGGTCAGCTCGCCCATGCCGACGAACTGTCCCCGGCGCAGGAGCAGCGCGGTGAGCAGCGCGCGGCGGGCTGCCGACTGCGTCTCGGCACCGCCCGCGATCCTCACAGGTCCCAGCAGTCGGAAAAGCATCTGGCTCTGCCACCTCTCGTGTGAAGCGCTGAGGCAGGTGCCGGCCCCGGGCCGCAGGGGCCGCCTGCGGCGGCATCGTGTCCCCCTCGCGTCGTGTGGTCAGCACCACACCTCCCTCACGACCGAATATGGCAGCGCCCAAGGCGGTGAGGAACAAGGCCTGTTGGCCAGATACGGCCAACCCGGTGCAGGATCCGGCCTGATCGTCCCTGCACCGAAGATCCTACTGCCGAGTCACCAGGGGCTCCTGGGGAAACCTTTACCCTTCGGGCACCTCCCTCCTACAATTCCTGCAGCACACGCCGGCCGGATCTTTCCCGATGTCCCCTCCCACGGGAGTGCCTCTTGCTCGTGCACCACATGGCGGTCCTTGGTCTCACTGCGGCGGAAGAGGAGCTCTACCGGCACTTGCTGCGCAACCCCGGCGTCGAACTCGACGAAGCGCACGTCCTGTTGAGGCAGGAACCCCTCACCCTGGACGCGGCGGTGCGTCGGCTGAGGGAGCTGAACGTCATCCGCGAGGACGACGGCAAGGCGTGGCCGCACAAGCCGGACCTGGTGGTCAACCGGCTGGCCCAGCAGCGCCTGGAGGAGTTCTACAGCACCATCCGCACGCTGTCCGACCTGAAACCCATCGTGGACTCCCTGACGCGTGACGCGCGCGACCAGGGCCCGAAATCCGAACACGCCCCGGTGGAACGGCTGATGGGGCTGTCGGCCATCCGTGAACGCCTGGACGAACTGGCGTTCTTCGCCCGTGCGGAGGTTCTGGCCTCCGAGCCCTACGACGCGCTCACCCGGGAGAACATCGAGCACTCCCGCCCGCTCGACCTGCGCTGCCTGCGCCGTGGCGTCGTCCTGCGCAGCCTGGTCCGCGCCTCCGCGGTGGCCGACGACACCACGCGGGCCTACCTCCAGGAACTGACCGCCGCCGGGGCCCGGATCCGGGTGGTCGAGGACCTGAGCGAGCTGATGATCGTGTACGACCACCACACCACGCTGGTGCCGGTGGACCCGAAAAACACCTCCAAGGGCGCCCTCTGCTCGAGCGAGGAGGGGATCGTCACCACCGTCGTCAACAACTTCGAGCGTCTGTGGGCGGGGGCCGAGGAGTTCACCGACCTGGTCGGGCAGGGGGACGACTCGTCGGGCGATCCCGAACTGACCGATCTGCAAGTACAGGTGCTGCGGGCGATGTGCACGGTCGGCAAGGACGAGACCGGTGCCCGCCAGGTGGGCACCGCACTGCGTACCTACCGCCGCCACATATCGGAGCTGATGCGGCTCCTCGGTGCGGAGAACCGCGCCCACGCGGCGTTGCTGGCCAGAGAACGAGGATGGGTCTGACGGCCGGTGGGTCTGAAGATCGGCGGTCTGAAGATCGGCGGGTCTGACGGTCGCTGGGTCTGACGGTCGCTGGGTCCGACACCTGGGGCGTGACCCGGCCGTCAGCCGTCCCCGAATTCCCGGGCGTCCGCCCAGAGCCGTTCGAAGTGGTTGACGACCGTGCTCACCATGCCGGGTTCGGTCGTGACGAACGCGCCCTTGGCGATGTCCGAGGGCTCGACCGGCACCAGCGCGGTCCCGCCGTCGCACACCGCCATCGGGCTGTCCGAGGAGGACAGCACCCGCACCCGGGCGCCCGCGTCGGCCAGCCGGCGCAGCTGGGAGACGACCAGCGGGTCGGCGAGCATGGACTGCCACACCAGGAGCCGCACGGTGACGCCGCGAGCCAGCATCCGCAGGCCCAGCGGCAAGGTCAGCCGTAGGACCCGGCGGTCGACCTCCTCGCAGAGCCCACCCGCCAGCACCTCGGAGCGGGTACTCAGGGCGAGGGACTCCACCCTCGCCCGCAACGCGGTGGGATCGGTGATCCGCTCCATCAGCCGGCTGTCCTGCGGAGGTGTGTCACCCTCCTCGGGCCGGCCGGCGGTGGCGGCCGCCTCGTCCTCCAGGGAGCGCACCACCGTGTAGACCTGGGCGAGGCTGCGGGTGATGGTGTGCAGCTCTGCCAGCAGCCGCTCGGCCAGCAGGCCCACCACCACCTTCGGCTCCTCCGGCCACAGCGCTCCGTCACTCTCGGCCACGGCGCCCAGAGCCTTCAGCCGCTCCACGGCAGCCGCACCGGCCCCGGACGGATGCCAAGGCGCGGCAACGATCTCGGCGACGCCGCTGCCGGGATGCCTCAACAGGTGGCGGTACGTCTGCTCCTCCGCTGGGGTGATTCCCAGGATCTGCATGCGGTGCATCGGCGGTGCTCCACGGTCGGTCGGTGACGAGGTACTGGAAAGGCGGTGGGCCTAGGGCGTGTTTCGAAAGTAGCGTCGTCTGCCCGAAGGGGAGGCCTGGCGGCGTCTGGTGCGTGCGATCGCAAGGCGGAGGGTCGCCCCGATACTGGATGTATCGGGGTGATCCCGACAACGCGGCGTGGGGGCACCTAGCATCGTGCTCGGCACCCGGACCGCTGGACCCACCCCCGTGGCGGGCTTGCCGCACAGGATCAGGTGCCCGGCTTCTCCTGCCAGCCGTTCACCCAACACGCGTCCAGGGGGTCACAGCCGCCCGCCACCACGACGGCGTCACCGCTCGCCGGTCTGACGCTCCCCACGAGGGCCGTGAACGCTCCTGTCGTCGCCAGCGCGGTCAGCATCGCCGCCGCGATCCCTCGGGCAGCCTTGCCGGTGGCGGTACGCATCATGGTTCTTCCCCTCCCGGCGCCCCGGCGCCGTTTCCTCAGAGGTGCCCGGGACGAGATCCCCGACCACATCAGAAGCATCGCAGCGAACCCCCCTCCTCCACAGGACTCCCCGTTGGCATGCTCCTGCCTCCGGACCGTGCACGATCCTGCCACCGCCCAGGGGCCGGGCTCTTGGGCGAAAGTGTCGTGGAGTCGTCGGGTGCTCGCCGCCTCCCCGTGAACCATGCAGGTGAGGACCGCCCTGCTCTGCCGAAAGGAAGAGGGCGGGATCGGTCGTGAGGTCCACGCTTGTGCGGTGGTGGCGATCGATACTGGACGACGTGTCCCTCATCAGCCGTTTCCGTCGTTCCGTCCGCCGTGGGCCGGATGCTCGGGTGTCGCCGGGAGGGGGTGGTCGGGGTGTCGTGGAGACGGCCGGTGCGGCGGTTGCCGCGCTGGGGCTGTTCGCGGTCGCCCAGTGGCTGTGGGGTCTGCCGCACGCCGCGTTCCAGCTGGGTGCGATCCCGGTCGCCGTCGCGCTCTTCTCGGTGCGGCGGCGCGCGCCCGACGCCGTACTCCTGGGTCTCGGCGTCCTCGCCGGGGTGGCGCCCGTCGTCGGACCGGTGACGGCGGCAGCCGCGTACACGGTGGCGCTCGACACGGTCGGGCCGCGCCACCGGATCCGGCTGCTCGGCGGCGCGAGCCTGTTGGTCATGGCGGCCGCGACCGCGGTCGGCCCCTCGCTCGGGGCGGGAACGGCCGTCTACGGACTGGAGCTCGGGCTCCTCATGGCCGCGACCGCCGTGGTCGTGCCCGGCCTGGTCGGGACGGTGTACGGGCAACAGGCCCGGCTCTTTGCGGCGCTGCGCGAACGCGGGGACGCCGCCGAGCGGGCCCGTCGGTTCGCCGACAGCGAGGCCCGCACCCACGAACGGTCCAGGATCGCCGCCGAGATGCACGACCTGGTGGGACACCGGCTCAGTCTCATCTCGCTGCACGCCGGCGGCCTGGAGCTGGCCCTCGGCAAGGCCGCGCCGGAGCTGCGTGAGGAGGCCGTTCTGGTCCGGCGCACCACCCGGGACGCGATGCGCGAACTGCGCGAGGCGCTCGGGGTGCTCGGCCCCCTGGGCCGGGACACCGGCGCGGACGCCCTCACCGACGCCACCGGCACCCGGGCCGACGTCGAGGCGTTGGTCGCGGAGTCCCTCGACGGCGGGATCACTGTGCGGCTGGAATGGGACGGTCCCGACCTCGACGTCTGCCCGGCCCGGGTGCGGCGCGCGGTGCACCGGGTGGTGCGCGAGGCCCTGACGAACGTGCACCGGTACGCGACGGCCGCCCACGTCACCGTACGGATCGAGCACGACGACCGGGTCGTGCGGGTGACCGTGCGCAACGGTGCGGCCCCCACTTCTGGCGGCGGGTCTTCCGAGGCCGGGACAGGGCGCGGTCTCACCGGCCTGCGCGAGCGGGTCGAGCTGCTCGGCGGCACCTTCGAGGCCGGCGCGCTGCCGTCCGGCGGGTTCCAGGTGAGCGCCGTCGTACCGGTGGATCCTGACGACGACGTCGTGAAGCCTTCCGGCGACAGCCCGGACGTTGTCGTGCCGGCCGCGTTCGCCGGCGCGACCGCGTTCTCGCGGGAGCCGCGCACCGCCGGGGCGTTGACGTTCGCCCTCGGGGCGGTGGCGCTGTGGGTGCTGATGGCACTCGCGATCGCCCTGGTGTACGGCCAGCCGAGGCACTCGCCCCCGCCTCCGCAGCCGCGACTCGGCATGACCTACCAGGAGTTGAAGGGCGTCTTCGACAGCCCGGCCGAGCGCGCCGCGGCCACCGGACACGAGCCGCCGCGGCCCGCCGGCGCCGTGGGCTGTGTCTACCCGCCCGCAGGCCGGGGTCCCCGGCCCGGCGCCTTCGACGTCACCCGCTACTGCTTCGACGCCTCGCAGCGTCTCATCTCCATCGACCGCTTCACCGTCCCGTCGGTACGGGATGCCCCGCCCTGGGAGACCTCATGACCGAGCCCACCCGACCGATCCGCGTCCTGCTCGCCGACGACGAGGCGATGATCCGGCACGGGGTGCGGTTGATCCTGCGGCACGCCGAGGGCATCGACGTGGTCGCCGAAGCCCCCGACGGACACCGGGCGGTCGAGGAGGCGGCCGCGCACCACCCCGATGTCGCGCTGGTGGACATCCGCATGCCCAGGTGCGACGGGCTCGCCGCGATCCGGCCGCTGCTCGCGCTCGACCCGGCGCCGCGCGTCGTGATGCTGACGACTTTCGGCGACGAGGAGAACGTGCTGCGGGCGCTGCGGGACGGCGCCTCGGGGTTCCTCCTGAAGGACGACGGGCCGCAGGAACTGATCAGCGCGGTCCGGGCGGCGGCGGCCGGAGACGCGGTGCTCTCTCCCGGGGGCACCGGGTCGGTGATCGCCCGCATGCTGCGCGGCGGCCCGTCGGATGCCGGCGACGCGGCCCTCCGGGACGAGCGGATCGCCCGGCTCACCGCGCGGGAGCGGGACGTGCTGGCCATGCTCGGCGAGGGACTGTCGAACCAGGACATCGCGGACCGGCTCGCCATCGGCATCGGCACGGTGAAGACGCACGTGGGCGCGATCCTGGAGAAGACCGGATCGACGAGCCGCGTGCAGGCGGCCCTGCTCGCGCACCAGGCCGGACTGCGGCCCTGAACCCTGGAACATCCACCGTGGGTCTGTGGATCCGTGCGTTTTCTCCGAGGGTCCGACCAAAGGCGGAGGCGAGCCGCGGATCCTCTGCCGAAGGGCAGGGGCACGCCGCTCGCCCCTGCCCTTCGGGAGACCCGTGATGACCGCCTCCGGATCGATGTTTCCGCAGGTGAGCGACGTGAGGATGGGGAGTGTCCCTCCGGCCCGCGGGACGGTCGCGGGCCGATGTTCCCCAGGCGGAGTACTCCTTCATGTCACAGATGTTCGTTTCCCCCGGTGTCCCGGGCGGCCCCGGTGTTCCCGGTTCCTCCACCTCTGAGCCCGCCGCCCGTGCCACGGGTCTGACCAAGGTGTACGGGAAGGGCGACACCCGGGTCACCGCGCTGGACTCCGTGTCCGTGGAGTTCGCGCGGGCACGGTTCACCGCCGTCATGGGGCCCTCCGGCTCCGGCAAGTCGACACTGATGCACTGCATGGCGGGCCTCGACCCCGTGACCTCGGGTTCCGCCCGGATCGGCGATGTCGAACTGGCCTCCCTGAACGACCGACGGCTCACCGAACTCCGGCGGGAGAGGGTCGGGTTCGTCTTCCAGGGCTTCAACCTACTGCCCACGCTGACCGCGCTGGAGAACATGACGCTGCCGCTGCGCCTCGCCGGGCGTCGGCCCGACACCGCGTGGCTGGACACCGTCGTCGCCACCGTGGGGCTCGCCGGGCGGCTCGCACACCGTCCGGCCCAGCTCTCCGGCGGGCAGCAGCAGCGCGTCGCCGTCGCCCGCGCCCTGGTGTCCCGGCCGGAGATCGTGTTCGCCGACGAGCCGACCGGCAACCTCGACTCCCGTTCCGGAGCCGAGGTGTTGGGGTTCCTGCGCGACTCCGTAAGGGAGTTGGGCCAGACCGTGGTGATGGTGACCCACGACCCGGTCGCCGCCGCACACGCCGACCGCGTGGTCTTCCTCGCCGACGGCCGGCTCGTGGACGAGCTGCACGATCCGACCGCCGACGCGGTGCTCGACCGCATGCTCGCGTTCGAGCCCCAGGGCAGCCGTCGCACCCGCTGACCCGGCTCGCACCCGCCGGCCTGGCTCGCGCGCCTTGTCCTGCTCGTGCTCCGGCTCGCCCCCGGCCCTGCTCGTGCTCCGGTTGCCCTCGGCCCGGCTCACCCGCCCGCCGTCCCCCCGCTCGTACTCTCGAAAGCCCACCATGCTGCGAACAGCCCTGCGCAACGTCCTCGCGCACAAGGCCCGTCTGATCATGACCGTGCTCGCGGTCGGTCTCGGTGTCGCGTTCATCTCCGGATCCCTGGTCTTCGCCGACTCCACCGTCGCCGCCTACCGCGCCTCCCTGTCCGAGGACTACGCGGACAGGGACGTGAGCGTGAGTCCGAAAGCTCCTCCGGGTGCCTCCGCCGACGAGCAGTACGGTGCCCTGGACGACGCGCTGGTACGCGAGTTGTCCACCGTCGCGGGCGTCGCCTCCGTCCGTCCGACGGCGAACGGTTCGGTCACCCTGGCCGCGAAGGACGGGACGCCGATGCGGGCGGACAGCATGGGGGGCAGGTTCGCCGTCGCGTACGTACCGGGTCCCGACGGCAGGGACCGCCGCTATCCGCTGACGGCGGGCCGCGCCCCCCGCGGCAGTGGTGAGGTCGCGCTGGACCGCGGGACCGCGGCGGCCGCCGGATACGCCGTCGGTGACGTCGTCACGCTCGCCGCCGACGGGCCGGTCCTCAGGCCGCGACTGGTCGGACTCGTCTCCACCGAGGACAGCCGGGTCAACGCCGGCGGCACCCTGGCGGTGTTCGACATGGCCACCGCGCAGAAGCTGTTCGCCGCCCCGGGGCATTACAACGGGATCGACCTGAAGGCCACGCCCGGCACCGACCAGTTCGAGCTGTCCGACCGGGTCGGCGCCGTGCTGCCGGCCGACCGGGCCGAGGCGACCACCGCCTCCGCGCAGGCCGCCCAGCAGTCCCTCTTCATCGGGACGAAGACCAAGAGTTACGCGCGGCTGCCCCTGGTCTTCGCCGTGGTCTCGCTGTTCATCGGCACGTTCCTCATCGTCAACACCTTCAGCATGCTCGTGGCACGGCGCGGCCGTGAGATCGCGCTGCTGCGGGCGATCGGTGCCACCCGCCGCCAGGTGGTCCGCTCGGTCCTCGCCGAGGCGGCCCTGGTCGGTCTGGGCGCGTCCGTTCTCGGGTTCGTGCTGGGCCTGGGGGTGGCGAGCGTCCTGCCGTACGTACTGGACACGTCCGGCGACCTGCTGCCCAGCGGGCCGCTGGTGATCGGCCCGACCGCGATCCTCGCGTCGCTCGCCGTGGGTGTCGGCGTCACCGTGCTCGCCGCCTGGCTGCCGTCGCGCCGAGCGGCGCGGATCGCCCCGGTCGAGGCGATGCGCACGGCCGAGCAGCCGCCGTCCGCCGTGGTCTCCCGCGTCCGCGGCACGGTCGGCGTGATCATGGTCGTCCTGGGCGCGGGGCTGCTCTTCACGCTGAGTGACGCGACGAGTGCCACCGACGCCGACCTGCAGACCGCGATGTTCGGGTGCGGCATCCTCATGGCCGGTCTGATCGTCCTGGCCCCGCTGCTCGCCGTCCCGGTGATCCGCCTCCTCGGCCGGCTCACCACCCGCTTCGGCGTCGTGGGCGACCTCGCCCGCGACAACACCCTGCGCGATCCGCGTCGTACGGCCGCCACCGCCGTGGCCCTGATGATCAGTACGGCTCTGGTCTCGGGGCTCGCCGTCATCGACCGGTCGACGAGCGAGGCCCTGGACTCCCAGGCCGCCGCCGGTCTGAGTGCGGACTACGTCATCAGCACCCGCAACACCACCACCGCCGTCGACTCCGCGGCCGTCCGGAGGGTCGGCGACGTCCCCGGCGTGCGCACCGCCTCCGCCACGGCGGACTCCACCATCTCGGCAGGACCCCTCGTCAAAACGATCTCCGGGGTCGACCCGAGGACCGTGGACGACGTGATGACGCTCCGCTTCCTCAGCGGCTCCGCCAAGGCCCTCGGTCCCGGCAAGGTCGCCGTCTCCCGCAGCTTCGCGCTCGACCACCACGTCACCACCGGCGGGCGGATCGAGGCGAGCATCGGCCCGGGCACCGGGGACCGCGACGAGCCGTACACCGTCGTCGGCGTCTACGAGGACAACCCCACCGCCCAGGACGTCCTCGGCTACCGCGCCGACGTCCAGCACCACGCCTACCTGCGGGACTCCGTCCAGCGGATCCTCGTCCGCACCACCGACGGCACCGTCTCCCGGGACCTGGAGAAGCACCTGCGCGCCGCCGTGAGCGACAGCCCGCTGCTGAAGGTTCAGAGCCGGGAGCGGCTCGTCGAGGAACAGGCCGGCGTCGCCGGTGAACTGATGACCATGGTGTTCGGCCTGCTCGCCATCGGCGTCCTGGTCTCCGCGCTCGGCATGGTCAACACCCTCGCCATGTCGGTCGCGGAGCGCACGCGTGAGATCGGCGTCCTGCGGGCCGTCGGCATGGACCGCTCCGGCATCCGCCGGATGATCCGCCTGGAGGCCGTCTGCGTCGCCGCCTTCGGCACGCTGCTCGGGCTGGTCGGCGGACTCTTCGGGGCATGGAAGGTCAGCGGCCTGGCCAACGGCGCGATCCCGCAGTACTCCTTCTCCCTCCCCTGGGACACCCTCGCCCTCGTGGTCCTGCTCTCGCTCGCCGTCGGAGCGGCGGCGGCCGCCCTGCCGGCCCGGCGGGCCGCCGCGCTGAGCCCGTTGGAGGCGGTGGCGGAGGCGTAGAGACCGAGAGCGTGTGCCGCCGCCCTGGATCAGGGGGCCGGCACCGCCGGTGGTGCCTCGACGACGAAGAACAGGAAGGTGGGTGTGGTCGACAGGCCGGGGAAGGTGTCGGGGAACAGCTCGCGGGCCGCCGGGTCGGGCTGCGGTTCGCTGATGACGGACAGCCGGAAACCGGCCGTGGTGAAGGCGTCGATCATCGCGTGCAACGGCTTGCGCCAGAACGTGATGGGTCCGGACTGCTCGCCGAACGTCCACACGAAGCTGTAGCTGGTGGTGGCGAAGTAGTCGGGGCGCGGTTCCTGGAACGCGTAGGCCACGAACGGATGCTCCACCGACGCGATCAGCCGGCCGCCGGGCCTGAGCACGCGCCGTATCTCGGCCAGCGTCGGTCCCCAGTCCTCCAGGTAGTGCAGCACCAGCGACGCGGCCACGTCGTCGAACGCGCCGTCGTCGAACGGCAGTGGGTCGCGCAGGTCGCCGACGTGCAGGGGTATCTCGTCGCCGAGCCGCTGCCTGGCCAGCGCCAGCATGCCGGCGCTGACGTCGAGGCCGGTGACGACCGCACCGCGGTCGCGCAGGGCGGCGGCCAGGGGGCCCGAGCCGCAGCCGGCGTCCAGGACCCGACGGCCCGTCACCTCTCCGGCCAGGGCCAGCATCGCGGGCCGCTCGTAGTGCGCGTTCACGAGGCTGCGCTCGTTCTCCGCCGAGTACCCCTCGGCGAAACTGTCGTAGTCGTTCACCCGCGCCGGATCCTCGGTGGGGGCGAAGCTCTCGGGCACGTTCGCTGCTCGGTCCATCACGGCAGCCTAGCTCCGGCCCCGTGTATCGCGGGCGTATCGAAAATCGGATACGCCACGGCAACGGGCCTTCCGTTCCCATGGGGGCATGGACCACAACGCAACCCTGTTGGCACCGCCCCGCCGTACCCGCCGGATCGTGCTGCTCGGCCTGGCCGCCCTCGGCCTGGCGAGCGCGCTGTTCGTCATACGGGGGCCGCTCATGATGTCCGCTCCGCGGTGCATGGCCGGGCAGTGGCACGGCTGCTTCGACACGTTCAACGGCGTGGTGCTCATGACGCTGGTCCTGTTGCCGGTGGCCGTCCTCGTGGCGTGGGCCCTGGCGCACCGTCGGCGTGCCGCCGGTGTCGCGTCGGCGTGGCAGCTGTCGCTGGCCGAGGTGGGCATGGTCCACGGGACGCTGCCGTTCCTCTGGATGACCATGATGCCGGGCGGCGGGGCCGGCGTCGTCCCCGCCCGGGTGAGCCTGGTGCCGCTGCGGGACCTGGTCGCGATGGGGTCCCTCGGGATCGTCGGGAACCTGCTGGTCTTCGCTTCGCTGGGCTTCTTCGCCCCGATGCGGTGGGCTGCGCTGGCGTCCGTACCGCGCGTCCTGGCGCTCGGGGCGGGCTGCTCGGTCCTGGTCGAGACCGCGCAGTACGTCCTGCGGCTCGACCGCGTGTCGTCCGTGGACGACGTCCTGGTCAACGCGACCGGCGCCGCGCTGGCCGCACTGGCGTCGCGCCGCTGGTGGCGTCCCGCGGCGCATACGCCGGCGACAGGGCGGGTTGCTTAGGCTTCGGACATGCGCGTACTGATCGTGGAGGACGAGCCCTACCTCGCCGAAGCCGTCCGTGACGGCCTGCGCCTGGAGGCGATCGCCGCCGACATCGCGGGCGACGGCGACTCCGCCCTGGAACTGCTCAGCGTCCACTCCTACGACCTCGCGGTCCTCGACCGTGACATCCCGGGCCCCTCCGGCGACGAGGTCGCCCGGCGGATCGTCGCCTCCGGCAGCGGCATCCCGATCCTCATGCTCACCGCGGCCGACCGGATCGACGACAAGGCGTCCGGGTTCGAGCTCGGCGCCGACGACTACCTCACCAAACCCTTCGAGCTGCGGGAGCTCGTCCTGCGGTTGAGGGCGCTCGACCGCAGGCGCGCGTACGCCCGGCCCCCGGTCCGCGAGATCGCGGGCCTCCGGCTCGATCCCTTCCGCCGGGAGGTCTTCCGCGACGGACGGTACGTGGCGCTCACCCGGAAACAGTTCGCCGTCCTCGAGGTTCTCGTCGCCGCCGAGGGCGGGGTCGTCAGCACCGAGGAGCTGCTGGAACGGGCCTGGGACGAGAACGCCGACCCCTTCACCAACGCCGTCCGCATCACCGTCTCCGCGCTGCGCAAACGGCTCGGCGAACCATGGATCATCGCCACCGTGCCGGGTGTCGGCTACCGCATCGAGAGAGACGCCGGTGCCTAGACGCCCAGGGCTCAGCGCCCGGCTGAAACTCACCCTCAGCTACGCCGGATTCCTCGCCGTCGCCGGCGCCCTCCTGCTGGCCGTCGTGTGGATGTTCCTGCTGCGCTACGTACCCGACAACTCCCAGGGCCTGCTCGGGGTCTCGCCCAACCGCTACCTCCTCGTGCGCACCTTCGCCCCCGCAGCGGCCGTGGCGATGGCCTTCCTGCTCGTGTTCGGTCTCGTCGGGGGATGGATTCTCGCCGGGCGGATGCTCGCACCGCTCACCCGGATCACGGCCGCGGCGCGGATGGCCGGGACCGGATCGCTGTCCCACCGGATCCGCATGGAGGGCCGCCAGGACGAGTTCCGTGAGCTCGCCGACGTGTTCGACGGCATGCTCGAAGAGCTCGAGTCGCACGTCGACGAGCAGCGGAGGTTCGCCGCGAACGCCTCCCACGAGCTGCGCACCCCGCTGGCGATTTCGCGGATGCTCCTCGACGTCGCCCGCAAGGACCCCACACGGGACCGGACCGAGGTCATCGAACGCCTGCACGTCGTCAATACGCGGGCGATCGACCTCACCGAGGCCCTCCTGCTGCTGAGCCGCAGCGACCGCGGCAACGTCACCCGCGACAGCGTCGACCTCTCCCTCGTCGCCGAGGAGGCCGCCGAGACGCTGCTTCCCCTTGCCGAACAGCGCGGGATCACGCTCGACGTCACCGGCGGAGCCACCCGGACCAGCGGCTCCGCGGAGCTCCTGCTGCGGATGACGACGAACCTCGTCCAGAACGCCATCGTCCACAACCTCCCCAGCGGCGGGACCGTGACGGTCCACACCGAGGAGCGGGACGACGCGAGCGTGGTACGGGTCGAGAACACGGGGCATCCGCTCCCACCGGACCTCGTACCGACCCTCACCGAACCCTTCCGGCGCGGAACGGACCGGGTACGCACCGACGAGTACGCGGGAGTCGGCCTCGGCCTGGCCATCGTGCACAGCATCGTCCGCGCCCACGACGGAACCCTCGACCTCGCCCCGCGGCCCGCCGGCGGTCTCCTCGTCACGGTCCGGCTGCCCGGCAGGGCGTAGGCATCGTCGCCGCCCACACCCTGCCGGGGCGACCTACCACATCACGGGCAGGCGCTCCGGGATCCGCTTCATGAAGCGCGTCCGCCACACCAGTTGGTCGACCGGCACCGCAAGCCGCAGCTCCGGCATCCGGTCGAGCAGCGCCTCCAGGGCGATCTCCGCGTGCTTCCTCGCGAGCGCGGTGGCCGGGCAGTAGTGGCCGCCGAGTCCGAAGGACAGGTGCGCGTGGTTGTTCGGCCGGGCCAGGTCGACCTCGTGCGGGTCGTCGAACACGTCCGGGTCGAAGTTGGCGCCCTCGACCAGGACCAGCACCAGCTCGCCCTTCTTCACCAGGACCGAGCCCAGGCGCAGGTCCTCCGTGGCCAGCCGCGGCAGGCCGTCGGCGATGGAGAGGTTGATCCGGAGCAGCTCGTCGACGGCGGCCGGGATCTTCGACCGGTCGGCGAGAAGCTCCGCCTGGAGCTCCGGGTGCTGCATGAGCGAGAAGACCGCCATGGTGAGGAAGCCCATGGTGGAGATCACTCCGGCGCCGAAGAAGGTCACGCCGACCGTCGCGAGCATCTCGTCGGTCAGATGCGCGTACTCCGGGTCCTCGCGCAGCGCGGCCAGTTCGGCCATCAGCCCGGTGGTGGCGGGATCGTCCAGCCGCTCCACCATGTAGGCCATGTCCCGGTCCCAGTTGAGCTTGGCGCCGGTGACGGGGCAGGCCGAGTTCATGAACGCGATGTCCAGGCTGGCCGACAACCTCGGCGCGTCCTCGAACGGGATGCCGAGGATCCGGCAGTGCAGCGCCTCCGCGTACGGGCTCGTGAACGAGCCGCGCAGGTCGGACGGCGCACCGGCGGCGACGATCTCGTCGATCAGCTGCGCGGCGTGCTCGCGCATCCAGTCGACGAGCCCCTCGGACTTCCGGTTGATCGCCTTCAGTACGGCCTTGCGCAGGCCGGCCCCGGTGATGTTTCCCATGTTGTTGACGACCTCGGGTGGGATCGTCAGCGCGTACTGCCGGGGGACGCCTGGGGAGGAGGTGTCCTTCAGGCTGAATCTGGGATCCTCCAGGACCTGCTTGCACAGGGCGTGGGAGCTCACCAGCCAGGCTTCGTCGCCCGCGATCGTACGGACCTTCTTGACCGGTTCCGAGCGCAGCGCCTCGATCTCCGCGGGAAGCCGGTCACCCCGCCAGTCGAAGGGGAAGTCGGTCAACGGGGAGTCGGCCGAAGGGGAGTCGGTCAGCGGGGAGTCGATCAGCGTCTCAACGGACATCGGGAGCTCCTTCGGCGGGCGTGATGATGGCGTGGCCCTGATTGCGGGAGGCGCGCAACCCGGCGCCTCGGGAGTACAGCAGCTCGGCCATCGGCAGGAGCTGGTGGTAGCAGTTGAGCGACGAGGGAACCCCGAAGATGGCGGGGGTGTCCAGGAACAGCGGGGCCTCGGCGCAGATGTAGTTCAGGCAGACCGTGCGCTGCCGCTGCGTGCCCGGGCTGTCCGATTTGGTGGACAGGAAGTAGGCCGCGAGCCCCTCGCAGACCCGGCGGAACTCGTCGTCGGAGTCGAGGAGCCGCAGGATCCTCGCGTGGATCCTGCGGTACTCCTCGTTGTCGGTGAACTCGGACAGGGCGCGGGCCCTGATCCTGCCGCCGCCCGGATCGAGGGCGGTCGCCGCGTTGTTCACCTTGGCCCGGACGCCGCGCAGGTTCTTGACGGCCTTGCGCTGGGCGTCGATCGGGTCGTATCCGAATGCCTCGTACATCTCGGCCACGTACAGGTCGGTGTAGAGGATGTCGACCTCGCGGAAGTTCTCGGAGCCCCAGTGGCCGAGATCGAGAACGCGTTGGGCCGAGAAATAGCTGTTTCCTGGCGATATGCCGATGAGGGCGTGATCCCCCGCGGCGTGAATCACCTGGCAGTGCGGGGTGTAGGGCTGAACGTCGAAGCGTTCAGTCGCTGTGGTTGTCGCTGTCGTTGTCGCGGTGGTCAACGTCGTCAACGGAGAGCGTCCTCCGCGTCGCAAGTCCCGATGGAGCCTGGTGCTCCTGGTGTGGCGACGACGCCGTGAAGTTAGCGATCGAGTACGGAGCGTGTCAACGCTGTCTCAGGAGGCGTGCGTCGACCTTGATCACGAGTTTCCGCGGACGCCCCTTTCCGTTCAGCGGCAGAAGGCGGTGTCCACGGCCTTCTCGACGCCCTTCATGCCCGCTCCGTCCGGCGGGATGCTCGTCACCGCGACGCTGACCGCGCGCCCGTCGTCCGTGACGCCGCCCCGGGTCTCGTATCCCACGAGGTCGCCGCCGTGCCCCCAGAACACGCCGCCGCACGACAACTGCCTGCTCATGAGCCCCAGTCCGTAGTGGCTTCCGGTGTCCCCGACCGGGACGGTCGTGCGCATCTGGGCGAGCTGGGCCGGGGGCAGGAGGCGGCCGTCGAGGAGCGCGGTGAAGAAGCGGTTGAGGTCGGAGTTGGTGGAGATCAGCTGGCCCGCCGCCCAGCCCGCCGAGGGGTCGACCTCCGTGAAGTCGACCGGCGTCGCGCCGGCCGAACTCCGGGCGTAGCCCCGCGGATGCGGCTCGCGGATCGTCTTGTCGCCGGGCGCGGGGAAGTAGGTGTGGCGCAGCCCGATGCGCTGCATGATGCGCTTGTCCATCTCCTCGGCGAGGGGGCGGCCGGTGACCTTCTGCACGATCAGGCCGGCCAGGACGTAGTTCGTGTTGCTGTAGCTCCACTTCTCCCCGGGCTCGAACTCGGCCTCGTACTTCAGGGCGATGTCGAGGAGGTCGCGGGGCTCGAAGTACCGGTCCTTCATCTCTTCGTCGGTGATGTGCTCCCCGTACTCGGGGATTCCACTGGTGTGCTGGAGCAGCTGGCGGACGGTGATGCGGCGGCCGTCGATGCCCTTTCCGCGGACGAGGTCGGGGAGGTAGTCGTCGACCTTCGCGTCGAGGGAGATCCTCCCCTCGGCGACCAGCTGCAGCACGACAACCGCGGTGAACGTCTTCGTGTTGCTGCCGATCCGCACCTGTCCGTCCCTGGGCACCTTCGCGCCGGTGGCCAGGTCGCCGACCCCCGCCGTGTAGGTACGGGTACGTCCCGCCCGGTCCTCGACGCTCGCGAGGGCGGCCGGCTGGCCGTCCCGCACCAGCGCGTTCAGGCTCTGCTGGACCGCGTCGGGGCGGGCGGCTGCGGTCGCGGGGGAGGGCGCCAGTGCGCCGGTGGTCATGACGGCGACGGCCATCGCGGCCGCGGCGGCCAGCGCGCCGCGCCGCGGGCCACCCTGGCGCTCGGCGGCGGAACGAGGCGTGTGTCGTGTCTTCTGCTCAGGCATCAGTCAACTCCGTGGGAATCGTCGGGCAGGACACGAGCATGGATCTCGGCGGCCCCGGAGCGCATCGCGGGAAGGCGGGAGAAGCCGCTCCCCCGATCGGGGGAGGCCGCAGGTCAGCCGCCCGGTCATACTGGTTGATCATGATCAAGGGATTGCGGCCGCTGCTGCGCCGTTCCACGTACGCGGGTGCCCTGTTCGCCTTCGGCGGCGTGCTGGCGAGCCTTCCCCTGCTGTCCCTGGCGCTGCTGCCGGCGCTGGCCTGGAGGTCCGCCCCCGAGAGCGTGCAGCTCGTCGTGGCCCTGCTCGTCTGGGCTGCGCTGATCGGCCTGGTCGGGCTGGCCCGCAGCACCCGGAGAGTGCTGGTCCTGTCCGCCCGCCGGCTGCTGGGGGTGGCGTTGCCCGAGCCGGTCGCCGGGCGTACGTCCACGGGTCCGCCCGCCGGAGGCACAGTCACCGGCACCGTGCCGCCGCGCGCCGACCGCTGGCGGACCCCTCTCTGGCTGCTCCTGCACGTGGCGGTGGGGTGGACGGGGGCCCTGGCGGGCGGCGTGCTGCTGTTCGCCGGACTGACCCTCCCCGGCGGCTGGCTCGGCGCCCAGGCCGGTCTCAGCATGTTCGGACGGACGGCGCGGGTCTCGGGCGGCTGGGAGAGCTGGGCGGTAGGGCTCGGCTGCCTGCTGCTCGCGGCGGCCGTGTGCGCGGGGGTGACGAAGGTCCTGCGCTGGACGGCACCCCGGCTGCTCGGGCCGTCGTCGGCCGAGCGGCTCGCGCTGGCGGCGGAACGGGAGCTGCGCCTCGCCGAACGCAACCGGCTGGCCCACGAGTTGCACGACTCGATCGGGCACACCCTGACGACGACCACCATCCAGGCCGCCGTGGCGGGCGAGCTCATGGCCACCGACCCGGTGGCGGCGCGGGCCGCCCTGCGCAGCATCGAGGAGTCGGCCCGGGCCGCGCTCGAAGACCTCGACTACGTCCTCGGCGTGCTGCGCGAGCGGGAGGCCGAGACGGCGCCCGCACGCACCTTGGCCGACCTGCCCGAGCTGCTCGACCGCCTGCGGCACGCGGGCGCGGTCGTGGAGCCGGAGCTCTCCGGGGACCTGACGCAGGTGCAGGGGACGCTCTCGCGGGCGGCGTACAGGATCCTCCAGGAAGGGCTGACGAACGCCATGCGGCACGGAGCGGGCGGACCGATCGAGGTCCGCGTGACGGCGACGCCGGAAGCCCTGGAAGTGGGAGTGGTCAACGCCACCGAGGGTGGGCGCGGGGCCGGCATCGCGGTCGACGCGAGGACGGGTTCGCCTTCGGGTACGAGCGAACGCCCGGGCCGCCGGGGTGCTTTTCCGACGTCCGGGCACGGTCTTCCCGGCCTCGCCGAGCGCGTGCGGCTGCTGCACGGCGAGTTCGACGCCGGCCCGGACGGACCGAGGCGCTGGCGGCTGGCCGTCAGGCTCCCCGTACGGTTGCCGGCATGACCGTTCCCGCGCCGAGCGGCGCCCTGACGACGGACACGCCCGTCACCCTCCTCGTCGCGGACGACGACGAAGTGACCCGCAGCGGCCTGCGCACCCTGCTCGCGGCGCAGCCGGGGATCGAGGTCGTCGGGGAGGCCGCCGACGGCGTCGAGGTGGTCGAGCAGGCACGGCGGCTGCGCCCGGACGTGGTCCTGATGGACGTACGGATGCCACGGCGCAACGGCATCGATGCCACCCGTCACCTCCTCGCCGAACCGGTCGACTCCGGTGAACCGGCGGCGGCACCGCCGAAGGTCGTGGTGATCACGACCTTCGAGAACGACGACTACGTCACCGCCGCGCTCAGCGCCGGGGCCAGCGGCTTCGTACTCAAGCGGCTTCCGGTCCGCCGGATCGCCGAGGCCGTGCGCGTGGTGGCGGCGGGGGAGGCGATCCTCTTCCCGGCGACCCTGCGCCGCATGGTCGCCGCCCGCCCGCTGGACTCCGCCGAGGCGCTGCCGCGGGCGGCGCTGACGGCGCGGGAGGAGGAGGTGCTGCGGCTGATGGCCACCGGACTGTCCAACCCGGAG
Organism: Streptomyces sp. Root431; assembly: GCF_001426585.1. GTDB lineage: Bacteria > Actinomycetota > Actinomycetes > Streptomycetales > Streptomycetaceae > Streptomyces > Streptomyces stackebrandtii. The sequence goes on from NZ_LMEI01000006.1 coordinate 401,267, forward strand.
ATCGCGGAGTCCCTCACGGTGAGCCTGGAGACGGTGAAGACCCACGTCGGGAACGTGCTCACCAAGCTCGGCGCGCAGAACAGGACCCACGCCGTGGTGATCGCGTACGAGTCGGGCCTGGTGGTGCCCGGGTTCACCGGCTGACGGCCCGTCGGCCGCCGGTCAGACACCGGGCGGGCAGACCACGAGGAGCGGGAGCAGGGGCGCGGCCACGGCCAGGGACGCCACCGAGCCCCGGAGCGCCGGGTGCGGGGCGCGGCGCGGGCCGAGGATGCGCCGCATGCGGAGCAGCGCCGTCGTGCCGCCCGCGCCGAACGCGCCCCTCGGGGTCCGGCCGGCCGCGATCTCGTACATCGCGGTAGCGAGGACCTCGTCCGGATGGCTCCGCAGCGCGCGGTCGTCCGCGATCATCTCCACGAGCACCGCCGTCTGCTCCCGGGCGTGGCGCGCGAGCGGGACCCAGGGGAAGACGGTGGCGAACGCCTTCGTGGCCGCGACCGGCAGATGGTGGCGGCCCGAGACGTGCGACCGCTCGTGCTCCAGGACGGCCTCCAACTGCGCCTCGGTGAGCAGCCGGACGGCCGCGTCGCTCACGACGACGCGGGAGCGGAAGCCGGGCAGGCAGTACGCCGCCGGGGTGCCGTGCGGCAGGACGGTCGCCCGCAGCCGGTCGGAGCGCACCCCCACCTTGTCGAGCCGGTCGCGGTGACGCGCCCGCAGCAGCCCGGCGCGGATCAGGTGGTGGGCGAAGGCGCCGAGGACGGCGGCGAACACCGCGCCGGGCAGGGCCGTCGCGAGCAGGCCGGCGGTGGACGGGTCGGGCGCGACCGGCCGCGCGTCGCCCGAACCGAGGCCGCAGGCGTGCAGAAGCCCCACGAGCCCGGCGTGCAGATGCTCGGTGGGCGTGGCCAGGGAGGACGCGGCCAGCGCCGCCGCGAGGGTGAAGGACAGCATCAGGGCGAGCCACACCGTGACTCCCAGCGCCGGCGCGCGGTGCGGCCACGCGCTGCGCACCATCACGGACGGCGCGGCGACGCCCACGACGGCCGCGTACCCCAGAAGCGCGGGGGCCGCGTTCACTGCTGCGCCCGCCGCCCGACGTCACGGAGGGCCTTGCGCAGCGCCGCGATCTCGTCCGCGTCCAGGTTCTCCACGAACTGGACGAGGGCGCCTTCCCGGTCCTCGCTCGCCCCGAGGCCGTCCTCCATCAGGGCCGCCGCGTACGCCTCGCGGGACGCGGAGGCGCGGTACAGCCAGACCCTGCCGTCCCGGCTGCGGGTCAGGTGGCCCTTGTGGAACAGGATGCTCGTGACCGTGGTGACCGTGGTGTAGGCGACGTCGCGGTGGAGGTTGATGTCGTCGACGACCTCGCGCACCGTGGCGGGGCGGTTCCATCTCCAGAAGCGGTCCATGATCTCCGCCTCAAGTTCCCCCAGCCGGCGCATGGCCCGTTCCTCTCCGCTGATCCGCACTCGGCTTCATAGTAGACGGGCCTTCACCTGCGGTTCCGCGCTTCCTCCGGCCCGCGCGTCAGCCGATGCGGACGCCCCACATGAAGGGCATCCCGCTGCGGGCGATGGACTCGTAGCGGACCTGCGCGCCGGGCTTGGGGGAGTGGAGGATCTGTCCGTTGCCGGCGTAGAAGCCGACGTGGCTGAGGTCGGTGCGCATGATGATCAGGTCGCCGGGCCTCAGGGCGCTCAGGGAGTCGATGCGCGTTCCGGCGCTCGCCTGGGCCTGGGAGGTGCGGGGTATCGACACGTCGGCCTGGCGGAACGCCCAGGAGGTGAGACCGGAGCAGTCGAAGGAGCCGGGGCCGCTCGCGCCCCACACGTACGGCAGGCCGACCCGGCTCTTCGCGGCGGCGAAGGCGGCGGCCGCTCGACCGGAGACGCTCTGCTCGTTGCCGAGGTCGGCGCGCGCGCTCGCCCGGTTGGCCCGGTCCTCCTCCTGCGCGATCCGCTCCCGCTCCTTCGCGGACAGGGTGTTGAGGAGGCGCTGCGCCTCGCGGAGCTTGCCCTGGATCTCGGCCTTCCGCCCGCCCAACTCCTTCTGCACGGCGTCGAGATCGCGCAGCTTCTCCGACGCCTCCGCGCGCTGCTGCCGGAGCGCCCGCTGCCGGTCCGTGAACTCCTGAAGCCGAGCGGCCTGCCGGTCGCCGGCCCGGTCCAGGGCGGACGCCTTCTCCAGATACGTGTCGGGGTCCTCGGACAGGAACAGCTGGAGGGCCGGGTCCAGGCCGCCCGAGCGGTACTGGCCGGCGGCCACCGACCCTATGTGGTCCCGGAGTTCGTTCAGTTCGCCCTGCTTGCGGGCGGCCGTGTCCTGGAGGTCCGCCACCTGCTTCTTGAGCACGGCGGCCTTCTCCTGGGCCCCGTTGTACTTCTCGGTGGCCTGGGTCGCCTGCTCGTACAGGCGGTCCACCTGCGCCTTGACGCCCTTCTTGGTGGGGTCGGGCAGCGGGTCGGCCGAAGCGGCCTGGGTGGACAGGGCCATGGCCGCGGCGGCGGTGACGGTGAGGACGCCCGTACGGCGCGGACTGGTCTGCTTCGGGCGGCGGTGGGAGGCCACTGCGGAGCTCCTTCTGATGGGCGACCGGCTGAGCAAAGGCTTCTGGGCTTCTCTTCTTCTAGAATACTAAGCTACTTAGAATTCGAGCTTGCTTGAGGGGTCCTGGCCGGTCGGTGCGTCGATCAGGGGGGCGGTGGTCTCTAGTTGAGTAGTGGCCTCTGGTGAGTAGTGGCCTTCAGGAGGCGGTGGCCTTCGCGAGGGTGCGGAGGCACTGGGTGAGGGCGGCGTGCCGGGGCGTGCCGTGGTCGCGGGTCCGGAGCCACGCCGCGTACAGCAGGGCCCACAGCACCTCCTGCATCCAGCCGGTGTCGGTGTGCGGATCGAGGGTGCCCTGCTCCTGCCCGCGCCGGAGCAGCGCGAGGATCGCCCGGTCGGCAGGGGTCTCCTGTTCAAAGCCGGACCACTCGGCGAACTGCGGCACGTCGTAGAGGAGCATCAGCCGGTCGCCCAGCTCGAAGTACTCCTGGCAGAGGCGCTCCAGGGCCTCGGGGGCCGGTCCGTCGTCGAGCCGGGCCCGGTTCGTGGCGACCTCGACGCGTTCGGTGATGTCCGCGCCGATCGCGGCGATCAGGTCGGAGCGCTCGGGGAAGTAGCGGTGGACGGTGGTGCGGCCCACCCCGGCGGCCTCGGCGACGTCGCCGAGCGAGGCCGCCGGGTCGGTGGAGAGCAGCGTGACGGCGGCGTCCAGGATGGCGCGGCGGGTGCGGGCGCGGGTAGCGCTCTCGCGGGTGGTGGTGGCGTCGGTCCCCTTCGGCATGGCACAACGGTATCCGCTCCACCGAAGAAGGCATTGTTTGCTCTTTTTGGAACAACGGTGTTCCCTTGTGGGTATGAAGCGCTCCGTTGCCTCCGTCACCTCCGCCCCGCGGCTGCGCGTGCTCTGGTCCTTCGCCCGCCCGCACCGGCGCACCCTCCTGCACGGCCTGGCCCTGGCGCTGGTCGCGTCCGCCCTCGGCCTCGCCACGCCCATGGTGACCAAGCAGGTCCTCGACGCCCTCGGCGACGGAGCCTCGCTCGCCGGCCCGGTGGCCGTGCTCCTGGTGCTCCTGGTGGCCGGCGGCGCCGTCGCGTACTGGCAGTGGATCATCTTGGGAGCGATGGGGGAGCGGGTGGTCCTCGACGCCCGCGAGTCACTGGTCCGGCACCTGCTGCGCGCCGCCGTCCCCGGGGTGACCCGCCGCCCGCCGGGCGAGCTCGTCACCCGTGTCACCTCCGACACCGTGCTGCTGCGCGAGGCCGCCGCGGAATCCCTGGTCGGCCTCGTCAACGGCTCGGTCACCCTCGTCGGGAGCCTGGTCCTGATGGCCTTCCTCGACCCGGTGCTGCTCGGCACCACGCTCGTCGCGATCTGCCTCGTCGCGCTGGCCTTCGTGTTCCTGATGCCGGGCATCGCCCACGCGCAGGAGCGGGCGCAGGAGCACGTCGGCGGGCTCGGCGGCACCCTGGAAGGTGCCCTGCGGGCGATCCGTACGGTCAAGTCCCACCGGGCCGAGGAGCGGATGGCCGACCGCATCCTGGCCGACGCCCGCGCCTCGGCGGAGCACGGCGTCCGCGCGGTCCGTCGCGAGGCGCTGGCCTGGACGACCGCCTGGACCGGCGTGAACCTCGCCGTCATCACCGTCCTCGCGGTCGGCGCCTGGCGGGTGGGCCAGGGGCAGCTGGAGGTATCAGGCCTGATCGCCTTCCTGCTGTACGCGTTCGCCCTCATGGAGCCGGTCACCGAACTGAGCCAGAACGTCACCTCCCTCCAGTCGGGCGTCGCGGCGGCCGAACGGATCCGGCAGACCGACGCGCTGCCGCTGGAGGAGCGGGCCGGGAGGGCTGCGGCCGCTCGGGTGACCGCTCAGCGGACCGCGGCTTCCGCCGGTGCGCGGGGCGACGACGCGCGGGGCGTCGGTGTGCGGGGCGACGACACTCCCGTCCTGCTCTTCCGGGACGTCACCGCCTCACACGCCCCCGGTGCGCCGCCCGCCGTGCGAGGCGTGGACCTCGCCGTGCCCCGGCGCGGTCACCTCGCCATCGTCGGACCCTCCGGGGCGGGCAAGACGACCCTGCTCTCCCTCGTCCTGCGCTTCCTGGAGCCCACCGGCGGCGAACTGCTCCTGGACGGGCGTCCGTACCGCGACCTCGCGCCCGCCGACGTACGGGCCAGGCTCGCCTACGTCGAACAGGACACCCCGGTCGTGCCCGGCACCCTCCGCGACAACCTGCTGCTCGCCCGCCCCGACGCCACGGAGGCCGAACTCCGTGCCGTACTGCGGGACGTCCGCCTCGACGAGAGGGTCGCCGCGCTGGACGAGGGCCTGGACACCCCCCTGGCCACGGCGTCCGTCTCGGGCGGCGAACGGCAGCGCGTCGCACTCGCCCGCGCCCTGCTCGCCACGCCCGACGTCCTGCTCCTGGACGAGGCCACCGCCCAGCTGGACGGGCTCACCGAGGCGGCCGTCCACGACTGCGTGCGGGCCCGGGCCCGGGACGGCGCGGTGGTGACCGTGGCTCACCGGCTCTCCACGGTCGTCGACGCGGACACCATCGTGGTCATGGAGAACGGGAGGGTGCGCGCGCAGGGCGGCCACCGGGAACTCCTCGCGACCGACGAGCTCTACCGCGAACTCGTCGAGTCCCTGCGGATGGACGCCGGAATCGCCTGACCCCTGGCCCTCGCCCTCATCAGGCGGCGGTACGGGTGGGGGCGTCGGCCGTCGGCTCCTTTCCGGTCGTCGGCGCCGGGTGCGCCTTGGCGAGGGTGCAGACGCCGTCCTCGCACTGGCGCTCCAGGCGGCCGCGGGAGATGGTCTGCGCCAGGCCGACCATCCAGCAGGTGGGGCAGCCGCGGAAGGCGATCAGGGCCAGCGGGGCCGCCAGCAGCGTGGCCGGGCCGGCGACGGGCACCAGGGCGATCGAGCCGATGATCAGCCCGAAGCCGACGGCGCCGCGCGCCAGATGGCGCGGGACGGACGCGCTCGCGAAGTTCGTCGTGGGCGTCGTGGGGCGTGCGGTGGCCGGGCCCTTCGCGTCCTGCGCGGGCTTCACGGAATACAGGGTGTTCACGGTCGTACCTCTCCTCCGGCTGGTCGGTCGAGGGATGGATCAGATGTCGGTGTCGGTGTCGGTGAAGGGAGTTGGGGTCGGAGTCGGACTCGGATACGGACTCGGTGTCGCCTCGGTCGCCGCAAGCGCGTCACGCAGTGCCCCGCGCGCCCTGTGCAGCCGCGACTTCATCGCGGCGCTGCTCAGACCGAGCGCGTTGGCGACGGTCCTGCCGGGCAGGCCCTGCACGTCCCGCATGACCAGGACCTGCCGCTGGTCGCGCGGCAGGGCGCTCACCGCGGCCGCGATCCGCTCCACCTCCAGTCGGTGCAGGGCCGATTCCTCGGCGGACGGTTCCGCGGCCGCCTCCGGTCCGGGCGCCGGTGCCTCGTCGCGCCGCGCGGCGAGCAGGCGCAGCTGCCGGAGGCACTCGTTGCGCACGATCCGGAACATCCACGAGGCGAGGGCGCCACTGGCCCGCAAGGTGCCGATCTTCCGGTAGAGGATGATCAGCGCCTCCTGCGCCGCGTCCTCCGCGTCCTGTGGCGAGGCGCACAGGGACAGGGCGAACTTGCGCACGTGCGGCTGCGATTCCAGGACGACGGTGGTGAGCGACGCGATGTCGCCGTTCTGGGCGGCCTTGATCAGCCGCTCGTCCGGCCAGGACAGGCGCCGGTTCATCTGCTTCTCCATTCGGTACTGGTTCCGGGAGGGCGCCCCGCGCCGTGGATCGGGTCAGGTACGGCTCTTGAAGCGCCGCATCAGGTGCCAGCTGCACGCGCCCACGAGCAGCGCTCCGATCACGACGAGGACAGTGATCATCATGGTGTTTCCTTCCGGTCCCGCCGGCCCGTTCGGCCGGTACACACACAAGAGGCGGGGAGGGCCGGAAAGGATTCACCTCAAGGTGAGACGGACCGGCCGCACGGGTCCGGACCGGCCGTTCAAGGTGCGGTCTTCGGCCAACCTTCCTTCCCTAGTGCCTGAGTTGGGAATCCCGCCGCCCGCCTCCCCGTTGTCGCGGGCATGACTGCGTCCCACAGCGAATTCATCCGCGGTACCGCCCGGGGAACCGCCCCCGTCCCGCTGTCCGTACTGGACCTGGCAGCCGTCGGCGAGGGCGCCACGGCCCATGAGGCGCTCCGGGCCTCGGCGCGCCTCGCCCGGCTGGCCGAGGCCCGGGGCCTGCTCCGGTACTGGGTGGCCGAACACCACTCCATGCCGGGGATCTCCAGCAGCAGCCCGGCCGTCGTCCTCGCGCACCTGGCGGCCCAGACCCGTACCCTGCGGCTCGGCTCCGGCGGGGTCATGCTGCCCAACCACGCCCCGCTCGTCGTGGCCGAGCAGTTCGGCACCCTGGAAGCGCTCGCGCCGGGCCGCATCGACCTCGGTCTCGGGCGTGCCCCCGGCACCGACGGCGCCACCGCGGCGGCGCTGCGGCGGGCCGCCGGGGCGCAGGCCGACGACTTCCCGGCCGAGGTCGCCGAGCTCATCCGCTTCCTCCGCGACGACTTCCCCGACGGACACCCCTACCGGCGCATCCACGCGGTCCCCGGGCCCGTGCAGGGCGAGGTCGGGCAGCCGCAGGTGTGGCTGCTCGGCTCCTCGGGCTTCTCCGCCCGCCTCGCCGGCGAACTGGGCCTTCCCTTCGCCTTCGCCCACCACTTCTCCGCGCGCAACACCCTCCCGGCCCTTGAGCTGTACCGGTCGAGCTTCCGGCCCTCCGCGACCCTGGCCGAGCCGTACGTCGTGCTCGGCGTCTTCGCGTTCGCCGGGGAGACCACCGAGGAGGCGCACCGGCAGGCGCTCACGGGGGCGCTCGCGACGGTACGGCTGCGCAGCGGCCGGCCCGGTCTCGTACCGACGCCCGAGGAGGCCGAGCGGCACGTCTTCACCGAGCAGGAGCGCGCGGTCCTCGGCACCTGGCTCGACAACGCCCTGTACGGCACGGCCGACGAGGTCAGGGCGGGCCTGGACGAGCTGCAGAAGCGGACCGACGCGGACGAGCTGATGCTCGCGATGAACTCGCACAGCCCCGACTTCCGCGTGCGCTCCTACGAGCTCATAGCCGACGCCTACGGCATGCCCGCCGATGTGACGGCGGGATGATGCCGCGCTGAGACGATGTCGACGTGCGGGAGGCCCTGGCCCCTTCCCCGGAGTTACGGGGAAGGGGCCAGGGCCTCACCACGTGCCGTACACGACGGCCCCGTCACGAGCCCGCCGCCACCGTGACCCGCCAGCCGTCGTCGGCGAGCCGGCGGCGGACCGCCTCGGCCGTGGGGGCGGGGGCCGCGAGGAGGGCCGAGAGCTCCGTGTCCGCGTCGGACCAGCTCAGCCGGATGCCGTCCGCGTCGATGCCGGAGCCCTCCGCCGCGTCGATCAGCCGGTCCACCTCGCCGGGGCCGCCGCCGAGCGGGACCGTCAGCGTCACCCGCTCCACGGGGACCCGGCCGCCCGGCTCGTACACCGCCTCCCAGCCTTCCCTGCCCCGCTCCAGGAGGTCCCGGAGCGAGGCCAGCGCCTCCTCCGACTCCGGCCCTGACACCTCCAGCGCGTTGAGCGCGCGCGTCAGCGCCTCCAGGTCCTTGCGCAGGTCGCCGAGGATCTCCGCGATCGCGGGACCGTTGGACCGGACGATGTCCGTCCAGAGCGTCGGGGCGCCGCCGGACACCCGGATCACGTCCCGAACCCCCTGGCCGGCCAGGGCGAGCGCCTCCCTGGACGCCCCGCCGAGCCGCGCCGCCATCAGCGTCGCCACGAGGTGCGGCGCGTGGGAGACGAGGGCCACGGCCCGGTCGTGCACCCCCGGTTCCATCACCAGGGGCACGGCGCCGCACAGCGCGACGGCGGCGAGCACCCGGTTGAGCGTGCCCGACGAGGTCTCGGGGCCGGGGGTCAGGACCCAGGTGCGGCCCTCGAACAGCCCGGCCCGGGCGGCCAGCGGTCCCGACCGCTCGCTCCCCGCCATGGGATGGCCGCCCACATAGCTCGGGCGGTGCACCCCGGTGCGCGAAACGGCAAGCGCCGTGGCCGACTTGACGCTCGCCACATCGGTGTAGGCGTGGGCGAGACCACGGCCCTGCTGGTCCGCGAGCACCTCCGCCACCCGCGTCGGCGGTACGGCGACGACAGCCAGGTCGACCGGCCCGGGAGGCGTCCCGAAGACACCGGCCCCCCGCGCCGCGGCCACCCGCGCCGCCGACTCGTCCGCGTCCAGCAGGTGCACCTGGACGCCGCGGCGCGTCAGCGCGAGCCCGATGGACGTGCCGATCAGCCCGGTCCCCACCACAGCCGCAGTGCGAATCACTGTTCCCCCCTCATGGCCCGTTCACCGACGTTCGCAGTCTGACCGCTACCCGGCCCCCGGTACTCGGCCTCCCGCGCACGGCATGTGCCGCATCAGCGCACTTCGGGCATTCGCGAACGCGACAGAGCGCATGCGCGGGGACAGCAAAACCGCCCGGCGCCGGACCATAGCTTGCTCTCGCCAAGGGGCCGTCAGCGAACGAAGGAGGAACGCCGTGGAACTCGATCTGCGCACGGTGATGCGGCACTTCGCCACCGGTGTCGGGGTGGTGAGCACCTGGACCGAGGCGCCGGACAGCCCCGGCGGGCGCCGCCACGACGCCATCACGGTCAACTCGCTCGTCCCCGTCTCCTTCGACCCCCCGCTCGTGTCGCTCTCCCTGCGCCACGGGTCGGCCTTCCTCACCGACCTCCTCGCCTCCCGGCGCTGGGGCGTGTCGATCCTCGCCGCGGACGGCGCGGACACCGCCCGCCGCCTCGCCGGCTCCCGGGAGAGCCGGACCGAGGCGCTGACCGACCTGCCCGCCGCGCCGGGGCCGCACACCGGAGCCCTGCTCTTCGACGGCCCCGGCTGGATGGAGTGCGCGCTCGCCGACTCCTTCACCGTCGGCGACCACCTCATGGTGATCGGCACCGTGCTCGCCACCGGCGTGGGCGCACCGCAGGACCCCCTGGTGTTCCTGCACGGGGCGCTCACCCCCGCCACCGGCCCGTGACCCGGGCCCGGCCCCGTCCTCGTACCGCCACTTCGCCAGGGAGACCACGATGACCGAACAGTCCAGGGCCGTCGACGACCCCGCCGCCCCGCCCGCGTCCGCGAGCCCCGCGCTGCGCAAGGCCCTCGACGCGGCCGCCCGGATCCTCGGCGAGGACCGGGTGCTGCGTCCCGAGGACGACGAGCGGGCGACCGGGCTCCTCGGCCCCAACGCGAGCCTCTTCCGCTCCCGCCGGATCGCCGCCGTCCTGCGGCCTGCGACCGCGGGGCAGGTCCCCGAGCTCGTCGAACTCTTCGCGGGGGACAGCGAGTCGGGCAGCCTCCACGTCGTCAGCACCGGCCGCAACTGGGGCCTGGGCTCCCGCGAACCGGCCGACGACGACGTCGTCGTCCTCGACCTCGGCGGCCTCGACAAGGTCCGCGCCCTGGACCTGGAGGCCGGCTGGGCCGTCGTCGAACCCGGCGTGACGCAGGGCCATCTGTCCCGGCTCCTCGCCCACACCCCGCGCCTCGTCAACGTCACGGTCTCCGCCGCCGCCACCAGCGTCCTCGGCAACGCCCTGGACCGCGGCGTCGGCCTGCGCGGCCAGCGCACCGACGACCTCGCCGGCCTGGAGGTGGTGCTGCCGGACGGCGAGACCGTACGGGTCGGCTGGTGGCCCACCGCGGACCGGACCGCACCGGTCTACCCGCACGGCCTGGGCCCGTCGCCGCTGCCCCTCTTCGTCCAGTCCGCCCTCGGCGTGGTCACCGCCGCGGTGATCCGGCTGCCCGCCCGGCCCGAGGCGCTGCGCGTGGTCCGGCTCGACTTCCCGCAGTCCGCGCTGAGCGCGGCGACCGACGCGGTGCGCCGCTGGGTCGCGCAGGGCCTCACCCGGGGCGTCCCGCGGATCTACGATCCGGCGGCCGCCCGGTCGTACGGCGGCACCGAGGGCGAGTTCCTGGTGCACCTCCCCGTCGACGGCACGGCCGAGGCCGTCGAGGCCCTCACCGGCATCCTGACCGCCGAGGCCCGCCGCACCGGCCTCTTCACGCAGGTGACGGCCACCGAGGCCATCGACCCCGCCCACCCGAACCACGAGGTCGCCCGGCTGGTCGAGCGCGGCTACGCCGGCGACCCCGACATCGCCGACGTCCTCTTCCGGGCCAAGATGGGCGTGCCCGCCGACCGCGTGGACGCGGACGCGGGGTTCGTCTTCTTCCTGCCGCTGCTGCCGTTCAACGGCGCGGACGTCGCCCGCGCGGACGGGCTGCTGCGGGAGGCGGCCGCCGCCACCGGCACCCGCCTCTCCGCGACGCTGCACCTCCTCGGCCCCGACCTCATCGACTGCGTGGTCGCGATGAAGTTCTCCCGCGAGGGGGACGCGGCCGAGCGGGCCCACCGCGCCCTCGACCTGCTCCACACCTCGTTCGCCGACGCCGGCTTCGCCCCGTACCGGCTGGACGTCGACCACGCCCACCGGCGCGACGCCCTCGCCGTCGATCCCGGAGCCCTGGCCCTGACCCGTCGGCTCAAAGCCGTACTCGACCCCAACAACGCCATCGCGCCGGGACGTTACCGCTGACCGCGGGAGACGACCGGCACCAGTGAGACAGGGGACTACAGCACATGGTCACTTCACAGGAGGTCGCCGCCCGGCGTCCCGATTCCGCCCGGCCGACCACCCCGGAGGAACTGCTCAGGCGTGCCGAGGACCTCGTCCCGGTGCTGCGGGGCCTCTCCGACGACATCGAGCGGGCCCGCAGACTGCCCGACGAGGTCGTGGAGAAGCTGCGTGACGCGGGCGTCTTCCGCATGGGCGTGCCCACCGAACAGGGCGGCCCGGGACTCGACTCCATCCAGCAGACGGAGGTGGTGGAGACCCTCGCCCGCGGCGACGCCTCCGCCGCCTGGTGCGCCATGATCGGCATGGACACCCCGCTCTACGCCCAGTTCCTGCCCGAGTCCGTCGCCCGGGAGGAGCTGAGCGACCCCGACGCCATCACGGCCGGGCTGATCCTGCCCCTCGGCCGCGCCGAGCGGGTCCCCGGCGGCTACCGGGTCAACGGACGCTGGGGCTTCGGCAGCGGCATCACCCACGCCGACTGGGTCGTGGCCGGCTGCTTCGTCCACCAGGACGGACAGCCCGAGCCCGGACCCGACGGCTCGCCCCGGCACTGGCGCATCATGCTGGCCCGCCGCGACGAATTCGAGGTCCTCGACACCTGGTACACCACCGGCCTCGCCGGCAGCGGCAGCAACGACTACCAGGCGAAGGACCTGTTCGTCCCGGAGGAGCACTCCTTCAGCCTGGGCGCCCCGCGCGTCGAGGGCCCGCACTCCACGGCGGAGGCGATCCTGCGCAACATGCCGGGCGTGCCGCTCGGCGTCGCCAGGGCCGCCCTCGACTACGTACGGGACCTGGCCGCCGGCCGCACCGACCGCGCCGCCGCCACGCCGTGGGCCGACACCTACCGGGTGCAGATGGCCATCGCCGAGTCCGAGATGGAGCTCGGCGCCGCCCGGCACGCCGTCTACGGCAGCCTCCGCAGGCAGGCCGAGATCCTGGAGAAGGGCGGCGAGATCGGCCGCGACGACCGGGTCGACACCGTCCTGGCGCGCGTCAACGCCTTCCGCGTGGCCCGCGCGATCGTCGCCCGGCTCTACGACCTGGTGGCGACGACGGCCGTCTACCGGCCCTCGCCGCTCGACCGCTCGCTGCGCGACCTGACGACGATGCGCCAGCACGTCATCGCCCAGGACCAGGTCCTCCAGTCGGCGGGCGCGCACCTGCTCGGCGGTACCCCGTCCAACCCCTTCAGTCTGGGCATCGTGGCATGAGCGGGCACCCGCGCGCGGAGGCCGGCGGACCATCCGCCGCCACGGTCACGGCGGACCGCGAAGACCTCGCGGACCGTGCGGAGCTGAGCGGCGGACCGCTGCCGGAACCGGCGGTCGGCACGCTCGGCGAGGCGCTGCGGCACGCCGCGCGCACCCCGCACGGCGTCGTCGTGATCGACGGCACGGGCACGGCCGTCCGCAGGTCGTACGCCGAGCTGTACGAGGACGCGGCGCGGGCGGCGGCGGAACTCGCCGCCGCGGGCGCGCGGCCCGGCGCGCGGGTGATCCTCCGCACGGCCCGCACCACCGACCTGCTCACCTTCTTCTGGGCGTGCGTGCTCGGCGGACTCGTCCCGCTGCCCGTCTCGTACGGCTCCGGTGCCGACGGGCTCGCCGACGCGGCAGGCGCCGTCGGGGAGGCGTGGCTGCTCGGCGACGAGCCGCCCGGCCCGTACCCTCCGGGGCTGCGCCGACTCGGGGCCGTGGGCGGCGCCTCCGCGGGAACCGGCGAGCCCGTCGGGGCGCGGCCGGACGACCCGGCGGTGCTCACCCTCACCTCGGGCAGCGGCGGCCGGCCCAAGGCCGTACAGCTGACCCACCGCCAGGTCCTCGCCCGGGCCCACGGCACCGCCCTCGCGCGGGGCCTCGGCCCGGACACCCGCAGCCTCAACCGGATGCCCCTCGACCACGTCAGCGGCATCGTCATGTTCCACGTACGGGACGTCTACCTCGGCTGCCACCAGGTGCACGCCGACGCAGGATGGGTCCGCGCCGACCCGCTGCGCTGGCTCGACCTGGCCGAGGCCGAGCGGATCGACACCACCTGGGCGCCCAACCGCGTCCTCGCGCTCCTCGTCGACCGGCTCGCCGAGGAGCCGGACCGGTCCTGGGACCTGAGCCGGCTCCAGTACGTCATGAACGGCGGCGAGGCGGTCAAGGACCGTGTCGTCCGGCGGTTCGTCGAGGCCCTCGCCCCGCACGGCCTGCCGGCCACCGCCGTACACCCCGGGTGGGGCATGCCGGAGACGGCCTCCGGCGTCGTCGACACCGTCTTCCGCCCCGCCGACGGCCCGCTCCGGCGCCACGTGCCGGTCGGGACGCCGCAGCCCGGCGTGTCCGTGCGGGTCGTGGACGAGACGGGCCGGGTGGTGCCGGCCGGGGTCGTGGGCCGGCTCCAGGTCACCGGAGCACCGGTCGCAAGCACGTACCTCGTCGGTGGGGAGGTGCGCCCGGCCCCGCTCTCGGACGACGGCTGGCTCGTCACCGACGACCTGGCCTTCGTCGCGGACGGCGAACTCACCGTGACGGGACGGGCCGACGGCCTCATCGAGATCGGCGGCGCCCGGTGGCACGGCCACGAGATCGAGGACGCCGTCGAGGAACTCCCGTACGTGCTCCCGTCCTTCACCGTCGCCCGTCCGCTCGCCGCGGACGGGACGGGCTCCACCGGGCTCGCGGTGTTCTTCCGGCCCCGGCCGGGGGTCTCCCCGGACGAGGCGGCGGAGCGGGTGCGCGAACGGGTCCGGGGGCGCTTCGGGGCCGGCCCGGTGCACGCCGAGGCCCTGGCGGAGCACGAACTGCCCAGGACCGCCACCGGAAAGCTCCGCCGCTCGGTCCTCACCGCCCGGCACCCCGGCACCCCGGGCTGAACCCGAACCCGCCCCACCGAGAGGCTTGCCATGTCCCTGGACCTGACCGCGACCATGCGCACCTTCGCCACCGGAATCTGCGTCGTCACCACCTACGAGGAGGAGGGGGACCGGCGCCGCCACGACGCGGTGGCCGTCCGCTCCTTCACCTCCGTCTCCCTCGACCCACCGCTCGTGTCCCTCGCCATCCCCCGCGACTCCGAGGTCCTCGCGACGCTGCTCACGACCAAGGTCTGGGCGGTGTCGATCCTCGACGTCGCCGGCATCGACATGGCCGAGGCCCTGGACGGCGACCGGGAGACCCGCGCCCGGGCCCTGCTCACCTGCACCGCCTCGCCCGGGGAGCGCACCGGGGCGCTGGTCCTCGACGCACCCGGCTGGCTCGAGTGCGCCCTGTACGACCGCCACGACACCGGCGACCACACGGTCCTGATCGGGGAGGTCCTGGCCACCGGCGGCCGGCACCGGCGGCCCCCGCTCGTGTTCGTGAACGGCAGCCTGCGCGCACTCTCCGAGGCCTGACCGCGCGCCGCCCCCCGGCACCCCCGACCGCATTCACTCCGAACTCCGAGGAGAAACCATGAAATTCGGCATCTGGCTCGACTTCCGCAACCCGGCCGGATGGCGGCGGCCCTGGACCGACGTCTACGAGGAGACGCTGTCGCTCGCCACCGACGCCGAGACCCTCGGGTTCGAGTCCGTCTGGCTGTCCGAGCACCACCTCACCGACGAGGGCTACCTGCCCTCCCTCTTCCCGGCGCTCGCCGCCATCGCCGCCCGTACGAGCCGGGTCCGGCTCGGCACCGCCATGGTCCTGGCCGGCCTCACCCACCCGCTGCGGCTCGCCGAGGACGCGGCCGTCACCGACCTGCTCTCCGGCGGCCGGCTGGAGCTCGGACTGGCCCCCGGCTACCGGGAGAAGGAGTTCGAGGCGCTCGGCTTCGACCGGGCCAAGCGGGGCGCCCGTACCGAGGAGACGGTGGAGATCCTCCGCCGTGCCTGGACCGGCGAGCCCTTCTCGTACGCCGGGAAGCACTTCGCCCTGGACGACGTCGTCGTCACCCCGGTGCCCGAGAGCCAGCCGCCGGTGTGGATCGGCGGCGGCAGCGAGGCCGCGGCGCGCCGGGCCGGCCGCCACGGGCTGCGCTTCCTGCCCGACCTCGGCACCCCGCCGGAGATCCTCGACCTGTACCGGCGCACCCTCGCCGAGCACGGGCACGACCCGGCGGCCTTCCCCCTCACGGCCATCGTCACCCCGGGCGTGTACGTGTGCGAGGACGCCGAGGCGGGCTGGCAGGAGATCCGGGAGCACTACTGGTACCTACTGAACAAGTTCCAGGAGTGGTTCGGCAACCCGGGCCTGCCCTCCGTGGACGACCTGCCGCGCGAACTGTTCCTGGTGGGCCCGCCCGACGTCGTCGCCGAGGGGCTGCGCGACCGGATCAAGCCCCTGGGAGACGTCGAGCGGGTCATTTTCTTCGGCCGCGCGCCGGGGCTGCCGGCCGACCGGGCCCGCCGCTCCCTCGAACTGTTCTCCGAGCACGTCCTCCCGCAGTTCGCCTGAGCCGGACCCGGTTCGCCACGGTCGGACCCGGTCCGACCAGCCCGATCCGATCCGGTCCGACCCGGTCCGGTCCAACCCGGTCCGGCCAAGCCCGATCCGGTCCGACCAGGCCTGATCCGGTCCGACCCGACCCGACTGACCCATGAAGGAGCAAGGAGCACCATGTCAGACATCGCCATCGTCGGAGCAGGCATCTCGGGCCTCCACCTCGCCCTGCGGCTCCAGCAGGCCGGGGTGACCACGACGGTCTACGCCGAGCGCAGCAGCGAGGAGCTCGCGGCGGGGCGCCCGCTGAGCCTCCCCGTCCGGTTCGGGAAGACCCGCGAACGGGAGAGCGAGCTGGGCGTCTCGTACTGGGAGGGCGGGGACGACGACACCCTCGGCGTCCGCCTCGTGGCGCGCGGGGAGCCGGGGATCGAGTTCCTCGGCCGCCTCGACGCCCCCGCGAGCGGCGTCGACCTGCGCCTCTACCTGCCCACGCTGACCGCCGACTACCTGGAGCGGGGCGGCCGCGTGGTCGTGCTGCGGCCGGACGCGGCCGAGATCGACCGCATCTCCCGTGACCACGACCTGGTCGTGGTGGCCACCGGGCGCGCCGCCACCACCGGCCTCTTCCCGCGCGATCCGGAGCGCTCGCCGTACACCTCGCCCCAGCGCGTCCTGACGGCCGGCCTCTTCCACGGCATCGCGCCCGTCGACCCGGGCCACATCCACTTCCAGGTCTCCGAGGCGGGCGAGATCTTCTCCACCCGCATCCTCACCGCCGACGGTCCCGTGCACGGCATGGTCGTGGAGGGCCTGCCCGGCGGCGCGCTGGAGCAGCTCGCCTCCTACGACCACCTGGAGGACCCCGCCGGCTTCGAGAAGACCCTGCTGTCGCTCGTCGCCGAGTACGCGCCGGACCTGCGCGAGCGCATCAACGACCGGGAGTTCGGGATCCGCCGCCCCGGAGATGTGATCCAGGGCGGTCTCACCCCGGTGGTCCGCCGCAGCTGGGCCGCGCTCGACTCGGGCCGGATCGCCCTGGCCCTCGGGGACGCCTGGATCGTCAACGACCCGCTGGCCGGGCAGGGCGCCAACCTCGGCTCGCGCATCGCCTTCGAGCTCGCCGAACTCATCGTCGCCGGCGGGCCGTTCGACGAGGCGTTCGCCGAGCGGGTGGCCGAGCGGCTGTGGCGGATCGCCGAACCGGTCGTCGCCTGGTCGAACCTCAACGTCGCGCCGCCGGTCGAGCACGTGGGCGGGATCTTCGTGACCGCCACCGCCGATCAGCGGGTCGCCGACGCGTTCGTCGCCAACTTCAACCACCCGGCCGACATGTGGGAGGCCGTCAAGTCGCCCGACGCGACGCGGGCCTGGCTGGACAAGATCACGGAGGCCGGGTGACGGAGACGGTCCGCTGACGACGGGAAGCGCGCGCGGCCGGGCCGTGCCGTCGGGAACCTCCCCCGCGGGGGAGGCGTCCGGACGGCACGGCCCGGCCGTCTTCACGTGGCGTTACGCGGCGACCAGCGGGCCGGTCCGGGCGCTCCACACGGTCATCGCCATGTCCACCAGTTCGTGCAGCTGGGCGCGCTCGGCGCCGTCGCGCGCCTGCAGCGAGAGGCCGTTGAGGAAGGTGGTGTAGAAGGCGGCGATCCGGTCCGTGTCCGTGTCGCCGGCGAGCTCCCCGCTCGCCACGGCGGCGTCCAGCCGGGCCGCGAGGGTGGACTTGGTACGGGCCCGGCAGCGCAGCGCGAAGTCCCGGACGGACTCGTGGTCGGTCGTGCAGCTGCTGGCGGCGTGCACGATCATGCAGCCGCGCGGCCGGTCCTCGGCGGTGAACCGGTCGACGCTCCCGTGCAGGAGCGCCGCGACCGCCTCGCGCACGTTCGGGGCCTCGTCCATGGCCCGGCGCGAGGACTCAGCCTCGGTGCGCTCGTAGAGCTCGATGGCCTCCCGGAAGAGCTGCTCCTTGTTCTTGAAGGCGGCATACAGGCTGGGCGGGTTGATGCCCATCGCGGCGCTCAGGTCGGTCGTCGACGTGGTGGCGTACCCCCGTTCCCAGAAGACGAGCATCGCCGTGTGCAGTGCGGCGTCCCGGTCGAAGCTGCGGGGGCGTCCGGTGCGGGCCACATGTCCTCCTTGACGGCCGATCAGCCGGTCGATAGCCTCTTCTGTAGAGGTTAGTACAGAAGTGGTGTTGTCCGCTGCCCCCCGAGTGGGGAAATCGGCGGTCACTCAGTCCTGCCCTCGACTTTACGGTCGGTCCGTCCTCCCGCCCACCTCGTCGGGCGACCACGGTGGCACGGCGTCCCCCTCCCCAGACCCATCCGACAAGGAGATCCAGTTCATGACCATCTCGGACGACGCCACGACGGACGGCGCGTTACCCGGCACGAGCGGTCCCGAGGCCCGCGTGCGGTGGGGCCTGCGGGAATGGCTGATGCTCGTGGTGGTGTGCGGAGCGTTCTCCCTCGACGCGCTCGACAACATCATGGTCGGCATCGCCACCCCCCAGATCAAGGACGAGTTCGGCATGAGCACGTCCGCCGCACAGTGGGTGGTGAGCGCCTACGTCCTCGGCTTCGGCGGCTTCCTGCTCCTCGGCGGCCGGATGTCCGACCTGCTCGGCAGGCGACGGGTGTTCCTCGTCGGACTCACCGTCCTCGCCGCCGGCTCCCTGCTCGGCGGCCTGGCGAACAGCGGCTTCCTGGTCATCGTCGGCCGGCTCGTGATGGGCATCGGCGCCGCACTGACCGCGCCCTCCGCCCTCTCGATCGTCGTCGGCAACTTCCCCGAGGGGCCCCAGCGCAACCGGGCCCTGGGCATCTACACCGCCTGCGGCGCCATCGGATACTCGATCGGCGTGGTCGTCGGCGGCGCCCTCACCCAGGCCAGCTGGCGCTGGACCTTCGTGCTCGGCGTGCCCGTGGCCATCGCGGCCCTGATCGGCGCTCTGATCCTGGTCCCCAAGGACCCGGCACACGACGGCTCCAAGCGGCACTTCGACGCCGCCGGCGCGGTCACCGTCACCGCCGCCATGCTGCTCCTCGTCTACGGCATCGTGCAGGCCCCGACGAGCGGCTGGTTCTCCGGCGTCACGCTCGGCGTCCTCGCCGCCGCGGCCCTGCTGCTCGCCGCCTTCGTCGTGATCGAGACCCGCAGCCCCCAGCCGCTGCTCCGGCTCGGACTGCTCCGCAACAAGTCCCTCGTGGGCGCCAGCCTGATCGCCGCGGCGATCCTCGGCACCTACATGAGCTACCAGTTCATCGGCAGCCTCTACCTCCAGACCTACCGGGGCTGGTCCCCGCTGGAGATGGCCTTCGCCTTCCTGCCCATCGGCCTCATGATCCTCACCTTCGCGCCCCGCGCGGGGAAGTGGCTGGGCCGGACGGGGCTGCGCTGGCCGATCTTCGGCGGCATGTTCGCCTACACCGTCGCCTTCCTGCTCTTCCTGCGGGTCGGCGAGGGCTCCTCGTACTGGCTGGTCATCCTGCCCAGCATGGTGCTCATCGGCGTCGGCTTCCCCTTCGCCTTCACCGCGGCCAACGTCCGGGCCACCTCGGGCGTCGACGAGTCCGAGCAGGGCCTCGCCGCGGGCATCCTGCAGACCGGCTACCAGGTCGGCGCCGCGGTGGTGCTCGCCGTGGTGACCGTCCGCATGGGCGGCGAGGAGAGCCCCTCGCACGCCGAGGCGCTCACCGGGTACCACCAGGGCACCTGGGTCATCGTCCTCATCGCCGCCGTCTCCGCCTTCTCGGTGCCGATCGCCGCGGTGGCGGCCCGGCGGCGGGCCGGCCGGGGCGCCCCGGCCGGGGGAGTCACCGCCGGTGCCTCCTCGGGCGAGCACGTGACGGACGGGGGCGGTACGGACGGTACGGAGAAGGCGGACGGCCGTCCGGCCGAGTCCGCCGGCCGGTCGGCTCGCTGATCCGGCCCGCGTACCGATCCCGAGGTGTGACGATGGTTCGCGAGAGGCCGCTCCCCGGTGAGGGGAGCGGCCTCTCGTGCCGTGTCACGGGCCCGTCGGCCCGTGTCCGGTCACTCGTCGAGCAGGTCCGGCTGCTCGTGGACGATCTCGTCCCACAGCAGCTGGAAGCTGAACCAGCCGAGGTGCCGGTCCCCGAAGCCGTCGCGGGCCGCGACGGCCTGCTCGTGGCTCATCGGCTGCACCTGTCCGGCGGCGGCCGCGAGCAACTGCACCTGGGCGGCGGCCTCGTACGTGAAGAACCAGTGCACGGCCTCGTCGACCGAGCCGCCGACGGTGATCAGACCGTGGTGGCGCAGCAGGATCGACCGCTTGTCGCCGAGCCGGGCGGCGATGTCCTCGCCCTGCGCGAGGCTGATGGACGGGCCCTCGTAGTCGCTGTAGAGGACCTGGTCCTGGTAGAAGGCCGCGGACTCCTGGTCGAGCGGTTCGAGCAGCCGGCCGAGCGCGCCGAGCGCCCGCGAGTACGGGGTGTGCCCGTGCGCGGCGGCGACGGCGCCCGGGTGGGCGCGGTGGATGGCGGAGTGGATCACGAAGGCGCTGGGGTTGAGCCGGTGGTGGCCCTGGACCACCCGTCCCTCGGAGTTCACCAGGATCAGGTCGCGGACCTTCACCCGGCTGAAGGGGACGCCGAACGGGTTCACCCAGAACAGGTCGTCGCCCTCGGGATCTCGTACCGATATGTGTCCGGAAACGCCTTCGCCGTACCCGTACTTGCCGAACAGGCGCAGGGCGGCGGTCAGGCGCTGCTTGCGGTGCCTGCGGTCGTCCTCCACGGAGTCGAAGACGGGTTCCGTCGGCATGGGCAGGCCGGTGTGGGTGTCGGCCAGGTAGTCGGCACGTTCCTGCGTGGCGATCTCGGTCATGTGCGGGCTCCTCGGTCGTGTGGGGCGGCCGGTGTCCGGCCGGATAAGAGGGCTGAGAGGGAGGTGGGTACGCGTGTCGGTGCCAGGGAGGCGTGTACGCGTACGGGCGGGGGCTCGGGCGTGTCGGACCGGGTCACAGGGCGCGGACCCCGTTCGCGGACGCGACGGGGGTACGGGCGGCCTCCGCGTGCACCGCGTCGGCGATGTCCACGGCCCTGTCCACCAACGAGGGCACGCCGAAGGTGAAGAAGAGCGACCCGGACGCGAGGTCGCCGAGCACGTGGATCCGCCGGTCCGTCTCCCCGTCGGCGAGCAGCCCGCTGGTCGACCGGGCGACGTGGACGCCGCCCCGCGGGTGCCGGACGGCGAGCCCCCTGCGGACGAGGGCGTCGACGAGCGCCGACGCCCCGCGCGGGACGCGGGCCGAGCCCGGGCTGACGGCGTTGACGACGACATCGGCGTCCTCGACGCCGGAGTCGCCGACCAGCCGGAAGCCCCCGTCCGGCCGGGCCGTGAGGCGCTCCACGCCGCGGACGATCCGCAGCAGGCCCCGGTCGGCCCGGTCGAGCAGCGTCGCCGCGCTGGCCGGCGGCATGGGGCAGCACAGGCTCATGACGGTCCGGTAGTGGTCCCGCAGCAGGCGGGTCCGCTCGTGCTCGGGCAGCAGCGGCCAGACGTCGGGGCCCGTGTCCGGGACCGCGCGCTGGAGGAGCCGCAGGCCCGGGTCGGCGCCGTCCACGAGGTCGTACTGGCGGCGCAGCCGGGCGACGGGGTCCTCGACTCCGCAGGAGGCGATCTCCTCCGAGACGGAGTCGAGCCCCGATCCGGCGTCCGCCAGCTCGGCCCCCATCAGGGAGACCACCTCGTCGATGGTGAGCCGTCCGCCCCGGGCGGCGACGGCGCGGAAGTGCGCCGCGGTGAAGTAGCGCAGCTCGCGCTCCACCGGCCGCTGGCGGACGCTCGGCAGCACCCCGCGCCGGGAGGCCATGACGATCTCGCCGGTGTGCCCGGCCGCGGTCAGCTGCAGGACCACGTCCACGGCGGTGAGCCCGCTGCCGACCACGACGACCCGGTCCCGCTCGCCGATGCCGGCGAGCCGGCGCACGACCGGGTAGGGATCCGCGATGAACCCCGGCGTGCCGGTCAGCCCGTGCGGGTCGGCCGGTTCCCCGGTGCCCACGCAGAGCACGGCGTGGTCGAGGGCGTGCGGGGTGCGGTCGGCGGTGTACGCGACGAGGGAGCCGTCCTCGCGCGCCACGTCGACCACGGCGGACCGGACCAGCCGGATGCGGCTGCCGCGGGCCGCGAGCCGGTTCAGCGCGCTGCGGGCGCACTGCTCCAGGTAGTCGCCGTACAGGGCCCGGGGAGGGAAGGCGATGCCCGACCGGGCGTCGACGTGGTCGGTACGCGTGCCGAGGACCACGGCCCGCGCTTCCAGCCACCGGGTGAAGTGCTCCGGGTCGCCGGCCCGGACGGTCATGTCCTCGGGTGGGGCGTTCACCCGCAGGGTCGCCGCGTCGGGTTGATAGGCGCGGCCCCGCCACAGGTGTGGGGAGGGGTCGAACACCGTGACCGACTCGGGAATTTCTTCGCGCTGGCTCAAAGTGTCGAGCAGGCATACGGCGGAGGCGCCGCCTCCGATGATGCCGATTCTCGCAGGAAACAACATTCGAGCGAACCCCGTTCAATGGCGCGGATGATGTCCGTTCTTTTGCTGAGGGAAAACCGATCGGAACAGGCGCGGAAAGAAATGCGGAAGACGGGTGCCGGAACATCGGGAGAACCGAACCGCAAAACCTGTGAAATCGGGCTCCAGTCTCCTTGCTTCCCGCCCGCGCCGCTGGCGCGAACACGCATGCGGCATAACGGGTTTGCGCACGCCGGTTGGACGCGCGCACCGGTACGGGGAGCAGGGAGGAGAGAGGGGGAAGGGGAGGGTGGGGGAAGTGGGGGAGGGGGTGTGGGTGGAGGTGCGGAAGGGGCGGGAGGGCCGGCCGGGACGACCGGGAGGGCCGGGCCGGCCGCCGGGCTACGGGAGTCCGCGCGAGGACTGGCGGCGCCACTCGCGGGGGGCCACCCCGTATCGCTCGCGGAACAGCTTGCTGAAGTGCGACGCGCTGTCGAGGCCCCAGCGCTCCGCGATGTTCGCCACCGTCAGATGGGCGGTGCGCGGATCGGAGAGGTCGTCACGGCAGCGGCGCAGCCGCTCGTTGCGGATCCACAGGGCGGGACTGCTGTCCTCGTCCTGGAACAGCAGCTGGAGGTAGCGCAGGGAGATCTTGTGCGTCCTGGCCAGCAGCCGGGGGCTCAGCTCGGAGCAGCCGAGGCGGGCGCGGGCGAAGGTCTTGATCCGGTGCAGCAGGGCGCGGCGGGCCTGGACGGGGTCGCTCACCGCCTCGCCGAGCTTCTCCGAGCAGACGGCTCCGACCAGGCTGGCGACGCTGCTGCCCAGGTGGTCCGCGATGGCCGGGTCCAGCCGGGACATGTTCCGCGCGGCGCTGCGGAGCAGGTCGGCGAGGAGCACGCTGGCCCCCTCGGAGCCGGACCAGGTGGCCGCCCGGAGCGGGTGCTCGACCCCGGCCCTGAGGTCGACCAGGTGGTGGCCGAACTTCACGGTGACCATGTGGATCGGCTGCCGCATCCAGAGCTTGAAGGGGAGGGAGCTGTCGTAGCAGAAGAGGTTGCCCGCGCGGGCGACGGCCGAGAGGTCGCCCTGCTGGACGCGGACCTCTCCCTCGAGGACGCACGCGAGGTAGAGGGGAGCGGCCGCCGCCCTGGTGGCGAGCAGCGCGGTGCGCTCGACGGCGTGCGGGCCGGCCTGGACCTCGGCCAGCTGGACGGTGCCGAAGGTGCCCGTGGCGATGGCCCCTTCGAAGTGACCGGGCTCGGTCCGGTAGACGCGCAGCGGACCGCAGGTGTCCGTGACGAGATCCCCCCAGGCATGGAATCCGCGGTGCAGATCGGATTCCCCCGTGCGCAGGGTTCGGACCGGGCCGGGCGGGTCGAGCAGGACAGCGCTCATGTGAATCGTCCCGGGGCCGCCGAAAGAGATATGCAGTTGCCCTGTGGCTCGCGGGGCATGTTTTTTCTCCTTTCCCGAGAACCGTTACCGGTTCTGTGCACAGATGCTCCTCATCCTGCTCCATGGGCTCGGCCGCCCGGCAGTTGGATTTGCGTCAGCGCCGTTCGAACAAGGATTCCTTGTTCGTGTATATCCACGGGAAGGGGGCGCGGCCCCTGTCGCACTGTGTAGTTCATGGAACATTCACGAATGTCCGCTCGCCCCGGACATGGCTGAAGCCCCGTCGGTGCGTGACCGAAGGGGCTCTTGCTTTCCTGTCCCGGTGCGCGCCCGGCGCGCTCAAGGCGTGATCCCGGGCGGTCCTTGGGCGCGGAGTCCGGAAAGGCCGCCTTGACGGCGCCGCCCGGTGGCGCGTTCGGGCCCTAGTGCGCCGCCGGTACGCCCCCGTGCACGACCTCGCGCTCCCAGCCGTCGCGGGGCTGGTTGTGGAGGCGCCAGTAGTGCTCGGCGATGTCGTCCGGGTCGTACGCGGTCCCCGGCGCCACCGCCCCCGGGACGGTCACCGAGGCCACATGCACCCCGGCCGGACCGTACTGCGCGTCGAGCAGGTCGACCAGGGTCCGGACACCGAATTTTCCGAGGCCCAGGCTGACGTACTCCGGCGTGATGCGCGGCATTCCGCCCGTGACCAGGATCGTTCCGCGCCCCCGCTCGGCCATGCCCGGGGCCACGTGGCTCGCCGTGGTGAGCGCGCCCACCACGTTCACGGCCCAGGCGTCCAACTGCCCCCGCGCGCCGAGCTCCCCGGGGGAGTCGCGGCGGATGAGCGCGGCGTTGTAGACGGCCGCCTCGACCGGTCCGAGCTCCTCGCCGACCGTGTCGAGGGCGGCCCGCAGGCCCTCCTCGTCCGTGCTGTCGGCGGTCAGGGCCAGCACCCTGCCGCCGTCCCGCCCGATCTCCTCGGCGACCCGTGCGACGGTCTCCTTCGTCCGCGCGATCACGGCGACGGAGTACCCCTCCCGGGCGAACCGCGCGGCCACGGCCTTCCCGATCCCCGGCCCGGCGCCGACCACCACTGCTGTGGACACCACAACTCCCTTGTTCCTGCGAATGGTTACGGGGAGCGTACGACGATCTTCGACCCGGTCACCGCCACCGCCGGGGAGGAACCACCCGTGCGAGCGAACGGCGGACACGGAGCGTGATGCCGAGGGAGTCGCGGGGGTCGGGCGCCGGGCCGCCGCGTCAGACGCGGTCCTGGAGAGCGGCCTGCCAGGCGGGTGCGGGGACGGTGGGCTCCGTCTCGGGACTGCGGCCGCCCCGGGCGAAGAAGTCGGCCAGGGGCAGGAGGGCCGCGCCGACGGTGACGGCCTGGGGGCCGAGGGTGCCCAGGCCGATGCTCGTCCGGCTCGCCGGGTAGCGGAGCGCGTACGCGCCGGCGTACCGGGTGACGGTGTCGAGGAAGCGGGTGCCGAGCTGGAGGCCGGCCCAGCCGCCCACGAGGATGCGCTCGGGCTGGAAGAGGTTGATGAGGTCGGCGAAGCCCGCGCCGAGGTACTCGGCGGTCTCGTCCAGGACGGCGAGCGCCGTGGCGTCGGGGGCCGTGTCCGGATCCTCGGGGTGGGCGGCGGCGAGCATCGCGGTGAGCGCGGTCTCCTCGTCCGCCCCGGCCGGGGGCCGCCCGCCGGCCTCGCGCCACCGTTCGAGCAGGGCCTCGGCGCCGGCGTACGCCTCCAGGCAGCCGTGGGAGCCGCAGCGGCAGCGCCGCCCTCGTACCCGTACCGTCAGATGTCCCCATTCGAGGGCGCGGCCCGGTTCCATGGGGTCGGCGACGGAGCAGGCGCCGACGCCGGAGCCGAAGAGGACGACGACGGCGCTGCGGGCGCCGCGACCGGCGCCGAACCACATCTCGGCCTGGCCGAGGGTCTTGGCGCCGTTGTCGATCCAGTACGGCACGGTCTCGGGCAGGTCGACGGCCCGGCGCAGGAGCCGTTCCAGGGGGACGGTGTCCCAGCCGATGGTCTGGCCGTGGACGACGGCGCCGTCCTCGCCGTGGTCCACGATCCCGGGGACCCCGACGCCGATGCCCAGCAGGCGCTCGACGGGGACGTCCGCGGACCGCAGCACCTCGGCGATGCCCTCGCGCAGGTGGGCGACGACGAGGTCCACGTCGTAGCGCTCGGTGCGGGGCCCGGAGCTGGCCAGCGCCCGCTCCGCGCGGGCGAGTTCGGTGAGGGTGAGGTCGAACAGCTCGATCCTGATGCGGGTCTCGCCGATGTCGACGCCGATCATGAAGCCGCTGTCCGGCGTGACGCGCAGGAGCGTGCGGGGGCGTCCGCCGGCCGAGTCGACGCTGCCGGCCTCCTCGACCAGGCCCTCCGCGAGGAGCTCGGCGACGACGTTGCTGACCGAGCCTGAGCTGAGGCCGGTCGCGGGGCCCAGCGCGAGGCGGCTTTTCGGCCCGTCGAAGTACAGCCTGCGCAGAACGGCGGTGCGGTTCTCACGCCGCAGGTCACGCACCGTGCGGCCACTTCTCGCGTGCACTTCGGTCCCCGTCTCTGAAGTCGTTCGTTGCAACATACCCGCAGTACAGGCCTTGACGCGACCTTCCCGCGAGGTTTAACTCACATCCTAAATTAAGCCGATGTCACGGAGAGCGGTCAGGCGCTGTCCTCCGTCGGCATCCCCGCCATCCCCCGAAAGGGCCCAGGAGCCATGCGCAGAATCAGAGCCGCAGTCACCGGTGCCGTCACCCTCTCCCTCGCCTTCACCGCCACCGCCTGCGGCGGCGGGGAGAGCGGCGAGGCGACGCCGAAGACCCTCACCTACTGGGCCTCCAACCAGGGCTCCAGCCTCGAGGTCGACAAGAAGGTCCTGCAGCCCGAACTCGACCGGTTCGAGCAGGAGACCGGGATCAAGGTCAAGCTGGAGGTGATCCCCTGGTCCGACCTCCTCAACCGGATCCTCACCGCGGCCACCTCCGGCCAGGGTCCCGACGTGCTCAACATCGGCAACACCTGGAGCGCCTCCCTCCAGTCCACCGGCGCGCTGCTCCCCTTCGACGCGAAGAACTTCGACTCCATCGGCGGCAAGGACCGCTTCGTCGACTCCGCGCTCGGCTCCACCGGCACCCCCGGCAAGGACCCGGCCGCCGTCCCGCTCTACTCCATGGCCTACGCCCTCTACTACAACAAGCAGATGTTCAAGGACGCCGGCATCGCCAAGCCGCCGACCACCTGGGACGAGGTGATCGCCGCCGGCAAGAAGCTGAGCAAGGGCGGGAAGTGGGGCCTCGGCGTCGAGGGCTCCAACCTCTCCAACAACATCCACCAGGTCTTCGCCCTCGGCAAGCAGCACGGAGCCGACTTCTTCACCGCCGACGGCAAGGCCGACTTCACCTCCGACGGTGCCGTCGCGGCGGTCAAGCAGTACGTCGACCTGATGGCCACGCAGAAGATCGTCGCCCCCGGCAACGCCGAGTACGCGCAGAACCAGTCCCTGAGCGACTTCGCCAAGAACAAGACCGGCATGGTCCTCTGGCAGACCCCCTCGCAGACCTTCGCCTCCCAGGGCATGACCCCCGAGGAGTGGGGCGTCGTCCCGGCCCCGGTGCCCTCCGGCAAGCCCGGCGCGGGCCGGCAGACCAACTCGATGGTCGCCGGCATCAACATGGCCGTCTTCAAGAACACCAAGAACCTCGACGGCGCCCTGAAGTTCGTGAAGTTCATGACCAGCGACGAGGAGCAGGTCATCCTCAACAAGACCTACGGCTCCGTGCCGCCGGTCAAGGGCGCCCAGAAGGACCCCTCGTTCGCCGACCCGTCGCTCGACGTCATCCGCGAGACCCTCGCCTCCAGCGCCGCCGCGCTCCCGCAGGTCCCCGAGGAGTCCCAGTTCGAGACCGTGGTCGGCACGGCCGTCAAGGAGCTGTTCGCCGACGCCGCCGCCGGGCGGCCCGTCACCACCGAGTCCGTGCGGGCCAAGCTCGACAAGGCCCAGCAGCAGATGCCCAAGAAGTAGGCAGCCCCTCCATGACCAGAACCGCCCTCGCTCGCCCGAGCGAGCCGGCGGTGCGCAAGGCCGCACCCGGAGAGGCACCCGCACCACGCCGCTCCGGGCGTCGCCGCATCGCACTGCCGTACCTGCTGCTCCTGCCCGCCCTGCTCCTCGAACTCCTCGTCCACCTCGTCCCGATGCTCATGGGCATCGGCATGAGCTTCAAGGAGCTCACCCAGTTCTACATCCGCAACTGGTCCGAGGCGCCCTGGTCGGGGCTGGACAACTACACCGTCGCGATCGACTTCGACGCCCCCGTCGGCCAGGCTCTCCTGAAGTCCTTCCTGACGACCTGCCTGTTCACCGTCCTGTCCGTGGCGCTGTGCTGGTTCCTCGGGACGGCCGCCGCGATCTTCCTCCAGGAGAACTTCCGGGGCCGCGGCATCCTCCGGACCCTGTTCCTCGTCCCCTACGCCCTGCCCGTCTACGCCGCCGTCATCACCTGGGCGTTCATGTTCCAGCGGGACAACGGCCTGATCAACCACGTCCTCCACGACCAGCTCGGCATCGGCGACAGCCCCGCCTTCTGGCTCATCGGCGACAACAGCTTCTGGGCCCTGCTCGTCGTCTCCGTGTGGAAGGGCTGGCCGTTCGCCTTCCTCACCGTCATGGCGGGACTGCAGAACATCCCGCGGGACATGTACGAGGCGGCCGCCCTCGACGGCGCCGGCGTCATCAAGCAGATCCGGCACATCACCCTGCCGTCACTGCGATCGGTCAACCAGGTCCTCGTTCTGGTGCTGTTCCTGTGGACGTTCAACGACTTCAACACGCCGTTCGTGCTCTTCGGCAAGGCGGCCCCCGAGGCGGCGGACCTCGTCTCGCTGCACATCTACCAGTCGTCCTTCCAGACCTGGAACTTCGGCACAGGCTCGGCCATGTCGGTGCTGCTGCTGCTCTTCCTCCTCGTCGTCACGGGCGTCTACCTCCTGCTCACCACCCGCGGAAGGAAGACCTCCGATGTCTGAGCACGTACGCGGGCGCACCGTCCCGCGCTCCCCGATGGCGGCTCCCCGCTCGTTCCTGTGGACCCGGCGGATCTTCCTCACGCTCCTCACGACCTTCGTGCTGCTGCCGGTGTTCGTGATGGTCTCCAGCTCGCTGAAGCCGCTGGAGGACGTCTCGGGGAAGTTCCAGTGGATCCCCTCGGGGCTCACGATCCGCCCGTACTTCGACATCTGGGAGACCGTCCCCCTCGCCGACTACTTCGTGAACTCCCTCGTCGTCGCGGGCGCCGCCACGGTCTTCTCGGTGGTCGTCGCGATCTTCGCCGCCTACGGGGTGAGTCGCTACGAGTTCCGCGGCAAGCGGGTCTTCACCGTGACGGTGCTGTCGACGCAGATGTTCCCCGGCATCCTCTTCCTGCTGCCGCTCTTCCTCATCTACGTCAACATCGGCAACGCCACCGGCATCGCGCTCTTCGGCTCGCGCGAAGGGCTGATCCTCACCTACCTGACCTTCTCGCTGCCGTTCTCCATCTGGATGCTGACCGGCTACTTCGACTCGATCCCGCGCGAACTCGACGAGGCCGCCAAGGTCGACGGCTGCGGGCCGATCAGGGCCCTGTTCCGGGTGATCGTCCCGGCGGCGTCCCCCGGCATCATCGCCGTCGCCGTCTACGCCTTCATGACCGCCTGGGGCGAGGTCCTCTTCGCCTCCGTCATGACCAACGACACCACCCGCACCCTCGCCGTCGGCCTCCAGGGCTACGCGACCCAGAACGACGTGTACTGGAACCAGGTGATGGCCGCCTCCCTCGTGGTGAGCGTCCCCGTCGTCGTCGGCTTCCTCCTCCTCCAGCGCTACCTCGTCGCCGGCCTCACCGCGGGTGCGGTCAAGTGACGTCCTTCTCCACCTTCTCCACGCCGATCACGAAGAGGTTCTCCGTGTCCGAATCCACCGACTCCCGCACCGCGCTCGACCTGGATGCCTTCCCCGCGTCCTTCGCCTGGGGCACGGCGACCTCCGCCTACCAGATCGAGGGCGCCGTCGCCGAGGGCGGCCGGGCCCCCTCCATCTGGGACACCTTCTCCCGCACCCCCGGCGCGATCGACAACGGCGACCACGGCGACACCGCGTGCGACCACTACCACCGCTGGCCCGAGGACGTCGCCCTGATGAAGGGCCTGGGCACCGACGCCTACCGCCTCTCGATCGCCTGGCCCCGGGTCGTCCCCGGCGGCGACGGACCCGTCAACGCCGCCGGAATCGACTTCTACGACCGGCTCGTCGACGCCCTCCTCGACGCCGGCATCGCGCCCTCCGTCACCCTCTACCACTGGGACCTGCCCCAGGCCCTCCAGGACCGGGTGCAGGACAGCCGAGGCGGCTGGACCGAGCGGGCCACCGCCGAACACCTCGCCGCGTACGCCTCCGTCGTCGCCGAGCGCCTGGGCGACCGCGTCACCCAGTGGACCACCCTCAACGAACCCCTCTGCTCCGGCTGGATCGGCCACCTGGAGGGGCGCATGGCCCCCGGATACACCGACCTGACGGCCGCCGTGCGGGCCTCGTACCACCTGCTCCTCGGCCACGGCCTCGTCACCCAGGCCATCCGCGCCGCCGCCCCCGGCGCCCAGGTCGGCCTCGTCACCAACCACTCCACCGTCGCCCCCGCCTCCACCCGGCCCGAGGACGTCGCCGCCGCCGCCCGCATGGACGGTCACACCAACCGCTGGTGGCTCGACCCGGTGTACGGCCGCGGCTTCCCCGCCGACATGCGCGAGCTGTACGGCGTCGACCTCCCCGAGCGGGCCGGCGACCTGGAGACCATCGCCGCCCCGCTCGACTGGCACGGCCTCAACTACTACTTCCCGGTCACCGTCGCCGACGACCCGGCAGGACCCGTCCCGCACGCCCGCGAGGTGAGCCTCCCCGGCGTACCCCGCACCGGCATGGACTGGCAGATCGACGCCGGTGGCCTGGAGGCCCTCCTGCTGCGCCTCACCGAGGACTACGGGATACGCAAGCTGTACGTCACCGAGAACGGATCGGCCTTCCCCGACACCGTCGGCCCCGACGGCGAGGTCCACGACCCGGACCGCACCCGCTACCTGGAGCAGCACCTGGCCGCCTGCGCCCGCGCCCTGCGCAAGGGCGCCCCGCTCGCCGGGTACTACGCCTGGTCCCTGCTCGACAACTTCGAGTGGGCCTACGGCTACGACAAGCGCTTCGGCCTCGTCCACGTCGACTACGCGACCCAGAAGCGGACCGTGAAGACCAGCGGGCGGCGGTACGCGGAGATCATCCGGGCGCACCGGGAGACGACCGCGGGCTGAGCGGGCGGCCCGCGCGCCCTCGTAGACTCCGGAGGGCCGCCCCGGCACCGCGGCTGCTCGCCCCGCCGTGGCGGCCTTCCGGAGAACACCGCCGTCGCCCCACCGTCCCCGCCCGAGGCTTCCCGTCCAGGAGCGTCCCATGGCCGACACCGCCGTTCCGTCCCTTCCACCGGGGCCTGAAAACGACGCCGAAAGCGACGCCGAAAGCGTGGCCGAAAGCGCCGCCGACAGCGCCGAGTTCGCCGCCGAGCGGCTGCGCCGCGTGCTCGGCCCGGTGACGGTCGTCCGGGACACCGTCCTCAGCGGGGGCTTCTACAACTCCGCCCGTCTGCTCGAACTCGCCGACGGGCGGCGGCTGGTGCTCAAGACGGCTCCCCGGGGGAGCGCCCTCGCCCTCACCCACGAGCAGGGCCTCCTCGACACCGAGGCACTCTTCCACCGCCTCGCCGCCCGGGCGGGCGCCCACGTGCCCACCGTCCTCCACTACGAGCCCGCCGGCCCCGGGACCCCCGCCGAATGGCTGCTCCTCACCTACGTCGACGGCACCACCTGGGACGACGCCCGCGACCGGCTCACCCCGGCCGACCGCGCCGCGCTGCGCCACCGGTTGGGGGAGTCCGTGGCCCGGATCGCCACCGTCACCGGACCGGCCTACGGCTACCCGCGACCGGCCCTCGGCCTCTCCGGACCCGACTGGCCGTCCGCGTTCACCGCCATGCTGCACGCCGTCCTCGCCGACGCGATCCGGTTCGAGGTCACCCTGCCCGTCCCGGCCGCGCTCTTCGCCGACCTGCCCGGACGCTTCGGCCACCGGCTCGCCGAGGTCCGTCGCCCCGCGCTCGTCCACTTCGACGCCTGGGAGGGCAACCTCGTCCTTGACCGGACCGGGCACGGCGAGTGGAGGCTGAGCGGCCTCATCGACGGCGAACGCGCCTTCTTCGGCGACCCCCTGGCCGAGCTCGTCGGACTCGACCCGCTCGGCTCGGCCGAGGACGACCCCGACCTCATGGCCGGCTACCGCTCCCTCGCTCCCGGCCTGACCATCGACACCGGCGCCCGTATACGGCTGGCCCTCTACCGGGTCTACCTCACCCTCATCATGCGCGTGGAGGTCGTACCCCGCGCCTACGAAGGGGAGCTTGCGTCCCAGCGCGACACCTGGTCCGCCGAGTACCTCACGCGACAGCTCGCCGCACTGGACGCCCTGGACACCTGACGTGCGGGTGCGGCGGGGTCAGGCGGACTCGCGGACGACGAGCACCGGCTCGAACACCTTCGAGGCGGGTTCGGCCGGATTCCGGGCCGCGGCCCGGTCGGCCCGGCCACCGTCGAGCTCCTCGATCAGGAGCCCGGCCATGGCCGCCGCCATGCGCTCCACCGGCTGCCGCACGGTGGTCAGCGGTGGCCGGGCCGTCCGCGCGGCCACCGAGTCGTCGAAGCCCACCACGGCCACGGAGCCGGGGACGGCCACGCCCTGCTCGCCCAGGTACCGGCAGGCGCCCTGAGCCATCAGGTCGTTCGCGGCGAACACCGCGTCGATCTCCGGGTGGTCCTTCAGGAGCCGCGCCATGGCGAGGCTGCCGCTCTCCACCGTGAACCGTCCCCGTACCACCGGCACCGACGTCAGGCCGCGGGCCGCGAGCGCCTCCCGGAAGCCGTCGAGGCGTTCGCGCGCGGCGGGGGCGGTGACCGGTGCGGCGATGGTGGCGGGGCGCCGCCGGCCGGTGGCCCACAGGTGCTCGGCGGCCAGCCGGGCGCCCGCGGCGTTGTCGAGGTCGACGAAGCCGCACCGCAGGGAGTCGCGGGGGCGGCCGAAGAGCACCGTGGGGACGCCGGCCGCCACCAGCATCGCGGGAAGCGGGTCGTCCTCGTCGAGCGAGACCACCAGTGCGCCGTCGGCCCCGCCGCGCCGCAGGTACTCGACCAGTTGGGCTCTGGCCGGCTCCGACTCCGCGACCAGCATGACCGGTTGGATCGCGCGCTCGCGCAGTACGGGGAGGATGCCGTCCACCACCCGCCCGAAGAAGGGGTCGGAGAACACCCGGGCGGCGAAGGCCTTCCCCGTCGCGGAGAGCACCAGGGCGACGGTCCCGGTGCGGCGCGTCACCAGGGAGCGGGCGGCCTGGTTGGGCGTGTAGCCGGTGCGGGCGATCACGTCGCGTACGGACCGCTGGATGTCGGGAGCGACGTTGCGCACGCCGTTGACGACCCGGGACACCGTCGCCCGCGACACCCCCGCCTCCCGTGCGACGTCCTCCAGAGTCGGTCCCCGGTTCCCCGCCTGCGCACCCCGTCGATTCCCCACTTGTGCACCATATCGGGGCTCGGTGTCCGGTGGCGGGACGGCTTCGTCCGGACGGCGGCGAACCAGGTCGTCACTTAATGAAAGCCAAAAGAAAAGCCCTGTCGTACGCCTTGACCGTCAATGCGCGGGCCGGGCAAGGTTTCGGAGAGCGCTCTCCCATGTTTCCGCCATGTACACCGAGGAGCCCCCATGTCTTCCGTCGGGTCCCCGCCGGCCTTCCGGCGCCCCGCTTCAGCCGTCCGACGGGCCACCGTCGGCGCACTCGTCGCCTCGCTCGCCGGCGGCCTGCTCGCCGTCCTGCCCGCCGCGACCGCGCACGCCGCCCCCACCCTGCTCTCGCAGGGCAAGACGGCCACCGCCTCGTCCACGGAAGGGGCCGCCTACGCCGCCTCGGCCGCCGTCGACGGCAACCTGACCGGAACCCGCTGGGCCAGCCAGTGGTCCGACGCCCAGTGGGTCCAGGTGGACCTCGGCCAGAGCGCAACCCTCAGCCGCGCCCTCCTGACCTGGGAGGGGGCCTACGGCAAGAGCTACCAGATCCAGGCCTCCGAGAACGGCACGGACTGGCGGACCGTCACGACCGTCACGGGCGGCGACGGCGGCACCGACGACGTCACCCTCTCCGGCACCGGCCGCTACGTCCGCATGAACGGACTCACCCGCGGCACCGGATACGGCTACTCCCTCTGGGAGTTCCAGGTGTACGGCTCCACCGACGGCGGCGGCCCGACCCTCCCGGGCGGCGGCGACCTCGGTCCCAACGTGCACGTCCTCGACCCGTCCACCCCGAACATCCAGGCCAAGCTGGACCAGGTCTTCCAGGAGCAGGAGTCGGCCCAGTTCGGCGCCGGCCGCCACGCCTTCCTCCTCAAGCCCGGCACGTACAACGGCCTCAACGCGCAGCTGGGCTTCTACACCCAGATCGCCGGCCTCGGCCTGCGCCCCGGAGACACCACCATCAACGGCGACGTGACCGTCGACGCGGGCTGGTTCAACGGCAACGCCACCCAGAACTTCTGGCGCGGCGCCGAAGGCCTGACCCTCAACCCGGTCAACGGCACCAACCGCTGGGCCGTCTCCCAGGCCTCCTCCTTCCGCCGCATGCACGTCAAGGGCGGCCTCAACCTCGCCCCCACCGGCTACGGCTGGGCCAGCGGCGGCTACATCGCCGACTCCAAGGTCGACGGCCAGATCGGCAACTACTCGCAGCAGCAGTGGTACACCCGGGACAGCTCGATCGGCGGCTGGTCCAACAGCGTGTGGAACCAGGTCTTCTCCGGCGTCGAGGGCGCACCCGCCACCTCGTTCCCCGAGCCCCGCTACACCACGCTCGACACCACGCCGATCTCCCGCGAGAAGCCCTACCTCTACCTCGACGGCAGCGAGTACAAGGTCTTCGCGCCCGCCAAGCGGACCAACGCGCGCGGCACCAGCTGGGCCGCCGGCACCCCGCAGGGCGAGTCCGTCCCGCTGAGCCAGTTCTACGTGGTGAAGCCCGGCGCCACCGCCGCCACCATCAACCAGGCGCTCGCGCAGGGGCTGCACCTGCTCTTCACCCCCGGCGTCTACCACGTCGACCAGACGATCAACGTGAACCGGGCGAACACCATCGTCCTCGGCCTGGGCCTCGCCACGATCATCCCCGACAACGGCGTCACCGCGATGAAGGTCGCCGACGTCGACGGCGTCCGCCTCGCCGGCTTCCTCGTCGACGCCGGACCGGTCAACTCCCCGAGCCTGCTGGAGATCGGCCCGAACAACGCCTCCGCCGACCACGCCGGCAACCCCACCACCGTGCAGGACGTATACATCCGCGTCGGCGGAGCCGGCGCGGGCAAGGCGACCACCGGCATCATCGTCAACAACGACGACACGATCGTCGACCACACCTGGGTCTGGCGCGCCGACCACGGCGAGGGCGTCGGCTGGGAGACCAACCGGTCCGACTACGGCGTCCGCGTCAACGGCGACGACGTCCTCGCCACCGGCCTCTTCGTCGAGCACTTCAACAAGTACGACGTCGAGTGGTACGGCGAGCGCGGCCGCACCATCTTCTTCCAGAACGAGAAGGCCTACGACGCCCCCAACCAGGCCGCCATCCAGAACGGCACGACCAAGGGGTACGCCGCCTACCGCGTCGACGACTCCGTCAACACCCACGAGGGCTGGGGCCTGGGCAGCTACTGCTACTACAACGTGGACCCGACCATCCGCCAGGACCACGGCTTCAAGGCACCCGTCAAGCCCGGCGTGAAGTTCCACAGCCTCCTGACCGTCTCCCTCGGCGGCAACGGCCACTTCGACCACGTCATCAACGACATCGGCGCACCCACCCAGGGCACCGAGACCGTCCCCTCCACCGTCGTCAACTTCCCCTGACGGCCCCGTCGGGGCGCCCCGTACGGCGCGCCCCGACCCCCACACCCCTTCCGGGCGGCACCACCGTCCCCGCTGCGCCGCCCGGAAGGCGATCCCCTCACCGGGGGTGTCCCACCCCCACCGTTGTCCGTCCAGGAGCCTCCATGACCAGGATCACCGCCCCGACGCAACGACGGCGCGCCCGCGCCCGTACCACCGCATCCCTCGTCTCCCTCGGCGCGCTGCTCGCCACGTCCGCCACCGTGCTGACGGCCGCACCGGCCACCGCCGCGCCCACCCTGCTCTCCCAGGGGAAGACCGCCACCGCCTCCTCCAGCGAGGGCGCCGCCTACTCCGCGTCCGCCGCCGTCGACGGCGACCTGACCGGAACCCGCTGGGCCAGCCAGTGGACCGACGGCCAGTGGCTCCAGGTCGACCTGGGCGCCGTCGCCGACATCAGCCGTGTCGTACTGAACTGGGAGGGCGCCTACGGCAAGGCGTACGACATCCAGCTCTCCGACAACGGCACGGACTGGCGCACCGTCTCGTCCGTGACCGCCGGCGACGGAGGCACCGACGACCTCACCGTCAGCGGCACCGGCCGCTACGTCCGCCTCCAGGGCGTGACCCGGGGCACCGGATACGGCTACTCCCTCTGGGAGTTCCAGGTCTACGGCTCCACCTCGGCGCCCCCCGGCCCCGGCGGGGCCGTCCGCGTCACCGGCACCCAGGGCAACTGGCAGCTGACCGTCGGCGGACAGCCCTACACCGTCAAGGGCGTCACCTGGGGCCCCGCCATCGCCGACGCCGGCCGGTACATGCCCGACGTCAAGTCCATGGGCGTGAACACCATCCGCACCTGGGGCACCGACGGCGGCACCAAGCCGCTGCTCGACACCGCGGCCGCCCAGGGCATCCGCGTGATCAACGGCTTCTGGCTCCAGCCCGGCGGCGGCCCCGGCTCCGGCGGCTGCGTCAACTACGTGACGGACACCGCCTACAAGAACACCATGCTCACCGAGTTCGCCAAGTGGGTCGACACCTACAAGTCCCACCCGGCCACGCTCATGTGGAACGTCGGCAACGAGTCCGTCCTCGGCCTGCAGAACTGCTACAGCGGCACCGAACTCGAAGCCCAGCGCAACGCCTACACGACCTTCGTCAACGACGTCGCCAAGAAGATCCACACCATCGACCCCGACCACCCGGTGACCTCCACGGACGCCTGGACCGGAGCCTGGCCCTACTACAAGCGCAACGCACCCGACCTCGACCTCTACTCGATGAACTCCTACGGAGACATCTGCGGAGTGCGCGAGGACTGGCAGGAGGGCGGCTACACCAAGCCGTACATCATCACGGAGACCGGACCGGCCGGCGAATGGGAGATGCCCAAGGACGCCAACGGCGTGCCCGACGAGCCCACCGACGTCCAGAAGGCCGAGGGCTACACCAAGGCCTGGAACTGCGTCGTCGGACACCAGGGCGTCGGCCTCGGCGCGACCGTCTTCCACTACGGCACCGAGCACGACTTCGGCGGCGTCTGGTTCAACCTGCTCCCCGCCGGCCTCAAGCGCCTGTCCTACTACGCCGTCAAGAAGGCCTACGCGGGCAGCATCGCCGGCGACAACACCCCGCCCGTCATCAGCGGCATGACGGTCGACCAGGCCGGATCCGCCCCGGCCGGCGGCGAGTTCACCGTCCGCGCCGACGTCCGCGACCCCGACGGCGACCCCGTCACCACCAGGATCCTCCTGAGCGGAAACTACGCCAACGGCGACAAGCGACTCGTCGAGGCGCGGTCCCGCTCCCTGGGCAACGGCTCCTACGCCGTGACCGCGCCGGAGAAGCTCGGCGTGTGGAAGGTGTACGTGCAGGCCGAGGACGGCCGCGGCAACGCCGGCATCGAGACCAGGTCCGTGAAGGTCGTCGCCCCGCCCGTCACCGGCACCAACATCGCCCTCGACAGGCCCACCACCGCCTCCTCCTTCCAGGCCTCCTACGGCGACTGCCCCTGCCCGCCCGCCAACGCCACGGACGGCAAGCAGGGAACCCGCTGGGCCAGCGACTGGAGCGACCCGCAGTGGATCCAGGTCGACCTGGGCTCCGTCCGCGCCTTCCGCCGCCTCCAGCTCGTCTGGGACCCGGCCTACGCCCGCGCCTACGAGGTCCGCGTCTCCGACGACGGAACGTCCTGGAAGACCCTCCACACCACCACCGACGGCAACGGCGACGTCGACACCGTCGAGGCCGGCGCCACCGCCCGGTACGTCAGGCTCCAGCTCACCGCGCGCGGCACCGGCTGGGGCTACTCCCTCCACGAGTTCGGCGTCTACAGCTGACGCCCTGAGGAGAACGAGGAGAACGAGGAGAAGATGATGAGAATCCGCGGCCGGACCCTGTCCGCCTTACTGCTCGCCACCGCCCTGGGCGTCTCCGCCCTGGCCGTCGACACCTACAGCGCCGTCACCGCCCGCGGCGAGAGCGGGACGTCCGCCTCCGCCCACGGCGGACACGCGGTGGGCACCGCCCCCGTCGCGCACGTGATGGGCGCCTCCGCCCTCCCGTCGGCCGACGACGCCGACGGAGACGGCTACATCCCCGCGAACCCGCAGGTCACGGGGGTCACCCCGTCCACCGCGACACCGCCGCCGGCCTACCACCGCGAGTTCCAGGCCAACTGCTACGTCACCCACACCGCACCGGACGACCCGATCGTCTATCCCGGCCAGCCGGGCGCGTCCCACGACCACACGTTCATGGGGAACACCTCGACCGACGCCCGGTCCACCACCGCCTCCCTGACGGGCGGACCCACCACGTGCAACGCGCCGGCCGACTCCTCGGCGTACTGGATGCCCTCCCTGTTCAAGGGTGACCAGAAGATCCTGCCCGAGGGCCCCCAGGTCATCTACTACAAGTCGGGCGTCACCGACTACAGGAGCGTCCGTCCCTTCCCCAAGGGACTGCGGTACGTCGTCGGCAGCCCGATGCAGAGCGCCGAGGAGTTCCGCGCCCACAAGGGCTTCGTCGAGGGCTGGGAATGCGGCGAGAGCTTCTTCAACGTCGACTTCCCGACGAGCTGTCCGAGCCGGCCCGACGTGAAGCTCAACATCCGCTTCCAGGCGCCCAGTTGCTGGAACGGTCTGTACCTCGACACCCCTGACCACAAGAGCCACATGGCCTACCCGGTGGTCAAGCCCGGCACCAACGACAACATGTGCCCGGCCTCCCACCCGGTCGCCCTGCCGATGATCGAGTTCAAGATGGCGTTCCCGGTCAACGGCGACATGAGCCAGGTCCGCCTGTCCAGTGGCCGCGGCTACTCCTTCCACTACGACTTCTTCAACGCGTGGGAGGAGCGCACCCTCAAGGCCCTGGTCGACCACTGCATCGTGGGCGGCCTCCAGTGCGACACGCGCGGCTACGACCAGAACCACCCCGAACGCGGCGCGGTCCTTAACGCCGACCACCGGCTGCCCTGACCCGTCACCCCCGCACGGCCCGGACGCCCGCGACGGCGTCCGGGCCGTCCTCACGCCCGCGACGGCTTCGGAGCCGACCTCACGCCCGCGCCCCACCGTCCGCCGACCTCTCTCACCCCGGCCTCAGGAGCAGCCCATGACCTCCACCGTCCCGTCCGTCACCGCCCAGCACGACAAGCTCATCGACACGCTGCCCCCGCACTTCCGCTTCGGCGCCGCCACCTCCGCCTTCCAGATCGAGGGCGCCGCCGACGAGGACGGCCGAACCCCGTCCATCTGGGACACCTTCTGCCGCGTCCCCGGGGCCGTCGACAACGGCGACACCGGGGACATGGCGTGCGACCACTACCACCGCATGCCCGAGGACGTCGCCCTGATCGCCTCGCTCGGCCTCGACACGTACCGCTTCTCCGTCTCCTGGCCCCGCGTCCAGCCCGGCGGCCGCGGCCCGGCCAACCCCGCCGGCATCGGCTTCTACGACCGGCTGGTCGACGAGCTCCTCGGCGCCGGGATCACCCCCTGGCTGACCCTCTACCACTGGGACCTGCCCCAGGAGCTCCAGGACGCCGGCGGCTGGCCGGCCCGCGATACCGCGTACCGCTTCGCCGACTACGCGGAACTCGTCCACGACCGCCTCGGCGACCGCGTCACCCACTGGACCACCCTCAACGAGCCCTTCTGCTCGGCCGTCCTCGGCCACGTCGAGGGCATCCACGCGCCGGGCGGCCGCTCCCTCGCCGACGGGGTGCGGGCCGTCCACCACCTGCACCTGGCGCACGGCCTCGCGGTCCAACGCCTCCGCGCCGCCGCCCGCCGTCCGCTCGACCTCGCCGTCACCCACCTCCTGGGCACCAGCCGGCCGGCCACCGACAGCGCCCCCGACCGCGAGGCCGCCCGCCGGGCCGACGCCATCGGATTCCGCTTCTACCTCGACCCGATCCTGCGCGGCCGCTACCCGCAGGACCTGATCGACGACCTCGCCGCCCACGGCATCGAGATCCCCGTCCAGGACGGCGACCTGCCGATCATCGCCGGCCCCATCGACACGCTCGGCGTCAACTACTACCGCTCCATGCGGACATCAGGAGCCGACGAGCACGGCGCCACCACCGACCCGCGGGGCCTCCCCGTCACCCGCAACCTCCCGCACGGCGGCCTCCCGGTCACCGGCCTCGGCTGGGAGGTCATGCCCCACGACCTCACCGAACTGCTCCTCCGGATCTCCCGCGACTACCCCGGCACGCCGATGGTCGTCACCGAGAACGGCGCCGCGTACGAGGACGAACCCGACGCCCACGGCTACGTCGACGACTCCGAGCGCACCGCCTACCTCTCCGCCCACCTGGCCGCGGTCGCCCGGGCCCGCGGCCAAGGAGCCGACGTCCGCGGCTACTTCGCCTGGTCGCTTCTCGACAACTTCGAATGGGCCTACGGCTACGACAAGCGCTTCGGCCTCGTCCGCGTCGACTACCCGACCCAGACCCGCACGCCCAAGCGCAGCGCCCTGTGGCTCCGCGACACGGCCCGGAGGGTCCGCGGCGCGGAGTGACGGGCCTCCCGGCACACGCGCGACGGCCCCGGGCGAGGGAATCTCGCCGGGGCCGCCGTCGGTCCTCGTCGGCTAGCCGACGAACTGGTTCTCGCGCATCGAAGGCTCCGAGGGGACCACGGGCTGCCGCGACAGCCTCTCGCCCTCGACGTCGATGTTCGGAAGGAGCCGGTCGAGCCACTTCGGGAGCCACCAGGCGGACTTGCCGAGCAGGGCGAAGAGCGCGGGCACGAGCGCCATCCGGACCACGAAGGCGTCGAAGAGGACGGCGGCCGCGAGACCGAAGCCGATCATCTTGACGAAGTCGTTGTCCTCCACGATGAAGCCGGAGAAGACGCTGGTCATGATGATCGCCGCCGCGCTGACGACCCGGCCGCCGTACCGGAACCCGGTCACGACCGCCTCGGCGGGACGGGCGCCGTGGACGTACGCCTCACGCATCCGTGACACCAGGAAGACCTCGTAGTCCATCGCGAGACCGAAGACAACGCCGATCATGAAGATCGGCAGGGTGCTCATGACCGGACCCGGCTGGTCCACGCCGAAGAGGTCGGCGAGCCAGCCCCACTGGAAGACGGCCACGACTGCCCCGAGCGCCGCGGATACCGACAGGAGGAAGCCGAGCGCCGCCTTGAGGGGGACGAGCACGGAGCGGAAGACCAGCATGAGCAGGAGGAAGGCGAGACCGACGACCAGCGCGAGATAGGGGAGCAGGGCGTCGTCCAGCGTCTGCGAGAAGTCGATGAACATCGCGGTCTGTCCGGCGACCAGGATCTCCGAGGCGCCCGACCGGGACTCCAGACCGTCCGTCATGCCGCGCAGCGAGCGCACCAGGTCCTCGGTCCGGCTGTCGGTGGGGCCGGTGGCGGGGACGACGGTGACGAGGGCGGTGTCGCCCGACGCGTTGACGGTGGCGGGGGACACGGCGTCGACACCGCGGACCGTCTCCAGGGCCGTGCGGACCTGCTCCGCGGCCGTCTTCGCGTCCTTGGCCTCGACGGTGACCGTCAGCGGCCCGTTGAACCCGGGACCGAACGCGTCGGACAGCATGTCGTACGCCTTGCGCTGCGTGGTCTGCGGGGCCATCGAACCCTCGCCCGGCAGGCCCAGTTCGAGGCTCGCGGCGGGTACGGCGACGGCGCCCAGGCTCATGACGCCGAGGAGCAGTACGGCGACGGGGTGCCGCAGCACGAACGCGGCCCAGCGGGCACCGAGGTTGGGCTTGTCGCGGGCCGCGAGCCGGGCGGCCTTGCGCTGCTGACGCTTCGACAGCGGCTTGCCGGTGTGCTGCTTGCGGTCCCTGCGGGCCAGCACCCTGACGGGGGCGAAGCCGAGGAGGGCGGGCACGAGGGTGATCGCGACGAGTACGGCGATGGCGACTGTGCCGGCCGCGGTGAGGCCCATCTTGGTGAGCATCGGGACGTTCACTACGGCGAGCCCCGCGAGGGCGATGATCACGGTGAGTCCGGCGAAGACGACCGCCGAACCGGCGGTGCCCACGGCACGGGAGGCGGCCTCCGCGCGCTCACGCCCCTCGGTGATCTCCGAGCGGTAGCGGGAGACGATGAACAGGGCGTAGTCGATCCCGACGGCGAGGCCGATCATCATCGCGAGCATCGAGGTCGTCGACGACAGGCCGAGGGTGCTGCCCAGTGCGGCGATGCCGCTGACGCCGATGCCGACGCCGATGACGGCCGTCAGCAGGGGCATTCCGGCGGCGACGAGGGAGCCGAAGGTGAGGAGCAGGACGACGGCGGAGACGAGGATGCCGATCTTCTCGCCCGTACCGCTCATGGCCTGCTCGATCTTGACGGCGTCGCCGCCCGCCTCGACGGCGAGGCCCGCGTCCCGGGCGTCCTCCAGGGCGTCGGCGAGACCGTCGTGCGCCGCGTCGGTGAGCTCGGTCGCCCGTGTCCTGTACGTGACGTAGGCGTACGCGGTCGTCGCGTCACCGCTGACCGCTTGCGCGGCGAACGGATCGGCCACACGCGCCACTTGGGGTGCGCGGGAGAGATCCTTCACGAGCTGCTCGACCTGCGCCTTGCGGGCGGGGGAGGTGATCTTCTCGGCGCCGGGGGCGCGGATGACGACACGGGCGGCGGCGCCGTCCGCGCGGGCGTCCGGGAACTTCTCCTGGAGGAGGTCGAACGCCTTCTGGGACTCCGTTCCGGGCATCGAGAAGGTGTCCGCGGGCGGGGCGGCGGCGGTGGAGGCCGCGACGCCCACGCCGACGAGGGCGAGGAGCCACAGGAGGACGACCAGGCCCCGCCGTCGGAAGGCGAAGCGGCCCAGCTTGGAGAGGAAGGTGGCCACGGGAGGAATCCTGTCGGTGAGTCGAGCGGTCGATGGGGGCCCGGGCCGCCGGCGAGGGCATGTCGAAGGCGCCGAAGGCGGCGGACCGGGGCAGTGCGGTGGATGGGGGTTACGAGGCGGGGGAGGAGCCGCGCCGCGTGAGGGCGATGGCCGAGGCCGGGCAGACGCCGGCGGCGACGCGGACGGCGGCGAGCTGTTCCTGCGCCGGCCGGGCGTCCAGGAGGACTACCAGGCCCTCGTCCTCGTCCTGGTCGAAGACCAGAGGGGCGGTCAGGGCGCACATTCCGGCGCCGAGGCAGCGGTCGCGATCGATGTGGACGTCGATGTCCCTGTCCCTGCCCATGTCCATGTCCCTGTCCGGGTCCATGTCCCCGTCCGGGTCCGTGTCCACGGGATCAGCTCTCGTCCCAGGTCAC
Source organism: Streptomyces sp. Root431 (assembly GCF_001426585.1). GTDB lineage: Bacteria > Actinomycetota > Actinomycetes > Streptomycetales > Streptomycetaceae > Streptomyces > Streptomyces stackebrandtii. The sequence goes on from NZ_LMEI01000006.1 coordinate 444,544, forward strand.
CGGCAGCCGGTGCACGCCGTACATGCTCATGTCCGTCCGCAGGGGCACCTCGTCGGCCGGCACGTCGAGCCGCAGCGTGGGGAACCGCCGCAGCAGCGCCGGCAGCGCCACCGTCAGCTCGACGCGGGCCAGTTGCTGCCCCAGGCACTGGTGGATGCCGTGCCCGAAGCCCAGATGGCCGGTGGCCTTGCGGTGGAGGTCGAGCACGTCCGGGTCGGGGAACCGCTCCGCGTCCCGGTTGGCGGCCTCGAACGACAGGGTGACGCTCTCGCCCGCCTTGATGAGCCTGCCCTCCAGCTCCACGTCCTCCAGCGCGGACTTCACGCTGGTGTGGGCGATGGTGAGGTAGCGCATGAGCTCTTCGACGGCCTGAGGGGCGAGGTCCGGGTCCGTCCGCAGGGCGTCGGCCTGGGCGGGATCGGTGAGGAGCGCGAACGTCCCGTGGGCGATCATGTTGGCGGTGGTGTCGAGCCCCGCGGCGAGCAGGAAGCCCCCGACGCCGACCAGTTCCTCGTCGGAGAGGTCCGAGTCCCGGGCCAGATCGCCGAGCAGGTCGTCGCCGGGTGCGGCGCGCTGGGCGGCGACCAGCTCGGCCATGTACTCCTGGAGTCCGACGTACGCGGCGTAACGGTCCTCGGGTGACACGTCCATGGACATGATCGTGTCGGCGTGGCCCTGGAAGCGGTCGCGGTCGGCGTAGGGAACGCCGAGCAGCTCGCAGATCATCAGCGCGGGCAGGGGGCGGGCGAACGCCTCGACCAGATCGGCGCCGGGACCGCCGCGCTCCATCGCGTCCAGGTGCTCGTCGGTGATCTCCGCGACCCGGTCGGAGAGCAGTCGCATCCGGCGGACGGTGAACTTGCCCGTCAGGATGCGCCGTAAGCGGGTGTGCTCCGGGGCGTCCATCCCGGTCATGTCGCCGACCGGGGCGGGCGGCAGCGGGCCCTCGGGTCCCCCGGGGAAGGGGTAGTGCATCAGCTCGTACCGCGAGCTGAAACGGCTGTCCCCCATGATCGCGCGGACCGTCGACCAGCCCGTGGCCAGCCAGCCGACGTGCCCGTCGGGGTACGCCATGCGGGCGAGCGGGCTCTCCTCGCGCAGCTCCGCGAGGCCGGCGGGCGGGTCGAAGGGACAACCGGCGGCGCGCTGCGTGGGGAGCGTGACGGGCTCGGAGATCCGGGCGGTTAAGGGGCGGTGCGACGGTTCGTTCTGCATCGTGTCCTCCGTGGTCCGTGGTCCGTGGGTGGGTGAGTGGCGTGCGGTGGCGGGGAGGCGGCCCTCAGAGCTTGGCCGTGCGGCCGAAGGCGGAGCGTGCCCAGAGGTAGCCGACGAGCGAGAGGCCGACGCACCAGGCGAGCGCGAGGTATCCGCTGTTGCCGATCTCGGTGCCCATGAGCAGGCCGCGCAGGGTCTCGATGACCGGGGTGAAGGGCTGGTACTCGGCGAACCAGCGCAGGCCGGTCGGCATCGAGTCGGTCGGCACGATGGCGCTGCCGAGGAAGGGCAGGAAGGTCAGCGGCAGGGGCGCGTTGCTCGCCGACTCGGGGGTCTTGGCGACCAGGCCCATACCGGCGGACAGCCAGGTCAGTGCCGTCGTGAGCAGGGTGAGGAGGCCGATCGCGGCGATCCACTCGACGGCCGAGGCGTTGGGGCGGAAGCCGATGGCGAGGGCGATGCCGATGACCAGGGCGATGGCGATCACGGTCTGGATGACGCTGCCCACGACGTGCCCGGTGAGGAAAGCGGCGCGCGAGATCGACATCGTACGGAAGCGGTTGACGATGCCTTCGGTCATGTCGACGCAGACGCCGACCGCCGTCGCCACCGCCCCGGCCGTCGCGGCCATCAGGATGATGCCGGGAGCGACGTAGTCGATGTAGGCCCCGCCGCCGGTGGGCGCGCCGGCGATGCCGCTGCCGAGGGCGCCGCCGAACGCGTAGTTGAACAGCAGCAGCATCATCACGGGCATGATGACGACGGACAGGGTCATCGAGGGGTAGCGCAGCGCGTGCTTGAGGTTGCGCCGCAGCATGGTCAGCGAGTCGCTGACGGCGTACGAGAGGGAGCTCATCGGGTCATCTCCGTCGTGGTGTCGGGGGTGCCGTGACCGGTCAGGGTGAGGAAGACGTCGTCGAGGTCCGGCGTGTGCACGGTCAGCGACTCGGCCCGGACGCCTGCCGCGTCGAGGACGTCGAGCACGGCCCGCAGGGCGGGGATCCCGCCGTCGCTGGGGACGCGCAGCGTGAGCTCTTCGGGGTCACGGGCCGCCGCGCCGAAGTGGCGGGCGGCGGCGTCGAGTTCGGCGGGCGAGGCGAAGACGAGGCGGATGTGCCCGCCGGGGATGAGGCGCTTGAGCTCGTCGGAGGTGCCCTCGGCGACGAGCCGGCCCCGGTCGAGGACGGCGATGCGGTCGGCGAGCTGGTCGGCCTCCTCCAGGTACTGCGTGGTGAGGAAGATCGTCACTCCGTTGTCGGCGACCAGCTCGCGGATGATCTCCCACATGGTGCGGCGGCTGCGGGGGTCGAGCCCGGTGGTCGGTTCGTCGAGGAAGATGACCTTCGGGTCGCCGACCAGGGTCATCGCGAGGTCGAGCTTGCGGCGCATGCCGCCGGAGAGGGTGCTCACCGGTTTGCGGGCCGCCTCGGCCAGATCGAAGCGGCGCAGGAGCTCGGCGGCGCGCCGCCGTCCCTCGGGGCGGGGCAGGTGCCGGAGGTCGGCCATGAGGAACAGGTTCTCCTCGGCGGTGAGGAGGTTGTCGACGGCGGCGAACTGGCCGGTCACGCCGATGGCGGCGCGGACGCCCTCGGGCCGCTGGGCGAGGTCGTGGCCGGCGACCTGACCGCTGCCGCCGTCGGCGTCGATGAGCGTGGAGAGGATCTGCACGGTGGTGGTCTTGCCGGCGCCGTTGGGGCCGAGCAGGGCGAAGATCGTGCCCTCGGGGATGGTCAGGTCGATGCCGTCGAGGACGATCTTGTCGCCGTAGGACTTGCGCAGCCCGAGGGCGGAGATCGCCGGGGCGGCGGCCGTGGTGAGGGATGTCGTGGTCATGGAGGCCCCTTGTGAGCAGTGAGGTGTGACATGTCACCTGTGACATTGCGTCTTGGGTTACGGATCGCCGCCGCGAGGGTGGCGACGGCCGTCCGGGTCGTCCGGGGTGGGGGAGGGGGTGGGTCGTGGAGGCCCGGGGAGGCCTGGGAGACCGAGGAGGGGGGAGGAGGCGAGGTCAGGCGCGACGGATCACGATGTCGCCGACTCCGGTGCGCGCGTGGATCTCGACGGTCTCCTGGGCCGTGTCGGGACCCTCGGCGGCGCCGAGCGCGTTGCGTACGGTTCCGACCCGGGTGTTGACGTCCAGCCAGGCGGCGGTCGACTCCCGTACGCCGATCTCCACGTCGTGGGCGGCGGCCTGCAGCTGGATCACGCCGCGGACCACCTCGTCGATGCGGATGGCGCCGTTGGCGGACCGGGCGTCGACGGAGGCGTGGGCGAGGCCGACGGTGATGCGGCCGTTGGCGGAGTTGGCCTTGAGGTCGCCGGTGATCTCGCCGATCTCGATCTCGCCGTTGCCGTTCTTGACGACGGCCGTGCCGGTGATCTCGCCGACCTCGATCCGGCCCTGCCCGTGGATCTCGGCATGGCCGGTCGCGCGGTTGACGCGGATGTCGCCGTGGCCGGTCCGCAGGTGTGTGGCGCCGGCCTCGTCGAGCCGGATGTCGCCGAGCGAGGCCTTGACCCGGCACTCTCCGAGCGGACCCTCGCTGCTGAAGTCCCCGATGGAGCCGGTGCCGGTGAGGCGCGAGCCCGCCGGGAGCTCGACGGTGATGTCGATCGATCCGTGCTTGCCGAACGGCGAGCGCTTCTTGGGCCCCTTCACGGTCAGGGTGCCGTTGGCGTACGTGACCTTGGTCTGCTGGGCGACGCGGACGTCGACGTCCTCGGCTTCGTTGCTCGGCAGCACCTCGACGACCGTGTCCTTGCGCTCGCTCGACACGAGCCGCACGTTGCCGACCTCGAAGTCCAGGATCGCGGTGATGGGCTGGGGCGTCTCGAAAGAAGGCATGGCTGTCCCGTCCTCTTGGCTCTGATGGGTGTTTGCGCAGGTGGTGCGGGTGGCGCGGGTGTCGGGGTGGGCGGTCCGGCTAGCGGACCCACCCCCGGTAGCTCTGTCCCCCTCGGGTGGCGCGCGGGGCGGGCGGTTCGGTTCCGGCCCCTTCCAGGGAGCCTGCCACCGCCCGTACGAGCCAGGCGTTGACGGACAGGCCCTCCTGGCCGGCGGCGTCCTCCACCCGGGCCTTGAGGTGGGCCGGGAGGCGGAAGTTGATGCGGGCGGTGCCGCCTTCGTCGCCGTCCCCGGCGAGTGGTGCCACCGGTGCCGTACGTGGCGCCATCGGCGCCGCCATGGGGGTGACGTCCTCGTTCGCCGTCCCGGAACCGAGCGGCGACGTCACCACGAACTCGGGGTCCGTCCCCCGCAGCCGTACGTCCACCGAGCCCGGCGCCAGCTCGCGGGTGATCTCCTCCGAGGCGGCGGACAGGGCGTTGAGGAGCGTCAGGCGAGCGGCCGACTCCAGGGGGGCGGTCAGCCGCTCGGCCAGGGCACGTGCTTCGTCTCCGCCGGCGTTGGCGGCGACCGCGAGCTCGCTGCGGAGGTGGTCGACGTAGGGGGTCAGGTCCATGGGTAGATAGTGGCACCACTGTGGCGCCATTGCAAGTCCCTGTGGCGCCATGTGGCACCGTCTGGCGTCTCGTAGCGCCATGCGGGCGCCACGTGGTGCCGCATGGCACCCGATGTGGCGCTACTCGGCGTGCTGCCGGCGCACCATCTCGGTGATCCAGTCGGGTGCGTACGGCGACGTGCAGCCCGGGGATGTCGGGTAGTCCTTCAGTACCTGCAGGCGCTCGCCGATGTCGAGGGCGCGGGTGCGGTGCTCGGGGTGCTCGATCCCGATCTGGGCCAGGCAGTGGTTCATCGCCCACTGCAGCCGGTCCGGCGCGTCCTTCATCTCCGCCTCGACGACGTCGAGCAGGCCCGCGAGGTCGAGGCCCTCGGGCTTCTTCGCCACGCGTTCGGTCGTCAGCGCCCAGCCGGCGCTCGCGACCACGGGATCCGGGTCGGCGGACCAGGCCACGCGCAGCTCTTCGGCGTGCGGGTTCTTCTTCACCACGTAGTTCACGAGCCAGTCGTGCACCTTGGGCGTGCGCGCCTCGCGCAGCATGGCGTCCAGCTCGTCCCGCTCGAACGCCTTCGGGCGGCAGATCAGCAGCGCGAGCAGCCTCGCCGCCGTGTCGTCCGTCGCCCACAGCCGGCGCGCCAGGTCCTGCTGGGTCTTCAGCCGCTTCGCGAGCGCGCGCAGCTTGCCGAGGTTCACGCCGTGATCGTCGCCGTGCTTCTCGTTCACCGTGCGCGCCTTCGGGTCCTCGAGCGCGGCCAGCTCGGCCATCACCTCGGCCACCGTCGTCTCGCTCACCGTCGTCTCGCCCACCTCGGACCTCCCGTCCCGCTCGTGCGGAGTCATCGAGCCTGCTTGCTGCGAGCGTAATGGCGGCGGGCGCGATCACGGTTGCCGCAGTCGCCGGAGCTGCACCACCGCCGGGTGCCGCCGCGGCTGCGGTCGAGGAAGAACCAGCCGCAGCCGGGCCCTCCGCAGCGCCGGATCCGTTCGAGGCCCGGGCCGGCCAGCAGCGCTTCGGCTTGCAGGGCGAGGGTGTGGCCCAGGTCGACGAGGCGTTCCGTGCCGGGCTGCCAGCGCAGCGGGAACGCGGCCGGGAGCTCCGCGCTCTCGCGGGCCAGCAGGATCACCCGACGGAGTTCGTCCCACGGCGCGACCGGCGGGGGCTCGCCCTCGGTGAGCGCGTCCAGGACGGGCCAGAGCAGGCCGCGGAGGCGGAGCAGTGCGGCCAGTTGGCGCTCGGTCTCCTCGGCCCCCTCCTCCGTCGACGCCTTCTGGAGTTCGGCGGACTGCCGTGCCGTGAGCAGTCCGGCGGCGACAGCCCATCTCGCCCACGCCGTGGCGCCCTTCACCCGCTCGACCCGGCGGTCGGGGTCCGTCCGCCAGGCGACGGTGTTCGCGAAGTCGAGCACCGGGTGCCCGCCCATGAGCGTCACGCCCGCGCTCGTGTCGGGGGTGTGTGCCCGCTGCGCCGCCGCGGACGGGGCGTCGGATCCGTTCTTCTCCACTGCCACCCCGCCATTCTAGCTATCTAACGACCATGACGGCTTATGGCTGTTAGTTTGTGCGCATGGAAAGCTCCCCGCCGGTGACGCCTGACGTCGCCACACCCCGTGAGCGCTTCCGCTCCGGGCTCCGGATCGGGTCAGGGCCGGCAGCCGCCTCGTTCCTGCTCGCCACCAGCTTCGGCGCCCTGACGCAGGCGCAAGGCTGGGGCACCCTCGCGCCCGTCCTGTGCTCCCTCGTCGTCTTCTCCGGCTCGGCGCAGTTCGCCCTCGTCGCGGCCTTGGGCACCGGCGGCGGCGTCGCCTCCGCCGTCACCGCCGCCGCCCTGATCAACAGCCGGTTCCTCCCCATGGGCATGGCCGTCGCGGCCGACCTCCGCGGCGGCCGGCTCCGCCGGGCCCTGGAGGGCCAGACGGTGGTCGACGGCTCGTGGGCCGCGGCGCACCTCGGCGGCGGGCGCTTCGACCGGTACGTCCTCTTCGGCGCGACCGCCGTCCAGTGGCCGGCGTGGGTCGCAGGGACCGCCCTGGGCGTCGTCGCCGCTCCCTCGCCGGATCTCCTCCACACGCTCGGACTTGACGTCCTCACCCCTGCCCTGTTCGTGATGCTCCTCATGGACGAGCTCCGCAAGGAGCGCGCCAACCGGCTCCCGGCTCTGCTCGGCGCGGCCGTCGCGGCAGTGCTGGTCCTCTTCCTCCCGACCGGCCCGGCCCTGATCGGTGCGGCCGCCGGCGCACTCGTCGCCCTCGTCCGACCCGCGGCAGAGACCCCGCCCGCCCGGCCCGCCCCCGTCGGCGGATCCGCCCACCGCGCCGCCGAGGTGGAGGCATGACCCTCTGGATCGCCATCGGCGCCATCGCCCTGATCAGCTTCGCCTTCAAGGCCGCCGGACCCGCGGTCCTGGGCGGCCGCCAACTCCCCGCCCGTACCCGGTCCGTGCTCGCCCTCGTGGCACCGGCCCTGCTCGCCGGCTTCGTCGTGACGGCCCTCGCCGGGCCGGGCTGGAGCGCCCTCGACCTCACCCTGCTCGCCGGACTCTCGACCGTGGTCGTCCTCCGGCTCTACCGCGCACCGATGCCGGTGACCCTCCTGGGCGCGGTGGCCGTCACCGCGCTCCTCCGGCTCTGGACCGGGTGACAGAAGCGAGGGGGCCGTGCGGCTGCCGTACGCATGGTGAAGTGGTCGCAACCGACCAGAGAAGGACGACTCATGCAGCGCGCACCCGACTTCTCCCACGGAACGGCCCCCGTCCGGGCCGTCGTGCTCGACATCGAGGGGACCACCGGGTCGCTCGACCACGTGCAGGACGTCCTGTTCCCCTACGCGCGGGCCCGGCTCGCCACCTGGCTCGCCGCGCACCGCGGCACCGCGCAGTGGCAGGGGATCCTCGACGAGGTCGCCGCTCAGGCGGGGGCGGCCCACGACGAGGCCGGTGCCCTCGCGCTCCTCGAACGGTGGTCCGACACCGACGGGAAGGTCGCCCCGCTCAAGACGTTGCAGGGGCTGATCTGGGCCGGTGGCTACGCGGCGGGCGAGCTGCACGGGCACGTGTACGAGGACGTGCCGCCCGCCCTCGAGCACTGGAAGGCGCGGGGCGTGGGCCGCTTCGTCTACTCGTCCGGCTCCGTCGCCGCCCAGCGCGACTGGTTCGGGCACACCGCGTACGGCGACCTGTGCCCGCTGCTCGACGGCTACTTCGACCTGACCACGGCCGGCCCGAAGACGTCCCCGGAGTCGTACGACACGATCGCGAGGGAGCTCGGGCACGCGCCGGAGGGTCTGCTGTTCGTCAGCGACCTCGCTCCCGAACTCGACGCCGCGGCCACGGCCGGCTGGCGGACCGCCGCCGTACGCCGGGCCGACGACGCACGCGCCGCCGTCCCCGGGCACCCGGCCGTCACCGACCTCACCGAGCTGCTCTCCGGAACGTAGCGGCGGTGAGGACGGACGTGTCCTCGGTCGCCGTGCGCCCCACGCTCGACATCTGGCGGTCGCGAGCGCGCCCGCGGCTGCGTCGCCGGGAGCGCAGCCTCCCGTAACCGTCAGCGGAACTCGTGGGTCACCTGGATCCCGCCGACGATGTGGGCGTTGAAGTCGTCCAGCTCCTCGGCCGGGACCCACAGCTCCAGGATCGTCCGCCCGCCGGCCTGCTGGACGGGATACCGGCGCAGGAACTCCGAGTCGACCTCGAACCGGGTGACGAAGCCCGCGCCGTCGTGCTTCACGTTCCAGTCCCGGGCGATCCTGATCGCGTAGTCCTCGTTGAGGACCGGATAGAAGATCGGCTGCTCGGGGAGACGAGGCGGCCACGCACGCCAGTTCAGCTCGCGGACGAGGTCCAGCTCCGTGGGTCCGGTGGGCCGCCACAGGGTCGTCGTCGGTCGACGGCTGGTCATGTGCGTCTTCGCTCTCTCGGCAGGGCGGCCGAGGGTACGGCCGGCGGGACTCCGGACGATAGCCGCGGCGCGAACCGGGAGGCCATCGAGTTTTCCGCCCCCCCGGGGTCGCCGCCGTGACCACGCACGCCGGCCCGGCGGGGTGTCCCGTCGGGCCGGCTTCCGGGTGGGTGTCGTCAGCAGGCGTCGACCCAGAGGTGCGAGCCGACCTTGTCGTTGACGGGCTCGCCGTGGCCGATGCCCGGGCCGAAGAACGTCAGGCCGGAGGCGCCGAGGTCGGGAATCGAGTGGCCCTGGTGGAGGCAGACCCACGAGCCGTCCCAGGAGGTGAGACGGAAGAGCTTGACGTCCTCACCCTGCCCGGGGAAGCCGTTGTTCCAGATGTCCGAGATCTTGTCCCGGCAGCCGGCCCAGTTGCCGTTGGGCCCGTTCCACTTGCAGTGGGCTCCGCCCGCGTGGGGGTGCTCCCAGGCGTACAGGAAGCCGTCCGGGGCGGCGGCCGCCGCCGGGGAGACGGCCGCGGGGGCCTCGGGGGCGGCGACGCGGGCGTCGGCCACCGGGGCCGTGAGGAGGGCGAGGGCCCCGACGGTGAGAGCGGTGGCGAGGGCACGCTTGACGCGCATGGTGTGTCTCCTTCTGGGGTGGGTGGCCGTACCGCCCTTCGCGGCACGGCCGTTGGGGCCGCCGTGTGCCCCTGTGGCACTCGGCGGAGTCTTGGGTGCGGATCGACCGCGCGGGTCAGGCCCGGGCGTCTTCGCCGAGGATCCGGCGGGCGCGGGGCAGCGCGGCCGACCTCAACCGCTCCCGCGCCTCGACGTCCGCGCGGTACTCCCGCGCCAGGAGCCCGCCATGGTGCGCGTCGAGGTCCCGGGCCGTGCGGGCGAGGCCCGATTCCCCGGCGCACCGCACCTCGGTCAGGGCCAGGGCCACTTCGCGGTCCGCGCTCAGGGGACGTACGGGGGAGAGGGCGGCGGCCCGGGCCTCGGCGGGCGTCGCGAACGCCTGTCCGGCGCGCCGCATGCAGTCCCGCCACGGAACGAGCCGTTGTACGTAGCGGGGGTCGGCCACGACGCGGCCCCGGCGGATCTGGGCCAACGCGCCGACGCGGGTCGAGGCGCGGAACCAGGCGGTGAGGTCTCCGTACAGCCCGCGCTGGGCCTCCGCGACGCAGCCCCGGTCGCTGCGCCGTACGGTCCCGCCGCCCGGGAGGGTGACGGTCGGTCCGTCGGGCGAGGCGCCGTTGGCGGCGGCGAGCGCCGCGGCCTTGCGGTCCGCCGGGAGCGCGGCGAAGTAGGCGCGGTTCGGATCGCTCGCGGCGCGGGCCTCCCGCTGCCTTCGCAGGTCGGAGCCGTAGCCGTGGCGGCGGGCCCGCTCCGCGTCGTCGAGGACGTACACGAAGGTCGTGGCCTCGGTGTCCTCGGGGAGCGGGAACACTTCGTACGTGAATCCGTGCCGGCGCATGCAGTCGCGCAGCAGCCTCTGCTCGGCGTCGTGGAGGAGCCGGTCGTCCGCGCCCGTGGCGCCGGAGCGGACGGGAGGTGGCCGTTCGCCGCCGGCCGGTTCGCCGAGGCCGGCGAGCAGGGTCGCGGCGAGGGCGATGACGGCGCTGGAGACCGCTACGGCGGTGGTGACGGGGGAGCAGCGGGCAGGGCTGTGCCGGGGCATGGGGGATCTCCTGCGGTGGGTGAGCGGTGGGTGAGGACGAGAACGACGGCGATTCCGGGGGCCCGAGGAAGTGGCGTCGGAACGTGTCGGCGTGGGTGCGCCGGAGCGCGGTTGCCACGTGGCTCCGCCGCACGGCGCGGGTTCGCACCGGGGCGGGACATCCGCTCGGGCCCCGCTGTGGAGCGGTGCCGCGGCCGGACAACCGAAGTCTGTGCCGGGCGGGAAGCGGCCCGCAACCGTGTCCCGCCCGCTTCGGCCAAGTCGGGATCCCGGCCCCGCTGACCTGCGGGGACCCTCCTGTCCCGGGACAGGAGAGTCCCCGGGACAGGGTCGGGACCGGCGCGACGCGAGGGCGGCCGCGTCGTTCTCGTGGTGTACCCGCGCACCGAGGCGCGGGACGACCGGAACCGAAGGAGCGGATGATCCATGGACCACCGGGACGAGCGAGGCGGCGGACTCCTCCGCCGCACGGACGCGAGACGGCGTCGCGCACGCGGGCCGATCGGCCGGGGACGGGCCGCGTCCCGGCGGGGGTTCCTCGCGGCCATGGCCCTGGGAGCGGCCGCCTGCCTCACGGCCCTTCCCGGCGCCGGCGCCGCCCCGCCCCTGACCCCGGCCACCACCCACGCCGTCCACATCTCCGCGCCGACCTCGCCGACCACGCCCGTCCTCGACCAGGACTTCGCCGACCCGGACGTCGTGCGCGTCGGCCGGGTCTTCCACGCCTACGCCACCAACGCCCACGGCAGGAACATCCAGCACGCCACCTCCACCGACCTCGTCCACTGGACGGTCGACGCGACGGACGTGCTGCCCGAGGTCGGCGCATGGGTCACGCTCGATCCGCCGGGCCACGTCTGGGCGCCGGAGGTCTTCGACAACGGCGACGGGTTCACGCTCCACTACACGGCCCGCGACCGGGCCGGCGGGCGCCAGTGCATCGGCGTCGCGCTCGCGTCCTCGCCCGACGGCCCGTTCCGGCCGGTCGGCGACGGCCCCCTGGTCTGTCCGGCCGAGCAGGGCGGCGCGATCGACGCGTCGAGCTACACCGAGAACGGCACCCGCCACCTCCTCTGGAAGAGCGACGGCAACTGCTGCCGGCTGGACACCTGGCTCCACCTCCAGCCCGTCTCGTGGGACGGCACCCGTGTCACTGGCGAGCCGGTCCGGCTCATCAAGCAGGACGACCCGCACAACTGGGAGCAGGGCCTCGTCGAGGCGCCCACCCTCGTCAAGCGGGACGGCCGTTACGTCCTCCTGTACTCGGCCGGCGACTACCGCACCAACGCCTACACGGCGGGCTGGGCGACCGCCGACGCCCTCACGGGGCCGTACGTGAAGGGGGACGGGCCGTTCATGACGACGGCCTCCTTCGGGAGAGCGATCGGCGGACCCGGCGGCCAGGACGTGGTGACCGGCCCGGACGGCCGGGACCGGATCCTCTTCCACGGCCGGGGCGCCGACGCCTCACGACGGGTGCTGTACGCCGCCGACCTGGGGTTCGCCGACGGCGGCCGCCCGGTCGTGCGCGGCAGCAAGACCGTGTACGAGGCCGAGCTCGCTCGGGTGCACCGGGCGGCCGTCCGCGAGGCACGGAACGCCTGGGGAGGCCGCGCCGTCGGGCACATCGACGAACCCGACAGCTTCGTGGAGTTCCGGGTCTTCGCCGCCTCGCCGGGACGCCACACCCTGACCGTTCGCTACGGAAACGGCTCGCTCGACGCATCGGACGCGCCGGCCGCGGCATCGCACCTGCTGACGGTCAACGGCACGGGGGCGGGCACGGTCGACTACCCGTACACCGGGTGGGACGAGTGGAGCCCGCGCGAGGTGCCGGTGGACCTGCGCGAGGGGTGGAACACCCTCCGGCTGACGAAGAGGGAGCGCTACACCGAGCTGGACGCCGTGGAGGTGGCGTAGCCTCCGACTCGCCGCGTCAGGCCCACTTCTGAGGCGTCGTCCCGTCGCACGGCAGCACCCGCAGACCGCCCGCGCTGTCGGCCAGGCAGCGCCGGGCCGTCGTGCTCCTGATCTCGACGGCCACGTCGTCCCGCGCGGTGACGGTCCACCGCTGCGACGCGGACGCGCCGCAGGCCGTCGTGGCCAGGCCGCCGGGCAGGTGGTCCAGACACTCTCCCGTCGCGTGGTTGCGGAGCTGGGTGCCGCCGTCCGCCGTCGTGCGCATGGTCCAGCGCTGGTACGACATGCCGTTGCACGCGAAGGACCTGGTGCCCTGGTCGAGACTGTCGTCGAGGCAGGCGCCCGTCGCCCGGCTCACGAAGATCCGGGGGACGTCCGACGCGGCGGACGCTCCCTGCGCGCCCACCGGGGCGGAGCCGCCGGGTGTCGGGGCCTGCGGCCGGAGGAGTACGGCGCTGACGGCTCCGAGTACCAGGCCGATCACGGCCCCGGCGACGGCCCACGCCACGTGCTTCCTCCGCGGGGAGAGACGGCGCCGAGCCGTCTCGGGCGGGGCGTCGTCCGACGGACCGTCACCGTCCTCCGCGCCGGAGGTCGCCTCCGTACCGGCGTCCCCGGCCGGCTGACGGCGGACCGGTTTGCGCTGGCTGTGGTCGGCGGCCTCCCACAGATGCCGGTACTCGGAGGGGTCACCGCCGAGGGCCTTGCACAGGTCGCGCACCGTCGACCACGGAGGGACGGTGCTGCCGAGGAAGTACCGGGACAGCGACGAGTCGCTGATGCGGACGGTCGTCTCCAGGTCCCGCAGCGTGCGCCCGGAGCGTCGCTGGAGGTCGCGCAGCGCCCTCCCCAGCGCACGGGCCGGTTCCTGGTCGTCCGGCCGTTCGGCAGCCATGGCGGCGCCCTTCGCAGGAGGGGCAAACGGTGTGTTCCAGCAGGTCAGAACCCTAGGGGGCGGCAGATCTCGGTGGCAAACAGGAACACTCTCCTGAAGGACACCCAGGCCGCAGGTTGACGCGCCGCCGACACCCCGGACCGGGCGCGGGACACCACCCGCTGGGCCGACGACCACGGCATCCGCCATCTCGACGGTGCCGTCATGACGCCCACCCCGACCATCGGCACGCCGCATGCAGTGTTCCTGCACAGCGGCCCGGAGGAGCTCTACGCCGAACACCGGCCGAGGGGCTCACGCGCCGCACGATCGGCCTGGGGCACGGCGCCGAGGGGTTCACCCGGATCGCCGAAGTCCTCACCCGCCGCTGAGAGTTCGGCGATCGGCGGTTGGGGCCGGGGCCGGGGTCGGGGCTGGGGCCGGGGTCGGGGTGGGGGTCGGGGCCGAAGCCTGGACCGCCGGGCCGAAGCATTCCTCCGGGGCGGTCTCCCGGCCTTCCTCCGTCCGGACGCGGAGCAGCGCGAGGGCGCGGTTGCGGCCCGTGTGGGCGGCGGGTCCCGTGACGATGACGACGCCTTCGTCCTCGGTGTGGAGGACCAGGCCGGGCGTCCCGGCGTAGGTACGGCGGGTGACCGTGGCCGCGAGGATCTCCAGGCGTCGGCCGTTGTGGTGGGTGTAGGCGGTCGGGTAGGCGTTCCGCCGGGCGTCGACGAACCGGACGAGGGACTCCGCGGGGAGGGACCAGTCGATCCGGCCGTTCTCGGCGGAGTGGCTCTGCACGGGGGCGTCGGCACCCGGCCCGCGGTGACGCGCGCTGCTCGGTGATTCGTGCACGACGGCGGCCGGTGCCGGTTCGAGGTGCCGGTGCACGCGGCGTAACAGGGAGCCCAGTTGGTCGCGTTCCGCCGGGCTGAGCGGGGCGAGGATGTCGTCGTCCGCCGACGCGATGTCCGTGTTGAGCTCGGCCAGTGCGGTCCTGCCCTCGTCGGTCAGCCGGACGACGACGCGGCGGCGGTCGGAGAGGTCGCGGACGCAGTCCACGTGCCCGGCCCTGTCCAGGTCGTTGACGATCTTCACGAGGTCGCTGGCGTTCATGTCGAGCCGCGCGGCCAGGGCCGTCTTCATCTGCGGTCCGAGGTCACCGAGCAGTGCCATGACGGTGAGGTGCCACAACCGGAGCCCCCGGGCGGCCAGTCGGTCGGTCAGCCGCCGCCGCGCGGACTTGCCGATGGCGGTGAGGAGGTAGGCGTGGAGGTCGAGGACGCTCGGTGGTGTCATGCGCGTCGCGGCGCCGGCGGTGGGCGGCGCGGCCGCGGTCTCGGCCGGCGGTGCGCCGAGTGTCAGGTCGGTGCCGGCGAGCGCGGTGAGGACCCGTGCCCAGTCGGTCGGCGCGTTCGAGAGGCCGACGAAGGCGAACCGCTCGCCTTCCGGGCCGTGTGCCGTCCCTGAGACCACCGGCTGTTCCATGACTCATCCTTAGGTGAGGCTAACCTAATATTCTTGCACTGACGTACCCCGGGACCGTCCGGGGCACGTCAGGCTTATGCGGTGGCCGTGCGCAGCTCCAGCGTGCAGCACTTGACGCTGCCGCCGGCCTTGAGGAGTTCCGAGAGGTCCACGCCGATGGGGTGGAAGCCCCGGGCGCGCAACTGCTCGGTCAGGCCTGTGGCGTTGTGCGGCAGGACCACGTTGTATCCGTCCGAGGTCGCGTTGAGTCCGAAGACCGCCGCGTCCTCGGCCGTGGCGATGACGGCGTCGGGGAACAGGCGCCGCAGCACCGCGAGGCTGCCCGGCGAGAAGGCCGCCGGGTAGTACGCGATCGTCCGCTCGTCGAGCACCGTGAGCGCGGTGTCGAGGTGGTAGTAGTCCGGGTCCACGAGCGTCAGTCCGATGACGGGGCGGCCGAAGAACTCCTGCGCCTCGTCGTGCGAGCGCGGATCGCTGCGGAAGCCCGTACCGGCGAGCAGCCAGTCGCCGGCCAACAGGTAGTCGCCCTCGCCCTCGTTGACGACGCCGGCGGTGCGGAGGTCGGGGAAGCCGTTGTCCCGCAGCCAGTCGTGGTAGGCGGGGCCCTCCGCGATGCGCTCGGCGTCGCGGAACCTCGCGACGAGCGCCCGGCCGTCGATCACCGTCGCGCCGTTGGCGGCGAAGACCATGTCGGGGAGGCCGGGGACGGGGTCGATCGTGTCGACGGTGTGCCCGAGGCTCAGGTAGACCTCGCGCAGCTTCTCCCACTGGGTGATGGCCAGTCGGGTGTCGACGGGCTTCGCGGGGTCCATCCAGGGGTTGATGGAGTAGACCACGTCGAAGTGGGTGGGCCGGCACATGAGGTAGTGCCGAGGCCGTGCGGTACGCATGGGTGGGGTTCCTCGCGGTCAGGGGCGGCTGGTGAGGTAGCCGCCCATGGAAGTGAAGTACTCGGCGGCGGCCAGTTCGCGGCCGTCGTCCGTCCGTACGCGGGTGATGGCGAGGCCGTGGTTGCGGCCGGTGCGCGCGTCGGCTCCGGCGACGATGACGACGCCGTCGCCCTCGCGGTAGAAGATCCGGCCGGGAGTGCCGCCGTAACGGCCCGTGGAGACCACGGCGGAGAGGATCTCCAGGCGCCTTCCGCGGTGGAAGGCGAAGGCGGCCGGATACGGGTCGGACTGGGCGCGGACCAGGCGCTCCAGGACCTCGGCGGGCCAGCTCCAGTCGATCCGGATGTCCTCCTCGGCCCGCTTGTGGAAGAAGCTGGCCTGCGACCTGTCCTGCTGGGTGAACTCGGTCTCACCGGAGGCGATCAGGCCGAGCGCGCCGATCGTGACCGGGGCGATGAGGTCGACGGTCTTGTGGAACAGGTCCGTCGCCGTGTCGGTCGGCTCCACGGCGACCGACTCCTGCCGGACGATGTCGCCGGCGTCGAGCACCTCGTCCATCATGTGGGCCGTGACGCCCACTTCGGGCTCGCCGTTGATCAGCGCCCAGATCAGGGGCGAGAAGCCGGCGTACTTCGGCAGCAGCGAGTCGTGGACGTTCAGCGTGCCGTGGCGCGGCAGGTTGTAGATCCGCGGCGGGATCCACGTACGCCAGTTGTTGGCCACGATGATGTCCGGATCGGCCTCCTTGAGCCGCTCGAACAACTCCTCGTCGTCCGGCCGGTTGCGGATGACGACGGGGACGCCGTGCTCCGCCGCCAGGTCCGCGACCGAGTCGCTCCAGATCTTCTCGTACGCGTGCTCGCTCTTGGGGTGCGTCACGACCAACACCACGTCGTGCTCGGAGTCCAGGAGCGCTTGGAGGGTGCGATGGCCCCAGGTCTGATAACCGAACATGACGACCCGCATGGGCTTCCTCCTCGGAAGAGCGATTGATCGACGCAAGTAAAGCAAGGCTTACCTAACATCACAACTGGGCGGTGTTTCAAGGCCGTTCGAAGCCATACTTTCGCCGCTGTTCGCCTCGGACTGTCGACAGGCGCCGTCAGGTCAGGTTAGCTTTACCTAAGTTCCGCTCGGGTCGCCCTCTCCGGTGTGCCCCGATGCCCTGTTCCCTGCCACGCCCCCCACAGGCGGCACGCACGATGGGAGTGACATGTCTCAGGTTCTTCCTGGTGACACACCTCTGGTCCACGACCTCATTGGAATCGGCTTCGGGCCGTCCAACGTGGCCATGGCGTTGGCGCTCAGCGAGCACAACGCACGCGTCGGCAGGGAGGAGGCGGTGACCGCGCACTTCTTCGAGCGGCAGCCGTGCTTCGGCTGGCACCGCGGCATGCTGATCGACGACGCGACCATGCAGGTGTCCTTCCTCAAGGACCTGGTGACGCTGCGGAATCCGTCCAGCGAGTACAGCTTCCTCTGCTACCTGCAGAGCAAGGGACGGCTGATCGACTTCGTCAACCACAAGAACCTCTTCCCGCTGCGCGTGGAGTTCCACGACTACTTCGAGTGGGCGGCGGCGAAGGTCGACGACATGGTCTCGTACGGCCACGAGATCATCGCGGTCGAACCGGTCGTCCAGGACGGCGTGGTGGAGTACCTGGAGGTCACCGCCCGCGCCGGCACGGAGCTCGTCGTCCACCGCGCCCGCAACCTGGTCCTCGGCACCGGACTGCGCCCCCGCATGCCCGAGGGCATCGAGCGCAGCGACCGGGTCTGGCACAACTCCGACCTGCTGGCCAAGGTGGACGGCCTGGAGGGCACCGCCCCCGAACGGTTCGTCGTCGTCGGCGCCGGACAGAGCGCCGCGGAGAACGTGGCCTACCTGCACCGCCGCTTCCCGGACGCCGAGATCTGCGCCGTCTTCTCCCGCTACGGCTACAGCCCGGCCGACGACAGCGCCTTCGCCAACCGCATCTTCGACCCCGAAGCGGTCGACGAGTACTTCACCGCTCCTGACGACATCAAGCGCAAGCTGATGGAGTACCACGGCAACACCAACTACTCCGTGGTGGACATCGACCTCATCGACGACCTGTACCGGCAGTCGTACCAGGAGAAGGTCCTCGGCACCGAGCGGCTGCGCTTCCTCAACATCTCGCGGCTCGTCGGCGTCGAGCACGGCCCCGACGGGGCCCGCGCCACCGTCAGGTCCCTGGTCAGCGGCGAGGAGACCACTCTCGACGCCGACGTGGTCGTGCTCGCCACCGGCTACAGCCCCGCCGACCCGATCGGCCTCCTCGGCGACGTCGCCGAGCGCTGCCTCCGCGACGACCAGGGCCGCATCCGCGTCGAGCGCGACTACCGCGTCGCCACCGACCCCGAACTGCGCTGCGGCATCTACCTCCAGGGCGGGACGGAGCACACCCACGGCATCACGTCGTCGCTGCTCTCCAACACCGCGATCAGGGTGGGGGAGATCCTCGACTCGGTCGTCGGCCGGCTCGCGGCCGCCGCCGTCCCGGCCGCCCGGCAGGACCGGCCGGTCGTCGACGGCGTCGGCACGGCCCGCTGAGGCCTGCCCGGACCTCCGTACGTCCCCGCACTTCTCCGCAACCCCCCACGCAACACCCGCCGTTCCCCGCCGGGCAGCGCTCGCGTCCCGGCGGGCACGGCACGCACTGTGAATCCCCGTGAAAGGAAAGTCTGTGTCAACTGGTGCACGTCCCGCGCTCGCGCGGTTCGCCGGATCCGCTCCCCGCGTGGCCGTCGTCGCGGTGGCGGCGCTCGCCCTCGCCGCCTGCGGGGGCGGGACGGAGAAGTCCGGCTCGTCCTCCTCGCCCTCCGTGTCGGCGCCGGCCGACGGAGCGGGCAAGCCCGGTGCGTTCCCGGTCACGGTCGCGCACAAGTACGGCAGCACCACGATCGACAAGGAGCCGAAGACGATCGTCACGCTCGGTCTCTCCGACCAGGACGCGGTGCTCGCGCTCGGCGTCAAGCCGGCCGGCTCCGTCGACTGGTTCAAGGAGCAGCCGTACGGCAAGTGGCCGTGGACCAAGGACAAGTGGGGCTCCACGAAGCCGGTCATCGTCGGCGAGCGCGACGAGTACAACATCGAGAAGATCGCGGAGCTCAAGCCGGACCTGGTCATCGCCCAGTACTCGGGGATGAAGAAGGAGCAGTACGACACGCTCTCCAAGTTCACCAAGGTCGTCGCCCAGCCCAAGGAGCACCCCGACTACGGGGCGCCGTGGCAGGTCATGACCCGGCAGATCGGCAAGGCGCTCGGCAAGGACGCCGAGACCGAGAAGCTGATCGCGGACATCGACACCCGCTTCAAGGCCGTCCGCGACAAGCACCCCGAGTTCGCGCAGAAGACGCTGGCCGTCGCCGACTCCTTCGAGGCCGGGAAGTACTCGGCGTTCACCAGGACCGACCCCAAGTCGATCTTCTTCTCCGGACTCGGCTTCAAGCTGAAGCCGGAGATCGACGGCCTGGCCAAGCCGGGCTGGAACGTCGCCGAACTCAGCGCCGAGAAGCTGAACGTCCTCGACGTCGACCGGCTGGTCTGGGTCACCTCCAGCACCGAGGCCAACGACCGGATCAAGGCGGAGCCGCTCTACAAGAAGCTGAAGGTCAACCAGGGGAAGCGCGACCTGTTCGTGCCCTACCAGGACCCGGACATCGGCGCCGCGTTCTCCTTCAACACCGTCCTGTCGATCCCGTACGCCATCGACGAGATCGAGCCGCTCCTCGCGGCCGTCAAGTGACGAAGCACCA
This sequence comes from Streptomyces sp. Root431, assembly GCF_001426585.1. Lineage (GTDB taxonomy): Bacteria > Actinomycetota > Actinomycetes > Streptomycetales > Streptomycetaceae > Streptomyces > Streptomyces stackebrandtii. The sequence continues at coordinate 463,733 of NZ_LMEI01000006.1, forward strand.
CTGACGCACCGTCGGGGAGCGTCGACCGAATCGACGGCGTGGCGGTCCCGCCACGCCGTCGAGCCGCACCCGGAACCCTCCACACCGACGCACCTCCAGGGAAAGGCCACTTCGTACGATGTTTGACGTCGAGTCGGACCGGACGTCCGCTTCCGGGATCCCCCTCACGGGCGGGCAATCCGGCATCTGGCTGGCCCAGCAACTGGAGCCGGACAGCTCCGCCTACACCATCGTGTTCGCGCTCGACCTCCGCGGCGACGTCGACCTCGACCGGCTCGCCGCGGCCGTCCGCCGGGCCGTCGACGAGGCCGCATGCCTGCGGGTGAACATCGCTCCCGGGAGCGACGGACCGCGCCAGACGCCCCGGACTCAGCCCGTCGACGTCACCGTCGTGGACCTGCGCGCCGCCGCCGACCCCGGGGAGGCCGCCGCCGCGTGGACCGCCGCCGACCGGGACCGGCCCGTCGACCTCGCCCACGGACCGCTCTCCGGCCACGCGCTGCTGCGCCTCGCCGACGACCACGTCCTGTGGGTCCAGCGCTACCACCACATCGTCAACGACGGCATGGGCGCCGCCCTCGTCACCCGGCGCGCCGGCGAGCTCTACACGTGGGGCGAGCAGGCACCGGCCCCCGGCGACGGCACCCTCGCCGGCCTGGTCGCCGCCGACCGCGCCTACCGCACCTCGGACCGGCACGACCAGGACCGCGCCTGGTGGGCCGACCGCATGGCCGGCCGGACCGAGCCCGTACGCCTGGTCGAGCGCGGCGCGTCCCCGATGACGCGCCGCCTGCGCCGTACGACGGAACTCGCCCCCCAGGACGTCGACCGGCTCCACGCCGCGGCCCGCGGCGCCGGCGTCCGCCCGTCCCGCGTCCTCCTCGCGGCCGTCGCCGCCTACCTCCACCGCGTCAGCGGCGAGCAGGACCTCGTCCTCGGCCTGCCGGTCGCCGCCCGCCACGACGAGGTCTCCACGGCCGTCCCCGGCATGGTGTCCAACATCGTCCCGCTGCGCCTGACCGCCGGGCCCGCCGCCACCGGCGCCGCCCTCGTCGCCCACGTGCGCGACGCCGTCGCCGACGCGGTCGCCCACGGCCGCTACCGCGCCGAGGACCTGGCCAGGGACCTCGGCCTCGTCGACGGCGTACCGGAACTCGTCGGCCCCACCGTCAACATCCTGCCGCGCTCCCAGGGCCTGCGCTTCGCGGCCGACGGAGCCGAACACGAGGCCGAGCTGCTCCCGGAATGGCTCGGGCCCGTCAGCGACCTCGCCTTCACCTTCGCCGAGACCCGGCACGGCCGGGGCCTCACCCTCCACCTCGACGCCGACGCGGACGTCTGCGACGAGACCGCGCTCGCCGACCACGAACGCCGCTTCCTCGCCCTCCTGCACGCCTTCACCGCGGACCTCGACCGCCCCGTCGGCCACCTCGACCTCACCTCCACCCCCGAACGGGCGCTGGTCCTTGACGAGTTCGGCCTGGCCCCGCGCGACGTACCGGAACTCTCCTGGCCCGCCGCCTTCGAGCGACAGGTCCGCCGCAGGCCCGACTCCGTCGCCCTCGTCTGCGAGGACCGGGAGCTGACGTACGCCGAACTCAACGCCGCCGCCAACCGGCTGGCCCGGCTCCTCGCCGCCCGCGGCGTCGGAACCGAGGACGTCGTGGGCGTGGCCCTGCCCCGCTCGCCCGAGCTCGTCGTCGCCCTGCTCGCCGTGATGAAGGCCGGCGCCGCCTACCTGCCGCTGGACGCGGACCACCCCCGGGACCGCATCGCCTACATGCTCGACGACGCCGGGGCCCGGACCGTCCTCACCGTCCGCGACCTCGCCGGAGAGCTCCCGGCGCCCGCGGGCGTCACCCATCTCCTGCTCGACGACCCGGCGACCGAGAGCGCCCTCGCCGCCCTGGCCGACACCGACCCGGGCGTCCCGGTCGCCCTCGACCAGGCCGCGTACGTCATCTACACCTCCGGCTCGACCGGCCGCCCCAAGGGCGTCGTCGTCCCGCACGACGGCGTCGGCAGCCTGATCGCCACGGCGACCGACCGCATCGGCGTCACCGCCGACAGCCGGGTCGTGCAGTTCGCCTCCGTCGGCTTCGACGTGACGGTGTGGGACCTGATCATGTCGCTGTGCGTCGGCGGCCGGATCATCGTGGTCCCCGCCGAGCGCCGCGTCGCCGGACCCGCGCTCACCGACTACATCGCCCGCCACCGCGCCACCCACATGATCCTGCCGCCCTCGCTCGTCTCCGCGCTGCCGCAGGAGTGCGAACTCCCTTCTGGCGCCGTGCTCGTCGTCGGCACCGAGGCGGTCCCGAGCGAACTGATCGCCCGCTGGGACGGCAGGCTCCGGGTCGTCGTCGCCTACGGCCTCACCGAAGCCAGCGTCAACTCGACGCTCTGGCTCGCCGAGGCCGACCGGCCCGGCCCCGCTCCCATCGGCCGCCCCGACCCCAACACCCGCGCCTACGTGCTCGACACGGCGCTCCGACCGGTGCCCGTCGGCGCGGAGGGCGAGCTGTACGTCGCGGGGCGCGGCCTCGCCCGCGGCTACCTGGGCCGCCACGGCCTGACCTCCGAGCGGTTCGTCGCCGACCCGTACGGCGAGCCCGGCACCCGGATGTACCGCACGGGCGACCGCGTCCGCTGGGGCGCCGACGGCAACCTGGAGTTCCTCGGCCGCGCGGACGGCCAGATCAAGATCCGCGGCCACCGGATCGAGCCCGGCGAGATCGAGAGCGCCCTCATGGCCTGCCCGGGCATCGCCCAGGCCGCCGTCCTCGCCCGCGAGGACCACCGGAGCGTGAAGCGCCTCGTCGCCTACCTCGTCGCGGAGGCGGACGGCGCGGAGGCCGAGGCCGCCGTGGCGGCCGCCCGCGCCCACGTGACCGACGCGCTCCCCGACCACATGGTCCCGTCGGCCGTCGTCGTCCTCGACGGGCCCCTCCCGCTGACCCCCAACGGAAAGCTCGACGGCAAGGCCCTGCCCGAGCCCCGGTGGACCGCCCTGACCGGCGCCGACACCCCGGACACCCCGGCCGAGACCGCGCTCGCCGCGCTCTTCGCCGAGGTCCTCGGCCTGCCGTCGGTCGGCGTCCACGACAGCTTCTTCGAACTGGGCGGTGACAGCATCGTCGCCATCCAGCTCGTCAACCGCGCCCGCGAGGCCGGACTCACGATCACCCCGCGCGAGGTGTTCCGCAACAGGACCGTCGCCGCGCTCGCCCGGGTCGCCCGGACCCCCGGCGAGACCGCCTCCGCCCCGGCGCACCGGGTGGAGCTCGACGCGGACGCGCTGCCCGTCTCCCCGCTCCAGGAAGGCTTCTTCTTCCACGCGGAGTTCGACGACCGGGCCGCGGACCTCTACGTCGTCCAGGAACTCCTCGACCTCGCAGGACCCATCGCCCCCGAACGGCTCCGCGGCGCCCTCCAACTCCTCCTCGACCGGCATCCGTTGCTGCGGGCTTCGTTCCGCCAGCTGCCCGACGGGGAGATCGTCCAGCGGCTCGCCGAGCACGCGACCCTGCCCTGGCGGGAGGCCGACACCGCCGGCACCGCACTCGACGACATCCTGCGCGCCGACCGCGCCGAGCGGTTCGCCCTCGACCGGCCACCACTGCTGCGCGCCACCCTCATCAGGGACGGGCAGCGCCACCGGCTCCTCCTCACCCTGCACCACATCGTCGCCGACGGGTGGTCCGTCTCCGTCCTCCTGCGCGAACTGACCGCTGCCTACGAGGGGTTGACGCTCCCGGAGCCGGTCGCCCCGGAGCCGTACCTGGCCTGGCTGGCGGGCCGGGACCGGGACGCGGCGCGCGAGGCCTGGCGCCAGGCACTCGACGGGCTCACCGGCCCGACCCGACTGCCCGAAACGCCGGCCAGGGGCACCGCGGAGGCCGGGGGGACTACGGAGACCAGGGACACCGCCGACGGCTCACGGGCCCGGCCCGAGCACGTCGACACCCGGCTGCCCCAGGACCTGGCCGAGAGTCTGACCGCCTACGCCCGGACCCACGGCCTGACCCTGAGCACCGTCCTCCACGGCGCCTGGGGCCTCCTCCTCGGCGCGCTCACCGGAAGCCGGGACGTCGTCTTCGGCACCACCGTCTCCGGGCGCACCACCGAGGTCGCGGATCTCGACTCCGCAGTGGGCCTGTTCATCAACACCGTCCCCGCGCGGGTGACCCTGCGCCCCGAGGAGTCGCTCACCGACCTCCTGCGACGCGTCCAGGACGAGCACGCGGCCCTGCTCGACCACCAGCACCTCGGGCTCGCCGAGATCCAGCGGGTCGCGGGCGGCGGCGAACTCTTCGACACGCTCGTGGTGTTGGAGAACTACCCGACCGGCGGGCAGCAGGCGGAGAAGCCGCTCGTCACCGGCGCCGAGGTCCTCGACGCCGTGCACTACCCGCTCGCCCTCGTCGTCGAGCCGGCCGACGACGGGCTGCTCCTGCGGTTCAAGCACGACGCGGCACGCCTCGACCAGGTCGCCGTCGCCGTCCTCGCCTGCCGGTTCACGGCCCTGCTGCGGACGGTCGTCGCCGAACCCGCCCGCCTCGTCGGCCGGACCGGTCTGCTCTCCCGCCGCGAGCGGGACCACCTCGCGGAGCTCAACGCCACGGAGCACCCGGTTCCCGAGGAGACCCTCGCCTCCCTCTTCGCCGCCCGCGTGGCGGAGACTCCGGACGCCCCGGCCGTCGTCTTCGAGGACACCACCCTCACGTACGCGGAACTCGACCTGCGCGCCGAGGTGTTGGCCCGGCGGCTACGGGCCCGCGGTGCCGGGCCCGAGCGGTACGTCGCCGTCGCCGTGCCGCGCTCGGCCGAGCTGATGGTCGCGCTCATCGGCGTCCTCAAGTCGGGCTCCGCCTACCTGCCGGTCGACCTCGACTACCCCGCCGACCGGGTCGCGTTCATGCTCGCCGACTCGGGCGCCCGTACCGTCGTGACGACCGAGGAGGCCGCCCGCCGGCTGCCCGCCGTCCCGGACCTCGACCCTCTGTTCGTCGACCTGTTCGTCGACCTGTCCGTCGACGGGGAGGAGCGGGACGAGGCCGGTCGCGACGCTCCCGTCCTGCCCGCCGGACCCGACCACCCCGCCTACCTGATCTACACCTCGGGCTCCACCGGCCGCCCCAAGGGCGTCGCCGTCACCCACCGGGCGATCGTGAACCGGCTCGCCTGGATGCAGCACGCGTACGGGCTGACCGCCGACGACCGGGTCCTCCAGAAGACCCCGTCCAGCTTCGACGTGTCGGTGTGGGAGTTCTTCTGGGCGCTGACCGAGGGCGCGGCCGTCGTCCTCGCCCGCCCCGACGGCCACCGCGACCCGGCCTATCTGGCGGCCCTGATCCACGAACGGGCCGTCACCACGGCCCACTTCGTGCCCTCGATGCTGGCCGCGTTCGCGCAGGTCATGGAGACCTCCACGGACGTCTCCGGCTGGGCGGCGAGCCTGCGCCGGGTGTTCTGCAGCGGAGAGGCCCTCACCGGCGCCGACGCCCGCCGCTGGCGTGAGCTCACGTCCCGGACCTCCGGCGAGGGCCGGGGACCCGTACCGCTCCACAATCTCTACGGCCCCACCGAGGCCGCCGTCGACGTCACGTACTTCCCGTACGAGGGCGGCGACGAACCGGCCGTGCCGATCGGCCGGCCCGTGTGGAACACCCGGCTCCACGTCCTGGACCCGTTCCTGCGCCCGGTGCCCGACGGGGTGCCCGGCGAGCTGTACCTCGCGGGCGTCCAGCTGGCGCGGGCCTACCACGACCGGCCCGGCCTCACGGCCGAGCGGTTCGTGGCCGACCCCTTCGGGGAGCCCGGCACCCGGATGTACCGCACCGGCGACCTGGTGCGGCGACGCGCCGACGGTGCGATCGAGTACCTCGGCCGCACCGACCGCCAGGTCAAGATCCGTGGCAACCGCGTCGAGCCGGGCGAGATCGAGACCGCGCTCGCGGCCCTCCCCGGCGTCGCCCGCGCCGCCGTGATCGTCCGCGACGGCGCGCTCGTCGGCTACGCCGTGCCGGCCCCCGGAGCCGTCCCTGAACCGGCGGCCCTCCACGAGGCGCTCGCCGCCGCGCTGCCCGCCCCGATGGTGCCCGGCGCCGTCGTCGTCCTCGACGAACTGCCCCTGACGCCCAGCGGCAAGCTCGACCAGAACGCCCTGCCGGCCCCCGAGGCCGCACCCCGGGCGGACGGACGAGCGCCCCGCGACGAGCGCGAGCGCGCCCTGTGCGCGATCTTCGCCGACGTCCTCGGCGTGCCGGGGATCGGCGTCGACGACGACTTCTTCGTCCTCGGCGGCGACAGCCTCACCTCCATCACCGTCGCCACCCGCGCCCGCGAGCAGGGCCTGACGCTCAGCCCGCGCGACGTGTTCGCGTGCCGCACCCCCGCGGCCCTCGCAGAGACGGCCGCAGTGACGGCCGCAAAGACGGCCGCAGTGACGGCCGCACAGACGGCCGCAGTGACGGCCGCACAGACGGCCAGGCAGACGGCCGCGCAGACGGCCCCGGCCGAGGCTCCGGCCGACCCCACCGCACCCCAGACACCCGAGGTACCCGTGCACTCAGACGGCGTGACCGTCTCCGCCACCGACGCCGGGCAGGCCGCCGCCGCCCTCCAGGCCGTCCTGGCCCTCCAACAGCAGTCCGGCGCGGCCGTCGACCCGGCCCTGAAGGCCCTGCTCGACCAACTGACCGCCGCCGCGCCCCCGGAGCCCCCGGCCACGGCCCCGGTCCCGGCCCCGCTGGGCGGGCTCGTCCTCACCCCCGAGGAGACCGAGCGCGTCCACGCCGCCGCCGGGCTCCCCGTCGCCGACATCTGGCCGCTCTCCCCGCTCCAGGAGGGCATGTACTTCCACGCCACCTACGACGCGGGAGACGCCCTCGACGTCTACCAGTCCCAGGAGGCCCTGGACTTCGACCGCAGGGTCGACGCCGACCGGCTGCGGGCCGCCTGCCGCACCCTCCTCGCGCGCAACACCAGCCTGCGCGCCGGATTCACCGGCGACGGCCTGCCCCGGCCCGTGCAGTTCATCGCGGACGGCGCCGAGATCCCGCTGGTCGAGGAGGATCTGAGCCACCTGCCCGAGGAGGAGCAGCGGACCCGGGTGGAGGAGCTCCTCGCCACCGACCGCCACCGGCGCTTCGACCTGTCCGCCGCACCCCTCTGCCGCCTGCTGCTCATCCGCCTCGGCGAGGGCCGCGACCGGCTGGTCGTCACCCACCACCTCATCCTCTGGGACGGCTGGTCCGCCTGGCTGTTCCTGGAGGAGCTGTTCACGCTGTACGAGCGGGCCGGCGACGCCACCGGTCTGCCCGAGCCCGGCTCGTACCGCGACTACCTGGCCTGGCTCGACGCCCAGGACACCACGGCCGCCCTGGCCGCCTGGCGCGGGACGCTCGCCGGATTCGACGAACCGACGCTCGTCGCCCCGACCGGCCGCGACGCGGGCCCGGTCATCCCGGCCGACTTCGACGCCCTCCTCACCCAGGAGAGCAGCGACCGGCTCCGGACCCTCGCCCGGCGCCACGGACTCACCCTGAACACCGTCCTGAACGCCGCCTGGGGCCTCGTCCTCTCGGCGATGACGGGCCGCGGCGACGTCGCCTTCGGCACGGCGGTCGCCGGACGCCCGGCGGACGTGCCGAACGTGGCCGGCATCATCGGCATGTTCCTGAACACCGTCCCCGCCCGCGTCGCCTTCGCCCCCGACGAGCCGCTGCTCGACCTGCTGCGGCGGATGCAGACCGAGCGCGCCTCCGTCATGCCGTACGAGTACGTGGGCCTGGGCACCCTCCAGCAGGAGACCGGCCACCGCCGCCTCTTCGACACCCTCTTCGTGCTCCGCTCGGCCGACGGCGAGGACCGGGCGGCCGAACTCCGGGCGCGGCACGGCATCACCGGCGTCTCCAACGTCGACGGCACCCACTTCCCCCTCACCCTCATCGTCACGCCCGGCGCGCGACTGCGGGTGACCCTGGCGGCCAGGCCCGACCTCTTCGACGCCGGGGCCGCCACCACGATCCTGGCCCGCTTCACGACGGTCCTCGACCGGCTGGGCGAAGCCCTCGACGGCGCGACGCCCACGGGTACCGCCGGAGTGGACCTGCTGCTGCCGGAGGAGCGCGCCGCGCTGGAATCCGGCCGGGCGGCCACCCGCGAGGACGTGCCCGACGAGACCGTCGCCGACATGCTGACGGCCCAGGTCGCCCGTACCCCCGACGCCGTGGCGCTCGTCTTCGGCGACCGGGCCCTCACGTACGCCGAACTGGACGCGCAGATCAACCGGCTCGCCCGGCTGCTCCTCGCCCGCGGCGCCGGACCCGAGACGGTCGTGGCGCTCGCGCTGCCCCGCTCCATCGAGATGGTGGCCGCGCTCTTCGCCGTCCTGCGGACGGGCGCCGCCTACCTGCCGCTGGACCTCGACCACCCCGCCGACCGGCTGCGCCTGATGGCCGAGGACACGGGACCGCTCTGCCTGCTGTCCACCACCGCCGTCGCCCCGACCCTGCGCGGCGAGGACGGGCCCGTCGCCCCCGAGGTCCTCCTCGACGACCCGGCCGTCGCGGCCGAGCTGGCCGCGCTGCCCGGCGACGGGATCACCGACGCCGAGCGGCCCGCCTTCGCCCACGGGGTGCCGGACCGCCTGGAACACCCCGCGTACGTCATCTACACCTCCGGCTCCACCGGCCGCCCCAAGGGCGTCGTCACCCCCTACCGGGGATTGACGAACATGCAGCTCAACCACCAGAAGGAGATCTTCGACCCGGCCATCGCCTCGGCCGGCGGACGGCGCCTGCGCATCGCGCACACCGTCTCCTTCGCCTTCGACATGTCCTGGGAGGAGCTGCTCTGGCTCGTCGAGGGCCATGAGGTCCACGTCTGCGACGAGGAGCTCCGCCGCGACGCCGAGACCCTGGTCGCCTACTGCGACGAGCACCGGGTCGACGTCGTCAACGTGACGCCCACCTACGCCCAGCTCCTCATCGAGGAGGGCCTGCTCGACCGCGACGAGACCACGGGCCGGCACCGGCCCGCGCTGGTCCTGCTCGGCGGCGAGGCCGTGTCCGACACGGTCTGGACCCGCCTGCGCGACACCGACGGCACCTACGGCTACAACCTGTACGGCCCGACCGAGTACACGATCAACACCCTCGGCGGCTCCACCACCGAGAGCGCGACGCCCACCGTCGGCCTGCCCATCCGCAACACCCGCGCCCACGTCCTCGACACGATGCTGCGCCCCGTACCCCCGGGCTGCTCCGGCGAGCTGTACATCGCCGGTACGGGCCTCGCCCGCGGCTACCACGACCGGGCGGGACTGACGGCGGAGCGGTTCGTCGCCGATCCCTTCGGCGAGCCCGGGGAGCGCATGTACCGCACGGGCGACCTCGTACGGCAGCGCCCCGACGGCCTGCTCGACTTCCTCGGCCGCACCGACGACCAGGTGAAGATCCGCGGCTACCGCATCGAGCTCGGCGAGATCTCCACGGCCCTGTCCGCGCACCCGGAGGTCGCCCACGCCGCCGTGGTCGTCCACGAGTCCGCCGGGACCAAGCGCCTCGTCGGCTACGTCGTACGGGAGGAGGGCGCCGGAGCGGACGAGACCCTGGTCCGGCGGCTGCGCGAGCACCTGAAGGCCGGCCTGCCCGACTACATGGTCCCGTCCGCGCTCGTCACCGTGGCGACGCTGCCGCTGACCGTGAACGGCAAGCTCGACGTCAAGGCCCTGCCCGCCCCCGACCTCTCCGGCACCGGCGAGACCCGTGCGCCGCGCACCCCGCGGGAGGAGACGCTGTGCGCGCTCTTCGCGGAGGTGCTCGGCCTCGACGAGGGCGCCGTCGGCATCGACAGCGACTTCTTCGAGCTGGGCGGGCACTCGCTCCTCGCCACCCGGCTCGTCAGCCGCGCCCGCACCGCGCTCGACGCCGAGCTCGCGATCCGCGACCTCTTCGAGGCGCCCACCGTCGCCGAGCTCGTCGAGCGCGCGGCCGCCTCGCGCGGCGCCGCCCGCCCGGCCCTGACCGCGCTCACGCCGGCCGAACGGCCCGAGGAACTGCCGCTCTCCCACGCCCAGCAGCGCCTGTGGGTCATCCAGCAGATCGAGTGCACCTCGGCCGCGTACAACTTCCCGCTCGTCATGCGGCTGCGCGGCGCCTTCGACCGCGCCGCCTGGTGCGCCGCCCTCACCGACGTGACCGCCCGCCACGAGGCGCTGCGCACGGTCTTCGCCGAGCGCGAAGGACAGGCGTTCCAGCGGGTCCTGCCCGCCGGCGTCCGCCCCGTCGTGGAGCACCTGCGCGCCACCGAGGACGAGGTGCCCGGCATCGTCGACGCCGCCGTCCTGCGGCCCTTCGACCTCGCCCACGAACTGCCCGTCCGCGCCACCATCGTGGAGGTCGCGCCCGACGACCACGTCGTCGCGCTGCTCCTCCACCACATCACCACCGACGAGTGGTCCGACCGCCCCTTCCTGCGGGACCTCACCACCGCCTACACGGCCCGCCTCGGCGGCGCCGCCCCCGACTGGGAGCCGCTGCCCGTCCAGTACGCCGACTACGCCCTCTGGCAGCAGCGCCTCCTCGGCGACCCGGCCGACCCGGCAGGGCTCGCGGCCCGGCAGCTGGACTACTGGAGCACGACCCTCGCCGGCGCCCCCGAGGAGCTGGAGCTGCCCACCGACCGGCCGCGGCCCGCCCGCCCGGCGTTCACCGGCGCCGAGCTGGACATCGTCTTCGACCCGACGGTCCACGAGGGCCTCAGGCGGCTCGCCCGCGAGACCGGCGCCAGCATGTTCATGGTGGCGCACGCGGCCGTCGCCGTCCTGCTCCACCGGCTCGGCGCGGGCACCGACATCCCTCTCGGCGCACCCATCGCCGGGCGCGGCGACGAGGCCCTGGACGAGCTCGTCGGCTTCTTCGTCAACACCCTGGTCCTGCGGACCGACCTCACCGGCGACCCCGGCTTCACCGAGCTGCTCGGCCGGGTCCGGGAGACCGACCTGGCCGCGTTCTCCCACGCCGACGTCCCCTTCGAGTCGGTCGTGGAGAAGCTCAACCCGACCCGCTCCCTCTCCCGGAACCCGCTCTTCCAGGTGATGGTCGGCTACCACGCCCGCACCGACGACGAACTGCGGCTGCCGGGCCTCCGGGCCTCCTACGTCCCCTTCGGGATCGGCACCGCCAAGTTCGACCTCGTGTTCGGCTTCACGGAGCACACCACGGCGGACGGCGGCGCCGACTCCCTCGGCTGCCGCCTCGAGTTCGCCACCGAACTCTTCGACCGGGAGACCGCCGAGCACATCGCCGACCGCCTCCGCAGGCTCGTCACGGCCCTCGTCGCCGCCCCCGACCAGCCGGTGTCGAAGGCCGGGATCCTCTCCGCCGAGGAACGCCGGCTGGTCCTCGAAGGCTTCAACGGCACGCCCCGCGCGGTCGACGAGGAGACCCTGCCCGCGCTGTTCGCCCGGTGGGTCGCCGAGCGCCCGGACGCCGTCGCCGTCGTCGACCGCTCCCGGTCGGTGACGTACGCCGAACTCGACGCCCGCGCCGACCGCGTCGCCCGGCTGCTCGCCGCCCGCGGAGTCGGGGCCGAGAGCGTCGTCGGCGTGGCCGTGCCGCGCTCGGCGGACATGATCGCGACGGTCCTCGCCGCCCTGAAGCTGGGCGCCGCCTTCCTGCCGCTCGACCTCGTCCACCCGGGCGACCGGCTCACGTACATGATCGAGAACTCGGGCGCGGCCGTCGTCGTCGGCACCGAACCGGTCGCGGGGAAGATCCCGGACGTCACGGGCGTCCCGGTGGTCCTCCTCGACGACCCCGACACCGCCGCCACACTGGACGCGCTGCCCGCGACGCCGCCGCCCGGCGGACCCGTCGGGCTGCACCAGGCCGCGTACGTGATCTACACCTCCGGCTCCACCGGCCGCCCCAAGGGCGTCGTCGTCCCGCACGAAGGCATCGCCAGCCTCGTCGCCACCGCCGTCGACCGCATGGGCCTCGAACACGACAGCCGCGTCCTCCAGTTCGCCTCCATCGGCTTCGACGTCTTCGCCTTCGAACTCGCCATGGCGCTCTGCCACGGCGGCCGGCTCGTGCTCATCACCGACGAGGCCAGGGTCGCCGGCCCCGCGCTCACCGACTTCCTCGCGGACCAGCGGATCACCCACATGATCCTGCCGCCGTCCCTCGTCTCGGCGCTGCCCCCGGGCTGCGCCCTGCCCGAGGGCTCGACCGTCCTCGTCGGCACCGAGACCGTCCCGCCGGACCTCTTCGAGCGGTTCGGCGCCACCGCGCACCTGATCTGCGCGTACGGACTCACCGAGGCCACGGTCAACTCGACGCTCTGGCCCGCCCGCGAGCACGGCGGCCGGGCCACCGGCCGGGTGCCGATCGGCCGCCCCGACCCCAACACCCGCTGCTACGTCCTCGACGAGCACCTGCGGCCGGTGCCGCCCGGTGTCGTCGGCGAGCTGTACGTCGCCGGGCGCGGCCTCGCCCGGGGCTACCTCGGGCAGCCGGGGCTCACCTCGGAGCGGTTCGTCGCCGACCCGTTCGGCGCGCCCGGCAGCCGCATGTACCGCACGGGCGACCGCGCCCGCTGGCGCGCCGACGGCAACCTCGACTTCCTCGGCCGCGTCGACACCCAGGTGAAGATCCGCGGCTTCCGCATCGAGCTCGGCGAGATCGAGGCCGCGCTCGCCGGCCACCCGTCCGTCGCCCAGGCCGCCGTCCTGCCCGACCGCGACGGCGACATCGTCCGGCTCGTCGGCTACGCCGTACCCGAGACCGGGGGAGGCGCGGCGGGGGAGCTCGACCCGCAGGAGCTGCGCGCCCATGTCGCCGGGCAGCTGCCCGAGTACATGGTCCCCGCCCTCGTCGTCGCCCTCGACGGCCCGCTGCCGCTCACGCCCAACGGCAAGCTCGACCACAAGGCGCTGCCCGCGCCGGAGTGGTCCGCGATGACGGGCGACGCCCGACCGGCGACCCCGACCCAGACCCGGCTCGCCGAGCTCTTCTGCGAGATCCTCAATCTGGACGGAGTGGGCGTCCACGACAGCTTCTTCGCGCTCGGCGGCCACTCCATGGCGTCGATGCGGCTGCTCGGCAGGATCCGCGCCGAGTTCGGCGTCGAACTCAGCATCCGGGACGTCTTCGACGCCCTCACCGTCGCCGGCATCGCGGGCAAGCTGGACGGCGCGACCGCCGCCCGGCCCGCCCTGCGCCCGGCCCGCGCGGCCCGTTCGGCCCAGGACGCCTCGGCCGACGGCGCCGACCTGCCGGTGGCGCCCGTCCAGCAATGGCAGTGGGACGCCTACCGCCGGAGCCCCGCCTTCGACCACACGCTCGTGCTCCGCTCGCCGGGCGGGCTCGACGCCGACGCCCTCACCGCGGCGCTCGCCGACGTGACGGCCCGGCACGAGCCGCTGCGCACGGCCTTCGCCGAGCAGCCCGACGGGACGGTGCTGCGTCGGCCCGCCGAGGCACCCGTCCCGACCTCGGAGCGGTGCGCCGACCTGGACGCCCGACTCGCCGAACTGGCCGGACAGGCACCGGACCTGGAGCGGGAACCCGCCCTGAGGGTCCGGCTGCTCACCGCCCCGGACGGGGCCCAGGCCGTCCTGCTGACCATGCACTACCTGGCCGTGGACGAATGGTCCGTGGTCCCGCTCCTGCGCGACCTCACCACCGCCTACGCCGCGCGCACCGCGCGACGGGCACCCGACTGGGAGCCGCTCCCGGTGACGTACGCCGACTACACCCGCTGGGCGCGCGAGGTCCTCGGTGACCTCGACGACCCGGACAGCCGGGGCGGCCGCCAACTGGCCTACTGGCGGCGGACGCTGAGGGAGGCGCCGCGCGAACTGGCCCTGCCGGCCGACGTCCCGGACCCCGGGACCGACGGCCCCGCCGGGCGCGGGGCGGCCGGGGTCGTCGAGTTCGCCCTCGACGAGCGGCTGCACGCCGACGTCGACCGGCTCGCGAGGGCCACCGGCACCAGCATGTTCATGGTCCTGCACTCGGCGCTCGCCGCACTGCTCACCGCCCACGGCGCGGGCACCGACCTGCCCATCGGCACCATGGTCGCCGGGCGCACCGACGATCAACTGGCCGATCTGGTCGGCTGCTTCTTCCAGACGGTCGTGCTGCGCACCGACACCGCCGGGGACCCGACCTTCGCCGAACTGCTCGCCCGCGTACGGGAGACGACGCTCGGCGCCCTCGACCGGCAGGACGTCCCCTTCGACGCGGTCGTCCGCGCCGCCGGTCTACGGCCGGAAGGCCCGCAGGTGATGGTGATCCACCACGAGCAGGCCGACCTCGACCGGCTGGAAGGCCAGGTGGGCGCGCTCGGGGCCGTCCCGACCGGCACCACCCGGGCGGAGCTGACGCTCTCCTTCTACGAGCCCCGCGGCGACGGCCCCGTGCACTGCGGGCTGATCCACGCGACCGGGCGGATCGGCGCCGCGAAGGCCCGCCGGCTCGCCGAAGAACTCCAGACCCTGCTGCGCACGGTGACGGCCGACGCCGAGCAGCCGCTGTCCGAACTGTTCCACGTCACATCCATGAGGAGTGAGAACGCATGACGACCAACCCCTTCGAGGACCCGCAGGGCCGCTTTCTGGTGCTCGTGAACGAGGAGAACCAGCACTCGCTGTGGCCCTCCTTCGCCGCGGTGCCCGCCGGCTGGCGGACCGTCTTCGGCGAGGACACCCGCGAGGCCTGCCTGGCCCACGTCGAGTCCCACTGGACCGACCTGCGGCCGGCGAGCCTCGTCACCCGGCAGGGCTGAGCCGAACGAAGGAGGGGCGTCACGACGATCCGTCGTGACGCCCCTCCTTCGTTCGTTGCGCCCCTCATTGGGCCGGTGAGACCGGCCGCCTCTCAGTGGGCCGGTGAGACCGGCACGTCGGAGTCGGCGTCGGAGGTGGCGGCCGGCTTCGGCACGCTCCCGCTCCCCTTCTCCCCGGGCTGCCGCCGGCTGTCGGACCACGCCGCCCAGAGGTCGGCGTACCGGCCGCCCGCGGCGATCAGCTCCTCGTGGGTGCCGTTCTCCACGACCCGGCCCCCGTCCAGGACGACGACGCGGTCGGCGGTCGCGGCCTGCGGCAGACGGTGGGCCACCATCAGCCCCGTACGGCCCTCAAGGGCCCGCGCCGCCGCCTCCTCCAGGACGCGCGCGCCCGCGCTGCCCGCGTCGGCCGTCGCCTCGTCGAGGATGGCGACGGGCGGATCGGCGAGGACGAGCCGGGCCAGCGCGAGGTGCTGCGCCTGCGTCACCGTCAGCCGGTGGCCGCCCTCGCCGACGACCGTGGCGAGCCCCTCGGGAAGCGCCTCCGCCCACGCCAGGGCGCCCACCCGGTCCAGGGCCGCGCGCAGTTCCTCGTCACCGGCGTCGGGCCGGGCGAGACGCAGGTCCTCGGCGAGCGGACCGGCGAAGACGTGCACTTCCTGGCTGATGAGGGCCACCGCGCGCCGGACCCCGGCCGGGCCCAGCTTCGCGACCGGGACGCCGCCGAGGGTGATCGAGCCCGACGTCGGCTCGTGGACCCCGGCGATGACCTTGGCGAGGGTCGTCTTGCCCGCCCCGCTCGCGCCGACCAGGGCCACCCGCTCCCCGCTGCGTACGGTGAGGTCGACCTCGTGCAGCACGGGAGCCCCCGTGCCGTACGCGTGGCTGAGCCCCGACACCGTGACCGAGCCGTCCACGGGAGCGTCCGCGCCCTGCGGCGCGGGCTCGGCCGGGAGGGCCGAGACCCCCACCAGGCGGGCGAAGCTCGCGCCCGCGGACTGCGCGTCGTCCAGGAGGTACAGCGTCGCGTTGATCGGGTTGAAGAGGCTGTGGAAGTACAGCGCGGCGGCCGTGGCCGTACCGATGCTGACCGAACCGCCGTCGACCAGGACGAATCCGGTGGCGAGCATCGCGGCCAGGCCGATGAACTCGGCGAGGTTCAGCCGGGAGAAGAAGCCGCTGACGAGGTGGATGCCCCGCAGGCCGAGGTCGCGCGCCGCCGCCGACCGCTCCTCCAGGAGACCGGAGTGCGTCCCGCCGAGGCGGAAGGCGCGGACGGTCCGCGCGCCGCCGACGCTGTCGAGCAGCTGGTGCTGCAAGGCGCCGGTGGCGATGCGGTGCTCGCCGTACACGGGGGAGGAGCGGCGCATGTACCAGCGGACGGAGAAGACCTGGACCGGCGCGGCGAGGAGCGCGGCGAGCAGGAACCGCCAGTCGAGGACGGCGAGTCCGACGAAGGTGAGCACGATCGTGAGCGCGGAGCGGCTGAACTCGGGCAGCGCCTGCCGCACCGACTTCGCGATCATGGACACGTCGCTCGTCACCCGGGAGACGAGGTCGCCGGAGCCGGCCGCCTCGACGCGCTCCAGCGGCAGCCGCAGCGCCCGCTCGATGAACTGCTCGCGCAGCGCGGCGAGCACGGTCTCGCCGAGCCGGGCGACGAGCGTGCTGCCGACGGCCGCCGCCGCGCCGCGGGCCACGGCGACGGCGATGAGCAGGACGAGCGGCAGCGTCAGGGCCTGGGGCCCGCGCTGCTCCACGACCAGGTCGACGATGTGCCCGAGGAGGGGCGCGGTGAGCAGGCCGATCGCGGTTCCGGCGACCAGGACGGTCATCGCGCCCACGGCCAGGAGCCGGTGGCCGTGGAGCATCGTGCGGAGCGCCGCCCTGCACGCGGCGCCCGAGGCGGTCGGCAGGAGCGCGCGGTCGGGGCTGCTTGCGGTCATGGTCTGTTCCGTCTCCTCGGGCGGTGTCGTACGCGGTGCCTCGTCGGTCGTCATGGCGGCGTCCGTCATGCCAGCACCGTCGCGCGGTACGTCTCGTCGGCGGCGAGGAGGTCGTTGTGGTGGCCGGCGGCCCGTACCGCGCCGTCCTCCAGGACCACCACCCGGTCGGTCACCGCGAGGAGCGCGGGGCTGGTGGTGACGAGGACGGTCGTACGGCCCCGGCGGACCTCCCGCAGCCGGCTCGCGATCCGCGACTCGGTGACGGTGTCGACGGCGGTGGTCGGATCGTGCAGCACGAGCACGGGCCGGTCGGCGGCGAGCGCCCGGGCCAGCGCCACGCGCTGGCGCTGGCCGCCGGAGAGCGACCGGCCGCGCTCGGCGAGGAGGGTGTCCACGCCGTCCGGGAGGAGCTGGGCCACGTCGTCGGCGGCCGAGGCCCCTAGGGCGCGGTCGACCGCCGCCGTGTCGCCGTCGGCCGCGGCCCGTACGTTGTCGATGAGGGTGCTCTCGAACAGGTCCGCGTCGTGGTGGGCGACGAGGACGGCCCGGCGCAGCGCGTCGGGGTCGAGCCCGGTGAGGGGCACGCCGTCGAGCTCGATCGTGCCCTCGGCGGGGTCCTTCTCGCGGGCCAGGCAGAGCAGCAGGTCGGCGGCGGCCGCCGGGTCCCGGGCGACGATGCCGGTCAGGCCGCCGGCGGGCAGGTCGAGGTCCACGCCCCGGAGGGCGCCGAGCGACACCCCGCGCAGGGCGAGGTGACCGGCGGCCGGGTCGGCCGGGACCGCCTGCCCGCCCTCGACGGCGGCGGGCTCGGCGAGCACCTCGGCGATCCGCCGTGCCGAGGCCCGGCCCTGGGCGAGTTCGGCGTTGACGTAGGTGAGCAGCTGGAACGGCCCGAGGAGGAACTGCGCCAGGCCCACGGCCGCCACCAGGTCGCCGACGCTGATGCTGCCGTCCATGGCGAGGTAGGCGCCCACCAGACCGATCACGGCGATGAAGACGCCGGTCAGGGCGAGGACCGCGCCCTCGTGCCCGGCCCGGCTGCGGGCCGCGCGCAGGGCGGCGGCCAGCGAGTCCTGGCTCGTGGTGCGGTAGCGGGCGACGGCCGCCGACTCGGCGCCCATGCCCTTGAGGACGCGCAGACCGGAGACGAGGTCGGCGGCGACGCCCGAGGCGTGGGCGGCGCGCTCCTGCTCGGTCTCGCTGCGCCGTTCCAGGGGCCGGCTGATGCGGTGTCCGAGCCAGAGCAGCGGCGGGATGCCGAGCAGGACGAGGAGGCCCAGCGGGACGGAGATCCGCAGGAGCGCCACGGCGCTGATCGCGAGGGCCGCGACCGCCGACACCCCGTACGCGATGATGGTCGCCACCGAGCCCACCCGGCGGGCGTCGTTGGTGGCGATGCTCGTCAGGGCGCCGGGGAGCCGGTTCGTCTCGGCGCCGCCCCGGGGGTCGAGGACGCGCGCGGCCAGCTCCATGCGGAGCCGGTGCGCGGCGTGCTCGCCCGCGCCCTCGGTGATCCGTGCGCTCGTGCGGTAGCAGGTGGAGAGCACGAGGAAGAGGACGGCGAGGACGACCAGCCAGCGCAGCAGGGCGTCGGAGGAGCCGGTCGCCACCGCTGTGTCGATGATGACGCCGATGACCACCGGGATCAGGGCCTCGCACCCTTGGTGGGTCATGCCGAGCAGGGACGCCGCGATGATGCGGGGACGCTGCCCTCTGATCGCTCGACCGAGGACAAGTGCCCCTGTCGGTCCGCCCGTTGGCATGTGGCTCCTCCACGGAGAGCTTGATGATGGTTAGGTAAGCCTACTCTGACCTTGCGGCGCGTTGACCGGTCGATTGCGTTCGGTTAGCCTCACCTAAGTACCGGCCTGTCAGTCTCGGTTCCGCGGGGTCCGCCCCGCGCGCCAACTGCCTTCAGGGGAGCTGTCGTTGTCCGTCCAGTCCCGCGAACAGGTCGGGAAGGCCGTCGACGCCGCACCCCCCTCGGGCCGCACCGGGGCGACGCTCCGGAGCCTCGGCCTGCTGCTCGGCGTCGCGGCCCTCGTCCTCGTCTCCCTCCTCAGCGTCTGGGTCGGCACCCGGGGCATCCCCTTCACCGCCACCTGGCACGTGCTGTGGAACCCCGACGGGTCGGAGACGTCGGTCATCATCCATGACTACCGCATCCCCAGGACCCTCCTCGGGATGCTGGTCGGCACGGCGCTCGGCCTCGCCGGCGCCCTGATGCAGGCACTGACCCGCAATCCGCTCGCCGACCCCGGCATGCTCGGCGTCAACCTCGGGGCCTCCGCGGGCGTCGTGGTGGCCATCGCCTTCTTCGGCGTCGCGGCGCCCCTCGGCTACGTGTGGTTCGCCCTCGCCGGCGCCGCCGCCGCGTCCGCCGGGGTCTACCTCCTCGGCTCCTCCGGCCGGAAGCTCGCCTCGCCCGAGCGGCTCGTCGTCGCCGGCGCCGCCGTCACCGCCGTGCTGTACGCCTTCAACTGGGCGATCCTCATCCTCGCCCCCAAGGCCTTCGACCAGTTCCGCTTCTGGACCGTCGGCTCCCTCGCCGGCCGCTACTACGACGTCGTCCTCATGGCGCTGCCCTTCATCGCGGTCGGCCTCGTCGTCGCCCTCTTCCTCGCGCCCTCGCTCAACGCCCTCGCCATGGGCGACCAGATGGGGCGGGCCCTCGGCGTGAACGTCGGCAGGACCCGCGCCCTCGGCGCCGTCGCCGTCATGCTCCTGTGCGGCGCCGCGACCGCAGCCGCCGGACCGATCGGCTTCGTGGGGCTCGCCGTCCCGCACGTCGCCCGGTTCGTCGTCGGCCCCGACCAGCGGTGGGTGTTCGCGTACTCGATGCTCATCGCCCCCGTCCTCCTCATCGGCTCGGACGTCATCGGCCGGATCCTCGGCGCCCCCGGCGAGGTGCAGGTCGGCATCGTCACCGCCTTCATCGGAGCGCCCCTCTTCATCGCCCTCTGCCGCCGCCGAAAGCTGGTCATGCTGTGACTGCCGTACGGGAGGCGAAGGCCTCCGGACCCCCGCCGCCGCCCCGCGTCGTCAGCGGCCGGGTCGTCCGTACGCCCTCGGGGACCGTCTCCCTGCTCGTCCGGGGCCGGACCGTCGCCGTCACCGCCGGCATCCTCGCCGCGCTCCTCGTCGTCGCGGGCGTCACCCTGACCACGGGCGACTTCGACCTCTCCGTCGGGGAGGTCCTCCAGGCCCTCACCGGCAACGGCTCCGGCATCGCCGACTTCGTCGTCAACACCCTGCGCATGCCGCGGCTCGTGACCGCGCTCTGCGTCGGCGCGGCCCTCGCGGTCAGCGGGGCCATCCTGCAGAGCGTCACCGGCAACCCCCTCGGCAGCCCCGACATCATCGGCTTCACCAACGGCTCCGCCGTCGGCGCGCTCGTCGTCATCGTCGTGCTCCACGGCAGCATGACGCAGATCGCGCTCGGCGCCCTCGTCGGCGGACTCGCCACCGCCCTCGCCGTCCACCTCCTCATGCTCGGCCGGGGGATCCAGGGCTTCCGCCTGGTCGTCGTCGGCATCGGCGTCAGCGCCCTGCTCCTCGCCGTCAACTCGTACCTGATCACCCGCGCGACCTTCCAGGAGGCCCTGGAGGCCCAGGCCTGGCTGATCGGCAGCCTGGGGAACCGGCTCTGGACCCACGCCACCGCCATCGGCATCGCCGTCGCCGTCCTGCTGCCGCTCGCCTTCTTCCTCTCCCGCCGCCTCTCCATGGTCGAGATGGGCGACACCACCGCCATGGCCCTCGGCGTCGACGTGGCCCGCACCCGCACCCTCCTCCTCGTCATCAGCGTCGCCCTCGCCGCGTTCGCCACCGCCGTCACCGGCCCCATCTGGTTCATCGCCCTGGCCGCGCCGCAAGTGGCCCGCAAGCTGACCCGCTCCGCCGGGCCCGCCCTGCTGCCGTCCGCCCTCATGGGCGCGGTCATGCTCGCGCTGAGCGACCTCGCCGTGCAGCGCCTCTTCGCCCCCGCCCTCCTCCCCGTGGGCACGGCGACCGGCTGCGTCGGCGGGCTCTACCTGATCTGGCTACTGGTCACCGAGTCGCGAAAGAGCCGCGCATGACAGCAACAGCGAACCGCCCGAAGAACGGCCCGTCGGACCGCCCGGAGAACAGCCCGACCAACGGCCCGACCGACCTCCCGGCGTCCGACCCGACCGGCCTCCCGGCGTCCGGCCCGACCGACCGTCCGACGTCCGACCCGACCGGCCGCCGCCCGGCCTCCCGCCTGCGCGCCGAGAACCTGACGCTCTCCTACGACCAGCGGACCGTCGCGACCGGCCTCGGCGTCGACATCCCCGACCACTCGTTCACCGTCATCATCGGGCCCAACGCCTGCGGCAAGTCGACCCTGCTCACGGCCCTCGCCCGGATGCTCAAGCCCCGGACCGGGCAGGTCTACCTGGACGGAGCGGCCATCTCCTCGTACCGCTCCCGCGAGGTCGCGCGCCGCCTCGGACTGCTCCCGCAGTCCTCGACCGCCCCCGGCGGCATCACCGTCGGCGACCTCGTCGCCCGCGGCCGCTACCCGCACCAGGGCATGCTGAAGCAGTGGTCCGCCGACGACGAGGCGGCCGTGGTCGAGGCGATGCGGCAGACCGGCGTCCTCGAACTCGCCGACCGGCCCGTCGACGACCTCTCCGGCGGCCAGCGCCAGCGCGTCTGGCTGTCCATGGTCCTGGCACAGCAGACCTCGATCCTGCTCCTCGACGAGCCGACGACCTTCCTGGACATCGCCCACCAGGTCGAGGTCCTCGACCTGTGCGCCGAACTCCACGCCCGCAAGGGCCACACGATCGTGGCCGTCCTCCACGACCTCAACCAGGCCTGCCGCTACGCCACGCACCTCATCGTGATGCGGCCCGGGGGCGTGATCGCCGCCGAGGGCGACCCGTCGACCGTCATGACCGCCGAGCTGGTCGAGGACGTGTTCGGCCTGCCCTGCCGGATCATCGACGACCCGGAGACGGGCACGCCGCTGATGGTGCCGGCGGCGCCCAAGCGGTACGCGCCCACGACGGAACCCGCGGAGCTCACCCCGACCTCTGTCTGACCCCTGACGACTCCGACGACCAACCGGACGGACCGCCCATGCTCTGTACGAGGCTGACGAACGCGCACATCCTCACGATGGACCCGGACCACCCCGTCGCCCACGACCTGGGGATCTGGCGCGGCCGGATCGTCGGCCTCGACGAGGCCGTGACCTCGCTGCCCGCCCGCGAGGTCGTCGACCTCCAGGGCGCCACCGTGCTGCCCGGCTTCATCGACAGCCACGTGCACCTCGCGTGGACCGGGCTGAAGGCGAACACCCCGAGCATCGCCCCGTGCGAGCGCGTCGAGGACGTGCTCGCCGTCATCGAGGAGGCCGCCGCCCGGAAGGCGCCCGGGGCCTGGGTGGACATCGCCGGATACGACCAGCGGGCCCTCGGCCGCCATCTCACCGCCGCCGAGCTCGACCGGGTCGCCCACGGGCGCAGGCTCTTCGTCATGCACGACTCCGGACACGCCTGCGTGGTCGACAGCGCCGTCCTGGAGCTCCTCCCGGCGGACGTCCCCCACCAGGACGGCTTCCTCGTCGAGAGCGCCATGGCCGCCGTGCGCCGTCTCCGGCTGCCGTACTCCCAGGAGGAACTCGCCGACGCCATCGAGCTCGCGGGCCGCGCCTGCCTCGCCGAGGGGATCACCGCCGTCGCCGAGGCGGGCATCGGCGGCGGACTCCTCGGCCACAGCCCGGTCGAGCTCGGCGCCTACCAACTCCTGCGCGACCAGGGACGACTGCCTCTGCGAGTCCAGGTCATGGCCGCCGGCGACACCCTGCGGCCGCGCGCCGCGCACCGCGACGACGGCATCCCCCGCGCCCTCGACCTGGGCCTGCGGACGGGCTTCGGCGACGACTGGCTGTCCCTCGGCGCGCTCAAGATCTACACGGACGGCGGGATGATGGCCCGTACGGCCGCCCTCACCGCCCCGTACGAGGGGATGTCCCACACCGGCCAGCTCCAGGACGACCCCGAACGGCTCACGCAGCTGATCGTGGACGGCCACCTCGCGGGCTGGCAGCTCGCCGTCCACGCCATCGGGGACCGGGCCGCCGACCTCGCCATCGAGGCCCTGGAGCGCGCCCAGGAGCTGCGGCCCCGCCCCGACGCCCGGCACCGCATCGAGCACGCCGGGCTGATCCGCCCCGACCAGCTGCCGCGCCTCGGGCGCCTGGGCGCCAGTGCCGTGGTCCAGCCCAACTTCCTGCGCTCCTTCGGTGACGACTACGCCGAGGTCATGGGGGAGACGCGGGCGCCGTGGATGTACCGGGGCCGGGGATTCCTCGACCACGGCGTCACGCTCGTCGGCAGCTCGGACCGCCCGGTCACGGACGGATCGCCGCTGCGGGCCGTCCAGTTCATGGTCGAGCGCGCCTCCCTCTCGGGTCGCCGGATCGGCCCCGACGAGGCCGTCACCGTGGACGAGGCCCTGCACGCCTACACCACCGCCGGCGCGTACGCCTGCCGCTGGGACGACACGGCGGGCAGCCTGAGCCCCCGCAAGCGCGCCGACCTCGTGGTCCTCGGCGACGACCCGCACCGCGTCGACCCGGCCCGGATCGGGGACATCGAGATCGTGGCGACGTACGTGGACGGCCGGCGCGCGGGGGAGGGGAAGCCCTGAGCCCTGGTCAGCCGGACACCCCCTGGGGGGCCGTCAGTTCGGCGACCTCGCGGAGCAGTCCCGCGCGGTCGATGGCGTCGCTCCCGGTCGCCGGTACGGTGCAGGCGTAGGCGCCGGCCACCGCGCCGTACAGCGCGCACCGGGCCGGGTCCTCGCCCGTCAGCCGGCCGAAGAGGAAGCCGGCGGCGAAGGCGTCGCCGGCGCCGTTGGAGTCGACCACCGGCGCGCGCGGCGTGACGGCCGGGACGTGGACGAGTCCGTCGGCGGTCAGCAGGTACGCGCCCTCGGCCCCGGCGGTGGCGACGACGGCCTCGGCCCTGCCCCGCTCCAGGATCCGGCGCATGGTCTTCTCCGGGTCCACCAGGGCCGTGGTGGACACGAAGACGACGTCGGAGCCGTAGGCGAACGGCTCGTGATACGGATTCTCGCCGTCCCAGTTGTGCAGGTCCGTGGAGACCGTGAGGCCCGCTTCGCGCAGCTGGGGCAGGGCGAAGGCACACGGGTAGGTGATCGAGACGTGGGCGTGGCGGCTCGCGGCGGCCAGGGAGCGGACCAGCTGCTCGGGCAGCCGGTCCGACTCCCGGGAGCGGCTGTCGTCGTAGAGCGAGAGCCGTCGGCCGTCGGGGCCGACGAGGTTGACGGCCCGCTTCGTCCCGCCGGGCAGGGGGACTTCGGTGAAGCCGATGCCCCGGTCGCGGTGGAAGGCGCGGACGAGGTCCCCCTGGGCGTCGTCGCCGATCATGTCGAGGTGGTGCGTCCGCAGGCCCAGGGCGGTCAGGCCGAGCGCGACGAAGTCGCCGGTCTGCCCGGCGCGGGTCTCGATGCCCGGTCGGATCATGTAGCTGTCGGCGTACGGCAGGGGGAGCTCGGGGACGTACACGATCGTGTCGACGCCCGCCCCTCCCAGGACGAGGACGTCGTACTCGCCGGCCATCGCTGTTCCTCTCGTCGTGCAATACCTTGCTGGAGTTTTCAGCAAGATATTGCACAGCGTCAGAGGTTGAGAAGACGCGCGGCGTTCTCCTTGAGGATCAGCGGCCGGACCTCGGGCTTGATGTCGAGGGCGTCGAAGTCGGCCAGCCAGCGGTCCGGGGTCACGACCGGGAAGTCCGAGCCGAACAGCACCTTGTGCCGGAGGAAGGAGCCCGCGGCCCTGACCAGTTGCGGAGGGAAGTACTTCGGCGACCAGCCCGACAGATCGATGTGGACGTTCGCCTTGTGGGTGGCGATGGAGATCGCCTCGTCCTGCCAGGGCACCGACGGGTGCGCCAGGATGATCGTCAGACCGGGGAAGTCGGCGGCGACGTCGTCCAGGAGCATCGGGTCCGAGTAGCGCAGCTTGATGCCGCGCCCGCCGGGCAGGCCCGCGCCGATCCCGGTCTGCCCCGTGTGGAACAGCGCGGGGACACCCAGCTCCTGGAGCGCCGCGTAGAGCGGGTAGTGCTCCCGCTCGTTCGGCGCGAAGGCCTGGAGGCTCGGGTGGAACTTGAAGCCGCGGACGCCGTGGTCGAGGACGAGCGCGCGGGCCCGCGCGACGGCGTCGGGCCGGTGCGGGTCGACCGAGCCGAACGGGACGAGTACGTCGGGGTGTTCGGCCGCGGCCGCGGCGATCTCCTCGCTGGACAGGGCCGGATGGCCGAGGCCCGTGGCGGCGTCCACGGTGAAGATCACGGCGGCCATCCGGCGCTCGCGGTAGTACGCCGCGAGGCGCTCGACGGTCGGGGTGCGGTCCTGGCCGGATCTGAAGTAGGCGGCCGAGGCGTCCATCAGCTCGGCGTCGAGCGCGAGCCGGCCGTGGGCGTCCTGCTCCACGTGCACGTGGAAGTCGATCGCGGTCAGATCGTCGGGGTTCAAAGGGATCACGGGACTCACGGGGCTCATCGGGATGCTCACAGGTGGTCGGTGCGGTTCTTGGCGTCGAGCAGGAGGGCGAGGAGCGCGTCGCGTTCGGCGACGAGCTCGGCCTCGGCGGTCCCGGCCAGCTCCTCCGCGACGCCTCGGGTGATCTCGCGCGCCAGCTCGGGCGTGAGGCGCGGTGCGCCCAGGTCGGCCCACCACTCCTCCATGGGCGGACCGAGATGCTCCAGTACGTGCGCGATGCCGCCCGCACCGCCCGAGAGGTGCTGGTTGAGGAACGGCCCGAGCAGCGCCCAGCGCAGACCGGGCCCGTGGGCGATGGCCGTGTCGATGTCGGCGACGCTCGCCGCGCCCCGCTCGACGAGGGAGTACGCCTCGCGCCACAGCGCCGCCTGGAGCCGGTTCGCGACGTGCCCGGGCAGCTCCCGGCGCAGCCGGATCGGCCGCCGGCCGAGGCCGCGGTAGAAGGCCATGGCCTCCTCGACCGCCGCCTCGCCCGTCCGTTCCCCCGGCACGACCTCGACCAGCGGGATGAGGTGCGGCGGGTTGAACGGGTGCCCGACGAGGACCCGTTCGGGATGGGCCGCGCAGGCGCGCTGGATCCGGGACGGCAGCAGCCCGGAGGAGCTGCTCGCCAGGACCGTCCCCGGTGGGGCGGCGGCGTCGAGGACGGCGAAGACCTCGTCCTTCGCCTCGGGCCGCTCGGGGCCGTTCTCCTGGACGAAGCCCGCGTCCGCGACGGCCCGCGCGAGGTCCTTCGTGAACGACAGCCGGGTCTGGTCGGCGGTGACGGCCGCCCGGAGCCGGGCCTCGGCGCCGGGCGCCGGGTCGGTCGCGACGACCTCGTGCCCGTACTCCAGGAAGAGGGTGGTCCAGGAGGCCCCGATGACCCCGGTCCCGACGACGGCGACCCTCATGAGGCGCTCCGACGGTCCGTGCCCATGTCCGTGCCCATGTCCGCGTCCGCGTCCGTGTCCGCGCCCGTGTCCGTGGCCGTCTTCGGGTCGGCGGCGCGCCCGACCGCGTACGCGACGAAGACGTCGAGCGAGCGGGGGTCGGCGAGGACGTCGGTGCTCGCGACGGACTCCGGGGCCGCCCCGAGGAGGATCCGCTTGACCGGCACCTCCAGCTTCTTGCCGGTGCGGTTGCGCGGGACGGCGGGCACCCGCTCGATGACGTCGGGGACGTGCCGGGGCGACAGCGCCGACCGCAGGGCCCGGGCGATGCCCGTGCGGAGGGCGTCGTCGAGCTCGGCGGGGCCCGCGACGAACAGCAGCAGTTCGCCGTTGCCGCCCTCGGGGTCCTCGATGTGGACGACGAGGCTGTCGTCGATCCCGGGCAGGTCCTCGACGACGGCGTAGAACTCCGCGGTGCCGAGCCGGACCCCGCCCCGGTTGAGGGTGGCGTCGGAGCGCCCGGCGACGACGCAATGGCCCTCGGGCGCGAACCGCACCCAGTCGCCGTGCCGCCACACCCCCGGGTACGCCTCGAAGTAGGCGGCCCGGTAGCGGGAGCCGTCGGTGTCGCCCCAGAAGCCGACGGGCATCGACGGCATCGGCTCGGTGATCACCAGCTCGCCCAGCTCCCCGACGACCCGCCTGCCTTCGCCGTCGTAGGCGTACGCGGCGACGCCGAGACAGGGGCCGGAGATCTCCCCGGCGCGCACGGTCTGGAGCGGGCCGCCCTGGAGGATGCCGGTGCACACGTCGGTGCCGCCGCAGCCGACGTTCAGGAGCACGCGGTCGCCGAACTGCTCGGCCACCCAGTGGAAGCCGTCGGCGGCGAGCGGGCTGCCCGCGGCGCCGAGCTGCCGCAGCCGCGACAGGTCGAACTCCTCGGCCGGCCGGACACCGGCCTTGCGGCAGGCCATCAGATAGCCGGGGCTGACGCCCATGAGCGTCGCCCCCGTCTCCGCGGCGATCCGCCACTGCTCCCGCAGCTCCGGGTGGACCGGGTTGCCGTCGATCATGACGATCGACGCGCGGACGAGCAGCGCCGAGACCAGGGTGTTCCACAGCATCCAGGCGGTCGTGCTGAACCAGAGCATCCGGTCGCCGGGCTTCAGGTCCCAGCTCAGCGCGTTGTTCTTCAGGTGCTCCAGGAGGATCCCGCCGTGACGGTGGACGATCGCCTTCGGGATGCCGGTGGTGCCGGAGGAGAACAGGACGAACAGCGGATGGTCGAACGGCACGGGCTCGAAGGACAGGGGCTCGACGGGCCCGGCACCGCCGGCCGGCTCCGCGAGCAGCCCGGCCCAGCCCAGTGCGTCGGGCAGCGCGTGCGGACCGTACGGGACGTGGACGACGTGCTCGACGGTCGGGAGCCCGGCGGCGATCTCCGCGACCTCGGTACGGCGGTCGACGTCCCGCTCCCCGTAGCGGTAGCCGGCGACGGCGAGCAGCACCTTCGGTTCGAGCTGGGCGAACCGGTCGACGACGCTGCGCGGCCCGAACTCCGGCGCGCAGGCCGCCCAGACGGCCCCGATGCTCGCCGTGGCGAGGAAGGCGACCAGCGTCTCGGGGATGTTGGGGAGGTACGCGACGACCCGGTCGCCCTTGCGGACGCCGAGGCGGAGCAGCCCGGCGCGGGCCCGGGCGACCTGCTCGCGGAGCTCGCCGAAGGTCAGCTCGACCGGCGCCCGGGTCTGGGAGTGGGCGACGACCGCGACGGCGGCGGCGTCCTCGGCGGACCCCTCCCGCCCGAGCGCGTGCTCGGCGTAGTTGAGCGTCGCGCCGGGGAACCACTCGGTGTCGGGCATGGACCTGCGGCCCAGGGTGGCGGTGGGCGGGGTGTGCGGACGGACGTCGAAGAACTCCCAGATCGACGACCAGAATCCGTCCAGGTCGGTCACGGACCACTGCCACAGGCCGTCGTAGTCCGGGAAGCTCAGCCCCCGCTCCGACTCCAGCCAGCGGAGGTAGCGGCCGATCTCCGACTCGTCCCTGACCCGGGGGCCCGGGGTGCTGAGGATCTCGCTCATCGGGCGACCTTTCCGGTGCGGCCGTCGAGGAACGCCCGCATCCTGGCCTGGGCGTCGTCGCTGCCGGCGGCGACGGCCGCCATGAGGGATTCGAGCAGGAGGCCGCCGGCGGGGGAGGCCTCGGCGATGCGGGGGAGTGCCTGGAGGACGGCGAAGTTGGTCAGCGGCGCGTTGGCCGCGATCCGCTCCGCGAGCTCCAGGGCCTTGGCGCGCGCCCCGCCCTCCTCGGTCAGATAGTGCGAGAGGCCGGCGGCCTGGCCCTCGGCGGCGTCGAGGACGCGGCCGGTGAGCATCATGTCCGCCATCCGGTGCGCGCCGATCAGCCGGGGGATCCGGACCGAGCCGCCCCCGCCGACGAACAGGCCGCGCTGCCCCTCCGGCAGCGCGTAGAACGCGGACGGCTCGGCCACCCGGAGGTGCGCGGCGGCCGCCAGCTCCAGGCCGCCGCCGATGACCGCGCCCTTCAGCGCGGCGACCACGGGGACCCGCCCGCCCTCGATGGTGTCGAAGACGCGGTGCCACATGAGCGAGTGCTCCAGCGCCTCCTCGGTGGACCGCTCGGTCAGCTCGCCGAGGTCGAGCCCGGCGGAGAAGTGGTCGCCCTCGGCGGCCAGGACGACGGCCCGTACGCCGGGGCCCGGCGTACGGAAGAACGCCTCGACGGCCAGCACCGTGGCGTCGTCGAGGGCGTTGCGCTTGGCCGGCCGGCAGAGCGTCAGGACCGCCACTGCGTCGTGGCGGTCGATCGACAGCGTGCTCAAGAAGGACTCCTCCATCATCAGGAATCCTGAGTATCGGAGGGTGTCCCACCGCCGGGCAAGGGGGTTGCGCTAGAATTTTCGACAGGATTCCTGATGATGGATCGCTGGTGACGGCGAGAAGGGGAGGGGATGTGACGGACACCGCTCCGCCGTCTCTGCTGTACTCGGTGAAACAGGTCGAGCTGGCCACCCGGGCCCGGCTGGACGAGCTCCTCAGGCCCTCGGGCGTCACCGCCCTCCAGTACACGGCGCTGACCGTGCTCGAACGCCGGGACGGCATGTCCTCGGCGGAGCTCGCCCGCAACTCCTTCGTCACGCCCCAGTCGATGTCCGACCTGGTCGGCGCCCTGGAACGGCGGGGGCTGATCACCCGGTCCCCGGACCCGGCGAGCCGACGGCGCCACGTCATCAGCCTCACCGACGAGGGCCGCGCCCTGCTCGCCCTCCACGCACCGGCCGTCCAGCACCTGGAGGACGCGATGCTCGCGGGCTTCACGGCCCGCGAGCGCGCCGCCTTCCGCGACTTCCTCAACCGCGCCCGCGCGGCGCTCGGCTGACACCGGGGCGCCGCACGGGGGCGGGACCGTAGGGGCAGGCCGTCACAGTTCGGCTTCGGGCTCCGTGTCGCTGTCGTCCGCCACGGGCTCCTGGTTCAGGGTCGTCGCGATGAACGCCCTGATCGCGTTCTCCACCTTCTTCTGCAGGTAGCCGAACTCGTCCTCCGTGATCGTTCCCCGTTGTGCGTCCATGATCTGCCGATGGACCACCTGCCGGGCCGTCGAATTCGGCTCCACGACGCTGATCTGATAGCTGATCCACTCCGCCTGGAGAGGGAGCGAGCGTGCCGGATCCTGCTCGGGCGCGTGTCGGAGCGTCGCCTTCACGTCCAGCTCGATCGCCAGTCCCTCGTTGGCGAGTTGGGCGCGATAGCGGCGCAGGCCCGTCTCCATCGCCAATTGCTCCGTGTTCACGGCGTTCGTGCCGATCACGAGGTTCGCGGGCACGCTCGGGCCGTTGTCGCCGTCCCCGATCAGATGGCACCACTCGTACTTGGCCAGGGTTCCAGGGCTGCCGCCCGCGGCGCCGTTGGGGGCCATCCACTGGTGCGCCTGCGTCCCGCCCATAGCCGTGGCCGTGCTCCGCCCCGCGGTCCTCCGGTCGTCGCTCGGAGGGATGGAGTTCGCCGTCTGCTGCCGCACCGAAGCAGGGTTGGACAGGAGCTTCCCGAAGTATTCGGCATCGAATTCCTGCGCCGTCTTGAAATCGCGCTCGTCGTCCAGGAAGCGGGTGTCCCTCAGGCCCGTCTCCACGTAGAAGATGAACGGCTGATCCGATGATGTCGGCAGTGCCTCGAACGCCGGGCCCGGGTTGTCGTCCCGATTATTCGTGTCCATGTCGTGCTCGGCTATGAAGTCGTCCGGGCTCCCGAGCAGGGGGTTGATCCAGAATTCGAGATTGAGGCCCCACCGGTGATCGTAGAGGTAGGCCCTGCCCTGCGAGCCCCTGCCGCCGGAACGGGCGCTTTGACTGAGCACCTCGAACGGCCCGTTGACGTTGATGCTCGTCGGTGAGTTGAGGTCGTTGATCAGCTGGATCTTGTAGATGAAGTAATCGGAGTGGTAGAAGGCCGGGAACGTCCCGTGAAGGGCGCCCCTCCGCGTTCTCACGTCGACGTCCACCCAGCGCTCGCGCTCCAGGAGGGTCGCGCCGTGGTGGTTGAGATGAGCCCGCGCGTTCAGGGCGAAGTCGGGCTTGGTCGCCGTGATGCCTCCCGCCGCCCCCTCGCTGAGGGACGGGATGATCATGAGGTCCAGGGAGTTCAACTGGTCGGCCTGCGCCTCCCGCACCACCGTGGCGGCGGCCGGCCGGGTCCCCCTGAGGGGCTGACTGAAGGAGAAGGAGCCGCCGAAGGAGGAGAAGGAACTGCTGCTGTCCTGGGACTGGGAGAAGTCCTGGGACTGCGAGAAGCCCTGGGACGGGAACATGAACTGGGACGGCGTCGGGGTGCTCGAACCCTGGCTCGACTGTCCGTAGGCGATCGTCTGCTGCGAGTCCGAGTCCATGTGGACGTCGCCGTCGGTGTCGAGGCTCATGGTGTTCCCGGTGTTCCCGGGCCACGGCATCATCCGCTGGACGACGCCGGTCTGCCCGGAGTCCGGTCCGGCGTCGGGCACCTCGTCGGCCCGGGGCGCGGGGGTGGCGCCCATCACGCGCCGCGCGTTCTGCTCCGCCTCGCGCTCGAACCGGTCGGACGGGTCGCTGACCTTCAGTCCGTCGCCGTTGTCCGTGCCCGCGACGGGTCCCTGCCGCTGCTGGATGACATGGGTCAACTCATGGGCGAGGGTGTGCCTGTCCGCGCCGCCGTCGCCGATGACGACATGGCTGCCGCTGGTGTAGGCGCGGGCGCCGACCTCGGCGGCCGAGGCCCTGGCGGCGCTGTCGTCGTGGATGCGGACGTCGGAGAAGTCGGCCCCGAGGCGCGCCTCCATGTCGGCCCGGGTGGCGTCGTCCAGCGGGGTCCCGCTGCCGCGCAGCACGTCGTGGACGGTCGAGCGCTGCACCTGAGGCTGTCCGGCCGTCCCGTGACCGCAACCTGCGCCGTGCTGGTGCTGCTCCGCCGCCCAGGAGTGGCCGGCCTGGCGCAGCATCTGCACGACGGCGGCGTTGCCCGCGCGGCCCTGGAGGGCGAGCAGACCCAGAGGGGTGCCGCCGCCGGGGGCCGGGGTCCTGGCCTGGGTCCGGTCGACCTGTTCGCCGTCGGGGCCTCGGGTCTGTTCGCTGGCGCGCATCGGGTCCTCTCGCGGGCGGCGCGATGGGACGGGCCCGGACACGCGCTTGCGGCGTGCCCGGGCCGGATACGCCGAAAACCCGGCGCGTACACGCCCTTCGCCTCACGGGAGAGTCTTCCGAGGGCCGCCAACGTTCGGCTAACGCGACGTCAGCGGCCCGCCGGGGACGTCAGCTGTCGGACAGGTCCCGGTCGACGGGCTCGACCACGAAGACCGGGATCTCGCGGTCCGTCTTCCGTTGGTAGTCCGCGTAGTCGGCGAAGGCCTCGACGGCCCGCTCCCACCACGCCTGCCGCTCCTCGCCCGTGACGAGACGGGCCTTCATGTCCCAGACCCGCGGGCCGTCACGCAGCTCGACCAGGGGCGTGGCGACCAGGTTGTGGTACCAGACGGGGTGCTTGACCGCCCCGCCGTTGGACGCCACCAGCGCGTACGCGCCCTCGTGCTCGACGCGCATCAGCGGCGTCTTGCGGATCTTGCCGCTCCGCGCGCCGAGGTTCGTCACCAGGACCACGGGCAGGCCGCGCATCGTGGTGCCCTTGGTGCCGCCGGACGACTCGTAGAGCTCGACCTGGTCGCGCACCCACGTCGACGTGCTCGGCTCGTACTCACCTTCGAGGGGCATGGCTGTCCTTTCGTTCGTGTCGCCTGCGCCGGCATCCGGACACCGGCGCCGCTCGCCCCCCGACGCTAGCCGACGTCCGGTCGCCCGTGCCCGCTCTGGAGGGGGTGCGGCGCGGGGTCCCCCGGCAGGCGTTCCAGAGCCGCGGCGACGTCCGTGCGGCGGGCGGCCTCCGTGAGCGCCCGGGCCATGACCGAGACCGGGTCCCGGGCCACCGTCACCAGGCCGACCGGCACCGTCCGCGTGGGCTCGACCAGCGGCACCGCCCGCATCCCGTACGGCACGCCGAAGACGTGCAGCCAGGTGTGCGGTACGACGCTCGCCCACCGGCCGGTGCGGACGTGGGCGAAGAGGGCGGCCACCGCATCGGTCTCCACCCGCGGCGAGGGCCGCACCCCGACCTCCGCGAACACCTCGTCGAGCACCTGACGCCCCTGCATCGCCTCGGTCAGCAGGCACAGCGGCAGCCGTGCGGCCTCCGCCCAGGTCGCCGTCATCCGGTGGACGAGGCCGTCGGCGGCGTCCGTCAGCAGCACGTACCGCTCCTCGTACAGCGGGACCGACCGGAAGCCCTCGGTGAGATCCTCGCGGAGGTACGTGATCCCGGCGTCGATCTCGAAGCTCCGCAGCTGCCGCAGCACGTCCTCCGAGGAGAGGTCCGCCCGCACCTCCACCGTGACCAGTGGATGCGCCAGACAGAACGGGGCGGTCACCTGGGCGACCGCCCCGGACGCCGTCGGCACCGCGCCGATCCGGATCCTGCCGCCGAGCCCGTCGCGCAGGGCGCCGACCTCGCTCGTGAGGGCGTCGCGGTCGGCGAGGATCCGCCGTGCCCACACCACGATCCGCTCGCCCTCGGGCGTGAGGCCCTCGTACGCACGGCCGCGCAGGACCAGCGGGACGTCCAGCTCCTCCTCCAGCTTCCGGACGGCCTCGGAGAGCGCCGGCTGGGAGACGTGGCAGGCCTGGGCGGCGCGGGCGAAGTGACGCTCCCTGGAGAGGGCCACCAGATATTCGAGTTGGCGGAAGAGCACCTCACCGGTCTACCCGACCGCCCGCCGGAATACCCGTCGCCCCTCGGCCGATCGGCTCGTGACGTGCCCCGGAGCGCCGATAGGCGCCGCCGATGACGTCATCGAGAAAGCCTCTTTGACTTCCCGATGGAATGCGCCGAAGGTGATCGGCGGGTGAATGTTCCGGTTTCGGCGGCCATCGGGAATGGCGATGAATTCCGGCTCGGCCATCGGCGGCTTTCGCACGAGAACAGGGCCTGAGGAGAAGGGGAGCCGGATGTACCAAATGCGTCAATGGATCGCTGCGGCCGAGGCGGAATTGAACAGGGATTTCACGCTCGAACGACTGCTCGATCTGATGGCCGCGCCGGGGCCGACCGCCGAGCCCGGTCCGGAGGACGCCGAGCCCGGTCCGGCTGCCGAGCCCTTTCCGAACGCCCAGCCCCGCCCGTCCGCCGAGCCCGCTCCGACGCATCACGCCCTGGCGTGGGAGCAGGCCCGCGCCCGCGCGCGGGACAGCGCCGGGCAGCCGCTGCCCCTCGTGACCCGCGACCTCGACGCGGCCCTCGGCCACGCCCTCGCCGCATCTCTGACGGCCCTGACGGGCCCGACGGCTCTGACAAGCCAGACCGACGTGCCACCGGCCGGATCCGTCCCCGCTCCTCCCCGCCGCCAGGAAGGTCGTACGGGCGAGGTGCTGCTTCCCGCCGGGACGGTCGTCACCCCGGTCGTCCTCGGTCTCGCGGCCGCCGCCGGTCACGACCGGCTCGCCGTGCATCGCCGCCCCTGCGTGGAACTCCTCCTCCTCGACGAGGAGTTGCCGCGGTCCGGCCCGGCCCGCGCCCATCGCGCCCCCGACGTCATCGGACCGCTCCTCCACCCGTGGCTGACCCGCCACGGTGCGGAGGTGATCGGCCGCCGCCGCGTCCAGGAAGACACCGCGCGGGTGCGGGATGCCCTGCGCGACTCCACCGCCGACGTCGTCGTCGCGGCCGGCGGTACGGCCGCCGGGCCCACGGACCCGCTGCGCACCGCCCTCGGCGGGTCCGGTGCGCGGCTCCTCGTCGACTCCGTCGCCGTACGGCCCGGACACCCCATGCTGCTCGCCGAGTTGCCGCCGTTCCCCGACGGCCGCCCCCGCCTCCTCGTCGGTCTGCCCGGCGACCCGCAGGCCGCCGTCGCCGGCGCGGTCACCCTCGCCGTACCCCTGCTGCGCCGCCTCGGCGGCCACGCGGACCCCGAGCCGTACCGGATGTCCGCCGCCGTGGACCTGCCCGGGCACCCGCACGACACCCGGCTGCTCCCGGTCCGGCGCGCGGCCCACGGGGTCGCCCCGCTCGCGTGCGACGGACCGGCGAAGCTGCTCGGTCTCGCGGTCGCCGACGGCCTCGCGGTCGTCCCGCCCGGCGGCGCACCGGCCGGAACCGACGTCGAGGTGCTGGAAGTACCGGGACCGTGACGTCCGGAAGAGTGCGCCGGACGGCGGCTCGTGCGCGGAGCGCCCTCTCCCCGCGTGGGGCGCTCGCCCTGCAGAGCGTGGACGGCGCCCTGTCCTTCGCGCTGCGGGCCGCCCTCGCGATGGCGCTGCCCGCCCTGCCGATGGCCCTGGCGGGGCGGGCGGACCAGGCCGTCTACGCGATGCTCGGCTCCTTCACCACCACCTTCGGCCGCAACCTGCCGTACGCGCGGCGCGCCCGCGTGCTCGCCGTCGTCGCCGTGGCCATGACCGCCTGCGTGGGCGGCGGCTCGGCGCTCGCCGCGTGGGCCGATCCGACGGCCGGGGGAGCGGGCGCCGCCGTGGTGGTCGTTGCGACGGCCGTCGTGGCCGGGCTCGCCAAGTTCGCCTGCGACGCGGCACGCCTCACCGGCCTCGGCGCGGTCCTGTTGCTTTTCTCCTTCGCCGTGGCGGCCAACGGCTCCTCGACGCCGGCCGACGTCCTGCCCCACACCGCCCTGGCCGCGACGGGCGCGGCCGTGGCCTGGGTGCTCGCCGTCGCCGGCCG
The DNA here is from genome assembly GCF_001426585.1 of Streptomyces sp. Root431. Classification (GTDB taxonomy): domain Bacteria; phylum Actinomycetota; class Actinomycetes; order Streptomycetales; family Streptomycetaceae; genus Streptomyces; species Streptomyces stackebrandtii. Next base: position 499,184 of record NZ_LMEI01000006.1, read on the forward strand.
GTTCGTCCATCCGGACCGGCCGCAGCGCCTCGCCGTGGCCGCGGCGCTCCGCGAGCTCGCGGACCTCCTCGACGTCCAGGAGGCCACCGGCGCGGCGTACGGCAGGGGGCTTCCCCGGCATCGCGCGACCGCCGCCGTCCTCCAGGCGTACCGGACGCTGGGGCTCGTGCCACCGACCGCCGCCGGAGCCGCACGCGGAGACCGCGGCGGCACCTGCGTGCGTCTCGCCGACCTCGCCTGGTCGCTGCTCATGGACCGCGCCCGCCGTCCGTCCGACGACCCCACCGGCCTGGCCCGCGTCCTCCGCGCCCAGGTCCGCCTGCTCGTGAGCCGTCGGCTGCGGGCCCCGCGGCTCCTGCCCGAACTCGCGCTCCTGTCCGCCCTGGCGAAGGACGACACCGCGCCCGGCCCGGCCTCGCCCGACCCGACCACGCGCCGCGCCGCCGAACTCCGGGCCGCGGAACTCCTGACGGGCCGCCCGAACTCCGCGACGCACGCCGCGGTCCTGCTCGTCCCCGCCCTGCGCATGGTCCTCGGCACCGGACTCGCGGGCGGCGCCGCCCTGCTGCTCGGCCTCGGCCACGGCTACTGGGCGGCCGTGTCCGCCGCCGCCGTCCTGCACTCGATCAACGTCCGTACGGCGACCCAGCGCGCCGTCCAGCGCACCCTCGGCACGGTCGTCGGTCTGGCGCTCGCCCTCGGCGTGCTCGCCGCGGGCCCCGAGCCCGTGGTGCTGGTCCTGGTGATCGTGCTCCTGGAGTTCCTGCTCGAATACGTGGTCGCCCGGAACTACGGCCTCGGTGTCGTCTTCCTGACCCCGCTCGCCCTGCTGCTCACGGACCTGGCCGCCGCCTCGCCGGCCGGGGCGCTCGTCCAGGACCGGGCGCTGGGCAGCGTCCTCGGGATGGGCATCGCCCTGCTCTGCGCGCTGCTCGTCGTCCACGACCGGGCGGCGGTCCGGGCGCAGCGCGCGCTCGCCGCGTGCACGGCGGCGGCCGACGCGGCGGCACGCGCCCTGGCCGACGGGGCGGAGGGCGCGTACCCGCTCGTGCAGACGCGGCTCGCGGCGGCCGTCGTGGAGCTGCGCGAGGCCGACGACGCCGCGGCGGGCGAGCTCTGGCCCGCCGAGATGGACCCCACCGAACTGGCCGCCGCCGAGCAGCGCGCGTACCGGCTCCTGGAGCGGCTCGTCAGGCCGCCGGGCCGATCGTGACCTTGAGGTGCTTCATGATCGGCTGGTCGCTCTGGGTGCTGTAGTCGCTCAGCGCGCACAGCACGTTCATCTCCGGCATGTAGCCGGCGGCGCAACCCCGGGGGATGTCGTACGGGACCGCGAGGTAGCCGCGCAGGAACCGCCGGCTGCCGTCCTTCGCGGTGCTCGTGATGTCGACGGGCCCGAGGTCGGGGATGCCGCGCTCGCGCATGTCGGCCCGGTTCATGAAGACGAGCGTGCGGAGGTTCTTGACGCCCCGGTAGCGGTCGTTGTCGGAGTAGATCGTGGTGTTCCACTGGTCGTGGGACCGCATCGTGCCGAGCGCCAGGGTGCCGGGGGCGGGGACGACGTCCGGCAGGGCCGCCGAGGAGAACTCGGCGCGCCCGGACGGCGTGAGGAAGACCAGTTCCCGGGCGGGCTGCTTGATGCGGAAGCCGAGCGGCAGCCGGACGCGCCGGTTGAAGTCCTCGAAGCCGTCGAGGGCCCGGGCCATGGTGTCGCGGATGCGGTCGTAGTCCTCGATGTACCACTCCCACGGCGTCGCGCTGCCGGGCAGCGCCGCGCGCGCCATGCCCGCGACGATGGCCGGCTCGGAGAGCAGGTGCGGCGACGCGGGGCGCTTCATGCCGACGGACAGGTGGACCATGCTCATCGAGTCCTCGACGGAGGTGCTCTGGATCCCCTTGCGCTGGTGGTCCTTCTCGGTCCGGCCGAGGCACGGCAGGATCAGGGCCCGGCGGCCGTGGACGACGTGGCTGCGGTTCAGCTTGGTGCTCACCTGCACGGTCAGGTCGCAGTTCGCGAGCGCCGCGTAGGTGTACGGGGTGTCCGGCGCCGCCAGGGCGAAGTTGCCGCCCATGCCGACGAACACCGTGACGTCGCCGTCGTGCATGGCCGTGATCGTCCGGACGGTGTCCAGGCCGTGCTCGCGGGGCGGTTCGATCCCGCAGACCTCGGAGAGGCGGTCGAGGAAGGCCTCGCTCGGGCGGTGGTCGATGCCGCAGGTGCGGTTGCCCTGGACGTTGCTGTGGCCGCGGACGGGGGAGGGGCCCGCGCCCTCGCGGCCCAGATTGCCGCGCAGCAGCAGGACGTTGACGATCTCCCGGACCGTGTCGACGCCGTGCTCGTGCTGGGTGACGCCCAGACACCAGCTGACGATGGACCGGTCGGCCTCCCCGTACACGCGCGCCGCCGCGAGGATGTCCGCGCGGCTCAGCCCGGACTGCCTCTCCAGCTGCTCCCACGACGTCGCCTCGCACACCGCGCGGTACTCGTCGAAGCCGGCCGTGTGCCGCTCGATGAACTCCCGGTCCAGCGCCTTGGGGTCGGTCTCCGACTGCTCCAGGATCGCCTTGGCCATGCCGCGCAGCAGCGCCATGTCGCCGCCGATGCGCGGCTGGAGGTTCAGGGTGCTCGTCTTCGTCGTCTTGAAGAGGGCCATGTCGAGGAAGTCGTGGGGCACGATCGTGCGGGTCGCGGCCGCCTCGACCAGTGGATTGACGTGCACGATCTGCGCGCCGCGGTGGTGCGCCTCCGCGAGGGCGGTGAGCATCCGGGGCGCGTTGGAGGCGGCGTTGACGCCCAGGATGAACAGCGCGTCGGCGGACTCCCAGTCCTTCAGATCGACGGTCCCCTTGCCCGTGCCCAGCGAGGCCTGGAGGGCGCGGCCGCTGGCCTCGTGGCACATGTTGGAGCAGTCCGGCAGGTTGTTCGTGCCCAGTTCGCGGGCCATCAGCTGGTAGAGGAACGTCGCCTCGTTGCCGAGCCGGCCGGAGGTGTAGAAGGCCGCCCGGTGGGGGCTGTCCAGCTCCCGCAGGGTGCGCCCGACCACATCGAAGGCGTCCTTCCAGCTGATCGGCACGTAGTGGTCCGTGTCCGGGTCGTAGACCATCGGCTCGGTCAGCCGGCCCTGGTTCTCCAGGTCGTAGTCGCTCCACCCGGCAAGCTCGGTCACCGAGTGCGCGGCGAAGAACTCGCGCCCGACCCGCTTCCTCGTCATCTCCCACGTGACGTGCTTGATGCCGTTCTCGCAGATGTCGAGGTGCAGGCCCTTGGTGTCGTCAGGCCACGCGCAGCCGGGGCAGTCGAACCCGGTGTTCTCGTGGTTCATCTTCATGATCGCGCGGGGGCCGTCCACGAGGGCGCCCTCGGCGAGGAGGAAGCGGGTCACGCTCTTGGCCGCGCCCCAGCCCGCCGCGGGGTGGTGGTACGGGTGGAACTCCGGTTCGCCCTCGGGAGTGGGCCCCACACGGGCCTCCGGCCGTTCCGGGTGCCGGGGACGTTCCTGGTCGGTGTTGTCGGCGCTGTCGGCGTTCACGACTCTCAACCCTTCCGGCCTTCGGGCACGGGGAGGCGATACGGCTCTCTTCGGCAGGCTAGGTCCGGTGGTGGGCGCCTGCCACTCGGCCCCGGGAGGCCCCGCGCGCCTCGGCCGGCCGGGCGGGGCCCCACCCGCGCCTCCGTCCGGCCGGGCGGTCCCGTCCGTACGCGGATACGCTGGCGCCGCCCCAATGATCTGTTTTGCAACTGTTTGTCTTGTTCGACGGGAGTCCCATGGTCGTCGCGCAGTCCGTCCTCACGCCCACCTCCCCGACGGCCGTCTTCGTGGTGGCCACCGTGTCCCCCGGTGGGGAGACGGCCGTACGGGAGGTGCTCCAGGACCTGGCCGGGCTGACCCGTTCGGTGGGGTTCCGGTCCCCGGAGTCCGCCCTCCGCTGCGTCGTCGGCGTGGGCTCGGACGCCTGGGACCGGCTCGTCGGCGGCCCGCGCCCGCGCGACCTGCACCCCTTCCCGCCCCTGCGTGGCCCCCGCCACCGTGCCCCGGCCACCCCCGGTGACCTGCTGTTCCATCTCCGCGCCCGGCGCATGGACCTCTGCTTCGAACTGGCCCGGCTGATCCTGGACCGGCTGGGCGGCGCGGTGACGGTCGTCGACGAGGTCCACGGCTTCACGTACTTCGACGAGCGCGACCTGCTCGGCTTCGTCGACGGCAGCGAGAACCCCTCCGGCGAGGCCGCCGCCGACGCGGTCCGCATCGGCGACGAGGACCCGGACTTCCGGGGCGGAAGCTATGTCGTCGTGCAGAAGTACCTGCACGACATGACGGCCTGGGAGTCCCTCACCGTCGAGGAGCAGGAACGCGTCATCGGCCGCACCAAGCAGGCCAACGTCGAACTGCCCGACGGCGTCAAGCCCGCCGACTCGCACGTCGCGCTCAACACGGTCGTCGACGACGACGGCGCCGAGCAGCAGATCCTGCGCCAGAACATGCCGTTCGGCCAGGTCGGCAGCGGCGAGATGGGCACCTACTTCATCGGCTACGCCCGCACGCCCGCCGTCACCGAGCGGATGCTGCGCAACATGTTCCTCGGAGATCCCCCGGGCAACACCGACCGCATCCTCGACTTCTCCCGCGCCGTCACCGGCTGCCTCTTCTTCGTGCCGAGCGCCGACCTGCTCGACGACCTCCCCGCCGCCCCGTCCGCGGCCGCCGCGAGCCCCGGGGACTCCCTGGGCATCGGCAGCCTGAAAGGAGCCCCCGCGTCATGACGACTCCCGACGTGACGAACAACCTGCACCGGGAACTCGCCCCGATCACCCCCGCGGCCTGGGCGGAGATCGAGGAGGAGGCCCGCCGTACCTTCCGCCGGCACGTCGCCGGCCGCCGCGTCGTCGACGTACCGGACCCGGCCGGCCCCGGGCTCGCCGCCGTCGGTGTCGGCCACCTGACCGACATCCACCCGCCCGCGCCCGGCGTCTCGGCGCGGTTGCGCGAGGCGAGGCCGATCGTCGAACTGCGGGTGCCGTTCTCCGTCTCCCGGGCCGCCGTGGACGACGTCGAGCGCGGGTCCAAGGACTCCGACTGGCAGCCCGTCAAGGACGCGGCGCGCACGATGGCGTACGTCGAGGACCGCACGATCTTCGACGGGTACGGCGCCGCCGGTGTCGACGGACTGCGCTCCCGCTCCTCCCACCCGGTGCTGCGGTTGCCCACCGAGGCGCGAGAGTACCCCGACGCCGTCAGCCGGGCGCTGACGCAGCTGCGGCTCGTCGGCGTCGACGGGCCGTACGCGCTGCTGCTCGGCGCCGACGAGTACCGGGCGGTCAGCGAGACCTCCGACCACGGGTACCCGATCGCCGCCCATCTGGGCCGGATGCTCGACGGCTCGCCGATCTGGGCACCGGCCCTCAGCGGCGGCTTCGTCGTCTCCACCCGGGGCGGCGACTTCGAGCTGCTGCTCGGCCAGGACGTGGCGATCGGCTACACGGGTCACGACGCGACCACCATCGACCTGTACTTCCACGAGACGCTGACGTTCCTCACGTACACGGACGAGGCCGTGGTCGTCCTGGAAGCCTGACCGTGCACCGGTGGCTGGTCGACGCCGTCCCCCGGCTCGTCGGAGCGACGGCCGTGGGGGCGGCGGCGGGCGTGCTCGTCGGCCTTCTCTCGGACGCGCCGCTGGGCGCCCTTGCCGGCATCGCCGCGGCGGAGGCGCTCTTCGTCGTCACGGGCTGGCTCGTGCTCTGGCCCATGGACGCGGCCACCACCCATCGCAACGTCCGGCGGGAGGAGTTCCGGCCGGTCGTCGAGGAACTCGTCGTCGTCGGGACCGCCGTGTGCGGTCTCGTCGGCATCATCGTGATGCTCCTGGTCGGGCAGTCGGGCCTGGGCCACGCCGCCGCCGCGACGGCGCTCGGCGGCGTCTTCACGGCCTGGGCGGCGCTCCACCTGATGTACGCGACCCGCTACGCGTACGACTACTACGCCGTGGAACCCGGCGGCGGGATCGACTTCAACACCGACGACCCGCCGCGCTACAGCGACTTCCTCTACTTCAGCTTCAACCTCGGCATGACCTACCAGGTCTCCGACACGAACGTCTCGCAGTCGTCGCTCCGCGCGATCGTCCTCCGGCACTGCCTGCTGTCGTACGTCTTCGGCGCCAGCATCCTGGCCACCACCATCAACCTGGTCACCGGCATCGTCACGGGCTGAGCAGGTGATCAGGCGCGCCACCAGGGCAGCGCGAGGGCGAGCGCGACCAGGACGGTGTGACCGGGGCCGCCCTTGCGGCCGGCCTGTTCCACCTGTTCGGCGTGCCGGTCCCGGGCGGTACCGCCGCCTATGACGGAGCGCCCTTGCCGTCGCCGTCACCGAGCGACAGCACGACCGCGGTCGCCGGGCCCCCGGGCGTGTCGTACGTGACGGTGTCGCCGACGCGGTGGCCGAGGAGCGCGCTGCCGAGGGGGCTGTCGGCGGTGACCATGGTCGCGTCCAGGACCTCGGCGACCTCGCCGATCTGGACGGTCGCCTCCATGGCGTCCGCGAGCCGCAGGGTCACGGTGCTGCCGACGCCGACCGTGTCGGTGCTCGGCGGTCCGGCGACGGCGCCCTCGCGCAGCCGTCCCTCGATCTCGGCGATGCGGGCGTCGAGGTGCTGGAGCTCCGTGACGCGCTGGAGTTCGTCGGCCTGGTCGGCGCGGTCGCCCACCTGATCGCCGCCGCCGTCGCGCAAGGTCACGGCGACCGCTTCGCGTTCGGTGCGCAGGTCGGCGAGTTCGCGCGTGAACGCCTCACGGGCGACATCGCTGAGGGGCTCGGGTCCACCGGTCATGTCTGATCCCGTCGGGCTGCGGGCGGCACGTGTGCGTGCCGCGGGTCGGTCACGGCAAACCGAAGGTATCAGGCGAAACGGGGCATTTCGTCGCTCTCGACCTTCCGTCAGGGGGTGGGTGTTTTCTGGCGGTTCGACGGGAGTTCGATTGCGGGAGTATGGCAGATGCATGACAAGCCTCCAACTCCCTTGAGCTACGCCCGTAGACCGGACAGTCTGCTGATCACCCGGAGCGCCCACACGGCTCCGGACCGTGCGTGTGACCCACACGCGCCCCCCACAGTCGCGCCGCCCCACACGAGGCGCGACGCCGAAGAGGAGGACTCCCTCGTATGGCACTCCCGCAGCGCACCAAGGCCCGGCTCGCGCTGACCGTCTCCGCCGCGACCGCGGCCGCCCTGCTCGGCACCTTCGCCGCCGTCCCCGCCCAGGCGGCCCCCGCCGAGGGCGTCGTCCTCGGGGCCGGTTCGGCCGACGCGGTGCCCGGCAGCTACATCGTCACCCTGAAGCAGGGCGCGGGCTTCAAGGCCGGCTCCGCCAAGGGCCGGACCCTGATAGCCGGCTACGGCGGCACGGTCCGCAAGACCTTCGGCTCCGCCCTCAACGGCTACACGGCCACCCTCGGCGCAACGGAGGCCCGCCGCCTCGCGGCCGACCCCGCCGTCGCCTCCGTCGAGCAGAACCGGGTCTTCCGTGCCGACGCGACGCAGACCAACGCCCCCTGGGGCCTGGACCGCATCGACCAGGCGAACCTGCCGCTCGACGGCTCGTACACGTACCCCGACTCGGCGGGCGGCGGCGTCACCGCGTACGTCATCGACACCGGCGTCCGCATCTCGCACGCACAGCTCGGCGGCAGGGCCGTGAACGGCTACGACGCGGTCGACGGCGACACCGTCGCCCAGGACGGCAACGGGCACGGCACGCACGTCGCCACCACCATCGCGGGATCGACGTACGGCGTGGCCAAGGCCGCGAGGATCGTCGCCGTCCGCGTCCTCGACAACGCCGGATCCGGCACCACCGCCGGCGTCATCGCGGGCATCGACTGGGTCACCTCCCACCACACGGCGGGGGCCCCGGCCGTCGCCAACCTCTCCCTCGGCGGAGGCGCCTCCACCGCCCTCGACAACGCGGTGAAGAACTCCATCGCGGACGGCGTCACCTACGCCGTCGCCGCGGGCAACTCCGGTGTCAACGCCTCCTCCTCGTCCCCCGCCCGGGTCGCCGCCGCCATCACGGTCGGCGCCACGAGCAACACGGACGCCAAGGCGAGCTGGTCCAACTACGGCTCGGTGCTCGACCTCTTCGCCCCCGGCGTGTCGATCACCGCGGGCTGGAACACGAGCGACACGGCCACCAACACGATCTCGGGTACGTCGATGGCCACCCCGCACGTCGCGGGCGCCGCGGCCGTCTACCTCGCGGGGCACCCCTCCGCGACTCCGGCGCAGGTCGCGACGGCCCTCGTGAACGGCGCGACCCCGAACAAGGTGACCAGCCCGGGCAGCGGCTCGCCCAACCGCCTCCTGCGGATCGTCCCGTAACGCGCATGTGACCGGTCGGGGGTCTTGCGCGGACCCCCGACCGTCTCTACCCTCGCGGCTCAATGGTTAGGAAAACTTCCTAACGAATGCATGAACGAGTCGTGAAGGAAAGGGAGTTGTCATGCGTCGACGAAGCGTCTCGCTTCTCGGGCTCGCCGGATTGCTGGTATTGCCCCTGACGTCGGTGCCGCAGGCACTGGCACAACCACAGGCCCAGCCGCGCGCCCAGGACCAGGCTGCCGCCGCCGACAGCCTGGTCTCCGTCGGCAAGCCGGTGACGGCCTCGTCCGTCGAGGCCTCGGGGTTCGAGCCCGGCCTGGCCGCCGACGGCAGCGCCACCACCAGATGGGCCAGCGCGGAGGGCGTCGACCCGCAGTGGGTGCGCATCGACCTCGGCACGAACCACACCGTCTCCCGGGTGAAGCTCAACTGGGAGGCCGCGTACGGCAAGGCGTACAAAATACAGACCTCGGCCGACGGGTCGACCTGGACCGACGTCTACGCGACCACGACCGGTGACGGCGGCGTCGACGACCTCGCGGTCACCGGCAGCGGCCGCTACCTCCGCATGCACGGGACCGCGCGCGGCACGCCGTACGGCTACTCCCTCTGGGAGTTCGAGGTCTACGGCTCCCCGAGCGGCGGCGGCGTCCCCGGCGGACCGGCCGTCCCCTTCGGCAGTCACCTCAAGCCCTACGCCGCCGGCACCCTGAAGCCCTCCGGCGCCCAGGCCACGATCGACCAGAAGGTCGTCGACTACTACAACAAGTGGAAGGCCGCCTTCGTCCGGCAGAACTGCGGCAACGGCTGGTACCAGATCATCTCGCCCGACGCCGACCACCCGTACGTCGCCGAGGCCCAGGGCTACGGCATGGTCGTCACCGCGACCATGGCCGGCGCCGACCCCGACGCGAAGAAGATCTTCGACGGTCTCGTGAAGTGGAAGATCGACCACCCGTCCGCGATCAACCCGAACCTCCTCGCGGCCGAACAGGACGTCGCCTGCAAGAGCGTCAACGGCGGCGACGGCGCCACCGACGGCGACATGGACGTGGCCTACGGCCTGCTCCTCGCCGACAAGCAGTGGGGGAGCGCCGGCACGTACAACTACAAGGACCTCGCGCTCAAGCACATCGCCGCGATCAAGAAGGACGAGCTCAACCCGACGACCAAGCTCCTGAAGCTGGGCGACTGGAGCAGCTCCGGCGACCAGTACTACTACATCTCCCGCACCTCGGACTGGATGGTCGACCACTTCCGCGCCTTCCGTACGGCCTCCGGCGACACGACCTGGGACGCCGTGCGCACCGCGCACCAGACCCAGATCACGCGCCTCCAGTCGACGTACGCCTCGGGCACCGGCCTGCTGCCCGACTTCGTCGTCGACACGAACACCACGCCCAAGCCCGCCCCCGGCCAGGTCCTGGAGGACCCGAACGACGGCGCGTACTGGTGGAACGCGTGTCGCACCCCGTGGCGCATCGCCGACGACGCGGTGACCAGCGGGGACGCCGGCTCGCTCGCCGCCGCGCGGAAGCTCAACAGCTGGATCAAGACGAAGACCGGCGGCGACCCGAACAAGATCGCCATCGGCTACAAGCTCAACGGCACCCAGATTTCGGCGGGCAGCGAGGCGGCCTTCTTCGCGCCGTTCGCCGTGGCCGCCATGACCGACCCGGGCAGCCAGGCCTGGCTGGACGCCCTCTGGAACAAGATGCTGGTCACGCCGGTCGACACCAGCAGCTACTTCTCGGCCAGCATCCAGCTCCAGGTCATGATCACGGCCTCGGGGAACCACTGGGTCCCGTAGGCCCGTAGGGGCCGCTCCGATCAGTGGTGGAAGAGCCGCAGTCCGGTGCGGGCGAGCGTGATGCCGTGCTCGCGGCAGGCGTCCTCCACATCGGCGGAGCGGATCGACCCGCCGGGTTCGGCGATGAAGCCGACGCCGTGCCGGTGCGCGTGGTCGACGTTGTCGCGGAAGGGCAGAGCGCCGTCCGAGGCGAACGCCACCCCGGTCAGCTCGGCCAGCCACTCGGTGCGCTGCTCGTCGGTGAGGTCGGGGGCGGGCACGGACAGGACTCCGGACAGGCGCGCGCGCTCGTCCGGGGTGAGGTCGCCCTCGACGAACCGGATCCGCCAGTTGATCCGGTCCTGGCGGCGGACGCCCGGCCGGAAGGCGAGCGCGCGGACGGCGGGGTGGCGGCGCAGCCACCACGTGTCGGTCTTCGCGCCCGCCAGCCGGGTGCAGTCCACCCGGGACTGCTGCCCGGCGCCGATCCCGAGCGTCGCGCCGCCGCGCACGTAACAGACCGAGTTGGACTGGGTGTGGCGCAGCACCGCGAGTCCGAGCAGCAGGTCCTCCGTGGCCGGGGCGTCGAGCGCACCGCAGACGACGTCGTCCAGGAGGGCGGGGGAGAGCGGCACGTCGTCGCGCTGCTGCGTGATCCGCAGGCCGAACACCTCCCGGGCCTCCTGGCCCGGCGGGGTGAAGGTCTCGTCGGCCTCCATGACCAGGAAGCGGCCGCTCTTCTTCCGGCCGAGGGTCGCGACGGTGCCGGGAGCGTAGCCGGGGGCGATGACCCCGTCGCAGACCACCCGGGTCAGCACCTCGGCGAGCTCGGCGTCGACCGGCCGCGAGACGGCGGCGAAGTCGCCGTAGGACGACTTCGGGTCGGCGTCACGGGCCCGCAGGTAGGCGCTGGTGAGCGTCCCGACGCGGGCCCGGTCGACGCCGTACGCCTCGGCGGTCACCTCGTCGACGGGCCCGGCGACCGCCGCGCCGGCCGGCGAGACGTGCTTGAAGGAGGCGGCGGCCGGCCGCCCCAGGACGCGGCCCGCCTCCCGTACGAGCTGCCAACTGTTCAGCGCGTCGAGGAGGTTGACGTAGGACGGGCTGCCGTTCAGCACCCGGACCGGCCGTCTCCCGGACTCCACCGGTACGGCGCTCGCCACCAGCTGCTGGGGATTGATGCCGTAACGCAGTTCCATCTCAAGACCTCCTGGGTCAGCGGGACATCACTGACGCAGGCGCCCAGGCGGTCGACGCGTACGCGGGGAAGGACGGGCTCAACTGCCGCTCCCCGGTGGTGATCCACCTTCGCCAGTCGCGGCGGGCACGATGCTACCGCCGGCCGGAAACGCGGCGCGCCGCACCCCCCGTACGGGAAGTGCGGCGCGCGGCCGTGCTGTCGGACTCCGGGGGATCAGACCGCCGGGACCGGGAAGGTCGGGTACTCCACGCCGGAGACGTGCTGGACGACCCGGATGACCTGGCACGAGTAGCCGAACTCGTTGTCGTACCACAGGTAGAGGATCGCGTTGTCGCCGTCGACCTTGGTCGCGCCGGCGTCGACGATCGACGCGTGGCGCGAGCCGACGAAGTCCATCGAGACGGCGTCGGGGGCCGTGGTGAAGTCGATCTGACGCTTGAGCGGCGAGTGCAGCGAGACGTCGCGGAGGTACTCGAGGACCTCTTCGCGGGTGGTCTCGCGGCCCAGGCGCAGGCTCAGGATGGCGATCGAGACGTCCGGCACGGGCACGCGGATCGAGCTGCCGGTGATCGGGGCCTTGAGGTCCGGCAGCGCCTTGGCGACGGCCGAGGCGGCACCGGTCTCGGTGATCACCATGTTCAGCGGCGCCGAGCGGCCGCGACGGTCGGCCTTGTGGTAGTTGTCGAGCAGGTTCTGGTCGTTCGTGAACGAGTGGACCGTCTCGACGTGACCGCGGAGCACGCCGTACTCGTCGTCCATCGCCTTGAGCGGCGGGACGATCGCGTTGGTCGTGCAGGACGCGCAGGACAGGATCTTCTCGTCCGGCTTGACCGTCTCGTGGTTCACACCGTGCACGATGTTCGGCACGTCGCCCTTGCCGGGCGCGGTCAGGACGACCTTGTCGATGCCGGGGCGCAGGTGCTTGGAGAGGCCCTCGCGGTCGCGCCACTTGCCGGTGTTGTCGATGAGGATGGCGTTCTCGATGCCGTACGCCGTGTAGTCGACCTCGGAGGGGTCGTTGGCGTAGATCACCTTGATCGTGTTGCCGTTGGCGACGATCGTGCTGTTCGCCTCGTCGACCGTGATCGTGCCCTGGAACTGGCCGTGGATCGAGTCGCGGCGCAGCAGCGAGGCGCGCTTCACCAGGTCCTGGTCGCCGCCGCCGCGGACGACGATCGCCCGCAGGCGCAGACCGTTGCCGGAGCCGGCCTTCTCGATGAGGAGGCGGGCGACGAGCCGGCCGATGCGGCCGAAGCCGTACAGGACGACGTCGCGGCCGTCACGGCGCTCGATCTTGTTCTCGCCGATGGCGCCGGCGACGGCCTCGGCGGTGAACTCGGCGACGGTGAGACCGCGGTCGTCGGTCTTGTAGTCCGCGGCCAGCACGCCGATGTCGATCTGGCACGGGCCAAGGTCGAGGGTCGTGAGCGTCTGGAGGAACGGGAGCGTCTCGGTGACCGAGAGCTCCTCGCCGTCGATCTGCCGGGCGAAGCGGTGGGTCTTGAGGATGCTGACCACCGACTTGTTCACCAGGGAGCGGCTGTGGACCAGGACGGTGACGTCCTGCTCCCGGTGCAGCTTCCCGATGATCGGGATCATCGACTCCGCGATCTCCTCGCGGTTCTTCCAGCTGGTGAACGAGTCGTCATTGACAGTCACAAGTTTATCTTTCGAGCTAGGCGGCGCTCATATGGTAACCCCAGGTCCGTGTGGTGCTTCAGAGGGGTGGCGCATCCCACGTTCCGCCCCCGCCCGCCGCTCGTGGACGCGCGCCAGACGCTCCTCCAGGGCCGCCCGGCGCGCGGGCCACTCCTCGGCCACGATCGAGAAGACGGCGGTGTCGCGGAGGCGGCCCTCCTCGCCCGGGACCCAGGAGACGGACCAGTTCCGCAGGACGCCCTCGAAGGTCGCGCCCGCCCGCTCGATGGCCGCCCGGGAGCGGGCGTTGCGCGCGTCCGTCTTGAGGTCGACCCGGGCCACGTCCCAGCTCTCGAAGGCGTGCCGGAAGAGCAGGTACTTGGCCTCGGCGTTCACGCCCGCCCCCTGGGCGGAGGCCGCGAGCCAGGTGAAACCGATCTCGATCGCGCACAGGCGCCCGTCGGAGGGCCAGAAGCGCGGATCCCAGAAGGAGGTGGCGCCGACCACCCGCCCGGTCGCCACGTCCACCTGCGCGTACGGGGCGAGCTTGCCGTCGGCGGCGCGGCCGAGCTGCGTGTCGACGTACGCCCCCATCCCCTCCCGCCCCGGCACCCAGGTGAAGCCGTACGAGTCCCGGCTCTCCTCGGCGGCCCGCGCCAGTCCGGTGACGTGCTGATGCCCCAGCGGCTCCAGGCGCACGAACGCGCCCTCCAGAACCGGCCCTTCCAGCGTGAATCCCATGCGCTCGCACCCCGTGCATCCGTTCGGACTCGGCGATCACCGCCGAGCGGGAAGCAGAATCGCAGAGTCCCGCCGAGGGAGCACCTGCGTTTCGGGGGGTGGGCTCCTCAGGGGAACGCGAGCGTCCGGAAGACGTCGCGGACGCGCGCGAGCGGGCCGGGGTCCCGCGTGAAGTACAGCCGGTTCGTGAGGAGGACCGCCCAGCGGCCGCGCGCGGGCGAGACCCACAGTCCCGTGCCGGTGAAACCGAAGTGCGCCCAGATGTCGTCCGCCGGGTCCGTGCCGGGCGCCGGGTGCCAGAAGAGGCCGCGCGGCGGGGTGAGCGCGCCGGTGCGGACGCGCAGCGAGGCCGCCGTCCACTCGGCGGAGAAGGTCCCGGGGACCGGGGCGAGGAGGTGCCGCAGGAAGCGGCCGATGTCCCCGGCCGTGGTGAAGACGCCGGCGATCCCGCAGGCGCCGCCGAGCAGGCGGGCCGAGAAGTCGTGCACGGTGCCCCGCAGCGGCGCGCCGCTCTCCTCGTCGTACTCGGTCGGCGCGCAGCGCTCCACGACGCCGGCGGGCAGCGGCCCGTACCGGGTCTCCGTCATGCCCAGCGGCGTCCAGACCCGGTCCTGGGCGAGCCGGGTCAGCGGTCGGCGCGTGAGGTGCTCGGCGAGGTAGCCGAGGACGAGCGCGGCCCGGTCGGTGTACGCGACGGCCTCCCCGGGCCGGTGCCGCAGGGGCTCGGCGAGGACCCCGTCCCGGACGTCCTGCGGATCGGAGCCGTACAGGGGCCGCAGATTGGCGCGCAGCGGCAGCCCGGCGGTGTGGGTGAGGAGGTTCAGGGCCGTGACGCCGGCGAGGGGCCGCCCCGCCGCCTCCGGCCAGTACGAGCCGAGCGGCGCGTCCGGCTCCAGCTTCCCGGCGTCGACGAGGGTGCCGACCACGGCCCAGACCGCGAGGATCTTGGTCAGGCTCGCGACGTCGAAGAGCGTGTCCCGGAGCGTCGGATCGCCGGGCCGCGCGGGATCGAGCGCTCCGACGGCCCCCTCGGAGAGGGCCGTACGGGCGTCGCCCACGGCCCACACCGCCCCGGGGTACACGCCCGCGCGCACGCCGTCGTCGAGGAGCCGTTCGAAGGGATCGCTGCGCTGGGACAAGACGTGCCTCCGGCGGGTCGGGGCGCACCCGTCCCCGGGGGGCCGACGGGCCGCGCTCCGGAGTCATGCCCGGGCAGTGGGGGAAGACACCCTTCCGTCAGCTCCCGTCCCAGGAGGTCACTTGCACGTGACCTCGTCACGCGGGGTGTAGTGGGTCGTGAAGGGCTCCCGCTTCACCTCGACGCCGTCCTTCGTGAAGACCCGGTCCACCGAGATGTCGAAGCCTTCGAGGGGCGGCTGCGGCACACAGGTCTCGCCGGTGCCCTCGCGCTTCGTGGGCTCCGTGAGGTTGGTGCGCGGACCGGCCACCGCCTCCACGGAGTCGTACTTCTTCGTGCCGAGGAAGCTGACGGTGACCGAGGAGTCCGTCGCGCCCGCCTTGATGTAGATCGGCTTGCCCGAGTCGTTGCGGAACTTCAGGTCCAGGCTGCCCCAGGCGACGGTGGCCTCGCGGCCGGCCGGGTAGCGCTCGATGTAGAAGGAGTGGGCGCCGTACTCGACGGGCTTCACCCCGGCGAAGAACATCGCGTTGAAGACGGTGGTGGCCATGGCCGAGACGCCGCCGCCCGGCGCGGACTGGTACCGGCCGTCGAGGATCATCGTGCCGTCCACGAAGCCGTTGTCCGGGGTGCGCTCGCCGACCGTCTCGTTGAAGCTCCACACCTCGCCGGGCTGCACGATCGAGCCGTTGATCAGCTCGGCGGCCCGGCCGATGTTCGTCGTCCGGTAGGGCGCGGTCGGGAAGTCGACCGTGAAGGTCGACATCTGCTCGGTGATGCCGAGGCGGGCCAGGGAGTCGGAGGTCAGCTCGGGCTGCGTGACCTTGGTGGCCACCGAGGCCGTACGGGCCGCGGAGCCGTCCTTCGTGAGCAGCGGGCGCACGGCGTCGCCGAGGGCCCGCGCCGTCACCTCCTGCCCCGGCTTGCCCTCCTTCTCGACGACGACCTTGCCGTCGCGCACCCCGAGGGTCGCCTCCACGGGCGCGCCCGTCAGGGACGCGAGGGGCTCGGCGACGTCGGGGTCGCGCAGGAGGGCCTCGGAGTCGAGCGAGCCGCTGAGCCTGCCGTTCTCGGCCTTCACCGTGAGGTGGTCGCCGAGGGTGGCGGGGGAGATCCGCAACTGCTCGCTCCCGGCCGTGAGCGTCACCGGGCCGGAGACGGCGGGCTTCGCGTACGCGTCGAGGAAGCGGGTGACCTCGGAGTCGGTCAGCTTCGGCTCCGTGAGGGTCACGGGGAGGGTCACGGGCGCGGCGCCCGAAGCGGCGGGATAGGCGGCGCGGAGGTTCTCGACGGCCCGCCCGGTGTCGAGCTTCTGGCCGGTCACCGCCCGGGTCGCGACGGCCTCGCCCTCGCGGAAGGCCACGGATCCCTCGCGGACCTTCCGGTCGTTCTTCTTGGCCAGCTCGGCCACGGCGGCCTTCGCCTTGGCCTCGTCGTAGGCGAACACCGGCTGGATCTCGCGCTCGCCGGAGGAGAAGAGGCGGCCGATGACGGTCACGGGGTCGCGGGACGGGTCGGCCGCCAGGTCGGCGGTCTTCTCCACGTCGACCGTGAGGCCCGCGGCCGCGGGGGAGACGGTGGCCGCGCGCTCGCCGACCTGGACGGGTATCGGCGCGTTCCAGGAGGCGGGTGCCTCGGCCGCGAGCTTCGCCCGCGCCTCCGCGCGGCTCATGCCGCCCACGTCCACGCCGGCGACGCTGGTGCCGGCGGATATGTCGTCCCCGGTCGTGACCAGCCCCGCGACGTACAGTCCGCCCGCGGCGACGGCGACCACACCCGTCGCGATCGCCGCCGTCCGGAGGCGCGGACTGCGCCCCTCACGGGGCGTCGGGGCATGGTCGGTCCTGGAGCGGGGCACACGCTCTCCCGGGGCGTCGAGGGTGGAGGGATCTCCACGACGGTACGCCGAAAGAGTGTCAAATGCACATAAAGCAGGGTTGACCTGCGGGGATACGGAGCGGGGTGGAAGCGGTACGGAGCGTTCCGAGGCGCCTGCGCGAGGGTCCGAGGCACCTGCGCGAGGGAGGGAGCGGCAGGCGGCCGCCTAAGCTGGAGCGATGCCCGCCACCCCGAGCCCCAGTCCCGGACCCCAGTCCGTCGACCGGGCCCTCGCCGTGCTCGACGCCGTCGCCGACGCCGACCGGCCCGTCGGCGCGAAGACGCTGGCCCGGCGGCTCGGCTGCGCCCTCTCGACCGTCTACCACGTCACCGGGCCCCTGCTCGCGCGCGGCTACCTCGTCCGCACCGCGGAGGGGTACGCCCCCGGGCCCCGCGTACCCGCCCTGCACCGCTCCCACCAGCGCCACCACGGCCTCGGCGCCGGGACCGGCGAACTCCTCGGCAGGCTGCGGCGGGCCACGGGAGCGGAGGCGTACCACACCGCCTACCGCGACGGCCTGATCACCGTCGTCGACACGACCGCCCCGGTGACCGACGCCGCCCACCCCTTCACCCCGGGCCCCGAGGACCGCGCCCACGCCACCGCCCACGGCAAGGCGCTCCTCGCCGCGCTCCCGCGCCCGCTGCGCCGCCGCTACCTCGCGGAGCACGGCATGGCCCGCTTCACCGAGCGGACCATCACCAGCGCCGAGCGCTTCGAGGCGGAGGCCGCCCGGGTGCGCGGCCAGGGATTCGCCGTCTCCGTGGGCGAGGCGGACCTCGCCTACACCTGCCTCGCCGTGGCGCTGCCCGAGCGCGGCGACGGCATCGTGCACGCGCTCTCCGTCTCGCTCCCCACCGCCGACTTCGGACGGCGACAGGGAGAGATCCGGGCGGCGCTCGCCCGCGCCGTCCCCGAGTTTCCGGCCCTGCCGGAAACCTGACCCGCCCGGCTGGCCCGCCGCGCGGGAGCGTCGCAGGCTGGACGCATGATCTTCATCGCCGTCCGTTTCACCGCCCGACCCGACCACGCCGACCGCTGGCTCGACCTGGTCGCCGACTTCACCCGCGCCACCCGCGAGGAGCCCGGCAACCTCTTCTTCGACTGGTCCCGCAGCGTCGACGACCCGAACGTCTTCGTCCTCCTGGAGGCGTTCGCCGACGCCGAGGCCGGCGCCGCCCACGTCTCCTCCGCGCACTTCGCGGCCGGTCTCGCCGCCATGGCCGGAGCCATCGCCACCACCCCCGAGATCATCAATGTCGAGGTCCCGCAGCAGGGCTGGGGCGCGATGGCCGAGCTCACCCCGACCGACGCCAACTGACCGCTCCCGGGCGCCTGGGAGCGACCCCCCGGGCAGCCACCGCCCCGCCTGATAGGTTCGCGGGAAACGCAGGCGGGGCGGCGGCCCGAGGGGAGAAGCGGCACATGGCGGTGAGCGGACGGCAGACCGGCAGGCCCACCCTGGAAGAGGTCGCGGCCCGGGCCGGAGTCGGCCGCGGCACGGTCTCCCGGGTCATCAACGGCTCCCCGAAAGTCAGCGAACAGGCCAAGGCCGCCGTCGAACAGGCCGTCGCCGAACTCGGCTACGTCCCCAACCGCGCCGCCCGCGCCCTCGCCGGCAGCCGCACCGACGCCGTCGCCCTGGTGATCCCCGAGACCGAGGCCCGCCTCTTCGCCGAGCCGTACTTCCTCGACATCATCCGCGGCGTCAGCGCCGAACTGGCCGACGCCGACAAGCAGTTGCTGCTCACCCTGATCCGCAGCGAGCAGGAGCGGCAGCGCTTCGAGCAGTACCTCGCCGCCCAGCGCGTCGACGGCGTCCTGCTCGTCTCCGTCCACGGCGACGACCCGCTCCCGGACCAGGTCCGCGCCCTCGGCCTGCCCGCCGTCCTCAACGGCCGCCGCCGCGAGGACGAGCGGGTCGCCTTCGTCGACTCCGACAACACCGGCGCAGGCCGGACCGCCGTCGCCCATCTCGCCGCGCGCGGCCGGCGCGCGATCGCCACCATCACCGGCCCCCTCGACATGTACGTGGCCCGCTGCCGCCTCGACGGCTACCGCGAGGGCCTGGCGGACGCCGGACTCGCGCCCGACGAGGAGCTCGTCGCCAACGGCGACTTCACCGAGGAGGGCGGCCGGCGCGCCATGCGGGAGCTCCTGGACCGCAGGCCGGACCTGGACGCCGTCTTCGCCGCCTCCGACGTGATGGCGGCCGGGGCGCGCGCGGTGCTGCGCGCGGCGGGCCGCCGGGTCCCCGAGGACGTCGCGCTCGTCGGCGTCGACGACTCGGCCGTCGCCCGGCACATGGACCCGCCGCTGACGAGCGTCCGGCAGCCCATCGAGGAGATGGGCCGCACGATGGCGCGCCTGCTCCTCCAGGAGATCGCCGCGCCCAGCGAGCCGGACGAGCAGCCCCGCCGGATGCTCCCCACCGAACTGGTCGTCCGCGCCTCGTCCTGACGCGCCTCCTCCTGACGCGCCGCTCGCGTCACGCCGCTCCTGACGCCCCGACGCCCCGCTCCTGACGCCCCGCTTGCGGCGCCCCGCTCCCCGCGCCCCGCCCGGTCCGAGATGCAGCCGCCTCCGGGCCCCCGGACAATGGACTCCGTACGGGGTCCGTACGGATTCCGTATCCGCGACCAGGGCGTCCCCTCGGCGTCCGACCCGGCAAGGGGGCGGTCGACGATGGCGCTGCTTCAGCCCATCCGGTCACTCTTCGCGTCCGCGTCACTTCGCACGTGGACGCTGGTCTATCTCCTGATAGTGACCCTGCTGACCGTCGCCTACCTGCAGTTCCCCGCCCGTCACACCGTCCTCTGGGCCCTCATCGGCCTCGGCGGCGTCATCGCCATCCTCGTCGGCGTGCACCTCCACCGGCCCGCCCGGCGCTGGCCCTGGCTGGTGCTCGCCGCGGCCAACTTCGCCTTCGTCGCCGGCGACACCGCCTACAACGCCCTGGAGGGTTTCTTCGGGCAGACCCGGCCCTTCCCCTCCGTCGCCGACGCCCTGTACCTGGCCACGTACCCGCTGTTCGCCATCGGCCTCTTCGGCTTCATCCGCTACCGGGCCGCAGGCCGCGACCTCGCGGTCGTCCTCGACGCGCTGATCCTCACCTCGGGACTCGCGCTGCTCTCCTGGGTCAACCTCATCACCCCGCTCGCCCGGAGCGAGGAGATGACGTGGACCGAGAAGGCCATCTCCATCGCCTATCCCCTCGGCGACGTGCTGATGCTCGCGATGCTCGCCCGGCTGCTCGTCCCCGGCGGCCTGCGCTCCCGGTCGGTACAGCTCCTCACGCTGGGTACCTGCGGCATCCTCGCCTCCGACGTCATCTACGGGACCCTCCAGCTCAAGGGCACCTGGCAGGTCGGCACCCCCTTCGACCTCGGCTGGGTCGTGTTCTTCACCGCCTGGGGCCTCGCCGCCCTCCACCCCTCGATGACCGGACTGACCGAGCGCGCCCCCGAACCGGCGCCGCGCGTCGCGGAACGCCGCCTCGCGCTCCTCGCCGGCGCCTCCCTCGTCGCCCCCGCCCTGCTCCTCCTCCAGTCGCTCCGCGACGACCGGGACCAGGACATCGCCGTCATCGCGATCTTCTCGGCCCTCATGTTCCTGCTGGTCCTCGCCCGGCTGTGGAGCATGATGACCGCCCACGGGAAGGCCGAGGCGCGCGAGCGCAGCCTCCGGGTCGCCGCCGCCTCCCTCGTCGCCGCCCTGAGCCCGCGCGAGGTCGGCGGAGCGGTGGAGACGGCCTCCGCCACGCTCTTCGGCCCCGGCACCGACCACCGGGTCCTGCTCCTCACCAGGGGCCGGGGCGGCCTCAACGCCGTGGCCACCGTCGCCCACCCGTGGAGCTGCCAGACCGAACGGCTGACCGTTCCGCCCGCGACGGCCTGGCCCGAGCTCGTCGCCCACGGCGCCCGGCTCCTGCCCGTGACCCGGCTCGACCCCGCCGTCGCCGCCGAGGTGTCGCCGGAGTCGCACGCCCTGCTCTGCCCCCTGGAGCTCCAGACCCCGGCCGGACGCGAACCGCTGCTCGGCGTGCTCCTCCTGGCCGGGCCCGAGAAGAAGCTCTCCGAGATCGCGGGCCCCGCCCAGTCGCTCGCCTCCCAGGCGGCCCTCGCCCTGGAGCGCTTCGGGCTCAGCGAGGAGGTCAACCGCCGGACGAGCGAGGCCTACTTCCGTACGCTCGTGCACAACACCTCGGACGTCATCCTCATCGTCGACGACGACGACACCGTCCGGTACGCGAGCCCCTCCGCCGAGGCCATGTTCGGCCACTCCCTGCTCCCGGGCACCCCGCTCACGGAGCTGCTCGCCCCCTCCGACAAGGCCAGTGCCCTGCGGGTCCTCGCCGACGCCCGGTCGCACCAGTCGGTCGACGCCCGGGACGACTGGAAGCTTCTCCACGGCGGGCCCGGCGGCGCCGGCGGCTCCGCCGACCTCCAGGTCGAGGTCCGGTGCAGCAACCTCCGCGACGAACGCACCGTGCACGGTCTCGTCCTCACCCTCAGGGACGTCACCGAGCAGCGGAAGCTGGAGCGGGAGCTCACCCACCGGGCCTTCCACGACTCCCTCACCGGCCTCCCCAACCGCGTCCTGCTGCTCGAACGGATCGAGCGCGCCCTGCTCCGCGGCCGCCGCGAGTCCACCCTGACCTGCATGCTCTTCGTCGACCTCGACGACTTCAAGGTCGTCAACGACACGATGGGGCACTCCGTGGGCGACGAACTCCTCGTCGCGGTCGCCCGCCGGCTCACCTCCGTCCTGCGGCTCACCGACACCGCGGCCCGGCTCGGCGGCGACGAGTTCGCCGTCCTCATCGAAGGGGCCAGGGAGCCCCGGGACGCCGAGACCCTCGCCGCCGAGATCGTGCACACCCTCAGCCAGCCCTTCCACCTCACCGACGGAGCCGTCTCCGTCTCCACGAGCGTCGGCATCGCGACCGTCCTCGACAGTGCGCACGCCGAGGAGCTCCTCGGCCACGCCGACCTCGCCCTGTACGCGGCGAAGGCCGCCGGCAAGAAGCGGTGGCGGCTCTTCCACCCCGAGCTCCACTCCCGGCTCGTCGCCCGGCACGAACTCCAGGCGGGCATGGACACGGCCATCGCCGACCACGCCTTCGCCCTGCGCTACCAGCCGATCGTCGAAGTCGACGGAGGTGCTCCCGCCGGTCTGGAAGCGCTCATCCGGTGGCCGCACGCCCGGCGCGGGATGGTGCCGCCCGACCAGTTCATCACCCTGGCCGAGGAGAGCGGCCACATCATGCCGCTGGGCGCCTGGGTCCTCGAACACGCGGCGCTCGACATCGCCCGCTGGCAGCGCTCCCGCCCGCGCCGCCCGCCCCTGTACGCCAACGTCAACGTCTCCGCCCGCCAGTTCCGCGACCCGGGCTTCCTCGAAGGCGTACGGCGCACCCTCCGCTCCTCGGGGCTCGCCCCGGGCTCGCTCGTCCTGGAACTCACCGAGACCGTCCTCATGCGCCAGGACGCCCAGATCCGTACGACCATGGCCGCCCTGAAGGACCTCGGCGTCTCCATCGCCATCGACGACTTCGGCACCGGATTCTCCTCGCTCAGCTACCTCCGAGAGTTCCCCATCGACATCCTCAAGGTCGACAAGTCGTTCATCGACGACATCACCACCGACCCCCAGCAGGTCGCCCTCGTGGAGGGCATCGTGCGCATCGCCGACGTCCTCGGCCTGCTCGTCGTCGCCGAGGGCATCGAACGCGAGGAACAGCGGGAGCTCCTCGCCGAGATGGGCTGCCGCTACGGGCAGGGCTTCCTCTTCGCCCGGCCGATGACCGCCCACCAGGCCGAGTCGTACCTGCACCGGGCCCCGCCGCTCGGCCCCCAGCCCGTCGCCCGCCCCGCCCCGGCGGCCCCTCCCGTCACCATCGGGACGGCCCCCGCCACCATGGCCGGCACGGCGAACACCCCCGCCAGGACCGGCCGGCCGCCGCGCGCGACGCGCTGGCGCGACCTGGAGCACCTCCAGCGGACCAGCCTCATGTGCGACGCCGTCATCGACGAGATCGACGGCCGTCGCATCCGGGTCGGCGAGGACTGGCTGATCGACTTCGCCTCCTGCAACTACCTCGGTTTCGACCTCGACCCCACGGTCATGGACGCGATCATGCCGGAGGTCAGACGGTGGGGCACCCACCCAAGCTGGTCCCGGCTCATCGGCAGCCCGAGGCTCTACCCGCGCATCGAGGAGCGGCTCACCGAGCTCCTGGGCGCGCCCGACACCCTCCTGCTGCCCACGATCACCCTCATCCACCAGTCCGTCATCCCGCTCCTCGCCGGCACCGGCCAGATCTTCATCGAGGCGCAGGCCCACCGCACCGTGTACGACGGCTGCGTCGTCGCCCGCGGCCAGGGCGCCGAGATCCACCGCTTCCGCTCCGAACGCCCCGAGGAGCTGGCCACGCTGCTCCGCGGCGCACCCGGCGACGCGGGCCGGCTCGTCTGCATGGACGGCGTCAACAGCATGACGGGCAACTTCCCGGACCTGCCCACCGTGGCCCGGATCTGCCGGGAGAACGGCGCCCTGCTGTACGTCGACGACGCCCACGGCTTCGGCGTCAT
Organism: Streptomyces sp. Root431; assembly: GCF_001426585.1. Lineage (GTDB taxonomy): Bacteria > Actinomycetota > Actinomycetes > Streptomycetales > Streptomycetaceae > Streptomyces > Streptomyces stackebrandtii. The sequence continues at coordinate 522,541 of NZ_LMEI01000006.1, forward strand.
CGGCGAGCGCGGCCCCGGCGAGAGCAGCCCGTACGGCTCGCGCGGCAACAGCATCGTCCGCCACTTCGGCGAGACCTACGACGACCTGGTCCTGGTCGGCGGCTTCTCCAAGGCCTTCTCCTCGCTGCTCGCCTTCCTCGCCGTCCCGAAGTGGCTCAAGGACCACCTGAAGGTGGCGGCGGCCCCGTACCTCTACTCCGGGCCCTCGCCGACGGCCTCGCTCGCCACCGCCCTCGCCGGGCTCGACGTGAACGACGAGCGCGGCGACGAGATCCGGGCCGACCTGTACCGCAAGACCGCCGTGGTCCTCGCCCACGTCCGGGGCCTCGGCCTGGCCACCCCGAACACCGACGGGCTCCCGATCATCGAGATCCCGCTCGCCGACGCCGAGGACCTCGACGCCGTCGCCGCCTTCCTGTGGGAGCACGGGATCTACGTGACGCTCGCCTCCTACCCGCTCGTCCCGCGCGACCGCGTCGGCTTCCGCATCCAGATCACCGCCGCCAACACCGACGAGGAGATCGGGCAGCTGTGCGAGGCCCTCACAGCGCTCGCCGAGCGGTTCACCCTCCAGCACGCCGGCGCCCCGGGCCCCGACGCCGTCACGGCCGGCCGTCGGCCCCCGGAGCGGTGATGGACGCGGCCTGGGTCGCCGGCCGGCCGGGGCGGCGACACCCGCCGGACCGGGCGGGGCCGCGCCGCAACAGGGACGCCGACTGGAACGCCTGGCCCGTCGCCGACTACCTCGCCGAGAACTACCGCAGGCTCCACCCCTGCGACGTCGGCGTCATCCGCCACCACGCCACCGTCTACCGGACCTTCGCCCCCGGCAGCCTCCCCCGCACCCTCGAACTGGGCGCGGGCCCCAACCTCTACCCCCTCATGCTCGCGGGCGCCGCCGCCCACCGCATCGACGCCCTGGAACCGAGCGCCGCGAGCGTCCGCTACCTGCGACACCAGCTCGCCGACGGCCCCGACGAGAGCTGGCGGCCCTTCTACACCCTGTGCCGCAGCCTCGACCCCGCGCTCCCCGAGAGCCTGACGGACGCGCTCCGGCCCGTACGGGTCGTGCGGGGCACCGCGGAGAACCTGACCGACGGCACGTACGCCCTCGCGTCGATGAACTTCGTCGCCGAGAGCGTCACCGAGGACTTCACCGAGTTCACCGCCCTCTGCGACGCCTTCGTCCGGGCGGTCCGCCCCGGCGGCCGGCTCGTGGCCTCCTTCATGGAACGCATGCCGAGCTACCGCATCGGTACGGGACCGGTCTGGCCCGCCTGCCCGGTCGACGCCGCCGCCCTGCGGGCCGTCTTCGCACCCCGTACGACCGGCCTGCTCATCGAGCGGCTCGCGAAGGACCGCACCCTGCCCGAGTACGGCGACACCGGAATCCTGCTCCTGACCGCGCTGCGGCGCGCCCACCCCTGAACCGTCAGGACAGCAGCTCCCGGTAGAGCGCCCCGTACCGGGCGGCGAACCGCTCGGGGCCGAAGTGGTCCTCGACCAGCGCGCGTCCCCGCTCCGCGAGCACGTCCCAGGAGCGCGGCTGGTCGAGCAGCCACGCCAGCTGCTGCCCGGTGCGCCGCGCGTCGCCCGCGGGGGCGCGCAGCACCGCGTGCCCGAAGTCCGCGAACTGCGGCAGGTCGCTGAGGATCGCCGGCCGCCCCGTGGCCAGCGACCGGAGCACGGGGAGCGGGATGCCCGCCTTGCAGCCGAGCACCTCCGGGGGGAACAGCAGCACGTGGATCGAGGCGAGCAGGGCCCGCATGTCCTCGACGTGGCCCCGGACCTCGACGTCGGGGAGCCCCGCGGCGCCGGCCCGCTCCCGCAGCGCCTCGTTCAGCATGCCGGGATGCTGCCCGTGACGCGCGCGCATCACGAGCACCAGCCGGAACCTCGCCCCCTCGTGCCACGCCTCCGCGGCCGCGTCGATCGAGGCCTCCGCGCCGCCCCGCGGATCGTGGTGCCCGGCGAAGAGGACCACCGGATAGCCCTTCGGGCGCGGCAGGTACGGCCAGGCGTCCGGGTCGATCATGGGCGGGATGACCCGTACGTCCCCGTAGGCCGCGGCGCGGAGCCTGCGGGCCATCGACTCCGACAGGGCGACCGTCGTCCCCAGCGGCCTGCTGCGGGCCAGGAGCCGCGGTTCCGCGACCCCGGGCACGGTGTGGACCACCGGCCGCCCCCCGAGGAACAGCGGACGGAGCCACGAGTAGACGGGGAACGCGCGGCCGACGGAGAGGAAGGCGTGCACCAGGTCGACCCGGCGGGCGAGCACGGCCCCGGCGAGCGCGGCCTGCGCCCGCTGCGGGACGCCGTCCCGGGAAAGGAAGCGCACCGGGCGCCCGCGCCGCGGCGGATCCTGCCGGTGGCCGGGCCAGGGGGTGAACCAGACGAAGTCCATGTCGGGCAGGGCGTCGAGGACGTCGGACGCGAGCCGGACGTCCGAGCCCTCCGTCCCGTCCAGCGGGCTGCTGGTCAGGAGCAGGACACGGGGCCGCCCGGCAGGGCGTTCACGGCGGGCCATCACGCACCCCCGCCGCCGCCCGGTGAGCGGCGGCTCCCGACGGCGCCGGACGCACGGGTCAGCGGGTCGTCTGCCATGACGTCCCCCTCTTCCTCGGCCGCCGTGCGGGGGCGGGTGCGTCCAGGAGCCGGTGGACGAGCGCCAGGTAGCGGCCCGTCGTCTCATCCCACGCGTAGTGCCGGGCGGCGAGCGCGGAGCGCCGGCCCAGGCCGCGGCGGAGCGCCGCGTCCCCGGCCAGCTCGCCCATCCGCTCGCCGAAGGCCGCCACGTCGAACGGCGGGACGGCCACGTCGCCGCCGTCGCGCATCCAGCGCAGGGCGGGCAGGTCGAAGTGGAGGACGGGCTTGCCGTACGACATGCCTTCGAGGGCCATGAGCCCGAACGTCTCGTGGCGCGAGGGCACCACCAGGAACGCGCAGTCGCGCAGCAGCTGCCGCTTGCGATCGTCGTCGGCGCGGCCCACCCAGTGGATCCGGGGCTCGGGCCCCGGGGCGCGGGCGGCGACGAGCGCCGCGAGCCGGTGTTCCTCGGCCGGTGTGCCGCTGCCCGCGAGCAGCAGGTCCAGCGGGGGTGCGGCGCGGTCGTAGGCGTCGAGGAGCAGGTCGAGGCCCTTGGCCCAGGTGTCGATCCGCCCCAGGTAGAGGATGAACTGCCCCCTGCCGAGCCGGGACTCGTCGAGGACGCGCGGCTCCACGCCGTGGGCGATGACCTGGACGTCGGCGCGGGGGCTGAGTTGCCGGATCACCGCGCCGTCCGCCTGGCTCGTCGCCACGAGGTGCCGGTAGCGGCGCAGCCCGAACCGCTCGGTCAGGAAGAACGGCAGGTGGTGGGCGCGCCGCGGAGCCCCGGTGCCGCGGCCCTGGTCGATGCCGACGACGGGGGAGCGGGTCGCCAGGGGCACGAGACCGGTCGCGAACGGGGGAGCGAAGCTCTCCAGCCACAGGTCGTGCCGGATGCGCCGGGCCGCGAGCGGCAGCAGTGCCAGGAACGCCAGCTGTCCGGCGCGCGGTCCCGCCCGGCCCACGGGCAGCCGTACGTACCGGATGCCGTCGCGGTACTCGGTCCCGGCACGGCGGCCCGCCGTCACGACCGTCACGCGGAATTCCTCGGCGAGCCTGCGGGCCACCTTGCCGACGACCACGGCACCGGTCCCGCCCCGGCAGTCGGGGTCGTCGGCGTCGTCGTAGACGGAGACCACCACGTGCGGACGCCCGTCGGGCACGCCGTCCGGGATCCCCCCGTCTCCGTCCCCCGGGGCCGCGGCCTTCTCCCGTACGGCGTCGAGGACCAGCTCCAGGGCGGTGCCCGCGACGAGCGACGGAGCACGCGCGCCGTCGATCAGCGCCACCTGCGGCAGCCGTACGGACCAGGCCCGGTAGCGGGCCCACCAGGCGGCCGGCGGCCCGGCGCCGTCTCCCCGGCCGCGCCCGAGCGGCGTCTCGGTCCCGGTCTCCACGAGGAGCGTCAGACCGTACAGGCCGTCGATCCGGCGGAAGGCGCGCGCGACGGGCGACGAGACGGGCGGGTCGAACCGCGCCAGACCGTCCAGGGGGCCCCGGTCGGTCACGACCACGGCCTGCCTGCCGTCCGCCCGCGCGCTCGCCCTCATTCCGGCGGCCGCGATCCGCACCGCCAGCTCGGCGGCGTCGAGGAACGCGTGGGCACGGCGCGGCAGGGATCCCCGGAGCCCGGGATCCGAGGAGCGTCGTGCCCACCGCCTACCCGGTTCCCCCTCATCCCTCACCCATGGCGGAACCGGGAACCTGCGGCACAGGAAGCAGCCGTGGCACTGCGTGGTGACGACCGGGACGCCGCGCTCGCCGAGCAGGGTCGCCAGCCGGCGGACCAGCGCGGACCTGCCCGCGCCGTCCGGACCGGACACCGCGACGAGGAGGACACCGGGCGGGGTCGTCACGGGACCCGCCTCCTCCGCGTGCGGCAGGGATCCCGTCGCGGTGCTCCAGGGCGCGCGAGCCGGGGCACCGTGACGGGACGAGGGTGGTGTGGTTGCGGGCCATGGCGAACCGTCGGGCGGCCTTCCGGCGGTACGGGCCGGCGGGGGAGCGGTTCGCGGGTGCGCGGGATCGCCATCACGCCTCGCCTCCTCGGGGGAAGGCGCGGCGCGCGGATCGCGCGGTCGTGCGGGGGATCAGGGCGGGGAGCTTGCCACCGCGCTTGCCACTGCGCTCGCGGGAGGGCTCACCGCAGGAGGAGTGGTCTGGGGCGGATGGACCGTCGGACCCCGCTGGGCCGCCTGAGCCGCCGCGGTGCGGGGCGTGCGTCCTGACCGTACGAGCGCGTCGGCGGCGGGCGGCGCCCCGGGGCCTGCACGCCCTGTTGAGGGGTGCGGGCGCGGTGGCGCGGAGCCGGTCGGAGACCCGGCGGGCCGGGTGGGCGCCGGGGCGGTGCGGGGGGCGGCAGACCGGTCGGCGGCGGGCCTCGCTGAGGGGCCAGTCGGTCACCCGCCGCAGGGGGTGCGGAGCGGGTGCCGCCGGCACGCGGTTGATGTGGCGTGAGGTCACGACGAGCCTCTTCCGGCAACCGACCCTACCGAGGGTCTGCTAGGTCCTGAAATGGTGCTCTTTCCAGCCTTAGCCCTTGGGATGTGATTCGTCAACCGGAGGAGTGCGGGCAGCACCGGGGGTGCCGGGGGCTCCGGCGGCGTGCCGGAAGCGGCCGTGGGCGAACCGCGAGAGGGCGTTGTGCGGCCGCTCGTCGAGGAGCGTGCCGAGGATGCGGGCGCCGTCGCGGACCGTGCGGGGGTGCGAAGGGCCGTGGCGGCGCGGCAGTTCGCGGCTGGGCACCTCGGCGACCCGCAGCCCGTAGTGCAGGGCGTGCGTGACGAGCTCCGCGCCGAGCTCGACCCCGTCCTCGTGCAGGTCGAGCAGGTCGACGAAGCCCCGCCGGAACGCGCAGAATCCGTACCAGAGATCGGTGAGCTGCTGGCCGTACAGCCGGCGCGCGACGCGCAGCAGGGCCCGGTGGCCGAGGCGTCGCGCGAGCGGATAGTCGGCGACCTCGCCGCCCGCGATGAATCGGGAACCCTTGACGAAATCGAATCCGCTCTCCAGGTAATAAAGAAAATGCGGGATCTCGTCCGGCGACATGCTGCCGTCGGCGTCCATGAGCACGATCAGGTCCCCGGTGGCCGCGCGCAGTCCCGCGTGCGGAATGTCGCCCCGGGAGAAGTCCCAGACCCCGAGCGTCCGGACGGTCATGCCGTCCCGCACGGGCCCCGCGCCCGTCGGACCGCCGATCAGGACCACGTCCCGCACGACTTGCGGCACCTGGTCGAGGAGCAGGTCGAGCGCCTTTCCCGGGTCCTGCCCGTCGGGGCGGACCGTCAGGACGAGGCTTACGGTGCGCGTGCCGGAGCCCGGCGCCCGGTCGGTCGACCGGCGGAGGGGGTGCGCGTCACTGCTCATGGGCACGGCCTACGGCCTTCCGCGCGGCGAACCCGCGCATTTCAGAATCCTGCGTGGAAGGGCGACGCGTCAAGGAAAACGCAAGAATATGCGGCCGAACGCGAAAGAATGCCCTCGCGCTTTCTGCGCGGAAATCCTGGACGGCATAGAATCCGGTCATGGCAGGGCGAATTGAAGACTACGCCCTCGTCGGAGACCTGGAGACGGCAGCGCTCATCGGGACCGACGGGTCCGTCGACTGGTGGTGCGCACCGCGCTTCGACTCGCCGGCCTGTCTCGCGGCCCTCCTGGGCGACCCCGGCCACGGCCGGTGGCTCCTCGCCCCGGTCGGCGGCACCCGCTGCACGCGCAGGAGCTACCGGGGCGACACGCTCGTCCTCGACACGTACTGGGAATCCCTCACCGGAACCGTCCGGGTCACCGACTTCATGCCCCCGCGCTCCAATGGCCATCCCCTCGAAGGCGTGCCGAGGATCATCCGCGTCGTCGAGGGAATCTCCGGACGGGTCGCCATGCGGGGTGAGTTGAGGGTCCGCTTCCACCACGGCAGCATCGTGCCCTGGACCCGCGCGGTGGACCGGCGGACCGTCGCCTCCGTCGCCGGACCCGACGCCGCCTACCTGTCCTGCGGCCCCGGCGCCGACCCCGTCGTCACCCGGGACCGCACGACCTTCGAGTTCACCGTCCCCGCCGGGAGCCGCGTCGCCTTCGTCCTCGGCTGGCGCCCCTCGCACGTGCCCGTGCCTCCCACCGCCTCGCCCGCCGAGATCGACGCCACCCTCCTGCGCACCCTCGCCTACTGGAACGACTGGGCGGCCGGGCTCCGCTACGAAGGCCCGGCCCGGGAGGCCGTGCTCCGCTCCCTCCTCACCCTCAAGGCCCTCACCTACGCCCCCACCGGCGGCGTCGTCGCGGCCGCCACCGCCTCCCTCCCCGAGAGCATCGGCGGGGAGCGCAACTGGGACTACCGCTTCTGCTGGTTGCGCGACTCGACCTTCACCCTCTCCTGCCTGCTGCGCGGCGGATTCCGCCGGGAGGCCCGGGCCTGGACGGACTGGCTGCTCCGGGCCGTCGCCGGCGATCCCGCCGACCTCCAGCCGCTGTACGGGGTCGAGGGGCAGCGCAGGCTCCCCGAGACGCACGCCGACTGGCTTCCCGGCTACGAGAACTCACGCCCCGTCAGATTCGGCAACGCGGCCGTCGGCCAGTTCCAGCTCGACATCTACGGCGAGGTGCTCAACACCGTCTACTCGGCCGTCCGGGCCGGGATCGCCCTCGATCCGCCGGCCTGGGCCCTGGTGGCCGCGCTCCTGGAGTACCTGGGCACGCGCTGGCAGGAACCCGACGAGGGCATCTGGGAAGTCCGCGGCCCGCGCCGCCACTTCGTGCACTCCAAGGTCATGGCCTGGGTCGCCGCCGACCGCGCCGTCCGCCTCGCCCGCGTCGCCGGCCTGCGCGGCTCCGTACGCCGCTGGCAGGCCCTGCGCCGCGACATGCACGCGGAGATCTGCGCCCGCGGCTGGAGCGAGGAACAGCGGTCGTTCACGCAGTCCTACGGCAGCCCCGAGGTCGACGCCACCGCCCTGCTGATCCCCCGGCTCGGCTTCCTCCCCGCCGACGACCCCCGGGTCCTCGGCACCGTCGCGGCGATGGAACGGCTCGACGAGCACGGCTTCCTGCGCCGGTACGGCGACGTCCGGGACGGCGGGAGACACCACCTCGACGACCTGGGCGGCACCGAAGGGGCCTTCGTCGCGTGCACGTTCTGGTACGCCGACGCCCTGGCCGCGACCGGCCGCCAGGACGAGGCCCGGACCGTCTTCGAGCGTGTCCTCGCCATCCGCAACGACGTCGGGCTGCTGTCCGAGGAGTGGGACCCGGTGGCCCGCCGCCAGCTCGGCAACACACCGCAGGCGCTCAGCCACGTGGCCCTCGTGAACACGGCCTTCACGCTGTACGGAACCCGCCGCCATGACCGCACGACCCCCCGCCCCTTCGCCGTGGCCTGATCACGGCGCCCGGCGGGCTTCGGCGTGTCGTTCGGGTGCATCCAGCGGGCGGGCCCGCCGCGCGTGGGTTCGAATCGGGGCATGGCTTCCTACGACAGGCTCCGCGCCCGCGGCACCCCGAGGCCGCTGGAGACCGGTGACACCTGGTGGTACGCCGCCGTGGCCGGCGAGGCCGCCGGCTCCTTCAGCACCAGGGTCCGCACCCGGACCCGGCGTGCCTGCCTCGGGACCGTCCTCCTCCTGACGGTCGTCTACGCGGGCCTCGTGCTCACCGCGACCGGCCGCCGCTGGGGCGACGCCGCCCTCACCGGACGGCGCGCCGACACCGCCGCCGTCACCCTGCTCCGCGAGCACCCCTCGCTCGCCGGGCTCACCACGCTCTCCCTCGTCCTCGGCTGCGTCCTGCTGCTCGCCGTCGGCCTCCTGCGCAAGCGGTACGCGCTCACCGGCTTCGTCGCCGGCGCCCTCGTCACCTCCCTCGCGCTCACGGGACTCCTCCAGCGGTACGCGCCACGCCCCCGCGTCCTCGACACCGGCGGCGCCCTCCTCCAGAGCGGCTTCCCCAGCGTGCAGACCACTCTCGCGCTCGGCATCGCCTTCGGCCTCGCCCTCGTCGTCCCCTACCGCCAGCGGGGGCTCACCGTCCTCGCCGGCACCCTCTGGGCCGGAGCCGTCGGCGCCTACACCGTCGCGACGGGCGGCCACCGCCCCGGCGACCTCATGGCCGCCGCCCTCGTCGTCCTCGCCGTCTTCTGCGGTCTGGCCACGTTCCTCGCCCGCAAGGGCAAGCTCCGCCCCGCCCCCCGCGCCCCGCTCCCGCGCGCCCTCCTCGCGGCCGTCCCGCTCGCCGCCCTCGCCGCCGTGGGACTCGGCGCCGGCTTCTGGCTCCTCGGCGACACCCTCTCCCTGCCCGCCGCCGCCCCCTACGACCCGGCCGAGCTCCGGCTCGCGCACCGCTGCGGACAGGCCCTCGCCGCCGGCGTCACCGCCGCCGCCGGACTGCTCCTGCTCACCCTGCTCCGCCGCGTCGACGTGGACGGGGCCCCCGCCCCGTACCGCCTCGGCGGCCCCTTCGTGGAGGCCGCGGGAGCGCCGCACGACGGTGAGCTCGTGGGGCCCTTTACGGAGGACCGCGATCACGAGATATCTTGATGTCGAGCAATCTCGCATACGCAGACGTGGAGCTGGAGAACCCTGGTGACTGACTCGACCATCATCTACACCCACACTGACGAGGCGCCCGCCCTGGCGACGTACTCGTTCCTGCCCGTGATCCAGGCGTATGCCTCGCAGGCCGGCGTCACGGTCGAGACGCGGGACATCTCCCTCGCGGGCCGCATCATCGCCGTCTTCCCGGAGTACCTGGAAGAGGGCCAGCGCATCGCCGACGCCCTCGCCGAGCTCGGCGCGCTCGCCAAGACGCCCGGTGCCAACATCATCAAGCTGCCGAACGTCTCGGCGTCCATCCCGCAGCTGAAGGCCGCGATCGCCGAGCTCCAGGCGCAGGGCTACGCCCTCCCGGACTACCCGGACGACCCGCAGACGGACCAGGACAAGGACGTCCGCGCCCGCTACGACAAGATCAAGGGCTCGGCCGTCAACCCGGTCCTGCGCGAGGGCAACTCCGACCGTCGCGCCCCCGCCTCGGTCAAGAACTACGCCAAGGCCCACCCCCACCGCATGGGCGCCTGGACCCCCGAGTCGAAGACGAACGTCGCCACGATGAGCGACAACGACTTCGCCTCGACGGAGAAGTCCGCCGTCATCGCGCAGGACGACACCCTCCGCTTCGAGTTCACGGCCGCCGACGGCACCGTCTCCGAGCTCCGCGAGCCGCTGAAGGTCATCGCCGGCGAGGTCGTCGACGCCGCCGTCATGCGCGCCGCCGCGCTGCGCACCTTCCTCAGCGAGCAGGTCGCCCGCGCCAAGGCCGAGGGCGTGCTCTTCTCCGTGCACCTCAAGGCCACGATGATGAAGGTCTCCGACCCGATCGTCTTCGGTCACGTCGTCCGCGCCTTCTTCCCGGCGACCTTCGCCAAGTACGGCGAGGTCCTCGCCGGTGCCGGCCTCACCCCGAACGACGGCCTCGGCGGCGTCCTCAAGGGCCTGGAGTCCCTCCCGCACGGTCTCGGCGAGGAGATCAAGGCCTCCTTCGACGCCGAGCTCGCCGCGGGCCCCGCCCTGGCGATGGTCGACTCCGACAAGGGCATCACCAACCTGCACGTGCCGTCCGACGTCATCGTCGACGCCTCGATGCCGGCCATGATCCGCACCTCCGGCCACATGTGGGGCCCGGACGGCCAGGAGGCCGACACCCTCGCGGTCCTCCCGGACCACAGCTACTCGGGCGTCTACCAGGTCGTCCTCGACGACTGCCGCGCCCACGGCGCCTTCGACCCGTCGACCATGGGCTCCGTCCCGAACGTCGGCCTCATGGCGCAGAAGGCCGAGGAGTACGGCTCGCACGACAAGACCTTCGAGATCGCCGAGGCCGGCACCGTCCGCCTCGTCGACTCCGCGGGCAACGTCGTCCTGGAGCAGGAGGTCGCCGAGGGTGACCTCTTCCGCGCCTGCCAGACCAAGGACCTGCCCATCCAGGACTGGGTCAAGCTCGCCGTCACCCGCGCCCGCGCCACCGGCTCCCCGGCCGTCTTCTGGCTGGACGAGAACCGCGCCCACGACGCGCAGCTGATCGCCAAGGTCGAGCAGTACCTGCCGGAGCACGACACCGAGGGCCTGGACATCAGGATCCTGTCCCCGATCGAGGCCACCAAGTTCTCCCTGGAGCGCATCCGCCGCGGCGAGGACACCATCTCGGTCACCGGCAACGTCCTCCGCGACTACCTGACCGACCTCTTCCCCATCCTGGAGCTGGGCACCAGCGCCAAGATGCTGTCGGTCGTCCCGCTGATGGCGGGCGGCGGCCTCTTCGAGACCGGCGCCGGCGGCTCCGCCCCGAAGCACGTCCAGCAACTCGTCAAGGAGAACTACCTCCGCTGGGACAGCCTCGGCGAGTTCTTCGCCCTGGCCGCCAGCTTCGAGCACCTCGCGACGACCACGGGCAACGGCCGCGCCCAGGTCCTCGCCGACACGCTGGACCGCGCCACCGGCACCTTCCTCAACGAGGACAAGTCGCCGACCCGTCGCCTCGGCGGCATCGACAACCGCGGCAGCCACTTCTACCTCGGCCTCTACTGGGCCCAGGAGCTGGCCGCCCAGACCGAGGACGCGGAGCTGGCCAAGGCCTTCGCCCCGCTCGCCGAGACGCTGGCCGCCAACGAGCAGAAGATCGTCGACGAGCTCGTCGCCGTCCAGGGCTCCCCGGCCGAGATCGGTGGCTACTACCAGCCCGACCCGGCCAAGGCCGCGGCCGTGATGCGCCCGTCCGCCACCCTGAACGAGGCCCTCGCGTCCCTCGCCTGATCCGGCGCCGTCCGCCCCGGCGGACGACACGGACCGCTCCGGCGGCCGACAGGCACTGCCCCGGCCGGAAGGATTCCGGCCGGGGCGGTCCCGTCGGTGGCGCATCCGCCGTCCGGGTGTGAACCTGGATGGATGAGCTGGGCATCTTGGACGACCGCCGGTGTTTACACCGGGCGAGGTGGGGTGCTGACCGAAGAGGCCGGAGTCGTCACGGGCGATCTGACCGTGCACACGACCTGGACCGAACGCGAGGCACGCGTGGCCGTGCAGTACAGCGGCGCATCCGACTGGTTCACCATGTCGGGCAGTCCCGTTCCGTGTTCGACGGAGGAGGAGAGCCGCGATCTCCACGACGCGGTCGTGGAGGCCGTCCGGAGAGGGGACGGGGCCACGGTCCCGTCACTGCCCGGAGCGGTGCCGTAGTCGCGACGGCCCCGGCGGTCGCGACACCGACAGCAGAAAGTGTTATCCCTCCCGCTCCCAGGAGTCTCCGAAAGACGGGGGACTCGGACCACGGATGAGGGAGCAGACCCATGCACAGCGACGAGCGCCGCACCACCGCCCTGGTGGAGGCGGCCAGGGCCGGTGATGCACAGGCCAGGGACGAGCTGGTGCGCGCGTACCTGCCCCTCGTCCACAACGTCGTCGGCCGCGCCCTCGACGGCCACGCCGACACCGACGACATCGTCCAGGAGACGATGGTCCGCGCCCTCGACGGCCTCCCCGGCCTCCGCGATCCGGCCCGCTTCCGCTCCTGGATCGTCGCCATCGCCATGAACGGGATACGGCGACGCTGGCACGAGAAGCGGCGGGCGCCCCTGCCCGGCCTCGACCGGGCCGCCGACCTCGCCGACCCGGCCGGCGACTTCACCGAGCTCACCATCCTCCGCCTCCGCCTCTCCGGGCAGCGCCGCGACGTGGCCCGCGCCACCCGCTGGCTCGACGACGAGGACCGCGAACTCCTCTCCCTGTGGTGGCTGGAGGCCGCCGGGGAGCTGACCCGCGCCGAGCTCGCCGAGGGCCTCGACCTCTCCCCGCAGCACGCCGCCGTCCGGGTCCAGCGCATGAAGGAACGCCTGGAGACCGGCCGGGCCGTGGTCCGCGCCCTCGACGCCGAACCCCCCTGCCCCGGACTCGCCGACTCGCTCACCTCCTGGGACGGCCGCCCCTCGCCCCTCTGGCGCAAGCGGATCGCCCGCCACCTGCGCACCTGCGCCGCCTGTACGGGGCAGGCGACCGGCAGCCGCGGTCTCGCCCCCGTCGAGGGCCTGCTCGTCGGCATCGGCCTGGTCCCGCCGCTGGCGGCGGCGGCCGCCGCCCGGCACGGCGCGGAAACCCTCGCCGCCGAGCCCGTGGGCCGGTGGACGCCGATCCGGCGCGCCGGCCTCGTCGGAGCCGCGACCGTCGTCGTCCTCGGCGCGCTCGCCGTGCTCGTACCCCGGCAGGCGGAGGTACGGGTGGCACCCGACGTCCCCCGCGCCGCGCCCCCGGCACCCGCGACCCCGGCCACCACCCCGGCGCCCCGCCCCACCCGGGCCGCCACCGTCGCCGCCCCGGCCCGCACGACCCGTACCCCGGCACCCCGCCGCACGACGCCGCCCGCCCCCGTGCCCACCCCCGGGGAGCAGGTGACGGCGGAGGTCAACAGGCTGCGGGCGGCGAAGGGTTGCGCCCCGCTGCGGACCGACCCGCGACTGGTCGCGGCGGCCCGGGCGTACGCGCGCGACATGGTCGCGCGCGGCTACTACGCGCACAGCAGCCCGGAGGGCGACTTCGCGGACGCCCGGATCACCGCCGCCGGCTACGACTGGAGCGCCTGGGCCGAGAACCTGGCCCAGGGGGCGAAGGACCCGGAATCCGTCGTCGACGACTGGACCGACGGGTCGATGCACGAGGAGAACATGCTGGACTGCCGGTACCGGGACACCGGCGTGGCGTCGGCGCCCGGTCCCGGCGGCACGATCTGGGTGCAGAAGCTGGCGGCGCCCGCCTCCTGAACGCCGCCCGGCCGGGGGTCAGCCCTTGGCGCCGAAGTTCTGGACCCACCAGGGACCGTTGGCGGTGAGGGTCACCCCGACGCCGATGTCCTTGAAGGAGCAGTTGAGGATGTTCTCGCGGTGGCCGGGACTGTCCATCCAGTCCTCCATCGCCCGGGCCGGGGTCTTCGGCCCGCGGTGGATGTTCTCCCCCCACGTCGACCACGTGTACCCGGCGCCGGTCATCCGGTCGCCCGCGTCCCGGCCCTCCGGGCTGTCGTGCTCGTAGTAGTCGCGCGCGGCCATGTCGTCGGAGTGCCGCTGGGCGGCGGTCCGCAGATGGGTCTCCGCGCGGACGGGCCCGCAGCCGGCCTTCTCCCGCTCGGCGTTGGCGAGGGCGACGACCTGTTGGACGTACTCCGCGACCTTGGCGCCGGCGGCATCGGTCTCGGCACCCGCAGCGGCACCGCTGTCGACTCCGGCCGCGATGGCGGGCGCGGCGGCTGTGGCGGGTGCCGCGGCGGTCGGCGAACCGACGGCCGGGGCGGGGGAGGCCACGTACAACCCGGCGGCCACCGTCAGGACGGCGGCAGCCGCGCCCGCGGCGGTGACGGCGGCGCGGAAGCCCGGACGCCGAGGAGTGCCCCGCCGCGCCCAGCGGCCCTTCCGGTGCCGGCCGCCGGCCCGCACGGGGCGACCGAGCCGCACGAGGTGCTCCTCGCGATCCTCGCGTCGGACGTGTTCGCCGTCTTCGACGTGTTCAGGGTTCTCGGGGTGACCGGGGTGGTCGTGGTGCCGCATGGAGCTCCGCTCTCTCGCCTCGCCGAGGTCGCCGGACGGTCCGGCGCTGGGAGAGCCACCGGGGCGACGGCGGTAACCCTTTCCGCCCCCGGCCGCCCCGACACTCCTCGTCAACCCGACGCGTCAACCCACGGCAGAGCCTTTCAGCCCTGCGGGATCACCGCCACCGGGCACGGCGCGAGATGGAGCGCCGCGTGCGCCACGGAGCCGATGCGCGGACCGACGGCGCCGCGCCGGGCCCGCCGCCCGACCACCAGGAGCTGCGCGGCCCCCGAGCCGGAGAGCAGCACCTGCCCCGCGCTGCCCAGTTCGACGTGCTCCGTCACCGGCACCTCGGGGAACCGCTCCCGCCACGGAGCGAGCGCCTCGCGCAGTGCCTTCTCCTCGTACGGGACGAGTCCGCCGGCCTCGTCGGCGAGCCGCATCGACGCCGGGCTGTACGCGTAGAGGGGCGGCAGGTTCCAGGCGCGGACGGCCCGCACCGACGCCCCGCGTGCGGCGGCGGTCTCGAAGGCGAAGCCGAGCGCCGCGGCACTGTCCTCGGGGCTGCCGAGCTGCCCGACGAGGACGTCGCCGACCGGCGGCTCGGCGGGCTCGCCGTCGCGGGACCTGACGGCCACCACGGGACGGGTGGCGGCGGCGATGATCTGCTGCCCGTACGAGCCGAGCAGGAATCCGGCCACGGCGCCGTGGCCGCGCGAGCCGATGACGAGCATCTCCGCCCGCGACGCGGTGTCGAGGAGCGCGGCGACGGGTGTGTCGGGGAGTACTTCGGCCGTCAGGGTGAGGTCCGGGTGGCTCCGCGCGACCGTCGCCTCGGCCTCGCGCAGGACCTCGTCGGCGGCCCGCTCCTGGTCGGCCCGGTCCTGGACCAGGGGGAGGTCGAGGGGTTCCCAGCGCCACGCGTGGGCGAGCCGCAGCGGGAGCCCCCGGTGGAGGGCCTCGCGCGCGGCCCAGTCGGCCGCGGCGAGGCTCTCCGGGGAACCGTCCACTCCTGCGACGATCTCACGACTCATCGGGCTGCCTCCGTCGGTGGTGTGACGGGCCCGCCGGGCGGCCGGGCCCTCCTCCCCCCAGCTTGGGCCCATCGGCGGTCCGGCGAGAGGGACGGACGTCCCGACTTGCCGGACCGTCCGTCCCTTCTGCCGTGCCGTCAGGCCGGCAGGGTGAGCCGCGCGTGGGTGCCGTTGAGGTAGTGGTCGCCGATGTCGCGCAGCCGGTGGGAGGGCTGCGTGTGCGCGGTGAGCGCGCGGGCGTTGCGCCAGAAGCGGTCGAATCCCGGCCCGCCTGACTGGGCGTCGGCTCCTTCGGCGCCGTCGACGAGTTCGAGGACGCGGGTGGTGATGCGGACGGCGGCCCGGCCGGTGACCGTCTCGGCGGCGGAGACCAGGACGGCGATGTCGGCGCGCTCCTCGGGGCCCAGCGTCTCTCCGGCGAGCAGCCCGCGGGCCAGGGCGTCCGTCGCCCGCTCCACCACCGCCGAGGCGGCGTGCGCCGCCGTGGCCAGTTCGCCGTAGGCGAGGAGGAGATAGGGGTCGTCGCCCGTGCCGAGCGGATGCCCGCCGGCGGTGGTCGGCCTGCCGTCCGGCGAGGAGGCGGGGACGGGTCCCGCCTGCCCGGCGCGGCTGATGTCCCGGGCCTCGGCGAGCGCGCCCTCGGCGATGCCGAGCCCGACCTGGACGAGGAGCAGCCGCAGGGCGAGCGGGGCGAGTGTGGCGAAGGGGGTGACGGCGTGTTCGTCGTGGGGGAGCAGCCCGAGGACGTGCTCGGCCGGGACCGGGACGTGGTCGAAGGTGACGGTGCCCGCGCCGGAGAGCCGCTGCCCGACCCGGTCCGCACCGGCGTCGGTGAACACGCCGGGATGCGCCGGGTCCACGAGGACGATGAGCCAGTCGCCGGTCCCGCCGGGCCGGGCGCCGACGACCAGCCGGTCGGCCACGGTGACGCCGGAGGCGAACGCGCGGCGCCCGTCGAGGATCCAGCCGTTCGTGGTGGGCGTGAGCCGGAGGCCGGGGTCGGTCTCGGTGCGCGGCGGTTCGACGCCGCCGCCCAGCAGCCAGTGCTCCTCGGCGGTGCGCACGTCGAGGGCGGTGCCGGTGGCCGCGTCCTGCGGAGCCGGGCCGAAGAACCGGCTGCTCCAGGACAGGACGTAGTGGTGGGCGAGGAGTTCGCCGACCGAGCTGTCGGCGGCGGAGATCTCGCGTACGACGGCGGACGCGGCCCGCCAGTCCGCGCCCCGCCGGTTCGCCCCGGGCGCCGTGAGGAGGGCGGGCAGTCCGGCCTCCTGGAGCCGGGCGACCTCGTCGAAGGGGGCCTTTCCGGCCCGGTCCCGGGCGGGCGCGTCGACGGCGAGGTCGTCGGCGAGCTCGCGGGTGACGCGGGGCCAGATCTCGTCGTCCGCGGGCCGATCGGCCGGTGCCGGGACGATGCGTATCGCGGTTCTCCTGAGCGATTTCCTCGGCGTACTCACGTCACCTCACCCGATCCCTTGTATTCCCACTGGAACACTAGGGATAGTGGCAGAGGCAGTCGCCCGCCCCCAAGGGGCGTCCGAGTGGTGGACACGTGCGTCTTGGTCCGTGAGATTTTGTCACGTCGGCGCAGGTCGTGCGGAGTTGGCTCCGTCGAGAACCGGCCGGGTAGGCGATTTCCGGACACGCCCGGTCAGGGGTTGGTCCAGGCCTCCGGGTCGTCCGCGAGCGCGGTGATCCCCGCCGGCAGCTCGGCCGCCGCCACCTCCGCGAGCGAGACCCCGAGCACCTCGCGCACGCTCGCGCGAAGGGCGATCCACAGCGGGAGCAGCGACTCGGCGGGACCCGTGTACGCCAGGTCCGGCGGCCGCTCCCCGCGTACGGAGACCAGCGGCCCCTCCACGCAGCGGATGACGTCCGCGACCGAGATCGACTCGGCCGGCCTCGCCAGCCAGTACCCGCCGTTGCCGCCGCGCTGGCTCTGCACGAGCCCGCCCTTGCGCATGTCGCCGAGGATCCCCTCCAGGAACTTGTGCGAGATCCCCTGGACTTCGGCGATCGCCTCGGCCTTCAGCGGCCCCGCGTCGTGGGCGGCGGCGAGCTGGAGGGCGGCCCGTACCGCGTAGTCGGCCCTGGCTGAAATGCGCATGCGCGCATTATTCCGTACCGGCCCGGACGGATCCGGGCACCCCGGGGTGTCGGGAGCCGGCGCGTCCGCACCCTTGACGCCAGGGGTGACCGGTCGGAGACTCATGAAGGGGAAAAACCGAGTGAACGGGTAGGGAACCATGGGACGCACCGGCCGGCGGGACACCGCACACGCCGTGCCCCGCCTTCGCTCCGTGCCCCTCACGTCCCGCCGTCACATCGATCTGCTGCGGGTCTGCAGCGCCGCGAGTCGACGCTCGAGCCGGGGCCTCCACCGCGTCCGCTGAGCCCGCCCGCCCTGCCCACCCCTGTCCTCCCCACCCCGATCGGCGCCGCACCGGCGCACCGGCCGGGTCGGGACCGGCCGGGTCCGGGCACGGGCCCGGCTACGGGGCCGGACGCGCATCGCGCCGCCGTCCGCCCGTCTCCTCCTTCCCGTTCCTCTGCTGCCTCCGGGCCCTGCACGGCGGCCGACACCCGCGCCTCCCCGCGACCGTCGCCGCCGCGCACCGCCCCGACCCAGCACCGAGCACCCTCCAGGGAGAAGCATGTCCGTCGTCCCGTCCTCGCTCCTGCCCGCCTCCGCCGTGCCCGCCTTCCGCGGCCGGATCGGCCGCGACGTGCGCAGCGGCCACTACGCCGTACCGCACCGCTACCGCCTCCACCTGGCACCCTCCGGCCCCGGCTGTCTCAGGATCGCCCTCACCCACGGCCTCTTGGGCCTCGACGAGACGCTGCCGCTCACCGTGCTCCCCGCCACCCCCGACACGCCCGACGGCGGGTACGCCGCGCTCCGCCCGCTCTACGAGGCGAGCGCCCACCTCTACCGCGGACCGGCCGCCGCACCCGTCCTGAGCGACGGCTGGACCGGGCGGATCGTCAGCACGCACGTGCCCGACATCCTGCGGGACCTCGCCCTGCGCTTCCGCGGCGAGGGCCCCGACCTGCTGCCCGAGGAGCACCGGGGCGAGATCGAGGCCATCGCCGACCTGTGCGAGCGGAGCATCAACCGGGCCGCCCAGCGCGCCGGCGAACTCGGCCTCGACGGCGACGCAGCCCACCACGACCCGCTCACCGTCCTCTTCGCGGCGCTCGGCTCCCTGGAGCGGCGGCTCACCGACCGCCCGTACGTCCTCGGCGACCGCCCGACCGCCGCCGACGTCCAGGTCTGGGTCACCCTCGTCCAGCTCGACACCGTGCACCGCTGGCACCTGGACGCCGCCGCGATGGAGCGGGTCGCCGGACACCCCGCGCTCTGGGCGTACGCCCAGCGCCTCGCGGCCCGGCCCGAGTTCGCCCGGCACCTCGACATCGACGCGGTACTGCGCAGGCACCGCGCCCACTGTCGCGGCCACGAGGCGGCGGGCGCCGGGATCAGGATCGTCGACTGGTCCGGCGCCACGGGCTGACGGCATCGGCTGCCGCCGTCGCCGCGCCCTCCGTCGCGGTCAGCCGATGCGGTGGCCCGCCAGCGGAGCCGTAGCGTCGCCCGACCCCGCGCGGACCCCTCGCAGGAAGGCCTCCAGAGCCTCCAGCGAGGTCGACGAGGGCTCCCACCCCAGCTCCCGCCGGGCCCGCTCGGTGGCGAGCAGGGGCATCTGCAGCAACGCGTCGAAGAGCCCGGGGGAGGCAGGGGCGAGCCGCAGGCGCCAGGCCGCCGACAGCGCGCCGCGCACCGCACCGGCCGGGACCTTCACCGGCCGGGCGTGCAGCAGCCGGCCGAGGGCCGCGGCGTCCAGCACCGGTTCCGCGGCGAGGTTGAACGCGCCGCGGACGTCCCGGAGGAGCGCCCTCCGGTAGGCGTCCGCGGCGTCGTCGGTGTGCAGGACCTGGAAGCGGAGCCCCTCGAACTCCGGGAGCAGCGGCAGCAGTTCCGGCCGCATCAGCTGGCCGGGGAAGAACCGGCCCGCGAAGATCCGCCGCTGGCCGCTCGCCGACTCCTCCTTGAAGAGGAAGGCCGGGCGCATCCGCACCACCCGGGTCAGCGGATGGTCCCGCTCGAAGGTGTCGAGGACCCGTTCCAGATACGCCTTCTCCCGGGTGTACGCGGCGCCGGGCCAGCCGTGCGTCGGCCAGGCCTCGGACACCGGGGCCCCGCCCTTCGGGCCGGGGGAGTACGCCCCCACCGAGGAGGCGTGGACCAGCACCGGAACCCGCGCCGCCGCGACCGCGTCGAAGACCCGCACCGAGCCCAGGACGTTGGTCCGCCAGGTCTCCACCGGATCGTGCGTCGGCCCGAACCGCCAGGCCAGGTGGACGACCGCGTCCGCGTCCGCCACGTACTCCGCGAGCAGGGGCTCGTCCCCCTCCAGGGAGAGGTCGACCTCGGCCCACTCCACGCCCGGCAGCTCCAGGCCGGGCCTGCGCCGGGCGAGCCCGAGGACGGAGCCGACCTGCGGCTCGCGGGCCAGCGCCCGCACCAGGCTCGTACCGACGTTGCCGGTGGCGCCGGTGACGACCACCCGCTGCTGCGTGCTCGGGTTCATGTCTCCGACCCTCCGCCATGGGCGGGGGAAGCGCACTCCGGAAACCCCTTCCGTCACGGAGCGTGCCCGTGCGGGTCGCGAGTGTGGTCGACCGCCCTGAAAATGGAGCGACTCGGGAGCGAGAAGATCAGGAGGACGCGATGCTGTTGCCCGACACGAACACGGTCGACCGGCTGCTCCGGCACTACCGCACCCAGGAGCGGTCCGTGCTCGCCAGGCCGTGCGACCTGTCGGTGCGCCGGCGGTTCGAGGACACGGCGTACACCCTCTGCGTCCTGATGGGAGAACGGACCGCGCACGAGGCGGTCCGCGCGGCCGAGCGGTACGTCTCCCAAGGGCGGCCCACACCCCGGGAGCCCCTGGGAGGCCTGGCGGGGAGCTGACCGGAGACCCGTCAGGAATCGAGAAGCGCGGCCGTCGGGCGCCGGTTAGCGTGGCCGTCGTGGACATCGCGGTTTCCCGGACGCCGGAGCCGACCCGATGCGATGATCACGAAAATCACGAAGGTCACGATTCGGCCCGTCCGACGGAGGAGAAACGATGAGCCAGACCCCGAGGACGGGCAAGAAGCAGGCGGCCGCGCCGCACGCCGCCGACAGCCACGACACGATCCGGGTGCTCGGCGCGCGCGAGAACAACCTCAAGGACATCAGCATCGAGATCCCGAAGCGCCGGCTCACGGTCTTCACGGGCGTCTCCGGCTCGGGCAAGAGCTCCCTGGTGTTCGACACGATCGCCGCCGAGTCCCAGCGGCTGATCAACGAGACGTACAGCGCCTTCGTCCAGGGCTTCATGCCGACCCTCGCGCGGCCCGAGGTCGACGTCCTCGAAGGCCTGACGACCGCGATCATCGTCGACCAGCAGCGGATGGGCGCCGACCCCCGCTCCACCGTCGGCACCGCCACCGACGCCAACGCGATGCTGCGCATCCTCTTCAGCCGCCTCGGCAAGCCCCACATCGGCCCGCCCAGCGCCTACGCCTTCAACGTCCCGTCGGTCCGCGCGAGCGGAGCGATCACCGTCGAGCGCGGGAACAAGAAGGCCGTCCGGGCGACCTTCGAACGCACCGGCGGCATGTGTCCGCGCTGCGAGGGCCGGGGCTCCGTCTCCGACATCGACCGCACCCAGCTCTACGACGACACCAAGTCGCTCGACGAGGGCGCGCTCACGATCCCCGGCTACACCCCGGGCGGCTGGAACTACCGCCTCTACAGCGAGTCGGGCCTCGTCGACCCGGCCAAGCCGATCCGCAAGTACACGAAGAAGGAACTGGAGGCCTTCCTCCACCACGAGCCGACCCGCATGAAGATCGCGGGCATCAACATGACCTACGAGGGGCTGATCCCCCGGATCCAGAAGTCCTTCCTGGCCAAGGACAAGGAGGGCATGCAGCCGCACATCCGGGCCTTCGTCGACCGGGCGGTCACCTTCACCACGTGCCCCGACTGCGAGGGCACGCGCCTGAGCGAGGGGGCCCGCGCGTCGAAGATCAAGAAGGTCAGCATCGCCGACGCCTGCGCCATGCAGATCAGCGACCTGGCCGAGTGGGTCCGCGGACTCGACGAACCGTCGGTCGCGCCGCTGCTCACCGCCCTCCGGGACACCCTCGACTCGTTCGTGGAGATCGGCCTCGGCTACCTCTCGCTCGACCGGCCCGCGGGCACGCTGTCCGGCGGCGAGGCGCAGCGCGTCAAGATGATCCGCCACCTCGGCTCCTCGCTGACCGACGTCACGTACGTCTTCGACGAGCCGACCATCGGCCTGCACCCCCACGACATCCAGCGGATGAACGACCTGCTGCTCCGCCTGCGCGACAAGGGCAACACGGTGCTGGTCGTGGAGCACAAGCCGGAGACGATCGCGATCGCCGACCACGTCGTCGACCTCGGCCCCGGCGCGGGTACGGGAGGCGGCACCGTCTGCTTCGAGGGCACCGTCGAGGGGCTGCGGGCCGGGGACACCATCACCGGCCGGCACTTCGACGACCGGTCCTCCGTCAAGGAGACGGTGCGGACGCCCACCGGCACGCTGGAGATCCGCGGGGCGTCCACGCACAACCTCCGCGACGTCGACGTCGACATCCCGCTCGGCGTCCTCGCGGTCGTCACCGGCGTCGCCGGCTCCGGCAAGAGCTCGCTCGTGCACGGCTCGATCCCGCACGGCGAGGACGTCGTCTCCGTCGACCAGGGCGCCATCCGCGGCTCGCGCCGCAGCAACCCCGCGACGTACACGGGGCTGCTCGAACCGATCCGCAAGGCGTTCGCCAAGGCCAACGGCGTCAAGCCGGCGCTGTTCAGCGCCAACTCCGAGGGCGCCTGCCCGACCTGCAACGGCGCGGGCGTCATCTACACCGACCTCGCCATGATGGCCGGGGTCGCCACCACCTGCGAGGACTGCGAGGGCAGGCGTTTCCAGGCCTCGGTCCTGGAGTACCACCTCGGCGGCAAGGACATCAGCGAGGTGCTCGCGATGTCGGTGACCGAGGCCGAGGAGTTCTTCGGCGACGGCGAGGCCCGCACGCCGGCCGCGCACAAGATCCTCGAACGGCTCGCGGACGTCGGCCTCGGCTACCTCAGCCTCGGGCAGCCGCTGACGACCCTGTCCGGCGGCGAGCGCCAGCGGCTCAAGCTGGCCACGCACATGGGCGACAAGGGCGGGATCTACGTCCTCGACGAGCCGACCACCGGCCTGCACCTCGCCGACGTCGAGCAGCTCCTCGGTCTGCTCGACCGCCTCGTCGACTCCGGCAAGTCGGTCATCGTCGTCGAGCACCACCAGGCGGTCATGGCCCACGCCGACTGGATCATCGACCTCGGCCCCGGCGCCGGTCACGACGGCGGCACCATCGTCTTCGAGGGCACGCCCGCGAAGCTCGTCGCCGACCGCGCCACCCTCACCGGCGAGCACCTCGCGGCCTACGTGGGCGCCTGACCGGACGTCCCCTCAGGGCTGCCGGGGAGCGGCGGGAAAAGGGCCCGGGGCACGTCGACGCACGTGTCCCGGGAGGTGGGTCCCCCGAAGCGCAGCCGGTCGTACTCGGTGAAGGCCGGTTCGAGGGCGTCGAGTTCGTCCACGCGCGCGTGGAGGGCGGTGCGCCACTCCGGCGAGGGGTCGGGCCCGGCCGCGGCGAGAGCGGCGGCGATCCCCGCCGTGAGCTCGCTCTTCCTGCGGATCGTCGCCGGGGTGACGGTGTGCAGGCAGACGTACTGACCGCTCAGATACGCCTCCCACTCCGCCGCGCCCTCGGCCGGGTCCTCCCAGTGCGCGGTGAACCAGGCGGCCAGCCGCCCCGGCCCGCCCGCCTCCGCGACGAGCCGGAACAGATCGCGCGGCACCATCTGGGCGCCGTCCGAGCGGAGATAGCCGGGCAGCGGCAGAAGCCCGTCGAGCATCAGCCGGCGGACCTCGTCCGCGTCCCGGCCCTCGGCCTCGCACAGCGTCTCCAGCGGGACGAACTGGCCGGTGACGTACGCGTCGTCCGCGGCCGCCATGGGATGGTCGCCGTTCACCTCGCGGAACCGCTCGGAGATCCGCCGCACCAGCGTCCGGTCCGTCGTCATCGCGCCACTCCCAGGGGAAAGCCGCCCGGGTCCCTCCCGGCGGCGTTCCCGCAGGCTATGAGCCGGACCGTGCGGCGCCCACCGAACCGTCGCCGACACGACCGTCCGATGTCTCCAGTGGCGCCGCACGACCGGCGGTCCTCGTCCCTCCGGGAGGCTCAGGCCCGGTGGGCCGCCTTGCGTCGCCAGCCCCAGAGCGCGAGCGCCGCCGCGCAGGCCGAGCCCACCAGGGTCAGCGGAAACCCGGCCGACGGACCCGACGGCTCGCCGTCGCCCGGGGAGTCCCGGTGGGGCGCGGCCACCGCCTCCGCCCCGGCGCGCGGAGCACCACCCGCAGCGACGGACACGGTCTCGTCCCCACGGCCGCCGTCACGCTTCGCCGCCACGGCCCGGTTGCCCGCCTCGGCCTCGGACTTCGTCGGGCCCGGCAGCAGCGAGCCCACCGGCTGCACCCGCCCCGCGGCCTCGAAGCCCCAGTCGAGCAGTTCCCGTGCCTCCTCGTAGACGGCGAGCCCGCCGCCGCCCTGCGGGTTCATCACCGAGACGACCAGGGTCCGGTCGCCCCGGCGCGCGGCGGAGATCAGCGTGTTGCCCGCGTTGCTCGTGTAGCCGTTCTTGATCCCGAGGAGCCCCGGGTAGCGGGCCACCCCGTCCGCGCCGGTGAGGAGACGGTTGGTGTTGGCGATGCCGTACGACCAGGAACCCGCGGGGAAGTCCGCGTACGGAGTGGAGCAGTACCGCACGAAGGCGGGATCCTGGAGCCCGGCCCGCCCGAAGACCGCGAGGTCGTACGCCGAGGACACCTGGTCGGGCGCGTCGTAGCCGTCGGGGGAGACCACGTGGGTGTCGCGGGCGCCCAGGGAGCGGGCCTTCTCCTGCATCTTCCGGGACATCGCGTCCCAGCCGCCGTTCATCGCGGCGAGGACGTGCACGGCGTCGTTCCCCGAGCTGAGGAAGACGCCGTTCCACAGGTCCGAGACCTTGTACGTGTACCCCTCCTTGATCCCGACGAGGCTGCTGCCCGCCCCGATCCCGGTCAGCTCGGAATCGGCCACGGTGTGCTGCTCGGACGGGTCGTTGTGGGGGAGCGCGGTGAGCGCGAAGAGCGCCTTGAGGGTGCTGGCCGGCGGCAGCTTCCGGTGGGCGTTCCGCGCGGCGAGGACCTCGCCCGACGACGCGTCCGCCACCACCCAGGAGAGCGCGGAGACCTCCGGTACGGAGGGAGCGCCCGACA
This sequence comes from Streptomyces sp. Root431, assembly GCF_001426585.1. Lineage (GTDB taxonomy): Bacteria > Actinomycetota > Actinomycetes > Streptomycetales > Streptomycetaceae > Streptomyces > Streptomyces stackebrandtii. The sequence continues at coordinate 547,101 of NZ_LMEI01000006.1, forward strand.
GCTTCTGCACCTGCGTGCCCCGCCGGTCGAGACGCGCCCGGTCGACGAAGCGGGGCGCGGGCGGTGTCGGCTCCTCCACGGAGGAACCGGAGGCGACGGAGCCGGAGGTGAGGGAGCCGGGGGAGAAGGGAGGTGCGGGGGAGGCCGTGGCCGCCGGAGCGGACAGCACGAACAGCAGCGCCGCGGTACCGGCGGCAGCATGACGGACAGCTGACGTGACGATCATTCAGCCACCGTAGGAAGGAGGTGCGCCCCGCGCAGATCGAAGTGCGCCGACCGGCGTAGAGGTTCCGGCGTACGGCCGCACGACGTGCGCCCGCCCGGGGGAGGAAGGGACCGCACGGCCACCCGCATCCGCTGTCGGTTCCACAGGGCATGCTGGTGACGTGCCCTCACACCCGAACCAGAACAACGCCGTTCCGGCCGGCAGCGCCATGCCGGCCGGCAGCGCCGCTCCGACGGACAGCACCGACGTCCCACCCGTCGCCGCCCCGCCCGCCGCCGCGCCGCCCGTCAAGGCCCCGCCCGCCGGGGCTTCCCCCGCCGGTGCGGCCACCCGGCCGGTGCCCGGTCCCGCGCGGCCCCCGGGAAGCGCGGCCGGCGGGTCCTTCGGCGGTCCTTTCGGCGCGCCCGCGTTCCGGACCGAGCGGCAGCCCCGTACCGCGCCCGCCGGGCACATGATCGTCTGCGGGGACGACGCCCTCGCCCACCGCCTCGCGGGCGAGCTGCACGGGGTGTACGGGGAGCGGGTCACCCTCCTCGTACCGGTACGGCCCGACGCCCCGAGCACTCCCATCGCCCGCACGGGCAGGGCCCTCGCCCTCTTCGGACGCGTCACCGCCGCCGTCACCCGCACCACCACCGCCACCGCGCCAGCCGGTGGCGACGGAGACAGGGACGGCGGCGAGCCGACCGGCACGCTGCGGGTCGTCGAGGCCGCGGAGGCCGACGACCGGGCCCTGGTGGACGCCGGAGTCGAGCGCGCCGCCGCGCTCGCGCTCGTCCACGAGGACGACGAGACCAACATCCGGGCCGCGCTCACCGCCCGCCGCCTCAATCCCCGGCTGCGCCTGGTCATCCGGCTCTACAACCGCAAGCTCGGCCAGCACCTCGAAACCCTCCTCGACCAGGCCGCCGCCGTCGCCGAACCGGGCCTCGACCCCGAGAAGCTCGACGCCGCCACCACCGTCCTCTCCGACGTCGACACCGCGGCCCCGGGGCTCGCCGCCGCGGCCGTGGCGGGCACCACCAAGGTCGTCCAGGCGGGCGGACTCCTGCTCCAGGCCCTGGAACGGACACCGCCCGCGGGCGAGGCACCCGACCCCGGCCGGTGCACCCTCGCGCTGCTGTCCGCCACGGCCCGCGACCCGGCGGGCTGCGAGGGCTCCGAGCGCAGCGGCGACGAGGGCCCGCGGCTGCTGCCGGACGACCGAACGGTGGCCGCCGCCACCGGCCGGGCCGCCATCACCCTCGAAGCGGTCACCCCGGCCGCCCCGAGCTCCCCGTCCGGCCGCTTCGGCGGCTCCGGGCTGCCCGTCGCCTCGCTCTTCTCGCGCCGCCTGCGCTGGTCCCTCGGCGGAGCGGCCGGCGCCGTCCTCGCCCTGGCCCTCGCCTCCACCTTCACGACCGGCGACCACCCCCTGCACGCCGCCTATCTGACGCTCCTCGACGTCTTCGCCATCGGCGACCCGGCCGTCGGCGAGCCGACCGGCCGTCAGGTCCTGCAGATCCTCGCCGGGTTCGTCGGACTGCTCCTGCTGCCCGTGATCGTCGCCGCCCTCCTCGAAGGCCTCGGGACCTTCCGCACGGCGACCACGCTGCGCCGCCCGCCGCGCGGACTCTCCGGCCACGTCGTCCTCCTCGGCCTCGGCAAGGTCGGCACCCGGGTCCTCGCCCGGCTCCGCCGGATGGACATCCCCGTCGTCTGCGTCGAGTCCGACCCGGAGGCCCGCGGCATCGCCGTCGCCCGGCGGCTGCGCGTCCCCACCGTCATCGGCGACGTCACCGAGGAAGGCGTCCTGGAGGCCGCCCGCATCCACCGCGCCCACGCCCTCCTCGCCCTGACCAGCGTCGACATCACCAACCTGGAGGCGGCGCTCTCCGCCCGCTCCGTCAGCCCCGAGCTGCGGGTCGTGCTCCGTCTGTACGACGACGACTTCGCCACCGCCGTCTACCGCACCCTGCGCACCGCCCACCCCGAGGCGCGCACCCGCAGCCGCAGCGTCTCCCACCTCGCCGCGCCCGCCTTCGCCGGGGCCATGATGGGCCGCCAGATCCTCGGCGCCGTACCCGTCGAGCGCCGGGTCCTGCTCTTCGCCGCCGTCGACGTCGCGGACCACCCGCTCCTGGAGCACCGCACGGTCGCCGAGGCCTTCACGCCCGGAGCCTGGCGGGTGGTCGCCCTCGACCGGGCCGCCCCCGCGTACGGCGTCCCGTACGGCACCGGGGCCGCGGCCCGCGGCCAGGACTGGCGCCTCGCCCCGGACCGGGTCCTCGGCCCGGCCGACCGGGTGATCGTGGCCGCGACCCGCAGGGGGCTCGCCGAACTCCTCGGCCGCGGCGCCGCGACGGGCCGCGGTACGGCCGCTGCCGCACCGGACAACTCCGTACAGGCGGAGCGGGGTTGACCGTAGGATCTGACCGCCCGCGTGCCGCTCCGGCCCGCCTCCGCAGTCAGGAGTGCCTACCGTGAACACCCCGCCCAGCGCCGCCCCCGGCCGGCCGCCGCACCGCATGGACCCGGCCGGCGGCTGCCCGCACGCGGCGAACGCCCGGCTGCTCGCCGAGGGCGCCGTGACCCCGGTGGTCCTGCCCGGCGAGATCGAGGGCATGGCGGTACTCGGCCACGATGCCCTCCGCGACTTCCTCTCCCACCCCGACGTCGCCAAGGGCGCCCAGCACTTCACCGCCCTCACCGAGGGCCGGATACCCGACGGCTGGCCCCTGCGCACCTTCGCCACCGTCCCCGGCATGACCACCGCGGACGGCGCCGACCACCGCCGCCTGCGCGCCCTGGTCAGCAGCGCCTTCACCGCGCGCCGGGTCGAGGAGCTCCGCCCGCGCGTCGAGGCCGTCACGGCCGGGCTCCTCGACGGACTCGCCGAGGCCGCCCGGACCGGCGGCGGCGTCGCCGACCTGCGCCGCCACTACGCGCTCCCGCTGCCCCTCGGCGTCATCTGCGAACTCCTCGGCGTCGACCCCGCCCACCAGGACCGGCTGCACCGCCTCTCCAGCCTCGTCGTCGCCACCGACACCGAGCCCGCTCAGGCCGTCGCCGCCAACCGCGAACTCGTCGAGCTGCTCGCCTCCATCGCCGGCGACAAGGCCCGGGCACCCGGCGACGACCTCACCAGCGCGCTCATCGCCGCCCGGGACGAGGGCGGCGACCGGCTGAGCCAGCCCGAGCTGATCGGCACCCTGCTCCTGATGATCATCGCGGGGCACGAGACCACGCTGAACCTCGTCACCAACGCCGTACGGGCGCTCTGCGGCCACCGGGAGCAGCTCGCCCTCGTCCTCGAAGGCCGGGCCGCGTGGGCGGACGTGGTGGAGGAGACCCTGCGCTGGGACAGCCCGGTCAGCTACTTCCCGTTCCGCTACCCCACCCGGGACCTGACGGTCGACGGCACCCTCATCCCCCGGGGCACCCCCGTCCTCGCCGGCTACTCGGCGGCGGGCCGCGACGCGAAGGCCCACGGCCCGGACGCCGACCGTTTCGACATCACCCGCACCACGGCGGCGAAGCACCTCTCGCTCGGTCACGGCCCCCACTACTGTCTGGGCGCCCCGCTCGCCCGCATGGAGGCCGCGATCGCCCTGGAGGCGCTCTTCACCCGCTTCCCCGACCTGGACCTCGCCGTCCCGGAGACCGAGCTGACCCGCCACGCGGGCTTCGTCGGCAACAGCGTCCGGGCGCTCCCGGTCCGCCCGACCCCCTGACGGACCGCCGCCGACGGCGCTACCCGGTCCTCCCCCATACGCTCGCGGGGGAGGCCCGCAGCGAGGAGACGAGGCGCAGCAGCCGGTCCTCGTTCCCCGAGAGGCCCGCCGCGCGGAGCGCCTCGTCGGCCTCGGCCATCGGATGGGTCAGCATCACCCCCGCGTACGGGGCGAGCTGCGGGTCGGTCAGCACGGCCTGCGTGGATTCGAGCAGCCGCAGGTACGCCTGGGCCGCCGCGCGCTCGTGGGCGGTCATCGTGGTCATGTCGGGCTCCCTCTCGACAGTTCTGCGCTCACCACCCTCTCGCACGGGTCTGACAATGGGGGTTCAGGCCTGTGTGCCGAGGTGCTCCGTCAGTCGTTCCAGGAAGACCCGCTGCCCGGTGACGAGCAGCGGAGCGGCCGCCTCCGGGGCGAACCAGCCGACCCGGTCGATCTCCGGGAACTCCTGGTGGGCGCCGGACCGCGGCGGCCACTCCATGGTGAAGGTGCCCGGCACCACCGCCGCCGGGTCGAGGTCCCCCTCCACCGCCCAGACGATCACGGTCTTCCCGCTGCGCTGCCGGGCCTCCCCGAGCCCGATCCACGGGCCCTCGGGTGCGGGCAGCCCCAGCTCCTCCAGGAACTCGCGCCCCGCCGCCGCCTCGGGAGCCTCGTCCGGCTCGTACTCCCCCTTGGGGATCGACCAGGCCTCCTGCTCCCGGGAGGCCCACAAGGGCCCGCCCATGTGGCCGATGAGCACCTCGACACCCCCGCCCGTCGTGTGACGGAAGACCAGAAGACCCGCACTGCGTTTGTCCGACATGCGGTCAAGTGTGACGGAACGAATCCTGGAATCGGAGGTTCCGGGGCAACCCCTCACATCCTGTTCAGGCATGAGTGGTTGACCCGTCGATCTCGATTGCCTGCCGTACAAGCGTCCTGAAAGCCTTCGTTCGATTCGGCTGTCGCAGCAGCAGCAGCAACAACGGAGCCGATGTCGCTCACGATGCCGTTCCTACGCGGTTTCGGGGCACTCCTCCGCGCCGATCACGACCGGTCCGCCCGCAGGGTCCACGCCGCTCGTCCACTCCGGACCGAGCCGCACCGAACGCCACGGGACGAGCTCCCCGCGCAGCCGCTCCCGCCGGAGCGGGACGCCCTCCTGGGCGACGGTCAGGACCGGTCGTACGAGCCGCCGGTCCGGTCGTACGAGCAGGGGGACGGCCGCAGGACCGAGGAGGCCGGGCGTCACCCACCGCACGGGCCCTGCCGTCACCACCGGCACTCCGGTGGCGTGCGCGGGCAGCCCGGCGAGCAGGTCGAGGACGGCGGCGGCGACCGCGCGGCCCTCGGCGGCGGCCACCGGCGCCGGTTCCACCCCGTGCAGGAGGTTGCCGACGGCGAAGACCCCCGGCTCGACCGTGCGGTGGGCGCCGTCCGTGACCGGCCCGCGGGTCCCCGGCGCCGGTGCGAGTCCGCGCGCCCGGGCCAGCTCGTGGTCGGGGATCCAGTCCCCGGTGAACACCACCGTGTCGCAGCGCAGGACGGACGTCCGCCCGTCCCGTCCCCGGACCGCGACCCCGGTCAGCCGGCCGCGCCCCAGGAGCTCGGCCACCACCGTGCGCGTCAGGACCGGTACGGCTCCGAACCCGGTGGCGGCTCGCGGCAGTTCGGTCACGACCGCGGCCACCTCCACGCCCGCCGCGCGCAGCGTCCGTACGGCGTGCCGGGTCACCGGCTCGCCACCGACGACCACCGCGCGCCGCCCGACACGGCCGCGCAGTGCCCCACTCGGCCCGAACAGCCGTACCGTCTGCTGGAGTTCGCCCGTGGTGAGCACCCCGGCCGGCCGTGATCCCGGCACGAGGCGGGCGCTGCGCGGTCGTTCGCGCGCGCCCGTCGCGAGGACGACCGCGTGCGCCCGGATCCGTTCGAGCCCGGTCGGCGCGGTGACGTCCAGGGTGAGCGGTCCTGCCCAGCCGGTCGCGGAGACCCCGGTGCGGACGACCGCTCCGCCGCGGAGCGCCGCCCGGACAGCGCGGCGCGCGAACGCGGGGCCGTCGAGGGGCCGTCCCCGGTGGTCCGCGCCGAAGCCGGGATGGCCGCAGTGACGCGGCACGCCCCCGGCCGTGCGCTCCCGCTCCAGGACCTCGACGCGCCCCGCACCCGCCGCGGCGAGCCGCGCGGCGGCGGCGAGCCCGGCGGGTCCCGCGCCCACGACGAGCACGTCGACCACGCGGCTCACCGGACCTCCCCGCACCGGACCCGCATTCACCGGCCGCCCTTCGTTCCTCGGAGCCCCGCTCACCGGGCTCCCCGCCCGTACTCCTCGCTCAACGCCCGCAGCTCCGCGCCGCAGAAGTGCCCCTGGCACCGTCCGCCGCGGGCGCGGGTCCGGCGACGCAGGCCGTCCGGGCCCGCCGGGGGGATCGTCGACGCGTAGGCGTCCCGGATCTCGCCCCGCGTCACCCGCTCGCAGTGGCAGACGATGGAGCCGAACTCGGGGTCCGTGGCTATGAGTTCGGCGTCGCGGTACGGGCGGGGGAAGGCCTCGCCGAGATTCGGCATGCGGACGGGGGCGAGCGGGCGCTCGGGCCCGGGTTCGAGTCCGCAGTCCGCGAGGAGTCCGAGCACGTGCTCGGCGAGGGCGAGGGACGCGGTGAGCCCGGTGGAGCGGATCCCGCCCACGGTCACGTACCGCAGCGAGGGATGGGCGGCGCACCGGTAGTCCTCCTGCCCGGTGGCGGCCCGCAGCCCCGCGTAGACCGCCGTGACCTCCTCGTCGAGCAGCGCGGGAAGGATGCGTCCGCCCTGCTCGCGGAGGTCGGCGAGCCCCTCCGCCGTCGTGCCGGTGGCGGTCTTGTCGTCGAGGTCCTCGGCGGTGGGCCCGAGCATGACGTTCCCGTACACCGTCGGCGAGACGAGCACGCCCTTGCCGAGCGGGCCGGGGACGGGGAGCAGGATGTGCCTGACCAGGTCGCGGGCGAACTTGTCGAAGACGAGCAGCTGGCCCCGGCGCGGGGTGACGGTGAAGTCGCGGCGGTCGAGGAGCGCGTCGAAGGCGTCGGCGTGGAGTCCGCAGGCGTTCACCAGGTGGCGGGTCCGCAGCTCTCCGCGCCGGGTGACGAGACGGTGCCACGGGTCGCCCGTACGCACCTTCTCCACCCGGCAGCCGAGGTGGAGGTCGACTCCGGAGCGGACGGCCTGTGTCGCGTACGCGAGGGTGGTCGTCCACGGGCAGACGACCGACTCGCCCGGCACGGCGAGTGCGGCGAGTGCCCCCGGTCCCAAGTGAGGTTCACGGGAACGGAGTTCGTCGGCGGACAGCATGCGCGTGGTGTGGTGGCCGTTCCGCTCGGCCTTCTCCACGAGGCGGGGGAGCGTCGCGAGCTGCTGCTCGTCCCAGGCGACGAGGAGCGCGCCGAGCGGCTCGACGGGTATGCCGGCCTCCCCGGCGAACGCGCCGAGCAGCCGGTGCCCCTCGCGGACGAGCCGGGCTTCGAGCGTGCCCGGTGCGGCGTCGAAGCCGGTGTGCAGGATCGCGGTGTTGGCCTTGGACGTGCCGTCGCCGACGTCGTTCGCGGCCTCCACGAGCGCTACCCGCAGCGGGTGCCGGGCCAGTGCGCGGGCGATGGCGCAGCCCACGACGCCCGCACCGACGACCACGACGTCGTACTCGGCCTCCCGGCCGGTGGGCAGCGGCCCCGAGCGGGTGACGCTCACCCGGCACCCCCCGTGCCGGAGCCCCCGGCACCCCCGTTGTCGCGGTCGAGCAGCGCCGACACCTCCGCACGGAACGCTCCGAGGCGCGCGGCGGCCTCGCCGCCCGAGATCCGGGGCTCGTAGACGGCCGAGGGCTTCCATTCCGGCACGGCCTCGCGGAGCGTGAGCCCCGGCTCGTGTCCGAGCCGGGCCACCGCGCCCACCCCGAGGGCCGTGGCATCGGGCAACGACGAGACCTCGACGGGGAGTTGCAGCAGATCCGCCTGCGTCTGCATGAGCAGCGCGGACCGGGTCAGGCCCCCGTCCGCGCGCAGCGAGGTCAGCGGTGCGCCCCGGTCGGCGGCGACCGCCGCGGCGAGCTCCACCACCTGGGCGGCGATGCCCTCGCACAGCGCGCGGACCAGATGGCCGGGGGAGGTGTCCAGGCCGAGCCCGGTGAGCGAGCCGCGCACGTCCCCCCGCCACCACGGCGCGGCGAGACCGGCGAGCGCGGGGACGAAGGTGACCCCGCCGGTGTCCGGCACGCCGCCGCCGACCGTGTCGATCTCCTCCGCCCCGGCGAGGACGCCCAGCTCGGTGAGCCAGCGGACCGCAGACGCCACCGTGTACACCTGGCCGTCCAGGCAGTGGTCGACGCGCCCGCCGAGCCGCCAGGCGACACAGCTCACCAGGCCGGAGGTGCCGCGTCGGGGCTCGGGCCCGGTCTGCGCGAGGAGGAAGGCGCCCGTGCCGTAGGTGCACTTGGCGGCGGCCGGGTCGCTCGCGCTCTGCGCGAGCAGGGCGGCCTGCTGGTCGACAAGGAGGCCGGTCAGCGGCAGCGGCGGGCCGAAGGCCGTCGTCGTGCCGACCGGCGTGTCGCAGTCCACCACCGCGGGCAGCCGCTCGCCGCCCAGTCCGTACAGGTCGAGGGCCGTCTCCGACCAGGCGACCGTGTCCAGATCGAGCAGTCCGGTACGTCCGGCGGTCGCCGCGTCGGTGACGAAAGCGCCCGTCAGCCGGTGGACGAGCCAGGAGTCGCTGGTCGTGACGACCCCGGCGCCGGTGGCGTGACGGCGGATCCAGGCCATCTTGGGCGCGGCGAAGTAGGGGTCCACGGGCAGACCGGTCAGCCGGCGGAGCAGCTCGGCGTGGTCGTCGAGCCCGTCGCAGACGGAGGCGGCCCGGCGGTCCTGCCAGACGAGCGCGTCCGTGAGGGGTTCGCCGGTGGCGGGGTCCCAGGCGAGCACGGTCTCGCCCTGGTTGGCGAGCCCCACGGCCGAGACCGGCGTGCCGGCCTCGGCCAGCGCCGCCCGTCCGGCCGTGACGACGGAGTCGTACAGCTCACGCGGGTCGACCTCGACCAGGCCGCCGGGGAGATACCGGGGCCGGACCGGGGCCGTGCCGCTGCCGATCACCCCGCGCTCGGGACACAGGACGAGCGCCTTCGTGCCCGACGTGCCCTGGTCCACGGCGAGTACCGGGCCGCCCGTCATTCCGCTGCTCCCGTCGCAGGATCGGAAGGTGATCGTCCGATCACCGAAAAGGGTCAGGGTGCCGCTGTCGGGGCGCCGCGTCAAGCGTCGGCGGCCGACACCGTCAGGTCGGTCCGACGTGCCTGACAGTAAGTCAAATTCAGTCGCTGGCTTAATAGTTACCGTCGTCGAGAAGAGTGGACTGGTCGAGTCCAGTGCCCTCTATAGTGATCGCCGATCAACGGCAGGAAGGCCGTCGGGGGACTGACCACCCCCCTTCATCCACCGAGGAACCATGTCGCCCACACCAGGCCCCACACCAGGCCCCACCCCCTGATGGCCGCTCAGGGCTTTCGGCCCGTCTACCACCCCGCGGGCCACGACCACGCCCTGCGCGGTGCCGTCCAGGACCTGCGCACCGGCCGCTGGGTGGCCATGGCCCGGCTGCTCGACGAGACCTCGGGGTGGGACGGCTGGACCAGGCGCACCCAGGTGCTCGCCGCCGTCGCCGCGGGCACCGACGTCGTCCACACCTGGCGCACCGAGCAGCCAGGGAGCATCGCCGCCACCGTGATGCACGGCCGCGTCGCCGTCGAGCGGGCCGTCCGCGCCCACCGCGCCGGCCACGCCCGCACCCGCGAACTCTGGCAGGAGGCCTGGACCGCCTGCCGCGAGGCCGCCGAACTGGCCCCCGCCGACCCCGTGCCCTGGGTCGGCCTCCTCGCGCTCGCCGCCCTCGACGGACGCCAGCGCATGGCCGAGCACCGGATCTCCCCGCCGGCGCCCATGCTGGCCCCCGGCCCCTGGGGGCTGCTCGCCGAGGCGGAGAAGCGCGACCCGTACAACCGCGAAGCACACCACCGCATGCTCCAGTTCGTCTACGCCCGCAGCCCGGGACCGCTCTCCGAGGCCGTTAACTACGCCCAGTGGGCCGCCACTTCCGCGCCCGTCGGCTCCGCCCTGCACGCCCTCCCGCTCTATGTGCGGGTCGAGCGCTACCGGCGCGAGCGCGGCCACGAGCGCGCCCTCGACCTCCACTGGGTCGCCGAGGACGCCGTCCGCGACGCAGAACGCGCCCTGGACGCCTGGTTCCTCTTCTGCGCCACCGAAGAGGCCTCCCTGCTCGACCTGAACCACCTGGCGCACGCCCTCTACGGAGCCCTCCGCTTCGACGACGCGGCCCGGGTCTTCAAGGCGCTCGGCCCGTACTACGCGACGCTGCCGTGGGCCTACCGCACCGAGCGGCCGGACGACCGGGCCCTCGCGGAGGACCTCTTCCTGCGCGCCCGCGCCCGCTGTCTCACCGGCTGACCCCCGCCTACGGCGCCCCCGCACGTACGACCCCGTCCCCCCCCCGCTCACCGCCTGTCCCCGGAGGTACCCATGTCCCGCACCACGGCCCCGACCGACGCGATACGCAAGCCACCCCCCGCCCAGGACGAGGAGGCGCGGCTCAGAGAGCTCGGCTACCAGCCGGTCCTGGCCCGCCGCATGGGAGGCTTCGGCAACTTCGCGATCAGCTTCTCCGTCATCTCGGTCCTCTCCGGCTGCATGACCCTCTACGGCTTCGGGATGGGCACCGGCGGCCCCGCCGTCATGCTCTGGGGCTGGGCGGGCGTCGGCCTCTTCGTGCTGTGCGTGGGCCTCGCCCTCGCCGAGGTGACCAGCGCCTACCCCACCTCCGGCGCCCTCTACTACATGGCGGACCGGCTCGGCGGACGGCGCTGGGGCTGGTACACCGGCTGGCTGAACCTCCTCGGCCTGCTCGGGGCCATCGCCGGCATCGACTACGGAGCCGCGCTCTTCACCGGGGCCTTCCTCAACCTCCAGTGGGGCTTCGAACCCACGGCGGGCTCCACCTTCCTCATCTTCCTCGCGATCCTGCTGCTGCACGCCGTCCTGAACCTCTTCGGCGTCCGCCTGGTCAGCGTCCTCAATTCGGTCAGCGTCTGGTGGCACCTTGCGGGCGTCGCGCTCATCGTCGGCGCGCTCGCCTTCGTCCCCGACCGCCACCAGTCCGTCGAGTTCGTCTTCACCGAGTTCGTCAACGACACCGGCTGGGCCAACCCCTTCTACGTCGCCGCGATCGGCCTGCTCCTCGCCCAGTACACCTTCTCCGGCTACGACGCCTCGGCCCACCTGTCCGAGGAGACGTCCAACGCCTCCGTCACCGCCGCCAAGGGGATCGTGCGGGCCATCTGGGTCTCCTGGATCGCCGGCTTCGCTCTCCTCGCCGGACTGAGCTTCGCCATCCAGGACTACGCGGCCACGCAGAACACGGCCACCGGAGTCCCGCCCGCCCAGATCCTCCTGGACGCGCTCGGCACGGGCGGCGCCACCGCCCTCCTGCTCGTCGTGATCGTCGCCCAGCTCTTCTGCGGCAACGCCGAGGTCGCCGCCGCCAGCCGCATGGTCTTCGCCTTCAGCCGCGACAACGCCCTTCCCGGCTCCGCGATCTGGCGGAAGGTCAGCACCCGTACGCAGACCCCGGTCCCGGCCGTCTGGCTCGCCGTCGCTGTGGCCGCGCTGCTCGCCGTGCCCTCGCTGTACTCGGCCACCGCCTACGGCGCGGTCACCGCGATCAACGTCATCGGCATCACCCCCGCCTACGCCATCCCGATCTACCTCCGCCTGCGCGCCGGGAACCGCTTCACCCCCGGGCCGTGGAGCCTCGGCCGCTGGAGCAAGCCGATCGGCTGGACCGCCGTCGTATGGGTGGCCGTCGTGACCGTCCTGTTCTGCCTGCCGCAGAAGTCCCCCGTGACGGTCGACACCATGAACTACGCCGTGATCGCGCTCGCCGTCGTCCTCGTCCTGGCCAGCGTCTGGTGGTACGTCGCCCGCCGCTCGTACGGCACCCCGACGACGTACGGCACGGCCCGCGAGGAGGCGGACATCGCGGAGGGGATCGTGTAGCGGATCCGCCTGCGGCACCGTGAACCCCGGCACGCGCAACGGGGGTTCACGGTGCATCCCGTGTTCACCCCGGCGTCCCCGGTGCTCCACCCTCCGTCCGTAGCGTCACGCCCGTCCGTAAACGCTACCGAGGAGTACTGTGAGCGCCTCCGCTCTGACCGCTCTCGCCGCCGCCCTCGCGGTGGTCACCGCGGCCTCCGCGACCACCCCGCCCGCCCCGGCCACCGTCGCCGCGCGCGTCGAGACGCCGGCCGTGTACGACGACGAGGCGGGCGGCAACGCGAACGCCGACGACCCCGCCGTCTGGGTCGACCCGACGCGGCCCGGCCGCAGCATCGTGATCGGCACCCTGAAGGAGGCCGGGCTCGACGTCTACGGCCTCGACGGACGCCGCCTCCAGCACATCGCCGCGCCGCAGGCCCCCGGCGAGGACGCCGCCCCCGGCCGCTTCAACAACGTCGACATCGTCTACGGCTTCGAACTGGCCGGCCGGAAGACCGACCTCGCCCTGGTCAGCGACCGGGGCCGGGACCGGGTCCGCGCCTACGCCATCGACCCGGTCGCCGTCGCCGCGGGCCGCCCGCCGCTGCGCGACGTGACCGCCGCCGACGTGGCGCCCGTCTTCGCCGGCTCCGAGTCCGAGGTGGACGAGCAGCACACCGCGTACGGTCTCGCCGCGTACAGCGACGACGACGACGCGTACGTCGTGGTCTCCCGGCGCGAGGAGACGAGCCTGCGCCTGCTCGAACTGGAGGACCGCGGCGGCCGGGTCGGCTACCGCACCGAGGACACCCTCGACCTGCCCGCCTCCTTCACCCTCCCCGACGGCACCTCCTGGCGGCCCTGCGCCGACCCCGGCGAGCGCCCGCAGGTCGAGGGCATGGCCGTCGACCAGGAGGAGCACGTCCTCTACGCGGCCCAGGAGGCCGTCGGCCTCTGGCGCGTCGAGCTCGACGACGCCGAGTTCGAGAAGCCCGAACTCCTCGACCGGGTCCGTGAGTACGGCACCCCGTGGACGTACGACACCGCCGAGGAGGAGTGCGTTCTCGACACCGCCCACGACCCCGGCTTCGGCGGCGAGCACCTGAGCGCCGACGCCGAGGGCGTCACCGTCTACCACGCCGGTGACGGCGCGGGCTACGTCCTCGCCTCCAGCCAGGGCGACAACACCTTCGCCGCCTACGAACGGCAGGGCCGCAACGCCTACCTCGGCTCGTTCGCGGTCGGGGACGGCGCCGCCACCGACGGAGTGCAGCACTCCGACGGCAGCACCGTCGTCAACGTCCCGCTCGGCCGCAGCTTCCCCCAGGGCATCCTCATCACCCACGACGGCGAGGCCGCGCCCGCCGACGGCGACCGCGAGAGCACGAACTTCAAGTTCACCCCCTGGGAGTCGGTGGCCCGCGCCTTCCCCCGGCCCCTGCGCATCGACACGGAGTCCTTCGACCCGCGCGACGCCGACTGACCCGTACTCCTACCCGTACTCGTACCCGTGCCCGCACTCGTACCGGTGCGGTCCGGGCAACCGATTCCGCGGCGGCGACGACTGGGAGGTACGCAACGGCTCTCTTCCCCCGCAGGAGGAATCGTGCAGTACCCGCAACCCCCCGTCGCCGCCCACCGCTTGGCCGCCGCGCTCGCGGCGGGCGTCATGACCTGTGCCGCGCTCACCGCGACCACCGGAACCGCGTCCGCCGCCACCGCGCGGCAGGCCGAACGGCTCGACCGGGGCGTGGTGAGCGTCCACACCGACACCGGGAACCTCGTCAGCTGGCGCTGGCTGGGCACGGACCCGGACTCCGTCGGCTTCAACGTCTACCGGGCCGGTACGAAGGTGAACTCCACGCCCGTCACGGCCTCCACCAACTTCTTCCACTCCGGCGCGCCGAGCACGGCCGACTACACGGTCCGCGCGATCGTCGGCGGCGTCGAACAGACGGACTCCGTCCACGCCGTCCAGCTGCGCACCGGCTACAAGGACGTGCCGATCACCCCGCCGGCCGGCGGCACGACCCCCGACGGCGTGGCGTACACCTACGAGGCCAACGACGCCTCCGTCGGCGACCTCGACGGCGACGGCGACCTCGACTTCGTCCTCAAGTGGCAGCCCACGAACGCCAAGGACAACTCGCAGTCCGGATACACCGGCAACACCGTCGTGGACGGCATCACGCTCGACGGCACCCGGCTGTGGCGGATCGACCTCGGCCGCAACATCCGCTCCGGCGCGCACTACACGCAGTTCCAGGTCTACGACTACGACGGCGACGGCAGGGCCGAGGTGGCCATGAAGACCGCCGACGCGACCGTCGACGGACGCGGCACGGTGATCGGCAGCGCCTCCGCCGACCACCGCAACAGCAGCGGATACGTCCTGGCGGGGCCCGAGTACCTGACGATGTTCGACGGGCTCACGGGCGCCGCCCTGGGCACCACCGCCTACGTGCCCGCGCGCGGCACCGTCTCCTCCTGGGGTGACAGTTACGGGAACCGGGTCGACCGGTTCCTCGCGGCCACCGCGTACCTCGACGGTGCCCGGCCCTCGCTCGTCATGGCGCGCGGCTACTACACGCGGAGTGTGATCGCCGCCTGGGACTGGCGCGACGGCGCCTTCACCCGCCGCTGGACCTTCGACTCGTCGAGCTCCACGAACGCCGGGAAGGGCTACGACGGCCAGGGCTCGCACAGCCTCTCCGTGGGCGACGTCGATGCCGACGGCAAGGACGAGATCGTGTACGGCGCGATGGCCGTGGACGACAACGGCAGCGGCCTGTGGACCACGAGGACGGGCCACGGCGACGCCCAGCACCTCGGCGACCTCGACCCGGGGACACCGGGCCTGGAGTACTTCAAGGTCTCCGAGTCCTCCTCCCAGCCCGCGCAGCTGTACATCGACCCGGCGAACGGCGCCGTCCGCTGGCAGCTCGCGGCCTGCTGCGACAACGGCCGCGGGGTCGCCGGCGACATCTGGGCCGGGAACGACGGAGCGGAGGTGTGGTCCTCCTCCGACACGTCGGTGCGCGACGAGGCCGGGGCCACCAAGGGCCGCGAGCCCTCGTCCACCAACTTCCTGAGCTGGTGGGACGGCGACACCACCCGGGAGCTCCTCGACGGCACCCGCATCGACAAGTACGGCACCGCCGGCGAGACCCGGCTCCTCACCGGCGCCTCGGTGGCGTCGAACAACACCACCAAGGCGACTCCCGCGCTCTCCGGGGACATCCTCGGCGACTGGCGCGAGGAGGTGGTGTGGCGCACGAGCGACAACACCGCGCTGCGGATCTACTCGACGCCGCACGAAACGGGGACCAGGATCACGACCCTGCTGCACGACACGATGTACCGCACGGGGCTGGCCTGGCAGAACACCGCCTACAACCAGCCCCCGCACCCGAGCTTCCACATCGGCAACGGCATGCGCACGGCGCCGAGGCCGCTGATCACGACTCCGTAGCGTCGGGTCAGGCGCTGAACTCGTAGGTCCAGGCGGCTGATTGGGCCGAGAAGTCGATGTCCGTGATCTCCAGCGCGTGTCCGTGCTGGTCGCTCACCGTCCGGTGGACGATCAGCCGGGCCGCGCCGCCGGCCGCCGTCGTCGCGGCCGGGCCCGGCGGGACGCCGATCGACTCCCGATGGGTGACCCGCAGCCCCGCCTGGTGCATCCAGTGGTACAGGAGCCGCAGGTCGGGCTGGTGATGGCTGTCCTTGATCCGCCGGTAGCGGGCGAGTTGGGGAATCTCGGCGAGCGCCGGCCGGGAGAACCACGACACCGCCCGTTGCAGCGCCGCCCCTTGGGGCCCGAGCACCAGATGGCGGTGGACGAGCGTGGGCTCGCCGGGGGCGAGCAGCAGGCGGGAGGTGAGCGGGGTGGGCGGTGGCTCCCAGGCGAGCGAGGCCCGCACCAGGGCCTCGCTCACGCGCGGCCCGCCGGGGAAGGTCGGCCGGCGGGCCGCGAGCGCGGGCGGGGGCGCCTGCGCGGCGGGATCGGCGCCCGCCGCCGCGGCGAACGTGCCGCGCCGGTCGGTGACGACGAGGCGCTCGTCCCGCAGGAGCTGGAGCGCGCTGCGGACCGTCTGCCGGTTGACGTGGTACCGCTGGGACAGGGACCGTTCCGAAGGGAGCCGGCTCCCGGGGGAGATGCGCCGGTGGGCGAGATCCTCGCGCAGGACGGCGGCGACCCGGAGATAGAGCGGCGCCTCCGCCACCTCGGTATCGGGCTCGGCCATGATCAACCCTCTCTAAGCACAGCGTGACCGCATGGGCCGTATCGGTGATCAATTCCTATCATTGGTCTAAACCATTTCGCTAGGGCGGCCCGGCAGAGTGGCCGAAACGAGCGCCGCGCCTTGTAATGGGGTCCAGGCGGCGGGCACCGTACCGCCGCGGCGGAAGAGGCGGGTGAGGCCGGATGACGACACCGTCGGAGCGTGCGGCGAGGGGCCGGGAGGCCCGCAAGCGAGCCCCCCGCTCCTCCCACGGCCGCTGGATCCCCTCCTCCCAGCGCCCCGACCCGCTGGCGGTCCTGGAGCGCGAGTCCCAGGACCGGCTGCCCGACCTCGTCCCCCTCCGCTACGGCCGGATGGCGGTCTCGCCCTTCGCGTTCTTCCGCGGCGCCGCCGGCATCATGGCGGCCGACCTCGCCGCCCCGCGCCACACCGGACTCACCGTCCAGCTCTGCGGCGACGCCCACCTGCTCAACTTCGGGGTGTACGGCTCACCCGAACGGAC
Source organism: Streptomyces sp. Root431 (assembly GCF_001426585.1). Lineage (GTDB taxonomy): Bacteria > Actinomycetota > Actinomycetes > Streptomycetales > Streptomycetaceae > Streptomyces > Streptomyces stackebrandtii. Next base: position 563,840 of record NZ_LMEI01000006.1, read on the forward strand.
GCTCCTCTTCGATGTGAACGACTTCGACGAGACCCTCCCCGGGCCCTTCGAATGGGACGTCAAGCGGCTCGCCGCCAGCGTCACCATCGCCGCCCTCCAGAACGGCAGCACGAAGCCCAAGGCCCACCGGGCCGCGCTCGTGGCCACGGAGGCGTACCGCACGGCCATGAGCCGCCTCGCGGAGCTCGGCGAACTCGAGGTCTGGTACGAGCGGATCGCCGCCGACGACTTGCTTCCCCTGGTCCGCCGCGGCGAACGCGCCCGCCTCTCCGACCGGCTCGCCCGGGCCCGCCGCCGCACCAGCCTCCAGGCCTTCGCCAAGCTCACCGAGACGGACGAGTCCGGTGCCCGGCGCATCGTCGAGGACCCGCCGCTCCTGGAGCGGGCCACGGACGTGGACCGGGTCGGCCTCGGCAAGATCTTCAGCGACTACCGCAGCTCGCTCTCCGAGGAGAGGCGCGTGCTGCTCGACCGCTACCGCTTCGTCGACGCGGCCCGGAAGGTCGTCGGGGTCGGCAGCGTCGGCACCCGCTGCTTCGTGCTCCTCCTCGAAGGCCGCGACGACGGCGACCCGCTCTTCCTCCAGATCAAGGAGGCCGGCCGCTCCGTCCTGGAGCCCTACCTGCCGCCGACGGCCTACGAACACCAGGGCCGCCGCGTCGTCGCCGGGCAGCGCCTCACGCAGGCCGCCAGCGACATCTTCCTCGGCTGGATGACCGGACCCGGGCAACGCCACTTCTACTGGCGCCAGCTGCGCGACATGAAGGGCTCTGCCGAGGTCGAGACCATGTCCCCGGCCACCCTCCGGAACTACGCGCGGCTCTGCGGCAGGGCCCTGGCCCGCGCCCACGCCCGCTCCGGCGACCGGATCGCCATAGCCGGCTACCTCGGCAGCTCGGACGTCTTCGACCGCTCCGTCGCCGACTTCTCCCTCGCCTACGCGGGCCAGAACGCCGACGACTACGCGGCGCTCGGCGCCGCCATCGCGGCCGGCGTGATGGCGGCGGCCCCGGGCGCCTAACACTGCCTCCGGTCCCGGGCGCCTGAAGAACTCTCAGGAACCCGGGACCGTTGCTCCCTGGGCCCTACGCGTCGCGCCGCAGCGGCGGCTCGGCCGGCGTCTCGGACACCGGTCCGAAGAGCACCGCCCGCGCGACCGCCGGGGCGAACAGTGCGGTCAGCGGGGAGGTCAGGGTGAGGGCCCTGCGGAAGGGAATGCCGACGACCGGGTCGCCCGCCGCCCGCTGCTGCACGCGGCTCAGGTACCAGCCGACCGCCTTGTCGAGGGCCCCGGGGGCCGCCGCGTCACCGAGCACCCCCGGCATCTTCTTGTCGGCGCCCGTCGAGATGTCCCAGGCCTGCTTCGACGCGTCGAGGAGCGCGCGCTGTACCTGCCGGGTGGTCGGGGTCCGCTTCGGGTCGGCGAGCGCCCGGCGCAGCGCGACGGCGGAGAGCGCGGCGACCGCCATGCCCTGCCCGTAGATCGGGTTGAAGGCGCAGAGCGCGTCGCCGGTGGCGAGGAAACCGGCCGGGCGGCGGCCCGGACGGTCGTACCGGCGCCGGATGTTGGCGGTCTTGCGGAAGCCGTACACCGGCGACACGGGCTCCGCCTCCGCCAGCCAGTCGCTGATCACCGGATGCGGCAGCCGCTTCGCGTAATCCTCGAAGGCGCCCTCCTCCGTCGGCGGTTCGTTGCCGCGGAGCCCCGACAGGGTCACGAGGTGCGTGCCGTCGCCGACGGGCAGCACCACGCCGCCGTACTCCTGGTCGGGGTTGGGCACGATGAAGTAGCCGATGGCGTCGCTGTCCAGGACCCCGGCCGGGGCCCGGTAGACCCGGGTGCCGTAGGCGAGACCGGTGTCGATGGTCTCCTCGTGCGGGGCCTCGGCGCCGATCGCCGCCAGCCAGTCCGCCGCCTTCGTGGACCGCCCGGAGGCGTCCACGACCAGATCGGCCTCCAGGACGCGGGTCTCCTTCTCGGCGCCCGCCCCGCGCTCCCGGAGGCGTACGCCGCGCACGCGCGAGGAGTCCCCGGTCAGCCCCACCGTCTCGTGGCCGTCGACCAGTTCGATGCGCGGGTCGGCGAACACCCGCTGCCGCACCAGCCATTCCAGCTGCGGCCGCGCCCCCGAGTAGAAGTGCGCGCTCGCGGCCGTCCGGCGGAACCACTTGCCGTTCTGCCACTGCACCATGTCCTCGGGCACGCCCACCTTGGGCGCCCCGAGGTCGCGCAGCTCGTCCATGAACCCGGGGAGCAGCGCGTCGAACGCCGTCTGCCCGCCCGCGATGAGCACGTGGAGGTGCCTGCCCTGCGGCACGCCCGGCCGGGCCTCCGGGCCCTCCGGGAAGCGGTCGCGCTCGACGACCGTCACCTTCTCCGCGTGCTCCGCGAGGACCCGTGCGGCCAGGAGGCCGGCGAGACTTCCCCCGATGACCACGGCGTGACGTGTCGCGCGGTGCCCCAAGTCGTCGGCCATGCCCGCCCTTTCGTTGCGTGGATTTACAACTGACCAGTATCCACGGTGGTGCGTGCGGCGTCGCGTGCCCCGAGGCGCAGGTGCTCGATGTGGTAGACGGCTTCGTCGAGGAGCTGGGCGACGTGGTTGTCGTACAGGCTGTACTCGATCCGGCGGCCCTGGCGGACGCCGCTGACGAGGCCGAGCGCGCGCAGCAGCCGGAGCTGGTGGGAGACGGCGGACTGCTCCATGGCGACGGCGGCGGCGAGCTCGGTCACTCCGCAGGGGCCCTGGCGGAGCTTGGTGAGGATCATCAGCCGCGACGGGGTGGCGAGGGCCTGGAGGGTGGCGGCGATGGTCGCCGCGGACTCGGCGTCCAGGTGGGTTGCGGGGGTCGTCTCGCCGTGCACTCCGTGTCCCATGCGCTCATCGTAGCCGCGCTTGTATGTCAATACGTGAAGACCTCTTCATGTGTTCGGGTATGGTGAGGCCCGCGTCGTCCCCTCACCCTCCCCGCCACCCTCGAAAGAGGTGCTCGTCCATGGCCCTCCCGGAGCTGGACACCGCCCAGGCCACGGCCTCCGCCCCCGCCCGGCCCGTCACGCGCACCCGCGCCACCGCCCTCCCCGAGGTGCGCTGGGCCGCGCTCGCCGCCCTCGCCTTCCTCGCGGCCTTCCCCCTCGACCTGGCAGGCGCACCCGCTTGGACCTGGGCGCCGCTCTACGCCGTCTGTTACGCCGCCGGCGGCTGGGAACCGGGCCTGGCCGGGCTCCGGGCACTGCGCGAGCGGTCCCTCGACGTCGACCTCCTGATGGTGGTCGCCGCGCTGGGCGCCGCCGCCATCGGCCAGTACCTCGACGGCGGCCTCCTCATCGTGATCTTCGCCGTCTCCGGCGCCCTGGAGGCCCTCGCCACCCGCCGTACGGCCGATTCCGTCCGCGGGCTCCTCGATCTCGCGCCCGCCACGGCCGTCCGCCTCACGGCGGCGGGCGAGGAGGTCGTCGAGGCCACCGCGCTCCGACCCGGCGACACCGTCCTCGTACGCCCGGGGGAGCGGCTCCCCGCCGACGGCACCGTCCTGAGCGGCGCGAGCGACGTCGACCGCACGAGCGTCACCGGCGAACCGCTCCCCGCCCCCGCGGCACCCGGCGACGAGGTCTTCGCCGGCACTCTCAACGGCTCGGGGGCGCTGCGCGTCCGCGTGGACAAGGACCCCGCGGACTTCGTCGTCGCCCGGATCGCCGCCCTCGTCGAGGAGGCCGGCGCCACCAAGGCCCCCACCCAGCTCTTCGTCGAGAAGATCGAACAGCGCTACTCCGTCGGGGTCGTCGTCGCCACCCTCGCGCTCTTCGGCCTGCCCGTCGCCTTCGGCACGGACCTCACCGAAGCCCTGCTCCGCGCGATGACCTTCATGATCGTGGCCTCGCCCTGCGCGGTCGTCCTCGCCACCATGCCGCCGCTGCTCTCCGCCATCGCCACCGCCGGGCGGCACGGCGTCCTCGTGAAGTCCGCCGTCGCCATGGAGCGGCTCGGCGCGGTCGACCGGGTCGCGCTCGACAAGACGGGCACCCTCACCGAGGGCACGCCCCGGGTGACCGCCGTACGCGGCGACACGACCGCGCTCGCCCTCGCCGCCGCGGCCGAACTGCCCAGCGAACACCCGCTGGCGCGCGCCGTGGTCGCCGAGGCCAGGGCCCGGGGACTGTGCGTCCCCGAGGCGACGGACTTCGCCGCCGAACCGGGCCGGGGCGTACGGGCCGTGGTGGACGGCCACGATGTACGGGTCCACCGGGCGTCCGGCACCCACGGCGACACCGCGGTCGAGGTCGTCGTCGACGGCGCGCCCGCGGCCGTACTGGAACTCTCCGACCGGCTCCGCGAGGGCGCCACCGAGGCCGTCGCCGCCCTCGGACGGCTCACCGGCTCCACCCCCACCCTGCTGACCGGCGACAACGCGGGCGCGGCGGCCCGGATCGCCGCCGAGGTGGGCATCGACGACGTCCGCGCGGGACTCCTCCCGCACGAGAAGGCGGAGGCGGTACGGGAGTGGGAACGGGCGGGCGCGAAGGTGCTGCTCGTCGGGGACGGCGTCAACGACGCACCGGCCCTGGCCGCCGCGCACGCGGGCGTCGCCATGGGCCGGGCCGGCTCCGATCTGGCCCTGGACACCGCGGACGTGGTCGTCGTCCGCGACGAACTCGGCGCGATCCCGGCCGTCGTGGCCCTCTCACGCCGGGCCCGCCGCCTGGTCGTGCAGAACCTGCTGATCGCGGGCGTCTGCATCGGCGCCCTCGTCGTCTGGGACCTCGTCGGCCACCTGCCGCTGCCCCTGGGCGTCGCGGGCCACGAGGGCTCGACGGTCCTCGTGGGCCTCAACGGCCTCCGGCTGCTGAGGGACGCGGCCTGGCGACGAGCGGAGAACGGCACGGCCCGAGGCTGAACCTGGGCCTGGGAGTCGGGGCCGAGCCCGAGCGCGAGCCCCAGCCCGGCCTAGGGTCGGGGCTGAGCCCGAGCACGGGCCCCAGCCGCTACCCCGCCTCGCCCAGCTCCGCCAGCGCCGCCGTCAGCCACTCCACCCAGAACCGCTCCAGGTCCACCCCGCCGCGCAGGACGAGATGCCGCAGCCGGTCCGGTTCCGTACGGCGGCGCTCCGCGGGGAAGTCCCGCTCCTCGATCGCGAGGTACTCGTCCAACTGCTCCCGGTGCAGGGCGAGATGGCGTTCCAACTCGGCCCGGAGGCCCGCGGACCCGACGATCGCGGCGGCCCGCATCCGCAGCAGCAGCGCGGACCGCATCGGCTTCGGGTCCTCGGACCTGGCGACCCAGTCGCTCAGCTCCGCCCGGCCCGCGGGCAGTACCTCGTACTCCTTCTTCTGCCCGCGCACGGGCACCGGAGCGGGCAGGGCGCGGATGTGTCCCGCCTCCTCCAGCCTGCCCAGCTCGCGGTAGATCTGCTGGTGCGTGGCCGACCAGAAATAGCCGATCGACTTGTCGAAGCGGCGCGTCAGTTCGAGGCCGGAGGACGGCTTTTCGAGCAACGCGGTGAGGATCGCGTGCGGGAGGGACATGCTCGCATCCTAGGTTCGGCCGGCCACGCGGGTCAGGGCACGCGGATCAGGGACAAGCGGATCAGGGGGCGGTGATCACAGCTCGGCGGCGAGCCGCGTGCCCTGGTCGATCGCCCGCTTGGCGTCCAGCTCGGCGGCGACGTCCGCGCCACCGATCAGGTGCGGCGAACGGCCCGCCGCGACCAGCCCCTCGTACAGGTCGCGCCGCGGGTCCTGGCCGGCGCAGAGCACGATCGTGTCGACCGGCAGGAGCTGGGCCTCGCCGTCGATCGTGACGTGCAGGCCCTCGTCGTCGATCCGCTCGTACGACACGCCCGCCACCATGGCGACGCCCCGGTGCTTGAGCTCGGTGCGGTGGATCCACCCGGTCGTCTTGCCGAGGCCCGCGCCGACCTTGGTGGTCTTGCGCTGGAGCAGGTGCACCTGGCGCGGCGGCGCGGTGCGCTCGGGGGTGCGGAGGCCGCCCCGGTTCTCGTAGGAGGTGTCCACGCCCCACTGGCGGAAGTACGTCTCGGGGTCCTGGCTCGCGCCCTCCCCGCCGTCCGTGAGGAACTCGGCGACGTCGAAGCCGATGCCGCCGGCGCCGATGATCGCCACCCGCTCGCCGACCGGCGCGCCGTCCCGCAGCACGTCGAGGTAGCTGACGACGCTCGGGTGGTCCACGCCCGCGATGGCGGGGGTGCGGGGGGAGACGCCGGTGGCGACGACGACCTCGTCGTACCCGTCCAGGTCGCCCGCCGCGACCGGGGTGTTCAGTCGGACCTCGACGCCGCGCTCGGCGAGCTGCACGCGGAAGTAGCGCAGGGTCTCGTCGAACTCCTCCTTGCCCGGCACGCGCTTGGCGATGTTGAGCTGGCCGCCGATCTCGGCGGCGGCGTCGAAGAGGGTGACGGCGTGGCCGCGCTCGGCCGCCGACACCGCGCAGGCGAGCCCGGCCGGGCCCGCGCCGACCACGGCGACGCGCTTGGCGCGGCGGGTGGGGGAGAGGACGAGCTCGGTCTCGTGGCAGGCGCGCGGATTGACCAGGCAGGAGGTGATCTTCAGGTTGAAGGTGTGGTCCAGGCAGGCCTGGTTGCAGCCGATGCAGGTGTTGATCGTGTCGGCGCGGCCTTCCGAGGCCTTCGCGACGAAGGCGGGGTCGGCGAGGAAGGGGCGGGCCAGCGAGACCAGGTCGGCGCGGCCGTCGGCGAGGATCTCCTCGGCGACCTCGGGGGTGTTGATGCGGTTGCTGGTGACGAGCGGGACGGAGACCTCGCCCATGAGCTTCTTCGTCACCCAGGTGTACGCGCCGCGCGGCACGGAGGTGGCGATGGTGGGGATCCGCGCCTCGTGCCAGCCGATGCCGGTGTTGATGATCGTCGCGCCGGCCGCCTCGATCTCCTTGGCGAGCCGGACGACCTCCTCCAGGGTGGAGCCGCCGGGGACGAGGTCCAGCATGGAGAGGCGGTAGACGAGGATGAAGTCCTCGCCGACCCGCTCGCGGATGCGGCGGACGATCTCCAGCGGGAAGCGGACCCGGTTCTCGTACGAGCCGCCCCAGCGGTCGGTGCGCTGGTTGGTTGCCGCGGCGATGAACTCGTTGATGAGGTAGCCCTCGGAGCCCATGACCTCGACGCCGTCGTAGCCGGCCTCCTTGGCGAGCTCGGCGCAGCGGGCGTAGTCCTCGACGGTCTGCTCGACCTCGGCGTCGGTCAGCTCGTTCGGTACGAAGGGGCTGATCGGCGCCTGGATCGCGCTGGGCGCGACGAGGGCGGGGTGGTACGCGTACCGGCCGAAGTGCAGGATCTGCATCGCGATCCGGCCGCCCTCTCCGTGCACGGCGTCGGTGATGAGCCGGTGCTCGGCGACCTCCTCGGCGGTGGTGAGCTTGGCTCCGCCGTCCCAGGGGCGGCCGGCCTCGTTGGGTGCGATGCCGCCGGTGACGATCAGGCCGACGCCGCCGCGGGCGCGCTCGGCGTAGAAGGCGGCCATGCGCTCGAAGCCGTGCTCCGTCTCCTCCAGGCCGACGTGCATCGAACCCATGATCACCCGGTTGGGCAGGGTCGTGAACCCGAGGTCGAGCGGGCTCAGCAGATGCGGGTACGGGGTGGGGGTGGGGGTCGCGGTCATGGGGGCGCCTCCTCGCGCAGGATCAGTCGACCTCAGTTCTAGGGGACCCCTCCCTGTTATGCAACTAGTTGCAGAAGGTTCGGCACGTGATGTCTACTACTCGGTAGCAAGAGGTCTACTGGTCGGTGGCAAGCGGCGTGGCGGCCGTCCACGGGTCCAGTTCCTCCGGCGTACGGGGCTCGGGCGCGTCCGGGGCGAGCAGCCCGTGCGCGCGCAGCAGCCGGGCCACGGACGTGCCCCACGGCCGTCGCAGCCGCGCCGCGTCGAGCAGCGCGTCGTCCCCGAGGAGCTCGGCCACCGGCCCGGTCCGCAGACCGGCCGGGGAGAGCACCGCCGCCTCGTCCGCCCAGCGCAGCGCGAGGTCCACGTCGTGCGTGGCCATCACCACCGTCGTACCGGCCTCGCGCAGCCGCCCGAGGGCGTCGAGGAGCCGCTCCTGGCCGTGCGGATCGAGCCCGGCCGTCGGCTCGTCCATGATCAGCACCCGCGGCCGCATCGCCACCGCGCCCGCGATCGCCGCCCGCTTGCGCTGCCCGTACGACAGCAGGTGCGTCGGCCGGTCCTCCAGGGCCACGATGTCCAGCGCCTCCAGGGCCTCCCGCACCCGGAGCCGTACCTCCTCCTCCGGCAGCCCCAGGTTCATCGGACCGAACGACACGTCCTGACCGACCGAGGCGGCGAAGAGCTGGTCGTCCGGGTCCTGCACCACGAGCTGCACGGTCGTCCGCAGCCGGGTCAGCCCCTTCCGGTCGTACGTCACCTCCGCCCCGTCCAGGAGCAGCGCCCCGCTCCCGCGCCGCAGCCCCCCGCTGAGCAGCCGCAGCAGCGTCGTCTTGCCGCTGCCGTTCCGCCCGAGGAGCGCGATCGACCGCCCTTCCGGCACCGCGAAGTCCACGCCCGACAGGACCGCCGGCCCGTCCTCGTAGGCGAAACCCGCCTTCACCAGCTCCACGACGGGCGGTGGAGGGGACGTCGGAGAGGCCGTCGGAGACGTCACGGCAGGAACCTTTCGAGTACGAGGGTGAGGGCGACGAGCCCGCAGAGCAGGACGGCCACCGCCGCCAGGAACCGGCGGGACACCGCGGCGGCGGGGACCAGGACCCGCAGGGTCCCGTCGTAACCGCGCCCGGCGAGCCCCGACTGCAGGCGCTGCGCCCGGTCGAAGGCGCGCACGAACGAGGTGGCGCCGAGCCCGGCGAGCGAGCGCCAGGTGGCCGCCCGGGTGGTGTGCCCGAGCCGGGCCGCCTGCGCCTGGCGGATCTTCGACATCGAGTCGAGGAGCAGGAAGATGATCCGGTACATCACGAGTGCCACGTCCACCACGGGAGCCGGCACCCCGGCCCGGACCAGCCGGGGGAGCACGTCGGAGACGGGCGTCGTGAACGCGAAGAGCAGCACCCCCAGCGAGGCCGAGGCGGTCCGCAGCAGCAGCTCGCCCGCGTGGACAGGCCCGCCGGGCGTGAGGGCGACGAACCCCCGCGCCCCGCCCACCTCGAAGAGGAGCGGGACCGCGCCCGTGACGCAGAACCCGAGCGGCACGCGGAACGCCCGCCACAGCTGACGGCCCGCGACCCCGGCCGGGCCGAGCAGCACCGCGAGCGTGGCCGCCGCGACGAGCACGGCGCCAGGCCACGGCGGCAGACACACCGCGCAGAGCGTGAGCCCGAAGCCGAGCAGGGCCTTCTCGACGGGATGGCGGCGGCGCCAGCGACTGCTGTGCGCCGCCGCGTCGATCGGCAGCATGAGCGGCTACGCGTCCTTGTCGCCGGCGGCGGTGCTGCCGGAGCCCGCGGCGGTCTCCGCCACCACCGCCGCCTCCGAGGCCTTCGCCGACGCGCGGGCCTCGCCCTGCCGGCGTCCGCGCCTCACACCGAAGTAGTACGCGAGGACACCGGCGCCGAGCGCGGCCTGGAGGGCGAACAGCGCCGACTCGATCTCCCCGGACGGCGGTTCGTACAGGGGGCTGAACCACGGTTCGTAGTCCGGCTGGAGCTCGGTGATCGCGGTCTCCGCCTCCGCGTCCGCCCCGGTGAACGGCTCCTCCTTGTGGTCGCCGAGCCCCAGCGCGAGCGGCAGCACCGCGAGCGCGGCGACGACGAGCAGCAGGAGGGCGTTGATCTTCGTGTTCCGGCTGACGGTGAAGCTCATCGCGCGTCCGCCTCCTCGTGTCGCTTCGCGGCGGACCGGGTCAGGACGCCCAGTCGGGTCAACTCGCCCTTGCTGGACTGCGTGAGCAGCCGCATCACGAGCACGGTGAGCAGGCCCTCGCTCACCGCGAGCGGAATCTGCGTCACGGCGAAGATGGAACCGAACTTGGCCAGGGCGCCCATCACGCCGCTGCCCTGGTCCGGGAAGGCCAGCGCGAGCTGCACGCTCGTGACGCAGTACGTGGACAGGTCGGCGACGAACGCGCCGAAGAAGACGGCGACCATCAGCGGAGCACCGAAGCGGCGCACCAGCAGGTAGGTCCCGTACCCCGCCCAGGGGCCGACGATCGCCATCGAGAAGGCGTTGGCGCCGAGCGTGGTGAGCCCGCCGTGTGCGAGCAGCAGGGCCTGGAAGAGCAGGGTGATCGTCCCGAGGACCGCCATGATCGGCGGCCGGAAGAGGATCGCGCCCAGACCCGTACCCGTCGGATGCGAGCAACTGCCCGTCACGGAGGGGAGCTTGAGAGCCGACAGGACGAACGTGAAGGCGCCGGAGGCGCCGAGCAGCAGGGTGGACTCGGGGTTGGAACGCACCTCGCGGGTGAGCGCGCGGACCCCGTGGACGATGAACGGAGCGGCCGCGACGCCCCAGGCGGCGGCGTGAGCGGGGGGCAGATACCCCTCGGCTATATGCATGGTCGGGAGACCCTCTCCAGCACCTCGTGGATGGACAACGCACCCTGGCCGGTCTCCTGGCTGACGGTCATACGTCCCGACTCCGCCTTCCCACACCGCGGCGGTCCAGTGGCTTGCCCGAGGGTGTCTCCCCCGAGTGTGGAGCCGGAACTCCCGATCACAGTGGCGAGGGCCGCACCGGTACCGCACCGGTTTCCCGTACACCAAGGCCCTGCGACACTAGTGCGTTGATCAGGTGCATCACAACGCGAAGGGGCGCGAGGCCATGGGGAATGTCCGACGGACGGTCGGTTCCGGCTCGCCGCTCGAACCGGAGATCGGGTTTTCCCGTGCCGTTCGAAAGGGTGCGCACGTGGCGGTCGCCGGGACGGCGCCGATCGGCGACGACGGGGCGACCGTGGCGCCCGGCGATGTGTACGCGCAGACCGTCCGGTGTCTGGATATCGCCTACACGGCACTGAAGGCCGCGGGCGCGTCGCTGGAGGACGTCGTACGGACGCGGATCATGCTCACCGACGTGACCCGCTGGAGGGAGGCCGCGCGGGCCCACGGGGAGCGGTTCGCGGCGGTGCGGCCGGTCACGACCTTCGTCGAGGTCTCGCGCTTCATCGACCCCGAATGGCTGGTCGAGGTCGAGATCGACGCGGTCGTCGACTGACGGTGTCGACTGACGGCGTCGACGGGAGCGGGCCGTCCGATGGCCGGCCCGCTCCAGGACTGCTTCGGACTGCTTCCGAACGCCTCGGACTACTTGGGCTCCGTCGCGATCTGGATCAGGTTGCCGCAGGTGTCGTCGAAGACGGCGGTGGTGACGGGGCCCATCTCCAGGGGCTCCTGGGTGAAGCGGACACCGAGGCCGCTCAGGCGCTCGTACTCCGCCCGCACGTCGTCGACCGCGAACTGGGCCAGCGGGATGCCGTCCTGGATGAGCGCGTCGCGGTAGGGCTTGACGGCCGGGTGGCCTGCGGGCTCCAGGAGGAGCTCGGTGCCGCCGGGCTCCTCGGAGGAGACGACGGTGAGCCACCGGTCCGTCTCGCCCAGCGGGACGTCGTGCTTCTTCACGAAGCCGAGGATCTCCGTGTAGAAACGCTCGGCCTTCGCCTGGTCGTCGACGAAGATGCTGGTCAGATGGATTTTCATGGGGTGCTCTTCTCCGGTCCTGGGGTGTCGGGCACGGGCCACCGCTCGGTGATCTGCCGCAGCGGGGCCGTATTCAGGTCGTGGAACTTGTAGCGGCCCTCCCGCCTGGTCTCGACGAGCCCGGCGGCCTCCAGCACGGCGAGGTGCTGGGAGACCCCCTGGCGCGAGATGCCGAGCTGGTGCTTCATGCTCAGCCGCGAGCAGATCTCGAACAGTGTCTGTCCGGACTTCTCCGAGAGCTCGTCGAGGATCGTGCGGCGGGTGGGGTCGGCCAAGGCTTTGAACAGGTCGTCGGCCACCACCCCAGGATAGGCAAGTGTTCACTTCCCTATCAAGTCGAGGGCGCGGCGTGTCCTGCGCCCCGACGAGAACTCACTCCTTGCGATAGGCGTACGCCTCCGAGGCCGCGGCGGCCACCGCGTCGAGATCCCCGCCCGCACTCGCCGTCACCAGTGCGGCGACCGCGCCCTCGACGAAGGGCGCGTCGACCAGCCGGGCGCCCTCCGGCAGCTCGTCGCCCTCGGCGAGCAGCGCCTTCACGGTCAGGACCGCGCTGCCCAGGTCGACCAGGAGCGCCACCCCGGCGCCCCGGTCGACGGCCTTCGCCGCCGCGGTGATCAGCTCGGCGCTCGTCCCCAGACCGCCGTCGGGCAGCCCGCCCGCCGGAAGGACGGGCGCGGTCCCGCCACCCGCGAGTCCCTGCGCAAGGGCCACCACCGAGGCCGCGACATCCGCGCTGTGCGAGACCAGGACGATGCCCACCGGCGCCGCCGCGCTCACGCGGCCCCCTCCGACCGGGCGGTCTCGGCGAGCTCCGCGAACAGCAGCGCCGACGACGTCGCCCCCGGATCCTGGTGCCCGATCGACCGCTCGCCGAGATAACTGGCCCGACCCTTGCGCGCCTGGAGGGGTACGGTCGCGAGGGCGCCCTCCTCGGCCGCCGCGCGCGCGGCTCCGAAGGAGCTCCGCAGACCCTCGACGGCCGGGACGAGCGCGTCCAGCATCGTCTTGTCGCCCACCTGGGCGCCGCCCAACTGGGACACGGCTGCCACACCCGCGCCGAACGCCTCCGCCAGCCGCTCCCGGCCGACGCGCTCGTCCTCGCCGAGCGCCTTGCCCGCCCGGCGCAGCAGCGTCCCGTACAGCGGTCCCGACGCCCCGCCCACCGTGGAGATCAGCTGCCGCCCGGCGGCGACGAGCACCGCGCCGGGCGTCGCGGGAGGCTCCTTCTCCAACAGCTCCGCGACGGCCGTGAACCCGCGCTTCAGATTGACGCCGTGGTCGGCGTCGCCGATCGCGGAGTCCAGCTCGGTGAGCCGATCGGCCTCACGCTCCACGGTCCGGGCGGAAGCCTCAAGCCACCGCACGAGAAAGTCCGCACCAAAGTCCACACTCATGCCCTCACGCTCACCCTGACCCTCACCCTCACCCATCCCTCCGGTCACCGCCCCCAACGCAGCGCGGGCGTCTGCACCGGCGCGTCCCACAGGCGCAGGAGCTCCTCGTCGACCTCGCACAGGGTCACCGAGCAGCCGGCCATGTCGAGCGAGGTCACGTAGTTCCCGACGAGCGTCCGGGCCACCGGGATCCGACGCTCGGTCAGCACCCGCTGGACCTCGGCGTTGAAGCCGTACAGCTCGATCAGCGGGGTCCCGCCCATCCCGTTGACGAGCGCGATCACCGGCCCGGACGGGCGCAGGTCCTCGACGACCGCGTCGACGGCGTAGTCGGCGATCTCCCGGGACGTCATCATGGGGCGCCGTTCGCGCCCCGGCTCGCCGTGGATGCCGACCCCCAACTCCAGCTCTCCTTCCGGGAGATCGAAGGTGGGACTGCCCTTGGCGGGGGTGGTGCACGCGCTCAGCGCGACCCCGAAGGAGCGCGAGCGCTCGTCGACCCGGCGGGCGATGGCCTCCACCCGCTCCAGAGGCGCGCCTTCCGCGGCGGCGGCACCCGCGATCTTCTCCACGAACAGGGTGCCCCCGGTTCCGCGCCGCCCCGCCGTGTACAGACTGTCCGTCACCGCCACGTCGTCGTCGACCAGGACCTTCGCGACCTGGATGCCCTCGTCCTCGGCGAGCTCCGCAGCCATCTCGAAGTTGAGCACGTCACCGGTGTAGTTCTTGACGACGAACAGGACCCCGGCGCCACTGTCGACGGCCGCCGCGGCCCGCACCATCTGATCCGGCACGGGCGACGTGAAAATCTCCCCGGGGCACGCGGCCGCCAGCATCCCCGGCCCCACGAACCCTCCGTGCAACGGCTCGTGCCCGGACCCGCCCCCGGACACCAGCGCGACCTTCCCGGCCACGGGCGCGTCCCGCCGCAGGACGATCCGCCGCTCCACGTCCACGGTCAGCTCCGGATGAGCGGCGGCCATCCCGCGCAGCGCATCGGCCACGACCGTCTCCGGAACGTTGATCAACATCCTCACGGATACCTCCTGGGGGACTGGCAGGCATGTAACTGAGCAAGGTTTTCGCAGGTCAGAGTGGGCGAGGTCAGTTATTGATCTTGGCGGTGTGCGGTGACTGGGGGCGGTTTGGCGCGGTACCGATGCTGACCTGCTGCTGACTTTCCAGACCACCCGTCAGGGTCGTCTGGCGCTGCGTGCTCTTTGCACTTGTGCACGATGGGGCAATTATCGGCGCGGGGGCGCGCTCGCGCACCGGTGCGTCGCGGGTGGAAGCGACCGATTCCATGCCGACAGGCTTCGTGCGGTGCCTCGGGTCTTGGCCGCCGCCGGCATCACCCCCGAAGGACGGCGGGGTGACACTCGCTGCCGAGACCGACGGCCGTGCCGGCAACGCCCTCCGAGAACGCCCGGTTCCCGAAGTCGGATCACACTTCGATCACAAGGGCTACATGCATCGCCGCTTCTGTTCGTCTATGTATCGTCCCGTGTCTTTCTCGCAGCCTTAAGTTTCTCCCGATCAACACCACTTGATGAGGGGACACATGACGAGCGCGAGAAATCGGAGAGTCGCTCCATCCGAGCGGCATCCGCTGCCATCACCGGGGCGAATGAGACGAATAGCCCTGGCCACGGCCGTGTTGATGACGTTCGGACTGCTGGAGGGGATCGCGTCAGCGGAGCCTCCCAGCGCTCCCGTCGCAGAGCCTCAGGTTCAGGGGCCGGCCGAGGCGGAGGACTCGGCTTCGGCCGTGGTCATGGCCCGGTTGCAGAACCGGCGGATCGAGGTCACCGGTGAGCGGACCGAGGCCACGACGAGCTGGGCGAACCCCGACGGCTCGATGTCGCTGGAGTCGTACACGGGACCGGTCCGGTTCAAGGACGACAACGGCACCTGGCGCAACGTCGACCCCAGCTTCGTCGAGGCACCGGGCGGTGGAGTCCATGCGGCCGCCCACCCGCTCGACCTGAAGCTGGCCGGCGAGTCGTCGGCCGCGGATGTCGCGCGCATCGAGGCATCGGGTGGCGAGCCGGGCGAGAAGACGACGCCTGCCATGCCGCTGCTCTCGCTCGACAGCGGTGAGGGCCACGAGATGACCCTCTCGTGGCGCGGTGCCCTGCCCGACCCGACCGTGCACGGGACCGAGGCACGCTACCCGGGTGTGACGACCGGCACCGACATGGTGATCGAGTCGACCCGCACGGGCTTCGAGCAGTTCCTGGAGCTGAAGGACCGCACCGCCGTCGACGCCAACGGCTCGGTGACGATGACGCTTCAGGCCAAGGGGCTCACTGTCAAGGCGAACGCGGATCGCTCCGTGTCGTTCACCGAGCCCGGCACCGGTAAGAACGTGGGCGTGCTGCCCGCGCCGGTGATGTGGGACGCGACGGTCGACCCGAACTCGGGCGAGCACGAGCGCAAGGCCGATGTCGGTCTGAAGGTCACCCAGAACGGTGACACGGTCGACCTCACGCTGACCCCGAACGCCGCCTTCCTCGCCGACCCGGCGACGAAGTTCCCGGTGACGGTCGACCCGGCCGTGAACATCGGGGCGAGCTTTGACACCTTCGTACAGCAGGGGTACACGACCGACCAGTCGGCCGCGACCGAGCTGAAGCTGGGCAACAACGGCTCGGGCCAGGTGGCCCGGTCGTTCCTCGCCTTCCCCATGTCGAAGATCACCGGCAAGGTGATCAAGTCGGCCAGCCTGAACCTCTACAACTTCCACTCCTGGTCGTGCAGCGCGCGCAGCTGGGAGGTCTGGGACACCAGCTCCGCCTCCACGGGCTCGCGGTGGACCGCCCAGCCGAACTGGAACAACAAGTGGGCCACCAGCACGGCCACCAAGGGCTACTCGTCCTCGTGCGCCGACGGGTGGGCGACCACGGACATCACGAGCCTGGCCGCCGCCTGGGCGGGCAATGGCAACGGGACCAACACCCTCGGCATCCGGGCGACGGACGAGAGCGACGAGTTCGCCTGGAAGAAGTTCAACTCCGGTAACGCGACCTCCGGTACGCCGTACCTCTCGGTCACGTACAACACCAGGCCGGGAGCGGCCGCTCCGCTGTCCCCGCTGACCGGCACGGCGACCAACGACACGACGCCGACCCTGTCGGCCAAGGCGACCGATGCCGACGGCAACACCGTCCGGCTGACCTTCGAGGTCTGGGCCTCGGCGGGGGCCGCGGCCCTGCAGTCCGGCACCTCGGTCTACGTGGCCTCCGGCGCCGCCGCGACCTGGACCCCCGGCACGGCGCTCGCCCCCGGCTCGTACAAGTGGCGGGCGGCGGTCTACGACGGACAGGACTGGAACGGCACCTGGTCGGCCTGGCAGACGTTCACGGTCGACACCACCAAACCCGGCGCCCCGTTCGTGTCGTCCACGGACTATCCGCAGGACGGCGCGTGGCACGGCGGTGGCGGCACGGCGGGGAAGTTCACCTTCACCCCGGCGACCGGTACCACGGACCTGGACGGCTACGTCTACTCGCTGGACGGCGCCGCGGCGGTGACCGTGGCGGCGACCGGCTCGACCACGGTGTCGATCACTCCGGCCGCCGACGGCCACCGCACGCTGAAGGTCCAGACGAAGGACAAGGCCGGCAACGTCTCGACGGCGGTGCTCTACGACTTCCTGGTCGGCCAGGGCGCGATGCTCCAGCCCGCGGAGGGCGCGGTCAGCGCGCGGCGGGTGCAGATCGCGGTCGACGCGCAGCCCAAGTACACCCGCGTCACCTACCAGTGGCGTCGCGGCCCCGGCGCGACGGTCTACGACGTCCCGCTGGCCAACCTGGCCAAGCAGGACAACACCCCGATCACCGCGCCGAAGACGCCGCTGGCCCAGATCGGCGCGTACGCGAACTGGTCGGTCCTGGAGACCCTCGGCCAGATCGGCGGTGTCGTCCAGGTCCGCGCGGTCCTCTACACGGACAACGACGCCGACACCGCGTACATCAGCGAGTGGCGCGGATTCACCGTCGACCCCAATGCCGACGGGGCCGCCTCGGACGAGGTCGGTCCGGGGTCGGTCAACCTGCTCACAGGTGACTACTCCATCGGAGTCACCGACGCGGACGAACTCGGTTTGTCGTCGTCCCGCACTGTCTCCTCGCGAGGGACGGACCGCGGCTGGATGCCGCAGGGCCAACGCCTGACGGCCAACCAGCAGGACGTGTCCACCGACACGACCGGCTTCACCGCCACCACGGCGACGCTCACCCGGGACACCGCCCTCGGCCAGGACGGATCCACCGACTCGCTGAAGGTCGTACCTACGACCAATGCGAGCGGCGACTCCTTCGCCATGGTCGGCGGCGACCAGACGGCACTGCGCCTGGGTATGAAGCCGGGCAAGACGTACCGGTTCTCCGCCTGGGCCTACGTGCCCGCCGCCACCGGCCTCTCCCCGCAGCACGCCCGGGGCCTGCGGCTGTACGCCGGCTTCTCCACGCCGGGCGGCATGGTCGAGCCGGTCTCGCGCAAGGTGCCCTACACCGACGCGTGGGCGGAGCTCTCGCTCGACTTCACCGTGCCCGCGGACGCGACCACGGCCTTCCTGCGGCTCTACAACGGCTTCCCCGCGAACTCGGGCAAGTCCGTGTACTTCGACCACCTTTCCCTGCGAGAGCTGGTCGCCCCGTTCGGTCCTGAGTGGGCCAGCGGGGCCGCGGGCGGTGTGACGGACAACGAGTTGCACTCGCTGACCTTCCCGGGCAGGGACGTCGCGGTCATCACCAGCTTCGACGACTCCACCATCACCTTCGCGAAGAGCTCGGACGGCTCGTTCAGCCCCGAGCCCGGCTCCGAGGGCGTGATCCTCAGCGCCTCTGGCAGCGACTATGTCCTGACCGGCGACGACGACACGATCACCCGCTTCAAGAAGCAGACAGGCTCCGACGTCTACGTCGTGGACTCCGTTTCCGGTACGGACGAGGCGTCCACCAGCCGGTACGTCTACGACACCACTGACGGCCGCACCCTCGTCAAGCGGGTCATCGGCGAGGCCGAGCCGGGCGTCGACGACGCCGGGCAGTGCACGGGAGCCGTCCCGGCGCGCGGCTGTGAGGTCCTGGAGTACGTCTACGCGACGGCGACCACCGCCACGGCCACCACCCCCGGCGACTTCACCGACCGGGTCAAGGCCGTGCGGATCTGGTCCTGGGACCCGGGCGCCGGTGCCGAAACAGCCGTCGACGTGGCCTCGTACCGCTACGACTCCCTCGGCCGGCTGGTCGAGGCGTGGGACCCCCGCAAGGGTTCGGCCGAGGACACCGCGGTCTTCAAGACCGTCTACACGTACGACAGCGGCAACCGCCTCACCAAGATCGACACCGCAGGCGAGCTGCCCTGGTACTTCGACTACGGCAAGGCCGGAGCCGACCAGGACCCGGGCCGTCTGCTCCAGGTCCGCCGACCCGCCCTGAAGCCGGGCAGCAAGGACGTCATCGAGGGCGAGACCGCCTCCAAGGTGGTCTACGAGGTCCCGCTGACCCGCGCGGCCGGTGGCCCGTATGACCTTGACGGCGTGAGTACCGCCAAGTGGGGTCAGTCGGACGTGCCGACGGACGCGACCGCGGTCTTCGACGTCGAGTCCACCCCGGCCACGAACACCGCTACCGCCACCGTCCCCGGCCCGGACGGCTACCAGCAGGCGACGGTTCATTACCTCAATGCCTCGGCGCTGGAGGTGAACACCGCTACGTGGTCACCGACCGGTTCCGGTGACATCGACACCGTCGAGTACGACCGTTTCGGCAACGCGGTCCGAGCTCTGGAGGCGACCAACCGGCTCCTTTCGCTCAGCCTTGGGCAGTCGGTCGACGAGAAGGCTGTCGAGCTCGAACTGCCCGACGACTCCGCAGCCCGTGCGGCTCTGCTGGACTCCCGCAGCGTCTACAGCCGAGACGGCCAGGACCTGGTGGAGGAAACGGGGCCGGTCTTCCGCGCCCTGCTCGACGAGGCGGTGCCGGCGCAGGCCGATCCGCCGATGCCCGCGCTGTCCGCCGGAACTTCGGTGGTCGTGCGCGAGCACACCGTCCACAAGTACGACGAGGGCAAGCCCGACGGCGCGGCCTACCACCTGGAGACCACGACCCTCGACGGCGCTCGCATCGAGGGCTACGCCAACGACGTCGAGGTTCGGGTCACCAAGACCGGATACGACACCCCGATCGGCGGCACCTCCGGCTGGACCCTGCGCACCGAGACCTCGGTGACCACGGACGCCGTGGCCGGAGGGGCGAACCTCACCGCTCTCATCAAGTACGACGCGGCCGGCCGCGCGATCGAGTCCCGCAGACCGAGCTCGAACGGCGCGGACACCGGCACGGTGAAGACCGTGTTCTACACGGCCGGGACCAACCCGGACGACGCCGCCTGCGGAAACCGCCCCGAATGGGCCGGCAACCCGTGTGTCACGCTCCCCGGCGGCAAGGTCACCGGCGCCGACACCACGCGCATGCCGGACACCCTTCCGGTCAAGCGCATCACCCGCTACTCCCGCTTCGGCGACATCGAGGAGGCCACCGAGACCAACGCGGGCAAGACTCGCACGTCGACCACCGTCTACGACGCGGCCGACCGGATCGTCTCCACCCGCGTCACCGGTGACCTCGGCCAGGACCTTCCCGAGGTCACCACCGAGTACGACCCGGTGGCCGGCAACGCGGTGAAGACGATGGCGGGTGGCAAGACCATCACCAGGGTCTTCGACGTCCTGGACCGTCTGCTGTCGTACACGGACGCGGACGGCGGTACGACCACGACCGAGTTCGACAAGTTCGGCAAGCCGGTCAAGGTCAGCGACAACACCGGCTCCAGCACCTACACCTACGACCACGGCCAGGAACCGCGCGGCATGGTCACCTCGGTGACCGACAGCATCGCGGGCACCTTCACCGCGAAGTACGGCCCCGACGGCCAGCTCGTCGAGCAGACCTACCCCGGCGGCTACGTCCGCAAGGACACCTTCAACGCCAGTGGCGCGGTCACCGGCCGTACGTACACCCGTGTCTCCGACGGCCAGATCGTCTACGGCCAGCACCTGGACATGACGACCCAGGGCGCCGTCGCCGCCGACACCAACTCCACGGACAGCAAGGAGTACACGTACGACCGGCTTGGCCGCTTGACCAAGGCCGTCCAGAACACCACCGCCGGCTGCACCACCCGCGCCTACGCCTTCGACGAGGCCGGGCGCAGCGTCGCCGGACGCATGAACCGCACCTCCAAGACGGTGTACGCCGCCGCCGAGGACGGCTCGTGCACCAGCACCGGCGGCACGGCCACCACCAGCGCGTACGACAGCGCCGACCGGCTCCTGACCGACGGCTACACGTATGACGCCTTCGGCCGCACCACCGCCACCGGCACCGGTTCGGTCAACACCTACTGGGACAACGACCTCGTCGCCTCCCAGACCGTGGGCGACAAGCGCCAGTCCTGGATCCTCGACCCCGCCCACCGCTTCACCGCGTTCACCACCGAGGTGAAGCAGCCGGACGGTACCTGGGCCAACTCGACCAGCAAGCTCAACCACTACGGAGACGACTCCGACGAGCCCCGCTGGATCATCGAGGACACCACCCAGGGCACCCTCACCCGCAACGTCTCCGGACCGGACGGCGATCTCACCGCCACCACATCCGGCACCGGCGACATCGAGCTGCAGTTCGCCAACCTCCACGGCGACGTCGCCGTCACTCTCGACTCCGCGACGACCGCACCGCAGGTCTTCACCTTCGACGAGTTCGGCGTCCCGGCCGAGGGCCAGGCCACTCAGCGCTACGGCTGGCTCGGCGCCAAGCAGCGCTCTTCCGAAGCACTCGACGACGTCATCCTCATGGGCGCCCGCCTCTACAGCCCTGAGCTTGGCCGATTCCTGCAGGTCGACCCGCAGCCCGGAGGCAACGCCAATCCGTACGACTACTGCAGCGGCGATCCGGTCAACTGCACGGACCTCGACGGGAACTGGGGCTTCAGCTGGAAGAAGGCGCTCAAAAGGGTCGCCCGCGTAGCGGAAGTGGCCTCCTATATCCCCGGCCCCATCGGCAACATCGCCTCCGCCGTCGGAGCCATCTCCTACGCCGCCACCGGCAACTGGCGCAAGGCCGCCGAGATGAGCGTCGGCATCGCCTTCGGCTCCGCCGGCCGTCTCGCCGTCAAGGGCTTCAAAGCGGCCCGCGGACTCCGCAAGGCAAGCCGGGTCAAGCGCTACTACTCCCGGGCGAAGAGGGTTTCGCGACGCTCTCGATGCAACTCCTTCGCACCTGAGACCCTGGTCCTGATGGCGAACGGCAGTTACCTGCCCATCAGCGAGGTCCAGGTCGGCGACTATGTCGCGGCGACCGACCCCGAGACCGGTGTCACCACCGCGGAGCCCGTGGTCGATGTGATCTCTGGCTACGGATCCAAGAATCTGGTCGAGATCGCCACGGATACCGACCCCTCGACCCCACCCTTGCAGGCGACGGCGGATCATCCGTTGTGGGTGATCGGCAGTGGGTGGACGAAGGCCCGCGACGTCCGCCGCGGAAGCCGCCTCATCGCCACCGACGGCTCACCACAGCCTGTCACATCGGTAGTCAACCGTGGTGAATTGCCGGACCGCCTCGTGTTCAACCTCAACGTCGGCAATGTCCACACATTCACCGTCCTGGACTCCGCCGGTCGGGAAATCCTCACCCACAACAGCGCTTGTGGATTCCACGGAAACGACAGGCGCTGCAGGTGCGGAAGTCACGTGTACAAGATCATTGACAAGCGCACGGGTGGTGTGTATAAGTACGGAACGGGAACCGGCAGGGTCCGTCATGGTATCCGCAAGGACGGTAAGTCCCGACGGGCGGAAAGTCAGGTGCGAAAGCTCAACCGCGCCGCCGGATATCAGCGGTACTCCTCTCACGTCATTAGACGGTACCGGACGGTGGGAGAGGCCAGAGATTTTGAGACGGCTCGAATTCTCAAGCATATTCGCCGATTCGGTCGACGCTCTCCGGGTAATCCGGTGAACTGGTGACTCCGAGGGATCTCGGAATCTGAATGATTGCCCGGCCGTGCGGCTCGCACGGCCGGGCTCCCCCATCTCTCACAGGAGACTCCCATGGATACGAAGACCTTCTGGACCATCATCGACAACGCGCAGGGCGACACGGTCCATGACGTGATCGAAGCCGTCGGGCAGGACCTCTCCAAGCGGCCGGTCGGCGAGATCATCGACTTCTCCGAGCGCCTTGCGGAGGTTCTGTACGCCCTGGACAGGAGGGAGCTCTTCGAAAAGGGTTACACCTTCCTCGGGGACGCGTCCGGCGGAGAAAACACCGGCGAGGATTTCCTCTACGCGCGCTGCGCAGTGGTTGCTGCCGGTTCCGTGGTGTATGAGCAGGTCAACCAGGATCCGATGCAGTTCGCGCGTGAATGGAACTGGCACGCACAGGATCTTCTGTACGTCCCCGAGGAGGTGTATGAAGAGCTGACGGACGAGACGTGGGAGCACGACACGGAGACCGACTACGAGACCGGCTCGAATTCCTCGGCCTGGTCCTGATTCTTTCCCATGGCCGTCCGTGACCGAAGCCCCAGGCCGCCGCCTGGGGCTTCGCACTGCCCGGTTCGATATCGTCTACCAGTACCGCAGCAGTACTTGAGGTACGCGGTCGTGTCCGCCGCGCGGATCCTCTCCAGGATCGGATCCTCCCTGAAACGTGCGGATTCGAGCTGCGGCGCCATGGCCGATTCCTCCTCGGGCAGCGCACCCCACCCTCCTGTTGTCCGCCCGGCCCTGCCCTGCCGCTCGTCCCCGGGATGTGCAATTATCTTGACGTCAAGATTCTTTGTCGGAGGAAACAGGGGGAGAAACCATGGCTCAGGAGACACCCGCATACGCCTTGGGCGGCCTGCATCACGTGCAGCTCGCCATACCGCCGGGCTCCGAAGAGCTCTGTCGAGAGTTCTGGGGAGGCGTTCTCGGGATGACGGAGATCGGGAAGCCGCCGGTGCTGGCGGCTCGCGGTGGATGCTGGTTCCGGGCGGGCGGCCTGGAGGTCCACTTGGGAGTGGAGGAGGACTTCCGGCCCAACAGGAAGGCGCACCCGGGCATCCTCGTGACCTCGCTCCGGTCACTCGCCGAGCGACTGGAGGAGAACGGGGTGAGTGTCACCTGGGACGGCGCGTTCCCCGGGCACGATCGCTTCTACGCGTTCGACCCGCTGGGCAACCGGCTCGAGTTCCTGGAGCCCGTCCGTAGCGTCTGATTCCCGGCGCGCGGCGCGAGGTGTCGCACCGCGGCGGCGTACGAGGGCTGTTCATCCAGACTCCGAGGCCCCACCATGCTCCTGACTGACTACTACTCGTGCGTAACACGTCGTAGGGGGAAGCGTGTCGAAGCCCGGTTCCAGGATGGCCGCCAGGATCGCCGTTCCGATGCTCGCCGCAGTCGTGGCCCTGCTCGTACCCACCGCCACGGTCCGGGCCCAGCCGGCCGCCCCGAGCGCGGTCGCCCGCATGCCGGTCGTCTTCGTCCACGGCTACAACGCGGACCCCGGCGTATGGGGCGGCCTGCGTGCGGACTTCAAGGCCGACGGGTACACCGACGCCGAGCTCTTCTCCTTCGGATACGACACGCACCGGTCCGTGAACGAGGTCCTGTCCGGCGAACTCGCCGCGTACGTCGAGGGCGTGAAGCGGCAGACCGGCGCGAGCCGCGTCGACCTCGTCTCCCACTCCTTCGGCAGCCTCGTCACCCGCTGGTACGTGAAGTTCGACGCCGCCGGCCAGGCATCGGTCGCCCACTGGGCCTCCCTCGCCGGCCCCAACCACGGCACGAGCACCGCATGGGCCTGCGCCCTGTGGGACCAGGCCTGCCGTGACATGACCCCCGGTTCGTACGTGCAGAAGGGGCTCGCGTCGGGCGACGAGACGCCCGGGACCGTGCGCTACGCCACCTGGTGGTCGAACTGCGACGAGGTCATCAACCCCGACAACAGCGTCCCGTTGACCGGCGCGACCAACAACGCCGCCGGCTGTCTCGCCCACAACGACCTCCTCGGCGACGACGCCGTCTCCGAGGGCGTCCGCTCGTTCCTCGGCTCCTAGCGCCTGGCCGGCGGACCCGGCATGGTCGGTGATCGAACCGTCGCGACCCCCGCAGCCCCCGCCCTCAGCCGACGTGGACGCGGGGGCGGCGGTCCCGGTCCGGTTCCGCTTCGCGCAGGACCTCGCGGGTGACGGGGGCGACCTCGCCCTGGCCGAGGAGGAAGAAGCGGAGGAAGTTGGCGAAGGGGTTGCCCTCGGTCCATTCGAAGTAGATGTGGGGGCGGGCGCCGGTGGTGTCGCGGGCGTGGAGGAGGAGGGCCGCGAGGGCGTTGGGGACGGAGGAGGACTCCACGGTGAGGACGCGGTAGCGGTCGTGGAGGACTTCGCCGCGGATGGTCAGGCCGGCCTCGAACTCGGAGGGGTCGGTGATGGTGACCTCGACGAAGACGAAGTCCTCGGTGGTGGGGAGGTCGTTGTCGGCGCGGATCTGTTCGATCTTGTCGCGGTACTCGGCGATGTCCCGGTTGTCGGGCTCGTTGGCGATGAAGCGGGGGGTGCGGCGGGAGATGTCCTGGATGAAGCGCTCGGCCATCTCGTCGAGCTCCACGTGGGTGACGCGCAGTTCGAAGGCGCGGCCGAGCCGGGAGAGGAGGGAGATGAGGATGATGCCGGCGATGAAGCAGGCGCCGATCTTCACGCCGTCGGGGCGCTCGATGACGTTCACGACGGTGGTGTAGAGGAACACGACGGAGATGACGCCGAAGCCGATGGTCCAGCCGCGCTGGCCGGCCTTGCGGGCGGCGATGGTGACGGCGATGGCGGCGGAGCAGATCAGGACGAGGACACCGGTGGCGTACGCGCCGCCCTGGGCGTCGACGTCCGCGTCGAAGATCCACGTCACCAGGAACGCGACGAGGGTGAAGACGATGACCATGGGGCGGACGGCGCGGGCCCAGTGGGGTGCCATGCCGTACTTGGGGAGGTAGCGCGGCATGAGGTTGAGCAGTCCGGCCATGGCGGAGGCGCCGGCGAACCAGAGGATCGCGATGGTGGAGACGTCGTAGACGGTGCCGAAGGTGTTCCCGAGGTACTCGTGGGCGAGGTAGGCGAGGGCGCGGCCGTTGGCCTTGCCGCCGGGCTCGAACTCCTCGTGCGGGATGAGGACGGTGGTGATGAAGCTGGTGCAGATCAGGAAGACGCTCATGATCAGCGCTGCCGTGGTGAGGAGCTTCTTGGTGTCGCGGATCCGGCCGGTCGGCTTCTCCTCGGTGTCGCCCGGGTCGCCCTTGACGTGGGGCATGACGGCGACGCCGGTCTCGAATCCGGACAGGCCGAGCGCGAGCTTGGGGAAGACGAGCAGGGCGACGCCGACCATGGCGAAGACGTTGCCGTGCTCGGCGGTCAGGGCGCTGGTCCAGTCGGTGACGACATGGCCCTCGGTGAGGACGTGCCAGAAGCCGGTGACCACGACGACCGCGTTCAGGGCGAGGTAGACGCCGACGAGGACGACGGCGACGCCGATGGCCTCCAGGAATCCCTTGAGGAAGACGGCGCCGAGCAGCGCGATCAGGATCATGGTGATGAGGACCTGCTTGTTGTGCAGGGCCTCTTCGAGGTGGGGGTTCTCGACGAGGTGGGTGGAGGCGTCGGCGGCCGACAGGGTGATCGTGATGAGGAAGTCGGTCGCGGCGAAGCCCAGCAGGGTCAGGACGAACAGCTTGCCCTTCCAGAAGGACAGCAGCCGCGACAGCATCGCGATCGAGCCCTCACCGCGCGGGCTCTCCTCCGCCACCCGTCGGTAGACGGGCAGTGCGCCGACCAGGGTGACGATCACCAGGACGATGGTGGCGACGGGGGAGAGCAGGCCGGCGGCCAGGGCCGCGATGCCGGGCTGGTAACCGAGGGTCGAGAAGTAGTCGACACCGGTCAGGCACATGACCCGCCACCAGCGCTGCCCCTTGTGCCCGGCGTCCGGCGCCGACTCCACGGGCCGGGAGGGTTTCCCCTTCCCCATGTCGGAGAGCCCCTCCAGCATCCACGCGCGCAATCGTCCGGTGCGCGCGTCCTTGGTGGGGGTCATGGGGGTGCTCCTGAGCTGCTGCTGGATGAGGGGTCCGCCCATCGAGCGGACGGGCCGGGCCAGCGTAAGCAACACGAAAACGACTGATCAGGGCGGGCGCGTCAGGAAAGCGTCAAGATGCACCGGCCGGGTTAGTCCATCCCCGACGGCCGTCGGTCTGGTCGGGTCCCCACCGGCCGCTCGCACCCGTACGACGACGGGTCAGCGCAGGCCCGAGACCGTGAAGACCGAGCGGGCCGTGTCCCTGTCGACACGGCGGGCGAGCCGGCCGAGGTCGCGGGTCCCCTCCCGGAGGGTGCCGTTCGTGCGGGAGGTCCGTGCGTCGGCCTCAAGGAGCAGCCACAGGGACGGGTTGGCGAGAAGGACGCGGACGTCGATCTGGGCCCTGCCGCCGTCCGTGTCGGTGAGCACGAGGCGCTGTTCGATTCCGTCCGGCCGGCGGACGGCCGCGAGCCGGTCGGTGTACACGGTCCTCCGGCTCCACAGGCTCCGGACGGTCAGCCGGCCCGGTGACGCGGTGACCCTGGCGGGCAGCAGGATGACGAAGAGCGCGACGGACAGGGTGATCCACAGCAGCGCGCTCGGCAGGGTCAGCCCTTCGTCCCCGGCGTCCACGGTCAGCGACAGGATCAGCAGGAGGCCCGCGCAGCCGGCGGCGGCGCGGGCCTCGCCGGCCCACTCGCTGTCGTGGACGGTGCGGTCACCGGACTCCGGCTGCGGGACGAATCGTGGCTCCATGGAACGGACGCTAGAACCGGGGACGACTCCTCCCCGCCCGTCTTGACGGGGTACCTATGCGGCCTCGGCCAACCTTGACGCGTGGCTGACGGGTCCGGCGACGTGGTGGACGCACTCGCGGGTCAGACGGAAGCCGGCGGTCCAGGCGAGGAGGCGGCTCGGGCGGTTGTCGCGGGAGCAGCTCCAGCTCGCGCGGTGGCCGCGTGCCGCGATGTCGGCGGTCAGTCCGGCGACGCAGGCCAGGGCGAGGTGCTGACGGCGTCCGCCGGGCGCGGTCGCGCAGGCGACGTCCTCGTAGCGGCTGCCGAGGAACCGGGTGCAGGCGACGGCGATCACGCGGCCCCGGCGGCTGTCCATCGAACCCGCGGCCGGCACCCCGGGCAAGGCGAAACCGGCTTCTCTGACGCTTCCCTGACGGTGCTTCATCCCAGGCCAGGGGCGTGGCGGTTTCCGCTCCTCACACTCACCGGCCGCCTTCCTGCGGGGAGTCGAGGGGATCGCGGTCTACGGCGTCCTGACGAGCGCCGACTGCCCGGACGACAGCGGCGCAGAGGTGCTCTGCCCCACCGCCTCGGCGACACGGACGGCCAGGTCCTCCCACGGACGCGGAGCGACGACCGGCACCCCGGCCGCCCGCGCCTGCGTGGCGAGCCACCTGCCGTACAGCACGCTGACGCGGGCGCGATGGTGCTGCGGACCGGCCTCCGGCTCCCGGTGCAGGTAGTTGGCCGTCACCTGCGCCTCGTCGTCCTCGTGGAGGAAGACGGCACGGACGTCACCTCCGGGCGTCGCCGCTCCGGGCAGGACGTAGTCACCTTCCAGGATCACCGGGGTGTCGGTGCCCACGTGGTTGGCCACCACCGCCTCGATCGCCGGCGCCAGCGCCTCGGCGATCGCGATCTGCCGCTCGACCACCGACTCGGGCGCCTGACGGGCGGCATCCGGGTGAGTACGCCAGAAGTGGACCTCCGGCAGGTGCTCGGGCAGGGTCACCGCGAGGAGGGCCTCCACGATGTCGTCGACCTCCACGAGGGGGACGCCGTACCGCCGCGCCAACGCCCGGCCGACACCGGTCTTCCCCATCCCCGACGCGCCCCCGACGACGAGCACCCGCCAGTCGGGACGACCCCACACCTCATCCGTACCGTTCACGTGAGCAGCGTAACGGGGCTCGACCCCGAGGCCGGGCGACGTCAGGCGGGCCGCCCGGAGCGGTCATCAGAGTCCTCGATCCGCTTCGACGGGGCCGGAGCTACCAGGTGACGGGGCCGACGAGCTCGGTGACGGGCTGTCGGGCGGCCTTGGGGACGGCGAGCTGCCGGCGGGCCTGATGGACGGCGGTGAGCTGGTCCGTCGCGGGCGGCCCCCAGTCGAAGAGTTCCAGGGCCTGTTCCGGGGTGGCCAGGATCCGGAGGTAGGTGCGGTCGGTGGCCGGATCGACGGGCGGGGGACCGAGGCTCGTGAGGACGGCCGCGTAGCGGACGCGCGCGCACGGCTGCTCGGGGTCGGACAGGTACCCGAGGTAGGTGATCGACGCCAGCTGCGCGGCGGCCTCCTCGGCGGCCTCGCGGCGCAGGGTCGCGACGGGATCGCCGTGGTCGCCGGGTTCCGGCGTTCCGCCGGGCAGGCACGCGGCGCCGGTGTCGGGGTCGAGGAGGAGCAGGATCCGTCCGTCGGGCGCGAACGCCCAGACCCACGACTGCCGGATCGGCGTCTCGGCGCCCGGTACGGGGGCGAGGTGGAAGGGGTAGTGGTGGGGGAGGCGCGGCGTGCGCAGGACCCCGGCCCGGTCGAGAACGGTGGGGGACAGCGGATACCCGTCTTCCAGGAGCACCGCGCCGGCTCCGTTGAGGCGGGCCCTCAGCGCAGCCAGGGCGCGGCGGGCGTCGCGGGGAAAGAGACAGTCGGGCAGGCGGGCGGGCTCGACGAATTCGATCGAGGTGATCTCGCGCTCGGGGAGCCGGATGGCGGCGATCTGCTTCTCGTCCCACGTGCCGCCGTTGAAGACGTGCAAGAGCTCCCCGGGGTAGCGCATCTCCGGAGGAGCGTTCACCGCACCGGGGGAGACGTAGTCGACGGCGAGGCCGCGATCGATGACAGCGGTGACGCCGAGTTCCTCCTGGAGCTCGCGGACGGCGCCGGACGCGGGGGACTCTCCCTTGTCCACGCCTCCCCCCGGCAGGAGGCAGGTGCCGTCGAGGTAGTCGACGTGCTGGACCAGGACCTCCCCCGTCCGGTTGGTGATCAGCACGGAGGTGCCGGCCCACAGGGCGGAGGAGGCCCGGTGGGCCCCGTACTCCTCGTCCGTCATCTTCGAGCCGGGCGCTTCGTCGGGTTCGGTCGTCGTGGTCATCTCTCTCCGATCGGAACTTCTGCGGGTTGGGGCAGGCGGGCGAGGAGGACGTGCGGGCCATCCGCGCCGCGATGGGGGCCCAGATCGCCCGCCACTTGAACGGGGGCGTGGTCCGGCGTCATGACGACGCCCCGGAAAGGTCAGGACGATGCGGGAGTGCTGCTTGTCGATGACGTGCCGGGCGGCCGGCTGCTCGGTGCGCAGGGTGGCCGGCCGGACGGTGAGCACGGGACCGGGGCCAGGCCGGATGTCGCGGTCCCAGGCGCGTACGGCGCCGGCCACGGTGTCCGCGACGGCCTTGGCGTCGGCGCCGAACCCCTGCGCGCCGAACTCCCACAGCGCCCGGCCGGTGGTGTCGTCGTGCCCGATGCGGCGGACGGTCATGCAGCCCAGGGACCCGCCCGACACCATGGCCGCGGCGTCCTGGTTCCTAGGCAGCAGGACCGGACCCTCCTCACGGTCGCCCGTCAGGCGGCAGAACCCCGGAAGAGCGACGGTCAGCCAGAGCTGCAGCGTCTCGTACGACTCGTCCCCGGCCACGGTGACGCCCGTCCACAGCTCCACCGCATCGCCCGCGAGGGCGCGCTCCAAGGCATCGACCGGGGCGGGTGGGGTGTCCTCCCAGCGGATCCCGTATCCGCTCTCCCCGATGGGGACGGGCGAGTCGTCCCAGCGTCCGATGCCTTGCATCGGTACGAACCCGCACGGGCTCACGTGCGTCGAGGTCAGGAGCGTGCCCTGCTTCTCGAAGGCCACGCACCGGGTGTAGCCGCCGAGCCGCAAGGGGACCACGAGCCGGCCGCCGTCGGCGAGCTGCGCCGTCCAAGCTGGGGGGAGTTCCTTCGAGGCGACCGTGACCAGGATCGTGTCGAACCCGCCCGCCGGGACCAGGTGTTCAGGAGCGCCGTGCACGCCGTCACCGAGCACCACCCGGACGCGGTCCGCGTACCCGGTCTCCTGGAGGAAGCGGACCGTGCGCCGGTGGACGTACGGGTCGTACTCGACACAGGTCACGGTGCCTGTGGCGCCGACGAGCTCGGCCATGAGGGCCGCGTTGTAGCCGCCGCCCCCGATCTCCAGGCCGTGGCCGCCCTCGCGCAGACGGCCGTGGTCGAGCATGAGGGCCTGCATCTCGGGCTGGGACACGGAACTCGACGACTGGCCGCCGTCGGTGATCACGGTCGCGACGGCCATGTTGGCGTAGGCACGGTCCAGGGGCTGCTCGGGGAGGAACGCCTGGCGCGGCACGGCCTGGAACGCGGCGCGCAGTTCCGGCGTACGCGCCCAGCCGGCCCGGGTCAGATCCTCGGCGAGCCGCAACCGAAGACGCACCGCCGCCGTGGGCTCCCCGAAGCGCAGCCGGCCACCGTCGGCCGGGGCGGGCCGCGGAGTGAAATGCGCGGGAGGGAGATCGGGCAGCAGGCCGGGCCACGCCGTGTTCAGAGCCTGAGCGGAGGCGGTGAACAGCGGCTGTGGGAGGGAGCGGAGGGCGCCCGGGGGGTGCCACTCCCAACGGGCCGTCGACTCGGGTTCAAGTGCCAGCGGTTCGCCGTCGTACTCCGTGAGCCGGGCGACCTCCGTGACCCGTGTCATGCCATGGGTGTCGTCACACAGAGTCCCCAGCAACACCACCCGCTCCGCAGCAGCGCGCAGACCGGTCTCCTCGGCCAGCTCGCGGACCGCGGTCGCTTCGAACGCCTCCCCCGGCTCGACCTTCCCGGCCGGAAGCTCCCAGCACTTCCTCGACGGGTTCCACCCCAGGAGCACCCGGCCGTGCGGGTTCGTCACGACGACCGCGACACCGGCCATCGCCGCAGCCTTCGGCCGCAGCTTCTCCCGATACGCGGCCGACCGGACGCCGGGCCCGCGCAGCAGCACGACAGTGCAGTCCTCCGCCTCGACACGTTCCGCGTGCTCCCAGCCGTCGGTGAGCAGGGTGATCTCGGCGTCGTCCAGGCAGATGCCCCGGAGACTCTCCGGGAACCGGTCGGCGTGCGGGGTGATCACGCACAGGGTCCCCTCGGGCCGCAGCAGGCCGGCGAGCTCGGCGACGATCCTCGTACGGTCGCCCAGGTGCGCCAGCGACCGACGGATGGTGATCAGATCGAAGCCGTCGGCGGGCGCGAGCGCGCCGAGGTCGCATGAGGTCACGTCCACGCAGTGGTACGCGACAGGGGACCCCGTCTCGGCGGCTGCGCGGTCGACGGCGCCCTGGGCGTAGTCGACGGCGTCGACCGCGTAACCCAGGTCGGCGAGCAGCCTGGCCAGCTCGCCCGTTCCGCAGCAGACATCCAATGCTCGTGGCTCTTCCCGGCCGAGAGGCGGGACGAGCCGCTCGCGCACGATGACCGTCTCGGCGTCGGACAGCGGGTTGATGCCCCGGCCCGACGCGTAATGGTCGCTCCAGCTCTGTGCGGTGGACGTCGTGCTCATGGTGCGGTCTCCTCGGCCGGCCGGATCTTCGTCATCCGCATCAGGGCCGGATCACCGGCGAAGCCGAACTCCTCGTACAGCGGTGTGGCGTCGGCGCTCGCGTGCAGCTCGAAGAGCGTCACCTCCTCGCTCTCCAAGTGCTCCAGCAGCGCCGCCAGAACGGCCCGGGCGTGCCCACGGCGTCGGTGGGCGGGTTCGGTGGCCACGGCGTGGATCCGTCCTGCCAGCCCCTTGGGGTACTTCGGGGCCGGCAGAACGGGATGGATGAGGCCGAGCGCGCAGGCGGCGAGACCGCCGGACGGCGCGTCGAGGACGTAGGCGCGGGCGTCGCCCCCGGGCTGGAGCCGCAGGGCGAGGTGATCGCGGCAGATGACGAGCCACTGCTCGTCGAGCGGCTCCGACAGGATGAGATCCGAGCGCAGCCGGACGATCTCGGCGGCATCTTCGGGCGTGGCCGGCCGCGGCGCGGACACCGCCACGGGCAGCCCGCCTGTGCTGTACGTCGTCATCGCGAGGAACCTCCGTCAGAAGCCGAGAAACGTCCGTCAGGAGCTGCGGGGCCTCCGTCAGGAGCCGTCGGGAAAGGCAGGATGGTGGTGGTGGCGGTGTGTCGGCGCGCGAGGGTGCGGCGTCCGCGTTCGACGAGTTCCGGGTCGCCGGCCGCGGTCCCGAAGGCGATTCCGGACACCGCGTCCAGGACCGCCCCCGCGACCAGATGCGCCTCCTCGATCTCCGTGAGGCGACGGCCGTAGCCTTCGAGGAACGCCTCGAAGAGGTCCTCCCGTCCGTCGAAGGCGTCGAGGATCCGGACGAAGTCCCGTACTGCGGGCCGGGATTCACTGCGCTCGAAGTCGATGACCCGCAGGGTGCCGTCCTCGGCGAGGAGAAGATTGCGCAGCTGGAAGTCGCCGTGGGTCGCCACCGGCTCGACCGGAGGCAGCAGCCTGGCGTGCTCCGCGACCTGCCGGATGTACTCCTCGTCTCCGGGTGCGAGATGGGGCCGGGCGGCCTCCAGGTGACGTTCGAGCCTGGTGTACGGGTCGACGGGTGGAGCCTCGGGGTCGAGTGGGGGCGGAGGGCCGGCATGGATGCGCGCGGCGAGCTCGCCGATCGCCCGGAACGTGTGCCGCTCCTGACCCGGCGACAGTACGGCCCCGTGCAGTGATCGGCCCTCGACCGCGGTCAGTACGACCGTCCGCAGCCGCGCGTCCGCGGCGACCAGCCGGGGCCCGGCGCCCTCCAGCCGAGGCACCCAGCTGCGCAGGGCCGCGGTCTCCCGGGCGTGGAACTTGGCGTTCTGGTGGACCTTCACGAACCACAGACCGCCGGCGGCGCCGCGAACGCGCCACACCTGGCTGTTCGCCCGTGCCCAGGACACGTCGGTCCACTCGGCGATCCGGCCGACGGCCCGCTCGGCGAACTCCTCCACCGCCGGCCCGGGCAGCGGCCCGCCGGAACCCGCCGCGCGGACGAGACGGAGCCTGTCCGCCTTCGGGACGTACGCGATCGGATCGCCGGGCTCCTGGAAGTGGACGGCCATCCGGGCGCCGGCGAGGTACGCGTCGAGGCCGGCCCGGCAGTACGCGACCATCGGCTCCGGCAGCGCGTCGAAGGGGAACCATCCCATCGCGTCGCACACCTCGGGCTCCATGATCTTCGGCGTGCCGCTCCACCGTCGCACCTCGAAGAAGAACCCGACACGGGCGCTGCCGCCGGGGCCGCGGTGATGCACCGTGACAGCCGCGTGGACGTCGTCCGGGTCGACGCGAACGCCGGTCTCCTCCCGGGTCTCGCGGACGAGGGCGACGACGACGTCCTCGTACGGTCCGTCGAGGTGACCGGAGGGCAGGTGCCAGCAGCCGGCCGCGTAGACCGCGCCCGCTCTGCGGGAGAGCAGCACCTCGGGTCCGGTTGCCCCTTCGCGGACGGCGATGAGGTGCACGTCGATCGGTTCGGTGTGCCGCGTGGTGCCGCTCATGCGCCGCCTCCCGGGCGACGGGCGAGGACGGTGTCCCGGCGGTCGTGCCAGGCGAGCGAGTCGGCGATGCCCTGCTCGGTGGTCAGGGTCGGCCTCCAGCCGAGGAGCTCGGCGGCGAGGGAGATGTCGGGGTAGGCGCCGGCGTTGTCCCCGGGGCGCCGGCCCAGGAGCTCGGTGGGCATCGGCTTGCCGGTGACGGCCTCGAACGCCCTGATCAGCTCGAGCACGGTGGTTCCCGTGCCGGAGCCGAGGTTGACGACGCGGTACGCGCTGCCGCCGTCCCCAGAGGTGATGGTGTCGAAGCGGTGCAGCGCGGCGAGGTGCGCGCCGGCGAGGTCCCAGACGTGGACGTAGTCGCGGATGCCGGTGCCGTCGCGGGTCTCCCAGTCGGTGCCGGTGATCGGGTACGGCTGGTTCGCGTGGTACTTGTCGATCATCACGCCGAGCGCGTGAGTGGGTCCGAAGACCTGGAGACCCGTGCGGAGTCGGGGGTCGGCGCCGACCGGGTTGAAGTACCTCAGCGAGACGGCCCGCAGCTCAGTGCCTCCGGTCACGTCCTCCAGGGCCTGCTCGAAGTGCGCCTTCGTCCGCGCGTACGGACTCATCGGATCCAGCGGGGCCTGCTCGGTGATGCCCAGCCCCGGCGCGTAGATGGCGGCCGACGATGAGAACAGGAACCGATGACAGCCGTTGCGGAGCAGGTGGCCGAGGAGCGCGAGCCCGGCGGCGACGTTCTCGCTGTAGTAGTACAACGGCGCGGAGACGGATTCGGGGACGACGATCTTCGCGGCGCAGCCGACGGTCGCGTCGATGTCGGGGTGCTCGACGAAGATCCGGTCGATCAGCGCGCCGTCGTCGATGCGCCCCCGGTACCAGTTCCGGCCGGTGACGAACTCGTCCCGGCCGGTGGACAGATCGTCGAGGATCACGACGTCGATGCCCTCGTCCAGGCACCGCGAGGCGATCGTCGAGCCGATGAATCCGGCGCCGCCGGTGATCAGAACCTTCATGGGAGTCTCCCTGGTGCGAATCGAATCGGTACCGCTGTCCGGTACCAAGGGGGGCGTGACGGCCGAGTAGGCCGATCGGCGACGTCAGAGGCTCATGTCACGGCGCCCCCGGTCTCCGAGGCGGCTGCCCGGGGACGGGGGCGAGCGGAGGAAGAAGCCAGGTGAGGGCGGAAGGTCCGGCTCCGGACGCAACGACCTGCGGGCCGCCACCGGCCGGAAGGTCTACTCGGTAGGTGTCAGGGCGACCGGCTCGCTTCCAGCGGTCGTGGAGGGCTTCGAGTTCGGCCCAGATGTCCCGCGGGCCGTGCACCCGCACGGTGCCGTCGCCGGAGCCGGCCACCGCCCAGGAGTCGTCCTCGGGGGCGACGACGGTCATCGTCTCGGCCTGGAAGTCCCGCACCACGTTCGGGACGAGGTACGCCGCGGCCAGCCAGAACCCGTAGGCGTCGTCCGGCGGTGGCCCGAGGAGGGTCCGCCGGGTGGTGCCGGGGTCGGCCTCGACGCGGGCGCGGTGGTCCAGGGCGCTCAGCCACGTGAAGCCGTGGACGGGCCGGTACCCGCGGGCCCTGCCCCGCAGGGTCGCCTCGATCCGGCCCCTCGGAGTGCGGATGACGAGGAGCTGCCCGGGCCAGCTCGGCGTCCTGGTCGCCAACGTCGTCAACAGCCGCCCACCCGGCGCGAGCTGCTCCACCCACGCCGGTGGGACGCTGGGCACGCCGATGCCGGAGTGCATCCGGTCGTACGGACCTCCGGCCGCGTGTCCGTGCAGCGCATCGCCTTCGACGACGGTCGCGCCGAGGCCGAGCCGGTCGAGGTGACGTCGGGCGAAGACGGCCATGTGCGGATCGCGCTCCACGCCGGCGGCGAGGCCGGGGCCGGTGATGGCGGCGGCGAGCGCGAGGGAGACGCCCGGACCGGGCCCGAGGTCGAGAAATCGCTGCCCTGGGGCGAGTCGCAGGACCTGCAAGGCCTCCAGGGTGGCGGGAGTGAAGGTGGACATGGAAGTCATGTGGCCGCCCGTCACCGGGCCCCGGCCGAGGGCGTCGAGGGGCTCACCGTCGCGCTGCAGCAGGATCGACTCGTCGCTGTGGATGAGGTCGAGCCACTCCGCCCGGTCCTCCGGGTGGGATCCGTCGAGCAGACGCCAGTCGATCGGGTCCGCGCCCGGACCGCTCACCCGGACGTATGCGTGGGGGAGGAGCACCTCACGGGCCACGTGGAGGAGGGCGTCGCGTAGCCGCGGGTCGGTCAGGGCGCCGTCGGACGCGAGACGCTCGACCATGGCGGCACGCCGATCGCCCGTAGCGGCGTCGAGCTCAGTGGACACGATGCTCCTCCTTCGCGGATGAGGGACAGGCCGACGCGTGCACGGGGATGGCGTTCAGCCGACGCGCTGGTGAGGCCGACGGCACGCCGGCCGGGACACCTGCCCTGGCGTGGCGTCCGGTTCCGGCACGGCGGCCACTCGCAACGCCGGCACACCGAGCTCGCTGTCGGCCGGATCCGTCACAGCTCGCCCCCTTCCGGCGGACGGCGGGCCAGCGTGTGCACGAGGCGTCCGAGCTGACGGTATGGGTCACGGGAGGAGGCTGCCCACTCCATTTCCCACGCGTGCGCGTATGCG
Organism: Streptomyces sp. Root431; assembly: GCF_001426585.1. Taxonomy (GTDB): domain Bacteria; phylum Actinomycetota; class Actinomycetes; order Streptomycetales; family Streptomycetaceae; genus Streptomyces; species Streptomyces stackebrandtii. The sequence goes on from NZ_LMEI01000006.1 coordinate 600,121, forward strand.
GCGGGGTCCGGGTCCCAGTCGTCGCGGTGGTCGTGGAAGATCCGGACACCCTGCCAGTCCAGCGGCGTGAGGCCGTGCTCGGCCGCGAGCCGGTCGAGGGACTCGGCCGTGTCCCCTCGTGTGTCCAGGCCGAGGTTGCCGACGCTCGTGCCGGAGCCGTGCTCGATGAGGCGGCGGGCCGTCGGGTAGTCGCCGCGCAGGGCTTCGCGGAAGCCGATCGCGGCCCGGTTCTTGGTCAGGATGCTCAGGACCCCGCCTGGTGCGACCAGCCCGGCCAGGAGCGCGACCGAGCCCGGCGTGTCGTCCAGGTACATCAGCACGCCGTGGCAGCACACCGCGTCGAACCGGTCCCCGTCGAAGAAGAGATCCTCGATGCCTGCTTCAAGGAGCCGGACCCGCGCGGCGAGTTCGGGCCGGGCAGCCAGACGGCGTGCCGCCGCGCCGAGCATCTCCGCGGACGGGTCGGTCGCGGTCACGTCGTGTCCGGCTGCGGCGATCCGCAGCGTCATCTCACCGTCGCCGCAGCCGACGTCCAGCACCCGCACCGGCCCGGCGGGAAGTTCCGCCAGCAGGCGGTGGGCGACGAGGTCATGGCGCAGCCGACCCCGGGCACTGCGGGAGTGGGCGGCGTAGGCCGCGCCGACGGCGGCGAAGTCGGTCAACGTGCCCACCCCAACTCCAAATAGGCTTGCCCGGCTTGAATGCCTTCGATCGCGACGCGGGTGTAGGGGACGATCGGCTCGGGCAGGTCCTCGGCCCTCCACCACCGCCAGCCGACGCACTTGTCCGGCTCACGCACCTCCGGTACGCCCTCCCAGCGGCCGGCCCGGAAGAAGAGACCGATCCGGGGCCGGCCCTGAGGCCGGTCCACCATGTGCACGGTGTGCACGAGCTCGAGGTCGGCGCGGTCGATCACAGCCACGCCGCACGTGACATGGCCGGGGAGGGTGGAGCGGCTTGTCGGGTCACCAGCGGAGTCCAGCGCGGCCGTCAGCGGGGCCAGGGCGTCGTGCTCGCCGGGGTGCCGGTCGAGGTAGGCGGTGACCAGGGAACGGATCTGGGCGGGGGAAGGCGGCATGTCAGGACCTCACGAAGCTCAGGAGACCGGCGGTCGGAGGGCGTGCGGCGGCGGAGGCGGCGTGGAATTCCGCTGCTCGGTCGTCATAGGGGTCGAGGTCAAGGGCGGGTCCTCCTGAACAGTCGTCCGGCGCGGTCGTGAAGTTCAACGACCGCGCCGAGATATCGAACTGGTGTGTTTCGGTCGCTGTCGGATCGCCGAGATTCGGCGCGTGTCGGAGCGTGGGCCATGCATGGACCCGTCTCCCGCAACAGGTCCGAGGCAAGGTCCAGTTGGCCGAAACGCCGACGTCTGGCGTGCTCGCCGGGTTCCGCTGATCGAGCGGCTCCGCGCAAGGGATCCGACAAGACGCCGTCAGTATCTGCCGTTGCCCCGCAAGAGACCCGTCAAGGTGCTCGTGAGCAGGTCGCGCTCCGGGTTTCCTCGCAGCAGGACACCCGTCGGGAATCATCGGAGAGTGAGTCGCTCGTGAGCGTGGAGAACGTGGTCGGACTGATCGTCGCCGTCTGCATCGTCGGTTATCTCGTCGCCGCACTGATCCGCCCGGAGAGGTTCTGAACCACTCGCGCACCGTCGGATCCCGCCGCCCCTGAGGCCCTCGGACCACGGCGTCGCCGAAACCCCAGCCGCAGGTGGGCGTGGTCGTGGACGGACGTCCGGGCCGGACGGTCTCCTGCGACATGCTGAAATGGTCGCAGCCCATCAGAAAGGCCACCCCGTGCAGTTCGTCCTCGATCCGCCCCGCGGCGTGGCTCCCGTCCGGCTGGGCATGACGCTGGACGAAGCGGTCGCCGCGGTCTCGGCATGGGGTGCGCCGAGGGTGTACCCGGCGGACGCGGTGCGCGACTTCGACCTCGTCTCCGCCGAGTATGACGGCATCGGCTTCCAGGTCGCCCTCGGGCGCGACCACCGGGTCGACGCCATCACCCTCTGGGGTCCGGACGAGGACGAGGACCCCGACGTCCAGGTCCTGCTGGACGGCCTCGACGTCTTCCGTGTTCCGGCCGACGAGATCCTCGCCCACGCGGCTCGCAAGGGCTGGCAGGTCAACAGCGACGACGCGCGGGCCCCGTACGTCCCCGGCGTCACCCTGGCCTTCACTCGCGACACCTCCCAGGAGGTGCCGAGGGACGAGAACGGCCTGCCGGTCCACTTCACTTCCGTGCTCGTGGCCGACGAGAAGTACCGGGAGGAGCGACACGGCTGACCTCGGTGGCTTCGGGCGCGAGGTTGTGGAGCCGGTCCGGTTCTTCGACCCTTCGAGGCCGCTGAGGCGACCGCTCAAACGGCGTCCGGCAGGGCCCTGAGATTCCCGGTCACCGGAAGGCGTGATGCAAAATCGAGACAAATCACCCTCCGCGCCGTTGACTTGACATACTTTTCGTCTCCCCTGAATCCCTGACCGGCGTCCGTCCCTCTCGTACGCGTCCGGATCAGGTTGTCGTGCCCGGCGGGCACATCGTGGGAGGGAATCCAACGTCATGCGTGTGCGAGGAAGACCATCGGCGCAGGTCGGGGGCGCGTGGGTCCGTGCGGGAGCGTTGCCGCACATAGCCCTGGCGGTCGCAGGGGTGCTGGCCGTCGAGGCCGCTCTGGTCGTCGGCACGACCGGCCAGGCCGTGGCCGTGACACCGCGGCAGCAGGTGCCGGCCGCGGCCGGCGAGTCGCCCTATCCGACCGAGGCGGCCGATCTGGCGTCCGCGACGGTCGCCGCCCGTCTGTCGGGCAAGCGCGTGGAGGCGCTGTCGGAGCGGACGGAGTCGACGACGACCTGGGCGAATCCGGACGGCACGGTGACGACGGATGCCGCGTCGGGACCGGTCCGCTTCCGCGACAAGGGCACGGGCGCGTGGCGCAGTGTGGACGTCAACCTGACGAAGGCCGTGGACGGTTCCGTCGTCGCGAAGGGGCACCCGCTCGGGCTGAGGCTGGGCGGTCGTACGCCTGCCGCGCAGGCCGCGCGGGTGCGGGCGTCGGGCGCCGCCGGTGACGCGGGGACGACGCCGGTGCCGCTGGTGTCGCTGGAGGCCGGCGGCGGCCGGGCGGTGGACCTGTCGTGGCGCGGTGTCCTGCCGGAGCCGACGCTGTCGGGGACGACGGCGCGGTACGCGAACGCTCTGACCGCGACGGACCTGATCGTCGAGTCGACGCGTACGGGCTTCGAGCAGTTCCTGGAACTGAAGGACCGCTCGGCGGTCGCGGCGAACGGCTCGGTCGCACTCACCCTGAACGCCCGGGGCGTCAAGGTCCGGGCGAACAAGGACCGTTCGGTGACCTTCCTCGACCGCAAGTCCGGCAAGCAGGTCGGCGTCCTGCCGGCGCCGGTCATGTGGGACGCGTACGTCGACCCGAAATCCGGTGAGCACACCCGGCGCGCCGACGTGGGCCTGAAGGTCACGCAGCGCGGGGACACGGTCGATCTGACGCTGACGCCGGACGCCGCGTTCCTGGCCGATCCGGCCAGGACGTTCCCGGTGACGGTCGATCCGTCGGTGAACATCGGCGCGAGCTTCGACACGTTCGTGCAGCAGGGCTACACGACGGACATGTCGACGTCGACGGAGCTCAAGCTCGGCAACAACGGCTCCGGGCAGATCGCGCGGTCCTTCCTGCACTTCCCGATGGCGCAGATCACGGGCAAGCAGATCCTGGGCGCGAAGCTGAACCTGTGGAACGGCCACTCCTGGTCCTGCACCCCCAGCAGCTGGGAGGTGTGGGACACCCCGCACGCCTCGACCGCCACCCGGTGGACCGCGCAGCCGAACTGGAACATCAAGTGGGCCACCTCGACCGCGACGAAGGGCTTCTCCTCCGCCTGCGCGGACGGCTGGGTGACGCAGGACATCAAGAACCTCGCCGTGGCCTGGGCAGGCAACGGCAACGGCAGCAACTCGATGGGCATCAAGGCCACCAACGAGTCCGACCCGTACTCGTGGAAGCGCTTCAACTCGGGCAACGCGGCCTCGAACACGCCGTACGTGTCGGTCACGTACAACACGCCCCCGGTCGCCGGGAACCCGATGACCGTCACCCCGGGCCGCGCCAACGCGGGCAAGAACTGGACGACGTCGGCCACGCCGATGCTGTCCTACACCGCCAGTGACGCAGAGAGCCCGTTCCTGCGCTCGATGTACGAGCTGTGGGAGGGGTCGACGAACCTCTTGGTGTACGACTCCGCCACCTATGACGGGGTCTCGAACAACACGATCTCGCACCCCGTTCCCGCGGGGAAGCTCGTCAACGGCCACACCTACTGGTTCAAGAGCCGCGTCAGCGACGGCAACGGCTGGTCTCCCTGGAGCCCGTCGATGACGTTCACCGTCGACACCACCAAGCCCGGGACCAGCGCCGTCTCCTCCGGTGCCTTCCCGGCCGACACCTGGTCCGGCACCCCGGACGCGAACGGCTCATTCTCCGGCTCCTTCACCTTCACCCCGCCCACCAGCGACGTGGCCTCGGTGGAGTACAAGCTGGACGGGGCCACGACCTGGCAGTCCGCGGCCACCACGGGCGCCGCGGTCACCAGGTCGCTCACCTTCCCCGCCGGCAAGCACACCGTCACCGCACGCACCGTGGACGCCGCCGGCAACGTCTCCGCCCTGAGCTCCCACGTTTTCTACGCGGGCTCCGGAGCGGCACTCCTCACTCCCGGCCAGGGCGAGCGTCCGGCCCGCCGGGTGGGCCTGTCCGCCGAGGGCCAGTCCACGTACACCGGTGTCACGTACCAGTACCGCCGTGGCGAGACGGACACCTGGAAGAACGTCCCGACCGCCGACGTACGCCAGGGCACGGACACGGTACCGGCGTGGCCGGTCGCCGTGGCGAACGGCAAGCCCGCCGGGCTGACGTGGGACATCACCGCCAGCCTCACCGAGGACGGTCCGATCGACGTGCGCGCCGCCTTCGTCGACGGCAGCACCACCGTGTACTCGCCGGCGAACGAGATCACCGTCGACCGCAACGCCGGCACCGCCCCCTCCGAGGACGCCGGGCCCGGCTCGGTCAACCTCCTGACCGGCGACTACACCGTGGCCGCCGGCGACGCGTCGCTGTTCGGCCTGTCCGTGTCGCGTGTCGCGTCCTCCCGCCGCCCCGACGCGGGTGCCCGGCAGGAGGGCCAGGCCGCGATCTTCGGTCCCCAGTGGACCTCCGGCACGGCCGCGGAGATCACCGGCTCGGACTGGTCCTACCTGAAGCAGACCTCGGCGACGTCGGTCGCGCTGGTCGACGCCGAGGGCGAGGAGCTCGGCTTCACCGCCACCACCGGTGGCGGCTGGAAGCCCGAGCCAGGTGCCGAGGACCTGACGCTCACCGGCTCCCTCACGGGTACGTTCACGCTGAAGGACAACGAGGGCACGCTCACCTCCTTCGCCAAGCCGGATGCCGCCACCACCTGGCAGGTCGCTTCCAGCGCCCTGGACGGTCTGGCGCAGAGCACGACCACGGTGGTCTCCGAAACCGTCACCGTGGGCGGGCGGAAGCTGGCCCGGCCGAAGCTCGTCCTCGCCCCCACCTCGGCGGCCTCGGCCGCGACGTGCATGGCGGCGCCGGCCACGAAGGGCTGCCGCGCGCTCGAGTTCACCTACGCCACGGCCACCACCGGGACCGACACCGCCTTCGGCGACTTCGCCGGCCAGGTGAAGGAGATCCGCGGCTGGTCCACCGAGCCCGGCGCGGCGAACGCCACGTACAAGGCCCTCCAGGTCTTCCGATACGACGGCGCGGGCCGACTGCGGGAGACGTGGGACCCGAAGATCACCCCGTCGCTCAAGACGCAGTACGCCTACGACGGCGCGGGGCGGGTCACCCAGCTGACGACGCCCGGCGAGCTGCCGTGGTCCTTCACCTACGGCAAGGCGGGCAACGCCGCCACCGCCGGTGACGGAATGCTCCTGAAGGTCAGCCGTTCCGGCCTGCAGCAGGGCACCAAGGACGTCGAGTCCGGCACCGCGTCGACGAGCATCGTCTACGACGTGCCGCTGACCGGCGGCGACGCACCGTACAAGCTGGGCGCCTCGGACGTGCAGGCCTGGGGCCAGACCAACGCCCCGACCGACGCGACCGCCGTCTTCCCTCCGGACGCGGTCCCCGCCGGGCATGACGGTGCCGCCCTGTCCGCCGCGGACTACCGCCGTGCGTGGATCACCTACACCGACGCCTCCGGGCGTCAGGTCAACGCGGCGACGCCCGGTGGGAACATCACGACCACCGAGTACGACCACCACGGCAACACCGTTCGTCAGCTGACCGCCGGCAACCGCGCCCTCGCCCTCGGCGGGACGGCGGCCGACCAGACCTCCCTGACCGATCTCGGCATCATCGGCCTGTCCACCCAGGACCGCGCCGATCTGCTCTCCACGAAGACCACCTTCGACTCCCGGGGGATTCGCGAGGAGGGCCGACTCGGCCCGCTGCAGCGCATCACCCTGACCACCACGGGCGAGTCCGCCGTGGCCCGCACCTGGGCGGTCAACGAGTACGACGCCGGACGGCCCACGGACGGCAGCGCGAAGGTGGAGCACCAGGTCACCAAGATCACCGTCGGTGCACAGGTCATCGGTGGCACCACGCTCACCGACGCGAGGGCGGTGCAGACCGTCTACGACTGGGCCAAGGGCCGACCGGTCAAGACGGTCAAGGACCCGGCCGGTCTCGCCGTCACCGAGAGCACGGAGTACGACAGCCAGGGCCAGGTGACCAAGCAGCTGACGCCCGGTGCCACCGGGACGGACGCCGCGACCCGGGTGACCACCTACTGGTCGGCGATCGGTACTGGTGCCTGCGCGGGCCGGCCGGAGTGGGCCGGCAAGCTCTGCTCCGTCGGCGCGGCCGGCGCGATCACCGGCGGCGGATCCCAGCCGACCGGCCTGTCGACCAGCACCACCGAGTACGGCTGGTGGGGCAACCCGACCAAGGTCACCGAGACCGCGAACGGCGTCACCCGCACCATGACGACCACCTACGACGACGCGGGCCGGCCCACCAAGTCCGTCATGACCGGCGGGCTCGGCCAGGCGGTTCCCGAGTCCACGACCGAGTACGACCCGGCCACGGGCGCGGCCGTGACGATGACCAGCCCGACCGGCGGCACGATCGTGAAGGAGTTCGACCGGCTCGGCCGGCAGATCTCCTACACCGACGCGGACGGCGGCCGGACCCGGACCGAGTACGACCTGCTGGACCGCCCGGTCAGGACCAGCGACTCGGTGCCGTCCACGGTGACCTACACCTACGACAGCACCGCCGAACCCCGTGGCCTCGTCACGAAGTCCACGGACTCGGTCGCCGGCTCGTTCGAGGCCCGCTACAACGCCGACGGCGCCGTCGCCTCGGAGAAGCTCCCCGGCGGCTACACCCTCACCATCGGAGAGGACACCACGGGCTCCACCGCGTCCCGCGTCTACACCCGTGACAGCGACGGCCAGGTGGTGTACTCCGACGTGGTCGAGGAATCGGCCCACGGCCAGGTCACCGCACATGCCGGCTGGTCCGCCCAGAAGTACGCCTACGACGCCACCGGCCGTCTGACCGGTGTCGCCGACACGGTCGGCGACACCTGCACCCGGCGGACCTACGGCTTCGACAAGCGCACCAACCGCACCTCCGTGACCACCGCGGCAGGCGCCGCCGGTGCCGCCTGCCCGACCACCGGCGGAACCACCACCACCCACACCTACGACAGCGCCGACCGGCTCGTCGACACCGGTTACGTCTACGACGCCTTCGGCCGCACCACCGCCCGGCCCGGCAGCCAGATCGGCTACTACGCCAACGACCTGGTCCACCAGCAGACCAGCGGCACCCGGCGGCAGACCTGGCAGCTCGACTCCCACCAGCGCCTGCGCTCCTGGACCGTCGAAGAGAACACCGACGGCACCTGGGGTCAGACCGCGTCCAAGATCAACCACTATGGTGCCGACGGCGACAGCCCCCGCTGGATCACCGAGGACACCACCGACGGCACCGTCAGCCGTAACGTCGAATCCGCCGCCGGCGGCTTCGCGGCCATCACCGGAGCCACCGGCGGCACCGTCCTCCAGCTGACCGCCATCCACGGAGACGTCGCCCTCCAGCTCCCGCTGGACACCGCCGACGCCCCCCTGGTCCTGGACAGCGACGAGTACGGTAACGCCCGCACGGGTCAGCCCGCCGTCCGCTACGGCTGGCTCGGCGGCCATCAGCGCTCCAGCGAGACGGTCGGCGACCTGACCCTGATGGGTGTGCGTCTCTACGACCCCACCACCGGACGGTTCCTGTCCAAGGACCTCATGTACGGGGGCAACGCCCACGCGTACGACTACTGCTTCGGCGAACCGGTCAACTGCACGGACCTGACCGGTATGTGGTCGTACAGCACCTGGAAGAGCTGGTTCTCCGTGTACCGGCACGTGTGGCTCTACCTCAACAGGAACGAGACCAGGCGGCTGAGCAACGGAGCGGTGGCCGCCGCCGGCTTCTTCTCCGCGATCATGCCGTACGTCAGGGGGTGGGTGAGGGTCGCGTTCGAGGCCTTCCGGGCCTACGCCTTCTATCTGTTCTACGTCGCCCGCTCGGCGATGGCGAAGAGGAACACCTGCGTCAAAATCTTCGTCTACGTCGTCACCGTGCCGTTCCTGCATGCCACGGCACCCACCGCCTGGCACAGGAGGTGCTGACGGTGAGTCCGGCGGTTTCCGCGGTTCCCGCAGAGGCGGAGTGACGCCCGCTTCCGCATGAGGGCCACGCTCTGACGGTCCGCCGGTTCACTCCGGCGGGCCGTCACGAGCATGTGGTCCAGATGCGCGTACTCAGCCGCTCGCCGTGCCGAACCACTCGGCCAAGCAGCCGAGCAGTTCCCGCTGGTCGTCGCCGACCCATGCCACGTGGCCGTCCGGCCGCAGCAGCACGGCCGGTACGTCGAGTTCCTCGCCGGCGTCGACGACCAGGTCGACCCGGTCCGCCCAGCCGGTGACCGAGAGGCCGCCGGTCCGGTCGAGCAGGAGCCCTCGGCCGGTGTGTATCCGCTCGTAGAGGCGGCCGTGCGTCAATCGCACGTCGCGCAGGCGCCGGCCGAGCAGTTCGTGGCCCTCGCCGAAGTCGTAGCGGACCGCGATGGCGGTGATCTTCTCGATCAGGTACCGGTTCACCTCCTCGATGTCCATCAGCTCCGCGAGCAGACGGCGCACGGACTGGGGGCCCGGCTCGGTCGACATCAGCTGGATCTGCGCGCGGGTGTTGTCCAGCACGGCGGCACCGACCGGGTGCCGCTCGGCGTGGTAGCTGTCGAGCAGTCCCTTCGGGGCCCAGCCGTTCACCTCGGCGGCCAGTTTCCACCCGAGGTTGAAGGCGTCCTGGATCCCGAGGTTGAGCCCCTGCCCGCCGGTCGGCGGGTGGATGTGCGCCGCGTCGCCGGCGAGGAACACCCGGTCGACGCGGTAGCGCTCTGCCTGCCGGGTGGCGTCGCCGAAGCGGGACAGCCAGCGCGGCGAGTGCGCGCCGAAGTCGGTGCCGGCGATCGCTCGGAGCTGGTGCCTGAACTCCTCCAGGGTCGGCGTGGCGGTACGGTCCTCGGCCACGCCCTCGGCGGGCACGACGACGCGGTACACCCCGTCCCCGAGGGGCATCGTGCCGAAGCGCTGCTGGGTCTTGCGGACTTCCGCCATCACGGCGGCCAGTTCGTCCTGCGGTGTCGTCAGCTCCATCTCGCCCAGCAGCGTCTCGACCCTGGAGGGCTCACCGGGGAAGCCGACACCGAGCAGCTTGCGCACCGCACTGCGCCCGCCGTCACAGCCGACGACGAAGCGCGCACGGAGCTCGGCGCCGTCGGCCAGCGCGACGCTCACCCCCTGGTCGTCCTGGCTGAGGCCGACCACCTCGCAGCCGCGCCGGATCTCGGCACCGACCTCGGTGGCGTGCTCGGTCAGCAGCCGCTCGGTGACCTCCTGCGGGATCGCCAGGACATAGGAATGAGCGGTATCCATATCCTGCGGCCACGCCTTGCCGAGACCGGCGAAGAAACCACCGGCGGTGATTTGCCGGCCGAGCGACAGGAACCGCTCCAGCAGACCGCGCTGCTCCATGACCTCGATGCTGCGCACGTGCAGGCCCTGCGCGCGGGACTGCCGGGTCGGCTCCGCCTCCTTGTCCAGTACGAGCACCCGCACTCCGTGCAGCCGCAGCTCACCGGCCAGCATCAGGCCCGTCGGACCGCTTCCGACGACGATCACGTCGATCATGTGAATCACCTTTCCGTTCGACGCAGGACGAGGCAGAGGAAGCCGAAGCTGTCCCGGTATCCGTGCAGCCACTGTGAACGCTGGGCGGTGGCCGTCTCCCGCACCTGCGCACTCGCCGGATCGTCAGGATGGTCCAGAGCCCACGAGGCCAACGAGCCCCAACAGGCCCACTCGTAGGCGTCCAGCTCGGCGCGGGTGCTGACATGCCCGTGGACGGGGGTCCAGCCATCGGCGACGACGCGGTCCACCGTGGTCGCCAGGTCGTCGAGCTCACCGAACATCTCGACGGCCTCCGGTGACGGCGCGCGGTCCCAGAACGACTCGCCGATCAGGACGCGACCCCCGGGGGCCAGGTGCTCGCGGGCCGCCGCGAGGGTGGGGAGCAGACCGCCGAAGGCGTGCGTGGCGCCGACGCTGATCACCAGGTCGTACGGCTCCGGAGAGCCGAAGTCCGCGGCCTCCTGCCGGTGGAGGACCAGGCGCTCGCCGACTCCGAGCTCGCCCGCTGCCCGGCGGGCCTGCGCCAGGGCGACCTCGGAGACGTCGACGCCCTCGGCGCGCAGCTCAGGGCGCGGCGCCAGGGCGCGCAGCAGCCATTCCGCCGTACCGCATCCGAGGTCGAGCACGCGCTCGTCGCCCCGCGGGAGGCCGTGTGCGAGCAGCCGGTTCACCGAGTCGTCGTCGAGCGGGGACTTGATCGGGTGGTCGGCGTGCGCGATCGCGGAGATCCGCTCGCGGCTCATCGGCGCTTCTTGCCCCGTGTCGAGGAGCAGCTTCGCGGCCACCTCCGCCCCGTCGGTGCGGACCGTACCGGCGACGGCCTTCGCCCGTGCCTCCGTCTCGGGGGACAGGGCCGTCCTGAGCGCGGCCGACAGGGACGCGAAGGTCGGCGTCGGGCCGTCGTGTGCCGCGCCGATGCCCAGGTCGGCCACGCGGGCGGCCCAGTGCGGCTGGTCGACGAACTGGGGGACCACCACCTGGGGTGCGCCCGCCCGGGCGGCGTTGGTCGTGGTGCCCGCGCCGCCGTGGTGGACGACGGCGGCGACCCGGGGGAACAGGGCCTGGTGGTTGACGTCGCCGACGGCAAAGCAGTCGTCCGCGTCGTCGATCAGCCCCAGGTCCGCCCAGCCGCGGGAGACGAGCACGCGGCGGCCCTGCGCGCGGGCCGCCTCGACGGTGGTCCGGGCGATGTCGTCGTCCGCGCTCAACGGCATGCTGCCGAAGCCGACGTACACCGGTGGGGTGCCGGCGTCCAGGAACGCCTCCAGATCGGCGGGCAGGGGGCGTTCGTCGGGCAGGATCCACGCGCCGGTCTGTACGACGTCGAGGTCGGTGAGCTCCTGCCACGGGCCGAGGACCGGGTCCACCGCCAGCCACGGCCGTTCGGTGAGGACGTGGTCGCGGACGTTGTCCACCGGCGCGAGGCCGATCGCCTCGCGGTGGGCGTTGAGGGGCTGGAGGTACAGGGCGTCGACCTTCTGCGCGTCCAGGTCCCACAGGGCCTGGTGGTCGGTCATGTCGGCCGGAGCCTGCGGACCGGGCCGTGGGGACGGGAGGTAGTGCGCGGAAGGCATCTCGAACGGGTGGAAGCCCGCGTACACGTAACGGATGCCCAGCTTCTCCGCCACCGAGCGCGCGCCGGCCGGCATCAGACCGCTCGCGACGATGACGTCGCAGCCCTCGGCCGCCTTGCCGACCGTCTCGAAGTGCGCGGCGACCAGCTCGGCCGCGAAGCCGGCCGCGTCCGACGGCGGCGCCCCCGTCCGCAGCGCGCGCACGTCCCGCCCGAAGGGCACCAGTTCGGCGCCGACTCCGGCCAGCAGTTCCGCGAACTCCCGGTCCGGTGGCGCGCACACCCGTACCTGCGCGCCGAGGCTCCGCAGCCGCGCCGCCAGGCCCGCCAGCGGCACGATGTCGCCGCGCGATCCGTACGCCATCAACAGCACACGCATTCTGTGTTTCTCATCTCTGTGGGTGCCGGTCTCGGCCGGCGACGCAGCCCGTCGTGGGCGACGGATATGTCGTGGGTCGGCTTGCGCCGGGGGTGAAGCGAAGTCGATCGGAGCGTCGTCAGGTGGTGGGCAGGTCGAGCTGGTACTCGTGCGTGCTGCGGTGGAAGCGGAAGCCCAGCCGGCGGTTCACGGCGAGCATGTGAGTGTTGTCCTGCGCGTTGTCGGTCTCGATCTCGACGATCCCGGGCCGCTCGGCGCGGAGCCTGCGCACCATCGCGGCCTTCACCCACAGCCCGAGCCCGTGGCCGCGGTGGGCGGGCACCACGACGGTGTCGTACTGGAGGGCCCGGCGGGTCTCCCCGGCCCGGACGACGATCTCCGTGTAGCCGGCGATCTCCCCCTTGCCGAGCGCGGCGGTCGTCAGCAGCAGGTCGCCGCGGTCGGCCAGCACTTCGGCCATGGCGCGGACCCGGTCCGCGGTCCAGGACTGGCTGCCGTAGTCCATGTCACCGGTGGGCATGTCGTTCATCGCGTTCTTGGCCGCGGCGAACGCCTCGGCCAGCTCGTCGGGAACCGTGCCGGTCCAGCCGGTCAGCTCGTAGCCGGGGTGCTCGGCGTCGGCCTCGGCGGCGTCGGCGTCCGCGACGTCGAGAAGCAGGTGGTCGAGAGCGAGTACGCGCCGGAAGCCGCGCGCGGCACAGAAGGCGCCGCTCGGTCCGTCACCGGGCGCGGCGGCCACCAGGCTGCGACGCTGTTCGTCCCGCGCCGCCTTCACCACGGTGGCCAGCAGGTGCGAGCCCACACCCGAGCGCCGCCGGTCCGGGGCGACATGCAGCTCCAGCTCCGCCAGGTGACTCTGACCGGCCGAGGTGAACAGCCGCAGCCCGGCCACACCGACGACCTCGCCGTCGGCCGCCTTGGCGAGCCACAGCAGGCGGCGGTTGTCCCGCCCGGCGACGGTGAGCTGGGCGTGGACCTGCTCGAACGTGGGCCGGGGCTCCGCGGGCAGATCGCTTCCGAGCGAGGCCGCGACGACCGCGTGCCAGGCGGCGGCGTCCTCGGTCGAGACCTGGGTGAGGGGGACGGTGCTGATCAAGGGGAACTCCTGGGTGGGGGTGGCGTGAATTCTCCGGGCGACGTGGGCCGGGGGAGCCGGTTCGTGGGAGCCGGCCCCGACCATGTCGTCGCGTCCGTTCGGATCGTCGCGGTCGTTCACGGCATCGCGGATGTTCACGGCATCGCGTCCTCTCCGTCGGTGTGGCGCACGAGCGGCCAGTCGACGTCGATGCGCGCCGCTGTGGCCAGGTAGTTGGTGAACACGCCGAGCGCCACCTGGGCGATGACCTCGACGACGTGCCCGTCGGAGAGGCCGGCGTGCCGGGCGGCGGTCAGCTGCGCATCGGATACGGCTCCGCGGTCCCGGACCACCGCGGCCGCCAGGTCCAGGACGGCGGCGGCCCAGGGGTCGTCGGCCTCGCCCCGCCTCGCCCGGGTGGCCTCGGCCGTGGTCAGCCCGGCCACTCTGGTCCCGCGGAAGGCGTGCACGGACAAGCAGTAGTCGGACCGGTTCTCCTGGGCCACCAGCAAGGCGATGCGCTCGCGCACACCCGCCGACAGGGTCCCCCGCGCGCTCAGGGCGGTGACGACGTCGACGTACCCCTTCAGGACGGTCGGGTTGTTGGCCATCACCCTTGCCAGATTGGGGACGACCCCCAGGGCCTGGTGCGTGGCGGTGAACAGCTTCGCGGTGTCGCCGGTCGCCTTCTCCGGGTCGACGGTGTGGAGTCGTTGCATGTCGAGAACCATGCCGGTGGATCTTGATACATTCCCGATGCTTGTTCGATGCACGCGCTGGAGACCCCGGAGTGACGGTATGCGGTTCACGATCCTCGGCCCGGTGGAGGCCCTGGCCGCCGGTCCGGAGACACCCGCGCTCGCCCCCCGTCACCGCGCGGTACTCGCCTACCTGTTGCTGCACGCCGGGGTCGCGATCAGTACGGACCGCCTGATCGACGCGATGTGGGGGCCGCTGCCCCCGGACTCCGCCCGCGCGCAGATCCAGACCACGATCGCCGCGATCCGCCGGATGCTGCGCGCTTCGGGCGCCGACGGGATGCTGGCGACGCGGTCGGCCGGGTACGTGATCGATCCCGAGCCGGGCCACCTGGACCTGCACGAGTTCACCGACCTGGTCGCCAAGGCGCCGGCCGACTCCGACGACCCGCGCGGCACAGCCGCCCGGATACGTACCGCGCTGGCGCTGTGGCGGGGAGAGCCGCTCGCCGACATCAGCGCCCACTACGTCGAGAGCGCCCGAGCCCGCCTGAACGGGCAGCGTCTCACCGCCGTCGAGCGCCTGGCCGACCTGGAACTGTCCCTGGGCCGTCACGACGACCTCATCGACGAACTGACCGGCCACGCGACGGCCAACCCCTTGCGCGAAAAGCTGTGTTGCCGGCTGATGCTCGCCCTGCACCGCGCCGGCCGCCAGCCCGACGCGCTCCAGGTGGCCAGGAACTTCCGGGCGACCCTGGCGGAGGGGCAGGGACTCGACCCGGGCCACGCGTTCAGCAGGCTCGAACAGGAGATCCTGCGAGACGAGCCCGCCCTGCAGCCACCGGCCGCCGAGCCGGCGAAGACACGGCGGGTCAACTTCCTGCCGTACGACGTCCCGGACTTCACCGGACGCGAGGACGAGCTCGACGGGCTGACCCGCCTGTGGACGAGCGACAACAGCGGGGGCGTCACGGTCGCGGCGATCGACGGGATGGCCGGGGTCGGCAAGACGACGCTCGCGGTCCACGCCGGGCACCGCCTCGCCGACCAATTCCCGGACGGGCAGCTGTTCGTCGACCTCCAGGCGCACACCGCCGGTCAGGAGCCGCTCGACGTCGCTGCCGCCCTCGAAATCCTCCTGGGCCAACTCGGCGTGCCCGCAGCCCAGATACCGGCATCGGCCGCCGACCGCGCCGCGCTGTGGCGCTCCGAACTCTCCGGCCGTCGCGTGGTGACCGTCCTCGACAACGCCCTCGGCGCCGACCAGGTACGCCAGTTGCTCCCCGGCTCCTCCCACACCCTCGTCCTCGTCACCAGCCGCCGACGCCTGACCGATCTGGACGGGGCACACGCCCTGTCGGTGGAAGTGCTGCCCGCGGCGGACTCCGTCGACCTGTTCGCGGCGATCGTGGGCGAGCGGGCGGCCGCCGAACCCCTGGCCGTCCTCGACGTGCTCCAGTTGTGCGGCTTCCTGCCGCTGGCCGTCCGCATCGCCGCCGCCCGGCTGCACCACCGCCCCCGCTGGACCGTCGAGTACCTGGCCGCCCGACTCCGCGACCAGCGCCGCAGACTGTCCGAGCTCGCCACGTCGGAGCGGGGCGTGGCCGCGGCGTTCACGCTGTCCTACCAGCAGCTGACCGACGAGCAGCAGCGCATGTTCCGGCTCATGGGGCTGCAGCCGGGCCGTGACATCGGACCCGAGGCGGCCGCCGCACTCTCCGGCCTCCCCGTCGACGACGCCGAGATGCTCCTGGAAGACCTCCTGGACGCCCACGTCCTGGCCCAGCACCAGCCCGGCCGCTACACCTTCCACGACCTGCTGCGCGAACACGCCCTGGCCACCGCGGCCGCCGAGGAACCCTCCGACGCCCGGCGCGAGGCCCTCGGCCGGCTCCTCCGGCACTACCTCCACACCGCGAGCACGGCCATGGACCACCTCTATCCCGAGGGCAAGGTCCGCAGGCCGCACATCCCCGCGCCGGACACGGAACCCATGTTCCTGGGGGACGAGGCCGAGGCCATCGGGTGGCTGGACGGCGAGCGCGCGAACCTCATGGCGGCCGGCCGCCACGCCGCCGACCACGACCGCGGCCCCTACCCCAGCGAACTGGCCGCGACCCTGCACCGCTACCTGCTCGGCCACGCCCACCAGGCCGACGCCCTGGACCTCCACGACCTCGCGCTCCGGACGAGCCGGCGAAGCGGCGACACGGCCGCCGAGGCGCGCACGCTCCTCGACCTCGGCGAGGTGCACTACTGGTGGCACGGCGCCTACGAGCGGGCCGCCGAGCACTACCGGCACGCGCTCGACCTCTCGCGCGATGTCGGCGACCAGGGCGCGGCGGCCCGGGCCCTGCAGAACCTCGGCACTCTGCACCGGCGGCGACGGGAGTACGACCAGGCCCTCGACCACTTCGGGCAGGCCCTCGTACTCTTCCGTGAGCTCGGCGACGGGGCCGGCGAAGCCCGATCACTGAGCGAACTCGGCATCCTCCACGGGCGCGGAGGGCGATTCGAGGAGGCCCACGACCACCACCGCCAGGCGCTCCGGCTGCACCGCGCGACCGGATCGCGCATCGGCGAGGTCGTCGTCCTGAACAACATCGGGCTGCTGTGCCAACGGCAGGGCCGTGACGAGGAGGCCCGGCGCCGGCATCAGGAGGCCGTGGAGCTGAGCCGCCGCTTCGACTTCCCCGGCGACGAGGCCGAGTCCCTCAACGCCCTTGCGGAAGCGGCCCGTTCCCTGGGAGACCTCGCCCGCGCCGCGGCCGAACACGACGGCGCGCTGACCCGCGCCCGGGAGTTCAACTATCGCCCCGAACAGGCCCGCGCCCACAGCGGACTCGCACGCGTCCACCGCGACCTCGGCCGCATCGACCTCGCCCTCGACCATGCCCGGCAGGCCCTCGACCTGTACGCGGCCCTCGAAGTCCCCGAGGCCGAGGAGGTCCGCAGCTTCCTCGCCGAACTGGCGCCGACCACGGACGTTCCGACGACGGATGTTCCGATCACGGACGTTCCGACGACGGTTGTTCCGATCACGGACGTTCCGACGACGGTTGTTCCGATCACGGACGTTCCGACGACGGACGTTCCGATCACGGACGTTCCGACGACGGTTGTTCCGACGACGGATGCTGCGCGCGGGGACGTTCCGGCCGGTTCGTGACCGGCGTGGGGCCCTTCAGCCCGTGGTGACCGACCGGTCGACCGCCTGTGGACTGAGCGCGTCCTCGATCACCATGACCGCGGCGCCGACGACGCCCGCGCGGTCGCCGAGGAGGCGGCCGCGCATGGTCAGGTGCTGCGTGGCCAGGGGCAGGGAGCGGCTGTAGACGACCTCGCGGATCCCCGCGAGGAGGTGTTCGCCGGCGTCCGCGAGGTCGCCGCCGACGACGATCACGCCCGGGTTGAAGAAGTTCACCAGGGAGGCCAGGACCTCCCCGATGTCCCGGCCGGTCTGGCGGACGAGCTGGACCGCCAACGGGCTTCCGGAACGGACCAGTTGGACCACGCCCCGGGCGTCGGCCGCGTCCTCGCCCAGGGCGCGCAGGCGTGCGGCGAGGGCGGCGCCGCCGGCGACGGCCTCCAGACAGCCGGTGTTGCCGCAGCGGCACAGCTGGTCCCCGGCGGACAGGACCCTGATGTGCCCGATGTCGCCGGCGGCACCCTGGGCGCCGCGGTGGAGTCGGTGCTCCGTGATGATGCCGCTGCCGATGCCGGTCCCGACCTTCACGAAGAGCAGGTGCTCGCACTCGTCGCCGGCGGCCCAGTGCTCGCCGAGCGCCATGATGTTGACGTCGTTGTCGACGAGGACGGGCGCGCCGAGCCGTTCGCGGAGCCACTGGGACACGTCGAAGCCGTCCCAGCCGGGCATGATCGGCGGATTGACGGGGCGTCCGGTGCCGTGCTCGACGGGTCCGGGGAGACCGATCCCGGCACCGCACACATCGGCGAGGGTGCGGCCGCAGTCGTCGAGGAGGGCGCCGAAGGCGTCGACCAGCCAGCCCAGGACGTGCTCGGGACCCTGGGAGATCGGCATGTCCTGGGTGTGCTCGGCCAGCACCCGGGTCTTGAGGTCGGTCACGGCGATCCGCGCGTGGGTGGCGCCGAGGTCGGCCGAAAGCACCAGTCTGGCCTCGCCGTTGAAGGCGAACGCCACGGCGGGCCGGCCGCCCGAGGAGATGGCGTCCCCGGCCGGGGTGATCCATTCCCGGTCGAGCAGGGCGTCGAGGCGCTGCGACACGGTGGATCTGGCGAGTCCGGTGAGCTGCATCAGTTCGGTACGCGTGCGGGCGCGTCCGTCCCGAAGGATCGCCAGTAGTGCACCCGCTCCAGCCGCCTCTGTGGTCAATGCCCCGTCTCCTCGCCGTCTCGGTGTCGTCGCGCCCCATTAATAGTATCGAACTTCGTCCTTTTGCTTGACCGCCGTCATAAGTCGTTCCTACGATCCGCAACATGCTTGAAATAAGACGAGAGTTGGCGGAACTCAGGGTGGGGATCGTCGGAACTGGCTTTATGGGACGGGTACATGCCCGCGCCGTGGCCAAGGCCGGCGCCCGGCTCGTCGGCGTCGCGGCGACGAGCACCGAGGCCGCGCTCGAGGGCGGCCGGCTCCTCGGGGCGGAGCTCGCCTTCGAGTCGGCCGAGGAGCTCATCGCCTCCGGCCGCATCGACGTCGTCCACATCTGTACCCCCAACCACCTCCACGCCCCCCTGGCCCTGAAGGCGCTCGACGCCGGGCTCGCCGTCGTCTGCGAGAAGCCGCTCGCGACCGACGCGCCGACGGCCGCGCTCATGGCCGAACGCGCCGCCCAGACCGGCCTCGTCGCCACCGTCCCCTTCGCCTACCGCTTCCACGCGATGGTCCGGGAGGCCCGCGCCAGGCTCGCCGAGATCGGCAAGGTCAGCCTCGTACAGGGCAGTTACCTCCAGGACTGGCTCCTGGAGCCCACCGACGACAACTGGCGCGTCGACCCCGCACTCGGAGGTCCCGGCCGGGCGGTCGGCGACATCGGCTCGCACTGGTGCGACCTGGCCGAGTTCGTCACCGGCGACCGGATCACCAAGGTCAGCGCCCAGACCGCCGTGGTCGTCCCGGAGCGGACCGGACGGGGGACCGTCAGCACGGAGGACATCGCCACCGTCCAGTTCACCACCGCGTCCGGAGCCCTCGGCGCGATGACGATCAGCCAGGTCGCCCCCGGACGCAAGAACCGCCTGTTCCTGGAGATCTCCGGAACCACCGGCAGCCTCGCCTTCGACCAGGAGCACCCCGAACAGCTGTGGCTCGGCGGCCGCACGGACTCCCGGGCCCTCGTCCGGGACCCGCTGACCCTCTCCGAGGCCGCCCGGCCCTACTCGCCGCTCCCGGCGGGGCACCCGCAGGGCTTCCACGACTGCTTCGACGCCTTCGTCGCCGACACCTACGCCGCGGTGCGGGGGGAGCACCGCGACGGACTGCCCACCTTCGCGCACGGCGCCCGCGCCGCCGTCGTCACCGACGCGATCCTCGAATCCGCACGGACCGGCGGGTGGGTCTCGTGCTGAGGATGACCGGCATCGGCAAGAGCTTCCCCGGCGCCCGGGTGCTCTCCGGGGTCGACCTGGAGGTGGCCGCCGGCGAGGTGCACGCCCTCATCGGGGAGAACGGCGCCGGCAAGTCCACCCTCATGAAGATCCTCGCCGGGGTGCACACCCCCGACGAGGGCACGATCGAGATCGACGGCCGCGCCCTGGCCTTCGGCCACCCGTTGGACGCCCAGCGGGCCGGAGTCTCGATCATCTACCAGGAACTGACGCTGCTGCCCGAGCGGACCGTCGCCGAGAACGTCTTTCTCGGCCGCGAACCCGTCCGCCGCGGCCTCGTCGACCGGGAGACGATGGAGCGCACCACCGCCGAACTCCTCGCCTCGCTCGGCGAGGACTCCTTCGGCCCCCGCGACCTCGTCCGCCGGCTCTCCGTCGCCCAGCAGCAGGTCGTGGAGATCGTCAAGGCGCTCTCGGTCGACGCCCGGATCGTCGTCATGGACGAGCCCACCGCCGCCCTCGCCGAGCACGAGGTCGAACTGCTCTACCGCCTGGTCCGCCGACTGCGCGAGCGCGGCATCGCCGTCCTCTACATCTCCCACCGCCTCCGCGAGATCTTCGACCTCGCCGACCGGGTCACCGTCCTCAAGGACGGCGTCAAGGTCGCCACCGAACCCATCGACCGGATCACCACCGCCGATCTGGTCCGGCTGATGGTCGGCCGCGAGCTCACCGACTACTACCCGCCCCGCGCCCAGCGGCCGCCGGGAGACGTCCTGCTCTCGGTCCGCGGCGGCGGCAACGACCGGCTCGACGGAATCGACCTGGAGCTGCGCGCCGGGGAGATCGTCGGCCTGGCCGGACTCCAGGGCGCGGGCCGCACCGAACTGGTCAAGGCGCTCTTCGGTGCCGAGCCCTTCACCCGGGGCGAGATGACCCCGCGCAGACCCCGCTCCGTACGGGACGGGATCGCCGCAGGCATCGGCCTGGTCACCGAGGACCGCAAGTCCGAAGGGCTCGCCCTGCACCAGTCGGTCCGCGACAACGCACTGCTCGTGGCGAGGGCCGGGAAGGGCCGCGCCGGCGGCGCCGTACTCGACCTGCTCCAACGGGTACGGCTCGCGCCGCCCCGCCCGGAGCAGGAGGTCCGCCACCTCTCCGGCGGCAACCAGCAGAAGGTCGTCCTCGCCAAGTGGCTGACCGTCGCCCCGCGCGTCCTGCTCTTCGACGAGCCGACCCGAGGCGTCGACGTCGGAGCCAAGGCGGTCATCCACGAGCTCGTACGAGAACTCGCCGACGGCGGCATGGCCGTCCTGATGGTCTCCTCCGAGCTCCCCGAACTCATCGGCATGAGCGACCGGATCCTCGTCCTGCGGGACGGCCGGATCGCCGGTCACCTGCCCGCAGGCGCAACGGAGGAAGCCGTGATGGAACTGGCGGCCGGATCATGACCCAGGAACTGCGCACCCCCGTGCCCAAGACCCCCACATGGCGTGGACTGCGCGACGTCGGCGCCGACAGCCCGGCCCGCCCCGTCTACCTGTCGCTCCTCGCCCTGACCGTCTTCGCCTGGATCCTCTTCCTCACCGACGGAGGCCAGTTCTTCAGCCAGGTGAACACCGTCGGCATCCTCCAGCGCTCGGCCGCGCTCGGCATCGTCGCCGTCGGCCAGACCCTCGTCATCCTCGCCGGCTCCCTGGACCTCTCGGTCGCCTTCCTCATCAGCCTGGTGTCGCTGGTCGCCGCAGAGACCATGGCCGACTACGGGGTGCTCCCCGCGATCGGTGCGGTCCTGGCCGTCAGCGCCCTGGTCGGCCTGGTGAACGGCCTGGTGATCACCCGCCTCAAGGTGCACGCGTTCATCGCGACCCTGGGCATCTCCCTGATCATCAAGGGAGTGCTCGACCACCGGTACGACGGCCCCGCCGGCAGCGTGCCCGAGTCCTTCCAGCGCCTCGGATACGACCGCATCGGCCCCGTCCCCGTATCGGCCCTGCTCTGGGCGGCCATCGCGTTCGCCGCCTGGTTCCTCCTCCGCCGCACCCCCCTCGGCTACCGGATCTACGCCGTCGGCGGCGACCCCGAAGTCGCCCGCCTCTCCGGCGTACGGACCGACCGGGTCGTCGTCGCCGCCCATGTGCTCTGCGCGCTGTGCGCCGGCATGGCCGGGCTGCTGCTCGCCGCACGGCTCGGCGCGGGCGCGCCGACGGTCGGCAGCGACGGCGGCTACGACCTGGAGTCCATCGCCGCGGTCGTCCTCGGCGGCACCGCCCTCGCGGGCGGCAGGGGAGGCGTGGCCGGCACCGTCGGGGGAGTGCTCCTCCTGGCCGTCCTCGACAGCGTCTTCAACCAGCTGGAGATCAACTCCTTCGCCAAGGACGTGGTGCGCGGCCTCGTCCTCGTCGCCGCCCTGGCGATCTACGCCCGCCGGAGGCTCGCCCGATGAGACGCACCCTGCCCATCTTCGGAGTCCTCGCCGTCCTGCTCGTCGCGATCGCCGTCGCCAACCCGTACTTCCTCGAACTCCCCGGCTTCCTCGCCTTCGTCAAGCGGGCCGCGCCGCTGGCGATCCTCGCCGCCGGCCAGTACTTCGTCATCGTCTCCGGCGAGTTCGACCTGTCGGTCGGCTCGCTCGTCACCGCCGAGGTCGTGATCGCCGCGCGGCTCATCGACGGCGACCCCGGGGCGACCTGGCCCGTCATCGCCCTGCTGCTCGTCCTCGGCGCACTGATCGGACTGGTCAACGGGGCGGTGACCACGCTCCTTCGGGTCCCCTCCTTCATCACCACCCTCGGCATGATGCTGATCCTGGCCGGCGCCGTGTTCCTGTGGACGGGCGGCGCCCCGCGCGGCGCGCTCACCGAGGAGTTCCGCACCTTCGGGCGCGGCGGCCTCGGCCCCGTACCGTGGTCGGTGCTGATCCTCCTGGCCGTCGTGACCGCCGTCGTGCTCCTGATGCGCGCCGACTTCGGACGCACCCTCGTCGCCACCGGCGACAACCCGGGCGCCGCCGCGCTCTCCGGCGTACGGGTGCCCCGCGCGAAGACCATCGCCTTCGTGCTCTCCGGCCTCTCCGCCGCGGTCTGCGCGATCCTCCTCGGCGGGTTCGCCGGAGTCTCCGCCCAGGTCGGCCAGGGCCTGGAGTTCCAGGCGATCACCGCGGTCGTCCTCGGCGGCGTCGTCCTCGGCGGCGGCCGCGGTTCGGTGGTGGCCGCCATCGCCGGAGCCTTCACCCTCGAAGCCCTGTTCACCCTGCTCAACCTGTACGGCATCTCGGGCGCGCTCGAGTCCGCCGTCCAAGGCGTCATCCTCATCGCCGCCATCGCCCTGGGCTCGCTCACCCTCCCCGCCTGGGCGGCCCGCGCCCGCACCACGAACGCCACCACCCACACCACCCCCGACCCCACCCACGCGAAGGGCTGATCTCCATGTCACTCACCCCCAGACGCGCGCTCGCCGGTGCCGTGCTCGCCACCCTGCTCCCGCTGTCGGCCTGCTCCAGCGACCTGCCCGAGGGGCCCGCGGCCTCCGGCGGGGCCGCCTCCCAGGGCCCGGGGGACGGCAAGAAGAAGACCGGCGACCAGTCGAAGTTCTTCGTCCAGGCGGACTACGAAGCCCAGCTCGCGATGCGCACCAAGCAGGCGACCGGACCGGCCGACAAGCCGTGGGAGCAGGCCATCGACCCGCAGCCGGTCGACACCACGGCGTACAAGAAGACCGGGAAGTACCACCTGTGCTTCTCCAACGCGGCCACCAACAACCCCTGGCGACAGGTCGGTTGGAAGACCATGCAGTCCGAGGTCGCCCTGCACAAGGAGATCGCCGAGTTCACCGTCCTGGACGCCGAGGGCAAGGACGACAAGCAGATCTCCGACATCGCCGAACTCTCCGCCAAGGGCTGCGACGCGCTGATCGTCTCGCCCAACACCACCGCCACGCTCACCCCCGCCGTCAAGGGCGCCTGCCCGAAGGTGCCGGTCATCGTCTTCGACCGCGGAGTGCAGACGGACTGCCCGGTCACCTTCATCAAGCCGATCGGCGGGTACGCGTTCGGCGCCGACGCCGCCGAGTTCCTCATCGACGAGGTGAAGCCCGGCGGCAAGATCCTCGCCCTGCGCATCCTGCCCGGCGTCGACGTCCTGGAGACCCGCTGGTCTGCCGCGAAGGTCGCCTTCGACAAGAGCCGACTCGACGTCGTCGGCGTCGAGTTCACCGACGGCGACGCCGCCAAGACCAAGGCCGTCGTCAGCGACTACATCCAGCGCTTCGGAAAGATCGACGGCGTCTGGATGGACGCCGGCGCCACCTCCGTCGCCGCCGTCGAGGCCTTCGAGGACGCGGGCGTGGCCGTCCCGCCGATCAACGGCGAGGACCAGCAGGACTTCCTCCAGAAGTGGAAGGACGCCGATCTGACCGCCGTCGCCCCCACCTACCCCACGTACCAGTGGCGCACCCCGGTCATCGCCGCCCTCAAGATCCTCAAGGGCGAGAGCGTGCCGAAGGTCTGGAACCTGCCGCAGCCCAAGGTCACCCGGGACAGCCTCGGCGACTACCTCAAGCCCGGCATGCCGCCCCTGCACTACGCGCTCTGCGGCTGCGAGGCCATGCCGGGATACCCGCAGAAGTGGGGCGGCAAGTAGATGCGGTCCCTCGGCGTCAACACCTGGGTCTGGGCCTCGCCGCTCACCGACACCGTCCTGGAGAAGCTCGCCCCCCGCGTCGCCGACTGGGGATTCGACGTCATCGAACTCCCCGTCGAGCGGCCGGGGGACTGGGACCCCGACCGCGCCGCCGAACTCCTCGGCGGCCTCGGACTCGCCGCCTCGATCGTCCTCGTCATGCCGCCCGGCCGCGAACTGGTCGCCGCCTCCGCCGGGACGATCCGCGACACCCAGGACTACCTGCGGCACTGCGTGGACGTCGCCGTCACCCTGGGCGCCCCCGCCGTCAGCGGACCGGCGTACGCCTCGGTCGGCCGCACCTGGAAACTCGACGCCGGTGAACGCACCGCCGTCTACGCGGAGTTGCGCGAGAACCTCACACCCGTCGTGGACCACGCCGCCGAACGGGGCGTGCGGATCGGCGTCGAACCCCTCAACCGCTACGAGACCAGCCTGATCAACACCGTCGACCAGGCCCTGGAGGCGCTGCCCGAACACTGCGGGCTGGCCCTCGACACCTACCACCTCAACATCGAGGAAAGGAGCCCGGTCCGGGCGATCCGCGACGCCGGCTCCAGGATCGCCCACCTCCAGGTTTGCGGGACCGACCGCGGCGCCCCCGGCGGCGACCACTTCGACTGGCCCGGCTTCGCCGCCGCCGTCGACGAGGCCGGCTACGAAGGCCCGCTCGTCATCGAGTCCTTCACCCCGGACAACGCGGCCATCGCCACGGCCGCCTCCATGTGGCGGCCCCTGGCCGCCTCCCAGGACGCCATCGCGACCGACGGGCTGGCGTTCCTGCGGACCCTCTGAGCACTGACCCAGCCGACCCTCCGTCTCAGGGAGACCAAGCAGTGCAATCCTCACGCATGAGGCGTGCCCTCTCGGCCGTCACCATGACGCTCCTCGCCCTCCTCTTCCTCCAACTCCCCGCCCCCCAGGCCTCCGCCGTCCCGAAGGCCGCCGCCGAACCGGCGTACAAGGTGCTGCTGTTCACCAAGACCGCCGCCGGCGCCTACCGCCACGACTCCATCGCGGCCGGCGTCGCGATGTTCCAGCAGCTCGCCACCGACAACGGCTTCCAGCTCGACCAGAGCGAGGACTCCGCCATCTTCACCTCGCCCGGCCTGAGCACCTACGACGCCGTCATCATGTTCCAGACCTCCGGCATGGTTTGGGACAACGACGCCGAACGCCAGGGCATGCAGAACTACGTGCGCAGCGGACGCGGTGTCATCGCCGTCCACAACGCCACCGACATGAACATCGACTCGGAGTTCCCCTGGTGGGACCAGGTCGTCATGGGCGGCGCGCACATGACCGCGCACTCCTCCATCGTCCAGGGCACGGCCAAGGTCGCCGACAAGGTGCACCCGTCGACCGCAGGACTCCCGGACCGCTGGGTGCGCGCAGAGGAGTGGTACAACTTCGACAAGAACGCGCGCGGCAACGTGCACGTCCTGGTCACCGCCGACGAGACCACCTACGACGCGGGCGGCGCCAAGATGGGCGCCGACCACCCCATCTCCTGGTGCCAGGTCGCCGAGGGCGGCAAGGTGTGGGCCACCGCGATGGGCCACCAGACCGCCTCGTACACCGAGCCCCTGTTCCGGCAGCACCTCCTCGGCGGCCTGCAGTGGGCCGCCGGCGCCGCGGCCGGCGACTGCGGCGGCACGGTCACCAACCGCTACCAGAAGGTCGCCCTCGACAGCGCGCCCGACCAGCCCATGGCCCTGGACGTCGCCGACGACGGCAAGGTCTTCTACATCTCCCGCTCCGGCTCCGTCCACGTCATCCACGAGCACGAGGGCGTCTCGGAGACCCACACCGCCGGCGTCCTGGACGTCTACGACGGCGGCGAGGACGGCGGGATCGGCCTGGCCCTCGACCCGGACTTCGTCACCAACCGCTGGATCTACCTGAACTACTCGCCCAAGGGCACGGCCGAGGTCAACCGCGTCTCCCGCTTCACCGTCAAGGCCGACGACACGCTGGACATGGCCAGTGAGAAGAAGGTCATCGAGGTCCCGGCCTACCGCGAGGTCGACGAGCCCGGCCACACCGGCGGCTACCTCGACTTCGGCCCCGGCGGCAACCTCTACATAGGCCCCGGCGACGACACCAACCCCTTCGCCTCCGACGGCTACGCCCCGATCGACGAGCGGCCGGGCCGGGAGCACTACGACGCCCAGCGCACCTCCTCCAACACCAACGACCTGCGCGGCAAGATCCTGCGCATCCACCCCGAGGCCGACGGCACGTACACCGTCCCGCAGGGCAACCTCTTCGCCGCGGGCACGGCCAAGACCCGTCCCGAGATCTACGCGATGGGCTTCCGCAACCCGTTCCGCTTCGCGGTCGACCCGGAGACCGGCTGGATCTCGCTCGGCGACTACGGCCCCGACGCCGGCGCCGCCAACCCCGACCGCGGCCCCGAGGGCACGGTCGAATGGAACCTGGTCAAGGAGCCCGGCTTCTACGGCTGGCCGTACTGCACCGGCGACAACACCCCCTTCAACGACTACGACTTCACCACCAACACCGCGGGCGCGAAGTTCGACTGCGCCGCACCGAAGAACGACTCGCCCAACAACACCGGTCTCACCGATCTGCCCGCCGCCAAGGCGGCCACGGTCTGGTACGACTACCATGCCTCGGCCCGCTTCCCCGAGCTCGGCAGCGGCGGCGGCGCCCCGATGGGCGGCCCGTTCTACCACTACGACGCGGCGAGCACGTCGGAGCGCAAGTTCCCCGCGTACTACGACAAGACGCCGTTCTTCTACGAGTGGAGCCGCAACACCGTCAAGGAGTTCCGCCTGGACGCCGAAGGCGGACTGCTGAAGATCAGCCCGCTGGTCGCCCAGATCGCCCCGCACGCCGCCATCGACATGAAGTTCGGCCCGGACGGCGCCATGTACCTCGCCGAGTGGGGGAACGGCTTCGGCCATTCCAACACCGACGACGGCATCTACCGGATCGACTACGTCGCAGGAAACCGGTCCCCGCTGGCCAAGGCGTCCGCGGCGCCGGACTCCGGCCGGGCCCCGCTCCCCGTCACCTTCTCCCCGGCGGGCTCGAGCGACCCCGACGGCGACGCCATCACGTACGCCTGGGACTTCGGCGACGGCGCCGGCTCCGCCGAGGAGAGCCCCACGCACACCTACGCCGCCAACGGGCAGTACACCGCCCGGCTGACGGTCCGCGACGCGGGCGGCAAGACCGCCACCGCCAACGTCCCCGTGACCGTGGGCAACACCCGCCCCAAGGTCACCTTCACCACTCCGCCCGACGGCAGCTTCATCCAGCTCGGTGACACCTTCGGCTACCAGGTGAAGGTCACCGATCCCGAGGACCGCAAGATCGACTGCTCCAAGGTCGTCGTGACCGCTGCGCTCGGCCACGACAGCCACAGCCACGACACCGGCCAGTTCACCGGCTGCACCGGAACCATCCAGACCAGCTCCTCCGGTCACGACGCCGACGCCAACACCTTCTTCGTCCTCTCCGCCGACTACACCGACGCGGGAGGCCTGAAGGGCACCACCAGCGTCACCCTCCAGCCCCGGCACAAGCAGGCCGAGTACGCCACGGCCAAGTCCGGGGTCCGGATCGTCGAGCAGGGCGGAGCCGAGGGCGGCAAGCGCATCGGCGACATCTCCGACGGCGACTGGATCGCCTTCACCCCGATGAACATGACCGGCATCGAGAAGGTGGGCTTCCGGGCGTCGGCCCCGTCGGCCGGCGGCGGCTCCATCGAACTGCGCGCCGGTTCGCCGACGGGCAAGCTCATCGCCACCACGCCCGTCCCGAGCACCGGTGGCTGGGACGACTACAAGAACCTCCCGCCGGTGAAGGTCACCGACCCGCGGGGCACCCACACCGTCTACGCGGTGTTCAGGCTCCCGGGGGCCGACTCCTTCGACCTGGACGCGCTCACCTTCCTGCGCCGGGGCGACGCCCCGCCGGTCGACCCGCCGGGTCCGGAGAACGGCGCCACGTACACCCTCACGAGCGTGTCCAGCGGCAAGCTGGTCGACGTGCGGTCCGCCTCCGGTGAGGACGGCGCGGCGGTCATCCAGTACACGGCGAACGGCGGCACCAACCAGCAGTGGAAGCTGACGGACGCCGGCGACGGAACGTTCCGGCTGGTCTCGGGGCTCAGCGCCAAGTGCCTGGAGGTGCCCGGCGACCAGGTGACGCAGGACGGCGCTCTCGCCCGGCAGTGGACGTGCGGCACCGGCGACAACCAGCGCTGGAAGCTGGCGTCGGCCGGAACGGGCGTCTACCGGGTCGTTTCGGCCGGCGGCGGCAAGTGCCTGGACGTCCCCGGGCAGTCCACCGACGACGACGTCCAGCTCATCCAGTGGACGTGCAACGGCGGCACCAACCAGCAGTGGAAGTTCACGAAGACCGGCTGATCGCGTCCCGCCGGACCGACCTGACCCGATCCGGCGGAACCTGATCCGCCCCTGGCCCGGTGCCCGCACATCCCGCGGGCGCCGGGCCCCCAGCGGCACCCCCGCTGCCCCCCTCGCCACCCCGTACGCGCGCCAGGAGTGACATCCCGATGACACGTCCGATCACCCTTTTCACCGGACAATGGGCCGACCTCCCCTTCGAGGAGGTGTGCCGGCTCGCCGCCGAGTGGGGCTACGACGGCCTCGAAATCGCCTGCTGGGGCGACCACTTCGAGGTCGACAAGGCCCTCGCCGACCCGGAGTACGTACCGAAGAAGCGCGCGGTGCTCGACCGGTACGGCCTGGGCGTCTGGGCGGTGTCCAACCACCTTGTCGGCCAGGCCGTCTGCGACCACCCGATCGACGTCCGCCACCGGGCCATCCTGCCCGCACGGCTCTGGGACGACGATCCCGAGCAGGTACGCCGGAACGCGGCCCGCGAGATGGCGGACACGGCCAGGGCCGCGGCCCTGCTCGGCGTCGACACCGTCGTCGGCTTCACCGGATCGTCGATCTGGCACACGGTCGCGATGTTCCCGCCGGTCCCGGCCGACGCGATCGACGCCGGATACCGCGACTTCGCCGACCGGTGGCACCCGATCCTCGACGTCTTCGAGGAGCACGGCGTCCGGTTCGCCCTGGAGGTCCACCCGAGCGAGATCGCCTACGACCACTGGACCACCCGGCGCACCCTGGACGCGATCGGCCACCGGCCATCGTTCGGTCTCAACTGGGACCCGTCCCACATGATGTGGCAGGACATCGACCCTGCCGCCTTCATCCTCGACTTCGCTGACCGCGTCTACCACGTGGACTGCAAGGACACGAAGATCCGCGCCCGCGACGGCCGCAGGGGCCGGCTCTCCTCGCACCTCCCCTGGGGCGACCCGCGCCGGGCCTGGGACTTCGTCTCCACCGGCCACGGGGACGTGCCGTGGGAGGAGTGCCTCCGTGCGCTGAACACCATCGGCTACACGGGCCCCCTCTCCGTCGAATGGGAGGACGCGGGCATGGACCGCCTGACCGGCGCCGCCGAGGCCGTGACCTTCCTCCGCCACCTGTCCCGCATCAGCCCCCCGGCCGCCTCTTTCGACGCCGCGTTCGACACGTCCGCCTCAGGAGCCGACCATGAGTGACACCGCGCGTGAAGCCGTGCAGGACGACGCCCGGGAGGGCACCCCGCAGGACTCCGGGCGGATCGGCGT
The DNA here is from genome assembly GCF_001426585.1 of Streptomyces sp. Root431. Taxonomy (GTDB): domain Bacteria; phylum Actinomycetota; class Actinomycetes; order Streptomycetales; family Streptomycetaceae; genus Streptomyces; species Streptomyces stackebrandtii. The sequence continues at coordinate 629,994 of NZ_LMEI01000006.1, forward strand.
CTGGCTGGTCGGTGCCCGCGGCTCGGTCGCCACCACGGCCACCGTCGGCGCCGCCGCCGTCTCCGCCGGGCTCGTCCCCCCGACCGGCATGGTCGCCCAGCTGCCGGAGTTCGCCCGCAGCGGGCTGCCCGCCCTGGACCGCCTCGTCTTCGGCGGACACGACGTCACCGAGACCCCGCTCCCGAAGCGGGCCGAGCAGCTGGCCGAGGCCGGGGCGTTCTCGCCGGCCCTGCTCGGCCCCGTCGCCGCCGCCCTGCACGCCGCCGACGCCGAGATCCGCACGGGCGTACGGAACGAGGCCGGCGGACCGCCGCAGGCCGTGACCGCCGCCGCGCTCGCCGCGGACCTGGCCGCCTTCCGCCGGAGCCACCGGCTCAGCCAGGTCGTCGTCGTGGACGTCTCCTCCACGGAACCGCCCGTCGTACCCCATCCCGCCCACGAGGACCCCGAAGCACTGGAACAGGCCCTCGCCACCGGGGGCGACGTCCTGCCGCCCAGCTCCCTCTACGCGTACGCCGCCCTGCGCGCCGGCTGCGCCCACATCGGCTTCACCCCGTCACCCGGCATGCGGATCCCGGCACTCCGCCGCCTCGCCGAGGACCTCGGCCTGCCGTACGCCGGAAGCGACGCGAAGACCGGCGAGACCCTCGTCCGGACGGCCCTCGCGCCGATGTTCGCCCACCGGGCCCTGCGCGTACGGTCCTGGTCCGGCACGAACCTGCTGGGCGGCGGCGACGGAGCCACCCTGGCCGACCCGGCGGCCGCCGCCAGCAAGAACGCCTCCAAGCGCGGCGGGCTCGCCGCCCTCCTGGGCCCGGGCGTCGAAGGGCTCACCCACATCGACTACGTGCCCACCATGGGGGAGCGGAAGACGGCCTGGGACCACATCGCCTTCGAGGGCTTCCTCGGCGCCTCGATGACGCTCCAGTTCACCTGGGACGGCTGGGACTCGGCCCTCGCCGCGCCCCTCGTCCTCGACCTCGTCCGGTTCCTCGCCCGCGCCCGGCAGGCGGGCGCCGCCGGACCGCAGGAACAGCTCGGCTTCTTCTTCAAGGACCCCGTCGGCCCGGAGGGGACCGTCCCCGACCACCGGCTCGTCACCCAGTTCGACCGACTGCGCGACTGGTACGCGGACGGCGCCCGATGACCGGCCCGCGCGCCCTCCTCGAACTCGTCAGAGCCCCGGCCGCGCTCACCGTCCCCGGCGACATCCTCGCCGGCGCCGCCGCGGCCGGCCGGCCCCTCCGGGGGAGCACCGCCAGCCTCGCCGCTGCCTCCGTATGCCTCTACTGGTCCGGCATGGCCCTCAACGACTACGCCGACCGGGACGTGGACGCCAAGGAACGCCCCGGGCGCCCGATTCCCTCCGGCCGGGTCACTCCCCGTACCGCCCTCGCCGTCGCCACCGCGCTCACCGGAGCCGGCCTCGCCCTCGCGGCGACGGCCGGGGGCCGGCGCGCCCTCGGCGTCGCCGTCCCGCTCGCCGCCACCGTCTGGGCGTACGACCTGCGCCTGAAGGACACCCCGTACGGCCCCGCCGCCATGGCCGCCGCGCGCGGCCTCGACGTCCTCATGGGCGCGGGTGCGGGTGCGGGTGCGGGCACCGGCGCTGGCACAGGCACCGGCACAGGAACCGGCGCGTGGCGCCGCGCGCTCCCCGCCGCCCTGACCGTCGCCGGCCACACGTACGCACTCACCACCGTGAGCCGCAAGGAGGTCGAGGGCGCCACCGCGTCGCTCCCCGCGGCCGCCCTCGCCACCTCCGTGGCCCTGAGCCTCACCACGGCCGCCTCCACCCCGGCCGGCACGGGCCGCGCCCGCCGCGCCACCACCACCGCGCTGCTCGGCGGCTACCTCGCCGCCGCCGGCCCCGCCCAGCTCCAGGCGGTCGCCCGCCCGGACGCCGCCCGCCTCCAGCGCGTCGTCGCCGCCGGCATCCACGCCCTCGTCCCGCTCCAGGCGGCACTGGCCGCACGCCACGGCTCCCCACGAGCCGTCCTGCCGCTCCTGGCCGCCTACCCCCTCGCCCGCCGGCTCTCCCGGAAGGTCTCCCCGACATGACCGCGCTGCGCTTCGGCTACGGCACCAACGGCCTCGCCAACCACCGCCTCGACGAGGCCCTGGAGGTCATCGCCGGACTGGGCTACTCGGGAGTCGCGCTCACCCTGGACCACGCCCACCTCGACCCGTACGACCCCGGCCTGCCCCAACGCCTCGCCCACACGCGCCGCAAGCTCGCCGCCCTCGGCCTCGGCGTCGTCGTGGAGACGGGGGCCCGCTACCTCCTCGACCCCTGGCACAAACACGCCCCCACCCTCCTCGACCCCGACCCCGCGCGCCGCGCCCACCGCCTCGACTTCCTCACCAGGGCCGTGCGGATCGCCGCCGAGCTCGACGCCGACGCCGTGTCGCTGTGGAGCGGCGTCCTCGGCCCCGACACCCCGCACGACCACGCCTGGGACCTGCTCGCCGACGGCTGCGCCGACCTCGTGGAGACCGCCCGCGCCGCCGGCGTACGGCTCGGCTTCGAACCCGAACCCGGCATGCTCGTCTCCGACCTGGCCGGGTACGAGCGCCTGCGGCACACCCTCGGCGACCCGGAGACCTTCGGCCTCACCCTGGACATCGGGCACTGCCAGTGCCTGGAGGCGGAGACCCCGGCCCAATGCGTCCGACGGGCCGCGCCCTGGCTGGTCAACGTCCAGATCGAGGACATGCGCCGGGGCGTCCACGACCACCTCGAATTCGGCGAGGGAGACGTGGACTTCCCGGCCGTCCTCGACGCACTGACCGAGATCGGATACCAGGGAATCGTCGGCGTCGAACTGCCCCGCCACAGCCACAGCGGCCCGCAGACCGCCCTCCGCTCCCTGAACGCACTGCGCGCCGCCTCCACCCCGCCCTGGACGAGCAAGGCACTCGACCGGCTCCGCTCCGACCCCGCCGCGATCACCACCCTGTTCCCGGTCGCCGCACGCGGCGGCGCACCCGTCCCCGGCGACGCCACCCGCACCCGACTGCTCCGGACCCTCCCCGCGCGCAACGCTGAACTGGGCGCGATCCTCACGGAGTTGTACGCATCCGGGGACGCCGCCGAACGGCTCGCCGTGCTCCGCGCCCTCCCCGTCCTCGACGCGGCCGGACACCTCGGCCCCCATGCCACGCCCCTGATCGAGGACGCCCTGCGCACCAACGACGCCCGGCTCGTCACGGCCGCCGTCGGACCGTACGCCGCCCGCCACCTGGGTCAGGGCCAGTGGCGCCAGGCCGTCCTCAAGTGCGTCTTCCTCGGCGTCCCCCTCGACGCCGTGGCCGGCCTCGACCGGCGCGGCGACCCCGAACTCACCCGCATGCTGGCGGACTTCGCCGAGGAACGCACCGCCGCGGGAAGAGCCGTACCCGACGACGTACGCGAACGGCTCGACGCGCCGCCCACCCCCGACGCCCTGCCGGCCGACGCCCGAGCCTGACCCGCCCGAAAGGAGAAGCCATGCGCATCTTCGACCCGCACATCCACATGAGCTCCCGCACCACGGACGACTACCGGGCGATGCACACGGCCGGCGTACGGGCCGTCGTGGAACCCGCCTTCTGGCTCGGCCAGCCGCGCACCTCGGCCGCCAGCTTCCGCGACTACTTCGACGCCCTGCTCGGCTGGGAGCCGTACCGCGCCGCCCAGTACGGCATCCGGCACTTCTGCGCGCTGGCCCTCAACCCCAAGGAGGCCAACGACCCCCGCTGCGTACCGATCCTCGACGACCTGCCCCGCTACCTGCTCAAGGACAACGTCGTCGCCGTCGGCGAGATCGGCTTCGACTCGATGACCGACGCCGAGGAGCACGCCTTCACCGTCCAGCTCGCCCTCGCCGACACCCACGGCCTCCCGGCCCTCGTCCACACCCCGCACCGCGACAAGGCCGTCGGCACCTCCCGCACGCTGGAGCTCGTACGGGCCTCCGGCATCGCCCCCGGCAGGGTCCTGATCGACCATCTCAACGAGGTGACCGTGCCGCTCGTCGCCGACTCCGGCTGCTGGATGGGCTTCTCGATCTACCCCGACACCAAGATGGACCCCGACCGGATGGTCCGCATCCTCCAGGAGTACGGAACCTCCCGGATGCTCGTCAACTCGGCCGCCGACTGGGGCCACAGCGACCCGCTGCGCACGGCGGCCACCGCCTTCGCGATGCGCTCGGCAGGCTTCACCGACGAGGACGTCGAACAGGTCCTCTGGCACAACCCGGTGGCCTTCTACGCCCAGAGCGGTCGCTTCGACCTCGAAGCCGACGACGAGGCGGCCCGCCCGTCCGACGCCACGGACTTCGCCGGCAACTCCGTCCGCAGGGGCGGAAGCTGATGCGCCTGCGCCACCGCGGCGGCGACCTCGTCCACCTCGCCTACTGCACCAACGTGCACCCGGCCGAGGACCTGCACGGGATCCTGGCCCAGCTCGACACCTACGCCGTCGCCGTACGGGACCACCTGGGCGCGGACCGGCTCGGCATCGGCCTCTGGCTCGCCCACCGCGTCGCCGCCGGCCTGGCGGCCGACCCGGACGCGACCCTCCGGCTGCGCGCCGAACTCACCCGGCGCGGCCTGGAGGTCGTCACCCTCAACGGCTTCCCGTACGAGGGCTTCCACCAGCCGGTGGTCAAACACGCCGTCTACCGTCCCGACTGGTCGGAGCGGGCCCGCCCGGAGCACACGGCGAACCTCGCGCGGGTCCTCGCCCTGCTGCTGCCCGACGACGTCACCACCGGCAGCGTCTCCACGCTCCCGTTCGGCTGGCGCACCGGCTGGACCGGGGAACACCAGGACCGGGCCCGACGGCACGTGGACGCACTCGGCCGCGAGCTCGCCGAGCTCCGCCACAGGACGGGCCGCACGATCAGGATCGCCTTCGAACCGGAACCGGGGTGCGTCGTCGAGACGACCGCACAGGCCGTCCGCCACCTCCAGGGCATGGACCAGGGCCACTTCGGCCTCTGCCTGGACGTCTGCCACCTCGCCGTCGCCTTCGAGGACCCCCGTCAGGCCCTGGCGCGGCTCGCGCGGGCAGGCATCGAGGTGGTCAAGGCGCAGGTCTCCTGCGCCCTGCACGCGGAGACACCCGCCGACCCCGAGGTACGCCGGGCCCTCGGCGCCTTCGACGAGCCCCGGTTCCTCCACCAGACCCGCAGGGCGGGCACCCCGGCCCCAGGCGTCGACGACCTGCCCGAGGCGCTGGGCGGCGCGGGGGATCTGAGCGGTGCGGAGGCGGCCCTGAGCGGTGCGGAGGCCCTGAACAGGGACGCGCCGTGGCGCTCCCACTTCCACATCCCCGTGCACGCCGATCCCGCGCCTCCGCTGACCAGCACCCGGCCGGTGCTCCGGGAGACCCTGGCCGCCCTGCTCACGCCCGACCGGCCGCGTACCACGCACCTCGAAGTGGAGACGTACACCTGGTCCGTGCTGCCCGAGCCGCCGCGCGACGAGAAGGAGCTGGCGGCGGGCATCGCCGCCGAACTCGACTGGACGAGAAGGGAACTCCTCGCACTGGGCCTCACCGAACCGACCACAGAGGCCTCGTCCCCGGCCCCGACCCCGCACCCGATCAGGAGCTCGTCATGAGTGTCGTCGTCCTCGATGTCGTCGGGCTCACCCCGCGCACCCTCGCCCACATGCCCCGCCTCCGCGCCGTCGCCGACACCGGCTTCACCGCACGGCTGGACACGGTCCTCCCCGCGGTCACCTGCTCGGTCCAGTCGACCTTCCTGACCGGAGAACCGCCCACCGGGCACGGCATCGTCGGCAACGGCTGGTACGACCGCGACATGGGCGAAGTGGCCTTCTGGCGCCAGCACAACCGGCTCGTCGGCGGCGAGAAGGTCTGGCAGACCGCGCGCCGCACCCACCCCGGCCTCACCGTGGCGAACATCTGCTGGTGGTACGCGATGGGCGCCGACGTCGACATCACCGTCACCCCCCGCCCCGTCTACCACTACGACGGCCGCAAGTCCCCCGACTGCTACACCCGCCCGCCCGAACTGCGCGACGAACTCACCGCGGAACTGGGCACCTTCCCCCTCTTCCACTACTGGGGACCCAAGGCGGGCCTCGCGTCCTCGCGCTGGATCATCGACGCCGCCCGCCGCGTCCTCGACCGGCACGACCCGGACCTGACCCTCGTCTACGTACCGCACCTCGACTACGACCTCCAGCGGTACGGCCCCGAGTCGCCCCGGGCCCGCGAGGCCGCCCGGGAGCTCGACGCGGCCCTGGCCCCCCTGCTCACCGAGACGCTCGCCCGGGGAGCCACGATCGTCGCGCTCTCCGAGTACGGCATCACCCAGGTCAGCCGCCCCGTCGACATCAACCGCGCCCTGCGCCGGGCCGGCCTCCTGAACGTCCACCGCCAGCAGGGCATGGAGTACCTGGACCCGTGGACTTCGCGCGCCTTCGCCGTCGCCGACCACCAGATCGCCCACGTCTACGTGGCCGACCCGGGGGACGTGCCGCGCGTCCGGGAGGTGCTCCGGGAGCTCGACGGCGTCGAGGAGGTCCTGGACCGAGAGGCCCAGGCCAAGCACGGCCTCGACCACGCCCGCTCCGGCGAGCTGGTCGCCGTCGCCGCGGCCGACAGCTGGTTCACGTACTACTACTGGCTGGACGACGCCCACGCCCCCGACTTCGCCCGGGGCGTGGAGATCCACCGCAAGCCCGGCTACGACCCCGCCGAGCTGTTCTTCGACCCCGCCGACCCTCTGGTGATGGCGCGGGCCGCGGTCTCCCTGGCCAAGCTGAAGCTCGGCATCCGCGGCACCATGTCCGTCGTCCCGACGGACCCGTCCTGCGTGCGCGGCAGCCACGGCCGCCTCCCCGACGACCCCGCCGACGCGCCCGTACTGCTCTGCTCCGCACCCGAACCCGCGCGCGAGCGCTATCGCGCCACCGAGGTCAAGGAGTTGCTCCTCTCCTGCCTGGCCGACACCACGAGGTGACCTCAAGGAAGCGGGCGTCAACCTGCCGACGATCAGGGTGACGCCCGCTGACCTGCCGCTCTCCGCTCCGGACGCTTGCCATCCGGCAAAGGTGCGCTAGGTACGACTCGGTTGGATTTCCCGACCGTCGGACCGATCAAGAGGAGCCGTAGCGCGTCATGAAGGACCACCGCTCGATCCCCACCGCTCCCCGAGCGCTGCCCCTGCTCGGGCACGTCGTGCCACTGCTGCGGGATCCGCTGGCGTTCTTGAACTCGCTGCCCGCCGCAGGGGAGTTGGTACGCATCCGGCTCGGCCCCCTCGCCATGATCGTGATCTGCGACCCGGAACTGACCCGGCAGGCGCTGCTGGACGACCGCGTCTTCGACAAGGGCGGCCCGCTCTACGACCGCCTGCGCGAAGTGATCGGCAACGGCGTGGTCTCCTGTCCGCATCAGGCCCACCGCCGGCTGCGGCGGCTGTCCCAGCCCGCCTTCCACCAGGCCCGGCTTCCGGACTACGCGCAGGCGATGACCACCTGCGTCCAGGAGGCGGCCGATTCCTGGAGCCCCGGCCAAGTACTCGACGTACCCGCCGAGATGATGATGGCCAGCACCAGGATCATCACCGCCACCCTGTTCTCCGACGCCCTGCCCGCGACCGCCCACGGACAGCTCGTCGACGACGTCACCACCGTGGTCAAGAGCCTCTACCAGCGGATGTTCCTGATCCCCCCGCTGGACCGACTGCCCACCCCCGGCAACCGCGCCCACGTCGCCGCCCGCGCCCGCCTGCACGGCACCGTCGAGCGCGTCATCGCCGAGCGCCGCGCCGACGGCGCCGACTACGGTGACCTGCTCTCGGCCCTGGTGGCGGCGCACGACCCCGAGGACGACCGCCCCGGCATGACCAGCGCCGAGATCAGCGACACGATCGTCTCCTTCGTGCTGGCCGGCATCGAGAGCACCGCCGCCACGCTGTCCTCGGTACTGGACCTGCTGGCCCGACACCCCGAAGTCGAGCGGCGGCTGCACGACGAGCTCGACACCGTCCTGGGCGGTGCGCCGCCCACGTACGCCGACCTGCCGCGTCTCGAACTGACGGAGCGCATCGTCACCGAGACCCTCCGGCTACGCCCGCCGGGCTGGTTCTTCACCCGCGTGGTCACCGCCGACACGGAGCTCGGCGGGTACCGGCTGCCGGCCGGGACGAGCGTCGCGTACAGCCCCTACCTCATCCACCACCGGCCCGACCTCTACCGCGATCCCGAAACCTTCGACCCCGACCGCTGGACCTCCCCGCACCCCCAACCGCCCCGCCACGCCTTCCTCCCCTTCGCCGCGGGCGCCCGGAAGTGCATCGGCGACACGTTCAGCATGATCGAGAGCACCCTCGCCCTCGCGACGATCGCCACACGCTGGCGCCTGGAGCACGTGTCCGGCCACCGAGGCCGCCTCGCCGCGGCCGTCACGCTCGAACTCCGCGACCTCCGGATGCAGGCGACCCCACGCACCGCGGCGCTTCACGGCCAGACGCGAATGTCGTAGCACTCGGGCCCGCCGACGCCCCTCGCCGGGCGCCGCCACACCCGCACCTGGTGCTCGCCCTCGTCGGGCAGCACCAGGACGGGTCCGGGCTCCCGCCCCTCCACGTTGACGAGAGCAAGCTCTCTGTCGGGCGCCACGATGCGGCTCGTGCCCAGCAGCTTGCCGGGCCCGTCCGGCGCGGGCCCCTCCCAGACCGACAGCGCGACGGCGACATGCCCCGCGGAAGCGAGCGTGGGGATGCCGATCGCCTCTCCGTTCCCCGTCAGGGAGTCGCCTTCGGGGATGGCGCTCACGATGCCGGCGCCGGGTCCGTCGCCGGCGACGAGCCAGAACTCGCCGTGAGACACCCGCAAGACGTCGAACACCACGTCCCAGGGCTGGGCGTGGGGGAAGAGGTCTTCGCCGGTGAAAGCCGTCTCGGGACGCATGGCCGCTACCGTAGCGCCCGGCTGCTCGCTGCGAATCGTCACAAGTACCGGATGGCCGGCGGCGTTCGTACGGTCTCGGGTTCCGCCGACTCTTCCTCCGGCATCTCGGTCTCCTCGGTCTCCTCGGTGGCGCGCGGGGGCTGGGGCAGGTTCTGGAACGGCAGCCACGTCCGGTGCTTCGTGTCCGTGTCGCAGCACTCGTCGTAGCGGACGCCGACCTTGAAGTCGGTCGCCTTGACGGTCTCGGGGAACGTGGCGTCGAGGCGACAGCTCATGATCAGCGTGCCCCGCGAGGGGAAGTTGGTTCCGTCGCCGTCGTTCCGGAGTTCCTCGCAGCCGCTGTAGAACGACCCGGCGGAGAGCTCACAGAGACCGACGCCTTCCAGGGGCAGGCAGTCGGGGAATCGCGACGGCTTGACGAAGAAATTGAAGCCGTAATTGTGCCCCACCCACAGGCTGTTGGGAGAAGGGATCTCCGGACGACGGTCGTCCGTCGCCGTCATCTGCACGGTCAGCGTGACGTGTACTTCGCCCGGCTTGTCGTACTGGCCGCCATCACCGTTGACGTCCTTGGAGAACCCGCGCCAGGCGTACCCGTAACGCCAGTCGTCGATGGTGACCGCGGTGAGCTCGGGCGTGATCGGCTTCGGTGACGGAGGCGGTGTCGTCTCCGGCGCGGGCGGTGCGGGGCTGGGGCTGGGACTGGAGCCGGGCGTGGGGGCCTCCTGCGCGGCCGTTTCCCTGTCCGTGACCGGCGGCTTCGCGTCGGCGATCTGCCCGGACGGGACGGCGCACGCGGTGGCGGTCACGAGCATGGCGACGGCCGCGAGGAAGCGGTGACGCACGATGACCCTCCTGATGACGTGCTTGCGGTGCACGAAGGGTAGCGATCCCGAGGTGGGTTGGGTCCGTTAACGGAGAAATGGGCTCTTCACGTCAGCTCGGGAGTTGACGGAAGATGATCTCTCTTCACGGACTCGGACTCGGACGTGCTGCGGCCGGCACGGAAATCACTTCGCCCCACCGCGGTGCGACCGAGTGAGGCAATCGCTCGACGACACCGCCGGGTTGGACTCCGCGGACTGAGAGGCGTACGACGGCGACAACGGAACCTCCCTGTGCTCAGCCCACTCGCATTGCCGAGCTACCAGGAGGCCCCGTCTTCATGCGTCGGCGCCGGCGCAACCACCTGATCAGGTCCCCGCGTTCGTACCGACGGCGCGGCCAGAAGTGGCCGCTCAGGCGCCGGTGGAGAGGGCTACGTGGCGCCATTCGTCAAGTTCGCGGCGCACCAGATCCAGCTTCGCCTCGACGCGCTCGATCGCGTCCGCGCCCAGTTGCAGGCGCAGCGGCGGCTCGGCGACCTCGGTGATGTCGACGATGGCCTTCGCCGCCTTCACCGGATCGCCCGGCTGGCGGCCGTCGTTCATGGCCAGCGCCTCGCGCACCGGCCCCGCGCCGGCGGCGTAGTCGGCGATGGAGGCCGGTTCGACCCGCATGCTCAACCCGCTGAGGAAGTCGGTGCGAAACCCGCCGGGCTCCACGATCGTGACGCGGACGCCGAGCGGGGCCAGCTCTCCGTGCAGCGCCTCGGAGATGCCCTCGATGGCGAACTTCGACGCGCCGTACAGGCCCGCCGCCGGAGCGGTGACGAAGCCGCCCACGGATCCAATGTTCAGGACGTGTCCCGAACGCTGGGCGCGCAACGTCGGGAGAGTCGCCCGCAACGTGTCGAGCACGCCGAAGACGTTGACGTCGAACAGTGCCCGGGCGGCCTTGTCGGAGATCTCCTCGATCGCGCCGACGAGTCCGTATCCGGCGTTGTTGGCCACGACGTCGATCCGGCCGAACTTCGCCAGGCCGGCCTCCACCGCAGCCGTCAGCTGCTCCGGTTCGGTCACGTCCGCGTTCACCGCCAGCAGCCCGTCCGGCGCTTGCGGGTACGCCCGGAGCACCGCTGACGCGTCCCTGGCCGTGGCGATCACGCAGTGCCCGCGGTCCAGCGCCTCCCGGGTGATCTCCGCGCCGAGCCCACGCGATGCCCCGGTGACAAACCACACGCTCATGCTTTCCCCCTGTTCCGATGGCCCGATTGGCCTACGCCCCGACGCTAGAACCTAGAGTCGTGTCTAGATCAACAGTCATGCGGGGGAGGGGCGCTCATGGACCTGAGCATCGGTGAGGTGGCACGACGCAGTGGGTTGAGCGTGCACGCGCTGCGGTTCTACGAGCGGGAGGGCCTGTTCGCCAACCCGGTGCGCCGCCTGTCCAACGGCCGCCGGATCTACCACGAAGAAGACCTGGAGTGGCTGGCGATCTGCACGAAGCTACGCTCCTCCGGCATGTCCCTGGCGATGATCCGGCAGTACATCGAGCTGGCCCGACAGGGCCCGGGCAACGAACACGAGCGCCTTCGGCTACTGCGCCACCATGAGAACCACGTGGAGGCGCAGATCCGCGAGCTGCAGGACACCCTCGATGTGATGCGGCACAAGGTGCGCATCTACGAGGACCATGTCGCCCGCGGTGAAGCCGACCGGCTCTGGAATCCGTCCCACCCGTCCCACTCGGATGCCGCACAGGCCGGGACCCACCAGGACTGCCATCCACCCGAGGACACGTGATCGTCCGGTGACGACCCGCGCGAAGTCGGGCGCGACATGCCAACGAGCAGCGTGCGCCGCTGCCGTCGGGCGGTACGTTGCGCGAGATGGCCTGCCTCAGGATGCCTTTCGGTCGGCGGGCTTCTCGATCTCGGTGGCCACCCGTGCCCCTCGGAAGAGCACCGGGAGCCAGAGGATGCATGCCAGCACGGGGACTGCGGCGTAGGCGGCCATGCCCGTACCGGAGCCCAACCCGTCCATGAGCGCGCCGAGGACGAGATAGCCGGTGCCGATGAGCGCCGACTCCACGAACGCGATCATCGACAGCAGGCTCGCCCGGTGGCGCGACGGCACTGCCTCGTTGAACACGTTGTCCACGAGCACGGCGGTGATCTCGGGAATTCCGACCAGAGCAAGAAACGCGGCGATGGTGACCCAGACAACTCCGAGGCCGCTCAGGGCGAGTGCCGCAGCCAGCGTCAGGAGAGACACCGGGACGACGATCCGATACCCGATGCGCCGGTTCGCGCGGTCCGACAGCAAGGGAGTGAGTCCGCCGACGAAGAATCCCGCGGATATGACCACGCTGACCCATGCGGTGCCCGCTCCCTGATCCGAGAGGGTCTTCTGCGTAAGAATGATGTACGGCGTCAGTGTCGCGTGCATCAGTCCGGACACCACGACGAGCGTCACGAGCGCCGGCGTGGCGACCCGAAGCATCGCCCGCCATGCCGTGGCGTCGCCGTGCCCCTCCTCGGTTCCCTCCTGCTCGTCCACCGCGTCCGCGCCGCGGATCTCGGGCACCCGTGACATCAGCACCACCACGGCCAGGACGAGGCACGCCGCCGAACCGGCGTACACGACTCCCCAGGAAATCCGCTGCAGTTGGCCGCCGAGGACGATGGCGGCTCCCGAGGTGACCGTCCCGAGCATGGTGAACCGGGACTTGATCTTGACGTAGTCGGTCGTTGCGCCACGACGCACGAGCAGGTCGTACAGCAGGGCGGTGTCCGAACCGGACACACACGCCATGCCCACGCCCTGCCCGATGAACAGCGCCAGGAACACCCAGTAGTTGGAGGACGTCACCTGACCGAGCAGGCATCCGGCTATCAGCACCTGGCCGATCACGATACTGGCGCGCCTGCCGATTCGGTCGGCGATGACTCCCGTCGGCAACTCCGCAAGTCCGCTGACCAGGTAGAGCAGTGTCTGAAGCAGGGCCACCTGCCCGACGGAGAAGCCTCGCTGATAGAGGAAGAGGACGAATACGCCACGCTGAAACAGCGAGTTGGCGAGCACGGCGTACACGTAGAACGGGCGTGTGACGCTTGGTGCTGCACGGTCGACTGAAGCCGACCCGCCAAGGGCCTCCGTGGTGCTGGTCATGTGGTGAGCTCCCCCTGGTGACTCCGGTGATCGCTGCCGAACTCGATGAACGCCGGCGGACGCTCAAGCGCGTCATCCTCGGCCCCAGCTGCCGTATGGGTGACGTAGCCCGCGCCGCCCCTGCCCGCGACCGCCACTGGACTCCTCATGAAAGTAGTGGGCTTGACCTGGTCAAGGGTGAGTGTCGCGCACGAGGGTGGAGGGTGGCGGTCAGCCGCGTAGTCGCATGCGATATATCCGGCGACGTCGGCGATCATCTCCGGGATACTGGTCGCCCATGGATGAGGTCAAAGTCGTCGTCGCCCATTCCGAGCGCGTGACCCTGCACGTAGGCGACGTGTTCCTGAAGGTGGACGCCGATCAGGCGCGTATCGACGTCGAGGTCGAGGCGATGTCCCTCGCGCCGGTCCCGACCCCGGAGATCCTGTGGCGCAAGCCGTCCGTGCTCGCGATCGCCGCGCTCCCGGGGACGACGCTCGGGCGCCTCGGCGGGCCGTCGACCGGGTCGTCGGCGGCGTGGACCGCGGCGGGCGCCGCCGTCCGGAAGCTGCACGACGCGCCGCTGCCGCCCCGGCCGGGCCGGGCGGGCCGGAGCATCGCCGCGCTCGCGGCGGAACTCGACGACGAGTGCGAGTTGCTCGTGACGAAGGGCATCCTGCCTTCTGACCTGGTCACCCGTAACCGCCGGGTCGCCGAGGCCGCGCTCCGGCCGTGGACTCCGGCGTTCACGCACGGCGACCTGCAGATCGCGCACGTCTTCGTCGACGGCGACGAGGTGACGGGCATCATCGACTGGTCCGAGGCGGGCCAGGGTGATGCTCTGTACGACCTCGCCACCTTCACGCTCGGACACGAGGAGCATCTCGACGACGTCCTCGCCGGCTATGGCGCCGACATCGACCTCGACGTGATCCACGCGTGGTGGTCGTTGCGAAGCCTGCTAGCGGTTCGCTGGCTGATCGAGCACGGCTTCGACCCGTTCGCGCCGGGTTGTGAGGTCGACGTCCTGAGATCCCGGATGTGAGGCTGCGCGGGTACGACCGCGACTGCGACTGCCCTGCGCAGTCGTCGCCCTTCGCCCGGGGGCATCTGCTGGAGGCGCAGGCCATGCTGACGGATTTCCCGACCTTCGGATCGATGTCGAGGACATGTTCGGCGCCGGTGACAAGGTGGCGGTCCGGGTTCGTTTTCGGGGAACGCACCGGGGCGCTTTCCAAGGGGTTGCGGCGACGAACGCGCCGAAGGACGGTCGCAATGCCGGGGTCCGGGCAGGTGGACGCTCCCGGATCACGCGTCGGCGTCGGTACGCGGCCGGTGTCTGCCCAGCAGTTCCGCGAGGCCGAGGCGGGTGGCGGCGATGACGACGCGGTCCTCGGGGCGCAGGACGTAGCCGGGGTGGAGGTCCCACAGGAGTTGGGGCTGTTCGCCCGCGTGGCGGGCGGCGGCGAGGTCGGGGCGGCGGGTGCCCGGGGCGGCGGTGTCGAGTGCGAGGACGCGCCACCCGCCGGGGCGGAAGGCCTCGGTCACGGTGCGGCCTTCGAGCTGGGGGAGCCCCGCGACGGGGAGGGCGGCGAACACCAGGACCCGGCGCTCGACAGGGATCGCGCCCAGAATCTGGCGGCCCATCATCGCTCCGGCGAAGGCGGGTGCGGCGAGGTGGGTGACGCTGCGGCTGCGCGTGAGGGCCTCGGGGTGCGCCGCGCGCAGCGTGCGGTACACGGCGGTGGCGAAGTCGTCGTCGTACAGGCGCAGGGCGACGCGCAGGTCGGGCTTGACCGTGCGGGCGTAGAGCGTGGCCTCCAGGTTGGTGGTGTCGGAGCTGGTGAGGGCTAGCAGGGCGTGCGCCCGGTGGACCTTGGCGGCCTCCAGGACGCCGTCCTCGGTGACGTCGCCCAGGATGACGGGGATGCCCAGGCCGCGGGCCAGGGGGATGCCGCGGGCCTCGGGGTCCTCCTCGACGCAGACGACGGGGATGTCGAGTTCCCGCAGCCGGGCCAGGACGCGGGTGCCGATCTTGCCGAGTCCCAGGAGGACGACGTGGCCGGACAGGCCGCGGGGCGGACGGCGCAGCGCGCCCGTGGCGCGGAAGGTGCCGAGCGCCTCCAGGGCTCCGGCGACCAGGAGGGGCAGCAGCGCGAGGCCGACGAGCCCGGACAGGAGTTGGAGGATCTGATGGGTGGTCGTCGCGTCGATCGCGGGGTCGTTGATCGAGAACAGGTCGAGCAGCGTGATGTACGCGGCGTGCACGGGGTCGGCGTCCGTGAGCAGCGTGGTGGTGAGCGTCAGGCCGAGCACGGAGGCGGCGATGCCGGCGAGCGCCCACCGCAGCCGGCGGGAGAAGAGCTCGCGCAGCGGAGCACCCCGACGGGCCGGGCGCCGTGAGGACCGGGCGGGCCCGGCGTACCGTACGGCCTCCAGAACGACGCTCCCGCGCCCGGCCGAGACCGCCACCGCCCGGTCGTCGGGCAGGAGGAGGGGGCCCTGGGGGCCACTGGCCTCCGAGCCCTCGGTGCCCGCCGGATCGGTGGTCGTGGACGACAGCAGCGCCAGGGTGCACAGGCCCGGATCCGGGACCTCGCCGCGTCCGGGCGGGGTGTGCTCGGCGGCGCGCAGGAGGACGCCGTCGGCCTGGACGACCTTGCTCGTCCCGGCGACGGCGGTGGCGGCGAGCGCGGGGGCCGCCGTGTCCGCGTCGGACAGGACGGTAGTGGAGGCGTCGAGGACGCTGCGGTCGATGCCGGGGGAGTGCACGAGGGCGGCCTGGTCGAGCAACTCCTCCAGGTGCTGGCCCAGTTTCCGGTCGTACATGCGGACCACGAGCCGCAGCCCCGGGCTGAGCCGTCGGGCGGCGATGGCGGCGCGCAGGTTCGTCTCGTCGTCCTCGTACAGCAGGGCGAGGGCTGCGGCCCGGTTCACACCGGCCCGCAGGAGCGCCGCCTCGGTGGGTGCCGGTGACACGACGTCCTGCGGAGGAGCGGGCGCGCTGCCGGTCGGGCCGTCCGGTACGGGTCTGGCGGCGCGGCGCAGAAGCCGTGCCGCACGGGACGGTACGGCGGCCTGCTCGCCGTCCGGTTCCCCGGGCGGGCCGCCGGGCGCGACGAGGACGACCTGCCGGCGGTAGACGTCCCGCAGCTCGGCGGCGAGCCGGTGCGCGAGTCCGTCGTCGCCGCAGACCACCATGTGGCCGCCGTCCCGTCGTTCTCCCGCGTCGTGGTGCGGTGGCGCGATCACGCTTCCTCCCCCGGACGGATCCTCGGCGTGAGCGGCGCCGCGCCGTTGCGAGGGATGGTCCCAGAGGGACGGACGTCCGCACAGTGCCGGACTCCGGCAGTCCTCGCCCCCTCCTGTGTGCCGCTGTACCGCTGTGCCGCTGTGTCGCGCGGGATGAGGCCAGGTATCGCTGGACAGGTTGATCCGCCAGGCATAACCTCCGAATCACCTATTCAATTCTTTGAGTATTCGAGGAGGGTGCATGCACCCGTTCCGCAAGGCCGTCGAGGACCGGGACCCGGACGCCCTGGAAGCGCTGCTCGCCGAGAACGTCGTCTTCACCAGCCCGGTGGCCTTCGCCCCGTACGCCGGCCGCGCGATGACCGCGGCGATCCTGCGCGGCGTGCTGCGCGTCTTCGAGGACTTCACGTACGTCCGCGAGATCGCGAACCCCGAGGGTCGCGACCACGCCCTCGTCTTCACCGCGACGGTCGGCGGGAAGCAGATCCAGGGCTGCGACTTCCTGCACGTCGACGAGGACGGGAAGATTGACGACCTGACCGTCATGGTCCGCCCGCTGTCGGCGGCCCGGGCGCTCTCCGAGGCGATGGGCGCGCAGTTCGACCGGATCGCCCGCGAGGCGTCCGGCGGCTGAGCGGCGAAACGAAGGCGGTCCCGGCGGCGGCTCAGACGGTCGCCGCCTCCGGGGTCGTCCTCGTCTCGCCCCGGAATGTGCGCCGGTACGCGAGCGGGGTGACGCCGATGGCGGCGTGCAGGTGCTGGCGCAGCGAGGTGCCGGTGGCGAAGCCGACCTGCCCGGCGATGTCGTCCACGGCCAGGTCGGTGGTCTCCAGGAGCTGCCGGGCACGGGTCACCCGCTGCTGGATCAGCCACCGGCCCGGGCTCATCCCGACCTCCTCGTCGAACCGCCGGGCGAAGGTGCGCAGGCTCATCCGGGCGTGCCCGGCGAGGTCGCCGAGGGCGATCGGCTCGTGCAGCCGCTCCAGTGCCCACTGCCGGGTCGCCGAGGTGTCGTTCGCCGTCGCCGCGGGCACCGGCTGCTCGATGTACTGCGCCTGCCCGCCGTCCCGCCACGGCGGTGCGACGCACATCCGCGCCACCCGGTTGGCGACGGCGGCGCCGTGGTCCTTCCGTACGAGATGGAGGCAGACGTCCACCCCCGAGGCCGCGCCCGCCGAGGTCAGGACGGACCCGTCGTCGACGAAGAGGACGTCCGGGTCGAGCTCCACCCCCGGGAACCACGAGCGGAAGGTCTCCACGAGCGCCCAGTGGGTCGTGGCGGGCCGCCCGTCGAGCATCCCGGCCGCGGCCAGCACGAACGCGCCCGTGCAGATGGACACCAGCCGGACCCCCGGCGGGATGGACGCGAGCGCCTCGGCGACCGCCGGCGGCGGCTCGCGGGTGAGGAGCGACAGGTCGAAGGGCGGCAGCACCACCGTGTCGGCCGTGCGCAGCACCTCCGGGCCGTGCGCGACGGTCACCGAGAAGTCGGAGTTGGTACGGACGGTCGGGCCGTCCACCGAGCAGGTCACGACCTCGTAGAACTCGGGCACGGCACCGAACACGCGGTTCGGGATCCCCAGCTCGAAGGGGTACACCCCCTCCAGGGCGAGGACGACGACGCGGTGGCGGTTTCCCCTGACGGTCATGGCAGAATCCTGTCGAAAGATGGCAATCATGCCATGGTACGCCGCCGGGCCGGCGGCGAGGCTGGTGCACATGACCAATCACCGCACCATGCGCGCCATCAGCCAGGACGTCCACGGCACCCCCGACGTGCTCCAGGAGGCCGTGGTCCCGCGCCCCGAGCCGGGCCTGAACCAGATCCTCGTCGCCGTCCGCGCGGCCGGCGTCAACCCGACCGACTGGAAGCACCGCTCCTCCGGGCTGTTCCTCGACCGTCTGCCGCTCGTCCTCGGCTGGGACGTCTCCGGCGTCGTGGAGGCGGTCGGCTACGGCGTGACCGTGTTCAAGCCGGGCGACGAGGTCTTCGGGATGCTGCCCTACCCGTACGGCGTCGGCTCGCACGCCGAGTACGTGACGGGCCCCGCCCGCGCCTTCGCGCACAAGCCGGCCGACGTCGACCACGTCCAGGCCGGAGCCCTGCCGCTCGCCGCCCTCACCGCGTACCAGGCGATCGTCGACACCGCCCAGGTCGGCCCCGGACAGCGGGTCCTCGTCCACGCGGCCGCCGGCGGGGTCGGCCACCTCGCCGTCCAGATCGCCAAGGCCCGCGGCGCGTACGTCATCGGCACCGCGAGCGCCGGCAAGCACGACTTCGTCCGCTCCCTCGGCGCGGACGAGGTGATCGACTACCGCTCGGTCGACTTCGCCGAGGTCGTCGCGGACGTCGACATGGTCCTCGACCCGCTCTCCGGCGACACCCGTACCCGCTCCCTCGGCGTCCTGCGCCCCGGCGGCGTCCTCGTCTCCCTCCTCCCGGGCGCCGACCCGGACGAGCCGGCGAAGGCCGCGGCCCGGGGCGTGCGCGTGGAGACCCTCCTCGTGGAGGCCGACCACGCCGGCATGAACGCCGTCGCCGAACTCGTCGCGTCCGGCGCCCTGCGCGCCCACGTCGAGGCCGTCTTCCCGCTCGCCGACGCAGCCAAGGCCCACGCCCTCGGCGAGACCGACCGCACCACGGGCAAGATCGTCCTGGTCGTGGACGAGGCGCCCGCCGGGGCCTGAGTCGGGGCCTGAGACGGGGCCTGAGACGGGCCGCCCGGGGCTCGGGGTGAGGTTCGAGACCGGGTCATGAACGCCGAAAGGCCGGCCCGGCGCTTCGCGCGCCGAGCCGGCCTTTCCCGTGCCCGAAGAGGCGGACGGTCAGTCCGTGCCCATCTCCATCGCGGCGCGGTCCAGCATCTCGTCGTCGCCGGAGACCTCGCCGCGGGAGGCGATCGCCTCGGCGCCGCCCTCCGGCAGCTCCGTCAGGGTGCCGATCAGACCGGTCGCGGCCGCCTGGGCGGCACCGATGGCGGGGCTGCCGGTGCCGATGAGGCCGAGGACGGCGTACTGCTCCAGCTTGGCGCGCGAGTCGGCGATGTCGAGGTTGCGCATGGTGAGCTGGCCGATCCGGTCCACCGGGCCGAACGCCGAGTCCTCGGTGCGCTCCATGGAGAGCTTGTCCGGGTGGTAGCTGAAGGCCGGGCCCGTCGTGTCGAGGATCGAGTAGTCCTCGCCGCGCCGCAGCCGCAGCGTCACCTCGCCGGTGACGGCCGCGCCGACCCAGCGCTGGAGCGACTCGCGGACCATCAGGGCCTGCGGGTCCAGCCACCGGCCCTCGTACATGAGCCGGCCGAGACGCCGTCCCTCGTTGTGGTACTGGGCGAGGGTGTCCTCGTTGTGGATCGCGTTGACGAGCCGCTCGTAGGCCGCGTGCAGCAGGGCCATGCCGGGCGCCTCGTAGATGCCGCGGCTCTTGGCCTCGATGATCCGGTTCTCGATCTGGTCCGACATGCCCATGCCGTGGCGGCCGCCGATGGCGTTGGCCTCCATCACCAGGTCGACGGCGGAGGAGAACTCCTTGCCGTTGATGGTCACGGGGCGGCCCTGGTCGAAGCCGATCGTGACGTCCTCGGTGGCGATCTCGACCGAGGGGTCCCAGAATCGGACGCCCATGATGGGCTCCACCGTCTCCACGCCGGTGTTCAGGTGCTCCAGGGTCTTCGCCTCGTGCGTGGCGCCCCAGATGTTGGCGTCGGTGGAGTACGCCTTCTCCGTGCTGTCCCGGTAGGGGAGGTCGTGGGCGACGAGCCACTCCGACATCTCCTTGCGGCCGCCGAGCTCGGTCACGAAGTCCGCGTCGAGCCACGGCTTGTAGATCCGCAGGTGCGGGTTGGCCAGCAGGCCGTACCGGTAGAACCGCTCGATGTCGTTGCCCTTGAACGTCGAGCCGTCGCCCCAGATCTGGACGTCGTCCTCGAGCATGGCCCGGACCAGCAGGGTGCCGGTGACGGCGCGGCCGAGCGGCGTGGTGTTGAAGTAGGCACGGCCGCCCGAGCGGATGTGGAACGCGCCGCAGGTGAGCGCGGCCAGGCCTTCCTCGACCAGCGCGGCGCGGCAGTCGACCAGGCGGGCGATCTCGGCGCCGTACGCCTTCGCACGGCCGGGCACCGAGGCGATGTCGGGCTCGTCGTACTGGCCGATGTCAGCGGTGTAGGTGCACGGGACGGCGCCCTTGTCGCGCATCCACGCGACCGCGACCGAGGTGTCGAGGCCGCCCGAGAAGGCGATGCCGACGCGCTCGCCGGCGGGAAGGGAGGTGAGGACCTTAGACATAGGAAGAGTATGCATGATCCTGCATGGTCATGCAACGTGGGTTCGCGGAAGGATCTCCACCGCATGCCCTTACCCCTGGTACGGTCCCTCACCGGCCGATGCTCCGTCCAGTGGAGCGCGGCATCCGGGGAGGGGTGGAGAGAGTGCAGCGAACGAGCGGAGTGCTTCCCGGGGAGCTCGCCGAGGCGATACGGGCGACCGCCGACGACATCGCGGAGGTCCTGCGCGCGCCGCAGGGCGGGGACGCCGGGCCCCACGGCGGCCTGCCCGTTCCCCGGTCCATCTGGACGGTCGGCGAGGCCGCCGCGCACCTGGCCCAGGCGAACGCCCTCATGGCCGAGATCGCCGACGGGCATGAGCGCCCCTACGGTGACGGCACCCCCGGGAGCCTCGCCGAGGCCAACGAGCGCGCCCTCGCCTCGTTCGCGGAGCGCGACCCCGCCCCGCTCGCCGAGATGATCGCGGCGCAGGCCGAGGCCTTCCTCGTCGCCGTCGAACGGCGCGACCCGGCGGAGGCGCTCACCACTCCGCTCGGCACGATGACCCCGGCCGTCCTCGGCTCGTACCTGCTGACCCACATGCTCGGCCACGGCTACGACCTGGCGCTCGCCCTTGGCCGCCCCCACATGCTCGACGCCCGCCGGGTCGTCCTGACCCTCCCCTTCATGCTCGCCGCGATGCCGAAGGTGGCCGACCCGGTCGCCGTCGCCGGTCTGACCGCGCGCTTCGCGGTACGGCTCCGGGGCGGCCCGGCGTTCGGCGTCACGATCACGGGCGGCGACGTCCGGGTCGACCGGGAACCGCCGGCCCGCCCGGACTGCACGGTCCTCACGGAACCGGTCGCCTTCCTCCTCCTCGCCCTGGGCAGGATCGACCCGTGGCCCGTGATCGCCCGGGGCAAGGCGCTCGGCTGGGGCCGCAAGCCCTGGCTCGCACCCCGCTTCCCCCGCCTCTTCCGCGCGCCCTGAGGCCCGGGCCGGTGGATGCTGGTAGTAGCCATGCGCGAGGAGGCAGACCATGACACGCACCCTGGAGTGGACGGTCGGCCTGGAACTGGTCGAGGAAGCCGGCAGGACGGACGCCGAGGCACGGCTGAGCACCGGCACCTCGACGATCACCGGCCACGGCACCGCCCGCTGCAACCCGTCGGACGTGGACGTCCCGGCGATCGGCGACGAACTCGCCGCGAGCCGGGCGATGAAGGACCTGGCCGGCAAGCTCATGCGGGAGGCCAACCGGGAGATGGAGGCGGTGGGCGCGGGGACCGTACCCCAGCACACCGGCCCCGGATACGGCTGGCCGGAGGCGGTCTCCTGATCGACATCGACCGAACGCCGACCGCTGAACGCCGATCGCCTGATCGAGTGAACGCCTGACGGAGCCGCCACCCGCCCCGCGGGGCCCGGCCGCACGGCACCGCACCGCCGTGCCGGGCTCCCGTGCGGGTCCCTTACGGGCCGCTGCCGTCGCCGGCGGGTCCCTTACGAGCCGCCGCCGCTCTCGTCCGCGTCCCCGTCCCCGTACGCCAGCCGGTCCACGACCTCGACGACTCCGTCCACGGTCTCGCACAGCCGGACGAGGATCGGCGCGGTGTCCGCGCTGTCCAGAGTGCCGCTGAGCGTCACCACGCCCTCGTCGACGTCGATGTGCACGGCGGCGGGGGAGAGGCGCAGGATGCGGACGACGACGTCCTCCCGGATCTCCTCCTGGATCGACCGGTCCCGCCGCAGGAACAGCTGGAGGAGGTCGCTGCGGCTCAGCACGCCGATGAGGCGGCCCTCCGAGTCCACCACCGGCAGCCGCTTCACGCGGTGCCGTTCCATCAGCCGGGCCGCCTCGACCGCCGTCCACGACGGGCGGGCGGTCACGACCGGGCTCGACATCATGGCCTCGGCCGTGCTCGGGCCGTCCTTCGCGGTGTGCCGCCGCAGCAGGTCCGCCTCCGAGACGACGCCCACGGGCCGGTTCTCGTCGTCGACGACGGGGACCGCGGTGATGCCGTACTCGTCGAGGAGCCGCGCGATCTCCTTGAATGACGTCCTCCGCTGCACCGCGACCGCGGCCGGCGTCATCAGGTCCGCGACACTGCGGTTCCTCATCGTCCGTTCCGTCCCTTCTGCGTACCGGACTCCATGATCCCGCACCGGAGGCGGTCCTGGTGTGAGGGGGTGGGGAACGGGGGCTCGACAGGGGCTTGCCGGAGATGTCATGTACATGGTTACTTCGGGTAAGTCGCTGCTCCGAGAAGGAAGAAGGACCCCCTCATGCCCTCCCCTCGCACGCACCGCCGACGCCGCTTCGGCGGCGCCCTCGCACTGGCGCTCGCCCTCCTCGCGACGACCGGAGCCACCGGAACGGCCGCCCAGGGCACGCCGTCCGACGACGCCTCCGCCGCGCTGCGCGAGGTGATGTTCGTCGGCAACAACTGGGACGGAACGGCCGACGTCATCGAGTCCCGGGGCGACTTCCGCCGCCTCGGACGTCTGAACGTCGTCCCCGACCGGGAGGAGCGGCTCCGGGAGATCTACCTGAACCCCGTCAAGCTCGCCTTCTTCCTCGGCGTCCGCAGCGGGCCGGGGGAGGGGCACGACCAGTTCGTCGACGACATGTACGCGACCCCCGACGGCTCCGCCATGGTCGTCTCGCGCCCCAGCTTCGCGGACGTCGTCTCCCTCGACCTGCGCACCGGACGGATCAACTGGCGCTTTCCCGTGGCCGGCTACCGCGCCGACCACATGGCCGTCTCGCCCGACGGCACCCGCGTCGCCGTCTCCGCCTCCACGGCGAACACGGTGCACGTCCTCGACATCGCCACCGGCCGTCAACTCGGCTCCTTCAAGACCGGCGACAAGCCCCACGAGAACGTCTTCACCTCCGACGGCCGCCTGTGGAACATGTCGATCGGCGAGGTCACCACCGCCCTCGACGCGCCCTGGCTCGACTGGACCAAGGGCGACCGCCGCATCACCGTCGTCGACGCCGACACCTTCGAGACCGTACGGGTCATCGACATGCGCTCCCGCCTCGACGCCTTCGGGCGCGACGACCTCTCCGACGCCGTGCGGCCGCTCGTCTTCACCCCGGACGAGAAGAAGATGTACTTCCAGGTCTCGTTCCTCAGCGGGTTCCTCGAGTACGACCTCGCCACCGACCGGATCACCCGGGCCAAGTACCTCCCCGGCAACCCGTCGACCGATCCCGACCGGACGACCTGGGTCAACGACTCGCGCCACCACGGCCTGTCGATCAGCCCCGACGGCAGCAAGCTCTGCGTCGCCGGCACGATGGACGACTACGCCACCGTCGTCGACCGCGAGAGCCTCCGGCAGGGCCCGCTGGTCGAGGTGTCCAAGCCCTACTGGGCGACCGTCAGCGGCGACGGACGGTCCTGCGTCGTCTCCGAGAGCGGCGCCGACCGCGTGACGGCGATCGACTTCGCCACCGGCCGGAAGGTGGCCACCGTCGATGTCGGTGACCACCCCCAGCGGGTACGGCTCGCCCGCGTGCCCGCCGACTGGACGGGCCCTGCCGGGAGTTGAGCCGCGGCAGCGGTGAAGGTCAGGTGCGGTGCACCGCGACCTCGTGGAGCGAGTAGCCCCACTGGGTCGCGCGCCGCACCCCCTGGATCCGTACGTACCGCGCGGACTGCGAAGCGAACTCCGCGGTGTCGTAACCGCCGTCACCCGCGTCCGTGGACCACGCCGTCTTCCAGTCCGTGCCGTTCTCCGACAGCTCGATGCGGTACGCCCGCGCGTAGGCCCGTTCCCAGTCGAGGGTCACCTTGCCCACCCGGTGCACGGCGCCGAGGTCCATCTGGAGCCACTGGCCGTCCGACCAGTCGCTGGCCCAGCGGGTGCCCGTGTCGCCGTCGACGGCACGGCCCGGCGCGTAGCTCGTGAACGGGTTCCACTCCGAGGAGCTCGCCGAACTCGCGGCACCCGTCGCGAGGTTGATGCCCGGCTCGTGCTTCTCGGTCGACTTCCACGTGGTGAGGTACGACTCCGCGCCGCCGGACAGCTCGTCCACGACTCCCTGGCCGCCGCTGAGCCGGATCTGCTCGATCCAGTCCGGGACCAGGCCGTTGTGCGCGGCGCCGTCGGTGTTGAGGTCCCAGGTCCGCTCGCCCGTGACCTGACGGTCGATCACCGCACCGCCGTCCGCGCTGCGGAAGGGGTACTTCACAGCGTTCGGGGCATCCGGGCCGACCGGGCCCGGCCAGCCGCCGACGCCGTTCATGTCCGTGCCGTAGCCGAGCCCGACGCCGTACTTCTGACGGAGCTCCGCCTTCTGGCCCGCCTCGCCGATGAAGCCCTCGGCGCCGTGCATGTACTGGGCGACGAAGCCGCCGAGCTTGTAGAGCCGCTCGGTCCAGTCGAGGTCCATCCAGCTGTGGGTGGACAGGACGCCCGGGTACTCCTCGGACTCCAGGATGTCGAGCGCCCGGCCGGCGGCCTTCACGCTCATGTGGTCGAGCTCCAGCATCATGCCGCGGTCGATCATGCCCCGCAGGGCGTGCTCGCCGAGTCTGGTGAGACCCCGGGTGTTGCACTTGGCGTCCGAGGCGTACGACGGCACGCTCACCCCGGCCGGCAGCTTCGCGGCCATCGCGGGAGCGGCGGCCAGTCCGATCGGGTTGTCGTGCTGCGGGCCCGCGCACCGCTCCGTGGCCCAGAAGGTCCCGGTGGACAGGAACTGGCCGATGTTCACGGCCGTGCCGATCGCACCCTGATCGAAGCGCACGCCGCACAGCGCGTTGTCGAACTTGTGGCACAGGAACATGCTGCGCACGCCGAGGGCGTACAGCTCGTCGAGGCCGCGGTCGATGTCGGCCTTGTCGCACTGGGCGATGTCGAGGATCTGCTTGCAGCCGAAGGGCTCCGAGGTCTCGACGCCGAGGACGACCGCGAGCTTGCCCTGCTCGACCACCGAGCGGGCCTGGGCGGAGCTGGTGACGATCCGGAACCAGCCCTTGCCGGGGCCTCCGTACATCCCGTCGACGTAGTCCTGGAGCTCGTACGTCTTCCTGGCCTGGAGGCGGATCGACTCCATCTCGTCACAGCCGCGGTCCCGGGGCAGGATCGAGCAGATCAGGCCGTTCGTCACCAGGTCGTTGACGAGCACGCGCTGCCCGCCGCGCCAGGCCCGCTCGACCCAGGCGTAGTAGTTCTGCTGGTGCGTCAGGGAGTTGTTGGCGGGCCAGTCCTTGAACGTCGGCCAGCCGACCGGGTCGTGGGTGCCGTCGGCGCCGCCGGTGATGTTCTCGAAGAGCGCGCCCCTGCCGTCGGGGTAGTGCTCGGGACAGTCCTTGAGCGCGTCGGCCGGACCCGCGGCGGAGAACGTCTTGCCACAGATCAGCCGGCCGCCGAAGCCCTCGTTGGACATGAGGTGGTTGTGCGCGTCGACGAAGCCGCGCACCTTCCCCTGGGCGTCGGTGCCGGTGAACGGCGCTCCGGTGACGTTGATCCCGGAGTCCGGCGAGGGCCGGGAGGTCGGCTCCCACCACGCGCCGGTAGCGGCTCCGGCGGCGGCCGCGGGGACCGGACCTGAGCCGAACAGGAGGGCGGCGAGGGCGAGGAACAGGGCGAGGAGGGCGGATCTGCCGCCGGTCCTTCGCGGTGAGGGTCGAATCATGGTCGGCGAAGCCTCCGGTCGATGGGGGTGTGCCGGGCGCCCCGAGAATCGCGGTGTCGAGCCAGTGAGTCAAGAGTCCGGGACAAACGACCTGTTGGCGAAGTGACCGACGAGTAGACCGACCGGTAGCTTTCAGCCCTCGATCAGCACCGCCAACTGATCCGCCGTCATGTCCAGGTGACCGTCCGCCACTTGCTCGTCCCCCAGGACCAGGAACTGGAGCGTGAGACCGTCGATCGCCGCCGCCAGGTACCGCGCGAGCACCTCCACCGGCACCCGCGGCTCCACGCCGAGGACCGTGCGCACCTGGTCGAGCAGGGCGGCCGCCGACGCCACGTACTGCCCGTACTGCGCCCGCGCCAGATGCTCGAACCCCGGCTCGCGCAGGGCGTACTGGGTGAGGTCGTACGTCAGCATGTGCTCACCGGGGTGCGCCGTGACGTGGTCCCAGTACGTCTGCAGCCCGGCCCGTACGGTCTCGCGCAGCGTGGCCCTCGGCTCCACCGCCGACTTCACCCGGGCCACGTAGTTGCCGGTGATCGTCTCGATCGCGGCTTCGAGGAGCGCCTGCTTCGATTCGAAGCAGTAGTGGAAGACGCTCAGCGAGACACCCGCCTCCGCGCAGATCGACCGCGTGGTCGTCCGCGCGACACCGTCCCTGGTCATCGCCCTGATCGCCGCCTCGACGAGCTGCGTGCGTCGTTCGGCCGACGGCATCCGCGCCATGGTTCCTCCTCGCGTCCGGCGACAGGGTAAGGCGCGAGGGCGCGGCACGTCAGGAGCGGGGTGCGCCGACCGGGAGTCAGCCCCGGTCCAGGTCCAGGACCTCGCGGAGCGCCGCCACCGCGTGCGCGCGGTGCTCGTCGAGCCACCGCACGGCGGCGTCCTCGTCGCCGTGGAGCAGTGCCGAGAGCACGGCGCGGTGCTCGTGGACGGCCTGCTCGCGGTGCGGGGTCTCCGCGTAGTAGAGCGAGCGGTACGCGTCGGTGGAGTCCCACAGCGTCGCGATGAGGCGGACGAGCCGCGGCATCCCGGACGCCTCGATCAGGGTGAAGTGGAAGCGCCTGTTCGCCGCCGCCATTCCCGGCACGTCACCGTCCTCGGCCGCCCGCTCCACCTCGCGCTGGATGCCTTCGAGCGCCTCGACCGTACCGTCGGGCATGTGCCGCACGGCCCTGCGCACCGCCTCGGTCTCCAGGAGCTCCCGGATCCGGTAGATCTCCTCCAGATCGGCGAGCGAGAGCTCGGCGACGAAGTACCCCCGGTGTATGTGGTGCACGACCAGGCCCTCGGCCTCCAGGGCCTGGAGCGCCTCGCGGAGCGGGACGCGGCTCACGTCGAGCCGCGCCGCGAGCGCGTCCTGGCGGATCTGGTCGCCCGGCCTGAGCTCTCCGCCGGTGATGGCGCGCCGCAGTTCCTCCAGGACGAACTGCTGGACGGTCTGCGGCCGCCGCCTCTGCACCGCGCTGCTCATCGCCTGTGACCTTCCGTTCCTCGTGTCGCCCACCGGCGGGCTCCGCCCCCGGTGACGACCATCTTCCTATGGATCAGGGCGTGCGGGCGGGCCGTCCCAGCACGGCGAGCAGGCCGTCGGTGTGCTCGCCCAGGCGCGGGGGAGCGCTGCGGTACGAGGGCGGGGTGGCCCCGAGCCGGATCGGGTTGACGACCTGACCGGGACCGGCCGCCCGCTCGGGGACCCGCGGGTCGAGCCCCAGCCGCTCGGCGAGGTCGAAGGCGGCCGCCAGGTCGTTGATGGGGCCGCAGGGCACGCCGGCGGCGGTGAGCTCCTCGAACCAGCCGTCGGCCGTACGCGTGCCGAGCGGCCCGGACAGCGCCGCGACCAGCTCCTCGCGGTGGGCGACCCGGGCCGTGTTGGTCGCGAAGCGCGGGTCATCGGCCAGCCCGGGCAGGCCGAGCCGCTCGCACAGGGTGCGGAACTGCCGGTCGGTGCCGACCGCGAGGACCAGCGGCCGGTCCCGCGCCTCGAAGACCTCGTACGGGGCGATGCTCGGGTGCCTGTTGCCCATCGCCCGCGGGACGACGCCCGCCCCCAGATGCGCGGCGGCCTGGTTGGTGAGCGCCGAGAGCAGCGAGGTCAGCAGCGAGACCTCGACGCGCTGGCCCTCGCCGGTGTGCTCGCGGTGCCGGAGGGCCGCGAGGATCCCGAGACCCGCGTGGAGGCCGGTGATGACGTCGACGAGGGCGACCCCCGCCTTGGTCCCCGGTCCGTCCGGCTCGCCCGTCACGCTCATGAGGCCGCCCATCGCCTGCACGAGCAGGTCGTAGCCGGGCAGCCGGGCCCCTTCGTCGGTGCCGAAGCCGGTCACCGAGCAGTACACGAGCCCGGGATTGCCCGCGCGCACGTCCTCGTACCCGAGGCCCAGCTTCTCCATCGTGCCCGGGCGGAAGTTCTCCACCAGGACGTCCGCGCGGTCGACGAGCGCGCGCGCCGTCGCCAGGTCCTCGGGGTCCGTCAGGTCGAGCGAGACGGAGCGCTTGTTCCGGTTCACCCCGAGGAAGTACGTAGCCTCGCCGCCGGCGAACGGCGGCCCCCACGCGCGGGTGTCGTCCCCGGAGCCGGGCCGCTCGATCTTGATGACGTCCGCGCCCAGGTCGGCGAGGAGCATCGTCATGTACGGCCCCGCGAGCACCCGGCCGAAGTCGGCGACGACGATCCCGGCCAGGGCGCCCGGCTGGTCTGTGTGCATTCCGCTCTCCCCGGCTGGCGATGCTGACGATGCTGGCGACTGGATCCGGTGGATCTGATGCGGACCGTACGGTCGGGCCACCGGATTTTCAATACTGGATCCAATATCCGATCTGCCGCTACGCTCGCCTCGCCGAGTTGCCACAGTCGCCAGTCGCCAGGAGGCCGTCCGTGAAGTCGTCGCCGTCCCCGAGCTCCACCCCCGTCCACCCCTTCGACCTGCTCGCCATCGACGGACTGCTCACCGACGAGGAGCGCGAGATCCGGCGGACCGTGCGCGCCGTCGCCGACCGCGAGCTGCGGCCGCACGTCGCCGGCTGGTTCGAGAAGGGCGAGATCCCGGCCCGCGAGCTCGCCCGCACCCTCGGCGGCATCGGCGTCCTGGGCATGCACCTGGAGGGGTACGGCTGCGCCGGCACCAACTCCGTCGCGTACGGCCTCGCCTGCCTGGAGCTGGAGGCCGTCGACTCCGGACTGCGCTCCCTCGTCTCGGTCCAGGGCTCCCTCGCCATGTACGCGATCTGGAAGTACGGCTCCGAGGAGCAGAAGCAGCGCTGGCTGCCGAAGATGGCGGCCGGCGAGTACATCGGCTGCTTCGGCCTCACCGAGCCCGACGCCGGCTCGGACCCCGGGGCGATGCGGACCAACGCCAAGCGCGACGGCTCGGACTGGATCCTCAACGGCACCAAGATGTGGATCACCAACGGCTCCGTCGCCGACGTCGCCGTCGTCTGGGCCCGCACGGAGGACGGTGTCCGCGGCTTCCTCGTCCCGGCGGGCACCCCCGGCTTCAGCGCCCCCGAGATCAAGATGAAGCTGTCGCTGCGGGCCAGCGTCACCAGCGAACTGGTCATGGAGGACGTGCGGCTACCCGCCGACGCCATGCTCCCCGAGGCCCGCGGCCTGTCCGGCCCGCTCGGCTGCCTCAACGAGGCCCGCTTCGGCATCGTCTTCGGCGCCCTCGGCGCCGCCCGCGACTGTCTGGAGACGGCGATCTCCTACGCCCGCGACCGCACCGTCTTCGCCCGCTCGCTCGCCTCCTACCAGCTGACGCAGCAGAAGCTCGCCGACATGGCCGTCGAGCTCGGCAAGGGCATGCTGCTCGCCCTCCACCTCGGCCGCCTCAAGGACGCGGGCGCGATCACGGCCGAGCAGATCAGCGTGGGCAAGCTGAACAACGTACGGGAGGCGATCGCGATCGCCCGCGAGTGCCGCACGATCCTCGGCGCCAACGGCATCACCCTGGAGTACCCGGTGCTGCGCCACGCCAACAACCTGGAGTCGGTCCTCACCTACGAGGGCACGAGCGAGGTCCACTCCCTGGTCATCGGCAAGGCGCTCACCGGCGAGCAGGCCTTCCGCTGACCCTTCCGGCCGGCGCCACGGGAAGCCTTGCGCTCAGCCCGCCGTCACCCGGTCGACGAAGGCGTCGAGATTGGCCGTCGTCCGTGCGATCAGCTCGTCGACGGTGAGGGACTCCTCGTGGCGCCGGCCGCGCAGCTTCGGCTGTCGCTTGCCCCGGACGTAGAGGGAGCAGGCGAGGTCGGCGCAGAGGTAGATGCCGACCGTGTTCCCCTCGCGGCCGCGGCTCCCGGCGAGCGGCGCCACGAGCAGGGTGACGCCCGAGGAGGCGTGCCCGGTCAGACAGACCTGGCACATGCTGGACTTCACGGCGCTGGTCCGGCCGGCGGCCGGGACCCGCAGGGACACCCCGACCGGCCCGTCCTCGCGGGGGACGACCAGGTGCGCGCGCAGTGGCGCGCCCGGATCGACCCATCCGAGGAAGTCCAGGTCCTGCCAGGGGAGTTCGGCGAAGTCGAGCGGCAGCTTCAGTCGTGCCGCCTCACCCTTCGTGCAGTTCACGAAGGACGAGCGGATCTCTTTGTCGGTCAATGGTTCCACTCGTTGGACCGTACACGGACCGCCGGTCGCGGGCACCCGAATATGCGGCGGCCACGGACCGGCGGTCTCAGGCCACCCAGTCCGGCAGCGCCGGGTCGGCGAACCGCCCCGGAGCCCCGTCGAGGGCCGCCGCGAGCCGCTCGGCCGCCGGCTCGTACACGTCCTCCGGCAGCGTGAAGGGAATCCGCAGCCGGTGCTCGTGCGTGCCCGGGTCCACCCCGAACCGGGCACCGCCCTCCACCCGCACCCCGTGCCGCAGGGCACGCGCCGCGACGGAGGAGGCCACCGGGCGGCCCAGGTCGATCCACAGGCACATCCCGCCCGGCGGCACCGTCCAGCGCCACTCGGGCACGTGCCGCGCCAGCGCCGTCGTCAGCGCCTCCCGGCGCCGCCGCAGCTCCTCCAGGCGCCGCGGCACGATGGTGTCGAGCCGGTCGAGCAGGGCGACCGCGACGAGCTGGTCGAGGACGGACCCCGACAGGTCGGCGGTGATCCGGACCCGCGCCAGCTCGGTCACGACCCGGGACGCGGCGCGGACCCAGCCGACCCGCAGCCCGCCCCAGCAGCTCTTGCTCAGCGAACCGACGGAGACGATCTGCTCGCCGTCGCCCCCGCCGGCCGTCGCGGCGAAGGGCAGGGGCGCGGGCACGTCCAGGGCGATGTCGGCGAGCGTCTCGTCCGCCACGAGCCACGTTCCGGTGGCCCGCGCGGCCCGCGCGAGCTCCCGGCGCTGCTCCTGCGGCATCAGGTGCCCGGTCGGATTGTGGAAGTCGGGGATCAGATAGGCCAGACGCGGCGCGGTCTGCCGCAGCGCGGCGTCGACGAGTCCGGTGTCCCAGCCGGTCTCGGTCACCGGCACGGGCGTGATGCGGAGCATGCGGCCACGCATCGCGTCGAGGGCGTTCGTGTA
Organism: Streptomyces sp. Root431; assembly: GCF_001426585.1. Classification (GTDB taxonomy): domain Bacteria; phylum Actinomycetota; class Actinomycetes; order Streptomycetales; family Streptomycetaceae; genus Streptomyces; species Streptomyces stackebrandtii. The sequence goes on from NZ_LMEI01000006.1 coordinate 661,582, forward strand.
CGAGGGGTTCTCGGCGAGCACCCGGTCGCCGGTTCGGCCGAGCAGCGTCAGGACCAGCGACAGCGCCTGCTGCGCGCCCGTGGTGACGAGGATCTGCTCGGGCCTGGTCGGCAGGCCACGGGCCGTGTACCGCTCCGCGATCGCCGCGCGCAGCACGGGCAGCCCGTACGGGTGGTAGCCCTGCGAGCCCGCGTAGCGCGGCAGCTCGGCGGCGGCCGAGGCCAGCGCCGCGGTCAGCTCGTCCGGGGCCTGCGGCGCGGCCAGGGCGAGGTCGATGGTGGCGCCCGCGTCGTCCTGGAAGGCGCCCAGCGGGGTCGGCGCCTGACCCTCCGGCAAGGCCGTCCACGTACCGGCGCCGCGACGGCTGTGCGCGTAACCGCTCTCCCGCAGCAGGTCGTACGCCCCGGTCACGGTCGTCCGGCTCACCGCGAGCACCGTCGCGAGCTCGCGCTCGGCCGGCAGCCGCAGGCGCAGCGCGACCCGCCCGTCGAGCAGCGCCTCGCGGACCGCCCGCGCGAGCTCCCGGTAGCCGAACCTGCCTTCGGCGGGCGGGGTGAGGAGCGACGCGAGCTGGCGGCCCGTCAGGGTCCGGTCCGCTGTGTGGACCACGCGTGCCACGGCCATGCCAATCACTCCTTATTGGCTCTGCTGTCCAGGCCAATAAGACTACAGACTCCTGTCCAGTGGCCTGGTGGCCACCTCACCACGGGAAAGGAGACGACCGATGTCCGGACACTTCACCGACCGCGACGAGCGGATGTGGCAACTGCGCGCCGAGGAGCGCACGGCGCGGCCCCTGCGGATCGGAGCCTGGCTCCGTGGCCTGCGCGCGGCCATACGGGGTGACGCGTCGTGAGCGAGCCGGTGAGCGGGCCGGTGAGCGAGCCGGTGGGCGAGTCGGTGGGCGGTCCCCTCGCCGAGGGGAGTGTGCGACGCGTCGTCGTCGGCGTGAGCGGCTCGCTCGCCTCGCTCGCGGCCCTGCGGTACGCGACGGCCCTCGCCCGCCGAGAGTCCGCACCGCTCCTCGCGGTGCTGGCCTGGGAACCGCCGGAAGGCGAGGCGCTGTACGCCCGGAGGCCCGACCGGGACTGGGCGCACCTCTGGGGCGAGGACGCCCGGAACCGGCTGCGGAGCGCCTTCGCCGACGCCCTCGGCGCCGCTCCCGAGGACCTCGCGGTGGAGCGGCGAATCGTCAGGGACACCCCCGCGGCCGCCCTCCGCGCGGCGGCCGACCGCCCCGGAGACCTCCTGGTCGTCGGCGCCGCGTCGCGCAGGGGCCGCCTCGCACGGCTGCGTCGCAGCCCGGTCCTGCGCGCGGTCCAGGGCCGCGCGGCCTGCCCGGTGCTGACCGTGCCGGGGCCGGTGCTGCGCCCGGGGGAGGCCCGCGTCCTGCGCAGGAACGCGCGTACCTCCGTACCGGGCGGAACCGGGACGGAGGCACGCGCGGACGGGGGTCGACGGGCCGAGAGGTCAGACGAAGGGCGCGGTACGCGGACCGGGAGCCGGGACTGAGCCCGTCCCCGCTACGGAAGGCGAATCCGCCAGGGACACCGACGGGGACCTGGGCGCGGACTGGCTCTGGGACTGGTTCGGCGGGAGCGACGGGGAGGAGGGCGAGACCAAGGACGCCGACTCGTCCGCCGGCGTGGTCGTCGTCAGATTCGCGGACTGGCTGTCGGAGGCCTGCCCCGACTCCGGACCGGTCGACTCGTCCGCCGGTGACGACTCGTCCGCCGGCGACGATTCCTCCGCCGGTGACGACTCGGGCGGCGACGATTCGCCGGACGGGCTCGTCGAGTCGGTCGGCGAGGACGGCGTGTCCGTCGGCGTCAGCGTCGAGGGGCACGGCGACGGCGTGATCCCGTCGACGGGCGCCGGGGTCTCCGTACCCGTCACCGTCACGCACGGCACCGGCGAGGACGGGGACGTGGACGCCGACGTCGACGGCGACACGGGCGGCGACGACGAGTGCGAAGGCGGCGGAGGCGGCGGCGGGGTGGGCTTGTCCTGCTTGCCGGTGTCGCCGTGCTTCCGCGCGAACCAGTCGTCGTCCTCGACGTCGTACACGACGAAGACGTTCACGACCGTCACCGAGGGGGCCACGACGACGACCCGGTTCGAGTTGTATCCCTGCCAGGGCTTTCCCGTCTCCCGCGGCGCCTTCTGGGCCACCGGCTCGGTCAGCGGATTGCCGCACGCGCAGCGGACTCGCGGCACGCCGCGGGCGTCGACCAGGACCGCGGTCCCGCTCTGGAGCACGGACTGGTACGTGGTGGCGGCGCCGTTCCGGAAGCCGTGGTTCGTCACCCGGGTGTCGACCCGGAGCTGAAGCGGGGTCAGGGAGCGGATGTAGCCCGGGACCTGGTTCGGCTTGATGCCGACGACCGAGGCGAAGGCCGCGTTCTTCGCCGGCTCGGCGGAGAGGTAGCGCACCTGCTGCTCGACGTCGCAGCTCGCGACCGACTGCGTCCCGCCGTAGAGGCCGGGCGCCGAGCCCGACACCCGTGGCGTGCCGGCCTGGGCCGACGTGGTGCGGGGCGGCAGCGAGGCGGGCGAGGAGGCGGGCGAGGAGGAACCGGTGCCGGTGCGGGCCGTCGACGGTGTGAACGGGTCGGGGCCGGACGCGGAGGCGTTCTGGAGGAAGACCTCGCCTCCGCCGGACGCCGTGTCGCTCTTGTCGTCGGACTGGTTGGTCAGGACGACGGCCAGCGCCGCGCCCGCCACGAGGATGGCGGTGATCGACGCGACCTTGGGGACGGACCTCCACCACGGGCGGTCACCGTCCTTGCCGGGGCCGCCGCCGGACGGGCCGCCGCCGGACGCGCCTCCTCCGCCGGACGAGCCACCGCCTCCGTAGCCGCCGCCGGAGGGCGGACCCGGGGGTGGTGGGGGACCGGCGGAGCCCGGGCGGGCGCCCGGCTCCGAGAGGGGGCCGGAGGGCGGGCCTGACGGCGGGATCGACGGAGGGCCTGACGGAGGGCCGGCCGGAGGGTCTGGCGGCGGGTGGGAAGTCACGTTTTTCCCTTTCTTCCGTTCCGCGCCATTGTGTGCGCGGAACGGCACCGCCCCGCAAGCGGAACTGCACCCACCCACAAATGGAACTGCACCCACCCGCAAGCGGAGGAGCACCACCCACCGGCGCAGCAGCACCCACCCGCGAGTGAGGTGCACCCACCCACCGGCGCAGCAGCACCCACCCGCGAGTGAGGAGCACCCACCCGCCGGTGCAGCAGCACCCGTTCCCAAGCGGGCGGGCGCCACCGGTACTAGCGTGGACAGCGTGAGCAGTCGGCTCTCCACCTCAGCGAGCCCCGCGACCCCGACCGGGCTCTTCGTACGCGTCGGCGTCCAGGCCCTGGCAGCGGTGTTCGCCGGGTACGTCGCGATGGGCGTCGTCGCCGGGCTCGGCCTCTGGGCCGCGGGCGCGGCCGACCTGCCGGGCGGCTTCACCGCCGTCCTCGCCGCGGTCGTCGTCATGGCGACGGGCGGCAAGGTCGACCTCTCCGGCGACGCGGGAGCCCTCGCCGGAACCCAGGCCGAACTGACCGCGATGCCCCTCACCGTCACCCTGGTGGGCGCACTCGTCACCGGCTTCTGCTTCCTCCGCCCCTTGCGCCACCACGCGGTCACGGGCACCCGCGAACTCCTGCTCCGCGCCGTGAGCACCGTCGTCCTCTGGCTGGCCGCCCTCGCGGGCCTCTCCGCCCTCGCCCGGCACGACTTCCCGCTCACGATCGGCGGGGACACCTCGTCGGACACTTCCGAGAACCCCCTCGCGGACCTCTTCGGCGAGCTCGTCGACGCCGTCAACCCCACCGTCGGCTTCCGCACCGACGTCGGCCCCACGCTCTTCTACGGGCTCCTGTGGATCCTCGGCGTGCTCGCCGTCGCCCTCCTCGTCTCCCGAAAGACCCCTCTGCCGCCCCGGCTCGTCCGCTATCACGAGCCCGTCCGGCCCGCCGCCCACGCGATGCTCCTGCTGGTCCTCGCGTACGTGGCCCTGGGCCTGGTCATCGGGATCGTCGTCGCGACCACCAAGGGCCATGTGGCGGAGACCCTCGCCGTCCTCCTGCTCGGTCTGCCCAACGTGTCCTGGCTCGCGCTCGGCGTGGGCATCGGCGGCTCGTGGGAGGGCAAGGCCGAGGGGCCGTTCGGCCTCCCCATGCCGCAGATCCTCGACGCCGTCCTCCGCGACGGCCAGGGCACGGACCTGTCCACGGTCGACCTGTCCTCGCTCGCCGCGGAGGACGCGAGGGCCTGGTGGCTGCTTCCCATCGCGGCCGTCCTGCTGCTCGGCGCCGCCTTCGCGGCGGCGGTCCGCTCCCCGGCCAGGACCCGGCTCTGGCAGCACTCCCTGCACCTGGGCATCGCCTTCGCCGTGACGATGCTGGTCATCACCCCCCTCACCCTGGTCCAGGCCCGCTTCGGCCTCTCGATCCTCGGCATCGGCGACCTCGAATCCCTGGGCGGCGAGGTGCTGCTGCGCCCGCACGTCTGGAAGACGGTCGGCTTCGCCCTCCTCTGGGGCCTGGTCTTCGGCTTCCTCGGCGGCCTCCTCGCCTCCCGCGTCCACCGCAAGGGCGAGGTCGAGGCCGAGAAGTAGTCCGGCCTCCTGAAGCCAGGAGGCCGGACTGTTCGTGAAGCCAGGAGGCCGGACTGTTCGTGAAGCCAGTAGGCCTGGCTGCTCGTGAAGCAGGGCTCCCTACAGCTCCCGGAAGACCGGTCGCGCCCAGGCCGGTGGCGCCGGGGGCGGTCTCAGCGGCCGGTGGCCCGAGCTCTCCCCGGGCGGCCTCGTCGTCCCCGTGCCCGGGGTGGCCAGCGCCGACCGGAGCTCCGCGACGAACTCCAGGCACGTCCCGTACCGCTCCTCGGGGGCCTTCGCCAGCGCCCTCGTGAAGACCGCGTCCGCCGCCTCGGGCAGCCCCGGACGCGCTTCGGAGAGCGGCGGCGGCGGATCGTACTGCTGCGCCCACAGCACCGCCCAGTCCGTGTCGCGGCGGAACGGCGGGGCGCCCGTCAGCGTCTCGAACACCACGCACGCCAGGCCGTAGACGTCGCACCGGCCGTCCACCGGCTTGCCCGAGATCTGCTCGGGCGCCACGTAGTCCAGGGTGCCGACGAACTCGCCCACCGTCGTGAACCCGGTCAGCGACAGGGACTTCTTCGTCAGCCCGAAGTCCGTGAGGTAGACGTGCTCGGGGTGGTCGCGGTCGGTTCCCTCGGCGACCAGGATGTTGCCGGGCTTCACGTCCCGGTGCACCAGGTCGTGCGCGTGCGCCGCGTCCAGGGCGGAGGCCACCTGTACGGCGATGCGGCCGGCCGTCTGGGGAGGCAGCGGCCCCTCGCGGGTGAGCAGCGCAGCCAGGTCCTGCCCCGCCACGTACCGCATCGCGATGAAGAGGACCCCCTCCGTCTCGCCGGCGTCGAAGACCGGCACGATGTGGGGGTGGTCGATGGAGGCGGCGACGCGCGACTCGTGTGCGAAGCGTTTGCGGAAGGTGTCGTTGCGGGCCAGCTCGGGCGCGAGGAGCTTCAGGGCCACCGTCCGGTCCAGCCGCAGGTCGCGCGCCCGGTACACGACGGCCATGCCCCCTCGCCCGATCTCGCTCTCCACCCGGTAGCCCGCGATCTCCTTGCCGAGGAGCCCGGAGGGCCGGCCGGCCGGGAGGTCGCCGTCCCGCTCGCCGCCGGCCATCAGCCCTCATCCGTCTCGTCCGGCGGCCGTTCCACGATCTGTGTCGGCGGCGGCCCGGCCGCCACCGCCGGGTCGACCTGCGGCACCACCTGAGTCGGCTCGTACGCGGGAGGCGCCCCCCGTGCCCGGTCGCCCGCCTTGCCGGCCCCTGCGGCCCCGGCAGCCCCGACGGACGCCGGGACCTCCTTCGTCCCGGGCCGATGCCCGTCCGCCGACGGCGGCTCGCCGTCCGGCGGCGTGCCGGCAGGCGTGTCGGCCAGGGGGGTGTCGACGGGGCGTGCCGCGGCCGAGGGGGCCGCGGCCGCCGCGTACGTGATCAGCCCGAGGCCGTCGCAGAACACCCAGCGCTCGTGCTCCGCGTCGTACAGCCACACCGACTCGCCGTCGACGACCATTCCCACCCGCAGGCCGCGGGTTCGCAGCCGGAACGCCTCGCCGTCCAGACGGCCCGCGCCCAGTTCCTCCGCCGCCCGCCGGTACCGGCCCAGCGCGTCCTCGGCGCGGGCGATCAGCGGCCGCGGATCGGCCGTCCTGGTGAGCGGCCGGCCCGCCGCCGGGGGATCGTCCGGCACCGCCACGAGCAGCCGCGCGTCCACCCACGCCGACCAGCCGTTGGAGCACAGCACCCGCCCCCAGTCCCCGGCCCGCTCCGTCAGCCGCACCGGCAGGAACGCGTCGAGGGGCGCCGTCGGCAGCCCCGGATCCGGGGCCTCCCAGGCGGAGAGGCCGTCGCGCGGCACGACGTGCGTGGGCCGGAAGTCCGGCACGTAGTCGGGTACGGGGACGTTCACGGGCCTACCTCCGCATCACGACCGGCTCGTGGCGGCGCAGCAGCCGCGCGACCACGACACCGAGGGCGAGACAGATCACGACCAGCATGCCCATGTCGAACAGCCAGGCGTCCAGCGTGTGGCGCATCAGCGGATCGTCGGTCTTGTCGCTCGGCGCGACCGTCCCGATGTCGATGGTCGCGCCCATCGCGGCGAACGCCCAGCGAGAGGGCACCAGCCAGGAGAGCTGCTCCAGGACGGGCGTGCCGCGCACCGTGAGCAGGGCGCCGCAGAACACCACCTGCACGATGGCGAGGAGGACGAGCAGCGGCATCGTCACCTCCTCCTTGCGGACCACGGCCGACACGAGGAGGCCGAGCATCATCGCGGTGAAGGCGAGGAGCGCGACGGCGAGCGTGATCTCGACGAGCGGGGGCAGCAGGACGCCCTTGTCGCCGGGCACGTTCAGCGGGACGCCGATCAGGGCCACCAGGGTCAGGACCACCGCCTGCACGACGGTGATCACGCCGAGGACCACCACCTTGGAGGCGAGATAGGCCGAGCGGGAGAGGCCGACGGCTCTCTCGCGCCGGTAGATCGTGCGTTCCTTGACCAGCTCGCGCACGGCGTTCGCCGCGCCCGTGAGGACTCCGCCCACACAGAGGATGAGCAGGACGTTCAGGGTCGATTCCGGGTTGAGACTGCCCTCGGACAGGGCGCGGGCCATCGCGCCCATCACGAAGGGCAGCGCGATCATGATCGCGAGGAAGGTGCGGTCGGCGGAGAGCGCGGCGGCGTACCGGCGCACGAGGGTCCGCAGCTGGGAGCCCCAGCTCTGCGCCTTCGGCGGCGGCGCGGGATCCGGTACGGGCCGCACGGCGGCGCCCGAGTCGCTGCTCTCCCCACCCTCGCCCCCGGTGGGCAGGAAGGGGCGGGCCGTCGCGTCCGTGACGTACCGGCGGTGGAAGCGGGACGACCGGTACTGCCCGGCCCAGTCGCGGTCCCGCTCGTTCTCGAAGGCTTCGAAGGCCTCCGGCCACTGCGTGTAGCCGAAGAAGTCGAGGGTGTCGGCGGGCGGCCCGTAGTAGGCCACCTTGCCGCCGGGGGCGAGGACGAGCAGCCGGTCGCAGACGTCGAGGCTGAGGACGCTGTGCGTGACGACGACGACCGTGCGCCCGTCGTCCGCGAGCCCGCGCAGCATGTGCATCACGGACCGGTCCATCCCCGGGTCGAGGCCGGAGGTCGGCTCGTCGAGGAAGAGCAGCGACGGCTTGGTGAGCAGTTCGAGGGCGACGCTCACCCGCTTGCGCTGGCCGCCGGAGAGACTGTGGATGGGCTGATCGGCCCGCTCCACGAGACCGAGCTCGCCGATCACCTCGTCCACCCGGGCCCGGCGCTCGGCCGGCGCCGTGTCCTCGGGGAAGCGCAGCTCGGCGGCGTAGCCGAGGGCGCGGCGGACGGTGAGCTGGAGGTGCAGGATGTCGTCCTGCGGCACGAGCCCGATGCGTTGGCGCAGCTCGGCGTAGTCCCGGTAGAGGTCACGGCCGTCGTAGAGCACGGTGCCGCGGTCGGCGGGGCGCTGACCGGTCAGCGCGCCCAGGAGCGTCGACTTTCCGGCGCCGGACGGCCCGACGACCGCGAGCAGGGATTTCTGGCCCACCGGGAACGACACCGCGTCGAGGAGGGTCTTGCGGCCGTGGTCGACGGTGACCGCGAGCTCCTGGACGTCGAGGGAGATCTCGCCGGTGTCGGTGAACTCGACGAGCTGCCCTCCGATCAGGCAGAACGCACACCGGCCGATGCCGACGATGTCGTCCGCCGTCACACGGGCGTCGACGACGCGCCGACCGTTGAGGAAGGTGCCGTTGTGGCTGCCGAGGTCGTGGATCGCGTACGTGCCGTCGGGCAGGGCCCGCAGCTCGGCGTGACGCCGGGAGACGATCAGGTCGGAGACGACCACGTCGTTGTCGGGCGCGCGGCCGATCCGGATGCTGTGGACGGGCAGGGGCCGCACGGAGGTCGGCTGCCGGAACGTGCCGGTGGCGTTGGGGTACGAGACGGAGGCAGGCCGGAGCGGCGCGGCGGCGACGGAGGCCGGGGCGGCGGCAGAGACGGGGGCAGGCGGCTCCTGGGACTCCTGGGACTCCTGGGGCACCGGGGGCTCCGGGGGGCGGGGCTCCTCGGGCTCCTGGGGCTCCTGGGGCTTCCGGGGTGGCGCTGCCGGGGGCGGAGGTGCCGGCGGCCGCGGCCGGGTCGCCGACGAGAGCACCGCACGCGGGCCGTCCTGCGGATGCCCGAACCGTACGACCGTCCCGGGGCCGACCTCCCGCGCTCCCGCCACCCGCAGGCCGTCCGCGAAGGTCCCGTTGGTACTGCCCTCGTCCGCCAGGTCCCAATGACCACCGACGGCGCGCAGCAGAGCGTGGTGCCAGGACGCCCGGGCGTCCGAGAGCACGACATCACTGGTCGGGTCGCGCCCGATGCGATAGACGCGGCTCGGGTTCATGAGCGTCGCGTCCCCGTCGATCTCGAGGACCAAGGCGGGCGCGGCGGGCACGACGGGCCGCTCTCCCATGCGTGAATCCTATCCGCCGACGCTGATCCCTGCCCGGGATGAAGGCGCCGGTAGGGTGGGCGCTTCCGCCGCCGACGCGGCGACCGACGAAGGAGGCCCACCCGTGCCGAAAGGTGTCACCAGGCGACGGCCCCGCACGCGCGCGGCCCTTCTGAAAGCCGCCCTGGAGGCCTTCGCCGAGCACGGTTTCCACGCGACGACGATCGAGCAGATCTGTGAGCGCGCGGGGTACACGCGGGGTGCGTACTACTCGAACTTCGCCAGCAAGGAGGAGCTCTTCCTCGCGCTCTTCGACGAGCACAGCGACCGGACCGTGCGACGGCTCGCCGACGCGATCGACGCGCTGACCGCCGAGGAGTACACGCTGGCGCGGCTGGCCGAGCTCGCCTCCCGGATCGAGCCGGACGAGCGGGACTGGTACCTGGTCACCACCGAGTTCACTCTGCACGCCATCCGCGACCGGCAGGCCGCGTGGGTGCTCGCGCGCCACGACGAGCGGCTGCGCGCCGAGATCGCCCGCGGCCTCACGCTCGTCCTGCGCCGCGCCGGGCGCGAACTCACCGTGGAGGCCGACCGGTTCGCCCGGCTCATCGTGGCCCTGCGCGAGGGCGGCCTCGCGCAGAGCTACGTCGAACCGGCGGCGCTGCCGCCCGGCAGCCTCGAACGTGAGTTCCTCGCACCGCTCCTGGAGGTCTCGACGCGCGAGATCCCCGCTCCCGGAGGTCAGCCGAACAGGTCCGGGTCGGACGCGGTGATCTGATCCCACAGGGGGCGCGCCTGGAACCAGCCCGCGAGGTGGCCCCCGATCTGGCCGCGGGTGAGGAGCGCCGTCTCCCGGTCGATCAGCTGCGGGGTGCCCGCCGCCATCGCGAGGAGCTGCGCCTGGCAGGAGCGCTCCATGGTCACGAACCACCACACGGCCTCGGCGACGGAGTGGCCGACCGTCAGAAGGCCGTGGTTCTTGAGGATGACGGCCTTGTGCTCGCCCAGGGCCTTCGCGACCCGCTCGCCCTCCTCGGTCTCGTTCACCACGCCGCGGTAGTCGTCGTAGATGCCGTGGTCCTCGAAGAAGGCGCACGCGTCCTGCGTGATCGGGTCCAGCGGGATGCCGAGGCTGGAGAACGCCTTGCCGTGCAGGGAGTGCGAGTGCGCGGCGGCGACGGCGTCGGGCCGGGCGGCGTGGACGCGCGAGTGGATGACGAACGCGGCCCGGTTCACGGGCCTGCGCCCTTCGAGGACGGTCCCCTCGTGGTCCACGAGGATCAGGTCCGAGGCCTTGATCTGACTGAAGCTCATCCCGAACGGGTTGACCCAGAAGGCGTTCGGGTCGCCGGGATCGCGGACGGTGATGTGCCCGGCGACCCCCTCGGAGAATCCGAACCTCCCGAAGATCCGGAACCCGGCGGCGAGCTGCTCCTTGCGGTACGCGCGCTCCTCCTCGACGGTGTCGAAGGCGGGCGGCAGCGGCAGGACGACCCCGTCGGGCAGCGGCCCGACGGCGGCGGCGAGCGCGGGCGGCACGGTGCTCATGGCGGCTCCTCGGTGAGGGGGTGGGGCACGGCGCGCCAAAAGATACAGAGATGTATCCGATACGACAATGGATCACTTCGGCTCGTGCAGGACGAGCTGCGCGTGGGTGGGCCGCGTCATGCGGTCGGCGCCCCGAAGCGGGCCAGGTAGTGCCACACCTTCTTCACGCCCTGGGGGTCGTGGTCCCCGGAAGCGGCCGCCTCCTGCACGATCCGCGGGTCCAGGACCCCGTCGACGGCGATCCGGGCGCCCAGCTCGACGTACTCCGGTCCCCGGAACCCGGGATACCGCCGCAGCTCCTCGACGGGCAGTCGGAACCCGCCGTGCCACTCGACGGCACACGGCAGCAGCCTGGCCGCCGCCTCCACCGCCGTGCCCCGGTGGCTCGGGTCCAGGACCAGTGCCTCCACGTCGCGTCCGATCACGACGGGCCCGTGGATGTGCGCCTCGACGTAGTCGTCGAGCAGGTCCCGTCCGTCGGCCTCGGCCATGGCGACCAGCCGCATGCGGGAGGCGACGCCGAAGTCCGTGGGCTCCAGATGACTGTCCGGATAGCAGAACGAGGCCCGCTCCACGACCGGTGCCGCCAGCCGCAGATGGGCGGAGCCGAAGCGGGGAGCGGCGCCGAAGGGGCGGTTGCGGAAGTCCAGCGCCCCGTAGACCGGCCGCCTGTGCGGGGGAGCCGCGTCGTAGGCCCCGCCGAATAACCGGCTCTCCCAGCGCCAGCGGTCCCCGCCGGGCCGGGCGGTGAGGCCGGCATTGCTCGTGCCGGTCACGAACTGGGAGCGGTAGACGCCGTCGACCGCGAGCAGGTCGAGGAAGTGCGGGTGGAAGTTGATCGTGACCCGCAGGGCCGGGTCGAGCGGATCGCCGGTGGAGCGGCCGGCCACATGGGCGAGCGCCTGGACTGCGTGGTCGTGAAGGGGTGTCATCGGGGCAGCATGCCCGCGCGGCGGGGCTTGCGGGGAGGGGGCGGCGCTGGCTACGGTCGGGGTGAGGAGTGTAGAAAGCGCTTTCTATCCGTCTTCTCGGGGCCGGCCTCGTCCCTCCCCCGCCCCTCCGCCGAACCGCAACCCCAGGAGTCCACCGCGTGCCCACCGCCGACGTGCTGATCTACACCCGCACCACCGGGTACCGCCACGACTCGATCCCCGCCGGCGCCGCCGCCCTCGCCGGGATCGCCCGCGAGCAGGGCTGGGGGGCCGAGATCACGGAGGACCCGGAAGCCTTCACGCCCGGACGGCTCGCCCGGTGCGCCGCCGTCGTGCTGCTCTCCACCACCGGCACCGTCCTGACGCCCGAGGGGCGCGCCGCCTTCGCCGCGTACCTCCGGGACGGCGGCGCCCTCCTCGCCGTCCACGCGGCGGCCAACGCCGAGCCGGACTGGCCCTTCTACGGCGAGCTCCTCGGCACCCGCTTCGACGGCCACCCGGAGATCCAGCCGGGCACCGTGCTCGTCGAGGACCCCGCCCATCCGGCGACGGCTCCGCTCCCGGAGAGCTGGGCCTGGACCGACGAGTGGTACAACTTCACCTCCAACCCGCGAGGGGCGGGCGTGCGGGTCCTCGCGCGGGCCGACGAGACCTCGTACAGCGGCGGTACTCTCGGCGACGACCATCCGCTGGTGTGGTGCCGGGGGGTGGACCGGGGGCGCGTCTTCTTCACCGCGCTGGGGCACTCCTCGGAGGCGTACGACGACCCGGCCTTCCGCGCCCACATCTCGGGCGCACTGTCCTGGCTGACCGCCTGACCGCCTGACCGCCTGACCGCACGTCCTCGCGGCGGTCAGGCGGTCACCCCACCGCCCCGCCCCTGTTGCGCCGTCGCGTCCGGCGCGGGAGGTTGCCGGTGGGGGCCGATGGCAGGAGGAGAGACGTCATGGGCATCGCCACGGTGAACCCCGCGACGGGTGAGACGCTGCGCACCTACGAGGCCCACGGGCCCGAGGAGGTCGAGCGGCGCATCGCCGCCGCGCACGAGGCGTACCGCCAGTACCGCACCACGTCCTTTGCCGAGCGCGCCCGCCTGATGCGGGCCGCCGCGACCCTCCTCGACGAGGACGTCGAGGACATCGCCCGGACCATGACGGTCGAGATGGGCAAGCCGATCGCCGCCGCCCGCGCCGAGGCCGCCAAGTGCGCCAAGGCCATGCGCTGGTACGCCCGCAACGCCGAGGAGCTGCTCGCCGACGAGCACCCGGCCGAGAGCGACGTCCAGGACTCCGGCGCCGACCTGGCCCGCGTCCACTACCGGCCCCTCGGCCCGATCCTCGCCGTCATGCCGTGGAACTTCCCGCTCTGGCAGGTGATCCGCTTCGCCGCGCCCGCCCTCATGGCGGGCAACACCGGTCTCCTCAAGCACGCGTCGAACGTGCCGAGGACCGCCCTCTACCTCGGCGACCTGTTCCGCCGCGCCGGATACCCGGACGGCTGCTTCCAGACGCTCCTCATCGGCTCGCGCGACGTCGAGGCCGTCCTCCGGGACCCCCGGGTCGTGGCCGCCACCCTCACCGGCAGCGAACCCGCCGGCCGGGCCGTCGCCGCCGTCGCGGGCGACGAGGTGAAGAAGACCGTCCTGGAGCTGGGCGGCAGCGACCCGTACATCGTCATGCCCTCCGCCGACATCGTGCGGGCGGTGAAGACCGCCGTCACCGCGCGCGTGCAGAACAACGGCCAGTCCTGCATCGCCGCCAAGCGGTTCATCGTCCACCACGACGTCTACGACGACTTCGCCGAGCGCTTCGCCGCCGCCATGAACGCCCTCACCGTGGGCGACCCCCTCGACGAGTCCACCGACGTCGGCCCCCTCGCCACCGAGCAGGGCCGCACCGACCTGGAGGCCCTCGTCGACGACGCCGTACACCGGGGCGCGGTCGTCCTGTGCGGCGGCGGTCGCCCGGAAGCCGAGGGGCTGCGGCGGGGCTGGTACTACCGGCCGACCGTGCTCACCGGCATCACCCCCGAGATGCGGATCCACCAGGAGGAGACCTTCGGCCCCGTCGCCACCGTCTACCCGGTGCAGGACATCGAGGAGGCCGTGGCCGTCGCCAACGACTCCCCGTTCGGGCTCAGTTCGAACGTCTGGACCCGCAAGGACGAGGACATCGCCTTCTTCGTGCGCGACCTGGAGGCCGGCGGGGTGTTCGTCAACGGCATGACGGCCTCCCACCCGGCGCTCCCCTTCGGCGGGATCAAGCGCTCCGGCTACGGCCGCGAACTCTCCGGCCACGGCATCCGCGAGTTCTGCAACGCGACCACGGTCTGGCAGCGCGCCTGACCGGCCTCGCACCCGGCGTGGGACCCGGCGTGGGACCCGGGGCGCGGGTCGTCACCCGGGTCAGGCCCGCGTCCACGCCAACAGCCGTTCCGCCGGCCAGGTGTTGATCACCCGGTCCTCCGGTACGCCGCACTCCTCGGCCCGCGCGCAGCCGAGGATCTGCCACTCCAGCTGACCCGGCGCGTGCGCGTCCGTGTCGATCGCGAAGTACGCGCCCGAGGCCACCGCGGTCCGCAGCAGCGCGCGCGGCGGATCGAGGCGCTCCGGGCGGCTGTTGATCTCGACCGCCGTGCCGGCCTCGGCGCACGCCGCGAAGACCCGTTCCGCGTCGAACTCCGAGGCGGGCCGCAGCCGTCCGCCCGCCACGAGCCGGCCCGTGCAGTGCCCGAGCACGTCCACGAGCGGGTCGCGGACGGCCCGTTCGAGCCGGCGGGTCATCGTGCGCGCGTCCATCCGCAGCTTCGAGTGCACCGACGCGACCACCACGTCGAGCCGTTCGAGCAGCTCCGGTTCCTGGTCGAGCGAGCCGTCCTCCAGGATGTCGCACTCGATTCCGGTGAGAAGCCGGAAGGGCGCCCACTCCTCGTTCAGCCGTGCCACTACGTCCAGTTGCTCCCGCAGCCGCTCGGGCGAGAGGCCCCGCGCGACCGTGAGTCGCGGCGAGTGATCCGTGAGGACCGCCCACTCGTGCCCGAGCCCCGCCGCCGCACGCCCCATGGACTCGATCGTGGCGCCGCCGTCGGACCAGTCGGAATGGAGGTGGCAGTCGCCGCGCAGGGCCGCCCGGAGCGCCTCGCCGCCGCTCGTGGGTTCCCCGGTCCGCAGCGACTCCTCCAGCTCCGTCTCGAGCCCCGCCAGGTACTCCGGCACCCGGCCGTTTAGTGCCTCCCGCACCACGGCCGCCGTCTTCGGCCCGAGCCCCTTCACCGACTCCAGGGTGCCCGCAGCCGCCAGCCGGGCCGCCTCGCCCTCCGGCAGGGCGTCGACGGCGGCGGAGGCCGTGCGGAACGCCCGCGCCCGGTACCCCGGCGCCTGCGCGCGCTCCAGCAGGAACGCGATCCGGTTCAGAGCGGCCACGGGGTCCACGGCATCCTCCTCCTCAGACCGGCCACGGGGTCCACAGCGTCCTCCTCACCCACCGCCCGGGACGGCGTCGGCCGCCACCGGCGCCGGCTCGATCTCGCACCAGACCGCCTTGCCCTCGCCGCGCGGCTCGACCCCCCACCGGGACGCGAGCGCGTCGAGCAGGAGCAGCCCCCGCCCCGAGGTGGCCGCCTCGCCGGGGGTACGCCGCCGGGGCCAGGCGCTCGACCGGTCCTGCACCGAGAGCCGTACGCGCCGCACGGGCTCGGGCAGCACCTCCAGGGTCAGCACCGCGCCGCCCTCGGTGTGCAGCAGGACGTTGACGAGCAGCTCACCCGTCAACAGCTCGGCGTCGTCGGCCAGTTCGGGCAGACCCCAGTCGCGCAGCGCCTGCGTCACGGCGGCCCGCGCGTCCGAGAGGCCCTGCGGGTCGGCCTGGTGGATGTACTGGTGGATCCGCGGCGCCCGGGGCGTGCCCGGGTCCGGGCTCCGCCGCAGCACGAGCAGCGCCACGTCGTCGCCGGAACCCCACCGCTCCCACAGCCGCTCCGAGAGGTGGTCGGCGAGCGCCTCCGCCTGCGGCGGGCCGCTGCCGATCGCCTCGGAAAGGGCGTCGAGACCCGCGTCGATGTCGGAACCGGGCTGCTCCACGAGCCCGTCCGTGCACAGCACAAGCGTCTCCCCGGGCACCAGGTCGAGGCGCGTCTCCGGGAACTCCTCGTCGCCGAACACGGTCGCGAGCCCCAGCGGCAGCCCGCCCCGCAGTTTGGGCTGCCCGACCCGCCCGTCGGTGTGCCGGATCAGCGGCCCGAGGTGCCCGGCCCGTACGGCGCGCAGGGCGCCGCTCGCCAGGTCCACCTGCGCGTAGGTGCAGGTCGCGAAGCGGTTGGTGTCCAGTTCGGCGAGGAAGCGCGAGGCCCGGGCCAGCACCGTCGACGGGGCGTGGCCCTCGCCGGCGTACGCCCGCAGCGCGATCCGCAACTGGCCCATGATGGCGGCCGCGTGCGTGTCGTGGCCCTGCACGTCGCCGACGACGATCCCGACCCGGCCGCGGGGCAGCGGGATCACGTCGTACCAGTCGCCGCCGACCTGCCGTCCGCTCCACGCCGCGTGATAGCGCACGGCGATCTCGCCGCCGGTGATCGCCGGGATCCTGCGCGGCAGCATCGTCGCCTGGAGCCCCGTCGCGAGCTCCCGCTCCTCGTCGAAGAGGATGGCCCGCTGGAGAGACTGGGCGACGATCGCCGCGAGACCGAGCGCGAGGTTCCGCTCGTCGGCGTTGAAGGACGAACGGCCCCGGTAGAACAGCGCCATGCCGCCCAGGGAGCGGGCCTGCGCCACCAGGGGCAGGTAGCAGGCGGACTTGAACCGCAGCCGCGAGAGGTACGGCGCCAGTTCGGGGAAGTCCCGGCCGAGCGACTGGAAAGAGGAGACGAACCGCGGCCGGCCGGTCAGCACCGTCTCGGCCAGGGGGAGGCCCCCGTCGAGCCGCCGGCTGCGGAAGTCGTTCAGGGCGTCGAGGGACTCGCCGCTGAGCGCGATCACGTTCAGCGAACCGTTCTCGACGAGCCCGAGTGCCAGCCCTTCCGCGCCGAGCCGGGCGAGCCCGCCGGGGCCGGTCAGGGCGGCGGTCACGTCGTCCACGGTCACCGCGCGCGACAGCGCGTTCGTGGTCCGCTCGACGATGCTCGTCTGCACCTCGCGCCGCTTCTCCAGCTCCTGCACGAAGGCGGAGTGCGTGACCTCGGCGGTCGTGTCCCTGACGACGCCGACGATCCGCTGGGCCCTGCCGTCCGGCTTGCGCAGGATCCGCGCCTGCACGTGTGTCCAGTGGGGTGCACCCTCGTCCTGCGGGATCGGGAAGTGCGCGGTGTACGACACCGAGCCGCCCTTGACCGCCTCCCGCACGATGTCTTCCAGCCGGGTCCGCTCCTCGGGCGCCAGGCGCGCGACAAGCGTCGCCGGGCGCCCGTCGTAGGTGTCCGGGGCCAGCCCGAAGACCAGCAGCCCGGACTCGTCGACATCGATCGTGCCGGTGTCGAGATCCCAGTCGAAACTGCCGGTCCGGTTCATGGCGAGCCGTTCGGCGGGCCCGATCTCGCCATTGCGCGTCAGCCGGTCGTCATCGCTCATCCCCCCCATTGTCGAACCCGCACCCCGTGGACGCCATGGCGATGACACGGCGTGGCGCAAGTTCGCCCCGACGGTCGAGGCACCGGAGGCCGCCACCGGCGGGGCAGAATGGGCCGGTGCAGCCGTCCTACCGCGTTCTCGGTCCCTGTCAGGCGCTCCGTACCGACGGGACGGAGGCCGTACTGGGCGGTGCCAGGCTCCGGGCCCTGCTCACCGCACTCGCCGCCGGAGGTACCGGGGGAGCGGGGCGGCCGATGAGCGCCGAAGCGCTGATCGCCCAGGTGTGGGCCGACGACGACCCGGCCGCCGACCAGGACCGGACGGCCGCGCTCCAGGCCCTCGTGGGCCGTCTGCGCCGGGCCCTCGGACACGAGGCGATCGTTTCCGCCCCCGGTGGCGGCTACCTGCTTGCAGCCGACCAGGACGCCGTCGACCTGCACCTTTTCGAGCGGCTCGCCGCCGAGGGTTCGGCCGCCCTCTCCGTCGGCGACGCCGTACGGGCCGCGGCCCGTCTCGACGAGGCCCTCGGCCTGTGGCGCGGCCCCGCCCTGGCCGACCTCCCCGGCCGGGACGCCGACCCCCTCGTCGTACGGCTCGAACAGTGGCACACGCGAGCCCGCCGCGACCGGTTCGCCGCCGACCTGGCCCTGGGGCGGGCCGCGGACGTCCTCGCGCCGCTCGCCGCCCTCGCCGCCGGGCACCCGCTCGACGAGCCCGTTCAGGCCTTGCGGATCCGCGCCCTGCGGGCCGCCGGACGTCCTGCGGAGGCCCTCGCGGCGTACGAGGAGGTACGTGCGGACCTCGCCGACCGGCTGGGCACGGACCCGGGGCCCGAACTGCGCGCCCTGCACGCCGAACTCCTCGGCACACCCCGGCCCGCACCCACGCCCGGACGTCTGCCGGCCCGGCTGACCTCGTTCATCGGCCGGGACGGCGAACTGGGCGCGCTCGCCGCCGGGTGGGCCGACCGGCGGCTCGTCACCCTCACCGGACCCGGCGGCGTCGGCAAGACCCGGCTCGCCCTGGAGGCGGCCGAGACCTTCGAGGGCGGACCGGTGCACGTCGCCGAACTCGCCTCCGTACGGGAGGAGTCCTCGGTCGCCGCGGCCGTCCTCAGCGCGCTCGGGGCCCGTGAGACCCAGCTCTGGAACGGTCCGGCCGTCGCCGAGGCGACCGGACCGAAGGACGCGCTCGCCCACCTCGTCGAGTACTGCTCCGGGCGGCGGATGCTCCTCGTCCTCGACAACTGCGAGCACGTGATCGGCGCGGCGGCGGAACTCGCGCAGACCCTCCTCACGCGCTGCCCGGGTGTGACGGTCCTGGCGACGAGCCGGGAGCCGTTGGGGGTGCCGGGGGAGGTGCTGAGTCCGTTGGGGCCGTTGCCGGTGGGGATGGCGTTGCGGTTGTTGGGGGAGCGGGGTGCGGCGGCGCGGCCGGGTTTCCGGGTGGGGGACGATCCGGAGGCGGCGGAGGAGGTGTGCCGTCGGCTCGACGGTTTGCCGTTGGCGATCNTTGCGGTTGTGGGGGGAGCGGGGTGCGGCGGCGCGGCCGGGTTTCCGGGTGGGGGACGATCCGGAGGCGGCGGAGGAGGTGTGCCGTCGGCTCGACGGTTTGCCGTTGGCGATCGAGCTGGCGGCGGCGCGGTTGCGGATGCTGTCGGTGCGGCAGATCGCGGACCGTCTCGACGATCGTTTCCGGTTGCTGACGTCGGGGGCGCGGACGGTGTTGCCGCGGCAGCAGACGTTGCGGGCGGTGGTGGACTGGTCGTGGGAGTTGCTGGACGAGGGTGAGCGGGCGGTGYTGCGGCGGCTCGCGGTGTTCACGGGCGGGTGCGATCTSGCGGCGGCGGAGACGGTCTGCGCGGACGGYGCGCATAGGGATGTCCTGGACGTCCTGGGTGCTCTTGTCGACAAGTCGCTCGTGGTGGC
Source organism: Streptomyces sp. Root431 (assembly GCF_001426585.1). GTDB lineage: Bacteria > Actinomycetota > Actinomycetes > Streptomycetales > Streptomycetaceae > Streptomyces > Streptomyces stackebrandtii. The sequence goes on from NZ_LMEI01000006.1 coordinate 680,572, forward strand.
CGGTCCGGCTGCGGACGGCCGGGGGATGCGGTTCCGGCTCCTGGAGACGGTGGCGGAGTACGCGGGGGAGCGGCTGGACGAGGCCGGTGAGCGGGCGGCGACGGAGCGGCGGCATCTCGCGTACTACCGCGAGCTGGCCCGTCGTACCGACCCCGAGCTCCGCGGCTCCGGACAGGTCGCCGCCATCGCCC
>NZ_LMEI01000007.1:0-695808 GCF_001426585.1 Streptomyces sp. Root431
GCCCCGGCGACGTATGCGGCGGCGATCTCGCCCTGCGAGTGCCCGATGACGGCCTGCGGCGTCACGCCGTAGTGCTGCCAGACCCGAGCCAGCGACACCATGACGGCGAAGGTGACGGGCTGGACGACATCGACGCGCTCCAGTGAAGGCGCGCCCTCCGTCTGGCGGACGACGGCTTCGAGCGACCAGTCCACGTACGGGGCGAGCGCCTTCTCGCACTCGGCCATCGCCTCCGCGAACTCCTCCGATACGTCGAGGAGTTCGGCGCCCATCCCGGCCCACTGCGTGCCCTGGCCGGGGAACACGAACGCCACCCGACCGACGCCGGAGGCGACACCCCGGACCAGGCCCTCGGGAGCGGCCAGCGCCGTAGCCAGGTCGTCCTGTCCGGTCCCGATCGCGACGGCCCGGTGGTCGAACCGGGCACGTCCACCGGCGAGTACGCGGGCGACCGCGCCGGGGTCGACGTCCGCACGAGCGTCCGCGAACGCGGCGAGCCGCCCGAGCTGCGCGTCCAGCGCGCCCGGGGTCTTCGCCGACACCACCCACGGCACGACACCGCCGGCCGAAGGCTCGACGGCCGGAGCCGCCTCGGTGACCGGGGCTTCCTCGAGCACCACGTGCGCGTTCGTGCCGCTGATGCCGAAGGAGGAGACGGCCGCGCGGCGCAGTCCGCCGTCGGTCTTCTCCGGCCACTCCATGGCCTCGGTGAGCAGCTCCACCGTGCCCGCCGACCAGTCGATCTGGTCCGACGGCCGGTCCACGTGCAGGGTCTTCGGCAGGACGCCGTTGCGCATCGCCTGGACCATCTTGATGATGCCGGAGACGCCGGCGGCGGCCTGCGTGTGTCCGATGTTGGACTTCAACGAGCCGAGCCACAGAGGCTGTTCGGCGTCCCGGCCCTGGCCGTAGGTGGCGATGAGGGCCTGCGCCTCGATGGGGTCGCCGAGGCGCGTACCCGTGCCGTGGGCCTCGACGACGTCCACGTCGTTCGGGGTCAGGCGGGCGTCGGCCAGGGCGCGCCGGATGACGCGCTGCTGGGACGGGCCGTTCGGGGCCGTCAGGCCGTTGCTCGCGCCGTCCTGGTTGACCGCGCTGCCGCGGACGACCGCCAGGACCCGGTGTCCGTTGCGTCGCGCGTCCGACAGGCGCTCGACGAGGAGCATGCCGACGCCCTCCGACGGGCCGAACCCGTCCGCCGACGCGGCGAACGCCTTCGACCGGCCGTCCTCCGCGAGACCGCGCTGCCGGCTGAACTCCACGAAGGTCGTGGGCGTCGACATGACCGTCACGCCGCCCGCGAGCGCCAGCCCGCACTCGCCCTTGCGCAGGGCCTGCACGGCCAGGTGCAGGGCGACGAGCGACGACGAGCACGCCGTGTCGACGGTGACCGCCGGGCCCTCCAGGCCGAGCGAGTACGAGACGCGGCCCGACATGATGCTGGCCGCGTTGCCCGTACCGACATAGCCCTCCAGGTCCTCGGTGGTGTTGCGGAGGAGAGGCTCGTAGTGGGGGCCGTTGGTGCCCGCGAAGACGCCGACCTGCTGCCCTTGCAGGGATGTCGGGTCGATCCCGGCGTCCTCGACGGCCTCCCAGGAGGTTTCGAGGAGGAGGCGCTGCTGCGGGTCCATGGCGAGGGCCTCGCGGGGCGAGATCCCGAAGAAGTCGGCGTCGAACTCACCCGCGTGGTCCAGGAAACCGCCGGCGCGGCAGTACGTCCGTCCGGAGGCGTCCGGGTCGGGGTCGTACAGCCCCTCGACGTCCCAGCCGCGGTCCTCGGGGAAGCCGGAGATTGCGTCCCCGCCGCCTGCGACGAGCCGCCACAGGTCCTCGGGCGAGGCGACGCCGCCGGGCAGGCGGCACGCCATGCCGACGATCGCCACCGGCTCGTCGGTGACGCCGTTGTCCGCCGGGAGCGACTCGGCGGCACCGGCCTGCTCGCCCAGGATCTCCGCGAGGAGGAAGTCGGCGAGCGTCCGGGGGGTCGGGTAGTCGAAGACCAGGGTGGCCGGGAGGGCCAGGCCGGTGGCGTTCTTGAGGCGGTTGCGGAGTTCGACCGCCGTCAGCGAGTCGAAGCCGAGGTCACGGAAGGCCCGGCTGGTGTCGACGGCCTCCGGGGAGGGGTGGTTGAGGACGACGGCCAGGTGCTCGCGCACCAACTCCTGGATACGACGCTGCTGTTCGGCTCCGGACAGGCCGCCGAGCTCCCGGCCCAGGAGGGTGTCGTCCGAGGTGGTCGTCGTCTGCTGCTCGTCGAGCGCGCGGCGCGCCTCGGGCAGGTCGGCGAGGAGGGTGCTCGGCCGGGCCGTGGCGAAACCGGGGGCGAAGCTCGCCCAGTCGACGTCGGCGATCGTGACGGCGGTGTCCCCGTGGCCGAGCGCGGTGTCGAGGGCGGTGAGCGCCGTCGCGGGGGAGAGGGGGCGCAGGCCGAGGCGGCGCAGCCGCTCGCCCGTCGCTCCCTCGGTGACGGCGGCGCCCTCCCAGGGGCTCCAGGCCACGGAGGTCACGGTGGGGCCGCCTTCGGCCCGGCGCCGGCCGGCGAGGGCGTCGAGGAAGGCGGTACCGGCGGCGTACGCGCCCTGCCCGGCGCCGCCCCAGATCGCGGCGACGGAGGAGAAGAGGACGAGGACGGGCGGACGGTGTCCGGCCGAGGCGGCCTCTCCGGTCTCGCCGGCCTTCGCGGCCTCTCCGGCCTTCCGCAGCAGGGCGTCCAGGTGTAGCGCACCGGCGGCCTTCGCGGTCACGACGCGGGCGAGGGCGTCCGGGTCGGTCGCGGCGAGCGGGTCGGAGCCGACCGTCGGCGGGAGGTGCAGGACGGCGCTGAGCGGGTGCTCGGCGGGGACGTCCGCGAGCAGGCGGGCGGTCGCGTCCGCGTCCGTGAGGTCGCAGGCCACGACGGTGGCCGCGGCGCCCAGGTCCGCGAGTTCGGCGACGAGCTCGGCGAGGTCCGCTTCCACGCCGGTGCCCGTGGTGCCGGAAGGGACGGTGAGGAGGAGATGTCCGGCGCCGTCACGGGCCAGCCGGCGCGCGGCCTCGGCGGCGGCCGGCTCGTCGGCGCCGGTGACGAGCACCGTCCCGTCGGCCTGCCACCACGGCGCGGCCGTGCCGCGGGCGGCGAGGGGGGCGCGGACCAGACGACGGGCGAGCAGCCCGGAGGCGCGTACGGCGACCTGGTCCTCGCCCGTACCGCCGGCGAGGACCGTGACCATACGGTCAAGGGCCGCCCGGTCGGCGTCCGTGAGCAGGCCGGCGTCCTCGGCGAGGCCGGTGTCCGAGGCGAGGCCGGCGTCCTCGGCGAGGCCGGTGTCCGAGGCGAGGCCGGCGTCCTTCGCGAGGCCGGTGTCCGAGGCGAGGCCGGCGTCCTTCGCGCGGCCGGTGTCCGAGGCCAGGCCGATGTCCGAGGGCAGGTCGATCAGGCCGCCCCACCGGTCCGGGTGCTCCAGCGCGGCGACCCGGCCCATGCCCCAGACCATGGCCTGGGCGGGGGAGGTGACGTGGTCGGCCCGGCCGACGGACACCGCGCCCCGGGTGACGCACCACAGCGGGGCGCCGACGCCGGCGTCCTCCAGTGCCTGCACCAGGGTGAGGGTGGCGCCGGTGCCCCGGGTGAAGGGCGCGGGGTGGCCGGGGTGGGCACGCTCGTCCCACGCCAGCAGCGAGACGACGCCCTCGACGGCCGCACCGGCCGCCCGGACCTCCTCCAGCAGCTCCGCGAACCGCTGCCGGTCGCCCAGCGCGGACACGTCCAGCTGTACGGGCTCGGCGCCCGCACCGGCCAGCGCGGCGAGCACCGGGGCCGCCTCGGAGGAGCGCTCCTCGGGGGTGACGACCAGCCACCGGCCGGACAGCCCGGCCCCGGAGGCCTGCTCGCCGGCGGAGAGGCGCTTCCAGTCGAGGCGGTAGCGCCAGGAGTCCTGCACGGAGCCCTGGACGGCGGGGGAGTCGTGGAGCCAGTAGTGGCGGCGCTGGAAGGCGTACGTGGGGAGGTCGGGGTGGGACGTGGCGGCGGGGAGGAAGGGCTCCCAGTCGACGGGGAGACCGTTGGCCCAGGCCTCGGCGAGGGAGGTGACGAGCCGGTCCTGGCCGCCGTTGTCGCGGCGGAGGGTGCCGAGGCCGGTGACGGTCTCGGGCAGGGCCATGGTGAGGACGGGGTGGGCGCTGACCTCGACGAAGTGCGTGAACCCCTCGTCGGTGGCGAGGGTCTCGACGGCGGGGGCGAAGCCGACGCGGTGGCGGAGGTTGCGGTACCAGTAGGCGCCGTCGAGGACGGGGCCGGTGATCCACGCGCCTTCGAGGGTGGAGAAGAACGGCACTTCCGGAGTCCGGGGAGCGAGTCCGGCGAGGACCTCGGCGAGTTCGTTCTCGATGGTCTCGACGTGGGCGCTGTGGGAGGCGTAGTCGACGGGGATGATCCGCGCGCGGATCCTGTCGGTCTCACAGGCGTCGGCGAGTTCCTGGATCTGGGCGGGGTCGCCCGAGACCACGGTCGCGGTCGGCCCGTTGACCGCCGCCACCGAAAGCCCGTCGAGGTTCTCGATCCGCTGCTGAGTGGCTTCCTCGCTCAGGGCGAGGGAGAGCATTCCGCCCTTGCCGGCGAGGTGCGCGGCGATCGACCTGCTGCGCAGGGTCACGACGCAGGCGGCGTCGTCCAGGGTCAGCGCCCCGGCGACGTAGGCGGCGGCGATCTCGCCCTGCGAGTGCCCGATGACGGCCTGCGGCGTCACACCGTGGTGCTGCCACACGCGGGCCAGCGACACCATCACCGCGAAGGTGACGGGCTGGACGACGTCGACGCGCTCCAGAGAGGGCGCGCCCGGCATCTGCCGGACGACGGCCTCAAGGGACCAGTCGACGTACGGGGCGAACGCGGTCTCGCACTCGGCCATCGCGGCGCCGAACTCCTGTGATGAGTCGAGGAGTTCGGCGCCCATCCCGGCCCACTGCGTGCCCTGGCCGGGGAACACGAACGCCACGCGACCGAGGTCCGTCGCCGCGCCGCGTATCAGCCCTTCCGGAGCTGCCAGGGCCTGTACCAGGGCGTCCTGGTCGGCGCCGACGGCGACCGCGCGGTGCTCGAACGCGGCACGTCCACCGGCCAGTACGCGTGCGACCGCACCCGCGTCGACATCCGTACGACCGCCCGCGTACGACGCGAGCCGACCGATCTGGCCGTCGAGCGCGGCCGGGGTCTTCGCCGACACGAGCCACGGCACGACACCGGCCGGGGACTCGACGGCGGGGGTCGCCTCGACAGCGGGGGCTTCCTCCAGGACGACGTGCGCGTTCGTACCGCTCACGCCGAACGACGAGACCGCGGCCCGGCGCAGTCCGCCGTCGCCCTTGTCCGGCCAGTCCATGGCCTCCGTGAGGAGCTCGACCGCGCCCGCCGACCAGTCGACCTGGTCCGTCGGCTTCTCGACGTGGAGGGTCTTCGGCAACACGCCGTTGCGCATCGCCTGGACCATCTTGATGACGCCGGAGACGCCCGCGGCGGCCTGCGTGTGTCCGATGTTGGACTTCAACGAGCCGAGCCGCAGCGGCTGTTCGCCGTTGCGCTCCTGCCCGTAGGTGGCGATGAGCGCCTGCGCCTCGATCGGGTCGCCGAGGCGCGTACCCGTGCCGTGCGCCTCGACGACGTCCACGTCGGCCGCCGTGAGCCGGGCGTCGGCCAGGGCGCGCCGGATCACGCGCTGCTGCGACGGGCCGTTCGGGGCCGTGAGGCCGCTGCTCGCACCGTCCTGGTTGACGGCGGTTCCCTTGACCACGGCGAGGACCCGGTGGCCCTTGCGCCGCGCGTCCGACAGGCGCTCGACGAGGAGCACGCCGACGCCCTCGGACCAGCTGGTGCCGTCCGCCGTCGACGAGAAGGACTTCGACCGGCCGTCCGGGGCCAGGCCGCGCTGGCGGCTGAACTCCACGAAGGTGCTGGGCGTCGACATGACCGTGACACCGCCGGCGAGGGCCATGTCGCACTCGCCCTTGCGGAGGGCCTGCACCGCGAGGTGCAGGGCGACGAGCGACGACGAGCACGCCGTGTCGACCGTGACGGCAGGGCCCTCCAGACCGAGCGTGTACGCGACCCGGCCCGAGGCGACGCTGCCGGAGTTGCCGGTGCCCAGGTACCCCTCGATGCCCTCCGGGACGTCGGTGAGACGGGTGGCGTAGTCGTGGTACATCACGCCGGTGAAGACACCGACCGACGTGCCGCGCGCGGTGGCCGCCGGGATCCCCGCGTGCTCGAACGCCTCCCAGGACGCCTCCAGGAGGAGCCGCTGCTGCGGGTCCATGGCGAGGGCCTCGCGCGGCGAGATGCCGAAGAAGTCGGCGTCGAACTCGCCCGCCTCGTACAGGAATCCGGCCTCGCGGGCGTAGCTCTTGCCCATCGCCTCCGGGTCCGGGTCGTACAGCCCCTCGACGTCCCAGCCGCGGTCCTGCGGGAACTCGGAGATCGCGTCCCGGCCGCCCGCGACCAGCTGCCACAGGTCCTCCGGCGAGGCGACACCGCCCGGCAGGCGGCAGGCCATGCCCACGATCGCCACCGGCTCGCCCGCCTTCGCCTCCAGCTCGCGGAGGCGGCCGCGGGCCTCGTGGAGGTCCGCCGTGGCACGACGCAGGTAGTCGAGGTACTTCTCTTCGTTCACCGTGGACACGCTGTCCCCTTGAGTTCCTGGAGGCGCCCGAGGCGCGCATGACGTGATTCGAGTCGTGGTGCCCGGGACGGGGGTCCGGGCGGGAGGCGACCGTGCGGCAGGGATCAGTCCGTGCTGGGGTCCTGGTCGAGGTCGAGGAGGCCGAAGAGCTCCTCGGCCGAGGCGTTCATGAAGTCCGGCACGTCCGCGCCGTCTCCGTTTCCGCCCCCGGCCCGGTCCTCGGCCTTGGCGCCGTACGAGGACCCGGACTCCTCCGGAGCCCCGGTCCCGGGCGCGGTTCCCTCTTCGCCCGTGACCATCGAGCGCAGGGACCGCAGGTGCTCCAGGACCTCTTCGCCGCCGGGGCCCCCGGAGAGGCCCGTCAGGACCAAGGCGCCTTCCAGGCGGGTGAGTTGAGCGAGGAGCGCGTCCGTGTCGGCGATGCTCCTGGAGGCCGTGGACCCGTTCCCGTCCCCGCTCCCGTTACCTGCGGCGCCGCGCGGCAGCTCGGCGTCCAGGTGGGTGGCGAGGGCGGCCGGGCTCGGGTGGTCGAAGACCAGGGTGGCCGGGAGGGCGAGGCCGCCGGCGGAGTTGAGCCGGTTGCGGAGTTCGACCGCGGTGAGGGAGTCGAAGCCCAGGTCGAGGAAGCCCCGCTCGGCGTCGATCCGGTGGCCGCGGGCGTGGCCGAGCACCTCCGTGACCTCGCCGACGACGAACTCCAGGAGCAGGCGCTGCCGTGCGGACCCGTCCACGGCTGCGGCCCGTTCGGCGAGCGTGGCAGCCGCCGGTTCCTTCGCGTCGGCCGCCGTGCCCGGCGCTCCCTGCGTCGCCGTGGCGGAGGACGCGGCCGGCCGGGGCCGGACGGTCCTGGCGCCGACGACGTCCCGGAAGAGCGCGGGGATTCCGGCCGGGTCGTTCCCGGCCGCGTCCCGCAGTCCGGCGGTGTCGAGCCGCAGGGGCAGCAGGACCGGGTAGCGGCCGTCGCGGAGGGCGGCGTCGAGGAGCGCGGTGCCCTCGGCGTCGCTGATCCCGCCGATGCCCGCGCGGCTCATGCGGCGCAGGTCCGACGTGCCGAGGCCGCCGGTCATGCCGCTCTTCTCGGCCCAGAGGCCCCAGCCCAGGGAGAGGGCGGCGAGCCCGGATGCCTGGCGGCGCCAGGCGAGGGCGTCGAGGGTGGCGTTGGCCGCCGCGTACGCTCCCTGGCCCGCTCCGCCGAAAGCGGCGGCGGCGCTGGAGAACATGACGAACGCGGCCAGGTCGGTCTCGGACGCCGAGGTCAGCTCGTCGAGGAGGAACGCCGCGTCGACCTTGGGGCGCAGGACGTGCTCCACGTCCGCGGCCGTCGTCGACGGAACCGTTCCGTCCGACAGGACGCCCGCCGTGTGGACGACGGCGGTCAGCGGGTGCTCGGCCGGAACCCCGGCCAGCAGCGCGGTCATCGACTCCCGGTCGGCCACGTCACACGCGGCCACCGACACCACCGCACCCAGACCCTCCAGCTCGGTCACCAGCTCCGCCGCGCCCGGCGCGTCCGTACCGCGACGGCTCACGAGCAGCAGGCGCCGCACGCCCCACTCGCTCACCACGTGCCGGGCGACCACTCCGCCCAGACCGCCGGTGCCGCCGGTCACCAGGACCGTCCCCTCCGGGTCGAGCGCCGACGCGTCGGCGCCGGTCTCGGGGCGGACGGCGGCCAGGCGGGCCAGCCGGACGGTGCCGTCGTGCAGGGCGAGCTGCGGCTCGTCGCGGAGGGCGGCCTCGGAGAGCACCGCCGGAAGCGCCCGGTACGACGGGGCGTCGTCGGCCAGGTCGAGCAGGCCGAACCGGCCCGGGTTCTCGGTCTGCGCGGTCCGTACGAGACCCCAGGCCGCCGCGTGCGACAGGTCCTCGCCGCCGTCGTCGGCGCCGGGCCCCTCGGGGTCCCGGACCGCGCCGCGGGTGACGAGCACCAGCCGGGTGCCCGCGAGGTGCCCGTCGGCGAGCCACGCCTGGAGCAGCTCCAGGGTGCGGACCACCGTGCTCCGTACGGTCTCGGCGCCGCCGTCGGCGGGACCCGCGGGCAGCGGGGCCAGGACGGTACGGGGTGCCGGGGCGCCCGCCGCCACGTCCTGCGCCAGCGCGGCCAGGTCGGGGTAGACCCCGACCTCGACGCCCGCGGACTCCAGGGCGGCGGCGACCTTCAGCTCGTCCTTGCCCAGGACGGCCGTCGGCCCGTAGGCCGAGGTGTGCTCGTCCTGTCCGGTGCCCGCGGAGGCCAGGGCGTACGGACGCCAGGCCACCCGGTGCATCAGCCCGCCGACACGGCCGGCCGCCGCCTGGTCGGCACTGACCGGGCGCAGCGTGAGGCGCTCCACGGAGACCAGCGGCCGTCCCTCGCCGTCCGTCAGGGACAGCGAGACGGCGTCCTTCCCCGCGGCTGCGAGGCGGACCCGCGCGGCCGCGGCACCCGCCGCGTGCACGGTGACACCGCTCCAGTGGAACGGGACGCGGACGCGCTCGGGCTCGTCGACGAGGCCGCCGACGGCGATGGCGTGCAGGGACGCGTCGAGCAGAGCGGGGTGGATGCCGTAGCCGTCCGCCGCCGCGCTCGCGGGCGCGTCCGTGGGCAGGGCGATCTCGGCGAGGACCTCGCCCTCGTACCGCCACACCGCGCTCAGCCCCCGGAACAGCGGGCCGAAGTCGAGGCCGTTCCCGTGGAGCCGCTCGTAGAGGCCGTCGAGCGGAACCTCTTCGGCGCCCTGCGGCGGCCAGACCGCCCCGGTGCTCCCGGTGGGTTCGTCGGACCCGGTGGGTTCGTCGGCCCCGGTGGCCAGCACGCCGGTCGCATGGCAGGACCACGGGGTGCCGGCGGGCGCGTCGGCGAGCCGGGAGTGGAGGGAGACGGGCCGTGCGCCGTCCCCGGCCGGTTCGCCGACCGTCACCCGCAGCTCGACGCCGTCCCGCTCGGGCAGCACCAGCGGCTCGCGCAGGGTCAGTTCCCGCACGTCCCGCAGACCGGCGGACTCCGCGGCGTGGGCGGCGAGTTCGACCATCGCGGTGCCGGGCAGCAGGACGCTCCCCAGGACCGCGTGGTCCGCGAGCCACGGGTGGGTACGCAGCGAGAGGCGGCCGGTGAGCAGCAGGCCGTCCCGGTCCGGGAGGCTGACCACGGCGCCGAGCAGCGGGTGGTCGGCGGCGCCCAGGCCGAGGCCCGCGGTGTCCGCCGCGGTGTCGTCCGCCGGGGCGTCCAGCCAGTACCGGTCGCGTCGGAAGGAGTACGTGGGCAGGTCCACGCGGCGCGCCCCGGATCCGGCGAACCAGGCGTCCCAGTCGGGTCCGGTGCCGTGCGCGTGGGCCCTGCCGAGGGCGTCCGCGACGGTCTCGGCCTCCGACCGCTTGCGGCGCAGCAGCGCCACGAGCAGCGGCCGGGGAGCGGCGGCGGAGGCGTCGGAGCCCGCGCCGGAGGTCTCGCCCTCGGTCTCGGTCTCGGTCTTGGCCTTGGCCTTGGTCTCGGGCTCGGCGAGGCCGTCGGCCGCCATGGCCGTGAGGACCCCGTCCGGGCCCAGCTCCAGGCAGGTCCGCACGCCGAGGCCGCGCAGGACGCGGACCCCGTCGAGGAAGCGGACGGTGCCGCGGACGTGCCGCACCCAGTACTCGGGGTCGCACAACTCGTCCGGACCGGCGGCCAGGCCGGTGACGTTCGAGACCACGGTGAGGGAGGGGCGCCGGAACTCCACCGTCTCCAGGACGGCGCGGAAGGCGTCGAGCATGCCGTCCATGTGCGCGGAGTGGAAGGCGTGGCTGACCCGCAGCGTGCGGGTCCTGCGGCCGAGACCGGACCAGTGGGCCTCCGCCTCCCGCGCCGCGTCGGCGTCGCCGGAGAGCACGGCGGCCTCGGGGCCGTTGACGGCGGCGACGTCGAGGCGTCCCGCGTACCGCTCCTCCGACTCCAGCCACGCGCGGATCTCGTCCTCGGCGGCCTGGACGGCGAGCATCGCGCCACCGGCGGGCAGCTCCTGCATGAGCCGGCCGCGGGCGGCGACGAGCAGCGCGGCGTCGGCGAGCGAGAACACCCCGGCGACGTGCGCGGCGGCGATCTCGCCGACCGAGTGGCCGAGCAGCGCGGCCGGCCGTATCCCCCAGCTCTCCACGAGCCGGAAGAGCGCGACCTCCAGGGCGAACAGCGCGCACTGCGTGTACCGCGTCTCGTCGAGCAGCGCGGCCTCCGCACTGCCCTCCGCCGCGAACATCACGTCGAGCAGCGGCAGTTCGAGGTGAGCATCGAGGTGGGCGCAGATCTCGTCGAGCGCCCGGGTGAAGACGGGGTACCGCTCGTACAGCTCACGTCCGGCGCCCGGACGCTGGCTGCCCTGGCCGGTGAAGAGGAAGGCGGTGGAGCCGTTCCGGGCGGTGTCCCGGTGGGCGTGGGCCGAGGTGCCGCCCCGGGCCAGGGTGGCCAGGCCGTCCAGGAACCCGTCCCGGTCGGCGGCGGTCACGGCGGCCCGCTGGGGGAAGGCGGTACGGCTCGTGGCGAGGGCGTACGCGACGTCCCGCAGGTCCACGGGAGACTCGGCGGCGCTCTCGCTCAGCCAGGCGTGCAGGGCGGCGGCCTGGCCGCGCAGCGACTGCTCGTCCTTGGCGGACAGCACCCAGGGCAGGTGCCCGGGGCGGCACTCCACCGGACCGGCGGACGCCTCGGGAGCCGCCTCGACGAGCTCCGGCGCCTGCTCGAGGACCACGTGCGCGTTCGTCCCGCTGATGCCGAACGACGAGACGGCGGCCCGGCGCGGGCCGGTCCCGGACGGCCAGTCGATCGCCTCGGTGACGAGGGCCAGACCGCTGTTCGCCCAGTCCACGTGCGGGCTCGGCTCATCGGCGTGCAGGGTCTTCGGCAGGGTGCCGTGGCGCATCGCGAGGACCATCTTCATGATGCCCGCCGCACCGGCCGCGGCCTGCGTGTGCCCGATGTTGGACTTCACGGAGCCGATGGCGAGCGGCCGCTCCGCGGGCCGCTCCTTCCCGTACGTGGCCTGCAGGCCCTGGGCCTCGATGGGGTCGCCGAGCGCGGTTCCCGTGCCGTGCGTCTCGACGGCGTCGATGTCGCCGGGCGCCAGCCGCGCGTCGGCCAGTGCCTGCCGGATCACCCGCTGCTGCGACGGCCCGTTCGGAGCCGTAAGACCGTTGCTCGCGCCGTCCTGGTTGACGGCGGTGCCGCGGACCACGGCGAGCACCGGGTGCCCGTTGCGCCGTGCGTCCGAGAGCCGCTCCACGAGCAGCAGCCCGACACCCTCCGCCGCGCCGAACCCGTCGGCGTCGGCCGAGAAGGCCTTGCTCCGCCCGTCCGGGGCGAGCGCCCGCTGACGGCTGAACTCCACGAACATGTGCGGCGTCGCCATCATCGCCACCCCGCCGGCGAGCGCCATCGTGCACTCGCCGCCGCGCAGCGCCCGCACCGCGAGGTGCAGGGCGGTCAGCGAGGACGAGCAGGCGGTGTCGACGGTCGTCGCGGGCCCTTCGAGGCCGAAGGTGTACGCGATGCGGCCGGACGCGACGCTGGCCGTGTTGCCGGTCAGCAGGTAACCCTCCACGCCGCGCGGGGCGTTCGGGACGCGGGCCGCGTAGTCCTGGTAGGAGAGGCCGATGAAGACACCGGTGCTGCTGCCGCGCAGCGAGCCCGGCTCGATACCGGCCCGCTCGAAGGCCTCCCAGGACGTCGCGAGGAGCATCCGCTGCTGCGGGTCCATGGCGAGCGCCTCGCGCGGCGAGACGCCGAAGAACTCCGCGTCGAACTCGGCCGCGTCGTGCAGGAACCCGCCCTCGCGGACGTACGCCCTGCCGAGCGCGTCGGGGTCCGCGTCGTACAGACCCTCCAGGTCCCAGCCGCGGTCGGTCGGGAACGGCGTGATGCCCTCGCCGCCCTCGGACAGCATCCGCCACAGGTCCTCCGGGCTGCGGACGCCCCCGGGGAAGCGGCAGCTCATCGCGACGATCGCGATGGGATCGGTGTCGGTGTCGGTGTCGGTGTCGGTGTCAGCGTCGCCGTCGGCGGAGCCCGGGACGAACTGCTGCCGCGATTCCACGGCCCCCGCGGCCCCGGGGGTCTCCTCATCGCCGAGGAACTCGGTACGGAGCAGCGACACGAGCGCCAGCGGCGTCGGGTAGTCGAAGACGAGGGTCGCGGGCAGCTTCAGCCCGGTCGCCCGGGTCAGCCGGTTGCGGAGCTCGACGCCCGCCAGCGAGTCGAAGCCGATGTCCTTGAAGGCCCGGTCGCTGTCGACGTCCTCCGGCGAACGCATCCGGAGCACGGCGGCGGCCTGCGTCCGTACGAGACCGAGAAGGATCTCCGTACGCTCGCCGGGAGCCGCGGCGGCCAGCCGCTCGGCCAGGGGGTTGCCGCCCGCCGAGGGGCTCGCGCCCTGCCCGGCCGCGGCGCTCTCCCGCGCCTCGATGATGCGCCGCACCTCGGGCAGCTCCTCGACGAGGGGCTGCGCGCGGCCGGAGGAGTACGCGAGGTAGAAGCGGTCCCAGTCGATGTGCGCGACGGTGATCGCGGTCTCGTCCCGGCCGAGTACGGACTCCAGCGCGGCCAGGGCGAGTTCCGGGTCCATGCCGGGCACGCCGTGGCTGCGCAGCCGCTCGGCCACCCCGTCGCCGGAGGCCATGCCGCCACCGTCCCAGGGACCCCAGGCCACCGCGACGGCGGTCTGCCCGCGCGCCCGGCGCCGGGCGGCGAGGGCGTCGAGATAGGCGTTGTGCGGGGCGTAGTTGCCCTGGCCGGGGATGCCCAGGGTGCTCGACACCGAGGAGAAGAGCACGAAGGCGTCGAGATCGAGGTCCCGCGTCAGCTCGTCGAGCACCGTGGCACCGACGGCCTTGGCGCGGTGGGCCCGCTGGATCTGCTCCGCGGTCAGCGTGTCCACGATGCCGTCGTCGAGCGCGCCGGCGGTGTGGAGGACGGCGGTGAGGGGGGTGTCGGCGGGGATGGTGTCGAGGAGCGTTCGCATGGCGTCGGGGTCGGCGACGTCGCAGGCGGCGATGGTGACGCGTGCGCCGAGCGTGGTGAGTTCTTCGGTGAGTTGGGTGGCTCCGGGGGCTTGGTCGCCGCTGCGGCTGACGAGGAGGAGGTGTTCGGCGCCGTGTTCTGCCATCCATCGGGCTGCGTGGGTGCCGAGNGAGTTGGGTGGCTCCGGGGGCTTGGTCGCCGCTGCGGCTGACGAGGAGGAGGTGTTCGGCGCCGTGTTCTGCCATCCATCGGGCTGCGTGGGTGCCGAGGGCTCCGGTGCCGCCGGTGATGAGGACGGTTCCGTGGGGTTGCCAGTCGCGTGCGGGTCGGCGTCCGTGGAGCGGGGAGCGGGCGAGGCGGCGGGCGTGGAGTCCGGTGGTGCGTATGGCGATTTGGTCCTCGCCGGTGCTGCCGGCGAGGACGGTCACGAGGTGGCCGAGGGTCGACGNGGCTGCGTGGGTGCCGAGGGCTCCGGTGCCGCCGGTGATGAGGACGGTTCCGTGGGGTTGCCAGTCGCGTGCGGGTCGGCGTCCGTGGAGCGGGGCGCGGGCGAGGCGGCGGGCGTGGAGTCCGGTGGTGCGTATGGCGATTTGGTCCTCGCCGGTGCTGCCGGCGAGGACGGTCACGAGGTGGCCGAGGGTCGACGGGTCGAGCTCGGTGGGCAGGTCGAGGAGACCGGCCCAGCGCTCGGGGTGTTCGAGGGCGACGACGCGGCCGAGGCCCCAGAGCATGGCCTGGTCGGGGTCGGCGGGCGTGTCGTCGCGCCCGGTGGAGACGGCGTTCCGCGTGATGGACCACAGCGGCGCGGTGACGGCGGCGTCCCCGAGCGCCTGCACCCAGGCGACCTGCGGGACGAGCGCGTCGAGCAGGGAGACCACACCGGCGAACGCGTCGCCGTCCGTGATCCCGGCGATCCGCGCGGCGAGCGCCTCACGGTCGTCGTCCGCACCGGCCGTCAGCACCTCCACCGTGGCACCGGCCTCGGTCAGCGCGGCGAGCACGGCGGCCGCCTCCGAGGAGCGGTCCTCGGGAGTGACGGCGAGCCAGCGCCCGGACAGCGCGTTCTGCCCGGCCTGCTCGGTGCCCGTCAGACGCTTCCAGTCGACGCGGTAGCGCCAGTCGTCGGCGGTCGTGGTGGGGGGAGTGTTCTGGAGCCAGTAGCGCTCGGCCTGGAAGGCGTACGTGGGAAGGCCGGGCCGCCCGGCCGCAGCGGGAAGCAGCGGCGTCCAGTCCACGGGCAGGCCACTGGCCCACGCCTCGGCGAGCGAGGTGACCAGGCGGTCCTGGCCGCCCTCCTGGCGGCGGAGGGTGCCGAGTCCGGTGACGGTCTCGGGGAGGGCCATGGTGAGGACGGGGTGGGCGCTGACTTCGATGAAGTGGGTGAAGCCTTCGTCGGGGGTCTCGACGGCCGGCGCGAAGCCGACGCGGTGACGGAGGTTGCGGTACCAGTAGGCGCCGTCGAGAGCGGCCTCGGTGATCCAGGTGCCTTCGAGCGTCGAGTAGAACGGCACGCGGGGTGCTTGCGGGTTCAGCCCGGCGAGGAATTCGGCGAGCTCGGCCTCGATGATCTCGACGTGGGCGCTGTGGGAGGCGTAGTCGACGGGGATGATCCGTGCGCGTTCGCCGTCGGCCTTGCAGGCGCGGGCGAGTTCTTCGATCTGGACGGGGTCGCCGGAGACGACGGTGGCGGTGGGCCCGTTCACGGCGGCTACCGACAACCCGTCGAAGTCCACGAGCCGTTCGAGGACAGCGTCCTCGCTCAGGGCGAGGGAGAGCATGCCGCCCTTGCCGGCGAGGTGCGCGGCGATGGACTGGCTGCGCAGGGCCACGACCCGAGCGGCGTCGTCCAGAGTCAGCGCCCCGGCGACGTATGCGGCGGCGATCTCGCCCTGCGAGTGGCCGATGACGGCCTGCGGTGTCACACCGTAGTGCTGCCAGACCCGAGCCAGCGACACCATGACGGCGAAGGTCACGGGCTGGACGACATCGACCCGCTCCAGCGAGGGCGCACCCGGCGCCTGCCGGACGACGGCCTCAAGCGACCAGTCGACGTACGGGGCGAGCGCGGCCTCACACTCGGCCATCGCCGCGGCGAACTCCTGGGAAGAATCAAGAAGTTCGGCGCCCATCCCGGCCCACTGCGTGCCCTGGCCGGGGAACACGAACGCCACGCGACCGAGGTCGGACGCCGTGCCGCGTATCAGCTCCTCCGGAGCGGCCAAAGCCTGTATCAGGGCGTCCTGATCGGCACCGAGAGCCACCGCGCGGTGCTCGAACGCGGCACGTCCACCGGCCAGTACGCGTGCGACGGCACCCGCATCGAGGTCCGTACGACCGTCCGCGTACGACGCGAGCCGCCCGATCTGCGCGTCGAGCGCGGCCGGGGACTTCGCCGACACGAGCCACGGCACGACACCGGCCGGGGACTCGACGGCCTGCGCCGCCTCGGGGGCGGAGGCCGGGGCCTCTTCGAGGACGACGTGAGCGTTCGTACCGCTGATGCCGAACGACGAGACCGCCGCGCGGCGCAGACCGCCGTCACCCTTCTCCGGCCACTCCATGGCCTCGGTGAGCAGCTCGACCGCGCCCGCCGACCAGTCGACCTGGTCCGAGGGCTCGTCCACGTGCAGGGTCTTCGGGAGCACGCCGTGGCGCATCGCCTGGACCATCTTGATCACACCGGAGACGCCGGCGGCGGCCTGCGTGTGTCCGATGTTGGACTTCAACGAGCCGAGCCGTAGGGGCTGTTCGGCGTCCCGGCCCCGGCCGTAGGTGGCGATGAGGGCCTGCGCCTCGATGGGGTCGCCGAGGCGCGTGCCCGTGCCGTGCGCTTCGACGACGTCCACGTCGGCCGTCGTGAGCCGGGCGTCGGCCAGCGCGCGCTGGATGACGCGCTGCTGGGACGGGCCGTTCGGGGCCGTGAGGCCGTTGCTGGCGCCGTCCTGGTTGACCGCGCTGCCGCGGACGACCGCGAGGACCTGGTGGCCCTTGCGGCGCGCGTCCGACAGGCGCTCGACGAGGAGGACGCCGACGCCCTCGGCCCAGCTGGTGCCGTCCGCCGACGCGGCGAACGCCTTCGACCGGCCGTCCCCGGCGAGACCGCGCTGCCGGCTGAACTCGACGAACATCCCCGGCGTCGGCATCACGGCCACACCGCCGGCGAGGGCCATGTCGACCTCGCCCTTGCGCAGGGCCTGCACGGCGAGGTGGAGCGCGACCAGCGACGACGAGCACGCCGTGTCGACGGTGAGGGCGGGGCCCTCAAGGCCGAGCGTGTACGAGACGCGGCCCGACATCACGCTGGCCGTGTTGCCGGTGAGCAGGTAGCCGTCGAGGCCCTCCCCGCCGTCCCGCAGGCTCGGCCCGTACTCGTGGGTCATCGCCCCGGTGAAGACGCCGACCTGCTGTCCCCGCAGCGATGTCGGGTCGATCCCGGCGTCCTCGACGGCCTCCCAGGAGGTTTCGAGGAGGAGGCGCTGCTGCGGGTCCATGGCGAGGGCCTCGCGGGGCGAGATGCCGAAGAACGCCGCGTCGAAGCCTGCGACGTTCTCGATGAACCCGCCCTGCCGGACGTACGACGTCCCGGGGTGCTCGGGGTCCGGGTGGTACAGCCCCTCGACGTCCCAGCCGCGGTCCTCGGGGAAGCCGGAGATGGCGTCCCCGCCGCCCGCGACGAGCCGCCACAGGTCCTCGGGCGAGGCGACGCCGCCGGGCAGGCGGCACGCCATGCCGACGATCGCCACCGGCTCGTCGGCGACACCGTTGTCCGCTGGGAGCGACTCCGCGCCACCGGCCCGCTGCCCCAGGGCCTCGCCGTGCAGGACGACGAGCAGCTGCTCCGCCAGCGCCTCGGGGGTCGGGAAGTCGAAGATCATGGACGGCGCCATGCGCACGCCGAAGGCCGCGTTGATCCGGTTGCGCAGGTCCACACCGGTCAGCGAGGTACAGCCGGCCTCACGGAAGGTCCGGTCGACGTCGATCCGAGCGCCCGACGCGTACCCGAGGATCTGGGCCGTCTGCGCCCGGACCTTGTCCAGGATCACGCGCAGCTGCTCGTCCCGGTCGAGCTTCGCGAGCTCGGCGGCCTCCGTGCGCAGCACGGCGGGCTGGACCGGCAGCTCGGCCGCGGGGGCGAGCGCCTCGATCTCGCCGAGCCAGTGGCGCTCGGTCTGGAAGGCGTACGTGGGGAGGTCGGAGAGGTCGGCATGGCCGGCCGTCGCGGGGAGGAGCGGGCTCCAGTCGACCGCGAGGCCGTTGGTCCATGCTTCGGCGAGCGAGGTGATGAGCCGGTCCTGGCCGCCCTCCTGGCGGCGGAGGGTGCCGAGTCCGGTGACGGTCTCGGGGAGGGCCATGGTGAGGACGGGGTGGGCGCTGATCTCGATGAAGTGGGTGAAGCCTTCGTCGGTGGCGAGGGTCTCGACGGCGGGGGCGAAGCCGACGCGGTGGCGGAGGTTGCGGTACCAGTAGGTGCCGTCGAGAGCGGCCTCGGTGATCCAGGTGCCTTCGAGCGTCGAGAAGAACGGCACCTGCGGCACCTGCGGGGTCAGCCCGGAGAGGACCTTGGCGAGCTCGGCCTCGATGATCTCGACCTGAGCGCTGTGGGAGGCGTAGTCGACGGGGATGATCCGCGCGCGGAACCCGTCGGCCTTGCAGGCGCGGGCGAGTTCCTGGATCTGTACGGGGTCGCCGGAGACAACGGTGGCGGTCGGCCCGTTTACGGCGGCCACCGACAACCCGTCGAAGTCCACGAGCCGTTCGAGGACAGCGGCCTCGCTCAGGGCGAGCGAGAGCATGCCGCCCTTGCCGGCGAGGTGCGCGGCGATCGACTGGCTGCGCAGGGCCACGACCCGAGCGGCGTCGTCCAGAGTCAGCGCCCCGGCGACGTATGCGGCGGCGATCTCGCCCTGCGAGTGCCCGATGACGGCCTGCGGCGTCACGCCGTAGTGCTGCCAGACCCGAGCCAGCGACACCNGCCCCGGCGACGTATGCGGCGGCGATCTCGCCCTGCGAGTGCCCGATGACGGCCTGCGGCGTCACGCCGTAGTGCTGCCAGACCCGAGCCAGCGACACCATCACCGCGAAGGTGACGGGCTGAACGACATCGACCCGCTCCAGCGAAGGAGCACCCGGCGCCTGCCGGACGACGGCCTCAAGCGACCAGTCCACGTACGGGGAGAGCGCGGCCTCACACTCGGCCATCGCCGCGGCGAACTCCTGGGAAGAATAAAGAAGTTCGGCGCCCATCCCGGCCCACTGTGTGCCCTGGCCCGGGAACACGAACGCCACCCGGCCGACGCCGGAGGCGACGCCCCGGACCAGACCCTCAGGAGCGGCCAGCGCCGCAGCGAGGTCGTCCCGTCCGGCGCCGATCGCGACGGCCCGGTGCTCGAACCGGGCACGCCCGCCGACGAGTACGCGCGCGACGGCGCCCGCATCGGCATCCGTACGAGCGTCGGCGAACGCGGCGAGCAGCCCGAGCTGCGCATCGAGCGCGCCCGCGGTCTTCGCCGACACCACCCACGGCACGACACCGCCGGCCGAAGGCCCGACGGCCAGGGTGCCCTCGGAGCCGGAGCCGGAGCCGGAGCCGGAGCCGGAGCCGGAGCCGGAGCCGGCGTCCGAGTCGGAGCCGGCGTCGGAGCCGGCGTCGGAGGCGACCGGAGCCTCCTCAAGCACCACGTGCGCGTTCGTCCCGCCCATGCCGAACGACGACACGCCGACGACCATCCGCTGCCCGTCATGCTCCGGCTCCCACGGCAGGTACGCCGTGTTCACCTTGAGGTTCAGTTCCTCGAACGGGATCGCCGGGTTCGGGGTCTCGTAGTTCAGGCTGGCGGGCAGCGCGCGGCCACGGAGCGCCAGGACGGCCTTGATGAAGCCGGCGATGCCGGCCGCGCCCTCCAGGTGCCCGATGTTCGTCTTGACCGAGCCGACCAGGAGCGGCTGTCCGGCCGGGCGGCCGGTGCCGAGGGCGGCGCCGAGCGCGGCGGCCTCGATCGGGTCGCCCACGGGGGTGCCCGTGCCGTGCAGCTCGACGTACCGCACGTCGGACGGCGCGGTCCCGGCCTGCGCGTGGGCCTCGCGGAGCACGGCCTCCTGCGCGGCGGCGTCGGGGGTCGTCATGCCCTGGACGGCACCGCCGTTGTTGACGGCGCTGCCCCGGATCACGGCGAGCACCGGGTCGCCGTCGGCGATCGCCCGGGAGAGCCGCTTCAGGACGACGAAGCCGCCGCCCTCGCCGCGTACGTAGCCGTTCGCGCGCGCGTCGAAGGTGTAGGCGCGGCCGTCGGGGGAGAGACCGCCGAACTTGCCGGCCCCGATGGTGCTGTCCGGCACCAGGTTGAGCGAGACGCCGCCGGCGAGCGCGAGCTCGGACTCGCCGCGTCGCAGGCTCTCGCACGCCAGGTGGACGGCGACGAGCGACGAGGACTGGCCGGAGTCGACGACGAGGCTCGGGCCGCGGAGCCCGAGCGTGTAGGAGAGCCGGTTGGCGATGACGCCCCGGTGGAGTCCGGTGACGGTGTGCGGGGTGATGGCGGCGGCGCCCTGGCGGTGCTTGAGGGTCGCGTAGTCGTCCCAGATGGCGCCCGCGAAGACGCCGGTACGGGTACCGGTGAGCGAGGACGGGTCGATCCCGGCGCGTTCCAGGGCCTCCCAGCCCAGCTCCAGGGCGAGCCGCTGCTGCGGGTCCATCTCCGCGGCCTCGCGGGGCGAGATGCCGAAGAACGCGGCGTCGAAGCGGTCGACGTCCTCGATGAAGCCGCCCCAGCGGGTGTTCATCCGGCCGGGGGCGGAGCGGTCCGGGTCGAAGAGGTCGGCCGCGTTCCAGCGGTCCGCGGGGACGTCGGTGACGGCCTGACCGCCGGCGGTCAGGAGCTCCCAGAACTCTCTCGGGTCCCGGGCGCCGGGCACCCGGCAGGAGATGCCGACGACGGCGACGGGTTCCGCTGTGCCGTGCGCGGAACCTGCGTCGTTCGACACGGACACGAATTCCTCGGACTCACTCTTGGACACTGTCGACATCTCTCCACGAATCAATTCGGCGCGCACACCACCGGTGGGAAGCACGAGAGAAGGAGTGCTCCGCACGATCGGGTCCGGCCGGGGAAACCCCCGTCGGACCCGCACTTCCCCCATGTACCACGCTGCCGCCCCACGCCCTGTCACCGGTGTTCTCGCACCGGTCCTGGTAATTCC
The DNA here is from genome assembly GCF_001426585.1 of Streptomyces sp. Root431. GTDB lineage: Bacteria > Actinomycetota > Actinomycetes > Streptomycetales > Streptomycetaceae > Streptomyces > Streptomyces stackebrandtii. The sequence goes on from NZ_LMEI01000007.1 coordinate 20,809, forward strand.
GGCTGAAGACATCCGGCTCCGTTTCCGGAAGCCGCCCTTTCACCCAACCCCAGGGCACCCCCCCTATGCTCCCCCTAGGTTCCCCCTATACCTGGCGTGGACCCCAGGCCAGGGATGTCCGGCGGCGCGCGGGACCCCCCTTGTCGGGACGTCCGGGAGGGCCTGATCGCCACCTGTGCGGAGCCCATGGTGTTGCGTCGACTCCCGCTCTATACCAATGGTCGGGAAATCTGCGCCAGGTAAAGAGAGAGCAACGGCCGATCTTGATGGATTGGCTTGTTTCCACCCCCCGACCTGACATATTCCGGCCGATTAGGAAGTGGAGGCCTGCCGGAGGCGGGCTCAACCCGGCTAGCAGAGAGGACCGTTGACGGGGACGCCAGCCAACGACTCCCCGAGCGCCCCCAATGTCACGTCTCCACACCTCACTTGGGGATCGACGACTTCCCGACGTCCTCTCCCGCCCCCTCCGCCCCACCCCTCGCGAGCCCCCGTCAGGCCCATCCAGAAGCCCTCGTGACGGTCCGTCACTCTGTCAACTCGCTCCCCGGCCGCGCGGTGACCCGTGAGGTATGGTCCGTGCCAAGTCCATTGATCACGGAAGCCAGGGAGGGGATCGTTCATGGCCGTGCGCGACTCCGCACCGAGACGAGCGGATCGAGACGTCCTCCGCCGCGAATTGGGGCAGAATTTCCTCCAGGACGACAGAGCCGTGCGCAATCTCGTCCGACTGGCCGAAGGAGACGGAAGGCACGTTCTCGAGATCGGCCCCGGAAAGGGCGCGATCACCGAGGAGTTGGTGCGCTCCTTCGACACCGTGACGGCCGTGGAGATGGACCCGCACTGGGCCGAGCACGTGCGGAGGAAGTTCGAAGGGGAAAGGGTCACCGTATTCCAGGGGGATTTCCTCGACTTTCGATTTCCGCGTGAGATCGACACCGTGGTCGGAAACGTTCCCTTCGGTATCACCACCCAGATCCTCCGGAGTCTCCTGGAATCCACCGACTGGCAGTCGGCGGCGCTGATCGTGCAGTGGGAGGTCGCCCGCAAACGCGCCGGCCGCAGCGGCGGATCGCTGCTCACCACCTCCTGGGCGCCCTGGTACGAGTTCGAGGTCCACGACCGCGTCCGAGCCGCGTCGTTCCGTCCGATGCCCCGCGTCGACGGCGGCATCCTGACGATCAGGCGACGCCCCCGGCCCCTGCTGCCGGAGAGCGCGTGCCGCGCCTTCCAGAACTTCGCCGAAGCCGTTTTCACCGGCCCCGGCCGGGGCCTCGCCGAGATCCTCCGGCGCCACATCCCGCGGCAGACGTACCGCTCCCTCGCCGACCGCCACGGAATTCCGGACGGCGGACTGCCGAAGGACCTGAACCTCACCCAGTGGGTGGCCCTCTTCGAGGCCTCCCGGTCCGGGCACGCGCCGGGCGGGACCAGCCCGCGCACGCCCGCCCAGGGCTCCGGCCGGGACCACGAGCCCGCGACGCCCGGGGGACGCAGGCTCGGCCCCCAGCGCGGCGGCGACCCCTACGCTCCCCGCGGCCAGGTCCGGCAGACGAAGGGCCGCCAGGGCGCGCGAGGCTCGTCGTACGGCCGCCGCACGGGCAGGTAAACGGGCAGGTAAGAGGCCCGCGCGGACCCACAGCCCCACGCCCCCCACCCTGGGGGGGCAGGTCAGGAGCCCTCCGGGCGCCCCCGGCCCCGCCCCGGCTCCGACCCGGTGGAGCTGCGCACGGCGCGCCCACGCCCGCGCCGCGCCTGCGGCACACCCCGGCGGTTCCCGGACACCCGGCCTCCCGGATGACCGGCCCCGGCCCGGAACACCCCGGGCGCTCCGGCCGCGCCGACGACCGCGCCGTCGACACCGTCGATGGCCCCGCCGGCCGTACCGCCCGCCAGCTCCCACAGCGAGGCCCACTGGCCGGGCTTGAGATCCTTGGGCAGCGCGTGCGGCGAGATGTCGTTGTTCCACAGCCACGCCGCGAGCTCGCGCTGCGAGATCCGCCCGGTGCGCCGCAGGATCTCCTTCAGCCCGTTCCCCTTGCCGGTGAACACCTGGCGCACGAAGTCCTGGTACGTCTTCACCTGGCCCACGAGCGGCGCGGACCGCCGCCGGATGACCAGGATCCCGCCGTCCACCCCCGGCATGGGACGGAAGGCACGCGCGGGGACGCGGGAGTGCAGGTCGAACTCGTACCAGGGCGCCCAGGAGGCCGTCAGCATGGTCGACCCGCCGACGCCGGCCCTGCGGCGGGCGACCTCCCACTGGACGAGGAGGACGGCGGTGTGCCAGTGCTGGGCGTCGAGCAGCCGCCGCATGATCGCGGTCGTGAGGTGGAAGGGGACGTTGCCGACGACCACGTGCGGGTGGCGCGGCAGCGGGAAGCGCAGGAAGTCGTGGTGGACCACGGTCACATGACCGGGGGTACGGACACCGAGGCGCTGCGCCCGCCGCCCGTCGAGCTCGACGGCGGTGACCGGCCTGCCGTGCCGGCTCAAGGGGAGGGTCAGGGCTCCGTCACCCGGACCGATCTCCAGTATCGGACCCTTGGTGCGGGCCACCAGACCGTCGATCTCGTCGATCACGGACCGGTCGACGAGGAAGTTCTGACCGAGCTCGTGTCGGCCGCCCTGCGGGGAAAACGGGGAAAAAGGCATGAGTCTGCTCCGCGAAACCGTTCGGAGCCGGAGCAGCACGAAGAGCCGCACCGGCGGGACCCGGAAGCGGAGGGCCTGAACAAAGCGCGAAAGCGCGAGAAGAGGGGCCCGCCGCTAGGCGCGGCGCAGCCTCATGTAACGGGCCTGAGAGTGGCAGAACTGCATGGCGCCAGCGTAACACCGCCGGAATCCGGCCCGATTGAGGTTCCTGGAGCCCCGGAACAGCCGGCGCCCCTGCCGGTTCCGAAGCCGCGCCGACCCCGAAGCCCCTGCCGGTTCCGAAGCCGCGCCGACCCGAAGCCCTGCCGGTTCCGAAGCCCCGCCGACCCCGAAGCCCCTGCCGACCCCGACGCCCCCGCCGGTCCGGAAGCCCCCGCAGGAGGCGTCCGTCGCGGCGGGGGCGTCGGCCGGGATCAGGCCCCCGGCGCCTCGGCGACGCCGATCGGGCAGGAGACGCCCGTACCACCGATGCCGCAGTAGCCCGCCGGATTCTTGTCCAGATACTGCTGGTGGTATCCCTCGGCCGGATAGAACGGACGCTCCTCGTCCGCCGGCAGGACGTGGGTGGTGATCTCGCCGTAGCCGGAGCCCGCGAGGACCTTCTGGTAGGCCGCGCGGGAGGCCTCGGCCTGGGTGGCCTGGGCGGGGGAGTGGGTGTAGACCGCCGAGCGGTACTGGGTGCCCACGTCGTTGCCCTGGCGGAAGCCCTGGGTCGGGTCGTGGGACTCCCAGAAGAGCTTCAGGAGGGACTCGTACGACACCTTCGACGGGTCGAAGACGACCCGGACGGCCTCGGTGTGGCCGGTCAGGCCCGAGCAGACCTCCTCGTACACCGGGTTCGGCGTGATGCCGCCCTGGTAGCCGACGAGCGTCGTCCAGACGCCCTCGGTCTGCCAGAACTTGCGCTCGGCGCCCCAGAAGCAGCCCAGGGCGAAGTCGGCGACCTCCAGCCCCTCCGGGTAGGGGCCGAGGAGCGGGTTGCCGAGGACCGTGTGGCGCTCCGGGACGGAGAACTCCGGCTCCGGGCGCCCGCGCAGGGCCTGCTCGGGGGTGGGGAGGACGGGGGTGCGGGACAGGAACATGCTGCATCTCTCCTCGACGGTCGGCGCTACGCACAACAAGGGAGGGCCGGGAGGGATTCCCCCCGGCCCCCCGGCCCCCTCTGGCCCTCCCCGGCAATCGACCGCCGAAAGACGCGGGCCTCAGCGCGGCAGCGTCACCGGGCTGCCGCCGTTCGCCTCGTACCCCGCCACCGCCAGGTTCCGGAAGACCGTGTACTCCGCCGCCGGGTCCCCGCTCAGCGTCCACGGCACCGCACCCACGTGCCCGTCGACGTGCACCAGCTGGTGCATGGCCTCCGCCCAGCGCTCGCCGCGCACCAGGAACCAGACGAGCAGGTGCCGGACGTGCGCGAGCATCGGGTCGTCGGGCCGGGCCGAGTGGACCGCGTACAGCGCGCCCTCCGTCGCCTTGCTCACCACGGCCGTACGGAAGAAGTCCTGCACCAGCACCACGTCCGGCACGTGCTCGTACACCGCGAACAGCGGAAGCGCCGCGAGCAGCGAACCGTGCGGGGCGCGCGCCGCGGCCGTCGTCGCGAAGTGGTCGGCCTCCTCGCGCGAACCGTGCCACTTCTCGCACCAGTAGTGCAGGGCCGCCAGGTGCGCCCCCATGTGCTGCGGAGCCCGGTCGATGACCTTCGCCCACACCTGGTCGAACTGCTCGTGGCCGTAGCCGAGGCCGCGCGCCACGGCCAGCTGCGTGATGTACGGGACGGGGTCCCCGGGCGCGAGCAGCGCCGCCTCGTCGGCGACCTTCCGCGCCTCCTCCAGGATGATCCGGAAGTCGTCGCTCCCGGCCGCGGAGGAGCGCCACGCCTGCTGCACCAGGAACTCGGCGTGCACGGCCGCGCCGCCCGCGTCCTTCGGAGCGTCCGCCCGCCAGGCCCGCAGCCACGCCCCGCCGGCGCCCGGCCGTTCCTGGAGCTCCAGGGAGGCGGCGCCCGCGAAGGCCTGGACGCGCTGCCAGCGCACCTCGCCGTCCTTGCCGGTGTCGGCGAGGAGCCGCGAGGCCGCCCGCCAGTCCTGGGTGGCCTGGACGACGTCGAGGACGTGGAGGAGGTCGTCGTCGGCCCCCGGCAGCCGTACGTCCTGCTCCTCCTGGCGCATGAAGCCGTACGCCTCCGGGTCCGCCGCGTCGGGTGCGCCCGGCGAGACCTGACGGATTCCGCCGCCGCCCCGGCGGGCCAGCACGAAGCGGCTGAGCACGCCGAACAGCAGCACCATCGCGATCAGGAACAAGAGAATCTCCATGCGTCCATTGTCCAGGACACCCGGTGAGACGATCGAGGCGGCGGGGGGCGTGCGGCACTACGCTCCTGACCCATGAGCGACCAGCACTCTCACCAGAGCTTCGAGACCCGCGCGATCCACGCGGGCAACACCGCCGACCCGCTGACCGGCGCGGTCGTCCCGCCCATCTACCAGGTGTCCACCTACAAGCAGGACGGCGTGGGCGGGCTGCGCGGCGGTTACGAGTACAGCCGCAGCGCGAACCCGACCCGTACCGCCCTGGAGGAGAACCTGGCGGCCCTGGAGGGCGGCCGGCGCGGTCTCGCCTTCGCCTCCGGGCTCGCCGCCGAGGACTGCCTCCTGCGCACGCTCCTCGCGCCCGGCGACCACGTGGTCATCCCGAACGACGCCTACGGCGGCACCTTCCGGCTCTTCGCGAAGGTCGTGGAGCGCTGGGGCGTGGACTTCTCGGTGGCGAACACCTCCGACATCGCCTCGGTGCGGGAGGCCGTCAACGACCGTACGAAGCTGATCTGGGTCGAGACCCCCTCGAACCCGCTCCTCGGCATCACCGACATCGAGGCCGTCGCCGGCGTCGCCCGCCAGGCCGGCGTGAAGCTCGTCGTCGACAACACCTTCGCCTCGCCGTACCTCCAGCAGCCGCTGGCGCTCGGCGCGGACGTCGTCGTGCACTCGCTCACCAAGTACATGGGCGGGCACTCGGACGTCGTCGGCGGCGCCCTCGTCACGGCCGACGCGGCGCTCGGCGAGGAGCTCGCCTACCACCAGAACGCGATGGGCGCGGTCGCCGGGCCCTTCGACTCGTGGATCGTGCTGCGCGGCATCAAGACGCTCGCGGTGCGCATGGACCGCCACAGCGAGAACGCCACGAAGATCGTCGAGATGCTGACCCAGCACCCGAAGGTCACCCAGGTCCTCTACCCGGGCCTGCCGGAGCACCCGGGCCACGAGATCGCGGCCAAGCAGATGCGCTCCTTCGGCGGCATGATCTCCTTCCGCGTGCAGGGCGGCGAGGAGGCGGCGGTCGAGGTCTGCAACCGCGCGCAGCTCTTCACCCTCGGTGAGTCGCTGGGCGGCGTCGAGTCCCTCATCGAGCACCCGGGCCGCATGACGCACGCGAGCGTCGCGGGCTCCGCCCTGGAGGTCCCGGCCGACCTGGTCCGCGTCTCCGTGGGCATCGAGAACGTCGAGGACCTGCTCGCGGACCTCCGCCAGGCCCTGGGCTAGTCGGCGGGGCCGGTCGGCGCCGCCGGTCGGCGGACCGGCCGGCGGTACGGAGGGCTCGGGCACCCCCAGGGGCGGCCCGGGCCCTCCGGCGCGGTCAGGTCCCCGGCAGCGCTTCCTTCAGCTCGGCCCGGACCTGCTCGCGGAGCTCTGGCGAGTCCGTGTGCTCGTGCACGGAGACCATGTGCTCGGCGGCCGCCCGGACGACCTCGTCCTCCTCGCCCGAGATGTAGAGCGAGCAGCCCGAGACGCTCGGGGTGTCCCGGCAGTCGGTAGCTTTCCTGGCCATGACGACCTCCCGTCGACCCCTCCTCCAGGCTAGGCCCAGGCCGGGGGGCAGGCGCGTCGTCACCAGCCTTCGAGCGGTGGCGTCGTCTCCGGCGGGACCTCCCAGGGCCGGGTCGCCGAAGCCCACACCGTGAAGACGATCACGGCGACGAGGCACAGCCCCCACAGCACCCGGCGGGCCGTCCGGTCCCGGCGGACCCGTCGCGATCCGCTCTCCACGGCCCGTACGGCGAGGTCGGCGGGGACCGGCGGGTGCGGGGTGTCGAGCATCCGCCGGACCGCCGCCTCCTTGTCCTCGTGCCGGCTCACGCGGCGTCCTCGTGCCGGGGCACGCGCGCACCCTCCCGCCGCGCCTCCCGCGCCGCGGCCCGGAGCGTGGCGACCGAGCGGGCGCAGACGGCGCGGACGCGGGCCTCGGAGAGCCCGAGCACGGCCGCGACCTGCTCCTCGGCCACGCCTTCGTACAGCCGCAGGACGACGACGAGCCGTTCCTGCGGGGTGAGCGCGGCCAGCGGCCCCCGTCCGCCGTGGTGCCGCCAGGCGGTGCGGGCGAAGCGGGCGGCGAGATCGCGGCGCGCGAGGTCGTACGGGTCCTCGTCGCGCAGCCGCGCCCACACCGCGTACGTATGGGCGAGCGCGGCGGTCAGCAGGGCCCTGGCATGGGGGTTGTCGGTACGGGACTCGGCGGTGAGCAGGGTCGCGGCATGGAGCAGCCGCCCTGCCGCCCCGGCCACGAAATCCTCGAACTCCCGGGTGCGGCGGGCCTGTTCGCCGTCAGGTCCGCTCCGATGCTCTCGCACCCCCTCATAGGAGGGCAGCGAGGGGCCGGGGTCAAGAGGTCGGCGCGGACTCCGTCGACGAAGTCCCGGAGCCGGTCCCCGGGTGCCCGACGTGCGCCGACTGCCGTGCGGACAGGGCGGTGTTGAAGCGGGTGAGCAGGGTGCAGAAGGATTCGCGCTCGGCCTGCGTCCAGCCGTCCGTGACCTCCACCATCAGCTGGCGGCGCGAGGAGCGGACCTCCTCCAGGCGGGCGAGGCCGCGCGGCGACAGCTGGAGCACGACCGCGCGCCCGTCCTCCGGGTGCGAGGTCCGCTTGACCAGGCCGGTGTCGACGAGCGGGGCGACCTGCCGGGTGACCGTGGACGAGTCGATCCCCATGCCCGCCGCGAGCGCCTTGACGCCCATCGGCCCTTCCTGGTCCAGCCGGTTGAGGAGCAGGTAGGCGGCGCGGTCCATGGAGTTGCGGAGCTGCCCCGTGCCGCCCAGGCGGGTCTGCTCGGCCCGGCGGGCGAAGACGGCCACCTGGTGCTGGAGGGCGTCGAGGAGACCGGGGTCGAGCTCAGTCGTCATGTCCTGAGATGTGGGCATGGCTGTGGGTCTCTCTCGTGCGGGGTGGTCGGTTGGTGGGGGACAGAGTACGCGTACGAAACGGGGTCCGTACCGGGGCTGCGCAAACCGGATCCGGCGCCTGCCCGCCGAGCGGCCACGAGGGCGGTGAGCTGCGAGACTTGCTGTCATGAGCTTCCGTACGCGAGACCCCTTGCACCACCTCATGCTGGACGACGTGCGCGGGGCGCAGAAGATGCTGTCCGGGGTGGCCCGCGTGACCGCGATGGAGGGCAGCCGCCACCTGTCGTCGCTGGTGGGGGCGCCGGTCCAGCTCAAGTGCGAGAACCTCCAGCGGACCGGTTCGTTCAAGCTGCGCGGGGCGTACGTGCGGATCGCCGGGCTGCGCCCCGAGGAGCGGGCCGCCGGGGTCGTCGCCGCCTCGGCGGGCAACCACGCGCAGGGCGTCGCGCTCGCCTCGAAGCTGCTCGGCGTGCACGCGACGGTCTTCATGCCCGTCGGCGCCCCGCTGCCGAAGGTCGCGGCGACCCGGGAGTACGGCGCGGAGGTCCGGATGCACGGCCACGTCGTCGACGAGACGCTGGCGGCGGCGGAGGAGTACGCCCGGGAGACGGGCGCGGTCTTCATCCACCCCTTCGACCACCCCGACATCATCGCGGGGCAGGGCACGGTCGGCCTGGAGATCCTGGAGCAGTGCCCGGAGGTCCGGACGATCCTCGTGGGCATCGGCGGCGGCGGTCTGGCGGCCGGGGTGGGGCTCGCGGTGAAGTCGCTGCGCCCGGACGTGAAGGTGATCGGCGTGCAGGCGGAGGGCGCGGCGGCCTATCCGCCCTCGCTGGCCGCCGGGCATCCGGTGGTGATCGAGTCGCCGGTGACGATGGCGGACGGGATCAAGGTGGGGCGGCCGGGCGACGTGCCGTTCTCCCTGATCCAGGAGTACGTGGACGAGGTCCGCACCGTCTCCGAGGACCAGCTGTCCTCGGCGCTGCTGCTCTGCCTGGAGCGGGCCAAACTGCTCGTCGAACCGGCCGGCGCGAGCCCGGTGGCGGCCCTCCTCGCCGACCCGACGGCCTTCCAGGGGCCCGTCGTGGCGATCCTGTCCGGCGGGAACGTCGATCCGCTGCTCCTCCAGCGGATCCTGCGGCACGGCATGGCCGCCGGGGGCCGCTATCTGAGCCTGCGGCTGCGGGTGACGGACCGGCCGGGGGCGCTCGCGACCCTGCTCGCGGTCCTCACGGTGGTCGACGCGAACGTCCTCGACGTCAGCCACGTGCGGACGGACCCGCGCCTGGGCCTCACGGAGGCGGAGGTCGAGCTGCACCTGGAGACGAAGGGCCCGGAGCACTGCCGGGAGGTCGAGGAGGCGCTGCGGGACGCGGGCTACACGGTCCTCGGCTGACGGGCGCGCCCGCGCCCCGTACGCGTACCCCCGTACGCGTACCCCCGTACGCGTACCCCCGTACGCGTACCCCCGCACCTCCCCGCCGTACACGTACCCCGTATCCCCTTACGCGTACGCCGTTCCGCGTCGTCCCGTCAGCCCGGGCGGTGGAGCCGGGCGGCCCGGGTGAGCTCGGCCGCCAGGCCGCCGAGCAGGGCACCCGCCACGACCAGGCCGAGGGGCCGGACACCGGCGGGACGGACGCCGCCCTGGCGGACGGCCACATGCCGGACGGCGACGTGACGACCGTCCCCGTGACGCCCCGGGACTGGAGCAGGAGCCCCGGTCGTCGCGCGCGCGGCGGACTCGTGCGCGAGCGAGTGCTCCAGGCGAATCAGCAGCGGCCGGGGGTCCTGCCCGGCGGCCGCCGCGAACTGCTCCACGGCGATCCGGGTCGGCAACTGCTTCTGGTTCAGGAACCGTTCCCACGAGGAGCGGCTGTAGTGCGTGCGCTGCGCGAGCTTGCCGTAGCTGAGCTCCATGGCGCACTTGATCCGCCGCATCTCGGCCGTCAGCTCCGCCCAGGGCGCGGCCTCGCATCCCGCGCATCCCCGGCCACCGTTCGCAGCCATCCCCGATCCCCCGATCAGTCGTCCTTCTCGCCAGGAGCCACAGCCTCGCCCGCGGGGCCAACGGTCCACCAACGGAGCGCCAACGGGGGCGGCCGGTGGTGACCGGTAGCGGTCGTCCCGGGCCCTCCCGCGTCCCTGGGACGACGACTCGCCCACCATGCGGAAACCCCCTCACGAATCACCGTGCCCGTGCCTACGATGCGTTCGTCGGATCACCACCCTGGCGGCTGGTGGACGGCCTTGGGGGGATGGTTCGCCGTGCGTTTCGGGCTGCTGGGTTCGTTCGTCGTGGAGGACGCCGGGGGCACGCCCCGGCAGATCGGGACGCCGAAGGCGCGTGCCCTGCTGGCCGTGCTGCTGCTGCGGGGCGGTTCGCCGGTGTCCTGGGACACCGTGAAGACCGCGATCTGGGGGGAGTCCGTTCCGGCCACCGCGCGTGCCTCGCTCCACAACCACGTCGCCCGCCTCCGGCGCGATCTGGACGAGAGCGGCGACCGCATCCAGGTCACCCCGGCCGGCTTCCGGCTGCGGGTCCTCGACGACGAACTGGACGTCACCCTCTTCGACCGGTACGTCTGCCGGGCGCGGACGGCGCGCCTGGCCGAGGACTGGGCGGAGGTCGAGGCGTTGACGTGCTCGGCGCTCGCCCTGTGGCGTGGCGCGCCGCTCTCCGACGTACCCCTGCCCGACACCGAACGGGAACCGTTCGTGAGGCGCATGGAGGAGGCCAGGCTCCAGGTGCTGGAGTGGGGCTACGAGGCCGACCTGCACCTGGGCAGACACCAGGGCATCGCCGCCGAGCTCGCCGAACTGGTCGCGGCCCACCCGCTGCGCGAGACATTCGTCGGCCAGCTGATGCTGGCCCTCCACCGCAGCGGCCGGCCGGCCGACGCCCTCCTCGCGTACGACACCGCCCGCCGGACGATCCGCCGGGAGCTGGGCGTCGACCCGGAGCCGGGGCTCGTGGAACTGCACCGCCGCATCCTGACGCTCGACCCGTCGCTCACCGCGCAACCGGCCGCGGAACCGCAGACCACGCCCGCACCCGCCACGAACGCCCCGACCACCGACCTCTCGATCCCCCACCCCATCGCCGCGGACCCATCCGCCGAACCCCACCCCACCCCGCACCAACTCCCCTCCTCACCTGCCGACTTCACCGGCAGGGAGCAGGAGCTGGACCGCATCGTCGGAGAGCTGGCCGAGGCAGACCGCCCCGACGGGGCGACGGTCCTCGTCCACCGCGTCTCGGGCAGCGGCGGCATGGGCAAGACGACGCTGATGGTGCGGGCGGCGCACGAGATCCGCGAGCGCTTCCCCGACGGCCAGATCTTCCTCGACCTGGGCGGCATGACGACGATGCCCATGTCTCCCGAGAGCGCGCTCGGCCTGCTGCTCCGCACGCTCGGCGTGGCGCCGGAGGAGGTGCCGTGCGGGCTCCAGGCCCGCAGCGCACAGTTCCGCAGCCTGATCGCCGGCCGGCGGATGCTGATCCTCCTGGACGACGCGGGCGACGCGGCCCAGATACGGCCCCTGCTGCCGGGCTCGGCGGGCAGCGCCGTCCTGGTGACCAGCCGCCGCAGACTGGTCAGCTTCCCGGGCGTACGGATCGACCTCGGCGCCCTGCCCGACGACGCGGCCCGCCGGCTCCTCGCGTCGATCGCCGGCGAGGACCGGGTCGCGGCCCGGCCGGCCGCCACGGCGGAGGTCCTGCGCGCCTGCGGCGGGATGCCGCTGGCGCTGCGCCTCGCCGGGTCCCGTCTCGCGGCGCGCCCCGCCTGGTCGGTGCAGGACCTGGCCCACCGGCTGACCAGCCACGGCCGGGTCCTGCGGGAGCTCTACGCCGACGACCTGCACGTCCGCACGGCGCTCCAGATGAGTTACGAGCTCCTCCTCCAGGAGTCGCAGGAGTCGCAGGAGTCGCAGGAGTCACAGGAGTCGCAGGCGGCCCAGGGGTCCCCGGGGCACACGGGGTCCCCGGGGCACACAGGCCCCGCGCGGGCGTTCAGGCTGCTCGGCCTGATGCCGAGCGCGGCCTTCGGCACCGCCGTCGCCGCGGCCGTCCTCGACTGCGACGAGAAGTCCGTCGAGGACTGGCTGGAGGCGCTCGTCGACGCCCACCTCCTGGAGTCCCCCGCGCCGGGCCGCTACCAGTTCCACTGCCTGCTCCAGGCGCTCGCCGTGGAGCTGGCCGAGGAATCGGACAGCGAGGAGGAGCGCGCGCTGGCCGTCGAGCGCTTCGTCCTGTGGTGCCTGCACGGCGCCGACGCGGCCACCGCCCGCCTGGCACCCGCCGCCCGCCGCGTACCCCTGGACGCCGGTGCGCGACTGCGCGGCCCCTTCGCCGACTACGACGAGGCGTACGGCTGGTACGAGCGGGAGCGGGAGGTGCTGGTCGCCGCGGTGAGCCTGGCCCACGATGCAGGCCTGCACGCGCAGGCCTGGAGCCTCGCCGCCTCCCTCTGGGCGTACCTGAGGCTCGGCCGCAACGACGACTGGCTCACCACGCACACCGTCGGCCTCGCGGCGGCCAGGGCCACCGGGGACGAGCGGGCCGAGGCGTGGATGCTGAACGGCCTCGGGAACCAGGTGCTCAACACGGGCCGCCCCGCCGAGGCGATCGGCTACTTCCGCCGGGCGCTGCGCATCCACGAGGGGATGCCGGGCCGGGACGCCGAGCTCTCCGCCGTCTTCAACAACATCGGCACGTGCTTCACCGATCTCGGCGACCACGAGTCCGCGCTCCACCACTACCGGAAGTCCCTCGTGCGGGAACCGGAGAGCTGCGCCACCCTGAACAACATGGCGGACGCGCTGTCCCACCTGGGCCGCCACGACGAGGCGCTCGACGTGCTCGACCGGGCCGAGGCGATCCAGCGGGCGACGCGGGACCTCGTCAGCCTCGCCATCGGCCTGCGGGTGCGGGGCGACGTGCTGCGCACGGCGGACCGGGCGGCGGAGGCGGTCGAGGCGTACCGGCGGGCGCTCGCCCTCCAGCGGCTCGGCGGGGACCAGCACAGCGAGGCCGTCTCGCTCATGGGGCTCGGGGACGCCTTCGCCGACCTGGAGCGCCGGACCGAGGCCGAGGCCTGCTGGGGGAAGGCGCTCCGCTGGATGGAACGCCTCGGCGACCAGGGCAGGTCCGTCGACCTGCGCAAGCGCCTGGCGGGGGCGTAGGGCCTGTCGGACCCCGATCCCGCGGGCGCCGCGCCCCCCAAGATCATGTGGCGCAAGTCACAAATTCACTGGGCAGGGGCCGCCCGGCAAACCTAGGATCGGTAGGAAACGCCCGAATCTCCCTGGGAGAACCCACATGCCAGGCGCGATCTACGCCGAGGGTCTGGTGAAGACCTTCGGTGACGTACGAGCTCTGGACGGCGTCGACCTCGACGTACCGGAGGGCACCGTCCTGGGCCTCCTCGGCCCGAACGGCGCGGGGAAGACCACCACCGTGCGCGTCCTGACGACGCTCCTCCAGCCCGACAGTGGCAGGGCCGTCGTCGCCGGGATCGACGTCCTCAAGCATCCCGAACAGGTCCGCCGCTCGATCGGCCTGTCCGGCCAGTTCGCCGCGGTCGACGAGTACCTCACCGGCCGCGAGAACCTCCAGATGGTCGGGCAGCTCTACCAGATGAAGGCGAAGGCGGCGAAGGTACGGGCCGACGAGCTGCTCGAACGGTTCCGGCTCGCGGACGCCGCCGACCGCACCGCCAAGACGTACTCCGGCGGCATGCGCCGGCGCCTCGACCTCGCGGCCGCTCTCGTCGTCTCCCCGCCGGTCATGTTCATGGACGAGCCGACGACGGGCCTCGACCCCCGAAACCGGCAGGCGCTGTGGGAGGTCATCAAGGAACTCGTCGCGGGCGGTACGACGCTGCTCCTCACCACCCAGTACCTGGAGGAGGCCGACCACCTCGCCCACGACATCTGCGTCGTCGACCAGGGCAAGGTCATCGCGCGCGGCACGTCCGACCAGCTCAAGGCCCAGACGGGCGGCGAGCGCGTCGAGGTCGTCGTCCACGAACCGGAGATGATCGCGGGCGCCCGCGACGTCCTCGCCCGCTACGGCATCGCGGGCCGCGGCCAGGCCGAGGTGTCCGTCGAGGACCACACGCGCATGCTCACCGTCCCCGTCTCCGGCGGTGCCAAGATCCTCGCCGAGGTCATCCGCGACCTGGACGCCGTCGGCGTCGAGATCGACGACATCGGCCTGCGGCGCCCCACCCTCGACGACGTCTTCATCTCCCTGACCGGCCACGCGGCCGCGCTGACGGAGGAGGAGAACGGCGAGTCGACCCCCAAGGACGACCCCGGCGGCCGCGGCCGCGACCGTGACGTGGCGAAGGAGGCGGCCAAGTGAGCACCGTGAACGACTCCCTGGTCATCGCCCGCCGCAACCTCATCCGCATGACCCGGATCCCCGAGATGATCCTCTTCGGGCTGATCCAGCCGGTGATGTTCGTGATCCTCTTCACGTACGTCTTCGGCGGCTCCATGAGCATCGGCGGCAGCACCGATCCGGACGTCTACAAGAACTTCCTGATGGCGGGCATCTTCGCGCAGACCGTCACCTTCGCCACGGCCGGCGCGGGCGCGGGCATCGCGGACGACATGCACAAGGGCCTCATCGACCGCTTCCGCTCCCTGCCGATGGCGCGCGGCGCGGTCCTCACCGGTCGTACCCTCGCGGACCTCGTCCAGACCGCGCTGACGCTCCTGGTCCTCGCGATCGTCGCGCTGCTCATCGGCTGGCGCCCGGGCTACGCGGCGCCGACCAACTTCGGCAAGGTCATGGCCGGCTTCGCCCTGCTCCTGCTCCTCGGTTACGCGTTCACGTGGATCGGCGCCCTCATCGGCCTCTCGGTCCGCACCCCGGAGGCGGCGACGTCCGGCGGCCTGATCTGGCTCTTCCCGGTCACGTTCATCTCGAACGCGTTCGTGGACTCCAGCCAGATGCCGTCCTGGCTCCAGCCGATCGCCGAGTGGAACCCCTTCAGCGCCACCGTCCAGGCCTGCCGCAAGCTCTTCGGCGACCCGGGTCTGTCCCCGTCCGACGCCTGGCCGATGACGAACCCGATCTGGGCGTCGCTGATCTACTCGGTCCTGATCGTCGTCATCTTCCGCACGCTGTCGGTCCGCAAGTACCGCCGCGCGGACGGCTGACCGCCCCTGCCCCGGTCAGGGCAGATACCCGGAGACGACGAGGCCGTCGGGGAGGGCGAGGAACACCGCCCCTCCGGCGGCCAGCGCGTCTCCGGCGGCCTGCGGCGTGAAGCCGTCGGGCATGTTGGGTCGGTAGTCCTCCCTGTCGTTGTCGTCGGTAGGACCGGAGGCCGGATAGGAGACGACCGTCTCCGTGCCCGCGACCACGACCCGATCGCCCGCGAGATAGACGCGCTGCCCGAAGTCCGCCCACGCCCGCCACCGCTCGTCGCCGCTCTCCAGGTCGTACGTGACGACCTTGTCGCCCGCGTCGATGACGGCGACGAGTCCGTCAGCGCTCACCGCGGGCCCGGCCGAGACCTGGCTGCCGAGCGTGCGGCGCAGCGCGAGCGTCGCGGGGTCGAGGACGCCGACGGTGCCGTCCTGGCGGCCCGAGCACAGCACGCTGCCGCTCTTCTCGTGGACGGTGAAGCCGCCGCAGGCCTCCGTGCCCCGCGCCGTCACCTTGCCGGTACGGGCGTCCAGGGCGACCGGCACGTTGCCGAGCGGGACGAACACCCGCCCGGCCGCCGAGACCGGCTCCTCCGGCAGGGCGTCGAGGGGCGTCTGCCACAGCGTCTTGCCGTCGCCGAGGCGGACGGCGGTCACGAGCCCCGTCCGCTCGTCGCGCATGTTGACGTACGTGGAGTAGAGGACCCCGTCGAGCAGGTCGGTGCCCTTCACGGCCCAGTCCGGCCCGGGCGCCGGGATCCGGCTCCGCACCTTTCCGTCCAGGACCCCGTACGCGACGACCCCGTCCGGCCCCGTGACGTACGCGGTGTCGCCGATCACCGCCGGATACTGGGCTCCGCTGCGCACCCCCTCGCCCCGGCCCAGCACCTTCCACCTCTGCTTGCCGTCCGCCGCGTTCAGCCCGGTGACCGCGCCGCCGGACCCGGGGCAGACGAGGACCTTGGGGGAGAGCGCGCAGGTGCCCGCGCCGGGCTCCACCTCGGTGGTCCACGGCGACCATTCGGCCGGGCGGTACGCGCGGTCCGTGCCGGCCTTGCCGAAGTCGTTGGTGTGGCCCGCGCCGCCGTACGGCAGCACGACCTGGCTCAGCGCCGCCGGAGCCGGGTTCCCCGACGCGCTGGGCGTGCCGGACGTGGTGGGCGCCCCCGCGACCCCGCCGGCGGAACCGCCGTCCCCGTCGTTCCGGTTGAGCAGCACCACCCCGACCGTCGCGAGCACTGCCACGGCCACCGCCCCCGCGACGACCGCGCCCCACGGCCGCCGGCGCGGCGCCACGGGAGCGGCCGGCGTCACGGGCCGGTCCGTCATGGCGGTGGGGGAGTACGGCACGACGGGCCCGAGCGTCGGCAGGTCCGCCACGCCCGCGCCCGAGGACGCGGCCTCCCCGATGTCACGCGCGGCCTCCCCGTACGTGGCGAGCAGCGACAACACCCCACCGGGCCAAGGGAAGACCTCGGGAGCGGCCCCGCCGCCGAGCAGCTCCACCAGCTCCACGGCCGTGGGCCGCGCCGCCGGGTCGAGCCGCAGGCAGCGCTCCACCATCGGCCGCAACTCCTCCGGTACCCCCGACAGTTCGGCGTCCGCCCGGGTGATCCGATAGATCACCGCGGCCATCTCGTCGTCCTGGAACGGACCTTGGCCGCTGGCCGCGAAGGCGAGCACCGCGCCCAGACAGAAGACGTCCGATGCGGGCACCACCGCCCGGCTCCCCACCAGGTGCTCGGGCGACATGAACCCCGGGGAGCCGATCACGAGCCCCGTCGAGGTCAGCGCCGTCGCCTCGAAGGCCTGGGCGATGCCGAAGTCGATCAGCTTCGGCCCGGCCGCGCCGAGCAGCACGTTCGCGGGCTTGAGGTCCCGGTGCAGGACCTCCACCCGGTGCACCTCCGCCAGGGCCGTGGCGAGCGCGGTCCCGAGGGCCCGTACGGCCGCGACGGGCAGCGCCCCCGACCGGACGACGGCCTCGGCGAGCGAGGGCCCCGGCACGTACTCCGTCGCCAGCCACGGCGAGGGCGCGTCGGCGTCGGCGTCCACGAGCCGCGCCACGCCCGGCCCGTCCACGGTCCGCGCCGCCGCGATCTCCCGCCGGAAGCGGGTCCGGAAGTCCCCGTCGACCTCCAGGTCCTCGCGCACGGTCTTCACGGCGACCATCCGGTACGGATCGGCCGTCGGCTCGTCGGCCCGGCAGGCGAGATGCACCTCGCCCATGCCGCCCGCACCGATCCGGGCCAGCAGCCGGTACGGCCCGACGAGCCGCGGGGGCTGCCCCGAGGGGAGAGCTTCCAGC
The DNA here is from genome assembly GCF_001426585.1 of Streptomyces sp. Root431. Classification (GTDB taxonomy): domain Bacteria; phylum Actinomycetota; class Actinomycetes; order Streptomycetales; family Streptomycetaceae; genus Streptomyces; species Streptomyces stackebrandtii. The sequence goes on from NZ_LMEI01000007.1 coordinate 38,110, forward strand.
ACCGAACAGGTCCTTTCAGGACGTCACTTGAACGGGATCACGCGAGCGGGATCAGATCGGCGGGGTCACTTGGGGAGTTCGACCGACGCCACCGCGCCCTTGTCGAAGACGACGTACGCGATCCCGCCCACCGGCAGGACCTCCGGCCCCCGGATCTGCAGGGAGGGGAACTCGCCCCAGTTCGGGTCGTAGTCCTCCTCCTCGGCGCGCGCCCCCGGGGCCCCCGGCACCGCCGTGACCTTGAGTCCGCCGGGCGTGCCGTCGGCGGCGAGCCGCACGGTGTAGAGCGAGGAGTAGTCGGCGTACACGACCCGGTCGCCGACGAGCAGCGGCGAGGACCAGCTCTGGGCCAGGCCGGCCGGGGCCGCCGAGGCGGGGAAGGAGGCGCGCGTCCCGCCGGTGCGCGGGTCGAGGATCTTCAGACCCTTGTCCCAGGCCAGGACGGCCCGAGGGCCGACCGCCGCGGGGGCGGTCCTGCCGAGCGGGCCGGGCAGCGACCCCTTCGAGGCGAGGGTGCGCGCGTCGAGCAGGTGCAGGGCGGAGTCCCTGCCGCTCCCGACGCCCGCGCAGTACGCCGCCGCGCCGAGCACCTTGATCTTCTGGCAGGAGTTGGCGTCCTGGTCGACCTGCCCGAGCTGGGTGCCCTTCCTGGCGTCGTACGCGACGAGCCCGCCCTGGCTGAGGGCGTAGACGACCCCCCGGGAGTAGGCGAGCGGCTCGTACGGCATGCGTTCGGCCAGGGAGATCTGCCCGTTGGTGAGCTCCTTCGACCAGAGCTGCTTCCCGTCGGCCAGGGAGAACGCCGTCAGGGCGGCCCTGACCCAGGAGTTGTCCTCCCTGACCTCCGTGGCGACGAAGACGATCCCGTCGCCGACGACGGGCCGCGTCTCGAAGAAGCCCTGCGGCCCCTGCGCGGGCTTCTCCCAGCGCACGGCTCCGGTGCGCGCGTCGCGCACCTGGAGGGACTGCGCGGCGACGAGGACCACGCTGCCCTCGTGGACGGTGGGGCGGGTGGCGCCACCGGCCGCGTGGGGGAACCCCTTGCCGGTCACATAGGTCTCGGGCGGGGAGTTCTCGGCGCGCTCGACGCCCCACAGCTTCTTCCCGCTCGCCGGATCCAGCGCCTCGTACCGCCCGTCCGTCGTCCGGCAGACCAGCACCTTCTCGTTGGCCGAGCAGCCGAACGCCGGCGAGCCCAGCTTCGCCTTCCACGGCTTCCAGCCGGCCGGCCGCTGGGCGGTGTTCTGCGGGACGACCCCGGAGGCGTCGGCGAGTCCCCGGTCGTCCACGCCAGGGATACGGGGAGCGGCGGGCGGGGCGGCCTTCGCGGGGGCCTTCCGCTGCTTCGCCTCGCTCTCCGGCCACAGCAGATACGTGCCGAGGCCCCCGGCCACGACCACGAGCGCGAGAGCGGCGGCGAGGATCCGCCCCCGCCGCCCCCGACGCGCGGGCGCGGCGGCGGGCGCGGACAGCGGTCCCTGCGTCGGTACGGAGTGCAGCCCGGGCACCCCGGACGTCACCACGGGCCCCCGGGGATCGGGCGGGGCCGCGACCTCCAGGAGCGGCCCGCCCGAGGCGACGAGCTGGGCGAGCTCCGTCCCGTACTCGCTGATGTGGTCCCGTACGCCCTCCGGCCAGGGGAAGCGACTCCCCGCGTCCGCGCCGAGCAGCTCCGCGAGCCGCTCCGGCGTGGGCCGGTCGGCCGGGTCCGCGGCCAGGCAGGCGGCGACGGTCGCGCGCAGCTCCTCCGGCACGCGGCTCAGGTCGGCCTCGGCCTGCGAGACGCGGTAGAGGACGGCGGCGAGCGGCCCGTCGCCGAAGGGGTCCTCGCCGGTCGCCGCGTAGCAGAGGAGCGAGCCGAGGCAGAAGACGTCGGAGGCGGCCGTCACCCGCCGGGCCCCGGCCACGTGCTCGGGCGACATGAAGGCCGGGGTGCCGACCATCACCCCCGTCGCGGTCATGGTGGTGGCGGCGTTGCTGCGGGCGATGCCGAAGTCGATGAGGCGGGGCCCGTCGACGGAGAGCATGACGTTCCCCGGCTTGAGGTCCCGGTGCAGGACCCCGGCCGCGTGCAGGTCGGCGAGGGCGCGGGCGATCCCGGCGCCGACGGCGCGCACGGTGGCGACGGGCAGCGCGCCGCCGCGCCGCACGGCCTGGGAGAGGCTGGGCCCGGGGACGTACGCGGTGGCCAGCCAGGGCACCTCGGCGTCGGCGTCGCCGCCGACGGGCGCGGCGGCGTACGGGCTGGAGACGAGCGAGGCGACCCGGATCTCGCGCCGGAAGCGGTCCCGGAAGGCCGGATCGCCGGCGACGTCCCGCCGCACCGTCTTCACGGCGACGTAGACCCCGTCGGCCGCTCCCCGGCCCAGGAAGACCTCGCCCATGCCGCCGGCGCCGAGCCGGGCCAGCACCTCGTACGGTCCGATCTGTGGTGGCGTGCCCTCACGCAGCGGTCCCAGCACTGTGCCCATCCCCCCTGATGACGCAACGTCAGGCCGCATCATTGCATGTGCATGCAAGGCAAAGGCCGGACCCCCGAGGGGTCCGGCCCGTCATGCGAAGCCCGTCACACGGAGCGGGCGAGGCGGTGGCTCAGCGGCCGTACGGCGTGGCGCTGAGGATCTTCACCGTGGCCTTCTTGCCGTTCGGCAGCTCGTACTCGGCGTCGTCACCGGCCTTCTTGCCGTTGACGCCGACGCCGAGCGGCGACTGCGGCGAGTAGGTCTCGATGTCGTCGCTCGCGTACTCGCGGGAGGCGAGCAGGAAGGTCATCGTGTCGTCCTCGTCGCCGTCGAAGGCGATCGTGACGACCATGCCCGGCTCGACGATGCCGTCGTCCGCCGGGGCCTCGCCGACCTTGGCGTGCTCAAGGAGCTGGGTGAGCTGACGGACCCGGAGCTCCTGCTTGCCCTGCTCCTCCTTGGCCGCGTGGTACCCGCCGTTCTCGCGCAGGTCTCCCTCTTCGCGCGCCGCCGCGATCTTGGTCGCGATTTCGGTACGCGCGGGACCAGACAGGTACTCAAGCTCTCCCTTGAGCTTGTCGTACGCCTCCTGGGTGAGCCAGGTGACGTTGTCGCTGGTCTGGGTCACAGGTGCTCCTCGTAGGTACTGGGAATACAAAGCATCGCCCTACACGGGCAGCATGCGCTTCCCGAGCGGGCGAAACCACGAGCCTAACAATGAGTGGCGAAAAGCGGGAGGACATAAACCATCAGGATGGCGTCACCCCAGGTCACGCACGTGACCCGCCGGGACTCGTCACCCGGTCCCTACCCACGGCTACCGGGCCGTACACCCCACGAGCTCGGCACTCGTCGCGTGCGCGGTCGTGCGGAGCGTGAAGACGCTGTCGACGCGGCCGGCGGGGTCGTCGATCCGCACATCCTTGCGAGCCACCTCGGTGCCGTCCTCGGCCCGCGAGCGCAGCGTGCAGACGCCCTTGACGCCCTCGTCCTTGCGGATCTCCAGGTGCACCTGCACCTCGGTGGGGCTCACCACGTCGAACTTGATCATCTCGGCGCTGATCTTGTTGTCGACGACGTAGTACCAGCCGAACCAGCCCATCAGGCCGAGGAAGAGGACACCCAGCGTCGCTCCGATGACCTTGAGCTTGCGGTCGGCCCGCTCGTCCGCGGAGCGCCCGTAGCGCCCTTCGGGCAGCTGCTCTCGCACCGCGCTCATGGTGGATCCTCTCGAAGCCGGGGGTGGCGGAATTTTCGATCCCCCGATTCCGTCACTATAGAAGCCTCCCTCCGCGTCGAATCACTGAGGATCGAGTCTTGACCGAGCAACTGCGACTGATGGCCGTGCACGCCCACCCCGACGACGAGTCGAGCAAGGGTGCGGCCACGATGGCCAAGTACGTGTCCGAGGGGGTGGACGTCATCGTGGTGACGTGCACGGGCGGCGAGCGCGGCTCGGTCCTCAACCCCCAGCTCCAGGGTGACGCCTACATCGAGGCGAACATCCACGAGGTGCGCCGCAAGGAGATGGACGAGGCCCGCGAGATCCTCGGCGTCTCCCAGGAATGGCTGGGATTCGTCGACTCGGGCCTGCCCGAGGGCGACCCGCTGCCCCCGCTCCCCGAGGGCTGCTTCGCCCTGGAGGACGTCGACACGGCGGCCGGTGAGCTGGTCCGCAAGATCCGTTCGTTCCGCCCGCAGGTCATCACGACCTACGACGAGAACGGCGGCTACCCGCACCCCGACCACATCATGACCCACAAGATCACGATGGTGGCCTTCGACGGCGCGACCGACGCCGAGAAGTACCCGGAGGCCGAGTTCGGCCCGGTCTGGCAGCCCCTGAAGCTCTACTACAACCAGGGCTTCAACCGTCCCCGCACGGTCGCCCTGCACGAGGCGCTGATCGCCCGCGGCATGGAGTCCCCCTACGGGGAGTGGCTGGAGCGCTGGAAGGAGTTCCAGCGCGCGGAGCGGACCCTGACCACGTTCGTGCCCTGCGCCGAGTTCTTCGAGACCCGCGACAAGGCCCTGATCGCCCACCGCACCCAGATCGACCCCGACGGTGGCTGGTTCCGGGTCCCGATGGACATCCAGAAGGAGGTCTGGCCGACGGAGGAGTACGAGCTCAGCAAGGCGCTGGTCCCGACCTCCCTCCCCGAGGAAGATCTCTTCGCGGGCATCCGCGACAATGCCTGACATGAGCGCACACCTGGCACTGACCCAGCTTGTCCCCTTCGCCGCCGAAGAGCTGGACAAGAACAAGGTGACCCCCGGCGTCCTCGGCTTCGTCGTCTTCGCGGTCCTGGCCCTCGCGGTCTGGCAGCTGATGAAGTCGATGAACCGCCACATGGGCAAGGTCTCCTTCGAGGAGGCCCCGGACCCGGCGGCCACCGCGGACACCCCGGCGGCCGAGGCCGGCGCCACCGGAAAGTAGCGACGACGCCCCCTGTCCCGTACCCGTGGCGGTACGGGACAGGGGGCGCCCGTACGCCTGCCCCAGACACGAGGTGCACGGAGATGCGTACTGACCGGTTAGAGGGCGGGGCGGTGAGCGACGTGCCCGCGCTCGCCGCGGAGGGCGCCGCGGTCGACCTGGACGGGACCACGCTCCTCGCACCCACGACCTTCTCGGTGATGCCGGGCGAGTTCCGGTGTCTCACCGGCAGCAACGGCTCGGGGAAGACGACCCTCCTGCGGGCCTTCCTGGGGAGCCGGCGGCTGACGGACGGCACCGTCCTCGTGCACGGCGAGCCCGTCGACATGGCCAGGCCCCGGCACCGGCGGCTCGTGGCCTCGCTGGTCGAACCGGTTCCCGTCGCGCGGGACATGACCCTGCGCGAGCAGGTGACCCTGGTCGCCGCCTCCTGGTACGGCAACACCGCGGCCACCGCCGAACGCGCCGACGAGATCATCGGGCGCCTGGGGCTCACCACACTGGGCACCCGCTTCCCCTCCCAGCTCTCCTCCGGCCAGCTCCAGCTCTTCCACCTCGCACTGACCCTGGTCCGCCCCGCCGACGTCGTCCTGCTCGACGAGCCCGAGCGGCACCTCGACACCGACCGCGTCGCCCTCGTCGGCGCCCTCCTCGCCGAGCGCGCGCGACAGGGCACGTCGTTCCTGGTCGCCACCCATGAGCCCGCCCTGGTGAAGGCCGGCGACGGTGTCATGGAGCTGGGATGACGACCGGGAGCATCACCGAGACCGAGGCCGACCCCAGGGCCCGCGTCCACGCCGTACGGCACCGGTACGCCCACCGCGGCGACCGCGCCACTCCGCAGGACCGGGCGTACTCCGTCTACCTCACCGCCATCCTCGGCCTCGTCTACGTGGCTCCGGTCGTCTACCTGGTCAGGACCACCCGGCCGCTCCTCTCCCTGGAGTCCTCCGCGGCGGCGACCCCCGTGGCGTGCCTGGTCGCGGCGGCGGCCGTCTGGGGCGCCCAGCTCGCCGGCCGGTTCTGGGGGCCACTGGTGCTCAAGCCGTTCCTGCTGCACGTGTTCATGAACACCGACCTGCCCCCCGCTTCCTACCTCGGCGCGATCGCCCGCCGCCGCCTCGCGTACGCGGGCCTCGGCACGCTCCTCGTCATGTGCACGGCGACGTTCCTCGCGACCGACCTGTTCGACCACGCGGGAAGCGCACTCGTCCCGCAGAGCGCGGCCGTCGCGCTCGCCACCGGCGCCGTAGCCCCCGTGGCGTGGCTGTGGGGCCAGGTCCGAACGGTGCGAGACAACCTCCTGCTGGCCACCGCCGTGGCCGCAACGGCCGTCACCGTGACCCTGCTGGGCCGGTCGGCCCTCCTGGGCGGGGCCGGTCTCTGGCTCGTCGCCGGTGTCCTCACGGTCGCGGCGGCGGTACTCGGCAGTTCAGCCTTCCGATCCGTCCCAACGGTCGACCTCGCCCGGCTCGCCCGCGAATCGGCCCGCGCCGCCGAGGCCCAGACCTTCGCCTGGACCGGCACGCTCCACCACGCGCTCGACCTCTACCGCCCGGAACCCCGCGGACTCACCTCGGCCCTGACCCGCCCCGACGGACGTCTGCGCGGCCACCTCGCCCAGGGAGCGGTCCGCGCGCTCCGCACAAGGGGCCGCGCCATCGCGGCCGCGGTGTTCCTCCTGACCGGCGGCGCCGTCCTGACGCTCGGCGTCACGACCCCGGACGCCCGCTTATCGACACTGTCCTGGGCGGCCGGCGCGGCGGGCGTGTACTGGGGATCCGGCTGGGTCGGCGAGACCTGGCGCGGCCTGCGCGACGAACTGACCCTGACCCCGCTGCTCGGCGAACGGTGGGGCGGAACCCTCGCCCGCACCCTGGCCTGGCCCGTCGCGGTCGTGACGGTCACGGTAGGTCTGGCGAGCGGCACCGTGATCCTGACCCGGTCGCCTCTCCAGGCCGGCGGCCCGGCACTGCTCGTCACGGCGTCGGTGGTGCTCGCGCTCGGCGCCAGGTTCCTGCGCGAGATGAAGACGAACCTCCCCATCGAGCTCCTGCTCCCCGTCATCACGCCCCTGGGCGACCTCTCCGCCCTCCGCGTCTTCGTCTGGCAGTTCGACGGACTCGTCGTCGTCCTGGCCGGCGTCCTCGTCATGAACGAGATGCCCTCCACCCCCACCGCCACCCTGACCGCCCTCGCCCTCACCGCCTGGTGCCTCCGCGCCGGCCTGCGCCGCACGGGCCGGCCCCTCCGCCGCCTCCTCACCCGCCTCGGCCGCGCCTAGGGGTGTCCTCCCCGGTCGTACGGGGGAGGCATCCCGCACGACCCCGGGACGGCAGGGCAGGATGGGCCCCATGGCGAACCGACTGGCCCATGAGACCTCCCCTTACCTCCTTCAGCACGCCGACAACCCGGTCGACTGGTGGCCCTGGTCGGCCGAGGCCTTCGAGGAGGCCAGGCGCCGCGACGTCCCGGTGCTGCTCAGCGTCGGCTACAGCTCCTGCCACTGGTGCCACGTGATGGCGCACGAGTCCTTCGAGGACGACGCCACCGCGGCCCTGGTCAACGAGCACTTCGTCGCCGTCAAGGTGGACCGCGAGGAGCGACCCGACGTCGACGCGGTCTACATGGAGGCCGTCCAGGCCGCCACCGGCCAGGGCGGCTGGCCGATGACCGTCTTCCTCACCCCGGACGCCGCCCCCTTCTACTTCGGCACGTACTTCCCGCCGGAGCCCCGCCACGGCATGCCCTCCTTCGCCGACGTCCTGGAAGGCGTCCGCGACGCCTGGGCCGACCGGCGCGACGAGGTCGGCGAGGTCGCCGGCCGGATCGTCAAGGACCTCGCGGGCCGCTCCCTCGCCTACGGCGGCGACGGCGTCCCCGGCCAGGAGGAGCTCGCGCAGGCCCTCCTCGGCCTCGTTCGCGAGTACGACGCCACCCGCGGCGGCTTCGGCGGCGCCCCCAAGTTCCCGCCGTCGATGGCCCTGGAGTTCCTGCTCCGCCACCACGCCCGTACGGGCTCCGAGGGCGCGCTCCAGATGGCCGCCGACACCTGCGAGGCCATGGCCCGCGGCGGGATCTACGACCAGCTCGGCGGCGGCTTCGCCCGCTACGCCGTCGACCGGGAGTGGGTTGTGCCCCATTTTGAGAAAATGCTCTATGATAACGCCCTTTTGTGCAGGGTGTACGCGCACCTCTGGCGGGCCACCGGCAGCGACCTGGCCCGCCGGGTCGCCCTGGAGACCGCCGACTTCATGGTCCGCGAGCTCCGCACCCCCGAGGGCGGCTTCGCCTCCGCCCTCGACGCCGACTCCGACGACGGCACCGGCAAGCACGTCGAGGGCGCCTACTACGCCTGGACCCCCGAGCAGCTCACCGCCGTCCTCGGCGAGGAGGACGCCGCCCTCGCCGCCGCCCACTACGGCGTCACCGAGGACGGCACCTTCGAGCACGGCAGCTCCGTCCTCCAGCTCCCGCGGTCCGTCGAAACAGCCGTCGCCGACGCCGACCGGATCGCCTCGATCGCCGCCCGGCTCCTCGCCGCCCGCGAGGAGCGCGAGCGCCCCGGCCGCGACGACAAGGTCGTCGCCGCCTGGAACGGCCTCGCGATCGCCGCCCTCGCCGAGACCGGCGCCCTCCTCGGCCGCCCCGACCTCGTCGAGCGCGCCACCGAGGCCGCCGACCTGCTCGTCCGGGTCCACATGGACGAGACCGCCCGCCTCACCCGTACGTCCAAGGACGGCCGGGCGGGCACCAACGCGGGGGTCCTGGAGGACTACGCCGACGTCGCCGAGGGCTTCCTCGCCCTCGCCGCCGTCACCGGCGAAGGCGCCTGGCTCGAGTTCGCCGGCTTCCTCCTGGACATCGTCCTCGACCGCTTCACCGGCGAGGGCGGCGCGCTGTACGACACCGCCCACGACGCCGAGGCCCTCATCCGCCGCCCGCAGGACCCCACGGACAACGCCGCCCCCTCGGGCTGGACCGCCGCCGCCGGAGCGCTCCTCTCGTACGCCGCCCACACCGGCTCGGAGGCCCACCGCACCGCCGCCGAAGGAGCCCTCGGCGTCGTGAAGGCCCTCGGCCCTCGCGCGCCCCGCTTCATCGGCTGGGGCCTTGCGGTCGCCGAGGCCCTCCTCGACGGGCCCCGCGAGATCGCCGTCGTGGGCGCCCCCGCCGACGAGGCCTTCCAGGAGCTGCGCCGTACCGCGCTCCTGGCCACCGCCCCCGGCGCGGTGCTCGCGACCGGCGCCCCCGGCAGCGAGGAGTTCCCGCTCCTGAAGGACCGCCCGCTGGTGGGCGGCGGGGCCGCCGCGTACGTCTGCCGTCACTTCGTGTGCGACGCCCCGGTCACCGACCCGGCCGAGCTCGCCGGGAAGCTGTGAACCCGGCGCGGTAAAGGGGACGGCCCCGCCACCCCTCCGAGGAGGGGCGGCGGGGCCGCCGTGCCGAGCGGCGTCGCTCAGCTGTTGCCGGCGCCGTTGCCGGACAGCACGGGGATGTCGCTGAGGATGTGCGACAGCGGCTCGTCACCCTTGGCCTGGGTGGAGTTCTCGGTGCACTGCTGGTTCTGCGGGGAGGACAGGACGTTGATGTCCTGGACCGCGATCGGGATGAGGCCGATGAGCGAACCGGCGTTGACCTTGGCCGGGAGACCGACGCACGGCTTGTTCAGGGAGCCCTGGACGAGCGCGAACTGCGGGCTCATGTTGCCGTACGTGGCGGAGTTGCCGAACTCCTGGTGGGCACCGTTGCCGCTCAGCGAGGTCGTGCCACCGTCGTCGGCGATGGCGAGCGCCTGCCCGGCACCCGCCGCCGTCGCGCCGAGAACCGACGCGGCCACAGCAGCCGTAGCCAACAGCTTCTTCATGAGGTAAGGCCTTTCGGATACTGGCTCGCGCTGAGTGCCGAGCCGTGCTGATCAACTGGTCAGAGGCCCGGAGGTTCCGGTAAGTCCACCGGACGGCCTACGGGCAGATGAGCGAGGCCCCCGCGGCGGGCGCGTACGTGCCCACCGGGATCGTGCTCGGAGCGACGTCCCCGGCGACCGGCAGCGGCCGGTCCTCGCGCATCCGCCCGAAGACCTCCGCCGCCCCCTCCTCGTCCCAGGCGAGCGTGGACCCGACGCCCTCGATGTTCGCGTTGAAGCCCCGGACGGGCACGGTCGCGAACTCCATGCGGTCCGGGGGCAGGTCCCGCAGCCGGGCGGCGAGCGTCAGCAGCTCTCCCGTCGAGATCCCCCGCTCGGCCTCCGCCGTCCCGCGCAGCGCGGCGGCGAAGTCGTGCAGCTGCTCCGGGTCGTCGAGGACGCCCTCGCGCAGCCGCTCCAGGGTGTTGACGACGAACTGCTGCTGCTTGCGGATCCGGCCGAAGTCCATCTGTCCGTCCGCCTTCCGCGAGCGGACGTACTGGAGCGCCTCGCCGCCGGCGACGCGCTTGGTCCCGGGCTGGAGGTCGATGCCGGTGGACGGGTCCTTGAGGGGCTCGGCCGTACAGATGGGCACCCCGCCGTCGACGCGGTCCACGGTGTCCATGAAGCGTCGGAAGTCGATCTCCAGGTACCGGTGGACGTCGAGCCCGGTCATCGACTCGACGGTCTCCACGGCGAAGGAGGAACCGCCCTCCGCCCAGGCGCTGTTGATCTTCGCGGGGTGGGCGGCGTGCACCTTGCCGGTCCGTCGGTCGCGGTGGTCGGCGGGGAAGGAGGTGAGCGAGTCGCGGGGCAGACTCACGACGTCGACCCGGTCGTTGGCCGCGGAGACGTGCACGAGCATCATCACGTCCGTGCAGTCGCACCCCTGGCCGCCCAGCCGGAAGCGCTCCTTCTCCTCCGCGGTGACGCCCTTGCGGGTGTCGAGGCCGACCACCAGGAGGTTCAGCCCCTGTTCAGGTTCGGGGAGTTCGGTCGGGACGGCGGCGAGCGCGCCGGGAACGAGTGCGGTGAGCGCGGCGAGGGCCGCGGGGACGAACAGCAGCCGCCGTGGCCGCTTCGGGCGCGGGAAATTCATGCCCGCACGCTAATTCGACCCCGCTCGTACAGAGGTACGCGACGCGACATGGAGAGAGCGAATCACTCTCCTGCGGCGCCTGTGTAATGCTGTCCAATGATGCGTGAATCGCAGCGGAGGGAGCGAAGATGGCGCCGGGTCCCGGGAAATGGGAACGGATGGCCTTCATTCCGAAGAGCCGATATGTGAGTGACCAGCCGAACGCCGATCGCACGCCGTTCCCGGTCTATTCCTCACTGGTGACGCAGTGGGTGCAGGCGGGGCGCACGGTGCCGGGAATGCCGGACCGGGAGTGGGAACGACTGATGGCCACGCCCGTCTGGCCGCGCCCGTAGAAGAACACGGAAAGGGGCCGCCCCGGGAGGGCGGCCCCTTCACGCGTGAGCGGTACGTCAGTTGTTGCCGACGCCGTTGCCCGACAGGATCGGGATGTCGTCCAGGATGTGCGACAGGGCCTCGTCACCCTTGGCCTGGGTGGAGTTCTCGGTGCACTGCTGGTTCTGCGGGGAGGACAGGACGTTGATGTCCTGGACCGCGATCGGGATGGCGCCGATGAGCGAACCGGCGTTGACCTTGGCCGGCAGTCCGATGCACGGCTTGTTCAGGGAGCCCTGGACGAGCGCGAACTGCGGGCTCATGTTGCCGTAGGTGGCGGAGTTGCCGTACTCCTGGTGGGCACCGTTGCCGCTGAGCGAGGTGGTGCCGCCGTCGTTGGCGATGGCGAGCGCCGGGGTCGCCATCGCGGCGGTGGCGCCGACGATGGAAGCGGCTGCGGCCGCGGTGGCCATAACCTTCTTGATCACGGGAGTTCCCTTCTAGAACCGGCTCCGTGCAGGGAGCGCCCTGATCAACTGCCCTCCGGACGCCCGGGTTCCGCTGTGTCACCCCCTTGGCGGAGCGCACTCGGCAGCGCGAAACGATGTCCCAGTCGAACGAGTGAAGCGCCGGAACCATTGCCACTCGCCGGAGTTGATCCCGTCGCATCAATCAGGTCGATTGGTGGGAACAGGAACGGAATCACCGTGATCAAGAAGATTATGGCGGCTGCGGCTGTGACGGCCTCTGTTGTCGGCGCTTCCGCTGCGGCGGCCTCCCCGGCGCTCGCCATCGCCAACGACGGCGGCACCACGTCGCTCAGCGGCAACGGCGCCCACCAGTCCTTCGGCAACTCCAAGACCGCCGGTGACATGAGCCCGCAGTTCTCGGCCATCCAGGGCTCGCTGAACAAGCTCTGCCTCGGTGTCCCGGTCAAGGGCAACGTCGGCTCGGTCGTCGGCGTCCTCGTCCCGGTCGCCGTCCAGGACGTCAACGTCCTGTCCTCCCCGCAGAACCAGCAGTGCGCGGAGAACTCCACCCAGGCCAAGGGTGACGAGCCGCTTTCGCACATCGTCGAGGACATCCCGGTCCTCTCCGGTAACGGCGCCTACAACGGCTGATCCGCACCGCGCACGACAGGGCCGGAGGGAACGTCCACGTTCCCTCCGGCCCTGATTTGTGCGCGCAATGGAGTGAAAGAGGCGACGTCGCCGTTGTTTAGGTTTCCTTTGTGAGGCGTGTTCGTTGTGTGGTGTGCAGCGGAAATCTATTCCGCCGAGGAAAGGATGCAGACGCAATGAACTGTAAGAAGGCCGCGGCCGTCATCGCCGGAATCGTCATGGCCATGGGTGTGGCGTCGCCCGCCTTCGCGGACGCGGACGCGCACGGCGTGGCCATCGGTTCGCCGGGCGTCCTGTCCGGCAACGTCGTCCAGGCCCCGATCCACATCCCGATCAACGTCTGCGGCAACAGCGTGAACGTCATCGGCGTGCTGAACCCGGCCGTCGGCAACTTCTGCGGCAACTTCTGAGTCCTCAGCGGCACTCGGACACACGGGCCGGCCCCGGAGAGCACCCGCTCCCCGGGGGCGGCCCTCGCCTATGCCCGTACGGGAGCCTCACCGCCCGTACGGGGACGGGCCACCGTGCCGCGCCGGGCGCCCGACCGCAGCCGCTGCCGGACCCCCTTCACCAGCCGGCCCGCCGTGTACTCGGCGCCGAAGACGAACCGCATCGACGGCCCGTACGACGGGGCCGTGAGCAGCCCCGCGAGGAAGAGCCCCGGCCAGGAGGACTCGAAGAGGCCGCCGACCTCCGGGGCGCCGACCGCGCCGACCGTCCGCAGCGCCCCGCGCAGCGCCGGGTCGAGCATCCCCGCCCGCTCCAGACTCGGGGTGAAGCCGGTCGCCGCGACGACGTGGTCCGTCTCCAGGACCGTCGTGCCCCCCGGCCCGCTGACGTCGAGCCGGAGCCGCTCGTCCCCGGTCACGGCCGCCGAGGTGACTCGCTGCCCGAGCCGTACGTCCCCGACCGCAGCGAACCGCTCGCGCAGCCACCACGCGCCCGCCGGACCGAGCGCCGAGTCGAAGATCCGCTCGCGGGTGGCGGCCGGCAGCCGCCGGAAGAACCCCGGGCTGTCCGCGTAGAGCTTGTTGTGCCAGCCGCAGCCGAGGCCCGTGTGCGGGGCGCGCACCGAGGGCCACAGGCCGCGGTCGAGGGCCGGCGGCAGGGTGTTCCAGTTCAGCCGGTCCGCGCGGGCGACGATCCGGACGGCGGCGGCGCCCTGCTCGGTGAGGAGCGCGGCCGTCTCCAGGGCGGCCTGACCGGCGCCGACGACGGTCACGTCCTGCCCGGCGAAGCGGTCGAGCCCGCCGTGGTGGCTGGAGTGCGTGACGTACCGCCGGGGGAGCCCCCGCAGCGGACCGGGGATCTCCATGAAGGGCAGAACCCCGACGGCGAGGGCCACCGTCCGCGCCCGGAGCGGCTCGCCGTCCTCCGTGCGCAGCTCGAAGCCCCCGGCCGCGGGCGCGATCGAGGCGATCAGGCGCTCGTCGAGCGCGGGCACGGCCTGGCGGGCGAACCAGTCGCCGTACGCGGCGAAGAAGTCGACCGGGAGCGGCACGCCGTGCTCGGCGCGGACGCCCCGCGTCACGGCGTACGCGTCGAGGCCGTACGCCCCCTCCGGGTCGGACAGGTGCGAGGCCCAGGGCTCCGACTTCAGGAACATGCCCGCGGGCATGGCGTGCCAGGACTCCATCGAGCGGCCGAAGGTCCGCAGGTCCAGCCCGTGGGCCGCCGCGTGCGCGGCCACGGACAGACCGTACGGCCCGGCCCCGACGACCACCAGGTCGTGCATCGACTTTGACATCGTGCCTTCCGCCTTCATCGTTCTCATCGTTGGGTGAGCTGGTCGGGGGTGGTGCGGGCCGGCCCGGGGAGGGTGGCCCGATGCCGGGCCCGGCCGCTCCGGAGCCGCCGGGACACCGCGCCGACGGCCTTGCGCAGGAGGTGCGAGAGCCAGGCGAGGCCCATCGCGAGCGCGGGCACCGGGTCGTCGGCCGCGTACCAGGCGAACTCGGTCCGCCCCGGCCGGGCGGCGCCTGGCTCGGCCGCGCACCGGGGGCGCGGGGAGGCGACGAGCGAGAGCGCCGCGTAGTTCTCGACGACGAACCGGCGGCCGTACGCGGGGGAGTGCGGCGGCACCGGACGGCCCGTCAGGTCCAGGTGCGCCGCCCGCACGACGTCCAGCCCCTCGGAGTCGGCGAAGAGACGGAACTGCGCGCCGGGCCGGGGGTTGAAGTCGAGCAGGTGGTACGCGCCCGTGGACCGGTCGAGCCGGAAGTCCAGGTCGCACACGCCCCGGTAGCCCAGCGCGTCGAGCAGCTCGCGGGCCGCCCGGTCCACGGCCGGGTTCGCCGCCCAGCGGCCCACGGCGGTGAGCCCGGCCCCGTCGGGCCAGGAGCGCTCCTTGCGGCCGGTGGCCCCCGTCGCGCAGCGGCCTGCGGAGTCCACGTACCCGTGGAAGAACCAGTCCAGGTCCCGGCCCGCCGGAAGGAGTTCCTGGAGCAGCAGCCGGCTGCCGGCCTCGGGCGTGCGGTCGTACAACTCCCGCACCTCGGCGAGGGACCCCACGATCGAGGTGCTGCGCAGCCCGCGGCCGGCCGGCAGCAGCCAGGGCCTGCTCCATTTGGCGACCACCGGGAGGCCGAGCGACCAGGCCATGGCGGCGGCCTCGTCGGCGCCGGTGGGGAGTTCGGTCCGCGGGTGGGGCAGTCCGAGCGCCGCGCAGGTCCTGGCGAGCGCGGCCTTGTCCGCGACCCGCAGGAGCTGGTCCTCGGTCTGCTCGGGCAGCAGGAAGCGCGGGGCGAGCTCGGCGCGGCGGCGGGCCAGGGCGAGGGCGCTGATGTCGTCCAGGGGGAGGACGAGCACGGGATGTGAGGCCCCGTCGGATGCCGGGTCCTCGATGGCGTGGCCGGCGTGGCCGATCTCCTCGGCGATGCGGACCAGCAGCTCCGTGAGGGCGGCGGAGGACGTCGTGGCGGGGCCCGTGCGGGCCGAGCGGAGATACCGGGACCGGGCGACCGGACTGGTGCTCGATTCGATGACGGCATGCACCGGAATTCCCGCCCGTCCCAGCGATCGGGCGGCGCCGAGAGTGCCGTGATGGAAGGGGTTCCGGTCGAGCCGCACAAGAACGGTGGGTACGCGGGTGTCGAAACTCTGACGGCGCGGCACGGCATGCCCTTCATCTCGGGTGCCCCAACTGGGCGATCAAATCCTCTAATGGACTACTGATCAGAGGGAAGCCGAGTTCACGGTCGGCTCATTAGGAATACTTTCGGAGTATCGGATTGACGGATCATCAAAAAGCGAGCGACGTGAAGGAGCGGCCATGGCAGCTGCACAGCGGAGAACATCGAGAGCGTGGCTGGGGGTGTTCACCGCCGGTCTCCTCGCCTCGGGCTCGGTCGTCCTGTCGTCCCCCGCCCACGCCACCGACTCCGTAACGACGAAGGACCCCGGACCGACTCTCTCCAGCGCCATGGGAGCCTTCCTCGACTCGGGCGCACTCGGGGTCGCCCGCATCGGGCAGCTCGAACGGTGGCTCGGCGGTCGCGAGCTCCGGGTCGGTCACACCTACCTGCCGGGCGACCTCTGGAAGAACATCGAGGGCCCGCCCGGCTTCCTCGACGCCTGGGCGGACTGGCGCAACGAGAAGGACGACCGGCTCTTCGTCCTCAACGTCCCCATGCTGGAACGGAACGAGGCCGGCGTCTCCGACTACGAGGTCCGCCGCCAGCTCCAGCTCGGCGCCGCCGGGTACTACGACCACCACTTCACGACCCTCGCCCAGCGGCTCGTCGAGCTCCGGGCCACCGACACCGTCATCGTCCTCGGCTGGGAGATGAACGGCACGACGTACACCCACCGGTGCGCGCCGGACCCCACGGCCTGGAAGAAGTACTGGACCCGCATCGTCACCGCGATGCGAGCCGTGCCGGGGCAGAAGTTCCGCTTCGACTTCAACCCGAGCCGGGGCCGGGACGCCGTTCCGTGGACCGAGTGCTACCCGGGCGACGACGTCGTCGACATCATCGGCATGGACTCGTACGACCAGCCGCCGGGAATGTCTTTCGACGAACACGTGAGCGAGCCGTACGGGCTGCAGAAGCAGGTCGATTTCGCCGCCGAGCACGGAAAGCAGATCTCCTATCCCGAATGGGGGCTCTTCCGCAACGGCGACAACCCCGTGTACATGCGGCGCATGCTCGAATGGATGAAGCTGCACAAGCCGCTATACCACACCATCACGGATTACTGTCCGCACGGTGTTTGGCAGTGCGACGACAATCCGAAGTCGTCGCTGGTGTTCCGTCAGATGCTGTTCGGGACGGAACCGGAGATCCCTGAAATCCCGGAGATTCCGGTGGATCCGGTGGACCCTGTGGATCCGGTGGACCCTGTGGATCCGGTGGACCCGGTGGACCCGGTCGATCCGGTGGACCCTGTGGACCCTGTGGACCCTGTGGACCCTGTGGATCCGGTTGACCCGGTTGACCCGGTCGACCCCGTGGATCCCGTTGACCCTGTGGATCCGGTTGACCCTGTGGATCCGACAGACCCGACGGTTCCGGTGCCGAAGCCTGAGCCGAAGCCCGAGCCGAAGCCTGAGCCCAAGCCCGAGCCGAAGCCGGAACCCAAGCCCGAGCCGAAGCCGGAGCCGAAGCCCGAGCCCAAGCCGGAGCCGAAGCCCGAGCCCAAGCCCGAGCCCAAGCCGGAGCCGAAGCCCGAGCCCAAGCCGGAACCCAAGCCCGAGCCCAAGCCGGAACCCAAGCCGGAACCCAAGCCCGAGCCCAAGCCGGAACCCAAGCCCGAGCCCGAGCCGAAGCCGGAACCCAAGCCCGACTGCTGGACCGTGAACCTCGGTTCGTGGGTCGAGAGTTGGATCGGTGGGCCCGTCTGTGTCCCGAAGGACTCCTGGAAGGACGAGGTCGACCTCGACTGGAAGGACGCGCTGAAGGGCGTCTGGCCCTTCTGACCGGAGCCGGATCCGGCCCTGGACCGGGCCGGATCCGCACGGCGGCGGAGATCATCCGCCGCCGTGCGGCGTCCGGCCGGGGAGTCGGGCGAGGGCTCGGCCCACCCAGGCCCGCTCCCGGGCCTGGCGGGCGGCCCAGCGGCGGCCGTTCGCGGCGCCCGCGCGCAGCCACAGGAGCGGGGCCGTACGGCGCCCGGCGAGCATCAGTCGCTGGTTGCGGACGGCCTCGGGGCGCCAGTGCTGCTTGTACGGCTCGGTGCCGCGCAGCATGCTCAGCGTGGCCCGGCCGCCGGTGCTGGTCTCGCGGGCCCCGTGGCGGAGCAGCATCGTCGCCACGTCGACCTTGCGGGCCCGCAGCGCCGGGTCGGCGCCGTACAGATAGCCGCCGGCGAGCCGGGGCGACATCAGGGTCAGGTCGGCGGCGACCACGTCCCCGGCGAGCCGGAACTCGGTGACCATCGCGTCGCCGCGCTCCACCATGGGGCGGACCGCCCGCGCGAGGTGCTGGGCGAAGCGCCGGCTGGTGTGCTCGGCGGTCACGCCCCGCCCCGCCCACTGGAGCTGATGGAGCTTCAGGAGCCGGTCGAGGGCGGCCGGGACCTCGTCGCCGGTGACGACGTGCGAGTCGATGCCGAGGGCGTCGAGCTTGCGGAGCTTGGCGCGGACCCGCTGGGCCTTCCCGGAGGGGATCCGTTCGAGCAGCCCCTCCATAGGGACGGCGGGCAGCTCAAGGCACAGCGAGTCGGGCAGCCTGCGGCGCGGCCCGTGCCAGCGGGCGAAGACCCGCTCGGTGGCCGCCCCGGGCCGTACCTCCCGCAGGTCGATCACCGCGGCCCGGGCCGCCCGGGCGAGTGCCCGGGCCAGGGTGGGCGCGGCCTCGGGGCAGTCGTCGTCGAGCAGCACGTCCGTGAAGTCGGTGATGTCGCCGCCGAGCTGGGTGAGGACGGGCAGCGGCCCGCGGGCCCGCATCAGGGGCGCGGCGGCGACGAGTTCGCCGCTCTCCCGTCGTACGAGCACCACCCGCAGCGCACCGGGCCGCCCGTACGAGAGCCACCAGGAGTGCAGCCAGGAGTGGGACTGGAAGGGGGTGGCGGAGGAGCAGCGCCCGTACAGCGCCGTCCACTCGGCCGCCAGCCGCCCGAACCGTTCCTCGTCACGGCAGATCTCGGTCCGCAGGGCTCTCGGGGTCACACCGCCTCCGGTTCCGGCTGGTGCGCGGCGACCGCGGGGGCGGGCACCGCGGCGGGCGAGGTGACGGGCGAGGCCGTGGCGGGCTGGCGGGAGTGGCGGGCCTCGCCGCGCGAGGAGGAGCGCTTCGGGCGGACGAGGAGGACCAGGCCGCCGAGGAGCCCGCCCGCACAGCCGCCCACGAGCGCGGAGAGCGGCGCGGACGGGGAGACCGGGGCGACCGGCTTGGTCGCGCGCGAGAACTGGACGACCTTGACGCCCGTGCTGCCCGCGACGTGCGTGCTGTTGAGGACGAGCGCGCGGGCCACCCCGTCGGCCATGGACACGGCCTTCGCGGGCTTCTCGGCCCGGGCGGTGATCGAGATCATCGGCGCGTCCGGGGAGGTCGCGGCCTGCACGCTCTTGCGCAGCGTGTCGGCGGTGACGCCCGCCCACACCTGGGCGTCGCCGGTCACCGCGATGTCGGTGGCGACCCGCCCGTAGGCCTGGGCGAAGCCGAGCGCCGCCGCCGGGTCGGACTTCTCGGCCGGTACGACGATGACGTAGCTGACCGCCGCGTACTGCGGGGTCTTGAGCGCTCCGTATCCGCCGCCGAGGACCGCTCCGGCGAGGACGGCGGCGGGGAGCACGGCCCAGCGGCCCGGACGGCGGAGACCGGCGGGCGGGAAGGCGCGGGGTGGGGTGGTGTTCATCGTGCGGGCTCTCTCACTTCGCGGGGGACGGGGTGCCGTGGACGGCCTGGTCGTAGAGGGACATCAACTGCCCGGCGCTCCGCGTGATGTCGTAGCGGCGGGCGGCCGCCGGCTGCGGGAGCCGGGCGAGCCGTGCGTTGCGGATGCCGCGCAGCGCGGAGATCAGCTCGGGTACGGACTCGCCGATCCGGCGCGCGCCGGGGGCCGCGTCCGGGGGCAGGTCGTCGATCGCGGGGCAGGCCACGTACAGCACGGGAAGGCCGGCGGCCAGCGCCTCGACGACGGCGAGCCCGAAGGTCTCGTCGGGGGAGGTGGACACGAAGACGTCCATGGCGGAGAGCAGTTCGGGCAGCGAGGGGCCGATCGAGGCGACGGACGGCGGGTCCTCGCAGGCCCCGACGAGCAGCACCCGGTCGGCGGCCCCGCACTCCCGGGCGATCCGCAGCAGCTCCTCGCGGTGCTCGCCCTCGCCGACGAGGAGCAGCCGCGCCTCCGGCACGGCGGCCACGGCCCGGACGAGCCGGTCGAACCGCTTCCCCGGCGCGAGCCGCCCCACCCCGCCGACGACGTGCGCGTCCTCGGGGATGCCGAGGACGCCCCGGGTGAGGCGGCGGGCGCGGGCGTCGAAGGCGAAGCGGCCGCTCTCGATGCCGTTGGGCACCACCTGGATGCGGTCCGCGGGCACCCCCCAGTCGGCGAGCCGGCGGGCCACGCTGGGCGAGACGGCGACCGTGGACGTGCCGAGCCGCTCGGACGCCAGGTACAGGGCGCGGGTGCCCGCGGAGAGCGGGCGGCCCTCGATCTGGGCGTCGCCGAGCGAGTGTTCGGTGGCGATGACCCGGCGGACCCCGGCGAGCCGGGCCGCGAGCCTGCCGTACACGCACGCCCGGTAGAGGTGGGTGTGGACGAGGTCGTAGCGGCCCTGGCGGACGATCCGCGCGAGGCGGGGGAGCGCGCCGAGGTCGCGGTTGCCGGCCATGCCCAGGTGGGTGACGGGGGTGCCGTCGGACTCGATGCCCGCGGCGACCGCACCGGGGTTGGTGAGGGTGACCACCCCGTGCTGGACCGGGAGGTGGCGCAGCAGGAGCCGCAGCTGCTGCTCGGCGCCGCCGATGCCGAGCCCGGTGATGACGTGCAGGACCTTCACGGCGCACCGACCACGGCGGGTCCGGCCTGGGCGGCGCGCGGGGGGAACACGTCGACGGGGTGGCGGCGGCGCAGCGGGTGCAGCACGCGCTTGGCGGTGAGCCGCCAGGAGGTGTCGTCCTCGCCGATGTGGACGCGGGGCAGGGCGTACGCGCTGGTGTGCGGGCCCGGGTCGATCGCGCAGGCGTGGCGGTAGCCGGCCTTCCGCACGGCGTGGATCACGCGCGGGTCGACCTTCCCGTACGGGTAGCAGAAGCCGTCGACGGTGTCGCCGGTCATCTCCTCCAGGAGCTCGCGGCTGCGCCGGGTCTCGTCGGCGAGCGTCGTGTCGTCGGCCTCGGTGAGGGCGATGTGGGTGAGGCCGTGGGAGCCGATCTCCATGCCGGCCTCGGCGATCCGCCGGATGCCGTCCTCGTCGAGGAGCCGTTTGCGCGGGCCGTCGGCGTCCCAGGCGTTCTCGCCGCCGAGCCGGCCGGGCAGGACGTAGACGGTGGCGGTGAAGCCGTGGCGGCGCAGCAGCGGCAGCGCCGATTCGTGGAAGTCGGCGTAGCCGTCGTCGAAGGTGAGGCCGACGAGCCCCTTGGCGCGCCCGGCGGCGGTGGCGGCGAGCAGCTCCCGCACCGAGACCCCGCGCAGCCCCCGGTCGCCGAGCCAGTGCAGCTGCCGGGCGAAGCGGACGGGGGAGACGGTCACGTGGTACGGGTCGTCACCGGGGTCCGTGATCGAGTGGTACATCGCCACCCACAGGGGCGGTTTCACCCACAGGGGCGGCTTCGGCAGCAGTCGGCGCAGCGCGGTGGGGGCGGGCATGGTCGGTCCTCCGTGAGGCGGAGCGGGGCAGGGGCGGAATCTCCGGCGCGTTGGCGGCGCAGGCGATGAAGAGCAGGAAGACGCCGCTGACGACCAGGCTCGCGACGGCGACGGCGAGGGCGGCGGAGTCGATCGCGACCGAGCAGAGCCAGCCGGCGCCGGTGGCCCAGGCGCCGGCGGTGGCGAGCCGGAGGAGGCCCTCGCCGAGCCGGTCGACCTGGACGGGCACGGTCTGGCGGTGCGCGCCGCGCAGCAGCAGGACGGCGGAGAAGGTGATGCCGAGCGCGTTGGCGGCGGCGATGCCGACGGCGCCCCAGTAGTGGGCGCCGGGGATCCCGGCGACGGTGGTCGTGGCGAGCCCGGCGGCCATGGCGGCGGCCGGGTACCAGAGGGGGCGGGCGGCGGAGAAGTAGCAGCGGACGAGGGCGCCGACCATGGTCTGGCCCAGCAGGCCGAGGGCGTAGACGCGCATGACGGCGGCGGTGGCCACCGTGTCCGTACGGTCGAACTCGCCCCTCTCGAAGAGGAGTTCGACAATCTTCGGGGCGGCGGCGATCACCGTCGAGGCACCGACGAGGACGACGACCGCGGCGAGCAGCAGATCCCGCTCGACCCGGCGGCGGGCCGCCTCCGTGTCGCCCGCCGCGAGCGCGCGGGCGACCACCGGGAAGCTGACCGTGCACAGCATCAGGGAGAGGATCATCGGCATCTGCGCGACCTTCTGCGCGTAGTTCAGATGCGAGATCGCCCCGGCGGGCAGCGGCGAGGCGAGGAACCGCTCGATCAGGGTCTGGGACTGGCGGCAGAGCGAGAAGGCGACGACGGGCGCGATGAGACCGAGGACCAGGATGCGGCCCTCCGCGCCGACCCGCCCGCTCTCGGGGGCGAGCGTGGTCGGCTCCTCCTTCGGGACCGGCCGGGTCCGCAGCTCGCGCAGGAGCGAGGGCGCCTGGACGAGGACCATCAGGACCCCGCCGACCGCGACCCCGGCGGCGGCCGACCGCACGCCCCACGGCTCGCGCAGCACCAGGATCGTGCCGATGATGCCGACGTTGTACGCCACGTAGATCGCGGCCGGCGGCACGAAGCAGCCGTGCGCGCGGAGCGCGGCCGAGCAGTACCCCACCAGCGCGAAGGACAGCACGCAGGTCGCGGTCAGCCGGGTGCAGTCGACGGCGAGCTGGGGGCCGGGCAGGCCGGGTGCGAGGGCGGAGACGATCAGCGGCGCCGCCAGGACGAGTACGGCGGCGGCGACGGCGACGGCGAGGGTGAGCCGCGGGAGCGTGCCCCGCACGAGCGCGCGCACCGGATCCCCGAAGAGGCTGCCGGAGCGGCGGGCCAGGGCCCGGGAGAAGGCGGGCACGAGGATCAGCGCGAGCGCGTCCTCGATCAGCAGCGTCGACGCGAACTCGGGCACGGTCCACGCCACGAGGAACGCGTCGGTCTCGGCGCCCGCGCCGAAGTACCCGGCGAGGATCTGGTCCCGGACGAGCCCGAGCAGGGCCCCGAGGGCGGTGAGCGCGGCGGTGACGGCGGCGGCCTTCGCGAGGAAGCCCCGCCCCTGCACCCGGTCCGCCGCCGTCGCCCGCACCCGCACCCGGGCGTGCGCCCGGCGCCCGCGCGGCGGCGGCTGCGCCCGCACCCGGTCGGCCCGTACGACCGTGTCGGTCGCCGTCCTCCCGGCCGCACCCGCGGCCCCCACCGCACCGACCCCCGGCAGCGCCGAGGCCTCCGGGGCCCACGGGGAGTCCGTGGGGCCCGGAGGCGCGGTCGGCCAGGGGTCGGCGAGCGGGGTGCCGCAGGGCGGCCGGGGAGCGGAGCGCGGGGCGCCGGGCCACGGAGTGTCCGTGGGCTCCGGCTCCCCGGCCCACGGGTCACGCACGCCGCACCTCCGCCAGCGACCACCAGGCCGCCAGGCCGAACACGACGGACATCAGCACCGTCGACGGGCCGCCGATGTCCGCGTAGAAGAAGTCGATGAGCTGCCACGACAGCAGCCCCGCCGCGACGAGCGCGCAGTCCGCGCCGAGGCGCCGCCGCCGCAGCGCGCCGACGAGCAGCGCCACCCAGCTGCCCGCCAGGGCGAGCAGCCCCACGAGCCCCTGCTCGCTGAGGACCAGGAGGTACATGTTGTGCGGGGACAGCAGCGGCTGCCGCTGGAAGGCCGCGCCCGCGCCCGCCGTGTCGCTGCCGGAGGACAGTGCCAGCGAGGCGTTCGAGTCGCGGTACGCGGGGAAGCCCTTGAGCCCGACTCCCGTCAGCGGCTCCGTGCTCCACATCCGTCCGGCCGCCGCCCACATCGTGTACCGGTCCGTCACCGACTGGTCCGGCGCTGCCGCCACCTGCGTGATGCTGGCGACCCGCTCCTTCACCATCGCCGAACCGATGCCGAGGCCGCCGACGAGGACGACCCCGAGGGCGCCCGCCGCGAGCGCCACCCGCGCCGCCCGGCGCGGCCCGGAGAGCAGCAGCTGGATCCCGCAGGCGAGCACGGTCGCGATCCACGCGCCCCGGCTGAACGACAGCACCAGCGGCAGGAAGAGCAGCCCCGCGCAGACCAGCGCCGCCGTCCGGGTCCGGCCCGGCCCGCTGCCGAGCGCGATCCCGGTGACGATGACGAGCCCGTACGACACGACCGTCGCCATGCCCATCACATCGGTCGGCCCGAAGGTGCCGACGGCCCGGATGTCCTCGCCCATGTACGAGGCGCCCGTCCCGGTCAGGTACTGGAGCACGCCCACCGCGCCCTGGAGCAGCGCGAGTCCGACGAGGCCCCAGGCGACGACGGCGAAGTCCCGCCGGTCGCGGATCATCAGGAGCACGGCCGCCGGGACGAGGACGAAGATCTGTACGTAGCGGGCGACGCCCGGCAGGCTCGCCGCCGGGTCGCTCGACGTGATCGCGGCCAGACAGATCCCGAGGACGGGCAGGCCGAGGACGACGGCCGCCGCCCGGGTCAGCGGCCGGGCGCCGCCGCGCAGCACCCGCACGAGACAGATCAGGACGAGGAGCCCGGAGGCCGCGTCCGCGATCGTGCCCGTACCACCGGTCCCGCCCTGCGCGCCGCCGCCGCCCGGGACGAGCAGCAGCGCGATCACGGCCAGGACCGGGGACAGCGCCCCGGCCCGGCGGGCCCAGTCCCGTACGTCCTCGCGGTACCGGTCCCGGGCCTCCGGGGCGACCGCCGGCACATGCGTCACGGCCGTGGCCATCCTCAGCTCCCTGTGGGTCGGACGAGCCCGGCCGCCGTACGCAGCAGGATGCAGACGTCCTGCCAGAGCGACCAGTGGTCGATGTAGTGGTTGTCGAAGCGGCAGCGGTCCTCGATCGAGGTGTCGCCGCGCAGCCCGTGCACCTGCGCCAGACCCGTCAGCCCCACCGGCATCCGGTGCCGGGCCGCGTAACCAGCGTGGATCTTGCTGAACTGGGCGACGAAGTACGGACGTTCGGGACGTGGCCCGACCAGGCTCATGTCCCCCCGCAGCACGTTCCACAGCTGCGGCAGCTCGTCCAGCGAGCTCTTGCGCAGGAAACTGCCGGCCGCGCTCATCCGCCGGTCGCCCGCCACGTTCCAGCGGGTCGCCGACTCGGTGTCGTCGGACGGCCGCAGCGTACGGAACTTGAGGAGCGTGAAGTGGCGGCCGTGCTGGCCCACCCGCTCCTGCCGGAACAGGACCCCCGGACCGTCCGAGAGGCGCACGGCGAGCGCGCACAGCAGCAGCACCGGCAGCGCGAGCGCGAGCGCGGGCGCGGCGAGCACGATGTCGAGCGCGCGCTTGGCGGTCAGCCCGCGGCGCTCGCCCAGCGGGACGATCCGGTGCCGGGCGTACCCCCACAGGTGCTCGCCCATCGGCCCCGTCTGCCGCTCGCCGCCCACGCGCCACGTCGTGCAGCCGTAGTGCTGGAAGAGCGTCACCAGACCCGGGTCGTCGTCGAGGAACACCGCCTCGCACACGCTGTTCTGGATGACGGCCCGGTGGATCTCCTCGGTCGTGGTGAGCACCGGGAGTCCGGCCTCCCGGGCCGTCCGGGAAGCCCCGCCCTGCTCCGGCACGCCGACGATCCCGACCGGCCGCAGCCCGTACTCGGGGTGCTGGGCCGCCGCGGCGGCGAACCGGCGCGCGGCACCCGCCCCGCCGACGACGAGCGCCGAGCGCGGGTGCTCCCGCGCCACCCGCCGCCTGCGGGCGAGCAGCACCGCGCGGACCAGGCACGCGACGGCGACGTGCGTGCCGTACGCGGCACACAGCCGCAGCGGCCCGATCGCCAGGGCGGGGGCGTACGCGGCGACCCCGGCCGCCGCCAGACACCAGGCGACCCCGGCGCGGGAGGCGAGCGCGGGCAGCTCGTCGAGCACCCGGGCGTGCGCGGCCGGCCGGTAGAGACCCCCGTGCCCGTCGAGGACGAGGACGAGCGCCGCGATCGGCAGCAGCAGCCGGGCGTCGTGGTGCGCCGCGCTCAGCAGCGAGGCTGCCGCGAGGACGGCGAGACAGTCGACCGCCACGAGCGGCCCGGCGCCGGACCGCCGCCGCCGGGCGGGGCGGCGCGGCAGCGCGAGCCGGTCGGTCGTGCCGCGGCGCTGTGCGAGGGAGACGAGGCCGAAGGCCTGGCCCGCCGTGGGCCAGGGGCCGGGCGAGGGAGGAACGCTGGTACTTTCCGTGGTCACTGCGCAATCGGCTCTCTGTGCTCGGCCCCCCGCACGCCGGCCAGTTCGCGGTAGACGTCCGCGACGGCCGCGCCGGTGCGCCGGACATCGAAACTGCTGAGTACGTGTTCGTGGGCCTCGCGGCCCAGACGGTGCCGCAGCTCCGGCCTGCCGAGGAGGCGGCCGAGAGCGGCGGCGAGCGCGGCCGGGTCCTCGGGCGGGACCAGGCACAGGGGTTCGTGGGCGGGCGGCAGGCTCTCGCGCGCTCCGTCCACATCGCTGACGACGACCGGCCGGCCGCTCGCCATGGCCTCCAGGGGCGCGAGCGCCATGCCCTCCCAGCGGGACGGCAGGACGACCACGTCGGCGGCCCGGTACCAGGGGACGGTGTCGTCGACGGCGCCGGTGAAGCGGACCGAAGGGCCGGCCGCCGCCCGCAGCCGCGCGCCGTCCGGGCCGTCACCGACCAGGACGAGACGGGCCGTCGGCACCTCCGCGAGGACCGCGGGCCAGGCGGCGAGCAGCACGTCCTGTCCCTTCTGGCGGCAGAGCCGGCCCACGCAGACGACGGTGGGCACGGGATTGCCGGGCGGGCCCGCGGTCGCGAACCGGGCCACGTCCACACCGTTGTGGACGACGGACCAGTCCGCCACGACCCCGGCCTCCTCGCCGGTACGGCGCTCGGCCTCGCTCACGCAGAGGATCCGGTCCGCCCAGCGGGCGCCGAACCGCTCCCAGCGGCGGGCCAGCGACGCGGTCGTCCCGGTGACCGCCTCGAAGGACCAGGCATGCGGCTGATACACCGTCGGAACCCGTCCCCGCAGGGCGAGTCGGGCACAGAGACCGGCCTTGGCGCTGTGCGCGTGGACGAGACCGGGCCGGACGGCGCGGATGACCCGCGCCAGCCCCGTCGTCTCGCGGACCAGCCCGGGGCCGGGGTCCCGGCCGGCCGGCCAGTCGTGGGTCTCCGCGCCCTCGACGCGGACCGCGGCGGAGACGGAGGTGTCCGGCGGGCACGCGACCGCGACCCGCAGGCCGGCGGCGCGCTGGGCGCGGACCAGGTCGACGACGACGCGGGCGACCCCGCCGTCACCGGGCTGGACCGCGTGCAGGACGGTGACGGACGAGAGGTCCGGCGCTTCAGGCGCCAGTGGAGGCCGCACGTCAGCGCCGGACGTCGGCCTGGAGGAAGAGCGCACCGAGCCAGACGGTGTCCTTCCGGCTGCCGAACCGGACGTGGACACGATCCGCCCCCTCACGCAGCGCCCCCCGCAGATCGAAGACGTCGGAGTCGTACCCCAGAGTGTTCGTACCATCGGGATAACGGACCGTCCGACCGGTGCCGAATTCGGTGATGCTGGAGTTCATGACGTCGTCCGCGGAATTGGCGGAATCGGCCATTCGGACGCTCTTGGACGCGCCCGTTTCGACCGCCAGGTAATCACCGGAAGTGCCGCGATCACCGTCATAGGCGATCACGCCGAGCCGTCCGCCCGCGCCCTTCGGATAACGCTTTCCATCGACCGGGACACGCAGCTCACCGCCCCCGGGGCCGACCGTTTCGAAACCGTCCCAGACGGCCAGTCGGCGCAGTGGTTCCGAGGGCTTCTCGTACGCGGCGACGAGCGTCCAGCCGCCCCAGCCGCCGACCTTCGAACGCCCCATGGCCACATTGACCTGGGCGACGGTCCACTGCCCCGGGCGGGCCGAGCGGACCAGCTCGGTGACGTCGGCGGAGGCCTGGAAGGCGTCCGCGCCGACGGCGGTGCGGTGCCCGATCAGGGTGTCGGCGAGCAGCGCCTTGTACTGGCCGCCGGGCTCGGCGATCAGGACGCGCCCGTTGTCCGCGGGCGGCTTCTGCTCGCCCACCCGCAGGTTCCCGCCCCAGTACAGACGGGCCCAGCTCACCCGGGCGCCCGCGGGAACCGCCAGCTCGGCGCGGCTGGAGTTGTATGTGTTGGGGTCCTTGTCCACGTCGACGTACGCGATCGAGGCGTTGTCGTTGACCGACTCGGTGCCCTTCACGCCCTTCGCCGAGGTGTTCGCGGCCCGCACGATCCCGCCGTGCTGCTCGGCCTGGTAGCGCGGGGCGAAGGGGACGCGCGCCGCCTCACCGGGCCGGGGCGCGGCGGCGGAGGCGACCGGCAGCGCGGCGGACAGGACCGCACACGACAGGGCGCACACCACACTGCGACGCACAGCAGGAAACGCTGAATTCCGCATACAGGTTCTCCGCTTTGATGAGAGGAGGAAGGGAAGACCCGAGAAGGCCGGGAGAGGGGAAGGTGTCGTCCGCACGAAATGGGTGAACGCGCGGCCGGCCCGGAAGCAACGTTCGGGAACGTTATAACCCCGACGCGGGGCGATAGTAAGCATTAGATGCTCGGAAACGCTAACTCCCGTATCCACGCGGCAGGTTCCTCGTTGAGCGTGTTGCGCCATTCCACGCCCAGTCCCTCCAATGGCCCTCTTATGGCCCAAAGATCGGTTGAACGTCACCCGTTCGGGAGAGCAACCGATGAAAGCCCGGGGCGTTGTTGAGGGAGCCGGGCCGAACAGTCCGCGCAGTCCGAGTTGGATGAATTCGATCGAGGAGCTCCTCCCCATGTCCCGTATCGCCAAGGCCGTTGTCCTGACCGTGGGTGCCGCCGCCGCGGTCGCCGGTGCCGCCGGCGTCGCCGCCGCCGACTCCATCGCCGAGGGCGCGGCCGTGAAGTCCCCGGGCGTCGGCTCCGGCAACGTCGTCCAGGTCCCGGTCCACATCCCGGTGAACGTCTGCGGCAACACCGTGAGCGTCATCGGCGCGCTGAACCCGACCTTCGGCAACTTCTGCGCCAACGTCTGATCTCGCACAGCGGATCGGTCCTTCCGAAGCCGGTGCGCCCACCCCGATCGGGGTGGGCGCACCGGCTTTTTCCTTGCGGGGACTGGTGGGCTACTCGTTCGGCCGCACCGTCGTGCGCCGTTCGGTGCAACGGCGTACGCCCCTTCGGGGGGCAGGCCAGAAGGGTGGATTCACTCGAACGGAGACGTGGCGCTCAGTAGTTCCCCGGTTGCGGAGGGCTATACCCGCAGGCACGGTGGGAGAGAAGTTGTCCGACGCATAAGGAAAAGGAACACATATGCGTCCCCTGGCTACACGCCGCATCACCGCCCTGGCGATATCCGCCGCCATCACCCTCGGCGCGGCGGGACCCGCCGTCGCCGGCGAGCACCATCCGTCCTCCGCGGCCGACCGGGCCGCCCACGCGCCACTCCCCGAAGCCGCCGCCCTGCTGACCCAGGCCGAGGCGCTCGGTGAGCTCGGCTCGGTGACGACCCCCGTGACCGAACTCGTCACCGCAGCCCTCAAGGCCGACGCGGGCCAGCTGCCCGCGGCCGACGCCGACGCCCTCAAGGCGAAGATCGCGGCGGCCGTCGACCAGGCCAAGGACACGGCCCCGGCACCCCTGCCGGAAACCCCGGCACCGGACGTCCCGGCCCCGGACCTTCCCGCGCCGGACCTCCCGGCTCCGGATCTCCCGGCTCCGGATCTTCCGGCTCCGGATCTCCCCGCGCCTGATCTCCCCGCGCCGGATCTCCCCGTGAAGCCGCCGGTGAGTCTGCCCGTCGCCGCAGGCGCGAAGGCCGCCCCCGGTATCGCCGCCCCCGCGGACGTCGTGGACGACGCCCTCGCCACGGTCGAGAAGGCCGTCGCCGCCCTGCTCGCCGCCGTCACCTCGGGCGACGCCGGCGGAGTCGTACCGCAAGTGACCGCGACCCTGACCTCGCTGGTCAACCTCGCGGTCGCCACCGTGCTCGGCAGCGGTCTGCCCGCGCCGGACCTGGCCGGTCTGCCCGCCCTCCCGGCGCTCCCGGTCGCGGTTCCCGAGCTGCCCGTCGACCCGCCGGAGCTGCCGGTCGACACGCCCGTGAAGCCGCCCGTCGACGTCCCCGACCTGCCGGTCAAGCCCCCGCTGCCCGTCAGGTAGTCCCCCGCACAGGCCCGTACCGGCCCGGCGTCCGCCGCACCGGTACGGGCCTTCGCGTGCGACAAATGTCGAGAAATCCTTCCTTCCGGAGTTTCCGGGGCAGGGCGCCTCTCGTTACAGGAGACGAAGGAACACATGGGATTCGGCCAAGAAGCCCGTGTGGGACGTGACGTGAAAGCACAGAGGAAGGATTCTCCCCATGAAGTCCACCAAGGTCGCCGCGGTCGTCGCCGGTTCGCTCGTCGCGCTGGGCGCCGCCACGCCCGCCATGGCCGCCGCGGAGGCGCTGACCCCCACCAGCCTGAACGGTGGGCTGGAGGCGATCGCCGCCAATGGACTGAAGACGGACATGCTGAGCACCACGACCGAGGGCTCCCCGCTGAACACCGCCACGGACGCGCTGGGGCAGCTCAACGAGGCCGGCAAGGGCGGCTCGGCGCTGCTCGGCGGACTCCCGCTGGGCGGCTGATCGAATGATTTTCTGATCGGCCGCCGTGTGGCCCCCGCTCGACGCGGGGCCCCGCTCCCTACTGTCTGGTCCATCCACGCGAGCGTCTGCGTGGACTGGCCGGTCGGAGCGAGGGGGGATCCTCGCCGGTCTCTCCCTTTCTCCAGAGGAAGAGCGGTATGCGGTCCATCATCAGCAGGAAAGTACTCACCGCAGCGGCAGCGACCGGCATCCTGTCGCTGACCGGCGGTTTCGCACTTGCCGCCAACTCCCATGCCGGTACGGGCGATTCCCCCGGTCCCGGTACGGGGAACCAAGTCCAGGCCCACCTCCCGGCGGACGTTTGCGGCAAGAGCATGGAACTCGGCGGATTCGTCGCGGAAGCCGTCGGCGACCTCTGCGCCCAGGCGGGGGAACCCGGCGGCTACGGCGACGAGCCGGGCGAGCCCACTCACCCCGGCGAGCCGACGGAGCCGCCGACGACTCCGCCGCACACCGAGCCGCCCCAGACCGAGCCTCCGCACACGGAGCCGCCGACGACTCCGCCGCACACCGAGCCGCCCCAGACGGAGCCTCCGCACACCGAGCCGCCGACGACTCCGCCCCAGACCGAGCCGCCGCACACGGAGCCGCCGACGACTCCGCCGCACACCACGCCTCCGCCGACCCATCCGGAGGAGCCCGGCGAGTGCGAGGCCCCCGCCCCCGGCGAGGAGCCGGAGCCCGGTTGTGAGGAGCCGACCACTCCGCCGACCACTCCGCCCACTTCGCCGCCGTGGACGCCGCCGACCAACCCGGACGAGCCCGGTGAGTGCGAGGAGCCGGCACCCGGTGAGGAGCCGGAGCCCGGTTGTGAGGAGCCGACCACTCCGCCCACCACCCCGCCCACCTCTCCGCCGTGGACGCCGCCGACCAACCCGGACGAGCCCGGTGAGTGCGAGGAGCCCGCGCCCGGTGAGGAGCCGGAGCCCGGTTGTGAGGAGCCGACCACTCCGCCGACCGACGAGCCGAGCCACCCGACGACCCCGCCGGGTCCCGAACTCCCCGACACCGGCAGCGATCCCGCGCTCATGGGCGCGGCCGCCATCAGTGCCGCGCTGATCATCGGCGGCACCGTCGTCTACCTCCGGGGCGGACGCATCTCCCGCCGTCACTGACCCCACGGGCTGACGGAACGTCAAGCGAGGCCCTCGCCTTCACCGGTGAGGGCCTCCGGCGTTGCTGCACACGGGGGTATTCCGCCACGTTTCCCCCGAACGCCTCGTTCAACAGAGCATGACTCTGCGCTCTCACGCCGGCATGGGAATCCTCATGACCGCGCTCGCCTCCGCCGCACTGGCCGCACCGGCCTCCGCCGTCGAGGCGCCGGTGATCGTCCCGCTCCAGGGCCTGGAGCCGGTGCTCCCGATGGACGCCCCCACGGTGGCCACCG
This sequence comes from Streptomyces sp. Root431, assembly GCF_001426585.1. Taxonomy (GTDB): domain Bacteria; phylum Actinomycetota; class Actinomycetes; order Streptomycetales; family Streptomycetaceae; genus Streptomyces; species Streptomyces stackebrandtii. The sequence goes on from NZ_LMEI01000007.1 coordinate 69,700, forward strand.
GTGTGCCCGTCCCGGTGCCCGGCGCGCCCACCGGCTTCCAGAAGGGCCTCGGTTCCCTGCCGGACGTCGCCCTGCCCAGCGTGCCGCTCACCGGCACCCTCCCGAAGACCGTGGTGGATGCGCCGCTGCCGGAGGTCCTGGACGGCAGCGACCTCGGCCGGGCCCTCCTCAGCAGCCCGCACTCGGAGATGAAGGCCGCCACCCCCGGCGCCGTCGTCGGCAACCCGGTGGAGGCCCCGCGCGGCAACGGGCTCGCCGGGCTGCCGGAGCTGACGAAGCCTCAGGTCGGCCTGCTCACCCCCGTACTGAGCGGAGCACTCGACCCGCAGCTGGGTCTGGCGCCGTCCTCGCACTGACGCCGTCCGGCCCCCCGGGCGGGTGAAGACACGATTCTTCCCCGCCACCCCAGGGGTCGTTGATCGTTGGAAGAGAGGCTCGTCGCATGGCCGCGGCCCGTGGACCGAGGAGCGCCCCGTCGTATCCGGCGGCGGGCGCCTCCGGTCCACGGGCCATTCCTTTCGGATCTTTTCGGATTTCTTTCGGCCCGTTCGGCGCAATGACCGTGACCAGTCCCCGTGACGGGCGTTGAAGGGGAGTCGGCCGTGATTCCTGCGGTCGCTTTCCACGTCCAAGGAGTTCTTGATGTCTCGCATCGCGAAGGCTGCCGCTGTTCTCGCCGGCACGGGTGCCGTTGCCCTCAGCGGAGCCGGCCTGGCCGTCGCCGACTCGGGCGCCGAGGCCGTCGCCGCCCACTCGCCCGGTGTCGCCTCCGGCAACGTCGTCCAGGTCCCGGTCCACGTCCCGGTCAACCTCTGCGGCAACACCGTCAACGTCATCGGCCTGCTCAACCCGGCCTTCGGCAACACCTGCATCAACGCCGACGGTGGCCACGACAACGGTGACGGCGGCTACGGCGGCTGATCCCCCCGTTCCGACAGGTGTGTCCCCCCGGCCCCAGCGGGCCGGGGGGACACACCTGTGTGCGGGGTCAGGCGTACCGGTAGATCCGGCTGTGGTCGAACAGCTCCGCCGGGGTGACCCCCCACGGCGCCATCGGCTGGTGCCGGGCGACGACCTTGCGGTACTGCGAGTCCCCCAGCGGCGGCGGTTCCGCCGGCAGGTAGGCGGCCCCGGGATTGCGCTGCTGCCAGCGCGACCAGACCAGGTCGACGAAGGAGTGGTGCAGCCAGAAGACCGGGTCGTTGACGGAGCCGCCGCCGAGCATCAGCCCGCCGACCCAGCGGTGGACCCGGTTGTGGATCCGGAACCGCTCGTTGCCCTGGCCCGGGGCCCAGCCCTCCAGGCGGTTGCGGAAGCCGGACGCGCTCGTCGAGTTCCAGGGCGCCACGTCGTACACCCGCTCCCGCATCACCTCGTCCAGCTGGGCCTGCGTGGGGAGCGCCACCGGGTCGCGGGGCCGGCCGAAGTCCCTGGTCAGGAAGCGGGTCTCGGACATTGCGTACGTGACGTTCCACCGCCCCGTGGAGTGGGCGAAGGGGCCGGTCATGACCTGGAGGTCGGCCCGGCGTCCGTTGCCGCCCATGAAGTCCTCGCCCCAGATCGACGAGGCCGGGCTGTTGTCCCGGGTCCAGTCCCAGTACGGGACGGAGACCGTCGGGTCGATCCGGCGCAGGGCCTTCTCGAACTCCAGCAGGAACCTGCGGTGCCAGGGCAGGAAGCTCGGCGCCATGTGGGCGGTCCTGAGCCGCCCCTCCCCGTCGGCCGAGTAGTGGTCGATGTGGGTGCGGACGAACTCGTCGTACGCGCCGGTCCGCTTGAGCTCCAGGACGGCGGCGACGAACTTCCGGCGCTCGGCGCCGGTCAGGTCGCGCTGGTTCTTACGCGTGTACACCACGCGGGCTCCCTCCCGTCGGTTCGGTGTGGTCGCCGTGGGCGGCGGCGAACCGGGACAGCCGGGCCGCCCCCAGCTCGTCGACGGCGGCGCGGGTGGCCGCCAGCGGCGTCGGGCAGGACTCGTAGTGGTCGATCGGCGAGACGTACCCGCCGTCGGCGCAGCGCATCAGGTGCAGCGGCCGGCCGTCGACGAAGGCGACCGGGGCGCCGCCGGGCCCGGCGAAGCCCAGGATGCGGCGGCCCCCGTACATCTCGTCGAAGGCGAGCGGGTCGTGCGGTGCCCCGGACGGTTCGCCCGAAGGGGTGCGGGTCGCGATGCGGCCGAGCGCACCGCCGGTGAAGGCGGTGACGGCCAGAGCGAAGAGGGACCGCAGTGCGACGCGGCGCGGGACGATCATGAGTGATCTCCTCGGGTCGGCAATTGCCCTCAGGGCACAACGATGAAAACCCGGGTTCGTTGCGTCGGAAATGCCAGCGGCGTGAATATCGACCGTTCGGGTGAAATCGGCGCGGGGAAAGGGTGGTTGGGCCACTAGCATCCATATTCATGACCACTTCCAATGTCGTTTCGTCGGCGCGCAGCGCCTCTCCGCTGGGAACTCTCACGGTGATTCCGTGGTCCAGCGAGCCCTCCGCCGATTCGGCGGGCACGCCGTTCCTCATGGCGTATTCGCTCGGCGACGGCCGGGACGGCCCGGAGGCCGGTCAGCAGGCCATGCGGACGGCCCTGGAGTCGATGGGCCTCTCGGTCGGCGACCGGCTCTTCGACCTCGACAAGGACGCCGGGATCAACGCCACGCTGCTCGTCGAGGGCGGCTCCGTCGTCCTCAACCTGCCGTTCCTGAAGGCGCAGTGCCCGGTGCCCGACGAGTGGCAGGCGGCCGCCCGCGAGCGCGGCCAGGTCTACCTCATCTGCTCCGTCCGGCCCTGGCCCGAGGCCGTCCCCGGGCAGCCGGTCGACGAGGCGCGGCTGCGCTCCTTCGTCTCCGACGAGGAGATGCTCGCCGAGAGCGCCCACGTCCTGATGCCGGTCCGGCGCCTCCAGGGCTGAGCGGGAGAGAACGGAAGGGGGTCGCGGCATGGCGACGACGGACGTACGGGGCGGGGTGCCCGGGCAGCGGCAGGAGGAGTCCGAGCGGGAGACCGCGGGGACGGGCATCGGCGCGAGCCGGGCCTTCGCCTGGATGCTGATGATCACCGGGGCGGCGGGCGTGCTGTCCGGCTGGGTGATCACGATCGACAAGTTCAAGCTCCTGGAGGACCCCGGCTTCCAGCCCGGGTGCAGCCTGAACCCGGTCGTGTCCTGCGGCAACATCATGAAGAGCGAGCAGGCGGGGGTCTTCGGCTTCCCCAACCCGATGCTGGGGCTCGTCACGTACGCCGTCGTCGTCGCCGTCGGTGCCGGGCTGCTCGCCGGCGCCCGCTACAAGGGCTGGCTCTGGCTCGGCCTCAACGCCGGGATGCTCTTCGGGGTCGGCTTCTGCACCTGGCTCATGTACCAGTCGCTGTACGAGATCAACTCGCTCTGCCTGTGGTGCTGCCTCGCGTGGGTCGCCACCATCGTCATGTTCTGGTACGTGACCGCGCACAACGTCCGGGCCGGGCTGCTGCCCGCGCCGGCCGGGGTGCGGACCTTCCTCGGCGAGTTCGCGTTCGCCCTGCCCGTCCTGCACATCGGGATCATCGGGATGCTGATCCTGACCCGCTGGTGGGACTTCTGGACCAGCTGACGTGAATCCCTTCCTGCTCTGGCCGCGGGCCGCACTCGTCGTGCTGCTCGCGGCCCTTCTCGTGCTCCTGCTGCCCCACGACGGGATCGCGCCCGGCGGGCGGCACACCGGGAGCCGGGCCCCGGTGGACCCCGAGCCGCTGCCCGGGGTGCCGTCCGGCTTCTTCACCGGATCCGACGAGGCCGGGGTGCGGCGGATCGCGCAGGTGCAGGCCTGGCTCGGCGGCGAGACGCTGACCGTCGGGCACACGTACCTCCCCGGCGACCGCTGGTCCAACATCGAGGGGCATCCGGCGCTCTTCGAGCCCTGGGCGCGCTGGAAGGAGGAGCGGCCGGGGCGGCTCTTCGTCCTGAACGTGCCGCTCCTCGACCGCAACGAGGCGGGGCTGCCCGACGCGGAGGTGCGCGCGGGGCTGCGGCGCGGCGCGGGAGGCGCCTTCGACGCGCACTTCGAGGTCCTGGGGAAGCGGCTCGTGGAGCACGGGCTCGGCGACGCGGTCCTGGTGCTCGGCTGGGAGATGAACGGCACCACGTACAGCCACCGCTGCGGCCCGGACCCGGCGGCCTGGAAGGCGTACTGGCGGCGGGTCGTGGGGGTGCTGCGGGACGTGGAGGGGCAGCGGTTCCGCTTCGACTTCACCCCGAGCCGGGGGCTCGACGCCGTGGCGTGGCCGCTCTGCTACCCCGGGGACGACGTCGTCGACATCATCGGGATGGACGCCTACGACCAGCCGGCCGGGCTCTCCTTCGAGGAGCAGGTGACCGAGGAGTACGGGCTGGAGCACCACGTGCGGTTCGCGGCGGCGCACGGGAAGCCCGTCTCGTACCCCGAGTGGGGGCTCTTCAGGAACGGGGACAACCCGGTGTACGTGCGGGGGATGCTCGACTGGTTCGCCGCGCACCGGCCCGTCTACCAGACGGTGACGGACTACTGCCCGCACGGAGTGTGGGAGTGCGCGGACAATCCGGAGTCGGCGCGGGTCGTCAGGGGCGCGCTGGGGTCTCCCGCCGGCGCGCCCGTACGCCCCTGAGGCCCTGAGGTCCTGAGGCCTGAGGTCCTGAGGGGCGTCGTGCCCGGTCAGGCGTGCTGGTAGGCCACCAGCGAGATGCCGACGTAGTGGACGATGAAGGCCGCGAGGGTCAGCGAGTGGAAGACCTCGTGGAAGCCGAACCAGCGGGGTGAGGGGTTCGGGCGCTTGATGCCGTAGATGACCCCGCCCGCGCTGTAGAGCAGGCCGCCGACGATGACGAGGACGAGGACGGCGATGCCGCCCGCGCGCATGAAGTCCGGCAGGAAGAAGACGGCGGCCCAGCCCATCGCGATGTAGCAGGGCGTGTACAGCCAGCGCGGGGCACCGACCCAGAAGACGCGGAAGGCGATGCCCGCGGCCGCCGCCGCCCACACCGCCCACATGAGCGGCTCGCCCGTGGAGTCGGGGAGCAGCAGCAGGGTGAGCGGGGTGTAGGTGCCCGCGATGATCAGGAAGATGTTGGCGTGGTCGAGGCGGCGCAGGATGGCCTCGCCGCGCGGTCCCCAGTTCCCGCGGTGGTAGAGCGCGCTGATGCCGAAGAGCAGGCAGGCGGTGAGGACGTAGATCCCGCAGGCGATCCGGGCGCGGGGCGAGTCGGAGAGGGCGACGAGGACGAGGCCCGCGACGATCACGGCGGGGAACATGCCGGCGTGCAGCCAGCCTCTGAGGTGGGGCTTCGTCGGGAGCGACGGGGGGTTCTCGACCGACGGCGGGTAATCGGTCGGGCTCACTTCCGGCGTGGCTGCAGTCATGACAACGAATCGTACCTACGCGTCCGTAGGTCCCGGATATGAGTGGCGATGCTCACGTGTGCGGCCCTCTGGACATATGGGCGTTAACATCGGATGATCAAATGAGTGCGGTCGGCACCGGATGAGCAGCTACGAAGCATCCGGGTCGCGGCCCCCACGGGGCATACACCAAAAAAACCCCTCAACAAGGAGCAATCGTGGCGCGCGACAACGCGGCTCCCACCACCGTCCCGACCCAGCACCAGGAGCTCGTCTCCTGGGTGAACGACATCGCCGAGATCACCCAGCCGGACAACATCGTCTGGTGCGACGGATCCGAGGCGGAGTACGAGCGCCTGTGCGAGGAGCTCGTCGCCAAGGGGACCTTCACGAAGCTCGACCCGGTCAAGCGCCCGAACTCGTACTACGCCGCTTCCGACCCCTCCGACGTCGCGCGCGTCGAGGACCGCACCTACATCTGCTCCGAGAAGGAGGAGGACGCGGGCCCGACCAACCACTGGAAGGCCCCGGCCGAGATGAAGGAGCTCTTCGCGGGCTCCGAGGGCATCTTCCGCGGCTCCATGCGCGGCCGCACCATGTACGTCGTGCCCTTCTGCATGGGCCCCGTCGGATCCCCGCTCTCCGCCATCGGCGTCGAGATCACGGACTCCGCGTACGTCGCCGTCTCCATGCGCACCATGACCCGCATGGGACAGGCCGTCCTGGACGAGCTCGGCACCGACGGCTTCTTCGTCAAGGCCGTGCACACGCTCGGCGCGCCGCTCGCCGAGGGCGAGGCCGACGTGCCGTGGCCCTGCAACACCACCAAGTACATCTCGCACTTCCCCGAGAGCCGCGAGATCTGGTCGTACGGCTCGGGCTACGGCGGCAACGCCCTGCTCGGCAAGAAGTGCTACGCGCTCCGCATCGCCTCCGTCATGGCGCGTGACGAGGGCTGGCTCGCCGAGCACATGCTGATCCTCAAGCTCACCCCGCCGCAGGGCGAGTCGAAGTACGTCGCCGCCGCCTTCCCGTCGGCCTGTGGCAAGACCAACCTCGCCATGCTGGAGCCCACGATCTCCGGCTGGACGGTCGAGACCATCGGCGACGACATCGCCTGGATGCGCTTCGGCGAGGACGGCCGCCTCTACGCGATCAACCCCGAGGCCGGCTTCTTCGGCGTCGCGCCCGGCACCGGCGAGCACACCAACGCCAACGCCATGAAGACCATGTGGGGCAACTCCGTCTTCACGAACGTCGCCCTCACGGACGACGGCGACGTGTGGTGGGAGGGGATGACCGAGACGGCCCCCGCGCACCTCACGGACTGGAAGGGCAACGACTGGACGCCCGCGTCGGAGACGCCGGCCGCCCACCCGAACGCCCGCTTCACCGTCCCGGCCGGGCAGTGCCCGATCATCGCGCCGGAGTGGGAGGACCCGAAGGGCGTGCCGATCTCGGCCATCCTCTTCGGCGGCCGCCGCGCCTCCGCCGTCCCGCTGGTGACCGAGTCCTTCGACTGGAACCACGGCGTCTTCCTCGGTGCGAACGTCGCCTCCGAGAAGACCGCCGCCGCCGAGGGCAAGGTCGGCGAGCTGCGCCGCGACCCCTTCGCCATGCTGCCGTTCTGCGGCTACAACATGGGCGACTACATGGCCCACTGGGTCAAGGTGGGCGCGAACGCGGACGCCGCGAAGCTGCCGAAGATCTACTACGTGAACTGGTTCCGCAAGAACGACGCGGGCAAGTTCGTGTGGCCCGGCTTCGGCGAGAACAGCCGCGTCCTGAAGTGGATCGTGGAGCGCCTGGAGGGCAAGGCCGAGGGCGTCGAGACCCCGATCGGCATCCTGCCGACCCCGGAGTCCCTCGACACCGAGGGCCTGGACCTGCCGGCCGAGGACCTGGAGTTCCTCCTCAAGGTCGACCGTGACGTGTGGCGCGAAGAGGCCGCCCTCGTCCCGGACCACCTGAACACCTTCGGCGACCACACGCCGAAGGAGCTGTGGGACGAGTACAACGCGCTCGTGGAGCGCCTCGGCTAGTCCCTTCGAGACTCGTGGTGGGTTGCCCCGAAACACCGCCCTGACCAGTGGGGTCACGACGGCCCACCACGACGCATCCGGCCCCTGGAGCCCCCTCAGGCTCCGGGGGCCGGCGCATGTCCGGTCAGAGGATGGCTTGGCCGGCCTCGACGGTGGCGATCGCCCGGCGGCAGGCGTCGCGGAAGCGCTCGAAGCGGCCGCCCGACTGGTACCAGGTCTCCGCGCGCCCGCCGCGGGAGGAGGGGTCGCCGAAGAGGCTCTTGCGCAGTTCCGTGGTCAGCTCCAGCTGGGCGCCCATGGCGAGCATCGTGCGGTTGCACGGGTTCTTGACGTGGCTGCCGTTGAACTCGCCGAGCGTGGCGGAGTAGCGGGGGTCGTAGGCGTCGACCGCCTGGAAGCCGGCGTTGTTGATCTCGGTCACCAGGGCCGAGCGGAACGCGGCGTTGAGGCCGCCGACGACGGCGACGGCGAGGTCTCCGGTCGGCGGGTAGGTGGCCGTGGGCAGGTTCAGCTGCTCGAACTTGCAGCCGTGCAGGGACAGGACGTTGAGGTGGCTCGCCGCGATCGACAGGGCGACGTGGTCGTCACAGTTCTTCGAGGTGACGTGCAGGGCGGTGTTGCCGTTGGCGAGCAGGCCCTCGAACATGAAGTAGTCGTGCACGGTCGGCAGGATCGGGTCGCCCGCGGGGTCGCCCATACCGGCGCCCGGGGCGCTGCCCGGGCTGTAGCCGGCGATGCCCAGGCACAGCTCGCTCGTGCCTATCTCGATGCCGCCGCCGTGCAGCGCGAGGATCGCGGTGCGCGGGAAGTCGTACTTCTGGCTCATCTTGAGGTCGAACTGCTGGTGGCGGCGGTAACGGCGGCTGTACGAGGTGCCCTCTACCAGGTCCGTGTCCTGGTAGAGGGCGGTGTTCGAGGGGTACTCGATCGGGTCCGGAAGCGTGGTGCTGGACGGCGGGGCGGCGGAGGCCGGCGTGGCGGCGGCGAGCTGGCCGAGGAGCGGGGCTCCTGCCGTGGCCGCCGCGGCCAGCGCGGTCAGGACGTTGCGGCGGGAGGTCGAGTGTTCGAATGACGTCATGTGCGGACCGTAGTCGATCAGTTGCCGCGTCCCTCCACGTATTCCGTGTGGATGTGCTGACGGATCGCCTCCGCTTCCTGGAGGGCCGTGGCGATCGCCGTCGCCTCCTCGTGGAGCGCGGTCAGCTGCCGCTCCAGATGGCTCTCCGGCGCGTCGGCGCCCGAGGTGAAGCGGGACCACCACCGGGTCCGTACGAAGGTGTCGACGGCCTCCGGGACGTCCAGGCGGACCGCTCGGGCCAGGACGTGGAGGTGCTCCGGGTCGCTCACCCAGCCCGGTTCGAGCAGGGCCTCGATCAGGGTGTCGAGCGCGGTCAGCCGTTCGCGCAGGGCCGACGGCAGCTCCACCTCGGCCAGATACGCCCGCAGGGACGTGAAGTCGGCGCGCAGGGCGTCCAGTTGCTCGTCGGCGCTCGGGAAGTGCGGGGTGTCCGGGCGCTCGGGCGGGGCGATCAGCGCCCCCGCCCCGTACAGGCCCACGACCACCAGCGGCCACAGGGAGCCGGCGGCGCCGGTGAGGGTGAGCCCCAGGCCGGCCAGGCCCGCGGCGCAGCCCGTCAGGTTCTTGCGGGACTCGGCGTACCGCAGGAGGCGGTTACTGGTAGCCACGGATCTCCTCGAAGGCGCCGTCCAGCGAACCCTGTTGGGCGTCGAAGAGCTTGCCGCCGGTGAGGCTCGCGATGTGGTCGAGCTCGCCGCGGTCCGAATCCCCGAAGAGGATCGGGAAGACCGGGGTGCGCTGCTGCTCGGCGGGCAGGGAGCGGTAGAAGCCGTCGAAGGCGGAGGCCGGGTCGCCGTCGGTGTTCTCCCCGTCCGTCATGAGGACGATCGAGGTGAACGTGTCGGCGGGGGAGGCGCCGTCGCGGGACGTGCCGAGGAAGCGGTAGGCCTCCTGGACGCTGGAGTAGATCGCGGTGCCGCCGGAGGCCGAGAGGTTCCGTGCGTCGGTCCTGATCGCGTCGAGCGCCGCCGCCGGGGAGGCCGGGTCGACCGTGTGCGTACGGACCTCCGCCTGCTTCACCGCGGAGCCGAAGGGCATCAGGGTGACCTCCTCCCGGTCCCGGAAGTCGTCGGTGAGCTCGGCGAGTGCCGTCTTGAGGCGTTCGAGGCGATCGCCCGCCATGGAGCCGGAGGTGTCGAGGACGTAGACCGTGCGGGAGGGCCTGCGCAGGGTGTTGTCGTACGCGTCGAGCAGGCCGTCGGCGACGGCCCGGCTGCCGGGGAACGGCAGCTCGCGCCGCTGGTCCTCGGCGAGCGCGGAGGCCGGCGGGACGCCGAGGACGACCGGGCGGCGCAGGGTCGTCTCCGTGATCCGCCGCTGGGCGTCCGGCGTGCGCAGGTAGGTGGTGAGCCGGCCGGCCGCCTCCTTCGCCTCGGCGCGGGCGGAGGTGAGGAGGGTGAGCGGGTAGTCGGCGGTGACGACGCCGTCCGACGGCCGGATGACGGTGAGCTTCCCGGGCGCGGACAGCAGCACCGACTCGTAGTTGACGAGCGCGTCGACGTCGGCGCGGCGGCCGTAGGCGGTCGCGAGCCAGCCGGAGGAGCCGGAGGTCAGCTTCTGCCCCGCGAAGAACTCCTTCAGGCGGGGCGTGGCCCGGGTGACGTCCTGCTCCGTGAGGGCGGACTGGGCGCCGGAGAGCCCCGAGGCGACCGAGACGAGCGCGGAGAAACCGGAGTTGGAGCGCATCGGGTCCGTCATGCCGTACGTCAGCTTCTTCTCGGCCACCGCCTTGTGCAGCTGCGACCAGGTGACCTTCGCCGGGTCCCAGCCGAGGCGGGCGACGGCGGCGGGCCGCACGCCGAGGGCCACCGGCGAGGTCATGATCGAGGTCTCGCCGGTGATCCTCTTGGCGGTGTCGGGGCGGAGCCTGAGGTAGTCGTTGGAGGAGAGCCAGATCGCGTCGTAGGCCTTCTCCGCCTCGCCGGAGGCGATCTGCTCGACGGCGTCGAGGGTGCCGGCGTAGGTGGGGCGGACGGTGACGCCGGTGGCCTTGCGGGCCTCTTCCAGCACGGGGGCCATGTCGGCCAGCTCGGACGAGGCGAGGACCCGCAGGGTGCCGGGGGCGTAGCTCTTGCCGTACCGGTCGATGGGCGGGGTGCCCTGGCCGCCGGAGGAGCTGTTGTCGATCGTGGAGCAGGCGCTGCCGGTGGCCGTGACGAGCAGGGTGAGGGCCAGGCCGGCGAGGGCCCGGGCCAGGGAGCGGGGGCGGGAGCGGCGTCGGGGGGTGGTGATCACGAGAGGCCGCCGCCTTCCAGGGCGCTGGTGCGGCGGCTGCGCTCCAGGTGGGAACCGGCCACCTGGAGCTCCGCCGTCAGGGACTCGACCGTGGCCGCCATCGACTCCGTCGCCCGCACCTTGTACGTGTCGATGGCGTCGAGCGTCGAGTAGATCTGTTGGAACGCCGTGCGGAGCGTCTCCGCGCCCACCGCCGGGTTCGCCGCGATCTCGTGGATGTCGTCGGCCTGCTGCGACAGCATCGCGGCGTTGCCGAGGATCAGGTCCTCCGTCGTCGAGCGCAGGACGTTGACCTGCTCGGTGACCTTGCGCTGGTTCTCCAGGGCGGAGGCGAGCATGACCGCGATCCGCAGGGCCGTCAGGGTCGTCGACGCCGCCCGGTCCACGCCCTTGATCAGCTCGTCGTTGTTGCGGCGGACCACGTCCATCGCCATGTACCCCTGGGCGCAGACGGCGAGTTGGGTCAGCAGGTCCTGGTGCTTCTGCCGGACCGGGAAGAGGACGTCGGCGCGCAGCGCGTCCGCCTGGGCCTGGTCGGGGGTGAGGGCGACGTGCTCCTCCACGGCCGCGTCGAGGGCCTCGGTGAGCACCGCGTACTCCTGGAGCTTGCCCATGGTCTCCCACAGGCGGGCCCGCTCGGTCTGCAGCGCGGCGTTGTCGCGGCGCAGTTCGTCCTGGCCGCCGCGGAGCGAGCCGATGATCCGGTTCAGAGTGGCTTGCGAGGAGGCGTACTTGGCGACGTGGTCGCGCAGTTTGTTGCCGCCGGGGAGCTTGGAGAGCAGCCCCTTGATGCCCTTGGCGGGGGTGTCGCGGGGGTCCAGGTCCTCGACCGTGCGCCGGAGTTCGACGAGCGAGGCGCCGACCCGGGTCTGGGCGTCGCCGCCGGGCGCGCCGGTGCCGAGGGAGCGGACCGTGCGGTCGAGCATGCGGTTCGACTGCTGGGCGGCGGAGCGCATCTCGCCGGCGCCGAGGGCCGCGATCTCGCCGATGCGGCCCGAGAACTCGGGGGAGCGCGGGTCGAGGCCGGAGAGCGAGCCGACGTACTCCACGGCCCGCCGGGACATCTCGGTGCGGGTGGCCTCGTCCAGCGGCACGAGGCCGGCGGCGGCCTGCTCGGAGCGGACGGGCGCCACCGGCTCCGGCGGGGTGAGGACGAGCGGGCTGTCGTTCCCGGGCGGTGTCAGGGCCATCGTTCTTCTCGGATCCTCGGGTGTGGTCATGCGGTGTCCCCCTGGTCACGGGCCCGCAGCGCCATCTCGTGCAGCACCTTGCCGGTGGGCACGGGCGCCTGGCGGACACCGGTCAATGTCTGGTTGAGGTAGGCGGCGTGGCCGGTCGTGGCCGCGGTGAACTCGCTCCCCGCGCCTTGCGGGCGGAAGCCGTGGCGGACCGCGAGCTTGCGCAACTCGGGGTCGGTGGAGAGGAGTTCGCCGAGCGCCCGGCCGTTCTCGGTGAGCGGTACGAGGGTGTGGTCGCTGTTGACGGTGGTGTCCGGGTAGAGGACGACGAGGTCGCCCATGGGCCGGCCCGCGAGGAGCTGGGCGGCGACCTGGGACTCGTACACCAGGACGAGCGGGTTGCCGACGCCGCTGATGAAGTCGCGGAACGGAGCGTCGGAGCCCGCCTGTTGGGCGCCCTGCACCTGGATCAGCTTGCGCATGAGCGGCGCGGTGCGGGTCACGGCGGCCACGTCGCCCGCGACCTTCCCGCCGTCGGCGACGTAGCTCGCGGCCGCCAGGTAGAGGGCGCCGGAGTTGGAGGCGACCGGATCGGTGGAGGTGATGAAGAGGGTGCCGCTCAGCTCGGCGTGCCCGGCGGAGCCCTCCAGCTGCTGCCAGGTCCGGTCGGCGCGGGCGGCGGCCAGGTAGGCGTCCATCTTCAGGGTGCCGGTCGTTCCGCGCTCGCCGAGGGTCGCGAGGCCGTTGCCCGCGAGGACCCGGGCCGCCGTGCTGTGCGCGACGACGACGAGCGGCGAGTAGAAGGGCCGCAGGGGGGCGGTGGCCGCCTTGTCCTTCGTCTTCGCCTTCGCGCGGAGCCCGTCGGCGGGTCCCCTGGAGGAAGGGAAGGCGAAGTCGTAGCCGTCGAGGGGCAGTTCTTCCATATCCCAGGACCCGGAGGTCTCGGTGCCCACGGTGAAGCCCTTGGCGGCCAGCGCCTTCACGACCTGTGGGTCGGCGAAGAACTCCGCCTTCTCCGACCCGATGACTCCTCGCACGGTCTTCGTTGCCGTGCCTGTGTCCTTGTCGCCGCCCGTCACGAGGACGGCGGCCACGCCGCCGAGGAGAAGGACGGCCAGGACGATTCCCAGGATGCGTCTCACGCGGGCAGCGTGCTCGCGGAAACCCACATTCCAGGGGGAGTTGGGTGTACGGGGGGTGAAGTGCCGATCCCGGTACCGAACCGGAGCGGGGGGTGCCGGATGGGAGTCGGTGGCCTTGGTGGTCCCGGGTGGGTGGCGCCCGGTCCGAGGCGTGTCGGGTCCGGTGGGTGGCGCCCGGTCCGAGGCGTGTCGGGTCCGGTGGGTGGCGCCCGGTCCGCGCGGTTCGTGCCGCGCGGACCGGGGCCGTCAGGGGGCGCCGACCAGGGTCTCCCCGGCCAGTGCCGCGGTGTGCGCGTCCATGCGCCCTGCGGCGAGGATCGCGGCGGCCGTGTCGGCCCGGGAGGCGGCGACGACCAGGGCGCGGCCCGCGAGGGCGTGCGCCTTGTGGTGCAGGTCCCGCGCGGGCGAGCCGCTCAGACCCGCGTGGCGGGCGGGCGGTGCGCCGCGCAGCCGCGCCACCTGGCGGGCGATGAGCTCGCCCGCCTCCGTGTCGCCGAGCTCGTCGGTGACGGCGAGCAGGGCGGCGAGGTGTCCGGCGAGCTGGATGTCCAGCTCCTCCTCGCGGGAGCGGTGCGGGTACGCGTGGTCGTCGTCGGCCATCCGGTGGACCGACTTGGTGCGGATCGGTTCGTACATGGGGATGGCCTCCTGAGTGCTCTGGGAGCCATCCTAGCTTAGATTCGGTCTAAAGTTGAGCGTTGTCCGGGTGTGATGGGGTCAGGGCTGGCTGTAGCCGTCGAGGAACCGGCCGATCCGCGTCACGGCGTCCGCCAGGTCCGCCGCCGCGGGCAGCGTGACGATCCGGAAGTGGTCCGGCTCGTGCCAGTTGAAGCCCGTCCCGTGCACGACCATGATCTTCTCGGCCCGCAGCAGGTCCAGGACCATCTGCCGGTCGTCCTTGATCTTGTAGACGTTCGGGTCGAGGCGCGGGAAGAGGTACAGGGCGCCCTTCGGCTTCACGCACGTCACGCCCGGGATCTGCGTCAGCAGCTCGTACGCCGTGTCGCGCTGCTCGAGCAGCCGCCCGCCCGGCAGCACCAGGTCCTCGATCGACTGCCGGCCCTGGAGGGCGGCGGCCACGGCGTGCTGCGCCGGCATGTTCGCGCAGAGGCGCATGTTCGCGAGGATCGTGAGGCCCTCGATGTACGAGGACGCGTGGTGCTTCGGACCGCAGACCGCCAGCCAGCCGGAGCGGAAGCCCGCCACCCGGTAGTTCTTGCTCATCCCGTTGAAGGTGAGGCAGAGGAGGTCGGGGGCGATCGCGGCGGTCGGCGTGTGCGTCGTGCCGTCGTAGAGGATCTTGTCGTAGATCTCGTCCGAGCAGACCACCAGATTGTGGCGGCGGGCGATCTCCGTCAGGGAGCGGAGCATCTCGTCGTCGTAGACGGCGCCCGTCGGGTTGTTCGGGTTGATGATCACGATCGCCTTGGTGCGGTCGGTGATCTTCCGCTCGATGTCGGCGAGGTCCGGCATCCAGTCGGCCTGCTCGTCGCAGCGGTAGTGCACGGCCGTACCGCCCGCGAGCGAGACCGAGGCGGTCCACAGCGGATAGTCCGGGGCCGGTACGAGGACCTCGTCGCCGTCGTCGAGGAGCGCCTGCATCGACATCTGGATCAGCTCCGAGACGCCGTTGCCGAGGTAGATGTCCTCGACGGAGAGCGGAATGCCCTTCGTCTCGTAGTGGCTCATCACCGCACGGCGGGCCGCGAGCAGGCCCTTCGCGTCGCCGTAGCCGTGCGCCTCGGAAAGGTTGCGCAGCACGTCCTCGAGGATGGCGGGCGGACACTCGAAGCCGAAGGCCGCCGGGTTGCCCGTGTTGAGCTTGAGGATGCGATGACCCGCAGCCTCCAGCCGCATCGCCTCTTCGAGCACCGGACCCCGGATTTCGTAACAGACGTTGGCGAGCTTCGTGGACTGGATCACCTGCATGTCGAGAGCTTACGGCGGGGCGGGGCGGGACGCCTCGTGTTTTGGGACACGTCGGACAGCGGCTATGTCATCGGAGACTGTCCGGAATGTGTGTGGACTCGCGCCGCACTGATGTGCTCCCTACAATGCGCGCACATGAGCCACCAGGACAACAGCGTCTTCGTCGACGCCTCGGGGCGACGCGGCCGCTTGGTGCGGTGGAGCGCTGCCGGAGTGGGTGTGGCGTGCCTCGGATTCCTCGGCATCGTCATCGCCGGATCCTTCGGTGCCGGACCCGCGGGAGGGCCGCTGCCCTGGGCCGACGAGGAGCGGCGGGACGCCCCTGCGCTCATCCAGCCGACCCCTGCGACGTCCGGGGACGGGGACGGCGAATCCGAGGGCACGCCGAAGCGCACGGGTACCCCGCGCGGCACGGCGGACGCCTCCGGAACCTCTGCCACGCCGACATCGACGCCGGCATCGGCATCGACGCCGACGGTCGAGGCCACGACCTCGGCCCCGGCGCCCAGCACCAGCACCTCCGCGACCCCGACGGTCCCCTCGCCCACGGCCACCCCAGGTGGCGGTGGCGCGGGCGGGGGCGGCGGCGAGACGACCGACACGGGTCCCGGCAAGGCCGACGAGGCCCCGGGCGCCACGAAGAGACCCAGGTGAACGACTTCGGGCGCGAGGGGTCCGGGCGCGAGGAGCCCGAGTACGAGGGCTCCATGCACTCCGACCATTCCCGGGCGCACACCGCCGGGCAGGGGTACGCGTACGGCCACGGCTACGGAGGCACGTACGAGGACCCCGCCCACCAGGGGCAGGCCGACGCGGAGCCGTACCGGCACCCGTCCGGGACGTACGGGTCGTACGGGCAGGGCGCCGCGCCCGCGACCCCGGAGCCGTACACCCCCTACGCCCCGGACGCCCCGTCCGCGTATGCCATGGACCGTACGTACGAGACGTACGAGACGTACGAGACGTACGAGACGTACGAGACGTATGAGACGTACGAGGCTCCTGTTCCCCCTGTCACCTCCTCCCGGCCGGCCACGCCCGCCCAGCCCGGCGCGCCCCGCACACGGCACGCGCTGCGGCGGGACCCGCGGGCCCACTGGGCGATGCTCTGTCTGCTCCTCCTCGTCGCGGCCACCGCGCTCGTCTTCGCCGGATACGGCCGCCACGAGATAGCCGCGACCGCGCCGCCGCGGCCCCACTGTCCCACCGCCCCCGAGCCCCGCGGCGAAGGCCCGGTCGTCCAGGTGGACGAGAACGGCATCGTGCGCAGCGCCACCCCGCCCGACGGCACGGTGGCCCTCACCTACGACGGCGGGCCGAGCCCCGACTGGACCCCGCGTCTTCTCGACGTCCTCGCCGCACGCCACGCGAAGGCGACCTTCTTCCTGACCGGCTCCGAGGCCGCCGCCCACCCCGACCTCGTCCGCCGTATCGTCGCCGACGGCCACGAGCTCGGTTCGCACACGTACACCGACGTCGACCTCGCCCAGGTCTCGGCCGCCCGCGCCGACCTGGAGCTCTCCTTCACCCAGAACGCGCTCGCGGCGAGCACCGGCCTCGGCACCCGCCTGCTGCGGCTGCCGCACACCACCGGCCTCGCGACGCTCTGCGCCGACCAGTGGGAGGCCGGCCGCCGGGCCGCCGGGGCCGGCTACGTCCTGGTGACCGCCGACGGGAAGTCCGTCCTCCAGCTCACTGGCTCCCCGCAGGCCGTCGACGAGACCGAGAACCTCCTCACGCGCGCCGGCGGCGCCACCCGTCACACCTCCGTCGGCCAGGCCCTCGGGATCTCCGACACCACGTACCGCGTCTCCACGTTCGCCGAATGGAAGGGCGCCGCGTTCGTCCAGGCCCAGGCCGCGTCCCGGGGCTTCGCCGACGCCATGACCGGGCTGCTCGTCGTGGCCGGTGTCATCACCGCCGTCCGGCTCGCCCTGCTCATCGGCGTCGCCCGCGTCCACGTCCGGCGTACCCGGTCCCGCCGCCGCCGCGGCGCGCCCCGGCTGCCGCCTGTCACCGAGCCGGTCTCGATCCTCGTCCCCGCCTACAACGAGGAGGCCGGGATCGAGGCGACCGTCCGCTCCCTGCTCGCCTCCACGTACGGCGCGATCCAGGTCGTGGTCGTCGACGACGGCTCCTCCGACCGCACCTTCGAGATCGCCGAGTCCATCGACGATCCGCGGGTGATGGTCGTGCGCCAACCCAACGCGGGCAAGGCCGCCGCCCTCAACACCGGCCTCGCGTGGGCCCACCACGACATCGTCGTGATGATCGACGGCGACACGGTCTTCGAACCGGACGCGGTACGCCGCCTGGTCCAGCCGCTCGCGGACCCCCGCGTCGGCGCGGTCAGCGGCAACACCAAGGTCGGCAACCGGCAGGGCGTCCTCGGCCGGTGGCAGCACCTGGAGTACGTGATCGGCTTCAACCTCGACCGGCGGATGTACGACGTCCTGGAGTGCATGCCCACCGTCCCCGGTGCCATCGGCGCCTTCCGCAGGGACGCGCTGGCCGGTGTCGGCGGGGTCAGCGAGGACACCCTCGCGGAGGACACCGACCTGACGATGGCGCTGTGCCGGGCCGGCTGGCGCGTCGTGTACGAGGAGTCCGCCATCGCGTGGACGGAGGCGCCGTCCACGGTCCGGCAGCTGTGGAAGCAGCGCTACCGGTGGTGCTACGGCACCCTTCAGGCGATGTGGAAGCACCGCAGGGCGGTCGTCGAGAGGGGCCAGTCGGGCAAGCTCGGCCGCCGGGGCCTCCTCTACCTGCTGCTCTTCCAGACGGTGCTGCCGCTGCTCGCTCCGCTGGTCGACGTCTTCGCCGTCTACGGCCTGTTCTTCCAGGACCCCGGGCAGGCGCTGGGGGTCTGGATCGGTTTCACGGCGGTACAGGTCGGCACGGCCGTGTACGCGCTCCGCCTGGACAAGGAGCGGTTCGAGCCGATCTGGACCCTCCCGCTGCAGATCGTCGTCTACCGCCAGCTCATGTACCTGGTCGTCGTCCAGTCGGTCGTCACCGCGCTCCTCGGCAGCCGGCTGCGCTGGCACCGGATGCACCGCACGGGTACGGCCACGGAGACCCTGGAGCGGACGGGGGCGGCGTCCGGGGGACGGCCCGCGGGATAGGTTGGCACGTCATGTGGGTTTTCAGTGCCTCCGGATGCCGGTGGCTGGGTGCTGCCGGATCGCTCGCCGTCGCCGTGGGCGGGTGGGCCGCCGGGACGCTGCCCGTACGCGGCGGCTGGGGCCTGTGGGAGCCGCGCGGCTCCGCGCTCACCCTGGCCGGCGCCCTCCTCGCGTATCTCGGCCTGACCCTGCTCGTCGCCGCCTGGTGGCGGTACGGCGTGCTGCTCGCCCGCGGCGTGCGGGACGGGGTACTCCGGACCCTGGCCCTCTGGACCGCGCCGCTGCTCCTCGCCCCGCCGCTCTACAGCGCCGACGTCTACAGCTACATCGCGCAGGGCGCGATGGTCCTCGAAGGCCACGACGTGTACGGGGGCGGGCCCTCCGTCCTCGGCCCCGGCGACCTCGGCGCCGACGCGGCGGCGAGCGTCGGCGGCCACTGGACCGACACCCCGGCCCCGTACGGCCCGGTCTTCCTGCTCCTCGCCGAGGTCGTCGTGAAGGCGACCGGCGGGGCGGTCGTGCCGGCCGTCCTCGGGATGCGGCTGATCGCCCTGGGCGCGCTCGCGCTGATCGTCTGGGCCGTACGGGGGCTCGGCGGGGGAGCCGGGGGCCGGGACGGGGCCGTGTGGCTGGCCGCGCTCAACCCCCTCCTGCTGATCCATGTCGTCGCCGGAATGCACAACGACGGGCTGATGATCGGCCTCATGCTCGGCGGCGTGCTCCTCGCGGTGCGCGGGCGGTGGGTGCTCGGCTGCGTCCTCGTCGGCCTCGCGATGATGGTGAAGTCGCCGGCGGCGGTGGCCCTGCTGTTCATCGGCGTCATGATCGCGCGCCGGGACGGCGGCGCCCGGGGTGTGGCGAAGGGGCTCGTGCTGCCGGGGCTCGTGGCGGGCGCGGTCGCCGTGGGGGCGACACTGGCCGCCGGGACCGGGTTCGGGTGGCTGCGGACGCAGAGCGTCGCCGGGGCGATCCACACGGCGCTCTCGGCGACGAGCGACCTCGGGCTCGGCCTCGGGCTGCTCGTCGCGGACGATCCCGACCCCGTGAAGGGCGTCGTCCAGAAGCTGGGCCTCGCCGTCGCCGTCGCGGTCATCCTGGTGCTCGCGTGGCGGGCGTGGCGGGGGGTGCTGGATCCGGTGCTGGGGCTCGGGCTCTCACTGGTGGCGCTCGTCGCGCTCTCGCCGATGGTGCAGCCGTGGTACCTGCTGTGGGGGACGGTCGTCGTCGCGGCGGTCGCCTGGCGGAGCCGGGCGGGTCAGCTGCTGATGGTGCTGTCGGCGGCGCTCGTGTACGAGACGGCGCCGTCGGGCCGGACACCCTGGTACGGGTTCGTGCTGGCGGGGGTAGTGGTGGCGGTGGGTCTCGTGTGGATGCGGCGTGAGCGGTGGGCCGCCGCCGCACCGGCCGGCGGGCAACCGGGCGCCGAGAGCGTCCGGGTCCGATAACGGACCCAGAGCCTCAGAGAGCGTCGGGGCCTCAGAGCATCAGAGCGTCGGGGCCGATGCCTTCCGGGTCCACTAGACCCTCCCGGGCCACTAGACCCTCCCGGGTCCACTGGATCCTCCGGGCCCACTGAACCCTCCGGGCCCGAAAATCTCCCGGCGCGCTACCCTCCGGCACCATGATGCGTGCCTGGATCCTGCCGGTGCTGTTGCTGCTCTGCGGTGTGCTCGCCGCGGCGGGGCGGGCCGCCGAGCCCCGGCGGGGCCGTCGCCTTCCTGCTGCTGTTCGTTCTGCTCGCCGCCGCCACCTCACCCCTGGTCTTCCCGCGGTCGACCGGGGCGGCGGAGGCCCGGCGCCGCGCCGCGGCCGACGGCCGCCCGGTCGTCTACTGGCGGCCGGGCTGCGCGTACTGCCTGCGGCTGCGCGTGCGGCTCGGCGGCCGCGCCCACCGGGCGCACTGGGTCGACATCTGGCGCGACCCGGCGGCCGCGGCGGTGGTGCGGGAGGCCACCGGCGGCGACGAGACGGTGCCGACCGTCGTCGTGGCGGGCCGGGCCCATGTGAACCCCGACCCGGCCTGGGTGCGCGACCAGCTGGCTCGCCGGTAGGGCGTGTCCGGCGGACCATGGCCGGGGTCGCGGCGCTGATCCGCCGGGCACCCCCTAGGCAGGGCTCCGCCGGATCGCGCGGCCCGCCAGGACGTCCGTGCGCCGGCCGTCATCCATGACGAATCTGCCGTCGACCAGGACGTGCGGGATGCCCGTCGGGAGGGTGCGGGGGGCGGCGTACGTCGCTCCCGACGCGACCGTCTGCGGGTCGAAGAGGACCAGGTCCGCCACGTAGCCCTCGCGGACCAGGCCCCGGTCCGGGAGGCGGAGGCGGGCCGCCGGGCGGGAGGTCAGGTGGGCGACGCACTCCTCCAGGGAGAGGACGCCGAGCTCGCGCACGTACCGCCCCAGGTACTCCGGGAACGTGCCGTACGCGCGCGGGTGCGGCTTGAGGCCCTGGAGGATGCCGTCCGAGCCGCCCGTGTGGACCCGGTGCCGCATGATCGTCCGGACGTTCTCCTCGTGGCCCACGTGCTGGAGGATCGTCGTGCCGAGCCGGTCGTCGAGCAGGAGCCGGCGGGCCGTGGCCCAGCTGTCCACCCGGCGGCCCACGTGCTCCACGAGGCCCGGTTCGGTCACGCCCGCGATCTCGATCGTGTCCCAGTCGACCGGCACGCCGTGGCAGCCGTCCGAGCCGGTGACTTCGAGGTGGTGGCGGATCCGCTCCGCCGTCTCCTCGTCGCGCAGGCGGGTCAGGACCGCCTCAGGGCCGCCCTCGCTCGCCCAGCTCGGGAGGACGGCGACGAGCGTGGTGCTGCCGGGCGTGTACGGGTACGTGTCGAGGCTGATGTCCGCGCCGGCGTCGAGGGCCTCGTCCAGGAGGGCCAGGAGCTCCGGCGCCCTGCCCTTGTTCACGCCGAAGTTCATGGTGGCGTGGGCCAGGTGGAGGGCGCAGCCGGCCTCGCGGGTGAGGGCGACCATCTCCTCGTACGCCTGGAGGGCGCCCGCGCCGTACGAGCGGTGGTGCGGGCAGTAGTAGCCGCCGTACGCTGCCACGACCCGGCAGAGTTCGGTGAGCTCGGAGTCCGGCGCGTACATGCCGGGGGTGTACGTCAGGCCGGAGGACATGCCGACCGCGCCCTGCTCCAGGCCCTCGGCGACGAGCTGCCGCATCCGGTCCAGCTCGGACGCGGTCGCGGGGCGGTCCTCCCAGCCGACCGCGTACATCCTGACCGTCCCCTGGGGGACGAGGTACGCGGCGTTGACCGCGATGCCCCGGCCGCCGTGCGCGCCGTCGAGGCGGTCCAGGTACTCGCCGACCGTGCGCCAGTCGAGGTCGAGGTCGGAGCCGTCGCCGTTCCAGCCGGTGATCGCCCGCCGGACCTCGCCGAGCGTGCGGTCGTCGACCGGCGCGTACGACAGGCCGTCCTGGCCCAGGACTTCGAGCGTCACGCCCTGCGCGGCCTTCGCCGCGTGGCCGGGGTCGCGGAGCAGCGCGAGGTCGCTGTGGGCGTGCATGTCGATGAAGCCGGGGGAGAGCGCGAGGCCCTCGGCGTCCACGACGCGGCGGGCGGTGGGGCGCTGGCAGCCGGCGGCCGCGCCCTCCTTGACGATCGCGGCGATCCGGCCGCCGTCGATCGCCACGTCGGCCCGGTAGGAGGGGCCGCCGCTGCCGTCGACCACCTCCACGTCGCGGAAGACGAGGTCCATGCCGACTCCTTCTAGAAGTACGTGCGGATGTAGTCGACGACCGTGCCGTCCGCCTCGACCAGCGGGATCAGCTGCCACTTGTCGAAGGACGTGCACGGGTGGGACAGGCCCATGCCCACCCAGTCGCCGACCTCGACGTCCGCCTCGGGGGCCGTGCGGAGCCAGGCGTGCTGGTCGGAGAGGCCCGTGACGGTGACGCCCTCGGCGGCGCGGACCTCGCCCGTGCGGGCGTCGCGGACGACCTGCGCCTCGGGGAGATGGAGGTCGTAGGCCGCGTCCCGCTTGCCCGCGTTGGTGAACGCCTGCTCGGGGGTCGGGCGGGAGACGACCTGCGACCAGAGCCTGAACGCGGGCTGGAGCGCGCCCTCTTCGGGGACCCGGTTGAAGGGGGTGAGGTTGCGGTACTGGCCGTCGTCGTGCGACACGTAGGCGCCCGAACGCAGCAACTTCAGCGTCGGGAGGGAGAGTTCGGGAAGCTCGGCGAAGACGTCGGCGACCGTGTCGAACCAGGCGCTGCCGCCCGCGCTCACGATGATCTCGCCCGCGTCCGCCGAGAACCTGCCCGCCTTGTCGAACTCGACCGCCAGCGCGGTGAGTCGGCGCAGCCAGGCGTCGACCCGCTCCGGCGTGGCCTGCGGCACCTCGCCCTCGTACCCGGCGACACCGACGAGGCGGAGCGTGGCCGTGGCGGCCACGGCGTCGGCGACGGCCGCGCACTCCGCCTCCGTACGGACGCCGGTACGGGCTCCCTCGCCGGCCCCGAGCTCGATGACGACGTCGACCGGGCGGGCGTCCGCCGGGCGGCCCGCGCCGGCCGCGCGGAGCGCCTCGTCCATCAGCTCCACGCCGCGGACCGAGTCGACGTAGCAGACGAAGCGGAAGTCCGGGTCGGCGTCGAGCTCGGCGGCCAGCCAGCGCAGGGCGACGGCGTCGACGAGCTCGTTGGCGAGGAAGATCCGGGAGACGCCGTGGACGCGGTAGACGCGGGCCTGGTGGGGCACGGCCGCGGTGATGCCCCAGGCGCCGTGCTCCAGTTGGCGGTCGAAGAGCTGGGGGGCCATCGAGGTCTTGCCGTGCGGGGCGAAGGCGAGGTTGTGGCGCTCGGCGTAGACCTCCAGGAGGCGGAGGTTGTGCTCGACGGACTCGGCGGAGAGCGCGAGGACGGGGGTCGTGAAGCCGCCGGTGAAGAGGGAGCGGCGCTGCGCCGCCAGCTCGCCGACGGTCAGGCCCTCGGCGTCCGGGGGCAGCCCCTTGAAGCGGTGGTCGACTCGCTCGTTCGCCAGGTCGGGCACGGGGCCTCCTCGTCCAGCGTTGCAGCAACTGCAACGGTCATTGCGCATCTTGCTCATGGCTGTCTAACATCCGGGCCAAGGCCGGGTCAATGGACCCGTAGGAGCGCGGGGAGCACCAGAGTGACCGGAACCCCGTCCGCAGTGACCGGAACCCCGTCCGTGGGCGCCGTCCCGGACGTCGTCTGCCTCGGCGAGTCCATGGTCGCCTTCCTCCCCTCCCGGCCCGGCCGCCTCGCCGACGTCCCCTCCTTCGCCCGCGCGATCGGCGGTGCCGAATCCAACGTCGCCTGCGCCCTGGCCACCGCCGGACACCGCGTGAAATGGGTCGGCCGCGTCGGCCGGGACGGCTTCGGCCTGCACCTGGTGGAGACGATCGGCGCGTACGGCGTCGACGTCACGGCCGTCGGCCACGACCCGCACCGGCCGACCGGCGTCTACTTCCGCACCGACGAGGACCGCGCCACCGAAGCCCACGAGGTCGCCTACTACCGCGCCGGCTCCGCCGCCTCCGCGATGTCGCCCGAGACCGTCCCGTACGACACCGTCGCCGACGCCCGGATCCTCCACCTCACCGGCATCACCGCCGCACTCTCCGCCGACTGCCTCGCCCTCGTACGCGAACTCACGGCCCCCCGCCCCGGGCGCCCCCTCGTCTCCTTCGACGTCAACCACCGGCCCGGCCTGTGGCGCGACGGCGGCGCCCCCGAGGTGCTCCTCGAACTCGCCCGGCGCGCGGACCTGGTCTTCGTGGGCGAGGACGAGGCGAGGGTGCTGTGGGGGGTCCGCGATCCGGCCGCGATCCGGGGCGTGCTGCCGGAACCGGCGGTTCTTGTGGTGAAGGGGGGCGGGGAGGGGGCGGTCGTGTTCGAGCGCGGCGCGGCTTCTTCCCCCACCCCGCCCCTTCCCGAACCAGGGGCAGGCCCCCAGACCCCCGTACGGCCTGCGGCCGTGCCCTCGAACGCCGGGCGGGCTGAAATTCAGCCCCGCCGGCGTTCGAGGCGCGGGGGTCCGGGGGCGGAGACCCTGGTTCGGGAAGGGGCGGGGTGGGGAACGGCCCCGCACACCCCCGCCCCCGACACCGTCACCTCCGTCCCCGACACCGTCACCCCCGCCCCCGACACCGTCACCTCCGTCCCCGCCCCCCGGGTCGACATCGTCGCGCCCGTCGGCGCCGGGGACGCGTTCGCCGCCGGGTTCCTCTCCGCCACCCTCCGCGGCCTCGACACCACCGCGCGGATCCGCCACGGCCACCTCATGGCCGCCGCCGCCCTCACCGTCCCCGGCGACGTCGCCGTCCCGCCCCGCCGCGCCCACGCCGACCGGCTCGCCGCCCTCGACGCGCGCGCCTGGGGGACACTTCACCTCGGCCCCGGCTGGACGGGGGACGACCAGGAGGGCCCCGACCGGTCGGGGGACGACCAGGAGGTACGTACGCCATGAGCCAGACCGTCGACCGGGCGCTCAGCATCCTGCCGCTGCTCGCGCAGGGCCCCGCCGACCTCGGGCAGGTCGCCGAGCGGCTCGGCGTCCACAAGTCGACCGCCCTGCGCCTGCTGCGCACTCTCCACGAGCACGGTCTCGTCCACCGCCAGCAGGACCAGCGCTACCGCCTCGGCGCCCGCCTCTTCGCCCTCGCCCAGGAGGCCGTCGAGAACCTCGACGTCCGCGAGATCGCCCACCCCTACCTCGCCGCGCTCAACGAGCAGATCGGGCACACGATCCACCTCGCCGTGTACGAGGAGGGCGAGGTCCTCTACATCGACAAGGTCGAGAGCCGCTACCCGGTCCGGATGTACTCCCGCATCGGCAAGCCGGTCGCGATCACCGTCGCCGCCGTCGCCAAGCTGCTCCTCGCCGACCTGCCCGAGCCCGAGCGCCGCGCCGTCGCCGCGAAGCTCGACTACCCCCCGTACACGCCCCGTTCGACCCCGAACGCCGCCGCCTTCCTCAAGGAGCTGGCGACCGTACGCGAACAGGGATGGGCCACCGACCTCGGCGGCCACGAGGAGTCCATCAACTGCGTGGGCGCCCCGATCCGCGGCGCCGACGGCCGGGTCGTCGCCGCCATGTCGGTCTCGGCGCCCAACGTGGTCGTCACGGCGGAGGAACTCCTCACGCTCCTCCCGCTGGTGCGCCGCACCGCCGACGACATCAGCCGCGAGTACTCCGGCACCACCCCGACGAAGGAAGCCAGCGCATGACCGAGAAGATCGCCCTCACGCCCGCCACCCACACCGCGCCGCCCGCGAAGTTCTCGCACGGCGTGCGGAAGGGCAACATCCTCCAGGTCGCCGGCCAGGTCGGCTTCCTCCCGGCCGTCGAGGGCCAGGCCCCGACGGTCGCGGGCCCGACCCTGCGCGAGCAGACCCTCCAGACCTTCGCCAACGTCAAGGCGATCCTGGAGGAGGGCGGCGCGAGCTGGGACGACGTCATGATGATGCGCGTCTACCTCACCGACGTGGACCACTTCGCCGAGATGAACGCGATCTACAACCAGTACTTCGAGGAGCAGGGCCTCAAGGCCCCCGCCTCCGCCCGGACGACCGTGTACGTCGGGCTCCCGGCCGGCCTCCTCATCGAGATCGACGCGCTCGCCGTCCTCGGCTGACCGCAGGCGGACAGGGGAAGGGCGCCCCGGCGTGCCGCCGCCGGGGCGCCCTTCATGCCGTGCCGATCGTCAGGCCGTGCAGTACTGCGCCTGCTTGCCGATCGAGCGGTACATGCAGTCGGCGTTCTCCAGGAGCTGGAGGACGGCGTCGCGGTTGCGGCTCGTCTCGCGCTCGATGACCTCGTCGGGCGGGTAGAACCCGCCGCCGCCGGACGAGGACGGGTACATCTCGAAGGTGTACCCGAAGATCCGGTGCGTGCCCCACAGGTAGTCGTCGATCGAGCCGTCCGTGATGTAGAGGTCGCTGGACTGCTCGGGCGTGTAGCCGTTGCTCGCCGCCATCTTCCCGCCGACGGTCGCGAAGGCGTCGCGGTCGTCCTGGGTCATGCCGGTGGTGGTGTTCGCGGTGGTCCAGCCGAAGGGCCAGAGGACCAGCTCGCTGTAGGTGTGGAAGTCGATGGCCGCGGTGATCTGCTGCTTGCCGCCCACCGTCCGCGAGCGGACGAAGTCGGCGACGACCTTCACCTCGGGGGCCGACTCGGGGGCCGTGCCGCGGTACGTCTCGGAGCTCTTGGAGGACGAAGAGCCGCCGCAGCAGCCCCACTTGTAGTTCCAGTTCCGGTTCATGTCCGTACCGATGTACGAGGAGCCGGAGTTGGGCTGGCGGTTCTTGCGCCAGCTGCGGTACGAGCCGGAGGCGATGTCGTACTCGCCGCCGTCCGGGTTGAGGTCCGGGACGATCCAGATCTCGCGCCCGTTCACGGCGTTGGTGACCCGGGAGTCGGTGCCGTACCCCGCGCCGAGCTCGCGCAGCAGGTAGAGCGCCATCTCGACCGTGAGGTGCTCGCGGGCGTGCTGGTGGTGGGTGAAGAGGACCTCGGGCTCGCTCTCGTCGGTGGCGACGTTGTCGCTGATCTTGATCGCGATGATGTCCCGGCCCTGGTAGGACTTTCCGATGACCTGCTTACGCATGATCGACGGGTACTGGGCGAGCCGCTGGTCGATCTCGGCGTTCATCTCCGCGTAGTTGTGGTACCTCGCGTCGGCGGAGGGGAAGTCGAGCGGGCCGACGGCCTGGTCGTGGGCCAGGTCCTCGGCGGTGCTGCGGTTCGGCGGGCCGGGGAGGGCGACCGGCTTGTAGCCGAGCGCCCTGAGGTTCCTCAGCTGCTCGGTGTTGGCGCTGACGACGACCGAGCGGGCGTCGACCTCGTCGATCGAGACGCCGGTGGCGGTGAGTGCGGTGCGGGCGGCCGGGGTGGACGGTCCGGCGATCTCGTACTGCCGGATCACCTCCTCGGCGCCGACGGCGATCCGGGCGGCGGTCGGCGCCGGGTCGGCCCCGGCGGGTGAGGAGAGGGCGGAGAGGGGCGCCGCGAGGGCGAGCGCCACGAGGGCCGCGAGGGTGGCGGACCTTCTGCCGCGGGTGGGACGTCGCATGGTGTCTCCTGGGTGGGGAGTGTGGGGGAGTGCGACAAACTCGTGCGGGTGTCCGGCCACATGGTGGAGGCATGTCATGGACCGGTCAAGACGATGACTTCGGCCATACCGGCCCGCGCGGGGGACCCAGGTCGGCAGATACGTCATCGAGCACAAGCTAGGTGACGGCGGCGCGGGAACCGCCCACCTGGCCCGATCGCGCGGCGGGCGCGCCGCCGAGCCGGGGGCCGCACGGCCGGAACTCGCCCCTGGCCCGCCCCCTGGGCCGCCCCGGGCCCACCCTTCGGGCTTCGCGTGGCGTAAACGCGACGCAGCGCCGCCGGGGGAGCGGCGGCGCTGCGCGGGATCCCCGTACCGCTAGGGGAGGTTGTGGACGTGCGGGCCGACGGCGTTCGACCAGGCGTTGCCTGCCGTCGCGTCCCAGTTGGTCGACCAGGTCATCGCGCCGCGCACGGTCGGCCAGGCCTGGGCGGGCTTGTAGGTGCCGCAGCCGGTGAGCTTGGTCAGGCAGTCGAGCGCGTTCTTCACGATCTGCGGGTCGACGTAGCCGCTGCCCGCGCCCCGGCTGGAGGCGGGGACGCCCAGGCCGACCTGGGACGGGTCGAGACCGCCCTGGATCTGGATGCAGGCGAGCGCGGTGAGGAAGTCCACCGAGCCCTGGCTGTAGACCTTGCCGTCACAGCCCAGCATCGAACCGCTGTTGTAGTACTGCATGTTGACGACCGTGAGGATGTCCTTCACGGCGAGCGCCGTCTTGAAGTACTCGGTGCCCGTGCTCTGCATGTCGATGGTCTGCGGGGCCATCGTCAGCACCATCGACGAACCGGCCTTGGCGGAGAGCTGGCGCAGCGCCTTGGTCAGGTACGTGGAGTTGATGCCGTGCTCCAGGTCGATGTCGACCCCGTTGAAGCCGTACTCCTGCATCAGGGCGTACGCGCTGTTCGCGAAGGCGGTCGCGGAGGCGTCACTGTTGATCGTGACGTTCCCCTTCTCGCCGCCGACCGAGATGATGACGGACTTGCCGGCCGTCTTCTTCGCGGCGATGTCCGCCTTGAAGTCGGCGGTGGAGGCGTAGCCGACGGCCGGGTCGAGGTTGAAGACGATCTGGCCGGGCGTGGTGGTCGAGTCGGCGAAGGAGACGGCGATGATGTCGTACTGCGACTGGACGTCCCGCAGCTTCTGGACGGTCGCGCCGTTGTTGAAGTTCTGCCAGTAGCCGGTCAGCGCGTGCTTCGGGACGGCCGGGCCGGGGCCCGGGTCGGTCACCTTGGCGGTGCGGGCCGACACGGCCGCGGACTTCGCGGACTCGCCCGCGGAGTTCGTCGCGGCGACCTGGAACTGGTAGGCGGTGTCGGCGGTGAGGCCGGTGACGGTGGTCGAAGTGCCGGTGACCACCTGGGGGTTGGCGCCGTCGCGGTACACCTTGTAGCCCGTGGCGCCGGAGACCGCGCCCCAGCTGAGGGCGACGGAGCTCGACGTGACCGTGCCGGCGGCGAGGCCTGCGGGGGTGGCCGGGACGACCGGGTCGGGGTCCTGGCCGCCGCCCCCGTCGGGGCCGAAGACGCTCACGTCGTCGACGACGTAGGGGGAGGTGCCGTACCAGCCGTGCGTGTAGATCTCGACCGAGGTGGTGCTCGCCCCGGTGGTGAAGCTGGTGGTGAGCTGCTTCCAGGCGGCGCTGTCGGGCGTCCAGGTGGAGACGCTGCCCGTGCCGGTCCCGGTGCCGCTCGCGCCGAGGTAGGCGTACCCGCCCTGGACCCAGGCGCTCAGCGTGTACGTGGAGTTGGGCTTCACGGCCACGGTCTGCACGCACTTGGCGTTGTCGAGACCGGCCGGGGTGGCCTTCAGGGCGCCGGCGCCGGTGCGTACCGGCGTGGAGACGGCGGCGCCGCTTCCCGCGGAACAGGACCAGTTGGCGAGGCCGCTCTCGAACCCGGCGTTCTTGGCGACGTTGACGTCGGCCGCCTGGGCGGTGCCGGCTCCGCCGACGAGGACGAGCCCGGAGCCGACGGCGAGCGCGAGGGCTCCGCCGAGCCAACGGCGTCCGTGCGGGCGGGTGGTGGTGCGGTCCACGTGCATCCTCCGGTGGGGGAGTTGGGGATGTGGAGGTGCCGTACGTCGTCGTACGGAGGGCTCGTACGGGGGTACGAGGCTGGTGCGGGGGTGCGGACGGTGGCCACCGTTGTCGGAACAAGCTGGTCCAGACCAATCGCGTTGTCAAGACCTCTGGCAGCAAGGGGTGGTCGCCGGGGGGAAGTCGCGGCGGAGGGGTGGGCGAGTGGTCTGCCGGTGAGGTTCCGCGTCGGGTCATTGGAAGGCCCGCTGGTCGGGCCACTCGTCGGGCCGCCGCCTGGGCCGCTGTGTGGAGCGCTTTTCGGCCACTTGTCGAGCCGGGAAGTGGACCCAAGAAAGTCGGGGGAGCTTGGCGGATTGTGTGTTCACCACCCCGGGTGACGTGGATAAAGTGCAGAGGCGGCGGCGCCCTGCGGTGACGCCGCGAACGCGGTAGGTGATCTGCGGCCCCGGGGAATCCCGAGGCCGGAGGGGACGGGGGTCTGACGTGCCGACAGCGATCGCGGTCACCAGCGCCGACCTGGTGCTGCCGCCCAGCGACCCGCAGACGCCCGACGCCGCCGTGCTCCCGGCCCCCGAGGCGCGGTCCCTCGACGCCTCCGTCGCCGACATGCAGCAACTCCTCCTGCGGTACGGAAGCGTGGTCGTCGTCTGCCCCACCTCCGCCCCCGCCGCCGTCGAGCGCCGTCTGTACGCCGTCCGGGGCCTCCTCGAAAGCGACCGGATCGCGCTGGTCAGGACCGACCTGCCGCCGCTCGGCGCGGCCGTGCTCGTCCGACAGCTCCGACAGCTGGCGGCCTGCGACTTCAGCCCCGGCGTGCTCGCCTCCGCCGCCAGGCTGCTCGCCCACTACATCTACGCGGGGGCCGTACTGGGCTCCGTCTCCCGCCTCGACCGCGTACCCGTCAGCCTCTCCTCCCACCTCAAGGGCTGGCTGCCCGGCGCCCACTTCGCGGTCCTCGCCGGGCCCACGCCGCAGATCGTCCGGCTCGGCGGATCGGGCGACCAGCGCCTGGCGGGACCGGAGTTCGCCACACAGCTCCTCGTCGCCCGCGGCCAGCTCCAGACCGACTGGCCCGCCACCGCACTCGTCCCCGCCTGGCGGATCCAGAACCCCGCCCAGGAGACCGCGCTTCCCGAGACCTCGCCCGGCTGGTGGGGCACGGGCAAGCTCGTGGAGTTCGTCGCGTACCTCCCCGACCTGCCCGTCCTGTACCAACTCGTCGCCTCCGTCAGGCGCGAGACCTGTCACTGGTGCGGGATGGAGCTCATCGGCGACCGCTGCGGCTTCTGCGCGTCGCCCCTGACGGCCCTCGCCGCGCCACAGGCCGCCATGGCCCGGGGCACGACCCAGGCGCTCGGCGCGGCTCGCGGCCCGGCTCCGGCACTCGACCCGGTTCCGGCCCGCGGCACCACCAGAGCCCTCGGCGCCGCACGGGCCCTCGACGCCGCGGCCGCCGCACCCGCGATCGATCCCCGCACCGTCCCGTGAGCGTCGCCGCGCGCCACCCCCGCCCGCCCAGACCCACGTCTCCGATCGAGGAAGTACGGCCATGAACTCCCGCCAGCGCCGCGGCGTGATCCTGTTGCTGCTCTCCGTCCTGTGCGCCCTCGGCGCCTTCGCAGGCGTCCTCACGGTCATCAGCGACGTGAACGCGAAGGTCGGCCCGGAGGTCACCGCGTACCGGCTCAGCGAGAACGTGAAGCCCTACGCCACCCTGAACGCGGGCCAGTTCGAGAAGATCACCATGCCCGAGCGCTGGCTCTCCGCCACCGCCGTCACCGATCTCCGCCAGATCGAGGGCAAGATCGCCGTCACCGAGCTCAAGGAAGGCTCCCTGCTCCAGACCGACATGATCGTGGAGCGGCCCGAACTCAAGCCGGGCGAGCAGGAGATCGCGATCATGATCGACGCGGCCACCGGCGTCGCCGGAAAGATCACCGCGGGTGCCACCGTCAACATCTACGCCACCTTCGAGGGCGAGAAGAAGGACGACCCCTCCCAGTCGCGGATGATCGTCGCCGGCGCCCGCGTCCTCTCCGTCGGCAAGCTCACCCCCATCAGCGACAGCTCCGACCGCACGAGCCGCGGCGCCACCGCGGCCGTCCCCATCAGCTTCGCCCTCTCCACCCTCGACACCCAGCGCGTCGCGTACGCCGAGTCCTTCGCCGAGCACGTACGCCTCGCCCTCGTCGCCCCGACCACGGGCGGCGCCCCGGCCGACCAGCGCGACCGCACCTACACGCTCGACAAGGACAAGTGAGGCCGGTATGACCACCAGGATCCTGCCGGCCGTCGGGGACCCCGACGCGGCCCGGTCCGTCGTCACCCTGCTCAGCCAGCTTCCCGACGCCGAACCCGCCGCGCCCGTCACCGACTCCACCCAGCTCGTCGACACCCTCGCCCGGCTCGCCGCCGAGTCCCTCGACGAACTCCCCGAGGTCGTCCTCGTCCACGAGCGGATCGGCCCCGTCCCCGCGCTCGACGTCGTCCGCGAGGTCGCCCTCCGCTTCCCCGCCGTCGGCGTCGTCCTCATCACCGCCGACGCCAGCCCCGTCCTCTTCTCCGCCGCCATGGACTCCGGCGCCCGCGGACTCGTCACCCTCCCCCTCGGCTACGAGGAACTCGCCAGCCGCGTCCAGGCCGCCGCCCAGTGGTCCGCCGGGGTCCGCCGCCACCTCGGCGCCGGGGCCGAACTCGCCACCGGCCCCGGCGGCACCGTCGTCACCGTCAGCGGCGCGAAGGGCGGCGTCGGCACCACCGTCACCGCCGTCCACCTCGCCCTCGCCGCCCGCGCCTCCGGCCGCAGCGTCGCCCTCCTCGACCTCGACCTCCAGGGCGGCGACATCGCCTCCTACCTCGACGTCCAGTTCCGGCGGTCGGCCGCCGACCTCGCGGCGATCACCGACATCTCGCCCCGCGTCCTCCAGGACGCCGTCTACGTCCACGAGACCGGCCTCGCCCTCCTCCTCGCCCCCGCCGAGGGCGAGCGCGGCGAGGAGGTCACCGACCGCGCCGCCCGCCAGATCGTCAGCGCCCTGCGCGCCCGGCACGAGGTCGTCGTCGTCGACTGCGGCTCCCAGCTCACCGGCGCCAACGCCGCCGCGATCGAGATGTCCGACACCGCGCTCCTCGTCACCACCCCGGACGTCGTCGCGGTACGGGCCGCCAAGCGGACCGTACGGATGTGGGAACGCCTCCAGGTCCGCAAGGCCGAGGAGACCATCACCCTGGTCAACCGCCACCACCGGTCCACCGAGATCCAGCCACCCCTCGTCCAGAAGATCACCGGCACACGCACGGCGGGCGTCTCCGTCCCCGCCAACTTCAAGGAACTCCAGGCCGTCGTCGACGCGGGCCGACTCCACGACCTCGACGCGAAATCGACGGTCAAGCAGGCGCTGTGGGCCCTCGCGGGCGAACTGGGCCTCGTCCAGCCCACGGCCCCGGCGGCCGGCAAGCAGCTCGCCCGCGCCGGCGACCGCGGCTCCCTCGGCCTGCGCCGCCGCACCGGAGGCCGCTGAGCCATGCGGGCGGCCTACCGGGACGACGACAGAGGACAGGTGGCGATCGAGTTCCTCGGCATGGTGCCGCTGATCCTGATCACGCTGGCGCTGCTGTGGCAGGTCGTTCTGGTGGGGTACACGTACACGCTGGCCGCCAATGCGGCGGACGAGGGGGCGCGGGCGGAGGCCGTCGGCGGTGACTGCGCGGGCGCCGCAGTCCGGCACCTGGACGGGGCCTGGGCGGGCAGCGCCGAGCCGAGCTGCTCGACGAGCGGCGGCATGGCGACCGCGGTGGTCAGCGTCGAGGTCCCCGTCCTGTTCCCGGGCGTAGGCGGCCTCTTCCGCGTGGACGCCACGGCGGGCGCGGTCTCGGAGGAGGGCCTCAAGCCATGAGGAAACACCTCCGCGAGCGGGCGCGCGACCGAGGTCAGGCCGCCATCGAGTACCTCGGCTTCCTCCCGATCCTGCTCATTGTCGGGCTCGCGGGCCTTCAGCTCGGCATCGCCGCGTACGCCGCCCAGCAGGCGGGCACGGCGGCCCGTGCCGCCGCGCGGGCGGCGACCACCGACGAAGAGAACGCGCCGGACTGCGAGACGGCGGGTCACGCGGCCGTGAGCAGCTGGGTCGACCCCGCGATCGGAGGTTGCGAGGGGGGAGGCGAGGCGGCCGTGATCACCGTCCGCGTCGAGATCCCCAGCGTCCTCCCCTTCTGGGAATTCGACCCGATCGTCAAGACCGCCACCATGCCCAAGCCACAGGACCAGGAGGGGCCATGAGCCTGCGTGCCCGGATCAACGCCCCCGAGGACAAGGGCGCCGGAGCCGGCCGGGAGGACGGTCACCTCGTCGCCGCCTTCCGCGCCAAGCTCCTGGAGGAGATCGACCTCACCGAGATGTCCGCGCTCGCGGCCGCCGAACGGCGCGCCCGCCTGGAGCGCGTCCTCGGCCACATCATCAGCCGCGAGGGCCCGGTCCTCTCCACGGCCGAGCGGGGCCAGCTCATCCGCCGCGTGGTCGACGAGGCCCTCGGGCTCGGCGTCCTCGAACCGCTCCTCGAAGACGCCTCGATCACCGAAATCATGGTCAACGGCCCTGACCAGATTTTCATCGAGCGCGCCGGCCGCGTCGAGCTGCTCCCGCTCCGCTTCGCCTCCCACGACCAGCTGATGCAGACCATCGAGCGGATCGTCTCGACCGTCAACCGCCGCGTCGACGAGTCGAACCCCATGGTCGACGCCCGGCTCCCGTCCGGCGAGCGCGTCAACGTCATCATCCCGCCGCTCTCCCTCACCGGGGCGACGCTCACCATCCGCCGCTTCCCCCGCGCGTACACGCTCCACGAGATGATCGGCCTCGGCTCGCTCGACGAGCAGATGCTGCTCCTGCTCTCCGGGCTCGTGCAGGCCAAGTTCAACCTGATCGTCTCCGGCGCCACCGGCACCGGGAAGACGACCCTCCTCAACGCCCTCTCCGGCCTCGTCCCGGAGGGCGAGCGGATCATCACCATCGAGGACTCGGCGGAGCTCCAGCTCCAGCAGGCCCACGTCATCCGCCTCGAAGCCCGCCCGCCGAACATCGAGGGCCGCGGAGCCATCTCCATCCGCGACCTCGTCCGCAACTCCCTCCGCATGCGCCCCGACCGGATCATCGTCGGTGAGGTCCGCGGCGGCGAGACCCTCGACATGCTCCAGGCGATGTCCACCGGCCACGACGGCTCGCTCGCCACCGTCCACGCCAACTCGGCCGAGGACGCCCTGATGCGGCTCCAGACGCTCGCCTCGATGTCCGAGGTGAAAGTGCCCTTCGAGGCGCTCCGCGACCAGATCAACAGCGCCGTCGACGTCCTCGTCCAGCTGACCCGGCACCCGGACGGCACGCGCCGGATCACCGAGATCGCCGTCCTCGCCTCCCACGGGCGCGAGCGCTTCCTGCTCGCCACGATCTGCCGCTTCCAGGCGCAGCCGGTCGCCGCCGACGGCCGGGTGTACGGACAGTTCACGTACCACCCGCTGCCCCGGCGGGTCGCCGAGCGCCTCTACATGGCAGGCCAGCCCATCCCGCAGGCATTCGGCGTGGCCGCGACCGACGCGGGGCTCGCCACCCGCGAAGCGAACTAGGAGCGAGGGCATGCTGACCGACCCCTTCTGGCTGACGATCGGCGTGGCGCTGCTCTGCTGCGTCCTCGCCGTCACGGGCGTCCAGGTGTACGCGAGCGGGGCCCGCCGCCACGCGGCGCTCGTCGCCCGGCTCGACGAGACGGGCGAGCCCGAGACGACCGGCCGCCGTCGGCGCCACTTCCGGGGCATCGACCGCCGCGTGCGCCGGACGTCCCTCGGCCGGAAGCTGGAGCTGCGGATCGCGGCGACCGGACTCGACGTCACACCGGGCGAGTTCACGGTGGCGCTCACGGTGACGGTGGCCGTCCTGTGGGCGGTCGGGCAGTCGGCGCTCTCCCCGTTCTTCGGCCCGATCTGCGGACTCCTCGGGGTATGGGTGGCCCTCGGCTACCTCAACTGGCAACGCCAGAAGCGCATCGAGAAGTTCATCAACCAACTCCCCGAACTCTCCCGCATCCTGGCCAACGCCACGCAGGC
This sequence comes from Streptomyces sp. Root431, assembly GCF_001426585.1. Lineage (GTDB taxonomy): Bacteria > Actinomycetota > Actinomycetes > Streptomycetales > Streptomycetaceae > Streptomyces > Streptomyces stackebrandtii. The sequence goes on from NZ_LMEI01000007.1 coordinate 104,985, forward strand.
CGGACTCGCCCTGCGCATGGCGCTCAGCCTCGCCGCCGACGAGCTGGAGTCCCCGGCCGGCGACGAACTGGAGAAGGTAGCCCAGCAGTTGGCCGTCGGCACCTCCCTCGACGACGCCCTCGGCGAGCTCGCCGAACGGCTCCCCTCCCGCGAGCTCGTCGTCCTCGTCACCACGCTCGTCCTCGCCAACCGGGCGGGCGGCACCGTCGTCTCCTCCCTCCGGAACCTCACCGAGACCCTGGAGGAACGGAAGGAGACCCGGCGCGAGGTCCGCACCCAGCTCTCCCAGGTGAGCATGACCGCGTACTCCGTCCCCGTCATCGGCGTCGGCTCCCTCCTGCTCATCGACAACATGCAACCCGGCGCACTCGACCGCATGACCAGCTCGACCGTCGGACAGTTCGCGGTGATCGCCGCCACCGCTCTGTACGTGGTCGGCTTCGCCGCCATCCGCCGCTTCTCGAAGATCGACGTATAGGGAAGGGCGCCGCGCTTCATGGACCTCCTCCTCGCCCTCCTCGCGGGCCTCTCCATCACCGGCATCGCCTACGGCCTGCGCCTCTACCGCGCAGACGCCCGCCTCCCCGACGACCTCAAGCTCGCCCTGGAAGTCGGCGCCACCCGTACCGGTGCGGTCGACTCCGCCGTCGACCGCCTCGGCATGCGGTACTCGCCCGCCGTACTGCGCCTCATGGGCCCGAAACGGGTCAGCGCCGTACGCCGCCGCATCGACCTCGCGGGAAACCCCGGCGGCCTGACGATCGACCGATACGGGGCGAGGCGCGCGGTCTACGGATTCCTCGGCATCCTCGGCGGCCTACTGATGCTGGCCAGGGGGTCGGTCCTGGTCGCACTCCTCCTCTTCGCCTTCGGCGCGTTCTGGACCGAGGTCGGCATCTGGTCGGCCGTCCGCATCCGCAAGGACCAGATCGAACGCACCCTGCCCGACTTCCTCGACGTCCTCGCCGTCGTGGTCAGCGCCGGCCTCGGCTTCCGGCAGGCCCTGGAGCGGGTCGCGGAACAGTACGCGGGCCCGTGGTCCGACGAACTCCGCATCACCCTCCGCCAGATGGACATGGGCGTCAGCCGCCGCCAGGCCTTCGACGAACTGCGCCGCCGCAACGACTCGGAGCAGGTGGCGCAGTTCGTGACGGCGCTCCAGCAGGGGGAGGAGCTCGGCGCCCCGATCGTCGACACCCTCATCCAGATCGCCAACGACATGCGACGGACCGACGCCCAGAACGCCCGCCGCAAGGCGGCCAAGGCTGTCCCGAAGGCCACCATGGTCATCACGACCCTGATGGTCCCGGCGACGATGATCCTCCTCGGCGCGGGCCTCTTCCTGGGCACGGGAACCGACTTCGGCTCGGTCACGGGCGAATGAGCCGGCGACGAGGCGGGACTGTCTCAATCCTGCCGAAGATTGACGATCCCGCTTCGCGGACGCAACCGCATGTGACAGAGTGCGGACTGGGTGTGAGAGGGGTGGGAGTGATGGACCCGAACAACCGGCAGGTCACAGCGACTTACCGCGACCGCGTCTGCGCCGACCCCCCAACCCGATGACCAGGGCCCACAGACGGGCCCACGGGCCCGGTGAGCCGACACGACCACCGGCCTACCGCGCCGGTGCGCAGGCGTCTGAACGCGGAGGGGACCACGATGAACGACGCGATGCTGAAGGCCATGACCAAGGCCAAGGTGCGGGCATGGAGCTGGACGGCAAGGTCTTCGAGGGACCGCGGGCAGACGGCGGTGGAGTACTTGGGGATCATTGTGGTGGTGGTGGCGATCGTCGTGGCGATCACCGGCACGGACATCGGCAGCTCGATCAAGAACGCCATCACGCAGAAGATTGCCGACCTGACGAAGTAGCCGGGTGCATGCGGCGAGGCGATGAGGGGCAGGCGTTCCCTGTCTATATCGCAGTCGTAGGAGGCCTGCTGTTCCTTGCGTTCGCCTACTTCGCGGTGGGCCAGGCAGCATTCACTCGGAACGGTGCCCAGACTGCGGCCGATGCGGCAGCCCTAGCGGCTGCTCAAGATGCTCGGGAGCAGCTACGGGAGGGTTGGGTCGAGGTGATCCGCGACCCCGGGCAGTGGGGTGGGTTCCTCGACGGACTGGACTACGACAGTGATGCTGCGTGTGATCAGGCGGCGGAGTTCGCGGCCCTGAACGGTGCCGCATTCTCCGGAGACGCCTGTGTGCCCCTCGGCTCAGGAGGTTTCCGTGTGACGGTGCGTACGAACGGCACGGAGTCGCATCCTGCAACGGCCTCTGCTTCAGCAGTTATAGAACCACTCTGCGAGTTCAAGCCGGAGCCCGCCTCGGAGCCGCCCACCTCCACGCCGACGCCACCCGGCGAGGGTGAAGAGGAGGAAGAGAGTCCGATCGTTGGGCTCGTGTGCGACGGGGTTGCTTGGGAGATCGACCCGGAGAAGCCGACCCTGCCGGGAGCCGTCGATCTCTTCACGGTCCGACTGTCCGAATGACCTGCGACGACGAGTAAAGGAAGGGCGCTTCATGAACGTTCTGTACGCACGCAGGGGATTGGCTTCCCTCGCAGCTGCGGCGGTGGCTCTCCTCGTAGCAGGCTGCGGGGCCGAGGAGAAGCCGAAGGCGGACAAGCCAGCCGCGACCACCACTGCCGCCCAGACGACGCAAGCGGAGCAAGGGAAGCCGAGCGCGGAGGTGCCGACCGAGACGCTGGCTGTCCTCAAGGGGCAGAAGGGTTTGGAACTTTCGATCAATTCTGCGCAACGTGACGCGGGTGGATTCCTGACGATCAAGGGCCAGTTGAAGAACACCTCGGATTCTGCTGTTGCGCTTCCTTCTCAGATGAGGGGCGACGAGAACGAGGTCGTGAAGCACGGCAACTCTCTGGGTGGTGCAACGCTCATAGATTCTGCCGGCAAGAAGAGGTACTACGTTCTGCGGGACACGGACGGACGACCGCTGACCACCACGGCGCTCGATATCTTCTCGGCAGGGGAGACCGCCGAGGTCTTCATGCAATTCCCCGCACCCCCCGCCTCCACCCCCGAAGTCTCCTTCCAGCTCCCCACCTTCGAACCCGCCACCCTCAAACTCTCCTGAGGCGACGCCATGACGACGACGAACCGCCGCCTGGCCGCCCTGGCCCTCGTCTCCGTGGCCATGTGGCCGCTGACCGTGCCCACCGCGCACGCCGACGATCCGCCCGGGTCCGCCGGCAGCGCTTCCCCGCCACCCGCCATCGATGCCAACGCGCCCGGCCTCATGCTTCCCGACGGGGCCACCCTCGCGCCCGCCAAGGTGCTCGACATCAAGCAGATCGTCGAGGAGGAGGGCGGTGCGGAGCGGCGGCAGGACACCAATGTGGACGTGACCTTCGCGCTTCAGGCCGAGGTCCTGTTCCCGAAGAACAGCGCCAAGCTGAGCCCCGCCGCCAGCTCCCGTATCGCCGCGATCGCCGCCGAGGTCAACAAGCTCGGTTCCGGTCGGGTCCGGGTGTTCGGGTTCACCGACAACCTGGGGACGTACGAGCACGGGCTCAAGCTGTCGAAGCAGCGGGCCGTCGCCGTGCAGCAGGTGCTCGCGCGGGCGCTCGACCCGGGGACGGCCTTCGATGTCCGGGGGTACAGCGAGGACTATCCGATCGCCGACAACGCCACCGAGGAAGGCCGCAAGAAGAACCGGCGCGTCGAGGTCTCCTTCCCGCGGACGACGGCACCGGTGCCGGCCCCCGCGCCTTAGGGCGCGAGCGACTCCAAGGCCGTCCGGATCGTCGCCGTCATGCGGTCCGGGGCCGCGAAGACCCCCCTCGCCGTGAAGCGCAGGACCCGGCGGACCTCCGGGCAGGACTGGAGCGCGTTGAAGCGGGCGATGTCCCGTTCGTGGGCCCGGCGTGTGCCGTGGAAGGCGTAGCCCTCCACCTCCACCGCCAGGCCCGCCTCGCGGAAGAGGAAGTCGGGGCGCAGGGTCCGGCCCCCGGCCGTCCGGAGCGGCGGCTGGGATTCCGGGAAGAGGTCGGCGTCCCGCATCCGGAGCCGGGCCACCGACTCCGCCGGGGAGCCCGAGGCCGCTTCGGTCAGCGGCAGCCAGGCGCGGGCGCGGGGGCCGCCGGGTCTCGGTGCGGCCAGTTCGGCGGCCAGCTCCTCGTACCGGACGAGCGCCTCGCGCCGTACGCCCCCGACGGCCCTCCGCGCCAGCGCCGAGTCCGCCGCGACGACCGCCTCCTCGCGGCTGCCGCAGCTCCGTATGAGGTCGCCGACCGTCCGGGCCGGGGTGGTCACGCGAAGCCCACGCCGTACCGACCGGTCCCCGGCCGTGAGGGAGGACGTGGCGTGGACCCGTATCCGGTTCCGGGCGTCGTGGGTCGAGCGGGACGACGCCGGGGCCGTGAAGTCCAGGGAGCCGGGGTCGACGGTCCCGTCCAGCAGTTCGATGCGGTGCAGCCGCGCCGCCGTCCCGTGGCTGCACACCAGCTCCGGGCGCAGGAACTGAAGGGCCGTCGCCCGCACCCGCCAGTCCACGTCCTTGCCCGGGACCGCCCACGCGCCCCGGCAGATCCCCTGCCATCCGTCCCGGCGCAGGCGGCCGGCCAGCCGGCCCCGGGACCAGCCCGCCGCGACCGCCCAGACCGTGAGGAGTACCCCGCCCCTCGCGAGGATCGCCAACTCGTACATACGCCCAACGATCCACGGAAGAGGGACACTTCGCACCCCCTGTGGAAAACCCGACGAAAGTCGTCGTCAGGAAAGTGCAAAAGTGACGGGACGTATGCGCCGAGCAGGAGCATTCTGGAGCGGAGTACCCGAACACCGCAGGGACCTTTCCGAATAGGGCTGCTGATGACGTCGACGCCGAGTGTCCAGCTGGTCAGTGATCTCGTCACCCGGATTCCCGAGTTCCGGGGCGTGTACGAGACCCATGTCTTCACGCAGGGCGGTGTCCTGCCGCACGTCTTCTTCTGGGACGTCGTCCAGGGCACCGTCCGCTCCTTCCTCGGCGAGGACCCGGCCGCCGCCGACTGGCGCCGCACGCTCGACTTCCTGGAGGAGCAGTGCTGTCGCGGTGTCATCGGCATCGACGAGGTCATCGTGACCTCGTTCCTCGGCGACCTGCCCTCCCCGCAGGAGCCCGGTCACGCCATCGTCGACCAGCTCGGTCCCGTCCTGTCGGCGAAGTTCGTGCGGATAAGGCCCCTCGGCTGAGCGCGGTGACCGCCCCGGGATAATCGGCGCATGCCCCCGCCCGACCGTCCCCGCAGGCTCACGCACCTCAGCCGTCCCGCCGTCATCGCCCTCGGCGGTTACGCCCTCACCCGCCTCATCGGCCTCGCCGTCCTCGCGATCGCCGCCGCCGCTACCGGCAAGGACGGGCTGCACCGCCTCAAGGGCCGCTGGGACTCCGTCTGGTATGTCCGCGTCGCCGAGCACGGATACGGGTACGAGGTCACCCTGCCGAACGGCGACGTCCACTCCGACCTGGCCTTCTTCCCCCTCCTCCCCGCCCTGGAGCGGGGCCTGTCCGCCGTCCTCCCGATCGACGCGGCGACCGCCGGGCTCGCCGTCTCCTGGACGGCCGGCCTCGCCGCCGCTGTGGGCATCTACAAATGCGGCGCCCACGTCGCGGGGGAACGCACCGGGATCCTGCTCGCGGTCCTCTGGGGCGTGTACCCGACCGCGTTCGTGCAGTCGATGGCGTATACCGAGACGCTTTTCACCGCTCTCGCCGCCTGGTCCCTCTACGCCGTGCTGCGCGGGCGGTGGATCCTGGCCGGCGCCCTCTGCGCCGTCGCCGGGCTCACCCGGCCCACGGCCGTGGCGCTGATCGCCGCCCTCGGGATCACCGCCCTCGTCACCCTCGTACGGGATCGGAGGCTGCCCCTCCGGACGGTGGCGGGCGTGCTGCTCGCGCCGCTGGGCTGGCTCGCGTACATCGCCTACGTCGGGGTCCGCGAGCAGAGCCCCACCGCCTACTTCGACGTCCAGGCCGCCTGGGGCAACTCCATCGACGGCGGTGTCGCCCTCGCCCGCTTCATCGCCGGGCTGCCCTGGCCCGCCGCCCTCGGCCTGTGCGCCGCGCTCGCGCTCCTCGGCTGGCTCGTCGCCCTCTGCGTACGGCAGAAGCAGCCGCTGCCCCTGCTCGTCTACACGATCGGCGTCGTCTTCGTCTCCCTCGTCGGCGCCGCCTACTTCGGCTCCCGGCCGCGCCTGATGATGCCCGCGTTCGGCCTGCTCCTGCCGCCCGCCGTGGCCCTCGCGCGGCTCAGGACGCGCACCGCCCTGCCCGTTCTCTCCGGACTCGCGCTCGCCTCCGCCGCCTACGGGGCCTTCACCCTGCTCGGCTCGGGCCCGCCGTGACCTGCACCTGCACCGAGGCGCCCGGCCGCAGCCCCCACCCGGCCATCGCGCCCGCCTCCGCCTCCAGGACGTGCCGGCCGCGCGGCCTGACCATGCCGAGGCGCCCCGGCCGCATCGTCACCACGGACAGGACCCGCAGCTCCCGGTCCAGGTAGGCCACGTCGATCGCGAACCGCATGCCGAAGGTGTGCACGCTGTTCGTCGGCGTGATCAGCATCGCCCCCGCGATCCCGTCCCGGCCGAGCAGCCCTCGCCGCCGCGCCCGGTACGACGCCGCCACCTCCAGCGGAACCTCCCGGGCCGCCACCGTCAGCGTCCCCGTTCCGTCCGTCCATTTCCCCATGCGCCAGACCGTAGCCGTACCGCGTCCTAGGGTCGGTCCGTGTACGTCACGCTGATCGCCGTCGCCGCCCTGTGGGGGCTCGCCGCCGGGCTGTTCGTCCCGCGCGCCGCGTACCGGCTCGCCGTCCCGGCCGAGGAGCCGTGGCGGGACCGCTGCCCCGCCGGGCACCCGCTCGCCGGGCCCGCGCGCGGCTGGCTGGGCGGGCCCGGGCGGCAGGACTGCGCGACCACCCCCGCCCCGCTCGCCGCGCCGCTCCTCACCGCCCTCGCCTGCGCCGCGCTCGCCGCCGCCACCGGCGGGCCCCGGCCCGAGCTGGCGGTCTGGCTGCTCGCCGCGCCCTTCGCCGTCCTCCTCGCCTGCGTCGACGCCCGCGTCCACCGGCTCCCGGACGGGCTCACGCTGCCGCTCGCCGCCACCGTCCCGCTGCTCCTCGGCGGCGCCGAACTCCTGCCGTACGACGCGGGCTCCTGGCTCCACGCCGTCCTCGGCGCGCTCGCCCTCGGCGGGGCCTATCTGGTGCTCTTCCTGATCAACCCGGCCGGTCTCGGCTTCGGCGACGTCAAACTGGCGCTTCCGCTGGGCGCCGCCCTCGGCTGGTACGGCTGGGGCGTCCTGTTCGCCGGAGCCTTCGCCGGCTTCCTCCTCGGGGCCGTATACGGCCTCGGGCTCGTCCTGCTGCGCCGCGCGGGCCGCTCCTCGGCGATCCCCTTCGGCCCGTTCATGCTGGTGGGAGCCTTGCTGGGGCTCCTGCTCGGCGCGTTCACCGCGCTCCCGTGACGGGCCTTCCCGTCAACGCCGCGCCTCTGCCGGCCGGTCCCCCTTGGGAGGGACGGAACTCCGCCGCCACGCCGGGGCGCAAACCCGCCACAGGGCCCCACAGCCCTTGTCCCGCCCGGGATCCGGCGAATCCCGGGCGGTGAGTTCCGTGCACGTGGCGCGCAGGACGACTATCGAAGGGTTATGGTGGAAACCCCCCCTCGGGCCGGTCCGTATCCCCCCCACGGACCGGCCCGTTTTTTCTTCCCTCGCGGGGTGTCAGCCCCGGCCGGCCCAGATGTTCGTGCCGTCGGTGTCGACCGCGAACGAGTCGATCTCCTTGAGCTCCTCGGCGGTCAGCGGCGAGGCCGCGAGCGCGGCCACGTTCTCCTCCAGCTGGGCGACGCTGGACGCGCCGATCAGCGCCGAGGTCATCCGCTCGTCGCGCAGCACCCACGACAGCGCCAGCTGCGCCAGCGACTGCCCGCGCCGCTCCGCGATCTCCGCGAGACCGCGCAGGCGCCGCAGCACCTCGTCCGAGAGCAGGTTCGGGTCGAGGGACTTGCCCTGGGTGGCCCGCGAGCCCTCCGGGATGCCCTTCAGGTACTTGTTGGTGAGCAGGCCCTGCGCCAGCGGCACGAAGGAGATGCAGCCCATGCCGGCCGCCTCCAGCGTGTCGAGGAGGCCGTCCTCCTCGGTCCAGCGGTTGATCATCGAGTAGGAGGGCTGGTGGATGAGGGCGGGGACGCCCATCTCCTTGAGGATCCCGGCGGCCTCGGCGGTCTGCTCGCTGTTGTACGAGGAGACGCCGACGTACAGCGCCTTGCCCTGCTGCACGGCGGAGGCCAGGGCCCCCATCGTCTCCTCCAGCGGGGTGTGCGGGTCGAAGCGGTGCGAGTAGAAGATGTCGACGTAGTCGAGGCCCATCCGCTTCAGGGAGGCGTCGAGCGAGGACAGCAGGTACTTGCGGGAGCCCCACTCGCCGTACGGGCCGGGGTGCATCTCGTAGCCGGCCTTGGTCGAGATGATCAGCTCGTCGCGGTAGGGCGCGAAGTCCTGGGCGAAGAGCTTGCCGAAGTTCAGCTCGGCGGAGCCGGGCGGCGGCCCGTAGTTGTTCGCCAGGTCGAAGTGGGTGACGCCGAGGTCGAAGGCGCGGCGCAGGATCGCGCGCTGCGTGTCGAGGGCGCGGTCGTCGCCGAAGTTGTGCCAGAGGCCGAGGGAGACCGCCGGGAGCTTGAGGCCGCTGCGGCCCGTGCGACGGTACTCCATGGTGTCGTAGCGGTCCGCGGAGGCGCGGTACAGGGGGGAATCAGTCACGTATCTCTGCTTATCACGGACTTGTGACAGTCCCGGGCTGGGAGCCTGTCGCCCGTGCGCAGTAGTGTGGCGGCTTGCGGACCGCCGCTGCCGGGCGGACCGCCGCTGCATGGAGAGGTAAAGAACGGTGAACCTGCGCGACCTGGTGTACGGGCTCTACGCACGCCGGGTGGAAGGCCGCCTCGACCATGACCAGGTGCCCAAGCACATCGGGGTCATCCTCGACGGGAACCGGCGCTGGGCCAAGGCGTCCGGCGGGACCCCCGAGCAGGGGCACAAGGCGGGCGCGGACAAGATCCAGGAGCTGCTCGGCTGGTGCGCCGAGACCGACGTCGAGGTCGTCACGCTCTGGATGCTGTCCACGGACAACCTGAACCGGCCCGAGGAGCAGCTGATCCCGCTGCTCGGCATCATCGAGAACGCCGTGCGCGCGCTCGCCGCCGACGGCCGCTGGCGGGTCAACCACGTCGGCACGATGGACCTGCTGCCCGCCCGTACCCAGTCGGTGCTGAAGGAGGCCGAGCAGGCCACCCACGCCAACGCCGGGATACTGGTGAACGTGGCGGTGGGGTACGGCGGCCGGCAGGAGATCGCGGACGCGGTCCGCTCGCTGCTCCTGGAACACGCGGAGCGGGGGACGAGCTTCGAGGAGCTCGCCGAGATCGTCGACGTCGAGCACATCTCGGAGCACCTGTACACGCGCGGCCAGCCCGACCCGGACCTCGTGATCCGTACGAGCGGCGAGCAGCGGCTGTCCGGCTTCATGCTGTGGCAGAGCGCCCATTCCGAGTACTACTTCTGCGAGGTCCACTGGCCGGCCTTCCGCAAGGTCGACTTCCTGCGGGCGCTGCGCGACTACGCGGCCCGGCACCGGCGCTACGGCACCTGAACCGGGGCACCCGAACCCCTCTGTCAAACGTAGGACACATCCTCTCGGAATCGATCACCTCGTGTTCACGAACACGTCGTCATATGCCATGGCATGGCACGGCTGGTTCTAGGGCATATCCCTGGTGAAGTGAGCGGCACGGAGACCGCCACCCGGGAGGCCCCTTGCACCAGGACGACCGTGCGGGACACGTACGGGAGAAGCGGAGGGCCGTGGTTCGGCCCGTGCATCGCGGCCTGAGCCCGGTCCCATTCCGTAGCGACACCGGTTCCGTCGCGCCCCGACCTCACAGGGGTCTTCAGAGGGGGTCTGTCCTTCCGTGGTGACCAGCACGAAGCGCCGCCTTAACGACCGGCGCACCTATGTTCTCGACACCAGCGTCCTGCTGGCCGACCCCAACGCCGTGTCCCGGTTCGACGAGCACGAAGTGGTGCTCCCGATCGTCGTGGTCACCGAGTTGGAGGCCAAGCGGCACCACCCCGAGCTCGGGTACTTCGCCCGGCAGGCCCTGCGCCTGCTGGACGACTTCCGGGTCAGGTTCGGACGCCTCGACGCCCCTCTCCCCGTCGGGGAGCTGGGCGGCACCCTGCGTGTCGAACTCAACCATTCCGACCCCGGCATCCTGCCCGCCGGCTACAGGTTGGGGGACAACGACTCACGGATCCTCGCGGTCGCGCGCAACCTCCAGGCGGAGGGGTACGACGTCACGGTCGTCTCCAAGGACCTGCCGCTGCGCATCAAGGCCTCCTCGGTCGGTCTCCTCGCCGAGGAGTACCGCGCCGAGCTCGCCATCACGGACGCCAACGGCTGGACCGGGATGTCCGAGCTCGCCCTCTCCGGCGAGCAGGTGGACCTGCTCTTCGAGCAGAGCACGCTGTACGTCCCGGAGGCCGCCGAGCTCCCGGTCCACACGGGTCTGGTGCTCCAGTCCGAGCGCGGCAAGGCGCTCGGCCGGGTCACCCCCGAGGGGAACGTCCGGCTGGTCCGCGGCGACCGGGAGGCCTTCGGGCTCCACGGCCGCAGCGCCGAGCAGCGGATCGCGCTCGATCTGCTCCTCGACCCGGACGTCGGCATCATCTCGATGGGCGGCCGGGCCGGCACCGGCAAGTCCGCGCTCGCGCTCTGCGCGGGCCTGGAGGCGGTCCTGGAGCGCCGTCAGCACCAGAAGGTGATGGTCTTCCGTCCGCTGTACGCGGTCGGCGGCCAGGAGCTCGGCTACCTGCCGGGCAGCGAGGCGGAGAAGATGAGCCCCTGGGCTCAGGCGGTCTTCGACACGCTGTCCTCGGTCGCGAGCCGCGAGGTCATCGAGGAGGTGCTCGGGCGCGGAATGCTGGAGGTCCTGCCGCTCACCCACATCCGGGGCCGCTCCCTCCACGACGCCTTCGTCATCGTGGACGAGGCCCAGTCCCTGGAGCGGAACGTCCTGTTGACCGTTCTGTCCCGGATCGGGGCGAATTCGCGGGTCGTCCTGACCCATGACGTCGCCCAGCGCGACAACCTCCGGGTGGGCCGGTACGACGGAGTCGTCGCCGTGGTCGAGAAACTGAAGGGGCATCCGCTGTTCGCCCACGTCACGCTCAACCGCTCCGAGCGCTCGCCGATCGCCGCGCTCGTGACCGAGATGCTGGAGGACGGTCAGATCTGACCCGATTGGTACGCGTTCGTACGCGTACGGAAGTTGGCGCCGCCCGGCAAAGCGCAGGAGCTTAGCCGGGCGGCGCCCCTGTGTCCGCTGTATCTCCCAAAACACCTGCGTCCACCGAGGTGTGACCTTTCACACGCAGGACGGAATTGCCTTGCGGTGTCGCCGTCCGGCAAAGTCTTGCTTCCGTCAGGCCCCGCATACGGCACACGTGCACCTTCAGAGGTGCGCAACCACGTACAACTCAACAGCCGTCAGCCGTATGCCGCCCACAGCACCACGGGCCCGTGTCTTCAGTGACCCAGTACGTCGGAGACCAGCGCCAGGGGCACGATTTCGCCCGCGTGGTCACCTGTGCGAGCGATGCTGGAAGGAAACCGTGTGAGCCGGATCTCGGTCCGGGGATTCGCGGTGGCTTCGGCCACTGCGGTCACCACCGTCGGCGCCGTCGTCGGCGTTGCCTCGGGCAACGTCGCGCAGGCTTCGGATGACAACTTCGAGGCCACCGCGGCCGACACCACGCTGCTTGCGGACATCCCCGCGGGCGAGCAGGCGCAGGTCCAGGTCTCCTCGCTCTCGGAGCAGGCCGACGTCCAGGCCGCGGCCGCCGACGCCACCGCGAAGAAGACCGCGGAGGAGAACGCCCGGCTCCGTGCCGCCAAGGACGCCGAGGCCAAGAAGGAGGCAGCCGACAAGGCCGCCGCCGAGGCCAAGGCCGAGGAGGAGCGCAAGGAGCGCGAGAAGGAAGAGGCCGAACGCGCCAGCCGTTCCGCGGTACGCGACGCCTCCAGCTTCTCCGCCCAGGGCTCGTACTCCGTCGCCGAGGTCAAGGCGATGGCCCGCCAGATGATCCCGGCCTCGCAGTTCCAGTGCTTCAGCAACATCGTGAACCACGAGTCCACCTGGAACTACCGCGCGGTCAACCCGTCTTCGGGTGCCTACGGTCTCGTGCAGGCGCTGCCGGGCAGCAAGATGTCCTCGGCCGGTGCCGACTGGCAGACCAACCCCGCCACCCAGATCAAGTGGGGCCTCAACTACATGGACAGCCGCTACGGCAGCCCGTGTGGCGCCTGGTCGTTCTGGCAGGCCAACCGCTGGTACTAGTACCGGCGCGCTCAACTTCGGGGAGCCCCTCACCGTCCTACGGTGGGGGGCTCTTGCGTGTAGGTTGCGAAGGCCCATGGGCTTCCGGGGGAGCGGGTGGGCCGGAAGACGAGCGGGGGGAAGAGGAAGCGATGTCGAGACTGCCGGGTTGGCTGGGACTGCTGGGCGAGAGCCTGAGCCGCATGGGCGAACGCCTGGACGAGCGCAGGGCCGAGGCGGAACGAGAAGATCCGCTCGGGCCCCCGTACCCGAACGGCCCGGGGCGCGATTCCGGCCGGGGTCATGGTCACGGCCTCGGCCCTGAGGCCGGGGAGCCCGCCCCCGAGCGTGCCCCGCACGAGGACGTGACCGTCCCCGCGCCGGAGGCGCCCGGCCTGCCGGATGCCGTCCCGCCCGTATCGACGGACGCGCCGGCCGTCACGGCCGAGGAGGCCCAGGACAGAGCGGGCCGCTCGGTCCCCGCGCCGCCCTCGTACGCCCCCGCCGTCGCCGCCCGCCCCGACCCCGTCGCCGCGATCCCCTGGGGCATGCGCGTCGCGGCGGAGGCGAGTTGGCGGCTCCTCGTCTTCGCGGGCACGCTCTGGGTGCTGATGAAGGTGATCAGCTCCGTCCAGCTCGTCGTCCTCGCCTTCGTCGCCGCGCTGCTCGTCACCGCCCTGCTCCAGCCCACCGTGGCCATGCTGCGCAGGAAGGGCCTGCCCCGCGGACTCGCCACCGCCGTCACCGCCGTCTCCGGCTTCGTCGTGATGGGCCTCGTCGGCTGGTTCGTGGTCTGGCAGGTCATGGACAACATCGACAATCTGTCCGACCAGGTCAAGGACGGCATCGAGGAGCTCAAGCGCGCGCTGCTCAACAGCCCCTTCCACGTGACCGAGCAGCAGATCAACGGCATCGCGAAGAACCTCAGCGACTCCGTCGGCGCCAACGCCGAGCAGATCACCCAGGTCGGACTCCAGGGCGTCACGGTCGTCGTCGAGGCGCTCACCGGCATCCTGCTCGCCATGTTCTCGACGCTCTTCCTGCTCTACGACGGGAAGAAGGTCTGGGAGTGGACGCTCAAGCTGGTGCCCGCCCAGGCCCGGCCCGGCGTCGCCGGCGCGGGGCCGCGCGCCTGGCGCACCCTCACCGCCTATGTGCGCGGCACGGTGCTCGTCGCCCTGATCGACGCCGTCTTCATCGGCCTCGGCCTGTACTTCCTCGACGTGCCGATGGCCGTGCCGCTCGCCGTCTTCATCTTCCTGTTCGCCTTCATCCCGCTGGTCGGCGCGGTGATCTCCGGCGCCCTCGCGGTCGTCGTCGCCCTCGTCACCAACGGGCTCTTCACCGCGCTCATGGTGCTCGTCGTCGTCCTCGCCGTGCAGCAGATCGAGGGCCACGTGCTCCAGCCCTTCATCCTCGGCAGGGCGGTCCGGGTCCACCCGCTGGCGGTCGTCCTCGCGGTCGCGGCCGGCGGTCTGACCGCGGGCATCGGCGGCGCCGTGGTCGCCGTCCCGCTGGTGGCCGTCTCCAACACGGTGGTCGGCTACCTGCGCGCGTACAGCACCGAACAGGCCCTGCGCAGCACACCGGAACCGCGCGGCGCGACCGCGTTCGAAGTGGCCCCGACCCCGGCACCGGGCTCGGTGGCCGTCAAGGGGGAGAAGATCACGTGATATCCGAGCCGGAACTGGACGGCGGGGACGGCTTCGTCACCTCCGAGGTCCTCACCGAGACCCCGCCGCCCGGCCCGCCGGGCCCGCCCCGCGCCCGCCGCCCCTGGCTGTGGGCGCTCGGCGGCGCGGTCGTGGCGTCGGCGGTGTGGGCCGGCGGGCTCTACGCGTACGAGAAGCGCCAGGATGTCGGGTTGGACATGCGTGGGTACAAGAGCACGACGAGCCTCTGCGAGGCGGCGGAGCTCAAGGGGCTCGTCGGAGTCCTGGGGAAGCGGTCGACCGACAGCGGATGGGACAGCAGCTCCCAGGGCGGATCGGACTCCGGCGTCGACAGCGGGTCGGTCGGCGGCGCGGAGGGGGCCGAGCCTTCGGTGCTGGAGATAGCGCAGTGCTCGCTGATGTTCGGGCCCCCCGAGACCGGCTACAGCGGGGACGTCACGTACACCCGCCATCTGGTGACCGACCCGGGGCCCGAGTTCGACGCGCTGGCGCGGCGCTACGGCGAGGTCGAGCCGTACGAGGGGCTGGGGGAGAAGGCCTACCTGAGCGTCTACGAGAACATGGGGGCGGAGCTCCGGGTGCTCGACGGCCAGGTGGAGATCTCGATCAGCTTCAACGAGACGTCCGGCTGGAACGAGGACACGGACGAACCGACCCGCCAGACCAAGCGGGTCGACCTCTCCGGGGTCGAGGTCCCGCTGGCCCAGGACATGCTCGCCCTCATGGCGGCGCTCAAGAAGTGACCCGTCCGGGGACGACCGGTGCGGGTACGAGGAAGGGCCCCGGGGCTTCGTGCCCCGGGGCCCTTCTCGTACGACGGTTCGTGCGACGGTCACGCCCTACTCGGCGAGGACCGCTTCCGCGTCCAGCGTGACGCCGACCGCCTGGATCACCGCGGCGATCTTCACGGCCTCCTGGATCGTCTCGCGGTCGACACCGGCCTCGCGCAGGACCTGCTCGTGCGAGTCCAGGCACTGGCCGCAGCCGTTGATCGCGGAGACGGCCAGCGACCACAGCTCGAAGTCGACCTTCTCGACGCCCGGCTTGCCGATGACGTTCATCCGCAGGCCGGCGCGCATCGTCCCGTACTCGGGATCCGACAGCAGGTGCCGGGTCCGGTAGAAGACGTTGTTCATCGCCATGATCGCGGCGGCGGACTTGGCCGCCTGGTACGCCTCGGGCTTCAGGTTGGCCTGGGCCTCGGGCTCCAGCTCCTTGAGGACCTTCGGCGAGCGCGAGGCGATCGCGCAGGCGAGCACGGTGCCCCAGAGCTGCTGCTGCGGGAGCTCGCTGTTGCCGATGACCGAACCGAGGTTCAGCTTCAGGTCCTTGGCGAAGTCCGGTATGGCGGCCTTGAGTTCGTCGAGAGCCATCTCAGATCGCCCTTACTCGCCCGAGAGGAGGGCGGCGGCGTCGAGGGTGCCCTCGCCCTTGTTCCAGTTGCACGGGCACAGCTCGTCGGTCTGCAGGGCGTCGAGCACCCGCAGGACCTCCTTGGGGTTACGGCCGACGGAGCCGGCGGTCACCATGGTGAACTGGATCTCGTTGTTCGGGTCCACGATGAAGACGGCGCGCTGGGCGAAGCCGTCCTCGCCCCGGACGCCGCAGTCGCTCATGAGCTCGTGCTTCGAGTCGGCGAGCATCGGGAAGGGCAGGTCACGCAGGTCGGCGTGGTCCTTGCGCCAGGCGTGGTGCACGAACTCGGAGTCGCCGGAGACGCCG
This sequence comes from Streptomyces sp. Root431, assembly GCF_001426585.1. Taxonomy (GTDB): domain Bacteria; phylum Actinomycetota; class Actinomycetes; order Streptomycetales; family Streptomycetaceae; genus Streptomyces; species Streptomyces stackebrandtii. The sequence continues at coordinate 120,757 of NZ_LMEI01000007.1, forward strand.
AGGATCTGGGCGTCGCGGTCCGCGAACTCGTCGTTCAGCTTGCCGAACGCGGCGATCTCGGTCGGGCAGACGAAGGTGAAGTCCTTCGGCCAGAAGAACACCACGCGCCACTTGCCCTCGTAGGCCTTGTGGTCGATCTGCTCGAACTCCTTGCCGCTCTCCAGCGACACGCAGGCGGTCAGGTCGTAGGTGGGGAACTTGTCACCGACAGTGAGCACGCGCTCTCCTTGCGAAACGGGAAGGGTCCCTTTTGAGGTCTTCCGTGGGGGTTGGACGTGTTCACAGCATGGCACGGAGTGCATTGATCAGTGAAATAGCTAGAGTGGGTCGTGTTGATCGAAGGTGGTTATCAGTGGCGTCCCCGTACAGCCCCCCGTACACCCCGCACCGAGGCAAGCAGCCGAGCCTTTCCCAGCTCAGAGCGTTTGCGGCGGTCGCCGAGCATCTGCACTTCCGCGATGCGGCGGCGGCCATCGGCATGAGCCAGCCCGCGCTCTCGGGCGCGGTTTCGGCTCTCGAAGAGGCACTCGGTGTCCAGCTCCTCGAGCGTACGACGCGGAAGGTGCTGCTCTCGCCCGCGGGGGAGCGGCTCGCGGTGCGCGCGCGGGCCGTCCTCGACGCGGTCGCCGAGCTGATGGAGGAGGCGGAGGCCGCCCAGGCGCCGTTCACCGGGGTGCTGCGGCTCGGGGTGATCCCGACCGTCGCCCCCTATCTGCTGCCCACCGTCCTGCGGCTCGTCCACCGGCGCTACCCGGACCTCGACCTCCAGGTCCACGAGGAGCAGACCTCCTCCCTCCTGGAGGGGCTCGCGGCCGGGCGGCTCGACCTGCTGCTGCTCGCCGTGCCGCTCGGGGTGCCCGGCGTCACCGAACTGCCGCTCTTCGACGAGGACTTCGTCCTGGTCACCCCGCAGGGGCACCCGCTGGCCGGGCGGGACGACATCCCGCGCGAGGCCCTCAAGGAGCTCCGGCTGCTGCTCCTCGACGAGGGGCACTGCCTGCGCGACCAGGCCCTCGACATCTGCCGCGAGGCCGGCCGCACGGACGGCGCCGAGGTCACCACCACCGCCGCCGGGCTCTCCACCCTGGTCCAGCTGGTCGCCGGGGGCCTCGGGGTGACCCTGCTGCCCCGCACCGCCGTGACCGTCGAGACCGCCCGCAACAGCGCCCTGTGGACGGGGCTGTTCACGGAACCGGCGCCCTCGCGGCGGATCGCCCTCGCGATGCGGACGGGCGCGGCCCGGCACGCCGAGTTCGAGGAGCTGGCGGAGGAGCTGCGCGGCGCGATGAAGGGGCTTCCCGTACGGGTGATGAGCGCGGGTTCCTGACCCCTGTACGGGTGATGAGCGCGGGTTCCTGACCCCTGTACAGGAGGGGGTGGGCGCGGGTCCCGATCCCCGAACGGGTGGCGGGCGCGGGTTCCCGAAGCCCCCCGGCTCCAGGATCCCGCGCCCACCCTGCGTACATCCGCTCGACGGGTTACTCCGTGCGCAGCCCGTCCGCCCGCATCAGGCGCCACAGGACCGGCATGCTCAGGAGCGTCACGGCCGCGATGAGGCCGAGTCCGATCCCGACGACGGGCAGGAAGGCCCACCAGTCCTGGACCCGCTGGCCGCCCAGCTTCAGCAGGACGACCCCGAGGCCGAGCCCGCCGGCGACGGAGAGGAGCAGGCCGAGGGCGATCGGGACCGCCGTCTGCCACAGCACCGACCAGCTCAGGGTCGAGCGCCGGGTGCCGAAGGCGACGAGCGAGGAGAGCAGCCGCTTGCGGTCCCTGAGCTGCTCCAGGGTCGCGACCAGGAGCGAGGCCGCCACCAGGAGCATCGTCAGCGTGGAGCCGACCAGGATGCCGGTGCGGACGCTGGAGAACGCGGCGTCCCGCTGGGTGTCCTTCAGGGTGCGGACCCAGGACGTCGGGTCGATGGCCGCCGCCGTGTTCCGTACGTGCTCGGCGGCGTCCGGCACGGCCGGGTCGAGCCGGACCATGGTCTGGGCGTCGGGCTCGTCGAGCAGACCGGCGTCGATCGCCGAAGGGGTGGCGAGGATGCCGTACTCGTACATGCCGGTCGGGTCCGGGCGGGAGTCCACGACCCGCGCCGAGTCGGGGATGCGCCACTGCGGCACGGGCGTGCCCGCCGGGCGCTTCGGCTCGCTCGGGTGCGGATACGGGTCGCGCAGGGCGACCATCGCGCCGGGCCGTGCGGTGCTGGTGACCCGGCTGTCGTCCGGGCCGCCCTGCGCGCCGTGCGCGAGGAAGACGAACACGTCGCCGTCCTTGCAGGAGGGCAGCGCGGCGTACTCCTTCAGGGAGGGGCAGTCGCCGACCCTGAGCGAGGTCATCGGGGAGAACTCCTCGCCGTCCTTGAGGGGTCCGGGCCGCCACGCGTTCGACTGGATGATGCCGACCGCCCCGGTGACGCCCTCGGTCCCCTCGATGCGGGAGATGATCGCGCGGGCCTCGTCGGCCGTCCTGGCGTCGGCGCCGACCGCGATCTGGGCGCGGGACGAGTCCTCGCCCGTGAGCTGCGTGAAGTCGTGCTCCATGGCCTGGAAGAGCATCTGGAGGGCGATGGCCCCGGTCGCGGCGACGACGATGCCGCTGACCGCGCGGGCCGCGGTCCCGCTGCTCAGCTGGAGCCTGCGGACGGCCAGTTGCCAGGCGACCGGGCCGGCGTGCAGGTGCTTCACGCAGGACTCGACGAGCCACGGCAGGAGCGTGGTGAGACCGATCAGGGCGAGCGTGGTGCCGGCCGTGATCCCCAGGGTGTCGACGCTCGTCTGGGCCATCTCGACCTGTCCCATGAGCGGGACGAGCAGCGCCGCGCCGGCCGCCAGGAGCAGCAGCCGCCACCACACGCGGCGGCGCCGGGGCGTGGAGACGCGGACGACCCCGAGCGGTTCGATGACCACCCCGCGCAGCGCGACGAGCGTGACCACGACCGAGGAGACCGGGACCGTGACGAGCACGATCACGGCGAGCGTGGGCATCGGCACGACGTCGGAGTGGAAGGCGTTGACGTCCCAGATGGTGAACGCCCCGGCGAACTGCCGGGCCACCGCGAAGAGTCCGAGGCCCATGAGCAGGCCGAGCAGCGCGCCCGCGAGGGACTCGCCGGCCGCGATCCTGCGGGTCATCGCCGTGTCCGCGCCGACCAGCCGCAGCGCCGCGAGCCGCCGGTCGCGCTGCTCGCCGCCGAAGCGGACGGCGGTGGCGATGAAGACGAGCACCGGCAGCAGCAGGACGACACAGGCGACGATGACGAGGAGGATCAGGAACGCGTTCATCGGTTCCCCGGGCACCGACCAGCCGTAGCGCGTGCCGCGCCCGTCGAAGTTGTCGGTGGTGAGGAAGTCGACGTGGGCGACGTACCGCAGCTCGGCCGGGCCGATGAGTCCGGCCTCGCCGATCGTCCCGGTGACCTTGTAGGGGATCCGCTCCTTGAGGAGGGCGCCCTCGGGGGAGTCCAGCAGGTCGCGGAGCGCGGGGGAGACCACCATCTCGCCGGTCCCGGGGAGCGCCGTGGTGCCCGGCGGCGGGGTCGGGGTCGCGTCGCCCTCGGGGCTGATCAGCTGACCGGTGACGACGTCGTCCCGGTAGACCGTCGTCTGGCCGAGGTGGAGGAAGGAGTCGGGCCGGGGGGAGGTGACCTGCTCGCTGCCGTCGACGGCGCGCTCGGACTCCCGTACCTCCCGCTGGAACATCATGTTGGGCAGCGAGACGGCGATGAGCAGCAGGGCCACGCCGAAGCCGACGCCGGTGGCGGTCAGCAGGGTGCGGAGGAGGCCGGGGCGGCCGCCGGTGACCGCGAACCGGGCGCCGAGCGCCAGGTCGCGGGCCCAGGTGGCGAGGCTCATGCGGCCCACTCCGAGTCCCGTACGGAGCCGTCCCGTACGACGATCTCCCGGTCGGAGTAGGCGGCGACGCGGGCCTCGTGGGTGACGAGGACGACGGCGGCGCCGGTGTCCCGGGAGGCGTCGGTGAGCAGTCGCATGACCCGCTCGCCGTTGAGGGAGTCGAGGGCGCCGGTCGGCTCGTCCGCGAAGATCACGCGCGGGGCGGTGACGAGGGCGCGGGCGACGGCGACGCGCTGGCCCTGGCCGCCGGATATCTCGCCGGGGCGCTTGTGCCCGACGGTGTCGACCTCCAGACGGGCGAGCCACTCGGCGGCCCTGGCCTCGGCGGCCTTCCGGCGCTCGCCGTTCAGGCGGAGCGGGAGGGCGACGTTCTCGACGCAGGTCAGCTCGGGGACGAGCTGGCCGAACTGGAAGACGAAGCCGAAGTCGGTACGGCGCAGGGAGCTGCGCGCCGTGTCGGAGAGCGCGGTGAGATCGCGCCCGTCGTAGGTGATCGTGCCCGCGTCGGGGCGCACGATTCCGGCCAGGCAGTGGAGCAGCGTGGACTTGCCGGAGCCGGAGGGGCCCATGACGGCGACGACCTCGCCGGCCCGGAGGGCGAAGTCGGCGCCCGCGAGCGCCGGGGTGGGGCCGTAGGCCTTGTCGAGGCCGGTGGCCCTGAGCAGCGGTACGGAGTTCATCGGCGGACCTCCTCGGCGAGCCTGTCGAGGCGGGCTGCGGTCAGTTCCAGCCAGCGCAGGTCCGCTTCCAGGTGGAAGAGGGCGTGGTCGCAGATGAGCTGGTCGGCGAAGTCGCCGTCCCTCTTGCGCCGGGTGAGCTCGCGCATCAGCCGCAGGTGCTCGGCGCGCTGGGTGTCCAGGAGCTCGGCGGCCCCGCGGCCGGTGAGCAGCGCCAGGACGACCTTCGTGTAGAGCGTGGACTGGAGGTACGGCTCCGGCTTCTCCGGGGTGGCGAGCCAGGCGGCGACATCGGTGATGCCGGCCTCGGTGATCGCGTAACGCTTCCGCTCGGGCCCGCCGCCCGCCTCGATGCCGTCGACGACGACGAGGCCGTTCTTCAGGAGCCGGGACATGGTCGAGTAGACCTGGCCGTAGTGCAGGGGCCGGTCGTGACCGAATCGTTCGTCGAACGCGCGCTTGAGGTCGTAGCCGTGGCGCGGTCCGGATTCCAGGAGCCCCAGAAGGGTGTGACCGATGGACATGCGGGTCACTGTACATGGTGTGTATACGCACGGTGCATAGTGGCCGGAACGGGTGTGGGGCGCATGTCGCCGCCCGAGTTCGTTGCTGCGGGCGCGCAACCATCGGGCCCGATCGAGCGTCGGTTCCTCTGGGGGTGGGTGCTGATTCTCACGTCCGGAAAAGGCGTGATCGGTTGCTGTTTGTCTGCATCGTCGGTGTTAGCTTGCTGAGCTGATTCGACGGGGACGCGAGACAGCCGAGGCGCCGAGACACACGACGAGTGGAGCGACAGGACCCATGGGCCGACCGGACAAGAGCAAGGCGAAGAAACGCGGCATACGCCGCTTCTTCTCCTGGAAGAAGCTCCTGGGCACCTTCTTCGTGTTCTGCCTGCTCGCCATGGGCGCCTTGTACGTCGTCTACATCATGGTCCCCGTGCCGACGGCCAACGCCGAGGCGACCATGCAGAGCAACATCTACAAGTACGCCAACGGCAAGATCCTCGCCCGCACCGGCAAGATCAACCGCGAGATCGTCGGCCTGGAGAAGATCCCCGAGAAGGTCCAGAAGGCCTTCGTCGCCGCCGAGAACAAGAGCTTCTACAAGGACAACGGCGTCGACATCAAGGGCACCACGCGCGCCGCCTGGTCGACCCTCACCGGCCAGGGCAAGCAGGGTGGCTCGACCATCACCCAGCAGTACGTCAAGAACTTCTACCTGAGCCAGGACCAGACGGCGACCCGCAAGCTCAAGGAAATGGTCATCGCCATCAAGGTGGACCAGGAGGCGAGCAAGAGCGAGATCCTCGCCGGGTACATGAACACGAGCTACTACGGGCGCAGCGCCTACGGCATCCAGGCCGCCGCCCGCTCGTACTACGGCGTCGACGCCACCGAGCTCACCACCGCCCAGGGCGCCTACCTCGCCTCGCTGCTCCAGGCGCCCAACCAGTACGACTGGACCTCCGCGAGCGCCACCGGCCGCAAGCTCGTCGAGGAGCGCTGGAACTACGTCCTCGACAACATGGTCGGCGAGGGCTGGCTCTCGTCCACCGAGCGCGCCGGCCTGAAGTTCCCCGTGCCGCAGAAGCCCAAGCCCGCCCCCGGCATGGAGGGCCAGACCGGCTACATCGTCGAGGCCGCCAACCAGGAGCTGATGCGCCAGGGCGTCAGCGAGGAGGACATCAAGGCCGGCGGCTGGACGATCACCCTCAACATCGACGAGAAGAAGCAGAAGGACCTCGTCAAGGCGGTCGACCGGCAGCTGGAGGCCAAGCTCGACCGCAAGGGCGACAAGAAGGACGCCACCGTCCAGGCCGGCGCCACCTCCGTCGACCCGAAGACGGGCGCGGTCGTCGCCATGTACGGCGGCGTCGGCGCCACCGAGCACTGGATGTCCAACGCGACCCGTCGCGACTACCAGCCCGCCTCGACCTTCAAGCCGATCGTCCTCGCCACGGCCGTCGAGACCGAGGCGGAGACGCAGGGCGGGTGGGACATAGGACTCGGCACGATCTATGACGGCACCAGCAAGCGTCCGGTCGTCGGCAGTGACATCCCCTTCGCGCCGGAGAACGAGGACGACCGCAACCACGGCCCCGTCACCGTCCAGAAGGCCACCAACAAGTCCATCAACTCGGTCTTCGCCCAGATGATCGTCGACGTCGGCGAGGCCGAGACCAAGAAGACCGCCCTCGACCTCGGCATGAAGGACGGCCCGGACTTCGGTCTCAGCCCTGCCATGTCCCTCGGCACCATGGGCGCCTCGACCATGGACATGGCCGGTGTGTACGCCACGCTCGACAACCACGGCAAGAAGGTCACCCCGACCCTCGTGAAGGCCGCCTCGCACAAGGACCGCAAGGTCCAGGCCGTGGACGCGATCGGCAGCCAGGTCATCAGCCGCGAGGCCGCCGACACCACCACCAAGGCCCTGCAGGGCGTCGTGCAGAGCGGTTCCGGCTTCCGCGCCGCCGGCGACTACGACGCCGCAGGCAAGACCGGCACCTCCGAGAACAATCGTTCCGCCTGGTTCGTGGGCTACACGCCCGAACTCGTCACCGCCGTCGGCCTCTTCGGCGAGGACGCCAAGGGCAAGCAGGTGACCCTGACCAACACGATCAACGAGGGCCGCGCCAACGGTGGCCGCACGCCCGCCCAGATCTGGGGCGACTACACCACCAGCGCCCTCGACGGCGGCTCCGACGCCCGCTTCGACCTGGAGACCGACGGCTCGGGCTCGTACGACCAGAACCCGGATCCCACCCCGACCACCGGCGAGCCGACCGACGAGCCGACCGACGAGCCGACCACCGAGTCCCCGGACCCGACGCCTCCGCCGACCTCGACGGCCACCACGCCGCCGGAGCCGACCCGCGAGCCCACCACCACGACGCCACCGCAGCCTCCCACGGAGGACCCGACGGAGCCGACCGACGAGCCGACCTCGCCGGCGCCGCCGACGACCGAGCCGCCGACCACCGACCCGACGACGGCTCAGCCGCCGAACCCGGACCCGGACGAGGGGCAGACCGGTGACACCAACACCGGCCGCCCTCAGCGGTGACCGTGAGGCCGTGAGGCCGTAAGAGAGTGATGGCCGGACCCTTACCGGGGTCCGGCCATCGTCGTGTCTCTCTCCGAATCAGCCGCGCGTGGCCAGTTCGAACCAGACGACCTTGCCGCCCGAGAGCCGGGTCGCCCCCCACCGCCTGGCCAGCCGGTTCACCAGGAACAGGCCGCGCCCGCCCTCGTCCGTGTCCCGCGCCCGCCGCTGCCGGGGCAGCTGCGGCGAGTCGTCGCCGACCTCGCAGCGCAGCACGTCCGTCTTGAGCAGCCGCAGGGTCACCGGCCGCTCCGCGTACCGCACGGCGTTCGTCACGACCTCGCTGATGAGCAGCTCGACCGAGTCCGTCAGCTCCTCCAGGTCCCAGCGGGCGAGCGCCCGCCGGGCGAGGCGCCTCGCCCGCCCCGGAGCCGCGTCCTCCGGCTCCAGGAACCAGTACGCGACGTCGCTCGGCGCGATCCCCTCGAACCGGGCCGCGAGCAGCGCGATGTCGTCGTCCCGGTCGCCCGGACCCAGCATGTCCAGGACGTCGTCGCAGAGCGCCTCAAGGGGCGGGGAATGGTCCGGCCCGGTCAGCTGCGCGGTCGCCGCGAGGCGCTCCCGCAGCTGCTCGATCCCGGTCCAGACGTCCCGCAGCCGGGACTCCACCAGACCGTCCGTGTACAGCAGCAGCGTCGCGCCCGCCGGGGCGTCCAGCTCGACCGCCTCGAAGTCGACGCCGCCGACCCCGATCGGGGCGCCGGGCGGCACCCGCAGCACCTCGGCACGCCCGCCGAGGTGGAGCAGTATCGGCGGCGGATGGCCGGCGTTGGCCACGGTGATCCGGTGCGAGACCGGGTCGTACACCGCGTACATGCAGGTGGCCATCCGGTTCTCGCCGAGCCGCTGCGCCTGCTCGTCCAGGTGGTGCAGGACCTCCTGTGGCGGCAGGTCGAGCCCGGCCAGGGTCTGCGCGGTGGTGCGCAGCTGGCCCATGATCGCCGCCGAGGTCATGGAGTGGCCCATGACGTCGCCGACGACCAGGGCGACCCTGCTGCCGGGCAGCGGGATCGCGTCGTACCAGTCGCCGCCGACCCGGGCCGTCTCGGCGGCCGGGAGGTAGCGCGAGGCGAGCCGCACGCCCGTCGGCTGCGGGAGGGAGTCCGGGAGCATCGTCCGCTGGAGCTCGTCCGCGATGTACGCCTCACGGCCGTACAGCACGGCCTTGTCGATGCCGAGCGCGGTGTGCGTGGCCAGCTGCGCCGCGACGAGCAGGTCGTTCGGCTCGAAACCGGCTCGCTCGGGGCGGCGCAGGAAGACGGCCGCGCCGATCACCCGGCGCCGGCCGCGCAGCGGGGCGAGTATCGCCCGCAGCCCGCCGGGCAGCGGGTGCTCGGGGCCGAGGAGCTCGGTCAGCGCGGTCTTGGCCGCGGCGGAGTCGCCGAAGACCGGGCGCACGCCGCGCAGCACCTCGGCGAGCGCCCCGCCGGACCGCACCTCGCAGAGTTCGGCCGCGGGGGTCGGATCCGGATCGGGTACGAGGACGAGCTCCTCGCCCTCCAGTTCGCTTAACCGGAGCCGGTCGGTACGGCGCAGCCGCAGCACGAACGGCGCCACCGGGCGCTCGTCGCCCACCGGCAGCGGATCGCGCAGGTAGACGAGGATCTCGTCGGAGAAGGTGGGCACGGTCGCCCGGCACAGGCCGAGGACGATCTCGTCGAGGTCGAGCCCGCGCGCGATCCGGCGGGTCGCGGCGCCGACGAACCGGAGCCGCTCTCCTTCGCGCCGCGCGGCGCCGTCGGGACCCCGGCCCGCGCCGGAGCTCTGCGCGGTCACGGCGACCGCCACCGCCCCGGGGGCCCCGCCCCCGCCGACCGGGCCGGAGGCCGGACCGGGACCGGCGGCCGGACCGGCGGTTTCGGCGGGCGCGCCGGGGGCGCTGGGGGTGCCTGGGGCACTGGAGGTTCTGGAGGTGCCTGAGGTGCCGTTCGGCACGGTCGTGTCCGTACCAGGGGCCGTCGCCGTCCGGTCCGCCGGGCCGCCCGGCTGGGCGGGCACGTCGGAGGGCAGGCCGGGGGCCGCCGCCTCCTGGCGAGGGCGCGCGCGTTCCTGCGGCCGGGCAGCCAGCGGCTGTCGGCCTTCGTGGGAGGTGGGATGCTCCGTCACGCGTGGGATTCCGTCCGTCCGGGCCGGTGGTGCGATGCACTCGCTCTTCTCGCCGATGCCGCGCCTTCGGCAGGGATAAACCCCTCGTATGCAGCGGATGTGGACGTTCCGTGAGAGGCGGCAACGGCAGGGGTCGGAACACCCGGGCGCACGTCCGGCACTGCTCTCCCCCTCGTGGATGACTTGTGGTCAGGTCCTGCGCTGTGCTGAGTCGTTGGCGTGGTGCTCGGTCGGTCTGACGTGGTGTTCGATCCGCTTCTGCCGTGCGGAGGACGATCCTACGTTTGAACCCCGGGGGCGCATCAAGGGTCTCACGGGGCCGTATGGGCCGGAGTGCGGTCCCAGTCGCCCGGAAGCTGCGGCACGGGCCACCCCGGATCGGGCCGCCAGTCCTCCCATCCGTCGGCGAACGGCGCCCCCCAGGAGTGGATCTGCTCCACGGCCCGCCGCCCCGCGGCCCGCACCCGCGCGGCCTGCTCCCGGTCCATCAGACCGGACCGCTGGGCCTGCGCGAACTCGTCCTCGTCACGCCACAGCCAACTGCGGTCGGGGTAGACGGAGATGTCGAGGAAGTGGTCCTCGGAGTCGACGCCGCCGGACCAACGGGTGCGCGGCTCCTCCAGGTTCACGTACCAGCTGCGGAAGCGCCAGCCCCGCTCCCAGAACAGCCAGACCGACCAGGGGTCCCCGGGCCGGGCCAGCTTGAGGACCCCGCTGCCGAACCAGCGGGACCGCTCCGTGGTGCGCGGGGCGGTGTACCGGGTGGCGAGCGGCTCCTCGTGCACGGGCGTGCCGTCGGCGAGCACGGGCCGTACGCACTCGGTGCCGGGCGCCATCCAGACCGCGAGCAGCTCCGACGTGTCCTGGACGACGGTCACCGGCCGGCAGATGTGCACGGCGCCGGTGCCGTTGCCGCGGTAGCGCCAGAGGATCTGCTCCCCCGGCGCCCAGTGCTGTGGACCGCCCGACTCTGTCATGCGCAGATCTTAGGGGCGCGCTCCCACCGCCGCTGCGGCACACGTCACTGATCGGTCAGCTACCGGCCGGTCGGTCACGGACGTGTCATCCGCAGGACGTCGAGCGCCTCGTCCAGCTGCTCGACCGTGAGGTCGCCCCGCTCGACGTACCCGGACGCGAGCACCACCTCGCGGATGGTCTTCCGCTCGGCGAGGGACTTCTTCGCGACCTTGGCGGCCTCCTCGTAGCCGATGTACTTGTTCAGCGGGGTGACCACGGACGGCGAGGACTCGGCGTACTCGCGGGCCCGCTCGACGTTGGCGGTGATCCCGTCGACCGTGCGGTCCGCGAGCAGCCGGGAGGCGTTGGCGAGCAGCCGGATCGACTCCAGGAGGTTCTTGGCCATGACCGGCAGCATCACGTTGAGCTCGAAGTTCCCCGCGGCGCCCGCCACCGCCACCGTGGTGTCGTTTCCGGTCACCTGTGCGGCGACCATCAGGACCGCCTCGGGGACCACCGGGTTGACCTTGCCCGGCATGATCGACGAGCCCGGCTGGAGGTCGGGGAGGTTGATCTCCGCGAGGCCCGTGCGCGGGCCGCTGGCCATCCAGCGCAGATCGTTGGAGATCTTGGTGAGGGAGACGGCGATGGTCCTGAGCTGCCCGGACGTCTCCACGAGGGCGTCGCGGGCGCCCTGCGCCTCGAAGTGGTCGCGGGCCTCCGTCAGCGGCAGGCCGGTCGCCCGCGCGACCTCCGCGATGACGGCGGCGGAGAAGCCGGCCGGGGTGTTGATGCCGGTGCCCACCGCCGTACCGCCGAGGGGGAGTTCGGCGAGCCGGGGGAGGGCGGAGCGCAGTCGCTCCACGCCGTACCCGACCTGCGCCGCGTAGCCGCCGAACTCCTGTCCGAGGGTGACCGGGGTGGCGTCCATCAGGTGCGTGCGGCCGGACTTCACCACCGTCGCGAATTCGGCCGATTTTCGCTCCAGGGCGGCGGCCAGATGATCGAGCGCGGGGATCAGGTCCCGGGTGACGGCGCCGGTGGCCGCGATGTGGATGGAGGAGGGGAAGACGTCGTTGGAGGACTGCGAGGCGTTCACGTGGTCGTTGGGGTGGACGTCCCGGCCCTCGGGGAGCCGCTCGCCGGCGAGCGTGGCGATCACCTCGTTGGCGTTCATGTTGGACGAGGTGCCGGAGCCGGTCTGAAAGACGTCCACGGGGAAGTGGTCGTCCCAGCGCCCCTCGGCGACCTCCTCGGCCGCCGAGGCGATCGCCTCCGCCCGGTCCGCGTCGATCACCCCGAGCCGGGCGTTGACCGTGGCCGCGGCGGCCTTGATCCGGGCCAGGGCCTCGATGTGGGCGCGCTCCAGGCGCTGGCCCGACACGGGGAAGTTCTCCACGGCCCGCTGGGTCTGCGCACGCCATTTGGCGTGCGCGGGGACCCGCACCTCGCCCATGGAGTCGTGCTCGATCCGGTACTCGTCGGCTGCGCTGTTCGTCGTCATCTTCCTCTGCCTCCTGGCCGTGCTCATCGGGGGTCGACCCCCGAACCCCCCGAAAAACATGAGCACTTGTCTTGTTCGATGTATTCCCAACCCGCGTACCGACCAGTAAAAACCGTGGGTAACCCCACTTCCAGGAGGCGCAATGAAGCGCACCAGGTACAGACTCCGCTGGCCCATCGCGGCCGTCGCCGCGGCCGCCGCCGCGCTCGGCACGATGACCGCGGCGGCCCCCGCCGGAGCCGCCGGCACCCTCACCGCACCGGTCACCGCTTCCGTACCGCTCCCGCCCGAGTTGGAGGCGATCCGGGCCGCCGAGGCCACCAAGATCTACGGCGACCCGGCCGAGCGCCCGCTCGCGCAGCGCAAGACCGGCCTCATCTCCCTCGGCGACAGCGAGATCTCCGGCGAGGGCGTCGGTACGTACGAATCCCCCACGAACGGCCCGACCAACTGGTGCCACCGCTCGTCGGACGCCGCCATCCACCGCACCGGCATCCCCGCGGACCTCACCTTCAACGTGTCCTGCTCCGGCGCCTACACCGGCAACATCCGGATCGGCGGCTCGAAGCAGTACGCCGACGAGCTCGTCCAGAGCGACAACCTCGCCGTGAAGGCCCGCAACACCCGGATCAAGATGGTCCTGCTCGTCGCCGGAGCCAACGACGACCTGCAGTTCGGCCCCGTCATGACCGACTGCGTCACCCGGTACGTACTCAGCCAGGGCGCCTGCGAGCCCAAGTACGCCCCCGGCTGGCAGGCCCGCGTCGACGCGCTCGTCCCCAAGGTCGAGCAGACCGTGCGCGACCTCAAGACCGTCATGCGCGACGCCGGATACGCCGACGGCGACTACAAGCTCGTCGTCATGGGCTACCCCAGCCCCATCGGTCCCGACTTCTACGACAACCCGAACTTCCCCGGGAAGCTCTCCTGCGGCGGCATGGGCTACGACTCCGACACCAAGTGGGGCCGCAACACCGCCGTCCCCGCCTTCGAACGCGGCATGCGCAAGGTCGCGGCGGACACCGGAGCCGTCTACCTCGACAACTCGCGCCTCTTCCACGGGCACGAGGTCTGCATGGAGGACACCTGGGCCCGGGGCCTCTACATCGACCTCTCCAAGCCCGGCGGGATCGACGAGAACAGCACCCGCCAGTCCTTCCACCCCAACAAGAGCGGTCACGGCGCCTTCGCGTCCTGCCTGACCCAGATCTACAACTCGGGTCTCCGTGAGGCCGGTTGCGCCGACGTCAACTCCTCGGGCACGCCGACCCTCTTCCCGGTCGCCTGGGACGACGCGTACAAGCCGCTGAAGGTCGAGGCCACCGGCAACTGCCTGGACGTGAACGCGTCCGAGTCCGCCAACGGCACCGCCGTCCTCGGCTGGGACTGCCACGGCGGCCGCAACCAGGGCTGGTGGTACGACTCCGCCCGGCAGACGCTCCACACCCAGCTCACCCAGGACCGCTGCCTGGACGTGCCCGGCGCCGTCTACCAGGCGGGCAAGGCGCTCATCATCTGGAACTGCAGCGGCGCCGCCAACCAGAAGTTCGTCCGCGACGGCGCCACGATCCGGCCCGCCGGCGCGACCGGACTCTGCCTCGCCCAAGGCGCGGCGAAGGAGCCGATCCGGCTGCAGAACTGCGACGGCTCGGCGAAGCAGAAGTTCGCGTAGCCCCGACGCCGTAGTCCGGCCCCACGAACGCCGTGGCCCCCCGTCCGGTGCGGGACGAGGGGCCACGGTCGTGGCTTCCGTGGATTCCGCGACGGCTCAGCCGAGCTTCAGCGTCGTCCTGGCCAGCTCGTACGCCGGGAGCATCGCCCGGTGCTCCGCCGTGTCGAGGCCGCCGAGGTGGACGATCACCGTCCCCTTCGGGGTCGCGACGGCGAAGGCCCGCTCCTCCTTGGTCTCCTCCATCACCTCGTTGTGGACGGTGTACGTCACCTCGGTGGCGGGCAGCGTGCCCGCCTTCGTTTCGCGGTAGACGGCGGCCGAGCTGCCCTTCTCCGCCTTCACGAAACCTTCGAGGGTGGTCCGGGCCGGGCCCTTCCCCTCCGCCGTCCACACCCGCAGATAGCCGACGTGCCCGCTCGGCTTGGCGTCCGCCTCGCAGCGGACCGTGGCCGGGCCCTGGCGCATGAGCGCGGCGAAGTCCGGGTTCTCGGGGTCCTTGACGGCCTCCGGCTCCCACTGTTCGGCCAGCGTGAAGGAGACGGGCAGCGCGCAGGCCGTCCCCGGCCCGCCGAGGGACGCGCCCGCGACGGCCGACGCGCTCGCCTCCGGTGCCTCCGGGGCCGTCGTGGCGGGTGCCGTCGTGGGCCGCGCGCCCTGAGTGATCTCGGGCAGCGGTTCGGCCTCGCCGCAGCCGGTCAGCACCCCGCCCACCAGCAGCGCGGCGGCGGGGACCATGATCCGTATCCGGTGTTCCATGCGCGTCAGAGTAGCTCCGCTAGCGGGCGGCTCCGGGAGGGGCGCCGGACACGATGGCGGAGGAGCGGCAGGCGCCGGAGGACGTCCCCTCACGGGCGGCACGGGCGACACGGGCGGCTTCAAGAACGCGCACGGCTCCATCCGCCCGAGTACCGACGGGACTGCGAGCGGATGGAGTTCCTCATCGCCACGCGCTGGAGGCGGTCCCGCGCCGGAGGTGGTCCCGCGCTGGAGGTGGTCCTGCGCTAGGACAGCTTGCCGTCGTAGTCGGGCAGCTTGAAGGCGCGCTCGGCGTGCCCGCCGACGATGTCGGTGGTGTTGTTGCCGATGTTCGCGATGATCGTGTAGCCCTTGGCCTCGATCTCCGCGCGCTTCGCCGTCTTGTACGCGCTGACCTCGGCGAACAGGTCGGGCAGCGAGCGCACGTACAGGCCGTCGACCGGGTATCCGGCGCGCTTCAGGTTCCAGTCGGTCAGGGAGTGGATGATCCCCGGGCGGGCGGTGACGAAGAAGACCGCCACTCCCTTGGCGCGGGCGTCGCGGACCAGGTCGCGGACGTCCGCGATGGCCGGGGTCGGCAGCTCCCAGAAGGGGTGGAAGTCGGTCTCCAGGGAGGAGTTGTCGATGTCGAGGACGATGGCCTGCTTCTCGCTGCCGGCGTCCTTCGCGCGCTCCTCGATGTACGGGCGGGCCTCGGCGACGACGGCCGCGACGTCCTTGCGCCAGGTCGCGTAGTCGACGTCCGCGAGGGCGGCGGCCGACACCAGGTGGGTGTCCGGGTCGGCCGCGGAGGCGGCGGGGGCGGGACCGACGACGAGGAAGGCCGTCAGGGCCAGCGCGCCCGTGGCGCCGGCGGCGACGCGCCTGCGGGCGGACGTGCGGGGGGTGGGGGATGCGGAGGTCATGGGGGGCTCCCGAGTGGTCTACCGGCTCAGTGGTTGACATGCTCGCGGCCAATACTGACCGGTAGGTAACGAGAGGTCTACCGGTCGGTAGCGAGTTTCTGAGCGGAGATCGACAACGCCCCCCGGTCCGTGGGTACGGACCGGGGGGCGCTCGGGGCGTTGTGCGCGCGGATCGGCCGATCAGTGGATCAACGGATCAGTGGATCAACGGATCAGTGGATCAACGGATCAGCGGATCGCCGGTTCAGCCGAGGCCGGGGCCCCGCACCGGGATGTGCGTGAAGGTCGGCTCCGGCGCCGGGTTCTGGAAGAAGTCGTTGCCCTTGTCGTCCACGACGATGAACGCCGGGAAGTCCTCGACCTCGATCTTCCAGACCGCCTCCATGCCGAGCTCCTCGTACTCGACGACCTCGACCTTCTTGATGCAGTCCTGCGCGAGCCGGGCCGCCGGGCCGCCGATCGAGCCGAGGTAGAAGCCGCCGTGCGCGTCGCACGCGGCCGTGACCTGCCCGGAGCGGTTGCCCTTGGCCAGCATGACCTTCGAGCCGCCCGCGGCCTGGAACTGCTCCACGTACGAGTCCATGCGGCCGGCCGTCGTCGGGCCGAAGGAACCGGAGGCGTACCCCTCGGGGGTCTTCGCCGGGCCCGCGTAGTAGACCGGGTGGTCCTTCAGGTACTGCGGCATCTCCTCGCCCGCGTCCAGGCGCTCCTTGATCTTGGCGTGCGCGATGTCGCGCGCCACGACCAGCGGGCCGTTGAGGGAGAGGCGGGTCTTGACCGGGTACTTGGTGAGCTCGGCGAGGATGTCGTCCATCGGCTGGTTCAGGTCGATGGTGACGACGTCGCTCTCCTCGGAGAGGTGCTCGTCGGTCGTCTCCGGCAGGAAGCGCGCCGGGTCGGTCTCCAGCTGCTCCAGGAAGACGCCCTCGGCGGTGATCTTCGCGACGGCCTGGCGGTCGGCCGAGCAGGAGACGGCGATCGCGACGGGCAGCGAGGCGCCGTGGCGGGGGAGGCGGACGACGCGGACGTCGTGGCAGAAGTACTTGCCGCCGAACTGCGCGCCGATGCCGATCTTCTGCGTCAGCTCGAAGACCTTCTCCTCCAGCTCCTTGTCGCGGAAGCCGTGACCGGTCTCGGCCGAGCCCTCGGTGGGCAGCTCGTCCAGGTAGTGCGCGGAGGCGTACTTCGCGGTCTTGAGCGCGAACTCGGCGCTCGTGCCGCCGACGACGATCGCCAGGTGGTACGGCGGGCAGGCGGCCGTGCCGAGCGAGCGGATCTTCTCCTCCAGGAACTTCATCATGCTCGCCTCGTTGAGGACGGCCTTCGTCTCCTGGTAGAGGAAGGACTTGTTGGCGGAGCCGCCGCCCTTGGCCATGAAGAGGAACTTGTACGCGCCGCCGTCGGTCGCGTACAGCTCGATCTGCGCGGGCAGGTTCGAGCCGGTGTTCTTCTCCTCCCACATGGTGACGGGGGCCATCTGCGAGTACCGCAGGTTGAGCTTGGTGTACGCGTCGTAGATGCCCTTGGACAGGGCCTCCTCGTCGCGGCCCGGGGTCAGCACGTTCTGGCCGCGCTTGCCCATGACGATCGCGGTGCCGGTGTCCTGGCACATGGGCAGGACGCCCGCGGCGGCGATGTTCGCGTTCTTGAGGAGGTCGAGCGCGACGAACTTGTCGTTGCTCGACGCCTCCGGGTCGTCGATGATCCGGCGCAGCTGGGCCAGGTGGGCCGGGCGCAGGAAGTGCTGGATGTCGTGGATCGCCTCGGCGGCCAGCGTGCGCAGCGCTTCGGGCTCGACCTTGAGGAACGTACGGCCGTCGGCCTCGAAGGTGGAGACACCTTCGGAGGTCACCAGGCGGTAGGGCGTGGTGTCCTCTCCCAGGGGGAGCAGATCGGAGTACGCAAACTCTGGCATGACGGCAGCCATTCCTCACTCGACAGACAGCGGCGCCGCCTCCATTGGCCGCGCGTCCTCCAGCGTAGAACGAGGGCGCGGTCCGGATCCTGTGAGGTAAGGCTCAGTAGGGGCCGGGACCGCGCCGATGTGGCGCGTTTCCCTCGCGCTCCCCGATTCCCTCGCTCTCGCCGTCTGCCGCTTCCGTACGAGAGGGAGGCCGTCGGCCCCGCCCTCTGGTCGCGATCTATCGCGTTTCGCTAGGCTGGCGCCGTGGACCTCGAAAAGAAGCCCGAACCCGAAGAGCAGCCGCAGCCGCAGCGGTCGGCCGCTCCCGTCGAGCCCGCCCGGGCCGAGACCGCTTTCGCCGACCCGCAGGGGGCGTTGAGGGCCTCCGACGCGGACCGGGACCGGATCGCGGACATCCTCCGCGACGCCCTGGCCGAGGGCCGGATCGATCCCGAGGAGCACTCCGACCGGATCGACGCGGTCTACCGCGCCAAGACCGTCGGGGAGTTGGAGCCGATCGTCAGCGACCTGCCGGGCCCCCGGACCCGCAGGGAGCCCGCGCCGGCGTACGACGACGACCCGGGCGACCCCGACGCCGCCGCGGACAGCCTCGTCGCGATCTTCTCCAGCACCACCCGCAAGGGCCGGTGGCGCGTGGGCCGCAGGACGAACGCCTTCGCGCTCTTCGGCAACATCGAGATCGACCTGACCGAGGCGATCTTCGCGCAGCGCCTGACCACGATCAACGCCACGTCGATCTTCGGGAACGTCGAGGTGCGGGTCCCGGAGAACATCAGCCTGCGCGGCAACGGAAGCGGGGTCTTCGGCAACTTCGAGGTCGTGACCCTGGAGGGCGTCGACCCGCAGGCCCCGGTCGTCGTCGTCAACGGCTACTCGGTCTTCGGCAACGTCGAGGCGAGGCCCAAGCGCGGCAAGTGGATCACCGACCTCCAGGGCAAGCTGCGCAAACACCTAGGGCACTGACGCCGGGAGCTCGAAGGGCGTCGGGACGGACACGGGCCGGGCGTCGGGACGGACGCGGGCCGGATGTCGGGACGGACGCGGCACGGACGTACCGGGCGTCGGGGCGGACGGCGAGGCGGTCTCCGTGCTCGCGCCGGTGACCGGATTTCGCCCGTGGGTATCCGCAGTGCGGAACGAGGCGGCACGCAGTGCATAGGCGCGCGCACAGCGGGTAGGGCTGCTGCATCGCCGCTCGCTCGCGAAGCCGTCGTCAGGAGTAGACCGTGCTGCCACTGCCGCATCAGCCCCTCCAGGTCGCCGCCGTTCCCCCTCAGCGCACACCTGCCCGGGAGGACGAGGCCGGCCCCTGGCACGCGGAGGCGGTGTGCCGCCGGGACGAGGCCGGGCTGTTCTTCGCCCCCTCCAAGGAGCCGACCGCCGCGCGGCTCGCGCGGGAGGAGGCGGCCAAGCGGGTCTGCGCCCGCTGTCCCGTGATGGTCGAGTGCCGGGAGCACGCGCTGCTCCAGCCCGAGCCGTACGGGGTGTGGGGCGGGCTCACCGCGGCGGAGCGCCGCGTGGTCCTGGCCAGGCGCAGGCGGCGCGAGGTGGAGCTCAGGAAGGCGTCCGCGACCGACGGACGGATCGCCCAGGCGGGCTGACGGGTCCGGAGCGGACGCCGTCGCGGCCCGTACGGGAAGGGGCGCCCCCACCGCACATGGGGGCGCCCCTCTTCGTGCCGTTCGGCTCAGCAGCCGGTGGCTCGGCTCGGCCGGTGACGCGGCTCAGCCAGTGACGCGGCTTACTTGGCGCGATCGAAGTCGATCTTGCTGTACGCGCGCAGCTTCGAGAGCCGGTGCGTCGAGTCGATCTGGCGGATCGTGCCGGACTTCGAGCGCATGACCAGCGACTGCGTGGTCGCCGTCTCGGCGCGGTAGCGCACGCCGCGCAGCAGCTCGCCGTCGGTGATGCCGGTCGCGACGAAGAACACGTTGTCGCCGCTGACCAGGTCGTTCGTGGAGAGCACCCGGTCCAGGTCGTGGCCCGCGTCGAGCGCCTTCTGCCGCTCGGCCTCGTCCTTCGGCCACAGCTTGCCCTGGATCACACCGCCGAGGCACTTGATGGCGCAGGCGGAGATGATGCCCTCGGGCGTGCCGCCGACGCCCATGAGCATGTCGACGCCGGTGCCCTCGCGGACGGCCATGATCGAACCGGCGACGTCGCCGTCCGAGATGAACTTGATCCGGGCCCCGGTCTCGCGGATCTCCTTGACGATGCCCTCGTGACGGGGGCGGTCCAGGATCATGACCGTGATGTCCTCGGGCGAGGAGTTCTTCGCCTTGGCGACCCGGCGGATGTTGACCGAGACGGGGGCGTTGATGTCGACGAAGTCGGCGGCCTCGGGGCCGGTGACCAGCTTGTCCATGTAGAAGACCGCGGACGGGTCGAACATGGTGCCGCGGTCGGCGGCGGCCAGGACGGCGATCGCGTTCGGCATGCCCTTGGCGTTGAGCGTGGTGCCGTCGATCGGGTCGACGGCGATGTCGACCTCGGCGCCGGTGCCGTCGCCGACCCGCTCGCCGTTGAAGAGCATCGGGGCTTCGTCCTTCTCGCCCTCGCCGATGACGACGACGCCGTTCATCGAGACGGTGGAGATCAGGGTCCGCATGGCGTTGACCGCCGCGCCGTCCGCGCCGATCTTGTCGCCGCGGCCGACCCAGCGGCCGGCGGCCATGGCGGCGGCCTCGGTGACGCGGACCAGCTCAAGGGCGAGGTTGCGGTCGGGGGCCTCGGGGGAGACGACGAGTTCGGGCGGCAGGTGATGGCTCTCGGTCATCGAAGCGCACCTTTCTGTACGGCGACGGCCGGGAACGGCGACGGCCGGAAAAACGAGGGTGCTCCGACTCTATCGGTACGTCGACAAAATGAGCAGAGGGGCCCACGTTTGAGCACGGCACCCTGATGCGACCATGATGGGCGTGGCAGGTATGCGAGGTAGGCAGACGGTACGAGGGATGTTCCAGTCCCTCGGGGTGATCATGGTTGCTGCGGGAGTGATGTATCTCTTCATCCCGCACGACGAGAGCGCGGCGCCGGTCAAGGCGAAGGACTACCGCGTCGAGCTCCTGACGGCCCAGCGGGCGGCGCCTTATCCGGTGCTGGCCCCCGAGGGGCTCGGGGCGGACTGGAAGGCGACGGTCGTCTCGTACAAGCGCGAGAAGGGCGACGCCTGGCAGCTCGGGTTCCTCTCCCCGGACACGCAGTACGTGGCGATCCACCAGTCGACGGCGGCGCCGGGCAAGTACGTGCCCGAGGTCACCCACGAGGCGAAGAACACGGGGAAGACCCAGACGGTGGCCGGCCAGGTCTGGCAGCGCTGGGAGGGGCCGAAGTACGACGCGCTCGTCCGCACGGAGGGCGGCGCGACGACCGTCGTGACCGGCACGGCCTCCTTCGAGCGGCTGGCCGAGATGGCGGGCTCGCTCAAGTCCCAGAAGGTCTGAGAGACGCCCGAGGCGTACGAGAAGGGCCCCGCACTCGGTGAGTGCGGGGCCCTTCGGGCTGTGCGTGCGGTGCTCGGGCTCAGACGGTCGTGACGACGTCGTCGTAGGCCAGGCGCGGGGAGCGCGGGAACCAGGCGTCCTCGCCCGGCTTGCCGATGTTGACGACCATCAGCGGGGTGTGGTCGTCGTCCAGGAACTCCTTCTGGAGCCCGGCGAAGTCGAGACCGGTCATCGGGCCGGCGGCGAGGCCGGCGGCGCGGACGCCGACGATGAAGTAGGCGGCCTGGAGGGCGGCGTTCAGCACGGCCGACTGCTCGCGGACCGGGCGCTCGGCGAAGAACATGTCCTTGGCCTGCGGGAAGTGCGGGAGCAGGGCCGGGAGCTCCTCGTGGAACTCGTTGTCGGCGGAGAGGATCGCGACCAGCGGGGCGGCGGCGGTCTTCGGCTGGTTGCCCTCGGCCATGTGCTTGACCAGGCGCTCACGGGCCTCGGGGGAGCGGACCAGCGTGATGCGCAGCGGGGTCTGGTTGAAGGCGGTCGGGCCGTACTTCACCAGGTCGTAGATCGCCTGGACCTGCTCGTCGGTCACCGGCTCGTCGGTGAACGTGTTGGCGGTGCGGGCCTCGCGGAAGAGGAGGTCCTGGGCGGCGGGGTCAAGGGCGAGAGACATGCTGCGTACCTTCCGGACTGCGGATCAAGCGATGTCCTCGACAGTACGCGCATGATTGATGAAACTTCAACTAATCCATCCGGATAGTGATCCGCTTCACTCCCGAGTCTACGACAGGGCGGGGCGGGGCGCGGAAGGGCGCCGACAGGCGCCGGTACGCCACCAACCGGACCACCAACCGGACCACCGGCAGACCACCGGCAGGTCACCGGCCGGGCTACTCCTCCCCGCCCGAGGCCTCCTCCGCGGCCTCGGCCGCGCGCTCCGCCGCCAGGGAGGCGTCGAGGCGGGCCCGGGCCCCCTCAAGGCGTCGCCGGCAGACCTTCGCCAGCTCCTCGCCGCGCTCCCAGAGCGCGAGGGACTCCTCCAGGGACGTCCCGCCCGCCTCCAGTCGCCGGACGACCTCGATGAGCTCGTCCCGCGCCTGCTCGTAGCCGAGCGCCGCCTCTTCCGTACCGGCTGCCATCTGCTCCACCCTCCGTGTCGCTCTCTCGCTCGACGTCGCGCCGCGCGAGTCCTCTCTCCATGATCTTCGGGACCCGCTCAGGCCGGGTCGGCCACGCGGCGCACCGCGAACTCGCCCTCGGCGACCCGGGCCCGCAGCTCCTCGCCCTCCGCGACCTCCTCGGGAGAGCGGACCACCGCCCCGTCCGCCCGCTGGAGCACCGCGTACCCCCGCTCCATCGTCGCGGCGGGCGACAGCGCCCGGACCCGCGCCCGGGTGTGCGAGAGCTCCGAGTCGGCCCGGTCCAGGAGGTGTCCCAGGACCCGCCGGCTCCGCGCGAGCAGCGCGTCGATCTCGTCCTCGCGGACCTCGACCATCCGCTGCGGATGCTCCATGACAGGCCGCGCGAGCGCGTGCGCGAGGCCGCGCTCCTCCCGCTCCAGGAGCCCCCGCACGGTCCGCAGCGCCCGGTCCCGCAGCCCGCGTACCCGGTCGAGCTCCTCCCCGACGTCCGGCACGACCTTCTTGGCGGCGTCCGTCGGCGTCGAGGCCCGCAGGTCGGCCACCAGGTCGAGGAGGGGCGAGTCCGGCTCGTGGCCGATCGCGGAGACCACCGGCGTACGGCACTCGGCGACGGCCCGTACGAGCTGCTCGTCCGAGAACGGCAGCAGGTCCTCGACGCTGCCGCCGCCCCGGGCGACGATGATCACGTCCACGTCCTCGTGGGCGTCGAGCTCCTTCACCGCCTGGACGACCTGCGGGACGGCCTTCACGCCCTGCACCGGGACGTTCCGCACCTCGAAGCGGACGGCCGGCCAGCGGCGCCGCGCGTTCTCCAGGACGTCCCGCTCCGCCGCCGAGGCGCGTCCGCAGACGAGCCCGATGAGGTGCGGCAGGAACGGCAGCGGCTTCTTCCGGTCGAGCGCGAAGAGCCCCTCGGCCGCCAGGCTCCGCTTCAGCTGCTCCAGGCGGGCGAGCAGCTCGCCGATCCCCACCGGCTTGATCTCCACGGCCCGCAGCGACAGTTGCCCGCGCGGCGCGTACCACTCGGGCTTCGCGTGCACGACGACCCGGGCGCCCTCGGAGACCAGGTCCGCGACCGAGTCGAAGACCTGGCGGTAGCAGGTGACGCTGATCGAGATGTCGTACGAGGGGTCCCGCAGCGTCAGGAAGACGACCCCGGCGCCGGGGCGCCGCGACAGCTGCGTGATCTGCCCCTCGACCCAGATCGCTCCGAGCCGGTCGATCCAGCCCCCGATCAGGCGGGAGACCTCACCGACGGGAAGCGGTGCTTCGGCGGACGTGTTCAGAGCCATGGACCGAGCGTAACGGCGCGGTACGACAACGTGTACGACGACGGCGACGGCCGCGTGTACGGGTGCGTGTACGGGTGCGGGTACGGGAGCCGCGTGTACGGGAACGGTACGGGGGACCTCAGGACCGAGCCGTCGGCCGGGTCGTCCCCTGCATGGCCAGGACGACGAGCCCGATCCCCAGCCACACCACGCCCACCACCTGCGCGGCGACCGAGGCCTCCACGATCACGGCGATCAGGATGGCCGCACCGACGACCGGCATGACGACGTGCTTCAGCCAGTTCGGCGGGCCCTCCGCCCGCTGGACCGCGAACCACCCCACCACGCTCGCGTGCAGCAGCACGAACGCCGTCAGCGCGCCGACGTCGACCACCGACACCAAGTGGTCGAGGCCGTCGTCCCGCCGCGCCGCCCACACCGCCGCGATCATCGTCACCGTCGCCGCCACGAGCAGCGCCACGCGCGGCACGCCCGAGTCCGTCCGGGCCAGTACGTGCGGCAGGCGCCGGTCGCGGCCCATCGCGAAGAGCAGCCGCGCGCCGGCCGCCTGGCCCGCGAGGGCGGCGAAGGCGGCGCCGATCGCCTTCGAGACGGCGACCAGGTCGTGCAGCCAGCCGCCGACCGACACCTCCACGGCGTCGTAGAAGGCGGAACCCTGCCGGACCGGATCGGCGGCGAGCTCGGCCGAGGAGACCGGCTGGAGGAGGGCCACGAGCCAGGTCTGCGCCACGAACAGCACCCCCGCGAGCGCCAGGCAGAACAGCACCGCCCGCGCGACCTTCGCCGACCCGCCGGTGACCTCCTCCGCGAAGGAGGCGATGGCGTCGAAGCCCAGGTAGGACAGGACCGCCACCGACACGGCGCCGAGGACCGCGGCCGTCGAGAAGGAGACGTCGCCGGTGAGCGGCGACCACCAGTCGCGCCGGGCCCCGTCCCGTACGAGCACCACCACCGCCGACACGACGAAGACGAGGAGGACGACGATCTCCATCGCCAGCACGGCGAAGCCGACCCGGGCCGCCGCCCGGACGCCCCACAGGTTGAGCAGGGTGGTGACCACGACGGCGATCCCGGTCCACACCCACCGGTCCACCTCCGGGACCAGCGCCTCCATCGCGATGCCCGCGAAGAGATAGGCCACGGCCGGGATCAGCAGGTAGTCGAGCAGGGCCATCCACCCGGCCACGAAACCGGGCCCTTCGCCGAGCCCCTTGCGGGCGTACGTGAAGACGGAGCCGGCCTGCGGCGCGACCCGGATCATCTGGGCGTAACTGAACGCGGTGAAGGCCATGGCGACGGTCGCCACGATGTACACCAGTGCGACGGACCCGTGGGACTTGGCGTCGAGCGTGCCGAAGACGCCGACGGGAGCCATCGGCGCGATGAAGAGGAGTCCGTAGACGACGAGGTCGCGGAAGCCGAGGCTCCGGCGGAGATCTGTGTGTTCCTCACGCGCAGCCACCTGCGGTTCCTCGGCCATGCGGCCAGTCTCGGCCACGGCACCGATCAAACCGCTGACCGACGCGGCCTTACGATGGGACGCATGACTGCAACGCCCGCGTCGACGTCCGAGTCCGCTCCCGCGACGAACCGCCCGAAGCGTGTCCTGCTCGCCGCTCCCCGCGGCTACTGCGCGGGCGTGGACCGTGCCGTGATCGCCGTGGAGAAGGCCCTGGAGCAGTACGGGGCGCCGATCTACGTACGCCACGAGATCGTCCACAACAAGTACGTGGTCCAGACCCTGGAGCGGAAGGGCGCGATCTTCGTCGACCAGGCGACCGAGGTGCCGCCGGGCAACATCGTGATGTTCTCCGCGCACGGCGTCGCCCCGACCGTCCACGAGGAGGCCCGCCAGGGCCGGCTCGCGACGATCGACGCGACCTGCCCGCTCGTCACCAAGGTCCACAAGGAAGCCGTCCGCTTCGCCAACGACGACTTCGACATCCTCCTCATCGGCCACGAGGGCCACGAGGAGGTCATCGGCACCTCCGGCGAGGCGCCCGACCACATCCAGCTGGTCGACGGCCCCGGGGACGTCGCCAAGATCGAGGTCCGCGACCCCTCGCGGGTCGTCTGGCTCTCCCAGACCACGCTCTCGGTCGACGAGACGATGGAGACGGTCGACGCGCTGAAGGAGAAGTTCCCGCAGCTGATCTCCCCGCCGTCCGACGACATCTGCTACGCCACGCAGAACCGCCAGATCGCCATCAAGGAGCTCGCCGGCCAGGCGGAGCTCGTGATCGTCGTCGGCTCGAAGAACTCCTCGAACTCGATCCGCATGGTCGAGGTCGCCAAGCAGGCCGGCGTGCCCGCCGCGTACCTGGTCGACTTCGCGAGCGAGATCGACGAGGCCTGGCTGGAGGGCGTCACCAGCGTCGGCCTCTCCTCCGGCGCCTCCGTCCCGGACATCCTGGTCCAGGAGGTCCTGGAGTGGCTCGGCGAGCGCGGCTACGCGGACGTCGAGATCGTCAAGACGGCGGACGAGTCCCTGACGTTCTCCCTCCCCAAGGAGCTCCGCAACAAGGACCTGCGGGCCGAGGCGGAGAAGCTCGCCGCGACGGTTCCCGTCAAGGAGTAACTCCCCGCCGAAGCCCTTACCGTGGGTCCATGAACGTCTTCGGAGTGGACATCGGCGGTTCGGGCATCAAGGGCGCCCCCGTGGACCTGGAGCGCGGAGCGCTCGCCGAGGAGCGCCACAAGGTGCTGACCCCGCAGCCCGCCACACCCGACGGTGTGGCGGGCTGCGTCGCGGAGGTCGTGGGGAACTTCGGCTGGACCGGACCGGTGGGCGTGACCTTCCCCGGCGTGGTGACGGGCTCGACGATCCGTACCGCCGCCAACGTCGACAAGGCCTGGATCGGCGTCGACGCGGGCACGCTCCTGAGCGAGCGGCTCGGCGGCCTCCCGGTGACCGTCCTGAACGACGCGGACGCGGCCGGAGTCGCCGAGATGACCTTCGGCGCGGGCCGGGGCCGCAAGGGCACGGTGATCCTGCTGACGCTCGGCACGGGCATCGGCTCCGCCCTCTTCGTCGACGGCCGGCTCGTACCCAACACGGAGCTGGGCCACCTGGAACTGAAGGGCCACGACGCGGAGACGCGGGCCTCGACGAAGGCCAAGGAGGACGAGGACCTCAGCTGGGAACACTGGGCGAAACGGCGGCTGACGAAGTACCTCGCGCACGTGGAGATGCTGTTCTCGCCGGAGCTCTTCATCATCGGCGGCGGCGTGAGCCGCAAGGCCGACAAGTTCCTCCCGCTGATCGAGGGCATCCGCGCGGAGATCGTCCCGGCGGAGCTGCAGAACAACGCGGGGATCGTGGGGGCGGCGATGGCGGCGGGGGAGGCCTGAGAGGGCGGGGCCTTGGACGGCGTACGGGGGCGGGGACGGCGCCCCGGAGGACGTACGGGGGCGGAGGCCGAGGCGCGGGACGGCGTACGGGGGCGGAGGCCGAGGGCCTGGACGGCGTAGGTGGACGGAGGCCGAGGCGCCGGACGGCGTACGCGAGCGCGGACGCTAGGCGACGGGTCGGCGACCGGGCGCGGAAGGGCGCCCGCCCGGCTTCTCCCCAGCCGCACCGGAGGCCACCCGACCACCACCCGTACCGGCCCCGGCCCCGCCACGGGCCCCGCCACCGGCCCCGCCACCGGACTGCTGCTGGCGGCGGCCCATGTCCCGTACCTTCCGGACGCTCGTGATGAGCCCGGCGACGAGGGTGCCGCCGTAGAGCCACCCGGCGTGCACGGCGAGCGCGGTCACGACGGCCATGGCCTGACCGCCGAGCCCACCCGTACCGCCGGCGATGGGGACGACCCCGACGGCGAAGGCGATGGGCACGCTGATGGGGGCGGTGACGAGGTCGGCGGTACGGACCCACAGCGCGGTCAGGGCGCTGACCGGCAGGAACAGCAGCCCGAAGACGATCGGGGAGCCGTCGAGGATCAGCCGGTCGAGGAACCCGATCACGAGCATGACGGCGGAGGCGAAGAGGCCGGCGCCGAGACCGGTGAGCCGGGGCGAGGGGAGCCGGCGCAGCGCGAGGACGAAGGGAGGCACGGGCCGGGCGCCCGGAGGCCGCACGGAACCGCGCGCGGGAGCGGCGGACCCGGCGGCGCGCTCCATCCGGGCGGCTCCGCGTCCGGCCCTGCCGGTCGCGCGGTACACGGCCACGCCCTCCACGGCCGGGCCCTCCACGAGCGCGCCGGGCGGTGTCACGGGCGGCGTGACGGGGGTCTGCGGCCGTCGGCGGCCTCGCGGCTGACTTGTCCTGTGCTGCTCCACTCCACCAACGTAGGTCGGGAGAGGGCGGGAAACGGGTCCGGGACACGCCCTTTGGGTGACCTTGCCCCCGAGATCGACCGAAGGTCGGCGTCACTGGCCGGTTCGCCCCGCCCGTAAACTGGGGGATCGGCCCACCATCCACACTTCAGGAAGTCGCCACCGTGTCGCTCACGATCGGAATCGTCGGTCTGCCGAATGTCGGCAAGTCGACCCTGTTCAACGCCCTGACCAAGAACGACGTGCTGGCGGCCAACTACCCGTTCGCCACGATCGAGCCCAACGTCGGAGTCGTCGGTGTCCCCGACGCCCGCCTGGCGGTCCTCGCGGGCATCTTCGGCTCGCAGAAGATCCTCCCCGCGACGGTGGACTTCGTCGACATCGCCGGCATCGTGCGCGGTGCCTCGGAGGGCGAGGGCCTCGGCAACAAGTTCCTCGCGAACATCCGCGAGTCGGACGCGATCTGCCAGGTCATCCGCGCCTTCAAGGACGAGAACGTCGTCCACGTCGACGGCAAGGTCTCGCCGAAGGACGACATCGAGACGATCAACACGGAGCTGATCCTCGCCGACCTCCAGTCGATCGAGAAGGCGGAGCCGCGCCTGACGAAGGAGTCCCGCCTCCAGAAGGAGAAGGTCGCGGTCCTCGCGGCCGTCCTCGAGGCGAAGAAGATCCTCGAAGCGGGCGACACGCTCTTCTCGAAGGGCATCGCCAAGGGCACGGAGCAGGGCGACCTCCTCCACGAGCTGCACCTCCTCACCACGAAGCCCTTCCTCTACGTCTTCAACGTGGACGAGGACGAGCTGACGGACGAGGCCTTCAAGGAGGAGCAGCGCGCGCTGGTCGCCCCCGCCGAGGCCATCTTCCTGAACGCGAAGCTGGAGCAGGAGCTCATCGAGCTGGAGGACGACGAGGCCCTGGAGCTCCTCCAGTCCGTCGGCCAGGAAGAGCCGGGCATGGCCACCCTGGGCCGCGTCGGCTTCGCCACCCTGGGCCTCCAGACCTACCTGACGGCAGGCCCGAAGGAAACCCGCGCCTGGACGATCAAGAAGGGCGCCACCGCCCCCGAGGCCGCCGGCGTCATCCACACCGACTTCCAGCGCGGCTTCATCAAGGCGGAGATCATCTCCTTCGCCGACCTCGTCGAATGCGGCTCGGTCGCCGAGGCCCGCGCCAAGGGCAAGGCCCGCATGGAGGGCAAGGAGTACGTGATGCAGGACGGCGACGTGGTGGAGTTCCGCTTCAACGTCTGATACGTCCGCGAAAGGCCGTCTGACCTGCGAATGAGTGGGTTGGGCGGCCTTTGCGGTCCGCCCGGAGTCCGCAGCGTGGGCTGCTCGGGCTTCGCACGGGGGTGTTCGGTATTGTGTTCGGATCGAACATCGTCACACTGAGCTACGGCCCCTAACTGTGTATCCGGCTCGTTCGAGAGGGCTGTGGCAGGGAGGGTCTTTGCGTTACCCAGCTGCGGCGCAGTTTCTGCGTAGCGCGATACCAGACGTCATCCACGCCTATCAGACGGCGCTGAGGACGGTCCGCAGTCCCTTGGCCATGCGCAAGGAGGCGTGGCCGAAGTGCCGCGACCAGGCGCAGGCGATCGTGGAGGACTGCGTCGCGCGACTGACCGGGGACGGCCCGCTCGAGTCGGCCGAAGCCTGGCGGTACTCGCATCTCGTGGGCACCGACCGAGCCAACCAGGGAATCGCGGTCGCCGAGTCGGTGCGTGCGGTGGAGATCCTGTGGAATGCCATGCAGCCGACCATCAACTCCGCCGTACAGCACGAGGCGCCCGCGCGACGGGCCCCCGCGCTGTTGCTGATCAGTACCGCGTTCCGTTCCAGCGCCGGAAGCCGGCTCTACGCGGGCGCCGTCGGCTACGGCGGGGCCACCGCCCGGTCCTCCGACGCCCTGCCGAACGATGACGACACCGCGGCCGCGGCGGGCGTCTCCGAGGCGGCGCCGATGCACGCCGGGGTGGGCGTGGCGTTGTCCCGGCGTGAGAAGGAGGTGCTCGAGGGGGTGGCGAAGGCGATGACCAACAGCCAGATAGCCAGTCGGCTCGGCATCACCACGGCGACCGTGAAGCGGCATCTCAACAACATCTACGGCAAGTTGGGCGCCGTGTCCCGCATCGACGCGGTCAACAAGGCCTTCGGGCGCTACTGACACGAGGACCTCCGCACGGGCGACGGTCACGCAGGTCCGTGCAGCAGGAGCGCGAGCAGCATGGCGACGTTCGCCGCGAACTGGGTGCGCATGAACACGCGGTACGCACTGCGGCGGGTCTCCTTGTCCCCGTCGGCTGCCCTGGCCGTACGGACGATCTGCGCCACCATGGAGACGGCTCCGATCGCCAGGGGGACCGCTCCGGCCAGCGTCAGCGGAGCCCAGACCAGCGCCGCCGCCACCCCGCCCGCTCCGACGAGGAGAGCACCCGCCACCGCGAGCGCGCGGGCCCGGGCGGCTCCGTAGCGCACGGCCACGGTACGGCGCCCGCCGACGGCGTCTCCTTCGACGTCACCGAGGTCCTTGACGACCGCTCCCACCAGGGCCATCCAGGCGCTCATCACCGTGGCGAAGACCAGTCCGGCAGGGCCCGGTTCGCCTCCCACGGCAGCGGCACCCGACGCGAACGAGGTCCAACCGAGTCCGAACACCACCACCGCACAGGTGCTGCTCCAGCGCTTCGCGGGAAACGGCGGCGCCGAATAGAGCCAGCCGAGCAACAGGAACAGCGCCACCCACAGGGTGAGCCCGGGGACGTACAGCGACAGCAGAAGGGACCCCGCGGCCGCGACCGCGGTGAGCAACGCGGCCGTCCGCTCCGGCAGATCGCCCCGGGCGATCGGACGGGCGGACCCGTTGGCGCGGTCCTCCTTGACGTCCAGCACACCGTTGACGAGGTAGGCGGCCACCACGGCCAGCCACCAGACGAGAACCCCGGCGGCCAGGTGCGGTCCGTCCGCCAGATCCTGGGAGACGAAGGCGGCCCCCACCGTGAACCGCGTGAGGAACACGATCTGCACCACAGGTCGTGCCTCGACCAGGCTCAGACGCGCGTAGCGGAGGCCGCGGCAAAGCGACACACGAGGCCGCGATTCAGGGAGGAGAACTCTGCCGGAGGTCACTGTCACGGCGTTCAGCCTACGAGGAACGCTTCGTCGCGGGCCGTGACTGCATCCAAGGGTGTAGGTACTCGGGACCTCGCCCGCGTCCGCGCCCGCGTCCTCGCCTCCGCCCACGACCTCGTCCTGATCGCGGTCGCGGGCAGGGTGCATCCTTGGGTGTAGTTCCGCCTGCCCGCCGCTCCTGGTTGACATCGTATGGGTCGACCGAGGAAGCAGGAGAGAGTCATAAGCGGCCGGCATCAAAAATGCTCGGCGTGTGACTGCCGATCTGCCAAAGGCCGCCTGAAACCGCTCGCCGGAACACCGCCGTGGATTCAGGCAGGTTTGGACTGCTCGACCCCGGCAGCGGGAAACGTTCACCGCATTCCCGTCGACCGGGTGATCCCGGTTTCGATGTAGCTGCCTGCCGACTGCGAAAGCAGCTATCGATCTGCAATGTGACGTGCCGTCCCACTATCGGGAGGTAAGCGAAGTGGATTACCACATGGGTACGGTCACCCTGGGTGGCTCGCTACCGGATAAATTGGAAGCAATCGCTGACGCCGGCTTCTCGGGTATCGAATTGATGGAATGGGACCTTCAGGGATCCTCGGTGTCCGTCGCCCGAGCCCTGGCGGAAGACCTCGGCCTGGAAATCATCAACTATCAACCGCTCAGGGACTTCGAAGGCGGCCCCAGGGACCAGCTGCTGCCCAAGCTGGACCGAATCGAGCGGATCTTCGACTGTATGGAGCAGTTGAGGACGAGCACGCTGATCCTGTGTAGCAACGTCAGCGACGTTTCGGACCTCGATGACGACGCAGTCGCCGAAGATCTGGCGCTCCTGGGGGAAAGGGCCGCGGCCAGAGGGTTTTCGATCGGCTACGAAGCGCTGTCCTGGGGGCTGCGGGTCAATACGTTCCGTCAGGCTTGGCGAATGATCGAGCGTTCCGGCGCCGGAAACATAGGCCTGGTGCTGGACAGCTTTCACACCCTGGCGCTGAACGACCATTTCGATGACCTGTCCGACGTGCCGCCCGATCGCATCGCGCTGATCCAGGTGTCGGATGCTCCCCGCATGGACATGGATGTGAAGTCCTGGAGCCGGCATCACCGCTGCCTGCCGGGTGAGGGCGATTTCGATGTAGCCGCGTTTCTGGCGCCTGTGCTGGCCAACGGTTATGACGGCCCGATTTCGCTTGAGATATTCAACGACCATTACAAGGCGCGGCCCCCTGCGCCACTGGCGCGACAAGGTATGACCGCCTTGCGCGAAGTCACGTCGGCGGCGATGTTGCCGGCTCCCCGAGAAGGAAGGCAGCTCCATGAGCACCGAATATGAAATATTCGACTTCCCGGACGTCGAACCCGGCCCGGAGAAGCCGCTGGTACTCGGCCCGGCGGGCGAGGTCTTCAACTTCGTGCAGACCGGCGAGAGCAACGGTGGCAAGTTCCTGTTCTCCAAGCTGACCGTGCCGCCGCACGTCGGCCCGCCGCCGCACATCCATCACCGTACCGATGAATGGTTCTATGCGCCGAACGGCGGATTCAGCATCTTCATGGGGCCCAACGAATTCCCTGATCTGGACATCACGCCGGGCGATGGTGCCGAGAAGGAAACGGTCGCCATGCTGCCGATGCGCCCTAAGGAACTGCTCTACGTTCCGCGCAACTACACGCATGGTTTCGTCAATACGACGAATGTCAACCAGGAGATGTGGTTGGTCTGGTCGCCGGACACGCCGGAGAGTTCCATCCTCCCGTATTTCATGAACGCGGGCAAGGTCGTGACCAGCAAGCAGGACATCACGGAGCCGGAGTTCCTGTCCCGGATTCGTCTCGTTTCCATGGCCCGCGACTACGGCATCAACCAGAGCGCGGACTTCTGGGACTTCGTCAAGGGCGTCGTGGAAGACAGGCCCGAATGGTTGCCGAGCGACAGTCGCGGGAGGCTGCTGAACCTGTTGCACGATGAGATCGAGGCGCAGGCGTAGTCTCATGGGCATCGACAGAAAGACCTCAATTGCCATCGTCGGCGGTGGATTGGGCGGAGCCGCGACGGCCGTGTTGCTTCAGCAGGCCGGCTATTCCGTGGCGGTATTCGAGCAGGCGCGCACGTTCGAGCCCGCCGGCGCCGGGATCCATCTGTCACCCAACGTGATGCGCATCCTGGGCCATGTGGGGATCGATGACGCACTCGTCAGGTCCGGATTCCTTCCCGAGTCGTTCACCAGCCGGAACCTGACATCGAATTCCGTCAGGAGTGCACTGGCGCTCGGTGACCAAGCCAAGGAGAGGTACGGAGCTCCCTATCTCACCGTCGGTCGCGGCGTTCTCCACCGAGAGCTGATCGACGCCCTGCGGCCGGGCAGCGTGCAGTACGACAAGCGGCTGGTCTCGCTCGACGACCGCGGCACGGAGGTGCGGATGCGCTTCGCCGACGGAAGCACGGCCGAAGCCTCCTGCGTCATCGGTGCCGACGGTCTGGGCTCTCAGGTCCGTGAAGTGATGCACGGCGCCGAACGCCCCAGTTTTTCCGGCCAGATCGCGTACCGGGCGACAGTGCCCGCGCACACCCGAGTCCCGGTCGACAGGCGGTGCATCACCAAGTGGTGGGCCGACGAGAGTTTTGTCATCGGCTACCCGACCGACTCCCGGAGCGATGACTACTACTTCGTCGCCGGCGCAGCGGCCGACACGTGGACGCATCCGCAGTCCTGGGTCGACGGCGACAAGGACGAGATGCTGGACGCTTTCACCGGATCTTGCGATGAAGTCCTCAGCCTGCTCCATGCGGCTCAGTCCCTGACCAAATGGCCGCTCTTCGAGCGCCCGCCGTTGCAGCAATGGGGACGTGGGCGAATCGCGCTCCTCGGCGACGCCTGTCACCCCATGAGGCCGCACATGGCGCAGGGGGCGGCCATGGCCATCGAGGACGGCGTGCTGCTGCTGCGTTGCCTGGAAGCCGAGCACGAGATCGAGGCCGCGTTCTGGCGTTACGCCGAGAGCCGCAAGCAACGTACCGCTCGGGTCCAGGCCGTCTCCGCCGAGAACTCGTGGCTCAAGGACGCCGAAGACCCGGCCTGGGTTTTCACCTATGACGCGATGAACGTTGATCTACATGAATTCAGGAGAGATGCCACGTGTACGACACTGACGTCCTGATCGTCGGGAGCGGTCCGGCGGGGTCATCCGCAGGATTGATGCTGAGCACGTACGGCATCGACAACCTCGTGATCACGAAACATCGCTGGCTGGCCGACACTCCGCGTGCGCACTACAAGAACCAGCGCACCATGGAGGTCTTCCGAGACCTGAACGTGGCGGACGAGATCCTTGCCAAGGCCTCACCCAAGGAAGTCATGGGCAATGTCGTCTTCTGCACCAGTCTGGTGGGCGAGGAACTGGGGCGACTGCCCTACGGCGCCAACAGGGCACAACGGCAGAGCGATTACGCGTCGGCCAGCCCGGCCGAACACTGCGACCTGCCGCAGACCCTGCTGGAACCCATCCTGCTGTCCAATGCTGCTGCGCGCGGCAGCCA
Organism: Streptomyces sp. Root431; assembly: GCF_001426585.1. Lineage (GTDB taxonomy): Bacteria > Actinomycetota > Actinomycetes > Streptomycetales > Streptomycetaceae > Streptomyces > Streptomyces stackebrandtii. The sequence goes on from NZ_LMEI01000007.1 coordinate 155,023, forward strand.
CGTCCGATTCGACACGCAATTCCTGTCTCTCGACCAGGACGAGCACGGTGTCACCGCGCAGGTACTGGACAGGTTGAAGCGCGAGCGTTACGAGATCCGGGCCAAGTACCTGATCGGGGCGGACGGCGGCAACAGCCTCGTAGCGGAGCAGATCGGCCTGCCCATGGAAGGCCACATGGGGCTCGCCGGCAGCATCAGCATCATTCTGCAAGCGGATCTCTCCCACCTCGTGGCACACCGTCCCGGCTACCTCTGGTGGATCATGCAGCCGGGCGCCAACGTCGGGGGCATCGGCATGGGCCTCCTCCGCATGGTCAGGCCGTGGAACGAGTGGCAGATCGTGTGGGGCTACGACATGAGCGCAGGAGAGCCCGATGTCTCCGAAATCGATGCGGTCGGCATCGCCCGTCAACTGATCGGCGACGATTCGGTGGACATCACCATACGTTCGGTCTCGACGTGGACCGTGAACCAGAAGTACGCCACCAAGTACTCCCGAGGGCGGGTGTTCTGTATGGGCGATGCGGTGCATCGCCATCCACCGTCGAACGGCTTGGGATCGAACACGTCGATTCAGGACGCCTATAATCTGGCGTGGAAAATGGCGATGGTCTTGAAGGGGCAGGCGTCGGACCGACTCCTGGATACCTACGACCAAGAACGCGCGCCCATAGGCAAGCAGATAGTCGAACGCGCGAACAAGAGCATCGAGCAGTTCGGAGGCATCTTTTCCGCGCTCGGGTTGGACGCGAACCTGGATGCGCAGCAGATGCGTATCAACATGTCCGTCCTGAAGGAGGCTTCCGCGGCGGGCGCCGAAAAGCGGAAGATGTTGCGCGAGGCCATCGAGCTCAAATCGTATGAGTTCGCGACGCAAGGCGTCGAACTCAATCAACGCTATGCGTCACATGCCGTCTGCCCGGACGGTACCGAAGAGCCCGCGTGGCAGCGCGACCCCGAGCTGTACTACCAGGCGTCCAGCCGGCCCGGCGCCCGCCTGCCCCATGCGTGGCTCGACCGGCAGGGCACGCAGGTCTCGAGCCTGGACGTGGTGGGCAAGGGGAAGTTCACCTTGCTGACGGGGCTGAACGGGCACATCTGGCTCCAGGCCGCCGAGCGTCTCTCGGAAGAGCTGAAAATCGAGATCGCTGCGCATGTCATCGGCCCCGGACACGCCCTTCAGGATCTCTACGGCGATTGGGCCGACGTTACGGAAATGCCGGAAGACGGCTGTCTGCTGGTGCGTCCGGACGCGTTTGTCGCCTGGCGCAAGGCGGACTCCTCTGCGGCCGTGGACTCGCTGCGCGCAGCCCTGCGCGAGATTCTCGGGCGCGGTTCGGACGGGCGGTGCGATCGGGATGGGCTGATGCGCTCCGGAAGCGAGCGGGCCTCGGCGGCCCGTCCAGACATGGCGATGAACAAGTAGGAGAGGTGCGTATGACCATCCAGACGTCTTTTCAGACGGGGCCCGTTGCGCACGAAGGTCCTGAGGTCCGGGCATCTGCCGCCGGCGACATCCGCAGGATGCAGGAGCTGATTCGCGGGATGGCGGTCACCCAGATGATCGCCGCGGCCTGCGAAGTCGGGCTCCCCGATGCGGTCGACGACGACGGGACCTCGCTGACCTCTCTGTCCGGACGCCTCAAGGTGCACGCGGGCGTCCTGACGCGGCTCGCCCGAGCACTGTCGTCCTTCGGCATATTCGATGTCGATGCGGACGGTGGAATTCGCCACAATGAGGCCTCGCGCCTGTTGAGGACCACCACGGCCGGCCCCTCGCTCCACTGGGCCGCGCGATTCTGGGGCATGCCGGGCATCTGGCGGTCCTGGGGAGCGCTGAGCCATTGCGCCGGTACCGGCGAGGAAGCGTTCTCGCACGTCAACGGTCAGGACTTCTTCTCCTACATGAACGGAAGCCCTGAAGAGGAAGCGCTCTATCAGCGCTATATGGCGAGCGGATATCCGGGGCGCTATGCCGCGATCGCCGACGTGCTCACGGTGGCCCCTGGCGAACGAGTGATCGACGTCGGCGGGGGAACCGGAAGCCTGGCGCGGACGATCCTCGAACGAAATCCGGACGCGCACGCCGTCGTGTACGACCAGGCCAGCGTGATTTCGGCCCTGACCGGGGCGCCGGGGGACGACCGACTGAGCACGCGTGCGGGTAGTTTCTTCGACGCGGTACCCACCGGCGGAGACATCTACATCCTGTCGTGGATTCTTCACGACTGGCCGGACGAGAAGGCGGAGTCCATTCTTCGCAACTGCCGCAAGGCGATGGGCGCCGGCGCCCGAATCGTTGTCGTGGATCGCGTTCTGCAGGAGTCTCCGAAGGATTGCGATCCGCTTGATCTGGTGCTGGATCTGCAGATGCTGGTCTTGCACGGCGGGCGTGAGCGCACACTGGACGACTTCACGCGACTCCTGAATGCGGCAGGCTTTTCCGCTCCTCGGATCCTGTCCGCGCGTCCGGAATTCTCGGTCATCCAAGCACGTGCCGTCTGAACGTCGAATCCCTATCCTGTCGAGAGAGCAATGACCACTGAGAGTGCAACAAGCCGGACGGCGCAGCTCGGCATGTCACGCGGCCTGACCTTCCTGATGGCTCTGGCCTGCGGCGCGGTCGCAGCCAACATCTATTACGCGCAGCCCTTGGTGGCGTTGATCGGCCCCGATGTGGGCTTGAGCGCGAACGCCTCCAGTCTTGTGGTGACCCTGACCCAGATCGGCTATGGCGTCGGCCTCGTCGTGCTGGTTCCGCTGGGCGACATCTTCGAGAACCGTCGTCTCATCATGGTCACCTTGGCGGCATGCATGGCGGCGTTGCTGAGCGCGTCGGTCGCATCGAACGCCGGCCTGTTTCTTGCCACTTCGCTGGTCATCGGCCTGAGTTCGGTCGTGGTGCAGATGCTGGTGCCCTTCGCGGCTCACCTTGCCCCGGAGGAAAGCCGTGGACAGGTCGTCGGCAACGTCATGAGCGGCTTGCTGATGGGAATCCTGCTTGCGCGTCCTGTGGCCAGCATGACGACGGATCTGCTCGGCTGGCGTGCGATATTCGCCATCTCCGCCGGCCTGATGCTGGTGCTTGCCGTCACCCTGCGTTCGGTCCTTCCGGAGAGGAAGCCGAGCACCTCCGTCCCCTACCTGGCGTTGTTGGGTTCGATGGGGCAATTGCTCGTCCGCACGCCGATCCTGCGGCGACGGGCGTTCTACCACGCCATGTTGTTCGGGGCGTTCAGTCTGTTCTGGACTGCCGTGCCACTGATTCTGGCGAGCCCGGCGTGCGGTCTGAGCCAAGGCGGAATCGCCCTGTTCTCCCTGGCGGCGGTGCTCGGGGCCTTTGTCGCGCCGGTTGCGGGCCGTATTGCCGACCGTGGTCTGACGAAACCCGCGACAGGCTTCGCGATCCTGACTGTCGTGGCCTGTTTTCTTCTGGTGTTTGCCAGTGGTGGACACGTCGTCGCGGCGCTGTTCGTCGCGGCGCTCCTGCTTGACGTGGGGATTTCGTGCAACCTGGTGCTGGGGCAGCGCGCGATCTTCTCCCTGGGGGCGGAGATACGCAGTCGACTCAACGGCCTCTACATGGCGATTTTCTTCGCCGGAGGCGCGGTCGGGTCCGCCGTGGCCAGTTCGGTGTACGCGTCGTACGGGTGGGCGGGTATCGCCTGGTGCGGTATTGCCTTCCCGTTGCTGGCGGGCCTCTACTATCTGACGGAGCTGATGCCGCGGCGTCCCGCGCCGGCTGCCTGATCCGGAGGCTTCCGCCACACGGTCACCGCGGCCGGCGAACCCTGCCGACGGTGACTCAGAGCCCGGGGGACTGGCATCCCCACGCAGCGGGAATATAGGCTGAGGCCTCGCATTCTCATGGTTTACCGCGAGAACTTGCTTGAGCCGTCACGAACGGATTCGCTCTGCTCCGACGGGAGTTCTGGTCCCTCGGAGTCGCCGAGCGCGTAGTCGTCACCCGACACCGCTCTTTGCGCGCCATCTTGTAGTACTTCCGGACTTACCGTCCGACTGCTGAATTCTGCGCGCTGCCCTTCGAATCAGTCTTGCGAACGGGCGTTCTCCTCTCATCCGACTCGGGTCAGCAGGCACGCCCCAGCATTCGAGCCAAGCCAACAGGAACGAGCAGATGACCGAACAGATGACAGGTGCTCAAGCTCTGGTCAGGGCTTTGGAGCACGTCGGAGTCGACACCGTGTTCGGATATCCGGGCGGTCATATCCTCCCCGCCTACGATCCGCTCTACGACTCGACCAAGGTCCGCCACGTGCTGGTTCGGCACGAGCAGGGCGCCGGACACGCTGCGGAGGGGTATGCCCAGGCCACCGGCAAGGTCGGCGTCTGCATGGCCACATCCGGCCCGGGCGCCACCAATCTGGTCACTCCGATCGCCGACGCGTACATGGACTCCGTCCCGATGGTCGCCATCACCGGTCAGGTGCCGAGCGGCATGATCGGCACGGACGCCTTCCAGGAAGCCGACATCTGCGGCATCACCCTTCCGATCACCAAGCACAACTTCCTGGTGACGGACCCGGACGACATCGCGCGCACCATCGCGGAAGCCTTCCACATCGCCTCCAGCGGCCGTCCCGGGCCGGTACTGGTCGACATCACCAAGGACGCGTTGCAGGCGAGCACCGAATTCCACTGGGAGCCGACGACCCACCTGCCGGGCTACCGGCCGGTCACCCGGCCGCACGCCAAGCAGATCCAGGAGGCGGCCAAGCTGATCTCCGAGGCCGAGTGCCCGGTGCTGTACGTCGGCGGCGGCGTGCACAAGGCCGGCGCCTCGGCGGAACTGCTCCGTCTGGCAGAGCTGACCGGCATTCCGGTCGTCACCACGCTGATGGCCAGGGGCACCTTCCCCGACAGTCACCCGCTCCACATGGGGATGCCCGGCATGCACGGCAGCGTCTCGGCGGTGGGCGCTCTGCAGAAGTCGGACCTGCTCATCGCCCTGGGCGTGCGGTTCGACGACCGGGTCACCGGGGAGCTGTCGTCGTTCGCACCGCGGGCCAAGGTCATCCACGCGGACATCGACCCGGCGGAGATCTCCAAGAACCGGGCGGCGGACGTACCGATCGTGGGTGACTGCAAGGAGGTCATCGGCGCCCTCGTCCACGCGATCGATCGCCCTGGTGACTACGCCAAGTGGCGTGCGCTGCTCGACGGGCTGAAGGAGACCTACCCGCTGGGGTACGAGGACTTCGGGGACGGCTCGCTGGCTCCGCAGTACGTCCTGGAAAGGCTCAGCTCCATCGTCGGGCCGGACGCCCTCTACGTGGCCGGCGTCGGCCAGCACCAGATGTGGGCGTCCCATTTCATCGGCTTCGAGAAGGCCGGCGCCTTCATCACCTCCGGCGGCCTGGGCACGATGGGTTTCGCCGTGCCCGCCGCGATGGGCGCCAAGATGGGGCGGCCGGACTCGGTGGTTTGGGCGATCGACGGAGACGGCTGTTTCCAGATGACCAATCAGGAGCTCGCCACCTGCCGGCTGGAAGGTGTCCCGATCAAGGTCGCGGTCATCAACAACGGCAACCTCGGCATGATCCGCCAGTGGCAGTCGCTCTTCTACGGCCGGCGGTACTCCAACTCCGATCTGCAGACGGCCCAGCGCGTCCCCGACTTCGTGAAGCTGGCGGAGGCCTACGGCTGCGTCAGTCTGCGGTGCACACGGCCCGAGGACGTGGACGCCACGATCGCCAAGGCAATGGAGATCAACGACGTGCCGGTGGTCGTCGACTTCGTGGTCCACGAGGACGCCATGGTCTGGCCCATGGTCCCCGCCGGGACCAGCAACGACGACATCAAGATCGCCCGAGACATGACTCCGAGGTGGGAGAGCGACGACTCATGAGCAAGCACACATTGTCGGTCCTCGTCGAGGACAAGCCCAGCGCGCTCACCCGGGTCACCGCCCTCTTCAGCCGGCGCGGCTTCAACATCGACTCCCTCGCCGTCGTCCCGGCCGAGGGGGACGGCTTCTCCCGGGTCACCCTCGTGGTCGACGCGGACGACACACCGCTGGAGCAGGTGACCAGGCAACTCGACAAGCTCGTCAACGTGCTGAGCGTCACGGAAGTCGGCCGTGCGCGGCCGGAGTCCGTGTACGAATCGGTGGCGGACTGAGCCGAGGCGGGGACGTGGCACCCACCGGAACAACGTCCTGAGTTCCGGCTCGCCCCTCCCCGCCGCATCGCAGCAGGAAGGGGCCGGACTCGACGAGTCCGGCCCCTTCCTGGTGTGCAGGCGCGTCCGGCCGGGCGTGCGGTCTCGGGGTGGGGCTGATGGCGGCTGACATACTCGGGGTGATCGTCGTGACGGAGGTGGGGGACCTTGAAGCTTGCCGAGGCGTTGGCGTTGCGGGCGGATGCTGTTCGTCGGGTGGAGCAGTTGCGGGCGCGGGTGGTCAGCAGTGCTCGGCATCAGGAGGGTGAGGAGCCGGCGGAGAACGCCGGGGTGCTGCTTGCCGAGGCCGGTGAGGTGCTGGACGAGTTGGAGGGGTTGATCCGGCGGATCAACCGGACCAATGCCCAGGCCGTCGTCGACGGTGGTGGCACGCTCACGGACGCGCTCGCGCGGCGGGACGTGCTGCGGTTGCGGCATGCCGTGATCACCGATGCGGCCGATGCCGCCGCCGGTCGGGACCGGCACGGTGCGGTGCGGCAGCTGCGGTCCGAGCTGAAGATGCTGTCGACGCTGCCGGTCGGCGAGCTGCGGGCGCGGGCGGACGTGCTTGCCAGGGAGATCCGGGAGACCGACGTACTGATCCAGCGGTCGAACTGGGAGGTCGACCTGCTGGACTGAGCGCGTGGAGTCGGTAGTCGTCACGAAGGCGTGCACAAGCCGTGGGCCGACGGTCAAATCGGTCCCTCCTGGTGCGTGGAGAGCAGCGCAGGGGTTCGATTCCCCTTTTACACAGCCGCTCAGCACACCGCACAGGTGATGGTGCACAGCGCACAGCTCACCACCATGTGCAGATTCGGACGACGAGGGCGGGATCGGGGATCTCCACGTCACGGGCGACCCCTTCGGCCCACGTATCCTCGACTGCTGGGGATCGGGGGCCGGGGGACAAGGGATCGCGGAGGTATCAGGTGGAGTTCCGGCTGCTCGGATCCGTTGCGCTGGTGACGGAGGACGGCGATGTAGCCCTGGGGCCCGCCAAGCGGTCCAGTCTGCTCGCCATGCTTCTGTTGCGGCCCAACGGTGCAGTGAACGTGGGGCAGTTGATCGACGCGCTGTGGGAGGACGAGCCGCCCACGCACGCCAAGACCGTCCTCCAGGGGCACGTCTCGCGGCTGCGGGCGCTGCTCGCCGAGCACGGGGCCGAGGCGTACGGGGTCGAGCTCGCCACGCAGGGTTCGGCGTACGTGCTGCGCATGCCGGAGTCGCTGGTCGACGCCCACCGCTTCGAGGAGCTCGTCGCGCTCGCCGGGGTGCAGCGCCAGCCCGGTGACGCCGTACGGATGCTGCGCGAGGCGCTCTCGTACTGGCAGGGGCCGGCGCTCACGGGGACGGTCCACAGCCGGCCGCTGGAGGCCGCCGCCGGGGGGCTCGAGGAGCTGCGGCTGGCTTCCGTGGAGGCGCTGGCCGAGGCGTACGGGGCGCTCGGCGAGCACGGCCGGGCCGCCGCCGTGCTCCGTACCGAGGCCGTCGCCCACCCCCTGCGCGAGTCCCTGGCCGCCGCGCTGATGCTGGCGCTCGGCCGCGCGGGGCGCCAGTCGGACGCCATCGACTGGTACCACCGCACCCGGCGGCTCCTCGCGGAGGAGCTCGGGGTGGACCCCGGCGAGGCGCTCAGCGAGGCGTACACGACGCTCCTCCGCGCCGCCGAGCCCGTCGCCCGCGTGCCCCGCCCGGCCCTCCCGGTCGAGGCGTCCGTCGCGGTGGCGGCGCCGGAGCAGCTGCCGCGCGCGCCGCGCGGCTTCACCGGCCGGGGCGCCGAGCTGGCCGCCCTCGACCGGGCCATCGCCGGCGTGGTCGCCCCCCTCTGTCTCGTCACCGGACCCGCCGGCGTCGGCAAGTCGGCCTTCGCCGTCCACTGGGCGTACGAGCGTCGGGCGGGCTTCCCCGACGGGCGACTTTTCGCCGATCTGCGCGGCTTCAGCGACACCCCGGCGCCCGACACCGCCGCCGTCCTCCGCGAGTTCCTGCTCGCCCTCGGCGTCCCGGCGCTGCGGATCCCGGAGGCCGCCGACGCGCGGGGTGCGCTCTTCCGCTCCCTCACGGCGGGCCGCCGGCTGCTCGTCGTCCTCGACAACGCCCGCTCCTCCGAGCAGGTCAGGCCGCTGCTGCCCGGCGGCGACCTGTGCGTGACGGTCGTCACCAGCCGCGACCGGCTCAGCGGCCTCATCGCCTCCGACGCCGCCCGGCCGGTGCCGCTCGGGCACCTGCCGCCCGCCGACTCCGCCGCCCTGCTCGCCACCGTGCTCGGCGAGGCGCGGGTCGCCGCCGAGCCCGCCGCCGCCGAGCGGCTCGCCGGGCTCTGCGACGGGCTGCCGCTCGCGCTGCGCGTCACGGCGGCCCGCCTCGCCGAGCGGCCGCAGTGGACCCTCGGTGCGATGGTCGGCGAGCTCGCCGACGAGCAGATCCGGTTGACACTGCTGGACGTGGAGGACGTCGGCGTCTCCGCGGCACTCCGCCTCACCGTGCAGCAGCTGCCCGAGTCCGCCGCCCGGATGTTCCGCGCGCTCGGCCTGCACACCGGATCCGATCTGGACCGCTTCGCGGCGGGCGCGCTCGCCGGCACCTCGCCCGCGCAGGCCTCCGTCGACCTGGACCGGCTCGCCGCCGCCCACCTCCTCGCGGAAGCCGTCCCGGGCCGCTGGAGCCCGCACGACCTGGTGCGGCTCTACGCGCGTCTCCTCGCCCCGGAGGCCGACCCCGAGGGCCTGCCCCGCCTCCTGGACCACTACCTCTATACGGGGCTCGCGGCCGACGCCGCCGCCGAACCGGGTTCCCAGCCCTGCTACTCGCTGCCCGCCGACGCGCGACGGCCCGCCGCCACGCGGGAGTTCGAGGACCGTACGGCCGCGCTCGACTGGTACGCGGCCGAACGCCCCGCCCTGGAGGGCGCGGTGGCCGCCGCCGCGGCGCTCGGCCTCCACGACCGGGCCTGGCGGCTCGCCCTCGTGCAGTGGCCGCTGATGCTCATGCGGATCGGCGACGGCTGGACGCCGCTCCTGGAGGCCGGGCTCGCCTCCGCCGAGCTCGAGGGCAACTTCGACGCGCAGTCGCGGACGCGGGCGCTCCTCGGCTGGGTCCTGCACGAGGAGGGGCGGGACGCCGAGGCGCTCGTCCACCTGGAGAAGGCGCCGATCCTCGCCGCCCGGGCCGGGGACGCCGTCAGCGAGGCGATCGCGTACGTCAACTACGCCGCCGTCCTGGACTCGACGGGCGAGCCCGAGCGGGCCGGGCTGCTCATGGTCCACGCGGTCTCGCTCGCCGACCGCACCGGCCATCCGTCCACCCAGGTGCTGACCCTCCAGCACCTGGCGACGCACTGCCTGAAGGCGGAGCAGTACGACGAGGCGCTCGCACACACCGTTCGCGCGGGGGAACTGGTCGCACCCGACGCCGTGGTCGTCCGGGCGCAGCTCCAGATCGTCCGGGGCGAGGCGCTGGCCGGCATAGGCCGCCTTGAGGAGGCAGCTGACCAGCTGAAACGGGCGATCGTGGCGGCCGACGCGGCCGGTTTCACCGAGGGATCGGCGCGGGCTGCGGAGCGGCTTTCGCGGCTGTCAGCGGATCGTTAGCGGTACGCAAGCCGGACGGCAGCGGGGGACCGGAAGCTGGATACAGCACGCAGTACGGAACTGCGTACCGCGTCGACCTACAGCTTCACGGGGGAGAAACATCATGCGTATTCAGCACAAGAGCACGGTCCTGGCCGCGGCCGCGATCACCGCCCTCTCGCTCGGTCTGACCGCCTGCGGCGGCGACACCGACACCGGCGCCAAGGACGCGGGGAGCGCGAGCAGCTCGCAGCAGTCCGCCGCCGGCACCACGGACAAGGGCACGGCGGACACCGCCTCCGGTGGCACCGGCTCCACGGGCTCGGGCTCCACCGGCTCCACCGGCTCCACCGGCTCCACCGGCTCGGGCGACACCGCCGGCACGGCCGACCAGGCCTCGGTGAAGGGCGCCACCGCGGGCGGCTCCACGAGCAAGGCCGGCGGCTCCACCGGCTCCACCGGCGGCAAGACCGCCGCCACGGCCCGTGCCTGTGCCCACGGCGACGTCAAGATCACCGCGGCGAAGGCGGACGAGGTTCCCACCGAGCACATCGTCCTCACCGCCACCAACGTCTCCGGCAGCTCCTGCACCCTCCTCCAGTACCCGCTCATCGCCTTCGGCGACATCCAGACGGCCAAGGACGTCCCGGCCGTCGCGAAGAGCAAGCCGGCCGCCCCGGTCGTCCTGAAGCCCGGCAGCCCGGCGTACGCCAACGTGCGCGTCGCGCTCGGCGGCGTCGACGAGGAGAACAAGGTCGTGAAGAGCTTCAACGTGAACCTCTTCGCCGCCGACGGCCCGGCCGAGGGCAGCATCGTCGTCAACGCCCCCGCCGGCGGCATCGCCGTCGACGAGGCCGCCGCCAAGACGGGCTACTGGACGTACGAACTGCGCACCGGCGCCGACGAGTTCTGATCGGCACGAGGGCGGGACACGCCCCCCGGGGCCGTCCGGCCGCGGGACACGCCCCGGGGCCCGCCCGGCTCCGACCCGCCCTAGCGCGCCAGCCCCGTCTTCGCGCCCGCCCCGCACAGCGGGACGACCGTGAGGCCGGGGCGCGGCGGGTTGGCGCCGACCGCCGCCCAGCAGGCCACGCCCGTCGCCTCGACGAAGAGGCCGCGGGCGGCCAGGTCCCGCTGGGCGGTGCGGATCTGGTCCTCGGTCACCGTCAGGAACGTGCCGCCCGTCTCGCGTACCGCCCGGAGGATCCGGCGGGCGCGGGGCGGCGCCGGGATCGCGATGCCCTCGGCGAGGGTGGGGCGCGAGGGGGCCGGGCCGTCGATGTCGTCCGCGCCCGCGTGGAAGGCGGCCGCCAGCGGGGAGACGGCCTCGGCCTGGACCGCGACGAGGGCGGGCCGGTTGTCCGTGAGGCCCTGCCGGTGCAGTTCGTCGAGGGCGAGGGCGGCGCCGAGGAGCAGCGTGCCGTTGCCGACGGGGACGACGATCGTGTCGGGGAGCCGGCCGCCGAGCTCCTCCCAGAGCTCGTACACGTAGGTCTTGGTGCCGTGCAGGAAGTACGGGTTGTAGACGTGCGAGGCGTAGAACGTGCCGGGCGCGTCGGCGGCCTCCCGGGCCGCCCGGGCGGTGGCCTCGCGGTCGCCGGGCACCTCGACGACGCGGGCTCCGTGCGCCCGGATCTGCTCCAGCTTCTTCGGGGACGTGCCCTCGGGTACGTACACGAGGCTGTCGAGCCCGGCCCGGGCGCCGTACGCGGCGATGGCCGTGCCCGCGTTGCCGCTGCTGTCGGCCACGACCCGGTCGAGGACCCCGGCGCGTGCCAGGCGCAGGGCGTGCGCGGCGAGCATCACCGCGCCCCGGTCCTTGAAGGACAGCGTCGGCATGAGGAAGTCGAGCTTGGCCGAGACGGCGTCGGTGAGCGGGACGAGGGGCGTGCGGCCCTCCCCGAGGGTCACCTCGGTCCCGTACGGCATCGGCGGCAGTGCCTCCGCGTACCGCCACAAGGAATTCACACGTGACGCGAGGGACGGGAGCGACGGGAGGGATGACGGCGCCGGTGTGAACTCCAGATCCCAGGGGCCCCGGCACTTCGGACAACACCAGGTGAGCGCGTCCGTGGGGGAGTGAACCTGGCAATCGGGGCACACGTAGGCGGTCATGGGGCCCAGCATGTCAGCCGTGTGACACGCGCGTGTCGGCTCCTGCGTGACCCTTGTGTGATTCCTATGGATCCGCCAATCTTTCGCTCGGCAGCCGGACATGGGAAACGGCGCGGACATCTCGCGTCGTCTTGTCATGCCCATGCCTTCCCCCACAGCAACGCACCACCAATGAGGAGGACCCCTCACATGTCAGTGATGCGTGATTCACGTCGCCGAATAGCCACGGCCGCGGCCATCGCCGTCGCAGCCCTCGCCCTCGGCTCCGCCTCCACCTTCCCGGCCGCCGCCGCACCGGCCGCCGCGGAAGGCGTCATCGAGAACGCCGGAGCCGAAGGCACCATCGCGGGCAGCTACATCGTCACCCTCGACGAGTCCGCGCAGGCGGAGACCGCCAAGGGCCGGGCGGTCGCCGCCAAGTTCGGCGCGAAGATCAAGCGGACGTACACCTCGGCGATCAACGGCTACTCCGTCGAGCTCTCCGAGGCGCAGGCGAAGAAGCTCGCGGGCGACCCCGCCGTGAAGTCCGTCGTGCAGAACCGCGTCTTCACGATCGACGGTACGCAGCCCTCCCCGCCGTCCTGGGGCCTCGACCGGATCGACCAGAAGGCCCTCCCGCTGAACCAGAGTTACACCTACCCGGACACCGCGGGCCAGGGCGTGACCGCGTACATCATCGACACCGGTGTGCGCATCAGCCACAGCGACTTCGGCGGCCGCGCCTTCAACGGCTACGACGCCATCGACAACGACAACACCGCCCAGGACGGCCACGGCCACGGCACCCACGTCGCCGGTACGGTCGCGGGCACGTCGTACGGCGTCGCCAAGAAGGCCAAGATCGTCGGTGTCCGCGTCCTCGACAACTCCGGCTCCGGCACGACCGAGCAGGTCGTCGCGGGCATCGACTGGGTCACGCAGAACGCCGTGAAGCCGGCCGTCGCCAACATGAGCCTCGGCGGCGGCGTCGACACCGTCCTCGACGCGGCCGTCCGCAACTCGATCGCCTCCGGCGTCACGTACGCGGTCGCGGCGGGCAACGACAGCTCCAACGCCTCCAACTACTCGCCGGCGCGCGTCTCCGAGGCGATCACGGTCGGCTCCACGACCAACACCGACGCCCGCTCCAGCTTCTCCAACTACGGCACGGTCCTGGACATCTTCGCCCCGGGCTCCTCCATCACCTCGTCCTGGAACAGCAGCGACACCGCCACCAACACCATCTCCGGTACGTCGATGGCGACCCCGCACGTCGCGGGCGCCGCGGCCGTCTACCTCGCGGGCAACCCGACGGCCACCCCGGCCCAGGTCTCCACCGCCCTGACCACCGCCGCCACCCCGAACGTCGTCACCAACCCCGGCACCGGCTCCCCGAACCGGCTGCTCTTCGTCGGCGGCGGCACCACCACCCCGCCCGGCCCGAAGTTCGAGAACACCGCGGACTTCGCCATCGCCGACAACGCGACGGTGGAGTCCCCGGTCACCGTCAGCGGGGTCTCGGGCAACGCCCCCTCCGCCCTCCAGGTGCCGGTGAACATCGTCCACACCTACATCGGTGACCTCCAGGTCCAGCTGATCGCCCCCGACGGCTCGGCGTACACGCTGAAGGCCTTCGGTACGGGTGGCAGCTCGGACAACATCAACACCACGTACTCCGTGAACGCCTCCTCGGAGGTCGCCAACGGCACGTGGAAGCTGCGGGTCACGGACAACGCGAACGCCGACGTCGGCAAGATCGACAGCTGGGCGCTGCAGTTCTGAGCCCAGCCCCCTGTCGCTCGGCTGAGCCGAAGCAACGGTGAGGGGCGGTCGCCTGAGGGCGGCCGCCCCTTCGGCGTACCCCGGGTCGGGGGGTGGGGCGGCCGACCACGTACGATGCGCGCTCGTTCGGCGTCTGCACGCGTCAGCCGCTTCAGCCGCGTCAGTCGCCGTCAGTCGCCCAAGCCGCCCCAAGCCGTCTCAACAGGAGCACGTCAGCCGTGGAGCCGACCCAGCCGCCCCAGCAGCCCCCGTCGCCCCATGGGGCCCCGCAGCAGCAGGGCTGGCCCGCCCCCGGCCCGTACACCTCGCCAGGAGGGCCGTACGCGGCCGGTCCCTACGGCCCGCCGGGCGTCCCCGGCGCCCCCGGTGCTCCCGCCATCGGGCCCTACGGGCAGCCCAAGCGCTCCACCAACGGGTTCGCCGTCGCCTCTCTCGTCTCCGGCATCGTCTGCTGCCTCCCGCCCCTCGGACTGGTCCTCGGCCTGATCGCCCTCCCGCAGATCAAGAAGAAGAACCAGGCGGGCAAGGGACTCGCGATCGCCGGCGTCATCCTCTCCGTCGTCAGCAGCCTGCTGCTCACCATCGGCCTCGTGACCGGCGGCATCGGTTCGGCCATCGACGGCTTCAAGGAGGGCGTGGACGAGGCGTCGCGCACCAAGTCCCCGTTCGCGCTGCGCATCGGGCAGTGCTTCGGCGACGACGGCAAGCTGGAGGAGTACGCGGAGGACATCGAGGTCATCGACTGCGCGAAGCCGCACGACGGCGAGGTCTCCGGCAGCTTCAAGCTCACCGGCTACGACAAGTGGCCCGGGAGGAGCGAGATAGAGACGGTGGGGGAGAAGCGCTGCGAGGCGATCAACTCCACCTACGCGCTGGACACCTGGGCCGTCCCCGTGGACGTGTGGGTGTACTACTACATGCCGAGCCGCGAGAGCTGGCGCCTCGGCGACCGGACCGTGATCTGCGCGTTCGCGAGCGAAGAGGGTCAGTTCACCGGTTCGGTGCGGTCCGACGCGAGCACCCTGACCGCCGACCAGGAGTACTTCCTGAAGGCCGTCAACCCGATCGAGACGGTCGGGTTCCGGGAGCCGGAGGACGACCCGGACGAGGACTTCGAGGCCAACAAGGCGTGGTCCGGGGAGATGCTGAAGGCGGTCGAGACGGCGCGTCTCGATCTGGCGAAGCACTACTGGCCCGGCGCCTCCACGGCCCCGGTCGCGGCGCTCGGCAAGGAGCTCGACGCGGCCGCGCGGGAGTGGCGGAAGCTGGCCGTGGCGGCCGACGCGGACGCCTACTGGGAGGCGTACGAGACGGCCTGGGACACCCTGCCCGAGGACCTGGGCGCCAAGGCCCGGACCGGGCTCGGCCTGACGGACACGCCGCCGGTGCAGGAGGGCCCGAGCCGCACGGCCTGAGGGGGACGGACGCGGGTACGGACGCGGGTACGGATGCGGGGCCGGGGCTCTTTCGAGAGTCCCGGCCCCGCGGCCGTCGCGTCCGGCTTCGCGTCCGGCTTCGCGTCCGGCTTCGCGTCCGGCTTCGCGTCCGGCGTCGCGTCTAGCGTCGGGTCAGGCCCCGGTCGATCGCGGTGATCAGCTCACCGTCGGGGGTGTCGCCGTCGAGGGACCAGACCATGGCGCCGCCGAGGCCCCGCTGCCGGACGTAGGTCGCCTTGGTGCGCAGCACGGTGGGGTCGTCGTAGGTCCAGAGCGTGGTGCCGTCGAAGAGCCAGGCGTGGCCGTTCTTGTAGCCGCGGTGGAGCGTGTACGCACCGGAGTCGGCGAGCGTCTTGAGGTGCTTGTAGTCCTCGGAGCCGGCGACCCAGGTGGCCGGGGCGGGCCCGGTCGCGGGCTTTCCGAGGCCGTCGCCGCCGCCGGTGACGCCGGTCCAGCCCTGGCCGTAGAAGGGCATGCCGACGACGAGCTTGTGGGCGGGGGCGCCGCGCCGCAGCCAGGACTTCACGGTCCCGTCGACGCTGAAGTCGTTCTTGGCGAAGAGCGCGGACTGCTGGGCGGTCTTCGTCTCGCCGGAGACGTGGAAGTCGTAGCCCTGGAGGTTCACGAAGTCGAAGTCCCGCATGATCTTGGCGACTTCGAAGCCCGCGTCGATCTTGGCGGGGGCGGTGGGGACGTAGGCGCTGAGGTCGTAGCGCTTGCGCTGGGGCAGCGAGCGGCCGTAGGCGTCGAGCTGCGTGCGGAACTCCCGTACGAGCTTGGTGAAGTTGGGCTTGTCCTCGGGGCGGATCACGTTCCCGGGGGCGCCGTCCGAGCCGGGCCACTCCCAGTCGAGGTCGATGCCGTCGAAGAGGCCGGCGGCGGCTCCGGCGCCGCCGCGGGCGCCGTCGGCGGGCAGGTTGCCCTTGATGTAGGTGTCGATGCAGGAGGCGACCAGCGTCTTGCGGCCCGCGTCCGTGCGCACGGCGTCGGAGAAGTGGGCGGAGCCGCTCCAACCGCCCAGCGAGATCATGACCTTGAGGCCCGGGTTCTTCGCCTTCAGCTCGCGCAGCTGGTTGAAGTTTCCGGCGAGGGGCTGCTCGGCGGTGTCGGCGACGCCGTCCACCGAGGCGGCCGCGTCGACGGGGCGCACGTAGTCGGCCCACGGGTCGGAGCCGGGCACATTGCCCATGAGGCACTTGCCGTTCGAACCGACAATCCCGAAGGCGTAGTTGATGTGGCTGAGCTTCGCGGCCGTGCCGCTGGTCTCCAGGTCCTTGACCTGGAAGTTCCGCCCGTAGATGCCCCATTGGGTGAAGTACCCGATGCGCTTCAGGGAGTGGGTGGGGGCGGAGGGCTGGTGCGCGTCGGCCGTGGGGGTCAGAGTGGCGAGGAGGCCGAGGGTGGCCGCGGCGGCGGCGCCGAAGGTCAGCTTGGTCAGGGCTCTGGGGCGCATGGGCTCGTTCCTGTGCGAGGCGGGATGGCGCGTGCGAGTGGAGTGCGAGTCGAGCGTGTGGGTCGAGCATGTGTGTCGGGCATGTGAGTCGTGCGTGCACAGGAAGGTATTGGTCTGGACCAATAGAGGTCAAGGGGTGCGGCACCGTCTCGACGTCACCTACTCGCGGTGACCGTGGGTAGCAAGGCCTGCGACCGGCGTGTCATCACTTCGAGTGAAACTTTGGCCCATGCTTGCGGATCGCGACCCTCGGTTGTCAGTCTGTAGCTGACAGTCAACCTGAGGGGAGTGTCCAGTGACATTCGGTGAGCAGCCCGCCTACTTGCGCGTGGCGAGCGATCTGCGGGAGAAGATCGCCAACGGCTCGCTTCCGCCGCACACCCGTCTCCCGTCGCAGGCGCGCATCCGCGAGGAGTACGGGGTGTCGGACACCGTCGCGCTGGAGGCCCGCAAGGTGCTCATGGCCGAGGGGCTCGTCGAGGGCCGGTCCGGCTCGGGGACGTACGTGCGGGAGCGCCCGGTGCCGCGCCGGATCGCCCGCTCCGGCTACCGCCCGGCCTCCGGCGCCACCCCGTTCCGGCAGGAGCAGGCGGCCGAAGGGGCGCGGGGGACCTGGGAGTCGCGCAGCGAGCAGGAGCCGGCGAGCGCCGAGGTGGCCGCCCGGCTCGACATCGAGCCGGGGGAGCGCGTGATGCGCACGCGGTACGTATACCGGGACGGGGGCGAGCCCATGATGGTCTCCACCTCCTGGGAGCCGCTCGCGGTCACCGGCCGGACGCCGGTGATGCTGCCCGAGGAGGGCCCGCTCGGCGGCTGCGGCGTCGTCGAGCGGATGGCCGCCATCGACGTGGTCGTGGACAACGTGGTCGAAGAGGTCGGCGCCCGCCCCGGCCTCGCCGAGGAGCTCCTCGCGCTGGGCGGGGTGCCGGGCCATGTGGTCATGGTCGTCGAGCGGACGTACTACGCGTCGGGGCGGGCCGTCGAGACGGCGGACGTCGTGGTCCCGGCCGACCGCTACCGCATCTCCTACCACCTCCCGGTCCGCTAGGGGGCGTCCGGCCTGGGGGTGCCCGGCCGGGCGGCGGGCCGAGCGGTGGGCCGACCGGCGAGTGGGCCGGCAGGCCGACCGGTGAGCGGACCCGGCTGTCCGGGCCGCTTGACCGGGAGTTAACGGACCGTCAATCCCCGTAACCGCCCGGCAATCGTGGACCGCGACAAGCCGTCACGCCCGGCTCCTACCTTCCTGCTCCGTACCCGCGATCCGGTCGGACGACAGGAACCCTCATGACGGACACAGTCACCACACCCACCCCGGAGCCGGGTGGGGGCCCCTCCCGGACCCTGGAGGCGCGGGAGGAGCTCGCGCCGCCGCCGGGGCCCCGCCGCAGCTACGCCAAACTGGCCGCGGACGAGAGCCGCGAGGACTACTCCCTGCGCTACGCGCCGCACTCCTTCCGGCGCTGGTCGCCCGCCACCGTCGCCGGCACGGCCCTCGGCGGCATCGCCTACCTCGCCGACTTCGCGATCGGCGCCTCGATCGTCTTCACCTACGGCTTCGGCAGCGGCCTCGCCTCGATCCTCACCGCCGCCGCGATCATCTTCCTCACCGGCATCCCCATCGCCCGCGCCTGCGCGAAGTACGGCCTGGACATGGACCTCATCACCCGGGGCGCCGGTTTCGGCTACTTCGGCTCCACGCTGACCTCCCTGATCTACGCCTCCTTCACCTTCATCTTCTTCGCGCTCGAAGGCTCGATCATGGCCCAGGCCATGCATCAGGCCGTCGGCCTCCCGGTCGAGATCGGCTACCTGATCACGACGCTGATCGTCATCCCGATCGTCTTCCGCGGGATGGGCGCGCTGGCCAAGGTGCAGGCCTGGACCCAGCCGATCTGGATCATCGGCATGGTGCTGCCCTTCGCCGTCCTGGCCTTCGAGGCCCCCGACGCCTGGGGCGCCTTCGGCTCCTTCGGCGGTACCGAGGGTGCCGGCGCGGGCTTCTCGTGGATCGGCTTCGGCCTCGGCACGGGCGTCGCGCTCTCCCTGATCGCGCAGATCGGCGAGCAGGCCGACTATCTGCGCTTCATGCCCGCGAAGACGGAGGCCAACAAGCGCCGGTGGAACCTCGCCGTGCTCGCCGCCGGACCCGGCTGGGTCATCATCGGCGCGGCCAAGCAGCTCGGCGGCGCCTTCCTCGCCTTCGTCGCCCTGGAGGCCGTCGGCAAGACCCACGCCCTGGAGCCGATCGCCCCGCAGATCGAGGCGCTCAAGCCCTGGCTCGGCTCCTTCGCGCTGCCCGCGGCCGCGCTCTTCGTGATCGTCTCCCAGATCAAGATCAACGTCACCAACGCCTACAGCGGATCGCTGTCCTGGTCGAACTTCTTCTCCCGCGTCACCCACCGCCACCCCGGCCGCGTCTGGTACATCTTCCTCAACCTCGCCATCGCGCTGACGCTGATGGAAATGAACATGTTCGCGGCCCTCAACAAGCTGCTCGGCTTCTACTCCAACGTCGGCATCGCCTGGATCGTCGCCGTCGCCGCGGACCTCGTCATCAACAAGCGGGCCGGCTGGAGTCCCCCGTACATCGAGTTCAAGCGCGCCTATCTGTACGCCGTGAACCCGGCCGGCTTCGGTGCCATGGTCATCGCCTCGGTCGTCTCGATCCTCGCCTTCTTCGGTCTCTTCGGTACCTACGCGGAGGCGTTCTCCACGTTCATCGCGGCCGGTCTCGCCCTCGTCCTCTGCCCGCTGATCGCCTGGGCGACCAAGGGCCGCTACTACCTGGCCCGCCCGAACCCGGTGAACGGACCCGGCGTGCTGGACGGACCGGGCGCGACGGTGACCGACGAGCGCGCGACCCACACCTGCGCCGAGTGCGAGACGGCGTACGAACTGCCCGACATCGCCGACTGCCCGGTGCGGTCCGGCCCCGTCTGCTCCCTCTGCTGCTCGCTCGACGCCGAGTGCGGCGACGTCTGCCGCAAGGACCCCCAGGGCGCCGGCGCCCCCGTCCTGCTGCCGATGCCGACCGTCCCCCCGGCCGCAGCCAGGGCGTAGCTTCGGCCTCCCTCCGTCGGTTACCGGCCGATCCGTATCTCTTTGTGAAAACGCATATCCGCTGTGTGAAGGTCAGGCGTAAGCTCCGGCATATGCGGATTGCGGTTTCCCGGAGATCGTTGGAGATGCCCGGACCGGCGGAGGGAGAAGCCTGATGAGCGACAGCGGCGCCGTTCTTCCCTGGCTTGTCATACGGCAGGACGACAACGGCAACCGCTACCGCGTGGGGCGGTACGCGACCAAGGACGAAGCCCAGAAGATCGCGGACAGCCTCGACGACCGCGGCCACAAGCAGCTCTACTGGGTCGAGCGCATCGCCAGCCCTGCTCTCTGAGCCGGGCGGGCGCCGTCCGGCCCGGGCTACGCTCGCGCCCATGACGGAACGCACCACCGACCCCGCCGCGCCCCACGAGCACCACCACGGCACCGACCCCGGTGTCGTGGTCGTCGTCGCGGGGGCCGTGTACGACCGGGGGCGCCTGCTCGCCGCCCGCCGCAGCGCCCCTGCCGAGCTGGCCGGCCGCTGGGAACTCCCCGGCGGCAAGCTCGAACCGGGCGAGAGTCCCGAAGAGGCCCTGGTCAGGGAGTTGCGCGAGGAGCTCGGCGTCGAGGCCGAACCCGGTGAGCGCATTCCCGGCGAGTGGCCGCTGAAGCCCGGATACGTCCTGCGGGTGTGGACCGCCCGGCTGCTCTCCGGCGAACCGCGACCGCTGGAGGACCACGACGAGCTGCGCTGGCTCTCCCGGCACGAGCTGGACTCGGTCGACTGGCTCGACCAGGACCGCCCGGCCGTCGCCGAGGCCGCACTGCGGCTCCCGACCGCTCCCGTCGACGGAGCGCGCGACTGAGTCTCTACGCCGTTCGTGCCACCGTGCGCCCACGGCTGCGCCCGACACGATATCCCGCCCCAAATATCGGGTATGTGCTGATTGATCCCCTGGAAGGGGACGCGGGCCTTCCTGCTGACACACGGCTGGGGAAGTGATCGGGTGTGATCGACACCGACGGCGACTGTGCCGAGTGGTACTTCCCGGCAGAGGCCAATGCCGTGCGCACCGCCCGCCACGCGGTGCGCGAAACCCTGAGGTCCTGGGACCTCGACGCGGCCCTCGGCGATGTGACCGTCCTGCTGGTCAGCGAGCTGGTGACCAACTCCCTGCGGTACGCCTCCGGGCCGATCGGCGTCCGCCTGGTCCGCCCCCGCCTCGACGGCGCCGAACCCGCACCGCATCCCGCGCTGCTCGTGGAGGTTTCGGATCCACTTCCGGATCCCCCGACGGAGAGGCCCGCGGGACCGGAGGACGAGGGGGGCCGCGGACTCGGTCTCGTGGCCTGTTCCGCACGGCGCTGGGGGACCCGTAAGGGAAGGACGGGCAAAACCGTATGGTTCGAGCTGGCTCTCCCTGGTGAGTAAACAGGGTGGGACAACGATCACCGGCACTCGGTCCGAAGCGAACGAGACCACCCTGTGATCGTGAACGTCGTGCCGTCGGGGCCTGCCGTATTGAATACTGCGGGCATGGCCGGTCCGGTGCGGTGAGCTGGAGGGGACGGTCGCGTGAGCGAGATATCCGAGACGGCGAGCGGCTTCGTGTGGCAGAGCAGCCCGCCCGGCTCCATCTATGACTACATCCGGGTCGCGTCCTTCTCGATCGGGCCCGACGGCCTCGTCGAGCAGTGGAGCAGGCGGGCCGTGGACCTCTTCGGCGTGACCGCCGAAGAGGCCAGAGGCAAGGACCCGGTCGAGGCCTTCATGCCCGCCGACCTGCGCGAGCGCGGTCACCGGCGGGTCAAGGAGATCCTCGACGGCAAGGAATGGACGGGCCTCGTCCCCTTCCGCATGCCCGGCGAGGAACGACCCCACGGCATCGCGGAGATGTACGTCATGCCGAGCGAGACCGAGACCGGGGAGCGGGCCGCGCTGTGCATCGTCGTCGATGTGCGCGCCCTCCGCCGCATCGAGACGGACCTCGCCGCCTCCCAGGCGATTTTCGGTCAATCTCCCTTCGGCTTTCTCCTCTTCGGCACCGACCTCACGGTGAAGCGGGCCAACCAGCGGTTCGCCACCGTCTTCGGCGGCTCGGCCGACGACCACCGCGGCCGGACCGTCCACGACTACCTCGCCCGCTCCGAGGCCGACCGGATGACCACCGCCCTCCAGCGGGTCCTGGACACCGGCGAATCCGTCACCGACCTCCAGATCGTCGGCGCCGCCCCCGGCGCCCGCGACCGCCGCCACTGGTCCATCAACCTCTACCGCGTGCACAGCGGCTCCGGCCGGCCGATCGGCGTCGCCGGTCTCGGCATCGACGTGACCCGCCGCCACAACGCCGCCCGCGAGGCGGCGAGCGCCCGCCGCAACCTCGCCCTCCTCAACGAGGCCGGCGCCCGCATAGGCAACTCCCTCGACCTGGAGGCCACCGCACGCGAGCTCCTCGACGTCGCCGTCCCCGGCTTCTGCGACCTCGCCTCCGTCGACCTCTACCAAGGCCTGCTGACCGGTGACGAAGCACCACCGGGCCGGTGGGGAAGCTCCCACGACGTCGGCTACGGGGCGGGCAGCGCCGAGCTCCGCAGGGTCGCCTTCGCCAGCGCCGTCGCCGACACCCCCCTCAGAACCGACGAGGGACACGGGCCTGACAGCGGCTGTTGCGGACCCGTACCGATCGAGGTCGGGGCCGTCCACCGCTACCCGTTCAACTCGCCGTGCGCCGGAGCGCTGCGGACCGGCCGGATCCGGACGGTGCCGGGCGCCGACGGCGAACTCGTCCAGTCCACGCTGATCGTCCCGATGGTCGCCCACGACACCGTCGTCGGTCTCGTCCAGTTCTCCCGGGCCAAGGGCAGCGAGTCCTTCGGGGAGCGCGACCGGGCCCTCGCCGTCGAACTCGCGGCCCGCGCCGCCGTCTGCATCGACAACGCCCGCCTCTACCGCCGCGAACACGAGCGGGCCCTCATCCTCCAGCGCAGCCTCCTCCCGCCCGGCGACCCCGAGGCAGCGGGACTCGACATCGCCTGCCGCTACCTCCCCGGCACCACCGCCACCGAGGTCGGCGGCGACTGGTTCGACGTCATCGAACTCCCCGGCCACCGCACCGCCCTCGTCATCGGCGACGTCATGGGCCGCGGCCTGCGCGCCGCCGTCGCCATGGGCGAACTGCGCACCGCCGTCCGTACCCTCGCCCAGCTCGACCTGGAGCCCGCCGAGGTCCTGTCCCACCTCGACGAGATCGCCCGCGGCCTGGGCGCCCCCATCGGCACCCAGCAGTCCCGCACGCAGAAGTCCCGCGGCCCCGAACTCTCCGAGGTCTACCTCGCCACCTGCGTCTACGCGGTGTACGACCCGGTCACCCGGCGCTGCACCTTCGCCAACGCCGGCCACCTCCCGCCCGTGCTCGTCGAACCCGGCGAGGAGGCCCTGCTGCTCGACGTACCCCCCGGGATGCCGCTCGGGGTCGGCGGCGAACCCTTCGAGGAGGTCGAGGTCGAACTGCCCGAGGGCGCCCTCCTCGCCCTCTACACCGACGGGCTCGTCGAGTCCCGCGACCATCCCCTGGACGAGGGGCTCAGCGCCTTCCGGCGCGCCCTCACCGACCCGGCCCGCCCGCTCGAAGACGTCTGCGACCGGGTCCTGACCAGCCTCGACACCGGCCACGGCGAGGACGACATCGCCCTCCTCATGGCCAGGATCCAGGGCCTGCCCAGCGAGGCCGTGGGCGACTGGCGGCTGCCCAGGGAGCCCCGCTCGGTCGGCCGGGCCCGCGAACTGGCCCGCGCCCAGCTGAAGGCCTGGGACCTCGAACCCCTCGTCGACACCGTCGAACTCCTCGTCAGCGAACTCGTCACCAACGCGCTGCGCTACGGGGAGGGCGAGATCCGGCTGCGCCTGCTGCGCGACCGCACCCTCGTCTGCGAGGTCTGGGACGCGGGCCTGGTCCAGCCGCGGCGCCGACGGGCCCGGGACACCGACGAGGGCGGGCGCGGTCTCCAGCTGGTCGGGCTGCTCAGCTCCTCCTGGGGATCCCGGCGCACCCCGCGCGGCAAGACCGTCTGGTTCGAACTGGCCCTGCCGGACGGCGAGGGCACGGCCGAACCGACGGTGGAGCAGCTCCTCAGCATGTTCTGACCGATGCCACCCACGGCGGGCGGCGCACCGCACCGCCCGCCCGAGCAAGCACCGGATCAGGACTTGAGCGCGGCCAGCCGGGCCTCGATCTCCGCGCTGTCGCCGAGCGCGTCCAACTGCTCGAACTGGGCGTCCAGCGAGGAGGCGGCGAGCTCCTGCTTGCCCATCGCCTTCGCCTCCTCCCGGCGCACCTTGTCCTCGAAGCGGCTCAGCTCGCTGGTCGGGTCGAGGACGTCGATGCCCTTCACCGCGTCCATCATCGTGTTCTGCGCCTGCGCCGACTTGGCGCGCGCGACCAGCTCGTCGCGCTTCGCCCGGAGCTCGCCGAGCTTGGCCTTCATCTGGTCGAGGCCGGTCCGCAGCTTGTCGACCACCTCGGTCTGCGAGGCGATCGTCGGCTCCGCCGTCCGCGCCTCCTTCTCCGACTGGAGCTGGCGGCCCAGTGCCACCTTCGCCAGGTTGTCGAAGCGGTCCGCCTCCGCCGCCTGCCCGCCGGCCCGCAGCTCGTCCGCCTTCCGGCTCGCGGCCAGGGCCTTGCCGCCCCACTCCTTCGCCGCGCCCACGTCCTCCTGGTGGTCCTGCTCCATCAGCCGGAGGTTGCCGATCGTCGCGGCCACCGCCTCCTCGGCCTCCGAGATGTTGCTCGAGTAGTCGCGGATCAGCTGGTCCAGCATCTTCTGCGGATCCTCCGCGGAGTCCAGCAGCGCGTTGATGTTGGCCTTCGCCAGCTGGGTGACCCGGCCGAGGATGGTCTGCTTGCTCATGGCTCTTCTCCTTGGAGAGGGACAGGAAAGAAAAGGGGACGCGGAACGCGCGCTCCTCAGAACCGGCCGCCGCCGCCCCGCCGGCCGCGCGTGCCGCTGCCGCCGAAGCTGCCGGGCCCGCCGCCGAAACCTCCGCCCCCGAAACCCCCGCCCGAACCTCCACCGAACCCCCCATGTCCGCCTCCCCTTCCCCCGCCGAACAGTCCGCCGAGGATGATGCCGCCGAGCACGGCACCGCCGAGCCCGCCGCCACCGCTTCCTCCCACCCCTGTTACACCGCCCAAGCCGTTCGGGTTCCCATACGTCCGGACATCCTGCTCGGCGAGCTCCTGCGCACGCCGGGCCAGCGCGTCCGCCTGCTGGGCCTCCGCGAGGGCGGTCTGCGGGTCCTCGGCCTCGGCCAGCGCATGCGCCTTCTCCCAGCGGCGCTGGGCCTCGGCCAGGCGCGTACGGGCCTCGCTGCCCACGGCGCCCCGATGGGTGGTGAGGTAGTCCGAGGCCGCGCCGATCGCCGAACGGGCCGTCAGCATCGCCTGATCGAGGAGCGCACGGGCGCGCCGCGTGCCCGACTCGCGCTCCCGCGCGCCCTCCAGCGCCTCGTCGAGCGCCGCGTCGGCCTCCTCGACCCGGCGCAGCGCGTCGATCGGGTCGTACCGCCCGGCCTCCACCCCGCGCCGCACCTCGGCGACCACCGACTCGGCCCGGGCGATCCGGCCCTGGAGGTCGGCGGTGGAGACCCCTTCGGCCGTCCCCTTCAGCAGGCCGCGGGCGTCCGCGAGGTCCGCGTCCGTCTCGGAGAGCGCGCCCGGCAGCTTGCCCACCGCCTCGGCCAGCTCCTGTGCCCGCCGGTCCACGGCCTCGACGAGCCGGGCCGCCTGGTCCACGGCGCCCTCGGCCGCCCGGATGTGCACGGCGGCCCCGCCGTTGTCCCCGGCGTCGATCTGCTGGCGGGCCTGGTTGACGTGGGTCGTCGCGAAGACGAGCCGGTCCTTCGCCTGCTCGATGTCGCCCGCGACGGGTGCCGCGGCCGACTCCGCGTACCGCTCGCGCATCGCGGTGAGCGCCGCCTCGGCCATGCCCATGCGCCCGGTCTGCTCGCGGAAGGCGGCCTCGACCGAGGCCAGCGCCTCGGGAGCGGTCCGCTCCAGGGCCCGCAGCCGGTCGAAGTCCTCGCTCTCGGCGTCGAGACGGGCGTCCGCCTCGGCGCAGCGCCGGAGGATCTCGTCGAGCATGCTCCGGCGGGTCGAGTCGTCCTCGGGAAAGGAGTCGTCGAGCTTCTGCCGCAGCCGGAAGGCGGCCGTCAGCTGTTCCTTGGCGAAGGCGACCGCCTCGGTGAAGGGCCGCACCGCCTCCTCGCCGAACTGGGCGGACGCGAAGCCGAGCTCCTCCTGGCTGGTGCGGACGGCGTCGTCGGTGGCGACCAGCGTCCGACGGGCCTCCCCGTCGAGCTCGTCCAGGGACGGCGGCGCCGGCTCCTTCGGCGGGCCCCAGCCCTGACCGCCCTGCGGGGTCGTGCGGGTCTCGGTCCGCCGCCGCCGTTTGGTGTACGCGTACGCCGCCACGGCCCCCGCGCCGCCGACCAGGACCACCGGCAGGACCAGGTCGGTCGCCGAGGTGCCGTCGTCGGCCGGGGCGCCGGGGTCGGCGGGCCCGGGGGTGATCGCCGGAGTGGGGACGGGCAGGCCGGCGAGGACGGCGTCGTAGCCGTTCGCCGCGCCGATGGCGGCGCCCGCCCAGTCGTTCTGCCGCAGCGCCGGTTCGATCGCGGTCCGGGCGACGTCGTCCAACTGCTCCTGGGTGAAGCGCGAGTCCGGGTCGGCGGAGTAGCCGTACTGCCGGTCGTGGGTGGCGACGGCGAGGAGCAG
This sequence comes from Streptomyces sp. Root431, assembly GCF_001426585.1. Lineage (GTDB taxonomy): Bacteria > Actinomycetota > Actinomycetes > Streptomycetales > Streptomycetaceae > Streptomyces > Streptomyces stackebrandtii. The sequence goes on from NZ_LMEI01000007.1 coordinate 181,352, forward strand.
GTCCTCGACTCCGAGGCCGTTGCGCTCCGCGGTGGCGTCGGCCCAGCTTTGCCCCGAGCGGCCGGAGAAGTCCCGTACGTACACGACGAAGAGCTGCACGCGCCGGTCGTCGTAGAGCCGGTCGAGGGCCTGGGCCACGGAGGCGCGGCGGTCGCCGAGGGCTCCCACCCGGTCGGTGATCTGCCCCTCGCGGGACAGGGCGACGGGGTCGTCGGCGTGGGCACCGTGAACGGCGGGCACGATGAGCCACCACGCCGCCACCAGCACCGCGAGAAGGGCTCGGGTGGCTATTCGCGTCACAAAGTGGAGGTTATGTCCGGGTATGCGGCTTCGCGACCGGACCGATGCCATCCGGAAACCGTTCGAGGCCGCCCGACGTCACTGTCAGTGGCCGCCTCTACGGTGGCTTCAGTGGCACGACGGCTCTTGGGGGGCTCGGGTGAACGCACGGCTGAGGGGTATGTGGCGGCGGGGGCGCTGGTTTGTCCTGGGGCTGGTCATGGTGCTCGTCCTGCCGCTGCTCACCGGAGCGGTCGCGCTGCGCCTCAACTTCACGGGCGATGTCAGGGAGGACGCGCGGACCCGGGGCAAGGACGCCATCTGGCTCGGACACGCCTGGGTCGACGGGCGGAAGAAGGACGCCGACCTGGCGGCCTTCGCCGCGCAGATCAAGGGCACGGGGATACGCGACCTGTACGTCCACGCCGGACCGCTGCGGCACGACGGCACCCTGCCCGCGACCAAGTACCCCCGGGCGAAGTGGCTGATCGACGCGGTGCACCGCACGATGCCCGGGATACGGGTGCAGGCCTGGCTCGGCGACGTCCTGGCCACCGAGGGTCCCGACGGGCTGCGCCTGGACAAGGCCGAGTCCCGGGCCGCCGTGGTCACCTCGGCCCGGCAGATCCTGGACGCCGGTTTCGACGGGGTCCACTTCGACCTGGAGCCGCTGCTCTCCGACGACGGGAACTACCTGTCGCTCCTCGACGACCTCGGCGAGCTGACCCGGGCCCGGAAGGTGCCGCTGTCGGTCGCCGCCCACCAGATCGACCCGGTGCCGGCCGCGCACTCGGTGAACGGTGCGGTCAGCGGCAGTGAGAAGTGGTGGTCGCAGGAGTTCTTCGGGCAGGTCGCTCGGCGCGTCGACCAGATAGCCGTCATGTCGTACGACACGTGGATGCCGCTGGAGGGCCTCTACGGCGGCTACGTCGCCCAGCAGACGAGCCTCGCCCTCGAAGTGACGCCCGAATCCACCGATCTGTTGATGGGACTCCCCTTCTTCCACGAGGACGACCTCGGCCACCACGAGAACGCGGAGACCGTCGCCGCCGCGATCCGCGGCACGAGGCTCGGCCTCGGGCGCACGGACCACGACCGCGAGCGGTTCGGTGTCGCGCTGTACGTCGACTTCGCCGCGGAGGAAGGGGACTGGGCGGCCTACCGCGAGGGCTGGCACTGAGCGCCGGCGGACGGCTGAGGAGAATGAGGCCGGTGGCCCGCTGAGCCGCCGTACCGAGGGGGAGTACGCCATGATCAGTCGCCTGCTGATGCCCGTCCGCATCAAGACCCGCATCACGAACCGCACTGCGGCCCGGACCGCGATCGGGACCGGGGCCGAGGAGGTCGCCGGGTCCACCCGGCCCACGCCAATCCTGGACCTGGAACACCCGGGAGTCGTCGCGTTCGTGGCGAGGGTCCTGCGGGAGGCGGACGAGCGGGGCGCGGTGACGGCGCGTGACCGGCTCCGGGTGGCCCACGGGATCGTCGCCGCGACCGTACGGCCGGTGTACTCGGTGGAGGACCTCCGCCGTGTGTCCCGGACGCTGCGGCTCGGGCGCGGCTCGTGCAGTCAGCGCATGGCGGTCCTGGAGGCGGTGGCCCGGTCGTTCGGCGTGCCGACCCGGGTGCGGGGCATGTGCGTGGACGGGGCCTTCTGGTACCCACGGTTCCCGAGGCTGCACGCCTTCGTCCCCGAGGAAGTGGTCCTCGCCTGGCCGGAGTTCCGGCTCGACGGCGCCTGGGTGGCGATCGACGGCCTCTTCGGAGGCGACGAGCGGACCCGGGAGCACGGCTTCACCAACACCGGTGCGGAGACGCTCTTCGAGGCCGTGGCCCGGACCGGCGTCGACTGGGACGCGCCCTCCGCGTGCGGCGCGGACTCCGCCGCCCCCTGCGACTTCTCCGCCCACCTCCGCACCGACCTCGGCCGCTTCGCCTCCCGCGACGAGCTGTTCGCGCGTCACGGCCAGACGCTGTGCCGCCCCACCCGCACCCTCGCCGAGCCCGTCCTCGGCCGGTGGAGCGCGGGAGCGGCGGCACCCGCGTTGCAGGATCCCGCCGGCCCGCCGGCTAGGCCTTCCGCCGCCTGATCGTGTTGCCGAGCCACACCAGCGGGTCGTACTTCCGGTCCACGACCCGCTCCTTCATCGGGATCAGGGCGTTGTCGGTGATCCGGATGGACTCCGGGCACACCTCCGTACAGCACTTGGTGATGTTGCAGTAGCCGAGCCCGTGCTCCTCCTGCGCGTCGCGGCGCCGGTCGATCCCGGCCTCGTCCGCCGCGTCCAGCGGGTGCATGTCGAGCTCCGCGATCCGCATGAGGAAGCGGGGCCCGGCGAAGGCCGGCTTGTTCTCCTCGTGGTCGCGGACCACATGGCAGGTGTCCTGACACAGGAAGCACTCGATGCACTTCCGGAACTCCTGCGAGCGGTCCACGTCCTCCTGCCGCATCCGGTACTCGCCGGGGCCGAGCCCGGACGGCGGGACGAAGGCCGGGATCTCCCGGGCCTTCGCGTAGTTGAAGGAGACGTCCGTGACCAGGTCGCGGACGATCGGGAAGGCGCGCATCGGGGTCACGGTGATCACCTCGTCCCGCCCGAAGACCGACATCCGGGTCATGCAGAGCAGCCGGGGCCGACCGTTGATCTCGGCCGAGCACGAACCGCACTTGCCCGCCTTGCAGTTCCAGCGCACCGCGAGGTCCGGCGCCTGGGTGGCCTGGAGGCGGTGGACGACGTCGAGGACGACCTCCCCGTCGTGCACCTCGACCGTGTAGTCGGTCAGTTCGCCGCCGTCGGTGTCGCCCCGCCACACCCGGAACCGCGCGTCGTACGTACTCATGACCTCACCTCCCCTTCCAGCTCGTCGCCGCCTTCCAGCTCACTGCCGGCGAGGTACTTGGCCAGTTCCTCCTGCTCGAAGAGGGCGAGCAGGTCCGGACGGATCGGCTCGGTACGGATCCGTTCGAGCGCGATGCCGTCGCCGTCGGGGCGGCACAGCAGGTTCACCGGGCGCCACTCCCGCACCATCGCCGGATGGTCCTCCCGGGTGTGCCCGCCCCGGGACTCGGTACGCTCCAGGGCGGCCCGGGCCACGCACTCGCCGACGAGGAGCATGTTCCGCAGGTCGAGGGCGAGGTGCCAGCCCGGGTTGAACTGCCGGTGCCCCTCGACGGCGATCCGGCGGGCCCGCTCCCGCAGGGCGGCGATCCGCTCCAGGGCCTCGGCCATCTCGCCCTCCCGCCGGATGATCCCGACGAGGTCGTTCATCGTCTGCTGGAGTTCCTGGTGGAGTGTGTACGGATTCTCCGCGGGCCCCGGGACGGCGGCGCCGCCGAACGGGGCCAGCGCCTCCTCCGCCGCCGCGTCGACCTCGGACGGCACGACGCCGCCGCCCGCTCCGGACATCGCGTACTGCGCCGCGTAGAGCCCGGCCCGCCGGCCGAAGACGAGCAGGTCGGAGAGGGAGTTGCCGCCGAGCCGGTTGGAGCCGTGCATGCCGCCCGCGACCTCCCCGGCCGCGAAGAGCCCGGGCACGCCGACCGTCGCCGCCGTCTCGGAGTCGACGGCCACGCCGCCCATCACGTAGTGACAGGTCGGCCCGACCTCCATGGCCTCCGCCGTGATGTCGACGTCGGCCAGCTCCTTGAACTGGTGGTACATCGAGGGGAGCCGCCGTCGGATCACCTCCGCCGGCATCCGTGTCGACACGTCGAGGAACACGCCGCCGTGCGGGGAGCCGCGCCCCGCCTTCACCTCGGAGTTGATGGCCCGCGCCACCTCGTCGCGCGGCAGCAGCTCGGGCGGGCGCCGGTTGTTGTCGGGGTCCTCGTACCAGCGGTCGCCCTCGTCCTCGGTCTGCGCGTACTTCTCCTTGAAGACGTCGGGGACGTAGTCGAACATGAACCGCTTGCCCTCGGAGTTCCGCAGGACCCCGCCGTCGCCGCGTACGGACTCGGTGACGAGGATCCCCTTCACCGAGGGCGGCCAGACCATCCCGGTCGGATGGAACTGCACGAACTCCATGTTCACCAGCGGCGCGCCCGCGAGCAGGGCCAGCGCGTGCCCGTCGCCCGTGTATTCCCACGAGTTCGAGGTGACCTTGAAGGACTTGCCGATGCCGCCGGTCGCGAGGACGACCGACGGCGCCTCCAGGACGAGGAAGCGGCCGCTCTCCCGCTCGTAGCAGAAGACGCCGGCGACCTGCCCGTTCGCGCCCTTGAGAATGCGGGTGACGGTGAACTCCTGGAAGACCTTCAGCCGCGCCTCGTGGTCGCCGGTCTCGCGGTGGTCCTCCTGCTGGAGGCCGACGATCCGCTGCTGGAGGGTCCGGATGAGTTCGAGGCCGGTCCGGTCGCCGACGTGCGCGAGCCGCGGGTACTCGTGCCCGCCGAAGTTGCGCTGCGAGATCCGGCCGTCCGGGGTCCGGTCGAAGAGCGCGCCCCAGGTCTCCAGCTCCCAGACCCGGTCGGGGGCCTCCTGGGCGTGCAGCTCGGCCATCCGCCACTGGTTGAGGAACTTCCCGCCGCGCATGGTGTCGCGGAAGTGCGTCTTCCAGTCGTCGTGCTCGTTGGCATTGGCCATGGAGGCGGCGATGCCGCCCTCGGCCATGACGGTGTGGGCCTTGCCGAAGAGGGACTTGCAGATCACGGCGGTACGGGCGCCCGCCCGGCGCGCCTCGATCGCGGCCCGCAGCCCGGCCCCTCCGGCGCCCACCACGACCACGTCCCACTGCTGTCGTTCCACCACTGCCATCTCAGAAGAACCTCACGTCAGAAGAACCTCACGTCAGTAGGACCTCGGGTCAGAAGAACCTCGGGTCGTCGAAGGCGCCGGTCGCGAGCAGGTACACGTACAGATCGCACACGGCGACGCTGATCAGCGAGGCCCAGGCGAGCTGCATGTGCCGTCGGTTCAGCCGTCCGGTCCAGGTCCACAGCCGGTAGCGGACGGGGTGCTTCGAGAAGTGCCGGAGCCGCCCGCCGACGATGTGCCGGCAGGAGTGGCAGGACAGGGTGTACGCCCAGATCAGGGCGATGTTCACGAGGAAGATCAGCGTCCCGAGCCCCGCGTGCCCCCAGGCGTACGAGGAGTCGCGGAAGGTCAGGACGGTGTCGTACGTGAGGATCCCGGCGACCGGCAGCGCCGCGTAGAAGAAGTAGCGGTGGACGTTCTGAAGGATCAGCGGGAAGCGGGTCTCGCCCGTGTACGTACGGTGGGGCTCGGCGACCGCGCAGGCCGGGGGAGACGCCCAGAAGCCGCGGTAGTACGCCTTGCGGTAGTAGTAGCAGGTCAGGCGGAAGCCGAGCGGGAAGATCAGGATCAGCAGGGCGGGGGAGAGCCCCCACCAGCTGCCGAAGACCTCCCAGTTCGGCCCGCCCTTCATGGGGACGCAGTTCGACGCCAGACACGGCGAGTAGAACGGCGAGACGTAAGGGGCCGCGTAGTAGTCGGCGGCGGCGAACGCCCGCCAGGTCGAGTACGCGACGAAGGCGAGCAGACCGGCCGCGGTGGCGGCGGGGGAGAGCCACCAGCGGTCGGTGCGCAGATGGCGGGCGGCGATGGAGGCGCGCCCCGGAGAGCGCACCCCCGTCGCGGACCCGGGCGGTTCCGTACCTGTGGCCAACAGGCCCTCCTACGGTCGGTTGCCGGTACGTCCTATGGCGCGTGGCGGTCGCGTGCTCCCAGTCCCTCGTCGTCCACGTCCTTCCACAGCCCGCTGTCGTACGGGGCGTCGGGGATGGTCACGAGGCTCTCGGCGCGGGCGGCGGGCGGCGGGGGAGTGCCCCGCTCCGCGGCGATGCCGCGCTCCAGCTGGCCGACCGTGCGGACCAGGTCTTCGAGGCAGCGCTTGACGGCCGCCAGATCGTCCTGAACGGACATGGGTTGCCCTCACTTCCGCGAGCGGCTTCCGCAGGAGTGTCGCGCGTCACATCTCGCTTGGGAAGCCATGTGCACGGGATTCCACTCGTCCGGAGCGCACCGTCCCCGGGCTGTTGGGCCGCACGAGTGGGGTTTTCCGGACGTGCCGCCGTGTCGCCGTGGCCGGATCCGCTCCGTCCTTTTCAGTGTATGAGCAATAGGTCTGATCATCTCCAAATGGCATAAATCTGGACGAAGGGGTACAAGTCATGTCCCAGTTCGGCGCCCCTCGCGGGAGGACATGCTCCAGGAGCCCCCGCTCCCGCACGCTCCGCTCCGTCGCCACCCTCACCAGTGCGGTCCTCGCCGTCACCGTGCTCGCCGGCTGCAGCTCCGGCGACGACACCGGCGAAGCCCCGGCCGCAGCCCAGGACAACGCCCCCGCCAAGCGCGAAGCGGTGGCCGACGGCGGCACCCTGCGCTGGGCCGTCGACGCGCTGCCCACCACCCTCAACAGCTTCCAGGCCGACGCCGACGGCACCACCGCCCGCATCGCCGGGGCCGTGCTCCCCTCCCTCTACACGATCGACGAGCGGGGCCGACCGCAGCTGAACCCGGACTACCTGGAGTCCGCGCAGGTCGTCGAGACCGAGCCCAAGCAGGTCGTCCTCTACAAGCTCAACCAGCAGGCGGTGTGGAGCGACGGACGCGAGATCGGGGCCCCCGACTTCGTCGCCCAGTGGCGGGCGCTGAGCGGCCGCGACACCGCGTACTGGACCGCCCGCAACTCCGGCTACGAGCGGATCGAGAAGATCGAGAAGGGCAAGAACGACCTGGAGGTGCGGATCACCTTCTCCAAGCCCTACGCCGACTGGCAGTCCCTCTTCACCCCGCTCTACCCCAAGCAGGTGATGGGCTCCCCGAACTCCTTCAACGACGGGGCGCGCACCACGCTCAAGGCCACTGCAGGACCGTTCCTGCTGAAGTCGATCAACCGCGGGAGCGGCGACGTCACCCTGACCCGCAACCCCCGCTGGTGGGGGCAGTCCGCCAAGCTCGACAGCCTCGTCCTCAAGGCCGTCCCCCGGGCCGACCGGGCAGCGGCCCTCGCCGCGGACAAGCTCGACCTGGCCGAGATCGATCGCTCCACGGCCGACCGGATCGCCCTCGCGCTCCGCGACGCCCGCGCCGGCCGGAACGGCGCTCAGGCGGCCCTCGCCCACGGCCCCGGCTCGGCGATCACCTCCTCCAAGGCCCTGGAGTCCTGGGCCCTCGCGCACGGCTCCGACGAGGAGAAGGCGGAAGAGGTGCAGGCCGCACGCCAGAAGAACCAGAAGGCCGTCGCCCGATACGCGAGCGAGCAGGACGCCCTCGCCGGCTTCGTGGTCCGCAAGTCCCTGGAGCCCGCCTACACTCAGCTCTCCCTGAACGGCGAGTCCGGCGCGCTCGCCGACGAGCGCGTACGACGGGCGGTGGCCCGCGCCATCAACCGCCAGGAGCTGGCCGAATCCGTACTCAAGCCGCTCGGCCTCCCGGCGACGCCCCCCGGCAGCCACCTGGCCCTCGCCGGGCAGGCGGCGTACGCGGACAGCAGCGACGCGCTCGGCGACCAGGACACCAAGGAGGCGCGGGCGCTCCTCGCCGACGCGGGCTGGGTCCCCGGCGGGGCGGCCCGCAAGCCGGCCGGCGCGAAGGACGGCGCCGAGGCCGGCAGCGAGGCGGAGAAGGCGAAGAAGGCGAAGACCGAGAAGGCGGAGCAGGAGAAGAAGGACAAGAAGGCCGACGGCTCCACCGACGCCAAGAAGAAGGCGGACACCGCCTCCGACGAGGGCCTCTACATCGTCGGCGACGACAAGCCGGGCGACCCCAGGGCCCTCCCCGCCCCCGTCATCGGCGCCGCGGGCCCCGAGAACGGCACCGGCATCCTCGCCCCGGCCCCCGCCGCCGCACGCCAGAGCGCCGCGCTCCTCGCCCGCGCCGAGGCGCTCGACACCGGCGCGGGCTCGGGCGCCCGGGCCGCCCACTCGGTCACCAAGCCGGACCGGGGAGTCGCCGGGGCCTACGCCCCGCTCGGCACCGCCGCCCCCGTGACCGCGCCCCAGGCCTCGCGGGCCCTCGGCAAGGACGGCAAGGAACTCAGCCTCCGCTTCGTCCTGCCCTCCGGGCCCGGCTCCGAGTCGCTGCGCGCCGTCGGCGACCGGATCGTCCGGATGCTCGACGCCGTGGGGATCCGCACGCAGGTCACCAAGGTCTCCGACGACAGCTTCTTCAAGGACCACGTCGCCGCCGGCGACTACGACCTGGCCCTCTACTCCTGGCCGGCCTCCGCCTTCCCGGCGACCGACGCCCGGCCCATCTTCGCCAAGCCCGAGCCCGCGTCGGACGGCTCGCTCCTGGTCGAGCAGAACTACTCGCGGGTCGGCACCGACCGCATCGACCAGCTCTTCGACCAGGCGGCCGGGACGCTCGACGAGGAGGAGTCCCGCGAGCTCGTCCGCCAGGCCGACGCCCGCATCTGGGCCGCGGCCGGTTCCATCCCCCTCTACCAGCGCCCGCAGCTCGTCGCCGCGAAGGCCGAGATCGTGAACGCGGGGGCCTGGGGCCTCGCCGGACCCCGCTACCAGGACATCGGCTTCAAGAAGCCCGAATCCTCCAAGGGAGCAGAGCGAAACCGCTGAAAGCTCCAAAGTCTCCGAAACCGCTGATCACAACCTCAGAACCAGCTCAAGTTCCTTGCCCGCCGGTGATCCCGGCGGGCAGGATCGCGTCGGCCGCTTGACCCGGCCGGTCCGCTGTCACACCGCAGTCGCACCACAGCACCACAGATGCCGTGCCCGGAGCGTCCCCAGCGCGACCGGGCACACGCCGAAGCAGCCTGAGCACACGCCGAAGCAGCCTGAGCACACTCCGAAACCCCCCAGTAGACCCTCTCGGATCCGGGCGGGGAAGCCCCTTGCGCGGCAGCCCCGTACCATAGGACATAGCCGTGGCGCGTCCGCCCGGCGGGCGTACGAGGAACTGACGCCGCACCCACGATCCGAGAGAAGCGCAAGCACCCATGCCCACGCGCCACGACATCCGTAACGTCGCCATCGTCGCCCACGTCGACCATGGCAAGACGACCATCGTCGACGCCATGCTCAAGCAGGCCGGTGCCTTCGCCGCCCACCAGCAGCTCGACGACCGCATGATGGACTCGAACGACCTGGAACGTGAGAAGGGCATCACGATCCTCGCCAAGAACACGGCGGTGAAGTATCACCCCAAGGACGGCGGGGCCCCGATCACGATCAACATCATCGACACCCCCGGCCACGCCGACTTCGGTGGCGAGGTCGAGCGCGGTCTGTCGATGGTGGACGCGGTCGTCCTCCTCGTGGACGCCTCCGAGGGTCCGCTTCCGCAGACCCGCTTCGTGCTGCGCAAGGCCCTCCAGCAGCGCAAGCCCGTCATCCTCTGCATCAACAAGACGGACCGCCCGGACTCCCGGATCGACGAGGTCGTCAACGAGACCTACGACCTGTTCCTGGACCTGGACGCGGACGAGGACCAGATCGAGTTCCCGATCGTCTACGCCTGCGGCCGTGACGGCATCGCCTCGCTGACCAAGCCGGAGAACGGCACGGTCCCGCAGGACTCCGAGAACCTGGAGCCGTTCTTCTCGGCCATCCTCGAGCACGTCCCGGCCCCGGTGTACGACGAGGAGGCCCCGCTCCAGGCCCACGTCACCAACCTGGACGCCGACAACTTCCTCGGCCGCATCGCGCTCCTCCGCGTCGAGCAGGGCGAGCTGCGCAAGGGCCAGACGGTCGCGTGGATCAAGCGGGACGGCACGATCTCCAACGTCCGCATCACCGAGCTGATGATGACCGAGGCGCTCACCCGGAAGCCGGCCGAGGTCGCCGGCCCCGGTGACATCTGCGCCGTCGCCGGTATCCCCGACATCATGATCGGCGAGACCCTGGCCGACCCGGAGAACCCGATCGCGCTGCCGCTGATCACGGTCGACCAGCCGGCCATCTCCATGACCATCGGCACCAACACCTCGCCGCTCGTCGGCCGCGGTGGCACGGGCAAGGGCGCGGACGCCAAGTCCGCGGTCAAGCAGCGCAAGGTCACCGCCCGCCAGGTCAAGGACCGTCTGGACCGCGAGCTGATCGGTAACGTCTCGCTCCGCGTCCTCGACACCGAGCGTCCCGACGCCTGGGAGGTCCAGGGCCGTGGTGAGCTCGCGCTCGCCATCCTGGTCGAGCAGATGCGCCGCGAGGGCTTCGAGCTCACCATCGGCAAGCCGCAGGTCGTCACCAAGGAGGTCGACGGCAAGACCCACGAGCCCGTCGAGCGCCTCACGGTCGACGTGCCCGAGGAGCACATGGGCGCCGTCACGCAGCTCATGGGCGTCCGCAAGGGCCGCATGGACAACATGTCGAACCACGGCTCCGGCTGGGTCCGCATGGAGTTCGTCGTTCCGTCCCGTGGCCTCATCGGCTTCCGTACGGAGTTCCTGACCAACACCCGCGGTACGGGCATCGCCCACTCGATCCACGAGGGCCACGAGCCGTGGTTCGGCACGCTGACGACCCGTAACAACGGTTCGCTGGTCGCCGACCGCGCCGGCGCCGTCACCGCCTTCGCGATGACGAACCTCCAGGAGCGCGGCGTCCTGTTCACCGACCCCGGCACCGAGGTGTACGAGGGCATGATCGTCGGCGAGAACTCGCGCTCCGACGACATGGACGTGAACATCACCAAGGAGAAGAAGCTCACCAACATGCGCTCCTCCTCCGCCGACTCCTTCGAGGCGATCGTCCCGCCGCGGAAGCTGTCCCTGGAGCAGTCCCTGGAGTTCTGCCGCGACGACGAGTGCGTCGAGGTGACCCCGGAGGCCGTGCGCATCCGCAAGGTCATCCTGGACCAGAACGCGCGCGGTCGTGCGTCTTCCCGTGCCAAGAACGGCTGAGTAGGGTCGCATACGGCCGAGTGCGGCGGGGTAGATCATCGATCTGTGATCTTCGCCGCTCTCGGTTGACATAGCGTCAGGACCGGAGCCCGGGCCCCCACAGATACCTGTGGGGGCCCGGGCTTTTCGTCAAGTTCCGTCAACTTCATTTCGAAGGCCAGGTGTCCGGATATCGGCCATCGCTCTCCGGTACGTGTGTTAACGGTCCGTTTCGGGCGTGTCTGTCTGTGCTCAGTTTGTCCGGATTTCGGTATCCGGGGCCTTGGTGATGTTGTCAAAACGAGACCACTTAAGTGTGGTTTACAGCCCGGACGTACTTAATAGTTGGCTCCATTGAGCTCGGGTCAATGGGTCACGCACTGTGGGGAGTGCCGACTCACGAGCACACTCGGGGCACTTGAGTGCTAGCCGTCAGGGGTGTCGGCAAAACTCGGAGTGCCCCTCTTGTAGTGACAAAGTGGACTCATGAGGAGGAACCCATGCGCGGTGCCAAGAGCGCCAAGTGGGTAACGGGCGCGATCATCGTCGCCCTGGCTGCGACCGCCTGTGGCGGGGGTAAGGGCGACGATGCCGGCAACGGCAAGGGCGCTGTTGACCCGAACGGAATTTTCTCCATCGAGCTGGGCGAGCCTGAGAAGCCCCTGCTCACCGGCGACACGATGGAGTCCAACGGCTCCGCCGTGATGGCCGGCCTGTTCTCGACCCTGGTCGACTACAAGGCCGATGGCTCGCTGGAGATGGTGAACGCCGAGTCGGTCACCACGACGGACTCGAAGACCTGGACCGTCAAGCTCAAGCCGGGCTGGACCTTCCACGACGGCACCGCGGTGACCTCGAAGTCCTACGTGGACGCGTGGAACTGGAACGCCAGCCTGAAGAACGCCCAGGGCCTCGCGTCCTGGTTCGCGGACATCAAGGGCTACGACAAGGTCCACCCGGACGCCGAGGGCGCCAAGCAGACCGCCGACAAGCTCGAGGGTCTGACGGTCGTCGACGAGACCACCTTCAAGATCGAGCTCTCGAAGGCCGTCCCGTACTTCGGTCACAAGCTGGCCTACATCGTCTTCGCGCCGATGGCCGAGTCCTTCTACAAGGACCCGACCGCGGGCGGCCTGAAGCCGGTCGGCAACGGTCCCTACAAGTTCAAGAACTGGGACCGCAAGAAGAAGATCGAGATCGTCCGTTACGACGACTACAAGGGCCCGAACAAGGCGAAGAACGGCGGTGTGGTCTTCAAGAACTACACCACCCTCGAGGCCGCGTACGAGGACCTGAAGTCCGGCAACGTCGACGTTCTGCGTCAGATCGCGCCGAAGGACCTCCCGGTCTACCGCCAGGACCTCGGCGACCGCGCCGTGGACCAGCCGTACTCCGCGATCCAGACCATCGCCGTCGCCTTCTACTCCGACCAGTGGAAGAAGCCGAAGGCGATCGACCCGAAGGTCATCCAGGGTCTGTCGATGGCGATCGACCGTGCCACCATCACCAAGACGGTGCTGCAGGGTACGCGTGAGCCCGCGACCGGCTGGGTCGCCAAGGGTGTCCTGGGCTTCCAGGAGGACGGTGGCGCCGGCGTCACCAAGTTCGACCCGGCGAAGGCCAAGGAGCTCATCGCGGCCGGCGGCGGCGTCCCCGGCAACAAGATCTCCATCCAGTTCAACGCCGATGGCGGCCACAAGGAGTGGGTGGACGCTGTCTGCAACTCCATCACCCAGGCCACCAGCGTCCAGTGCGTCGGCGACGGCAAGCCGGACTTCCAGGCCGACCTGACCGCTCGCAAGACCAAGCAGGTCAAGTCGCTCTACCGCTCCGGCTGGGTGCTCGACTACCCGGTGAACGCCAACTTCATCTCCGACCTGTTCCGCACGGGTGCGGCGGGTAACCAGGGCGACTTCTCCAACAAGGCGCTGGACGCGAAGATCGCCAAGGCCGACTCGGCCGCGACGCTCGACGAGTCCGTGAAGCAGTTCCAGGCCATCGAGAAGGACCTGGTCAACTACATGCCGTCGATCCCGCTCTGGTACTACAAGGTCAACGCGGGCTACTCCGAGAAGGTTTCGGGCGTGGCTTACGGTCAGGACGGCGACCCGATCCTGACCGGCGTCGAGGTCAAGAAGTAATCACCCAAGCGTAGTCCGCACGCCGTCACGGGACTTGACGGATCGTCAAGTCCCGTCTCGGTGCCCTACGCAGCGGCTGGGGGGCCCTTCCACGACATAGCCATGCCCGAATTCGGGCATAGCTGTGCCATGGGAGGGCCCGTCGGTTGCCGCTGTCACATCTCAACGGAGGCATGATGGGGCGTTATGTCGCACGACGACTGCTCCAGATGATCCCGGTTTTCATCGGGACGACCCTGCTGATCTTCCTCATGGTGCGCAGCCTGCCCGGTGATCCCGTGCTGGCGATGTTCGGCGACAAGGGCGCCGACCCGGCGACTCTCGCCGCGAAGCGCCATGAGCTGGGCCTTGACCGGCCCCAGTGGGTGCAGTACGTCACGTATATGTGGGACATGATCTGGCACCAGGACTTCGGTACCCAGATCCGTAACGGCCGACCGGTCACGGAAGTGCTCGGCGACGCGTTCCCCATCACGCTCCAGCTGGCGGCCCTCGCGTTCGCCATCGAGCTGATCTTCGGCATCGGCCTGGGTATCATCGGCGGTCTGCGCGCCGGCCGGCTGGCCGACAACGCGATCCTGATCTTCACCTTGCTGATCATCTCGATCCCGGTCTTCGTTCTCGGCTACATCATCAAGATGGTGTTCGCCTTCAACTTGGAGTGGATCGCACCGAACGTGAGTACCGAGCCGGTCCTGAGCGAGATGCTCGCTCCGGCCATTGTGCTCGGCGGTCTCTCCCTCGCCTATGTGGCGCGGCTCACCCGTACGTCCATGGCGGAGAACCTGCGCGCCGACTACATGCGTACGGCTGTCGCCAAGGGCCTGCCGCGGCGCCGGGTCATCGGCGTCCACCTGATGCGCAACTCGATGATCCCCGTGGTCACCTTCCTCGGCACCGACATCGGCGCCCTCATGGGCGGCGCGGTCGTCACCGAGGCGATCTTCAACATCAAGGGAATCGGCGGCGTCATCGCCGAGTCGATCTCCCGGCGCGAAGGTTCGACCCTGGTGGGCCTCGTCACCATCCTGGTGATCGTCTACCTCGTCACCAGCCTGCTCATCGACCTGCTGTACGCGGTCCTGGACCCGAGGATCCGGTATGCCTGACGTGACCAAGTCCGCCATCGCAGTCGAGGACGCCGTCGCCACCCCCTCGGTGGACGCGTCCGCTCCGGCGCCCAAGCAGGAGAAGGCTCGTAGCCTCTGGGGCGACGCCTGGGCCGATCTCCGTCGCAACCCGTACTTCATCGTCTCGTCGGTGCTGATCGCGCTGCTGCTGCTGATCTCGGCGTGGCCGACCCTCTTCACCAGCGCGTCCCCGACCGCCGGTGACCTGGTCCACCACTTCCTGAGCAAGCCCGAACTGGGCAGCATCGGCTCGCCGGAGTGGCTGGGCTACGACCAGCAGGGCCGCTCCGTCTACGCCCGCCTGATCCACGGCACCCGCGCCTCGATCATCGTCGGCGTCTGCGTCACCGCGATCGTCACGATCGTCGGCGGCATCATGGGCATGATCTCCGGCTACTTCGGCGGCTGGGTCGACGCGGTGCTCTCCCGTCTCACCGACGTCTTCTTCGGCATCCCGTTCCTGCTCGGCGCCATGGTCGTCCTTCAGGCCTTCGTCGAGCGGACCGTCTGGGTCGTCGTCTTCGCCCTCGCGTTCCTCGGCTGGACCCAGATCACCCGCGTCATGCGCGGTGCCGTGATCACCGTCAAGCAGGCCGACTACGTCCACGCGGCCAAGGCCCTCGGCGCCGGCACGACCCGGATCCTCTTCCGGCACATCCTGCCGAACGCCATGGCCCCCGTGATCGTCGTCGCGACCATCGCGCTCGGCGGTTACATCTCGGCCGAGGCCACCCTGTCGTTCCTCGGTCTGGGCCTCGCGGCCCCGACCGTCTCGTGGGGTGTCGACATCTCCGCGGGTGTCGCCCAGATCCGAGTGGCCCCGCACGTCCTGCTCTGGCCCTCGATCATGCTGAGCCTCACCGTTCTGGCGTTCATCATGCTCGGCGAAGCCGTCCGCAACGCCCTCGACCCCAAGCTGCGCTGAGGAGGGCGTAAAAGATGAGCATCATCGACAAGACCGCGGCCGTCCCCGCGCCGCGCGCCGGAGCCGACTACAACGGCCCGCTGCTCGAAGTCCGCGACCTGCACGTCGAGTTCCACACCCGTGACGGTGTGGCCAAGGCGGTCAACGGTGTCAACTACTCGGTGAACGCCGGCGAGACCCTCGCCGTCCTTGGCGAGTCCGGCTCCGGCAAGTCCGTCACCGCGCAGGCCATCATGGGCATCCTCGACATGCCGCCGGGCAAGATCCCGCAGGGCGAGATCCTGTTCCGCGGCGAGGACATGCTGAAGATGTCCGAAGAGGAGCGCCGCAAGATCCGCGGCCGGAAGATCGCCATGATCTTCCAGGACGCGCTGTCCTCCCTCAACCCGGTCCTCACCGTCGGCTACCAGCTCGGCGAGATGTTCCGGGTGCACCAGGGCCTGTCCAAGAAGGACGCCAAGGTCAAGGCCATCGAGCTGATGGACAAGGTCAAGATCCCCGCCGCCAAGGCGCGGGTCGGCGACTACCCCCACCAGTTCTCCGGCGGTATGCGTCAGCGCATCATGATCGCCATGGCGCTCGCCCTGGAGCCGGACCTGATCATCGCCGACGAGCCCACCACGGCTCTCGACGTGACCGTCCAGGCCCAGGTCATGGACCTCCTCTCGGAGCTCCAGCAGGAATACAACATGGGCCTGATCCTGATCACCCACGACCTCGGCGTCGTCGCCGACGTCGCGGACAAGATCGCCGTGATGTACGCCGGCCGGATCGTCGAGCAGGCGCCGGTCCACGAGCTGTACGGGCGCCCCGCGCACCCGTACACCCGCGGCCTGCTGGACTCGATCCCGCGCCTGGACCAGAAGGGCCAGGAGCTCTACGCGATCAAGGGCCTGCCGCCCAACCTGCTCCGCGTGCCCACCGGCTGTGCCTTCAACCCGCGCTGCCCCAAGGCCGACGACATCTGCCGTACGGAGATCCCGGCCCTGGCGCCGGTCACCGAGCAGGACGGCGCGGATCTCCCGGGCCGTAAGAGCGCCTGCCACTTCTGGAAGGAGACGATCCATGGCTGACCTCAGCACGAACGACGAGGCCGTGGCCGCCGCCATCGAGGCTCCCGTGGGCCGCGGCGAGCCGATCCTCCAGGTGCGTGGCCTGAAGAAGCACTTCCCGCTGACGCAGGGCATCCTCTTCAAGAAGCAGGTCGGCGCGGTCAAGGCCGTGGACGGGGTCTCCTTCGACCTC
Organism: Streptomyces sp. Root431; assembly: GCF_001426585.1. GTDB lineage: Bacteria > Actinomycetota > Actinomycetes > Streptomycetales > Streptomycetaceae > Streptomyces > Streptomyces stackebrandtii. The sequence continues at coordinate 197,872 of NZ_LMEI01000007.1, forward strand.
TACCAGGGCGAGACCCTCGGCATCGTGGGCGAGTCCGGCTGTGGCAAGTCCACGGTCGCCAAGCTCCTGATGAACCTGGAGCGGGCCACCGCCGGCGAGGTCTTCTACAAGGGCCAGGACATCACCAAGCTGTCCGGGCGCGCGCTGAAGGCCGTCCGCCGCAACATCCAGATGGTGTTCCAGGATCCGTACACCTCGCTGAACCCGCGTATGACGGTCGGCGACATCATCGGGGAGCCGTACGACATCCACCCCGAGGTGGCCCCGAAGGGCGACCGGCGCCGCAAGGTGCAGGAGCTCCTCGACGTCGTCGGTCTGAACCCGGAGTACATCAACCGGTACCCGCACCAGTTCTCCGGCGGTCAGCGCCAGCGCATCGGCATCGCCCGCGGCCTCGCGCTCAACCCGGAGATCATCATCTGCGACGAGCCGGTCTCGGCCCTGGACGTCTCCGTCCAGGCGCAGGTCATCAACCTGATGGGGAAGCTGCAGGAGGAGTTCAACCTCTCCTACCTCTTCATCGCGCACGACCTGTCGATCGTCCGGCACATCTCGGACCGCGTCGGCGTCATGTACCTCGGCAAGATGGCCGAGATCGGTACGGACGAGCAGATCTACGAGCACCCGACGCACCCGTACACGCAGGCGCTGCTCTCCGCGGTGCCGGTGCCGGACCCGCAGGCCCGCGCGCACCGCGAGCGGATCATCCTCACCGGTGACGTCCCCTCGCCGGCGAACCCGCCGTCGGGCTGCAGCTTCCGCACCCGTTGCTGGAAGGCGCAGGAGAAGTGCTCCCAGGAGACTCCGATCCTCGCGATCCCGACGGTCTTCCAGGGCCAGGACACCCCGGCCGCCCACTTCTCGGCGTGCCACTTCGCCGAGGAGAAGCAGGTCGTCCCGGTGCACTGACGCACGGACACGCCGTCTGATCCGGTTCGCCCGGAGACCGAGAGGCCCCCGCCACCCGCAAGGGTGCCGGGGGCCTTTCGCGTTCCCTGGGGGTGTCGCGTACGGCGCCGGGATCTCGCGTACGGCCGAGTCCGGAACCCCGGTGTCCCACGGAACGGGGGTACGGGCGTCCCGTTCCCGTCCCGCGTCCCCCCGCCCGTCCCGTGAGGCCGACGGGACGGGAGCCCCGTCCGGGCACCCCCCGCCTGGACCGTCGACGGCATGCCGACCCACCCCATCCGCCCCGGGACGCGTCCCGGCAGTGGGACACCGGGGGAGGCCCGCCGGGACTGGCAGCGTGTTCGGCGGCGCAGCTCACCGCGCCGCCCGCCGCCTCATCACCAGGGGTCCCTGTGAACGCACTCACCCGCAAGCTCGCCACCGTCGGTTCGGCCGTCGCGATGGCCGCGTCGAGCCTGCTGCTCGCCTCGTCGCCGGCGTCGGCGGCCCCGTCGGTCTGCAACTCGATCACCTGCGCGGGTCTGGACCCGGCACAGACGGTCTGTCAGAACGACGCGAGGACCGTCCTCACCAGCTCGACGGGCGTCGAGCTGCGCTACAGCCCGTACTGCCGGGCCGCCTGGGCCCGCAAGTCCTCGGCCGTGGCGGGACACTCGTACAGGGCCGTCAACGGACGGTACGAGCAGTGGACGGTGACGCCCAACACGTCGGGCGGGACGGTCTGGACCCGCATGGTCGACGTCAAGGACATCCCCTCGTACGCCGCCGACTATCGCCCGGACGGGACCCACGCCTCCGATACCGGATGGTTCAACTGATGAGCACCGTCACCCGAGGGCTCGCGACCGCCGGTTCGGCCCTCGCCCTCGCGGCATCGAGCCTCCTGCTCGCCTCGTCGCCGGCGTCCGCCGCGACCTCCTGCAACGGGCCCGACTGCACCGGCAAGGACCCGAGCACCACCGTCTGCCAGAACGACGCCCGCACGGTCGCCACGAACAGCCTGGGCACCGAGCTGCGCTACAGCCCGACCTGCCGGGCCGCCTGGGCACGGCAGAGCGGCGACACCGCGATGACCGTCTGGGTCGAGAGCAACACCGGCCTGGAGCAGGCCATTCACTACTCCGGCAACGGCACCGCGTGGACCGCGATGATCGACGACCGGGGCATCATCGCCCGGGCCTGCGGCCACGTCACGGGCTTCGGCTCGTCCTGCACGACCTGGTACTAGACCCCTCTCAGAAGGAGAACCCGCCATGAAGGCACTCACCCGCAAGCTCGCCACCGTCGGTTCGGCCTTCGCGATGGCCGCGTCGAGCCTGCTGCTCGCCTCGTCGCCGGCGTCCGCCGCGACGAGCTGCTACGCGAGCAGCTGCGAGGGCCTGGACCCGTCGACGACCATCTGCCAGAACGACGCGCGTACCGTCGGCACGACCAGCTTCTGGGGGACGGAGCTGCGCTACAGCCCCACCTGCCGGGCGGCCTGGGCGCGCTTCCCCACGTTCACGCCGGCCCGGTTGACCATCTGGGTGCAGCGCAGTGGCGGCGGCGGGCTCTACGCGGTGAAGACCAACGGCAGCAACGCCGTCTGGACGCAGATGCTGAACGACAAGGACCTCCTGGCCCGGGCCTGCGACCACTACGAGGGCGACTTCCAGCCCGAATGCACGTCCTGGTACTAGACCTTTCGGAAGGAGAACCCGCCATGAAGGCACTCACCCGCAAGCTCGCCACCGTCGGTTCGGCCTTCGCGATGGCCGCGTCGAGCCTGCTGCTCGCCTCCTCGCCGGCCTCGGCCGCCACGTCCTGCTACGCCTCGTCGTGCCATGGCCTGGACCCCGCGACGACGATCTGCCAGAACGACGCGAAGACCGTGGCCTACGGCTGGTTCCACGCACAGGAGTTGCGCTACAGCCCCACCTGTCGAGCGGCGTGGACGCGCTACAAGACGACGTCCGGCGAGCCCATCACCGTCGCCGTGCGGCGCGAGGACGGCAGCGCGACCTTGACGACGCGCTACGCGGGTGACGGCGTCACCGTCTGGACCCGCATGGTCAACGACAAGGACGCTCTGTCCAGGGCCTGCGTCTTCCTGTTGGACGGCACCGATCGCTACGACTGCTCCGATCCGTACTAGTCGGAAAGCGCCCCTCATGCACCTTCCCCGGACCCTGACCCGCAGGCTCACCACCGTCGGTTCGGCCCTGGCGCTCGCCGCGTCGAGCCTGCTCCTCGCCTCGTCGCCGGCCTCCGCCGCCACCTCCTGCTACGGGAGCGGCTGCACCGGCCTCGACCCCGCCACCACCGTCTGCCAGAGCGACGCCCGTACGGTACGGACCGCCGCCTGGGGCGTGGAGCTCCGCTACAGCCCCACCTGCCGCGCCGCCTGGGCCCGCAAGACCTCCGGTGGCTCCCTCGACACGGAGATCTGGGTGCACAACTCCCAGGGGGCCTCGCGGGGGGTCTATTACGGCGGCAACGGGACGGCGTACACCGCGATGGTCGACGACAAGGACATCCTCGCCTGGGCGTGCGAGGTGCGCGCCTACGAGACCCGCCAGACCGACTGCACCGAGCGCTACTAAGGACGATCGCCCATGACCACGGTCACCGGACCGAACCCCCGTCGTCGCACCCTCCTCACCGGCGCCTTCGCCCTCGGCGCCGCCACCGTCCTGCCCGTGGGCCTCGCCGACCGGGCACGGGCCGCCGCCGGCGTCCCCGTCATCGCGGACTGCGCCGCCTGGGGCGCCCGCCCCGCGAGCAGCCCCCTCACGATCCTGCCCACCCCGCCCGTCAAGATCATCGTGCACCACACGGCGACCCCCAACGTCACCGACTACTCGCAGGACCAGGCCTTCAAGCTCGCCCGGTCCATGCAGAACTGGGCGATGGACGACCGGGGTTGGATCGACACCGGGCAGCACTTCACCGTCAGCCGCGGCGCCCACGTCGTCGAGGGCCGCCACAGCAGCCTGGCCGAGCTCCAGCGCGGCACCCGGACCGTCGAGTCCGCGCACTGCACCGGACAGAACACCGTCGCCATCGGCATCGAGAACGAGGGCACCTACACCTCCGTCGACCCGCGCGGCGCGCAGTACGCGGCCCTGGTCGACCTCTGCGCCCACATCTGCCGCCAGTACGGCCTGCGGGCCTACCAGATCTACGGGCACCGGGACTTCAACGCGACCGAATGCCCCGGCGACCGCCTGTACGCGCTGCTCCCGCAGCTCCGCCGGGACGTCGCCGCACGGATCGGCGGCGACCCGACGGCCCCCGTCTGGCCGCTGCTGCGCACGGGCGACTCGGGCGACCGGGTGCGGGCGCTCCAGCACCTCCTGGCCGGGCGGGGCGCCGTGCTCACCGTCGACGGGTCGTTCGGCCCGGCCACCGAGAAGGCCGTACGCGACCTCCAGACCCTGACGCGGGCGACCGCCGACGGCCTGGCCGGCAACCAGACCTGGCACCAACTCGTCGCCCCCGTACGGCGGGACGAGTCGGGCGAGGCCGTCAAGGCCGTCCAGTTCCTGCTCGGCGCGCGCGGGGTCCCCACCACGGTGGACGGCGTCTTCGGGTCCGGCACCCAGGCGGCGGTCACCACCTTCCAGTCGGGCGCGGGGCTTCCCGCCGACGGTCTCGTCGACGCCCGTACCTTCGGCCGCCTGCTCGGCTGACCCGAGCCCGGGCCGCCTTCCCCTCTCCCCTCAGCAGGAGGAGCACTCAGCCATGCCCTCGCACACTCTGCCCACCGCCCGATGGGCGGTTCTCCTCGCCGCCGTCGTCGCCCTCCTCGTCGGCCTGGTCTCCCCGGCCCAGGCCCTGGCCGGCGCCTTCGCGCCGACCCAGAGCAAGGGCAACCGCGGGTCGGACGTCGCCGCACTCCAGTACCTGCTCAACGCCCAGGGCGCCGGGCTCACCGCCGACGGCGCCTTCGGGGCCGGCACCGACTCGGCGGTCCGCTCCTTCCAGTCGGCCAAGGGCCTGGACTCCGACGGCATCGTCGGCCCCAACACCTGGAAGGCGCTCACGCCCACCGTGCGAGAGGGGAGCCAGGGCGAGGCGGTGAAGGCCGTCCAGCACCTGCTCAACGCCAAGCGCGGAGCCGGCCTGACCGTCGACGGCGCCTTCGGCCCCGGCACCGCCTCGGCCGTACGCACCTTCCAGGGCCACGCGGGTCTCGGCGCGGACGGCGTCGTCGGCCCGGACACCTGGACGAACCTCCTCTGGCACTACGAGTACGTCGACTACAACGCCGGCACCCTCTGCAACCAGAGCCCCGACGGCAACAGCTCCGCCGACTGGGGCACCGCGGCCGCCGTCGGCCAGCTGGAGGCCGCGGCCCGCAGCTTCTCCGCCCTCGGCCGCGGCAAGCTGCCGGTCGGCGATGTGAGCTTCGAGCACGGCGGCAGCATCACCGGCCACGCCAGCCACCAGGTCGGGCTCGACGCCGACCTCTGGCCCGTCCGTACGGACTCGGCCCAGTGCGGCGGCTCCCGGATCACCTGGCAGTCGGCCGCCTACGACCGCGGCGCGACCCGCGAGCTGGTCAAGGCCCTGCTCGCGGCGGCCCCCGGCCACGTGAAGTTCGTGTACTTCAACGACCCCCAGCTGATCGCGGAGGGGCTGACGGTCCAGTACCCCAACCACGACAACCACCTGCACATCCGGTACTGCGAGCCGGTCCACCCGAACGCCTCGTACCAGTGCTGACGGCTGCCGCCACGGCATCCACGACCATGAGGAAGAAGAGACGATGAGAAGAATCCCGGGCCTGGCGGCCACGCTGCTCGCCGCCCTGGTGGCCGCGCTGACGGCCGGGCTGCTCTCGGCCGGCCCCGCCCTCGCCGCCGACTGGCCGCTCGTCCGCAAGGGCGACAACAGCGTCCAGGTGACGACCGTCCAGCACTTGCTGACCGCCCGCGGCTACGCCACCGGCGCCGACGGCGCCTTCGGCGACGGCACCGAGGCCAAGGTGAAGAGCTTCCAGAGCGCCGCCGGTCTCAGCCCGGTGGACGGCATCGTCGGCGCCGACACCTGGTCCAAGCTGATCGTCACCGTCCGCAAGGGCGACAACGGATCCGCCGTCAAGGCCCTCCAGACCCAGCTCAACCGCTATGGGGCGGGCCTCGCCGTCGACGGCGCCTTCGGCGACGGCACCGACGGCAAGGTCAAGAGCTTCCAGACCTCCAAGGGCCTCGACGCGGACGGCATCGTCGGCCCGGACACCTGGCGCGCCCTGGTCACCGGCACCTCCGGCGGCAGCGGCGGCGACAGCGGCCTGCTGACCCACTCCGAGGCGGCCTCGATCTTCACCTCGGCCGGCGGCATCACCTGGACCTCCTCCGGCAACTGCTCCAACCGCAACAGCAGCAGCTGCACCTCGTTCGACGGCCTGCGCCGGGCCTCCGCCGACGGCACGGTCACCCTGCGCAGGGCGAGCGGCTGCGCCCTGACCATCACGGGCGGTACGGAGACGGGGCACGCGAGCGGCACGTACAGCCACTGGAACGGCTACAAGATCGACTTCAGCCCGACCAGCTGCCTGAGCAACTACATCACCGGCACCTTCCCGCGGACCGGTACCCGCGCCGACGGCGCGGCGCTCTACACCGCCCCCTCGGGCAACATCTACGCCCGCGAGAGCAACCACTGGGACGTGACCTTCCTCAACTGACGCGGAGACACCCACTCGGGGCGGCGGCCGGCCGCGGCGGAACACGCCGCGGCCGGCCGCCGTCGCGCCACGTCTCCCGAGCGGCCTCCGGCGCACCAATGGGTGCCGACAACATGCATGCCTTCTGATTTCGGGTCATATTGAGCCCTAAGTCACACTTAGGGACATATGGGAGGCACTCCATGCGCGGAGCCACGCACGCCAAGTGGGCCGCACTGGCCACCGCAGTCGCCCTCGCGGCGACCGCTTGTGGCGGCGGTGACGACAGCGGCGGCGGCGGAGGGGCCGACGGCATCGTGACCTCCTCGTGGGGAGACCCGCAGAACCCACTGGAGCCGGCCAACACCAACGAGGTGCAGGGCGGCAAGGTCCTCTCCATGATCTTCCGGGGGCTCAAGCAGTACGACCCGAAGACCGGCGAGGCCAAGGACATGCTCGCCGAGAAGATCGAGACCACCGACTCGACCAACTTCACCATCACGGTCAAGGACGGCTGGACCTTCTCCAACGGCGAGAAGGTCACCGCCAAGTCCTTCGTCGACGCCTGGAACTACGGCGCCCACCTGAAGAACAACCAGAAGAACGCCTACTTCTTCGGCCAGATCCAGGGGTACGACCAGGTCCACCCCGAGAAGGGCGAGCCCACCGCCGAGACCATGTCCGGTCTCAAGGTCACCGGCGGCCAGACCTTCACGGTCAAGCTCACCCAGAAGTTCTCCACCTGGCCCATCACCCTCGGCTACGCGGCCTTCGCACCGCTGCCCCAGGCCTTCTTCGACGACCACGCCGCCTGGCTCTCGAAGCCCGTCGGGAACGGCCCCTACACCGTCGACTCCTACTCCAAGGGCTCGCAGATGGCCCTCAAGCGCTGGGACGACTACCCGGGCGCCGACAAGGCCCAGAACGGCGGCATCACCCTCAAGGTCTACACCGACAACAACACGGCCTACACCGACCTGACGGCCGGAAACCTCGACCTCGTCGACGACATCCCCGCCGCCCAGCTGAAGAACGTCTCCGCCGACCTCGGCGACCGGTACATCAACGTCCCCGCCGGCATCATCCAGACCCTGGCTTTCCCGTTCTACGACCCCGCCTGGGACAAGCCCGGCCAGGAGAAGCTCCGCCAGGGCCTCTCCATGGCGATCGACCGCAACCAGATCACCGAGACGATCTTCCAGAAGACCCGTACCCCCGCCGTCGACTGGACCTCCCCGGTCCTCGGCGAGGAGGGCGGCTTCAAGGACATCTGCGGCGACTTCTGCAAGTACGACGCGGCCGAGGCGAAGAAGCTCGTCGCCGAGGGCGGCGGCATCCCCGGCGGCACGATGAAGATCTCGTACAACGCCGACACCGGCTCCCACAAGGAATGGGTCGACGCGGTCTGCAACTCCATCAACCGCGCCCTCGGCAACGACAAGGCCTGCGTCGGCAACCCCGTCGGCACCTTCGCCGACTACCGCAACCAGGTCACGTCGCAGAAGCTCGCGGGCCCCTTCCGGGCCGGCTGGCAGATGGACTACCCGCTCATCCAGAACTTCCTCCAGCCGCTGTACTACACGAACGCCTCGTCCAACGACGGCAAGTGGACGAGCCCCGAGTTCGACAAGCTCGTCAACCAGGCCAACGCCGAGACCGACATCGCCAAGGCCGTCGGACTCTTCCAGCAGGCCGAGGAAGTCCTCCGCGACGACATGGGCGCCATCCCGCTCTGGTACCAGAACGGCAGCGCGGGCTACTCGGAGGCCGTCTCCAACGTGACGCTGAACCCCTTCAGCGTGCCGGTCTACGACCAGATCAAGGTCAACTGACGCCGTAGGAGGTCGGCGGCGTACGGCCCGGCCCGCGGAAACCACCGCGCCGGGCCGTACGCCTTCCCCGCCCCCCCCGGGAGCGGGGACAACCCCTCCCCAGAGCGAACCCCCTACCCGGAGCCAACCCCCGGAGCCCCCCATGGGTCGTTATGTGATCCGGCGACTGCTGCAGATGATCCCGGTCTTCTTCGGCGCCACGCTGCTGATCTTCCTGATGGTGAACGTGATGGGCGACCCCATCGCCGGTCTGTGCGGCGACCGCCAGTGCGACCCGGCGACCGCGGCCCAGCTCGAGAAGGAGTACGGCCTCGACAAGCCCGTCTGGCAGCAATACCTGATCTACATGGGCAACGTCTTCACCGGCGACTTCGGCACCGCGTTCAACGGCCAGGAAGTCACCGAGCTGATGGCCAGCGCCTTCCCGGTCACCATCCGCCTCACCCTCGTCGCCATCTTCTTCGAGATCGTCATCGGCATCAGCCTCGGCGTCCTCACCGGCCTCAAGCGGGGCCGCCCCGTCGACACCACCGTGCTGCTGCTGACGCTGGTCGTCATCTCCATCCCGACCTTCGTCACCGGCCTCCTCCTCCAGCTCCTCCTCGGAGTCGAATGGGGCTGGATCAAACCGGCCGTCTCCACCGACGCCCCGCTGAACGAGCTGATCGTCCCGGGCCTCGTCCTCGCCTCGGTCTCCCTCGCGTACGTCACCCGGCTCACCCGGACCTCGATCGCCGAGAACAAGCGGGCCGACTACGTCCGCACCGCCGTCGCCAAGGGCCTGCCGCGCCACCGCGTCATCAGCCGCCACCTGCTGCGCAACAGCCTCATCCCGGTGGTGACCTTCATCGGCACCGACATCGGCGCGCTCATGGGCGGAGCCATCGTCACCGAGCGGATCTTCAACATCCACGGTGTCGGCTACCAGCTCTACCAGGGCATCCTCCGCCAGAACACCCAGACCGTGGTCGGCTTCGTGACCGTCCTCGTCCTGGTCTTCCTGGTGGCGAACCTGCTCGTCGACCTCCTGTACGCCGTCCTTGACCCGAGGATCCGCTATGCCTGAGCAGCCTCAGCCGTTCGACGACGGCCGCGCGATCAACCACACCGGCGCCGGCGGTGGCACCGACCTCGCGATGGACGAGGGCGAGACGCTGGAGAAGACGCCAGGCGGACCCAAGGGCACCGGGCCCGACAAGAAGCCCCGCTCCCTCTGGTCCGACGCCTGGCACGACCTGCGCCGCAACCCGATCTTCATCATCTCCGGGCTGATCATCGTCTTCCTGGTGATCATCTCGATCTGGCCCCAGCTCATCGCCAGCGGCAACCCGCTCGACTGCGACCTCTCCAAGGCGCAGGAGGGCTCCCAGCCCGGCCACCCGTTCGGCTTCAACGGCCAGGGCTGCGACGTCTACACCCGTACCGTCTACGGAGCCAGGGCCTCCCTCGAGGTCGGTCTCTTCGCCACCCTCGGCGTGACCCTCCTCGGCTCCGTCCTCGGCGGCCTCGCCGGCTTCTACGGCGGCGCCTGGGACGGCTTCCTCTCCCGCATCACCGACGTCTTCTTCGCGATCCCCGTCGTCCTCGGCGGCCTCGTCCTGCTCTCCGTCGTCAGCAACAACAGCGTCTGGCCCGTCATCGGCTTCATGGTGCTCCTCGGCTGGCCGCAGATCTCCCGCATCGCCCGCGGCTCCGTCATCACCGCCAAGCAGAACGACTACGTCCACGCCGCCCGCGCGCTCGGGGCCTCCAACAACCGGATGCTGCTCCGCCACATCGCGCCGAACGCCCTCGCGCCCGTCATCGTGGTCGCGACCATCGCCCTCGGCACGTACATCTCGCTCGAAGCCACGCTCTCCTTCCTCGGCGTCGGCCTCAAGCCCCCGACCGTCTCCTGGGGCATCGACATCTCCTCGGCCGCCCCGTACGTGCGCAACGCACCGCAGATGCTGCTCTGGCCCTCCGGCGCGCTCGCCATCACGGTGCTCGCCTTCATCATGCTCGGCGACGCCGTCCGCGACGCCCTCGACCCCAAGCTGAGGTAGGGACCCATGCTGCTCGAAGTGCGCGACCTGCACGTGGAGTTCCACACCCGGGAGGGAGTGGCCAAGGCGGTCAACGGCGTCGACTACTCCGTCGACGCGGGGGAGACCCTCGCCGTCCTCGGCGAGTCCGGCTCCGGCAAGTCCGTCACCGCCCAGGCCGTCATGGGCATCCTCGACATCCCCCCGGGAAAGATCACCCAGGGCGAGATCCTCTTCCAGGGCCAGGACCTCCTGAAGCTCTCGGAGGCCGAGCGGCGCAAGATCCGCGGCGCCAAGATGGCGATGGTCTTCCAGGACGCGCTGTCCTCCCTCAACCCCGTCCTCAGCGTCGGCGAACAGCTCGGCGAGATGTTCCGGGTCCACCAGGGGATGTCGCGGAAGGACTCCAAGGCCAAGGCCGTCGAACTGATGGACCGGGTCCGCATCCCCGCCGCCAAGGAACGCGTCGGCCAGTACCCCCACCAGTTCTCCGGCGGCATGCGCCAGCGCATCATGATCGCGATGGCGCTCGCCCTCGAACCCGAGCTGATCATCGCCGACGAGCCGACCACCGCCCTCGACGTCACCGTCCAGGCCCAGGTCATGGACCTCCTCGCCGAGCTCCAGCGCGAGCTCAACATGGGGCTCATCCTCATCACCCACGACCTCGGCGTCGTCGCCGACGTCGCCGACAAGATCGCCGTCATGTACGCGGGCCGGATCGTCGAACAGGCCCCCGTCCACGAGATCTACAAGGCCCCCGCCCACCCCTACACCAAGGGCCTCCTCGAATCGATCCCGCGCCTGGACCAGAAGGGCCAGGAGCTGTACGCGATCAAGGGCCTGCCGCCCAACCTCCTGAACATCCCGCCCGGCTGCGCCTTCAACCCCCGCTGCCCCATGGCCCAGGACGTGTGCCGGACCGACGTACCCCCGCTGTACGACGTGACCGACTCCCCGGTGCCCCGCGCCAGCGCCTGCCACTTCTGGAAGGAGTGCCTCCATGGCTGAGGCGATTCTCGAAGTCCGGGACCTCCACAAGCACTACCCCCTGACCCAGGGCATCCTCTTCAAGAAGCAGGTCGGCGCGGTCAAGGCCGTCGACGGCGTCGACTTCGACCTGGCGGCCGGCGAGACCCTCGGCATCGTCGGCGAGTCCGGCTGCGGCAAGTCGACCGTCGCGAAGATGCTGGTCAACCTGGAGCGGCCGACGTCCGGCACGATCCGCTACAAGGGCGAGGACGTCACCAAGCTGTCCGCCCGCGCCCTCAAGGCCGTCCGCCGCAACATCCAGATGGTCTTCCAGGACCCGTACACCTCGCTCAACCCGCGCATGACGGTCGGCGACATCATCGGCGAGCCGTACGAGATCCACCCCGAGGTGGCTCCGAAGGGCGACCGGCGCCGCAAGGTCCAGGACCTCCTGGACGTCGTCGGCCTCAACCCCGAGTACATCAACCGCTATCCGCACCAGTTCTCCGGCGGCCAGCGCCAGCGCATCGGCATCGCCCGCGGCCTCGCGCTCCAGCCCGAGATCATCGTGGCCGACGAACCGGTCTCCGCCCTCGACGTCTCCGTCCAGGCGCAGGTCGTCAACCTCCTGGAGAAGCTCCAGTCCGAGTTCTCCCTGTCGTACGTGTTCATCGCCCACGACCTGTCGATCGTCCGGCACATCTCCGACCGGGTCGGCGTCATGTACCTCGGCCGGATCGTCGAGATCGGCAGCGACGCCCAGATCTACGACCACCCCACCCACCCGTACACACAGGCGCTGCTCTCCGCCGTCCCCGTCCCCGACCCGGACGCGCGCGCCCACCGCGAGCGCATCATCCTCACCGGCGACGTCCCGTCCCCGGCCAACGTGCCCTCCGGCTGCCGCTTCCGCACCCGCTGCTGGAAGGCGCAGGAGCGCTGCACCCTCGAAGTGCCCCTCCTCGCCGTCCCGGCGGTCTTCCGCCTCACGGACAGCCCGGCGAAGCACGACTCGGCCTGCCACTTCGCGGAGGAGAAGCAGGTCGTCCCACCGGAGAGCGGCGAGAACGGCGGGAACGGCGGGAACGGTGAGACCGGCGGGAACGGTGAGACCAGCGCGAGCGGCGAGACCAGCGCGAACGGCGTGACGGGCAAGGAGGCGAACGGCGGGGAAGAGCCCAAGTCGCTTTAACCCGCAGGCAACTCGACCGACTCCGCTCCGATATACGGACACGGCAGGCTCCGTCGGGTACGGCCGTGCGGGTGCCGTAAGCCGGCCGGGAGCGCGCCATGTCGCCCCCGGCCGGCTGCACGCGCCCCCCTCGTCACCCCCGTCCATGCGGAACCGCTTGTTTCGGTCGGTCGCGACCGTGAGTATCGGAACCGTGACTGTGACACGACCGGCACGTCTCACGGGCGCCGCGCTCTGCGCCGCGCTCGCCCTCTTAGCCGCCGTGTGGATCCTCAAGGACCTCGCCGCGGTCGGCTCACCCGCCGACCTCGGATGGTCCTGGACCGGGGACCCCCGCACCCACTACGTCCTGAGGGGGCGCGCCGCCACGACCCTCCTCGACCCCCTGCTCCTCCTCGTCTCCGTCGCCACCGCCGTCGCCGCCCTGCGCTCCCGCCACGCGGCCTCCGCGCTCGTCGCCACCGGCGCCGTCACCCTCGCCCTGCGCCTGCCCGGCCTCTGGGCGCCCGGGAGCGGCGCGCTCGTCACCGCCCTCCTCGAACTGGCCCTCGCCGCCGGCCTCGTCATCACCGCCGCCGCGGGCCGCCGCCGGACCGAAGGGCCGCACGAGCAGCTCCCCGGCCGGCCCCGCACGGGCCCGGCCGTCACCGCCGGGATCCTCCTCGCCGCCGGCGCCGTCACGGTCGTCCTGTGGGAGGTGTACCGGGCCGTCGAGCTGCCCGCAGAGGTGACCGTCGACCGGTTCCTCGGCGGCCGGTCCGTCATCGCACCGGCCCTCGCGCCCCCGCCCGGCTGGCTGTCGGTGATCCTCGTCGCGCTGTACGGCACGGCCGCCGTCTCCGCCTTCGCCCGCGCCCGTCACACCCGGGCCTTCGGGCTGCTCGCCGGGGCGTTCCTGACGGCGGACGGCATCGCCCTGCTCGCGCGGGTCATCCACTTCGAGCTGATCCCGTACTTCGCGGAGGTCTCCACCGTCGAGCAGATGTACGTCCTCACCGCCGTCCTCGGGTCGGCCGGCGGCATCGCGGTGCTCGTCCTCCTCGCCGGGCGCGGCGCCCCGCCCACCGCGCCCGCGCCCTACGGTCCGTACGGCTCCTACGGCTCGTACGGACCGCCCCCGGCCCCGCCCTACCCGCCGCCGCCCGGCTGGTGACTCACTCCGGCATGGTCATCCCGAGCGACCTCTTCAGGAAGTCCACCTGGAGCAGGAGCAGGTTCTCCGCCACCTGCTCCTGCGGCGTCATGTGCGTGACCCCGGACAGCGGCAGCACCTCGTGCGGCCGGCCCGCCGCGAGCAGCGCCGAGGAGAGCCGCAGGGCGTGCGCGAACACCACGTTGTCGTCGGCGAGACCGTGCACGACCATCATCGGCCGCGCGGGCTCCTCCGGCGCCGTCAGTCCGTCGTCGCCGAGCAGCGACTGCGCCGCGTACACCTCCGGATCGTCCTGCGGGGTGCCGAGGTAGCGCTCGGTGTAGTGCGTGTCGTACAGCCGCCAGTCCGCCACCGGCGCCCCGACGACGGCCGCGTGGAAGACGTCCGGCCGCTGGAGCACAGCCCGGGCGGCGAGGTAGCCGCCGTACGACCAGCCGCGGATCGCCACCCGGTCCAGGTCCAGCGGGAAGCTCCCGGCCAGCGCCCGCACCGCGTCCACCTGGTCGTCGAGCGTCGGCGTCAGATCGCGCAGGATCGCCTTCTCCCAGGCGGGGGAGCGGCCCGGCATGCCGCGCCCGTCCGCGACGATCACCGCGAAGCCCTGGTCGGCGAACCACTGGGACGTCAGATGCGGGTGGTGCGCGGCGAGCACGCGCTGCCCGTGCGGGCCGCCGTACGGATCCATGAGGACCGGCAGCGGCCCGTCCCCCTCCGCGTACCCCGACGGCAGCAGCACCGCGCACGGGATCCGCCGGGCACCCGCCTCCGTGAGCCGCACCCGGGCGGAGATCACCGGCTCCTGCGCGTACGAGCCGACCACCGCGACCTGCTCGCCGTCCCGCAGCACCCGCGCCACGCTCCCCGGCACTCCCGGCCGCGCCGAGACCAGGACCGTCACCGGGCCCGAGCGCACCGCCCCGTGGACCCCGACGCCCTCGGAGATCCGCTCCGCGCCCCGGTCGGACACCCGGTACACATGGATCTCGCCGGTCTCCGGTTCCGCCGCCTCCGCACCCGCCGACGCCGAGACGAGGACGTCGTCCTCCCCGATCCCGAGCACCGCCCGGACGTGCAGCCGCCCGTCCGTGAGGATCCGTTCCCCGACGGCGAGGGCCCGGGCCCCGCTCTCGTCCGTGACGCGGACGAGCCCTCCGTCCGGAGTCCGGGCCGGCACCCCCGGCAGCAGCTCCAGCCACGCCGGGTCCTCCTCCGCCCGCACGGTCGAGGTCGTCCCGGACTCCGTGTCCACCGCCAGGTTCAGCTGCGCCCGCTGGTCCCGCGCCTGCACGAGCAGCAGCGGCGCCCCCGCCGCCGACCAGTGCACCCGCGCGAGGTACGGATACCGCTCGCGGTCCCACACCACCTCCGTACGCGCCCCGTCGAGGCCCACGAGGAAGAGCCGCACCTCCGCGTTGGCCGTCCCCGCCGCCGGGTACCCGACCTCCTGCGGCGCCTGCCCGGGATGCGCGGGATCGGCGATCCACCAGCGGCGTACGGCCCGGTCGTCCGCGCGGGCGACGAGCAGCCGGTCCGAGTCGGGCGACCACCAGTGGCCGCGGTCCCGGCTCATCTCCTCCGAGGCGATGAATTCGGCCAATCCGTAGGAGACGTGCCCGTCTTCCGGAGCGGCGAGCTCCCGATCGCCGGAACCGTCCGCTCCGACCACCCGCAGCGCACCCCCCGCCACGTAGGCGACGAGCCGCCCGTCCGGCGAGGGACGCGGGTCGATCACCGGCCCCGGCACCGGCAGCTCCCGCGCCGTCCCCGCCCGCAGCTCCGCGGCGAACAGCCGCCCCGACAGGGCGAACGCCGCCCACTCCACGGCCGAGTCCACCGCGTACGCCACGATCCCGCCGGAGCCCTCCCGGCTCCGCTCCCGCCGCGCCCGCTCCTCCGGAGACAGCTCCTCCGCCGCGCCCGCGAGCAGCGCCTCCGGATCGGCGGCCACCCGCTCCACCGGCGCGCCCTCCGGCGGCAGGTCGAGAACCCACAGCTTGTGCGAACGGTCGGTCCCGGAACCGGATCTGACGAAGACGACGCGCTCCCCGTCGGGGGAGACCGTGAATCCGCGCGGAACGCCCAGCGTGAACCGCTGGGTCCTGGCGTGCTGGCGGGGGAAGGAGAGCGCGGCCCGGGGTGCGGCCGGCGACGGGCGGGACGGCTTTCGAGACGAGGTCATGCGGCTGAAACTATTGCCGTGCGCCCCCCTCGTGCCTCCGTCCGCCGATCGATGCGATGGCACGGATAGTTATGATCCGTAGCGCTAGGTGGGTATGTACCCGACTGGCACATGCTCCTTGCCCGATCCGTTCGAATATCCGACCGAAGAAGTGTGGAGGTGGACCGCCGTGGCACTCTCGATTTCGGTGGTGGTGCTGCTGGCGATCGTCGTCTTCCTGCTGATCCGGAAATCCGGACTCAGGGCGGGACACGCGGCGATCTGCGCGCTCCTCGGCTTCTACCTGGCGAGCTCCTCCATCGCCCCGTCCATCAGCACCCTCACCACGAACGTGGCGAGCATGATCGGCGGTCTCAAGTTCTGACCCCGCCGTAGCGGGAGGGGTCTCGTAGGGTGGGGCCATGACCGATCTCCCCGCCCGTCGTCTGCTCCTCGTGCACGCGCACCCGGACGACGAGTCGATCAACAACGGCGCCACCATGGCCAGGTACGCGGCCGAGGGCGCCCTTGTCACGCTGGTCACCTGCACGCTCGGCGAGGAGGGCGAGGTCATCCCGCCCGGGCTCGCCCACCTGGCGCCCGACCGGGAGGACCGGCTCGGCCCGCACCGCGTCGGCGAACTCGCCGCCGCGATGACCGAGCTGGGCGTGACCGACCACCGCTTCCTCGGGGGCCCCGGCCGCTTCCGCGACTCCGGAATGATGGGCGCCGAGCAGAACAAGCGCGAGAACGCGTTCTGGAACACGGACGTCGACGTCGCCGCCCCCCACCTCGTCGCCGTGGTCCGCGAGACCCGTCCACAGGTCCTCGTCACCTACGACCCCGACGGCGGCTACGGCCACCCGGACCACATCCAGGCCCACCGGGTCGCGATGCGCGCCGCCGAACTCGCCGCAGACCCGGACTACCGTCCCGACCTCGGTCCGGCCCACACGATCGCCAAGATCTACTGGAACCGCGTCCCCCGCCCGGTCGCCGAGGCCGGATTCGCCCGGCTGCGCGCCGAGGGCTCCGTCTTCCCCGCCGTCGCCGCGATCGACGACGTCCCCGGGGTCGTCGACGAGGACCGGATCACCACCGAGATCGACGCCGGCCCGGAGCATACGGCTCGCAAGAGCGCGGCGATGGCCGCCCACGCCACCCAAGTCGCCGTCGACGGACCCTTCTTCGCCCTCTCCAACGACCTGGGCCAGCCGATCTTCACCACCGAGTACTACGAGTTGGTCCAGGGCGTCCCGGGCGCCCCCGCGGGCGTCCGCGAGACCGACCTCTTCGCGGGGGTGACCGCGTGAGCGCCGCCTCCCGGGCCTCCTCGGGCGCCGCGCCCCGGCCCTCCGCCCCCGCGACCGCCCCGGCCTCCCTCCAGGGCTCCCGCGGCGCCCGGTACGCCTGGTACGGCGTCCTGGTCGTCCTCGGGGCCCTCGTCGGGACCGCCGGAGCCCTCGTCCAAGCCGCCTGGTTCCCCGGCGGCTTGCTGCTCGGGCTCCTCGCCACCGCCGCCGTCTTCTACGGAGGACTCCGCGCCACCGGCACCCAGGTCGGCGTCGTCGCCGCCGGCTGCGGCTGGCTCCTCGCCGTCATCCTGCTCAGCTTCGGACGCCCCGAAGGCGACGGGGTGTTCGGCGGAGGCGCCGGAGACCTGCTGTTCCTCTTCGGCGGGATGGCGGTCGCTGTGATCTGCGCCACGTTGCCCCGGCTCCCGCGACCGACCCCGTGAACAGGACGACTTGATACCGGGGACGTCCTGACTTCGGCCGGATTGCCCGTCGTCCGCCGCCCATCGGTCGGGTATGCGGCGGCGCTGCCCAGTATGGTGGTGCGCGCCGCCGAACCGCCCGGGTTACACGAGCATCTGCAAGAGCGGGCGGTGGAGCCAACCGGGAGATCCTGCTTTGAGTCGTGAAACTGGTCGAGAGACTGACAGTTCGTCCTCCGGCGCCCAGGGGCGTGGTGGAGCCGCGTACCCCTCGGGTACACCGCCGTACGGATCCCGCCAGTATCCGTCGCTCCACCCCTCGCAGGACGCGCCGGAGGAGACCCCTGCCGCGCCCGCGCTGCCGGAGGAGCCCAAGACCGAGACGACGCTGACGACCCGTATCCGGATCAACATCCCGGGTTCGCGTCCGATCCCGCCGGTCGTGGTCCGTACGCCGGTCGCCGAGGCGCCCGCCGCGGAGAAGGAGCCGGAGCCGGCGCCCGCGCCCGTCGCGGACCCCGTGCAGGCGCCGGTGCCCGAGCCCGTCGCGGCTCCGGAGCCGGTGAGTGCCGAGGAGGCGCCGAAGGCGAAGGAGACGAGCGACTGGTTCGCCCCGCGCAAGGCGTCGGCGGCCCCCGCCCCGACCCCCGCGCCGCCGTCCGCCCCGGCGGCACCCGGCCCGCTCGGCACCGCGCCCGACGCCCCCGGCACCGGCTTCGCGGGCTCCGCGACCTCCGGCGTCCCGACGGTCGGCACGACCCCGTCGAGCCGCCCGGTCGCGAACCCCGGCGCCGGCAACCCGCTCTACGAGGTCGGCACACCGGCGGGGGGCACTCCCCGGTACGAGGGCACCCCCGGCTACGACGCCACGCCGCCGTACGACGGCACGCCCTCGGGGGGCACGCCGATGTACGACGGGACGCCCGCGTACGACGGGACCCCGGCGGCCGGCACGCCCCGCTACGACGGCACGCCCTCGGGCGGCACGCCCGCGTACCGCGGCCCGGGCGCCGGACCGCAGGCGGGCCCGACCGGACCCACCACCGGCCCGGTCACCGGCACCGCCTCGCTCGGCGGCCCGGCACCGACGGCGCCGTTCCCCGGCGGCCCCGGCGCGCAGGGCGGGGCCCCGCGCATGTCCGACGACACGGCGATCCTGACCCCGCAGCCGCCCGCCCCGAAGCCCGCCCAGGGGCGGGGACCGGGCCAGGGGCCCGCCCAGGGCCCGGGGCCGATGCGCCCGCAGGGACCCGGCCAGGGCATGGCCGCCGACGGCGGCGGTCACGTCTCCGGCGACACCCTCACGAGCGGCATCCCGGTCGTCCCGCCGTCGGCGGCCCGCCCGAACCTCACCCCGCGCATCGAGGAGACCCCGGCACCGGCCCCCGCGCCCGCCGCTCCCCGCCCCGCCCCGGCGCCGAGCCGCGCCCAGGCGAAGAAGGGCCGCTCCAAGCTGGTCCTCGTCGCCGTGGGCGTCGTCGGCCTCGCGGGCGTCGCCTACGGCGCCGGACTGCTCCTCAACCACTCCGACGTCCCCAAGGGCACCACGGTGCTCGGCGTGGACATCGGCGGCGGCACGAAGGAGGAGGCCGTCAACAAGCTGGAGGCCGCCCTCGGCAAGCGCGCCACCGCGCCGCTCCAGCTCGGCATCGGCGGCAAGAAGGTCCAGATGCCGCCCGAGAAGGCGGGCCTGGCCCTCGACAGCCAGGAGACCGTCCGCGCGGCCGCCGGCAGCGACTACAACCCGGTCTCCGTCATCGGCTCCCTCTTCGGCGGCGAGCGGATCGCCAAGCCGGTCTTCCCGGTCGACGAGGAGAAGCTCGCCGTCGCCCTGCGGGACCTGGCGGGCGCCTCCGCCTCCGCGACCGAGGCGACGATCCGCTTCGCGCCGAACAAGGTCACCGCCGTCGAGGGCAAGCCCGGCGCCGGCATGGACGTCCAGCGCTCGATGATCTCCGTCCGGGACGCCTTCCGCGCCCAGGTCGAGACGGGGCAGAACAAGGTCGTCGAACTCCCGGTCACCACGCTCCGTCCATCGGTCTCGAAGGCCGAGCTGGACCGGGCGATGAAGGAGTTCGCCCGGCCCGCCATGTCCGACCGCATCACGATCGTTGCGGGCGGCAAGGAGATCCAGTTCGGCCCCGCGCGGTCGCTGCCGCAGATCCTCTCCATGAAGGCCGTCGACGGCCGTCTGGTCGAGGTCTACGACAAGAAGGCGATCGAGAGGCTCCTCGACGGCGCCTTCGACGGCGTCATGATCACCAAGGGCGACGGCACCAAGCACCAGGTCTCCGCCGACGACGTGGCCTTCGTGATGCGCGACGCCCTGCTGGGCAAGACGAAGGCCGAGCGCACCAAGGTCATCGACCTGAGCGGCAACGGCTGACGCCAGGGACCCGGGACCCCCGTCCGACGACCGTCGGGCGGGGGTCCCGCATGTCCGGGCGATCGGCGATCACCAGTCGCCCCCGTACCGCTTCCGCTTCGCCCGCAGCCAGGCCTGGATCTCCCGCGTCTCGGCGGGGGACGCCGAGCGGAGGTCGTCCGCGCGGATCGTCGCCACGTACCGCGTGAAACGCACCCGCCGGTGCGCTCCGTCCACGCCGATGACCTTGCCGGGGCCGTAGGCGTCGGTGCCCTTGTGGGCGACGAAGGCGCCCGGGCCGTGAGGGGTGTGCATCGCCGGCCTTTCGCTCCGTGTGCTGCTCCGGTCACACAGTGGCGTGGCTCACGTTAGCCTGGCGCCGCCCCCTCAGGCGCTCGGCATCGCCAGGAACGCCGCCGCCGAGATGGACGCGGCCTCCCGTTCGCACGTCTCGGCCGGGTGCCGCTTGCCGCCCAGGGACACGAACACCACCAGGTTCCCCTTGCGGGCGTAGAGCGAGCAGGTCGTGTCGCCGCCGCTCGGGGCGCTCCAGAAGGCCTCGTCGGCGAAGGCGAGGCCCGTTGCCTGGCGTTCGCCCTCGGCGTCGTCCGCGAACTCGTCCTCCTGGCGTTCCGTGGCGTTCTCGTCCGTGCCCGCGCTGCGGCGCAGTTCCCAGCGGACCATGGCGTGGGAGTAGAAGTTCCAGCCGTCCGACTGCGGCTCGTCCTTGTCGTTCCAGGAACAGCTGGTCGTCG
Source organism: Streptomyces sp. Root431 (assembly GCF_001426585.1). GTDB lineage: Bacteria > Actinomycetota > Actinomycetes > Streptomycetales > Streptomycetaceae > Streptomyces > Streptomyces stackebrandtii. Next base: position 218,599 of record NZ_LMEI01000007.1, read on the forward strand.
CCGTGTCCGAGTACTCGGTGTACGAGTCCCGGGTCGGGTTCCGGGCCGGGAGCGGGAGCTTGGGGGCCACGTCCGCGCAGACCGGCATCGTCACGTACGCGTCCGGCGGGCCCGCCCCCGGCCTGCCGTCCTCCACGTACCACCAGGCTCCCGCGCCGAGGACGCACAGCGCGACGGCGGCGGCGACGGCCATCGAGCCCCGGCGGCGGGCTGGCGGGGCGGCGGGGGAGAGGTGGGTGACCACGGCCGTCGGGGCCGTGTGGGCCCTCCGGGGCGGCACCACCATCGTGCGGTCGGGGTCCTCGTCGCGCGGGGCGAGCAGGTGGTCGATCGCCCGCTGCTGGTCGGTGATCATCGCGTGGACGGCCGGCGGCCACGGCCGGGCCGCCGGTGCCGAGGGGCCGAGCTCGGCGAGGAGCCGGGCGGGGGTGGGGCGGGCCGCCGGGTCCTTGGCCAGGCACCAGGCCAGGAGGCCGGTCAGCTCCGCCGGTACGGCGGTGAGGTCGGGCTCCGTGTGGACGACGTTGTAGAGCGACTGGAGGGTCGAGGGGCCCGCGAACGGGCTCGTGCCCGTCGCGGCGAGCGCCAGGACCGAGCCGAGCGAGAACACGTCGCTCGCCGGGGTGAGTTCCTTCCCCTCGGCCTGCTCGGGCGACATGAACGCCGGGGAGCCGACGACGAGGCCGGTCCCGGTGAGCTCGGTGACGTTCCCCGCCTCGGCGATCCGCGCGATGCCGAAGTCGATGACCCGGGCGCCGTCCCCGGAGAGCAGGACGTTCTCCGGCTTCAGGTCGCGGTGGACGATCCCCGCCCGGTGGATCTCGTCCAGGGCCGTCGCCAGCTGGACGGCGAGGCGCCGCACCGCCTCGACGGGCAGGGTGCCGGACCGTTCCACCGCCGCGCCGAGCGAGGGCCCCGCGACGAACACGGAGGCCAGCCAGGGCACGGGCGCGTCCGCGTCGGCGGCCATCACGGCGGCCGTGCAGGCGCCGGAGACCTTCCGCGAGGCGTCGACCTCGCGCCGGAACCGGGCGCGGAAGTCCTCGTCGTGGGCGAACCGCGCGTGCACCTGCTTCACCGCGGCGAGCCGCCCGTCGGGCGCGGCGCCGAGGTAGACGCGGCCCATGCCCCCGCGGCCGAGCTCGGCGAGGAGCCGGTAGGGGCCCGCCTCGCGGGGGTCGGTGGGGCTCAGGGGCCTCGTCACTGCGCCGCCGCCTTCTTCTTGACGAGCGCGAAGGCCCGCTCCGCGCTCTCCTCGGTCAGGGCCTCGCACGTGCCCAGGGGGTAGTTGGGTCCCTTCACCTGGACGAAGAGCTCCAGGTTGACGTCCCGGGCGTACAGCACGCAGTGGCCGTCGGGCTTGTACCAGAGGGCCTCCTCGACGAAGTCGAGGTGGGAGACCCGCTGGGTGCTGCCGCGCATGTACATGCCCTCGTAGCGCCTCTTCGCGCCTTCGGCGCCGGTGGGGCCGCCCGGCTTGCTGCGGTAGAGGTCCCAGGCCAGGACGATCTGGTCGCCGGAGCGGGTGTTCCAGGTGCACTGGTTCGACGTGGCGCCGTCGTACTGGGTGTGCGCGGGCCCGCCGTCCTGGACCCGCTGCTGGGTGAACCCGGTCGGCACCTTCATCTTCGGGCGCAGCTGTACGCAGGAGGGGACGGGCCCCTCGTACGCGTCGGCCACCCGGCTCAGCGGGACGTTCCCCGGCGTCGGGACGGGCTCGTCCACGAACGTGTAGTACACGTCGTCCGCCCAGCCGTTCACCGCGAACAGAGCCCCGGTGACCGCGAGGACCCCCGCGGCGACGGCGGCGACCGTCCAGCGGCGACGGCCCCGGCTCCGTACCCGGGGGAGGGCGGGCGACGTGGGGGCGGCCGCCGGCGGCGCCGCGCTCACCAGCCGGGCGGTCTCCGCCGCCTGCTCCGCGATCCGCCGGTGCACGGCCTCCGGCCACGGCCGCGCCGAGGGCGTCAGCGGCCCGATGAGGGCGAGCAGGTCCTGCGGGGAGGGGCGCGCCCCCGGGTCCTTTGCGAGGCAGGCCGCGAGGAGTCCGCGCAGCCCCGGCGGTACGGCGCCGAGGTCGGGCTCCTCGTGGGCGATGCTGTACATCAGCGCGGGCGCCGAGGCGCCGCCGAACGGCGTCTTCCCCGTGCAGGCCACGACCAGGGTGGCGCCGAGCGCGAAGACGTCGGCCGCGGGGGTCGGCGCCCCGCCGGTGATCTGCTCGGGCGCCATGTACGCGGGGGAGCCGATCAGGGCGCCCGTGTGCGTGAGCTTCGTCAGGTGGTCGCCCGCGCGGGCGATGCCGAAGTCGATGACCCGGACGCCGTCGTCGGTGAGCATCACGTTCGACGGCTTCAGGTCCCGGTGGACGAGGCCCACCCGGTGGATGTCGGCGAGCGCCTGGGCGAGGCCGGCGGCCAGCTGCCGTACCGCCTCCTCGGGCAGGAAGCCCTCCGCGAGGACGTCGCTCAGCGGGAGCCCGGGGAGGAAGAGCGAGGCGAGCCAGGGGGTCGGGGCGTCCGGGTCGGCGTCGACCACGGGCGCCGTGTACGCGCCGGACACCCGCCGCGAGGCGTCGACCTCGCGGCGGAACCGCGACCGGAAGCCCTCGTCCTCGGCCAGGTCGGCGTGCACCTGCTTGACGGCCACCAGACTGCCGCTCGGCGCGACACCGAGCAGGACCCGGCCCATGCCACCCTGCCCGAGCACCGCGACCGTACGGAACGGCCCGACCTGTGCCGGGTCGTTCGGCGTCCGTGGACGCATGTGATCACCCTCCCCCGTGAGCGCGGAAGGGATCCTAGTCGGGGTGGCCGTGGATCACTCCGGATTCTCCGCGTGATCCACAAGACACCCACACGTACGGCTAGTTCAGGCGAGCCCTCGCCGCCAGCGCCCGCCTGCGGATGGTCGTCGCCGCCTCCGGGTCGACCGCGTCCATCACCCGCGCGTACGCCTCCATCTCCCCCGCCCCCGCGAGGAAATCGCCGCGCTGGACGAGCAGCTCCGCGCGCTCGTAGCGCAGGCGCGCCGGGTGGGAGGGCAGCAGCAGCGCGAGCTCCACGGCCCACAGGCCCACGTCGGAGCGCTCGGGGCGGGGGGCCGCCCAGGCGCGGATGTTGTTGAGGACGCGCAGCACGATCGCGCCCGGCTCGGCCGGTCTGAGCATGGACCGGTCGAGGGCCTCGCCCGTCGCGCTCGCCACGAGCAGCTCCGCGTCCGCGCCCGTCATGGCCCGGCCGCCGGCGAAGGGGTCGGCGAGGTTCAGGTCGGCCGGGTCGCCGAAGCCGACGACGAAATGGCCGGGGAGCCCGAGTCCGTACACGGGCGCACCGGCCCGGCGGGCGACCTCCATCCACACGACGGAGAGCAGGATCGGCAGCCCCCGGCGGCGGCGCAGCACCTCGTGCAGGAGCGAGGACTCCAGCCGCTGGTAGTCGGCGGGCACGCCCTCGAAGCCCTCGCGGTCGCCGAGGAGCGCGGCGAGCTCGGCGGCCCAGGCACCGGTCGTGCGGGTCGCGTAGGGGACGAGTCCGGCGAGGCGGTCGAGCTCGATCTCGGCCTCGTCGATGGCGTGCCGGGTGACGGTCGGGTCGGCGACCGCCCCGACGAGCAGACAGAGCCGGGCGAGGTCGGGCCGCTCGGCCCGGGCCTCCTCCGCGAATTCGCGCCGCCAGTCCGGCGCGTCCTCCGGCGGTTCGCCGCTCGCCCGTTCGTCCGGTCCGTCGGACCCGGCTCCGTGCTCCGTCACGCCTCCGTCACGCCTCCGACCATCGGTAGTGGTGGTAGTGGTGGTGGACCGCGAAGCCCATCCCGTCGTACAACGCCCGGGCGCCGTCGTTGTCCGCCTCCACCTGGAGCCAGGCCGCCGACGCGCCCTCGTCGAGCGCCTGCCGGGCGAGCGCCGTCATGACGGTCGTCGCCAGGCCCCGCCGCCGGAGGGCGGGGTCGACCTCGACGGCCATGAAGCCGGCCCAGCGGCCGTCGACGACGCAGCGCCCGATCGCCGCGGGTACCTCTCCCGTGCCCGCCACGGACGCGAACCACACACTCGGCCCGGAGGTGAGGACCGGCCGCACCGCCGGGCTCGGCTCCCCGAAGCGCTGGTAGCGGCTCAGCCAGGCCTCGTCGACCGTCCGCGAGAGGCGTACGGCGGAGACGTCGGCGTCCTGGTCGCCGATCGGGGCCAGCGCGCCGATCTGCACCTGGGCGGAGACCTCGCGCCGCCAGCCGTGCCGGTCGAGCTCCGCGCACAGCAGCTCCTGCGTGCCCTCGGCGCCGGTCGCGGTCTGGACGTACGCGGGGAGCTTCCGGGCCGCGTACCACTCCCGTACGCGGGTCAGGGCCTCCGCCACCGGGACCCCCGGATCGCCGAGCGGCAGCACGGAGTTGGCGCGGCGGGTGAATCCGTCGGCGGCCCGCAGCGTCCACTCGCCGAGCGGCTCGCTCTCGACCGGCTGCCAGGCGCGCGCGGTGGCCCGGGCCAGCTCCGGGAAGGTGGCCGAAGGCCCCCGGCGGCGGGCCGGAGCGGGCGGTACGACCTTGCCCGCGGCGAGGGAGCTTTCCGCGATCCGGACGGCTTCACCGCTCTTTCGTGTGATCAGCAGCACACCGGAGTCCCACGATGTGAGAACTCCGACCGCGTCGGTGTACCTCTCGCCCGGCGCGGCCGAGTCTGTCACGTACCGAACGGAGACACGTTTTCCCACGTCAGCGCTGGTGATTCGGACCTCAAGGAGTCCTCCGCCGGTCAATTCCACAGCTTCTCCGCCCCTCCTGTTCGGATCGCCCCCAAGAACGGAGATACTAGGTGCGGGCATCGACGACGCCGCGCTCCCGCGCAGACCAGCCCTATCGAGGAGGAACGACAGCGTGACCTACGTCATCGCGCAGCCTTGTGTCGACGTGAAGGACAAGGCGTGCATCGAGGAGTGCCCCGTCGACTGCATCTACGAGGGCAAGCGGTCCTTGTACATCCACCCGGACGAATGCGTCGACTGCGGGGCCTGTGAGCCGGTCTGCCCTGTGGAGGCGATCTTCTACGAGGACGACACCCCGGAGGAGTGGAAGGACTACTACAAGGCGAACGTCGAGTTCTTCGACGAGCTCGGTTCGCCCGGTGGTGCCTCCAAGCTCGGCGAGATCGAGCGTGACCACCCCTTCATCGCCGCCCTGCCGCCGCAGAACGGCTGATCGACCGCATCCGGTCCCGTACGGCGTCGGTCGCCGTACGGGACCGAGGCGTTTCCCCGTACGTACAGGAAGTGAGAGCCAACCCGTGAGCGCAGTCTCTTCGCGCCTGCCCGTCTTCCCCTGGGACAAGCTGGAGCCGTACAAGAAGACGGCCGTGGCGCACCCGGACGGAATCGTGGACCTCTCGGTCGGCACGCCCGTCGACCCGGTCCCCGCGCTGATCCAGGACGCCCTGGTCGCGGCGGCGGACTCGCCGGGCTATCCCACGGTGTGGGGGACGAAAGAGCTGCGGGACGCGCTCACCGGCTGGTGCGAACGCCGCCTCGGCGCGGTGGACTTCGCCCACGAGAACGTACTGCCGGTGGTCGGCTCCAAGGAGCTCGTCGCCTGGCTGCCGACGCAGCTGGGGCTCGGCGCCGGGGACAAGGTGGCGTACCCCCGCCTCGCCTACCCGACGTACGAGGTCGGCGCGCGGCTCTGCGGCGCCGAGCCGGTCGTCTACGACGACCCCACGGAGCTCGACCCGGCGGGTCTGAAGCTGCTCTGGCTCAACTCCCCGTCCAACCCCACCGGCAAGGTCCTCGGCAAGGACGAGCTGACCCGGATCGTGGCCTGGGCGCGCGAGCACGGCGTGCTCGTCTTCTCCGACGAGTGCTACCTGGAGCTGGGCTGGGAGGCCGACCCGGTCTCCGTCCTGCACCCGGACGTCTGCGGCGGTTCGTACGAGGGGATCGTCGCCGTCCACTCGCTCTCCAAGCGCTCCAACCTGGCCGGCTACCGCGCCGCGTTCATCGCGGGCGACCCGGCCGTGCTCGGCGAGCTGCTCCTGATCCGCAAGCACGGCGGCATGATGACCGCGGCCCCGGTGCAGGCGGCGACGGTCGCGGCGCTCGGCGACGACGCGCACGTGGCCGAGCAGCGGGCGCGGTACGCGGCCCGCCGGGCGGCGCTGCGGGCGGCCCTGGAGGCGCACGGCTTCCGGATCGAGCACAGCGAGGCGAGCCTGTACCTGTGGGCGACCCGGGACGAGCCGTGCTGGGAGACCGTGGCCTACCTGGCGGACAAGGGCATCCTGGTGGCTCCCGGAGACTTCTACGGCGAGGCCGGGGAGCGGTTCGTGCGGGTGGCGTTCACGGCGACGGACGAGCGCGTCGACGCGGCGGTCAAGCGGCTCGGCTAGACGGCGACACGCGGGAGGGCCCGGGGAGCACCTGCTCCCCGGGCCCTCCCGCGTCTCTGCGGATGATCAGCCGATCGGCAGGCCGCCCAGGGACGGGGCGGCGGGCAGGCCGCCGCCCAGGGCGCCGGAGGCCGGGCCCTGCGCGCTCTGGCCGGCGGCGCCGGCCGTCTTGCCGACGACCTCGCCGGTGCTGCCGGCGGCCTCGCCGGCCACCTTCTGCGCGGCCGGGGTGGCGGTCTTGCCCGCCGCGCCGACGGTCTTTCCGGCGGCCGGGACGGCCGTGCCGACGGCCTCGCTGCCGGTCGCGCCGACGACGCCGGTGGCGGCCTGCGCCCCGCTGTCGACAGCGGTGCCCGCACCGGCGGCGTCCAAGGCGCTGATGCCGCCGAGGGCGCCGGTCGGCGCGATGCTGTGGTCAAGGGCGCTCGCGGAGCCGGCCGCACCGACCACGGGGGCTGCTCCGGCCGCGATGAGGAGGGCGGCGCGGGCGATCCGACGGGTCAGGGGGAGGGACATGGTGCTCCTTCGACAGGTGCGACGAGTGGTGTTCGGACGCAGTGACAACCGGTTCCGGGGTGGGAGAGGTTGCGGCGGTCGAAGGTAAAGGATTGGTAATGCGTCGTATTGTCGGGTGGGGAGGAAAACGGACGAACGTCTCATTGTGTGGATGCCTGCCGAACCGTCACTTCCCTTGCGTCGCAAGGGAGTTGAGGTGTCGCGACCCGACGCCGAAATGCCCGCCCGGAGTGCGTGCGAATTTCTCGGAATTCCGTCCGCGAGCATGCCACGGAGGAGTGAACGACCGTACGGGTGACCGGCTATCGAGCGAGCCGGAGGCGGACCGAACCCGCGTCGGACGCGGCACCGGCAGCCGTCGGGGAGGCCTTCTCCCAGCCGCCGGACGAGTCGCTCGCGCGCCACACCCGGTCCCCGAACGCGACCTCCGTGACGCGCAGCTCATCCGCCCGCGCCACCGCCCACTGCGCCAGCTCCCAGCCGCGCCGCTCGTCCGTCCCGGCCCCCGGAGCCGTACCCGCGCCCGATGCCGTCCGGACCGGCACCACGAGCACCGGCGGTTCCGTGGCCGACCGGCCCGCGCTCGACCCGCCCGTGACCGCCTTCGGCGCCGCCTTCTCGCCGAAGGCCCGCACCAGCTCCTTGCGCACCAGCTCCGGATCGCCCGGCGGGCCCTTCAGATCGCTCGCCGTGCACTTCAGAGCGGCCGGGGCCCGGCCCGTCAGCGCCGCCGAGAGCAGGGTGGCGTCCGGCTCGTGCTTCGCGTACGCCTGCGGGAAACCGCTCTTCTGCACCTTCTGCGCCGCCACCGTCAGCGGCAGCCGCGAGTACCCCGGAACCTTCTCGAGACCCTCATAGAACTTCCCCGCCGAGTACACCGGATCCATGATCTGCGCCGGCGTCCCCCAGCCCATCGAGGGCCGCTGCTGGAACAGACCGAGCGAGTCCCGGTCGCCGTGCTCGATGTTCCGCAGCGCCGACTCCTGGAGCGCCGTCGCGAGCGCGATCGTCACCGCACGCTCCGGCAGCCCCCGAGAGGTGCCGACCGCCGAGATCGTCGCCGCGTTCGACGCCTGGTCCGGCGTGAACTCGTACCGGTTCTCACCGGTTCCGACACTGCACCGCGGCGTGCCCTTGCTCCCTGTCACCTGGTGGAAGGCCACGTACGAGGCCAGACCGAGGAGCGCGGCGAGGGCGGCCGCGGAACGGGCGAGACGGCCACGGCGGGCGGGGCGGCCGCGACGGACGGGGCGGGTGGGCTCGGACACGGGGCCCACCGTACTGGAGGCCGGGTTAGGGTCGGCACATGGCTGACATCACTCCGCGCGAGACCCGGCTGGACCTCTCCCAGGACGGGGCCGCGCTCACCGCAGCACTCGTCGACTTCCCGTCCGTCAGCGGGACGGAGCAGCCGCTCGCGGACGCCATCGAGCAGGCCCTGCGCGCCCTGCCGCACCTCACCGTCGACCGCGTCGGCAACAACGTCGTCGCCCGTACGAACCTCGGCCGCGCCGAGCGGATCGTGCTCGCCGGCCACATCGACACCGTGCCGATCGCCGACAACGTCCCCTCGCGGCTCGACGAGGACGGCATCCTCTGGGGCTGCGGCACGAGCGACATGAAGTCCGGCGTCGCCGTCCAGCTCCGGATCGCCGCCACCGTCCCCGAGCCCAACCGCGACCTCACCTTCGTCTTCTACGACAACGAGGAGGTCGCCGCCGACCTCAACGGCCTCGGGAAGATCGCCGCCGCGCACCCCGACTGGATGGAGGGCGACTTCGCCGTCCTCCTGGAGCCCTCCGACGCACAGGTCGAGGGAGGCTGCCAGGGCACCCTGCGCGTCATCCTGCACACCGCGGGCGAGCGCGCCCACTCCGCGCGCTCCTGGATGGGCTCCAACGCCATCCACACCGCCGCCCCGATCCTCGCCCGCCTCGCCGCGTACGAGCCGCGCAAGCCCGTCATCGACGGCCTGGAGTACCACGAGGGCCTCAACGCGGTCGCGATCCAGGGCGGCGTCGCCACCAACGTCATCCCCGACGCCTGCACCGTCACGGTCAACTACCGGTACGCCCCCGACCGCTCCCCGGCCGAGGCGCTGGCGTACGTCCGCGAGTTCTTCGCCGACTGCGACATCGCCGACTTCGTGATCGACGACGAGAGCCCCGGCGCGCTGCCCGGCCTCTCCCACCCCGCAGCCGAGGCCTTCATGAAGGCCGTCGGCGGCAGCGCCCAGCCCAAGTTCGGCTGGACCGACGTGTCCCGCTTCAGCGCCCTCGGCGTGCCGGCGGTCAACTACGGGCCCGGCGACCCGATCTACGCGCACAAGCGCGACGAGCACGTCCCCGTCGACAGGATCCACCACTGCGAGGCACGACTCCGCGACTGGCTGACTGCCTGACTTCCGTAATTTCGCGTTTCGTCACCTCTGTCGTCCTACGCTGACCGGACCAGAAGATCAGTGGATCGGCGGAGGGAGCAGGCCATGGGCATTCCCGAGGGAATGGCGAAGCCCGAGGAGCAGCGTCTGGGGCCGGTGCTGAGGCGCCGGGATCAGGTCCAGTCGGGCACCACGGACCAGCGGCTGCTCGACACCGAGGGCGACTCGGAGTGGGTGCACACGGACCCCTGGCGGGTCATGCGCATCCAGTCCGAGTTCGTCGAGGGCTTCGGAGCCCTCGCCGAACTGCCGAGCGCGATCAGCGTCTTCGGCTCGGCCCGCACGAAGCCGGACTCGCCGGAGTACGAGGCGGGCGTCCGGATCGGCCGGGCGCTCGTCGAGGCCGGTTTCGCGGTCATCACGGGCGGCGGCCCGGGCGCCATGGAGGCGGCCAACAAGGGGGCCAGGGAGGCCAAGGGCGTCTCGGTGGGCCTCGGGATCGAGCTCCCCTTCGAGCAGGGGCTCAACCAGCACGTCGACATCGGCGTGAACTTCCGGTACTTCTTCGTCCGCAAGACGATGTTCGTGAAGTACGCGCAGGGCTTCGTCGTCCTGCCCGGCGGCCTCGGCACCCTCGACGAACTCTTCGAGGCGCTGACCCTGGTCCAGACCCGCAAGGTCACCCGCTTCCCGATCGTCCTCTTCGGCACGGAGTACTGGAAGGGCCTCGTCGACTGGCTGCGCGACTCGGTCGTCGCGGGCGGCAAGGCGTCGGAGCGCGACCTGCTCCTCTTCCACGTCACGGACGACGTGGACGAGGCGGTGGCGCTGGTGACGAAGGAGACCGGCAAGTAGAAGTCGGCCCCGCCGGCGTTTGAGGCGCGGGTCCGGGGCGGAGCCCCGGTTTCGGGAAGGGGCGGGGTGGGGGAGGAGCCCGCCGCAGGCGCCCCCACCCCCTCCCGCACCCGCCCCGCTAAGCCAGCCCGCGCCGGGCGACAGCCGGCGGCCGGTGCCCGGCGATGGACGCCACCATGTCCAGGACCTGCCGGGTCTCGGCGACCTCGTGCACCCGGTACACCTGCGCCCCCAGCCACGCGGAGACGGCCGTGGTCGCCAGCGTCCCGAGGACCCGCTCCTTGACCGGCCGGTCGAGCGTCTCGCCGACGAAGTCCTTGTTCGACAGGGACACCAGCACCGGCCACCCCGTCTCCGCCATCTCGCCGAGCCGCCGCGTCGCCTCCAGGCTGTGCCGGGTGTTCTTCCCGAAGTCGTGCCCCGGGTCGATCATGATCCCGTCGCGCCGCACCCCGAGGGCCACCGCCCGCTCCGCGAGCCCCACGGTCACCCGCAGGATGTCGGCCATCACGTCCTCGTACGCGACCCGGTGCGGCCGCGTCCGCGGCTCCGCGCCGCCCGCGTGCGTACAGACGAGCCCCGCGCCGTACTTGGCGGCGACCTCCGCGAGCCCGGGGTCGACCCCGCCCCACGCGTCGTTCAGGACGTCCGCCCCGGCCTCGCAGACCGCCGCGCCGACGTCCGCGCGCCAGGTGTCCACGCTGATCACCACGTCGGGGTGGCGCCTGCGGACCTCGGCGACGAAACCGACCGTCCGCCGGGCCTCCTCCTCGGCCGTGACCTCCTCGCCGGGGCCCGCCTTCACCCCGCCGATGTCGATGATCGCCGCGCCCTCGGCCACGGCCTGCTCCACGCGGGCGAGCGCCGGCTCGTCGCGGAAGGTGGCGCCCTGGTCGTAGAAAGAATCCGGGGTCCGGTTCACGATCGCCATGATCACCGGCTCGTGCGGCCCGAATTCACGCCGTCCCAAGCGCAGCATCCCTTTTGTCCTCCCTCGCGTACGTTCGCTGCGACCCTAACCGTCAGTGGCGCATGGCACGATCGGCACGGGACTAATTCCACTCCGGGAAGAGGCGCGCAGGTGTTCTGGTTTCTGCTCATCACGATGGTCGTGGTCGTGGCCGCGGTGACTCTGGCGGTGGTCGGCGGAGGCGACAGCGAGGTGCTGCCGGAGGTGGCGCCCGAACAGCTCGTCGACCCCCTCCCGGTGGCCCGCCCGGTCGACCGCGCCGACGTCGAGGCGCTCCGCCTCCCCGTCGCGGTCCGCGGCTACCGGATGGCGGACGTGGACGACGTCCTGGTGCGCCTCGGCGCCGAACTCGCCGAGCGGGACTCCCGGATCGCCGAGCTGGAGGAGGCGCTCGCGGGCGCGTCCGCCGGCGAGGGAGAGGACGACCGCTCATGACGGAGGGCGGACCGGTCCCGGGCCCGGACGGGCGGCTGCGCTGCCCCTGGGGCCTGTCGACCGACGACTACGTGGCGTACCACGACGAGGAGTGGGGCCGCCCGGTCCACGGCGACGACGAGCTCTTCGAGCGGCTCTGCCTGGAGGCCTTCCAGTCGGGCCTCTCCTGGATCACGATCCTGCGCCGCCGCGAGGGTTTCCGGCGGGCCTTCGACGGCTTCCGCATCGACTCCGTCGCCGGCTTCGGCGAGGCCGACCGGGAGCGCCTCCTCGCCGACGAGGGCATCATCCGCAACCGCGCCAAGGTCGACGCGACCCTGGCCAACGCCAAACTGCTCGCCACCTGGTCCCCGGGCGAGCTCGACGCCCTGATCTGGTCCCACGCCCCCGACCCCGGCCGCCCCGCCCCCCGCTCGGTCTCCGACGTCCCGGCGGTCACGGACGAGTCCACGGCCCTCGCCAAGGCCCTCAAGAAGCGCGGCATCCGCTTCGTCGGCCCCACCACGGCCTACGCCCTGATGCAGGCCTGCGGACTGGTCGACGACCACGTGGAGGGATGCGTGGCCCGGGGCGGCCGGTAGGCACCGCCCCGGAGCACAGGCCCTAGGGGTGGCCTAGCGGCCCAGGTACTTCGGCTTCTCCTTGGCGATGAAGGCGCGGACGGCGATCGTGTGGTCCTCCGAGGCGCCCGCGAGGGACTGGAGTTCGTCCTCCTTCTCCAGGGACTCGGTGAGGGAGTGGTCCGCGCCGTAGGCCAGGGACTCCTTCAGGGCCGCGTAGGCCACCGTGGGGCCCTCCGCGAGGGCGCGGGCGACCTTCGTGGCCTCGGCGGTGAGGTCGGCGGCCGGGACCAGGCGGTTCACGATGCCGAGCTCGTACGCCTCCTGGGCCGAGATGGAGCGCGGGAAGAGCAGCAGGTCGGACGCCCGGCTCGCGCCGATCAGCCGGGGCAGCGTCCAGGACATGCCCGAGTCCGAGGTGAGCGCGACGCCCGCGAAGGACGTGTTGAACGCGGCCGTGTCCGCGACGACCCGGTAGTCCGCCGCGAGCGCGAAGCCGAAGCCCGCCCCCGCCGCGACGCCGTTCACGCCCGCCACGACCGGCTTCCGCATGCCGGTGAGCGCCCGGACGATCGGGTTGTAGTGGTCCCGGACCGTGTTCATGGTGTCGCGCGTGCCGGACTCCTTGTCCGCCATGAGCAGACCCACGTGCTCCTTGAGGTCCTGGCCGACGCAGAAGGCCCGGTCACCGGCCGCGGTGAGCAGGACGGCCCGTACGGCGGTGTCCGCCGCTGCCGTTTCCACGGCGTCCCGGAGCGCGACCTTCGTCGCCACGTTCATCGCGTTCATGGCCTCGGGCCGGTTGAGCGTGATGGTGGCGAGCCCGTCGCTCACCTCGTACAGCACCGTGTCGGCCATGGGGTTCCCTTCGCCTCTTTGCGTGGTTGACCTGCCCAGCATGGCGGAGATCACCCGCCCCGCCCATGTGAGCTGCGTCAAAGAATTCAGGCCGTCGGTGCACTCCGGGGCGGCGCAGTATCGCAGCCCGATCGCCGAAATGTGGGGTTTTGCGAGAGCGCGTTGCGCAAGCGATGCAGATCGATGTTGGTCATCGGGTCCTGCGATGCGGGATAATGACCTGGAAGCAATGTGTTCGAAGCCGGTGAAGCGTGCTCCGCATCAAAGAGCTGCCCGGCTGACGATGAGCTGGTTTCAGGAAGGGGAACAAGCATGGCGGCCATGAAGCCGCGGACGGGTGACGGCCCGCTCGAGGTGACCAAGGAGGGGCGGGGCATCGTCATGCGCGTTCCGCTCGAAGGCGGCGGTCGGCTTGTCGTCGAGCTGACCCCGGGTGAGGCCGAGGCGCTGGGCGACGCCCTGAAGAAGGTCGTCGGCTGACCTGACCCTCGACGATTCCTCGCCACTGCCCCGGGACGGTTCGACCGTGCCGGGGCAGAGGTGTGTCCGGGGGCTGTCCCAGGGGAAACGCGGGCTTCAGGAGAAACAACGCGGGCCTTCAGGAGGAACGGGGCGTCAGCCCCGGCGCACCGCGCAGAGCAGGCCGTCGCCCACCGGCAGCAGCGAGGGCAGCAGCTCCTGGCTCTCCCGGACCGTGCGCAGCAGCTCGCGGACCCGCAGGACCTCCGCCGGCTGGGCCGCCGAGTCGACCGTCCGGCCGTCCGCGAAAACGCCTTCGAAGCAGACGAGACCGCCAGGTCGCAGCAGGCGCAACGATTCAGCGAGGTAGTCCAGGTACTCCAGACGGTCGCCGTCGCAGAAGACGAGGTCGTATCCGCCGTCCGCGAGCCGCGGCAGGACGTCGAGGGCGCGACCGGGGATGAACCGGGCCCGGTTCCCCGCGAAGCCCGCCGCACGGAACGCCGTCTTCGCGAACTGCTGGCGCTCCGGCTGGAGGTCCACCGTCGTCAGGACTCCGTCGGGCCGCATCCCGAGCAGCAGGTAGATGCCCGACACGCCCGTGCCGGTCCCGATCTCCGCCACCGCCTTGGCATCCGCCGTCGCCGCGAGCAGGCGCAGCGCGCCACCGGTGCCGGGCGACACCGAGGGCAGCCCTGCCTCCCGGGCCCGGTCCCGGGCCCAGCGCAGAGCTTCGTCCTCGGCGACAAAGGCGTCGGCGAACGACCAGCTCGTCTGCCGGTTGGCGGTAATGGCCCTCTCCTGTCCCCGTAGTTGACGCAACGGTGACTGTATCCGCTGTCAGCGGGAACCCGCAGATGGGACCGCGCGTTCACTGGAGGCGGGACGCGGCCGGCGGCAGCCGGGCGAGCCGGTTCCAAATTCGCGTAAAGATTCTTATCCGGAGCTAACGGGCGAGGTGGCTATGGTAGGGGCTCCACTGGACACCACCAGAGCCGACAGGGGAGGTGCGGCTGCGCCTGGGGATCGGGGAGGAGTGCTTCGGCGTCTTCTCAGGTCGGCGGGTGAGCCGAAATCCGTGACCGACACCGCTGACCGAATCCGCACCATCGACTCCGCTCCCACCACCGCGACCTTCGCATCGGATGCGGAATCGCAGGCGTGGACTCCGCCCACCTGGGAGGAGATCGTCAGCACGCACAGTGGCCGGGTCTACCGCCTCGCCTACCGCCTCACCGGCAACCAGCACGACGCCGAGGACCTCACCCAGGAGGTCTTCGTCCGCGTCTTCCGCTCGCTGTCGACGTACACGCCGGGCACCTTCGAGGGCTGGCTCCACCGCATCACCACCAATCTCTTCCTCGACATGGTCCGTCGCAAGCAGCGCATCCGTTTCGACGCGCTCGCCGACGACGCCGCCGAGCGGCTGCCCAGCCGTGAGCCGTCCCCGCAGCAGGTGTTCAACGACACCCACTTCGACGCCGACGTGCAGCAGGCCCTGGACACCCTCGCGCCCGAGTTCCGTGCCGCGGTCGTCCTCTGCGACATCGAAGGACTCTCGTACGAGGAGATCGCCGCGACCCTCGGCGTGAAGCTCGGCACCGTCCGCAGCCGGATCCACCGCGGGCGCTCCCACCTGCGCAAGGCCCTCAAGCACCGCTCGCCCGAGGCCCGGGCGGAGCGTGCCCTCGCCTCCGTCGGATGGGAGGCAGGGACAGCGTGAGCGGCACCCGTCCCTCGTCACCGACCCCCGCGGAACACCACCTCGGGGACCGGCTCGCGGCGCTCGTCGACGGCGAGCTCGGCCACGACGCCCGGGAGCGGGTGCTCGCGCACCTCGCGACCTGTGCGCGCTGCAAGGCCGAGGCCGACGCCCAGCGCACCGTGAAGAGCGTCTTCGCCTCCGCGGCGCCCCCGCCGCCCTCCGAGGGCTTCCTCGCCCGGCTCCAGGGACTCCCCGGGGGACCAGGTGAGCCTTCGGGCGGCTCCGGCGGGCCCGGGGCCCCGCGAGGGCCCCTGGAAGAACTGCTCGGCAAGGCGGCCCTGAAGTCCGACGGCTTCGCCACCGCCGCCGTCGTCACCCCGCACCCCGGCACCGGCTTCCGCATCCACGAGGTCGGCGACCGCGCCTCCGGCACGTCCGGGCGCGGCCGGCGCTTCGCCTTCGCGGCGGCCAGCGCGGTCTCCTTCGCGGCGATCGCCCTCGGCGGCACGATGCCGGTGGAGACCTCGGTGAGCGCGAGCGGACGCGGCGGGCAGGGCACGGGCAGCGCGGTCACCCCGCTGCGCGCCACGGCCTCGGGCGGCGCCCAGGGCACGAGCACCGCGTCGCGCGGCACCCGCTCCGGGGAACGTACGGGCGCGGGCGCCCAGTCCGTCGCCGAAGAGCCGCTCACGCCCCTCGCGGCCCGTACGGGCGCCCCGGCCGGCCGGGCCCCCGCGGGCACCGTCCCCTCGGGCGCGATCCCGCCGGACGCGGTGCGTTCCGGTAGGGCTCCGCTGGTGGCCGTGCGCCTGCAGAACCAGGCCGCGCAGTCGTTCTTCGCGCTCTCGCCGTTCATACGCCCGACGGGTCCGGCCCTCGATCTGGCCTTCGCCCCCGGTCCCAGCCCGGCGGCGAGCCCGACGAACGCACCGCTCGGCTCCCACCGCTGACCCGCGACCTGGTTGAATCCAGGGACAGGGGCGCCCGAGCCAGGGGCGCGGACGGGTCAGCGGTTGCGGGGAGAGCATGAACGACGGTAAGCCGAACTGGTGGAGCCGGCCTTCGACGGCGCCGGAGGCGGCGAAGATACCCTCGCCGCCCCCGGCCGACGGCGGTGACGACGGTGACGGTGATTTCCCCCTGCCCGCGCCCCAGCCGCCGGTCGAGGCCGAGGCCGTGGCCGATGCCGGGACCACGGAGATCTCTGACGTGTCCCGGCCCGCGCCCGCGCCCGCGGTCGAGGTCGAGTCCGCACCCGGACCCGAGCCGGAGCCCGTGCCCGCCGTCCTGCTGACGAAGGAACAGCCGGCCGACGCGCCCGTGGCAGACGCGCCCGTGGCCGACGCGCCGCAGGCCCCGGCGGCGCCCGCGCAGCCCGCCCCCCAGCCCCTGCACGCGCCCGACGAGTACCGGACGCCGCCCTACGGCGAGCCCGGCCCGTGGGCGCCCGCGCCGCCCGTGCAGCACCCGGCGGCCTCCGTGCCCCCGCAGGCGCAGGCACCCGCACCGCCGCAGGCACCGGGCCCCGTGGCCCCCGTACCGCCTCAGCAGGCCGCCGTACCGCCCGTACCGCCGCAGCAGGGCGGGACCGCCCCGTGGATGCAGTACGACCCCTGGGGCGGGGCCGTCGGCGGCGTGGGGGTCCTGCCGGCGCCCGCGAAGAAGTCCCGGAAGGGCCTCGCGCTCGCCGGGGCGTTGGTCTTCGCCCTCGTCACCGGCGTCATCGGCGGCGGCATCGGCGCCTACGTCGAGCGGAACGGCGGACTCACCACCGTCGAGCTGCCCCAGGCCGACGGCGGGGACACCGACCGCGCCCCCGAGAGCGTGGCCGGGATCGCCGCCAGCGCGCTGCCCGGCGTCGTCACCCTGCACGTCAGCGGCGGCGGCTCCTCCGGCACCGGCACCGGCTTCGTCCTGGACACCAAGGGCCACATCCTCACCAACAACCACGTGGTCGACGCGGCCGAGTCCTCCGGGGACATCACCGTGACCTTCTCCAGCGGCGAGACCGCCCGCGCCAAGATCGTCGGCAAGGACACCGGCTACGACCTCGCCGTCGTCCAGGTCACCGGCGTCTCCGGCCTCCGGCCGCTGCCCCTCGGCAACTCCGACAACGTCCGCGTCGGCGACCCCGTCGTCGCCATCGGCGCCCCCTTCGACCTCTCCAACACCGTGACCTCCGGGATCATCAGCGCCAAGGAGCGCCCGATCACCGCCGGCGGCGAGAAGGGCGACGGCACCGACATCAGCTACGTCGACGCCCTCCAGACCGACGCGCCGATCAACCCCGGCAACTCCGGCGGACCGCTGCTCGACTCCAAGGGCCGGGTCATCGGCATCAACAGCGCGATCCGCGCCGCCGGCGGTTCCGGCGACGGCGACGGGGGCGGCGCCGGCCAGCCCGGCTCGATCGGCCTCGGCTTCGCCATACCGATCAACCAGGGCAAGCGGGTCGCCGAGGAGCTCATCAACACCGGCAAGGCCACCCACCCCGTCATCGGTGTGAGCCTCGACATGCAGTTCAACGGCGACGGGGCCCGCGTCGGCGAGAAGGGTAAGGACGGCGCCGCCTCCGTCACCCCCGGCGGCCCGGCCGCCTCCGCGGGGCTCCGGCCCGGCGACGTCATCACCAAGGTCGACGGCCAGCGGGTGCACAACGGCGAGGAGTTGATCGTGAAGATCCGCGCCCACCGCCCCGGCGACAAACTGCGGCTCACCCTGACCCGTGGCGGCAAGGAACTGACGAAGACGTTGACCCTTGGTTCGTCGCAGGGCACGTGAGTGCGGCACGCGAGTGCCATGTGGCGGACACCGGGAGGTACCCGTCCGACAGTTTCGGCGGGTACCGTGGACCGGGCCCTGGACCGGCGTGAAGGAGCTACTAGGTGTTCAGCGACATAGGCGCACTCGAGCTGGTGGCCCTCGTGGTCCTCGCCGTGCTCGTCTTCGGGCCTGAAAAGCTCCCGAAGGTCATCCAGGACGTCTCGCGCTTCATCAAGAAGGTCCGTGACTTCTCGGACAGCGCGAAGGAGGACATCCGCAGCGAGCTGGGGCCGGAGTTCAAGGACTTCGAGTTCGAGGACCTCAACCCCAAGACGTTCCTCCGCAAGCAGCTGGAGGGGAACGAGGACCTCAAGGAGCTCAAGGAGCTTCGCGGGTCGTTCGACCTCAAGAAGGAGATGAACGACGTCGCCGACGCGGTCCACGGCCGCGAGGCCGCGCCCGCCGCGGTCAACGGCAGCGCCGCCGCCGGCACGCCGGACCTCCTCAAGAAGCAGGACAAGCCGGACACCGGAGAGCGTCCGCCGTACGACTCCGACGCGACCTGACGACGGGCTGTCACCGACCCGACGCGTCCCGGTGGCTATCCTCCCTCTGTTGACGGAACGAGGAGGCGGCCGAGATGGAGACCACGAGTCGGGTGGAGGGCGTACCGACGGCCCGGCGTACGCCCGAGGGCTTTCTGCGCGCGCCCTTCGCCTGGTACGGCCTCGACGAGGCCTTCACCGGGCAGCGCTGGCTGATGCAGGTCGGCACGGCCGCGGACGGCAGCGTGCAGCACGGTTCTACGGGGCACGGTGACGAGCCGTCCATAAAGTCGGACGCGCGCGCTGCCGAGAAGGAGCGCTTCGCCGTCGTGGTGACGGTCGCCGCGAGCCCGGTCCGGCGGACCGGGGACGGTACGGGCGTCCTCGACGCCACGACGGTCTCGTCCGCCGCCTGGCTGGCCGGCTCGGGGCTCCTGGTCCACACCTGGCCCGCGTCGCTCGACCACGGGATGCGGGACAACTGGCTGGACCAGCAGACGGAGACGGCCTTCGAGCTCGCCGACGACCTCGACGGGCCCGCCTGGTCGACGCTGTCGCTCCCCGTGGACGGGGTGCCGATGCCCTTCCACTACCGCGAGTCGGAGTTCGGCTGGGTGTTGGCGGGCTCGGCGGCGGGGGTGCACCTCGGGGCGTACGGGCGGGGCATGAGCGCGTACGGTCTGGGGTTCTCGCAGATCAAGGACCTTGAGGCGTACGCCTGACGGCATGAAAAGGGGCGCCCCCAGCGGGGGCGCCCCTTTTCATGCTCAGAACTTGTTGCGCGGCGTGATGCCCAGGCTCATGCCGGACAGGCCACGCTGGCGGCCGCCGAGCTTGCCCGCGATGGCGCGCAGGGCCGCGCCCGCCGGGGAGTCGGGGTCGGAGAGGACGACGGGCTTGCCCTCGTCGCCGCCCTCGCGGAGCCGGACGTCGATCGGGATCGAGCCGAGGACCGGGACGTTCGTGCCGGTCGTCTGCGTCAGCCCGTCCGCGACGCGCTGGCCGCCACCCGTGCCGAACACGTCGACCATCTCGTCGCAGTGCGGACACGGCAGGCCCGCCATGTTCTCGACGACGCCGACGATCTTCTGGTGCGTCTGCACGGCGATCGAGCCGGCCCGCTCGGCGACCTCGGCCGCGGCCTGCTGCGGGGTCGTGACGACCAGGATCTCCGCGTTCGGCACGAGCTGCGCGACCGAGATCGCGATGTCGCCGGTGCCCGGGGGCAGGTCGAGCAGGAGGACGTCCAGGTCGCCCCAGTACACGTCCGCGAGGAACTGCTGGAGCGCGCGGTGCAGCATCGGGCCGCGCCACACCACCGGGGCGTTGCCCGGGGTGAACATGCCGATGGAGATGACCTTCACGCCGTTCGCCGACGGCGGCATGATCATGTTCTCGACCTGGGTCGGACGGCCGTCCGCGCCCAGCATCCGCGGCACGCTGTGGCCGTAGATGTCGGCGTCGACGACGCCGACCTTCAGACCGTCCGCGGCCATCGCCGCGGCGAGGTTCACGGTCACGGAGGACTTGCCGACGCCGCCCTTGCCGGAGGCGACCGCGTACACCCGGGTCAGCGAGCCCGGCTTCGCGAACGGCACCTCGCGCTCCGCGCCGGTCCCGCGCAGCGCCGCCGCCAGCTCCTTGCGCTGCTCGTCGCTCATCACGTCGAGCGTGACGTCGACGGCGGTGACGCCCTCGACGCGGGAGACGGCCTCGGTCACGCGCTGCGTGATCGTGTCGCGCATCGGGCAGCCGGAGACGGTCAGGTAGACCGTGACGGCGACCCTGCCGTCCGGTTGGACCTCCACCGACTTGACCATGCCGAGCTCAGTGATGGGCTTGTTGATCTCGGGGTCGTTCACCGTCGCCAGTGCTTCGAGCACCGCGTCTTCCATAGCCATACCGACGATGGTACGGCGCCGACCACCGGCCCATGAAAGGGCTGTCAACGGTCGGGTACGTCACTTCCGTGACCTTCGCCGGTCGGGAATAGATCCCGGCGCTCCTCCAGCTCCTTGATCAGGTCCTGGAGCTCCGAGCGGATCCAGTCGCGCGTCGCGACCTCGCCGAGGCCCATGCGGAGCGCCGCGATCTCCCGGGTCAGGTACTCGGTGTCCGCGATCGACCGCTCGTTCTGCTTCCGGTCCTGCTCCAGGTTGACCCGGTCCCGGTCGTCCTGCCGGTTCTGGGCGAGCAGGATCAGCGGCGCCGCGTACGAGGCCTGGAGGGACAGGGCGAGCGTCAGGAAAATGAACGGGTACTCGTCGAACCGCAGCGTCGCCGGGGCGAAGATGTTCCACACGACCCAGACGATGATCGTCAGGGTCATCCAGACGAGGAAGCGCCCGGTGCCCAGGAAGCGGGCGATCCGCTCGGACATCCGCCCGAAGGCCTCCGGGTCGTACTCCGGAAGGAACCTGGGCCGGCGCTCGCGCGGCAGGTCGAGCCGGATCCGGGCCACCATCGGCCGGTCCCGCTCCCGTTCCCGCTCCCTCTCCTGCCCCCGCTCAGCGGCCATGCCCGGTCCCCTCCTCGTGGAACTCCGTCTCCCGCCAGTCCTCCGGCAGCAGATGGTCGAGCACGTCGTCGACGGTGACCGCGCCGAGCAGCGAACCGCTCTCGTCCACGACGGGCGCGGCGACCATGTTGTAGGCGGCGAGGTAGCTGGTGACGGCGGGCAGCGGGGTGTCCGGGCCGAGCGGTGGCAGGTCGCTGTCCACGAGCGAACTGACCAGGGTGAACGGCGGGTCCCGCAGCAGCCGCTGGAAGTGCACGGTGCCCAGGTACTTCCCGGTCGGCGTCTCGTCCGGCGGCCGGCACACGTACACCTGCGCGGCGAGCGCCGGCGACAGGTCCTGCTGGCGCACCCGGGCCAGCGCGTCCGCGACCGTGGCGTCCGGCCGCAGCACGATCGGCTCGGTCGTCATCAGACCGCCGGCCGTGCGCTCCTCGTACGACAGGAGGCGTCGCACGTCGGCGGCGTCGTCCGGCTGCATCAGGGTCAGGAGCCGCTCCTGGTCCTCCTCGGGCAGCTCGGACAGCAGGTCGGCCGCGTCGTCCGGGTCCATCGCCTCCAGGACGTCGGCCGCGCGCTCCTCCTTCAGCTTGCCGAGGATCTCGATCTGGTCGTCCTCCGGCAGCTCTTCGAGGACGTCGGCGAGCCGGTCGTCGTCGAGGGCCGCGGCGACCTCGGCGCGCCGCTTGGGGGAGAGGTGGTGCAGGACGTTGGCGAGGTCGGCGGGGCGCAGCTTCTCGAAGGTGGCGACGAGGCTCTCCGCGCCCTGTCCCTCCTCCTCCAGGGAGAAGCCGGTGACGGCCGACCACTCGACGGTCAGCGTCTCGCCCTTGCGGCTCAGCACCCCGCCCTTGCCCTTGCGGACGAAGACCTTGTCGATCTCCCAGTCGCGGCGGGCGGGCAGCTGCTGGATGGCGACGTCGAGGACGGTGACCTCCTCGCCCTCCTGGCCGTCGGCGCCCACGAGCCGGACGCGCCGGTCGAGGAGCTCGCCGAGGACGAGCCGCTCGGTGGGGCGCTGCTCGAAGCGCCGCATGTTGACGACGCCCGTGGTGATGACCTGTCCCGACTCGACGCCGGTGATGCGGGTCATCGGGACGAAGACCCTGCGGCGGCTCAGCACCTCCACGACCATGCCGAGCAGCCGGGGCGGTCTGCGGCCGACCCGGAGCATCGCGACGAGGTCGCTGACCCGGCCGACCTGGTCGCCGACGGGGTCGAAGACGGGGACTCCCGCGAGGTGGGAGACGAAGATCCGGGGGGCGCCTGCCGCCATGCCACGCGCCTCCTCGGTGCCGCACGATTCGAGTCGTGGCAAGAGCTTTGCCGGTGATTGCAGAGCTTTGCCGGGTTCAGGCTAGCCCGTGCCGTTCCGCCCCGCTCCGGCAACGACTCCGTACGGCTGCCTGCCGGGCCCGTCACCTCGCCCGGGTACGCTGCGGTCTGCCGTCCCCCCACTCGGCCCCGGCCACCGGACCCGGTCATTCCGCCGGCCCCGGCCCGCGGCCTCCGACGGCACCCCGTACGGGCCACGCCCGGCGTATCCCCCCACGACACGAGAGGCAGCGCAGATGGCCGTTCGTACCCCGTCATCGCGTATCCGCAGGGCCGTCGTGCCCTTGGCGCTCTGCGCCGGGCTGACAGCCGGACTCACCGCCTGCGGCGCCGATCCGGACGAGGGGACCAACGGGGTCGGGAAGCTCTCCGCGCCCGAGATCGAGCAGAAGGCGCAGTCGGCCGCGGACGCGGCGAAGGCGGTACGCCTCTCGGGCACGCTCGTCAGCAAGGGCGGCACCTTCAAGCTCAACATGCGGCTCAAGCAGGACGGCGCCGCCGGCTCGGTGACGACGAAGAACAGCACCTTCGAGCTGCTGCGGATCGGCGACGCGCTCTACCTGAAGGCGGACGCCGACTTCTGGGCGCACGACGACAAGGCGACCCGGGAGCCCACCGAGGCGGACACCGAGGCCGCCGACAAGCTCGACGACATGTACGTCAAGGTGCCGCAGGGCGACCCCTCGTACAAGCAGTTCCGCGGCTTCACCGACATGGACGTGCTCCTCGCCGGGCTGATCGGCCTGCACGGGGAGAAGGTCAAGGGCGACCGGGACCAGATCGGCGGAGTCCGCACGATCAAGGTCAAGGGCGGCGCGGAGGGCGAGGGCGGCACGCTCGACGTGGCCCTGGAGGGCTCCCCGTACCCGCTGCAGTTCGCGCGGGGCGGGGGAGCGGGCGTCGTGGTGCTCTCCGAGTGGAACAAGGACTTCCCGCTCGCGGAGCCGTCGAAGGACCAGACCCTCGACTACGGCAAGCAGCTGCCGCGGACGTGAGGACGCGCCGCGTTACTTGCGGCGCTTCCTGAACAGCAGCTTCGGGAGCGCGGCCGGCACCGGCCGGCGGGTCGTGGCCTCCGAGGGCAGCGGTACGGCGGCCAGGGAGCCGTCCGGCAGCTCCGTCGTCGAGGAGCGGGGGTCGAGCCGCAGCACGCGGCATTCGCGCGCCCAGCGCCCCGTCATGGCCTCGCCGTCGGGGGCGTTCAGCCGCTTGCCCTTCAGCTCGGCGACCGCGGCCTCCCACTCGTCCGTACCGGGGGAGAGCTCGCGCACGGCGGCCGTCCAGGCGACGAGCCGCCCGCCCTTGTCCTTGCTGCGGACCGTGACCTCCACCGTCCCGCCGTCCGCGAGGCCCGGCAGCGGCTGCTCGCCAGGACCGTCGCCGACGACGTGCGCCGCGCCGTCGTGCCAGACGTGCCAGAGCGCGCGGGCGGGGCCGGTCCCGCGCACCCAGACGAGGCCGGACTTCTTGGTGGCCTCCTCGACGAGGGCGGACCCTGGCAGCTCTTCAGTCATGGCCCGAAGCCTAGCGGGAGCCGTCCTACAGCCAGCCGTTGCGCTTGAGCGTGCGGTGGATGGTGAAGCAGACCGCGATGATGCCGGTGAGCACCATCGGGTAGCCGTACTTCCAGTGCAGCTCGGGCATGTGGTCGAAGTTCATGCCGTAGACGCCGCAGACCGCCGTGGGGACGGCGACGATCGCCGCCCACGAGGTGATCTTGCGCATGTCCTCGTTCTGCGCGACGGTCGCCTGCGCCAGGTTGGCCTGGAGGATCGAGTTGAGGAGCTCGTCGAAGCCGACGACCTGCTCCTGGACGCGGGCGAGGTGGTCGGCGACGTCCCGGAAGTACTTCTGGATGTCGGGGTCGACGAGCCGCATCGGCCGCTCGCTGAGCAGCGTCAGCGGGCGCAGGAGCGGGGTGACGGCCCGCTTGAACTCCAGCACCTCGCGCTTGAGCTGGTAGATCCGGCCCGTGTCCGTACCGCGGGTGGAGCCCTTCGTGGCCGGCGAGAAGACGTCGATCTCCAGCTGGTCGATGTCCAGCTCGACGGCGTCGGCGACCGCGATGTAGCCGTCGACGACGTGGTCGGCGATGGCGTGCAGCACGGCCGAGGGGCCCTTGGCGAGGAGTTCGGGCTCGCCCTGGAGGCGGTGGCGGAGGTTGCGCAGGGAGCCCTGGCCGCCGTGCCGGACGGTGATGACGAAGTCGGGGCCCGTGAAGCACATGACCTCGCCGGTCTCGACGACCTCGCTGGTCGCGGTGAGCTCGGCGTGCTCGACGTAGTGGATCGTCTTGAAGACGGTGAAGAGGGTGTCGTCGTACCGCTCCAGCTTGGGTCGCTGGTGGGCGTGGACGGCGTCCTCGACGGCGAGTGGGTGCAGCCCGAACTCGGCGGCGATACCGGCGAATTCGGCCTCGGTGGGCTCGTGGAGCCCGATCCAGGCGAAGCCGCCGCTCTCCCGCACCTGGCTCATCGCGCCGCGGGGCGTGAGGCAGTCGCGGTCGTCGACCCGGCGCCCGTCGCGGTAGACGGCGCAGTCGACGACGGCGCTGGAGGCCGAGTGGTCGCGGGTGGGGTCGTACGAGGTGTACGTGGTGGGGGTCTTGCGCAGGGTGTGCCGCAGGCTCGGCCGGACGGCGGCGCGCAGGTCACGGATCATCGACATGGGCATGCTCCTCACGGAGAGGCCGTCGGTGCGATGCGTGGCACAGCCCGGAATGGGGACGTGGAGCTACGTCGTCCACAAAGCGGGCGGCACCGGGGAATCGCGGTGACGGCGTTCGCTACAGACAGGCAAAGGCGAAATGCTCTTCCGTCGTGCGAGATGCCGGATGCCCGGTGCCGGAGAAGGCCGGTCCCTTGCGGGACCCGGGATCACCGGAGAGTGAGACGCACCGGGCTCGGGTGCGGGGCGGAAGAGCGACTGGTACTGCCCGACCGACTTCGGTCCATCGCAGCCCCACCTCCTCCGGCCGGTCCCCCTTGGGGGATGACGTGTGACGAGTAATCAGGAGTTCGTGACTCCCGACCAGCGGCCAAGACTATCAGCCGACAGAGGGTCAATCCCTGACTTTGCCCGTTCCATACGCGCTTTATGCTCAGCTCATGGGAGAAGTTCTTGCTCTGGTCGAAGCCCGGCTGCGGACGGCGCTCGGTGAACCGGACGCGCGGGCCGCGGTGACGTTCCTCGGCACCGACCGGATCGAGGTGCTCCGCTTCGTCGACGGCGACCTCGTGCGGTACGCGACCCTCGGGATGTCCGCCTCGCCGATGGCCGATCCGACCGCCGCGCTCGCGGACCCCGTGAAGGGCCCGCGCGCGGAGCTCGTCCTCACCGTGCGGGCCGGCCTCGCCGACACCGACAAGGTGCTGCGCCCGCTCGCCGTGCTCGCCGCCACCCCGCAGGTCGAGGGCCTCGTCGTGGCCCCCGGCGCCTCGCTCGACGTCGGCGAGCCGCTCTGGCCGGGCGCCGGCTTCAGCTCGGTCCTGGTCGCCGAGTCCGGCGGCCTGGTGGAGGACCTGGAGCTGGACGCGCCGCTCGACCCGGTCCGCTTCCTGCCCCTCCTCCCGATGACCTCGAACGAGGCCGCGTGGAAGCGGGTGCACGGGGCACAGGCGCTGGAGGAGCGCTGGCTGGCCCGGGGGACGGATCTGCGCGATCCGCTGCGCAAGTCCGTGAGCCTGGACTGACCGAGGGGCGTGAGGGTGAGCCGAGCGGCGTGGCGGTGAGCCGAGGGCTCGGTCCGAGGACCGGGCTCCGGCCTCGACCGGGGGTCTTCCGGGTGTCGTGGCCGGCCACCCCGGGTGAACGGCTCGGGCCGGACGGGTGATCGTCCGCGGCCGTCCTTGACGCGGGGCCCGAGGGGTAGGACCGTTGAGCCCTATGAGGGGCGAACCCAGTTGTCCGAAGTGCGGTGGCAGGGTCAGGGCGCCCGGTCTCTTCGCCGACTCCTGGCAGTGTGACGTGCACGGCTCGGTGCACCCGCTCCAGCCCGTCATCCCACCCAGCGTCGAGGCCCTCGGTGTCGTCGTGCACCGGTCCCAGGTGCCGGTGTGGATGCCGTGGCCCCTGCCCGTCGGCTGGCTCTTCACCGGTGTCGCGTACGCGGGTGACGATCGCAGCGGCGGCCGCGCGACGGCCGTCGCCTGCTCGGGCCCCGGCCCGCTCGGCGGGATCGGCGAGCTGCTCCTGATCGCCGAGGAACTCGGCGTCGGCCTCGGCGCGCGGTACGCCGGCATCGACGGCCTCGATCCCGGCTCCGGCATGGCCATCGACAAGCCGCCCCAGGCGAAGGTGCTCGCCGCCGGGCGTCCCACCCCGCTGTGGCACGTCACCGGCACCCCGCAGGACCGGGCGGTCTTCGCGGGCGAGGCGCGCGGCCTCTGGCTGTGGGCGATCGTCTGGCCCGAGCAGTCCGGCCTCCTGATGTACGACGAGCTGGTCCTGACGGACCTCCGGGACGCGGGCGCCGAGGTCGAGCTCCTGCCGTGCGGCGCCCTCACCCCGAGGCTGCTGAAGTAACGGGCGACCGGGGGACCGGATCCGTACAGGGCTGTTCGATTCGCCCGTTATGCTGAAGCGTCCCTCGTCCGTGCCGAGCCCCCGGAGTACCGCGTCGTGCGCATCGATCTGCACACCCACTCCACGGCTTCCGACGGCACGGACTCGCCGGCCGAACTTGTCAGGAACGCGGCCGCGGCCGGGCTCGACGTCGTCGCGCTGACGGACCACGACACCACCCGGGGCCACGCCGAGGCGATCGCCGCGCTGCCCGAGGGACTGACCCTCGTCACCGGCGCCGAGCTGTCCTGCCGGCTCGACGGCGTCGGCCTGCACATGCTCGCGTACCTCTTCGATCCGGAGGAGCCCGCGCTCCTCGCCGAGCGTGAGCTCGTCCGTGACGACCGCGTGCCGCGCGCGCGGGCCATGGTCGGCAAGCTCCAGGAGCTCGGCGTCCCCGTCACCTGGGAGCAGGTCGCCCGGATCGCCGGCGACGGCTCCGTCGGCCGCCCGCACGTCGCCGAGGCGCTCGTCGAGCTCGGGGTCGTACCGGACGTGTCCGGGGCCTTCACGCCCGACTGGCTCGCCGACGGCGGCCGGGCGTACGTCGGGAAGCACGAGCTGGACCCGATCGAGGCGATCCGCCTGGTCAAGGCCGCCGGCGGCGTCACCGTCTTCGCGCACCCGCTCGCCGTCAAGCGCGGCGAGGTCGTGCCGGAGGCGGCGATAGCCCGGCTGGCCGACGCCGGACTCGACGGCATCGAGGTCGACCACATGGACCACGACGAGGCGACGCGCGCGCGGCTGCGCGGGCTCGCGAAGGAGCTCGGCCTGCTGGTCACGGGCTCCAGCGACTACCACGGCAGCCGCAAGACCTGTCGCCTCGGCGACTGCACCACCGACCCCGAGATCTACGGCGAGATCATCCGCCGTGCCACAGGGGCCTTCGCGGTCCCGGGCACGGGGGGAGCCGCCTAGCCCCTGAGGGGGCGGGGCCGAGGCCCTGAGGGGCACGGCCCCGGCGGCCGTCCGGAACGGACGGACCCCGCGGTCGAGCCGGCCGGGGCGGACACCACGATCCGCCGATCCGCGCCCGCGCTCGTCCCGCGCGCGCCGGGCGGCGCGGAATCCCGCCGGTCACCCTCGGCGGGGCGCCCGTACGCCCCCGCCCCCACCCGTACCCGTTCGCGTCACCCGCGCGGCTCCGTGCCGCGCGGTGGACGTCCCCACGTCGGCCCGCTGGCGGAACTCCACATTCCGGCAGTGGGAGCCCACACCCCACCGTTCGACTCTCCCGCAAGGCACCCCACCGTGTTCGACGCCGCCGTCTTCGGCTCGCTGTTCCTGACCCTCTTCGTGATCATGGATCCCCCCGGGATCACGCCGATCTTCCTCGCCCTCACCTCCGGCCGCCCGGCCAAGGTCCAGCGCCGGATGGCCTGGCAGGCCGTCGCCGTGGCCCTCGGCGTCATCACCGTCTTCGGCATCCTGGGGCAGCAGATCCTCGCGTATCTGCACGTCTCCGTGCCCGCGCTGATGATCGCGGGCGGTCTGCTCCTGCTGCTCATCGCGCTCGACCTGCTCACCGGCAAGACCGACGAGCCGAAGCAGACGAAGGACGTGAACGTCGCCCTGGTGCCGCTCGGCATGCCGCTGCTGGCCGGTCCCGGCGCGATCGTCTCGGTCATCCTCGCGGTGCAGCACGCCGACAGCGCCGCCGCGCAGGTCTCCGTCTGGGCCGCCATCGTCGCCATGCACGTCGTGCTCTGGCTGACCATGCGGTACTCGCTGCTGATCATCCGGGTCATCAAGGACGGCGGCGTCGTCCTCGTGACCCGCCTCGCCGGCATGATGCTCTCCGCCATCGCGGTGCAGCAGATCATCAACGGCATCACGCAGGTGATCCAGGGGGCCTGACCCCTGGGGGCCGCCCCGGCTCCGGACACCACTGCGCCCCCGTACGGATTCCGCTCTGCGAAGTCCGTGCGGGGGCGCGGTGCGTTGAGGTGGACCCGGCCTGTTACGAGGCCGAGGTCTCGGCGGGGCGGATCCAGATGCGCTGGCCGATCGCGGCGGCCTGCTGCACGATCCGATTGACGGAGGCGGCGTCCACGACCGTGCTGTCGACGGGCGTGCCGTCGATGTCGTCGAGGCGCAGGATTTCGAAGCGCATGGGCTTCTCCCTTCGTCTGAGTTGATCCTCCTGGAGGAGAACTGGGTTACGTAGGTGTCCAACGACGTGCATCCTGCAAACATTCCTTACGCTAAGGAAAATTTTCGGATGTCTAACTACCGGCGGGTAGGGGGGTGTGGCGGCACGGTCTCCGGCGGCGGAGAATGAGCCCCGTATGAACGACGCAGAGACCACCGACGCACCCACCGACGCGACCGCCGACGCGACCACGGACGCCGCCACCGAAGCCGACGACGCAGGCAGCGCCGACGCCGACGCGCAGTCGATCGACGCCCGTCTGAGCGCGCTCGACGCCCGCGTGGAGCGCACCAATGAGCTCCTCCAGCGGATGCTGGCCGAGGTAGCCAAAACCCCTTCCACCCACGCCATCTTCGTCGACGCAGGTTACGTCCATGCTGCGGCCGGGTTGCTGGTGACGGGCACCGAGGACCGGCGCTCCTTCGACCTCGACGCCGAGGGCCTGATCGAGGCCTTCATTGACAAGGCCCGCACGATCTTCGCGGACAGCAGACTGCTCCGCGTCTACTGGTACGACGGCGCCCGGCGCCGCATCCACACCCCCGAGCAGCAGGCCATCGCCGAGCTCCCCGACGTCAAGGTGCGCCTCGGCAACCTCAACGCCAACAACCAGCAGAAGGGCGTCGACTCCCTGATCCGCACCGATCTGGAGTCCCTCGCCCGCCACCGCGCCATCAGCGACGCCGCCCTCGTCGGCGGCGACGAGGACCTCGTCTCGGCCGTCGAGGCCGCCCAGGGCTACGGCGCCCGCGTCCACCTCTGGGGCATCGAGGCCGCCGAGGGCCGCAACCAGGCCGAGGCGCTCCTCTGGGAGGTCGACAGCCAGCGCACCTTCGAGCTCGACTTCTGCCGCCCGTACGTCACGCGCCGCCCCGTCACGACGTACGAGAACGAGGGCGAGCCGCCGCCCTCCCGCGAGGAGGTCCGCTTCGTCGGCGCCCAGATCGCCGCGACCTGGCTCGCCGAGCGCGGCCGGGACCGGCTCGCCGAGCTCCTGCCCGGCGCCCCCTACCTCCCGGGCCCCGTCGACCAGGACCTGCTCGTCGAGGCGGAGCGCCTGCTGAGCCGCTCGCTGCGCGGGCACGCCTCCTTGCGGCGCGCCCTGCGGGACGGCTTCTGGCAGCACCTCAAGACGCAGTACTGACGGGCTTACGGGGCTGCCGCACCGGCTTCCTCGCGGGCGGCGGCCCGCTCCCAGAAGCCGGTGAGCCGGGCCGCCAGCTCGCGCGGGTGCGAGACGTTCGGGGAGTGGCCCGCGCCCTCGACCACCGTGTGGTGCGCGCCCGTGCGGGTCGCCGCCGCGGCCAGCTCCGCCGTCGGCCAGACCATCTCGTCCGCCCCGTACGCGATGTGCAGCGGCATCCGCAGCGCCAGCAGCTCCGGCATGCCGTCCGGATCGTGCAGGAGGAGCCGTCCGGCGCCGGCGAGCTGGGCGATCCGGGTCCGCATCCAGCGCCGCCGCAGGAAGCCGGCGAGTGCGGGAGCGTCGTCCGTGTCCGGCTCCTCGCCCCGACTGTCCAGCCAGCACATCGCCTGCCAGACCCGCTCCTTCGGCAGCAGCGCCAGCGCGGCCCGCAGCACCCGGATCCGGATCCGCTGCGGCCGCGCGACCCGGCCTGGCCCTGAGGAGAGCAGAGTGAGCGAGCGGAAGGCGTCCGGCGCGAGCGTGGCCGCGGCGCGGGCCACGAGGCCGCCGAAGGAGTGGCCGAGCAGGTGCACGGGCCCGTCGCCGAGGGCGGCGGCCTGCGCGACCGCGTCGAGCGCGAGCGCCCTGCGCCGGTAGGCGGCCCGGCCGCGCGGGCCAGGGGTCTCGTGCTGGCCCCGCCCGTCCACCGCCACCGCCCGGTACCCGGCCTCGCTCAGCGGGCCGAGCAGCGCCAGGAAGTCCTCCTTGCTGCCGGTGTACCCGGGCAGCAGCAGCACCGTCCCGCGCCGCCTGCCCTCGGGCGCCGCGTCGAGGACGGCGAAGTCGCCCCGCGCGGTCACCAGGCGGCGGGCTCGGGTGCGGGGAGGCAGTGCGAGGGAACGGGGCTTGCTCATATCTGGACTGTAACGGCGGGAGCGGGGTACGGCCCGGGGCCCCTGCCCTCACAGCCGTGCGGCCCGGCCCCTGGGGAGGGACCGGGCCGCACGGCTGTGACGGGGGAGGGGATCAGCTCTCGGGCTGAGCCGCCGCCGCCTTCTTCGTGGTGCGGCGACGCGGAGCCTTGGGGGCCTCCTCGACGGCCGGGGCCTCGACGGCCGCGGCCTTCTTCGTCGTACGGCGACGCGTCGGCGTCTTCGGCTCCGAAGCGTCGGGCGCCTCGGCGGCGACCGCCTTCTTCGTCGCGCGGCGACGCGGAGCCTTCGGGGCCTCCTCGGCCACCGGGGCCTCGACGGCCTCGGCGACGACCTCGGAGGCCGCGGCCTTCTTGGTCGTGCGGCGGGCGCGGGGAGCCTTGGGGGCCTCCTCGACAACGGGCTCCGCGACGGGGGCGGCGACCGGCTCGGCGACSGGGGCCTCGGCCACCGGTGCCTCGGTGGTCACCGGGGATCCGGCGGGCCTGCGGGCGGTGCGGCGGGCGCGGGGGGCCTTGGGGGCCTCCTCGACGACCGGCTCGACGATCGCCTCGRCGACGGGGGCCTCGGCCACCGGYGCCTCGGYGGTCACCGGGGATCCGGTGGCCTTGCGGACCGCACGGCGACGGCGCGGGGCGGGAACCTCGGCCGTGACCTCGACGGTCTCCGCCACCGGAGCGGCGACGGCCTCGACGACCGGGGCGGCGACGGTCTCGACGACCGGCTCCGCGACGGCCTTCTTGGCCGAACGGCGACGCGGGGCCTTCTTCGGCTCCGCCGGGGTCTCCACGGGGGCCTCGACGACCGGGGCGGCGGGCGCCTCGACGATCGGAGCCTTCCGCAGGGCGGCAGCGGCCGTCTCGACCGTCTGGAACGACACGGTGTCCTCGACCGGCCGCAGCACGCGGGGGCGACGACGGCGGGGCGCCGGGGCGGCCTCCTGGAACACGGGGGCCGGGGCGACGGGCGCGGCCGTCACGGCCTCCGGGCGGGCGGCGCGGGCACGACGACGGGGAGCCTTCGGCTCCTCGGCGACGGGGGCCGGAGCGGCCTTCACGACCGGAGCGGCCTCGACGACCGGAGCGGTCTCCACGACCGGAGCAGCCTGGGCGACCGGAGCCGCCTGGGCGACCGGCGCGGCACCGGGGCCGCCCGGACGGGTACGGCGGCGGCGACGCGGGGTGCGCGGGCCGGCCTCGGCCGGGGCGTCCTCGGTCACCGGAGCGGCCGACACGGTGGTGGCGGGAGCCGTCGACGCCGGGGCGTCACCGAGCTCGCTGCCGCCACGGGTGCGCCGGCGCTGACGCGGGGTCCGCGTACGGGCCGGGCGCTCCTCGACCTGCTCGGTCCGCTCGGCGGCCTTCGGGCCACGGCCACGGCGACCGCCGGGCTCGCCCAGGTCCTCCAGCTCCTCCGCGCCGAGACCCGCACGGGTCCGCTCGGTGCGGGGCAGGATGCCCTTGGTGCCCGCCGGGATGTCCAGCTCCTCGTAGAGGTGCGGGGACGAGGAGTACGTCTCGACCGGGTCGTGGAAGTCCAGCTCCAGCGCCTTGTTGATGAGCTGCCAGCGGGGGATGTCGTCCCAGTCGACCAGCGTCACGGCCGTGCCCTTGGCGCCCGCGCGGCCGGTGCGGCCGACGCGGTGGAGGAAGGTCTTCTCGTCCTCGGGGGACTGGTAGTTGATGACGTGGGTGACACCCTCGACGTCGATGCCGCGCGCGGCGACGTCGGTGCAGACGAGGACGTCGACCTTGCCGTTGCGGAAGGCGCGCAGCGCCTGCTCGCGGGCGCCCTGGCCGAGGTCGCCGTGGACCGCGCCGGACGCGAAGCCGCGCCGCTCCAGCTGCTCGGCGATGTCGGCCGCCGTGCGCTTCGTACGGCAGAAGATCATCGCGAGCCCGCGGCCGTTGGCCTGGAGGATGCGGGAGACCATCTCCGGCTTGTCCATGTTGTGCGCGCGGTAGACGTGCTGCTTGATGTTGGCGACGGTCGCGCCCTCGCCGTCGGGCGAGGTGGCCCGGATGTGCGTGGGCTGCGACATGTAGCGGCGGGCCAGGCCGATGACCGCGCCCGGCATGGTCGCCGAGAACAGCATCGTCTGACGCTTGGCCGGAAGCATGTTCATGATCTTCTCGACGTCGGGCAGGAAGCCCAGGTCGAGCATCTCGTCGGCCTCGTCGAGGACGAGGACCTTGACGTGCGACAGGTCGAGCTTGCGCTGGCCGGCCAGGTCGAGCAGTCGGCCGGGGGTGCCGACGACGACGTCGACGCCCTTCTTGAGGGCCTCGACCTGGGGCTCGTACGCGCGGCCGCCGTAGATGGCGAGCACGCGGACGTTGCGCACCTTGCCGGCGGTGAGGAGGTCGTTGGTGACCTGCTGGCACAGCTCGCGGGTGGGGACGACGACGAGCGCCTGCGGGGCGTCGGTCAGCTGCTCGGGCTTGGCCCGGCCGGCCTCGACGTCCGCGGGAACGGTCACGCGCTCCAGGATGGGAAGGCCGAAGCCGAGGGTCTTGCCCGTGCCGGTCTTGGCCTGGCCGATGACGTCGGTGCCGGTGAGGGCGACCGGGAGGGTCATCTCCTGGATGGGGAAGGGGGTGACGATGCCGACGGCCTCAAGGGCCTCGGCCGTCTCAGGAAGGATTCCGAGCTCTCGGAAAGTCGTAGTCAGGGTGCTGCCTCTTCTGTGGACGCGGGGCGAGGCGAACGATGGGGGTCGTACCGTGCCGGGTACTTCCGGCCGGATCGAAAAGATCACTGCCGGGTGGCACGGGACCACTGCCGTCGCTCGAGCGTCGTACCGCTGAGGGTGACCCTTCCGCGGGGTCCGCCGGAAGGGCTGTCGGGCCGGAGCCGATCGGGGCACCGACCGGGCATCCTCATTCATGAGTCGGCCCACCGAATACGTCCGAACGTGCGAAAGCATGTCCGCATACTCAGCAGGCGCTTTATCACTGTACCCCGGAATCGCGCATGTGTGTTGGGAGAAAACGTGATGAGGGCACGGTCACACTGACTGACCAGGGCCTTCCCGGCGGCGGGAGCGGGCTATTGTGCGCTCCATGGAGACGCCTGACAACGCCACACCGACCGGGATCGCCGCCGAGGACTGGGCCACGGCATCCGCCGAGCCGCAGTACCGCGCCGCCGTGATCGACCTCCTCGGCGCGCTGGCCTACGGAGAGCTGGCGGCCTTCGAGCGGCTCGCCGAGGACGCCAAGCTGGCGCCGACCCTCGCCGACAAGGCGGAGCTGGCGAAGATGGCCTCGGCCGAGTTCCACCACTTCGAGCAGCTGCGCAACCGCCTGGCCGCCGTGGACGCCGAGCCGACCGCCGCGATGGAGCCCTTCGCCAAGGCGCTCGACGACTTCCACCGCCAGACCGCGCCCTCGGACTGGCTGGAAGGCCTGGTCAAGGCGTACGTCGGCGACTCGATCGCCAGTGACTTCTACCGGGAGGTCGCGGCCCGGCTCGACTCCGACACCCGCGGGCTCGTCCTGTCGGTGCTCGACGACACCGGCCACGGCAACTTCGCGGTGGAGAAGGTCCGCGCGGCGATCGACGCCGACCCCCGCGTCGGCGGCCGGCTCGCGCTCTGGGCGCGCCGCCTGATGGGCGAGGCGCTCTCGCAGGCCCAGCGCGTCGTCGCCGAGCGCGACGCGCTGTCGACGATGCTGGTCGGCGGTGTCGCGGACGGTTTCGACCTCGCCGAGGTCGGCCGGATGTTCTCCCGGATCACCGAGGCCCACACCAAGCGGATGGCCGCACTCGGCCTGGCCGCCTAGTCGTCCGAACGGCCCGGGTCGTTCGAGCTGTCCGGGTCGTTCGAGTCGTTCCGGGAGCGCGCGGCGCTGTTCACGCCGCCGCTGATCGTCGCAGCCTGCGCGAGGCCGGGCGGATCAGCAGGGAGAGCAGCACCGCCGCGACCGCCACGGCGCCGATCAGCGTCGCGAGGAAGTGCCCGGGGCCCAGCGCCCCGTGCGTGACGAGCGCGCCGAAGACGCCGCCCACGGCGCCGGTCATGAGGACGGTCCCCCGGGAGGGGAGGCGGTCGGCCAGCCGGTGCACGGCGGCCCAGGCCAGGGCGAAACCGAGCAGGGCGGAACCGAGGGCTTCCAGGAACACGGCGGATCACCTCGCGGTGGCTGCGGGGCGGGTGTTGCGGTCGTAGGCCTCCTACCCCCGGCGCTCCGACGCCAATCCTCCCCGTACGCCCTGACGTGGCCATACGGGTCGAGGACGGGTCGGGGACGGGCCCGGTGCGGGGCCGACCGCGTACAGACGAAAGGCCCGGCGGACCGTGACGGTCCGCCGGGCCTTTCCCGTAGATCCGGGACTCAGAGGGCGCCGAAGCCCACCCGACGCACGGCGGGCTCGCCGAGCTCCACGTACGCGATCTTCTCGGCCGGGATGAGGACCTTGCGGCCCTTCTCGTCCGAGAGGCTGAGCAGCTGCGCCTTGCCGGCCAGTGCGTCGGCCACCGCGCGCTCCACCTCCTCGGCGGACTGCCCGCTCTCCAGAACGATCTCCCGGGGTGCGTGCTGCACGCCGATCTTGACCTCCACGGCTATGTCCCTCCGAACGGTCAGCGTTGCGCGAATTCCCGCGCCGTACGCTGCACACATTAGCCCGGAGAGGGGACGCGCACGGCTCAGCCGCAGCACGCCAGGAGCGAACAGCCCGCGGGAATGTCCCCGGGAATGCCCGGGAATGCCCACGGGCCGGGGCTCAGTGGCCCTCGGCGCTCAGCTGGCCTTCGACCGGGTGCAGCGGGAAGCCGGCGATGCCGCGCCAGGCGAGCGAGGTCAGCAGCCCCACCGCCTTCTCGCGGGGGATCGCGGACTCGCTGGACAGCCAGTAGCGGGCCACGACCTGCGAGACGCCGCCGAGGCCCACGGCGAGCAGCATCGACTCGTCCTTGGAGAGCCCGGTGTCCTCGGCGATGACGTCGGAGATCGCCTCGGCGCACTGCAGGCTGACCCGGTCCACGCGCTCGCGCACGGCCGGCTCGTTGGTGAGGTCGGACTCGAAGACCAGGCGGAAGGCGCCGCCCTCGTCCTCGACGTACGCGAAGTACGCGTCCATCGTCGCCGCGACCCGGAGCTTGTTGTCCGTGGTGGAGGCGAGGGCCGTGCGCACCGCCAGCAGGAGGGACTCGCAGTGCTGGTCGAGCAGGGCCAGGTAGAGCTCCAGCTTTCCGGGGAAGTGCTGGTAGAGCACCGGCTTGCTGACGCCCGCCCGCTCGGCGATGTCGTCCATCGCAGCCGAGTGGTACCCCTGGGCGACGAAGACCTCCTGGGCCGCGCCGAGCAGCTGGTTCCGTCGGGCACGTCGCGGCAGGCGCGTGCCCCGAGGGCGTGCTGCCTCTGTCTGCTCGATGGCGCTCACGCGGCCTCCCAAGAATCGATCCATGCGCGCTGTCGCGCCGCGCCGCCATCGTACTTTTGGGTAACCCGGCTGTGCGCGGTGCGAACGCACAATTTCACGGACCGGACGCCCTGGTCGACAGTCGATTCAAGATTAAACCGAACAAATCAGCGATAGTCGTCCTCGTCGAGGGCGACGACACGTGCCTGATCCGACGCGTCGGCCTCGTTCGCCGACTCGTGCTCGATATGTGTGGGGTGCTCGTCCTCGCGCTGCTGTACTTCGGTGTGCTGCTCGGCCGCGTCGGCCTCGGGGATTTCCTGGTCGAGCACGACGACCTCTTCCTCGGCGAATGTGTCCGGCTCGGTCGGATCGACAGTCATGCGGTTCCTTCCGGCGCGCGGGGTCCGCGGTCCTCTCCGATGGCCCTCCCTTCGAGCGTAGGAGCACACGCGCCCCGCCGCACACGCACTTGTGACGGCACCCACACGCGCCCCCGCGTGATCGTCTCGTAATATTGCGGCCATGTCCTCGACCGAGCTGCCGGAAACCCGGACCGCCGCCGCCCCGCAGGCGTCGCGGATCCGCACCGTACGGGTCGCCGACGGCGAGGAGCTCCGCTCCGTCGCCCTGCCCGGACTCACACTCACCGTGCGAGCCCGCCCCGGCACCCGACCCGGCCTGCCGCCCGCGCTGTACGTCCACGGCCTCGGCGGCTCCTCGCAGAACTGGTCGGCGCTCATGCCGCTGCTCGCGGACCTGGTCGACGGCGAGGCCGTCGACCTGCCCGGCTTCGGCGACTCCCCGCCGCCCGACGACGGCAACTACTCGGTCACCGGGCACGCCCGGGCCGTCATCCGGCTCCTGGACGCCGGCGGGCGCGGACCGGTCCACCTCTTCGGCAACTCGCTGGGCGGCGCCGTCGCCACCCGGGTCGCCGCCGTCCGGCCCGACCTGGTCCGGACCCTCACCCTGATCGCCCCGGCCCTGCCCGAGCTGCGCGCCCAGCGCACCGCCTGGCCCACCGTGATGCTCGCGGTGCCCGGCGTCGCCCCGCTCTTCGCGAAGCTCTCCAAGGACTGGACGCCCGAGCAGCGGGTCCGCGGCGTCCTCTCGCTCTGTTACGGAGACCCCGGCCGGGTCTCCGACGAGGGGCTGCGGCACGCGGTCGAGGAGATGGAGCGGCGCCTGGAGCTCCCGTACTTCTGGGACGCCATGGCCCGCTCCTCGCGCGGCATCGTCGACGCGTACACGCTCGGCGGCCAGCACGGTCTCTGGCGGCAGGCCGAGCGCGTGCTCGCCCCGACGCTGCTCGTCTACGGCGGGCGCGACCGGCTCGTCGCGTACCGGATGGCGCGGAAGGCGGCCGCCGCCTTCCGCGGCTCGCGCCTGCTGACCCTGCCGGAGGCGGGGCACGTGCCGATGATGGAGTACCCCGAGACGGTCGCCCAGGCCGCGCGGGAACTGATCGCCGAAGACGGCGGGAGCTGATCCGGGGCGTGGGACGACATAGTCGCAAGGGCCCCGTGCCCTCGGTGCCCGACACCGAGCAGCGCGCGGCGGCCGGACGGACGACGGGAACGACGGGGACGGCGGCGCCGGGCGCGGCCGGGCAGCCCCGGACGGTGACGGCGCAGCCCCCGACGGTGACGGGGCAGGCCGGGGGAGCGGCCGGGCAGGCCGCGGGCCCGAGTGGGCAGGCCGCCGCGGGGACGGGACGCCGCCGCAGGGCGCCGGGCGTCGCCGACACCCCGGGACACGGGACACCCCAGTACGGGACCCCTCAATACGGCACACCCCCGTACGGGACGCCTCCGCACGGGACGCCGGGATACGGAACGCCGCCGTACGGAGGCGGGGCCTACGACACCCCCGCGCACGGGACCCCCGGCACCCCGGCGTACGGCATCCCCGCGTACGGGACCTCTCCCGTACGCGGCGGGCATCCGCAGCACGACGAGGGCGCGGGCCCGCGACCCGAGGGATACGGCCGCCGGCGCGGCTCGCACCGGTCCGAGACGCCCGAGCAGGACGCGCCCCCGTCCGAGCAGGCCGCTTTCATCCCCGGTCCCAGGCGCGAGAGCCTGACCGAAGAGGAGGCTCCGGCCGACGAGTCGGCCGGCCGGGTCCTCAAGGGCCGCACCCTGACCGGCATCGCGGCCGCCGCCGTCACCACCGTCCTCGCCGTCGTCGTCGCCGGACAGGTCGCCGACCGGGGGGACGCGCCGAGCACCGCCCACGCCGCCGACGGGCGGACCGACCGGGCCTCGGGCGACACCTCCGCCTCCCGCTCCGACGACCGGATCACCCCGTCGCGCCCGGCGACCGCCGCGCCCGCGACCCCTTCGCCGTCCGCCTCGGCCCCCGTGCCGACGTACGAGCAGCTGATGACCCGGCAGTTCCCGATCGACCCGAAGCTGACCGGCTCCGGCGAGTTCGAGGCCGTGCCGGGCTTCCAGAAGGCGCCCGGCAAGGGCCGGCTCGTCCGCTACCGGATCGACGTCGAGAAGGGGATCGGGCTGGACCCCGTGCTCTTCGCCTCGGCCGTGCAGAAGACGCTCAACGACGAACGCAGCTGGGCCGGTCAGGGCGAGATGACCTTCGAGCGGATCTCCAGCGGCGAGCCCGAATTCGTCATCACGCTCGCGAGCCCCGGCACCACCGGAAAGTGGTGCGGCAAGTCCGGGCTCGACACGACCGTCGACAACGTGTCCTGTGACTCCGCCAGCACCGAGCGCGTGATGATCAACGCGTTCCGCTGGGCGCAGGGCTCGGACACCTTCGGGCCCAAGGCCATGTACGCGTACCGCCAGATGCTCATCAACCACGAGGTCGGACACCGGCTCGGGCACGGCCATGTGAGCTGTGACACCCCTGGCGCTCTCGCGCCCGTGATGCAGCAGCAGACGAAGTCGCTGCGGGTCGACGGAATCGCCTGCCGCCCCAACCCCTGGGTATATCCCGGAAGTTGATGTTCCGTCCGATCCGATGATGATCACATGGTGAGACGCGTGTCTCGGGAATCCCCGAATGCGCGTTGACATCGCTCGTGCGTTCGTTCATATTTCTCGGCATGTCGCACCGTCACGTCGCCTTCGATCGCGCCGCCATTGAGCTGGCGCTCATCGGCGTGACCGGGCACGCCGTGGCCGACATTCTCTGTAGCTGACGCCAGCCCGAGCGCACGTCGGCCCTTTTCTCGTTTCGCGTACCGCCGACGCCTTTCCGCGCCCGGGTTCCCTCCCGCAGGCGCGGCTTTCTCTTGTGCTCTTCCGGTACTCCGTCCCTTTCCCGGACAACGCCGCTCGCCGCTGCCTGCGCGGAATTCCCTTTTCCCCGCCCGTAGTTCTCCGAGAGGTCTTCTCCGATGCGTCAATCGTCCGTCATTTCGCGCCGCGTGGCAGCGGCCGCCGTCAGTCTCGTCCTGGCCTCGGGCGCCGCCGCCTGCGCGGGACCCGAGGACACCGGCGCCAAGGGAGGCACCGCCGGCAAGGCGGCCGCCGGCACCCCGCAGAAGGGCGGCACGCTCACCGTCCTCAACAGCGAGGCCCAGACCGACTTCGACCCCGCCCGCCTCTACACCTCCGGCGGCGGCAACGTCCCCTCCCTCGTCTTCCGTACGCTCACCACCCGCAACCGCGAGGCGGGCGCCGCAGGCAGCAAGGTCGTCCCCGACCTCGCCACCGACATCGGCCGCCCCAACAAGGACGCCACCGAGTGGACGTACACGCTGAAGGAGGGCCTGAAGTTCGAGGACGGCACGCCCATCACCAGCGCCGACATCAAGTACGGCATCGAGCGCTCCTTCGCCGCCGAACTCTCCGGAGGCGCCCCCTACCTGCGCGACTGGCTCGTCGGCGGCGACACCTACGAGGGCCCTTTCAAGGACAAGAAGGGCCTCGCGTCCGTCGTCACCCCCGACGACCGGACCATCGTCTTCAAGCTGAAGAAGCCCGAGGGCGAGTTCCCCTTCGTCGCCACCCAGACGCAGTTCACCCCCGTCCCGAAGGCCAAGGACACCGGCGCGAAGTACGAGGAGCACCCCGTCTCCTCCGGCCCGTACAAGGTCGTCAAGAACGAGAACGACGGCGAGCGCCTCACCCTGGAGCGCAACGAGCACTGGGACCCGAAGACCGACGAGGAGCGCAAGGCCTACCCGGACAAGATCGACGTCCGGTCCGGGCTCGACGAGGCCGTCATCAACCAGCGCCTCGCCACCTCCTCGGGCGCCGACTCCGCCGCCGTCACCACCGACACCAACCTCGGCCCGGCCGAACTCGCCCAGGTCGGCTCCGACAAGGCGCTCGCCGCCCGCGTCGGCACCGGCCACTTCGGCTTCACCAACTACCTCGCCTTCAACCCGAAGGTGAAGCCCTTCGACAACCTCAAGGTCCGGCAGGCCATCTCGTACGCGGTCAACCGCACCAGCGTCGTCAACGCCGCCGGCGGCTCCGCGCTCGCCGAGCCCGCCACCACCTTCCTGCCCGAGCAGAAGTCCTTCGGCTTCACGCCGTACGACCACTTCCCGGCCGGCAAGACGGGCAACCCGGAGAAGGCCAAGCAGCTCCTCAAGGAGGCCGGGTTCCCGAACGGGCTCACCGTCACCCTGCTGCACTCCACCGCCCAGAACCGCGCCACCAGCCCCGAGATCGCCACCGCCGTGCAGGAGGCCCTCGGCAAGGCCGGCATCACCGTGAAGCTCGACGGCCAGGAGCCCAACTCCTTCAACGAGAAGCGCTGGAGCGTCAAGGACGCGCCCGGCTTCTTCCTCTCCCGCTGGGGCGCCGACTGGCCGGCCGGCGGCCCGTTCCTCGCGCCGATCTTCGACGGCCGCCAGATCGTCACCAACGGCTCCAACTACAACCACGCGCAGCTGAACGACCCGGCGGTCAACAAGGAGATCGACGAGATCAACAAGCTGACCGACCTCCAGGCCGCCGCAGGACGCTGGGGCGCCCTCGACAAGAAGATCGGCGAGAAGGCGCTCGACGTGCCCCTCTTCCACCCGGTCTACAAGCGGCTCGTCGGCAAGGACATCAAGAACGTCGTCATCAGCGACTGGACCGGCGTCCTCGACATCTCGCAGGTCGCGGTCAAGTGACCGCTCTGACCGGCACACCGCTCGCCGACCCCTCGGCGCCCGTGGCGGGCACCCCCGCCACGGGCGCCGCCCGGCAGGCCTGGCGGCGGCTCCGCACCCGCCCCGCCGCCCTCGTCTCCGCCGGGGTCCTCCTCCTGCTCGTCCTCCTCGCGGTCGCCGCGCCGCTGCTCGCCGCCCTGGAGGGCCAGGATGCGTACGCGTACCACGACGACCTCGTCGACTCGGCCCGCGGCGGCGTCCCGTACGGCTCCTTCGGCGGGGCGAGCGCCGACCACTGGCTCGGCGTCGAGCCCGGCACCGGCCGCGACCTCTTCGTCCGCCTCCTGTACGGAGCCCGGATCTCGCTCCTCGTCGCCGTCGGCGCCACCGCCGTCCAGATCGCCCTCGGCGTCGCCATCGGCCTCGCCGCCGGGCTCGGCAGCCGCTGGGTCGACGGACTCCTCGGCCGGATCACCGACGTGCTCGTCGCCCTGCCGATGCTGGTCCTCGCCATCGCGCTGACCGCCGTCGTCCCCCGCGACTTCCCCCGCCCGCTGCTGCTGATCCTCGTCATCGGCCTGCTCGGCTGGGCCGGCACCTCCCGGATCGTGCGCGCCCAGACGCTCACCCTCAAGAGCCTCGACTTCGTCGCCGCCTCCCGCCTCGCGGGCTCCGGACGGTGGCGGACGGCCCGCCGCGAGCTGCTGCCCGCGCTCGCCGCGCCCGTCATCACCTACGCCGCGATCCTCGTCCCCACCAACATGGTCGTCGAGGCCTCCCTCTCCTTCCTCGGTGTGGGCGTCACCCCGCCCACCCCGTCCTGGGGACAGATGCTGTCGACCGCGCAGACCTGGTTCCGCGCCGACCCCGCGTACGTCCTGCTGCCCGCCGGACTGCTCTTCGTCACCGTGCTCGCCTTCACCGTCCTCGGCGACGCGGTCCGCACCGCCCTCGACCCGCGCGAGGCGAGCCGGCTGCGCGTGGGCACCCGTAAGGAGAACTCCCGATGACCCGCTACGTCCTCAAGCGGCTCGCGGGTGCCGCGCTCGTCCTCCTGGCGCTCTCGGTCCTCGTGTACGCCCTCTTCTACG
Organism: Streptomyces sp. Root431; assembly: GCF_001426585.1. Lineage (GTDB taxonomy): Bacteria > Actinomycetota > Actinomycetes > Streptomycetales > Streptomycetaceae > Streptomyces > Streptomyces stackebrandtii. The sequence continues at coordinate 261,179 of NZ_LMEI01000007.1, forward strand.
TGGCGCCCGGCGACCCCGCCCGGCTCGCCTGCGGGGAGCGCTGCAACCCGCAGCAGATCGCCCAGGTGCGCGAGCGGCTCGGCCTGAACGAGAGCGTCGTCGCGCAGTACCTGCACTTCCTCCAGGGCGTGTTCACCGGCCGCGACTACTCCACGGGCACCTCCGTCGTGCACTGCGACGCGCCCTGCCTCGGACTCTCCTACCAGAACGACCAGCAGGTCACCCGGCTCATCATGGAGCGGCTCCCGGCCACCGCCTCGCTCGCCCTCGGCGCGCTCGTCGTCTGGCTCGTCATCGGCGTGGGCACCGGACTGCTCTCGGCGCTGCGCCGGGGCGGCCCGACCGAGCGGATCCTCACGGTCCTCACCCTCGCCGCGACCGGCACACCCGTCTTCATCCTCGGGCTGCTGCTCCTCATGGTCGTCTGCGCCTACCTCCAGTGGCTGCCCTTCCCGAGCTACGTCCCCCTCGGCGAGGACCCCGAGCAGTGGGCCTGGAACATGCTGCTGCCCTGGCTTACCCTCGGCTTCTTCGAATCCGCCAAATACGCCCGTCTCACCAGGAGTTCGACCCTGGAGACGCTCGCGGAGGACCACATCCGCACCTTCCGCGCCTACGGCGTGGGGGAGCGGGCCGTCGTCACCCGCCACGCGCTGCGCGGCGCCGTCCCGCCCGTCATCGCGATCAGCGCCGTCGACCTCGGCTACATGTTCGGCGGGGCGGTGCTCACCGAGTCCCTCTTCGGCATCCCCGGCCTCGGCAAGACCCTCCTCGAAGGGGTGCGCTCGATCGACCTGCCCGTGGTGGTGGGCGTGGTCATGGTGATGGGCGTGGCCGTCGTCCTCGCCGGCGTCGTCGCCGACCTCCTGTACGCCGCCGCCGACCGAAGGGTGGTCCTGACGTGACCCCGCAGAGCACAGGCCCCCTGGTGGAAGTCCGGGACCTCACCGTCGAGTTCGACCGCGAGGGCGACCCCGTACGGGCCGTGGACGGCCTCTCCTTCACCCTCGGCGAAGGCCGCGCCCTCGCCCTCGTCGGCGAGTCCGGCAGCGGCAAGTCCACCGTCGCCGGCGCCCTCCTCGGCCTCCACCGGGGGACGGGCGCGCGCGTCACCGGCACCGTCCGCGTCGGCGGCATCGACGTCGCCGACGCGGACCCCGCCGAACTGCGGCGCCTGCGCGGCGGGGTCGCCGCGATGGTCTTCCAGGACCCGCTGTCCGCCCTCGACCCCTACTACGCCGTCGGCGACCAGATCGCCGAGGTGTACCGGATCCACGCCGGAGGCTCCCGCCGGGACGCCCGCGCCCGCGCCGTGGAGGTCCTCGACCGGGTCGGCATCCCCGACGCGGCCCGCCGCTCCCGCTCCCGCCCGCACGAGTTCAGCGGCGGCATGCGCCAGCGCACCCTCCTCGCCATGGCCCTCGCCTGCGAACCCCGGCTCATCGTCGCCGACGAACCGACCACCGCCCTCGACGTGACCGTGCAGGCCCAGATCCTCGACCTGCTCCACGAGCTCCGGCGCGAGACGGGCACAGCGCTGCTCCTCGTCACCCACGACGTCGGCGTCGCCGCCGAGAGCGTCGACGACGTGCTCGTCATGCGCGGCGGCCGCGAGGTCGAACGCGGGCCCGTGAGCGGGGTGTTGGGCGCACCCTCGGAGCCGTACACGCGCAGGCTGCTCACCGCCGTGCCCCGGCTCGACGGGCCCGTGCGGCCCGCCACCGCCGCGCCCGCCGGCGAGCCGCTCCTCGAAGCGGTCGGCCTGCGGCGGGAGTTCGGGCGCGGCAAGCGTGCCGTGACCGCCGTCGACGGCGTCTCCCTCACCGTCCACGCCGGCGAAACCCTGGGCGTCGTCGGGGAGTCCGGCAGCGGCAAGACCACCCTCGGCCGCATGCTCGTGCGGCTCCTCGACCCGACGGGCGGCCGACTCCGTTACGGGGGTGCGGAGATCGGCGCCCTGTCGGAGCGGGAACTGCGCCCGTACCGCCGCGAACTCCAGATGGTCTTCCAGGACCCCGTCGCCTCCCTCAACCCGCGCCGCTCCGTCGGCGAGTCGATCGCCGACCCGCTGCGCGCGGCGGGGGAGCGCGACGAGACCCGGATCCGCTCCCGGGTGCGGGAGCTGCTCGACCGGGTGGGGCTCGAACCCGACCGGTACGAGGCCTACCCGCACGAGTTCAGCGGCGGCCAGCGCCAGCGCGTCGGCATCGCCCGCGCCCTCGCCGCCGAGCCCCGGGTGATCGTCTGCGACGAACCCGTCTCCGCGCTCGACGTCACCACCCAGGCCCAGGTGACCGCGCTGCTCGCCGAACTCCAGGCCGAACTCGGCCTCGGGCTCGTCTTCATCGCCCACGACCTCGCCGTCGTCCGGCAGGTCAGCGACCGCGTCGCCGTCATGCGCGGAGGCCGGATCGTCGAGCAGGGCACGGTCCGGGAGGTGTACGGCGCGCCCCAGGATCCGTACACGCGCCGGCTCCTCGCCGCCGTCCCGTCCGTCGATCCGGCCCACGCGGCCGAGCGGCGCGGGCGCCGCCAGGAACTGGCCGCCGCCTGACACTCCGTAACCATCCCGGCGCGTACCGCGACAGAACGCGACCGGGGTGGGAAAGTTACGTGCATTCACCCCTTCCAGTGGTGCGACGGACAACCGTCCGTCGCACCACCGGTATCTCCGCTTACGTTCTTCCCGCTGCGAGTCGCCGGACCAACGGGGACCGCCGTCAAGGGAGATCGGGGGTGTACTCGTGCGGATCGGACTGCTCACGGAGGGTGGCTACCCGTACGCCGCCGGTGAGGCCGGACTCTGGTGCGAACGGCTCGTACACGGGCTCGGACAGCACCAGTTCGACCTCTACGCCCTCGGCCCCACCGGCCTCACCCTGCCCCTCCCCCCGAACGCCCGGACCGTCCGCTCCGTCCGCACGGGAGACGTGACCGGCCCCGGCACCGGGCCCGAGGACCACGCACCGAAGAGCACCATCGAGCGCGCCGCCTTCGGCGAGAACCGCGCCTCCCGCCGCGCCTACGGCCGGCGCGAGCGCCGCCGCTTCACCGAGGCCTTCCACGCCCTCGCCACCGGACTCTGCGCCGAACACGACGAGACCTCCTTCGCCACCGGGCTCTACGCCCTCGCCGACCTCGCCCGCGAACGCGGCGGACTGCCCGGCGCGCTCCGCTCCGACGACGCCGTCCGTGCCCTCGAAGCCGCCTGCCGCGCCCCCGGCGCCCGCCGGACCGCCGCCGCGGCCGGCCTCCCCGACCACCTCGCCTTCGCCGACCGGCTCGAGCGCGCACTCCGCCCGCTCTCCCTCGACTGGTACGAGGACGAGGCGCTCGGCGCCGTCGACCTCTGCCACGCCACCGCCGGCGGCACGACCGCCCTCCCCGGCCTCCTGGCCAAACGCTTCTTCGGCACCCCGCTCCTCGTCACCGAGTACGGCGTCCAGCTCCGCGCCCACTACCTCTCGCCGGCCGTCGCCGACCGCTCCGCCCCCCTGCGCGCCCTCCTCGCCGCCCTCCACGGCCGGCTCGCCGCCGAGACCTACGGCCAGGCCGCGCTCCTCACCCCCGGCAACGCCCACGCCCGCCGCTGGCAGGAGAAGTGCGGCGCCGACCGCGACCGGATCCGGACCGTCCACCCCGGCCTCGCCGCCGACCGCTTCGCCGAGGTCGGCGAGGACGAGGAGAGCGGCGACCCGGCCACCCTCGTCTGGGTCGGCCGCGTCGAACCCGCCAAGGACCTCGTCGCCCTGCTCCACGCCTTCGCCGAGATCCGGGCCCGGCAGCCCGACGTCAGGCTGCGGATCGTCGCCGTCCCGACCGGCGAGCCCTGCGCCGACGCGTACCTCACGCACTGCAAGGGCTTCGCGGCACAGCTCTTCCCCGACGAGGCCGCGGGGGCCCACGCCGTCGGGGAGAACCCCGTCACCTTCGAGGAGCTCGGCGGGCCCGAGGCGCCCACCCTGGAGGACACCTACGCCTCCGCCGCGGTCGTCGTCCTCTCCAGCGTCGTCGAGGGCTTCCCGACGAGCCTCGTCGAGGCGATGTTCTGCGCCCGCGCCACCGTCTCGACCGACGTCGGCGCGGTCGTCGAGGTCATCGGCGGCACCGGCCTCGTCGTCCCCCCGCGCAACCCGCGGGCCCTCGCCGACGCGTGCCTCGCGCTGCTCCGCGAGCCCGAGCGCCGCTACCGGCTGGGCGCCGCCGCCCGCGCCCGCGCGCTCGAACTCTTCACCGTCGACCAGAACCTCGCCGCTTTCCGCGGCATCTACCTGGAGCTTCTCTCCCACGCGCCGGTGCGCCACCGCCCCGGGGACGGCGTGCTCTTCGCCCACCCGGCCGAGGCCCACGTGCCGGGCAGCTGGACGCACCAGGCCGTGACCGCGGGCACAGGAGCCCCCGATGCCTGAAGGAGGCACCCCCATGCGCGGCCCCGCCGCCCCCACGAGCCCCGGAGCCTGGGACGCCCGCTCCGAAGCCCTCCTCGGCACCCCGGCCCTGACCCCGGCCGACGCCGGCGCCCTCGACCTCCGCGCCGCCGACGACCCGGCGGACGCCCTGGGCGCCGCACCGCCCGGGATAGCCCCGTCCGCCCCCGAGACCCCGACGTCGGAACCGCCGGCGGCCGACCTGCCGGTGTACGAGGACGTCGACCCGCCCGCGTACGAGGACGTCGACCCGCCCGCGCACGGAGACGCCGAATCACCCGTGTACGAGGACGCCGACCCGCCCGCGCACGGAGACGCCGAATCGCCCGCGCACGGAGACGCCGAACCCCCCGCCCACGGAGACGCCGACCGCCCCGACGCCCCCGAGCCCGGTCTCGCCTGGAGGGCGACGGCCGCGGAGGGGACCGCCACGGCGGAGGAGCCGACCACGGCGGCGGCCGGGCACGGCGCCGTGGCCCCCGTGCCGGCCGCGGCCCTCACGACGGCCGAGGGGCCGGGTGCGCCGGCGCCCGCTCCCTCGGCCTCCACCCCCCGCCCGCGCCGCGGCAACGCCGACCCCGTCAAGGTGCTCATGCACCGGCACCGGGAGCTGTGCGAGCGCGCCGTCGACCCGCTGGAGATCGCCGCCGGGCTCGAAGCTCAGGGGTTCACCGACCGGACCGCCGCCCGCTTCCGGCACCGCGACGTCTTCGCGCTCGCCGAGGAGCTGTACGTACGCGTGCCCCGCGGCGCCGGCACGCCCCCGGCCCCGGCACCGGCCGAGCGGATCCGCGCCCCCTGGCTGCTCGCCGCCCTCGCGCCCGGCGCCGCCGCCGCGCTCGCCGGGCTCGGACTCACCCTCACCCACGGCTCCGTACGCCTCGCCGTCGGCGCCGCCGGAGCCCTCGCGCTCACCGGGGCGCTCCTCCTCGCCGTCCGGCGCGGACCGCTCCGCGCCCCCGGCGGCCGGACCGTGCCCGCCGCCCGCCTCTGGACCCTCTGGCTCCTCGCCTACGCGGTCGCCGGCGACGGCCTCCTGGCGCAGGTCCTCACGGGCGGCCCCGACGGGCCCTGGGCCCTCGCCCCCGGCCCCCTCCTCGCCCTCGCCCTCGCCGTCGCCCCCGCCGCCTGGGGCGCCCACCTCTTCGCGAGCCGGGCCCGCCGCCGGATCGCCGACAGCAGGGGACTCGCGGACTTCGCCGCCGGGGCCCGCCCCCTGCTCCTCGGCACCGTGACGCTCCAGCTCCTCGCCCTCACCGTCCTCCTGGCCCTCACCGGATTCAGCCCGGGGGCCCTCGCCCTCGGCGCGCTCCTGCTGCTGGCCCGGCTCCTCACCGTCCACGGCTTCCCCGAGACGGCCACCGCCGCGCTCGCCGCCGCCTGCGCCGCCGAGGCCCTCGCCCTCGCGAGCGTCCTCGCCGCCCGCATCCCCGCCCCCGGCTTCGACGCGCTCGCCGCCCCCGTGCGCTCCCTCGTCGACGCCGCGGGACCCGGGGCCGTACCCACCCTCGTCTGCGGCGCCGCCGCGCTCGGCCTGCTGGCCCACGCGACCGGCGCCCTCGCCCGGGCCTCGGCCCACGCCACCACCTCGTGAATCCCCCGCCCTCCCGCGGAGCCGACGCCGCGGGCGTGCCCCGTCACCTCTCTCATCACCCCGCAAGGAGACCGAAGACCATGACCCCTCAATCCCAAGGACCGGCCGGTCGGCACGTAGGGGCCGCACGATGAGGGTGCTACTGCTCGGAGCCAACGGCTTCATCGGCCGCTTCGTCGCCGACCGGCTGCTCGCCGACCCGGCCGTCCACCTCACCGCCCTCGGCCGGGGCGACGACGCCGACGTGCGTTTCGACCTCGCATCGGGCAGCCCCGGCGCGCTGACCCGCTTCCTCGACGCGGTCCACCCCGGGGTCGTCGTCAACTGCGCGGGCGCCACCCGCGGCGGCGCCCGCGAGCTGACCCGGCACAACACCATCGCCGTCGCCACCGTCTGCGAGGCCCTGCGCCGCAGCGGCTGCGGCGCCCGGCTCGTCCAGGTCGGCTGCGCCTCGGAGTACGGGCCGAGCCAGCCCGGCTCCTCCACGGCCGAGGACGCCGTACCCCGCCCCGGCGGGCCGTACGGAGTCTCGAAGCTGGCCGCGACCGAACTCGTCCTCGGCTCGGGCCTCGACGCCGTCGTCCTGCGGGTCTTCTCGCCCGTCGGCCCCGGCACGCCCGCCGGCTCCCCGCTCGGCCGCCTCGCCGAGGCGATGCGCCGCGCGATGCAGGCCGGGGACGGCGAGCTCAAGCTCAGCGGACTCGGCGTGCAGCGGGACTTCGTCGACGTACGGGACGTGGCCAGGGCCGTCCACGCGGCCTCGCTCTCCGCCGCCCAGGGCGTCGTCAACATCGGCACCGGCCGCGCGGTCCGGCTCCGGGACGCCGCCGCCGTCCTCGCCCGGGTCGCCGGCTACACCGGCAACCTGCACGAGCTGGACGCCCCGCACGGCATGCAGCAGCGCCCGATGATCGGCGCCCCCCGCTCCGAGGGGACCATCGCCGACCAGCTGGCCGCCGCCCCCTACCCGTACCCCGACGGCTGCGGCCCCTGGCAGCAGGCCGACGTCAGGACCGCCCGCGACCGGCTCGGCTGGCGGCCGCGGATCAACCTGGAGGAGTCGCTCGCCGACATCTGGATGGAGGCGGCGTGTCGCATCTGACGACGACCACGGCCACGGGGGCGGTCCAGGCCCTCGGCGTGGGCGTCCCCGGCTACGCCCACCCGCTGCTCGCCCCGGTCGAGTGGGCCGAGCTGACCCGCCCCGGGACGCCGCTGCACTGGGCCGTGCTCAATGTCGCGGACGGCCCGGGCAGCCGCCCCGACCCGCACTGTCTGGAGGCCGCCGGGAAGCTCCGTAACGCCGGGGTCCGAGTCCTCGGGCATCTGGACCTCGCCCACGGATCCCGGCCCTTCGGGGAGCTGGTCTCGGACGCCCACCGCTTCCTCGACTGGTACAAGGTGGACGGCTTCTACCTGGACCGCGCCCCCTCGGACCGGGCCGACCTGCCCGGGACGCGGCGGCTCACGGCCACCCTGGAGGCCGTCCTCGGCGGCGAGGCGCACCTCGTCCTCGGGCATGGCACGCACCCCCACCCGGGGTACGCGGAGACCGCCGACCAGCTGGTCACCTTCTCCGGCTCGTGGGTGGACTACCGCTGGTCGCAGGTGGCGGAGTGGACCGCCGACTACCCGGAGGCGAAGTTCGTCCACCTCGTCCACGGGGTCCCGCGCACGCACCTCGACGAGGCGCTGCGGGTCGCCCGCTGGCAGGGGGCCGGGACGATCTTCTTCACCGACCGCGCGGGGGGTCAGGGACAAAGCGCTGCATTTCACTCGCTGCCCGGCTACTGGGACGAAATCGTCTCGCGGATCGGACCGGGTGTCTCGGAATGAGGAGGGGCGTGGCAGTGTTACGGGGAGAACAACCGTACTGACATACCGACAACCGGAGTCCCCGTGTCGCTGCCACCCCTGGTCGAGCCGGCTGCCGAGCTCACCGTAGACGAGGTCCGCAGGTACTCCCGCCACCTGATCATCCCGGACGTCGGGATGGACGGGCAGAAGCGGCTGAAGAACGCCAAGGTGCTGTGTGTCGGCGCCGGCGGTCTCGGCTCGCCGGCGCTGATGTACCTGGCCGCCGCCGGCGTGGGCACGCTCGGCATCGTGGAGTTCGACGAGGTCGACGAGTCGAACCTCCAGCGCCAGATCATCCACAGCCAGGCCGACATCGGCCGCTCGAAGGCCGCGTCGGCGCGCGACAGCGTGCTCGGCATCAACCCGTACGTGAACGTGATCCTTCACGAGGAGCGGCTCGAAGCCGACAACGTGATGGACATCTTCAGCCAGTACGACCTGATCGTCGACGGCACCGACAACTTCGCCACGCGCTACCTGGTGAACGACGCCTGCGTGCTGCTGAACAAGCCGTACGTCTGGGGTTCGATCTACCGCTTCGACGGCCAGGCCTCGGTCTTCTGGTCCGAGTACGGCCCCTGCTACCGCTGCCTCTACCCGGAGCCCCCGCCGCCGGGCATGGTCCCGTCCTGCGCCGAGGGCGGTGTCCTGGGCGTGCTCTGCGCGTCCATCGGCTCCATCCAGGTCACCGAGGCCATCAAGGTGCTCGCCGGCGTGGGCGACCCGCTGGTCGGCCGCCTGATGATCTACGACGCCCTGGAGATGCAGTACCGCCAGGTCAAGGTCCGCAAGGACCCCGGCTGCGCGGTCTGCGGCGAGAACCCCACCGTCACCGAGCTCATCGACTACGAGGCCTTCTGCGGCGTCGTGTCCGAGGAGGCCCAGGAGGCGGCGCTCGGCTCGACGATCACTCCCAAGCAGCTCAAGGAGTGGATCGACGAGGGCGAGAACATCGACATCATCGATGTGCGCGAGGTCAACGAGTACGAGATCGTCTCGATCCCCGGCGCCCGCCTGATCCCGAAGGGCGAGTTCCTGATGGGCACCGCCCTCCAGGACCTCCCGCAGGACAAGCGCATCGTCCTGCACTGCAAGACGGGTGTCCGCAGTGCGGAAGTCCTCGCGGTGCTCAAGGCCGCGGGCTTCGCCGACGCCGTGCACGTCGGCGGCGGCGTGATCGGCTGGGTACACCAGATCGAGCCCGAGAAGCCGGTCTACTAGGCCGCACGGTCACACGGAGAAGGGCCCGGTCCTCGTCACGAGGACCGGGCCCTTCTCCGCGTTCACGAGCAGGTCGTGCCGTACGCCGGGACCGTGCCCTTCAGGAAGTACGCGTCGACCTTCTTCGTCACGCACGGCGACGTGCCGTAGGCACCGTGACCCTCGCCCTTGTTCGTGACGAGGATGCCGACGCCGTCCCCCAGCTCCTTCGCCATCTTCTCCGCGCCCTCGTACGGGGTCGCCGGGTCGCCGGTCGTGCCGACGACCAGGATCGGGGCCGCGCCCGGCGCGCTCGCCTCCGGCGTCGACCGCTCGCCCTTCACCGGCCAGTTCGCGCACCAGCCGGCCGTGTCCCAGGCGAGGAACGCCCCGAAGACGGGGGACAGCCCGCGGAACTCCGGGATCAGCGCCTTCGCCTCCGCGGCGGTCGGGCGCTCGCTGGAGTCGGCGCAGGAGATCGCCCGCTGGGAGTGCGACTGGGTCGCGTAGTGGCCCTTCGCGTCCCGGTCGTTGTAGTAGTCGGCGAGTTCGAGCAGGGCGCCGCCCCTGCCCCGCTCGGCCTCGGCCAGGGCCTGGGTGAGCAGGGGCCAGTTGGACTGCCCGTACAGCGTGACCGCGATGCCCGTGAGCGCGAGGCCCTCGGTCAGCCGGCGGTCGCCGACGGCCAGCGGCTCGCGGTCCAGCTTCTTCAGGAGGCGCGCGATCCGCCGCGTCCCGGCCTTCGGGTCCTCGCCGGTGCTCTTCAGGTAGTTGTCCAGCGCCCGCTGGAAGCCGATCGTCTGGTGGCGGGCGTGCCCGGCGGTGTCGGCGGTCGGGTCGACGACCGCGTCGAGGACGAGCCGTCCCACGCGCGAGGGGAAGAGGTGGGCGTACGTGCCGCCGAGCTGCGTCCCGTACGACATGCCGAAGTAGTGGAGCTTGTCGTCCCCGAGGACCTGCCGGACCAGGTCCAGGTCGCGGGCGGTGGCGGTGGTCGTGGTGTGCGGGAGGACCGTGGCCGAGCGGCGGGCGCAGCCGGCGCCGAAGGCGGTGTTGTCCTTGAGGTACGCGGCCTCCTCGGCGGCCGTGTCCGGGGTGAGGTCCACCGAGGCCTCGGCGGCGGCCTGCTCGGCGTCGTCCCGGCAGACCACGCCGGCGCTGCCGCCCACACCGCGGGGGTCGAAGCCGACCAGGTCGTAGCGCTCGCCCAGCTTCGCGTACTCGGTGGCCGCCTGAGGCAGGATGTCGACGCCCGAGGCGCCGGGGCCGCCGAAGTTGAAGAGGAGCGAGCCGATCCGGCCGCCCTTGTCGGTGGCCTCCTTGCGGATCAGCGCGACCGGGGTCGTGGCGCCCTCGGGCTTCGCGTGGTCGAGCGGCACCTTCACCGTCGCGCAGCGCCACTCCGGACCGGGCCGCTGCCCGCTCTCCGGGGCCTCGCAGCGCTTCCAGTCGGGGCGCTGGCCGGTGAGGGCGGCGGGGAGCGGCGGGACGGCGGCGGGCTCCGAGGGCTTGGCGTCGGTGGTCGCCGGCGGGGTGGTGGTGGCGGACGGGGCCGCTGCCGTGGCCCCCTCGTTCCCGCCGCTCGTACAGCCCGCGACGAGCAGCCCGGTCACGGCGAGCACCGTCATGCGTACACGTATGGACATGCGTTCCCCCAGGATCCCGGCAAGGCGGCCATCCTAGGGGGGCGTCACTTGCAGACGGTCCCGGAGGCCGGCAGCTTGCCGTCCAGGAGGTACGCGTCCACGGTCTTCTTCACGCACGCGTTGCCGCTGTTGTAGGCGCCGTGGCCCTCGCCCTCGTAGGTCACCTCGACGCCGACGCCCTTGCCGAGCGCGTTCACCATCGCGCGCGTGCCCTCGTACGGTGTGGCCGGGTCGCCGGTCGTGCCGACGACCAGGACCGGGGCCGAGCCGGGCGCGGAGACGTCCGGGTTCTCCCAGGTGCCCGGTACCGGCCACTGCGAGCAGCTCGCCAGCGCCCAGCCCATGAAGTCGCCGAAGACGGGGGAGGCCTCGCGGAACTCGCCGAGCCGCTCCTTGGCCTGGCCGAGGGTGTAGCGCTCCTTGAAGTCGACGCAGTTGATGGCGGCGTTCGCGGCCTGGATGTTGCTGTAGCTGCCGGTTTGGCTGCGTCCGTTCATAGAGTCGGAGAGCGAGAGCAGCAGGGCGCCGTCGCCGCCGTCGGCCGCTTCGAGGCCCTGTTCCAGATAGGGCCAGTACTCCTTGGAGTACAGGGCCTGCGCGATGCCGTTGGTGGCCTGCGTCTGCGTCAGCTCGCGGGAGCCGATGCCCGGGATCGGCTTCTTGTCGAGCGAGGCCAGGAGGTCGGTGACGAAGGATTCGACCTCGGCGACGCTCGTACCGGGCAGGGTGCACTCGTCGCCGCGGTCCACGCAGTCCTGGGCGAAGTTGTCGAGGGCGAGCTGGAAGCCCTTCGCCTGGCCGAGGGCGCCTTCCTCGACGCCCGCGTCGGGGTCGACGACGGCGTCCAGGACGGCCCGGCCGACGTTCTCCGGGAAGAGGTGGGCGTAGACGCCGCCGAGTTCCGTGCCGTACGAGATGCCGAAGTAGTGGAGTTTGTCGTCGCCCAGGACCTGGCGCATCAGGTCCATGTCCCGGGCGGCGTTCTCGGTGCCGACGTGGGGGAGGGCCGCCCCCGCGTCCTGCTCGCACCCGGCCGCGTACTTCTTCTGCGCGTCCGACAGGGTCCGCTCCTCGGCCGCGTCGTCGGGCGTGAAGTCCAGGGCGTAGTACGCGTCGAGCTCCTTGTCGGTGGCGCACTCGACGGGATCGCTGCGGCCCACCCCGCGCGGGTCGAAGGAGACGAGGTCGTAGCGGGAGCGGAGCGACTCGTACTCGTTGGCGAAGCCCGGCAGGCCGGTGATGCCGGAGCCGCCCGGCCCGCCGAAGTTGAAGAGGAGCGAGCCGATGCGGTTGTCGCTGTCGCGGGCCTTGGCCCGGATGAGGGCCAGCTCGATGGTCTCGCCCTCCGGCTTCGCCCAGTCCAGCGGCGCCTGGAGGAAGGAGCACTCCCAGGGGGTGCCGCCGGGGAGCGGCGAGGGCGCGGGCCCGCCGCCCTCGGCGGCGGACGGCGCCGTGCAGGGGGCCCAGACCAGTTTCTGCTCCGTCAGCGCCGAGAGTCCGGCCGAGCCGGACGGCTTCGTCGCCGCGGCCGTGTCGTCCGCGCCGTCCGAGCACCCGGCGGCGAGCAGCACGGTCGTGGCGGTGATCAGGGCGGCGCGCTGGGCGGCGGAGATCGGCATAGGCCCATCGTGGGCCGCGGTCCGGACCTCCGCGCGGGGCGGAGGTCCGGACGGGTGGCGCACCTCTGTGCCGCAGGCCGCGCTGCGGCCGTGGCTGCGGCACGCCTCGCGGACCCCGACTACAGCGCTCCGCGTTTCGTCAGCCAGTTGAAGCAGATCCAGCCGGGCAGCACCGGGAGCCACAGGGTCAGCAGGCGGTACAGCAGCACCGCCGGGGTGGCGACCTCGATGGGGAGACCGACGGCGAGCAGACCGGCGATGAGCGCGCCCTCGACCGCGCCGACACCGCCCGGGGTCGGCGCCGCCGAACCGAGCGCGTTGCCCGCGAGGAAGACGACGGCCACGCTCGCGTAGCTGACGGTGTAGTTGCCGTGGCCGAAGGCCCGGATCGACGCGTCCAGGCAGAACACGAACGCGCCGGTCAGGAGCAGCATCCCGCTGATGCCGGTCAGCAGCTTCATCGGCCGCTGGAGCACGTCCAGCATGCGCGGCACCACACCGGCGAAGAGCGACCGCAGCCGCGTCGACACGAACTTGCGCATGAACGGGATGGCGGTCACCACCAGGACGATCACCGCGACCGTCAGCAGTCCGGCGATGACCGTCCTCGACGGGCTGAACGACTGCGTCTTCTCCGTCCCCGTCAGATAGCCGAAGAGGAGCAGGAGCAGGATGTGCGCCCCGAGCCCGAAGAGCTGCGAGGCGCCGACGCTCGCCACCGCGAGCCCCGGCCGTACACCGGAGCGCTGGAGGAAGCGGGTGTTCAGGGCGACGCCGCCGACCGCCGCGGGCGCGACGATCTTCACGAACGAACCGGCGACCTGCGCCACCACCGTCCGCCAGAACCCGACGCGCTCCGGGACGAAGCCCAGGAGGCTCATCGCCGCCGCCAGGTAGCTGACGGCGGAGAACAGGACCGCCGCCGCCACCCACCGCCAGTCCGCCTCGCTGACCGTCGACAGCGGCGTACTGGCGATCTGCGACAGGAGGAAGTACGCGGCGACCGCGCCCGCGATCATGCTGATCAGGGTCCGCGGCTTGATCCGCTCCAGACGGACCGGCTCCACCGGCGCCTGCGGGCGGATCAGCAGCACCTGCTGCCGGATCTGGGCCAGCAGGTCCTCGTCGCGGGCCTCGTCGAGCGCCGTGTCGAGCGCCTTCTTCTCGGCCTTCCGCTCGGCCTTCTTCTCGGCCTTCGTCTCGGACCGCACGACGGTCGTGTCCGCCGTCCTGTCCGCCGCGGCCTCGGCCTTCGCCAGCTCCCGCTCGTGCTTGGCCGCCTCGGAGGCCGCGAGTACGGCCTCGCGCTCGCGCTGCGACCGCTCCCGGGCCAGCCTCCGCAGCGTCGCGCGCGTGGAGCGGCTCAGGGCGATCGGCTGGAGCAGCGGCAGGCAGTCGGCGACGCTGTCCGGGCCGAGGATCTCCACGGCCGCCGCGACCGCCCGCTCCGCCCCGACCCGCAGGCCGAGGGTGGTGAGCAGCTGCGCGATGTCCATCCGCAGGATCAGGTCCCCGGCCGCGATCTCGCCGCCCCGCAGGTCGGTCAGGAACACCCTGCCGGAACGATCCACCAGAATCGCGTCGCCCGCGAGCCTGCGGTGGGCGATCCGGCGCGACTGGAGCGCCCGCACCTGCCGCCAGGCGCCGCGGACCAGCTCGTCGGTGATCTCCTTGTCGTCGAGCGAGTCCAGGCTCCGGCCGCCGATGTGCTCGTACACGAGCATCACGGCGTCGGGACCGAGCTCCGAGGTGGCGATCAGCTTCGGTGCGTTCGCCCCGGCGGCGATCGCCGCGTAGGCGAGGAGCGCCTCCTGCTCCAGGGCCTGGCGCAGCGAGACGATCGAGCGGCGGGTGGTGATCGTCCGCAGCGTGATCCGGCGCCACATCCGGTAGAAGAAGCCGTGTGCCTGCTGCTCGCGGTCGACGACGGTGACGTCGAGCGGAGCCCCCTCCTCCAGGGTCACGATGTACCGGCGGCCCCGGTCGCCGATGTCCGACGCGTCCGGCACGCCCTCGGCGCGCAGCGCGGTCACGGGGCGGAAGCCGACCCGGCGCAGGCCGGCGAGGAGCGTCTGGCCGGTGGGCCGGACGTTCGGGGAGCCGACCGCGTACAGCGTGCCGTAGGCCACGGTCCAGCCGATGAGCACGGTCAGGATGATCGAGAGCGCCGTGGTGTAGCCGGCCACCAGCATCGTGAACGCGTCGAGCAGCAGCACCGCCCAGAGCGACACCCGCCAGCGGGGTCTGCGGGCCATGCCGACGGCCGTCATGTACGCGATGACCGGGGCGAGGTAGTTGTGCACCGGGTCGGTGAGCCCGCCGCCGGACTGCGGCTGCGTCAGCGCGTCCTGGATCGTGCCGGGCGCCGCCTGGGCGACCCAGAGGTCGACGGCGAGCGTGACGCCGTGCGCGAGGACGGCGGCGAGGACGCCGTCGGCGATGCGCAGCCCGTCCCGTTTGATCAGCCGTTCGATGGCGAAGGCGACCGGGACCAGCAGGACGGCGATGGAGGAGACGAGACCGGCGATCTTGACGAAGACGTCGGGTGCGCCGACGGCCCCCTTGTTGATGTCCTCCTCGAGGCCCGACGTCGTGGCGTGCGCGAAAGCGGCGATGGCGATGACGAGGGCGATGGCGAGGAGACCGGCGAGCAGCCGCATCAGGTCGGAGGGCCGGTGGACGCGGGCGGCGAGCAGGGGTTCGTCCCCCGAGACCCGCTCGGGCGCGCCGGACTCGCCCTCCTCGGGAGGGTGGGTGTCCTGCCCCATCATCGTGTCCGTCTCTGCATGCGCGTGGTGTCGTTCCGGCTGTCGCTGTCGGTCTTGTGCTTGCTCGTGGTCCCGTGTTTGTTCTCGTTCTTGTTCTTGTATGTGTCGCTCTTGATCTCGTATCACCAGTCACCGCCCGGACGATGGTGGCATGAAGAGCCGCCGCGCGGAGGCATCAGGGCCATGTCGGTGGGGTGAGGCAGGATGAGGCGGATGAGCGTGGAGGAACCCGTGGGGGAGACCGGAGAACTGCCCGAGTACGCGGAGCGGGTGCTCGACGTCGCCGACGGGATCCCGCCCGGCCGGGTGATGACCTATGGCGACGTGGCCGAATGGCTGGGCGAGGGCGGGCCGCGCCAAGTGGGCCGCGTCATGGCCCTGTACGGCGGGACGGCGCCGTGGTGGCGCGTGGTCCGCGCGGACGGGACGCTGCTCCCCGGGCACGAGCTGAGGGCCCTCGGCCACTACCGCGAGGAGGGCACGCCGCTGCGTGAGGCGGGCCCGGCGGCGGAGGGACACGTCCCGAGGATCGACATGCGGCGGGCGCGCTGGGACGGAAGTCACACCTGAGGTCCGAGGGGGTGTCCGGGAGCCGAAGCGGTACGGGGTACGGCGCCGGATCCGGCGCGGAGCACGGCCCGGAGTACGGCTCGGCGGCGGTCCGTTTCGCGTAACGTCGACGTTCGCGTCTTCCGCGGCGACGGCCGCCGCACACGGGCGCCTCACCCGCACCACTCCATCCCCCAGGACCGGCGAACCACGTGAGCTCCTCCTCCACCACCCGGCACACGCCGCACCAGGGACAGCCGTACCCGGGTCCGGGCCGGCAGCGGACCCCAGGCGCGTACCGGCTGGTGCGCACCGCGCCGGCCCCACTGGTTCCCCCCCAGCTGGACGCAGCCCAGCGGGAAGTGGTTGACCACACCCGAGGCCCGCTTCTCGTCCTCGCCGGACCGGGCACGGGAAAGACGACGACCCTCGTCGAGTCGGTCGCCGCCCGGATGGAGCGGGGCGCCGACCCCGAGCGCCTTCTCGTCCTCACCTTCAGCCGCAAGGCCGCCGTCGAGCTCCGCGACCGCATGGCCACCCGGCTCGGCGGCCGCCGCCCGCCGCAGGCGACGACCTTCCACTCGTACTGTTACGCCCTCATCCGCGCCCACCAGGACGCCGAGCTCTTCGCCGAACCGCTGCGGCTGCTCTCCGGACCCGAGCAGGACCTCGCCGTGCGCGAGCTGCTCGCCGGCCAGATCGACCTGGAGAAGGCGGGCCTCGGGAGCGTCGGCTGGCCCGACGAACTCCGCGCCTGCCTCACCACCCGCGGCTTCGCCGACGAGGTCCGGGCGGTCCTCGCGCGCTCCCGCGAGCTGGGCCTCGGCCCGGACGCGCTCGCCCGCTTCGCCGAGCGGGTCGGGCGCCCGGACTGGAAGGCGGCGGCCGGCTTCCTCGCCGAGTACCTCGACGTCCTCGACCTCCAGGGCGTCCTCGACTACACGGAGCTCGTCCACCGGGCCGTCCTGCTCGCCGGGAGCGTCACGCTGCCCGCGTACGACGCGGTGTACGTCGACGAGTACCAGGACACCGACCCGGCACAGGTCCGGCTCCTGCACGCCCTCACCGGCGGTTCGACAGGGGCCGCCCGAAGGGCGTCCGTGAGGGGCGGTGGCCGGGCGGCGGGCGGGACCACGGTCGTCGCCTTCGGCGACCCGGACCAGTCCATCTACGCCTTCCGGGGCGCCGACGTGAACGGCATCCTCGACTTCCCGGCCGCCTTCGGAGGCGGCGGCGTCCAGGTCCTCCGCACCTCGCGCCGTGCGGGCGCGGAGCTCCTCGGGGCGACCCGCCTCCTCACCCAGCGGATGCCGCTGACCCGGCTCCCCTCCGACAAGGTCCGGGCCCACCGGGAGCTCGCCGCGGCGCGGGACGGGGGCCGGGCCGAGGCGTACACGTACCCCACGGCCTCGGCCGAGGCCGAGAACATCGCCGACCTGCTGCGCCGGGCGCACCTGGAGGACGGCGTCCCCTGGCAGGACATGGCCGTCCTCACCCGCGCCTCCTCCTCCCTCCCCTCCCTCCGCCGAGCCCTCACCTCGGCAGGCGTCCCGGTGGAAACGGACGCCGCGGACACCCCCCTCCGCCACGAACCGGCCGTCGCCCCCCTCCTGCTCGCTCTCCGAGCGGTCGCAAAACAGGGAGCGGCGCACCCGACGGCCCCGGCCGCGAACGCGCCCGCGCCTTCGTCGGACCCGGTTGCCGACGGGCCCGCGCCCTCGCCGGACCAAGTTGTGGCCGCCCCCGCGTCTTCGTCGGACCTCGTCGCGGCCGAGCCCGAGCCCGAGCCAGCGCCTTCGCCGGACCCGGTCGCCGAAGCCGATCCCGCCCGGCCGGCCGAGGCCCCCGCGCCACCGGCCTGGCTCAGCGTCGAGACCGCGCTCGAACTGCTCGCCTCGCCCCTCGCCGGCGTAGACCCCGCCGACCTCCGCCGCCTCGGCCGCGCCCTCCGCGACGAGGAGCGGGCCGGCGGGAACAAGGTCCCGCCGCCCTCCGACGTCCTGCTGGCGAGGGCCCTCGCCGAGCCCGAGCGGCTCGTCGCCCACGACCCCTCGTACGCCCGCGGCGCCCGCCGCCTCGGCGACCTCCTCCGCGAGACCCGTACGCTCCTCGCCGCCGGTGGCACCGCCGAGGAGGCCCTCTGGCTGCTCTGGAACGGCACACCCTGGCCCGGCCGCCTGGAGCGCGCCGCCCTGCGCGGCGGCCCCGCCGGGCGCAACGCCGACCGGGACCTCGACGCCGTCTGCGCCCTCTTCGAGACCGCCGCCCGCGCCGAGGAGCGCGTCGGCGGCCGCGGTGTCCTCAACTTCCTCGAAGAGCTCGACGCCCAGGACATCGCCGCGGACACCCTCACCCGCCGCCACACCCGCCCGGACGCCGTCCGCCTGATGACCGCCCACCGTTCCAAGGGCCTGGAATGGCGGTTCGTGGTCGTCGCGGGCGTCCAGGAGGGCCTCTGGCCCGACCTGCGCCGACGCGGCTCCCTCCTCGAAGCCGACCGCATCGGCCGCGACGGCCTCGCCGAGCCCCTGTCCCCGGGCGCCCTCCTCGCCGAGGAGCGCCGCCTGTTCTACGTCGCCGCCACCCGCGCCCGCGACCGCCTCGTCGTCACCGCGGTGAAGGCCCCGGCCGAGGACGGCGACCAGCCGTCCCGTTTCCTCACCGAGCTCGGCGTCGAGCCGAAGGACGTCCCAGGCCGCCCCCGCCGCCCCCTCGCCGTCTCCGCCCTGGTCGCCGAGCTCCGGGCGACGACCGTCGACCCGGACGCCTCGCCCGCGCTCCGCGACGCCGCCGCCCACCGCCTCGCCTCCCTCGCCGCGCTGACCGACGAGGAGGGCCAGGCGCTGGTGCCCGCCGCGCACCCGGACCGCTGGTGGGGCCTGTTCGAGCCGACGCGGAGCACGGTGCCGCTGCGCGACCGCGACCAGCCGGTCTCCCTCTCGCCGAGCGCCCTGGAGAACCTCGCCACCACCTGCTCGCTCCAGTGGTTCCTGGGCCGCGAGGTCAAGGCCGCGGCCCCGGCCACCGCCGCCCAGGGCTTCGGCAACGTCGTGCACGTCCTCGCCGACGAGGTCGCCTCCGGCCGCACCCCGGCCGACCTGGACGTCCTCATGGCCCGCCTGGACTCCGTCTGGGACGCGCTCGCCTTCGACGCCCCCTGGAAGTCGGCCCAGGAGAAGGCCCACGCGCGGGTGGCGCTCGAACGCTTCCTCCAGTGGCACGTCATGGACCGCGGCGGCCGCACCCCCGCCGCCTCCGAGCACGGCTTCGACGTGACCCTGGAGGCGGGGGAGTACGAGGTCCGCATCCGGGGCTCCATGGACCGCGTCGAGACCGACGAGCACGGCCGCGCGTACGTCGTCGACTTCAAGACCGGCAAGTCGGCACCCACCCGGGACGAGGTCGCCCACCACCCGCAGCTGGCCGTCTACCAGCTGGCGGTGCGGGAGGGCGCTCTCGACGAGGTCTTCGACGGGCACCGGCCGGAGCCGGGCGGCGCCGAACTCGTACAGCTGCGCCAGGCCGCTCCGAAGAAGGAGGGCGGGGACGCGCTGCCGAAGGTGCAGGCCCAGGAGCCGCTCGAAGGCGAGTGGGTCGGCGACCTGCTCGCCACCGCCGCCGGGCGCGTCCTCGACGAGCGCTTCACCCCGACCACCGGCCAGCACTGCGCGAACTGCGCCTTCCGCGCCTCGTGCAGCGCCCAGCCGGAGGGCCGCCAGATCGTCGAATGACGGCGTACGCGGAGCATGTGCGGATCATCACGTTCCGCTTAGTACATCCTTTGTTCGCTTTCGCACGTCACTCTTCACGGCGTCCCGCATAAGGACGCTGTGAAGACAAGCTGTGAAGACAGCCGTGAAGACACGCTGTGAAAGAACGCTGAGGAGTACGCGGATGAAGGCCAATCGGAAGCTCTGGGTCGCGGCGACGGTCTGCGTGGCCGTGGTCGCCGGTGTCACGGGCTGTTCCCAGGGCGACGACAAGGCCGCGGACCCCTTCGCGGGCCTCACGGCCGACGCCATCGCCGACAAGGCCGTCGAGACCACGAAGGCGGCCACCGCCTTCCACATGAACGGCAAGGGCAAGACCGACGGCCAGGAGATGACGGTCGACTTCTCCGTCGACAGCAAGGGCTCCTGCAAGGGCTCGATGCAGGCCGCCAAGGGCGGCAAGGCCGAGATGATCGGCACCGACGGCGCCAGCTACATGAAGGGCGACGACGCCTTCTGGCGCACCACCGGCGGCGAGGAGGGCGACTCCTCGGAGGAGGCCGGCGCCATGTCCGCGCTGCTCAAGGGCCGCTGGATGAAGATGCCGGCCGGTGGCGAGGGCCCCGACGCCTTCTGCGACCTCAAGACCATCGTCAAGGACATGGACGAGGACACGCCGCGCAAGGGCATGACCCGCGGCGCCGACGCCGACGTCGACGGCACGCCCGCCGCCACCCTCACGAAGAAGGGCACGAAGGGCGAGACCACGACCTTCTACGTGGCCAAGGACGCCGCCAAGCCGTACATCCTCCGCGTCGTGGAGGCCGGCGGCGAGGAGCCCGGCACGGTCACCTTCTCCGACTACGACAAGCCGGTCACCGTCACCGCGCCCCCGGCCGACCAGGTCGTCGACATGGAGCAGCTCGCCGGCGCCTCCTGACGCTCCCGGGTCGTCCCGCCCCCTGTCCGGTCGCGGGCACGCGCGCGCGGGGCGACCCTGGTGGACAGGGGTGGGGGGAATCCGCGAGGAGGCTCGCATGGCGTCCCACCGAAAGCTCCGCGCCGCGGCCGTCGTCTGCGCCGTGATCGCCGTCGCGGGTCCCGCACCGGCGGCGGCCTGGGCGGCGGCCCCGACGGCGGCCCAGGCCCCGGCCTCGGCCCCCGCGGCGGTCCCCGCGTGGCCGGCGGCCGCCCCGGCCCCCGCCCCCTCCCCGGACCCCTTCGCGAACCTCACCCCCGACGAGATCGCCGAACGGGCCGTCACCGCCACCCAGTCCGCGACCTCGCTCCGCATGACGGGCCGGGTCGTCGCCGACGGGGAGCCGCTCGACATCGACTTCGCCGTCAACGACCGCGACGAGTGCACCGGCGTGATGAAGATCGGCGGCGGCACCGCCGAGCTGCGCCGCGTCGACGACCTCACGTACATGAAGGGCGACGAGGCCTTCTGGCGCGTCTCCATGGCCTCCCAGGGGATGCCGGAGGCGCAGATCGACGCCACGATCGAGCTGATCAAGGGCCGTTGGCTGAAGATCGCCCCGGGGCAGGCGGGCAGCAGCGACCTCAGCGGCGTCTGCGACCTGAAGGGGCTCCTCGCCGACCTCGACGAGGACAAGGAGGAGCGCACCGGCCTGGTGCGGGGGCCCGACGGCGAGGTGGACGACACCCCGGTCGCGACGCTCGTGAAGAAGAAGACCGGCGGCGAGACGACCACCGTCTCCGTCTCCGAGGAGGGCAAGCCCTACATCCTCAAGATGGTCAAGGCGGGCGGTGACGAACCCGGCTCCATGCTCCTCTCCGACTACGACAAGCCGGTCGACGTGACCGTGCCGCCCGCCGACGAGACGGTGGACCTGTCGAAGCTGGACCCGGGCAGCACGGCCGCGTAGGACCCCGGGCGGGAGCCGTACGGGGCCGCGCTGTCAGTCGGTCGCGTTAGCCTCTTTGAGGTGACCGCACACCTCACCGACCCCGAGCAGCTCAAGGAGCTCCTCGGCATCCCGTTCACCCCGGAGCAGACGGCCTGCATCACCGCGCCGCTCGCCCCGCAGGTCGTCGTGGCCGGAGCCGGCTCCGGCAAGACGACGGTGATGGCCGCCCGGGTGGTCTGGCTGGTCGGCACGGGCCAGGTCGCCCCCGAGCAGGTCCTCGGCCTCACCTTCACCAACAAGGCCGCGGGCGAACTCGCCGAGCGCGTCCGCACCGCCCTCGTCCGCGCCGGGGTCACCGACCCCGACGTCATCGACCCGGACGAGCCCCCGGGCGAGCCCCGCATCTCCACGTACCACGCCTTCGCCGGGCAGCTCCTCACCGACCACGGCCTCCGCATCGGCCTGGAGCCCACCTCCCGGCTCCTCGCCGACGCCACCCGCTACCAGCTCGCCGCACGCGTGCTCCGCGAGGCCCCCGGCCCGTACCCCGCGCTGACCAAGTCCTTCCCGACCCTCGTCACCGACCTCCTCGCCCTCGACGGCGAGCTCGCCGAGCACCTCGTCCGGCCCGGGGACCTCACGGCGTACGACTCCGAGCTCCTCACCGCGCTCGCCGGCGCCAAGCTCAGCAACGCCGAGCTGCGCAAGATCCCCGAAGCAACCGCCGCCCGCCGCGAGCTCCTCGACCTCGTCGTCCGCTACCGCGCCGCCAAGCGCTCCCGCGACCTCCTCGACTTCGGCGACCAGATCGCCCTCTCCGCCGAGCTCGCCACTACTCGGCCCGAGGTCGGCGGCCTGCTCCGCGAGGAGTTCCGGGTCGTCCTCCTCGACGAGTACCAGGACACCTCCGTCGCCCAGCGGCTGCTGCTCTCCGGGCTCTTCGGCCACGGCACCGGACACGCCGTGACCGCCGTCGGCGACCCCTGCCAGGCCATCTACGGCTGGCGGGGCGCCTCCGTCGCCAACCTCGACGACTTCCCCGAGCACTTCCCCGGCGCCGACGGCACCCCCGCGAGCCGCTACTCCCTCTCCGAGAACCGCCGCAGCGGCGGCCGCCTCCTCGACCTCGCCAACCGCCTCGCCGAGCCCCTCCGCGCCATGCACGCGGGCGTGGAGGCGCTGCGCCCCGCGCCGGGCGCCGAGAAGGACGGCAGCGTCCGCATCGCCCTGCTGCCCACCCACGCCGAGGAGATCGACTGGCTGGCCGACTCCCTCGCCCAGCTCGTCCGCACCGGCCGCGAGCCCGGCGAGATCGCCGTCCTGTGCCGGACCGCGACCGACTTCCCCGCGATCCACGCCGCCCTCGTCGCCCGTGACGTGCCCGTCGAGGTCGTCGGCCTCTCCGGCCTCCTCCACCTGCCCGAGATCGCCGACCTCGTCGCCGTCTGCGAGGTCCTCCAGGACCCGGGGGCCAACGCCTCCCTCGTCCGCCTCCTCACCGGCCCCCGCTGGCGGATCGGCCCCCGCGACCTGGCCCTCCTCGGCCGCCGCGCCCGGCTCCTCGTCCACCGCGGCGGCGACGACCCGGACCCCGAGCAGCGGCTCGCCGCCGCCGTCGAGGGCGTCGACCCGGCGGAGGTGATCTCGCTCGCCGACGCGCTCGACACCTTCCTGGACTCCGGCGGCGCCGCCGACGACGGCCTGCCCTTCTCCGCCGAGGCCAGGGTCCGCTTCGCACGCCTCGCCGCCGAGCTGCGCACCCTGCGCAGCTCGCTCGCCGACCCGCTCATGGACGTCCTGCACCGGATCCTCACCGCGACCGGCCTGGAGGTCGAGCTCTCGGCCTCCCCGCACGCCCTGGCCGCCCGCCGCCGCGAGACCCTCTCGAACTTCCTCGACATCGCCGCGGGGTTCGCCTCCCTCGACGGCGAGGCGAGCCTGCTCGCCTTCCTCGGCTTCCTGCGCACGGCCGTCCAGTTCGAGAAGGGCCTCGACAACGCCCTCCCGGGCGGCGAGAACACGGTGAAGGTCCTCACCGCCCACAAGTCCAAGGGCCTGGAGTGGGACGTCGTCGCCGTCCCCGGCCTGGTCTCCGGCGCCTTCCCCAGCGCCCGCGCGCGCGAGGCGTGGACCTCGCAGCCGCAGGTCCTCCCGCACGCCCTGCGCGGCGACGCGGACACCCTGCCGGGGATCGACTCCTGGGACGCCAAGTCCCTCACGTCGTTCAAGAACGCCATGCGGGACCACCAGCACACGGAAGAGCTCCGCCTCGGCTACGTCACCTTCACCCGCCCCCGCTCCCTCCTCCTCGGCTCGGCCCACTGGTGGGGCCCGTCCCAGAAGAAGCCCCGCGGCCCCTCGGACTTCCTCCAGGCCCTCTACGACCACTGCGAGGCCGGCCACGGCGACATCGAGGCCTGGGCCGAAACCCCGGCGGAGGACGCGGAGAACCCGTCCCTGACGGAGGACACGAACGACCGGGCGTGGCCGCTGCCGCTGGACGCGGAGGCACTGACTCGGAGGAGGAAGGCGGCCGAGCAGGTCGCCGCCGCCTTGTGGGCCATCGTCCCGCAGGGCGTGGGGGTCCCCGCTCTGGGGGAGGGCGGGCACAACCCCACCGGCGCAGCGCCCGACCTCCCGGACCCGCACCCCGAGGACCTCTGGCCCGACGACGAGGAACCCGTCTGGGACGAGGAGGTCCTCCCCGAGGACACCCACGCGGACGCGGTCCCGGCACCGAGGGACCCGGAGCGCACCCTCACTCCGGAGGAGCTCCGCACCATCGCCTCCTGGGACCGCGACCTCACCGCCCTCACCACCGAACTCCGCCGCGCCCGCGCGACAACCCGAGACGTCCTCCTCCCCCCGTACCTCTCCGCCTCCCAGGTCCTCCGCCTCGCCGCCGACCCCGACGGCTTCGCCCAGGACCTGGCCCGCCCCATGCCCAAGCCGCCGCAGCCCGCAGCCCGCCGGGGCACCCGCTTCCACGCGTGGGTGGAGTCCCGCTTCGAGGAGCTGCCGCTGCCGTTCCTCGGCCCCGAGGAGCTCCCCGGCGGCGAGGACTTCGCGGGGGAGCCCGAGATCCTCGACGAGCGGGACCTCGACTCCCTCAAGGAGGCCTTCGCCCGCACCCCGTACGCCCGCCGCTCCCCGTACCGCGTCGAGGTCCCCGTCCACCTCACCCTCGGGGGCCGGGTCGTCCGGGGCCGGATCGACGCCGTCTACCGGGACCCGGACACCGGGGCGTACGAGATCGTCGACTGGAAGACCAGCCACCACCGGACCGCCGACCCCCTCCAGCTCGCGATCTACCGGCTCGCCTGGGCCGAGCAGCACGGCCTCGCGCCCGACGACGTCGCGGCCGCCTTCGTCTACGTCCGTACGGGTGAGGTCGCCCGCCCCGCCCGCCTGCCCGGCCGTGCCGAGCTGGAGGCCATCCTGCTGGGTGGGGCACCCCCCGGCGCCGGATAGGCTCGGAGGCATGAGCGAGACCCCGGACAGCGTCGTCCACGCCGTGCGTACGTACATCGAGCAGCACCGTTCCGCCTTTCTCGGCGACCTCGCCGAGTGGCTGCGCATCCCCTCCGTCTCGGCGCAGCCGGACCGTGCCGGGGACGTCCGCCGCAGCGCCGAGTGGCTCGCCGCCAAGCTGGCGGAGACCGGTTTCACCACGGTCGAGGTGTGGGAGACGGACGGCGCCCCCGCGGTCTTCGCCGAGTGGCCCTCCGGGGACCCGGACGCGCCGACGGTCCTCGTCTACGGCCACCACGACGTGCAGCCCGCCGCCCGCGAGGACGGCTGGGACACGGAGCCCTTCGAGCCGACCGTGATCGACGGCCGGATGTACGCGCGGGGCGCCGCCGACGACAAGGGGCAGGTGTTCTTCCACACACTCGGTGTCCGCGCGCACCTCGCCGCGACCGGCCGCACCGCCCCCGCCGTCAACCTGAAGCTGATCGTCGAGGGCGAGGAGGAGTCCGGCTCCCCGCACTTCCGCGAGCTCGTCGAGACCCACGCCGAGCGGCTCGCCGCCGACGCCGTGATCGTCTCCGACACCGGCATGTGGTCCGAGACGACGCCCACCGTGTGCACCGGCATGCGCGGTGTCGCCGACTGCGAGATCGAGCTGTACGGCCCCGACCAGGACATCCACTCCGGTTCCTTCGGCGGCGCCGTGCCGAACCCGGCCACCGTCGCGGGCCGGATCGTCGCCGCCCTGCACGACGAGACCGAGCGCGTGGCGATCCCCGGCTTCTACGAGGGCGTCACCGAGCTCTCCGACGCCGAGCGCGCCCTCGTCGCCGAGCTCCCCTTCGACGAGGCGGCGTGGCTGCGTACGGCGAAGTCCCACGGCACGCTCGGCGAGGCCGGCTTCTCCACCCTGGAGCGGGTCTGGGCACGCCCCACCGCGGAGGTCAACGGCATCGGCGGCGGCTACCAGGGCCCCGGCGGCAAGACGATCGTCCCCGCCTCCGCCCAGCTCAAGCTGTCGTTCCGGCTCGTCGCGGGCCAGGACCCGGCCAAGATCGAGCTCGCCGTACGGGACTGGCTCGCCGGGCTCGTTCCCGCGGGCATCCGGTACGAGATCGTCTTCGGCGCCCCGACCCGTCCCTGCCTCACCCCCCTCGACCACCCCGCCCTCAAGGCGGTGGCCGGGGCCATGAGCAGGGCCTTCGACGGCGCCAAGGTCCGCTACACCCGTGAGGGCGGCTCGGGACCGGCCGCCGACCTCCAGGACGTCCTGGAGGCGCCCGTGCTGTTCCTGGGCATCTCCGTCCCGTCCGACGGCTGGCACGCCCCCAACGAGAAGATCGAGCTCGATCTCCTCATGAAGGGCGTCGAGACCACGGCTCATCTGTGGGGCGACCTGCCGGCCGCCCTAGGGCGTTGAACCACACACCGACCGATCCGGGGGAGCTGGAAGCACCTGTGAGCACCTTGAAGAACGCGTCAACGGACCGCCCGATCTCGCTGACCGCACCGAGCGGCATCGACCGGGCTGCCCACCACCGCCTCGACGAGGCGTGGCTGGCGGCTGCCTGGAGCCACCCCACGACCCGGGTCTTCGTGGTCTCGGGGGGCCAGGTGCTGATCGACGACCGGCCCGACGGCGGCACCGAGCTCGTCATGACCCCGGCGTTCGAAGCCCCCGTCACCGAGACCCACCGGTACTTCCTCGGCACGGACGCCGACGGGGTGTCCTACTTCGCCCTCCAGAAGGACTCCCTGCCCGGCCGCATGGACCAGTCCGCGCGCCCGGCCGGGCTCCGCGAGGCCGGACTGCTGCTCTCGCCGCGGGACGCGGGCCTCATGGTGCACGCCGTCGCCCTGGAGAACTGGCAGCGCCTCCACCGCTTCTGCTCGCGCTGCGGTGAGCGCACGGTCATCGCCGCCGCCGGGCACATCCGCCGCTGCCAGGCCTGCGGCGCCGAGCACTACCCGCGTACCGACCCGGCGGTCATCATGCTGGTCACGGACGACCAGGACCGGGCCCTGCTGGGCCGCCAGGTGCACTGGCCGGAGGGCCGCTTCTCGACCCTCGCGGGCTTCGTCGAGCCCGGCGAGTCCATCGAGCAGTCGGTGGCCCGCGAGGTCTTCGAGGAGGCCGGCGTCACGGTCGGCGAGGTCGAGTACATCGCCAGCCAGCCCTGGCCGTTCCCCTCCAGCCTCATGCTGGGCTTCTTCGCCCGCGCCACCTCCTCGGAGATCAACGTGGACGGCGAGGAGATCCACGAGGCCCGCTGGTTCTCCCGCGAGGACCTCGCGGCCGGCTTCGAGTCCGGCGAGGTGCTGCCGCCGTACGGCATCTCGATCGCCTCCCGCCTGATCGAGCTCTGGTACGGCAAGCCGCTGCCGAAGCCGGGCGACGTCGTCTGAGACCGGTGTCGTCCGAGACCGGGATCGTCTGAGACCGGTCTCGGACGAGACCGGCATCG
The DNA here is from genome assembly GCF_001426585.1 of Streptomyces sp. Root431. Taxonomy (GTDB): domain Bacteria; phylum Actinomycetota; class Actinomycetes; order Streptomycetales; family Streptomycetaceae; genus Streptomyces; species Streptomyces stackebrandtii. Next base: position 288,356 of record NZ_LMEI01000007.1, read on the forward strand.
TCCGAGAAACGCGGAACCCCGACCGGAAGGCTCTCCGGTCGGGGTTCGCGAGTCGCGGGGTCGGGCGCCGAGTACCGGCTCAGACGCCGAGCGCCTGCTTGACCTGCGCGAGGCTCGGGTTCGTCATGACGACCTCGTCGCCGCCGGCGGCGGGGAGGATGCGGACGGTCGGGACGGTCTGGTTGCCCCCGTTGGCCTTCTCGACGTACGCGGCCGACTCCGGGTCCTGCTCGATGTTGATCTCCGAGTACGCGATGCCCTCACGGTCCATCTGGCTCTTCAGCCGACGGCAGTAGCCGCACCACGTGGTGCTGTACATCGTCACAGTGCCCTGCATGGCCTGCGCTCCTCTTCTTCGCTGACGGGTGCCGAGAAGGAGAACGTACGCCCCGGCCGTCCCATTCCCGGCATTCGTGTGACCGGCGTTCGTATGACCGACGCCTCCCGCCTGTGGACAAGCCGCGGCACCGAGCTCGCCGGACCTGGCAGCATGGACAGGTGACAGCAGCAACGCACTCCACTCTCTTCCCTCAGGTCCCGGAGACGGCCGACGCGGTGCTCGACGGGCTCGACCCCGAGCAGCGCGAGGTCGCGCTCGCCCTGAGCGGCCCGGTGTGCGTGCTGGCGGGAGCCGGCACGGGCAAGACGCGCGCCATCACCCACCGGATCGCGTACGGGGTGCGGGCGGGCATACTCCAGCCCGCCAGCGTGCTGGCCGTCACGTTCACCAACCGCGCCGCGGGCGAGATGCGCGGCCGGCTCCGGCAGCTCGGGGCGGGCGGCGTCCAGGCCCGGACGTTCCACTCCGCGGCCCTCCGACAGCTCCAGTTCTTCTGGCCGAAGGCCGTCGGCGGCGACATGCCCCGGCTCCTGGAGCGGAAGATCCAGCTCGTCGCCGACGCCGCGGCCCGCTGCCGCATCCGGCTCGACCGGAACGAGCTGCGCGACGTCACGGGCGAGATCGAATGGGCCAAGGTCACCCAGACGGTCCCCGCCGACTACCCGGCCGCGGTCGCCAAGTCCGTCCGGGACGCCCCGCGCGACCCGGCCGAGATCAGCCAGATCTACGCGCTGTACGAGCAGCTCAAGCGCGACCGCTCGGTGATCGACTTCGAGGACGTGCTGCTGCTCACCGTCGGCATCCTCCAGGACCGGCACGACATCGCGGAGCAGATCCGCCGCCAGTACCAGCACTTCGTCGTGGACGAGTACCAGGACGTCTCGCCGCTCCAGCAGCGCCTGCTCGACCTGTGGCTCGGCGACCGCGACAACCTCTGCGTGGTCGGCGACGCCAGCCAGACCATCTACTCCTTCACCGGCGCCACCCCCGACCACCTCCTCAACTTCCGCAACCGCCATCCGAACGCCACGGTGGTCAAGCTCGTCCGCGACTACCGCTCCACCCCGCAGGTCGTCCACCTCGCCAACGGACTGCTCAGCCAGGCCCGCGGCCGGGCCGCCGAGCACCGCCTGGAGCTGATCTCCCAGCGCGACCCGGGCCCCGAGCCTGCCTACACGGAGTACGCCGACGAACCGGCCGAGGCCGAGGGGACCGCCCGCCGCATCCGGGACCTCGTCGCCGCGGGCGTCCCGGCCGGCGAGATCGCCGTCCTCTACCGGATCAACGCCCAGTCCGAGGTCTACGAGCAGGCCCTCGCCGACGCCGGAGTGCCCTACCAGCTCCGCGGCGCCGAGCGCTTCTTCGAGCGCCAGGAGGTACGGGAGGCGGGCATCGCCCTGCGCGGCGCCGCCCGCGCCGGGGGCAACGACTCCCTCCTCGACGACGCCGACGACCTTCCCTCGCAGGTCAGGGCCGTCCTCTCCACCAAGGGCTGGACGAGCAAGCCGCCCTCGGGATCCGGCGCGGTCCGCGACCGCTGGGAGTCCCTCGCCGCCCTCGTCCGGCTCGCCGAGGACTTCGCCCGCGCCAAGTCCGGGGCCACCCTCTCCGACCTGGTCGCCGAGCTCGACGAGCGGGCCGCCGCCCAGCACGCCCCGACCGTCCAGGGCGTCACCCTCGCCTCGCTGCACGCGGCCAAGGGCCTCGAATGGGACGCCGTGTTCCTCGTCGGCCTCACCGAGGGCATGATGCCCATCACCTACGCCAAGACCGACGAGCAGGTCGAGGAGGAGCGCCGCCTGCTGTACGTCGGCGTCACCCGGGCCCGCCTCCACCTCTCGCTCTCCTGGGCGCTGTCCCGCGCCCCGGGCGGCCGCGCCTCCCGGCGCCCCACCCGCTTCCTCAAGGGGCTGCGACCGGGCTCCGGCTCCCTCGGCTCCCTCGCCGCCGCCGGTGCCGGAGGCATCGAGCGGGGCATCGCCGGCGGCCGGCGCAAGCCGCGCGGCCCCGTCCTGTGCCGGGTCTGCGGAGCGACGCTCACCGAAGCGGGCGCGATGAAGCTCATGCGCTGCGAGGACTGTCCCTCGGACATGGACGAGGCGCTGTACGAGCGGCTCCGCGACTGGCGCGCCGAGCAGGCGCGGGAGCTGGCCCAGCCCGCCTACTGCGTCTTCACCGACAAGACGCTCATGGCCATCGCGGAGCGCGTCCCGACGACCGACGGCGAACTCTCCTCGATCTCCGGCGTCGGCGTCCGCAAGCTCGACCGCTTCGGAGCCGATGTCCTGGCCATCTGCGCAGGTGGGGACGGCGGGACGGGGGACGACGAACACTGAGGAAAACTCGTCGCGAAAATAGTTTGCGCCTGCCCCGTCAAGCGCCATAGGTTCTTAACCACGGACACAGCGGCTTCTTCGAAGCCCTGTTTTCGTGCTGTACTAGTCCCCATACATTCGAGGGTTGGGCTCACACCCGAACTCTCCGAGACGCCGAGAGGAGGCGATTCCCCGTGATCAGCATCATCGAGACCAGCACTGCCGGCTTCGTCAGCACCGCCAAAATGACCGATCGCGCGATCGTCTCCGCCTGCTCGCTCGGCCTCTCCGGCGCTGCGTTCCTTGGCAGCGGTCTGCCCGCCACCGGTCTGTCCGGTCTCGGCACGCCCGCCATCGAGCGCAATGAGCGACCGACCAAGGCACTGGAAGCAGTAGCAGCAGGCAAGGCCACGGCCTATGCCTTTGCCGCGACCGGTGCCGGAATCCAGCAGCGCCAGACGACGACGCACCACCACATGATGTGGGCCTTCCGTGGGCTCGAACCCTGGAGTGATCCAGTCTGATCCATGATCGGACCGGCGCCTTCAGGGCCGCGGAACCCCACCCGGGATCCGCGGCCCTTCTGTTTGTCCCCGAACGGGGATGACGGAGCGAAGGGGCCTCGGGCAGAAACACCCGGTACCAGCCGAAACCCCGGCCAACAGGCCGGAACGACCAGACGAGGAAAGACCACCGTGCAACTCGAAGCGCACGCCCCGTCCGTACCGCCTTCCGAATCGATCTCCCTGCCCGGCTCCACGGAGGACCACGCTTTGACCCCCCTCACCGCGCTCACCGCGCTCGACGACGCCATCGAGAACCTCGGCGTCCCCGTTCCCTGTCGTGCCTACGACCCCGAGGTCTTCTTCGCGGAGTCGCCGGCCGACGTCGAGTACGCGAAGTCCCTCTGCCGTACCTGCCCGCTCATGGAGGCCTGCCTGGCCGGCGCCCAGGAGCGCCGCGAGCCCTGGGGTGTCTGGGGTGGCGAGCTCTTCGTCCAGGGCGTGGTCGTCGCCCGGAAGCGGCCCCGTGGCCGTCCGCGCAAGAACCCGGTCGTCGCGGCATGAGCGCCACCGGAACCATCGACCGCCCCTCCACGCACGATCCCAAGAAGCAGGCACCGATGACCTCTTCCGCCATCGAGCCCATCGGCTCCGTGACCCCCGACTTCTCCACCACCGCCGCGCACACCGCGCGTCAGAACAGGATTCGCGAAATGCAACTCATCCCAGAAGCCCTGGCTCGTGCCCATATGCACGAGCGCCGGCGTGAGGCCGAGGCGGAACGCCAGGCCGTGCGCCTGGTCGCCGCCCGGCGCATGCAGCGCCGCGCCGAGCGCGTCTCGCTGCGCGCCCGCCGCGCGCTGGCCATGGCTGTCATGAACTAAGGGGTCTCCCACCCCGCGCCCTCAGGGGCGCACCCCCCGGGGGCCGGTCCGAACGGACCGGCCCCCGCGGTGCGTTGCCCGGTCCGGGCGCCCCCGCCGGGCTATCGTCACGAGGATGAACGACGCCCGTACCCCCGAGGCACCCCTCGCCTGCGCGCGCTGCGGCAAGACCACCGACACCCTCCCGCTGACCTGGACGTGTTCGGTGGAGAACGGCCGGCGCGAGTACTTCTGCGAGGACTGCGCCCGCGCCAATATCCGCGCCATCGAGGGCCGTCTCGACTCCGCCTGGTGGTGACGGGCCGTCGAGGGACGGGCCTTCGGAGCCGTCCTCAGTCTTCGTCCGGCGCGACGAAGCCCGGCAGCCACTCCTCCAGCTCGTCCCTGAGCCGCACCGTCGCGTTGAGCTGACAGAGCACCCCGATGGTGCTCAGCGTCACACGGTGTATCAACAGGTACGAGGGCGGCAGGTTGAGCTGCTTGCCCAGCTGGTGGGCGGGGGAGCGGGGGTCGGCGATCCGGGCGGCCTGGGCGCGCAGCCAGCCGCGGGTGAAGAGATAGGTCTCCGCCTCGGCCGGCTCGATGATCGGCAGCAGGTACGCGAGGACCGCGTCCGGGTCGAGGGCGACGGAGTCCTTGACGAACCCTTCGGCGCGGAGCAGTTCGTAGACGGTCTCGGCCTCACCGGCGAGCGTCATCCGCAGACAGACGCCGATCGTCTCCGGCAGCCCGCCCGGGAGCCGGTCCACGGTGCCGAAGTCGAGGACGCCGAGGCGCCAGCTCGCCGGATCCTCGTCGTCCTCGGCGCCGGGCAGCAGCCGGAAGTTCCCCGGGTGCGGATCGGCGTGCAGCAGGCCGGTGCGCGCGGGGCCGGAGAAGAGGAAGCGGGCCAGCAGCTGTCCCGCCCGGTCCCGCTGGGCCTCCGTGCCGTCCGCGATCACCTCCGAGAGCGGGATCCCGTCCATCCACTCGGTCACGAGGACCTGATCCGACTGGTGCACCACGGCCGGTACGACGACGTCGGGATCGTCCGCGAACACCTCCGCGTGCTCCCGCTGGGACGTCGCCTCCAGGGCGTAGTCCAGCTCCTCGGAGACACGGTCCCGCATCTCGGTGATCAGCGGCTTGATGTCCATCCCCGGAACGAGCGGCCCGAGGAGCCGGGCGAACCTGCTCAACTGGGTGAGGTCCGAGAGCAGTGCCTCCCCGGCGCCCGGGTACTGCACCTTCACCGCGACCTCGCGCCCGTCGTGCCAGACCGCCCGGTGCACCTGCCCGATCGAGGCGGCCGCCGCCGGCTTGTCCTCGAACTCCAGGAACAACTCGCGCCAGTTCTCGCCGAGCCGCTCGCCGAGGACCGCGTGGACGGTGGTCGTCGGCATCGGCGGCGCCGCGTCCTGAAGCTTCGTCAGCGCCGCCCGATACGGTCCGGCGACCTCCTCCGGGAGGGCCGACTCGAAGACGGACAGCGCCTGACCCAGCTTCATGGCCCCTCCCTTCAGCTCGCCGAGGACCTTGAACAGCTGCTCGGCGGTGCGCTGCTGGAGCTCGCGGGCGACCAGCTCGGCGGACTTGCCGCCGATCCGTTTGCCCAGCCCCCAAGTGGCCCGGCCGGCGAAGCCGAGCGGCAACGCGGCCAACTTGGCGGTCCGGGTGACCGCCTTCCGGGGAAGATCAGACATGAGCCCCTCCAATTCCCAGACTGCCGTGTCGCGCAGGGCCGTTACCCCGCCATTGTGTCCTGCGCGCTTCCGGCTGCCGAGGCGCGCTCCCCTTCTCCGTCACGCGCCGCCCCGCACGGACAGTCCGGATGCGGCCGCAGGCGCTCCGTCCGCCACTCCAGCAACGGCAGCGACACCTCCCAGCGCGCGCCCGTGCTCGCCGGCAGGTCCCCGTCCAGGAAGGCGAGCGCGTGCGCGGCGGTGAGCCCCGCCACGGCCGTGGCGAGCGCCAGGTCGCAGGCGGGCAGCGGGTGCGGGGCGCCCGAGCGCCACTGGGCCAGGAGCCGGGGACGGACGGGCTCCCGGTCCGTCAGTTCTTCCTGGAGGCAGCGGGCACAGGCCGTGCCGCCCGGCAGGACCAGCGGCCCGACCGTCCCCGTCGCCTCCAGGACGCCCGCGTACAGGTGGGGCGTGCCGGTGGAGATCCACGGCCCGGCCGGCAGCGGGTCGGGGACGTACGCGCCGAGGCCGTCGCGCGGTGTCACCACGACGAGTGACAGCGCGGCCGCGCCACGGCCGTCACCCGGCGCGGACGTCCGGGCTCTTCCTGCGCCGCCCCGCGCCCAGCGGCGCACCAGGCGCCGGGCCGCCGTCGCCCGGCGCTCGCCGACCGCCTCGGCCGGCAGCCCGCCCGGGGCGGTCTCCCACGGCTCGACCCGTCCGGAGTCCAGCACCTCGACCGTGCCCACGCCCGCCGCGGACAGCAGGGCCGCCACCATCGCCCCCACCCGCCCCGCTCCCCGGACCTGGACGCGCAGGGCCCGCCGGGCCGTCAGCGTCCCCGGCGCCCGGCCGGGCTCGGGGTGGACGACGGAGAGCGAGGCCAGGTCGGCGCGGAGCGGATCGAGAGCGGTGTCGACCGCGCCGGCGCCCGGACCCGCCCTCCCGGGCCGCCCGGTCGACGCGTCCGCGAGGAGCCCGGCCGCCGCCAGCCGGCCGAGGAACGCCTCCAGACGCCCGTCCGGCAGCCCGAGCGCCCGGGCCTCCGCCCGCAGCAGCTCCGTCCCCCGGGTGCCGTCGAGCAGCGCGAGGAGCGCCCCGGTGCTCGTGTCGACCGGACTCATCACCACCGCGTGGGCGGGGGTGATCCCGAACTGGACGCACTGGAGACTCCGCCAGGCGCGTCGCAGCGCCGGCTTCACCATCGGATGCATTTCCCCGCCCCCGCCCATGACCGCATTTCAAGATCGACAACGGCTCTTCCGTCGTCATGAAGCGAGAATGCCCCGCGGCCGTGACGGTCGCCGAAAGTTGTCCACAGGCCAGGGGGATTAGTCATTCAAATGGTGCGCGGTGCGGGCGGATCGTTCTCGAAACCCCTCCGGAGGGAGGACTTCCCCCACCGCCAGCGGGTAACGTCGGGGCCGTGCCCGCCGATCCACAGCGCAGCGTGACCAGCAAGCCGCCCCGCGGCTCGGGGACGAGTGCGGTCGAGGTCCGCAGAAGCGCACGGCGGAGCAGAACCGTCTCGGCCTACCGCGAGGGCGACCGGACCATCGTGCTCATCCCCGCCCGCATGTCGGAGGCGGAGGAGCAGCGCTGGGTCACCGTCATGCTGGACAAACTCGCCGCCCAGGAGAGCCGGGGCGTCCTCGGCGACCGCGAGCTCACCGAGCGGGCCCTGCGCCTGTCCGAGCAGTACTACGGCGGCCGGGCCCGCCCCGACTCCGTCCGCTGGGTCACCAACCAGAACACCCGCTGGGGCTCCTGCACCCCCTCCGAGGGAAGCATCCGCCTCTCCCACCGGCTCCAGGGCATGCCCGAGTACGTCGTCGACTACGTCCTCCTCCACGAGCTGGCGCACCTCCTCGTCCCCGGCCACGGACCGAGGTTCTGGCGGCTCCTCGACGCGTACCCGCGCACCGAGCGGGCCCGCGGCTACCTGGAGGGCGTCGTCGCCGCCGCCCGGCTCCCGCACCTTCCGGGCGCTCGCGAGGAGTGACGCCGCCGATACCGGCAGCGCCTGTGTTTCCCGATTCCGTACCGAAAACGACCTGCCCTGTCTCAATGTCACCCACAGCCGTTAGCCTGGCGCGAGCATTCGCCATTCGGGATGGGGGACGGTCGTTACGCATGGCCAGGGAATTCCAACGCGGCCACAAGGCCAAGATCAGTGATCTGACCGCGGGTACGGATCTGTACGTGGGCGTGCAGATCGCGGCCCCCGGACTCAGTTTCGACATCAGCTGCTTCGGACTCGACGCGGACGAGCGGCTCTCCGACGACCGCTACTTCGTCTTCTTCAACCAGCCGAAGTCGCCGGAGGAGTCCATCCAGCTGCTCGGGTCCCAGTCCGGCGACACCGAGTCCTTCCGCATCACCCTCGACCGCATCCCCGCGCACATCCAGAAGCTGTCGTTCACCGCGACGATCGACGGTGCCGGCCAGATGTCCCAGATCGGCCCCGGCCACGTGCGGATCGTGGCGGGCGGCGAGGAAGTCGCCCGGTACGCCTTCACCGGCGCGGAGTTCTCCACCGAGCGCGCGGTGATGCTCGGCGACTTCTACCTCAAGGACGTCTGGCGGTTCGCCGCCGTCGGCCAGGGCTTCGACGGAGGCCTGGAGGCACTCCTGCGGAACTTCGGCGGCGAGGTCGCCGAGGAGGAGCCCGCGGCGCCGCAGGCACAGGCCCCGGCCCCCGGCTTCGCCCCGCCGCCGCAGGCGGCGGCGCCCCCGGCCTTCGGCGCGCCCGCCCCGGCGGCGCCCCAGCCGCCGGCCCCCGCGCCCGCGTTCGGTGCCCCGCCGGCCCCGCCGGCGCCCGTCGCACCGCAGCCGGTCCACACGGCGCCCACCATGGTGGCGCCGATGGCCCCCGCCCAGGTCCCGCCGCCCGCACCGGCCCCCGCCCCGTACGGGCAGCCGCCGCAGCCGCCGCAGTACGGCCAGGTCCCGGGGCAGTTCCCCGGCCAGGGCCAGCAGCCGCCGCAGCAGCCGCCGTACGGGCAGACGCCGCCCCCCGGCCAGTACGGACAGCCGCAGTACGGGCAGGCGCCGCAGTACGGGCAGCAGCCCGCGGGCGTCCCGCAGGGCGTCCCGGCCACCGGCGCGGGGCTCGCCGCCGCGCTCGCGCCGTTCAAGGAGACCGCCACCGGCGCCCGGTGGACCCCGCAGAACCAGCAGCTCATGCGGGTCGACCTCGCCATGGGCGGCACGCCCGTCCTCGCCCGGCAGGGCTCCATGGTCATGTACCAGGGCAAGGTCGACTTCTCCCACAAGGGCGCGGGCTTCGCCGGCCGGATCGTCGGCAACGCCACGGGCCAGGAGATGCAGCTGATGCGGTGCAGCGGCCGCGGCCAGGTCTTCCTCGCCGAGGAAGGCGCCCATCTGCACCCGATCGAGCTCCAGGGCGACGGCATCTGCGTCTCCGCGGAGAACGTCCTCGCGTTCGACGAGTCCCTCCAGTACGAGGTCCGCCGCATCGAGGGCCACGGCATCCCCGGCGGAGCCCTGTTCACCATGCAGTTCCAGGGCACCGGCACCGTCGTCGTGAAGACCCACGGCATCCCCGTGGTCCTGCCCGTCACGCCGACCACCTTCGCCGACTGCAACGCCGTCGTCGCCTGGTCGTCCGCGTCCCAGGTCATCCTCTCCAGCCAGGTGCGGCTCCGCCGCAACGCCTACCCGGGCCACAGCGGAGAGACCGTGAACCTCCAGTTCCGGGGCGCCCCCGGCAACTTCATCGTCGTCCAGCCCTACGAGGTCTGAGGGAGCCCGAAGTCATGAACCAGCAACTCGCGGGCTACGCCCCGACCCCCATCGCGGCCCGGATGGAGAACCACGGCCGCGCCATGCTCAAGGTCGCCATGGCCTCCGGCCAGGACCTGTACGCCCGGACCGGCTCGATGGTCGCCTACGAGGGCTTCATCACCTACGAGCCCAACCCGCCCGGCGTCCGCCAGGCCGCCAAGGACTGGGCCACGGGCGAGGGCGCGCCGATCATGAAGTGCTCCGGCGACGGACTGCTCTACCTCGCCGACTACGGCGCCGACGTCGTCGTGATCAACCTCCAGAACGACTCCCTGTCGGTCAACGGCACCAACCTGCTCGCCTTCGACGCCCACCTCCAGTGGGGCGTCGAGCGGGTCAAGGGACTCGCCAAGTTCGCCGGCCAGGGCCTGTTCAACGTGGAGATCGCCGGTACGGGCTGGGTCGCGCTCACCTCGCGCGGCACCCCGATCGTCGTCGACTGCGGCCGCGGCGAGGACGAGACCTACGTCGACCCCGACGCGCTCGTCGCCTGGTCGCCGGCGCTCAAGGTCAAGGGCAAGCGCAGCTTCAAGGCCTCCTCCCTCATCGGACGGGGCAGCGGCGAGGCCTACCAGATGGCCTTCTCGGGCCAGGGCATCGTCGTCGTACAGCCGAGCGAGGACAGCACCGACCGCCTGCGGGTCCGGGGCTGAGGGGGAGCGAGAACACACCATGCAGAGCCCGCTTTTCAACCACGCCGAACAGCAGAGCCAGGAGCGGTACGTCATCCAGAACCCGCAGCTCCTGCGGGTCAGCCTGACCGGGCAGGACGACATCCTCGCCCGCAAGGGCGCCATGGTCGCGTACCAGGGGCTCGTCGACTTCGACGGCGAGTACCAGACCCCGAACCAGCGCCGGGCCCGCGCCCGCACCGGCGAGGGCCTCGACCTCATGCGCTGCTCCGGCCAGGGCACGGTCTACTTCGCCAACCTCGCCCAGAACGTCCACGTCGTGGAGGTCGACCAGGAGGGCCTGACCGTCGACAGCTCCTACGTCCTGGCGCTGGACTCGACCCTCCACACCGAGGTCATCGCCGTCGACAGCCAGTACGGCATCTCCGGCTCCGGCAAGTACCAGCTCAACATCTCCGGCCGCGGCAAGGTCGCCCTCATGACCTCCGGCCAGCCGCTGATGATGCAGGTCACGCCGGAGAAGTACGTCAGCGTCGACGCGGACGCGATCGTCGCCTGGTCCACCGGGCTGCGCGTCCAGATGCAGGCGCAGACGCACAACTCCAGCGTCCGCCGCCGCCGCGGCGACACGGGCGAGGGCTGGGAGCTCAGCTTCCTCGGCCAGGGCTTCGCACTCGTCCAGCCCAGCGAGGTCATGCCCCCGCAGCACGCCGCCATCGGCCAGGGCATCGCCGCCCAGTTCGGCGCCGGCCAGCAGGGCGCCCACGCGCAGAACCAGAACAACGCCTGGAACTGAGTACGGAGGAGGGGGCGGCCGCCACGGCGACCGCCCCCTCTGCCATGTCCTCCAGGGCGTGTTTCGAAAGTCCCGCCCGCCTGGCGACGCCTGGCACGCACGCTCTAGGAGAGCCGCGCGAGCGTGCCCTCCATGAGACGGACCACCGACGTGTCGGCGACGTCCGCCACCTCCCCGTACGCGAACCAGCGCAGGTCCAGCGACTCCTCGCTGATCTCCGCCACCGCACCGGCCGGCGCCAGCGCCGCGTACTGCACGTCCAGGTGCCAGTGGCACGGCGCCGGGATCGGATGCCGGTCGAGCCGCACGGGACCGCCCGGCAGCAGGGTGAGCCCCGCGATGCCCGACTCCTCCGTCGCCTCGCGCAGCGCGGCCGCCTCGACCGTCGCGTCCCCGTCCTCGCAGTGGCCGCCCATCTGCAGCCACATGCCCAGCTTCTTGTGGAGCGTCAGCAGGACCCGCTCCCGCGCCGGATCGATCACCAGCGCGCTGCTGGTCAGGTGACCGGCCCCGCACGGCTTGTACATGCCGTCCGGGTGGGCCGCGAGGTGCTCCAGATAGACGTCACGCAGCTCCGGCTGGCCCTCGTACCCCTTCAGCACGAGGACCGCGTCGTCGAAGAGACTCACGCCTGGTCGTCCCCGTCCTCCGCGTCGCCCTTCCCGCCGTCGCCCTTCGCCGCCTCGCCGAGCATCTTGTCGAGCTCGGAGAAGTCGAGGTGCTCGCGGTGCACGAAGCCGTCCGGGTCGTCCAGGTCGGTCGCCGTCGGCAGCATGTCCGGGTGCTCCCACAGACCGTCCCGGCCGTCGACCCCGCGCGCGTCCGTGAGCGAGGCCCACAGGCGCGCCGCGTCCCGCAGCCGCCGCGGACGCAGCTCGAGACCGATCAGCGTCGCGAAGGTCTGCTCGGCGGGACCGCCCGAGGCCCGGCGCCGGCGCAGCGTCTCGCGCAGCGCGTCCGCCGAGGTCAGCCGGGACTTGGCGGCCTCGTGGACCACCGCGTCCACCCAGCCCTCGACCAGCGCGAGCGCCGTCTCCAGACGGGCCAGGGCCGCCTTCTGCTCCGGCGTGTCCTCCGGCTGGAACATGCCCTGCTGGAGGGCCTCCTGCAGCTGCTCCGGATGCGTCGGGTCGAGCTGGCCCACCGCCTCCTCCAGCTTCGAGGTGTCGACCTTGATCCCGCGCGCGTACCCCTCGACCGCACCGAACAGATGCGCCCGCAGCCACGGCACGTGTGCGAAGAGCCGCTGGTGGGCGGCCTCGCGCAGGGCCAGGTAGAGCCGCACCTCGTCCGAGGGCACGCCCAGGTCCTTGCCGAAGGCCTCGACGTTCAGCGGGAGCAGCGCCGCGCGCCCCGCCGGGCCGAGCGGCAGACCGACGTCCGTCGAGCCGACGACCTCACCGGCGAGCGCGCCCACGGCCTGCCCGATCTGCTGGCCGAACATGGCGCCGCCCATGGAGCGCATCATGCCGATCAGCGGGCCGGCCATGGCCTGCATCTCCTCCGGCAGGACATCGCCCATCGCCGCGCCGACCCGCTCGGCGACCGGGTCCACGAGCTGCTGCCACGCCGGCAGCGTCGCCTCGACCCACTCCGCGCGGCTCCACGCCACCGCCGTGCTCGCGCCCGAGGGCAGCGAGGTCACGCCGTCCAGCCACAGGTCGGCCAGGCGCACGGCCTCCTCGACCGCGGACTTCTCCGCGGGGCCCACGCTGGCGTCCTTGGTGCCGTCGGCGGTCCCCTGGGCCACCACCTGGCGGGCGATCTGCTTGGCCATGTCCCAGTTCACGGGACCGCCCTCGTAGCTCAGCATCTGCCCGAGCTGCTGGAAGGCCGCACCCAGATCGTTGGGGTTCAGCGAGCCGAACATCGCCGCGAAGGGATTGTCCGCGCCGCCAGGACCGCCCATGCCGGGCAGCCCGCCGAAACCGAACGGGTTCGCCCCGAACGGGTTGCCGGAGCCCTGGCCACCTCCGGCGGGGTCCTTCTTCTTGCCCTCGTCGCCGTTGTCCGGCTCCTCCGGCGGAAGGCCGAATCCGAATGGGGTGTCACTCACAGGTTTCCTCGGCTCTTAGGGCCGCCGGCCTCCTGCCGACGGCGACTGCCCGACCAGGGCCCGATGGGCGGGCCCCGCACACCACCTGACATCCGGGCCGGAAATGGGCTCGGTGCTCCGCCGGGTCGTGCCCTGCGGCAGGATGGACGCCACCTGGTCCGTACGCGTCATGCGTGTACGTACTGAAGACAACCGCTGGAGACGCCCGGTGAGTTCCCCAGATCCTCAGGTTCGCGGAGCGCGAAACCCCTCAACCCGGTCCGCCGCGCGCGGCCCCGTCGTCGCGGTCACCGGCGCCGCTTCCGGCGTGGGTGAGCTGCTGACCAGGCGCCTTGCCGCCTCCGACGAGATCAAGCAGGTCATCGCGATCGACGAGCGCCGCGGCGAGGTCGCCGAGGCGCGGTGGCACATCCTCGACGTGCGCGATCCGGCCATCGCGGAGAAGCTGCGCGGCGCGGACGTCGTCGTGCACCTCGCCGTCGATCTCGACCTGGAGACCGACCCCGCCGCCCGAACGGCCTACAACGTGCGCGGCACGCAGACCGTCCTGACCGCCGCCGCGGCCGCCGGCGTGCACCGCGTGGTGCTCTGCACCTCCGCGATGGTCTACGGCGCCCTGCCCGACAACGACATCCCCCTCTCCGAGGACGCCGAGCTCAGGGCGACCGCGGAGGCCACCGGCGTCGGCGACATGCTGGAGATCGAGCGCCTCGGCCGCCGGGCCCCCCGCGCGCACCCCGGCCTCAACGTCACCGTCGTCCGCCCGGCCGTCCTCGTCGGCGGTACGGACACGGCGCTGACCCGCTACTTCGAGTCGCCCCGGCTGCTCGTCGTCGCCGGCTCCCGGCCCACCTGGCAGTTCTGCCACGTCGACGACCTGGTGAGCGCGCTGGAGTACGCGGCCCTGGAGAAGGTCGACGGCGAGTTCGCCGTGGGCTGCGAGGGCTGGCTGGAGCAGGAGGAGGTCGAGGAGCTCTCCGGAATCCGGCGCATGGAGCTCCCCTCCGCCGTCGCCCTCGGCGCGGCGGCCCGCCTCCATCGGATCGGGCTCACCCCGTCCCCGGCGGGCGACCTCGCGTACACCATGCACCCCTGGGTGGTCAGCGTCGGACGGCTGCACGACGCCGGCTGGCGGCCGAAGTGGACGAACGAGGAGGTCCTCGCCTCGCTCCTGGAGGAGGTCGAGGGCCGCCACACGGTCGCCGGCCGCCGGCTGGGCCGCAAGGACGCGACGGCGGCCGGCGCGGCCGGTGCGACGGTGGCGCTGCTCGGCACGGCGGCGCTCGTCCGGCAGATGCGGAAGCGCCGCGGGATCTGACCCGCGCCGGGAGCGGGCCGCCCGGACGGGCGGCCTGTAGAACCCTCCTACGGAGGGTTCCGACGACCGGTCGAAACCGCTATTCCGGGATGTCGGGGATGTGCGGCACCATGGGCGCATGGCACGCACCCACGACCACCCGGGCGAGCAGGCCGCCGCCGACCCGATCAAGCTCCTCGCGATCCGGGAGACCCCGCTCTCCGTGGACGAGGTCTTCCGGGCCGTCGGCGACGACGCCTCCGGCGGCACGACGCTCTTCGTCGGCACCGTGCGCAACCACGACGGAGGCGCGGACGTCGACGGGCTCGGCTACTCCTGCCACCCCTCCGCCGAGGCGGAGCTGCGCCGCGTCGCCGAGAAGGTCGTCGCCAACTATCCGGTCCGCGCGCTGGCCGCCGTCCACCGCGTCGGCGACCTCCGGATCGGTGACATCGCGGTCGTCGTCGCCGTCTCCTGCCCCCACCGCGGCGAGGCCTTCGAGGCCTGCCGCAAGCTGATCGACGACCTCAAGCACGAGGTCCCGATCTGGAAGCACCAGACCTTCTCGGACGGCACGGAGGAGTGGGTCGGGGCCTGCTGAAGGCCTTGCCGGAAGCGGCTCGGACGCGGTTCGGCCCTGCTTCCGGAAGGCTTCGGGTCTACGTCGGGTCCGCGTCGGGTCCGCGTCGGGCCCGCAAGGCGGCGCGCCGACAGCGCGTAGCCGAACGCCCGATTTGCGTAACCGGTCCCCAGGCGCGAGCGTTGATGCCACAGATGAATAATCTGCTGATCAACTCACTGGGGATGGGAGGCCGGGATGGCAGCGCTGGCCTGGTTGCTGATTCCGCTTTTCGCAGTCGTCGGCGCGGCGATATGGGGAAGCTGGGCTTCGAGGAACAAGACGATAGGTGACGTGGCCGAGCTCGCGGGCTACGCACGCTTCCGGGACGCGATGGAGCGTTCCCACATCACGACCGACGGCTCCGTCGTCCAGGAGCGCGAGCCGGCCACGACGGTCACCCCCGTCTCCACGTCGCCGTCCGGCTGACGCGGCGCCCCGCCGGCCGCCCCGTACGGCCCGCCCCAGGGGTGCACCCACAGACGAGTCCCGTACTGTCGTTCCATGCCACGCCGCACCGCGACGATGCTCGCCTCCACCCTGGTGTTGATCTGTCTGCTCATCGCAGGCGTCCTGATCCCGGTGCCGTACGCGGAGATGAGTCCCGGCCCCACGGTCAACACGCTGGGAGAGGCCAGGGGAGAGCCCGTCCTCTCGATCTCCGGACGCAAGACCTACCCGACCGACGGTCACCTCAACATGACGACGGTCCGCGTCACCAGCGCGGACTACAAGATGAACGCCGTCGAGGCGGTCTACGGCTGGCTCGCCCACGACAACGTGGTGGTGCCGCACGACACGCTCTACCCGGACGGCAAGACCGAGGAAGAGTCGAGCCAGGAGAACGCCGAGGAGTTCAGCCAGTCCCAGGAGAGCGCCAAGGTGGCGGCCCTCGGGGAGCTGGGTATCCCGGTGACCAGCCGCGTCGTCGTCGCCACCGTCGTCAAGGACTCCCCGGCGGAGGGCAAGCTGCACGCCGGTGACGTCATCAAGGCCGTCGACGGCGTGGCCGTCACCGAGCCGGGCGATGTCGCCGAGCAGGTCACGAAGCGCAAGCCCGGCCAGGACGTCGCCTTCACGATCGTCCCCGCCAAGGAGGCGGCCGAGGCCGAGAAGGCGGGCAAGGAGCCGACCGTCACCCGGAAGGTGGTCATCAAGACCGCGACCTCCGAGGAGGGCGACCGGGCCATCGTCGGCATCCAGGCCGGGACCGACCACGTCTTCCCGTTCACCATCGACATCAACCTCGCCGACGTCGGCGGCCCCAGCGCCGGCCTGATGTTCGCCCTCGGCATCGTCGACAAGCTCACCCCGGAGAACCTCACCGGCGGCAAGTTCATCGCCGGCACGGGCACGATCGACGACAAGGGCAAGGTCGGCCCGATCGGCGGCATCGACATGAAGCTGGTCGGCGCGCGCAACGCGGGCGCGGAGTACTTCCTCACCCCCGCCGACAACTGCGCGTCCGCCGCCTCCGACACGCCCGCCGGCCTGACCCTGATCAAGGTCGACACCATCGACGACGCCACGAAGTCGCTGGAGAAGCTCCGCAAGGGCGACACCACGAACCTGCCGAGCTGCTCGAAGAGCTGACCGGCCCGGAAAGGACCCGGATACGGCCCGGGTACGACCCGGATACGGACCCGGATACGGACGAGGGGCGCCCGGTCAGCAGACCGGGCGCCCCCTCTTCGTACCGTCGCCGGGGACCGGCGCGGCTCCGGCGTGACTACGACTCGAAGGTCGCCGCCAGCGCCTCTGCGAGGCCCGGCACCAGGTCGGGGCCGGTCAGGACCTCGGTCGTCGAGTCCTTCTCGCGCAGCCGGATCGCCGCCTCGCGGGCGCCGCCGCGCAGCACCGCCACGGTCATCCGGACCTCCTGGCGGTCCGGGTGCGCGGCGACCCACTTGGCGAGCTGCTTCTCGCTCAGCCCCTGCGGGACCTGGGACTCCGCCGACGGGGGCAGCATCAGCCGCTCCACGGTCAGGGCGCAGCCGGCGACGGAGGCGGGCCAGGCGATCGTGCCGAGGAAGTCGTCGAGCGGCTTCCCGCGCGGCAGCTTGTCCTGCTCGATGGGGGTGAAGGCGGTGGCGTCGTCGCCCAGGCCGAGCTGGGAGGCGAGGGCGGGCTCCTTGGCGCGGAGCCGTGCGGTGTCGACGAGGGCGAACAGACGGGCCGGCTGGTCCCAGCCGAGACCCGACGCGTACTCGTCGATCTCGAGTACCGCGCGGGTGAGGGGGCTCGCGGCCATCGCCGGGCCTGAGGGGGAAACGTTGGACATGACCAATATCCTGCCTCCTCTTCCCCCGAAGACGGGAACTAGGTAAAGCCTCAGTAAGTTGCATCAGTGGGCTCTACGATCGCGGGGCCTGCTTTCAGACGCATCAACATCGAGGGGCGCACGTTGGCTTTCCAGATGCCGGACCGCGGCGGTAGCCCGTCCGGGCCGAGGATGAGAGTCGGCCGGCCGTCCCGGCGGGCCCGCACCCTGCTCATGACACTCGGGGTGCTGGCCGTCCTGGCCATGGCGTTCGTGATGTTCGCCGGGTTCTGGACGGACTGGCTCTGGTACCGCTCGGTCGAGTACTCGTCCGTGTTCACCACCACCCTGTGGACCAAGATCGGCCTCTTCGCCGTCTTCGGTCTCCTCATGGGGCTCGCCGTCGGCCTCAACATCTGGCTGGCGTACCGGCTGCGTCCGCCGCTGAGCGCGATGTCGCTGGAGCAGCAGAGCCTCGACCGGTACCGGATGGGGGTCGCCCCCTTCAAGAAGTGGGTGCTGCTCGCGGTCACGGTCCTGGTGGGCCTGATCGCCGGAGCCTCCGCCTCGGGCCAGTGGCGCACCTGGCTCATGTGGGTCAACGGCGTGAAGTTCGGCCAGAAGGACCCGCAGTTCGGGCTCGACGTGTCGTTCTACGCCTTCGACCTGCCCTGGTACCGCTTCCTCCTCGCCTTCGGCTTCGCCGCCGCCGTCCTGTCGCTGATCGCCGCCGCGCTCACGCACTACCTGTACGGCGGACTGCGGATCACCAGCCCGGGCGCCCGCGCGACCGCCGCCGCGACCGGGCACCTCTCGGTGCTGCTCGGCGTCTTCGTCTCGCTCAAGGCCGTGGCGTACTGGCTCGACCGGTACGGCCTGGCGGTGAAGTCCAGCGACTTCAAGGCCACCGGCAACTGGACGGGTCTGCGGTACGTCGACGCCAACGCGTACCTGCCGGCGAAGACCATCCTGTTCTGCATTGCCGCGATCTGCGCCGTGCTGTTCTTCGCGACGCTCTGGCGCCGCACCTGGCAGCTGCCGGTGATCGGCTTCGGCCTGATGGTGCTCTCCGCGATCCTGATCGGCGGCCTGTACCCGGCGATCGTGCAGAAGTTCCAGGTCCAGCCGAACGAGCAGGCCAAGGAAGCGCCGTACATCCAGAAGAACATCGACGCGACCCGCAAGGCGTACGCGATCGACTCGACGAAGCCCGAGAACTACTCGGGCAAGTCGACGGTCAAGGCCAAGGACCAGCTCCGTGCGGACGCCGACTCGGCGGCCAGCTACCGCGTCCTCGACCCGAACATCGTCTCGCCGACGTTCCAGCAGCTGGAGCAGAAGCGGAAGTACTACCAGTTCCCGACGACCCTGGACGTGGACCGCTACCAGGGCAAGGACACCGTGGTCGGTCTCCGGGAGCTCAACATCAAGGGCATCCCGAAGCGGAACTGGATCAACGACCACTTCACGTACACCCACGGCTACGGCGCGATCATGGCCGCGGGCACGACGACCGACGCCAACGGCTCCCCGGTCTTCACCGAGTCCGGCCTGCCGACGACCGGTGACCTCGGCACGTACCAGCAGCGGATCTACTACGGCGAGAAGACCGACCAGTACTCGATCGTGGGCGGCCCGCAGAAGGAGCTGGACTACGAGGAGAACGGCGAGAAGACCACCAGCTACAAGGAGAAGAGCGGCGTCAGCCTCTCCGGCGCGTTCAACCGCGCCGCCTACGCGGTGGCCTTCAGCGAGCCGCAGATCCTCTACTCGGGGGCCATCGGCGACGGCTCGCGGATCCTCTACAACCGCACGCCCAAGGAGCGCGTCGAGGCCGTCGCGCCCTGGCTGACCATCGACGGCGACGCCTACCCGGCGGTCGTCGACGGTCGGATCCAGTGGATCGTCGACGCCTACACGACGACCAACGGCTACCCCTACGCCTCGCGCACCACGCTCGGCGACACCACGGCCGACTCCCTGACCGTCGGCAACCAGCAGCGCGCCGTCGTTGCCCAGCAGAACCAGGTCAACTACATCCGCAACTCGGTGAAGGCCACCGTCGACGCCTACGACGGCACGGTGAACCTCTACGAGTGGGACACGCAGGACCCGGTCCTCAAGACCTGGATGAAGGCCTTCCCGGACACGGTGAAGCCGAAGTCCGAGATCAAGGGCGACCTGATGGCGCACCTGCGCTACCCGCAGGACATGTTCAAGGTCCAGCGCGAGCTGCTGACCCGCTATCACGTCACCGACCCCGCGCAGTTCTACAGCGGCTCGGACGCCTGGCAGGTGCCGGACGACCCGACCAACAAGGACGGCAACGCGGTCCCGCCGTACTACCTGAGCATGAAGATGCCCGGGGACACGGCGCAGCGCTTCTCGCTGACGACGACGTTCACGCCGAACGGCCGGCCCAACCTGGGCGGCTTCATGGCGGTCGACGCCGACGCCACCAGCAAGGAGTACGGCCGGCTGAGACTGCTGCGGGTCACCGAGGACGTGCCGGGCCCGGCCCAGGTGCAGAGCAAGCTCAACGGTCTGCCGGACGTCGCCCAGTTCGTCCGGGACATGAAGGGCGCCGACTCCGACATCCAGTACGGCAACCTGCTGACCGTGCCGCTCGACGGCGGGTTCCTGTACGTGGAGCCGGTGTACGCCCAGGGGCGGAACGCGCTCTACCCGCTCCTGAAGAAGGTCGCCGTGTCCTATGTGGACGCGGACCAGCCGGACGGTGACACGACCAAGGACACCACCGTGTTCGAGGACAACCTCACCAACGCGCTGAACGCGGTCTTCGGGGTGGACGCACCGACGAAGCCCACGACCCCGCCGCCGGGCACCACGCCTCCGCCGCCGACGTCGAACGACGCCGCGCTGAAGGCGGCCATCGCCGACGCCCAGAAGGCGTACGACGAGGGTGAGGCGGCGCTGCAGAAGGGCGACTGGACGGCGTACGGCAAGGCGCAGGAGGACCTCCAGGAGGCTCTCCAGCGCGCGGCGGACGCCGGAGCGAAGCTCAAGAGCACGGGATCAGGCGGCTGACCTGAGGTTTTCCCTCCCCGCGTCGTGATACTGTGGTTTCACCGACGCGGGGTGGAGCAGCTCGGTAGCTCGCTGGGCTCATAACCCAGAGGTCGCAGGTTCAAATCCTGTCCCCGCTACTCAGAACGAGGGCCCGGATCCATAAGGATCCGGGCCCTCGTCGTGTGTCGAGATGACGGGGGGCACCGAAGAGCGGTACGGAGGGGGCGAGTTGGTGTGAGGCGTGTTTGACTTGTCTCTCTGTGGGCATGTCGACAAAACGCTGAGTGACCTCACTGGCTGCGGTATACCAGGTGTGCTCGGGTTGCGGGTGGTGCGACGATGGTATTTATGGGGGACAGGGCAACTCTGTTGGAGACAGGGCGGTTTGTGCAGCGGCACGCCAGAAACGCCGCAGACGAGATCATCGAGGCAGTAGAGGCCGTCGATGCGGCCGTCGACACCACCGCCGAGACCGATGCCGACACCGAGACCGAGACGGACACCGAGAGCGAGGCGCGGCACCGGCGCGCGGCCGAGCGCGGAGACCTCGCCTCGATGAGCGCGCTCGGCGCGCTGCTGCTGCGCCGCGGTGACCTCGACGGCGCCGAGCCCTTCCTGCGCGGCGCCACCGCCGAGGGGGACCGTGCCGCCGCCAACAACCTGGGCGTCCTGCTGCACCAGCGGGGGTACGCCGACGAGGCCGCCGGCTGGTGGCGGGTCGCCGCCGTCGCCGGCTCCGCGCCCGCCGCACACGCCCTCGGCCGCCACCACCGCGAGCGCGGGGACGAGCCGGCCGCCGAGTACTGGCTGCGCCAGGCCGCCGAGCAGGGCCACGCCCTGGGCGCCTACGCCCTCGCCGACCTCCTGGAGCACCGCAGCGACGTCGGCGCCGAGCGCTGGCTGCGCGCCGCCGCCGAGCAGGGCCACCGTGAGGCCGCGTACCGCCTCGCGCTCGCCCTGGAGCGCCGCGCGACCGAGCCGGGCCGCGGACCGCACGAGACCGGCCGGGGGCCCCACGACAGCGGCCGTGGACCGCACGACACCGGCTCCCGGCTCCGGGTGCCCGGTGGCGTCGTGGGAGCCGTCACGGCCCCTCCGGCGGGTGCGGGACCCGGCGGCATCACGGACTCCGCCCCGCCGAAGGGCGAGCTCACCGAGGCCGAGCAGTGGTTCCGGCAGGCCGCCGCCCGCGGGCACCGGCGTGCCGCGCTGCACCTCGGCGCGATCCTGGAGAAGCGCGGCGACCTCAAGGAGGCCGGCCGCTGGTACCTGAGCTCCGCCAAGGAGGGCGAGGCCAAGGCCGCCTGCGCCCTCGGCTTCCTCCTCCGCGACGCGGGCGACCAGGAGAGCGCCGCCGTGTGGTGGCTGCGCGCCGCCCAGGACGGCGACGGGAACGCCGCCAACGCCCTCGGAGCGCTGCACGCGGCCCGGGGCGAGCAGCAGACCGCCGAGCGCTGGTACCGGGCCGCCATGGACGCGGGCGACGTCAACGGCGCGTACAACCTCGGGCTGCTCTGCGCCGCCCAGGACCGGATCCCGCAGGCCGAGCAGTGGTACCGCCGCGCCGCCTACGCGGGCCACCGCGAGGCCGCCAACGCGCTCGCCGTGCTGCTCCTCCAGGCCGGCGACGCGAACGGCGCCGAGCCGTGGTTCTCCAAGGCCGCCGAGGCCGGCAGCGTCGACGCCGCCTTCAACCTGGGCATCCTCCACGCGGGCCGCGACGACGACCGTACGGCCCTGGTCTGGTACGAGCGGGCCGCCGCCGCCGGGCACACCGAGGCCGCCCTCCAGGTCGGCATCGCCGCCCTGCGCGACGGCGACGAGCGGACCGCCGAGCGGCACCTGCGGTGCGCGGCCGGCGGTGGCAGCGCCGAGGCCGCCTTCCGGCTGGCCACGGTCCTCGACGCGCGCCGCCCCGAGCCCGGCCCCGCCGTGCTCGGCGCGCCCCGGGACGAGAAGACCGAGTGCGAGGAGTGGTACGAGCGCGCCGCCCAGCAGGGGCACCGGCGTGCCCAGGTGCGGGTCGGGATGCTCGCGGCCGGCCGGGGCGACCTCGCCGAGGCCGACCGCTGGTACCGCGAGGCGGCGGAGGCGGGCAGCCGCAACGGCGCCTTCAACCTCGGGCTGCTCCTCGCCCGCGAGGGCAGCGAGCGCGAGGCCGCCCTCTGGTGGACCCGTGCCGCGCGGGCGGGCCACGGCCGCGCCGCGCTCCGGCTCGCGCTGCTCGCGGCGCGCCGGGGCGAGCTCACCGAGGGGCGGCACTGGTGCGCCCGCGCGGTGGAGCTGGGCCCGGCGGAGGTGGCCGAGCGCGCGGCCCGGCTGAGCGAGGCGCTGCACCAGGAGCTGACCGCGTAACCCCTGGTGGGAAAGGATTTGCGCTGGTCGGGGGAGGTCCCGTAGAGTCGGGTTTACCGACGCGGGGTGGAGCAGCTCGGTAGCTCGCTGGGCTCATAACCCAGAGGTCGCAGGTTCAAATCCTGTCCCCGCTACTCAGTAGCAACGAAGGCCCGGATCCGATTTCGATCGGATCCGGGCCTTCGTCGTGTTCCCGTACGGGAGAGTGCACGACGAGAAGAGCCCCCGCCGGAGCGGGGGCTCTTCTCGTGGCTGTGTGTGGCGCGTCAGGCCGTCGTGGCGCAGCTCGGGCAGATGCCGCGGTACGTGACCTCGACGTTCGAGATGGTGAAGCCGAAGCGCTCGGTGTCCGGCAGGTCCGCCATGGGGTCGCCCGCCGGGTGGACGTCGCGGATGGCGCCGCAGCGGCCGCAGACCAGGTGCTGGTGCGGGCGGTGGGCGTTGGGGTCGTACCGCTTGGCGCGGCCGTCCGTCGCGACTTCCATGACCTCGCCGAGGGTGACCATCTCGCCCAGCGTGTTGTACACGGTCGCGCGAGAGATCTCGGGCAGCCTCGACACGGCACGGGCGTGGACCTCGTCGGCGGTCAGGTGCACGTGATCACCGTCGAGGACCTCGGCCACGACACGCCGCTGCGCGGTCATCCGCCAGCCGCGTCCGCGCAGTCGTTCCAACAGGTCACTCATGGGCGCCAGCCTAACAGTCGAGGGAACCGGGTCCCGAACGGGTGTGACTTTGGAAGCCCACTTGACTTAGACATTGTCTATCGTAGGATCGAGACCGGCATTGGCCAAGACCCCGGACAAGGGGTCGGGCCGAGGGACAGGACTCGCAGGACATGACGCAGGAGGCGCACGTGACGCAGGGACCGCTCACCACGGAGGCCGGCGCGCCGGTCGCCGACAACCAGAACAGCGAGACGGCGGGCGTCGGCGGACCGGTCCTCGTACAGGACCAGCTCCTCCTGGAGAAGCTCGCCCACTTCAACCGTGAGCGCATCCCGGAGCGCGTGGTCCACGCGCGCGGTGCGGGCGCCTACGGCACCTTCACGCTCACCCGTGACGTCTCGCAGTGGACGCGCGCCGCCTTCCTCTCCGAGGTCGGCAAGGAGACCGAGACGTTCCTGCGCTTCTCCACCGTCGCGGGCAACCTCGGCGCGGCCGACGCGGTCCGCGACCCGCGCGGCTGGGCGCTGAAGTTCTACACCGAAGAGGGCAACTACGACCTCGTCGGCAACAACACCCCGGTGTTCTTCATCAAGGACGCCATCAAGTTCCCCGACTTCATCCACACCCAGAAGCGCGACCCGTACACGGGCTCGCAGGAGGCGGACAACGTCTGGGACTTCTGGGGCCTCTCCCCGGAGTCGACCCACCAGGTGACCTGGCTCTTCGGCGACCGCGGCATCCCCGCCTCGTACCGCCACATGAACGGCTACGGCTCGCACACGTTCCAGTGGAACAACGAGGCCGGCGAGGTCTTCTGGGTCAAGTACCACTTCAAGACCGACCAGGGCATCAAGAACCTCACCCAGGCCGAGGCCAACCGCCTCGCCGGCGAGGACCCGGACTCGCACCAGCGCGACCTGCGCGAGTCCATCGAGCGCGGCGACTTCCCGACCTGGACCGTGCAGGTCCAGATCATGCCCGCGGCCGAGGCGGCCGAGTACCGCTTCAACCCGTTCGACCTCACCAAGGTGTGGCCGCACGAGGACTACCCGCCGATCGAGATCGGCAAGCTGGAGCTCAACCGCAACCCGGAGAACGTCTTCGCCGAGGTCGAGCAGTCGATCTTCAGCCCGGCGCACTTCGTGCCCGGCATCGGCCCGTCCCCGGACAAGATGCTCCAGGGCCGCCTCTTCGCCTACGGCGACGCCCACCGCTACCGCGTCGGCATCAACGCCGACCACCTGCCGGTGAACCGCCCGCACGCCACCGAGGCGCGCACCAACTCCCGTGACGGCCACCTGTACGACGGCCGCCACAAGGGCGCGAAGAACTACGAGCCGAACAGCTTCGGCGGCCCGCACCAGACGGACCGGCCGCTGTGGCAGCCGCTCCCCGTCACCGGTCTCACCGGTGACCACGCCGCCCCCTCGCACTCCGAGGACAGCGACTTCGTCCAGGCGGGCGACCTCTACCGCCTGATGTCCGAGGACGAGAAGGGCCGTCTCGTCGAGAACCTGGCGGGCTTCATCGCCAAGGTCTCGCGCGACGACATCGCCGAGCGGGCGATCGCCAACTTCCGCCAGGCGGACGGTGACTTCGGCAAGCGGCTCGAGGCCGCGGTCCAGGCCCTGCGCGGCTGAGGGCGCTTGTCGTAGACAGGGACCGGGCCGGACTCCTCACGGAGTCCGGCCCGGACTCTTTTCATCGGCCGGCGACGCTGTGCACCGGGATCCAGCAGCGGATGATGTCCCGTACGGAGACGATGCCGACGGGTCCCCGGTCGTCGAGGACGACGAGGTGGCGGAAGCCGCCGTGCGTCATCGCCTCGGCCGCCTCCGCCAGGGTCCAGGCGGGCGCGGCGAAGACGACGTCGTGGGTGGTGTGGGAGCCCGCGGTCTCGATGTCGGGGTCCTGGTCCCGGGCGAGCGAGTTGAGGATGTCGCGCTCGGTGAGGATGCCGAGTCCACCGGCGTCGGAGTCGAGGACGACGGCCGCGCCGACGCGGCGCGCCGACATCAGCCGGGCCGCTTGCCGGAGGGTGTGGGCGGGGCCGATGGTGAGGACCACCGTGCTCATGGCGTCACGGACGAGCATGGACGGAGCCACCTCCTTGGTGAAACCTTCAAGAAGAAGGAATTCACAAGTTCACAAGTGGGGGGACTCTCAGAGTGGCACCGGGGGAGGGGCCCGACAAGGGGGCGCGCGAGGCGCCCCCGGGGAGTGACGACGGCGCTCAGGGCGCCGCGCCGGTCAAGCTCAGCGCCCGGTCCAGCCTCCGCGCCCGTCAAGCTTCCGCAGCCGGCCCTCAGGCTCCGCGCCCGTCAAGCTTCCGCGGCCGACCCTCAGGCCTCCGCGTTCTCCTGGTTCAGGTAGCTCAGCAGCTCGCCGTGGAGCAGGCCGTTGGACGCCGCCGCGTTGCCGCTGTGCGGTCCGTGCCGGCCGTCCAGACCCGTGTACGTGCCGCCGGCCTCCTGGACGACGACCGCCACCGCCGCCATGTCCCACAGGGACAGCTCCGGCTCGGCGCAGATGTCCACGGAACCCTCGGCGACCATCATGTACGGCCAGAAGTCGCCGTACGCGCGGGTCCGCCAGCACGCGCGCGTGAGGTCGAGGAAGCCGTCGAGCCGCCCCTGCTCCTCCCAGCCGCTCAGCGAGGAGTACGCGAAGGAGGCGTCCTCCAGAGAAGCCACCTTCGACACCCCGAGCCGGGTCGCCGAGGCCAGGCTGCGGCCCGTGTACGCGCCCAGGCCCTTCGCCGCCCACCAGCGGCGGCCGAGCGCCGGGGCCGACACCACGCCCACCACCGGCTGGAAGCCGGTCTCCCCGGCCTCCATCAGCGCGATCAGGGTCGCCCAGACGGGCACCCCGCGCACGTAGTTCTTGGTGCCGTCGATCGGGTCGATCACCCAGCGGCGCGGGCCCGAGCCCTCCACGCCGTACTCCTCGCCCAGGATCGCGTCACGCGGCCTGGCGCGCTGGAGCTGGCCGCGGATCAGTTCCTCCGCGGCCTTGTCGGCCTCGCTCACCGGGGTCATGTCCGGCTTCGTCTCGACCTTCAGGTCGAGCGCCTGGAATCGGTCCATGGTGGCCGCGTCGGCGGCATCCGCGAGGACGTGGGCGAGACGCAGATCATCGTGGTAATCGGCCATGGTCGGCACTCTATCCCCGCGTGATCCCCGCGCGGAGACCCGTCCACGGGGGCCCGCGGCGGCGCCCCCTTGACACTGCGCGGAGCCCTGCCGACGCTGAGCACGGAAACGTTTCGGTCGGTCCGGGAGGCGAGGATGCCGACTGCCCGCGAGACCCTGCTCGACGCCGCGCTCGCCGCGCTCACCGACCGGTCCTGGTCCGCGATACGGATGGCCGACCTCGCGGCCGCCGCCCGGGTGTCGCGGCAGACCCTCTACAACGAGTTCGGCAGCAAGGAGGGGCTCGCCCGCGCCCTCGTGCGCCGGGAGGCCGACACCTATCTCCAGGGCGTCCGGACGCTGCTCGCCGCCCCCGCCCCGCCCGAGCGGAACCTCGTCGCCGTCGCCGAGTGGACCGTCGCCCGCGCCGCCGCCCGACCCGTCCTGCGGGCCCTGCTCACCGGCGCCTGGAACGAGAGACTGCCCGCGCCCCGGCCCCTCAGACCGGGCGCCCGCCCCGCCCCCGTACCCGCTCAGCGGCGCGCCGACGAAGGGCCGCCCGCGCCGGGCGAGCTGGTCGCGGCGACCGCGGCCTGCGCGGGCGAGCGGTGGGCGGCCGGCTGCGAGCTCGCCGTCCGGCTGGCCCTCAGCCACGTGGTCGCGCCCACGGTCCCGACCGCGGAACCGGGAGCTCAGTGCGAGGAGCCGGAGAGCTGGAGTCCGATGACCCCCATGATCACCAGACTGATCGAGACGATCTTGAGGGTGGAGACGACGTCACCGAGGAAGACCATGCCGTAGATCGCGGTCCCGGCCGCGCCGATCCCCGTCCACACCGCGTACGCCGGACCGACGTCCAGCTTCCGCAGCGCGAGGGTGAGCAGACCGAAGCTGCCCAGGGCGAAGGCCGCGAAGGCGATCGTCGGCCAGAGCCGGGTGAACCCGTGCGAGAGCTTCAGGCAGACCGCGAAACCGGTCTCCAGGACACCGGCCACCACCACCAGCAGCCACGCCATCGTCAGTGCCTCCCACGCCGTCGGTGACTGCTTCGTCGCACTTGGTGCGATTATGCACTTACCGGTGGCGATGGGCCCTAAACGCCGACGGGTCAGTCACCCTCGCGTCGCTCGCGGGTCGCGAGCAGCCGCCGCAGCGAGTAGAGCCGCGCGGGGTCCGCGTGTCCCTCCGCCACGAACGCGTCGAGCGCGCAGTCCTGCTCGTCGTGGCTGCACGCGCGCGGGCAGTTCTCCGTGCCCGGTACGAGATCGGGGAAGGCGAGGATC
This sequence comes from Streptomyces sp. Root431, assembly GCF_001426585.1. Lineage (GTDB taxonomy): Bacteria > Actinomycetota > Actinomycetes > Streptomycetales > Streptomycetaceae > Streptomyces > Streptomyces stackebrandtii. Next base: position 315,993 of record NZ_LMEI01000007.1, read on the forward strand.
ACCCGGGACGGGTCGACGTGGTGCAGTCCGAAGGAGCGCACGCCGGGCGTGTCGATGACCCAGCCGCCCTCCTTGTCGTTGAGCGGCAGGGCGAGCGCCGAGGTCGTCGTGTGCCGGCCGCGGCCCGTGACCGCGTTGACCACGCCCGTCGTCCGCCGCCGGTCCGCCGGGACCAGGGCGTTGACCAGCGTCGTCTTGCCGACGCCGGAGTGACCGACGAAGGCGGTGGTGCGGCCCTTGAGGTGCTCGTGGACCCGCTCGGCGGCGACCCCGTCCACGAACTCGTCGCGGGTGGTCACCACGTACGGCACGCCGAGCGCCCCGTACATGTCGAGGAGTTCGTCCGCCGGCGCCAGGTCCGACTTGGTCAGGACGAGGAGCGGCGTGAGCCCGCCGTCGTACGCGGCGACCAGACAGCGGTCGATCAGCCGGGGACGTGGCTCGGGGTCGGCGAGCGCGGTGACGATCGCCAGCTGGTCGGCGTTGGCGACGACCACCCGCTCGTACGGGTCGTCGTCGTCCGCCGTGCGCCGGAGCACCGAGCTGCGTTCGCCGATCCGGACGATCCGGGCCAGCGTGTCCTTCTCGCCGGAGAGGTCGCCGACGATGAGGACCCGGTCGCCGACCACGGCGGCCTTGCGGCCCAGCTCGCGCGCCTTCATCGCCATCACGATCCGGTCGTCGACCAGACAGGTCAGCCGGCCCCGGTCGACGGTGAGGACCATGCCCTCGACGGCGTCCTCGTGCTTCGGGCGGATGGACGTACGGGGACGGGTGCCCTTGCGGTTGGGCCGCTGGCGGATGTCGTCCTCGTCGGTGTTCTTGCCGTAACGCCGCATGACTCAGACCCCGAGCATTTCGGTCCACATCCCGGGGAAGTCGGGCAAGGTCTTCGCCGTCGTGGCCACGTCCTCGATCTCCACGCCCTCGACCGCGAGGCCGATGATCGCGCCCGCCGTCGCCATGCGGTGGTCGTGGTACGTGTGGAAGACGCCGCCGTGCAGCGGACGCGGGCGGATGTGCAGACCGTCCTCGGTCTCCGTCACATCGCCGCCCAGCTCGTTGATCTCCTTGGTGAGGGCCGCCAGGCGGTCCGTCTCGTGCAGCCGCAGATGGGCGACCCCGCGCAGCGTGGAGGGGGAGTCGGCGAGGGCCGCGACCGCCGCGATGCCGGGGGTCAGTTCCCCGACCTCGCCGAGGTCCACGTCGATGCCGTGGATCCGGCCCGTACCGGTGAAGGTCAGACCCGCCTCGGTCAGCTCGCAGGAGCCACCCATCTCGGTGAAGATCCGGCGCAGCTCGTCACCCGGCTGGGTGGTCCGCTCGGGCCAGTCCGGCACGGTCACCCGGCCGCCGGTCACCAGCGCCGCCGCCAGGAACGGCTGCGCGTTCGACAGGTCCGGCTCGACGACCAGGTCCCGGCCGCGCAGCGCGGAGGGCGCCACCCGCCAGACGTTCGGCTCGCCGCCGTGCTCCGGCTCGTCGACCTGGGCGCCGACCGCGCGCAGCATGTCGACCGTCATCCGGATGTGCGGCAGCGAGGGCAGCTTCGCGCCGACGTGCCGGACCTCGACGCCCTGGTTGAAGCGGGGCGCGGAGAGCAGCAGGGCGCTGACGAACTGGGAGGACGAGGAGGCGTCGATCTCGACCGTGCCGCCGTCCAGGCCCCCGCCGCCGTGCACGGTCATGGGCAGCGCGCCCCGGCCGTCGTCGTCGATCCGGGCGCCGAGCGCGCGCAGCGCGTCGATCACCCCGTGCAGCGGACGCTCGTGGGAGCGGGGGTCGCCGTCGAAGCGGACGGAGCCGTCGGCGAGCGCCGCGACCGGGGGCAGGAAGCGCATGACCGTGCCCGCGTTGCCGACGTCGACCGTGGCGGGGCCGCGCAGCGGGGACGGGATGATCCGCCAGGCCTCGCCGGTGCCGTCCGGGCCCACGCCCTCCTCGATCTTCACGCCGAGCGTACGCAGCGCCTCGGCCATCAGGAGGGTGTCGCGGGAGCGCAGCGGGCGGCGCAGCCAGCCGGGCTCGGAGGCGAGCGCGGCGAGGACCAGACCGCGGTTGGTGACCGACTTCGATCCGGGCACGGTGACGGTCGCGTCGACGGCGCCGCGGGCATACGGGGCGGGCCAGAGGTCGGTGGACGGGTCGGGGCGCACGGAAGCTGCTGCGGTCATGGAATCACTGTACGGGGGTGTCAGAAGCCCAGGAGCCAGCGCCCGCCGCCGATCAGGGAGCAGATCGAGACCGCGTGGAAGAAGAGGAGCCACACCCCCGGGTGCACGTGGGTGAGGCGCGCGAGCTGGTCCGCGTCCGAGTCGGGGGCGCCGCCGTGGCGCCGCTTCGCCTGGAGCTCGAAGGCCGGGCGGACACCGCCGAGGAGCAGGAACCACACCGCCGCGTAGGCGAAGAGCGACTGGACCTCGGGGCCGGTCAGCCAGGAGACGAGGAGGAACGTCGCACCCGTGAGGAGGACGGTGAGGATCCCGTACGCGTTCCGGACCATCACCAGCATCGCGAGCAGCAGGCCGGTCGCGAGCCAGAGCAGCAGGGTGACCAGGCCCGCGCCGAGCAGGGCGGCGCCGCCGAGGCCGAGCAGCGGGGCGGCGGTGTATCCGGCGGCCAGGGTGAGGACCACGCCTATGCCGGTCGGGCGGCCCCGGGTCACGGTCAGCCCGCTGGTGTCCGAGTGCAGCCGGATCGCCTCCAGGCGGCGGCCGGTCGCGAGGGCGACGATCCCGTGCCCGCCCTCGTGGGCGATGGTGATCGCGTTGCGGGCCAGGAGCCAGACGCGGCGGGGCACGGTGACGGCGAGGGCGGCGACCGCGGTGGCGATCACCAGCCATTCGGCCGGGGCGGCCTTCGGGCTGAAGAGGTCCATTGTCCGGGCCGCTCCTCGGGTGGTCGGGGATCGTGGCAGTGTGGCACGTATGTGCGGACGGTATGCAGCGAGTCGGCGGCCCGAGGACCTCGTCGACGCTTTCGGGATCGAGAAGTGGGAGCCGGAGGAGACCCTGGCCCCCGACTGGAACGTGGCCCCCACCAAAGAGGTCTGGGCCGTACTGGAGCGTCCTCTTAAGGACGCCGAATCGAGGCGGCCGGTTCGCCAGCTGCGCGCACTGAAATGGGGCCTCGTCCCGTCCTGGTCGAAGTCGCCGGAGGGCGCCGCCCGGATGATCAACGCGCGCGCGGAGACCCTCCACGAGAAGCCCTCCTTCAAGCGCGCCTTCGCGGCCCGCCGCTGCATCCTGCCCGCCGACGGCTACTACGAATGGGTGACCGGCGCGGGGGAGCGGGACCTGGAGGTGGAGGGGAAGAAGAAGAGGCCGCGGAAGCAGCCGTACTTCGTGACCCCGGCGGACGGCTCGGTCTTCGCGATGGCCGGCCTCTACGAGTTCTGGCGCGACCGCACCCTCCCCGACGACCACCCCTCCGCGTGGTGGGTGACCTGCTCGGTCGTCACCACCGAGGCCGAGACGGGCCCGCTGGGCGTGGCCCCGGCCGAGGGCCCGCGCTCGCTCGCCGACATCCACCCCCGGATGCCGCTGATGCTGACGGAGGACCGCTGGGACGCCTGGCTCGACCCGGCCCGCACCGGAGAGGAGGAGCTGCGCGCACTGCTCACCGCGCCGCCGGAGGGGCTGATGCGGGCCTACCCGGTGTCGACGGCGGTCAGCAACGTCCGCAACAACGGCCCCGAGCTCCTGACGGAGCTGGAGGGCCCGGAGGTCGGCACGCTGTTCTGACCGTTCCGGAGGAGCGGAACGGAGGCAGGATGGGGGCGTGACCGACGTGACACAGTACGAGACCGTTTCCACCGACGCCGGTGAGGCGCGCATCACCTGGTACGAGGCGACGGAGCCGTGGGCCGTCCTCGCCCTCGGCCACGGCGCCGGCGGCGGCATCGAGGCCCGCGACCTCCAGGCCCTGGCCGGCGCGCTGCCGGCCCGCGGCGTGACCACGGCCCTCGTCGAGCAGCCCTGGCGCGTGGCCGGCAAGAAGGTCGCGCCCGCGCCGAAGACCCTCGACACCGGCTGGCGCGGCCTGTGGCCGGCCCTCGCGAAGCCCGGACTCCCCGTGATCGCGGGCGGCCGCAGCGCCGGCGCCCGGGTCGCCTGCCGGACCGGGAGCGAACTGGGCGCGCTCGCCGTCCTCGCGCTGAGCTTCCCCCTCCACCCGCCGGGGAAGCCGGAGCGCTCCCGCGCCGACGAGCTCCTCGGCACCGCCCTGCCCACGCTCGTCGTGCAGGGCGGCAACGACCCCTTCGGACGCCCCGAGGAGTTCCCCGCGGGCCCGCACGCGCTCGTCGAGGTGCCGTACGGAGACCACGGCTTCGCCGTGCCCAAGCGCGCGCCGCTCACCCAAGACGAGGCTCTGGACGGGCTCGTGGCCGGCGTCGCCGCGTGGCTCGTCACACTGCGCTGACACCGGCTCCCGTACCGGGAATGTTGAGCGGGGCACCTCTGTTGTGGAGAGCGTCGGTGTGAGACCAAGGAAGAGGGAGTCCGTCGCATGGGTTCGACCATCTGCCCCGAGCGCGCGCAGGCCGCTGACCTCGACTGGACAGTGCTGCCCGCGCCCAAGATCGCCCCTATTCGGGCGGCGGGCGGAGCGGTTCCTCGTCTATCCTCCGAAACGAGTGGGTCCGCCTTCGGGCTCGCCACCACGCTGGAGGAGGTGGGTCCGGTCACTGGGACCGACACAGGGACCGACGACGGCCCCGAGGAGACGACCGCGGAGCGCAACGCGCGCTTCGAGCGGGACGCCCTCGGATTCCTCGACCAGATGTACTCCGCCGCCCTGCGCATGACGCGCAACCCCGCGGACGCAGAGGACCTGGTGCAGGAGACCTACGCGAAGGCGTACGGATCCTTCCACCAGTTCCGCGAGGGCACGAACCTCAAGGCGTGGCTGTACCGCATCCTCACGAACACCTTCATCAACTCGTACCGCAAGAAGCAGCGTGAGCCCCAGCGCAGTGCCGCCGAGGAGATCGAGGACTGGCAGCTCGCCCGTGCCGAGTCGCACATGTCGACCGGACTGCGCTCCGCCGAGTCGCAGGCGCTGGACCACCTTCCCGACTCCGACGTGAAGGAAGCGCTGCAGGCGATCCCCGAGGAGTTCCGCATCGCCGTCTATCTGGCGGATGTCGAGGGCTTTGCCTACAAGGAGATCGCGGACATCATGGGGACACCCATCGGTACGGTGATGTCCCGACTGCACCGGGGCCGCCGCCAGCTGCGCGGCATGCTCGAGGACTACGCCCGCGACCGCGGGCTGGTACCCGCGGGCGCCGGAGAGTCGTCGAACGATCTGAAAGGCTCGGGCTCATGAGCTGCGGAGAGCCGCACGAGACGGATTGCTCAGAGGTCCTGGATCATCTCTACGAGTTCCTCGACAAAGAGATGCCCGACAGCGACTGCACCAAGTTCGAGGTGCACTTCGAGGAGTGCTCCCCGTGCCTGGAGAAGTACGGCCTGGAGCAGGCGGTGAAGAAGCTCGTCAAGCGCTGCTGCGGCAGTGACGACGTCCCCACCGACCTGCGGTCCAAGGTCATGGGCCGGATCGACCTGATCCGCTCGGGACAGCTGGTGCCCGAGCAGGACATCACGGCGGTCGCCCCGGCGACGCCCGCTCCCCAGGAGTAGGCACGCCCGCTCCCCAGAAGTAGGCAGGACGTGCCCCGGCGCACCGGGGACGAAGGCCGCCGCGAAGTGATCGCGGCGGCCTCACGCATTTATCGGCTTGTATCACCCGATGGTGCGAATCGGCCGCAGCACCGCCTCTCGGGCCGCCCAACTCGCTAGCGTGACGGCTGTGATGGGCGTGAAGGTCATTCCGCGGGCGGCCGCCGTGTACATCTGCTGCGCCCTGCTCGCCGCCGGGGCTTGCACGCTGCCCGCCCTGCGCCCCGGCGCTGCCACCCCCTGGGGCACCGTCGCGCTCCTCGCCGCCCTGTACGCGCTCTGCGAGCTGCCCGCCCGCTGCCGCATCCTCGGCCGCTCCCTCGGCGGCTCCGTCCCCATGGGCACCGGCTCCTTCTTCCCCGTCCTGCTCGCCTCCGCGCTGCTCCTGCCGCCCGCGGCCGCCGCGCTCACCGCCGTGCCCGGCAGCCTCCTCGCCCGCGTCGAGGAGCCGCCCGCCGGACCGCGCCGCGCCTGGCGGGCCGCCGCCACGGCCCTCGCCGTCTGGGCCGCCGCCCAGGCCGCCGGGGCCCTCGGCAGCGGCACCGCCCTCGGCCACGGACCGGCCGCCCCCGACTTCCCGTACGCGCTGCTGCCCGCCGGCGCCGCCGCGCTCGCCTTCTGCCTGGCCCTGACCGCCCTCGACGGCGGCATCCGGGCCACCGCCGACGGCCTGCCCGCCGGGGCCGCCTGGCGCGGGCTCCTCGGGCGGGCCCTCGCCCCGCACGCCGTGCACGGACTCGCCGGGCTGATGATGGCCGTGCTCTGGCGCAGCTCGTACGGACCGGCCGCGGCCCTCTTCGTCCTGCTGCCGATGTACATCTCCTGCTGGGTCTTCGCCCAGTACCACCGCGAGCGGGCCGCCCACCAGGCCACCATCCGCGCCCTCGTCCAGGCCGTCGACATCAAGGACCGGTACACCCGCGGCCACAGCGAACGCGTCGGCCACGCCTCCGTCCTGATCGCCCGTGAGCTCGGCATGGCGGAGGACCGGCTCGACGTCGTGCGGTTCGCCGGCATCCTCCACGACGTCGGCAAGCTGGGCGTGCCCACGCGCGTGCTCCGCAAGGATGGGCCGCTGACGCCGGAGGAACGCCGGGTCATCGAACTGCACCCCGAGTACGGCCACGAGATGGTCCGGGGCATCGGCTTCCTCGGCGAGGCCCGGTCCGCGATCCTCCACCACCACGAGCGCATGGACGGCAGCGGCTACCCGTACGGGCTGCACGGCGAGCAGATCCCCGAGTTCGCCCGGATGGTCGCCGTCGCCGACGCCTTCGACGCGATGACCTCCACCCGCTCCTACAGCCGGGCCCGCCCGGTCCCGACCGCCGTCGCCGAGCTGGAGCGCTGCGCGGGCAGCCACTTCGACCCCCGGATGGTCGCCGCCCTGGTCCGGGCCCTGGACCGGCACGGCTGGCAGACCGGCGTCACCGCCGACGAGACCACGGCGGCGGGCCCGCCCGGCGGGAGGGTGCCTCCGCCGCGCGAAGAGTCCGTGCGGACCGAGGACCCGCCGGTGCGGACCGAGGCCCCGGCCGCACGTGCTGCCGAGAACCCGGCCGCACGTGCTGCCGAGAACTCGGACGTACGCACCGAGGCCCCGGACGTACGCACCGAAGACCCGGATGTACGCACCGAACACCCGGACGTACGCACCAAGGATCCGGAACCCCGCCCCGAAGATTCGGACGTACGGCCCAAGGAGCGCGCATGAGGCCCGGGGTCCTCACCGTCGGCGCCGTGTACGGGGCGGCCCTGCTGCTGAGCCTCGCCGGATTCGGCGCCACCCTCTGGTACGGCGTCGACGAGCCCGGCAACGCCCTCGCCTTCGGCACGCTCATCGCCCTCGGCGAGCTCGCCCGCTGGGGCGCCGTCCCCGGCGAGCGCGAGGCGGCGCCGCTCGCCGCCGCGGGAGCCCTCGCGTACGCCCTGCTCGGTACGGACGCCGGGACCGCCACCACCCACGGCGTCCTCCAGATCGTCGCCGTCGTCGTCGCGGGAGCCCTCGCCGGGATCGTCCCCCACCTGGCCAGGGGCCACGGCCCGGGCGCCGACCACGTCGCCCGCCGCATCCTCACCGTCACCTTCGCCGCCCTCTGCTTCCAGCCCCTCTACAACTCCGGCGCCGTCGTCGAGCACCTCGGCGAGGGCCCGCCGTACGCCTTCTTCCTGCTGCTCCTGCTCTGCCTGACCGCCCTCTGCGACGCCGTGCTCGCCGCCCTCCTCCTCCGCGCCCGCACCGGATTCCCGTACGGCCCCCTCCTCCGCGACGAGCTGCGCGCCCTCCTCGGCATCGGCTCCGCCGTCTGCGCCACCGGCGCCGTCATGGCGCTCGGCGTGGCTGCCGCCGGGCTGTGGGCGCTGCCCGTGCTCGCCGTCCCGCTCCTGCTCACCCAGGTCTCCTTCCGGCGGTACGCGGCCGTGCGCACCGTCAACCGGCAGACCATCGCCTCGCTCGCCCGCGCCACCGAGATCGCCGGCTGCACCCCGCCCGGCCACGCCCGCCGGGTCGCCGCCCTCAGCACCGCCGTGGGGCGCGAGCTGGGCCTCTCGGGGCCCGAGCTGGCCGTCCTCGAACACGCGGCGCTCATGCACGACATCGGACAGCTCTCCCTCGTCGACCCGGTCGAGGGCGGCGCGACCGCCCTCCTCCCGGCCGAGGAGCAGCGCCGGATCGCCCTCCTGGGCGGCGAGGTCGTCCGCAGGACCGGGGTCGCCGCGGCCGTCGCCGTGGTCGTCGAGCGGCAGGCCGACCCGTACCGCGACCAGCCGCTGCCCGCCCGGATCGTCCGGGCCGTGAACGCCTACGACGACCTCGCGGGCGACGGCGCGGGCGCCGCCCTCGAAGCTCTGGAGCGGCTCCGCCTCGGCACCGCGCGGGACTATCACCCGGACGTCGTCGAATGCCTGGCCAGGGTCCTGGCGCGGGGCGGAGCCGGTGGGGTGACCTCGACGATCGCTGGGTAACCCATGGGTAATGAGCGCGCGTCCGACCGGGCATGGTTGGATGCGAACAAGAGGGTGAAAGCGACCGGCAGGCGGGAATCGTGAGGATCTTCGGGAAGGTACGGCATCGGCCCTCCGCCTCGTGGCGGCAGGCCACCGACCGCGCGTTCACGCTGATCGGCGACGGCCGGTACGAGGACGCGGGCGCGCTGCTGACACGTGCGGCGGATCTGGAGCCCTGGCTCTCGGAGTCCTGGTTCAACCTGGCCCTGCTGCACAAGTTCCGGCACGACTGGGAACAGGCCAGGGCCGCCGGGCTGCGCGCGGTCGCGCTGCTCGACAAGGAGACCGGCGCCCCCGACTGGTGGAACGTCGGCATCGCCGCCACCGCGCTCCAGGACTGGCCGCTGGCCCGCCGCGCCTGGCAGGCGTACGGCCTCAAGGTGCCAGGGGCCGCCTCCGGCACCGGCGAGCCCGCCGGCATGGAGCTGGGCAGCGCCGCCGTCCGACTCTCGCCCGAGGGCGAGGCCGAGGTCGTGTGGGGCCGCAGGCTCGACCCGGCCCGCATCGAGGTCCTCTCCATCCCGCTGCCGTCCTCCGGGCGCCGCTGGGGCGAGGTCGTCCTCCACGACGGCGTGCCGAACGGCGAGCGCACCACCACCGCGGGACCGTCCTACCCGGTCTTCGACGAGATCGAGCTGTGGGCGCCGTCCCCCGTCCCCACCTGGGTGGTCCTCCTGGAGGCCGCCACCGAGGCCGACCGGGACGCCCTGGAGCAGCTCGCCGCGGAGGCGGGCTTCGCCGCCGAGGACTGGTCGTCGTCCGTGCGGCTGCTCTGCCGTGCCTGCTCGGAGTCGACCATGCCGAGCGCCGAGGGCGAGGGCGAGCACTCCGACCCGCACGACCACAGCGAGCCGGGGCATCCCGGGCCGCTCGGCCACCGCTCGCCCGGCGAGCTGTGGGTCCCGGAGCGGGAGTGCGGCATCGCGGCCCCGGCGGGCCTGGTGCGCGGGCTCCTCGACGGATGGGTGGCCGACAGCCCGGACAGCCGTGAGTGGCGGGATCTGGAAGAGGTCTGCTGACGCTGCCCGTAGGCTGTACGGGATCGTTTACTGGGGTTCCGAGGAAGGCACGCGCCGGTCATGACGCAGCAGGACACTGACGAGCAGATCAACGAAGGAAACGACGGGTTCGTCGTGGACACGGAGGACTGCGAGGCGCGCGAGCTCGCCTACCGCGAGCGCGGTACGGCCCGCCCGATCACTGTCGTCGGCAACCCGGTGCTCCACAAGGAGTGCAAGGACGTCACCGAGTTCGACGGTGAGCTCGCGGCGCTGATCGACGACATGTTCGCCAGCCAGAAGGCCGCCGAGGGCGTGGGCCTGGCCGCGAACCAGATCGGTGTGGACCTCAAGGTCTTCGTCTACGACTGCCCGGACGACGAGGGCGTCCGGCACACCGGTGTCGTGGTCAACCCGGTCCTGGAGGAGCTGCCGGCCGACCAGCGCCACCTCGACGAGTCCAACGAGGGCTGCCTGTCCGTGCCGACGGCCTACGCCGAGCTCGGCCGCCCCGACTACGCGGTCGTCAGCGGCCAGGACGCCCAGGGCAACCCGATCAAGGTGCGCGGCACCGGCTACTTCGCCCGCTGCCTCCAGCACGAGACGGACCACCTGTACGGCTACCTGTACATCGACCGCCTCTCCAAGCGCGACCGCAAGGACGCCCTGCGCCAGATGGAAGAGGGCACCCCGCGGTACGAGACCGTGCCGAACGCCTGATCGCCGTACGGCGAAGGGCCCCGCACTACGAGAGTGCGGGGCCCTTCGCCGTATCCGTACGGACTAGAAGTCCTCGTCCAGGTCCACCGAGCCCTCGACGGCCACCTGGTAGGCGGACGGGCGGCGCTCGAAGAAGTTGGTCAGCTCCTGGACACCCTGGAGCTCCATGAACGCGAACGGGTTCTCCGAGCCGTACACCGGGGCGAAGCCGAGGCGCTGGAGGCGCTGGTCGGCGACGCACTGGAGGTACTCGCGCATCGACTCGGTGTTCATGCCGGGCAGGCCGTCGCCGCAGAGGTCGCGGCCGAACTGCAGCTCCGCCTCCACGGCCTCCTTCAGCATGTCGGTGACCTGCTGCTGGAGGGCGTCGTCGAAGAGCTCCGGCTCCTCCTTGCGGACGGTGTCCACGACCTCGAAGGCGAAGTTCATGTGCATCGTCTCGTCGCGGAACACCCAGTTGGTGCCGGTCGCCAGGCCGTGCAGCAGGCCGCGGGACCGGAACCAGTACACGTACGCGAAGGCGCCGTAGAAGAACAGGCCCTCGATGCACGCCGCGAAGCAGATCAGGTTCAGCAGGAAGCGGCGGCGGTCGGCCTGGGTCTCCAGGCGGTCGATCTTCTCCACCGAGTCCATCCAGCGGAAGCAGAACTGCGCCTTCTCGCGGATGGACGGGATCTCCTCGACCGCGTCGAACGCGGCGGCGCGGTCGTCCGGGTCGGGCAGGTAGGTGTCGAGCAGCGTCAGATAGAACTGGACGTGCACGGCCTCCTCGAACAGCTGGCGCGAGAGGTAGAGCCGCGCCTCGGGGGAGTTGATGTGCTTGTACAGCGTCAGCACGAGGTTGTTCGACACGATCGAGTCGCCCGTCGCGAAGAACGCGACCAGCCGGCCGATCATGTGCTGCTCACCGGGGGTGAGCTTGGCGAGGTCGGCGACGTCCGAGTGGAGGTCGACCTCCTCGACCGTCCAGGTGTTCTTGATCGCGTCGCGGTAGCGCTCGTAGAAGTCCGGGTAGCGCATCGGACGGAGAGTCAGCTCGAAGCCAGGGTCGAGGAGGTTCTTGTTCTCGCTGGTGCTCATTACTGGCAGGCCTCGCAGGACTCGGGGTTTTCCAGGGAGCAGGCGAGGGCGTCCGCGTCGGGGGTCGCCTGCTGGACGGGGATGGTGGCGGCGGCCGTCGACGCCTGGGCGGCGCGGGCGATCCGGGTCGCCGGGCGCGAGCGCAGGTAGTACGTCGTCTTCAGACCCTGCTTCCAGGCGTACGCGTACATCGACGACAGCTTGCCGATCGTCGGCGTCTCCAGGAACAGGTTCAGGGACTGCGACTGGTCGAGGAACGGGGTGCGGGCGGCGGCCATGTCGATCAGGCCGCGCTGCGGGATCTCCCAGGCCGTGCGGTACAGCTCGCGCACCTCGGCCGGGATCCAGGTGAAGCCCGCGACCGAGCCGCTGGCGTCGCGCAGCGCGTCCCGGGTCTGGGCGTCCCACACGCCGAGCCGCTTCAGCTCGTCGACGAGGTACGAGTTGACCTGGAGGAACTCGCCCGACAGCGTCTCGCGCTTGAAGAGGTTGGAGACCTGCGGCTCGATGCACTCGTAGACGCCCGCGATCGAGGCGATGGTCGCCGTCGGCGCGATCGCCAGGAGCAGGCTGTTGCGCATGCCGACCGCGGCGATCCGCTCGCGCAGGGCCGCCCAGCGCTCCGGCCAGTTGAGCTCCACGTCGTAGTGGTCCGGGTGCAGGACACCGCGGGCGGCGCGGGTCTTGTCCCAGGCGGGGACCGGGCCGTTGCGCTCGGCGAGGTCGGCGGAGGCCTCGTACGCGGCGAGCATGATCCGCTCGGCGATACGGGTGGACAGCGCGCGCGCCTCGGGGGAGTCGAACGGCAGCTTCAGCTGGAAGAAGACGTCCTGGAGGCCCATCGCGCCCAGGCCCACCGGCCGCCAGCGGGCGTTGGAGCGCCCGGCCTGCTCGGTCGGGTAGAAGTTGATGTCGACGACCCGGTCGAGGAAGGTGACGGCCGTACGGACGGTCGCGTCGAGGCGCTCCCAGTCGATGTCCGAACCGACGACGAACGCGCCGAGGTTGACCGAGCCCAGGTTGCAGACCGCGGTCTCGCCGTCGTCCGTGACCTCCAGGATCTCCGTGCAGAGGTTGGAGGAGTGGACGGTGTGGCCCGGCTCGGCGGTCTGGTTGGCCGTCCGGTTCGAGGCGTCCTTGAAGGTCATCCAGCCGTTGCCGGTCTGGGCCAGGGTCCGCATCATCCGGCCGTACAGGTCGCGGGCCGGCATCGTCTTGCGGGCCAGGCCCTTCGCCTCGGCGGCGCGGTAGGCGGCGTCGAACTCCTCGCCCCACAGGTCGACGAGCTCGGGCACGTCCGCCGGGGAGAAGAGCGACCACTCGGCGTCGGCGTTGACGCGGCGCATGAACTCGTCCGGGATCCAGTGCGCCAGGTTCAGGTTGTGCGTACGGCGCTGGTCCTCGCCCGTGTTGTCGCGGAGCTCCAGGAACTCCTCGATGTCCGCGTGCCAGGTCTCCAGGTAGACGGCGGCGGCGCCCTTGCGGCGGCCGCCCTGGTTCACGGCGGCGACGGAGGCGTCGAGCGTCTTCAGGAACGGGACGATGCCGTTCGAGTGCCCGTTGGTGCCGCGGATGAGGGAACCGCGGGCGCGGATACGGGAGTAGGAGAGGCCGATGCCGCCGGCGTGCTTCGAGAGGCGCGCGACCTGGTGGTAGCGGTCGTAGATGGAGTCCAGCTCGTCCTGCGGGGAGTCGAGGAGGTAGCAGGAGGACATCTGCGGGTGGCGGGTGCCGGAGTTGAAGAGCGTGGGGGAGGAGGGGAGGTAGTCGAGACGGCTCATCAGGCCGTACAGCGACGCCACCTCGTCCAGCGCGCGGACGCTCTCGTCCTCGGCGAGGCCGCAGGCGACCCGGAGCATGAAGTGCTGGGGGGTCTCGATCACCTTGCGGGTGATCGGGTGGCGCAGCAGGTAGCGCGAGAAGAGGGTGCGCAGACCGAAGTAGCCGAAGCGGTCGTCGGCGGCCTGGTCGATGGTCGCGTCGAGCCGGTCCGCGTGAAGCGCGACGAAGTCGGCGGTGCGGTCGGCGATCAGACCCTCGCGGTGGCCGACGGCCACGGAGGCCGAGAAGCAGACGGCGCCCTGGCCGGCCGCCTCTTCGGCGATGGTGATCGTCAGGAGCCGGGCGGCGAGCCGGGAGTAGGCCGGGTCCTCGGAGATCAGGCCGGCGGCCGCCTCGGTGGCCAGCTCGCGCAGTTCCGCCTCGTCCGACGTGGCGCTGCGGCCGCGGAGCGCGGCGGCGGCGACCTTGCCGGGGTCGGTGTCGGGGAGGTCGGCGGTGAGATCGGTCAGGGTCCGCAGCAGTACGGTGCCGGGGCCGTCGCTCTCGATCGCCGTTGCCGGATCGGCGGGCGCGATGGTCACGTGGGGGCTCTCCCTCGCTCGGCTCGGGGCCGCGGCGGGGGAAGGCGGGCAGGCGGGCATCCGTGCGCCGGACGCGCCGCGTCCACCGGCCCACTCCGCGAGGCCCGGACGTCAGTGACACCCGGAACGGACGGACCGGGCGCGCTGTCGGCAGGTCCTCGGACTCACTTCGTACGAAACCGCACGTAAGCACACCGTTGCGGGACAGTTCCGGATTCGCGCCGGATTCCCCTGCGTCGACAGCGAGGACGAGCATACATGTGGGGGGCGCCGCTCGCGGAACCCCCCACATGTTGTGTCGTCCGTGTGTCAGAACTCCAGGGCGTACGTCCGCAGCCGGTGGCCCGGAATCGGCTCCCAGTCCCGCTCGGGGGTGCGGACGAAGCCCATGCGCTCGTAGATCCGGTGCGCCGAGACCATCTTCGCGTCCGTGGACAGCACGAGCCGCACGCAGCCCGGCAGGGCCCGTGCCCGGTCCGCACAGACGCGTACGAGGGCCTCTCCGACGCCCCTGCCGCGGGCCCCGGGGGCGACCACGAGCATCCGGAACTCGGCCTCGCCGGGACCGGCGATGTCCGCCCACGGGGTGGAGCCGGGGGCGAAGGTCACCCCGCCGATGATCCGGCCGTCCTCGTCGGCGGCGACGAGCACCTCGGCCTCGCGGGCCCGCCGGGCCGTGTCCCGCAGCACATCCAGGTAGAAGTCGTCTGCGCCGTGCAGCAGCAGCCCGTCGTCGAGGTAGGTCCGCCCGGTGAGTTCCCCGAGCTCCTCGTGTTCTTCGGGGCGTACCGCCCTGATCGTGAAGTCCATGGGGGCAGTGTGCACCGGGCGTACGGGAAGGGGCCCGGGATTTCCTGGCGGAGATCCCGGGCCCCTTCCGATGTACTGCCAGGTCAGTGCGCTCCGGCGCCGACCTTCGGGTCCGCCTGCGGGTCCGTGTCCGGCTTCGCCGTGCGGGCCGGCGCGTCGGCCGTGTAGTCCGACGGGGAGGTCTCGTCGATGCCCTCGGGGGCCTTCAGGGCCTTGAGGACGAAGGTCAGGACGACCGTGACGACGACGTTGAGGACGAAGGCGGTGAGACCGATGTAGCCGATCTCGCCGATGCCCGGGATCTCGGCGGAGGAACCGCCGAAGTGCTTCTGCGTCGGGCTGGCGACGCCGTACGCGGCGACGGTGCCGTAGACCATGCCGACGGCCCAGCCGGCGAGCAGCGCCCAGCGGTGGAACCAGCGGGTGAAGAGGCCGCCGACCAGGGCCGGGAAGGTCTGGAGGATCCAGATTCCGCCGAGCAGCTGGAAGTTGATCGCGACCGTCTTGTCCATGGTGAGGACGAAGGCCAGCGCGCCGACCTTCACCAGGAGCGAGACGAGCTTGGAGACCTTGGTCTCCTGGGCCGGGGTCGCGTCCGGCTTGATGAAGTCCTTGTAGATGTTGCGGGTGAAGAGGTTCGCCGCGGCGATCGACATGATCGCGGCCGGGACGAGCGCGCCGATGCCGATCGCGGCGAAGGCGACGCCCGCGAACCAGTCCGGGAACATCGTCTCGAAGAGCTGCGGGATGGCGAGCTGGCCGTTCTTGACCTGGATCCCGGCGGCGATCGCCATGAAGCCGAGCAGCGCGAGCAGGCCCAGCATCAGCGAGTACAGCGGCAGGATCGTGGTGTTGCGGCGGATGACCTCACGGCTGCGCGAGGACAGGGTCGCCGTGATGGAGTGCGGGTACATGAAGAGCGCGAGCGCCGAGCCGAGCGCCAGCGTCGCGTACGTCCACTGTCCGGCCTCGCCGGGGACGAGCGTGCCGCGCGGCTTGCCGGTCGCCGGGTTGGTCTGCGCGTAGGCCTCGCCGGCCTTGGCGAAGATCTCGTCGAAGCCGCCGAGCTTGATCGGGATGTAGATGATCGCCACGGCGATGACGATGTAGATCAGGGTGTCCTTGACGAAGGCGATGAGCGCGGGCGCGCGCAGCCCCGAGGAGTACGTGTACGCCGCGAGGACGCCGAAGGCGATGAGCAGCGGCAGGTCCTTGACGAACCAGTGCGTGGTCTCGCCGCCGCCGACGCCCATGACGTCCAGGACGGCCTGGATGCCGACGAGCTGGAGCGCGATGTACGGCATGGTCGCGAGGATGCCGGTGACGGCCACCGCGAGCGACAGGCCCTTGGAGCCGAAGCGGCCGCGCACGAAGTCGGAGGTGGTGACGTACCCGTGCTTGTGCGAGACCGACCAGAGGCGCGGCAGGAAGGTGAAGATGAGCGGGTACACCAGGATCGTGTACGGGACGGCGAAGAAGCCGGCCGCGCCCGCCGCGTAGATGGCCGCGGGGACCGCGACGAAGGTGTAGGCCGTGTAGAGGTCGCCGCCGAGCAGGAACCAGGTCACCCAGGTGCCGAACGACCGGCCGCCCAGGCCCCATTCGTCGAGGCTGTTCTCGTTCTCGGCCTTGCGCCAGCGCGCGGCCAGGAAGCCCATGACCGTGACGGCCACGAAGAAGAAGACGAAGACGGCGAGCGCCACGCCGTTCACGCCGGTGACGTCCTTCATCGCGCGTCACCTCCCTTGCGGGCACGCTGGTCCAGCTGCCACAGCTTGTACGCGATCATGGTGAGAGCGGTGGAGATCAGCACCCAGAGCATCTGGTACCAGTAGAAGAACGGGATGCCCGCGAAGAGCGGTTCGGCCTTCGCGTAGGAGCTCACCCAGAGCATCGCCACGAACGGTGCGAACAGACAGAGCGCTATCACCACCCGCAAGGGGGTGATGGTCGGTTGTTTCCCTTGTGTCGCTTCTGACATGGCGATTTCGTCCCCTCGCTGATCACCTGGGTAATGCTGGGGAAATCTAGGGGACGCATACGCTCCGCGGAACCCCTGTCCGCATAACGGAAGTGAATCCCCTGGAACGCGAAAACGAGGAGGGCCGCCGACTCCTCGGCAACCCTCCTCGTCAGGTGTGCGGATCCGCTCAGCCGTTGGGCCGCTTGAGGCGCGCCACGAACTTGTAGCGGTCGCCGCGGTAGACGGACCGCACCCATTCCACCGGCTCGCCCTGGGCGTCCAGAGAATGGCGGGAAAGCATCAGCATCGGCAGGCCCACGTCCGTACCGAGCAGACCGGCCTCGCGCGGGGTGGCGAGGGAGGTCTCGATGGTCTCCTCGGCCTCGGCGAGGTGGACGTCGTAGACCTCGGCGAGGGCCGTGTACAGCGAGGTGTACTTCACCAGCGAGCGGCGCAGCGCGGGGAAGCGTTTGGCCGAAAGATGGGTGGTCTCGATCGCCATCGGCTCGCCGCTCGCCAGACGCAGCCGCTCGATGCGCAGCACCCGGCCGCCGGCCGAGATGTCGAGCAGTCCGGCGAGCGTGTCGTCGGCGGTGACGTACCCGATGTCGAGGAGCTGCGAGGTGGGCTCGAGGCCCTGGGCGCGCATGTCCTCCGTGTACGAGGTGAGCTGCAGGGCCTGCGAGACCTTGGGCTTCGCCACGAAGGTGCCCTTGCCCTGGATGCGTTCCAGCCGGCCCTCGACGACCAGCTCCTGGAGCGCCTGGCGCACGGTGGTGCGCGAGGTGTCGAACTCGGCGGCGAGCGTCCGCTCCGGCGGGACCGGTGTGCCGGGCGGCAGGGTCTCCGTCATGTCGAGCAAGTGCCGCTTCAGTCGGTAGTACTTGGGCACGCGCGCGGTGCGAGTGGCGACCCCGCCCTCCGGTTCCGTGCTGCCCGCGTCCCTGGCCATGGCCTGCCTTCCCGACTCCTGTGCTGCTGCCGTCACCGGCTCCTCCGTCTGTAGCGGCTCACATGGTGGCACGGACCGGTCACGGGTCGTCGCCCTACCTCAGGTGTCGGTCCGATAACGGACGCGACTGCCCTTCTTATACACCCTTGACACCCCTAAAGGTCTAGGCCAAGCTCCGGGTACTGGTCTAAACCATTAAAGACCAGGTCCCAGCCCCATCAAGCACTACCCGACGTATGTCTTCGCGCGGTGGGCAGGGGTTGCAGGCATCCCTGAGGAGGGTGGCGTGAAGCGCAAGCTCATCGCGGCGATCGGCGTCGCGGGCATGATGGTCTCTATTGCCGCGTGTGGTTCGGACGGCGACAAGAAGGACTCCGACGCCGGCAAGCCGTCGGCCGGTGGCAGCAAGAACCTGACCGTCTGGGTCATGGACGGGTCCGCCCCGGACGCCTGGATGACCGAGGTCAACAAGGCCTTCGAGGCCAAGCACCCGGGCGTCAAGGTCAAGGTCGAGAAGCAGATCTGGAACGGCATCCAGGAGAAGGTCACCACCGCCCTCTCCGAGGACACCCCGCCGGACGTCCTCGAGCTCGGCAACACCCAGACCGCGGGTTACGCCGTCACGGGCGGCCTCGCCGACCTGACCGGCGACAAGGCCAAGCTCGGCTACGACGGCTGGAACAAGGGCATGGTCGCCTCCAGCGAGCTGGACGGCAAGCTCTACTCCGCCCCGTGGTACGCCGCCAACCGCGTCGTCATCTACGACAAGGCCGCCTACAAGAAGGCCGGCGTCACGCCGCCGAAGACCCGCGCCGAGTGGATCGACGGTCTCAAGAAGCTCAAGGCCGCCGACCCGAAGTCGCAGGCGATCTACCTGCCGGGTCAGTCCTGGTACATCCTCGCCGGTCTCATCTGGGACGAGGGCAGCGACCTGGCGGTCAAGGACGGCGACAAGTGGAAGGGCAACCTGTCCTCCCCCGAGGCCGTCAACGCCATGAACTTCTACAAGGAGCTCGCGGCCTTCTCCAACGCTCCGAAGGACAAGGACGAGGGCACCCCGCAGCAGTCCACCGACATCATCCCCAAGGGTGGCGTGGCGTCCTGGATCGGTCTCGGCTGGGAGGCCGGCGGCGCGATCGACGCCATGAAGAAGGCCGGCAAGACCGCCGACTTCGGCTACTTCCCGATCCCGGGCAAGACCGCCGACAAGCCGGGCTCCGTCTTCCTCGGTGGCTCCAACCTCGCCATCGCCGAGCGCTCCCAGAACAAGGAGCTCGCGAAGGAGTGGCTGGCCCTCGCCGCCGGCAAGGAGTACATGACGAAGTACGCCGTCGCCACCGAGGGCGGTCTGCTTCCCAACACCGACGCCGCGCAGTTCAAGCCGGCCGCGGGCTCCTTCGCCGAGTCGATGGCCGCCTCGTCGGTCTCCGGCAAGGTCACCCCGGTCACCCCGGGCTGGGCGAACGTCGAGACCGCCCCGAACCCGATCAAGGACTACATGACCAAGGTCCTGAAGGGTGCGGACGCCAAGTCCGCCGCCGAGGCGGCCGACAAGGTCATCAACGAGCGCATCAACCAGCAGTAATCCGTAGCCCCGGTGGTGCGGCCGGTGTCGCACCGGCCGCACCACCGGCGCTTTGCAGTGATGCAGTGTGATCAGCGGCCCGCTCCCCCGGGCCGCGTCCCGGTGGGCGCGGGAGCCCCAGAACCGCGAGGAATAAGACCATGACCGTGGACTCCCAGGGGACGGCGACCGCCGGTCCCCAGGACGCGCCCGGGAGGGCGGCAGGGAAGTCTCAGACTCCGCCACCCCCTTCCGGTACGAAGGAAGTCCTTCAGCCCTCGCGTGGCAGGCGCTCCCTGCCCAGCGGGCTGCTGCCGTACCTGCTCGTCGCCCCCGCCCTGCTGTCCATGGCGGTGCTGCTGCTCTACCCGCTGATCCGCAATGTGATCCTCTCCTTCCAGCAGCTGAACCGGAAAGAGTTCATCACCCGCGAGACGGTCTGGACCGGCTTCGACAACTACACGAAGCTCCTCGGTGACTCGCACTTCTGGTCCGTCACCATCCGAAGCATCGTCTTCACGGCCCTCAACGTCGCCCTGATCATGCTGATCGGCACGTGCATCGGCCTGCTGCTGAACCGCCTCGGCAAGAAGATGCGACTGGTCCTCTCGCTGTCCCTGATGTTCGCCTGGGCCATGCCGATCGTCGCCTCCGTCACCGTCTTCCGCTGGCTCTTCGACGAGCAGTTCGGCGTCGCGAACTGGGTGATGCGGACGCTGGGCTTCTCCGGCTACGACCAGCACAACTGGTTCGAGACCGGCTTCTCCACCCTCGTCATCATCCTGATCCTGCTCGTCTGGGGCTCCGTGCCCTTCGTCGCCCTCAACATGTACGCCGGCCTGACCACCGTCGGGACCGAGCTGTACGAGGCCGCCAAGATGGACGGCGCCAGCGGCTGGCGGACCTTCTGGGCCGTGGTCTTCCCGAACCTGAAGTCCTTCTTCATGATCACCACGTTCCTGGAGATCATCTGGATCTTCAAGGCGTTCGCGCAGGTCTACGCCATGAACCAGGGCGGCCCCGACCGCGGCTCCGAGACCCTCCCGGTCTTCGCCTACATCGAGGGCGTCGGCCAGTTCCACTACGGTGTCGCCGCCGCCATCTCCATCCTGACGATCGTGATGCTCATCGCGGTCATGTCCTTCTACTTCCGCCTGATCCTGAAGCAGGAGGAGGAGCTGTGAGCACCACCACCCGGACTCCGCAGAAGCTGCGCACCAGGAAGCCGATCACGGTCGGCGCGGTCGCCAAGAACCTCAGCGCCCTCGTCATCGCGGTGGTGTTCGTCTTCCCCGTCTACTGGATGTTCTCGTCCTCGCTGAAGCCGCAGCACGAGATCATGACGAAGGACCCGATCTTCGTCTTCACGCCGACGCTGGACAACTACACGACGGCCACCGGCGTCGACCTGTTCTGGACCTACGTGCAGAACAGCCTCACCGTCACCATCGGCGCGGTGCTGCTCGCCCTCCTCGTCGCCCTGGCCGCGAGCTTCGCGATCGCCCGCATGAAGTTCAAGGGACGCAAGGGCATCGTCCTCATCGTGATGATGGCGCAGATGGCCCCCTGGGAGGTCATGGTCATCGCGATGTACATGATCTCCCGTGAGAACGACATGCTGAACAGCATCCCGATGCTCACGCTCATCTACTTCGTGATGGTCCTCCCCTTCACCATCTGGACCCTGCGCGGCTTCATCGCCGCCGTCCCGGTCGAGCTGGAGGAGGCCGCCCAGATCGACGGCTGCACCCGGGGCCAGGCCTTCCGCAAGGTGATCTTCCCGCTCCTCGCTCCCGGCCTCATGTCGACCTCGCTCTTCGGCTTCATCACCGCCTGGAACGAGTTCGCCATGATCCTCATGCTGAACAAGGACAAGGAGTCGCAGACCCTGACGCTCTGGCTGACCCAGTTCCAGACCGCGTTCGGCAGCGACTGGGGCGCCACCATGGCCGCCTCCACGCTCTTCGCCCTCCCCGTGCTCATCGTGTTCCTCTTCCTCCAGCGCAAGGCCGTCGGCGGCATGACCGCCGGCGCGGTGAAGGGATAACGGCGTCTCATGACCACTCTCGTACACGGCTCGGACACCCTCACCCGTGACGCGCTCACGGTGCTCCAGCCCGGCTTCGTCGGCACCACAGCCCCCGACTGGCTGCGTCGCCACATCGGCGAGGGCCTGTCCTCGGTCGGCCTCTTCGGCCGGAACATCGTCAGCCCCGAGCAGCTCGCCGCGCTCACCGCGCAACTGCGGGCCGAGCGGGACGACGTCCTCGTCGCCATCGACGAGGAGGGCGGGGACGTCACCCGCCTCGAGGTCAAGCAGGGCTCGTCCTTCCCCGGCAGCTACGCCCTGGGCAGCGTCGACGACGTCGAGCTCACCCGGGCCGTGGCCCGCGAGCTCGGCCGCCGGCTCGCCCAGTGCGGCGTCGACCTCAACTGGGCGCCCTCGGCGGACGTCAACTCCAACGCGGAGAACCCGGTCATCGGCGTCCGGTCCTTCGGGCCGGACCCGGACCTGGTCGCCCGGCACACCGTGGCGTACGTCGACGGCCTCCAGGGCGTCGGGGTCGCGGCCTGCACGAAGCACTTCCCGGGACACGGCGACACCAACGTCGACTCGCACGACGCGCTGCCCCGGATCGATGTGGACCTCGCCACACTGCACGCCCGTGAGCTGGTACCTTTCCGCGCCGCCATCGCCGCGGGTACCAAAGCCGTCATGAGCGCGCATATCCTGCTCTCCGCGCTCGACCCGCACCGTCCGGCCACCCTGAGCCCGCAGATCCTCACCGGTCTGCTGCGCCAGGAGCTGGGCTTCGAGGGGCTGATTGTCACCGACGGCATGGAGATGCAGGCCGTCGCGGCGACGTACGGCATCGAGCGCGGATCCGTCCTCGCGATCGCCGCGGGCGCCGACGCCATCTGCGTCGGCGGCGGGCTGTGCGACGAGGACACCGTACTGCGACTGCGCGACGCGCTGGTCGACGCGGTACGGACCGGTGAACTGCCCGAGGAGCGGCTGGCCGACGCCGCGGCGCGCGTGCGCGCCCTGGCGGCCTGGACCCAGTCGCACCGGGCCAGGGGGGCCGAATCGACGCCGGGCGCGGCAGTGCAGGAGGGGACCGCGCCCGGCGCCGACATCGGACTCGTGGCGGCCCGCCGGGCCCTCAAGGTGACCCGCGGGGAGCAGCCCTACACCCCGATTTCGAGCGCTCCCTACGTGGCCTCCTTCACCCCGGTCGCGAACTTCGCGGTCGGCGACGAGACGCCCTGGGGCATCGCGGCGGAGCTGGAGCGCCTGCTGCCCGGCACGGAGACCGGCTCGTACGCCGAGGCCTCCGTGGACGCCATCCTCGCCGCCGCGGGGGAGCGCCGGATCGTCGCGGTCGTCCGTGACGCCCACCGCCACCCGTGGATGACCGAGGCCCTGGACGGCCTCCTCGCGGCCCGCCCCGACACCGTCGTGGTCGAGATGGGCCTCAACGAGGCGGAGCCCCGCGGGGCCCTGCACATCGCCACGCACGGTGCGGCCCGCGTCTGCGGCCGCGCGGCGGCCGAGGCCGTGGCCGGCACCGGCAGCTGAGCACCGCCCGTACGCGAAGGGGCCCGGCACCTGAACCAGGTGCCGGGCCCCTTCGTCGTACCGCTTAGATGCCCTGCCAGGCGGGCTTGTTCGCGAAGGTGTGGCGGAAGTAGTCCGCGAGCTTCAGCTTGGAGGCCGCTGCCTCGTCCACGACGACCGTGGCGTGCGGGTGCAGCTGGAGCGCGGAGGCCGGTACGAGCGCCGCCACCGGGCCCTCGACGGTCTGCGCCACGGCCTCGGCCTTGCCCTCGCCGGTGGCGAGCAGCACCAGGTGCCGGGCCTCCAGGATGGTGCCGATGCCCTGGGTGATGACGTGGTGCGGCACCTGCTCGATGTCGTTGTCGAAGAAGCGCGCGTTGTCCACGCGGGTCTGCTCGGTGAGCGTCTTGATCCGGGTGCGCGAGGCGAGCGAGGAGCACGGCTCGTTGAAGCCGATGTGCCCGTCGGTGCCGATGCCCAGGATCTGCAGGTCCACCCCACCGGCCTCGGCGAGCGCCTTGTCGTACGCCTCGCAGGCCGCCAGGACGTCCTCGGCGGAGCCGTCGGGGCCCATGAAGGCCTCCGGGGAGAGCCCGAGCGGCTCGACGACCTGGCGGAGCACGGTGGAGCGGTACGACTCGGGGTGCCCGGAGGGCAGTCCGACGTACTCGTCCAGCTGGGCGATCCGGGCGCGGGAGGCGTCCACGGAGCCGGCCGCGACCTGAGCGGTCAGGGCGTCGTAGATGGGGATCGGAGTCGAACCCGTGGCCACGCCGAGCAGCGCGTCGGGCTTGCGGCGCAGGAGGCCGGCGATGCCGTCCGCGATGAGCTCGCCGCCCGCCTTGGCGTCCTTGACGATGACAACTTCCACGCTGTGCCTGCCGATCTGGTGGAGGGGCTGGGGGAGGGGCCATGTGGTATAGACCAATCAAAGCCAAATCTAGCAGAGGGGAGGCCGTCTCCTCATGTCGTTCCGCGGTGCGGACGGCACCGGCACCATCGTCTGCCGCCCCCGTCCCCCCAGCCACTCGAACCCCCAGCCCTGGGCCCCCGTGCCCCCTCTGTGCCCCCTCGCGCCGGCTCAGGACAGGGAGCCGCCCGTGGCGTCGATCCAATGGCCCGTCACCCAGCGCGCGTCATCGGAGGCCAGGAAGGCCACCACGTCCGCTATCTCCGCCGGCGTCCCGACCCCGCCGAGCGCCGACATCGCCGCCGCCCCCGCCCAGGCCTGCTCGTCGCCCCGCAGCCAGCCGGCGTTGATGTCCGTGTCCACGATCCCCGGCGCCACCGCGTTGACCGTGATCCGCCGGGGCCCGAGGACCTTCGAGAGGTCCCGGGTGAAGACGTCCAGCGCGGCCTTCGACATCGAGTAGGCGATCAGGTCCGGCATGACGGCCGCCTTGGTCAGGCCGGTCGACACGTTGATGATCCGGCCGCCGTCCCGGAGCCGCTCCGCGCCCAGTTGTGCGAGGAAGAACGGCGCCTTGGTGTTGACGGCGAAGACCCGGTCGTACTCCTCGTCGTCGAGGGTCGCGAACGGCTTCGACGCCGCGATCCCCGCGTTGTTCACCAGGATGTCCAGGCCGCCGTCCCCGCCGACGGCCGCGTCGAACGCCTCCCACAGGGCCGCCGCGTCCCCCGGCACCCCCAGCTCCTGCCCGATCGCGAAGGCCTCGCCGCCGGCCGCCTCGATCGCCGTGACGGTCTCCTTCGCCGCGGTCTCGTTGCTCCCGTAGTGCACGGCGACCCGCGCGCCCTCGCGGCCCAGCCGCTCGGCGATGCCCCGCCCGATGCCCCGGCTGCCGCCCGTGACCAGTGCCGTCCTGCCTGCGAGCACGCCCATGGCGACGCCCCCCTTGTTTGTGTAGTGGTCGTTACGAAAAGACCGTACCCCACTTTTGCTAGCGTGCGCTATAGAATTCACTCCATGGCGACGAGACAGCGCGGCCGGCCCCGCTCCTTCGACCGGCTCACGGCCCTGGAGCAGGCCACGATGGCCTTCTGGGAGCACGGCTACGAGACGACCTCCGTCTCCGACCTCACCCGCGCCATGGGCATCAGCGCACCCAGCCTCTACGCGGCGTTCGGCGACAAGAAGACGCTCTTCGAAGAGGTCGTCGAGGCGTACGCGGGGTCGTACGGGTCGTACGGCGGCCGCGCTTTCGCCGAGGAGCCGACGGCCCGCGGCGCCATCGGGCGCGTCCTGCGGGAGGCGGCGGAGCTCTTCACGGAGTCGGGTCACCCGCGCGGCTGCCTGATGATCTCCGCCGCGACCAACTGCTCGACCCCCGAGGTCGAGGAGGCCCTCCGGGCGCGCCGGGAGGCCAACCTGACCTCCTTCGAGGCCCGGATCAGCAGGGGGATCGAGGCGGGGGAGCTGTCACCCGGCACCGACGCCCGCGCGCTCGCCCGCTTCAGCGGCGCCGTACTCCAGGGCATGTCCCAGCAGGCCCGCGACGGGGCGACTCGGGAGGATCTCGCGGCGATCGCGGAGTGGGCGATGCGGTCCTGGCCTGCGGAAACGACCCCGGCGATCACGCCAGGGGCGGCCCAGGAAACGGCCTCGGAAACACCCGCGGGCTACGGCGCCTGACGGGACCCTCAACCCGTCCGGCACCGCAGCCCGGAGTTGCTCGGCCGGGGGTGTGCGGTCCCTCGGCCGTGTGGGAGGTCTCGACGCAGTCAGGGCAGAGAGCGTCGGGTACCTCGTTCCATCCTCCTGTGCGGGGAGGATGGAGGCTTATAGCGTTCATTGTGGACTAGACCATTCTTGTCTGTCCATCCACAGGAACGCGGTCCTTCCCGGCCCATCCTCCAACACGGACGCCCGGAGATCCAGGTTCACCGCCCCTGCAATTCCGCAGGTACCCTCGCACCGTGCCCTCCATGAACGACCTTGTGCGCCAGCACACAGCCCTGAGCGACTCCGACCTCGAGTGGCTCCACCTGCTGGTGTCGGAGTGGCAGCTGCTCTCCGACCTCTCCTTCGCCGACCTCGTCCTGTGGGTTCCGACCCTCGACGGCACGCGATACGTCTCCGTCGCCCAGATGCGGCCCAACACCGGCCCCACCTCCTACCAGGACGACATGGTCGGCCACCTGGTGCCGCGCGGCCGCCGCCCCCTGCTCGACGCCGCCCTCGACGAGGGCCGGATCGTCCGCGAGGGCGACCCCGAGTGGCGCGAGGAGGTCCCCGTACGGGTCGAGTCCATCCCCGTGCGCCGCGAGGGCCGGGTCCTCGGCGTCATCGCCCGCAACACCAACCTGCTCACCGTCCGCACGCCCTCGCGCCTGGAGCTCACCTACCTCCAGTCCGCCTCGGACCTCGCGCAGATGATCGCGGCCGGAACGTTTCCCTTCCCCGGCGAGCAGGTCGACATGGACTCCTCGCCGCGCGCCGGCGACGGCCTCGTCCGCCTGGACGCGGAGGGCGTCGTCCAGTACGCCTCGCCCAACGCCCTCTCCGCCTACCACCGGCTCGGGCTCGCCGCCGATCTCGTCGGCCAGCACCTCGGCCAGATCACCGCGGAGTTCGCCCCGTCCCGCGGCCCGGTCGACGAAGCCCTGGTCAAGCTGGCCTCCGGCTACGCGCCGCGCGAGTTCGAGGTCGAGGGCAACGGCGGAGTGATCCAGCTGCGGGCGATCCCGCTCAGCCCCAAGGGCACCCGGATCGGCTCGCTCGTCCTCCTCCGCGACGTCACCGAACTGCGCCGCCGAGAGCGCGAGTTGATCACCAAGGACGCCACCATCCGGGAGATCCACCACCGGGTGAAGAACAACCTCCAGACGGTGGCCGCCCTGTTGCGCCTCCAGGCCCGCCGGATGGACTCCGACCGCGGCCGCGAGGCGCTCAACGAGGCCGTGCGGCGCGTCGGTTCGATCGCCATCGTCCACGAGACGCTGTCTCAGAACCTGGACGAGCGCGTCGAGTTCGACGAGATCGCCGACCGGGTGATCGCGATGGTCGCCGAGATCTCCCCGGGCAAGGTCACCTGCCGGCGCAACGGCCGCTTCGGCATTCTCGACGCCGAGGTCGCGACCCCGCTCTCCATGGTCCTCACGGAGATCCTCCAGAACGCCCTGGAACACGCCTTCGCCCAGGGCGAGCAGGGCACCGTCGAGGTCACCGCCGTCCGAGGCGAGCCCCGCATGGACGCCCGGCTCCTGATCACGGTCCAGGACGACGGCCGCGGTCTGCCCGAGGGCTTCGACCCGCAGCGGGCCGGCAACCTCGGACTCCAGATCGTACGGACGCTGGTGGAGGGGGAGTTGGGCGGAACCTTCGACATGGTCCCCGGCGCCGAGCGCGGCACGAAGGTAATCCTCGACATCCCCGTACTGGCGCAGAAGTAAGCAGAGGCAAGGCGAACACAGCAGCGAGCCCCGGACCGAGGAAATCGGTCCGGGGCTCGAATGCTGTGGGTTACTGCTGCGCGCTGCGACTCGAGGGCGGTGATTGCATACGCGATGTATGCGCCGCTGGCCTCAGGCTTTCGGCGGGGTGTCAGGCGGTAGCGTTACGCGCCCGGTTGCGAGCGGCACGGCGCTTCATTGCGCGGCGCTCGTCCTCGCTGAGGCCACCCCAGACGCCGGAGTCCTGGCCGGACTCGAGCGCCCACTGCAGGCACTGCTCCATGACGGGGCAGCGGCGGCAGACGGCCTTGGCTTCCTCGATCTGCAGCAGCGCAGGACCGGTGTTGCCGATGGGGAAGAACAGCTCGGGGTCTTCCTCACGACAAACGGCGTTGTGACGCCAGTCCATGGCTGCTACCTCTCTAAGGTGTTACAAGCTGGTTGCTTGTGAATGTGAACGCTTTCACGAATCCCCCCGTAAGTGAAGGGCCGACTGCCAGATGAACTGGTGTGGTCCTGGTGTTAAGGAGGGGTTCTGACTCTCACTGGAGGCCGGTGTTGCGGGCCGTCCCGATCGCCAAGAAGAGACTCGCAAACCTCGGACGGGGATACAACCCCTTCCGGAAAGTTTTTTTTGATTCCTCGGTGTCGACTAGGTCACAGCCGTACTTCTAAGGGGTGGATGCCAGCCTAAACGTTCGAGTGAAAGGACTTTGGGCCCTTCCACTCACACAATCACACGCAGTGCACGGCGAACGCCTGTGAACGTCACGCTCGTACGCAGTCCGAGGTGGTCTCCGTCCATCTGAAGGGGGAGCGGAACCTTGGAATGCAAGGTGAAGTCGGTCAGGTCGTGCAGAGTCACGGCGTGCTTGCCGCGGGGCCCTCGTTCCGGCGTGGAAGTGAGCAGCTGGGTGGCGTAGCGGGCCACCGCGGGGGTGGAGAGACGGCTCAGTCCGAGCACGTCGAGAGCTGTTTCGAAGGACGCCTCCGGGGACGCGTACACCGGACGATTGCCCAGGTAGGTCCAGGGGGAGGTGTTGCAGATTATGGAGAGGACGAGGTCCTCGACCGGCTCCGCGCCGGGGCGCTCCAGGGTGATCGTGCCGTGCCGCCGGTTCGGTTCCTCCAGGAACTGGCGGAACACCTGGCGCAGATAAAGGGCGTGCGTGGATCTCTTTCCGCGTTCCCTCTGCTGTTCGACCCGGCCGATGACGCTCGCGTCGAATCCGAGGCCGGCGCAGAAGGTGAACCAGCGCGACGGCACCCCTTCGTCCTCGGTGCCCGGCGTCCCGGCCGCAAGCCCGAGGCTCACTGTGCGTGCCCGCCGCTCACGCAACGCGTCGAGCAGGGCGCCGGTCGCCTCCACGGCGTCGTTCGGCAGTCCGAGCGCGCGGGCGAAGACATTGGTCGAGCCGCCGGGGACGACCGCGAGACCCGGAAGCCGGTCCGGATCGGGCCCGTCGTGCAGCAGTCCGTTGACGACCTCGTTGACCGTGCCGTCGCCGCCGAGGGCCACGACCAGATCGATGGTGCCCGAGTCGGCGGCGCGCCGTCCCAGGTCGCGTGCGTGCCCGCGGTACTCGGTGGTGACCGCCTCCAGCTTCATCTCGCTCGCCAGCGCGTGGATGAGCACGTCACGGGTGCGGGCACTGGTGGTGGTGGCTGCCGGATTGACCACGAGAAGTGCGCGCATGTTCGCCAGCGTACCTACCCGGCGGTACCGATCCCAGCCCAGGCCCACCCGTCGGACACCCCACGGGGCTCGGGCGGGGGACCGCTCCACCCGGCCCGCCCGGCCCGGCGGGTGCCCCGGTTACCCTGCCCTTTATGAGCAGCAGCAGTACGGAGCAGACCTCCCGCCCCACCCGCCTCGCCGCCGCGGCGGCCGTGGCCGGCATCGAGGCCCTCGGGCTCCTCGCCGGCGGCGTGTACATGCTGGTGAAGGCCCTCACGGACGGGACCGGCGACCTCACGGGCGCCCTGACCGGCGCTGTGACGCTCGTCGCACTCGGCCTGATCCCGCTCGCCGCCGCCCGCGGGCTGTGGCTGCGCCGCTCCTGGAGCCGCGGCCCGGCCGTCGTCACCCAGATCCTGGCCCTGCCGGTCGCCTGGCAGATGCTCCAGGCGAACAGCGCGCTGATCCCGGCCGGTGTCGTCCTCGGCGCGCTCGCCGTCACCGGGCTCGTCCTCCTGGTGAACCCGGCCACGACCGAGGCGCTCGGCATCCGGCGCCCCGGTCAGGACACTCCGTAGACAACCCGCAGAGGGTTCCTACTCCTCGACGAGAAGCTTCTCCCGCAGCGATGCCAGGGTCCGAGCCAGCAGCCGGGACACGTGCATCTGGGAGATGCCGACCTCCTGCGCGATCTGCGACTGGGTCATGTTCCCGAAGAAACGCAGCAGCAGGATCCGCTTCTCCCGGGGCGGCAGGTCCTCCAGGAGCGGCTTGAGCGACTCGCGGTACTCGACGCCCTCCAGGGCCTCGTCCTCCGCGCCCAGCGTGTCCGCGACGGCCGGCGACTCGTCGTCCGTGTCGGGGACGTCCAGGGAGAGCGTCGAGTAGGCGTTCGCCGACTCCAGACCCTCCAGGACCTCCTCCTCCGAGATCCCGAGCCGCTCGGCCAGCTCGTGCACCGTCGGGGAGCGGCCGTGCTGCTGGGAGAGCTCGGCCGTCGCCGTGGTCAGCGAGAGCCGCAGCTCCTGGAGGCGGCGCGGCACGCGGACCGCCCAGCCCTTGTCGCGGAAGTGGCGCTTGATCTCGCCGACGACCGTCGGGGTCGCGTACGTCGAGAACTCGACCCCGCGCTCCGGGTCGAACCGGTCGACCGACTTGATCAGGCCGATCGTCGCCACCTGTGTCAGGTCGTCCAGCGGCTCGCCGCGGTTGCGGAAGCGCCGGGCCAGGTGCTCCACCAGCGGCAGGTGCATCCGGACCAGCCGGTTGCGGAGCTCCGCCTTCTCCGGGGAGCCCTCCGGCAGCTCGCGCAGCTCGATGAAGAGGGCGCGGGCGCCGCTCCGGTCGTTCGGGGCGGGGACGGTGTGGGTCTCCGGGGCCTCGTCCGGCTCGTCAGCCTCGTCAGCCTCGTCCGCCTTGGCCTCCTCGGCGCTCGGCAGGCCCGAAGAAGTCCCGGCGGTCTCGGAGACCTCGGAGGCCCCGGCGACCTCGGTGGCCCCGGCGACCTCGGAGGTCCCGGCCGTCGGCGAGACCTCCGGGAGGCCGGGTGTCTCGGGAACCTGGTGGTGCTGCTCGTGCTCGCTCATCTGGTCCGCCTGCTCCGTAGCGACCTCATGCGGCCGCGCCTGCTGCTCAGGGATGCCGGCCGTCGCGTCCCCGCTCCTCACGCCGGGCCTGGCCCCGCGCCGCGCTGTTTGTACAGGCTGATCGAGACCGTACGGTCATCGGCCACCGACGATTCCACCTTCCCGGCCAGCGCCGACAGCACCGTCCAGGCGAAGGTGTCACGCTCCGGCGCCCGGCCGTCGGTCGTCGGGGCGGAGACCGTCACGTCCAGCGAGTCGTCGACCAGCCGGAAGACGCAGCTGAGGACGGACCCCGGCACGGCCTGCTGGAGCAGGATCGCGCAGGCCTCGTCGACGGCGATCCGCAAGTCCTCGATCTCGTCGAGGGTGAAGTCCAAGCGCGCCGCGAGGCCGGCCGTGGCCGTTCGCAGCACGGACAGATAGGCACCCGCAGCGGGCAGCCGGACTTCCACGAAGTCCTGGGTCCCGGGCTCGCCTGTGATCTGGGACACCCTCACCTCCAAGGTGGCACAAGCTCATTCGGGGTCCGGGGGGAGAGGCCCCGAACCGGGCGGTGCGCAGGGGGCTGCGCAGTCCGCCGTGACGCTATCGCGATCCGTCCCGCCGTGTCGCCGTGAGCCCCCGAGGCCCCCGATCATGCTCGTCACCCATGGTAGGCCCATGGGTGCGGACAGTGGGTAGGGGTCTGCGGGGAGTGAAAACGAGCGACGGGCGGAGGGATGACGTACCCAACCGGGAAGCCGTCGAACCACCGGAAGGGCCACCGGAAGGGCCACCGGTAGAGCCGCAGGAAGGGCGCCGCCGGAAGAGCCGCCGGAAGAGCCGCCGGAAGAGCCTCCGGAACGGCTGCCGGTACGGATGCCGGTACGGCTGCCGGAGGGCTGCCGTACCGAGCGACGGCCGTCAGACGATCGAGCCGTCCACGAAGCACCACCGCCAGGCCTCGCCCGGCTCGAAGGTCCGCATCACCGGGTGCCCGGTGGAGGAGAAGTGCCCCGTCGCGTGCCGCCCCGCCGACGAGTCGCAGCAGCCGACGTGCCCGCAGGTCAGACAGAGCCGCAGCTGGACCGGGTGCGTCCCGTCCGCCAGGCACTCGGGACAGGTCTCGGCCAGCGCCGCCGGTTCGGGGCGCGGCATTTCGGCAACGTGCGGGCACTCGCTCATGATGGCCAGGTTACGTTGCGCCACGAGACGGGGACGGGCATGGACGCACTGCAGCTGGTGGCACTGGTGGCGGCGAGCGCCGCGATTGCGGGGCTCGCGCGCAGGACCCCGGTGCCGGCCCCGCTGCTCCTGGTCGCCGCCGGTCTCGCCGCCTCGTACGTACCCGGAGTGCCGGACTACACGCTCGACCCGCACATCGTGCTGCCCCTGATCCTGCCGCCGCTCCTCTACACGGCGGCCGTCGACTCCTCCTACCTCGACCTGCGGGCCAACATCCGGCCCGTCGCCCTGCTCTCCGTCGGCTACGTCCTCTTCGCCACCGTGGCCGTCGGCTGGCTGGCGTACGTCCTCGTCCCCGACCTGCCGCTCACCGCCGCGCTCGTGCTCGGCGCGGTGATCGCCCCGCCGGACGCGGTCGCCGCCACCGCCATCGCCCGCAAGCTCGGCCTGCCGAACCGGATCACCACGATCCTTCAGGGCGAGTCCCTGGTGAACGACGCCACCGCCATCACCGCCTACAAGGTCGCCCTCGCGGCGGCGGTCGGCGAGGGCGTCAGCTGGGCCGGCGGCATCTGGGAGTTCGCGCTCGCGGCCGTCGGCGGCATCGGCGTCGGCCTGGTCCTCATGGTCCCCATCCACTGGCTGCGGCGCTGCCTCGGCGACTCCCTCCTCCAGAACACGCTCTCCCTCCTCATCCCCTTCGTCGCCTACGCGGCCGCCGAGGAGGTCGGCGCCTCCGGCGTCCTCGCCGTCGTCGTGGTCGGCCTCTTCCTCGGCCACCGCGCCTGGCAGGTCGACTTCGCGACCCGGCTCCAGGAGGAGGCCGTCTGGAAGATGGTCGCCTTCATCCTGGAGTCCGCCGTCTTCGCCCTGATCGGACTCCAGTTGCCGTACGTCGTCCAGGGCCTCGGCCAGTACGGCATCGCGGAGGCGGCCTGGTACGCGGTCGGGGTCTTCGTGGCGGTCGTCGTCGTCCGGTTCGTCTGGGTCTACCCGGCGACCTTCCTGCCCCGATGGCTCTCCGCGCGCGTGCGCGAGCGCGAGCCGGGAGTGGACTGGAAGGCCCCGCTCGTCGTCGGCTGGGCCGGCATGCGCGGGGTGGTCTCCCTCGCGATCGCCTTCTCCATCCCCGTCGTCACGGACGGGGTCGAGTTCCCGGCCCGCAACCTCGTCCTCTTCCTCACCTTCACCACCGTCATCGGCACGCTGGTGGTGCAGGGCCTCACCCTGCCCCCGCTCATCCGGTTCCTGAAGCTCCCCGGACGCGACCGGTACGCCGAGACCCTCGCCGAGGCGCAGGCCCAGAGCGAGGCCTCCAGGGCCGCGGAGGAACGCCTCGACGCGCTCCTCGCCGACGAGCGCAACGCCCTCCCTCAGCCCCTCGCCGACCGGCTGCGCACGGTCCTGGAGCGGCGCCGGAACTCGGTGTGGGAGCGGCTCGGCGCGGTCAACGAGGCCACCGGGGAGACGGTGGACGACACCTACCGGCGGCTCTCCCGCGAGATGATCGACGCCGAGCGCGAGGTCTTCGTGCAGCTGCGCGACGCGCGCCGGATCGACGACGAGATGATGCGTACGCTGCTCCGCCGCCTCGACCTGGAAGAGGCCGCCGCGTACCGCGAGGAGACGGCGGACTAGGGCCTGTCCGGCGCATCGGGGTCGGGTAGGCGGTAGGCCCTACGTCACGTCCCCTACGCCCCCTACGTCCCCTCCGACGCATCGGGGGCGCCCGTCACCACCGCCGCGAGCCGGGTACCCGCCGGGAACGCGCCCTCCTCCGCGAGGGTGACGAGTCCGTAGAGCATTTTGGCGACATACAGTCGCTCGATGGCGAGTCCGTGCCGCGCCTCGAAGTCCTGTGCGAGCGCCTCGAGTTCCGGACCGGTACGGGCGTAACCGCCGCAGTGGAAGCGCTCGTCGAGGGCCCAGTCGCCGCGCGGGCCGCCGAACGCCGCCTCCTGGAGCGCCCGGACCTCCGCGCCCAGGAAACCGCCCTTGAGGACCGGGACGCCCAGCGCCCGCTGCCCGGGGGAGAGGCCGGCCGCGAGGCCCGCGAGGGTGCCCCCCGTGCCGCAGGCGACGGCGACCACGTCCGCCGCCCCGGCGAGCTCCCGGCCGAGCTCGGCGCAGCCCCGCGCGGCGAGCGCGTTGCTGCCGCCCTCGGGGACCACGTACGCGCCCGCGGGGGCCCGTTCCAGGAGCGCGGCCAGCGTGGCCGGGTCGCCCTTCGCGCGGTACGTGGCCCGGTCCACGAACTCCAGCCGCATCCCGTCCGCCGCGCACCGCGCGAGGGACGGGTTGAGCGGGCGTCCGGCCAGCTCGTCGCCGCGGACGACGCCGATCGTGGGGAAGCCGAGCAGCCGGCCGGCGGCGGCCGTGGCGCGCAGGTGGTTCGAGTACGCGCCGCCGAAGGTGAGCACCGGGCGGCCGTCCGCCGCGCGCAGGTTGAGCGCGAGCTTGCGCCACTTGTTGCCCGGCAGGTCGGGGTGGATGAGGTCGTCGCGCTTGAGCAGCAGCGTGAGACCGCGCCGGGCGAAGCGCTCGTCCTCCACCGGCTCCAGGGGCGAGGGGAGCCGGGGCCGCAGACGGGAGAGGGCGAGGTCGAACGCGTTCACCCGGCCATTGTCGTCGCCGACCGGGCCGGCCGGCGCGGCCGGCCCCGGCACCCGCCCCTCAGCGAAGCAGCTCGGCGACCCGTTCGCGCATCGAGGCCATCGTGAAGCCGCGGGGGTCCACCTTCCCCGGCTGCCACTCCCGGTGCCCGATGACCGAGCGCTGGGTCCAGCCGTGCGCCCGGCACACGGCCGCCGACGCCTTCGCGATGGCCTCCAGCTGGACCTTCGGCCACGGGTCCTCGCCGTCGCCGAGGTTCTCGCACTCGAAGCCGTAGAAGTGCCGGTTGCCGTCCGTCGTGGCCTCGTCGTCCGGAGGCAGGCGCTGCTCGGCGACGACCGCCCTGAGCACCTCGTCGTCGCCGAGCCCCGCGTGGTTGGCGCGGCCGTAGCCGACGAGGTGGACCGTGCCGTCCTTGGCGATCACGCCGTGACAGAGCGGCCCCGGCAGGCCCTCGTAGCCGTCCCGGCAGATCCGGACGGTGCTCGCGGTGCCCCGGGTCACGGTGTGGTGGATCATCACGCCGTGCACCGGGCCCCAGGGGCCCTTGTGGTTGCGGTTGTGGGTGGACCAGTCGCCGACCTGGACGACCACGAGGCCCTCGTCGCGCAGCGCGCCGAGGAACCTGTTCGCGGACATGGGTGAGGCCATGACCGACTCCCTTCGGGAGGACGGGGTGAACTTCCGGAGTACCGGAGTCCGCCCCTCCGCGGCCATCCGTTCGGGTGGTGTGCGAGCCGATCCGGACACGGCGGCGCGGGGCCCCTGGTGCGCCGCTGTTCGGGAGCGAAATCGCGTGACATGCCCCGAAGATCGTCGAACAGTCCCACCCGAATGTGTAATGGCGCCGACACGCTCCGTGCTGAAAGGCTTCTCTCGAAACTCAGGCATACGAGAGGGAGTTCCATGTCCGTTGGTTCGGTTGGCGACGAGGTCCGTGTGGACCAGGCACCGCAGCAGAGTCTCGGTACCGCCGCCGCGCGGAACCTCGCCACGACCACCAAGTCCGCGCCCCAGATGCAGGAGATCACCTCTCGGTGGCTGCTGCGGATGATGCCGTGGGTGCAGGTGCAGGGCGGTACGTACCGGGTGAACCGCAGGCTCAGCTACTCCGTGGGCGACGGCCGTGTCACCTTCGTCCAGACGGGGCAGCGCGTCGCGGTCATCCCCGCCGAGCTCGGCGAGCTTCCCGCCCTGCGCGGATACGAGGACGAGGACGCCCTGACCGAGCTCGCGTCCCGCTGCTCGCAGCGGGAGTACGCGGCGGGCGAGATCATCGCGACCACGGGCGCCGCCAACGACCGCGTGCACCTCCTCGCGCACGGCCGGATCGAGCAGATCGGCGAGGGACCCTACGGGGACGAGGCCGTCCTCGGCGTCCTCGCCGACGGCGCCTACCTCGGCGAGTCCGCGCTGACCAGCGCCGACGCCGTCTGGGGCTGGACCGCCCGCGCCGCCACCGCCTGTAC
Source organism: Streptomyces sp. Root431 (assembly GCF_001426585.1). Lineage (GTDB taxonomy): Bacteria > Actinomycetota > Actinomycetes > Streptomycetales > Streptomycetaceae > Streptomyces > Streptomyces stackebrandtii. Next base: position 351,558 of record NZ_LMEI01000007.1, read on the forward strand.
GGTCCTGGAACTCACCCGCGACGACGTGCGGAACCTCGCGGACCGCGTCGGCTCGCTCGCCGCGCACCTGGAGGCCGCGTCCGCCCTGCCCGAGCAGCGCACCAACAACTACGGCGAGGCCGCCATCGACCTCTCCGCCGGCCACGTCGGCGAGGCGGTCGTCCCGCACACCTACGTCGACTACGACGCCTCGCCCCGCGAGTACGAGCTGAGCGTCGCCCAGACCGTGCTGAAGGTGCACAGCCGTGTCGCCGACCTCTACAACCAGCCGATGAACCAGACCGAGCAGCAGTTGCGGCTGACGGTCGAGGCGCTCCGCGAGCGCCAGGAGCACGAGCTCATCAACAACAAGGAGTTCGGCCTCCTCTCCAACTGCGACTACGGGCAGCGGATCCAGCCCCACGACGGCGCCCCCAGCCCCGACGACATGGACGAGCTGCTCTCCCGCCGCCGGGGATCGAAGCTCTTCCTCGCCCACCCGCGCGCCATCGCCGCCTTCGGCCGCGAGCTCAACAAGCGCGGCCTCGTGCCCGAGACGATCGACGTCAACGGCAACCGCATCCCGACCTGGCGCGGCGTGCCGATCTACCCGTGCAACAAGATCCCGGTCTCGGACGCCCGGACCACCTCGATCATCTGCATGCGTACGGGCGAGGCCGACCAGGGCGTGATCGGTCTGCACCAGACCGGCCTCCCCGACGAGATCGAGCCGAGCCTCTCGGTCCGCTTCATGGGCATCGACGAGCAGGCGATCATCTCCTACCTCGTCACGGCCTACTACTCGGCGGCCATCCTCGTCCCGGACGCGCTCGGCGTCCTGGAGAACGTCGAGGTCAGCCGCTGGCGCTGAGCCGGTGACGCCCGGGGGGCGGGGACCGAACCTCCCGCCCCCCGGGCGCTTTCCCGTGCTCGCACCGCGAAGGACATGAAGGAAGTGACCGTGGCCATCACCACCGCGGATTCCGCGACCGAGGGACAGGGGGCCGTGCTGCTCCTGGACCAGACGCGGACCGCCGTCCAACCCCAACTGCGCTCCACCGTCGAGTCCCTGCCGGGCTCCATACGGCGGGTCGCGATGTACCACTTCGGCTGGGAGCACGCCGACGGCACCCCGGCCGCGGGCCAGGCGGGCAAGGCGATCCGGCCGGCCCTGGTGCTCGCGGCGGCCCGTGCCCTCGGAGCCGAGTCGACCCAGGCCGTGAAGGCCGCGGCGGCGGTCGAGCTCGCCCACAACTTCACCCTGCTCCACGACGACATCGTGGACGAGGACCCGACCCGGCGGCACCGGCCCACCGCCTGGAAGGTCTTCGGCATCCCCGACGCCCTCATCGCCGGCGACGCGATGAGCGCACTCGCCCTGCGGCTGCTCGCCGAGGACCCGCACCCCGCGTCGACGCCCGCCGCCGCGCGTCTCGCCGCCTGCGTCATCGAGCTCTGCGCCGGCCAGCAGGCGGACTGCGCCTTCGAGCAGCGCGCTCCGCACGAGGTCTCGCTCGACGAGTGCGTGGCCATGGCCACCGCGAAGACCGGCGCCCTGCTCGGCGCCTCCTGCGCCATCGGCGCGCTCTACGCGGGCGCGGGCGAGGAGGAGGTCGCGGCGATGGACTCCTTCGGGCGCGAGGCCGGACTCGCGTTCCAGCTGATCGACGACCTGATCGGGATCTGGGGCGACCCGGACCGTACGGGCAAGCCGGCGGGCGCCGATCTCGTCGCCCACAAGAAGTCGCTGCCCGTGGTGGCGGCGCTCGCCTCGGGCACCCCCGCGGGGGAGGAACTGGCCGAGCTCTACGCCCGCCCGACCCTCGACGCGGAGGCGGTACGGGCGGCGGCGGACGCGGTCGAGCGGGCCGGTGGCCGGGACTGGGCGCAGGCCCAGGCCGCCGAGCGCATGGGCCACGCCGTCGAGTACCTGGCGCAGGCGGTCCCGGACCTGACGGCGGCGGGGGACCTGCTCGCCCTCGCGGAGTTCGTCACCCGGCGTACGCGCTGAGGTCCGCCGGGGGCGCGGTCACCTCTCGGGAACGATCCGGTCGACCACGGTCTCGACCAGGTCGTCCAGGTCCCGTTCGGCGTGGAGGCCGGGGACGGTGAAGTGGTCGAGCAGCAGCCCGGTGAGGGCGAAGTACAGCACCCGGACCGTGTCCGCGTCCCCGGGCATCCCGGATTCGACGTGCAGCCGGATGTTCAGGTCGAGGTCGTCCCGGAGCACCTGGGTGAACCGTTTCTGGAGCTCGGGCCGGCGCGCGGCCTCCAGACGCAGCTCGAAGAGGCCGAGGTAGCAGGTGCGTTCGGCGGCCATGCGGCGGGCGAGCCAGCGCATCAGCTCGACGACGAGGGCGCGGCTGGGTTCCGGCAGCATCGCGGCGTCGATGGCGCCGGGCTCGGGGGTCAGCCGGACGAAGATGCGGTCGGCGACCTCGGACAGCACCTGGTCGCGGTCGCTGAAGTAGTTGGACGAGGTGCCCGTGGGGACCCCCGCCCGGGCGTCGACGGCCCGGAAGGTCAGGCCGCGGGCGCCTTCGTCCGCCAGGACCTCGATCGCGGCGTCGAGCAGGGCCGTACGGCGTTCAGGATTTCTGGCCACTTTTCGAACTCCTTCGCAAAGAGGGCTTGCGCAACCACTACAAGTGAAGCACTATAGCCGTCGTGGTTGCGACTGCAGCCCACTTCCCGAAGACGAAGAGGACCGGTTTGCGCAAGCTCACCTATTACATCGCCTGCACCATCGACGGCTTCATCGGTGACCCCGAGGGCGATGCCACGTCCATGTTCAAGTACGTGGACGCGCCGTACCTGCAGTACATGAACGCCGAGTACCCGGAGACCATCCCGACGCAGGCTCGGGCGGCGGTCGGGATCGACGGCGACAACAAGCGGTTCGACACCGTCATCCAGGGGCTGAAGTCGTACCAGCTCGCCCTGGACATCAACGTCACCAGTCCGTACGGCCACCTGCGCGAGTTCGTCGCCACCCGGTCGCTGGCCGAGTCCCCCGACCCCAACGTCGAGCTGATCGCCGACGACCTGGTCGGCCGCGTCCGCGAGCTCAAGGCCGAGGACAGCCCCCTGGACATCTGGCTCTGCGGCGGATCCACCATCGCGGGCGAGCTCATCGAGGAGATCGACGAGCTGGTCATCAAGACGTACCCGCAGGTCTACGGCTCCGGCATGCCGATGTTCGGCGCCGGCTTCGAGCCCCGCGACTTCGTCCTGGAGGACGTGCGCACCTTCGACAACGGCGTGCTCGTCCGCAAGTACACCAGGCAGCGGTAACGGCGGGGGAGCGGTACCGCCGGGCCGCGGCATCGGCGGGGAGCGGGTCCGTGCGAGGCGTCCTACCCTGGACACATGGGTGACGAGGTGCCTCGCACGACGCGTGACCCCTTGGCCGTGAGCAACTGCCCGGCCTGTGGTCGACCGCGCGACAAGATGGCCGCCCGGCACAAGGTCCTCGGGGCCTGGGTGCCGGAGTGGGAAGTACAGCCCTGCCGCAATCCGGACTGCTCGCTGTACGAGGGCGCGCAGGCGCGCGCCGAAGGCGGTCCGGGCCCGGATGCGGAAGCCACCGGCACGCAGGTGACCGGCAAGAACGGCGAGATCGGGAGAAGTCCGGCCACCGGGTGACCGGCCGCGCGCCGGAGCCGGTCATACCGCTACAGTCCGCGCATGTCATCGGAGTCGACAGAAGTCTGGACCGGCTGGTACCGGGACCGCAGCGGCGCGGAAGCGATCGTCATCACGGCCACCGGGCGGCACGTCGCCACCCGGATCAGGGGGGTCGAGTACACGGGCGCGACCTTCGCCGCGCTCAGCGCCGCCGAGAGCGGCGGGCAGGCCCTCGGCGGCTGCGTCCTGGAGTGGGACCTGCCGCTCCCCGTCGTCATGGACGGCGTGGCCCAGCAGGCCACGCTGAGCTGTCTGCTGACGCTCGGTGAGCGTTCGGACCTCAGCCTGACGCTCCACTACGGTGGCGCGGCCTTCGAATCGTGCGTCGCCGGGGGTGACTTCGAGGGAGCGCTGGACCGGGTCCGGCGCCAGCTTCCGCCCGGCGCCGACTTCGGCCGCCGGCTCCTCCAGGCGGCCTGACACCCGGGCCCCGCACCCCACCCGAACGCCGGACGGCGGCGCCCCTCGCGGGCGCCGCCGTCCTTTTCGTACGCGTACGGTCGCTCCTCGGGGGTCAGGAGGCCTTGAACGCGGAGGCGAGCCCGTACCGCCACAGCTGGTCGACGCGCGAGCGCTCCTGGGCGTTCGGCTGGGCGTTCTGGCAGGACGTGCCGGGGCCGCCGCCCGACATCAGCTCGCTGCACGGCCCGCTGTAGTGGTCCGGCAGGCCGAGGACGTGCCCGGTTTCGTGGGCCGTCACCCGGGTGGAGTTGTACTGCTGGTTCTGCCGGTAGTCGAGGAAGATGTAGCCGCTGCCGTGGCCGTCGGTGCTCGCGTACGAGCCGCGGGAGTCGTTGCCCTCGTAGTACGCGAAGTCCGGGTTGCTGCCCTCGACGAGCCGGACGTTCACCACCGAGCTGTTCCATATCTGGGTGGAGCGGGCGATCTGGGTGCGGAAGCTCGGCGCGTTGGCGGCGCTGTAGACGACGGTGACCGCGGTCGCGCCCGGGGCGGCGGCCCGCTTCTTCGCCACCGACTTCACGACGGCGTCGAAGAAGGCCTTGTTGGCCTTGGCCTCCTCGGCCGAACCGGCGTACGCCACGGTGGCGGCGCGGACGCCGGTGTCCGTGGCGGTCGGCGCGGCCGACGCCGGAGCCGTACCGAGCGAGGCGGCGAGACCGAGGCCGAGGGCGGCCGTCAGAATGGAGTTGAGGACCTTGGGGTGACGCATGGGGGGCTCCTCCTGTAGGGGGTCGGAGCGAGTCTCGGGGAAGCCGGGGCGCGTGGGGATGATGTCAACTGCCGATAGCCCGCCCACATCACCCGGTCGAACCCACCCAACTACCTTGCAAACCAAGGTATTTGACCTGCTCCGGCTGTCTGGTGCGACGCAGATCACCGCCCTACCCTCGGGGGCATGGAGCTGGAGGTGAGACATCTGCGCGCGCTCTGCGCCATCGCGGACGCCGGCAGCCTGCACAAGGCGGCGCGTCAACTGGGCATGAGCCAGCCCTCGTTGACCACCCAGCTGCGCCGCATCGAGAACTCCCTGGGCGCCGAGCTCTTCTCCCGCGGCCGCACCGGCTGCCTGCCCACCCCGCTCGGCCGCTCCGTGCTCAGCCGGGCCCGCCCCCTCGTCGCGGACATGGCCGCGCTGGTCACCGAGGCCCGCGCCGCGGTCGCCCGTACCGACGGCCCCGGCCTCCGCGTCGGCTCCACCGCCAGCCGGGCGCTCCCCGGCTGGCTGCGCCGGCTCCGCCAGCGGCTGCCCGGCACGGACGTCGGCCTCCGCGTGGACGTCTCCGCCAACGCGCTGCTGACCACGGTCGCCGCGGGCCAGCTCGACGTGGCCTTCGTCCACGAGGTGGAGGGCTGCCCGTTACGGGTGCCCGAGGGGCTCCAGCGGAGGGTCCTGGTCGCCCGCGAACCGCAGTTCATCTCCATGGCCCGCGACCACCCCGCCGCCGCGGACCCCGTCGTCGACCTCGCCGACCTCGCCCGCGACCACTGGATGGTCGACCCGACCGTGGACGGCGAATGGGACGGCCTCCGGCGCGTCCTCGGCGCGGCCGGCATCGACCCGCCGCTGCTGCACGGCGACTACCACACGGCCGCGTCGCTCATCGTCCTCGGCGAGGCCGTCGCCCCCTGCCAGCCGACGTCCGGCCCCCGCGAGGACATGGCGATCCGCCCCCTGCGCGGCGACCCGCTGGCGGTCCGGCTGCTGCTGTACGCCCGCCCGGAGACGTCCCTGGACACGCTGTACGCGGAGCTGTCCGCCGCCTACCGCGAGGTGGCCCTGCGCGCCGCCCCGTACCGCGAGTGGCTGCACCGCCAGGGAGCGGCCGCCGGACTGTCGGTGGGGCCGTGCATGATGGCCGTATGAGCGATCGTGACGGCGGGGGCGGAAGGGCCGTGGTGCGCCACGCCCGCGCGGAGGACCTGGGGCGCGTCGTCGAACTCGTCGCCGAACATGCCGAGTACGAGAAGGCGGCACCCCCGCCCCCGGGCCTCGCGACCCGCCTGGCGGGCCTGCTCTTCGGCGGGGAGGGTCCGGGCGGCGGGGCGCGCGGACGGACAGGTTCGGATGACGGGTCGGACGGGCAGGCGGGTCCGGATGACGAGTCGCACGGGCAGGCGGGTCCGGGTGGCGGGTCGCCCCGCCTCCGCTGTTTCGTCGCGGAACTCCCGGACGGGAGCCTCGCGGGCTACGCCACCTGCGCGCCCGAACTCTCCACGTGGGACGGCGTCGCGTACCTCCACATGGACTGCCTCTACCTGACGTCCACGGCCCGCGGCCACGGCCTCGGCCCGCTCCTGATGGACGCCGTCCGCGCGGAGGCGCGCGCCCTGGGCCTGACGGAGATCCAGTGGCAGACCCCCGCCTGGAACGAGGGCGCGATCCGCTTCTACGACCGCCTGGGCGCGACGTCCAAGGAGAAGCGCCGCTACACCTTGGCGGTGGATCCGGCCGCCTCAGCCTCGGTCGACGGGGAGTAGACCCTCGCCCGGATCGGCGCGGAGGCCTGCCTGCCAGACGGTCGGGCTGCAACCCTCGCCGTTGGGCGTGTACTTGCGCAGCGTGACCTGCGTCGTACGGTCGTAGACGCTACGGCCGCCGGCCGGGCGGGTCACCTGGAAGCGCACGGTCACCTGCTGCTCCCCGGTGGCCTCGGGCAGGGGAACGCCGAAGAAGCTGCTCGGGTCGTCCGGAGTCTCTGCCCGCCAATCCCGGCAGACCTGGTCGGCGCAGAGCCGGTAAACGGCGCCGGCGGGGAAGTCCCCTCACGGCCCCGGAGCGCCTGCGCGGGCACCGGGGCGACGCGGCCTCCGACCTGTGGTCGCTCGGGGTGACCCTGTACGAGCTCGTCGAGGGACGGCGCCCGTTCAGAGGAGAGATCGACGCGGCGGTCATCCACGCGATCTGCACCGAGGAGCCGTGGCCGACCGAGCGGGCCGGCGAACTGGCCCCCGTCCTGGCCGGACTGCTCACCCGCGAGTCGGAAGCGCGGCTGACCGCCGAGGCGCTGCGAGAGGCCCTCACGGAGCTCGCCCGGCACCAGCGCCCGCGGAGCGCCTCGCACCAGGCTCCGGCGCCCGCCCCCACGGCGGCCACCCTCGCGGCACGGCCCACGGTCACGGCCGCCCCCGCCGCCGTCCCGCCGAAGCCCCGCGAACGGACGATCCCGGACGTGCCGCCCCAAGCCGCCCCCGGGAGCGAAGGCGAAGAACCCGCCCTCGCCGTCCACGCCCTCAACGCCTACGCCCTCGGCGAGCTGCCGGTCGCGCGGCTGGCACCCGCCCTGACGGACCGCTGGGAGGCCGGGGAGAAGAAGGACGTCCACGCCGTGCTGAAGCGCGCCGGACGCGCCCGGCCCCCGGCGGAACTGCTGGACCTGTCACACGCCCTGCGGTCCGGTGCGTACCCGTTCCTGGCGGACAACCTGATGCGGTACGCGGGCCGTCTCCAGCGCCCGACCACGCTCGTCTACCTGATCACCCTGCTGCGCTACGCGGAGCGCGACCGCGATGCCGACGAGGCCCTCGTGGCGGCCGGGAAGGGCCGGCGCAGGACGGAGCTGGAGGACATCGAGGCAGCTCTGCGGGGCCGGACCGGGCACGTGCAGGGCCGAGCGGCGACCTGGATCGACATCGACGTCAATCGGATGAGAGACGCGGCCGCCGAACGGCCCGCGTCAGCTGCCCGCGGCTCTCTCCCACCGCCACGGAACCGCCCCGCCCACGACCAGCCCTTCGTCCCGTTCTGGTTCGCGGTCCCCGAAGAACGCCAACTGGTCCCGGAAGACCTGACCCCGAAGGTCCTCGCCCGGCTGGCCCCGAACACCTGGTACCTGGCCGTGGGCTGGTACCAGGGCAACAACGCGACCGCCCTGATCGCCCAGACCCAGGACGGCCTCCGCGGCCTCGTCTGGAACACCGAGGGCATCCAACGCGGATAGGCCCCCAAAGACCGCACCCGGGCCCGCCATGGACGCCATGCTGGGCGTCCTGCGGACCCGGGTGCGGGCCGGGAAAATCGGATGGGCGGGGAAACCGCCGCTCCGACGGCTTGACCGGAGGTCAGGCCTTCTTCGTCTCCCAGAAGATGCGGTCGATCTCGGCGATGAGCTCCAGCGCCTTCTCGCCCGTCTTCGGGTCGGTCGACGCCTTGGCGGCCGAGAGGGCCTTCAGGGTGTCGTTGACCAGCTGGTTGAGCTCGGGGTACTTCTCGAAGTGCGGGGCCTTGAAGTAGTCGCTCCAGAGCACCGAGACGTGGTGCTTGGCGAGCTCCGCGCGCTGCTCCTTGATGACCGTGGCGCGGGCACGGAAGTGCGCGTCCTCGTTCGCCAGGTACTTCTCCTGGACAGCCTTGACCGACTCGGCCTCGATGCGGGCCTGGGCCGGGTCGTACACGCCGCACGGGAGGTCGCAGTGGGCGCTGACCTTCACCTTGGGGGCAAACAGGCGGGAGAGCATTGAGCCGTCCTTCCTCGTGATCGTCTTCTCAGGTGGGACATTACTCGGTGAGAAGGGCGTTTTCGCGGGCGCCCCCTGGGGCTTAGGTCAAAAGTCCAGGGTCACCATGGGACTCGTGTACGAGTGGACGAGACGGGCCGGCGAGGTGCGTCGGTGCGTGGGTCGGGAGTGCGGATGAGGGAATCGGGGCCGGAGCGGGTGGGCGCGGACGGGGCGCCGTTCGGGATCGCCGAGGTCACGGGGGTGTCGATGGTGCCCACGCTGCTCCACGGCGACCAGCTGCTCGTGCACTACGGCGGCCGGTTGAGGCCCGGCGGTGTGGCCGTGCTGCGGCATCCGCTCCAGCAGGATCTGCTCATCGTGAAGCGGCTGATCGAGCGACGTGACGGCGGCTGGTGGGTGCTCGGTGACAATCCGGACGCCGAGGGGGACAGCCGGGTCTTCGGGGCCGTACCGCCCGAGCTGGTCCTCGGGCGGGTGCGGGCGCGGTACCGGCCGGTGACGCCGGGGCGTCAGCGGTCGGCCGGGGTGGTGCTCTCCTGGCTGTTCTCCTCGGTCAGGCCCGTGTGGTCGGACCGCTCGGCCTCCAGGCGCTTGCGGGCCCGGTAGGCCGCCACGTTGGCCCGGGTCGCGCAGCGGTCCGAGCAGTAGCGGCGGGAGCGGTTGGTGGAGGTGTCGAGGTAGGCGTTGCGGCAGGGCGGTGCCTGGCACAGGCCGAGCCGGTCCGCGCCGAACTCGGTGAGGTGGAAGGCGAGGCCCATCGCCGCGATGGCCGCGTAACCCGCTGTCGCGTTCGAAGGATGGTCGGCGAGGTGCATGTGCCAGCGCGGGCGGCCCTCCTCGTCGAGGGTGTCGTGGCCGGAGATCTGCGGGCTGACCGGGAACTCCAGCAGGAGCGAGTTCAGGAGGTCCACGGCGCCGGTGTGGTCGCCCTCGTCGGCCGCGGTGAAGACGGCCCGCAGGCGGGCGCGTACCGAGCGGAAGCGGGTCACGTCGGAGTCGGTGGCCCGCCGGGCCATCTGGGTGGCCGGGCCGAAGAGCTCGCGGATCACCTCGACGGAGGTCAGGGCGTCCTTGTTGCGGGCCGGCTCCTCGGTGTTGACCAGACGCACGGCGTAATCCGAGTAATAGGCCAGTTCCACTTGTAGTCCTTACTCCGGCGGGCTAGGGTCTCGGTCGGAAGGGGTAACGCCTGTTTCCCCTATGAGGGTATTACGAAGAGGGGGAGGAGCGGCGATGACCGGAACCGACTGGGCGGGCTGGCAGCAGAGCTGGGACCGTCAGCAGGAGTGGTACATGCCGGACCGTGAGGAGCGGTTCCGCGTGATGCTCGACATGGTCGAGGCCGTGGTGGGACCGAAGCCCCGCGTGCTCGACCTCGCGTGCGGTACGGGAAGTATCACGGATCGGCTCCTCCAGAGGTTCCCGGAGGCGACCAGTACCGGTGTCGATCTGGATCCTGCGCTGCTCGCCATTGCCGAGGGGTACTTCGCCGGCGACGAGCGCGTCACCTTCGTGACCGCCGACCTCAAGGACCCCGCGTGGGCCGCGCGGCTGCCCCATGACTCGTACGACGCCGTCCTCACCGCCACGGCCCTCCACTGGCTCCACAGCGAGCCTCTGGCCGCCCTCTACGGGCAGGTCGCCGGTCTCGTCCGCGACGGCGGCGTCTTCATGAACGCCGACCACATGATCGACACGGCCACGCCCCGCATCAACGCCGCCGAGCGGGCCCAGCGGCACGCCCGCATGGACCGCGAGAAGGCCGGCGGGGTCCTCGACTGGGCCGAGTGGTGGGCCCTCGCCGCCAAGGACCCCGTCCTCGCCGAGCCCACCGCCCGCCGCTTCGAGATCTACGGCGAGCACGCCGACGGCGACACGCCCTCCGCCCGCTGGCACGCCGAGACCCTCCTCGCCGCCGGTTTCGGCGAGGCCCGGGTCGTTTGGGGCTCGCCCTGCGACAGCCTCGTACTCGCGGTGAAGTGAGAATGCGGAATGGGCCCGCCGGATTTCTCCGGTGGGCCCATTCCGCGTTTCCGGGGCGTGGCATTCGTGTCTTTTTGCGGGACCTTGCTCCAGGGCCTTGTTGCACGGCCTTGTCGCAGGGCCTTGGAAAGGAATGCCTTCGTCGTTACAGGACCTTGGAAAGGAATGCCTTCGTCCGGTCGTGCTGCGGGTTCGTCAGGACGTCCCTCGGGTGGCCCGACTCGACCACCACGCCGCCGTCCATGAACACCAGCGAGTCGCCCACCTCGCGGGCGAAGCCCATCTCGTGGGTGACGACGACCATGGTCATGCCCGACTCGGCCAGGTCGCGCATGACGTCCAGGACGTCACCCACGAGCTCCGGGTCGAGCGCCGACGTCGGCTCGTCGAAGAGCATCAGCTTCGGCTCCATCGCCAGCGCGCGGGCGATGGCGACACGCTGCTGCTGGCCGCCGGAGAGCTGCGAGGGGTAGTTCCCGGCCTTGTCGGCGAGGCCCACGCGGGCGAGGAGCCGCTCGGCACGCTCGCGAGCGACGGCCTTCGACTCGCCCTTCACCTGGATCGGCGCCTCCATGACATTGCCCAGGGCCGTCATGTGCGGGAACAGGTTGAAGCGCTGGAAGACCATGCCGATGTCGCGGCGCTGGAGCGCGACCTCGCTGTCCTTCAGCTCGTAGAGCTTGTCGCCCTTCTGGCGGTACCCGACCAGCTCGCCGTCGACGTAGAGCCGACCCGAGTTGATCTTCTCCAGGTGGTTGATGCACCGCAGGAAGGTGGACTTGCCGGAACCGGACGGGCCGATCAGGCAGAACACCTCGCCGTTGTTCACCTCGAGGTCGATGCCCTTGAGGATGTGCGCGGCGCCGTAGGACTTGTGGACGCCCTCGGCCTTCACCATGGGGGTCATGCGGCACCTCCGCTCTGGTCGGACCTCAGGGACAGCAGGTTCGTCTTGATCTTCTGCCACGGCGTGGGCGGCAGGGCCCGCAGGGAGCCGCGGGCGTAGTGCCGCTCCAGGTAGTACTGGCCCACGCTGAACACCGAGGTCAGGACCAGGTACCAGATCGAGGCGACGAAGAACATCTCCATGACCGCGAACGAGGTCGAGGCGATGTCCTGCGCGGCGCGCAGCAGATCCGGGTACTGCACGGCCACGACCAGCGAAGAGGTCTTCAGCATGTTGATGAACTCGTTGCCGGTCGGCGGGATGATCACCCGCATCGACTGGGGGAGCACCACGCGCCGCATGGTCTTCGACTGGCTCATGCCCAGGGCGTGCGAGGCCTCGGTCTGGCCCTCGTCGACCGACTGGATGCCGGCCCGGACGATCTCCGCCATGTACGCGCCCTCGTTCAGGCCGAGGCCCAGCAGGGCGGCCAGGAAGGGGGTCATGACATCGGTCATCTCGTCCTTGTAGAACCCGATGTTGAACACCGGGAAGATCAGGGCGAGGCTGAACCAGATCAGCAGCTGCACGTAGACCGGCGTGCCGCGGAAGATCCAGATGTAGAGCCAGGCGACCGAGCTGGTCACCGGGTTCTTCGACAGGCGCATCACGGCGAACACCACGCCGAGGACCAGACCCAGGGCCATGGAGGCCACGCTGATCAGGATGGTGTGCCAGAGACCACTCAGGATGGTGGGGTCGAAGAGCTTCTCCGGCACGGTCGCCCAGCGCACGTTGCCTTGGGAGAAGGCGTACCCGAGGAGCACCAGCAGGGCCACCACCACGACGCCGGCGACCCAGCGTCCGTAGTGGCGGACCGGAATGGCCTTGATGGCCTCCGGCGGGACTCCCGCCGGGGCGGGCGCCCCGGCCGGAACCTTGTCGATCTTGTCAGTCACAGCGACTGCCCTTCAGTCTTGCGGGAGAGGGTCAGGAACCGCCGTTGATCTTGGCCGCGGGGATGGCGCCGTCACCGGCGTTCCACTTGTCGAGGGCGGCCTTGTAGGTGCCGTCCTTGATGATCGCGTCAAGGGCTTCCTTGAGCGCGTCCCGCAGCTGGGTGTTCTTCTTGTCGACGGCGATGCCGAAGAGGCCCGCGTCCGTCTTGTTGGCGATCGCGTCGAAGTCGTTGCCGCCACCGGCCGTCTGGGCGATGTAGGCGGCGACCGGCGAGTCGTTGAGGTCGGCCACCGCGCCGCCGGCCTTGACGCGGGTCTGCGCCTCGGCGTCGGTCGGGTACGACTCGAAGGACAGCTTCGGCTTGCCGTCCTTCTCGCACTTGGCGGCCAGGTCCTTGGCGGCCTGCTCGTACGTCGTGCCGCGCTGCACCGCGAGCTTCTTGCCGCACAGGTCGTCGAGGGACTTGATGTTCTCCGGGTTGCCCTTCTTCACCAGGATGCCGGTGGAGGCGGAGAAGTAGTCGACGAAGTCGACGCCGGCGCCGGTCTTCTTGCCCTGGTCGTCCAGGCCCTCCTGGCGGGCCTTGGTGTCCGTCATGGAGGACATGACGGCGTTGGTGCGGCCGGTCGTCATCGAGGTGAGCAGCGTGTCGAAGGTGCCGCTCTCGAACACGAACTTCACACCGAGCTGCTTCGACATGGCGGCGGCGATGTCGGGGTCGATGCCGACGATGTCCGCGCCCTTCTTGAACTCCATGGGGGCGTACGTGGCGTCCGTACCGACCTTGATGACGCCGGCCTTCTGGATGGCGTCCGGGAGCTTCGAGAACAGCGGCGCGGCGTTGGCGGAGCCGCCGTCCTTCGTCGGGGTCGAGGAGCCGCCCTCGGTCTGGTCGCCACAGGCGGTCAGCAGCATCGAGCCGGCGACCGCGATGGCGGCGACCGCGGCAAGACGGGACGTACGGGTCTTGGCGGCGGTCGTACAGCGCGTGGAGCGTGCGGTCATGGTCGGGTTCCTCCGGCGTGTGAGGGGCTTGCCAGCAGGTCACGTACGCGTCTTCGAGTGTCGCGACCTCGTGTGATTACGGCATCTTGCCATTCGGACTGCCTCAAACCGACGGCCACGGATGTCAAAATCGGGTAACGGGTGACCCCCGAATCGCGACAGGCCGGTACATCAAGGCCGGATCTTCTGCGGGATCCCTTCCCCGCCACCGGAAAATCTCCGGTTTATCTCGCCATTCGGACGAGCCGAAGACGGCCATTCGGGTGCCGTGGGCATCTATAGGGACATCGGGTGACGTGTCGCTCTCCGTCCGTGTCCGGATGCACTCGGTATGAGTCGCGTCACCGAGCGGTTATGGACTCGTCTGCGGTGCCGTCCGTCCGGTAAGAAGGATCCTTACACCCCTCATCCGGGGCTCAGGGCGCGTTGTGCGGCGCGCCCGAGCGGCTGCCAGACAAGGCGGCCGCGGTGCCTCCCCACCCCTCCTCAACCAGGAGTGGCCACCCTCAAATGAAACAGACTTAAGGGGTCTTCCCAATGGCAGCGGAGATCGTCAATCCTCGCAATGACAGTGGTACGGACGGGGCACCCGAGCCCTTCGATCCTGTCTTCGCCCTCCACCGGGGCGGCAAGATGGCCGTGCAGGCCACCGTCCCCCTCCGGGACAAGGACGACCTGTCCCTCGCGTACACGCCCGGCGTCGCCAAGGTGTGCACCGCGATCGCCGAGCAGCCCGAGCTGGTCAACGACTACACCTGGAAGTCCCAGGTCGTGGCCGTCGTGACCGACGGTACGGCGGTGCTCGGCCTCGGCGACATCGGCCCGGAGGCCTCCCTCCCGGTCATGGAGGGGAAGGCCATCCTCTTCAAGCAGTTCGGCGGCGTGGACGCGGTCCCGATCGCCCTCGCCACCACCGACGCCGACGAGATCGTCGAGACCGTCGTCCGCCTCGCCCCGTCGTTCGGCGGAGTGAACCTGGAGGACATCTCGGCGCCGCGGTGCTTCGAGATCGAGCGCAAGCTCCAGGAGCGCCTCGACATCCCGGTCTTCCACGACGACCAGCACGGCACCGCGATCGTCACCCTCGCCGCCCTCCGCAACGCGGCGAAGCTGACCGACCGGACCCTCGGCGACCTGCGCGCCGTCATCTCCGGCGCCGGTGCGGCCGGTGTCGCGATCGCCAAGTTCCTGCTGGAGGCCGGCCTCGGTGACGTCGCCGTCGCCGACCGCAAGGGCATCGTCAGCCGCGACCGCGAGGACCTCACCGAGGTCAAGCGCGAGCTCGCCGAGATCACCAACAAGGCGGGCCTGACCGGCTCCCTGGAGACCGCCCTCGCCGGCGCCGACGTCTTCATCGGCGTCTCCGGCGGCACGGTCCCCGAGGCGGCCGTCGCCTCCATGGCCCCGAACGCCTTCGTGTTCGCCATGGCCAACCCGAACCCCGAGGTCCACCCCGACATCGCGCACAAGTACGCGGCCGTCGTGGCGACCGGGCGTTCGGACTACCCGAACCAGATCAACAACGTCCTCGCGTTCCCCGGCATCTTCGCCGGTGCGCTCCAGGTCCGGGCCTCCCGGATCACCGAGGGCATGAAGATCGCCGCGGCGAACGCGCTCGCAGACGTGGTCGGCGACAAGCTCGCCGCCGACTACGTGATCCCGTCGCCGTTCGACGAGCGGGTCGCCCCGGCCGTCACGGCCGCGGTCGCCGCCGCCGCCCGCGCGGAGGGCGTCGCGCGCCGCTGACGCGTCGCACACCCCGTGAGGGGCCCCGTCCTGGACTCAGGGCGGGGCCCTTTCGCGTACGCGGCCGTTTCGCGTACGGGGGCCTTCCGCGGGCGGCGGGGCGGGGTTCGTGTCCCGGCGCCCGGCGGAGGCATGTGTCACACAGGTGCGTGGTTCCGTCGTGCGGTCGTCCGAGCCTAGGGTCGGGGCCATGTTCGCTGCCTACGCTGCCCGAATCGACCGCGACCAGCCCCTGAACGGACTCGTATTGGGCGAACGCCCCGAGCCCGAGGTGCGGTCCGGCTGGACCACCGTCACCGTCAAGGCCGCCTCGCTCAACCACCACGACCTGTGGTCGCTGCGCGGGGTCGGGCTGCCCGAAGAGAAGCTGCCGATGATCCTCGGCTGCGACGCCGCCGGCATCGACGAGGACGGCAACGAGGTCGTCCTGCACTCCGTGATCGGCCAGACCGGCCACGGCGTCGGGCCGGACGAGCCCCGCTCCATCCTCACCGAGCGGTACCAGGGCACGTTCGCCGAGCGGGTGACCGTCCCCCGCTGGAACGTGCTGCCCAAGCCGAAGGAGCTCTCCTTCGAGGAGGCCGCCTGTCTGCCGACCGCCTGGCTCACCGCGTACCGCATGCTCTTCACCAACGCCGGTGTGCGGCCCGGGGACTCGGTGCTCGTGCAGGGCGCCGGCGGCGGCGTGGCCACCGCCGCGATCGCCCTCGGCAAGGCGGCGGGCCTGCGGGTCTTCGCGACCAGCCGCGACGAGGCCAAGCGCAAGCGCGCCGTCGAGCTCGGTGCCGTCGAGGCGTACGAGCCGGGCGCGCGGCTGCCGCAGCGCGTGGACGCGGTCATCGAGACCGTCGGCGCCGCGACCTGGTCGCACTCGGTCAAGTCGCTGCGGCCGGGCGGCACCCTGGTCATCTCGGGCGCCACGAGCGGCGACCGGCCCGCGCACGCCGAGCTGACCCGGATCTTCTTCCTGGAGCTGAAGGTCGTCGGCTCGACGATGGGCTCCAAGGACGAGCTGGAGGACCTGCTGTCGTTCTGCGCGGCGACGGGCGTCCGGCCGGTCATCGACGAGGTCCTGCCGCTGGACCGGGCGCGGGAGGGCTTCGAGAAGATGGCCTCCGGCGAACTCTTCGGAAAGATCGTCCTCACGACCTCTTGATGACTCGTCAGTCGAGCTGATGGGATCTCCGGCACGAAACATGAACATCTCTCACATCCTCGTGCCGGAGGTCTTCCTTGTTGCGAACCACCCTTGCGGCGAGCGCCGTCGTCGCCGCCCTGCTGACTCCGACGGCCGCCCACGCCGAGACCGGGCGTGCGGGCGGCGACGGCATACCCGCCTTGACCGACGAGCACGGCCGCACCCTCACCCTCCGCGGCTGGAACCTCGCGGACAAGGCGAACAGCGGCGACGCCGCCCTCTCGGCGATCACCGAGAAGCACTTCCGCGACATGCGCGCCAAGGGCTTCAACTTCGCCCGCCTCCTCGTCTTCTGGGACGACCTGGAGCCCCGGCCCGGCCAGTACAGCCAGGCCTATCTGCGCAAGATCGAACGGATCCTGGACTGGGCCGGGAAGCATGACGTCAAGGTCCTCATCGACGCCCATCAGGACGTCTTCGGCCCCGCCTTCGGCCACCGGGGCATCCCCGAGTGGGCGACCAGGACCGACGGCCTGCCCTTCACCCCGCACCCCGACGACTGGTTCTCCGAGTACTTCGAGCCGGCCGTCCAGCGGGCCTTCACCCACCTGTACGAGGACGAGGACCTCAAGCTCTCCCAGGCCCGCATGTGGCGGCTGCTCGCCGACCGCTTCGAGGACCACCCGGCCGTCCTCGGCTACGACCCGATCAACGAGCCGATGGGCGAGCTGCGGGAGGGCGAGGACCTGGCGACGGCGGCCCGCCGTATCGAACGCGACCAGCTGACCCCGATGTACAACCGGGTGGCGGACGCGATCCGTTCGGTCGATCCGGACACCTGGATCTTCGTCGAGCCGACCCCCATCGTGGGCGAGGGCGTGCCCACCGGCCTCGGGCGGATCGACGACCCGAAGATCGTCTATGCCCCGCACTTCTACAACGCCGGCATGGAGGCGGGCGCCGACTACGACCCCGCCGCCCGCTGGATCGAGAACTACGAGCAGGCCGTCACGCTGTACCCCAAGGAGTACAAGGTGCCCGTGGTGGTGGGGGAGTGGGGCCCGCTCAACAACTCCCTGCCGAACATGAACCGCTTCTACCGCGAGGCGATGCCCTCCCTCGGCCGCTACAGCTCGGGCTGGGCGGGATGGGAGTGGTG
This sequence comes from Streptomyces sp. Root431, assembly GCF_001426585.1. Lineage (GTDB taxonomy): Bacteria > Actinomycetota > Actinomycetes > Streptomycetales > Streptomycetaceae > Streptomyces > Streptomyces stackebrandtii. The sequence goes on from NZ_LMEI01000007.1 coordinate 369,021, forward strand.
CTACGGCGGCGGGTACTGCGCGGTGGACGGCGCCGGGGCCTTCCGTACGAACAAGGAGCTGACCGCCGAGCCGTACGCGGAGGCCGTCGCGGGCACGGTCCGCTCCACGGCCTACGACGCGGCGGCGGGGGTCTACCGCCTGTCGTACGACTCCGCGGGGCGGCGCGGCCCCCGGGTCACCGAGCTCTCCCTGCCGCCCGGCGACTGGCGGGTGAAGGCCCGGGGCGGGGCACTCGTCCTCCGCAAGGACCGGGGGAGGGCCTGGATCCTCGCTGCCCCGGGCGCCCGGGTGACGGTCACCGCCACCCGGGGCTGACCCGGCCGGCTCAGGGCCTGTCCGGCGGATCATGGCCTGTCCGGCGGGTCATGGCCGGGGTCCCTGATCCGCCGGACAGGCCCTACCTAGCCCTTGTGTCGCGGGTTCAGCAGTTCCGTGATCCGGACCGCCGCCGTCGACAGATGGCGGCGGGTCTCGGCCAGCTGCTCCCCGCTCACTCCGTGGTCGCGGGCGGCGTCCCGGATCTCGTCCCGGAAGCGGTCGAGCAACCGGTCCAGATCGCGGCCCGGATCGCCCGAACCCTCCGTGTCCCGCGCCCACTCCGGCGTCCGCCCGGCCTCGCCCGTCTCGCCCGTCTCGGCGGTCTCGTCCACGAGGTCGGACGCCGTGGCGTCTCCCGCGGCCGCTCTGGCCGCCGCCTTCGGGTGGGTCGTGCCCGCCACCAGGCCGCCGAGCTGGGCCGTGATGTCCGAGAGGCCCTCCCAGACGCCCTTGGGCCAGTCACCCCGCGAGAACCGGTCCTGGACCTCCTCCTGGACCTGCTGGGCGATGCGCTGGAACTCCTTCGCCTGGTGGCGGGCCGACTGGGCCTCCGCCTTGGCCTGGCGGGCCTGCTCCTTCCACTCCTGCTTGGCCCGGCGCAGCTCCTCCTTGGCGTCGGCGAACGACGAAGCCTCCGCCGTCCGCGCCTGCCCCGCCGCCGCCCGCATCTCGCTGCGCACCCGGCCGGCCGCGCCGCGCACGTCGTCGCGGATCTCCGCCGCCAGCTCGGAGACCGAGTCGCGGATCTCCCGCTCCAGATCGGTCAGTTCGGCTCCGCGGCCGGCCAGCTCGGCGCGGCCCGCGTCGGTGATCGAGTAGACCTTCCGGCCGCCCTCGCTGGCGTGGGTGACGAGGCCTTCGGCCTCCAGCTTGGCCAGTCTCGGGTAGACCGTCCCGGCCGAGGGGGCGTAGAGCCCCTGGAAGCGCTCCTCCAGGAGCCGGATCACCTCGTAGCCGTGGCGGGGGGCCTCGTCGAGCAGCTTGAGCAGGTAGAGGCGGAGGCGGCCATGGGCGAAGACGGGCGACATGTCAGAGCACCTTTCCGGTCGCGGAGGGCGAATCCGAGGAGGAGGCCGAGGGGGAAGGGGTGGAGTCGTCCGAGGGAGCGGCGGTGGGGTCGTCCGAGGGGGCAGCCGAGGGGGCAGCCGAGGGAGCGGCGGTGGGGGCCTCCGAGGCGGTCGAGGCGGGGGCGGCCTCGGGTTCCTCGGTCGTCTCGGGGCGGCGCAGCAGCGCGATGGAGCCGGAGACGGTGGTCGCCTTGAGCGTGCCCCGCCCGGAACCCAGCGTGCCGGTGACGGACTTGGTGCCCCACTGGCCGGTCACCCGCAGGTCCTCGAAGGCGTTCGACACGGAGCCGCTCGTCGTGCTCGCCTCGACCCGGGCGTCCGCCGGGTGCGGCAGCCGGATGGCGACCTGGCCGGAGACGCTGGTGAGCCGGATGTCGGCGGGCGGCCCGTCCAGCTCGCCCGGGTCGAGGTCGATGACCATGTCACCGCTGACGGTCTCGGCCTTCACGGAGCCGCCCGCGCCCTCGATCACGGTGACGGGACCCGTCACCGAGGTGATCCGCAGCGCGCCCGTGACCGACTGGGCCTCCAGGCTTCCGGAGACGCTCTCGGCGCGGACCGGGCCGGAGAGCCCGAGGAGCGTCGTGTCGCCCGTGACGCCGCGCACTTCCGTACGCCCTCTGATGCCGGAGACGACCGCCTCGGCGTCGACCGCGCCGACCTCGACGTCGACGCCGGCCGGGACGGCGACGGAGACGACGGCCCTGCGCCGGTGTCCCTTGCGGTCGAACCACTTGAGGAGGTTCTTCCAGTGCAGGTCCTCGTAGGTCACGGTGAGGGTGGAACCCTCCTGCGACACGATCAGCGGCGGACCCTCGATCTCGGAGATCTCGACGCGGGCGGAACTCTCGTCCGTCCCCACCACGTTCACCGTGCCGTTGACGATGCGGACCTGCAGGCGCGTCACGGGGTCGGCCGGGGCAAGTTTCGTCGGCTCGGTGACGGACCACTCTGTCATGGTGCTGACCTCCCGTTTCGGCAACGCAACATATCGCGACTCTCGATAGACACGATATATCGCGGAAAGCGGAAGTCAACCCTGACTCTCCCCTGATGCGTAGGGGGCAATCGCCGCCGTACACGGACAAATTGGCTAGCGTAGGGGCATGAACGCGACATCCGGATCGAGCCCCTCAGGGGCACTGCTGCTCTGCCGTGCCGACCCTTCGGCGGTCCGGCCGCCGGCCCAGCTCCTGCGGGAGCGGCTGCTGCTCGCCCCCGCGGGCGACGACTGGAGCGTGCTCGTACCGGAGGGGAAGCCCTGGCTCCACGGCGGGGAGCCCGTCGAACAGGTCGTCACCGGCTGGGCCACCGCCCTCGCCGTCTCCGCCGCGACCTGGCCCGTCCTCGCCCTGTGGTGGGACCGCGACCGGGCCGGCCTCACGCTTGCCGCGGGCTTCCGCCGCACCGTCGGCTACACCTGGCTCGCGGACGGCACGCCCGTCGGCGAGGACGAGGCCATGCGCACCTTCGCCGCCCGGCTCGCCCTCGACCCCGTCCTGGACGTCCAGGCCCTGGAACCCCTCACCCGGCCCGACCCCGACGCGGACGCCCACAGCCGGCTCGTCGGCATCGTCGCGGTCCTCGCCCGCGCCGGCCTCGCCCTGCCGACCGGGCTCGTCCCCGGCGACAGCGCCGACCGGCTCCGCTCCGTCGCCCTCGCCCAGGGCGCCGAGCAGCTCGAATGGCCCGGCTGGCGCGACGCCGTGCGCGCCGAGCTGGACGTGGTGGAGGAGGGGCCCCTCGGCCCGTACCTGCGCGGCCCCAAGGCGCGAGTACTGGGCGGGGCGCAACTCGCGGCGGGTGTCCCGCTGCTGATCTGGGGGATCGGCCGGCGCAGCGGCGGCTGGGCGACGGCGGGGGCGCTGCTCGTCGCGCACGGTGCGCTCGGACTCGTCTACGACCGGCTGCGGGACCGCTGACGGCCAGGACGCCGCATCCGGTCCCGCGGCCGGGAAGAACTCCTACTCGTCGTCGTCCTCGTCGTCGTCCAGACGGGCCAGCCAGGTCGCGAGGCGCTCGACCGGCACCTCGAAGTCGGGATTGAGGTCGACGAACGTCCGCAGCTGCTCGGCGAGCCACTCGAAGGTGACCTCCTCCTCGCCCCGCCGCTTCTCCAGTTCCTCGATGCCCCGGTCGGTGAAGTACATGCGATCAGGATAGGCCGTGCCTCCGCGTCCCCTGTCGCGTGTCAGTCCCACCGATTAGCCTTCTCCCCCACTTATCGCTTCGGGGAGCGGGGGGCCGCTGTGGCACACGGGATCGCTCGAATTCGGCTGGACGACGGCACGCCCGTGTGGGCGCGGATCAGCGAGGCGGAGGAGCTCGGCAGAGGGGGAGGATTCCAGGACACCGGCGTCCGGGACCGGGTGGTCTCGATGGCCGGGGGACTCACGGACGTCGTGCGCGGGGTGGTCGGTTCGCTGCGCGCCGGACTCGAACCGCAGGGGCCCGTGGAGGTCGCCGTCAGCTTCGGCATCGAACTGTCGGCGCAGTCGGGCAAGGTGATCGGGGTCCTCGCGGACGGCGCCGGCAAGGCCTCGGTGAACGTCTCGCTCACCTGGACCGAACCGGGCCCGGCACCCGCCCCCGACCCGGCAACCGCCCCTGTGCAGGCCCAGTCACCCGCACCCGTACCAGCCCAGTCACCCGCCCCGTCAGCCGCTCCCGCACCCGCACCCGCACCCGACGAGGGTTCCGGGAGAGATCCGCACGGGCGCCCGGCGGTCGATGGGTCCGCATGAGCGCCTTCGACGCTCTCGTGCGCCCCGCACTCGTACGCATCGCCGCTCCCGGCACCGGGTATGACCCGTTCGGCGACCGGTACTGGGGCACCGGTTTCTTCATCGCCCCCGGCTGGGTGCTGACCTGCGCCCATGTCGTGGCCGAGGGGGGAAGCGCGGTGTGGAGGAGCGAGCCGGCCGTCGGCATCACCTGGGAGGACGGCAAGACCACCCGGGAGACGACGGGCACGGTCGTGCTCGCCCTGCCGCGCCCCGACCGCCCCGAGGACCCGCCGGACCGGTGGGCCTTCCCCGACATCGCGCTCGTCAGGGTCACCGGCGCGCAGAAGGCGTCCTGCGTGCGCCTCAGCGAGCGCCCGGCCGTCTGGCCGGCCGCCGTCAGCCTGCACGGCTGGTCACGGGAGACCGGCGAGCTCGGCATCCGGCACGTCCACGGCACCCTCAACGGCAGCGACGGCCAGGCCCTCGTCACCCGGGGCGTCATGCCGGTCGAGGGCTGCTCCGGCGGCCCGGTCGTCGACCACGCGCAGGGCGCCGTCGTCGGCCTCAACAAGGGGCGCGGGCCCGACGGAGGCGCCGTCGTGCCCGTCACCGCCCTGCGCAGGCTCCACGACCTCCCCGGCGGCGAGGCGATGGGCGAGGCCCTGCGCGCCCACGACCGCTACCACCTCGACCGCTACCGTTCGCTCGACGACCGGCCCGACTGGACCCGCGCGCAGCTGCTGCTGCCCGGTTCGCCGGGGGTCGGCCCCGGCCTGCGGACCCAACTGCACGGCCGGTTCGCCGAACTGCCCGCGCCGACCGCCCCCGGCGAGATCATGAACCTGATCGACCAGGTCAAGGCCTGGATCCGGGACGACAGCCTGCCGGACGCGCTGGAGGACGACCCGCGCACCTGGAGCGAGGGCGCCGGGCTCCTGCGCGGGCTGCGCGCCGTCCACGGCAGCGCCGCCCGCGACCTCGACCTGGACGCCGTGCTCCTGTACGCGGCCCATGTCGTCCGGCACCTCTCCGTGCGGTACGGCGAGCGCGTCGACACGGCCGGGCTCACGCGCTGGATCGTCGACGAGTCGGGCGACGCCGACCGCCACCTCCGGCGGGAGATCGACCGGCTCGTCACGCCCGGCAAGCCGGCCCCCTTCTCCGTACGGGAACCCCGCGCGCGTGCCGACGTCCTCCTGGAGATCGACACCCCCCGCTACGACCGGCGTTATCCGTGGCGGGTCAAGCTCCTCCTGGACGGGCACACGGTCAGCCCGCTGCACTGCGACGACCGGGGCGTCGAGCGCTCCCGGCTCAGGGAGACCCTGCGCGAACCCCTCGCGGACGCCCTGCGGCGCGGCGACAGCGGCGCCCATCTGGCCGCCGTCGAGGCGGTGCTGCCCCGCGAGCTCTTCGACGAACCCCTCGACACCTGGCGGCTCGAACCCTCCCAGGAGCCCGAGGACGCCTGGTCGGCCACCCTCGGCCAGCGCAGGATCGTGGTCATCCGCGACGCCCGCCGCCACGGCAGGGAACCGTCCCCCGAGTGGCGCGACCGCTGGGAGGCGGCGGACGGCGGGCCGCTGCGCGGGGCGCCCCTGCGCGCCGAAGTGCCGGGCGCGGGCCGGGACGCCCACACCGCGCGCGTGCGCCGGGAGACCTGGGCGGAGACGTACGACCGGCTCCGCGAGGCCGGGGGCGGCACCGTCCCCGTCTACTGCGGGCCGGTGGGCAGCGGCGACGGACTCATGGCGATGAACGCGGCGCTCACCGCCGGCCACCCCCTCGCCCTCTGGCGGACCGGCGCCCACGACCACACGGACTGCGAGGAGTTCCACGAGCGGGCCCACCGGCTGCTCGCGAAGGCCGTGACGGCCCAGGGGCTGCGCGGGCCCGTCCGCTCCCTGCGCACCCGCGCGCCGGACCGGGCGGCCCTGGCCTGGGCCGAGACCATCGCCGTCCTCTACGACCCGCCCGACCGGCCGCCGCACGGAGGGCGCCTGGAGGCGCCGCCGCTGCTCGGCGAGGGGGACCTGTGACCCGGGCATCCACGCGTACGCGCACGAGCGACCGTACGTACACGGGCGCGCACATGGGCATGCGTACGGGCAGGCACACGGGCACGCGCACGCGTGCTGCCCGGCGTTCGGGCCCGACAGCGGGCGGCCGGATTGAGCGTCGGCACGCCCCACCACCGGGCGGTACGTTCGACAGGCCGGGCATCGACACCACAGCCAGGAGGAGTCCATCGTGAACGATTGGCGGATCTACCGTGGTGCCGGTCTTCCGCACGACGAGATCCAGCGGCTGCCCGCCCCGCCGCCCTGGCGCGACTTCTCGGCCGGCGGCGCCGACGACACCCTGGCCGGGTCCGACCGGAGGCTCGGCGTCCGGCGCAGACTCGTCCAGAACCACCACCCCCGGCCCGCCGAGACCGACGCCGTCAACGCCGCCCTGTACCTGCGGCGCCCGCTCCTCGTCACCGGCAACCCCGGCACCGGCAAATCCACCCTCGCCCACGCCGTCGCCCACGAACTGCGCCTCGGCCGGGTGCTGCGCTGGCCGATCGTCAGCCGTACGACCTTGCAGGACGGCCTCTACCGCTACGACGCCATCGGCCGCCTCCAGGACGTCCAACTGGAGCGCGCCCAGGCCGGATCGCCCGGTTCCGCCGCGGCGGCCCCCGCCGGCATCGGCTCGTACATCCGGCTCGGACCGCTCGGCACCGCGCTGCTCCCCTCCGAGCAGCCCCGCGTGCTGCTCATCGACGAGCTCGACAAGAGCGATCTCGACCTGCCCAACGACCTCCTGAACGCCCTGGAGGAGGGCGAGTTCGCCATCCCCGAGCTGGAGCGGCTCGCCGACCGCGAGCCCGTCGTCGCGGTGCTCAGCGACGACGGCCGCAAGGTGCCGGTGTACGGCGGCCGGGTCCGCTGCACCACTTTCCCCTTCATCGTGCTCACCTCCAACGGCGAACGGGACTTCCCCGCAGCGCTGTTGCGCCGCTGCATCCGCCTGGAGCTCGAAGCGCCCGGCGAGGAGCAGGTCGGCGCCATGATCGAGGCCCATCTCGGGGCCGAGGCCGCAGCGGGGGAGGAGGAGCGGGGCATCGTCCGGCGCTTCCTGAACCGCGAGCCCGGCGAGGTGATCGCCACCGACCAGCTCCTCAACGCCCTCTACCTGACCCAGCACGCCTCCCGCGCCGAACGGGTGACCAGGGAACGCATCGAGGACATGCTCATGCAGCCACTCGACCAGCCGAGGTGAAGGTCGGATGCACCTGGAGGAGCTGATCCGCCGGCTCAGGGCGGGCGGCCAGGACCCCACGGCGGAGGACATCGCGGACGCCGTCTGGCTGTCGCGATGGCTTCCGGGTGCCTCCGGGGAGTCGCCGGATCCGGAGCCGATGCCGGATGCGGAGTCGGATGCGGATGCGGGGCCGAGACCGGGGTCCGGGCAGGAGCAGGGCGAGGAGCCGGACGAAGGCGACCGGCGGCTCACCTCCGAGGGGCGAGATCCGGCCAAGGGCGGCGCACCCTCGGAGCGGGCGGCACGCTCCGATTCCGTCTCCCTCGCCACGAGTACGGGCTCCGGCTCGGGTACGAGTACGGGTACGGGAGCGGCCACCGGAGAGCCCCGCGGCCCCGGACGTGCGGAGCGGGCCGCGACCCTGCCCGTCCGCGCCCCCGGCGCCAACGCGCTCCCCGGCCTCCTCGGCCTTCAGAAGGCCCTCCGCCCCCTGCGGGGCTACGCCCTCGTCCCGCACCGCCCCGGCGAGGGCAGCCTCGACGAGGAGGCCACCGCCGAACGCAGCGCGGCCGCCGGCATCCTCACCCCCGTCCTGCGCCCCGCGACGGGCCGCCGCCCCGACATCCAGCTCCTCATGGACACCGGCCCCGCCATGGTCGTCTGGAGCCGCATGGTCGAGGAGCTCCGCCAGGCCTGCCAGCAGTCCGGCGCCTTCCGCGACGTCCAGGTGCACCGGCTCTACGACACCGGCGAAGGCCCCCCGCTCGTCACCACCACCTCCGGCGCCGACGGCAGACCCCGGCTGCGCCCCGTCGACCAGCTCCACGACCCCACGGGCCGCCGGCTCACCCTCGTCGTCAGCGACTGCGTCGGCCCCCTCTGGCAGCGCGGCGCCGCCCAGCGCTTCCTCCGCCAGTGGCCCCGCCGCTCCCCGCTCGCCCTCGTCCAGCCGCTGCCGCCGCGCCTGTGGCCCCGCACCGCCCTCCCCGCCGAACCCGGCACCTTCCAGCGTGCCTCGACCCCCGGCGGCCACACCCCCTTCCGCTCCGACGACGACCCCTGGGGGCCGCCCGTCCCCGGCCGCCGTGCCGTCCCCGTGCTCACCCCCACCCCCGAGGCCTTCGCCTCCTGGACCCGGCTCCACACCGGCCACGGAGGCAACGCCGTACGCGGCTGGGCCGCCTGGCTGGACCCCGAGGCGGCGGCGCCGCCCCGCGCGCCCCGGACTCCCCGCGCCCCGCGCCCCGACGACGAACTCCTCCGCGCCTTCCGGGCCAGTGCCTCACCCGGCGCGATCCACCTCGCCGTCCACCTCGCGGCGGCCCCGCTCGCCCTCCCCGTCATGCAGCTCGTCCAGCGCGCCATGCTCCCCGACACCGGCCCCATGGAGCTGGCCGAGGTCCTCCTGAGCGGGCTCCTGCGGCGGCTCCCCGGACCCACCCCGTACCCCTGCTTCAGCTATCCGCCCGGCATCCAGCAGCACCTCCTCGGCTCGCTCGACCCCAGCGCCGCCGCGCTCGTCCTCAAGCACTGCTCCGACTACGTGGAGCGGAACTTCGGCCAGGGCATGCGCAACTTCCCGGCGCTCGCCGCCGCCCGCCTCGCCGGCACGGACACGGAGCCCGGCACCGAGCCGGGCGCCGAGGGCGAAGGCCGGTACGGGCAGGGCGACGGCGCCACCGCGCTCCCCGAGGCGACCGACGAACCCCTCGGCCCCGAAGGAGCCGAGACCGAGCTCTTCGCCCGCATCCCCGCGCGCGTGCTCCGCTTCTACCACCCCGACCTCATCACCCCCGACCCGCTCACCGAGGCCCGCAGCCTCCTCGCCCAGGGCCGCGCCCACTCCGACCCGGCCCTCCTCGCCGGGGCCCGCGAGCGCGCCGAGGCGGCGCTCCCCACCGCCCCCGTCGAGGCCCGGACCGTCCTCGGCCTTGTCCTGTACGCCGAGGCCGGCACCGCGCTCGCCCGCCGCTCCCACCGGCGCCGCGAACTCCTCGACCAGGCCGCCGACATGCTCGTACAGGCCGGGGAGCTGGCCCGTACCGGCGGGGAGGCGTGGGCCGAGGCCCGGCTCGAACTCGCCGTCGTCCACCACGCCCTGTGGCGCGACACCGACGAATCCGGCCACCTCGACGCCGCCCTCGCCGCCCTCGCCGAGGACGCGGACCGGTGGCCCGAGACCGCCCGGCACACCCTCCACCTGCGCCGCGGCCGACTGCTCCTGGCCCGGGGCGACGGCGAGACGGCGGCCGGAGAGCTGACCGCGGCCCTCGCCCTCCGGGAGAACGCCGCCACCCTCCTCGACCTCGCCGACGCCCTGCACCTCACCGAGGCCGGCCCCGACCGCATCGGCCCCGTCCTCGACCGCGCGGAAGCCCTCCTCGGCGACGGCCGCACCCTGAGACTGCGGCACACCGCCGCGCGTGCCCGCCTGTACGAGACCACCGGCGACGGGCCGGCCGCCGACGCGGCCTACGAGCAGGCCACGCTGCTCACCCCCGCCCAGGGCGAACAGCGCGGCCGGCTCCTGCTCACCTGGGGCGAGTCCCTGCTGCGCCGCGCCGCCGCCGGGACCGGGACCCGGCCGGTCGACCGCGCGGAGTCCGTGCTGCGCGAGGCACTCACCTGTCTCCCCGCCGGCGCCGCCGAGGCCCGCGAGCGGACCCGGATCCTCATCGGCAGCGTGCTCGCCCTGCGCTTCGACCGCGCGGGGTTCCTGCCGGACCTGTACGAGAGCCGACATCTCCTCGACGAGGCTCTCCGCACCATCAGGGACCCGGCGACCCGGGCCGGAGTCGGGCTGCAAGTGGGCTGGGTGCAGGTGCAGTTGAGCGAGACCGCGAGGGACGGGCAGCTCGTGGGCGCCCTCACCGCCTTCCGGCGCGCCGCCGACGACACCCGCGCCGCCCGCGGCGACACCCCCGGCACGATCACCCTGGCCAGGGCGCTCCACGCCCAGGGCGCCGTGCTGTACCTGATGGACCGGGCCGGTCAGGCCGCGACGGTCCTGGAGGAGGCCGCCGAGCAGTGGCGACGGCTGGACGGCCGGCTGGTGGCGGTGGACTGGGCGGACGTGGAGCGGACCCGGGCCCTGCTCGCCGAGGTCGGCGCCGACCCCCGCCCGCGGCCGGACCGCTTCTCCCGCGAGGAGCGGCGCCGGATCGCGCCGCCCTGGTGGGCCTGGCGCGACGAGGACGCGGAGCGGCTTGATAACGGGGGCGCACATGGGCGCAGTTGAGTCGAACGGGTTTCCGCCCGTGAGGCGTCGGGAAGAACCGCTCCGCCGCTACGACCGTGGGGGACAAGGGTCGGTGAGGAGGAGCCGAGGGTGTTGGAGCACACGAAGCGGGTCGCAGGCGTGGACCGGGGTGGCGAACGGCCATGGCACCTGCCCGACCTCACCGCTGTGGACCTGCGGACCTTGCGCTTCATGGACGATCCCGAGCTGGCGGCCGCCGTCGAGCGGGTGCTCTGGCATCCGCAGGAGCTGGGGGCTTCCTGGTTCGTCGAGGGCGGATCGGACGGTATCCACGGCTGACCTCCGACGGGGTGGCCGCGCCGACCGGCCGTTTTCGGTCAGATGCGCACCGCCCGTCGTAGGGCCATGGAGGCGGGAGTGAACATCGCGCCCCTGCCCGCGCCCGTCTTCGCCCTACTGGCCCGGGTCAGCCCCGCCCCGGACGGGCTCACGCTGCTGCGGTCCGCCCTGCACACCCGGCGGTTGCTGCTCCTCAAGGCGCTCTTGGTGCGCGTCCACCGGCACCGGGTGTCCGTCGAACCGGGCGCGCTCGACCGGTTCGAGCGCTCCTGGAAGCTGCTCGAACGGGTCGAGCGCCGCCATCCCGCCGTGGTCCGGGACGTTCTCGACTACCCGACGACCGGGGCCTGGCTGGCCGGCGCGCTCGCCGAGCCCGCCGGACCGGCCTTCGACAGGCTGCTCGGGCACCTCGACAACCTCGCGGTCACCGCCGCCCTGCGCGGCGGCGGCCCGCTCGACCTGACCATGGACACCCCGGACGGCCTGCTCCCGCTGCCCGGCGTGGGCCGGCTGAGGGTGGCCGCAGACCGTGTCCGGGTCAGCGCCGACGAGCGGACCGTACGGTTCCACCCGGACGGTGCCCGCCATGCCGCGCGAGCCTTCCTGACCCTGACCGGCCGGCGCCTCAGGGGCGGCGGGCCCGGCTGGCACGCGGTCCGCCCGCTGCCCCGCAGCGCCGCGCGCCTGGACGATGTCGACCCGTACCGGGTGCCGTCCGGCGTGGGCGGCGCCACGGCGGTCACCGCGGCCGACCCCGCCGACACCGACCACGCCGCCTGGTCCGCCACCTGGCACGCCGCCCAGGACCTCCTCGCCCGCACGGACCCCGGCCGGGCGGCCGAGGTGGCCCAGGGCGTCCGCGCGGTCGTCCCGGTCGTTCCGCGCGGACCCCAGCACCTGGGTGCCACGCTGAGCGCCGCCCCTGGAGCCGTACTGACATCGCTGCCCGCCGAGGGGCAGGGGATGGCCGAAACGCTCGTGCACGAGCTGCATCACAGCAAGCTGGCGACGCTCCACGAACTCGTGCCGCTGTACGGCCCCGGGCGGGACGCCGTGTACCGGGTCGGCTGGCGGTCGGACCCGCGGCCCATCGCCGGTGTGCTGCACGGTGCCTACGCGCATCTGGCCCTGGCCGATCTGTGGTGGCGCGCGGTCACCGCCGACCAGGTGCCGGCGTCCTGGCGGTCCGCCGCCGGGCAACAGTTCGACGACATCCACGATCAGGTGGGCCTGGCCCTCCTTATCCTGCTTGAATCCGATGAACTGACTGTGGAGGGGCGGGAGTTCGTGCATCAAATGAGGCTGCACCACGCGAGCCTCGGCGCCACCCCTCTGGCCGGTGGGTAACACTGTGCCCACGGCACATGACACTGCGTTGCGCGGGAGCGGGACGGGAGACACGACAGATGGCGGAACAGCGATCGGGCGGTGCGGCGGATCACGGAGTCAGGAGCGCGCCGGAACATGTCCTCGTGGTCTTCCCCGGCTATCACCGCCCGTGGGCGACCTGGATCAACCAGCGGCTCGACGCGTACGGGGTGCGCGCGAGCCTCCAGCGCTGGGACCCGCCGCGCGATGTGCCTCTGGAGGACTCGCTCGGCGACCTGCTGCTCGCCCGCGGCCAGGTGCTGCTCGTCCTGGACGACTGGTTCTTCCAGCTCGGCCCGCGGGTGGCCGGCGAGTGGAACGACGTCCTGCGCGGCTTCGTCGCCGCCCATGCCGAGCGGTTCGCCGCGGTCAACCTCACCAACCGGACCCTGCCCCCGGCCACCGCCGTCCTCGAACCCGTCAGCCTGTGGGGCGTCGGCGAGGAGGAGGCCGAAGTCCGGCTGCTCAGCCGGCTCGGCATCGAACCCCGCCGCGCCACCGGCCGCCGGCTGCCCGCCGGATCACTCGTTCGCTTCCCGGACACCCCTCCCGAGATCTGGGGCGAGATCCCGCGCCGCAACCCGCGCTTCACCGGCCGGGACGACCTGCTCACCGAGCTCCAGGAACGGCTCATGGACGCCGAGCGCGGCAGCGCCGCGTGCACCCTGCTCGGCATGTCCGGCATCGGCAAGACCCAGATCGCCGCCGAGTACGCCCACCGCTTCAGCTCCGACTACGACGTCGTGTGGTGGGTCAGTTCCGACGACCGCAACGTGCAACGCGACCGCTTCGGCGAGCTCGCCACCGAACTCGGCCTCACCACCGGCAACGAACCCGGCGAACGCATCCGCGCCGTCCGTGAAGCCCTGCGCCGGGGCGCCCCGCACTCCCGCTGGCTCATCGTCTTCGACGGCTGGGACGACACGGACGGCGCGAACGTCCTGCTGCCGCACGGCCCCGGCCACGTCCTCGTCACCTCGCGCAACCGCGGCTGGGGCGACCACACCGACATCCTCGAAGTCCCCGGCTTCGACCGCGCCGAGTCCACCGGCTATCTGATGCGGCGCGCCCCGCACGTCACGGCGCCCGAGGCCGACGAGGTCGCCGCCGAGTTCGGGGACGTACCGCTGCCGCTCGTCCAGGCCGCAGCCTGGCTCGGCGAGTCCCGCATGGAGGTCTCCGAGTACCTGCACATGGTCCGCGAAGGACGGATCTCCGCCGTCGAGCCGTCCGGCGACGGCTTCCCTCAGGCGTCCCTGACCTCGTGGTCGATACTGATCAACCGGCTCCGACGCGCCCAGCCGCAGGCCATCGACGTGCTCAGCCTGTGCGCTTCCTTCGCCCCCGGCCGTATCCCGCTCGGTCTCATCCGCGCCTATCCACAGGCGGACCTCCCCGAGGACCTGCGCTGGATGGTCACCGATCTCGCCGCCTGGTCCCGGGCCCTGGACACCCTGGTCAACTACTCGGTGCTCACCCGCGAGACCCGGGGCCCCGTCAACAACGCCGAGGTGGGACCGCACCAGGAGTCCGTGCACATGCACCGGCTCGTCCACGACATCGTCGCCCGGCTCACCGAGGGCGACCACCGCGCCGCCCATCGCCAGGCCGTCCGTACCCTGCTCGCCGAGGCCGACCCCGGCAACCCCATGGACAGCCGGCACTGGCCCCGCTATGCCGAACTCCTGCCCCACCTGGAACCCTCCGGCGCGCTCCTCAGCCACAACCCGCGCACCCAGACCGCCGTGCTCAACTGCCTGCGCTACTGCTTCCGCAGCGGCGAGTTCAGGGCCGGCATCCAGCTCGCCGAGAAGATCCGGGACAACTGGTCCACCTTCATGGACCCGCTGGACCAGCCCATGCTGGACCTGACCACCCAGCAGAGCAACATCCTGCGCTCCTTCGGCCGCTTCCGTGAGGCGTACGACCTCGACCTCGCCCAGCGTGAACGCCTCGCGGCAGCCCAGCCCCCCAACGAGCTCGGCACCCTGCTCTCCAGCAGCGCCATCTCCAGCGACCTGCGCTTCCTCGGCCAGTACAAGGAGGCGGAACGGCTCCAGCGCGACGTCCTCGCCGACGCCGAACGCCTCCTCGGAGCCGGAGAGTTCTCCACCCTCGTCGCCCGGCACAACCTCGGCGTCACCCTGCGGCAGCTCGGCCGCTTCCAGGAGGCGTACGAGTCCGACGCCGAGACCCTCGCCCACAGCGAGCGGGTGCTCGGCAAGCGGCACTCCCACACCCTCAACTCCAGCAACGCCCTCGCGCACGACCTGCGGCTGCTCGGCCAGTACCGCGAAGCCCTCGCCCGCCAGGAGGCCAACGTCCTGCGCCATGTGCAGGTACTCGGCCCGCAGCACCTGCAGACGCTGTACGCCCGCACCCAGCTGGCCCTGTGCCGGCGCCGCGAGGGCGGCTTCCAGCAGGACCTCGGAGCGACCATGGCCAGCCTGCTCGAACAGCTGGAGCAGGTGCACGGCCGCACCCACTACGTGACGCTCTCCTCCCTCAACAACTACGCCAACTACCTGCGCGAGCACGGCGACCTCGACCACGCCCGCGAACTCAGCCACGAGGCCGAGGCCGGCTACCGCGCCCTCCTCGGCCCCGCACACCCGGTCGCCACGGGTGTCCTTGCCAACACCGCCCTCGTCCTCCAGGCGTCCGGTGAACGCGCGGACGCCCTGGCCATCCTGGAGGCCGCGCTCGCCGGACTGACCTCCTCGCTGGGCTCGGACCACCCCTGGGTGCTCGGCTGCGCGCTCAACGCCTCCGCCGCCCGGAACTTCAACGGCCGGGTGGCCGACGCCGCCGAGCTCAGCCGGGACACCCTGCGCCGCGCCCGGCACACCCTCGGCAACGAGCATCCGCTCACCCTGTCGAGCCAGGTGGCCCTCGCCACCGACCTGCGTGGCCTCAGGGAGAACGAGGAGGCCGGGAAGCTGGAGGAGGACGCCCTGCTCACCCTCACCCGCACGCTGGGTGCCCAGCACCCGCACACCCTCTCGGCGCGTCAGCGCAACCGTCCCTACTGGGACTTCGAGGCCAACCTGGGGTGAGCCCCGGACCCGCGCCGGACACGCCGGAGGCCCGGCACCCCGAGTGGGGTGCCGGGCCTCCGTACGTGCTCCGAGGACGACGATCAGGCGTCGAAGACCTCGTTGACCAGCTGCTGCTGCTCCGCCTGGTGGCGCTTGGCCGAGCCGACCGCCGGGGAGGAGGAGTGCGGACGCGAGATCCGGCGCAGGCGCTCGCCCGCCGGGATGTCCGCGCCGACCGCCAGGTCCAGGTGGTCGATCAGGTTGAGCGCGATGAACGGCCACGCACCCTGGTTCGCCGGCTCCTCCTGCGCCCAGATGTACTTCGCCGCGTTCGGGTACTTGGCGATCTCGGCCTGGAGCTCGGCACCCGGCAGCGGGTACAGACGCTCGAGACGGATGATCGCGGTCTCCGTGTCGCCGCGCTTCTGACGCTCGGCCTCCAGGTCGTAGTAGACCTTGCCCGCGCAGAAGACGACCTTGCGGACGTCCGCCGGGTTGACCGTGTCGTCGCCGATCACCGGGCGGAAGCCGCCGGTGGTGAACTCCTCCACCTTGGACGCCGCGGCCTTCAGACGCAGCATCGACTTCGGGGTGAAGACGATGAGCGGCTTGTGGTGCGGGTTGTGCACCTGCCAGCGCAGGAGGTGGAAGTAGTTCGACGGCAGCGTCGGCATGGCGACCGTCATGTTGTCCTGGGCGCACATCTGGAGGAAGCGCTCCGGGCGCGCGGACGAGTGGTCCGGGCCCTGGCCCTCGTAGCCGTGCGGCAGGAGCAGCGTGACGCCGGAGGTCTGGCCCCACTTCTGCTCGGCCGAGGAGATGAACTCGTCGACGACGGTCTGCGCGCCGTTGACGAAGTCACCGAACTGGGCCTCCCAGATGACCAGCGCGTCCGAGCGGGTCAGCGAGTAGCCGTACTCGAAGCCCATCGCCGCGTACTCGCTGAGCAGCGAGTCGTAGACGTTGTAGTGGGCCTGGTCCTCGGCCAGGTAGAGCAGCGGGGTGAAGTCCTCGCCGGTCTCCTGGTCCACCAGCACCGCGTGGCGCTGGCCGAAGGTGCCGCGGCGGGAGTCCTGGCCCGAGAGACGGACCGGGGTGCCCTCCATCAGCAGGGAGCCGATGGCGAGGGTCTCGCCGAAGCCCCAGTCGATGGTGCCGTCGTCGATGGAGGCGGCACGGCGCTGCATCTGCGGCGTCAGTCGCGCGTGGACTGTGATCCGCTCCGGGATGCTGACCTGCGACTCGGCGATCCGCTTCACGACCTCGGCGGAGACCGCCGTGGTGACGGCGACCGGGAACTCGGCCTGGGCGTCCGGGACGTGCGTCGGGGTCGGGGCCGAAGTGGCCTCGCGGACCTCCGCGAACACCTTCTCCAGCTGGCCCTGGAAGTCCTGGAGCGACTGCTCGGCCTCTTCCAGGGTGATGTCGCCGCGACCGATGAGCGACTCGGTGTACAGCTTGCGCACCGAACGCTTCTTGTCGATCAGGTTGTACATCTGCGGGTTGGTGAACGAGGGGTTGTCGCCCTCGTTGTGACCGCGGCGGCGGTAGCAGATGAGGTCGATCACGACGTCCTTGTTGAACGTCTGGCGGAACTCGAAGGCGAGCCGCGCGACGCGGACCACGGCCTCCGGGTCGTCGCCGTTCACGTGGAAGATCGGCGCCTCGATCATGCGGGCCACGTCGGTCGCGTACATCGAGGAACGCGAGGACTCCGGGGCGGCGGTGAAGCCGACCTGGTTGTTGATGACGATGTGGACCGTGCCGCCGGTGCGGTAGCCCCGCAGCTGCGACATGTTCAGGGTCTCGGCCACGACGCCCTGGCCCGCGAAGGCCGCGTCACCGTGGAGGGCGACCGGCAGGACGGTGAAGTCCGTGCCGCCCTTGTTGATGACGTCCTGCTTGGCGCGGACGATGCCTTCCAGGACCGGGTCGACCGCCTCCAGGTGCGAGGGGTTGGCGGCCAGGGAGACCTTGATCTCCTCGCCGTCGAGACCGGTGAAGGTGCCCTCGGCGCCCAGGTGGTACTTCACGTCGCCGGAGCCGTGCATCGACTTCGGGTCGAGGTTGCCCTCGAACTCGCGGAAGATCTGCGCGTACGACTTGCCCACGATGTTCGCGAGGACGTTCAGACGGCCGCGGTGGGCCATGCCGATGACGACCTCGTCGAGGCGCGACTCGGCGGCCGAGTCGATGACCGCGTCGAGCAGCGGGATGACGGACTCGCCGCCCTCCAGGGAGAAGCGCTTCTGGCCGACGTACTTCGTCTGCAGGAAGGTCTCGAAGGCCTCGGCGGCGTTCAGCCGGCGCAGGATCCGCAGCTGCTCCTCGCGCTCCACACGGGCGTGGGGGCGCTCGACGCGGTCCTGGATCCACTTGCGCTGCTTCGGGTCCTGGATGTGCATGAACTCGACGCCGGTGGTGCGGCAGTACGAGTCGCGCAGGACGCCGAGGATGTCGCGGAGCTTCATCATCGACTTGCCGGCGAAACCGCCGACCGCGAACTCCCGCTCCAGGTCCCACAGGGTGAGGCCGTGCTCGGTGATGTCCAGGTCGGGGTGCTTGCGCTGCTTGTACTCCAGCGGGTCGGTGTCGGCCATGACGTGGCCGCGGACCCGGTAGGAGTGGATGAGCTCGAAGACGCGCGCGGCCTTGGTGACGTCGTCGTCGTGCGACGCGTCGATGTCCTTGAGCCAGCGGACCGGCTCGTAGGGGATGCGCAGCGCCTTGAAGATGTCGTCGTAGAAGCCCTGCTCGCCGAGGAGGTAGTTCGCGACGACGCGCAGGAACTCGCCGGAGGCGGCACCCTGGATGACCCGGTGGTCGTAGGTCGAGGTCAGGGTCATGACCTTCGAGATGCCCAGCTTGTTCAGGGTGTCCTGGGACGTGCCCTGGAACTCGGCCGGGTAGTCCATCGAGCCGACGCCCATGATGACCGACTGGCCGGGCATCAGACGCGGGACGGAGTGGACGGTGCCGAGGCCGCCGGGGTTGGTCAGGGAGACCGTGACGCCGGTGAAGTCCTCCATCGTCAGCTTGCCCACGCGGGCCCGCTTCACGATGTCCTCGTACGCCTGCCAGAACTCGAAGAAGTTGAGGGTCTCGGCCTTCTTGATGCCCGCGACGACGAGCTGGCGGTCGCCGTTGGGCTTCACCAGGTCGATCGCGAGACCGAAGTTGACGTGCTCCGGCTTGACCAGGGTCGGCTTGCCGTCCTTCTCCGCGAAGGAGTAGTTCATCGACGGCATGGCCTTGATCGCCTGCACCATCGCGTAGCCGATCAGGTGCGTGAAGGAGATCTTCCCGCCCCGGGCGCGCTTCAGGTGGTTGTTGATCACGATCCGGTTGTCGAAGAGCAGCTTCACCGGGACGGCGCGGACGGACGTGGCCGTCGGCACCTCCAGCGAGGCGTTCATGTTCTTCGCGACCGCGGCGGCGGGGCCGCGCAGCGTGACCAGCTCGGGGCCGGCCGGGGCCGCGGTGGCCTCGGCGGCCTTCACGGGCGCCGGAGCGGCGGCGGCGGGCTTCGCGGCGACCGGGGCGGCAGGGGCCGCCGCCGGCTTGGCCGGAGCCGGAGCCGCGGCGGGAGCCGGGGCCGGAGCGGGCACGGAGGCCGGAGTGGCCGCCGGGGCGGCAGGCGCGGCCTGTGCGGGGCCCGCCTGCGTCGCGGCGGGCACGCCCTGCGTGCTCGGCGTGGTGGTGGGGGCCGAGGCGGTCGGGGTCGCCGACGCTCCCGGCTTGTAGTCGGCGAAGAAGTCCCACCAGGCACGATCGACCGAATTCGGGTCCTGGAGGTACTGCTGGTAGATCTCGTCGACGAGCCACTCATTGGCACCGAAGGCGGCGGCAGGGTTCTGACCCTGCCCGTCTTGGTCGGTCGGGGAGCTCGGGGTACTGGGGGACTGAGACGACACGGCGGCAACCGCCCTCTTCCGCTTCACAAGGTGATGGACAGCGGAAATAAAGGCTACGCCTACCCGGCCGGGAGGTGCAGGCCAGGCACTCCAACGTCGCGCAAGTCACACTTGACGAGGCGTTTCGGGACCGTGAATGGCGGGAAACAAGCGTGGTTCCGCACGTGTGAGGGTACGGAAAAGCGCGGGCGCGGCCCTCTTCGACCGCATCCCTGATCGCACCCCGTTCACGTGCACGCAGGTCCCGCTCACGTACACGCAGAACGTGCTCTTCCGGTTCGAACCCTACGTCAATCTCTCGGAGGAAGGCTGCCCGGAAGAGTGACTCGGATACGGCAGCCGCGTGACGATTCGGCCACGCCGATCCCGCCACCGTGCAGATCCACGGCCCAGCGGGCGATCGCGAGCCCCAGCCCGGTGCCGCCGTCGCTGCCCGGACCCTGCCGGTGCGCCGCCGTTCCCCGGTTGAACCGCTCGAAGACCTTGTGCCGCTCCGACTCCGGGATCCCGGGACCCTCGTCCTCGACCTCCAGCTCCAGCGAGTCCGGATACGGGCCGCGCCGGGCCCGGACCGAGACCCGGCCGTGCGGCGGCGAGTGCTTCACCGCGTTGTCGATCAGGTTGGCCATCACCTGGTGGAGCCGCTCCGCGTCCGCGTGCGCGACCAGCTCGGGCGGCGACACGTCCAGGTGCAGGTGCACGTCCGTACGGTTGTGCAGCCCCGACGTGGAGAACAGGCCGCGCTGGGACGCGGCGAGGTTCGCCTCCCGGAGGACCCCCGACAGATACGGCCAGACCTCGAAACGGCTTGCCTTCAGCGTGACGACACCGTTGTCAAGACGTGACAGGTCCAACAGCGTCTCCACCAGCCGGCCGAGCCGCTCCGTCTGCTTCAGCGCCGAGCGCATCGTCTCCGGATCGGCCTCCGACACCCCGTCCACGACGTTCTCCAGGACGGCCCGGAGCGCGGCGATCGGCGTGCGCAGCTCGTGCGAGACGTTGGCGACCAGCTCCTTGCGGTGCCGGTCGACGGCCTCCAGATCGTCCGCCATGCGGTTGATCGTCGAGGCGAGGGCGCCCAGCTCGTCCCGCCGGTCCGCGCCCCGCACACGGCGGCTGAAGTCGCCGCGCGAGATCGACCCGGCCACCGTCGTCATCTCGTCCAGCGGCGCGGTCAGGGACTGCGCCACGAACTGGGTGATCAGCAGGGTCGCGATCATCGCGAAGATCGTGATGTACCGGAACTCGGTGGAGGTGCGGATCGCCACCAGGGCGAGGCACGAGGTCAGCAGGACCGCGCCGACGACCAGGGCGCCCAGCTTGGTCTTGATCGAGATGACGATCCGGCGCCGGGCGGGCCGCCGCGCGCCGGCGGTGCCGCCGTCGCCCGGGTCGCCGGCCTCGGCGGATTCCGGGGCGGTGGCCGGCCCCGTGGCTCCGGCGGGCACGGTGGCTCCGGCGGCCCCGGTCGGCCGCCTGCCCCCCGTACGCCTCCCCGGCCGTCTCACGGCGCCGGGGTCTCCAGCGCGTACCCCACGCCATGGACCGTACGGATGCGCTCGGCTCCGATCTTCCGGCGCAGGGCCTTGATGTGGCTGTCCACGGTCCGGGTGCCGGAGGCGTCCGCCCAGTCCCACACCTCGGCGAGGAGCTGCTCGCGCGAGAGGACCGCCCTCGGGGTGCTCGCCAGACAGACCAGCAGGTCGAACTCGGTCGGGGTCAGGTGCACGTCCTCGGAGCGCACCCGGACCCGCCGCTGCGCGTGGTCGATCTCCAGCTCGCCGAGGCGCAGGATCCCGCTGCGCGGGGTGACGGCCGCCAGCGCGGCCCGCTCGACCCGGCGCAGCAGGACGTGCACCCGGGCCGCGAGCTCGCGCATCGAGAACGGCTTCGTCATGTAGTCGTCCGCGCCGACGCCGAGCCCGACCAGCATGTCCGTCTCGTCGTCCCGGGCCGTGAGCATGAGGACGGGGACGGGGCGCTGGGCCTGGACCCGGCGGCACACCTCCAGGCCATCGAAGCCCGGGAGCATCACGTCCAGGACCATCAGGTCCGGCTGCCATGCCTCGGCGGCGTCGACGGCCGCCGGTCCGTCCGTCGCGGTCTGCACGAGGAAGCCCTCGGCACGCAGCCGCGCGGAGATCGCCTCGACGATCGTCGCGTCGTCCTCGACCACGAGCACCCGCCGCTGGGCCCCGGGAGTGGCCGCCGCACCGTGGTGAGTGGTGTGTGTCTGCTCCATTGCCCCGCCTCGCGTCGCCGATGTCGGTGCAGCAGCCTAGAGGTACTGGTGGTGTCCCGGCTATCCAGGAGTTATCGGGGGCGGACGGCGAGGTGGACCACGTCGGGGACGCCCCGGGCAACGGGGATCTCTTCCGTCCGTACCCCGCTGAATCCGGCATTCCGCAACGAGTCTTCGAAATCGACCGAGGGCTGGGCGGACCACACGGCGAGGACGCCGCCGGGTTTCAGACGGGCCGCGCAGGCCGCCAACCCCTCGGCCGAGTACAGGGTTTCGTTGTCCTCGGTGACCGTCCAGTCCGGCCCGTTGTCGATGTCCAGACAGAGGGCGTCGTAGGTGTCGGAGGAGGTGCGGAGGTACTCCACGAGGTCCGTGTGCAGGATCACGGTCCTCGGATCGGCCATGGCGCTCCCGGAGATGGCGGAGAGCGGCCCCTCACGGTGCCAGTCGATGATCGCGCCCTCACGCTCGGCGACGGCGATGCGGCCCCAGCACGGGTCGGCCGCCGCGTGGGCGAGGGAGAAGCCGACCCCGAGGCCGCCGATGAGGACGGAGGCGCCGGGGCGGGACCCCTCGGGCAGGGCGTCCAGGGCCGCGTCGACGAGCAGCCGCTCGGAGCGCCCGTCGGAGGTGTCCATCAGGAAGGTGCCGTTGGCGATGATCTCGTAGTGCTCGGCGCGGCGGCGCAGTACGACTTCTCCGTACGGCCCCTCGCGGCGGTCGAGGGTCACGGGGCTGGTCAACGTCGGTCACTCCGCTCGGCTCGGCAGTCGGTGTCCCGGCCATCCTCGCGGGGCGGGGAGACCGGGACAAACACTTAACGGAGCCGTACGGCTACCGCGTTACGGGGCCGATGCGGAGCCACGGGGATGCGGGGCCACGGGGACGCGGGGCCGTGCGGATACGGGGTTACGGGCGCGGGGCCTCGTGCTCGACGAACCGCTCGATCCGGTTCAGTTCGCGGCGGGCGTCGACCGGCGTGCCGTAGGTGCGGTCCCAGGTGATCGGGGCGATCGTGACGTGGCCCTTGTCGAGCAGCCAGGTGGAGTCGGCGTCCTTCCGGCCCTCGGCGCACTCGCCCTCCCCGCTGCCGTCCGTCGGGCAGAGGCCGAGCGCGATGTCGAACGAGTCGCTGTTCCCGCGCTGTTCGAAGGCGTGGTAGACGATCGCCCCGTCGCCGACGCGCGTCCAGACCGGGGCCTTGGCCGGTATGCCGGTGCTGACGTCGGGGTAGTCGACCTTGAGGGCGAACTTCGAGGTCAGCAGCCCGCGCTGCGTGAGTCCGGCGACGAACCGGGCGCCGAACTCGGCGTGGGCGCGGTAGTTGACGCGCGGGAAGGAGGTGTTGGTGGCGTCGCCCGAGGACGAGAAGGCGAGGGCCGGGACCCCCTGGTCGATGGCGGCCACGGCGGCGCCGACGGTGCCGGAGTCGTTGACGCTCGCGGAGATGTTGGGGCCGGAGTTGATGCCGGTGAGGACGAGGTCGGGGGCGCCGGTCCAGCCGGCCTTGGCCTTGAGGCCGCCGCGCAGGGCGAGCTTGACGGTGTCGGCCGGGGTGGCGCTCGCGGAGTCCTTCGTACAGGGGCCGTCGGAGAGGCAGACGCCGTAGACCGCGCCGCGGGCGGGGGCGCCCGCGCAGTCGTTCTCGTACCCGGCGGGCAGGGCGGTGCGGCGCTGGGCGGTGACGACGCCGCCGTTGGTGACGGCGGTGCCCTTGCCGGACTGGACCTGCCAGGGGGCCATGACGACGACGTCGGCGCCGGCGGCGCACATCGCGCGGCGGAGCTCGTACAGGCCGAGGCCGTCGGAGTTGCTCGCCTTCGCGGCCTGCATCGAGTCGTCGTTGGAGATGAGGATCCGCATCCCGGCGAGCGGCCCGGTGGAGAGGGTGGCGGTGGGAGTGTCCGCCTCCGTGGTGGCGTAGGCGGTGGCGCCCAGGCTGACGAGCAGGGCGGCGGACGCGGAGAGTGCGACGTACGTGCGCATGGAGAACCCTTCAGGTGCATGACATGCGGGCAGGGAGAAGAGATCCGGGGGCTTGGCCCTGGGGAGGGCAGGCCCCCGGATCGTTCGCGGGGTCGTTCAGGTCCCCCGCGGTCTATGGGTGTTGCGGTCCGGCAGCTACAGGGAAAGCCCGTGGCCGTGGGCGAACACCGGGTCCACCGTGTCGTTCGGCACGTCCGGGCGGGCCGCCTCCACCGCCGCCATCGAGCGCGGCAGCTCGAAGGGGAGCCGCCCCTCGGCCTTCGCCCGCCCGAAGGCCACGTCGAGCAGGGCCTCGTCGCTCGCGCCGAAGTCGGCGATCAGCGCCGCCGCGTGCTCGGCGATCTCCGGCAGGACCGCCGGCCGCTCCAGGTTGACGCAGACGACCGTCGGCACGGCGGCGAGCAGGTCCAGGATCCGGGTCAGCTCGGGCTCGGCGAAGGCGAGCGAGCCGGAGTGGAAGAAGGACTCGAAGAGGTTCGGCCGCTCCTCGTACGGGGTGCGCAGCCGCAGCACCGCGAGGTCGGCCCCGGCCGGGTCGGCGACGACCTCGCCGTAGGCCGCCGCGACCGCCGGGTCGACGTTCTCCACGTACAGCCTCGGCCGGCCCGACAGGGGGAGCGGCCCGTCGGTGAGGACGGTGAGGGAGCGGCGCTGGGCGGCGGCGCCGGCGGCCGTGAAGTCGGCGCGGCCGACGGTCTCCGCGGCCTCGTCGGGGTCGACGTACCGGCGCTCGTCGAAGAGCCCGAGGACGAACTTCTCGCGCAGCAGGCGGCGTACGGACTCGTCGACGCGGGCCTCGGAGATCCGTCCCGAGGCCATCAGCTCCACGATCACCTCGGGGCACTGCTCGCCGCCGAACTGGTCCACGCCCGCGTCGAGCGCCTTCGCCGTCCGCTCGGCCACGCTCAGGTGCTCGACGCCCCAGGCCCGGGCCTCGTGGATCTCCCCGAAGATGGCCGCGTCGTTGAGCAGCCCCCAGTCGGAGCAGACGATGCCGGTGAAGCCGAGCTCCTCGCGGAGCAGGCCCGTGAGGACGCCCTTGTTGAAGCCGAAGCCGACCTCTTCCCAGTCGGTGCCGACCGGCTGGCCGTAGTACGGCATCATCTGCGCGCAGCCGGCCGCGATCGCGTGCCGGAACGGCTCCAGGTGGTGCTCCCGCATGCCGCCGGGGTAGACCTGCTCCTTGCCGTGCGGGAAGTGCGGGTCCTCGCCGTCCTTCTGCGGGCCGCCGCCGGGGAAGTGCTTGACCATCGCGGCCACCGAGTCCTTGCCGAGGCGCTCGCCTTGGAGCCCGCGGACGTACGCCTCCACCAGCTCGCCCGTCAGCTTCGCGTCGGAGCCGAAGGTGCCGGACTGGCGGGACCAGCGGGGCTCGGTCGCGAGGTCGATCTGCGGGTGGAGCGCCGTACGGAAGCCGACCGAGAGGTACTCGCGGCGGACCGTGTCGGTGAAGGCGAAGACCAGCTCGGGGTCGCCGATGGCGGCGAGGCCGAGCGCCTCGGGCCAGGCGGAGAAGGCGCCGGCGTTGAAGGAGGCGCCGATGTTGTCGGTGAAGGTGTGGCGCGGGTCGGTGGAGAGCGAGACCGGGATGCCGAGGCGGGTGCCCGCGGCCATCTCCTGGACGGCGTTGTGCCAGAGCGCCATCTCGCGGGCGCCGTAGGTGCCGAGCAGGTTGAAGTGGGTGAGCTTCCGGTCCTCGATGAGCTCGGGGGTGGCGAGCGGCAGCATCGAGCCGTCCGTCTCGGTCACCGGGGTGCCGTCGGGGTTCATCATCAGCATGTCGTGGAAGAGCTGGCCGGCCTTCTCCTCCGGGGTCATCCGGGCGAGGAGGTCCTCGACGCGCTCGTCGACGGGGCGGGTGGCGTCCTGGTAGGGGTGCATGTCGTACGTCCCTGCTTGCGTGACCGGGTTACTTGACCGAGCGGATGAACTGGACGGCGATCGCGCCGAGGACGCAGGCCACGCCGCCGAAGAGGAAGAGCGCGCCGTAGTTGCCGCCGCCGCCGATCGAGAGGATCGCGGGGGCCGCGATCGGGACGAGCGACTGCGGGAGGGCGTTGCCGATGTTGAGGACGCCCATGTCCTTGGCGGACTCCTCGGGGTTCGGCAGGACGGCCGCGGCGAGGGCCACGTCCACGGAGAGGTAGAGCCCCTCGCCGAAGCCGAAGACGACCAGCGCGAGGACGAACATCCCGAAGGAGTGGGCGGTGGCGATGAGGGCGAGGCCGGCGCCGATGACGACCGAGGCGGCGAGGACGTACGGCTTGCGGCGGCCGGAGCCGTCGGAGAGGACGCCGCCGAGGAGGGAGCCGGCGATCACCGCGACGACCATGGCGACGGTGCCGGTGAAGAGCTTCCCCGAGACCTCGTCCTGGCCGTAACCGAGCCGGTCCATCAGGAAGTACACCTGGTAGCTGGTGACGCAGGAGATGCCGACGAAGACCAGGAAGCGGCCGGCGAAGTTCCAGGCGAAGTCGGGGTGCTCGCGCGGGGAGACCCAGAAGCTGCGCAGGAACTCGCGGAAGCCGTACGGCGGGAAGGCCCCGGTCCGCGCCGGGCGGTCCTTCATCACGGCGGAGAGGTAGAGCACCGAGGCGAGGCCGATGACGGCGGGGACGAGGAACGCCAGGGACAGGGAGGTGTCGAAGGCGTCGGCGAGGAAGGTGCCGAGGATCATCGCGACCGAGGTCATCATGCCGACGATGCCGGAGACCCGGGCCTGCTGCCGGGGCGGTACGAGGTCGGGGATGCAGGACACCATGGCGGCCATCGCGGCGTTGCAGCCGAGCTGGGCGACGGCCCAGCCGAGCATCAGGACCGGGACGCTGCCGCCGGTGCCGACGACCGCGAGTCCGGCGAGGCCGACGGTCATGCCGCCGACGAGCCAGGGGCGGCGGCGGCCGAAGCGGCTGGTGGTGCGGTCGGAGAGGGCGCCGAAGACGGGGTTGCCGATCATCGCGAGGACCGCGCCGAGGGAGAGGACCTTGCCGAGGGCGGCGCCGCGGTCGGCCTCCGGGACGATCTGGGCGACGCGGAGGGCGAGGGTGACCATCACCGGGGTGAGGACGGCGACCATCAGCCCGAGCTGGGCGAAGGCGAGGCCGAATATCAGGGTGCCGGGGGCCTTGGCGGGCGGCGGGACGGTGACCTCGGGGGCGGTGGTGGTGACATCCGCCGGGTCGTGGGTGATGGCCATGGGGAGACTCCGTCGCTCACGGGCCGACAGCGGTGCCGGCCTTCGACGACGCCAGGCTAAGCGCGAAAACCGAGTGACCACTAGGTTTCTAGAATGTGTCCTGGATCACAGAGTGAAGGGCCCCTTTCGGGAGGGAATTCGGCCCCGGCGGGACAGCCCCTAGGGTGGGACCCATGCCGGAGAAGAAGGAACCGACGTCCCGTAAATCCGCAGGCCGGGGCAGCTATGCGGTCGGTGACGCGCGCCGCCGGAAGATCCTGGACACCGCCGTCGACCACTTCGGGCGCTGGGGCTTCCACGCCTCCTCGCTCGCCCGGATCGCCAACGACTGCGGGATCACCCAGGGCGGACTGCTGCACCACTTCCGCAGCAAGGAGGACCTGCTCCTTTCGGTCCTCGCGCAGAGCGAACAGCACGACATAGAGCGCCTGTTCAGCGTCGAGCCCGCTTCGTACGCGGCCTACCTGGACACCGTGGTCGCGCTGATCGAGGAGAACACCCGGCGCCCCGGCATCGTCCGGATGTACAACGTCCTGGTGGGCGAGTCCGGCAACATCGGCCACCCCGCCCACACGTACTTCAAGGAGCGCTACGCGCGCGTGCTCCGGCACACGGTCGACCTCCTGGAGGAGGCCGTGCGGCGCGGCGAGCTGCGCGCCGACATCGACTGCCGGGCCGTCGGCCAGGAACACCTCGCCGTCATGGACGGCCTCCAGATCCAGTGGGCCCTCGACCCGGAGTCGATGGACATGCCCGCGCGCGTCCGATCCTTCCTGGAGCGGCAGTACGCGGAGATGGCGGCGCCGCGGGGGTGAGGGAGGTCCTCCGGCGCCTTTTTCAGGCCGCCGCCTCCCTGGCCTTCCCCGCCTCCCACTCGTCGCCGATCGAGCGCATTATCCGCGGGAGGACGCCCAGGTGGCGGAACGGCTTGATCCCCGCCATGTACACCGCGCCGAGCAGCCCGTTGGGCTTCACCAGGACGGCCATCCGGGCGCGGTGGCGGTCGGGCTCGCCGGGGCCGGGGTCCGGAACCCAGCAGATGTGCATCACCGCGTGCACGGTCCGGTTGGCGCTCTCCGCCACCCACTCGTCGTGCGTCTGGTAGACGGACGTGAACGGCACCGCCTGGAGATCGGGCCCCCGGTTCCCCGCGCGCAGGTCCTCGGGCAGCCGCTCCCGCAGGGAGCCCACCCGCCCGTCGAGGCCGGCGTCGGCCTTGTCCCAGCCGAGCAGCGCCCCCAGCTTCCAGCGGATCGCGAAGAGCGTGCGGACGACGGGCGAGGAGAGGGCGGTCCTGTCGCCGTTCGTGAACTGCCTTACGAGGCGGTCGAGTTCGTCCGGGCCGCCGGTGACGGGCAGCTCCCACACGTCCTCGACCTGGAAGTCCCGGGCGACCTCGTGGATCCGCCACGGGCGGGAGGTGTGCGCGGTGCGGGGAAGTCTCATGGTCGTACCCCTGTTCCTACGGTCCGCCGCTTGCGCGGAGGCATCTATACGGTGGCGTATAGATCAAGCGTAGACCCGTCTGTACGGCACCGTATAGTCGGGGCGAGGAATGGCGAGGTGAGGAGGGGCACACCATGGGCGCGATCCGCACACCCCGTGGCCGGTGGATCGAGGAAGGCCTCCGCGCGCTCGCGGCGGGCGGCCCGGAGGCCGTACGGATCGAACCGCTGGCCCAGGCCCTCGGCGTCAGCAAGGGCGGCTTCTACGGGTACTTCGCCAACCGCGACGCTCTGCTCGCCGAGATGCTCGACACCTGGGAGCGCGAGGTCTCCGAAGCGGTCATCGAGCGGATCGAGAGCGGCGGGGGAGAGGGCCGCGCCAAACTCGGCCGCCTCTTCGACTTCGTCCAGGGCGTCGCCGAAGGCCCCGTGACCGGCCTCGCCGTCGACCTCGCCGTACGCGACTGGGCCCGGCGCGACGAGACCGTCGCCGCACGCCTCCGCCGCACCGACAACCGGCGCATGGAGTATCTGCGGGCGCTCTTCCGGGACTTCTGCGCCGACGAGGACGACGTCGAGGTCCGCTCCCTGATCGCCTTCTCGCTGCGCGTGGCCGACCACTTCATCGCGGTCGACCACGGCGGGCGTACGCAGGCGGAGATGGCGGAGCTGACGAAGGGCTGGCTGCTCCGCTAGGCGCGGTCGTGTCTTGAGGCTCCGTCGTGCCTTGGGGTCTTCGCGGGCTTCGCGGGCTTCGCGGCTGCGTGGCTCCGTGTCTGGATGCCTGCGTGCCTGCGTGCCTG
The DNA here is from genome assembly GCF_001426585.1 of Streptomyces sp. Root431. Lineage (GTDB taxonomy): Bacteria > Actinomycetota > Actinomycetes > Streptomycetales > Streptomycetaceae > Streptomyces > Streptomyces stackebrandtii. Next base: position 397,912 of record NZ_LMEI01000007.1, read on the forward strand.
CGCGCCCTCGTGCCGAGGCTCAGGCCTCGCCGGTCGTACGCCGGGAGCCCCGCCACGCGTACAGCGCCGTCCCGGCGGCGAAGGCGACGGCGGCCACCGCCCACGCTTCGCCCTCCGGGCCGGGGCGCGTCACCCAGGCCCACCAGGCCGCGCCGCCCTCCGTGCCGGAGGGGGCCGCCAGGTAGACCACGCCGGCGTAGAAGGTCGGCGGCAGCCAGCTCAGCCGGGCGCCGACGAGGGGAGCGGCCGACGCCGCCATGCCCACCAGGCCCAGGGTGTTGCGTACGGCGGCGGGCGCGCCGAACTCCTCCGCGTGCCCAGGCACCGCGAGCGCGAGCAGGCCCACGGCCAGCGCGGTCGGCGCGAGGAGGTGCGCGAGGCGGCGGGGCCACCAGGCGCGTACCGCCGTACGGTCCAGCTCGTCGCTCGGCGTGTGCAGACTCGTCCCGATCACGCCCGCCGCGAGCAGCGGGCCGAGGACCACGACCGGCAGCCGCGCCGTGTGGTCGAAGTCGGGCAGCGACACCAGCCACCAGGCCGCCCAGGCGGCGGCCGCCGCCGTGCCGAGCAGGGCGGCCAGCGCGCCGGGCAGGCCGCGGGAGCGCAGATAGAGCCTCACGGGATCGGCACCTCGTCCGGGCGGCAGGTGTTCGCGGCGAGGAAGCGGGTGAGGTAGGCGCGCTGCTCGGCCGGGGACTTGGCCTTCAGGCGGTCGATGTACGGCTGGGCGCCGGTGGTGGCGGGGCCGTAGCCCTCCGGGGTCGGCGCCAGCCACTCGATCACGGCGAGATTGATCGTGCTCGCCCGCTCGGCGTTCGGGCCCGTGCCGTCGCCGGGCCGGCACGAGTCCGAGAACAGCCAGTTCACGGCCGAGTTGAGGTACAGGTCGGGGTGGGCGAGCCGGTCGCGGACCGCGTCCTGCCGGACGGAGGGCAGCGCGACGTCTCCGGGGAGGGCGGGTCCCGCCAGGCCGCTGACCCAGCGGACCGGGGCACCCGGCACCCCCTTCAGGCGCGCGCTCAGCGGGGCGAGGGCCGCCGAGACGTCGGGCAGCAGGCTCTCGTCCACCGCGGTCAGGCACACCTGCGGCGTGCCGCCGTCGCAGACCTGCCGGGACAGGGCCGGGTCCGGGCGCCACGGGCCCTCGTCCCGCGGCAGCCGCAGGATCAGGCCGGCGGCGCCGACCGTGACGGCCAGCGGAATCAGCGCGAGCACCCGGAGGCGGGCCGGGCGCAGCCCGTACGCGAGGAGCGCGGCGAGCGCGAGCCCCGCCGTCCACGCCATTGACACCGGGCCGAACCACCACACCGGCCGGTCCCAGAAGAACTGGTGCTCGCCCGCCGGGCCGAGCCAGCGCGCGGGGCCTGCCGTGTAGGCGGCGAGGCCGAGGACGACGTATCCGACGATCCCGAGCAGCGGGGCCGCGAGGCGCCACCGGATGACCCGCCCGGCGAGATGGCCGAGCGCGCCGAGGGCGGCGACGGCGACCGCGTCGGCGGCGAGGAGTTCGAGGAAGGGGCGCCCGGCGGAGACGTACGGCCAGGTGGCGAGGAGGCAGACGGCGTCGGCGAACAGCAGTCCTGCGGCGGGCCAGAACGCGGACGGGCCGACCGCGACGAGGAGGCGGCGCAGCGGAGAGCGGGGGACGGACTCCCACAGCTCCGTCGTCCCGCGCCGCCGGTCCCGGCCGCCCTGCCAGCAGCCCGCCGCGAGCGCGAGGGGCCCGCAGAGCAGTCCGGCGGCGACGTGCAGCAGGTTGGTCGCGTCGGCCCAACGGCCCTGCCACTCGGGCGCCTTGCCGTACATCGTCACCAGGACGGTGAGGGCGACGGCGACGCCTGTCCACGGCCCGAGGCCGCGGCGCAGCTCGGTGCGGAGCGGGGCGGGCGGGCGGGCGGGCGTCGGTCGGTCCGCGCGGGGCGGGGTGAGGGTCGCGGTCACCGGAGCGCCTCCTTCGTGCGGACCGCGCCGGCTCCGGCGCTCTCGCGGTGGGTGCGCAGGGCGGCCGTGTAGCCGCGCTCGATCGCGTTCGTCGTCGAGTCGCCGGGTGCGGCCGACTCGCCGCCGAGCGCGGCGAGTTCGGCGGTCGGGCCGCGGAAGGCGAGCCGTCCCCCCTCGATCAGGGCGACATCGGTGCAGGCCGCGGCCACGTCCTCCACCAGGTGGGTGGAGACCACGACCGTCGCCTCCGTGCCGAGCTCCCGCAGCAGCTCGCGGAAGTCGACCCGCTGCTCCGGGTCGAGACCGGCCGTCGGCTCGTCGAGCAGCAGCAACTCCGGTTCGTTCACGATGGCCTGGGCGATGCCGGCCCGGCGGACCATGCCGCCCGACAGCGTCTTGATCCGGTCGTCGATCCGGTCGGCGAGACCGACCCGCGCGACCGCCCGCTCCACGGCGGCCGCGGCCCGGTCCGCCGGCACCTCCTTCAGCCAGGCCACGTACGCGACGAACTCCCGGACCGTGAAGCCCGGGTAGTAGCCGAACTCCTGCGGCAGATAGCCGAGTCGGCGCCGGATCGCGGTGCGCTCGCGGTGGCCCGCGACGTCCCCGCCGAGCAGCTCCACCCGCCCGGAGGAGGGTGCGGCGACGGTCGCGAGGACCCGGATGAGCGAGGTCTTCCCCGCGCCGTTCGGGCCGAGCAGGCCGTGGACGCCGGGGGAGAGGGACAGGTCGAGCGCGTCGAGGGCGACGGTGCGGCGGTGGCGGACGGTCAGTCCGGTCACCGCGACCGTGGCGGGCTGGTTCACCGGGTCTCCAGGTGGTCGAAGGAACGGCGCCGCAGCACGAGGAGGGCGGCGCAGGCGAGTGCTGCGACGGCCCAACTCCCTTGTGCCGTCGGGCCGGAGAAGTAGCGGGCGATCGCGGCGGCACTGCCTTCGGTGGTCCCCGTCGGACCGGTCGCCGAAGGCCCGAGGAGCGGGCCCGTCACGGCGAGCAGCCACCCGCCGGCGACGGTCGCGGCCGCCGCCCGGCAGCCGACGAAGGAACCGAGGGCGAGGGTCGCCAGGGTCAGCGCGAGCCCCGGCAGCAGCCAGGCGGCCGCCCCCGGGAAACCGGCCACCGGCGGCAGCAGCGCCCCGCCGGCGGTCAGCAGCGGCACGCAGACCGTGAGCACGGCGGCGGCACGGGTGAGGAGCAGCCGCAGCCCGCCGGAGGGGGTCGCGGCGGTGATCTCGTACAGGGGGTCGGCGTGGCGTCCGTACGAGACGGCGACCCCGCCCAGCGGGAGGACCGGGGAGAGCGCGAGCAGCCAGCTCCGAGCCCCCTGGAACCCGGCGCCGTAGGCCAGGGCGAAGGCCCCGCCCAGGACGAGCGCCACCGCCACGACCCAGGACCCGCGCAGGGCGGGCCCGGCGGCCCACCAGAGCCGCGCCCACCGCCCGAGGGGGCTCGCGGCGACGGCGGGCACCGGGGCGGGCCGGTGCCCCACGGAGGCCAGGAGCTCCGCCCGCAGGGAGGCCAGGGCCGGGCCGGCGGCTCCGGCGCGTACGGCGGCCGAGACGCGGCCCGCGCAGAGCGAGCAGGACTCGACGTGCTTCTCGAGGGACCAGGCGTCCGTCTCGGAGGCGGCGCCCTCCGCGTACCGGAGCGCGAGCGCCTCGGTGACGTGCCAGTCGGCGGCCGGTCGGGGGGACGTCATGCGGTGCCTCCCAGGGGGTACGGGCCGGCGCCGAGGGCGGCGCGCAGCTCGCGGCGGGCGCGCAGGGCGCGGGTCTTGACGGTGCCTTCGGGGATGCCGAGCAGCCGGGCGGTCTCGCGGGTCGTCAGACCGTCGACGACGGTCGCCCGCAGGACCTCGGCGAGCTCGGGGGAGATCCGGTCGAGGGCCGCGCCCACCTCCCCGTACTCCAGGCCCGCGAGGACCCGCTCCTCGGCGGAGGGCGCGGGAGTGGCGGGCTCCGGCGGCATGGCCGCGGCCCGTTCGGTGCGGTCGGCGCGGGCCCGGGCGCGCTGGGCGTCGACGAGCCGCCGGGCGGCGATCACCCAGAGCCAGCCGCCGGCCTCGCCCCGGCCGCGGTGGCCGCCGGCCGAGCGCCAGACCGTGACGAAGGTGTCCTGGAGGACCTCCCGCACGGTCTCCTCGTCCGGGCAGCGACGGGCGAGCCGGGCGTGCAGCCAGCCCGCGTGCCGGTCGTAGAGGACGGCGAGCGCCTCGGTGTCCCCCTTGGCGACGGCGCGCAGCAGCGCCGCGTCGTCCTCGTCTCCCCCTGTGGGGCCTCCCCTTGAGGGGCGCAAGAGTCTCACGCCCTCTCTATCGCGTACGGACCCCGGTTCGGTTCACGGCGGTCCGGCGCCCCGGCTCAGGGGCTCGTCGGCGGGCCGCCTTCCGGCAGGGCGGCGAAGACGCGCTGGAGGGCCGGCGGGCGTTCGCCGTCGCCCACGACGACGAGGCGGTGGCGGTACGTGATGGAGTACTGGAACCCGTCGGCGATCGGGCTGCCGGTGGGCCGGTTCGGGACCCGCGCGTACGCCGGGTCCTCCAGTGCGGCCCGCAGCTCGGCGACCTCGGCGGGCGTCTGCTGCCCGGTCCGGGGCGGCTTCGTGCCGGAGCGGCTGGTCCAGCGGCCGTCGTGGTGGACGACGAGCTGGTTGCGGACCCCGGCGAAGCCGCCGCTCACGACCACCTCGACGAGGACCTCACCGGGCCGGGGCTCGTCACGGGGAGCGGTGGGAGCGGTCGATGCCGGGGCTTCCGGCTGCTCGGGGGGCGCGCTCGTCGTGCCCGGCGCCGGCCCGCCCGGCGCGGGCGGCGTCACCGGCCCGCACGCGCTCGCGCCGCCGGCCAGGACCGCCGCCAGCAGCAGGGCCCCGCACCACTTCCCCCGTACGCCTCGGCCTCGCACCATGGATCGAGCATGCCCCGTACCGGGTCCCCCGCGCAGCCGGACGGTCAGGTTCCCGAGCGGACGATCCCGGTGAGGCGCCCGCGGTAGCGCCAGCCGAGAGAGTCGTACAGCGCGAGGCCGTCCGTGGTCGCGGACAGGACACCGGTCTCGGCGCCGGCCTGCGCGGCGGCCGCCTCCAGGGTGCGCATGACGTTCGCGCCGAGGCCGCGCCGCCGGTGCGCCGGGTCGGTCTCGATCTGGTCGGCGACGGCGGTGGAGCCCGTCGGGGCGATCTGGCCGCGCGCGGCGAGCGTGCCGTCCGGGGCGAGGACGCGGACCCGGATGACCCCGTCCCGGACCTCGGTGGTCCGCGCGTACCCCTCGGGCGGTGCGGGGCGGGCGCCCGGGTCCAGCGGCTTGATCATCATGAAGCCCGGGTCGTCGGGGACGGTCCACCCCTCGGTGATCCACGGCGCCACCTCTTCCGGGGCCGCCATCACCTTGAGCCAGGTGTACGGCTCGGTGAGCCGCTCGCAGAGCGCGCCGACGGAGGCCGCGTCGGGGGCGGGCAGGACGTGCCGTACGACGTGCTCGGGCAGGCCGACGTCGATCCGGTAGCCCCAGGGCTCGACGACGGCGGGCGGGGTCTCCCGGGAGGCGGTCCAGCCGGCGACCCATGCAGAGGTAATAGCTCCCATATCCATGGAGGTATTACATCGGCAGCTCGGGGCTCGGCGCGAGAGTGATCGCTCAGAGCGAACTGCCCGCGGGGAACAATCCCGGGCTCATGTGCATTGAGTCCGTACAGCTCAACTTGACTGCCGAAGGGGAGATCATGGCTTCTGCGTCCACGGCGTCCGCGCCGCTCACTCTGCCTGTGCTGCCGCTCGACGACGAGGTCGTGCTGCCCGGAATGGTGGTGCCGCTGGACCTGTCCGACAACGACGTACGGGCCGCCGTCGAGGCCGCCCAGGCCGCCGCCCGCCCGGACGGCGGCAAACCGCGGGTGCTGCTCGTGCCCCGCGTCGACGGGACCTACGCCGCGACCGGCGTCCTCGGCACCGTCGAACAGGTCGGACGGCTCTCCGACGGCGACCCCGGCGCGCTCATCCGCGGCCGCGACCGCGTCCGCATCGGCGCCGGCACGACCGGACCCGGCGGCGCCCTCTGGGTCGAGGGCAGCGCCGTCGAGGAGACCCTGCCCGACCCGCTGCCCGGCTCCGTGACCGAGCTGGTCAGGGAGTACAAGGCACTGGCCACCAGCTGGCTCAAGAAGCGCGGCGCCTGGCAGGTCGTCGACCGCGTCCAGCAGATCGACGGCGTCGGCGCCCTCGCCGACAACTCCGGATACTCGCCCTTCCTCACCGTCGAGCAGAAGGTCGAGCTCCTGGAGACCGCCGACCCCGTCGCCCGCCTCCGCCTCGCCACCGCCCAGCTCCGCGAGCACCTCGCCGAGCAGGACGTCGCCGAGACCATCGCCAAGGACGTCCAGGAGGGCGTCGACAAGCAGCAGCGCGAATTCCTCCTCCGCCGCCAGCTCGAAGCCGTCCGCAAGGAGCTCCGCGAGCTGGGCGACGGACCCGACTCGCCGGCCGACGAGTCCGACGACTACCGCGCCCGCGTCGAGGCCGCCGACCTGCCCGAGAAGGTCCGCGAGGCGGCCCTCAAGGAGGTCGACAAGCTGGAGCGGTCCAGCGACCAGTCCCCGGAGGGCTCCTGGATCCGGACCTGGCTCGACACCGTCCTCGAACTGCCCTGGAACGAAAGGACCGAGGACCAGTACGACATCCCCGGCGCCCAGGCGATCCTCGACGCCGAACACGCGGGCCTTGAGGACGTGAAGGAGCGCATCACCGAGTACCTCGCCGTGCGCAAGCGGCGCGCCGAACGCGGCCTCGGCGTCGTCGGCGGCCGCCGCGGCGGAGCCGTCCTCGCCCTCGTCGGCCCGCCCGGCGTCGGCAAGACCTCGCTCGGCGAGTCCGTCGCCCACGCGATGGGCCGGAAGTTCGTCCGCGTCGCCCTCGGCGGCGTCCGCGACGAGGCCGAGATCCGCGGCCACCGGCGGACCTACGTCGGCGCCCTGCCCGGCCGGATCGTCCGGGCGATCAAGGAAGCCGGCTCCATGAACCCGGTGGTCCTGCTCGACGAGATCGACAAGGTCGGCTCCGACTTCCGCGGCGACCCGGCAGCGGCCCTCCTCGAAGTCCTCGACCCCGCACAGAACCACACCTTCCGCGACCACTACCTGGAGGTCGAACTCGACCTCTCCGACGTCGTCTTCCTGGCCACGGCCAACGTGCTCGAAGCCATCCCGGAGGCGCTCCTCGACCGCATGGAGCTGGTCAGGCTCGACGGCTACACCGAGGACGAAAAGGTCGTCATCGCCCGCGACCACCTGCTCCCGCGCCAGTTGGAGCGGGCCGGCCTGGAGCCGGGCGAGGTCGTCCTGGAGGACGCCACCCTGCGGAAGCTCGCCGGGGAGTACACCCGGGAGGCCGGCGTCCGCACCCTGGAGCGCGCCGTCGCACGGCTGCTCCGGAAGGTCACGGCCCAGCACGAACTCGGCGACCGCGAGCTGCCGTTCACGGTCCGGCCCGAGGACCTGCGGGACCTGATCGGCCGCCCCCACCACGTGCCGGAATCGGCGCAGGACCCGGCGGAGCGCCGCACGGCGGTGCCGGGCGTCGCCACCGGACTCGCGGTGACCGGCGCGGGCGGCGACGTCCTCTTCGTGGAGGCGTCCCTCGCCGACCCGGAGACCGGCGCCGCCGGCCTGACCCTCACCGGCCAGCTGGGCGACGTGATGAAGGAGTCCGCGCAGATCGCGCTCTCCTTCCTCCGCTCGCACGGCGCGGAGCTGGAGCTGCCCGTCACCGGCCTCAAGGACCGGGGCGTGCACATCCACTTCCCGGCCGGCGCCGTCCCCAAGGACGGGCCGAGCGCGGGCGTCACGATGACGACCGCCCTCGCGTCCCTGCTGAGCGGCCGGCAGGTCCGTACGGACGTGGCCATGACCGGCGAGGTCTCCCTCACCGGCCGGGTCCTCCCGATCGGCGGCGTGAAGCAGAAACTGCTCGCGGCGCACCGGGCGGGCATCACGACGGTCGTGATCCCCAAGCGGAACGAGGCCGACCTGGACGACGTCCCCGCCGAGATCCTGGAGAAGCTGGAGGTCCACCCGGTGACGGACGTCCGGCAGGTCCTGGAGATCGCGCTCGCCCCGGCGGCCGTGCCGGTGGCCGTCGCCGCGTAACCGGCGCGAACTCCCCGGCGGAGAGCGGGGTGCCCTCATCGGGGCACCCCGCTCCGGCGTTCCGGTGCCGGATCCGTCTACGCGCGTCTGGGAACCCGGTCCGTGCACCCGGGTCCGTGTACGCGGATGTCAGTCGGGGCTGGCATGCTCGTACGCATGAACGACGACGCCTTCTGGGCTCTCATCGACGAGTTGAGCCGCCGCACCGGTGACCGGGACGAGCGGCTGGAGTGGCTGCGGGCGGAGCTGACACGGCGTCCGGAGAGCGAGAGCGTCGCGTTCCAGGTACGGCTGGAGAAGGCGTGCGAGCGGGCCGACACCCGCGCGGTCTGGGCCGCGGCGAACCGCGTCGAGGGCGGCGGCTGCACGGACGACGGCTTCCACTACTTCACGCTCTGGCTGGTGGGGCAGGGGCGGAAGGTGTACGAGTCGGTCGTCGCCGACCCGGACGCGCTGGCGGACGTCCCCGGGATCCGGGCCCTCGTGGGGCGCCACCGGGACGAGTGGCACGACCACGAGTGGCCCGAGTGGGAGGAGCTCGACTACGTCGCCCAGGACGCGTACGACGAGCTGACCGGCCAGGAGGACGACGAGGGGGACGAGTTCCTCGACGCGGTCGAAGAGGCCGAAGAGGCCGAGGAATTCGAGGACCTCGAGGAATTCGGCGAGGGAGAAGGGGAAGAGGACGGCGGGCCCCGGGGGTCCCGGCCGGAGGGGTTGGCCCTGCCCCGGCTCGCCGCCCTCTTCCCCCTCGGATCGTCCGGCTCCTAGGGCCCCGGAGGGTTCCTAGGAGGCGGACGGGTTCCGGCGGCGGCCCAGGAGCAGGGTGCCCCCGGCGAAGGCGGCGAGGGCGCCCGCGCCCGCGAGGGCCAGGGGGAGCGGCGAGGTGGGGGCCGCGGCGGTCTCGGCGGAGAGCGCCGGCGCCTGCTCGTCGCCGCCGTGGCCGGCGTGGCTGACGGTGGAGAGGTCGGCGCCCGCCGCGATCTTCGCCTCGGTCGGTGCGTGGGCCTTCACCTGGGTCTGCGCCGCCGCCGCACCGCCGAAGGTGACGTCCGAGCAGCTGTAGAAGGCCTCGGGGCTGTCGTTGCGCTGCCACACCTTGTAGACGATGTGGCGGCCGGTGCGGGCCGGCAGGGTGCCCGTGAAGTTGTAGTAGCCGTCCGTCGCGGTGCGGGTGGTGTTGTAGACGGCGACGGGGGTCGCGTCCAGGTCCGACCACTTCAGGGGCTGCGTCGGGTCGAAGCCCGCCTTGGTGATGTAGACCGTCATCGTGCCCGAGTGGGCGGCCGTGGCCCGGACCTTGAAGTCGAAGGAGCCCGCCGCGACGGCCGTCGCCGGCCAGTCGGTGCGCGCCCAGTCCAGCGCCCGGTACTTGGCGCGGTTCGCCGAGCAGAGCTTGCCGTCCGGGATGAGGGCCTGGTGCTGACCGTCGGCGTTGGCGATGTTGACCTCGTTCCAGTCGTAGAGCGGCTGGGTGCCGGAGTCGGCGACGAGGTCCTTGCACACCTGCGACTTGGGGGTCTCGGGGCCTTCCGCGTAACAGGCCGCGACCCGGCTCACGGGGTTGAAGACGGCGCCGTGGGCACCGGCCGTGGCGGGGGTGAGGCCGACGAGCGCGGCGGCGGACAGGGCGGAGGCGGCGACGGCGGAGGTGCGGCGGTAGGAGGGCATGCGGGGGCTCTCTCTCGTGCGTGGGGGAGTACGGGACGAGCAACGCGCGCTGGGTACGCGGAAGTTGAATTCCGGGCGACCGCCGTAGAGCCTCGCATTGGTCCATACCAATGGGCAAGGGGGTGGGCGGAAAAACCGCAGCGGCCCCCCGGGGTGCCGTGCACCCGGAGAGCCGCCGCGGAAGGAGGGGAGGGATCACCCTTGGGGGATCAGCCGTTGGCGAGCGCCTGCACGCGCGAGTAGTCGCCGTTGAAGTGGTTGTGGTCGCCGACCGTCGGGCCGGAGGACGTGTACTGCCACATCGTGTAGTACTGCCAGCCGGCCGGGAGTTCGCCCACGGTCGTGGCGTACCGCGCGATCCACAGCGGGTTGGTGGAGGCGAAGCCCCCGTAGTTGCCGGTGCACTGCTTCCACCAGCTCGTCGCCGTGTAGATGACGGCGTCCCGCCCGGTCCGGTACTTGTACCGGTTCACGAAGTCCTGGATCCAGGCGACCATCCCGGACGCGGTCTTGCCGTAGCAGGTCGCGCCGTACGGATTCCACTCGATGTCGAGGACGCCCGGCAGCGTCTTGCCGTCCGCCGACCAGCCGCCGCCGTTGTTGACGAAGTAGTCGGCCTGGGCGGCGCCGGTCGTCGTGTCCGGGGTGGCGAAGTGATACGTGCCCCGGATCATGCCGACGTTGTACGAGCCGTTGTACTGCTGCGTGAAGTACGTGTTCTTGTAGTACGTGCCCTCCGTGGCCTTGACGTAGGCCCACTTGACCCCGCTGTTCCACAGCGTGGACCAGGCGACGTTCCCCTGGTGCGAGGAGACGTCCACGCCCTCCGTCTGGACGGCCTGGATCGAGATCCCGCCGGGGGCGCCGCCGCTGCCGTCGTGCTTGAGGACGCCCATCCCCATCGAGGCGGAACCACGGGCGGGCACCTGCCGGGCCCCCGGGTCCTGGGCGGCGCCGGCGGACCCGGCGAGGGGGAGAAGGAGGGCCAGCGCCGCGAGGGCGGCACCGGCGAGGGTCGTTCCGGATCTGTGCACACGCATGCGTGCCTCCGAAAGGCGGTGGGGGACCGATGTCGACAGGTCCTGGTGTGGACATGTCATTGAGTCGAGAGAGACGCTACGCACGTAGACCCGCCCGGCGGAAGGGGGCCCGGATACCGCCGTTGGTCTAATCCTGCGAAATACTGGAGGAGCTGCGGCGTTCGCCGTGACGGGAAGAAACTTTCAGCGGCCGGAAACCCGCCGGGAAGCCGCGAGGAGCCACCGGGAAGCCGCCGGAGAACGCCTGGGAGGTGCTGACGTGCACGGAAGCGGTACGGGAAGTGAAGGCCGGGCCGTCACGCCCGCCGGGGTCGACCCGGAATTCCTCGCTCTCGAACGGGAGCTGGCGGTCTTCCTGCGCCGCGCCCGCGCCCAGTCCGGCGAGATGGCCCGCGAGGTCCACCCCGAACTGGAGCCCGCCGCCTACGGGCTCTTCGTACGCCTCGACGACGCCGGCCCGCAGCGGGCCACCGAGCTCGCCGGGTACTTCGGCGTCGGCAAGGCGACCATGAGCCGCCAGCTGCGCGCGCTCGAAATGCTCGGGCTCGTCGTCCGCGACCCCGACCCCGCCGACGGGCGCGCCTCCCTCGTCCGCCTCACCGAGGAGGGCCGCAACCGCTTCCGGCACGTCCGGGACGCCCGGCGCGAGCGGTACGTCCGCAAGCTCGTCGACTGGGACCGCGCCGAGGTCGCCGAACTGGCGAGGCTGCTCCACCACTTCAACGTCCGCTCCGAGGGCTGAATCCGGCCCCGGACCTCACAGCTCCGCGTACACGGCCGTCGCGTCGTCGTGGAGCTTCCAGCGCCGGATCCCGCCCGCCTCCGCGTCCGCCTGCTCCAGCGCCCGCACCCGCCGGAGCAGTCCCGACGGGCCCTCCTCGCGCAGGACGCCGAAGCAGTCCGTCCAGTCGCCCGCGCCGAACAGCTCCACCCAGCGGCTCGCCCCGTCCGTGAGCGCTGCCAGGGCCCGTACCTCCGCGCGCGGGGTCGTCCCCGTCACCGCCCGCTCCGCGACCGCCGGGTCGGCCGCCGCCGTGAAGAAGCCGCCCTCCTGGTTCCGCAGCCGGTCCGTGGCCTCCCGGGAGCGCAGGATCTCGTCCGGGACCCGGTCGAGCCGGTCGTCGAGCACCGCCCGGACCGAGCCGTCCGGCGCTTCGAGGAGGAGGGCGGAGTCGGAGAGGACGAGATGTTCGACCGTGGTCTCGTCCCAGCGGGCCAGCACCACGGTCGCCTGCGGCGTACGCACGTGAGAAAGGTCACAGGTGTCCCGGTGGGCATCCGCGGTGCGCCGGATTGCCCGGGCCAGGATCTCGAACAAGGGCATGTCCGGCCGAGAAGCGGACAGTTCGGTCAAAGCCCCGCCAAGGCGAGCGGTGAACCACGGCACGGTGTGCACACAACCGTCATCACCGGCCGGCGGTGTGACGCCGTCGAGGAGGACGATCGTCCCTCCGGTGCCCGAGGCGGGCAGAGCTGCGGCTGCCCAGTCCTCGTTGGGGCGTTCGGGGCTGCCGGGGAGGGTGGTGACGTCGCTGCGCATGATGCCCAGTGTGCCCGGCCCGCCACACTCCTTCACGGCACCTCCAAACGGCCGGAAAAGGCCTGTACCAACCCGCCGATGGTGGCGCGCGAGGCGGAATCGGGACCTCCGCCGAGCTGCGGGCGGGCATCCTGCCAAAGCCCGCGCGGAAGATCCAACCGGGGGTCCACGGAGGCCCGTGAGCCCCGCCCCGGGGAGTTGTTCGCCAACTCATGAGTGTTGTTCACTCGTTCGGGTGGCGGAGCGGCCGATGCGCGCCCCCTTCCCAGAAGCGCTGGAATGGTCGGAAGCCGTACCAGGGGTGGGGGCGCTCCACGTGACCGGTCGTCACCTCTGCTTTGTGGGCGGACGAGTCAAGAATGCGAGCACCGGTGGAGAAGAAGCGGCCTCGGAGCAAGAACGGCGCGCGGAGCCAGACCCCCGGTGTACCGCCGACCCCGGTCGGCAGCGCCGCGGCGTCCACCGGCGGCCACCCCTCGGAGACCGCCGCGACGCTCCCCGCGCAGCCCCCGGCCGGCCGCGCCAAGCGCGTCCGCAACCGCCTGGTCGCCGGTGTCGCCCTCGTGGGCGTGACCGTCCTCGTCGCCGGCACCCCCGCGATCCTCACCGCCTCCGCCGACCTCACCGACTCCCAGCGCCTGGTCACCCTCGCCGAGCTCGACCGGCAGGCCGTCACCCTCGCGCACTCCCTCGCCGACGAGCGCGACGAGGTCGTCGCCTACATCGCCGCGGGCCGCGACGCGCAGACCGGCGACGCCAAGAAGAAGCGGCAGATCACCGACGCCCGGTCCGCCCGCGTCGACCGCCAGATCGACGAGATCCGCCCCGCGGCCGCCACCGAGCTCCGCCGGGATCTCGCCGGCGTCCCCTCCATCCGCCGCACCGCCCTCACGGGCAAGGGCACGGCCCTGGAGGCCCACAAGGCGTACTCGGACGTCATCACCAAGCTCCAGGCCCTCTCCGACGAGCTCGCCGAGAAGACCCCGCCGCGCGCCGCCGACTCCGCGCTCACCGAGGCCACCCGCGCCCCCGCGGCCCTCGGCCGCGCCGTCGAACAGGCCTCCGCCGCCCGCGGCCTGCTCGTCGCCGCGCTCTCCGTGCCGCAGCCCGAGCCCACCGGGGACGTCCACTACGACCCGCAGACCGGCACCTACGTCGCCGACGTGCCCGAGGGCACCGCCGAGGCCGACCGGGCCCGCGACGCCCTCACCGCCGGCGCCCAGCAGGCCCGCGTCCGCGAACTCGCCGCCCTCGGCGACTTCGACCAGGCCGCCGGCACCGCCGCCCGAGACGCGCTCGCGGCCACCGTCACCGGCCCCGACGTCAAGACCGCCGAGCTCGCGCTCGCCTCCCTCACCGACCAGCCCCGGCTGACCGAGGCCGAGCGCGGCACGGACCCGACCGACCTGGAGGCCGCGCTCTCCGCCCGTATCGAGCAGATGCGCGGCGTCGAGTCCCGCCTCGCCGCCGAGCGGGTCGAGCACCTCGCCGCGCTCCGGGACGACGACGTCACCGCCCTCGAACTGCGCATCGCGTTCCTCGGCGGCTGCCTCCTCGTCGCGATCGGCATCTCCACGTACGTCGCGCGCACCCTCACCCGGCCGCTCGCCGTGCTGCGCATCGGCGCCGCCCGGCTCGCCGCGGCACCCGAGCCGCACGGTGAGGAGCCGGTCCGCTTCACCGGCCGCAACGACGAGTTCGCGCAGGTCGTCCGCTCCCTCAACACCCTGCACGGCAAGCTCTCCGGCCTCGCCGCCCACAGCGACCGGCTCACCGGCGAGCACGCCGAGCTCGCCGCCGCCAAGGAGACGCTCGGCGCGGAGATCGCCGCCCAGCGAGCCGAGCTCCAGGGCCGGGTCGCCCTCCTCACCGCCGACCTGGAACGCCTCAAGGGCACCATCCACCACACCTTCGTCAACCTCTCGCTGCGCAGCCTCGGGCTCGTCGAGCGACAACTCGGCGTCATCGAGAAGCTGGAGGAGCGCGAGCAGGACCCGGACCGCCTCGCGACGCTCTTCAAGCTCGACCACCTGGCGACCGTCATGCGCCGCCACAGCGAGAACCTCCTCGTCCTCGCCGGCCACGAGCACGTCCACGGCCACGCCGGGCCCGTCCCGCTGGTCGACGTGCTGCGCGCCGCCGTCAGCGAGATCGAGCGGTACGAGCGCGTCACCATCCAGTCCCTGCCCCCGCACGCCCAGATCGCGGGCTTCGCCGCCGACGACCTGAGCCACCTGGTCGCCGAGCTCCTGGAGAACGCCACGTCGTTCTCGCCGCCCGACGCCGAGGTCCAGCTCTCCGGCTGGCTCCTGGAGACCGGCGAGGTCATGCTCTCCGTCCAGGACGCGGGCATCGGCATGACCGACTCCCGGCTCACCGAGCTCAACGCGCGCCTCGCCGACGCCGACCCGGACGCCTTCGAGGGCGACGGCCTCGGCATGCGGGTGACCGCCCTGCTGGCCGCCCGCCACGGCGTCCGCGTCCAGCTGCGCGAGCAGAAGCCCGGCGGCATCGCGGCCGTCGTGGTCCTGCCGCTGCCCCTGCTGCCCACGGCCCCTCCGGCGGCCGTGCCGCAGCCGGTACGGGTGCCGGGCACGGCGCCCACGCTCCACCTGCCCGGCTCGGCGGCGGAGGCCAACTCCAACACCCTGCCGTCCCGGACCCGCGACCCGCTGGTGGAGGCCGCCGAGCGCGCGTTCCTCGAGGCGGAGGCGGAGGCGCAGACGGAGGCGGCGAGCACGACAGGCGTCCGGACGCAGGCGGAGACGTACGAAGCCGCGCCCGCGGAGACCTACGAAGCCGCGCCCGCGGAGACGTACGAGCCCGCGCAGCAGGAGACGTACGAACCGGAACCCGAGCCCGAGCCCGCCGCGTTCGTGGAGTCGATCTCCGAGACCACGCTCCAGGTCCGGCTGCCCGACCCGCAGCCCGAGCCGGACGCCCACGAGCGCGCCGCCGACGGGGACGCCCTTGCCGGCGCCCACATCGAGCCCCCGGCCCCGTCCGTCCCGGCGGCCCCCGCGGCCCCGGCCCCCGAACCGGTCGCCGACCAGCCGGTTCCCGGCCCGCGCACCGCGCAGTGGGAGCGGGTCACCGACAAGGGACTCCCCAAGCGCACCCCGCAGGTGATCCGCAAGGCCGAAGCCCCCACCACCCCCCGTCAGGGAGGCGTGGACGCCGAGGCCCTGCGCCGTCGGCTCGGCGGATTCCACCAAGGTGCCAAGGCCGGCCGCCGGGACGTCGAGGCGGAGATGGACACGGGGCGGATAGACGCCGTAAGGCCTGCACGTACAGAGGAGATGACGGGGGACACAGTCGAGGAGGCACGCAGTTGACTGCGACGGGAACGTTCGGACTGAGCACGGAGGCCCGCAACCTGCAATGGCTGCTGGGCAATCTCGTGGAGGAGGTACCGGGAGTCCGCTCGGTCACCGTCGTCTCCTCCGACGGGCTGATGCTGCTCTCGTCCGACCCGGCCACCCAGCTGGCCACGACGGCCGCCGCCGACGCCGGCCGTCCCGACGGGCCGCGCGGCTCCAGCGCCGACCTGGCCACCATCGTCTCGGGCATCGGCAGCCTCACCATCGGTGCGGCCCGGCTGATGGACGGCGGCGGGGTCAAGCAGACCATGGTGGCGATGGAGGAGGGCAGCGTCTTCGTGATGTCGATCAGCGACGGTTCGCTGCTCGGCGTCCACGCCACGCCCGACTGCGACATGAGCGTCGTGGCGTACCACATGGCGCTCTTCGTGGGCCGCGCCGGACACGTACTCACCCCCGAAGTCCGCAGTGAGCTGCGCAAATCGATGGAGAGCACCCAGTGATGGAGAGCACCCAGTGACGTCCGTGTCCGCGTCCGCCGCCTTTCACGCCCACAAACTGCCGGTCCGCGGCGACGGGCGGCGCCCCTCGCGCGTCCGCCCGTACTCGCTGACCGGCGGCCGGACCCGCTTCGGCCACGTCCTGCTCGTCGAGACCTTCGTGGCCGCCCTCGAAGCGGCCCCCGTGCGCAAGGTCCTGACGGACGGCGGGCCCGCAGCCCGCGGTCTGATGCCGGAGATGCGGGCCATCGTCGAGATCTGCCGCCGGATGCGTACGGTCGCGGAGATCTCGGCACTCCTGAAGATGCCGTTGGGTGTCGTCCGGGTGCTGCTCAGCGACCTGGCCGACCAGGGAAAGATCCGTGTGTACGGGACCGGTCACGGCACCGGCCAGCCCGACCGCGCGCTCCTCGAAAGGGTGCTGAGTGGACTCCGTCGTCTCTGACGCCACCGCCGTCTCCGACTCGCCGGCCGTCGCCGGCATCCCCGTCCAGCCGCGGGCCGAGGATCCCCTGCTCGATACCGAGGACGGCGCCCAGGACTGGCAGCTCGACCACACCCGGGCCCCGATAGCGACGAAGATCGTGGTCGCGGGCGGCTTCGGCGTCGGCAAGACCACCTTCGTCCGCGCGGTCTCGGAGATCACTCCGCTCCAGACCGAGGCGCTGATGACCCGGGCGAGCGAGGACACCGACGACCTCACGTCCACGCCGGACAAGCTCACCACCACGGTGGCGATGGACTTCGGCCGGATCACCCTCGACAACGACCTCGTGCTGTACGTCTTCGGTACGCCGGGACAGCAGCGCTTCTGGTTCATGTGGGACGACCTGGTGCGCGGCGCGATCGGGGCGATCGTGCTCGCCGACACGCGCCGGCTGACCGACTGCTTCCCGGCCCTGGACTACTTCGAGAGCTGCGGCCTCCCGTACATCGTGGCCGTCAACCACTTCGAGGGCACCGAACGCTTCGAGCCGGAGGACGTCAGGGAGGCCCTGACGGTCTCCCCGGACGTGCCGGTGGTGATCATGGACGCGCGCAAGCGCTACAGCGTCGTCGAGACCCTGCTCTCCATGGTCGCGCACGCGCTCGAAGCCACCCCCGAATAGTTCGCACGAGCAGTTCTCACAGTCGCCAGGAGCACCACCCATGCGGAAGATACTCATAGTCGGCGCCGGCCAGTCCGGTCTGCAGCTCGCCCTCGGACTTCAGACGCAGGGGTACGAGGTCACCCTCATGTCGAACCGGACGGCGGACGAGATCCGCGCCGGGCGCGTCATGTCCACGCAGTGCATGTTCGACACGGCCCTCCAGCACGAGCGGGACCTCGGCCTCAACTTCTGGGAGTCGCAGGCCCCCCGGACGGAGGGCCTCGGCGTCTCCGTCGCCGCCCCCGACGCCGGCCGCGCGATCGACTGGGTCGGCAAGCTCGACGGCTACGCGCAGTCGGTCGACCAGCGCGTGAAGATGGCCGGCTGGATGGAGACCTTCGCCCAGCGCGGCGGCCAGCTCGTCATACACGGCGCCGCCGTGGGCGACCTGGACTACTTCTCCCGCAACTACGACCTGGTGCTCGTCGCGGCGGGCAAGGGCGAGCTGGTCTCCATGTTCGGCCGGGACGCGTCCCGTTCGCCGTACGCGGAGCCGCAGCGGGCGCTCGCCGTCGCGTACGTCCACGGCCTCGGCCCGCGCCCCGAGCACCCGGACTTCGACGCGGTCCGCTGCAACCTGGTCCCGGGCGTCGGTGAGCTCTTCGTCATGCCGACCCTGACGACCGGCGGCCGCGCCGACATCCTCTTCTGGGAAGGCGTCCCCGGCGGCCCCGTCGACGTCTTCCAGGGCATCAAGGACCCCTCCGAGCACCTGGCGCTGACGCTGGAGCTGATGGAGAAGTACACGCCCTGGGAGTACGCGCGGGCCACCAAGGTCGAGCTGACGGACGCGGGCGGCACCCTCGCCGGCCGGTACGCGCCGACCGTCCGCAACCCGATCGGCCGGCTGCCCGGCGGCGGGCTCGTCCTCGGCGTCGCCGACGTCGTCGTCGCCAACGACCCGATCACGGGCCAGGGCTCCAACTCGGCGTCCAAGTGCGCCGCCGCGTACCTCGACGCGATCGTCGAGCACGGCGACAAGCCCTTCGACGAGGCGTGGATGCAGGCCACCTTCGACCGCTACTGGGACACCGCGCAGCACGTCACCAAGTGGACGAACGCGATGCTGGGCGTCCCGCCGGAGCACGTCCTCCAGCTGATCGGCGCCGCGGGCGAGCTCCAGCCGGTCGCCGACCGCTTCGCGAACGGCTTCAACGACCCGTCCGACTTCGAGAACTTCTTCTTCGACCCGGAGAAGACGGCCGCGTACCTGGCGGAGGTCGCGGGCGGCTGACCAAAGGCCGCCGGTCTTCGGCCTCCAGTCTCCGAGCTCCAGTCTCTGAGCTCTGAGCTCTGAGCTCTGAGCTCTGAGCTCTGAGCTCCGGCTTCCGGGTCTGCCGTCTCCGGCGGCAGGTCTCCGGTCGAAAAAGGATTCGGGATTCCGGTTCAGGGTGTTCGATGATGCGGGCATGTCCCTCTCGAACACCCTGGACCGCGTGGACGCGGACCTGGCCGCGGGCCGCGGGCCGCGTGCCGATGGCGCGCCAGCGTCTGCGCGGCCTCGTCTCGTCCTTCCCGTACGACCTGACCCTCCGCCGACGTCTGGCCGAGGTCTACCGGCTGTACGGCGACGCGGCCGAGGCGGGGCGCTGGATGTACCTCGAAGAGGACCGGGACGTGGTCGAGACCGCCGCCTTCGAGGAGCGGTACGGGTCTCCCGGGTGGCGGATGAAGGCCCTCGCCTGGAGCGGCCCCGAGGCGCTGGCCGGCACGGCCTTCGCCGAGGGGCAGCTGGTCGCGGTGAGGACGGCCTGTTCGGAGGCGGTGGGGCGGGCGGTCGCCTGGGGCGACCCGATTCCCCTGGAGGACGACGAGTACCACGAGGTGCCGGACGGGGGCAGCCGGGGGTCGGCGGTCGTCGCGGCGATCGGGGCCTTCCTCGGCGTCACCGTGACGGTCGGGGTCTGGATCCGCGGGGTCATCGCCCTGTTCGAGTGACGGTCCGGCGAACGGCGGGCGCAGGCAGGGCTACGGCTGTGGGTGCGGGGGCGGATGTGGGCGCGGGGACGCGGCTCGCCTCCGCCCGGCGGACCGCGAGCGGGGTCAGGAGTCCCGCGACCGCGAAGAGGGCGCCGATGACGAACCAGCCGGGGCGCCCCCAGGTGATGCAGAGGGCGATCAGGAGCCCGGGGCCGACGGCCTCGGAGAGGCCCGCGCCGAGGCCGAAGACGCCCAGGTACTGGCCGGTCGCGTGGCGCGGGGCGAGCGCGAAGGACACCTCGAAGCCGCCCGCCGAGTGCCAGAGTTCACCGACCGTGTGGACCACCACGCCGGTCAGGAGCAGGGCGACCGCCGCCCACGCCGGGACGCCCGCGGAGAGCGAGACCAGACCGCAGGAGGCGAGGAAGGCCGCCCCGGCGCGACGGTAGGCGCGGCCGCCGGCCCGGGGCGAGTCGATGCCGCGGCTCGCCCGGACCTGGAGTCCGACGACGATGACGGTGTTGGCGAGCATCGCGCCCGACACCAGCCAGTGCGGCGCGGTCGTGGACCCGACGAGCCAGAGCGGCACGGCCACCGTGAGCACCTTGAACTGGATGGCCATGATGCCGTCGAGCGCGGTGAGTACGAGGTACGGCCGGTCCCGCAGGGCGATCCGGCGGGGCCCCGCGGCGGCGGGCTCGGGGGCGACGGGCGGCAGGAGGACCAGGACGGCCGCGGCGGCCGCGAACGCGAGCGCGTTCCCCGCGACCAGGATCCGGTACGCGTCGAGGGTGCCGACCTGGACGGCCCAGCCCGCGAGCAGCGCCCCGAGGGAGATGCCGACGTTGGTGACGGCCCGCAGATAGGAGCGGAACTCCTGCGGCCGGTCGCCGCCGTAGTGCCGGATCAGCGGCGCGCGGGCGGCGAGTCCGGCCGCCTTCGCCCCGGTGGCCGTCGAGACGGCGAGCACGAACGGCCAGAAGCCGTCCGCGAGGACGAAGCCCGCCGTGGCCACGGCCTGCACGACCAGCGTCGTCGCGTAGACGGTGCGGGCTCCGTGCCGGTCCGCGAGATGGCCGACGGCGATGCCCACGGCCAGTGAGAGGAGCCCGGCGATGCCGAGCCCGAGCCCGACGGTGGCGGCCGGGAGGTGCACGGCCTGGGTGAAGTACAGGACCCCGGCGGTCAGGAAGAGGCCGCTGCCGACGGTGTAGACGAAGTTCGAGGCGGCGAGGGTGCGCTGGGGGCCGGTGTCCGGCAGCAGCTTGGGCATGGCGGGGCTCCCGGTCCGGGGCGGGTGATTGTAAGGACCCGAAGAGCTTCTCGCTTATTACGTAGTGAGGCAAGGGGCCTGCCATGAAGGGGAGTTCACGGGCGGTCGTACCCCTCGTCCCCGCCGTCCGTGGCCCCCTCCGGAAGCGCCGGTGGCGCGTACTTCTCCAGGGCGTCCCCGCCCGGATCGGGGCGGACCGCGCCGAGCAGCGGGTTCGCCGCGACGGGGGAGACCTTCACCTTCCCGCCGGGCCGCGGCGCCTGCACCACCAGGCCCTCGCCGAGATAGAGCGCCACATGGGTGGCGCCCGGGAAGTAGACCACCAGGTCGCCCGGGCGGAGCTCGGACAGCGACACCCGGGGCAGCGTCGCCCACTGCTCCTGGCTCGTCCGCGGAATCTCCCGCCCCGCCGCCGCCCACGCCTGCTGGGTCAGCCCCGAGCAGTCGTACGACTCCGGGCCCTCGGCCCCCCATACGTACGGCTTGCCGATCTGCCCCACCGCGAAGCGCAGGGCCTCCGCGCCCGCCCGGGACGGGGTGCGCAGGCCGTCCAGGGCGCCGGAGTCGAGGAGTTCGCGCTGCGCGCCCGCGGTCTGGACCCGCTCCAGTTCGGTGAGCCGGGTGAGCTGCTCGGGGGAGAGGGACGCGAGCAGCTTCTCGACCTCGCGCAGCTTCGCCGTCACCTCGTCGCGCCGGGTGCGCTGTGCGGCGGCGAGGGACTGCTGCCGGTCGAGGGCCTTGCGCGACGTGCTCGCGAGCGTGTCCGCCCGCCGCTCGGCCCCTTCGAGCCGCGCGACGGTCCCGGCCCGGTCGCGGGCCGCCCGGGCGAGCAGCCGCCCCTGGTCCAGGGCCGACTGGGGGTCCTGCGCGAAGAGCATCTGGAGGGAGGGGGGAAGCGAGGCGAGCGCGCCCCTGCCCTGGTACTGCTCCCTGGCGAGCCGTCCGGCCGCGGCCCGGCCCCGGGCGAGGTCGGTCCGGGCGGCGATGAGCCGGGCGGTGACCTTCTTGGTGTCGGCGGCCTGGACCTTGAGTGCCTCCTCGGCGGCGTTGAACCGCTCGGTGGCCTCCTCGGCCTGCCGGTAGAGCGTCCGCAGGCGCGTGAGGAGCCCGGCGACGGAGTCGCCGCCGGGGGGTGGCAGCGCGGAGGCGTCGTCGCCGACGGGGGTGGTGGGTGGGGTCGTGGGATCGGTCTGCGCGTCCGGGTCGGTCTGAGTTTCCGGTGCGTCCGGTGCGTCCGGTGCGTCCGGTGCGTCCGGGGTCACCGGTGGTGCCGGTGGTGCCTCTGCGGTCGGAGCCACTGGATCGCCCCCGGTTCCGGTCCCCGTCCCGGTCCCGGCCTCCGGATCCACCGGGCCGACCGGTTCCGCTGCCGGGTCCGCCCAGGCGATCGGGGCCTGTGCCGACGGGTCCACGGGTGGATCCGTCGGTCCCGCGCCCGCCGCCGGGACCACCCCCGTGAGGGCCGTCGCAGCGGCCAGCGCCCCCGTGCAGACCGTACGCAGCAGCCTTCGCGACACGTCACCACCTCCAGGGGGATGATGACGTGTCACTTCATCCGATTACCGTACGAATCGGGTCGCGCTCGGCGTGCTCACCCGTTCGGCTCAGCATCGGTCGGCCGCGCCGCGCCGCCGGCACCGCCGTCCGTCCCGCCGCTCGGCTTGGACCACGGCCACTTCAACTCGCGCCGCTCGCGGCCCTCGGGGACGTACTCATAGACCCAGCCGCGCTGGATCCCGAGCCGCTTCGTGTGGCCCGCGGGCTCGCGCCGGTACGCGTGCAGCATCGGCGGGCGTCCGTCGTGGGCCGGGACCGGCACCTCGTACCACTTCGGCGGGTGGCCGGTCGGACCGACCAGGATCGGCAGGACCCGGCCGTCGAGGGGGCCGCCGCGGAAGGGCGTGTTCTCGCTTCTCACCCCTCCAGTCTCACCCCTGGCCGCCGGGAGCCCCCCATCGGCTCACAGCAGATGGGCCGCCTCGCCCACCACGGGGATCACCTTGCGGGCGAGCGCGGCCACCGGACCCTCGGGCGTCTCCTGCGCGAGGAGGCGGCTGACGACCGCCGCCGTCTCCTCGTCGCTCGCCGTGGTCGCCGCGAGGAGGGCGATGAGATGGTCGACCAGCCATTCCCGCAGCTCGCGCGCCGGGGGCTGCTTCTCCTCGTCGAGCCAGATGAGCGAGGCGGCCTCCACGGCCGCGATCCACGTCCGCACCAGCATCGAGAGCCGGCGGCCCGGCCGCGCCACCCCGAGGTGGACGAGGATCTGCTCGGCGGCGGCCCGCCGCACCTCGTCCACGATCGCGGTGGTCCGCGAGGTCTCGGCGACGCTGCCGCCCCGCAGCAGGGCGCTGAAACCGGCGTCGTGCTCGTCGACGAAGGTCAGGTACCGGTCGAGCACCCGGCCGAGCCGCTCCGTCGGCGCGCCGACCGGCGGCTCGGTGAAGCAGTGGTTCAGGGCGTCGGCGGAGGAGCGCAGGGCGGCCTCGTACAGCTGCTGCTTGCCGCCCGGGAAGTAGCGGTAGACGAGGGGCCGCGAGACGCCGGCCGCCTCGGCGACGTCGTCGAGCGAGACGTCCTCGGGCGTCCGGTGGGCGAAGAGCTCCAGGGCGGCGTCGAGGAGCTGGCCGCGCCGCTCCTCGACACTGAGCCTGCGGTACGCGGGTGTGGCGGCGCTCGTCATGCTCCGCAGCGTAACCGCGGAACGCGCCGGTCAGGCGGCCCGTCCCAAACCGGCTCCGGACCCGGCTCCCGACTGGCTTCCGCCCCTGCTCGGGACGCGGCTCCGGACCGGCTCCGGACCCTGCTCCGGACCCGGCTCCCGACCGGCTTCCGACCCTGCTCCGGACCCGGCTCCCGATCGGCTCCCGACCCGGCTCCCCTCCCCGCCCCCGTCAGGCCAGCAGCCCCGAGGACTTCCAGAGGCGGCGGCCCGCCCCGCGCAGTACGCCGATGTCGTCGAGGAAGTCCGTCAGCCGCTTGGCGCCCGACTGCATGACCTCGCGCCGGTGCCCGCTCGCCTTCACCTGGGCGACGGCCTCGCGCCGGTCCAGGCCCACGGCCTCGTACACCTGCGGGTTGACGAAGCAGGTGGAGAAGACGCGGGCCGCCTCGCCGCAGCTCAGCCGGGTGAACTCCCGCTCCCAGCGCGGGGCGGTCGCCATCTGGCGGCGCAACTCCTCGCGGGCGTACCGGACGTGACGGGCCTCCTCGACCACATGGATCCGGGTCACCCCGCGGACGAGGGTCTGCACCCGCTCGTCCGGGAAGGTCAGCCGCTGCATCCAGTCGAGGATCTCCTCCCCGAGCAGGGTGGAGGCGAAGGATCCGGGGGTCGTGGAGACGGTCTTCAGGAGGCGCGCGAGGTTGTGGTAGAGCCGCGGGACGGGGTACGCCGGGGTGCCGCCCTGCTGGATGAGCCGGGCGAACATCATCGAGTGCCGGCACTCGTCGGCGATCTCGGTGAGCGCGTACCGGACGTGATGGCTGGTCAGGGACTTGTCGTAGATGTGCCGGACGAGCAGCTGCATCAGGATGATCTCGAACCAGATGCCGAGCGAGGCGAGCGAGGCCGCCTCGTGGCGGGAGAGCGCGATCCGCTGCTCCTCGGACATCCGGCGCCACAGCGGGGTGTCGTAGAGGGAGACGAGCTCGGGCGGCCAGAACCACTTGCCGTCCTCGAAGGGGGCGTCCCAGTCCAGCTCGGTGTCCGGGTCGTAGGAGTGCTTGCGGGAGGACTCCAGGAGCCGCTCGGCGACCTGTTCGCGGTCGCGCAGCGGCCCCAGGGCGTCCCGGAGGAGGCCGAAGTCGGGCTCGGTGAAGGGGGTCATGGTGGAGGGCACCTCGCTGCACTCGCCGTCGCGTCGCCGGATCCATTACCGGGGGTCACCCTTATGAGACTGCCCGTCAGTAACGCCGTCAATCCCTTGCGCGCGACTTGTTGACCACCCGTCTACCAACGTGTGAGCCTGCTGGAAACGGACGGAAGGAGTCGTCAGTGTCGACGCACGACCTTTACGTGAACGCCCCCGCCGGACCCGTCTGGCAGGTGCCGGCGGGCGGTGCGGCCCGGTTCTCCTGGGAGTACGAGGACGGCCGCGAGCGCCTCCTCGCCCTCTACCGGAAGGGCAAGGACAAGCAGTGGGACGGCGCCACCCGGATCGACTGGGACCTCGACGTCGACCCGTACGACCCGCTCGGCACCCCCGACGAGGTCCTCAACCTCTACGGCACCCGCCACTGGGCGAAGATGACCGAGAAGGACAAGGGCGACCTGCGCCGGCACTACGCCTCATGGCAGTTCAGCCAGTTCCTCCACGGCGAGCAGGGCGCCATGATCTGCGCCGCCCGGATCGTCGAGTCCGTCCCCGACCTGGACGCCAAGTTCTACTCCGCCACCCAGACCATGGACGAGGCCCGGCACGCCGAGATCTACGGCCGTTTCCTCCACGAGAAGATCGGGATGCTCTACCCGATCAACGACAACCTCAAGGGCCTGCTCGACGACACCCTGCGCGACTCCCGCTGGGACATGCCCTACCTCGGCATGCAGGTCCTCATCGAGGGCCTCGCGCTCGCCGCCTTCGGCATGATCCGCGACACCACCGACAAGCCGCTGCCCAAGCAGATCCTCGCGTACGTCATGCAGGACGAGGCCCGGCACGTGGCCTTCGGCCGGATGGCCCTGCGCGACTACTACGGACAGCTGTCGGACGCGGAGCTTCGCGAGCGCGAGGAGTTCGTGATCGAGGGCTGCTACCTGATGCGCGACCGGCTGCGCGGGGTCGAGGTCCTGGAGAACTTCGGCATCCCCAAGGCCGAGGCCGAGGAGCTGAGCGAGCGCAGCGAGTTCCTCCAGCTCTTCCGGAAGCTCCTCTTCAGCCGGATCGTCCCCTGCGTGAAGGACATCGGCCTGTGGGGCGAGCGCCTCCAGAAGGCCTATCTGGACATGGGCGTCTTCGACCTCGGCGACTCCAACCTCGACCTCCTGATGACCCAGGACGAGGAGATCGCGGAGCGGCTCGACGCGGAGCGCTTCGCGGCGGAGGAGCGGGCGCGGGTCGCGGAGGTGGAGGAGGCGATCGAGGAGGGGGCGGCCGCGGAGTAGGGCGCACCGGGCGAGGGGCGGCGGGTCGGACAGGCCCCACGGGCACCCGTCGGCCTACCCCCGTGCCTCCTCCTCCAGTCGCAGCGCCTCCTGCATCACGGCCCGCGCGATGGGGGCCGCGCTGCCGCCCCCGCTGATGTCGGTACGGGCCGCCTCGGCGTCCTCGACGACGACCGCCACCGCGACGGCCGGCTGGGCCGTGCCCTCCGCCTGCGCCCAGGCGATGAACCAGGCGTACGGGGTGCCGGTGTTGCCGAAGCCGTGCTGCGCGGTGCCGGTCTTGCCGCCGACCCGGGCCCCGGGGATCGCCGCGTTCGTGCCTGTGCCGTCCTCGACCGCCCGCACCATCAGTCGCTGGAGCTGCATCGCCGTCGAGGGGTTCATCGCCTGCCGGTAGCTGCGGCGGCCCGTGCGGTCCACCGTCGTCCCGCCGGAGGTCGTGGTGCGCTCGACGAGGTACGGCTGGGCGATCTCCCCGTTGTTGGCCACGGCCGCCGCGACCATCGCCATCTGGAGCGGGGTCGCCGTCGTGTCGAACTGCCCGATCGACGAGAGCGCCAGCTGGTCCGGGCTCATCGCCCGGTCGAAGTTGGACTTCGCGACCCAGGACGGCACCCGGAGGCCCGTGTCGTTGAAGCCGAAGCGCTCCACCGCGTCGACCATCCCGGTGAGCCCGACCTCCACCCCGAGCCCGGCCATCACCGTGTTGCACGACCACTGGATCGCGTACGCGAGGGACGCGTCCCCGCACCCCCGCGCCTCGTTCGGCAGCACCTGCCGGGTGCCCGGCAGGACGAACGGGTCCGGGGTGTCGGTCGGCGCGTCGACGTCCCGCACCACCCCCGCGTCCAGGGCCGCCGCGGCCGTCACGATCTTGAAGGTGGAGCCGGGCGGGTACGTCTGGCGCAGCGCCCGGTTCAGCATCGGCTGGTTCGGCGAGGAGTTGAGCCGCTTCCACTCGGCCTTGACCTCGCCGCCCGTCCCCGAGAGGACCCCGGGGTCGTACGAGGGCGAGCTGACGAGCGCCAGGATCCGGCCGCTGGACGGCTCGACGGCGACGACCGCGCCGCGCTTCCCGTCGAGCCCCCGGTAGGCGGCCTCCTGCATCGGGGCGCGGACCGTCGTCAGGACGTCGCCGCCCGGCTGTCGGCCCCGGGTGAGGTCGTTCCAGAGGGGCAGCGGCGCGAGCATCGGGTCCGTCCCGCCGAGGACCGCGTCCTCGGCGTGCTCGACGAGCGTCGTGCCGTACGTCTGGGAGGCGTAGCCGGTCACCGGTGCGTACAACGGGCCCTGCCGGTAGGTCCGTTCCCAGCGCAGCTGCTGTCCGCTGTCCCGCGAGCCGGTCACCGGCTTCCCGTCGACGACGATCTCGCCGCGCGGCTCCGCGTACCGGTCGATGGAGATCCGCCGGTTGGCCGGGTTGTCGTCGAGCTCCTCGGCCTCGAAGACCATGACGCGGGCCGCGTTGACGAGCAGCGCGACCAGCAGGACGAGACAGAGGGCGGCGGCCCGCCGGATGTACCGGATCACGGGGCGGCGCCTTTCCGGGCGTACGGGGTCACGGGGCGGCGCCCTTCTCGGCGTACCGGATCACCGGGCGTCCTCGCTGACCGGGGCGAGCGTCCCGGTGTCGGCCGAGTCCGGCTGCGGCGCGCGGGCCGAGTCGCTGACCCGGATGAGGAGCGCCACGATCACCCAGTTGGTGACCACCGACGAGCCTCCCTGGGCCAGGAACGGCATCGCCATGCCGGTGAGCGGGATCAGCCCCATCACTCCGCCCGCGATGACGAAGACCTGGAGCGCCACGATCGAGGCGAGTCCGATCGCGAGCAGCCGCCCGAAGGGGTCGCGCAGCGAGAGGCCGGCGCGGTAGCCGCGGGCGACGAGGAGCGCGTACAGGAGGAAGAGCGCGGTGAGGCCGACGAGCCCGAGCTCCTCGCCCGCCGTCGCCAGGATGAAGTCCGACTTCACGGCGAAGCCGATGAGGATCGAGTGCCCGAGCCCGAGCCCGGTCCCGAGCATGCCGCCGGCGGCGAAGGCGAACAGCGACTGCGCGAGCTGCCCCGGTCCGTCGCCGGCCCGGATCGAGGCGAAGGGGTCGAGCCAGTCCTGCACCCTGCCGTGCACGTGCGGTTCGAGCGAGCCGACGAGGAAGGCACCGGCGGAGGCCAGGACGAGGCCGACCGCGATCCAGCCGGTCCGGCCGGTCGCCACGTACAGCATGATCACGAAGAGGCCGAAGAAGAGCAGGGAGGTGCCGAGGTCCCGCTCCAGGACGAGGACGCCGACGCTCAGCAGCCAGATCGCCACGATCGGCCCGAGCACCCGGCCCGTGGGGAACTGGAACTTCCAGATCCGGCGGCCGGTGTACGCGAGGGCGTTGCGGTTCGCTGCGAGGTACGCGGCGAAGAAGACGGCGAGCAGGATCTTCGCGAACTCCCCGGGCTGGAAGGAGAGCCCGCCGATCCTGATCCAGATCTTGGCGCCGTTCACGGCGGGGAAGAAGATCGGCAGGATCATCAGGGCGAGCGCGGCGGCCACGGAGACGTACGCGTACCCCTGGAGCGTGCGGTGGTCGCGCAGCAGCAGGACGACCACGATGAAGAGCGTGACCCCGAGCGTCGACCAGACCAGCTGGGTCGCCGCCGCCTGGTCCTTCGGCGTCTCCAGGTCGAGGCGGTAGATCAGCACCAGGCCGAGGCCGTTGAGCAGGACCGCGATCGGCAGCAGCAGCGGATCGGCGTACGGGGCGCGGAAGCGGACCGCGAGATGGGCGAGGAGTGCGAGCAGTCCGAGCCCGGCGCCGTAGCGGGCGGCGTCCGGCGGCACGGCGCCGCTGCGGGCGAGGCCGACGGCGGCGTAGCCGTAGACGGAGATGAGGACGGCGCAGACGAGGAGGGAGAGTTCCACGCCGCGGCGCTTCGGGATGCGGACCCCGGGAGGGGGAGCGTCCGAGCGCGGTGTGGTCATGGTCCGCAACGTAGCAAGCGGTATGCCGTATGTCCCTTTTGTGTGACGGTGTGCCGTGTGGTGCTGTTCAGTCCTCCGGGACGGGACCGGGGCCGGGATCGCGTTCGGACCCGGGACCGGGCTCGGAGCCGGACCCGGGACCGGACCCAGGACCGGACTCGGAGCCGGGACCGGACTCGGAGCCGGGGCCGGGCTCGGAGCCGGAGCCGGGCTCGGACCCGGGCTCGGCTTCGGCGAGGCGCACGTACTCGGGAAGCCGCAGCCGGGCGACGGCGCCGCGGTCCGCGTCGTTCGCGAACACCAGCTCCGCCCCGATCACCTCCGCCTGCCCCACGGCGATCGTCAGCCCGAGCCCGTGCCCCTTGCCCCCGCTCTCGGTACGGAACCGCTGCGGCCCCGACTCCAGCAGGTACTCGGGATAGCCCGGCCCGTGGTCCCGCACGGTCACCGTCGGCCCGTCCACCGTCACCACCACCGGAAGGGCCCCGTGCTTGTGCGCGTTGGCGATCAGATTGCCGAGGACCCGCTCCAGGCGCCGCCGGTCCGTCTCCACGGTGGCGTCCCGGGCGACCCGCACCTCCGTCGGCGTGCCCGAGGCGCGGACCGTCCGCGCGACGAGCGGGCCGAGCTCGTGCACCGCCAGGTCCACGGTCTCGTTGCGGGCGTCGAGCCGGGAGATCTCCAGGAGGTCCTCGGTGAGGTCGCGCATCGCCTTCACCCGGTCCTGGACGAGCTCCGACGGCCGCCCGTCCGGCAGCAGTTCGGCGGCGGCCGAGAGCCCGGTGAGCGGGGTCCGCAGCTCGTGCGCGACATCGGCGGTGAACCGCTGCTCGCTCTGCAGCTTCCGCTGGAGCGAGGAGGCCATCGTGTCGAGCGCCCCGGAGACCGTCGCCACCTCGTCCTGCGGGCGGGAAGGGTCCTCGGTACGGGGGTCGTTGACGCGCGCGTCCAGGTCACCGGCGCTGATCCGGCGGGCCACCTGGGCCGTGAGGTGCAGGCGGCGCGTGACCCGGGTGACGGCGAAGGCGCCGACGAGCAGCGTCGCGCCGATCGCGAGGACGGAGGAGCCGAGGATCGACCGGTCGAGCCCGTCGATCGTCTCGGCGCTCTGCGTGTAGTCGAACCGGACGGCGAGCGCCCGGCCGTCCGCGGGGCCCGCCGCCCACATCGTCGGCCGGCCCTCGTGGTTCGCGACCATCGTGCCGCGCTCGCCCCGGGCGGCGAGCGCCCGCAGCGAGTCCGGGAGTCCGGCCGGGTCGATGCCGGAGAACCGGGGGAGCGGCTCGCCCGCCTCGTAGAGCCGGCTGACCTCGGTGAGCCGCGTGAGGGCCTTCTCCCGCGCGTCGTGCACGGTCTGACCGGTCACCGAGACGTGGACGAGGATGCCGAGCAGCGCGGCGAGCGCGCAGCACATGACCGCGATGAAGACCGCGGCCTTCCAGGTGAGGGTCGCGGTCCAGGCGGGCAGCCGGGGCGCTCTCACGGCCCCGGCTCCACGGGCAGGGGGACGGGCGCGGGCACCGGCGCCGGCCCGGGGGGCGTGGCCGTCGGGCTCACGAGCTTCGGCGCGGGCGGCGCGACCGACGCCCCGGTGCCGGGCGGCTTCACGCGCACGATCTCGTCCCGGGTGGGCAGCATGCTGTGCTGCTGCTCGTCCCAGGACCAGGCGGTGCGGTACTCGTACCCGGGGATGCCGGCCGAACTCACCCGCATGATCAGGTCCCGGCCGGCCAGCTCCACGCTGATGACCTGGTCGACGGTGGACATGATCCGGGTGAGACCGCCGTTCTCGGCGAGGTAGACCCGCACCCCGACCTGCTGGTCGGGCATCCGGATCCCGACGATCAGCTCGTCCCGCCCGTTGCCGGTGAGGTCGCGGTAGTACGGCCGCAGGACGGGACACCCGGCGGGCTTCGCGGCGCAGTCCTCGATCGCCCGGGCGGTCTCCTCGTACAGACCGTCCGCGCCGGAGTACGTGTCGGGGTGCGCCCGCACCTCGGCGAGGACGACGGCCGCGGGGGTGACGCCGTGGACGTCGTTGTCCGGCACCTTCACGCCGGGGACGCGCTGGGTGTCCGACTCGCCGTAGTCGATCGGCGGGTCGGTTGCGGGCGGCAGCTCGGGCCAGAGCCGTACGGGCCCGACGGCGGTGGGCGTGGGCCCGGCGCTCTTGAGCCCGCCCTCCGCGCCGCCGCAGCCGGTCACCGCGGCGAGCGCGCACAGGACTCCGGCCACTCCCAAGGTGGCTGCGGCCTGCGGTCTCACGCGCTGCTCCTCCGTCACGGCGGTCCGGTGTCCCGCCGACCCGATGCCGGCCCGATGCCGACCCTATGCGGACCCTATGCGGACCCTATGCGGAGAGAACTTCCCCCTGCCTCTCGGCGGGGAGCGGCGGGGTCGTGGCACTGCCCGCGTCCCGATTGGCCTATTGTTCGATTGGGCGAATCGACCGCTTATCTGCACGTTACATGCGGGAACAAGCGCTCTGTACTGCTGTGTGCGCGAGCGTGCACACACAGATGGACACGGCGAGGGCGGGGAGACGGCATGACACACCGGACCGGCGAACGGCGCACATCCTGGGTGAGGCGGTTCTTCGACCGTCCGACGACAGGGAAAGCGATCCTGGTGATCGTCGCCTACCTGGTTTTCTACCTGCTCGTCGGACAGCTCATCGGCCTCTTCGCCGGGGACGAGATCGACACCGACGACGTGCTCGGGACGGGCGGCAGCATCTTCTTCGCGCTCGTCCTGCCGGTCGCGATCGGCACCCTGGCCTTGGTCGGCCTCACCGCCGCGGCCGGCTGGCTGCGGGACGTCTTCGGCCGCCAGAGCGTACGGGGCCGGCGCTGGATGTGGATCGCGCCCGCCCTCGTCCTGCTCGCCGTCGTCGGGCACGTCGGCGGCACCGGCTGGGACGCCTGGGATCCGGGCCGGATCGCCCTGATCCTGCTGCTCGGCGTCTTCGTCGGCCTGGCGGAGGAGCTCGCGACGCGGGGCCTCACGGTGAGGATGCTCCGGGGCGCCGGACGCCCCGAGCGCTTCGTGATGGTCGTGTCGTCGGTGCTGTTCGCGCTCATGCACCTCACCAACCTGCTGTCCGGCATGGAGCTGGGCACGGTGCTCGTGACCGTCGTGTACACCTTCGCCTTCGGCACCTGCATGTACCTGTCGATGCGGGTGACCGGGACGATCTGGACCGCGATCGTGCTGCACGGGATGACCGACCCGTCGACGTTCCTGGCGTCGGGCGGGCTCGACGAGGCGGTCACCGCCCAGTCGGGCGGCTGGGCGCTCCTGGCCTCGTCGGCGACGATCCTCATGGTCGTCTTCGCCTTCGTCGCGGTCTTCCTGGTCCGCGACGACCCGAAGGCACCGCACGCCGGGGGAGACGAGCCCGATCCGGCGCTCGCCCGGACGTCGCCTCATGCCCCTTAGAGGGCCCTGATCGACAAGACGCTCCCCGAGACCTGCCCGGCCCGTCCGTCGGGCCCGTCCGTCGGGCCCGTCCGTCGGGCCCGTCCGCCGGGCAGGTCCGCCGGGCAGGACCTAGAACGCCCCCCGCTCCATCCTCGCCAGAGCCGCCCTGCACAGGGTCAGGAGCTTCTCGTCCTGGTGGATGTCGTGGCTGCCCGAGCCGCCCTCGCGGGCGTTGTGGCGGCGCCGGCGGGTGAGCTCCGTGAGGATCGTGAGCTGGGCGTCCCGCGCGGCGGGGCCCATCTCCGCCAGACACTCCGCGATGTCCACGCGCGCGTGCCGGTTCTCCTCCCAGGCCGCGAGCAGCACCGGAAGCGCCTCGTCGGCGCGGCCGGAGACCCGCCACAGGGCCGTCGCGCTGCGGACCCGTACCCACAGGTCACGGGAGGCGAGCCCCGGCCGGAGGGCGGTCGCCGAACCGGCCGCCGCCGGGCCGATCGCCGCCAGGGACAGGGCCGCGCAGCACCAGTCCGGGGCCGAGGAACCGGGCCGCAGCCACTGCTCCAGGGCCGGCAGCACGTCCCCCCTGTCGCCCTCGGCGGCCCACAGGGCACGCGCCGCCATCGTGGCGACCGCGGCCGACTCCGCGGTCAGCAGCCCGCGCAGGTCCGGTACGGCCTCCCGGGCCGCCGGGCCGAAGGCCGCCAGGGTCCGCAGGGCCGCCTCCCGCACCCAGTCGCGCCGGTGCTCCGGCGCACCGCGCAGCACCCGCAGCACCTCGGGGAGCGCCTGACCGCCCCGTACGGCCGCGAGGGCGTAGAGCAGCGGCGCCGCCCGGTCGAACAGACCCTCGTCGAGCTCGACCTCGGCGAGCCGGCGCCGCAGCAGCGGGGCGAGGCCCGCCGCGGCCGGCCCGAGGCCGTCCATGGCGTACAGCAGCTCGCGCCGCACCTCGGGCTCCTCCAGGGCGCGGGCGAGCAGCGGGACCGCGCGGGTGTCCCCGGCGCGGGCCAGCGCGAGGAGCGCCCCGTCCCGCCCGGACCGCCCGACGAGCCCGCCGTAGCCGTCCCGCCGGGCACCGGGCCCCGCGGGCCCGGCCGTGAGCCGGCTCGTGAGCGCGTCCGCGGCGGGACCGCCGAGCTCGAAGAGCCGCTCAAGGAAGGAGGTGGCGGCCTCCCGGAGCCGGGGCTCCGGATCGTGGAGCTGCGCGCCGACGAGCCGGACGATCTCCTCGTACCGCCCGCGCCACACCCGGATCAACCCGCCGCACAGCCAGATCGCGTCCGACCGCTGCCACCGGTCGGGGCTGCGCAGCTGCGCCAGGATCAGCGCGATCCGGTCGTCGACGCGGTCGTCGAGCGCGGAGTGCAGGGTCCGCAGCAGCTCCTCGGTCCAGGGGGCGGGCCGTCCGGCCACCTGCTCCTCCAGGAGCTCCCTGACCTGTCCGGCGAGCGTGGGCGTGGCGGGCCGTACGCCCTCGGTTCCCGTACCGCCCTCGCCGGCGGCGCCGGTACACCCACCGCCCCCGTGGGCCGCGGTCCTGATCTCCTCCAGGAGCTCCGTCACCCACCGCACGATGTCGTCCGGGATCTCGCCCGGCGCGCAGCGCGCCAGCTGGGCGAGGGCCGCGAGCCGCAGCCCGGGGTCCTGCGCGGCGCGGGCCAGCCAGTCGAGCCACTCGACGGTCTCGGAGCGCAGCGACGCGTGGCGCAGGGCGATCCGCCCGACCGCGGCCACCAGGGCGAGCCGCACCTCGGTGTCCCGCTCGACGGTGAGGCTCTCCCGCAGCAGGGTCAGGACGCGCGCGGGGTCGGGGTGCAGCGAGGCGAGCGCGCAGGGCGCGGCGAGCCGCACCTCGGGGTCGGGGTCCCCGACGAGCCCGAGGAACACGTCGGCCCCGGCGGCGATGGCGGCCGCGGCCATCGCGTAGTTGGCCGCCGGTATGAACTCCTCGTCGTCCGGGTCGAATTCGTCCAGTTCCTCATCGTCGTCCAGCTCGATCCCGCCGATGCTGGTGAGCAACTCGACGATGCCGCCCCGGTCCTGGACGGCGGGGTCGGCGACGAGTTCGAGGAGGAAGGGGATGCAGGCGAGCGTCGAGTCGTAGACGTCGCCCTGGTGGTGCACCGCGCCGTACATGCCGTCGAGGGCGGTCTCGCGCTCCGCGGGATCGGCGGAGGCGAGTCCGCGGAGCAGCGCCGGCACGTCGTCCGCGGGCCCGTAGGCGTGCCCCAGCGAGGCCCAGTCGACCTCCTCGATCCCCGTCAGCATTGCCAGGCCGCCTTCCCCGTGAGCGCTGTACCAGTGAGCAAGTGTGCACCACAGGAAGGACAACAACGCCGTGCCGACGACACCGGCCGCGCGGGGGAGCCTTGTTGCGCTCTCTTTGCGCCATGTACGGGGCGGAGCTGCCCGGTTGCTCTAGGTATCCACTCCGATCGACCCTCGCCACGGCCGTCCCGCGCGCCGCACCTCCGCCCGTGCCCCCACCCCTCACCGCACCCCCGCACCCCTCCCGCGCATCCTCCGATCCGTCCCTCCGCTCATCCTTCCGACCGGATGCGGACGAAGGCGACGTTCTCGTGCCGCCCCGCGAGCTGCCGGAGCTCGACGGGAAGGGGCGGCTCCACCCACCGCACGGGCCCGTGCTCCGGGTCGGTCGCGAGGGCGCCGGCACGGTCGGCGACGAGGGAGCCGACCTGGCGGGACTGTGCGGGGGTGAGCCGGGGCGAGGTCGTGACCGTACGGCCGTCGGGGAGCCGAACGAGCAGGTCCCGGGGCCGCTCGGCCGGGCCGATCACTCCCAGCAGCAGGCCGTCGCTCGTATCGGCGTGCCGGATCTTGCGCCAGGCCCAGGTGCCGCCGGCGCGGTAGGCGGAGCTCAGCGACTTCGCCACGAGCCCCTCGACACCGGCGGCGCGCAGGTCGCGGAACCAGCCCCGGGCGGTCTCCTCGTCCAGGGTGGCGAGGACGCGCTGGAGGGGCGGTTCCGCCTCCCGCAGGGCGGCCCCGAGCAGCTCCCACCGGTCGCGGAGGGGAAGGGCGCGCACGTCCCGCCCCGGCACGGCGAGGAGGTCGAAGGCGATGTACGAGACGGGCACCCCGGCCCGTACGCGGTCGGCGTGCGAGCGGAGCAGGTCGGTGAAGCTGAGCCGCCCGTCGCGGTAGGCGCACAGCTCGCCGTCGAGCACGATCCCGGGCGGCAGCTGCTCGCGCAGGTGGGCGGTGATCTCGGGGAACTCGGGTGCGAGGTCCCGGCGGGAGCGGGACTGGAGGACGACCTTCCCGTCGTCGAGGACGAAGGCGAGGGCGCGGAACCCGTCGAGCTTGAGGGAGTACTGGAGCTCCCGCGGCGGCTCCGCCTGGGCGGGGATCTCGTCGGCGGACCGGGGCCGCATGACGTCGACGGGCGGAGGCAGCACGAGCCCCCCGCCGCGCAGGCTCTCACCCCCACTCCCACCCCCACTCCGACCCCCACCACCCTCCCCGCTTCCGCCCCCGCGCACGGGCTTCACGGCACGCCCCCGGCGCGCGAGGGCGCGAAAAGGGGCGCCAAGAGCTCCCCGTACCGCTCCAGACGTGGCGCGATGTCGTCCATCGTCAGAACGAGCTCCTCCGGATCGGCGGAGGGGTCGGCGCAGCCCGCCACCTCGTCCCAGGTGACGGGCGCCGAGACGGTGGGCCGGGCCCGGGCGCGCAGGGTGTAGGGGGTGGCGGTGGTCTTGGCGGCGGCGTTCTGGCTGTGGTCGACGAAGACCTTGCCGGGCCGCAGGGCGCGGGCCATCCGGTGCACGACGAGCCGGGGGAGGGCGGCCTCCGCCTCGACGGCGAGCTGCTTCGCGTACGCCGAGACCAGCTCGGAGGGCGTCGGCACGACCGGGACCAGCAGGTGCAGCCCCTTGGCGCCGGAGGTCTTGGCGAAGGCCTCCAGGCCGTCCGCGGCGAGCCGCTCGCGCAGGTGGAGGGCGACCCGGCAGCAGTCGACGACGGTCGCGGGCGGCCCGGGGTCGAGGTCGAACACGAGCCGGTCGGCTACGGCGGGGGAGGAGGTGCGCCACTGGGGCGTGTGGAACTCGACGACGAGGTTCGCGGCCCACATGAGGGAGGGCAGGTCCTGGATCACGACCTGCCGGGCCCGGGGGTCCTCGGAGCGGGGGACGGGGGTGGTGTTCACCCAGGAGGGTGTGCCGGGCGGAGGGTTCTTGGTGAAGAAGAGCTGCCCGTCGGGGCCGTCCGGATAGCGCAGGAAGGAGACGGGCCGATCGCGCAGATGCGGCAGGATCGCGGCCCCGACGGTGGCGTAGTAGTGGAGCACCTCGCCCTTCGTCGTGCCGGTGAGCGGGTGGAGCACCTTGTCCAGGTTGCTGAGCGCCAGGCGCCGCCCCTCCACCTCTGTGATGGGCGTCATACGATGAGAATCCCACGTGTACCGGAAATATCTGCGCGAAAGAGAACGAAAACGTGCGATCTATCTGGAACGGCGCCATTTCCTTCGGGCTGGTCAGCATCCCGATCAAGCTGGTGAACGCCACCGAGAGCCGGTCCGTATCGTTCCGCCAGATCCACACCGAGGACGGCGGCCGGGTCCGCTACAAGAAGGTGTGCGAGCTCGACGGCCAGGAGGTCGCCGCGGCGGATATCGGCAAGGCGTACGAGGAGGCCGACGGGACCATGATCCCGATCACCGACGAGGACCTGGCCGCGCTGCCGCTCCCGACGGCGAAGACGATCGAGATCGTGGCCTTCGTGCCGGCGGGGGAGATCGACCCGCTCCAGATGGAGGCGGCGTACTACCTCTCGGCGAACGGCGTGCCCGCCGCGAAGCCGTACACCCTGCTCCGCGAAGCCCTCAAGCGCAGCGACAAGGTGGCGGTGGCGAAGTTCGCGCTACGGGGACGGGAACGGCTCGGCATGCTGCGGGTCGTGGACGACGTGATCGCGATGCACGGCCTGCTCTGGCCGGACGAGATCAGGGCGCCGGAGGGCGTGGCCCCGGAGACGCCGGTGACGGTCAGGGAGGCGGAACTCGACCTGGCGGACGCCCTGATGGCCACGCTCGGCGAGGTCGACCTGGACACGCTGCACGACGACTACCGCACGGCGGTGGAGCAGATGATCGCGGCCAAGGCGGAGGGCGGCGAGGCGGTGGCGCCTCCGACGCCGGGCGAGGAGGGCGGAGGCCAGGTCATCGACCTGATGGCGGCCCTGGAGAACAGCGTGCGGGCGGCGAAGGAGGCGCGGGGGGAGGACGCGGAGGTGACGGAACTGAAGCCGAGGGCGGCAAAGAAGACGGCGGCACAGAAGACGACGGCAAAGAAGACGGCGGCAAGGAAGACGACGGCGAAGAAGGCAACGGCGAAGAAGGCCCCGGCGAAGAAGGCGACGCGCAAACGCCCAGCCTGAACGACGAACAAGGCACCCACAGAGCCCACCCCAGAGGCCCCCGGTATTGAACCGGGGGCCTCGGCGTTGCGCGGATAACTCCCCGCACACCGGACAGGAGTGACCGACCTTCGGACAACAGATGGTCAAATTCTTGTCGCAGACCTGCCAAACAATCACCTTCGCTGGCACGCTCACAGCCGCGCCACCATCGCCACCCCCCCCACAACCCCCACGTGCTTCAGCGAAGGAGCCCGCGTGATCCGCCAGCAGTCCTCGCACCGCCGTACCGCCCTCTCGACCGCCCTCATCGCCTCGGCGGCCATGCTCGTCGTCGGAATCCAGACCGGATCGGCCAGCGCCGACGCCCAGCGCGAGGCGGGCGCGACCGCGCTCGTCCTCACGGGCCCGCAGCGCGCGGCGGCCGTCCAGGAGGCGCAGGCGGGAGCCGCCGCCACCGCCAAGGCGATCGGCCTCGCCGACCGCGAGAAGCTGGTCGTCCGCGACGTCGTCAAGGACGCGGACGGCACGGTCCACACCCGCTACGAGCGCACGTACGAAGGCCTGCCGGTCCTGGGCGGCGACCTGGTGGTGCACCAGAAGAAGGACGGCGCCCGCGCGACCACGAAGGCGACCGGCGCCCGGATATCGGTCCCGACGACGGAGGCCGAGGCCCCGGCGGCGACGGCGCGGAGCACGGCCCGCAAGGTGATCTGGGCGGCCACGGGCAAGCCGGCGCTGGCCTGGGAGACGGTCGTCACGGGTACCCAGCGGGACGGTACGCCGAGCGAGCGCCACGTGATCACGGACGCGACCACGGGCAAGGAGCTCCACTCGTACGAGGCGATCGAGACGGGCGTCGGCAACACCCAGTACAGCGGCCAGGTCACGCTCGGCACGGCGCCCGGCTACACCCTCACGGACACGACGCGAGGCGGCCACAAGACGTACGACCTGAACGGCGGGACCAACGGCACGGGCTCCCTCTTCACCAACAGCACGGACACCTGGGGCAACGGCCTGGCGACGAACCGGGAGACCGCGGCCGCGGACGCCCACTACGGCGCGGCCGTCACCTGGGACTTCTACAAGAACGAACTGGGCCGCAACGGCATCCGCGGCGACGGCGTCGCCGCCTACTCCCGGGTCCACTACGGCAACGCGTACGTCAACGCCTTCTGGTCGGACTCCTGCTTCTGCATGACGTACGGCGACGGCACGAACAACCTCAAGCCGCTCACGTCCCTCGACGTCGCGGGCCACGAGATGTCCCACGGCCTCACCGCCTCCACCGCGGGCCTCCGCTACAGCAAGGAGTCGGGCGGCCTCAACGAAGCCACCTCCGACATCCTGGGCACCTCGGTCGAGTTCTACGCGGGCAACGCCACCGACGTCGGCGACTACCTCATCGGCGAGAAGATCGACATCCGCGGCAACGGCACCCCGCTCCGCTACATGGACAAGCCCAGCAGGGACGGCAACTCCGCCGACTACTGGTCCAGCTCCGTCGGCCGCCTCGACGTCCACTACTCCTCGGGCCCGGCGAACCACTTCTTCTACCTGCTCTCCGAAGGCAGCGGCACGAAGGCGATCAACGGCGTCACCTACAACTCCCCCACCTACGACAACTCCACCCTCACGGGCATCGGCCGCACCAAGGCCTACAAGATCTGGTACAAGGCCCTCTCCACCTACATGACCTCCTCCACGAACTACGCCGGCGCCCGCACGGCCACCCTCTCGGCAGCCACCGACCTCTACGGCGCGAACAGCCCGGAGTACACGGCGGTCGCCAAGGCCTGGACGGCGATCAACGTGAAGTAACGCCGTACCTGCACGCACGGAGGACCCCGTCACGGCGCTCATGCCGCAGGCGGGGTCTGTGCGTTGCCACCCGGATGGGCGGTGCCTCCGCCGACCTGGCACCATCGGTGCCGGGGAGCGGCGTTATGGGGGAGGCCCGGTGGGAAGCCACTTGCGTGTCGGTGAAGTGTTTCGATCTGCTCGGAACAGGGACCCCGCGGTGACGCACATCGACGGGTACCCGAACATTCATCACGCGACAGCCTCCGAGGTTCTCCCTCAGATCCAGCTCAGCAAGGGCATCAACCCGACTGCCAGGATCGCGGCACCCGACGGGCGCCGCCGCCCGTGCATCCTGATCCGTTCCAGCCCGTGGAAGGCCGGCACGGCCGAAACTCCCTGGCGCGACGTGTTCGACCTGGCCAACGGTCGCATTCGCTACTTCGGAGACCACAGGGCCGATCACACCGTGCCGGTGGGAACCACCCAGGGCAATGCCGTACTGCTGGAGACGCTGGCAGAACACCAAGGGCGCACGGCAGAGCAACGCGCACTGGCCGCACCGCTGTTGGTGTTCGCCGCGGTCTCCCGGAACAAGACCCCCAAGGGGTACGTCGAGTTCTGTGGTGTGGCGGTCGTCGACTCCGCCGAGCAGATCGAGCAGCAGTCGGACGACGGCGCGTTTCCCAACTACCGTTACGACCTCTCCGTCTTGGACCTGAGCGAAGAGGGCGATCGGGTCGAATGGTCATGGATCGAAGCCCGGGGCAACCCTGACCTGTCGGCCGCAGAGGCGCTCGAGCTCGCTCCCCGTGCCTGGCGTCGATGGGTGGAGAGTGGACGGGCTGCCCTGCCCGACGTTCGACGCCGGTCGATCGGCCCGGTCGAGTCGTCCGCCGAGCTCACGGTCGGCAACCTCATGGAGAGGTTGAGGAACCTCAGGGTCCATACGAGAGCCGGGCGTCAGGCCAGGCACAAGCCACTGGCTCTGCTGTGGGGCATCTCCCGGGTGGCGACGGGCAAGCCGTACCGTGCGCCTTGGCGAGAGTTCCGCGACGAGGTGGGCGGACTGATGGCCGAGTTCGGCCTTCCCGACTCTTCCGTCACGCCCGAGTACCCGTTCTGGCACCTGCAGACGAGCCGACTGTGGGATGTCCACGGTCTCCCACACGATCGAGCTGCCGTGACCCACGCCGGCACGCTCGACAGGCTCAATCCCGAAGGGGGAATGTCCGAACAGGCCGGACGACTGCTGGGGGACCCCTATGTGCGGTCCCAGGCGGTGGCCGTCCTGAGGGAGACGTACCTGGCCGACGTCGACCAGCATGCCCTCATGGAGCGACTGGGGTTGGCCGGCCACGAAAGCGCGAGCGGCATCGAGGACGCTGCAGAGGGCGACGTGAGGGAAACGGGCCCCGCAGCCCGCCGCACGGTTGCTTCCTCCCGTGTCGTGCGCGATACCGCACTGACGGCCAGAGTGAAGCGCCTGCACGGCGACCGCTGCCAGATCTGCGACCTACAGCTGAAGACCCGCTTCGGTACGTACAGCGAGGCCGCGCACGTCCGCGGTCTGGGCCGACCGCACAACGGCCCCGACGAACAGCCCAACCTGATCGTCCTGTGCCCGAATCACCACGTTCAGTTCGACACGCTGGCGATCTACATCGACGAACAGGGCGCCGTTCGCTCGACCGCGGACGACAGCACCACCGGCCGCCTCCGCCTGCATCCCACCCACCACATTAGCGAAGCGCACCTTCGCTACCACCGAGCGCTCTGCGGCAAGGACACAACGGAGCACACACCTCCAGGCGCGCCTGCCTGAACGACGCCTCCCTTTCCTGGAGACCGGCGCACCGGCCTCCAGGAACAGCCGCACAAGCCCGCGCAAGCACAAGACCCCGCCCTCACCGTGTCCACGATGGACGGGAGCGCGGCTCCGTCGCACCGTGCGCCCCCCATCGTGCGACGGATGCACACTTGCGCTGCTGACCCTCACGCTGCACGGTTCCGTTGAATGCTGCTCGGCACCCAGGTGCCACAAGGGGGAAGGGCGGTAGGCCGTGGGGACCGTGACGAACTGGGCTGAGAAGACCTTCGGCGACGCCGCAAGGCAGTTGACCGACCTGATCCCTGCCGGCCTCGTTCGTGCCCACGAGCGAGCGCGTAGCGGCCACGAGGGAGTGCAGACGCAGACGTTAGAGGCCTACGGACACGGCCTGTACGCCGCTCAGTACGAAGAACTGGAAGTCGGCCTCGCCTCGCTTCCGGCCGCCGCCCCGATGCGCTTACAAGGACGAACCCTCGTGGTCCTGGGTGACTACGTGATCTATCCGTTGCGCTACGCGAAGAAGGACGTACCCGTCACGGCAGCACGACTACGACGGGCCACGGGCTTCCGTGCCGACCTGATACGCCGGCACGGCCCTGAACCCATGCAACAAGCCTTCGACCTGGGCCTCGACGAGTTGAACGAGCAAGAACCGCACCCTGACCTCGCCTTGTTGTCGGCGAACGTCAAGCTCGTCCTCGTCGCCTACGCCTGCTCCATGGCTCAGGGTGTCATGCGCATCGAATGGGGCTCCGCGGAACTGCGCCAAGAGGACCGATACCTCATCTGGCACCATCACGAACAACTTCATCCGCCGCCACGTCAAGAAGCACCTCGTCTTGCCTGACCGCCACCACTCAGCAGCGGCCCGTAGGCGGGGGCCTCTGACCCGAGCGTTCCCGAGTCACCCCAGTAGCCGACCCGTCAATGTTGGTCACTCCCGGTCACCCCTGAGCCTCCTCGCGCGGCCCACTAACGACCCGGAATCCCGGCCCAAGGTGGGACCCAGGGTTCCCCCGCCTGGCATCCCGCTCTGCCCTACGGCCGCTCACCCCGACGCACGCCTGCACATACAACAAGACCCCGTCCTCAGCGTTTCCGCTGTTGACGGGGTCTGTGTGGCACTTCCTGCGAAGTGCCCCCGGCAGGATTCGAACCTGCGCACACGGCTCCGGAGGCCGTTGCTCTATCCCCTGAGCTACGGGGGCGTCCGCCGCGTTCGGCGGCGACGGGTAGAACCCTACCAGCTCGTTGGGCGTGCCTGTGAACAGGTATTTCCGTGGTGTCACCAGGGGCTGGGTCCCTCGCACGGGTCGGAAGTGGGCAAAACCCGGACGCAGCCCCTCGGGGCGTCCTACTCTCATTCGTGTGTCAGGCGTGTCCGGTCGGGTGCTCGTTGTCGACGACAACAAGGTGATCCGGCAGTTGATCAGGGTCAATCTCGAACTCGAGGGGTTCGAGGTCGTGACCGCGGCCGATGGTGCCGAGTGTCTGGATGTCGTACATCAGGTCTGTCCTGATGTCGTCACCCTGGATGTCGTCATGCCCCGCTTGGACGGGATCAAGACGGCCGAGCGGCTGCGTGCCGATCCTCGGACCAGACATCTGCCGGTGGCGATCATCAGTGCCTGCGGCGAGCACGAGGTGGCCGGTGGGGTCGGGTCCGGTAGCGGGTCCGGTGTCGACGCCTTTCTTGCCAAGCCTTTCGAGCCCTCCGAGCTCGTCCGTGTCGTGCGTCAGTTGATGCACCACGAGCGTCGGGAGCGCCGGGAGGCCACCGGGCAGGACGGGGGAGAGGAGCCGCCCGCAGGGGAGGGGCGGCAGGACAGCCGGGAGGGATCCCGGCGCGCCGGGAGTGCGCCCGGCGCCCTCTGAGGAGTGACCCGAGGATTGATCCGAGGAGCGAGTCGACGAGTGGGTCGACGA
The DNA here is from genome assembly GCF_001426585.1 of Streptomyces sp. Root431. GTDB lineage: Bacteria > Actinomycetota > Actinomycetes > Streptomycetales > Streptomycetaceae > Streptomyces > Streptomyces stackebrandtii. The sequence goes on from NZ_LMEI01000007.1 coordinate 440,842, forward strand.
GTGGGTCGAAGGCTGGGTCGACGAGTGGGTTGAAGGGTGGGTCGACGAGTAGTCGACTAGTGATCTGAGGAGTCAGTGGGCGAGGCCCGGTGCCCGCATGGCGAAACCGGTTCGCGTTCGCACCCCCCTCCTCCCCTAGGCTTGCCCCGTGACCCCCGCGGACCTCTCCCTCACCGTGCTGCACGCCGTGCGCCGTGCGGTCGACGACGGTGCGCTGCGGGTCGAGGTGCCCCCGCGGGTCAAGGTCGAGCGGGCCCGGCCCGGTGGTTCCGGGGAGTACGCCAGTAACGTCGCCCTGACTCTTGCGCGGTCCGCCGGGCGCAGTGCGCGTGACGTTGCCGCCATCATCGAGGAACGCCTCCGTGACGCACCCGGGATCCGCGGTGTCGAGATCACCGGGCCCGGCTTCCTGAACTTCACCCTCCGGAGTGACGCCGGGAGTGACCTCGTCCGTACGATCCTCGCCGCCGGCTCCTCGTACGGGCACGGCACCGCCCTCGCCGGCACCACCGTCCGCTTCGCCGAGGTGACAGAGTCGCGGGGCGTTGTGGTGGCCGAGACCCTTGTCCGGTTGCTGCGTTCCCAGGGGTGTGATGCCGGGGTCGGGGGGCGTGACGGCGAGCGGGTGTACGTGTTTCCCGGGGGCTATGAAGAGGAGCGGCTCGGGCGGGAGGCCGCTCGGTGGGCCCTGCTGCGGGCCGCCCCGCACGATCGGCCCCTCGACGGAGCGCCCCTCCTCGCGCAGCACGAGCGCAACTCTCTCTTCCGGGTGCGGTACGCGTACTCCCGTGTCCAGCGGCTGCTCGTCAATGGTGAGCAGCTTGGTGTCGGTCCCTCGTGCGAGACGCCCGTCGACGCACCCGAACTCCTCGGCGTTCTCGGCGACCACCCCGTCGTCCTCCTCGCCGCCGCCCGCCACCGCGCCCCCGATCGGGTCGCCCGGCACCTGGAAGCCATCGCCGACGCGCTGCTCGCGTTCCAGCACACCGTCCTGCCGCTCGGCGACGAGAAACCCTCGGCCGCCCATCGCTCCCGGCTGGCGCTCGCCGAAGCCGCCGGGACGGTGCTCGCCGGTGGCCTCTCCGTGCTCGGCATCAGCGCACCCGACCGGATCTGAAAGAGCAGAAGAGCAGACATGAGCCGTTCCGCCCACCCCGCAGGCCCCCGCCACGCAGACGTCCTCACCGAGGGGCACTACTCCGCGCCTCCCGCCGACCTCAACGTCCTCGACCCGAAGGTGTGGGCCCGGACGGTCGCGAGGGACGAGCGGGGGGTCGTCACCGTCGGCGGGATCGCCGTCGACGCGCTCGCCGAGGAGTTCGGCACCCCCGCCTACTTCCTCGACGAGACCGACTTCCGCGCCCGCTGCCGCGCCTGGGCCGAGGCCTTCGGTAAGGACGCCGACGTGTTCTACGCCGGGAAGGCGTTCCTCTCCCGGGCCATCGTCCGGTGGCTCAAGGAGGAGGGGCTCAACCTCGACGTGTGTTCCGGGGGAGAGCTGACGACCGCGCTGTCGGCCGGTATGCCGGCCGAGCGCATCGCCTTCCACGGCAACAACAAGAGCGAGGACGAGATCCGTACGGCCGTCGAGGCCGGCGTCGGGCGCATCGTCCTCGACTCCTTCCAGGAGATCGTCCGGGTCGCGCACATCGCGCAGTCGCTCGGCAAGCGGCAGCGGGTGCAGATCCGGGTCACCGTCGGCGTCGAGGCCCACACGCACGAGTTCATCGCCACCGCCCACGAGGACCAGAAGTTCGGCATCGCGCTCGCCGGCGGGCAGGCCGCGGAGGCCGTGCGCCGGGCGCTGAAGCTCGACGGGCTCGAGCTCATCGGCATCCACTCGCACATCGGGTCGCAGATCTTCGACATGGCCGGCTTCGAGGTGTCGGCGCGCCGTGTCGTGCAGCTGCTCGCCGAGGTGCGGGACGAGCACGGGGTCGAGCTGCCCGAGATCGACCTCGGCGGCGGCCTCGGCATCGCGTACACCTCCGAGGACGACCCGCGCGAGCCGCACGAGATCGCCAAGGCGCTCAGCGAGATCGTGACGCGGGAGTGCGAGTCCGCAGGGCTCGCCACGCCGCGGATCTCCGTCGAGCCCGGGCGCGCCATCGTCGGGCCCACCGCCTTCACGCTCTACCGGGTCGGCACCATCAAGCCCCTCGAAGGGCTGCGGACGTACGTGAGCGTCGACGGCGGCATGTCGGACAACATCCGCACCGCCCTGTACGACGCCGAGTACAGCGTCAGCCTCGTCTCGCGGACCAGCGAGGCCGAGCCGATGCTCACCCGCGTCGTCGGCAAGCACTGCGAGAGCGGTGACATCGTCGTACGGGACGCCTTCCTGCCCTCGGACCTGGCGCCCGGCGACCTCCTCGCCGTGCCCGCCACCGGCGCGTACTGCCGGTCCATGGCCAGCAACTACAACCACGCCCTCCGGCCGCCCGTCGTCGCCGTCCGGGACGGTGAGGCGCGGGTGATCGTCCGGCGCGAGACGGAGGAAGATCTCCTGCGCCTCGACGTCGGGTGATGAAATAGTCGAGTGATAGCCGAGTGATGAAATAGATGTCTCAGGATCCGGACAGGGGGCGGAATCCCCCGTCCGGTGAGTGAGACTGGTTCCACCGTAGAAATACGAACGTAGAGATACGAAGCAGAAGTACGAGAAAGAGGTCGGATGATGCGTACGCGTCCGCTGAAGGTGGCGCTGCTGGGCTGTGGAGTGGTCGGCTCAGAGGTGGCGCGCATCATGACGACGCACGCCGACGACCTCGCCGCGCGCATCGGCGCCCCGGTCGAGCTCGCCGGCGTGGCCGTCCGCCGCCCGGACAAGGTCCGCGGGGGCATCCCGGCCGAGCTGATCACCACCGACGCGACCGCCCTCGTCAAACGGGGCGACATCGACGTCGTCGTCGAGGTCATCGGCGGGATCGAGCCGGCCCGCACCCTCATCACCACCGCCTTCGAGCACGGCGCCTCCGTCGTCTCCGCGAACAAGGCGCTCCTCGCCCAGGACGGCGCGACGCTCTACGCCGCCGCCCAGCAGCACGGGCAGGACCTCTACTACGAGGCCGCCGTCGCCGGTGCCATCCCGCTGATCCGGCCGCTGCGCGAGTCCCTCGCCGGCGACAAGATCAACCGCGTCATGGGCATCGTCAACGGCACGACGAACTTCATCCTCGACAAGATGGACACGTCCGGCGCCGGCTACTCCGAGGCGCTCGACGAGGCCACCGCCCTCGGGTACGCCGAGGCCGACCCGACCGCCGACGTCGAGGGCTTCGACGCCGCCGCCAAGGCCGCCATCCTCGCCGGGATCGCCTTCCACACGCGCGTGCGCCTCGACGACGTCTACCGCGAGGGCATGACCGAGGTCACCGCCGCCGACTTCGCCTCGGCGAAGCAGATGGGCTGCACCATCAAGCTGCTCGCGATCTGCGAGCGGGCCGCCGACGGCGAGTCCGTCACCGCGCGCGTGCACCCCGCGATGATCCCGCTGAGCCACCCGCTGGCCTCCGTCCGCGAGGCGTACAACGCGGTCTTCGTCGAGGCCGACGCCGCCGGGCAGCTCATGTTCTACGGCCCCGGCGCCGGCGGCGCCCCGACGGCCTCGGCCGTCCTCGGCGACCTCGTCGCCGTGTGCCGCAACAAGCTCAACGAGGCCAACGGCCCCGGCGAGTCCGCGTACACCCAGCTGCCCGTGAGCCCCATGGGCGACGTGGTGACGCGGTACCACATCAGCCTCGACGTGGCCGACAAGCCGGGCGTCCTCGCCCAGGTCGCGACGGTCTTCGCCGAGCACGGCGTATCCATCGATACGGTGCGCCAGCAGGGCAAGGACGGCGAGGCCTCTCTCGTCGTCGTCACCCACCGCGCGCCCGACGCCGCCCTCTCCGGGACCGTCGAGGCGCTGCGCAAGCTCGACACCGTGCGCGGTGTCGCCAGCATCATGCGTGTTGAAGGGGAGTAAAGGACCCATGACCAGCAAGGGCACCCACCAGTGGCGCGGCATCATCGAGGAGTACCGGGACCGCCTTCCGGTCACGGACACGACGCCGGTCGTCACGCTCCGTGAGGGCGGCACGCCGCTCGTCCCCGCTCAGGTCCTCTCCGAGCGCACGGGCTGCGAGGTGCACCTCAAGGTCGAGGGCGCCAACCCCACCGGCTCCTTCAAGGACCGCGGCATGACCATGGCCATCACCAAGGCCAAGGAGGAGGGCGCGCAGGCCGTCATCTGCGCGTCCACCGGCAACACCTCCGCCTCGGCCGCGGCCTACGCGGTACGCGCCGGCATGGTGTCGGCCGTCCTCGTGCCGCAGGGCAAGATCGCCCTCGGCAAGATGGGCCAGGCGCTCATCCACGGCGCGAAGATCCTCCAGGTCGACGGCAACTTCGACGACTGCCTGACGCTGGCCCGCAGCCTCTCCGAGAACTACCCGGTGGCGCTGGTCAATTCGGTCAACCCGGTGCGCATCGAGGGCCAGAAGACCGCGGCGTTCGAGATCGTGGACATGCTGGGCGACGCCCCCGACATCCACGTGCTGCCCGTCGGCAACGCCGGCAACATCACGGCGTACTGGAAGGGCTACACCGAGTACGCCGCCGACGCGATGTCCACGCGCCGGCCGCGCATGTGGGGCTTCCAGGCCTCCGGTTCCGCGCCGCTCGTGCGCGGCGAGGTCGTCAAGGACCCGTCGACGATCGCCACCGCGATCCGCATCGGCAACCCGGCCTCGTGGGACTACGCGATCGCCGCGCGCGACGAGTCGGGCGGCTTCATCGACGAGGTGACGGACCGTGAGATCCTGCGCGCCTACCGCCTGTTGGCGGCCCAGGAGGGCGTGTTCGTCGAGCCCGCCTCGGCCGCCTCTGTCGCCGGTCTGCTGAAGGCCGCCGAGCAGGGCAAGGTCGACCCCGGCCAGACGATCGTCTGCACCGTCACGGGCAACGGCCTGAAGGACCCCGACTGGGCCGTCGCCGGCGCGCCGCAGCCGGTCACCGTTCCCGTCGATGCCGCGGCCGCCGCCGAGCGTCTGGGTCTGGCCTGATCCCACCGCTTCACCCCGCGCTTCGTGCGGGGTGAAGCACTGATCGAAACCCGATCAGGAACGTACATAGGCGCACAGGTTGGCTCGCGACACGCATCGTGCGCCTCCTGTGCGCCCTATGTCGCCACAGAACCTTCCTTCGATAGGCTGTACCGAACCCGCCCCGACGCATATGCGCGGTGTTGTTGCCGTTGTCGCCTCCGTGGCCGAAACGGCCCCCGGGTCCCCGAGTACCTCTCAAGCCAAGCCTGTTGTGTGAACCACCCGTTGTCGCAATCAAGGAGAGTCATCGAGCGATGGCCGGTCCAGCGTTCCGCGCCGCCGTCGTACGGGTGCGCGTCCCCGCCACCAGCGCCAATCTCGGCCCGGGCTTCGATGCCTTCGGCCTGTCGCTGGGCCTCTACGACGACGTCGTCGTCCGGGTAGCCGACTCGGGGCTGCACGTCGACATCGCCGGCGAGGGCGCGGAGACCCTCCCGCGCGACGAGAGCCACCTGCTCGTACGTTCCCTGCGCACGGCCTTCGACCTGCTCGGCGGGCAGCCGCGCGGCCTTGAGGTCGTCTGCGCCAACCGCATCCCGCACGGCCGCGGCCTCGGCTCCTCCTCCGCCGCCATCTGCGCCGGCATCGTCGCCGCCCGCGCCGTGACCATAGGCGGGGACGCGAAGCTCGACGAGGCGGCCCTGCTCGAACTCGCCACCGAGATCGAGGGGCACCCCGACAACGTCGCCGCCTGTCTGCTCGGCGGCTTCACGCTCGCCTGGACCGAGTCCGGCGCCGCGCGGGCGATCAGGATGGATCCCTCGGATTCCATCGTTCCGGTGGTTTTCGTCCCCGGAAAGCCCGTACTGACCGAGACCGCCCGCGGACTCCTGCCGCGCACCGTCCCGCACGTGGACGCCGCGGCCAACGCCGGGCGCGCCGCGCTCCTCGTCGAGGCCCTGACCCGACGCCCCGAGCTGCTGCTCTCGGCCACCGAGGACCGGCTGCACCAGGAGTACCGGGCCCCCGCGATGCCGGAGAGCATCGCGCTTGTGAACCGACTGCGCGCGGACGGCGTCCCCGCGGTCATCTCCGGCGCGGGCCCCACGGTCCTCGCGCTGGCCGAACACGGGACGGCCGACAAGGTCGCCCGACTGGCGGGCGAGGGCTGGGCCGCGAACCGGCTCGACCTCGACGCGTCCGGAGCGAGCGTGCTGCCGCTGGCGCCCTAGGGGCGCGGCGGCGGGGGCGCCGGGCAGCGCCCCCGCACTGCTCCGGACAAGAGATTGCCGGTGAGGGAGAGGGGGAATGTTTGTTGGAGCCGGTAGTGTTAACCTCAAGTCAGCACCCGGCGCCTTTGTGGCGCGGTGCTGAGTGTCCCCATCAGGGACCACCGATTCTTCCGGGAGCCTCCCCAACTGCCTGAGCAGCCTGCCTGAGCAGTTTCGAGCACGCTCCGGAACCGGCACGACACCCCTCGCTCTTCTGCAGTGAGGGCCGAGCAGGGGGCGCTCGGGCCGGACCCCAGCACGTTTCTCTCTCCGCCGTACCCGGCGGGACCACCGCCCCGGACACGGTCCACCCAACACGGGACCGCTGCCGGACAGCACAACCGGTCGCCGAGCCAGATGGCCGACGTCCGCTCCAGGGAAGGACCCTTCGTGAGCGACACCACCGATCTGATGGGCGTGACTGCCGACAACAGTGTCGACACCGCCGCGCCCGCCGCAGGTGCTGCCTCCGGCGGCACCGCACGGCGCCGCCGCTCCGGCACCGGCCTCGACGGCATGGTCCTGGCCGAGCTGCAGCAGGTCGCGTCCGGCCTCGGCATCAGGGGCACTGCGCGCATGCGCAAGAGCCAGCTGATCGAGGTCATCAAGGAGGCGCAGGCCGGAGGCGGTTCCGCCGCCCCCGCCAAGACCGCCGAGGCCGCTGAGACCAAGCCGAAGCGCCGCGCCACCTCCAAGACCCGTACGGGCGAGACCGCGGCCGAGGCCGCCGCGCCGCAGGCGGAGAAGGCCGAGAAGGCCGTCGCCCAGCAGCAGATCGACATCCCGGGTCAGCCCGCCTCCGAGGACCAGCCGGCCGGTGAGCGCCGTCGTCGTCGCGCCACCGCCCCCGCCGGTTCGCCGGAGGGCGAGGCCAAGGCCGAGGCCGCGCAGGTCGTCAAGACCGAGGCCCGTGCCGAGACCCGTACCGAGGTCAAGACCGACGCGCAGGCCGACGCCAAGGCCGAGGGTGCCGTCGACGGCGCCGAGGGTCGTGGCCGCCGTGACCGTGGCGAGCGCGGGGAGCGCGGCGAGCGCCGTGACCGCCGTGACCGTCAGCGCGACCGCGGCAAGGGCGACGAGCAGCAGGGCGGTGGCCAGGGCGGCCAGCGTCAGCGCCAGGGCGGCCAGGGTCAGGGCCAGCAGGGCCAGGGTCAGGGCCAGAGCCAGGGTCAGCAGGGTGGCCAGCAGGCCGGCCCGCAGGACGACTACGACGACGAGGCGGGCGGCCGTCGCGGCCGTCGCGGTCGCTACCGCGACCGTCGTGGCCGTCGTGGCCGTGACGACTTCCAGGCCGGCGAGCCGCAGGTCTCCGACGACGACGTCCTGATCCCCGTCGCGGGCATCCTGGACATCCTCGACAACTACGCGTTCATCCGGACCTCCGGCTACCTGCCCGGCCCGAACGACGTGTACGTCTCCCTCGCCCAGGTCCGCAAGAACGGCCTGCGCAAGGGTGACCACGTCACCGGTGCCGTGCGTCAGCCGAAGGACGGCGAGCGCCGCGAGAAGTTCAACGCGCTGGTCCGCCTGGACTCCGCGAACGGCATGGCCGCCGACTCCGGCCGCGGCCGCCCGGAGTTCAACAAGCTCACCCCGCTGTACCCGCAGGACCGCCTCCGTCTGGAGACGGACCCGGGCGTCCTGACCACCCGCATCATCGACCTCGTGTCGCCGATCGGTAAGGGCCAGCGCGGTCTGATCGTGGCCCCGCCGAAGACCGGCAAGACCATGATCATGCAGGCGATCGCCAACGCGATCACGCACAACAACCCCGAGTGCCACCTGATGGTCGTCCTGGTCGACGAGCGTCCGGAAGAGGTCACCGACATGCAGCGGTCGGTCAAGGGCGAGGTCATCTCCTCGACCTTCGACCGTCCGGCCGAGGACCACACGACCGTCGCCGAGCTGGCCATCGAGCGCGCCAAGCGTCTCGTGGAGCTGGGTCACGACGTCGTCGTCCTGCTCGACTCGATCACCCGCCTGGGCCGCGCGTACAACCTCGCGGCGCCGGCCTCCGGCCGCATCCTGTCCGGTGGTGTCGACTCGACCGCGCTCTACCCGCCGAAGCGCTTCTTCGGTGCCGCGCGCAACATCGAGGACGGCGGCTCGCTGACCATCCTCGCGACCGCGCTCGTCGACACCGGTTCGCGCATGGACGAGGTGATCTTCGAGGAGTTCAAGGGCACCGGCAACATGGAGCTCAAGCTCGACCGGAAGCTCGCCGACAAGCGCATCTTCCCGGCGGTGGACGTCGACGCGTCCGGCACCCGTAAGGAAGAGATCCTGCTCGGCGCCGACGAGCTCGCCGTCACCTGGAAGCTGCGTCGCGTGCTGCACGCGCTCGACCAGCAGCAGGCGATCGAGCTGCTCCTCGACAAGATGAAGCAGACGAAGTCGAACGGCGAGTTCCTGCTCCAGATCCAGAAGACGACGCCTGGCGGCAAGAACGACGACTGACGTGTGACCTGCGTCACGCGTCGGTCGCGCGACAGGAGCGGGGCCTCGGTCTCGTAACCTCGTCGTGACCTGCACAAACCACTGCGCCCACCGTGCCCCGCACGGTGGGCGCGGTGCGTTGTGCCCCGAAACCTCACAGGTCCGTATGCAACCCTTTTGGGTGCTTCGCCGTCACACATGGTGAACCGAGGGCCTGAGGGAAGACGATGACCGAGCAGAACAACACCGGCCGAATACGCCCCCGACGCCCCGGGGGCGTGGGGGGACCCCCAGGCGCGGGAAGCGGCCGCCGCCGCAAGCCGCCCGCCAAGGGCCGGCGCCGCCTGGCGATCCTCCTGTCGGGGGCCGCCGCGGTCCTCGTCCTGGGCGGGGCCGGTCTGGGGTACGTGTACGTCAAGCTCGACGGCAACATCAAGGGCGTCGACATCAACGCCCAGCTCGGCACCGAGCGCCCCGACGACGTCGACAACGGCTCGCTGGACATCCTCGTCCTCGGCTCCGACTCCCGCTCCGGCGCCAACGCCGCGTACGGCGAGGACGAGGGCGGCGCCCGCTCCGACACCGCGATGGTCGTCCACGTCTACGAGGGCCACAAGAAGGCCAGCGTGGTCTCCATCCCCCGCGACACCCTCATCGACCGGCCGCGGTGCACCGACGGGAAGGGCACCTCCGTCCCCGGCGAGCAGCGCGCGATGTTCAACACGGCGTACGAGGTCGGCGGCCCGGCCTGCGCCGTCAAGACCGTCGAGGCGATGTCCGGCATCCGCATGGACCACTACATCGAGGTCGACTTCACCGGCTTCAAGAAGCTCATCGACGAACTCGGCGGCGTGGAGATCACCACCACCCAGCCGATCCAGGACTCCAAGAGCCACCTCGACCTCGCCCCCGGCACCCACACCCTCGACGGCGAGCAGTCCCTCGGCCTCGTCCGCACCCGCAAGAGCGTCGGCGACGGCAGCGACCTCGGCCGCATCCAGCTCCAGCAGGCCTTCATGAAGGCCTTCATCGACCAGGTCAAGGACGTCGGCGTCTTCACCAACCCGGCCAAGCTCCTCGACCTCGCCGACGCCGCCACCAAGGCCATCACCCCGGACTCCGAGCTCGACTCCGTCCAGGAGCTCATGGGCTTCGCCAAGGGCCTCTCCGGCATCGCCCCCCAGAACGTCCACATGGTCACGCTGCCGGTCGAGTACGACCCCGTCGACCCCAACCGCGTCATCCCGCTGGAGGCCCAGTCCCGGCAGGTCTGGACGGCCCTCAAGACCGACAGGCCGATCCCCGCGTCGGCGACGAAGGACGCCGCCACCGGCAAGGCCGACGGCCTCGTGAAGTAGCCCCCCGGACAGCCGGGGAATACTTTCGGCCGGACCCCGGTTTGGGGAGATGCGGCCGGTCCTGGCAGACTGGTACGTCGGCCCCGGTTCACGTCTTCCGCAATCCGCGGAGGCGACCCGGTGCCCTCCCGAAACTAGGAGACACCTTGAAGCGCGAGATTCACCCCGAGTACGTCGAGACCCAGGTCAGCTGCACCTGTGGCGCGTCGTTCACCACCCGTAGCACCCTCTCCGAAGGCACCATCCGTGCCGAGGTCTGCTCCGAGTGCCACCCGTTCTACACGGGCAAGCAGAAGATCCTCGACACCGGCGGCCGCGTGGCTCGCTTCGAGGCCCGCTTCGGCAAGGCCGGCTCCGCCGCGAAGTAGCGAGCCCCTGCGCCGGTCCACGGTCGCCCCCGCGCGGGTGGCCGGGACCGGCGCTTTGCCGTCCCCGTAGCAACTGACGAAAACCCAGGAGCCCCCGATGTTCGAGGCGGTCGAGGAACTGGTCGGCGAACACGCCGATCTCGAGACCAAGCTCGCGGACCCTTCGGTCCACGCCGATCAGGCGAACGCGCGCAAGCTGAACAAGCGCTACGCCGAGCTGACCCCGATCGTCGCCACCTTCCGCTCCTGGAAGCAGACCGGTGACGACATCGAGACCGCCCGCGAGTTCGCGCACGACGACCCCGACTTCGCCGCAGAGGTCAAGCTGCTGGAGAAGCAGCGGGAGGAGCTCACCGAGAAGCTCCGCCTCCTGCTCGTCCCGCGCGACCCCAGCGACGACAAGGACGTCATCCTGGAGATCAAGGCGGGCGCGGGCGGCGACGAGTCCGCCCTCTTCGCCGGCGACCTGCTCCGCATGTACCTCCGGTACGCCGAGCGCGTCGGCTGGAAGACCGAGATCATCGACGCCACCGAGTCCGAGCTGGGCGGCTACAAGGACGTCCAGGTCGCCGTGAAGACCAAGGGCGGCAACGGCGCCACCGAGCCCGGCCAGGGCGTCTGGGCCCGCCTCAAGTACGAGGGCGGCGTCCACCGCGTGCAGCGCGTGCCCGCGACCGAGTCCGCCGGCCGCATCCACACCTCCGCCGCCGGCGTGCTCGTCACGCCCGAGGCCGAGGAGGTCGAGGTCGAGATCGTCGCCAACGACCTGCGCATCGACGTCTACCGCTCGTCGGGCCCCGGCGGCCAGTCGGTCAACACCACCGACTCCGCCGTCCGCATCACCCACCTGCCGACCGGCATCGTCGCCTCCTGCCAGAACGAGAAGAGCCAGCTCCAGAACAAGGAGCAGGCCATGCGCATCCTGCGGTCCCGACTGCTCGCCGCCGCGCAGGAGGAGGCCGAGTCCAAGGCCGCCGACGCCCGCCGCAGCCAGGTCCGCACCGTCGACCGCTCCGAGAAGATCCGGACGTACAACTTCCCGGAGAACCGCATCTCGGACCACCGCGTCGGCTTCAAGGCGTACAACTTGGACCAGGTGCTCGACGGCGACCTGGACGCGATGATCCAGGCGTGCGTCGACGCCGATTCGGCCGCCAAGCTCGCCGCGGCGTAAGTTCCGTAAGCCCCACCCCGCACCACGGAGGACCAGCGTGAACCTGCTGCTTGCCGAGGTGGCCCAGGCCACCCAGCGGCTGGCCGACGCCGGCGTTCCCTCACCGCGTTTCGACGCGGAGGAGCTCGCCGCGTTCGTGCACGGCGTCAAGCGGGGGGAGCTGCACAACGTCAAGGACGCGGACTTCGACGCCCGCTACTGGGAGACGATCGCCCGCCGCGAGGCCCGCGAACCGCTCCAGCACATCACCGGCCGGGCGTTCTTCCGCTACCTGGAGCTCCAGGTGGGGCCCGGCGTCTTCGTGCCCCGCCCCGAGACCGAGTCGGTCGTCGGCTGGGCCATAGACGCCGTACGCGCCATGGACGTCGTCGAACCGCTCATCGTCGACCTCTGCACCGGCTCGGGGGCCATCGCCCTCGCCATGGCGCAGGAGGTCCCGCGCTCGCGCGTGCACGCGGTGGAGCTCTCCGACGACGCCCTCGTGTGGACCCGGAAGAACGCCGAGGGCTCCCGCGTCACCGTCCACCAGGGCAACGCGCTGACCGCCCTCCCGGAGCTCGACGGCCAGGTCGACCTGGTCATCTCCAACCCGCCGTACATCCCGCTCACCGAGTGGGAGTACGTGGCACCCGAGGCCCGTGACCACGACCCGGAGATGGCCCTCTTCTCCGGCGAGGACGGCCTCGACACCATCCGCGGCATCGAGCGCACCGCCCACCGGCTGCTGCGTCCCGGCGGCCTCGTCGTCATCGAGCACGCGGACACCCAGGGCGGGCAGGTGCCGTGGATCTTCAACGAAGAGGCCGGCTGGGCCGACGCCGCCGACCACCCGGACCTGAACAACCGGCCGCGCTTCGCGACCGCCCGCAAGGCCATGCCATGACCGGCATGACCGCCATGACGAACCACGCGTACGAGGAGGCCGGGAACTGATGGCACGGCGATACGACTGCAACGAAGCCACCGATCGTGTGACCGGTCTGCGCGAGGCCGCGTCCGCCGTCCGCCGGGGCGAGCTGGTCGTGCTGCCCACCGACACCGTGTACGGGATCGGGGCGGACGCCTTCAGCAGCGAGGCCGTCGCGGACCTGCTGGCCGCCAAGGGCCGGGGCCGCAACATGCCCACGCCCGTGCTCATCGGCTCCCCGAACACCCTCCACGGCCTGGTCACGGACTTCTCCGAGCACGCCTGGGAGCTCGTCGACGCCTTCTGGCCCGGCGCCCTGACCCTCGTCGCCAAGCACCAGCCGTCCCTCCAGTGGGACCTGGGCGACACCCGCGGCACCGTCGCCATCCGCATGCCGTTGCACCCGGTCGCGATCGAGCTGCTCACCGAGGTCGGCCCGATGGCCGTCTCCTCGGCGAACCTGACGGGCCACCCGTCGCCGGAGGACTGTGACGCCGCCCAGCAGATGCTCGGCGACTCCGTCTCCGTCTACCTCGACGGCGGCCCCACGCCCGGCATCGTCCCCTCGTCCATCGTCGACGTCACGGGCAAGGTGCCGGTGCTGCTGCGCGAGGGCGCGCTGTCCCCGGAGGAGCTCCGGAAGGTCGTACCCGACCTCGAGGTGGCACATTGACCGCCCCTGAGGGGCGTGGCATAGCGGGGTTCGACGACAGCAACACCTTCCGCATCCTCCACGTCAGCACCGGCAACGTCTGCCGCTCGCCGATCACCGAGCGGCTGACCCGCCATGCCCTGTGCGACCGCCTCGGCGACCCTCTCGGCGGCGGCCTGATCGTGGAGAGCGCGGGCACCTGGGGCCACGAGGGCGCCCCCATGGAGGCCAACGCCGAACTGGTCCTCGCCGACTTCGGCGCGGACTACAGCGGCTTCGTGGGCCGCGAGCTCCTCGACGAGCACGTCATCCGCGCGGACCTGGTCCTCACGGCCACCCGCGACCACCGCGCCCAGGTCATCTCGATGGGCCACTCGGCGGGCCTGCGCACCTTCACCCTGAAGGAGTTCACCCGCCTGGTCCGCGCGATCGACCCCGCCACCCTCCCGGACGCCCACGACGAGGGCATGGTGGAACGCGCGCGTGCCCTGGTCCGCGCGGCAGCGGCTCTACGCGGGTGGCTCCTCGCCCCTTCGGTGGACGCGGACGAGGTCAACGACCCGTACGGCGCCCCGATCACCTTCTTCCGCTCGATCGGCGACGAGATCAACCAGGCGCTGGATCCTGTGGTGACGGCGCTGACGGGCGTTTCGGCGCGGGGCTGACGTCCCTCGGCCGTGTGACCCCGGCCAGGCCCGGCGGTCGGAGGGGCGCGTCGGGAGCAGGTCTAAAACGGGCGGGCTGAGGGGGGCGTGCCTACATTGGTGGCATGCCGGTCACCGCGCCCCCCGATGAGGATCTCGACGTCCTGCGCCGGCAGGACCCGGAGATCGCCGACGTGCTGCTCGGCGAGGTGCGGCGGCAGAGCGACAGTCTGCAGTTGATCGCGGCCGAGAACTTCACCTCGCCCGCCGTCCTCGCCGCCCTCGGGTCGCCGCTCGCCAACAAGTACGCCGAGGGGTATCCCGGCGCCCGGCACCACGGCGGCTGCGAGTACGCCGACGCCGCCGAGCGGATCGCCGTGGAGAGGGCCACCGCGCTCTTCGGAGCCGACCACGCGAACGTGCAGGCGCACTCGGGCTCCTCGGCCGTCCTGGCGGCCTACGCGGCCCTCCTGAGGCCCGGGGACACCGTCCTGGCCATGGGCCTGGAGCACGGCGGGCACCTCACGCACGGGTCGCCCGCGAACTTCTCCGGCCGGTGGTTCGACTTCGTCCCGTACGGGGTCGACGCCGATACCGGCCTCGTCGACTACGAGCAGGTCGCCGCGCTCGCCCGGCACCACCGCCCCAAGGCGATCGTCTGCGGCTCCATCTCGTACCCCCGCCACCTCGACTACCGGATCTTCCGGGAGATCGCCGACGAGGTCGGGGCGTATCTGATCGCCGACGCGGCCCATCCCATCGGGCTCGTCGCCGGGGGAGCGGCCCCCAGCCCCGTTCCGTACGCCGACGTCGTCTGCGCGACCACCCACAAGGTCCTGCGCGGACCGCGCGGCGGGATGATCCTGTGCGGCGCCGAGCTCGCGGGCCGGATCGACCGGGCGGTGTTCCCGTTCACCCAGGGCGGCGCCCAGATGCACACGATCGCGGCCAAGGCGGTGGCGTTCGGCGAGGCGTCCACTCCGGCGTTCGCCACGTACGCCCATCAGGTGGTGGAACACGCGAAGGTGCTCGCCGCCGCGCTCGCCGCCGAGGGCTTCGCGCTCACCACCGGCGGGACCGACACCCACGTCATCACCGCCGACCCCGCACCCCTCGGCATCGACGGCCGCACCGCCCGCGCCCGGCTGGCCGCCGCCGGCATGGTGCTCGACACCTGCGCCCTCCCGTACGGGGAGGGGCGCGGCATCCGGCTCGGCACGGCAGCCGTCACCACGCAGGGCATGGGCGCCCCGGAGATGGCGAGAATTGCCGCACTGTTCACCGCGGCGCTGCGTGATGAACCCGCTGAGACCGCCCGCGTCAGGGCGGAAGTACGTGCTCTGACCGGCCGATTTCCCCCGTATGGACGCTGAGGAGGACCCGAGCGCAACCGTTCGGGTGGCCCGCGTGTCTCCAAGCACATGGACGGCACGGCTAGGGTGTGGGGCTGAGATGGCCAGCGATTCCTGTGGGGCAGCCCGTGCGTGATTACCTGCTGACGCTCTGTGTCACGGCCGCGGTGACCTATCTGCTCACCGGTCCGGTGCGGAAGTTCGCCATCGCGACCGGGGCGATGCCGGAGATCCGCGCCCGCGACGTACACCGAGAACCGACTCCGCGGCTCGGTGGCATCGCCATGTTCTTCGGGCTGTGCACGGGCTTGCTCGTCGCGGACAACCTGCAGAACCTGAACGGTGTCTTCGAGCAGTCCAACGAACCGCGCGCGCTGCTCTCCGGCGCCGCGCTGATCTGGCTGATCGGCGTCCTCGACGACAAGTTCGAGCTGGACGCGCTCATCAAGCTGGGCGCGCAGATGATCTCGGCGGGCGTGATGGTCGCGCAGGGTCTGACGATCCTGTGGCTGCCGATCCCCGGCGTCGGCGTGGTCTCGCTGACCTCGGGGCAGGGCACGCTCCTGACGGTCGCCCTGGTCGTGGTCACCATCAACGCGGTCAACTTCGTCGACGGTCTCGACGGCCTCGCCGCCGGCATGGTCTGCATCGCCGCCGCGGCCTTCTTCCTGTACGCGTACCGGCTCTGGTACGGCTACACGATCGAGGCCGCCGCCCCCGCGACGCTCTTCACCGCCATCCTCATGGGCATGTGCCTGGGCTTCCTGCCGCACAACATGCACCCGGCGCGGATCTTCATGGGCGACTCGGGCTCGATGCTGATCGGCCTGATCCTGGCCGCCTCGGCGATCTCGATCACCGGCCAGGTCGACCCGGACGCGCTGAAGATCTTCGAGGGCTCGACCCGGCAGGCCACCCACGCCGCCCTGCCCGTCTTCATCCCGCTGGTGCTGCCGCTGACGATCATCGCGATCCCGATGGCGGACCTGATCCTCGCGATCGTGCGCCGTACGTGGAAGGGCCAGTCGCCGTTCGCGGCCGACCGCGGGCACCTGCACCACCGGCTCCTGGAGATCGGGCACTCCCACAGCCGCGCGGTGCTGATCATGTACTTCTGGTCGGCGCTGATCGCCTTCGGGACGCTGGCGTACTCGGTCCACTCGGCCTCGATGTGGATCGTCCTCGGCATCACCGTGCTCAGCGCGATCGGTCTGGTGCTGCTCCTGCTGCCGCGGTTCACGCCGCGTGCCCCGCGCTGGGCGCAGTCCGTCGTCCCGCCGCGCTACCGGCGCCGCAAGCCGGCCCCCGTGCCGGAGGCCGTCGCGATCGGTGACGACGACGAGGACCCGACGGCGTCGGAGGAAGAGCGGGTTCCGGTGCCCGCGGGGCTCCACGGGGCCACCGCCATCGGCAACCGAGGGCGCTTCACCGATCGGCGGAAGGCCGGAACGCCGAGTTGACGAAAGCCGCTTCGGCGGCCAATACCAGACAACTCGCCCTCGTGTCGTGCACACACGCGCGGAGTAACCCTCATGTGTGACAGTTGGCACACCTTACGGGTAAAGAACTACTCAAATAGTTTGTGATACCGTTCACGAGACCCGGCGACAGTGCCGAAAGACCGTAGTGCGACGGTCCGTTGGCCCCGAGACCCACCTCGGACCGGGCTTACGCTCGTCCATGACGACACCATCGCCCCCTCCAGCAAGCGGAGACACCGCCATGCCGTCCAACGACGCACGCATCCTTCTGCACACCATCGTTCCCACCGCTGTCGTCGGCGCTGTCGCCACGGTCATCAGCGGCGTGCTCGCGGGTGGCAAGGGCGCGATCGGCGCCGTCGTCGGCACTCTGGTCGTGATCCTCTTCATGGGCATCGGGCAGTTGGTTCTGCAGCGGACGGCGAAGTCGCTTCCGCACCTCTTCCAGGCCATGGGGCTGATGCTCTACACGGCCCAGTTGCTGGTGCTCTTCATCTTCCTTGCCTTGCTCAAGAACACCACGCTGTTCGACTTCAAGGCCTTCGCCTTCACGCTGCTCGCGACGACCGTGGTGTGGGTCGCCGCACAGGCCCGTGCCTACATGAAGGCCAAGATCACGTACATCGACCCCGGAAACACGGGGTCGAAGTCGTGAAGGGTAGGGCCGGGATAAAGCCACGTTCGGCTTCCTGCTATCGTCCGGTGCCAACTGCGGCACTGCGGGCGCGGGCATCCGAGACGCCTGTCCCAGCGCGAGGCTCGATGCCGAACCGCCGCCCCCTTATCCGTAAGACCAGTCCAGTGCCGACCCGCGGCTGCGTGCCGCGCCGACACAACGAGGTTGCCGTACCTATGCGCCACGCTGAAGGAGCCCGCGGTGAGTGCTGACCAGACGCTTGCCTTCGACCCGGATTGCCACATCTTCAGTGGATGCGGCTTCCCGGCTCCGGGCCTGCACACGTTCATGTACGAGCCCATCGCCACGGTGGCCGGCATCGAGATCACGAAGCCGATGCTGCTCGCCGTGCTCGGGTCGATCGTGGTCGTCGGGTTCTTCTGGGCCGCCTTCAACAAGCCCAAGCTGATCCCCGGCAAGATGCAGATGGTCGGCGAGGCCGGTTACGACTTCGTGCGCCGCGGCATCGTCTACGAGATCATCGGCAAGAAGGACGGCGAGAAGTACGTCCCCTTCATGGTGTCGTTGTTCTTCTTCGTCTGGATCATGAACCTCTGGTCGATCATTCCGCTCGCCCAGTTCCCGGTCACCTCGCTGATCGCCTTCCCGGCCGGTCTCGCGCTGATCGTGTACGTCATGTGGATCTCGCTCACTTTCAAGAAGCACGGCTTCGTGGGCGGCTGGAAGAACATCGTCGGCTACGACAAGTCCCTCGGTGCCATCCTCCCGATGGTCGTCGTCCTCGAGTTCTTCTCGAACCTCCTGATCCGGCCCTTCACGCACGCGGTGCGACTGTTCGCGAACATGTTCGCCGGGCACCTGCTGATCGTGATGTTCTCGCTGGCCACCTGGTACCTCATGAACGGCCTGGGCTTCGTCTACGCCGGCGCCTCGTTCGTGATGGTCCTCGTGATGACCGCCTTCGAGCTCTTCATCCAGGCCGTCCAGGCGTACGTCTTCGTGCTCCTGGCCTGCAGCTACATCCAGGGCGCGCTCTCCGAGCACCACTGAGCCGTCCCGGCCCCGTAGCTCCACCCCCGAAACCATCAGTCGTCCGGTGGCCAACCCCCACCGGGTCATTGAAAGAGAAGGAAGTAACGGCATGTCCGCTGCTCTCGACATGATCAACCTTGCCGCCGAAGGTGGCAGCGCCAAGACCAACGTCGTCGGCAACGTCGCCTCGATCGGTTACGGCCTCGCCGCGATCGGCCCCGGCGTCGGCGTCGGCATCATCTTCGGTAACGGTACGCAGGCTCTCGCCCGCCAGCCCGAGGCTGCCGGCCTGATCCGCACCAACCAGATCATGGGCTTCGCCTTCTGTGAGGCGCTCGCCCTCATCGGCATCGTCATGGGCTTCGTCTACCAGTAAGCCGGACCGACTGCCCGATTCTTTTACGGAAGGCACTGATGTGAACGCGCTTCTTCTTGCGCAGGCGGAGGAGCCCCAGCCTCCTCTGATCCCGCATCTTGACGAGCTCGTCATCGGCCTGATCGCCTTCGTCATCGTCTTCGGCTTCCTCGCCAAGAAGCTCCTCCCGAACATCAACAAGGTTCTGGACGAGCGTCGCGAGGCCATCGAGGGCGGCATCGAGAAGGCCGAGTCGGCCCAGATCGAGGCCCAGAGCGTGCTGGAGCAGTACAAGGCTCAGCTCGCCGAGGCCCGCCACGAGGCCGCGCGTCTTCGCCAGGAGGCGACGGAGCAGGGCACCGCGATCATCCAGGAGATGAAGGCGGAAGGCCAGCGCCAGCGCGAGGAGATCATCGCGGCCGGCCACTCGCAGATCGAGGCCGACCGCAAGGCCGCGTCCGCGTCGCTGCGTCAGGACGTGGGCAAGCTCGCCACCGACCTGGCCGGCAAGCTGGTCGGCGAGTCCCTCGAGGACACCGCCCGCCAGAGCCGGACGATCGACCGCTTCCTCGATGAGCTCGAGGAGAAGGCAGAGGCCGTCCGATGAACGGAGCGAGCCGCGAGGCACTGTCCGCCGCCCGCGAGTCCCTCGACGCGCTGACCGACAACACGCCGGTCGACGCGACGAAGCTCTCGGACGAGCTGGCCGCCGTCACCGCGCTCCTCGACCGCGAGGTGTCGCTGCGCCGGGTCCTGACCGACCCCGCTCAGTCGGGTGAGGCCAAGGCCGAGCTCGCGCAGCGACTCCTGAGCGGACAGGTGGGCGGCGAGACCGTCGACCTGGTCTCGGGCATGGTGCGCAACCGCTGGTCGCGTTCGCGTGACCTGGTCGACGCGGCCGAGGAGCTGGCGAACATCGCCGACCTCACCGCGGCGCAGAAGGCGGGCGCGCTCGATGGCGTCGAGGACGAGCTGTTCCGGTTCGGCCGGATCGTGTCCTCCAGCCCCGAGCTCCGCTCGGCGCTGACGGACAAGGCCGCCACGGCCACCGCCAAGGGCGAGCTGCTCCGCAGCCTGCTCGGCGGCAAGGCCCACGCGACCACCGAGCGCCTGGTCGTCCGTCTGGTGACCCAGCCCCGGGGACGTAGCCTGGAAGCGGGACTCGAGTCCCTTTCCAAGCTCGCCGCGGCGCGCCGGAACCGGATGGTCGCCGTCGTCACCTCGGCGGTGCCGCTGTCCGACCAGCAGAAGCAGCGGCTCGGTGCCGTCCTGGCCAAGCTGTACGGCCGGGAGATGCACCTGAACCTGGACGTGGACCCGGCGGTCCTCGGCGGGATCACGGTGCAGGTCGGCGACGAGGTCATCAACGGGACCATCGCGGAGCGCCTCGGCGAGGCGACCCGACGACTGGCCGGCTGACGGCTGCGGCCACCAAAGCAACAAGCATCACAGCATCACCAGCGGCCCGGTTGGGCCGTGCAGAGATTGCAGAAGATTCCTGGGGGTCGGCCCCCAGACCCCTTAAGAAACTTCGGGCCCAACAAGGAGAGCAGGGAACCCAGATGGCGGAGCTCACGATCCGGCCGGAGGAGATCCGGGACGCACTGGAGAACTTTGTCCAGTCGTACCAGCCGGACGCGGCCTCGCGCGAGGAGGTCGGCACGGTCAGCCTGGCCGGCGACGGCATCGCGAAGGTCGAGGGTCTTCCCTCGGCCATGGCGAACGAGCTGCTGAAGTTCGAGGACGGCACCCTCGGCCTCGCGCTGAACCTCGAAGAGCGCGAGATCGGTGCGATCGTCCTCGGCGAATTCAGCGGCATCGAGGAGGGACAGTCGGTGCAGCGCACCGGCGAGGTCCTCTCGGTCGGTGTCGGTGAGGGCTACCTCGGCCGCGTTGTCGACCCGCTCGGCAACCCGATCGACGGTCTCGGCGAGATCGCGACCGAGGGCCGCCGCGCCCTCGAGCTGCAGGCCCCGGGCGTTATGGCCCGTAAGTCGGTGCACGAGCCGATGGAGACCGGCTACAAGGCCGTCGACGCCATGACGCCGGTCGGCCGTGGTCAGCGTCAGCTGATCATCGGTGACCGTCAGACCGGCAAGACCGCGCTGTGTGTCGACACGATCATCAACCAGCGCGACAACTGGCGCTCGGGCGACGTGAACAAGCAGGTTCGCTGCATCTACGTCGCCGTCGGCCAGAAGGGCTCGACCATCGCGTCCGTTCGCGGCGCCCTGGAAGAGGCCGGCGCGCTCGAGTACACGACGATCGTCGCCGCCCCGGCGTCCGACCCGGCCGGCTTCAAGTACCTGGCGCCGTACACCGGTTCCGCCATCGGTCAGCACTGGATGTACCAGGGCAAGCACGTCCTGATCGTCTTCGATGACCTGTCGAAGCAGGCCGACGCCTACCGCGCCGTGTCGCTGCTGCTGCGCCGCCCGCCGGGCCGTGAGGCCTACCCGGGTGACGTCTTCTACCTGCACTCGCGTCTGCTCGAGCGCTGCGCGAAGCTCTCGGACGAGCTCGGTGCCGGTTCGATGACCGGTCTTCCGATCGTCGAGACCAAGGCGAACGACGTGTCGGCGTTCATCCCGACCAACGTCATCTCCATCACCGACGGCCAGTGCTTCCTGGAGTCCGACCTGTTCAACGCCGGCCAGCGCCCGGCCCTGAACGTCGGTATCTCGGTCTCCCGTGTCGGTGGCTCCGCCCAGCACAAGGCGATGAAGCAGATCTCCGGTCGCCTCCGTGTGGACCTCGCCCAGTTCCGTGAGCTGGAGGCGTTCGCCGCCTTCGGTTCGGACCTGGACGCGGCCTCCAAGGCGCAGCTGGAGCGTGGACAGCGCATGGTCGAGCTGCTCAAGCAGGCTCAGTACCAGCCGATGCCCACCGAGAACCAGGTCGTCTCCGTCTGGGCCGGCACCACCGGCAAGATGGACGACGTCCCGGTCGTCGACATCCGTCGCTTCGAGGCCGAGCTCCTGGCGTACCTCCGCCAGAACCACTCGGGTCTCATGACCTCCATCCGTGAGGGCGGCAAGATGTCCGACGACACCCTGCAGTCCGTCGGTGACGCCATCGCGGAGTTCAAGAAGCAGTTCGAGACCTCTGACGGCAAGCTGCTGGGCGAGGACGCTCCTGCCGCCGTCAACGTCTCGAAGTGACGACGGAAGGGACCTGACTCATGGGAGCGCAGCTCCGGGTCTACAAGCGTCGCATCAAATCCGTCACCGCGACGAAGAAGATCACCAAGGCGATGGAGATGATCGCCGCCTCGCGTGTCGTCAAGGCGCAGCGCAAGGTGCAGGCGTCGACTCCGTACGCGACCGAGCTGACGCGCGCGGTCACGGCGGTGGCCACGGGTGCCAATGACCGGCACCCGCTGACCACCGAGGTGGAGAACCCCGTCCGTGCCGCGGTCCTGCTCCTCTCGAGCGACCGCGGTCTGGCCGGCGCCTTCAACTCCAACGCCATCAAGGCGGCGGAAAAGCTGACGGCGAAGCTGGAAGGCGAGGGCCGCGAGGTCACCGTCTACGTCGTCGGCCGTCGTGGCATCGCGCACTACAACTTCCGCGAGCGGAAGCTGGCCGGTACGTGGACCGGGTTCACGGACCAGCCGTCGTACGGCGACGCCAAGACGATCGCGGCTCCGCTGATCGAGGCGATCGAGAAGGACACGGCGGAGGGTGGTGTGGACGAGCTCCACATCGTCTACACCGAGTTCGTCTCGATGATGACGCAGACGGCGGTCGAGGCCCGGCTGCTGCCCCTCAGCCTCGACGAGGTGGCGAAGGAGGCCGGCGGCTCGGACACGCTCCGTCCGCTGTACGACTTCGAGCCGTCGGCGGAGGACGTCCTCGACGCCCTGCTGCCCCGGTACGTCGAGAGCCGTATCTACAACGCGCTGCTCCAGTCGGCTGCTTCCAAGCACGCCGCCACGCGCCGCGCGATGAAGTCGGCGACCGACAACGCGGGAGACTTGATCAACAACCTCTCCCGACTTGCCAACGCGGCCCGCCAGGCCGAAATCACCCAGGAAATCAGCGAGATCGTCGGTGGCACCGCAGCCCTGGCCGACGCGACCGCGGGGAGTGACAAGTAATGACGACCACTGTTGAGACGGCCGCCGCCACGGGCCGCGTCGCCCGGGTCATCGGCCCGGTCGTCGACGTGGAGTTCCCCGTCGACGCGATGCCGGAGATCTACAACGCGCTGAACGTCCAGGTTCCGGACCCGGCCGTGGAGGGTGCGACCAAGACGCTCACCCTCGAGGTCGCCCAGCACCTCGGTGACGGCGTTGTCCGCACCATCTCGATGCAGCCCACCGACGGCCTGGTCCGCCAGGCTCCGGTGACCGACACCGGCGCGGGCATCACCGTCCCCGTCGGCGACGTCACCAAGGGCCGTGTTTTCAACACGCTCGGTGAGGTGCTGAACGCCGACGCCTCCACCGTGGCCGACGCGCCGCGCTGGACGATCCACCGCAAGGCCCCGGCCTTCGACCAGCTCGAGTCCAAGACCGAGATGTTCGAGACCGGCCTGAAGGTCGTCGACCTTCTCACCCCGTACGTCAAGGGTGGAAAGATCGGTCTGTTCGGTGGTGCCGGTGTCGGCAAGACCGTTCTGATCCAGGAAATGATCGTCCGTGTGGCCAAGCTGCACGACGGTGTTTCGGTCTTCGCGGGCGTCGGCGAGCGCACCCGTGAGGGCAACGACCTCATGGTCGAGATGGAAGAAGCGGGCGTTCTGGACAAGACCGCGCTTGTCTTCGGCCAGATGGACGAGCCGCCGGGCACGCGTCTCCGCGTCGCCCTTGCCGGTCTGACCATGGCGGAGTACTTCCGCGATGTGCAGAAGCAGGATGTTCTCTTCTTCATCGACAACATCTTCCGCTTCACCCAGGCCGGTTCCGAGGTGTCGACCCTGCTCGGCCGTATGCCCTCCGCGGTGGGTTACCAGCCGAACCTGGCCGACGAGATGGGTCTCCTCCAGGAGCGCATCACCTCGACCCGTGGTCACTCGATCACCTCGATGCAGGCGATCTACGTCCCCGCGGACGACCTGACCGACCCGGCTCCGGCCACCACCTTCGCCCACCTCGACGCGACGACGGTTCTTTCCCGTCCGATCTCCGAGAAGGGCATCTACCCGGCTGTGGACCCGCTGGACTCCACGTCCCGGATCCTGGACCCGCGCTACATCGCGCAGGACCACTACGACGCCGCCACGCGCGTCAAGGGAATCCTGCAGAAGTACAAGGACCTCCAGGACATCATCGCGATTCTCGGTATCGACGAGCTGAGCGAGGAGGACAAGCTCGTTGTCCACCGCGCCCGCCGTGTCGAGCGCTTCCTGTCCCAGAACACCCACGCGGCGAAGCAGTTCACCGGTGTGGACGGTTCGGACGTTCCGCTCGACGAGTCGATCGCCGCGTTCAACGCGATCTGCGACGGTGAGTACGACCACTTCCCCGAGCAGGCCTTCTTCATGTGTGGTGGCATCGAGGACCTCAAGAAGAACGCCAAGGAGCTTGGCGTCTCCTGAGCCCCGTGCTCCCGAGGGGGGCGGGATCCGTCCCGCCCCCCTCACCACGCCCATTAGAATTGACCCCAACACCCGGCACGACCGCCGGGTGGTGACCCGAGGAGCCACCCTTGGCTGCTGAGCTGCACGTCGAGCTGGTCGCCGCGGACCGGAGTGTCTGGTCCGGCGAGGCCACCCTGGTCATCGCGCGTACCACCTCCGGCGACATCGGCGTCATGCCCGGCCACCAGCCGCTGCTCGGTGTGCTGGAGTCGGGCCCGGTGACCATCCGTACCAGTGAGGGCGCGACCGTCGTCGCCGCCGTCCACGGCGGATTCATCTCGTTCGCCGATGACAAGCTGTCTCTGCTTGCGGAGATCTGCGAGCTGGCGGACGAGATCGACGCCCAGCGCGCCGAGCGCGCGCTGGAGCGTGCGAAGTCGGACTCCGACGCCGCCGCCGAGCGGCGCGCCGATGTCCGGCTGCGCGCGGTAGCGGTCCGCTGACGGACCGCGCCGAGTAGAAGTGCCCTCAGCCGCGGCACGGCTGGAATTATCCAGACCGTGCCGCGGCTGAGGCGATGCAGATGCAGGTGTTTTTCGGTTCGGCCGGCCGTGCCGGTCACGGGACGCAGCGAGGAGGTCGGTGAAGATGTTCCTCGCTCTGCTCGTGTGCGGCCTGGTCGTCGCACTGGTGGTGATCGGGCTCTTCGTCTTCGGCTTGCGCCGGAGGCTGATCCAGCGTGCCGGCGGCACCTTCGACTGTTCCCTGCGCTGGGACATTCGCGACGAGCCGGACCCGACCGGCAAGGGCTGGGTGTACGGCGTCGCCCGCTACAGCGGTGACGAGATCGCCTGGTTCCGTGTCTTCTCCTACGCGCCCCGCCCGCGCCGCGTCCTGGAGCGCTCGGCCATCGTGGCCCTGGAGCGCCGGATGCCGGAGGGCGAGGAAGAGCTCGCGCTGCTCTCCGACGCGGTGATCCAGGCCTGTACGTACGACGGGGTCCGGCTGGAGCTCGCGATGAGCGAGGACGCGCGGACCGGCTTCATGGCCTGGCTGGAGGCGGCGCCTCCCGGCCAGAGGGTGAATGTCGCTTAGTACGTGAAGAAGCGGGGGTCGGCGTGCTGCGCCGGCCCCCGCTTCGTCGTACCGCCGAGTGCTAGCTCAGACCGGTGTTGATGGCGCCGACGAGCTCGCCGTTGCCGGTGTCACCGCTGAACTCCCAGAAGAACGCTCCGCCGAGGCCCTGGTTCTTGGCCCAGCTCATCTTCGAGTTCACGGTGGCCGGGGTGTCGTAGCTCCACCAGTTGGTGCCGCAGTGGGCGTACGCCGTTCCCGCGACGGTGCCGTTGGCCGGGCAGGAGTTCTTGAGGACCTTGTAGTCCTCGATGCCCTGCTCGTACGTGCCCGCCGCCGGGCCCGTCGCCGTGCCGCCGGGGGCGGACTGGGTGACGCCGGTCCAGCCGCGGCCGTAGAAGCCGATGCCGAGCAGCAGCTTGTTGGCCGGGACGCCCTTCGCCTTGAACTTGGCAATCGCCTCGGCGGAGTTGAAGCCCGCCTGCGGGATGCCGGCGTAGGAGGTGAGCGGGGAGTGCGGGGCCGTCGGGCCCTGCGCCGCCCAGGCGCCGAAGAAGTCGTACGTCATGACGTTGAACCAGTTCATGTACTGCGCTGCGCCCGCGTAGTCGGCGGCGTCGATCTTGCCGCCGGCGGAGGCGTCGGCCGTGACGGCCGCGGTGACGAGGTTGTTCGCGCCGAACTTGGCGCGCATGGCCTGCATCATGTTCTTGAAGGAGGCCGCGCCGCTGGTGTCGCAGGACAGACCGCAGGCGTTCGGGTACTCCCAGTCCAGGTCGATGCCGTCGAAGACGTCGGCCCAGCGCGGGTCCTCGACCAGGTCGTAGCACGACTGGGCGAAGGCGGTCGGGTTCTGCACGGCCTGGCCGAAGCCGCCGGACCAGGTCCAGCCGCCGAAGGACCACAGGATCTTGATGTTCGGGTACGCCTTCTTCAGCTTGCGCAGCTGGTTGAAGTTGCCGCGCAGCGGCTGGTCCCAGGTGTCGGCGACGCCGTCGACGGACTGGTCGGCGGTGTAGGCCTTGTCGTAGTCGGCGTAGGCGTCACCGATGGTGCACTTGCCGCCCGTGACGTTGCCGAAGGCGTAGTTGATGTGGGTGATCTTGGACGCGGAGCCCGAGGTCACGATGTTCTTCACGTGGTAGTTGCGGCCGTAGACGCCCCAGTTGGTGAAGTAGCCCATCTTCACGGCGTTGGGGAGGGGGTTGCCCCCGCCGCCGCCGGTGGTGTGGACGGCGACCGGGCCGGCGGCGGGGCCGGTCTGGTCGATGGTGTCGCGGGCGACGACGGTGTAGCTGTAGTCGGTGCCGGCGGTCAGGCCCTGGTCGGTGTGGGTGAGGCCGGTGACCGTGGCGACCTTCGTGCCGTCGCGCAGGACGTCGTAGTTCTTGATGCCCTTGTCGTCGGTCGCGGCGGTCCAGGTCAGCTTCGCCGAGGTGTCGGTGATGTTGGAGGCGACCGGGGTGCCGGGGGCCGAGGGCGGGTTGTCGCCCGGCTGGGAGGTGCCGTCGCAGGCGGCGCCGTTGATCTTACAACCGGTGGGCGCACCGGGGCCGGAGCCGTTGTAGCCGAAGGAGACGGAGGCGCCGGGCGCGAGGGTCCCGTTCCAGCCGACGTTCTTGGCGGTCCAGTGGGTGCCGGAGCTGGTGACGGTGGCGTCCCAGGCGGAGGTGACCGCGGTGCCGGCGGGGTAGTCCCACTCGACGGTCCAGGAGCTGATGGTGGTGGTGCCGGTGTTCTTGATGGTCCAGTTGGCGCCGAAGCCGGTACCCCAGTCGGACGACTTGGTGTAGGTCGCCGTGGCCGAGGTGGCCGCTTCGGCGGGGGTCGCGAGGCCGACCATGGCGGCCAGCGGCAGGATCAGGGCGGTCAGACCGGCGGCGGCCCGGTGTCTGAACCCTGTTCTGCGCGTCGGTGCTTGAGTGCTCAACGGTGCTCCTCAAGTTGCGGACGGACAAGGTGGGGGTGGTCCGTGAAGATGCGCGCGCCCCGCGAGCGTAGGAAGGTCTGGACCAATCGTCAAGAGGTCCAGACCAACGTTGCCGTTCTTCGGTCAGACCCCCAACTCCTGTGCTAGCACGGCCGCTTGGACCCTGCTGCGCAGCTCCAGCTTCCCCAGCACCTTGCTGACGTGCGTCTTCACCGTCGCCTCCGCCATGTCGAGGCGTACCGCGATCTCCGCGTTCGACAGACCGCCGCCCAGCGCCGACAGCACCTCCCGCTCCCGGGGCGTCAGGGCGTCGAGCACCGCCGGGTCCGTCCCGGACGTCATACGCGCCGGGCGGCCCGTCGCGGCGAACTCGGCGATCAGCCGCCGGGTCACCGCCGGAGCGATGAGGCCCTCGCCGCGCGCCACCGTCCGCACCGCCTCGATCAGCTCCCGCGCCTCCGCGTTCTTCAGCAGGAAGCCCGAGGCGCCCGCCCGCAGCGCCCCGAACACATACGCGTCCAGGTCGAAGGTGGTCAGGACGAGGACGTCCGCGAGCCCCTCCGACACGACGATCCCGGTCGCCGTCACCCCGTCCATCCGCGGCATCTGCACGTCCATCAGGACCAGGTCGGGGCGCAGTTCGCGGGCCAGCTCCACCGCCCGCTCCCCGTCCGCCGCCTCCCCGACCACCTCGATGTCCGGGGCGCTGCCCAGGATCAGGACGAGTCCCGCCCGTACCGCGCTCTGGTCCTCGGCGACCAGCACCCGCACCGTCATGTCCGCTCCCCGCCCGCCCGCACCGTCATGTCCGCTCCTCGTCGTTCGCGCCCACGGGCAGTTCCGCCCGGACCCGCCATCTCTTCCGTCCCTCGCCGTCCGTGACCGGACCGGCCTCGAAGACGCCGTCGAGCAGGGCCACCCGCTCCCGCATGCCCACCAGACCGGCCCCGGAACCGGGCGCGGTCGGACCGGGGCGCTCCCCGTACGGACTCGTCACCCGTACCCACAGTGCGCCCGGGTCCTGGCCCAGGGTCACCCGCACCTCACCCGGCGCCGCGTGCTTGAGCGCGTTCGTCAGGGACTCCTGCACGATCCGGTACGCCGCCAGCTCCACCGGCGCCGGGAGGCCCGCCGGATTCTCCCTCGTGTCGTCCAGGACGAGGACGAGGCCGCTCGGCTCCGCGTTGACCGCGGACTGGCTCACCAGCGCGTCCAGGCCGGCGAGCGTGGGAGCGGCGGCCGGCTCCGCGTCCCCGCTGCTGTCCCGGAGCAGTCCGATCAGCCGCCGCATCTCGGCGAGACCCGCCACGCTGTTCTCCCGGATCACGGTCAGCGCCTGCTGCGTGGTGGCCGGCTCGTCGAGCGAGAGCGCGGCCGTGGAGTGGATCGCGATCGCCGAGAGGTGGTTCGCGACCATGTCGTGCAGCTCGCGCGCCATCCGGGACCGCTCGGCCACCACGGCCTGCGTTCGGTCCATCTCGGCGAGGAGCGCGGTCTGTTCGGCCCGCAGCCGGGCGGCGTCCGCCGCCTCCCGGTGGTTGCGGACGATCGCGCCCGTCACCGCGGGCAGGAAGGAGATCATGCCCGTGAGCACGCCCACGAGGAGCGCGACGGCGTTCTGCCACCAGACGAGGAACCCCACCGTGGTCGCGACGGTGATCAGCCCCGTGGTGTACGGGATGCGCCGGGCCTGGGCGGGCGTGCCGTACACCACGGCCGCGTAGACCACGTCCGTGAACATCAGGACCGTGGCGAGGTTGCCGTTGGTGAACTGGTCGCCGACGATCGCCAGGGTGCCGACGATCAGGGCGGCCTGGGGAGCGGTACGGCGTACGGCCTCCGTTCCGGCCATCACCGTCAGCGGGATCAGCGTCGCCCAGCGCTGCCCGAAGACGTGGTCCCCGGTCACGTACAGCCCGAACGACCACAGGATCAGACCGCCGAACAGTCCGGTGGCGGCGATGAACAGGTCGATGCGGTGCGGGCGGGGGAGCGTCGTCATCGGGCGGGGGAGCGTCACGTACCCATCCAACACGCCCCCACGTGCGCGGACCTCCCCGTCCGGGCCGATCCGTCCCTCCGTCGAAGGATGTAGACGGACTTCGTCACCGGCGACGACGATCCGCGCCGGATCCCACGGGACGCTGAGGGGGAACCGAAAGGGGAAGACCGTGATCGTCACGCTGATCGTGATCTGCGAGGTGGGCTTCTGGGTCCTGCTGGCCGCCGGCCTCGCCACCCGCTACCTCCTGAAGATGCCCCGGGCGGGCATGGCGCTGCTGCTGTGCGAGCCGCTCCTCGAGGTCCTGCTCCTCGTCGTCTCCGTGATGGATCTCAAGAACGGGGCCGAACCGAGCTGGCGGCACGGGCTCGCCGCCGTGTACATCGGCTACACCGTCGGCCACGGCCACCGGACCGTGAAGTGGCTCGACGGCCACGCCGCCCACCGCCTCGGCGGCGGTCCGCCGCCGCCGAAGCCGCCGCAGTACGGCATGGCGCGCGCCCGCCACGAGGGCAGCATCTGGCTCGGCTCGGTGGTCGCCGCGTCCGTCGCCTCCGTGCTGCTGCTCCTGGCGATCTGGTACGTCGGCGGCGACGGGAACACCGACGGGCTGCGGAGCTGGATCTTCGGCGCATGGCGGGCGGTGGGCATCCACGGCCTGATCGCGCTCAGCTACGCGATCTGGCCGAAGAAGGCCCCGGAAGGGATCTCGGAAGACGGCTCAGCGGTCTCCGCCCGGGACCCAGAGCACGTCCCCGACCTCCTTGTTCGCGGTCCGCGCAAGGATGAAGAGCAGATCCGATAGCCGGTTGAGGTACGTGGCGGTCAGCGCGTTCATCGAATCGCCGTGCACCTCCAGGGCCGCCCACGTGGAGCGCTCCGCCCTCCGGACCACCGTGCACGCCTGGTGCAGCAGAGCCGCACCGGGCGTGCCGCCGGGCAGGATGAAGGAGCGCAGCTTCTCCAGCTCCTCCAGGAAGCGGTCGCAGTCGGCCTCCAGCTTGTCGACGTAGCTCTGCTCGACGCGCAGCGGCGGGTACTCGGGGTTCTCCACCACGGGCGTGCAGAGGTCCGCCCCCACGTCGAACAGGTCGTTCTGGATCC
Organism: Streptomyces sp. Root431; assembly: GCF_001426585.1. Lineage (GTDB taxonomy): Bacteria > Actinomycetota > Actinomycetes > Streptomycetales > Streptomycetaceae > Streptomyces > Streptomyces stackebrandtii. The sequence goes on from NZ_LMEI01000007.1 coordinate 471,169, forward strand.
GGACGAGGACCTTCACGACCTCCTCGTCGAGCTGCCCGAGGGCGACGGCCGTGCCGATGACGGCGTTGGCCTCGTTGGCGTCGGCGTAGGCCGAGATCCGCAGATCCGTCTTGGCGGTCCGGCTCATGTCACCGAGGGCGGTGGTGCCCTTGTCTCCGGTACGGGTGTAGATGCGCGTCAGATTGACCATGGGTCCAGCCTAGTTACGCACCGGCGCTCCGGAACGTCCGTGTGCCGACCGTCACGGCGAGCGCCGCCAGGGCGAGGGCGACGAGGACCCCGTACAGCACGGCCGGTGTCGTGTAGTGGCCGATGTACACCTCCCGGACCGCGTCCACCAGATAGCGGAACGGCATGAGGTGAGAGACCGTGTCCAGCCAGCCGGGGGCGAGGGCCATCGGCAGCATGAGGCCGGAGAGCAGCATCGACGGCATCGCGAGCGTGTTGATCGCGGGGCCGAACTCCTGCGGGCTCGGCAGCTTCAGGGCCAGCGCGTACGAGAGCGAGGCGAGCGCGGCGGAGAGCAGGGCGACGAAGCCGAAGCCGATCAGGATCCCGGCGAGCGGCGCCCTGAGGCCCATCGGAACGGCCACCAGGACGAGCAGCACCGCCTGGAAGACGAAGAGCGCGGCGTCCCGCAGGACCCGGCCGAGCAGCAGCGCGAGCCGGCTCACGGGCGTCACCCGCATCCGGTCGAACACACCCCAGTTCTTCTCCAGGATGATCGAGAATCCGGCGAACGAGGCCCCGAACAGCCCGAGTTGGAGCAGCAGACCGGGGACGAGGATCTGCCAGGAGTCGCCCTCGCGGCCCAGCGGGAGATCGGTCAGCAGGGGGCCGAAGAAGAACAGGTAGAGCAGCGGCATCAGGGCGCCGAAGAAGATCTGGAACGGGGAGCGCAGGGTCTGGCGGGCGTAGCGCCCGAAGAGCAGCGCGGTGTCGTGGAGAAGCATCAGGGGTCCTAGACGGCTACGGGAGTGGTGTCGACGGGGGCCGGGGCGCGCCCGGTGATGGCGAGGAAGGCGTCCTGGAGGGTGGCCGCGCCGTGCTCGGCCTTGAGGGCGGCGGGGCTGCCCTCGGCGACGACCGTGCCCTTGTCCACGATCACGAGCCGGTCGGCGAGCGCGTCGGCCTCGTCCAGGTAGTGCGTGGTGAGGACGACGGTCGTGCCGTGCTCGTCGCGCAGCCGCCGCACCAGGGCCCACAGGTCGGCGCGGCTGCCGGGGTCGAGGCCGGTCGTCGGCTCGTCGAGGAAGAGGATCTCCGGCCGGTGGGTGAGCCCCATAGCGAGGTCGAGGCGGCGGCGCTGGCCGCCGGAGAGCGCCGGGGTCGGCCGGTCGAGCAGTTCCGTGAGGTGCAGGTCCGCCGCGAGTTCCTCGGCGCGGGCGGTCGCGCGGGTGCGGTCGAGGCCGTAGAGCCTGCCCTGGAGGACGAGCTCGGAGCGGACCGTCTCCTGGGGGTCCAGGCCGCCGGACTGGGCGACGTACCCGATGCGGCGGCGGACGGCCGCGGGGTCCTTGAGGAGGTCGTGGCCGGCGACGGTGGCGGCGCCGGCGGTGGGCGGGAGCAGGGTCGTGAGCATGCGGAGGGTGGTCGTCTTGCCGGCGCCGTTGGGGCCGAGGAGTCCGAGGATCTCGCCTGGCCGGACGGTCAGGTCGATTCCGCGGACGGCCTCCACGGGGCCGTTCCTGCCGGGGAAGGTCCGGGCGAGCCCGGCCGTGCTGATGATGGGCATGGCGACTACAAAAACAGAGTCACTGAAATTTTGCAATGCCACCAAGTTTTCATGGGGCTCAAAATTTCAGGGAGTCTAGGATGTGGGCATGGCCGAGGGACTCAGGGAACGCAAGAAGCGCGAGACGAAGCAGCGGATCTCGGACATCGCTACCGGGCTCTTCCTGGAGCGCGGCTTCGTGGCCGTGACCGTCGCCGACGTCGCCGAGGCGGCGGACGTCTCCGTCAACACCGTCTACAACTACTTCCCGGCCAAAGAGGACCTCTTCCTCGACCGGATGGACGGCGTCACCCAGCGCCTCGCCCGGATGATCCGCGGCCGCGACCGGGGGGAGTCCGCGGCCGCCGCCGTCCTGCGCGAACTGCGCCAGGACATCGGCGCCGTCTCGCCCGCGTACGGACTCATGGACGGCTTCGACGCCTTCATGAACGTCATCGAGCACGCCCCCACCCTCAAGGCCCGGCTCTTCCACCTCCAGCAGCAGGTCCACGACGCCGTCGTCACCACCCTGTGCGAGGAGACCGGGGCCGCCGCCGACGACCCGCTGCCGCTGCTCGTCGGCGGCCAGCTCGCCTGGATCGAGAGCACCGCCGTCGGCTACATCACCCGGGAGATGACCGCGGGACGCAAGGCGACGACCGTCTCCCGCGAGACCCTCGTCCTCCTCGACGAGATCGAGGAGCTGCTGAGCGAGAGGGTCCTGACGTACGCCGTGCGCGAGGGCTGAGCGAGCGCGGGAGGTGTCGTGAGTGTGACGTCCGTCAAAGAGGGCGTGACGCGCATTACTTAGCGGTCACATGGCGCCCCGCGACCGCTAATCTCCGCCGGAGAGCCAGAAGTGAACAGGCGTTGAGGGGTGGAACATCGTGGCCAGGAAGCTCGCCGTCATCGGGGCCGGACTCATGGGATCCGGCATCGCGCAGGTCTCGGCACAGGCGGGCTGGGACGTCGTCCTGCGTGACGTCACCGACGCCGCCCTGACCCGCGGTACCGACGGCATCAAGGCGTCGTACGACCGGTTCGTCGCGAAGGGCAAGCTGAGCGCCGCCGACGCGGAGGCCGCCCTCGGCCGGATCACCGCCACCACCGAGCTCGAAGCCGTCGCCGACGCCGACATCGTCGTCGAGGCCGTCTTCGAGAACCTCGACGTCAAGCACGAGATCTTCCGCTCGCTCGACAAGATCGCCAAGGACGGCGCCGTCCTCGCCTCCAACACCTCCGCGATCCCGATCACCAAGATCGCCGCGGTCACCGAGCGCCCCGAGGCCGTCGTCGGCGTCCACTTCTTCTCGCCGGTCCCGATGATGCAGCTCGTCGAGCTGGTCCGCGGCTACAAGACGAGCGACGCCACCCTGGCCGCCGCCCGCGAGTTCGCCGAGTCCGTCGGCAAGACCTGCATCGTCGTCAACCGCGACGTCGCCGGCTTCGTCACCACCCGCCTCATCTCGGCCCTCGTCGTCGAGGCCGCCAAGCTCTACGAGTCGGGCGTCGCCACCGCCGAGGACATCGACATCGCCTGCAAGCTCGGCTTCGGCCACGCCATGGGCCCGCTCGCCACCGCCGACCTCACCGGCATCGACATCCTGGTGAACGCCGCCAACAACATCTACACCGAGTCCCAGGACGAGAAGTTCGCGCCGCCGGAGCTGATGCGCCGGATGGTGGACGCGGGTGACATCGGGCGCAAGAGCGGGCAGGGCTTCTACAAGCACTGATTCCGGCCCGCCACCCCGCCCTCACCCCGTGGGGTGAATTTCGGTATCGGTTCGCTGACAAGGCGCAACGTATCTGCCGGTGCGGCAGTCAGTCGTTGCGAAGACGGAGCACTCTCGGGGAGCGCATATGCACATCAGGGGCGACCACGTCGAGCTGGTCGTCGGGGGCCGCCTCGACGTCCGCAGCGCGGCGGACGCCCGTACGGTCCTGCACTCGGCCGTCGACGACGGAGTCGGCGACCTGGTGCTCGACCTGACCGGCCTCGACTCCTGGGACGCGACCGGGCTCGGCGTGATCATGGGCGCTCACCGGAGGGCCGGCCGCTGCGGCCGGCGCCTCGTCCTGCGCGGGGTACCACCCCAGATGCAGCGGTTGCTCGTGGCCACCCGGCTCCACCGCATCCTCGCCATCGAGGGCGGCCTCGCCGCGGAGTCGCTGCCCCGGGTGTGACCCGTCGGGCGCAGGTGACAGGGGGGACACGGCCCTGTGAAGCAGCTGTGTGAACCACGCGTCACGCTCAATCCTCACAAGACCGTGACGTCTTGGTCTCCGGAGCACCCCGGCTGTTCCCGAGCGCCTGACCACGGTCTAGGGTTCGGTCGCCTGCACATTGACGGACCCACCCGGCGGGCACCTGACACCGCTTCTTGGGGGCTTGGACCATGGACCCGATCAACCCTGGGTCGGAGCAGTACGGTCACGACACCGAGGGCGAGGACGCCCGCCCCGCGCTCGGCGCCGCCCTGCCCGAGCGCTCGCCCGCGGCCCCCGCACGCGCCCGCGTCGTCCGCCTCGTCTCCGGCGAGCTGCTCCTCACCGTCAACCCCGTCGACGGCAGCGAGATAGAACCCTGCCCGCCGGGGCAGGATCCCGAGGCCCCCCGCCGCCGCACCCCCGAGGAGCGCGCCGAGGCCGCCCGCGCCGCCGCCCCGCCCGTACCGCCCGGGCCCGCAGCCCCCGCACTGCCCCTCCTCGAACGCCAGGAGCAGCGCGAGCGGCTCGCCGAGATCCTCACCCGCGGCCGCACCGCCCGCCTCACCGGCCCCGCAGGTTCCGGCCGCACCGCCCTCCTCGACGCGGTCGCCGCCGACTGCGCGGAGCTCGCCCCCGACGGCGTCGTCCGCCTCTCGGGCCACCACCGCACCCCCACCGAGCTCCTCCACGAGCTCTTCACCGCCGTCCGGTACGCCCCCAACCACCGGCCCGACCGCGCCACGCTCCTCGACCGGCTCCGCGACATCGGCGCCGTCGTCGTCGTCGACGACCTGGAGTTCGGCGGCGCCGCCCTCGACGAACTCCTCGCCGCCGCCCCCGAGTGCGCCTTCCTCCTCGCCGCCGCCCCCGACGCGCCCGCCCCCTCGGCCGGCGCCCACGTCGAGGAGGTCGCCCTCGCGGGCCTCGGCCGCGGCGCCTCCCTCAAGCTCCTGGAGAGCGCCGCCGGCCGCACCCTCACCGACGAGGAGGCCAACTGGGCCGGCGACCTGTGGTTCGAGTCCGAGGGCCTGCCGCTGCGCTTCGTCCAGGCCGGGGCGCTGCTGCGCCAGCGCGACCGGCTGCGCGTCACCCCGGCCGAGTTCGACGCCTTCGGCGCCCTCGAAGAGGCCTTCGGACCGACCGACCCCGCCGCGGCCGCCGCAGCCGCTGCCGCCGCCTTCGACGGCGTCGACGACCCCGACGTCGAACTCCGCGAGATACCCCTGCCCAGCCTCGGCGAGGGCGCCGCCCCGGCCGCCCTCCTCGCCTCCCGCCTCAGCCGCTCCGCCCAGACCACCCTGCGCTTCGCCGTGGCCCTCGGCGGCGAGCTCCCGCACCAGGCCCACCTGCCGGCCCTGGTCGGCGACACCCACGCCGACGCCGCCCTCGGCGAGCTCGTCGCCTGCGGACTGCTCTCCCCGGTCGGCCCCCGCTACCGGCTCGCCGCCGGGGTCCTCACCCAGCTCCTCGCCCACGGGTACGAGAACGGCGCCGCCGACCGCGTCCACACCACCGCCCAGCACTACGCCTGGTGGGCCGGCCACCCTTCCGTCACGCCCGACCGCGCCGCCGCCGAGTCCGACGCCCTCCTCGCCGCCCTGACCGCGCTCGTCTCCGGCACCGAAGCCGGCACCGACGGCGAACGCCGCACCACCGCCGTCCTCCTCGCCCGCGCCGCGGCCCCCGCCTTCGCCGCCGGACTCCACTGGGGCGCCTGGGAGCGGGCCCTGCGCGCCGGACAGGAGGCCGCCCGGCTCACCGGGGACGTCGCCGAGGAGGCGTACTTCCACCACGAGCTCGGCGTCCTCGCGATCTGCGCCGGAAACCTGGAGCGGGCCCGCGCCGAGCTGGAGGCCTCCATCGGCATGCGCGGGGTGCTCGCCGACAAGCGCGGCACCGTCGCCGGCCGCCGGGCGCTCGCGCTCGTCGCCGACCTCTCCGGCGAGCACGGCACCCCGGCCGCGGCACGCGCCGAGGAGCCCGTCTCCCCGCCGCGCGGAACCCCGGCCCTGCGCCGCACCCCCGCCCGCCCCGCGCCCACGGTCCCGGAGCCGCCGACGGCCCCGCTGCCCGGCGGCCCCGTGCGGGGCCAGGCGGCCAACCCGGCGCCCGCACGCGTCCCCGCCTTCCCTGCCTTCCCCGACTTCGCCGACGAGGGCCCGACGCTCATCACGCGCCCCGACACCGCCCAGGACGGCCGCCGCCCGGGCCTCAAGGGCGGCATCCTCACCGGCGCCCGCCGCAACCTGGCCGCCGTCGGCGCGGGCGCGCTCCTCGTGGCCGTCCTCGGCACCGTCGTCACCCTCGGCGCGACCTCCGGCAACGGCGAGGACCCCGCCACGAACCGCGTCACCTCCGACAGCACCGCGACGGACGACGGCACCGACGACGGCCTCGACGGCGAAGAGCCGCCGGCCGACGGCGAGGCGGGGGAGGGCGACGAGCCGCCGGCCGACGGCGAGACCGGCGATCCCACGCACTCCGGCTCCCCGAGCCCCTCCGGCTCCGACGGCACCTCGCCGTCGACCTCGCCGACGAGCCCGGGCGCCACCGGCTCCCCGAGCGCGACGGACCCGTCCTCTTCCTCGTCCCCGTCCTCGTCGTCCTCGGCGCCTTCGCCCTCGGACAGCGCGACGGGCACCACCGCCCCGACGACGACGAAGCCGCACACGAGCCCGTCGATCAGCACGCGCCCGCCGAGCCCTTCGACCACGCCATCGGAGGAGTCCCCGTCGCCGTCGAGCTCCTCGTCGAGCTCGACCCCGAGTCAGTCGCCGACCACCACGCCGGATCCGTCGGCCTCGTCCGCCACGACCGAGGTGAACAGCCCGAGCAACTCCGCCTCGGCGTCCCTCGGCGGCGCCCCCTCCGCCTCGGACAGCGCCTCCGCCTCGGAGACGCCGATCGCCTGACCCCGCCGGGGCCGCGGATACGGATACGAAGACGGGGACGGCCCCGGGCGCGCTCACCGCACCCGGGGCCGTCCCCGCACTCGTACCGCTTCGTATGCCGGCTCTAGAACAGCCGGAGCTTGTCGTCCTCGATGCCGCGCAGCGCGTCGTAGTCGAGGACCACGCAGCCGATGCCGCGGTCCGTCGCGAGGACCTTCGCCTGCGGCTTGATCTCCTGCGCCGCGAAGACGCCCTTCACGGGGGCCAGGTGCGGATCGCGGTTGAGCAGCTCCAGGTAGCGGGTCAGCTGCTCGACGCCGTCGATCTCGCCGCGCCGCTTGATCTCCACCGCGACCGTCCCGCCGTCCGCGTCGCGGCAAAGGATGTCGACCGGGCCGATCGCCGTCGGGTACTCGCGGCGGATCAGGGTGTACCCCTCGCCGAGGGTCTCGATGCGGTCGGCGAGGAGCTCCTGGAGGTGGGCCTCCACGCCGTCCTTGATGAGACCGGGGTCCACACCGAGCTCGTGCGAGGAATCGTGGAGGATTTCCTCCATCGTGATGATCAGTTTCTCGCCCGCTTTGTTGATCACGGTCCAGATGCCCGCCTCACCGTCCGCACCCTCCTTCAGGGTGCACGGCGGGGACATCCAATTGAGCGGTTTGTACGCCCGGTCGTCCGCGTGGATCGAGACGCTCCCGTCGGCCTTGATCAGGATCAGACGGGGCGCGGAGGGCAGGTGGGCCGTGAGCCGACCCGCGTAGTCCACGGAGCAACGGGCAATGACGAGACGCATGGTCCGCAACGCTACAAGACGGGCGCTCTTCCGCGCGATTCGGGCATCATCCTGAGCCGAACACCCGTCGGTTATCAGCCTGTTGTGTTCCCAATCTTCTGGTGCGACCAGGTCTGCGCGCTTACCGTGGAAGCTGGAGGTCGTCGCCCGGGCACGCTGCGTGGCGGGCGGCCCGGCCTTCGCCCCTGCCCGCAAGACCCCGTCCGCGGGGTCGCGAGAGGAGAACCCATGTCGCTCGACGTCTCACCGGCACTGTTGGAACAGGCCGAGCGAGGCGAGGTCGACGAAGCCGACTTCGTCGACTGCGTCCGGACCTCCCTGCCCTTCGCATGGGAGATGATCAGTTCTCTGGTGGCTCAGCTGAAGGTCGACGGCGGAGAGTTCGCCGACAACCAGACGCCGCCGCCGAATGAGCAGGCACGTGGTCAGCTGCTGCGCGCGCTCGCGAGCGATGCCATTCGTGGCGCCCTGCAGCGGCACTTCGGGGTGCGTCTCGCCTTCCAGAACTGCCACCGCGTGGCGGTGTTCCCGCTGGACCCGTCGGTGGACGAGCGGCTCGCCCGCTTCACGTCCATCCGGGGGCAGCTGCTCAATCAGTCGCCGGAACTGCGCGACTGCTGAGACATGGTGCTGCCGCTCCGCATCGCGGGAGACGTGGTCGACGCGTGCCGACACGCGTCGACCACGAAGAGATGCCGGAGCGGCAGCACACGCTCTCCCCGGGGCCTCAGCCCAGCAGCGGAAGGACCTCGGCGCCGAGCCGCCGGACGTTCTCCTCGGTCGCCGCGAGGTCACCCGAGCCCTCCGCGAGCAGGGCGAACCGGGTGATGCCCGTACGCTCCGCCGTCGCCGCGAGCCGGTCCGCCGCCTGCCGGGGCGTACCCACCGGGTGCAGTCGGCACAGCAGCTCCGTGTACGCCACGGGGTCCCGCATGGCCCGGTGCCGGCCGTCGACCGTCACATGCGCGTCGAGCCCCTGCTTCAGCCAGCCCGGCATCGCCTTCACCAGCGCCTCGGCCGCGTCCGCGCCCCGGTCCGCGAGCTGCGCCACCCCCGCCGAGACGTGCCCGGCGCCGATCCGCGCGATCTCGTCCGGGTCCCGCCCGGCCTCCCGCGCGCAGCGCGCCCAGGCCGCCACCATCTCGGCCTTGTCCTCGTCGCCGCAGTGCATCCCGAGCAGCATCGGAAGCCCGCGCTCCGCGGCGAGCCGCACGCTCTTCGGCGAGGTGCAGGCCACCACCACCTCGGGCCCCGCCTCGCCGCCGATCAGCTCGTCGGCGCGGGGCACCACCGCGACCTCGCGGAAAGCGAATCGTTCCCCCTCGGCGCCGACCCGGGCCTCGCCCAGCCACCGCAGCAGCAGATCGAGCGATTCCGGGAAGCCCTGCTCGTACGCCGGCAGACCCGCGCCGAACACCTCCAGGTCGACCCAGGGCCCGCCCCGGCCCACCCCGAGGGTGAACCTGCCGCCCGAGGTGAGGTGCAGCAGCGCCGCCTGCTCGCCCAGGGCGACCGGGTGGACGGTCGGCAGCACACTCACCGCCGTGCCCACCCTCAGCCGCCGCGTGCGCCCGAGGAGCAGCGCGGCGAGCGTCACGGCCGACGGGCAGACCCCGTACGGCACGAAATGGTGCTCGGCGAGCCAGACGGAGTCGAGCCCCGCCTCCTCGGCGACCTCGGCGGTCCGCACCGCCCGGTGCAGCGCCTCGCCCTGTCCCTGGCCCGGGAACTGGGCGGCCAGAACGAACGTACCCACGCGCATCGCCTTCTGCCTCCTTGCGGCCGACGCGAAACTCCCCTCGCACCGGCAACAACGTCTGACACGTGCCAAAGGCAACGGCCGTTCATGAAGTTCTTGCGATTTTCGGCTAAGCCGTCGCGGACGGGGCCCGGGGCACCGCATCGCGGCCCGTAGGCTGGAGAGAACGGTCCGTGTTCCCAGACCCCGTGAGGTGTGCCCGTGTCCCCGCGCCACAACCGTTCCCGAGGCGGCGAGAAGCCCGAACAGCAGCCGGGCGAGCCCGGTGACCGGTACGGCGGTGCGCAACGCAGCGAGACCTGGCAGGGCGAGGAGTGGTACGTCCGCCTCGTCGCCGGCGCGAGCTCGCCCGGCAAGCGCTACCGCTGCCCCGGCTGCGACCAGGAGATCCCGGCCGGCGCCCCGCACGTCGTCGCCTGGCCCGAGTACGGGGGCGTGGACGACCGGCGCCACTGGCACAAGGCCTGCTGGAGCGCGAAGGACCGCCGCACCAGCAGGGTGCAGCGGTCCCGTAACGCGCCGAGGTACTGACGTACCGGAAAACCTGTGCCTTACACGTCCTTGCTGTTCAGCAGGGCGTAGGCGCCGGCCAGCGCCGCGGCCGTGACGCCCGCCACGATCAGCAGCGGCTCCCAGCCCGCGGGGCCGCTGTCGCCGAACGGCGGACGCTCGCTGTACAGCGCGATCATCTGCGAGGGGATCGCGTACGTGAAGAGCGCCTCCTGCACCGACCGGAGCGCCTCCGAGAACATGAACAGCGCCGCCACCAGCGGGAGCAGCAGCAGACCGATCATGACGGTGATCGCGCCGGCCGAGTGCCGGATGAGCGTGCCGAGCGCCAGCGACAGCAGACCGAGCAGGGCCAGGTAGGCGCCCGCTCCGACCGTCGCCCGCAGCCATTCGGCGCCCGTGGGCTCCCGCGCGTCGACCATGGCGACCTGCGCCACCGCCACCAGCGTCGCGAAGACGGTGGTGACCGTGAAGACCAGCAGGAAGAAGACGATCGCCTTCGCCGTCAGCACCCGCGAGCGGCTCGGGCAGGCGGTCAGGGTCGTACGGATCATGCCCGTGCCGTACTCGGAGGCGATCGTCAGGACCCCGAGCGTGATCACGCAGATCGACGCGGGAAGCATCCCGAAGAAGCCGAAGCCGAGTGCGGACTCCTCGCCCATCGGCGCGTTGGAGGCCGAGGCGATCGCCGCGACGCCCAGGCCGATGCCCAGCATCAGCAGGATCATGACGCCGAGCGTCCACATCGTCGACCGGACCGAGCGGATCTTCGTCCACTCGGAGGCGAGCGCGTCACCGAGGTGCGCCCTGCGGACCGGGATGGGGGAGACGTAGGAGTGCGGCGCGGGAGCGTAGTGGTGGGTGGGGGCGGTCATCGGGCGTCCTTGGGGGTGTCGCTCGGAGCGGCGGGCTGCGGCGCCGCGTACGGGCTCGGCGCCGTGGGCGCCTGCGGGGCCCCGGCGTACGGGTTCTGTCCGGGCGGCGGCGGGGCGTACCAGCCCTGCTGCGGCGCCTCGGGGGCCATCGGCTGCTGCTGCGGCGGCATCCCGTACCCCGGCTGGCCGGGCTGCTGCGGCGCCTGGAGGTGCGCGAGCTGGTCCTCGGTGGAGCGGTAGTCCACCGCGTTCTGCGTCATCCGCATGTACGCCTCCTCCAGGGAGGCCTGGTGCGGGGAGAGCTCCCAGAGCCGTACGTCCGCGTCGTGCGCCAGGTCGCTGATCCGCGGCAGGGCCAGGCCCGTCACGCGCAGCGCGCCGTCCGGCTCGGACAGCACCTGGCCGCCGGCCTCCATGAGCGCCGCCGTCAGCTTCTCCCGCTGCGCGGGCTCGGTCTGCGGCGTCCGCACGCGGGCGAAGTCCGCGGAGTTCGCCGAGATGAAGTCCGTGACGCTCATGTCCGCGAGCAGCTGCCCGCGGCCGATCACGATCAGGTGGTCCGCCGTCAGCGCCATCTCGCTCATGAGGTGGCTGGAGACGAAGACGGTCCGGCCCTCGGAGGCCAGCTTCTTCATCAGGTTGCGGACCCAGAGGATGCCCTCGGGGTCCAGACCGTTGACCGGCTCGTCGAAGAGCAGGACCTGCGGGTCGCCCAGGAGCGCCGCCGCGATGCCGAGCCGCTGGCCCATGCCGAGCGAGAAGCCCTTGGAGCGCCGCTTGGCCACGTCCTGGAGGCCGACGACGCCGAGGACCTCGTCGACCCGCTGGGCCGGGATGCCGGCGAGCTGGGCGAGCGACAGCAGGTGGCTGCGCGCGCTCCGGCCGCCGTGCACGGCCTTGGCGTCGAGGAGCGCGCCGACCTGCCGGGGCGCGTTCGGGAGCTGCCGGAAGGGGTGGCCGCCGATCGTCACGTGACCGGCGCTGGGCCGGTCGAGCCCGAGGATCATGCGCATGGTCGTCGACTTCCCGGACCCGTTCGGTCCCAGGAAGCCGGTGACCACACCGGGCCGCACCTGGAAGGAAAGGTTGTACACGGCCGTCTTGGCGCCGTAGCGCTTCGTCAGGCCGACTGCCTCGATCATTCTCCAGCCCCATCGACAGGTCGTCGCATCCGTGTCGGGGCGTGGCGGCCGTCGGCCGGAGCCCCCCGTATGAATGAGGAGCTTATCCAGCCGTTGACGGTTCCAGCGAAGCGGAAGAGAAGCGGAAGGGAAATCTCCGGGAGATTCCCTGGTCGCCGCAGGCCCGTCCCCTAGGGGACGGCTGCCGGTCGGCCCATGGGTCAGGCGTCGCGCTTCTTCATCACCAGGTAGCCGCCGAGGACCGCCGCAGCCACCCAGATCAGCATGATCCCCAGACCGCCCCAGGGGCCGTACGGCGCCTTCTCCGTGCCCATCGCGTCCGGCACCACCTGCATGATCTTGGAGCCGGCCTGGTCGGGGAAGTAGCGGGCGACCTCCTTGGCCTTCGGGACCGCCGAGAGGATCTGCGAGATCAGGAAGAAGAACGGCACCAGGATGCCCAGCGACAGCATCGAGGAGCGCAGCATCGCCGCCACGCCCATCGAGAAGATCGCGATCAGCCCCATGTAGAGGCCGCCGCCGACCACCGCGCGCAGCACGTTGTCCGCGCCGAGGGTGGTGCGGTGCTCGCCGAGCAGTGCCTGCCCGAGGAAGAAGGAGAGGAAGCTGGTCGCCAGGCCCACGACCAGGGCGAGCCCGCCGGCCACCGCGATCTTCGAGAAGAGGAAGGTGGCACGCTGCGGGACCGCCGCGAGCGAGGTGCGGATCATGCCCGAGGAGTACTCGGTGCCGACCACCAGGACGCCGAAGACCACCATCGCCAGCTGGCCGAGGATCATCCCGGAGAAGCTGGCGAACGTCGGGTCGAAGGTGGCCTGCTCCACCTCGTTGAGATCGTCGAAGGTCGACTTGAACAGGGCGCACAGCGCCGCGCTCATCACCACCGTGACGAGGAGGGCGCTCGCCAGGGTCCAGACGGTCGACGACACCGTCCGGATCTTGGTCCACTCGGACTGCAGGACCGCGGATGCCGCTGCCATCGTTCAGGCTCCCTCGGAGGTCGAGCCCCACCGGGGGCCGGGCGCCGGTGCGGCGCCGTGTACGTCGGTGCCGTGCGCGTGGTACTCCACCGCACCTGCCGTCATCTGCATGAACGCTTCCTCGAGGGAGGCGCGCTGCGAGCTCAGCTCGTGCAGCACGAGCCCGTTCTCCGCCGCCAGCTCGCCCAGCTTCTCGGTCGTCGCCCCGTCCACCTCAAGGGTTCCGTTTCCCGCCTCGACCGCGATGAATCCGTTCGCGTGGAGCGCGTCCCGCAGGCGTTCCTGCTGCGGAGAACGCATCCGCACATAACTCCTGGAATTCTGCTGGATGAAATCCGCCATCGACGTGTCTGCCAGCAGCTTTCCCTGCCCGATCACGATCAGATGATCGGCCGTCAGCGCCATTTCACTCATCAGATGGCTGGAGACGAAGATCGTCCGGCCCTCGCCGGCCAACGACTTCATCAGATTGCGGATCCAGTGAATTCCCTCGGGGTCCAGACCATTGACGGGTTCGTCGAACATCAGGATCTCGGGATCGCCGAGCAGTGCCGAGGCGATACCGAGCCGCTGGCCCATGCCGAGGGAGAAGCCCTTCGACTTCTTCGTCGCGACCGGCGTCAGACCCACCAGATCGAGCACCTCGCCCACCCGGCTCCGCGGGATCCGGTTGGACTGCGCGAGACACAGCAGGTTGTTGTACGCGGAGCGGCCGCCGTTCATCGCCTTGGCGTCCAGCAGCGCGCCGATGTACTTCAGCGGTTCCGCGAGGTCCCGGTAGTGCTTGCCGTCGATCCGGACCGTACCGCTGGTCGGGTTGTCCAGGTCGAGCATCATCCGCATCGTCGTCGACTTGCCCGCCCCGTTCGGCCCGAGGAAGCCGGTGACGACGCCCGGCCGGACCTGGAAGGAGAGATGGTCGACCGCTGTCTTCGTCCCGTAGCGCTTGGTCAGGCCCTCAAGCTCGATCATGCGTACCAACCTAAGGGCGCGCAAAACCCCCCGCCACCGGAGTGACGGGGGGCTGTGAAGCGGGGTGTTGCCGGTGCTTCCGGGCCTCAGCGGGACTGCTGGGCCGGGACGCCCGCGGCGCGCTCGTCGTCGATCGGGGAGCCGGCCGCCGCGACCGCGGCACCCGTCAGGGTCGCCAGCATCTCTCGGACGTTGGTCAGCTGGGCGTTGATCGAGTCGCGGCGGTTCGTCAGCGCCGCGAGCTCGCGCTCCGACTCGCTGCGGATCCGGTCGGCCTTCGCGTTCGCGTCGGCCACGATGTCCTCGGCCTGGCGCTGCGCGGTCTCCACCGTCTGACGGGCCCGGCGCTCCGCGTCCGTACGCAGCTTCTCGGCCTCCAGGCGGAGCTGCTCGGCGCGGTGCTCGATCTCCGCGAGGCGCTTCTCGGCCTTGGCCTGACGCGAGGCCAGGTCCCGCTCCGACTGCTCGCGGCGCTTCGCCAGGTTGGTCTCGAAGTCCGCGGCGGCCTGGGCGGCCTTGGCGCGGGTCTCCTCGAAGAGGGCGTCCGCCTCCTCGCGCTTCGACTGCGCGTCCTTCTGCGCCTCGGCACGCAGCGAGTTGGCCTCGCCCTGCGCCTTCTCGACGATGCGGACGCCCTCGTCCTCGGCCTTCGACTTCCGCTCGGCCGCGAAGGACTCCGCGTCGTTGCGCACCTGCTGGGCGGCCGACTCGGCGAGCTCGCGGTGCTGCTCGGCGGCGCGACGGGCCTCCTCGCGCAGGTCCTTCGCCTCCTCCTCGGCGAGCCGGAGGATCTTCTCGACACGGGCACCGAGGCCGGCGTACGACGGCTCCGCGTCGGTGACCTGCGCCTGTGCGTTCTGCGTTTCGAGGTGGAGTTCCTCGATGCGCTTCTCCAGGGACGTGATGCGGGAGAGAGCACTGTCACGGTCGGCGACGAGCTTGGTAATGCGGTCGTCCACCTGACCGCGGTCGTAACCACGCCGCACGAGCTCGAAGCCGAAGGGGGAGGAAGTGTCGCTCATGGGGTTCCTGTCGAATGAGACCGGTGAGGTGTTAGAGGGAATCCTAGGGGCCGAAGCGGCGTGTCATCGAGCGTATGCCCGTTTGATCTGGAGAATGTCCAGCCTTTCGAGTGGCTAGCCGTCCAGGGACTTGCCGCTCGAACGAGTGGCCCCCGTCGACGCACCCGCCTTGAGCCCGTCCTTTGTCCCCGCCGACGGTGTCTCGAAAGACTCCAACGCCTCCAGTACGTCCTGGACACGGGAGATCTCGGCATTGATGTCCTCACGCCTGCGCACGAGCACCTCCAGCTCCCGCTTGCCCTCGTCGACGGTCCGCTCGGCCTCGGCCTCCGCTTCGGCCCGCAGCTGCTCGGCCTCCGCCTTGATGCCCTCGGCCTCGGCGACGAGCGAAGCCTTCTTCTGCTCGGCCTCCTTGAGGAGCGCCTCCGCCTTCCGCACCGCCGCGATGCGGACCTTGCTCGCTTCGGAACTGGCCTCGGAGACGAGCTCCTTCGCCTTCTCCTCCGCCTCGGCGCGCTGCTCCGTGGCGGCCTTGACCAGCTTGTCGACGCGCTCGCCGGCCGTCTTCATCTGCTCGGCGTTCTCGCGCCGCGCCCGCTCGTGCAGTTCCTCGATCTCACCCTCGACGCGGGCCCGCAGCTCCTCGGACCGGTCCCTTATGGCCGTCGCGTCGCTGCGCGCCCCGACGAGCAGCTCGTCGGCGTCCGTACGGGCCTTCTCCACCAGGGAGTTGCCCTCGACGGTCGCCTCGGCGACGATCCGCTCGGCCTCCTTGCGGGCCGCGCCGACCATGGTGTCCGCCTGCGTCTCGGCCTCGGTGGTGGCGCGCAGCGCCTCCTCCTGGGCCTTGGCGATGAGCTGGTCCGCCTGCTCGGCCGCGTCCGAACGCTTCCGCGCGCCGGCGTCCCTGGCCTCGTCGAGCGTCCGGTCCGCCTCCTCGCGGGCCTCCGACCGCATCTGCTCGGCCGCCGCCTCGGCGTCCGCCCTGAGCCGCTCCGACTCGTTGCGGATCCGCTCGTCGTCCTGCTGCGCGGCGGCCACCGTCGCCTCTGCCGCGGCCTCCGCCTCGGCCTTGGCCCGCTCGCCCTCGGCGACGGTCCGGGCGGCCTGCTCGGCGGCCTCCGCCGCGATCCGTTCGGCCTCGGCACGCGCGTCGGCCGTGACCGCGTCGGACAGCTCGCCCGCCTCGCGGGTGAGCCGCTCGGCCTCGCTCGTCGCCTCCGCGATGAGCGCGTCGGCCTGCTCGGCGGCGTCGGAGCGGCGCTTGTCGGCGGCCTTGCGGGCCTCGTCGAGGACCTGCTCGCCGTCGGCGAGGGCGGCCGTCCGCAGCGCCTGGGCGTGCGCCTCCCCGTCGATCTTGACCTGCTCGGCCTCGGTACGAAGGCGCCGCGCGTCCTGCTCGGTCGTCTCCATGAGCTCGATCGCCTCGGCGGTGAGCCGCTCGGCCTCGCTCGTCGCCTCCGCGATGAGCGCGTCGGCCTGCTCGGCGGCGTCGCTGCGCCGCTTGTCGGCGGCCTTGCGCGCCTCGTCGAGGACCTGCTCGCCGTCGGCGATCGCCGCGGCCCGCAGCGCCTCCGCGTGCGCCTCCCCGTCGGCCTTGACCTGCTCGGCCTCGGTACGGAGCCGCCGCGCGTCCTGCTCGGCGCTCTCCAGGAGCTCGGCGGCCTCGGTCGTGAGTCGCTCGGCCTCCGCGAGCGCCTCGGCGGTGACGCGCTCGGCCTCGCTCGTCGCCTCGCCCACGAGGGTGTCGGCCTGCTCGGCGGCGTCGCTGCGCCGCTTGTCGGCGGCCTTGCGGGCCTCGTCGAGGACCTGCTCGGCCTCGGCGCCGATCCGGTCCGCCTCCGCACGAGCCTCGCCGACCACCGTCTCGGCCTTCTCGGCGGCCTCCGAACGGATCCGGTTCGCGTCGTCCCGGGCGTCCGCCCGCGTACGGGCCGCGTCCTGCTCCGCCGAGGCGAGCGAGTCCGTCACCTCGGTCCGTACCCGCTGCGCGTACTCCGCGGTGTCCGCCCGCAGCTTCTCCGACTCGGCGATCGCGTCGCCGACGGTCCGCTCGGCCAGCGCCTTCGCGGCCTCCGACTCCTCCTGGGCGCGCGCCCGGGTGCGGGAGGCGTCCTCGGACGCCCGCTCCCGCTCCTCGTACGCGTCGGCCCGGACCCGGTCCGCCTCCTCCTGCGCCTCCGTGCGCGTCCGCTCGGCGGCGTGCTCGGCGGCGCTGCGCAGCCCGGCGATCTCCTCCTCGGCCTGCTCGCGCAGACCGGCCACCGAGTCCCGCACCTCCTGGGCGGCTCGCGAGGCGGCGGTGACCATCTCGGTCGCCCGCGCGTCCGCCTCCTCGACCAGGCGCTGGGCCTCGGCCTGGGCGTCCTCGACGCGCTTGCGGGCGGCGGCGAGCAGCTCCTCGGACTGCTCACGGGCGTGCTCGCGCTCCCGGCCGGCCTCGGCGCGGGCCGACTCCAGGGTCGACTCGGCCTCGCGGCGGCGCCGGTTGGCCTCCTCCTGCGCGGCGGCCAGTGCCTCGGCGGCCTCGGCGGCCACCCGCTCGGCGGCGGCCCCGGCCTCGGCCCGCACCCGGTCGGCGGTCTCCTGCGCCTCGGACTTCAGGCGCTCGGCCTCCTCGCCGGCCTCCGTGCGGAGCCGTACGGAGGCGGCCTCGGCCTCGGTG
Source organism: Streptomyces sp. Root431 (assembly GCF_001426585.1). Classification (GTDB taxonomy): domain Bacteria; phylum Actinomycetota; class Actinomycetes; order Streptomycetales; family Streptomycetaceae; genus Streptomyces; species Streptomyces stackebrandtii. The sequence continues at coordinate 488,706 of NZ_LMEI01000007.1, forward strand.
CGCGCGGTGGACGCGTCGGCCGACGCCTCGGCGCGCAGCCGCTCGGCCTCCTGCTCGGCCTGCTCCTGGAGCGTACGGATGCGCTCGGCGGCCTCCGTGCGGAGCCGCTCCGTCTCCTCGGCGGTCTCGCGCCGGATCCGCTCGCTCTCGGCGCGGGCGTCGGTCAGCTCCTGGCCGGCCGCCGCCACCTTCGTCTCGGCGTCGGTGTGCAGCCGGGTCAGTTCCTCGGCGGCCTCGGCGCGGCGGGCCTCGGCGGCCCGCTCGGCGTCCGCGCGCAGCCCGGCGGCGGCCTCCTCGGCCGCCTCCTTGACCGACTCCGCCTGCTCCTCGGCCTCGGCGCGCAGCCGCTCGGCCTCGGCGCGGGTGCGCTCCAGGGTCTCCTCGGCCTGCGCGCGGAGCGTCTGGGCGCGCTCCACGGCCTCGGACTTGACCCGCTCGCTCTCGGCGCCGGCCTTGGTGCGGAGCTCCTCGGAGTCCGTACGGGCCTTGGTGAGGAGCTCCTCGGCGGTGCCGGCCGCCTCCTCGATCTGCTGGAGGGCCTCGCGGCGGGCCTCGCCGCGGATCCGCTCGCCCTCGGCGATGGCCTCGGCGCGCAGCTGCTCGGCCTCGCCGCGCAGCCGGCGGGCCTCCTCCTGGAGCTCTACCGTCTTGGCGCGGTACTCCTTGGTGTCGTCCTTCGCCGAACCGAGCAGTTCGTCGGCCTGCTCCTCGGCCCGGGTCCGCAGCCGGTCCATCTCGGCCTCGGCCTCGCGGCGGATCCGCTCGGCCTCCTCGGAGGCCTTGCGGGTGGTCTCGCGGGCGTCGTCGGACGCCTTGGTGAGGATCTCCTCGGCGTTGCGCGCGGCCTTGGCGAGCGCGGCGGCGGAGTCCTCGGCCACGGCCGTACGGGCCTTCTCGGAGGCCTCCGAGAGCAGCTTCTCGGCCTCGGCGGTCGCCTCGCGGAGCTTCTCCTCGGCCTCGGCCTTGAGGGTCTCGGCGTCCTTGGTGGCCTCGCCGACGAGCCGGGCGATCTCCGTCTTGGCGGTGCGGGTGCGCTGCTCGTTGACCGACTCCGCGGAGGCGAGCTGCTTGGCGGCGGCCTCCTTGGCCTCCGTGAGGGCCTTCTCGGCCTCCGCGCGGGCCTGGCGGAGCTTCTCCTCGGCCTCCTGCATGCGCTGCTCGGCGGCGCGGGAGAGCTCGGTGGCCTGGCGGCGGGCCTGGTCGGTCTCCGCGGTGGTCGTCGAGCGGAGCTGCTCGGCGTGGCTGGTGGCCTCCTGGGCCTGGCTGGAGGCGGCGCCCAGGAGCCGCTCGGCGTCCTTGCGGGCGCGCAGCAGGATCGCTTCGGCCTCGGCGCGGGCCGACTCGGCCTCGGCACCGACGCGGCGGCTGGTCTCCTCGGCGAGCCGGGCGGCCTCGGCGCGGGCGGTGGCGAGCGACTGCTCGGCCTCCGCGCGGGACTCCTCCATCAGGCGGCGGGCCTGGGACTCCGTACGGGCGCGCAGCTGCTCGGCCCAGGCGACGTTCTCGTTGACGTGCGCTTCGACGGTCTGGCGGCGCTCGTTGAGCTCCTGGTCAAGCTGCTGACGGCGCTGGACCGCTTCGTTGTGCAGCTCGGCCTGGAGCCGCGACTGGTGCTCGGCGTGCTCCTGGAGGATGCGCTGCGTCTGGGCGCGGGCCTCGCGCAGCTCGCGCTCGGCGTCCTGCCGGAGCTGCTCGGCCTGCGCCTGCGCGTTGCGCAGCAGCTGCTCGGCCTGGTAGCCGATGTCCGCGCTGTCGTAGGCGGGACGGGACGCGATGGTGCGGCGCGCCTCGTGGAGCTTGGCACGCAAGACCTCGACCTGGTATCCGAGGTCCTCGGCGTGCTGGACGGCCTTCTCGCGCTCGGTCTTCAGCCGGTCCATCTCGGCTTCGAACCTGGCGAGATGGTCGTCTTCAGCTCGGTGGCTCTCCTGGCGTTCGTAGCCCCGCACTGCGCGGTCCATCCTTCCCCGAGCTCTCCGAGCAGGGGATACCCCAACCCTGTTCGCACTCCAACGAGCACCGTCCTCACCGACGAGAACGGACCCCCGGGGAATCGTGGCAGATCGGACGACCCCGACATCCCGACTTCGGTGCCACGCAGAGCGGCCCCGACCGGCCCCGGCCCGGAGTCGCCCACTCTACCGGGCCAGGAATCCGGAGGTCAGTGCTCCGCTGAGGAGTGGTCAGCGGACGGCTTGGCCGAGGTGACCAGTTCCGTCAGCACACCGTGGCAGTCCTTGGGGTGCAGGAAGGTGATGCGGGAGCCCATCGAGCCGATCCGGGGCTCGTCGTAGAGGACGCGGACGCCCTTCTCGCGGATGTCCGCGGCATCGCCGTCGACGTCCGCAGTACCGAAGGCGATGTGGTGCACGCCCTCGCCGTTCTTGGCGAGCCACTTGCCCACCGCCGAGTCCTCCCGGGTCGGCTCCAGGAGCTGGAGGTAGGAGGCCCCACCGTCCGAGGTCTCATTGATCTTGAGCATGGCCTCGCGGACGCCCTGCTCCTCGTTGACCTCGGAGTGGAAGACCTCGAAACCGTACGTCGCACGGTAGAACTCGACAGTCTTGTCGAGGTCGAAACAGGCGATCCCGATGTGGTCGATTCGCGTCAGCATGCCCCCTAGTCCATCGCCAGGAAGGCGGTTACGCAACGTGCGCGCGATCACACCGGCTGGCCGGTGACCGCGCAGCGCGCCCCTCAGTACATTGGCGGTAAACCCTCGTTCACTCCTCATCCCTAGGGGCCGTGCCTCATGTCTGGAACGACCGGTACCACCTCAGTGATCGTCGCGGGCGCCCGCACGCCCATGGGTCGCCTGCTCGGCTCGCTCAAGTCCTTCTCGGGCGCGGACCTCGGCGGCTTCGCGATCAAGGCCGCCCTCGACCGTGCGGGCATCGGCGGCGACCAGGTCCAGTACGTGATCATGGGCCAGGTGCTCCAGGCGGGCGCCGGGCAGATCCCCGCGCGCCAGGCCGCCGTCAAGGCCGGCATCCCGATGAGCGTCCCGGCCCTCACCATCAACAAGGTGTGTCTGTCCGGCCTCGACGCCATCGCGCTCGCCGACCAGCTGATCCGTGCGGGTGAGTTCGACGTGGTCGTCGCCGGCGGCCAGGAGTCGATGACCAACGCCCCGCACCTGCTGCCGAAGTCCCGCGAGGGCTACAAGTACGGCGCGATCGAGATGCTCGACGCGATGGCGTACGACGGCCTCACCGACGCCTTCGAGAACATCGCCATGGGCGAGTCCACGGAGAAGCACAACACCCGCCTGGGCATCAAGCGCCCCGAGCAGGACGAGATCGCCGCCCTCTCGCACCAGCGCGCCGCCACCGCGCAGAAGAACGGCATCTTCGAGGCCGAGATCACCCCGGTCGAGATCCCGCAGCGCAAGGGCGAGCCGGTCGTCTTCTCCAAGGACGAGGGCATCCGCGCCGAGACCACCGCCGAGTCCCTCGGCAAGCTCCGCCCGGCCTTCGCCAAGGACGGCACCATCACCGCCGGCACCTCCTCGCAGATCTCGGACGGCGCCGCCGCCGTCGTCGTGATGAGCAAGGCCAAGGCCGAGGAGCTGGGCCTGGAGTGGATCGCCGAGATCGGCGCCCACGGCAACGTCGCGGGCCCGGACAACTCGCTCCAGTCGCAGCCGTCCAACGCGATCCTGCACGCCCTCAAGAAGGAGGGCCTCGGCGTCGAGGACCTCGACCTCATCGAGATCAACGAGGCCTTCGCCGCGGTCGCCGTCCAGTCAATGAAGGACCTCGGCGTTACCCCCGAGAAGGTGAACGTCAACGGCGGCGCGATCGCCCTGGGCCACCCCATCGGCATGTCCGGCGCCCGCGTGGTGCTGCACCTCGCCCTGGAGCTCAAGCGGCGCGGCGGCGGCGTCGGCGCGGCGGCCCTCTGCGGCGGCGGCGGCCAGGGCGACGCGCTGATCGTTCGCGTCCCCGGCAACGGCAAGTAGTCCCGGCCCTTAAGGAGCAGCGCACATGGTGGACGTCCCCGAACTCGTCGCCCAGGCACGGGAGGGCCGGCCGCGGGCCGTGGCCCGGCTGATCTCGCTCGTGGAGGGGGCGTCCCCGCAGCTGCGCGAGGTCATGGCGGCGCTCGCGCCGCTGACCGGCGGCGCCTATGTGGTGGGCCTGACGGGCTCGCCCGGCGTCGGCAAGTCCACGTCGACCTCGGCGCTCGTCACCGCGTACCGGAAGGCGGGCAAGCGGGTCGGCGTCCTGGCCGTCGACCCGTCCTCGCCGTTCAGCGGGGGCGCGCTGCTCGGCGACCGGGTCCGCATGTCCGAGCACGCCTCCGACCCGGGCGTCTACATCCGCTCGATGGCCACCCGCGGCCATCTGGGCGGTCTCGCCTGGTCCGCCCCGCAGGCCATCCGCGTCCTGGACGCGGCCGGCTGCGAGGTGATCCTCGTGGAGACGGTCGGCGTCGGGCAGTCCGAGGTGGAGATCGCCTCCCAGGCCGACACCTCGGTCGTCCTCCTCGCCCCGGGCATGGGCGACGGGATCCAGGCCGCGAAGGCGGGCATCCTGGAGATCGGCGACCTGTACGTGGTCAACAAGGCCGACCGGGACGGCGCGGACGCCACCGCCCGCGAGCTCAACCACATGCTGGGCCTGGGCGAGGCGCGGTCCGCCGGTGACTGGCGGCCGCCGATCGTCAAGACGGTCGCGGCGCGCGGCGAGGGCATCGACGAGGTCGTGGAGGCCCTGGAGAAGCACCGCGCGTGGATGGAGGAGCACGGGGTGCTCGCGGAGCGCCGCCGGTCCCGTGCGGCGCGCGAGGTCGAGACGATCACCATCACGGCCCTGCGCGAGCGCATCGGTGATCTGCACGGCGACCGGCGCCTCGACGCCCTCGCAGAGCGGATCGTCGCGGGCGACCTCGACCCGTACGCGGCCTCCGACGAGCTGGTCGCGAGCCTGACGGGCAACTGAGTCCCGGAAGACGAGAAAGGGCCTCCCCGGCGATCCGGGGAGGCCCTTCCTCGTACGGGTCGGCTACGGCTTGCCGCGCCGCCCGCGGAGCTGCTCCGCGATCGGCTTCAGCGACTCGTGGAGGTCACCGAGGGCGTCGGCGCCGATCTGGTCGATGAAGTGCCTGCGCACCGACTCGACGTGGTGCGGGGCCACCTTGCGCATGGTCTCCATGCCGTCGTCCGTCAGGACGGCGTACAGCCCGCGCCGGTCGGACTCGCAGTTCTCGCGGCGTACGAGTCCGGCGTTCTCCATCCGGGTGATCTGGTGGGAGAGCCGGCTCTTCGACTGGAGGGTGGCCGTGGCGAGGTCGCTCATGCGGAGCCGGCGCTCGGCCGACTCCGAGAGGTTCACCAGGATCTCGTAGTCGTTCATCGTCAGGCCGAAGGGTTGGAGGTCCTTCTCCAGCTGGTGCGTCAGCATCCTCTGGACGTCGAGGAACGTGCGCCAGGCGCACTGCTCGCCGTCGGTGAGCCACGGGGTGGCCGTCTCGGTCTCCATGTATGGATTCTACCTAAGAAGTTGAATGCTTTACGAAATCTGGGAGCGTGCGTTCGAGGACGTCACACTCCGCAGACTACCGCTCACAGCCCGAAGCGACGCTGGAGGTCACCGAGCTGGCCGGGAAGACGCGGTACCGAACCCGGCACGCTCTGGCCGGAACCGTGTGCCCCGTGACCGCCCGGGACTCCCGCCTGCGCCGGCGGCCCGCCGATCGCCCGCTCCGCCATGAGCAGCTCCGTCGACTGGAGCAGTACCGTACCCGCTCCCACGAACTCGAACTGGTGCTCCTCGCCCGAGGTGCCGCCGATCCCCGTCAGGGCCCGTACGCCGCCCATCACGCCCGTCATGTAGCCGTGGTCGTAGTGGTGGCACGGCGAGGGGCAGTCCGCCCAGCCGACCAGGGCCTGCGGGTCCACCCGCATCGGCGGCTCCATGAAGACCACCGGGCCGTTCGACGCGGCCACGAACTTGCCCGTGCCGATCAGCGTCACGAAGCCCGGCACGATCGACTGCTTCAGCGCGAGCGTGGGCTGGTAGGCGAGCAGATTGCCGGAGCGGATCGTCAGGTTGCCCTTGTCCAGGTCGAACGAGTTCACGTCGAAGGCCCGGTCCGCGAGCAGCATCTTGCCGCTGCCCTCGGCGACCACCCAGTCGCTCGCGTGCAGCGGCGAGTGGAACGACGTCCTGACCAGCCGGTCGAGCCGCCCGTGCCCGATCCCGTTGAACTCGATCCGCCCGTAGTAGGCGATCATCTTGCCCTTCTGCAGGAACCACTGGGATCCCTTGAGCTCCACGCAGAAGGTGTACGGATTCACGTTGTCGTCCGACGGAAGCGTCGTCGGGTCGTGGATCACCGGGGTGCTCACAGCTTCTCCTCCGAGGCCTGGACGTACACCGCGCCGCTCCCGCTCAGCTCCAGCTGGAACGCCTCGCCCGAGCCGCGCCCCACCATGTCGCGCCAGCCCAGCGCGGTGGAGAGCTTGTTCCGTACGTCGCCGTGGTGGGCCACGTACGCCTGCGGGTCCACGTGGACCGGGCGGCCCGGGGTGATCGGCAGCTCGATGACCCCGCCGTGCGCCATGACGGCCACCGCGCCGTGCCCCTTGAGGGTGGTGGTGAAGAGGCCCTGGCCGGTCACCTGGCCGCGGACCATGCCCATGACCCCGCCCTGCGAGCCCATGAACATCGTGCCCTGCTCCAGGGTGCCGTCGAAGGCCAGGAGCCGGTCGGCCTCGACGTACAGGGTGTCGCCCGTCAGCCCGATCACCTGGATGTGGTGGCCGCCGTGCCCGAACATCACCGTGCCGTTGCCCTCGACCGTCATCAGTGGCGTCGCCTCGCCGGCCACCCGGCGGCCGATCATCGACATCACGCCGCCCTGACCGCCCGCCATGTTCGGCGTGAAAGTGACGTCGCCGCGGTACGCGAGCATCGCGCCGCGCTGGCTGAACATCCGCTGCCCGGGGATGACGGTCGCCTCGACCATCTTCGAGTTGATCTCGCGGAACGGCATCAGACGTCGCCCCCGATCGTGTTCCGCTCGCTCGGCTGGACGTACACGAGGCCGTCCCCCTCGAAGCGGATCTGGAAGGCCTCGCCGCCGCCCTCGCCCATGAGGGTGCGGAAGGTCACACCGGACTGGAAGTGCTGCTGGAGGTTGCCCTGGTGCGCGATGTACGCGCCGGGGTCGACCTGGAGCGGGTACTGAGGGGTCACCCGCAGCACCACCGCCGGGCCGTCGGACGTGATCGCCGCCTGGCCCGTGCCCTCGACGGTGGTGGTGAAGAGGCCGTTGCCGGTCGCGCCGCCGCGCAGGCCCGTGAAGGTGGTGCCGGTGCGCAGCCCCGCGTCGGTGGCGAGCAGATTGCTCGCCTCGACCCAGAGCTTCTCGCCGTGCAGGGACACGAGGTTGATCTCGGAGGCCCGGTCGGCGAACCAGCAGGTCCCCTGGCCGCGTACCTCCATCACCTCCATCTGCTCACCGGTGAGCCGGCGGGTCACCATGCCGCGCAGGCCCTCACCGCCACCGCTCATCTTCTTGAACGCCATCTGGCCGTCGTAGGCGACCATCGAGCCGTTCTTCGCCTTGACGGCGTCGCCCGTCATGGAGACGGCGAGCACCTTGCTGCCTTGGAGTCGGAACGTTGCCACCCAAGGAAGGTACTGGGGACCCGGATAAAGAGACAGCAAAGTCGGCGTGCACAATGGACGGGCCCTTGTGCATCCGTTCACAAGATCGAACGAAGGTGACCCCCTCCGTGGACATCAAGACCGCTTCCTCCCTCCACCGGCTCCGGCTCGTCTCCGCGCCGGAGGCCGTCTCGTTCCTGCTTCTGCTCGTCTGCTCGGTGCTCAAGCGGACGACGGACTTCAACGCGGTGCCGGTCATGGGTGCGGTCCACGGCGTGCTGTTCATCCTGTACGTCCTCTTCTGGCTGGACGCCTGGAACCGCACCAAGTGGAGCTTCGGGACCGCGGCGCTCTACTTCGTCCTCTCGGTGCTGCCGCTGGGCGGCTTCTACGCCGAGCGGAAGCTGAAGCGCGAGGCCGCCGACGCGGTCATCGCCTCCCGCGCCCGCGCGGCGAGCGCCGAGGGTGCGGTGAAGGCGTGATCGTCGCGTTCTCGGTCACCCCGCTGGGTGTGGGGGAAGAGGTCGGCGAGTACGTCGCCGAGGCCGTCAGGGTCGTCCGCGAGTCCGGGCTCCCGAACCGCACCGACGCCATGTTCACGTCCATCGAGGGCGAGTGGGACGAGGTCATGGACGTCGTGAAGCGTGCCGTCGCCGCCGTGGAGGCCCGCGCGCCGCGCGTCTCGGTCGTCATGAAGGCGGACATCCGTCCCGGCGTGACGGACGGTCTGACCTCGAAGGTCGAGACGGTGGAGCGCCACCTCGGGGCCTGACGCCGAAGCGGAACAGTCGAGACCCCCGGTCCTGATCCAGGACCGGGGGTCTCTTCGTATGTACTGGTTGAGCGAGTGCTCAAAATCGGTTACCTTCACTCGCGGGCAGTTTTGAGCGGTCGCTCAAGATGCCGGATGAGCTGGGGGAACACCAATGGGTCTCTACATCGAGACGCGCGTGCGCGCGGACCTGGAGACGCTCTGGGAGCGCACGCAGGAACCGGAGCGCCACCAGCGCTGGGACCTGAGGTTCACGGAGATCTCCTACCTCCCGCGGGCCGAGGGCGAGGCCCAGCACTTTCGGTACGCGACCCGCGTCCTGCCCTTCCTGACCGTCGCCGGCACCGGTGTCTCCGCGGGGGAGCGCCACCGGGCCGGCGGCGAGCGGGTCTCCGCCCTCCGCTTCGCCTCGCCGCACCCGCTGTCGCTGCTCGCCGAGGGCAGCGGCTACTGGAGGTACGTGCCCACCGCCGACGGCGTCCGCTTCCTCACCGGCTACGACTACCGGCCCCGCTGGGGCCTCCTCGGCCGCGCCGCCGACCGGCTCGTCCTCCGGCCCCTCATGGGCTGGGCCACGGCCTGGTCCTTCGACCGGCTGCGGCTCTGGTGCGAGCGGGGCATCACCCCGGAGCGCTCGCGGAACCGCTGGCTGCTCGAACTCCTCGTCCGGGTGCTGCTCGTGGCCGTGCCGATCACCCTGACCCGGCTGCCCCTGGGGCTCGTGTCGCTCGACGCCGTGCCGCTCACCGTCCTCGGACTCGCCGCCGCCGTCCTCGTACCGCCCTCGTCACGCGCCCCCGCGGCCCGGCGCTGCCTGCGCGTCCCGCCCGCCCGCACCCGGGAGCCCCGGCTCCTCGCCACCCTGGAGCAGCCGTGACCTCGATCTTCCGTACGGCCATGGGGGACGCCGCCTTCGAGCGCCTCCACCCCGAGCTCCAGCGGCGCTTCTCCGTCGGGCTCGCGAGCGGGGAACTGTGCGTCGGGCGGGGCGTCATGGACCGTGTCTGGCACGGCAGGGCCTTCGTGAAGCCCTTCCTCGCGGTCGGCGGGCTGCGGAACATCCTGCTGCCCCGCACCGGCCGGGACGTCCCCTTCGTCATCGAGAACGTGCCGTACGCCGACTCGTACGGACGGGAGACCGTCACCTTCGTCCGGACCTTCGCCCTGCCCGGCGGCCCCCGGCGCTTCGACGCCACCATGGTCCACAGCCCCGAGCGGGACTGCGTCCTCGACTACCTCGGCACCCACCAGCACCTCGCCAGCGACCTGCACCCGTCCGCCGAACCCGACGGCTCCCTCCTCATCACCTCCGGCGAACACCGCTTCCGCGAAGGCCCGTTGGACGTGCGCGTCCCCGAACTGATCGGCGGCCGGGCCGAGGTCCGCGAGTCCTTCGACGAGCGCACCGGCCGCTTCCGCATCAACGTCCGGGTGGTGAACCGGTACTTCGGCCCGCTCTTCGGCTACGAGGGATCGTTCACCGCCGAGTACGCCGACGTAGGCTCCCACGGGGTGCGCGCGGGGCTGCGCCCGGTGCGCGAGGAGGTACGGGCGTGAGCGGGAACACCGTGGTCGGCAAGGCCGCCGCCGGAGCGAAGGGCCAGGACGCCCGGAGCCAGGAGACCCGGGACAAGCTGCTCGACGGCGCCCTGCGCACCCTCGTCGAGCAGGGCATCGCCAAGGCCTCCGCCCGCGCCATCGCGACCACCGCCGGGGTCAACCAGGCCCTCGTCTTCTACCACTTCGGCTCCGTCGACGAGCTCCTCGCCGCCGCCTGCCGACGCGGCGCCGAGCTGCGGGTCGCCCGCCACCGCGAGCGGCTCCGCTCCGTCACCAGCCTCTCCGAGCTCCTCGCCTTCGGGCGCGAGATGCACGCCGAGGAGCGGGACGCCGGACACGTCGCCGTCCTCGGGCAGCTGCTCGCCGGGGCCCAGACCCACCCCCGGCTCGCCCCGGCCACCGCCGCCGGGCTCGACCTGTGGATCGCCGAGATCGAGCAGGTCCTCGTCCGCGTCCTCGCCGGGACCCCGCTCGCCGAGTTCACCGACCCGGCGGGCCTCGCCCGCGCCGTCGCCGCCTCCTTCGTCGGCCTCGAACTGTACGAGGGCGTCGACCCGGCCGGCGCGGAGGCCGCGCTCACCGCCCTCGAGCAGCTCGGCGCCCTGATGGCCGCGGTGGAGGAGCTGAACCCGGTCGCGCGGAAGGCCGTCACGTACACGCTGCGATGGCAGAGCGGCCGCGGCCGGTAAGGACGCCCACTCGGACTACTCCAGTCGACACGCCGAACGATCTCCCCTTTTGTTGGGGTATCGACCCGTTCGACGACAGCTGGAGGCACCGTGCGGCCGGGAGGCTACGACTACGACACCTACAGCCGACTCGCCGGTCCGCTCACGGACCCGGACCCGGACCCGGCGGCCTACACGGTGCAGTACCGAAGTCTGCTCTCGAAGGAGCCGCACCGAATACGAGCCGTCCTGCTCATGTGCCTGGCGCCTGTCCTGTCGGCGCTGCTCCTCGCCTATCTCGTCTGGCCGAGCCACTGGACCGTCCGCGAGGGCGGCGAACGCTGGCTCGTCCACCTCGACACCGTCATGCTCGTGTCGATCGGCCTCATCTGCTTCTTCATGCTGGTGAACGTCACGTCGATCGCCCACGCCACGATGGTCGCCCGCGACCCGATACCCGTCCACGAGGAGCCGGGCACCCGCGTCGCCTTCCTCACCACGTACGTCCCGGGCAAGGAACCGCTCTCCATGGTCCGCGGCACCCTCGAAGGTGCCGTCCGGCTGCGGCACGACGGCCCGCTGGACGTCTGGCTCCTCGACGAGGGCGACTCCGCCGACGCCAAGGCGCTCTGCGCCGAGCTCGGCGTCCGCCACTTCACCCGCGCCGGCGTCCCCGAGTGGAACCGCAAGAAGGGCGTGCACAAGGCGAGGACCAAGCACGGCAACTACAACGCCTGGCTCGCCATGCACGGGGACGAGTACGACTTCTTCGCCTCCGTCGACACCGACCACGTCCCGCTCCCCAACTTCCTGGAGCGGATGCTCGGCTACTTCCGCGACCCCGACATCGCCTTCGTCGTCGGACCGCAGGTGTACGGCAACTACACGAGCATCGTCACCAAGGCCGCCGAGTCGCAGCAGTTCCTCTTCCACGCCCTCATCCAGCGGGCCGGGAACCGCTACCGCGCGCCCATGTTCGTCGGCACGAACAACATCGTCCGGATCTCCGCCCTCAAGCAGATCGGCGGCCTGTACGACTCCGTCACCGAGGACATGGCCACCGGCTTCGAACTGCACCGCAGGAAGAACCCGCGCACCGGCCACTTCTGGCGCTCCGTCTACACCCCCGACGTGCTCGCGGTCGGCGAGGGCCCGGCCTCCTGGACCGACTTCTTCACCCAGCAGCTGCGCTGGTCCCGGGGCACGTACGAAACGATCGTCAAGCAGTTCTGGAAGGCGCCCTTCCGCACTCCGCCGGGGCGCTTCCTCAACTACACGCTGATGCTCGTCTACTACCCCATGACGGCCGTCAACTGGTTCGTCGGCATCCTCAGCTGCGTCCTCTACCTCTGGCTCGGCGCCTCCGGCACCCAGGTCTCCACCCAGGTCTGGCTGATGATCTACAGCGACGCCGTCGCCCTCCAGATCGGGCTCTACCTCTGGAACCGGCGGCACAACGTCTCCCCGCACGAACCCGAGGGCTCCGGCGGCCTCGCCGGCATGGCGATGTCCGCGCTCTCCGCGCCCATCTACCTCAAGTCCCTCGGCTCCGCGGCCCTCCGCACCCGCGGGCGCTTCGTCGTCACCCCCAAGGGCGGTGAGGCCAGCCCCGACCGGATCACCACCTTCCGCATCCACCTCTACTGGGCGGTGATCCTCATCGCCTCGCTCGTCGCCTCCGTCCACTACGGCCACACCCACGCGGCCATGCGCACCTGGGCGTCCCTCGCCCTGGTCGTCGCCCTGACCCCGGTCTCCCTCTGGGCCTGGACGACCGTACGGGCCCGGCGTGTGCAGCGCGTCCGGGACCGCGCACGGGCACGCGCCCGCAGCCGCGGCCTCGCGGACGCCCGCGAAGGCGTCACCGTCCTCCCGGCCGCCATTCCGCCCACGCCTGCCGCACCGGCCCCGACGACCACCGGAGGGAACTGAGCCATGGCCTACCGGCCGTCGAAGAAGTTCAAGAAGACGCTGCTCGGCAGCGGGGCCGTCGTGGTCCTCGCCGCGCTGAACGCCCCCGCCGCCGTCTCCTTCGCGGAGGAGAAGTACCACGCGTACAAGATCGCCCAGCCCGGCTACCGGAAGGAGTTCGGCTCCTGGGCGGAGGTGGACGTCCCCGCCGAGTACCGCATCAACGCCATCCACGCGGCCCTCCTGCACACCGGCAAGGTGCTGCTGATCGCCGGCTCGGGCAACGACCAGAAGAACTTCGACGCCGGGACCTTCGAGACCATCCTCTGGGATCCGGCCAAGAACACCTTCAAGAAGATCCCCACCCCCGTGGACTTCTTCTGCTCCGGCCACACCCAGCTCCCCGACGGACGGCTGCTCGTCGCCGGTGGCACCGCCCGCTACGAGGTCCTCGGCGACGGCGTCGAGAAGGCCGGCGGCGGCATGCGGGTCAAGAACGAGAGCCCCGACAAGGCGGTCACCCTCAAGAAGGGCACCGTCTTCCGCTCGCCGTCCGGGATCGAGTACGTCTCCAAGTTCGACGTCACCGTCCCCAAGGCCAAGCGCGAGTTCGAGATCTCGTACTTCAAGAGCGGCCAGATGAAGCCCTGGGAGACCAAGGTCACCGCCGCCGAGTCGCGGGTCTTCGTCGAGGCGAGGAAGGCGGGCCCGCAGGCCCTCACCACCGAGGCCGCGCAGTACGAGGTCGTCGGCCTCAAGGGCGAGGAGGCCGACAACGTCTACGGCCTCGCGCAGAAGCTCACCACCGAGAAGCAGGACTTCCAGGGCATCAAGGGCGCCTACGAGTTCGACCCGAAGGCCGAGAGGTACATCCCCGTCGCCCCCATGAAGGACGCCCGCTGGTACCCCACCCTCGTCACCCTCGGCGACGGCAAGGTCCTCGCCGTCTCCGGGCTCAACGACGTCGGCGACGTCGTCCCCGGCGACAACGAGATCTACGACCCCGAGACCAAGAAGTGGTCCAGGGGCCCCTTCCGCTACTTCCCCACCTACCCCGCCCTCTTCCTCACCAAGGGCGGCAAGCTCCTCTACACCGGCTCCAACGCCGGCTACGGCCCCGCCGAGAAGGGCCGCGAACCCGGCCTGTGGGACCTGGAGAAGAACTCCTTCACCAAGCTCGGCGGGCTCACCGCCCCCGACCAGCTGGAGACCTCCGCCTCCCTGATGCTGCCGCCCGTCCAGGACCAGAAGGTCATGGTCCTCGGCGGCGGCGGGGTCGGCGAGTCCCCGAAGTCCACCGCCCGCACCTCGATCGTCGACCTCTCCAAGGACAGCCCCGTCTTCACCGACGGACCCGCGCTCCCGCAGGGCACCCGCTACCTCAGCAGCGTCCTGCTGCCCGACGACACCGTCTTCACCAGCGGCGGGTCCGAGCAGTACCGGGGCCGCAGCGGCAGCGACATCCTCAAGGCGCAGTTCTACGACCCCAGGACCAACGCCTTCACCGAGGCCGCCGAACCCACCGTCGGCCGCAACTACCACTCCGAGGCGCTGCTGCTCCCCGACGGCCGGGTCGCCACCTTCGGCTCCGACCCGCTCTTCGACGACAAGGACAACACCAAGCTCGGTACGTTCGAGCAGCGCATCGAGGTCTTCACCCCGCCCTACCTCCATCAGGCGGGCACCGACCGGCCCGCCCTGGGCGAGGGCCCGCAGGAGCTCGACCAGAACGGCCGCGCCACCTTCAGGACCGCCGACGCCGGGCGGATCGTCAAGGCCCGGCTGATGCGGCCCAGCGCCGTCACCCACACGACGGACGTCGAACAGCGCTCGGTGGAGCTCGGCCTGACGAAGGGGCAGGACGGCAAGACCGTCACCGTCGCCGTACCGCAGGACCGCACGCTCGTGCCGCCCGGCTGGTACATGCTCTTCGTGGCGGACGCGAACGGCATCCCGAGCGAGGCGAAGTGGATCCAGGTGGGGGAGGGGTGAGGACGGAGGCGCCTATGACTTGGCGCGCCGCGCCAGGCCCAGGGCGTACTCCGGCCACCACGTCCCGGCGGCCGGGCCGCCCCGGCACTGACCGTCCGAGTCGCCGGGGCGCTTGATCCACAGATAGGCGTCGACCAGCTCGTCCCCGGTCCGGTCCGTCGGCGGTACGCCGAGGGCCCGGCCCGGCGGATTGCACCAGGCCTCCGCCCGGTCACCCGGGAGGGGGCCGTCGCCGTTCCGGCTGGTGTCCACCGTGAAGTGGGTGCCGCCGAGCAGCCCCGAGAGCGTCGAGCCGAAGCCCTTCACCGTGTCGTTCGTCTGGAAGTTGGAGACGTTCAGCGAGAAGCCGTCGGCGCGGGCGATGCCCGCCCGCCGCAGCGGCTCCACCAGCTTGCCCGGGTCGTCGATCCACGCCGGATTGCCCGCGTCCAGATAGACCCGGGTGCGCGGCTGCCGCTTGAGCCGCTCGATCGCCTCGGATAGCAGCAGGTAGCGCTCGTCGTGGTACTGCGCCGGGGTGCAGCCGTCCACGATGTGCGGCACCGCGTCCGGCTCCAGGACGACGATCGCGGGGGAGTCCCCGACCGCGGAGGCGAAGGCGTCGACCCAGTTCCGGTAGGCCTGCGCGTCGTGCGAGCCGCCCGCCGAGTACATCCCGCAGTCGCGGTGCGGGATGTTGTACGCGACGAAGACCGGGGTCCGGCCGTCTGCCGCCGCGCCCCGGACCGCGCGCGTCACCTCGGGGACGGGGTCGTCCCCGGCCGGCCAGTCCGCGACCGGCCGCTCCGCGATCCGCTTCAGGACCTCGGCGTCCTCGGTCCTGCCCTCCGCCTCGTACCGCTTGACCTGCTTCGCCGCGTCGCTCTCCGGGTCGACCCAGAAGGGGGAACCGGCGGAGGGGGCCGGCGCCTCGCCCGCCGAGCCCTCGCCGGCCGCGGAGGGCGGGCCGACGGGCGTCCTCGGGGACTCGTCCGTGGAGCATCCGGTCAGGAGCAGCGCGGAGACGAGGGTCAGGGCGGCGGCGGTGACGGTGCGGCGGGACATCCGGCCCCCAGGGTCGGGTACGTCGGGTACGGCGGGCGTACACGGGAGGTACGGGACAATCGGGGCCATCGTGGCATGACGGTCATTCGCTTCCGGGCTGCGACACCGCGATCCCCAGCGGCGTCCGCTCGTACAGCACCTGGTGGCCGTACCGCCGGGACGCCAGGAGTCCCGCGTCCCGCAGCACCGCCAGATGGGAGGAGACGGTGGACGCCGCCCGGCCGAGGAGATGCGCCAGCGCCGTCGTCCCCATCGGCTCCGTCAGCGCGCACAGCACGTCCGCCCGCACCGGGCCGAGGAGGCGCCCGAGGGCCTCCGGAGTCCGGTCCCGGGGCTCGGCCCACAGCCCGCCGATCCCGCGCGCCGGATAGGCCACGGTCGGCTGCCACGGCGGGTCGAAACCGCTCACCACATCGGGCCAGGTGAAGACCGAGGGCATGAGGACGAGCCCCTGCCCGTCCAGCGGACGGTCGTGCTCCCCGGCGTAGGCGACCTGGAGGGTCGCGGTCTCGGCGGCCCAGGCGAAGGCCGGGTGCAGCTCGCTCAGGAGCCGTTCGAGCCCGCCCTCCGCGAGCCGGCGCGAGTGGTACGCCACGTCCGCCTCCAGGAGCGCCCGCAGCCGGGGCCACTCGGGGGCGATCAGCGCCTCCCAGGCCGCCTCCAGGAGCACGGTCAGCCGCCGCACCCCGTCGGCCGGATCGGCGAGCAGCCGCCGCCCCTCCTCCGTACCGGCCGCCCCCGGCGTCTCGGCGAGCGCCCGCTCGAAGTCGATGAGCGCGACGGCCGGGTCGGTCTCCCGCACGGCGGCGATCTCCTCGTCGAAGGTGGCGGCGGGCCCCAGCGGCGGCGGGTAGAGGAAGTCCGGGCTGTGCCCGCGGAGCGGCATGAGCAGCTGGAGCGGCCCGAGGTCGAGCCCCCGCGCGGCGCCCGCGATCCGCCGCATCCACGGCAGGTGGTAGCTCTGCTTCCCGGGCCGCGCGAGGACCCGCACGGCGGAGTGCGTCTCCCAGAGCGGCGAGATCGCGAACCGGATCCGCAGGGGATCGGCCTCGCCGAAGCGCAGGTGGTACGGCACGGGGGCCTCTCACTCCGGACGTCGGAACGCCGGAACCGGGGTCGCAGGAACATTCGCGTGGAGCCGAAAGTCTAGGGCGCGGGCACCACCCGACGGCACGCTGCCGCCATGCCCGATCCCGCTTCTCCCGCCACCTCCCTGCCCGATCCCGCTTCCCCGGCCGCGTCCTTGCCCGGTCCCGCTTCTCCCACCACCTCCCTCACCGGCCCCGCTTCCCCCGCCGCCTCCCTGCCCGCCGCCGCCCCGGAGCCACCCGCGGGCCCGGCCGACCGCCCCGGCTACCGGGCCGTGTTCCGGGTGCGGGAGTTCCGGTTCGTCTTCGTGGCGCACCTCTTCTCCCTCCTCGGGGTCGTCGTCAGCGAACTCGCCCTCACCGTGCTCGTCTACGACCTCACCCGCTCCCCGCTCCTCTCCTCCCTCACCTTCGCCCTCGGCTTCCTCCCCTACCTCATCGGCGGCACCCTCCTCGCCGGCCTCACCGACCGTCTCCCGCCCCGCCGGATCCTCGTCGTCTGCGACCTCGTCTGCTCCGCCTGCGTGGCCGCGATGGTCGTCCCCGCGACCCCCGTCGCCGTCCTGCTCGTCCTGCGCTGCGCCATCGCCGTCGTCTCGCCCGTCTTCAACGGCACCCGGATGGCGACCCTCGCCGACATCCTGGGCGAGGGCGACCTCTTCGTCCTCGGCCGCTCCCTCCTGCGGATCGTCTCGCAGAGCGCCCTCCTCGCCGGCTTCGCCGTCGGCGGCGTCCTCCTCACCGTCGTCCCGCCGCGCGGCGCCCTTGCCGTCACCACCGTCACCTTCCTCGTCTCGGCGCTGCTGCTGCGCCTCGGTACCGCCCGCCGCCCCGCCCGCGCCGCCGCGTCCGCCGCCGCCGGGCTCTCCGGCACCTGGGCCGTCCTGCGGAACCGGCGCGTGCGCGCCCTGATGCTGATGTTCTGGGTGCCGCCGCTCTTCGCCGTCGTCCCCGAGGCGCTCGCCGCCCCCTACGCCGACGAGATCGGCGTCTCCACCGCCGCCCTCGGGCTTCTCATGTGCGCGCTGCCCGTCGGCACCATCGCGGGCGAGCTCTTCGCCGGGTCCTTCCTCAGTGCGGCCACCCGCTCCCGGATCGTGCTCCCGCTCGCGGTGACCGGCGTCCTCCCCTATCTCCTGTACGCCCCCGAGCCCGGCGTCGCCCTCGCGGTCGCCGCGCTCTTCCTGGCGGGGGCCACCGGCGCGTACACCCTCGGTCTCGACGCCTGGTTCGTCGCCGCCGTCCCCGAGGAGCAGCGGGGGAGGGCCATGACCCTGATGACGGCGGGCATGATGACCGTCCAGGGGATCGGCATGGCGGGCGCCGGGATCGCGGCCGAGTTCGCCCCCGTCCACACGGTCGTCGCGGGCACGGGCGTCGTCGGCACGCTCTGTCTGCTCGCCGCCGCGGCGGAGCTGAGGGCCTCCGCGGCGACCGAGAAGTGAGACGGGGCTGACCGTCAAGTTCCCCATGGGTAAGGTCGACGCGTGCCGAAGCCGCTCAGTCTCCCCTTCGACCCCATCGCCCGCGCCGACGAACTCTGGCAGAAGCGCTGGGGCCCGGTCCCCTCGATGGCCGCGATCACCTCGATCATGCGCGCCCACCAGATCCTCCTCGCGGAGGTCGACGCCGTCGTCAAGCCGTACGGGCTGACCTTCGCGCGGTACGAGGCCCTGGTCCTGCTCACCTTCTCCAAGGCGGGCGAGCTGCCGATGTCCAAGATCGGCGAGCGGCTGATGGTGCACCCCACCTCGGTGACGAACACCGTGGACCGGCTCGTGAAGTCCGGCCTCGTCGACAAGCGTCCGAACCCCAACGACGGCCGCGGCACCCTGGCGACCATCACCGAGAAGGGGCGCGAGGTGGTCGAGTCCGCGACCCGCGACTTGATGGATATGGAGTTCGGTCTCGGTGCGTACGACGCCGAGGAATGCGGCGAGATCTTCGCGATGCTGCGGCCGCTGCGGGTGAGCGCGCACGATTTCGACGAGGGCTGACCCGCGCGAAGATCGCCCGGAACGTGCCGTTACGCTCGACGGCATGAAATCCAGCGTGCTGACCCGTTACCGCGTCATGGCCTACGTGACCGCCGTCATGCTGCTCGTGCTGTGCACCTGCATGATCTTCAAGTACGGGTTCGACAAGGGCGAGGACGTGACCTTCGCGGTCTCCCAGGCCCACGGCGTCCTCTACATCATCTACCTGGTCTTCGCCTTCGATCTGGGCTCCAAGGCCAAGTGGCCGTTCGGCAAGCTCCTGTGGGTGCTGCTCTCCGGGACGATTCCCTTCGCCGCCTTCTTCGTCGAGCGCAAGGTCGTCCGCGACACGTTGCCGCTGGTCACGGACGGTTCTCCGGCCGCCGTGAAGGTCTGACCGAGGCCTGATTCCCCGCCCCGCGCGCCGCGCCGGGCGGTTGGCCATCGACATTTACTAGGACGTCCTAGTAAATTCGAGTCATGGACGCTGACGCCATCGAGGAAGGCCGCCGTCGCTGGCAGGCCCGTTACGACAAGGCCCGCAAGCGGGACGCCGACTTCACCACGCTCTCCGGCGACGCCGTGGAGCCCGTCTACGGGCCCCGGCCCGGCGACACCTACGAGGGGTTCGAGCGCATCGGCTGGCCCGGTGAGTACCCCTACACCCGGGGACTCCACGCGACCGGCTACCGGGGCCGGACCTGGACCATCCGCCAGTTCGCGGGCTTCGGCAACGCCGAGCAGACCAACGAGCGGTACAAGATGATCCTGGAGGCCGGCGGCGGCGGTCTCTCCGTCGCCTTCGACATGCCGACCCTCATGGGCCGCGACTCCGACGACCCGAAGGCGCTCGGCGAGGTCGGCCACTGCGGTGTCGCCATCGACTCCGCCGCCGACATGGAGGTCCTCTTCAAGGACATCCCGCTCGGCGACGTCACCACCTCGATGACGATCTCCGGGCCGGCCGTGCCCGTCTTCTGCATGTACCTGGTCGCCGCCGAGCGCCAGGGCGTCGATCCGGCCGTGCTCAACGGCACGCTCCAGACCGACATCTTCAAGGAGTACATCGCGCAGAAGGAGTGGCTCTTCGAGCCCGAGCCCCACCTGCGCCTCATCGGCGACCTCATGGAGCACTGCGCGGAGGGCATCCCCGCGTACAAGCCGCTCTCCGTCTCCGGCTACCACATCCGCGAGGCCGGGGCGACGGCCGCGCAGGAGCTCGCGTACACCCTCGCCGACGGCTTCGGCTACGTGGAGCTGGGCCTCTCGCGCGGCCTCGACGTCGACGTCTTCGCCCCCGGCCTCTCCTTCTTCTTCGACGCGCACCTCGACTTCTTCGAGGAGATCGCCAAGTTCCGCGCGGCCCGCCGGATCTGGGCGCGCTGGATGAAGGAGGTCTACGGCGCCAAGACCGACAAGGCGCAGTGGCTCCGCTTCCACACGCAGACCGCCGGCGTCTCCCTCACCGCCCAGCAGCCGTACAACAACGTCGTCCGTACGGCGGTCGAGGCCCTCTCCGCCGTCCTCGGCGGCACCAACTCCCTCCACACCAACGCCCTCGACGAGACCCTCGCGCTGCCCAGCGCGCAGGCCGCCGAGATCGCGCTCCGCACGCAGCAGGTGCTGATGGAGGAGACGGGCGTGGCCAACGTGGCCGACCCGCTGGGCGGCTCCTGGTACGTCGAGCAGCTCACCGACCGCATCGAGGCCGACGCCGAGCGGATCTTCGACCAGATCAAGGAGCGCGGCCGCCGCGCCCACCCGGACGGGCAGCACCCGATCGGGCCGATCACCTCGGGCATCCTGCGCGGGATCGAGGACGGCTGGTTCACCGGCGAGATCGCCGAGTCCGCCTTCCAGTACCAGCAGTCCCTGGAGAAGGGCGACAAGCGGGTCGTCGGCGTCAACACCGCCCACGGCTCCGTCACCGGCGACCTGGAGATCCTGCGGGTCAGCCACGAGGTCGAGTGGGAGCAGGTCCGGGTCCTCGGCGAGCGCAAGGGTCGCCGCGACGACGCCAAGGTCCGCGCCTCGATCGACGCGATGCTCACGGCGGCCCGGGACGGCTCGAACATGATCGCCCCGATGCTGGAGGCCGTACGCGCCGAGGCGACGCTCGGCGAGATCTGCAACGCGCTGCGCGACGAGTGGGGCATCTACACGGAGCCCCCGGGCTTCTAGGGCCCAGAGACACGACGGCAGGGGCGGTACGGGAGTTCCCGTGTACTTCCTTGCTGTCGCCGCTCTCCCTAACCGAGGGCGGCCACCGCGCCCAGGCCGCCCACGAGGAGGGCCGAGAGGCGGGCCACCCACTCGCCGTCGACCGGTTCGGCGCTCACCAGGGCGCGGTGGACGACCGCGCCCGCGATGACGTCGAAGATGAGGTCGTCCGTGGCGTCCACGGCGACCGGATCGCGGTCCGCGGGGAGTTCGCCGCGCTGCTGCGCCCGCCGACGGCCCGCCAGGACGAGGCGCTTCTGGCGGTCGACGATCGAGGCGCGTATGCGCTCGCGGAGCGGAGCGTCCCGGGTCGACTCGGCCACCACCGCCATCAGGGCCGTCTTGGTCTCCGGGCGTTCGAGGAGCGCCGCGAACTGGAGGACGACGTGCTCGATGTCGGCCTGGAGGGAACCCAGGTCGGGCAGTTCGAGTTCATCGAAGAGGACGGCGACGGCGTCCACCACGAGCTCGTTCTTGTTGGCCCAGCGGCGGTAGAGGGTCGTCTTCGCAACCCCGGCGCGGCCGGCGACGTCCCCCATCGTGAGCTTGGACCAGCCGAGGTCGACCAGGGCGGCGCGGGTCGCCTCCAGGATGGCCGTGTCGGCCTCGGTGGAGCGAGGGCGTCCGGTTCGGCTGTTGCGGGGGGTACTGCTGCACATGGACGTCGACCATACCCGTCGGTAGGTACGGCGCCAGAGGCGCGTGATGTGAGGCAGTTCACCGAGCGGATCGCTCTCGCGCCCTCCCCGCCGATCCCCCCGGAGAGTTACGCTACGACCTGTAGCGAAAGGCTTTGAGCGGCCCGAGCGACAACCAAGTGCCGGGTGGGGATCCGGCAGGCATCGGGTGGGGACCCGGTGCGAAGAGAAGACGAAGAACCGTGTTGCCCAGGCGTCTCGCACACCGGCGGGAGGCGTGCGGGCGGCACGGTTCAGCCATGACTTACCGGTTACGCGCGCGGAAGGGGGAGGATGTACGCATGCAGCCCCGAAACATGTCCATGAGCGGCGTCGTCGACCTCGCCGCGGTGAAGGCGGCCGGAGAGGCCAAGACCAAGGCGGAGCAGGTCCGAGCCGAGGCCGCCCGGCAGGGTGGCTCCGCCGCGGTGCCCCCCTCCGCCCTGGTGATCGACGTCGACGAGGCCGGCTTCGAGCGCGATGTGATCCAGCGCTCCGCCGAGGTCCCGGTCGTCCTCGACTTCTGGGCCGAGTGGTGCGAGCCGTGCAAGCAGCTCGGCCCCCTCCTGGAGCGGCTGGCCGTCGAGTACAACGGCCGCTTCCTCCTCGCGAAGATCGACGTCGACGCCAACCAGATGCTGATGCAGCAGTTCGGCATCCAGGGAATTCCGGCCGTTTTCGCGGTGGTCGCCGGACAGGCGCTGCCGCTCTTCCAGGGTGCGGTGCCCGAGGCGCAGATCCGGGAGACCCTCGACCAGCTGATCCAGGTCGGCGAGGAGCGCTTCGGTCTCACGGGCATCGTCGTGGACGCGGACGCGGACGCCGACGGTTCGGCCCCCGCCGCGCGCCCCGTCGGTCCGTACGACGCCCTCCTCGAAGCGGCCATGTCCGCGCTCGACGCGGGTGACCTGGCCGGCGCCGTCCAGGCGTACAAGAACGTGCTCGCCGACGACCCGGCGCACCCGGAGGCCAAGCTGGGCCTGGCCCAGGCCGAGCTCCTCGCCCGGGTCCAGGACCTCGACCCCGCGGTCGTCCGCAAGAACGCGGCGGACAACCAGGCCGACGTCGCCGCGCAGATCGCCGCCGCCGACCTCGACCTGGTGGGCGGTCACGTGGAGGACGCCTTCGGTCGCCTCGTCGAGACCGTGCGGCGCACGGCGGGCGACGACAGGGACGCGGCGCGGCTGCGGCTCCTGGAGCTCTTCGAGGTGATCGGCATCGACGACCCGCGGGTGACGACGGCCCGTCAGGCCCTGGCCCGGGTCCTTTTCTGACGAGCTCCTGAGCTCCGCACAAGGTGCCGGATCGTCCGACGATTTGGCGACACAGCGACAAACGGCGGCCGCGCTTTACCAAAACTTGGTAATCGCGGCCGCTGTTACTTGCAGTAAATCGAACCGAGCGTTCTGTCCGCCTTCATCCGGTCATCTGCTGATATTGGGCGCCACTCGACCGCACCCTGTGTGCCCGTTCGGCGTCGCCCCGCCATGGCCCGGTTATCCACCCGTTACTAGCGAGTAACGAACCCCCTTGTGCGAAGGCCCGGAATCGACCACGATCGGCGACGCTCGGTCCGAACCGCACACCCCGGCAACCAACCGGGATCGCGACGAGGGTCCCCACCGGGCGGGCCGGTGCCCCAGGCGCCGGCCGTGGACAGGGGGGTTCCCGCTCTCACCGAACGGGGCCTGTCCAAACCCGGTCACGCGCAAAGCGTGGCTCATGGTTGTCGCTCGGGAGTGATCGCCGGTGATTCGGACGCGCAGCGCGCCGCCTGATGCCTCGGCGCTCCCCTTCCCGAGGACGTAGCTCTTCTCCATCCCAGGACGGGCCCCCGGCCCTCCCGGAGATGTACGTCCGAGAAGGAGGAATTCTCATGAAGTCCCAGGTTCGTGGCGGAACCAGATGGAAGCGGTTCGCCGTCGTCATGGTCCCGAGCGTGGCCGCGACGGCCGCGATCGGTGTCGGCCTGGCCCAGGGTGCGCTGGCCGCGTCCTTCAGCATCTCCGGCCAGGAGTTCAAGGTCTCCACCGACAGCCTTGTCGGTGAGGAGTTCGTCCAGTACGGCAGCGTCGCCCAGGGCAGCACCCTGGAGGGCAAGCCGTTCGCGGCCCCGGTCGCGGTGTCGGGCTTCGACAACGCCCGCATCACCAACATGTGCCAGTCGGTCGTCACCCCGGTTCCGGGTCTCGGCGACATCACCCTCCGGCTGACGGCGGGCGACAGCGACGCGGCCAAGGCCGGCAACACGGACAAGCAGGTCTACGCCGAGGAGCTCTACCTCGACGTCTCCGACCTCAAGGCCGACGCCCAGTTCACGAACATCGACATCGGTGTCGCAGCCGGCGCGCTCCCCAAGAAGGAGGGCGGGCAGGGCATCCAGCCCGGCGTCGACCCGAGGAGCGTCAACAAGAACGGCTTCGCGCAGCGTGCCGACAAGGTCACGCTGACCAAGGTCCGGCAGAAGGCGTGGGCCACCACGGCCGCCACCTTCCGTCTCCCCGACCTGAGCCTGTCCCTGCACCGGGGCACCGACAAGGAGTGCTTCAAGGGCTGACCGGCTCCTTGAAGGTGCGGGCCGCCCCCGGCGGCCCGCACGCTCTCCGGGGCCCGGCCCCGCTTCTCTTCACATCTTTCTCAGCAACACCGCTTCCAGGGAGCTGTTTCCATGAGCGCCGAGACCCCCGCCTCCCGCGAAGTCCCCCAGGACAATCGGTTCAAGGTCTGGCGGCAGACCCGGCCCTTCTGGGCGGGACTGTTCACCCTCCTGGGCGGCGTGCCGATCGCCTACCTCCCTTACGGGGACATGCGGCTCGGCAACGTCACCCTCGCCATGAAGACGACGGCGGGATCCGCCGCGCTGATCATCGGCGTCCTGCTCATCACGCTCGGTCTGACGATGTGGTACCAGCCGATCGTGCGGGTCTTCGCGGGCGTCGCGTCGATCATCCTGGGGCTCGTCTCCATCCCGGTGTCGAACTTCGGCGGTCTGCTCATCGGGTTCCTGCTCTCCCTCGTCGGAGGCGGCATGTCCATCGCCTGGGCGCCTGCCCCGCCGATCGAGGAGACCGCCGACGCGGAGCACGACGGTGAGCCGGAGGCCTCGGAGGAGGCCACGTACAGGTACGACCCCGAGACCGAGGCCGTGGTGGCGGCCGGTGTCCCGGAGCAGCGTGAGACGTACGAGTCGGCGACCGAAACGACGACCGACGCCAATGGCGGGAGGAACAGTGCGGGGTGACGAGACTCAGTCGGCGCTCGCGAAGGAGGGCCCGCGGCACGCGGCCCCGCGCAAGTCGCTGCTGAACAGGATCCAGGGCCCCGCGGGCAAGGCGATGGCGCTGGCCGCCATGCCGACCGCGGTGTTCGTGGGGATGGGCCTTACGCCCAAGATCGCCCTCGCCGACGAGAAGGACATCCCCTTCGCGCCGGGCCCCTGTGTGACCCGCTCCGACGAGCCGACGCCCGAGGCGACGGCGACGGCGAAGCCCACGGAGAGCGCGAAGCCGACGGCGACCCCCTCGGCGACCGCGACCGCGACCCCGAGCGCCACGGCGACGACCGGCCCGACGGCCACGGCCTCGGCCACGGCGACCGCGGAACCGACCGGTACGGCCACCGCGACCCCGACGCCGACCGCGACGGAGACCGGGCAGGCGACCACGCAGCAGAACAGGGAAGCGGCACCGACCGCGACCCCCTCGGCCACGGCCACCCCCACCCCGACGAAGTCGACGAACCCGCTCGACCCGCTGGGCGTGGGCGACGCGCTCAAGGACCTCTTCGACGGACCGGACCCGAAGCCGACGGCCACCACGGCCGCGCCGACGACGGCGGCCCCGACGACGTCCGCCCCGGTCCAGAAGCCGGCGACCGCCGACGAGCCCACCGCGACCGCCGGCGAGCCCACCGCGACCGCGACGGCGCCCGCCGAGCCGAAGCCGGAGACGACCGCCGACGCGGTTGCCGACAAGGCCGAGGACAAGACCGCCGACACGGCCGCCGACGCGACCAAGAAGGCGATCGAGAAGGCGGCCGACGAGGCCGGCGCGAAGGTTCAGGAGCTCCCGGAGAGCGCCCAGGGTCTCGACCCCAAGAAGGACGAGTCCATACCCGACGGCGCCAAGCCGCGCTTCCCGTGCCCCGTGGCCGACCCCGAGGCGCTCGCGGCGGCCGAACTGGAGCAGGGCATCCCGCTGCTCCCGGACGACCCGTGGCGGCTGGAGAGCACGAAGCTCACGCTGAAGGGCCTGAAGTACCACGGCATCGTCGAGGTGAAGACCGGCAGCGGCAAGATCAAGAAGGTCCTGAAGTTCACCGCGACCGACATCGGCATCAAGGACCTCCACCAGCTGACGGTCCACTCCGAGGGCCTCACGGGCCACGTCCGCTCCACCAAGGGCGAGACGTCGACCATCACCGACGGCACGGTGACGATGTACACGGAGGAGCTGAAGGGCAACCTCTTCGGCCTCTTCCCGGTCACCTTCAGCCCCGAGACCCCGCCCCCGCTGGACGTCCCCATCGCCGTCTTCACCAACGTGAAGCTCAAGCAGGCGGGCCAGTTCGGCGGCACCCTCAAGGTCCCGGGCCTCCTCAACACGGTCGAGCCCAACTGACCCCCGCACTGCCGGGAGCCGCACACCGCGACGGCCTCCCCTCCCGTGATGGGAGGGGAGGCCGTCGTCGTCCCAGAGGCGTCAGCCGAGCGCCTCGGCGGCAGCCCGCCGGATGCGCTTGGTGCGGCCCGACTCGGCCAGGACCCGTAGCACCGATTTGTCGGACACCTCGGCGGCGATCCGCAGTTGGAGCCAGTCGCTCCAACTGTCGACCAGCTCGGGAGCGGGCGCCTGTACGGTCGACCCGGACCGGAGGTCCTCCAGAGTTCCCAACTCGTGTGCCCGGCGCTCACTGAACGCGCGCACCAAGGGGGCGAGGGCCTGGACCCAAGCCTCCCGGTCGCCGCGGGGCACCCGTTCCAGGGCTTCGCCGACGACCGCGGAGGCGAGCGCACCGTCCGTCTCCGCGGCGACCGCGGCCAGCAGGCCGGGCCGCGCCGCGTCGGAGGCGAGGGCGGCCCGGTACAGCTCCCAGCGGGCGTGGCCGTCGGTCATGTCGGGTACGGCCCTGTCGGCCAGGGCCGCCAGTCGCCGTACGGCGTCCCGGAGGGCCAGGGGCGTCTCAGCATCCGCCATTGGCCTTGAACCTTTCCATGGCGACTCGGATGTTCTCCCTGATGGTACGGATGTTGCTGTCGATGACGGCCTTCTGGAGCCGGGACAGCTCCGGGTCGCCCGCCAGCGGCCTGCCGTTCTGGCCGACCCGGACCTCCTTGCCCTTGCCCTTGACATGGGCGTGCGGCGGGGCATGGTCATTGGAGTAGATCTGAACCGTGACACCACCCTCGCTCACGATCGTGCCCACACCCGGGTACTCCGAGGAGGCAGCAGCGGAGAGGGCAGTGGTGACCCCCGTCGGAGCGGCGAACGCCGCGGCGCGTGCGGCCAGGGGCTTGGGCTTGACCGGACACGCCCGTCCCTTGCCCTGCTTGGCGTCGTCGATGATTTTGCGGAACTTGTCCAGCGTCCGCTTGGCAGTGACTGACTTTTCCAGGAAGCCGCCGATTCCGCCGGCCACCCGGACGATCGCCTTGCCGACCGACCAGGCCTTGGCGACGGGGATGGCCTTCGCCAGGGTCCACAGGCAGCTCTCGATGTCACCCTCGGTGAAGCAGCGTTCCAGGTCGCGGTAGCCGATTTCCTCCAGGAGGATCTCGCCGCCGTTCTCCTTGACCCAGTCGAGTACGCCTTGGCCGGCCAGGGCCTTGGCGGCACGGAAGGCTGAGACGCACTCTTCGCCGCACTCGCGCCGCAGCAGTTCCTCCTCGTCGAGCGTGAGCTCCGGCCCGACATCCGAGCCGTTGGCCTCGACCCGCTCCTTGATCGCCCGCTGCTCCTCCTCGCGCTCGGCGGCCTCGGCTCGGTCGGCCGCCTTGTCGGCCTCGGTGGCACTCTCATGGGCGCGGGTGGCAGCACCCTCCGCGGCGGTGGCGTCCCCCTCTGCCTGGGTCGCGGCTATCCGGGCGCTTCCGGCGTCCTGCTCGGCGGTGGTGGCTGCCGAGCGGGCGGAGGCGGCGTCGCGCTCCGCAGCAGTCGCCTCCTGGTCGGCGGCGGTGGCCTCCGACGTGGCGTCTGTTGCGGCGAACGAGGCGTGCATGGCATCGACGCCGGCCTGCACGTCGTACTCCTGCGCCCGGGCATCCGCCCTCTTGGCGGCTGCGGCTGCTTTCTCGGCCTCGGCCGCGGAGGTACGTGCTGCGGCGACGTGCTCCAGGGCCTTGGCCGCGTCCGCCGCTGCCGCCGCCGCGGCTTGCGCCGCGATCTTGGCGTTTCCTGCGGCCTGGTCCGCGAGGGCCTTGGCGGTCGCGGCGGCCTTCGCGGCCTCCTTCGCACTGGCTTGCGCGGCAGCGGCCTGCTGTTCGGCCAGGGGCTTGGCAGCCTGTCCCACGAGGACCGCGAACGCGGCAGACACGTCTGTCTCGCGGTAGGGACTGCCCAGCGCGATGGCCTCCTCCGCCGCGGCGTTCACGACCCGGGCCGCGTCACGAGCGCCCGCCGCGGCTTGGCCGGCGGCGTAGGAGAAGCCGGCCGTCTTGGCCGCCCAGGCCGCGGTCTTGGCGGCCTCTACCTGCGCCGCGGTCGCCTCGTGACGTGCCTTGATCGCCGCGGCCTGAGCCTTCTTCGCTTCGGCTTCCGCCGCGCGGGCGTTGGCTTTGGCGTTTGCCGCCGCATCGATGGCCTCGGCTGCCGCGGCGTGGGCGGTGGCGGCAGCAGCATGGGTGGTCTGATACGCCGACCACGCCTTGTCGGCCGCGGCACGGGAGCGGGAGGCCGCTGCGGTGGAACGGGTGGCAGCGGCCCGGGCGTTCACGGAAGCCGTGGAAGCTTCGCCTGCGGCCGTCCGAGCCCGACCGGCCGCGTCCGATGCCTCGTTGGCGGCCGCGCGAGCGGCGCCTGCGGCTTCCCGTGCCTCGCCGGCGCTGTCGGTACCTTCGGCTGCTGCTGCGGCGGCTTCCAGCGCAGCGGCGCGCGAAGCCTTGGCGTTCCTGTTTCGCTCGGCCGTTTCAGCGGTGGAGCGGGCGAGTGCGGCCCGGCCTTCGGCCGCCTCGGCCGCCTCACGCTGCGCGGCAGCGTCGGTGGCGGATGTTTCGGCGGAGGCGCGGGCCTGCTGTGCGGCCGCACGTTCGGCCTGTGCGCGCTGCTCGGCGACGGCGGCCTTCTCGCGCTCCCGGCCTGCGTTCTCCCGCTCTCGGGTGGCGTTCGCCTTCTCGGCCTCCGCGATGCCGCGCTGCCGCTTGGCCTCGGCCGCACCTTCCTTGGCGGTCCGCTCCGCGGACTCCGCGGTGGCCTGTGCATGCTTGGCCTTGGTGGCGTTGGCGGCGGCTTCCTTCGCCTGGGCCTCGGCCGCCTGCATTGCGGACTTCGCCTGTGCGGCGGCCTCCTGCGCGGCGGCCCTGCGGAACTCGGTATTGAGGGCGTGTGCCTGGGTCTTGCTCAGGGCGTAGAGCGCGCCGCTGTTCGCCGCCGTTGCCTTGGCCGCGTTGGCGGCAGTCGCCGTGGTCTTCGCCGCGGCCAGCGCGGCGGCGCTCGATGCCTTCGCGACCTGGACGGACTGCTGGGCGTAGAGGAGCCCTCGGCCGCGCGGAGTCTTCGCCGCGTCGGCGACCGCCCAGGCGGATGCCTGGGCGGTCGCCGCCTTGCCGGAGGCGGCAGCTGCCGCCGCTGCCGCCTTGTCGGCGATCGCGACCTGGGCAGTGGCCGTGTTGCGTGCCGCACCGAGGTCCGCAGTCGCCTTGGTGAAGACGGCTGCGCCCGGCTTGCCGTCCGTGTGGGTGGACCAGTACTTCTGCCAGTAGAGGATCTGGTCGGCGAGCCATGCCTGGCGGATGGCCTCGATCATGGCCGTGGTCGCCACCCGGGTCTGCTTGGCAGCTTCCAGTTCGGCGGCCATGATGTCGGCACGCTGCTTGGCCTGCCCGGCGTACTCGGCCTCCCACTCGGTGAAGGCCTGGACGACCGGGCCGGTCAGGGCGCGGTTGTAATCGATGGGGTTGGCGCTGTCACAGTTCGCCCAGGCGATCTTGAGGGCTTCGGCCTCGGTGCGGAACTCCAGCGAGTCGGGCGCGGGTGCCTGCTTGGGGAAGCCGCCGTAGCGCAGGAACTGAGCGACATCGTTGGCCGATGCGCCGCTGCCTCCTCGGATCCCCAGGAGTTCGTCACTGGCCACGGCCCGGTAGCTGGTCTCCCAGTAGTCGTCCGGGGTGGAGATTCCCTCCAGTACCGTGCGCGCCTTGTCCAGGGACGCCTTGCCGGGCATCGGGCGGGGGTCGTCGGTGATCTTGCCCCACAGTGTGTGCCCGGCGAAGCCCAGGATGCCCGCGCCGAAGGCGGGGGCGTGGAAGTCGCGCCCGCCCTGGTAATTCACGGAGCGGTATGGGGAGTTCGAGGCGTCTAGCTTCAACTGGCGGGCCTGGAAGGTGTCGATCGCGGTGTCCGCGGCGGCCTTGTCACGGTCGAGGGCCTGGCCGAGGGGGCCGGAGAGCAGCCAGCCGCGGTGGCCGATGGCCGTGGCGACGTCGGCGTCGGTCCCGGCGAGCGAGCGGCCCGCGAGAGCCTTCGCCTCCGGGCCGCCGAGATGAATGAAGCGGGCGGCCACGCAGCGGTCCTGGCGGGCTGTCACACCGAGGCTGATGCGGAGGGTCCGCTCCCACGGGTTCGTGGGGTTGTCCCCGGGTTCGTCCGCGAGGGCCGGGGCGCCGGAGAGGAAGGTCAGCAGGATGGAGGATGCCGTCGTCAGAGCGGTTGCGGCGACTCCGCGCCGGAACCGTCTCCGTCTCGTCCCCCGTGTTTTGGGCAGGAATGTCGTGTACACGCGTTCCACCTGTGGGTCGACAATGAGGTCGCCCCGGGTGGAGGCACGGGTTCGGGCTTGGATGAGCGTGGTGCGCCGTTGCACAAGGCGCGGCGTGAACTGAGATCCCCCGGGTGCCTGGTCAGGGCACACCCCTGCCCTCCCCCCGGAAGGCGCGGTAATCATTGCACCGGCACATTCGCAGGCGGAAGATCTTTTTCGGCTGCCGGACGGCTTGTGTCTTAAAGCACTGTCCGGAAACGGCCGTGGGCCGCATCCCTTCTTCAAGGGGTGCGGCCCACGGCCGTATACGGATCAGGCGGGACGTCAGGCGTGCTCGCCGCCACCGAGGTGGTGGACGCGGACCATGTTCGTCGTGCCGGGGACGCCGGGGGGCGAGCCGGCCGTGATGACCATGGTGTCGCCCTCGTTGTAGCGCTGGAGCTTGAGGAGCTCGGCGTCGACGAGGTCGACCATCGCGTCGGTGGTCTCCACGAAGGGGACGAGGAAGGACTCGACGCCCCAGCTCAGGGTGAGCTGGTTGCGGGTGTTCTCGTCCGTCGTGAAGGCGAGGATCGGCTGCTGCACCCGGTAGCGGGAGAGGCGGCGGGCCGTGTCGCCGGACTGGGTGAAGGCGATCAGGGCCTTGCCGCCGAGGAAATCGGCGATCTCGCAGGCCGCGCGGGCGACGGAGCCGCCCTGGGTGCGCGGCTTCTTGCCCGGGACCAGGGGCTGGAGGCCCTTGGAGAGCAGCTCCTCCTCGGCCGCGGTGACGATCTTCGACATCGTCTTGACGGTCTCGATCGGGTAGGCGCCGACCGAGGACTCGGCCGACAGCATGACCGCGTCCGCGCCGTCCAGGATCGCGTTGGCGACGTCGCTCGCCTCGGCGCGGGTCGGACGGGAGTTGGTGATCATCGACTCCATCATCTGGGTCGCGACGATGACCGGCTTGGCGTTGCGGCGACACATCTCGACGAGGCGCTTCTGCACCATCGGGACCCGCTCGAGCGGGTACTCGACGGCGAGGTCGCCGCGGGCCACCATGACCGCGTCGAAGGCCGCGACGACGGCCTCCATGTTCTCGACGGCCTGCGGCTTCTCGACCTTGGCGATGACGGGGACGCGGCGGCCCTCCTCGTCCATCACCTTGTGGACGTCCTTGACGTCGTTGGCGTCGCGGACGAAGGAGAGGGCGACCATGTCGCAGCCCATGCGGAGCGCGAAGCGGAGGTCGTCGACGTCCTTCTCCGACAGGGCGGGGACGTTGACGGCCGCGCCGGGCAGGTTGATGCCCTTGTGGTCGGAGATGACACCGCCCTCGATGACCACGGTCTTGACCCGGGGGCCGTCGACCTCGACGACCCGCAGCTCGACGTTGCCGTCGTTGATGAGGACCTGGTCGCCCTTGGAGACGTCGCCGGGCAGACCCTTGTAGGTGGTGCCGCAGATGGACTTGTCGCCGGGGACGTCGTCGGTGGTGATGGTGAACTCGTCACCGCGCACCAGCTCGACCGGACCCTCGGCGAAGGTCTCGAGGCGGATCTTGGGGCCCTGGAGGTCGGCGAGGACGCCGACGGCGTGCCCGGTGTCCGCGGAGACCTGCCGGACGCGGTCGTACCGCTCCTGGTGTTCTGCCTGGGACCCGTGGCTGAAGTTGAATCGGGCCACGTTCATACCGGCCTCGATGAGAGCCTTCAGCTGCTCATACGAGTCGACGGCGGGGCCCAGCGTGCAGACGATTTTGGAACGGCGCATGAGGCGGATCCTATCGGTTTGTTTCACTGCGGAATATTCCGACTGGCGGAAAGTACAAATGGGCGCGGGCCCGCTCAAGCGTTCACTCGTTCGAGCTCACCGAGCTCTGAACGAGCGCGAAACTCTGCCGCGCGATCTCCAGCTCCTCGTCCGTCGGCACCACGGCGACCGCCACCCGCGCGTAGTCCGGAGAGATCAGCCGCGCCTCGTCGGAACGCACGGCGTTGAGGTCCGCGTCCACGGCGAGGCCCAGCTCCTCCAGGCCCGCGATGGCAGCCTCCCGCACCGGGGCGGCGTTCTCGCCGACCCCCGCCGTGAACACCACCGCGTCCACCCGGCCGAGCACCGCGTAGTACGCGCCGATGTACTTCTTCAGGCGGTGGATGTAGATGTCGAAGGCCAGCGTCGCCGCCGGGTCGCCCTCGTCCACGCGGCGGCGGATCTCCCGCATGTCGTTGTCGCCGCAGAGCCCGACCAGGCCGGACTTCTTGTTCAGGAGGATGTCGATCTCGTCCGCCGACATCCCCGCCACCCGCTTGAGGTGGAAGGTGACCGCCGGGTCGATGTCGCCCGAGCGGGTGCCCATGACCAGGCCCTCCAGCGGCGTCAGGCCCATCGAGGTGTCCACGCACCGGCCGCCCGCCACCGCCGAGGCGGAGGCGCCGTTGCCCAGGTGCAGCACGATCACGTTCACCTCCTCCGGCGCCTTGCCGAGCAGCTTCGCCGTCTCGCGCGAGACGTACGCGTGCGAGGTGCCGTGGAAGCCGTACCGCCGGATGCGGTGCGTGTCCGCCGTCTCCACGTCGATCGCGTACCGCGCCGCCGACTCCGGCATCGTCGTGTGGAAGGCGGTGTCGAAGACCGCGACCTGGGGCAGGTCGGGACGCAGGGACATCGCCGTACGGATGCCGGTGAGGTTCGCCGGGTTGTGCAGCGGCGCCACCGGCACGAGCCGCTCGATCTCCGCGAGCACCTCGTCGTCGACGACCGTCGGAGCGCTGAACCGCAGCCCGCCGTGCACCACCCGGTGGCCGATCGCGGCCAGTTCGGGGGAGTCCAGGCCGAGGCCGTCCGCCGCCAGTTCCTCGGCGACCGCCTTCAGCGCGGCCGCGTGGTCGGCGATCGGGCCGTTCTTCTCGCGCTTCTCCCCGCCGCCGCCCTGGAGCGGCGTGTGCACCAGGCGGGAGGTCTCCTCGCCGATCCGCTCCACCAGGCCGACCGCGAGCCGGCTGCCGTCCGCCATGTCGAGGAGCTGGTACTTCACCGACGACGAGCCGGAGTTGAGGACGAGGACACGGGTGGGGGTGCCGGTCATGCGGGGAGCTCCTCGCGGGTCTTGGTGGGGACCTGGGACTGGATCGCCGTGATGGCGACCGTGTTGACGATGTCGCTGACGAGCGCGCCGCGCGAGAGGTCGTTCACGGGCTTGCGCAGACCCTGGAGCACCGGGCCGACGGCCACGGCGCCGGCCGAACGCTGCACGGCCTTGTACGTGTTGTTGCCGGTGTTGAGGTCCGGGAAGATCAGCACGGTCGCCTGACCGGCCACCTCCGACTCCGGCAGCTTCGTGGCGGCCACGGACGGCTCCACCGCGGCGTCGTACTGGATCGGGCCCTCGATCCGCAGCTCCGGATGCGCCTCGCGGACCAGCTTCGTCGCCTCGCGCACCTTGTCGACGTCCGCGCCGGAGCCCGAGGTGCCCGTCGAGTACGAGAGCATCGCGATCCGCGGCTCCACGCCGAAGCGCGCCGCCGTGGCCGCCGACTGGACGGCGATGTCCGCGAGCTGCTCGGCGTTCGGGTCGGGGTTGACCGCGCAGTCGCCGTACACGAGCACCTTGTCGGCGAGGCACATGAAGAAGACCGAGGAGACGATCGACGCCTCCGGCTTCGTCTTGATGATCTCGAAGGCCGGGCGGATCGTCGCGGCCGTGGAGTGCACGGAGCCGGAGACCATGCCGTCGGCCAGGCCCTCCTGCACCATCAGGGTGCCGAAGTAGTTGACGTCCGAGACGACGTCGTAGGCGAGCTCGACGGTGACGCCCTTGTGGGCCCGGAGCGCCGCGTACTTCTCCGCGAACGAGTCGCGCAGCTCCGAGGTCTGCGGGTCGATCAGCTGCGTCTCGCGCAGGTCCACGCTCAGGTCGGCGGCCTTCTTGCGGATGGCCTCCACGTCGCCGAGGAGCGTCAGGTCGCACACGTCCCGGCGGATCAGGACGTCGGCGGCGCGCAGCACCCGCTCCTCGGTGCCCTCGGGGAGCACGACCCGGCGCCGGTCGGCCCGCGCCTGTTCGAGGAGTTCGTGCTCGAACATCATCGGCGTGACCCGGCCGCTGCGGGCGACCGAGATCCGCTTGAGCAGGTCGGCGGTGTCGACGTGCCGCTCGAAGAGGCCGAGGGCCGTCTCCGCCTTGCGCGGGGTGGCGGCGTTCAGCTTGCCTTCGAGGGCGAAGAGCTCGGCCGCGGTCGGGAAGCTGTTGCCCGGTACGGAGATGACCGGGGTGCCGGGCGCGAGGCGGGCCGCCAGGGTCAGGATCTCCTCGCTGGGCCGCTCGTTGAGGGTGAGCAGCACGCCGGCGATCGGCGGCGTTCCGGCCGAGTGGGCGGCGAGCGCTCCGACGACCAGGTCGGCCCGGTCCCCGGGGGTGACGACGAGGCAGCCGGGGGTCAGCGCGTTGAGGAAGTTCGGCAGCATCGCGCCGCCGAAGACGAAGTCCAGGGCGTCGCGCGCGAGGCCCGCGTCGTCGCCGAGGACGACGGAGGCGCCGAGCGCGTGGGTGATCTGGGCGACGGTGGGCGCGGCGAGCGCCGGCTCGTCGGGCAGTACGTAGCAGGGCACGGGGACCCGGGTCGCGAGCCGCTCCAGCGCCACGAGGTCCTCGGGTGCCACCCGGTTGACGATCATCGCGAGCACGTCGCAGCCGAGCCCGTCGTACGCCCGGAAGGCGTTGCGGGCCTCGGCCCGTACGGACTCCGAGGGCTGGCCCTTGCCGCCGACCACCGGTATGACGGAGGCGCCGAACTCGTTGGCGAGGCGGGCGTTGAGCGCGAGCTCGTCGGGGAGCTGCGTGGCGGCGAAGTCCGTACCGAGGACGAGGACGACCTCGTACTCGCGGGCCACCGCGTGGAAGCGGTCGACAAGCCGGGAGACCAGTTCGTCGGTGCCCTGCTCGGCCTGGAGCGCGGAGGCCTCGTGATAGTCCATGCCGTAGACCGTCGAGGGGTCCTGCGAGAGCCGGTAGCGGGCCCGCAGAAGATCGAAGAGACGGTCGGGGCCGTCGTGCACCAGCGGACGGAACACCCCCACCCGGTCGACCTGGCGGGTGAGGAGCTCCATGACTCCCAGCTCGACGACCTGGCGGCCGTCACCGCGATCGATCCCGGTCACGTACACGCTGCGCGTCACGCCGTGGTCTCCTGTCCAGTCCAGCGGAACGGGGCGGTCCTGGGGAACGGGCCGGGTGGTGCCTCCCGGCACCGCACGGCCCGCATGTCGATCGCCTGTGCGTCAATCGACGGTCCTCAGAAAGCCCCTATAGGGCGGCATTACCCCCTTGACAATACCCCCGCCAGTGGTTACGTCGCCCGCCGGACGAAGGGCCCGGAACCCCGGGACGAAAGGCCTCCGCGGGGCCTCCGGCAGGGACGCGCGCAGCGGCGTCGAGCGTCCCCGTCAAGCCGGGCGTGTGAGAATTGCCGTGGCTCATCTGGACCGCGACCGAGCAGGAGACACAGCACGATGCGCATCGGAGTTCTCACCGCAGGCGGCGACTGCCCCGGCCTGAACGCAGTGATCCGGTCGGTCGTGCACCGGGCGCTGACCGGCCACAACGACGAAGTCATCGGCTTCGAGGACGGCTTCAAGGGCCTCCTCGACGGCCACTACCGGCCCCTCGACCTCAACGCCGTCAGCGGCATCCTCGCCCGCGGCGGCACGATCCTCGGCTCCGCGCGCCTGGAGCGCAACCGGCTGCGCGAGGCCGCCGAGTCGGCCCCCGACCTGGCGAAGCAGTACGGCATCGACGTCCTCATCCCGATCGGCGGCGAGGGCACGCTGACCGCCGCCCGGATGCTCTCCGACGCCGGCATGCCCGTCGTCGGCGTCCCGAAGACGATCGACAACGACATCTCCTCCACGGACCGCACCTTCGGCTTCGACACCGCCGTCGGCGTCGCCACCGAGGCCATGGACCGGCTGAAGACCACCGCCGAATCCCACCAGCGCGTGATGGTCGTCGAGGTGATGGGCCGCCACGCCGGCTGGATCGCGCTGGAGTCCGGCATGGCCGGCGGCGCCCACGGCATCTGCCTCCCCGAACGCCCCTTCCAGGTCGACGACCTCGTCAAGATGGTCGAGGAGCGCTTCGCGCGCGGCAAGAAGTTCGCCGTCATCTGCGTCGCCGAGGGCGCGCACCCGGCCGAAGGCTCCATGGAGTACAAGAAGGGCAAGATCGACCAGTTCGGCCACGAGCGCTTCCAGGGCATCGGAAACCTCCTCGCCGTCGAGCTGGAGCAGCGCCTCGGCAAGGAGGCCCGCCCGGTCATCCTCGGCCACGTCCAGCGCGGCGGCACGCCGACCGCGTACGACCGCGTCCTCGCCACCCGCTTCGGCTGGCACGCGGTGGAGGCGGCGCACCGCGGCGACTTCGGCCGGATGACGGCGCTGCGCGGCACGAACATCGAGATGGTGCCGCTGGCCGAGGCCGTGACGCAGCTCAAGACGGTCCCCGAGGACCGGATGCGCGAGGCCGAGTCGGTCTTCTGACCGTCCCTCCGGACGGGACTTCCGTCCCGACCTGTCCCGGATCCGCTCCGGGACCCGGACACACCCGAGTGGCCCCGACCCTCCCCCCGTGGAGGGTCGGGGCCACTCGTCCGTGACCGGCATCACCACCGGAATTGCCGAGTTCCACTCTTGAGCCGGAGCGCGAGATCAACAAGGCTTGAGGCCTGTCCCGGACATGTCCCAACCCTGTCCGGCGGAAGGGGGAGGCGCGGATGATGCCGGGGGAACGGGCACCCGACCCGCGGGAGGCACGGAACGCCGCGGAGTTCGTCGCGTGCCTCCAGGCGCTCAAGGACTGGTCCGGCCTGACCTACCGCGAGCTCTCGGCCAGGGCCGAGGCGCGCGGCGACGTCCTGCCCCGGTCCACCGTCGCCAACATGCTGTCCCGCGCCACCGTCCCCCGCGAGGAGCTCCTGATCTCCTTCGTCCGCGCGTGCGGGATCGGACCGGACGAGCTTGAGGAGTGGCAGGCGGTACGGAAGGCACTCGCGGTACGGGGGGTGTACGCACCCGCCGACGAGGGCCCGGCCGAGGGAGCCGATCCGGGCGACGGAGCCGACTCGGACGAGGGTGCCGACTCGGACGGGGGCGCCGATTCGGGCGACGGTGCCGATTCGGACGAGGGTGCCGGCGAGGGATCCGACGAAGGCCCGGTCGGGAATGCCTCCCCGGACGACGACCCCGATCACGCCGTCGGCCCCTCCGTCGTCTGGCCCGGGGACCCCGCGGAGCCGATGGACGGCGAACCCGCGGCCCCGCCGCCGGGGCCCCGGTCCCGGATACGCCGTGCCCTCGTCGCGACGGTCGCAGTGGCCGGGCTCGTCCTCGCCGGGTTCAGCGTCGTCGCCGTCCTGCGGGACGGGCACGGCGCCCACCCGCCCCGTACTCTCACCGCGCCCGCCGCCGGCGACGTCCGCATCCGGGTGATCGGCGCGGACCTGTGCCTCGGCGAGCGGCGCGGCTCCCGCACCGGGCAGATCCACCAGGTGCCGTGCGCCGACGCGAAGGTGCCGCTCTACTCGCTGGCGGACCGGGGCAAGGGCCGGTGGAGGATCGTTTCGGACCACCCGGACTACGGCCCCGGCTGCTCCGGCATACCCTCCGGCGGTCGCATACCCGACGCCGCGTACGAGGACTCCGAGTGCGGCGACCCGAGCCGGATCGAGGAGTTCTTCATGGAGCCGTACGGCACCCCCGTCGAGGGCTACCGGATCGTGCCGGCGGGCTCCGCGACGCCCGGCAGCTGCGTCACCGTCGTCGGGGACCGCTCGGCGGCCTGGGCGCGACTGGCCCAGGCCCCCTGCGCGTCGGACGCGGACGGTCAGCTCTTCAGCTTCGACCGCAGGAACTGACCCGCTGGACGGGGTCCACCAGCCGGGCCCTGAGCGCCGTCACCACCGCCGGGTCGAGCCCGACGCGGCCGGTGACGTACCCGTACACCGAGCCGTACCGCTCGCGCAGGTCCGCGAGGAACAGCCGGATGATGTCGGCCGGCGCCCGGCCGTACCCCGGCCAGCGGAGCTCGCGGCCCGGGTGCGAGGCCCGCCAGTCGGCGATCAGCCGCTCCGTGGCCAGCTCCGTGAGCGCGAAGTCCGCGAGGATCTCCTCGTCGGGGACGTCGAGGAGCGCGAGGACGACGGCCGCGATGAGCCCCGTGCGGTCCTTGCCGGAGGCGCAGTGGAAGACGAGCGGGCCGTCGGCGGCGGCGATGACCTCCAGAGCGGTACGGATCTCCTCCGTGCCGTCCTCGGCGACCTCGGCGAACCGGTCGGCGAGGTAACGCCACGGGTCGAGGTCCGGGTCGATCTCCGCCTGGTCGTACGGCCGGTGCTCGATGGACAGGTTGTGCCAGGAGACCTCCTCGGTCTCCGGCAGGCGGCCCTTGGCGTCGATCTCCCACGGGTAGCGCAGGTCGATCACGGTGGCCACGCCCAGCGCGCGGAAGGCGGCGAGGTCGTCGGGGCCGGCTTCCGCGAGCTTGGCCAGGGAGTCGGAGCGGTAGAGGGTCTCCCACCGTACGGTCCCGCCGTCGGCGGTCCGATAGCCGCCCAGGTCACGGAAGTTGTGGAGTCGTTCGAAGGGTACGTGTCGTCTCACGGCCGCCAATCTACGTCCCCCCGGGGTAGACCGTCCGGCCGCTACGGCCGATGCGACCGCTACAGACCCACCGCCGCCCAGAAGTGCCCGGTGATCTCCTCCAGGTACGCGCGCCCCTCGTCGCCCGTCGCCCCCGAGGCGCCCCAGCTGCTGGTCGCCGCCATCCGCGCGTGGTAGTCCGTGTGCAGGCGCTGGAGCGCCGACTCCACGGTCCGCTTGGGCAGCGGCACCACCTTCACGGCCGGTTTCACATAGGCCTGCCAGCGGGTGGTGGCCGCGTCGCGCAGGAGCTCGGCGAGGCTCTCGTCGCCGCCGGTGGCCGTGATCAGCGCGCGCGGGCCGAGGCCGAGGACCTCCGCGAGGGCGGCCGTCTGGCGTTCGGTGCCGCGCCAGCGGCCTTCGTCCTCCATCTGCTGATAGACGTGGGCCGCGACGCCGATCCGCCGGGCCAGCTCGTCCGCGGAGAGCGCGCGGGCCAGCCGGTGCTCGCGCAGGGTCGTGGCGGCGGCGATGAGCTCGGAGGGAGCGCACCACAGCACGCCCGCGAGGGCGGTGAGCTCCTGCTCGGTCGGGAGGACGCGGCCGCGTTCCCAGGCGACGACGGTGTCGGGGTTGACGAACAAGCCGTACTGGGCGCGGAGGCCGTACGCGACATGTCCCGGGGCCATGCCGAGTCCTTCGCGCAGAGTGCGCGCGGCCAGGCCGTTGAAGGGGGGAGAGGGTTGGTGCACCCGGCCACGGTAGGTGCGGACGGTGACGGCTGGCTACGGTGCGTTCCCCCAACGTGCGACGTCGTAGGAACGTGGGAACCGAGCAGTAACCGCTGGTCGGTACCAGCAGGCCGGAAAACCACGGAATCCGCAGGTCAGTGGCCGTGGTTCCGGTGCTTCAGCGGCCGCGCGCCCGGCCGTCGAGCCAGCGGTACTGGAGCTCGGGCCGCCCGATCTGCCCGTACTGCGGGGCGCGTACGGCCCGGCCCTCGGTCACGAGGTGCTCCAGGTAGCGGCGGGCGGTGATCCGGGAGATCCCGACCGTCGCGCCAGCCTCGGCGGCGGTGACCCCGGCCGGGGTGTCCCGGAGGGTACGCGTGACGGCCTCCAGGGTCGGGGCGCTGAGCCCCTTCGGCAGCGTGGCGGGGTGCGGGGCCCGGAGCGTGGCGAGCGCCCGGTCCACCTCGTCCTGCCCCGAGGCCTCCCCGGCGGACGCCCGGAACTCCGCGTACCGCGCGAGCCGGTCCCGGAGCGTGGCGAAGGCGAAGGGCTTCAGGACGTACTGGACGACGCCGAGGGAGACGCCCTCGCGGACGACCGCCAGGTCGCGGGCGGAGGTCACGGCGATCACGTCGGCGGAGTGCCCCGCGGCGCGGAGCGCGCGCAGCAGGTGGAGGCCGTGGCCGTCCGGCAGGTAGAGGTCGAGCAGGATCAGATCGACCGGCGTCCGGTCGAGCACCCGCACGGCGGCGGCCCGCGAGTGGGCGATCCCGACGACGGTGAAGCCCTCGACCCGCCCGGCGTAGAGCGCGTGGGCGTCGGCGGCGACGGGGTCGTCTTCGACGACGAGGACACGGAGGGGACGCGTACTCACGGGGTCACCTCGGGTCGGGTCGGGGTGGTGCGGGCGGTGTCTGTGGTGTCTGCGGCGCCGGCGGTGTCTGCAGCGCGGATGGTGCCTGTGGTGCCTGTGGTGCCTGTGGTGTCTGCGGTGCCTGCCGTGCCGTCGGTCGGGCCGGACGCCGAGGCGATTCCGCCGGCCGGCGCGGGCGCCGATGCCGTGCCGTTCGGCACGAGCAGGGCATCCGCCTCCCCGCCGGCCGCCCCCGCCCGTCCGTCCCTCGGCAGCGGCAGTCGTACGGTGAACTCCGCGCCGCCCTCCGCCGCGTCCGCCAGCTCCAGGGTGCCGGAGGCGCGGGAGACCGCCTGGCCCACCAGGGCCAGGCCGAGGCCGCGGCCCGGGCCGCGGGTCGACCAGCCGCGGCCCAGGACCGCGTCCCGGTCGGCCGGGCGGACGCCGGGGCCGCTGTCCCCGACCCGCAGCAGCAGCTCGCCGTCGCCGGCCCGGGCCGCGACCGTGACCTTCACGCGCGCGTGCGGGGTCCCGCCCACCGCCTCCACGGCGTTGTCGATGAGGTTGCCCAGGATCGTGACCAGGTCGCGGGAGGGCACGGCAGCCGGCACCCGGCCGTCGTCGATCCGGCTGTCCTCGGTCAGCACCAGCTCCACGCCCCGCTCGTTGGCCTGCGCCGCCTTGCCGAGCAGCAGCGCCGCGAGGACCGGTTCGCCGACCGCGTCGACGACCCGGTCGGTGAGCGCCTGCGCGAGCTCCAGCTCCGCCGTCGCGAACTCCACCGCCTCGGCCACCCGCCCCAGTTCGATGAGCGACACCACGGTGTGCAGCCGGTTCGCCGCCTCGTGGGCCTGGGAGCGGAGCGCCTCCGTGAAGCCGCGCTCGGAGTCCAACTCCCCGGACAGCGCCTGGAGTTCCGTACGGTCCCGGAGCGTGACGACCGTGCCGCGCCGCTCCCCGCCGACCACCGGGCGGGTGCTGACGACGAGCACCCGGTCGGCCGTCAGATGGGTCTCGTCCACCCGCGGCTCGGAGGAGAGCAGTGCGCCCGTCAGCGGTGCGGGCAGGCCGAGTTCGGCGGCCGAGCGGCCGACGACCCCCTCGTCCAGACCGAGCAACTCCCGTGCCCCGTCGTTGATGAGGGCGATCCGCCGCCGTCCGTCGAGCATCACGAGACCTTCGCGTACGGCGTGCAGCGCGGCCTCGTGGTAGTCGTGCATCCGGCTCAGCTCCGCCGCGTTCATGCCGTGCGTGTGGCGGCGCAGCCGGGCGTTGACGACGTACGTCCCGGCGCCGCCGAGCGCGAGCGCCGCGCCCGCCATGCCGAGGAGGGCGGTGACCTGCTCCCGTACCTGCTCGCTGATCCTCTCGATCGTGATGCCCGCGCTGACGAGGGCGACGATCCGGCCGTCGTCGTCGTACACGGGCGCCACCGTCCGGACGGACGGTCCGAGCACGCCGAGGTGCGTCTCGGAGAAGGTCCGGCCCCGTACCGCCTCCTCGATGTGACCGAGGTACGTGCGGCCGATCTGGGCGGGCTCCGGGTGCGTCCAGCGGGTCCCGTCCGGCGCCATGATCACGACGAAGGCGACGTCCGCGTGGCGGCGCAGCGACTCCGTGTACGGCTGGAGCGCCGCCGACGGGTCGGCCGAGCGGGCCGCGGCCACCACGGAGGGCGAGTCGGCGACGGCCGCGGCGGTCGCCGTCGACTGGCGGCGCGCGGTCTCCTCGGCCTGGGCCCGGTCCGTGACGTACGCGAAGACCGCGCAGCCCGCCACGACGACGGCCACGAGCACGACCTGCATGGCGAAGAGCTGACCGGCCAGGCTGCGGGGGCGGGGACGGGGGAAACGCATGCGGGTAAGTGTGCACGGCCGCATTTGCGCCAGGGCATTGCGTTCCCGAATCGTTCTCTTCCCGCAGGCCCGGGCACGGTCCTGTCCCGGCCCCGCTCCGACCCCGCCGGATGTTTCGGTCGTGAACGAAACGTACGCAACCGTGACCCGGGTCACAGGCTGATGGATAGTCGCGGAGTCCACCGGGACGTGGACACCCACCAGCGCGAGGAGGACCCCGTGGCCGCACGACGGGACCGTACCCACTATCTGTATCTGGCCGTCATCGGCGCCGTACTGCTCGGCATCGCGGTCGGCTTCCTGGCGCCGGGCGTCGCCGTCGAGCTCAAGCCGTTGGGCACCGGCTTCGTGAACCTGATCAAGATGATGATCTCGCCGATCATCTTCTGCACGATCGTCCTCGGCGTCGGATCGGTCCGCAAGGCCGCGAAGGTCGGCGCCGTCGGCGGCCTCGCCCTCGGCTACTTCCTCGTGATGTCGACCGTCGCACTCGCGATCGGCCTGCTCGTCGGCAACCTCCTGGAGCCCGGTTCCGGCCTCCACCTCACCAAGGAGATCGCCGAGGCCGGCGCCAAGCAGGCCGAGGGCGCGAGCGAGTCCACGCCGGACTTCCTGCTCGGGATCATCCCCACCACCCTCGTCTCCGCCTTCACCGAGGGCGAGGTCCTCCAGACGCTCCTCGTCGCCCTGCTCGCGGGCTTCGCGCTCCAGGCGATGGGCGCCGCCGGGGAGCCCGTGCTGCGCGGGATCGGCCACATCCAGCGGCTCGTCTTCCGCATCCTCGCGATGATCATGTGGGTCGCCCCGATCGGCGCGTTCGGCGCGATCGCCGCCGTCGTCGGCGCGACCGGCATCGACGCCCTCAAGTCCCTCGCCGTCATCATGATCGGCTTCTATCTGACCTGTGGACTCTTCGTCTTCGTCGTGCTCGGCGCGATCCTGCGACTGGTCGCCGGGATCAACATCTGGACGCTGCTGAGGTACCTGGGCCGCGAGTTCCTGCTGATCCTGTCCACCTCCTCCTCGGAGTCCGCGCTGCCGCGGCTCATCGCGAAGATGGAGCACCTGGGCGTCAGCAAGCCGGTCGTCGGCATCACCGTCCCGACGGGCTACTCCTTCAACCTCGACGGCACCGCGATCTACCTGACGATGGCCTCCCTCTTCGTCGCCGAGGCGATGGGCGACCCGCTCTCGCTCGGCGAGCAGATCTCGCTCCTCGTCTTCATGATCATCGCCTCGAAGGGTGCGGCGGGCGTCACCGGCGCGGGCCTCGCGACCCTCGCGGGCGGCCTCCAGTCCCACCGGCCCGAACTGGTCGACGGGGTGGGCCTGATCGTCGGCATCGACCGCTTCATGAGCGAGGCCCGCGCCCTCACCAACTTCGCGGGCAACGCCGTCGCCACCGTCCTCGTCGGAACCTGGACGAAGGAGATCGACAAGGCGAGGGTCGCGGAGGTCCTGGCCGGGCACATTCCCTTCGACGAGAAGACCCTCGTCGACGATCACGCGCCGGCCCCGGTCCCGGACCAGCGGACCGAGGACGGCGAGGAGAAGGCCCGCGCGGGCGTCTGACCGCGGGGACCTCGAAGACCCGAAGCCCCGAAGACCCGAAGCCCCGTCCGGGTC
Source organism: Streptomyces sp. Root431 (assembly GCF_001426585.1). Lineage (GTDB taxonomy): Bacteria > Actinomycetota > Actinomycetes > Streptomycetales > Streptomycetaceae > Streptomyces > Streptomyces stackebrandtii. Next base: position 532,825 of record NZ_LMEI01000007.1, read on the forward strand.
GTCACGACCCGGACGACCCGCATGACCCCGAAGACCCCGTCGGATCACCACGACTCCTACGACTCCGACGACTCCGACGACTCCGAGTCCCGGGCCTTGAGCCGGATCCGGGCCTCGGGAGAGGGACCGGTCCCGACCGCGCAGGCGGCCGGGACCGGTCCCTCTCGTGTTCACCTCCCTACTGCTGGATCGGCCGGCCGTCGGTCCCGCAGATGTAGCCGGCGTTGATGCAGTCGGCGACCCGGCGTCTGAGCTCGCCCTCGTCCCAGGCGTTGAAGAAGTCGCCGTGGAAGGTGTAGCCGGGCGCGTCCGTCACGTTCGTTCCGTTCCGGGTGCCCGCCAGGCTCAGTCCGCCGCCGTTCACCGGCCAGGTGATCAGCAGTTCCAGGCGGGGCACCGGGACGGGGTGGCTCGCCGGGCAGCTCGGCCCCGTCGCGTACGTCATGTGGTCGCGGTGGTTGGGGCTGTCCAGGTTCTTCCCGTCCCAGCAGGTCGGGAAGTCCAGGTAGTTCTCCAGCTTGGTGCCGGGCGGGCAGTTCATGAAGTCCCGCCCGGACTCCGTCCGGCCGACGCAGGACCAGCGCGCGGCCGGGTTCTGCTCGGGTCCCGTGGCCAGCGCGTTGCCGACGACGTACCGTAGTCCGCGCGGGTGCGCGACGGCGCGGGTGGGGTCGGTGAGGCCCTGGTAGTAGACGGTGACGCGCTCGGGGGCGACGGGCACGCCGTTCTGGTAGAGGGTCGGCGTCCAGTAGGAGGACAGGTCGGTCTGCGGGGTGCAGTTGGTGGTGCCGGCGGCCAGCGACTGGAGCGTCGAGGAGGCGTTCGCGGTCCTGTTCCCGTAGAACTCGTGGATGTGCGAGCGGCCCGCCTGCCCGGGGAAGACGATCGGGTCGTCGCCGCGGCGGTGGCTGGAGAAGCAGTCCGCGCGGAACTCCGAGCCGCGCAGCGGGGCCGCGGCCTGGGCGACGATCGCCGCCTGCTGGGCCTTCGTGTACGTGTACCGGTGGGCCGCGTGGCCCGAGGAGTGGTCCGTCCGGGCGGTCGTGCACCCGGCGGTGGCGAGGACCAGGACGGCGCCCGCGCCGGCGAGCAGCCTGCGGATCCGATGCATGGTGGCGCCCCCGCTCAGTTGAAGGGGATGCGGACGACGGACTGGTTGCCGGTGCCGAGCGTGCTCGGCCCGTTCCCGATCGCGTTCCACACCTCGACGCGGACCTTGCCGTTCACCAGGTTCCCGTGGCTGCCGGTGGCCGACTTCAGGCCGCGTGCCTGGGTGTAGTGCTCGTAGCCCGGTACGGGATCGGTCGCGAAGTACTGGTACGTCTCCATCCGCTCCCAGCTCCCGTCGCCCGTACGGTCGTAACTGACCCGTACCTGCTGGCCGTTGGCGACGGACGTGCCGGCGTCCACGAACAGGTCGAACTGGGTGGCGCCGCCGTTGTACGTCCGGGTGACCGGCCCCGAGGTGAAGACCTGGGGGTTGGCCGGGGTGCCGTCGTGGTTGGCGCCGCCCGCCGAGGCGAGCGAGACTGTCGAGGCCGTGGTCGCGTCCCCGGCGCCGCCGCCCGTCCGCAGGTACAGCTGCGAGGAGCCGGACGGCGGGGGAGTGGTCGGCGGGGTGGTCGGGGGTGTCGTCGGCGGGGTCGTCGAGCCGCCGCCCTTCGTCCACACCGCCACGTAGTCGACCAGCATCGGCCGCCCGGGGACGGTCGCGGCGGTCGGGGTCCTTCCGGCGAGCGCGTCGGGGAAGGCCCCGCCCATCGCCACGTTGAGCAGCAGGAAGTACCCGGCGTGGCCGGTCATGTCGGCCCAGGCCTGCGCGCCGACCCTGGCCTCGTTCACGCTGTGGAAGAGCTGGTCGTCCACGTACCAGCGCAGCTCGTTCGGGGAGGTCGAGCGGTCCCACTCGAAGCGGTACGTGTGGAAGGCCGACTGGCAGCTCGCGCCGGGGCAGGCGCGGCTGGCGCCGATGCCCGTGGTCTCGCCGCAGGGGCCGCCCGGGTTGACTCCGCAATGGAGCACGCCCCAGACGGAGTTAAGACCGTTGACGTTCTCCATGATGTCGAACTCGCCGATGGCGGGCCAGTTCCAGTAGTTGCCCCGGTAGGGGGAGCCGAGCGCCCAGAAGGCGGGCCAGTAGCCGAGGGCCGCGTCGCCGGTGACGTTCGGCATCTGAATGCGGCCCTCGATGCGGAGGGTTCCGCCGGCGGGGGCCTTGAAGTCGGCGCGGCGGGTCTCGATCCGGCCCGAGGTCCAGTTTCCGGCGCCGTCCCGCAGCGGGGTGATCCGCAGGTTGCCGGTGCCGTCGAGGCGGAGGTTGTCGGGGTTCGCGGTGTAGTTCTGGATCTCTCCGGTGCCCCAGTTGCCGGGGCCGCCGGGGTAGGCGTGGCCGGTGTCGATCTGCCAGTCGGCGCCGTTCGGCAGGGCGCGGTCGGGGCCGTTGAAGTCGTCGCTCCACTGGAGCGACCAACCGGGGGCGGGCGGGACGGCGCCGTTGGCGCTGCCCGCGCCGCCCAGGCCGACGAGGGCGCCGGTGGCGAGGGCGCCGGCGAGGAGCGAGGCGAGCAGGGGGATGCGGGATGTGCGTCTGGCGCGGCGGCTCGGGGAACGCAAGGGGAACACCTCCGGGGGACGTACGCGGGGTGTGCGCTGACCTGAGAGCGCTCTCAGAGCGCTCTCAGGAAGCTTTTGTAGTTGGAGACACCGGCCCCGTCAATGGGTCCGGTGTCTTCGGTTGCCGAACGCCCCACGCCCTCCGCTACTGAACGGCCAGTCGGGACAACTCCCCTGGGGTGAGCACGAGTTCGGCCGCCGCCGCCGAGTCCCGCACCGACTCCGGGCGGCTCGCGCCCGGGATCGGAAGCACCGTCTCCGACCGTGCGAGGAGCCACGCGAGAGCCACCCGTTGCGGACTGACCCCCCGCTCCCGCGCCACCCGGTGGAAGGCGCCGAACTCCGGGTCCTCCTCAAGCACGGACGCCCCGTCGAGCGAGCTGCGCGAGATCCCGCCCAGCGGACTCCACGGCAGGAAGGCCAGCCCGAGCTCCGCGCAGAGCCGCAGCTCCGCCTCGCTCGTGCGCACGGCGGGCGAGTAGCGGTTCTGTACGGAGACCAGCCGGTCGCCCAGGATCTCGCGGGCCAGCAGGATCTGCGCCGAGTCGACGTTCGAGATCCCGGCGAGCCGGACCGTCCCCGCGTCCAGCAACTCCCTTATCGCGCCCAGTGATTCGGCGTACGGCACGGCCGGATCCGGCTTGTGCAGCTGGTACAGGCCGATCGGGGCTGACCCGAGGCGCCGGGCCGAGCCCTCCGCCGCCCGCCGCAGATGGTCGGGCCGCCCGTCCACGGTCCAGCCGCCGTCCGCCGTACGGCCCCGCCCGCCCTTCGTCGCCACGAGCACCTCGCCTCGTACGGCCTCCGTACGAGGCGAGAGCCCGGGCCACGAGCAGCTCGCCCTCGCCGGGCGCGCCGTTCGGCGGGTGGTAGGAATCGGCGGTGTCGAGCAGGGTCACCCCGGCGTCGAGGGCGGCGTGCACGGTGGCCACGGCCCGCGCCTCGTCCGGCCGGCCCTCGACGGAGAGCGGCATCGTGCCGAGCCCGACGGCCCCGACCCGTACGTCCCCCAGCATCCGGAACCGAGTCATTCCCCGCCCCTCCCGACCGTCTCGGCCACCGCACGCGCAAGCCACTCGTGGGAATGCGAGAAGGAATAACCGAGCCCGGTGGCACGGGAGTTGTCCATGCCGTACGAGCGCGCGAAGGAGAACGGCGAGACCTCGCCGACCTCCACCTCCTGGAACACCGTGCGGCCGCCCACCCGCTTCTCGATCTCCGCGCAGATGTCGGCCGTGGTGAGCGGGCCGTGGGAATGGGCGTTGACCGGCCCGGTGAATTCCGCCTCGACCGTCCAGGCGAGGAAGCGGGCGATCTCCTCCACGTACACATAGGTCGCCGGACGGTTCACCACGGGGACGGCGATCGGCTCGCCGGCCCGGATGCGCCGCGCGTAGTGGTCGAGCCGGCCCGTGAAGTCGTCGTCGCCGCCCAGTACATGGGCGACGCGCACGGAGGTCCAGGCGAAGGGCGGCCGCCCGGCCGCGAAGACCGACTCCGCCTGCCGCTTCCCCTCCCCGTAGCGCTCCTCACGGAACTCCGGGTCGTCCCAGGCCAGGCCGGTGTCGACGGTGACGGAGGCCAGGTCGAGGACGGACTCGGCGACCGGTGCGGCCGAGTCCTCGTACCCGTACACCTCCACCGTCGACGTCATCACATAGCGCCCCGTGCGCGTCCCGAACACCCGGCGGGCGATCTCCGCCTGGCGCGGGGTGTAGCAGACCTGGTCGACGACGACGTCGAAGGAACGGCCCGCGAGGACGGATTCGAGAGCGGATTCGTCGTCGCGGTCGGCGACGAGATGCTCGATTCCCTCCGGGGCGCCGGAAGAACCCCGATTGAGCACGGTGATCCGGTGCCCGGATTTCCTCAGCAGCGCGATGAGCCGCTTTCCGAAATAGCGATTACCGCCGATGACCAGAATGTCCATGAATCCCAACTCCCTTGTGTCGCACGACAAGTGTTACGTTTGGTGCTCGCCGCCTGAAGGGGGAACCATGGGAATTCCGGCCGCCGTACCGAAGGAACCTCGGCCTTCGCGCCCCGCCGCCGACGATTCCTCGGCGGCCGCTTTCGACCCCATCGACCGGCGGATCCTGGACCTCCTCCAGACCGACGGCCGGATCAAGCTCAGCGAGCTCGGCCGGCAGGTCAGGCTCAGCCCCGCGGCCGTCACCGAACGGGTCCGCCGCCTGGAGGCGAGCGGGGCGGTCACCGGCTACGGCGCCCACGTCTCCCCGGCCCGGCTCGGCTACGGCATCCAGGCCTTCATCCGGGTGAACCCGCACGGCGGCTACACCCTGAAGCACCCGCGGACCCTGGAACTGACCGCGCGCCCCGAGGTCCTGGAGGTACACCACGTCGTGGGCGAGGACTGCTGGATCCTCAAGGTCGCCGTCACCGACACCGTCCACCTGGAAGACATCCTGGAGCAGACCTCGGCCCTCGGCCGGACCACGACCTCGGTCGTCCTGTCGTCGCCGGTGGAGCGCAAGCCGCTGCTGCCGCCCGGCGGCCACCGTTCCTGACGGTCCCCCTTTCCGCTCCCTTCTTGCCTTGACGTCGGCGTCAAGGCTTACGTTCGGGGACATGCGCATCGGAGAGCTGGCCGAGCGGGCGGGAACCACCACGAGGACTCTGCGGTACTACGAGTCCCGGGGCCTCCTGACCGCGCGGCGCACGGAGCAGGGGTACCGCACGTACGACGAGGACGACCTGCGGCTCCTCCAGCAGATCAGGACCCTTCAGGACTTCGGGTTCGAGCTGGAGGAGACGCGTCCCTTCGTCGACTGCCTGCGCGAGGGCCACCCCACGGGTGACGCCTGCCCCGCGTCGATCGCCGTCTACCGGCGGAAGATCGCCGAACTGGACGGCCTGATCGAACAGCTCCAAGCGGTACGCGCCCAGATGGGCGCCCAGCTGCTCCGGGCCGAGGCGGAACTGCCGCACGGCCCGGAACCCCGGTGCGAGCTCGGTACGGAGCGGGACACAGGCACGGATACGGAGGGGTGACGGAGATGACGACGTACTCAGAGGGCGTGGCCGAGGTCACGGACGCGGACTTCGCCGCGGAGGTACTGGCGGCCGAACTGCCGGTCCTGGTGAAGTTCACCGCGGAGTGGTGCGGCCCGTGCCGCCAGCTGAAGCCGGTACTCGGCGCGATCGCCACGGAGGAGGCGGCACGGCTCCGGATCGTCGAGATCGACGTCGACCGGAACCCGGAGACCACCCTGACATACGGAATCCTCGGAACCCCGACCCTCATGCTCTTCCAGGCCGGCGAACCGGTGAAGTCCCTCGTAGGAGCCCGCCCCAAGCGCCGCCTCCTCCAGGAACTGGAGGACGTCCTGGGCTAGGGCCTGTCGGCGGCTCGTTCGCCGCGGCGTGTCCTCTCAGAAACCCGGGGCAGGGATGAAGCCCGGCCACCACGGGGGTGTGCCGTCGGGGCATGGTGGGGTGGTGGCGCCCTCCCAGAAGATCGAGAGGGCGCACCAGGCCACAGCCAGGAGTGTCACCGCGAGGGCGGGGGCACGGAGGCGGGGGCGGTGCCCGAGGAGGGTGCCCGTTGTGAGCCAGGTCAGGAGCAGGACCGTCCAGAGGCCCGGGAGGAACAGCCACAGCAGGAAGCCGCTGTTGGACGCGTTGTTGACTCCCACGTCGCAGGCGTTCCATGACCTGCCCAGAAGCATGGCGGTGGACACCGCGAGGACCAGCGCCACCGCCGCCCCGAGACGTCCATGCAGTCGTCGACTTTCCACAGAGCCCCCGTTCGCCGTTCGCTGCGGCAGCTGATGCTAGTCATCGCGTGATCCGCCCGGCAGTGCCCAGGCCGTGCCTCAGGCCATCGGCCAGAGCTCGGTGCTGTGGGTGACGATCAGGGTCTCGATCCGGTCGAGGATCCCCTCGGCCGGTTCCGCGTCGAGGCGGCGGCCGTCTCGTAGGCGCAGGGCGATCAGGTCGGCGGTGGCTTCCCTGGCGCCGATGATCGCCTGGTACGGGGCCAGGCGGGTCTCCCGGATCCTGGCGCCCAGGGTGCCTCGTTCGGGGGCGGTCACCTCGGCTCGGAGGCCGCGTTCGGTGCAGCGGGCGGCGAGGGCGGTCGCGTTCGGGAGTTCGGCTTCCGAGACGGGCAGGATGGCCAGTTGGACGGGGGACAGCCAGGCGGGGAAGGCGCCGCCGTGGTGTTCCAGGAGGTGGGCGACGGCCCGTTCCACGCTGCCGATGACGCTGCGGTGGATCATCACCGGGCGGTGCTTGGCGCCGTCCGCGCCGGTGTAGTGGAGGTCGAACCGCTCGGGCTGGTGGAAGTCGACCTGCACGGTGGACAGGGTGGACTCGCGGCCGGCGCCGTCGGCGACCTGGACGTCGATCTTCGGCCCGTAGAACGCGGCTTCGCCCTCGGCCTCCTCGTAGGACAGCCCGGACGCGTCGAGCACCTCCCGCAGCAGGGCGGTGGACCGCGACCACAGCTCGGGCGCGGCGACGTACTTCCCGCCGGGCCCGGGCAGCGAGAGCCGGTACCGGGCGGGGGCGATGCCGAGGGCCTCGTACGCCCGCCGGATCATCTCCAGGGCCGCCCCGGCCTCCTCGGCGACCTGCTCCAGGGTGCAGAAGAGGTGCGCGTCGTTCAGCTGGATCGCGCGGACCCGGGTCAGTCCGCCCAGGACTCCGGAGAGCTCTGAGCGGTACATGCCGCCCAGCTCGGCCATGCGCAGCGGCAGTTCGCGGTAGCTGTGCGGGCGGGAGCGGTAGACGAGGGCGTGGTGGGGACAGAGGCTGGGCCGCAGGACGAACTGCTCGCCGCCGAGTTCCATCGGCGGGAACATGTCGTCGCTGTAGTGCGCCCAGTGCCCCGAGATCTCGTACAGCTCGCGTTTGCCGAGCACCGGCGAGTACACGTGCCGGTATCCGGCCCGGCGTTCGGCGGAGCGGATGTACTCCTCCAGGGCGTGCCGTACGACGGCGCCGTCGGGCAGCCAGTACGGCAGCCCGGAGCCGATGAGCGGGTCGGTGTCGAAGAGGTTCAGCTCGCGGCCGAGCCTGCGGTGGTCGTGCACGGTGGTCTCCTCGCGGTCGGCGGGCGAGTGACCACAAGAGACGAAGCCCCGGGGCACTCGCCCCGGGGCTTCGTCACTGGATCAGCAGTCAGCGCGCCGGGACACTCTCCGGCGTCGTCGTCCTCATGTCGGCGCGCTGCATGCGGGTGACCGTAGCAAGGGGCCGTGGCGGGGTGCACGGGATTTTTCACCAGGGCATACAGAAATACCCCGACTAGAATTGACAGTCGGGGTATCGGATCGCTTATATTTATGGATTCCGTGCCTGACGCATGCAAGAGAACATGCTTAAGCGCGGAGAAGTTCAATAAACGCACTGTATCGCGCCGGGAGTCGAATTGTCAACCGAGGAATTTCGGAATGAGCAGCAATTCATCACCGATCTGTACGCACGCCTCGACGACCTGAGGGACCGGGCCGAGGCCGCCGTCGCACAGGCCCTGCGCACCCCCGGGGTCGGCAGCAACCAGGGCCGTCTCGAAAGGGACGTGACCGTCGCCGAACAGTCCGGGCTGCTCTCCGCCTTCGACGCGGGGGAGAGCGGCCTCTGCTTCGGCCGGCTCGTCTTCCGCGACGGCCGTGACCACCACATCGGGCGGATCGGCATCCGCAAGGACGACCCGAACCGCACGCCCCTCGTCGTCGACTGGCGCGCCGAGATCGCCAGACCCTTCTACCTCGCCACCGGCTACGAGCCCATGGGCCTCTCCCGCCGCCGGCACATCAGCACCCGGGGCCGCGAGGTCACCGCCCTCCACGACGAGGTCCTCGACCTCGGCGACGCCACCCGCACCGGCCACGAGAGCCGCGACGCCGACGAGGTGCTGCTCGCCGCGCTCGACGCCGCCCGCACCGGCCGCATGCACGACATCGTGCAGACCATCCAGGCCGAGCAGGACGGCATCATCCGCTCCCCGCACCAGGGCGTCCTCGTCGTCGAGGGCGGCCCCGGCACCGGCAAGACCGCCGTCGCCCTGCACCGCGCCGCGTACCTCCTCTACGCCCACCGCGAGCAGCTCGCCAAGCGGGCCGTCCTCATCGTCGGCCCCAACCCCGCCTTCCTCGGCTACATCGGGAACGTCCTGCCCTCCCTCGGCGAGACCGGCGTCCTGCTCGCCACCCCCGCCGAACTCTTCCCCGGCGTCCGCGCCACCGGCACCGACACCCCGCGCGCCGCCGCCGTCAAGGGCTCCGCCGCCATGGCCGACGCGCTGGCCGCGGCCGTACGGGACCGCCAGCAGGTCCCCGAGCGCGGCGCGCCCCTCGTCGTCCCGCACGAGGACGGGGACCTCGTCATCGACTGGGACATGGCCCTGGAGGCCCGTCACAAGGCCCGCGAGACCGTCCTCCCGCACAACCTCGCCCGCCCCTACTTCGTCTTCCGGATCCTCGACTCGCTCGCCGAGCAGCTCGCCGACCGCATCGGCGCCGACCCCTACGGCGGCCCCAACTTCCTCGGCCCCGACGACCGCGCGCTGCTCGCCAAGGGCATCGCCGCCAACCCCGACGTGCACGCCGCCGTCGACACCCTCTGGCCGTCGCTCACTCCCCAGGAGTTCCTCGCCGACTACCTCACCGAGCCCACCCACCTCGACGACGCGGACGCCGCGGCGATCCGGCGCGAGTCGGGTGCCTGGACCCCCGCCGACGTGCCGCTGCTCGACGAGGCCGCCGAGCTCCTCGGCGAGGACGACTCGGCCGCCCGCGCCGCCCAGGAGGCCGAGCGGCAGCGCCAGATCCAGTACGCGCAGGGCGTCCTCGACGTCTCGTACGCCTCGCGCACCTACGAGTTCGAGGACAAGGAGGAGCTGGACGAGGACGCCTCCGAGGTCCTCTCCGCCCACGACATCATCGACGCCGAGCGGTTCGCCGAGCGGCACGAGGAGGCCGACCACCGCACCGCCGCCGAACGGGCCGCCGCCGACCGCACCTGGGCCTTCGGCCACATCATCGTCGACGAGGCCCAGGAGCTCTCCGCGATGGCCTGGCGGCTCCTCATGCGCCGCAGCCCGACCCGCTCCATGACCCTCGTCGGCGACCCCGCCCAGACCGGCGACCCGGCCGGCGTCGGTGCCTGGGAGCGGATCCTCTCCCCGTACGTGCAGGACCGCTGGGAGCACGTCCGCCTCGGCGTCAACTACCGCACGCCCGCCGAGATCATGGAGGTCGCCGCCGAGGTGCGGCGGGCCGCCGACCCGGGCTTCGAACCGCCCCGGTCCGTCCGCTCCACGGGCGTCGCGCCCTGGGACCGGACCGTCGACGACCCGGTGAAGGAGGCCGCCGACGCGGTCGCCGCCGAGCTGCGGACCGAGGGCCGGCTCGCGGTGATCGCGCCGGAGGGCCTGCTCCCCGGTCTGATCGCGGCCCTGCCGGACGCCGCCCACGGAGCCGCCCCCGACCTCACCCGGCCGGTGGTCCTCCTCGACCCCCGGCAGGCGAAGGGGCTGGAGTTCGACACGGTCCTGGTCGTCGACCCCGAGGGCATCGTGGCCGGCGCCCCGCACGGGATCAACGACCTGTACGTGGCGCTGACCCGTGCGACTCAGCGACTGGGCGTGATCAGGAGCGCCGCTGGGGACGTCACGCCGGACGAAGCACCGGACCTCACGCCGGCCTGAGCCAGACCGTCGCCAGCGGCGGCAGCGTCATCCGCAGGCTCGCCGAACGGCCGTGCCACGGCACCGACTCGGTCTTCACCGGGTCGGTGCCCACCACGTCCCCGCCGCCGTACCGGGCGGCGTCCGTGTTGAGGACCTCCGCCCAGGCGGCGAAGGTGTCCGGCACGCCGATCCGGTAGTCGTGCCGCACGACCGGCGAGAAGTTGCAGACGGCGAGCAGCGGGGAGCCGAAGCCGTCGAAGCGGAGGAACGCGAAGACGTTGTCCTCGGCCGCGTCCCCGACGACCCACTGGAAGCCGTCCGGGGCGGTGTCCCGCTCCCAGAGCGACGGGTTCGCGGCGTACACCGTGTTGAGGTCCCGCACCAGGTCCCGCACGCCCCGGTGGTCGGGCTCCGCCCCGTACGACGGGTCGAGCAGCCACCAGTCGGGCCCGTGCTCCGCCGACCACTCCGCCCCCTGCGCGAACTCCTGCCCCATGAAGAGGAGTTGCTTGCCGGGGTGGGCCCACATGAAGCCCAGGTAGGCCCGGTGGTTGGCCCGCTGCTGCCACCAGTCGCCGGGCATCTTCGAGACCAGCGACCGCTTGCCGTGCACGACCTCGTCGTGGGAGATCGGCAGGATGTAGTTCTCGCTGTACGCGTACACCATCGAGAAGGTCATCTCGTGGTGGTGGTACTTGCGGTGCACCGGCTCCTTCTCCGCGTAGCCCAGCGAGTCGTGCATCCAGCCCATGTTCCACTTCATGCCGAAGCCCAGGCCGCCGAAGCCGCCGGGGCCCACCTGGTCGGTCGCCCGCGTCACGCCGTCCCAGGCCGTGGACTCCTCGGCGAACGTCACGATCCCCGGGCAGCGCCGGTACACCGTCGCGTTCATCTCCTGGAGGAAGGCCACCGCGTCCAGGTTCTCCCGGCCGCCGAACTCGTTCGGCAGCCACTCGCCGTGCTCGCGCGAGTAGTCGAGGTAGAGCATCGAGGCCACCGCGTCCACGCGGAGCCCGTCGAGGTGGAACTCCTGGCACCAGTACACCGCGTTGGCGACGAGGAAGTTCCGCACCTCCTTGCGCCCGTAGTCGAACTCCAGGGTCCCCCAGTCGGGATGGTGCGAGCGGCGCGGGTCCTCGTGCTCGTACAGCGGACGCCCGTCGAACTCGGCGAGCGCCCAGTCGTCCTTCGGGAAGTGCGCCGGGACCCAGTCCATGAGGACGCCGATCCCCGCCCGGTGCAGGGCGTCGACCAGGAACTTGAAGTCGTCGGGGGTGCCCATCCGGGCCGTCGGCGCGTAGAAGCCGGTGACCTGGTAGCCCCAGGAGCCGCTGAACGGGTGCTCGGCGACGGCCATGAACTCCACGTGCGTGAAGCCGAGGTCGAGGACGTACGCGGGCAGCTGCTCGGCCAGCTCCCGGTACGTCAGCCCCGGCCGCCAGGACGGCAGGTGCAGCTCGTAGACGGAGAGCGGCGCCTCGTGGTGCGGGCGGGTGCCGCGCCGCGCCAGCCACTCGGCGTCGTCCCACGTGTAGTGCGAGGCGGTGACGATCGACGCGGTGTTCGGCGGGCACTCGGTGCGGCGGGCCATCGGGTCCGCGCGCACGGTGTGCGAACCGTCCGGCCGCGTGATGTCGTACTTGTACACGGCGCCCTCGCCGACGCCCGGCACGAACAGCTCCCACACTCCCGTCGAACCGAGCGAACGCATGGGCAGCGCGGTGCCGTCCCAGTGCGTGAAGTCACCGGTGACGCGGACACCGCGGGCGTTCGGCGCCCAGACGGCGAAGCGGGTGCCGGCCACGCCCTCGTGGGTCAGCGCGTGGGAGCCGAGCGCCGTCCACAGCTCCTCGTGCCGGCCCTCGCCGATGAGGTGGAGGTCGAGCTCGCCGAGGGAGGGGAGGAAGCGGTACGGGTCGACGACGGCGAGCTCGTCGCCCCCGTCCTCGTAGCGGACGCGCAGCTCGTACGCGGGCACCTTGCGCAGCAGCGGCAGCAGGCCGGAGAAGAGTCCGTCGCCGTCGTCGTGCAGCACGACGCGACGGCCCTTCGTCAGGACCACGACCTCCTTCGCCCACGGGCGCAGCACGCGCACCACGACCCCGCCGCGCACCGGATGCGCGCCGAGCACGCCGTGCGGGTCGTGGTGCTCGCCCGCGAGCAGCCGGGCGCGGTCACCCGGGTCGAGGGGTGGCGCCATCCGCACGGCGGTCCGGTCCGGTGCGGGCGTCTTCCTGGCGCGGGACGTCTTGCCTGCGGATCGGGCGGTCACGGGGGTGCCTCCTGGAGGGCGAGGGGTACGGGGGTACGGGGGTACGGGGTAGGAAACGGCATCCCGCGGGCGCGGGACACTCGGCCGAACGGGGCGCGTGGGGGTTGGCGCAGGCGAGAGCGACGCGGGCCCGCGGGACGACTGGGCCGAACGGGTCCCTGCCCGGCACAGCCGCCCCACTGCCGTGTGGGCAGGCGTCCCGCTGGGCGGGACGGGTCCTTGGCTGTCCGGGGCCGGCCCCACCCCGTTGTGGGCAGTCGTCCCGCCCTGCGGAACGACTGCCCACACGGGCGCGGCGCGGGCCGGATCTCACGTCGACGCCGCCAGGCGTTCGATCGCGGACATCGGGACCGGGAGCCAGTCCGGGCGGTGGCGGGCCTCGTAGACGACCTCGTAGACCGCCTTGTCGGTCTCGTAGGCGCGCAGGAGCGCCGGGTCGGCGCGGGGGTCGGCGCCCGCCGCCTCGGCGTAGCCCGTGCAGTACGCGGCCCGGCAGCGCGCCGCCCAGTCCGCGTTCCACGGGCGGTGGGTGCGGGCCGCGTAATCGAAGGAGCGGAGCATTCCCGCGACGTCGCGGACCGTGGGCTGGGGGCTGCGCCGCTCGTCCAGCGGCTTCGCCGGTTCGCCCTCGAAGTCGATGACGGCCCAGCCGCCGTCGGAGCCCCGCAGGGTCTGCCCCAGGTGCAGGTCGCCGTGGATGCGCTGGAGCGCTCCCGCGCCGGGCGCCTCGCCGGCCGCCGCGAAGACGGCCCGCAGCCCCGGTACGTACGGCAGGAGCGCCGGCACCGCCTGCGCCGCCGCGTGCAGCCGCCGGTCCATGGCGGCGGCGAGGTGCTCGGTCTCGGACCGCCGCAGCCGCCGGGTGGGCAGTGCGTCGGCGAGCGCGAGGTGGACCTCGGCCGTGGCCCGGCCGAGGGCCCGCGCCTCGGTGACGAACTCCCGTCCGTCGGCCAGCGCGTCGAGCGCGAGCCGCCAGCCGTCCCGGGAGTCCCGGAGGTAGGGCTGGAGGACGCCGAGGGTCGAGGCCCCGGACTCGAACCAGGCGACCGGGGCGGGTACGCGTGCGCAGCCGGCCCGGCTCAGGGCGAGGGGCAGTTCGAGGTCGGGGTTGGCGCCGGGGCTGACCCGTCGGAAGATCTTCAGGATGTAGGAATCGCCGTACACGAGGGACGAGTTGGACTGTTCCGCGTCGAGTACGCGGGGGGCCAGGGCCGGCGGCAGGGCCGTCGTGGCGTGGAAGCGCAGGGGGCCGGTCCGGCCCGGGCTGCGCAGCCGCTCGTAGAGGAGTCCCGCGAGCCGCGGGTCGCGCAGCCCTTCGTAGACCGCGCGTCCGGCGAGCGGGCCCTGCCGGATCCGCCCGATCAGGGCGGGGGCGAGGCGGGGTGGGAGCTGGGTCCGTACGCCCAGGAGCAGTTGGTAGCAGTCGGCGGGCGTTCCGGCCGGGCGGCCGGGCTGTTCCACCCGTACGAGCAGATGGAGGAGTCCGGGTCCCGCGCCGTCCAGGGGCAGCAGCTCGGTGGCCGCGTCCAGCGTGAATCCGATGACCCGGCGGCCCTTGCCCGCGAACCAGCGCTGCCTGGGCAGCCATTCGTGGAGAAGGGGGGCGAGGGACGGAAGGAGGGCGTCCGGGGCCCGGGTGGTGGATGCGGTCTCCGGCATGGCATCGCGTCCTTTCCCCGGGGCGCGCAGTTGGGCGTCGTATGCGTTCAAATGCGCAGAGTGTCCCGGATGGCGGCTTGGACTGTCCGGAAGTGCGGGACGTGTCGGAAGGGGAAGATCCGTATGGGCCCGGCAAGAAGGCCCGTATGGACCTGAATCGTGTGTGGGACACAGTGCCCAGAGGGGGACGGGGGAAACCGTCCCACCCCGGACGAATCCGAACTGACCGTCGGTCAGCCCTTCTTGAGACGGAACCAGTAGAAGCCGTGTCCCGCAAGGGTCAGGAGGTAGGGCAACTCGCCGATGGCCGGGAACGTCACCCCGCCGATCAGCTCCACCGGCTGGGTGCCGGCGAAGCGGCGGAGGTCGAGCTCGGTCGGCTGCGCGAACCGCGAGAAGTTGTTCACGCAGAGGACCAGATCGTCACCGTCCTCCCTCAGGAAGGCGAGCACCGCCGGGTTGGACGCCGGGAGTTCCGTGTACGTGCCCGTGCCGAAGGCCCGGTTCTGCTTACGGATCTCGATCATCCGCTTCGTCCAGTGGAGCAGCGAGGACGGCGAGGCCATGCCCGCCTCCACGTTGGTCACCTGGTAGCCGTGGACCGGGTCCATGATGGCCGGCAGGTAGAGCCGCCCCGGGTCGCAGGAGGAGAAGCCGGCGTTCCGGTCGGGCGTCCACTGCATCGGGGTGCGGACCCCGTCGCGGTCGCCCAGCCAGATGTTGTCGCCCATGCCGATCTCGTCGCCGTAGTACAGCACCGGCGAACCGGGCAGCGAGAAGAGCAGCGCCGTGAAGAGCTCCATCTGCTTGCGGTCGTTGTCGAGGAGCGGGGCCAGACGGCGCCGGATGCCGATGTTGGCCCGCATCCGCGGGTCCTTGGCGTACTCGGCGTACATGTAGTCGCGCTCGTCGTCGGTGACCATTTCGAGGGTGAGCTCGTCGTGGTTGCGCAGGAAGATGCCCCACTGACAGCCGGAGGGGATCTCCGGGGTCTTCGCCAGGATCTCGGAGACCGGGTAGCGCGACTCGCGCCGCACGGCCATGAAGATCCGCGGCATGACCGGGAAGTGGAAGGCCATGTGGCACTCGTCGCCGCCCGAGCGGAAGTCGCCGAAGTAGTCGACGACGTCCTCCGGCCACTGGTTCGCCTCGGCGAGCAGCACCGTGTCCGGGTAGTGGTCGTCGATCTCCTTGCGGACCCGCTTGAGGAAGGAGTGGGTCCGGGGGAGGTTCTCGCAGTTGGTGCCCTCCTGCTGGTACAGGTACGGCACCGCGTCGAGCCGGAACCCGTCGATCCCGAGGTCCAGCCAGAACTTCAGCGCGGAGAGGATCTCCTCCTGCACCGCCGGGTTCTCGTAGTTGAGGTCCGGCTGGTGCGAGAAGAACCGGTGCCAGTAGTACTGCTTGCGGACCGGGTCGAAGGTCCAGTTCGAGGACTCGGTGTCGACGAAGATGATCCGGGCGTCGGCGTACTGCTTGTCGTCGTCGGCCCAGACGTAGTAGTCGCCGTACGGCCCCTCGGGGTCGCGCCGCGACTCCTGGAACCAGTCGTGCTGGTCGCTCGTGTGGTTCATGACGAAGTCGATGACCACGCGCATCCCGCGCTGGTGGGCCGCGTCGACGAACTCGACGAAGTCGGCCAGGTCGCCGAACTCCGGGAGCACCGAGGTGTAGTCGGCGACGTCGTACCCTCCGTCCCGCAGCGGGGACTTGAAGAACGGCGGCAGCCAGAGGCAGTCCACGCCCAGCCACTGGAGGTAGTCCAGCTTGGACGTGATGCCCTTCAGGTCGCCGACGCCGTCGCCGTTGCTGTCCTGGAAGGAGCGGACGAGGACCTCGTAGAACACGGCCCGCTTGAACCAGTCGGGATCGCGGTCCTTGGCGGGGGTGTCCTCGAAGGTGTCGGGGACGGGCTCGTTGACAGTCATGATGTGGGTGACCCTCCGGTCTGCGGGGACGGTCGCAGGACGAGGACGTGCGCGGGTGTGACACCCGGCTCTAGGCGCACGTAGCTGGCCCTGCCCCAGTGATAGGTCTCGCCGGTGAGCTCGTCGCGCACCGGCACGGTCTCGTGCCAGTCGAGGCCGAGTTCCGGCATGTCCAACGAGACCGTCGCCTCCTGGGTGTGGTGCGGGTCGAGGTTGACGACCATCAGAACGGTGTTCGAACCCGATCGCTTGCTGTACGCGATCACCTGCGGGTTGTCGGTCTCGTGGAAGGTGATGTTCCGCAGCCTGCGGAGCGCCGGGTGACGCCGCCTGATCCGGTTCAGGGCGGTGATCAGCGGGGTGATCGTCCTCCCCGCCCGCTCCGCCGACTCCCAGTCCCTGGGCCTGAGTTCGTACTTCTCCGAGTCCAGGTACTCCTCACTGCCGTCCCGCAGCGGGGTGTTCTCGCACAGCTCGTACCCCGCGTACATGCCCCAGGACGGGGAGAGCGTCGCCGCGAGCACCGCCCGCGCCTCGAACGCGGGCCGGCCGCCCTCCTGGAGGTAGGCGTGCAGGATGTCGGGGGTGTTCACGAAGAAGTTCGGCCGCATCTGCGCGGCCGTCTCCCCGGACAGATCGGTGAGGTACTCCGTCAGCTCCTCCTTGGTGTTGCGCCAGGTGAAGTACGTGTACGACTGCTGGAAACCGATCGCGCCGAGGGTCCGCATCATCGCGGGCCGCGTGAACGCCTCCGCCAGGAAGATCACGTCCGGGTCGGCGCCGTTGATCTCGCCGATCACCCGCTCCCAGAACACCACCGGCTTGGTGTGCGGATTGTCGACGCGGAAGATCCGGACGCCGTGGTCCATCCAGTGCCGGAGCACCCGCACGGTCTCCGCGACGATCCCGTCCATGTCGGTGTCGAACGCGATCGGATAGATGTCCTGGTACTTCTTCGGCGGGTTCTCCGCGTACGCGATCGAACCGTCCGGCCGGTGGTGGAACCATTCCGGGTGCTTCTCCACCCACGGGTGGTCCGGGGAGCACTGGAGCGCGAAGTCCAGGGCGATCTCCAGACGCAGCTCCCGGGCGCGCGCCACGAACGCGTCGAAGTCCTCGAAGGTGCCGAGGTCCGGGTGGAGCGCGTCGTGCCCGCCCTCCGGGGAGCCGATCGCCCACGGCACGCCCACGTCGTTCGGGGACGCCGAGAGGGAGTTGTTCGGGCCCTTGCGGTGGGTCTCGCCGATCGGGTGGACCGGCGGCAGGTACACCACGTCGAAGCCCATCGCCGCGACCGCCGGGAGGCGTTCGGCCGCGGTGCGGAAGTTCCCCGGGACCGTACGGCCCTTGACCTTCCGCACGCCCTCCGAGCGCGGGAAGAACTCGTACCAGGAGCCGAACAGGGCGCGCTCCCGCTCCACCTGGAGCGGCAACGCGGGGGAGGAGGAGAGGAGTTCGCGCAGCGGGTACCGGTCGAGGGAGTCGACCACCCGCGGGGCGAGCGCCGCCGCGAGCCGGACGGCGGCCGGACGGGATACGTCGCGCAGCGCGTCCGCCGCCGCGAGCACGGCCTCACGGCCGCCGCCCTTCTTCGGGACGCCCTTCGCCGCCCGTTCGTGCAGCTCGGCCCCCTCGGCGAGGACCAGTTCGGAGTCGATCCCGGCCGGGATCTTGATCTTCGCCGTGTGGCGCCAGGTGGCCACCGGGTCGCTCCACGCCTCGACGGTGTACGTCCAGGAGCCCTCGGCGTCCGGGGTGACCTCGGCACCCCACCGGTCGGTACCGGGGGCCAGTTCACGCATCGGGGTCCACGGGCCGGGGCGGCCGGACGGGCCGCGCAGCACGACATTGGCGGCGACCGCGTCGTGGCCCTCGCGGAAGACGGTCGCCGTCACCTCGAAGGTCTCTCCGGCCACCGCTTTCGCGGGGCGCCGGCCACAGTCGACCAGCGGGCGTACGTCCAGTACGGGAATGCGTCCCATGAGCGGATTCACAGCATCACCTGACGGGTTACGGGGGTGCGGGTGGTGGTGCGCTCTTTCTAGCTCCGTCGACGGCCGGCGGGTTGCGGGCATGGCCGCTCCTGTCCGCGTTCACTCGGATGGCGGGTCCACAGGGAGTACGGGTTCGCGGGGTCCGGGGGGTGTGTACCGGAGGAGCCTTCCCCCGGTTGTCGGGTGGGCAATCCGGCGCTTTGTTAACTACTAGGGCGTAGCCCCACCGGCAAGCGCCCGGACCCCCTTTTCACGGCTCGGTTCACCTCCGGGGCGCTGGAGCCGGGCTCACAGGGGCGGCCGTGCTCGAATCGCTCGTTCCTCACGATCCTCCGCGCGCCCGCCCCTGTTCCCCCGGCGCGCCCCTTCGGCTCACTCGCCGGGCTCACGCGAACCGGCCCCGTCCGGGAGAGGGACGGGGCCGGTTCCTGTGCGGCCGTCAGCGGCGCGGGGAGGCGTCCGGCTCCTCCGCGTCCGTGGACCAGACCTGCCACGGCTGGCGCGACACCCACTCCTCCACGGGGGCCGGTTCGAGCGCGAGGACCTCCGCCGACACCCCGTCGTCGCCCGCCATGAGCAGCGGGTCCGCGCCGCTCGCCATGTAGTGGTAGATCCCGGCCACCCCGGCCGCGGCCGCCGGGCCGAGGAGCCCGGCGAGTCCGTGCTCGAAGTCGACCGGATCCAGCTCCTGGTACCGCACCGCCCGGCCGAGGCCCCGGCCGAACGCCGCCGCCAGCTCTCCGCCCGTCAGTGCCACCGCACCGCCGATGTCGAAGGTCCGCCCCTCCAGGCCCTCCCGGGTCAGCGCCGCCAGCGCCGCCTCCGCCAGGCCCCGGTGCGACAGCCACGCCGTCCGCGCCGACTCCGGCAGCGGATAGCCGAGGACGCCGTCGTCGACGAGCGCGGGACCGTTCCACGGCGAGAAGAGGTTGTCGAGGTAGACCGGCGGCCGGATCACCACGAGCGGCACCCCGCTGTCCCGCAGCACCCGCTCCGCGAGGCGCCGCGTCTCGAAGGCGGCGAACTCCGTCGGACCGTGCGGGATACGGGTGTTGGCGTTGAAGGCCAGCCGGATCGTGCCCGCGGCGAGGGCCGCGTCCGCGATGTTCCGCGCGTACGCCTCCACCCGCTCCGGCTCGTACACGAGCGGCATCGTGACGAACGCGTGCGTCGTGCCCTCGAAGAGCCGCCGCACGTCACCCGGCCGCCCCAGGTCACCGGCGAGGAAGAAGGCGCCGGGAAGCGGCGGCCGGTCGGCCTCCGGGCGCCGCGTCAGGGCACGGACCCGGTGGTGCCGCTCGGCCAGCAGACGGGCCACCGCACCGCCCTGGAAACCGGTCGCGCCCACGACCGCCACCCGCATCGGAATCTCACTGGACATGTCTTTCTTAGGCCCTTCGATAGGCTGTCGCTGCTGTCGTGTCGGCTGCCTCAAGGCTCGCCGCGGCGGCTTCGGCCGTTCAATTAACAAACCGGGGCGGAAGTTGAAGGATCGTCCATGGATACCGTGGGAACCGACCGTCACGACCAGCACGAGCGCGGTGCCGAGCACGAGGACCTGCTGAGCGAACTCCTGAAACCCCTCCGGCTCACCGGAGTCTTCGACAGCCGCTGGCACGTCCGCGCCCCCTGGGCCATCGAGGGCGACGCCGAACGCAGCTGCGCCGTCCTCCACTACGTCGTCGAGGGCGACTGCTGGATCACCACCGACGGGGAGGCCTCCGTCGAACTGCACGCCGGAGACCTCGTCGTCTTCCCCACCGGCACCGCGCACCGCCTCGCCGACCGGCCCGAACGCCAGGGCGTCCCCCTCAAGGCCGTCCTGCCCGAACGGCAGCCCGGCACCTCCGGCGAGATCGTCATCGAGGGCACGGGACCCGAGGCCCGGCTGCTCTGCGCCGGACTCCACTACGACGCCAGCGCCGCCACCGGCCTCTACACCTCGCTGCCCTGGGCCCTCGTCCTCGACGGCGCCCAGGTCGACCGCGAGCCGCTGCTCCGCGACACCCTCCGGCTGCTCGCCGCACCCGACCGGCCCGTCGGCCCCGGCGACCGGCTCATCACCCTGCGCGCCTTCGAGATGGCCCTCGTCCTCGCGCTCCGCCCCCTCCTCCGCGAACTCGCCGGGAACCCCGCCTCGCTGCCGCTGCTGCGGCACCCCGGCATCAGCCGGGCGGTGGTCATGATGGCGACCCGCTTCGCCGAGCCCTGGACGATCGACTCCCTCGCCCGGGAGGTCGGCATGTCCCGCTCCGCGTTCACCGCCGCCTTCCGCGAGCTCGTCGGCGAGTCCCCGGCCCGCTACCTCGCCGCCCGCCGCATGCAGGAGGCCGTACGCCTCCTCTCCGAGACGTCGCTCCCGCAGTCGGCCCTGCCCGCCCGCATCGGCTACCAGAGCGCCGTCGGCTTCCACCTCGCCTTCCGCAAGTGGTTCGGCGTGACGCCGGGCGAGTACCGCGCGGGGGTCGCCAGGGCCGCCTGACGGGTGTCCAGGCGGCGCGCCGGAGGCTGGACGGTTCTTAAGGACCTCTGGACGGACGTTCATTGCCCGGACGCCCCCCGCCGGAAAGGCTCGGGACGGCAGAGCCGTGACACCCGAGGAGAGGCGAGCGACCGGTGACGAGGTCCGGGCAGGAGTATCTGGAGGCGCTGCGGGACGGGCGCGAGGTCTGGCTCGACGGGGAGCGCGTCAAGGACGTCACCGCGCACCCCGCCTTCCGGGCCACGGCGGCCTCCTTCGCCGGTCTGTACGACCTCGCCGACGACCCCGTGCACCACCCCGTCCTGGTCCAGGGCGGGGTGCGGCGCGCCTATGCCGTGCCCCGGTCGTACGAGGACCTGGTGGCCCGGCGCCGGGCCTTCCGGACGACGGCGGAGGCGAGTTACGGCTTCCTCGGCCGCACCCCCGACTACATGGCCGCCGGCGCGGCCGGGTTCGCCGCCGCGCCCGCCGTCTTCACCGGGGAGGCCTTCGACGGCGCCGAACACGCCCTCGGCTTCCACCGCCGGCTCGCCGAGGGCGACCTGCACGCCGCCTTCACCCTCACCAACCCGGCCTCGGGCCCCGGCGAGGACGACCTCACGCTCCGGATCGTCGCCGAGCGGGACGGCGGGATCGTCGTCCGCGGCGCCAAGACCATCGGCACCGGGGCCGTCTTCGCCGACGAGATCCTCGTCGGCACCATCGAACCCCTGGCCGAGGACGACCTCGACCACGCCGTCACGTTCTCCTTACGGCTCGACACCCCCGGCCTCAGACTGATCTCCCGCACCTCCTACGAGGGGCGCTCCCGGTCCGTCTTCGACCACCCGCTCTCCTCCCGTTACGACGAGAACGACGCGATGCTCGTCTGCGAGGACGTGTTCGTGCCCTGGGAGCGGGTCCTCACCTACCGGGACCCGGCCGCCACCGGCGCCATCTGGTGGCGGACCCCCGCCTACGTGAACTTCGTCCACCAGTCCGCCACCCGCTTCTGGACGAAGCTGGAGTTCCTCACCGGCCTCGCGATCCTCGTCGCCCGCTCCCACGGCACCGAGCAGCTGCCGCCCGTCACCCAGGCCCTCGGCCGGCTCCTCGGCATGGTCGCCCAGGCCAAGGCCTTCGTCCTCGCCGCCGAGGCCTCCTTCGAGGAGGTCGACGAGGGCCGCGGCGGGGTCAGGCCGGGCCAGGAGATCTCCTTCGCCCAGCGGATCATGGCCGGCGAGCTCTACCCGCGGGCCGTCCAGGACATCAAGCTCCTCGCGGGCGGCGCCCTCGTCCAGCTCCCCGCGAGCGGCCGGGACCTCCTCCACCCCGAACTCGGCCCGCTCGTCCGGCAGTACTTCCGCGCCCCCGGCCACCCCGCCGAGGACCGGCTCAAACTCCTCAAGCTGGCCTGGGACGCGCTCGGTTCCGAGTTCGCCGGCCGCCACGAGCAGTACGAGCGCTTCTACCACGGAGCCCCGCACGTCTACCTGACCATGCAGACCTGGGCCGGCTCCGCCGGGGAGTGCGAGCGGCTCSCCCGGACCTGCCTCGACGGCTACGGCCTGGGGACGACCCGGTGACGACCCCCCGAACGCGCGGGCCGCGGCGCGGGGCGCTCGCGCTGCTCGCCTCCACCCAGCTGCTCCTGATCATGGACACCGCGATCGTCAACGTCGCCCTGCCCTCCGTCGGCGCGGACCTCGGCTCCGGCTCCGCGGGCCTCTCCTGGGTCGCCAACGCCTACCTGATCACCTTCGGCGGGCTGCTCCTCCTCGGCGGACGCGTCGCCGACCTCCTCGGCCACCGGCGGGTGTTCCTCGCCGGGCTCGCGCTCCTCGCCACCGCCTCCGCCGCCGGCGGGCTCGCCCCCGGCGCCGCCGCGCTCGTCGCCGCCCGCGCTGCCCAGGGCGTCGGCGCGGCCCTCGCCGCGGCCGCCGCCTTCGCCCTGCTGCTCCTGCTCTTCCCCGACGGACCCGCCCGGCACAGGGCGCTCGGCGCCTTCGCCGCGATGGGCGGACTCGGCGGCGTCCTCGGCACGGTCCTCGGCGGCGCCCTGACCGACCTCCTCGGCTGGCGCTCCACCTTCTGGCTGAACGTCCTCCTCGCGGCCGCCCTCGCGGCCCTCGCACTCCGCCTCCTCGACGACCGCGCCGGCCGCTTCCGGACCGGCGGCTTCGATCTCGCCGGGGCGCTCACCGCGACCGCCGGACTCGGGCTCGTCGCCTACGCCCTCGTCGGCGCGGCCGAGTCCGGCTGGACCTCCGCCCGTACCCTCGGCGCCGGGGGAGCCGGACTCGCGCTGCTCCTCGCCTTCGCCGCCGTCGAGACCCGCGCCGCCGCGCCCCTCGTCCCGCCCGCCGTCCTCGGGCGTCCCGCGCTCCGTCTCGCCAACGTCCTCGCCGCGCTCGCCCAGACCACCCTGTTCCCGATGTTCTTCCTGGTCAGCCTCTACCTCCAGAGCGTCATCGGGTACGCGCCCCTGGGCGGCGGCCTCGGCCTGCTGCCCCTCTCGCTCGTCGTCGTCGCGGTCGCCCCGCAGACCGGCCGGATCCTCTTCCGCATCGGCCTGCCCCGGACCATGACCCTCGGCTTCGCCCTCCTCTGCGCCGGCACCCTCTGGCTGGCCCTCGCGCTCACCGCCGACGGCACCTTCGCGACCACCGTCCTCGCGCCCAGCCTGCTCATCGGCGCCGCCCTGCCGCTCGTCATGGTCACCACCAACGTCGCCGCCACGGCCGAGGCCGCGCCCGAGGAGACCGGGCTCGCCTCCGGACTCGTCAACACCAGCCAGCAGTTCGGCTCCGTCCTCGGCCTCGCCGTCCTGGTGGCCGTCGCCACCTCCCGTACCGAGGCCACGGACGCCGCCCGCGCCGTCGCCGAGACGGCCGGCTTCCGCGCCGCGCTGCTCACCGGCGCCGCCTTCGCCGCCGTCGCCGCCCTGCTCTCCGTACGCCTCCACCTCCCGGAGCCGGCCCCGTCCCCCGAGGGCGCCGCGGTACCGGAGCACCGATGACCCGCACCACCCCCCGCACGATGCCCATGACCACCCGGCGAGTGAGCCGAAGGGCCGCACCAGCGCCCCGGAGGCGAACGAGCCCCGAAGAAGAGGAGAGTCCCGTGCTCGGCGATCCGCGCCATCGCACCGAGGACATACGTGCCGCCGACCCGCTGGGCGCCGACGCCCTGCTCGCCGCGGTGCCCGCGATGAACGCCCGGGCCGACACCGCCGCCCTGACCGTCGCCCTGCGCGCCCTGGTCCCCGACCAGGACCGGGCCGCGCTGTGGAGCGTCGGGGCCGCGCTCGCGGCGATGCGGGACCTCGGCATCCTGCTCGGCTCGCTGAAACGCCACGGCGTGCAGCCCCTCGACGCCGTCCCCGAGGCGCTGCCCGTGCTCGAACTCCTCGGCCGCCGGACGGACATGGTGCCCCGGGACACGGTCCACCACTACACGACCTGGAACCCGCCCGGGCCGCGCCGCCGCTCGTACACCGGCCATCCGACCGAGGCCCGCCTCCAGGAAGCCGTCCGCATGGTCTTCCCCGGCCTCGTCGCGGCGCTCGACGACTGCTCCCGGGTCGCCCGGCTCGAACCGTACGACCCCTGCTTCGCCGCCGCCCTGGACCGGATCGCCCGCCACGTACGGGCCATGGTCGACTCGATCGACCTCACGGTCGCCGAGGTCTCGCCCGAGTACTTCGCGGTGACCCTGCGGCCGTACTTCGAGGAGGTCGAGGTCGCGGGCCGCGACTACCTGGGACCGGCCGCCGCGCAGGTCCCGCTGTGGCTGGTCGACCTGACGCTGTGGCAGTGCGACCGCTCCGACGCCGCCTACGACGCCTTCCTCGCCGAGTCCCTGCCCTACGCCCTGCCGGCCTGGCGGGAGTTCCACGCCCGGCACCGGGGCGGGGTGTCGGCCGTGAGCAAACTGTCGGCGGCCGTGAGCTGGGAGGAGGTCGACCGGCTGCCGCCCGAGCTCGTGGACTCGGCGGCCGCGCTCGGCCGGGTGCTACGGATCCTCAAGACCTTCCGGGCCCGGCACATCGGCGTCGCCCGCAAGGCGTACAGCGACGACCTGCGCCTGTACGAGGAGGGCAGCGGCGGCGCCCCGGTCGCGCTGCTGCGCTCCATCCTGGACCTGACCAGGGAGAACGAGACCATGGTGCGCCGCGCGACCGTGCGGCGCCGTCCCGCGGGGGCCCCGGTCGGGCCCGCCGCCGCGTAGCCCGGCGCGAAGGAGCAGTCGATGTCCCTCCATGCTTCCTCCCTGTACGGGCGGAGCCCGCACATCGTGATCGCCGGCGGCGGCATCGCCGGGCTCACCACCGCCCTCTCCCTGCACGCCGCCGGATTCGAACGGATCACGGTCGTCGAGGCGGCGGCCGCGATCCGCCCGGTGGGCGCCGGGCTCAACCTGATGCCGAACGCGGTACGCGAACTCGACGCCCTCGGCCTGCTCGACGCGCTGGAGGCCGGCGCCCTGCCCACCCGCGAGCTGCGCTACTACCACCGCTCGGGCGGTCTGATATCCCGCGAGCCGCGCGGTCTCGGCGCCGGCTACCGCTGGCCGCAGCTCTCGGTGCACCGCGCCCACCTCCAGCAGGTCCTCGCGGGGGCGGTCCGGGCCCGGCTCGGCGCGGCGGCCCTGGTGACCGGGGTCCGGGTGACCGGGGTGGAGCCGCTGCCGGACGGCCGGCCGCGGCTGCGCCTGGAGCACCGGTCGGGGGCCGTACGGGGCCGGGCCTCGCTCGAACCGGACGTGCTGGTGGGCGCGGACGGCATCCGGTCGGCGGTCCGGGCGGCGCTGCACCCGGGCGAGGGCGGGCCGCCGTGGAACGGGATGCTGGTGTGGCGGGGGGTGTCCCGGATGCCGGCCCGGGCGGTGGGCTCGTTCATGCTGATCGCGGGCGACGACCGGCAGAAGGCCGTCGTGTACCCGATGGGCCGGCCGACGGGACCGGGCCGCGAGGTCCTCGTGAACTGGGCACTGGCCCGCCCGGCCGAGCCCGACCGCGGAGAGGGATCCGGATTCGGGTCAGGGTCCGGCTCCGGAGCGGCGTTCGGGTGCGGGGACGAGCGGCTGCGCGGCGACTGGGACCGTTCCGTGCCCGTGGAGACCTTCCTCCGCCACTACGAGGGCTGGGAGTTCGACGGCGTCAGCGTCCCCGACGTCCTGCGTGCCGCCGACTCCGCCCACGAGTACCCGATGGTCGACCGCGAGCCCCTCGACCGCTGGACCCACGGCCGGACGACCCTCGTCGGCGACGCCGCCCACGCCATGTACCCGACCGGCTCCAACGGAGCCACCCAGGCCGTCGTCGACGCCCGCGCCCTCGCCCACGCGCTGGCCCGGCACGACGACCCGGCCGAAGGCCTCGCCGCGTACGAGTCCGCACGCCGTCCCGCCATGACCGCGCTCCAGCGCGCCAACCGGCGGCTCGGCCCCGAGGTCGTCATCAACCTGGCCCACGAGCGCGCCCCGCACGGCTTCACCGACATCCACGACGTCCTCCCCGCCGAGGAACTCGCCGCCGTCGCCCGGCGCTACGCCGCCACGGGCGCCTTCGACCCGGACACGGTCAATCAGGGCTCCCCGTACGAGGTGCCGCTCCCCGCCATCGGCTGAAACCCGCCGTGCCGACACGCCATGCGCGCCGACGCGCCGTGGCCCCGCGGGCCGAGGTGACCTAACGTCGGAGCGGAACGACGGACGCACAGCGTGGTGCGTCCACTCCGCTCCGTACTCGCCTGCGAAGGTGGAACACGTGAAGGCAATCCGTCGATTCACCGTGCGTCCCGTCCTCCCCGACACCCTTCGACCCCTCGCCGACCTCGCGCACAACCTGCGCTGGTCCTGGCACGAACCCACCTGCGCGCTCTTCGCGTCCCTCGCCTCCGAGGACGTCGCCGGCGCCGACCCCGTCCGGATCCTCGGCAGCCTCGAAGCCCCCCGGCTCGCCGCGCTCGCCGCCGACCGGGACTTCCTGGCCCGGCTGACCGCCGCCGCCGAGGACCTCGACACCTATCTGCACGCCCCCCGCTGGTACCAGGGGCAGGCGGGCCGGCCGCCCGCCGCCGTCGCCTACTTCTCGCCCGAGTTCGGCGTCGCCGCCGCCCTGCCCCAGTACTCCGGCGGCCTCGGCATCCTCGCCGGCGACCACCTCAAGTCCGCCAGCGACCTCGGCGTCCCGCTGATCGGCGTCGGCCTGCTCTACCGCCACGGCTACTTCCGGCAGTCCCTCGGCCGCGACGGCTGGCAGCAGGAGCAGTACCCCGTCCTCGACCCCGGCGAGCTGCCCGTCGACCTGCTCCGCGAGGCCGACGGCACCCCCGCCCGGATCACCCTCGCCCTGCCCGGCGGACGCAGCCTGCACGCCCACATCTGGATCGCCCAGGTCGGCCGCGTCCCGCTGCTCATGCTCGACTCCGACGTCGAGGAGAACGCCCCCGGCGAACGGAGCGTCACCGACCGGCTGTACGGCGGCGGCAGCGAGCACCGGCTCCTCCAGGAGATGCTCCTCGGCATCGGCGGCGTCCGCGCCGTCCGCACGTACACCCGGCTCACCGGCACCCCCGACCCCGAGGTCTTCCACACCAACGAGGGCCACGCCGGACTCCTCGGCCTCGAACGCATCCGTGAACTCCAGGGCCAGGGCCTCGACTTCGACGCCGCCCTGGAGACCGTCAGGGCCGGGACCGTCTTCACCACCCACACCCCCGTCCCGGCCGGCATCGACCGCTTCGACCGCAGCCTCATCGCCCGCCACCTCGGCGAGGACGGCGCGCTCCCCGGCGTCGACACGGGCCGCGTCCTCGCCCTCGGCGACGAGACCCCGCTCGGCGGCGACCCCGGCGTCTTCAACATGGCCGCCATGGGCCTGCGCCTCGCCCAGCGCGCCAACGGCGTCTCCACCCTCCACGGCGCCGTCAGCCGCGACATGTTCGCCGGGCTCTGGCCGGGCTTCGACGCCGACGAAGTGCCCATCACCTCGATCACCAACGGCGTCCACGCCCCCACCTGGGTCGCCCCCGAGGTCGGCCGGCTCGGCCCCGACGCCACCGACCGCGAACTCTGGGAACTGCGCCGCACCCTGCGCGAACGGCTCGTGACCGATGTACGGGACCGGCTCCGGGCCTCCTGGCGGCAGCGCGGCGCCGCCGCCGCCGAACTCGGCTGGACCGACTCCGTCCTCGACCCCGACGTCCTCACCATCGGCTTCGCCCGCCGCGTCCCCTCGTACAAGCGGCTCACGCTCATGCTGCGCGACAAGGACCGGCTGCGCGCCCTGCTGCTCCACCCCGAGCGGCCCGTGCAGCTCGTCGTCGCGGGCAAGGCGCACCCCGCCGACGACGGCGGGAAGCGGCTCGTGCAGGAGCTGGTCCGCTTCGCCGACGACCCCCGGGTCCGGCACCGGATCGTCTTCCTGCCCGACTACGGCATGGCGATGGCCCGCGGCCTCTACCCCGGCTGCGACGTCTGGCTCAACAACCCCCTCCGCCCCCTGGAGGCCTGCGGCACCAGCGGCATGAAGGCCGCGCTCAACGGCTGCCTCAACCTCTCCGTCCTCGACGGCTGGTGGGACGAGTGGTTCGAGCCCGACTTCGGCTGGGCCATCCCCACCGCCGACGGCGCGGCGGCCGCCGACGAGGAGCGCCGCGACGACCTGGAGGCCGCCGCGCTCTACGAGCTGATCGAGCGCCGCGTCGCCCCCCGCTTCTACGACCGGGGCCCCGACGGCGTACCGGCCGGCTGGACGGCGATGGTCCGGCGCACCCTCGCCGACCTCGGCCCGAAGGTGCTCGCCGACCGGATGGTCCGCGAGTACGTCGAGCGGTTGTACGTCCCCGCCGGCGCCGCCCGCCGGGCGCTCACCCCGGACCGGGCGCGGGAGCTCGCGGCCTGGAAGTCCCGGGTCAGGGAGGCCTGGCCCAAGGTGTCCGTCGACCACGTCGAGGTCGGCGACGGGCTCGCGGACGACCTGGCGGACGCGGAGCTCGGCTCGACCCCGGTCGTCCGGGTCCGGGTCGCCCTGGGCGAGCTGAGCCCCGACGACGTCGAGGTGCAGGCCGTCACCGGCCGGGTCGACGCCGACGACACCCTTGCCGACACCCGTACCGTCCCGCTGAAGCCGGCGGGCCGCCCGGACCTGGAGGGCCGGCAGCCGTACGCCGGCACTCTGGAACTCGACCGCACCGGCTCCTTCGGCTGCACGGTCCGGGTCCTGCCCGCGCACCCGTTCCTCGCCCACCCGGCGGAACCCGGCCTCGTGACGGTGCCGGAGGAGACGGCGGGGGAGGGCGCGGGCGTCCTGCTGCGGTAGACGGTCTCAGCGCACCTCGGCCTTGTCGGCGAGGTGCCCGTCGACGAAGCAGAGCCGGTACACCGGGACCGCGGCGAGCAGCGTGGAGCGGTAGTACCGGCACTCGTCCATGCCGGGCGGCTCCGCCGGAACACCCTTCGGCGGGCCGTCCAGCGGGTGCTCGGGCAGGTCCTCGGCCTCGGTGATGGCGGTGAGGGTCTGCCCGATCCGCATGTGGTCGTAGTCGTCCGGCTCCAGATACGACTGGTGCTGGGTCCAGAGCGCGACCCCGGCCATGAGCAGGCCGAGCGCGGCGAGCAGCGCGAGCGGGATCCAGATGGCCTGCGCGAGGCCCTTCCGGACCTGGCGGCGGACCCGGTCCAGCTCCCGGGCCGAGGTGGGGGAGAGCACGGTGCGGGAGGGCGTGGCCGTCGGGGCGCCGGCGGGCGTCCGGCGCGGCAGGGTCGCGCGGACCGCGAAGCCCCCGTCGGGCGTGGGACCGTGCGACAGGACCCCGCCCGCGAGCCGTACGCGCTCGTCGAGACCGACGAGCCCCGTGCCGCCCGAGGCGAGCGGCGAACCGGTCGTGCCCGGGCCGCTCACGACGTCCACGGCGACGCGCTCGGCACCGGCGTCGACCCGGACGTCCACGCCGCCGCCCGGCGCGTGCTTCGCCGCGTTGGTGAGCGCCTCCTGGACGACCCTGTGCAGCGCCCACCCCGCCATTCCGTCGGGCTCCCGGCCCGTCCCGGTCACCGTCAGGGTGACCGCGAGGCCCGAGGCGCGGGCGCGGGCGACGAGCTCCTCGACCGGCTCGCCGCCCGGGGCCGTGGGCGCCGGATCCTCGTCGGGCTGGCGCAGGACACCGATGACGTCCCGGAGCCTGGCCGTCGCGTCGGCCGCCGCCCGGCGCAGCTCACCGGCCGCGTGCTGCTGGTCGGGGCCGAGTGCCGGATCGACCTCGAGCGCGCCCGCGCGCACGGCGATCAGGGCCAGGTCGTGGCCGAGGGAGTCGTGCATGTCGCCTGCGATCCTGGACCGTTCCCGCAGCCTCTCCCGGTCCGCGACGGCCGCCTGCTCGCGCTCCATCCGGTCGGCGAGCTCCCAGCCGCTGTGCACGAGCCGGTCGTACTGGCGGACGTAACGGCCGATCAGCCAGGGAGCGACGATCGCCAGGGCCAGTGCGAGCAGCAGCGTGAACCACTGGCCCAGCGAGGTCGCGGTGATCCGGGTGAGGAGCAGGCCGGCCGCCGCCACCGCGCCGAACAGCCACAGCGCGCCCCGGGTGTGCTCCTGGCGGCGCCCCGCGAGATAGCCGAACGCGACGAGCGCCAGGCTGTACGAGGGGGTGAACAGCTCCAGGGTGGCGGGCAGGCTCGCCGCGACCGTGACCGCGATCGGCGCCAGCGGCCACCGCCGGCTGACCGCGACGCAGCCGCCGAGCACCACGATGCCGACGGCGACCTGCGCCCAGCTCCCGCCGTCGTTGGGGTCCGACCTCAGCAGCACGGGGACGCACAGCAGCAGCCAGAGCCCCAGGTCGAAGAGGCGCTCACGCATCGGGGACCATGCCCGCCTCGTACGCGAGGATCGCGAGCTGGACGCGGTTGCGGAGCCCCAGGCGGCCCAGGACGGCGCTCACATGCGCCTTGACGGTGCCTTCGACGACGTACATCCGGTCCGCGATCTCCTGGTTGGAGAGACCGGCGCCGAGGAGGGCGACGACCTCCCGCTCGCGGCCGGTCAGCGGGGCCAGGCGGGCCCGCGCCTCGGCGGCCCGGCCGAGGCGCTCGCCGCCGAGGGTGTCGATGACCCGGCGGGCGACGGCGGGGGAGAGGGCGGCGCCGCCGGCGGCCACGGCCCGGACCCCGGCGATGAGTTCGCGCGGGTCGCCTGACTTGAGCAGGAAGCCGCTGACGCCGAGGGCGAGCGCCCGCGCGATGTAGGCGTCCTCGGAGAAGGTGGTGAGCATGACGGCGGCCGTGTCCGGGACGGTCCTGCGGAGCTCCTCCGCGGCGCCGAGTCCGTCGAGCCGGGGCATCCGGATGTCGAGCAGGGCGACGTCGGGCCGGTGCAGCCGGGCGAGTTCGACGGCCTCGTGGCCGTCGCCGGCCTCGGCGACCACCTCGATTCCGGGGTCGGTGGTGAGGATCGCCCGGACCCCTGCCCTGATCATCGTCTCGTCGTCCGCCAGCAGCACCCTGATCATGCGCCCCAGGGTATGCAGACGCGCGAACGCCCGGAGGGATCGTTCCCTCCGGGCGTCCGTTGCCTACGTCAATTCATTCGCTTCTTCAGGCGGGTCTTCCCGGGTTACGGGAAGGTCAGCTTGAAGGCGTTGATGTAGCCGGTGTCGATCGAGGCCTTGTCCTGGACGCGGAGCTTCCAGGCGCCGTTCGCCACCTCCGAGGAGGCGTTCACGGTGAAGGTCTGGACGATGTTGTCGGCGCTGCCGCCGGAGCGGTTGCTCAGGCTGTAGACCGAGCCGTCGGGCGCGACGAGGTCGACGACGAGGTCACCGCGGTAGGTGTGGACGATGTCCACGCCGACGGCGAGGGTGCTCGGGGCGTTGCCGGTGATCCCGGTGACGTTGACCGTCGAGGTGACCGCGGCGCCGTTGTCCGGGATGGACACGTCGGCGGTGTTCTCGAAGACCGTGCCGGTCGGCGGGTTGCCACCACCGGAGCGCGGGCCCACGTTGATGGCGGCCCAGGCGTCCTCGACGGCCGCGACCTCGGGGCTGGTGGCGCCGTAGAGCGCCTTGGCGACGTCGACCGTGCCGGTGCGGGCACCGGCGTAGTTCGTGGTCGTGCCCCACTTGGTGGTGAGCGCCTTGAACCAGATCAGCGCGGCCTTGTCCCGGCCTATGCCGGTGACGGGCAGGCCGTCGGAGGTCGGCGAGTCGTAGGTGACGCCGTTGATCGTCTTCGTTCCGCTGCCCTCGGAGAGCAGGTAGAAGAAGTGGTTCGCCGGGCCCGAGGAGTAGTGGACGTCGATGCCGCCGATGCCCGAGTACCACGCGTCCTTGGACGAGCCGTCCTTGCTCGGCTTGTCCATGTAGCGGAGCGGGGTGCCGTTGCCGCGGATGTCGATCTTCTCGCCGACCAGGTAGTCGCCCTTGTCCTGGGCGTTGTTGGCGTAGAACTCGACGGCCGCCGCGAAGATGTCCGAGGTGGCCTCGTTGAGGCCGCCGGACTCGCCGCTGTACTGGAGGCCCGCGGTGTTGGAGGTGACGCCGTGGGTCATCTCGTGCGCGGCCACGTCGATGGACGTGAGCGGCTTGAGGTTGCTCGCGCCGTCGCCGTACGTCATGCAGAAGCAGGAGTCCTGCCAGAACGCGTTGACGTACGCGTTGCCGTAGTGGACGCGGGAGTACGCGCCGACACCGTCGCCCCGGATGCCGTTACGGCCCTGGACGTTCTTGTAGTAGTCCCACGTGAGCGCGGCACCGTAGTGCGCGTCGGCGCCCGCGGTCTCCTTGTTCTGCGGAGTCCCGTTGCCCCAGACGTCGGTGGTGTTGCTGAACAGCGTCCCGGTGCCCGACGAACCCCCGTTGAGGTTGTACGTCTTGTGGTTGCCGCGGGTCGTGTCCGTCAGGGTGTACGACGGCGCCGTGCCGAGCGTGACCTGGCCGCTGTACTGCGTGTTGCCGGTGCCGGTCTCGACGGCCTGCCACTCGTACAGCTTCTTGCCGGTCTTCGCGTCCGTGACGACGTGCAGCTCGTTCGGCGTGCCGTCGTGCTGGAGGCCGCCGACGACGGTCTCGTACGCGAGGACGGGCGCGCCCTGCGCCATCCACACGACCTTGCGCGGGGCGCGGTCGGCGGCGGCCTTCTTGGAGCCGTCCGCCTGGGCGAGGCCGACGGCCTGCTTCTCGGCGGCGGCCGGCGCGACGGTCGCACCGGTGTCGACGTTCTTCAGCTCCGCGCGGGACGACTTGGAGACGCTCCGGGTCGCACCGGCCTTGGACTCCTCGACGATCAGGTCGCCACCGAGGACGGGCAGTCCGGCGTAGGTGCGCTCGTAGCGCGTGTGGGTCGTGCCGTCGCGGTCCTGCACGACGTCACGGACGACCAGCTTCTCCTGGGCGCCGAGGCCGAGCGTCTTGGCCGTGGCGGCCTTGTCGGCGTCGGCGGCCTTGATGAGCGCGGTGCGCTCGGCGGGGGTGAGGTCGGCCGGGAGCTTGCCGGGGTTCGCCGCCGAGCCCTGCTGGGCCTTGGGGGCGATGGTCCAGGGGCCGTCGGCCGCGGTGGCGGAACCGGTCTGGACGCTCACGGCGAGCATGGCGGCGGCAGCGATCAGAGCGCCGGTCGCGGTGGCACGGCGGCTGGGCGTGGATCTCACGCAGACTCCTTATGCGAGGGGGGTACCGGCGGACCTGGGTGAGCCCGTCCGGGCGGAGCAAGGAGAGCTGTGGAGCACGTTCGGGTGAAGCGGTGAACATTGATGCGAAGAACCGGGGAGAGAGTGACAGGACTGACGGGTACCTGTCATGAGGGCATCGGCAAGTTGGCCGGAATTCGTCCGCTGCCCGTACGTCCGTGTTCGTTAACCGGACGTTTCGCCGATCATGGACGCGATGCCGTCCAACGTTCGCTGAAGCCCGAATTCGAAGAGCGCGTCCAGGTCCAGACCGAAACCGCCGCCGCTGGTCACGGAGTTCAGCTCGGGGTACGAACCGCCCGCCTGGATCGCGTCGAAGCGTGGCTCATTCTGTTCCATCCACTCGCCGTCGGAGATCCCCGTGTCCTGCCGCGCCTGCTCCTCCAGATCGTCGGCCATCGACAGGCCCTGCACGTACGCGAAGATCAGCAGATGGGCGTGGAGTTTCTCCGTGTGCGTCAGCGGAGTCCCCCGCAGCGACCGCAGCACCCACTCCGTGTACGCCATCGCGTTCGGCGTCGCCACCGGCCGCGTGAACGAGGCCATCGCGTGCGCCATCCACCGGTGCCGGGAGTACACCCCGCGCAGCCAGCGCGCCCCCCGCTCAAGCCCCACCCGCCACTCCGGCGGCACCGGCCCCAACGGCACCTCGCCGCACGCCGCGTCCGCCATCAGCCGCACCAGCTCCGCCTTGCCCGGCACATGGCGGTACAGCGTCATCGTCGACACCCCGAGCACCGTCGCCACCCGGCGCATCGTCAGCGCGTTCAGGCCCTCGGCGTCGGCCAGTTCCAGCGCCGCGTCCACCAGGCGCTTCCGTGACAGCGGCTCCGCGTCCGGGGCCGCGCCCTTCTGCCCGACCACCACCGTGCCGACCCCCGGCTCCGGCCGCACCAGGCCCTCCCGGCGCAGCACCCCCAGCGCCTTCGTCGCCGTCGCCATCGCCACGCCCCACTCGCGCGTCACCGCCCGCGTCGACGGCACCCGGTCGCCCGGCGACAGCTCCCCGGACAGGATGCGGCGGCGCAGCTCCGCCGCGATGGCCAGGTAGGGCGGCTCGGTCGTCACGCGGGGGAGTGTACTAGTGCGGTCGGGACGGTGTACGCCTTGGTGAGGTGGGAAGTTGGGGGTGTCGGGTGGGGTGCACTAGGGCAGTCGTGGCCTCGTACGCATCGTGCTGCTTCCTTGCTCCCATGACACTTGCTGAACGTTCTCGGTACGAGACCGGACCCGCTCGCGCCGGGCGCCGCGAATGGGTCGCCCTCGGCGTCCTCATGCTGCCCCTGCTCCTCGTCTCCATGGACGTCTCCATCCTCTACTTCGCCATCCCCTCCATCAGCGCCGACCTCCGCCCCGGCGCCACCGAACAGCTCTGGATCCTCGACACCTACGGCTTCGTCCTCGCCGGACTCCTCGTCACCATGGGCGCCCTCGGCGACCGCGTCGGGCGCCGCAGGATGCTCCTCGGCGGCGCCGCCCTCTTCGGCGTCGCCTCCGTCGCCGCCGCCTACGCCCACACCCCCGGCGCCCTCATCGGCGCCCGCGCCCTCCTCGGCCTCGGCGGCGCCTGCCTCATGCCCGCCACCCTCGCCCTGATCCGCAACCTCTTCCGGGACCCGGCCCAGCGCGCCACGGCCGTCACCGCGTGGACCGCCGTCATGGCGAGCGGCATCTCCCTCGGGCCCGTCGTCAGCGGCGCGCTCGTCGAGCACTTCTGGTGGGGGTCCGTCTTCCTCGTCAACCTGCCCGCGATGGCCTTGCTGCTCGTCCTCGGGCCTCTGCTGCTTCCCGAGTCCAAGGGAGCGGCCCGCGGTGGGCCGTTCGATCTGGTGAGTGCGGGGCTGTCCCTGGCCGCTCTGCTGCCGGTTGTGTACGGGATCAAGGAGCTCGCCAAGGAGGGCTGGGCCTCCCTTCCCGCTCTCGCCGTGACCGGTGGGCTGCTGCTCTGCCTGGTGTTCGTCCGGCGGCAGCGGCGGCTCGCCCATCCCCTGATCGACCTCGGACTGATCCGCACCCGGGCCTACGGCGGGTCCCTCCTCGTCAACCTGCTCGCCATGGTCGCGACGGTCGGGTTCGCTGTCTTTCTCACCCAGTACCTGCAGTCCGTGCTCGGGCAGAGTCCGTTCGAAGCGGCCCTGTGGAGCCTCGTCCCCGCCGGCGGCGTCCTCTTCGCCGCCCCGGTGGCCGCGGCGCTCGCCCGGCGGGTCGACCGGGCGTACGTCATGGGCGGCGGGTTCCTCGTCGCTTCCGGCGGCTTCGCCTGGCTCGCCGCGATCGACCGGGCCACGCCCTTCTGGGTCGTCCTGGTGGCCAGTGCCCTCTACGCCGCCGGGCTCGTCTCCGCGATGACCCTCGCCAACGAACTCGCCCTCGGCGCCGCCCCGCCCGAGCGCGCCG
Organism: Streptomyces sp. Root431; assembly: GCF_001426585.1. Taxonomy (GTDB): domain Bacteria; phylum Actinomycetota; class Actinomycetes; order Streptomycetales; family Streptomycetaceae; genus Streptomyces; species Streptomyces stackebrandtii. The sequence goes on from NZ_LMEI01000007.1 coordinate 568,494, forward strand.
GCTCGGCCGCGGCCGTCCTCGAATCGGGGCAGGAGCTGGGCGGGGCGCTCGGCATGGCGATCCTCGGGTCGATCGGCGCGGCCGTCTACACCGCCGCGATGCCCTCCTCCGCTCCGGCCGCCGCCCGGGAGACGTTGGGGGGTGCGTGGGGGGCGCCTGCTTCTGTGGTCGATGCGGCTCGGTCCGCCTTTGTCGAGGCCATGGGGGGTGCCGCTGTGGGGGCTGCTGTGTTGATGCTGATTGCGGCCGGGTTGTCGGTTGCTTTGTTGCGGGCCCGGTCCTGAGTGTGCGTGGGGGACGTTCCGGGGGTCGCGTTCGGGACTGCATGATTTACGGCGCCTGCGGGCTCCTTGAGAGCTCGGCGTTTCTCCTGCGCCACAAATCACGCTCTACGTCCCGAACACGACCCCCTCCACGTCCCCCACTCCCGCCGTCGTTCAGCCCACCAGGCTGTCCCGCCAGGCCTGGTGCAGGCCCGCGTAGTGGCCGTTGCCCGAGACCAGGGTTCTTGGCGTGCCGTCCTCGACGATCCTGCCCGACTCCATCACGAGCACGCGGTCCGCCACTTCGACCGTTGAGAGGCGGTGGGCGATGACCACCGCCGTACGGCCCGCCAGGACCGTGTCCATCGCCCGCTGCACGGCCCTCTCGCCCGGCACGTCCAGCGAGCTCGTCGCCTCGTCCAGGATCAGGACCGCCGGGTCCGCCAGGAGCGCCCGTGCGAAGGCCACCAGTTGGCGCTGGCCCGCCGAGATCCGTCCGCCGCGCTTGCGCACGTCCGTGTCGTAGCCGTCCGGGAGGCTGGTGATGAACTCGTGGGCCCCGATGGCCTTCGCCGCCCGTTCGATCTCGTCGTGGGTCGCGTCCGGGCGGCCGATCGCGATGTTCTCCCGCACCGTGCCGGAGAAGAGGAACGCCTCCTGGGTCACCATGACCACGCCCCGGCGGAGTTCCGGTGTGGCCAGGTCCTTCAGGTCCACTCCGTCCAGGAGCACCCGGCCGTCCGTGGGGTCGTAGAAGCGGGACAGGAGTTTGGCGAGTGTCGATTTGCCCGCGCCCGTCGCCCCTACCACCGCCACCGTCTGGCCCGCGGGGATCGTCAGGTCGAAGGCCGGCAGGACCTCGCCGCCCGTCCTGTACGCGAAGCGGACCTTCTCGAAGACCACCTCGCGGCCCGGTGTGCCCGTGCGCTCCGGCAGGTGGTCCGGGGTCGTCGTCTCCGGGACTCCCGGCTCCTGGGCCAGGAGGCCCGCGATCTTCGCGAGCGAAGCGGCTGCCGACTCGTACGAGTTGAGGAACATGCCGAGGCGGTCGATCGGGTCGTACAGCCGCCGCATGTACAGCACCGCCGCCGCCAGGACGCCCAGGTCGAGCGTGCCGTCCGCGACGCGGTACGCGCCCCACAGGCACATGCCCGCCACCGCCGCGTTCGCGACCAGGCGCGAACCGACCACGTAGCGCGCCATCTCCAGGAGCGCGTCGCCGTTGCTGCGCTCGTGGCGGTGGTTGAGCACCGCGAACTCGGCGTCGTTGGTCCGCTCCCGGCGGAACGCCCGGACCGGGCGGATCCCGTTCATGGTCTCCGCGAACTTCACGATCACGCCCGCGATCGCCGTGGACCTCTCCGTGTACACCTTGCCCGCGCGGCGCCGGTAGAGCCGTACCAGCAGGTAGAGGGGGAGGAACGACGCTACGGCCATTGCTCCGATGCCCAGGTCCAGCCAGAGGAGGATCGCCGCGATGGACACGAAGGAGAGGACTACACCGATCAGTTCCTGGAGGCCCTCCGAGAGCAGCTCGCGGAGCGATTCGACGTCCGTCGTCGAGCGGGAGATCAGCCGGCCCGAGGTGTAGCGCTCGTGGAAGTCGACGCTCAGGACCTGGGCGTGGCGGAAGATCCGGCCCCGGATGTCCAGCAGGACGTCCTGGTTCACCCGGGCCGCCACCCGGACGAAGGCGTACTGGAGAAGTCCCGAGAGCGCGGCGCAGAGCAGGTAGCCGAGCGCCACCGCCACCACCGGGCCGTGGTCCCCCGCGCGGAAGGCCGGGACGCCGCGGTCGATGGCGTACGCCACGAGCAGCGGGCCCGCCTGGACCGCCGCCTCCTTGAGGAGGAGGACCAGCGCGGCGACCGTGACCCGCAGGCGGTGGCCGGCCAGGAGGGAACGCAGCAGCGCGCCCGTCGCGCCCGGGGGTGCCGGCAGGTCGTCGCGGTCGAAGGGGTCCGTGGGGGGTGTGGGAGGGGGCGTTGTGGGGGTTGTGGTTTTTGTGGCGACGGCTGTTTCCGTCATTTCTCGTTCCCCTCGTCCTTGCCGGACATCAGCCAGGCGTACTCCTCGCTGCTCCGCAGCAGTTCCTGGTGCGTGCCGACCGCGGCGATCCGGCCCCGGGACAGCAGCGCCACCCGGTCGGCCAGCATCACCGTCGACGGGCGGTGCGCCACGACCAGTGCCGTCGTCTCGCGCAGCACCTCCCGCAGGGCCGCCTCCACGCGCGCCTCCGTGTGCACGTCGAGCGCCGAGAGAGGGTCGTCGAGGACCAGGAAGCGGGGCTTGCCGACGACCGCGCGCGCCAGCGCGAGGCGCTGCCGCTGGCCGCCCGACAGGCTCAGGCCCTGCTCGCCCACCTGTGTCTCCGTGCCTTGCGGAAGCCGGTCGACGAAGCCGTCCGCCTGGGCCACGCCCAGGGCGCGCCGCAGTTCCGGTTCGCCGGCCTCGGCCGCGGCGCCCATCAGGACGTTCTCCCCGACGCTCGCCGAGAACAGCGTCGGCTCCTCGAAGGCCACCGACACCAGGGTCCGCAGCCGCTCCCGGTCCATCAGGGCGATGTCCTCGCCGTCCAGCAGGATCCGTCCGCCCGTCGCCTCGTGCAGGCGCGGGACGAGCGCGGTGAGCGTCGTCTTGCCGGAGCCGGTGCCGCCGACCAGCGCGAGTGTCTCGCCGGGGCGGATGTGCAGGTCGATCCCGTCGAGGACGGGTGGCGTCCCTTCCGGGGCGTCCGGGTAGCGGAAGGTCACGCCCTCGAACCGGACCCCCTCGGGGCCGTCCACCGCCGAGGGGGCGGACGTGTCCGGTTCCTCGGTCGCGTCCATCACCTCGAAGTACCGTTCCGTCGCGGTCGCCGCCTCCTGGCTCATCGCGAGGAGGAAGCCGATCGACTCGACCGGCCAGCGCAGCGCGAGCGCCGTCGACAGGAACGCGACGAGCGTGCCCGCCGACAGGTCACCGTCCGCCACCTGCACGGTGCCGAGGACCAGCGCCGCCCCGATGGCCAGCTCCGGTACGACGGTGATGACCGCCCAGATCATGGCGAGCAGCCGGGCCTTGGTCAGCTCGGTGCCCCGCAGCAGCTCGGCGAGGGCGCGGAAGGCCCGGGCCTGGCTGCGGTGCCGGCCGAAGCCCTTGACGATCCGGATGCCGAGGACGCTCTCCTCGACGACCGTCGTCAGGTCGCCGACCTGGTCCTGGGCGCGGCGCGCCACCGTCCCGTACCGGCTCTCGAAGAGCGAGCAGACGATGACCAGCGGCACCACGGGCGTCAGCAGCACCAGGCCGAGGGACCAGTCCTGGGCGAGCAGCAGCACGTAACCGGCGAGGATCGTCACGCCGTTGACCAGCAGGAAGGTCAGCGGGAAGGCGAGGAACATCCGGACCAGCATGAGGTCGGTCGTGCCGCGCGAGAGCAGCTGCCCCGACGCCCACCGGTCGTGGAAGGCGATGGGCAGCCGCTGGAGTCTGCCGTACAGATCGGCCCTCATCCGCGCCTCGACCCCGGCGAGCGGGCGCGCCACCAGCCAGCGCCGGTACCCGAAGAGGACGGCCTCGGCGATGCCGAGCAGGAGGAGGTAGAGCGCCCCCAGCCATACGCCGCTCGGCTCGCGGTCGGTGATGGGCCCGTCGACCATCCACTTCAGGACGAGCGGGATGACCAGGGACAGACAGGAGGCGACGATCGCGACGATCGCGGCCGTGAACAACCGTCCCCGCACGGGCCGGACGTACGGCCACAGCCGCAGCAGCACGCGCACCGCGGAGCGGGCGGGGGAGGGGTTCTCTGGGGGCATGGGTTTCTCGGGCATCAGGGCCGACCCTACGGTTCACCACTGACACGTCTCATCCGGTTTTCCGATCGCCCTCCTCGGCCGGCCGCCGTCTCATTCCCGGACCCGCAGCAGCACCGTCGAGCGCGCGCCCACCGTGATCGTCCCGCCGCCCGCGTGGACCGTGCCCGGGGCGCGGGACTGGTCCTCGCGGGTGGTGTCGACGAGCAGTTCGTACGATTCCGCCCACGGCGGGCCCGGCAGCCGGAACTCCAGCGGTTCGGAGCCGGCGTGCAGGACGGCGAGGAAGCTGTCGTCGGTGACCTGCTCCCCGCGCTCGTCGCGGCCCGGGATGTCGCGGCCCGAGAGGTAGAGGCCGAGCGTCGCCGTCGGCGCGTACCAGTCCCGCTCGGTCATCTCGCCGCCGTCCGCGCCGAACCAGGCCAGGTCCCGCAGGCCGTCCGCGCCCTGCCGCCGCCCCGAGAAGAAGGCGCGGCGGCGCAGCACCGGGTGGCGGTGGCGCAGGGCGAGGAGCCGGCGGGTCAGGGCGAGGAGCTGGGCGCGGCCCGGGTCGTCCGGCAGCGACCAGTCGAGCCAGCCGATCTCGTTGTCCTGGCAGTACGCGTTGTTGTTGCCGCCCTGCGTGCGGCCCATCTCGTCGCCGGCGACGAGCATCGGGACCCCGGTGGAGAGGAGGAGCGTGGTGAGGAGGTTGCGGAGCTGGCGGAGGCGGAGCGCCTGGATCTCCGGGTCGTCCGTCTCGCCCTCCGTCCCGCAGTTCCAGGACCGGTTGTCGTGGGTGCCGTCCCGGTTGCCTTCGCCGTTGGCCTCGTTGTGCTTCCGCTCGTACGTGACGAGGTCCCGGAGCGTGAAGCCGTCGTGCGCGGTGACGAAGTTGACGGAGGCGTACGGTCGGCGCCCGCCCCACGCGTACAGGTCGCTGGAGCCGGAGAGCCGGTAGCCGAGGTCCCGTACGTCGGGCAGCGCGCCCCGCCAGAAGTCCCGGACGGCGTCCCGGTAGCGGTCGTTCCATTCGGTCCAGAGGGGAGGGAAGGCCCCGACCTGGTAGCCGCCGTTGCCGACGTCCCAGGGTTCGGCGATCAGCTTGACCCGGCGCAGGACCGGGTCCTGGGCGATGACCGCGAGGAACGGGGAGAGCATGTCGACGTCGTGCATCGAGCGGGCCAGGGCCGCCGCCAGGTCGAAGCGGAAGCCGTCCACGCCCATCTCCGTCACCCAGTAGCGGAGCGAGTCGGTGATGAGCCGCAGCACCTGCGGCTGCACGACGTGCAGCGTGTTGCCGCAGCCCGTGTAGTCGGCGTACCGGCGGGCGTCGGACTGGAGCCGGTAGTAGCCGCGGTTGTCGATGCCCTTGAGGGAGAGGGTGGGACCCAGCTCGCCCGCCTCCGCCGTGTGGTTGTAGACGACGTCGAGGATGACCTCGATGCCGGCCGCGTGCAGGGCCCGCACCATCTTCTTGAATTCGCCCACCTGCTGTCCCGTCGTCCCGGAGGACGAGTACCCGGCGTGCGGGGCGAAGTAGCCGAGGGAGTTGTAGCCCCAGTAGTTGCGCAGGCCGCGCCGCAGGAGGTGGTCCTCGTGGGCGAACTGGTGGACCGGCAGGAGCTCGACCGCCGTCACCCCGAGCCCCACGAGGTGCTCGATCGCCGCCGGGTGCGCGAGCCCCGCGTACGTGCCGCGGAGCCGTTCGGGGATGCCCGGGTGCTGCTGGGTGAAGCCCTTCACGTGCAGCTCGTAGATGACCGAGTCCTGCCAGGGCGTCTTGGGCCTGCGGTCGTCCGACCAGTCGTCGTCGTCGTGGACGACGACCCCCTTCGGGACGTACGGGGCGGAGTCCCGGTCGTCGCGGACGGTGTCGGCGACATGCTGCTGGGGCCAGTCCCGCACATGCCCGTACACCTCCGGCGGCAGGGCGAAGTCACCCTCCACGGCTCGGGCGTACGGGTCGAGGAGCAGCTTCGCCGGGTTCCAGCGGGCTCCCGTCCACGGGTCCCAGCGGCCGTGCACCCGGAAGCCGTACCGCTGTCCGGCGCCGATCCCGGGCACGAAGCCGTGCCAGATCTCGTGGGTCAGCTCGGTCAGCGGCAGCCGCAGCTCCGTACCGTCCTCGTCGAACAGGCACAGCTCCACGGCCTCCGCACCCCCCGCCCACAGGGCGAAGTTGGTGCCCGTCACCCCGCCCGGCCCGACCCGGCAGCGGGCTCCCAGGGGCGTCGGCGCCCCCGGCCACACCGGTGGGCGTGTCCTGTCGGTGCCGGGCTCCCTGCTCTCCGGCCCCGACCGTTCCAGGGCACGCTCCTGTACCGCCTCCTGCTCGGCTGCACTCGACACCGTCCGGCCTCCCGCGGCTCGTGGGGCTCGTGGGGCCCGCATCCGGGGGAGCGGCGGCGTCCCGGCCGCCGCTCTTTCCCGTCGTCCTCCCTGTTCTGCCCGCACGGCCGTGCTCCCAACATGGCCCGCACGCACGTTTCCCCTGGAGGGGGGCTGTCGTTGGGCCGAGCGTGAATCGTGTATGGAAGCGGGCAAGGTACGCCCTGGCGGTGGCGGGACTGATGGCGGGCCTCGCGGGCTGCACAGGAGCGGACGGCGAAGGCGGCATCGACATCTCCCTGCCGGGCAAGGCGCGGGCCCCCGGGGATGTCATCCGGGTGAGTCCGGAGGACGGCAGTCGGGGGGTGCCGGCCGGGGGTCCCGTAGAGGTACGGGTGGACAGCGGGCGGCTCGAACGGGTGACGGTCGTCCAGGTCGAGGACGCCCAGCGGACCCGGGTCGCCGGGGAGATCTCCGCGGACGGGCTGCGGTGGCGGCCCCGGGCCGACGCCCGGCTCGCGCTGGCCGCCAAGTACAGCGTGGACGCCGTCGCGCTCGACGCCCACGGTCGCCGCTCCGCCCGGCACACCACCTTCACGACCGTGGTGCCGGAGAGCCGGTTCATCGGCTACTTCAAGCCGGAGAACCGTTCCACTGTCGGCACCGGAATGATCGTCTCCTTCTCCTTCAACCGGCCCATCGAGAACCGGGACGAGGTCGAGAAGGCCATCCGGATCACCTCCGACCCGCCGGTCGAGGTCGTCGGCCACTGGTTCGGGAAGGAGCGGCTCGACTTCCGGCCCGCCGCGTACTGGCGGCCGGGGACGGAGGTCGGCGTGGAGCTCGACCTCCGCGACGTCGAGGGCGCGCCGGGCGTGTACGGCATCCAGCGCAAGAAGGTCGGCTTCACCGTCGGCCGCTCCCAGGTCTCCCTGGTCGACGCCGCCGCGCACACCATGGAGGTCCGCAGGAACGGCGAGGTCCTCGCGACCGTGCCGATCACCGCGGGCGCGCCGAAGACCACCACGTACAACGGGAAGATGGTCGTCACGGAGCTGTACGACGTGACGCGGATGGACGGGCGGACGGTCGGCTTCGGCGGCGAGTACGACATCAAGGACGTCCCGCACGCGATGCGGCTCACCGAGTCGGGGACCTTCCTGCACGGCAACTACTGGGCCTCGGCCGACACGTTCGGCTCGGCGAACGTCAGTCACGGCTGCGTGGGGCTGCGGGACGAGAAGGGCGGCAGCGCGGACTCGCCGGCGGGCTGGTTCTTCGAGCGGACGCTCATCGGCGACGTGGTGGAAGTGGTCAACTCGCGTGACCGGAAGGTCGCTCCCGACAACGGGCTCGGAGGGTGGAACATGGACTGGACCCAGTGGAAGGCCGGTTCGGCGCTGCGCTGAGCCCCCTCTCGCGTCCCCCTCGCGCCCCTCCCGCCACCCGGGCCGTCACCTCGGTGCTTTAGCACGTCGATCGGGACGGAACGGTGACATTCACGAGGATCTTTCGTGTCCTGCGGTGTGATTATCTAGCGCCGTGTGCGCGAGCGGATGCGCACGGGGGTGGGGCCGTGGCGTTGCCCGGCCGTGTGAGGGGAGAAGACCACAGTGAACGGGCAGCCGATATCGGGGGCATCGGTAGGAGCGAATGGCCGGCGCGGCCGACGACGCGGGGGCGTCCGTCTGCAGGCGCTGGCCGCGGGGGCGCTGCTCATCGTCCTCACCGCCTGCGGCGGTGGAGAGACGGCCACCGGCGGTGGCAAGGGGGGCCAGGACCCGGCGTCGCAGGGGAGCGGCAAGCCGGAGAACGCCGCCTCGCAGGCGGTCGTGACGATCCTTCCGAAGGACGGCGCCGACTCGGTCGCCACCAGCGGGGCCCTCAAGGTCTCCGCCGAGCAGGGCAAGCTGACCACGGTCGAGGTCGCCGACTCCAAGGGCGCCGCGGTCGAGGGCAAGATCGCGGCGGACGGTGCCAGCTGGGCGCCCACCGCCCACCTGTCCGCGGGGACCCAGTACAAGGTCCACGCGATCGCGAAGGACGCCGAGGGCCGCGAGTCGGCGAAGGACACCACCTTCACCACGCTGGTCCCGAAGAACACCTTCATCGGCCACTACACGCCGGAGGACGGCGCGACCGTCGGTGTCGGCATGCCGGTGTCCATCAACTTCACCCGGGGCATCACCGACCCGGACGCCGTCGAGAAGGCCATCAAGGTGACGGCCGAGCCGGCCGTGGAGATCGAGGGGCACTGGTTCGGCAACGACCGCCTCGACTTCCGCCCCGAGGAGTACTGGGCCGCGGGCACCAAGGTGACCGTGCACCTCAACCTGGACGGTGTCGAAGGCCGCCCGGGCGTCTACGGCAAGCAGAAGAAGACCGTCACCTTCACCATCGGCCGCCGTCAGGTCTCCACCGTCGACGCGAGCGCCAAGACGATGAAGATCGAGCGGGACGGCAAGATCATCAAGACGCTGCCGATCACCGCGGGCGCCCCGTCGACGACCACGTACAACGGTGAGATGGTCATCAGCGAGAAGTACAAGGTGACCCGGATGAACGGCGCCACGGTCGGCTTCGGTGGCGAGTACGACATCAAGGACGTCCCGCACGCGATGCGTCTGTCCACCTCGGGCACCTTCGTGCACGGCAACTACTGGGCCCCGAAGAGCACCTTCGGCTCCTCGAACGTCAGCCACGGCTGCGTCGGTCTGTCGGACACGCGCGGCGCGGGCGACAGCTCGACCCCGGCCGCCTGGTTCTTCGACCGCTCGATCATCGGTGACGTGATCGTCGTGAAGAACTCCAAGGACAAGCAGATCCAGCCGGAGAACGGCCTCAACGGCTGGAACATGTCGTGGTCGGAGTGGACCGCCTAGTCCGCGTCCGCAGGTCATGAGAGGGGCCCGGTGCTGTGACAAACGGCACCGGGTCCCTTCGCGTTAACGCCTACTAACCTTCGTTCCATGACTGTGAACCTCGAAGTCGCCGATGGCGTCGGCACGATCCGCCTCGACCGCCCCCCGATGAACGCCCTCGACATCGCCACCCAGGACCGGCTGCGCGAGCTGGCCCAGGAGGCGACCGACCGCGACGACGTGCGGGCCGTGATCCTCTACGGCGGCGAGAAGGTGTTCGCGGCCGGCGCGGACATCAAGGAGATGCAGGTCATGGACCACGTGGCCATGGTCAAGCGCTCGCGCGCCCTCCAGGACTCCTTCACCGCGATCGCCCGCATCCCCAAGCCCGTCGTCGCCGCCGTCACCGGCTACGCGCTCGGTGGCGGATGCGAGCTCGCGCTCTGCGCCGACTACCGGATCGCCGCCGACAACGCGAAGCTGGGCCAGCCGGAGATCCTGCTCGGCCTGATCCCCGGCGCGGGCGGCACGCAGCGCCTCTCCCGGCTGATCGGCCCCTCCCGCGCCAAGGACCTCATCTTCACCGGCCGCATGGTGAAGGCGGACGAGGCCCTCACCCTCGGCCTGGTCGACCGGGTCGTCCCGGCCGCCGAGGTGTACGAGCAGGCGCACGCCTGGGCCGCGAAGCTGGCGCAGGGTCCCGCGGTCGCCCTGCGGGCCGCGAAGGAGGCGGTCGACCAGGGTCTGGAGGCCGACATCGACACCGGCCTCGCCATCGAACGCACCTGGTTCGCCGGGCTGTTCGCCACCGCGGACCGCGAGAACGGCATGCGTAGCTTCGTCGAGGAGGGTCCCGGCAAGGCGAAGTTCGCCTGAGCCGTGTCCGAGGGGGCCGATTCCACCGGAACGGCCCCCGCGGACGGCTTCGTGCGGCCATGATGGGGGCATGGCGGGCCTGGAGGGTACGGAGCAACCGTGGCAGCGCGGAAGCGCCGCCGCCGCGCGGTGGTCACCGGCCGTGGACGACGAACAGGTCGCCTGCGTACTGGAGTTGTACGGCAACCCGGCGGACGAGGACGTGGTGCTGCCGTCCCGCCCCGAGTCCGCGTGGGTGGCCCGCCGGCTCACGCAGGGCGTGGTCCTGCGCCAGTGGGGGCTCGGCCCGCAGATCGCCGAGCACGCGGTGCTGCTCGTCTCGGAGCTCGTCGGCAACGCCGTCCGGCACACCGGCGCCCGGTCCTTCAGGCTGCGGCTGCACCGGCGGCGCGGGTGGATCCGGATCGAGGTCCGCGACCCGTCGCGGGGGCTGCCCTGTCTGATGCCGGTGAGCGAGCTCGACACGAGCGGCCGCGGCCTCTTCCTCGTCGACAAGCTCTCCGACCGCTGGGGTGTGGACCTCGCGCCGCGCGGCAAGACGACCTGGTTCGAGATGCGGGTCGCCGACCGCGCCTGAGGATTCCCCTGGCATGCCTCCGGGTGCACGAAAGCCCCCGTCCGCCGCTGTGGGGCGCCTGGGGGCTCTCGTGTGATGCGCCGTGGACGGGGGGGTGTATCCACGGCTGCTATGTCGACCTGGCCCGGGTCAATGGGGGTCGTGTCTCCGACTATGGCAGACGGGAGGCCTCGCCGCCAAAAGTCCCTACCGGGACAGAGTCGGGCAAATGGGGATTGATCGTCTATGAATCATTGGTGACCTGCGGCACTCGCCTTGCAAACATTGAATGGCTATGCGGTTCATCGATTGTTTCCCCGGCCCGTCCGCATGGTGGACGCCCCGGGGGAGGCCGCAAACGTCCTGAATCGGCCTAATCATCACGATTCGGTCGACATCCTTCTTTACTGGTCGGGTGAAGCCGACCGACCGCCGCGGCGTCCTCCGGACGGGCGCGGCCGCCGCCCTCGCGGGAGCCCTCGCCACCGCCTGCGGTACGGAGCCCCGCCCGGCCCCCGCCGCCCGCCGCCCCGGCACGGCGCCCGCCGCCGCCCCGGTCGCCGCCCCCGCCCCGCGCCGCTTCCCCGGCCGGCCCGCCGAGATCGACCACGGCCCCCGCGACCGGCCCCGGGTCGCCCTCACCTTCCACGGCCAGGGCGACCCCGCCCTCGCCCGCACCCTCCTCGGCCAGGCGGAGAAGGCCGGCGCCCGCGTCACCGTCCTCGCCGTCGGCTCCTGGCTCGACGAACACCCCGGCATGGCCCGCCGCATCCTCGACGGCGGACACGACCTCGGCAACCACACCCAGCACCACACCGACATCAACGCCATGACCGAGACCGAGGCCCACGCGGAGATCGAGGCCTGCGCCACCCGCCTGCGCCGCCTCACCGGCTCCGTCGGCACCTGGTTCCGGCCCTCCCGGACGCAGCACGCCGCCCCCGCGGTCCTGCGCGCCGCCCGACGCGCCGGATACCCGCACGCCCTCTCGTACGACGTCGACTCCCTCGACTTCACCTCGCCCGGCGCCGCCGCGATCGTCCGCAACGTCACCGGTTCCGTCCGGCCCGGATCGGTCGTCAGCCTGCACTTCGGCTACCCGGACACCGCCGCCGCGCTGCCCCTCCTCCTCGCCGACCTCGGCCGCCGCGGACTGCGCGCGGTCACCACCACGGAGCTGCTGACCTGATGGCACACCACACCGGACGAAGCGCGGCCCTCCTCGCCGCCGCCCTCCTCGTCACCCTCGCGGGCTGCGGCGGCGGGAACCAGGCCGAGAACGGCGCCACCGGGGTCAAGAAGGCCGCCGCCCCCGCCGTGCCCAAGCCGGCCGCGGCGCCCGCCGGACTCCCCGGCATGCCACCGCTCCTCGACCCCGACGACGTCTACGCCGCCGACCGGCCGAACAAGCTCTCACCGGTCGTCAGGAACTTCCCCTCCCGGGTCTACGTCCCCAACACCACCTCCAACACCGTCTCGGTCATCGACCCCGCCACCTACCAGGTCATCGAGACCATCCCCGTCGGCAACCAGCCCCAGCACGTCGTGCCCTCCTGGGACATGAAGACCCTCTGGGTCAACAACAACCGCGGCCACACCCTCACCCCCATCGACCCCGCCACCGGCATCGCGGGCAAGCCGGTCGAGGTCCACGACCCGTACAACCTCTACTTCACGCCCAACGGCAAGTACGCCGTCGTCATGGCCTCGCTCGACCGCGAACTCGTCTTCCGCGACCCCCACACCATGGAGCGGAAGAAGACCGTCCCCGTGAGCTGCTACGGCGTCAACCACGCCGATTTCTCCGCCGACGGACGGTACTTCGTCGTCTCCTGCGAGTTCTCCGGCGAACTGCTCAAGGTCGACACCGAGAAGATGGAGGTCATCGGCCAGCAGAAACTGCCCTTCCAGGGCGCCATGCCGCAGGACGTGAAGATCTCCCCGGACGGCAAGACCTTCTACGTCGCCGACATGATGGCCCACGGCATGTGGGTCCTCGACGGCGAGAAGTTCACCACCCCGACCCTGCTCCCCACCGGCAAGGGCGCCCACGGCCTCTACGTCAGCCGGGACTCGCGCGAGATGTACGTCCCCAACCGCGGCGAGGGCTCGGTCTCCGTCTTCGACTTCGCGAAGAACAAGCTCACCAAGAAGTGGTGGCTCCCGGACGGCGGCTCCCCCGACATGGGCGGCGTCTCCGCCGACGGCAAGGTGCTGTGGCTGTCCGGACGCTACGACTCCGAGGTCTACGCGATCGACACCGCCAGCGGCAAGCAGCTCGCCCGCATCCCCGTCGGCGGCGGCCCCCACGGCCTCGCGGTCTACCCCCAGCCCGGCCGCTACTCCCTCGGTCACACCGGCATCTTCAGATAGCGCCGCTACCTTCTACCGCCCTCACCCGGCATCGGCGGGCCCGCTAATCTGGCCACCGTCAGAGAAGTACCGAGAAGGGGCGGAAGCAGTGGCGGACATCGAGTCGGCACGCACGGCATTCAACAAGTTCGACGCGGACGGCGACGGCTTCATCACCGCGGCGGAGTACAAGAGCCTCATGGCGCAGTTCGGCGACTTCAACGTCACCGAGACGGTCGCCGAGGTGCTCATCAAGCAGCGCGACACCAACGGCGACGGCGTCCTGTCCTGGGACGAGTTCTGGGCGCACTACAACAAGGCCTGATCCGCCCGCCCGGGCGGGCGGCGCAACGCTGAGTTGCCGCCCGTCCGGGGCTCGGTGACGATCGTCCGGTGACGCTTCCCGGACCCTTCGGTACCCCGAGCCGTCCGACGGCGGCGCTCCTCGCCGCTGTCGCCGCCCTGGCCGTCATCGGCCTCGCCCTGCTGGGCGCGGGCCTCGCCCAGACGGGCACCGGAGAGCTCCGGATACCCGCCGCCGGCACCACCGCGCTGCTGCGTTTCCTCGTCCTCACGGGCCTCGCCGTCCACGCCGGCGAACTCGCCGGCCGCCGCCTCGCCGGGGAAGGACCCCGGCCCCGCGCCCTGTCCGTGCCCGCCGCCCTGCTCGCCGCGGCCGCCTCCGCCGGACTCCTGCTGCTCCTCGCCGCCGTCAGCGGGCTGAGCCTGCCCGTCGTGTACGGGCTGCGGGAGGGCCGCCTCCTGCTCGTCACCGCCAACGCCTTCGCCCTCGCCGCCCTGTGCGCGACCTCCCGGCGCCCGGGCCTCGCCGCCCTCCCGCTCGCCGTCGCGGTCGTGGCCGAGGCGCTGCGGGCCCACACCGAGACGTACACGCCCGCCGTGGGCATCGGACTGACCGTCGTCCACCTCACGGGCGCCTCGCTCTGGCTCGGCTCGCTCCTGTACGTGCTGCGCACCATGCGGCTGCGGCGCGGGGGCCGTGACGTCCTCGTCCGCTACGCCCGGATGGCCGCCGTCCTCTACGCCGCCCTCGCGGCCACCGGCACGGCCTCGACCCTGCGCAGGCTGCCGCTCGACGAGGTCCTGACCACGGCATACGGAAGGATCCTGCTGGTCAAGCTGCTGCTGTTCGGCGGGGTGAGCCTGCTGGCGCTCGCGGCCAGGAGCCGGATGCTGTCCGGCGGCGACGCCGAGGCCCCGGCACGTATCGAGGTGGGCACGCTGGCCGTGATCGTCGTCGTCTCGGCGCTCCTCACGGTGGTGCCCGACCCGCACTGGATCGCGGCTTGACGGGGTGAGGCGGTCAGCCCTTCAGGGCGACGTGGAAGGAGGAGGCCCACAGCACGACCGCGGCGCCCAGACCCACCACCGCACGGATCGTCTCCGCCGAGGTGCCGGCCGCGAGGACGGCGAGACCCACCAGCGCGACGGCCGACAGGGAGACCGCCGTCCACGTGTACTGCCGCTGGTCGAAGAGGCGCGCCAGCGGGAAGAAGTGCAGGCCGACGACGAGGCAGATCCCGACGGGGATGAACTCGGGGTGGCCCGAGGCGTTGGACGCGGCGATCACCGCGAAGATCGCCACCAGTTCGCCGGCGTTGACCAGGCCGACCCAGCGGTTCCACTTCTCGGGCAGCCGTACGGTCCGGGTCACGGGCCCGGCGGTCCCGCGCCGGGCCGTCACCAGCGCGTACGCCGTCACGATGACCGCGAGGGCACCGAGGACGCCCGCCACCGGCACCGAGGCTATGCCGGAGCCGGCCGCGAAGGCCCAGACGAGGGCGAAGACGGCCAGGACGGTCGCTCCCCGGCGGCGCAGATCCCGGGTGAGCGTGAGACATTCCGCGTCGATGATCTCCGTAGTCATGACGCGGACACTACAGCGGCGTGCGGCTACGGGTTCAGCACTCGATGATGTTCACGGCGAGCCCGCCGCGCGCGGTCTCCTTGTACTTCACGCTCATGTCCGCGCCCGTCTCCTTCATGGTCTTGATGACCTTGTCGAGGGAGACCAGGTGCGAGCCGTCGCCGCGCATCGCCATCTTCGCCGCGGTGACGGCCTTGACCGCCGCCATGCCGTTGCGCTCGATGCACGGGATCTGGACGAGGCCGCCGACCGGGTCGCAGGTCAGGCCCAGGTTGTGCTCCATGCCGATCTCGGCCGCGTTCTCCACCTGCTCGGGGGTGCCGCCGAGGACCTCGGCGAGCGCGCCGGCCGCCATCGAGCAGGCCGAGCCGACCTCGCCCTGGCAGCCGACCTCGGCGCCGGAGATCGAGGCGTTCTCCTTGAAGAGCATGCCGACCGCGCCGGCCGCGAGCATGAAGCGGACGATGCCGTCCTCGTCGGCGCCGGGCACGAAGTTCATGTAGTAGTGCAGGACCGCGGGGATGATGCCGGCGGCGCCGTTCGTCGGGGCGGTGACCACCCGGCCGCCGGCCGCGTTCTCCTCGTTCACGGCCATCGCGTAGAGGGTGATCCACTCCATCGCGAGCGCCGCCGGGTCGCCCTCGGAGCGCAGCTTGCGGGCCGTGTTCGCGGCGCGGCGGCGCACCTTCAGGCCGCCCGGCAGGATGCCCTCGCGGGACATGCCGCGCGAGACGCAGGCCTGCATGACGCGCCAGATCTCCAGGAGACCCGCGCGGATCTCCTCCTCGGTGCGCCAGGCCTTCTCGTTCTCCAGCATCATCGAGGAGATGGAGAGGCCGGTCTCCTTGGCGAGCCGCAGCAGCTCGTCACCGGTGCGGAAGGGGTACTTCAGGACGGTGTCGTCCGGGACGATCGGGTTCTCGCCGGCGACCGCGTCCTCGTCGACGACGAAGCCGCCGCCGACGGAGTAGTACGTCTTCTCCAGGACCAGCGCGCCCTCGGCGTCGTACGCGAAGATCGTCATCCCGTTGGCGTGGTACGGGAGCGCCTTGCGGCGGTGCAGGATCAGGTCGGCGTCGAAGTCGAAGGGGATCTCGTGCGCGCCGAGCAGGTTGATCCGGCCGCTGGTCTTGATCCGCTCGACCTCGTCGTCGGCCGTCTCGACGTTCACGGTGCGGGGGGAGCTGCCCTCCAGGCCGAGGAGCACCGCCTTGGGGGTGCCGTGGCCGTGGCCGGTCGCGCCCAGCGAGCCGTACAGCTCCGCCCGTATGGCCGCGGTGTGGGCGAGCAGGCCCTCGTTCTTGAGCCGGCGGGCGAACATCCGGGCCGCGCGCATGGGGCCCACCGTGTGGGAGCTCGACGGGCCGATGCCGATCGAGAACAGGTCGAAGACCGAGATGGCCACGGAAGAACTCCTTGTGGGGGCTAGACGCCGTTGTCTGCCGGGGTGGAGCAGAAGAGCGTGTGATGCGGCGTGGAGACATGAACTGGGGCACCGCGCTCACTGTCCAGTGTGCGCGGTGCCCCGGAACTATCGTACGAACGAAACCGGAACTAAATCGTACGAAATTACTTCAGGCCGGGGTACAGCGGGTGCTTGTCGGCCAGCGCGGTCACCCGGGCCTTGAGGGCCTCGGCCTTCTCGCCGTCGAAGCCCGGCTTCAGGGACTCCGCGATGATGTCGGCGACCTCGGTGAAGTCCTCGTTCTGGAAACCGCGGGTCGCGAGCGCCGGCGTGCCGATGCGCAGACCCGAGGTGACCATCGGCGGGCGCGGGTCGTTCGGAACGGCGTTCCGGTTGACCGTGATGCCGACCTCGTGGAGACGGTCCTCGGCCTGCTGGCCGTCGAGCTCGGAGTTCCGCAGGTCGACCAGGACCAGGTGCACGTCCGTGCCGCCGGACAGGACCGAGACACCGTGCTCGGTGACGTCGTCCCGCACCAGGCGCTCGGCGAGGATGCGGGCGCCGTCCAGGGTGCGCTGCTGGCGCTCCTTGAACTCCTCCGAGGCCGCGACCTTGAAGGAGACGGCCTTGGCCGCGATCACGTGCTCCAGCGGGCCGCCCTGGAAACCGGGGAAGACCGAGGAGTTCAGCTTCTTCGCGAACTCCTTCTTCGCCAGGATGATGCCGCCGCGGGGGCCGCCGAGCGTCTTGTGCGTGGTGGAGGTCACCACGTCGGCGTACGGGACCGGGTTCGGGTGCAGACCGGCCGCGACCAGGCCCGCGAAGTGGGCCATGTCGACCCACAGGAACGCCTCGACCTCGTCGGCGATCCGGCGGAACTCCGCGAAGTCCAGCTGACGCGGGTAGGCGGACCAGCCCGCGATGATGACCTTCGGGCGGTGCTCCTTGGCGAGGCGCTCGACCTCGGCCATGTCGACCAGACCGGCCTCGTCCACGTGGTACGCGACCACGTTGAACTGCTTGCCGGAGAAGTTCAGGCGCATGCCGTGGGTGAGGTGGCCGCCGTGCGCCAGGTCCAGACCCAGGATCGTGTCGCCGGGCTGGGCGATCGCGAAGAGGGCGGCCTGGTTCGCGGAGGCGCCGGAGTGCGGCTGGACGTTGGCGTACTCGGCGCCGAACAGGTCCTTGATCCGGTCGATCGCGATCTGCTCGGCCACGTCGACGTGCTCACAGCCGCCGTAGTAGCGGCGGCCCGGGTAGCCCTCGGCGTACTTGTTGGTGAGGACGGAGCCCTGGGCCTCCATGACCGCGACCGGAGCGAAGTTCTCCGAGGCGATCATCTCGAGGGTGGACTGCTGACGAAGGAGCTCGGCGTCGACGGCGGCGGCGACGTCGGGGTCCAGCTCGTGGAGGGGAGTGTTCAGAAGCGACATGAATCGATCCCTAGGGGTCTCGGGCCCGGTCTCAGCCGGCGGAGAACGCGGTGTACTCGTCGGCGGAGAGCAGCTCGTCCGGCTCGCCCGCGACACGTACCTTGAACAGCCAGCCACCCTCGAACGGAGCCGTGTTCACCAGCGACGGGTCGTCCACCACGTCCTGGTTGGCGGCGACGACCTCACCCGAGACGGGGGAGTACAGGTCGCTCACGGACTTCGTCGACTCCAGCTCGCCACAGGTCTCGCCCGCGGCGACGGTGTCGCCGACGGCGGGAAGCTGGGCGAAGACGACGTCACCGAGCGCGTTGGCCGCGAACTCCGTGATGCCGACCGTCGCGACGCCGTCCTCGGCGGCCGACAGCCACTCGTGCTCCTTGGTGTAGCGCAGCTGCTGGGGGTTGCTCATGACCTGATTCTCCTGGATCGGGGGAGTACTGATGAACGCGGGTCTCGCGGGGTGAGACCCGGGATGAGACGACTGCGTCACTTCTGGCGCTTGTAGAACGGCAGCGCCACGACCTCGTACGGCTCGTGGGTGCCGCGGATGTCCACACCTACACCCTCGGTGCCGGGCGCGGCGTGCGCCGCGTCCACGTACGCGATCGCGATCGGCTTTCCGAGGGTCGGGGACGGGGCGCCCGAGGTCACCTCGCCGATGACCACGCCGTCCTTGACGACGGAGAAGCCGGCGCGCGGGACCCGGCGGCCCTCGGCGATCAGCCCGACGAGCTTGCGCGGCGGGGCGGTCTCGGAGCGCTCGGCGGCCTTCTCGAGCGCCTCGCGGCCGACGAAGCGGCCCTCGTTGGTCGTCTTCTCGAACTTGACGACCCGGCCGAGACCGGCGTCGAAGGGGGTGAGGGCGGTCGTCAGCTCGTGGCCGTACAGCGGCATGCCCGCCTCCAGGCGGAGCGTGTCACGGCAGGACAGACCGCACGGGATCAGACCGACCGGGGCGCCGGCCTCGGTCAGCGCCTTCCAGACGCCCTCGGCGTGCTCGGGCTTCAGGAACAGCTCGAAGCCGTCCTCGCCGGTGTAGCCGGTACGGGCGATCAGCGCGGGCACGCCCGCGACCGTGCCGGGCAGACCGGCGTAGTACTTCAGCCCGTCCAGGTCGGCGTCGGTGAGCGACTTCAGGATGCCGGGGGACTCCGGGCCCTGGATCGCGAGCAGGGCGTACGCGTCGCGGTCGTCGCGGACCTCGGCGTCGAAGCCCTCCGCGCGCTCCACGAGCGCGTCCAGGACGATCTGCGCGTTGGAGGCGTTGGCGACGACCATGTACTCCGTCTCGCCGAGGCGGTAGACGATCAGGTCGTCGAGGATGCCGCCGTCCTCCTGGCAGATCATCGTGTAGCGGGCGCGGCCCACGCCCACCGTGGAGATGTTGCCGACGAGGGCGTGGTCGAGGAGCTCGACGGCCTGCGGGCCCGTGACCGTGATCTCACCCATGTGGGAGAGGTCGAAGAGGCCGGCCTTGGTGCGGACGGCGTTGTGCTCGTCCCGCTCGCTGGCGTAGCGCAGCGGCATGTCCCAGCCCGCGAAGTCGGTCATGGTCGCGCCCAGCGAACGATGCAGCGCATCGAGGGCGGTCAGACGGGGGGCAGTGCTCATGGGGTGGCTCCCGGATCCCAAGGGCGGTTCGGTGACGAAACACATGACGGGCGAGGACGTCCTCCCCATCTGTCATGGAACCTGAGAGGTTCACCGAGAGCATCTCGTCACCGGAAGATCGGCACCGAGAGATCGGCTTGCACCTTGGGTGGGGACACGGCAGGGTGTCCCGCTTTTCAGATCTGCCTCATCCACGCGGTACGGGGCCTGAGAGATTCAAGGGAGGGTCTTGCTCCTTCGGCGTCCGGGCGCCGAAGGCGGTCCGGAACTCTCCCGCGCGGATTCGAGCGGCCGGTATGAGGTTGTATGGCGACTGAGCGCGCCTGGCGGGCACATCATTGCACGCGTGCTCCGCGCGGCACATCACTTGTATCTCATTACCGCTTCTTTACACTTTGTGGGCAAGGGTCTCCCGAGGCCCGGCAGGGGGAGCAGCGATGAGGATCCAGCACACCGGTGCGTACGCGACGGGTACCGGCATACCGTCCCAGCGTGCCCGAGCCCGGACCAGAGCCAGGACCCGCCGGCGCGGCAGGATCCTGCGGGACCTGCGCGAGCGCGGCGGCCGGGGCCCCCGCGCCCTCACGTTCGCGGCCGGCGACCTCGTCGTCGTCTCCGGGCTGCCCGGCAGCGGCAAGTCCACCCTGATGAAGCGGGCCGCCGACGGCCGGGGCATCGACTCCCAGGACGTCCGCGAGCGCTGGGAGGCCCGCATGCCGCGCCTCCTGCCGTACGCGGTCTACCGCCCCCTGGTCCGGATCGCGCACTACGCCGGTCTGCGCCGCGCCCTGCGCTCCGGCGCGAGCGTGATCGTGCACGACTGCGGCACCCAGTCCTGGGTGCGCGGCTGGCTCGCCCGCGAGGCGCGGCGGCGCGGCGCCGCCCTGCACCTGGTCCTGCTCGACGTCGACCCGGACACCGCGAGGGACGGCCAGCGCGACCGGGGCCGGGGCGTCTCCGCGTACGCCTTCGCCCGGCACCGGCGGGCCGTCGGCCGGCTCCTGAGGACCGCCGAGTCCGGCGGCCTGCCGCACGGCTGCGCCTCGGCGACGCTCCTCGACCGGGACGCCGCGGACGCCCTGCGGAAGATTGGATTCCGCGACGCGTCCTGAGGGCGGGCCCCTGCCCGTACCCGCTGCTTTTGGCCACGGCGGCGCCAGGGCGGCGTTAGGGTGCTGCGGGGCGGCGCGGGAGGGCGCGCCCCGCGCGCGAGATAGGGGAACAGGGACCGTGGACGTGACGTGGCCGGGCAATGAGCTCGAAGAGGTGCTGACCGCCTCGCTCGGCAACCCCTCCGCAGGGGGCCGGCTGGTCGAGGTGCTGGGCCGCAGCGAGGTCTGGGTGCCCCTGCCCAACGGCGGCGGCGTGGACAGCGCCGACCTGGATCTCGCCACCATGGAGATCGACGGCGCGGCCTTCGTCCCCGTCTTCAGCTCCGAGCAGCAGTTCCTCGCCTGTGTCGGCCCGCACATGTCCTACACCGTCGCCCCCGCCCGCGACTTCGCCCGCGGCCTGCCCCCGCAGCTGGGCATCGCCGTGAACCCCGGCGGCACCGTGGGCGTCCCGCTGCCCCCGCCCGCCGTCGCGGAGCTCTGCCGCGCCGGCCGCACCCCGCTCGACGGCCCCGCCAGCGGTGGCCGCGTCCGGCTCTTCGAGCCCGACTGGCAGGACGACCCCGTCGACTTCCTCGCCGCCGCCTCCGCAGAATTCGAGGCCACCGGAGTCGTCGCCACCGCCCGCCGCGCCCTGGCGAGCGTCGAGGGCACCGAACCGGCCCTCTTCATCGGCGTCCAGCTCACCGGCTGGGACGGCGTCGACCGGAACGCGCCCCTGGACGCCCTCGGCCGCGCCCTCGGCCGCGTCGAGGTCGCCTGGCCGGTCAACCTCATCCTGCTCGACATGGCGCAGGACCCGGTCGGCGACTGGATGGTGGAGCGGGTGCGCCCCTTCTACCAGCGCGCCGCCGGGTGAGCGGCACCCTGTTTAAGCTGAACTGAAATCGGTAGCCGGACGGACGACGTCCGGGCGGACGTGGTGAACGGAAGAGGGGCGGGACCCAGGGTGAGCGCGTCAGGCACCGCTGCGACCGGTCAGGTCGAGCACATGCTGCGCCAGGTGGCACCCGGACGCTACGACGCGTACGAGAGGCTGCTGCACGCCCTGGCCGACGGCGAGGTCTGGATGCTGCTCTGGCAGGGCTCGCCCGGCTCGTCCGACGCCCAGTACGGGAACATGGAGGTCGACGGCTTCGGCTACGCGCCCTGCGTCACCTCCGCCCAGGAGCTCGCCGCGTCCGGCTGGAACCGCGCCCACGAGCTCGTCACCGGCCGCGAGATGGCCCGCGCCCTCTACCCCGACCGCTGGGGCATCTGGCTGAATCCGCACGCCCCCGGCGGCGGCGTCGGCATCCCCTGGGCCGACCTGCGCCGGATCGCCACCGGCCTCGACCGGATGCCCGCCGGGCCGCTGCGCGTCAGCGAGCCCGCGCTGGAGATCCCGCAGTTCTACGCCCTGCTCACGCAGAACGCGCACCGCACCCCGGCCGTCCGCTCGCTGCGCCGCGGCTGGGTCCAGCCCGCGCTCGGCTCCCCGTACCTCGCCGTCGGGCTCGACCTGTACGACACCTCCGCGGCCGCCGTCGACTCCGTCCGCGCGATGATGCGCCAGTCGATCTCCGCCGTGCCCGACGGGCTGCCCGTCTCGACGGTCGCGCTCTCCGACGCGTACGACCCGGTGGCCCTCTGGCTGAGCGCCCACGCGCGTCCCTTCTACGACCGCGAGGCGCACGCGGGACGCGGATCCGCCGCCGTCCCCGGGTACGGATACCCGCCACCGGCTCCGTCCGGATACTGAGACGTCACCCTTTTCCCCTCGTCACCCACCGGCCTCCGGAGTCCTCTCCGGAGGCCGTTGTTCGCCCCAATACCGCACCTCGAACGCCTAGTTGCGCGACATGTCCGATTACGGTGACGGTGACCCGAGATGGTCCGCTCAGGTGATCACGACGTCCGGATAACGGAAGTCGCAGCACCGCATCACGTTTGAGCAAACATTCCTCGTCAGGGCTGGCGGGTGATCGCGGACGCGTTGAAGACTCCCCGGAACACCGGGCGTTCGGCTCCCTTCGAATCGAAGCCCAGCAGGTTGTTCCACCGAGCCGCTACCCGCGGCAGGGCAAGGGCCGGCTACCGGCGGCCGAGAGGGGTCCTCACCACGATGACGGCACCACTGCACGAGACGAGTGCGGGCGAGTCGACCGCCACCGTCGTCGGCGCGCCCGACGCTCCCGGCACTCCGGACAACTCCGGCACCGCCAAGGCGATCCAGGGCCGCTCGCCCTGGCAGATCGCCTGGACCCGCCTCAAGCGCGACAAACTCGCCCTCGCGGGCGCCTTCGTCGTCGTCTTCCTGATCCTCGTCGCGATCTTCGCCCCGGTCATCGTCGGGCTCTTCGGCCACCCGCCGAACGACTTCCACGAGGACCAGATCGACCCGCTCTTCGGTACGCCGATCGGTTCGTGGGGCGGCATCAGCTCCGACTTCCTCCTGGGCGTCGAGCCGGTCAACGGCCGCGACGTCTTCAGCCGGATCGTCTACGGCGCCCGGATCTCGCTGCTCGTCGCCTTCCTCGCGGCGGTCTTCGCGGTCTTCCTCGGCACCGTCCTCGGCATCGTCGCGGGCTACTTCGGCGGCTGGATCGACGCGGCCCTCAGCCGCGTCATGGACGTCATGCTCGCCTTCCCGCAGCTGCTCTTCACGATCGCCCTGGTCTCGGTGCTGCCCAACGAGCTCCTCGGCCTCGACGGCTCCGGGGTGCGCATCGCCGCCCTGGTGCTCGTCATCGGCTTCTTCGGCTGGCCGTACGTGGGCCGCATCGTCCGCGGTCAGACCCTCTCGCTGCGCAACCGCGAGTACGTCGAGGCCGCCCAGAGCCTGGGCGCCGGCCGCCTCTACATCCTGCGCCGCGAGCTGCTGCCCAACCTGATCGCGCCGATCATGGTCTACGCGACCCTCATGATCCCCACCAACATCCTCACCGAAGCGGCGCTCAGCTTCCTCGGCGCGGGCGTGAAGCCTCCCACCGCTTCCTGGGGCCAGATGCTGTCGACGGCCATCACCACCTACGAGGCGGACCCCGTGTTCATGGTGATCCCCGGCCTCGCGATCTTCGTCACCGTCCTTGCGTTCAACCTCTTCGGCGACGGCGTGCGTGACGCGCTCGACCCGAAGGGCTCCCGCTGACCGCTCGGCCGACGAGACCCAAGACCCCGCCCCTGCCGCTGGCGACAGGAGGCTCATCCCCCAACGGCGGACCGACGTAACGGCCGCCACTACTCCGGAGGTTGCGAGACCCATGACTCTGATGAGCTCTCAGAGGCGCAGAATCGCCGCGGGCGCGCTGCTGGCAGCGGCCACGATGGTCGTCACCACCGCGTGCGGCGGCAGCGACGGCGGCGGCAAGGGCGACAACGGCAAGACGGGCGCGTCCGGCTTCAACGCCGCCGTGAACAAGGTCGCCAACGCCTCGGACAAGAAGGGCGGCGAGCTGAAGTTCATCGGCTCGCAGGAGGCCGACTCGTGGGACCCGCAGCGCGGCTACTACGGCTTCGTGTGGGACTTCGCCCGCTACTACACCCGCCAGCTGGTCACCTTCAAGGCCGAGCCGGGCGCCGCCTCCACCGAGCTGGTCTCGGACCTCGCCACCGACACCGGCAAGGTCTCGGCCGACGGCCTGACCTACACCTTCACGCTGAAGGACGGGGTCACCTGGGAGGACGGCAAGCCGATCACCTCCAAGGACATCAAGTACGGCATCGAGCGCATCTGGGCCCAGGACGTCATCTCCGGCGGCCCGATCTACCTCCAGCAGGTCCTCGACCCGAAGAACGAGTACAAGGGTCCCTACAAGGACACCTCCGCGGACAAGCTCGGCCTGAAGGCGATCGAGACCCCGGACGACAAGACCATCATCTTCAAGCTGCCGGTCGCCAACGGTGACTTCCTGCAGATGCTGGCCATGCCCGCCGCGTCCCCGGTCCGCCAGGACAAGGACACCAAGGCCAAGTACCAGCTGAAGCCCTTCTCGTCCGGCCCGTACAAGTGGCAGTCGTACACGCCGAACAAGTCGATCAAGCTCGTCCGCAACGACAAGTGGGACGCGAAGACCGACACCGTCCGCAAGGCGCTGCCCGACAGCATCAGCGTCACGTTCACCACGAACGCCGACGACATGGACAACCGTCTGGTCGAGGGCGAGTACGACCTCGACATCAACGCGACGGGTGTCGGCGCCGCCGCGCGCCAGAAGGTGCTCCAGCAGCACAAGGGCAACGTCGACAACCCGCAGACGGGCTTCATCCGCTACGCGGTCTTCCCGCAGACGGTGATCCCCAACATCGAGTGCCGCAAGGCCATCATCTACGCGGCCGACTCCAAGTCCCTCCAGACCGCCCGTGGCGGCCCGCAGGGCGGTGGCGACATCGCCACCAACATGCTGCCGCCGGCGCTCAAGGGTGCCGACGCGAAGGCCGACCCGTACGGCAAGCTCGCCGGTGCGCCCGACCTCGCCAAGGCGAAGGACGCCCTGAAGAAGTGCGGCAAGCCGAACGGCTTCAAGACCACGATCGCGGTCCGCAACAACAAGAAGGTCGAGATCGCGACCGCCGAGTCGCTGCAGAACTCGCTGAAGGCCGTCGGCATCGACGCCCAGATCGACCTGTTCGACGGCGCCCAGACGTCCGGCATCATCGGTTCGCCGAAGGTCGTCAAGGACAAGGGCTACGGCATCATCATCATGGGCTGGGGCGCCGACTTCCCGACCGGTCAGGGCTTCCTCCAGCCGCTGGTCGACGGCCGCTTCATCCTCAAGAGCGGTAACAACAACTTCTCCGAGCTGAACGACAAGGCCATCAACGGCCTGTTCGACCAGGCGCTGAAGGAGACCGACCCGACCAAGGCCGGCGAGCTCTACAAGCAGATCAACACGAAGGTCTCGGAGGCCGCGGTCTACCTGCCCTTCACCCATGAGAAGAACATCATCTGGCGCAGCTCCCGGCTGACCAACGTCTACACGGCGGACGCCTACAACGGCCGCTACGACTACGCGTCGCTCGGCGTCGTCAAGTAATCCGACCCGCTTCACCGGCGCACCACCCGCCGCCAGGTCCGAAGGGCAGGTGATGGCCGTTGGCGGCGGCCGGGGGACCCGATCGGGTCCCCCGGCCGCCGGCCGGCCGACCGCATGCTTGCATACATAGTCCGACGGCTCTTCGCAGTCGTCGTGATGCTGCTCGTCGTCACGTTCGTGACGCTCAGCATCTTCTTCCTCATCCCCAAGATGACCGGCAGCGACCCTGCCGCGATGTTCGTCGGCAAGCAGGCGGATCCGGCTTCCATTGAGGGCATCCGTCAGAAGCTGGGCCTGGACGAGCCGATCCTGGTTCAGTTCTGGCACTTCGTCTCCGGCATCTTCGTCGGCCGGGACTACACGGGCGGTGGCGACACCATCCACTGCGCGATGCCCTGTTTCGGCTACTCGTTCCGCACCGAGCAGGAGGTGTCGACGATGCTGGCCGACGCCTTCCCCGTGACCCTCTCCATGGTCATCGGCGCCGCGGTGCTGTGGCTGGTGCTGGGTGTCTCCACGGGCGTGATCTCCGCGCTCAAGCGCGGCACGATCATCGACCGCGCGGCGATGATCACCGCGCTCGCGGGCGTCTCGCTCCCGATCTTCTTCACCGCCATGCTGGCGATGCTCGTCTTCCGCACCCAGCTCCACTGGGTCGACGCCACGTACGTCCCGATCAGCGAGTCGTTCGGCGGCTGGTTCGGCGGGCTGCTCCTGCCCTGGGTCACCCTCGCCTTCCTGTACGCGGCGATGTACGCGCGGCTCACCCGCGCCACCATGCTGGAGGTCCTCGGCGAGGACTACATCCGTACCGCGCGGGCCAAGGGTCTGCCGGAGCCGGTCGTGCTCGGCAAGCACGCGATGCGCTCCACCATGACCCCCATCCTGACGATCTTCGGCATGGACCTCGGCGCCCTCGTCGGCGGCGCGATCCTGACGGAGACCGCGTTCAGCCTCCACGGCCTCGGCGGCCTGGCCATCAAGGGCGTGAGCGAGCGTGACCTGCCGCTGATCCTGGCCGTCACCCTCATCACCGCCTCCTGCGTGGTCATCGCCAACCTCGTGGTGGACCTTCTGTACGCGGTGATCGACCCCCGAGTGAGGCTCGCATGACGGACAAGCTGACGAAGACGGGCGCGGCGCTCGGAGAGCCCGTCGCGCCCTCGAAGGACGCCCCGTCGGACGCCTTCCTCGACGTACGCGACCTGAAGATCCACTTCCCGACCGACGACGGTCTGGTCAAGTCGGTCGACGGCCTCAGCTTCCAGCTGGAGAAGGGCAAGACCCTCGGCATCGTGGGCGAGTCCGGCTCCGGCAAGTCGGTCACCTCGCTCGGCATCATGGGCCTGCACACGGTCGGCCAGTACGGCCGCCAGAAGGCCAGGATCTCCGGCGAGATCTGGCTGAACGGGCGCGAGCTGCTCTCCGCGGACCCCGACGAGGTCCGCAGGATGCGCGGCCGCGAGATGGCGATGATCTTCCAGGATCCGCTGTCCGCGATGCACCCGTACTACACGGTCGGCCACCAGATCGTGGAGGCGTACCGCGTCCACCACAAGGTCGACAAGAAGACGGCGCGCCGGCGGGCCGTCGAACTCCTCGACCGGGTCGGCATCCCCGAGCCCGCGAAGCGGTTCGAGAACTACCCGCACGAGTTCTCCGGCGGCATGCGCCAGCGCGCGATGATCGCCATGGCGCTCGTCAACAACCCCGAACTGCTCATCGCGGACGAGCCGACCACCGCGCTCGACGTGACCGTGCAGGCGCAGATCCTCGACCTGATGCGGGACCTCCAGAAGGAGTTCGGCTCAGCGGTCGTCATCATCACCCACGACCTCGGCGTCGTCGCCGAGCTCGCCGACGACATCCTCGTGATGTACGGCGGGCGCTGCGTCGAGCGCGGACCGGCCGAGTCCGTCTTCTACGAGCCGCAGCACCCCTACACCTGGGGCCTGCTCGGCTCGATGCCGAGGATCGACCGGGAGCAGACCGAGCGCCTCATCCCGGTCAAGGGCAACCCGCCCAGCCTCATCAACATCCCGAGCGGCTGTGCCTTCAACCCCCGCTGCCCGTACGCGGACGTCCCCAAGGGCGGCATCACGCGCACCCAGCGGCCGGAGCTGGCCCTGGCCGGGGACCGCCACTTCTCGGCCTGCCACATGCCGCAGGAGGAGCGGACCCGCATCTGGACCGAAGAGATTGCGCCGAAACTGTGAGCGACAACATGGAACCTCTGCTCAAGGTCACCGGCCTGAAGAAGCACTTCCCCATCAAGAAGGGGCTTCTCCAGCGCCAGACCGGTGCGGTCAAGGCGGTCGACGGGATCGACTTCGAGGTCCTGCCCGGTGAGACGCTCGGCGTCGTCGGCGAGTCCGGCTGCGGCAAGTCCACGATGGGCCGGCTCATCACCCGGCTCCTCGAACCGACCGACGGCACGGTCGAGTTCCAGGGCAAGGACATCTCCCACCTGGGAGTCGGCGGGATGCGTCCCTACCGCCGCGACATCCAGATGATCTTCCAGGACCCGTACGGCTCGCTGAACCCGCGCCACACGGTGGGCACGATCGTCTCCGCCCCCTTCAAGCTCCAGGGCGTCGAGCCCGAGGGCGGCGTGCGGAAGGAGGTCCAGCGGCTCCTCGGCCTCGTGGGCCTCAACCCCGAGCACTACAACCGCTACCCGCACGAGTTCTCCGGCGGTCAGCGCCAGCGCATCGGCATCGCCCGCGCGCTGGCCCTGAAGCCGAAGCTGGTCGTGGCGGACGAGCCGGTGTCGGCCCTGGACGTCTCCATCCAGGCGCAGGTGGTCAACCTCCTGGACGACCTCCAGCAGGAGCTCGGCCTCACGTACGTGATCATCGCGCACGACCTGTCGGTCATCCGGCACGTCTCGGACCGCATCGCGGTGATGTACCTCGGCAAGATCGTCGAGCTCGCGGACCGCAAGTCCCTGTACGAGAACCCGATGCACCCGTACACCCGGGCCCTGATGTCCGCGGTCCCGATCCCGGACCCGCGCCGCCGGGGCGCCAAGAGCGAGCGCATCCTGCTCACCGGCGACGTCCCGTCCCCGATCGCCCCTCCGGCGGGCTGCCGCTTCCACACCCGGTGCTGGAAGGCGACGGAGGTCTGCAAGACCCAGGAGCCGCCGCTCGTGGAGCTCCGCCCGGGCCAGCGCGTGGCCTGCCACCACCCGGAGAACGCGGACTCCCTGACGATCCCGGGCGCCCGGGAGTCGGTGGAGGTCTCCATCACGAAGAAGCCCGAGGCGGCGGAAGCGCCGAAGGCGGCGGAGCCGGCCGAGCCGGTCGCGAAGGACGACGCGCCCGGGGAGTGACCCCAGAGAGAGGCCCCCTGCCGCCACACGACGGCAGGGGGCCTCCGGCATGCCCGGGCAGCCCCCGCCGCCGGGCCCGGGCTTCCGCGCCCGGACCCGCACCACGGGTGCGGCGCCGTCAGGGGGAGTCCGCGCACCCCGTACGGGAACGACCGGGACAATGGGGCGGTGCTCCACGATCTGTTCAGCCCCGATGTCCAGCACGCCCTGGACCTCGTCGGCATCTTCGTCTTCGCCATCTCCGGCGCCCTCCTCGCCGTCCGCAAGAACTTCGACGTCTTCGGCATAGCGGTCCTCGCCGAGGTCACCGCCCTCGGCGGCGGTCTCCTCCGCGACCTGATCATCGGCGCCGTACCCCCCGCCGCCTTCAGCGACCTCGGCTACTTCGTCATGCCGCTGGTCGCGACGGTCCTCGTCTTCTTCCTCCACCCGGAGGTCGAGCGGACCCAGACCGCCGTCAACGTCTTCGACGCCGCCGGCCTCGGGCTCTTCTGCGTGACCGGCACGACGAAGGCGTACGACTACGGCCTCGGCCTCACCGCCTCCGCCGCGCTCGGGCTCGCGACCGCCGTCGGCGGCGGTGTCCTGCGCGACGTGCTCGCCAACGAGGTGCCGTCGCTGCTCCGCTGGGACCGCGACCTGTACGCCGTCCCCGCGATCGTCGGCGCGACGATGGTCGTCCTCTGCATCCGCTTCGACATGCTCAACGCCTTCACCAGCGGCGCCGCCGTCCTCATGGCCTTCCTCCTCCGGCTCCTCGCGATGCGCTACCACTGGCGCGCGCCCCGCGCCTGGAACCGCCGCTCCTCCGCCCGCGAGGAGCCCGAAAAAGCTACCGCTCAGTAGCAAGCTGGGGTACCGTCGAAACCATGAGCACGAGCACCGAGACGACCGCCGTCGAGACCGCGAGCGAGTTCGACCGCGACACCGCCGTCACCCTCCGGGCCCCCGGCGTCTACGACGCCGACCTCTCCGCCGGCTGGACGATCATCCAGGCCGTCAACGGCGGCTACCTCCTCGCCCTGCTCGGCCGCGCCCTCGGCGACCACCTCCCGCACCCCGACCCGTTCACGATCTCGGCGCACTACCTCACGCCGTCCGTGCCCGGCCCCGCGGTGATCCGGACCGAGACCGTCCGTACCGGCCGGACCCTCTCCACCGGACAGGCCTCGCTCTTCCAGTACGCCGAGGACGGCACCGAGGTCGAGCGCATCCGCGTCCTCGCCTCGTACGGCGACCTCGACGCCCTCTCCGACGACGTCCGCACCACCGCGACGCCGCCCGCGTTCGCCCCGATCGAGAACTGCTTCAGCGCCGCCGACAACCCGGCCCCGCGGATCCCCGGCTCCTCCGCCATCGCCGACCGGCTGGACCTCCGCCTCGACCCGTCCTGCGTCGGCTGGGCCGTCGGCGCCCCGTCCGGCAAGGGCGAGATGCGGGCCTGGTTCGGCCTCGCCGACGGCCGCGCGCCGGACGCGCTCTCCCTGCTGCTCACGGTCGACGCGCTGCCGCCGACCTCCTTCGAGCTCGGCCTCAAGGGCTGGACCCCGACCGTGGAGCTCACCACCCACGTCCGCTGCCGCCCGGCCCCCGGCCCGCTGCGGGTCTCCATCACCACCCGCAACCTCGCCGGCGGCTTCCTGGAGGAGGACGCCGAGGTCTGGGACAGCGCCGACCGCCTGGTGGCCCAGTCCCGCCAACTGGCCCGCGCCCCGCGCGGCTGAAGCTCCCGGCGCGCCCGCCCGACGAGGCCGGCGCGCGGTGCGGGCAGGGGTGGGCCGACGGTGCGGGCACGGGCGGGCCGATGGCGTGGCAGGGCCGGGCCGACGGCGCGGGCAGGGGCGGCCTGACGGCGTGGGCAGGGGCGGCCTGACGGCGTGGTTACGGGCGGCCTGACGGCGTGGGCAGGGGCGTAAACAGGCCAGACGCCGAGGCCGCCGCGGTGGACTCGTAGAATCGACCCACCATGGCTTACCTCGACCACGCCGCGACCACGCCCATGCTGCCCGAGGCGATCGAGGCGATGACCGCCCACCTCGCCGTCACGGGCAACGCCTCCTCTCTGCACGCCGCCGGTCGGCGCGCCCGGCGGACCGTCGAGGAAGGGCGCGAGACGCTCGCCGCCGCGCTCGGCGCGCGGCCCAGCGAGGTCGTCCTCACCTCCGGCGGCACCGAGGCCGACAACCTCGCCGTGAAGGGCCTCTACTGGGCCCGCCGCGACGCCGACCCGCGCCGTACCCGCGTCCTCGCCAGTCCGGTCGAGCACCACGCCGTCCTCGACGCCGTGGACTGGCTCGCCACGCACGAGGGCGCCGACGTCGAGTACCTGCCCGTCGACCGCTACGGACGCGTCCACCCCGAGGCCCTTCGCGAGGCGATCGCCCGCGACCCCGGTTCCGTCGCGCTCGCCACCGTCATGTGGGCGAACAACGAGATCGGCACCGTCATGCCGGTCCGCGAACTCGCCGACGTCGCCGCCGAGTTCGACGTGCCCCTGCACGCCGACGCGGTCCAGGCCGTCGGTCAGGTTCCGGTCGACTTCGCCTCCTCCGGCCTCGCCGCGATGACCGTCTCCGGCCACAAGATCGGCGGCCCGTACGGGATCGGCGCCCTGCTCCTGGGCCGGGAGTACACCCCCGTACCCGTCCTGCACGGCGGCGGCCAGGAGCGGCACGTCCGCTCCGGCACCCTCGACGTGCCCGCCGTCGCCGCCTTCGCGGTCGCCGCCCGGCTCGCCACCGAGCGGCGCGAGGAGTTCGCCCGCGAGGTCGGCGCCCTGCGCGACGAGCTCGTCACCGCCGTCCGTACGGTCGTCCCCGACGCGATCCTCGGCGGCGACCCCGTCGAGCGGCTCCCCGCCAACGCCCACTTCACCTTCCCGGGCTGCGAGGGCGACTCCCTGCTCCTGCTGCTCGACGCCGCCGGCATCGCCTGCTCCACCGGCTCCGCCTGCACCGCCGGCATCGCCCAGCCCAGTCACGTCCTGCTGGCCACGGGCACCGACCCCGACCTGGCCCGGGGCACGCTGCGCTTCTCCCTGGGCCACACCTCCACCGCGGAGGACGTGGCGGCGGTCACCGAGGCGATCGGACCGGCCGTGGAACGGGCGAGGACCGCGGGCCTGAGCTGAGCCCCGAGGGCCTGACGCCTCAGGGCCGTCACGGCGTCAGACGGGCTTCTTCGACGCCTCGCGCACCAGCCGCAGATAGCGGTCCCAGTCCCAGTGCGGCCCGGGGTCGGTGTGGTCGGTGCCCTCGACCTCCACGTGCCCGATGATGTGCTCCCGGTCCACGGGTATCCCGTACCGGGCGCAGATGTCGGCCGTCAGCCGCGCCGACCCCGCGTACATCGCCGCCGTGAAGTCCTGCGGCCGGTCGACGAAGCCCTCGTGCTCGATGCCGATGCTCCGCTCGTTCATGTCGCGGTTCCCCGCGTGGAAGGCGACGTCGAGCTCCCGGATCATCTGCGCCACATGACCGTCCTTGCGGACGACGTAGTGCGCGGCGGCCCCGTGACCCGGGTTCTTGAAGACCTTCAGCGCGGTCGCGTAACTGCCCTGGACGACATGGATCACGACCCTGTCTATCCGGTAGTCGTCCGGCCGGTCGGCCCGCCGCCAGTTCGCCCGCGCCGCCGAGGTCCACTCGGCGACCTTGTGGTCGAGCTCGCCCTCGACGCGCTTCTTCTCCATCCCCGGCAGTCGCCACCACGCGCGCGCCAGCTCGTCCCTGGCCAGCGCGGCCGTCCCCAGCACGGCGACCCCGCCGCCGAGCAGCACGGCCCGCCGCCCCACCCGCCTGTCCGTACCGCTCCCCTTGCTCCCCATGCACCAGAGAACGCTTACTCCCGCGACCATGGTTCCCGCGCCCCGTACCCTGGTAGGGCTATGACTCAGACTCCGCCCCAGCGCCCCCTTCGCGTCCTCGCCGCCATGTCGGGCGGCGTGGACTCCGCCGTCGCCGCCGCCCGTGCCGCCGAAGCAGGCCACGACGTCACCGGCGTGCACCTCGCGCTCTCCGCGAACCCGCAGTCGTTCCGTACCGGAGCGCGCGGCTGCTGCACGATCGAGGACTCGCGCGACGCGCGCCGGGCCGCCGACGTCATCGGCATCCCGTTCTACGTGTGGGACCTCGCCGAGCGGTTCCGCGAGGACGTCGTCGACGACTTCGTCGCCGAGTACGAGGCGGGCCGCACGCCCAACCCCTGCCTCCGCTGCAACGAGAAGATCAAGTTCGCGGCGCTGCTCGACAAGGCCCTCGCCCTCGGCTTCGACGCGGTCTGCACCGGTCACTACGCCACGGTCGTCCTCAACGACGACGGCACGCGCGAGCTGCACCGCGCCTCCGACATGGCCAAGGACCAGTCGTACGTCCTCGGGGTGCTCGACGAGAAGCAGCTCGCGCACGCGATGTTCCCGCTCGGCGACACCCTCACCACCAAGGACGAGATCCGGGCCGAGGCCGAGCGGCGCGGGCTCGCGGTCGCGAAGAAGCCCGACAGCCACGACATCTGCTTCATCGCCGACGGCGACACACAGGGCTTCCTCGCCTCCCGCCTGGGCAAGGCGGAGGGCGACATCGTCGACGAGTCCGGCACGAAGGTCGGCAGCCACGAGGGTGCGTACGGCTTCACCATCGGCCAGCGCAAGGGCCTGCGGATCGGCCACCCGGCCGCCGACGGCAAGCCCCGCTACGTCCTCGACATCTCGCCCGTGAACAACACGGTCACGGTCGGCCCGGTCGAGGCCCTGGACGTCACCGCCCTCACCGCGATCAAGCCCCGCTGGTGCGGCACCGCCCCCGAGGGCCCGGGCCGCTACACCGCCCAGCTGCGCGCCCACGGCGGCGAGACCGAGGTGACGGCGGCCCTGGTGGACGGCGGGCTCACGGTCACCTTCGACGAGCCGGTCCGCGGCGTCGCGCCCGGCCAGGCGATCGTGCTCTACGACGGCACGCGCGTCGTCGGCTCGGCCACGATCGCCACGACGACCCGCCGCACGACGGAGCCCACCCCCGCGTAGCCCCGCCGGCCCCACCGGCCACGCCGACTACGAGGCCCCGCTCGTCTCCCGCTCCTCCGCCAGGAACTCCTCCAGGACCGGAGCCAGGACGTGCGGGGCCACCTCGTGCGTCTGGCCCGTCAGCGTGCGGTGGCGGGCCCGGGGGAGCGCCGCCGTCAGGGCGCGGGCCGCCCGGCGCGTCCACGCCGGGCTCGCGCCCCCGTCGACGACCAGCACGCGCGCGTGGACCCCGGCGAACCGACGCTCCGGCACCGTCCCGTCGCCCAGGACGGCATGGTCGTACGCGAGCGTCGACACCAGCTCCTCCGGCCCCCGCCACGCCTCCGAGGGGACGCCCGACCCCGCGAGGAACAGGTCGAGGGCCGCGCCCCGCCGCCCCCGGTCGAGCAGCGCCGAAGCCCGGCCGTGCCGCGCCGCGTCCTCCGCCGAGTACGGCGGCTCGTAGACCGACACCGGCCCGGCCGACAGACCGGCGGCCACCGCGGCGAGCGCCAGGGCGCCCCCCGTGCCCACCCCGTGCAGGGCCGCGCCGCTCCCGGCCTCCCCGACGACCGCCGCCAGGTCCTCGATCTCCCGCTCCACCGCGTACGGCCCGGTGTCCCCGCTCGCGCCGCGCCCCCGCCGGTCGTACGCCACGACCGAGAAGCGCCCGGCCAGGAGCCCGGCGAGCGGCCGCTCGCTCGCAGCCGTGCACAGCGCCCCGCTCACCAGGACCAGCGGCGGTCCGTCCCCGTGCCGCTCGTACGCGATCGTCGTCCCGTCCCGTGACGTGACCCGTCCCCTGACCGTGCTCAGCGTGGTCTTCACCTCGTCCATGGCAGTGCAGACCCGGCCCGTCACCGGAACTCATCGCCGCGCGAGGGGATTTCCCGAAGAATCTTTGAAGCCGCTGGTCAGGGCCTACGGTGGAGCGCATGAACATCTGCGTCTTCCTCTCCGCCGCCGACCTCGACGAGCGCTACACGGCTCCGGCGCGCGAGTTCGCCGGCCTCCTCGGCAAGGCCGGCCACACCCTCGTCTGGGGCGGCTCCGACACGGGCCTGATGAAGGTCGTCGCCGACGGCGTCCAGGAGGCGGGCGGCCGGCTCGTCGGCGTCTCCGTCGACTTCCTCCAGGGCAAGGCCCGCCCGGACACGGACGAGATGGTCGTCGCCCGGGACCTGGCCGAGCGCAAGGCGCTCCTCCTCGCCAAGTCCGACGCGATCGTGATCATGGTCGGCGGCATCGGCACCCTCGACGAGGCCACCGAGATCCTGGAGCTGAAGAAGCACGGCAAGCACACCAAGCCGGTGGTCCTGCTCAACACGGCGGGCTTCTACGACGGCCTGAAGACCCAGCTCCGCCGCATGGAGGACGAGGGCTTCCTGCCGATCCCGCTCACCGACCTCGTCTTCTTCGCGGAGGACGGCCCGACGGCCCTCGCGCACCTGGAGGAGAGCCTGCGGTAGGGCCCGGGGGAGAGCGGCGCCTCCCGCCGGGGCGAGTGATGCGAGCATGGTGCCCATGGCTACACATGTGATCACCGGAGCCGGTTCCGGCATCGGCGCGGCCGTCGCGCGCCGCCTCCACGCGCGCGGGGACGAACTCGTGCTGCACGCGCGCGACGCGGGACGGGCCAAGGAGCTCGCGGCGCGGTTCCCCGGCGCGCGGACGCTCGTCGGGGACCTGGCCGACCCGGACCGGCTCTCCTGGGCCTTCTCGCACCAGACCATGCCGGAGCGGGTCGACAGCCTGCTGCACATCGCGGGCGTCGTCGACCTCGGGCCGGTCGGGGAGCTCACCCCGAAGACCTGGCACCACCAGCTCAACGTCAACCTGGTCGCCCCGGCCGAGCTGACCCGCCACCTCCTGCCCCAGCTGCGGGTCTCCCAGGGCCACGTCGTCTTCGTCAACTCGGGCGCCGGGCTCGCCGCGCACGCCGAGTGGAGCGCGTACGCCGCCTCCAAGCACGGCCTCAAGGCCCTCGCCGACTCCCTGCGCCACGAGGAGCACGCCAACGGCGTGCGGGTGACCTCCGTCTACCCGGGCCGCACCGCGAGCCCGATGCAGGCGAAGGTGCACCAGCAGGAGGGCAAGGAGTACGACGCGTCGAAGTGGATCGACCCCGAGTCGGTCGCGACGGCGATCCTCACCGCGATCGACCTGCCGCGCGACGCCGAGATCAACGACCTGACCGTCCGTCCGGGACGGTAGGACGGTGGACATGAGCGACACCAGCCCCTTCGGCCCCGCCACCGGCGTCGGGTCCCTGCCCGGCGGCGACGCCCGCGAGGCCGCCAAGACGGTCACCGGCACCTTCGAGGACTTCCCCTTCCTGGCGGAGCTGCCCGCCCGCGGGCCCGGCGCCGACATGATCGGCCGGACCATCGGGATGCTCGTCGACCTGTACGCGCACGTCGAGCCGAGCGGCTGGCGGATCAGCGACCGGCCCGGCCGCGACACCAAGCGCGCCCGCTCCTGGCTCGGCGAGGACCTGGACGCCCTGGAGGAGTTCACCCAGGGGTACGAGGGCCCGCTCAAGGTCCAGGCCGTCGGCCCGTGGACGCTCGCCGCGGCCCTGGAACTGCGCGGCGGCGAAGCCGCCCTCCGTGACGCCGGCGCCTGCCGCGACCTCGTGGGCTCCCTCACGGAAGGGCTCCGCACCCACCTCGCGGAGCTGGGCAAGCGGATCCCCGGGGCCCGGATCGTCCTCCAGCTGGACGAGCCCTCGCTCACCGCCGTCCTCGGCGGACACGTCCGCACCGCCAGCGGCTACCGCACCTACCGGGCCGTCGACCGGCAGGTCGTGGAGAGCGCCCTGCGGGAGGTCGCCGGGGTCCACGACGGTCCGGTCGTCGTCCACTCCTGCGCCCCCGACGTCCCCTTCGCGCTGCTGCGCAGGGCCGGCGTCGCCGGCGTCTCGTTCGACTTCGGGCTCCTCACCGAACGTGACGAGGAGTCGATCGGCGAGGCCGTGGAGGCCGGAACGAAGCTCTTCGCCGGTGTGGTGCCGTCCACCGACGGCCCGTTGTCGGACCCGGGCGGTAGCGTCATGGGTGTCAGGACGCTGTGGCGCAGGCTGGGGCTGAATCCGGGGACTCTCGCGGAGTCCGTGGTCGTCACTCCCACGTGCGGGCTCGCGGGCGCTTCGCCCGCCTATGCCCGTGCGGCGCTCGCCCATTGCGCCCGGGCGGCGAGATCGCTCGCGGACAACCCAGAGTGACCGGGTTTCGAGGCACGGGAGGACGGACGAAGGTGGCAGTCGAACAGGGGGCCCTGCCCGCCGAGGCACGGGAGAAGCACGCCGAGCTCGCGGAGCGGATCGAGGAGCACCGCTTCCGGTACTACGTGAAGGACCAGCCGGTCATCAGCGACGGCGAGTTCGACAAGCTCCTGCGCTCGCTGGAAGCGCTGGAGGAGGAGTACCCGGAGCTGCGGACGCCGGACTCGCCGACCCAGAAGGTCGCCGGACAGTACGAGACCGACTTCACCTCCGTCGAGCACCGGGAGCGCATGCTCTCGCTGGACAACGCCTTCGATGACGAGGAACTGGCCGCCTGGGCCGAGCGGATCGCGCGGGACGTCGGCACCCCCGACTACCACTACCTGTGCGAGCTCAAGGTCGACGGCCTCGCCGTGAACCTGACGTACGAGCACGGGCGGCTGACCCGGGCCGCGACCCGCGGCGACGGCCGCACGGGCGAGGACATCACGCCCAACGTGCGGACGATCGCCGACATCCCGAACCGGCTGCACGGCGACCGCGTCCCGGACCTGGTCGAGATCCGCGGCGAGGTCTACTTCCCGATGGAGGCCTTCGAGGGGCTCAACGCCCGCCTGGTGGAGGCGGGGGACAAGCCCTTCGCCAACCCGCGGAACGCGGCGGCGGGTTCGCTGCGCCAGAAGGACCCCAAGGTCACCGCCTCGCGCCCGCTCCACATGGTGGTGCACGGCATCGGCGCCCGCGAGGGCTTCGAGATCTCCCGCCTGTCGGAGACGTACGCCCTGCTCCACGAGTGGGG
This sequence comes from Streptomyces sp. Root431, assembly GCF_001426585.1. GTDB lineage: Bacteria > Actinomycetota > Actinomycetes > Streptomycetales > Streptomycetaceae > Streptomyces > Streptomyces stackebrandtii. The sequence continues at coordinate 606,328 of NZ_LMEI01000007.1, forward strand.
CCTGCCGACCGCCCGGCACAACAGGGTGGTCGACTCGCTCGACGGCGTGCGGGAGTTCATCGCGTACTTCGGCGAGAACCGCCACTCCGTCGAGCACGAGATCGACGGGGTCGTCGTCAAGCTCGACGAGATCCCGCTCCAGGGCCGGCTCGGCTCCACGGCGCGCGCCCCCCGCTGGGCCATCGCGTGGAAGTACGCGCCGGAGGAGGTCAACACCAAGCTGATCGACATCAAGGTCGGCGTCGGCCGCACCGGCCGCGTCACGCCGTACGCGCAGGTGGAGCCGGTGACGGTGGCCGGCTCCGAGGTCGAGTTCGCCACCCTTCACAACCAGGAGGTCGTGAAGGCCAAGGGCGTCCTGATCGGCGACACGGTCGTGCTGCGCAAGGCCGGTGACGTGATCCCCGAGATCCTCGGGCCCGTCGCCGACCTGCGGGACGGCAGCGAGCGGGAGTTCGTGATGCCCGCCGAGTGCCCGGAGTGCGGGACGCCGCTGAAGGCGATGAAGGAGGGCGACATCGACCTCCGCTGCCCGAACGCGCGCACGTGCCCGGCCCAGCTGCGCGAGCGGCTCTTCTTCCTGGCCGGCCGCCAGTGCCTGGACATCGAGAACTTCGGCTCAGTGGCCGCGGCGGCGCTGACCAACCCCCTGGAGCCGGCCGAGTCGCCGCTCAGGGACGAGGGCGACCTCTTCGACCTCACCATCGAGCAGCTGCTCCCGATCAAGGCGTACGTCCTCGACCCGGACAGCGGGCTGCCCAAGCGCGACCCGAAGACCGGCGAGGAGAAGATCGTCACGGTCTTCGCCAACCAGAAGGGCGAGCCGAAGAAGAACGCCCTGGCGATGCTGGAGAACATCGCGGCGGCCAGGACGCGGCCGCTCGCCCGCTTCATCAACGGCCTGTCGATCCGGCACGTGGGTCCGGTCGCGGCCGAGGCGCTGGCCCGTGAGTTCCGCTCCCTGGAGCGGATCGAGCAGGCGAGCGAGGAGGAGCTGGCCGCCGTCGACGGCGTCGGCGGGATCATCGCGACCGCGGTGAAGCAGTGGTTCGCCGAGGAATGGCACCGCGAGATCGTGCGCAAGTGGCGCGCCGCCGGAGTCTCCCTAGAGGACGAGGGCGCCGGGGAGGACGTGGGGCCCCGTCCGCTCGAAGGTCTCACGGTCGTCGTGACCGGCACCCTGGAAAAGTTCACCAGGGATGGCGCAAAAGAGTCCCTCCAGACCCTCGGAGCGAAGGTCACCGGTTCCGTTTCGAAGAAGACGGCCTTCGTGGTGGTGGGCGAAAACCCTGGTTCGAAGTACGACAAGGCGATGCAGCTGAAGGTTCCGGTTCTCGACGAGGAAGGCTTCTCCGTCCTGCTCGAACAAGGTCCCGAAGCCGCTCGCGAGGCCGCGGTGCCGGTCGCCGAATAGCCTCTGCCGGCCCCTGGGAAGGTCACCCGTTCGGCGCATACCAGATCGTTACGGGTGGCCGGGTCGCATTCGGGCAAGAGAGGGAGAGCGCTGCCCGTCGGAGCCCTCGGCGGCCTACTGTGGTGACCGTGCGTCCTGTCCCGCACGTCCGCGCGAGGGCTGCCGGTCGTGCGCGCCAGGACGAACGGCCCAGTGGCATGAGGAACGGCCGCCCGGTGGCGGCCGCATGGCGGACGGCCGGACGACGGACGGCCGCGCGAGCGCGGCCCATCGCACACCGACGGCACCGCCGCCTGTGAGAGGGACGGGAATGGAACCGACCGAGAGCGCCGCCCCGGCCCCACGGCCGTATGGCCGTGTGGTCCCCACGGGTCCGACCTCCCGGCTGCCCGCAGCCGTGGTGGGCATCGCCGCCGTCGTGCTCGTCGCCGGCCTCCAGCGGGCCCTGAGCACCGGACACGGCCTCTTCCCCGGCGGAGGCACCGGCTGGTCCCTCGCCGTCCTCACCGGCCTCATCGTCGGCCACCTGGTCGCGCTCGGCCGCGACCGCTGGTGGGGCGGCACGGGCTCCGGCGCCGCCCTCACCCTCGCCGTCCTCCTGCTGTACGGCTGGGTGCCCGCCGGACTCGTCTCGCTGACCGTCGTCGCCCTCGTCGGCGCCGCCCGCCGGCACCGCTGGCGACAGGGCCTGCTGCACGGCGCCGCCGACGTCCTCGGGGTCGGCGCCGCCGCCCTCGTGCTCGCCCTCTTCGGAGACGTACCGACCGTCGAGGAGCCCTGGCAGCCCCTCGATTGGACGATCGGGGACGTCCCGGAAGTCGTCCTCGCCGCGGCCGCCTATCTCGTGGTGACCCGGATCCTGCTGTGGTACACGCTCGCGCCCCAGGGCCGCGGACTGCCCACCATCGCCCGCACCGCCCTCCTCCGGCAGGGGCTCGTCGCCGTCGCCCTGCTCGGCATCGCCCCGCTCATCTGCGTCGTCGCCGCCACCCGGCCCGTCCTCCTGCCCCTCTTCGCCGTCCCCCTCATCGCCCTCGACTCCACCCTCTGGATCGCCCGGGCCCGCGCCGAGGAACAGCTGCGCGACCCGCTGACCGGGCTCCCCAACCGCCAGTGGCTCCTGGAGCGGGCCTGGACGGCCCTGGAAGAGGCCGAAGGCGAAGGCGCCCGCGCCGCCCTCGTCCTCATCGACCTCGACCGCTTCCGCTCGGTCAACGACACCCTCGGACACCTCGCGGGCGACCGGCTGCTCCTCCAGATCGCCGAGCGGCTCCGCCTCGCCCTGCCCCGCGGCGCCGAGGCCGCCCGGCTCGGCGGCGACGAGTTCGCCGTCCTGCTGCCCACCGCCGACTCCACCACCAGCGCGCAGCGCGTCGCCCGCCACCTCGTCGCCGAGCTCTCCTCCCCGCTCGACCTCGACGGACTCACCCTCGTCCTGGAGGCCAGCGCCGGCGTCGCCGTCTTCCCCGACCACGCCCTCGACGCCGAGGGCCTGCTGCGCCGCGCCGACGTCGCCATGTACCAGGCCAAGCGGGACCGCACGGGCGTCGAGGTCTACGAGTCCAAGCGCGACTCCAACACCCCCGACCGGCTCGGCCTCCTCGGCGACCTGCGCCGCGCCCTCGACGCGGGCGAGGTCGAACTCCACTACCAGCCCAAGGTCCGCTTCGACGGCCAGGTCGCGGGCCTGGAGGCGCTCGTCCGCTGGGTCCACCCGGAGCGAGGGAAGGTTCCGCCGGACGAGTTCATCGCCATCGCGGAGTCCTCCGGCCTGATGCCCCACCTCACCGAGTACGTCCTGGAGACCGCCCTCGCGCAGGTCGCCCGCTGGCGCGCGCAGGGCCTCAACGTCCCGGTCGCCGTGAACGTCTCGCCGCGCGACGTCCACACCCCCGGCTTCGCGGGAGCCGTCGCCGCCCGCCTCGCCCGCCACGGCGTCCCGGCCGGCGCGCTCCAGCTGGAGATAACGGAGCACGTGCTCCTGGAGGACCCGCAGCGCGCCGCCGACACGCTGAACGGCCTCACCGGCCACGGCGTCAAGATGTCCCTCGACGACTTCGGCACCGGCTACTCCTCGCTCGTCCACCTGCGCCGGCTGCCCGTCAGCGAACTGAAGATCGACCGCTCCTTCGTCGCCCGGCTCGCCGTCGACACCGAGGACGCCGAGATCGTCCGCTGCACCCTCGACCTCGCCCACTCGCTCGGCCTCCTCGTCGTCGCCGAGGGAGTGGAGGACGACGAGACCTGGGAGCGCCTGCGCGACCTGGGCTGCGACGCCGTCCAGGGCTGGCTGGTCGCCGCCGCGATGCCGCCCGCCGAGGCGACCGCCTGGCTCCTGGCCCGCGGCGAGCACGGCTGGCGCCGCCCCGTCGACATCGCCGCCGACCTCGCGGCCGAGGTCGACCTCGGGCGGCCCTCGGGCCAGGTCGTGCAGTAGACGCCGTCACGCCCCGGGGCGACCGTTTCACGGGGAGCGGCACCGGCCCCCTAGGATGGGCCGACACCATCAAGCTCACCCCGTGAGGATCCGCATGCCTGGCATCACGCGCGAGGAGGTCGCCCACCTCGCACGGCTGGCGCGTCTGGAGCTGAAGGGCGAAGAACTCGATCACTTCGCCGGCCAGCTCGACGACATCATCGGCGCGGTCGCCCGCGTCTCCGAGGTCGCCGACCAAGACGTACCGCCGACCTCCCACCCGCTGCCGCTGACCAATGTCATGCGCGCGGACGAGGTCCGTCCGTCGCTCACCCCCGAGCAGGCGCTCTCCGGCGCCCCGGCCCAGGAGCAGCAGCGTTTCAAGGTGCCGCAGATCCTGGGGGAGGACTAACACGTCATGACGGACAACATCATCATCAAGCTCACGGCCGCCGAGATCGCCGGGAAGATCGCCGCGGGCGAGCTCACCGCCGTCGAGGTCACCGAGGCCCACCTCGCCCGTATCGAGGCCGTCGACGAGAAGGTCCACGCCTTCCTGCACGTCGACCGCGAGGGCGCCCTCGCGCAGGCGCGCGCCGTCGACGAGAAGCGTGCCCGCGGCGAGAAGCTCGGCCCGCTCGCCGGCGTCCCGCTCGCGCTCAAGGACATCTTCACCACGGTCGGCATTCCGACGACCGTCGGTTCGAAGATGCTCGAGGGCTGGATCCCGCCGTACGACGCGACCCTGGTCAAGAACCTCAAGGCCGCCGACGTCGTCATCCTCGGCAAGACCAACATGGACGAGTTCGCGATGGGCTCCTCCACGGAGAACAGCGCCTACGGCCCGACCGGCAACCCCTGGGACCTGACCCGGATCCCCGGCGGCTCCGGCGGTGGCTCCTCGGCCGCCCTCGCCGCGTACGAGGCCCCGCTCGCCATCGGCACGGACACCGGCGGCTCGATCCGCCAGCCCGCCGCCGTCACCGGCACCGTCGGCGTCAAGCCGACGTACGGCGCGGTCTCCCGCTACGGCATGGTGGCCTTCTCCTCCTCCCTCGACCAGGGCGGCCCCTGCGCCCGTACGGTCCTGGACGCGGCCCTCCTGCACGAGGCGATCGCCGGGCACGACCCGCTCGACTCGACCTCCATCGACGCCCCGGTCCCGCCGGTCGTCGAGGCCGCGCGGAACGGCTCGGTCGCCGGCATGCGCGTCGGTGTCGTCAAGCAGTTCCGCGGCGAGGGCTACCAGGCCGGTGTCGTGCAGCGCTTCGACGAGTCCGTCGAGCTGCTCAAGTCGCTGGGCGCCGAGATCGTCGAGCTGGACTGCCCGACCTTCGACCTCGCCCTCTCGGCGTACTACCTGATCGCGCCGTCCGAGTGCTCCTCGAACCTGGCCCGCTTCGACGCCATGCGCTACGGCCTGCGGGTCGGCGACGACGGCACCCGTTCGGCCGAGGACGTCACCGCCCTCACCCGTGAGGCCGGCTTCGGCGACGAGGTCAAGCGCCGCATCATCCTCGGTACGTACGCGCTGAGCTCCGGCTACTACGACGCGTACTACGGCTCGGCCCAGAAGGTCCGGACCCTCATCACCCGCGAGTTCGAGAAGGCCTTCGAGGAGGTGGACGTGATCGTCTCCCCGACGACCCCCACCACCGCCTTCCCGATCGGCGAGCGCGCCGACGACCCGATGGCGATGTACCTCGCGGACCTGTGCACCATCCCGACCAACCTGGCCGGCAACGCCGCGATGTCCCTGCCCTGCGGCCTCGCGCCCGAGGACGGGCTGCCGGTCGGCCTGCAGATCATCGCTCCCGCGCTCAAGGACGACCGGCTGTACAAGGTCGGCGCCGCCGTCGAGGCCGCGTTCGTGGAAAAGTGGGGGCATCCGCTGCTTGAGGAGGCTCCGTCGCTGTGAGTGCCATGGCAAAGAAGGCCAAGAACTTCAAGAAGTCCAAGACCGGCGTCTACGTCTCGCTGGCGACCACCGCGTTCGGTGCCATCAGCGTCGCGAAGCAGGCCAAGCTGGCCCGCAACGACAACGACATGCTGCGGCTGATCGACTCCGCCGTGTCCGCCGCCGCCATCGTTACCGGCCTGGCGATCCTCTACCGGGAGCTCAAGCGCCTGGGCGACGACGACGTCCTGCTGGGCTGAGAGGGAAAGTCTCACCGTGACTGTCACTGAACTGCTGTCGTACGACGCGGCCCTCGCGGCGTTCGACCCCGTCATGGGCCTGGAGGTCCATGTCGAGCTCGGCACCAAGACGAAGATGTTCTGCGGCTGCTCGACCGAGCTGGGCGCGGAGCCGAACTCGCAGACGTGCCCGACCTGCCTCGGCCTGCCCGGCTCGCTGCCGGTCGTCAACGCGATCGGCGTCGAGTCCGCCATCAAGATCGGTCTCGCGCTGAACTGCGAGATCGCCGAGTGGTGCCGCTTCGCCCGGAAGAACTACTTCTATCCGGACATGCCGAAGAACTTCCAGACCTCCCAGTACGACGAGCCGATCGCCTTCAACGGCTACCTGGACGTCCAGCTGGAGGACGGCGAGATCTTCCGCGTGGAGATCGAGCGCGCCCACATGGAGGAGGACACCGGCAAGTCGCTGCACGTGGGCGGCGCCACCGGCCGTATCCACGGCGCGTCCCACTCCCTGCTCGACTACAACCGGGCCGGCATCCCGCTCATCGAGATCGTCACCAAGCCGATCGAGGGCGCGGGCGAGCGGGCCCCCGAGGTCGCCAAGGCGTACGTCGCCGAGCTGCGCGAGCTGATCCGCGCCCTCGGTGTCTCCGAGGCGCGCATGGACAAGGGCCAGATGCGCTGCGACGTGAACCTGTCGCTGCGCCCGAACGGCACCAAGAAGTTCGGCACCCGCTCGGAGACGAAGAACGTCAACTCGCTCCGTTCGGTGGAGCGTGCGGCGCGCTTCGAGATCCAGCGCCACGCGGCCGTGCTCACCTCCGGTGGCACGATCATCCAGGAGACCCGTCACTTCCACGAGGACGACGGCTCCACGACCTCCGGCCGCATCAAGGACAACGCCGAGGACTACCGGTACTTCCCGGAGCCCGACCTCGTCCCCGTCGCCCCGGCCCGCGCGTGGGTCGAGGAGCTGCGGGGCGGCCTGCCCGAGCTGCCGCGCGTGCGCCGCAACCGGCTGCGCGAGGAGTGGGGCGTGTCCGAGCTGGACATGCAGTCCATCCTCAACGCGGGCGCGGTCGACTCGATCGTCGCCACGATCGAGGCGGGCGCGGACGCGGCCTCGGCCCGCAAGTGGTGGATGGGCGAGCTCGCCCGCAACGCCAACGAGCAGGGCGTCTCCCTCGAGGAGCTGGCGATCACCCCGTCGGACGTGGCCCGGGTCTCCGCCCTGGTCGCCGCCGGCGATCTGAACGACAAGCTGGCCCGTCAGGTCATCGAGGGCGTCCTCGCCGGCGAGGGCACCCCGGACGAGGTCGTCGAGAAGCGCGGTCTGAAGGTCGTCTCCGACGACGGCGCGCTCGGCACGGCGGTCGACGAGGCCATCGCGGGCAACGCGGCCATCGCGGACAAGATCCGCGGCGGCAAGGTCGCGGCGGTCGGCGCCCTCGTGGGTGCGGTCATGAAGGCCACCCGCGGCCAGGCGGACGCGGCGAAGGTCAAGGACCTGATCCTGGAGAAGCTGGGCGTCAGCGAGGGCTGATCCTCTTCTCGTACGCGTACAGGGGGCGGCCCCGCACCGGAGTTCCGGTGCGGGGCCGCCTTTCGTGCGGGTGTGGCGATCAGAAACAGGAGACCGAGGTCGTCCCCCGGACCAGCAGGGAGCTGGACTCGTCTCGCTGGCCGACGCCGTTGCCGTTGTAGCCGTCGTCCTCCAGTCGGTCGTGGGTCACGTAGCTGCCCGGGTTCACGCAGAAGTTGAAGTTCTGGTAGCCGGGGTCCTTGTAGTAGTGGCTCTCGTAGCCGCCGTTGCTGGAGTTGCTGGCCGACCACGAGTTGTCGTTCACCAGGGCCCCGCTGGGGTAGAACGCGTCGTCCCTGAAGTCGGCGTCACTGTTGAAGTAGTTGTGCACGGGGGTCCCGATGCTGCCCTCGAAGAGGCAGTGGTAGCCCGAGGGGCAGTTGGGACCGGCCGACGCGGTCGACGCGGTCGCGATGCCGCCGCCCACGAGGAGCGCGGTGGCGCCGGCGACGGCCGCGACCTTCCTGCGGAGCCCGGACTTCACATTAAGCATGGACATGCCAATCTCGCTTTCGTGTCACTGTCGGAGAACATCCGCACCTGGAGTCAGGGGCGGAAGACTGTGGTGGCGAGGACCTCGTCGGCCGCCGTGTCCTGGCGGGCCGACAGCTTCTTCCAGTCCCGGCCGATGTCGGGGTGCTCGTCCAGCCAGCGCTGCTGGACGGCGGCGAGCCGCTGGTACGCCGTGGTCAGGTATCGGGTCTCCGCCTTGCAGCGCAGATCCGCCGCGGCGACGGGACTGCTCCGCCGGTCAGCATCCGAACGCAGCGATCGCTCCACCTGTACGGGATCCTCGGCCTTGACCTTCGCCCGGTCCATGCACTCCCGCCAGCGCGTGGTCGCCGTACGGAACGCGGGGTCCTTCTCCACGTCCTGGCGCGTCTGCTCCTGGGCCTCGAAGAGCAGGATCCGCACCTGGAGCCAGCGCAGCCGGCCCTCGCCGAGCAGGCGCGTCTCCGCCTCGGCGAGGCAGCCGTTGCCAGGCCGCGAGACGCTCAGTCGCGCGCCCATGACGGTGACCCGCTTGGCCTCGTCGCCGAAGAGAGCCCGCGCGTACGCGTCGGAGGCCTCCGGGCTGCCGGGCTTGGGCGGCGCCTCGGGGGGCACCGAAGGGGTGGCCGGGCGCGGCGGAGTCGTGGACTCGAGACCGAAGGACTGCGGGCGCTCGTCGGCCCCCGGGTTCTCGGGCGGGGGGACGGGGGCGTATCGGTAGCCCCGTTCGGCCATGCAGGCGATGCTGATCTTCTGCTGTGCCCCGACGGCACGCGACTGCGGGGTGAAGAGCAGGCCGGTCACGGGCGGCAGCCGGTGCAGCGCGGTCAGCTCGGCGGGGTCCGCGACCGTCGCCGGCTTCCCTGCCGCGGCGGGCACCGGCGTCCGGCCCGTGGCCGAACCCCTGCCCGTACTCGTGCCCGAACACCCGGCGCACACGGCGAGAACCATCCCGGCGGCGAGTGCGCGAACGAGCTTGCGCGACGCGACACGCCCGCCGCAACGCCTCTTCGTCAGGGGCTCAGGCATTTTACGATCCACCGTCCTGTTGCTGAAGGGTGCTGATCGGGAATCGGACAGATCAGAGTCTGCGAGTACCGGGGGAGTTCCGTGAACGTCTGTGCGCTGGAACGTAATTGCCCTGGTGGGAGGGGTTGAGATGCTGCGAATTCACTTCACGGGGGAAGATCTCGCACGGATCCGGATCGCGACCGGACCCGACCCGATGTGGGAGATGCTCATGAGCCTGCACCGGCTGCGAAGACGGGACTCGGGCATGCTCCTGGGCCCATGGCTCCGCGAGTCGCTGCCCCGAGTGCCCGCCACCACAAGGCTGTTGACGGCACTCGCGCCGCCCGTCGGGTACTCGGCCGACTTCCTGACTCCGGCGGTCGGCGGGGGCCTCGCCGCCCATCTGGAGGCGCTGCGCTCCACACCCCTGCATCAAGTGACGAAAGATTTACGGGAGTTCGGCATCCAGAACCCCAAGCGGCGGCTGCCGGCCTGGCATCGGGAGCTGGTGGCGGGGGAGCCGGCGGGGATGGGCCGGGTGGCCGACGCCGCGCAGGCGTACGTCGACGCCGTGCTCGATCCGTTCTGGGAGCGGATCTGGGTGCAGGTGAGCCGCGACCGGACGCGCCGCTCGGCGGTGCTCGCGGAGGGAGGCTGGGACGCGGTCCTCAGCACGCTCCATCCGTCGGCGCACTGGGAGTATCCGGTGCTCCGGCTCGCGTTCCCCGTCGACCAGGATCTTCACCTGGGCGGCCGTGGCCTGCTGCTCCAGCCGTCGTTCTTCTGCCGCTACGCCCCGACGACGTTCGCCGACCCGGCCCTGCCGCCGGTCCTCGTCCACCCGATCGAACACGAGCCCCACTGGGCCACTCCGGAGGTGGGGCCGGCGGACAGAGGGGCGCTCGCGGCGCTGATCGGCCCGACGCGGGCCGTCCTGCTGTTCGCGCTGGCGGACGGCATCGCGACGACGGGCCAGCTCGCCCGCCGCGCGGGCACCACCGCACCCAACGCCAGCCGCCACGTCGCGGCCCTGCGGGAGGCGGCCTTGGTCTCCAGCCACCGCCACCGCAACGCGACCCTGCACACCGTCACCAAGCTGGGCCGCGCCCTCCTTGAGGGCCGCAACGTCTGCCTGTGCGCTTAGCGTGCAGCCCGGGCGACGAAGGCGTCCCAGGTGTCGGGGGAGGCGGTGAAGACGGGGCTGGTCCCGCCGAGCTTGGAGTCCCGGACGTGCACGGTGGCGGGGTGGGCGGCCACCTCGACGCAGGCACCGCCCTCGTCGCTGCTGTAGCTGGACTTGAACCACGAAAGTGCTGCTGCGCTCATGTCACTCCTGCCAGACGTTCCAGCAGGCCCATGGTGTCCTCGGGCGTCAGGGCCTGTGACCGCAACATTCCCTACTTGGCCTGGAGGATGCCGACCTCGTCGGGGTCGTCGATGAGGAAGCTCACCCGCTGCCCCTCGATGTAGGCGACGTGTTCGTGGGCGGGCGTTTCGAGGAGCACCATGAGCCCGTCGAGCCCCGCGTGTGTCGTCCGCATCTTCGGGATGATCTGGAGCCCGAGGAAGGGGAGTTCGGCGATCTCGCGCAGATGGAGGATCTGTCCCCGCAGGACTTCGCGTCCGCCGATCGTTTTCTCCAGGATGGAATCGTCCAGCAGGAAGGACATCATCGGGGGCCATGGGGTCTGCTCGAAGATGCGCTGACGGTCGAGGCGGTCGAGCATTCGGTCCTCCGCTTCCTGCGGAGTCATCGGCGGATACAGGCAGCCGAAGACCGCGCGGGCGTATTCGGGGGTCTGGAGCAGACCCGGGACGACCCCGTTCTCGTACGAGCAGATACTGAGCGCCTGCGCCTCCAGCTCGATGAACTCCTGGACGAACGCCGGGTATCGCTCCTTCTTCGGCGCCTTCCCGACCGCCACCGCCAGCGCGCCGCCGGTGTTCAGGATGCCGTCCAGCTCACCCGCGAGCCCGAGCCGCAGCGCCCGCCGCCCCTGCTCGATCGAGCCCAGCGTCTCCAGCGCCACGCACGCCTGCGTGGCCAACTGGGGCTGGGTAAGGCCCGCTTGTTTCCGGTAAAGCGCCACCAGGGCGCCGACCACTTCCCATGAGGGGACCTTCTTCCTGGAGTTCGTAGGCGCCCCGCCCGGCCGCGGCTACCGCCTCCACCTCTACCTGGAGCGCCCCGGCCCCCTCCGTATCGAGGTCCACGACAGCGCCGACGGCACCCCGGCCGTCCGCGAACCCTCCGGCGAGTCAGGCAGGGGCCTCCTCCTCGTCGACACCCTCGCCGACCGCTGGGGCGTGGGCGCGCGCAACCCCGGCAAGATCGTCTGGTGCGAGTTCGCCGACGCGGCGGGCGGAGACCCGGGCCTGTCCGGCCAGGAGTGCGAGCGGCCCGTGGACCGCCTCCGGGACACCTACCTTGCCGACGAGCGCGGCGCCTCCGGAGACGGCGCCGAGGCCCGGCGGAAGGCGTCGGGCGGCGCGTCGTCGCCCTGGACGTTCAGCAAGGGGAATTCGCGATGACGGCCCGCGATGCCGCGTGAGAAGCTCCGTCCCGCTCCGTCGACCCTGGCGGAGCAGGGGAGGGAACAAGAAATGTCGGTGGAACCCACGGATTACGTCGCTCGGCTGCGCGCGCAGGCGAGCGATCCGGGACTTGAGGAGGCGTTGCGGCGCGACCGGGCGATGCGACGGCTCAAGATCGTCCTTGCGGCCGGTGCCGGGGTGCTGCTGCTCGGCGGGTTCGGGTTCTGGCTGAGCGACGTGACGGGGGAGCGGCCGCCGTACCAGCCGTACAGCGCGCAGACGCTCCGCGAGGAGATCTGGCCACTGGAATGGCCGTACACGGAAGACATGCCGTTCCGGAACTCGCCCGCGTCCGGCTGGGCGGCAGGGGCCGACGCGATCTACGTCCCCGTGCCCGTGGCGCCCGACGGGCTCACCGCGAAGGAGATCACCGCCGTGCTCGACGACGTGAAGACCCTGCTCGTCGAGACCAACCTCTCGGAGGACACCCTGGCCGGCGCCGAGCCCACGGCGGCGCTCGCCCTGCTCGATCCGCGCGGAGCCGACGACGCCGTACGGAGGGACATGGTCACCCGCTTCGACCCCGAGGAGGTGTACCCGGACGAGAGCGGCGTCCGGGTACGGGGCGCGATGACCTACCAGGTCTCGGCGGCGGGGGAGCTGGCGGTGCACGTCGACTACGCGTTCGTCTACCCGCTGGTGCGGGCCGAGGAAGGCCATGACGTGATCCCCGGCGTCCCCGAGGTGGCACGGATCGCCGTACGGCGGCAGTTCACGGTCACGTCGAAAGACGGGAAGCTCGTCCTGGGCGCCTACGCGAGCGAGGTCGCCAACCACGACTGCTCGGCGCCGAAGGACGGATACCTCCACCCTCTCTTCGCCGAGGGCCGGTGGAAGGCGGGCCAGGCGGCCGAGGGCACCCGCGTCGCCCAGGCCGACCTGTACGACGAGAAGCGGGTCCTCCCGAGCGGCCCCGGCCACTGCGTGATCCCGAGCGGGACCTGACGCGCGGTCGTACGAGGGGAGTGGTGGCGGGCGTTCGTGGCCGGAAAGCGCTTGGACTCCCGTTCCGTTCTCTTGGACGTTCACCGTCGCGCCCCCGTCGGGTCTTCTCGGCGTCACCCCGGCTGATTACCGTCCCCGACGTACCAACCAATGGCTCGAAGGCGAACCATTGGCCGTCGACTGGAGGTCGGTCTTGTCATCCGAGAAGTCACCCGAGCTGTCCCGCAGAAGGCTCCTCGCGCTCGGCGGCGGCGCCCTCGGTGTCGCCGCGGCCGGTTCGCTGCTGCCGCCGTCCCTCCAGGCCGCGATGGCCGCGGAGCCGCCGGCCGGCGGGCTGGGGGCGGTGCGGCACGTGGTGATCCTCATGCAGGAGAACCGTTCCTTCGACCACTACTTCGGGACGCTGCGCGGCGTCCGCGGATTCTCCGACCGCAACGCCATCGAGCTGCCCTCCGGCAAGCCGGTGTTCGAGCAGCCCGCCGCGCTCGGCCGGACCGTGCTGCCCTTCCCGATCCGCGGCGCCGCCGAGACGCAGCAGAAGGACCTCCAGTACATCGGCGACCTCGACCACTCCTGGAGCGGCGGCGGCAAGGCCTGGCGCGGCGGCTGGATGGACGGCTGGGTCTCGGCCAAGACCGCCGCCACCATGGCGTACTACGACCGGCAGGACATCCCCCTGCACTACGAGCTCGCCGACACCTTCACCGTCTGCGACGCCTACCACTCGTCCATCCACACCTCGACGAGCCCCAACCGCAACCACCTCTGGTCCGGCTGGACCGGCTTCGAGGCCGACGGCAACCGGGCCGTCACCAACGCCGCGTACGCGGAGGGCACCCACCCCGGCTACGGCTGGTCCACCTACGCCGAGCGGCTCGAAGCCGCCGGGCGGAGCTGGAAGACGTACACGGAGTGGGAGAACTTCACCGACAACAACATCGAGTTCTTCACCACCTTCAAGAAGATCGCCCGGAAGGCGCTCGCCGGGACCGGCGGGCACACCTTCATGGAGTCCTTCTACGCCGCCGTCCGCGACACCGAGGACACAGCCGAGCGGACCCGCCTCCTCGGCCTCCTGGAAGAGGGCGTCGCCGGCCTCACCGAGGCCGAGCGCTCCCTCTTCGAGCGCGGACTGCGCCGCGTCGAGAGCGGCACCCTCGCCGACGCCTTCCGCGCCGACGTCGCCGCCGGCACGCTCCCCGAGGTCTCCTACCTCGTGCCCTCCGCGATCGACTCCGAGCACCCCGGCTCCTCCTCGCCGATCGCCTCCGCCGGCCTGGTCTACAAGGTGCTCGACGCCCTCGGCTCGCACCCGGACGTCTGGCGCCACACCGTGGTCCTGATCAACTACGACGAGAACGACGGCTTCTTCGACCACGTGCCGCCGCCGGTCCCGCCGGCCGAGAACACGGACGAGCGCTGGAAGGGCCAGCCCACCGGCCTCGGCATCCGCGTCCCGCTGCTCGTCGTCTCCCCCTGGTCGGTCGGCGGCTACGTCTGCTCCGAGACCTTCGACCACACCTCCGTGATCCGCTTCCTGGAGAAGCTGACCGGGATCGCCGAGCCCAACATCACGCCCTGGCGCCGGGCCGTCACCGGCGACCTGACCTCCGCCTTCGACTTCAAGCGGGGCCGCCGGCAGCCGCCCGTCGAGCAGCCCGGCCCGATCCCGCCGTTCACCGGCCGCTGGCGGCCCCAGCCCCCGGCCGTCCAGCAGATGCCCGTCCAGGAGCCCGGCACCCGCCCGGCCCGCCCCCTGCCGTACCAGCCGGACGCCTCCGCGACCGTCTCGACCGGGGCCGTGACCGTCGCCCTGCGCAACACCGGCAGGGCGAGCGCGCACTTCGCCCTCTACCCGTACGCGGGCGAGTTCGCCGTCCCGCAGCACCGGGACGTCAGGGGGACGGGGGAGTGGACCGTCCCCGTTACGGGTGATCATTACCGCTTCACGATCACCGGCCCGAACGGCTTCCGCCGCGAGTTCGAGGGCCCCGCGGCGGGCGGCGTCGAGCTGGCCTCCCGTATCGATCATCACGACCGTGACCTGCACCTCACCGTACGGAACACGGGCACGGCCCCGCTCGCCTTCACCATCAGGCCGCTCGGATACGTCGACGAGCACGACCTCGCCGACTGGACCCGCACGGTCACCGTGAAGCCCGGGAAGACCCGTACGGTCGTGCACTCGGCCGCCGACGCGCACGGCTGGTACGACGTCGAGGTCACCGCGCCCGGTGGCTTCCGCCGCCGCCTCATGGGCCACATCGAGAACGGACGCCCCAGCGTCTCCGGCTGACCCCACCGTCTCCGGGTGATGGCACTGCGTGAGCGGGGGTCCGGGACCTCGGTCCCGAACCTCCGCACACGGCTGTGAGCATCGACACGAAAGGGGCAAACGATCAGGTTTGGCTGCAAGAGTGGGCGCAATTAGGTCATGCGTTCTTCTCGGGCCGCTCCCGTGCAAGATCCACGAACCACCCAGGGAGCACGTCCTTTGGCAGCCATCGCACGATGGTGCATTCGGCACCGTCTCGTCGTCGTTCTCCTCTGGCTCCTCGCCCTCGGCGGAGTCGGCACCGGCGCGATCCTCGCCGGCAGCGCTTACTCCAACGACTACGAGGTCCCCGGCACCGAATCGGGCCGGGCCACCGCCCTCCTCGACCGCGGCTTCCACGGCCTCGGCGGCGACAGCGACACCATCGTCTGGCACACCGACAAGGGCAGCGTCCGCGCCGACGCCGTCGAACGGCGCATGACCGCGATGCTCGACGAGGTCGCCGAGCTGCCCGGCATCGCCGCCGTCACCTCGCCCTACGGCGACACCCAGGGCCAGGTCAGCGAGGACGGACACACCGCCTACGCCACCGTCACCTTCCGCGAGCAGGCCGACGACATCCCCGAGGCGCAGGCCCGCGCCCTCGTCGACACGGCGAAGGCCGCGGCGGACGACACCCTCGCCGTCGAGCTCGGCGGCAGCGCCGTCGCCCTCACCGAGGCCCCCGGCGGCCACATCGCCGAGGTCGTCGGCGTCGCCGTCGCGGCCGTCGTCCTCTTCCTCGCCTTCGGCTCCCTCGCCGCCTCCGTGCTCCCCATCGCGACCGCGCTGGTCAGCGTCGGCATCGCGTACTCCGGCATCGTCCTGCTCGGCCATCTGATGACCGTCGCCGACTTCGCGCCCATGCTGGGCATGCTCGTCGGCCTGGGCGTCGGCATCGACTACGCCCTCTTCATCGTCACCCGGCACCGCAGAGGCCTGAAACGCGGGCTCTCCGTCGCCGAGGCCGCCGAGACGGCCGTCGCCACCACCGGCCGGGCCGTCGTCTTCGCCGGGGCCACCGTCTGCATCGCGCTCCTCGGCATGCTGATCCTGCGGCTCAGCTTCCTCAACGGCGTCGCCATCGCCGCCTCCCTCACCGTCGTCCTCACGGTGGCGGCCTCGGTCACCCTCCTGCCGGCGCTGCTCTCGCTCATCGGCATGCGCGCGCTGTCCCGGCGCGAGCGCCGGACGCTCGCCGAGCACGGACCGCAGCCCGAGCTCCCCACCGGCTTCGCCGCCCGCTGGTCCGCCTTCGTCGAGCGGCACCCCAAGCTCCTCGGGCTCGTCGCCGCCGTCGTCATGGGCGTCCTCGCGCTGCCCACGCTCTCGCTCCACCTCGGCACCTCCGACCAGGGCAACGGGCCGGCCACCGCGACCACCCGGCAGGCGTACGACCTCATCGCCGAGGGCTTCGGGCCGGGCGTCAACGGGCCCCTCACCCTCGTCGCCGGGCTGGACGGCGCCGACGACCGGGTCGCCCTCGACCAGCTGCCGGCCGCGCTCTCCGCCACCCGCGGGGTCGCGTCCGTCTCCCCGGTCAGCTACAACAGCTCGGGCGACACCGCCTTCCTCACCGTCGTCCCCGAGTCCTCGCCCCAGTCCAAGGCCACCAGCGAGCTCGTCGACCGGCTCCGCACGGACGTCCTCCCGAAGGCCGAGACCGGTACCTCCCTCGACGTCCACGTCGGCGGCGTCACCGCCTCGTACGACGACTTCGCCGAGATCATCATCGGCAAGCTGCCGCTCTTCGTCGGCGTCGTCATCGCCCTCGGCTGCCTGCTGCTCCTGCTCGCCTTCCGCTCGATCGGCATCCCGCTCAAGGCCGCCGCCATGAACGTGGCGGCCGTCGCCGGCGCCTTCGGCGTCGTCGTGGCGATCTTCCAGTGGGGCTGGGGGAGCGAGCTCCTCGGTCTCGGCAGCGCCGGACCGATCGAACCCTTCCTCCCCGTGATCATGGTCTCGGTCCTCTTCGGGCTCTCCATGGACTACCAGGTCTTCCTGGTCAGCCGGATGTACGAGGAGTGGCTGGAGACCGGCGACAACCGGCGGGCGGTCCGGGTCGGCCTGGCCGAGACCAGCCGCGTGATCAACTCCGCGGCCGTCATCATGATCGCGGTCTTCCTCGCCTTCGTCCTCTCCGGCGACCGGGTCATCGCGATGTTCGGCATCGCCCTCGCGGCGGCCGTCGCGCTCGACGCCTTCGTGCTGCGCACCCTCCTCGTCCCCGCCCTCATGCACATGCTCGGCGGGGCGAACTGGTGGCTGCCGAAGTGGCTCGACCGCCTGCTGCCGCGGATCAGCATCGAGCCGCCCGAGTGCCGCGAGGCCGCCGACGCGCGTGCGAGGATCCCGGGACAACGTGTGACGATTCCGATGGTCGAGGAGACTTCCGATGTTCGCGATATCGCTGGGTGACGACGGTGCCGAGCTGCGGCCCCTGGAGCCCTGGCAGGCCGAGGAGTTCCTGACCCACATGGACCGGGGACGCGAGTTCATCGGGCAGCACATCGCCCTCCCGGACTTCGTCGCCGACCTCGACTCCGCGCGTTCCTTCCTCCGCTCGTACGCCGACAAGGCCGCGAACGACACCGGACGCATCTACGGCATCTGGACCGGGGGCACGCTCGTCGGCGGCGTCCTCTTCCGGACCATGGACGTGACGTACGGGACCGCGGAGGCGGGCTGCTGGCTGGAGGAGGCCGCCGTCGGCAAGGGTCTGATCACCCGGGCCTGCCGCGTCATCATCGACTGGGCGATCGAGGAGCGCGGCATCCACCGCGTCGAATGGCACGCCTCGTCGAAGAACCTGCCGAGCACCGCCGTCGCCCGCCGCCTCGGCATGACGCGCGAGGGCGTGCTGCGGGAGAACTACCCGCACCGCGGCACCCGCTCCGACACCGAGGTCTGGGCCGTCCTCGCGCCCGAGTGGCGCGCGGCCAAGGCCGAGCTTTCTTAAGGCCGTTCTCATGTGCGCCACCTAGCGTGCGCCGCATGGACATCACGAAGACCGACGAGAAGACCGCCGACAAGGCCGTCGAGAAGACCGACGAGACGGCGGAGGCGAAGGCCACGGCGCCGGAGGCCGCTGCCGAGGGTGCTGCCGAGGGCACTCCTGAGGCCGCTGCCGAGGCCGACGGCGCCGTCGACCAGCTCGTCGAACAGGGCGCCGCCGACGACGACCTGGACGACGACGACCTGGACGACGAGCTCCTCGCGGCGGCGCCCGCCGGCTCGGGCGTCGGCGTCGGCGGCGCGGCCGTGGTCTCCGCCGCCCTCGGCGCCGTCGCGCTCACGGGCACCTGGACCGGCAAGGTCGTCTCCGAGCGCGAGACGCTCGTCGGGCAGATCAGCACCTCGCAGTCCGGCACCCCGGCCCAGCAGATCTCCGAGATCTACGGAGACGCCTGGCACGCCACCGCCCTGGTCAACGGCGTCTTCGCGCTGCTCGCGCTCGTCACCGCCGTCCTCGTCCTGGTCCTCGTCCGCCCCGAGCGCCCCGCCTGGGTCCGTGCGGTCGCCGTCGCCGGCGCCGTCCTGGGCGGCCTGGGGCTGCTCCTGTCGGTCGGTACCTACTTCGACCTCTTCCTGAGCCTGCCCAGCGCCGGCTCCTGAGGCGGGTCCCCCGTCCGTCTAAGGACCCCCTAGGGACCGTCTAAGGCCCCCCGTACCCCGAACATGCGGCACTCGCCCGATGTGACCGCACCCCCTGGGAGCCGAGAGTAGAGGCATCGCAAGGAGCGATACCGAAACCCGAAGCGACCAGGGAGCACACGATGTTCGAGTACGAACTCCACCGCATGAACCACGCCCAGCTCGTCCGCGAGGCCGCCGCCCAGCGACTGACCCACGAGGCTTCCGAGTCCACCGGTGCCATCCGGGGTCTGCGCCGCTTCGGCCGCCGCCATGGGGGCCACGACACCGAGGGGCCGGTGAGCGGCGCCGGACGCGGTGACTTCGCCCGGGCCGCGTGACCCCCGTATGAGCGACCGTACGGACGGTTGTGCGATGCTCGGCGCCGTGGAGACCAGGTCAGTCAGTCCCGTCTTCGTCGGCCGTGCCGGCGAACTCACCGCCCTCACCGAGGCGCTCTCCCGCGCGACCGCGGGAGAGCCCCAGGCCCTGCTCGTGGGCGGTGAGGCGGGGGTCGGCAAGAC
Organism: Streptomyces sp. Root431; assembly: GCF_001426585.1. Classification (GTDB taxonomy): domain Bacteria; phylum Actinomycetota; class Actinomycetes; order Streptomycetales; family Streptomycetaceae; genus Streptomyces; species Streptomyces stackebrandtii. The sequence goes on from NZ_LMEI01000007.1 coordinate 625,396, forward strand.
CCGTCTCATCGAGGAGTTCCTCGACACGGCCTGCGACCGGGGCGCCGTCGTCGCCGTCGGCGGCTGCGTGGAACTCGGCGCCGACGGCCTGCCCTTCGCGCCCTTCGCCACCGCCCTGCGCTCGCTCCGCCGCAAGCTGCCCGACGAACTGACCGCCGCCGCCGACGGCCAGGAGGGCGAGCTCGCCCGACTGCTGCCCGAGCTGGGCGACCCCGGCAGCCACGAGTCCTCCGAGGAGGACTCCACCGCACGCCTCTTCGAACTGACCGTACGGCTCCTGGAGCGGCTCGCCGCCGACCGCACGATCGTGCTCGTCCTGGAGGACCTGCACTGGGCCGACACCTCCACCCGGCACCTGCTCACCTACCTCCTCCGCACCCTCCGCCGCGGCCGGATCGTGGTCGTCGCCAGCTACCGCGCCGACGACATCCACCGCCGCCACCCCCTGCGCCCCCTCCTCGCCGAACTCGACCGGCTCCGCACCATCCGCCGCATCGAGCTCTCCCGCTTCACCCGCACCGAGGTGCACCGCCAGCTCACCGGCATCCTCGCCGCCGAACCCGCCCCCGGGCTCGTCGAGGAGGTCTTCGAACGCTCCGACGGCAACGCCTTCTTCGTCGAGGAGCTCGTCGTCTCCCACGAGGCCGGCTGCGCCCCCGGCCAGCTCAGCGACTCCCTGCGCGACCTCCTGCTCGTCCGGGTCGAGACGCTCTCCGAGGACGCCCAGCGGGTCGCCAGGATCGTCGCCGAGGGCGGCTCCACCGTCGAGTACGGCCTGCTGGCCGCCGTCGCCCGGCTCGGCGAGGACGAGCTCATCGAGGCCCTGCGGGCCTGCGTCGGCGCCAACATCCTGCTCGCCGTCCCCGACGGCGACGGCTACCGCTTCCGCCACTCCCTCGTCCGCGAGGCCGTCAGCGACGACCTGCTCCCCGGCGAACGCTCCCGCCTCAACCGGCGCTACGCCGAGGCCCTGGAGAGCGACCCCACGCTCGTCCGGCCCGACGAGCGGGCCACCCGGCTCGCCACGTACTGGTACCACGCACACGACCCGGCCAAGGCCCTGCCGGCCGTCCTCCGCGCCTCCGTCGCCACCCGCAAGCGCCACGCGTACGCCGAGCAGCTCCGGCTCCTGGAGCGGGCCATGGAGCTCTGGGACGAGGCCCCCGCCGAGATCCGCCGAGGACTCCGGCCCATGGACTACGCCGAGGCCTACCCCGCGTGCGGCTGCGACCCCGAGACGACCCCGCTGAGCTACCTCGACCTCCTCGCCGAGGCCGCCGTCGCCGCCCGGTTCAGCGGCGAACACGAACGCGCCCTGAAGATCGGCCGGATGGCACTGCGCCTCCTCGACAGCGAGGACGTGCACGACCCCCTGCGCGCCGCCTGGTTCTGGACGGAGAAGGCCCGCTTCCAGTCCAATCTCGGCCGCGGCGACGGCTGGGAGGAGATCGCCCGCGCCCAGGAACTGGTCAAGGGCCTCCCGCCGTCCGCCGTCCACGCCGTCGTCCTCGTCGGCGCCGCCGGCTGGGGAATGCTCCGCAACCCCGGCCCCGAGGCCCTCACCGCCGCCGAACGCGCCGTCGAGTACGCCCGGCACGTCAAGGCCGAGTCGATCGAGCTCAACGCCCGCCTCACCCTCGGCACCATCCTGACCGCCGCCGGGGACGTCGAGGCCGGTCTCGCCGAGATGCACGAGGTACGGGAACGGACCACGGCCCTGGGCCAGTTCAGCGAGACCGCGCGCGCCCACATCAACATCTCCTCCGCTCTTGAGTCCCTCGGCCGCTCCGCCGAGGCCGTCGAGATCGCCGACGCCGGCATCCGCCTCGCCCGCTCGTACGGACTCGTCGGCAGCATCGGCTGGATCGAGGCCAACCGCGCCGAGTCCCTCCTCTCCCTCGGCCGCTGGGACGAGGCACGAGAGGCCGCCGAGCGGCTCCAGGGCTCGGCGTCCGGCGCCAAGCCCCGGGGCTCCGCCTCCCTCCGTCTCGCCCAGCTCGCCGCCGCGCGGGGCGAGCTCGAAGCGGCCACCCGCCACCTCGCCGCCGCCTGCGCCGTCTACGGCACCCGCGACCCGATCCCGCAGTACACCCTTCCCATGGCCCAGGTCGCGATCGCCGTGGCCGCCGCCGAGGGCCGCGTCCAGGACGTCCGGGGCCAGCTCGCCGCCGCCGCGGAGGGCGGATTCCCGCCCGGCACCCACCGCTACGGCTGGCCGCTCGTCCTCACGGCCGCCGCCGCCGAGGCCGACAGCCGGGGACTCCCCGCCGCCGACGAGGGCCGCGCCGAGGCGCTCGCGACGATCCGCCGCTGCGTCCGCGCCCTCGCCGCCCCGGCCCCGATCTGGGCCGCCCACTCCCTCCAGGTCTCCCAGGAACTGGCCCGCGCCGAGGGCAGCGAGTCCGCCGCCCGCTGGACCGAGGCCGTCGCCGCCTACGAGCCGCTGGACCGCCCCGCCCAGCTGGCCCGCGCCCGCCACCGCCTCGCCGACGCCCTGCTCGTCGAGGGCGGCCACCGGGACGAGGCCACGGCCCTGCTGCGCGAGGCCCACGCCACCGCCGTCCGCCTCGGGGCCCGCCCGCTCCGCGAGGACGTGGAACTCCTCGCCGCCCGGGCCCGCCTCTCCCTGGCGCCCGAGAAGCAGTCCCCGGCGGCCGTGGAGCCCGGCGACGACACCTTCGGCCTGACCCCGCGCGAGCAGGACGTCCTGCGCCTGGTCGCGGCCGGCCGCACCAACCGGCAGATCGCCGAGGAGCTCTTCATCTCACCGAAGACGGCGAGCGTCCACGTCTCCAACATCCTCGCCAAGCTCGGCGTCGCCGGCCGCGGCGAGGCCGCCGCCCTCGCCCACCGGCTCCACCTCCTCGACACGGCCCTCTGACCCCGGCCGGGGGAGCGCGACCGTCCCCGGACCGGGTATCCGTATCGTCACGCGTCCCGAGGTCAGGTCTATCGGGCCGCGCGACGGGTCCGCGTCCCCCGGGTCCTCCCGCGTGAGGGCCTGCCGCCGCAGCTCCTCCTCGGTGTGCCGGCGTCCCGGCGCGAAGAGCTCCGCGATCGGATCGAACACGGTCACCGCCTCCCTCACCTCACCTCCAGCCGGAGGATCCTGTCGTCCCCGGGCTCGGGCGTGCCCCGGGTGTCGGTCTCGCTGCTCACCAGCCAGAGCCGGCCGTCGCCCCCGGCGAGAACCGTGCGCAGACGTCCGTACTCACCCGAGAGGAACGCCTCGGGCTCCCCGGACCGTTCCGCTCCGGACAGCGGAACGCGCCACAGCCGCTCGCCCCTGAGCCCGGCCATCCAGATCGCGCCCCGCGCGTACGCGATGCCGCTCGGTGAGGCCTCCGAGGTCGGCCACTGTGCCACCGGGTCCACGAACCCCTCCCGGCCCGTCCGTCCCTCGGCCTCGGGCCAGCCGTAGTTCTTCCCCGGCTCGATCAGATTCAGCTCGTCCCAGGTGTTCTGCCCGAACTCGGCCGCCCACAGCCGCCCGTCCGCGTCCCAGGCGATCCCCTGCACATTGCGGTGCCCGTACGAATAGACCACCGACCCGGCGAGAGGATTGCCCGGCGCCGGTCTGCCCTCCGGCGTCATCCGCAGGATCTTCCCGCCGAGCGAGGCCCGGTCCTGCGCCAGCCCTGTCCGTCCCGTCTCGCCCGTCCCCGCGTACAACATCCCGTCCGGGCCGAACGCGATCCGCCCGCCGTTGTGCACGACCCCCTTAGGGATGCCCGTCAGCACCGGCTCCGGCGCCCCGAGCCGGTCGCCTGCCGCGCCGCCGTATCGCATGCGCACGATGCGGTTGTCGGAGGCGGCCGTCAGATACGCGTAGACCCAGCCGTCGTGGACGGCGAGCCCCATGAGTCCGCCCTCGCCGCCCGGGACCACCCCCGGCACCTCGCCGAGCAGGGTCTTCGCGCCGCTTCTCCCGTCGACCCGGGTGATCGTCCGCTCGTCCCGCGAGGAGACCAGCAGGTCGCCCCCGGGCAGCTCGGCGAGGCCCCAGGGAGACTTCAGCCCCTCCGTGAGCGTCCCCGCCACCGACACCCGCCCGCCGCCCGCCGGGGACGCGGTCCCGGACGTCGGAGCCGAGCCCGGGGCGGAGGCGGAGGCAGAGGTGGAGGCCGGTGCCGACGCCGACGTCGGCGGAGCCGTCCCCGGACGGTCCTCGCCACCGCCCGAGGAGCAGCCCGCGACGAGCGCCAGCACGGCGGCGCCCCACAGGGCCTTCAGCACAACAGGACGGCTCATGGTCCGGTCCCCTTCGACGAGTCGAGCGGCATCCTCACACCCTTGATACACCGCTCGACCCGATCAGGTTCCCGCCCACCGGCAACCGGTTCCGGCGCGGCGCTCAGTCCCACGACCCCCGGGGCGCCGGCAGCGCCGCGATCTCCGCGAGGTCCCCGGCCGTCAGCCGCAGCCCGGCCGCCCCCGCGTTCTCCACCGCCCACCGCTCCCGCTTCGCCCCCGGCACCGGCACGACGTGCGGCCCGCGCCCGAGCACCCACGCCAGCGCCACCTGCGCCGGGGTGACCTCGGCCCCGTGCCGCGCCGCGACCCGCCGCAACCCCGCCACCAGCGGCTGGTTCGCCGCCATCATCTCGGCCGTGAACCGGGGGTGCCGGGCGCGCGGATCGTCCTCCTCGAAGCCGCCGCCCGGGGTCAGCGTCCCGGTGAGGAAACCGTTCCCCAGCGGCATCGCCGCCAGGAAGCCCACCCCGCGGGCCGCGCACCACGGCAGCAGCCGGACCAGCGCCTCCGGCGACCACACCGACAGCTCGGCCTCGACGGCCGCCACCGGGAAGACCTGCTGGATCCGCTCCAGTTGGCGGATCGTTCCCTCATATCCGTCGCGGTTGACGCCCGTGGCGCCCCTGCGGGCCGACCGCGTGCCGACGGCGCACAGCCCGAGCGCCCGCACCTTGCCCGCCGACACCAGCTCGGCCATGGCGCCCCAGGTCTCCTCGACGGGCACCTCGGGGTCCGCGCGATGGAGCTGGTAGAGGTCGATCACATCGGTCTGGAGCCGCCGCAGTGAGGCGTCGCAGGCCCGACGCACGTACCCCGGCCTGCCGTTGGCGACCACGTGCCGACGCTCGCCGCCGTCGCCGACGAGCAGTCCGCACTTCGTCGAGACGAAGGCCTCCGCCCGCCGCTCCTTCAACACCCGTCCCACCAACAGCTCATTGGTGAACGGCCCGTACATGTCGGCGGTGTCGAGCAGGCTCACCCCGGCGTCCAGGGCCGCGTGCACGGTCCGCAGCGAGCGGTCCCCCCGCTGCTGCGAACGGCTGTACGCCCAGTTCATCGGCATGCACCCCAGGCCGATCGCACCCACGTCGAGCGCCGTCGCCCCGATAGTCCTGCGCTCCACCTGCCGGTACCCCTCCCTGTGCCGTCCCCCAAAGTAACCAATGGCGCGCGGGATTCTTCGCATAGCCTCCCGGACATGACTTTCGAAGACAGCACCGTCGACGTGTGGCTTCCGGTTCCCGCGGACGAGATCGAAGGACTCCCCGCACCGGGCGAGTCGGGCCTGAACTACCGCTTCTGGGACGGCGGACCGGACTTCCCCGCCGATCCCGCACGCTGCGCGTTCTACGTCGTCCCGTACATGAAGGGCTCGGAGGTCGCCGTGCGGCCGCTGCCCGCGATGACCTCGGTCCGGGTCGTGCAGACCCTCTCCGCGGGCATCGACCACGTCACCCCCGGCATCGGCTCGCTGCGGCCCGGCGTCGCCGTCTGCAACGCGAAGGGGGTGCACGAGGCCAGCACCGCCGAGCTCACGCTCGCGCTGATCCTGGCCTCGCTGCGCGGCATCCCCGGGTTCGTGCGCGGCCAGGACGCCGAGGAGTGGCGGGACGGCTTCTACCCCGCGCTCGCCGACAAGTCCGTGCTGATCGTGGGGTACGGGTCGATCGGCGCCGCCATCGAGGACCGGCTCGCGCCGTTCGAGTGCGCGCGGGTGGCGCGCGTCGCGCGCTCCGCGCGCACCACCGAGCGCGGCCGGGTGCACGCCCTCGCGGAGCTGCCCGCCCTGCTCCCGGAGGCCGACGTGGTCGTGCTGTCCACTCCGCTCACGCCCCAGACCCGTCACCTCGCCGACGCCGGCTTCCTGGCCAGGATGAAGGACGGCGCACTGCTCGTGAACGTCGCCCGCGGGCCGGTCGTGGACACGGCCGCGCTGCTCAAGGAGGTCGAGAGCGGCCGGATCACGGCGGCGCTCGACGTCACCGACCCGGAACCGCTGCCGGCCGGGCATCCTTTGTGGCACGCTCCCGGTGTCCTGATCAGTCCCCATGTGGGCGGTTCCACTTCGGCGTTCATGCCGCGCGCGAAGCGGCTGATCGCGGGGCAGCTGCGGCGGTTCGCGGCGGGGGAGGAGCCGGCGAACGTCCTCCTCACCACCGGCTGAGCCCCATGGCCCCGGCCGGCCGGGGCGTGCGGAGTGCGCCCCCGACGCGCGCCGCTCACAAGCCCCCAGGTAGTCACGGAGAGTACTGCGACCCTGTCCCTGAGTGACGGTCCTGGTGTATCGTCCCGGAGCGGGGGGCTGCGTCGATGACGGGCTGACGCTGGGGAGCGAAGTGACGGGTCATCAGTTTTCGAGGGGGGCGACGGGTGAAGCACGGCCGAAGGACCGACGATCCGACGCGGCGGCGACGCCGCCGGCCGGCCTCCCGCGCCCCTCTGCCGATCTCGCGCGCTCGGTGCCGGGCCAGGCCACACCGCTCCGGGCGCCACGCGCCGCCGGACCGCACGACTGCGACGGGCACGCCACCGGAGGTGCCGAGGAGCCGCCCGCGCGTCCGCACCATCCGTCCGGGTGTGGCGGCGCGACGCCGGAGGGGCCGGTGAGCGCGCCCGGGGCGGTCATCGCGCGCAGCCCCGTCGGCGGCGAATCCGGGCACCCCGGCCGCGACCGCTCCGGGATCGGCTCGCTCCTCTCCCAGATCGCCCTGGTGCTCATCTGCGCCGGCTACACGACCGGCGCGTCCCTCGGCTGGGGATCGCCGGAACTCGCCCTCTTCATGGGGGACTTCGGGCTCAGCGCCGCCGCGCTCACAGCCGCGGTCTCCTGCTCCCTCTACGCCCGCGCCCACAGCGGCAGCGACCGCCCCGCGTGGCTGCTCTTCGCCTTCTCCTCGTTCATGGCCGCCGCGGGGAACGCGGTGTGGGGGTGGTACGAGGTCGTCCTGCGGACGCAGGTGCCCGACTCCTCCGTCGCCGACCTCTTCTTCCTGCTCTTCGCGCCGCCCGCCATCGTCGGACTCCTCGTCCTGGCCAAGAAGCCCGTCACCCGGGCCGGCTGGGTCTGCCTCGGGCTCGACGCCTGGCTCATCGGCGGCTCCCTGCTCACGCTCTCCTGGAGCCTGGCCCTCGCCCGTACCGCGCACTTCGACGGCGAGTCCGTCGCCCAGGCCGCCCTGTCGCTCGCGTACCCGCTGCTCGACATCGTCCTGGTCAGCATGGTCCTTGCGCTGCACTTCCGGCGCTCCCAGGCGAACCGCTCGGCGACCAACACCGCGATCGCCGCGCTCGCCCTGACCGTCCTGTGCGACGCCCTGTTCACCTCGCCGCTGCTCCGCGAGAACTACGCCTCGGGCCAGCTCCTCGACGCCGGCTGGTTCGCCGGCTCCCTGCTCCTGGCGTACGCGCCCTGGGGGGTGCGACGGCTGCCCGACAGCACCGCCGCCACCCGCGGGCCGTGGCTGCACAGCCGTCCGGTCGCGGGCTCGCTCGCCGCCCTCACGCCGTACCTCGCCGCCGCGGTCTGCACCCTCGGCATCCTGTACAACGTCGTCGAGGGCCGCCGGGTCGACCGGGTCGTCGTGCTCACCGGCTGCACCGTCGTGCTCGCCCTCGTCGTGCGGCAGGGCATCATGCTCCTCGACAACATCGCGCTGACCCACGAACTGGCCCAGAAGGAGAACCACTTCCGGTCCCTCGTGCAGGGCTCCAGCGACGTCATCATGATCGCCGCGCCGACCGGGATCCTCCGCTACGTCAGCCCGGCCGCCGCCGGTGTGTACGGACGCGAGGCCGAGGAGCTCATCGGCTCCGAGCTCGCCTCCCTCATCCACCCCGAGGACCTCGGCGGCGTCGTCCACGAGGTGCGCCGCTTCCTCGCGGCCTCGCCCGCCGAGGAGCCCACCACCCGGATCGAGTGCCGCTTCCGCTCCGGCCGCGGCGACTGGCTCAACGTGGAGTCGACCGTCAACCGCCACCAGGGCGGCCTCATCTTCAACAGCCGGGACGTGACCGAACGGGTCCGCCTCCAGGCCCAGTTGCAGCACAACGCCGAGCACGACCCGCTCACCGACCTGCCCAACAGGGCGCTCTTCACCCGCCGGGTCCGGCAGGCGCTCAGCGGCCGCCGGGCCTCCGACCCCGGCACCGCCGTGCTCTTCATCGACCTCGACGGCTTCAAGGGGGTCAACGACCGACTCGGCCACCAGGCCGGCGACGACCTCCTCGTCCAGGCCGCCCGCCGCCTCCAGGAGTCCGTGCGGGCCGGCGACACCGCCGCCCGGCTCGGCGGGGACGAGTTCGCCGCCCTCATCCTCGGCGACGGCGGCCGCGAGCAGGACGCCCGGGAGACCCAGGTCCAGGAGATCGCCGACCGGCTCCGGCTCACGCTCTCCCGGCCGTACCGCGTCGACGGCGGCAACGAGGTGCGGGTCGCCGCCTCCATCGGCGTCGCCTTCGCCGAGCCCGGCATGGAGGCGGGCGACCTCCTGCGCAACGCCGACCTCGCGATGTACCGGGCCAAGGCCGCCGGCAAGGACCGGGTCGAGCTGTACGCGCCGCAGATGCAGGCCGAGGTCGTCCGGCGGACCGAGCTCGCCGCCCGGCTGCGCACCGCCCTCCACGACGGCGAGTTCGCCCTGCTCCACCAGCCCGTCGTCGACCTCGCCACCGGCCGGATCTCCGCCGTCAGCGCCCAGGCGCGCTGGCGCTCCACCCAGGGCATCCTCTTCACCCCCGCCGAGTACCTCCGCGTCACCGACGACGGAGCCCGCACCGCCGAGCTCGGCCGCTGGCTCCTCGAAGAGGCGGTGGAGCAGGCCGCCGAGCGGGCCGGTATCGGCCACCGCGCGCCCGTGTCCATCAGGCTCTCCGCCAGCCGCCTCCTCGACCGCTCGCTCCCGCTCGGCTCGGTCGAGTCGCTGCTCACCCGGCACGGACTGCCGTCCGGCTCGCTGATCATCGAGCTCGCCGACAGCGACGCCCGGACCTCGCTCGACGAACTCGAACAGCGCCTCGTGACCCTGCGCCGTCTCGGCGTGCGGATCGCCCTCGACGGATTCGGCAGCGGACATGTGGCGATCGACGCCCTCCGGCGCCTTCCCGTCGACATACTGAAGCTGGACCGAGGGCTCGTCGAGGGCGTGGTCGAGTCCGCCAGGCTCCGCAAGATCACCCGAGGGGTGCTCCGCATCGCCGGCGAGCTCGGGCTGCAGACCGTCGCCGAGGGCGTCGACGTACCGGAGCAGGTGATCGCGCTGCGCGCCATGGGCTGCAGTCACGCCCAGGGCATGGCCTTCTCGGGCCCGCTCGACGAGTACCGCCTGCGCAGGGCCCTCGTACGGGACGAGTACCCGCTCCCCGGAGGGGTCCCCGTACGGGCCGGAAACCGTCCCCCGTTCCGCTCAAATACTGAGACGCCCGTCCCACCCACTTGACAGTGGTGAGGTGGGAGAGGGAGGGTCAGTGCCATGCGCACCCGAATTCTCGTACTTGGAAAGCGCGTCGGCTGAAGCGGGGCCACCACAGGCCCAGCTGAGAAAGCACCCGACGCGCTCCCCTCGCTTGCCTCACGGCACGAGGGGTTTTTTGTTGCACTGGATCACTCCCAGAGCAACGCAAAACCTCGCAAAACGCCTCGCAAACACCCTCTGCTTCGAGAAGAGATGCTGATGACCGACCAGGCCACCGGGCACCATCCGCAGCCGCGGCCCCGTAACGGCGCGCAGCCCGCCACCGCCGTCGAGCACGTCACGGGCGCGCAGGCCCTCATCCGCTCTCTCGAGGAAGTCGGAGCCGACACCGTCTTCGGCATTCCGGGCGGCTGCATCCTCCCGGCCTACGACCCGATGATGGACTCGAAGAAGGTGCGCCACATCCTCGTCCGTCACGAGCAGGGCGCGGGCCACGCCGCCACCGGCTACGCGCAGGCCACCGGCAAGGTCGGCGTCTGTATGGCGACCTCCGGCCCCGGCGCGACCAACCTCGTCACCCCGATCGCCGACGCGCACATGGACTCCGTCCCGCTCGTCGCGATCACCGGCCAGGTCGCCTCCAAGGCCATCGGCACGGACGCCTTCCAGGAGGCGGACATCTGCGGCATCACGATGCCGATCACCAAGCACAACTTCCTGGTCACCAAGGCCGAGGACATCCCGCGGACGATCGCCGAGGCCTTCCACATCGCCTCCACCGGCCGCCCCGGCCCGGTCCTGGTCGACATCGCGAAGGACGCCCTCCAGGCGAAGACCACCTTCAGCTGGCCGCCGCAGACCGACCTGCCCGGCTACCGCCCGGTGACCAAGCCGCACGCCAAGCAGATCCGCGAGGCCGCGAAGCTGATCTCCGCCGCCAAGCGGCCCGTGCTGTACGTCGGCGGCGGCGTCATCAAGGCCGGCGCCACCGCCGAGCTGAAGATCCTCGCCGAGCTGACCGGCGCCCCGGTCACCACCACGCTGATGGCCCTCGGCGCTTTCCCCGACAGCCACCCGCAGCACGTCGGCATGCCGGGCATGCACGGCTCGGTCACCGCCGTCACCGCCCTCCAGAAGGCCGACCTGATCGTCGCCCTCGGCGCCCGCTTCGACGACCGCGTCACCGGCAAGCTCGACAGCTTCGCCCCGTACGCCAAGATCGTCCACGCGGACATCGACCCGGCCGAGATCGGCAAGAACCGCGCCGCCGACGTCCCGATCGTCGGTGACGCCCGCGAGGTCATCGCCGACCTGGTCCAGGCCGTCCAGGCCGAGCACAGCGAGGGCAACAAGGGCGACTACACCGCATGGTGGAGCGACTTGGGCCGCTGGCGCGAGACCTACCCGCTCGGCTACGACCTGCCGCAGGACGGCAGCCTCTCGCCGCAGCAGGTCATCCAGCGCATCGGCGCGCTCGCCCCCGAGGGCACGATCTTCACCGCGGGCGTCGGCCAGCACCAGATGTGGGCCGCCCACTTCATCGACTACGAGCAGCCCGCCACCTGGCTGAACTCCGGCGGCCTCGGCACGATGGGGTACGCGGTCCCCGCCGCGATGGGCGCCAAGGCCGGCATGCCGGACCGCACGGTCTGGGCGGTCGACGGCGACGGCTGCTTCCAGATGACCAATCAGGAACTCACCACCTGCGCGCTGAACAACATCCCGATCAAGGTCGCCATCATCAACAACGGCGCCCTCGGCATGGTCCGCCAGTGGCAGACGCTGTTCTACAACCAGCGCTACTCCAACACCGTCCTGCACTCCGGCCCGGACGACGTCCAGGCGAACAAGGGCACCCGCGTCCCCGACTTCGTCAAGCTCTCCGAGGCCATGGGCTGTGTCGCCCTGCGCTGTGAGGACCCGGCCGACCTGGACAAGGTCATCGCCGAGGCGAACGCCATCAACGACCGTCCGGTCGTCGTCGACTTCATCGTCCACGAGGACGCCCAGGTCTGGCCGATGGTCGCCGCGGGCACCTCGAACGACGAGGTCATGGCCGCGCGGGGCGTGCGCCCCGACTTCGGCGACGGCGAAGACGACTGACGGCGAAGAGCGACAAGGAAGAGACCCAGACATGTCCACCAAGCACACGCTCTCCGTTCTCGTCGAGAACACGCCCGGCATCCTCGCCCGGATCGCCGCGCTCTTCTCCCGCCGCGGCTTCAACATCGACTCGCTCGCCGTCGGTGTCACCGAGCACCCCGACATCTCCCGCATCACCATCGTGGTCAATGTCGAGGACCTGCCCCTGGAGCAGGTGACCAAGCAGCTCAACAAGCTGGTCAACGTCCTGAAGATCGTCGAACTCGAGCCCAGCGCCGCGATCCAGCGCGAGCTCGTCCTGGTGAAGGTCCGCGCCGACAACGAGACCCGCTCCCAGATCGTCGAGATCGTGCAGCTGTTCCGCGCCAAGACCGTGGACGTCTCGCCCGAGGCGGTCACCATCGAGGCCACCGGTTCGAGTGACAAGCTCGACGCGATGCTCAAGATGCTGGAGCAGTTCGGCGTCAAGGAGCTCGTCCAGTCCGGCACGATCGCCATAGGGCGCGGCTCCCGGTCCATCACGGACCGGTCCCTGCGCGCCCTCGACCGCAGCGCCTGAGAGTCATCGGAGGTCAACCGCCGGTCCATCCGGCGGTCCGACTGCCGAGACCCCAAAGCTTCCCTCAAGCGCTCCCCCGTACGGTGGGACGCAACACCAGCACCTCAAGGAGATTTCCAGTGGCCGAGCTCTTCTACGACGCCGACGCCGACCTGTCCATCATCCAGGGCCGCAAGGTCGCGGTGATCGGCTACGGCAGCCAGGGCCACGCCCACGCGCTGTCGCTCCGTGACTCCGGTGTCGACGTCCGCGTCGGTCTCCAGGAGGGCTCCAAGTCCAAGGCCAAGGCCGAGGAGCAGGGCCTGCGCGTCGTCTCCGTCGCCGAGGCGGCGGCCGAGGCCGACCTCATCATGATCCTGACCCCGGACCCGATCCAGGCCAAGGTCTACGAGGAGTCCATCAAGGACAACCTGAAGGCGGGCGACGCCCTCTTCTTCGGCCACGGACTGAACGTCCGCTACGGCTTCATCGAGGTCCCCGAGGGCATCGACGTCGCCCTGGTCGCCCCGAAGGGCCCGGGCCACCTGGTCCGCCGTCAGTACGAGGAGGGTCGCGGCGTTCCGTGCATCGCGGCCGTCGAGCAGGACGCGACCGGCAACGCCTTCGCGCTCGCGCTCTCGTACGCCAAGGGCATCGGCGGCACCCGCGCGGGCGTCATCAAGACGACCTTCAAGGAAGAGACCGAGACCGACCTGTTCGGTGAGCAGGCCGTCCTCTGCGGTGGTACCGCGGCGCTGGTCAAGGCGGGCTTCGAGACCCTGACCGAGGCCGGCTACCAGCCGGAGATCGCGTACTTCGAGTGCCTCCACGAGCTGAAGCTCATCGTCGACCTCATGTACGAGGGCGGCCTGGAGAAGATGCGCTGGTCGGTCTCCGAGACCGCCGAGTGGGGCGACTACGTCACCGGCCCGCGGATCATCACCGACGCCACCAAGGCCGAGATGAAGAAGGTCCTCGCGGAGATCCAGGACGGCACCTTCGCCAAGGAGTGGATGGCCGAGTACCACGGCGGCCTGAAGAAGTACAACGAGTACAAGACCCAGGACGCCAACCACCTCCTGGAGACCACCGGCAAGGAGCTGCGGAAGCTCATGAGCTGGGTGAACGACGAGGAGGCGTAAGCCTTCCGGGACGGGGCCGGACAGTGTGTCCGGCCCCGTCCCGCATCGTTGGACACCTCGTCCAACCACGGACGGGTGATCCTTCCAACGAGGCGTATGAGCTGCGCCGACGCACCACTACACTTCTCAACAACATACGCGTCAGGCCCACAGCGTCGTGCGCTTTCACGCGGCAAGCCCCCTCCACCGCCTGCGGCCGTCGGGACGGCCGTCCGCACTGGATCTGTGAGGACTCACGTGAGCTCGAAACCTGTCGTACTCATCGCTGAAGAGCTGTCGCCCGCCACCGTCGACGCGCTGGGCCCGGACTTCGAGATCCGGCACTGCAACGGCGCCGACCGCGCCGAGCTGATCCCCGCCATCGCGGACGTGGACGCGATCCTGGTCCGTTCCGCGACCAAGGTCGACGCCGAGGCCATCGCCGCCGCGAACAAGCTCCGGGTCGTCGCCCGTGCCGGTGTCGGTCTGGACAACGTCGACGTCTCCGCCGCCACCAAGGCCGGCGTGATGGTCGTCAACGCCCCGACCTCGAACATCGTCACCGCCGCCGAACTCGCGTGCGGTCTGCTCGTCGCCACCGCGCGCAACATTCCGCAGGCCAACACCGCGCTGAAGAACGGCGAGTGGAAGCGCAACAAGTACACGGGCGTCGAGCTGAGCGAGAAGACGCTCGGCGTCGTCGGCCTCGGCCGCATCGGCGTCCTGGTCGCGCAGCGCATGTCGGCCTTCGGCATGAAGATCGTCGCGTACGACCCCTACGTGCAGCCGGCCCGCGCCGCCCAGATGGGGGTGAAGCTGCTGGCCCTGGACGAGCTCCTGGAGGTCGCGGACTTCATCACCGTCCACCTGCCGAAGACCCCCGAGACCCTCGGTCTCATCGGTGACGAGGCGCTGCACAAGGTCAAGCCCTCCGTCCGGATCGTCAACGCCGCGCGCGGCGGGATCGTGGACGAGGCGGCGCTCTACACCGCCCTCAAGGAGGGCCGGGTCGCCGGCGCCGGCCTCGACGTGTACGCGAAGGAGCCCTGCACGGACTCCCCGCTCTTCGAGCTCGACCAGGTCGTGTGCACCCCGCACCTCGGCGCGTCCACGGACGAGGCCCAGGAGAAGGCCGGCGTCGCCGTCGCCCGCTCGGTGCGCCTGGCGCTCGCCGGCGAGCTCGTCCCGGACGCGGTCAACGTCCAGGGCGGCGTCATCGCCGAGGACGTGAAGCCGGGTCTGCCGCTCGCCGAGAAGCTCGGCCGGATCTTCACCGCCCTCGCGGGCGAGGTCGCGGCCCGTCTCGACGTCGAGGTCTACGGCGAGATCACCCAGCACGACGTGAAGGTGCTCGAACTCTCCGCGCTCAAGGGCGTGTTCGAGGACGTGGTCGACGAGACCGTGTCGTACGTCAACGCCCCGCTGTTCGCGCAGGAGCGCGGTGTCGAGGTCCGGCTGACGACCAGCTCAGAGTCGCCCGACCACCGCAACGTCGTCACCGTGCGCGGCACGCTGGCGAACGGCGAGGAGGTCGCGGTCTCCGGCACGCTGGCGGGCCCGAAGCACCTCCAGAAGCTCGTCGCGGTCGGCGACTACGACGTGGACCTGGCGCTCGCCGAGCACATGGTCGTGCTGCGCTACGAGGACCGCCCGGGCGTCGTCGGCACGGTCGGCCGGATCCTCGGCCAGGCCGGTCTGAACATCGCGGGCATGCAGGTCTCCCGCGCGGAGGAGGGCGGCGAGGCGCTCGTCGTGCTCACCGTGGACGACAGCGTGCCGGCGGCCGTCCTCGCGGAGATCTCCGAGGAGATCGGCGCCGCCTCGGCCCGCTCGGTCAACCTGATCTGACGCACGGCACCGTCCGTACGCGCGTACCCGTACCCGGTCGATAGACATTCGTCTTACACAATTGTCTATCGGCCGGGTACAGTGCTGTCATGGGACACAAGGAAGACCTCCTCGACGGTGCCAAGCGCTGCCTCCTGGAGAAGGGGTACGGGCGCACCACGGCCCGCGACATCGTCGCCGCCTCCGGCACCAACCTCGCCTCCATCGGCTACCACTACGGCTCCAAGGACGCCCTGCTCCAGCAGGCCTTCCTGGCCCTCACCGAGGAGTGGGGGGACCAGGCCGGTGCGGCCGGTGCGGAGGGTGCCGAGGCGCTGCCGGCCGACCCGTACGAGCGTTTCCACGCCGTCTGGGAGCAGGTGATCGCCGCGGCCGGGGCGAGCCGGCCGGTCTGGAAGCTCCAGACCGAGGTCGTCACCCGCATCGACGACGACGAGAAGCTCCGCGAGGCCATCAAGGAACCCCAGCGCGAGGGCCGCCTCGGCATGGCCCAGGGCTTCCTCGGCATCGACCCGGAGCGGGACCCCGAGAAGGCCCGCGTCGCCGGACTGCTCTGCCAGGCCCTCGCGACCGGCGTGATGATCCAGTGGATGGTGGACCCGGACACGGCACCGAGCGCGGACGACCTCACGGAGGGCCTCAAAGTGCTCATGGGGGAGCAGAACTGACACTCCGCCGGCCGGGAAGGGTCCGGGCCGGCGCCGTCCATCATGCGGGCCGTCGATTGACCGTCTTGCGGCACTCCGGCTATGTTGCGCGCCATGCACCGTTCCGCGCTTCTCACGACACGAGGTCACGTCGACCTGAAGCGTGTGTGCTCCGCAGCGTGTCCGTAGCTCCGCGAGCGCACGGCGGAGACCGCGCGGCCCCCTGACACCCCGAGGACACTTCCGGGGAGTGGACCCCGCGGCCCGTCGGCGCACGCCGAGAGCGGCTCCCGACCGGGAGCTTCGCGCGTCCGCCCGCCTCCGGAACGGCTCCCGCCCGTCCGACCCTTCCGGTACGCCGTCCCCTCCCCGCCGCCGCACCCGGCGGGACGGCCGGCCGCATCCCGCGCGGCGGCGGTACGCACCACCGCTACGGACCCGAAGAAGGCCCTCGTGGACAGAACGCGCATGTCCTCCTCCCGCCCCGTCCCCCTGCGCCGCGCGGACATCCCCTCCGCGGCCGTCCCCCCGCGGCGCACCTCGAGCACCGGCGCCGTCCTGGGGGCGATCCTCGACCACGGGCCGGTCGCCCGCAGCACGATCGCCCGGCTCACCGGCCTCTCTCCTGCCTCGGTCACCGGCCACTGCGGCGCCCTGATCGGCCGAGGGCTCGTCAAGGAAGGCCCGGAAACGGCCGGCCCGCGAGGACTCGGCCGCCCCCACATCCCCGTCGAGATCGACACCGCGCGCTACCTCCTCGCCGGCGCGCACGTCGCCGTCACCCACACCACGCTCGCCCTCATGGACCTCCGGGGGCGCCTCGTCGCCGAGGAGCGCCTCCCGCACACCAGCACCGAACCCGCCGAGGTGCTCGACCGGGTGGCCGAGGGGCTGCCCCGGATGCTCGCCGCCCAGGGCCCCGGCCGGACCGCGCTCGCGCTCGGCGTCGCCACCGGCCACTGGGTCGACCCGGCCGCCGGGGTCGTCGTCCACCATCCGCAGCTGGGCTGGCGGGACGTCCCGGTGCGGGAGGTGCTCGCGGAGGCCACCGGGCTGACCGTCCACGTGGACAGTCACGCCCGCGCCCTCGCCCGCGCCGAACAGCTCGTCGGCGTCGCCTCGGCCCGGGCCAGCGCGGTGGTGCTCTTCGTCGGCAACGTGGTGGACGCGGCCTTCGTCTCCGCCGGCACGGTGCACCAGGGGCCGAGGTTCGGCGCGGGCAACATCGCCCACCTGCCGGTGGGGACGGGCGACGCCGGCACGACCTGCGAGTGCGGCGTCCCCGGCTGCCTCCAGTCCGAGGTGTCGGAGCCCGCGATGCTGCGCCGGGCCGCCCGGCAGGGCCTGTACGCCGAGACGTTCCCCGAGCTGTTGCAGCGGGCGGTGGACGGGGACGAGACCGCGGTCTCGGTGTTCCGCCGGCGGGCCCGGTTCGTCGGCCGGGCCGCGGCCGTCCTCCTCGACATGTTCGACCCCGAGGTCCTGGTCGTCGTCGAACCGAGCGCCGGCCGACTGGCGCACTGCCTGGCCGAGTTGCGCGCCACCACGACCGAACGGTCGCTGGTCTGCGACGACCCCGAGCGGTCCGTCGTGCCGAGCAGCTTCACCGGCCGGGTGCTGGCCACCGCGGGACCGGCCGTCGCCCTCGGCGCCCTGCACGACGACCCGCTCGGTCCCTGGCCGGCGCTGCCCGCGGTGTCCTGACGGCGAATGCCGACTTAATTCAGATAGTTGCATTGTTGACCCGGTCGGATCGCCAACGGGAAGATGTATTCATGAGCAGCCCGCAGAGGACCCGACGCCACGTGCCGCATTCGGCACCTGCCCGTCGTTCCTGTTGTCCCTGCCGCGCCTGTTGATCCGAGCGGTTTCCCTGCTTTCGATCCCGCTTTCCTTTTCCGCGCGTGCCCCTTTTCCGCACGCGTGACGTTCCGGCCCTTCCGTCGCCGTGCCCTCGTTCCGCCCTGTCCGGCTTCGGCATGCCGTCCTCCGCCCTGCCCACCCCTCTCCGTCGCCCGGGGGAAACATGACTGTCTCCTTGTCCTCGCATCCCGCGGCCGGTCTCGAACCCGGCCTCTTCAAGCAGGCGTTCCGCGCCTATCCGGCCGGCGTCGTGGTCGTCACCGCGGACGCCGGATCCGGCCCCGTCGGCTTCACCGCCACCTCGCTCACCTCCCTCTCCCTCGAACCGCCGCTCCTCTCCTTCGGCATCGCCACCCGCTCCTCCTCCTGGCCGCACATCCGGCGCGCCACGTCCGCGGTCGTCAACTTCCTCGGCGACGACCAGGAGGCCCTGGCCAGGCGCTTCGCCACCAGCGGGATCGACAGGTTCGCCCGGCCCACCGGGTGGCGGCGGCTCGACCAGGGCGACCCGGTCCTCGACGGCGTCACCGGCTGGCTGCGCGTCGACATCGAGCAGCTCGTCCCCGCCGGCGACCACCGCATCGTCATCGGCCGCGTCGTGGAGGCCCGGCAGGACGCGAACCGGCGCCCGCTGGTCTTCCACGACGGCGGCTACCACTCCCTCTGACCCCCTCGCCCGCGCGCACCGCACCCGACAGGAACTCCCGCCATGTCCTCCTTCCCGCACCTGCCACCGTCCCCCGCCCTCGGACGCAGAGGCTTCCTCGCCCTCGCGTCCGGCGCCGTCCTCGCTGCCGCGGGATGCGCGCCCCAGATCGGCAACGCCGCCAGTTCCGTACCGCTGAAGGAGCTGCCCACCGGGCCGCCGCCGGCCGGTACGTCGCTCACCGTCGCCGTCCGCAGTTCACGCATTCAATTCGCCGAATCGGGTATCGGAAAGAAACTCCCCTTCACCGTCTCCGAGTGGCCCAATCTGAGCGCGGGACCCGACATCATCCAGGGATTCCGGGCGCGCTCCATCGACCTGGCCAGCAATGCAGGAATTCCGCCGATCCAGGCCGAGGCCATCGGTGTGGAATCCCGCATCGTCGCCGTACAGGTGCGCAGACAGCCCTCGTACGTCTTCGCCACCGCGCCCGGCTCGGCCGTCCGGAGCGTCGCGGACTTCCGGGGCAAGAAGATCGCCTTCTCGCAGGGGCAGGCGCAGGGCGTGGTCGTCCTGCGGGCCCTGAAGCAGGCCGGGATAGCCAACGGCGACGTCGATCTCGTCGAACTGCCCAGCACCCAGTTCCTGACCGCGCTGCAGTCCAAGCAGGTCGACGCCGCGCCGCTCGGCGAGCCGACGCTCACCAAGTACCTGAGCCAGTACGCCGGGGACGGCGCCCGCCGGGTGCCCACCGACGTCATCGACCTGCTGACCGTCCTCTGGGCGCCCGTCGAGGTGCTGAACGACCCGGCGAAGGCCGCGGCCGTCCGCAGCTTCGTGCCGCTGTGGGCCCAGGGCGTGGTGTGGGCGTGGGAGAACACCGACCGCTGGATCGACGCCTACTACGTCAAGGACCAGGGCGTGAAGGAGGCCGACGGCCGTCGCATCGTCGCCTCCCTCGCGAAACCGCAGTTCCCCGTCTCCTGGGACAAGGCCATCGCCTGGGAGCAGGAGACCGCCGACCTGCTGGCCGAAGGAGGGTTCGTGCCGAAGCTGGACGCCGCCTCGCTGTTCGACCGGCGCTTCGAGGGCCTCGCCTCCGGTGCCGTACCCGCCCAGTACCGGGAGGGATCATGAGCGACGCCCTGACCGATGTCCGCACCCGCGTCCCGGCGGGCGTCCCCGCCCCGCCGCGGGAGCCGGCCGACACGAAGCCCCCCGCGGCCCGGAAGCCGGCCGCCGCGACACCGGCCACCGCCCCGGTGTCCCGCTCCGGCCTCCGGCGGCGGCGACGCCTCGGCCCCGGCCGGAGCGTTCCCCTCGGCCGGCTCCTCGGCCCCGCGCTCGTGGTCGCCCTCTGGTGGGCCGCCTCGGCCGCCGGCTACCTCGACCCGCGCATCCTCTCCGGTCCCGGTGCGGTCGTCTCCACGGCCGTCGAGCTCATCGCCGACGGGCGACTCCAGGGCAATGTGCTCGTCTCCCTGCAGCGCGCCGGGCTCGGTCTGCTGCTCGGGGTCGCCTCGGGCGTGCTGCTCGCCGTCGTCGCCGGACTCAGCCGCACCGGCGAGTACCTCGTCGACGGGCCCCTCCAGATCAAGCGGGCCATTCCGTCGCTCGCGATGCTGCCGCTGCTGATCCTCTGGCTCGGCATCGGCGAGCAGATGAAGATCACCGTCATCGCCCTCGGCGTCGCCGTGATCGTCTACATCAACACCTACGCCTCGCTGACCGGCATCGACAGTCGGCATGTGGAGCTCGCCGAGGTGCTGGAACTGGGCCGCTGGCAGTTCCTGCGCAAGGTCGTCCTGCCCGGTTCGCTGCCCGGCTTCTTCGTGGGGCTCCGGCTCGGCGTCACCTCGTCCTGGCTGGGGCTGATCGTGGTCGAGCAGGTCAACGCCACCAGCGGCATCGGCTACATGATGTTCCAGGCCCAGCAGTACGCCCAGTCGGACGTGATCATCGTCGGCCTGGTGGCCTACGGCACCTTCGGGTTCGCCTCCGACGCCCTTGTCCGCGCCGTCGAGAGGAGGGCCCTGTCATGGCGACGCACGCTGGCGGGCTGACGAAGGACCACGCCCCGCGCCCCGTCGAGGCGGAGACCGCCCCCGAGGGGCGGGACGGCAGCCGGCAGGGCCTCGATCCCGGGGCCCCCGCTCCCGGCGTCCCCGACGCACCCCCCGCCGTACGGGCCGGGCGCCTGGTCCGGCGCTTCGGGGACCGCGTCGTCCTCAAGGAGATCGATCTTGCCCTGGCGGCGGGGGAGTTCACCGCCCTCCTCGGCCGCAGCGGCTCCGGCAAGTCCACGCTGCTGCGCGCCGTGGCCGGCCTCGACCACGACGTCGAGGGCTCGGGAGAGCTGCTCGTGCCCGAGCGGGTCTCGCTCTCCTTCCAGGACTCCCGGCTGCTGCCGTGGCTGCGGGTCCTCGACAACGTGACCCTGGGGCTCCGCGGGCCCGGCGCCCACGAACGCGGTCTGACCGCGCTCGCCGAGGTGGGCCTCGCCGGCCGCGAGCGGTCCTGGCCGCACGAACTGTCCGGCGGCGAACAGCAGCGGGCCGCGCTCGCTCGCGCACTCGTACGCGACCCCGAACTGCTGCTCGCCGACGAGCCGTTCGGCGCGCTCGACGCCCTGACCCGGATCAAGATGCACGACCTGCTCCGCGAACTGTACGAACGCCACCGCCCCGCGGTCCTCCTCGTCACCCACGACGTCGACGAGGCGGTCGAACTCGCCGACCGCGTCCTCGTCCTCGACGAGGGGGAGATCTCCGTCGACCTCGCCATCGACCTCCCCACCCCGCGCAACCGCCGGGACCCGCGCTTCCAGCAGTACCGCGACGCCCTGCTCGCCGCGCTCGGCGTGCACTCCGCACCGCCCGCCCCCGAACCCCGCCCGGAGGACCACCCCCATGCCGCACGCGTCTGACCGCCCCGCCCGCAAGCCCCTCCACCTCAACGCCTTCCTCATGTCGGTCGGCCACCACGAGGCGGCCTGGCGCCTCCCCGAGAGCCCCGCCGACGGCGGCACCGGCATCGCGCACTACCAGAACCTCGCCCGCATCGCCGAACGCGGCCTGCTCGACTCGGTCTTCCTCGCGGACAGCCCCGTCCAGCAGGGCGACCCCGGGCGCCGGCCCGTCAGCAAGCTGGAGCCGACCGTGCTCCTCACCGCCCTGGCCGCCGTCACCTCCCGCATCGGGCTCATCGCGACCGCTTCCACCAGCTACAACGAACCCTTCAACCTGGCCCGCCGCTTCAACTCGCTCGACCACGTGTCGAACGGGCGGGCCGGCTGGAACATCGTCACCACGGCCGGAGCGGACGCGGCCCGCAACTTCGGCCTCGACGACACCCCGCTGCACCGCGAGCGCTACCGGCGCGCGGCCGAGTTCGTCGACGTGGCCACCAAGCTGTGGGACAGCTGGGCCGACGACGCGGTGGTCGCGGACAAGGAGGGCGGGATCCACGCCCGCGCCGACCGGGTCCGGGGCATCGGTCACCGGGGCGAGTTCTTCCGGGTGGAGGGGCCGCTGAACGTCGAGCGCTCCCCGCAGGGCTACCCCCTCCTGGTGCAGGCCGGGTCGAGCGAGGACGGCAAGGACTTCGCCGCCCGCTACGCCGAGGCGGTGTTCACCGCCCAGCAGACCCTGGAGGAAGGCATCGCCTTCTACAAGGACGTCAAGCAGCGGGCGCTCGCGCTCGGCCGCGACCCCGACGGCATCAAGATCCTCCCCGGCATCGTCCCCGTCATCGGCGACACCGAGGCGGAGGCCCGCGAGCTGGACGCCGAACTCGACCGGCTCATCGTGCCGGAGTACGCCAAGCGCCAGCTGGCCCTGCGGCTGAAGATCGCGCCCGACGAGCTCGACCTGGACGCCGAACTGCCCGAGGACATCCCGACCGAGGACGACATCGAGGGCGCGAAGAGCCGCTACACGCTGATCGTGGAACTGGCCCGCCGCGAACGGCTCACCGTCCGCCAGCTGATCGGACGGCTCGGCGGCGGCCGCGGACACCGGACGTTCGCCGGTACGCCCGAGCAGATCGCCGACACCATCGAGCACTGGTACGTCAGCGGCGCGGCCGACGGCTTCAACATCATGCCGGCCGTCCTGCCCTCGGGCCTGGAGGCCTTCGTCGACCGGGTGGTGCCGCTCCTGCAGGAGCGCGGCCTGTTCCGCACCGAGTACACCGGCACCACCCTGCGGGACCACTACGGCCTGCCCCGGCCCGCCAACCGGCTGTTCGACGGGGCCGGGCGCGAGGGCGCCGAGGCGCCCGGCGGCCACCTCGGCATCGGTCTGGTCGAGACCCGGTGAGCGACTGTCCCCCTGACACGGCCGCCCCGTCCGCCGCACGGTCCCCGTCCGCCGCGGAGTCCGCACCGTCCCCGGCGGCCGGGCCCGCCGGGACGGCGCGGCCCGGCTGGGCGCGCCGCCTCGGCGGGTACGCGCTCCGCCGCCGCACCGACCTCCTGCTCGCCTTCGGCGCCGCGGCCGTCGCCGCCGTCGCCACCGCCTCGCTGCCCCTCGTCCTCCGCCACGTCGTCGACGGCGTCGCCGGCTCCGCCACCGCCTCCCTGGCCCCGTGGGTGCTGCTGCTCACCGGCATCGGGGCGGTGCGCTTCGCCGGGAGCTTCGTCCGCCGCTACTGCTCCGGCCGGCTCTCCCTCGGCGTCCAGTACGACCTGCGCAACGACGCCTTCGCCGCGCTCCTCCGGCTCGACGGCGCGCAACAGGACGACCTGCGCACCGGCCAGGTGGTGAGCCGTTCCATCTCCGACATCACCCTGATCCAGACGCTGCTGCAGTTCCTGCCCAACATGACCGGCAACGCCCTGATGTTCTGCGTCTCGCTGGTCTTCATGGCCTGGCTCTCGCCGCTGCTCACCGTCGTCGCCCTGGTCGTCGGCCCCCTCCTGTGGCTGATCGCGCTGCGCGGCCGGCGCACCCTCTTCCCCGCCAACTGGCACGCCCAGCAGGAGGCGGCCGAGGTCGCCTCCGCCGTCGAGGCCACGGTCACCGGGGTCCGCATCGTCAAGGGCTTCGGCCAGGAGCGGCGCGAACTGGAGGGGCTCGAACGCCGCGTCCGGGGGCTGTTCTCCTCGCGGCTCCGCGTCGTCGCGTTCACCAGCCGCTACAACCCCGCCCTCCAGGCCGTCCCCGCGCTCGGGCAGGTGGCGGTCCTGGTCCTCGGCGGCTGGCTGGCGCTCGACGGCCGGGTCTCGCTGGGCACCTTCCTCGCCTTCACCGCGTACCTCGGCTCGTTCGTCACCCCGGTCCGCCAGGTCGCGACCCTGCTCACCGTCTGGCAGCAGGCGAGAGCGGGCGCGGAGCGCGTCTTCGAGGTGATCGACGAGGAGCCGGGGATCACCGACCCGCCGACCGCCCGCGACCTGCCCGCCGAGTCCACGAACGGCCCGGGCGCCCCCGGCACGGCCACCGAACTCCCCGCGCTCGCCTGGGACGACGTGACCTTCGCCCACGGGGCCGGCGAGCCCCTGCTGCGCGGCTTCAGCCTGGACGTGCGCCCGGGCGAGACGCTCGCGCTCATCGGCCCCGCGGGCTGCGGCAAGTCCACCGCCGTCGCCCTGCTGCCCCGCTTCTACGACACGGCGGCCGGCACGGTCCGGGTCGGCGGGGACGACGTCCGCGACCTCACCCTGGTCGGCCTGCGCTCCCGCATCGGCTTCGTCTTCGAGGAGAGCCTGCTGCTCTCCGACACCGTACGGGCCAACATCGCGTACGGCCGTCCGGACGCCGGCGACGAGGAGATCCGGGCGGCCGCCCGCCTCGCGTGCGCCGACGAGTTCGTCGAGCGGCTGCCCGACGGCTACGACACCCTCGTGGGGGAGCAGGGCCTCACGCTCTCCGGCGGTCAGCGCCAGCGGATCGCCCTCGCCCGCGCCCTGCTCGGCGACCCCGCCGTCCTGGTGCTCGACGACGCCACCTCCGCGATCGACGCCCGCGTCGAGGCCGACATCCACGCCTCCCTGCGCGAGGCCGGGCGCCGGTGCACCACCGTGCTCGTCGCCCACCGCGAATCGACGCTGGAACTGGCCGACCGGATCGCGCTCATGGACGGCGGCCGGATCGTGGACACCGGCACCCTGGACGAACTGCGCTCGCGCTCGGCCCTGTTCCGCTCGCTCCTGGCCATCGACGGGGAGGCGGGGCGGCAGGAGGAGGCCCCGGCCCCGGCGCGGGGCGTCACCGAGGAGCTGTGGCGGCGCCCCGCGGACTCCGGTCGCGTCCACGACGAGTCCACGGCCGTACGGGCCGCCAACGCGCTCGCCGAGGCCGCGGCCACCGCCGGTCCGGGCCGCGGCGGACCGGGCGGCGGGGTCCTCGGCTCCGCACCGCCGACCCCGGAACTCCTCGCTGCCCTCGAACGGCTCCCGCTGCCCGAGGACGACCCCAGGGTGCCGCTGGAACAGGCCGTCTCCGCCGACCCCCGGTTCCATCTCGGCACCCTCCTGAAGCCGTTCCGGCTCCCGCTCCTCGCCGGTCTGCTCCTGGTCGCCGTGGACGCCCTCGCACAGATCGCCGTGCCCGTCCTCGTGCGCCACGGGGTGGACGGCGGCGTCGCCCACCAGGCCGGGGGCGTCCTCCTCGCGGCCTCGGCCGCGGCCGCCCTCGTCGTCGGCCTGAACTGGCTCGTCGGCGTCGCCCAGGTCCGTACCACCGGACGCACCGGCGAGCGGCTCCTCTACACCCTGCGGATCAAGACCTACGCCCAGTTGCAGCGACTCGGCCTCGACTACTACGAGGGGGAGCTCGGCGGCCGGATCATGACCCGGATGACCACCGACGTGGACGCCCTGTCGAACTTCCTCCAGACCGGTCTGATCACCGCGGTCGTCAGCCTCCTCACCGTCCTCGGCGTCCTGGCCGCGCTCCTCGTCATCGACGCGGGTCTCGCGCTCGTCCTGCTCGCCGCGCTGCCGCTGCTCATCGGCGCGACCGCCGTGTTCCGGCACTACTCGGTGCCCGCCTACCTGGAGGCCCGGGAACGGATCAGTACGGTCAACGCCTGCCTCCAGGAGAACGTGGGCATGCTGCGGGTCACCCAGGCGTTCCGGCGCGAGGGGCACAACGCCGCCCACTTCGCCGCCCTCGCCTGGTCGTTCCGCGACTCGCGGCTGCGCGCCCAGCGCTACATGGGCACCTTCTTCCCCTTCGTGGAGTTCCTCGGCACGCTCTCCACCGCCGCGGTCCTCGCCGTCGGCGTGGGGCAGGTGCGCTCCGGGGAGCTGACGGCGGGGACGCTGATCGCCTTCCTGCTCTACGTCGAACTCTTCTTCTCACCCATCCAGCAGCTCTCCCAGGTCTTCGACGGCTACCAGCAGGCGGTCGTCGGGATGAGCCGGCTGCGCGCCCTGATGCGCACCCCCGTCGCCACGCCCCCGGCGGCGGCTCCGCTCCGGGTGACCTCGCTGCGCGGCGAGATCGAGTTCGACGACGTGTCGTTCCACTACGCGGGCGGCCGGGACCGGGACGTGCTCCACGGCGTCCGGCTGCGGGTCGCCCCCGGCGAGACCGTCGCGCTCGTGGGCACCACCGGCGCGGGCAAGTCCACCGTCGTCAAGCTGCTCGCCCGGTTCTACGACCCGGTGGCCGGAGCCGTCCGGGTGGACGGTCACGACCTGCGCGAGCTCGACCTGACCGGCTACCGCCGCAGGCTCGGCATCGTGCCGCAGGAGCCGCACCTGTTCGGCGTCACCGTCCGCGACGCCATCGCCTACGGCCGCCCGGACGCCACCGACGCCGAGGTGGAGGCCGCCGCCAGGGCGGTCGGCGCCCACGACACGGTGGCCGCCCTGCCGGCCGGCTATCTGACCCCGGTGGGGGAGCGGGGCCACGGCCTCTCGGCCGGGCAGCGCCAGCTGCTCGCCCTCGCCCGGGCCGAACTCATCGACCCCGACGTCCTGCTCCTGGACGAGGCGACCGCCTCGCTGGACCTCGCCACCGAGCGGCGCGTGGCCGCCGCCGTCGACGCGCTCAGCCGCCGGCGCACGACGCTCGTCGTCGCGCACCGGCTCACCACGGCCGCCCGGGCCGACCGGGTCGTCGTCCTGGAGGCGGGCACCGTCGTGGAGAGCGGCACGCACGCCCAGCTCCTCGCGGGCCAGGGGCCGTACCGCCGCCTCTGGGACGCCTACCGGCAGGGCACCACCACCCGTACCACCCCGTCCGCCCCCGCGGCGGCGGAGCACCACGACCGACTCGTACAAGGGAGTGCACGATGACCACCGAACACCGCCTGCTGGGCCGCACCGGCGTCCGGGTGAGCCTGCTGTGCCTGGGCACGATGATGTTCGGCGCCCGCGGCAACACCGACCACGCCGACAGCGTCCGCATCATCCACAAAGCCCTGGACTCCGGCATCAACTTCGTCGACACCGCCGACGTCTACTCGGCCGGGGAGTCGGAGACGATCGTCGGCAAGGCCCTCGCGGGCGGCCGCCGGGACAACGTCGTCCTGGCCACCAAGTTCCACGGCAGCCTCGGCGAGGACACCAACGAGCGCGGCAACAGCCGGCGCTGGATCGTCCGCGAGGTCGAGAACAGCCTGCGCCGCCTCGGCACCGACTGGATCGACCTCTACCAGGTGCACCGCCCCGAGCCGGAGACCGACTTCGACGAGACGCTCGGCGCCCTGACCGACCTCGTCCGCCAGGGCAAGATCCGCTACATCGGCACCTCCACCTTCGAGCCCTCCGCCATCGTCGAGGGCCAGTGGATTGCCGAGCGCCGGGGCCGCGAGCGGGTCGTCGCCGAACAGCCGCCGTACTCCCTGCTCGCCCGGGGCATCGAGCGCGAGGTGCTGCCCGTCGCCCAGCGCTACGGGCTCGGTGTCCTCACCTGGAGCCCGCTCGCCGGCGGCTGGCTCTCGGGCCGCTACCGCAAGGGAGCGGAGCAGCCGCAGTCCAGCCGGATCGACCGCCAGGCCGCCCGCTTCGACATCGCCGACCCGGAGAACGCGGCCAAGCTCGACGCCGCCGAGGCGCTGGCCCACCTCGCCGACGAGGCCGGACTGACCCTCGTCCAGCTCGCGCTCGCCTTCGTCCTGGAGCACCCCGCCGTCACCTCGGCGATCATCGGGCCCCGGACCTTCGAGCAGCTGGAGGCGCAGCTCGGCGCGGACCGGATCCGGCTGAGCCGGGACGTCCTCGACCGGATCGACAAGATCGTGCCGCCGGGCACGAACCTGTCCGCCCGGGACGGCGGATACGTGCCGCCCGCGCTGGGGGAGCCGGAGCTGCGCCGCCGCGCGCGTCCCTGACGGCTGCGTTCAGAGCCGCGCCGACTTCAGGGACATGTGGAGCAGCAGCCGGTCCTCGCCGTCGTCGAGGTCCAGGCCCGTGAGCTGTTCGACCCGGGACAGCCGGTAGTAGAGGGTCTGCCGGTGGATGCCCAGGGCCGCCGCCGTGCGGCCCGCCTGGCCCGCGTTGTCGAGGAACACCTCGGCGGTGCGGGCCAGTTCCGCGTGCGCGGGGGCGAGCAGCGGCGCGACGGCGGGGTCGATCTCGGGGTGGTAGAGCGCCGCGAGCAGCCGGTACGGGCCGATCCCGGCCCACTCCGCGACCGGGCCGAGCGTCGGCTGAGCCGTGGCGGCGCGGGCCGCCGTGCTGGCCTCGCGCCAGGCCGCCGGGAGCTCCGTGAGGCCCCGGCGGGGGGTCGCGATGCCGGCCGTCGCGGCGGCGCGCAGCCGGTCCGCGGCCGTGTGGGCGGGGGAGAGGTCCTCGGGCGTGCGCAGCCGTACGAGGACGGCGAGGGACTCGGCCTCCGGGAGCGTTGCGACCGCCGCCGCGCCGGGGACCGGCCGGATCGAGGGGGCCTCGCCCTGCCAGGGGGTCACGCAGACGAGGGTGTGCAGTCCGTCCGCGCTGGGGCCCAGGGCCGCCCGGAGCGCCGCGACGGCCATGTCGCTCTGCCAGCCGCGCCCGGCGGTCAGCACCGCGGCGAACTCGCGGGAGAGGTCGGCGCCCGCGCGCTCCTCGTCGGCGAGGAGCCCGCCGATCCGGGTGGCTACCTCCATCGCGGCCGCGAGCTGGGCGGGCGTGGGGCCGGGCTCGGCGTCGAGCAGCCAGACGTACCCGAGGACGACGCCCCGATGGCGTACGGGAAGGCAGATCCGGTCGCGGAACACCCCGGCGTCCGGGGCGGCCGGGATGTGGACCGGGCCCGTCGCCCGGGTGATGCCGAAGCCCTCGAACCAGGCGCGGACCGCCGGGGTCGACTTCCTGGTCAGGATCGACCGCGTCCGGACGGGGTCCATCGCGGCGTCGTCGTCGCTGTCGTGCGCGCCGAAGGCGATCAGCCCGAAGTCGCGGTTCTCCAGCGTCGCCGGGGCGCCCAGGAGCGCGGAGATCTCGTCGACCAGTTCTTGGTAATCGCCCTTCACAGCGCCATTCTCGCACCCCTTCAGACATGTGTATGAGATGCCGCGCACGGATGCGTGACAGCTGTCGATGGCAGAGGATCGGAGCGATCCATAGGTTTCACGGTGGTTCTCCGTGCTGTTCCCGTTTTCTTACGAAAGATCGGGTACAGCACCCTTCGTCACCCTGTCCTTCTGGAGGTGCCCCGTGCTGGGTCCCGTGATTCTCGCCGCGTCGCGCAGCGACAAGATGCGCCGTCTCGTGTCGGCCGCCCCCGGGACCAAGCAGGTCGTCGCCCGCTTCATAGCCGGTGAGTCGGTCGGCGACGTCGTCCCGATCGTCCAGGAGCTGAGCGACCGCGGCCTGGAGGTCACCCTCGACGTCGTCGGTGAGGACATCACCACCGTCGAGCAGTCCTACGCCGCCCGGGACGCCTACCTGGAGCTCATCGGCCGCCTCAAGGAGCTGGGCCTCGGCGCCCGCGCCGAGATGTCCGTGAAGCTGTCGATGTTCGGCCAGTCGCTGGAGAACGGCCACGAGCTCGCTCTCGCGAACGTCCGCCCCGTCGTCGAGGCCGCCGCCGAGATCGGCACCACCGTCACCCTGGACGCCGAGGACCACACCACCCTCGACTCGATGTTCGCCATCCACGAGGAGCTCCGGAAGAGCTTCCCGCAGACCGGCTGCGTCATCCAGGCCTACCTCTTCCGCACCGAGGACGACGCCCGCCGCCTCGCGGAGAACGGCTCCCGCGTCCGGATCGTGAAGGGCGCCTACAAGGAGCCCGCCTCCGTCGCCATCCAGGACAAGCCCGAGATCGACAAGGCGTACGTCCGGATCATGAAGATCCTGATGGACGGCGAGGGCTACCCGATGATCGGCTCCCACGACCCGCGCCTGATCTCCATCGGCCAGGAGCTGGCCCGCCGCGCCGGGCGCAAGCTGGACGAGTACGAGTTCCAGATGCTGTACGGCATCCGCAGCGAGGAGCAGAACCGTCTCGCCGCCGAGGGCCACCGCATGCGCGTGTACACCGCCTACGGCACCGACTGGTACGGCTACTTCATGCGCCGTCTCGCGGAGAAGCCGGCCAACCTGCTCTTCTTCGTCCGCTCCATCCTCACCAAGGGCTGAGCCCCCCACCTCTCACAAGGAGTAATGCGACTCATGGACGCTGTCACCCAGGTCCCCGCTCCGGTCAACGAGCCGGTGCACAGCTACGCCCCCGGCTCGCCCGAGCGCGCCCGTCTCGAGGTCAAGCTCAAGGAGCTGGCCGAGAACCCGCGCGAGCTGCCGATGACCATCGGCGGCGTGAAGCGCCTCGGCGGCGGCGAGGAGTTCAAGGTCGTCCAGCCGCACAACCACAAGGCCGTCATCGGCACCTTCCGCGGCGCCACCACGCAGGACGCCCAGGACGCGGTCGACGCCGCCCTGGCCGCGGCCCCGGCCTGGCGCGCGATGGCCTTCGACGACCGTGCCGCGATCATCCTGCGCGCCGCCGAGCTGCTCGCCGGCCCGTGGCGCGAGACGCTGGCCGCGTCCACCATGCTCGGCCAGTCGAAGACCGCCCAGCAGGCCGAGATCGACACCCCGTGCGAGCTCGTCGACTTCTGGCGCTTCAACGTCGCGTACGCCCGCCAGATCCTGGCCGAGCAGCCGCCGGCGAACTCCCCGGGTGTGTGGAACCGTCTGGACCACCGCCCGCTCGAGGGCTTCGTCTACGCGATCACGCCGTTCAACTTCACGGCCATCGCGGGCAACCTGCCCACCGCCCCCGCCCTCATGGGCAACGTGGTGGTCTGGAAGCCGTCCCCGACGCAGACGCACTCCGCCGTGCTCCTCATGGAGCTCCTGGAGGAGGCCGGCCTGCCGAAGGGCGTCATCAACCTGGTGACCGGCGACGGCATCGCCGTCTCCGAGGTGGCCCTGAACCACCCCGACCTGGCCGGCATCCACTTCACCGGCTCGACCAAGACCTTCCAGCACCTGTGGAAGACGGTCGGCACCAACATCGAGAAGTACCGCTCGTACCCGCGGATCGTCGGCGAGACCGGCGGCAAGGACTTCGTCGTCGCGCACCCCAGCGCCGACCGCGCCATCCTGAAGACCGCGCTGACCCGTGGCTCCTTCGAGTTCCAGGGCCAGAAGTGCTCCGCGTCCTCGCGTGCGTACGTCCCGGCCTCCATCTGGAACGACGGCTTCAAGGAGGAGTTCGCGGCCGAGGTCGACGGCATCACCATGGGTGACGTCACCGACCTGTCGAACTTCATCGGCGCCGTCATCGACGAGCGCTCGTTCGCCAAGAACAAGGCGGCGATCGACCGTGCCGCGGCCGACCCGACCTGCACGATCATCGCCGGTGGCACCTACGACGACTCGGTGGGCTACTTCGTCCGTCCGACCGTCATTGCCTGCACCGACCCGGAGAACGAGGTCTTCAAGGCCGAGTACTTCGGTCCGATCCTCGCGATCCACGTGTACGAGGACGAGAAGTACGACGAGATGCTGACCCAGATGGAGTCGGTCTCGGACTACGCCCTCACCGGCTCGGTCATCTCCGGCGACCGCGCGGCCGCCGCGTACACGATGGAGAAGCTCCGCTTCGCCGCGGGCAACTTCTACATCAACGACAAGTCGACCGGCGCCGTCGTCGGCCAGCAGCCCTTCGGCGGCGGCCGTGCCTCGGGCACGAACGACAAGGCCGGCGCCCCGCAGAACCTGATGCGCTGGACGCTGACCCGCGCCATCAAGGAGACGCTGGTTCCGCCGACCGAGTACGGCTACCCCCACATGGGCTGACGCCCTTCGGGCCTCCCTGAGGCCCGCCCCTGATCACCGCCCCCCTCCTCGGTCCCCCAACTGAGGACGGGGGCGGTTCTCATTCCCCGGTCCGCCGCTTCAGGAAGTCGCCGATCAGCTCGGCGATCTGCGGCGCGTGGGTCTCCAGGGCGAAGTGGCCCGTGGGGAGGAGGTGGATCTCGGCGTCCGGGAGGTCGCGGCGGAAGGCCTCGGCGCCCGCCGGGACGAAGACCTGGTCGCCCTCGCCCCAGACCGCGAGCAGCGGGACCCGGGAGGTGCGGAAGTACTCCTGGAAGGCGGGGTAGAGGGCGAAGTTGGAGCCGTAGTCGGCGATCAGGCCGAGCTGGATCTCGTCCTGGCCCTCGCGGGCCATCAGGGCGGCGTCGTGGTGCCAGGAGTCCGGGTCGAGGAGGTCGCGGAACTCGGCGGGGACGCCGGTCTCGTACTGCCAGCGGATGCCGTCGAGGGAGCGGATGCCGCGGACCGGCTCCTCCGTCTCGGGGGTGCGGTTCTCGATCAGGGCGAGGACCGGGGCCCAGGCCTCGGCGCCGAGGCCCTCGTCGTACGCGTTGCCGTTCTGGCTGATGATCGCGGTGACGCGCTCGGGGTGGGCGAGGGCGAGGCGCAGGCCGATGGGGGAGCCGTAGTCCTGGATGTAGAGGGCGTACCGCTCCAGGCCCAGGGTCTCGGTGAACTCGGCGGTGAGCGCGGCCAGTTCGGCGAAGGTGTAGGCGAAGTCGGCGGCGGAGGGGGCGTCGCTGCGGCCGAAGCCCAGGTGGTCGGGGGCGATCAGGCGGTAGCGGTCCGCGAGGAGCGGGATCAGGTCGCGGAACATGCGCGAGCTGGTGGGGAAGCCGTGCAGCAGGAGCAGGACGGGGGCGTCGGCCGGGCCCGCCTCGCGGTAGGAGATCTCGTGGCCGCGGACGGTGGCGGTGCGGTGGTGGGTCGGCAGCACGGACATCTTCTAACCCCTTATGTGTGAGTGACTGGTTATGGGATGACTCAATCAGGGCAGGAGTAACCTGTCAATGGCGCGAGAGGGGTTAGATCGTCGTGGGAGGGTGAGTGCATGACCGTGAGGATCGCGCCCACCCATGAACTCGGGGCCGCCCGGCTCCGCTCCGTACGCGAGATGCTCGACACCGCCTTCGACGGCGACTTCGCCGACGAGGACTGGGACCACACCCTCGGCGGCGTCCACGCCTGGATCGAGGACGGGGCGGGCATCGCCGCCCACGGCGCCGTCGTCATGCGGCGCGTGCTCCACCGGGGGCGTTCGTACCGCGTCGGGTACGTCGAAGGGGTCGCCGTCCGGGGCGATCTCAGGCGGCGGGGGCTCGGCGGGGCCGTGATGGACGGCCTGGAGCGGGTGATCGACGGCGCGTACGCCTTCGGGGCGCTCAGCGCCTCCGACGAAGGGGCCGCGCTCTACCGGGCCCGCGGATGGCGGGTCTGGAAGGGGCGGATCGAGGTCCTCGCCCCCGAGGGGACCGTCCGGCTTGCGGACGAGGAGGGGTCCGTCTTCCTGCGGGCGGCGGCGGGGCGTGTCCTGCCCGGGGCCGCCGACCCGCTCGTCTTCGACTGGCGTGACGGGGACGTGGTGTGAAGCCGCGTCAGGGAGCCGGCGGGCTCTGCTCCGCGCGCTCCTTGGCCTTCTCCACGCGCCCCCTGGCCGTCTCCAGCTGAGAGGTGAACAGGGCGGAGAACATGGAGGCGAGGGCGATCGTGATCGCGAGCCCGCCCATGCCGAGCGTCCCGATGAAGCACGCCGCCATCGCGCCGCCGACCAGGACGAGCCACACCGCGAGGGCCACCTTGCCGCGGCGGCTCAGGAACAGTTGACGGAGCGGGGTGGCCGGCGGGATCTCCAGGGCGCCCGCGGGGCCCGCCGTCGCCGCGCGGGGCCGCTTGAAGTAGCCGTACACCAGCCACTCGCCGCACAGCTCCCAGCCCTCCGGCTCCAGCTCGCCAAGCACCTTCGCGCGGCGCCGGCCGGCGATGACCTCGCGGCGGTACTCCCACCGCAGCGTCGCCCGCGCGGAACGGCGGCAGACGAACCGGCCGAGCGAGTCCAGGGACTCCACCTCCCAGCCCTGGTCGCCGTGGACGGCGAGCATGCGGCGGTCGTTGAAGATGTCGGCCGTCCAGGTCCAGTTCTCCGCCCGCTCGTCCGGCTCGGCGGGCAGCGGGACGACCCCGCCGAGCTGCGCCGCGAAGCCGGCGGCCGGGCCGAACTCCTCCTCCGGGCGCGCCCCGGTCTCGGCGAGGTGGCCGCGCAGGTCCTCGACGGTGGCGGTGATCTGCTCGTCGGGCACGCGCGCGGCGCGCAGGGCGTCGGTCAGCTCCGAGAAGTACCGGTCGGAGTCCTTGTTCGTGCTCATGTCGTTCTTCCCCCTGGGTGCAGCGTGGTCTCGACGGCGCGGTGGAAGCGCAGCCAGTCGCGGCTCTCGGCGGCGAGGTGCTCGCGCCCCCGCTCGGTGAGCCGGTAGTAGCGGCGGCCCGGCCCGCGCTCGGCGGCGCGGAACTCGGCCTCCACCAGACCGGCTTCCTCCAGGCGGTTCAGTACGGGATAGAGCGTCCCGCCCTTGATCTCGCCGAGTCCCGCCTCGGCGAGCGCCTTGGCGATCTCGTACCCGTAGCTCTCGCCGTCGGTCAGTCGGGAGAGGACGAGCAGGTCGAGGACGCCCTTGAGCCAGCTGGATCTGCGGTCTGCGGCCATAGGTGTATTGGAGCACCAGCTAGATAGGAATGCAAACTAGATAGAGATGCCGAAGTCAGGCCGCGACCAGCATCTTTCCGAGGTTCTCGCCGCGCAGCATCCCCAGGAACGCGTCCACGATGTGCCCGAACCCCTCCACCACCGTCACGTCCAGCGGCAGCGCCCCGCTGCGCAGGTGCGGGACGGCGAGGTCGTACAGCTCCTCCAGGGCGTCCATGTGGTCGCGTACGAGGAAGCCTTCGAGCCGGATGCTCTTGCCGACCACGTCGAAGAGGTTGCGCGGGGCCGGCGGGGGAGCGGAGAGCGAGTGGTACTGGCCCACCGCGCCGACCCAGGCGATCCGGCCGTGCGGACGCAGCGCGTCGATCGCGGCCTCCAGATGCTCCCCGCCCACCCCGTCCAGGACCGCGTCGAGACCCTCCGGCGCCGCCTTCGCGAGCAGCTCCGCGACCGGCCCGTCGTGGTAGTCGAAGGCCGCGTCGAAGCCCACCTCCTCCGTCAGGTACGCCACCTTGCGCGCCGACCCCGCGCTGCCGACGAGCCGCCCCGCGCCGAGCAGCCGGGCGAGCCGGCCCGCCGCCGTGCCCACCCCGCCCGCCGCCGCGGACACGAAGAGGTCCTCGCCGGGCTGGAGCCGCGCGATCCGGGTCAGGCCCACGTAGGCCGACAGGCCCGTACCGCCGAGCAGGCTCAGGTGCGCGGCGAGCGGGACGCCCTCGAAGTCCGGGACCGGGCGCGTCTCGTCCTTCGAGACCAGGGCGTGGGTGCGCCAGCCCTTGCGGTGCAGGACGAGGTCGCCGGGGCGCAGGGCCGGGTCGCGGGAGTCGAGCACGCGACCCAGGGTCCGGCCCTCCATCGGGGAGTTCAGGGTCCACAGCTCGTCCGAGTCCATCGCCTCGCGGTGGTACGGGTCGACGGACCACTGGAGGTTCTCGACGAGGGCGGTGCCGGGCTCCGGCGCCGGGACGGGGGACTCGACGAAGGAGAACAGGTCGGGGGTGGGGAAACCGGTGGGGCGGGCGGTCTGCTGGACGGTGATCATGGCGTCGGTAGGCATGGAGATGACGGTAGGAGGGGGCGCACGGCCCGGGCAGGGGGTAGCGTCGATGGCCGCGGCCGATCCATGAATGCCGCTCATGCAGGCAGGTGGGAGCCCCGATGACCGACGACCTCGCCCCGCGCGAACTGCGCGTCCTGCTTGCCGTCGGCCAGGAGCGCGGCTTCTCCGCCGCCGCCGTCGCCCTCGGCATGACGCAGTCCGCCGTCTCGCACTCGGTGCGCACCACCGAACGCAAGCTGGGCGCGGTCCTCTTCGACCGGGGACGGACCGGCGCCACGCCGACGGCGGCGGGCGAGCGGGCCCTCGCGCACGCCCGGCGGGTGCTCCGGCTGCTCGACGTGATGGCCGCGGAGGTGCGCGGCGCGGGACGGGCCGGCGGTGCGGGCGACGGGCCGGTCACCCTCGCAGGGCCGCTGCGGATCGCGGCCTTCCGCAGTGCGGCGCTGCATCTGCTGCCGCGCGCCCTGGGGCGGCTGACGGCGCGGCACCCGGAGATCGTGCCCGAGGTGCGGATCGTGCGGGAGGTCGGGCGCGGGACGGCCGGTGAAGTCCTCGACGGGCGGGCGGACCTGGGGATCGCGACCATCGGGACCACCTCGCCCGTGCCGCCGGAGCTGGTCGGCGGTGTCCTGGTGGAGGAGGGGTACGCGCTGGTGCACCCGGCCGGGCACCCGGCGCCGCGCTCGCTGCCGCTGGTCGACTGGACGGAGAACTGCACCTCGTACACCCGGGAATGGTGGGCCGGGCAGGAGTGGCTGCCGCCGGCGACCGTACAGGCCGAGGACGACGGAGCGGTGCTCTCGATGGTGAGCACCGGTTACGGGATGGCCGTGATGCCGGAACTCTCCCTGGTCGGAGCACCGCCCTCCGTCGAGATCACCGAT
Organism: Streptomyces sp. Root431; assembly: GCF_001426585.1. GTDB lineage: Bacteria > Actinomycetota > Actinomycetes > Streptomycetales > Streptomycetaceae > Streptomyces > Streptomyces stackebrandtii. The sequence goes on from NZ_LMEI01000007.1 coordinate 661,673, forward strand.
CTCGGACCGGAGCGCCCGACGCGCTCGGTGGGCTACGTCACCACCCCCGAGCTGGCCTCCACCCTCGCCGTGCGGGCGCTCATCAGGGAGCTTCGGGCCGTCGCGGGGTGACCCTCGGGCGACGCCGGGAGGACCCTGAGTCCCGCGCCGTCTCAGATAGTAGGAAGTCCGAGTAATTGTGGAGACAGATGCGGCGCCCTGCCCTAGCTTTGTAGAAGCCGAACGTCTCGCTACATCAGCGAATGGCGGTCGAGAGCGCGACGCCCCTGTGCAGGCAACCCCTGCGGCGGCGCTCCCCGCCCCTGCCGGCACCTTCGATCACCACTGATCTCCGCACTTTCGGATCATCACTGATCTCAAGGAGTCGATCCCTCATGGCCACTCAGACCACCCGCCGCGTCCGCCACTCCGCCGGCCGTTCCAACGACGAGGCCCGCCAGAACGCCGCCGCCGCCCTCCAGCGCGCCCTCGACCGCCGTGACAACGGCGGCTCCACCGGCCACTGACACACCTTCACCCGGATGGCGCTTCGTCCACATGATGGACGGAACGTGTCAGACGATGGGACGAAGAGTAGGGTGCCGACATGTCTCACAGCATCAATCTCGCAGTCATTCCCGGCGACGGCATCGGCCAGGAGGTCGTGGCCGAGGGCCTCAAGATCCTCTCGGCCGTCCTTCCCCAGGACGTGAAGCTGGAGACCGAGGAGTACGACTTCGGCGCGAAGCGCTACCACGCCACCGGTGAGACCCTCACCGACGCCGATCTCGACTCCCTCAAGAAGCACGACGCCATCCTGCTCGGCGCCATCGGCGACCCGTCGGTGCCGTCCGGCGTCCTGGAGCGCGGCTTCCTCCTGAAGCTCCGCTTCGCCTTCGACCACCACGTGAACCTGCGTCCCTCGAAGCTGCTCCCCGGCGTCGCCACCCCGCTCGCCGGGCAGCCCGAGATCGACTTCGTCGTGGTCCGCGAGGGCACCGAGGGCCCGTACACCGGCAACGGCGGCACCATCCGCAAGGGCACCCCGCACGAGGTCGCCACGGAGGTCTCGGTCAACACCGCCTTCGGTGTCGAGCGTGTCGTCCGGGACGCCTTCGCCCGCGCCCAGGCCCGTCCGCGCAAGAAGCTGACGCTGGTCCACAAGAACAACGTGCTGACGTTCGCCGGCCACCTCTGGACGAACATCTTCACCAAGGTCGCCGCGGAGTTCCCCGAGGTCACCACCGACTACCTGCACGTCGACGCCGCGACGATCTTCCTCGTCACCGACCCGGCCCGCTTCGACGTCATCGTCACGGACAACCTCTTCGGCGACATCATCACCGACCTCGCCGCGGCCGTCTCCGGCGGCATCGGCGTCGCCGCCTCGGGCAACATCAACCCGAGCGGTGAATTCCCGTCCATGTTCGAGCCGGTCCACGGCTCCGCGCCGGACATCGCGGGTCAGGGCAAGGCCGACCCCACGGCCACCGTCCTCTCCGTCGCCCTCCTGCTGCGCCACCTCGGCTACGAGACCGAGGCCGTCCGGGTGGAGGAGGCCGTCGCGGCCGACCTCACCGAGCGGGGCACCGCCGTCCGTACGACGGCCGAGATCGGCGACGCGCTCGCCGCGCGAGTAGCGAGCTGACCCGCGCAGCCGACTGACATCTGACAGCAGCCGCCGGGTCGCACCTGCACCCGGCGGCTGTACCTGTGCGGCCGAAGGGTGCCACCATCGAACCCTGGACCGCGTTCACCCGTTTCACGCACCGGTCCCCGCGAGCGATAATCGAACGTGGGGCCGCGGCATGCGGGCATGCTCGGACGTCCACGTAGTCATGGGCGAAAGCCGGTGACGGAGGCGTGAGCGCGGTCCTACACACACAAACGGTGAAGGACACGCACTCATGACGACGCCCACGATCGAGCTCAAGCCCTCCTCCAGCCCGCTGTCCGACGCGGAGCGCGAGGCGATCCTGGCCAACCCCGGATTCGGCCGCCACTTCACCGACCACATGGTCACGATCCGGTGGACCGAGGGCCGCGGCTGGCACGACGGTCAGCTCGTGCCGTACGGCCCCCTGCACCTGGACCCGGCGACGAACGTCCTGCACTACGCGCAGGAGATCTTCGAGGGCCTCAAGGCCTACCGCCGCCCCGACGGCTCGGTCGCCAGCTTCCGGCCCGACGCCAACGCCCGCCGTTTCCAGGCCTCCGCCCGCCGTCTGGCCATGCCGGAGCTGCCCGTCGAGACCTTCGTCGAGGCCTGCGACCTGCTCGTCCGGCAGGACAAGCAGTGGGTCCCGGCGCACGGCGGCGAGGCCTCGCTCTACCTGCGCCCGTTCATGATCGCGACCGAGGTCGGCCTGGGCGTCCGCCCGGCCAACGAGTACCTCTTCGTCGTCATCGCCTCCCCGGCCGGCCCGTACTTCCCCGGTGGCGTGAAGCCCGTCTCCATCTGGCTCTCCGAGAACCGCGTCCGCGCCGTCCCCGGCGGCGTCGGCGACGCCAAGACCGGCGGCAACTACGCGGCCTCCCTGCTCGCGCAGGCCGAGGCGGCGGCCCAGGGCTGCGACCAGGTCGCCTACCTCGACGCCGTGGAGCACAAGTGGGTCGAGGAGCTCGGCGGCATGAACCTGTACTTCGTGTACGGGAACAAGCTCGTCACCCCCACCCTCACCGGTTCGCTCCTCGCCGGCATCACCCGTGACTCGCTGCTGAAGCTGGCGGCGGACCTCGGTCTGGAGCCGGAGGAGGGCCGCGTCTCCATCGACCAGTGGCAGGCCGACACCGCGAACGGCACCCTGACCGAGGTCTTCGCCTGCGGCACCGCCGCCGTCATCACCCCGGTCGGCACCGTCAAGTCCGAGCGGGGCGAGTGGCAGCAGTCGGGCGGCGAGCCCGGAGAGGTCACGATGAAGCTGCGCGACGCGCTGCTCGCCGTCCAGACCGGCAAGGCCGACGACGTCCACGGCTGGATGCACGAACTCGGCTAGCAGCTCCTACTCCGTTTGCCGCAAGGCTTCCGGTAGCAGCTCCTACTCCGTCGCCGCCAGGGCTTCCGGGGCCGTCACGGTCCCGGAAGCCCTGTTCGGCGTCAGGACGGCGTACAGCGCGCCGCCCACCACCCCCGACAGCACGAAGCTGCAGTCGATCCCGCCCGTCAGGGCGAGCAGCGGCCCCTCGTAGAGCGGCGTCGACACCCCGGCCAGGCCGACCGCCGCGCCGATCGCCCAGGAGGCGGTGGCGCGCGGGTGCCAGCCCGCCGAGAACCAGTAGATCCCGCCGCGCGAGCGGCGGTTGTAGACCTGGAGCGCCTCCGGGTCGTACGAACCTCCGCAGCGCGCGTGCCCGATCAGGGTGATCACGGCCCACGGGGTGCCGATCGCGGTGAGCAGCAGGACGAACGAGGTCATCGCCGTCTGGGCGTCCGAGGCGAAGTGGCCCAGGAAGACGAAGGCCGTCGCCACCGCCGCGACGACGAGCGTGGCGCGCGCCCGGGTGGCCCGGGGCAGGATCGCGTCGAGGTCGAGCCCCATCGAGTACAGCATCAGCCCGGCGTTGCCGACGGAGCCGGCCGTGGCGGCGAGCAGCAGCGGCACCAGGTACCAGGCGGGGGAGGCGGCGACGAGCGGCCCCGCGTAGTCGAGGGCCCCGCGGGCCGCGAGGGCCGTGTACGTACCGAAGAGCTGGGGGACCAGCAGGCCGACGAGCAGGCCGAGACAGGTCGCGCGCCAGACCTTCTTCGCGCTGTGCCGCGCGGGCGAGACGTACCGCGTGTAGTCGCCGAGCAGGGTGATGAAGGCGACGGGCCCGCTGAGTCCGGCGGCGACCGCGGCGAGCAGCCAGGTCGGCCAGAACGAGCCGAGGAGGTACGGGGTCTCCGGTACGGCGGCCGTCGTGAAGTCCCCGGCGTACGCGACCAGGCCGACCGCGAGGAGCACGGTCATGCCGACGGCGAGCGCCTTGCTCAGCTTGAGCAGCAGCCGGTAGCCGTAGACCGCGGCGACCACCGTGCCCGCGGCGAGCAGCGCGTAGACGACGGCGTGCGAGGCGCCGCCGGTGGGCAGGCCGACCAGCCGGGCCAGCGTCCCCACCATGACGTCCCCGCCGATCCACAGCGTCAGCGCGGTGTAGCCGAGCGAGAGGAGCAGTCCGACCACCGAGCCGACGAGCCGGCCGCGGACGCCGAAGAAGGCGCCGGAGGAGGTGGAGAGGTTGGTCGCCGTACGGAGCGACACGAGCGCCAGCGGGGCGGTGACCGCGACGCCGACGACGGTGCCGGCGACGACCGAGGTGACCGAGGCCCAGAGGCCGAGGCCGAAGGAGACCGGGAGCCAGCCGAAGACGATCACCCCCAGACAGAGGTTGGAGCCGAGCAGGATCGAGACGAGATCGCGGGGGCCACTGGTGCGTTCGGCCTCGGGGATGGTGTCGACTCCGCGCTGTTCTATCGGCATGAGGACTCCTGGGAGGGGAGCGGGGCGAGGGTGGCTCGCAGATTTAGAGTGGCGCTCAATGTGACCTATCGCTGTCGGCCACGTCAATGCTTGGCACGCGGGGTCTCAACATTTAGAGTGTCGCTCAAACAGGAGGTGTTTCGGACGTGCGACTGACCCCCACGGAACGCGACCGGCTGCTGCTCTTCGGCGCCGCCGAGCTCGCCCGTGCCCGCCGGGCCCGGGGCCTGCGGCTCAATGTCCCCGAGGCGACCGCGCTCATCGCGGACACGGTCTGCGAGGCGGCCCGCGACGGCAAGCGACTCGCCGAGGCGATCGCCGAGGCGCGTGCCGTCCTCGGCCCCGACGACGTCCTCCCCGGCGTCGCCGACGTGGTCACCGAGGTCCACGTCGAGGCCGTCTTCGACGACGGCTCCCGCCTCGCGGTCGTCTCCGACCCGATCGGCTGGGGGTCCCCCCGCGAAGCAGGGGGAGGACGGCTGGGCGCCGAGGCGCCGGGCGCCCTGCTGCCCGGCCCCGAGCACCCGGAGCCCGCGCCCGCGGTCACGATCCCCGTAAGGAACACGGCGACCGTGCCCGTCAGCGTCACCTCCCACTTCCACTTCTTCGAGGCCAACCCGCGCCTCGACTTCGACCGCGCCGCCGCCTACGGCATGCGCCTCGCCATCCCGGCCGGCGCGTCCTTCCGCTTCGACCCGGGCGGCGCGGCCGAGGTCGGCCTCGTGCCGATCGGCGGCGCGCGCGTCGCCATCGGCTTCGCCGGCCTGGTCGACGGACCGCTGGACGCGCCCGGCGCGAAGGAAGAGGCCCTGCGGCGCGCGGCGGCCTGCGGCTACCTCGGAGTCGAGAGCGGAGACGAGAACTGATGGACCCGTACGAGTACGCCTCCGTGCACGGCCCCCGCGCCGGCGACCGCGTCGTCCTGGGCGACTCCGGGCTCGTCGTCCGCGTCGAGTCCGACTCCCAGAAGCAGGGCGACGAGTTCCTCGCCGGCTTCGGCAAGACCGCCCGCGACGGCCTCCACCTCAAGGCCGCGGCCGTCCGCGAGACCTGCGACGTCGTCATCAGCAACGTCCTCGTCATCGACGCCGTCCAGGGCATCCGCAAGGTGTCCATCGGCATCCGCGAGGGCCGGATCCACGCCATCGGACGGGCCGGCAACCCCGACACCCTCGACGGCGTCGACGTCGTCGTCGGCACCGGCACCTCGATCGTCTCCGGCGAGGGCCTCATCGCCACCGCCGGAGCCGTCGACACCCACGTCCACCTCCTGTCCCCGCGGATCATGGAGGCCTCGCTCGCGAGCGGCGTCACCACGATCATCGGCCAGGAGTTCGGCCCGGTCTGGGGCGTCGGCGTCAACTCGCCCTGGGCGCTGCGCCACGCCTTCAACGCCTTCGACGCCTGGCCGGTCAACATCGGCTTCCTGGGACGGGGTTCGTCCTCGGATCCGGCGCCGCTGGTGGAGGCCCTGGCGGAGGGCGGGGCGTCCGGCTTCAAGGTGCACGAGGACATGGGCGCCCACACCCGGGCCCTCGACACCGCCCTGCGCGTCGCCGAGGAGCACGACGTGCAGGTCGCCCTGCACAGCGACGGCCTCAACGAGTGCCTGTCGGTGGAGGACACCCTCCGGGTCCTGGACGGCCGCACCATCCACGCCTTCCACATCGAGGGCTGTGGCGGCGGGCACGTACCCAACGTCCTGAAGATGGCGGGCGTGCCGAACGTCATCGGCTCCTCCACCAACCCCACCCTGCCCTTCGGCNATCGAGGGCTGTGGCGGCGGGCACGTACCCAACGTCCTGAAGATGGCGGGCGTGCCGAACGTCATCGGCTCCTCCACCAACCCCACCCTGCCCTTCGGCCGCGACGCGGTCGCCGAGCACTACGGGATGATCGTCTCCGTCCACGACCTGAAGACCGACCTCCCGGGCGACGCCGCCATGGCGCGCGACCGGATCCGGGCCGGGACGATGGGCGCGGAGGACGTCCTGCACGACCTCGGCGCGATCGGCATCACCTCCTCCGACGCGCAGGGGATGGGAAGGGCCGGCGAGACCGTACGCCGGACCTTCGCCATGGCCGGGAAGATGAAGGCCGAGCTGGGCCCGCTGGAGGGCGACGGCGCGCACGACGACAACGCCCGCGTCCTCCGCTACCTCGCCAAGCTCACCATCAACCCGGCGATCGCCCACGGCCTCGCCCACGAGATCGGCTCGATCGAGGTCGGCAAGCTGGCCGACATCGTGCTGTGGCGGCCGGAGTTCTTCGGAGCCAAGCCGCAGATGGTGCTGAAGTCCGGCTTCCCCGCGTGGGGGGTCGTGGGCGATCCGAACGCCGCCACGGACACCTGCGAACCGCTCGTCCTCGGACCGCTGTTCGGCGGTCACGGCGCCACGGCCGCCGACCTCTCCGTCGCCTTCGTGGCGCGGGCCGCCGTCGACCTCGGCTCCGACGCGCTGCCGACCCGCCGCCGCCGCGTCGCCGTGCGCGGCACCCGCGGCATCGGCCCCGCGGACCTGGTCTTCAACTCCCGCACCGGAGACGTGCAGGTCGACGGCCACACCGGCCTCGTCTCGCTCGACGGCTCGCCGATCCGCTCCGAGGCGGCCGAGTCCGTCTCCCTCAACCGCCTCTACTTCCTCTGACCTTCCTTAGGACCTCTGATGACCTTCCGCATGCCCGCCGAGTGGATGCCGCACGAGCGCACCTGGATGGCCTGGCCCAGCCCCAACCCCACCTTCACCAACGAGGAGGAGCTCGCCGAGGCGCGCGCCGCCTGGGCCTCCGTCGCCCGGGCCGTACGCCGCCACGAGCCGGTGACGATGGTCGTCGCCCCCGGCGACACGGAGTCCGCGCGCGCCCTCCTCGGCGAGGACGTCGAGCTGGTCGAGCGCGACCTCGACGACGCCTGGATGCGGGACATCGGCCCGACCTTCGTCACGAACGGCACCGAACTGGCGGCCGTGGACTGGGTTTTCAACGGCTGGGGCGGCCAGGACTGGGCCCGCTGGGAGCACGACTCCAAGATCGCCCGCCATGTCGCGGACGCGGCGGGCGTCCCCGTCCTGTCCTCCCCCCTCGTCAACGAGGGCGGCGCGATCCACGTCGACGGCGAGGGCACGGTCCTCCTGACCGACACCGTCCAGCTCGGCTCGGGCCGCAACCCGGAGTGGACCCGCGCCCAGGTCGAGGCCGAGATCCACGCCAAGCTCGGCACCACCAAGGCCATCTGGCTCCCGCACGGCCTCAGCGGCGACTACGGCCTCTACGGCACCCAGGGCCACGTCGACATCGTCGCCGCCTTCGCCCGCCCCGGCACCGTCCTCGTCCACAGCCAGCAGGACCCGGCCCACCCGGACTACGAGCGCTCCCGGATGTACGTGAGCATCCTCCGCGGCCAGACGGACGCCCAGGGCCGCCCCCTGGAGGTCGTCGAGATCCCGGCCCCCACCGTCCTCAAGGACGAGGAGGGCGACTGGGTCGACTACTCCTACATCAACCACTACCTCTGCAACGACGGCGTCGTCCTCTGCGCCTTCGACGACCCGCACGACGAACTCGCCGCCGAGATCTTCCGCCGCCTCTTCCCGGAGCGCACGGTGACCCTGGTCGACGCCCGGGCGATCTTCGCGGGCGGCGGCGGCATCCACTGCATCACGCAGCAGCAGCCGCGCGTGTAGGCGATGCCGCCCTGATCAGGGCGCTCCGGGTGCGGTTGCGCGCGGGAGCTACGCGAGCGGGAGTCAGGCGTCGCCGAAGCGTCGTACGAAGCGTCGCTGCCACGGGGTCTCCACGGCACGGTGGTGGTAGTTCCGGCGGACGAACGCCACGGCTTGGTCCGCCGGAACCCCGTCCAGGACGGCCATGCATGCCAGGGCCGTTCCTGTCCGCCCGCGCCCACCTCCGCACGCGATCTCCACGCGTTCGTTCCGGGCCCGAGCCAGCGCCTCCTCCAACACCGTCCGAGCTTGCCGGCGGTCCTTGGGAAGCCGAAAGTCAGGCCACGGCAGCCATCGGGCTTCCCACTCGGTCGGTGGAGGCTGCCTGCCCAGCAGATAGACCGCGAAGGACGGCACCGGCCCTGAGGGCAGGGGGTGGCGCAAACCCCGGCCACGCACCAGGGCGCCTGAAGGAAACCGCACGATCCCGTCGGTCGAGCCCCAGTTCTCAGCCATGCGGGCACCCTATCGACGGTCGGCACGGGGCAACTCGTGAACGTACGGGGCAGCTCGTGAACGTACAGAGGGGCAGTGACCGCCGACTGCCGCTCAGTCGGATCGGGCGGCGCCGCGTGCGGTCCGCACCGTGCCGGCCAGGGCCAGGACGCTCAGGGCGAACATCAGGATGCCCAGGGGGACGTGGAAGGTCGGCACGTGGGCGACGCCGAGGGCCACCTGTGCCGAGGCGAGGACGAGGAAGCCGGTGGCGTGGAGGATCGGGCGGGGGGAGCCCCCGCCCGGTCGCCACGCCAGGATCGCGGCGAGGACGTACAGCATCGACGCGCCGTACATCACCCGCGATCCGACCTCGTGCAGCAGGTAGCCGTGGGACGAGGACAGCAGCATTCCGGCGGTGACCGACTGGAAGAAGAGGGACAGGGTCTGCAGAGCGATCGCGACCTGCGAGAACGTGATCCTGCCCGGTGCCGGAGTCGTCTGTACGGCCATGATGTGGTCCCTTCTTCTGCCTCGCGGCGGTGGATCGGTACTCTCTCGACTGTCCGACGACGCAGCCCCGCGAAATGTGAGGTGGGGTGTCGGGCGTCACGGGGAGAAGCGGGGAGCGGTCGGCATCATGAGCACACAGCCCGGGGTGGATACGAGCGTCGTCGTCGGTGAGCGGCGCCATCTGACCAATCTCGCCTACCGGTTGCTCGGTTCGCTGGCCGAGGCCGAGGACGCCGTGCAGGAGACGTACACCCGCTGGTACGCGATGTCGCCGCGGGAGCAGGCTGCCATCGCCGCGCCCGGTGCCTGGCTGACGACCGTGGCCGGGCGCATCTGCCTCGACGTGCTCGGCTCGGCGCGGGCCCGGCGCGAGAGCTACGTCGGCGCCTGGATCCCCGAGCCGCTTCCCGACCGCGCGGAGTGGGCCGGCGGGGACGACCCCGCGGACCGGATCACCCTGGACGAGTCGGTGAGCATGGCCTTCCTCGTCGTGCTGGAGTCGATGACGCCGGCCGAGCGCGTGGCGTTCGTCCTCCACGACGTCTTCCGCTATCCCTTCGCGGAGATCGCCGAGATCATCGGCCGGACGCCCGCGGCCTGCCGCCAGCTGGCGACCTCGGCCCGCCGTCGCGTCAGCGCCGCGCGGACCCCGGCGGCGCCGTCGGCCGGGCAGGCCGGTCTGGTGCGGCACTTCAAGGAGGCGTGGGAGGCCAGGGACATCGAGGCCCTCGTCGGTCTCCTCGACCCCGACGCCGCGATGGTCGCCGACGGCGGCGGTCTGGTGGGCACCGTCCTGCACCCGGTCGTGGGCGCCGAGGAGATCGCCGCGTACCTGATCCACATCGCCGACAAGGCGCCGGGGCTGCGGCTCCTGGAGCGGTCGGTGAACGGCAGGCCGGGTCTCGTCGCCCAGTTCACCGGCGTGACCGTGACCGTGGCCGCCTTCGAGTTCGACGGCGACCGCGTCGCCCGCATCTGGGCGGTCCGCAACCCGGAGAAGCTCCGCGCGTGGACCGCGACGACCGGCCCCGGCAGGGCCATCCTGTAGAACATACGGGTGAGTCAGAGCAGCAACCCGGACCCTTCTCCCCGCCGCCGCAACCAGGCCGCCCCGCCCCGCGAGGACGTGCTCGCCGCGGCCATGGACACCATCGCCGAGCGTGGGCTCGACGGGCTCACCATGGCCGGGCTCGGGCGGCAGGTCGGGATGAGCAGCGGGCACCTGCTCTACTACTTCCGCACCAAGGACGAGCTGCTGCTCCAGACCCTGGAGTGGAGCGAGGGGCGGCTCGGCTCCGCGCGGAGCGCGCTGCTCGCCCGGCCCGGGACCGCGCGCGAGCGGCTCGACGGGTACGTCGACGTGTACGTGCCCCGCGGGCCGCGCGACCCGCACTGGACCCTGTGGCTGGAGGTCTGGAACCGCTCGCAGAACGCCGACGACGACGCCCGCGTCCGGCAGGCCGCCATCGAGGGTGCCTGGCACCGGGACCTCGTCGCGATCCTCGCCGAGGGGGTCTCGCGGGGCGAGTTCCGGGCGGTCGACCCGGACCGGTTCGCCACCCGTACGAGGGCTTTGCTCGACGGCTTCAGTGTGCATGTGGCCGTCGGGATCCCGGGCACCGGTCGGGAGCAAGTTCTCGCCCACGTACGGGAGTTCATCGAGCAGGACCTGCTGCCGCGACCGTAACGCACGTAAGTACACAGGATCGTTGCGCGCTACAGCCTTGTTGCCCGGGCGGGAACTCCGGCACGGTTCCGGTCCATGGGACGAGAGCACTGGAAGAAGATCTGGGTCGGCTCCGCCGGCAACATGGTCGAGTGGTTCGACTGGTTCGTGTACGCGAGCTTCGCCACCTACTTCGCGGGATCCTTCTTCCCCGAGGGGAACGACACCGCCAAACTCATGAACACCGCCGGCATCTTCGCCGTCGGCTTCTTCATGCGGCCCGTCGGCGGCTGGCTCCTCGGCCGGGTCGGCGACCGCAAGGGCCGCAAGGCGGCGCTCACCCTCACCGTCACCCTGATGTCCGCCTCGGCGCTCCTGATCGCCGTGGCCCCCACCTACGCCGTCGCCGGCTACGGCGGCGCCGCCGTCCTCCTGATCGCCCGCCTCCTCCAGGGCCTCTCCGTCGGCGGCGAGTACGCCGCCAGCGCCACCTACCTCACGGAGGCCTCGGCGCCGGAGCACCGCGGCTTCGCCTCCAGCTTCCAGTACGTGTCGATGACCGCCGGCCAGATCCTCGGCCTCGGCCTGCTGATCATCCTCCAGCAGACGATGTCCAGCGAGGCCCTGCACAGCTGGGGCTGGCGCATCCCCTTCGTCATCGGCGCCCTCGGCGCGGCCGTCGTCTTCTACCTGCGGCGCACGATGCTGGAGACGGAGGTGTACGAGGAGAGCGCGGGCGACGGGGTCGCCGCCGGTGAGCAGGGCACCCTCAAGGCGCTCTGGGCGCACAAGCGCGAGGCCTTCCTCGTCATCGCCCTCACCATGGGCGGGACCGTGGCCTACTACACGTACACCACCTACCTCACCAAGTACCTCTCCAACTCCGCCGGACTCCCCAAGCAGACCGCGACTCTCGTCTCCTTCTGCGCCCTGATCGTCTTCGCCTGCCTCCAGCCGCTCGCCGGCCGGCTCTCCGACCGGATCGGCCGCCGCCCGCTCCTCATCACCTTCGCGGTCGGCTCCACCCTCCTCAGCGTGCCGATCCTGGCGATGCTGAAGCACGCGGGCTCCTTCTGGCCGGCCCTCGGCCTCTCCCTGCTCGCGCTGCTCGTCGTCACCGGCTACACCTCCATCAACGCCTGCGTGAAGGCCGAGCTCTTCCCGACCGGCATCCGTGCCCTCGGCGTCGCCCTCCCGTACGCCATCGCCAACGCGCTCTTCGGCGGGACCGCCGAGTACGTCGCGCTGTGGTTCAAGGACGCGGGCATCGAATCCGGCTTCTCCTGGTACGTGGCGGGCTGCGCGGCCGTCTCCCTGGTCGTCTATCTCGCGATGCGGGAGACCCGGGACATCGACCTGGGCCGGGTCGGCGCCTCCGGCGGCCCCGGCACCCTGCCCGGCCAGAAGCGAGATCAGCTGCCCGTATCGTGAGACCGCCGTCCCGGCGGCCCCCCACCTGTGTCAGACTTCCGGCGTGCTTGCTACCACGATGATTATCGGCAGCGGCGCGCCGGTCCGCAGTGGCCACTGAATCCGCGGCACAACCCCCCGCGGCAGTGGACACCGTGCCTCAGACCCGCGCGCAGACCTCTCGCACCCGCGAGGGGTTTTTTCGTTTTCCGGCCCCACCCATGCCGGAAGCGGACAGCGCGTGAGAATGGGGGCAAGTGGATCCAGACCTTCCGGAGCCACATCCGACAGGAGCCATCACAGTCATGACCACGGAGAACGGCGAGAGCCCGCGCCTCGACGACCGCCATGTCGACGACAGCTTCCACGTCTTCGACACGACGCTGCGCGACGGAGCGCAGCGTGAGGGCATCAACCTCACCGTCGCCGACAAGCTGACCATCGCGCGCCACCTCGACGACTTCGGCGTGGGCTTCATCGAGGGCGGCTGGCCCGGCGCCAATCCGCGCGACACGGAGTTCTTCGCCCGCGCCCGCCAGGAGATCGCGTTCAAGAACGCGCAGCTCGTGGCCTTCGGCGCCACCCGCAGGGCCGGCGGCAACGCCGCCGAGGACCCGCAGGTCAAGGCGCTGCTCGACTCCGGCGCCCCGGTGATCACCCTCGTCGCCAAGTCGCACGACCGGCACGTCGAACTGGCCCTGCGCACCACGCTCGACGAGAACCTGGAGATGGTCCGCGACACCGTCTCCTACCTGACCTCCCAGGGCCGCCGCGTCTTCGTCGACTGCGAGCACTTCTTCGACGGCTACAAGGCCAACCCCGACTACGCCAAGGCCGTGGTCCGCGCCGCGCACGAGGCCGGCGCCGACGTCGTCATCCTCTGCGACACCAACGGCGGCATGCTCCCCGCCCAGATCCAGGCCGTCGTCGCCACCGTCCTCGCCGACACCGGCGCCCGCCTCGGCATCCACGCCCAGGACGACACCGGCTGCGCCGTCGCCAACACCCTCGCCGCCGTCGACGCGGGCGCCACCCACGTGCAGTGCACCGCCAACGGCTACGGCGAGCGGGTCGGCAACGCCAACCTCTTCCCCGTCGTCGCGGCCCTGGAGCTCAAGTACGGCAAGACGGTCCTCCCCGCGGGCGCGCTCGCCGAGATGACCCGGATCTCCCACGCCATCGCCGAGGTCGTCAACCTCACCCCCTCCACGCACCAGCCGTACGTCGGCGTCTCCGCCTTCGCGCACAAGGCCGGGCTCCACGCCTCCGCCATCAAGGTCGACCCCGACCTCTACCAGCACATCGACCCCGAGCTCGTCGGCAACACCATGCGGATGCTCGTCTCCGACATGGCCGGCCGCGCCTCGATCGAGCTCAAGGGCAAGGAGCTCGGCGTCGACCTGGGCGACGACCGCGCGCTCGTCGCCCGCGTCGTCGAGCGGGTCAAGGAGCGCGAGCTCCAGGGCTACACGTACGAGGCCGCCGACGCCTCCTTCGAGCTGCTGCTCCGCGAGGAGGCCGAGGGCCGGGCCCGGCGCTACTTCCGTACGGAGTCCTGGCGCGCGATCGTCGAGGACCGCCCCGACGGCACCCACGCCAACGAGGCCACCGTGAAGCTCTGGGCCAAGGGCGAGCGGATCGTCGCCACCGCCGAGGGCAACGGCCCGGTCAACGCCCTCGACCTCGCGATGCGGGTCGCGCTCGAGCGGATCTACCCGCAGCTCGCCAAGTTCGAGCTGGTCGACTACAAGGTCCGCATCCTGGAGGGCCGCCACGGCACCGAGTCCACGACCCGGGTCCTGATCACGACCAGCGACGGCAACGGCGAGTGGGCCACGGTCGGCGTCGGCGAGAACGTCATCGCGGCCTCCTGGCAGGCCCTGGAGGACGCCTTCACGTACGGGCTGCTCCGGGCCGGGATCGACCCCGCCGAGTAGCCCCCTATGTTCGGTTTGGCCTGGTTCGGGTAGCTTCAGAGCATGAGGACCAGGGCGATAACCGGATGGTCGGCCCTCGCCGGGCTGATACTGCTGCTGCTCCTGGCCCTGGCCCCGTCCGCGGGCGCCAGGGCCGCGGGGATATCCGACGCGGCCGCAGCGCTGAAACAGGGCCCGGTGTACGTCGACCCGGGCGCCGCCGACCAGCTCTCCAAGGCCGACGCGGACGCCCTCGCCCAGAAGATCAAGGACGCGGACAAGCCGCTCTTCGTGGCCGTCCTGCCGGCGAACGCCGAGTTCCCGCCGCAGGACCTCTTCCAGAACCTGCGCACCCAGACCGGCATCACCGGCCTGTACGCGATCCGCCTCGGCGACGGATTCGACGCGAAGGCCGACTCCTCCGTCATCTCGCAGCAGGCCGTGCAGAACCTCGTCACCTCCGTCCGCCAGCCCGGCGTCGACGCGGCCACCCAGCTGAACAACTTCGCCGACCAGGCCCTCCCCACCCTCCGCGGCTCCGCCCCCTCGTCCTGGGGCGCCGTCGGTACGGACTCCGGGGTCCCCGTCGCCGGACTCGTCACCCTGGGCGCGGTCGTCGCCGTGAGCGGCGGAGCCGCGTACACCGTCGTCCGCCGCAAGCGGCTCCGCAAGGAGGCCGAGGAGCGGGAGGCCCTCGACAAGCTGCGGGTCGTCGTCGACGAGGACATCACGGCCTTCGGCGAGGAGCTCGAACGCCTCGACTTCCACCCCGCCGAGGCGGGCGCCGACGACGCCCAGCGCGGCGATTACGAGCGCGCCCTCGACTCCTACGACAAGGCCAAGTCGCTCATGGGCTCCGCGACCCGGCCGCACGACGTCCGCCCGGTCACCGAGGCCCTGGAGGACGGGCGCTTCTCCCTCGCGCTCCTCGCCGCCCGCCGCGAGTCCCGCCCGCTGCCCGAGCGGCGCGCCCCCTGCTTCTTCGACCCGCGCCACGGGCCCTCCGTCGAGGACCGCGACTGGAAGCCGGCGGGCAGCACCGCACGCCGGGTCCCGGTCTGCGCCGCCGACGCGGCCCGCCTCGACGACGGCCTCGACCCCCTCGCCCGGACCGTCGACACGGACACCGGCCGCCGCCCCTACTGGGAGGCGGGCCCCGCCTACGGCCCCTGGGCCGGCGGCTACTTCGGCGGCGGTCTCCTCCCTGGCCTCCTCATGGGCACCATGCTCGGCTCGATGCTCTCCACCCCCGCGTACGCCTCCGAGTACGGCGGCGGCGACTTCTCCGGCGGCGACTTCAGCGGCGGCGACTTCTCGGGCGGGGACTTCTCCGGCGGAGACTTCGGCTCGGGTGGCGGCTTCGGCGGCGGCGACTTCGGCGGGGGCGGCGGATTCGACGGCGGAGGCGGCGGGTTCTGACCGCTCAGACCAGCGGCTTCACCGACATCAGCAGGTGCCGGTGGGCCGGGTCCTCGGCGTCGGTGAGCAGGGCCCGCTGGCCCGGGCCGAGGAGGTGGAAGCGGACCTCCCGGGTGTCCAGGGAGGTCAGCGCGTCCAGAAGGTAGCCCGGGTTGAAGGCGACCGTCATGGAGTCCGTCCCGCCGAGGGAGCCCCGGAGGTGCTGGGAGGCGACGTCGTCCTCGTACCCCGCCTGGAGGTGGACTCCCGAGGCGGTGAAGGTCAGCTGGACCGGGCTGTCGCCCTCGGCGACCACCGCCACCCGCTTGACGGCCTCGGTCAGCGGCGCCCGCTCGGTGACCGCCAGGGCGTGGTCGCCGAGGGCGAAGAGCTTGTCGTGGCGGGGGAGGCGGCCTTCGAGCAGCCGGGTGGTGGTGCGCATGCCGCCGCTCTCGAAGCCGATCGAGCCGGAGTCGAGCGCGAGGCGGGCCGGGCCGGCGCCCGCGAGGGAGCGGGCGATCTCGGTGAGGCGGCGGGCCGGGACGACCACGTCGGCGGACTCCGGGTCGGCACCGCCCTCGGGCTTCCACTCCAGCGTGCGGACCGCGTACCGGTAGCGGTCGGTGGCCGCCAGCGTCACGGCCGTGCCGTCCAGGGCGAGCCGTATCCCGGTGAGGACCGGCAGGGAGCCGTCCCGGCCCGCCGCGACGGCTACCTGGGCGACCGCCGAGGCGAAGGCGTCGCCGTCGACCAGGCCGCGCACCTCGGGCAGCGCGGGCGCGGCCGGGTAGTCGTCGAGCGGCAACAGGGAGAGGCCGAAGCGGGCGTCCCCGGAGGTCACCGAGAGGCGGGCGTCCTCCACGGCGAGCTCCGCGTACCCCCGGGGGAGCACCTTGCAGATGTCGAGCAGTCGCCGGCCGAGGACCAGCACCCGGCCCCCGGAGGTCGTGTCGGCCTCGACCTCGACGCGGGCCGAGGCCTCGTGGTCGAGGCCGGAGACACGCAGCCGGCCGTCCGCCGCCTCCAGGAGCAGTCCGCCGAGGACGGGCATCGGGGAGCGGGCGGGCAGGACGCGCGCGGCCCAGGCCACGGCTTCGGTCAACACGGCGCTGTCGATACGGATTTCCATGCGGCCGACGCTAGAGGCCGCCACTGACAACGACGTGTTTTCTAGCATCGCTAGACAAGAGGGCGATGCTAGGTCTAGCGTTGCTGTCAGTCCTAGCGATGCTAGATCGAAGCTCTGGGGGAATCACCATGCACCTGCACCGCGTCACCAACGTCCTGGCCGTGCTCCTCGGTCTCGCCTGCCTCTGGTTCGGCTTCAACTTCACGTTCACCCCCGAGGCCGCGGCCGCCGGCTTCGGCGTCCCGTCCTGGCCCGAGGGCGACGCCGCCGGATACTTCGGGGTCAAGGCCGCCCGCGACTTCGCCAACGGCGCGATCGTGCTGACCCTGCTCGCCCTCGGCAAGCGCCGCCCGCTGGCCTGGGTGATGCTGCTGATGGCGATCGTCCCCTTCGGGGACTGCCTCGCCGTCCTCTCGCACGGGGGCGGTTACGCGGCCGCGCTCGGCATCCACGCGGCGACCGGCGTCGTGGTCCTCCTGACGGCCGGCCTGCTCTTCGCGACGTCCCGGGACGAGGCCGGGACGGGCAACACGGCCGCCCGGGAAGGGAATCGCACCCGCGTCCGTTCTACGGTCTGATCACGTCCGCTCCATGCGGCGGCAGGCATCACGACAGCGGCACACAGGGGGAGAGCGCACGATGAGCGACATCCGCGTCCACGGCAGGGTGGAGCCCGGATTCGAGTCCGTACGAGAGGTGTTCGCGGAGATCGCCGCGAACGAGGCGCGGGACGGCGGCGCGCAGCTCGCCGTCCACCACCGCGGCCGGCTCGTCGTCGATCTCTGGGGCGGGGACGGCGTCGACGGGGACTCCCTGCTCGGGCTCTACTCCTCCTCCAAGGGCGCCATGGCCCTGATCACCGCCCTCCTCGTCCAGGAGGGCGCCCTCGACCTGGACCGCGAAGTCTCCTCCTGGTGGCCCGAGTTCGCCGCCGAGGGCAAGAGGGAGATCACGCTCCGCCAGCTGCTCGCCCACCGCTCCGGCGTGATCGGCGCCGACGGCGGCCTCTCGGCCGAGGAGCTCGCCGACGACCGGCTGATCGCCGCCCGCCTCGCGGGCCAGCGCCCCTTCTGGGAGCCGGACACCGGGCACGGCTACCACGCCACGGTCATCGGCGCCCTGGTCGGCGAGGTGGTCCTGCGGGCCACCGGCCGGACGGTCCAGGACCTGTACGAGGAGCGGGTCCGGGCCCCGTACGGCATCGACTACCACCTCGGCCTGCCCGAGGAGCTGGAGCCCCGCTTCCGTACGGCCCTCCCGATGCTGCCCACCCCCGCCGAGCAGGCGCTGCTCGCGGAGAACCCGATCGCCCCGGACAGCCTCATGGCCATCGCGTTCAACTTCCACGCCGACCCGCCCTTCGACATCGTCGGCTACGCCAACTCCCGCGCTGTACGGGAGCGGGCGCCGCTCTCCGGCGGCGGCGTCGGCTCCGCGCGCGGCCTCTCCCGGATGTACGCGGCGATCGCGGGCGAGCTCGACGGCCGTCCCCCGCTCCTCGCGCCCGACACCCTCGCCGAGGTCGCCCGGATCCACTCGGCGGGCAAGGACCTGGTCACGGGGGAGGAGAACGCCTTCGGGCTCGGCTTCGTCCCGCTCGCCACCCGCTACCCGTCCCTGAGCCCGGCCGCCGTCGGCCACAGCGGCGCCCCCGGCTCCCAGGCCTTCGCCGACCCGGCGACCGGCCTCGCCTACAGCTACGCGCGCCGCCGCTTCGCCTTCGCCGGGGGCCCGGGCGCCGCCGAGAACGCCCGGCTGATCCCGGCCGTCGTCGAGGCGGCGGCGAAGGCGGTCTGACCGCCCGCCCCCCGCGCCCGCCCCCCCCCGCGAACGCCGAGCGCCCGCCTTCCGCTGCTGCGGAGGGCGGGCGCGCTCGTGTGACCGGAAGGGTTCCGGGTGGATCAGGCGGCGTTCTTGATCGCGGAGATGTCGAAGTTCAGCTTGACCTTGTCGCTGACCATCACGCCACCGGTCTCCAGCGCCGCGTTCCAGGTCAGGCCCCACGCGGAGCGCAGGATCTCGGCCGAGCCCTCGAAGCCGACGCGCTCGTTGCCGTAGACGTCCGTGGCCGTGCCGTTGAACTCCAGGTCGATGGCGAGCGGCTTGGTGACGTCCTTGATCGTCAGGTCGCCGGTGACGCGGTACTTGTCGCCGCCCAGCTGCTCGGCCTGGGTGGAGCGGAACGTCATCAGCGGGAACTGCTCGGCGTCGAAGAAGTCGCCGCTGCGCAGGTGTCCGTCGCGGTCGCCGATGCCCGTGTCGATGGAGGCGATCCTGACGTCGATCGTGGCGGAGGAGGCGCCCGGGTTCGCCCCGTCCAGCTTCAGCGCGCCCTCGTGCTCGGCGAACGTGCCGCGGACGTTCGTGACCATGGCGTGGCGGACGGTGAAGCCGATGCTGCTGTGGGCCGGGTCGATGGTGTAGTCACCGGTCAGGGCGGCCAGGGCGGGGTCCACCGGGAGGGTGGCGGTGGCGGTGGCGACGGCGGACTCGTTGGTCTTGCGGTTGAAGAGACCCATGACGTACAGCTCCTTGATCGGTGTTTGTTGAACCTTCAACGAGAATGACTGTAGACCTATTCCGTTCAAGTTTCAACATCTCCGGAGGATGTTCACCCGTACGGCGCCGAAAGATGCCCGACGCCCCCTTTCGGACGCGCGTAGAACTACGGCACCATCTCCCTGCGCAACCGCTTTCATCCGCGCCACCGGTTCCCCCCGCGCCACCGGCTCCACCTGCACCGCCGTCCCCAACCGTCACGGTCACCAGCAGGAGGCACTCCCGATGAAGCTCCGCTCCGTCCTCACCGCCCTCGCCCTCGTCCTCGGGGCGCTCTTCGCCCCCGGCGTCGGCGTCCTCACCGCCGCGGGCGAGGCCCACGCGGTCACCAAGATCAGTCACGCCACCGCGACCTCGATGTTCCGGTCGTCCGGCATCACCTGGTCCTCGTCCGGCAACTGCTCCGACCGCAACGTCTCCACCTGTACGTCCTTCGAGCAGCTCAACCTGGCCACCGCCCAGGGCGCCCAGACCCTCAAGAGCGCCAGCGGCTGCGCCCTCAACATCACCGGCGGCACCGAGACCGGCCACGCGAGCGGCACGTACTCCCACTGGAACGGCTACAAGCTCGACTTCAGCAAGTACACGTGCGTCGGGAACTACATCAAGAACACGTTCACCTACATCGGCCTGCGCGGTGACGGAGCCCCGCAGTGGAAGTCCGGCGCGGGCAACGTCTACGCCGACGAGGGCAACCACTGGGACGTGACCTTCTACAACTGCGGCGGCTGCTGACCGCACCCCCGCCCGAAAGAACCCTCTCCGGTGGTCACTTGGACTAACCGGAGGGGGTTCTTGGACTGGAGGGGCCCGCGCGGCACGATCTCGTTGACGGTGCCGCCGGGGCGGGGCTGACTGGTGCGCATGTCCCTCCCCCCTTCGCGAAGAATCCGTGCGGCCTGTGCGCTCGCCGTCGCTTCCTCCGCCGTGTTCGCCCTGGCCGGGCCCGCCCTGGCCGAGGGAGCCACGGCCGGGGGCGCGGCAGCCGCCCCCGCGGCCACCGACACCGCGGCCGCCGACGGCCCCGTCATCTCCTCCGCCCAGCTCTCCGTCGCCGTCGCCGAGGACTTCCCCCGCGTCCTCTCGTACACCGACCGGGCCGGCGGCGCCCGCCTCCTCGGCAGTACGGCCCCGGTCACGCAGGTCGTCCTCAACGGCACCGCCTACGCCGTCCAGGCCAAGGGCGCCCCCGTCCTGACCGCCTCCTCCGCCGCGTACACCCTCGCCTTCCCGGCGCTGCCCGGCGTCGAGATCGACGCGAGCCTGAGCGTCGAGGGCCGGGCCACGACCTTCCGGGTCACCGCCGTCCGCGACACCGACACCTTCCGCGTCGGCACCCTCGACATCCCCGGCCACGACCTCGTCTCCGTGGGCTCGTCGGACGCCGGCGCCGCCACCGCCTTCACCCGCCTCGACCCGGACTCCACCCGCACCGCCGACGTCTTCTCCCAGGTCACCGCGGGCACCCCGGCGGAGAGCACGCCGGTCGGCGCGAGCTACGCCATCGTCAGCACCGGGCAGCTGGCCGCCGCCGTCGAGTCCAACTCCAGCTACGACAAGCCCGCAGGCGCCTCCGCCCGCGACGGCGCCCGCTTCTGGCACCAGGCCAGGACGACCGGGACCGAGACCCGCGTCGGCGTCTGGTCCGGCCAGTGGACCTACCGCGGCGCCGGCGCCCCCGCGCCCGAGAGCGGCGACGGCCTGCCCTGGGCCAAGGTCGTCGTCACCCCCGACGCCAACGCCGACGGCGCCACCGACTGGCAGGACGGCGCCCTCGCCTTCCGGACGATCGGGATCAAGGCCCCCGGCAGCGAGCAGACCCCCGACCGGGTCGTCGCCCACATCCCGTTCAACTTCGCCTCACAGGCCACCCACCCCTTCCTGCGCACCCTCGACGACGTCAAGCGGATCTCGCTCGCCACCGACGGACTCGGCCAGTTCGCCCTGCTCAAGGGATACGGCTCCGAGGGCCACGACTCCGCCCACCCCGACTACGGCGGCAACTACAACAAGCGCGCCGGCGGCCTCGCCGACCTCAACACCCTCCTCAAGGAGGGCCGGAAGTGGGGCGTGGGCTTCGGCGTCCACGTCAACGCCACCGAGTCGTACCCCGAGGCGAAGAACTTCAGCGAGACCCTCGTCGACAAGACCAAGCCCGGCTGGAACTGGCTCAACCAGAGCTACTACATCGACCAGCGCCGGGACATCAACAGCGGCGACCTCGCCCGCCGCTTCCAGCAGCTCCGCGACGAGACCGACCCCAACCTCTCCACCCTCTACATCGACGTCTACTACACGCACGGCTGGATCGCCGACAAGACGATGCAGGCCGTCCAGGCGCAGGGCTGGAACGTCGCCACCGAGTGGTCCGAGAAGTTCGAGCGAGCCTCGCTCTGGTCCCACTGGGCCAACGACCTCGACTACGGCGGTGCCACCAACAAGGGCCTCAACTCCCAGATCGTCCGCTTCATCCGCAACGGCGAGAAGGACGTCTGGAACAACCACCCCGTCCTCGGCCAGACCGCGCTCGTCGACTTCGAGGGCTGGACCGGCGAGACCGACTGGAACGACTTCACCGCCAACATCTGGCAGCGGAACCTCCCCGCCAAGTACCTCCAGCAGCAGAAGATCACCCGCTGGAACGGCAACGACATCACCTTCACCGGCGGCGTCCGCGG
The DNA here is from genome assembly GCF_001426585.1 of Streptomyces sp. Root431. Taxonomy (GTDB): domain Bacteria; phylum Actinomycetota; class Actinomycetes; order Streptomycetales; family Streptomycetaceae; genus Streptomyces; species Streptomyces stackebrandtii. The sequence goes on from NZ_LMEI01000007.1 coordinate 683,538, forward strand.
CACCGTCGAGAACGGCCGCCGCACCTTCTACCAGGACGACCGCAAGGTCCTCGACGGCGAGAACTACCTCCTCCCGTGGGACGCCGAAGGCGGCGGCGAGAAGCTCTACCACTACAACAAGACCGGCGGCACGACGAGTTGGGCCGTCCCTGCCGGGACCCGCTCGTACTCCGTCTACAAGCTCACCGACAACGGCCGCGTGAAGACCGCTACCGTGCGGCCCGTCGACGGGAAGATCACCCTCGACGCCGCGGCCGGGCAGCCCTACGTCCTCCACCCCGACCGCGCCCCCGAGCAGCGCGCCCCGAAGTGGGGCCAGGGCACCCCGGTGAAGGACCCCGGCTTCAACGACGCCGGGCTCCGTGACTGGACCAGGACGGGCACCGTCGCCCGGGACACCGACGCGCAGGGCCGCAACAGCGCGAAGCTCGGCGGCGCGGCCACCGCGTCCGTACGCCAGCAGGTCACCGGCCTCACCCCCGGCAAGCGGTACACCGCCTCCGCCCTCATCGAGGTCGAAGCCGGGAAGACCCGCCCGACCACCCTCTCCATCGGCGGGAAGTCCGTCACCGTCGAACGCTCCGCCCTCGACGACCGGGTCGCCGCCTCCGACTGGAACGGCACCCGCTTCCAGCGCGCCAAGGTCACCTTCACCGCGCCCGCCAAGGGCTCCGCCCCGCTGCGGATCGAGGCCGCGAGCGGCAGCACGGCGAGCGTCCGGATCGACGACGTCCGGATCGTGGCCAACGCTCCGGCGACGAAGGCCGGAGCCGCCGCGTACGAGGACTTCGAGGCCGTCGACCAGGGCTGGGGCCCCTTCCTCAAGGGCGACTCCGGCGGGACCACCGACCCGCGCACCCACATCGCCCAGCTGCACGCGCCGTACACCCAGGCCGGCTGGAACGGAAAGCCGATCGACGACGTCATCGGCGGCGCCGAGTCCCTCAAGTCGCACGACGAGAACAGCGGCCTGGTCTACCGGACCGCGCCCTGGACCGTCCCGATGAAGGACGGCAACACCTACCGCGTCGAGTACGACTTCCAGTCCAGCCACGCGGGCGCGTACGAGTGGGTCACCGGCTACGACCGCACGACCGGCACCGGACCGGCCGTCGAGACCCGCCGCACCCCGATCGGGCAGCAGCGCACGACCGGGCACTTCTCCGAGACCGTGACGGCCGGCTGCGGCGACACCTGGACCGGCCTCCGCAAGCGCGGTGACGCCCCCGACGGCGCCGACTTCGTCCTCGACTCCTTCACCGTCACCGACCTCGGCCCGGCCGCCGAGCGGGCCGCCTGCGGCACCCTCGCCGTCGCCGCCCCGGAGACCCTGGAGCCCGGCCGCGCCAACGAGGTCACGGCGACCCTCACCAACGACGAGGCCGCCGCGATCACCGGCGCCCGGGCCGCGCTCACCCTCCCCGAGGGCTGGACCGCCGAACCGGCCGCGCCCGTCGCCCTCGACCCGGTCGCGGCGGGCGGCACCGCCACCGTCACCTGGCGGGTCACCCCGCCCGTGGACGCCGCCTACCGGCCGTACACGCTCGGCGCCGAGGTCGCGTACACCCTCGGGGGAGGCGCCCGGAAGCTCACCGCCGCCACCACCGTCCGCACCCTGCCGCCGCCGCCCACCGCCGACAGTTGGGCGAGCGACCTCGACTGGACCTCGTCCACCAACGGCTGGGGACCCGTCGAGCGCGACCTCTCCAACGGCGAGACCGGCACCGGCGACGGCTCCCCGCTGCGCATCGGGGGAGTGACCTACGCCAAGGGGCTCGGCAGCCACGCCCCCGCCAAGGTCCGCTACTACCTGGGCGGCCGCTGCACCTCCCTCACCGCCGAGGTCGGCGTCGACGACGTCCAGACCAGCCGCGGGACCGTGCAGTTCAGCGTGCTCGCGGACGGCGCGGAGAAGGTGAAGTCCCCGGTCCTCAAGGCCACGGACACGGCCTGGTCGCTGACCGCCGACGTCACCGGCGCCTCCTATGTCGACCTGGTCGTCGGGGACGGCGGCGACGGCAACGGCAACGATCACGCGGACTGGGGGAACGCCCGCTTCCACTGCGGAGGCTGAGTAGACGGCACAAGGCGGTAAGCGCTTTCGCCATCGACGCTCCCCGCCGTGCCGTGCTCATTGATTGCGTCGGAAAAACGGTGTTACACCAGGCGCCGAACGGTCTCCACCACTTCCCCCGGGAGGCTCCCGTGCCCGTCCCCGCCTGGTCCCGCCGCACGTTCCTGATCACCGCCTCCGCCGCGGCCGCCGCCCTCGGACTCCCGCCGTCCCCCGCCCACGCGGCGGACGGCGAGTTCGAGGCGCTGCGGCTCCGCTGGCTCGACCTCGCGCTCGGCTCCGGCTTCGACGCCGGGGCCGAGCCGTACGCCTCCAAGCTCGCCGAGACGGGCACGCTCGCCCGGGCGTTCCGCGCCTCCATGGCCCCGGCGCCCGTCTCCCTCTGGCCCGGCGTCCCCTTCGACCCGCCGGCCGGCATCACCCAGAGCTACAGCCGCCTGTGGACCATGACCCAGGCGTACGCCCAGCCCGGCACCGGCCTCACCGGCGACCCGGCCCTGCTCGCCGACGTCCTCACCGGCCTCGACCACCTCTCCGCCACGGTCTACCGCGCGGGCGCCCCGCGCTACGGCAACTGGTGGGAGTGGCAGATCGGCAGCCCCCGCCTCCTCATGGACATCGTCGCCGCGCTCCACCCGCACCTCGGCGCCGAGCGGATCGCCGCCGCCTGCGCCGCCGTCGACCACTTCGTCCCCGACGCGGTGCTCACGGACTACAGCGGCACCTCCACCGGCGCCAACCGCGTCGACCTGTGCCGCTCGGTCGCCCTGCGCGGGGTCCTCGGCGCGAACCCGGCCAAGATCGCCCTCGCCCGCGACGCCCTCTCGCCCGTCTTCCCGTACGTGACCAAGGGCGACGGCCTCTACGCCGACGGCTCCTTCGTCCAGCACACCTGGGTCGCCTACTCCGGCACGTACGGACAGGTCATGCTCGACGGCCTCGGCCGGCTCTTCTCGCTCCTCGCCGGATCCAGCTGGGCCGTCACCGACCCGAACCGCCGGATCGTCCTCGACAGCGTCGAGAAGGCCTACGCGCCCCTCATCTACGACGGCCTGATGATGGACAGCGTCAACGGCCGCGCGATCAGCCGCGGATACCTCAAGGGCGACGACCGGCAGATCATGCGCTCCGACCACTTCCACGGCCAGGGCGTCATCGCGGCCATCGCGCTCCTCGCCGGCGGGGCCTCCGCCGCCGAGCGCGACCGCTGGCACGCGCGCGTGAAGGGCTGGATCCAGCGCGACACCGTCTCCCCGATCCTCGCCGCCCGCCAGTTCGGCGTCGCCGACCTCGCCCGGCTGCACGCCGTGGCCGCCGCGCCCGTCCCCGCCGCTCCCGAACCCACCGGGCACCGGCTCTTCGCCGCCATGGACCGGGCCGTGCACCGCCGACCCGGCTGGGCCGCCAACATCGCCATGGCCTCCGACCGGATCTCGTTCTACGAGTGCGGCAACGGCGAGAACCCGCGCGGCTGGCACACCGGCGCCGGGATGCTCTCCTGGTGGACCCCGGACCTCGGCGACCAGTACACCGACTGGTTCTGGCCCACCGTCGACCCGTACCGCCTCCCCGGCACCACCGTCTCCACCAAGCGCCTCGCCGACCGCGCCGGCGGCGAGTGGGGCGCGCCCAAGCCGGCCGTCCGGTGGGTCGGCGGGGCCACCGACGGCGAGTACGCGGCCGTCGGCCAGCACGTCAAGGGCCTCGGCTCCACCCTGGAGGCCCGCAAGTCCTGGTTCTGCGCGGCCGACGCGGTCGTCTGCCTCGGCGCGGGCATCACCGCGACGGACGGCGTGCCCGTCGAGACGGTCGTGGACAACCGCCTCCTCGGCGAGGCCGGCACCCGGGCCTTTACCACGGGCGACCGCTGGGCCCACCTGGAAGGCCACGGCGGCTGGGTCTTCCCCGGGGGTACGGGGGAGCTCCACACCCTCCTGGACGACCGCACCGGGGCCTGGAGCGACATCAACACCACCAGCTCCACCGAGCGCCGCAGCCGCCGGTACCGGACGCTCTGGCTCGACCACGGCACGGACCCGGTCGCCGCCTCGTACGCGTACGTCCTGATGCCCGGTGCCTCCCGGGGCCGGATCGCCGCCCGCGCCGCCGACCCGGACTGGCTGCACGTTCTCGACAACAGCGCCGAGCGCCAGGCGGTCGCCGTCCCGTCCCTCGGACTGACCGCGGCGAACTTCTGGCAGGCCGGTACGGTGGGGCCGCTCACGGTCACCGCCCCGGTGAGCGTCCTCGCCCGCAGGCGCCGCTCCGTGCTCGATCTGCGGGTCTCCGAACCGCCCCGCACGGGGCAGCCGCTGGAGCTGGTCTGGGACCGCCCGGTGCGCCGGGTGCTCACGCACGACCCCTCGGTGGAGGTGCTCGGCACCGGCGGCTCGCTGCGGCTGCGGATCACCCCCGGTACGGCGGGCGCCACGCACCGTTGCGAGGTCCTCCTCTAGGGCGGGGTTCGTTTCGGCCCGGCTTCGTCTATGTGAGAACCCCACAAACACGGGGGGTGTCTGGCTGTTGACTCGGGCTGGACGGGCCATGGTTCTGTCCAGCCCCACCAGGAATCGACACGGGAGACTGTACGGAGTCGACGGCGGGGTTTTCTTGTCCGACTTCGTAGGGTCGGTACATGACCGTTGTGGACCAGATCCCGAGCGAGCCCGCTGACGCCCGTGGCCGAGTGGCCGAGCTGCACGTCCTGCGCGAGCAGGCGCTCCGCGGCCCGAGTGACCGCGCCACCGAGGCCCAGCACGCGAAGGGCAAGCTGACCGCGCGCGAGCGCATCGAGCTGCTGCTCGACGCCGGTTCCTTCAGCGAGGTCGAGCAGCTGCGCCGGCACCGGGCGACGGGCTTCGGCCTGGAGGCGAAGAAGCCGTACACCGACGGTGTCATCACCGGCTGGGGCACGGTCGAGGGCCGCACGGTCTTCGTCTACGCGCACGACTTCCGGATCTTCGGCGGCGCGCTGGGCGAGGCCCACGCCACGAAGATCCACAAGATCATGGACATGGCCATCGCGGCCGGTGCCCCGCTGGTCTCCCTGAACGACGGCGCCGGCGCCCGCATCCAGGAGGGCGTCTCGGCGCTCGCCGGCTACGGCGGCATCTTCCAGCGCAACACCAAGGCCTCCGGCGTCATCCCGCAGATCTCGGTGATGCTCGGCCCGTGTGCCGGCGGCGCGGCCTACAGCCCCGCCCTGACCGACTTCGTCTTCATGGTCCGCGAGACCTCGCAGATGTTCATCACCGGCCCGGACGTCGTCAAGGCGGTCACCGGCGAGGAGATCACCCAGAACGGCCTCGGCGGCGCCGACGTGCACGCCGAGACCTCGGGCGTCGCGCACTTCGCCTACGACGACGAGGAGACCTGCATCGCGGAGGTCCGCTACCTCCTGTCGATGCTCCCGCAGAACAACCGCGAGAACCCGCCGACCGTCGCCTCCGAGGACCCGGCGGACCGCCGCTCGGACGTCCTGCTCGACCTGGTGCCCGCCGACGGCAACCGCCCGTACGACATGCACAAGGTCATCGAGGAGCTCGTCGACGAGGGCGACTACCTGGAGATCCACGAGCGCTGGGCGCGCAACATCATCTGCGCCCTGGCCCGCCTCGACGGCCAGGTCGTCGGCATCGTCGCCAACCAGCCCCAGTCGCTGGCCGGTGTCCTCGACATCGAGGCCTCCGAGAAGGCCGCCCGCTTCGTGCAGATGTGCGACGCCTTCAACATCCCGATCATCACCCTTCTGGACGTACCCGGCTTCCTTCCGGGCGTCGACCAGGAGCACGGTGGAATCATCCGCCACGGCGCGAAGCTGCTGTACGCGTACTGCAACGCGACCGTGCCCCGGATCAGCCTGATCCTGCGCAAGGCCTACGGCGGCGCTTACATCGTCATGGACTCCCAGTCCATCGGCGCCGACCTGACGTACGCCTGGCCCACCAACGAAATCGCGGTCATGGGCGCCGAGGGCGCCGCCAACGTGATCTTCCGCAAGCAGATCGCCGAGGCAGAGGACTCCGACGCCATGCGTGCCCGCATGGTCAAGGAGTACAAGGCCGAGCTGATGCACCCGTACTACGCGGCCGAGCGCGGCCTCGTCGATGACGTCATCGACCCCGCCGACACCCGCCAGGTGCTCATCCGGTCCCTCGCGATGCTCCGCACCAAGCACGCCGACCTGCCGTCCCGCAAGCACGGCAACCCGCCTCAGTAAGAGGAGCCACCCACGTGTCCACCCCTGCCAGTCTTCTCCGTGTAGAGAAGGGCCACGCCGACCCCGAGGAGCTCGCCGCGATCACGGCGGTCCTGCTCGCCCGTGCGTCCGCCCAGCCCGCCGAAGCCCACGACGGCCGTTCCACGGCCGGCTGGCGCCGCCTGGAGCGCCAGTCGGGCTTCCGGCCCTCCCACTCCTGGCAGGGCTGACCCCCGCCGGCCCGAAGGCCCCCGCTCCCACCCGGAGCGGGGGCCTTCGGCGTACCCCTGCCCGGGACGGCGTACGACAGAGGCCCCGCGCACCGGTCCGGTGCGCGGGGCCTCTGTCGGAAGAGCTGTACGGACGTCCGTCGGGACTACCGCAGGCGGGCCATGAGGGCGTGCTCGACGAGGGTGATGAGCGCGCTCTTGGCGTCCGCGCGGTGGCGGGCGTCCGTGATGATGATCGGGGTGTCGGGGCCNCCGTCCGGTCCTGCGGCCCGCTACTTCAGGCGGGCCATGAGGGCGTGCTCGACGAGGGTGATGAGCGCGCTCTTGGCGTCCGCGCGGTGGCGGGCGTCCGTGATGATGATCGGGGTGTCGGGGCCGATCTGGAGGGCTTCGCGCACCTCTTCGGGCTGGTACGGCTGGTGTCCGTCGAAGCCGTTGAGGGCGATGACGAACGGCAGGCCGCTGTTCTCGAAGTAGTCGACGGCCGGGAAACAGTCGGCCAGACGACGGGTGTCGACGAGGACGACGGCGCCGATCGCGCCGCGGACCAGGTCGTCCCACATGAACCAGAAGCGGTCCTGACCGGGCGTACCGAAGAGGTACAGGATCAGGTCCTGGTCCAGGGTGATGCGGCCGAAGTCCATCNGACCAGGTCGTCCCACATGAACCAGAAGCGGTCCTGACCGGGCGTACCGAAGAGGTACAGGATCAGGTCCTGGTCCAGGGTGATGCGGCCGAAGTCCATGGCGACGGTCGTCGTCGTCTTGTCGCCGGTGTGCGTGAGGTCGTCGATGCCCGCGGACGCAGACGTCATCACGGCCTCGGTACGCAGCGGGTTGATCTCCGAGACGGCGCCGACGAACGTGGTCTTGCCCACGCCGAAGCCGCCCGCCACCACGATCTTCGCGCTGGTGGTTGAGCGGGCTGCACCGCCGCTAGAGCTTGCGAAGTCCACTGAGCACCCTTTCGAGCAGTGTCACGGCTGGCTGGCCGCCGGCGGCCTCGTCGCCGCCTGGCTGGTGAATGGCGACAAGTCCGGCCTCGGCCAGGTCGGCGACGAGGATCCGGGCAACGCCGAGAGGAATGGAGAGCAGGGCCGAGATCTCGGCGACCGACTTGATCTCGATGCACAGCCGGCAGATCCGCTGGTGCTCGGGCAACTGCCCCTGGAGCCTTGACGGATCGGCCGTGGTGCTGACCAGCGCCTCGATGGCGAGCTGGTAGCGCGGCCGGGTCCGGCCGCCGGTCATCGCGTAAGGACGCACCAGCGGGTTGTGCCCGCCCGATCCGCCCGAGGACGAAGCGGCGCTCGGCGAACCCGCGGGCGTGTGCTGGGCCTGAGGCTGCCGATAGGGCTGCTGGGCGCCCTGTCTGCTCGGGGCGGAGGGAAAGTTGAACCGGTTCTGCGCGGTGTCGCCCAGCGGCGCCTGGTGCGCGTCATATCCGTTGTAGTGGCTTGCGCCCGGGGGTGTTCCCACGTCTCCTCCTCCGACTGCCTCGCGGTTCCATGTCCCTTGGAGCCGCGCCACCGCACCCTACGGTGCGGTGACGAGAAACGCACTGTCTGTCTGTTAGTTGAGAAGACTTCCCTGAAGCTCCGCCCGGAGGTCAGGAGTCAGGACGGTTCCCGCGCGGTCCACGAGCAGGGCCATCTCGTAGCCCACGAGGCCGATGTCGGCCTCGGGGTGAGCGAGCACGGCCAGCGAGGAGCCGTCGGAGACCGACATGATGAAGAGGAAGCCGCGCTCCATCTCCACGACGGTCTGGTTGACCGCACCGCCCTCGAAGATCCGGGACGCGCCCGCGGTCAGCGAGGTCAGTCCGGAGGCGACGGCCGCCAGCTGGTCGGCTCGGTCACGAGGGAAGCCCTCGGACATCGCCAGCAGGAGTCCGTCGGCGGAGACCACCACCGTGTGGGACACCCCAGGGGTGTTGTCCACGAAGTTGGTGATCAACCAGTTCAGATTCTGCGCCGCCTGGCTCATGCTCACACTAACGCTCCTGGTTGTAGGTACTGCCCGGGCCGAGGCCCGATCCGTTCGTGTCCGTTCCCGCGCTGCGTCCCTGCTGGACGCCGCGGCGCAGGTTGCTCAACCTGCCCCGTACGTCCTCGGGTGCGCGGGAGACCTGGGGGCCGCCCTGCGGCGTCTGCTCCGCGGTGCCCTCGACCAGGTTGGCCTTCGGGACCCGGCGGGGAAGACCGGACGACGTGACGCCGCCCGCCTTCGGGTCCTTCAGCTTCCCGGCCCGCTGCCAGCGCTCGTCGTTCGCCGAGCGCCAGGCCTCGGGGCCTTCGGCTGCGTTCTGCTGCTCTACCGACCCCGCCGGCTGCTCGGCCTGCGCCGGCTGCTGCGCCGGCGCGGGCTGCTGGGCCTGCGCGGGCGGTGCCTGTCGCTGCGCCTGCTGCGTCTGCGGGGCGACGCTGCCGCGGCGCGGCAGACCTGCGTCGGTCAGCGCGTGGCCGGCGTCCGGGGCGGGGTTCGGAGTGGGACCCGGACGGTCGAAGCCTACGCGGTCACGGGGCTGTTCGGGAGCGGCCGGAGCAGATTCCGATTCCGCTCCGTACTGCTGTCCGTAGCCGCCCTGGTAGGCGCTCTGGTCCTGCCACTCGCCCTGGTGGGCCTGGGGTTCGAACGCATTGCCGTACTGCTGGTGTTCGGTCGCCGGGGCCTCGTACGAAGGTTCCGCATAGCCGGCCTGCGGGTACGCCTCGTAGCCCTGCTGCGCGTACTCGCCGGCGTACTCCTGGCCCTGCGCCTGGCCGTACTGCTGCTGCGCGTACTCCTGGTGCTGCGGGTACTCCTGCGCCTGCTCCTGGGGCTGCCCGTACTCCTGCGCCTGGCCGTACTCCTGGCCGTACGCCTCGGGCCGCGCGTACTCCTGCTGCCCCTGGCCGTACTCCTGCGCGGCCGGCTCGGCCTCGTCGCGGAAGAGCGGGCGGTCGCCGCCCTGCGCCTGGGCGCCCAGGGTCGCGCGCCGCTCGTCGCGGGTCAGGGAGCGGTTGACCGGGTCGAGCGAGTGCTCGCCGTCACCCTGCTCCTCGTAGCGCGAGTCGTCGAAGCCGAGGTCGGCCGCGGTCAGCATGGCCTGCGGCGCCGGGGCCTCGAAGGCGTTCTGCTGCTGCTGCGCGGGAATGATCTGCGAGACCGTGAAGTCGTCGTGGACCGGCTGCTCGCCGCCACCACCGTGGGTGATCGCGTCAGGCAGCATGACCAGCGAGGTCGTTCCGGCCTGCTCGCCCGAGGGGCGCAGCTGGACCCGGATGCCGTGCCGGTCGGCGAGGCGGCCGACCACGAAGAGGCCCATGCGCTGCGAGACGGCGGCGTCCACGGTCGGCGGGTCGGCCAGCTTGTGGTTGATGTCCGCGAAGTCCTCGGCGGTGAGGCCGATGCCCTTGTCGTGGATCTCGACCATCACGCGGCCGTCGGGGAGACGGGTCGCGGTGACGCGCACCTTGGTCTGCGGGGAGGAGAACGTGGTGGCGTTCTCCAGGAGCTCGGCGAGCAGGTGGACGAGGTCGGTCACGGCCTGGCCGTGGATCTCGGCCTCCGGCACGCCGGCCAGCTCGATGCGCTCGTACTGCTCCACCTCGGAGGAGGCGGCACGCATGACGTCGACCAGCGGGACCGGCTGGTCCCAGCGGCGGCCCGGCTCCTCGCCGGCGAGGACGAGGAGGTTCTCGCCGTTGCGGCGCATACGGGTCGCCAGGTGGTCCAGCTTGAAGAGGTTCTCCAGCTGGTCCGGGTCGGCCTCGTTGTTCTCCAGGTCGGTGATGAGGGTCAGCTGGCCCTCGATCAGCGACTGGTTGCGGCGCGAGAGGTTGGTGAAGATCGCGTTGACGTTGCCCCGGAGCATGGCCTGCTCGGCGGCGAGCCGGACGGCCTCGCGGTGGACCTGGTCGAAGGCGCGGGCGACCTCGCCGATCTCGTCCTGCGAGTCGATCGGGATCGGCTGTACGCGGGTGTCGACCCGGCCGGGCTCGGTACGGGACAGCTGGTCGACGAGCATCGGCAGGCGCTGCTCGGCGATGCCGAAGGCCGCGGTGCGCAGCTCGCGCATCGAGCGGCTCATCTGGCGGGCCATCATCCCGGCCAGGATGAAGGCGGTGAGCAGGGCGACGACGACGATGGCGCCGATGACCCAGGCGTCCGTCTTGGCCTCGTCGGAGATCTTGACGGCCTCGGCCACGGCCTTGTCGACGAGGGCCTTCTCGACGTCGGAGTAGCCCTCGAACTTGGCGGTGGCGACGGCCATCCAGCTCTCGGCCGTGATGCCCTTCGACTTCAGGGCCGCCAGGGCCTCGGGGCTCTTGGCGGTGCCGATCGCGGAGGCGACGCCGGAGTAGACGGAGCCGTCCTTGCCCTTGGGCAGCTCGACGTCGGCGGCCTGCATCTGCTTCGCGCCCTCGGCGGCCTTGCCGGCCATGACCTTCTTGAGCAGCTCGACGTCCTCGGGCATACCGCCGGAGCCGAACTCGCCGAGGGCGATCTGCTCCAGGTAGTTGTACGAGTTGAAGGCCACCGACTGCTGGGCGAAGACCTCCTCGGTCCGGCTGGGCCGGACCAGGAGCTGCGTGCCGATGGAGCGCTGGAGCGACTCGGCGCCCTTGGCGAGCTGGACGGCGTAGACGCTGCGGCCGTAGGCGGTGACGTTGCCGGTGCCGAGACCGAGCTCGTTGGAGAACTCGGTGAGGTAGTGCTGGACGCCGGTGTACCCGAGCTGGGTGTTCACCGGGTCGAGGGAGCGGCTGTACGCGGCCTTGCGGAGCGCGTCGAGCTTCGGCTCCTCGTCCTTGAAGAGCCGGAGACGGCGCTCCAGGCCCTGGCCCGAGGGGAGGTTCTTGGCGGCCTCGTCGAACTTCAGACGGGCGGCGTCGGTCGCGGCGTACGCCTTCTCGACGGCGTCGGCCTTGCGGTCCTCGGGGGTCTTCGCCGCGAGCAGCGGACCGGCGGTGAGGTCGCGCTCGTTGAGGAGCGCGGTGCTGTACTCCGAGGCGGCCCGCACGATGAGGGCCGTCTTCTCGGCGTCCTGCGCCTCCTGCCAGGTGTCGATCGCGCCCTTGACCTGGAAGCCGCCCATGACGAGGCCGACGAGCACGGGTATGAGGAGGATCGCGTTCAGACGGGTGGGCACCCGCCAGTTGCGCGGCGAGAGCTTGCTGGAGCTGCCCGGGGCGGCCGCCGCCGGCGGCGGCGTCACGGGCACGTCCGCGGGGAACACCGCCGTGCGCGACGGCGGGGTGAAGTTGCCCCGTGTCTCCTGCTCCGCGGAGCCTTCCTTGCTGCGCCTCACTCGACCAACAACCTCTCGGCGTCGGCACCTACGTTGTGCCGGTGTTTCGTTCAGGGCCGTACTACTCGGGAGTTCATGAATTGCAGCACGTGAAGGGGTTCCGTTCCAAACAGTGGGAAGCGACCGCTTTTCGTGGCTCGGGCCTGACATAAAACGGGCATAAAGAGCGAGCCCCGCCAAATGGCGGGGCTCATGTGAGCGCAGTGACACCGATCGGATGCATCGGGTGTCCGAGGCGCCCCAATTCTCTGTCGAAACGTTATGAACGCGAGGGCGGCCGTGTCGAAGGACACAGGACCGCCCTGCGCGGAGGCATATGACAAACGCACGGGCCCGCCCATCCTCCGACGGGCCGTCCGGTCCTGCGGCCCGCTACTTCAGGCGGGCCATGAGGGCGTGCTCGACGAGGGTGATGAGCGCGCTCTTGGCGTCCGCGCGGTGGCGGGCGTCCGTGATGATGATCGGGGTGTCGGGGCC
>NZ_LMEI01000007.1:695829-876475 GCF_001426585.1 Streptomyces sp. Root431
ACCAGGTCGTCCCACATGAACCAGAAGCGGTCCTGACCGGGCGTACCGAAGAGGTACAGGATCAGGTCCTGGTCCAGGGTGATGCGGCCGAAGTCCATCGCCACCGTGGTGGTGGTCTTGCCCCCGGTGTGGGTCAGGTCGTCGATCCCCGCCGAAGCGGAGGTCATGACGGCCTCGGTACGCAGCGGGTTGATCTCCGAGACGGCGCCGACGAACGTGGTCTTGCCCACGCCGAAGCCGCCCGCCACGACGATCTTCGCGCTGGTGGTCGACCGGCCGGCAGAGCCGGCACCGCCGCTAGAGCTTGCGAAGTCCACTGAGCACCCTTTCGAGCAGTGTCACGTCCGGCGTGCCGCCGGTCTCTCCGTTGCCCGGCTGGTGGATCGCCACCATGCCGGCCTCTGCCAGGTCGGCGACGAGGATCCGCGCGACGCCGAGCGGCATCGAGAGCAGCGCCGACACCTCGGCCACCGACTTGACCTCACGGCACAGGTGGCAGATGCGCTGGTGCTCCGGCAGCAGGGTGGCGAGGTGCGCCGGGTCGGCCGTGGTGCTGACCAGCGCCTCGATGGCGAGCTGGTAGCGCGGCCGGGTCCGGCCGCCGGTCATCGCGTAAGGACGCACCAGCGGCTGGTCGCCCTCGTATCCGTACTCGTCGACTGAGGCGCCGTACGGATCGTGAGAGGCGGGGGGCGGGGTCATGAATCCTCCGGGCGTGACAGCGAACTTCCGCCGTCGGATGGGGCCGGTGGGGGGCCGGATGGGGCGGCCGGACGATGAACATGTCCAGGGCGGTACGGAGGGGCGTACCGCCCTGTCGGTGTGACGGGGTCTGCTAGTGGAGCAGGCTGCCCTGGAGCTCCGCGCGGAGATCAGGGGTGAGCACGCTGCCGGCCCGGTCGACCAGCAGCGCCATCTCGTAGCCCACGAGGCCGATGTCGCACTCGGGGTGTGCGAGCACGGCCAGCGAGGAGCCGTCCGAGACGGACATGAGGAAGAGGAAGCCGCGCTCCATCTCCACCACGGTCTGCGCGACAGGACCGCCCTCGAAGATCCGGGACGCACCCGCGGTCAGCGAGGTCAGCCCGGATGCGACCGCCGCGAGCTGGTCGGCGCGGTCGCGGGGGAATCCTTCGGACATGGCCAGCAGGAGTCCGTCGGCGGAGACCACCACTGTGTGGGACACCCCAGGGGTGTTGTCCACGAAGTTGGTGATCAACCAGTTCAGATTCTGCGCCGCCTGGCTCATCGCGTTCAACTAACGCTCCTGCTGATGGTTCGGACCGAGGTGGTGGTTACCCGTGGTCGAGTTACCGGCCTGTCGGCCCTGCTGGATGCCGCGGCGCAGATTGGTGAGCCTGCCGCGGACGTCGTCGGGTGCACGCGAGACCTGGGGGCCGGCGGTGTGCGCCTGCTCCTGTGCGGTCCCGGGTACGAGGTTGGCCTTCGGCACGCGCCGGGGAAGGCCGGAGGTGGTGACGCCGCCGGCCGCGGGCTTGCGCACCCGCTCGGCCTGACGCACCAACTCGTCGTTGGGCGAGGTCCGCCAGGCGGCCCCGCCGTTCTGCCGGCCGTCGACGGCACCGGCACCGGCCGGGCCTCCGGCCGGACGCTGAGCGGCCGGGGCCTGCGCCTGCGGGGCGGCCGGGGCCTGACCCTGCTGCGCGGCCTGCTGCTGACCCTGCTCCTGGTGGAACCAGTTGGTCTCCAGCGTGTCGTACAGCGGGGTACGACCGTCGCCCGCGCCGGGGGCCGGCGGCAGAGCCTCCGGACGGCGGGGCTGCTGGAGCTGCGGCTGACGCGGCTGCTCGGGCTGCCCGTTCGCGGGGCGCGGGGCGCCGAGGTCCGGGCCGCCGGTCCGCTGACGCGGGGCCGGAGGCTGCTGCTGGGCCTGCTGGGCCTGCTGCGCCTGCTGGGCCTGCGGCACGTACGGCTGCTGACCGAACTGCTGCTGCTGGCCGCCCTGGTAGCCCTGCTGCTGCTGTGCGTGCGGGGCCTGCTGGGGCGCCTGCTGCGGTGCGCCGAAGTCGGGACGCGCGAACTGACCGGTGGAACCGGGGCCCTGCGCCGCGCCGAAGTCCGGACGCGGGAACTGCGCCGTGGACGCCGGGTCCTGCACACCGCCCGGGTACGCCTGGATCTGCGGGGCCTGGGGCGCCTGCTGCGGCGCACCGAAGTCGGGACGCGGGAACTGGCCCGTGGAACCGGGGCCCTGGGGGGCAGCCGGAGCCGCGTACCGGCCCGTCGTCTCGGGGTCCTCGTGACCGCGCGGGGCGTCCAGCGGGCTCATCTCCTGCTGCGGGCGCCGGACCGGCTGCTGCGCCGGCTCGTTGCCCCAGCTCGCGGCCTGCGGGCGCTGCGCCTGCGGGTTGCCGCCCGGCAGCTCGGCGCGCGGGGCGCCGTACGCGGGCTGCTCGCCCTGCGGAGCCTGCTGCTGGGCACCCGGTCCGCCCTGCCGGCCGCCCTGGTTGCCCCAGACGTCCGTACGGGACGGGATGGCGCTCGCGGCACCGCCGATGAGACCGCCCGCGCCGGGGGCCGGACGCAGCGGGTCCTGCTGCGGGGCCTGGGGCGCCTGCGGAGCCTGGGGGACCTGCGGCAGCTGCCCGGTCTGGTCCAGCTGCGCGTGCTGCGGCTGCTGTGTACGGGACGGCTGCGGGCCACCCGTGAGCGGGGCGCCGTCACGGCCGGGCAGCGCGGCGCGCGGAGCGCTCGTACCGACCTGGCCGCGGGTGGCGCCGGCACCGAGCCGGCCCGCCGCCGACGCGGGGGCACCGCCCGGACCGCCGGGACCGCCGGGGCGTCCGCCGCCGGGGCCACCGGCCGCGCCGGGACCGCCGGGAAGACGGCCGCCGGGAGCCTGCGCGCCCGGGGGCATCGCGCCCTGGCCGCCGCCCGGCTTGGGCATCGGCTTCCTGCCGCCCTGGGCGACGTCGACCGGAAGCATGACGAGCGCGGTGGTGCCGCCCGAGTCGGAGGGGCGCAGCTGGATCCGGATGCCGTGTCGCAGGGACAGGCGGCCGACCACGAACAGACCCATGCGGCGGGAGACCGAGACGTCCACGGTGGGCGGCGAGGCGAGCCGCTCGTTGATCGCGGCGAGGTCCTCGGGGGAGAGGCCGATGCCGGTGTCGTGGATCTCGACGAGCACGCGGCCGTCGGGCAGCGCGTGACCGGTCACCCGGACCTTGGTCTGCGGCGAGGAGAACGAGGTGGCGTTCTCGAGCAGCTCGGCGAGGAGGTGCACGAGGTCGTTGACGACCCGGCCGGCGACCTCGGTCGCCGGGATCGCGGCCAGCTCGATGCGCTCGTACTGCTCCACCTCGGAGGCGGCGGCGCGGAGCACGTCGACCAGCGGGACCGGGCGGGTCCAGCGACGGCCCGGCTCCTCACCGGCGAGGACGAGGAGGTTCTCGCCGTTCCGGCGCATACGGGTCGCGAGGTGGTCGAGCTTGAACAGCGAGGACAGCTGGTCCGGGTCGGCCTCGCGGGACTCCAGCTCGGAGATGAGCGAGAGCTGACGCTGGATGAGGCCCTGGGAACGGCGCGAGAGGTTGGTGAACATCGCGTTGACGTTGCCCCGGAGGAGGGCCTGCTCGGCGGCGAGGCGGACGGCCTCGCGGTGCACGTCGTCGAAGGCCGCGGCCACCTGGCCGATCTCGTCCCTGGAGTGCACACCGACGGACTCGACGGAGGTGTCGACGTCCTGCGGGTCCGACTCGGAGAGCTGCTTGACGAGCTCGGGCAGCCGGTCCTGGGCGACCTTGGTCGCGGTGTCCTGGAGGCGGCGCAGCGAGCGGATCATGGACCGGGCCACGATGAAGGCGCCGATGAGCGAGACACCGAGGACGAGGAGGATCAGGGCACCGTTGATGACGGCGTCGCGCTGGGCCTCCTGCCGCAGCTGACGCGCCATGGTCTCCATCTCACCGAGCAGGATGAGCTCGATGCGGTTCATGGCGGTGATCTTGGTGCCGTACTCGTCGGTGAAGTTCAGGTGACCGCGCGCGGTGGTGTCGGCCATCGCGTCGTCCGTCTTCAGCACGCGCTCGGCGTACTTCTCGGCGGAGGTGATCGACGGGTCGCCGGTGTTGAGGACGGCGGTGAGCTCCTCGGCGTCGCCGCCGGTGTTCTCGTAGATGGCGCGGAAGGACTTGAGCTCGACGCCCTCGGAGTTGAAGGCGGCCTCGCCGTAGAGGCGGTCGCCCTGCTGGATCCGACCCTTGGTCTTGTCGCTCGGGGGGAGCGCGCCGGCGATGATCGCCTGCTGGATGGAGGCGTACTCCTTGGCGGACGAGAAGGCGGCGAGCGCCCGGGTCCGCTTGATCATCTCGGGGTTGCTGGTCGCCTGCGCCATGTCCTGGGACAGGCTGAGCAGCGAACGGATGAGACGGCTGTACGCCTCGACCGTCACCGAGTGGGAGACGCCCGTCTCGTAGGCGTTGCCACGGATGGTGTGGAGCCCGATGACCTGAGAGGCGATCTGGTTGACGTTCTGGCGGATGCTCCGCAGCGCGTCGTCGTTCTCGGCGTTCGGGATCTCGTTGGTGGCGTCGAGGAAGTCCTTGTACTCGCGGTCCGTCTTCTTCCGCGGAGTCGCGATCTGGTAGTCGCTGATGGGCCTGCCGTTGGCCAACGGGCCGGCGGAGAGGTCACGCTCGGCCTGGAGGGCCTGCGCGAGGCCGGTCGCCTCACGCGTCAGCTTGGTCAGCAGCTGCATGTGGTCGAGCTGCTCGATGTCCTGGAGCGACTCGCTGATGCGGATGCCGCCCAGGGAGGTGGCCGCGACCACGGGCAGGGTCAGGAGGGCGACCAGACGCGTGGAGATGCGCCAGTTGCGCAGGGCTATTCGCGGCCCGACCTCGTTCTCGGACCTGGTCTTGGGGGGAGTCGCGGCGGGCTCGGCCGGTGCGGCCCCGGCGCTCGCGCGCCTGCCGTCACCGCCGTCGCCCGACGGTCCCTGACCCTGGTTGGGGGTGTGCGAGGCCGAGGGACCGCGGTCGGTCCCGGCACGCGGTTCCTGCTCCGCCGGAGCTTCGGCTCGGCCCTGACGGGCCTGGGGAGACCCCGAGCCATCCCTCTTGAAACGTCCCTGCACTAGCGTCGCAACCTCTGGACCAGGCGTCCTTCCGGGTGAACGGAGAGGACGGTGTCGGCGTCGTGGGGACGCAGGATGCGCCCCATGGTGGTCGTCGGTGACCGGCGCAGTTCCCCCTTCCCCGCCACTCGGAACCGGCGCTGCGTTGCGCCCCCTGCGCGCCGGCTTGAAACCCGCGACGGTGCGTGGAATTCCAGCACAGTGCCGGATCTCCAACAAGGGCCCCGTGTCGCACCGGGAGGGGGATGACAACCCGTACTCGGCGTGTCACCCCATGTAGAAGATGATCACGGAGGATTCGGACTTTTCCTCTCCAATGTCTCCGCGTACCCGTGTGTCCCAGTCGCGATGATCAGGAGCGGAATAGAGCATTCAGTGCCGGAATGCCCGTTTCCGTGACGGCTCATGGCGGTCCGTAATGCCCGGAATGTGGAGTGATTGGTGAGCAAACTCACACGATGATCGATGTCTTAGCCATGCATTCGAAGGGAATCGCATGTTTAGCCTGACGCTTTACATGATGCTCGCGCGCCCGCAAGGGCGCCCCTCCCGGGACAGGGTCTGAACACCGCCATGAACGCCACGAAGACCGCGACGCTCCGCACCACGGCCAACCCGCGCCGCTCCACCCTCGCCCACCTCGAGGACGCCGCGCAGCTCGGCCGGGCCTTCCTGCCGGAATACGCCACCGAACTCCCCGGGCAGACGGCCAACCCGCGCCGCACGGTCCTGATGACCGCCCCCGCCCCCTACGAGCCGGCCCCGTACGCCTCCGCCTCCCGCTGACACCGCCGACACCGCCGGTCGGCCGCCCCCTCGCCGCGTTAGCCTGGAGCGTCAGACTCCAGCCAGTACCAAGTGAGGGGCGACAGCACTCGTGCGCATCGCCAGATTCTCCATCGACGGCAATGTGGCCTTCGGCGCCGTCGAGGGCGAGGGAACCGTCGAATCCGGCGGCCTCGTCCTCGACATCATCAAGGGCATCCCGTACACCGACTTCGAGCTCAGCGGCACCAAGGTCCCGCTCAGCAAGGTACGGCTCCTGCCGCCCGTGCTCCCCAACAAGGTCGTGGCCATCGGCCGCAACTACGCGGAGCACGCCGCCGAACTCGGCAACGAGGTCCCCGACGTCCCCGTCGCCTTCTTCAAGCCCACCACCTCGGTGATCGGCTCCGGCGACGCCATCGAGTACCCCTCCTTCTCCAACGAGCTGCACCACGAGGCCGAGCTGGCCGTGGTCATCGGCCGCATGTGCCGCGAGGTGCCCCGCGAGCGTGTGAAGGACGTCATCTTCGGCTACACCTGCGCCAATGACGTCACCGCCCGCGACGCCCAGCAGCGCGAGAAGCAGTGGGCCCGCGCCAAGGGCTTCGACACCTCCTGCCCCCTGGGCCCCTGGGTGGAGACCGACCTCGACCCGAGCGACCTGACCATCCAGGCCACGGTCAACGGCGAACAGCGCCAGCTGGGTCGGACGAGCGACATGATCCGCTCCATCGAGGACCTGGTCGTCCACATCACCGAGGCCATGACGCTGCTCCCCGGCGACGTCATCCTCACCGGCACCCCCGCCGGGGTCGGCCCCCTCAACGTCGGCGACGAGGTCGCCGTCACCATCGAAGGCATCGGCACTCTCACCAATAAGGTGATCAAGCGTGGCTAACGCGAACATCCGCGTCCGTTTCTGTCCCTCGCCGACCGGCAACCCCCACGTGGGCCTGGTCCGCACCGCTCTCTTCAACTGGGCCTTCGCCCGGCACAACGAGGGCACCATGGTCTTCCGCATCGAGGACACCGACGCTGCGCGCGACTCCGAGGAGTCGTACAACCAGCTGCTCGACTCCCTGAAGTGGCTCGGCCTCGACTGGGACGAGGGCCCGGAGGTCGGTGGCCCGCACGCCCCGTACCGCCAGTCGCAGCGGATGGACATCTACAAGGACGTCGCCGAGAAGCTGCTCGCCGGCGGCTACGCGTACCACTGCTACTGCACCACCGAGGAGCTCGACGAGCGCCGCGACGCCGCCCGCGCCGCCGGCCGCCCCTCCGGCTACGACGGCCACTGCCGCGACCTCACCGCCGAGCAGAAGGCCGCCTACGAGGCCGAGGGCCGCACCTCGATCGTCCGCTTCCGGATGCCCGACGCGCCCATCACCTTCACCGACCTCGTCCGCGGCGAGCTCACCTTCACCCCGGACAACGTCCCGGACTACGGCATCGTGCGCGCCAACGGCGCCCCGCTGTACACCCTGGTCAACCCGGTCGACGACGCCCTGATGGAGATCACCCACGTCCTGCGCGGCGAGGACCTGCTCTCCTCCACCCCGCGCCAGATCGCGCTCTACAAGGCGCTGATCGAGCTGGGCGTCGCCAAGGAGATCCCCGCCTTCGGCCACCTGCCGTACGTCATGGGCGAGGGCAACAAGAAGCTCTCCAAGCGCGACCCGGAGGCCTCCCTCAACCTCTACCGGGAGCGCGGCTTCCTCCGCGAGGGCCTGCTGAACTACCTGTCCCTCCTGGGCTGGTCCTTCTCGGCGGACCAGGACATCTTCACCATCGAGCAGATGGTGTCGAAGTTCGACATCGCCGACGTCAACGCCAACCCGGCGCGCTTCGACCTCAAGAAGGCCGAGTCGATCAACGCCGACCACATCCGCATGCTGGACGTGAAGACCTTCGCCGAGGCCTGCGAGCCCTGGCTCCGGGCCCCGCACGCCAACTGGGCGCCCGAGGACTTCGACCGCGCCGCCTGGGAGGCCATCGCGCCGCACGCCCAGACCCGCATCACCGTCCTCTCGGACATCACGGCCAACGTCGACTTCCTCTTCCTCCCGGAGCCGGTCTTCGACCAGCCCTCGTGGGACAAGGCGATGAAGGGCGAGCCGGCCGCGCTGCTCACGACGGCCCGCGAGAAGCTCGTCGACGCCGACTGGAGCGACCCCGAGTCCCTCAAGAACGCGGTCCTGACCGCCGGCGAGGCCCACGGCCTCAAGCTCGGCAAGGCCCAGGCCCCCGTCCGCGTCGCCGTCACCGGCCGCACGGTCGGCCTTCCCCTCTTCGAGTCCCTGGAGATCCTGGGCAAGGAGAAGTCCCTGGCGCGCATCGACGCCGCGCTGGCGAAGCTCGCCGGCTGAGCGACGCCACTTCCGTCCCTGGGGGCGGCGACCGGAACTCCGGTCGCCGCCCCCAGGGCGTTCCCGGCCGGGACGAAAACACCCGCGCGGGACGGGGACGCGGCGGTACGGTCGATGCATGAGCATCCGCGCCGTCCTGTGGGACGTGGACGACACGATCTTCGACTACGCGACCGCCGACCGCGCCGGCATGAGCGCCCACCTGACGGCCGAGGGCCTCCTCGACGGATTCGGCTCCGTCGACCAGGCCCTCGCGCGCTGGGAGGAGCTCACGGAGCTGCACTGGCGCCGCTTCGAGATCGAGGGCGGCGACTTCCAGGACCAGCGGCGGGCCCGCGTCCGGGACTTCCTCGGCGAGCCGGAGCTCACCTCCGCCGGGGCCGACGACTGGTTCGACCGGTACGTCGTCCACTACCAGGCCGCCTGGGAGCTCTTCCCCGACGCGCTGCCCGTCCTCGACCTGCTCGCCGACGACTACCGGCACGCGGTCCTCTCGAACTCCAGCATCCACGCCCAGGAACCCAAGCTCCGCGCCCTGGGCGTACGCGACCGTTTCGAGGCCGTCCTCTGCGCCGCCGAGCTCGGTGTCGCCAAGCCCGCCCCCGAGGCCTTCCACGCCGCCTGTACGGCCCTCGGCCTGGCCCCCGAGGAGATCGCGTACGTCGGGGACCAGCCCGACATCGACGCGCGCGGCGCGGTCGAGGCGGGGCTCCTGGGCATCTGGCTGGACCGCGCGGACACGGGCGGCAGGCCCGAGCTGCAGCGGATCACGGACCTCCGCCAGCTCCCCGCCCTGCTCCGCGGGGATACCCGTTTTGGAGCACCGTCCACCTTCGGGTAATGTTCTTTCTGCGCCGAGGGGAACAAGCCGAAAGGCAAGAACCCGGAAAGCGCAAGCCGAGTAAGGTCCTCCCTGGTGGGGACGTTGCCCCGGTGGCCTATGGTGTAATTGGCAGCACGACGGTTTCTGGTTCCGTTAGTCTTGGTTCGAGTCCAGGTAGGCCAGCTCGCAGAGCTTTATCTGCAACTCGTGGATGGCATCCACAAAGCCCCCGTTGTGTAGCGGCCTAGCACGCCGCCCTCTCAAGGCGGTAGCGCCGGTTCGAATCCGGTCGGGGGTACAGATCCATCCTGCGGACCACTTGGGTAGCTCCCGGTGAATCCGCGGTGACATCACCCGGCTCATGCCGGGTGGGATCGCTAGGGCCCCCGTTGTGTAGCGGCCTAGCACGCCGCCCTCTCAAGGCGGTAGCGCCGGTTCGAATCCGGTCGGGGGTACGGTGTAACCACCATGGCCTATGGTGTAATTGGCAACACTACGGTTTCTGGTACCGTCATTCTTGGTTCGAGTCCAGGTAGGCCAGCTCGCAGAGCTCATCTGCACCCGCGGATCTGATCCGCAAAGGCCCCCGTTGTGTAGCGGCCTAGCACGCCGCCCTCTCAAGGCGGTAGCGCCGGTTCGAATCCGGTCGGGGGTACGAGACGAAGAAGCCCTTCCCTTCGGGGGAGGGCTTCTTCGCTGTTCGCGTACGGCGGGCGTGGACGAGAAGCGGGTACAACTCCGGCCCACCGCTGCGGCGTTGAAGCGGTGGGCCGGGGGACGGACGGAAGGACGGACGGCGTCAGCCGTTGCGGCGGAGCGCCTCGGAGAGACGGGCCGCGGCGTCGATGACCGCCTGGGCGTGCATACGGCCCGGGTGGCGCGTCAGACGCTCGATCGGACCCGAGACCGACACGGCGGCCACGACGCGGTTCGAAGGGCCGCGTACGGGCGCGGAGACGGACGCGACGCCCGGCTCCCGCTCACCGATCGACTGGGCCCAGCCGCGGCGCCGTACGCCCGACAGGGCCGTCGCCGTGAAGCGGGCGCCCTGGAGGCCGCGGTGCAGCCGCTCGGGCTCCTCCCAGGCCATCAGGATCTGCGCGGAGGACCCGGCCTTCATCGTCAGCGTCGAGCCGACCGGGACGGTGTCCCGGAGGCCCGAGAGCCGCTCGGCGGCCGCCACGCAGATGCGCATGTCGCCCTGCCGGCGGTAGAGCTGCGCGCTCTCGCCGGTGACGTCGCGCAGATGCGTCAGCACGGGGCCGGCGGTCGCGAGCAGACGGTCCTCGCCGGCCGCGGCCGCGAGCTCCGAGAGGCGCGGTCCGAGGATGAACCGGCCCTGCATGTCACGCGCCACCATCCGGTGGTGTTCCAGTGCCACGGCGAGACGATGTGCCGTGGGTCGTGCGAGTCCCGTCGCCGCGACCAGTCCTGCGAGGGTGGCCGGACCGGACTCCAGGGCGCTCAGGACAAGGGCTGCCTTGTCGAGAACGCCTACGCCGCTAGAGTTGTCCATGCAACGATATTCGCGTCTCACTCTGTGAAACGCAAGTTCAATTTTCCGAGGACCTTGGCACTCTGGAGAAGCGGCCGCACAACGGCCCGCGAAACGGGTCTCTAGTTGTGCCGGCGTAGACGTCGGCCGGAGGGAAAGCGATGGGTAGGACACTCGCGGAGAAGGTCTGGGACGACCATGTCGTCCGGCGCGCCGAGGGCGAGCCCGACCTCCTCTTCATCGATCTGCACCTGCTGCACGAGGTGACCAGCCCCCAGGCCTTCGACGGCCTGCGCCAGAACGGCCGGCAGGTGCGGCGCCTCGACCTCACCATCGCCACCGAGGACCACAACACCCCGACCCTCGACATCGACAAGCCCATCGCGGACCCCGTCTCCCGCGCACAGCTGGAGACCCTGCGGAAGAACTGCGCCGAGTTCGGCGTCCGGCTGCACCCGCTGGGCGACGTCGAGCAGGGCGTCGTCCACGTCGTCGGACCGCAGCTGGGCCTGACCCAGCCGGGCACCACCGTGGTCTGCGGCGACTCGCACACCTCCACGCACGGCGCCTTCGGCGCGCTGGCGTTCGGCATCGGCACCAGCCAGGTCGAGCACGTGCTCGCCACCCAGACGCTGCCGCTGGCCCGCCCGAAGACCATGGCGATCACGGTCGACGGCGAACTGCCCGAGGACGTCACCGCCAAGGACCTGATCCTGGCGATCATCGCCAAGATCGGCACCGGCGGCGGCCAGGGCTACATCCTGGAGTACCGCGGCTCCGCCATCGAGAAGCTCTCGATGGAGGCCCGGATGACGATCTGCAACATGTCGATCGAGGCCGGCGCCCGCGCGGGCATGATCGCCCCCGACGAGACCACCTTCGCCTACCTGGAGGGCCGTGCCCACGCCCCCGAGGGCGAGGACTGGGACGCCGCCGTCGCGTACTGGAAGACGCTGAAGTCCGACGAGGACGCCGTCTTCGACGCCGAGGTCGTCATCGACGCCGCCTCGCTGGCGCCGTTCGTCACCTGGGGCACCAACCCCGGCCAGGGCGCGCCGCTTTCGGCGAACGTCCCCGACCCGGCTTCGTACGAAGACGCTTCGGAGCGCCTCGCCGCCGAAAAGGCCCTGGAGTACATGGGGTTGACCGCCGGACAGCCGCTGCGCGACATCAAGGTCGACACCGTCTTCGTAGGCTCCTGCACCAACGGCCGCATCGAGGACCTGCGCAACGCCGCCGGTCTGCTGGACGGCCGCAAGGTCGCCGACGGCGTCCGCATGCTGGTCGTCCCCGGCTCCGTCCGGGTCGCCCTGCAGGCCGTCGAGGAGGGCCTGGACAAGGTCTTCAAGGAGGCCGGCGCCGAATGGCGGCACGCGGGCTGCTCGATGTGTCTGGGCATGAACCCCGACCAACTGGCTCCCGGTGAGCGCTCCGCGTCCACCTCCAACCGCAACTTCGAGGGCCGGCAGGGCAAGGGCGGCCGGACCCACCTGGTCTCTCCCCAGGTCGCCGCCGCCACCGCCGTCCTGGGCCATCTGGCCTCCCCGGCCGATCTGTCCGACGTCGCCACCACCGCGGGGGTCTGAGGAACCATGGAAGCTTTCACCACGCACACCGGCCGGGCCGTCCCGCTGCGCCGCAGCAACGTCGACACCGATCAGATCATCCCGGCGCACTGGCTCAAGAAGGTCACCCGCGACGGCTTCGAGGACGGGCTCTTCGAGGCCTGGCGCAAGGACGAGCAGTTCGTGCTCAACCGCCCGGAGCGGCAGGGTGCCTCGGTCCTGGTCGCCGGCCCCGACTTCGGCACCGGCTCCTCCCGTGAGCACGCCGTCTGGGCGCTCCAGAACTACGGCTTCCAGACGGTCATCTCGGCCCGCTTCGCCGACATCTTCCGCGGCAACTCGCTGAAGAACGGCCTGCTCACCGTCGTCCTGCCGCAGGAGACGGTGGACGCCCTCTGGGAGCTGACCGAGGCCGACCCGACCGCCGAGATCACCGTCGACCTGGAGCAGCGCAAGGTCCTGGCCGCCGGGATCGACGCGGACTTCGAGCTCGACGAGAACGCCCGCTGGCGGCTGCTGAACGGACTCGACGACATCAGCCTCACCCTTCAGAACGAAGCCGACATCGCGGCCTACGAGGCGGCACGACCGGCCCATAAGCCCCGTACAATTACGGTCTGAGCAGCGCTTTTCCAAGACTGCGCCCCCCACCGCCCGGTGGGGGGCGCAGTCGCTTGTTGGGACCCTGTCGGGCGACAACTCGCCCTAGATGGCACAATCGGTGCATGGAACGCGACAGCCAACTCGAGCTCTACGAGTCAGTCGCCGCCCGATTGAAGGAAGCGCACACAAGAGTGCGCTCACTGCAAGTCCCGGAGGGCGTAAGGATGGCGCTGTCCCGGAAGCTGCTGGTCGTGACGGCCGCGGCGAAGCACGATCTCAAGGACGCGGCAGTGCGTCTGGACCGGTTGATGAAGGACCTCGACGAGGGCCGATTCCCAGAGGACGACTGACACCAGGAACTCCGCAGCGGGTCTTTCGCGTTGCGGCACTAGGGTGATTAGCCCGTTTCGTGTTTGATTTGCGGTATATACATGCCTAACGTGCGAAAAAGCTTGAACACTTTCGTTCTGGCAATGTCTCCGAAGGGGAAGACGTGAACAAGGCGCAGCTCGTAGAAGCGATTGCCGACAAGATGGGCGGTCGCCAGCAGGCCGCCGAAGCCGTCGACCACGTGCTCGACGCCATCGTGCGTGCCGTGGTCGGTGGCGACCGGGTCTCGGTCACGGGCTTCGGCTCGTTCGAGAAGGTCGACCGTCCGGCCCGCTACGCCCGCAACCCGCAGACGGGCGAGCGCGTCCGGGTCAAGAAGACCTCGGTTCCGCGCTTCCGCGCGGGTCAGGGCTTCAAGGACCTGGTCAGCGGCTCGAAGAAGCTCCCCAAGGGCGGTGAGGTCTCCGTCAAGAAGGCCCCCAAGGGCAGCCTCACCGGTGGCGCCTCCGCGACCGTGAAGAAGGCCGCGGCCAAGAAGGCCACCACCGCCAAGAAGGCCGCCGCGAAGAAGGCGACCCCGGCGAAGAAGGCCACGACGGCCGCCGCGAAGAAGGCGACCCCGGCCAAGAAGACCACCACCGCGGCGGCGAAGAAGACCACCGTCGCGGCGAAGAAGGCCTCGACGGCGGCGAAGAAGACCACGACCGCCGCCGCGAAGAAGACCACCACGGCCGCGGCCAAGAAGGCCGTCAAGACCACGGCCAAGAAGACCGCGCCGGCCGCGAAGAAGGCCACGGCGACGAAGGCGCCCGCGAAGAAGACCACGGCGCGCAAGACGACCGCCAAGAAGGCCGCCGCCAAGAAGTAGGACGAGCGGTACCACCCGCCGGGCCGGGCTCCCCACCAAGGAGCCCGGCCCGCGGCGCGTCCGCGGAGGGCCCGGGGGAGTCGGCCGGGAGGGTCAGAAGGTCTGGAGCGTCACCAGGGTGATCCGCAGGCCGGCCCCGGACGTCCCCGGCTCCGCCTCGATCCGCACCCGCTGGCCCGGCCGCAGCAGCCGCAGCCCGCCCGCGTCGAAGGCCTCCGCCCCGAAGTCCACCGGGGTGCCGTCGTCGAGCAGCACACTTCCGCTGCGGGTCTCGGAGTCGTACGTGAACGCGGTCGCCTGCATGGACCGCAGCCTATCCGGCCGCCGGCAGCCACCGGGCGGCCGTCCGCGGGCCGAGCCCCAGCGCCCTGGCCTCCGCCAGATCCTCGCCGGTGTCCACGTCCCGGCGTACGGAATCCACCCCGGTCAGCCGGATTTCCACCGCGCCCGACGACAAATGCCGCAGCCTCGACGGCCCCCCGAATGCCGGTTCCAATTCCACCCCCGGACCCGCCGAGAGGAATGTCGTACCTATTTCGGCGGCATCCGCGAGAAAAGCCCTCGGAAATTTCCGGGCGGTGTCCAGGACCCGGGCCAGCTCCGTGGTCCGCAGCGCCGGAAGATCCGCGTTGAGCGCCGCCACCCGCGCCCGCGGCCGCCGCTCCCGTATCGCACCGACCCCGTGTGCCAGCGCCGCGTTGAGCCCCGCCGCCGGGGCGTCCGGCACGATTCGCGCCCCCAGCGCCGCGAGCGCCGCACCGGCCGTCGGATCGTCCGTGACGACCACCACATCCCGTACGCGCGCGCAGTTCAGCACGGCCCCCACGGTGTCCTCGGCGAACGCGAGGGCGAGCCGGGGGCGCAGCAGGGCTCCCGTCGCCGCGGCCAGTCTGCTCTTCGCCAGGGCAAGGGGTTTCAGGGGGACGACCAGGTGCCAGCCGTCTTCAGCGTCGCTGTTCATCGGGGCCCATTCTGTCCCGCCCGCGCGGCCCGGCGGGGGCCCCGGGGCGTACCGTGTCCTCGACAGACCAGGAGCATGGGGCGACACTTGACCCCCTGCCAGCCAGTCCCGGAGAAAGGTGTCCGAGTGCCCCGCCGCAGAATCGGCTTCTGGTACCGCCTCGCGGCGGTCATCGCCAAACCCCCCCTGGTGGTTCTGTTCAAGCGGGACTGGCGCGGTATGGAGCACATTCCGGCCGACGGCGGATTCATCACCGTGGTCAACCACAACTCCTACCTGGACCCGCTGTCCTACGCGCACTACCAGTACAACACCGGCCGTGTGCCGCGCCTCCTCGCCAAGGCGGGCCTCTTCAAGAGCCCCTTCGTCGGCATGATGCTGCGCAACACCGGACAGATCCCCGTCTACCGCGAGACCACCAACGCGCTGGACGCCTTCCGCGCCGCCGTCGACGCCATCGAGCGCGGCGAGTGCGTCGCCTTCTACCCCGAGGGCACCCTGACCCGGGACCCCGACATGTGGCCCATGGCCGGCAAGACCGGCGCCGCCCGCGTCGCGCTCCTCACGAAGGTCCCGGTCATCCCGGTGGCCCAGTGGGGCGCCAACCTCGCGATGCCGCCGTACGCCAAGGAGAAGAAGCTCAGCCTCTTCCCCCGCAAGACGCTGACCGTGCAGGCCGGTCCGCCGGTCGACCTCTCCCGCTTCGACGGCCTGGAGCCGACGCCCGAGGTGCTCCGCGAGGCCACCGAGGTCATCATGGCCGCCATCACCGCCCTCCTGGAGGAGATCCGCGGCGAGAAGGCGCCCGCCGAACCGTACGACCACCGCAAGGCGCGCCTGGAACAGCGGCGCAAGGCGGCCAAGGCCGCCGAGGAGGGCACCAAGTGACCAAGGCAGCCGTCTTCGGCAACGGATCCTGGGGCACCGCCTTCGCGATGGTGCTCGCCGACGCGGGCTGCGAGGTGAGCCTCTGGGGCCGCCGCGCGGAGCTCGCGAAGGAGATCAACGCCACCCGGGTCAACCCCGACTACCTCCCGGGCATCGAACTCCCGCGGGCCATCACGGCCACCGCGGACCCCGCAGAGGCCGCCCACGACGCCGACTTCACCGTCCTCGTCGTCCCCTCGCAGACCCTGCGCGGCAACCTCGCCGCCTGGAAGCCGCTGCTCGCCCCCGACACCGTCCTCGTCTCCCTCATGAAGGGCGTCGAACTCGGCACCGCCGAGCGGATGAGCGAGGTCGTCATGGAGGTCGCGGACGTGCCCGCCGAGCGCGTGGCCGTCCTCACCGGACCCAACCTGGCCCTGGAGATCGCCTCCCGGCAGCCCGCCGCCGCCGTCGTCGCCTGTGTCGACGAGTCGGTCGCGCAGCGGTTCCAGGCGGCCTGTATGACCCCGTACTTCCGCCCGTACACGCACACCGACGTCGTCGGCTGCGAGCTCGGCGGCGCGGTCAAGAACGTCATCGGGCTCGCCGTCGGCATCGCCAACGGCATGGGACTCGGCGACAACTCGAAGGCCACGCTCATCACCCGCGGCCTCGCCGAGACCACCCGCCTCGGCCTCGCCATGGGCGCCGACCCGCTCACCTTCTCCGGCCTCGCGGGCCTCGGCGACCTGGTCGCCACCTGCTCCTCGCCGCTCTCCCGGAACAACACCTTCGGCACCAACCTGGGCCGCGGGATGACCCTCCAGGAGACCATCGCGGCCACCAAGCAGACCGCCGAGGGCGTCAAGTCCTGCGAGTCCGTGCTCGATCTGGCCCGCCGCCACGGCGTCGACATGCCGATCACCGAGACGGTCGTCTCGATCGTCCACGAGGGCAAGCCGCCGGTCGTCGCCCTCAAGGAGCTGATGTCCCGCAGCGCGAAGTCCGAGCGCCGCTGACGGACGAGTGCCGCCCGTGCACCGACGCGTGACGCACGCGCCGGGCGCGGCGGCACGACCGCTGCGCCGGACGCGCGCGGGGGGAGCGGGGCGCTCAGCCGTTCGGGAGTCGCAAGGTACGCTCATCGCGATATGAGCGAGAACACCCAGAGCCCCCGCAAGCCGCGCGTGGCCGTCGTCTTCGGCGGTCGCAGCTCCGAGCACGCCATCTCCGTCGTCACGGCGGGCGCCGTCCTGAGCGCCATCGACCGGGACAAGTACGACGTGCTGCCCATCGGCATCACGACGGACGGGCGCTGGGCGCTCACCGCCGACGCCCCCGAGCGCATGGCCATCGCCGACCGCGCCCTGCCGAACGTCGCCGACCTGGCCGATTCCGAGGAGGGCGGTGTCGTCCTCTCCGTCGACCCCGCCAACCGCGAGGTCGTCCTCACCGAGCCCGGCGCCGTCCCGCGCGCCCTCGGCGAGGTCGACGTGGTCTTCCCGATGCTCCACGGCCCGTACGGCGAGGACGGCACCCTCCAGGGCCTCCTGGAGCTCTCCGGAGTCCCCTACGTCGGCGCGGGCGTCCTCGCCTCCGCCGTCGGCCAGGACAAGGAGTACATGAAGCGCGTCTTCGTCTCCTTCGGCCTCCCCGTCGGCCCGTACGAGGTCATCCGCCCGCGCGAGTGGGAGCAGAACCCGGCCGCCGCCCGCAAGAAGATCGTCGAGTTCGCCGCCGAGCACGGCTGGCCGCTCTTCGTGAAGCCGGCCCGCGGCGGCTCGTCCATGGGCATCACCAAGGTCGACGACCTCTCGGGCCTGGACGAGGCCATCGAGGAGGCCCGCCGCCACGACCCCAAGATCCTCGTCGAGTCGCTCCTGCGCGGCCGTGAGATCGAGTGCGGCGTCCTGGAGTTCGAGGACGGCCCGCGCGCCAGCGTGCCGGCCGAGATCCCGCCGGTCACCGACCACGACTTCTACGACTTCGAGGCCAAGTACATCGACTCGGCCTCCGGCATCGTGCCCGCGCCGATCGGCGACGAGGCGACCGCCGAGATCCAGCGCCTGGCCGTCGCGGCCTACGAGGCGATCTCCTGCGAGGGTCTGGTCCGCGCCGACTTCTTCCTCACCGAGGACGGCGACTTCGTCATCAACGAGGTCAACACGATGCCCGGCTTCACCCCCATCTCCATGTACCCGCGCATGTGGCAGGAGAGCGGCGTGAGCTACCCCGAGCTCGTCGACCGGCTGATCCAGGCCGCGCTGACCCGCTCCACGGGCCTGCGCTAGCCGGACCGGGCGGACCGGCCCGGACGGCGGACCGCGAGATCCGGAGTGCGCCTAGACGCACTCCGGATCGATGCCGCAGGGGATGGTCCGCGCCACGGAGGCGGCGAGGTCCGCGAGCGGCGTCGCGTCGTGCGTGAACCGCTCGTCGAGCGCCACCTCGACGTACGTCTTCCGGTACACCGAGGTGAAACGGGGCCCGCTGCCCTCCGGCCGCTCCAGCATCCAGTTCACGCCGTTCGCCTCGACGGCCTGAGACTTGGGATCGCTCATCTTTTCGGGCCGGGGGACCCCGCAGCGCAGTACGATCGCACCGTCACCCCACCCGGCGGTCAGCTCGGAGTCCGGTTCCGGATCGCTCCGCTCAAGCCCCGCCACGGTGTCCGGCAGCTCCTTCTCCAACGCCTGGCAGAGGGCCGCCTCCGCCGCCGGGGGGCGGGGAACCGCCACGGACGCCCCGGCGTCCGTCCGGGAGCAGCCGGTGGCGGCCAGCATCAGGACGGCTGCCGTGACGGCGGCGGGCAGGCCGAAGGGCCGGTGGGATGAGATCACCGGCCAAGCGTAGACGGGGGCTACAGATGAACGACCGGGCAGGTGAGGGTACGCGTGATGCCGTCCACTTGCTGGACCTTGGCGACCACCATGCGACCCAGTTCGTCGACCGTGTCCGCCTGCGCGCGCACGATCACGTCGTAGGGACCGGTCACGTCTTCGGCCTGGAGCACCCCCGGGATCTTGGAGATGGTGTCGGCGACGGTCGACGCCTTGCCCACCTCGGTCTGAATAAGGATGTACGCCTGAACCACGGAACCTCCAGGGCGACCACGAGGATCTTGTGGGAGAAAGGGACGCCACGGTACCGCGTCGCCGCGGGCCACGGGGAGACCCGCGCGTCCCGGGGCACTCGCGTGGTGGCGTACGCACGACAGAAGTTGACGGTCTACTTGACGGTACCCAGCACGGTGACGGCCCGCGACCCGCGGCGCGCCCAGACGCGCCTCCGCCCGCCGGCCGGCACGAAGACACGAGGTGAGGCGCGGTGAAGGGCACAGTCGGAGAACTGGGCGAGTTCGGGCTCATCAGAGAGCTCACGTCCCGGCTCACCTCCACCCCGGCGGTACGGATCGGGCCCGGCGACGACGCCGCGGTCGTCTCCGCACCCGACCGGCGCGTGGTGGCCAGCACGGACATCCTCCTCGAAGGACGTCACTTCCGCCGCGACTGGTCGACGGCGTACGACGTCGGCCGCAAGGCCGCCGCGCAGAACCTCGCCGACATCGCCGCCATGGGCGCGGTCCCCACCGCGCTCCTCCTCGGCCTCGTCGTCCCGGCGGAACTGCCCGTCACCTGGCCCACCGAACTGATGGACGGGCTGCGCGACGAATGTCAGGTCGCGGGCGCGGCCGTCGTCGGCGGCGACGTCGTCCGCGGCGACACCATCACCATCGCCATCACGGCCCTCGGCGACCTCCGCAACCACGACCCGGTGACCCGGGGTGGCGCCCAGCCCGGCGACGTCGTCGCCTACACCGGCTGGCTCGGCTGGTCCGCCGCCGGCTACGCGGTCCTCTCCCGGGGCTTCCGCTCGCCCCGCGCCTTCGTCGAGGCCCACCGCAGGCCCGAGCCGCCGTACCACGCGGGCCCCGCCGCCGCGGGACTCGGCGCCACCGCCATGTGCGACGTCAGCGACGGCCTCATCGCCGACCTCGGCCACATCGCCGAGGCCAGCAAGGTCCGCATCGACCTGCGCTCCGGGCTCATCGACATCCCGACGCAGATGAACGACATCGGTCAGGCCGTCGGCGTCGACCCCATGCAGTGGGTGCTCACCGGGGGAGAGGACCACGCCATCGTGGCCACCTTCCCGCCGGACGTGAAGCTCCCCGCCCGCTGGAAGGTCATCGGCGAGGTCCTGAACCCCTCGGCGCTGCCGCAGGTCACCGTGGACGGCGCCCCCTGGCACAGCGCGGGCGGCTGGGACCACTTCGGGGAGACGGAGTGACCGCTCGGCCCCCGCTCGTGCTCACCGTCGCCGGATCCGACTCCGGCGGCGGCGCCGGCATCCAGGCCGACCTGAAGACGATGCTCGCGCTCGGCGTCCACGGCATGAGCGTGCTCACCGCCGTGACCGCCCAGAACTCGCAGGGCGTCCAGGGAGCGTGGGAGCTGCCCGAGGAGGCCGTACGGGCCCAGTACCGGGCCGTCGTCGACGACATCGGGGTCCAGGCCGTGAAGACGGGCATGCTGGCCTCCGCCGGGCTCGTCGAGACGGTCGCCGAACTGCTCGCCGGGACCCCGGCCCCGGTGGTCGTGGACCCCGTCGGCGTCTCCAAGCACGGGGACTCGCTGCTCGCGGCCTCGGCCCTCGAATCCGTCCGGACGAAGCTGCTGCCGGTCGCGACCGTCGCCACGCCCAACCTGGACGAGGTGACACAGCTCACGGGCCTCGTGGTCGAGGACGAGACCGGAATGCGGCGGGCGGCCGACGCGATCCTCGCGTACGGGCCGCGCTGGGCGCTGATCAAGGGCGGCCACCTGCCCGGCGGCTTCCCCGAGGCCGTGGACCTGCTCACCGACGGCACCGAGGAGCACTGGCTGCGCGCACCCCGGCACGACAACCGCCACACCCACGGCACGGGCTGCACGCTCGCGTCCGCGGTGGCCTCGGGGCTCGCCAAGGGCCTGGCGGTGCCGGAGGCGGTACGGCAGGCCAAGGAGTACGTGACCGGGGCCATAGCCGCCGGCTTCGCCCTGGGCTCTGGCATCGGCCCGGTCGACCACGGCTGGCGGTTCGGAAAGTAACCACGCCGGAAAGTAACCACGCCGGAAAGTGACCACGCGGGGAAGGAACCGGAGCTCCGAAAAGATTCCGGGTACGGCAAGAGGCCGGTTCACCTAGGTGAACCGGCCTCTCAAGGCAACCGCAGGGGCTGCGCTACGACGGAACGTCGCGATTAGCGCGAGACCTTGCCGGCCTTGATGCACGAGGTGCAGACGTTGAGCCGCTTCGGCGTCCGACCGACCACGGCACGCACGCGCTGGATGTTCGGGTTCCAGCGACGGGACGTACGGCGGTGCGAGTGCGAAATGTTGTTGCCGAAGCCCGGCCCCTTGCCGCAGACGTCGCAGTTGGCAGCCACGGGTCACTCCAAAGACTTCAGAATTACAGTGAAATCCGGCGCACCGGAATCAGGAGTCTGAAGTGGCTTGCCGGGGGATGGCCCGGAGGAACCGGGCAACCGAAGCAGCATACAACGCCTGCTTCGGTGGAACGAAACTACCATGGTCTCCGCGGACCTCGCCCCCGGCCCAGGTCACCGGGGGTCCCCCTGCTCGACCGAAGCCGAGAGCTTGGGGGACGGACACCCCGGGTCTACCCTGCGGTGAGCTCACCGCCGAAGGAGGCCCCTGTTGTCGCGAGCCCTTCAGCCTTTCGAGGAGCTCGTCGAGCTCGACGCCGAAGCGCTCCGCACCTGGTCGGCGCGGGTGTTGGACGCCCTCGGGCGGGAGCGCGCGGAGATCGACGCGATCAACGTCTACCCGGTCGCGGACGGGGACACCGGCACCAACCTGTACCTGACGGCGGAAGCCGCCCACCAGGCCGTCGAAGCCGTCTTCGCCGCCGCCGAACCCGATGCCGCCGAGACCGTACGGGCCATGGCGCACGGGGCCCTGCTCGGCGCCCGCGGCAACTCCGGGACCATCCTCGCCCAACTCCTGCGCGGCATGGCGGCCGTCCTCGCCGAAGGACGTGACGGTGATCACCTCGCCCGCGCCCTGGCCGAGGCCGCCGACGCGGCCCGCCGGGCCGTCGCCCACCCCGTCGAGGGCACGATCCTCACCGTCGCCTCCGCCGCCGCACGCGCCTGCGCCGCCGGCGGCCGGCTCGTGGAGGTGGCGGGAAGCGCCTACGAGGGGGCCAGGACCGCCCTGGCGACCACCAGGGGACAACTCGACGTCCTCACCCGCGCGGGGGTCGTGGACGCCGGCGGACAGGGCCTCGTGACCGTCCTCGGGGCGCTCGTGGAGACCGTGACCGGGCGGACACCGCTCCGCCCGGAGACCCCGGCACACGGCGTCGTCGCGCCCGCCGCGCCCCTCGCGGCCGAGGACTGCGGCACCGAGGGCGGACCCGCGTACGAGGTGATCTACCTCCTGGAGGCCGAGGACGCGGCCGTGGAGCGGCTGCGCTCCCGCCTCGACGCGCTGGGGGAGTCCCTGGTCGTCGTCGGCGGCGACGGGCTGTGGAACGTCCACGTGCACGTCGACGACGCCGGAGCCGCCGTCGAGGCCGGCGTCGAAGCGGGCCGGCCCCACCGCATCCGCGTCACCCACTTCGCGAGCACCGTCCCGGAGACGGACGCGCGCGGGGCGCGGGCCCAGCGCGCCGTGGTCGCCGTCGTCCCCGGCGAGGGCCTGGCCGGACTCTGCGCCGAGGTAGGCGCCACCACCGTCCAGACACGGCCCGGCGAACAGCCCGCGGGCGACGAACTCGTCGACGCGATCCGGCGGGCCCACGCCCGCGAGGTCGTCCTCCTGCCCAACGACACCGAGCTGCGCCAGACGGCCGCGGCCGCCGCCGAACGGGCCAGGGCCGAAGGCATCCGCGTCGCCCTCATCCCGACCCGGGCCGCCGTCCAGGGCATCGCCGCCCTCGCCGTCCACGAACCCGACCGCCGCTTCGACGAGGACGTCGTCGCCATGACGGCCGCCGCGGGCGCCACCCGCTACGCCGAACTCGCCGTCGCCGAACGCCAGTCCTTCACCTCGGCCGGCGTCTGCCAGGCCGGCGACGTCCTCGGCCTCATCGAGGGCGACGTCGCTGTCATCGGCCAGGACCTCACCGAGACGGCCCGCACGGTCCTCGACCGCATGCTCTCGGCGGGCGGTGAACTCGTCACCCTGATCGTCGCCGACGGCACCCCGCCCGACCTGGCCGCCGCCCTCGAACGCCACGTCCGCCGCGGCTACCTGGCCGTCGACACCACGACGTACCACGCGGGCGAGGGAGCGCCCCCGCTGCTCATCGGAGTGGAATGACCGGAGGGGAACACCCCGACTGTCGGTCCCGTGGTGTGCAATGGAACGCGTGCCCGCGCTCGACGAACCACTCAAGAAGTCCCTCGGCCCCGCCACCGCCAAGGTCATGGCCGAGGCACTCGACCTGCACACGGTCGGTGACCTGCTCCACCACTACCCCCGGCGGTACGCCGAGCGGGGAGAGTTGACGACGCTCTCCGACCTGCCGCTCGACGAGCACGTCACGGTCGTCGCGCAGGTCGCCGACGCCCGCGTGCTCACCTTCAACGGCTCCAAGGGACGCGGCCAGCGCCTCGAAGTGACCATCACGGACGGCAGCGGCCGCCTCCAACTGGTCTTCTTCGGCAAGGGCGTCCACAAGCCGCACAAGGACCTCCTGCCCGGCACCCGCGCGATGTTCTCCGGCAAGGTCTCGCTCTTCAACCGCCGCCTCCAGCTCGCCCACCCGGCGTACGAACTCCTCCGCGGCGACGGCGACGAGGCAGCCGACAGCGCGGACACCGTGGCCGGCTGGGCCGGGGCCCTCATCCCGATCTACCCGGCCACCACCAAGCTGGAGTCCTGGAAGATCGCCAAGGCCGTCGACGCCGTCCTGCCGCACGCCGAGGACGCCGTCGACCCCCTGCCGACCGCCCTGCGCGAGGGCCGCGGCCTCGCCGAGCTGCCCGACGCCCTCCGGAAGATCCACCGCCCCCGCACCAAGGCGGACGTCGCCGACGCCCGCGACCGGCTCAAGTGGGACGAGGCCTTCGTCCTCCAGGTCGCCCTCGCCCGCCGGCGGCACGCCGACACCCAACTCCCCGCCGTCGCCCGGCGCCCCGTCCCCGGCGCCATCCTCGACGCCTTCGACGCCAAGCTGCCCTTCACCCTCACCGACGGCCAGCAGAAGGTCTCCCGCGAGATCTTCGACGACCTCGCCGCCGAACACCCCATGCACCGCCTCCTCCAGGGAGAGGTCGGTTCGGGCAAGACGATGGTGGCGCTGCGCGCCATGCTCGCCGTCGTCGACGCCGGGGGACAGGCCGCGATGCTCGCCCCCACCGAGGTCCTCGCCCAGCAGCACCACCGCTCGGTCACCGAGATGATGGGCGAGCTCGCCGAGGGGGGGATGCTCGGCGGCGCCGAGCGGGCCACCAAGGTCGTCCTGCTCACCGGCTCCATGGGCACCGCCGCCCGCCGGCAGGCCCTGCTCGACCTCGTCACCGGCGAGGCGGGGATCGTCATCGGCACGCACGCGCTGATCGAGGACAAGGTCCAGTTCCATGACCTCGGCCTGGTCGTCGTCGACGAGCAGCACCGCTTCGGCGTCGAGCAGCGAGACGCCCTGCGCGGCAAGGGCAAGCAGCCCCCGCACCTCCTCGTGATGACCGCCACCCCCATCCCGCGGACCGTCGCCATGACCGTCTTCGGCGACCTGGAGACCTCCGTCCTCGACCAGCTGCCCGCCGGACGCTCCCCGATCGCCACCCACGTCGTCCCCGCGGCCGACAAGCCGCACTTCCTCGCGCGCGCCTGGGAGCGGGTGCGCGAGGAAGTGGAGAACGGCCACCAGGCGTACGTCGTCTGCCCCCGCATCGGCGACGAGGAGGACCAGAAGAAGAGGGCCAAGGCGTCCCCCGAGGACGAGGCCGAGAAGCGGCCGCCCCTCGCCGTCCTGGAGGTCGCCGAGAAGCTCCGTACCGGCCCCCTCGCGGGCCTGCGGATCGCCGTCCTGCACGGGCGCATGCACCCCGACGACAAGGACGACGTCATGCGCCGCTTCGCCGCCGGCGACCTCGACGTCCTCGTCGCCACCACCGTCATCGAGGTCGGCGTGAACGTCCCCAACGCCACCGCCATGGTGATCATGGACGGCGACCGGTTCGGCGTCTCCCAGCTCCACCAGCTCCGCGGCCGCGTCGGCCGCGGATCCGCCCCCGGCCTCTGCCTCCTCGTCACCGAGATGCCCGAGGCCAGCCCCGCCCGGCAGCGCCTCGGCGCCGTCGCCGCCACCCTCGACGGCTTCGAGCTCTCCCGCATCGACCTCGAACAGCGCCGCGAGGGCGACGTCCTCGGCCAGGCCCAGTCCGGCGTCCGCTCCTCCCTGAAGGTGCTCACGGTCATCGACGACGAGGAGGTCATCGCCGCCGCCCGCGAGGAGGCCACCACCCTCGTCCTCGCCGACCCGGACCTCGCCGCCCACCCCGGTCTGCGCACCGCCCTCGAAGCCCTGCTCGACAAGGACCGGGAGGAGTACCTGGAGAAGGGCTGACCGCAGCCCGGCGGCAACCGCCATAAGCTGATGCGTACGCAATGACACAGCGAGAACGAGGACACCGATGACCCGCGTGATCGCCGGCACCGCCGGCGGACGCCGACTTGCCGTGCCCCCCGGCAACGGCACCCGCCCCACCTCCGACCGGGCGCGCGAAGGCCTCTTCTCCACCTGGGAGGCGTTCCTCGGCTCCCTCGACGGGACCCGGGTCGCCGACCTGTACGCGGGCTCCGGCGCCGTCGGGCTCGAAGCGCTCTCCCGGGGCGCCGTCCACGCGCTCCTCGTCGAGGCCGACCCCCGCGCCGCGAAGACGATCCGCGACAACATCAGGACACTCGGCCTGCCCGGCGCCGAACTCAGGACCGGCAAGGCGGAGCAGATCGTGACGGGACCGGCCCCCGCCGACCCGTTCGACCTGGTCTTCCTCGACCCGCCGTACGCCGTCGCGGACGACGATCTTCGCGAGATCCTCCTCACACTCCGCTCGGGGGGCTGGCTCACGGACGATGCCCTCGTCACCGTGGAGCGCAGCACCCGAGGCGGGGAGTTCGGCTGGCCGGACGGATTCGAGCCACTGCGGGCCCGTCGTTACGGCGAGGGAACGTTTTGGTACGGTCGCGCCGCCTCTACGTGCGAAGACGCACCATGACCGGACCGGAGAGCGAGGGACTCACGTTGCGCCGCGCCGTCTGTCCGGGGTCGTTCGACCCCATCACCAACGGACATCTCGACATCATCGCCCGCGCCTCCAAGCTGTACGACGTCGTACACGTCGCGGTGATGATCAACCAGTCCAAGCAGGGACTGTTCACCGTCGACGAGCGGATCGAGCTGATCCGCGAGGTCACCGCCGACTTCGGCAACGTCGAGGTGGAGTCCTTCCACGGACTGCTCGTCGACTTCTGCAAGCAGCGGGACATCCCCGCCATCGTCAAGGGCCTGCGCGCCGTCAGCGACTTCGACTACGAGTTGCAGATGGCGCAGATGAACATCGGCCTCTCGGGCGTGGAGACCCTCTTCGTCCCCACCAACCCGACGTACAGCTTCCTCTCCTCCTCGCTGGTCAAGGAGGTGGCGGCCTGGGGCGGCGACGTGTCCCACCTGGTGCCGCCGCAGGTCCTCGGCCGGCTGACCGAGCGCCTCGCGCAGAAGTGACGCGCCGCCACCGCTGCTGACGCTCCGTCACCTGGTGTCGGATGGGAGCCGACTGCCCTTACAGTCGTCCCGTCCGTCTCCATCCAGCTGTAGAGAGTGGCGAGCACCCGGTGGACGTGCAGAAGAAGCTCGACGAGATCGTCGCGACCGTTCAGGGCGCCCGTTCCATGCCCATGTCGGCATCCTGCGTGGTCAACCGCGCCGAGCTGCTCTCCCTGCTCGAAGAGGTACGGGACGCGCTGCCCGGCTCCCTCGCCCAGGCCCAGGAGCTGATCGGCGGCCGTGAGCAGATGGTCGAGCAGGCCCGCCAGGAGGCCGAGCGGATCATCGAGGCCGCCCACGCCGAGCGCGGCTCGATCGTCTCCGACACCCAGGTCGCCCGGGAGTCGCAGGGCGAGGCCGACCGGATCCTCGCCGAGGCCCGCCGCGAGGCCGAGGAGGTCCGCGCGGAGGCCGACGACTACGTCGACTCCAAGCTCGCCAACTTCGAGGTCGTCCTCAACAAGACCATCGGCTCCGTCGACCGGGGCCGTGAGAAGCTCCTCGGCCGCGGCCCGGGCCTCGACCGGGACGGCTACGCGGACGAGGACGCCCCGGAGTACAGCTCGGACCCGCAGACCCTGATCAGCCGGGCCGACGAGTACGTGGACGCCAAGCTGGGCGCCTTCGAGGCCGTCCTCAGCAAGACCCTGGAGGCCGTCGGGCGCGGTCGGCAGAAGCTGCACGGCCGGATCGCCACCGACGACCTCGGCGAGCACATGGCCGCGCAGGACGGTCTCGGCGGCACGGTCCACACCAGCGACGCCGACTACCTCGCCGGGCTCGCGGAGCTCGCCGACCCCCAGCCGGCCCCGGTCGCCGCGCAGGCCCCCGCGCACATCCCGGCCCAGCAGCCCGACCCGTACGGCTACCCCCAGCAGCCGCAGCAGGACCCCGCGTACGGCTACCAGCTGGGGGTACCTCCGGGGCCGCAGGGCCCAGGGGGACAGCCGGACCCGTACGGCTACCAGCAGCAGCCCGACCCGTACGCGTACCAGGGTCAGTACGGCTACGACCAGCAGCAGCACCAGTACCAGCCCCAGCCCCATGCCCAGCAGCAGCCGGCCGCCGCGCTCGACGAGACCAGTTTCTTCGACACGAGCATGATCGACCTGGAGCAGTTGCGCCGGTACGAACAGGGGCAGTAAAGGGCCCGGGGCCCGGATTGGGCCCTGAGCGAAGCGTCCAGTATCCTGGCTCTTCGGTCGCGCGTATTCCGCGATCCTCGCTGCCCACTTCTGGCAGCCCCCTCACGATTCGAAAGCAGGAAGAGCCCTGAGCACGCGCCTTGACCACCGCAATCCCCTCGTGTTCGACACGCACGAGCTGGGGCGGCGTCCTGGTGCCCTCCAGCGGCTCTCGCGCTCCGTCGAGGCCCCCACGGCCATCGGCGTCGAAGGGGTCATCGGAGTGCCCGAGGGCGCTCCCGTGGAAATCGATCTCCGTCTTGAGTCGGTCATGGAAGGGGTGCTTGTCACAGGCACCGCCCGTGCATCGGCCGAGGGGGAGTGCGTAAGGTGTCTGGAGCCCGTCGAGCTGGATCTCGACGTGGACTTCCAGGAGATGTTCTCGTACCCCGACTCCGACGACCGGGGCCGCTCCAAGGCGGCCGCGGACGACGAAGCCGAGGAAGACGAGAGCATGACCCCCCTCGAGGACGGCATGTTCGACCTCGAACCCATGCTGCGTGATGCGGTGGTGCTCGCACTGCCGATGCAGCCGGTGTGCCGGGAGGACTGTGCGGGTCTGTGTTCCGAATGTGGAGCCGACCTGAACGAGAACCCGGGCCACCACCATGATGCCGTCGACGCCCGTTGGGCGGCATTGCAGGGACTCGCCGGTTCGCTGGGAACCGATGAGAAGGACAACATGAGCGGCAAAGCCTCTGACGGGGACGTCCGAAGCGCCGCCGAGAAGCAGGAGAAGTAGCCGTGGCTGTTCCGAAGCGGAAGATGTCGCGCAGCAACACGCGCCACCGCCGGTCGCAGTGGAAGGCTGCGGTCCCCACCCTGGTTTCGTGTGAGCGTTGCCAGGAGCCGAAGCTGCAGCACATCGCGTGCCCGAGCTGCGGCACCTACAACAAGCGCCAGGTCCTCTCGGTCTGATTGGGCTGGTGAGAGGCGCAATGTCTGAGTCCCGCAAGACGGACGACAAGACGGACCATGCCTCGTCCCACACGCTTCTGGAAGGGCGGCTCGGCTATCGGCTCGAGTCCGCCCTTCTGGTGCGTGCACTGACCCACCGTTCGTTCGCGTACGAGAACGGCGGCCTGCCCACCAACGAGCGTCTGGAGTTCCTCGGGGACTCCGTGCTCGGCCTGGTGGTCACGGACACGCTGTACCGCACCCACCCCGACCTGCCCGAAGGCCAGCTGGCCAAACTGCGGGCCGCGGTGGTCAACTCACGTGCACTTGCGGAGGTCGGTCGCGGCCTCGAACTCGGCTCCTTCATCCGGCTCGGCCGGGGCGAAGAGGGCACGGGTGGCCGGGACAAGGCGTCCATCCTCGCCGACACCCTTGAAGCGGTGATCGGCGCGGTCTATCTCGACCAGGGCCTCGATGCGGCGTCCGAGCTGGTTCACCGGCTCTTCGACCCGCTGATCGAGAAGTCCTCGAACCTCGGTGCGGGCCTGGACTGGAAGACCAGTCTCCAGGAGCTCACCGCGGCCGAGGGCCTGGGTGTGCCGGAATACCTCGTCTCCGAAGAGGGTCCGGACCACGAGAAGGTCTTCACTGCTGCCGCCCGCGTCGGTGGTGTCTCGTACGGCACCGGCACCGGCCGCAGCAAGAAGGAAGCGGAGCAGCAGGCGGCGGAGTCCGCGTGGCGCGAGATTCGCGCCGCCGCGGACGAGCGCGCGGCGGCGGCCAAGGCCGCTGCCGAAGCCGGCACGGGAGAGGTCGCCGACCCCTCTCCGTCCACGAACGGTGCGACGGCCTGACGGCCTTCGCCCACCGCTTCCCGAGAACCCCGCCCCAGGGCGGGGTTCTCGTCTTTTCCCGGGGTGTACGCCGGTTGGGCCTGTAGGCCGGTGGAGGCCCGTATGCCGCCAGGGGTGTGGACGCCGGTAGGGTTGAAGCGCTGTCGATCGACGTCGTCCGGAGGAGTCCCGTGCCCGAGCTGCCCGAGGTCGAGGTCGTACGGCGCGGACTGGAGCGCTGGGTCGCCGGACGGACCGTGACCGAGGTCGAGGTGCTGCACCCCAGGGCCGTACGACGCCACCCGGCCGGCGGCGCGGACTTCGCCGCGCGGCTGAAGGGGCAGCGGTTCGAGGTGGCGCGGCGCCGCGGCAAGTACCTCTGGCTGCCGCTGGCCGAGACCGGCAGCTCCGTGCTCGGGCACCTCGGCATGAGCGGTCAGCTGCTCGTCCAGCCGGAGGACGCCGCCGACGAGAAGCACCTCCGCATCCGGATCCGCTTCGACGACGAGGCCGGCACCGAGCTCCGCTTCGTCGACCAGCGCACCTTCGGCGGGCTCTCGCTCCACGAGCAGACCCCGGACGGGCTGCCGGACGTCATCGCGCACATCGCACGGGACCCGCTGGACCCCGAATTCGACGAGGACGCGTTCCACCGCGCGCTCAGGCAGCGCCGTACGACCGTCAAGCGGGCGCTGCTCGACCAGTCGCTGATCAGCGGCGTCGGCAACATCTACGCGGACGAGGCGCTCTGGCGGTCGAAGCTGCACTACGAGCGGCCCACCGCCACGCTCACCCGGCCGCGCTCGGCCGAGCTCCTCGGGCACGCCCGGGACGTGATGAACGAGGCCCTCGCGGTCGGCGGCACCAGCTTCGACAGCCTGTACGTGAACGTCAACGGCGAGTCCGGCTACTTCGACCGCTCGCTCGACGCCTACGGGCGCGAGGACGAGCCGTGCCGCCGCTGCGGCACGCCGATGCGCAGGCGCCCCTGGATGAACCGCTCCAGCTACTTCTGCCCGCGCTGCCAGCGCCCGCCGCGCCCCTGACCGGAAAGCATGTGACCGGTCAACTCGTGACCGGTCAACTCGTGACGGGTCAGCTCGTGACGGGGGCCGTGCGCTCCGCGTCGTAACTCTCGCGGGCCGCCTCGACCTCCGGCATGCGCCCCTCCACCAGCTCGATCAGGCCGATGAGCCGCTCCG
This sequence comes from Streptomyces sp. Root431, assembly GCF_001426585.1. GTDB lineage: Bacteria > Actinomycetota > Actinomycetes > Streptomycetales > Streptomycetaceae > Streptomyces > Streptomyces stackebrandtii. Next base: position 726,466 of record NZ_LMEI01000007.1, read on the forward strand.
CGATCTCGCGGCCGAGCGGGGTGAGCCGGTAGTCGACCCGCGGGGGGTTCGTGGGCTGGGCGTCGCGGTGGACGAGACCGTCGCGCTCCAGGGCGTGGAGCGTCTGCGACAGCATCTTCTCGCTCACGCCGTCGACCCGGCGCCGCAGCTCGTTGAAGCGGAACGTGCCGTCGTACAGGGCGCCGAGGGTCAGGCTGCCCCAGCGGCCCGTCACGTGCTCCAGCGTGCCGCGCGAGGGACAGGCCCGCGCGAAGACGTCGTAGGCGAGGTCGTCAGTCATGCCCTCCACCGTACTCGCGCACAGCGCTTACTGCCACGGCTGCGCTAACTCACTGCTTGCGCTATCGAAAAGTTAGTGCTCTACTTCTGGTCATCCCCTCCGCAGACCTTTCCGAGGAGCCTCTTGTGACCACCCCCGTCGTCTCCATCGCCTACCACTCCGGCTACGGCCACACCGCCGTCCTCGCCGAGGCCGTCCGCGACGGTGCCGCCGACGCGGGCGCCACCGTCCACCTGATCAAGGTCGACGCGATCACCGACGCCGAGTGGGAGCTGCTCGACTCCTCCGACGCGATCGTCTTCGGCTCCCCGACCTACATGGGCACCGCCTCCGGCGCCTTCCACCAGTTCGCCGAGGCCACCTCGAAGCGCTGGTTCTCCGACGCCTGGCTGGACAAGCTCGCCGCCGGATTCACCAACTCCGGTTCCAAGAGCGGCGACAAGCTGCACACCCTGCAGTTCTTCCAGACCCTCGCCGGCCAGCACGGCATGACCTGGGTCAACCTCGGCCTGAAGCCCGGCTGGAACAGCAGCGAGGCCTCCGAGAACGACCTCAACCGCCTCGGCTTCTTCTCCGGCGCCGGCGCCCAGACCCACACCGACCTGGGCCCCGACGGCGTCCACAAGGCGGACGTCGCCACCGCCGAGCACCTCGGCCGCCGCGTCGCCGTGACCGCCCGCACCTTCGCGGCCGGCAAGGCCGCCGCCTGATCCCGCGCAAGAGAAAGGGCCCCGTCACCGGAGTGGTGACGGGGCCCTTTCGCGCGTACGGAATCGGCTCAGCGGCCGAAGTCCTGGGTCCACCAGGGGCCGCCGTCGCCGAACTGCACGCCGACGCCCAGCGTCGTGAAGTCGCAGTTCAATATGTTGGCGCGGTGGCCGTCGCTGTTCATCCAGGAGTCCATCACGGCCGCAGCGTCCGCCTGGCCGCGCGCGATGTTCTCGCCGCCCAGGCCCGAGATGCCCGCCTGCTCCGCGCGCGCCCACGGCGTGGCCCCGTCCGGGTCCGTGTGGTCGAAGAAGCCGCGCTCCGCCATGTCCGTGCTGAACGCCCCGGCGAGCGCCGCGAGCTGCGCGTCCGAGCGGACCGGGGTGCAGCCCACCTTGGCGCGCTCGACGTTGACCAGGCGGAGGACTTCCGCCTCGGCCGCCTCGTCCCGGTCGGCCGTGGACGGCGGGGCCGGCGTCTCGACCGGCGCCTCCGTCGTCGGCTCCGGCTTCGGCGCGGCCGGCTTCGTCGTGGGCGCGGCCCGCGTCTTCTCCGGGGCCACGGGCTTGGTGGTGCTCGCCGGCTTCGACGGGGTCGGCTTCGCGACCGGCTTGGTGCTCGGCTTCGCACTCGGCTTGGCGCTCGGCTTCGCGGAGGTGGAGGGGGAGGCCGAGGGCGAGGCGGTCCTGCTCGGAGTCGCACTCGGGCTCGGGCTCGTACCCGATCCCGACCGGTTCGCCGTCCCGCTGCCGCCCGCCGACTCGCCGCCGGCCGGGGTCTGGGCCGACCCGCCCTGCGTCGTCAGCTCCGGCGCCTGCCGGGACTGGACCTGGCGCTCGCCCGTACCGGCGTTGCCGACGGTGAAGGTGTCCCCGCCGGGCAGCAGGCCCGAGGCGACGGCCACGGCTCCCACCGCGACCGCCGCGGAGGCGCCGAGGAGTCCGGTGCGCACGGGGTTCCGCCGCCTGCGGCGGTCACCCCGGTGCCGGCTGTCCGAACCGGCCGCGTAGTCTTCTGCGGCGGGTGCGGCGCCGGAGCGACGGTGGCGTCCCATCTGCTGCCCTGCCTTCCTCTGCGGAGCTCCGCCGTTTGCTGCGGATCTTTGCTGGCCTTTGCTGATCTTTGCTGTCGGCATGCTTCCGGCCGACAGTCGAATGGCGCGCGCCCGAACGGGTGAGGCGCATTCCGTCGGGACTGTACGCGATGGAAAGCCGGGGCGACGTGCTCATCGGGCAATCCGCCAGCTAGCGTGCAGCCATGAGTGACGACGTACGGATGACCGCCTGGGTGCGCGGCCGGGTACAGGGAGTGGGCTTCCGCTGGTTCACCAGGGCAAACGCACTGGAGATCGGCGGCCTCGTGGGCTTCGCCCTGAACCTCGACGACGGCCGGGTCCAGGTGGTGGCCGAGGGGCCGAGTGAGAATTGCCACCGTCTTCTCGACTGGCTCCGCACGGGCGACACGCCCGGCCGCGTGGACGGCGTGACGGAGATATGGGGCACCGCGCGCGGAGGTTATGACGGCTTCGCGATCCGCTGACGTACGCGACGAAGGCCCTGCTCCGGTGACCCGGAGGGACGCCGGAGGGACACCCGGTGACGGGGGCGTGGCGGGAGAACTCCCTGGTGGTTGCCAAGAAGTGCGCGCCGTGGAAGGCTGCCCGTTAAGGATGATCGCCACGCCCCGAGGCACCGGGTCGAGAGGCGCCGCCGCGTGTTGAGCGGCCGCCCACTCCTCAGTCGCCCCTTCAAACGGGGCGTGATCGTGTTGACCGTCAAACTTTTTGGTGAGACGCTGGAATCCCCGCGCACCTTAGCTGTTTGGCAGTAATGAACCGGCACGATGCACTGCCGAGCACCGCGGGTGCGAATCCCTCACGACCCACACCGCAATCGGTCGGTCACTCAGTGTGGAGGACCATCCATCATGGCAAAGGCGCTTCTCGGTTACGTCGGCGGCTCCGACCCGCGACTCCTCGCCGAGATGCGACGGCTTCAGCAGCGTGTCCAGGACCTGGAATCCGAGCTGGTACGGATCCAGTCCGAGAACGACACGCTCGCGGCTGCCGCCGCTCAGCACCAGGGAGAGTCGCTGCTCGACAGCATCGACCTCGACGTACCCCAGGCGGAGCCTGCGCTCACCTGACAACCCAGCCCCCAGGGGCCAGGTGGGAAACACTCCGTCCGGCACCGCCGGACAACGGCACAGCTGGATATGCAAGGGGCGCTTCGGCGTCCCTTCTTTCTTTCACCCGCCGTTTCCCCCACGGCCCGCCCCTGGCCACCCCTCCTCACCCGATGATCTGCCCTGCACCTTCGCGGGTGAAACGCGCGGGCCCCGGTAGAGTCCCCGGGGTGCACCTCAAGGCCCTGACCCTCCGCGGATTCAAGTCGTTCGCCTCGGCCACGACCCTGCGGTTCGAACCCGGAATCACCTGTGTCGTGGGTCCCAACGGATCGGGCAAGTCCAATGTCGTGGACGCCCTGTCCTGGGTCATGGGAGAGCAGGGCGCCAAGTCGCTGCGCGGCGGCAAGATGGAGGACGTCATCTTCGCCGGCACGACCGGGCGCCCGCCGCTCGGCCGCGCCGAGGTCTCGCTGACCATCGACAACTCCGACGGCGCGCTGCCCATCGACTACGCCGAGGTCACCATCACCCGGATCATGTTCCGGGGCGGCAGCAGCGAGTACCAGATCAACGGCGACACCTGCCGGCTGCTCGACATCCAGGACCTGCTGTCCGACTCCGGCATCGGGCGGGAGATGCACGTCATCGTCGGCCAGGGACAGCTCGACTCCGTCCTGCACGCCGACCCGATGGGCCGCCGCGCCTTCATCGAGGAGGCCTCCGGCGTCCTCAAGCACCGCAAGCGCAAGGAGAAGGCGCTGCGGAAGCTGGACGCGATGCAGGCCAACCTCGCACGCGTGCAGGACCTCACCGACGAACTGCGCCGCCAGCTCAAGCCCCTCGGCCGCCAGGCCGCCGTCGCCCGCCGCGCCGTCGTCATCCAGGCCGACCTCCGCGACGCCCGCCTCCGGCTCCTCGCCGACGACCTCGTACAGCTTCGGTCCGCTCTCACCGCCGAGGTCGCCGACGAGGCCGCGCTCCTCGCCCGCAAGGAAGCCACCGAGAGCGAGCTGCGGGCCGCGCTCGCCCGCGAGGCCGAACTCGAAGCAGAGGTCCGCGCCCTCGCGCCCCGGCTCGAACGAGCCCAGCAGAGCTGGTACGCCCTCTCGCAGCTCGCCGAACGGGTCCGCGGCACGATCTCCCTCGCCGACGCACGCGTGAAGAGCGCCACCGATGCCCCCGCAGAGGAGCGCCGCGGCCGCGATCCGGAGGACCTGGAGAGGGAGGCCGCCCGCGTCCGCGAGCAGGAGGCCGAGCTCGAAGCCGCCCTGGAGGCGGCCGAGCGGGCCCTGGAGGACACCGTCGCCCACCGCGCGGAGCTCGAACGCGCCCTGACGGCGGAGGAACGCCGCCTCAAGGACGCCGCCCGGGCCATCGCCGACCGGCGCGAGGGCCTCGCCCGCCTCCACGGCCAGGTCAACGCCGCCCGTTCGCGCGCCGCCGCCGCCCAGGCCGAGATCGACCGCCTGGCCGCCGCCCGCGACGAGGCCGCGGAGCGGGCGGTCACCGCCCAGGAGGAGTACGAGCAGCTCACGGCCGAGGTCGAGGGCCTCGACGCCGCCGACGGCGAACACACCGAGCGGTACGAGGCGGCCCGCCGCGAACGGGCCGAGGCCGAGGCCGAGCTGAGCGCCGCCCGCGACGCGCTCGGCACCGCCGAACGCACCCGGGCCGCGACCCGCGCCCGACACGACACCCTCGCCCTCGGCCTGCGCCGCAAGGACGGCACGGGCGCACTGCTCTCCGCCGGCGTCACCGGACTCCTCGGCCCGGCCGCCGAACTCCTCACCGTCACCCCGGGATACGAGATCCCCGTGGCCGCCGCCCTCGGCGCCGCCGCCGACGCGGTCGCCGCCACCGGACCGGCCGCCGCGGCCGAGGCCCTCCGCCTCCTGCGCAAGCAGGACGCGGGCCGCGCCTCCCTCCTCCTGACCGGCGCCCCCGAACCGTCCCCCGCCATCGGCGCCGAGGGCTGCCGGAGCGCCGCCGATCTGGTGCGCGGCCCCGCCGAACTCCTGCCCGCCGTCCGCCGCCTGCTGGCCGGAGTGGTCGTCGTCGACGGCCTGGACGAGGCCGAGGAACTGGTCCGGTCCCGGCCCGGCCTGACCGCCGTCACCGCCGAAGGGGACCTGCTCGGCGGGCACTTCGCGCACGGCGGCTCCGCCGGCGCGCCCAGCCTCCTCGAAGTGCAGGCCTCGGTGACCGAAGCCGCCGCCGAACTCGACGAACTGACCGTACGGTGCGAGGCGTTGACGGCCGCTCAGCGCGAGGCCGACGAGCGCCGCCGTACCGCGGGAGCGCTCGTCGAGGAGCTGGACGCGAGCCGCCGGGCCGCCGAGCGGGAGAAGTCGACCGTCGCCAAGGAGCTGGGACGGCTCGCCGGGCAGGCCAGGGGAGCGGCGGGGGAGGCCGAGCGGACCGCGGCGGCCGTCGCCCGCGCCCAGGACGCCCTGGAGAAGGCCGTCGCCGAGGCGGAGGAGCTGGCCGAACGGCTCCTCGTCGCCCAGGAGTCCACCGCCTTCGGGGACGCGGAGGACGAGCCCGACACCTCCGTCCGCGACCGGCTCTCCATCGACGGTTCCAACGCGCGCCAGACCGAGATGGAGGCGCGGCTCCAGGTCCGTACCCATGAGGAGCGGGTCAAGGGGCTCGCCGGACGGGCCGACTCCCTCGACCGGGCCGCCCGCGCCGAACGCGAGGCACGCGCGCGTGCCGAGCAGCGCAGGGCCCGGCTCCGGCACGAGCGCCTGGTCGCGGGCGCGGTCGCGGCCGGAGCCCGCGGGCTCCTGGCCCACGTCGAGGTCTCGCTCGTCCGCGCCGAGCGGGAACGGGTGGCGGCCCAGGCGGCCAGGGGCGATCGTGAGCAGGGGCTCACGGTGGCCCGCGGCAGTGCCCGGGACCTCAAGGCCGAGCTCGACAAGCTGACCGACTCGGTCCACCGGGGCGAGGTGCTCGGCGCGGAGAAGCGGCTGCGGATCGAACAGCTGGAGGCGAAGGCCCTGGAGGAGTTCGGGGTGGAGGCGGCCGCGCTGGTCGCCGAGTACGGTCCCGACCAGCCCGTACCCCCGTCGCCCTCCGTGGACGGCGAGGGCGCGGCCGAGGGTACGACCGAGGACGCGGAGGGGCCGCAGGCCCGGCCCCGGCCGTTCGTCCGTTCGGAGCAGGAGAAGCGGCTCAAGGCCGCCGAACGGGCGTACCACCAGCTCGGCAAGGTCAATCCGCTGGCCCTGGAGGAGTTCGCCGCCCTCGAGGAGCGGCACCGGTTCCTCTCCGAGCAGCTGGAGGACCTGAAGAAGACCCGGACCGACCTCCTTCAGGTCGTGAAGGAGGTCGACGTGCGCGTCGAGCAGGTCTTCACGGAGGCGTACCGGGACACGGCCCGGGAGTTCGAGGGCGTCTTTTCGCGGCTCTTCCCTGGCGGCGAGGGCCGGCTGATCCTCACCGACCCGGGCAACATGCTCACCACCGGCGTCGACGTGGAGGCCCGCCCGCCGGGGAAGAAGGTCAAGCGGCTCTCGCTGCTCTCCGGCGGCGAGCGGTCGCTCACGGCCGTGGCGCTGCTCGTCTCGATCTTCAAGGCCAGGCCCAGCCCGTTCTACGTGATGGACGAGGTCGAGGCGGCGCTCGACGACACCAACCTCCAGCGGCTGATCCGGATCATGGAGGAGCTCCAGGAGTCCTCGCAGCTGATCGTGATCACGCACCAGAAGCGGACGATGGAGGTCGCGGACGCGCTGTACGGCGTGTCCATGCAGGGCGACGGTGTGTCGAAGGTGATCAGCCAGCGGCTGCGCTGAGCGTTCGCCACTTCAACATCACTTCAAGTCTTGAAGCTAATGGGGTCCATCACGTTCTTAAAGTCATACGACATCGGGTATTGACTTCGAAACTTGAAGGCATAGTCTCTGCAACGTTGCTTTTACCTTCACGTGGTGAGCGGCGTGAAGTTGTGCGCCACTGGAAGGGCTTGCCCCCCACCCAGGAGTCCATGTGACCAGTACCGCGCAGGCGCCCACGCCGCCGCCGTCCGAAGGCCGAGCGGCCCATCCTGACCACCTCGGCCACGTCATCTTCATCACGGCCTCCGCCGCGATGGGCGGCTTCCTCTTCGGCTACGACAGCTCCGTCATCAACGGTGCCGTCGAGGCGATCCGCGACCGCTACGACATCGGCTCCGGCACGCTCGCCCAGGTCATCGCCATCGCGCTGATCGGCTGCGCCATCGGCGCCGCGACCGCCGGCCGGATCGCCGACCGCATCGGCCGCATCCGCTGCATGCAGATCTCCGCGGTCCTCTTCGCCGTCAGCGCCGTGGGATCCGCACTGCCCTTCGCCCTCTGGGACCTGGCCCTCTGGCGCGTCATCGGCGGCTTCGCGATCGGCATGGCCTCGGTCATCGGCCCCGCCTACATCGCCGAGGTCGCCCCCGCCGCGTACCGCGGCCGCCTCGGCTCCTTCCAGCAGGCTGCGATCGTCATCGGCATCGCCATCTCCCAGCTGGTCAACTACGGCATCCTCCAGCTCGCCGACGGGGACCAGCGCGGCGAGATCGGCGGCCTGGAAGCCTGGCAGTGGATGCTCGGCGTGATGGTCGTGCCCGCGCTCCTCTACGGCATGCTGTCCTTCGCCATCCCCGAGTCCCCGCGCTTCCTCATCTCCGTCGGGAAGACCGACCGGGCCAAGGAGGTCCTCGCCGAGGTCGAGGGCAGCGGCGTCGACCTCGACGCGCGCGTCGCGGAGATCGACCGGGCCATGCGCAGCGAGCACAAGTCCACCTTCAAGGACCTGCTCGTCGCCGGCGGCCGCTTCAAGCTGCTGCCCATCGTCTGGGTCGGCATCGGACTCTCGGTCTTCCAGCAGCTCGTCGGCATCAACGTCGCGTTCTACTACTCCTCGACGCTCTGGCAGTCCGTCGGCATCGACCCGTCCAGCTCGTTCTTCTACTCGTTCACCACGTCGATCATCAACATCATCGGCACCGTGATCGCGATGGTCCTGGTCGACCGCGTCGGCCGCAAGCCGCTCGCCCTCGTCGGCTCCGTCGGCATGGCGATCGCCCTCGCCTTCGAGGCCTGGGCCTTCTCCGCGGACCTCGTCGACGGCAAGCTCCCCGAGACCCAGGGTGTCGTGGCGCTCGTCGCCGCCCACGTCTTCGTCCTCTTCTTCGCCCTCTCCTGGGGCGTCGTGGTCTGGGTCTTCCTCGGCGAGATGTTCCCCAACCGGATCCGCGCCGCCGCGCTCGGCGTCGCTGCCTCCGCGCAGTGGATCGCCAACTGGGCCATCACCGCGAGCTTCCCGTCCCTGGCGGACTGGAACCTCTCCGGCACCTACATGATCTACACGTTCTTCGCCGTGCTCTCGATCCCCTTCGTGCTCAGGTACGTCAAGGAGACCAAGGGCAAGGCGTTGGAGGAGATGGGCTAATCCCCGCTGCCCCTCTCCTCACCCACGGAACTGCCCCGGCCCGAGGTCCTATGCCCCGAGCCGGGGCAGTACGTCGTCACGCCCGGGCCGAGCCCGTACGTCGTCACGCCTGGGCCGAGCCCGTACGCCGTCACTCCTTGAGGCGGGGCAGTACGGCGTCGCAGAACAGCCGCAGGCTCCGCCACCCCTCCTCGACCGGCATCCCGCCGCACAGCGGATGCAGCACCAGGCTCTCCAGGCCGAGCGTCACGCACTCGTCCGGGGTCACCACCCGGTACACCCCCTCCGCGCGCAGCTCCTCCACGGTCGTCGCCGCCGACCGGACCGCCGAGCGGATGTCCTTCGACTGCCAGGAGGCGTACGTCCGCGCCTCGTGCAGGAAGTGCTCCCCGTACTCCGCCCAGGTCCGGTCCGGATCCTCCGACAGGTGCAGCAGCGGCGTCTCCTCGGCCGGCATCATCGTCCAGCCCTCCGTGCCGTACTCGGCGCACCGCTCCCGGTAGTACGCGTCGAGCTCCGGCAGGTGCGCGCTCGGGAAGAACGGCAGCCCCAGCCGGGCCGCCCGCCGGGCCGCCGCCCGCGACGAGCCCCCGACGAGCAGCATCGGATGCGGCTGGGTGAGCGGCCGCGGGGTGACCCGTACCGTACGGCCCTGATACGTGAAGGGCTCGCCCTTCCAGGCCGTCAGCAGGGTCTCCAGGAGCAGGTCCTGGAGCTTCCCGCGCCGGCCCCAGTCGACCCCGCGCTCCTCGTACTCCTCCGGCCGGTAGCCGATCCCCGCCACCGTGACGAGCCGGCCGCCGCTCAGCAGGTCCAGGACCGCGATGTCCTCGGCCAGCCGCAGCGGGTCGTGCAGCGGCCCGATGATCGCCGAGACGGTCACCGCGATCCTCTTCGTCGCGCCGAAGACCGCGCCCGCGAAGGCGAAGGGGGAGGGCAGCCAGTTGTTCTCGACGCCGTGGTGCTCCTCGGTCTGGACGGTGTCGACCCCGTGCGCGTCGGCGTGGGCGGCCATCTCGACGGCGGCCCGGTAGCGGGCCGAGAGGGAGACGGGGGTCGCGTGCGGGTCGACGAGGTTGAACCGTACGACTGTGAAGGGCATGGGAAGTCCCCCTCCGCTCGTGGGATCCGGCGAAGGGGGACGTTATCTGACGCAGCGTCAGATGGAAACGGTCTCGCGCACCTCGACGGGCTCCACCGGGGCCTTCGCGGGCGTCCGCGGAAGCACCGCGTACAGCGCGCCCGCCACCACGATCGTCGCCGCCCAGCCGAGGCCGTTCTCACCGATCCACGACGAGGCCAGCGGCCCCGAGAACCAGTCGACCTTCGTGAAGAGCAGCCCCACGAGCAGCGCCACGGCCCACGCCGTCATCGCCTGCCAGGCGAAACCGCCGCGGTACCAGTACGCGCTGGTCCGGGTGGTGTCCATGAGCGCCGCCGCGTCGTACGTCCTCCGGCGCAGCATGTCCACGCCGAAGACGCCGATCCAGGCCGAGAACGCCACCGCGAGCAGGGTCAGGAAGGAGATGAACGAACCGATGAAGCTGGTCGCCACCACCATCAGCAGGAAGCCGAAGACCAGGCTGATCACGGCGTTCACGCTGACCGCCGCAGCGCGCGACACCTTGATGCCCAGGGTCTGCGCCGTGAACCCGGCCGAGTACATCGACATCGAGTTGATCAGCAGCATCCCGAGCAGGGCGATCACCAGGTACGGCACGGAGATCCACATCGGGAGCAGCTCACCGATGAAGGAGACCGGGTCCTGCGCCGAGGCCAGGTCCGGCGTGGACACCGCCATCACCGCGCCCATCAGCACCATCGGCAGGACCACGATCCCGGCGCCGCCGACCGTCGAGCCGACCATCGCCTTCGAGGAGGCCGTACGGGGCAGGTAGCGGGTGAAGTCGGGGCCCGAGGGCACCCAGCTGATGCCGCCGGCCGCGATCGTGCCGATGCCCGCGACCATCATCGCCGTCGAACCGGCCGGCTTGTCGAAGACCGCTGACCAGTCGGTGTTCGCCACCAGATAGACCAGGACGAGCACGGAGAACGCGCCGAAGAGGTACGTCGACCACTTGCTGCACACCCGCAGCGCGTTGATCCCGAGCCCCGACACCAGGAAGGTGCAGGTCACGAAGAGCAGCAGCGTCACCACGATGAGGAGCGTGTTCGACTTCACGCCGAAGAGCAGGTCGAGCACGGTCAGCACCGCGTAGGCGCCGGTCACCGCGTTGATGGTCTCCCAGCCCCAGCGGGCGACCCAGATCAGCGCACCGGGAAAAAGGTTTCCGCGCTGACCGAAGACGGCCCGCGACAGCGCCATGCCCGGCGCCCCGCCGCGCTTCCCCGCGATCGAGATCAGACCGACGATCCCGTACGAGAGCACGGGCGCGGCGATCGCCACGATCAGGACCTGCCAGAAGTTCAGGCCGTTGAAGACGATCAGACCGGCGCCCATCGTGAGCAGCAGCACACTGATGTTGGCCGCGACCCAGGTCGGGAACAGCTCGCGGACCCGGCCGGTCCGCTCGGCGTCGGGGACGGGCTCGAGACCGCGGGTCTCCATCGCGCCGTCGTGCGTCGCGCCTGCGCCTTCGGAGGCGTCGTGGGGCATGGGGGTACTCCGTAAAAAGGTGGGGGAGCCATCTAGGTTACGTGCTCCGCCTTTGTGCCCCTCGTGGCCGATACTGGTCGGGTTATGGAACTCATCCTTGCTGTAGTCATCGCTCTGGTCGTCGCGGTCGCCGTGACGAGCGGGCTCGTGATCAGCGGCCGCAAGAAGAAGCAGCTGCCGCCGGCCGAGCCGCCGTCCACCACGCCGACCATCACCGCTCCGCCCGCCGAACCGCACGTCGGCGAGGAGGCGGAGACGCCGCGGGAGGAACCACGCCGCACGGTCGAGGAGGTCGAACTCCCGGCCGAGGAGGCCGTCGAGACGCCGGCCGCCGTCGAGGACCCCGTCGTCGCCGAGCCCGCGGCACCCGAGATCGAGATCCCGGAGCCCACCGCCGGCCGTCTCGTACGGCTCCGCGCCCGGCTCGCCCGCTCCCAGAACTCGCTCGGCAAGGGGCTCCTGACGCTCCTGTCCCGCGAGCACCTCGACGAGGACACCTGGGAGGAGATCGAGGAGACCCTCCTCACGGCCGACGTCGGCGTCGCGCCCACGCAGGAGCTCGTCGAGCGGCTGCGCGAGCGGGTCAGGGTGCTCGGCACCCGCACCCCCGAGGAACTGCGCGCGCTGCTCCGTGAGGAGCTCGTCACCCTGCTCGGCCCCGACCTCGACCGCACGGTGCACACCGAGAGCCCCTCGGACGTGCCGGGCGTGGTCATGGTCGTCGGCGTCAACGGCACCGGCAAGACCACCACCACCGGCAAGCTGGCCCGCGTCCTGGTCGCCGACGGCAAGTCCGTCGTCCTCGGCGCCGCCGACACCTTCCGTGCCGCCGCCGCCGACCAGCTCCAGACCTGGGGCGAGCGCGTCGGCGCCCGCACCGTGCGCGGCCCCGAGGGCGGCGACCCGGCGTCGATCGCCTTCGACGCGGTCAAGGAGGGCATCGCCGAGGGTGCGGACGTCGTCCTCATCGACACCGCCGGCCGCCTCCACACCAAGACCGGCCTCATGGACGAGCTCGGCAAGGTCAAGCGCGTCGTCGAGAAGCACGGCCCGCTCGACGAGATCCTCCTCGTCCTCGACGCCACCACCGGCCAGAACGGCCTCATCCAGGCCCGCGTCTTCGCCGAGGTCGTCGACATCACCGGCATCGTCCTGACCAAGCTCGACGGCACCGCCAAGGGCGGCATCGTCATCGCCGTCCAGCGCGAGCTGGGCGTCCCGGTCAAGCTGATCGGCCTGGGCGAGGGCCCGGACGACCTGGCCCCGTTCGAGCCGGGCGCCTTCGTCGACGCCCTGATCGGCGACTGACCGACCCGTCCGCGCATACGTGAGGGCCCCCGCCACGAACCGGCGGGGGCCCTCACGCGTTCCAGGGGCTCAGAGGTGCGTCCGGTGGCAGATGTACGCCAGCGTCCCGAGCAGCAGCCGCGCCTCCGGCGGCGCGCCCGCCGTGTCCAGGGTCGGCGGCCGCAGCCAGCGCACCGGCCCGAGCCCGCCCAGATCCGACGGGGGAGCGGTGATGTGGGCGCCGGGCCCCAGACAGTGCAGGTCCAGATCGGCGTCGTCCCAGCCCATCCGGTACAGCAGCTGCGGCAGCTCCGCCGCCGCGCCCGGCGCCACGAAGAACCGCGCCCGGCCCGTCGGGGTCGCGCACACCGGCCCCAGCGGCAGCCCCATGCGCTCCAGCCGGACGAGCGCCCGCAGGCCCGCCGCCTCCGCGACCTCGATCACGTCGAAGGCCCGGCCCACCGGAAGCATCAGCGCCGCACCCGGATACTCCGCCCAGGCCTTCGTCGCGTCGTCGAGCCCGGCGCCCGCCGGGACCGGCGCGGCGAAGGAGAGCGGATGCGCCCCCGGAGCCGCACACGCCGGATCCCCGCAGGAGCAGCGGCCGGACGCCGCACGTGCTCCGGGGACCACGTCCCAGCCCCACAGTCCTGTGTACTCGGCCACCGCTGTGCACTCCGTGGTGCGCACGCGGCGGCGCGAGCCGGACCGCATCTCACGAATGCCGCCGATCGTGAAGCCCATGCCCCCTCCAACGGGTCGAACGCGCCGGTGGTTACGACCCGGAGCGTCGTCGTCACCTTTGGTCACGGTCCGTCGCCCTTTGTGGAGCGCGGTCGCGAGTGGGGTGGTGCGGTCCGTGGCGCGCGCCTCTCCGCGCATCCGTCCGCCGACTCCGGTTCGTCGCATGTCAAGTGAATCGCGTCCGGCGCGTGGCGAGTTCATTCGAAGGGGTGGCGAATGGTGGCGTTTCTTGAATCGCCCTCACGAGAGGGGTGATCGTAGGATTACTTTCGGTACTCGAACCCCGGGGCCGCTTGCGCGCACGGGTATGCCGGAGGCAACCCGGTTTCCAGTTCGAAGGAGTGAGAACCCCGGACGAGCGGCCGTGCGAGGCGGCATTCTGATAGGGGTTCGGATGACAGGCAATCAGGTGGATGGGGGCGTTCCAGTGGGCGGCAACGGCGCAGACGGTACGACTGCCGGCAAGCGCCCGAACGAGCAGCTGGGCTCGTGGTTCGTGCGCAGCGGCTGGTCCAAGGGCGAACTGGCACGGCAAGTGAACCGCAGGGCGCGCCAGATGGGCGCGCACCACATCTCCACCGACACCTCGCGCGTCCGCCGCTGGCTCGACGGCGAGCAGCCCCGCGAGCCCATCCCGCGGATCCTCTCCGAGCTGTTCTCCGAGCGCTTCGGCTCCGTCGTCGCCGTCGAGGACCTCGGCCTGCGCACCGCCCACCAGTCCCCGTCGGTCTCCGGCGTGGACCTGCCCTGGGCCGGACCGCAGACCGTCGCCCTGCTCAGCGAGTTCTCCCGCAGCGACCTCATGCTCGCCCGGCGCGGCTTCCTCGGCTCCTCGCTCTCCCTCGCCGCCGGCCCCGCCCTCATCGAACCGATGCAGCGCTGGCTCGTCCCCACCCCGGTCACCGACGTCGATCGCCCCGACTCCCTCGCCGACAGCCGCCGCCCCAACCGGCTCTCCGACATCGAGCTCGACCTCCTCGAATCCACCACCGCCATGTTCCGCAAGTGGGACGCCCAGTGCGGCGGGGGACTGCGCCGCAAGGCCGTCGTCGGACAGCTCCACGAGGTCACCGACCTCCTCCAGGAGCCCCAGCCCGCCGCCACCGCCAAGCGCCTCTTCACCTGCGCCGCCGAGCTCGCCGAACTCGCCGGCTGGATGAGCTACGACGTGGGCCTCCAGCCCACCGCCCAGAAGTACTTCGTGCTCGCGCTGCACGCCGCCAAGGAGGCCGGCGACAAGCCCCTCGGCTCGTACATCCTGTCCTCCATGAGCCGCCAGATGATCCACCTCGGCCGGCCCGACGACGCCCTCGAACTCATCCACCTCGCCCAGTACGGCAGCCGCGACTGCGCCACCCCCCGCACCCAGGCCATGCTGTATGCGATGGAGGCCCGCGCCTACGCCAACATGGGCCAGCCCTCCAAGTGCAAGCGGGCCGTGCGGATGGCCGAGGACACCTTCGCCGACGTCGGCCTCGACGGCGAGCCCGAGCCCGACTGGATCGGCTTCTTCTCCGAGGCCGAACTCAACGGCGAGAACTCCCACTCCTACCGCGACCTCGCCTACGTCGCCGGCCGCTCCCCGACCTACGCCTCCCTCGCCGAACCCGTCATGGAGCGGGCCGTCGCGCTCTTCGAGAAGGACCCCGACCACCAGCGGTCGTACGCCCTCAACCTCATCGGCATGGCCACCGTCCACCTCCTCAAGCGCGAGCCCGAGCAGTCCGTCGTCCTCGCGGAGAAGGCCCTCGGCGTCGCCCGGAGCATCCGCTCCGAGCGCGTCAACACCCGGCTCCGCAAGACCGTCGACCACGCCGCCCGCAACTACAGCGACGTCGCCGAGGTCGTCCACCTCACCGACCGGCTCACCCAGCTCCTGCCCGAGGCCGCCGAAGCGGTCTGATCCACCAGGCGCCCACGCGCCCCCTCGTACGCCGGCCGCGCCGGACGTCCCGTACTGCCCGACTCGGCTCCCCCGCCGCAAGGTCACACGGACGCCGACGCGGCCGGTTCCCTTCTTTGCGCCTAAACCGGCGCCGCTCTCGCGGACGTGGCCGATCGCCGCCGTGGCTCGCCAATTGACGGTCGCTGTAGTCATGGGCGTGATTTCGCGAGAGCGCGGGCGTTACACAGCCGTGACCCGGCCGTTCACGGCCGCGTAACACGCCCCACCCCTTCGTCACTGCGCCGAAACATCGAGCGGCATCGGCGGAAACCGCGCTGCGCGAATCTCTGGCCCATAACCGGCCACGCCCCTCACGGCCGGCCGCTCCCCGGCCCCGCCCCGCACAGGCCGCATTCGACGACGAGGAGACGCCGATGGCACCAGCCATCACGACCCTGGCAGCAGACGCCCCCGAGCTGTCTGCCGCCAACACCGGGTTCATGCTCATCTGCTCCGCCCTGGTCATGCTGATGACCCCGGCTCTCGCCTTCTTCTACGGAGGCATGGTCCGCGTCAAGTCCACCCTCAACATGCTGATGATGAGCTTCATCAGCCTCGGGATCGTCACGATCCTCTGGGTGCTCTTCGGCTTCAGCCTCGCCTTCGGCACCGACTCCGGATCGATCATCGGCTGGTCCTCCGAGTACGTCGGCCTCAGCGGCATCGGCGTCACCGAGCTCTGGGACGGCTACACCATCCCGGTCTACGTCTTCGCCGTCTTCCAGCTGATGTTCGCGATCCTCACGCCCGCCCTGATCAGCGGCGCCCTCGCCGACCGCGTCAAGTTCACCGCCTGGGCCCTCTTCATTACCCTCTGGGTCACCGTCGTCTACTTCCCCGTCGCCCACTGGGTCTGGGGCGCCGGCGGCTGGCTCTTCGAGATGGGTGTGATCGACTTCGCCGGCGGCACCGCCGTTCACATCAACGCCGGCGCCGCCGCCCTCGGCGTGATCCTCGTCATCGGCAAGCGCGTCGGCTTCAAGAAGGACCCGATGCGCCCGCACAGCCTCCCGCTGGTCATGCTGGGCGCCGGTCTCCTCTGGTTCGGCTGGTTCGGCTTCAACGCCGGCTCGTGGCTCGGCAACGACGACGGCGTCGGCGCCGTGATGTTCGTCAACACCCAGGTCGCCACCGCCGCCGCCATGCTCGCCTGGCTCGCGTACGAGAAGATCCGCCACGGCTCCTTTACCACCCTCGGTGCCGCCTCCGGCGCCGTCGCCGGCCTCGTCGCCATCACCCCGTCCGGCGGCGCCGTCAGCCCGCTCGGCGCGATCGCCGTCGGCGCCATCGCCGGCCTCCTCTGCGCCATGGCCGTCGGCCTCAAGTACAAGTTCGGCTACGACGACTCCCTCGACGTCATCGGCGTCCACCTCGTCGGCGGCGTCATCGGCTCCCTCCTCGTCGGCCTCTTCGCCACCGGCGGCGTCCAGTCCGACGCCAAGGGCCTCTTCTACGGCGGCGGCCTCGACCAGCTCGGCAAGCAGGCCGTCGGAGTCTTCGCCGTCCTCGCCTACTCTCTGATCGCCTCCGCGGTCCTCGCCCTCATCATCGACAAGACGATGGGGATGAGGGTCAGCGAGGACGACGAGGTCTCCGGCATCGACCAGGTCGAGCACGCCGAGACCGCGTACGACTTCAGCGGAGCCGGCGGCGGCGCGTCCTCGCGCTCCACCGCCGTCGCCGCCCCGGCCGTCACGGAGAACAAGAAGGTGGACGCATGAAGCTCATCACCGCGGTCGTCAAGCCGCACCGGCTCGACGAGATCAAGGAGGCCCTCCAGGCCTTCGGCGTCCACGGCCTCACCGTCACCGAGGCCAGCGGATACGGACGCCAGCGCGGCCACACCGAGGTCTACCGGGGCGCCGAGTACACCGTCGACCTCGTCCCCAAGATCCGCATCGAGGTCCTCGTCGAGGACGAGGACGCCGAACAGCTCATCGACGTCGTCGTGAAGGCCGCCCGAACCGGCAAGATCGGAGACGGCAAGGTGTGGAGCGTGCCGGTCGAGACCGCCGTACGGGTCCGCACCGGCGAGCGCGGTCCGGACGCACTGTAAGCACACGAAGGAGCCACCGGGTGACGAGCCTCGAAGCGCGTACGCAGAACGAAGACTCGGGACCCGGCGGTTACGCGGCGGCCCGGCTGCTCCTCCTCCACGAGAAGGAGCGGTCCGGGCCGCCGCGCCGTGCCGCCCTCGCCCGGCTCACCGACGACTGGCTGGCCGCCCTCTTCGCCGCCGCCGCACCGCCCCGCGGGACCGCCCTCGTCGCCGTCGGCGGCTACGGGCGCGCCGAACTCTCCCCCCGCAGCGACCTCGACCTCCTCCTGCTCCACGACGGCACCGCCGACAAGGCCGCCGTCGCCGCCCTCGCCGACCGGATCTGGTACCCCGTCTGGGACCTGGGCATGGCCCTCGACCACTCCGTCCGCACCCCCGCCGAGGCCCGCACCACCGCCGGCGAGGACCTCAAGGTCCAGCTCGGCCTCCTCGACGCCCGGCATATCGCCGGAGACGCCGGCCTCGTCGCCGCCCTGCGCACCACCGTCCTCGCCGACTGGCGCAACCAGGCACCCAAGCGCCTCCCCGAACTCGACGCCCTCTGCCGCGAGCGCGCCGACCGCATGGGCGAGCTCCAGTTCCTCCTCGAACCCGACCTCAAGGAGGCCAGGGGCGGACTCCGCGACGCCCAGGTGCTCCGCGCGGTCGCCGCCTCCTGGCTCGCCGACGCCCCCCGCGAAGGCCTCGACGCCGCCAGGCGCCGCCTCCTCGACGCCCGCGACGCCCTGCACCTCGCGACCGGCCGGGCCACCGACCGGCTCGCCCTCCAGGAACAGGACGCCGTCGCACGGGAACTCGGCCTCCTCGACGCCGACACCCTGCTCCGCGAGGTGTACGAGGCCGCGCGGATCATCTCGTACGCCACCGACGTCACCTGGCGCGAGGTCAACCGCGTCCTCAAGGCCCGCTCCGCCCGACCCCGGCTGCGCACCCTCCTCGGCGGCCGCGCGGGCGGCGGCAGGACGGGCGGACGGACCGGCGGCCAGAAACCGCCCGTCGAGCGCACCCCCCTCGCCGAAGGCGTCGTCGAGATGGACGGCGAGGTCGTCCTCGCCCTCTCCGCCAAACCCGACCGCGACCCCGTCCTGCCCCTGCGGGCCGCCGCGGCCGCCGCCCAGTCCGGCCTCCCGATCTCCCTGCACGCCGTACGCCGCCTCGCGGCCGCCGCCCGGCCCCTGCCCGTACCGTGGCCCGCCGAGGCCCGCGAAGAACTCGTCACCCTCCTCGGCGCGGGGGAGTCGACCGTGCCCGTCTGGGAGGCCCTGGAGGCCGAAGGGCTCGTCACCCGGCTGCTCCCCGACTGGGAGCGCGTCCGCTGCCGCCCCCAGCGCAACCCCGTCCACACCTGGACCGTCGACCGCCACCTCGTCGAGACCGCCGTACGCGCCGCCTCCCTCACCCGCCGCGTCGGCCGCCCCGACCTCCTCCTCGTCGCCGCCCTCCTCCACGACATCGGCAAGGGCTGGCCCGGCGACCACTCCGTCGCCGGCGAGACCATCGCCCGCGACCTCGCCACCCGCATCGGCTTCGACCGCACCGACACCGCCACCATCGCCACCGCCGTCCGCCACCACCTCCTCCTCGTCGAGACCGCCACCCGGCGCGACCTCGACGACCCCGCCACCGTCCAGGCCGTCGCCGACGCCGTCGGCACCCTCGGCACCCTGGAACTCCTGCACGCCCTCACCGAGGCCGACGCACTCGCCACCGGCCCCGCCGCCTGGTCCTCCTGGCGCGCCTCGCTCGTCGCCGACCTCGTCAAACGAGTCGCCGGCGTCCTCGCGGGCGAACCCCTCCCCGACCCCGAGGCCGCCGCCCCCAGCGCCGAACAGGAACGCCTCGCCATCGAGGCCCTGCGCACCGGCGAACCCGTCCTCACCCTGCGCACCGAACCGGTCGTCGCGGCCGAGCCCGAGGAACCCGAGCCCGTCGGCGTCGAACTCCTCATCGCCCTGCCCGACCGGCCCGGCGTCCTCCCCGCCGTCGCCGGTGTCCTCGCCCTCCACCGGCTCACCGTCCGCGCCGCCGACCTCCGCGCCGTCGCACTCCCCACCGGGATCGGCGCCGGCACCGTCCTCGTACTGGACTGGCGCGTCGCCGCCGAGTACGGCTCCCTGCCCGAGGCCGCCCGCCTCCGCGCCGACCTCGTCC
Source organism: Streptomyces sp. Root431 (assembly GCF_001426585.1). Classification (GTDB taxonomy): domain Bacteria; phylum Actinomycetota; class Actinomycetes; order Streptomycetales; family Streptomycetaceae; genus Streptomyces; species Streptomyces stackebrandtii. The sequence continues at coordinate 745,808 of NZ_LMEI01000007.1, forward strand.
GCGCCCTCGACGGTTCCCTCGACATCCCCGCCCGCCTCGCCGAACGCGAGGCCGCCTACCCGCGCCGGCGCGGCCTCACCGCCCCGCCGCCCCGCGTCACCGTCGCCGCCTCCCACTCCCGGCTCGCCACCGTCATCGAGGTCCGCGCCCAGGACGCCCCCGGCCTCCTCCACCGCATCGGCCGCGCCCTGGAGGGCGCCGAGGTCCGCGTCCGCAGCGCCCACGTCTCCACCCTGGGCGCCAACGCCGTCGACACCCTCTACGTGACCCGCCCGGACGGCTCGCTGCTCCCCGACGAGGAGGCGATCGACCTGGCCCGCACCCTGGAGGCGGCCCTGCGGTGACGCCCCGGCCGACCCGCCCCCGCCCACCGGATCCGGTGGGCGGGAGCACATCCTCCGAGCGGCCCGATACCCTGGAGGGCAATCCGACCGCCCCCGACACCTGAGGATCCGCGACCGCCGTGTTCGATACCCTCTCCGACCGCCTTGCAGCGACCTTCAAGAACCTCCGCGGCAAGGGCCGTCTGTCCGAGGCGGACATCGACGCCACCGCCCGCGAGATCCGTATCGCGCTGCTCGAAGCGGACGTCGCCCTGCCGGTCGTCCGGTCCTTCATCAAGCAGGTCAAGGAGCGCGCCCTCGGGCTCGAGGTCTCGCAGGCCCTGAACCCGGCCCAGCAGGTCATCAAGATCGTCAACGAGGAGCTCATCGCCATCCTCGGCGGCGAGACCCGGCGCCTGCGGTTCGCCAAGACCGCGCCGACCGTGATCATGCTCGCCGGTCTCCAGGGTGCCGGTAAGACCACCCTCGCCGGAAAGCTCGGCGTCTGGCTCAAGAGCCAGGGCCACTCCCCGCTGCTCGTCGCCTGCGACCTCCAGCGCCCCAACGCCGTCAACCAGCTCTCCGTCGTCGCCGACCGCGCGGGCGTGGCCTTCTACGGCCCGCAGCCGGGCAACGGCGTCGGCGACCCGGTCCAGGTCGCGAAGGACTCGATCGAGTACGCGCGGACCAAGATGTACGACGTGGTCGTCGTCGACACAGCCGGCCGCCTCGGTATCGACCAGGAGCTGATGCAGCAGGCCGCGGACATCCGCGACGCCGTCTCGCCCGACGAGGTCCTCTTCGTCGTCGACGCCATGATCGGCCAGGACGCGGTCAACACCGCCGAGGCCTTCCGCGACGGCGTCGGCTTCGACGGCGTCGTGCTCTCCAAGCTCGACGGCGACGCCCGCGGTGGCGCCGCGCTCTCCATCGCGCACGTCACCGGCAAGCAGATCATGTTCGCCTCCAACGGCGAGAAGCTCGACGACTTCGACGCGTTCCACCCGGACCGCATGGCGTCGCGCATCCTCGGCATGGGCGACATGCTCTCCCTCATCGAGAAGGCCCAGCAGACCTTCGACGAGGAAGAGGCCGCCAAGATGGCCTCGAAGCTCGCGTCGAAGAAGGGCCAGGACTTCACGCTCGACGACTTCCTGGCGCAGATGGAGCAGGTCCGCAAGATGGGCTCCATCTCGAAGCTGCTCGGCATGCTGCCCGGCATGGGCCAGATGAAGGAGCAGATCGCCAACATCGACGAGCGGGACGTCGACCGCACGGCCGCCATCATCAAGTCGATGACCCCGGCCGAGCGCCACGACCCGACCATCATCAACGGATCCCGCCGCGCCCGTATCGCCAAGGGCTCCGGCGTCGAGGTCAGCGCGGTGAAGGGCCTGGTCGAGCGGTTCTTCGAGGCCCGCAAGATGATGTCCCGCATGGCCCAAGGCGGCGGCATGCCGGGGATGCCCGGCATGCCCGGCATGGGTGGCGGCCCCGGCCGGCAGAAGAAGCAGGTCAAGCAGGCCAAGGGCAAGCGCAAGAGCGGCAACCCGATGAAGCGGAAGGCCGAGGAGCAGGCCGAGGCCGAGCGCCGCGAGCAGGCGCAGCAGGGCGGCGCCTTCGGCCTCCCGGCGGCGGGCCAGACCCCGAAGGACTTCGAGCTCCCGGACGAGTTCAAGAAGTTCATGAGCTGAGCGAAGCCTCGGAAGGGGCCCGGAGCGGTGTGAAACCGCTCCGGGCCCCTTTTCACTCCTCCGGACCGCCCGCGATGCCGGGTCCCGCCCGCGCTTCGATACTGGGGCCACTGGCGCCGCGCACCGAGGAGAGTCACGTGGCCAACCCCGTACCCCCGCGCGACCGGACGGACCAGCCCTGGCGCTCGGAAGGCGCCCCGCCGCCCCAGCCGCCGAAGAGGAAGATGCCGGGCGGCTGGGGCGGACTCATCCTCACCGCACTCGTCGTGTACCTGCTCGCCAACATCGTCCTGTCGTTCTTCAACGAGGGCGACGGGCCGACGATCTCGTACACCGAGTTCGACAAGCAGGTCGCCGCCGGGAACGTCACGAAGATCTACTCCAAGGGCGACGCGATCCAGGGGCAGCTCAAGAACAAGCAGCCCGTCCCCGACGGCGAGGGCGACTACACCAAGTTCACCACCCAGCGCCCCGCCTTCGCCGACGACGACCTGTGGGCGCAGCTGGCCAAGCAGAACGTCACCGTCACCGCCGAACCCGTCGTCCAGGAACGCAGCTTCCTCTCCAATCTGCTGATCTCGCTCGCGCCGATGCTGCTGCTCGTCTTGCTGTGGATCTTCATCGCCCGCCGGATGAGCTCCGGGATGGGCGGTGCCGGCGGCATGCTGGGCCGCAAGGCCCCGCCCAAACCCGTCGAGCTGGAGGCCGGGGCCAAGCGCACCACCTTCGCCGACGTCGCCGGCATCGACGAGGTCGAGGGCGAGCTCAACGACGTCGTCGACTTCCTCAAGAACCCCCAGGCCTACCGCGACATGGGCGCCAGGATGCCCCGCGGCGTACTCCTCGCCGGCCCTCCCGGCACCGGCAAGACCCTCCTCGCCCGGGCCGTCGCCGGCGAGGCCGGGGTGCCCTTCTTCTCCGCCTCCGCCTCCGAGTTCATCGAGATGATCGTGGGCGTGGGCGCCTCCCGCGTGCGGGAGCTCTTCGCCGAGGCCCGCAAGGTCGCCCCGGCGATCATCTTCATCGACGAGATCGACACCATCGGCCGTGCCAGGGGCGGCGGTTCGGGCATGGGTGGCCACGACGAGCGCGAGCAGACCCTCAACCAGATCCTCACCGAGATGGACGGCTTCACCGGCTCCGAGGGCGTCATCGTCCTCGCCGCCACCAACCGCGCCGACGTCCTCGACCCCGCCCTCACCCGGCCCGGCCGCTTCGACCGGATCGTCCATGTCAACCCGCCCGACCGGGGCGGCCGCGAGGCCATCCTGCGGATCCACACCCGGGACATCCCGCTCGCCAAGGGCGTCGACCTGGAGCACGTCGCCCGTACGACCCCGGGCATGACCGGCGCCGAACTCGCCAACCTCGCCAACGAGGCCGCCCTCCTCGCGGTCAAGCGCGACCAGAAGGCCGTCACCCAGTCCGACCTCTCCGACGCCCTGGAGAAGGTCCAGCTCGGCGCCGAACGGCCCCTGGTGATGCCCGAGGAGGAGCGGCGCCGCACCGCGTACCACGAGAGCGGGCACGCCCTGCTCGGCATGCTCCAGCCCGGCGCCGACCCCGTCCGCAAGATCACCATCGTGCCGCGCGGCCGGGCCCTCGGCGTCACCCTGTCGACGCCCGACGCCGACAGGTACGCCTACACCGAGGAGTACCTGCGCGGCCGGATCATCGGCGCCCTCGGCGGCATGGCGGCCGAGCACGTCGTCTTCGGCGTCGTCACCACCGGCGCCGAGAGCGACCTGGAACAGGTCACCGGCATCGCCCGGGGCATGGTCGGCCGCTGGGGCATGAGCGAGATCGTCGGCCGCCTCACCGCCATCCCGAGCGACGCCCAGCAGGCGTACGGCCTCTCCGCGGCCCCCGCGACCCTCGACGCCGTCGACGCCGAGATGCGCCGCATCGTCGACGAGTGCTACGAGAGCGCCGTACGCCAGCTCCGCGAGCACCGCCCCCAGCTGGACGCCCTGGCCGCCGCCCTCCTCGCCAACGAGACCCTGGAGGAGGACGCGGCCTACCGCGCCGCCGGCGTCATCCGCGCCGGGAAGGAGGGCTGACCTCGCCGCAGGGGCGGGGGCTTCAGCTCACCCTGGCGAGTACGTACCGGAAGACGTTCGGCATCCACACCGTCCCGTCCGCGCGGACGTACGGCGCGAGCGCCTCCTCGATCTCCTTCTCCACCTGCGACGGCTCGGTCGCCCGGACGGCCTCGTCGAACGCGCCCGTCGACAGCAGGCCCCGCACGGCACTCGCCCCGTCCGCGTACCCGAAGGGGCACGCGACCCGCCCCGACCCGTCAGGCCGGAGCCCCGCCCGGGCCACCAGACCGTCGAGATCGGCCCGCACCGACGGCGCCCGGTCCGCGAGCCGGTCCGCGACCCGCAGCACCGGCTCCGTGGCGCACCGCTCCGGCGGCCCCCAGCCCGCGAGGACGACCACCGTGCCCGATTGGGCCGAACGGGTGAGTGCCATGAGCTCCGGGAGCACCCCGTCCGTCGCGTGGAAGGCGGTGATCACGTCGTACGGACCGTCTCCGCGCGGCACTCGCGCCACGTCCTCCGCGACCACCACATCCTCCGGAAGACGCTCCCTGGCCAGCTCCACGCGCGCGTGGTCCCGGTCCACGCCGGCCACCCGCGCGCCCCGCGCCGCCGCCATCAGCAGGGCCAGACCTGTGCCCGAACCGAGGCCGAGCAGCCGGGACCGCGCACCCACACCGACGCGGTCGTACACCGCCTCGTAGAGCGGGACGAGCATGCGTTCCTGGATCTCGGCCCAGTCACGCGCGGGGTGGTGCGGGACGAGCGTAGGTGTCATGGAAAGAGCCCCTATCCGTGCCTGGACGACAGCCCCCCGTAGTCAGGGAACTGCGCAACCCCGGCCGCGTCCAGTGCTGGCGCCGCACCGATTCACCCGGGGGAGGGGCAGTGCGCGCCCGCGTGCGCCGACCCGGTAATGTCCCTGCAACGCTTCCCGCGCCCGTCCCGGGACGCATCGGGAGCCCCTCCCGGGGGCGTGAGCCCCACGGCTGCGCGCCGGGGCGTATGCGTCACTACGCACCGGCTTGACGCTCCCTGCGCGGCTTCTCCGCAGATCGGCGCACTGGCCCTCGTCAGGACGCATCAACGGCAACTGACGGGTAAGTGCAAAATATTTGGGATGCCCCGGAATGGAACCCGGGGGCACATCGGCTCGTTGTACACGACGTGAGCACGACACCACCTGTTCTCGCCGCAGAGCTGGCACAGGCGTGGGCCGACATTCAGCGGCACCACCCCGAGCTGCCCGATCTTGCCGCGCCCGAGTCCCTGATCGGAGAGTCCTCGTCCGCCTGCGGCGCCGAGCTCTCCTTCGAGCGACTGCTCCACGAGGCAGTCCACGGCATCGCCGCCGCCCGAGGGGTCCGTGACACCTCCCGCGCCGGCCGCTACCACAACCGCAGATTCCTCGCGATCGCCGAGGAGATGGGGCTCGACCACCCCGAGGAGCCACACGCCAGCAGCGGCTTCTCCCTGGTCACGCTCAACCCGGAGGCCCGGCGGCGATACCGCCCCACCATCGAGCGGCTCCAGCGGGCCCTCAAGGCCCACACGGTCGCGACCGCCGCCGACACGAAGCGCTCCTTCCGGGGACCGGCCGCCCGGCACGGCTCCTCCGGCGGCGGCGTCCGCGTCAAGGCCGTCTGCGACTGCGGGCGCAACGTCCGCGTGGTGCCGTCCGTGCTCGCCCAGGCCCCGATCGTCTGCGGCGGCTGCGGCAAACCCTTCCGCATCCCGGAGACGGTGGGCGCCGCCAGCTGACCCTGGCGCGTGTGGCACAATGGACAGCTGTACTCGACAGTCGCATAGGACCCCTCTCTCCTCCGGCTGACGCGTCCATCGGGCATCCGAGTACCGCAACCCCACGTGGCATCTCAAAGTGCCCAACCACGTCAAGACCAGGAGACACCACTCCAGTGGCAGTCAAGATCAAGCTCAAGCGCCTCGGTAAGATCCGCCAGCCGCACTACCGCATCGTCGTCGCCGACTCGCGCACCCGCCGCGACGGTCGCGCGATCGAGGAGATCGGCCTCTACCACCCGACGTACAACCCGTCGCGTATCGAGGTCGACTCCGAGCGTGCGCAGTACTGGCTGTCCGTCGGCGCCCAGCCGACCGAGCCCGTCCTCGCCATCCTGAAGCTCACGGGCGACTGGCAGAAGCACAAGGGCCTCCCGGCCCCCGAGAAGGCGCTGCTCGTCCCCGCCACCAAGGAGGCGAAGCGCGCCTCGTTCGACGAGTTCGCGAAGACCCTCGAGGGCGGCGACGACAAGGGTGAGGCCATCACCCCGAAGGCCAAGAAGGCCGACAAGAAGGCTGACGAGGCCGAGGCCGCGTCGACCGAGTCGACCGAGGCCTGAGCATGCTCGAGGAGGCTCTCGAGCACCTCGTGAAGGGCATCGTCGACAACCCCGACGATGTGCAGGTCGCCTCGCGCAACCTGCGCCGTGGCCGCGTGCTTGAGGTCCGGGTGCACCCCGACGACCTCGGCAAGGTGATCGGCCGCAACGGCCGCACCGCGCGTGCGCTGCGTACCGTCGTGGGCGCCATCGGCGGCCGTGGAATCCGAGTCGACCTCGTCGACGTGGACCAGGTCCGCTGAACAAGTCGGCCGCATCGGTTGAATGATGTGCCGGCACGGGCCGGGGAGGGCTTACGAGCCCACCCCGGCCCGTTGTCGTTTTCGTCGTACGAGCTGTGTGACAGGAGAGTGTGGAGCAGTGCAGTTGGTAGTCGCGCGGATCGGCCGCGCCCACGGCATCAAGGGCGAGGTCACCGTCGAGGTGCGCACCGACGAGCCCGAGCTCAGGCTCGGCCCCGGCGCCGTCCTGCTCACCGACCCGGCCTCCGCCGGGCCGCTGACCATCGAGTCCGGCAAGGTCCACAGCGGCAGGCTGCTGCTGCGCTTCGAGGGCGTCCGCGACCGCAACGCCGCCGAGGCCCTGCGCAACACCCTCCTCATCGCCGAGATCGACCCCGAGGAACTGCCGGAGGAGGAGGACGAGTACTACGACCACCAGCTCATGGACCTCGACGTCGTCCTCGCCGACGGCACCGAGATCGGCCGGATCACCGAGATCTCCCACCTGCTGTCCCAGGACCTGTTCATCGTCGAGCGGCCCGACGGCACCGAGCTGATGATCCCCTTCGTGTCGTCGATCGTCACCGAGATCGACCTGGAGGAGCAGCGCGCCGTCATCGACCCGCCGCCCGGCCTGATCGACGACCGCGCCGAGATCGTCTCCTCCCGCGACGACGAGCAGGGTGACGACGCATGAGGCTCGACGTCGTCACGATCTTCCCCGAGTACCTCGAACCGCTGAACGTCTCCCTCGTGGGCAAGGCGCGCGCCCGGGGCCAGCTCGACGTCCACGTCCACCACCTCCGCGACTGGACCTACGACCGGCACAACACGGTCGACGACACCCCGTACGGCGGCGGCCCCGGCATGGTCATGAAGACCGAGCCCTGGGGCGACGCCCTCGACCAGACGCTCGCCGACGGCTACGAGGCCGGCGCCCACGGCCCGGTCCTCGTCGTCCCGACCCCCAGCGGCCGGCCCTTCACCCAGGAACTCGCCGTCGAGCTCTCCGAGCGGCCCTGGCTGATCTTCACCCCGGCCCGCTACGAGGGCATCGACCGCCGCGTCATGGACGAGTACGCGACCCGCATGCCCGTCTACGAGGTCTCCATCGGCGACTACGTCCTCGCCGGCGGAGAGGCCGCCGTCCTCGTCGTCACCGAGGCCGTCGCCCGCCTCCTCCCCGGAGTCCTCGGCAACGCCGAGTCCCACCGCGACGACTCCTTCGCCCCCGGCGCCATGGCCAACCTCCTGGAGGGGCCCGTCTACACGAAGCCCCCCGAGTGGCGCGGCCGGGGCATCCCCGACGTCCTCCTCAGCGGGCACCACGGCAAGATCGCCCGCTGGCGGCGCGACGAGGCCTTCCGGCGCACCGTCGCCAACCGGCCCGACCTCATCGAGCGCTGCGATCCGGCCGCCTTCGACAAGAAGGACCGCGAGATCCTCTCGATGATGGGGTGGGCACCCGAGCCCGGTGGCCGATTTTGGCGCAGGCTCCCCGACGTGGAAGAATAGGCCGCTGTCGTACGTCCGGCGCGCGCCCCTGCCGCAGGGGGAACGACGCCCGCCAGGCACGAACGGCACCCCAGACATCCGAACGTACCGCTGATGACCTGTGGCATCAGCGAGGAAAGAGACCTCCATGGCCTCCCTGCTCGACCAGGTCAACGCGGGTTCCATCCGCTCCGACCTCCCCGCCTTCCGCGCCGGCGACACCGTGAACGTCCACGTGCGTGTCATCGAAGGCAACCGCTCCCGTATCCAGCAGTTCAAGGGCGTCGTCATCCGCCGCCAGGGCGCGGGCGTCAGCGAGACCTTCACGGTCCGCAAGGTCTCGTTCTCCGTCGGCGTCGAGCGCACCTTCCCGGTGAACAGCCCGATCTTCGAGAAGATCGAGCTCGTCACCCGCGGTGACGTCCGTCGCGCCAAGCTCTACTACCTGCGTGAGCTGCGCGGCAAGGCTGCCAAGATCAAGGAGAAGCGCGACCGCTGAGCCCCGGCTCACCGCTCACGCGACGCTTGAGGTCCACGCACAGACGGGCCGGATAGGCTCTGTCCCCGATGGACACCGAAGCACAGCACACGGAGCGCGACCCCTCCACCGACACGGAGGAGGGGTCGCGCTCCGCGCGCGTTTCCTGGCGGCGCACGGGCTTCCTCGGCGTCGCCTGCGTGCTCTTCCTGCTGCTCCTGAGCCACTTCGTCATCCAGCCGTTCCTGATCCCCAGCAGCTCCATGGAGCCGACGCTCCAGGTCGGCGACCGGATCCTCGTGAACAAGCTGGCGTACCGTTTCGGCAGCGAGCCGGACCGGGGCGACGTCGTCGTCTTCGACGGCACCGGCTCCTTCGTACGGGAGGACCCCGGCGGCAACCCCCTCACCGGGCTCCTGCACGACGCCGCGGCCGCCCTCGGCTTCGCCGAACCCGACGAGACCGACTTCGTGAAGCGGGTCGTCGGCGTCGGCGGCGACCGGATCGTCTGCTGCGACAAGGACGGACGGCTCACCGTCAACGGCGTCCCCGTCGAGGAGCGGTACGTGATGCTCGGCGACCGGCCGTCCAGCGTCCCCTTCGACATCGTCGTCCCCGCAGGCAGGCTCTGGGTGATGGGCGACCACCGCAGCCAGTCCAGCGACTCCCGCGACCACCTCGGCAGCCCCGGCGGCGGCATGGTCCCCGTCGACAAGGTCATCGGCCGCGCCGACTGGATCGCCTGGCCCTTCGGCCGCTGGTCCACCGTGCCCGCGACGGAAGCCTTCGACGCCGTACCGGCAACGGCTCCGACCACGGCAGCCGGCGGGCACGGCACGGGCCCCCGTGGGTAGCCGCGGCCGCCCGCCGGGCGGACCCGCCCAGGGCACCGGCGCCGCCCCGCTGCCCGGACGCGCCGAGCGGCGCAGACTCGCCCGCAAGGTCAAGCGGCGGCGACAGCGCTCCGCGATCCGCGAGATCCCGATCCTCGTCACCGTCGCCGTACTCATCGCGCTCGTCCTCAAGACCTTCCTGGTCCAGGCGTTCGTCATCCCCTCCGGCTCCATGGAGCAGACGATCCGCATCGACGACCGGGTCCTCGTCGACAAGCTCACCCCCTGGTTCGGCTCCCGGCCGCAGCGCGGCGACGTCGTCGTCTTCAAGGACCCCGGCAACTGGCTCCAGCACGAGACCGAGCCGGCCTCCGAGGACCCGATCGGCGTCAAACAGGTCAAGCAGGCCCTCACCTTCATCGGACTGCTGCCCTCCGCCGACGACCGCGACCTCATCAAGCGGGTCGTCGCCGTCGGAGGGGACACCGTCCGCTGCTGCGACAAGGACGGCCGGCTCACCGTCAACGGCGTACCCCTGGACGAGCCGTACCTGCACCCCGGGAACAAGCCGTCCACGATCCCCTTCGAGGTGAAGGTCCCGGAGGGCCGGATCTTCGTCCTCGGCGACCACCGCTCCAACTCGGCCGACTCCCGCTTCCACCTCGACGAGAAGGACCACGGCACCATCTCCGAGGAGCAGGTCGTGGGGCGCGCCGTCGTGATCGCCTGGCCCGTCGGGAACTGGCGGAGCCTGGAGGAGCGGGAGACCTTCGCCGCCGTACCGGACGCGCGTGCGGGTACCGAGACCGCGCTCGGTATGTCGCATAGTGTGTCCCCGCGCAATCTGAACGGATTGCCCGGGCTCCCGACCCCTGCGGAACTTCTGCTCGTTATGGGAGTGGTGGGCCTGTCCCTGTTCCGGGGCAGGCGATCGCACGGAGTGAGGAGTTGATGTGGGGGATTTGGCCGTCGGCGCACGATCCGGACACGATGAGCCCGAGAAGAGGGCCGACGAGGCCATCGGCGACGACGTGACGGGTGACGATGTGACGGATGACGAGCGGGCGCACGACGACGACGACGGAGCGGCGGCCGACAGGTCGGGCCGGAGCCCGAAGAAGCCGCGTTCCTTCTGGAAGGAACTGCCCCTTCTCATCGGCATCGCCCTGGTGCTCGCGCTCCTGATCAAGACCTTCCTGGTGCAGGCGTTCTCGATTCCCTCGGAATCCATGATGAACACGCTCCAGCGCGGAGACCGGGTCCTCGTCGACAAGCTCACCCCGTGGTTCGGCTCCGAGCCGGAGCGCGGCGAGGTCGTCGTCTTCCACGACCCGGGCGGCTGGCTGGAAGGCCAGGAGACCCCCGACCCGAACGTCGTCCAGAAGTTCCTCAGCTTCATCGGCCTCATGCCGTCCGCCGAGGAGAAGGACCTCATCAAGCGGGTCATCGCGGTCGGCGGCGACACGGTCTCCTGCAAGGAGGGCGGCAAGGTCGTCCTCAACGGCGTGGCCCTGGACGAGACCTCGTACCTCTACCCCGGCTCCGTCCCCTGCCAGGACTCCTTCGGACCGATCAAGGTCCCCGAGGGCCGCATCTGGGTCATGGGCGACAACCGGCAGAACTCGCTGGACTCCCGCTTCCACCAGCAGCTGCCCGGCGGCGGCACCGTCGCCAACGACCAGGTCGTGGGCCGTGCCGTCGTGATCGCCTGGCCCGTCACCCGCTGGGCCACTCTCCCCGTGCCCGACATCTTCGACCAGCCCGCCCTCAACAAGGCCGTGGGCGCCGCCCCGCTGGGCGCGGCGAGCCTGGCAGCAGCGCTCCCGCTGGTGCTGTGGCGTCGGAAGAAGCGCACGGCAGGGCATACCGCCGAGTAGTGACCCGCGGGTAGATTGCCGTCCCGGACCGTCGACAGACCTCTGGGGTGCGCATGAGCGGAAACAAAAGAGCAGAGGGCGGCCACGGCCGCCTCGGCAGCGTGCTGTCGGGGCTGGCCGTGGCCGTCGGCTGTGTGCTCTTCCTCGGCGGCTTCATCGGGGGAGCGCTGGTCTACCAGCCGTACACCGTCCCCACCGACTCCATGACCCCCACCATCGCCGTCGGCTCCAAGGTCCTCGCCGAACGCATCGACGGCGACGACGTCCGACGCGGTGACATCGTCGTCTTCAAGGACGCCCTGTGGGGCTCCGCGCCGATGGTCAAGCGGGTCGTCGCCGTCGGCGGCGACACCGTCGCCTGCTGCGACGGAGAGGGCCGGCTCACCGTCAACGGCAAGGCCGTCGACGAGCCCTACCTGCGACCGGGACCCGCCGGCACCATCGTCGCCTCCAGTCAGGAGTTCTCCGTCACCGTCCCCGAAGGAAACCTCTTCCTCCTCGGCGACGACCGCCACACCTCGCTCGACTCCCGCTCGCACCTGGAGGACGCCGGACAGGGGACCGTACCCCGCTCCGCGGTCGTCGCCCGGGTCGACGCCGTCGTCTGGCCCGTCGAGGGCCTCCTCGGCCCCGCGAAGGGCTTCGCCGGGCTCCCCGGCGGGATCTCGACCCCCGGGCCCTTCACGCTCCTCCTCACGGCGATCGTGGCCGGGTGTGTACTGATCCTCGCGGGGGCCGCGTACGGGCCGGTGGCACGCCTCCTGACACGACGCCCGGTCGGGACGGGCTCCGGGACACGACCCGGGGCGGATTCCGGGGCGAGTGAGAAGGTGAGGGCGTGACGGACAGCGAATCCTCCGCGGCGCCGCGGAGCGCCACGCGCCAGGTCGCCCGGGTCGTCCTCCTCGACCCCGACGACCGCATCCTGCTCCTGCACGGGTACGAACCCGAGGACCCCGCCGACACCTGGTGGTTCACCCCCGGCGGCGGCCTGGAGGGCGACGAGACCCGGGCCGAGGCCGCGCTGCGCGAACTCGCCGAGGAGACCGGCATCACCGACGCCGAGCTCGGACCCGTCCTCTGGCAGCGGTACTGCTCCTTCCCCTTCGACGGGCGGCGCTGGGACCAGGACGAGTGGTACTACCTCGCCCGCATCCGCCGCAGCGGGACCGAACCCCGCCCCCAGGCCCTCACGGAGCTGGAGACCCGCAGCCTCGCGGGCCTCAGATGGTGGACCTCCGCCGAACTGTCGGCGGCCCGTGAGACGGTGTACCCGACCAGACTCGCCGAGCTGCTGCGCACGCTGCTCGACGAGGGACCTCCGAGTGCGCCGGTGGTCCTCGCCCCGGAAATCGTTTAGGGGTGCGGCCGACTGGCGCACAATGGGTGGACGCACGGCTGAAGGGGAACATGCCATGAGCGCCGAGGACCTCGAGAAGTACGAGACCGAGATGGAGCTGAAGCTCTACCGGGAGTACCGCGACGTCGTCGGGCTGTTCAAATACGTGATCGAGACCGAGCGACGTTTCTATCTCACCAACGACTACGAGATGCAGGTGCACTCGGTGCAAGGTGAGGTCTTCTTCGAAGTCAGCATGGCTGACGCCTGGGTCTGGGACATGTACAGGCCGGCCAGGTTCGTCAAGCAGGTCCGCGTCCTCACGTTCAAGGACGTGAATATCGAGGAGCTCAACAAGAGCGACCTCGAACTCCCCGGCAGCTGAGCCCACTCACCGCTGCCCGACTCCCCCCTCTGACTCACCCCCTGAATCACCCTCAGGGGTGAGCGAGTTCTCCACAGCGCCCCGGCCCTCCACAGGGCCGCACACGGTCCCGCCCGCTCCGTCACAGTCGGTGACGGAGGTGGTACCGCATGAACAGCACCCAAGCCCTCGGACGGTACGGGGAAGAGCTGGCGACCCGCCGGCTCACCGCGACCGGCATGCACATCCTCGCCCGCAACTGGCGCTGCGGCCGGGCCGGAGAGATCGACATCGTCGCCCGCGACGGCGACACCCTCGTCATCTGCGAGGTCAAGACCCGACGCCACGGCACCTACGAACACCCCATGGCCGCCGTCACCCCCACCAAGGCCGAGCGCCTCCGCCGCCTCGCCGCCTGCTGGCTCGACCGCACCGGCACCCCCGCCCCCGCCGGCGGCATCCGCATCGACCTCGTCGGCATCGTCCTGCCCCACAAGGGCGCCCCCGTCCTCACCCACGCCCAAGGGGTGGCCTGATGGGATTCGCCCGCACCTGCTCCGTCGCCCTCGTCGGCGTCGAAGGCGTCGTCGTCGAAGTCCAGGCCGACCTCGAACCGGGCGTCGCCGCCTTCACCCTCGTCGGCCTCCCCGACAAAAGCCTCAGCGAGAGCCGCGACCGCGTCCGCGCCGCCGTCGTCAACTCCGGCGCCGAATGGCCCCAGAAGAAACTCACCGTCGGACTCAGCCCCGCATCCGTCCCCAAGAGCGGCAGCGGCTTCGACCTGGCCGTCGCCGCCGCCGTCCTCGGCGCGGCCGAGCGCGTCGACCCCCGCACCATCGCCGACCTCGTCCTCATCGGCGAACTCGGACTCGACGGACGCGTCCGCCCCGTCCGCGGCGTCCTGCCCGCCGTCCTCGCCGCCGCAGACGCCGGATACCGCCAGGTCGTCGTCCCCGAACAGACCGCAGGCGAAGCCGCACTCGTCCCCGGCGTCTCCGTCCTCGGCGTCCGCACCCTCCGCCAACTCATCGCCGTCCTCACCGACGAACCCGTCCCCGACGAGGAACCCACCGAGGAAGGACGACCCGACGCCATGCTCGCCGGACTCCTCGTCCCCGGCGCCGGCATCGGCTCCGGACTCGCCGCCGACCCCACCGAAGGACCCGACCTCGCCGACGTCGCCGGCCAGCACCGGGCCCGCCAGGCCCTGGAGATCGCCGCCGCCGGCAGCCACCACCTCCTGCTCTCCGGCCCTCCCGGCGCCGGAAAAACCATGCTCGCCGAACGACTCCCCGGCATCCTCCCGCCCCTCACCCGACAGGAATCCCTCGAAGTCACCGCCGTCCACTCCGTCGCCGGCATCCTCCCGCCCGGCGAACCCCTCGTCCGCCGCGCCCCCTACTGCGCGCCCCACCACTCCGCGACCATGCAGTCCCTCGTCGGCGGCGGCAACGGCCTCCCCAGGCCCGGCGCCGTCTCCCTCGCACACCGCGGCATCCTCTTCCTCGACGAAGCACCCGAGTTCTCCGGCAAGGTCCTCGACGCACTCCGCCAGCCCCTCGAATCCGGACACGTCGTCATCGCCCGCGCCGCCGGAGTCGTCCGCCTCCCCGCCCGCTTCCTCCTCGCCCTCGCCGCCAACCCCTGCCCCTGCGGACGCCACACCCTCCACGGCGCCGGCTGCGAATGCCCCGCCTCCCTCATCCGCCGCTACCAGGCCCGCCTCTCCGGCCCCCTCCTCGACCGCGTCGACCTGCGCGTCGAGGTCGAACCCGTCACCCGCGCCGACCTCCTCGGACAAGGCGGACGAGGCGAAAACACCGCCACCGTCGCCGCCCGCGTCCACGAAGCCAGAGCCCGCGCCACCGCCCGCCTCGCCGACACCCCCTGGAACGTCAACAGCGAGATCCCCGGACACGAACTCCGTACGCGCTACCTCGCCGCACCCGGCGCCCTCGCCGCCGCCGAACGCGACATCGAACGCGGACACCTCACCGCCCGCGGCCTCGACCGCGTCCTCCGCGTCGCCTGGACCGTCGCCGACCTCGCCGGACACGACCGGCCCGACAGCACGGACATCGCCCTCGCCCTCGAAATGCGCACCGGCATCGCCCGCGGCGTACCCGTCGCAGCGGGGGAGCGCACATGACCGGCCACGACACCCCGGAAAGCGCCGGGAGCACTGGGAGCGCTGGGGCCGCGCACGCCGCGGACGAGCGCCTCGCACGCGCCGCCCTCACCCGAGCCGTCGAACCCGGCGACGAACACGCGGGCCGCTGGCTCCGCCACTTCGGAGCCATCGGCTTCCTCGACCGCCTCCTCCACCCCGGCGACGACCCCTTCCCCGGCACCGGAGCGAAACGCGTCGACAGCTGGCGCCGACGCGCCACCGCCGCCGACCCCGCCCGCGACCTCGACACCATCCACCGGCTCGGCGGACGCTTCCTCATCCCCGGCGACACCGAATGGCCCCGTCAACTCGACGACCTCGGCCCCACCCGCCCCCTCGGCCTCTGGATCAGAGGCCCCGCCGACCTGCGCACCTGGGCCCTGCGCTCCGTCGCCCTCGTCGGAGCCCGCGCCTGCACCCCCTACGGCGCCCACATCGCCGCCGACCTCGCCACCGGCCTCACCCGACAGGGCTGGGTCGTCGTCTCCGGAGCCGCCTACGGCATCGACGGCGCCGCCCACCGCGGCGCCCTCGCCGCCGAAGGAGCCACCGTCGCCGTCCTCGCCTGCGGCGTCGACACCCCGTACCCCCGAGGCCACGCCGGACTCATCGGCCGCATCACGGAACAAGGACTCGTCGTCGGAGAACTACCGCCCGACAGCCACCCCACACCCAGCCGATTCATCCTCCGCAACCGCGTGATCGCCGCCCTCACCCGCGGCACCGTCGTCGTCGAAGCCCAGCACCGCAGCGGCTCCCTCGTCACCGCCCGGGCCGCCGCCCGCCTCGGCCGTCACACCATGGGCGTCCCCGGCCCCGTCACCAGCACCCTCTCCGCCGGCGTCCACGAACTCCTCCGGGGCGACGCCACCCTCGTCACCGACGCACAGGAGATCGTCGAACTCGTCGGCGACATGGGCGAACTGGCCCCCGCCCGCCGCGGCCCCGTCCTCCCGCGCGACCTCCTCGCACCCGCCACCGCACACATTCTCGAAGCCGTCCCCGCCCGCGGCCCCACCCCCACGACCGTCATCGCCCGCCGAGCCGGCACCACCCCCGACGACACCCTCGCCAAGCTGTACGAACTGCATTCCCTCGGCTTCGTCGAACGGCACGGCGAAGGCTGGCGGTTGACGAACACGGCCACACACGGGTCGAACGCGCGGCGAGGCGATACTTGACCTGGCGCATTCGGGTGACAGGGTGAAGCCGATGAGCAACCGAGTTCTCTCGGCCGGATCCGAGGGGTCGACACGCGCCACGACCCGGGTTCGAAGATGTGGCCGACGGTGTCCACCCGGACCGGCGCGATCCACCGATGTTCGCGCACCGCGACTGCGCACTCACGCTACGCTCACCAGGATTCCCCACAGGACACCCCCGACGACACACCCGACAGCAGAACGGCTCAAGGCAACGCATGCCCCAGCACACCTCCGGGTCTGACCGCGCTGCGGTGCCCCCAGCAGCCCGGGGCACCGTGCGACCACCCGCACCGACCTCCCTCGACGAGCTGTGGCGGTCGTACAAGGACACCGGCGACGAACGGCTGCGGGAGCAGCTGATCCTGCACTACTCGCCGCTCGTCAAGTACGTCGCGGGACGGGTCAGCGTGGGGCTGCCGTCCAACGTGGAACAGGCCGACTTCGTCTCCTCCGGGGTCTTCGGCCTCATCGACGCCATCGAGAAGTTCGACGTCGAGCGCGCCATCAAGTTCGAGACGTACGCGATCACCCGCATCCGCGGTGCCATGATCGACGAACTCCGCGCCCTGGACTGGATCCCGCGCTCCGTCCGCCAGAAGGCGCGCAACGTCGAGCGCGCCTACGCGACCCTCGAAGCCCAGCTCAGGCGCACCCCCTCCGAGAGCGAAGTCGCCGCGGAGATGGACGTCACACTGGAGGAACTACACGCGGTTTTCAGCCAGTTGTCCCTGGCGAACGTGGTCGCCCTGGAGGAGCTGCTGCACGTCGGCGGAGAGGGCGGCGACCGCCTCTCCCTGATGGACACCCTGGAGGACACGGCGGCGGACAACCCCGTCGAGGTCGCCGAGGACCGCGAGCTGCGCCGCCTGCTCGCCCGGGCGATCAACACGCTCCCCGAGCGGGAGAAGACCGTCGTCACGCTCTACTACTACGAGGGCCTCACGCTGGCCGAGATCGGCAACGTCCTCGGCGTCACGGAGAGCCGCGTCAGCCAGATCCACACCAAGTCGGTCCTCCAGCTCCGCGCCAAGCTGGCCGACGTCGGACGCTGAGCCGTCCGTGGCCGGTCGTACAGTGGAGCCGTGCCCAGGATTCGAGCGGCCTCCGTGGCCGAGCACCGGACGATGCAGCGAGGCGCCCTGCTGGACGCCGCGCGTTCCCTGCTGTCCGAGGGCGGTACGGAGGCGTTGACCTTCCCCGCACTCGCCGAGCGCACGGGCCTGGCCCGCTCCTCGGTGTACGAGTACTTCCGTTCGCGCGCGGCCGTCGTCGAAGAGCTCTGCGCCGTCGACTTCCCCGTCTGGGCCGCCGAGGTCGAGACCGCCATGGCCGGCGCCGATACGCCCGAGGGCAAGGTCGAGGCGTACGTCCGCACCCAGCTGGCCCTGGTCGGGGACCGACGCCACCGGGCGGTCGTCGCGATCTCGGCGAGCGAACTCGACGACGGCGCCCGCGAGAAGATCCGCGCGGCCCACGGCGGCCTCGTCGCCATGATCGTCGAAGCCCTCGCCGCCCTGGGCCAGCCCGAGCCCCGCCTGGGCGCCATGCTCCTCCAGGGCGTCGTCGACGCGGCCGTCCGCCGCATCGAACTCGGCGCGGCGGAGGATCCCACGGCCATCGCGGAAGCAGCGGTCACCATGGCCCTCCACGGCGTGGCCGGCCCCCGCACCTGACCCGTCGGAGGGGGCCCGCCCCCTCCCCCCCCGCCCCCTCCCCCCCGGCCCCCGCCCCTCGTGTGTCCGTGGCTCATCCGCCCAGGGGTAGCAGGCGGGACGGGGGTCTGTTCGTCAGGGTGAGGGGGTTCAGGTAGGTGTCGCCGCGGAGGAGGCCCCAGTGGAGGCAGGCTCGGGGGCAGTGGGTGTTCGGGGCGACGCGGGCCACGGGGGTGCCGGCGGTGACCCGGGTGCCTGCTGTGACCAGGGGGGTCACGGGGGAGAAGGTCGTGCGCAGTGGGGGAGTGCCCGTGCCCGGGAGGGTGAGGGTGAGGACCCCGCGGCCGCCGACCGGGCCCGCGAAGGTGACCGTGCCCGCGGCCGGGGCGAGCACCGGGGTGTCGGGCGGGGCCGCCAGGTCGACGCCGCGGTGACCGCGGGCGTACGGGCCCGGCGGGGGCTGCCAGCCGCGCAGGATCTCGGGCGGGGGCGGGCCCACCGGCCACAGCAGGCCGAGGGTCAGGAACAGGGTCATGAGGTGCATGGGGGAAGGCTCCCCCGGGTGACCGGTTCGCGGGGGTCGGGGACGGTATCTGTGGACTACTCGGCGGTTGTGGACAGTGCCGTCACCCGTCGCTCCCAGGGTCCCGTACACTTCCTATGGCGACTCGGGTCACCGGGTCGACTTCGCACGCCCCGCCATAACCCTCACCGGTCGTGGCAGCGCCTTTCGGTCCCTTGTGGGCATGGCGCGCCGGGGCGTCAGGAATACAACCGAGAAACCCAAGGAGATACGGCCATGGCCGTCGTCACGATGCGGGAGCTGCTGGAAAGCGGCGTCCACTTCGGTCACCAGACCCGTCGTTGGAACCCGAAGATGCGTCGCTTCATCTTCACGGAGCGCAACGGCATCTACATCATCGACCTGCTCCAGTCGCTGTCGTACATCGACCGCGCCTACGAGTTCGTCAAGGAGACCGTCGCCCACGGCGGCTCCATCATGTTCGTCGGTACGAAGAAGCAGGCCCAGGAGGCCATCGCCGAGCAGGCGACGCGTGTCGGCATGCCGTACGTCAACCAGCGTTGGCTCGGTGGCATGCTCACCAACTTCTCGACCGTCTACAAGCGTCTGCAGCGCCTCAAGGAGCTCGAGCAGATCGACTTCGAGGACGTCGCCGCTTCCGGTCTCACCAAGAAGGAGCTTCTCGTGCTCTCGCGCGAGAAGGCCAAGCTGGAGAAGACCCTCGGTGGTATCCGCGAGATGTCCAAGGTGCCCAGCGCCGTCTGGATCGTGGACACCAAGAAGGAGCACATCGCCGTCGGCGAGGCGCGCAAGCTCAAGATCCCGGTCGTCGCGATCCTCGACACCAACTGTGACCCCGACGAGGTCGACTACAAGATCCCGGGCAACGACGACGCGATCCGCTCCGTCACCCTGCTCACCCGCGTGATCGCCGACGCCGTCGCCGAGGGCCTCATCGCCCGCTCCGGCGCCGCGACCGGCGACTCGAAGCCGGGCGAGAAGGCCGCCGGCGAGCCCCTCGCCGAGTGGGAGCGCGACCTGCTCGAGGGTGAGAAGAAGGCCGACGACGCCGAGGTCCAGACCTCCGCCGAGACCGAGAAGGTCGCGGACGCCGAGGCTGCCGACGCCGCCGAGGTCGTCGCCGAGGCCGAGGTCGTCGCCGAGGCTCCGGCCACGGACGCCGAGCAGGCCTGACCCTTCAGGACCTTCGGGTAGTGACGGCGGGGGCCCACGAAGCCCCCGCCGTCCACCCGTGGACCCGCCCGATCTTTCAGACTTCGAGAGAGAAACAGACTCATGGCGAACTACACCGCCGCTGACGTCAAGAAGCTCCGCGAGCTCACCGGCGCCGGCATGATGGACTGCAAGAAGGCCCTCGACGAGGCCGACGGCAACGTCGACAAGGCCGTCGAGGCCCTGCGCATCAAGGGCCAGAAGGGTGTCGCCAAGCGCGAGGGCCGCTCCGCCGAGAACGGCGCCGTGGTCTCCCTCATCGCCGACGACAACACCTCCGGTGTCCTCGTCGAGCTGAAGTGCGAGACGGACTTCGTCGCCAAGGGTGACAAGTTCCAGGCCGTCGCCAACCAGCTCGCCGCTCACGTCGCCGCCACCGCCCCGGCCGACATCGCCGCGCTGCTCGCCTCCGAGATCGAGGCCGGCAAGACCGTGCAGGCGTTCGTCGACGAGGCCAACGCCAACCTCGGCGAGAAGATCGTCCTGGACCGCTTCGCGCAGTACGCCGACGGCTTCGTCTTCGCGTACATGCACCGCACGATGCCGGACCTCCCGCCGCAGATCGGTGTCCTCGTCGAGTTCGACAAGGCCGACGCCGCCGTCGCCAAGGGTGTCGCCCAGCACATCGCCGCCTTCGCGCCGAAGTACCTCACCCGTGAGGACGTCCCGGCCGAGGTCGTCGAGACCGAGCGTCGCGTCGCCGAGGAGACCACCCGCGCCGAGGGCAAGCCCGAGGCCGCGCTCCCGAAGATCGTCGAGGGTCGCGTGAACGGCTTCTTCAAGGACGCGACGCTGCTCGGTCAGCCGTACGCCCTTGACAACAAGAAGTCCGTCCAGCAGGTCCTGGACGAGGCCGGTGTCACCCTGAAGCGCTTCACGCGCATCAAGGTCGGCATCTGAGTCCGTCCGCGAACGCGACGGACACCGGACCCCGGTAGGGTCTGAGGCAGTCGTCCGCCCCCGCGCAGGACGACCGCAGATCTGACGAGGAGGCCATTGCCGTACGGGATACCGCGAGGACCCAAGGCAATGGCCTCCTTCGTATGTGCACGAGGAGATCTCCATGAACCAGGGCGCCGTACAGGGCGACGACAACAACGGCAAAAAGGCCGGCCGCTACATGCTGAAGCTGTCCGGAGAAGCCTTCTCCGGCGGTACGGGCCTGGGCGTCGACCCCAATGTCGTGCACGCCATCGCGCGTGAGATCGCGGCGGTCGTACGCGACGGCGCGGAGATCGCGGTGGTGATCGGCGGCGGCAACTTCTTCCGTGGCGCTGAGCTCCAGCAGCGCGGCATGGACCGGGCCCGCTCCGACTACATGGGCATGCTCGGCACCGTGATGAACTGCCTCGCCCTCCAGGACTTCCTGGAGAAGGAGGGCATCGACTCGCGCGTCCAGACCGCCATCACCATGGGCCAGGTCGCCGAGCCGTACATTCCGCTGCGCGCCGTGCGCCACCTGGAGAAGGGCCGCGTGGTCATCTTCGGCGCGGGCATGGGCATGCCCTACTTCTCCACCGACACCACCGCGGCCCAGCGTGCCCTGGAGATCGACGCCGAGGCCCTGCTCATGGGCAAGAACGGCGTGGACGGGGTCTACGACTCCGACCCGAAGGCCAACCCCAACGCGGTCAAGTTCGACGCGCTGGAGTACGGCGAGGTGCTCTCCCGCGACCTCAAGGTCGCCGACGCCACCGCCATCACCCTGTGCCGGGACAACAAGCTCCCGATCCTCGTCTTCGAACTGCTCACCGAGGGCAATATCGCTCGCGCGGTGAAGGGTGAGAAGATCGGCACGCTCGTGAGCGACCAGGGCACCCGGGCCTGACACCCGAACCGGGAACCGCCCCGCAAGGGGATGGACAGAGCCCTGCCGGTCGTACCCACCGTGCAGGACACAACGCGACGACACGCAGGAGCATGTGGTGATCGAAGAGACCCTCCTCGAGGCCGAGGAGAAGATGGAGAAGGCCGTCGTGGTCGCCAAGGAGGACTTCGCCGCGATCCGCACCGGCCGTGCGCACCCGGCGATGTTCAACAAGATCGTGGCGGACTACTACGGTGCCATCACCCCCATCAACCAGCTTGCGTCGTTCTCCGTTCCGGAGCCGCGCATGGCCGTGGTGACCCCGTTCGACAAGAGCGCGCTGCGCAACATCGAGCAGGCGATCCGCGACTCGGACCTCGGCGTCAACCCGAGCAACGACGGCAACATCATCCGGGTGGTGTTCCCCGAGCTGACCGAGGAGCGCCGCCGGGAGTACATCAAGGTGGCCAAGGGCAAGGCCGAGGACTCGAAGATCTCGATCCGCGCCGTGCGCCGCAAGGCCAAGGAGTCCATCGACAAGCTCGTCAAGGACGGCGAGGTCGGCGAGGACGACGGCCGTCGCGCGGAGAAGGAGCTCGACGACACCACCGCGAAGTACGTCGCGCAGGTGGACGAGCTGCTCAAGCACAAGGAAGCCGAGCTGCTCGAGGTCTGATGAACGACTCTTCCTGGGGGGCCCCGGGCGGCATCGGCCGCCGGGGACCCCACCAGGGGCCTGCCCCGGCGGGTCCCGCAGACGATCGGCATCACGCGGCGCAGACTCGGCCCATGCCCATCGTGCCCGACGTTCCCGCCGGCGGATTCCAGGACGGTCACGGCCGGGGGGCCGCTCACCAGAGCGGTCCCCTGTTCCGTGACGAGACGCCGCACGAGCACCCGCAGGAGCCCATGTCCAGCCCCACCCCGCCTCCGCCGCCCGCGCCGACGGCGCCACGGCAGAAGAAGAGCGCGGGGCGCGACCTGGGCGCGGCCATAGGGGTCGGGGTCGGTCTCGGCGCCGTCATCGTCGCCTCGCTGTTCATCTGGAAGCCGGCGTTCGTCGGAGTGATAGCGGTCGCCGTCGTCGTCGGTCTGTGGGAGCTCACCTCCCGCCTCCAGGAGCGCAAGGCCATCAAGGCTCCGCTGGTGCCGCTCGCGGTCGGCGGAGCGGCGATGGTCGTCGCCGGTTACGTCCGGGGTCCCGAGGGCGCCTGGGTGGCGATGGCGCTGACGGCGCTGGCCGTGCTCGTCTGGCGGATGACGGAGCCCCCCGAGGGCTACCTGAAGGACGTCACGGCGGGTGTGTTCGCCGCGTTCTACGTGCCGTTCCTGGCGACGTTCGTGGCGATGCTGCTCACCGCGGACGACGGTCCGCAGCGGGTGCTGACGTTCCTGATCCTGACGGTGGTCAGCGACACCGGGGCGTACGCGGTCGGCTGGCGCTTCGGCAAGCACAAGCTGGCGCCGAGGATCAGCCCCGGCAAGACCCGCGAGGGTCTCGTCGGCGCGGTGGCCTTCGCGATGGCGGCGGGCGCGCTGTGCATGGAGTTCATGATCGACGACGGGTCCTGGTGGCAGGGTCTGCTGCTCGGTCTCGCGGTGGCGGCGAGTGCGACGCTCGGTGACCTCGGCGAGTCGATGATCAAGCGTGATCTCGGCATCAAGGACATGGGCACGCTGCTCCCGGGACACGGCGGCATCATGGACCGGCTTGACTCGTTGCTGCCGACGGCGCCGGTGGTGTGGTTGCTGCTGGCGTTGTTCGTCGGGACGAGCTGACCGGCCGGTCGGTTTCTTCCGTCGGAAGGTGTTGACGGACAGCGGGTACTCTGGAAGGGCTCGTGGCGCGTGCGCCGCGGGCCCTTCCGTCGTCCTCGCCACCGTGAGGGCGCTCCAGTGAGGTCTCCTGGCTTCGGCATCGTCATGCCGCGCTTCCCGCCGACGCGGGGCTGTCCGGACCTCGTGCCGTCTGAGGAGACACCCGATCGTGGCCCGTCCAGTGCCCGGAGAACTCACTTTCATCGCCCCCAAGGGAGCCAAGAAGCCGCCGCGGCACCTGGCCGACCTGTCGCCCGCCGAGCGGAAGGAAGCGGTCGCCGCGATCGGCGAGAAGCCGTTCCGTGCCAAGCAGCTGTCCCAGCACTACTTCGCGCGGTACGCGCACGACCCGGCGCAGTGGACCGACATCCCGGCGGCCTCGCGGGAGAAGCTGGCCGGGGAGCTGCTGCCCGACCTGATGTCCGTGGTGCGGCACATCTCGTGCGACGACGACACGACCCGTAAGACGCTGTGGCGGCTGCACGACGGCACGCTCGTCGAGTCGGTGCTCATGCGTTACCCGGACCGGGTGACGATGTGCATCTCCTCGCAGGCCGGCTGTGGCATGAACTGCCCGTTCTGCGCGACCGGGCAGGCGGGGCTCGACCGGAACCTGTCGACCGCCGAGATCGTGCACCAGATCGTGGACGGCATGCGGTCCCTGCGGGACGGGGAGGTGCCCGGGGGACCGGCGCGCCTGTCGAACATCGTGTTCATGGGCATGGGCGAGCCGCTCGCGAACTACAAGCGGGTCGTCGGCGCGATCCGGCGGCTCACGGACCCCGAGCCGGACGGCCTGGGGCTCTCGCAGCGCGGGATCACCGTGTCCACGGTCGGTCTCGTGCCGGCGATGCAGCGCTTCGCCGACGAGGGCTTCAAGTGCCGCCTCGCGGTCTCGCTGCACGCTCCCGACGACGAGCTGCGCGACACCCTGGTGCCGGTGAACACGCGCTGGAAGGTGCGCGAGGTCCTCGACGCCGCCTGGGAGTACGCGGAGAAGTCGGGGCGCCGGGTCTCCATCGAGTACGCGCTCATCCGCGACATCAACGACCAGGCGTGGCGCGGTGACCTCCTCGGCCGGCTGCTGAAGAACAAGCGGGTGCACGTCAACCTGATCCCGCTGAACCCGACGCCCGGTTCGAAGTGGACGGCGTCCCGTCCGGAGGACGAGCGGGCGTTCGTCGACGCCATCGCCCGCCACGGCGTTCCGGTGACCGTCCGGGACACCCGTGGCCAGGAGATCGACGGTGCCTGTGGACAGCTCGCGGCCTCCGAACGCTGACCTTGTACTCTGAGCTCGAACACATCTCCATATTCCGACAGGGGAGCGCCACAGCGCTGAGAGTGCGGTGACCGTAGACCGCAGACCCTCTGAACCTTGCCCAGGTCATTCTGGGTAGGAAGTTCGGTCGTTAACTCAAGCTGTTGCGCCCTGCCCGCGTCCGGTTCCGCCGGCCGCGGGCGGGGCCGCGTCTCTTCCTGGTCATACCCAGGAGGAATCTCAGTGAGCACCACCACGTCCATGAGCACCAGGAAGATGGCCGCCGTCGCGCTCGTCGCGGCGCTGGGTGTCACCACCCTCGCCGCCTGCGGCACCGAGTCCGGTGCCAAGGGAGAGGCGGGCAAGACCGGCAAGCCCGTCTCGAAGACCGTGACCCTCGTGAGTCACGACTCCTTCAACGCCTCCAAGGAGGTGCTGGCGGAGTTCACGAAGCAGACCGGTTTCACGGTCAAGGTCCTCAAGGCCGGCGACGCGGGCGAGGCCGTCAACAAGGAGATCCTGACCAAGGGCTCCCCGCAGGGTGACGTCTTCTTCGGTGTGGACAACACCCTGCTTTCCCGCGCTCTCGACAACGGGATCTTCGTCCCGTACGAGGCGAAGGGCGTGGACCGGATCCCGGCCGCGTACCGCCTCGACAAGGAGCAGCGGGTCACGCCGATCGACTCCGGTGACATCTGCGTCAACTACGACAAGAAGTACTTCGCGGACAAGAAGCTGGCGCCGCCGCAGACCTTCGACGACCTGGCGAAGCCGGCGTACAAGGACCTGCTCGTCGTCGAGAACCCCGAGCGGTCCTCCCCGGGCCTCGGCTTCCTCCTCGGTACGGCCGCGAAGTACGGCGATGGGGGTACCTCCCAGGGCGAAGCCTCTGGGGGAGGCTGGCAGGGCTACTGGACGAAGCTGAAGGCCAACGGCGTGAAGACCGTCGACAGCTGGGAGCTCGCCTACAACCAGGAGTTCTCCGGTTCGGCCGGCGGCAAGCAGGCCAAGGGCGACCGGCCGCTCGTCGTGTCGTACGCCTCCAGCCCGCCGGTCGAGGTGCTGTACGGCGAGCCGCAGCCGAAGGTGGCGCCGACCGGGGTGTCCACCGGCACCTGCTTCCGGCAGATCGAGTTCGCGGGCCTGCTGAACGGGGCGAAGAACCCCGAGGGCGGCAAGGCGCTGATCGACTTCCTGATCTCGAAGAAGTTCCAGGACGACATGCCGCTCCAGATGTTCGTCAACCCGGTCGCCGAGGACGCGACGCTGCCGGAGCTCTTCACGAAGCACGGTGTGGTCGTCGACAAGCCGGAGACCATGGCGCCCGAGAAGATCGCCGAGAAGCGTGACCCGTGGATCCAGCAGTGGTCGTCGCTCGTCCTGAAGTAGTGCGGGGCCGGGGCGACCTCAAGGGGAGCGCGACGCGGCTGGGGCTGATGGCCCTGCCCGTCGCGTTCTTCGGGGTCTTCTTCGCCTGGCCCGTCGTGTCGATCGTCGACCGGGGGCTGCGGCCCGACGGCGTCTGGCGGTTCGGCCGGATCGGCGAGACGCTGAGCCGGCCGGACGTCCTCGACGTGCTCGGCTTCACCGTGTGGCAGGCGCTGGCCTCCACCGGTCTCACCCTGCTCGTGGCGCTGCCCGGCGCGTACGTCTTCGCGCGCTTCGACTTCCCGGGCAAGGGCGTGCTGCGGGCCGTGGTCACGGTGCCGTTCGTGCTGCCGACCGTCCTCGTCGGCACGGCCTTCCTGGCGGTCGTCGGCCGCGGCGGTCTGACGGACGAGCTGTGGGGGCTGCGGCTCGACACCAGCGTGTGGGCGATCCTCCTCGCGCACGTCTTCTTCAACTACGCGGTCGTCATCCGGACCGTCGGCGGCCTCTGGTCGCAGCTCGACCCGCGGCAGGAGGAGGCCGCGCGGGTCCTCGGCGCCTCGCGGTGGACGGCCTGGCGGACGGTGACCCTGCCCGCGCTCGTGCCGGCGGTGTCGGCGGCCGCCCTGATGGTCTTCCTCTTCACCTTCACCTCCTTCGGTGTCGTGCAGATCCTCGGCGGGGACGCGTACTCCACCCTGGAAGCCGAGATCTACCGGCAGACCGCCCGGCTGCTCGACCTGCGGACGGCCGCCGTCCTCACGCTCGTCCAGTTCGCCGCGGTCGGGGCGATCCTGGCCGTGCACGCCCGGACGGTTCGCAGGCGGGAGACCGCGCTGCGGCTCGTGCCGCCGGAGACGACCGCCCGCCGGCCGCGCGGGATCGGGCAGTGGGCGCTGCTCGCGGGCGTCCTCGTCTCCGTGGCGCTGCTGATCCTGCTGCCGCTCGGCGTGCTCGTGGAGCGCTCCTTCGCCGGGCCGCACGGCTACGGGCTCGGCTACTACCGGGCGCTCGGCTCGCTCGACGAGTCCGGCACCTTCCTCGTACCGCCGCTGGAGGCGATCGGGAACTCGCTGCGGTACGCGGTGGCCGCCACCGCCATCGCGGTGCTGATCGGCGGGCTCGCGGCGGCGGCGCTCACCCGGCGGGCAGGCCGGCTCGTGCGGGGTTTCGACGCGCTGCTGATGCTGCCGCTCGGGGTCTCGGCGGTCACCGTTGGCTTCGGGTTCCTCATCACGCTCGACGAGCCGCCGTTCGACCTGCGGGCCAGCTGGATCCTCGTACCGCTCGCACAGGCCCTGGTCGGCGTCCCCTTCGTCGTACGGACGATGCTGCCGGTGCTGCGGGCGGTCGACGAGCGGCTGCGGGAGGCGGCGGCCGTCCTCGGCGCGTCGCCGTGGCGGGCCTGGCGGGAGGTGGACCTGCCGCTGGTGCGGCGGGCTCTGCTGATCGCCGCCGGGTTCGCCTTCGCCGTCTCGCTGGGCGAGTTCGGCGCGACCGTCTTCATCGCCCGGCCGGACAGCCCGACGCTGCCGGTGGCGGTGGCCCGGCTGCTCGGGCGGCCCGGCGAGCTCAACTACGGGCAGGCGATGGCCCTCTCGACGATTCTGATGGTGGTGTGCGCGGTGTCCCTGCTCCTGCTCGAACGGCTGCGCACCGAGCGGACCTCCGGGGAGTTCTGATGCTTTCGATCCAGGAGGCGACCGTACGGTTCGGGGAGCGGGCCGCGCTCGACGCCGTGGACCTGGAGGTCGCCGAGCACGAGATCGTGTGCGTGCTCGGCCCCAGCGGCAGCGGCAAGTCGACGCTGCTGCGGGTCGTCGCCGGGCTCCAGGCGCTGGACGGCGGCCGGGTGCTGCTCGGCGGCGCCGACCAGGCGGGGGTGCCGGTGCACCGGCGGGGCGTCGGGCTGATGTTCCAGGACCACCAGCTGTTCCCGCAGCGGGACGTCGGCGGCAACATCGCCTTCGGGCCGCGGATGCGGGGCGCGGCCAAGGCCGAACAGGCGGAGCGAGTACGGGAACTGCTCGACCTCGTCGGGCTGCCGGGGGCCGAGCGGCGCTCGGTGTCCGCGCTCTCCGGCGGCGAGCAGCAGCGGGTGGCGCTGGCCAGGGCGCTGGCGCCGCGGCCCCGGCTCCTCATGCTGGACGAGCCGCTCGGCCAGCTCGACCGCGGGCTGCGGGAACGGCTCGTCGTCGAGCTGCGGCAGCTCTTCGGGCGGCTCGGGACGACCGTTCTGGCCGTCACCCACGACCAGGGCGAGGCCTTCGCGCTCGCCGACCGGGTCGTGGTGATGCGGGACGGGCGGATCGCCCAGTCGGGCGCGCCCGTCGAGGTGTGGTCGCGGCCGGCCTCGGAGTTCGTGGCCCGTTTCCTCGGCTTCGACAACGTGGTGGCGGCGCGGGTCGCCGGCACGGCCGCGGAGACCGCGTGGGGGAAGGTCCCGGTGCCGGAGGGCTCGCCGCAGGGGGAGCGTCGGCTCCTCGTCCGGCCGGGCGGGGTGCGGCTCCTCCCGGCGACACCGTCGGTGTCACCGGCGTCCCCGGAGTGGACCGTCGAGTCGCGGACCTTCCGCGGCGACCGCGTCGCGGTACGGCTCCGGCCGGCGGACGGGCCGCCGCTGGAGGCGGAGTTCCCGCTGAGCGAGGCGCCGGAGGAAGGGGCCCGGGTGGACGTGGGCTTCGCGGTCGAGGACGTCGTGGTGCTGGGCGACTGACCCGGAGTACGGGGGCCTGGGCGCGCCCGGCCAGGACACGGCTCAGCAGACGGTGCACGCCGCCTGGGCGCCCGTGCCGGTCCCCTTGCCCAGGATCGCGTACCCGAGCGAGGGTCCGGTGAGGGCGGCCAGGGCGGCGCCCGCCGCGTACAGCAGCGACCAGGTGAGCGCGGCGGAACCGGCCCACGACGGCCAGCGGGCCAGGAGTGTCTTCGGTGTCATGCCCCGAGCCTTCCGGCGGGAGGCCATCGGGCGCGTCCGTCGGCAGTCGGGTCGGGCTCCGCCACGCGGCGGAGCTCTTCCCGCCGTGCGGCGGAGGCGCGCCTACGCCTTCGCGAGTCGTTCCAGTGCCTCCGGGGCCTCGTCGATCGAGTCGACGAGGGCGATCCGGGGCGCCATCGGGCGGCCGGCGGCGAGGGCTTCCAGGAGGGGCCAGGCCGGGAGGCGTTCGGTCCAGTGGGCGCGGTCGACCAGGACCATGGGGGCGGGGGCGCCCAGGGAGCCGTAGTAGTTCGGGGTGGCGTTCGTGAAGATCTCCTGGACCGTGCCCGCCGCGCCCGGCAGGAAGACGACGCCCGCCGTGGAGCGGGCGAGGAGGCCGTCCTCGCGGAGGGCGTTGGCGAAGTACTTGGCGATGTGGCCGGCGAAGGCGTTCGGCGGCTCGTGGCCGTAGAACCAGGTGGGGATGCCGACCGAGTCGCCGCCGCGCGGCCACCGGTCCCGCACCGCGAAGGCGGCGCGGGACCACTCCGTCACGGAGGGGGTGAACGACGGGGCGGCGGAGAGGAGGGAGAGGGCCTCGGGCAGGGTCTCGTCGGGGAACGGGGCCAGGTACGCGCCGAGGTTCGCCGCCTCCATGGCGCCCGGTCCGCCGCCGGTCGCCACGGTCAGGCCGGCGCGGGCCAGCGACCTGCCGAGCCGGGCGGCGCCCGCGTACGCCTCCGTGCCCCGGCCCATCGCGTGCCCGCCCATCACGCCGACGACCCGGGCCCCTTCGAGGAGTTCGTCGAGGGCGTCGGAGACGGCGTCGTCGTGGAGCGAGCGGAGCATCGAGGAGAAGATGTCGCCGTCGGCCCGGGTCCGCCCGAACCAGGCGTACGCGAGGGCGTCCGGCGTCGACGCGTATCCGGCGGCGGTGATGCCGTCGTAGAGCTCCTCGGGGGAGTAGAGCCCCGAACGGTACGGGTCGAACGGCAGGTCGGGTACGGGCGGGAAGACGAGCGCCCCGTCGGCGCGCACCTTCGCCGCCGCCTCCGGCTCCATGGGGCAGCCGAGGAAGACGGCGCCGGCCGCGGAGGCGGAGAGCAGGGCGAAGCCGCGGTCGGTCAGGTCGACGGACTGGACGCGGAGCCCGGCGAGCGCGCCGGGCAGGGCCATGGCCGCGTCGAACTCTTCGAGCGTGTGGATCTCGTGCCCGCGCCCGCGCGGACCGGGCGGCCGGTGTGCAGGAGGAGGCGTCGCCATGGGCCCACGATAGGGGCCGCCCGCCGATCGGGCGCGCGGGCCGCCCGTCGGCCTGCCGGCCCGTCAGCCCGTCAGCCCGTCAGGGGGAGCGCCGCCAGCTCCGCCACGAACCAGGTCAGCGGCAGGAAGACGGCGACGAGCGCGCCCGCCCGCATGAGGGCCGCCGTGCGCAGGACCGTCGGCGGGGCGCCGAGGCGGAGGAGCGCCTCGGTGGTGTGGGCGCGGCACTGCTTGGACTCCAGCGCCGCCGTGAGGAGCGTGGCCGTGGTGCAGGCCATGACCAGGGCCGCGCCGAGACCGGTGAGCGGCCCGAAGGCGGCCGGTCCGGTGCCCGACGCGTACAGCGCGGCCGCCGCGAGCGTCCCGGAGAGCACGGCGGAGACCACTCCGAGGGGGCGGCCGATACGGCGGGACTCGTCCATCAGGACGCGGCCGGCGAGCAGCCGGGTGGCGCCCGGCCGGACGGCCTGGAGGAGCCGGCCGCAGCCGTACGTTAGTCCGGGGCCCGCGAGCGCGAGGCCGAAGGCGGTGAGCACCCAGCCGGCCAGGACGCCTGCCGGGCTGCCGTCGAAGCGGCCCGGCAGCGGGAGGCCGTCCGCGGCGCCGCTGCGGCCCGCGTACGTCTCGATGGCCAGGCCGATGGCGACCAGGGCGACGCCCCACGGCAGTCCGGACGGCACGGACTTCTCGACGCCCTCCGGTTCCGCGGGCGCGGAGCGCGGGCGGAGCGCGAGGCCCGCGGCCGTGGCGGCGACGACCGGCAGGATCGCGAGGAGGGTGAGGGCGGCGGCGAGCGGCATCGGCTGGTCGGCGGCGAGGAGCTCGGCCGCCGCCCCGTCGAAGGGGAGGCCCGTGATGTCGCCGCGCAGGTGCAGGTAGAAGAGGAGCGCGACCATCGAGCCGAGCGTGCAGGCGACGGCCGTCGACGCCGCCGCGACGGCGGTGAGCCGGACCGGGCCGAGTCCGACGGCCGAGAGTCCGGGGCGCGGCCGGGTGCTGGGGTCGGTGCGGGCCACGGCCACGGCGAACTGGACCGTGGCGGCGAGCGGCAGGGCGCACCACAGCAGGCGCAGGACGGAGGCCGAGGACTGGGCCGGGTGCCCGACGGCGTACCCGAGGGTGCAGAGCAGCAGGAACCCCACCCCCGCGGCCGCGGCGGCGACGAGGAGCCGCCGCGTCAGGACGAGGGGGTGGGTCCCGCGGGCTAGACGGAGAGCGAGCACGCGGTGACGCCCTCCGCCCCTGACGCCGGAGGGACGGTGCCGACCCGGCGGCCGTCGAGGAGGGCGACCGTGCGGTCGGCGAGCGCCGCCACCTCGCCGTCGTGGGTGGCGAGGAGCACCGTGATGCCGTGCGAGCGGGCCGCGGCGGTCAGGGTGCGCAGGACCTGCGCCCCGTCGGCCCGGTGCAGCGCGGCGGTGGGTTCGTCGGCGAAGAGGACCGACGGGGTGGTGACGAGGGCGCGGGCGATCGCGATCCGCTGGCGCTGGGAGTGGGTGAGCGCGTGCGGGCGCCTGCGGGCGCAGACGCCGATGTCGAGGCGCTCCAGCCATTCGACGGCGGCGGTCTTCGCGGCCCGGTGGGAGGCGCCGCGGAGCAGCAGCGGCAGGGCGACGTTCTCCCAGCCGGTGAGTTCGGGGACGAGGCCGGGCTCGGGGTCGATCCAGCCGAAGCGGTCGCGGCGGAGCCGCTCGCGCTGGGCCTGGCCCAGGGTGTGCACGGGGCTGCTGTTGAACCAGACCTCGCCCTGCTGGGCGACGAGCTGGCCGGACAGGCAGCGCATGAGGGTGGTCTTGCCGCTGCCGCGCGGGCCGACGAGGGCGAGGATCTCGCCCTCGCGGACGCCGAGGGAGACGCCGCTGAGGGCGTCCGAACCGCCCAGGGCGCAGTGCAGGGAACGCGCCCAGAGCACGTCGTTGTCCGGTGGGGCCATCGCGTACACCTCGATGTCGTCCGATCTGTGTTCCCCCGTCCGGGGGAACGAAGAGACGGGCCTTTCGGTCACTGGCGCCGTGGGAAATCAGGGGGCGGCCGGGGGAGCGACCCGGAAGGCGGCCAGGGATGCACCGTAAGGATTCAGATCGGTTTGTACGGACAGCACGCGGCCCGGGCATGTCACCATCCACTCGGATGGCGGCATGCCCGGGCCGTTGTCACGCCGTGAGGGCGGCGTGAGGTCCTGTGCCTCGCGGGGAGGTGAGGAGCGGAGCCGTCAGAGCTTCGTCCACGCCTCCGTCAGCACCGACCGCAGGATGCCTTCGATCTCGTCGAAGGTGCCCTGGTCGGCGATGAGCGGCGGGGCCAGCTGGATGACCGGGTCGCCACGGTCGTCGGCCCGGCAGTACAGGCCGTTCTCGAAGAGCGCCTTGGAGAGGAAGCCGTAGAGCACGCGCTCCGTCTCCTCGTCCGTGAAGGACTCCTTGGTGACCTTGTCCTTCACGAGCTCGATGCCGTAGAAGAAGCCGTTGCCGCGGACGTCGCCGACGATCGGCAGGTCGTGCAGCTTCTTCAGGGTGTTGAAGAAGTTGCCCTCCTGGTCCAGCACGTGCTGGTTCAGGCCTTCCTTGTCGAAGATGTCGAGGTTGGCGATCGCGACCGCCGACGACACCGGGTGGCCACCGAAGGTGTAGCCGTGGAGGAAGGTGTTGTCGCCCTTGTAGAACGGCTCCGCGATGCGGTCCGAGACGATGCAGGCGCCGATCGGGGAGTAGCCCGAGGTCATGCCCTTGGCGCAGGTGATCATGTCCGGGACGTAGCCGAACTTGTCACAGGCGAACATCGTGCCGAGGCGGCCGAAGGCGCAGATCGTCTCGTCGGAGACGAGCAGCACGTCGTACTGGTCGCAGATCTCGCGGACGCGCTGGAAGTAGCCGGGCGGCGGCGGGAAGCAGCCACCGGCGTTCTGCACGGGCTCCAGGAAGACGGCCGCGACGGTGTCGGCGCCCTCGAAGAGGATCTGCTGCTCGATCTGGTCGGCGGCCCAGCGGCCGAAGGCCTCGGGGTCGTCGCCGTGGATCGGCGCGCGGTAGATGTTGGTGTTCGGCACCTTGTGAGCGCCGGGGACCAGCGGCTCGAAGGGGGCCTTCAGGGCCGGCAGGCCCGTGATGGACAGGGCGCCCTGCGGGGTGCCGTGGTAGGCGACCGCACGCGAGATGACCTTGTACTTGGTGTGCTTGCCCTGCAGCTTGAAGTACTGCTTGGCGAGCTTCCACGCGGTCTCGACGGCCTCGCCGCCACCGGTGGTGAAGAAGACCTTGTTCAGGTCGCCCGGGGCGTAGTCGGCCAGACGCTCGGCGAGCTCGACGGCCTTGGGGTGCGCGTACGACCACACGGGGAAGAACGCGAGCTCCTTGGCCTGCTTGTACGCGACCTCGGCCAGTTCCTCGCGGCCGTGTCCGGCGTTGACGACGAACAGACCCGCGAGACCGTCGAGGTAGCGCTTGCCCTTGTCGTCGAAGATGTAGGTGCCCTCACCACGCACGATGGTGGGAACGGGCGAGTTCTCGTACGACGACATGCGGGTGAAGTGCATCCACAGGTGGTCGTACGCGGTCTTGGACAGGTCCTGGGTCACGATTATCGAGTTCCCCACATATAGGTCTGCTTCTTGAGCTTGAGGTAGACGAAGCTCTCGGTGGAGCGCACGCCGGGGAGGGTGCGGATCCGCTTGTTGATGACGTCCAGCAGGTGGTCGTCGTCCTCGCAGACGACCTCCACCATGAGGTCGAAGGAGCCCGCGGTCATCACCACGTACTCGCATTCGGCCATGGCCGTCAGTGCCTCCGCAACCGGATCGAGGTCACCCTCGACGTTGATGCCGACCATCGCCTGGCGCCGGAATCCCACGGTGAGCGGGTCGGTGACGGCGACGATCTGCATGACGCCCTGGTCGAGCAGCTTCTGCACGCGTTGGCGTACCGCGGCTTCGGAGAGGCCGACGGCCTTGCCTATCGCCGCGTAGGGACGGCGACCGTCCTGCTGGAGCTGTTCGATGATTGCCAGGGAGACGGCATCGATCGTCGGGGACGAACCGGTTCCGGTTCTGGAGTCTGTGCTTCGACTGGCCACGGCTTCACTGTGCACCGAGATTGTCCGTCGTGCAAGCCCGAACTGATGAAATTCGTTGTGATCGGGTCTAGATCTCACCGAATCCGAAGTTGGCGAGGGTCGGGGCTGTTGAAAGCGTCAGTCGAGCGACTAGGCTGAGGTGTCTCGCCCATCGGGACACCGCACAAGGACGTGCGAAGACAGAACGTGACAGGAGGGGTGGCAAGTGACCACCGAGCTGCGCCGGCTGCGTAACTACATCAACGGGGAGTTCCGGGATGCGGCCGACGGCCGCACCATCGAGGTGGTCAACCCGGCCACCGGCGAGGTGTACGCCACCTCCCCGCTCTCCGGCCAGGCCGACGTCGACGCCGCCATGGAGGCCGCCTCGGCCGCCTTCCCCGCTTGGCGCGACAGCACCCCGGCCGACCGCCAGAAGGTACTCCTCAAGATCGCCGACGCCTTCGAGGAGCGCGCCGAGGACCTCATCGCCGCCGAGGTCGAGAACACCGGCAAGCCGACCGCCCTCGTCGGGAGCGAGGAGGTGCCGCCGATGGTGGACCAGATCCGCTTCTTCGCCGGCGCCGCCCGCATGCTCGAGGGCCGTTCGGCCGGCGAGTACATGGAGGGCATGACCTCGATCATCCGCCGCGAGCCCGTGGGCGTCTGCGCCCAGGTCGCGCCGTGGAACTACCCGATGATGATGGCCGTGTGGAAGTTCGCCCCGGCGCTCGCCGCGGGTAACACCGTCGTCCTCAAGCCCTCGGACACGACCCCCGCGTCGACGCTCCTGATGGCCGAGATCATCGGGCAGATCGTCCCCAAGGGCGTCTTCAACGTCATCTGCGGCGACCGCGAGACCGGCCGGACCATGGTCGAGCACCCCACCCCGGCGATGGCCTCCATCACCGGCTCGGTCCGCGCCGGCATGCAGGTCGCCGAGTCGGCCGCCAAGGACGTCAAGCGCGTCCACCTGGAGCTGGGCGGCAAGGCGCCGGTCGTCGTCTTCGAGGACACCGACATCGAATCGGCCGTCGGCGACATCTCGGTCGCGGGCTTCTTCAACGCCGGCCAGGACTGTACGGCCGCCACCCGCGTCCTCGTCCACGAGTCGATCCACGACGAGTTCGTCGCCGCCCTCGCCAAGGCCGCCGCCGAGACGAAGACCGGCCAGCCGGACGACGAGGACGTGCTCTACGGCCCGCTCAACAACGCCAACCAGCTGAAGCAGGTCTCCGGCTTCATCGAGCGCCTCCCGGCCCACGCCAAGGTCGAGGCCGGCGGTCACCGCGTCGGCGACAAGGGCTACTTCTACGCCCCGACCGTCGTCTCCGGCCTCAAGCAGGACGACGAGATCGTCCAGAACGAGGTCTTCGGCCCGGTCATCACCGTCCAGTCCTTCACGGACGAGGCCCAGGCCCTCGCGTACGCCAACGACGTCGAGTACGCCCTCGCCTCCTCCGTCTGGACCAAGGACCACGCGCGCGCCATGCGCATGTCCAAGGCCCTCGACTTCGGCTGCGTGTGGATCAACACCCACATCCCGCTCGTCGCCGAGATGCCCCACGGCGGCTACAAGAAGTCCGGCTACGGCAAGGACCTCTCCGCGTACGGCTTCGAGGACTACACGCGCATCAAGCACGTCATGACCTCCCTGGGCTGATCCCAGCCGGCACGCGAACCCGCGGCCCCGGCACCCTGGTCGACAGGGTGTCGGGGCCGCGGTCCGTCGCTGGACGGACCGTCCATTGCCGCAGGTGGCACCCGGTGGGGATGCTGGGGCGGTGAGAGCGATAGCCAGGAAGAGCATGTCCCGCAGGTCCCTGCTGCGCGGGATCGGCGGTGTCGGAGCGGCCGCGGCGCTCGCCGGGTGCGGGGTCCCCGCCGCCTACGTCGACGAGAGCGACCGGGCCGGCCGCGACCTGTCCGCGCGCGACCGGACGCTCGACTTCGCCAACTGGCCCCTCTACATCGACACCGATGACGACGACACGGCGAAGCGCCCGACGCTGAACGCCTTCCGCGAGCGCACCGGGATCTCCGTCCGCTACACGGAGGAGATCAACGACAACGACGAGTTCTTCGGCAAGATCGGCCCGTCCCTGATGAACCACCAGGAGACCGGCCGCGACCTGATCGTCGTCAGCGACTGGATGGCCGCCCGCTTCGTCCGCCTCGGCTGGGTCCAGGAGATGGACCGCGCCGCCCAGCCCCACGTCGCGAAGCACCTCAACCCGCAGCTGCGCTCGCCCGCCTTCGACGCGGGCCGGCTGCACAGCGTGCCCTGGCAGTCCGGGATCACCGGCATCGCGTACAACCGCAAGAAGCTCGGCCGGGAACTCCGCTCCACCAAGGAGCTGTGGGCCGACGACCTGCGCGGCAAGGTCACCCTGCTCTCCGGCCTCGACGAGTCCATGTCGCTGCTCCTCCAGGGCAACGGCGTCGACGTCACCCGCTGGACCCGCGACGACTTCCACGCCCTCTGCGAGCAGATCGAGGGGCTCGTCCGGAAGAAGCACATCCGCCGCTTCACCGGCAACGACTACATCAAGGACCTGTCCACCGGCGACGTGCTCGCCTGCCAGGCCTACTCCGGCGACGTCATCCAGCTCCAGGCCGACAACCCGGACATCGAGTTCGTCGTCCCCGAGGAGGGCGGCGAGCTGTGGGCCGAGTCCCTCCTGATCCCCAACCGGGCCCAGCACAAGTCCAACGCCGAGAAGCTGATCGACTACTACTACGAGCCCGAGGTCGCCGCCGAACTGGCCGCC
The DNA here is from genome assembly GCF_001426585.1 of Streptomyces sp. Root431. GTDB lineage: Bacteria > Actinomycetota > Actinomycetes > Streptomycetales > Streptomycetaceae > Streptomyces > Streptomyces stackebrandtii. The sequence goes on from NZ_LMEI01000007.1 coordinate 782,868, forward strand.
TGGGTCAACTACGTCTGCCCGGTCCCGGCCGCCCAGGCCGTCCTCGCGGACTCCGGCGACGAGGAACTGGTCGCCCTCGCCGAGGACCCGCTGATCTTCCCGGACGCCGACATGCGCGGCCGGCTCGCCATCGCCCGCGACATCCGCGCCGACGAGCGGCAGGAGTTCGCGAAGAGGTGGAACGGGATCGTGGGGCTCTGACGGTCACGGCGCCGACGCCGGGAGCCGCACCCGCGCCGCGGCCTCCCGGACCGCCGCCGTCACCCGCTCCAGGGGTACGCCGCCGGTGACGGTCACGCCGAGGGCGGCGACCGGACCGGCCGGGCCCCGCACCGGGGCGGCCACCGTGATCTCGCCCAGGCGGTGCTCCTCGGCGCAGACCGCGAGGCCCTCCGCGCGGATCCGGGCCAGTTGGGCGGCCAGGACGCCCCTGGAGACCACCGTGTGGCGGGTGAGACGGGGCAGGTCCGCCGGGGGAGCGGTGAGCAGGGTCTTCCCGTACGCCGTCGCATGACCCGGCAGCTGCTCCCCGCTCACCAGGCACAGCACACCGCCGGCCGTCGGGCTGTCGGCCGTGGCGCTGTCGGCCGTCGGGCCGCAGAGGACCGCCACGTCCGCGTGGCCGCCCGTCCTGGCGCCCAACGCCCGCAGCGCGGGCAGCGCCGCGTCGAGGAGCCCGCGCGGGCAGGGCGCCGCCGCGCCCAGTGCCCGCAGCCGCAGACCCAGCCGGTACGTGCCGTCCGCGCCCCGCTCCAGACCGCCCCAGGCCACCAGCTCCCGCACCATGCGCAGGGCCGTCGGTGCCGGGAGCCCCGTCCGCGCCGCGATGTCGGTGAGCCGCAGCGCCACCGGGCCGCCCGGCGCGCCGTCGAAGGCGTCCAGCACCGAGAAGAGCCGCCCCGCCACACTCTCGCCCATGTCCCCGACCGTGCCTTTCACTCAGTGGAAGCCCGGACTTCCCGCCCCCGCCCGGCCCGTACGAGGCTCAACGCATGAACCTCGGTCTCGCTTCCGACACCCTGCTCTCCACCACCCGGGCCGTCCGCCACCGCCTCGACCTCACCCGGCCCGTGCCCCGCGCGCTGCTGGAGGAGTGCGTGGACCTCGCCGTCCAGGCGCCCACCGGCCGCAACCGGCAGCGCTGGCACTTCGTGATCGTCACCGACCCGGCCCGCCGGGCCGTCCTCGCCGATCTGTGGCGGGCCGCCCTCACCGCACCCGGCGCCCACCAGCCGCTGCCCGACCGGGACGTGCGCCGGGCGGAGGTCGCGCCCGGTGTGATGGACCGGGTCTACTCCGGCGTCGGGCATCTGCACCGGCACCTGCACGAGGTGCCCGCGTACGTCATCCCCTGCGTCGAAGGCCGCACGGAAGGCGCCACCGTCACCCATCAGGCCGGCACCTGGGGGTCGATCCTGCCCGCCGCCTGGAGCTTCATGCTGGCCGCCCGCGAGCGCGGGCTCGGCACGGTGTGGACGACGGGGAACCTGCCGATGGAGCGGGAGTTCGCGAGCTTCCTCGGCATCCCGTACGCGCACGTGATGCAGGCCGCCTTCATCCCCGTCGCGTACACGGTCGGCACCGACTTCCGGCCCGCCCGGCGGATCCCGCGCGAGGAGGTCCTCCACTGGGACGCGTGGTGAGCGCCGTGCACGCGGGGTTCAGTCCGGCAGGCCGTACGCCGCCACCATCAGGCCGAGGGCCGTCGGGTTCATGTCCTGGCCCTTGGCGTCGGTGGAGTTGACGCTGTAGACGAGGGTGCGGGCGCCGTCGCGGGTCGAGGCGATCGCACTGTTGTAGCCCCAGCGGCCGCCCGTCTTGCCCCAGACCTCGCGGCCGCCGAGCTTCTTCATCGACAGGCCGGCGGAGTACGCGGCCGGGTCGCCCGACTTCAGGTCCGGGACCTTCGGCAGGGTGAACATCTCCTCCAGGAGCGGGCCGCGGACCACGCCGCCCTTGAACAGGACGCGGGTGAAGCGCTCCAGGTCGGCGGTGGTCGAGACGATGTCGCCGGCGGCCCAGCCGTCCGTCGTGCCCCACACGGAGACGTCCCGCAGGCCGGTCGTGCCGTCGTCGAGCCGCATCGTCTGGTAGCCGTGGTTGTACGGGCCGGTGATCTCGGCCGCCTCGCCGGGGAAGTACGTGTCCCGGAGGCCGAGCGGGCGCAGGATCCGGCGCTCCACCTGCCGCTCGTACGTGTCGCCCGTGACCCGCTCCACGAGCAGGCCGGCGATCGTGTACCCGATGTTGAGGTAGTGCTGCCGGGTGCCCGGACGGAACTCGCGCGGCTTCGCCGTCGCCGAGCGGACCATCGCCTCCGGGGTGTGGACGACGAAGCGGTTCGCGTACCACTCCTCGACCGTGTCGCCCGGGAAGTCGGGGGCCGGGATGCCGTGGGTGTGGTTCAGGAGCTGGCGGACGGTCACCCTGGCGTACCGGCCGGGGATCAGGTCCGGGAGGTACGAGCGGGCCGGCCGGTCCAGGTCGATCCGGCCCTCGGCGGCGAGCTGGAGGACGGTCGCCGCCGTGAACACCTTCGTCACCGAACCGGCCCGGAAGCGGGCCGCCGGGTCCGCCGGGGAGCCGCTCTCCAGGTCGTGGACACCCGAACTCCCCTGCCAGGAACCCTCGGTGCCGCCGACCCGGACCAGTGCGGCCGTCGCGTCGGCGCGGGGGAGGCCCGCGATCACCGCCGACAGGTCGGGCGACGAGGCCTGCGAGGCGGCTGCCGCCGGCGGCGCCGCCGCGACGGCGGGGACGACCGCCGGTCCCGCCGCCACTCCCAGGACCAGGGCGGCGGCGAGCAGCGTGCGGGTGGACTTCTTCATGGTCAACTCCCGTGGTGTGAGCCGTTGTTCTCGATGGCTCCATCCTGCTGACCAGCGGCGATCCACGGATCGCCCGCACCGGCGGTCTTGCGGGGTCAGTCCCTCGCCGACGCGGGGGAGGAGCCGGGGCCCGTGCCTCCCCCGGGCGGGGGAGCACCCGCCTCGACCAGGCCCGTCTCGTACGCGCAGATCACCGCCTGGATCCGGTCGCGCAGCCCCAGCTTCGCCAGCACGTTCCCCACATGGGTCTTCACCGTGTGGTCGCTCACCACCAGCTCCGCCGCGATCTCCGCGTTCGACAGGCCGCGCGCGAGCAGCAACAGCGTCTCCCGCTCCCGGCCGGTCAGGACGTCGAGCCGCGGGTCCGGGGCCGTCCTGCGGGGGCCGCCCGCCGTGTACTGCTCCACGAGACGCCGGGCCACGGACGGGGCGAGCAGCGACTCGCCCGCCGCCACGACCCGGACCGCGTGCACCAGGTCGTCCCTGCGCACGTCCTTGAGGAGGAAACCGCTCGCCCCCGCGTGCAGCGCCTCGTACACGTACGCGTCGGTGTCGAAGGTCGTCAGGATCACCGTCCGGCAGCTCGACTCCGCGCTGATCGTCCGGCAGGCCTCGATGCCGTCCGTCCGGGGCATCCGGATGTCGAGCAGCGCCACGTCGGGCGCGAGCCGCCGCACCGCCTCGACCGCCTCCGTGCCGTCCCCGGCCTCCGCGACCACCTCGATGTCCGGCTGCGCGTCCAGGATCATCGCGAAGCCGCTGCGGACCAGCTCCTGGTCGTCGGCGACCACCACCCGGATCGTCATGCCCCCACCCCCTCCTCGGACGGTACGGGGAGCAGGACCCGCACCTCGAAGCCCCGGCCGCCGGGGCCCGGACCCAGCGCCGCCGTACCGCCGTGGGCGGCCGCCCGCTCCCGGATGCCGACCAGGCCGTGGCCGCCGACGCCCGCCTGCGGGCCACGCCCGTCGTCCGTCACCGTCACGCGCAACACGCCCTCCGCGTGAGCCAGTCGGACCTCGGCCGTGCGGGCGCGCGCGTGCTTGACCACGTTCGTCAAGGCCTCCTGGACGATCCGGTAGGCACTCGCGCCGGTCGCCGGGGGCAGGGCACGGACCCCGCCCTCCGTCGCGTAGGTGACGGTCAGGCCGCTGGCCCGGACCCGCTCGACCAGCTCCGGGATGCCCGACAGGTCGGGCTGCGGCTCGCGCGGGGCGGAGCCGCTCTCGGAGCCCTCGCGCAACACCCCGAGCATCTGACGTAGTTGGGCCATCGCGTCGCGGCCGGTCGCCGAGATCGCCTCGAAGGCGGCTTCCGCGCGCTCCGGGGCCGCCCGTACCGCCACCGGCCCCGCCTCCGCCTGCACGACCATCAGGCTCACCGCGTGCGACAGGATGTCGTGCATCTCCCGCGCGATCCGGGCCCGTTCGCGGGCGGCGGCCCGCTCGGCCTCGATCCGGTGCTCCCGCTGCCGCGCGTCCTGGAGCCGGCCGAAGACGTACGCCGCGCCGAACACGAAGAGGGAGAAGGTCAGTTCCCGCGCCGACTGGGTGTTGAGCCACACCGAGCCCGGCACCGCGACCACCATCAGGGCCGCCGTCGTCAGCCGCTTCCACGGCGGGGACAGCGCGGCGATGGTGTAGACGGAGACGAGCCCGGTGTACGGCAGCGGCTGCCCCGGCCCCTCGACGGCCACCCTGTACAGGGCGCTCGCCGCGAGGATCGCGAGAAGGACGGCGAGCGGGGCGCGCCGCCGCCAGACCAGCGGCAGCACGGTGAGCGTCGTCAGGCCGTACGCCGGCCAGGTCGCCGGCTCCAGCTCGGGCCCGCGCGGCACCACGAACGGCATCGTCATCGCCGCCTGCACGAGGAGCGCGATCCCGATGTCCACCGCCCACGGGTTCGCCGCGCCCCAGCGCCGCGCCCGCTCCCAGCCGCCGCGTACCGCCCCCGGTATCTCCCCCCGCCCCGCCATTACGGCTTGCGGCCCACCGCGCCGAACTGCGCGACCACGGCGGCCTCTTCGGAGCGCCAGCGCCCGCAGGACACGATGCCCGGCTCCAGCAGGTCGAGCCCGTCGAGGAAGGAGGCGAACTCGGCCCGGCTGCGGGCGGTGATCGGCGGGGTCGCGTTCTCGTTCCAGAACGCCATGGCGGCCTTGTTGCCCTCGCCGCCGAGCTCCGGCTCCAGCGTCGGGTGGGTCAGGACCAGGTAGCTGCCGGAGGGGACGGCGTCCATCAGGGTCCGCACGATCGACCGGGCCTCGCCGGTGTCCAGGACGAAGTTGAGGATGCCGAGCATCAGCACCGCGACCGGGCGGGACAGGTCGAGCGTCGCGCCCGCGGCCGCCAGGATCTTCTCCGGGTCCTGCGCGTCCGCGTCGACGTACTCGGTGACCCCCTCCGGCGCGCTGGTCAGGAGCGCCCGGGCGTGGGTGAGGACGATCGGGTCGTTGTCGACGTAGACGATCCGCGAGTCGGCGGCGACCCGCTGCGCGACCTCGTGGGTGTTGTCCGCGGTCGGCAGGCCCGTACCGATGTCGAGGAACTGGCGCACGCCCGCGTCGGCGGCCAGATGCGTCACCGCCCGGCCGAGGAACGCCCGGTCCGCGCGGGCCACTTCGCCGATGCTCGGGTAGAAGGCGGTGACCTGGTCGCCGACCGCACGGTCCACCGGGTAGTTGTCCTTGCCGCCCAGCCAGTAGTTCCACACGCGGGCGTTGTGGGCGATGTCGGTGCGGATGCGGTCGTTCATGCGCGAGCCTTTCGCAGGACGGCGGCGAGTGCGTCGACCCGGTTCGTGGTGATCGAGTCGACCCCGTTGAAGATCAGCTTACGCATGGTGCGGGTGGTGTCCGCCGTCCAGGCCGAGACGAGCAGACCGTCCCGGTGCACCCGCTCCGTCAGCTCCCGACTCACCAGACCGAAGCGGTAGTTGAGCCACTTCGGCCGCACCGCGTCGAGCAGCACCCGCCGGGGCGGGGCGAGCGACGTCCAGGTCAGGGCGATCTCTGCGGCCGGGTCGGCGGCCCGCACCTGGAGCATGGCCACGGACCCCGCGCAGTAGTACACGCGCTCCCCGGCGCCGCACTCCCGGACCGTGCCGACGATCTTGCGGACCGAGTCCTCGTTCCCGCCGGGCAGGTCCAGCATCAGCCGGTGCGCCCCCGCGGTGATCAGCGCCTCGCGCAGGGTCGGCACGCCGTCGTACGTCAGCTCGCGCAACTGCTCGTACGAGAGCCGGGACAGCGGCCGGTCGTGGCCCCACAGCCGCTTGAGGGTGTCGTCGTGGAGGAGGACGGGCACGCCGTCCTTCGTGAGCCGGACGTCGACCTCGACCGCGTCCGCCCCCCGCTCGATCGCCGAGGCGATCGAGGAGAGCGTGTTCTCACGGACGCGGTACGGGTCGCCGCGATGACCTACGACAGTGACAGGGCGCATGGCCCCATTCTCACCGCCGTCAGCGAGCCAGCCAGCCGTCCGTGTACGTGTCGATCTCGGCGGCGATCCGCGCCTTGCCGGCCGCGTCGAGGAAGGAGGCCTCCACCGCGTTCTTCGCGAGGGCGGCGACACCGCGCTCGTCGAGGCCGAGGAGCCGGGCGGCGACCGCGTACTCGTTGTTGAGGTCCGTGCCGAACATCGGCGGGTCGTCGCTGTTGACCGTCACGAGGACCCCGGCGTCCACCATCTGCCGGATCGGGTGCTCGTCGAGCGTGGCGACGGCCCGCGTGGCGATGTTGGAGGTCGGGCAGACCTCCAGGGCGATGCGCTGCTCCGCCAGATGGGCCAGGAGCGCCGGGTCCCGGACCGAGCTGGTGCCGTGGCCGATGCGCTCGGCGCCCAGGTCGTTGATCGCGTCCCAGATCGTCTCCGGGCCGGTCGTCTCGCCCGCGTGCGGGACGGAGCGCAGACCGGCGGCGCGCGCCAGGTCGAAGTACGGCTTGAACTGCGGGCGCGGGACCCCGACCTCGGGGCCGCCGAGACCGAAGGAGACCAGGCCCTCGGGGCGGATCCCGTCGGTCGTGGCGAGCCGCACGGTCTCCTCGGCCGAGACGAGGCCGGCCTCGCCGGGGATGTCGAAGCACCAGCGCAGGATCGTGCCGAACTCGGCCTCGGCCGACTTGCGGGCGTCCTCGATGGCCGCCATGAAGGCGCGCTCGTCGATCCCGCGGCGGGTGGAGGAGTACGGGGTGATGGTCAGCTCGGCGTACCGGATGTTCTGCCGGGCCATGTCCCGGGCGACCTCGAAGGTCAGCAGCCGGACGTCCTCGGGGGTGCGGACCAGGTCGACGACCGACAGGTAGACGTCGATGAAGTGCGCGAAGTCCGTGAACGTGAAGTAGTCGGTCAGGGCCTCGGGGTCCGTGGGGACCTTGGAGTCCGGGTGGCGGGCCGCGAGCTCGGCGACGATGCGCGGCGAGGCGGAGCCGACGTGGTGGACGTGCAGCTCGGCCTTGGGCAGGCCCGCGATGAAGGGATGGAGATCGGTCATCGGGTCATCGTAGGCCGGGCGGTTCCCCCTCAGGGGTGAGGTCGTAACATGGCGTGACCACGATGGGGGAGGCCCATGTCTGACAACCGAGACCAGCCGCAGGGCGGGTACGACCCGGCGGACCCGTGGGCTCCGCCGAACCGTGACGGGGTGGAACTGAGCAAGCCGACGCCGCCGCCGGTGCACGACCAGCAGACCGTCACGTCCATGCCGGCCGCGAGTGACGTCCCGCCGCCCCCGGTCGCCCCCGGCGGCCCGGCGGCCACGCCCGGCTACGGCTACCCGGCGGCCACGCCGCCCGCCGGCGCCTACGGCTACCCCGCGGCCACGCCGCCCGCCGTGACGCCTCCGACGGCGTCGGGGTACGCGTACCCCTCCTACGGCGCGGGTTACGGGCAGCCGCCCGGCTGGCAGCAGCCGTCCAACGGCATGGGCATCGCATCGATGGTGCTCGGCATCGTCGCGGTGGTCGGCTTCTGCCTGTACGGCCTCAACATCATCCTCGGCATCCTGGCGCTGATCTTCGGCATCATCGGCCTCAAGAAGGCCGGCCGGGGCGAGGCGACCAACCGGGGCATGGCGCTCGCGGGCGTCATCCTCGGCTCCGTCGGCATCGTCGTCGGCTCCGTCATCCTGGGCCTCATCATCTGGGCCGCCACCCAGGACGCCTCGTACGAGGAGGGCAGCGACGACCCGTTCGCGTCGGTCCTGCAGATCGAGCGCGACGGCCGCTGACGCCGGGCACACGCGTGAAGAGGCCCCGCACCGACCGGTGCGGGGCCTCTTCCCATAGGTGTGCGCGCGTCACCCGCACCGCAGCCGGTCCCGCGCCTCCATCAGGGCGAATCCCAGGAGGTTCAGGCCGCGCCAGCGGGCCGGGTCGTGGGCGCGGGCGTCGTCGGCCGCGAGGCCGATGCCCCAGATGCGGTCCAGCGGGCTGGCCTCCACCAGGACGCGGGTGCCCGTGCCGAGGAGGTACGCGCGCAGGGCCTCGTCCGAGGAGAACTTGTGGACGCTGCCCTCGACGACGATCGCGAGGCGCTCCCGCTCCCACACCACGTCGTCGAAGCCCCGCACCAGCCGGCCGGCCTTCTTCGCCTCCGCCGGGGTGGGGGCGGCCAGCGCGGACCGCTCGGCCTCGGCGTCGCCGAAGAGGCGGGCCTTGGCGGCCATCATCCAGTGCTCGGCGGTCGCGTACCGCACGCCGTCGACCACGAAGGGTGCCGGCCACCACTGGCTCAGGCAGCTCGCCGAGAGCCGCCCGTCGGGGTGCGGCCGGTGGCCCCAGAAATGCAGCCATTTGACGCGCTCACCGGCGTTGACCTGCTGTGTCAGCTCGTCGATCTTGTTCATACACGCGAGTCTGGCATCCGCCACGGACACTCCGTACGGAGATATTCCGGCCACCTCGACACATGGTCGACCGATTCCGTTGCGTAACCAAAAGGCAACAACGGAATCACTTGTTGGGGTGGCATCCGCATGTCAGGATCGGCACTCAATTCGAGCTGGAACAACGGAGAGCGTCATGGGCAACCGCTTCCAGGTGACGGACCGCTTCGCGGACGGCGCACAGTACATCGGCGGACGGCTCCGGGCCGGAACCTCCGATCGAGAACACACGATCGTCAACCCCGCGACCGGCGAGGGCATCTACACCTACCGGCTCGCCTCCACCGCCGACGTCGACGAGGCCGTCGCCGCCGCCAAGGCCGCTTTCCCCGGCTGGTCCGGCGCCACCCCCGGCGAGCGCTCCGACGCCCTCCACCGCTTCGCCGGAGTCCTCGCCGAACGGGCCGAGGACATCGCATGGGTCGAGTCGCTCCAGGCGGGCAAGCCGCTCCGGCTCACCACCGAGTTCGACGTACCGGGCACCATCGACAACACCGCCTTCTTCGCCGGCGCCGCCCGCCACCTCCAGGGCCAGGCCGCCGCCGAGTACAGCGGCGACCACACCTCGTACATCCGGCGCGAGGCGATCGGCGTCATCGGCTCCATCGCCCCCTGGAACTACCCGCTCCAGATGGCGGCCTGGAAGATCCTCCCGGCCATCGCCGCGGGCAACACGATCGTCCTGAAGCCCGCCGAGATCACCCCGCTGACCTCGCTGATGTTCGCCCAGGCGGCGACCGAGGCCGGCATCCCCGACGGCGTCATCAACATCGTCAGCGGCTCCGGCCGCGTCGTCGGCGAGCACCTCGTCGGCCACCCCGACGTCGTCATGACCTCCTTCACCGGCTCCACCCCCGTCGGCAAGCGCGTCGCCGAGGTCGCCACCGCCACCGTCAAGCGGCTCCACCTGGAGCTCGGCGGCAAGGCCCCCTTCGTCGTCTTCGACGACGCCGACCTGGAGGCCGCCGCCAACGGCGCCGTCGCCGCCTCCCTCATCAACACCGGCCAGGACTGCACCGCCGCCACCCGCGCGTACGTTCAGCGCCCCCTCTTCGACGCCTTCGTCGCCCGTGTCGCCGAGCTGATGGAATCGGTCCGCGTCGGCGACCCCTTCGAGGCCACCACCGACCTCGGCCCGCTGGTCAGCCACGCGCAGCGCGACAGCGTCGCCGGCTTCGTCGAGCGGGCCCGCGGCTACGCCACCGTCGTCGCCGGCGGCGAGATCCCGGGGGGTGACCTGAAGGACGGCGCGTACTATCGTCCGACCCTGATCACCGGCGCCGCGCAGGACAGCGAGGTCGTGCAGTCGGAGATCTTCGGACCGGTCCTGGTGGCCCTGCCCTTCGACACCGACGACGAGGGCATCCGGCTCGCCAACGACACCCCGTACGGCCTCGCCGCCTCCGCCTGGAGCCGTGACGTCTTCCGGGCGAACCGCGCCACGCGGGAGCTCCGGGCGGGCTGCGTCTGGGTCAACGACCACATCCCGATCATCAGCGAGATGCCGCACGGCGGCACCAAGGCCTCGGGATACGGCAAGGACATGTCGGTGTACTCCTTCGAGGAGTACACGCAGGTCAAGCACGTGATGTTCGACAACACCGCGGTGGCCGCGAAGGACTGGCACCGCACGATCTTCGGGGACCGATAGCCCACAGCCGCCCGACCAGCGGCGAAACCCTCCCGAAAGGGCACAGCGCATGGAGCAGTACGAGCCCGAAAGCCTGTCCGCCGCACAGCTCGCGGCGATGCAGCGCAGTCTGACGAGCGGCCGGGGCGCCCTCACCCGCCGTTCGATGCTGCGCGCGGGTGGCGTCGGCGCGCTCACGGTCGGCGGTCTCGCCGGCCTGAGCGCCTGCGGCATCCCGCCGGCCAAGCGGGAGGGACAGGGTCCCGCCTCCACCGATGCCTCGGCCAAGGAGAAGAGCGTCGCCTTCTCCAACTGGACCGAGTACATGGACATCAGCGAGGACGAGAAGTCCCGTCCCACGCTGGAGGCGTTCACGAAACGCACCGGGATCAAGGTCAAGTACACCGAGGACATCAACGACAACGTCGAGTTCTTCGGCAAGATCAAGCCGCAGCTCGCGGCCGGCCAGAACACCGGCCGCGACCTGATCTGCGTCACCGACTGGCTGGCCGCCCGGATGATCCGGCTCGGCTGGGCGCAGAAGCTCGACCCGTCGAACCTGCCCAACGCGTACGCGAACCTCTCCGCGCAGTTCCGGCGCCCCGACTGGGACCCGGGCCGCGCCTACTCGTACCCGTGGACGGGCATCTCCACCGTCATCGCGTACAACTCCAAGGCGACCGGCGGCAAGAAGGTCGACTCGGTCACCCAGCTCCTGGACGACCCCGCCCTCAAGGGCCGGGTCGGCTTCCTCACCGAGATGCGCGACACCGTCGGCATGACCCTGCTCGACATGGGCAAGGACCCGGGGAAGTTCACCGACGCCGAGTACGACGAGGCGATAGGCCGGCTCCAGAAGGGCGTCGACAAGAAGCAGATACGTCGCTTCACCGGCAACGACTACACCTCCGACCTGGACAAGGGCGACCTCGCGGCCTGCCTCGCCTGGGCCGGTGACGTCATCCAGCTCCAGGCGGACAACCCGGACATCAAGTTCGCCATCCCGTCCGCCGGATACATCACCTCCAGCGACAACCTGATGGTCCCGGCCCAGGCCACGCACAAGACCAACGCCGAGAAGCTCATCGACTACTACTACGAGCTTCCCGTCGCCGCGCAGCTCGCCGCGTACATCAACTACGTCTGCCCCGTCGACGGGGTGAAGGACGAGCTCGCCAAGATCGACCCCGAGCTCGCGAACAACACGCTGATCCTCCCGGACAAGGCCATGGCCAAGAAGTCGCGCGCCTTCCGCTCGCTCACCAGCGCGGAGGAGACGGCGTACGAGGAGAAGTTCGCCAAGCTCATCGGCGCCTGAGCCCGACGTCGTCCACCTCTCTCACTCCCTGGGACAGCAACCCATGACTGACAACAACACCGGCGGCGACGTCCGTCTCACCGGGATCAGCAAGGCGTACGGCTCCTTCACCGCCGTCCACCCGCTCGACCTGACCGTCCCGCAGGGCTCCTTCTTCGCCCTGCTCGGCGCCTCCGGCTGCGGCAAGACCACCACGCTGCGCATGATCGCCGGCCTGGAGGACCCGAGCACCGGCACCATCTTCCTCGGCGACAAGGACGTCACCGACCTCCCGCCGTACAAGCGGCCGGTCAACACCGTCTTCCAGTCCTACGCGCTCTTCCCGCACATGGACATCAGCGAGAACATCGCCTTCGGTCTGCGCCGGCGCGGCATCAAGTCGGTCAAGAAGCAGGTCGACGACATGCTGGAGCTCGTCCAGCTCGGCGACAAGGCCCACCACAAGCCGCACCAGCTCTCCGGCGGCCAGCAGCAGCGCGTCGCCGTGGCCCGCGCGCTCATCAACCACCCGCAGGTCCTCCTCCTCGACGAGCCGCTCGGCGCGCTCGACCTGAAGCTGCGCCGCCAGATGCAGCTGGAGCTCAAGCGGATCCAGACCGAGGTCGGCATCACCTTCGTGCACGTCACCCACGACCAGGAGGAGGCCATGACCATGGCCGACCAGGTCGCGGTGATGAACGGCGGCCGGGTCGAGCAGCTCGGCGCCCCCGCCGACCTGTACGAGAACCCGCAGACCACCTTCGTCGCCAACTTCCTCGGCACCTCGAACCTCATCGAGGCCGAGGTCCTGGAGACCGGCTCCTCCGGCGGCGACGTGCTCGTCACGGCCGGCGGCGGCAAGCTCCGGGTCCCCGGCGCGCGCTGTACCTCCGCCGTCCGCCAGGGCGGCAAGGTGCTCGTCGGCGTCCGCCCCGAGAAGATCTCGCTCGCGCACGCCGACGACGCCGGCTCGATCGCCGACGGCCGCAACCGGGTCACCGGCCGGATAGCCGACTCCTCCTTCATCGGCGTCTCCACCCAGTACGTGGTGAACAGCCCGGCGGGTGCGGAGCTCCAGGTGTACGAGCAGAACATCGAGCGCGACACGCGGCTCGTCCCCGGCGCCGAGGTCGTCCTGCACTGGAACCCGGCGCACACCTTCGGGCTCGACGCGGCGCAGGACATCGACGCGGGCGTGGAGACGGTGGAGGACGCCGGATGAGCACTCCGACCCTCACGAAGGAGGCGCCGCAGCCGGTCGAGGAACCGGTTCTGCGCAAGCCCTCCACCCGCAAGCGGCTCGTCCCGTACTGGCTGCTGCTGCCCGGCATCATCTGGCTGGTCGTCTTCTTCGCGCTGCCGCTGGTCTACCAGGCCTCGACCTCGATCCAGACCGGCTCCCTGGAGCAGGGCTTCCAGGTCACCTGGCACTTCCAGACGTACTGGGACGCCTTCACCGAGTACTGGCCGCAGTTCGTCCGCTCCCTGCTGTACGCCGGGACCGCGACCCTGCTGTGCCTGCTGCTCGGCTACCCGCTGGCGTACCTGATCGCCTTCAAGGCAGGCCGCTGGCGCAACCTGCTCCTGGTCCTCGTCATCGCCCCGTTCTTCACCAGCTTCCTCATCCGGACGCTCGCGTGGAAGACGATCCTGGCGGACGACAGCGTCGTCGTCGACGTCCTGAACGCGCTGCACGTCCTCGACGTGACCAGCTGGCTCGGCTGGACCGAGGGCGAGCGCGTGCTCGCCACGCCGATGGCCGTGGTCTGCGGTCTCACGTACAACTTCCTGCCGTTCATGATCCTGCCCCTCTACACCTCCCTGGAGCGGATCGACGGCCGGCTCCACGAGGCCGCGCAGGACCTGTACGCCTCCCCGGCGACGACCTTCCGCAAGGTGACCTTCCCGCTGTCGATGCCCGGCGTCGTCTCCGGCACCCTGCTCACCTTCATCCCGGCGAGCGGCGACTACGTCAACGCCGAACTGCTCGGCTCGACCGACACCAAGATGGTCGGCAACGTCATCCAGTCGCAGTTCCTGCGGGTCCTCGACTACCCGACGGCGGCCGCGCTCTCCTTCATCCTCATGGCGATCGTGCTGGTCATGGTCACCGTCTACATCCGCAAGGCCGGAACGGAGGACTTGGTCTGATGCGTTGGATCCGCCGGAACCTCGTCGTCATCGCGGGCCTGCTCACGCTCGCGTACATGATCCTGCCGAACATCGTCGTGATGGTGTTCTCGTTCAACAAGCCGAACGGGCGCTTCAACTACTCCTGGCAGCGCTTCTCCCTGGACGCCTGGAAGGACCCCTGCGGCGTCGCCGACATGTGCGAGTCGCTCTCCCTCTCGCTCCAGCTCGCCGCCTGGGCCACCGTCGGCGCCCTCGTCCTCGGCACGATGATCGCCTTCGCGCTGGTCCGCTACCGCTTCCGGGCGCGCGGCGCGATCAACTCGCTCATCTTCCTGCCGATGGCGATGCCCGAGGTCGTCATGGCCGCCTCGCTGCTCACGCTCTTCCTCAACATGGGGATCGAGCTGGGCTTCTGGACGGTCCTGATCGCCCACATCATGTTCTGTCTGTCGTTCGTCGTGACGGCGGTCAAGGCCCGGGTCATGTCCATGGACCCGCGCCTGGAGGAAGCCGCGCGCGACCTCTACGCGGGACCCGTGCAGACCTTCCTGCGCGTGACCCTGCCGATCGCCGCGCCCGGCATCGCCGCCGGCGCGCTGCTCGCCTTCGCGCTCTCGTTCGACGACTTCATCATCACCAACTTCAACGCGGGCTCCACCGTCACCTTCCCCATGTTCGTCTGGGGCTCGGCGCAGCGCGGAACCCCCGTTCAGATCAACGTCATCGGCACCGCGATGTTCGTCCTCGCGGTACTGATGGTGGTGGCCGGGCAAATCATTACGAACCGGCGCAAGAAAACAGCAACGGCCTGAGCAATAGGCAGCTCAGGCACCGAAGGAGTTGGAAACCATGGCCCCCGTCGCCATGCGTCTCGCTGCACAATCTCTCTCCGACGCCCAGCCCGTCCCCTTCTGGCTGGAAGACCCCGGCAAGCCCGGAGCCCTGCCCGCCCTCACCGGCACCGAGAAGTGCGATCTCCTCGTCGTCGGCGGCGGCTACAGCGGACTGTGGACCGCGCTCCTCGCCAAGGAGCGCGAACCCTCCAGGGATGTCGTACTGATCGAAGGCCGCGAGGTGGGCTGGGCCGCCTCGGGCCGCAACGGAGGCTTCTGCGCCGCCTCCCTCACGCACGGCTTCGGCAACGGGCTCGCCCGCTGGCCGGGCGAGCTGCCGAAGCTGGAGGAGCTCGGCGAGCGCAACCTCGACGGGATCGAGGAGGCGGTCGCCCGCTACTCGCTGGACTGCGACTTCGAGCGCACCGGCGAGATCGACGTGGCCACCGAGCCGTACCAGGTCGAGGAACTCCACGAGATGTACGAGGAGATCGAGCGCCTCGGTCTCGCGGACGGCCTCGAACTCCTCGACCGGGACGCCGTCCGGGCCGAGGTCGACTCGCCGACCTTCCTCGGCGGCCTCTGGGACCGCCGCGGCGTCGCCATGCTCAACCCGGCCAAGCTGGCCTGGGGCCTGAAGCGGGCCTGCCTCGACCTGGGCGTCCGGATCTTCGAGAACACCCCGGGCCTGGAGCTGGTCTCCGTCGGCGCCGGCATGGGCGTGCGTACGCCGTACGGCCGGGTCGTCGCCCGCCGCGTCGCGCTCGGCACCAACGTCTTCCCGTCGCTGGTCAAGCGGGTCCGGTCGTACACCGTCCCGGTGTACGACTACGCCCTGATGACCGAGCCGCTCAGCCCCGAGCAGCTCGCCTCCGTCGGCTGGAAGAACCGGCAGGGTCTCGGCGACTCCGCCAACCAGTTCCACTACTTCCGGATCACGGCCGACAACCGGATCCTGTGGGGCGGCTACGACGCGATCTACCCCTTCGGCGGGAAGCTCGACGCCGAGATGGACCAGCGCCCGGAGACCTACCTCAAGCTGGCCGAGCACTTCTTCCGCTGCTTCCCGCAGCTGGAGGGCCTGCGCTTCAGCCACGCCTGGGGCGGCGCGATCGACACCTGCTCGCGCTTCTCGGCCTTCTTCGGTACGGCGTACCAGGGCAAGGTCGCGTACGCGGCCGGGTTCACCGGCCTCGGCGTCGGCGCCACCCGCTTCGGCGGGGACGTCATGCTCGACCTGCTCGCGGGGGAGCGGACCGAGCGCACGGAGCTGGACATGGTCCGCTCCAAGCCGCTGCCGTTCCCGCCCGAGCCGATCGCCTGGGCAGGCATCGGCATCACCAAGTGGTCGATGGCCCGCGCCGACGAGAACGGCGGCCGGCGCAATCTGTGGCTGAAGACCATGGACAAGCTGGGCCTGGGCTTCGACAGCTAGAGCGTCGTCGGTCCGGGGGCGGGGTCACGGTGTCTTCCGTGGCCCCGCCGCGCCGTTCGCGCTCACCTGGGCCAGCTCTCCCTCGCCCTCCGTGTCGACGTGCGGCAGGATCCGGTCCAGCCAGCGCGGGGTCCACCAGGCCCACTTCCCGAGCAGGGTCATCACCGCGGGCACGAGCAGCAGCCGTGCGACCGTCGCGTCGATGAGCACGCTCGCGGCCAGTCCGAGCCCCATCATCTTCACCACGATGCTGTCGTTGAGGATGAAGGCCGCGAAGACGCTCACCATGATCAGCGCCGCGCAGGTGATGACGCGCGCGGTGATCTCCAGGGCGTGCGCCACGCTCGCCTTCGCGTCGCCGGTGCGCAGCCACGCCTCGTGGACCCGGGACAGCAGGAAGATCTCGTAGTCCATGCTCAGGCCGAAGACGATGGCGAACATCATCATCGGCACGTAGCTCTCGATGGGCACGTCGCCGGAGACACCGAGCGCCGGGCCGCCCCAGCCCCACTGGAAGACGGCGACGACGACGCCGTACGAGGCGGCGATGGACAGCAGGTTGAGCACCGCCGCCTTGAGGGCCACGAGCGGGCCGCGGAAGACGACCAGGATGACGAGGAACGCCAGCGCCACGACCACGGCGATGATGAGCAGCAGCCGCGAGGAGACGATGTCGAGGAAGTCCACCTGCGCGGCGGTGGTGCCCGTGACGTACGTGGCGGCGGTGGTGCCACTGACCGCCTGCGGGAGGACGTCGTCGGCCAGGTGGTTGGTCAGGGAGGTCGTGGCCTCGTCCTGCGGGGCGGCGACCGAGTAGGCCGTGGCGATCAGGACGTCCCCGTCCGAGGTCGGCGTGAGCGGGGTGATCAGGAGGGCGTCGGGCACTCCGGTGAGCGCCTTCTGGGCCTGGCTCGCCAGGGCGGAGCGGTCGGCGGCGGGGACCGAGGTCTGGTCGATGACCAGCGTCAGCGGCCCGTTGGAGCCGGGCCCGAAGGCCGTGGACATCAGGTCGAACGCCCGCCGGTCGGTGAAGGACTCCGGGTCCGCGCCGTCGCCGATGTGGCCGAGCTGGATGGAGAACAGGGGGATGGAGAGCACGGCGAGGACGACGACGCCGGAGGTCAGGAACCACCAGGGGCGGCGCTCGACGCGGAGGGCGTAGCGGTGCCAGGTGCCGTGCGCCTCGCCGGTCGCCCCCTCACCGGTCGCCCCCACGCCGGTCGTCTGCTCGACCGTCGTCTCCTCGGTCTCGGCCACGGGCTTGCGCAGGTGGAGCCGGTCGATGTGGCGCCCGACGAGCCCGAGCATCGCCGGGACGAGCGTGAGGGCGCCGATGACGGCCGTGACGACGGTGGAGGTCGCGGCGAGGCCGAGCAGTCCGATGAAACTCAGCCCGGAGACCCACAGTCCGCAGAGCGCGATGACGACGGTGCAGCCCGAGACGAGGACGGCCCGTCCGCTGGTCGCCGTGGCGACCCCGGCCGCCGTCACCGGATCCAGGCCGTTCATCAGCAACTGCCGGTGCCGGGTGATGAGGAAGAGCGCGTAGTCGATGCCGACGCCGATGCCGATCATCGTGGCGAGGGTCGGGGAGACGGTCGCGAAGGTCCACACGGAGGCGAGGAGCCCGAGCACGGCGAGCCCGCAGACGGCCGCCACCAGGGCGGTGACCAGGGGGAGCACGGCGGCGATCAGGCTGCCGAAGCCGATGATCAGGACGACGATGGCGACGCCGAAGCCGATCGCCTCGCTGGTGCGGTCGTCCGCCTCCGGCCGGGCCAGTTCGCCCAGCGAACCGCCGTACTCGACCTGGACCCCGGCGGTGCGCAGGGGCTGCACGGCGCTGTCCACCCCGGTCAGGTAGGCGTCGCCGAGGGTGCCGGGCTGCACGTCGAAGCGGACGGTGATGTAGCCGGTCTTCCCGTCGGTGGACAGCGGGCCGACGTCGGGGGTGCCCGCCGGAGGGGCGGGCGGCTGCGTGCCGGACGCCGGCAGGGGGCTCGTGGCGTCGAGGACGTGCGGGAGCTTCTTCAGCGAGTCCACGGCGGACGAGACCTGGTCGGCGGCGTCCGTCAGCGGCTTGGAGCCGTCGTGGAGCACCACCTGGGCGCTGTAGCCGCCGGCCGCGGGCTCGTGCGCGCGCAGCACGTCGAGCCCCTCCTGGGACTGGGTGCCGGGCAGCGAGTAGTTGTCGGAGTACTCGCCGCCGTACGCGTGGTTCAGCGCCACCAGAGCGCCCAGTGCCACGATCCAGGCGGCCAGCACGACGGCGAAGTGCCGGGCCGACCACTCGCCCATCCGCCGGAGCAGGCCCTTGCCGGAGCGTCGGCCGTCCGGGGCGGCACCGTCGCGTGCGGTGCCACCCGATGACTGGGGAAACGGCATGGGTACTCCCGTGACGAATGCGGTGCGACCGGGCGGGTGGAGGCCCATACGACCACGTGGGGACGGGCCAGCCGGGGATGCCGCCGACCGGCCCCCCCGTCGTCCACCCGATCGGGCGCGCCGGTCGTGTGACTCAGGTCACGGTGAATCGATGGCCCGAACCCGCGTAATGAACGGCGCCGACCCCGCTCTCTGCGGGTGGACAAGGTGTCCGCACGGAGATGAAGGAGGCCGTTGGCCATGACTGGTTCGGGGGCGGCCAAGGCCGCGGTGGAGTGGCTGGCGTCGGTGGCACCGGATCCCGACGCCTGCCGGTGGGAGTGGGAGCGCAACCCCCACGGGGTCGCGCTGCTGCCCGCCGGCAGGCGCTGGGACGTGCTGATCCTGCCGGGGGAGCTCGGCTATCCCACCCTCGACGTGCTGAGCCGGCTGGTGGACCGGCCGGGTCCGGTCCTCGCCGACTTCGGCGACGCGCGGATCGGCTTCTTCGTCCCGCCGGGCACCGCCGCGCGCTGGCTCGGCACCGGGGTGCGCAGCGCCGGCTCCGGTACGTGGATCGTCGTCCCGTACCCGGGGCGGGCGACGGGCGGCGTCCGCTGGCTGGTGGCGCCGGACGGGGTGGGCACCCTCAACGACACCTCGCTCCTGGAGCTCGCGATGCACGAGGCCGCGGGCCAACTGGCCAGGGGGGAAGGGGAGCCGCCCGAGCTCTGACGCGAGGCGCGGGCGGGTTCCGCACGTGTTTCGTACGTGTTCGGTACGTGCTCCGTGCGAGCTCCGCACGAGACAGAGGTCTTGACCACTTGATTGGTCTGGACCATGCTGTGGCGCGCTCCACCTCGATTCCCCCACCCCCGGAGGCAGTTGTGGACCGCACCAGACCCCTCACCCTGCTGTTGGCGAGCGTCCTCGCCGCCGGCGGGCTCATGGCCCTCACCCCCGTGGCGGCCCAGGCCGCCGACGCCGAACTCGCCCGCAACGGCGGCTTCGAGGCCGGCCTCGACGGCTGGTCCTGCACGGCGGGCAGCGGAGCCGTCGTCCCGTCACCCGTGCACGGCGGGACGAAGGCGCTCCAGGCCACCCCGGCCGGCAGCGACAACGCCAAGTGCTCCCAGACCGTCACCGTCAAGCCCAACTCCTCGTACGAGCTGAGCGGCTGGGTCCGCGGGAGCTACGTCTACCTCGGCGCCTCCGGCACCGGCACCACCGACGTCTCCACCTGGACGGGCTCGGCCCCCGACTGGCAGCGGCTCTCGACCAGGTTCACCACCGGCGCCTCGACCACCTCGGTGACGATCTACACCCACGGCTGGTACGGCACCCCCGCCTACCAGGCCGACGACCTCTCCCTCTTCGGCCCCGGCGGCGACCCGGTCCAGCTCCCGGCCGCCCCCACCGGACTCGCCGCGGGCTCCCCGACCTCCACCACCGTGCCGCTGACCTGGAGCGCGGTCTCCGGCGCCACCTCGTACCACGTCTACCAGGGCACGACGAAGGTCCAGACGGTCACCGGCACCTCGACCACCGTCACCGGGCTCACGGCCTCCACCCCGTACACCTTCCAGGTCGCCGCGGTGAACAGCGCCGGCGAGTCCCCGAAGTCGGCCGCGGTGACCGCGACGACGACCAGCGGCGGCGGAGGCGGCACCCCCGGCCTGCCCGCCCACGCCCTCGTCGGCTACCTCCACGCCAGCTTCGCCAACGGCTCCGGCTACACCCGCATGGCCGACGTCCCCGACTCCTGGGACGTCATCAACCTCGCCTTCGGCGAACCCACCTCGGTGACCTCCGGCGACATCCGCTTCAGCCTCTGCCCCGCCACCGAATGCCCGAACGTCGAGTCCGTCGCCGACTTCAAGGCGGCGATCAAGGCCAAGCAGGCCGCGGGCAAGAAGGTCCTCATCTCCATCGGCGGCCAGAACGGCCAGGTCCAGCTCGCCACCACCGCCGCCCGCGACACCTTCGTCTCCTCCGTCTCGAAGATCATCGACGAGTACGGCCTCGACGGCCTCGACATCGACTTCGAGGGCCACTCCCTCTCACTCCAGACCGGCGACACCGACTTCCGGAGCCCGACGAGCCCCGTCATCGTCAACCTGATCCAGGCGGTCAAGACCCTCAAGGCCAAGTACGGCTCCGGCTTCGTCCTGACGATGGCCCCCGAGACCTTCTTCGTCCAGCTCGGCTACCAGTACTACGGCTCCGGCCCATGGGGCGGCCAGGACCCCCGCGCCGGCGCCTACCTCCCGGTCATCCACGCCCTGCGCGACGACCTCACCCTGCTCCACGTCCAGGACTACAACTCCGGCTCCATCATGGGCCTGGACAACCAGTACCACTCGATGGGCGGCGCCGACTTCCACATCGCCATGACCGACATGCTCCTCACCGGCTTCCCCGTCGCCGGCAACAGCGACCGCTTCTTCCCGGCACTCCGCCCCGAACAGGTAGCCATCGGCCTCCCCGCCTCCACCCAGGCCGGCAACGGCCACACGGCCCCCGCCGAGGTGAACAAGGCCCTCAACTGCCTCACCAGGAAGACCGACTGCGGCACCTACCAGACCCACGGCACCTGGCCCGCCCTGCGCGGCCTGATGACCTGGTCGATCAACTGGGACCGCTACAACCAGTGGGCGTTCTCGAAGAACTTCGACGCGTACAACTGGAGCTGAGGCAGCCGGGCCGCCGAAGCTCAGCCCAGCAGCTCCGTGAACAGCCGGGCCGCGGTCCGCGAGGGCCCCGGCCCGGCCAGTTCACCCAGCACCGCCCGCAGATCCACCGGCACCGCCCGCACCCGCCCCGCCACCGGCCCGTCGAGCTCCCGCACCGCGACCCGGACCCGCCCCGCCGCCCGGTCGCCGGGATGGAGCAGGACACAGACGGGCGGCTTTCCCCCGGGGCTCCTGCCGAGCGTCCGCGCGTACAGGAACGCCTGGTAGAGATCCGCGGGGGAGAGCTTCTTCGTGTCGTACAGCTTGTACTTCACATCCACCGGCAGCCGGAAGACCTCCCCGTCCCGCCGCCCCGAGACCAGCAGATCCGGCCGCACCTCACCGTGGCTCCGCCCCGCCCCCTCGTCGAGCAGCACCCGCCGCTGCCCGGCCTGCGCGCTCACGAGCAGCCCGGAACCGGCCGCGCCCCACTCGACCAGCCGGGTCACGAAGGACTCGAAGAGGCTGTTCATGTCGACGAGGAAGGCCCGCGCCGCGAGGGGCCCCGCGGTGAACAGGCCGTCGAGACCGCCCCCGCACAGCAGCAGCCGGGCCCAGCGGTGCGCGGGCCGGTAGTGCTCGTTGTGCCGGTGGTACTCCAGGCCGGACACCAGCGTCCGGACGTCCCCCGGCGGGGTCGGGGCGTGCGCCGCGAACTCGGCCGCGGCCCGTCGCGCACCGGCCCGTACGCCGGGATCGCGGGCCGTACGGGCCGCGAGCGCGAGAGCGGCGGCGCACAGCCGGTTGTCGGCGATGTCGGCCTCGTGCTCGTCGAAGCGGCAGGCCAGCCGGTCGAGCCGGCCGTGGTGCCGCAGCAGCTGCCGGTCCGGCAGCAGTCGGCCTCGTACGACCCGCAGGTCGTCCTCGACGCTCAGATAGTCGCGGCGCACCCCGTGCCGCAGCAGCCGCTCGCCGTGCTCGACGACCATCCGGCAGACCAGGTCGCGGAGGTTCGGCGGCCCGTCCCGGAACTCCTGTGCCGTCGGCAGCGGGTCGCGTGCCGCGCCCCAGGCCAGATCGAGCATCCGCAGCACGTCGAGCTCGGTGCCGAGGTACTTCGGCCGGACCCGGATCTCGCAGCCGTCGAGGCGCAGCGACCCCACGTACTGGGTGGCCGTCACCTCAAGCTTCCCGTCGGCGAGTTCGCGCACCCTCAGCCGCGACGAGAGGCCGCCGTCGCCGAGGAGCCGACGGTCGGCTTCCGTCAGGCGGACCCCGGCGAAGACACCGGTCTCGTACTCGCGCAGCTCGTGGACCGGACCGCTCGGCACGGGCGACGGGCCGCTACGCACCGGCGCCGACCTCCAGCTCCTCGTAGAGCAGGGTGACGAGACGTTCGTCGGCGACGTCCCTCAGCGTGTGCGTCACGGGGTCGACGAGGTCGTCGCCCAGGAAGCCCGCGAGCAGGGTGTAGTCGTCGTACGCGTACTCCTGGAGCAGCGGCAGGATCTCGCCCCGGATCACGGCCGCGAACTCCGCGGGGTCGGCGACCGGCACCCCCTCGGGCAGGAAGAAGGCGTGCCCGATCTGCTTCTCGCGGTCGAGGGTGCTCCGGATGCGCCGGTTCAGCTCGTCGAGGAAGGCCGCGAGATGCAGCTCTCCGACCCTTCGGCCGAGCAACGGTCCGGAATCGGGGAGGAGTTCGAGGAAGGTGAAGCGGCGGCGGATCGCCGCGTCGAGCATCCGGATCGAGCGGTCCGCGGTGTTCATCGTGCCGAGGATCCGGACGTTGGACGGCACTCTGAAGGGCGCGCCGGTCAGGGGCAGGGTGACGGGCAGGCCGCGCTTGTCCTTTTCGAGGACGGTCACCAACTCGCCCAGGATGCGCGGCAGATTGCCCCGGTTGAGCTCGTCGACGACGACCAGGTGCAGGCGCCCGGGGTTCGCCGCGGCGGCCTCGCAGACCCTCTTGAAGACGCCCGGGGTCGGCTCCAGGGTGAATCCGGCGGCGCCCTTGACCGGGCGCAGCCCCTCGACGAAGTCCTCGTACCCGTAGCTCGGGTGGAAGGTGACCATGGTCAGCCGCCCGGACGCGGTGAGGGCGTCGAGGGTCGTGCGGAAGGCGGACGTGCCCGGTTCGGCGAGCGGATCCACCCCGGGCAGGTCGTCGGAGAGCTCGCCGAGCCGGCGCACGGCGTACCGCAGGGCGTGGTACGTCTTGCCGGTTCCGGGCGGCCCGAACAGGACGGCCTGCCCGCGCCGTTCGAGGGCGTCGTCGATCCGCTGGAGGTCGTCCTCCAGGGGCGGGATCTCCACCGGTTCGCTGCCGTTCTCCGCCTCGGCGGGCTCCGGGACGTCCCCGGTGACGCCCGGAACGGTCGGCCGAGGAGCGGTGGCCTGCTTCTGGATCCGGCGCCAGAGCGCCGACGGCACCTCCGAGACCGTCCGCCCGGCCCACTCGGGGACCGGCGCGTCGAGGGTCCCCGCGTACGAGTCGTCCCACTCCACACCGACCGTGTGCCGGTGGTCCGGCAGCTCCGCCCGCCAGCTGTAGCCGTCCCCGACGACCCGGCCGACCGCATGCACCCTGCTGAAGCCGGTGGCGGCCACGACGCGGTCGCCGACGCGCAGTTCCAGCAGCTGCCACAGGTCGGCCGCCCGCCCGGCGGCCCGCTCCGCCGGAACTCCCTTGTCGGCAAGGGCCTCGGCGTAGGCGGCCTTGAACTCGTCCAGGTCGGCGTACCCGTGCAGGTCCCCGGCCTCCTCGGCCTCGACGCCGATGCGCCCCTCCGCGCGGAACCGGTCCCAGCGCGCCGGGTCCGGCAGCCCGATCCGTACGACCTTGGCCGCGGTCCTGCGGACCGGCGCCCACCAGTCGAGGAAGTACCAGACGAGCTGCGGCGCCCAGCCCGCGAACCGCGGGTCCTTGTCCAGGAGGGCTTTCAGGACCTCTTTGCGGGCGAACGGCTGAAGCACCGCCGAGGCGCCGGGGAACGCCAGGCGGTCCAGATAGTGCTGCGTGAAGCTGTCCGCGTAGATCGGCAGGATCGCCTCGGGGGCGTACACGCGCAGCGTCTTCGCGACGACGGTGATGCCGGAGCGGACGGCCGGCAGGTCGTCGATGTCCCGGACCCGGCCCTCGCGTGCGGCGGTGACCGCCTCCACGATCCCGGAGCGGACCGCCGTCCACGCCTCGTCGAGGCTGCCGTGGCCCTTGTCGTACCACCAGCCGTGGTCGCGGCGGCTGTAGTAGACCAGGTGCTTCATCGCCGAGCCGCCGGTGATGCTGCCGAGCGCCTTGCTGCCGTACTCGAGGGCGTGGCTGTAGACCTGCCCTTGGGCGTCCGGCTGCCCGAGGGCGTAGCGCTCGACCGGCAGGGTGGGCCACTCCTCCCAGGGGAAGGCCGCCCGGATGGCCGCGGCCTCCCGGTCGGCCGCCTCGACCGCCGCCCGGTGACGGTCGCGGTCGAAGACCTTCAGGGCGTCGTCGACCGGCCAGTACTCCAGGGTCTCGGCATGCGTCTCGGTCACGGGGCGCAGCGCGCAGGAACAGACTCCGGTGACCGGCCGGCCCTTGGCGTTGAGCAGCCCCGCCTTCGACGCGAAGGCCGCGGAATCCTCCGCGTCGAGCACGCGGCGCCAGAGCAGCCCGTCCGGATCGGGGTACCGGGGCAGCGCCCCGGGATCGGTGAGGTGACCGCAGCCCGGATCGTGGTGGAGCTTGCTCCCGTAGCCGGGCAGGATGACCTCGCCGCCCGACGGGATCAGCTCGTGGGCCCGTCCTCCGACCGTGACGGCGTACCGCCGCTCCCCGTCCCCCATGTCCCCTCCTCCTGCCGGGCGCCCGGCGCGGCACGACGGTACCGCGCGGCGTACACCGGCCATCGGAGAAGAGGGAGACAGAGGGCGATGCTGGCCAGCACGTCCAAGGGCCAGTGGTAGCCGCGCAGGATCAGGCCGGTTCCCGTCACCGCCGTGAGTACGGCGGCGACGGGGATCAGGCGGTTCGAGACGAGGAAGGCCGCGCCGAAGTAGGCGACCATGGCGGTGGCCGTGTGGCCGGAGGGGTAGTAGCCCTGGGCCCAGGGTTCCAGGGGGCCGGGGCGGGCCGTCCACTCCTTCAGGGGGATCACCAGGAGCGGTACGAGGGCCATCGAGAGCCCCGCGTAGAGGGCGGCCGTTCGCCGGCCTTGCCGGATCGCGTACGCCATCGCGCAGCCGAGGACCGGAAGGGCGACCGTCATGTTGCCGAGGTCGGAGGCGAGTTCGCTCAGGGAGCGGGGGACCGCGTCCACGAGGGAGCGGGACACCCGCTCGTCGAGCCTGGCCAAGGGGCCGTGGACGAGCACCTGCCAGGTCACGACGGCGAGGGCGACGAGCGCCGAGAAGAGAGCCGGCCGCCCTGGAACAGGGGGGGTGGTTCCAGGGCGGCCGAGGGGATCGGGCTGCCGCGCGCCCCGGGGGGTGTGGGGCGGGCGGCCATCCGATCGGTGAGGAGTCCCGGAGCACGAAGCTCCAGCGGTGTGCGCCAAGGCACGGTGTGGGCGGGGCTGGGGATGCTCCGCCCGGGGTGTTTCTCTCATCTGCAGAAACCGTACGTCAGAGAAGAGGGGGCCGACAGCGGGAAAGGCATCCCGCCATCGGCCCCCCACAGAGTCTTCACACCGTGTGTGAGAACCGGGCCCGCCGGGCCCGCTCCGCTCAGATCTGGGCGAACGCGTTCTCGATGACGTCGAGGCCCTCGTTCAGGAGGTCCTCGCCGATGACCAGCGGCGGCAGGAAGCGCAGCACGTTGCCGTAGGTGCCACAGGTCAGGACCAGCACGCCCTCGGCGTGGCAGGCCTTCGCGAGCGCCGCGGCGGCCTCCGCGTAAGGCTCCTTCGTCACCGGGTCCTTGACCAGCTCGATGGCGATCATGGCGCCGCGGCCGCGGATGTCGCCGATCGCGGGGAACTTCTCCTGCATGGCGGTGAGGCGGGCCTTCATGACCTCCTCGATGCGCTTCGCCTTGCCGTTGAGGTCGAGCTCCTTCATCGTCTCGATGGAGCCGAGCGCACCGGCGCAGGCGACCGGGTTGCCGCCGTAGGTGCCGCCGAGGCCGCCGCCGTGGACGGAGTCCATGATCTCGGCGCGGCCGGTGACGGCGGCGAGCGGCAGGCCGCCCGCGATGCCCTTGGCGGTGGTGATGAGGTCCGGGACGATGCCCTCGTCCTCACACGCGAACCACTGGCCCGTGCGGCAGAAGCCGGACTGGATCTCGTCGGCGACGAACACGATGCCGTTGTCGTTGGCGAACTTCACGATCGCCGGCAGGAAGCCCTTGGCCGGCTCGATGAAGCCGCCCTCGCCGAGGACCGGCTCGATGATGATCGCGGCGACGTTGTCGGCGCCGATCTGCTTGCTGATCTGGTCGATCGCCTGGGCGGCGGCCTCGGGGCCGCAGTTCTCGGCACCGGTCAGCCAGCGGTAGCCGTAGGCCACCGGCACGCGGTAGACCTCGGGGGCGAACGGACCGAAGCCCTGCTTGTACGGCATGTTCTTCGACGTCAGCGCCATCGTCAGGTTCGTACGGCCGTGGTAGCCGTGGTCGAAGACGACGACGGCCTGGCGCTTGGTGTACGAGCGGGCGATCTTCACCGCGTTCTCGACGGCCTCGGCGCCCGAGTTGAACAGCGCGGACTTCTTGGCGTGGTCGCCCGGGGTCAGCTCGGCGAGCGCCTCGCAGACCTCCACGTAACCCTCGTACGGCGTCACCATGAAGCAGGTGTGCGTGAAGTCCTGGAGCTGCGCGGAGGCGCGGCGGACGACGGCCTCGGCGGAGGCGCCGACGGAGGTCACGGCGATGCCGGAGCCGAAGTCGATCAGGTGGTTGCCGTCGACGTCCTCGATGATGCCGCCACCGGCCCGCTTGGTGAAGACGGGGAGCGTCGAGCCGACGCCACCGGCGACCGTGTCGAGACGGCGGGCCTGAAGCTCCAGCGACTTCGGACCGGGGATGGCGGTGACGACGCGCCGCTCCTGCGGGACAGCGTTCATGCGGGGCTCCTGGGGGTGTTCTGGACGCACTTGCGGGTTTCCTCCGCAGGCTAGGCGCGGGGGAGGGGGTGCGGCATGCGCCGATCGGGAGTGGTGGCGGGTGTGCCGTTGTCCGGGATGGACATGGCGGCTCCGCTTCCACCCCCAAGGGTGACCGTTTCCGCCACTCGGCGGCGATCGGCCGTACGGGTGGGCGAAACCCCTCCGGGGCGCTCCCGGCCCACTAGATTGACGAGGGCACAGAGGCGGCGACCTGGCTGGTCAGGGGGCAGGGGTTCATGGAGACCGACGGCACGTACGAGTCACGCGACACCAGGGGAGGCGCGGTACCGCGCCCGGCGGGACCCCCGCCGGGCTCCGCACCGACCGTTCCCCCGGCGCCTCCGTACGCCCCTCCGGCCTACCAGGTTCACCCCGCCGCCCCGGCCGCGGCTCCGGACCCCGTCGGGCCGACGGACCCCGCCCGGGCCACGGACCCCGGCCGGTCCACGGACCCCGCTCGGGCCACGGACCCCGGCCGTGTCCCGCCCCCGCCGTCCCGGGCTCCCGCCCCCGCCGGAGCGCCGGCCCCCTCGGCCGTCGGCGAGTGGCTGGACGCGCCGCGCCCCAAGGCCGGACTCGGCATCTGGCGGTTCCGGCACGTCCCGCCGCCGCAGGCGCCCGCGCGGCTCGCACCGGTCACCTTCGTCGGGATGCTGATCCCCGTGGCCGTCGGACTGATCATCTGGTCGGCCTGGCGGAACAACACCCTCCCGTACGCCGACGTCCTGCTGCGGACCCTCACCCCGAACGACTGGTGGTACGCCCTCACCACCGCACCGAAGGACTGGGAGGGCGTCGCGGCCCACAGCGTCTTCGACGGCGCCCTCTTCCTCCTCCTCGTGTGGGGGATCGGCGCCCTCGGCTCCTGGGGCAAGGTCACCCGCCACTACCTCGGCCGGTGCCGCCCGCCCGTGCGCGCCGCCCTGGCCGGAGCGGGCGCCCTGGTCGTCCTGGGGTTCACCTTCTCCGAGACCCTCGGCCTCGGCTGGCCCCCGCTGCCGATCGTCGACCCGGTCGCCTGCCTCGCCGCCCTCGTCACGGGCGGCTGGGACGTCCCCAAGTCGCCGTTCTTCGTCTACCCCATGCGCCTGCTGGTCACGGCGGCGGTCCTCTGGCCGTTCGCCCGGGTCGGCGAATGGGCGGTCCTCTACCGGCAGTGGCGCGCCCGCCCGGCCGCCGGTACGGCCCCGGTCCCGGCCGCCCCGGCCACCGCCGGAACCCCCCTCTCCCAATGGCCCGAGCTCAGGGACGCGGGCGAGCACCGCGCCGCCGACCTGCTCGCCGGCGAACTGGCCACCGGGCGGATGAACGACGTCGACTGCGCGCGGGTGCGCCGCAGCTGGCGGAAGAGCGGCCAGGACCCCAAGGGCCGCACCACCCTCGTCGAGGCCCTCCTCGGCAAGGGCGCCGCGGCGGGCGCCCACCCGTCGGGCGACCGCGACCTGCCCGGCCGCTCGGCCACCCACGACCTGCTCCTGGGACAGGTCCGCGTGGGCCGCTTCACGGCCGCCGAACGCACCCCGCGCGCCTACCACGGCGCCGGTCTCGCGCTCGACCCCGGACTCCTCGGCACCTCCCTCCTCGCCGTCGGCCCCTCCGGCGCGGGCAAGACCCGCTCGCTCGTCGCGCCCGTCGTCGAGTCGCTCACCCTCCAGGCGCTCACCGGAGCCTGCGCCGTCGTCGCCGTCGGCGCGGCCGGGGCACCGCTCGGCCCCGACGAGGCGTACGACGTCGTGGTCCGCCTCGGCGACCCCTCCTCCCGGTACGACCTCGACCTGTACGCGGGCGCCACCGACCCGGACGAGGCCGCCGCCTTCCTCGCCGAAGGGCTCGTCGGCGACATGGAAGGAACGGAGACGCGGCGCGCCGCCACCGTGCTCGCCCAGCTCATCGGCCCCTACCGGGCCGCGTACGGCAGCTTCCCGACCGTGCCGGTCCTGCGGGAACTGCTCGAAGCCCGCTCCGAGGTCCTGGGGGCGCTGCTCGACCTGCTGCCGGCCGACGGGGCGCAGGCCATGCGCCGCGAGCTGGAGTCCCGGATGCGCCAGGTCGGCACCGCGACCGACGTGGGCCCCGTCCTCGCCGACCGGCTCACCGCCCTCGACCGGCCCGTGTTCGCCGAGTTCTTCGGCGGCGGCCGCGACGCACGGCCCTTCTCCCTCCGGGCCGTCGCCCAGCACCCGATGCGGGTGCGGATCTGCCTGCCAGAAGGCGGCCACGAGGAAGCCGCCCGCCTGCTCAACCGGCTGCTGCTCGCCCAGTTCCAGCAGGTCACCCGGGACCGCGCCGGCAGCGGGCACTTCGCCTGCCTGGTGCTCGACGACGCGGCCGGTGCGCTCACCCCCGGGACCGTCCGCGCCTTCCAGCGGCTGCGCCCGCAGAACGCGGGCGTCGTGCTGGCGCTCCGTACCCTCGCGGAGGTGCCCGCGGCGCTCCACGGGCCGCTCCTCGCCGGCGTCGGCTGCCGGATGGCGTTCGCCGGGCTCCCCACCTGGGACGGCCGCGCCTTCGCCGAGGCCTGGGGCACCGAACGGGTGGAGACGACCGAGGTGGCCCACCACACCGTCTTCGCCGACCAGCCGATGACCCGGGCCTTCCACGCCCTGCGCAAGCTGGTCACCGGCAAGGCCGTGACCACCGAGGCCGTGACCGTGCGGGAGGTGGAGCGCGAGCGGTGGTCCGCCTCCGACCTCGCCCATGCCGTGCCCCCCGGCCACGCCGTCCTCTCCCTCACCCATGTGCGCGGCGAACACACCCCGCCGCTCCTCGTCGAGCTGCGCGGCTGAGCGCCCGCCGCTCCCTCGCCCAGCTCCGCGGCTGAGCGAGGGTC
This sequence comes from Streptomyces sp. Root431, assembly GCF_001426585.1. Classification (GTDB taxonomy): domain Bacteria; phylum Actinomycetota; class Actinomycetes; order Streptomycetales; family Streptomycetaceae; genus Streptomyces; species Streptomyces stackebrandtii. The sequence continues at coordinate 812,851 of NZ_LMEI01000007.1, forward strand.
TTTCGGCCCTGGCACAATCGGGGGCGCCGCTCGGCTGAGCGGCGCCCCCTCGCCCAAAGGTCCGACGGTCACCAATGCCGCCCACCCTCGCCTCGCTCGTGCAGCACTCCGCCCTCAAGCTGGTCGTCCGCGCGGGTGAGGACCGCCTCGACACGCCCGTCCGCTGGGCCCACGTCAGCGAACTGGCCGACCCCGTCCCGTACATGGAGGGCGGCGAGCTCCTGCTCACCACCGCGCTCACGCTGGACGCGGAGGACCTGGAGGCGATGCGCCGCTACGTGCGGCGGCTGCTCGGCGCGGGTGTCGTCGGGCTCGGCTTCGCCGTCGGCGTCAATTACGAGTCGATCCCGGCCGCCCTGCTCGACGCGGCACGCGAGGAGCACCTACCCCTCCTGGAGGTGCCGCGCCGGACCCCGTTCCTGGCGATCAGCAAGGCGGTCTCGGCGGCCATCTCCGCCGACCAGTACCGCGCCGTCACCGCCGGTTTCGAAGCCCAGCGCGAACTGACCCGCGCCGCCCTCGCCGAGGGTCCGGAAGCCGTCGTCGCCCGGCTCGCCGCGCACGTCGACGGCTGGGCCGCGCTCTACGACACGTCCGGCACGGTCGTCGCCGTCTCGCCCGAGTGGGCCGCCCGCCGGGCCGCCCGGCTCACCCCCGACGTCGAGCGGCTCCGCGACCGGCCCGCCCCCGCGAGCGCCGTCGTCGGCGGTACGGACGACCGGGTCGAGCTCCAGTCCCTCGGGACCGGCCGGCGCGTACGGGGCGCGCTCGCCGTCGGCACCGGCGCCCCCCTCGGCACGGCCGAGCGGTACGCGGTGCACTCGGCGATCGCCCTGCTCACCCTCACGACGGAGCGGTCACGCTCGCTCCAGGCCGCGGAGCACCGGCTCGGCGCCGCCGTCCTGCGGATGCTGCTCGCGGGCCAGCCCGACCACGCCCGCGCGGTCGCGGGCGACGTCTACGGCGGGCTGCTCGACGCCCCCTTCCGGCTGATCGTCGCCGAACCCGCCGCGGGCGAGCCGGCGGGGGAGGCCCCGCTGCCGCTCCTCGCCGAGACCCTGGAGACGGCCGCCGCCCGGGCGGGCGAGGCGGTGCTCACCGTCCCCGAGAGCGACGGCCGGCTCGTCGTCCTCGCCGGGGACGGGGGCGCGGTCGCCGCCACCTGCCACGGGTACGCGAACCGGGAGGCGGAGGAGGCGGGTGTCTTCGTCGGGCTCTCGGCCCCGGCCGGTCCGGTCGCCGCGGCGGCCGCGTACAAGCAGGCCGAGCAGGCCCTCGCGGTGGCCCGGCGCCGCGGCCGCGCGCTCGTCGAGCACGAGGAGCTGGCCGCCGGGTCCGTGCTGCCGCTCCTCGCCGACGACGCCGTCCGCGCCTTCGCCGACGGCATGCTCCGCGCGCTGCGCGAGCACGACGCGACGGGCCGCGGCGACCTCGTCGCCTCCCTGCGCGCCTGGCTCTCCCGGCACGGCCAGTGGGACGCGGCGGCGGCGGACCTGGGCGTCCACCGGCACACCCTGCGCTACCGGATGCGGCGCGTGGAGGAGATCCTGGGCCGCTCGCTGGACGACGCGGACGTACGGATGGAGCTGTGGCTGGCGCTGAAGGCGACGGGCGAGGACACCCCCTGAGGGAGGGATGGCGGGGTGGCGGTGTGATGGCACGCCCGCCACGCCCCCGGTACGCCCCCGCTCCTCTCAGTGCGGCGGCGCGTCCGTACGCCCCCGCTCCTCGCGGTGCGGCGGTGGTCGGTACGTCCCCGCTCCTCGCGGTGCCGCGGTGCGGCCCTACGCCCCCGCTACTCGCCGCCGATCACGCCGCCGTCGCCCTGCTGCTTACGGCTCCGCCGCTGCTGGTCGCGCACGAGCTCGCCGCCGAGCAGGGTCACCGTCGCCACCGCGCGGACCCACCTCGGGCCGCCGCGCGACGCCCACACCACGCAGACGCACCCTCCGACGGCGAGCACCACGACGCCGATCAGGACCATCAGGATCATGTTCTTCCCCCATTCGCGCACGCGTGTTCGCGGTCGGGATCATCCTGCCACCCCGCCCATTGAGCGGCCCTTACCCTGCTCCGGCCGTCCGAATTCCGCTGACCCTGCCCGGACGCGGGCAGATTTCTTGGCTATTGCCGCCCGGACTCCCTACTCTCCCGTACATGACAAGCCCCGCCGTCGATCCGGCCCCCGAGACGCAGCAGGCCACCATCCCGGAAGCCGATCCCGGCACCCGTACCCGTACCGCCAAGCCCGCGGCGGCGGCCGGTCGTCGGATCACCGGCGCCGTATGGGCCGCGCTCGGCATCGTGTACGTCGTCTGGGGGTCGACGTACCTCGGTATCCGGATCGTCGTGGAGACGATGCCGCCCTTCCTCTCCGCCGGCGCCCGCTTCGTCACCGCCGGACTGCTCCTGGCCGGGATCATCGCCTGGCGGCAGGGCCCCGCCGCCCTCAAGGTGACCCGCCGGGAGCTCGCCTCGGCGGTCCTCGTCGGCCTGCTCCTCATCCTCGGCGGCAACGGCCTCGTCGTCCTCGCCGAGACCTCCATCCCGTCCGGCCTTGCCGCGCTCCTCATCGCCGTCGTCCCCGCCTGGGTCGTCATCCTCAAGGCCGTCTCCGGCACGCGGCCCACCCTCGGCGGCACCGCGGGCGTACTCCTCGGGCTCGCAGGGCTCGCCGTCCTGACCCTCCCCGGACTCAGCGGCGACGTCCGGATCGGCGGCGTCTTCCTCGTCGTCGCCGCGACCCTCAGCTGGTCCGTGGGCTCCTTCTCCTCCTCGCGCCTGCCGATGCCGGCCAACCCCTTCACCGCCAGCGCGTACGAGATGATCGCCGGCGGCCTCGCGGGCCTCGCCGTCGGCCTGGTCCGCGGCGAGCAGCACGGCCTCGACCTCTCCGAGGTCTCCACCCGCTCCTGGGCCGCCCTCGCCTATCTGGTCGTCTTCGGCTCGCTGATCGCCTTCACCGCGTACGCCTGGCTCCTCCAGGCCGCCCCGATCTCCCTGGTCGCCACGTACGCGTACGTCAATCCGGTCGTCGCGGTCGCGCTCGGCGCCCTCGTCCTGAACGAGGCGCTGACCTGGCCCCTCCTCCTCGGCGGCGCGATCGTCGTGGCCGGTGTCTGGCTCATCGTGTCGACCGAGCGGCGCGGGTGATCAACGATCGCCAACCCTGGGCCGTTGACGTCGGAAGTGTCACGTGAGAAGTACGGGGACACGCTGTACGTCTTCGACGCCGCCACCGGCGAGGAGGAGGACGGCCGGTCTTCCGTGACCGCGTGGGGAGGGGGTGCGCGGGCACCCTCGGCCACCTGTTCACGTTCGAGGACCGGGCCGTCGTGCGCCGGGGCGCGGGGGAGCGGCCCGTATCGGTGTACGAACGCTGGTGACACCCGCGTACGCACCCCGGTGACCGCCACCTGTCCGCTTCGGCCGAAGCGGACAGAGCCGACACCCCACTACTCCATACCGGACAAGCCCGCGTCCGGCGCCCCGGCCCTAACGTGTGAGGAGAGCGATCGCTCGCACCCCCGATACGGAAAGGGCCGGGACGCAATGACGACCACCCACGCCTTCTGGCTCGCCGGCCGCGAGGCCACCGGCGAGGCCACCTTCGACGTCACGAACTCCTTCGACGGACGTCTGGTCGGCAAGGTCAGCGTGCCCACCGAGGCCCAGGTCGAGGAGGCCGTCGCCGCCGCGCACGCCGTCGTCGACGAGTTCGCCGCGACCCCGGCGCACGTCCGCGCCGCCGCCCTCGACCACGTGTCGAAGCGGCTCGCCGAGCGCACCGAGGAGATCGCCCTGGTGATCTCCGCCGAGAACGGCAAGCCCATCAAGTGGGCCCGCGGCGAGGTCGGCCGTGCCGTCTCCGTCTTCCGTTTCGCCGCCGAGGAGGCCCGCCGCTGGAACGCCGGCGAGGCCCAGCGCCTGGACACCGAGGCCGGTGGCGCGGGCCGCCTCGCGCTGACCCGCCGTATCCCCAAGGGCGTCGTCCTCGGCATCGCGCCGTTCAACTTCCCGCTGAACCTCAGCGCCCACAAGGTCGCCCCGGCCATCGCCGTCGGCGCCCCCATCATCCTCAAGCCGGCCCCGTCGACGCCGATCTCCTCCCTGATCCTGGGCGAGCTCCTGGCCGAGACCGAGCTGCCGGCCGGCTCCTGGTCGATCCTGACCGTGCCGAACGACCGCATGCCCGCCCTGGTCAAGGACGAGCGCCTCCCGGTCATCTCCTTCACCGGTTCGGACAAGGTCGGCTACGCCATCCAGGAGTCGGTGCCGCACAAGCACTGCACCCTGGAGCTCGGCGGCAACGCCGCGGCCGTGGTCCTGCCCGACTGGTCCTCCGAGGCCGACCTGGACTGGGCGGCGAGCCGCATCGCCACCTTCTCCAACTACCAGGGCGGCCAGTCCTGCATCTCCGTGCAGCGCGTGATCGCCGACGCCTCGGTCTACGACCGCCTGGTGCCGAAGATCGTCGCCGCCGTCGAGGCCCAGGTCACCGGTGACCCGTCCGACGCCGCCACCGACGTCGGCCCGCTGGTCGACGAGGCCGCCGCCCAGCGCGTCGAGGGCTGGGTCGACGAGGCCGTCGCGGCCGGCGCCAAGCTCCTCGTCGGCGGCAAGCGCGAGGGTGCCACCTACGCCCCGACCGTCCTCACCGACCTCCCGGCCGACGTGACCCTGGCCCGCGCCGAGGTCTTCGGCCCGGTCCTCACGATCGCCAAGGTCGACGGCGAGGCCGAGGCCTTCGCCGCGGTCAACGACTCGGACTTCGGCCTCCAGGCGGGCGTCTTCACGCACGACCTGCAGACCGCCTTCCGCGCCCACCGCGCCCTTGAGGTCGGCGGCGTGATCGTCGGCGACGTCCCGTCCTACCGCGCCGACCAGATGCCGTACGGCGGCGCCAAGCGCTCCGGCGTCGGCCGCGAGGGCGTCAAGTACGCGATGGACGACTACACGTACGAGCGCGTGCTCGTCCTGACGGGCCTCGCCCTCTAAGGCGTACGCCTCACCGAACCAGACGGTCCGAGCCCACTGTGCGGGGGCTCGGACCGTCTTTCGTCATGCGCGTTTCGTCAGGCCGTCCTCGTCACGCCGCGGGAGGCCGTCCTCGTCACGCCACGGGTGCGTCGACGAGCCGCACGACCTCGGCGGGCTTCGCGCGGAAGGCCTTGTTCGCCGCGTCCGCCGCCGTCATGTGCGGGGCGACGTCGTGCGCGGCGAGGGCCCCGGCCGAGGCCCAGCGCTCGATCAGGACGAAGCGGTCGGGGTCGTCGGCCACCCGGTGGAGGTCGTACCGGAGGCACCCGTCCTCGGCCCGTACGAGGGGCGCGAGGGCCTCGAAGGCGGCGACCTGCTCCGCGCCCCGGCCCGGCAGGGTGGTGATGTGGATGATGAGCTTGATCGGCTGCGACATGGCGCGGACCCTACGCGGGCGCCCGCCCCGGCGGCCGGGACGTCTCAGCAGGAGGACGCGGGCGACCAGGCGGACTCCGGCGAACATGCGGACGCGCGGGCGATCAGGCGGACTCCGGCGAGCATGCGGACGCGGGCGATCGCGAGGACACCGCGATCGGGCGAAGGCGCTCCCGCTCGTCTTTCCGAACCCGGGGAAATCGGGTACGACGGACAGACAGCCCCAGGAGGTGTCCATGTCCGCCCCCACCCAGCGGCCCAAGGTCACGGCACACGAGGCACGGCAGACCGCCGAGGCCGCGCGCGAGCAGGACTGGCACAAGCCGAGCTTCGCCAAGGAACTCTTCCTCGGCCGCTTCCGGCTCGACCTCATCCACCCCCACCCGCTCCCCGCCGACGAGGACGTCCGGCGCGGGGAGGCCTTTCTCGCGACCCTCAGGACGTTCTGCGAGACCCGGATCGACGGCGCCCGCATCGAGCGCGAGGCCCGCATCCCCGACGAGACGATCACCGGGCTGAAGGAGATCGGCGCGCTCGGGATGAAGATCGATACGGCGTACGGCGGTCTCGGCCTCACCCAGCTGTACTACAACCGCGCCCTGGCCCTCGTCGGCTCCGCGAGCCCCGCCGTCGGCGCCCTGCTCTCCGCGCACCAGTCGATCGGCGTACCGCAGCCCCTGAAGCTCTTCGGCACCCAGGAGCAGAAGGACGCGTTCCTGCCCCGGCTCGCCCGTACCGACCTCTCCGCCTTCCTCCTCACCGAGCCCGACGTCGGCTCCGACCCGGCCCGTCTCGCCACCACCGCCGTGCCGGAGGACGACACGTACGTCCTCGACGGGGTGAAGCTGTGGACCACCAACGGGGTCGTCGCCGACCTGCTGGTCGTCATGGCCCGCGTGCCCGCCTCCGAGGGCCACCGCGGCGGCATCACCGCCTTCGTCGTCGAGGCCGGCTCGCCCGGCATCACCGTCGAGCACCGCAACGCCTTCATGGGGCTGCGCGGCCTGGAGAACGGCGTCACCCGCTTCCATCGCGTCCGCGTCCCGGCCTCCCACCGCATCGGCCCCGAGGGCAGCGGCCTCAAGATCGCCCTCACCACCCTCAACACCGGCCGCCTCTCGCTCCCCGCGGCCTGCGCGGGCGCCGCCAAGTGGTGTCTGAAGATCGCCCGCGAATGGTCGGGGGTCCGCGAGCAGTGGGGCGGGCCCGTCGCCCGCCACGAGGCCGTCGGCACCAAGATCTCCTTCATCGCGGCCACCGCCTTCGCCTTGGAGGCCGTCGTCGACCTCGCCTCCCAGCTGGCCGACGAGGACCGCAACGACATCCGCATCGAGGCCGCCCTCGCCAAGCTGTACGGCTCCGAGAAGGCCTGGCTGATCGCCGACGAGCTCGTCCAGATCCGCGGCGGACGCGGCTACGAGACCGCCGACTCCCTCGCCGCCCGCGGCGAGCGCGCGGTCCCCGCCGAGCAGCTCCTGCGCGACCTGCGGATCAACCGGATCTTCGAGGGCTCGACCGAGATCATGCACCTGCTGATCGCCCGCGAGGCCGTCGACGCCCACCTCTCCGTCGCCGGCGACCTCATCGACCCCGCCACCTCCCTCGGCGACAAGGCGAAGGCCGGCGTGCGGGCCGGCGGCTTCTACGCCCGCTGGCTGCCCGGACTCGTCGCCGGGCCGGGGCAGCTGCCGGGGGCGTACGGAGAGTTCGGCGACCTCGCGGGCCACCTCCGGTACGTCGAGCGGACCTCCCGCAAGCTCGCCCGCTCGACCTTCTACGCGATGTCCCGCTGGCAGGGCCGCATGGAGCTCAAGCAGGCCTTCCTCGGGCGGATCGTCGACATCGGCGCGGAGCTCTTCGCGATGAGCGCCGCCTGCGTACGGGCCGAGCTCCTCCGCACCACCGGCGACCACGGCCGGGAGGCGCACGAGCTCGCGGACGCCTTCTGCCGCCAGGCCCGGCTGCGGACCGAGGAGCTCTTCGGCCGCCTCTGGTCCAACACCGACGACCTCGACCGGCGGATCGTCGACGGCGTCCTCGACGGCCGGTACACGTGGCTGGAGGCAGGCATCGTCGACCCCGGCGACGACGGCCCCTGGATCGCGGACGCCACCCCGGGCCCGTCGGCCGAGGAGAACGTCCACCGCCGGATCCCCTGAGCGCCGGGACCGCGTTCCGCCATGCGGGACGCGGTCCCTCCCCTCGGGGCGACACGGCAGGATGACGTCCGTGACCGTCATCGACATCCCCGGCTCCAAGTCCGTCACCGCCCGCGCGCTCTTCCTCGCCGCCGCGGCGGAGGGCACCACGACCCTCCTGCGGCCGCTCGTCTCCGACGACACCGAGGGCTTCGCCGAGGGCCTCACCGCCCTCGGCTACGCCGTCCGCCGCGAGCCCGACGCCTGGCACATCGAGGGCCGCCCCGCGGGCCCCGGCGCGGAGACCGCCGACGTCTACTGCCGCGACGGCGCCACCACCGCCCGCTTCCTGCCCACCCTCGCCGCCGCGGGCCGCGGCACGTACCGCTTCGACGCCTCGGCCCAGATGAGGCGGCGCCCCCTCGCCCCCCTGACCGAGGCCCTGCGGACCCTCGGCGTCGACCTCCGGCACGGCGAGAAGGAGGGCCACCACCCGCTGGACGTCCACGCCCAGGGCGTGAAGGGCGGCGCGCTCACCCTCGACGCCGGGCAGTCCTCCCAGTACCTGACGGCCCTGCTCATGCTGGGCCCGCTCACAGCCGAGGGCCTCGACATCACCGTCACCGACCTCGTCTCGGAGCCGTACGTCGAGATCACCCTCGCGATGATGCGGGCCTTCGGCGCCGACGTGCGCCAGGACGGCCGGACCTACCGGGTCGCCCCCACCGGCTACCGGGCGAGGACGTACGGCATCGAGCCCGACGCCTCCACCGCCAGCTACTTCTTCGCCGCGGCCGCCCTCGAACCGGGCCGCTCCGTCACCGTCCCCGGCCTCGGCACCGGCGCGCTCCAGGGCGACCTGGCCTTCGTCGACGTGCTGCGCCGCATGGGCGCCGACGTCGAGATCACCGACACCGGGACGACCGTCCGCTCCACCGGCACCCTGCGCGGACTCACCGTCAACATGCGGGACATCTCCGACACCATGCCGACCCTCGCCGCCCTCGCGCCCTTCGCCGACGGCCCCGTCCGCATCGAGGACGTCGCCAACACGCGGGTCAAGGAGTGCGACCGCCTCGACGCCTGCGCCGAGAACCTGCGCCGCCTCGGCATCACCGTGCACACCGGCCCCGACTGGATCGAGATCCACCCCGGCACCCCCACCGGACCCGTCGAGATCGCCACCCACGGCGACCACCGGATCGTCATGTCCTTCGCCGTCACCGCCCTGCGCACCCCCGGGATCACCTTCGACGACCCCGGCTGTGTGAAGAAGACGTTCCCCGACTTCCACCGGGTCTTCGACGCGTTTGTCCACACCCCGTGAAGTCCGCACAGCGTTTGCGGCAAGAATGGGGGGCATGAGCGACCGCCCCTCTCCTCTCGCCGATCCCCATATCGCCTTCGACGTCTCCGAAGGACGCCGGGACATCGTCGTCCTCGGCTCGACCGGGTCCATCGGCACGCAGGCCATCGACCTGGTGCTGCGCAACCCCGACCGCTTCCGGGTCACGGCCCTGGCCGCCTCGGGCGGCCGGGTCGGACTGCTCGCCGAGCAGGCGCACCGGCTGAAGGTCGCCGCGGTCGCGGTCGCCCGCGAGGAGGTGCTGCCCGAGCTGCGCGAGGCGCTGACCGCGCTGTACGGCTCCGAGCCGCTGCCCGAGCTCCTGGCGGGCCCCGAGGCCGCCACCCAGCTCGCCGCCTCGCCGTGCCACACCGTGCTCAACGGCATCACCGGCTCCATCGGCCTCGCGCCCACGCTCGCCGCCCTCGAAGCCGGCCGCACCCTCGCCCTCGCCAACAAGGAGTCGCTGATCGTCGGCGGCCCGCTGGTCAAGGCGCTCGCCAAGCCGGGTCAGATCATCCCGGTCGACTCCGAGCACGCGGCCCTCTTCCAGGCGCTCGCCGCCGGCACCCGCGCCGACGTCCGCAAGCTGGTCGTCACCGCCTCCGGAGGCCCCTTCCGCGGCCGTACGCGCGAGCAGCTGGCCCACGTCACCCGCGAGGACGCGCTGGCCCACCCGACCTGGGCCATGGGCCCGGTGATCACGGTGAACAGCGCCACCCTGGTGAACAAGGGCCTGGAGGTCATCGAGGCGCACCTGCTGTACGACATCCCCTTCGACCGCATCGAGGTCGTCGTGCACCCCCAGTCGTACGTCCACTCGATGGTGGAGTTCACGGACGGCTCGACGCTCGCCCAGGCCACCCCGCCGGACATGGGCGGCCCGATCGCCATCGGCATCGGCTGGCCCGAGCGCGTCCCGGACGCGGCCCCCGCCTTCGACTGGACCAAGGCCTCCACCTGGGAGTTCTTCCCGCTCGACACGGAGGCGTTCCCCTCGGTCGGCCTCGCCCGGCACGTCGGCGAACTCGGCGGCACGGCCCCCGCCGTCTTCAACGCGGCGAACGAGGAGTGCGTCGAGGCGTTTCTCGCCGGACGGCTGCCGTTCAACGGCATCATGGATACGGTCACAGCGGTCGTCGCGGAGCACGGCGTTCCCGGTACGGGAACCTCCCTCACCGTCCCGGACGTCCTCGAAGCGGAGACCTGGGCACGGGCCCGGGCCCGTGAGCTCGCAGCGAAGGCAACGGCGGAGGCGCGCGCATGACCGAAGTGCTCTTGTACACGCTGGGCATCGTGCTGTTCGCCCTCGGCCTCCTCGTCTCCATCGCGTGGCACGAGCTGGGCCACCTCTCGACGGCCAAGATCTTCGGCATCCGCGTGCCGCAGTACATGGTCGGCTTCGGCCCCACGATCTGGTCGAAGAAGCGCGGCGAGACCGAGTACGGCATCAAGGCCGTCCCGGCCGGCGGCTACATCCGCATGATCGGCATGTTCCCGCCGGGCGAGGACGGCAAGATCGAGGCCCGCTCCACCTCGCCCTGGCGCTCGATGATCGAGGACGCCCGCGAGGCCTCGTACGAGGAACTCCAGCCGGGCGACGAGACGCGGCTCTTCTACACGCGCAAGCCGTGGAAGCGCGTGATCGTGATGTTCGCCGGACCGTTCATGAACCTGGTCCTGGCGGCGGCGCTGTTCTTCGGCTCGATGATGACGCTGGGCATCGAGGGCCAGACGACCAAGGTCGCCGGCGTTCAGAAGTGCGTCATCAAGCAGAGCGAGAAGCGCGAGAAGTGCCAGACGGGCGACCCCGTCTCGCCGGCGTTCAAGGCCGGTCTCCGGGAGGGCGACAAGATCGTCGCCTTCAACGGCGCGCCGGTGGGGGACTGGGACACGCTCTCGGACCGCATCCGCGACACCATCGGGGCGGCGACCATCACCGTCGAGCGGGGCGGCCAGCGCATCGACCTGCACCCGACGCTCGTCTCCAACAAGGTGCCGAGGAAGGACGAGGACGGCCAGGTCGTCCAGCCCCTCCAGTACATCGACGCCGGCTATCTCGGCTTCGCCTCGAAGACCGAGGTCGGCGCCCTCACCTTCGGCGAGACCACCGAACGGATGTCCGACCTGCTGGAGAACGGCGTCCACTCGGTCGTCGCCCTCCCCGGCAAGATCCCGGGCCTCTGGGACGCCACCTTCGGCGACGGGGAGCGCGCCTCGGACTCCCCGGTCGGCGTCGTCGGCGCGGCCCGGCTCACCGGCGAGCTCATGACCGTCGACGCTCCGCCGGAGCGGATCCTCGTGATGTTCATGAACCTCCTGGTGTTCTTCAACGTCTCGTTGTTCCTGTTCAACATGCTTCCGCTGCTGCCGCTCGACGGCGGCCACATCGCGGGCGCCCTGTGGGAATCCGTACGCCGCCACACGGCCCGGATCTTCAAGCGCCCCGACCCGGGCCCGTTCGACGTGGCCAAGCTGATGCCCGCCGCGTACGTGGTGGCCGGCGTCTTCGTCTGCTTCACCCTGCTCGTCCTCGCCGCCGACATCGTCAACCCGGTGAGGCTGACGTAGCCGTTCACACGGCTTCGTACGCAGTTCCACGAGCAGTTCCCAAGGGGGGCTCGGACCCGCTGGTGTCCGGCCCCCCGCCCCAGGGGCGGTAACCTCGGAGACCTGAGACCGCCGACGCACAACCTTGAGGTTGCACAGAAGATGACCGCGATTGCTCTCGGTATCCCGACCGTCCCGACCCGGCTCGCCGAGCGGCGCAAGAGCCGGCAGATCCAGGTCGGCAGCGTGGCCGTCGGCGGTGACGCCCCCGTCTCCGTGCAGTCGATGACGACGACCCGCACGTCCGACATCGGCGCCACGCTCCAGCAGATCGCCGAGCTGACCGCCTCCGGCTGCCAGATCGTGCGCGTGGCCTGCCCGACGCAGGACGACGCCGACGCGCTCGCCACGATCGCCCGGAAGTCGTCGATCCCGGTCATCGCCGACATCCACTTCCAGCCGAAGTACGTCTTTGCCGCGATCGACGCGGGCTGCGCGGCCGTCCGCGTCAACCCGGGCAACATCAAGCAGTTCGACGACAAGGTCAAGGAGATCGCGAAGGCTGCCGGCGACGCCGGCACCCCGATCCGCATCGGCGTCAACGCCGGTTCGCTCGACGCGCGGCTCCTGAAGAAGTACGGCAAGGCCACCCCCGAGGCGCTCGTCGAGTCCGCCCTCTGGGAGGCCTCCCTCTTCGAGGAGCACGGCTTCCGCGACATCAAGATCTCGGTCAAGCACAACGACCCGGTCGTGATGGTCGAGGCCTACCGCCAGCTCGCCGCCCAGTCCGACTACCCGCTGCACCTCGGCGTCACCGAGGCGGGCCCGGCCTTCCAGGGCACGATCAAGTCGGCCGTCGCCTTCGGCGCGCTCCTCTCCCAGGGCATCGGCGACACCATCCGCGTCTCGCTCTCCGCGCCGCCGGTCGAGGAGATCAAGGTCGGCATCCAGATCCTGGAGTCGCTGAACCTGCGCCAGCGCCGTCTGGAGATCGTCTCCTGCCCGTCCTGCGGCCGCGCCCAGGTCGACGTCTACAAGCTCGCGGAGGAGGTCACCGCCGGCCTCGACGGCATGACGGTCCCGCTGCGCGTCGCCGTCATGGGCTGCGTCGTCAACGGCCCGGGCGAGGCCCGCGAGGCCGACCTCGGCGTCGCCTCCGGCAACGGCAAGGGCCAGATCTTCGTCAAGGGCGAGGTCATCAAGACCGTCCCCGAGTCGAAGATCGTCGAGACCCTCATCGAAGAGGCGCTCAAGATCGCCGAGCAGATGGAGAAGGACGGCGTCGCCAGCGGCGAGCCGACCATCGCCATCGCCGGCTGACACACGGAACCTTCCGCCGAAGCCCCTCCCCCTTCCAGGGCGGAGGGGCTTCGCCGTACCAGGGCGAGTGAGCCGAAGGAGCGCGGCCGGGGGAACACCCCCGAGCGCGCGGAGCCCCCGACGGAGGAGGGGGCGAGCACGGTCGGGGGTGTGAGTCCGGCTGGAGCGCTCCGGAGGCGAACCGAGCCCAAAAAAACAGCACAGGGGTAAAGTGCGGAGACCAGCAGATCCGTACCGTGAGGCCCCCTCGTGTTGACAGAGACCACCACCCGGGTCCTCGAACCCGCCGATCTCGGCGCCGCCTTGGCCGTCCTGGAGAGCGCCCCCGTCGAGAACGCCTTCGTGACCGCGCGCGTCCAGGTCGCCGGGCTCGATCCCTGGCGGCTCGGCGGCGAGATGTGGGGCTGGTACACCGAGGGCCGGCTGCGCTCGCTCTGCTACTCCGGCGCCAATCTCGTCCCCATCTGCGCGACCCCTGAGGCCGTGCGCGCGTTCGCCGACCGGGCCCGCAGGATCGGCCGTCGCTGTTCCTCGATCGTCGGCCCCGTGGAGCCCACCTCCGAGCTGTGGCGGCTCCTGGAGCCCAGCTGGGGCCCGGCGAGGGACGTCAGGGCCCGGCAGCCGCTGATGATCGCCGAGGAGCCGTCCGTCACGGTGGCCCCCGATCCGCTGGTCCGTCGCGTCCGCAAGAACGAGATGGAAGCGATCATGCCCGCGTGCGTGGCCATGTTCACCGAGGAGGTCGGCGTCTCCCCGCTCGCCAACGACGGGGGACTGCTCTACCAGGCCCGGGTCGCCGAGCTCGTCGGCGCGGGCCGCTCCTTCGCCCGCATCGAGGACGGCAAGGTCGTCTTCAAGGCCGAGATCGGCGCCGCGACCCGCCTTGCCTGCCAGATCCAGGGCGTGTGGGTCGCGCCCGAGCACCGGGGCAAGGGCCTGTCGGAGACGGGCATGGCCGCCGTCCTCCAGTACGCCCTCGCCGACGTCGCGCCCGTGGTCAGCCTGTACGTCAACGACTACAACACCCCCGCGAGGGCCTCGTACCGCCGCGTCGGCTTCCGGGAGACCGGTGCCTTCATGAGCGTGCTGTTCTGAGGCCCCGGCCGCTTGTAGGGTGCGCCGCATGGATGACGCAGAGGTCGTGATCGGACCGGTCAATCTCGCCGCCAAGGTGGACGAGGCGCTCGCCGTGCAGGCGGTCGCCTTCGGCCTGGACCAGGACGAGGTCGCCGTACGCCGCCACATCGTGCTGCGCCACCTCATGAGCCCCGGCGCCTGCGCCTACGGGGCCACGTCCGAGGGCCGGCTCGTCGGCTTCGTGTACGGCATGCCCAACGACCGTACGCACTGGTGGTCGACCGTCGTGGAGCCGTACCTGCGCGCGACGGGCACCGCCGACTGGCTCGACGGCTCGTTCGTCATCACCGAGCTCCACGTCCACCCCGACTTCCAGGGGCGCGGCGTGGGCCGTGAACTGATCACCACGATCACCGACGCGGCGGCCGAGTCGCGCTCGATCCTCTCCGCGATCGACACCGACTCCCCGGCCCGCGGCCTCTACCGCGCCCTCGGGTACGGCGACCTCGCCCGCCGGGTGCACTTCCCGAGCGCGGCCCGTCCGTACGCCGTCATGGGTGCCCCGCTGCCGCTCAAGCGCCGGAACTGATTTCTCCTGCCCGGGGCGGCCCGGCTAACCTCGGGGAAATCACCTCCCCCGAGCTCTCGGCTGCGCTCGAGCAGGGGGGACCCACAGTCCCGGCAGGAGTACGAGAACCATGGCCAACGCACCGGTCCAGCGCATGTCGAAGTTGATGGCGAAGACGCTGCGCGACGACCCGGCGGACGCCGAGGTCCTCAGCCACAAGCTCCTCGTCCGCGCGGGCTACGTCCGCCGCACCGCCGCCGGCATCTGGAGCTGGCTGCCCCTCGGCCTGAAGGTGCTCTCGAACGTCGAGCGCGTCGTCCGCGAGGAGATGGACGCGATCGGCGCGCAGGAGGTCCTGCTCCCCGCCCTGCTGCCGCGCGAGCCCTACGAGGCGACCGGCCGCTGGGACGAGTACGGCGCGGAGCTGTTCCGCCTCCAGGACCGCAAGGGCACCGACTACCTCCTGGGCCCCACCCACGAGGAGATCTTCACCCTCCTGGTGAAGGACCAGTGCTCGTCCTACAAGGACCTGCCGGTCATCCTGTACCAGATCCAGAACAAGTACCGCGACGAGGCCCGTCCCCGGGCCGGCATCCTCCGCGGCCGCGAGTTCCTCATGAAGGACTCGTACTCCTTCGACACGGAGGACGAGGGCCTCGCCCAGTCCTACGCGCTGCACCGCCAGGCCTACCAGCGGATCTTCGAGCGCCTCGGCCTCGACTACCGCATCGTCGCCGCCACCGCCGGTGCGATGGGCGGCTCGAAGTCCGAGGAGTTCCTGGCCCCGGCCGAGGCCGGCGAGGACACCTTCGCCGACTGCCCGAACTGCGACTTCGCGGCGAACACCGAGGCGGTCTCGTACGAGATCCAGCCGGTCGACGGCTCCGCCGTCCCGGCCGCCGAGGAGATCCCCACCCCCGACACCCCGACCATCGAGACCCTCGCGGCCTCGCTCGGCGTGGAGGCCTCCGCCACCCTCAAGAACCTCCTGGTGAAGGTCGACGGCGAGATCGTCGCCGTGGGCGTCCCCGGCGACCGCGAGGTCGACCTGGGCAAGGTCGAGGAGCACTTCGCCCCGGCGACCGTCGAGCTGGTCACCGAGGCCGACTTCGCCGAGCGCGCGGACCTGGTGCGCGGCTACGTCGGCCCGCAGGGCCTGGAGAAGGTGAAGTACATCGCCGACCCGCGCGTCGCGCCGGGCACGGCGTGGATCACCGGCGCCAACAAGGACGGCATGCACGCGAAGAACGTCGTCGCGGGCCGTGACTTCGAGGTCGAGGAGTACGTCGACGTCGTCGTCGTGCAGGAGGGCGACCCGTGCCCGAAGTGCGGCACCGGCCTGACGCTGGACCGCGCCATCGAGATCGGCCACATCTTCCAGCTGGGCCGCAAGTACGCCGACGCCCTCAAGCTCGACGTCCTCGGCCAGAACGGCAAGCCGGTCCGCGTGACCATGGGTTCGTACGGCATCGGCGTCACCCGCGCCGTCGCCGCGCTCGCCGAGCAGACCGCCGACGACAAGGGCCTGTGCTGGGCCGCCGAGGTCGCCCCGGCCGACGTCCACGTCGTCGCCGCCGGCAAGGCGCTCCAGACCGAGCTGGCCCTCGAGGTCTCCGACAAGCTGGCCGCCGCCGGGCTGCGCGTCCTGGTCGACGACCGCGCGGGCGTCTCCCCGGGCGTCAAGTTCACCGACGCGGAGCTCATCGGCGTCCCGAAGATCCTGGTCGCGGGCCGCCGCTCCGGCGAGGGCGTCGTGGAGCTGAAGGACCGCCGCACGGGCGAGCGCGAGGAGCTCACGGTCGACGAGGCGATCGCCCGCCTGACCGCCTAGGACGCACCACGGAGCGGGGGGCGGGGCCCGAGCGGCCCCGCCCCCCGCTCCGTGTCGTCCGGGCTCACGCCGGGGTGTCGTCCGTCTTCGGGGAGGGTTCCACCGACGCGCCCGTCAGGTCCTCGACCGCCTCGGCCGCGTCCCCCAGGCCCTTGAGATACGCCTCGCCGAAAAGCGGCGGCACGGGCTCCGCTGCCACCGGCTCCGTCCCCGCTGCCGACGGCCCCGCGGTCACGGCCTCCGGTTCCGCCGGAGCCGGTGCCGTCACGGCCTCCGTACCCGCGGCCATCGGCGCCGCGCGTTCCAGGAAGCGCAGGAGCTCCACCGGGATCGGCAGGACCAGCGTCGAGTTCTTCTCCGCCGACACCGCCATCACCGTCTGCAGCAGCCTCAGCTGGAGCGCCGCCGGCTGCGCGGACATCACTCCCGCCGCCTCCGCCAGCTTCTTCGAGGCCTGGAGCTCCGCGTCCGCGTTGATCACCCGCGCCCGCCGCTCCCGGTCCGCCTCCGCCTGCCGCGCCATCGAGCGCTTCATCGTCTCCGGCAGCGACACGTCCTTGATCTCGACGCGGTCGATGGCGACGCCCCAGCCCATCGCCGGGCTGTCGAGCATCAGCTCAAGGCCCTGGTTGAGCTTCTCCCGGTTCGACAGCAGGTCGTCCAGATCGCTCTTGCCGATGATCGACCGCAGCGACGTCTGCGACATCTGCGAGACCGCGAACCGGTAGTCCTCCACCGCCACCAGCGCGTCCGCCGCGTCGACCACCTTGAAGTACACGACCGCGTCCACCCGCACCGTGACGTTGTCCCGGGTGATGCCCTCCTGCGCGGGCACCGGCATCGTGACGATCTGCATGTTGACCTTGTGGAGGCGCTCGGCGATCGGCAGGATCATCGTGAATCCGGGCGGACGCACCTCGTCGCGCAGCCGGCCGAAGCGGAAGACGACCCCGCGCTCGTACTGCTTCACCACCCGGGCCGCCGCGGCCGCGTACACCGCCGTCGCCGCGGCCGCGCCGGCCACTGCCATCAACAGCTCTTGGATCATCACGGCCCCCTGGAATCGAGCCGAACGCTACAAAAAGGGTATTCCCCTACAGCCAGCTCGCGAACTCAAGGAGCAGCTCGGCGTCCTGCCGCCGCCCCGCCGTGAGCGCCCGCGTCCCCGATTCGACCGCGCGGAACAGGGTCCAGCCCCGCAGCCGCTCCCGGTCCATGTCGAGGGAGTCGGCCAGCTTGTTCACCCGCCGCCGGGCCGTCGACGCGCCCGCCGAGGCGCCCACCAGGTCCTCCACCCGGTCGCGGACGAGCCGGGCCAGGTCGTAGGCGCGCTCGCCGACGAGCGGCTCGGGACCGACGGCCAGCCAGGGGGCCCGGTCGCCGGCGAGCACCTTGCCCTGGCGGAAGCAGCCGTGCAGCAGCAGCGTCTCGTCCGGGGCGGCCACCAGCTCCTCGCGCGCGGCGAGCGCCGCGGCGGTCAGTTCGCCGGTCGCGGGGTCCGCGCGGTACGGCTCCATCGCCGCGGCCTGCCGTTCCGTCCGCTCGGCCACCGACTCGAAGCCGTGCCCGGCCGGCGGCTCGACCCACAGCTTCCGCACGGCCCCGGCCGCCTCCAGGAGTGCCTTGGCCTCCGGCAGGGAGCGCAGCGACACCTCGGGCTGCAGCCGTTCGAGGACGAGTCCGCCGTCCGTGGTCTCGTCGAGCAGCCGGACGGCGCCCCAGCCGTTCCAGTGCGCGAGCGCGTCCCGCTCCAGGTCGGGGCGGGCGAAGGACGGCGCGACCTTGAGGGCGGCGGGGGAGTCGTCGGAGCGCCGGACGAGGAGGACCAGACTGCTCCGCCCGCCGGGGGCCACCACCCTCTCGGCGTCGAGCGACGCCCGGTCGAGCGTGGTCCGCGCGTGCTCCGGCAGCGGCCCGAGCCACTCGGCCGCCGCGGTGTCCCCGTACGTCTCGCCGAGCGCCCGTACGAGTCGCTCCGGCGGTTCGAAAGCCATGCGTGCGTTGTCCTTCTGACGTTCGGTCGGTCCCCGGTAGGGGCTGGACTCACACCCGCTCGGCGAGCCCAGGAAAGGTTACGCCGCTGCCGCGCCAGCGGACCGCGCGTACCGCCGCCTCCCGCAGCGCGGCGGCCGCGTCGCGCCGCAGCGGGCCCTCGGCGGCCCTGACCAGGTCGGAGTAGACCCCGGCCACCCGGTCCTCCAGGACGGCCGCGAGCCGCACGGCGCCCGCCGCGTCGGCGACCCGGAAGGGCAGCTCGTACGCGGCCGCCGCGACCGCCGGCGCGCCGCCGAGGTCCCGCACGGTGCGGCGCAGCGCGTCCCGGCGGGCCCGGTGGGCCTCGTAGGCGGCGGTGGCCTCCGCCCTGCGCTCCGTACCGATCCGGCCGCCGACGACCCCGTACCCGTACACCGCCGCGTGTTCGGCGGCCAGGGCCGCCTGGGCGGCGTCGAGGGCGCTCATGCGGGTGCTCCTTCGGTCAGCAGGTAGGCGTGCGCGGCGCTCGCCGCCGCCACGGACGCGAGCAGCCGCGCGTACTCCGGCGGGGCCGTGAGCAGGGCGTTCGTGTGCCGGTCGGCGGCCTTGCGCTCGGCCGCCGCGAGCTCCTTGAGCGCCGCACGGGGGTCGGCCGGGGCCGGTACGGGCGCGGGTGCCGTCGACGCCGAAGCGGAGGCGGATACGGAAGGGGTGGGGGAGGTCGTCACGGGCTTCACCGTGGTCCCGCCCTCGCCCAGGGCCTTCGCGTGCGCCGCCACCGAGCGCCGCAGCGGGGTCAGCCGGGGTGCGAGCGCGGGATGCGCGGCGAGCGTCGTGTCGTAACGTTCCAGCAGGCCCCGCGCGGCGGTCACCGAGCGGAGCCGCAGCGCCGCCTCGGCGCGCGCCACCCGCTCGGCCTCCAGTTCGGCGGCGCTCGGCTTCCGCGGGCCCTCGCCGCCCTCGGAGGAGGTGCAGCCCACGAGGGCCACCGCTCCCGCCGCCGCGCCCGCCCTGAGGAGTGCGCGCCTGCCCGTCGTCGTCACGCTCTCTCCCTCGTCCGTCGTCCGTCGTCGAAGATCGTCGAGATCACCGCAGGCGAGCGTACCCGCGGGCCCCGGGGCGGTGGACGGCAACACCCTCCGGGACCGGATACCCTTTGGTCTGACACGCGACGACACGCGACGACACGCGACGACACGCGACGAACCCACAACAGCACACGCGGCCGAGGAGTCACCCGGATGAGCACCACCCAGAGCGACAGGCTGCGCGGACTCCTTGAGCCGCTCGTCCACGCGAAGGACCTGGATCTGGAAGAGATCGAGGTGTCCCGGGCCGGCCGTCGTGGACTGCTGCGCGTGGTCGTCGATTCGGAAGAGGGCGTGGAGCTGGACGTCTGCGCCGAGCTGAGCCGTGAGATCTCCGAGAAGCTCGACGAGACCGACGTGATGGGCGAGGGCGAGTACGTCCTCGAAGTCAGCTCCCCCGGCGCCGACCGCCCCCTGACCGAGCACCGCCACTACGTGCGGGCCACCGGCCGCCTGGCCAAGCTCCAGCTCGTCGAGGGCGACGAACTCGTCGCCCGGATCCTCGCCGTGGACGAGGACGGCCTCGACCTCGAAGTGCCGGGTGTGAAGGGGCGCAAGCCCACCGCCCGCCGGGTCGAGTTCGCCGAGATCGCCAAGGCGCGTGTCGAGATCGAGTTCAACCGCAAGGACAAGAAGGAAGAGGAGGCGTAGCCGTGGACATCGACGTGAAGCTGCTCAAGGGCTTGGCGAATGAGAAGGAGATCTCCTTCGACCTGCTGGTCGAGGCGATCGAGTCGGCCCTCCTCATCGCGTACCACCGCACCCCCGACGCCCGCCGCCACGCGCGCGTGGAGCTGAACCGGCAGACCGGTCACGTGACGGTGTGGGCGAAGGAGGACCCCTCCGAGCTGGAGGAGGGCCAGGAGCCCAAGGACTTCGACGACACCCCGTCGGACTTCGGCCGGATCGCGGCGAGCACCGCCCGCCAGGTGATCCAGCAGCGACTGCGGGACGCCGAGAACGACGTGACGTTCGGCGAGTACGCGCGCCGCGAGGGCGACGTCGTCGCCGGTGTGGTGCAGCAGGGCAAGGACCCGAAGAACGTCCTGGTCCGTCTCGACGACAAGCTGGAAGCCATTCTTCCGGTGCAGGAGCAGGTGCCGGGCGAGGACTACTCGCACGGTCTGCGGCTGCGGACGTACGTCGTCCGGGTGGCCCGTGGTGTCCGCGGTCCGTCCGTCACCCTTTCGCGCACGCACCCCAGCCTGGTGAAGAAGCTCTTCGCCCTGGAGGTGCCGGAGATCGCCGACGGTTCCGTCGAGATCTCCGCGATCGCCCGTGAGGCGGGTCACCGCACCAAGATCGCCGTGCGTTCCACCCGTTCGGGCCTGAACGCCAAGGGTGCCTGCATCGGCCCGATGGGCAGCCGCGTCCGCAACGTGATGGCGGAGCTGCTCGGCGAGAAGATCGACATCGTCGACTGGTCGGACGACCCGGCCGAGATGGTGGCCAACGCGCTCTCCCCGGCGCGGGTCTCCAGGGTCGAGATCGTCGACATGGCCGCCCGGTCCGCCCGCGTGACGGTCCCCGACTACCAGCTGTCGCTGGCGATCGGCAAGGAGGGCCAGAACGCCCGCCTCGCCGCGCGCCTGACCGGCTGGCGGATCGACATCCGTCCGGACACGGAGCCGACCGGTCCGCAGGACTGAGACCGTTTTTGGCCAACAGCTGTTCGATTCTTGCCCTGAACGGGTGAGGTCGGTACGGGGAGGTAGACTTAATCGTGTCTGGCCGGACGCAAGCCCGCGTATGCCCTGAACGAACCTGTGTGGGATGTCGGGAGCGAGCGGCCAAGAGCGATCTACTGCGGATCGTGGTGAATAAGGACGAGTGTGTTCCGGATCATCGCGGTACGCTGCCCGGCCGGGGTGCGTACCTGCATCCCGCCGTGGTCTGTCTCGACCTGGCGGTCCGCCGCCGAGCGTTCCCGAGGGCCTTCAAGGTCCAGGGCCCGCTCGACACCGCGGCACTCCGTCACCACGTCGAGCGGTCGGCACCGCAGTGAAGAAGTACGGCACGGATCACCGTGCGGTCAGGTACCTCGCGAGTTGGAAGTAGGTCGAGATTGCGATGAGCACTCGATGAGTACGCGATGAGTACGCCCATGAAGTAGCGACGGTCCGGCGGTAACCGGACCTAAAAGGAGCGAAGTGGCTAAGGTCCGGGTATACGAACTCGCCAAGGAGTTCGGCGTAGAGAGCAAGGTCGTCATGGCCAAGCTCCAAGAACTCGGTGAATTCGTCCGTTCGGCGTCCTCGACTATCGAGGCGCCGGTCGTGCGCAAGTTGACTGACGCTTTGCAGGGTCCCGGCGGCAACGCCGGCAAGACCGCTGCCAAGCCCGGCGCGCCCCGCAAGGCAGCGCCCTCCCCCGCCGCGCCCAAGCCGGCGCCGGCATCCCCCGCGCCGTCCCCGGCGCAGGCTGCACGTCCCGCCGCCCCGAAGCCTGGAGCGCCCGCCCCGGCGGCGCCCAAGCCCGTGGTCGCGGAGAAGCCCGCCGCGGCGCCCACCTCGGGTTCGCGGCCCACCCCGGGTCCGAAGCCCCCGGCCCCGCAGAAGCCTGCGCCGGCCTCCCCGGCTCCGACGACTCCGGAGTTCACCGCGCCTCCGTCGGCTCCGGCCGCCGGTCAGCGTCCCGCCGGCGCGACCCCGGGCCCCCGCCCGGCCGCCCGCCCCGCCCAGCAGGCCCCGCGCCCGCAGGGTCAGGGTCAGGGTGCCCCGCGTCCGCAGGGCCAGGGCGCCCCGCGTCCGGGCGGTGCCCGTCCGGCCGGTCCGCGTCCCGGCAACAACCCCTTCACCTCGGGTGGCTCCACCGGTATGGCGCGCCCGCAGGCGCCCCGCCCCGGTGGCGGCGCCCCGCGTCCGCAGGGCGGCCCCGGCGCCGCTCCGGGCGCTCCGCGTCCGCAGGGTGGCCCCGGTGGCGCCCCGCGTCCGCAGGGTCAGGGCGGCGCGCGTCCCACCCCCGGTGGCATGCCTCGCCCGCAGGCTCCCCGTCCGGGCGGCGCGCCCGGCGGTAACCGTCCGAACCCGGGCATGATGCCGCAGCGTCCCGCTGCCGGCCCGCGCCCCGGTCCTGGCGGTCGTGGTCCCGGTGGCCCCGGCGGCCGTCCGAGCGGCCCCGGTGGTGGCGGCGGTCGTCCCGGCTTCGCCGGTCGTCCGGCCGGTCCCGGCGGTGGCGGCGGCGGCTTCGCCGGCCGTCCCGGTGGTCCCGGTGGTGGCGGCGGCGGTCGTCCGGGTGGTCCCGGCGGTGGCGGCGGCTTCGGCGGTCGTCCCGGTGGCTTCGCCGGCCGTCCCGGCGGTCCGGGTGGCCGTGGTGGCACGCAGGGCGCCTTCGGTCGCCCCGGCGGTCCCGCGCGTCGTGGTCGCAAGTCGAAGCGTCAGAGGCGCCAGGAGTACGAGGCCATGCAGGCCCCGTCCGTGGGCGGCGTGATGCTGCCCCGCGGTGGCGGCGAGGTCATTCGCCTGTCGCGCGGTGCTTCCCTCACCGACTTCGCCGAGAAGATCGGCGCCAACCCGGCGTCGCTCGTCGCGGTGATGATGAACCTCGGCGAGATGGTCACGGCGACGCAGTCGGTCTCCGACGACACGCTGCAGATGCTCGGTGACGAGATGAACTACACCGTTCAGATCGTCAGCCCCGAGGAGGAGGACCGCGAGCTGCTCGAGTCCTTCGACATCGAGTTCGGCGAGGACGAGGGTGGCGAAGAGGCTCTGGTCTCCCGTCCGCCGGTCGTCACCGTCATGGGTCACGTCGACCACGGTAAGACCCGACTTCTCGACGCGATCCGCAAGACGAACGTCGTCGCGGGCGAGGCCGGTGGCATCACCCAGCACATCGGTGCCTACCAGGTGGGTACCGAGGTCAACGGCGAAGAGCGTCGCATCACCTTCATCGACACCCCGGGTCACGAGGCGTTCACCGCCATGCGTGCCCGTGGTGCGAAGTCGACCGACATCGCGATCCTCGTGGTCGCGGCCAACGACGGCGTCATGCCGCAGACGATCGAGGCGCTCAACCACGCCAAGGCCGCCGGCGTCCCGATCGTCGTCGCGGTCAACAAGATCGACGTCGAGGGTGCCGACCCGACCAAGGTCCGCGGTCAGCTGACCGAGTTCGGTCTGGTGGCCGAGGAGTACGGCGGCGACACGATGTTCGTCGACATCTCCGCCAAGCAGGGTCTGCACATCGACTCCCTGCTGGAGGCCGTCGTCCTCACCGCCGACGCCTCGCTCGACCTCCGGGCCAACCCGGACCAGGACGCGCAGGGTATTGCGATCGAGTCCCACCTCGACCGTGGTCGCGGTGCCGTCTCCACCGTCCTCGTCCAGCGCGGAACGCTGCGCATCGGCGACACCGTGGTGGTCGGCGACGCGTACGGCCGCGTCCGGGCGATGCTCGACGACAAGGGCAACAACGTCGAGGAGGCGACCCCGTCGACTCCCGTCCTGGTGCTCGGTCTCACCAACGTGCCGGGTGCCGGCGACAACCTCCTGGTGGTCGACGAGGACCGTACGGCGCGTCAGATCGCCGAGAAGCGCGCTGCGCGTGAGCGCAACGCCGCCTTCGCCAAGCGCGTCCGCCGGGTGTCCCTCGAGGACCTCGACAAGGTGCTCAAGGCCGGTCTCGTCCAGGAACTCAACCTCATCATCAAGGGCGACGCGTCCGGTGCGGTCGAGGCCCTCGAAGCCTCGCTGCTCCAGCTCGACGTCGGCGAAGAGGTCGACATCCGCGTCCTGCACCGCGGTGTGGGTGCGGTCACGGAGTCGGACATCGACCTGGCCATGGGCTCCGACGCCATCGTCATCGGCTACAACGTCCGTGCGGCCGGCCGTGCCGCGCAGATGGCGGAGCGCGAGGGCGTCGACGTCCGGTACTACTCGGTGATCTACCAGGCCATCGAGGAGATCGAGGCGGCCCTGAAGGGTCTCCTCAAGCCGGAGTACGAAGAGGTCGAGCTCGGTACGGCGGAGATCCGCGAGGTCTTCCGCTCGTCCAAGCTGGGCAACATCGCCGGTGTCCTCATCCGCTCCGGCGAGGTCAAGCGCAACACCAAGGCGCGCCTCGTCCGCGACGGCAAGGTCATCGCCGAGGACCTCACGATCCACGGTCTGCGCCGCTTCAAGGACGACGTCACCGAGATCCGCGAAGGCTTCGAGGGTGGTATCAACCTCGGAAACTTCAACGACATCAAGATCGACGATGTCATCGCGACGTACGAGATGCGCGAGAAGCCCCGCGCCTGATCGTCCGATCGCAGTAGCGAGCCGGGGCCGGTCGGCGGAAGTTATTCCGTCGATCGGCCCCGGCCGTTGCGTGTACGGTTCTGGTGACCCTGCCGAGCGACGGCCCGGCAGGCCACCGAACCCGAACCGGCGGGACATCCGGCACCGCATGTACGTGGGGACTCTGTCCTTCGATCTGCTCCTCGGCGACGTCCACTCGCTGAAGGAGAAACGCTCCGTGGTCCGCCCCATCGTCGCCGAGCTCCAGCGCAAGTTCTCTGTGAGCGCGGCCGAGGTCGGCGACCAGGACCTCCACCGCAGGGCCCGGCTGGGCGTCGCGCTGGTGGCCGGGGACCCCGGGTTCGTATCGGACGTGCTCGACCGCTGTGAGCGGCTCGTCGCCGCGCGTCCCGAGGTGGAGCTGCTTTCGGTGCGCCGAAGGCTCCACACTGATGAAGACTGATTGAGCAAGGCAAAGAAGGAGAAGGACCAGTGGCCGACAACGCGCGGGCGAAGAAGCTGGCAGACCTCATCCGGGAGGTGGTCGCCGAGAAGCTGCAGCGTGGCGTCAAGGACCCTCGCCTGGGTACGCACGTGACCATCACGGACACCCGCGTCACCGGTGACCTGCGGGAGGCCACGGTCTTCTACACGGTCTACGGCGACGACGAGGACCGTGCGAGCGCCGCGGCCGGTCTGGAGAGCGCCAAGGGCGTCCTCCGTTCGGCCGTGGGCCGCGCGGCGGGGACCAAGTTCACCCCGACCCTGACGTTCATCGCCGACGCCCTTCCGGAGAACGCCAAGACGATCGAGGACCTCCTCGACAAGGCGCGGGCCTCGGACGCTCAGGTGCGGGAGGCGTCCTCGGGCGCCGCCTTCGCGGGCGACGCCGACCCCTACAAGAAGCCGGGCGAGGACGAAGCCGCCGAATGAGCAACGCAGCAAAGACGCCCGACGGCCTTGTCATCGTCGACAAGCCGTCGGGCTTCACTTCGCATGACGTCGTGGCCAAGATGCGCGGGATCGCCAGGACCCGCCGCGTGGGCCATGCGGGCACGCTCGACCCCATGGCCACGGGCGTCCTCGTCCTCGGCGTGGAGCGGGCGACCAAGCTGCTCGGTCACCTCGCGCTGACCGAGAAGGAGTACCTGGGCACCATCCGCCTGGGCCAGACCACGATCACCGATGACGCCGAGGGCGAGATCACGGCGTCGGTCGACGCTTCGAAGGTCACCCGGGAGCAGATCGACGCGGGCGTGGCCGAGCTGACCGGCGACATCATGCAGGTGCCGTCGAAGGTCTCCGCGATCAAGATCGACGGCAAGCGGTCGTACGCGCGGGTGCGCGGCGGCGAGGAGTTCGAGATCCCGGCCCGCCCGGTCACCGTCTCCTCCTTCCGGGTGTACGACGTCCGCGAGGCGACCGCCGAGGACGGCACGCCCGTCATCGACCTCGTCGTCTCGGTCGTCTGCTCCTCCGGTACGTACATCCGGGCGCTCGCCCGGGACCTCGGTGCCGGGTTCGGCGTGGGCGGCCATCTGACCGCGCTGCGCCGCACCCGCGTCGGCCCGTACAAGCTGGACGCGGCCAGGACCCTGGACCAGCTCCAGGAGGAGCTCACGGTCATGCCGGTCGCCGAGGCGGCCGAGGCGGCGTTCCCGCGCTGGGACGTCGACGAGAAGCGGGCCAAGCTGCTCCTGAACGGCGTCCGGCTGGAGATGCCGTCCTACCCGGCGGGTCCGGTCGCGGTCTTCGGACCCGAGGGGACGCTGCTCGCGCTGGTCGAGGACCAGCGCGGCAAGGCCAAGAGCCTCGCCGTCTTCGGCTGAGGTCCTCCGGGACCGGATCGTCTCCGGGACCGGAGCGTCACTGCGGGGCGGGCACGGATTCGTGCCCGCCCCGCAGTGTCTTCCGGGAGATTCACCCCATCGGGGAGGCGCTCGGAGTGAAACGGGGGAGCGCCGGGGGGCGCGTTTCCCGACTGGCTTCTCCGGGTGATCACTGGCGACCTACGGTCGACACCATGGGACGCGGGGACCTGGCGACGCTGGTGGAAATCTGTGATCCGGCGGGCCGGCCGCGCGGTACCGGATTCCTCGCCGACCATCACGGCACGGTGGTCACCAGCCATGAGGCGGTCGACGGGCTCGCGCGCGTCGTCCTGCACGCCCCGGGCGACCTGACCTGGCTCGCCGAGGCCGAGGCCGTCACCGCCCTGCCGGAGAGCGGCCTCGCGCTCGTACGGACCGAGGGGCTCGGCGTCCGGCCCGTCGCACTCGCGACCCGCCCCGAGATCGAACCCGGCACGTACGTACGGATCGCCGCCCACGGCTGGCGCGAGGCGCGGGTCCTCGGCCCCGCCGCCGTCACGTACACCGCGTCCGACCGCTTCCACGTCCTCGCGGACGCCCTCGAACTCGCCATCGGCACCGAGGGCGCCGAGGCGCTCCGCATCGGCGGCCGGGCGGCGGGCGGCCCCGTCCTCGACACCGCCACCGGCACCGTCGTCGCCGTCCTCGGCACCGCTCTGCACGGCGAGCGCCCGGCCGCCGGATACGCGGTGCCGCTGCGGCCCGACGGCCCGCTCGCCGCCCTCCTCCGGCGCAACGCCGCCACCGTCCCCGCCTACGGACCCGACCTCAACCTCGCCGGAATCCTGGAGCTCACCGCCACCTCCACCGGCCCGGCGAGGGAACCCGACCCCTGGCCCGAGCCCGTCGAACGCCCCGAGTGCGTCCGGGAGTTCGCCCGCTTCACGGCGGGGGAGTCGCTCGTCCTCGCCGTGGTCGGCGCCCCCGGCACCGGCCGCACCACCGCCCTCGCCGCGCTCTGCGCCCGCCGCGCCCGGGGCGTCGCCCCCGCCCCCACCGTCCGGCTGCGCGGTGCCGACCTGCGCGCCGAGGACCACTCGCTCGCCGACGCCGTCGGCCGCGCCCTGCGCCAGGCGGGCCGGATCGTCGCCGCCTCCGGGGCCCTCGGCGACACCGCGACCGCCACCCCCGAGAGGGCCGCCTCGCTCGCCCGGGAGGCGGGCCGCCCGCTCCTCGTCGTCCTCGACGGCCCCGAGGAGATGCCACCCCTCCTCGCCCACCGCCTCGCGGACTGGACCGCGGCCACCGAGCAGTGGCTGCGCGCCCACGGGGCTCGCCTGGTCACGGCCTGCCGCCCCGAGCACTGGGACCTGGCAGGCGCCCTCTACGACCCGCGGGTCCTGCACCGGCCGGCGACACCGAGCGGGGACGGCCTGCCCGCGGCCCTCGTCCTCGGCCCCTACACCGAGGCCGAGGCGCGGGCCGTCCGGCAGGGGTACGGGATCGGGGAGACCGACCTCGCCGAGGCGGACGCCCGCCATCCGCTCGCCCTGCGGCTGCTCGCCGAGGTCCGGGCGGCGCTCCCGGGCGAGGTACCGGGGCGGCCGGGCCGGGAGGAGATCTTCACGGCCCACCTGGACCTGATGTGCCTGCGCGTCGCCGTCCGCGTCGCCGCGGGCTCCCGGCCGCTCGTCCGGGGCACCGCCGTACGCCTGCTCGCCGCCCGGGTCGCAGGGCAGGTCCACGAGGCCGCCCGCCGCTGTCTCGGCCCGGGCCACGGCGTCCTCGACCGGGCCTCCTTCGAGGAGCTCTTCCCGTGGCGCGAGGGGTGGGCCTCGGCCGTCCTCACCGAGGGCCTCCTCGTCCCCGCGGGCTCCGGCTACCGCTTCGCCCACGAGGAACTCGCCGACTGGCTCCAGTCCGCCCACCTCGACCTGGACGCGGCCCTGGACGCACTGGTCCACAGCAGGGGCGGGGGGACGGGCCGGGCGGGTCGGGGGACGGCCGAGGGGTCGGGTGCCCTTGCCGGGCCTGGGCTTGGGCTTGGGCCCGGGTCCGGGGCCGCGGCCGGGGGTGATGTGGGCCGGTGGTTCGGGGCCGGGTCCGGGGGGGATGCGGGTCAGTGGTTCGGGGCCGGGTCCGGGGCCGGTTCTGGTTCCGCTTCCGGTTCCGGTACCGGGTCCGCTTCGGGTTCCGCTTCCGGCTCCGGTTCCGGCTACGGGGCCGATTCGACTGGCGGTGTGGACCTCCGGGCGGGGTCCTCGCCGGGTGGGGCGCTCGTGTCCCTCGGGAGCGCCCCCGTCCCCGTATCCGTACCCGACCGGGGTGTCGTTCCCCCGGCCGCCGCCGACGTGCCCCGGCAGCGGACCGCCGCGGACGACGAGCCGTCGGCCGATCACCTCCCCGTGCCCCGCCACCGCATCGGCCCCGTCCTCCAGGCGCTGCTGCGCCTCCACCGCGAGGACGGGCCCGCCGCCCTCGCCGCGCGCCTCGCCGCGCTCGTCGACTCCCTCGACCGGTTCGCGGACGCCGCATGGGGAGCGGACGGGGACTCCCGTGCCCGGCCGCACGAGCACGCCGACGCCGTCTGGTGGGCGGTCCGCCTGCTCGGGGAGACCCTGCGCCGGGTGGGCGACCCGCGGCCGTACCTGCCCGTGCTCCGGTTCCTCGCCGACCGGATCGGCGGCCGGCGGGCGCGCCACCCGGTCTTCGCCGGGTTCGGCACCGCGTTCTGGCAGGGGCTCCCGCTCTGCGAGGACGAGCGGATCGACCTGCTGCGGCGGCTCGTGCCCGCCGACCCGCCGCCGGGCGCGGACGCGGACGGCGACCGGTGCCTCGACACCGTCGCCGGGCTGCTCGTCGCCGACCCCCGGGGCGTCCAGCCGCTGCTGTGCCGCTGGTTCGGCGACGAGCGCCCTCTGCCCTCCGCCCCGCACGCCACCGTCGCCACCGCCGCCCAGGCCCTCCTGCACACCCACAGGGGACTCGCCGTCGACGACCTGTGCGAGGCGCTCGTCTCCACCGCCCATCCGCTCGCCGACGGGCTCCTCGCCGCCCTCGCCGAGGACGAGCCCGCCGCGCTCTGCCGGGCCGTCGACCGCTGGGCCCACGACGACGGCCGCCCCGAGCGCCGCGTCGCCGCCGCCGCGTACGGACACCTCGTCGCCGGCCGGCTCACCGCCCCCGCCGACCGCGAGCTCCTCCGCTACGCCGCCCTCGCCCTGCTCGCCCGCCCCGCCGACCAGGCCCTCCACGGCCCCGCTCTCGGCCTGCTCGTCCGCGACCCGCACACCCGCGCCCGCCACCTGCCCCGCGCCATCGCCGAGCCCCGGGTGCCCGCGTCCGCCCTCGCCGAGGCCCTCGCGACCCACCCGGGGCCGGTCCTCACCGCCTTCCGGTCCCGGCTGCACGGCACGGGCGAGGAGGCCGCCGCCGCGCTGCGCGCCCTCGCCGAGATCGACACGCCCGCCCTCACCCGGCGCGTCGCCGCCCTCGTCCGCGACTACGTCGCCCGCCTGCCCGAGGGCGCCGGGCACGTCGCCCGCTACGTCGACCGGCGGTTCGAGGACGGCCCGGCCGCCCGGGCCGTCCTCTTCCCGCTCGTCTCGGGGCTGATCCGGGGCCGCCCGGCCGCGGTCCGCCGTGCGCTCGCCCCGGTGCTCGCCGCGCCCGGCACGGGCGCCTCCCGTCATCTGCGGGCCGAGCTGCTCGACGTCCTCCTGGAGCACGAGCGGTACGAGGCGGAGACCGGCGAGTTCTCCGTCCTGGACGCCCTTCTGACGGCCGCCGCCGAGGGCGCGGGGCAGCGCAGCGAGCCCCGTACCCGGGAGCTCGTCCACCGGGCCGCCGCCCTGTACACCCGTACCCCCGAAGGCGCCGGACGGCTCGACCGGGCCCTGTCCGGGCTCTCCCGCGACCGCCCCGGCTTCGCCGTCCTCCTCATCGGATGGACCGTCGCCGTACCGGGGGAGTGGGCTCCGCTGCTCGGCCCCGAGACCGTCCGGGCGCTGCGGAGCCCCGGCACTTCCATGCCGATGCGTACCGACGGGCGTGGGCATGGCAGTCTTAGACCTGCGTAATCGGCGAACAGGCGGACGAGGAGCGGTCACAGTGCAGCGCTGGCGTGGCTTGGAGGACATCCCCCAGGACTGGGGGCGCAGCGTCGTCACCATCGGCTCCTACGACGGGGTGCACCGCGGGCACCAGCTGATCATCGGCCGCGCCGTCGAGCGCGCCCGGGAACTCGGCGTCCCCTCGGTCGTGGTCACCTTCGACCCGCACCCTTCCGAGGTCGTGCGGCCCGGCAGCCACCCGCCGCTGCTCGCACCGCACCACCGGCGTGCCGAGCTGATCGCGGGCCTCGGAGTGGACGCGGTGCTCGTGCTGCCGTTCACGGCCGAGTTCTCCCAGCTCTCCCCGGCGGACTTCATCGTCAAGGTGCTCGTCGACAAGCTGCACGCCAAGGCCGTCATCGAGGGCCCCAACTTCCGCTTCGGGCACCGGGCCGCGGGGAACGTCGCGTTCCTCGCCGAGCTCGGCGAGACGTACGACTACGAGGTCGAGGTCATCGACCTGTACGTCAGCGGCTCGGCCGGCGGCGGCCAGCCCTTCTCCTCCACCCTCACCCGCCGGCTCGTCGCCGAGGGCGACATGGCCGGAGCGGCCGAGATCCTCGGCCGCCCGCACCGCGTCGAGGGCGTCGTGGTCCGCGGCGCGCAGCGCGGCCGCGAGCTGGGCTTCCCGACGGCCAACGTCGAGACCCTGCCGCACACGGCGATCCCGGCGGACGGCGTCTACGCGGGCTGGCTGACGGCCGCGGGCGAGCGCATGCCGGCGGCGATCTCCGTCGGCACGAACCCGCAGTTCAACGGCACGGAGCGGACCGTCGAGGCGTACGCGATCGACCGCGAGGGCCTCGACCTGTACGGGCTGCACGTGGCCGTGGACTTCCTGGCGTACGTGCGCGGCATGCTCAAGTTCGACACCCTCGACGACCTGCTCCAGGCCATGGCGGCGGACGTGAAGCGGAGCCGCGAGCTGACGGAGACGTACGACCGGGAGAACCCCGCCTCCTAGGGGGCGGTCACCGGGCGCCGAGGAGCCGGCTCGACGGGGACGCCGGTCCAGCCGGAGACCGTACCGGCCAAGCCGGAGACCGTACCGGCCAAGCCCGAGGCGCCGGCGGCTCGGCCGGTGGTCGCACCGGCCGAGCCCGCCACACCGTGAGCTGAGCAGGCGGGGCCCGGCCCGCCAGACCTACCCCCCAGCCCAGCCCGTCGCCCCCCGAGGCGGCGGGCTCAGCCCGTCGTCTCCGGCTCCCGGTCCCGGGCCACCCAGTGGCACGCCACCGCCCGCGCCCCGCCCCCGTCGAGGACCGGGAGGCTCTCGCCCCGGCAGCGGTCCGCGACCTGCGCCGCCTCGCCCGAGGCGAGGACCTGGCAGCGGGCGTGGAAGCGGCAGCCGGACGGGATGCGGGACGGGTCGGGCGGCTCGCCCGTCAGTACCACCGGAGCGCCTTCGGACTCGGGAAGCACCGACAACAGCGCACGGGTGTACGGGTGCTGAGGATCCGTCAGGACGGACTCCACCGGGCCCGTCTCCACGACCCGGCCCAGGTACATCACCGCCACCCGGTCCGCGATGTTCCACGCGAGCCCCAGGTCGTGCGTCACCACGAGGGCCGAGAGCCCGAGTTCGTCGCGCAGTCGCAGCAGCAGCGCCAGGATCTCGCCCCGTACCGACGCGTCGAGCGAGGCCACCGGCTCGTCGGCAACGATCAGTTCGGGTTCCAGGACGAGCGCGCCCGCGATGACCACGCGCTGCCGCTGGCCACCGGACAGCTCGTGCGGATAGCGCAGGAAGAAGCGCTCCGGCGGCCGCAGCCCGGCCCGCGCGAGGGCTCCGGCGACGGCCTCCCGCTCGTCCCCCGCGTACCCGTGGATCCGCAGCCCCTCCGCCACCGCGTCGTACACGGTGTGCCGGGGGTTCAGCGAACCGCTCGGGTCCTGGAGGACCAGCTGCGCCCGCTTCCGGTAGGCCTTGAGGGCCTTGGAGGTGTACGCGAGCGGCTGCCCGTCGAAGGAGACCGTGCCCGATGTGGGCTTCACCAGGCCGAGCAGCGAGCGGGCCAGCGTCGTCTTGCCGCACCCCGACTCGCCGACGAGCGCGACGATCTCGCCGGCGCCGATGTCCAGGTCCACGCCGTCCACCGCGCGGGCGGGCGCGCCGCCCCGCCGTCCGGGAAAGACGACGTGCAGCCCGTGTGCCGCGAGCAGGGGACCCGTGGGGGTCTTCGTGCCCGGGACGACCGTCGCGACGGTACTCATGACGTGCTCCCCACGTGTACGCAGGCGGCCCGGCGCCCCGCGCCCGCCTCCCGCAGTTCCTGGTCCTCCGCCGCGCACGCGTCGACCGCCACCGGGCAGCGGGGACGGAAGGCGCAGCCGTCCGGCAGGTCCGCCGGGTCCGGCGGGTCGCCCGGCAGGCCGCGCGGCGCCCGCCGGGACGCGAGGTCCCCGATCCGGGGGAACGCCGAGGACAGCGCCCGCCCGTAAGGGTGCTCGGCCGCCTCGTACACCGCCCGTGCCGGGCCCTCCTCGACGATCCGCCCCGCGTACATCACGGCCAGCCGGTCGCAGGTGTCGGAGAGGACGGCCAGGTCGTGGCTGATCATCAGGAGGCTGATGGACTGCTCGGCGACGAGCCGCTCGATCAGCCGCAGGATCTGCGCCTGGATCATCACGTCGAGCGCGGTCGTCGGCTCGTCCGCGACGATCAGCCGGGGGTCGCAGGCGAGCGCCATCGCGATCATCACGCGCTGCCGCTGCCCGCCGGACAGTTCGTGCGGATAGGCGTTCGCGCGGGCGGCGGGCAGGCCGACGTGGTCGAGGAGCTCACCCACGCGCTTGCGGGCCGCCGCCGGGGTCGCCCGGCCGTGCACGAGCAGCGGCTCGGCGATCTGGTCGCCGATCCGGTGCACCGCGTTGAGCGAGTGCATCGCGCCCTGGAAGACGATCGACGCGCCCGCCCAGCGCACGGCCCGCAGCCGCCCCCACGACATGGAGAGGACGTCCTCCCCGTCGAGCAGGATCTCGCCCCCGATCCGCGCCGAGGCCGGCAGGAGGCGCAGCAGCGCGAGCGCGAGCGTGGACTTGCCGCAGCCGGACTCGCCCGCCACACCCAGCTTGCTCCCCGCCTCCAGGGTCAGGTCGACCCCGCGTACGGCGGGCACGGCGGCGGCCCCGGAGCCGTACGTCACCCGCAGGTCCTTGATCTCAAGGAGGCTCAACGCCCCACCCCCAGTTTCGGGTTGAGAACTGCCTCGACGGCCCGGCCGCAGAGGGTGAAGGCGAGCGCGACCAGCGCGATCGCGATGCCGGGCGGGGCCAGGTACCACCAGTGGCCGGAGGAGACCGCGCCCGCCTCCCGGGCGTCCTGGAGCATCCCGCCCCAGGAGACGACCGTCGGGTCGCCGAGCCCGAGGAAGGCGAGGGTCGCCTCGGTGAGGATGGCCGTCGAGATGCCGAGCGTGGTCTGCGCGAGCACCAGCGGCATCACGTTCGGCAGGACGTGCCGGCTCATGACGTGCCCGTGGCCGCCGCCGAGCGCGGTCGCCCGCTCGATGTACGGGCGGGACTCGACCGCGATGGTCTGCGCCCGCACGAGCCGGGCCGTCGTCGGCCAGGAGGTCACGCCGATCGCCAGGACCACCGTCCACATCGACCGGGACATGACGGTCGCGAGCACGATCGCGAGGACCAGCGTCGGCATCACCAGGAACCAGTCGGTGATCCGCATGACAACGGTCGAGAACCAGCCGCCGTAGTGCCCGGCGATGATGCCGACCAGGGTGCCGATGGCGACCGAGAGGGCGGCCGCGAGCAGCCCCACGAGCAGCGAGATGCGGGCGCCCCAGATCAGCAGGCCGAGCAGGGAGCGCCCGAACTGGTCGGTGCCGAGCGGGAATTCGGCGCTCGGTGACTCCAGGGCCGTGCCCGGAGCCTGCGTCACCGACTGGACGTCCGCGCCGACGGTCAGCGGGGCGGTGAGGGCGAGCAGCGCGATGAGGGCGAGCCCGGCGAGGCCGTAGAGCCCGGCGCGGTGGGTGCGGTACTGCTTCCAGAAGCGGGCCACGGAGGCCCGGCGGCGTTCCCACCGCAGCGAGGCCGCGGACGGCAGTGTCGACTCGGTCGAGGTCATCGGCCCACCCGGGGATCGAGCAGCGGATAGAGCAGGTCGGCGATCAGGTTCATCAGGATCATCGCGCCGGCGAAGACCACGAACAGGCCCTGGACGAGCGGCAGGTCGGGCACGCTCAGCGCCTGGTAGAAGAGGCCGCCGAGGCCCGGCCAGGAGAACACCGTCTCCACCAGGATCGAGCCGGCCGCCACATGACCCAGATTGATGAAGATCATGGTGACGGTCGGCAGCAGTGCGTTCGGCACGGCGTGCCGGCGCCGCACGACGTCGTCCCGCAGCCCCTTCGCCCGTGCCGTCGTCAGGTAGTCGCCGCCCATCTCGTCGAGGAGCGAGGAACGCATCACGAGCAGGGTCTGCGCGTAGCCGACGGCCACGAGCGTGACGACGGGCAGGACCAGGTGGTGGGCGACGTCGAGGACGTACGCGAAGCCGGTCTCGCCGGTCCCCGACTCCATGCCGCCGGTCGGGAAGAGCCCGGGGATGGGGCCCATGCCGACCGAGAACACGATGATGAGGAGCAGTCCGAGCCAGAACGACGGCACCGACCACAGGGTCAGCGCGAGTCCGGTGTTCAGCTTGTCGCCGAGACCGCCGTGCCGCCAGGCCGAGCGGGTGCCCAGCCAGAGCCCGAGCGCCGAGTAGATCACCACGGCCACTCCGGTGAGCAGCAGCGTCGCGGGCAGTTTCTCCGCGATCAGCTCCCCGACGGGGGCGCGGAACTGGAACGAGGTGCCGAGATCGCCGCTCAGCGCCTTGGCGCAGTAGTCGGTGAACTGCTGCCAGAGCGGCAGGTCGAGCCCGAACTGGCGCCGGAGCGTGGCGAGTTGCTCGGCCGAGGTGGGCACGCCGTGGGTCATCGCCTTCACCGGGTCACCGGGGATGATCCGGAAGAGGAAGAAGCTGGTGACCAGGACCGCGAAGAGTGAGACGAGCGCGCCGCCCAGCTTCCCCGCCGCGTGGCGGAGATAGCCGAGGGAGGAACCGGTGCGGGATGCGCCGTCCGTGGCGCGGGCCTTCTCGGCCCGCGCCACGTCGGCGGGGGTGCTTGCCGTCGTCACCGACTACTCGCGGTCGTCGGCGGTGGTGCGGCGGCGCCGGGCGGCCCAGACGCCCACGCCGACCAGGATGATCGCGGCGGCGCCGATCCCGATGAACATCCCGGCGGACGAGCTGTCGTCCGCGTCACCGGACGCCGAGGCGGAGGCGGCGGGCACGGCGGACCACCAGCTCCAGTAGCCGTCCTGCCCCCACAGGTTGCCGGCTGCCTCCGGCATGGTCGTGATGGACTTGATCTGGTCCGTGCGGTACGCCTCCAGGGCGTTCGGGTAGGCCATGACGTTCATGTACCCCGTGTCGTACAGCCGGGACTGCATCCGCTTCACCAGATCCGCCCGCTTGGCGGCGTCGTACTCCACCGCCTGCTGCGCGTAGAGCGTGTCGAACTCCTTGTCGCAGATGAAGTTGTCGGTGGCGCCGCTGTCCTTCGGCGTCGCCGGGAGCGTGCCGCAGGTGTGGATCGACAGGACGTAGTCCGGGTCGGGGTTGACCGACCAGCCGTCGAAGGCGAGGTCGTAGTCGCCCTTGACCCACGGGTCGGAGACGCTGTCCAGGCACTCGACCTTCAGCCCGATGCCGAGCTTGCCCCACCACTCCTGGAGGTACTTGCCGATCGCCTTGTCGTTCGGATCGGTGGCGTGACACAGGATGCGGAAGTCGAGGGCCTTGCCGTCCTTGCCGACCCGCTTGCCGTCGGCGTTCTTCCTGTACCCGGCGGCATCGAGGACCTTCTCGGCCCCGGCCGGGTCGTACGCCCGCTTCTGTGCGGTCTCCGGCTTCCAGAAGTACGAGCCGAAGCGCGGCGGGATGTACCCCTCGCCCTCGACGGCGTGGCCCTGGAAGACCTTGTCGACGATGGTCGTCCGGTCGACCGCGAGGAAGAGCGCCTTGCGCACCGCGGGGTCGAGCAGTGCCTTGTGGCCGTTGCCGAAGGTCTTGCCGTCCTGCGAGCGGGCGCCCGGGTTGGTGGCGATGGCGAAGAAGCGCCGGCCGGGAGCGTCGTTCACCTTGACGTTCTTCTGCGTCTTCAGCGCCGCCGCCTGGGCGGGCGTCAGGTTCGGTACGAAGGACACCTCGCCCTTCTGGAGGGCGGCGACGGCGGCGTCACCGTCCTTGTAGTACTTGAACACCAGCTCGTCGAACTTGGGTGCGCCCCGCCAGAACGTCTTGTTCGGCTTGAGCTTGATGTACTGGTCGACCTTGAAGTCGGTGATGACGAAGGGGCCGTTGCCCACGATCGGGAACTGCTGGTCGTTGTTGAACTTCGAGAAGTCCCCGACCTTCTCCCAGACGTGCTTCGGCACGATCGGCACGTCGAGCGCCGTCATCGTCGCCTGCGGCTTCTTCAGCTCGATGACGAGCGTCTGCGGGTCGGTGGCGGTGACCTTCTTGAAGTTGGACGTGAAGCTGCCGTTCGCGGTGGCGGCGTTCGGGTCCGTCATCATCTTGTTGAAGGTCCAGGCCGCGTCCTCGGCGGTCGCTGGCTGCCCGTCGGACCACTTCGAGTCCTTGCGGATCGTGTACGTCCACGTCAGCTTGTCCGCCGAGGGCGCCCACGCGGTCGCCAGACCCGGGATCGTCCGGGCGTCCTTCGCGTCGTAGTTGGTGAGGTACTCGTACGCCAGCCGGTGGATGCTGGTCGAGGTGAGCTTCTGGGCGAGGAACGGGCTCAGCGAGTCGATGCTCTGCGAGACGGCCACCGTGAGGGTGGTGCCGCCGCTCTTGGAGTCACCGCCGTCGGACGGCGCCGCCTGCGCGGCCTGGGGGACGGCCGCGAGCGTGGTCGCGGCGACGCCCGTGGCGAGGAACAGCCGGAGGAGTCTTCGGGGAGAGGCCGGACGGGAAGGGACCTTCGTGACCATGACCATAGGACGTGACCTCGTGTCGTGGATCTTGGGGGCGCCAACTGGTGAAGCGAAGGTCTATCAGCGGGGACCGACCGCGTCAACGATGCCTCAAACCCCTTGTGGACTGCGGGAATGCCAAGAGGCCCCGTATCGGACGACCGATACGGGGCCTCATTGGTCGAGACCTGTGACGCCTTACTGCTGAGGGGCTGGCGGAGCCTGCGCGGGCCCCTGCGGGTCGGTCTGCGGCGGCAGCGGCTGCCCGGGCTGGGGCTGCGCCGGATCCTGCGGCTGCTGCTGCCAGGCCTGCGGCACGCCCGGCGCGCCCGGCTGACCGGGCTGCGGCGGATAGGGCTGCTGCGGTGCCTGGCCCGGGTAGGGCTGACCGGGTGCCGGCTGCCCCGGCGCGTACTGACCCGGCATCGGCTGACCCGGCTGGGGGTACGCCTGCGGGGGGTACGCCTGCTGCGGCTGCGCCGGGTACGGCTGACCGGGCTGCGGCGCCTGGGGCGCGTACGGCTGACCCGGCGCGGGCTGCCCGGGCGCGTACTGGCCGGGCATCGGCTGACCCGGCACGGGCTGACCGGGCTGCTGCGCGTAGGGCTGGGGGGCCTGGGCCGGGTAGGGCTGACCGGGCATCGGCTGCCCGGGCGCGTACTGCCCCGGCATCGGCTGACCGGGCATCGGCTGGCCGGGCGCGTACTGCTCGGGCATCTGCTGACCCGGCATCGGCGGGGCCATGTGCGGCGGCATCGCGCCCTGGCCGTCGCCGGTCCACAGGCCCTGCGCCTGCTGCGCCCGGACGAAGTCCTCGGCCACCATCGCCGAGAGGTGGAAGTACGCCTCCCGGGTCTTCGGCCGCATCATGTCGAGGTCCACCTCGGCACCGGCCGAGAGGTGCTCGTCGAAGGGCACGACCACGACACCGCGGCAGCGGGTCTGGAAGTGCTGCACGATGTCCTCGACCTTGATCATCTTTCCGGTCTCGCGCACCCCGGAGATGACCGTGATGGAGCGCTGCACCAGATCCGCGTAACCGTGCGCGGAGAGCCAGTCCAGCGTCGTCGACGCGCTGGACGCGCCGTCCACGGAGGGCGTGGAGATGATGATCAGCTGGTCGGCCAGGTCGAGCACGCCCCGCATGGCGCTGTACAGCAGACCCGTACCCGAGTCCGTGAGGATGATCGGGTACTGCTTGCCGAGGACGTCGATCGCGCGCCGGTAGTCCTCGTCGTTGAACGTCGTCGAGACGGCCGGGTCCACGTCGTTGGCGAGGATCTCCAGACCGGAGGGCGCCTGCGAGGTGAAGCGGCGGATGTCCATGTACGAGTTCAGGTACGGGATCGCCTGCACCAGGTCGCGGATGGTCGCCCCGGTCTCGCGCCGCACACGGCGGCCGAGCGTGCCGGCGTCCGGGTTGGCGTCGATCGCCAGGATCTTGTCCTGCCGCTCGGTCGCCAGGGTCGCGCCGAGCGCGGTCGTCGTCGTGGTCTTGCCGACGCCGCCCTTGAGCGAGATGACCGCGATCCGGTAGCAGGAGAGGACGGGCGTCCGGATCAGCTCCAGCTTCCGCTGCCGCTCCGCCTCCTCCTTCTTGCCGCCGAGCTTGAAGCGTGCGGCCGCGCCGCTGGGGTTACGGCTCGACTTCGGCTTCTGCTTGTTGTTCCGCAGGAGCCGGTCGGAGGACAGCTCCACGGCCGCGTTGTAGCCGAGCGGGGCGCCCGGCACGGACCGCTCGCGCTGGTCGTGCATCACGGGCGAGGGCCAGGCGGCCCCGGTCCGCGGGTCGACGGGCGGCTGCGTCTCCTGCGGCGGTACGGCGCCGGGGTGCGGGTAGCCGTACCCGTCGGAGTTTTGCGCCTGCGGCGGCACACCGCCGGGCTGCTGCTGGGGGTAGCCGTAACCGCCCTGCGGAGGCCGCGGCTGCGGGGGAGTGCCCGGGTGCGGGAAGCCGTAACCACCCTGCGGGGTCTGGGGCGCCTGCGGGGCCTGCGGGGGTACGGCGCCGGGGTGCGGGAATCCGTAACCGCCCTGCGGGGCCTGAGGGGGCACACCGCCCGGCTGCGGGTATCCGTACGCGCCCGGAGCCTGCGGCGGTACGGGAGCGGGGGCGCCGGGCGTCGCCGCAGAGGGCCAGGGCGCGGGCGCGGCGGGCGGCAGCGGCGCGGCCTGCGGCGCCGGCTGGGCACCCGGATCCGGCTGCGCGGGCCACTGCTGAGCGGGCGCGGGCGCGGCCGGCTGGAACGACGGCGGCAGCGGCGGCAGTCCGGCGCCACCCTGCGGGGCGGCGGGCGGGAAGGCGCCGGGAGCCTGGTCGGCCTGGGGCTGGGCGCCGGGGAACGGTCCCGGAGCGGCGGGGGCGAAGTCGGGCTGCGCGGTGCCGGGGAGGGCATCCGGAGCCGTGGCGTCGCCGGCCTGGGAGTCCTCGGCCGCGACGGCGAGGTCGGGCTCCGCACCGCTGTCCGCGTCGGTGTCGGCATCGGCTTCAATCTCAGCCTCAGCGGCAACGTCGGTGTCGGCGGCCTCGGCGTTCGCCGCCTCAGCGTCGGCGTCGGGCGCGGCCGTCACCACGTCGTCGTCCGAGCTCGGCGCGTCCGTCGTGGCGTCGGCGTCGGGGGCCGTCGTACCGGCGGAGGCGTCACCCTCTACGGTTCCCGGCGCCTCGGCACCGTCCGTACCGGGGGCTTCCCCACCGGCGGCCTCCTGGCGCGCGGCCTTCGCCGCGGCGGAGCGCTCGGCCATCTCGCGCTTGAGCGAACCGGGGGAGAAGCGCATGGTCGAGCCGCTCTCCACGTCGCCGCCCCCGAACGGCTCGCCGGAGCCGGCGGTCGCCGACACGGGCGTCTCGGGCGAGGGCGAGGGCGAAGGGGCGGGCGCGGGCGCAGGCGCCGGAACGGGAATCGGCAGGGGCGCGGGTGCGGGCATCTGCGGAGGCATCGGCGTGGGCGGCACCCCGGCGCCCGGGATCTCCGGCCCGGGGCCGTGCGCCACCGGCGCCACGGGAACCCCGGGATTCACAGGAGCCGCGGGCACCCCAGGATTCACGTGCGCCACAGGAGCGACCGGAGCAACAGGGGTCACCGGAGAGACAGGGGCCACGGGAGCCACAGGGACCGGCGCGACCGGCGGCTGCGCGCCCCAGCCGGGCTCGTAGCCGCTCCCCGCGGGGAGTCCCGGCACCGCGACCGGCGCCCCGCTCGGCGGCGGCGGAGTGGCACCGCCCGCCGTCGCACCGCCCGACGCGTTCTGCGTGTACCAGGCGGGCGGGGTGTAGTCGATGGTGAACTCACCCGTCATCTCGGCGGGATCCGCGTCGGACTGATCGTCGGCGGGCGGATTCCAACCCCCGTGGATCTCGTCGCGATCGCCGTTCACTTTGCCTCCTGGTGTGGTCGAGCACCCTTGTGCCGTTGTGGGCGGGGCTCTTCCAGCCTAATCGGCGCGGCATCGCGCGGGCAGGCCCGGCAGCCGCTCCGCGACCACCGTTCCGGCCGGGTCGAGCCCCCCAAGTGACCCGGCCGCGCCGCAGAGTGAGAACCCCGACCGTTCAAAACGATGCAAAAAGGGACGTACTTGAACGACTTCGTGCCGCTCAGTCCATTCTGCGCGCGCCGCCCAACAATCCGGTCTCGGCGTCCGTCGCCTGTGTCATCACGAACTGCCGGTCGCTCTGGGTGCACCACAGGGTTACCCCGTCGGCGAGCGTCGACAGCGCCTCGTACTCGTGGCGCGGGAGGCCCATGATGCGGCCGATGTGCGTGGCCTCGTCCGGGGAGACCCGCTGGACGCCGACCAGCGAGGACTTCTCCAGGAGGCGGGGCGCGACCGGGCTCAGGTACGGGAGCAGCGTCACGACCGACTGCCAGGGCGCCGACACGACACGGCCGCGCGGCGGCCGCATGCCGCAGTCGCGCACCACGACCACCGGGCTGCCCGCCGAGGCGCCCTGCGGCGGCACGCGCCCCACGTCGTGCAGCGAGACGCACGGCTGCCCGCCGCC
The DNA here is from genome assembly GCF_001426585.1 of Streptomyces sp. Root431. Taxonomy (GTDB): domain Bacteria; phylum Actinomycetota; class Actinomycetes; order Streptomycetales; family Streptomycetaceae; genus Streptomyces; species Streptomyces stackebrandtii. The sequence continues at coordinate 854,292 of NZ_LMEI01000007.1, forward strand.
CGCCGCCTGCGCGAGCGGGGTCCACGCCTGCGCGCGGCCGGTCTCGACGGCCACCCGCGCGCCCGTGGCGGCCGCGCGCAGCGCGAGCACCTGGGCGGTCCACAGGCCGCCGATGAGCGTGACGTCGTACGGGACGGGCCGGTTGATGCCGAGCACGGCGGGCCGGTTCTCGGCGTCCACGCCGATCACGACACCGTCGTCGCCGACGGGCAGGGCGAGCGCGTCAAGCTGGTCCAGGGGTACGGAGTGCCGGTCGCGGCGCGGCCCGACGAGCCCGAAGCCGAACCGGGGCCGCGCCTCCCGTGCCGTACGGCCCGAGGAGCGCGCCGAGCGCGAGTCGCGGCGGGAGGACGAAGGACCGGAAGGCGCACCGGCACCCGGCGACGTACCGAAGGAGGCGTGGGACATCAGCGCGCACCCCCCAGCGGCAGCGTCGCCAGCATGCCCGGCACCTGTTCGCGGTCGAGCCGCACCAGGCCCGTCCGCACCCCGCGCGCCGCGCGCTCCAGCTCGTGCCGTGCCGCCACGAGTTCCTCGTCGCTGCGTCCGGTGATCCGCACGTGTCCGGTCACCGTCACCTCCTGCCGGTCCCCGCCGCTCAGCGTCAGGCTGAACGTCGTCGCGAGCGCGGGCAGCGAGGTCAGCAGGGCCACCAGCTGTGGCATCGAGGCGCCCGCGCTGCCGCCGGGACCGCCCAACTGGGGCCAGCGCCCCACCCAGTACGTCGTGTGGCGCCGGTCGTCGACCCGCCACGTCCGCGCGGTCTCCTGCGTCCGCCGGGACTGCGCCTGCCCCCGGCCCGCCTGCGTGATCGCCATCGGGCTCGCACAGGTCGAGGTCGCGATCGCCGCGGTCAGCTCCTGCTCGGTCAGCACGCTCGCCCGGAAACCGGCGCCCGCGAGTCGGCTCGCCAGCTGGTCCGCCGCGCGCACCACGCACTTCTGCGCGCCCGTCATGCCGCCGCCGCGCGCGGCGACCGCCTCCGGGCAGAGCTCGGGGTCGAGCTTGAGCGCGATCCAGGTGATCCGCACCGCGGGCGAACCCGTCTGCGCCTGGAGCGGCCCGTAGTTGCGCGCGGCCATCGACTGCGCGGGCAGGTGCGGCGCCGGCGCCGGCTGCGTGTGCTGCACGATCTGCGCCGACTCCAGCCGGATGCCGTCCACGCTCAGGACGTCCCGCACGAGCCCGACGGGCAGCGGCCGCGCCCCGCGGTCGGGCCGCAGCGCCGTGCCGTCCGACTCGACCCGCAGTACGGCGGTCAGGAAGGTGCCGTCGCCGATCATCCCGACCGGCCGCCGGTCGCGGTCGCTGTACGCGTACGTCCGCAGCGCCGGGTCGCACTCCACGAGCGGCGCGAGCCCCGGCTCCGTGCCCTCGGGCACGGCGAAGGACGCCGCCCGGCGGGACCGGGCGCGCAGCGCGAGGAAGGTGCCGAGCCACTCGGGCAGGGACCGCCGGTGCCGGCGTACGAGCGCGAGCAGGACGAGCACGACGGCGACCACGCCCGCGGGCACCAGCATCAGCCGGTCGACGACCCAGGCGACGGCGAGCAACGCCGCCGCCACCTCTATCAGTACGAGCTGTTGCAATCGGAACGAACCGAAGTGTCCGGGACGTGCCTGGAGCCTCGGTGAGACCGAGGAAACGGATCCCGTGGAAGGGGGTGTGGATGCGGTGGCCGCGCCGGGCCGCGTCCGCGTGGCGGAAGCCATGATGGAGAATCCCCCTCAATTCGTCCCGATCGCCCTGGCCCGCCAGGGCTTTGGCGGCCGGATCACCCTACCCGCCCCACGAACACCACGGGACAGCAGGCATAGTAGGGGGCCGGTCCGACAGCCGGGGCCCGGGTGTCACCTCCCCCGGACCCCGCGCGAAGACTGCGCCTGACGAGAATGGGGACTCATGGCATCGCGCCGGGACGAGCTGAACGCGTACACCTTTGCGAAGAAGCGCACGGTGGCGGCATTCCTCCAACCCTCGCCCTCCGGTACGGAGGAGGGGGCGCCGAGGCCGCTGCGCGCGATCGTCCCCGGCCTCATCGTCGGAGCGCTCGTGATGGCGGGCTTCGGCGCCTGGGGCATGTTCAGCCCGCAGGCCCCCAAGGGCTGGGACGTCCCCGGGACCCGGGTGATCGTCGGCAAGCAGTCGACGACCCGGTACGTCGTCCTGGAGACCGGCAACGGCAAGGACAAGAAGACGCTGCTCCACCCCGTCCTCAACCTCGCCTCCGCCCGTCTCCTGCTCAACCCCGACCAGTTCCAGGTCGTGCAGGTCGCCGACAAGAAGCTCGACGAGGACAAGCAGCGCGGCCCGATCCTCGGCATCCCCTACGCCCCGGACCGGCTGCCCGCCGCCGACGACGCGGGCACGGAGAAGCGCTGGGCCGTCTGCGAGCAGCCCGGCGGCGGCAAGGGCGCCAGCGTCCAGAAGGCGACCTTCCTCTTCGCCAAACGCGACCTCCCTCGCACCGAGGACAAGAGCAAGCTCGGCGACGGGGACATCCTGTACGTCAAGGGCCAGAAGGGCGCGGCCCAGTTCCTCGTCGACCACACCGGCACCAAGTACCCGGTGAACGCCGAGCGCCCCGGACTGCTCACCGCCCTCGTCGGCCTCGGCAAGAAGCCGCAGGCCGTCACCGACGACTGGCTCGCGACCCTGAAGACCGGCGACCCGATCGACTTCCCGAGCCTCAAGGGCCTCGGCGGCGAGGTCGGTGCCCCCGCCGCCATCCCCGGCAGCACGCTGAAGGAGACCGAGGACCGCATCGGCATGGTGCTCCTCGCCCAGACCGGCTCCGGGCCGCAGAACTACGTCGTGCTGCCCGGCCGGGTCCAGCCCGTCTCCGCGTTCACCGCCTGGCTCCTCATCAACTCCCCGGAGACCGGCGTCCTCGACATGGACGGCAAGCGCACCCACGTCGACGCCTCCTCCTTCGTCCCGGACCCCAAGGTCTTCAACGGGGACGTGCGCTGGCCGCAGCGGCAGACCGACGAGGTCGTCAACGCCGCCACCGGCGACGGCGACGGCGCCCGCGACACCGTCTGCAGCGTCCTCAACGACGTCGACGAGAAGGGCGAGACCACCCTCACCACCTGGGCCGGCACCAAGTACCCCGCCGAGATCACGGCCGGCGGCACCAGCACGTACGTCACCCCGGGCAGCGGCCTGCTCTACACCCAGGTCATGGGCCAGGGTCAGCAGAAGACGCCCGACGGCTCGCTCTTCCTCGTCACCGACACCGGCCTGCGCTACGCCGTCCAGGCCAACGGCGACAGCGACGCCGCCCGCTCCGAGATCGGCACCGGGGACAAGGAGAAGCCGGCCGACGGACGCCCGGAACCCTCCGAGGCCCAGAAGCGTCTGGGCTACGAGAAGGTCATGCCGGTCCTCGTCCCGATCGAATGGTCGGAGTTCCTGTCGAAGGGCCCGCGACTCGACACCAACAGCGCGCGTCAGCCGCAGGGTTCCTAGGGGGTGGCACCGGTGACGACGACGTACCGCACGGCGGCCGCCCTGCTCACCGCCGCCACCCTGACGGGCCTGCTCGCGGCGCCCGCCGCGGCGGCGACCCGTCCGGCGACGCCCGGGCCCGGGGCCTGGGCGCTCGACGGCAGTGGCGAGTGCACGTTCCCCATGAAGAAGCAGATCGAGGGCACCCCCTGGCCGCTCCAGCGGGTCCTCCTCGACGAGCTCTGGCAGCACAGCAAGGGCAAGGGCGTCAGGGTCGCCGTCATCGACACCGGGGTCGACGACGTCAACATCCAGCTCCGGCCGCCCGCCGTCGACGCCAAGGCGGGCAAGGACTTCCTCAAGCCCGACAAGAACAACCCCGGCTTCGGCGACGAGAAGCGCGGCAAGACCGACGGCACCGTCGACGAGGTCGGCCACGGCACCAAGGTCGCCGGCATCATCGCGGCCCGCCCCCGCAACGGCACCGGCTTCGTCGGCCTCGCCCCCGAGGCGACGATCATCCCGATCCGCCAGAACGACGAGAAGAACAGCGGCAAGGCCGACACGATGGCCAAGGCGATCGACTGGGCCGTCGCCAAGGGCGCGGATGTCATCAACATCTCGCAGGACACCACCCAGACCCTCGAAGCCGACTCGCCCATGGCCGTATCGATCGCCAAGGCGATCGAGAAGAAGATCGTGGTCGTCGCCTCCGCCGGCAACGACGGCATGGACGGCAAGTTCAAGAAGACCTACCCGGCCGCGTTCCCCGGGGTCCTCGCCGTCGCCTCGTCCGACCGGAACAACGAACGGGCCGCCTTCTCCCAGGCCGGCCCCATGGTGGGTGTCGCCGCCCCCGGAGTCGACATCGTCTCCACGGTCCCCGGTGGCGGTCAGTGCGTCGACAACGGGACGAGCTTCTCGGCCCCGTACGTCGCCGGCGTCGCCGCCCTCCTGAAGGCCAAGTACCCCGACTGGTCCGCGGCCCAGATCGTCACCCGGATCGAGCAGACCGCCGTCCGGTCCATCAACGGCCGCGACCCCTACGTCGGTTGGGGGGTGGTCGACCCGGTCAAGGCGCTCGCCGACGCGCCGCCGGGGACGCCCCCCTCCGTGCCCACGCCCGACCCGGGCCCGCCCAAACCGCCGGCTCCCGAGCCGGCCCGACTGGCGCTGTCGGAGACTCCCCAGGAGCGCTCCGAACGGCTCGCCACCTACGCGTTGGGGATCGGTGGTGTGCTGGTGGCCGTGGTCGCCGGAACCGCCACCGTGATCCGCGACAGCCGCCGGAGGAGGGGGGTTCGTTGAACCTCGTACCGGTCAAGTATCCGGTGCCTCCTTTGCAGTTGGAACTGCCGCCGCCAATGGCTAAAGTGACCGCGGGGGGCACGACAGTGCGAACCCCGCACGGGGGCGGCATCAGAAGATTCCCGTCCGCATCACAACCGGGAGGCCCGACGGCACGGCCGTCGACGCCACCGAAGGAAGAAGGGGCAAGATGTCGAAAGACCTGAACGTAACCAGTGCCGAACAAGTTCGGCTCGCCGGCCGGATCCAGGACTTCTCCGATGAGCTCCAGTCCCGCATCACCAACCTCAACGGCGTGGTCGACCGCGTCCAGGCGGGCTGGCAGGGCGCTGCGAGCAAGGAGTACGACCGGGTCCAGAACGACCTGAACGTGCGTCTGCGGAGCATGCGCAACGAGCTCAGCAAGCTCGAAGAGATGATGCGCATGAGCGCCGACGGCTTCTCGCGCGAGGAGGAGGACCGTCTGCGGTCCTTCCGCACGATGGACACCTCCGGCGGCGCCGGCGCCGGCGGCGGCAACCAGAGCGCCATCCTCGGCGTCTGAGCCACCGGCTCGACCAGTCCTCCGCGCCACTCTCACTCCAGGAGTCATCACCATGACCACTGCGGTCAATTACGACACCGTGACGCAGGCGGCGGCCGACACCCGCCTGACCTCCACCACCCTCACCCAGAAGCTGGACGACCTCATGGCCGAGGTCAACCGCGTCGCCTCCAACTGGGAGGGTGAGGCCAAGGTCGCGTACCGCGAGACCCAGGACCGCCTGACTCGCGACATGGCCGGCATGAACCAGGACCTGGCGCGCATCGCCCAGCTCCTCGACGAGTCGGTCGCCGGATACCAGGACACGGACAAGGGCAACGCCGCCCGCTTCCGTATGTGACATCCCGCGCAACACGCGTGAGGGGGTGGCCCGTTCCCACGGGCCACCCCCTCACGCGTACCACCGGCTACCGCAGGTCGAACTCGCCGTCCCTGGCGCCGAGGACGAACGCGTCCCACTCGGCCTTCGTGTAGCGCAGCACGGTTTCCTTGTCGAGCGACGAACGCATCGCCACCCCGCCCTCGGGCAGGTGCGCGATCTCCACGCGCTCCTCGTCCGGGCTGGTGCCCGGAGCGCCCTGCCACTCGACGCCGGAGATGTCGAGCGCGTACAGCTCGTCCTTCTGCCGCTGCTTCTCGGCGGCCAGGGCGCTGTCGGCGGTGCTGGCGTGTGCGTCGGTCATCGGCGCTTTCCCTTCGCGGTGGTACGGCGGTCCCTTCCACAGTAGTGGGACCGCCGCACCGGTACGGCGGAAAATCCCGCCTCCGCCGTACCGCTCCGCTCAGTGCTGTTCCGGCAGCCAGCCCAGCTGCACCAGCGGCGTCCCCCGCTTGCGCGAGACGAACGTGCCCCGGCCCGGAGGCATCGGACGCGCCCGGACGCTGCCCAGGATGTCGCCCTCCTGCGGATCGCCGGAGAGGACCACGCCCTGCGCGCCCATCTCCCTCATGCGCTGCATGAACGGCTCGTACATCGCCCGCGAGGCCCCCGCCTGGTTGCGCGCCACGATGAACCGGACGCCGACGTCCCGCGCGAACGGCAGGTTCTCGACGAGGACCGCCAGCGGATTGCCCGAGTTGGTGGCCACCAGCTCGAAGTCGTCGATCAGCACGAACAGTTGCGGACCCGTCCACCAGCTCCGGTCCCGCAGCTGCTGCGGCGTGATGTCCGGCTTGGGCGCCCGCTTCGTCATCACCGTGTTGATGGCGTCCATGTGCATCTGCATGGCCGAGGCCATCGGCGCGTACTCCAGCAGGTGCGAGGGCGCGACCGCCTCCAGCATCGTCCGCCGGTAGTCACCCACCACGATCCGCGCCTGCTCCGGCGTGTACCGCTCGCACAGCTGCTTCGCGATCAGCCGCAGCAGCGCCGTCTTGCCGGACTCGCTCTCACCGAAGACCAGGAGGAACGGATCCGACTCGAAGTCGACGAACACCGGCTCCAGGTTCGTCTCGTCGATGCCGATCGCGATGCCGTGCTGCGGGTACTCGAAGCCCTTCGGCAGCTGCTCCGCCGGCAGCCTGCGCGGCAGGAGCCGCACCGCCGGGGCCGGAGCCCCGGTCCAGCTCGCCCGCACGGCCTGGACGAACGCCGCCGTGCCCTCCGAGAGATCGGCACCCGAGCTCGACCCGTCGATCCGCGGCAGCGCACCCATGAAGTGCAGCTTCTCCGCCACCTGGCCGCGCCCCGGCACCCCGGTCGGCACGTTCGCCGCGACCTTGCGGTCGAACTCGGAGTCCATGACGTCACCGAGCCGCAGCTCGAGCCGGCCCAGCATCTGGTCCTTGAGCGCCGCCCGCACCTCCATGTACCGGGAGGCGGTGATCACCACGTGGATGCCGTAGCCCAGACCGCGCGCCGCGATGTCGGAGACGATCGGCTCCAGGCCGTCGTAGTCGTTGCGGAAACCGCCCCAGCCGTCCACGACCAGGAAGACGTCGCCCCAGGCCTCGCCCGGCAGTTCACCCGCGGCCCGCTTGCGCCGGTAGGTCGCGATCGAGTCGATCGAATGCGAACGGAAGAACTCCTCGCGCCGGTTGAGGACGCCCAGCACCTCCGCGACCGTCCGCCGCACCCGCTCCGGGTCGAGCCGCGACGCCACCCCGCCGACGTGCGGCAGATCGGCGAGCGAGACCAGACCGCCACCACCGAAGTCCAGGCAGTAGAACTGCACTTCGGCCGGCGTGTGGGTGAGCGCGAACGACGAGACGAGCGTCCGCATCAGCGTCGACTTGCCGGACTGCGGACCGCCGACCACCATCATGTGACCGGCCGCGCCCGAGAAGTCCCGGTACAGCACCTCGCGGCGCTGCTCGAACGGCTTGTCGATGAGCCCGAGCGGCACCGTGAGCCCGCCCTGGCGCGTGTACTCCGTCGCCGTGAGCCCCCGGTCCGCGGTCTGCGCGAGCCCCGGAAGCAGCTGGTCCAGCGAGGGCGCCTGGTCGAGCGGCGGCAGCCACACCTGGTGCGCCGGCACGCCCTGACCCTCCAGACGCCGCACGATCACGTCGAGGACCGTGTCCGCGAGCGCGTCGTCCTCCTCGGCGCGCTGCGCCGTGAGGTACGCCGGGTCCGGCGCCGCGTACACCACGGGCACCGGCGACGCCGTGAAGAGCGCGGGCCGCCGCTCCACCGGCATGTGCCCGATCTCCAGACGCGGCCCGCCCGAGCGGTGCGTCCCCGAGACGTACGCCGCCTTGAAGCGGGTCATCTCGTCCGTACCGAACTTCAGATAGCCCGAACCGGGCACGGAAGGCAGGTGGTACGCGTCCGGCACGCCGATCGCGGTCCGCGACTCCGCCGCGGAGAAGGTCCGCAGACCGATCCGGTACGAGAGGTACGTGTCGAGACCCCGCAGCTTGCCCTCCTCCAGGCGCTGCGAGGCGAGGAGCAGGTGCACGCCCAGCGACCGGCCGATGCGGCCGATCTGGATGAACATGTCGATGAAGTCCGGCTTGGCGGTGAGGAGCTCGGAGAACTCGTCGATCACCAGGACCAGCGAGGCCAGCGGCTCCAGCGGAGCACCCGCGGCCCGCGCCTTCTCGTAGTCGTGGATGTTGGCGTAGTTGCCCGCGGAACGCAGCAGCTCCTGGCGCCGCTGCAACTCGCCGCGGATCGCGTCGCCCATACGGTCGACCAGCGTCAGGTCGTCCGACAGGTTGGTGATGACCGCCGCCACGTGCGGCATCTGCGACATGCCCGCGAAGGTCGCGCCGCCCTTGAAGTCCGCGAGGACGAAGTTCAGCGTCTCGGAGGAGTGCGTCACCGCGAGACCCAGCACCAGCGTCCGCAGCAGCTCCGACTTGCCGGAACCCGTCGCACCCACGCACAGACCGTGCGGGCCCATGCCCTCCTGCGCGGCCTCCTTCAGGTCCAGCATGACCGGCTGGCCGTCCTCGCCGACACCGATCGGCACGCGCAGCCGCTCGGCGACCGTCCGCGGCCGCCACGTCCGCGCCACGTCCACCGACTCCGCGTCCCCGAGGTTCAGCAGATCCGTGAAGTCCAGGTTGGCGAGCAGCGGCTCGTCGTCGTCCCCGCCGCCCATCCGCAGCGGCGCGAGCTGCCGGGCCAGCGCCTCGGCCGCCGGCAGCGAGATGCCGTCGGGCAGCCCCTCGTACGCGAAGCCGCCGCCGAACTCCAGGCTCAGCCGCCCCGGCCGTACCACCACGGAGAGACCACCGCGCGGCTCGTCGAGCTCGCCCGAGACGACCTCCACGATCGTCACGCCCTGGAGGCCCTCGGCCGCCGCGAGCAGCGAGTCCGGCGGCACCATCCCGCCGTCCAGGACCACGACCACGTGCGGCTGGTCGAGCACCGGCTGGTTGTCCCGCGAGAACCGCGGACGTCCGTCGAGCTTCGAGCGGACCAGGTTCTCCAGCTCGCCGAGGTCGTCACCGAACAGCCGCTTCGTACCGGCCCCGTCGACCTGCCCGGGCACCTGCGTGTGCGGCAGCCACTTCGTCCAGTCCCACCGCTCCTGCGACGCCCGCGCCGCGACCACCGCGAGCATCAGGTCGTCGGGGGAGTGCAGCGTCACCAACTGCGCCACCAGCGCACGCGCGGCCGCCTGCGCCGACTCCGGGTCACCCGACACCGTCACGTGGTAGAACGCCCGCATCGAGACCGCCATCGGCAGCCCGTCCAGCGTGCCGTGCACCGCGAGGAACTGCTGCATCGCGCCCGCGCACAAGGGCTCCAGCTCGTCCACCGGAGCGGTGTCCGGCGCCACGAGCGCCGTCGCGAGCTGCTGCGCCCCGAGCCCGATCCGCGCCTGCCCGAAGTCGTGGTCGCCCACCCGGCGCTCCCACACCCGCGAGCCCTCGGCGACGACCGACCACAACTGCTCGGGGGAGGGGTGCAGATACAGCTGCGCGTCCCGCTGCTTGCGCGCCGTGCGCCGGACCGTACGCCGCGTCTGCGCGAGGTATTTGAGGTAGTCGCGGCGGACATCGGCCATTTGCCCCTGCGTACCGCGACGGAATCTGACGAACTGGGCGACGGCCATCGCGACCGTCGACGCCAGCATCAGCACGCCCATGATCCGCATGATCGGCGACGGCGTCATGAAGAAGAACACCACCGAGGAACCCATGCCGAGCATCGGCAGGAGCTGCATCAACGCCGACTCCTGCTGCCCCCGCGGAAGTTCCGGCGGAGACTCCAGGACGAGTTCCTCACCGGGCACTTCCGGCGGAAGCGCCCTCGGCGGGCGTTTGACGACGATCTGGCTCACCGGCGCATCAATCCCTCGTAGGAGGCGGGCTCGTGGCGGGAGCTTCCGCGCCGGCACCCCAGTCGGCAGCCGGGCGCGCGGACTTCCCCCATGGGACGGCGATCCTACTTGCAGCCCTCACCACCCGTCCCCGGTAGGGTGGCGCGCGCATCGTGCGCAACCGCGAATCAGGGGGTCCAGACACGTGAGTACGACCGCAGCGACCGGCTTCTGCCGCGTCACCGTCGTGGCGCCGGACAGCCGCATCGACGTCGCGCTCCCGGAGGACATCGCCGTCGCCGACGTCTACCCGGAGATCCTGCGGCTCACCGGGCAGACGCAAACGGCGGGAACGCCGACCGGCTACCACCTGGTCCGCAGGGACGGCTCCGTCCTCGACGGCGCCCGCACCCTCGCCGCCCAGCAGGTCCTCGACGGCGAGGTGCTCTCCCTGCGCCCCTTCGCGCAGTCCCTGCCGCCCGCCGTCTACGACGACGTCTCCGACGCCGTCGCCTCCGCCGTCACCCGTGACCGGCACCTGTGGGGCGACGAGCTGCTCCGCGGCGCCGGACTCCTCGGCGGCGTCCTGCTGCTCGTGCTCATGGGCTTCGTGCTCTGGTTCGCGGACCCGGTCCGCCACGACATGCACAGCCTGCCCGGGATCATCGCGGGCGCCGCGGGACTGCTCCTCACCGCGTTCGCCGGCGTCCGCGCCCGCGTCTACGGAGACCGGGCCACCGCCGTCGCCCTCGGCCTCGGCGCCCTGCCGCTGCTGCTCATCGCCGGCTCCGGCATCATCGCCGCCGACCCGGGCGCGGGCCCCGGACGCCTCCAGTTCCTGATGGGCTGCGTCACCGTCCTCGTCGCCTCCGTGGCCCTCGTCGCCCTCACCCCGAGCGGAGACGCGCCCTTCGTCGCCGCGACCTTCCTCGCGACCGTCGGCACCCTCGCCACCTTCGTGATGATCCTCACCGAGAGCACCGCCACGGAGACCGCCGCCGTCTGCGCACCCGTCGCCATCGGCGTGGTCGCCTTCCTGCCCGGCCTCTCCGCCCGCTTCGCCCGCCTCCCCATCGGCTACGCGGCCCCGCGCAGCGCCGCCGACGACGAGTTCCTCGGCGACCCGCAACAGCAGTCCGGCGACGAGGGCCAGGCCGTCGACGGCGAGCGCATCGCCCTCCAGGCCCGCCGCGGCCACGAGATGCTCCTCGGCCTCGTCGGCGGCTGCGCGGCCGTCGTCGTCGGCTCCGCCGCCGTCCTCGGCTTCGCCGGAAACCTCTGGGGCCAGCTCCTCGCCCTGGCCGCAGGCCTCGCGATGCTGCTCCGCGCCCGCCTCTTCCGGTACACCTCGCAGGTCGCCTGCGTCCTGGTCGCCGGCATCGCCGCCATCGCGCTGCTCGTCCTCGGCCTCTCCCTGAACCCGCCGGTCGACCTGGTCAAGGACCTCCTGATGTACGGGGACCGCGGCGGCCTCGACATCCGTACGATCTGGCTCACCGCCTCCGTCGCCGCCGGCGCCGCGCTGATCACCGCCATCGGCCTGATCATCCCGAAGAAGGGCCTCTCGCCCTTCTGGGGCCGCCTCCTCGACCTCGCCGAGGGCTTCGTTCTCCTCTCCCTCGTTCCCCTCTGCCTCGCCGTCCTCGACATCTTCATGGCGGTCCGCTCCCTCACCAGCAAATAAGGACGACGGGCCCGCTCCGGCGAACTGGTACGCTGTGTGACGGCCGTTTGTGTACGCGCTCCCGGAAAGCCCCCGACCTGCTCGGGAAGCCTCTGGAAGCTGCGCCCATCGGACCTTCGCCCGTCGAGTCACGGAAGCTTCCCCTGAGATCTAGACCAGGGGCACTCGCGGGCGCACGTATCTAAGAGGAGATCCGCGTGGCTCTCGACGCCGCTGTCAAGAAGCAGATCATGACCGAGTTCGGCCAGAAGGAGGGCGACACCGGCTCCCCCGAGGTCCAGGTCGCCATGCTTTCCCGTCGCATCTCGGACCTGACCGAGCACCTCAAGCAGCACAAGCACGACCACCACTCCCGTCGTGGCCTGCTGATCCTGGTCGGCCAGCGCCGCCGCCTGCTGCAGTACCTGGCCAAGAAGGACATCCAGCGCTTCCGTGCCCTGGTCGACCGCCTCGGCATCCGCCGCGGTGCGGCCGGCGGCGCCAAGTAAGGACGCCGTGAAGGGAGCGGTTCCCACTTTCAGGGGGCCGCTCCCTTTGCTGTACGTGCACAAAGTGCACACAGGCACTTAGTCTGGTCGCACAACCCCATACGACGGACGAAGCGAGGAGCCGCCGGCTCGCCGCCGGTCCTCGGTAGTGGCCCCCGGAACATGCCGGGTGCTTCGATCGAAGACCGGCCCGCACCCAAGGCGCGTCTCTCCGCCCCCGTCGACACCGTCCCCGGCCACACGGGCCCCGGACGCAAAGACGAACACGTAGGAGAAACCACTAGTGGAGAACGAGACCCACTACGCCGAGGCCGTCATCGACAACGGCTCCTTCGGTACCCGCACCATCCGCTTCGAGACGGGCCGTCTCGCCAAGCAGGCCGCCGGCTCCGCCGTCGCCTACCTGGACGACGACACGATGGTCCTTTCCGCGACCACCGCGTCGAAGAAGCCCAAGGACCAGCTCGACTTCTTCCCCCTCACGGTGGACGTCGAGGAGCGGCAGTACGCGGCCGGCAAGATCCCCGGCTCCTTCTTCCGCCGGGAGGGCCGCCCCTCCGAGGACGCGATCCTCACCTGCCGCCTGATCGACCGGCCGCTGCGCCCCTCCTTCAAGAAGGGCCTGCGCAACGAGATCCAGATCGTCGAGACGATCATGGCGCTCAACCCCGACCACCTGTACGACGTGGTCGCGATCAACGCCGCCTCGGCTTCCACGATCCTGGCGGGCCTGCCCTTCTCCGGCCCGATCGGCGCCACCCGCGTCGCCCTGATCAAGGGCCAGTGGGTCGCGTTCCCGACGCACACCGAGCTCGAGGACGCCGTCTTCGACATGGTCGTCGCCGGTCGCGTCCTGGAGGACGGCGACGTCGCGATCATGATGGTCGAGGCCGAGGCCACCGAGAAGACCATCGAGCTCGTCAAGGGCGGCGCCGAGGCGCCGACCGAGGAGATCGTCGCCGCCGGTCTCGAGGCCGCGAAGCCCTTCATCAAGGTCCTCTGCAAGGCCCAGTCGGACCTCGCCGCCAAGGCCGCCAAGCCCACCGGCGAGTTCCCGGTCTACCTCGACTACCAGGACGACGTCCTGGAGGCGCTCTCCGCCGCGGTCAAGGGCGAGCTCGCCCAGGCGCTCACCATCGCCGGCAAGCAGGAGCGCGAGGCCGAGCTCGACCGCATCAAGGAGCTCGCCGCCGACAAGCTTCTCCCGGCCTTCGAGGGCCGCGAGAAGGAGATCGCCGGTGCCTACCGCGCGCTGACCAAGAAGCTGGTCCGCGAGCGGATCATCAAGGACAAGGTCCGCATCGACGGCCGTGGCCTCACGGACATCCGTACGCTCGCGGCCGAGGTCGAGGCCATCCCGCGCGTGCACGGCTCGGCGCTGTTCGAGCGTGGCGAGACCCAGATCCTGGGCGTCACCACCCTCAACATGCTCCGCATGGAGCAGCAGCTGGACACCCTCTCCCCGGTGACCCGCAAGCGCTACATGCACAACTACAACTTCCCGCCGTACTCCGTCGGCGAGACCGGCCGCGTGGGCTCGCCCAAGCGCCGTGAGATCGGCCACGGCGCGCTCGCCGAGCGCGCCATCGTGCCGGTCCTCCCGACCCGCGAGGAGTTCCCCTACGCGATCCGTCAGGTGTCCGAGGCCCTCGGCTCCAACGGCTCGACGTCCATGGGCTCGGTCTGCGCCTCCACCATGTCGCTGCTGAACGCCGGTGTGCCCCTCAAGGCCCCCGTCGCCGGTATCGCCATGGGCCTGATCTCCGAGGAGATCGACGGCAAGACGCACTACGTCGCCCTCACGGACATCCTCGGCGCCGAGGACGCGTTCGGCGACATGGACTTCAAGGTCGCCGGTACGAAGACCTTCGTCACCGCGCTCCAGCTCGACACCAAGCTCGACGGCATCCCCGCCTCGGTCCTGGCCGCCGCGCTGAAGCAGGCCCGTGACGCGCGTCTGCACATCCTCGACGTGATGAACGAGGCGATCGACGTTCCGGACGAGATGTCCCCGAACGCGCCGCGCATCATCACCGTCAAGATCCCGGTGGACAAGATCGGTGAGGTCATCGGCCCCAAGGGCAAGATGATCAACCAGATCCAGGAGGACACCGGCGCCGACATCACGATCGAGGACGACGGCACCATCTACATCGGTGCCGCCCAGGGCTCGCAGGCCGAGGCCGCCCGCGCCACGATCAACGGCATCGCCAACCCGACCATGCCGGAGGTCGGCGAGCGCTACCTGGGTACGGTCGTCAAGACCACCACCTTCGGTGCCTTCGTCTCCCTGCTCCCGGGCAAGGACGGCCTCCTGCACATCTCGCAGATCCGCAAGCTCGCCGGTGGCAAGCGCGTGGAGAACGTCGAGGACGTGCTGGCGATCGGCTCCAAGGTCCAGGTCGAGATCGCCGAGATCGACCAGCGCGGCAAGCTCTCCCTGATCCCCGTGATCGCGGACGAGGACGCCGCCGACGCGAAGGACGACACCGACCAGTGACGTCCCGTAGTTCCGTGACGACGGCCCGCCCCTCTTCGGAGGGGCGGGCCGTCGCCCGTACCCAAACGCTTCTCCCGGGCAAGGACGGCATCGGCACGGTCCGCCGCACGACCCTCCCCGGCGGCCTGCGGATCGTCACCGAGACCCTGCCCTCCGTGCGCTCCGCCACCTTCGGCATCTGGGCCCACGTCGGCTCCCGGGACGAGACCCCGAGCCTCAACGGCGCGACCCACTACCTGGAGCACCTCCTCTTCAAGGGCACCCACAAGCGGTCCGCCCTCGACATCTCCTCCGCGATCGACGCGGTCGGCGGCGAGATGAACGCCTTCACGGCGAAGGAGTACACCTGCTACTACGCGCGGGTCCTCGACACCGACCTGCCGCTGGCGATCGACGTCGTCTGCGACATGCTCACCGGCGCGCTCGTCCTCGAAGAGGACGTGGACGCCGAGCGGGGAGTGATCCTCGAAGAGATCGCGATGACCGAGGACGACCCCGGCGACGTCGTGCACGACCTGTTCGCGCAGACGATGTTCGGCGACACCCCGCTGGGCCGCCCGGTCCTCGGCACCGTCGACACGGTCAACGCCCTCACCCGCGGCCAGATCGCCCGCTTCTACAAGAAGCACTACGACCCGACCCACCTGGTCGTCGCCGCCGCCGGCAACGTCGACCACGCCACGGTGGTACGCCAGGTCCGCCGCGCCTTCGAGAAGGCCGGCGCCCTCACCCGTACCGACGCCGTCCCCGTCGCCCCCCGCGACGGCCGGCGAATCATCCGTACGGCGGGCCGCGTCGAGCACCTGAACCGCAGGACCGAGCAGGCCCACGTGGTCCTCGGCATGCCGGGCCTCGCCCGCACCGACGAGCGCCGCTGGGCCCTCGGCGTGCTGAACACCGCCCTCGGCGGCGGCATGTCCTCCCGCCTCTTCCAGGAGGTCCGCGAGAAGCGCGGCCTGGCCTACAGCGTGTACTCGTACACCTCGGGCTTCGCCGACTGCGGCCTCTTCGGTGTGTACGCGGGCTGCCGGCCGGGCCAGGTCCACGACGTCCTGAAGATCTGCCGCGACGAGCTCCACAAGGTCGCGACCGAGGGCCTCACCGACGAGGAGATCGTCCGCGCCGTCGGCCAGCTCTCCGGCTCCACCGTCCTTGGCCTCGAGGACACCGGCGCCCTCATGAACCGCATCGGCAAGAGCGAGCTCTGCTGGGGCACCCAGATGTCGGTCGACGACATGCTCACCCGGATCGCCGCGGTCACCCCGGACGACGTCCGGGCCGTCGCCCGCGATGTACTGGACCAGCGGCCCTCGCTGTCGGTGATAGGCCCGTTGAAGGACAAGCAGGCGG
The DNA here is from genome assembly GCF_001426585.1 of Streptomyces sp. Root431. Classification (GTDB taxonomy): domain Bacteria; phylum Actinomycetota; class Actinomycetes; order Streptomycetales; family Streptomycetaceae; genus Streptomyces; species Streptomyces stackebrandtii. The sequence continues at coordinate 870,331 of NZ_LMEI01000007.1, forward strand.
ACCGCCTCCACCAAGCGGTCTCCTGATCCCGAGCCCTCTTAAGGAAAAAGACCAATGAGCAAGCTGCGCGTGGCGGTTCTCGGAGCCCGGGGCCGCATCGGCTCCGAGGCGGTCAGGGCCGTCGAGGCCGCCGAGGACATGGAACTGGTCGCGGCCCTCGGCCGGGGCGACAAGCTGGAGGCGCTCACCGAGGCGGGCGCCCAGGTCGTCGTCGAGCTGACCACCCCCGACTCGGTGATGGACAACCTCGACTTCTGCGTGCGCCACGGCATCCACGCGGTCGTCGGGACCACCGGCTGGACCGAGGAGCGCCTCGCGCGGCTGCGGACCTGGCTCGCGGCCTCCCCGGAGACCGGTGTCCTCATCGCGCCGAACTTCTCCATCGGCGCGGTCCTCACCATGAAGTTCGCGCAGATCGCGGCCCCGTACTTCGACTCGGTCGAGGTCATCGAGCTGCACCACCCGCACAAGGTGGACGCCCCCTCCGGCACCGCCACCCGTACGGCTCAGCTGATCGCCACGGCCCGCGCCGAGGCCGGCCTCGGCGCCCAGCCGGACTCCACCGCGACCGGCCTCGAAGGGGCCCGCGGCGCCGACGTCGACGGCGTCCGCGTCCACTCCGTACGCCTGTCGGGCCTCCTCGCCCACCAGGAGGTCCTGCTGGGCGGCGAGGGCGAGACCCTCACCGTCCGCCACGACTCCCTGCACCACTCCAGCTTCATGCCGGGCGTACTCCTGGGAGCCCGCCGCGTGACGGGCACCCCGGGCCTCACCTTCGGCCTGGAACACTTCCTGGACCTGGGCTGACGGCCATGGGCGGAAAGATCACGTACGTCTTCCTCGCCACCGTCCTCGTCCTCGTGTTCGGCGTGGTGGCGATGGAGGGCGTCCTGCTGCTCCTCACGGGCGAGCCGGCCGCCATGGGCATGGGCGCGGTGGCGTTCCTGCTGCCGGCCGTCGGCGGCTGGTTCCTCTGGAAGAACACCCGGTTCGCCCGGCAGGCGGGCCGCCTCGCCACCGAACTGGAGGCGGAGGGCGGCCTGCCCGTCGACGAGCTGAAGCGCACCGAGGGCGGCCGGATCGACCGTGACTCGGCCGACGAGGTCTTCGCCCGGCGCAAGGCCGAGACGGAGGACACCCCGGAGGACTGGCGCTGCTGGTTCCGGCTCGCGGTCGCCTACCACGACGCCCGCGACACCCCCAGGGCCCGCAAGGCGATGCTGCGGGCCATCGCCCTCCACGAGGGACGTACGGTCAGCGCGTAGCGGCCGGGACGACGCCGTACTCGGCGTTCCAGGCCTCGACCGTGTCGGCCGCGCGGTCGAAGGCCTCGACCCGGGAGAGGAAGTCGGCACTGTGGTCGGTGAGCAGCAGCAGCTGCTCACCACCCTGCCGACCGAGCACCAGGGCCTGGCCCTGGACCGTGCGGGGGAGCCCCAGCCAGCGCACCGGCTGCTGCACGGTCCGTACGGAGGTCACCTTGGCCCACGGCACGGTCGAGGTCCGCAGGAAGCCCACGCGCCGCACCCCGGCCCGGCTCACCCAGGTGCCCACGCGGAGCATCCGCACGGCCGCGAGGATGACGATCACGGCGAGCGCGAGCGTCACGCCGGCGGCGGCGAAGCCCCCGGCGGCGACGATGATCACGGCGGCGAGCAGCACGAACGAGGCCAGCAGCAGCGCCAGCGCCGCGGCTCCGACGCGCCACGACCCCGGCCGGTACGGACGACGCCACTGATCGTGGTCGTCGAACGGCAGGGCGACGTGGTCGGTCGTGTCAAAAGCACGGTCGGCCGTCAGGAAGGGCAGGGGCACGACAGGTCCTCACTCACAAGCACGCTCGAAGGGGCAGTGCCCGGTGAGGCTACCTCAGCGGTTGTCGGAGGCCTCGGACTGCTGCTGACGAGTGGCGGAGTCCCCCGACTGCAGGGAGGGCATCCCGAAGATCAGCGACCCGGCGAGGCCGGCCACGACGGTCAGCCCGATCAGGGTACGACCCACGATCTGCGAGGCGCTGAGGCGCTCCCGGGGTGGCGGAGTGACGTTACTGCGGAAGTGGTCGGCCTCCGCGACGAACGCGAACGGTACGGCCTCTCTCCGGCGGAACATCAGGGCCACTCTCCTTTGTCGTCGTGGTGCTTCACCGGTACAGACGACAGAACAGAGGGTTTGGTGCCCTATTTCACCAAAGCGGCCGAATCTCATCCTCGAGGAGGACGTCGCAAGGACGACGTGAGGACGTCGATAAAGTGGGCGCTGCAACACCCCGACTGGAAGGACCGCTGGTGACCGACACCCCCACCGAGAACGTGAAGATCGACTTCCGGAGCGACGTCACCGTTGATCTGGTCAAGAGCGCGGCGAGCGACTCCGACGTCCTCTGGGCGGCACGTGTGTCCACGGCGGGGGAGCAGTCCCTCGAAGAGCTCCAGAAGGACCCGGAGCGCTCCAAGGGCCTCATCAACTACCTGATGCGGGACCGCCACGGCAGCCCCTTCGAGCACAACTCGATGACGTTCTTCATCAGCGCCCCGATCTTCGTGTTCCGCGAGTTCATGCGGCACCGCGTCGGCTGGTCGTACAACGAGGAATCGGGCCGCTACAGGGAGCTCCAGCCGGTCTTCTACGTCCCGGACACCTCCCGCAAGCTCGTCCAGGAGGGCCGCCCCGGCAAGTACGTCTTCGTCGACGGCACCCAGGAGCAGCACGACGTGGTGAGCCGCACGATGGAGGAGTCGTACCGAACGGCCTACGCGACCTACCAGGAGATGCTGGCCGCCGGCGTCGCCCGCGAGGTCGCCCGCTCGGTCCTCCCCGTCGGCCTCTTCTCCTCGATGTACGCCACGTGCAACGCGCGCTCGCTCATGCACTTCCTGGGCCTGCGCACCCAGCACGAGCTGGCCGCGGTCCCGTCCTTCCCGCAGCGGGAGATCGAGATGGTCGGCGAGAAGATGGAGGAGCACTGGGCCCGGCTGATGCCGCTGACCCACGCCGCCTTCAACAAGAACGGCCGTGTGGCCCCGTAGGGCACACATGTCCGAGCCACTCGTGGGAAGTGTCCGTATTGCGGCGTTTCGAGAAGTTCATCTAGGCTGATCAAACGGACCCGGCACTGCCTGAACCCCCGAGCAGGCAGTGCCGGGCTCCTCTTCTTCCTGTCCCCCTCAGGGACACCCGGCGCTGAGCAGCGAGTAGCGTGTTACCCATGGCTCCGATCTCCACTCCGCAGACCCCCTTCGGGCGGGTCCTCACCGCCATGGTCACGCCCTTCACGGCGGACGGCGCACTCGACCTCGACGGTGCCCAGCGACTGGCCACCCATCTGGTGGACGCAGGCAACGACGGCCTCGTCGTCAACGGCACCACCGGCGAGTCCCCCACCACCAGCGACGCGGAGAAATCGGAGCTGGTACGAGCTGTGCTGGAGGCGGTCGGAGACCGCGCCCACATCGTGGCCGGCATCGGCACCAACGACACCCACCACTCCCTCGAGCTCGCCCGCACCGCCGAGCGCGACGGCGCCCACGGCCTGCTCGCCGTGACGCCGTACTACAACAAGCCCTCGCAGGAGGGGCTCTACCGGCACTTCTCGGCCATCGCCGACGCCACTGAGCTCCCGGTCATGCTCTACGACATCCCCGGCCGCAGCGGCGTCCCGATCGACACCGAGACGCTCGTCCGCCTCGCCGAGCACCCCCGGATCGTCGCCAACAAGGACGCCAAGGGCGACCTCGGCCGCGCGAGCTGGGCCATCGCCCGCTCCGGCCTCGCCTGGTACTCCGGCGACGACATGCTCAACCTGCCGCTGCTCTCCGTGGGCGCCTGCGGCTTCGTCTCGGTCGTCGGCCACATCGTCACCCCGGACCTCCGCGCCCTCCTCGACGCCCACCTGAGCGGCGAGCCCCAGAAGGCCACCGAGATCCACCAGCGACTCCTGCCGATCTACACCGGCATGTTCCGCACCCAGGGCGTCATGACCACCAAGGCCGCCCTCGCCCTCCAGGGCCTCCCGGCCGGCCCGCTGCGCCTCCCGCTCGTGGAGCTCTCCACCGAGGAGACCGAGCAGCTCAAGGTCGACCTGGCCGCCGGCGGGGTAGAACTCTGACAACGGACTTCACAACTGAACACTGACAACAGCAAGTGCACGAATGTCATGCGCGCCACGTGCCCGAACGGCACGTGGCGCGCGTGGTGAGGAGAGTCTTTTGAGTCATCCGCATCCTGAACTCGGCGCTCCGCCGAAGCTCCCGAAGGGCGCCCTGCGCGTCACCCCGCTCGGCGGGCTCGGCGAGATCGGCCGGAACATGACGGTCTTCGAGTTCGACGGCCGTCTGCTCATCGTCGACTGCGGCGTCCTCTTCCCCGAAGAGGAGCAGCCGGGCGTCGACCTGATCCTGCCCGACTTCACCATCATCCGGGACCGCCTCGACGACATCGAGGGGATCGTGCTCACGCACGGCCACGAGGACCACATCGGTGCCGTCCCCTACCTGCTCCGGCTCAAGCCGGACATCCCGCTCATCGGCTCCAAGCTGACCCTCGCGCTGATCGAGGCCAAGCTCCAGGAGCACCGCATCCGCCCCTACACCCTTGAGGTGAAGGAGGGCGACCGGGAGATCCTGGGTTCGTTCGACTGCGAGTTCATCGCGGTCAACCACTCCATCCCGGACGCGCTCGCCGTGGCCATCCGCACCCCCGCGGGCATGGCCGTCGCCACGGGCGACTTCAAGATGGACCAGCTCCCGCTGGACGGCCGTCTGACCGACCTCCACGCCTTCGCGCGTCTGAGCGAGGAGGGCATCGACCTCCTCCTCTCGGACTCCACGAACGCCGAGGTCCCGGGCTTCGTCCCGCCGGAGAAGGACATCTCCAACGTCCTGCGCACGGTCTTCGCGAACGCCCAGAAGCGCATCATCGTGGCCAGCTTCGCCAGCCACGTGCACCGCATCCAGCAGATCCTCGACGCCGCCCACGAGTACGGCCGTCGGGTCGCCTTCGTCGGCCGCTCGATGGTCCGCAACATGGGCATCGCCCGCGACCTCGGCTACCTCCGGGTCCCGGCCGGCCTCGTCGTCGACGTGAAGACCCTCGACGACCTGCCGGACGACGAGGTCGTGCTGGTCTGCACGGGTTCCCAGGGCGAGCCCATGGCGGCCCTGTCCCGCATGGCCAACCGCGACCACCAGATCCGGATCGTCCCCGGCGACACGGTCATCCTGGCCTCGTCGCTCATCCCGGGCAACGAGAACGCGGTCTACCGCGTGATCAACGGCCTGACCCGCTGGGGCGCGAACGTCGTCCACAAGGGCAACGCCAAGGTCCACGTCTCGGGCCACGCCTCGGCCGGCGAGCTGCTGTACTTCTACAACATCTGCCGCCCGAAGAACCTCATGCCGGTCCACGGCGAATGGCGCCACCTGCGCGCCAACGCCGAGCTCGGCGCGATGACGGGTATCCCCAAGGACCACATCGTCATCGCCGAGGACGGCGTCGTCGTCGACCTCATGGACGGCAAGGCCAGGATCGTCGGCAAGGTCCAGGCGGGTTACGTGTACGTGGACGGCCTCTCGGTCGGCGACGTCACCGAGGCCCACCTCAAGGACCGCCGGATCCTCGGCGACGAGGGCATCATCTCGGTCTTCGTGGTCGTGGACTCCTCGACCGGCAAGATCGTGAGCGGCCCGAACATCCACGCCCGCGGTTCCGGCATCGAGGACTCGGCCTTCGACGCCGTGATCCCCAAGGTCGACCAGGCCCTGAACAAGTCGGCCCAGGACGGCGTCGTCGAGCCCCACCAGCTCCAGCAGCTGATCCGCCGCACCGTCGGCAAGTGGGTCTCCGACACCTACCGCCGGCGCCCGATGATCCTCCCGGTCGTCGTAGAGGTCTGAGCCTGACCTGCGCCACACCGGAGCGGGGCCCCTCGATTTGCATCGGGGCGCCCCGCTCCAGTACGTTTACGGCTCCGCCAGACCGGGAAGCCCCCGGCGCCGTCGTGCGCCGGAACAGGTGAACGGGAGGCGGAAATACCGACTCAGAACTTCTGATAAAGTCGGAACCGCCGAAAGGCCCCCGGAGTGAAAACAAAAGGGACCGGAAAGCACCGAGGAAATCGGATCGAAAAGATCTGATAGAGTCGGAAACG
>NZ_LMEI01000008.1 GCF_001426585.1 Streptomyces sp. Root431
GGCGGCGACGGAGCGGCGGCATCTCGCGTACTACCGCGAGCTGGCCCGTCGTACCGACCCCGAGCTCCGCGGCTCCGGACAGGTCGCCGCCATCGCCCGCTTCGGGACCGAGTACGGCAACCTCCGCACCGCGCTGCGCCGGGCCGTCGCCGCCCGCGACGAGGACGAGGCGCTCGTCCTCGTCCACTCCCTGCTCTGGTACTGGCAGATGCGCGACCTCCGCACCGACGCCCTGCAGTGGGCCCGGGCCACCGCGTCCCTCGGACCCGACCCGTTCACGCCGCCCGCCGCCCCCGTCGTCCCCCTGCACGAGCCGTGCACGGCCGCGCCGCCGCCGCTCTCCGAGGAGCAGCGCTGGGAGGCCCGGCGCGGGGTGCGGCTCGTCGAACTCCTCAACATGGACCACGAGACCGGGCGCTGGACCAGCCCCGAGGGCGTCCGGCGGCTCCGCGAGATGACCGCCGTGTACGAGCCCGGCCTGCCGCAGACCTGCCGCCTGCCCGGCTCCTTCGCCGTCTTCGCGGTCCTCATCATCGGAGAGGCCGGCCGGCTCCGGGAAATCCTCGACATGACCGTGGAGGCCTGCCGCCGGCACGGCTACGACTGGGAGCTCGCCAACGCCCTCCAGATGCGCGCGAACATGTTCGCCAACCGGGCCGATCTGGCCGACGAGGCGAGGGGCGACGCCGACGAGAGCCTGGAGATCTTCGTCCGCCTCGGCGACGCCTGGGGCGCGGCGGAGGCGCTCTCCTCCCGCGCGGAGGCCCACGAGCGGCGGCTCGAATTCGAGGCGGCGGCCGAGGACTTCGCCGCCGCCATCGGCTACGCGGAGCGGATCGGCGCCCAGTCGCAGATGGCGCTGCTGCGGGCCCGGTACGCGGGGACGCTCGTCGAGACCGGGCGGCTCGACGAGGGGGAGGCGATCCTGCGCGAGATCGTGGCCGGCGGCCACGGCTGGGGGCACGAGCCCCTGCTCGGCGCCCGGATCTTCCTCGCCCTGGCGCTCGGCCGCAGCGGTCGCACCGCCGAGGCGCGCGAGCACCTGCTCGCGCTGCGGGCGGAGTTCGCGTCCGAGACCCTCTCCATCTTCGAGGGCTTCACCCTCGGCAGCCTGGGCTGGCTGGACGCCGTGGACGAGCGGTACCGCTCCGCGTTCGCCCATGCCACGCAGGCGTACGAGCGCTCCCTCGACCCCCTGTCGATGATGGTCGCCCCGCAGATGCCGGGGGTGCACGCGGTCGTCGCGGCCTGGGCGCTCGCCGGTCTCGGCGGTCCCACCGCGCGGTACGGGGCGATGCTCCTCGGGGCCAGGGACGGCCTGCTCCCCGTCGGGCACCTGGCGCCGCCGCTGGAGCTGGAGAACCTGGCCACGGCCACGGAGCTGACCCGGTCCCACCTGGGCGAGGCCGAGTTCGCGGCGGCGCACGCCGAAGGCGACGGTCTCTCCTTGGAAGAGACCGCCGCCCTGCTCGGCCGCGCCGCCGACGCGATCAGTGAGCGCGCCGAGTCCTGAACCCCGTGCCGTGCCTCAGGTCTTCTTGCGGAACTTGGTGACCGCGAGCGGCGCCGTGACGATCGTGATCACCAGCGCCCAGCCGAGGGTCATCCACACCGAGTGGGCGACCGGACCGCCGTTGATCAGGTTCCGGGCGGCGTCGGCGAGGTTCGACAGCGGGTTGTAGTCGGTGAAGGTCTCCAGCCAGCCCGGCATCGACGTCGTCGGGGCGAAGATCGAGGAGCCGAACTGGAGCGGCATCAGGACGAGCATCGCCATGCCCTGGACCGCCTGGGCCGTCTTGAGGGTGAGTCCGAGCAGAATGAAGATCCACATCAGCGAGGCTCCGAAGACCATCGACAGGCCGATGGCGGCGAAGAGGTGGAGGACCGAGGTGTGGATCTCCAGGCCGAGCAGGAAGCCCATGCCGAGCAGGATCGCGGTGGCGATCAGCATCCGGCCGACCTCGACGACGATCTTCGCGATCAGGACGGAGGACCGGGCGATCGGCATCGTCCGGAACCGGTCCATGACCCCCTTCTTGAAGTCGTCGTTGATGCCCACCCCGACGGCCATGGCGATGTTCATGCCCATCATCGCCATCAGGCCGGGGGTCACGTAGTTGACGTAGACGTCGTTGTTGCCCTTGCCCGAGATGGCGCCGCCGAAGACGTACACGAACAGCAGGATGAAGATGATCGGCATCAGGACGGCGTCGAACATCGACTCCGGGTCCTGCTTGATCTGGAGGGCGTTGCGGCGGGCCAGGGCACCGATGTGGCGCAGGTTGGCCCGCAGCCCGATCCGGCCCTCGGCGGACGGCGCGGGGCGCGCCGGAGCCGTCCTCGGGGTGTCGCCGGGGGACTTGGTGACAGGGGTCGTGGTCGTGGTCGTGCTCATGCGGCGACCTCCTCGCTGATCGCGTCGGACACGTCGGTCTTCTGGCCGGTGATCGCGAGGAACACCTCGTCCAGGCTGGGCAGGTGGGTCCCGATGTGGGCGATGCCGAACCCGCGAGCGCCGAGCAGCGCCACCACGGCGGTCAGCTGCTGGTCGGTGAGGATCGGCACGTACAGCGCGCCCTCGTCGGGCACGACGGTCGAGCCGGCGACGCCGTCGAGACCGGTCTCGCGGAGCGCGGCGGCCATCGCGGACAGCTGGTCCGGGTCGACCGGGCGGATCTTCAGGGTCCGGCCGCCGACCTTCGCCTTCAGCTCGTCGACCCCGCCCTTGGCGATGACCTTGCCCTTGTCGACGACGGTCAGCTCGCTCGCGAGCTGCTCCGCCTCCTCCATGTACTGGGTGGTCAGCAGGACGGTGACGCCCTCGGAGACCATCCGCTGCACCTCGTCCCACACCTCGTTGCGGGTGCGCGGGTCGAGACCGGTCGTCGGCTCGTCCAGGTAGAGGACGGAGGGCTGCCCGATCATCGAGGCGGCGAGGTCGAGCCGGCGGCGCATGCCGCCGGAGTAGGTCATCGCGGGCCGCTTGGCGGCGTCGGTCAGGGAGAAGCGCTCCAGCATGTCGTCGGACCGGCGGCGGGCGTCCTGCCGGGACAGGTCGAGCAGCCGCCCGATCATGTAGAGGTTCTCCCAGCCGGAGAGCTTCTCGTCGACCGAGGCGTACTGGCCGGTGAGCCCTATGGTGCGGCGGAGCTGGCGGGGGTGCTTCACCACGTCGTAGCCGGCGACGGTGGCGGTCCCGGCGTCCGGGACGAGGAGGGTGGACAGGCAGCGGACGAGGGTGGTCTTCCCGGCGCCGTTCGGCCCGAGGACCCCGAGGACGGTGCCCTCCCGGACGTCCAGGTCGACCCCGTCGAGGGCCTTCGTCGCGCCGAAGTGCTTCACGAGGCCCCGGACCTCGATGGCGTTGGTGTGTGATCGCGTCATGGCAGCCACTACACCAGCCGCCACCGACAATCCCCCGACAGACGACCGACAGCCCGCCGATGGGGGATGTCGGCGGGCTGTCGGAGGTGCCGCAGTGGCTCCGGGGATCTCTCCGTGGAACGAGGACGGGTCCGGCCGATCAGGGCCGGACGGGTCCTAGTGGAAGGTGTGCTCCTCGGCGGGGAAGGCCCCGCCGGAGACGTCCTCCGCGAAGGCACGCGCGGCGTCGCCGAGCGTCTCGCGGAGGTTGGCGTACTGCTTGGTGAAGCGCGGGACCTTGCCGCCGGTCAGACCGGCCATGTCGGTCCAGACGAGGACCTGCGCGTCGGTGCCGGCGCCCGCGCCGATGCCGATGGTCGGGATGTGTAGCGAGCGGGTGACCTCGGCGGCCAGTTCGGCCGGTACGAGTTCGAGGACGATCGCGAAGGCGCCCGCGTCCTGCGCCGCCTTGGCGTCGCTGAGCAGCCGGTGGGCGGCCTCGTCGGACCGGCCCTGCACCCGGTAGCCCATCGTGTTGACGGACTGCGGCGTGAGGCCGAGGTGGGACATGACGGGGATGCCGGCCTGGACGAGCAGCTCGGTCTGGGCCAGGGAGCGCTCGCCGCCCTCCAGCTTGACCGCCTGCACCCCGGCGTCCTTGATCAGCCGGGTGGCGTTGCGCAGGGCCTGGACGGGCCCCTCCTGGTACGAGCCGAAGGGGAGGTCGCCGACGACGAGGGCGCGCTTCGTGCCCCGGACGACGGCGGCGGAGAGGAAGGTCATCTCGTCCATCGTGACCGGCACGGTGGTCTCGTAGCCGAGGTGACAGTTGCCCATCGAGTCGCCGACGAGGATCACGGGGATGCCGGCCTCGTCGAAGACGGAGGCGGTCATCGCGTCGTAGGCGGTGAGCATGGGCCACTTCTCGCCGCGCGTCTTGGCGGCGGCGATGTCGTGGACGGTGATGCGGCGCGTGCCCTTGCCGCCGTACAGCGCCTTGCTGCTGTCGGCGGGTGATTTCTGGGCAGCCTGAAGCGTCATGGGAAACGGCTCCTTCGTCATCTCGAGGCGCCCTGACGGCGTCCCCGGACCACATCCATGGTGGCACTTCGCCGGGCGGGCGGGGAAGTGGGCCGGAGTGGCGCTGTTCACACCGGCCTGTTCACGTCGGCGCAACGTCCCGCAACGTCCCGCGGCCCGTAAAGCCTCCGTCAGGTTTTTCGATACGAGACGGTCTCGTATCGAAATGGAGCTAGGGTGGTCGGCATGTCGCAGCCGTCCCCTGCTCCTGTCCTCAGCCCTGCCCCGCGCCGCATCCCCGAGGCCGTCCACCGACGCCGCTGGGCCGTCCTCGGCGTCCTCATGCTCAGCCTGCTGATCGTCGTCCTCGACAACTCGATCCTGAACGTCGCGGTCAAGACGATCGCCGCCCCCGCGCCCACCGGCATCGGCGCCACCCAGAGCGAGCTGGAGTGGTCGATCAACTCCTACACGCTCGTCTTCGCCGGTCTCCTCTTCACCTCCGGCCTGCTCGGCGACCGCCTCGGCCGCAAGAAGGTGCTGCTCTTCGGCATCACCGTCTTCGGCATCGGCTCCGCCCTCGCCGCCTTCTCCGGCTCCCCGGGCGAGCTCATCGCCTACCGGGCCGTCATGGGCCTCGGCGCCGCGTTCGTCATGCCCGCGACCCTCGCCGTCCTCATGAACGTCTTCGAGCGGGACGAGCAGCCCAAGGCCATCGGCATCTGGGCCGGCAGCGTCGGCCTCGCCATCGCGATCGGACCGATCACCGGCGGCATCCTGCTCGAACACTTCTGGTGGGGATCGATCTTCCTCGTCAACGTCCCCGTCGTGCTCCTCGCCCTCGGCCTCATGATCTGGCTGGTTCCCGACTCCCGGGACCCCAAGCCGGGCCGGATCGACATCCCCGGCGTGCTGCTCTCCGTCCTCGGACTCGTCCTCCTCGTGTACGGGATCATCCGCGGCGGCGAGCTGGCGAGCTTCACCGACGTCACCGTCCTCGCCCCGGTCCTCGGCGGCCTCGCGGTCCTCGCCGTCTTCGTCCTGCACGAGCGGCGCAGCGACCACCCGGCCATCGACATGGCGTACTTTAAGAAGCCCGCGTTCTCGGCGGCCGTCGCCGCGATCGCGCTCGTCTTCTTCGCCCTCATGGGCGTGACCTTCTTCTCCGCCTTCTACCTCCAGAGCGTGCGCGGCTACAGCGCGCTCCAGTCCGGGCTCCTCATCCTGCCGCTCGCCGTCGCCCAGATGGTGTTCGCGCCCCGGGCGCGGCTCGTCGTCGACCGCTTCGGCGCGAAGGCCGTCTGTACCGCCGGCATGCTGCTCGTCGCCGCGGGCCTCGCCGCCTTCGCCTTCTTCGACGCCTCGACGCCGATCTGGGCGATGGAGGTCGTCTTCTTCCTCCAGGGCGCCGGAATGGCGCACATCATGCCGCCGGTCACCGTCGCGATCATGCAGGCGCTGCCCCGCGAGAAGGCGGGCTCCGGCTCGGCGGTCAACAACACCTTCCGCCAGGTCGGCGGCGCGATGGGCGTGGCCGTCCTCGGCTCGGTGCTCTCCTCCACGTACCGCGGGGAGATCGAGGGGCACCTCGGCGGCGTCCCGGCGGCCCTGCGCGACACGGCGGGCGAGTCCATCGAGGCGACGCTCGCGGTCGCCGAGAAGCTCGGCCCGGCCGGCCGGAACCTCGTGGCCCCGGCGTACGACGCCTTCCTCGACGCCATGCACGTCACGGCGATCGCCTCGGCCGTGATCGCCCTGATCGGCGCGGCGGTGGTGGCCGCGTTCCTTCCGGGCCGTACGCCGATGGGCGCGGCGCCGACGCCGGGAGCCGCGCCGGACGCCACCGCCCCGGAAGCCACGGCTCCGGGCGCCGGCGCCCCGGACGGCGCCGCCCGGCGGGCCTCCGTGCCCGCGCCCGGCGCCGAGGCGGGAGAATCGGCGCGTCGATAGGTCGACAGGCCGACGGCCGGCCACCGGAGGAGAGGCGGAGCGCTCGTGTCGCTGCACGACGGCGGGATCCCGGAACCCCACGACGACGGGCCACGGCCCGTGGGCCGCGGGGGCCCGGGCCCCGGGAGCGAGGCGGCACAGGGCGGCGCCGAGCCGAGTCCCGAGACCGAGGCGGCCCAGCGCGGCCTCGCGAAGGGACCCGAGTCCGGGGCAACGCCGGATACGGCCGGGGCCGCGCCCGATGCGGCCGGTCCCACGCCAGTCCCGGCCAGTCCCGCGCCAGACGCGGTCGGCCCCGTACCCGCCCCGGCCGGTCCCGCCCCCGTACCCGACCCGACCGCCCCCAACCCGACCGCCCCCGTCCCCGCCCCCGCCCGCCGGGGTCGGCCGCGGAGTGAGGCGGCCGAGCAGGCGATCTTCGATGCGGCGATCGAGCTCTTGGAGGCCGGTACGCCGCTCGCCGAGCTGTCCATCGAGAAGCTCGCCCGGACCGCCGGCGTCGGCAAGGCCACGATCTACCGGCGCTGGCCCGGCAAGGAAGAGCTCTTCGTCGACCTGCTCCGCTCCGTGGAGCTCCCGGACCCGGTGCTGCCCGGCACCTCGGTCCGGGACGACCTCGTCACGCTCCTGGAGTCGATCCGGCAGCGGGGCCTCGCCAAGCGGACCTCCGCCCTCCTCCACAACGTGTTCTCGCAGATGCAGCTCTATCCGAAGCTGTGGGACACGTACCACCACACCGTGATCGAGCCGCGCCGCCGCCTCGGCCTGGACGCGGTGCGGCGCGGGATGGAGCGCGGAGAGATCCGCGACGACCTCGACGTCGAGCTCGTCAACGACCTCTTCACGGGCCCCCTGCTCCTCCGTACGGTCATCCGTCCCGGCAGCACCCTGCAGCCCGGCCTCGCCGAGCGGATCGTCGACACCGTCCTGGAGGGCCTGCGCCCCCGCACCTGAACCGTACGAATGTGCGCGTTCTGTCACAGGGGCGCCGACCGCGCCACCTGCAGGAACCCGCCACGCGCCAGTGTCGTCCCTGGGGGAGTACGACGGACCCGGGATCGCCTAGTGTCGGCACCGGGTCACGCAAGACGGCAAGGCAGCAGTGAGGACAGTGCGATGGCGCGGGTGGACATGACGGAGACCGAGTACGGCGGAGAGGGAAATGGGCGCCCTGGTTCCGGATCCCGGTTCCGGACCGCCCTCGACAACCTCCGGCGCGACCGCGGGATCTGGCGCCGGGGCGTCCTGATCGCCGCCGCGGCGGTGGCCCTGACCCTCCTCATGGTGTTCCACGCCGAGATCCCCAACACGATCGGCAACCTGGGCAGCCTGACCGAGACCTTCCTGCCGTGGCTGGGCCTCTTCGTCCCCCTGCTCCTCGTCCTCGCCCTCGTACGCCGCTCGGCCACGGCCCTGATCGCCCTGCTGATCCCGGCCGTGGTCTGGCTCAACCTCTTCGGCGGCCTCGTCGCCGACAAGTCCTCCGCCGGCGGCGACCTGACCGTCGCGACCCACAACGTGAACGCCGACAACCCCGACCCCGAGGGCACCGCCCGAGGGCTCGCCGCGTCCGGCGCCGACGTGCTGGCCCTGGAGGAGCTCAAGGGCGACATGGTCCCGACGTACGAGCGGGGCCTCGCGGAGACGTACCCGTACCACTCCGTCCAGGGCACGGTCGGCCTCTGGAGCAAGCTGCCCCTGCGCGCCGCGCAGCCCGTCGACATCCAGATGGGCTGGACCCGCGCCATGCGCGCCACCGTGGTGACCCCCCAGGGCGAGGTCGCGGTGTACGTCGCCCACCTGCCGTCCGTCCGGGTCAAGCTGAACGCCGGCTTCACCGCCAATCAGCGCGACAACAGCGCCAACGCCCTCGGCGAGGCGATCTCCCGCGACCGGCACGAGCGGATCGTTCTCCTCGGCGACCTCAACGGCACCATGAACGACCGCTCCCTCAACGCCGTCACCTCCCAGCTCCGCTCCACCCAGGGCGCCGCCGGCGACGGCTTCGGCTTCAGCTGGCCGGCCTCGTTCCCGATGGCCCGGATCGACCAGATCATGGTGAAGGGCGTGGAACCCATGTCGTCCTGGGCCCTGCCGCAGACGGAGAGCGACCACCTCCCGATCGCCGCCCGCGTGAAGCTCTGACAGGAAACCTCCCCTTCATCCCCCGGAAGCCGTGGGGAAGAATCCACCTGAGAGTCTTTGTTCCGACGAAGAACTATCTTCGGGACAATCCGGAAAGGCTCTCCCCATGCCCCTGGCGCTGCTCGCGCTCGCCGTCTCCGCCTTCGGCATCGGCACGACCGAGTTCGTGATGATGGGCCTCCTGCCCAACGTCGCCGACGACCTCGGCACCTCCGTCCCCACGGCCGGCCACCTCGTCTCCGCGTACGCGATCGGGGTGGTCGTCGGCGCTCCGCTGCTCACGGCGCTCGGCTCGCGGATCCCGCGCAAGCGGATGCTGCTCCTGCTGATGGCCCTGTTCGTCGTCGGCAACCTCGCCTCCGCGCTCGCCCCCGGCTTCGGCTGGCTCGTCGCGGGGCGGGTCCTCGCCGGGCTCCCGCACGGGGCGTTCTTCGGCGTCGGCGCGGTCGTCGCCGCCCGGCTCGTGCGCGAGGACCGGCAGGCGCGGGCGGTCGCCACGATGTTCCTCGGCCTCACCGTCGCCAACATCCTCGGCGTACCGGCCGCGACCCTGCTGGGCCAGCACCTCGGCTGGCGGGCCACCTTCCTCGTCGTCACCGTCATCGGACTCGTGGCCATGGCGGCGCTCGCCCGCCTCGTCCCGTACGTCCCCGTGGACGAGCGGCAGAGCCTCGGCCGCGAGATCCGGGCCCTCGGCCGCCCGCAGGTGCTGCTCGGCCTGCTCACCGCGGTCTTCGGCTTCGCCGGCGTCTTCGCCGTCTACTCCTACCTTGCCTCGATGACCACCGAGGTGATGGGCTTCGGCGAATCGACCGTCACCGTCGTCCTCGCCCTCTTCGGCCTCGGCATGACCGGCGGAGCGCTCGCCGCCGGCCCGCTGACGGACCGCGCGCTCCGCCCCACCCTCTACGGCTCCCTCGCGGCCCTCGTCCTCGCCCTGGTCGCGTTCCGCTTCACGATCCACGTGCCCTGGCTGGCGCTCGTCACGGTCGTCGTGCTCGGCGCGGTCGGCTTCATGACCACCACCCCGCTCCAGATGCTGGTCATGCGCAAGGCCAAGGACGCCCCGACCCTCGCCTCCGCCTCCAACCACTCCGCCTTCAACCTCGCCAACGCCGGCGGCGCCTGGGCGGGCGGCGCCGCCGTCGCCGCCGGCTGGGGCTGGACCTCCCCGGCCCTCGTCGGCGCGGGCCTCACGGTCGTCGGCCTCGCCATCGCGGCGGTCGCGGGCCTGCTCGACCGCGCCGATACGACGGAGGGGGCCTCCCGCGTCGTGGCGGAAGGCCCCCGAGCCGCCGACCGGACCACTCAACCGGAACGAACCGCCTGAGCCCGCCGGCTCACAGGACGCCGTCCGCCTCCCCGTCGTCGCCCGCGGACGGCGCCGATTCCAGCGGCGGCCGGCTGTCGATCAAGGTGTCGTCGAGCTTCCGGATGAGGGAGCGGACCTGGTCCCAGTCGGTCCGCTGCCCCAGGGGATGCGCGCCGAGCCCGTGCGGGAACTGCGCCTGCTGGCTGTGCAGGTCGTCGAGGGTGCGCTGTGCCTCGCCCAGCGTGCGCATCAGATAGGTGCGGCGGCGGTGATTGCGCTCCTCCGGCGTCTCCGCCCGGGACTCGGCCGCCTTCTCCCGTTCACGGGCCGCGTGCTCCCGCAGGGACTTCTCCGGGTCGGCCTGCCAGTGCAGGTCCGCCTCGGTCAGCACGGCGACGCCCGCCCCGTCGTCCTCGACGCGCCCCTGGTGATCGACGCGCGGATACGTGTACCTGGCGTGGTTCCCCGTGCCACCGGGACGATCGGGGTCGAACCGCTTCAGCACGGCCTCCGCCTGCCGCATGCCGTGGGGCGCACGCAGCAGCTCCTCAAGGAGCTGCGGGGGAGTGGTCCGGTACGGCACCCGCCCGCTCGACACCTTGAGGCCCGAGTCCTGGGTGACGATGCCGTCGGCGATGAGGGCCGTCCCGGCGAGGACCTGGAGGGTCAGCCGGGCGTCCGCGTCCCCCTTCAGCGCCCGCGCGCGCAACTCCGCGGCCGAGGCGACGACCAGCTCCCAGGAGCCCAGCACCTCCTTGGACAGCACCCCGCCGTCCCGCCACGCGCGCCGGGCGACCGGGGTCGTCTTCGGCTTGTAGAAGCGGAACGACATGTCGATCACGACGCCCAGGTATCCCGCGTACCGATCGGTGCGCACGATGTGCAGGCCCCGGTCGCCGCGGACGAACCGCTTGGCCTCGTCGAAGACGGCCGGCCGGGTCAGCGTGTGGGTGATCTTCGCCGCGCGCCAGAGCGGCTCCACCCAGTCGGACGACCGGTCGTAGCGCACCAGATCGACCGCGCCCGTGCCGAACAGCAGCTCGACGTCCTCGTCCTTGAGGGCGTCCTCGTTGACCAGCCCGACGAACGCGCCCGACACGAGACCCTGCCGGTTCAGATGCGACACGATCCGCTCGGCGGTCATCAGGTCCTGGGCGGGCTCGCTCCAGGGATTGACGCTGATGTGCTTGGCGCTCTGGGCCGTCGCGATGGCGTCGGGGAGCGCCGACGCGTTGCTCGCCGGGCCGAACTCCGCCCCCACGACCAGCCGGACGGGGACGAGCTGCGTCATCCGGTCGCGCAGCGCGGGCATCGTCAGGTTGTAGCGTTCCAGCGCGGCGTTCACGTCCTGCGCCCGCTTCCCGTACCGCGTACGGCGCGTGCGGGGGCTGAGCGAGAGGACGTCCGCGAAGGACTCGGCGACCTTCGCCCGGAGGTCCTCGGCCGAGAGCCCGCTCTGCGCGTGCCGGGTCTTGGCCGCGCTGGTGCAGCGCGAGGTGCCGTCGTACAGCGCGGGGACGACGACCGGCGCCTCGCCGTGGGCGTAGGTCACCTCGGCGAGGACCGCTTCCACGGGCGTCATCACGCCGTTGACCAGGATCGAGTCGCTGTAGTCCGCGCCCGGCTGCTTCAGGGTCTCCGTGACCGTCGTACGGATGAGCCGGCGGGCGTCCTCGACGCTGTCGTAGCCGATGGTGAGCTGGGCGAGCAGGGTCGTGCCGTCGGGCGCGTACATGCCCGCCGCGGCCGGGGCCGCCGGAGTCGAGTCGTTCTGGGCTTTCTGGGCGGGCGTCGAAGGAGCCTGCGTCAAATGGGCGATGCGCGGATTGCCGAGCACCGGCAGCAGGGCGTCGGCGAAGGCCAGGCCTTCGAGCACGAGGAGCGTGGCGGAGCCGGTCGGCTGCGGAGTCAGACCGTCGAGGCCGTCCTGATGGGTGGCCAGCCGTGCCACCCGTGAGGGGTCGGCGAACAGGCCGGCGGCCGCCTCGATCGCCTCCTTGCTCAGGTTGACGCGGGGATTCTCCTGAAGGGCCCGACGGAGCTTCCCGGTTCCCTTGGGGTCCAGTTCGGGCAGTGGTTCGGGAAGCCGGGGGAGACGGAACGTGATGCCGTTCTCGTCCGTGACGACGACTTCCTGCTGGGGGTCGGCCATGACGGGGCCCTCCTCGGGGCCCGATCGGCCCGGCTCGCGCACGGTGCGGTCACAGGGCTACCCCGGCCGAGTACCGAGGGCATGGGCGCGCGTGCGCTGCCACGCGGACAGGGTCGTACCCCGACGACTGGAACGAGTCAGCCATCCAGGACTGCCCCGGTGTCCACCCGGTGGTGCCCACGACTGCTGCGGTCCGCCCGCGCGCCATGAGGGTGCGCGGCGTTCGGCGTGGAGTGCCGCCACTGCCCGCAGCGAGGCTATGCACGGGGTCGGGCGGATGGGCGGGGTTCGTGATCTTTGGCGGGAAACGTTCGGCCCCGCCGACAGCCCCCTCGCAGGGAGGGCGTCGGCGGGGCCGGGTACGCGGACCTAAGACCGCCGGCCGGGCCGTTGTCCGGTCAGCCGGCCGCGGTCTCCCGCCAGCGGTTCGTGATCGGCAGGCGCCGGTCCTTGCCGAAGCCCTTGGCGGAGATCTTGGTGCCCGGCGGGTACTGCCGGCGCTTGTACTCCGCCGCGTCCACCATCCGCAGGGTCCGCGTCACGACCTGCTCGTCGTAGCCGGCGGCCACGATCTCGTCCTTGCCGCGGTCCGCGTCCACGTACAGCGCGAGGATCCCGTCGAGGACGTCGTAGTCCGGCAGCGAGTCCGTGTCCACCTGGCCCGGGCGGAGTTCGGCGCTGGGCGGCTTCGTGATCGAGCTCTCCGGGATCGGCGGGGTCATCCCGCGGGTCTCGGCGGCCTGGTTGCGCCAGCGCGCGAGGCGGAAGACCGTCGACTTGTAGACGTCCTTGATGGGCCCGAACGCGCCGACGGAGTCGCCGTACAGCGTCGAGTAGCCCACCGCCAGCTCGGACTTGTTGCCCGGCGCGAGGACGATGTGGCCCTCCTGGTTGGAGAGGGCCATCAGCGTCGTGCCGCGCAGCCGGGACTGGAGGTTCTCCTCGGCGAGGCCGGTGAGGCCCAGCGAGGCCATGTACGCGTCGAACATCGGCTCGATCGACACCGTGCGGTAGTGCAGGCCGGTGCGGCGGGCCAGCTCGGCCGCGTCGCCGCGGGAGTGGTCGGAGGAGTACTTGGACGGCATCGACACGCCGTACACGTTCCCCGCGCCGACCGCGTCGCAGGCGATGGCCGCGACGAGCGCCGAGTCGATACCGCCGGAGAGTCCGATCAGGACCGAGCGGAAACCGTTCTTCGCGACATACGCGCGCAGCCCCACGACCAGGGCCGAGTAGACCTCCTCGTCGTCGTCGAGCCGGTGCGCGTACCCGCCCGCGAGCTCCGGCTCGTACGCCGGCAGCGGCTTCTCGGAGAGCACCACCCGGTCGATCCGCAGCCCGTCGTCCACGACGCCGTCCGGCGCCCCCGGGTCGGCCGCCGGCAGCTCCAGGTCGACGATCACACTGCCCTCGACGAACTGCGGGGCGCGCGCGATCACTTCGCCCGCCGCGTCCACGACGATCGAGTCGCCGTCGAACACCAGCTCGTCCTGACCGCCCGTCGACGCCAGGTACGCGGTGACGCAACCGGCCTCCCGGGCGCGCCTGCGGACCAGTTCGAGCCGCGTGTCGTCCTTGTTCCGCTCGTACGGCGAGGCGTTGACCGACAGGAGCAGTCCGGCCCGCGCGGCGCGCGCCGCCGGGACCCGGCCGCCCTCCTGCCAGAGGTCCTCGCAGATCGCCAGGGCCACGTCGACGCCGTGGACGCGGACGACCGGCATCGTGTCGCCCTGGACGAAGTAGCGGTACTCGTCGAACACGCCGTAGTTGGGGAGGTGGTGCTTGGCGAACCGAAGCGCCACCTCGCCCCCGTACAGCACGGCGGCGGCGTTCTCCGGCGAGCCGGCGGGCCTGCCGAGCCTCGGCTCGGCCCGCTCGGAGCGGTCGAGGTAGCCGACGACGACCGGCAGCTCGCCGAAGCCCTCGTCCGCGAGCCGCCGGGCGAGCCCGCGCAGGGCCTCCCGGGACGCCTCGACGAAGGAGGGCCGCAGGGCCAGGTCCTCGACGGGGTAGCCGGTCAGCGCCATCTCGGGGAACGCGACGAGATGCGCGCCCTGTCCGGCGGCGTGCCGGGTCCAGTGGACGATCGCCTCGGCGTTCCCGGCGATGTCTCCGACGGTCGAGTCGATCTGATTCAGGGCGAGGCGTAGTTGAGGCACTCGGCCAGTGTAATCGTCACACCGACGCGATGTCCCGGAAAACACCCGAGGATGGTTTCGGGCAAGGCTCCGGGACGGCTGCGGCAGAGGCTTCGGGACGACTCGGGGGCGGCTCCGGCAGAGGCTCCGGGACGACTCGGGGAAGGCTGTGGCAGAGGCCTCCGAGACGACTCCGGGAAGGCTGCGGCAAGGCTCCGGAAAGCCGCGACGAGGCCCTGGCAAGGCCCCGGCAAGGCCGCGGCAAGGCCCCGGCAAGACCCCCTCTCGACATGCGGCCCATCCCCTCCCCGTCGATCATGGGCCCATGACGACCACTGACGACCCGGCAGAGTCGGCGCGGCCCGACGCCCGTGGCACGGCGACGGTCCAGGACGACGGCACGAAGCGGCAGTTCATCTCCTGGCTGACGCTCGCCTTCATGACCACCGCGTCCGTCGCGAGCCTGCGGCCCTCGCCGTCGATGGCCATCTACGGCCTCGCCGCGATCTTCCTCTACCTGCTCCCGGCCATCGTCTTCCTGCTCCCCACCGCCCTCGTCGGCGCCGAGCTCGCCTCCGGCTGGTCGGGCGGCATCTATCGCTGGGTCAGCGAGGCCCTCGGCAAGCCGCTGGGCTTCCTCGCGGTCTGGTGCCAGTTCGCCATGACCATCGCGTACTACCCGAGTCTGCTCGCGTACGTCGCCTCGACCTTCGCGTACGTCATCGACCCCTCCCTCGCCGAGAACGGTCCGTACGTCGCGATCGTCATCATCGTCGTCTACTGGAGCGGGGTCTGGATCTCCTCGCGCGGGACGAAGGCGATCGCCGGTCTCTCCTCCTTCGGCCTGATCATCGGCACCCTCATCCCCGGTGTGCTGCTCGTCGTCCTCGGCATGATCTTCCTCGGCCAGGGAAACCCCTCCGCGCAGCCCATGACCGCCGACCACTGGCTCCCGCCGTGGACCGGCCTCGCGAGCCTGGTCCTGATCGTCAACAACTTCCTGTCCTACGCGGGCATGGAGATGAACGGCGTCCACGTCTCCTCGCTGCGCGAGCCCAAGCGCGAGTACCCCAAGTCGATGTTCCTGGCGACCGGTCTCGTCCTGCTGATCTTCATCCTTCCGGCCCTCGCCATCGCCTGGGTCATTCCCTCGGCGCAGCTCAGCCTCACCGCCGGACTCATGCAGGCCTTCCAGGCCTTCTTCGACCACTTCTCCATCGGCTGGATGACCAAGGTCGTCGGCCTCATGCTGGTGTGCGCCGCCCTCGGCGGCATGCTCACCTGGCTCGCCGGACCCGCGAAGGGCCTCGTCCTGCTTTCCCGGCAGGAGGGCTACCTGCCGCCCGCGCTGCAGAAGTTCAACAGGAACGGCGTCCCGCAGAACATCATGATCGCGCAGGGCGTCGTCACCACCCTGATCGGCATCCTCTACGCCTTCAGCGACGACGTCTCCAGCGCGTACTGGATGTTCTCCGTCATCACCGTGCAGATCTACCTGATCGCGTACCTGCTGATGTTCGTCGCCGTCGTCAAGCTCCGCGGGAGTCAGCCGGACGTCGAGCGCGGCTTCCGCGTCCCCGCCGTCCGGTGGGTCGCCGGCATCGGTTTCGTCGCCTCGGTCGCCGCGCTCGTCATCGGCTTCGTCCCGCCGGACCAGTTCGGCGACCAGCCGCTCTGGCGCTACCTGCTCATCGTCGGCGGCGGCCTGCTCCTCCTCGGCGTCGTCATCCCGGCCGCCCTCCTCAAGTACCGCAAGCCGAGCTGGGTCCACCCCGATCACAGGGAACCTTCCGGTACCCCCTGACGTTCGAACGACCATGCCCGGAAAGGTGCCCGCGAGGGCGACGCGAGCGGCCGCGCTCCTGCTCGCCCTCGGCGCGCTCGCGTACACCGCGTGGCTGCTCGAAGTCCTCGTCCGGACCGGGCTCGACCCGGTCCGGACGTACGTCTCCGAGCTCGCCGCCGCCGACCAGCCCCTCGGCGGCCTCTTCCGCGCCACCGACCTGGCGGCCGGCCTCCTCGTCCTCGCCGGCGCGCTCGCCGGGCTCGCCGCGACCCGGAGACACGGCCCCTGGGCGCTCGGCGGCTGGATCGCCCTCGCCGTCTTCGGGGCCGCCACCGTCGCCGACTCGCGGCTCCCGCTCAGCTGCGCCCCCACCGCCGACCCGGAGTGCGCGGCGCGTGAGACCGCCGGTCTCGTGCCCGCCACCCATCTGGCCCACGCCGTCAGTTCGAGCCTCGCCATGACCGGCGCGCTCGCCGCGATGATCGCCCTGACCGTGGCCGCCCGCCGGTACGGCCACTGGCGCCCCCTCGCCCGTACGGGCCCCGCCCTCGTCGTCCTGGAGCTCGCCGCCACCGCCTGGACCCTGGCGGCCGTCGCCGCCTTCGAGGCCGGCAAGGGGACGTGGTCGCTCGGCGCGGGCCAGCGGCTCCAGGTCCTCCTGGTGGCCATGTGGCTCGCCGTCCTCGCCGGCTCCCTCCCGCGCAGGCGGGCGCGATGACCTTCGTACGGATCGGGGGAGTGGCCCACCACGTGGTCGTCGAGGGCTCGGGGCCCGTCTGCGTCCTGAGCGCCGGTCTCGGCCTGAGCTGGTTCGACTGGGACCCGGTCGTGCCGCTGCTCGCGCCGTACCGCACGGTCGTCCGCTTCGACCGCCCCGGCCACGGCCTCTCCGCCCCCGCGGCCGCCCCGCCGACGGCGGCGGGTGAGGCGGACCGGATCGCGGCGCTCCTCGACGCACTGGACGCGGGCCCCGCCACCGTCGTCGGCCACTCCATCGCCGGATTCCACGCGGAGGCCTTCGCGCGCCTCCACCCGGCCCGTACCGCCGCACTCGTCCTCGTCGACTCCTCGGTGGAGGAGCACCCCCGCCCGTCCCGTGCGCCCGCCGTGTCCCGGGCCGTCGGCGCGCTGCTCAGCGCCGCCGGCGTCCCGGCAGCGCTCGGCCCGGCGGTCCGCCGCCTGTCGGTACGACGGGACCCGGCGCCCACCGAACTGATCCGCCGCGTCTACCGCACCTCACGCGTCCTGCGCGGCACCCTCCTGGAGAACGCCCACTACGGCGCAGTCGCCGCCGGACTCCTCGCCCTCCGGGACAGCCACCCGCTCCCGCCGGGGCTCCCCGTCACCGTCCTCGCCGCCCCCGACGGCTCCGCCCGCTGGGAGCAGCGCCAACGCACGCTGGCCCGACGGCTCGACGCCTCCTACGAGGCGGCCGTGCCGTCGGGCCATCTGGTCATGCTGGACCGCCCGGAAGCGGTGGCCAGGGCGGTGCTGCACCCGGGGGGCTCCGGGCGCCCAGACCAGTCAGGGCAAGGGCACTCCGGGCCCCCAGACCACCCAGGGCACTCCGGGCCCCAGGGGGCTCTGGGCACCCAGGGCACTCCGGGCCTCCAGGCCAGTCAGGACACTCCGGGCCCCCAGGGGGCACCGGGCCCCCCGGGCGCCCCGGCGGTCAGGTGGCGGCGTAGACGCTCGCGCAGAACGCCTTGATCTGCTCGTCCGACAGGTGCTGGGCCAGGTCGGCCTCGCTGATCATGCCGACGAGCTTCTTGCCCTCGATGACGGGGAGCCGCCGGATCTGGTGGCTCTGCATCTCCTCCAGGACCGCGCCCACGTCGGCGCCCGCCTCGACCCAGCGCGGGGTGCCCTTCGCCATCTCGCCGCAGGTGATCTTCGACGGATCATGGCCCATGGCCACACAGCCGACCACGATGTCGCGGTCCGTGATGATGCCGCAGAGCCGTTCGTTCTCGTCGGCGATGGGCAGCGCGCCCACGTTCAGGTTGCGCATCAGCTGCGCGGCGCGGTCGAGCGTCTCGTGTGCCGGGATCCACTGGGCCCCGGGATGCATGATGTCCTTCGCCGTGGTCATGAGCTGCGTACCTTTCGTCGAACGTCGTCACACGAACGTCCCCGAGCCCACTCATTGTCGGCGCGCGGCACGGCCCCCGCGACCGCAGCGGGTCACGGGGGCCGTAAGGACTACCGACGGGATCGGGCCCGAGCCGCTCAGGCGGCTCCGCGCTGCTTCAGCATGTCGGCCATCAGCAGCATCTCGGACCGCTGGGCATCGACCATGCCCTGCGCGAGGTCGCGCTCGACGCCCGGGGCGCACTTGAGCACGCAGCCCTCGGCCATGTGGACCCCGCCCTTGTGGTGCTCGGTCATGAGCTTCAGGTACAGGACCTCGGCCTCCCGGCCACTGGCCTTGCGCAAGGCGTCCATCTGCGCGTTGGTCGCCATGCCGGGCATCAGCGCGCCGTCCGAGGGACCGTTGTCGCCCGTACCGCCCATGCCCATCCAGGCCATCGGCTCGACGCCGGACTGCAGCTTGGGCAGCCCCCACATGTCCAGCCAGCCGAGCATCATGCCCCGCTGGTTGGCCTGGGTGTTGGCGATGTCGTACGCGAGACGGCGCACCGACTCGTCCCGGGTGCGGTCCCGGACGATGAACGACATCTCGACGGCCTGCTGGTGGTGGACGGACATGTCCCGGGCGAAGCCGGCGTCCGCGGAGTCGGTCGCGGGGGTACGCGGCGCCTCGTCGCGCTCGGCGGAGGCGACGGTGACGGCGCCCCCGGCGAAGAGCAGCGCGAGCGCGACGGCGGTGACGGCGGCCCACTGGGTCCGCCCGACCCGGCGCCGGGCGCCGGGCACGAAGTCCTCGTCCGCGTCGATCTCCCCGGTCTCCGGGCTCACTGCCCGACCCCGCCGGTGCAGGCGGCGCCCGGCTCGGGGGTCTGCGGGCCCTGGACGTACTTCGTGAAGAAGGCGTCGATCCGAGGGTCGGTGGCGCTGTCGACGGTGACCTGCTTGCCCCAGGCGGACAGCATGATCGAGCCGGCCTGGTCGTCCACGGGGCTCATCAGCGTGTACTTGGTCTTGCCGACCTTCTCGGCGAGCTTCTCCACGTCGGCCTTGTCGGCCTTCTTGTTGTACGTCACCCAGACGGCGCCGTGCTCCAGCGAGTGCACGGCGTTCACGTCGTTGACGGCCTTGTCGTAGACCACGCCGTCGCAGTTCATCCAGACCGGGTGGTGGTCACCGCCGACCGGCGGCTTCATGTCGTACTTCACGGCGGTCTCGACGTGGTTGCGGCCGAGCTTCTTCGCGTCCCAGGTCTGCTCGGACTTGATGGGGGCCTTGGCGGCGGCCTCCTTCGCGTCCTGCTCGTCGGACTTCTTCATCAGCACGAAGGTGCCGAAGCCGACGAGGCCGAGGACGACGACCCCGGAGACGCCGATGGTGATGAGGCGGTTGCGGCGCTCGCGGGACTGCTCGGCGCGGCGCATCTCCTCTATTCGGGCGCGGCGGTCGGCGTTGACGGAGCGGTTGGCGGCCATGGTGATGTCGTCCTTCTTCAGGGAGAGAGGTGGAGTTCGGAGCGGGACATGCAAGGGCTGGGGCCGGAGGCCGGCGCCGCTATGTCCGGAGAACTTGAAGGACGTGCAGGTCCGGCGCGCGCGGCCGGATGCCGGAACGGCGGGCCGGGCCGTCACCGGAGGGCGGGTCGAGGCGCGGGAGCCGGCCCTCCGCGTGGAGCGGGGGGTCGAGCGGGGGCGCGCTGAGCACCGCGGGGGAGAGGGAGGGGACGAGGGAGCAGCCGCCGCGTTCGTACGGGCAGATGTACTCGGCCACGACCGCCGACGCCCGTGCGCCGTACGTCTCCGGGGCCGCCTCGTGATGGGGGTCGGGTCCGGGGCCGGACCCCAGGCAGACGAAGAGCGCGGCGAGGAGCGTCGCCACGGCACTCACCAGTGCCATGGGACGCGCGTGTCGGAACAGGCGTACGAGCCGCGTGGCCCCCATGGGCGCAGATCGTAGTGTGCGCGGGCCCTCTGTGGGCCGAACGGGGTACCACTCGGTACCGGAGAACGACCACGACACGACCACGACACCCCCGGAAGGCCACCCTCCGCCAACTTCCCACCCCCTCTCGACTCCCTCCCCAGCCCGCTCCCCAGACCCCTCCCCAGACCCCGCCCCAACCCCTCCCCGACCCCCGAATCCCCTCCTCCCGTTACCTGCGTCACACCCGAGCAGGCACTATGGGTACGCAACGTGCGCGAAACCATGTGGTGGGATGCTCAGGTGCCCCCCGATGTATCGGAGGCGGTGGGAGCAGGCGGCCTGACCAGCGAGGATGGGTGTGGAAATGGACAAGCAGCAGGAATTCGTGCTCCGTACGCTCGAGGAGCGCGACATCCGCTTCGTGCGCCTGTGGTTCACCGATGTACTGGGCTTCCTCAAGTCGGTGGCCGTGGCGCCCGCCGAGCTTGAGCAGGCCTTCGACGAGGGCATCGGCTTCGACGGCTCGGCGATCGAGGGTTTCGCCCGCGTATACGAATCGGACATGATCGCCAAGCCGGATCCGGGCACCTTCCAGATCCTGCCGTGGCGCGCCGAGGCCCCGGGCACGGCCCGGATGTTCTGCGACATCCTGATGCCGGACGGCTCGCCGTCCTTCGCGGACCCGCGGTACGTGCTGAAGCGTGCCCTTGCCAAGACCTCCGACCTCGGCTTCACCTTCTACACCCACCCCGAGATCGAGTTCTTCCTCCTGAAGGACAAGCCGCTCGACGGCACGCGGCCCACCCCGGCCGACAACTCGGGCTACTTCGACCACACCCCGCAGAACGTCGGCATGGACTTCCGCCGCCAGGCGATCACGATGCTCGAATCGATGGGCATCTCGGTGGAGTTCTCCCACCACGAGGGCGCGCCGGGCCAGCAGGAGATCGACCTCCGCTACGCGGACGCCCTCTCCACCGCGGACAACATCATGACGTTCCGCCTGGTCATGAAGCAGGTTGCTCTTGAGCAGGGCGTCCAGGCCACCTTCATGCCGAAGCCCTTCTCCGACTACCCCGGCTCGGGCATGCACACCCACCTGTCGCTCTTCGAGGGCGACCGGAACGCCTTCTACGAGTCGGGCGCCGAGTACCAGCTCTCCAAGGTGGGCCGCTCCTTCATCGCGGGCCTCCTGAAGCACGCGGGCGAGATCTCCGCCGTCACCAACCAGTGGGTCAACTCGTACAAGCGCATCTGGGGCGGCTCCTCCCGCACGGCCGGCTCGGGCGGCGAGGCTCCCTCGTACATCTGCTGGGGCCACAACAACCGCTCGGCCCTCATCCGCGTCCCCATGTACAAGCCGGGCAAGACGGGCTCGTCCCGCGTCGAGGTCCGCTCCATCGACTCGGGCGCCAACCCCTACCTGACGTACGCGGTCCTCCTCGCGGCCGGCCTCAAGGGCATCGAAGAGGGCTACGAACTCCCGGCCGGCGCCGACGACGACGTCTGGGCCCTCTCCGACGCGGAGCGCCGCGCGATGGGCATCGAGCCGCTCCCGCAGAACCTGGGCGAGGCGATCGCCCTGATGGAGAAGAGCGAACTGGTCGCGGAGACCCTCGGCGAGCACGTCTTCGACTTCTTCCTGAGGAACAAGAAGCAGGAGTGGGAGGAGTACCGGAGCGAGGTCACCGCCTTCGAGCTCCGCAAGAACCTTCCCGTGCTGTAAGGGAATCGACGATCCGGGCCGGTGGCGTCAGCTGCCGGCCCGGAGTCGTTCCCCGGCCAACCCCGGCGTGGGTAAATGCGTTGCCCAGGAGCGGAGGGCAGCCGACACTGCCCCGGTGAAGATCGATTTCGTCGCCACCGAGCGGCTCCTGTTGCAACCGTTGAGCACCACAGAGGCCGAGCGCATCGTCGCTCGGGAGGCCGGGGAAGGGGACCTCTGGGGGGAGGAGTATCCCGGGGACGGGGACGTTCGCGCGTGCACCGGGTTTCTGCGGGGCGTCGCCGAGCGCGGGGATCCGGGTGTGTTCCGGCCCTACGCGATCCGGCTCGACGGGGTCGCCGTCGGCGGGATCGGGTTCCACGGGCCGCCGAACGAGCTGGGCGTCGCCACCATCGGGTACGGGCTCACGCCCGGGGCGCGCGGGAAGGGTTACGCGTCCGAGGCGCTGCGAGCGGTCCTCGAACTGGCCCGGCAGGCCGGCGCCGCCGGGGT
This sequence comes from Streptomyces sp. Root431, assembly GCF_001426585.1. Taxonomy (GTDB): domain Bacteria; phylum Actinomycetota; class Actinomycetes; order Streptomycetales; family Streptomycetaceae; genus Streptomyces; species Streptomyces stackebrandtii. The sequence continues at coordinate 22,096 of NZ_LMEI01000008.1, forward strand.
GAAGGGGGACGCCGACCTCGACAACCCGGCCTCCCACCGGGTGATGGAGGCCGCGGGGATGCCGTGCGTGGCGGAGGACGAGACGCTCCGGCACTTCTACATCGGGTTCTAGGGAGTGTCTTGTCGATCAGGCAGGACACCCCCTAGCGCGGGAGCCGGGATGCCGCCGTGCGTCACGCCCCACAGGACGGCGGCTCCTCGGACACCATGACGCGGACGTGAGGGTTCCCCCTAGGGTCGGTACGCCACGGAGGCCCGGCCCACCGCTAGCGTCTGACGGCATGTCGGAAGCCTCTTCCCGTGACCCCTCCCGCGTCTGGTACGCCGCCTACGGCTCCAACACGCATGCCGAGCGCCTCGCCTGCTACCTCGCCGGCGGCCGGCCGCCCGGGGCCGCGCGGACGTTCCCCGGGGGCCGGGACCCGCGCCCGCCCGAGCGGTCCGTGGCCCTCGTACTGCCCGGGCAGGTGTACTTCGCCACCGAGTCGCCCGTCTGGGGCGGCGGCCGGGCCTTCTACGACGCCGCCGCGGACGGCACCGCCTGGGGCGTCGCCCACCTGCTCACCGTGGGGCAGTTCTCCGACATCGCCGCGCAGGAGATGTACCGCGCGCCCGGCGCCGACCTCGACCTGACCGAGGTGCGCGCCACCGGACGCTGCTCCCTCGGAACGGGGCGGTACGAGACGCTCGTCTGCTCCGGAGTCCTCGACGGGCTCCCGGTGCTCACGTTCACCGCGCCGTGGCCGATGCCGGAGGGCGGTGGGGAGGGCGGTGAGGAGGACGGCGGGCTGCGTCCGCCCTCCGCCGCGTATCTCCGGCACGTCGCCGCCGGGCTGCACGGCGCCGGGGCCTGGCGGCCCGCCGAGGTCGCCGCCTATCTCGCCGGCTGCCCGGGCGCGGCCGGGCACTGGACCCCGGAGGCCGTGGCCGCCCTCAGCGTTCCGACAGCTCCGACGGGGCCTCCTGGACCACCCAGCCGTTGCCGTCCGGATCCTCGAAGGTCATGAACGAGTTCCAGGTGTCGCCCTTCCCGTCCTCCCAGCCCGTCGCGCCGACGTGCATCACGGCCGAGACGTCGACGCCCCGGCCGACCAGCTCCTTCCGCGCCGCCTCGATGTCCGTGACGCAGAGCTGGAGGCCGTGCAGGGTGCCGGGGGCCATCTCCTTCGTCCCCGGCATCGTCGGCATGCCGCTCAGCATCGCGATCGAACAGCGCGAGCCCGGCGGCGTCGCCTGGACGATCCGCATGCCCGGCGCGACCTCGTCGTCCAGGTCGATCGTGAAGCCGCACTTGCCGCCGTAGAACTCCTTGGCCTTGTCCATGTCGGTGACGGGGACGGGGACGACTTCCAGCGTCCAGTTCACACGTATCTCCTCGGGTCCTCAGAAACGCCAGCGGGTCTGGCCGAACGGCTCGCCCTTGGCGAAGCCGAAGACCGTACGAGGCGCGACCGCGAACACCAGGGCCGTACCACCGTCGCTCAGGAAGGCCCCGTCCCGCACCCCGAATCGCCAATCCGGGCCGTACTTCTCCACGTACGCCTCCGCGAGGGCCCGCAGCCGTGCCTCGCCCGTCACCCGGGCCGCCTCGCCCTCGACGACGAGGTCGAGGCCGCCGGCGAGGGAGGCGGAGCCGGTGGTGAGGACCACCGACGCGTTCTCCGCGAGATTGCGGGCCTTGCGCTCGTCCGGCCCGGTGCAGAAGTGCAGGGCGCCCTCCGACCAGACCGCGATGAGCGGGGTGACGTGCGGGCGTCCTTCCGGGCGGACCGTCGTCAGCCAGAAGACCTCGGCCGCCGCGAGCCGGGCGGCCGCGTCGGACCAGGGCAGCGGGGCCGCCTTCGGGTCGCTGTAGCGGGAGTCGAGGGAAGTACGCGGATCCATGACCGGCCGTCCTTTCGCCGCGGCCCACGGAAAGGGCCACAAAAGGGAAGACCGGTCCGCCCGCCGGAACTCATCGGTCGGAGACTCACCGGCCGGCGGTCCGCCCACCGGATTCAGCGGTCGCCCGGTCCGCCCACCGAAGGTCATCGGTCGGTCCGCCCACCGGATTCAGCGGTCGGCCGACCGTCCGCCTTCCCGGACTCAGCGGCCCGCCGGCGTCCAGTGCAGCCTGCCGTTCAGGCCGATCGCCGCGACCCCGTCCGTCCCCGCGTCCGGCGCCCCGGAGAACAGGAACCGCTCCAGCCTCCACGTCGGCCGCGTCGCGCCCCGCCCCAGCGGGGCCGTCGCCAGGACGCCCGTACGGGAGCGCACCGCGAGCATCCCCTCGCCGCCGACCGAGGCGCTGCCCTTGGTCCCGCCGACCGAGCCGCCGGTGGAGCCCCCCACCGAACCGCTCACCGGGCCGAAGCCCGCGACGCCGCCCGCCACCTCACGCATGGGGGAGATCAGGCCGGCGCCCGAGAAGTCGGCGGTCCGCAGGTCGTTGGAGGCCGGCTTGCGGAACCAGAGCCGTACGCCCTCGCCGCCCGGCGCCGGGCTCGCGCTCAGCGCCAGCGTCGTCGGCGGCAGGCCCGTCAGCGCGGGACCGGCCAGCGGTCCGCCGGGGCGCTGCGCCGCCCACGCGAGGACGGTGTGCGGGGTGCTCGCGAAGACGTACCCGCGGCCCGCCGCGTCGGTCGCCGCCACCGGGTCGCCGTGCACGTCGACGCCGCCGAGCGTCCGCCACGGACCCCAGAGGCCGTCCGTGCCCTGCTCGCGGGCCGCCAGCCGGTGCCCGCTGTCCCGTACGACCAGGGTCATCCGGCCGTCGGTGCCCACGGTCACGGCGGGTGCGCTGATGTCGGAGGTGCCCTCGACGTCGTTCCGCTCGGGCGTGCCGAGCGTGCGCCACGGGCCGAAGGCGCCGCCCGTCGCGGACTGCTCGGCCGTCACCACCTCGCGGCGGTAGTCCGAAGGGCCGGTGCCGAGGGTCGTGCGGGTGCCGAAGACGGCCAGGCGGCCGTCGGGCAGCAGCGTGGAGGTGACCCCGCTGTCGAGGCCGCCGCCGGGCAGCAGCACCGGCCCCCGCCAGGCCGCCGAGCCCGCCGCCTTCCGCCAGGTCGCGAGACGCCCGTCGAGGACGGAGAAGGCGTGCAGCCCGCCGTCCCGGTCGCGCTGCACCCAGGAGGTGGAGGTGCCCCGGGCGTACCGGATGGTCTGCGCCCAGCCGCGGCCCGCGGGCCGCGCGGCGACCTTCAGGTCGCCGCAGCCCGCGACGGTCCCGCAGTCGTTGACGCCGTCCATCCACGCGTACGTCTTGAGGATCTTCAGCTTCGCGTCCGCGGTCTCGGGGTCGAGGGTGTGCGGGAGGACGCTGGTGGGGTAGCCGAGGTAGTTCTGCACGCCGACGTGCGGGTGGCCGGGGACCTCCGCGTACCGGGCGAGCGCGGCCTGGACGAACCGCGCCCCGTACAGGTGGTCCTGGTGGTCCTGGTAGCGGCCCGTGCCGGGGACCTTGCCGGAGGTCGGGTCCTGCATCCGGACGAAGGTCGGCCGGAAGCGCTCCAGGATCCCGGTCACCGTCGCGACGACCTGGTCCTTGGTGTACGTGAAGTCCGCCGCGACCGGGGTGCCGGTGGCGCGCTGGGAGGCGAGCGCGGAGATCCGGCCGTGCCACAGGCCGTTGAGGCTCTGGGGGCGGTCGCCGTTGGTCGCCCCGGCCTCGCGCATCTGCAGCCAGACGAGCTTCACGTGCGGCTTCGCCCGCAGGGTGTCCAGCTCGGCGGTCGCGCCGCCGGCCGTGGGGATCGCGACCCGGTCCCAGGGGCTGGTGCGGCTGCCGGTGGCCATCTCCGCGTACGCGGCGCGGATGCCGTTCTGCCGGGCCTCTGCGTACCCCGCCTTGTCGGGCGCGGCGCCGGCCGCGTCGCGCGGGCGGGCGTTGACGCCGTCCGACTCGCCGGAGGTGAGGTAGACGGAGGTCAGGGGGCTGCCGGAGCGGATGGACTGGGAGGTGTCCGGGTTCATGAAGAACAGGTCGTCGTCGGGGTGCGCCACGATCTGCACCACGGACGCGCCGTCGGAGGCGGCGGACGGCGTCTCGGCCGGGCGGGCCTTCCCGGGGGCCTCGACGGGACGTATCCCGCCGTCCGCCGGTGCCTTCCGGGGCAGGGGAACCGCGGCCGCCGAGGAGTCCGGCGCCGTCGTCACCGACAGCAGACCGGCGAAGGTGCCGCCCACCAGGACGGCCGTCACGGCCGTCGAGACGACTCTGCGGCGGGAGCCCCCGCGGCGGGAGGCGGCGGCAGGACGGCGGGTGAGGCGGACGTGCATCGGTGAGGGCGCGCTTTCACGGAAGGACGGGCGAGAGGACGTGTGCGGGGGTGGTGCACGCACAACAAGACGGACTTTCAAGAAATACGGTTCATTGGGTCCGAAAAGCGATCGATGTGCGGGATGTCACGTGTGATCCGCTTCGATCCGAAGGCCTGGGCGCCCGCACCCCTCACTCCGGATAGGCTCGATCTCTCGGGTACGACCGTGGGAGACCCGGGATGGACCTGCTTGGAGGGAGCGGTCGGATGACGGTGCCGGGGCGCAGGAGCAGTACCTTCTCACGCCTGCTGCGACACGGATTCACCGATCCTTCGGGGGCCGAGCGGCTCCTCGACGTGCCGGAGCTGTCCGCCCTCCGCGGCGACGCCGTCCTCCTCGACGCCCTCGGCGCCACCGCCGATCCGGATCTCGCCCTGCGCGGCCTGGTCCGCCTCGTCGAGGCCCAGCCCGAGACCGAGCGGCAGACCCTCACCGCCACCCTGCTCTCCGCCAAGCCCTTCCGCGACCGGCTCCTCGGGGTGCTCGGCGCCTCCGAGGCCCTCGCCGACCACCTGGCACGCCACCCCCGCGACTGGGAGTCCCTCGTCACGTACGAGGCGGCCGACCTGCACCCGGGGGTCGCCGAGTTCGAGCAGGGCCTCGCCGACGCCACCGACGCCGTCTCGCTGCGGGTCTCCTACCGCCGCTGCCTGCTCGCCATAGCGGCCCGTGACGTGTGCGGCACGACGGACGTCGCGCAGGCTGCGGCCGAGCTCGCCGACCTGGCGACGGCGACCCTGCGCGCCGCGCTCGCCATCGCCCGCACCGCCGAGCCCGCCGACGCCGCCCAGTGCCGGCTCGCCGTGATCGCGATGGGCAAGTGCGGCGGCCACGAGCTCAACTACGTCTCCGACGTGGACGTGATCTTCGTCGGGGAGCCGGTGGAGGGCGCCGACGAGGGCAAGGCCATGCAGGCCGCGACCCGGATCGCCTCGCACCTCATGCGGATCTGCTCCGAGACCAACATCGAGGGCACGATCTGGCCGGTCGACGCCAATCTCCGCCCCGAGGGCCGCAACGGCCCCCTCGTCCGCACCCTCTCCTCCCACCTCGCCTACTACCAGCGCTGGGCGAAGACCTGGGAGTTCCAGGCCCTCCTGAAGGCGCGGGCCGTGGCGGGCGACCCGGAGCTCGGCGCCCAGTACATCGACGCCGTCTCCCCGCTCGTCTGGCAGGCCGCCGAGCGCGAGAACTTCGTCCCCGACGTGCAGAAGATGCGCCGCCGGGTCGTCGACAACATCCCCGCCGCCCAGGTCGAGCGCGAGCTCAAGCTCGGCCCCGGCGGCCTGCGGGACGTCGAGTTCGCCGTCCAGCTCCTCCAGCTCGTGCACGGCCGCAGCGACGCGGGCCTGCACAGCGGCACCACCCTGGACGCGCTCGCCGCGCTCGCCGCCGGCGGCTACGTCGGCCGGGCCGACGCGGCCCAGCTCGACGAGGCCTACCGGTTCCTGCGGGCCATGGAGCACCGCATCCAGCTCTACCGGCTGCGCCGCACCCACCTCGTCCCCGAGGACGAGGCCGACCTGCGCCGCCTCGGCCGCTCCCTCGGGCTGCGCACCGACCCGGTCGCCGAGCTCAACAAGGAGTGGAAGCGGCACGCCGCCGTCGTCCGCCGGCTCCACGAGAAGCTCTTCTACCGGCCGCTGCTCGACGCCGTCGCCCAGCTCGCCCCCGGCGAGATCCGGCTCAGCCCGAAGGCGGCCGGGCAGCGCCTCGAAGCCCTCGGCTACCAGGACCCGGTGTCCGCCCTGCGCCACCTGGAGGCGCTCGCCTCCGGGGTGAGCCGCAAGGCCGCGATCCAGCGGACGCTGCTCCCGGTGCTCCTCGGCTGGTTCGCCGACTCCGCAGACCCGGACGCCGGCCTCCTCGGCTTCCGCAAGGTCTCGGACGCGCTCGGCAAGACCCCCTGGTACCTCCGCCTCCTCCGGGACGAGGGCGCCGCCGCCGAGAACCTCGCCCGGGTGCTCTCCGCCGGCCGCCTCGCCCCCGACCTGCTGCTCCGCGCCCCCGAGGCGGTCGCCATCCTCGGCGACCCCGAGGGGCTGAAGCCGCGCGGCCGGGACCACCTGGAGCAGGAGGTCCTGGCGGCGGTGGGCCGCGCGGACGACGCCGAGCAGGCGGTCGCGGCGGCCCGCGGGGTGCGCCGCAGGGAGCTGTTCCGTACGGCCGCGGCCGACCTCATCGGCTCGTACGGTACCGAGGACAACCCTCGCGAGCCCGACCCCGGCGCGCTCGTCGACCGGGTGGGGGAGGCCGTCACCGATCTCAACGCGGCGACCATCGCGGGCGCCCTGCGGGCCGCCGTGCGCGCCGAGTGGGGGGACGAGCTGCCCACCCGGTTCGCCGTCATCGGCATGGGCCGCTTCGGCGGGCACGAGCTGGGCTACGGCTCCGACGCCGACGTGCTGTTCGTGCACGAGCCGCGCGAGGGCGTCGACGAGCAGGAGGCGGCGAAGGCCGCGAACAAGGTGGTCTCGGAGATGCGGCGGCTGCTCCAACTGCCCACCGCCGACCCGCCGTTGCTGATCGACGCGGACCTCAGGCCGGAGGGCAAGAGCGGCCCCCTGGTCCGTACCCTGAAGTCGTACGAGGCCTACTACCGCCGCTGGTCGCTCGTCTGGGAGAGCCAGGCCCTGCTGCGCGCCGCACCCATGGCGGGCGACAGCGAGTTGGCGGACCGGTTCATCGAGCTGGTCGACCCGCTCCGCTATCCCGCCGAAGGCCTCGGCGAGGACGCGGTCCGCGAGATCCGCCGCCTCAAGGCCCGGATGGAGTCCGAGCGGCTGCCGCGCGGCGCCGACCCGACGCTCCACGCCAAGCTGGGGCGCGGCGGCCTGAGCGACGTCGAGTGGACGGTCCAGCTGATGCAGATGCGGCACGGCTGGGCCGAGCCGGGACTGCGGACGACCCGGACCCGCGAGGCCCTCGGGGCCGCGCACGCGGCGGGCCTGATCGGGACGGAGGAGGCGCAGACCCTCGACGAGGCCTGGGTCCTCGCGACCCGCGTCCGCAACGCGGTGATGCTGGTCCGCGGCCGCCCCGGCGACACCTTCCCCTCGGACCCGCGCGAACTGGCTGCGGTCGGACGGTACTTGGGGTACGTCCCCGGCCACGTCGGGGAACTGGTCGACGACTACCGCCGCGTCACCCGCCGAGCCAGGGCCGTCGTCGACGAGCTGTTCTACGGCGCGTAGACGGCTGCTCCGGCCGGCCGCTCCAGGGCGCGTGGACACTCGTAGGAACCGAGGCCGTTCTACGGCGCGTAGACCTCCCGGACGTGCGCCAGGTACGCCGTGAGCGCCAGCTCGAAGGCCTGGTCCGCGCGCCCCTCCGGGACCGCGCCGAGCGCGCGGGCCAGCTGCGGGGTGGCCGTCTCGTCGGCGAGCTCCCACATCGCCTCGGGGGCGGCCAGGTCGAGCGCCGAGCCGAGGACCACGTTCTCCAGGGCGATGATCACCGGCATGACGTCCGGCAGCGCGAACCCGGCGTCGAGGAGGCGGCCCACGGCGCGCTCATACTGGTCGAGGACCTTGGGCGCCCGCACCGGTGAGGTCATGAGCAGCGGGATCGCGCGCGGGTGGGCGGCGAAGGCGGCGCGGTAGGAGCGGGCCCAGGCCGCCATGGCCTCGTCCCAGGGCGTCAGGTCCAGGGTCGCGCCGTCGATCGCGGTGGCCACCCGCTCGCGCAGCAGCTCCACGATCCCGTCCCGCCCGTCGACGTGGTGGTAGACGGAGGCCGTCTGCACCCCGAGCCGCCGGGCGATCTGCGGGACGCTGAACTCGCCCTGCTCGTCGACGATCTCGAGAGCCGTGGTGGTGATCCGCTCCCGGTCGAGGAGGGGTCTGCGCGGCCGGCCCATGAATCGTCACTCCCTGTTCAGGTCCATGTCGGGTCTTCCCGAATCGTTGAACGCGAGGCTACATTGCGCAAACCGAAAGCCTTTAGGTTTCCTGTCACGGAGAGGCTTCCCCACCCATGTCCTCACCCACCCCCGACGAGCCCCCGGGGCTGAGAACCGGCACGCTCACCACCGCCGACATCTCCTTCTTCGTCGTCTCCGCCGCCGCCCCGCTCACCGTCATGGCCGGCGTCGCCCCCGTCGCCATCCTCCTCGGCGGCATCGGCGCCCCCGTCGGCTACCTCCTGGCCGGCCTCACCCTCACCGTCTTCGCCGTCGGCTTCACCACCATGAGCCGCCACGTCCGCAGCGCCGGCGCCTTCTACGCGTACATCACCCGCGGCCTCGGCCGGCCGGTCGGCATCGCCGCCGCCCTCGTCGCCATGCTCGGCTACAACGGCATGGAGATCGGCGTGTACGGGCTCCTCGGCTCCGCCACCTCGGACACCGCCGCCGCCCTCGGCCACGACGTCCCCTGGCTGCCCGTCTCCCTCGCCGGCCTCCTGCTGATCTGGTACGGCGGCTACCGCTCGATCGACTTCGGCGCCAAGCTCCTCGGCGTCCTCCTCGTCGCCGAGACCGGCATCCTCGTGCTCCTCGCCGGCGGCGTCCTGATCGACGGCGGCGCCCACGGCCTCTCCCTCGGCGGCCTCGCCCCCGCCCACGTCCTCACCGGCGGCACCGCCGCCGTCCTGGCCTGCGCCTTCGCCGCCTTCACCGGCTTCGAGTCCACGGTGATCTACCGGCGCGAGGCCAAGGACCCCGAGCGCACCATCCCCCGCGCCACCTACCTCGCGGTCGCCTTCCTCGGCCTCTTCTACGCCTTCGTCGTCTGGACCGTCATCCAGGCCTTCGGCGAGGACAAGGTCGTCCAGGCCGCCGCCGACGACCCCGGCGGCCTCTTCTTCGCCGCCATCACCACCTACGTCGGAGCCTGGGCCGCCGACCTGATGCACGTCCTCATCGTCACCAGCGTCCTCGCCTCCCTCCTCGCCTTCCACAACGCCATCAACCGCTACACGCTCTCCCTCTCCGAGGAGGGAGTGCTGCCCAAGACGCTCGGCCGGATCCACCCCCGCCACCGCTCCCCGTACGTCGCGGGGGCCGCGCAGACCGTGCTCGGCGCGGTCGTCGTCCTCGCCTTCGCGCTCGCGGGCGCCGACCCGTACCAGCAGCTCCTGCTCTGGGTGAACACCCCCGGCATGCTCGGCCTGATGGTCCTCCAGCTGCTCGCCGCGCTCGCCGTGCCCTTCTTCTTCCGGCGGATCGACCACCGCGAGGGCCTCCTCCGCACGGTCGTCGCCCCCGTCACCGCCTTCGTCCTGCTCGCCGGGGCGATCGCGCTGGTCACCGTCAACATCGACCTCTTCACCGCGGCCTCGACGACCGTCAACACCGTGCTCGTCTCGCTCGTCCCCGCCGTGTTCCTCCTCGGGCTCCTCCTCGCGTACCGGCTCCGCCGCACCCGCCCCGAGGTCTACGCCCACTTCGCCGCCGAGCCGTCCGCCGAGCCCGCCGCCGAGCCGTCCGCCGAGCCCGCCGCCGAGCCGTCCACCGAGCCCGCCGCCGAGCCGTCCACCGAGACCCCCACCGAAGGGACCGACCCCTCGTGTCCGCACCCGACCTCGTCCTCGTCAACGCCCGCGTCCGCGACCCCGAGCTCACCGGCGCCACCGCCGTCGCCGTCCATGGCGGAGTGATCACCGCCCTCGGCGACGCCACCGACGCCCGCGCCTGGGCCGGCCCCGGCACCGAGACCGTCGACCTGGCCGGCGCCACCCTCACCCCCGGCCTCACCGACGCCCACAGCCACCCCGTCTGGGGCCTGGAGATGTACACCGGCACCGACCTCTCGGCCGTCACCGACCTCGAAGGGCTCCGCGCCGCCCTCAAGGCCGCCGAGCGCCGCGACGGCTGGGTCCTCGGCCACGGCCTCGACCACAACGCCTTCGGCGGCCGCCCCGTCCACCGCGACCTCGTCGAGGACGTCCTCGACGGCGCCCCCGCCCACCTGCGCCTCTACGACGGACACTCCGCCCTCGTCAGCGAGGCCGCCCTCAAGGCCGCCGGCATCGAAGGGCCCCGGGCCTTCACCCAGCGCTCCGAGATCGTCATCGGCGCCGACGGCCGCCCCACCGGGCACCTGATCGAGCACGCCGCCATGGACCTGATGACCCCGGTCCTGCCCGCCCAGCCGTTCGCCGAGCGCCGCGACCGGCTCGTCGAGCTCCTCTCCGCCATGGCCGCCACCGGCCTCACCGGCGCCCACGTCATGGACCTCGGCGGACACGACGTGCCCGGACTCCTCGCCGCCCTGGAGGAGGACGGCGACCTGCCCCTGCGGCTGCGCCTCGCGCCCTGGTGCATGCCGGGCGCCACCGAGGAGGAGCTGGACGCCTTCGTCCGCCTCCAGGAGCGGGCCGGCCGGCTCTGGCGGATCGGCGGGGTCAAGTTCTTCATGGACGGCACCGTCGAGGGCGGCACCGCCTGGCTGGAGCACGCCGACTGCCACGGCCAGGGCACCGACGCCTTCTGGCCCGACCCGGCCGCGTACTCCGCCGCCGTGCGCCACCTCCACCGCGCCGGGGTCGGCACCGCCACCCACGCCATCGGGGACGCCGCCGTCCGGCACGTCCTCGACACCGTGGAAGCCCTCGGTACGGGCGGTCCCCGCCACCGGATCGAGCACATCGAGACGGTCCCCGACGACCAGCTCGGCCGCTTCGCCGCGCTCGGCGTCGTCGCCTCCATGCAGCCGCCGCACACCGCGTACACCCGCGCCGACCACACCGACGAGTGGTCCAAGCGGCTCGGCGAGGAGCGGGCGGCCCGCGCCTGGCGCTGCCGCGACCTGCGGGAGGCCGGGGCGCACCTCGCCCTCGGCTCCGACTGGCCCATCGCCCACCACGACGCCCGTCAGGTCCTCGCCACCGCCCGCGCCCCGCGCGGCGCGGCCTCGGCCCGGCACGGGCTCACCGGCCTGATGGCGCTGGAGGGCATGACGACGCACGCGGCGGTCGCTGCGGGGGAGGAGACGGTCGCGGGCCGGATCGCCCCGGGCTTCCGGGCCGACCTCACGGCCTTCGCCGTGGACCCGGTGGAGGCCCCGGCGGACGAGGTCGAGAAGACGGCGATCCGGCTCACCGTCACCGGTGGCCGGATCGCGTACAGGCAGGACTGAGCGGGTCGGTTACCTGGGGGAGCCGACCGGACGCTCCGCCTCGTGGTCCGTGTCCTTCGTGCTCTCCGACGAGGGGCGCGGACCGCCCTGCGCGACGGGGGCTGCCGGCTCCACCAGCTTCGGCAGGCGGTGCGGCCGGGAGCCGTACCAGAAGTACGAGACGAGGAAGCCGAAGGACAGGCAGATCATGCCGCCGACCGCGTCCAGCCAGAAGTGGTTGGCGGTCGCGACGATCACGACGAGCGTGACCGTCGGGTAGAGCAGGCCCAGGATCCGCGCCCAGGGCGCCTTGGCGAGCAGGAAGATCGTCAGCCCGCACCACAGCGACCAGCCGATGTGCATCGACGGCATCGCCGCGTACTGGTTCGACACGTGCTTGAGGTTGCCCGAGGCCATCGAGCCCCAGGTCTCGTGGACGAGGACCGTGTCGATGAAGCTCTGGCTCGTCATGAGCCGCGGGGGCGCGAGCGGGTACAGGTAGTAACCGACCAGTGCCACACCGGTGGTGGCGAACAGGACGGTGCGGAACGCCGCGTAACGGCCCGGCTGCCATCGGTAAAGCCAGACGAGCACACCGATGGTCACGATGAAGTGCAGCGTCGCGTAGTAGTAGTTCATCGAGACGATCAGCCAGGTCACCGAGTTCACGGCGTGGTTGACGGTGTGCTCGAAGGCGAGGCCGAGGGACTCCTCGGCCTGCCAGATCCAGTCCGCGTTCTTGAGCGCCTGGGCCTTCTGCTCCGGCACCGCGTTGCGGATGAGCGAGTACGTCCAGTAGCTGATCGCGATGAGCGCGATCTCGAACCAGATGGTGGGGCGGCGCGGCACGCGCGCACGCAGCTGAGACCACCTGCCGTCGGCCACGATGGGTGACGACGGGGTCGTCCGGTCGTCCAAACTCTTCACGGTCGTTTCACCCATAGGCAGAGAGTTTGCCAGATCCCGTCCCTCCGACCGATCATCCCCCGGTCGGGTTCCGAGCGCACCCGGTCCGCCTCAAGAAGGAGGCTCCTCCCCCAGGAGACCCTCAGCCGGAGGACGGGGCCGAGGCGGTCGAACCGCGGACGACCAGCTCGGGCATGAAGACGAACTCGGAGTGCGGTGCCGGGGTGCCCCCGACCTCTTCGAGCAGCGCGCGGACCGCGGCCTGCCCCATCGCCTGCACGGGCTGGCGGATGGTGGTCAGCGGCGGATCCGTGAACGCTATGAGCGGGGAGTCGTCGAAGCCGACGACGGAGACGTCCCGGGGCACGTCGAGCCCCTGCTGGCGGGCCGCCCGGATCGCGCCGAGCGCCATCATGTCGCTCGCGCACACGACCGCCGTGCAGCCGCGGGAGATCAGGGCGCCGGCCGCCGCCTGGCCGCCCTCCAGGGTGTAGAGGGAGTGCTGGATCAGCTCCTCGGACTCCTCGGGGCCGAGGCCGAGCCGCTCCTCCATGCCCTTCTGGAAGCCCTCTATCTTGCGCAGCACCGGCACGAACCGCTTGGGACCGACCGCGAGCCCGATCCGGGTGTGGCCGAGCGCCGCGAGGTGCGTCACCGCGAGCCGCATCGCCGCCCGGTCGTCGGGCGACACGAAGGGCGCCTGGACCTTGGGGGAGAAGCCGTTGAGGAGGACGTACGGGACGCCCTTGCCGCGCAGCTGGTCGTAGCGCGTCATGTCGGCGGTGGTGTCGGCGTGCAGCCCGGAGACGAAGATGATGCCGGCGACGCCCCGCTCGACCAGCATGTCGGTGAGCTCGTCCTCGGTGGATCCGCCGGGGGTCTGGGTGGCGAGGACCGGCGTGTATCCCTGCCGGGTCAGGGCCTGCCCGATGACCTGCGCGAGCGCGGGGAAGATCGGGTTGTCCAGCTCGGGGGTGATGAGGCCGACGAGTCCGGCGCTGCGCTGCCGCAGGCGTACGGGACGCTCATAGCCGAGCACGTCGAGTGCGGCAAGCACGGATTCACGGGTGGCGGTGGCCACACCGGGCTTGCCGTTGAGCACGCGGCTGACTGTGGCTTCACTGACCCCCGCCTGGGCTGCGATATCGGCAAGCCGCGCGGTCATGAGGATGGACTGTACCGGTCACAGCGCGTATTGCCCACCGAACGCCCGTCGGGGTGGATTCGAGGCGGAATCCACGCGGTTCCGCGAGATTTCCGCAAGGTCTTGCAGAGCTTGCGGAGAACACGCGTGGGGCAGGTGGGGCCGGTGTTCGGTCCGATGAGGTCGTTCTGTCCGGAAGTGGGCTGCTCCGGCCCCTGTCAACAGACCCTTCGGCAACCTTCGGGACACGCGGATGTAACGATCCCCGGGTCTTGCAGAAATTTCACGCAAGGTCTTTCGGCTCGTTTTCATCCCTGTTACGTTCCTGCCAACCCGGAGCGCCGCGAGGGAGCGGTCGCAATGAGGAATGGTTCCAGCCCCTCGTCTCCCCGGGATCACTGAAGGAGTTCACATGCGGCGTGGCATAGCGGCCACCGCGCTGGTCGCGGCCCTGGGCGTGACCCTGGCGGCGTGCGGTAGTGACAGCGGTTCGAACGGCGGCGGCTCGAAGGGCTCCGGCGAGCTCTCCGGCACCGTGACCTGGTGGGACACCTCCACGGTCGGCTCCGAGGACAAGGTCTTCAAGAAGGTCGCCGAGGACTTCAAGAAGAAGCACCCCAAGGTCACCGTCAAGTACGTGAACGTGCCCTTCGGTGAGGCGCAGAACAAGTTCAAGAACGCCGCCCAGTCCGGCTCCGGTGCGCCCGACGTGATCCGCTCCGAGGTCGCCTGGACCCCCGAGTTCGCGGACCTCGGCTACCTGGCCCCGCTGGACGGCACCGCGGCCCTCAAGAGCGCCGACGACTTCCTGCCCCAGGCCGCCGCCTCCACCAAGTACAACGGCAAGACCTACGGCGTCCCGCAGGTCATCGACTCCATGGGCATCTTCTACAACAAGAAGATCTTCAAGGACGCCGGCGTCGAGGTCCCCAAGACCATCGACGAGCTCAAGACCGTCTCCGCCAAGATCAAGCAGAAGACCGGCAAGACCGGCCTGTACCTGCGCGGCGACGACGCGTACTGGTTCCTCTCCTTCCTCTACGGCGAGGGCGGCGACCTCGTCGACGCCGAGAAGAAGACGGTCACCATCGACAACGAGGCCGGCGTGAAGGGCTTCAAGGTCGTCAAGGACCTCGTCGACTCGGGCGCGGCCAAGACCGACGCGACCGACGGCTGGAACAACATGCAGACGGCCTTCAAGGACGGCAAGGCCGCCATGATGATCAACGGCCCGTGGGCCGTCGCCGACACCTACGCCGGCAAGGAGTTCAAGGACAAGGCCAACCTGGGCATCGCCCCGGTCCCGGCCGGCTCCCACGGCCAGGGCGCCCCGCAGGGCGGTCACAACCTCGCCGTCTACGCGGGCTCCAAGAACCTCGACGCCTCCTACGCCTTCGCCGAGTACATGACCTCGGCCGAGACGCAGGCGACGGTCGCGAAGGAGCTCAGCCTCCTCCCGACCCGCCAGTCCGTCTACATCAAGCCGGACGTCGCGACCAACGAAATGATCATGTTCTTCAAGCCGGTCGTCGACAAGGCCGTCGAGCGCCCCTGGATCCCGGAGACCGGCAGCCTCTTCGCGCCGCTCGTCACCGAGTACACCAAGGTCCTCACCGGCCAGACCTCCCCGGACGCGGGCGCCAAGGCGACGGGGGACGCCTACCGCAAGCTCCTGAAGGACTGGAAGTAGCAGGAAAGAAGCAGGAAGAGGAAGGAAGGCAGGCCGGCTGATGGCTGTGGACACCCCCAGCCAGTCGGTGGCGAAGGCCGCGGGCGATGTCGCCCGCGGCCGGAGCCGCGGAACTGGTAAGCCGCGGAGCGCGGCGAAGCGCTCACTCTCCACCCACTGGTACGCCTGGGCGATGGTCGCCCCGGTGATCATCGTGATCGCCGTGATCATCGGCTACCCGCTGATCCGCGGCATCTACCTGTCGCTGACGAACGCCAACGAGCGGAACGTCGCCCGCTCCATCGGCGTCAACGAGATCCCGGCCACCTACGAGTTCGTCGGCCTGGACAACTACGCCGACGCGCTCACCGGCAGCCAGTTCCTCTCCACCCTGGGCTGGACGCTGCTGTGGACGGTGGCCTGCGTCTCGCTGACCTTCGCGCTCGGTCTCGCCCTCGCCAACATCCTCAACCGCAAGATCGCCGGCCGCTCCGCCTACCGGCTGATGCTGATCCTGCCCTGGGCCGTGCCCGGCTTCGTCTCCGTCTTCGCCTGGCGCTTCCTCTACAACCAGGACAACGGTCTGCTCAACAAGATCCTCGCGGGCGGCGGCATCGACGCCGTCCCGTGGCTCAACGACCCCACCTGGGCCAAGTTCTCGGTCATCCTCGTCAACGTCTGGCTCGGCATCCCGTTCATGATGGTCGCCCTCCTCGGCGGGCTCCAGTCCATCCCGAGCGAGATGTACGAGGCCGCCGAGATGGACGGCGCCAACGCCTGGCAGCGGTTCCGGCACATCACCATGCCCGGGCTCCGCTCGGTGTCGACGACGGTGATCCTGCTCTCCACCATCTGGACCTTCAACATGTTCCCGGTGATCTTCCTGCTCACCCGGGGCGGACCCGGCGAGGCCACCCAGATCCTCGTCACCCAGGCGTACAAGTTCTCCTTCGAGGTCAGCCCGCGCGACTTCGCCCAGTCGTCCACCTGGGGCGTCCTGATCCTGGTGCTCCTGATGCTCTTCGCCGCGGTCTACCGGCGAGTCCTCCGCAAGCAGGGAGAAGTCTGGTGACCACCACGACCCCCACCCGCCGTGCCACCCGCCGTGCCGCTCCCCGGGCCACCCCCCGGGCCGTGAACGCCCCGGTCCGCGGCCGCCGCTCGCCGCTCTCCTCGGTCGCCCTGCACCTCACGCTGATCGCGGCCTCCGTGATCGCCGTCTTCCCGGTGCTGTGGGTGCTCCTGACCTCCCTGAAGCCCGCCGAGTTCGCGATCACCACGGACTTCTTCAAGGAGACGACGGTCGAGAACTACACGAACCTCCTGAGGGACACCCCGTTCCTCACCTGGTTCGGGAACTCGCTGCTCGTCGCCGGACTCACCACCGTCGTCGGCGTGTTCATCTCCGCCACCACGGGCTACGCCGTCAGCCGCTTCCGCTTCCCCGGCAAGCGCGGACTCATGTGGACCCTGCTCATCACGCAGATGTTCCCGGTCGCCGTCCTCATCGTGCCGATCTACAACATCATGTCGTCGATGGGCCTGCTCAACCAGCCGGTCGGCCTGGTCATCACCTACCTGACCATCGCCGTCCCGTTCTGCGCCTGGATGATGAAGGGCTTCTTCGACACCATCCCGCGCGAGATCGACGAGTCCGGCTACGTCGACGGACTCACCCCCTTCGGCACCTTCTGGCGGCTCATCCTGCCGCTCGCCAAGCCGGGCATCGCGGTGACGGCCTTCTACTCCTTCATCACCGCCTGGGGCGAGGTCGCGTACGCCTCCGCCTTCATGGTCGGCGACGAGAACCTGACGCTCGCCGGCGGACTGCAGAAGTTCGTCAACCAGTACGGGGCCCAGTGGGGTCCGATGTCCGCGGCCTCCGTGCTCATCGCCGTCCCCGCCGCCCTGGTGTTCCTCTTCGCCCAGAAGCACCTGGTCACCGGCATGTCGGCCGGTGCCGTCAAGGGCTGACGGCCCTGAGTACCCCGACCGAACGCACCTCCTTACCTCCCAGGGAAGACATGACCCAGCATCTCGCCACCCCGGCCGACGCCCCCACCACCGGCACGCACACGGGCTGGTGGAGAGACGCGGTGATCTACCAGGTCTACCCGCGCAGCTTCGCCGACGGCAACGGCGACGGCATGGGCGACCTGGAGGGAATCCGCAGCCGGCTGCCGTACCTCAAGGAACTCGGCGTCGACGCCGTCTGGCTCTCGCCGTTCTACGCGTCGCCGCAGGCCGACGCCGGCTACGACGTCGCCGACTACCGGGCCATCGACCCGATGTTCGGCTCGCTCCTCGACGCCGACGCCGTGATCCGGGAGGCCCACGACCTGGGACTCCGGATCATCGTCGACCTCGTCCCCAACCACTCCTCCGACCAGCACGAGTGGTTCCAGCGCGCACTGCGCGAGGGCCCCGGGTCGCCGCTGCGCGAGCGCTACCACTTCCGCCCCGGCAAGGGCGTGAACGGCGAACTGCCGCCCAACGACTGGGAGTCCATTTTCGGCGGCCCCGCCTGGACCCGCACCCAGGACGCCGACGGGACCCCCGGCGAGTGGTACCTCCACCTCTTCGCCCCGGAGCAGCCCGACTTCAACTGGGAACACCCGGCCGTACGCGACGAGTTCCGCTCCATCCTGCGCTTCTGGCTCGACATCGGCGTCGACGGCTTCCGCGTCGACGTCGCCCACGGCCTCGTCAAGGCCCCGGGCCTGCCCGACATCGGCGCCCACGACCAGCTGAAGCTGCTCGGCAACGACGTCATGCCCTTCTTCGACCAGGACGGCGTCCACGAGATCTACCGCTCCTGGCGCAAGGTCCTCTCCGAGTACGACGGCGAGCGCGTCCTCGTTGCCGAGGCCTGGACGCCCACCGTCGACCGCACCGCGAACTACGTGCGCCCCGACGAGATGCACCAGGCCTTCAACTTCCAGTACCTGGGCACCCACTGGGACGCCGCCGAGCTCCGCCGCGTCATCGACGACTCGCTCGCCGCGATGCGCCCGGTCGGCGCCCCCACCACCTGGGTGCTCTCCAACCACGACGTCACCCGGCACGCCACCCGCTTCGCCAACCCGGCGGGCCTCGGCACCCAGCTGCGCGAGGCCGGCGACCGCGAGCTCGGCCTGCGCCGGGCCCGGGCCGCGAGCCTGCTGATGCTGGCCCTGCCCGGCTCGGCCTACGTCTACCAGGGCGAGGAGCTCGGCCTGCCGGACGTCACCGACCTGCCCGACGAGGTCCGCCAGGACCCGTCCTTCTGGCGGGCCAGCGGCCAGGACGGCTTCCGCGACGGCTGCCGGGTGCCGATCCCGTGGGCCGTCGAGGGCCCCTCGTACGGCTTCGGCGACGGCGGCTCCTGGCTGCCGCAGCCCGCGACCTGGGGCGCGCTGAGCGTCGAGGCGCAGGCCGGCGACCCCGGCTCCACCCTGGAGCTGTACCGCAGCGCGCTCGCCGTGCGCCGCGAGCGTCCCGAACTCGGTGCGGGCGAGTCCCTGGAGTGGCTGGAGGCGCCCGAGGGCGTCCTGGCCTTCCGGCGCGACGGATTCGTCTGCACCGCCAACACCACCGGCCGGGCCATCTCCGTCCCGCTGCCCGGCCGGTTCCTCCTTTCCAACGAGGAGGTCAGGATCGTCGACGACGAGATCGAACTCCCGGCGGACACCACCGCATGGTGGGCGGTGTGACGATCCCCCTGCCGCGGGGCGCCGCGAACGGCGCTCCGCGGCTCGCGGACATCGCGGCCCAGTCCGGCGTCAGCGAAGCCACCGTCAGCCGGGTCCTCAACGGCAAGACGGGCGTGGCCGGAGCGACCCGGCACAAGGTGCTCGCCGCGCTCGACGTGCTCGGCTACGAGCGTCCCGTACGGCTCAAACGCCGCAGCGCGGGCCTCGTCGGGCTCGTCGTGCCCGAGCTGACCAACCCGATCTTCCCGGCGTTCGCGCAGGTCGTCGAGCAGGTCCTCGCCGGCCACGGCTACACGCCGGTGCTCTGCACGCAGATGCCCGGCGGCGCCACCGAGGACGAGCTCGTCGAACAGCTCGTGGAGCGCGGGGTGGCCGGCATCGTCTTCCTCTCCGGGCTGCACGCGGACGCCTCCGCCGACCCGGCGCGCTACGCCCGGCTGACCGACCGGGGCGTGCCGTACGTCCTCATCAACGGCTACAACGAGCACATCGACGCCAACTTCGTCTCCCCGGACGACCGGGCCGCCGCCCGCATGGCCGTGCGGCACCTCGTCGAGCTGGGCCACGAGCGGATCGGGCTCGCCATCGGCCCCACCCGGTACGTGCCGTCGCGCCGCAAGGCCGAGGGCTTCACCGCCGAGCTGTACGAGCTCCTCGGCATCGAACGGGCCGAGGCCGAACGGTTCATCAGGCCCACGCTGTTCGGCGTCGAGGGCGGGCACGCGGCGGCCGACATCCTGCTCCGCGAGGGGTGCACGGGCATCGTCTGCGCCTCCGACCTGATGGCCCTCGGCGTGATCCGCGCGGTCCGTGCCCGGGGCCTCGACGTGCCCGGGGACGTCTCCGTCGTCGGCTTCGACGACTCGCCGCTCATCGCCTTCACGAGCCCGCCGCTCTCCACCGTGCGCCAGCCGGTGCAGGCGATGGCGACGGCCGCGGTCGGCGCGCTCCTGGAGGAGATCGAGGGGAACCCCGTGCAGCGCACGGAGTTCGTCTTCCAGCCGGAGCTGGTGGTCCGCGGCTCCACGGCGCAGCCGCCCGCCAAGGTCCCGCAAGTCCTTTCGTAACAACTTGCGTTGAGGTGTTCCGAGGGGCGTCCGGAGGGTTGACCGGGCGTCGGGGCGCTCGTACGGTCACGGCTGAAAACAGTTGCTGATACTTTCGGCAACTTCTTGCGACAGTGAAGTCAGCAGGAGGAATCATGGCCAGAAAGACCGTGGCAGCTGCACTCGCCCTTGTGGCGGGAGCCGCTGTGGCCGTCACGGGCAACGCCCCGGCGCAGGCGACCCCGCCCGGGGACAAGGACGTCACCGCGGTGATGTTCGAGTGGAACTTCGCCTCGGTGGCCCGGGAGTGCACCGACCGCCTCGGCCCCGCCGGATACGGATACGTCCAGGTCTCCCCGCCCCAGGAACACCTCCAGGGCGGCCAGTGGTGGACCTCGTACCAGCCGGTCAGCTACAAGATCGCCGGACGTCTCGGCGACCGCACCGCCTTCAAGAACATGATCGACACCTGCCACGCGGCCGGCGTCAAGGTCGTGGCCGACTCCGTCATCAACCACATGGCGAACGGATCCGGCACGGGAACGGGCGGGACCCCGTTCTCCAAGTACGACTACCCGGGCCTCTACTCCGGCTCCGACATGGACGACTGCCGCTCCTCGATCAGCAACTACCAGGACCGGGGCAACGTCCAGAACTGCGAACTGGTCCAGCTCCCCGACCTCGACACGGGCGAGGAGTACGTCCGCGGCAAGATAGCGGGCTACCTGAACGACCTCCTCTCGCTCGGCGTCGACGGCCTCCGCATCGACGCCGCCAAGCACATGCCGGCCGCCGACCTGGCGAACATCAAGTCCCGGCTGAGCAACCCCAACGCCTACTGGAAGCAGGAGGCGATCCACGGCGCAGGCGAGGCCGTCTCCCCGAGCGAGTACCTCGGTACCGGAGACGTCCAGGAGTTCCGCTACGCCCGCGACCTCAAGCGCGTCGTCCAGGGCGAGAAGCTCGCCTACCTCAAGAACCTCGGCGAGGCCTGGGGCTACATGCCCTCCGGCCAGTCCGGCGTCTTCGTCGACAACCACGACACCGAGCGCGGCGGCGACACCCTCAGCTACAAGGACGGCGCGAACTACACCCTCGCCTCCGTCTTCATGCTCGCCTGGCCCTACGGCTCCCCGGACGTCCACTCCGGCTACGAGTGGACCGACAAGGACGCCGGACCGCCCAACGGCGGCCAGGTGAACGCCTGCTACAGCGACGGCTGGAAGTGCCAGCACGCCTGGCGCGAGATCTCCTCCATGGTCGGCTTCCGCAACGCGGCGCGCGGCCAGTCCGTCACCGGCTGGTGGGACAACGGCAACAACGCGATCGCGTTCGGCCGCGGCTCCAAGGCGTACGTGGCCATCAACCACGAGTCCTCGGCGCTCACCCGCACCTTCCAGACGCAGCTCGCCCCCGGCGTCTACTGCGACGTCCAGTCGAACACGCCCGTGACGGTGAACGCGTCCGGCCAGTTCACGGCCACCCTCGCCGCCAACACGGCCCTGGCCCTGCACGTGAACGCCACCGGCTGCGGAGGCGGCACCACCCCGACGACCCCGCCGACGACGCCCCCGGCCACCGCCGGCGCCTCGTTCAACGCCACCGCCACCACGGTGACCGGCCAGAACATCTACGTCACCGGCAACCGCGCCGAGCTCGGCAACTGGGCCCCGGCCTCCGCCCTCAAGCTCGACCCGGCCGCGTACCCCGTCTGGAAGCTGACGGTCCCGCTGCCCGCCGGCACGTCCTTCGAGTACAAGTACATCCGCAAGGACGCCGCAGGAAACGTCACCTGGGAGTCCGGTGCCAACCGCACCGCGACCGTCCCCGCCTCGGGCCAGATCGTCCTGAACGACACCTTCCGCAGCTGACCTCCCCTCCTCTCCAGGGCCGCCCCCCCTCACCGGGGCGGCCCTCCCACCCGTACCCCCGTCCCTCCTCCAGGGAGCACCCCCGTGACACCCAAGAGAACGGCGGTCGCGCTGGCCGCCGCCCTGTGCGCGGCCCTCGTGCCCGCCGTCCCCGCGGCCGCCGCGCCCAGGCCCCCCGCCCCGCCCTCCGACCGCGCGCTCGCGGCCCAGCCCGCCCGCCAGGACCTCACCCGCGAGCAGTTCTACTTCGTCCTGCCGGACCGTTTCGCCAACGGCGACACCTCCAACGACCGCGGCGGCCTCACCGGCAGCCGTACGCAGACCGGCTTCGACCCCACCGACAAGGGCTTCTACCAGGGCGGCGACCTCAAGGGCCTGACCCAGCGGCTCGACTACATCAAGGGCCTCGGGACCACCGCCATCTGGATGGCCCCGATCTTCAAGAACCGGCCCGTGCAGGGGGAGGGGAAGGACGCCTCCGCCGGCTACCACGGCTACTGGATCACCGACTTCACCCAGGTCGACCCGCACTTCGGGACCAACGAGGACCTGGAGAAGCTGATCGCCGCCGCCCACGCCAAGGGCATGAAGGTCTTCTTCGACGTCATCACCAACCACACCGCCGACACCGTCGACTACGCCGAGAAGAAGTACGGCTACCGCCCCAAGGGCGCCTACCCGTACCTCGACGAGGACGGCCGCCCCTTCGACGACCGGGACGCCATCCGCGAGGTCGACGCCGGCTCCTTCCCGTACACGCCGGTCGAGAAGGCGAACACCAAGGTCCCGGCCTGGCTCAACGACCCCACGATGTACCACAACCGGGGCGACTCCACCTGGGCCGGCGAGTCCGCCGAGTACGGCGACTTCGTCGGCCTCGACGACCTGTGGACCGAGCGTCCCGAGGTCGTCGAGGGCATGAAGAAGATCTACGAGAAGTGGGTCCGCGACTTCAAGATCGACGGCTTCCGCATCGACACCGTCAAACACGTCGACCTGGACTTCTGGACCGAGTGGGCCACCGCCCTCGACGCGTACGCGAAGAAGCGCGGCCGCGAGGACTTCTTCATGTTCGGCGAGGTCTACTCCGCCGACACCACCGTCACCTCCCCCTACGTCACCCGGGGCCGGCTCGACGCCACCCTGGACTTCCCCTTCCAGGACGCGGCCCGCGCCTTCGCCTCCCAGGGCGCCGGCGCCGACCGCCTCGCGAAGGTCTTCGCCGAGGACTACCGGTACACCACCGACAAGGCCAACGCCTACGAGCAGGTGACCTTCCTCGGCAACCACGACATGGGCCGCATCGGCACCTTCCTCAAGCAGGACAACCCGAACGCCTCCGACGCCGAACTCCTCCGCCGGGCCCGGCTCGCCAACGAGCTGATGTTCCTGTCCCGCGGCAACCCGGTGATCTACTCCGGCGACGAGCAGGGCTTCACGGGCGCCGGCGGCGACAAGGACGCCCGCCAGCCCCTCTTCGCCGCCCAGGCCGCCGACTACCTCGACGACGACCAGCTCGGCACCGACCGCACCCACGCCACCGACGCGTACGACACGAAGCACCCCGTCTACGCCTCCGTCGCCGAACTGTCCCGCCTCACCAAGGCCCACCCGGCCCTCCGCGACGGCGTCCAGCAGGAGCGGCTCGCCGAGGGCTCCGTCTACGCCTTCTCCCGTACGGACGCGAAGACGCGGACCGAGTACCTCGTCGCCACCAACAGCGCCACCACCGACAAGACCGTCACCGTCCCCGTCGACTCCGCGGACTTCCGTGCCCTGTACGGGGGTCAGGGCGCCGTCGCCGCGAAGGACGGCAAGGTCACCGTCACCGTCCCGGCGCTCTCCTCCCTGGTCCTCAAGGCCGACAAGCCCCTCCCGACCCCGGCCACCGGACCCACCCTGTCCCTGGACGCCCCGGCCGCCGGCGCCACCGGCACCGTCGAGCTCAGCGCCGACGTCACCGGCGGCGGCCTCAACCGGGTCGTCTTCGCCGCCCAGGTCGGCAACGGCCGCTGGCAGACCCTCGGCACCGCCGACCACGCCCCCTACAAGGTCACCCAGCACGTGACCGCCGCCGCCGGCACGGCCCTGCGCTACAAGGCCGTCGCCGTCGACAGCGCCGGCCGCACCGCGAGCGCCACCGCCACCACCACCGCCGGACAGGTCCCCGCACCCGAGAAGCCCGTCGCCGTCGAGCGCACTTACGCCGTCGTGCACTACCGGCGCGAGGACGGGAACTACGCCGGCTGGCAGCTGAAGGCCGCCGGCCAGGAGGCCGCGTTCACCGGCCGCGACGCCCACGGCGCCTTCGCCTGGGTCAAGGTCCCCGAAGGCGCGTCCACCCTCGCCTACACCGTCGAGAAGGACGGCGCCGCCGACGGCCCCCAGCGGAGCATCACCCTCGGCCGCACCGGCGAGGTCTGGATCACGCAGGGCCAGGACGGCCAGTCCGACACGAACCCGGCCCCCGCCCCGCAGGACAAGACCAAGGCCGTCATCCACTACCAGCGGCCCGACGGGAACTACGACGGCTGGGGCCTCCACACCTGGACCGGCGCCGCCCAGCCCACCGACTGGTCCAAGCCCCTCCTGCCGGTCCGCGTCGACGCGTACGGCGCCGTCTACGAGGTGCCGCTCGCCGAGGGCGCGACCTCCCTCTCGTACATCCTCCACAAGGGCGACGAGAAGGACCTGCCCACCGACCAGTCCCTCGACCTCGCCACCTACGGCCACGAGATCTGGGCGCTCTCCGGACAGCAGAAGTACCTCCTCCCGACCGTCGGCGGTGCCCCGAACCTCGACCTCGGCAAGGCCGAGGCCCAGTGGATCGACCGGAACACCGTCGTCTGGAAGGTGAAGGCCACCGACGCCACCAGCCAGCAGCTGGTGTACGCGAAGGACGGCGGGATCACCGTCACCGACGGGACCCTGAACACCGAGGGCCAGTGGCTGCGGCTCAACCAGACCGCGCTCACCGACGCCCAGAAGGCGAAGTACCCGCACCTCAAGGAGTACCCGGCCTTCACCGTCGACCCGCGTGACGCCGACCGCGTCCGCGCGTCCCTCCGCGGCCAGCTCATCGCCACCCAGCGCGCCGCCAACGGCGCCCTGCTCGCCGCCACCGGCGTCCAGACGGCGGGCGTCCTCGACGACCTGTACGCGAAGAAGGCCACCGGCGCCGCCCTCGGCCCCGTCTTCCGCGACGGCCGCACCACCCTCTCCCTCTGGGCCCCCACCGCCCAGTCGGTCGCCCTCGAACTCGACGGCCGGACCGTGCCCATGCGGCGCGACGACAGCTCCGGCGTCTGGTCGGCCACCGGACCGAAGTCCTGGACGGGCAAGCCCTACCGGTACGTGGTGAAGGTCTGGGCCCCCAGCGTCCAGAAGGTCGTCACCAACAAGGTCACCGACCCCTACTCCACCGCCCTCACCACCGACTCCGCCCGCAGCCTCGCCGTCGACCTCACCGACACCCGGCTCGCACCCAAGGGCTGGACGTCCCTGAAGAAGCCCGCGGCCGTACCGCTGCGGGACGCCCAGATCCAGGAGCTCCACATCCGCGACTTCTCGATCGCGGACCCGACGGCCAAGGCCGATCACCGGGGCACCTACCTGGCCTTCACGGACAAGGGGAGCAAGGGCTCGCAGCACCTCCGCGACCTCGCCGCCTCCGGCACCTCCTACGTCCACCTCCTCCCGGGCTTCGACATCGGCACCATCCCCGAGAAGGAGTCGGACCGGACCGCACCCGCCTGCGACCTGAAGGTCTACGCCCCCGACTCCGAGGAGCAGCAGGCCTGCGTCGCGGCCGCCGCGGCCAAGGACGCCTACAACTGGGGCTACGACCCGCTGCACTACACCGTCCCCGAGGGCTCCTACGCCACCGACCCCGAAGGCACCCGCCGCACGGTCGAGTTCCGGCAGATGGTCCAGGCCCTCAACGGCAACGGCCTGCGCACGGTCATGGACGTCGTCTACAACCACACCGTCGCCGCCGGACAGTCCGACAAGTCCGTCCTCGACAAGATCGTGCCCGGCTACTACCAGCGCCTCCAGGCCGACGGCTCCGTCGCCACCTCCACCTGCTGCGCCAACACCGCGCCCGAGAACGCCATGATGGGCAAGCTCGTCGTCGACTCGGTCGTCACCTGGGCCAAGGACTACAAGGTCGACGGCTTCCGCTTCGACCTCATGGGCCACCACCCGAAGGCCAACATCCTGGCCGTACGGAAGGCCCTGGACGAGCTGACCGTCGCCCGCGACGGCGTCGACGGCAAGTCGATCGTCCTCTACGGCGAGGGCTGGAACTTCGGCGAGATCGCCGACGACTCCCGCTTCGTCCAGGCCACCCAGAAGAACATGGCCGGAACCGGCGTCGCCACCTTCTCCGACCGCGCCCGCGACGCCGTGCGCGGCGGCGGCCCCTTCGACGAGGACCCGGGCGTCCAGGGCTTCGCCTCCGGACTCTTCACCGACCCCAACTCCTCGACGGCCAACGGCACCCCGGCCGAACAGAAGGCCCGGCTGCTCCACTACCAGGACCTGATCAAGGTCGGCCTGACCGGCAACCTCGCCGACTACACCTTCACCGACACCTCGGGCCGTACGGTCAAGGGCAGCCAGGTCGACTACAACGGCGCCCCGGCCGGCTACGCCGCCGCCCCCGGCGACGCCCTCGCCTACGTCGACGCCCACGACAACGAGACGCTGTACGACGCGCTGGCCTTCAAGCTCCCCGCCGGCACGCCGGCCACGGACCGGGCCCGCATGCAGGTCCTCGCCATGGCGACGGCCACCCTCTCGCAGGGCCCGGCGCTCTCCCAGGCGGGCTCGGACCTGCTCCGCTCCAAGTCCCTCGACCGCAACTCGTACGACAGCGGCGACTGGTTCAACGCGATCCACTGGGACTGCCGCGACGGCAACGGCTTCGGCCGCGGCCTGCCCCCGGCCCCCGACAACAAGGCCAAGTGGGCCTACGGGAAGCCGCTGCTCGTCAACCCGGCCCTGACGGTCGGCTGCGCACAGATCGACGGCACCTCGGCGGCCTACCGGGACCTCCAGGAGATCCGGACGACCGAGCCGGTGTTCTCGCTGGCCACGGCGGACCGGGTCCAGTCCGCCCTGTCCTTCCCGCTCTCCGGCCCCGGCGAGACCCCCGGCGTCATCACCATGCGCCTCGGGGACCTCGTCGTCGTCCTCAACGCGACCCCGCAGGAGCAGAAGCAGAAGGTCGCCGACGCGGCGGGCAAGGGCTACGCCCTCCACCCCGTCCAGGCGAGCGGCTCCGACGCCGTCGTGAAGTCCGCCTCCTACGAGGCCGGTTCGGGCACCTTCACGGTCCCGGCCCGGACGGTGGCGGTGTTCAAGGCCGGGTGAGCCCGGTGAGGGCCTTCTCCCAGAGCGTGACCCCGTAGCGCGTGCCGTCGGCGGCGAGCTTTCCCGGCTCCTCGCCGACGGCCGCGTAACCCGCGGCTTCGTAGTACGTACGGAGCCGCGGGTTGTTCGTCATGGAGTCGAGCCGCGCGACCGCCCGCCCCCGGGCCGCGATCCGCTCCTCCGCGTGGGCGAGCAGCACCCGCCCGGTCCCGGCGGGCGCCGCCTCCCGGTCGGTCATCAGCCGGTGCACGTATCCGGCGACCGGCGGCTGCGGCCCCCAGGCCTGCTCGTCGTCCCACCACAGCTCGTACGCGCCGACCGCCCGGCCCCCGTCGAGGGCCAGCCACACCTCACCGTCGGCGATGCGCCCCCGGAAGTGCTCGGCGCCCTTCGCGCCCGGTTTCCATTGATCGATCCCGTTCCGCACCATCCACCGGGCCAGCCCGTCGAACAGCCCCACCAGAAGGTCCAGATCGCGGTCGTCCGCCTGCCGGAAGGTCACTTGTGTCGTCATGGCGATCACCGTAAAGGTGTGGCCGGAACATCCGACATCCGCATCTGCCCCTCCCCGGGAGTCACCCATGCCGCAGATCACCGTGGACTACTCCGCGCCCCTCGACCGGCGCGGCTTCGCGCTCGCCCTGCACCCGCTGGTCGTCGAGACCGTGGACACCACGCTCGACGCCTGCAAGACCCGCTTCCGGGAGGTCGAGGAGTTGGTGGTCGGCGACGGCGCGACCGACGACGTGATCGTCCACGTCGAGATCGCCCTGCTGTCCGGCCGTACGGACGCGGTCAAGGCGCGGCTCTCCGAGGCCGTCCTCGCCCTGCTGCCCACGTACCTCAAGGCGAGCGAGGGGGTCCGGCTCTCCGTCGAGATCCGCGACCTCGAACCGTCCTACCGCAAGCGCTGATCGGGCACGGCGGGCGCGACCGTCGGCACGAGCGCGGCGAGCCGGGCCACCAGGTCCCCGAAGGGGCCGTCGGCCGGCTCGTCGGCGAGGATGCCGACCAGGATCTCCGCCATCTCCGTGTCGTAAGCGGCGCTCACCGCGGCCAGCGCCGCGAAGTCGTGCACGAGCTGCAACTCCAGCTCCGCGCGCGGGACCCGCCGGCCGTCCAGCCAGAGCAGGGCCGTCGACTCGGCGAGCGACACCCAGGAGCGGACGACCAGTTCGAGCCGCGCCGAGGGCCTGTCGACCCCCAGGTGGGCGAGGATCTGCTCGTACGCGGCCTGCCGCACCTCGTCGATCATCGCGTTCGTCGTGGAGGAGCCCACCGCGGGACCGCCGCGCATCAGCGCCGCGAAGCCCGGCCCGTGCTCGTCCACGAAGTCGAAGAACCGGCCCATCACCCGCAGCAGCCGCGCGCCCAGCGGGCCCTGCGGCGGCTCCACGAAGCGGGCCGCCAGCTCGTCGGCCGCCCGCCGCAGCGCCGCCTCGTAGAGGCTCTGCTTGCCGGGGAAGTAGTGGTAGACCAGCGGTCGCGAGATCCCCGCGGCCGCGGCGATCTCGTCGATGGACACCTCGTCGGGAGAGCGGTGGCTGAAGAGTTCGAGGGCCACCCCGATCAGCTGCTGCTTGCGCTCCTCGACGCCCATCCTGCGGCGTACCCCGGTCGTCATACGAACAGCCTAACGGGGTCCGTTACGCTCCTGCTCCATGAGCGCTTCCGACCAGGACACCCCGGCCGCCGAGGCCCCCGAGGCACCTGAGGCACCCGAGATCGACGAGACCTCCGCAAAGACCTCCGACGAGGGCGCCGGCGAGCCCGACGAGACCGAGGAGTCCGAGGAGTCCGAAGAGTTCGACGAGTCCGCCGAGTCCGACGAGTTCGAGGAGGAGTCTTCGGCGGGCGGCCTCACGCCCAAGCAGGCGCGACGGCTCCGCGTGGCCGCCGCGTCCGTCCTGCTCGTCGCCCTCGCCGTGGTCCTGGTGATCCGCCTCGCGAGCCGTACGTCCGTCCTGGTCGTCGGGGTGTACGGCCTCGCGATGATCCTCTGCGGAGTCGTCATCGAACTCTCCCGCAACGGCCGTACGCGGCTGGCCACCTGGCTCCTGGTGAGCGGCCTGCTCTCCGCCCTCGCCTTCGACTGGCTGATCCTGCCGTAAGGCCCCGGGGAGGCCGGGGGAGGCCCGTAAGGCCCATAAGGCCCGGGGGGACCTACAGGTCCAGGACGAGCCGCTTCCCCGCGCACCGCGAGACGCAGATCAGCATCGAGTCGCCCCGCTCCTCGTCGGTGAGCAGCTCGTCCCGGTGGTCGATCTCCCCCTCCAGGACCCGCTGTTGGCAGGTCCCGCAGAACCCCTGCCGGCAGGAGTACATGAGGCCGGGGACCTCCTCGCGGACCGCCGCGAGCACCGACTGGTCGGCCGCCACCGCCACCACCCGCCCGGAGCGGCGCAGTTCGACCTCGAAGGCGGTGCCGCCGGCCGGCGCGGCGGCGGAGAAGCGCTCCAGGCGCGGCGCCCGGCCCTCGGGCATCGCCGCGTCCACCGCGTCCATCAGGCCGTCGGGACCACAGCAGTAGACGGCGGTCTCGATCGGCACGTGCGCGAGGAATCCCAGCTCGGGAAAGCCGGACTCGTCCTCCGCGACGACGGTGACGCTCCCCCAGCCTCCGGCCGGGGGGACCCCCATCTCGCTCCGCTCGCCGCCCCCGAGCCGCTCGATCTCCTCCAGGTACGGCATGGTGGCCCGGCTCCGCCCGCAGTACACGAGCCGCCAGTCCGCCCCGGCCGCCTCGGCGGCGCGCACCATCGGCAGGACCGGGGTGATGCCGATGCCGCCGGCGACGAAGACGTACGCGGGGGCGTCGACCAGCGGGAAGCGGTTGCGCGGCCCGCGGATCTCGACCTCCGTGCCTTCGTGGAGCTGCTCGTGCACCTCGCGCGAACCGCCCCGGCCGTCCTCGATCAGCCGCGTCGCGACCGTGTACGTACCGGTGTCGGCCGGGTCGCCGCAGAGCGAGTACTGCCGCACGAGCCCGGAGGGCAGGACGAGGTCGACATGGGCGCCCGGCTGCCACGCGGGCAACCCGGCACCCTCCAGGCGCAGTTCGACGACGCCCTCGGCGGGCGTGGCGCGCCCGGTGACGAGGACCCGGCGGGGGACCGTGCTGCCCCGGCCGTACCCGGACACGGGCACGTCGAGGGCGGGCATCGGCCACAGCGGGGCCGTGGACATCCGGCTGCGGACGGCGCGGCGGACGAGCAGCGCGGCGCCGGCGACGAGGGCGACGGTGGTCAGGCGGGGCATCAGTGGCCTCCGCCGGCGCCGGGGGAGGAGGCGAGGTAGGCGAGCGCCTGCGCGGTGTCGCCCTCCTGGGAGGGGTGGTAGGCGCGGCTCAGGTAGCGGGGTATGGAGCGCAGCATGTCCGGGGTGGAGGGCAGCACGCCCTGCCGGCCCCTGCGGTAGAACTGGCCGAAGGAGGCCTTGCCGTCGAGGAGGCTCGGGTCGTTCTCCATGAAGAAGCGGGCGCCCCGCTGCCAGAGGAAGACGAGCGCGGAGAAGGCGAGCGCCCAGGTGCGGGCGCGGCGCCGGTAGCCGCCGTCGAGGTGCATGAAGAGCTCGAAGGCGACCGAGCGGTGCTCGACCTCCTCGGCCCCGTGCCAGCGCAGCAGGTCGAGCATGACGGGGTCGGCTCCGCGCCGGTCGAGCTCGTCGGCGTTCAGGACCCAGTTGCCGAGGAAGGCCGTGTAGTGCTCGATGGCGGCGATCATCGCGACCCGCTCCATCAGCCACCAGCGGCGCGGGCGGCCGGGCGGCAGGGTCCGGTCCCCGAGGAGCTTCTCGAAGAACCAGTCGACCTGCGCGGTGTACGGGGTCGGGTCGAGGCCCAGCTTCCGCAGGTGGGGGAGGACGTCGTCGTGGGCCTGGGAGTGGATGGCCTCCTGGCCGATGAAGCCGATGACGTCCTCGCGCAGCCGGTCGTCGGTGATGTACGGCAGGGCCTGCTTGTAGACGTGCACGAACCACCGCTCGCCCGCCGGGAGCAGCAGGTGCAGCACGTTGATCGTGTGCGTGGTGAAGGGGTCGCCGGGTACCCAGTGGAGCGGGGTCTCTTCCCAGTCGAAGGAGACCTTGCGGGCCTTGAGCTCGACGTGTTCCGACGCCACCGGTGCAGGCTGCGTATTAGACATGACGTCAATGTACTGAGGGGTAAGGCGATGGCAACAGGCCCGTGCACTGCCTTTTTCGGCGGTGCGGGGCCGGTACGGGATCGGGTGCGGGGCCCACGGGGCCCCGCACGGGCTCACCGCAGCGCGGCCACGCGTGTGCCGTCCCGCAGGGTGCCGTCCAGATCGGCCCGCGCCCCCGCCTTCGCCTTCACGGCGAGCACCGGACCGTCCGCGCGGCCCTTCACCCCGCCCGAGGTCTCCAGGGAGGCGAAGTCCGGGCTGCCCGCCGCCAGGACGTACCAGCCGCCGCTCGGCGCCTGCCACAGCACGCCCGCCAGGACCCGGGGATCCCGCACCCCGCACGCCGGCGAACCCTCGGACCGGGCCGCGAGCGCCGCCGGCGCCTTCGGCGACGGCACCAGGAACTGGGCGAGGACCCGGTCGCCCGTACCGCGCCAGGTCTCCGCGCGCGTGCACACCCAGGTGCCGCGCCCGGCGCCCTCGGGGAGCGGCTGCGACGCGAACCGCCAGGCGTTCACCGACCGCACCCCGTGCGCCCGTACGGCCGACAGCCGGCACGCCGTCCGCGCCCACGCCTCGCGCGCCTCCTTCGCCGTCACGTCCGCCGGCGCGTCCGGCGGGCCCCACAGGAGCCGGGCGGGCGCCAGCTCGCCCAGGTCGGTGAGGAGCCGCGTGCCCGAACCCTCCCGCACCTGGAGGGAGTTCCAGCGCTCGCACTCCTTCGCCTGCGCGGGACTCGGCACCGGCTCCGTCACCCCGTCCGCGTCCCGGGCCAGCGGCCACGGCGCCTTCGCGGGCGCGAGCAGGTCCCGTACGGCCGTCTCCCGCACCCAAGGGGCCGTCAGATAGCGGACGTTGCCCGAGGCCCGGGAGACGACGAGCGCGGCCGAACCGACGGCGTCGGCCCCGTCCGTCCGCGCGAAGTCCAGCGCGGCGGCCGCGGTCCCCGCCACCGGCTCCGCGTACCGCACGGCCCGCAGCCCGTCGTGGAAGAGCACGACCCGCACCCCGTCCACGACCCCCGCGAACAGCAGCTGAGGCGGCCCCATCGGCGGCCCCACGGGCGTCCCGGGCGTCGCCGACGACTCCACGGACAGCCCGGGCCGCGCCCACACGGCGAGCGCCCGCCGCAACAGCGGCCGGTCGCCGGCGAGACCGCCGCGCGCGGGCCACACCGAGAAGTCCCGCCGGGTGGACCCCGGCCAGGCGGAGGCCGGCACACGCTTCACGGCCCCGGGGTCGAGTGCGGCCTCGGCGGCGGGGTTACGGGCGTACGAGGGGGCGGCAGCACCGTTTCTGCCCCAGCCGTCCCCGGGCAGCCCGAGCAGCGTCCCGCACACGACGAGCGCGGCGACAGCGACGAGCCCGGCCCGGACGTGCTGCCTCCGCCGCAGCAGATCGGTGGGCCGGGCCTGAAGCGAACAGGGATCGAACTCGGCGGACTCCAGCAAGGCGGCCCCACTGACCCGAACACTCCGCCGCGCCCGACCGCCCTCCCGGTGCCCACCGGAGCGGGGTTCGCCGCCGCGGGGGTCTCCGGCCCGGGCGTCGCCGGGTCCTCCGGTCCGCCCGGCGTCCCGGGCGCCGCCGTCGGCGCCGGGCCGCCCCCCGGCGCGGGGGAGGGCATCCTCACGGCCGTCCGCGAGCCGCCCGGCCTCGCCCGCGTGGCCCGGACCCCCGGCCCTGCGGGGCCCGGCCTGCTCGCCGTCCCGTCGGCCGCCGTCGGCGCGGGGGTCTCCGCCCCGCGCGCCTCCCTCGGAGCCGGGTTCGGCGTCCTCGCGGCCCGCCCAGGTGTCCGCGAGCCGCCCTGTCTCGCCCGCCTTGCCCGGGCTCCCGGCCCCCCTGCCGGGCCCGGCCTGCTCGCCGACCCGCGCGGCCCGGCCGTCCCCACCGGGGAAGGCGGGCCCGCCGGGCCGCCAGGCGCTACCTGCGCGGTCGCCGGACCCGCTGGGGCCCCCGGACCCGCTGGGGCCCCCAAACCGGCTGGGGCCCCCAGACCCGCTGGGGCCCCCGGCCCCACCCGCACCCCCCGACCCGCCCAGCGCGCCCCCCGCCCCATCGCCGCCGACGCCCGGCGCCGCGGGCAACGCCTCGTCCTCCGCCGCATCGACCGCGTCCGCCTCCGCGAGGGCCGCCTGCGGGTCGGTGACGCCCGCCGCTGCCAGGACGCGGAGGACCTCCGGGTCGCCCTGGCGTTCCAGGCCGCGGAGGACGTAGGCCGCTCGGCCGGGGCCCGAGAGGGTGGACAGGCGTTGGTCCAGGGCGAGTTCGTCCGCGCCGCCCACGCGGGGAAAGACCCGGAGGCCCCACACCTGCGGCAGCAGCGGCGGGAGCTGGGCGCGGCGCGGCAGCGTGTTCCAGCGCAGGGGCCGGCCGGCGAGCAGCGCCTGCCGGAGCACCTCGCCCCGGACGTACGCGTAGCCGGGATCGACCGCGTCCTCGGTGCGCCGGGGGCCCGGGACCGCCGGGCCCGGCACCCGGCGGCGCGGCAGCGAACGCTGGACGAGCGCGTGCGCGGTCAGCACCCGGCGGTTGCGGCCGAGCGTCGGCGGCAGCACGAGATAGGCGATGCGCACGAGGCGCGGATAGCGCTCGACGAGCGCGGCCTCGGCCTGCTCGACGTCGACGGGGCCCACGGGCGAGGGGTCGAGATCCTGGGTGCTCACGTTCAGCAGAACGAGCGATTCTTCCGATGGTCACCCCGGCCCCGGCCCCCGGCCCCGGCCCCCGGCCCCGGCCCCCGGCCCCGGCCCCCGGCCCCCGGCGCCCCCGCCGCGTCCCCGGCGGCGGCTCAGGCCGCGTGCACCGTCAGCCGCCGGCGGATCAGCTCCGTCACCTCGTCCGGAACGCCCAGCCCCTCCCGTACGTACTTCTCCATCGAGCCGTGCCGGACCGCCACCTCGTCGAGCCCCGCCTCCAGGTACTCCGGCAGGACGCCGATCAGGTCGAGTGCCAGCTCGGGGTCCCCGCCCTGCGCGGTGAACCCCTCGATCATCGGCGCGAACGCCTGCCGTACCGCCGTGTTGACCGACAGGTACTCGTCCCGCACCGTCTTCTCGTCCGCGCCCAGCAGCCCCAGGACGACGGTCGCCGCCCACCCCGTCCGGTCCTTGCCGGCCGAGCAGTGGAAGAGGACGGGCCCGGCGCCCGGCGTCCCCAGCTCCGTCAGCAGGGCGCGGTACGCGGCGCGGGCGGAGTCGCCGGACACGAAGGTGCGGTAGGTGCGGGCGAAGGCCGCCCGCACCCGGCCCCCGCCGAGGTGCTCCTCGGCGAGCGCCGGGTCGGAGAGCAGGAGCTTCAGCCGCGCGGCGGGCGGCAGCCCGCTGACGGCCAGATGGTCGGCGAGCACGTCCGCGACGAGCAGCCGCGCGCCGGCCGGCAGGCGGTCCGGCCGGTCGCCGCGCTCGGYCTCCGTCCGGAGGTCGACGACCGTACGGATGCCGAGCTCCGCCACCGCCGGCTCGGCCGGATCCAGCCGGTCGAGCTGCGCGGAGCGGAGGGCGAGGCCGGACCGGACGGCGCGCCCGTCACCGAGGGACAGGCCACCGAGGTCGCGGAGATTGGCGACGGAGGCAGCGGGGATGGCGGGCATGGGCGTCGACTCCTCCGGTTCGTCCACTTTCCTGTCGACCGTAGTGGATCGTCCGAAGACGGGCAGTTCGTCAGCTTTCCTCGACGCCGTCGGCGTGCTTCGCCAGGAACTCCGCCTCCCGCTCGGGGGAGAGCCCGACCTCCGGCCGGTCCGGGCGCTGCGGCGCGACCCCGCCGAGCGTTTCCAGCCACGCCCAGGTGTCCGCGACGGTCTCCGCGACCGGCCGGCAGCGCAGCCCGGCCGCGACCGCACGGGAGACGTCGGCGGTGTGCATCGCGTCGTACATCTCGCCCGGCGGCAGCCACACGGGCAGCTCCGACCAGGGCTCGATCCCGGCGGCGAGGAGCGCCTCCGGCTCCGCCCAGCGCAGCTCGACGTCCGCGCCCGTGGCCCGTACGCACGCGTCGAGCAGCTCGCCCATGGTCGTGTGCCCGGGCGGCGAGACGAGGTTGTACGGCCCCGAGAGCCCGGCCGCCACCGCGTCGAGCGTCCATGCGGCGAGGTCGCGGGCGTCGACGTACTGGAGGGGGAGCGTGCGCGGCCCGGGCGCCAGGACCGTCCCGCCCCGGGCGATCCGGCCCAGCCACCAGGGGAGCCGGCCGATGTTCTCGTACGGGCCGATGATGAGGCCCGCGCGGACGTGCAGCGTCCGCTCCGCCCCGAAGGCGGCCGTCGCGGCGAGCTCGCCGCCCCGCTTGGCCTCCGCGTACGGCACGTCCCCGTCGTCCGGCGAGCCCTCCACCAGCGGGCCGTCCTCCCCGAGCCCGGCGGCCGGCGGCCAGGAGTAGACGGAGCGGCTCGACACGTACGCGTACCGCCCGACCCGGTCGGCGAGCAGCCGGGCCGCGTCCCGGACCGCCGACGGCGCGCCCGACCAGGTGTCCACGACGGCGTCCCAGGAGCCGGTGGCGAGGGCGGCGAGCCCCTCCGGGCCGGTGGTGCGGTCGCCGTGCAGGGAGTGGACTCCGGCCGGAGGCGCGTGGCGGCCCCGGTGGAAGACCGTCACCTCCCAGCCCCGGTCGAGCGCCGCCTCGACGACCGCGCGACCCACGAACTCCGTACCACCGAGAATCAGCAATTTCATGATCGAAGAGTGCCTGGGGACAGCGGGCGCGGCCAGGGAATTCCGCTCCCGGAGGATTCCGCCGGGGGAGGAACGCGCCGGTGGGGGAGGTGGCCTTTCCGGCCGGATGGCGGGATGGCACCATGGCGGGCGATGACGGATGCCCGGTCGCCTCTGCGCGCCCTGCGAGCCGCACTTTTCGCGGTGGTGTGCGTGACCTTGGCCGCCGTGGGGCATTCGTCCATGTCTGCGCACCAGCTTCCGGCGTCCGGCCTGCTCGCCGCCTTCGCCGCGACGGCGATCGCCGCCTGGGCCGCCGCGGGACGCCGCCGGGGAACACCGACGATCGCGGGCGCGATGCTCGTCCTCCAGGGCGCGCTGCACCTGCTCTTCTCGATGGCCGGTTCGCACCCGTCGGCACAGGCCGCCGGCGACGCGACGGCCATGACGGACATGGCGCACGCGCACCCCATGGCGGGCATGACGGGCATGACGGGCGCACACGACGCCGGCATGAGCGCGGGTGCGGCCATGGACTCCGACCCGGGCATGCTCGCCGTCCACCTCCTCGCCGCCCTCCTCTGCGGCCTCTGGCTGGCCCACGGCGAAGCCGCGTTCTTCACGCTCGCCGAGGCAGCCCTGGCCTACGCGTTCACGCCACTGCGCCTGCTCTTCGCGCGCGTCCGCGTCCCCGACGCCCCCCGCGGCCCCGTCCGCAGGCCCCGCGGGCACGCCCACCGTCCCCACACCGTCGTCCTCGCGCACACCGTCTCCCGGCGCGGGCCGCCCCGGCCGTCCGTACCCCGCGCCACGGCCCTCGGAGCACACGTCTGACACCGGGGGTCTCCTCCCGTTGTCCACACCGACTCCAAGGACGGTCAGCCATGACCATCGACGATCCCGCGCGCCCGGAAACCACCGAGGCACCGCCGTCGGAGATATCCGAAACCACCGCTCCGCGCAGAACCGGCACCTGGAGCGCCCTGCGCCCCCTCGTCCTGCGCCTCCACTTCTACGCGGGCGTCCTCATCGCCCCGTTCCTCCTCGTCGCCGCCGCCAGCGGCCTGCTCTACGCGCTCTCCTTCCAGGCCGAGAAGGTGATCTACGCGCACGAGCTGGAGGTCCCCGTCGGCGACACCACCCTGCCGCTCTCGCAGCAGGTGAACATCGCCCGCAAGGTCAACCCGAACGGCACCGTCACCGCCGTCTGGCCCGGCGCCGAACCGGACGCCACCACCCGCGTCCTGATGGCCGACCCGGACGTCCCCGAGGGCACCTCGCTCGCCGTCTTCGTCGACCCGTACACCGGGGACGTCCGCGGACAGCTGCCCAGCTTCGGCAGCTCCGGCGCCCTCCCGCTGCGCACCTGGATCGACGGTCTCCACGCCGACCTGCACCTCGGCGAGCTCGGCCGCAACTACAGCGAGCTGGCCGCGAGCTGGCTGTGGGTGATCGCGCTCGGCGGGCTGCTGCTCTGGCTCGGCCGCCGCAGGAAGAACCGCCGCGCGCTCTTCGTCCCCGAGGGCGGCCCGAAGTCCCGCCGCCGCACGCTCTCCTGGCACGGCTCGGTCGGTCTGTGGGCCGTGACCGGACTCGTCCTGCTCTCCGCGACGGGTCTGACCTGGTCGCGGTACGCGGGCGAGAACATCGGCACCGTGCAGGACGGTCTCGGCGGCGCGACCCCCACGCTCACCGCGACGCTCGACGGCGGCGCCGGCGCCGGCTCGGAGCACGAGGGCCACGGCGGCGGTCACCAGCAGGGCGGCACCACCGCCCAGGGCCCGGACATCGGTCTCGACAAGGCGGTCGAGGCGGCCCGCGCGGCCGGCATCGACAGCCCGCGGATCTCGGTCGTCCTGCCCGCCGAGGGCAAGGGGTACGTGGTCAAGGAGACCGACACGCAGTTCCCGCTGGAGCTGGACTCGGCGGCCGTGAACCCGGCGGACGGCACGGTCATCGACCGCCTCGCGTTCGCCGACTACCCGCTCCTCGCCAAGCTGACCCGGATCGGCATCGACGCGCACACCGGCGTGTTCCTCGGCCTGTTCAACCAGCTGGCGCTCGCGGCCCTCGCGCTCTCCCTGATCCTGCTGATCCTCTGGGGCTACCGCATGTGGTGGCAGCGCCGCCCGGGCCGTCCGGTGGCGCGCGGGGCCTGGCGCAAGGTCCCGGTCACGATGCTGCTGCCGCTCGCGGCGGTCACGGCCGTGGTCGGCTGGTTCGTCCCGATGCTCGGCCTCAGCCTGCTGCTGTTCCTGGCGGTGGACCTCACCCTCGCCCTCGTGGCGAAGCTGAAGGCGAGGTCCACCCGGACCACCTGATCAACCCGGGGATCAGGGCGTGTACTTGTAGCCGACCCGCCGCACGGTCTGGATCGTGTGGCGGTGCTCGGCGCCCAGCTTCCGGCGCAGCCGGGCCACGTGCACGTCGACCGTACGACCGTCGCCGACGTGCCCGTACCCCCACACCGTCGTGACCAACTGGTCGCGGGTGTGGACCCGGTGGGGGTGCGCCACCAGATGGGCGAGGAGCTCGAACTCCAGATATGTCAGGTCGAGCTCCTCCCCGTCCACGACGGCGATCCGCCGGACCCCGTCGATGGCCACCGGACCCTGCTCCTCCGCCGCCACGGGCGGCGCGGGGGCGGGGGCGGCCACGGGCACCTGCGGCTGCTGGTCGGCCGGTACGAGCACGAGGTACCCGACCATCGGCGGGCGGCCCGGCAGCGCCGGCAGCGCGTGCTGCGGCGCGGGCAGCAGCGTGGCGCCGGGCGGCAGCAGGTCCGCGACCTGGGAGAGCTGGGAGAGCGCCGAGAGCGGCGCGACCGGGGGGAGACCGACGACCTCGTTGGGGTCGACGGCGCGGAGCCGGTGCCGCCCGGGACGGACGGCGGTGAGAGGAGCACTCTGGATGTGGGCCATGGCGGGTCAGCTCTTTCGCGCGGAGAAACGAACGGACAGGCGTCGTGCGTCATTCGTCGTGCGCGTCGGCCGAAGGCCGGGATCGGACCGTACCGATCGGGGCTTTAGAGGGCCGACGCGTTCCTCGCGCGGCAACAGACTCGGTCGAAGTCGTCGTGCTGCCGGGACGGCCAGAACGGCTCGAGGTCGTGGCGACCTGTCGCTGCGTCGTTCCTCATCGTGGCCATATCCCTATTAGACCAGAAGGGAATGCCTCCGACGAGTCATTCCCCGGCCAAACCCCGTGTCATCCATCCCACATGACGGAAGAGGCGCCCACCGTACGAAACGGTGGGCGCCTCTCCGGAACAGCGCGTGCGGCCCGGGACGGGGACCGGACGGATCAGACCTGGCCGACCTTCTCCAGGGCCTCGCAGCAGGTGTCCACCAGCAGGCGGGTCACCACGTACGGGTCCACGTTCGCGTTCGGACGGCGGTCCTCGATGTAGCCCTTCTGGTCCTGCTCGACCTGCCACGGGATGCGGACCGAGGCGCCGCGGTCCGAGACGCCGTAGGAGTACTTGTCCCACGGGGCGGTCTCGTGCAGACCCGTCAGGCGGTCGTCGATGCCGGCGCCGTAGTTCTTGACGTGGTCGAGCGGCTTCGAGCCCTCGCCGAGGGACTCGGCGGCGGTGATGATCGCGTCGTAGCCCTCGCGCATCGCCTTGGTGGAGAAGTTGGTGTGCGCGCCCGCGCCGTTCCAGTCGCCCTTCACCGGCTTCGGGTCCAGGGTCGCGGAGACCTTGAAGTCCTCGGCCGTGCGGTACAGCAGCCAGCGGGCCACCCACAGCTGGTCCGAGACCACGAGGGGGGCGAGCGGACCGACCTGGAACTCCCACTGGCCCGGCATGACCTCGGCGTTGATGCCGGAGATGCCCAGACCCGCGGCGAGGCAGTTCTCCAGGTGCGCCTCGACGATGTCACGGCCGAAGATCTCGTCGGCGCCGACACCGCAGTAGTAGCCGCCCTGCGGGGCCGGGAAGCCGCCGACCGGGAAGCCGAGCGGACGCTCGCCGTCGAAGAAGGTGTACTCCTGCTCGATGCCGAAGATCGGCTCCTGGGCGGCGTACTTGGCGGCGACCTCGGCGAGCGCGGCACGCGTGTTGGACTCGTGCGGCGTCATGTCCGTGTTGAGGACCTCGCACAGCACCAGGATGTCGTCGCCGCCGCGGATCGGGTCCGGGCAGACGAAGACCGGCTTGAGGACGCGGTCCGAGGCGTGGCCCTTGGCCTGGTTCGTGCTGGAACCGTCGAAGCCCCAGATCGGCAGCTCGTCGAGCGCGGCGCCCCCGCTCACGATTATCTTCGTCTTGGAACGAAGCTTCGCGGTCGGCTCGGTGCCGTCGATCCAGATGTACTCAGCCTTGAAGGTCACGGGCCTCATCCTTTGGGCGTGCTGCTGCGGGTGCGCGGCGGCTCGCGGCGCTGCGAGAAGCTGCGGTGTCTGTGTCCGGTCGCAGCTTCGCAACACGGGATTTCCCGTCGGTTGCCCGTTTGTGAACCCCGTGTTACTCAGCCTTCCTCTTTTTCCCTCGTCCGCCGTGCGACGACGTGCGAGTCGAGCAGCCCGCCGAGCCCCGCCGCCTCGATCCGCCGCACCACCTCCGCGTACGAGGTGCCCAGGGCCTCCGCCGTCCGCTCCAGGTGCCAGTCGCGGCCCGCGAGCGTCCGCAGCAGGTGCCCCTTCCGGATCTGCTTGTCGGAGAGCCGGAAGGTCTTCAGATAGGCCGCCCGCCCCTTGTGGTCGGTGATCAGTTCGCCGATGTGCTGCTCCCGGCCGTCCCGCTGGAACGGCGGCAGGAAACGGTGCAGGTCGAAGTCCCCCATCCGGTAGACCCGCTCGAAGGCGTACGAGGTCTCCAGGAGGTCCCGCGCCATCAGCCCGTCGTGCGCCTCGACCCAGGCCCGCTCCTGCCCGTGGGCCGCGGCCCGCAGGTCCGCGAGGTTCCGGATGCCGCCGGCGCCGTCCCGGATCCGCGCCGTGAACTCCGGCACCGGCCCGCCGAAGTACGCGTAC
Source organism: Streptomyces sp. Root431 (assembly GCF_001426585.1). GTDB lineage: Bacteria > Actinomycetota > Actinomycetes > Streptomycetales > Streptomycetaceae > Streptomyces > Streptomyces stackebrandtii. The sequence continues at coordinate 62,931 of NZ_LMEI01000008.1, forward strand.
TGGTGGACCAGCTCGCCGTACAGGTCCTCCACGAGCGTCGGGTGCAGCACGCGCTAGTCGTCCTGGTGCGGGACCACGAAGGCCGCGGCCAGGGCGTCGGCCACGTACAGCAGCATCCCGCACTGGCCCGGATGGAGCTCGAAGATCCGCAGCGCCTCCGCCAGCCCCGGCACCGACCAGCCCGCGTACGCCGCCTCCGCGCGCGGCGAGAGGCCGTGCGCGAGGGCCTTGCGGGACCAGTCGTCCCAGACCACGGACGGCCCGCCGAAGTGCAGCGCGAGATACCCCTCAAGCGCGAGGTGGAGCGGCAGGAAGCGCAGCCGCCGCTCGGCCGGCCGCCGCTTGGCCAGCCGGTGCAGGCGGCGCACGGGCACGCAGGAGTCCGGCGCGCCCTCGCCGCCGAGCAGCGTCCCGTACACGGCGGACTCCGCCCCGGCACCCGCCTCCGCCCCGGGCGCCGACCAGTCGGCGACGAAGCCGTGCGGGACGTACGACGTATAGGTCGTCCGGTCGCCGAGGTCCACCGCGCCGAGCCCCGAGCCCTCGTACACCTCCCGGCGCAGCCGCAGCCCGGGCACCGGCTCGGCCCGCACCAGCGGCACGATCCGCACCCCGCCCCACACCTGAGCCGGCCGGACGTCGAGCCCGGTCAGATCGATCCGCGTCATCCCCCGGCCCCCTTCAGGAACAGCTCCACGCGCCGGTCCAGATAGGCCCGCAGCTCCGCGAAGCCCGTCCGCCCCTCCGCGAACTGCGCGATCTCCACCAGGGCCGCCAGATCCTCCGCGTCCCGGATCCCCGCCGTCGGCACGCTCGGCGCCAGCCGGCGCACGTCGAAGCCCTCGGCGTCGTATACGGGGTTGAGATGGACGACGCTCGTCCGGCGCTCCGGATCGAGCCGCGAGCGCCACACCCGCAGCACCTCGCCCGCGAGCCCCGGCGGATAGGGGTGCGACTTACCTCATGGTGACGCAGGGTAGTGATACAGTCACTCGTGTGAAGATCGTGGTGCGGGTGAAGCTGCTGCCGGAGGCCGACCAGGCCGCCGCGCTGTGCTCCACCCTGCGTACGGTCAACGAGGCCGCCTGCTGGGTGTCCGGAGTGGCGTTCGAGCGCGGTGTCCCGCGTGAGCACGAGCTGCGCAGGCACACCTACACCGAGTTGAAGGCGCGCGGGCTGGGTGCGCAGGTCGCCCAGCACGTCATCAAGAAGACCCGGGACGCCTACACGGCGCTGAAAGCGAACATCCGCGCCGGGAACCTGGGCAGGCCCGGTTCGAAGCGCAGGGTCAAGGCGGAGTCGAAGCCGATCACCTTCCGGCCCGAGGCCGCGCAGCCGTACGACGACCGGTGCCTGTCCTGGCAGTACGACGCCGGGACGGTGTCGATCTGGACGACGGCCGGGCGGCTCAGGAGCGTCCGCTTCGTCTGCTCCCCGGACGCGCTGAAGATGCTCCGCGAGCACCGAAAGGGCGAGTCCGACCTGGTCGAACGCGACGGCGTGTTCTACCTAGCCGCCGTCTGCGACATCCCCGAGGCCGACCAGTACGAGCCCAGCGGGTTCATCGGCGTCGATCTCGGCATCGTCAACATCGCCACCACGTCCACCGGCTACCGGGTTGCCGGGCGCGGCCTGAACCGCTACCGGAAACGGCAGCTCGCCCTGCGGAAGAAGCTCCAGGCCAAGGGCACCAAGTCGGCGAAGCGCCTCCTTAAGAAGCGCTCCCGCAAGGAAGCCCGACACACCGCCGACGTCAACCACGTCGTCTCGAAGACCATCGTCACCACCGCTGAACGCACCGGCTCCGGTATCGCCCTGGAAGACCTCACGGGCATCCGCAGCCGGGTACGGCTCCGCAAGGACCAGCGGACCTCTCTGCATTCGTGGGGCTTCCACCAGCTCGCCGCCTTCGTCGAGTACAAGGCCAGGCGGGCCGGGGTGCCGCTGGTGTACGTCGATCCGGCCTACACCAGCCAGCAGTGCTCCGAATGCGGCTACATCGACCGGAAGAACCGGGTCGATCAAGCGACGTTCGCGTGCCGGTCCTGCGGGGCCCTGACGCACGCGGACGACAACGCGTCCCACAACATCCGCCGCAAAGGCGAGACCGCGTGGACCGCGGGGCGTGAGTCACGCGCCCCTGCCATCCCATAGGGGTGTCTGGACGGAGGAGCCAACCCAGCAGCCGGTTGGGCGCTATCTCCAAGCCCGGCCCGCTAGGGGCGGGTCAAGTTGACAGGCAGGTTTCGGAAGTCGCACCGAAGTCCCGCGGCCGGCGGAGAAACGCTAACACCGGGGAGGGGGAGGCCCGCCAGCGGATTACGGAGCCCCGGGGATCCCCGCCCGGGAGCCCCCCATGTCAGAGGCACCGGGCAGACTGGGGGCATGGCGAAGCTCCCGGGCGCGAAGCCCCGCATCGGACTCCTCGGCACCGGCCCCTGGGCCGCCCGCACGCACGCGCCCGCGCTCGCCGGGCATCAGGGCGTCGAGTTCAGCGGGGTGTGGGGCAGACGCCCGGAGGCGGCGGAGGCGCTCGCCGCCGCGTCCGGCACGCGCGCGTACGACGACGTGGACGCCCTCTTCGCGGCGAGCGACGCCGTCGCCCTCGCGCTCCCGCCGGACGTCCAGGCCCCGTTGGCGGTGCGGGCGGCGGAGGCCGGCTGCCACGTCCTGCTCGACAAGCCGGTCGCCACGACGGTCGCGGGAGCCCGCGAGGTCGCCGAGGCGGTCGAGAAGGCCGGAGTCGCCTCCGTGGTCTTCTGCACGCTGCGGTTCGCGGAGACGACGGCCCGCTGGATCGAGGAGCGGACGGCGGCGGGCGGCTGGTTCCTGGGCGAGGCGCACTGGCTGGGCTCGCTCTACGGCCCCGGTTCCAGCAGCGCGTACGCGGCCTCGCCCTGGCGGCGGGAGAAGGGCGGACTGTGGGACGTCGGCCCGCACGTCCTCTCCGTCTACCTGCCGGTCCTCGGCGACGTCACCGCGATCACGGCCGTGCCCGGCCCGGCGGACACCCACCACCTGGTCCTGCGCCACAGCTCGGGCGCCGGCAGCACGGCCACGCTGACGCTCAGCGCCCCACTGGAGGCGGCGGAAGTGTCGCTCGCCCTGTACGGCACCGGGGGCCGGGCCGAACTGCCCCGCTGGGACGGCGCGGTGGAGGCCTTCGGCACGGCCGTGGACGCCCTGATCACTGCGGCCCGCACCGGGGAGCCGCACCCGTGCGACGCCCGCTTCGGCCTGCGCCTGACCGAGATCCTGACCGAGGCGGAGCGGCTCGCCGCTCAGAGCGCGGCGGACAAGGCCTGACACAGGGCGTCGAGGGCCGGGCCGTACAGCCGCTCCGGCGGCGTGGCGTAGCCGACGACGAGACCGTCGGGGAGGATCCGTCCCCGCGCAGCCGGGTGCCGGTACGCCGACAGGCCCTCCACGGCGACCCCGTGCCGGGCCGCCGTGTCGACGGCCGACCGCTCCGTCCCCGGAGGCAGCTCCACGACGGCGTGCAGGCCGGCGGCGAGCCCCGTCACCCGTACCCCCGGCACGCGCTCCGCGAGCGCCGACGTCAGCCGGTCGCGGCGCACGCGGTGGCGCTGCCGCATCCGCCGGACGTGCCGGTCGTACGCGCCGGACTCGACGAACTCCGCGAGCGTGAGCTGCTCCGTCGCCGACGTGTGCGGTTCGCGCTGCCCCTTCGCCTCGACGACACCGTCGACGAGGGCTTCCGGCAGGCACATCCAGCCGATCCGCAGCGCGGGGGAGAGGCTCTTGCTGACGGAGCCGAGGAGGACGGTCCGGTCGGGGTCGAGGCCCTGGACGGCGCCCACCGGCCGCCGGTCGTAGCGGAACTCGCCGTCGTAGTCGTCCTCCACGACGAGCCCGCCGGAGCGCCGCGCCCACTCCATGACGCCGGCCCGGCGTTCGGGGTGGAGCGGCCCGCCGGTGGGGAACTGGTGGGCGGGGGTGAGCAGGATGGTGCCCGCCTCCGGGGGGATCTCCTCGATGCGGGCACCGTCCTCGTCGACGGCCAGCGGCAGCGTGTGGATGCCCTCCTCGCCCAGCAGCCCCTGGTGGTAGGGGAGTCCGTAGGCCTCGACGGCCCAGGGCCGGGGAGGAGCCTTGTGGCCGGCCGTCTGCCGGGCGGGTTTCTCGCGGGCGTGGGTCGCCAGGGGCACGCGCGCGAGGAGCCGCAGGGCGTGCGCGGTGCCGGAGCAGACCACGATCCGGTCCGGGGTGGTCCGTACGCCCCGGACCCGTGCGAGGTACGCGGCGAGCGCGACGCGCAGTTCGACCCGGCCGCGCGGGTCCCCGACGCCGAAGGCCTCGTGGGGCGCCGCGGTCAGCGCCTTCCGGGCGGCCGCCAGCCAGGCCGCGCGCGGGAAGGCGCCGGGGTCCGGCTTGCCCTGGACGAGGTCGTACGGGAGGGCCGCCGGCGCGGCGGGCCGCGGCGGTCCCGGGGCGGGCGCGAGGACCCGCTCGGCCACCCGCGTCCCGGAACCCTGGCGGGAGGTCAGCCAGCCCTCGGCGACCAGCTCGGCGTAGGCGTCGGCGACGGTGTTCCGGGCGATCCCGAGGTCGGCGGCGAGCGACCGGTACGGCGGCAGCAGCGTCCCGGGCGCGAGGCGGCCGCCCCGTACGGCCTCGCGCAGCGCCCCGATGAGCAGGGCCCGCCGACTGCCGCCCTCACCGAGCTCCAGATGCAGATCGACCCCGAGCCCGCCGGGCCCTCCGTCCACCGTCCCGCTCACCGCACTCCCCCCTGTGCCCGTTTCCCGCTCACCTCACCGACGGCTCAACGGGACAGGGCGTCCCGCACGGCCTCCTCCGACCGGGCCACGACGGCCGTGCCGTCCTCCGCCGTGATGATCGGCCGCTGGATCAGCTTGGGGTGCCCGGCGAGCGCCTCGATCCACCGGTCCCGGTTCGCCGCGTCCCGGGGCCACTCCTTGACCCCGAGCTCCTTGGCGACGGCCTCCTGCGTCCGCGTGATGTCCCACGGTTCGAGCCCGAGCCGGTCGAGCACCTGCCGGATCTCCTCGGGCGAGGGCACGTCCTCCAGGTAGCGCCGCACGGTGTACTCGGCGCCCTCCGCGTCGAGGAGGGTGAGGGCGCTGCGGCACTTGGAACAGGCGGGATTGATCCAGATCTCCATGCCCCCCACGGTACCCCCCAGACCTCCCTCCACCACCCCCCAAACCCTGTCTGGCCAGGGGCGATTGTCAGTGGGGGCCACTAAAATAAGGGGTGAAGGTGAGGGTCCCGGGGAGGGCCCGCACCCCATCGTTCGCCAGGAGGTAGCCCATGGCTCTGGCCGTGATCCGGACACCGTCCCTCGAACCCTGGAAGCCCCTCCAGAGGAAGCCGCTCCCGGCGGGCCGCCCCCGCGAGTGGTACGTGACGCACAACCGCCGCCTGAAGGCCATGCGTCTCGCGATCGCCCTCCTCGACGCCGGCGTCTACGTCCCGTCGAAGGCCACGAACGCGACGATACGCACGACGGCGGCCGACATCGGCATCCACCCGCCCTCCGACACCACCTGCCGCATGGTCCGCGCCCTCATCCGCTACGGCCGCTGACCCCGTAGGGAGCGTCGGGGAACGGCGAAGGCCGCCGCACCCGGGATTCCGGGTGCGGCGGCCTTCGTTCGTGAGGCGCGTCCGGCTTAGAGGTCGAAGTAGAGCTCGAACTCGTGCGGGTGCGGGCGCAGCTGGATCGGGGCGATCTCGTGCGTGCGCTTGTAGTCGATCCAGGTCTCGATCAGGTCGGAGGTGAAGACGCCACCGGCCTGGAGGTACTCGTTGTCGTCCTCGAGGGCGTGGAGCACGGCCTCCAGGTTGGTCGGGACCTGCTGGACGTTGGCGTGCTCCTCGGGAGCGAGCTCGTACAGGTCCTTGTCGATCGGCTCCGCCGGCTCGATCTTGTTCTTGACGCCGTCGAGGCCCGCGAGGAGCAGCGCCGAGAAGGCGAGGTACGGGTTCGAGGACGGGTCCGGCGCGCGGAACTCGACGCGCTTGGCCTTCGGGTTCGAGCCCGTGATCGGGATGCGCATGGCGGCGGAGCGGTTGCGCTGCGAGTACACCATGTTCACCGGCGCCTCGAAGCCCGGGACCAGGCGGTGGTACGAGTTCACCGTCGGGTTGGTGAAGGCGAGCAGCGACGGGGCGTGCTTGAGGATGCCGCCGATGTAGTAGCGGGCGGTGTCCGAGAGGCCCGCGTAGCCCGTCTCGTCGTAGAACAGCGGGTCGCCGTTCGCCCACAGCGACTGGTGGACGTGCATGCCCGAGCCGTTGTCGCCGAAGATCGGCTTCGGCATGAAGGTCGCGGTCTTGCCGTTGCGCCAGGCGACGTTCTTCACGATGTACTTGAAGAGCATCAGGTCGTCGGCCGCGGCGAGCAGCGTGTTGAACTTGTAGTTGATCTCGGCCTGGCCGGCGGTGCCGACCTCGTGGTGCTGGCGCTCGACCTGGAGGCCGACGTTCTCCAGCTCCAGGGAGATCTCGGAGCGCAGGTCGGCGAAGTGGTCGACCGGCGGGGCGGGGAAGTAGCCGCCCTTGTAGCGGACCTTGTAGCCGCGGTTGTTCTCCTCCGAACCGGTGTTCCAGGCGCCGGCCTCGGAGTCGATGTGGTAGAAGCCCTGGTTCGCCGAGGTCTCGAAGCGCACCGAGTCGAAGACGTAGAACTCCGCCTCGGGGCCGAAGTAGGCGGTGTCGGCGATGCCGGTGGAGGCGAGGTACGCCTCGGCCTTCTTCGCGATGTTCCGCGGGTCACGGCTGTACTGCTCGCCCGTGATCGGGTCGTGGATGAAGAAGTTGATGTTCAGCGTCTTGTCGCGGCGGAAGGGGTCCACGCGGGCCGTCGACAGGTCGGCGCGGAGCGCCATGTCGGACTCGTGGATCGCCTGGAAGCCGCGGATCGACGAGCCGTCGAAGGCGAGCTCCTCCGCCGGGTCGAAGGCCGTCGCCGGGATCGTGAAGTGCTGCATCACGCCCGGAAGGTCGCAGAACCGGACGTCGACCATCTTGACGTCGTTGTCCTTGATGAACTTGTTGACCTCGTCGGCGTTCTGGAACCCGTGCTTCTCGGACATCCAACTCCTCCTACTCCCGGCCCGGGGAGGGGCGGGGTTGCAGCTCGGTCGTGCGGCCAGTGCGGTGGCACACGCTGGACCCGACCATAGGCAGACGGGATTTCTCAAGCATGACCCATTTGTTTCGTCGAAGTTAACCGGAGCGGGTGTGCGGCGTGCCGAGGCGTGCCGGGGCCGACCCGGCCGGAAGTGATCGAAAACGGGCGCAGTACCGTGGTCGGGTGGACAACAGGCAAGCACTCGGATCGTGGCTCTCCGGCCCCCGTGCCGCGGCGGAGCAAGCAGGCGTGGACTTCGGCTACCGGGGTCAGCAGCTGGGACTGCCCGAGGAGGGGCCCGGCTCGATCGCCCGCCCGGGCCGCCGGCTCGGCGCCCTCGCCGTCGACTGGGCCCTCTGCCTCCTGATCGCATACGGCCTGATCACCGACGGCTACAACCAGGCCACCGGCAACTGGGCCCTGGTCCTGCTGCTCGTCGTGAGCGTGCTGACCGTCGGCACGATCGGCTCCACGCCCGGCAAGCGCCTCTTCGGCCTGCGGGTCGTCTCGGCGAACGGGGGACGGCTGAGCCTCCCGCGCGTGGCGATCCGCTCCGTGCTCGTCTGCCTCGCCATCCCGGCCCTCATCTGGGACCGCGACGGCCGCGGCCTCCACGACCGCCTCTCCGGCGCCGTCCAGGTCCGCATCTGAGCCCTCAGGGACACGAGAAGGGCCCCGGACCGTGTGGTCCGGGGCCCTTCTCTCGTACGGGGTCGGGGCGCGTCAGCGCATCTTTCCGCCGCGCGGCATCCGCATGCCCTTCGGCATCGGACCCTTCGGCAGCGGCATGTTGCTCATCAGGTCGCCCATCGCGCGCAGCCGGTCGTTGGCCGCGGTGACCTGCGGGCCGGTGAGCACGCGGGGCAGCTTGAGCATGGTCGTACGGACCTTCTTCAGGGGCACCTGGCCCTCGCCGTCGCCGACGATGATGTCGTGCACCGGCACGTCCACCACGACGCGGTTCATGCGCTTCTTCTCGGCCGCCAGCAGAGTCTTCACCCGGTTCGGGTTGCCCTCCGCCACCAGCACGATGCCCGCCTTGCCGACCGCGCGGTGCACGACGTCCTGGCTGCGGTTCATCGCGACCGCAGGGGTCGTCGTCCAGCCGCGTCCGACGTTCTGGAGCACCGCCGCCGCCGCGCCGGGCTGGCCCTCCATCTGTCCGAAGGCCGCGCGCTCGGCGCGCCGTCCGAACACGATGGCCGCCGCCAGGAGCGCCAGGACGAAGCCCAGGATGCCCAGGTAGACCGGATGACCGATGAGGAAGCCGATCGCGAGGAGGACACCGAGTACGCCGATGCCCACGCCCGCGACGACCAGACCGACCTTCGGGTCGGCCTTCCGGGTCATCTGGTACGTGAGGGCGATCTGCTTCAGTCGCCCGGGGTTCGCAGCGTCAGCGCTGCCAGTGTTTGCCTTCCTCGCCATGTCCTGAAGTTTACGTGGCCCGCGAAGCGCGGCCGGACGCGGCCTCCATCACATGCTGGGCCTCGACCCGGTCCTTGGCGTGGCGGCGGTCCTCCAGGACGGAGGTCCAGGCGTTACGCCGGGCGGTGCGCTGCCCGGCGCCGAGCAGCAGGGCCTCCATGGCCTTCAGGGCGTCGGTGACGGACGGGATCGCGGTGACGCGGACGTGCGTCGATGCGGCCGGCATGTCGGGGTCCTCTCTCGATTGCGGATGAGACGAGGTGGGGGGATGCGAGTGGTGAGTGCGGTGAGTGAAACCAGGCTCACAGATTGGTGTTACCAGGGCGTGACCCGGTGGTCAAACACTGATGAAACGTTGATGCGGCCAGGTGTGGGGCGGTGGACACACCGACGCGGCCCGTACGTCCCCGCTGAGCTGCGGGGCCGTACGGGCCGCGTCGAATCCGGCCATTACCGGCCGGTAACCACTTGTGCTCCGATTCACACGGCCTGAGTGGCGTTGTCCACCGCGCCGCGCCTTTCGATCGCCTGCTGGAAGAGGCGCCCCGCCCGGTACGACGAACGGACCAGCGGGCCCGACATCACACCGGAGAAACCGATCTCGTCGGCCTCCTCCTTGAGCTCCACGAACTCCTGCGGCTTCACCCAGCGCTCGACGGGGTGGTGCCGGACCGAGGGGCGCAGGTACTGCGTGATCGTGATGAGCTCGCAGCCCGCGTCGTGCAGCTGCTGGAGCGCCTCGCTGATCTCCTCGCGGGTCTCGCCCATGCCGAGGATCAGGTTGGACTTCGTGACCAGACCGTAGTCTCGCGCCCGCGTGATGACGTCGAGCGAGCGCTCGTAGCGGAAGCCGGGACGGATCCGCTTGAAGATCCGCGGCACCGTCTCGACGTTGTGCGCGAAGACCTCGGGACGGGAGGCGAAGACCTCCTCCAGGAGCTCCGGCACCGCGTTGAAGTCGGGGGCGAGCAGCTCGACCTTCGTACGGCCGTCCGCGCGCTCCGCCGTCTGCTGGTGGATCTGGCGCACGGTCTCCGCGTACAGCCAGGCGCCGCCGTCCTCCAGGTCGTCGCGCGCGACGCCCGTGATCGTGGCGTAGTTCAGATCCATCGTGACGACCGACTCGCCCACGCGGCGCGGCTCGTCACGGTCCAGCGCCTCGGGCTTGCCCGTGTCGATCTGGCAGAAGTCGCAGCGCCGGGTGCACTGGTCGCCGCCGATGAGGAAGGTCGCCTCGCGGTCCTCCCAGCACTCGAAGATGTTGGGGCAGCCCGCCTCCTGGCAGACCGTGTGCAGGCCCTCGCTCTTCACGAGGCTCTGCATCTTCGTGTACTCCGGACCCATCTTCGCGCGGGTCTTGATCCACTCGGGCTTGCGCTCGATGGGGGTCTGGGCGTTCCGGACCTCCAGGCGCAGCATCTTGCGTCCGTCGGGTGCGACTGCGGACACATCGGCTCCTGTAGCTTCGATTCTTCGGCGCACACCAGGGTACGCCCGTTGCTTCCCATGCCTTACCTCTGGCCAACCTGTGGCCAGAGCCCCGCATTCCTCAAGCCGCCCCTCAGGCGGAGGCCGGCTCCGGCTCCACCGGGCGCTCGATCACGCGCGGCTTGGGATCCGCCTGCTCCAGGACCTCCCGCAGATGGCGCTCCACGACCGGGAGCACCTCCTCGATCGTGAGGTCCCGGCCCAGTTCGTTGGCGAGCGAGGTCACACCCGCGTCGCGGATGCCACAGGGGATGATCCGGTCGAACCACGCGTTGTCCGGGTTCACGTTGAGGGCGAAGCCGTGCATGGTGACGCCCTTGGCGACCCGGATGCCGATGGCGGCGAGCTTGCGGTCCTCGCGGCGCTGGCCGGCGTTGGACGGGGCGTACTCGGGGCCGTTCAGCCGGGGGTCGAACTCCTCGTCGGTGAGCCGGGGGTCGAAGTCGAGGGAGAGCCCGCCGAGCGACGGTCGCTGCTCCACCGGGTCGCCCAGGACCCAGACGCCGCTGCGCCCCTCGACCCGGCTCGTCTCCACGCCGAACTCCGCGGCCGTACGGATCAGGGCCTCCTCCAGGCGGCGGACGTGTGCGACGACGTCCACCGGCCGGGGCAGCTTCATGATCGGGTACCCGACGAGCTGGCCGGGGCCGTGCCAGGTGATCTTGCCGCCGCGGTCCACGTCCACGACGGGCGTGCCGTCCAGCGGTCGCTCGCTCTCCGCCGTGCGCCGGCCGGCGGTGTAGACCGGCGGGTGTTCGAGCAGCAGACAGGTGTCGGCGGTCTCGTCGGCGAACCGTGCGGCGTGCACTTCGCGCTGCTTGTCCCAGGCCACCTGGTAGTCGACGGCATCAGCGCCGAATCCAAGGCGGACGAATCGCAGCTCACTCACGGCCATGCCTCCTCCTGGGTGCCGCGGCCGGGTTCCGGGGATCATCCCGGGCCGGCGAGGCACCATGCGTCATTCGCGCCCATGCCACTGTACGGCGACGCCACGCACACCTGTACGGGGGTGCCGGGGGCGAGTGCGCGGACGTCCCCGGGGAGCCGCCCTACGGGCGGTGCCGGGTCGCGCCCTCCGTCAGATGGACCGTGGCGGCTACGTCAGCGACGCCGTCAATCCTCACACGATCGGATGAATGTGGGGCGAAGGTGGCGGTACGGGCCGTGAGGACCGCTAAATTCGCGCCGTTCCATGAGGGTCCGAACGGGCTGCACCTGGGCCCGGAAGGCAGGAGACCGCACAGCTGATGACGGAACGACCACCGCAGCGCATCCCGAACCGCCAGCTCGCCGCGCTCATCGCCGAAGCCGGGTTCTCCAATGCGGGCCTCGCCAGACGAGTGGACCAGCTCGGTCTGGAGCACGGCCTCGACCTGCGGTACGACAAGACCTCCGTGACCCGCTGGCTCCGGGGCCAGCAGCCGCGCGGCACCACCCCCGCCCTCATCGCCGAGGTCTTCACCCGGCGCCTCGGCCGCCGGCTCTCCGCGCAGGACCTCGGTCTCGACGCCTGCGCGCCGGTTTACGCGGGCCTGGAGTTCGCGGCGACCCCCGAGGAGGCCGTCGACATCGTCAGCGGGCTCTGGCGCAAGGACTCCGGCAGCCACGCCGAACTCCGCAAGATCGCCTTCACCCCGGCGGGACTCGTCGTCCCCAGCCGCGACTGGCTCATCGGCCGCGCGGACGACCGGGTGGCCCGCGGCGAGCTCGCCCCCGGCCCGCCCGGCTCCCGGGCCCCCGGCGGAGCGGCCGGCGACCCCCGTACCGCGCACGACCTCCGCTCCCCGCACGAACCGCGGGTCCCGAACGACCCCCGCGTGCAGCACGACCCGCGCGTCCCCCCGCAGGGCCGCTTCTCCGTGCCCCGGCAGCGCGGCACGGACCGGGGGCCCGGCCAGCGGGTCTCCAGCGGCGACATCGCCGCCCTCCGCTCCGTCGGCGAGCTCTTCCGCACCCTCGACCACGCCTACGGCGGCGGCCACGCGCGCCAGGCCCTCGTCCGCTACCTGGAGCACGAGACCGAGCCGATGCTGCGCGGCACCTACGGCGAGTCCGTCGGCCGCCGCCTCTTCGCCGCCGCGGCCGACCTCACCCGGCTCGCCGGCTGGACCTCGTACGACATCGCCGCCCACGGCCTCGCCCAGCGCTACTTCGTGCAGGCGCTGCGCCTCGCCCAGGCCGCCGGGGACCGGGCCTACGGCTCGTACGTGCTCCTCACCATGAGCTGCCAGGCCGTCTACCTCGGCCACGGGCGGGAGGCCGTGCAGCTCGCCCGTGTCGCCCAGCAGGGCGTCGGGCCCGCCGCGCCGCCCGTCGTCCAGGCGATGCTGCACGCGATCGAGGGCCGCGGGCACGCGGTCCTCGGCGAGGCCCGCGCGTGCAGCGCCGCCCTCGTACGGGCCGAGCGGGCCCTCGAAGCGGCCCGGCCGGGCGACGAGGTGCCCTACTGGGCCCGGATGTTCGACGAGGCCCAGCTCGCGGACGAGCTCGGTCACTGCCACCGGGACCTCCAGCAGTACCGGCCAGCCGCCCAGCACGCCGAGCGCGCCCTCCAGCTGCGCGCGCCCGGCTTCGCCCGGAGCCGGCTCTTCTGCCGGGTCGTCCTCGCCACCTCGCGCCTCGCCCTCGGTGAGCTCGACCAGGCCTGCGCGCTGGGCGCGGAGGCAGCCCAGCAGGCCTCCGAGATGCGGTCGGCGCGCGCCGTCGAGTACGTCCGCGACTTCGAGCGCCGCCTGGAGCCGTACCGCGACGCCGCGGCCGCCCGCACCTACCGCGACCGCGTCGCCGCCATCGGCTGAGTCACGCCGCCTCCTCCGCCTCCTCGTCCTCCTCCTTCGGGAGCCGGACACCGAGGTCGCAGAGGAGCGCGCGGGCCGCGCGCGCCCCCGAGGCGAGGGCGCCGTGCGGCGTGCCCGCGTCCCGGTGGTCACCGCACACGTACAGCCCCGCGAGCAGCCGGACCGGGCGGCGGGCGTCGTACGGCGGCGGCAGCGCCGGCACCGCCTCCGGGGTGTGGTGCAGGGCGAGCAGCTCCCACTCGTCGGTCGACGTGCCGTACAGCGTCGCGAGGTGCTTGCGGACCCGGCGCTCCGTGTCGTCCGGCGGCACCCCGAGCACCGTCGAGGTGATCAGGGCCCGGCCCTCCGGGGCGCGGACCGGGTCGACCGCGCTCATCACGGCCGTGTGGGCCACCGGACCGCCCGGGTCGGACTCCAGGAGCAGCGCCGGGTCCCCGGTGGGCGCCGAGGGCGCCGTGTGGTGGAGGACCGTCACCGCGTGGAAGGCGGGCGTCCGCAGGCCCGGCAGCAGCTCGGCCGCGGTCCGCGCCCCCGTCGCGAGCAGCACCGAGCGGCAGCCGAGGACCCCGTGCTCGGCGGTCGTGACCCGGGAGACGGACGCCTCCGTGACCCGGACGCCGGTACGGACCGTGCCGGCCGGCAGCGCGGCCGCGAGCCGCTCAGGAAGGGCCGCCGCACCGCCCTCCGGCACGGCGAGCCGGCCCCGGGCGAAGGCGCGCAGCGCCAGGTCCGCCCGGCGGCTCGACGTGCCGAGGTCCGGGTCGCCCAGGAGCGCCGCGAGCAGCGGCCGCAGCACGCCCTGCACGGTCCGGGCGGGCAGCCGGGCGGTCAGGGCCTCGCGCGCGGTCCGCTCGGGGCGGGCGAGCAGCCGCGCGGACGGGGTCGCGGCGAGCCGGACCAGGGACGCGCCGAGCCGTGCTTGGTCGAGCGAGGCCGCCGGACGCCGGGGGGCGCTCGCGAGGGCGCGCGCCATGCTGAACGCTCCCCCCACGCTCCGGTGACCGCCGCCGCGGTGCGCGCCGGCCGCCCGGCGCGGGTGCGGGGCGCCCCACCGCGCGCACCGGCCGTCGCTGTGGACGAGGACCCCGGGGGCGAAGGAGCGCAGGACGAGGCCGTCGAGCCCCGGCACGGCCCGCAGCTCCTCGGGCGACAGGGTGAGCAGGGGGCCCACCCGGTCGAGCAGGAAGCCGTCGACGGCGTCGGTGGCCATCCGGCCGCCTACCCGCGGCTCCGCTTCGAGGACGGCGACGGAGAGCCCGGCCCCGGTCAGCCGGTGGGCGGCGGCGAGACCCGCGATCCCGGCCCCCACGATGACGACGTCGACGACCTCCGTGACGTCCGTTCGCTGTGCGGTACTTGAGCTGCTGAGCACGTGCCCCTCCCCAGGATCGGCGCGGCTAGGGAGGCTCATGCCCCCCACAGTGGGAGGCCTATGCCCCCAACAGGCCCCCGGAATGCCCGAGTTCGCCACGATCCTAGGCAGCGCTCCCACGGAAGTCGGCCCGCGCGCACCGGTGCGCGCGCAGCACGGGGGAGCGCAGGGGGAGGCCGGGGGGACGGGAGGGCCGGGCGGCGGGGCGGCGGAGGGGGAGGGGCGCGCGGCGGGGAGTTCAGCCGGCGGCGGCGCGGATCGCGTCGTCGATCGTGGGGAAGGCGAAGTCGAAACCGGACTCGAGCAGCCGCCCCGGCAGCACCCGCTGACTGCCCAGCACGTCCTGGGCGAAGTCCCCGAGCACCACCCTGAGGACGGGCGCGGGCACCGCGCACAGCGTCGGCCGCCGCAGGACCCGGCCCATCGCGGCCGTCACCTCGCGGTTGGTGACCGGCTCGGGGGCCGTCAGGTTCACCGGGCCCGCGAGGGACGGGGTGTCGACCAGATGGCGCAGGGCGGCCACCTCGTCGTGGAGGGAGATGTGGGACCAGTACTGGCGGCCGTCGCCCAGCCGCCCGCCGATCCCGGCGCGGAAGACCGGGAAGAGCCGCCCCCACGCCCCGCCCTGGGCGGCCACCACGAGGCCGGTGCGGGCGTGGGCGACCCGGATGCCGGCCTCCTCGGCGGGGGCCGCGGCGGCCTCCCACTCCACGCACACCGAGGGCAGGAAGCCCGTCCCGGCGGGCGCGCTCTCGTCGACCGCGCGGCTGCCGGTGTCCCCGTACCAGCCGAGCGCCGTGCCGCACACGAGGACCTCCGGCGGCTCGGCGAGCGAGGCGAGCGCCTGGGCGATCGCCGTCGTGCCGAGGACGCGGCTGTCGCGGATCTCCCGCTTGTACGCCTCGGTCCAGCGGCGTTCGCCGACGCCGGCGCCCGCCAGGTGCACGACCGCGTCCACCCCGACGAGCCCCGCGGCGTCCACGTACAGCCGCTTCGGGTCCCACTCGACCTCGTCGGCGGTCGCGGCGGGCCGCCTGACGAGGCGGAGGACGTCGTGGCCGTCGGCGCGCAGGGAGCGCACCAGGGCCTTGCCGATGAGTCCGGATGCGCCGGTGACGGCGACGCGCTTGCGAGTGGCGGAACGCTGCATGAGCCCATCCTGCCCTCCCCGGTCCCGTGCGTGGCACAGTGACCGTCATGATCGTGCCGGAGACGCAGATACGTATCGCCGAACCCGGGGACGAGGACGCCCTCGCCGCGCTCGACCGGGCCACCTGGTCGCCCCTGCACGCGGTGCTGCCCGCGCCCACGGAGCCGTACGAGCCCTTCTTCGACGACCGCCACCGGCCCGCGGACTACCTCGTCGCGGTGGTGGACGGCGCCGTGGCCGGCTACATCCGCCTCGTCCCGCCGACCCCGCTCGCCGCCACGGCCCATGTGCGCCAGATCCAGGGCCTCGCGGTCGCCGAGTCCGCCCGGGGCCGGGGCGTGGCGCGGGCCCTGCTGCGGGCGGCCATGGAGCGGGCGCGAGCGGAGGGCGCCCGGCGGATCACCCTGCGGGTCCTCGGCCACAACGCGCCGGCCCGCGCGCTCTACGCCGCCGAGGGCTTCGCGGTCGAGGGCGTCCTGCCGGGCGAGCTGCTGATCGAGGGGGAGTACGTGGACGACATCCTCATGGGCCGCTCACTGCTCGACTGAACCGCCAGGCGAGCCGTCGCCCGAGCCGTCTCCCGAGTCGCCTCCCGAGCCGTCGCCCCCGCCGGTCGCCGCGTCCCCGAGCAGCCGCATCCCGCCCATCAGCTCGCGCAGGCAGCGGACCGCGAGGGCGGCCGGCGAGCCCTCGCCGCGTACCGGCGCGTCCGACTCCGCCCAGGTCTCCAGTGCGATCCGGATGGCGTCCGTGGCCGCGGCCGCCGCGAGCCGGATCTCCAGCGGGTCGGCCTCCGGGCCCGCGAGCCCGGCCAGGACCTCGCGGAGCTTCTCCTCGGACTCCTGGTTGACCCGGTACCAGACGGCCCGCAGGGCGGGGTCCTCGGCGGCGGCCCGCAGGAGCCCGCGCGTCCAGAGCACCCCCTCGGCCGCCTCCTCGTCCTCCGCCGCCAGCGACGCGGCGATCGAGCGCTCAAGGGCGTCGGGGAGACCGGCCCCCGGACCGGCCGCCGCGAGCTGCTCGCGCCAGCGGTCGGCGCCGCCCGCCAGGAGCGGGGCCACGGCGTCCTGCTTGGAGCGGAAGTACCGGTAGAAGGTGCGCAGGGCGACCCCGGCCCGCTGGGCGATGTCCTCGGCCGTGGTGCCGTCGGGTCCGCGCTCGGTGAAGAGCTCGGCGGCGGCACGGGCGATGTCCAGCTGGGTCGCGGCCTTGCGGCGCTCCGTCAGGGAGGGGGGCTTGGTGCTCACCGTACGAAGCGTACGCCCGCGAACGCCCGAAGTGCGTGACGTGCAACTCTGGCAAAACGTGCCACTCGGGCGTACGGTGGCAGCGTTTCACGGAAAGCTTGACATCGAGAGGTTGCCACCATGAACCAGCTGACCCGTTACGAAGGACGCCGTGCCCTCATCACCGGCGGTGGCTCCGGCATCGGCCAGGCCACCGTGCTCCGCGTGCTCGCGGAGGGCGGCCGGGTCGTCGCCGCCGACATCAGCGAGGACGGCCTCAAGGACACCGTCGCCAAGGCCGGGGACGCCGCCGACCGCCTCACCACCGTCGTCGTGAACGTCGCCGACGAGGCCTCCGTACGGGCCGGCGTCGCCGCCGCCGTCGAGGCGCTCGGCGGCCTGGACGTCCTGGTCAACGCCGCGGGCATCCTGCGCTCCTCGCACACCCACGAGACGAGCCTCGACTCCTTCGAGCAGGTGATCCGGATCAACCTCACCGGCACCTTCCTCGTGATCCGCGAGTCGATACCCGCCCTCCTGGAGGGCAACGGCTCCGCCGTCGTGAACTTCTCCTCCACCTCCGCGATGTTCGCCCACCCCTACATGGCGGCCTACGCGGCCAGCAAGGGCGGCATCCAGTCCATGACCCACGCGCTCGCCGCCGAGTACGCCAAGCAGGGCATCCGCTTCACCGCCGTCCAGCCCGGCTCCATCTCCTCCGGCATGACCGACGGCACCGGCGCCAGCCGCCAGAGCGTCGGCCCCGGCCTCCCCGAGGACGCCGACTTCTCCCTCTTCATGAAGCTCGCCCCCGCCCTCGGCCAGGGCTTCGCCGGCCCCGAGACCGTCGCCGGCGTCGTCGCGATGCTCGCGAGCGAGGACGGCCGCTTCATCACCGGCACCGAGGTCCGCATCGACGGCGGAACGCACTTCTGATGAGCGCCCGGGACGTGTTCGGCGGCCGCACGGCCGTCATCACCGGCGCCTCGTCCGGCATCGGCGCCGGCCTCGCCCGGCACGCCGCCGGACTCGGCATGAAGCTGGTCCTCGCCGACATCGCCGCCGACCGGCTCGCCGCCTTCGCCGAGGAGCTGCGGGCCACCGGGGCCGAGGTGGAGGCCGTGGTGACCGACGTCGCCGAACCCGCCTCCGTCGAGGCGCTCGCCGACCACGCGTACACCCGCTTCGGCGCGGTCGACCTCCTGGTCAACAACGCCGGGATCATGGCCATGGGCTACTCCTGGGAGATCCCGGCCGAGCGCTGGGACGCCATGCTGCGGATCAACATCGGCGGCTACGTCAACGGCATCCGGGCCTTCGTCCCGCGCATGCTGGAGCGCGGCGAGAAGGCCTGGGTGGTGAACGTGTCGTCGATCGGCGGCCTGCTGCCGAGCCCGCTGATGGCCCCGTACAGCGTCACCAAGTTCGGCACGCTCGCGCTCACCGAGTCGCTCCACTACGAGATGCAGATGAAGGGCGCGCCGATCCAGGTGTCCGTCGTGACCCCCGGATCGGTCAAGAGCGAGATCTTCAAGGCGGCCAGGCCCGGCGAGGGCACCCCGCCCGAGATCGCGGCCTTCAACGACCACCTGCAGACCCTCGCCGACGAGCACGGGCTGACCCCCGAGGAGCACGCCGAGCGGGTCTTCGAGATGGTCGCCGAGGGGAAGTACTGGGCGATCCCGCAGCCGGAGCAGCTCTTCCCGGCGCTCCAGCCGCGCACGGACATGATCCTCGGCCAGGAGAACCCGCGGCTCCAGCAGGGCTGACGGGCCGAAGAGCAGGTACGGACCCGGGTGGGGCCCCAGCCGGTACGGACCCGGGTGGGGGTCCCCCCTGGGCGAAGTCCTCGGGGGAGGACGGGCCCCGGGGTCGTACCTCCGCCGTCCCCGGTCCGTACCTCCTAGGGGCCTCTACGAAGCCCCGAAGCGCTCCCACAGCCGCGGGAAGCGGGCCGCGAGGACGTCGTCGTCCTCCAGGTCGAAGGGCGCGCCCAGCGGCTCCCCGCCCGGCATCGGAATGCCCAGGTCCGGGGTCTCGGCGCCGGTCAGCTGCTCGTACGCCTCGTCCGCCGCGAAGCCGATCTCCTCGCCGTCCCCGTCGATCTCCACGTCGAAGTCGTCGAGCAGCTCCGCCAGCGCGTCCGGATCGTGCACCGCGCCCTCGTAGACCTCCCGGCCCTGGCCGATGAGCCAGCAGCGGAAGGAGTCGAAGGTCTCGTCGCCCGCCCCGTCGAACAGCACGGCCGCCGCGCCCCACAGGTCCCAGAGGAACGCGCGGTTGTAGCGGGCCTCGAAATGGCGGGCGTAGTCGAGCACGGAGTCGGGATCCAGCCGGGTCAGCCGCTCCACGAGCAGGTCGGCGTGTTCCTCGGGGTCGCCCTCGGCGGCCTCGCGGGTGGCGTCGATGATCTCCCAGAACTCCGTCTCGTCCATCACGGGACCAGCATCCTGTCTCGGCGAGCGCGACGCACCCGGAATGCCCGAAGAACTCCGGAAATGAATCCAGACAGAAGATGTCGTACTTCCCTGCCAGTCTGGTGTCCATGACGACGGAGACGAACGAGAAGAAGCCGCTGCACGGACGCGTCTGCCTGGTCGCCGGAGCCACCCGGGGCGCCGGACGGGGCATCGCCGTCCAGCTGGGGGCCGCCGGAGCCACGGTGTACGTCACCGGGCGCACCACCCGGGAGAAGGTCAGCGAGGTCGGGCGCGCCACCGAGACCATCGAGGAGACCGCCGAACTGGTGACGGCCGCCGGCGGCGAGGGCATCGCCGTGCCGACCGACCATCTGGAGCAGGACCAGGTCCGGGCCCTCATCGACCGCATCGACCGTGAGCGGGGCCGCCTCGACGTCCTCGTCAACGACACGTGGGGCGGCGAGCACCTCCTCGTCTTCGGCAAGAAGACCTGGGAGAACGACCTCGACGGCGGCCTCAGGATGCTCGAACTCGGCATCCGGACGCACGTCATCACCTCGCACACGGCGCTGCCGCTGCTCATCCGGAACCCCGGCGGGCTCGTCGTCGAGCTCACCGACGGCACCACCGAGTACAACGGCACCCGGTTCCGCGAGAACCTCTTCTACGACCTCGCCAAGAACGCGCCCCTCCGGATGGCCTTCGGCCTCGGCAAGGAGGTGGAGGAGTACGGCGCCACGGCGGTCGCCCTCACCCCCGGCTGGCTCAGGTCCGAGCAGATGCTCGCCGCCTTCGGCGTCACCGAGGAGAACTGGCGCGACGCCGTCGAGAAGATCCCCGGCTTCGCCGTCGCCGAGTCCCCGGCCTACGTCGGCAGGGCCGTCGCGGCCCTCGCCGCCGACCCCGACGTCCACCGCTGGAACGGGCAGTCGCTCTCCAGCGGCGGACTGGCCAAGGAGTACGGCTTCACCGACACCGACGGCTCTCGGCCGGACGCCTGGGGCTTCATGTTCGCGGACGAGAAGGGCGACCCGGACGTGAACGACTACAGGTAGAGCCCGGCGAGCCCGCGGGCCGCCTCCAGGAAGCGGGCGCGGAGGGAGTCCGGGGCGAGCACCTCGGCCTCCGGGCCCAGGCCGAGCAGCTGGGAGAAGGCGACCTCCTCGCTCTCGACCCGGAGCGTCACGGTCGTCCGGCCGGTCTCTCCGTCGCGCGAGCCGGCCGCCAGGGCCTCCTCGGCTGCCGCGCGGTCCGTGACGTGCGGCAGCCGCCGCGCGCCCGCCTCCGAGAGACGCAGGACGACCTCGGCCCGCAGTAGGGAGCGGGCGAACTCCGCGGCCCGCTCCTCCCAGAAGGACGGCAGGTCGAAGTCCTCGTCCCGGACGAAGCGCTCCTCGCCGACCGCGACCGCCGTGAACCGGTCCACGCGGTACGTGCGGAAGGAGGAGTCCGCCCGCGCGCACACGTACCAGACCCCGGCCTTCAGGACGAGGCCGTACGGCTCCAGCTCCCGCTCCACCTCCTCGCCGTCCCCGCGCAGATAGCGCGCGGAGAGCCGGCGGTCGTCCCAGACCGCCTCCGCGACCGGGGCGAGCAGCTCCGGGGTCTCCGGCTCCTGGTACCAGCCGGGCGCGTCCAGATGGAAGCGCCGGCCCACCGCGTCGGGGGCGTCCCGCAAGGAGGGCAGCAGCGCGGCCGACACCTTCAGCCGGGCCGCCGAGGCCGCGTCCGCGAGCCCCAGGTCGCGCAGCGCGCCCGGCAGCCCGGAGAGGAACAGCGCCTCCGCCTCGCCGCGCGCGAGCCCCGTGAGCCGCGTCCGGTAGCCGCCGACCAGCCGGTAGCCGCCCGTCCGCCCCCGGTCCGCGTAGACCGGCACGCCCGCCTCGGAGAGGGCGAGCGCGTCCCGGGTGATCGTCCGCTCCGACACCTCCAGCTCCGCGGCCAGTTCGGCCGCCGTCATCGACGGACGGGACTGGAGCAGCAGGACCAACTTGATGAGGCGGGCGGCACGCATGAGTCCCATCTTCAGGGCTCGGCTCACCTCCGGGGCGCCAAAGCCGGGGGAACAGCGCCCGACCGTGCTCGCCCCCTCGTTCCTCGGGGGCTCCGCGCGCTCGGGGCTGTTCCCCCGGCGCGCCCCTTCGGCTCGCTCGCCGGGTCCTCGGCGTGGACGCGACCGAACGGGTCCCGAGGGGTGGACACGCCGAGGGGCCGCGCCGTACGGGGACGTACGGGCGCGGCCCCTCGGGCGGTCAGGTGGCCGGACTACAGGCCGTAGCGCTCGCGCGCCTCCTTCACGGCCGTCGCCCGGACCTCGCCGCGGCGCGCCAGCTGGGCGAGCGACGCGACGACGATCGACTGGGCGTCGACGCCGAAGTGGCGGCGGGCCGCCTCGCGGGTGTCCGACAGGCCGAAGCCGTCGGCGCCCAGCGAGGACCAGTCCTGCTCGACCCACTGCGCGATCTGGTCCGGGACCTGGCGCATGTAGTCGGAGACCGCGAGGACCGGGGAGGTGATGCCCTCCAGGGCCTTGCGGATGTACGGCACCTGCTCCTCGCCGCGCAGCAGCGCCGCGTCGGACTCCAGGGCGTCGCGCCGCAGCTCCGTCCAGGAGGTCGCGGACCACACGTCGGCGGCCACGCCCCACTCGGCGGCCAGCGTCTTCTGGGCCTCCAGGGCCCAGTGGATGGCCGTGCCGGAGGAGAGGAGCTGGATGCGCGCGGCGTTCGCGGGCAGGTCGAGACCGGCCGACTCCGCCGTGTTGAAGCGGTAGAGGCCCTTGACGATGCCTTCGTCGATGCCGGCCGGCTTGGCGGGCTGCGGCATCGGCTCGTTGTAGACCGTCAGGTAGTAGAAGACGTCCTGGTCCTCGCCCTCGGCGGCCTCGCCGTACATCCGGCGCAGACCCTCCTTGACGATGGTCGCGACCTCGTAGGCGAACGCCGGGTCGTAGGACAGCGCCGCCGGGTTGGTGGCCGCGATCACCGGCGAGTGGCCGTCGGCGTGCTGGAGGCCCTCACCGGTCAGGGTGGTGCGGCCCGCGGTCGCGCCGACGAGGAAGCCGCGGCCGAGCTGGTCGCCGAGCTGCCACATCTGGTCGGCGGTCCGCTGCCAGCCGAACATCGAGTAGAAGATGTAGAACGGGATCATCGCTTCGCCGTGCGTGGAGTACGCGGTGGACGCGGCGATGAAGTCGGCCATCGAACCGGCCTCGGTGATCCCCTCGTTGAGGATCTGGCCGTTGACGGCCTCCTTGTAGTACATCAGCTGGTCGCGGTCGACCGGCTCGTACGTCTGGCCCTTCGGCGAGTAGATGCCGAGCGACGGGAACAGCGACTCCATACCGAAGGTACGGGCCTCGTCCGGGACGATCGGGACCCAGCGCTTGCCGGTCTCCTTGTCGCGGATCAGGTCCTTGATGAGGCGCACGAAGGCCATCGTCGTCGCCATCGACTGCGAGCCGGAGCCCTTGTCGAAGGCCGCGAACGCCTTGTCGGCCGGGGCCGGCAGCGGGGCGAGCGCGTGGGTGCGGCGGGCCGGGGCCGGGCCGCCGAGGGCCGCGCGGCGCTCCTGGAGGTAGCGGACCTCGGGGGCGTCGGCGCCGGGGTGGCCGTAGGGCACCTGGCCGTCGACGAACTGCGCGTCCGAGATGGGCAGCTCAAGAAGGTCACGCATGTTCTTGAACTCGTCGGTCGTCAGCTTCTTCATCTGGTGGTTCGCGTTCTTCGACGCGAAGCCCTCACCGAGGGTGAAGCCCTTGACGGTCTGCGCGAGGATGACCGTCGGCGCGCCCTTGAACTCCAGGGCGGCCTTGTACGCGGCGAACACCTTGCGCGGCTCGTGGCCACCGCGGGAGAGGTGGAAACACTCGAGGATCTTGTCGTCGCTCAGCAGCTGCGCCATCGCGACGAGCGCCGGGTCCTTGCCGAAGAAGTCCTGGCGGATGTAGGCGGCGTCGCGGGTCTGGTACGTCTGGACCTGCGCGTCCGGGACCTCGCGGAGGCGGCGGACGAGGGCGCCGGTGGTGTCGAGCGCGAACAGCTCGTCCCAGGCGTTGCCCCACAGCGACTTCACGACGTTCCAGCCGGCGCCGCGGAACTGGGCCTCCAGCTCCTGCACGATCTTGAAGTTGGCGCGGACCGGGCCGTCGAGGCGCTGCAGGTTGCAGTTGATGACGAAGGTCAGGTTGTCGAGACCCTCGCGGGCGGCGAGCGCGAGGGCTGCCGTCGACTCGGGCTCGTCCATCTCGCCGTCACCGAGGAAGGCCCACACGTGGGAGGCGGAGACGTCCTTGATGGAACGGTTCGTCAGGTAGCGGTTGAAGCGCGCCTGGTAGATCGCGGAGAGCGGGCCGAGACCCATGGAGACGGTGGGGAACTCCCACAGCCAGGGCAGTCGGCGCGGGTGCGGGTAGGAGGGCAGGCCGTTGCCGCCGGACTCCTGCCGGAAGTTGTCGAGCTGGGCCTCGCCGAGGCGCCCGTCGAGGAAGGCGCGGGCGTAGATGCCGGGGGAGGCGTGGCCCTGGATGTAGAGCTGGTCGCCGGAACCGTCGGCTTCCTTGCCCTGGAAGAAGTGGTTGAAGCCGGTCTCGTAGAGCCAGGCCGCCGAGGCGAAGGTGGCGATGTGGCCGCCGACGCCGTACTTGGAGCCGCGGGTGACCATCGCGGCCGCGTTCCAGCGGTTCCAGGCGGTGATCTTCCGCTCCATCTCCTCGTCGCCGCCGAACTCGCCGATCGACGGCTCAGCGGAGGTGGGGATGGTGTTGACGTAGTCCGTCTCCAGCAGCTTGGGCAGGGCGAGGCCCGCGCCCTCGGCGTGCTGGAGCGTGCGGCGCATCAGGTAGGCGGCCCGGTGGGGGCCGGCGGCCTTGGTGACGGCGTCCAGGGAGGCCGCCCATTCGGCGGTCTCCTCGGTGTCACGGTCCGGGAGCTGGTCGAGCTCGCTCGGAATCTTGCCTACGGGATCGGTCATGATCGCCGCCTTCCGGACAGGTGGGGGTGGAGATGGGGTGCCTTGTCTGGCAGGACAGGGCGAAGGGCCGGGTAGCGGCCCGCCGAAGACTGTAAACCGACGATCGATGATCGATCAAAGGGTTGAAGGGGAAAACCTCTTCAGATCGAGAAAGTCGGCACAGGGTGCCAGGCATCAGGGCACCCGGTGCCTCGATTTCGCCTTGTTTTCCCCTTGTTCTCGCAGGTGGGAGCCGTTGTCTGAGGGAGTGCCCGCACGAATGAGCGGGCCCACCGATGGGTGGACCCGCTCACTGTGCGTACATCTATGGGTCAGGCTCGCGGGGCGCAGCCCAGGACGTGGGCCTTCACGAGCGCCCCGATGTTCGGGTCGCCCCGCCGGAAGGCCTCCACGAGCTCCTGGTGCTCCTCCGCGTACGACTTCTGGACCGTGCCCAGCCAGCGGATCGACAGGGCCGTGAAGACCTCGATGCCGAGCGTCTCCCAGGTGTGCAGCAGCACGCCGTTCCCGGCGGCCTTCACCAGCTCCCGGTGGAAGGCCACCGTGTGCCGCACCTGCGCCGTGCCGTCGGCGGTCGCGTCCGCCTCGTACAGGGCGGCCACGTGCGGCTCAAGGGCCGAGCAGTCCGTCGCGAGCCGCCCGGCCGCCAGCTCGGCCGCGATCTGCTCCAGACCGGCCCGTACGGGGTAGCTCTCCTCCAGGTCGGCCGCGGTGAGATTGCGGACCCGGACGCCCTTGTTGGGCGCCGACTCGATCAGGCGCAGCGACTCCAGCTCGCGCAGGGCCTCGCGGACCGGGGTCTGGCTGACCTCGAGCTCCGTCGCGATCCGGCGCTCCACGATGCGCTCGCCCGGCTTCCAGCGGCCGCTGACGATCCCCTCCACGATGTGCTCGCGGATCTGTTCGCGCAGCGAGTGGACGACGGGGACGGTCATGAAGGCTCCTCGGGGAGTGTTGACCCTTAGACAATACGGCGGCGCCCCCGTCCGGAAACACTTCCGGGCGGGGGCGCCGCAGGTGAGGCTCGTTACGTTGCCGACCGCCGGTCGGCCCTCGTACGGCCTCGCGGAGAGCCTTACAGGCCGAGGTCGACCTCGAACTCGCCGGCCTCCAGGATCGCCTTGACGGCCGTCAGGTAGCGGGCGGCGTCGGCGCCGTCCACCAGACGGTGGTCGTAGGACAGGGCGACGTACGTCATGTCGCGGACCGCGATCGTCTCACCCAGGTCCGGGTGGTTGATGACGACCGGGCGGCGCACCGTGGCGCCGATGCCCAGGATGGCGACCTGGTTCGGGGGCACGATGATCGTGTCGAACAGCGCGCCGCGCGAACCGGTGTTGGAGATGGTGAAGGTCGCACCGGCGAGGTCGTCCGGGGTGATCTTGCTGGCGCGCACGGCGCCGGCCAGCTCCGCGGTCTTCTTCGAGATGCCGGCGATGTTGAGGTCGCCCGCACCCTTGATGACCGGGGTCATCAGACCCTTCTCGGAGTCCACCGCGATACCGATGTTCTCGGTGTCGAAGTAGGTGATCGTGCCCTCGTCCTCGTTGATCCGGGCGTTGATGACCGGGAAGGCCTTCAGCGCCTGGGCCGCCGCCTTGACGAAGAACGGCATCGGGGAGAGCTTGACGCCCTCACGAGCCGCGAACGCGTCCTTGGCGCGGGCGCGCAGCTTCATCAGCTTGGTGATGTCGACCTCGACGACCGAGGTCAGCTGGGCCTGGCCGTGCAGCGCCTTCATCATGTTGTCGCCGATGACCTTGCGCATGCGGGTCATCTTGACGGTCTGACCGCGCAGCGGGGAGACCGCCAGGGCCGGAGCCTTCGCAGCGGCGGCCGGAGCGGCCGGAGCGGCGACGGGAGCGGCAGCGGCGGCCTTCTTGGCCTCGGCGGCCGCGAGGACGTCCTGCTTGCGGATGCGACCGCCGACGCCGGAACCCTTGACGGCCGCCAGGTCGACACCGTTCTCGGTGGCGAGCTTGCGGACCAGCGGGGTCACGTACGCGCCGTCCTCGGCCGGGGCGACCGGGGTGACCAGCGCCGGAGAGATGGACGGGGCGGCCGGCGCGACCGGGGCCGGAGCGGCCACGGGGGCGGCCGGAGCCACCGGCGCCGGGGCGGCGGCCGGAGCGGCCGGAGCCACCGGGGCCGGAGCCGCGACGGGAGCCGGAGCGGCCGGAGCCGGAGCGGCGGCCGGGGCGGCCGGAGCCGGGGCGGCGGGGGCGGCCGGAGCGGCACCCGCGGCACCGATGACGGCCAGCTTGGCGCCGACCTCGGCGGACTCGTCCTCGGCGACGACGATCTCCAGGAGGACACCCGAGACCGGGGCCGGGATCTCGGTGTCGACCTTGTCCGTGGAGACCTCGAGCAGCGGCTCGTCGGCCTCGACGGTCTCGCCGACCGACTTCAGCCAGCGGGTCACGGTGCCCTCGGTGACGGACTCGCCCAGGGCGGGCAGCACGACGTCCGTACCGGCGGCGCCGCCGGCCGGAGCCGCGGCGGGGGCCTCGGCGACCGGCGCCGGAGCGGCCGGAGCGGCGGGGGCCTCGGCCACGGGGGCCGGGGCGGCGACGGGCTCGGCGGCCGGGGCCGGAGCCGCGGCCGGGGCGCCGGTGCCGTCGTCGATGATGGCCAGCTCGGCGCCGACCTCGACCGTCTCGTCCTCGGCGACCTTGATGGAGGCCAGGATGCCCGAGGCGGGGGCGGGGATCTCGGTGTCGACCTTGTCGGTCGAGACCTCGAGCAGCGGCTCGTCGGCCTCGACACGCTCACCCTCGGCCTTGAGCCAGCGGGTGACGGTGCCCTCGGTGACGCTCTCGCCGAGCGCCGGCAGGGTTACGGAAACCGACATGGTTTCAGTTGCTCCTAACGAATTGCGGAAAGTGGTCGTCGCGCCCTGTGATGACGTCAGCGTCAGTCGTGGGAGTGAAGCGGCTTGCCGGCCAGGGCCAGGTGGGCCTCGCCGAGCGCCTCGTTCTGCGTCGGGTGGGCGTGGATGAGCTGCGCGACCTCGGCCGGCAGCGCCTCCCAGTTGTAGATCAGCTGCGCTTCGCCGACCTGCTCGCCCATGCGGTCACCGACCATGTGGACGCCGACC
The DNA here is from genome assembly GCF_001426585.1 of Streptomyces sp. Root431. Taxonomy (GTDB): domain Bacteria; phylum Actinomycetota; class Actinomycetes; order Streptomycetales; family Streptomycetaceae; genus Streptomyces; species Streptomyces stackebrandtii. The sequence continues at coordinate 90,001 of NZ_LMEI01000008.1, forward strand.
ACGGCACCGTCCTTGACCTGGACGAGCTTGATCTCGCCCGCGGTCTTGAGGATCTTGCTCTTGCCGTTGCCCGCGAGGTTGTACTTGAGGGCGACGACCTTGTCCGCGCCGTAGATCTCCTTGGCCTTGGCCTCGGTGATGCCGACGGAGGCGACCTCGGGGTGGCAGTACGTCACCCGCGGCACGCCGTCGTAGTCGATCGGCACGGCCTTCAGACCGGCGAGGCGCTCGGCGACGAGGATGCCCTCGGCGAAGCCGACGTGCGCCAGCTGGAGGGTCGGGACGAGGTCGCCCACGGCCGAGATCGTCGGCACGTTGGTACGCATGTACTCGTCGACCAGGACGTAGCCGCGGTCCATCGCGACGCCCTGCTCCTCGTAGCCGAGACCGGCGGAGACCGGGCCGCGGCCGATCGCGACGAGCAGCACCTCGGCCTCGAAGGTCTTGCCGTCGGCCAGCGTGACCTTGACGCCGCTGTCGGTGTACTCGGCGGACTGGAAGAAGGTGCCGAGGTTGAACTTGATGCCGCGCTTGCGGAACGCGCGCTCAAGAAGCTTCGAGCTGTTCTCGTCCTCGACCGGGACGAGGTGCTTCATGCCCTCGATGACCGTCACGTCGGTGCCGAAGGACTTCCACGCCGAGGCGAACTCGACGCCGATGACGCCGCCGCCCAGGATGATCGCGGACTCCGGGACCCGGTCCAGGGTCAGCGCGTGGTCCGAGGTGATGATCCGGTTGCCGTCGATCTCCAGGCCGGGGAGCGACTTCGGCACGGAGCCCGTGGCGAGGAGGACGTGACGGCCCTCGACGCGACGGCCGTCGACGTCGACGGAGGTCGGGGAGGAGAGGTGACCGGTGCCCTCGATGTAGGTCACCTTGCGGGAGGCGACGAGACCCTGCAGACCCTTGTACAGGCCCGAGATCACGTCGTCCTTGTACTTGTGCACGCCCTTGATGTCGATGCCCTCGAAGGAGGCCTTGACACCGAACTGCTCCGCCTCGCGCGCCTGGTCGGCGACCTCGCCGGCGTGGAGCAGGGCCTTCGTCGGGATGCAGCCGTTGTGCAGGCAGGTGCCGCCGAGCTTGTTCTTCTCGATCAGTGCGACGTCCAGGCCCAGCTGCGCTCCGCGCAGCGCCGCGGCGTAACCGCCGCTACCGCCGCCGAGGATCACTAGGTCGAAAACGGTGCTGGCGTCGTTCGCCACGTCACGTCCTCCATGCATGTGCGCTCGTCGCCGGTCTTCAGTGACCGGGCGGCGGCTGGTGTTCGGCCGCTTTATTTCGGCCCTGTGGTGGGGGCCCTGTCCTGCCGAGAACCCATCTTCGCACTTGTTGACGGATGGCGGGACGCGGGGCCGTGCTCTGAGACGGCCGATCGTCCGTACGGGGGGATCGCCGCAGCGTACGAACCTACGGATTTCGTCGCGAGCGAACAGGGGGCGGCCCCGGGTGCGAGACCCGGGGCCGCCCCCTGTCACGGGTGTGCTCAGAGCTCGCCGTCGGCGGTGAGCTCGGCCAGCCTCACCAGGGTGCGCACCGAGGAGCCGGTGCCGCCCTTCGGGGTGTACCCGTACGGGGCGCCCTCGTGGAAGGCCGGGCCCGCGATGTCGAGGTGGGCCCAGGTGATGCCCTCGCCCACGAACTCCTGGAGGAAGAGACCGGCGACCAGGCCGCCGCCCATCCGGACGCCCATGTTGGCCATGTCGGCGGTGGGGGAGTCCATGGACTTGCGCAGGTCCGCCGGGAGCGGCATCGGCCAGGACTGCTCGCCGACCTCCTCCGCGGCCTCGTGGATCGCGGTGCGGTAGTCGTCGTCGTTGGCCATGATGCCGAAGGTGCGGTCGCCCAGGGCCAGGACCATGGCGCCGGTCAGCGTCGCCACGTCGATGATCGCGTCCGGGTGCTCCTCCGAGGCCTTGGTGAGCGCGTCGGCGAGGACGAGCCGGCCCTCGGCGTCGGTGTTGAGGACCTCGACGGTCTTGCCGCTGTACATGCGGAGCACGTCACCCGGGCGGGTGGCGCTGCCGGACGGCATGTTCTCGGCGAGGGCGAGCCAGCCGGTGACGTTGACGGCGAGACCGATGCGGGACGCCGCGACGACGGCGGCGAACACGGCGGCGGCGCCGCTCATGTCGCACTTCATCGTCTCGTTGTGGCCGGCCGGCTTCAGGGAGATGCCGCCGGAGTCGTAGGTGATGCCCTTGCCGACCAGGGCGAGGGTCTTCTCCGCCTTCGGGTGGGTGTAGGCGACGCGGACCAGGCGCGGGCCGCGGACGGCGCCCTTGCCGACGCCGAGGATGCCGCCGTAGCCGCCCTTGTCGAGCGCCTTCTCGTCGAGCACCTGCACCTTGAGGCCGTGCTCCTTGCCGGCGGCCGCGACGATGGCGGCGAACGACTCGGGGTAGAGGTCGTTCGGCGGCATGTTGATGAGGTCGCGGGCGCGGTTCATCTCCTCGGCCACGGCCTGGGCGCGCTCGGCGGCGGCCTTGTACGCCTTGTCGCGCGGCTTGGCGCCGAGCAGGGCGACCTCGGCCAGCGGCTTCTTCGCGTCCTTGGCGATCTCCTGGTACGCCGTGTAGGCGTACGCGCCGAGCAGGGCGCCTTCCGCGACGGCGGCGGCGTCATCGGCGGAGGAGATCGGCAGCGCGAAGGCGGCCTTCTTCGAGCCGGTCAGGGTGCGGGCCGCGGTGCCGGCGGCACGGCGCAGGACCTCCGCGCCGAAGGACTCGCCGTCCTCAGGGGCGGTGCCCAGGCCGACGGCCAGGACGACGGGGGCCTTGAGGCCGGCGGGCGCGGGCAGCTTCGTCGCCTCACCCTCGGAACCCGAGGCGCCCAGGGTCTCCAGGACGGCGGCGAGCCGCCCGTCGAAGGCCTTGTCGACGGCCTCGGCGCCCGGGGCGACGACGAGCGTCTTCCCGGACTTCGCGACGCCGACCACGAGGGCGTCGGCGCGCAGCGTCGCCGCACCGGCAGTGCTGAGAGTGAGAGCAGTCACGGTGGTGAATTCTCGCTTCCATTGAGTTCTGTGGCGGTCGAGGGATGGGCCGACCGTGCCCGCCGCATCGTATTTCGGCCCGGAGAGCGCCGAGAACGAGCCTACGCTCGCTCACCGCGTTCGCTCACGGCGGCAGTGATTCACTCATCCGTGGTGTCTCTTTCATGTTTACCGTTCAGGCTCGGGGAGCTCGTCCACACTCGCCTCAATCCCGCAAGGGCGACGTACATGCCTTTGCCTCATCTGCATCATCTCCACAGGTCCCGCCGGTCCGGCCCCGGCCCGGACGGGCCTGCCGAGGGGGGACACCACCGATGGACTCCGGCCGAATCCGCACGCCCAGAAACACTCCCCGCACCGCCAGGACCGCGGCCCTCGCCGCCGCCGCGCTGCTCGCCACCGTCCTGCCGTCCGCGCAGGCCGTCGCCGCCCCGACGCCCCGCGTCGACCTGACGGTCCTCGTCGTCGACGACGGCGGCAGCGCCGTCGAGGCCATCACCGCCGAGCTGAAGGGCACCGGCGTCCCGTACCGCAGGATCGACCTCAACGACCCGAACCGGCCGGTCCTCGACACGGCCTTCCTCAGCGACACGCTCGACGGGCGCCCCCGCGCCAAGTACCAGGGCGTCGTCCTGCCCCACGAGAGCGCCTTCGGCCCCGACTCCGCCGAGCACACCGCGCTCCAGGCGTACGAGCGGACCTTCGGGATCCCGCAGGTCGACGCCTACACCTGGTCGCACCCCGGCGTCGGCCTCGACTACACCAACGAGGGCGGCTGGTCCGGCGTCCTCGACGGGACCACGGCCGGCGTCACCGCAGCGGGGAAGACCGGCCCCTTCCGGTACCTCGCGGGGGCGCTCACCTTCGAGGACAACGACCCGTCCATCGCCGAGAGTTACGGCTACGCGGGCCGCCCCCGCGCCGGCTTCACCAGCTACGTCGACATCCCCGTCGAGGGCGGCGGCCGGGCCAGCCTCATCGGCGAGTACACCGCCGACGGGCGCCGCGAGCTCGTCGTGACCTTCGCCTACAACCAGTACCAGCGGCAGTTCCGGGCCCTCGCGCGCGGCATCGTCGAATGGCTCACCCAGGGCGTCCACCTCGGCCAGAGCCGCAACTACCTCTCCGTCCACGTCGACGACGTCTTCGCCCCCGACGCCCGCTGGGACTCCGCGCTCAACTGCACCCCCGGCGACTTCGACTGCGTCGAGGACGACGGCGAGGGCGTCAACCCCATCCGGATGACCGCCGCCGACGCCCAGTACGCCGCCGCCTGGCAGAAGGCCTCCGGCTTCACCCTCGACATGGTCTACAACGGCGGCCAGGGCGAGCAGTGGAAGACCGAGCACGGCGGCGCCGACCCGCTCACCGCGCAGCTCGTCGCGGACCGCGCCCAGTACCGGTGGATCAACCACACCTACACCCACCCCTTCCTCGGCTGCGTCCAGGACAACACCACCGTCCCCTGGCAGTGCGCCAAGGACACCTCCGGCAACACCCTCTGGGTCAGCCGCTCCGAGCTCTCCGGCCAGATCCGCAACAACCACAACTGGGCCGTCGGCAAGGGCATCTCCGTCGACCGCTCCGAACTCGTCACCGGCGAGCACTCCGGTCTGAAGACCCTGCCCCAGCAGCCCGTCGACAACCCGAACCTCGCCGGCGCCCTCGCCGACAACGGCGTGAAATGGACGGCGAGCGACAACTCCCGCGAGCCGCAGCAGCGTTCCGTCGGTACGGGCTCCGCCGCCGCGAAGACCGTGCCCCGCCACCCCATGAACGTGTACTACAACGTCGGCACCGCCGCCGAGATGACCGACGAGTACAACTGGATCTACACCTCCCGCGCCGACGGCGGCAGCGGCATCTGCGAGGACAACCCCCTCTCCACCTGCCTGCCCGCCCCGCTCCCCACCACCACCGGATACGCCGAGCGGATCGTCCCGCAGGAGGCCCGCACGGCCCTCTCCCACGTCCTGGGCAACGACCCCCGGCCGCACTACGTCCACCAGTCCAACCTGGCCGAGGAGCGGCTCCTCTACCCCGTCCTCGACCGCGTACTGGCCGACTACCGGGCCCTGTTCGCGGCCGGCGCGCCCCTGGTGAACCCGCGTCAGAAGGACGTCGGCACCGAGCTGAACCGCCGCGCCGCCTGGGACCAGGCCATCGCCGCCGGAAAGGTCACCGCCTACCGCGTCGGCACCACGGTCACCGTCAAGGCCCCGGCCGGCCTCACCGTGCCCGTCACCGCACCCGAGGGCACCCGCAAGCAGGCCCTGCTCGGCTCGACCGTCTTCGGCACCGCCTACGCGGGCAGCCGCTCGGCCTGGACCACGCCCGAACTGCTCCAGACCGCCGTCACACTCACGCTCCCGACCGCCTGACCAGCACCGTCTGACCAAGCACGTCCTGGGGGGAAACGCACATGCCGAGCAGTGGCCGTCACGTCACCATGCTCACCGAAGGCACCTATCCGCACGTCCACGGCGGCGTCAGCACCTGGTGCGACCAGCTCGTCCGCGGCATGCCGGAGGTGGACTTCGAGATCCTCGCCCTCACCGGCAGCGGCCGCGAGCCCGTCACCTGGGAGCTGCCGCCCAACATCACCCGGCACACCGCGTTCCCCCTCTGGGGACCCCAGCAGGGTCCGGCAGTGCGCCGGGCCCTGCGGGGGCGCGAACGCCGCCGCTTCCTCGACACGTACGAACGCCTGCTCCTCGCCCTCCTCGACCCGGGCGCGGGCTGCGACTTCGGCACGAGCCTGTACGAGCTGGCCGAACTGGCCCGCCAGGGACGGCTGACCACCGCCCTGCGCTCCGAACCGGCGCTGCGCTCCCTCATGTGGATCTGGACCATGCCGCACCTGCCGACGCTTGCGGCCCGGCCCACCGTCCACGACGCGCTCACCGCCACCGACCTGCTGGAACACGCCCTGCGCCCGCTCGCCGCCCGGATAGCCACCGGCAGCGTGGCCCACGCCGTCTCCAGCGGCCTCGCCACGCTGCCGGCCCTCGCCGCGCAGCACTTCGAAGGGGTGCCCTTCCTGCTCACCGAACACGGCATCTACCTCCGCGAGCGCTACCTCGGCTACCGCACCGACGCCCAGCGCTGGCCCGTCAAGGCCCTCATGCTCGGCTTCTACCGCGAGCTCAACACCCTCGGCTACCGCAAGGCCGACCTCATCACCCCCTGCAACCAGTACAACCGGCGCTGGGAGGAGCGCGGCGGCGCCCCCGCCGACCGCATCCGCACCGTCTACAACGGCGTCGACCCGGCCCTCTTCCCCGAGGCCGGACCGGAACCCGAGACCCCCACCCTCAGCTGGTGCGGGCGGGTCGACCCCATCAAGGACCTGGAGACCCTGATCCGGGCCTACGCGATCAGCCGCGCCGAACTCCCCGAGCTGCGGCTGCGGTTGTTCGGCCCCGTCCCCGCCGGCAACGAGGACTACCGCACCCGCCTGGAGAAGCTCGCCGCCGAACTGGGCGTCGCCGACGGGATCACCTTCGAGGGCCGCGTCTCCGAGGTGCCGCGCGCCTACGCGGCGGGCAGCGTCGTCATGCTCTCCTCCATCAGCGAGGGCTTCCCCTTCTCCCTCATCGAGGCCATGTCCTGCGGCCGGGCCACCGTCTCGACGGACGTCGGAGGCGTACGGGAGGCCGTCGGCGACACCGGGATCGTGGTCCCGCCCCGCGAACCGGCCGTCATGGCCGCCGCCGTCACCGAACTCCTCAGGGACGGAGCCCGGCGCGCCGAACTCGGCCGCCTGGCACGGCAGCGGGTCATCGACCGGTTCACCCTCAACCGCTCCGTGGACGGCTTCCGCCGGATCTACCGCGAGCTGGCCGGCGAACGCCCCGCCCCGAGCCCCCGCCCCGCCCCGAAGGCGTGGACGATCCGCATCCCCGCCCCCCGCCGCACGCCCACCGCACTCGTCGCAGGAGGCACCCCGGCATGAGCGGCTCCCTCTGGCTGAAACCCCCGACCGCGCAGACCCCGCTCCCGGCGATCCCCCGCCCCCGGCGGGAGGACCCGACGCCCACGCCCCCCGGCCCCGCCGCCGACGACCTCGCCGCCCCCGGTTCCGTCACCGACGGCCTCGCCGTCCCCGTTCCCGCCGTCCCCGTTCCCGCCGCCCCCGGCCTCGCCGTCGACCCCCTCGACGTCCTCGCCGAGCGGCTCGACCCCTTCGTCGCCGTCGCCGTGCACCCGGACGAGATCGCCGCGCTCCTCGAATCCGACGGCATGACCGACGACCACATCCGCCTCACCTACGGCCGCGCCGACTCCTTCGCCCTCGCCGAGGACCTCTACGCGCGCGGGGAGCGGCGCCACCCCGCACCGGAGGCGCCGGACACCGGACCCTGGCACGGCGAGCTCGCCGGCTGCCTCCTGCGCGGCCTCGTCTTCGCGCTGCCCGGCCTCGCCTACGTCCTCGCCGCGCCGCTCCTCGCCGGGGAGCACGGCCGGTTCGGGCTCCCCGGCGGAACGGTTCCCCTGCTCGCCGGGGCCGTCACCGGCTGGGTGTGGAACCAGGCCCTGTCCCACCGCGCGTACACCTGGCTCGGCCTCGGCGACCGCCCCGCCGCCGCCCGGGCCCTGCTCACCGGCGCCCCGGCGGGCGCCCTCGCCGGATCGGCCGTCGCGCTCGCGGCCGCGGGACCCGGCGAGATCCCGGCGGCCCTCTTCGCCGCCGGCCAGTCGCTCTACCTCGCCGCCGCGACCGTCCTGCTGGTCCTCGGCCGCGAACGGGCCCTGCTCTGCGCCCTGCTGCCGCTCGCCGGAGCCGTCCCCGCCTTCCGCTGGGACCTGCCCGACCTCCTGCGGGCCGGGCTCCTCCTCGCCTCGCTCACCGCCGCCGTCGTCTTCGCGGCGCTCGTACTCCGGCCGGGCGTGCGGCGCGGGGCCGCCGGCCGGAACGGGCCGCCGCGTGCGGCCTCCCTCCCGTACGGACTCTTCGGCCTCGGCAGCGGACTGCTCGTCCTCCACGCGGGCATCGGCGACAGCCTCGTGAGCGGCGCCGGGGCGGTCGTCGCGCTCACGCTCTCCATGGGGCCGGCCGAGTGGCTGCTGCACCGCTTCCGGGGCGAGAGCCTGGCCCGGCTGCGGACCCTCACCACGGCCCGCGCCTTCCGCAGGGCGGTCACCGGCACCCTCGTCCTCTGCCTGGGCGGCTACCTCACCGTCCTCGTCGGCCTCACCCTCGCCGCGACCCTGGCCTGGCCGGGCGCGCCCTGGCCGACGCTCCCGCGCCTCGTCTCGCTGCTCCTGATCGGGACCGTGCTCTGGCTGGGGCTGCTGCTCCAGGCCTTCGGTGCGGTGGGGAGCGCGGCGGCCGTGTGCCTGATCGCCGCGGCGGCGCAGACCGCGATCCCCGCGGCGGGCCCGGCGGCGACCGGGGGAGCGGCGGCGCTGCTCGCCGTCCTCACCTGTGTTCTGCTGGTACGACCGACCGCCCACCGCGCGTAAGGGGGGACCGTGACGCCTTCCCTCCTGGTGCCGTACTACGAGCACCCCGCCGACCGCCCCGAGGCCTGGTCGGCCCTCGTCGCCGCCGCGCCCTCGCTCCACGGCGTCGTCCTCAATCCGGCGAGCGGCGCGGGCGAGGCGCCCGACCCCGCGTTCGCCGAGGCGTCCGCGCGGCTGCGGGAGGCCGGCGTCCGCGTCCTCGGGTACGTCGACACCGCCTACGGCCGCCGCCCGCACGCCGAGGTCGTCGCCGAACTGCTCCGGCACCGGGACTGGTACGGCGCCGACGGCGCCTTCCTCGACCAGGTGACGACCGCGCCCGGCGGCCTCGCCCACTACCGGCGGATCGCGGTCGCGGCCCGGGCCGCAGGGGCCGCGACCCTCGTCCTCAACCACGGGGCCCACCCGGACCCGGGGTACGAGGAGTTCGCCGACCTCCTCGTCACCTTCGAGGGCCCCTGGGACACGTACCGGACGCTCGACCTCCCGGTCGCCCCGCACTACTGCCACCTCGTCTACGCAGCCCCGCCCGGGGTCCGCCCGGCCACCCCGGTGCACTGCGCGGTCCCCGGCACGGGCGCGCACCCCTGGGGCACCCTGCCGCACCTCCTGGAGCCCGCCCGATGAGACGTCTGCTGCCCCTGCTCGCCGGCCTGTTGCTGCTGGCCACGGCCTGTACGACGGGCCCGGAGCCGGATCCGAAACCCTCACCGGAGGACCGCTGGCGACCCAAGCCCGGCCTGGCCTGGCAGTGGCAGCTCAGCGGCCGCCTCGACCCGACGGTCGACGTCCCCGTCTACGACATCGACGGCTTCGACCACCCGGCGTCCACGGTGCAGGACCTGCACGCCCGCGGCCGCAAGGTCATCTGCTACCTCTCCACCGGCGCCTGGGAGGACTTCCGCCCGGACGCGGCCCGCTTCCCGAAGTCCGTCCTCGGCAAGGGCAACGGGTGGGAGGGCGAGCGCTGGCTCGACATCCGCCGCACCGACGTCCTCGAACCCCTCATGGCGAAGCGGCTCGACATGTGCCGGGACAAGGGCTTCGACGCCGTCGAGCCCGACAACATGGACGGCTACCGGAACCGCACCGGCTTCCCGCTCACCGCCGCCGACCAGCTCCGCTACAACCGCCTCATCGCCCGGCTCGCCCACGACCGGGGCCTCGCGGTGGGCCTCAAGAACGACCTGGACCAGATCCCGCAGCTGCTCCCGGACTTCGACTTCGCGGTCAACGAACAGTGCGCCGAGTACGACGAGTGCGGCCGTCTGGCCCCGTTCGTGGCGGCCGGCAAGGCCGTCTTCCACGTCGAGTACGAGCTGGAGGCCCGCGACTTCTGCCCCCAGGCCAGGAAGCTGGGGCTCAGCTCGATGCAGAAGCGGTACGAGCTGGGGGTGTGGCGCAAGCCCTGCTAGGCCTGCCGGGGCCCGCTAGGAGGTTCCCCCCAGGGTGAGCGCCGCCAGCGCCACCGTCGCCGCCGTCTCCTCGACCGCGCCGAACACGTCCCCCGTCACCCCGCCGAAGCGCCGCACGCACCGGCGCAGCAGCAGCGCCGCCGCGCACAGGGCCGCGCCGGCCGCCAGGACGTTGCGGACCGCGTCGTACGGGGAGAAGAGGAGGCCCGCGCCCGCGCAGGCCACCAGGACGAGCGCGGTCGCGAGGGTCGCGGAGCGGACCGGGACCGTCTCCGCGACGATCGCGCCGAGGCCCTCGGGCCGGGCCGCGGGGACGCCGTGGCGGGAGGCGTGGGTGAGGGCGAGGCGTGCGACGGTCGCGGCGAGGGCGGCGGCGACCGCGCCGTGCGCCCAGCCCTCCTCGTACAGCCGGGCGAGCGCGGCGACCTGCGCCAGCAGGACGAGGAGCATCGTGATGACGCCGAACGGCCCGATGTCCGACTGCTTCATGATGCGCAGCGCGTCATCGGCGGGCTTGGCGCTGCCGAGGCCGTCCGCCGTGTCCGCGAGCCCGTCGAGGTGGAGGCCCCGGGTGAGCAGCGCGGGGACGGCGGTGGCGACGACGGCCGCGAGGAGCGGCCCCGAGCCGAGCAGCAGGAACGTCCCGCCGAGCGCGGCGGAGCTGAGGCCGACGACGAGACCGGCCAGCGGGGCGCAGAGCATGCCGGCGCGCGCCGCGTCCCGGTCCCAGCGGGTGATGCGGGCGGGAAACACGGTGAGGGTGCCGAAGGCGAAACGCAGGCCGTCCATCCGGGCAGGGTAATCGTCGCCCCCGGACGGTAGATTGCGCATAACGCTCAAATCGGAACGGGGTGGCATGGGTCACTGGTTCACCCGGAACATCGTCGAGCCGGGCAAGCTCCCCATGCTGCTCGCTCTGACCTCCTTCGTCCTGACATTCCTGGTCACGCGCACCGTCACCCGGCTCATCAGGGCGGGGAAGGGCCCCTTCAAGAACGTCTCCTCCGGAGGGCTCCACATCCATCACGTCGTGCCCGGCGTCGTCCTCACCGTCATCGGCGGCTTCGGCGCGGTCGGCAGTGGCCGGCACGGTCTCGGCGCGGCGCTCTTCGCCGTCGTCTTCGGGATCGGCACGGGGCTCGTCCTCGACGAGTTCGCGCTGATCCTCCACCTCGACGACGTGTACTGGTCGGACCAGGGCCGCAAGAGCGTCGAGGTGGTCGTGCTCACCGCGGCCCTCGTCGGGCTCACCCTGAGCGGCTTCTCCCCGCTCGGCGTCGACGACATGACCGCCGACGAACGCCAGGACCGGGCCACCTTCCTGCTCACCCTGGCGGTGAACTTCCTCTTCGTCCTGATCGCCCTGGTGAAGGGGAAGTTCCGGATGGCCGTGCTCGGGACCCTGATCCCGTTCGTGGCGATCGTCGGAGCGGTCCGCCTGGCCCGCCCCGGCTCCTGGTGGTCCCGCCGCTTCTACGGGCGCCGGCACAAGGCCCGCGCCCGCGCCCGCATCCGTACGTACCGCCACGACAAGCGCTGGACCAAGGTGCGGCGCCGTGCTCAGGACGTGATCGGCGGCTTCCAGGAGCGGGTCCCTGGCAGGGGCTCCACCCCGCCGTCCTGACCCGGACCCCTGCCCGGTCCCCGGCCCCGGCCCCGCTCACGCCAGGCCTGGACGCCGATCAGGACGAGCACGCCCGCGATGGCGGCCAGGTGCTCCTTGCCCGCCAGGTTCGGCTTGATGATCACCTCGACGACCATGGCGACGACCACCGCGCCCCCGGTCCACCACGCCCGGTAGCGCCAGCAGACGTAGACGGCGAGGCCGACCACGGCCGCCGACGGGCCGGTGTCGACCACCTGCGCGTCGGACGCGGGCAGGCCGAACGGGGTGCCCGGCCCGAGAGCGATGCCCACGCGCGCGTACAGCGTCCCGCAGAGCGTGGCCAGATAGGCGACGCCGAGCGTCCGCCACCGCCCGACGCAGATCTCGGCGATCCCGAACACCAGCAGGACCTGCGCGAGGGCGCCCCAGACGGGCAGGTCGAGCGCGGGGACGAACAGCGACAGCGGGGTCCGCAGCAGGGACAGCCACAGCGGGTCCTCGGCGCGCACGGAGCCGATGTTCTGGACGGGCTGATAGCCCCAGTCCTGGTTCTGCACGAGCTGGAAGAGGGCGGTCAGACAGACGGCGGCCAGCGTCATCGGGACCGCCCGCCACCTCCGTACGACGATGCCCTGCCGCACGGTGCCGAACAGCGGCCCCCACTCGCGGCGCGCGAAACGCGTGACGGAGCCGCTCAACGCCCGCTCTCCAAGTGCTTGCGGTGCAGCCACTTCGGCAGCCCGGGGGCTTCGAGGAACCCCTCGGCCCGGCCGGCGGCGAGGCCGATGCGGAGCAGGTCGGCGCTCTTCTCGAAGAGCATGAATCGGGGCTCCCAGATCGGTCGGTACTTGGCGTTGGCGCGGTACAGCGACTCGATCTGCCACCAGCGGGAGAAGAAGCTGAGCAGCGAACGCCACATGCGCAGCACGGGTCCCGCCCCGAGCTTCGAGCCGCGTTCGAAGACGGAGCGGAACATCGCGAAGTTCAGCGAGACCTGCGTGATCCCGATCTCCTTGGCGCGCTGGAGGAGCTCGATCACCATGAACTCCATCAGGCCGTTCTCGGAGTCCCGGTCACGGCGCATCAGGTCCAGCGAGAGCCCCTTCGGGCCCCACGGCACGAAGGACAGCACCGCCCGCAGCTCCCCCTGCCCGTCCGTGCACTCCAGCATCACGCAGCGCCCGTCGCGCGGATCCCCGAGCCGCCCGAGCGCCATCGAGAAGCCCCGCTCGGTCGCCCCGTCCCGCCAGTCGTCGGCCTTGCGGAGCAGCTCGTCCATCTCGTCGGCGGGGATGTCCTCGTGGCGCCGGATACGGACCTCGTAACCGGCCCGCTTGACGCGGTTGAAGGCCTGCCGGACCGTCCGCATGGCCCGGCCGTCCAGGGTGAACTCGTCGGTCTCCACGATCGCCTCGTCGCCCAGCTCCAGGGCGTCCAGGCCGTGCCGGGCGTAGATGACCCCGGCCTCCTCGCTCGCGCCCATCACGGCCGGGATCCAGCCGTGCTCGCGGGCCTCCGCCAGCCAGGGCTCGATCGCGCCGGGCCAGGCCTCGGGGTCGCCGATCGGGTCGCCGGAGGCGAGCGAGACCCCGCCCACCACCCGGTAGGCGATGGCGGCCTTCTCGCTCGGCGACCACACGACGCTCTTCTCGCGGCGCAGCGCGAAGTAGCCGAGCGAGTCGCGGTCCCCCTGCTTGTCGAGCAGGATCCGCAGCCGCTCCTCGTCCTCCTCGGTCAGCGGGTCGGTGGCCCGGCGGGAGCGGAAGGCGGCGAAGAGCACCGCGAAGAGCAGCAGCGTGGAGAGGACGTTGATGGTGACGTCGACCCAGCCCGGGGTGGTGATCCCGGCGAACCGCGAGTCGTCCGAGGCCAGGGTGATCAGCCGCATCACGCCGTACCGCCAGCGCTCCAGGAAGGTGGAGTGGGCGGTGGAGGTGTTGGTGACGGTGACCAGGACCGCGGCGAGCAGCGAGGTGACGAGCAGTCCGCCGACCGCGACGACCGCGGCGAGCCACGGGTTGGAGCGGTCGCCCTTCGCGTAGAACTCCCTGCGGCCGAGCAGCAGCGCCAGGACGAAGGCGGCGGTCAGGGCGAGCGAGATCCAGTTCTGGGCGTGCTGCCGGATCTCGGGGAAGACCATGACGACCGCGAAGAGCAGCAGGAACAGCCCGCCGAGCACCAGGTTGAGGATCCACGCTGCCCGCTTGCGGCGCCGCATGGTGATCGCCAGGAAGAGCGTGAAGACGCCCGAGGCGAAGCCCGCGGTGAGCATGTACGGGGTGAAGTAGTTGTCCTCGTTGTGGCGGCGCAGGTCCTGGCCGAACGAGACCCAGACAGCGCTCAGGAAGTTGATGAACGTGACGGCGCGCAGGTACCAGACGGCGAACGCGGCGCTCCGCCGCGAACGCACGGTGGAGCCTCGGGGTGTTGCTTCGGCAGACAAGCGGACTTCTCCCATGAAAAGCGATCATATGGGGCATCACTTGTCGTGCGGAGACGCCGGAGGCGGTCACGCGCGCGTCGCGCGTGACCGCCCCGGAGTCGACGATCCCGTCTTCCCGCTTCTCCCCGTCAGAGCTCGGGAGCCACCTCGGCGTCCGGAGTGGTCGGATCCGGTCGCTCGGGCAGCTCCGCGGCGAACGCCGCCGCGGCCCGGACGAGGGGAAGCGCGAGCAGTGCCCCGGTTCCCTCACCCACATGGACGCCGTGATCGAGGAGAGGGTTGAGCGCCATCCGGTCCAGCGCCTTCGCCTGCGCCGGCTCCCCGCTCACCTGACCCGCGAGCCACCAGTCCGGCGCGCGGAACGCCGCCCGCTGCGCCACCAGCGCGCAGGCCGCCCCGACCACCCCGTCCAGGATCACCGGCATCCGCCGCACCGAGGCCTGGAGCAGGAAGCCCGTCATCGCCGCGAGGTCCGCGCCGCCGACCGCCGCGAGCAGCTCCAACTGGTCGCCGAGCACCGGCCGCGCCCGCCGCAGCGAGTCCCGGACCGCCGCGCACTTGCGCATCCACGCCAGGTCGTCGATCCCGGCACCGCCCCGGCCCGTCACCACGGAGGCGTCCGTCCCGCACAGCGCCGCGATCAGCGTCGACGCCGGGGTCGTCCCGCCCACGCTCAGATCCCCGAGCACCACCAGATCGGTGCCCGAGTCGGCCTCCTCGTCGGCGATCGCGATGCCGAGCCGGACCGCCGCCTCGGTCTCCTCGACCGTCAGCGCGTTCTCCACGTCGATCCGGCCGCTGCCGCGCCGCACCCGGTGCCGCACCACATCGGCCGGCAGCAGCTCAGGCTCGCAGTCCAGACCGGCGTCCACGACCCGCACCGGCACGCTCATCGAGCGGGCGAGCACCGCGATCGGGCTCGCCCCGTCCAGGACCGCGCGCACCAGCTCGTGCGCGGTGCCCGGCGCGCGGCCCGACACGTCGAGCGAGGCCACCCCGTGGTCGCCGGCGAAGAGCACCACCTTCGGCTGGTCGATCGCCCGCACCTTGACCGTGGCCTGCGCGGCCGACAGCCACTCGCCGAGCTCGTCGAGCCGCCCGAGCGCCCCCGGCGGCACGGTCAGCCGCTCACGGCGCTCCTCGGCGTCACGCCGGATCCCCCCGTCGGGGCGCTCGATCAGATCGGAGAAGTCGTCCAGGTTCACGCGTTCCGCCTTGTGACAATCAGCGAGGGCCATCGGTGTTGGCACCCTACCCGCGCAGCACCAGCGCCTGACCGGCGACCACGAGGAGGACCTCCTCGCACTCGTCGGCGAAGGCCGCGTTCAGCCGGCCCAGCTCGTCACGGAAGCGGCGCCCCGCCGCCGTCGCCGGCACCACGCCCGAGCCGACCTCGTTCGTCACCGCGACGACCGTGCGGCGCGTCGCCCGCACCGCCGCGACCAGCTCCGCCGTCCGCTCCCGCAGCGCCGACTGCCCACCGTCCGCCCACCGCTCGTCGTCCCAGGCGCTCACCCGGTCCATGGCGTCCGTCAGCCACAGCGACAGACAGTCGATGAGGAGCGCCGGCCCGTCCTCGGCGAGCAGCGGTACGAGGTCACAGGTCTCGGCGGTACGCCACGCACCCGGCCGCCGCTCCCGGTGCAGCCCCACCCGCTCCGCCCAGTCCGGGTCGCCCTCCCGGGTCCCGCTCGTCGCCACGTACAGGACCTCGGGGAAGGTCTCCAGACGCCGCTCGGCCTCCACGGACTTCCCCGACCGGGCCCCGCCGGTCACCAGCGTCCGCCGGGGCACGTCCGGCACCTCGTGGTACTCGCCCACGTACAGCGTCGTCCCGTCCGGCACCGCCCGCGCGCCCGCCGCCGCGAGCCGCCGGTCCAGCGCGGCCCCCGTCGGCATGTCGTGGTCCAGATGGACCGCGATCACCTCGGTGGCCGGACCGACCGCCCCGGTCGCCCGCAGCCGCGCCAGCGCGTCCGGGCGGCCCGTCACATCGGCGACGACCATGTCGTACGGCACGCCCCCGTCCTCCGGAAGCCCCGCGGGAGCCCCGCCCGGCGGCAGGTAGAGCAGCCGCTCGCCCTCCGCGGAGGTCACCTCGTAACCGGTACCGGGGGAGTCCATCGGCACCGCCCGCACCCGGTGTCCGCTGATCAGCGTCAACTCCCGGCCGTCCGGCACCCTTCCGGCCGTCGGCAGCCCGGCCGGCACCTCCACGGCCGGCCCGTCGTGCGGATGCGTGAGCAGCACCTGCCGCACGCCCACGAGCGAATGGCCCGAACGGGCCGCCGCGAGCGCGGCCCCCGGGGTGAGATCGAGCAGCAGGGCCCCGTCCACGAGCAGCGCGGTCGCGGCCCGGGCGCGGGTGCCGCGGGAGAGCGCGCAGACGGCGCAGGGGCAGTCGGGGCGGGGGAGCCCGAGGGGGGCGCCGGTGCCGAGCAGAGTCAGTTCCACCCTCAGATCCTCCCGCGCCACCGCGAGGCGTGCGCGCCCGGCTACGCTGCGGGCAGGAAACCGATCATCCGGTGAGCGCCTGGAGGCGGACATGGCATGGACGTGGCGGTTCGAGAAGTCCGACGGCACGGAGGTCGAGCCGGTGGTGACTCCCGAGGAGTTCACCACCCAGGGCGACGCCGAGAGCTGGATCGGAGAGCACTGGCGTGACCTCCTGGGCGGCGGCGCGGACCAGGTGACGCTCTCGGAGGACGGCGCCAAGATCTACGGCCCGATGCCCCTGGACGCGGAGGGCTAAAGCGCGGCGACGGGAAGGGGTGCGGGGGCCAGGCCCCCGCACCCCTTCCCCGTCCGCCCTACAGCTCGCCGAGCGTGACGTCCGCCTTGCGCGTCTCGGTGCCCCGGACGTAGGTCGTCGTCACCTTGTCACCCGGCCGGTGCGAGGCCAGCGCCTCCGACAGCGAGGTGATCGTCGTGATGTCGGTGTCGTCGAGCCGCGTGATCACGTCGCCCGGCTTGAGCCCCGCTTTTCCGGCCGCCCCGTCCGCCGGGGCCTCGACCACCGCCACGCCCGCCGGCTCGTAGTCGTCGCTCAGGACCGTACGGCCGGTGATGTCGAGGGCCGCCCGGCCCGAGTCCGTGACCTTGCCGTCCTTGATGATCTGGTCCGCGACGATCCGCACCATCGACGCCGGGATCGCGAAGCCGATGCCGGCCGCCGCGCCGCCGCCCAGCTCCGGGTCGGCCGCCGCGAGCGTCGGGATGCCGATGACCTCGCCGTCCAGGTTCACCAGGGCGCCCCCGCTGTTGCCGGGATTGATCGCGGCCGACGTCTGGACCATGTTCCCGATGGTCGCGCCCGTCCCGCCACCGGTCCGGCCCTCGCTGACCGTGCGACCGGTCGCCGAGACGATGCCCTGGGTGACGCTGCCGGACAGCCCCAGCGGGGAGCCCATCGCGAGGACGATCCGCCCCATGTCGACGGCTGCCGAGTCGCCGAACCTCGCCGCCTTCAGCCCCTGCGGCACGGTGTCCATCCTGATCACCGCGAGGTCCTGCTCCGGATACGAGGAGACGAGACGGGCCGTCACCGGCCGCCCGCCCGTGGCGGCCGTGACCTCGAAGGTCTTCTCCTGGCCGACCACGTGCGCGTTGGTGACGATGTGCCCCTTGTCGTCGTAGACGACCCCGGAGCCGAGGCTGCTCGCCGCGTCGATCTGGACGACCGACGGCAGGACGTCCTTGATGACGGCCCGGTAGTCGTCCTCGAGTTCGTTGGCGGCCAGGGGAGCGGCCGCCTGGGTGGAGCGCTCGGGCGCGGGCGCGTCGCCCGCGGCCGAGCAGCCGCCGACGAGCGCGACGGCACAGACCCCGGCGGCCAGGGGGAGGAGGCGTCGGGCACGCGAGACATCCATGTCCGGAGTATCGGCTCGCCCCCGCGGCCGGGCCCGGTGAGCGCATCCGATCAGGTACGGGCGCTCACCCGGGAGCCGGGCCGTGCTTCGCCTGACACGCCCCCGGGGGCTCAGCCCCGTACGCCGCACAGGTGCAGCAGCGCCGCGATCCGCCGGTACGGCTCCGTGCGGCCCGCTCGGTCCTCGGCGGCGAGTAGCCGGTCCAGCTCCTCCGCGGCCGGCAGGCCCGTCTCGGGCGGGATGCCGTCGGTGAAGACCCGCACCCCGTACCAGGCGTGCAGCGGCGCCGCGATGCCCGCGAGCGTCGCCGTCAGCGCGTCGAGCCGGTCGGCCCGCACCTTCACGCCGTTGTCGTCGGTGTAGACATCGCTGTCGAAGCCCGCGAGGGCCCCGGACCAGTCGCCCGCGAGCCCCGGGCGCATGGCGAGCGCCTCGCCGTTCCGCACGACGAGGGAGAGCAGACCACCGGGCGCCAGCATCCGGGCCAGACCCGCGAGCAGGGCGTCCGGCTCGTCCGCGTACATGAGCACGCCGTGGCAGAGGACCACGTCGAAACTGCCGGGCAGGAAGTGGACGCCGGTCTCGCGGCCGTCGCCCTCGATCATCCGGACCCGCTCGCGGATTCCGGCGGGCTCCGTCGCCAGCGACTCGCGCGCCGACTTCAGCAGCTCCGGGTCGGCCTCCAGGCCGGTCACGGTGTGTCCGGCACGGGCCAGGCGCAGCGCCTGCGTGCCCTGACCCATGCCCGCGTCGAGGATCCGCAGCCGCTGCCCCACGGGGTAGCGGCCGGATATCTGCTCGTCGAGCTGGCGGGCGATGACCTCCTGCCGGATGGTGTCGCGCAGCCCGCCGTACCCGGCGGGCCAGTGCACGACGGCGGGCAGCACGGCGCCGCCCGTCGCCGACGCGTCCATGCCGAAGGCACGATCAGCGGGCTGAGCGTGCCCGTCGAGGCCCGAGCTGTCGGCGCTCAGGGCCGCTCTCCGCGCTTGACCTGCGGCTTCGGGAGCCGCAGTCGGCGCATCTGGAGCGTACGCATGAGGCCGTAGGCCACGGCGCCGCGCTTCGGCTCGTTCGGGAAGCGCTCGTTCAGCTGCTTCTTCAGTCGGAGCCAGATGCCGATCGAGTCGATCACGATCAGGATGATCACGCCGAGCCAGAGCAGCAGCGAGATGTTCTGCAGCGACCGGTTGGCGTTCCCGAAGAGCGACAGCACGAGGATCACCACGGCCATCGGCAGGAAGAACTCGGCGATCGCGAAGCGCGAGTCGACGAAATCGCGCACGAACTTGCGCACCGGGCCCTTGTCGCGGGCCGGCAGATAGCGCTCGTCGCCGCTCGCCAGCGCCTCGCGCTGCCGGGCCAGGTCCGAGCGACGCGCCTCGCGCTGACGCTTGGCGGCCTCCTTGCGGTCGGTCGGCACCGTCGCGGCGCGCCGACGCTGGGTCTGCGCTTCGCTCCGCTTCGGTGTCGGGCGGCCCTTCGGGGCCTCGGGGTCGCGGGGCTGAGTGGTGGAAGGGTCCGCCGTCACCTTGTCGGTGGGGGCCTTCTCGTCCTTCGAACGGCTACGGAACACAAAACCCAAGGGTACGGGGTGGTGGGCATGGACCCCAGCCCGGGCGGGAACGATCCGCTAACGGACTGCGTCTACGGCGGTACGTACGGAGGACGCGCGGGGTTTCCCCTAGATCCATCTACACCCTGGGCGGGAGGAAGCCCGCGCGCAGTCGTCCTTGGGGAGGAGCGCATCGCGCTCCGAACAGTGCGGTAATGGAGACAGGGCCCGTACTGTGGACCTGTTGGAGAGCTGGAGCCGAAGTCCGTCAGAAGGGGGCGCGCGAAGCCCATGAGCGGTGTCATGAAGCGTATGGGGATGATCTTCCGCGCGAAGGCGAACAAGGCCCTTGACCGGGCCGAGGATCCGCGCGAGACGCTCGATTACTCCTACCAGAAGCAGCTGGAGCTGCTGCAGAAGGTGCGGCGCGGCGTGGCCGACGTCGCCACCTCCCGCAAGCGGCTCGAACTCCAGCTGAACCAGTTGCAGGGCCAGTCCGCCAAGCTGGAGGACCAGGGCCGCAAGGCGCTGGCGCTCGGCCGCGAGGACCTGGCGCGCGAGGCGCTGTCCCGGCGCGCCGCGCTCCAGCAGCAGGTCAGCGACCTGGAGGTGCAGCACCAGACGCTGCAGGGCGAGGAGGAGAAGCTGACGCTCGCCGCGCAGCGCCTCCAGGCCAAGGTCGACGCCTTCCGCACGAAGAAGGAGACGATCAAGGCCACCTACACGGCCGCCCAGGCCCAGACCCGGATCGCCGAGTCGTTCTCCGGCATCTCGGAGGAGATGAGCGACGTCGGTCTCGCGATCCAGCGGGCCGAGGACAAGACCGCCCAGCTCCAGGCCCGCGCCGGCGCGATCGACGAGCTGCTCGCCTCGGGCGCCCTCGACGACCAGTCCGGGCTCGCCAAGGACGACATCCAGGCGGAGCTGGACCGGCTCTCGGGCGGTACGGACGTCGAGCTGGAGCTCCAGCGGATGAAGGCCGAGCTGGCCGGAGGCCCGTCGGCGCAGCAGCAGGCGATCGAGGGCGGCGGCGAGGCCGCGCCGCAGGACCGTACCCAGCAGCAGCAGTCCCACCCGCGGTTCGAGAAGTAGCCGCGCGAGCGGCGGACAGACAGGACGCGTCATGATCGTACGGATCATGGGGGAGGGCCAGTGGGAGCTGGCCGACAGCCACTTCGTCGAGCTGAACAGACTCGACGACGAGCTGCTCGACGAGATGGAGTCGGGGGACACCGAGGGCTTCCGCCGCACGCTGGGCGCCTTGCTCGAAGCCGTCCGCCGGCTCGGCGAGCCGCTCGCGGACGAGGCCCTGGAGCCCTCGGAGCTGATCCTCCCGGCTCCGGACGCGAGCCTGGACGAAGTCCGCGAGATGCTCTCGGACGACGGCCTGATCCCGGGCTGAGGCCCGCACAGGACCACCCGTGTCCCCTCGCCCCCTGCCGGGGCCGGGGGACACGGTGCTTTCCACCCGGCGCCGGGGTCGGGGGAGGCCGTCCTCTCGCCTCCCGGGCCGGGGCGGGGCGCAGCGCTCTCGCCTCCAGGCCCGGGTTGGGGCACCGGGCTCCCGACTCCCGGCCTGGGTCGGAACCCAGCGCTCCCGCCTCCCGCCTCCCGACTCCCGGCCCGGGTCGGGGCACAGCGCTCCCGACTCCCGGCCCAACCCGGGACCCAGCACTCCCGCCTCTCCGCCCAACCCGGGACCCAGCACTCCCGCCTCCCCGCCCGGCCCGGAACCCAGCGCTCTCGCCCGCCGCCGAGGCGGGACGGGGACACCGCGCTTTCCCCCTCGCGCCGCTTTCCCCGTACCGTTCTGCGACGTGACCCCCACCGGCCCCGCCACCGGCACCCTCTACGCCCGCCTCCGCGACTGGTTCCGCGCCCGTCCGCTGGCGTTCGACGCGACGATCGCGTGCGGCACGCTGGTCTGCATGGTCGCCGGGTCGTTCACCGACCCGCACGGCAGCCCGAGCGGGCCGACCTTCGGCGACCGCACGCCCGACGTGTGGAGCGTGCTGATCATGGTCCTCGGGGCCGCCGCGCTCGTGCTGCGCCGCCGCAGGCCCTTCGCGGTGCTCTGCTTCACGGTCACGATCTGCCTCGTCGAGCTCGTCAACGACAACCGGCCCGCCCCGATCGCCATGAGCGCCGTCGTCGCGCTCTACACGGTCGCCTCCCGCACCGACCGCCCCACGACCTGGCGCGTCGGACTCGCCACGATGGCGATGCTCACCGCCGCCGCGATGATCTTCGGCCCGACCAACTGGTACGCGCAGGAGAACCTCGGCGTCTTCGCCTGGACCGGCATGGCGGCCGCCGCCGGGGACGCCGTCCGCAGCCGCCGGGCCTTCGTCGACGCCATCCGCGAGCGCGCCGAGCGGGCCGAGCGGACCCGCGAGGAGGAGGCCGGGCGCCGGGTCGCCGAGGAGCGGCTGCGGATCGCCCGCGACCTCCACGACGTCGTCGCCCACCACATCGCCCTGGTCAACGTCCAGGCCGGCGTCGCGGCCCACGTCATGGACAAGCGCCCCGACCAGGCCAAGGAGGCCCTCGCGCACGTCCGCGAGGCCAGCCGCTCCGCACTCGACGAGCTCCGCGCCACCGTCGGGCTCCTGCGCCAGTCCGGCGACCCCGAGGCACCCACCGAGCCCGCACCCGGCCTCGCCGTCCTCGACGGACTCCTCGACAGCTTCCGCAAGGCCGGCCTCCCCGTCGCCCTGGCCCGCACCGACGGAGACCTGCCCCTGCCGGCGACCGTCGACCTGGCCGCGTACCGGATCGTCCAGGAAGCCCTCACCAACGTGCGCAAGCACGCGGGACCGGACGCCGAGGCGGAGGTGAGCGTCGTCAGGGTCGGCCGTACGGTCGAGATCACCGTCCTCGACAATGGCGCCCCGCAGACGGGTGCCCCCGCCGACTCCGGCGGCCACGGCCTCCTCGGCATGCGCGAGCGGGTCAGCGCGCTCGGCGGCAGCCTGACCACCGCGCCCCGCTACGGTGGCGGCTTCCGGGTGCAGGCGATACTGCCCGTGACGACCCGCACGGGGGAGGACGCATGACGATCCGGGTACTGCTCGCCGACGACCAGGCCCTGCTCCGCAGCGCCTTCAAGGTCCTCGTCGACTCCGAGGCGGACATGGAGGTGGTCGGCGAGGCCGCCGACGGCGCCCAGGCCGTCGCCCTGGCCCGCACCGAGCGGCCGGACGTCGTCCTCATGGACATCCGGATGCCGGGCACCGACGGCCTCGCGGCGACCCGCGCGATCACCGCCGACCCCGAGCTGTCCGCCGTACGCATCGTCATGCTCACCACCTTCGAGGTCGACGAGTACGTCGTGCAGTCGCTGCGCGCCGGCGCCTCCGGCTTCCTCGGCAAGGGCGCCGAACCGGAGGAGCTGCTCGGCGCGATCCGCATCGCCCACGCCGGCGAGGCACTGCTCTCCCCGGCGGCCACCAAGGGCCTGATCGCCACCTTCCTCGCCCAGGGCGGCGGGCTCGAACCCCTCACGGCCGGCGACCGGCCCTACTCCGAGCGGCTCGCCGCGCTCACCGCCCGCGAGCGCGAGGTCCTCGTCCTCGTCGGCGGCGGCCTCTCCAACGACGAGATCGCCGAGCGGCTCGACGTCAGCCCGCTCACCGTGAAGACGCATGTCAACCGGACCATGGCCAAGCTCGGCGCCCGCGACCGGGCCCAGCTGGTGGTCACCGCGTACGAATCGGGCCTGGTACGTCCAAGGGTGGAGTGACCGGAGGCTCCGGCGTACTCCAGGCGCGGTATGCGCGGGATAAGGATGTGCACCCGAGGGGCGAGGATTTCCGGCCCCCGATGGCGGATCGTGTAGCCGGGGGGCACCTCCGGCGGATCGAGGCCGGGGTCTTGGCTGCTCCCGCCTGCCGACGAGTACGCCACAGAAGAGAGACCCCATGTCCTGGCTGTCGAGATTCAGCCTCGCGCAACGGGCCCTGATCGGGCTGATGTCCATCGTCGCGATCGTGTTCGGGGCGATCGCGATACCGCAGCTGAAGCAGCAGTTGTTCCCCTCGATCGAGCTCCCCATGGTCTCGATCCTCGCCCCGTACCAGGGCGCCTCTCCCGATGTGGTCGAGAAGCAGGTCGTCGAACCGCTGGAGAACAACCTCAAGGCCGTCGACGGCCTGAAGGGCGTCACCTCCACCGCCTCCGAGGGCATGGCCGTCGTCATGGCCTCCTTCGACTACGGCGACGAGTCGACGAAGCAGCTCGTCGCCGACGTCCAGCAGGCCGTGAACCGGGCCCGCGCCCAGCTGCCCGACTCCGTCGACCCGCAGGTCGTGGCCGGCTCGACGGACGACATGCCGACCGTCGTCCTCGCGGCCGCGTCCGACAAGGACCCGCAGGCGCTCGCCGACCTCCTGGAGCGGACCGTCGTGCCCGCCCTCGAAGGCATCGAGGGCGTCGGCCAGGTCTCCGTCAGCGGCGTCCAGGACCTCCAGATCTCCGTCGTCCCGGACGAGCGGAAGCTCGCCGCCGCCGGACTGAACTCGATGAAGCTCGCCGAGGCGCTCCGCTCCGGCGGCGCCACCATGCCGGCCGGCTCCTTCTCCGAGGCCGGCAAGAGCCGCACGATCCAGGTCGGCGGCGGCTTCACCTCCCTGCGGCAGATCGAGGACCTGCGGATCCCCTCGGCCACCCCCGGCAAGGGCAAGGCGGTCCGCCTCGGCGACGTCGCCACCGTGAGGCAGGAGGAGTCGCCGAGCGTCTCCCTCACCCGCACCAACGGCAAGCCCAGCCTCGCCGTCATGGCCACCATGGACAAGGACGGCAGCGCCGTCGCCATCTCCGACGCCGTCGAGGAGAAGCTGCCCGAGCTGCGCCGCGACCTCGGCGCGGGCGCCGAGCTGACCGTCGTCTCCGACCAGGGCCCGGCCGTCGCCAAGGCGATCTCCGGCCTGACCACGGAGGGCGCGCTCGGCCTCGTCATGGCCGTCCTGGTGATCCTGGTCTTCCTGACCTCGATCCGCTCGACCCTGGTGACCGCGGTCTCCATCCCGCTCTCGGTCGTCCTGGCCCTGATCGTGCTGTGGACCCGCGACCTCTCGCTCAACATGCTCACCCTGGGCGCCCTCACCATCGCCATCGGCCGGGTCGTCGACGACTCGATCGTGGTCCTGGAGAACATCAAGCGTCACCTGGGCTACGGCGAGGAGCGACAGACCGCGATCGTCACCGCGGTCCGCGAGGTGTCCGGCGCGGTCACCTCCTCGACCCTCACCACCGTCGCCGTCTTCCTGCCGATCGGTCTGACCGGCGGCATGATCGGCGAGCTGTTCGGCTCGTTCTCGCTGACGGTCACGGCGGCCCTGCTGGCCTCCCTGCTCGTCTCCCTGACCGTCGTCCCCGTTCTCTCGTACTGGTTCCTCCGCGCCCCCAAGGGCACCTCCGAGGACCTGGAGGAGGCCCGCAGGCTGGCCGAGGAGAAGGAGGAGAAGAGCCGTCTCCAGCGCCTGTACGTGCCCGTCCTGCGGTTCGCGACCCGGCGCCGGATCATGAGCCTCGCCATCGCGCTCGTCGTCCTCGTCGTCACCTTCGGCATGGCCCCGCTCCTGAAGACGAACTTCTTCGACCAGGGCGAGCAGGAGGTGCTCAGCATCCAGCAGGAGCTGGCGCCCGGCACCAGCCTGAGCGCCTCCGACGAGGCCGCGAAGAAGATCGAGAAGGTCCTCGCGGAGACCGAGGGCGTCAAGGACTACCAGGTCACCGTCGGCTCCTCCGGCTTCATGGCGGCCTTCGGCGGCGGCACCGGCTCCAACCAGGCCTCGTACAAGATCAGCCTGGAGGACTCCGACGCGTACGAGAAGACCCGCGCGTCCATCGAGAAGTCCCTCGCCGCCCTCGACGGGATCGGCGACACCACCATCGCGGCCGGCGACGGCTTCGGCAGCCAGGACCTGAGCGTGGTCGTCAAGGCCGCCGACGCGAAGGTCCTGGAGCAGGCCTCCGAGCAGGTCCGCGGGGCGATCGCCGGGATGAAGGACGTCACCGACGTCCAGAGCGACCTGGCCCAGTCCGTCCCGCGGATCTCCGTCAAGGCCAACGCCAAGGCGGCCGACGCGGGCTTCGACACCGGCTCGCTCGGCGCGATCGTCGCCCAGGCCGTCCGGGGCACCCCGGCCGCCAAGGCGATCCTCGACGACAGCGAGCGGGACGTCCTCATCACCTCGGCGAAGCCCGCCACCACCCTCGCCGAGCTGAGGGCCCTGCCGCTCGGCCCGGTGAAGCTGGGCGACGTCGCCACCGTCGAGCTGGTCCCCGGGCCGGTCTCCATGACCCGGATCGACGGCGCCCGCGCGGCGACGATCTCGGCCAAGCCGACCGGTGACAACACCGGCGCGGTGAGCGCCGCGCTCCAGAAGGAGATCGACGCGCTCGACCTGCCCGAGGGCGCCACCGCCAGCATCGGCGGTGTCTCCGAGGACCAGAGCGAGGCCTTCACCAACCTGTTCCTGGCGATGCTCGCGGCCGTCGCGATCGTCTTCATGCTGCTCGTGGCGACCTTCCGCTCGTTGATCCAGCCGCTGATCCTGCTGGTCTCGATCCCGTTCGCGGCGACCGGCGCGATCGGTCTGCTCGTGGTCACGGACACCGCGATGGGCGTCCCGGCGATGATCGGCATGCTGATGCTCATCGGCATCGTCGTGACCAACGCGATCGTCCTGATCGACCTGATCAACCAGTACCGGGCGCAGGGCCTGGGCGTCGTCGAAGCGGTGATCGAGGGCGGCCGGCACCGGCTCCGCCCGATCCTGATGACCGCCCTGGCGACGATCTTCGCCCTGCTGCCGATGGCCCTCGGCATCACCGGCGAGGGCGGCTTCATCGCCCAGCCGCTCGCCGTGGTCGTGATCGGCGGTCTGGTCACCTCGACGCTGCTGACGCTGCTGCTCGTCCCGACGCTCTACGCGATGGTGGAGCTCCGCAAGGAGCGCCGCGCGAAGAAGAAGGCGGCGAAGAAGGACGCGAAGGCGGCCGGGAAGAAGGGCGAGCAGGCGGAGATCCCCGAGCAGGGGAACGTCAGCCCGCTGGACGCCACCCTGCTGGACGTCCTCGACTGACCCGCTGACAAGCCGGAAGGGCGCCCCGCGAGCTTCGCGGGGCGCCCTTCCGGCGTACGTATCGGCGAATCGTTACGGCAGCGCCAGCATCCGCTCCAGCGCGAGCTTGGCGAAGCTCTCCGTCTCCTCGTCGACCCGGATCTGGTTGACGAGGTTGCCCTCGGCCAGCGACTCCAGGGTCCACACCAGGTGCGGCAGGTCGATGCGGTTCATCGTCGAGCAGAAGCAGACCGTCTTGTCGAGGAAGACGATCTCCTTGTCCGGGTGCGCGTTGGCCACGCGCCGGACCAGGTTCAGCTCGGTGCCGATCGCCCACTTCGAGCCGGCCGGGGCCGCGTCCAGGGTGTTGATGATGTACTCGGTCGAGCCCACGTAGTCCGCGGCGGCGACGACCTCGTGCTTGCACTCCGGGTGGACCAGGACGTTCACGCCCGGGATCCGCTCGCGGACGTCGTTGACCGAGTCCAGCGAGAAGCGGCCGTGCACCGAGCAGTGCCCCCGCCACAGGATCATCTTGGCGTTGCGCAGCTCCTCGACGGTGAGCCCGCCGTTGGGCTTGTGCGGGTTGTAGAGCACGCAGTCGTCCAGGGACAGGCCCATGTCGCGGACGGCGGTGTTCCGGCCCAGGTGCTGGTCCGGCAGGAACAGGACCTTCTCGCCCTGCTCGAAGGCCCAGTCCAGGGCGCGCTTGGCGTTCGACGAGGTGCAGATCGTGCCCCCGTGCTTGCCGGTGAAGGCCTTGATGTCGGCCGAGGAGTTCATGTACGAGACGGGCACGACCTGCTCGGCGACGCCGGCCTCGGTCAGCACGTCCCAGCACTCGGCGACCTGCTCGGCGGTGGCCATGTCGGCCATCGAGCAGCCGGCCGCCAGGTCCGGCAGGACGACCTTCTGGTCGTCGGTGGTGAGGATGTCGGCCGACTCGGCCATGAAGTGCACGCCGCAGAAGACGATGTACTCGGCCTCCGGCTTGGCGGCGGCGTCGCGCGCGAGCTTGAACGAGTCGCCGGTGACGTCGGCGAACTGGATGACCTCGTCGCGCTGGTAGTGGTGGCCGAGCACGAAGACCTTGTCCCCGAGCTTCTCCTTGGCAGCGCGGGCGCGCTCCACGAGGTCCGGGTCGGAGGGCGACGGCAGGTCGCCCGGGCACTCCACGCCGCGCTCGCTCTTCGGGTCGGCCTCGCGGCCGAGCAGGAGCAGGGCGAGCGGCGTCGGCTGGACATCCAGGGGCTGGGCGGTGGTCACGACACGCACCCTTTCTTCGGTCTTCGGGACAAACCTTTTCGTCGAAATGACGCTATCTATCATAACCGCTTCACGTCACGTTGACGATGTCCATAGTGTCGATGTGACGAATTCGCCGTCCGCGTTCCTGGACAGGGTGTGCGAGCATGAAAGAGGAAACACCCCACGCGGCCCGGAATGAATCCGGGGCACCGGCGGTTACCCCGTCGGTAAGCAGTCTCCGTACACACCGGGAGAGAAGCAGATGTCCGTATCGGACGAGAAGACCACTGTCAGCGACGGCATCCTCCTGTCCGACGCCGCCGCGGCCAAGGTCAAGGGCCTCCTCGAGCAGGAAGGCCGCGAGGACCTGGCCCTGCGCGTCGCCGTACAGCCCGGTGGCTGCTCCGGCCTGCGTTACCAGCTGTTCTTCGACGAGCGTTCGCTCGACGGCGATGTCGTGAAGGATTTCGACGGCGTCAAGGTCGTCACCGACCGCATGAGCGCCCCGTACCTCGGCGGTGCCTCGATCGACTTCGTCGACACCATCGAGAAGCAGGGCTTCACGATCGACAACCCGAACGCCACGGGCTCCTGCGCCTGCGGCGACTCGTTCAGCTAAGCAGCACCAGCACGAACGCGAGGGCGGCGGTCCGGGGTATCCCGGGCCGCCGCCCTCGCGCGTACGCCGACGCCGATCAGCGATTCGGAAGGTCGGTGGTTCAGCGGCGCGGCACGGCCTCGCCGCTCGCCCCGTCGACGACCGGCCGGTCGCCCAGCGGCGCATCGAGCGTCACCGTCTTCACCACCTCGACCGCCATGGCGATGCACGCCCGGCCCGGATCGATGGGCGTCTCCTTCACCCGCACCGTGACCCGGTCCGCGCTCTCCCGCGCCGTCACCGTGTACTCGCTGCACACCCCGCCCCAGAAGGTGACGGTCAGCTTCCGGCCGTCTCCCTCGGTCTTGAAGGACTCGACCTGCCGTGCGGGAGCCGTGCCCTCGTCGGGCTCCGGCGTCGGCGCGGGCGACGGCTTCGCCGGCGGCACCAGGTACTCGGGGGCCACCGCCGTCTGCGTCACCGTGTACGGCGCCGCGTCCGCGGGGTCCGCCGTGAACAGCCACGCCGGTACGAGCAGCCGCTCGCCGGCCACGTCCTGAGCGGCCAGACCGAACACCGCGCGCGTCACCGGCACCTGGTCCGGCGGCGCCATGTCCACGATCGTCTGGCAGGGCGCACCCGGAGCGCTGGACCCGGTGCGCGGCTCGCCCGGATCGGGCCTTCCGTCGGCCGGCTTCCCCGAGTCCGGCGTGTCGATCGCCTTCCCCGAGTCCGACACCCCGCCGTCGGGCTTCCCGGGCTCCGGAACCCCGGCCGGCGGGTCCGTGGCGCAGCCGCCGATGCCGATCGGGCCGGTGCCCTTCGAGGCCTCGTTCAGCTCGGCGAGTGCCTTCTCCGCCCCGATCACCGGGTACGTGTCGCTCTTCGGCGGCTCCTTGAGCATCCCGCTCCCGGCGACCGGCCGGCCGTCCGGCCCGATGTGGAGCCCCGTCGACCAGCCGTAGGTCGGCAGCCCGCCCACCACGGGCTCGGCGTTGACCACCCGGACCGAGCCGTTCATCACCTGCGTCGCCGACACCTTGGCGTCGTCCTGGCCGATCGCCTTCAGCACGGGCGCGGCCGCCGCCTTCGCCGCAGCCTCGCTCACCGGCGAACCGCCGGGGGAGGGCTTCGTCTCGCCCGGCGGCGGGCACGCCTTGCCCTTGAGGCAGCTGTCGCCGGCCGGGCCGCCGTCGTACCAGGAGTACGTCCAGTTCCCCGGCGCCTTCCGCGCCACGTCGAGACGGGCTCCGGAGCCGTCCTTCTCGGGGCGGATCGTCCAGACCTCGCCCACCAGGGCGGGGCTCCCGGAGATGCCCAGCGCTTCGGCCAGCCTGGTCACCTCCGCCGAGGTGACCAGGCCCTCGGGCCGGTGGACCGCGGCCGAGGAGGGCCCCTGGGGGAGGGGACCCTTGGCTTGGTAGACGGTCCCGTTCGGGCCGCCGCCGGGGTCTGGCTCGCCGGGCGCGATCCCGGGACCGTCGCCCGTACCGCCGTCCGAGCCGCCGCCGGCGTCCGTCCCCGCGCTCCCGCCCTCCAGGCGGAGCGGCGGGGGCGAGGCCGCCTTGTCGGCCAGGCTCTCGGCCCCGGCCGGCGTGCCCTCGCCGGGCGCCGTCGCGGCGACGGCGAGGTAGACCCCGCCTCCTCCGGCGAGCAGGACGCCCGCCGCCACCGAGGCCGTGAGCAGCCTCCGCCGCCTCCGACCGTCGTTCTCCGTACCGCTCACGGCATCGCTCCTTCGGACCCTGGCATCCCTGCGGGAAGACACCGGTGGGACGGAGCGGGCGGGCGGACGGTTCCGTCCGTCAGCCGCCGTACTCGGCGGTGGCGTCGATCAGCCGCGCCGAGGCGGCCGGGACGACCACCCCGTGGATCAGCGCGGGGGAGACCGGAGAGGGTGCGGGAGAGACCGGGGTGACCCAGTGGGGGGCCATCCGAGCGCTGTCGCCGCACAGCTGGGCGAGGCTCAGCTCGGACTCGTGTCGCTCACGGGGAGCGGGGTACGTGGTCATGGCCGCACCGTATGCATCGCACCGCTCCGGAGAAAAGGCCTACTCTGGGGTAGTTTCCACTGTTCGGCAGGGGCGCCCCCACCCGGTAGCGTGAACTGTCGCCCGCCCGTCGCCCACCATCACCCTTCAGTCGAGCGCTTCGCGCGCCCTATCGATTTCCGCAGGAGCACCCCGCCGTGCGTATCGCAGTCACCGGCTCCATCGCCACCGACCACCTCATGACCTTCCCCGGAAGGTTCGCCGACCAGCTCGTGGCCGACCAGCTCCACACGGTGTCCCTCTCGTTCCTCGTCGACAACCTCGACGTCCGCCGGGGAGGTGTCGCGGCCAACATCTGCTTCGGCATGGGCCAGCTCGGCAGCCGCCCGCTCCTCGTGGGCGCCGCCGGCTTCGACTTCGACGAGTACCGCGCCTGGCTCGACCGCCACGGCGTCGACACGTCCTCGGTGCGGATCTCCGAGGTCCTGCACACCGCCCGCTTCGTCTGCACCACGGACAAGGACCACAACCAGATCGGCTCCTTCTACACGGGCGCGATGAGCGAGGCCCGGCTGATCGAGCTCAAGGCCGTCGCCGACCGCGTGGGCGGCCTCGACCTGGTCCTGATCGGCGCCGACGACCCCGAGGCGATGCTCCGCCACACCGAGGAGTGCCGCTCCCGGTCCATCCCGTTCGCCGCCGACTTCTCGCAGCAGATCGCGCGCATGGACGGCCAGGAGATCCGCACCCTCCTCGACGGGGCCACCTACCTCTTCTCCAACGAGTACGAGAAGGGCCTCATCGAGTCGAAGACGGGCTGGACCGAGGCGGAGATCCTCTCCCGCGTCGGCCACCGCATCACCACCCTCGGCTCGCGCGGCGTCCGCATCGAGCGCGTCGGCGAGACCCCGATCGAGGTCGGCTGCCCCGAGGAGACGGCCAAGGTCGACCCGACCGGCGTCGGCGACGCCTTCCGCGCCGGCTTCCTGACCGGCCTGCACTGGGGCGTCGGCCTGGAGCGCGCCGCCCAGATCGGCTGCATGCTCGCCACGCTCGTCATCGAGACCCTGGGCACGCAGGAGTACACCCTGCGCCGCGCCAACTTCATGGACCGCTTCACCAAGGCGTACGGCGACGAGGCCGCCGCCGAGGTCCAGTCCCACCTGGGCTGACGCCCCCCTGGCGGGGTGCGGCGGGCGGCCCTCAGGCCACCCGCCGCACCACGTACGCGACGCCGCCCCGCTCCGACGGCTCCTCGCCCACGTACTCCTGGCCGCGCATCTCGCACCAGGCCGGGATGTCGAGGCGGGCCGCCGCGTCGTCGGCGAGGACGGTCACCGTCCCGCCGACCGGCACGTCGCCGATGACCTTCGCCAGCTCGATCACCGGGATCGGGCAGCGCCGGCCGAGCGCGTCCACCACGAGCGAGCCGGCACCGGCCGCCGGGACCGCGGCCGCGGCCGCCGGGGCGCCGAGCCGCTCCCGTACTCCCGCGACCACCCCCGGCAGCACGTCGAGGAAGCGGTCCACGTCCTCCGCAGTGGTGCCGGCCGGCAGCGACACCCGGACGTTCCCCTCGCTCAGCACCCCCATCGCGCGCAGCACATGGCTGGGCGTCAGCGTCGAACTCGTACACGACGAACCGGACGAAACGGAGAAACCCTCCCGGTCCAGCTCGTGCAGCAACGTCTCTCCGTCGACATAGAGACAGGAGAACGTGACGAGATGGGGGAGCCGGGCCACCGGATCGCCCACGACCTCCACGTCCGGCACCAGCTCCGGCACCCGCGCCCGGATCCGGTCCACCAGATCCCGCAGCCGCGCCGCCTCGGCAGCCGCCTCCGCCCGGACCGCCCGCAGCGAGGCCGCCGCCGCCACGATCGCCGGCAGGTTCTCGAAACCGGGCGCCCGCCCCGACTCCCGTTCGTCCGTGGGGCCTTGGGGGGCGAACCGGACCCCCTTCCGTACGGCGAGGAGCCCCACACCCGCCGGACCGCCCCACTTGTGCGCGCTCGCCGCGAGCAGCGACCAGCCGCCCTCCACCGGCCCCCAGCCCAGCGACTGGGCCGCGTCCACGAGCAGCGGCACTCCCGCCGCCCGGCAGGCCTCGGCGACCTCCGCGACCGGCTGCTCCGTCCCCACCTCGTGATTGGCCGACTGGAGACACGCCAGGGCCGTCCCCGAGTCCCCGGAGCCGAGCGCCGCCGCGAAGACGGCCGCGTCCACCGCGCCGGACCGGCCCACCGGCACCTCGGTGACCGAGCCGCCCGCCGCCGCGTGCCGCTCGGCCGCGTGCAGGACGGAGGAGTGCTCGACCGCCGAGACGACGAGACCGCTCCCGACACGCCGACGGCCCGCGAGGGCCCCGGAGATTCCCGCGTGAACCGCGCGCGTCCCCGAAGGAGTGAACACCAGCTCGTCGGGGCGGCACCCCACCGCCTCCGCCGCGGCCTCCCGCGCCGCGTCCAGCAGCAGCCGGGCCCGCCTGCCCTCCCGGTACAGCCGGGCGGGATCGGCCCACCCCTCGTCCAGCGAGGCGAGCAGCGCCTGGCGGGCGACGGGGTGCAGGGGAGCGGCGGACGCGGCGTCGAAGTACGGCATCCGCCCACGGTAGGGCCTGGCCCGCCCGTACTCACAAGGCCGCCCCGGGGCCGCTCCCGCCCGTCCTCACAAGGCCGCCCCGGGGCCGCTCCCGCCCGTCCTCGCGGGGCCGCCCCGGGGCCGCCCGTGCCCGCCCGGACGACACGCCCGACGCGCCCGGCCCGCCCATCCGTCCATACGTCCGCCCGCTCCCCGTGAGTCCTCGTCAGAAGGGCTGCCCGGTACGCCGACAGACGGCCGAACGGGCGTGTGGGACCCCCCTCCGGAACCGCCGAGTCCACCCCTTCGGGGACTCGGACGGCGCGTTGGGCACCCTCCCCGCGCGACCCCAAATAGCGTCCAGTAGGGTTTGGTCCGCATAAACATCCAAACCCCTGCCCGCGGCCGGGGCGGCGACCGACCAGCGAGACGGACGGCCGTGGCCGACCAAACGCGGGCCGAGACTCTCGGGAAGGCGCTACGTGAGTCCCAACGGCTCCGACCGCTCGTCGCGGCGCCCGATGCGGCGGAAGCTGCCGCAGGTGCTGACTGCGGGCCTGATCCTGGCGACAGCCACGGGCTGCTCGTACAACTGGGAAGACTTCCCCCGCCTTGGTATGCCCACTCCGGTCACGGAAGAGGCACCTACGATCCTCTCCCTCTGGCAGGGCTCGTGGGCGGCCGCGCTCGTCACGGGCGTCCTGGTCTGGGGGCTGATCCTGTGGTCCGTCTTCTTCCACCGGCGCAGCCGCACCAAGGTCGAGGTACCTCCGCAGACGCGGTACAACATGCCCATCGAGGCGCTGTACACGGTGACGCCACTCATCATCGTGTCGGTCCTCTTCTACTTCACCGCGCGCGACGAGTCGAAGCTCCTTTCGCTCGCCGACAAGCCGGCCCACACCATCAACGTGGTCGGCTACCAGTGGAGCTGGGGCTTCAACTACATCGAGAACGTGCCGGGTGTGACGGGTGACGCGCAGACGGCCCCGAACCTCGACGCCATCCCGGACAAGTTCCAGGACGACTTCCCGGCCAACGCCGGCGGTGTCTACGACGCCGGTATCCCCGGCGACCGGAACCCGCAGACCGGCAACCCGGGCCCGACCCTGTGGCTGCCCAAGGGCGAGAAGGTCCGGTTCGTCCTGACCTCCCGTGACGTCATCCACTCCTTCTGGGTGGTCCCCTTCCTGATGAAGCAGGACGTCATCCCGGGGCACACCAATGCCTTCGAGGTGACCCCGTCGCAGGAGGGCACCTTCCTCGGCAAGTGCGCCGAGCTGTGCGGTGTCGACCACTCCCGGATGCTCTTCAACGTCAAGGTGGTCTCTCCGGAGCGCTACCAGCAGCACCTGAAGGAGCTGGCCGAGAAGGGGCAGACCGGCTACATCCCGTCTGGCATCGAGCAGACGGACCCGGCCAGGAATGCGGAGAAGAACCAACTGTGAGCATCCACAACGAAACCCAGGGTGCCGCCGCAGCTGAGGACTCGTACGAGAACGAGCTGCCCGTACGGCGCAAGCAGCCCGGCAACGTCGTGATCAAGTGGCTGACCACCACCGATCACAAGACGATCGGCACGATGTACCTGGTCACGTCGTTCGCGTTCTTCTGCATCGGCGGTCTCATGGCGCTCTTCATGCGCGCCGAGCTGGCCCGTCCGGGTACGCAGATCATGTCGAACGAGCAGTTCAACCAGGCGTTCACGATGCACGGCACGATCATGCTGCTGATGTTCGCGACGCCGCTGTTCGCCGGTTTCGCGAACTGGATCATGCCGCTGCAGATCGGTGCGCCCGACGTGGCGTTCCCGCGGCTGAACATGTTCGCCTACTGGCTGTACCTCTTCGGCTCGCTCATGGCGGTGGGTGGCTTCCTCACCCCGCAGGGTGCGGCCGACTTCGGCTGGTTCGCCTACTCCCCGCTGTCGGACGCAGTCCGCTCGCCGGGCGTCGGCGCCGACCTCTGGATCATGGGTCTGGCCTTCTCCGGCTTCGGCACGATCCTCGGTTCGGTCAACTTCATCACCACGATCATCTGCATGCGCGCTCCGGGCATGACGATGTTCCGCATGCCGATCTTCGTCTGGAACGTGCTGCTGACCGGTGTCCTGGTCCTGCTCGCGTTCCCGGTCCTGGCGGCCGCGCTGTTCGCCCTGGAGGCGGACCGCAAGTTCGGATCGCACATCTTCGACGCGGCCAACGGCGGCGCCTTGCTGTGGCAACACCTCTTCTGGTTCTTCGGACACCCAGAGGTGTACATCATCGCCCTGCCGTTCTTCGGCATCGTCTCCGAGATCATCCCGGTCTTCAGCCGCAAGCCGATGTTCGGCTACATCGGTCTGGTGGCCGCGACCATCGCGATCGCCGGTCTGTCCGTGACGGTGTGGGCGCACCACATGTACGTCACGGGCGGCGTGCTCCTGCCGTTCTTCTCCTTCATGACGTTCCTCATCGCCGTACCGACAGGCGTGAAGTTCTTCAACTGGATCGGAACGATGTGGAAGGGCTCGTTGTCCTTCGAGACACCGATGCTCTGGACGATCGGCTTCCTGATCACCTTCACCTTCGGTGGTCTGACGGGCGTCATCCTGGCCTCGCCGCCGATGGACTTCCACGTCTCCGACTCGTACTTCGTCGTCGCGCACTTCCACTACGTCGTCTTCGGCACCGTGGTCTTCGCGATGTTCGCCGGCTTCCACTTCTGGTGGCCGAAGTTCACGGGCAAGATGCTGGACGAGCGTCTCGGCAAGATGACGTTCTGGACGCTGTTCATCGGCTTCCACGGCACCTTCCTGGTGCAGCACTGGCTCGGTGCCGAGGGCATGCCGCGTCGTTACGCGGACTACCTCGAGGCCGACGGCTTCACCACGCTGAACACGATCTCGACGATCTCCTCCTTCCTGCTCGGTCTGTCGATCCTGCCGTTCTTCTACAACGTCTGGAAGACCGCCAAGTACGGCAAGAAGATCGAGGTCGACGACCCGTGGGGCTACGGCCGCTCGCTCGAGTGGGCGACGTCCTGCCCGCCGCCGCGGCACAACTTCCTCACCCTGCCGCGGATCCGTTCCGAGTCCCCGGCGTTCGACCTGCACCACCCCGAGATCGCGGCTGTCGACCAGCTGGAGAACAAGGGGCACGTGGCCGAGGCCCTCACGGGCGCTAAGGAGGCCGGCAAGTGAAGATCCAAGGCAAGATGTTCATCTGGCTGAGCGTCTTCATCCTCGCCATGGCCATCCTGTACGGCGTCTGGTCGAAGGAGCCGGTCGGTACGACGGCGCTGTTCCTGGCGTTCGGCCTGTCCATCATGATCGGCTACTACCTGGCCTTCACGGCCAGGCGTGTCGACGCGATGGCGCAGGACGACAAGGAGGCCGACGTCGCGGACGAGGCCGGTGAGCTGGGCTTCTTCGCCCCGCACAGCTGGCAGCCGCTCTCGCTGGCCGTCGGTGGCGCGCTCGCCTTCCTCGCCGTCGCGATGGGCTGGTGGATCCTGTACTTCTCCGCCCCGCTGATCCTGGTCGGCCTCTTCGGCTGGGTCTTCGAGTTCTACCGCGGCGAGAACCAGAACCAGTAGCAACAAGCAGGACCCCGCTCCGTACCGGAGCACCCGAGGGGCCCGGACACTTCGTCACCGAAGTGTCCGGGCCCCTCTTTTGCAGCACTCGACGCGCTGGTCGCGAGGATTGTCCTTAGCGTGAAGTCATGAACGACACGCCGCGCATTCGGACTGTTCTGAGCTGCACTCTTCTGGCCCTCACCGTCACCGCGGGCGCCACGGCGTGCGCGGGCTCGGACGGCCATCCGCTGTCGGTGAAGCCCTACGACGCGGCGGACCAGCTCGCCATCAGTGCCGCGGCCGGCGGCGCCAAGGCGGACCCGGAGAAGCCCCTGGAGATCACCGCCAAGGGTGAGGACGGGCGGATCACCGACGTCACCGCCACCGACGCCGCAGGACGCCACCTGGCGGGTGAACTCACCGCGGACGGGCAGCGCTGGCGCTCCACGGCCGCGCTGGCGGCCGGCACGCACTACACCGTCCGGGTGGCCACCGAGGACGAGGACGGCGCCCCAGGTGCCCGTACGTACACGTTCGAGACGGCACCGGCCAAACGGGCCCTGACCGTCGCCTTCGGGCCGGAGGCGGGCACGTACGGCGTCGGGCAGCCCCTCACGGCGGAGCTCAGCCTCCCCGTGAAGGACCGGGCGGCCCGCGCGGTCGTCGAGCGGGCCCTCAAGGTCCGCTCCACCCCCGCCGTCGAAGGCGGCTGGTACTGGGTGGACGACAAGCAACTGCACTTCCGCCCCAAGGAGTACTGGCCCGCCGGCACCCGGGTGACGGCCACCGCCAACCTGGACGGCCTCAAGGTGGGCGACAAGCTCTACGGCGGCGCGTCCAAGCCGCTGAAGCTCTCCATCGGCGACCGGATAGAGGCGGTCGCCGACGCCGGGTCGCACTACATGACCGTGCGGCGCAACGGAGAAGTGATCAATACCATTCCGGTGACCACCGGCAAACCGGGCTTCTCCACCCGAAACGGCATCAAGGTCGTGCTCGGCAAGGAGTACTACGTCCGCATGCGGGGCACCAGCATCGGCATCTCGGAGGGCAGCTCCGAGTCGTACGACCTGCCGGTCTACTACGCCACCCGGGTGACATGGAGCGGCGAATACGTCCACGCCGCGCCGTGGTCCGTCGGCTCGCAGGGCGTGGCGAACGTGAGCCACGGCTGTGTCGGCATGTCGACCGGGAACGCGGCCTGGTTCTACGAGACCGTCCGCCCCGGCGACATCGTCAGAACCGTCAACAGCAACGGCGACACGATGGACACCTTCGGCAACGGCTTCGGTGACTGGAACATGCCGTGGGACAAGTGGCGCAAGGGCAGCGCCCTGGTGGAACAGTCGGGAGACCCGACCGCCACCGAGGACGCCAAGGCCCGCCTGCGGCCTTCGATCTAGCCCTTACGAGGCGATCGAGAGACGGGAACGCAGCAGGGACGCCAGGGACGCCGCGAACTCCACCGGTTCCACCGGAAGGGTGATCGCGGCGTCCGCGCGGCTCCAGGTGGCCAGCCAGGCGTCCTGCGGGCGCCCGATGAGCAGCAGCACCGGCGGGCAGCGGAAGACCTCGTCCTTGATCTGCCGGCAGACGCCCATGCCGCCGGCGGGCACCGCCTCGCCGTCCAGGACGCAGACGTCGATGCCGCCCTCGTCCAGGCGCTTCAGCACCGCCGGCAGCGTCGCGCACTCCACGAACTCGACCGGGGGGACGTCGGCCGCGGGCCTGCGACCGGCGGCGAGCCGCACCTGTGCGCGGGTGTTCGCGTCGTCGCTGTAGACCAGGACCGTGGCACTCGACTGCATCGTTCCTCCGTGGGGAAGTCCGTGGGAAGGTCGTCGATCGATGCGCGGGATGCTACTCCGGTCCACACCCCGTCAACACCCGTTCAGCACCTGTTCGAAGGGGCTTCCGATGGGCCGTTCGGGCTGGACACACCCCCCTGACACTCCGAACGGCACCCCCCGGAGTGAGGGCGGGATAAGCGACCGACATAATGTCGGTCGTGGCGACAGTAACGACAGTAGAAACAGGGCACGCGCACCCGTCGGTCAATCGACCGAACCTCACCAGCGTCGGAACCATCATCTGGTTGAGCTCCGAGCTGATGTTCTTCGCGGCCCTCTTCGCGATGTACTTCACCCTGCGATCGGTGACCGGTCCCGAATTCTGGGCGGAACAGGCCTCGGCCTTGAACTTCCCGTTCTCGGCGACCAACACCACGATCCTGGTGCTCTCCTCCCTCACCTGTCAGCTCGGCGTCTTCGCCGCCGAGCGGGGCGACGTGAAGAAGCTCCGGACGTGGTTCATCATCACGTTCGTGATGGGTGCGATCTTCATCGGCGGCCAGGTCTTCGAGTACACCGAGCTGGTGAAGCACGAGGGCCTCTCGCTCTCGTCGAACCCGTACGGCTCCGTGTTCTACCTGACCACCGGCTTCCACGGCCTGCACGTGACGGGCGGTCTCATCGCCTTCCTGCTGGTCCTCGGCCGGACGTACGCCGCCAAGAGGTTCACCCACGAGCAGGCAACCGCCGCCATCGTCGTGTCCTACTACTGGCACTTCGTCGATGTCGTCTGGATCGGCCTCTTCGCCACGATCTACATGATCAAGTAATCGGCGCCGCCTCCATGGCGGACCGAGACATCCAGCAAGCATCGACGCAGAAGATCCTGACACCGGGGTAATCCGTGAAAAAGCTCTCCGCACGACGACGCCATCCGCTGGCGGCGGTCGTCGTCCTCCTACTCGCGCTGGCGGCCACTGGGGGGCTGTACGCCGCGTTCGCGCCCGCGGGCACGGCGAAGGCCGATGAAACCGCCCAGTCCCTCGCGATCGAGGAGGGCAAGAAGCTCTACTCCGTCGGCTGCGCCAGCTGCCACGGAACCGGCGGTCAGGGCACCTCTGACGGCCCCTCCCTGGTCGGCGTCGGTTCGGCCGCGGTCGACTTCCAGGTCGGTACGGGCCGTATGCCGGCCCAGCAGCCGGGCGCCCAGGTCCCGAAGAAGCCGGTCATCTACTCGCAGGCTCAGATCGACCAGCTCGCGGCGTACGTCGCTTCTCTCGGTGCCGGTCCGATCACGCCGACCGAGGGCCAGTACAACCCCGCCGGTGCGGACGTCGCCAAGGGTGGCGAGCTGTTCCGCTCCAACTGTGCCCAGTGCCACAACTTCACCGGTGAGGGCGGCGCGCTGAGCAACGGCAAGTACGCCCCGAACCTCGAAGGCGTGAGCCCGAAGCACCTCTACGAGGCCATGCTGACCGGCCCGCAGAACATGCCTTCCTTCCCGGACACGACCATGCCGGAGAAGGAGAAGAAGGACATCATCGCGTACGTCCAGGCCGTCAACAGCGACAAGGCCGACAACCCGGGCGGTTTCAAGCTCGGTGGCCTCGGCCCCGTCTCCGAGGGTCTGTTCGCCTGGGTCTTCGGTCTGGGTGCGCTCATCGCAGTTGCCGTCTGGGTCGCGGCCCACACCGCTAAGGCCAAGAAGTCATGAGTACCCAAGAGATTCCAGAAGAGAACCTGCCCGCGGGGCAGGACACCGCGCACGGCGCGGTGAAGGTCGCCGACGACCCGTTCGCCGACCCGGGCCTTCCGCCCCACAAGCCGCGCATCCAGGACATCGACGAGCGGGCCGCTCGCCGGTCCGAGCGTGCGGTCGCCCTCATGTTCGTGCTGTCGATGCTGGCCACGATCGGCTTCATCGCCTCGTACGTGATCTTCCCGGTCGACGAGATCGTGTACATCTGGCCCTTCGGCCGGGTGTCCTCGCTCAACTTCGCCCTGGGCTGGACCCTCGGTCTCGCTCTCTTCTTCATCGGCGCGGGAGCGGTCCACTGGGCCCGCACCCTGATGTCCGACGTCG
Source organism: Streptomyces sp. Root431 (assembly GCF_001426585.1). GTDB lineage: Bacteria > Actinomycetota > Actinomycetes > Streptomycetales > Streptomycetaceae > Streptomyces > Streptomyces stackebrandtii. Next base: position 130,265 of record NZ_LMEI01000008.1, read on the forward strand.
AGGTCGCCGACGAGCGTCACCCGATGGAGGCGTCGCCCGAGGTCAAGGCGAAGGTCATGGCGGACTTCGCGGCCGGTGCCGCCGAGTCCGGCTTCGGCCGCCGCAAGCTCATCCGCAACACGATGTTCGGTGCGCTGGCGCTCGTCCCGCTCTCCGGCGTGATGCTCCTGCGTGACATGGGTCCGCTGCCCGAGAAGAAGCTCCGGGTCACCAAGTGGGCCCGCGGCAAGCAGCTGATCAACATGAACACGCACGAGCCGCTGCGTCCCGAGGACGTCGCGGTCGGTTCGCTGACCTTCGCGATGCCCGAGGGCATGTCGGAGCACGACCACGACTTCCAGGTCGAGATCGCCAAGGCCGCCCTGATGATCGTCCGGATCCAGCCGGAGGACATCAAGGACAAGCGCGAGCTCGAGTGGTCGCACGATGGCGTCGTCGCCTTCTCGAAGATCTGCACCCACGTGGGTTGCCCGATCTCCCTGTACGAGCAGCAGACGCATCACGTGCTCTGCCCGTGCCACCAGTCCACCTTCGACCTCTCCGACGGCGCCCGCGTCATCTTCGGCCCGGCCGGTCACGCCCTTCCGCAGCTGCGGATCGGTGTGAACGACAAGGGCTTCCTGGAGGCGCTCGGCGACTTCGACGAGCCCGTCGGCCCTGCCTTCTGGGAGCGCGGATGAGCACCGTGACCGATACGAACAAGAAGGCCCCCGCCGGTGAGCGGGTCGCCGACTGGGCCGACGGTCGGCTGGGGATCTACACGCTGGCCAAGGCCAACATGCGGAAGATCTTCCCGGACCACTGGTCCTTCATGCTGGGCGAGATCTGCCTCTACAGCTTCCTCATCATCATCCTGACGGGCGTCTATCTGACGATGTTCTTCCACCCGTCGATGAACGAGGTGGAGTACGTCGGACCGTACGTCCCGCTCCAGGGACAGCTGATGTCCGAGGCGTTCAACTCGACCATGCACATCTCGTTCGAGGTGCGCGGTGGTCTGCTGATCCGGCAGATCCACCACTGGGCGGCGCTGATCTTCCTCGCCGGCATGTTCGTGCACATGATGCGCGTGTTCTTCACCGGTGCGTTCCGCAAGCCGCGTGAGATCAACTGGCTGTTCGGCTTCCTGCTGTTCTTCCTGGGCATGTTCACCGGTTTCACCGGTTACTCGCTCCCGGACGACCTGCTCTCCGGCACCGGTGTCCGCTTCATGCAGGGCGCGATCCTGTCGGTGCCGGTCGTCGGCACCTACCTCTCGATGTTCCTGTTCGGCGGGGAGTTCCCCGGCGGCGACTTCGTGGCCCGGTTCTACTCGGCGCACGTGCTCCTGCTGCCCGGCATCATGCTGGGCCTGGTGGTCGCCCACCTCATCCTGGTGTTCGTGCACAAGCACACGCACTTCGAGGGCCCCGGCCGGACGAACAAGAACGTCGTCGGCATGCCGCTGCTGCCCGTGTACATGGCGAAGGCCGGAGGCTTCTTCTTCCTGGTCTTCGGTGTCATCGCGGTCATCGCGGCGATCGCCTCGATCAACCCGATCTGGGCCATCGGCCCGTACCGCCCGGACCAGGTGTCCACCGGCGCCCAGCCCGACTGGTACATGGGCTTCGCCGAGGGTCTGATCCGAGTCATGCCGGGCTGGGAGATCAACCTCTGGGGCCACACGCTGGTCCTGGGCGTGATGATCCCGCTGGCGATCTTCCCGGCGGTCCTCGCGGCCATCGCGGTCTACCCGTTCATCGAGTCCTGGATCACCGGCGACAAGCGCGAGCACCACATCGCGCAGCGCCCGCGCAACGCTCCGACGCGCACCGCCTTCGGTGTCGCCTGGATCACCGCGTACATGGTCATGCTCGTGGGTGGTGGAAACGACCTCTGGGCGACCCACTTCCACCTGTCGATCAACTCGATCACCTGGTTCGTGCGGATCTTCTTCTTCGTCGGCCCGGTCATCGCGTTCATCGCCACCAAGCGGATCTGCCTCGGCCTCCAGCGCCGGGACAAGGACAAGGTGCTGCACGGCCGCGAGTCCGGCATCATCAAGCGCCTGCCGCACGGTGAGTTCGTCGAGGTCCACGAGCCGCTCAGCCAGGGCCAGCTCCACCGCCTCACGGCGCACGAGCAGTACGAGCCCGCGGAGCTTCCGCCGGCCGTCGACGAGAACGGCGTGGAGCGCAAGATCGGCGCCATGGAGAAGCTCCGGGTCAAGCTCAACAAGGGCTACTACGGCGGCGACAGCCAGATCGCCAAGCCCACCGCGGAGGAGTACAAGGAGATCCAGAGCGGCCACGGCCACCACTGATCACCTGACCTTCCGATGATGTAGGTCGCCACGGTGAGAGCCCCGTCCATTCGATGGACGGGGCTCTTCGCCGTCTCCCGGGGTCGATAGGGTGGACCTCGTACTTCCCTACGTGACGATCCAGGAGCTGCCATGAGCGCTGCGACCCCCGCTGGAGGACCTACGTCGGCGGGCCGCTCCTGGCCCGTCCTCCTGAACGGCCTGCTCGACGGCCGGGACCTCGCCGCCGACGACACGGCCTGGGCGATGGACCTGATCATGCGCGGCGAGGCGACCGACGCCCAGATCGCCGGATTCATGGTGGCGCTGCGGGCCAAGGGCGAGACGGTCGCGGAGATCACCGGCCTCGTGCGGAGCATGTACGAGCACGCCAACGTGATCGAGGTGCCGGGACCCGCCGTCGACATCGTCGGCACCGGCGGCGACGGCGCCAAGACGGTCAACATCTCCACGATGGCGTCGATCGTCGCCGCCGGAACGGGCGCGAAGGTCGTCAAGCACGGCAACCGCGCCGCGTCCTCCGCCTCCGGCTCCTCCGACGTCCTGGAGAAGCTCGGCATCAATCTGAACCTGACCCCGAAGCGGGTCGCCGAGGTCGCCGAGGAAGCCGGCATCACCATCTGCTTCGCGGTGAAGTTCCACCCGGCGCTGCGGCACGTCGCCGCCGCGCGCGGCCAGCTGGGGATCCGGACGACCTTCAACGTCCTCGGCCCGCTGACCAATCCGGCCAAGGTGCGGGCGCAGGCCGTCGGGGTCGCCGACGCGCGGATGGCGCCGATCGTGGCCGGGGTCTTCGCCGAGCGCGGCAACTCCGCGCTCGTCTTCCGCGGCGACGACGGCCTGGACGAGCTGACGACCACCTCCACCTCCCGGGTCTGGGTGGTCCGCGGCGGCACGGTGACCGAGGAGCGCTTCGACCCGCGGGACGTGGGCATCGACCTCGTACCCCTGGAGGCGCTGCGCGGCGCGGACGCCTCGTTCAACGCCGACGTCGCCCGCCGGCTGCTCGCGGGGGAGACCGGGCCCGTCCGGGACGCGGTGCTCCTCAACACCGCGGCGGCGCTCGCCGCCCTGGAGCCGGGCGAGGGCACCCTCGTGGAGCAGCTGCGGGCCGGTATCGCGAAGGGCGCCGAGGCGATCGACTCCGGCGCGGCCCGCCAGGCCCTGGAGCGGTGGATCGCCGCCAGCAACGCCTGAGTCGTACCACCGGTTTCACGCCAAGACCCCGGTCCAGCATGCGGACCGGGGTCTTGCGCATCCGCGATCATGTGGCAGGATGCATGCCAGGTCATGAGTGACAGCTGTGAAGCCCCGGCTTGCTGTCCGGCAACCCTCCGTCCGTGGCGGGGTGCCCCGGGTGAAGACCAGGCCGTAGGCAGCGAGGTCTACGGCAAGCGCGGACCCCTCGACACACCAGGGGTCCTGGTCTCTCGAGGAGCTTTTTCCGTGAGCAAGCGAATGCGATAGGGCGAGTCCGCCCCTACTTCACCCTCGGATCAGGGTCACTTCCGCGTACCCGCGTACCCGTTGTTCTCCGAGGTAACACCCGTACCCCGCCGTGCCCGGCCGCGTACGGATTCCACTGAAGACATTCCGCACCGCCCGCCGGGAGATATCGCCATGTCCGCACGCCCGAACACCGCCGCCATCGCCGTTTCCGTCGCCGAGTCCGCCGACCCCTGCTGCGCCGCCCCGCTGCCGGTCCTCGGCCGGGACGTCACCGTCCCGCTCGTCACCGGCGGCGAAGTGACCTACGCGGCCCTCGACTACGCCGCCAGCGCCCCGGCGCTCCAGCGGGTGTGGGACGACGTCGCCGCGTACGCCCCCTACTACGGCAGCGTCCACCGCGGCGCCGGCTACCTCTCCCAGCTCTCCACCGACCTCTTCGAGAACAGCCGCGTCACCGTCGCCGAGTTCCTCGACTGCCGCCCCGGCGACCAGGTCGTCTTCACCCGCTCCACCACCGACTCGCTCAACCTGCTCGCCCGGGTCGTCCCGGCCGACTGCGAGGTCTTCGTCTTCGAGACCGAGCACCACGCCTCGCTCCTGCCCTGGCAGGACGCCCGCGTCACCTACCTCAACGCGCCCCGCACCCCGGCGCAGGCCGTCGAGACCCTGGAGCGCGCCCTCGCCGACCGCGACCCCTACGGTCCCGCCCTGGTCTGCGTCACCGGCGCCTCGAACGTCACCGGTGAGCTGTGGCCGGTGAAGGAACTCGCCGCCGCCGCGCACGCCCACGGCGCCCGGATCGTCCTCGACGCCGCCCAGCTCGCGCCCCACCACCCCGTCTCCGTAAAGGAGTTGGACGTCGACTGGGTCGCCTTCTCCGGGCACAAGCTGTACGCGCCCTTCGGCTCGGGTGTCCTCGCCGGCCGCTCCGACTGGCTCCAGGAGGCCGAGCCGTACCTCGCGGGCGGCGGCGCCTCCCGCAAGGTGGCGCGCCGCGCCGACGGCGGCGTGGACGTGGAGTGGCACACCACCGCGGCCCGCCACGAGGCCGGCTCCCCGAACGTCATCGGCGTCTACTCCATCGCCTCCGCCTGCAAGGCGCTCACCGAGGCCGGCTTCGACCAGCTCGTCGCCCGCGAGCAGCACCTGATCGACACGGTGCGCGCGGGCCTCGCCGAGGTGCCCGAGGTCAAGGTGCTCTCGCTCTTCGGCGACGACGCCCCCCGGGTCGGCGTCATCTCCTTCGTCGTGGAGGGCTGGAACAGCTCCCACTTCGCCGCCGCGCTCTCCGCCGAGTACGGCATCGGCGTCCGCGACGGCCTGTTCTGCGCCCACCCGCTGGTCCGCACGCTGCTCGGCAGCGAGGCGCAGGACCCGGGCGAGTGCGGCGCCCCCGAGGCCGCGCCCGGCGAGCGCTCGCTGAACGCCATCCGGGTGAGCTTCGGCGCCGGTACGCCGGACGAGCACGTGGAGCGGTTCGTCGGCGCCGTGAAGGAGCTCGTCCGGGACGGCGCGCAGTGGAAGTACCGCACCGAGGACGGCCGCTGCGTCCCCGACCGCGGCTGATCAGTCACTCGTACGGGTGAAGGGGGCCTCCCGACCGGGAGGCCCCCTTCACCCATGTCGCGTGCGCGGCCTCAGGACTCCAGGCCGATAGCGAACGCCGCCTCCAGGTCGTGCTGGGAGTACGTGCGGAACGCCACGTGCGTGTCCGTGGCCTCGACGCCGGGGATCTTGCTGATGCTTCCGGGGATCACGTCCGCCAGGTCGTCGTGGCGCGAGACCCGGACCATGGCGATCAGGTCGTAGGTGCCGGTCACCGAGAAGACCTCGCTGACGCTGTCGAGCGCGGCGATCGACTCGGCGATCTCGGGGATGCGGTCCACGCTGGTCTTGATGAGCACGATCGCGGTGATCACGGCTGGCTTTCTCCCTCGGTCGCCGCGGCTGGAGCCTTCACTCTATCCCCACCCCGGTAGCGGCCCCAGGCGTAGAGGAAGCCGACGGAGAAGCCCACCACATGGGCCAGATAGGCGACACCGGGCCCGGGGCCCGCCGCCCGCGCCGCCAGCCACTGGAGCACGAACCAGAAGATCAGCACGATCCAGGCGGGGAAGCGCAGCGGCAGGAAGAAGAGGAAGGGGAAGAGGCTGGTCACCCGGGAGCGGGGGAAGAGGAAGAGGAAGGCCCCGAGCACCCCGGAGATGGCTCCGGACGCCCCGACGAGCGTCTGCTCGCTGTTCGCGTGCGCCACCGCGTACCCGAGCAGGGCGAGGTAGCCGGTGCCCAGGTAGAAGAGGGCGAACCCGACCGCACCCATGCGCTCCTCGGCCATCGCGCCGAAGACATAGAGGAAGAGCATGTTTCCCAACAGGTGGAGCCAGCTGCCGTGGACGAAGAGCGCGGTGAGCGGGGTGAGCAGGGCGTCGGGGTCGCCGCTCATCAGCTCGGCGGGGACCACGCCCCAGCGGCGGAAGTAGCCGCCCTGCGCCGCGAGCAGCGCGTCCCCCGTGCCGTACACCGGGTTGAGTCCGGAGACCGGGCTCAGCACGAAGAGGAGACAGCAGGCGGCGATGAGGCCGTAGGTCACCGTGGGGCCGCCGCGGGTGCCCTGCCGGGCACCGAGGGCCGCCGCTCGCCAGTCGATCATGGACAGATCATGGCGTACCGGGGCCGAAGTGGACAGAGTGCCTCGCCGTGTTCCGGCGCACCGGCGAGGCCGTAGGGTAACGGGCAGTACAACCGCAGTTCGACGGCGCACCGCGGCTCCCGCACCTGGTACCACGCAACAGGAAGAAGGACGGCACGATGACGACGGTTCCCCTGCCGACCGCCGAGACCCGCTGGCGCTGCACGCTGTGCGGCAATCTGACCCGCTTCGACGTGACGCGCTCCTCCAAGGTCGTGGAGTACGTCCATCTGGACCTCGCGGGCGACCCGACGGTCGAGGAGCGGCAGGTGGTCAGTGAGACCATCGAGTCGGTCCGCTGCCGTTGGTGCAACGCGGTGGACCAGATCGAACTGGTGGACAGGCCGGGCGCCGCCTCCTGAGGGACGGCGCGGACGACATAGGGGTGACGGATCGTGGAGCAGCCCGCGCACGGTGGAGAGCCGGCCGGCGCGGCAGGTGACGCTGCCGAGACGCTCGACCACCCACTGACGGAAGGCGTACGTCGGCGGGTCGTCGCGCTGGTCGCGGACGCCTTCGGCGGGCTGACCGTCGCGGAGCTGCCGGCCCCCCTGCGGCAGTACGCACGCTTCACAGCGTCCCGGCGGGCCAAGTTCGCCGGGAACGCGATGGCGGCCGCCCTGGAGAGCGACCCGCTGTTCCGGCAGCGGATCGGCGAGCGGTTCAAGCAGTCCCAGCCCGAGCTGGCCGGGGCCGTCGAGACGGGCACCCCGCCCGCCGCCGCCGACCCGGTCGATGTGGCGGCCGCCGCCTATGTGCTGCGTCCCGCCGGCTGGGTCAAGCTGGTGGCCGCCGCGGGCGAGGAGGCCCAGCGGGCGGACGCCGAGCGGGCCGACGAGGCCGGGCGACGCGAACTGGAGCGGCTGCGCGAGGAACTGGCCGCCGCCCGGGACCGCTCCCGGAGCGAGACGGAGCAGCTGCGGCACGATCTGGAAGCGGCCCGGAAGGAAGCGGAATCGCTTCAGCGCAAGCTGCGCAGCGCCCAGAGCGACGTGAAGCGCGGCGAGGCCGCGCTCCGGCGCGCGCACGCCGAGTTCGAGACGGCGCGGGCGGAGGCCGCGGCCCACCTGTCGTCCGTCGAGAGCGAGAGCCGGCGGACCAAGGCCCGGCTCGGCGAGGTCGAGGCGGCCCTGGAGGCGAGCCGCAGGACCGCCCGCGAGGGCCGCTCGGTCGAGGACATGCGGCTGCGGCTGCTGCTCGACACGGTCCTGGACGCGGCGCAGGGGCTGCGCCGCGAACTGGCGCTGCCGCCCGTCTCCGTGCACCCGGCGGACACCGTGGACGCGGTGGAGCCGGGGCGGATGTCCCCGAAGGACATCGCGGCGCGGGCGCTCTCCGAGACCGATCCGGCGCTGCTCGACCAACTCCTCGCGCTGCCGCAGGCCCATCTGGTCGTCGACGGCTACAACGTCACCAAGACCGGCTATCCGACGATGCCGTTGGAGAAGCAGCGGCTGCGGCTGCTCGGGAGTCTCTCGGCCCTCGCGGCCCGCTCGGGCGCCGAGGTCACCTGTGTCTTCGACGGGGCGGAGCTGGCGGCCCCTGTGCTGCTCGCGCCGCCGCGTGGGGTGCGGGTGCTCTTCTCCAAGCCCGGTGTCACGGCGGACGAGTTGATCCGGCAGCTGGTGCGGGCCGAGCCGCCGGGGCGTCCCGTGGTCGTGGTCTCCACCGACCGCGAGGTGGCCGACGGGGTGGCGAAGGCCGGGGCGAGGCCCGTGACGTCCGCCTTGTTGCTGAAGCGGCTTTCGCGGCTCTCGTGACAGCTCGTAACTCCTGGGCGGTATGCCCGAATTCTGGATGGCGCACCGTCAAGTGGCCATCACTGCCCGTGCGGTCTGTGTGAATAAAGTGCTGCGTGAGCGATATTTTTGCCGGTGGGATTTGAACTGATCACAACTTGGTCACTAGGGTCAGGCTTCGAACCTTCGCGCGGTCGATCACCCATCCGGGGTGACGGCGGAGGAACCGCCTGCCCCTCACGGGTTGGGCGGCTCTGAGGAAGAAGGAGCTCGCCTTCGTGGCGTCCCACCGTCGACCCAAGCAGCCGAGCCGTGCCCGTGTGACCGTGCTCACCGCGGCCGCGGCCGCCGCCGTCGCCCTCTCCGCCCAGTCCGGCGCGCAGGCGGCCCCCAAGCCCAAGATCGACGAGGTCAAGTCGAAGGTCGACGAGCTCCACCACGAGGCCGAAGAGGCCACGGAGCAGTACAACCAGGCCGAAGAGCGCCGCGGCAAGCTGCAGTCGGAGATCGGCAACCTCCAGGACAAGGTGGCCCGCGGCCAGCAGGAGCTCAACACCCTGCGCGACCAGATCGGTTCGGTCGCCAGCGCCCAGTACCGCTCCGGCGGCATCGACCCGGCGCTCCAGCTCTTCCTCTCCGCCGACCCGGACACCTACCTCGACAAGGCGTCCGCGATCGACCAGCTGAGCGCCCAGCAGGCCGACGTCCTCACCTCGATCCAGGCCAAGCAGCGGACCCTCGCGCAGCAGCGCGCCGAGGCGACCACGAAGCTGGCCGACCTCGAGGACGTCCGCAAGACCCTCGGCGCCAAGAAGAAGAAGTACCAGGCGAAGCTCGCCGAGGCGCGCGAGCTCCTCAACACGCTCACCGCGGCCGAGAAGGCCAAGCTGGAGCAGGAGGAGCGCGCGAAGGAGCAGCGCGCCAGCCGCGCCGCCAGCGAGCGGATCGACCTGGGCAACGAGGCCCCCGCGAGCGGCCTCGGTGCCGCCGCGCTCAACGCCGCGGCCACGCGCCTGGGCATGCCGTACGCCTCCGGCCACGAGGGCCCGTCCTCGTTCGACTGCTCCGGGCTGACCCAGTGGGCCTACGCGCAGGCCGGCGCCCGCCTCAGCCGCGTCACCTACACCCAGCAGAACGACGGCACGAAGATCGGCCGCAGCCAGCTCAAGCCGGGCGACCTGGTCTTCTTCAACGGCCTGTCGCACGTGGGCCTGTACGCGGGCAACAACACGATCCTGCACGCTCCGAAGCCGGGCGCCAACGTCCGCTACGAGTCGATGAGCTACATGGGCACGTTCCAGTTCGGTGTCCGCATCGGAGGCTGACACGCCCCGCTCCGGCATGCCGCCCAAACGGGTGGTTCGCCGGGACACGAGCTGACCTGACGCCCCGCCGGTGACCTGTGATCTCCGGCGGGGCGTCACTTTGTGTGCCCGACGGCTTCGTTGGACGCGGACTGATCAGCGGCTACTGTCTGCCGCGCCAGTCTGCGTCGAGCCGAACGGAGCGCGATTAGTGGCGTCCCACCGCCGACCCGCGAGGGTCACCGTCCTGACCGCAGCCGCCGCGGCCACCGCGGCGGCTTCCCTCGGGGCCGTCCCCGCGAGCGCCGACCCGGGGGCGACCCCCGCGGCCACCCGGGCCACGGTCGACCGCCTCTTCGAGGAGGCGGAGAAGGCCACCGAGGGCTTCAACCAGGCGGACGAGAAGACCGACGCGCTGCGCCGCACGGTCTCCCGCGCCCAGGACGGCCTCGCCCGCGGCCAGGACCGCATCAACCACATGCGGGGCGCCCTCGGCTCGGTCGCCGGCGCCCAGTACCGCTCCGGCGGCATCGACCCCGCCCTCGCGCTGCTGCTCTCCTCCGACCCGGACACCTACCTCGACCGCGCCTCCGCCCTCGACCGCGTCACCGCCCGCCAGGGCGCCGCGCTCGGCGAGCTCCGGCGGGAGCAGCGCCGGCTGAACCAGAAGCGGGACGAGGCGCGCACCGCCCTCGCCGAGCTGGAGCGCAGCCGGGCCGACGTCGCCCGCCACAAGCGCACCGTCGAGCGCAAGCTCGCCGAGGCCCGCCGGGTCCTCGCAGCCCTCACCGTCGAGGAGCGCGCCGACTACGACCGCGCCTCCCGCTCCGGCGGGCGCGCGGACGCCACCGGCGAGCTGCCACCCCTCGCCGACCTCGGCCCCGGCTCCTCGCGGGCCTCCGCAGCGGTGATCGCCGCCCGCAGCGCGATCGGCAAGCCGTACGTATGGGGGGCGACCGGGCCCTCCGGCTTCGACTGCTCGGGCCTGATGGTCTGGTCGTACCGGCAGGCCGGGATCAGCCTGCCGCGCACCTCCCAGGGCCAGCGGCACGCGGGCCGGCAGGTGCCGCTCTCCCAGGCGCAGCCCGGCGACCTCGTCACGTACCGCGGCGACGCGAGCCACGTGGGGATCTACGCGGGCAACGGACAGGTCATCCACGCCCCCTACCCGGGTGCCCGGGTCCGCTACGACCCGGTGAACATGATGTCGAACGTCACGGTGACCCGGGTCTGAGCCCGGGGCCCGTCGCCGATCCCGCCGTACCGGAAGCGGTACCGCCCGGTCCGACCGTACGATCGGAGGCGTGGCAGGTCAGGGGTGTGGAGCGCGGCGGTCGGCGGTGGCCTGTCTGCTCGCCCTGCTGTTCACCGTCACCGGCCTCGTCGGCTGTACGGAGTCCCCGGCCGCCGACACGGCCTCCCGGGAGATACAGACGCTCCTCGACGGGCACGCCCGCGCGCTCCTCGACCGTGACGAGCCGGGCTTCCGGGCCGCCCTCGACCCCGCGTACGCGCCGACGGCCCTGACCGAGTTCCGCCGGCTCGGGAAGGTGCCGATCGACGGCTGGAGGTACCTGGTCACCGGCGTCGAACGCACCGGCGAGAGCCGGGCGACCGTCCGCGCCGAGCTCGGCTACCGGCTCGAGGACCACGACATCGGCTTCGCGACCAGCGGCCGCGTCCTCGACCTGACCGAGCGGGACGGGCGCTGGTACCTGACCGGCGACCGGCCCGCGGAGGGCGCGCCGCGGCAGCTGTGGGAGCAGGGGGACGTACAGACCATCCGGGGCTCCCGCGCACTGGTCCTCGGCGTCGGCCAGGACCGGAAGCGGCTCGCGGAGATCGCGGCGGCGGCCGACCGGGCGATCCCCGTCGTGAGCGAGGCCTGGCCCTCGGCATGGGCCGACGCGGTCGTCGTCCTCGTCCCCGGCTCCCTGGACGGCATGGGCGGGCTCCTCGGGGCGCCGGGCAGCTCCTACCGGGGCATCGCCGCCGTCACCACGGGGGAGACCGCCGGAGGGCCGGAGGGGCCCGCGGACCGGGTCATCGTCAACCCCGAGGCGTACGGGGTCCTCGGTGCCTTCGGCCGGCAGCTCGTCCTCACCCACGAAACGGTCCACGTCGCCACCCGCGCCCACACCTCCCCGGCCACCCCGGTCTGGCTCTCCGAGGGCTTCGCCGACTGGGTCGCCTACCGGGGCACCGGCCGGAGCCCCGCCCAAGGGGCCCCCGAGCTGCGCCGGGCCGTCCGCGCGGGCGAGCTGCCCGCCCGGCTCCCGGAAGACGCCGACTTCGGCTTCGGCGGCGACGCGGAGGCGCTCGCGCGGGCCTACGAGGGCGGCTGGCTCGCGTGCGCGCTGATCGCGGAGCGCTGGGGCGAGAAGGAGCTCACGGAGTTCTACCGGGCCGTGGGGGCGCATCCGGGCCGGGAGGGCGCGGTGGAGAAGGCGCTCCAGGAGGTCCTGGACACCACGCCCGAGGAGTTCACGGCCGCGTGGCGGACGTACCTGGGGGAGCGGCTCGGCTGAGAGCCGCCCCCTCGGAAGCCGGACGGTTCCTAGTAGGAACCGGAGAGGGCCTTCTCGCGCTCCGGGCTGGTCGCCTGGGCCGGGATCGAGGCCCCGGTGAGACGGGGCTCCGTCACAGTCTGGCGCCACAGGATCCGGCAGGCGATGAGAGCGGCGGCGATCAGCAGGCCGTTCCGGGTGAACAGCACCGCCACGCCCAGCGGGTCGCTCCGCGTCACGTGCGAGAACCACACCGGGAACTCGAACTGCGTCACCGCCGTCGCCCAGATCACCAGGTGCACGGGCCGCTGCATCCGGCTCGACCGGTAGGCGAGGCAGACCGCGCCCAGACCGACCAGCCACAGCATGTACTGCGGGGAGAGCACCCGGCTCGTCACCGTGAAGAGCAGCACGGCCACGAAGGCCGCGTCCGCGACCGTCGACGAGGTGAAGTGGCGCGAGCGGACCCGCCACAGCAGGAGCCAGCCGAAGGCGGCGATAGTGAGGGCGAGCGCGGCGTTGGAGACGGTGGAGACGTACGGGCCGAGGAACTCGATCGAGCCGTAGTTCATCCGCGCCTCGCCCTCCCAGCCGAGGTGCCGGATCACATGGAAGACCATCGAGCCCAGCGACTCGACCTCGGTGCCCCGCTCCCGCTGGAAGGAGAGGAAGGCCAGTGCACCCGGCATCCACAGCACGCACAGGAGCAGGACGGCGGCCGCCGCGCCCGCCGCCGTCGACCAGGCGCGGAAGGTCGCGCGGCCCTTCGCGGTGCCCGCCAGGATCAGCGCCGGCCACACCTTGAGGACCGCGCCGAAGCCGGCGAGGGCGCCCAGGACGCGCGGGCTCCGGCCGGCCGCGAGCAGCCCCGCCACCGCGACGGCGGTCACCATCACGTCGTACCGGGCGTACGCGGTCGGGCCGAGCAGCGGGACGCCCGCGATCCAGATCCAGGCGCCGTTGAGCGTCCGGCCCGCGCGGCGGCCCGTGTGCACGAGCAGCCCGAAGACGAACGCGTCACAGAGGAAGGCGAGGACGAAGAAGGCCGACGCGTAGGAGAGGAACGGCAGCAGCCCGGGCGCGAGGATCGCGAGGGCGGCGGCCGGCGGGTACTGCCACGTGACGTCGTCCAGCGGGTACGTGCCGGTCCGCAGGACCTCGTACCAGCCCTGGTAGATGTTCGAGATGTCGAAGGTGATGTCCGGCCCGGGGACGACCACGACCTTGAAGACGCAGAGCAGCAGGATGACCCTGGTGAGAGCCCAGAGGCCGAGCGGAAGCCGCAGACCCGTGCGTGAACCGTTCTTCACTGCCCCGCCCGTCGTCACTGAATCGTCCTTGTCCTGTCGGTCCGCTCGCGCGGAGAGTGGTGGTGCCGGGCGGTGAGTGCCATCGCGTACTGTCGGCCACGATGGACAAGACCCTGATCGTAACCAACGACTTCCCGCCGCGACCCGGCGGAATCCAGGCGTTCCTGCACAACATGGCGCTGCGCCTGGACCCCGAACAGATCGTGGTCTACGCCTCCACATGGAAGCGAAGCCGCGAAGGGGTCGAGGCGACCGCTCTGTTTGACGCCGAACAGCCTTTCACGGTTGTCCGCGATCGCACCACCATGCTGTTGCCCACACCTCGGGTCACGGCCCGCGCCACCGCGCTGCTGCGCGAGCACGGCTGCCGGTCCGTGTGGTTCGGCGCCGCCGCGCCGCTCGGCCTGATGGCCCCCGCGCTGCGCAAGGCGGGTGCGGAGCGGCTCGTCGCCACCACCCACGGGCACGAGGCCGGCTGGGCCCAGCTGCCCGCCGCCCGGCAGCTGCTGCGGCGGATCGGCGAGGGCACGGACACCATCACGTACCTCGGCGAGTACACCCGCTCCCGGATCGCGGAGGCCCTCACGCCCGCCGCCGCCGGGCGGATGGTCCAGCTCCCGCCCGGGGTGGACGAGAAGACGTTCCACCCCGACTCGGGCGGTGCCGAGGTCCGCGCCCGCCTCGGGCTCAGCGACCGCCCCGTCGTCGTCTGCGTCTCCCGGCTCGTCCCCCGCAAGGGCCAGGACACCCTGATCCGGGCGCTGCCCGCGATCCTGCGCCGGGTCCCGGACGCGGTCCTCCTGATCGTCGGCGGCGGCCCGTACGAGAAGGATCTGCGCCGTCTCGCCGAGGAGACCGGCGTGGCCGGATCCGTACGCTTCACCGGCGCCGTCCCCTGGGCGGAGCTCCCGGCCCACTACGGCGCTGGCGACGTCTTCGCCATGCCCTGCCGGACCCGCAGGGGCGGCCTCGACGTCGAGGGCCTCGGCATCGTCTACCTGGAGGCCTCGGCCACGGGCCTCCCCGTCGTCGCCGGCGACTCCGGCGGGGCGCCGGACGCCGTCCTCGACGGCGAGACCGGCTGGGTCGTCCGCGGCGAGTCCGCCGAGGAGACGGCCGACCGCGTCGCCACCCTCCTGCTCGACCCCGAGCTCCGTGCCCGCATGGGTGAGCGCGGGCGTGCCTGGGTCGAGGAGAAGTGGCGCTGGGACCTCCTCGCGGAACGGCTGCGCGAGCTGCTCTGAGGTGTATGTGCTCTGAGACGTATGCGCTCTGAGACGTGCACGTACGGAGAGGGGCCCGGGGTGACATCACCCGGGCCCCTCTCCGTACGTGTCGTGCGACCGGGCTCAGCCCCGGTAGATCGCCTCGATCTCGTCCGCGAACTCCCGCGCCACCACATTGCGCTTCAGCTTCAGCGACGGCGTGATGTGGCCCGCCTCCTCCGTGAACTGGGCGGGGAGGACCCGGAACTTGCGGACCGACTCGGCCTTCGAGACCGCGGCGTTGCCGTCGTCGATCGCGCGCTGGACCTCCGCCAGGAGGTCGGCGTCCTGGCTGAGGGAGGCCGCCGTCGAGCCCGCCGGCTTGCCGTGGTCGCTGGCCCAGCGGCCGAGGAACTCCTCGTCCAGGGTGACGAGCGCGCCCACGAACGGACGGCCGTCGCCGACCACCATGCACTCCGCGACCAGCGCGTGCGCCCGGATGCGGTCCTCGATGACCGCCGGGGCGACGTTCTTGCCGCCCGCCGTCACCAGGATCTCCTTCTTGCGGCCCGTGATCGCGAGGTAGCCGTCCTCGTCGAGCGTGCCGATGTCGCCCGTGTGGAACCAGCCGTCCGCCAGCGCCTCGGCCGTCGCCGCCTCGTTGTTCCAGTACCGCGAGAAGATGTGCTCGCCGTGCAGCAGCACCTCGCCGTCGTCGGCGATCCGCACCACCGAGCCCGGCAGCGGCTGACCGACCGTGCCGATCTTCTGCCGGTCCCACGGGTTGAACGCGGTCGCCGCGCACGACTCCGTCAGGCCGTACCCCTCAAGGACCGTGAAGCCGATGCCCCGGAAGAAGTGGCCGAGCCGCTCGCCCAGCGGCGCGCCGCCCGAGATCGCGTACTCGCCGCGACCGCCGAGCACCGCCCGCAGCTTGCTGAAGACCAGCTTGTCGAAGACCTTGTGCTTGAGCTTGAGGCCGAAGGACGGGCCCTCGGGGGTCCCGATCGCCCGGCTGTACGCGATCGCCGTGCTCGCGGCCTTGTCGAAGATCTTGCCCTTGCCGTCGGCCTGCGCCTTGGCGCGCGCCGAGTTGTAGACCTTCTCGAAGACGCGCGGCACGCCCAGGATCAGCGTCGGCCGGAACGAGGCCAGCTCGTCGGTGAGGTTCTTGATGTCCGGGACGCAGCCCAGCCGGATCGGCGCCATCACGGACGCGACCTCGACGAGCCGCCCGAAGACGTGCGCGGCCGGCAGGAAGAGCAGGACCGAACACTCACCGGTACGGAAGAGGGGCTTCAGCCGCTCCACGATGTTGCCGCACTCGGCGAAGAACGCCCGGTGGGACAGGACGCAGCCCTTGGGGCGGCCGGTCGTGCCCGAGGTGTAGACGATCGTGGCCGGGTCGTCCGCGTTCGCCGCGGACATGCGCGCGTCGAGCAGCTCGTCGGAGACGTCCGCGCCGTCGGCGGTGAGCCGGGCGATCGCGCCGTCCTCGATCTGCCGGACGGCCTTGAGCTCGGGGAGCTCCGACCGTAGGGACTCCACCGAGGCCTCGTGGGCCGGGCTCTCCACGAGCGCCAGCGAGGCGCCCGAGTCGCCGAGGATCCACTGGATCTGCTCCGCGGAGCTCGTCTCGTAGACCGGCACGGTCACGCCGCCCGCGCTCCAGATCGCGAAGTCGAGCAGCACCCACTCGTAACGCGTGCGGGACAGCAGCGCGACCCGGTCGCCCGCCTCGACGCCCGCGGCGATCAGCCCCTTGGCGACCCCCCGGACCTCCGCGAGGAACTGCGTCGCGGTCACGTCCGTCCACACCCCGTCGACCTTGCGCCCCATCACGGCGACGTCTGGGTGCCGGGAGGCGTTGCGGCGGATGAGATCCGTCAGGTTGCCGTCCGTGGGGACCTCGTACAGGGCCGGAAGGCTGAACTCGCGCAAGACTGCTGCTCCTCATCGGGCGCCGGCGCCACGGCTCTGTGTGATGCACCGGTGTGGTCCATGATCGGGCAGGTGCTCAGTGGGGGTGAGCACGACTGGACCGACCGGACGTTACCCATCAGTAGATGGTTCCGATAGGGGGTCCCGGCCAGATGTTCCGTGCGTCACACATGCATGACGGTGCTGTGCGCACAGTAATCCACAGGTTTCCCGACTCGGAAGTAACCGCAGGTGACACCCCCTAAGGTGGGCTCATGCGAGTCCATGTGGTCAGTGACGTGCACGGCAACGCCGAAGACCTCGCCAAGGCGGGGGAGGGCGCCGACGCCCTCATATGCCTGGGGGACCTGGTCCTCTTCCTCGACTACGCCGACCACAGCCGCGGGATCTTCCCCGACCTCTTCGGCGTCGAGAACGCCGACCGGCTCGTGGAGCTGCGCACCGCCCGCCGCTTCGACGAGGCCCGTGACCTGGGCCGCCGCCTCTGGGCCGAGCTGGACGTCGACCGCGACACCGCCATCGAGTCCGCGGTGCGCCGCCAGTACGCCGACCTCTTCGCCGCCTTCCCGAACCCCACGTACGCCACCTACGGGAACGTCGACATCCCCCGCCTCTGGCGCGAGTTCGCCGGACCGGGCACGACCGTCCTCGACGGGCAGCGCGTCGAGCTCGGCGGCCTCACCTTCGGCTTCGTCGGCGGCGGACTGCGCACCCCCATGCGCACCCCGTACGAGATCTCGGACGAGGAGTACGCGGCCAAGGTCGAGGCCCTCGGAGACGTCGACGTCCTCTGCTCCCACATCCCGCCGGAGGTCCCGGAGCTGACCTACGACACGGTCGCCCGCCGCTTCGAGCGGGGCAGCCGCGCCCTGCTCGACGCGATCCGGCGCACCCGGCCCCGCTACGCCCTCTTCGGCCACGTCCACCAGCCGCTCGCGCGGCGGATGCGGGTCGCCGCGACCGAGTGCGTCAACGTCGGCCATTTCGCCTCGACGGGCAGGCCCTTCGCCCTGGAGTGGTGACGGGCGCGTAGCCGCGGCGCGATAGCCTTCCGACGGCACATCTGTACGTCTGTGCCCCTGTTTTCCTCTCGTTCTCGCCGGACCGCACAGTGGAGGAGCCACCGCGATGGCCGAACACACCAGCTCGAGCATCACCATCGAGGCGGCGCCGGCCGACGTCATGGGTGTGATCGCCGACTTCGCCCGCTATCCCGAGTGGACGGGCGAGGTGAAGGAGGCCGAGGTCCTGGAGACGGACGCCTCCGGCCGCGCGGAGAAGGTCCGGCTGCTCCTCGACGCCGGCGCCATCAAGGACGACCACACCCTGGCGTACACCTGGACCGGCGCCGACGAGGTCAGCTGGACCCTGGTCAAGTCCCAGATGCTCCGCTCCCTCGACGGCTCCTACCGGCTCGCCGCGCTCGGCGGCGGCGACCGCACCGAGGTCACGTACCAGCTGACCGTCGACGTCAAGATCCCCATGCTCGGCATGATCAAGCGCAAGGCCGAGAAGGTCATCATCGACCGCGCCCTGGCCGGCCTGAAGAAGCGCGTCGAATCCGGCGCGTGACCCCTGCGGGCGTGGAGCCGGCCAGGCCGGGCCCTCAGGGGCCCGACCGGCAGACACGTCCTGGGAGGGCGACGGTAACGTCCTCCGCATGCGGATCATCCTTGTCACCGGCCTCGGCGGCGCCGGGCGCACCACCGTCGCCGCCGCGACCGCCCTTGCCGAGGCGCGGGCGGGCCGCCGGGTCCTCCTCGTCTCCGAGGACGCGGACCCGCCGGCGGCCGGCGGCGACCTCCGGGTGCTGCGCCCCGACCCCGCCGCGGACTTCCGCCGCGAGTTCCTCGCCCTCCAGGCCCGCTCCGGCGCCGCCCTCGACCTCCTCGGCGCCACGCCCTTCGAGGACGCCGAGCTCACCGAACTCCCCGGCAGCCGCCACTTCGCCCTGCTGAGGGCCCTGCGCGACGCCGCCCACGGCGACCACGACCTCGCCGTCGTCGACCTGCCCCCGCTCCCCGAGGCCCTCGCCCTCCTCGCCCTGCCCGAACAGCTCCGCCGCTACCTGCGCCGCCTCCTGCCGCCCGAACGGCAGGCCGCCCGCGCGCTGCGCCCGATGCTCGCCCAGCTCGCCGGGGTCCCCATGCCCGCGCAGTGGCTGTACGAGACCACCGCCCGCTGGGAGGCCGAGCTCGCCGCCGCCCAGGCCGTCGTCGACGCCCCCACCACCCGCGTCCACCTCGTCCTCGAACCCGGACCCGCCGCCACCCGCGCCCTGCGCACCGCCCGGCTCGGCCTCGCCCTCCAGGGCCTCGCCCTCGACGCCGTCGTCGCCAACCGGCTGCTCCCCGCGGACTCCGAGGACCCCTGGTTCGCCGGTCTCACCGCCGAGCAGCACCGGCACCTGGGGGAGCTCCGTACCGCCGCGGGCGTCGTGCACGAGCTGCCGCACCTCGGCCGCGCCCCGCGCGGAGCCGAGGACCTCGCCCTCCTGACCCCCGTCCCGCCTGCCGCGCCCCTCGCCCCCGCCCCCGGACACGAGGTCGAGGACCGGCGGGAGGAGGACGGCGTGCTCGTCTGGCACATCGCCCTGCCCGGCGCCGTCAAGGAGGAGCTCGCCCTCGTCCGGCGCGGCGACGAACTGCTCCTGACCGTCGGTCCCTTCCGCCGCCACCTGCCCCTGCCGCCCGCCTTGCGCCGCTGCACCGTGACCGGTGCCGGGCTCGTCGACGGGGACCTCAGGGTGCGCTTCACCCCGGACCCGGGACTCTGGCCACGGACCCCCTGAGGGCGTGTACCGTCGAAGTACCAGCCACTGAGGAGTACGCCATGAGCGATTCGGACGCGTGGGCCAAGGCGTGCGCAGAGGACCTGGAGGCGGAGAAGGCCCGCCGCCGTGCGGAGCGCGGGACCGAGCCCGGCTCGGCCGCCGAGGAGTTCCGCAAGCTCTTCGACGCCGTCGCCGACAAGGTCGCCGGGGGACTCGGGGGCCCGCTGCTCGGCGGACTCGGCGGCATCAGCGGCGAGACCGTCAAGCAGGTCGTCAGCCAGGCGAAGGCCGTCGTCGAGCCCGTCATCGAGCGCAACCCGCAGGTCTTCGACCACCTCGCCGCCGCCGGAAACGAACTGCTCGCCGCCTACCGATCCGCCGTCGAGGGCCACGAGACCCGCTGGACCCGCGGCGGGACCGTCGCCGACGACGACCCGCGCCGCGAGGCCGACACCTCCGGCGACCGGGAGGCCGACCGCGAGGCCGACCGCGACGGCAAAGACGAGCCGCGCCGCGACGACGAAGGCCCCGGAACGGGCCAGCACATCGACCTCGACTGATCGGGACGAGCCCTGCCCTCGGGTACGGTGGGCCGTAGCGGGGCTCGACCGAAAACTGAGGGACACATGGGACTCACCATCGGCGTCGACATCGGCGGCACGAAGATCGCGGCCGGCGTGGTCGACGAGGAGGGCAACATCCTCGACACGCACAAGGTGCCCACCCCGCCCACCCCCGAGGGCATCGTCGACGCGATCAGCGCCGCGGTCTCCGAGGCGGGCAAGGGGCACTCGATCGAGGCCGTGGGCATCGGTGCCGCGGGCTACGTCGACGACAAGCGCGCCACCGTCCTCTTCGCGCCGAACATCGACTGGCGGCACGAGCCGCTGAAGGACAAGGTCGAGCAGCGGGTCGGCCTCCCCGTCGTCGTCGAGAACGACGCCAACGCGGCGGCCTGGGGCGAGTACAAGTTCGGCGCGGGCCAGGGCCACGAGGACGTCATCTGCATCACCCTCGGCACCGGCCTCGGCGGCGGCATCATCATCGGCAACAAGCTGCGCCGCGGACGCTTCGGCGTGGCCGCCGAGTTCGGCCACATCCGGGTCGTCCCGGACGGTCTGCTCTGCGGCTGCGGCAGCCAGGGCTGCTGGGAGCAGTACGCCTCCGGGCGCGCGCTCGTCCGGTACGCCAAGCAGCGCGCCAACGCCACCCCCGAGCGCGCGGAGATCCTGCTCGCCCTCGGCGACGGCACCCCCGAGGGCATCGAGGGCAAGCACGTCAGCCAGGCCGCCCGCGCCGGCGACCCGGTCGCCGTCGACTCCTTCCGCGAGCTGGCCCGCTGGGCGGGCGCCGGTCTCGCCGACCTGGCCTCGCTCTTCGACCCCTCGGCGTTCATCGTCGGCGGCGGCGTCTCGGACGAGGGCGACCTCGTCCTCGACCCGATCCGCAAGTCCTTCCGGCGCTGGCTGATCGGCGGCCAGTGGCGGCCGCACGCGCAGGTCCTCGCGGCCCAGCTCGGCAACAAGGCCGGCCTGGTCGGCGCGGCGGACCTGGCCCGCCAGGGCTGACCACCCGTACGAAGGCATACGACGACCGCCCGCCGCGTCCTCTCGGACCCGGCGGGCGGTCGTCGTATGTTGGCTGCCATGGTCAACAGCGAGCTGCCCAACTCCCGCACCGAGGCGGACGGTTCGGCCGTCCTCCGGGTCCTGAGCTACAACATCCGCTCGATGCGCGACGACGAGGATGCCCTCGCCCGGGTGATCCGCGCCTGCGCCCCGGACCTCGTCTTCGTCCAGGAGGCCCCGCGCTTCTTCCGCTGGCGCAAGCACGCGGCCCGGCTCGCGGCCAAGAGCGAGCTCGTCATGCTGAGCGGCGGCGCCACCGCGGCCGGGCCGATGCTCCTCTGCTCCCTGCGGGCCACCGTGGAACGCACCGAGGACGTGCTGCTGCCGCTCACCCCGGGCCTGCACCGCCGCGGCCTCGCGACCGCGGTCGTCCGCTTCGCCGGGGCCAGGGTCGGGCTGATCAGCTGCCACCTGAGCCTGCGCAAGGACGAGCGGTACGAGCAGGCCGGGATGGTCCTCGACCGGGTCGCCGCGCTCGGCACCCCGCACGCCCTCGTGGCCGGGGACCTCAACGAACGGCCCGGCGGCCCCGCCTTCACCCGGCTCGCCACGGAGCTGAGGGACGGCTGGGCGGTCAGCCCCTGGGGCGGCGAGTACACCTCGACCCCCGCCGACCCGCACCAGCGCATCGACGCGATCCTGGCCACCCCGGGCGTCGAGTTCCTCGGCTGCGGGGTCCCGCCGCACCTCGACCCCACGGACCTGAGAACGGCAACGGACCACCTGCCCGTACTGGCGGCGGTCCGTGTGCCTGCTGCGTAAGCCGGATTTAATCAGGAGGGGAGCCAGGGCGTGTTGCGAAAGTCCCGCCTGCCTGTCGGGCAGACGGCGCTACTTTCGAAACACGCCCTAGACGACCGCCCCGCGGCCCGGGTCGCCGAAGCCGTCGTCATCGTCGTCGTCGTGCTTCATGCGCCCGACGAGGGTCGCGAAGCCGCCCAGGAAGCCGCCCACGCAGAGCGTCGTCAGCCACCAGGTCATGTCCCACTGGAGGAGGACGGCCACCAGCATCAGCACCGGACCGCCCACCACGCCCAGCCAGGCGAACTTGGTCGTCGCGTCCGCTTCCGGCAGCGGCGGGGGCTCCGGCGGGACGAAGTGGCCCTCCTCGGCGCCGTCCGGGCCCTCCTCCGGCTCGGCCGGGGAGTAGTCACGGGGGCCGCTCGGCCGCACCCCGGGCGCGAAGACGACGGAGCTGCCCAGCGCGGGCTTCTCCGCTCCGGCCTCCGGCTTCCGGTCGGCCTCGACGGAGGCCTCGGCGTCCGTCCCGGGCCCCGGCTCGGACTCGCCGCCGGACTCCGGCGCGGCCTCGGACGCGGTCCCGGCCTCGGACTCGGAGGCCGTGCCCGTCTCCGTGACGGAGCCGGCCGCGGAGCCGGCAGGCGTCCCCGGTCCGGTCTTGGCGGCCGGCTCCGCCGGCTCGTCCTCCGGTTCGGGCAGCGCGAGGTTCTCGATCGGCCGGTACGGCCGCGCGCCCGGCGGATCCGCGGGCTCTTCCCCGTACCCGGCGACGATCGCGGCCCAAGCCGCCTCCTCGTCGATGGGCTGCGGCTCCCGCTCGCCGCCGTCCTGCTGATCAGCCACCGCTGCTGCTCCTCTTCCCGTCGACCGGACTCGGGGCGAGACGCTCGACGAACGCCCAGCTCTCCTCGAAGATCCGCTCCGCGTCATGGTCCAACGTCGCGACGTGGTAGCTCTGTTCCAGCAGGATCTCCCGGACGTCCGTCGAGGAGACGCGGCTCAGGACCCGGGCCGAGTCGGCCGGCGGCACCACGTGGTCCTGCGGGCTGTGCAGCACCACCAGCGGCTGCGTGACCTGCGGGAGCTCCGCGTCCACCGTACGGAAGAACAGGCGCAGCGAGTGCGCGGCGTGCAGCGGCACCTTGTCGTAGCCGACCTCCGTCACGCCCTCCTTGGCGATGTCGCTCGCGATGCCGCTCGTCGTGCGGACCAGGTGCCGGGCCACCGGCAGCGCGTGCGCCGCCAGGCCGTGCACCTTGTTGCCCGGGTTGACGAGGACGATGCCGCGGATCGCGTCACCGTGCTGCGCGGCCAGCCGCAGCGTGAGGGCCCCGCCCATGGAGAGGCCCATGACGAAGACGGTCTCGCACCGCTCCAGGAGCTCGCGCAGGGCGCGGTCCACCTCCGCGTACCAGTCGTGCCAGGTGGTGAGCTGGAGGTCCTCCCAGCGGGTGCCGTGGCCCGGCAGCAGCGGTAGCGAGACGCTGAGCCCGCGGTCGGCCAGATACTCGGCCCACGGGCGCATCGACTGCGGGGAACCGGTGAATCCGTGACAGAGAAGGACGCCGACCTCTCCGCCTTCGTGGCGGTACGGCTCGGCTCCGGGAAGGACCGGCACCGGGGTCTCCTGTTCGTTCGACTTCGGGTGCGCCGAAGCGACGGAAAATGGGGAAGGACCTTCACGGTACGCGACCGGACCGACACCGACCAGGGCCGTAGCGGGGGGCGTGGGCCCGTACGGGATAAAGTCGTCGCGACGGCACACGGAAGGCATGGCGAGTTGATCTACGGCGCAATGAAGTTCTCCATCGGAGGGTCCCTGAAGCTTGCCTTCCGGCCCTGGGTCGAGGGATTGGAGAACATTCCGGCCGAGGGTCCCGCGATCCTGGCGAGCAACCACCTCTCCTTCTCCGACTCCTTCTTCCTCCCCGCTGTCCTGGACCGCAAGGTCACCTTCATCGCCAAGGCGGAGTACTTCACCTCCCCGGGCGTGAAGGGCAAGCTGACCGCCGCCTTCTTCAAGGGCGTCGGACAGCTCCCGGTCGACCGCTCGGGGGCCCGCGGCGCCGGCGAGGCGGCGATCAAGGCCGGCATCGAGGTCATCGAGAAGGGCGGGCTCTTCGGGATCTACCCCGAGGGCACCCGCTCGCCGGACGGCCGTCTCTACCGGGGCAAGCCCGGCGGTCTCGCGCGCGTGGCCCTGGCCACCGGCGCGCCCGTGATCCCGGTCGCCATGATCGACACGGAGAAGATCCAGCCGCCCGGCAAGGTCGTCCCCAAGCTGATGCGCCCGGGGATCCGGATCGGCAAGCCGCTGGACTTCACCCGCTACCAGGGCATGGAGGGGGACCGCTTCATCCTCCGCTCGGTGACCGACGAGGTCATGTACGAGATCATGAAGCTGTCCGGCCAGGAGTACGTCGACATCTACGCGACCGCCGCCAAGCGGCAGATCGCGGACGCGGAGAAGGCCGCCAAGGAAGCCGTCAAGGCCGAGATCGCCGCTCGGGAAGAGTCCGGCGCGTAAGCACCCCTCAGGGGTGTTCGGGGGTGTGGGGGAGATGGCCAAGCGCGAGCGTGTCGTGCGCATGTCGGTCGAGCAGCCGCTGTGGCGGGCGCTGACCGGCTACCGGGTGATCACGATGGCCTATGCCGTCCTGATCTTCGCCTTCGGGTGGGAGCGGTACGAGCGGCCCTGGATCGCCGTCGGCTATCTGACGGTGATGAGCGTCTGGACCCTCGCGACCCTCCCCAGGGTCGCGAACGCGGCCAGCTGCACCAAGCGCTTTCTGGTCGCCGACCTCACCATCGCCCTCGTCGGCATCCTGCTCACCCCGCTCGCCGACACGCACGCCCAGACGATCGACGGCCCTACGCTGCCGTCGATATGGACCGCCGGCTCCGTCCTCGCGTATGCCATCAAGGGCGGATGGCGCTGGGCGGGATTCGCCTCCACCCTCGTCGCCGCCGCCAACATCGTGGAGCGCGGCCACCCCACCCGGGACACGGTCCACAACGTGCTGCTCGTCTGGGTGGCCTCCATCGCCGTCGGATACATCGTCGAGGTCGCCCGCGCCTCCGAGCGCACCCTCGCCCGCGCCCTGGAGATCGAGGCCGCGACCCGGGAGCGGGAGCGGCTCGCCCGCGACATCCACGACAGCGTCCTCCAGGTCCTCGCGATGGTGCAGCGGCGCGGAACGGCCCTGGGCGGCGAGGCCGCCGAGCTCGGCCGGATGGCGGGGGAGCAGGAGGTGGCGCTCCGTACGCTCGTCGCGGGAGGTCTCACCCGGCCCAGCCTGGTCTCGGAGGACGAGTCCGAAGGGGCTGTGGTCCGGGTCGTCGAGGTGGACGACGAACCCGACGACGACACCCCCGTCGACCTGCGCCTCCTGCTCGCCCCGCGCGCCGGGGCCCGGGTCACCTTCGCCGAGCCGGGCGCGCCGGTCCTGCTGCCGCCGCCCGCCGCCCGCGAGCTGGCCGCCGCCGTCGGCGCCGCCCTGGACAATGTCCGGGTGCACGCGGGGGAGGAGGCCCAGGCCTGGATCCTGGTCGAGGACTGGACGGACGAGGTGATCGTCACCGTCCGGGACGACGGCCCCGGCATCCCCGAGGGCCGCCTCGCGCAGGCCGAGGGCGAGGGCCGGATGGGCGTCGCCCTCTCCATCCGGGGCAGACTGCGGGACCTGGGCGGCTCCGCCGAGCTGATCTCGGTCCCGGGGCAGGGCACGGAAGTCGAGTTGAAGGTTCCACGGGGGAAGGCAGGACAGGAAAGATGAGCGAGCAGCAGGCCGACCGGCAGCGGATCAGGGTGATGGTCGTCGACGACCATCCGATGTGGCGGGACGCGGTCGCCCGCGACCTCGCGGAGGCGGGCTTCGACGTGGTCGCCACGGCGGGCGACGGCGAGCAGGCCGTGCGCCGGGCCACCGCGGCCGCCCCCGACGTCCTCGTCCTCGACCTGAACCTGCCGGTCAAGCCGGGCGTCCAGGTCTGCAAGGAGCTCGTCGGCGCGCACCCCGCGCTGCGGGTCCTCGTCCTCTCGGCGAGCGGCGAGCACGCCGACGTCCTGGAGGCGGTCAAGTCCGGTGCCACCGGCTATCTCCTCAAGTCGGCCAGTACGGAGGAGCTGATCGACGCCGTGCGGCGGACGGCCGTCGGCGACCCCGTCTTCACCCCCGGCCTGGCCGGTCTCGTCCTCGGCGAGTACCGCCGCCTGGCCTCCGAGCCCGCCCCGGCGGCCGGCGGGGACGAGCCGAAGGCCCCGCAGCTCACCGAGCGCGAGACCGAGGTCCTGCGGCTCGTCGCCAAGGGGCTCAGCTACAAGCAGATCGCCGAGCGCCTGGTGATCTCGCACCGCACCGTCCAGAACCACGTGCAGAACACGCTCGGCAAGCTCCAGCTCCACAACCGGGTCGAGCTCGTCCGGTACGCCATCGAGCGCGGGCTCGACGACGCCTGAGCCGCGTCCGGTACCGGGCGCGGTGACGTGAGGGGCCGTATATTCGCGATATTCGTCCATGTTTCGCGCGTATGCGGCCCATCGCCGTTTCGAGACCGTTTCGAGGGGAAGCTCGTGGAAATCCTGGCATTCGGCGTACAGGCGGACGAGAAGCCTCTGATCGAGAAGGCCTTCGAGGGACATCACGACGTCCGCTGCCTCGGCGTGTTCCTCACCGAGGACACCGCGCCCATCGCGGCCGGCTACGAGGTCATCTCGACCAGCGTCAACGCCAGCCTCGACCACAAGGTCCTGCAGACCCTCGCCGCCGGCGGCACCCAGATGATCGCCCAGCGCTCCACGGGCTTCAACAACATCGACCTGGAGGTCGCCGAGCGCCTCGGCCTCACCGTCGCCCGCGTCTCGTACTACTCCCCCTACTCCGTCGCCGAGTTCGCCTGGACGCTCGCGATGGCCGTCAACCGCCGGATCGTCCGCGCCTCCAACCGGACCCGCGACTTCGACTTCCGCCTCGACGGGCTGATGGGCCGCGACCTGCGGGGCCGTACCGTCGGCGTCCTCGGCACCGGCAAGATCGGCGAGGCCTTCACGCGGATCGCCCACGGCTTCGGCATGAACCTGCTCGGCTGGGACGTCGCCGAGAACCCCGCCTGCGTGGGCCTCGGCATGAAGTACGTCGAGAAGGAACGGCTCTTCGCCGAGGCGGACCTCATCAGCCTGCACGTGCCGCTGCTCCCGGCCACCCACCACATCATCGACGCCGCCGCCCTCCGGGCCATGAAGGACGACGTCATCCTGGTGAACTCCAGCCGCGGCGGACTCGTCGACACGGAGGCCCTCGTCGCCGAGCTCAGGACCGGCCGCTTCACCGGTGTCGGCCTGGACGTGTACGAGGCGGAGGCCGGGCTCTTCTTCCTCGACAGGTCCCTGGAGGCCGTCGACGACGACACCCTGGCCCGCCTGGTCACCTTCCCGAACGTGGTGGTCACCTCCCACCAGGCGTACTACACGGTCGACGCGGTGGGCCAGATCATCGACACCACCGTCCAGAACGTCCTCGACTACATCGCAGGCCGGCGCAGCGAGAACGTCCTGGTACCGAGGCCTTCCCCGTAGTCCCTGCTAGACGAGGACTCCGGCCAGGAGCGAGGCCGTCAGGGCCGCCCCCTCCATCGTCAGGACCGACTCGGGGTGGAACTGGACGCCCGCGAAGCCCGGTCCGCGCAGCGCGTGGACCTCGCCCGTCTCCACGTCCCGGCTGACCTCGATCCGGTGCAGGGCGAGCTCGGTCGCCGCCCGGTCGTCGCAGCGGGCCGTGAAGCTGTTGTAGAAGCCGACGGTCCGCTCCTGCCCGAAGAGGTCGATCCGCACCTGGGCCCCCTGGAACGGGGTCCGCTTGCGGACGATCTCCAGGCCCAGCTCGGCCGCGATCAGCTCGTGCCCCAGGCACACCCCGAGCAGACCGTGCCGGTGGTCCCGCACCAGCTCCGCCGTCAGACCGCGCAGGAAGCGCATCTTCGGGTCGGCGGCGTCCGCCGGATCGCCAGGACCGGGTCCGAGCACGACCGGCCCCTCGTGGGCGAGCGCCAGCTCCCGCAGCCCCGGCTCGTCGTAGCGGAGCACCGACACCTCAAGGCCCGAGGAGCGCAGGACGTGCGCGAGCATCGCCGTGAACGTGTCCTCGGCGTCGATCACCAGGGCATGACCGGACAGCTCCGCCGACCTCACCTGCATCTTCAGCCAGAACGGCGCGAGATCGGCCCGCCGCGCGTCCAGGGCCGCCCGTACGCGCGGATCGTCCGCGAGCCGGGCCGGCGCCGGGTCGGCGGCGGTGTCGACCGGCCGGCCCTCCCGCACGCCGAGCGCGGTGAGCACCCCGGCGGCCTTCGCGTGGGTCTCGGCGACCTCGCCGGCCGGGTCCGAGTGCCGGACGAGCGTCGCGCCGACCGGCACCCTCAGCTTCCCGTCCGAGGAGATGTCGGCGGTCCGGATCAGAATGGGCGAGTCCAGCGTCTGCGCCCCGCTCTCGTCCGTACCGAGCAGCGCGAGCGCCCCCGCGTAGTAGCCGCGCCCACCGGCCTCGTGACGCTCGATCACCCGGCAGGCGTTCTGCACCGGCGAGCCCGTCACGGTCGCGGCGAACATCGTCTCCCGCAGCACCTCCCGCACGTCGAGGGTGGAGCGCCCCCGCAACTCGTACTCGGTGTGCGCGAGATGGGCCATCTCCTTCAGACGCGGGCCGATCACGACCCCGCCCATGTCGCCCACCGTGCACATCATCTTGAGCTCCTCGTCCACCACCATGGAGAGCTCCTCGGTCTCCTTGCGGTCGGCGAGGAAGGCCAGCAGGTCCTCGGGGGTCGGGGCGGCCCCGGCCGGGTAGCGGTACGTGCCGCTGATCGGGTTCATCACGACCGTGCCGCCCGACATCCGCACGTGCACCTCCGGGCTCGCCCCGACGAGCGTCCGGTCGCCGGTGTGCACGACGAACGTCCAGTACGCGCCCCGCTCGCCCGCGAGGAGCCGCCGGAACAGGGCGAGGGCGTCGGCCCGCCCGAAGCCCGGGATCTCACCCGTGTACGTCCGCCGGATGACGAAGTTCGCGCCCTCGCCCGAGCCGATCTCCTCCTCGATGACCCGCCGCACGGTCCCGGCGTACTCCTCGTCGGAGACGTCGAACCGGCCGCCCTCGACGGTCACGTCGTGCGCGGGCAGCTGCCGCAGGGCCTCCGCGAGCGGCAGCTCGTACGTCTCGTCGGCGACGAGCACGGAGAGCGGGGTGCCGTCGTCCCGCACGTCGAAGCCGCGCTCCCGGATCTGCCGGAAGGGCACGAGCGCGAGCGTCGGCAGCGGGCCCACGGGCAGCTCGGCGAGGCGCTCGGCCTCGTGGACCCGGCCGATCAGCACCTCGACGGTGTCGTGGTCACGGCCGGGGGTGCGCCTGCGCAGCAGCGCGAACGGCGGGCAGGAGGGGTCGAGGAGGCGGGAGAGGTCCATGGGGCGTGTCGTTCCTTCCGAGGGGGAGTGCGGAGAGGAACGGCCCGGGTACGAGAAAAGGCCGCCCCTCGGGCGGCCTTCGCGTGTCAGTCGGTGTACGCGCGATCAGTGGGCCGCCGGATGAGCGGTCCACCACCAGTTCTGGATCTGCGGCGCGAACATGCGAGCACTGTAACCCAGCGGGGAGACGACGGGCCACGAAAACGGGGCCCGGTCCGCACCGTGGACGGTGCGAGCCGGGCCCCGTGGGCGTGCAGACCCGATCAGACGATCAGGTTGTAGATGCCCCAGCCACCACCGACGCGGACGCGGGTGGCGTACGGGTTCGGGTAGCCGTTCGTGTTCTTGTAGAACCACAGGTCGCCGGCGGCATCCCGGGCGATCAGGTCAGGCTTGCCGTCGAGGTCGAGGTCGCTCGGGCCGACCATGACGTTGTAGGCGTTCCAGCCGCCGCCGACCTGGCCGCGGGTGGCGAACGGGTTCGGGGAGCCGCCCGTGTTCTTGTACAGCCAGAGCACGCCGGTCTTGTCGCGGGCGATCAGGTCGGGCTTGCCGTCCCCGGTCATGTCACCGGTGCTGATCAGCTCGTTGTAGATGTTCCAGCCGCCGCCGACCCGGACGCGGGTCGCGAAGGGGTTCGGGGAGGCACCCGTGTTCGTGTACAGCCACAGGACGCCGGTCTTGTCGCGGGCGATCAGGTCCGGCCGGCCGTCGGCGTTCATGTCGCGAGCGCCGAGGAGCTTGTCGTAGATGTTCCAGCCACTGCCGACCCGAAGGCGGCTCGCGAACGGCGCGGAGGCGTTTCCGGTGCCCTTGTAGTACCAGAGCACGCCGTCCTTGTCCCGGGCGACGGCGTCACCGGTGCCGTCGGCACGGAGAGCGGTCATGGGGGCGATCGTGTTGTACGCACCCCAGCCGGGTCCGACCTTGTACCGGCTCAGGAACGCGCCCTTGCCGGTGCCCTGGTACTGCCAGAGGACACCGGAGGCGTCACGGGCGAGGAGGTTGTAGCGGTTGTTCGTGGCGACGGGGGCCTTCGTCGCCACCTCCTTGATGTCGGAGGCCTTCACCCACGCCAGGCGGTGGTTGTAGCGGATCGGGACGAAGAGGTTGGTCTTCCCCACGACCCGGGTGCCGTCGACGTTGAACGCACTGGAGTAGTAGTCGCCCGCCACGGCGTCACCGGCCTTGGTGTACAGCTGGTCGGCCGGGAGGCTGTACTTCGTCAGCGACGCGCTGTTGCTCGCCTGGACCGGGACACCGGTGCCCGTGTAGGCGGCGTCCTCGGGGTAGGCGCGGCCGTAGACCGGGATCGAGGCAGCGCCGTCCTTGGCGGTGATCGCCGTCTTCACGCCCACGGGGGCCGTGTACTGGCCGCCGGGGTTGTAGAACCAGGCCTTCTTGCCGCCGTACCAGATGGCGGTCCAGTCGGTCTTCGACTCGGCGACGACGTGGGTGCTGCCGGCCGTCACCTTGTTCGCCCAGTTGGAACCGTACTGCCAGCCCGCCGAGAAGTACGGGTCGGTCAGCGCCTTGGTCTGGTCGGCCACGGGCTCCGAGTAGAGGTAGCCGAAGTTGACCGGCAGCGGGACGGTCGTCTTGGTGACCCACTGGTCGTTGACCAGCTCCGTGTACTTCATGGCCTGCTGGTTGGCCGAGGTGAACGGCGGGACGATCCGCACCAACTGCCCGGCCTGGAGGAGGCCGCCCGCGCCACCTGCGCCGGTGGGGGCGCCGAGCAGCTTCATGAAGTGGTTCCAGTCCCAGAACGGGCCCGCGTCCCAGTGGTCCTGGACCTTGCTGTCCAGAACGCTCGGCACCTCGTCGTGGCCGATGATGTGCTCGCGGTCCAGCGGGATGGAGAACTTCGCGGCCAGGTACTTCACGAGGGCGGCGGAGGACTCGTACTCCGGCTCGGTGTACCAGCCGGCGTCGCCCTTGATGGCGTAGCCCTCGTGCTCGACGCCGACCGAGTGCATGTTCACGGTCTTGTTGCCCGCGTGGAACGCCTCGTTCTTGGTCTCGACCATCTGGGTCACGCGACCGTCGGCACGCACGATGTAGTGCGCGCTCGCCCACTTCCCAGGGGTCTTGAAGACGTTCACAGCAGCGTCGTGGCTGCCCTCGATGTCGTGGATGACGATCTGGCGGATGTCGAAGCCGCCGGTGCCGTTCGCGGTGCGGCTCGCGATGTTGTAGTTGCCGTCATTCTCCGAGTACAGCGCGGGGATGAACGTGCAGGCCACGGTCGTCGGGCACTCGGCCGCCGGAGTCTCGGTCGTGCTCGCGAACCCGGCCGCCAGCGGCACGTTCGCCGGCTTGACCGGCTCCACCGACGGGTCCGCCGGCAGGACGACCTGCTCGCCGTCCACAGTGAGCTCCTGCTCACCCGTCCTGATCGACTCGAAGACGCGCTTTGCGAACTGATCGGCGCCCTTGCGGTCCTCCGACTGGCTGTAGCGGGCCACGGCCGGGTACCAGGCACCCGGGTCGTCGGACAGCTCGGCGCCGGCCTGCTTCTGGTACTCGGCGAGAAGCGCCGCACCGGCCCGGATGGAAGCGGCGGTGTCGTTCTGGACGGAGTCGGTCGAGCTGTCGATCAGCTCTGCGGCCTTGTCCAGGGTGTGCAGCTTCGGGTCGTCGGTGTCGACCGTCGTCCCGGCGACGGGAGCCAGCGCCTTCTTCTTGTCGATCTTCTTGTCGATCGACGGGTCGCCCGTGCCGTTCACGAGGTGGTGGAGCAGTTCCTCGCTCGCGTCGTCCGCGATGTCCTCCGGGTCGACCTTCGTCAGCCCCATGACGTTGTACGCGCCGGTCGTGCTCGGCTGCCCGTCGTGCGACTCCCACCGCGTCTGCCGGTACGACACCGCCATCAGCACGCTCTGCGGCACATCGAACTCGCGCGCCGCGTTTGCGAACTGCGACTGGAGGGAAACATCCCCGGCAGCCGCCTTCGCGTCGCCCGTCGCGCCGAGGAGGTTCGGCGACGCGACCGCGATGGTGCCGATCGTGGCCGTGGCGACGACCGCTGCCGCCGCTCCGTACAAGAGTCGTTTCTTCTTGCGGTCCCTGCGGTGCCCTTGGGTCACGCCCACCCCTGTGGTTCGACTGTCAACTTGTGAAACGGGCCAGAGGGTAACACCGCCCGAAGGCGTGAACATTGACGGCAGACATTTCGGGCGCCCGTCTCAGCCACTGGGCAGGGGGACGAGATCGGGCGAAGGACCCCGTAGTGTTGTGCGCGTGACCGTGAACGCTGATACCCACGCCGTCGCCAAGGCGACCTGGCGAGACCTGCCCGCGGCGCAGCAGCCCGAGTACCCCGATGCCGAGGCTCTGCGCGATGTGATCGCGGACCTCGAGTCGTATCCTCCGCTCGTCTTCGCCGGCGAGTGTGACCAGCTGCGCGCCCGGATGGGAGCCGTCGCCCGTGGCGAGGCGTTCCTGCTCCAGGGCGGCGACTGCGCCGAGGCCTTCGACGCCGTGTCCGCCGACCACATCCGGGCCAAGCTCAAGACGCTGCTCCAGATGAGCGCCGTCCTCACCTACGCGGCCTCCGTGCCCGTGGTGAAGGTCGGCCGTATCGCCGGCCAGTACTCGAAGCCCCGCTCCAAGGGGACCGAGACGCGCGACGGCGTGACCCTGCCGACGTACCGGGGCGACTCGGTCAACGGCTTCGGCTTCGACGAGAAGTCCCGCATCCCGGACCCCGAGCGCCTGAAGCGGATGTACAACGCCTCCGCGTCGACGCTCAACCTGGTGCGTGCCTTCACCACCGGTGGCTACGCCGACCTGCGCCAGGTGCACGCCTGGAACCAGGACTTCGTGAAGTCGTCCCCCTCGGGCCAGCGCTACGAGCAGCTGGCGCGGGAGATCGACAACGCGCTGAACTTCATGAAGGCCTGTGGCACCGACCCGGCCGAGTTCAAGGCCGTCGAGTTCTACGCCTCCCACGAGGCGCTGCTGCTCGACTACGAAGGCGCCCTGACCCGTACGGACTCGCGCACCGGCAAGCTGTACGACACCTCCGGCCACATGGTCTGGATCGGTGAGCGCACCCGCCAGCTCGACCACGCCCACATCGAGTTCGCCTCGCGCATCGCGAACCCGATCGGCATCAAGCTGGGCCCGACCACCTCGGTGGACGAGGCGCTGACGTACATCGACCGGCTCGACCCGGAGCGCGAGGCCGGCCGGCTGACCTTCATCGTCCGCATGGGCGCCGACAAGGTCCGCGACAAGCTCCCCGAGCTCGTCGAGAAGGTCACCGCCTCGGGCGCGGTCGTCGCCTGGGTCACCGACCCGATGCACGGCAACACCTTCGAGGCCGCCTCCGGCCACAAGACGCGCCGTTTCGACGACGTGCTCGACGAGGTCAAGGGCTTCTTCGAGGTCCACAAGGAGCTGGGCACCCACCCGGGCGGCATCCACGTCGAGCTCACCGGTGACGACGTCACCGAGTGCGTGGGCGGCGGCGACGAGATCTTCGTCGACGACCTGCACCAGCGCTACGAGACGGCCTGCGACCCGCGCCTCAACCGCAGCCAGTCGCTCGACCTGGCGTTCCTCGTCGCCGAGATGTACCGCGACCAGTGAACGTGATCAGTCGGTAGGTACCTACGACGATGGGGCGCGGATCCATGTGATCCGCGCCCCATCGTCGTATCCAGGGCTTTTGAGGCTCCGGGCCGCCGGGTAAGGTTAGGTTAGCCTTATCGATCTCGGCGGGAGGTGAACCGCGTGTACGTCTGCTCATGCTTCGGTGTCACGGAGAAGCAGGTCAAGGACCACGCCGACGCGGGCGCCTGCACGCCCCGCCAGATAGCCTCGGCCTGCAAGGCCGGCACGGACTGCGGTTCCTGCGTCCGTCGCATCCAGGCCATCCTCGGGCGCGGCAACTGCCCGAGGCGCGAGCTCCTGAACCAGGGCATGCCTGCCCTGGCGGCTGACACGGTCGAGCCCGAGGGGCTCTCCGAGGCCGCCTGAGTCGGCGGGCGTACGGCGCCGGCTGCTAGCTGGGCTGCTCGATCAGCGTCGAGATGTAGAGCGCCTCACCCAGGGACTCGATCAGCTCCAGCTGCGTGTCCAGGTAGTCGATGTGGTGTTCCTCGTCGGCGAGGATCTCCTCGAAGAGGTTGGCGGACGTGATGTCCCCCTTCGCGCGCATGACCTCGATCCCGCGCTTGAGGCGGTCGATCGCTTCCACCTCGACCTGCCGGTCCGCCTGGAACATCTCGGTGATCGTCTGGCCGACCCGGACATGGAAGAGCCGCTGGTAGTTCGGCAGACCGTCGAGCATCAGGATGCGCTCGGTGATCTTGTCCGCGTGCTTCATCTCATCGATGGACTCTTCGCGCGTGTACTTGGCGAGCTTCGTCCACCCCTTGTTGTCCTGGATGCGGTAGTGCAGCCAGTACTGGTTGATGGCCGTCAGTTCGCCGGTCAGCTGCTCGTTGAGGAACTCGAGGACCTCGGGGTCGCCCTGCATCGCAGAGGCTCCTTCCACTTCCACGTTGCGTGTCTGTGCCGTCACTGGGCAGGATGGCCGCATCCTCGCACCCCGAATGGGGGGCGTCCAGTAAGTGCAGGCTTAGTGGGAGTTGCCCGAATCTCGGACGGGCTGGAGGTTGGCTGGTCATGACCACCCCTCGCCGTCTGTCACCATGGATGACATGGGTCAGCCGGAGAGCGGAGAACGCCGGGAAGGGGACGCGGGGGAGCCGGATCGTTCGCCGGACCTCCCGCCGGGTCAGCGGCTGCAGCGCGGCTGGCCGGTCACCCACTACGGCCCCGTCCCCAAGTTCAAGCCGGAGCGCTGGGAGTTCCGCGTCTTCGGTGCGACGGCGGACGGTGACAAGCGGTGCTGGAACCACGAGGAGTTCTCGGCCCTGCCGTTCTCCACGGTCGTGTCCGATCTGCACTGCGTGACGAAATTCAGCATGCTCGGGGCCGAATGGGGTGGCGTGCCCGCCCGGACCATCCTCGAACTGGCTCCGCCGGCGCCGCAGGTCACGCACGTGATGGTGTGGGCCGAGTACGGCTACAGCGCCAACATGCGGCTCTCCGACTTCGCCTCCGACCGCACGATCTTCGCCACCCACAAGGGCGGCGAGCTGCTCACCGCCGAGCACGGCTTCCCGCTGCGGCTCATCGTCCCGCACCTGTACGCCTGGAAGGGGCCCAAGTGGGTCCGGGGCGTGGAGTACATGGCCGCCGACCGCCGGGGCTTCTGGGAGGAGCGCGGCTACCACAACCTCGGTGACCCGTGGACGGAGCAGCGCTACTCGTACCAGGAGGAACCGGGAGACGGCCCGGAGCTGTAGCGCTCCGGACCGTCGGGGGCGGGCCTGGGGCCGTCCGGTCAGTGGTGGTACTGGTGGACCACCGCGTGGCCCTTGCCGCG
Organism: Streptomyces sp. Root431; assembly: GCF_001426585.1. Classification (GTDB taxonomy): domain Bacteria; phylum Actinomycetota; class Actinomycetes; order Streptomycetales; family Streptomycetaceae; genus Streptomyces; species Streptomyces stackebrandtii. The sequence goes on from NZ_LMEI01000008.1 coordinate 165,712, forward strand.
GCCGATCATCCACTTGTTCACCGGAGTGGTGATCACGAACGCGGCGGCGAGCGCGATGGCGAGCACGATCCAGAAGAACGGCTCGTCGAGGTGCGCGTCCATGGCGCCCGGCCACAGGGCGATGATGCCGTTGTCGATGATCTCCATGACGGCGATGGAGAGGGTGTCGGCGGCGAGCGCGACCTTGAAGGCCGTCTTGAAGTCGACGCCGGCGGACAGGATGCCGCGCAGCGTGAGCGCGTAGCCGAAGAAGAACGCCAGGATGATCGCGAGGATCATCGTCTGCATGTTGCCCCAGCCGAGCGCCGTGCCGATGACCATGCCGAGGATCTCGCCGATGGCGCAGCCGGTGAGGCAGTGCAGCGTGGCCTTGGCCGCCATGGCCCAGGAGACCTTGCCGTCCGCCTGGTGATGCCCGTGGTGCTCGTGGTGGCCCTGGTGCTCGGCGTGGTTCTCGTGACCCGCGTGACCCTCGTGGCCGGTGCGGTCGTGGTGGGTGTGCGCTTCGTGCTGCATGGGTGCCCCCAAAGCCGGGTAGCGGTTCCTGCCGTTACAAGAACCGTATACCCCCCTGGGGTATTCCTCAACAGGAAACCCGCGCCCCCGATCAGCCGCGCAGCTTCTTGAGGAGCTCCACGTCGGCGACGTGTCCCTCCGTGCCGCCCGGGGTCTCGATGATCAGCGGCACCCCGTCCGTCTCCGGGTGGCGCAGCAGCGCGCGGAAGGCGTCCTCGCCGATGTGACCGGCGCCGATGTTGGCGTGGCGGTCCTTGTGGGCGCCCACGACGTCCTTCGAGTCGTTGGCGTGGATCAGCTTCAGCCGGCCCTCGCCGACGGTCGCCACCAGCTCGTCGAGCGTCCGTACCGCGCCGCCCGGCTCCGCGAGGTCGTGGCCCGCCGCGAAGATGTGGCAGGTGTCGAGGCAGATGCCGAGCTTCGGGTGGCGGTCGAGGGCGTCGAAGTACGGACCGAAGTCCTCCGCGCGCGAGCAGAGCGAGAAGCCCTGGCCGGCCGTCGACTCCAGGAGCAGATGCGGATCGTCCTCGTGCGTCAGCTCGTCGAGGAGCGGCAGCATCCGCTCGCGCACCTGCGCGAGGGCCACCTCGCGGGGGCGGCCCGCCGTCGCCGAGCCGGTGTGCACCACGACGCCCTTCGCGCCGATCTCGCGGCCCCGGCGCAGCGAGTGCCGCAGCGAGTCGACCGACTTCTCCACGGTGGCCTCGGTGTGGGAGCCGAAGTTGATGAGGTACGGGGCGTGGACCCAGGCCGAGATCGACTCGGCCTCGCACTCCGCCCGGAACCGCTCGTCCTGGGCCGGATTGCCGACCGGGGTGGCCCAGCCGCGCGGGTTGGCGACGAAGACCTGCACGGTCTCGGCGCCGAGCACGCGGGCGTAGGCGAGGCCGGTCGTGGCGAGGCCACCGGCCACGGGGACGTGACCGCCGACGGGGTTGCGCATGAGTTTCTAGAGTCCCTTGATCGTGATGGTGACGGTGGAGCCCTCGGGGGCGGTGGTGCCGCCCTCCACGGACTGGCTCGCGACCGTGTCGCCCAGGAAGGGGAAGGACTTCTTGACCTCCACCTCGAAGCCCGCGTCCTCGAGCGCCGCACGGGCGTCGTCGGTGGTCTCCTCCGTGACGTCCGGGACCTCGACGAGCTTCGGTCCCTTGGAGACGGTGAGGGTGATGGTGTCGCCCTCGGCGGCCCGGCTGCCCTCGGCGAGGGACTGGGCGGCGACCGTGCCGGCGTCCTCCGGGGAGTTGATCCGCTCCGGCGCGACCTCCACGGTGAGACCGGCCTCCTGGAGCGTGGCCGTGGCGTCGGCGACGGTCTCGCCGGTGGTGTCGGGCACGTCGATCGGGGAGCCCTTGCTGACCACCAGGGCGACGGCCGAGTCGGGGCGGCGCTCGGTGCCGGGCTCGGGGTCGGAGCCGATCACGGCGCCCTGGGCGACGGAGTCGCTGAACTCCTCGGTGACGACCCCGGGGGCCAGCCCCTCCGCCTTCAGCAGGCGCTTGGCCTCCGCGAGCGGCTTGTTCCTGAGGTTGGGCACCTTCACGATCTCGGGGCCGCGGGAGAGCGTGAGGACGACCGTGGCGTTGCCGCGGACGCGCTCGCCGGGGGCGGGGTCGACGGCCATGACCGTGCCGCGCTCGTACACGTCGCTGAAGGCACGTTTCGTCGTGCCGACGTCCAGGCCGGTGTCCTTGATCCGCTGGGTCGCGACGGCCTCGGTCTGGCCGAGGACGGCCGGGACGCGGGTGAACTGGCCGGAATTGATGTACCAGACACCGGTGCCGAGGCCGAGCGCGAGCAGGACGCCGAGGACGATCATCAGAGGGCCGCGGGGCGCGCGGGGAGCGCGCCTGCGGGTGGCCGCCGGGGGAGCCTCCGGGGCCGGCAGCCGGTTCGTGTGCTCGACCTGCTGCACCTGCCGCACGTCCTCGTCGGCCGGTACGGCGCGGGCGATCACGCTGGTCCGGTCGTCGGCGGTGTCCCGGGCCTCGGAGCGCGCCTGCGGCGGCACGGCGTCCAGCTGCTCGTCGCCCAGGGGGGCGCGGGCCTGCCGGAGCAGGGCGAGCAGCGCGACGGCGTCGTGCGGGCGGACGTCGGGGGTGCGGGCCGTGGCGGCCGCGACCAGCTCGTCCAGCTCCAGGGCGAGCCCGGGGACGGTGGCGGAGGGGGCGGGCACGTCCGTGTGGAGGTGCTGGTAGAGGACCTGGGCGGGGGTGTCGCCCGCGTGGGGCTTGCCGCCGGTCAGCATCTCGTACAGCACGACACCGCAGGCGTACACGTCGGCGCGGGTGTCGGCCGTGCCGTGCTCGATCTGCTCCGGCGCGAGGTACGAGACCGTGCCGAGGACCGAGCCGGTGGTGGCGGTCGCCGAGCCCACGGCCCGTACGAGACCGAAATCGGCCACCTTGACCCGGCCGTCGTCCCCTATGAGGACGTTCTCCGGCTTCATGTCGCGGTGCACGAACCCGGCCCGGTGCGCGGCGCCCAGCGCGGCGAGGACGGGCTCCAGGATGTCGAGCGCGGCGCGGGGCGCGAGGGCGCCGCGCTCGCGCAGGACGTCGCGGAGGGTGCAGCCGGCGACGTACTCCATCGCCAGGTAGACGTACGCGCCCTCGGCGCCCTGGTCGAAGACGCCGACGACGTTCGGGTGGGCGAGCCGGGCGACGGACTTGGCCTCGCGGATGAAGCGCTCGACGAAGGCGGCGTCCGTCGCGAGGGCGGGGTGCATCACCTTGAGCGCGAGGACGCGGTCGAGGCGCGTGTCCACGGCCCGGTAGACGGTGGCCATCCCGCCGACGGCGATGCGCGCGTCGACGCGGTAGCGGCCGTCGAGCAGCCGCCCGACGAGGGGGTCCTGAAGGGTCGTGTCCACGGCGTCGAGTCTACGAGCCGTGGACACGGCCCCCGTGCGGATGCCCCGGTACTGCAGCGCACCTGTGACGAGCGCCCCAGGCCGGCGGCCTCAGAACGCCGGACGCTCCGGGTCCAGGTGCGGGCGGCCCTCCACGGGGGACGAGGCCTCCGCGAAGTGGCGGCGGGGGATGCGGCCCGCCCGGTGCGCGAGCCGGCCCGCCTCCACCGCGTGCCGCATCGCCGAGGCCATGAGCACCGGTTCCTGCGCCCGCGTCACCGCCGAGGCCAGCATCACCGCCGCGCATCCCAGCTCCATGGCGAGCGCCGCGTCCGAGGCCGTGCCCGCGCCGGCGTCCAGGATCACCGGCACCCCCGCCCGCTCCGCGATCAGCTGGAAGTTGTGCGGGTTGCGGATGCCGAGCCCCGAGCCGATCGGGGAGCCGAGCGGCATGATCGCCGCGCACCCCACGTCCTCCAGCTTCCGCGCGAGGACCGGGTCGTCGTTGGTGTAGGGGAGGACGGTGAAGCCGTCGTCGACCAGCACCTCGGCCGCCACGAGGAGCTCCTCCCCGTCCGGCAGCAGCGTCCGCTCGTCGGCGACGACCTCCAGCTTGATCCAGTCGGTGCCGAGCGCCTCCCGGGCGAGCCGGGCGGTGAGGACCGCCTCGCCCGCCGTGAAACAGCCCGCCGTGTTGGGCAGGACCCGGATGCCGAGCCGCTCCAGGACGGAGAGGACCGAGCCCTTGACCGTCGGGTCGAGCCGCCGCATCGCGACGGTGGTCAGCTCGGTGCCGCTGGCGATCAGCGAGCGCTCCAGGACGTCGAGGCTGGGCGCGCCGCCGGTGCCCATGATCAGGCGGGAGGAGAACTCCGTACCGCCGAGGACGAACAGGTCGTCGGACATCGTGCTCAGCCTCCCTGCACCGCGGTCAGGACCTCCACCCGGTCGCCCTCGCCGAGCAGCGTCGCCGCCCACTCGCTGCGCGGGACGACCGCTTCGTTGACGGCCGCGGCCACCCCGGTCGGGGCCGTGCTCAGGGTCGCCACGAGGGTGTCGAGGGAGACGGGGCCGGTGAGCTCGCGGGGTTCTCCGTTCACGGACACGTTCATGCGGGTTGCTCCAGACGTACGGGAGGGGCGACGGGGAACCGTCGGGGGGTGAAGGCGCGGGCCTCGTCGGGGAGGGCGCCCGTGGTGAGCACCTCCGCCATGACGTCGCCGGTGACGGGGGTGAGCAGCACCCCGTTGCGGTAGTGGCCGGTGGCCAGGTGCAGGCCGGGCAGGGAGCTGGGGCCGAGCAGCGGGGCGTTGTCCGGCGACGCGGGGCGCAGTCCGGCGAGGGTCTCGGTGAGCGGCAGCTCGGTGATCCCGGGGACGAGTTCGTGCGCGTCGCGCAGCAGCTCGTACACCCCGCCGGCCGTCACCGTGGTGTCCCAGCCGAGCTCCTCGCTGGTGGCGCCGACGACGAGCTCGCCGTTCGCGCGGGGCACGAGGTAGACGTGGCTGCCGCGGACGACGGCCCGGACGGTGCGGGAGAGGAAGGGGGCGTACGGGGCGGGCACCCGCAGCCGCAGGACCTGGCCCTTCACGGGGCGGACCGGCGGCAGCACCTCGTCGGGCACGCCCGCGAGCCGGCCGCTGAGGCTGCCCGCGGCGAGGACGACCTGGTCGGCCGTCAGCTCCTCGCCGTCGGCGAGCAGCACCCCGCGCGCCCGGTCGCGGACGACCGTGAGGCGCTCGGCGAGGACGCGGTGGAAGACCACCCCGACCCGCTCGCAGGCGAGGAGGAGCGCGGCGGCCAGCCGGCGCGGGTCGACCTGGTGGTCGCCGTCCACGCGCAGCCCGCCGCGCACCCCGGGGGCGAGCATCGGTTCGAGGCGGCGGCACTCGCGCCCGCTGAGCCACTCCGAGGTGAGGCCGCAGCGGGTCTGGAGGGCGTGGAGCTCGCGCAGATGGGCCCGGTCGTCGGCGTCGAGGGCGACGGCGAGGGTGCCGCAGGCCCGGTGGCCGACGTCGTGTCCTGTGGACTCCTCCAGCTCGGCGACGAAGGCGGGATAGCGTGCGGCGGAGGCGAGGTTGAGCCCGAGCAGGGTCTCCTCGCCGTAGTGGAGTTCGGTGACGGCGGCGAGCATCCCGGCCGCGACCCGCGCGGCGCCGCCGCCCGGGTCCGGGTCGACCACGGCGGTGCGCAGTCCGCGCTGCGCGGCCCGCCAGGCCGTGACCAGGCCGATGATGCCGCCCCCGACCACGAGGACATCGGAAGAACGCATGGGCGTCCAGCCCCTCCCTTCGCCGGCATGACCCGGATCAGGTTCGTACGGTCGGAGGCCGCCCAGCCTCCCTCTCAGCCCGGTGCGTCCGGGCTCCCGCGAGTGCTTTACGCCCGCCAGACTAGGGCATGTTTCGAAAGTCCCGCCTGCCTGGCGACGCCTGGCACGCACTCCCCCGTAGCCCTTCGGGCACGGGAGGTGCCCCCACGCCGCGTTGTCGGGATCGCCCCGGGCGACCCTCCGCCTTGCGATCGCACGCACCAGACGCCGCCAGGCCTGCCCTTCGGGCAGACGACGCCACTTTCGAAACACGCCCTGGCCGCAGCCCCGGTGCGGTCCCAGGCCCCTCCCTTCCTGACGGACCGTCAGATAAGTAAGGTGGACGGGTGAGCGAGCAGAAGCAGGCCCAGCAGCAGGTCGTGATCGTCGGTGCCGGGATGGCGGGCGTGCAGACCGCCGTCGCCCTGCGCGAACAGGGCTTCACCGGCCCCGTGACCCTCATCGGGGCCGAGCCCCACCAGCCCTACGACCGGCCCCCGCTCTCCAAGGCGATCCTCCTCGGCAAGGCCGAGGACTCCGCCTTCGACGTCGACTTCGAGGCCCTCGACGTCGAACTCCGCCTCGGCCTCGACGTCACCGGGCTGCGCCCCGCCGACCACGAGGTCGACACCGAGGCCGGGCCCGTCCCGTACGACGTCCTCGTCGTCGCCACCGGGGCCCACCCCCTCACCCTGCGCGGCGCCGAGGGCGTCCCCGGCGTCCACCTCCTGCGCACCCTCGACGACGCCGTGCGCCTCGGCCCCGTCCTGGAGCGCCGCCACACCGTCGTGGTCGTCGGCGCGGGCTGGATCGGCGCCGAGTTCGCCACCGCCGCGCGCGAGGCGGGCTGCGCCGTCACCGTCGTCGAGGCGGCCGACCGCCCGCTCGCCGGAGCCCTGCCCGCCGAGGTCGCCGCCCCCATGGCCGGCTGGTACGGAGCGAGCGGCGCCGAGCTCCTCACCCAGGCGCGCGTGGACACCGTCCGGCCCGGCCGGGTCGTCCTCGCCGACGGCCGCGAGCTGCCCGCCGACGCCGTCGTCGTCGGCATCGGCGCCCGCCCCGCCACCGGCTGGCTCGCCGGCTCCGGCATCGCCCTCGACCCGAGCGGCGCCGTCACCGCCGACGAGCTGCTGCGCACCTCCCTGCCCGACGTGTACGCCGTCGGCGACTGCGCCTCCTACCCCTCCGCCCGCTACGGCGAGCGCCTCCTCGTCCACCACTGGGACAACGCCCTCCAGGGCCCGCGCACGGTCGCCGCGGCGATCACCGGCGCCGACACCGGCCCGTACGACCCCGTGCCGTACTTCTGGTCCGAGCAGTTCGGCCGGTTCGTGCAGTACGCCGGACACCACGCCGACGCCGACGAGCTCCTGTGGCGCGGCGACCCGGCGGACGACACCTGGTCCGTGCTCTGGCTGCGCGCCGGGGTCCCGGTGGCCCTCCTCGCCGTCGGCCGCCCCCGCGACCTGGCCCAGGGCCGCAAGCTCATCGAGGCGGCCACTCCGGTCGACCCGGAGCGGGCCGCCGACCCGTCCGTCCCTCTGAAGGCGGCAGTCCGATAGGGCCCGGGTACCGACTGTCGGTGCGGGATGGCAGGCTTGTCCCGTGACCGAGATTGACGTAAAGATCGATGCGCTCGTCCCCGCCTGGCTCTACGTGCCCGACATCGCGGAGGCGCTCGATGTCGACGTGGTGCGTGTGCGACAGCTGATCAAGGACGGCCAGCTCATCGCCGTGCGCCGCGGCGAGAACAGGTCCCTGCAGGTCCCCGCCGCCTTCATCCAGGGCGACGCGATCGTCAAGGGGCTCGTCGGGCTCCTGACCGTCCTGCGGGACGAGGGCTTCACCGACGAGGAAATGCTGGAGTGGCTCTTCACTCCGGACGAGAGCCTGCCGGGCACGCCCGCGCAGGCGCTCAACGAGAATCGCGGCACGGAGGTGAAGCGCCGCGCCCAGGCGCTCTGACGCGCGCACCGAAGACACCACCAGCGGGTGTCGCGGCGACCGGCCCCCCGCGGGCCGGTCGCCGCGACACCGGCGACACCGACGGGGGGAACCCACCCATGCCCACGCCTCGTGAGCGGCTCGCCGACGCCCGGCTCTATCTGTGCACCGACGCCCGGAAGCGCCAGGGCGACCTGCCCGCCTTCCTCGACGCCGTGCTCTCCTCCGGCGTGGACATCGTGCAGCTCCGCGACAAGGGCATGGAGGCCGGAGAGGAGCTGGAGCACCTCGCCGTCTTCGCCGACGCCGCCCGCCGGCACGGCAAGCTCCTCGCGGTGAACGACCGGGCGGACGTCGCCCACGCCATCGGTTCCGATGTCCTCCACCTCGGCCAGGGCGACCTGCCCGTGCCCGCCGCCCGGGCGATCCTCGGCGAGGACGTCCTCATCGGCCGCTCCTGCCACAGCGAGTCCGAGGCGGCCGCGGCCGCCGTCGAGCCGGGCGTGGACTACTTCTGCACCGGGCCCTGCTGGCCCACCCCCACCAAGCCCGGGCGGTACGCGCCGGGGCTCGACCTCGTGCGGTACGCGGCCGGTCTGGCGCAGAACCGCCCCTGGTTCGCCATCGGCGGCATCGACGCGACCAACCTCGACGAGGTGCTGGACGCGGGAGCCCGCCGGATCGTCGTCGTCCGCGCGATCACCGAGGCAGAGGACCCGGCGGCCGCGACCGCGGCCCTCGCCAAGCGGGTCCGGGAGCGCGCGGAAGCCTGAGCCGGACCCTCGGCGAGACCCCCTGAGCAGGGGGTCCCGGCGTCCGGCCGCCCTGGACGGCGTCCGCAACAATGTCCGAAAAATTGTCCACAACGCGGACGCTGTCTACGCGGGTCCTCATCGCCCGTCTAACCTGCCCGTATGGCCCTAGGTACCGCTTCCGTCCGATCGGACCGCGCACGCACGGTCCGCGAGATCCTCGCCGCCGGCGGCACGTCGTACTCCTTCGAGTTCTACGCGCCGCGGACCGCGAAGGGCGAGCAGGTCCTCTGGAACGCGATGCGCCGCGTCGAGGCCGTCGGACCCAGCTTCGTCTCCGTGACCTACGGCGCCGGCGGCACCACCCGCGGCGGCACGGTCAAGGCCACCCAGAAGATCGCCTCCGACACCACGCTCACCCCCGTCGCGCACCTCACCGCGGTCGACCACTCGGTCGCCGAACTGCGCAACGTCCTCGGCCAGTACGCCGACGCCGGCATCCGCAACATGCTCGCGCTGCGCGGCGACCCGGCCGGCGACCCGCTGGGGGAGTGGATCGAGCACCCGGAGGGCGTCCTGTACGCCGCCGACCTGGTCCGGCTCATCAAGGAGTCCGGCGACTTCTGCGTCGGCGTCGCGGCCTTCCCCGAGATGCACCCCCGCTCCACCGACTGGGACACGGACATCCGGCACTTCGTGGACAAGTGCCGCGCGGGCGCCGACTACGCGATCACCCAGATGTTCTTCGACCCGGAGAACTACCTGCGGCTGCGCGACAGCGTGGCGAAGGCGGGCTGCGAGACCCCGATCATCCCCGAGGTCATGCCCGTCGTGAACGTGAAGACGCTCGACCGCCTGCCCCAGCTGAGCAACGCCGCGTTCCCCGCGGATGTGAAAGACCGCATCCTCGCCGTCAAGGACGATCCCGCCGCTGTACGCTCCATCGGTATCGAGTTCGCGACGGAGTTCTGCGCGCGTCTGCTCTCCGAGGGTGTCCCCGGACTGCACTTCATCACGCTGAACAGCTCCACCGCGACGCTCGAGATCTACGAGAATCTCGGACTGCACCAGCAGTCGTGACCGGTCGTACCCGCCCCGACCCGCGGCGGTGACCGTGGAGAGGGGCGGCGGGGCATGGGGTGGACGGTCCTCTATATCGCATTCGGCGTGGTGGCGTTGTGGCTGCTGGGGGAGGTGCTCCTCCAGTACAAGGCGCGGCTGCGCTGGCGGCTGCTCGCCTTCACCGGCTTCCTCGGCGTGGTCCTGGGCGTTCTGCTGCCCTCGGTGGTGGTCATCATCGCGGGCGCGGTCGCCTTCGCCGTCGGCCAGACCTATGTGACGCTCTCCTTCCGCCGCGGCTTCTCCACCGGCTGGGCGATCGGCGGGAACCCGGGCGCGAGCCGCCGCCGCAAGGCCGGCAGCCAGGGCCAGGCAGGGCCCACGCTCGAGGTCACCGACGTCTCGTACGACACCGCCGACGCCTATGACGCGGCGGACGGCCACGGCTACGGTCACGGCCACGACGACTCCGCCGCCGTCCCCGCCGCCGAGACGACCGCGGTCTACGAGCCCCAGCCGCTGCCCGACGACACCGGCCAGTACGGGGTCTACGACGCCGGCCGGCAGAGCGAGGGACAGCAGGGCAACGACCACCAGGAGACCGGCTACCACGGCACCGGCCACCAGGACGGCGGTCACCACGACGGCGGTCAGGGCGCGGGATACGGCACGGGGTACGGCACGGGGTACGAGCCGCAGCAGCCCGCCTACGACCCGTACGCCCCGGCGTACGAGCAGCAGCAGCCGGCCTACGACTACGGCGCTCCCGCCGGGCAGCAGCAGTACGCCGCCTACTCCGACCCGTACATCGGCCCCGGCACCGACGGCCAGCAGTACACCTCGTACTACGGCGACCCCTACGCCCCCTCGTACACCTACGACACCCCGCCCGGCGGCGTCTGGGTCCCGCAGCAGCGCGACACCGAACAGCCCCCGCAGCAGGCGCCGCAGCCGCAGGGCCACTACGGCTACGAGCAGCACCCGGACGAGCAGCAGCAGTACCGCTACTGAGCACCCGAGGGTGCGGGCGGCCCCGCCGGTCCGCTACTGCGAGCCGCGGAAGTCCGCGCCCTCCACGATCAGGCCCGCCACCAGCGCGCCCGACATGCCCGCGTGGGCGAGCCCGCCGCCCGGGTGGGACCAGCCGCCCGCGAACCAGAGCCCCGGCAGCGGGGAGCGGTTGGCGGCCGGAAGCAGCAGGCCGCGCGCGCCGGCGAGCGCGGGCCCCGGCACCTCGGCCGACCCCGTGTCCCGTCGTACGTCCTCCGGCGTGCGGACGTGCCGCCACAGCAGCCGCTCCCGCAGCCCCGGCACCGCCTCCGCGGCCGCCTCGACCATCCGGTCGGCGAAGGCCTCCCAGTCCTGCCCTGCCCCCTCCGGGGACGTGCGGACTGTCGCCGTGACCGTCACCGACTCGTGCTCCGCGTCGGGCCGCAGCGCCGGGTCGTCCGGCCGCAGCACCGTCACGGTCGGCCGCTCGCCGGCCGCGTGCACGAGCGTGCGGTGGACCGCCGCCGACTCCCGGGGCCCGCGCAGGGCCAGACAGACCGTCACCCGGCTCGTCCGGGTCGTCTGGTAGTGCGGCCGGTCGTCGCCGTCGCCCCACTCCACGACGTGCTCGTCGTAGAGCGCGGGCACCGGGGCGCCGGAGACCACGTGGTCCGCCTCGACCGTCTCGCCCCCGGCCAGCCGGACGCCGACCGCCCGGCCGTCCTTCTCCAGGACGTCCTCGACCGCCGTGTCGAAGACGAACTCCACGCGCCGCTTCCGGCACCGCTCGTGGACCGCGTCGGCGAGCGCCCGCAGGCCCCCGCCCACGTACCAACTCCCGAAGGTCTGCTCCATGTACGGCAGGACGGCGGCCGCGGCCGGGGCGGTCGCCGGGTCGAAGCCGTACGACCAGGCGTACGCGTCGAGGAGGGCGGCGAGCCGGGGATCGGCCAGCTCCCGCGCCCCGACCTGGGCGAGCGTCGTCGTCGGGCGCCGGAGCAGGCCGGCCTTGAGCGCCGGGTACGGCTCCCGGGCCAGCGGCGCCGGGTCGGCGGGCTGCGGCTCCTCCAGGAGCGGGCGCCGGGTCCGGTCCCAGGCCTCGCGGGCCCGCACCAGGAAGTCGCCCCAGCGCGCGCCCGCGCCCGCGCCGAGCGCCGCGTCCAGGGCGGAGACCGTGCCGGCCCGGGAGGCGTTCGGCAGGTCGACGCGCGTGCCGTCGGCGAAGACGTGACGGCTCGCCGGATCGACCTGGCTCAGCGCGACGCACTCCTCCAGGGGCTCCTTGCCCGTCTTCACGAACAGGTCCCGGTAGACGGCGGGCAGATGCAGCAGCCCCGGGCCGGTGTCGAAGGCGAAGCCCTCGCGCGCGAAGCGGCCGACCGCCCCGCCGTAGGTCGCCGTCCGCTCGTACACCGTCACCCGGTGGCCCGCCACGGCCAGTCGGGCCGCCGCCGCCATGGCGCCGAGTCCCGCGCCGATCACCACAATCCGTGCCATGCCAGCGACCTTATCCGGCAGGTCGGACACCGCTCAGAAGTGGTCGGACTCGTCCGGTGGCGGCTGGTACCTGGCCCGTCTCTCCGCGGTCGCGAGGTGGATCTCCTCGCGCCGCTGGGACCTGCGGCGCAGGAAGCGGCGGATCCGCTGGGCGAGGAAGAACAGTATGGCCAGGCCGAGGGCGAGCAGTACGGCCGCGATGATCGACGCCGCCACGGGGTTGAAGATCGCGAAGGTGACGATCCCGGCCACCCCGAGGTCCTCCGCCAGGCTCAGCGCGACGTTCGAGAACGGCTCCGGCGTGGTGTTGACCGCCATCCTCGTACCGGCCTTGACGAAGTGGCTCAGCAGGGCCGTCGTGCCGCCGACCGCGCCCGCCGCGAGCTCCGGCAGCGAGCCGTTCTGGCCGGCGAGGAGGGCGGCGACCACGGCCCCCGCGATCGGCCGGATCACGGTGTGGACGGAGTCCCAGGCCGAGTCGACGTACGGAATCTTGTCCGCCACCGCCTCGCACAGGAACAGCACGCCCGCGACGACGAGGACATCGGTGCGCTGCAAGGACTCGGGCACCTCGTCGGTCAGCCCGGCCGCGCCGAAGATGCCGAACAGCAGGACCACCGCGTACGCGTTGATCCCGCTCGCCCAGCCGCTGGTGAACACCAGGGGAAGTACCGACACGCCCGCGATCGTAACCGGACTGAGTATCCGTACCTAGAGGCCGAGATGAGTAGGTGTGCGGATGGGCCGAGGCCCGCCGGGACGACAGAGTGGTGACCACGGAAGGGGCGCGGCTCCGGCACCGCCGGCACGGGGCTGCGGAACGGGGCCGCGCGCCTGCCGACTCCGGGGTACGGGGGATGTGCCACGGGGGTGCACGGGGGTGCACGCGAAGAAGGAAGCCGGTGCGGCGAGGCTCGGGGGGATCGAGCCTCGCCGCACCGGCCTCTTCGCGTGGTGGGGAGGGTGGTTCGGGCGTGTCGCGGGCCGGTGCCGACCGGGCCTGGCAGGCGGCCTTCCGGAACCGGGCCCGCCAGGGCCTGTTCGGGCCTGCCGAGGCCTGTTCGGACCTACCGGCCGCCGACCCGGCCGTGCAGCAGGCGCGAGAGCGCCGCGTGCACGTCGTCGAGCGAACGCTCGCTCTGGAAGGCCTGCCAGTCGAGCGCCGCCACGAGCACCATGCCGACCAGCGCCGCCGCCGTGAGCTGGACGTCGATGTCCTCGCTCAGCTCGCCGCCCGCGACGGCCTCCCGCAGGACCCCCTCGACCACCGCGACGGCCTCCTGACGGACCACCAGGAGCGTCGAGTTCCACGCCCGGTTGGTGCGCCAGAGCTCGGCCACGTACAGCTGGGTGAAGGCCGGGTAGCGGTCGATGAAGACGAGCCCCGCCCGGATCATCGCGTCCAGCGCGTCGACCCGGCTCCCGCCGCGGGCGTCGGTCTCCTCCGCCGCCGTCCGCAGCGAGGCGGTGAGCAGCGAGACCCCGTGCCGCAGCAGCTCCTCGAAGAGCTCGGTCTTGCTCTTGAAGTTGTAGTAGACCGTGCCCTTGGCCACGCCGGCCCGCTCGGCGATCTCGTCCACCGTCGTCGCGGAGAAGCCCTGCTCCGCGATGAGGGTGACGGCCGCCTCGTAGAGCTTCGCGCGCGTGGCCTGGCGTCGGGTGCTGCTGCTGTCCATGGGGTCGATTCTCACAGGTGTCGCGGGTGTCACCGGCCCTGTCTCACAGGGTCAGCTCGGGGTGGAGCCGGTCGAGCGTCCAGACCTGACGCTTGCGGGCGGAGACGGCGGTCAGGGCCAGGGCGCCCAGGGTGAACGCGGTCAGCACCACGCAGGCCTGCCACACCGGTTCGATCCCGCCGCCCGTGATCAGCCGGCGGAGCGCCTCGACCACGTACGTCATGGGCAGGAACGGGTGGATCGCGTTGAAGAAGCCCGGGCTGGTCTGGACGGGGTACGTGCCGCCCGCCGAGGTCAGCTGGAGCATCAGCACCGCGAGCACGAGGATCCGGCCGGCCGCGCCGAAGCGGGCGTTGAGCCACTGGATGATCGCGGCGAAGCAGCAGGTGACCAGGGCGAGGAAGCCGACCGTGCCGGCGGCCCTCGTCATCTGGAGGCCGAGGCCCCAGTGCAGGACCGACATGAGGGCCCCGACCTGGAGGATGCCGATCGCCGCCACCGGGAGCCAGCCCGCGAGGGCGATCCGCCAGGCGGAGCCACCGGCGGCGAGGGCGCGGCGGTTCAGCGGCTGGATGATCATGTACGCGACCATGGCGCCGACCCAGAGCGAGAGCGGGATGAAGTACGGGGCGAAGCCGGTGCCGTAGTTCGGCGCCTTGTGCAGCGACTGCGAGGCCAGCTGCACCGGGTCGGCCATGACCTCCGTACGCCGGTCGCGGTCCTGCTCGTCGTAGTCGGGGATCTGCTTGACCCCGTCGTGCAGCCCGACGGCCAGCGCGCCGGAGCCGTCGGCCAGCTTGAACAGACCGCCGTCGAGCTCGCCCGCGCCCTTCTTGAGCTTGCCGACGCCGGTGTCGAGGTCGGCCGACCCGGTCTTGGCGCTGCTGATGCCGGTGTGCAGCCGGTCCGCGCCCTCGGCGACCTTCCTGGCGCCCGCGTTGAGGTCGTTGATCTTCTTGATGGCGCCCTCGACGTCCTCGTCGAGGTGCGGGGCGCGGACGGCCAGCTCGTCGGCCTGCGTCTTGAGCTTGGCGAGCCGCGCGTCCAGGGCCTTGAGGTCGCCGGTGCTGTCCTTGGTCAGGACGTGCACGTCGTCGGCGATGGTGGCCACGTCGTCGGCGGATTCCGTGGCCTTCTTGAGGACCCCGCACACCCGGGCGTCGGGCTCCGGGTTCTTCTCGCACTCCTCGCGGTGGAGGGCGGCGAGGCCGTCGTCGGCCGCGTGCGCGCCGGCGCGGACCACGGGGGCGCGCTTGACGAGGTCGTCGAGGTTGTTGCGGACGGCCACGATGGAGTCCGAGGCGAGCTTGGCGCTGTCGCGGATCGACGTGCCGTTGTTCGCCAGGTACGGGCGGACCTTGTCGGCGGTGCCGTTCACCTTGTCGGCGAGCTCCTGCGTGCCCTTCGCGACCTTGCGGGAGCCGCTCTCCAGGTCACGGGCGCCCTTGTCGAGCTTCTTCAGGCCGGCGGCCAGGTCGCCGCTGCCCTGCTTGGCGTCCTTGAGGCCGTTGGCCAGGTCCTTGGAGCCCTTCTTCGCCTTGTCCACACCGTCCTTGAGGTCGTCCGCGCCCTTGGCGGCCTTCGCGGTCGCCTCGTGGATGTCGGAGAAGGAGATGAAGATCTTGTCGAGGAAGGTGCGCGAGGACTTCGTTGAGGCCGCCGTGCGGACCTCGGAGAAGACCGTGCGGGAGATCTGGCCGACGATGTAGTTGTTGGCGTCGTTCGTCCGGACCCGGAGCGCACCGGTCTCGGGGGCGTCCCCGGAGCTGGAGGCGATCCGCGAGCTGAAGTCGCCGGGCATGGTCAGGGACAGGTAGTACGTCCCGTCCTCGACGCCCTTGCGGGCCTCGGCGTCGCTCACCCGGTGCCACGCGAAGGTGTTGCTCTCCAGGAGCCCCTCGGTGATGTCGTCACCGGCGTTGATCTGCTTGCCGTCGGCGGTGGCGCCCCGGTCCTCGTTGACGAGGGCGACGGGGATCTTGTCGAGCCGGCTGTACGGGTCCCAGAACGAGTACAGGTACAGCGCGCCGTAGAGCAGCGGCAGCAGCAGGATCGCGACGAGCGCGGCGCGCGGCAGCTTCCCCCTGCCGAAGCGCTTCAGCTCAAGCGCGGCCAGTTTCGGCGAGCGCATCGGCCGCCCCCTCCTCGGTGTCGTCCTGGGTTGCGTCTTCGGTGGTGGTGGCTGTGGTGGCTGTGGTGCTTTCGGCGGCGGGCTTCGTCGCTTCGGGCTCCGGCTGCTCGGGATCGTGCTCCGGCTTTACGGCCTGCTCCGGCTCCACGGCCTCGTCCTGCTCCGCCGGCTCGTCCTGCTCCGCCGTCGCCTCGTCGGTGACCGTCGTGATCCGCCGGGCGTCCGCCGGGGCCTCGGCACAGACGGCGAGGACGGTCGTCCCGGCCGCGGCCACCGAGCGCAGCAGCGCCCAGACCTCGGCACGGTCGGCGTCCGAGAGCTTCAGGTCCGTGTCGTCGAGGCCGAGCAGCCGGGGCCGGCCGATCAGGGCCAGGGCGATGGAGAGCCGCAGCGCTTCGAGCCGCTCCAGATCCCGTACGGAGGTCCGCTCGCCCTTCGGCAGGGCGGCGAGGTCGAGACCGGCGGCCGCGACGGCCTCGTCGATCCGGGCCCTGGCCTCGGCCGCCCGCTCGGCGGGGCGCCGCAGGAACGCCCGGAAGGAACCGTCGAAGCGGCGCTGGAGCAGGGCCCGCTCGCGCAGGTGCTCGGCGACCGTGAAGGCGGGGTCCAGCTCGCTCACGCCGGGCACCTGGCCGAGCGCGCTGAACCGGCGCACCGCGCCCAGCTTGCGGGGGAGTCCCACCCCGCCGACCTCGGCGTGTCCCTCCGTGGCCTTCATGCGGCCCGTGAGGGCGAGCAGGAGGCACGTACGGCCGGAGCCGGACGGACCCTCGATCGCCACCAGTGCGCCCGGCTCAGCCCGGAAGGAGACCTTCCGGAAGGCCCAGCCGCGCGGCCCCTTCAATCCGAAGCCGTCCGCGACGACGGCGGCGCCGTGCGGCTGCTCCGCTGCCTCCGCTCCCATGGGCCCACCCCCACTTCCCCATTTTTGAACTGACTGGTCAGTGCAAAAGTTACCCCGGGGTAGTCGATCAGGCAAAAGCCCAGGTCAGCGCCGTTGTCAGTGGCGCCCTGCACGATGGACACATACGGCCACGGAGCCGTCACGCGACGACAGGAGGCACGTCATGGCCAGCCCTTCCGCAGCAGCCGCGCCCCGCCCCCGCCCCGGTGGCCCCGCCACCCCCGCCCCGTCCGGACCCGCTTCCGACGTCCACCCCGTCCCGCGCCGCGCCACCGCCCCGCCCGCCGCCCTCGACCTCCTCGCCAAGGCCCGCACCGGACTCGTCGAGGCCGCCGCGCTCGACCGGCCCCACGAGCGGTACGCCACGGCCCACCTCGCCGCCCTGCGGGCCGCCGCCGCCGTGCTCGCCGCCCGGGCCAGGCCCGAGACCGCTCCCCGCCACCGGCAGCGGATAAGGAGCGCCTGGGAGCTGCTGCCCCAGCTCGCGCCCGAGCTGACCGAGTGGAGCGCCCTCTTCGCCTCCGGCGCCCAGCGCAGGGCCCGCGCCGAGGCCGGCATCACGAGCGCGGCCAGCCGCCGCGAGGCCGACGACCTCCTCAGGGACGCCGCCCTCTTCCTGCGCCTGGTCGAGCGGCTGCTCGCCCTCCAGCCGGTGCTGCCCCGCCAGCCGGGGGCCGGACCGGCCGACGGATGATCCGAAACGCAGGTCCGAGGCCATAGGGTGGGGAGCGTCCGTACCCGTCACCGAGGAGTCAACAGCCGTGCCGGACCCTTCCCCTGTCTTCGGTCGAGAGGCGTCGTCGCGACCGTCGCGCGCCTCCCTGCGTACCGCCGTCGTCTGGGATGTCCTCAAGGACGCCCTCGACCGCCGGGCCAAGGCCATCGGGAAGGACAGCCTCGATGTCCTCGACACGGGCGGCGGCTCCGGGAACTTCGCCGTGCCGGTGGCCCGCCTCGGCCACCGCGTCACCGTCGTCGACCCCAGCCCCAACGCGCTCTTCGCGCTGGAGCGCCGGGCCGCCGAGGCCGAGGTCGCCGACCGGGTCACCGGTGTCCAGGGAGACATCCGGGGTCTCTTCGACGTCGTCGAGCGCGAGGGATACGACGCCGTGCTCTGCCACGGCGTCCTGGAGTACGTCGACGACCCCGCCGAAGGCGTGCGGAACGCGGTCGCCGCGCTCCGCCCCGGCGGCAGCCTCAGCCTGCTCGCCGCCGGCCTCGGCGGCGCCGTGCTGGCCCGCGCGCTCGCCGGGCACTTCACCGAGGCGCGGCACGCGCTCACCGACCCCGACGGGCGCTGGGGCGCGGGCGACCCCGTACCCCGGCGCTTCACCGCCGAGCAGCTCGCCGAGCTGACCGCCGCGGCCGGACTCGAGATCGGCGCCGTGCACGGCGTCCGGGTTTTCGCCGACCTGGTTCCGGGCGTCCTCGTGGACACCGAACCGGGCGCGGCGGAGGCACTTCTCAAGCTGGAGGCCGCGGCCGCGGAGCTGCCCTCCTTCCACGCCATCGCCACCCAGCTGCACGTTCTCGGCGAGAAGCGGGCCTGACAGCCACCGGCACCCGTTCGGCGGTGCGGGCAGCGGGCGTCGATGGAGTACGCCACAGCCCGCCCGATGTGGGGTTCCGCCCCGTATGATCGGGGGACACCATCCGGCATGACGGAGATGGCGCTGGGGAATCAACGCCTCAGCAACCGATCCGCATGGCGGCCCGGATTGGCTTTTCGGCATTGTGGGCGGGTTTCACGGGGGCGATTCCCTGCCTATCCTGAAAGGGCCGCAAACCGGTCGCCCCCGCGACCGACGACTAGGAGGACTCCGTGCCGCTCTCGGAGCACGAGCAGCGAATGCTCGAGCAGATGGAGCGAGCGCTGTACGCCGAAGATCCCAAGTTCGCGACAGCGCTCGAGGGAAGCGGACTGCGTACGTACACCCGGCGACGGGTTTACCAGGCAGTCGCCGGCTTCCTGGTGGGTATCGCGCTCCTCATGGCCGGAATGGTCGCACAGCAGATCTGGATCAGCGTGGTGGGATTCCTCGTCATGCTGGGCTGCGCGGTCCTGGCGGTCACCGGATGGCGCAAGGCGCCCAAGCCGGGCGAGCAGCAGGCCAGGGGTGGGACGGCGGCCGGCGGCCGCCAGACCCGGCAGCGACGCTCCACCATGAACCGGATCGAGGAGCGGTGGCAGCGCCGCCGCGACGAACAGCAGGGCGGCGGCCACTGACGGCCCCCTGAGCGGTGGACCCGCACCCTTACAACGACCGAGCCCCGCAGGGCCCGCGCCTCACGGTGCGGCGCCCTGCGGGGCTCTGTCGTGTTGTGGCCTCTCTGAGCCGAGTCCGGGGTGGGGCCGCTGTCGGCGGCCCCACCCCTTCCCGGTCGTCATCCCGCTTCGCGGGGTGTGCGGCGGAAGAGGGACGCCCCCCGGGTGAGCAGCGCGTGCCGTCGCAGCGACCACGCCGTCGCCACGGACGACCAGCGCGCCGAGGCCTCCCAGCGCAGGCGGACCGCCGAGCGCGGGGCGAACCGGGCCCGGAGGCGTGCCGTGCGGTCGGCGCTCGCGTGGAAACCGGCCCTGATCCGGGCGGCCTCCTCGGCGAGACCCGCGGCGGGCACGGGCCGGGGCGCGTACAGAACTTCCTCCACCGCGCGGGCCGTGCGGTGGACCGCGTCCGCCGGTTCGCCCGTCAGCTCACCCAGTCGGACGATTCGCGCCGCCGTCTTCCGCGGCGTCATCGACTCGTCCGGCTCGACCCCGTAGTCCCAGGCCGTGTCGGTGATCTCCTGCCAGACCGCGAGCGTCCGCGCCGCCAGGTCCTCCGGGCCGCGACCGCCGCCGGGACCGAGCCGCCGGGCCCGCACGCGGGTCCGCCAGAGCATCGGGACGAACGGCAGGGCGAGCACCACGAGCGCCCCCAGGGAGATCAGCGCCACCTTCAGCGGATCCACACCGGAACCGTCCGAGAAGTCGCCGCCCACGGCGGTGTCCGGACCGCAGTCACCGAGCCTGCGCATCTGCGGCGTGCAGCTCTCCGAGGCGCTCGGCGCGGCGGACGGCTGGGCGGAAGCGCTCTGCTGGGGCTGCGCGGGACCGGTGGCCTCGCCCGAGGGCTTGTCCTGCCAGGTGTACACCGGGGTGGAGCCCCGCGAGGGCGTCGGCTCGAAGCGCATCCAGCCCGCCCCGTCGAAATACAGCTCGGGCCAGGCGTGCGCGTCCCGGATGCCCACCGAGACGGAGCCGTCCGTCTGGGTCGTGCCCGGCATGAAGCCGACCGCCACCCGCGCGGGGATGCCGAGCGAGCGGGCCATCGCCGCCATGGAGAAGGAGAAGTGGACGCAGAAGCCCTCCTTGTCCTTCAGGAAGCGGGAGATCGCCTGCACCCCGGTGCCGGAGGTCACCTCGACGTCGTAGCGGAAGCCCCCGTCCTTGGCGAACCAGTCCTGGAGCTTCACCGCCCTCTCGTAGTCGTTGCGCGCGCCCTTGGTGACCTCGCGGGCCGCCTCCCGCACGTCGGCGGGGAGGGACGCGGGGACCTTCGTGTACTCGGCGCGCAGCTTCGCCGGGGCCTGCCCGGCCGCGGCCAGCTGCCCGGCCGTGGGCAGCACGTCCAGGCTGGAGACCTGGTAGCGGACGCCGCTGGTGGTCTGCTTGTCGTCGCCGACGAGCATCCGGCCGGCCGGTTCGTAACGCCACTTGCCGTCGATGTCGACCCGCCCGGCCGGGTACGGCATGGGCAGCCACCGCTGCTCGTACGCCTCGGAGGCGACGAAGTTGCTGGTCACCTCGGTGACCTTGACGTCCTGGCCGAGGCCCTCGGGCCACGGCAGCTGCTTCGGCACGTCCTCGATCGGGCGGACCGAGGACTTCCAGGAGGCGCCGTCGAACTGGTCCAGGGCGACGAGCCGCAGGTACAGATTGCTCGTGTCGCGGGCGTTGGTCCGGTAGCGGAGGACCTCCCGATCGTCGGGCTGGCGCAGATTGTCCTGGAGGGAGACCAGCGGGTTCACGGCGGTGATCGTGCCGCCCGGGCCCCTGCCCCCGGTCCCCTCGCCGCTGCCGCCGCCGAACAGACCGCCGGAGAGACCCGGCAGCGCGAGCGGCACCACCATGGCGACGCCCATCGCGACGGCGCCGATCCGGCGGCCGGTGCGGGCCGGGGCGAAGGCGGGACCGCCGCTCGCGACCGTGGAGCCCGGCCGGCCCGAACGCTGGGCGCCGCCGAAGACCCGCCCCCACTGGGAGAGCCGGTCGCGGCCCTCCGCGAGGAGCAGCAGCAGATAGCCGGAGGCCGCGAGGAGGAACCAGAGCCAGCCCGCGCCGCCACCGGAGAGCCCGGCGGCCACCGAGTACAGCGCGAGCAGCGGAAGACCGGCCGGGGCCGCCCTGCGGAAGGTGACCGCGAGGGCGTCCACGAGGAGCCCGATCGCGACGACGCCGCCGACGAGCATCAGCCGGATGCCCTCCGTGTCCGGCGCCGGGATCGCGTACCGGCCGACGTCCTCGGCGCCCGCCCGGAACAGGTCCGCGGAGTGCGTGAGGGCCTCCGGGCCGGGGATCAGCCAGAGGATCGCCTGCTCACGGGCGAAGAACAGGGTCAGCGCGAGCAGGACGGCGGCCACCTGCGCGAGCAGGGTCAGCGGCCGGGCCAGCGGCACCCGGCGGGCCAGCGTGCCCACGCCGCTCACCAGGGCGAGGACGAAGGCCGCCGTGAAGATCCAGGTCGCCGGCTTCACCAGCGGGAGCAGCGCCCCGGCCGCCATCAGGGTGGCGCCCCAGGAGGCGAGGGTCAGCCGTGCGCGGCCGCTCATGACCAACCTCCGTAGGTGTCGGCGCCGGATTCCGCACGGGCTCCTGCCGCCTGCTGCCACAGGTCGGCGAGCCGCGCCCCGGGCGGCACGGCCAGCGCCGTCCAGCCCGCCTCGCGCAGCTGCCGTACGCGCTTCTCGACCGCCCCGCCGACCGCGCCGCCGGTCAGCCAGGTGCCCGAGTCCAGGACGAAGGCGACGGCAGCGCCGGTCCGCCCGCGCATCCGGGCGGCCAGGGCCGCCTGCTCCTCGTCGAGGTCGCCGAGGAAGGCGATGAGCAGTCCTTCGTTCCCGCCGCGCAGCACGTCGGAGGCGCGGGAGAGCCCGGCCCCTTGGGAGTGGTCGACGATCGCGAGGGTGTCCATCATCAGTCCGGCCGTCTCGGCCGAGTCCTGCGCCGAACCGGCGAAGCCGTCGGAGCCGTCGCCGGGCACCGCGCTGCCGGTGTCGGTGAGCAGCCGGACCGCGTAGCCGCGCTCCAGCATGTGCACCAGGGCGGAGGCCGCGCCGGAGACCGCCCACTCGAAGGCCGAGTCGGGACCCGTGCCCTGGAAGGCGACCTGTCGGGTGTCGAGGAGGACGGTGCAGCGGGCCCGCTGCGGCTGCTCCTCGCGCCGGACCATCAGCTCGCCGTAGCGGGCGGTGGAGCGCCAGTGCACCCGGCGCAGGTCGTCGCCGTGCCGGTAGGTGCGGGGGATGACGTCGTCGTCGCCCGCGAGCGCGAGGGAGCGCTGATGCCCGTCGCCGTACCCCGCGGCCTCGCCGGCGAGCTTCACCGCGGGCAGCGCCTCCGTGCGCGGGATGACGGTGAGCGTGTCGTACGCGCTGAAGGAGCGGGTCAGCTCGCACATCCCGAAGGGGTCGTTGAGCCGGAGCTGGAGCGGGCCGAGCGGGAAGCGTCCGCGCAGGTCGGAGCGGACCCGGTAGGACACCTCGCGCCGGCCGCCCGCCTCGACCCGGTCGAGGACGAAGCGCGGGCGGGGTCCCAGCATGTACGGCACGTGGTCCTGGAGCATGAGCAGCCCGGTGGGGAGCTTGGAGACGTTCTCCATCCGGAGCTGGACCCGGGCCTCGGAGCCCGCCTCCACCCGCTGCGGGGTGAGGCGGCGGGAGGCGGCGACCCGGTAGCGCGTGCGGTGCAGCACGAGGACGCAGATCAGCGGCAGGGCGGCGAGGAGCAGCCCGACGCGCAGCAGATCCGCCTGGCCGAGGACGTACGCGCAGACGGCGGCGGCCACCCCGGCGGCGAGGAAGGACCGGCCGCGGGTGGTGAGACCGCCGAAGGCGGCCCGCAGCCCGCCCCGGTCGTCGTCGCCCCGCTGCCCGTCCCGTACGGCAGCGGCTCCCATCACAGCCGCCGGGCGCCGGGCTGCTGCTGGCCGTAGAGCGGGCCGGCGGGCGGGGCCGCGGCCGGGACGGGGGTGCGCTGGAGGATGTCCTGGACGACCTGCTCGGCGGTGCGCCGGTTCAGCTGGGCCTGCGCCGTCGGCAGCAGCCGGTGGGCGAGGACGGGCACGGCGAGGGCCTGGAGGTCGTCCGGCAGGACGTACTCGCGGCCGCTGAGCGCCGCGGAGGCCTTGGCGGCCCGCAGCAGGTGGAGCGTGGCCCGGGGGGAGGCGCCGAGCCGCAGGTCGGCGTGGGTGCGGGTGGCGGCGACGATGTCGACCGCGTACCGGCGGACGGCGTCGGCGACGTGGACCGCGCGGACCGCCTCGATCAGCTTCATGACGTCGTGGGCGTGGGCGACCGGCTGGAGGTCGTCCAGCGGGGAGACCGAGCCGTGCACGTCGAGCATCTCGAGCTCGGCCTCGGCGCTCGGGTAGCCGATGGAGACCTTGGCCATGAAGCGGTCGCGCTGGGCCTCGGGCAGCGGGTAGGTGCCCTCCATCTCGACCGGGTTCTGCGTCGCCACGACCATGAACGGGCTGGGCAGCTCGTACGTCTGGCCGTCGACGGTGACCTGGCGCTCCTCCATGGACTCCAGGAGCGCGGACTGGGTCTTCGGCGACGCGCGGTTGATCTCGTCGCCGATCACGATCTGGGCGAAGATCGCGCCCGGCTTGAACTCGAACTCCCGACGCTGCTGGTCGAAGATCGACACGCCTGTGACGTCCGAGGGCAGCAGGTCGGGGGTGAACTGGATGCGGCGCACCGAGCAGTCGATGGACCGCGCCAGCGTCTTGGCGAGCATGGTCTTGCCGACGCCGGGGACATCCTCGATGAGGAGGTGTCCCTCGGCGAGCAGCACGGTCAGAGAAAGCCGTACGACCTCGGGCTTGCCCTCGATCACACTCTCCACCGACCTGCGGACTCGCTCCGCGGTCGTGGTCAGATCAGTGAGGCTCGCTCGATCGTCATAGGTCGTCACCCGGCCCTCCTCGGCCTTCCGGAACAGGGACACCTGCCCCCGGGAAAATGTTTCGGGGGGTGTCACCCGGACATTCTTGTTGCCGGGGCCGTGTCGTGTCACTCGCCTGTGGACAAGTGCGGGGGAGATGCCGGGGTTTGACCCGTTACGCCGGGTCGATCGGGGCGGACTCCGCCGGGTCGATCTCGCGCAGCAGACCGCTCGTGACGTCGAAGACGAAGCCCCGTACGTCGTCGGAGTGCAACAGGAACGGGGAGGTCCGCACCCTCTGCATCGACTGCCGGACGTCCTGGTCCACGTCACGGAAGGCCTCGACGGCCCAGGCCGGCCGCTGCCCGACCTCGTCCTCCAGCTCGTGCCGGAAGTCCTCGGTGAGCGATTCGAGGCCGCAGTTCGTGTGGTGGACCAGCATGACGCTGCGCGTGCCGAGGGCACGCTGGCTGATCGTGAGGGACCGGATCACGTCGTCGGTGACGACACCGCCCGCGTTGCGGATGGTGTGACAGTCGCCGAGTTCGAGACCCAGGGCTGCGTGCAGGTCGAGACGGGCGTCCATACAGGCGACGACGGCGACGCGCAGCACGGGCCGCGCGTCCATTCCGGGGTCGGTGAAGTCAGCGGCGTAGCGCTCGTTCGCCTCGACGAGACGGTCGGTGACCGTGCCGGCGATGCGTATGGCGTCGGCAGAGGGGTGCGCGGATGTCGACATGGTTCCGACGTTAACGGGCACAAGGCCTCCGGGCCTGCTGTGAGAGCGGACAAAGAACGTCAATGAGCCTTGTTGTGAGCTAACCCACAGGTGTCGGAAGCCTGGCCCCGAACGAGTGACCCGTCCGGAATGTCGCACGGGTCCGCCGGCTCCGTGCGACGCGCCAGCCGGTTGATTGACCGGCGGGTCCCGTGGACTAAAGTGACGCGAAGTTCACGGAGACATCGAGCGATTTCCGCGGTTTCTCCCCCGTGTGTGCGGCGGTACCTACGACGCGGCCCGCTCCGCTCGCGCGGCGGCCGGTGCGGGGCGGGAGCCCGGCGGTACGTACCACCGCGCCGGATCTGAGAGGGCGCATTGAGCAACGACCGACACGTCCCGGTGATGCTCCAGCGGTGCCTGGACATGTTGGCCCCCGCACTGGAGCGCCCCGGCGCGGTCGTCGTCGACTGCACCCTGGGCCTCGGCGGCCACAGCGAGGCCCTCCTCCAGCGCTTCCCCGAGGTGCGGCTCGTCGCCCTCGACCGGGACAAGGAGGCCCTGCGCCTCTCCGGCGAGCGCCTCGCCCCCTTCGGCGAGCGCGCCACCCTCGTCCACGCCGTCTACGACGAGCTGCCCGAGGTCCTCGACCGGCTCGGCATCCCCAAGGTGGACGGCGTCCTCTTCGACCTGGGCGTCTCCTCCATGCAGTTGGACGAGGCCGACCGCGGCTTCGCCTACGCGCAGGACGCCCCGCTCGACATGCGCATGGACCAGACGACCGGCATCAGCGCCGCCGAGGTCCTCAACACCTACGCGCCCGGCGAGCTGGTCCGCATCCTGCGCGCGTACGGCGAGGAGAAGCAGGCCAAGCGGATCGTCTCCGCGATCGTGCGCGAGCGCGACAAGGAGCCCTTCACCAACAGCGCCCGGCTCGTCGAACTCATCCGCGACGCCCTGCCCCAGGCGGCCAAGCGCACCGGCGGCAACCCGGCCAAGCGGACCTTCCAGGCCCTGCGCATCGAGGTCAACCGAGAGCTCGACAGCGTCGAGAAGGCGATCCCGGCGGCCGTGAAGGCCCTCGCCGTCGGCGGCCGGGTCGCCGTCCTGTCCTACCAGTCGCTGGAGGACCGCATCGTCAAGCAGGTCTTCGCGGCCGGCGCCGCGACCACCGCGCCGCCCGGACTCCCGGTGGTCCCGGAGAAGTACCAGCCGCGCCTCCAGCTGCTCACCCGGGGCGCCGAGCTGCCCACCGAGGAAGAGGTCGCCGAGAACCGGCGCGCCGCGCCCGCCCGGCTCCGCGGCGCGCAGCGCATCCGGGAGGACGTGCTGTGAGCACGGCGAAGGGGCCCCTCAAAGGGCGGGCCGCGCGGCTCGGACGGCTCATGCCGTCGGGGCCCAGCTCGGCCGCCCGTACCCCCTTCGTCCTGCTCGTCTTCGTGCTCCTCGGCGGCGGGCTCATCGCCCTGCTCCTGCTGAACTCGGCCCTCAACCAGGGCTCCTTCAAGCTGCGCGAGCTCAAGGACAGGACCACCGAGCTCACCGACGAGGAGCAGGCGCTCCAGCGGGACGTGGACGACTACGCGGCCCCCGACGCCCTGGAGCGGCGGGCCCGCGAGCTCGGCATGGTCCCCGGCGGCAGCCCCGCCTTCCTCGGGCCCGACGGCAAGGTGCTCGGAGATCCCTCGGTGGCGGTCGCCCCGAAGCCGGACCCGACCCCGACGCCCACCCCGAGCGCCAAGGCCCCGCAGACGACCCCGCCGAACACCGGCACCGGCCAGGTCCGGACGGCGCCCCCGGCCGCGCCCCCGGTGTCCGCGCCCGCAACCGCCCCCACGACCTCCGGCAGGTGACCGAGCAGTGCCCTCCAAGGAGCCCCCCCGCCGCCGCGTCCCCGGGCCCGCCCGGCCCACCCGCCCCCGGCCCGCCTCCGCCGGAGCCCGCCCGTCCCGGCCCGCCTCGCGCCCCGCACCGCGCCCCGCCGCGAAGCGCCCCGGCCCCCGGCCCCCGGCCCGCCGGCCCCGCACCATCCGGCTCGGCAGCCCCCGGCCCCGGCTCCGGCTGATCTCCCTCGGCCTGACCCTCGTCATGCTCGTCTTCGTCGTCCGGCTGCTCCAGGTCCAGGCCGTCGACGCCAGCGCGTACGCCGCCAAGGCCGACAGGTACCGCTTCCAGGACCACACGCTCTCCGCCGAGCGGGGCGAGATCACCGACCGCAACGGCATCGCGCTCGCCGCCTCCGTCGACGCGTACGACATCACCGCCGACCCCAAGCTCTTCACGCCCGAGGAGTCCAAGCTCCCCGACGCGCCCGAGCAGGCCGCGGCCCTCCTCGCCCCGATCCTGGACAAGGACCCCGCCGAGCTCGCGAAGAAGCTCCGTACCCCCAAGTCCCGCTACACCCTGCTCGCGCGCAAGCAGACCCCCCAGGTGTGGAACCAGATCAAGGACCTCAAGAAGGTCTACGGGGAGAAGTCCCGCGCCACCGGCGGCACCGGCGTGAACCTGCTCGGCGGCGTCCTCAGCGAGCCCAGCACCAAGCGCGTCTACCCGAACGGCGAGCTCGCCGCCGGGATACTGGGCTACGTCAACGCCGAGGGCAAGGGAGCCGGCGGCGTGGAGTCCATGCTCGACCCGGAGCTCGCCGGCAAGGACGGCAAGATCCGCTTCACCGAGTCCGGCGGCCGCCAGGTGCCCACCGCGGGCTCCCAGGGCACCCCCGCCGTCCCCGGCTCCGACATCGAGCTCACCATCGACCGGGACATCCAGTGGGCCGCCCAGCAGGCCATCACCGAGCAGGTGAAGAAGTCCAAGGCCGACCGCGGGTACGTCGTCGTGCAGGACACGAGGACCGGCGAGGTCCTCGCCATGGCCAACGCCCCCGGCTTCGACCCCAACGACCTCTCCGCCGCCAACGCCGCCTCCATGGGCAACGCCGCCCTCCAGGACGCCTACGAGCCCGGCTCGACCAGCAAGGTCATGTCCATGGCCGCCGTCCTGGAGGAGGGCAAGGCGACCCCCGGGACCCACGTCACCGTCCCCAACCGGCTCCACCGCGGCGACCGGCTCTTCAAGGACGACGTCGACCACAAGACCTGGTACCTGACCCTCAACGGCGTCCTCGCCAAGTCCAGCAACATCGGCACGATCCTCGCCACCGGCCAGCTCGGCGACACCCAGGCGGAGTCCAACCGGGTGCTCCACTCCTACCTGCGCAAGTTCGGTATCGGCAGCCCCACCGGCCTCGACTTCCCGGGGGAGACCCCGGGCATCCTCGCCAAGCCCGAGGACTGGTCCACCTCGCAGCAGTACACGATCCCCTTCGGCCAGGGCCTCTCCGTCAGCGCCATGCAGGCCGCCTCGGTCTACTCGACCATCGCCAACGGAGGCGTACGCGTCGAACCGACGCTCGTCCGCGGCACCAAGGGGCCCGACGGCCGCTTCAGCCCGGCCCCCGCCCCCCAGGAGAGCCGGGTCGTCAGCGAGAAGACCGCCGACACCCTCGCCAAGATGCTGGAGTCCGTCGTCGACGACCGGGAGGGCACCGGCAACCGGGCCGCCATCCCCGGCTACCGCGTCGCCGGCAAGACCGGCACCGCCAACCGGGTCGACCCCGAACTGGGCCGCTACAAGGGCTACACCGCCTCCTTCGCCGGGTTTGCCCCCGCCGACAACCCCCAGGTCACCGTCTACTGCGCCATCCAGAACCCCACCAAGGGCAGCTACTTCGGCGGCCAGATCTGCGGACCCATCTACAAGAAGGTCATGGAGTTCGCCCTCAAGACCCTGCACACGGCCCCCACGGGCAGCGAACCCGCCCGCCTGCCGGTCACCTTCGAACCCACCCCGTGACAGTCCGGGAGCACCAGTGACAACGATCACCAACCATTCCGGGAACCGGAAATCGAACTCCGGCGACGCCCCGGGCGATTTTGGCCCCGCACAGGGTGCGCCCGGTACGCTCACCGCCGTGCCACACGCTGATCAGTACCGAACCACCCCGCCCCGGCCGGAGCAGGCCCGCCCGACACCCCTGGGCGACCTGGCCGCACAGCTGGGCGTCGACACCCCCGGCGCCGGCCCCGTCGACATCACGGGCATCACGCACGACTCCCGGGCCGTACGCCCCGGGGACGTGTACGCCGCCCTGCCCGGCGCCCGCGCGCACGGCGCCGACTTCGTCGCCCAGGCCGCCGGACTGGGAGCGGCCGCGGTCCTCACCGACCCGGCGGGCGCCGAGCGCGCCGCCGCGACCGGCCTGCCGGTCCTCGTCGTCGAGAACCCGCGCGGCCGGATGGGCGAGCTCGCCGCCGAGATCTACGGACGGCCCGGCGCCGACCTCCTCCAGATCGGCATCACCGGCACCTCCGGCAAGACCACCACGGCCTACCTGGTCGAGGGCGGCCTGCGCGGCGCCGGGCGGAGCACCGGCCTCGTCGGCACCGTCGAGATGCGCATCGGCGACGAGCGCATCAAGTCGGAGCGCACGACCCCCGAGGCCACCGACCTCCAGGCGCTCTTCGCCGTCATGCGCGAGCGGGGCGTCGAAGCGGTCGCCATGGAGGTGTCCAGCCACGCCCTCGTGCTCGGCCGGGTCGACGGCTGCGTCTTCGACGTCGCCGTCTTCAACAACCTCAGCCCGGAGCACATGGAGTTCCACTCCGACATGGAGGACTACTTCCGGGCCAAGGCCGCGCTCTTCACGCCCGAGCGCAGCAGGCTCGGCGTGGTGAACGCGGACGACGCGTACGGCCGCAGGCTCGCGAAGGAGGCGACCGTCCCGGTCGTCACCTTCTCCGCCGAGGGCCGCGCGGACGCCGACTGGCGCGCGGAGGACCTCGTCCTCGGCTCCCACGACTCGACGTTCACCGCCGTCGGCCCGCAGGGCGAGCGGATCTCCGCCACCGCCCCGCTGCCCGGCCCGTTCAACGTCGCCAACACCCTCGCCGCGATCGCCACCCTGGCCGCCGCCGGTCTGGAGGCGAAGAGCGCCGCCGACGGCATCGCCGCCGTCCCCGGCGTCCCCGGCCGCCTGGAGCGGGTCGAGGCCGGCCAGCCGTACCTCGCGGTCGTCGACTACGCCCACAAGACGGACGCCGTCGAATCGGTCCTGCGCTCCCTGCGCGAGGTCACCGAGGGCCGGCTGCACGTGGTCATCGGCTGCGGCGGCGACCGGGACACCACCAAGCGCGGCCCGATGGGCGCCGCCACGGCCAGGCTCGCCGACACCGCCGTCCTGACCTCCGACAACCCCCGCTCCGAGGATCCGCTCGTGATCCTCTCCGCCATGCTCGCGGGCGCCGCGGAGGTCCCCGCGCAGGAGCGCGGCGAGGTCCTCGTCCTCGCCGACCGCGCCGCCGCCATCGCCGCGGCCGTGGCCCGCGCGCAGCCGGGCGACACCGTCCTGGTCGCGGGCAAGGGCCACGAGCAGGGCCAGGAGATCGCCGGGGTCGTACGGCCCTTCGACGACCGCCAGGTCCTGCGCGCCGCGATCCTCGAACAGAACGCCCTGGCCGCCCCAGGGGGCGCCAAGGACACAGACAGCCACCAGAACAGTCAGGGATGAAGCAGTGATCGCCCTCTCCCTCGCCGAGATCGCCGAAATCGTCGGCGGGCAGCCGCACGACATACCGGATCAGGCCGCCCGGGTCGCCGGGCCCGTCGTCATCGACTCCCGCGAGGTGCGGCCCGGCAGCCTCTTCGTCGCCTTCGCCGGTGAGCACGTCGACGGCCACGACTACGCGGAGCGCGCCGTCGAGGCGGGCGCGGCGGCCGTGCTCGCCGCCCGTCCCGTCGGCGTCCCCGCGATCGTCGTGGAGGACGTGCAGGCCGCGCTGGGGGCCCTCGCCCGCGCGGTCGTCGAGCGGCTCGGCACCGATGTCGTCGCCCTCACCGGCTCCGCCGGCAAGACCTCCACGAAGGACCTGATCGCCCAGGTCCTCGACCGGCACGCGCCCACCGTGTGGACGCCGGGCTCCCTCAACAACGAGATCGGCCTGCCGCTCACCGCGCTCCGCGCGAGCGACGAGACCCGGCACCTGGTCCTGGAGATGGGCGCCCGCGGCATCGGGCACATCCGGTACCTCACCGGCCTCACCCCGCCCCGCATCGGCCTCGTCCTCAACGTGGGCACCGCCCACATCGGCGAGTTCGGCGGCCGGGAGCAGATCGCCGAGGCCAAGGGCGAGCTCGTCGAGGCCCTGCCGTCCGCCGAGGAGGGCGGGGTCGCGGTCCTCAACGCCGACGACCCGCTCGTCCGCGCGATGGAGAGCCGCACCAAGGCCCGCGTGATCCTCTTCGGCGAAGCGGACGAAGCGGCCGTACGGGCCGAGAACGTCCTCCTCACAGAGAACGGACAGCCTTCTTTCAGGCTTCACACACCCACCGGGTGCAGCGACGTGACCTTGCGCCTGTACGGTGAGCACCACGTGTCGAACGCGCTCGCCGCGGCCGCCGTCGCGCACGAGCTGGGCATGCCTGTCGAAGAGATCGCCACCGCGCTCTCCGAAGCCGGCACCCTGTCGCGCTGGCGCATGGAGGTCACCGAGCGTCCGGACGGCGTGACGATCGTCAACGACGCCTACAACGCGAACCCCGAGTCCATGCGAGCCGCCCTGCGCGCGCTCGCGTCCATGGGCCGGGCCGCACAGGCCCGAGGGGCTCGTACGTGGGCGGTGCTCGGCA
Organism: Streptomyces sp. Root431; assembly: GCF_001426585.1. Lineage (GTDB taxonomy): Bacteria > Actinomycetota > Actinomycetes > Streptomycetales > Streptomycetaceae > Streptomyces > Streptomyces stackebrandtii. Next base: position 196,892 of record NZ_LMEI01000008.1, read on the forward strand.
AGATGGCCGAGCTCGGTGACGCATCGCTCGTCGAGCACGACGCGGTCGGACGGCTCGCCGTCCGGCTCAACGTCAGCAAGCTCGTCGCGGTCGGGGACAGGGAAGCGTCCTGGCTGCAACTGGGCGCATATAACGAGGGTTCGTGGGGTGAGGAGTCGGTGCACGTGTCCGACGCGCAGGCGGCTGTCGACCTGTTGCGCAGTGAGCTGCGCCCGGGGGATGTCGTCCTTGTGAAGGCTTCCAGGTCGGTCGGTCTCGAACGGGTCGCGCTGGCCCTCCTCGACACCGAGGGTGAGGTCGCCGGACGATGAGGCAGATCCTCTTCGCGGGGGCCATCGGGCTCTTCCTGACCCTGATCGGCACCCCGCTGCTGATCAAGCTGCTCGCCCGCAAGGGATACGGGCAGTTCATCCGCGACGACGGCCCGCGCGGCCACGCCGGGAAGAAGGGCACGCCCACCATGGGCGGCATCTCCTTCATCCTGGCCACGCTCATCGCGTACGCCCTGGCCAAGGTCATCACCGGTGAGGACCCGACGTACTCGGGCGTCCTGGTGCTGTTCCTCATGGCCGGCATGGGCCTCGTCGGCTTCCTCGACGACTACATCAAGATCGTCAAGCAGCGTTCGCTGGGCCTGCGGGCCAAGGCGAAGATGGCCGGCCAGCTGATCGTCGGCATCGCCTTCGCCGTGCTGTCGCTCCAGTTCGCGGACCTGCGCGGGCTCACGCCCGCCTCCGAGAAGCTCTCCTTCATCACGGACTTCGGCTGGTCCATCGGCCCGGTCCTGTTCGTGATCTGGGCGCTCTTCATGATCCTGGCCATGTCCAACGGCGTGAACCTGACGGACGGTCTGGACGGTCTGGCCACCGGCGCCTCGGTGATGGTCTTCGGCGCGTACACCTTCATCGGGCTCTGGCAGTTCCAGGAGTCCTGTGCGAACGCGGTGACGCTGACCAACCCCAACGCCTGCTTCGAGGTGCGCGACCCGCTCGACCTCGCGGTCGTCGCCTCCGCGCTGATGGGCGCCTGCTTCGGCTTCCTGTGGTGGAACACCTCGCCCGCCAAGATCTTCATGGGCGACACCGGCTCGCTGGCCCTCGGCGGCGCGCTGGCCGGTCTCGCCATCTGCTCCCGTACGGAGCTCCTGCTGGCTCTGCTCGGCGGCCTGTTCGTGCTGATCACGATGTCCGTGGTCATCCAGGTCGGCTCGTTCAAGATGACCGGCAAGCGCGTCTTCCGGATGGCCCCGCTCCAGCACCACTTCGAACTCAAGGGGTGGTCGGAGGTCCTGGTCGTCGTCCGGTTCTGGATCATCCAGGGCATGTGCGTGATCGTGGGCCTGGGCCTCTTCTACGCGGGATGGGCAGCAGAGAAGTGACGGAACAGCTCGACTGGAACGGCAAGAAGGTCACCGTCGCGGGACTCGGGGTGTCCGGCATTCCGGCCGCCCGCGTCCTGCACGGCCTGGGCGCGGTCGTGACCGTCGTCAACGACGGCGACGACGAGCGCTCCCGGGCGCAGGCCGCCGACCTGGAGGCGGAGGGCATCACCGTCCGCCTCGGCGACGGGGCCACCCTGCCGACCGGCACCGAGCTGATCGTGACCACCCCCGGCTGGCGGCCCGACAAGCCGCTCTTCGCGGCCGCCGCCGAGGCGGGCGTCGAGGTCTGGGGCGACGTCGAGCTGGCCTGGCGCCTCCGCGGGCCGGGCGCCGCTCCGTGGCTCGCGGTCACCGGCACCAACGGCAAGACCACGACCGTGCGGATGCTCGCCTCGATCCTGGAGGCGGCCGGTCTGCGGACCGCCGCCGTCGGCAACATCGGGGTCTCGCTCCTCGACGCCGTCCTCGGCGACGAGCCGTACGACGTGCTCGCCGTCGAGCTCTCCAGCTACCAGCTCCACTGGGCGCCGTCCGTCCGCGTCCACTCGGCCGCCGTGCTCAACCTGGCGCCCGACCACCTCGACTGGCACGGCTCGATGGAGGCGTACGCCGCCGACAAGGGCCGGATCTACGAGGGCAACCAGGTCGCCTGCGTCTACAACGTCGCCGACAAGGCGACCGAGGACCTGGTCGTCGAGGCCGACGTCGAGGAGGGCTGCCGCGCCATCGGCTTCACGCTCGGCACCCCCGGCCCGTCCGAACTGGGCGTCGTCGAGGGCATCCTCGTCGACCGCGCCTTCGTCGAGAACCGGCAGAAGAACGCGCAGGAGCTGGCCGAGGTCGACGACGTCCAGCCGCCGGCCCCGCACAACATCGCCAACGCCCTCGCCGCCGCCGCCCTCGCCCGCGCCTTCGGCGTCGACGCGAAGGCCGTACGCGACGGGCTCAAGGCCTTCCGGCCGGACCCGCACCGCATCGAACTGGTCGAGGAGATCGAGGGCGTCACGTACGTCGACGACTCCAAGGCCACCAACACCCACGCCGCGGAAGCCTCGTTGGCGGCCTACGACCCGATCGTCTGGATCGCCGGCGGCCTCGCCAAGGGCGCGACCTTCGACGAGCTCGTCCAGAAGTCGGCGAAGCGCTTGCGCGGGGCCGTCCTGATCGGCGCCGACCGCGCGCTGATCCGCGAAGCCCTGGCGCGACACGCCCCGGAAGTCCCGGTGGTGGACCTCGACCGGACCGACACTGGGGCGATGTCCGAGGCGGTCCGGGAGGCGGCCCGGCTGGCCCGCCCGGGGGACACGGTGCTCCTCGCCCCGGCCTGCGCCTCGATGGACATGTTCACCAACTACAACAAGCGGGGCGAGGCCTTCGCGGACGCGGTCCGCTCCCTCGCCACCACCGGGGACGCCTGACCTGACCAGTGGGAGGGTCCGGCCGGACCGGGCACGACTGGAGGGGGCAGCGACCATGCCGAGCAAGATCGCCGGGACACGCCGGCCTTCCGCCGTACGCGGCGGAGGGCGGGCCCCAGCGACCCCGCGGCGGCCTCGCGGCGGGGGCGTACGGCGGCTGTACGAGCGGGCGCTGAAGGCCTGGGACAGACCCCTCACCGCGTACTACGTGATCATCGGCGCCGCCCTGCTCATCACCATGCTCGGCCTGGTGATGGTCTTCTCCGCCTCGATGATCACGGCGCTCCGCTACGACCTCGTGCCCTCCTACTTCTTCCGGAAGCAGTTCTTCGCCGCACTCCTCGGCACCGGGCTGCTCCTGGCCGCCTCGCGCATGCCGGTGAAGCTGCACCGGGCGCTCGCCTACCCGATCCTGGTCGGCGCCGTCTTCCTGATGGTGCTCGTGCAGATCCCCGGGATAGGGCACTCGGTCAACGGCAACCAGAACTGGATCTCCCTCGGCGGCCCCTTCCAGCTCCAGCCCAGCGAGTTCGGCAAGCTGGCGCTGATCCTGTGGGGGGCCGACCTGCTCGCGCGCAAGCAGGACATGCGGCTGCTGTCCCAGTGGAAGCACATGCTCGTGCCGCTGGTCCCCGTCGCCTTCATGCTGCTCGGACTGATCATGCTCGGCGGCGACATGGGCACCTCGATCATCCTCGCCGCGATCCTCTTCGGTCTCCTGTGGACGGCCGGAGCGCCCACCCGGCTCTTCGTCGGAGTGCTCTCCGTCGCCGGCGCGATCGGCGTGCTGCTGATCAAGACGAGTGACAACCGGATGAAGCGCTTCGACTGCATCGGCGCGACCGACCCCGGTGGCGAGGGAGCCCCGTGCCTCCAGGCCGCGCACGGAATCTATGCTCTGGCCTCGGGCGGATGGTTCGGTTCCGGACTGGGTGCCAGTGTGGAGAAATGGGGTCAACTCCCCGAAGCGCACACCGACTTCATCTTCGCGGTCACCGGTGAGGAACTGGGCCTCGCGGGGACGCTGTCGGTACTCGCCCTGTTCGCGGCTCTAGGCTATGCGGGTATCCGCGTGGCCGGACGCACGGAGGACCCCTTCGTGAGGTACGCCGCGGGAGGCGTGACCACCTGGATCACGGCGCAGGCCGTGATCAACATCGGTGCGGTGCTCGGCTTGCTGCCGATCGCCGGAGTCCCGCTCCCGCTGTTCTCGTACGGGGGGTCGGCCCTGCTGCCGACCATGTTCGCCGTCGGGCTCCTCATCGCCTTCGCGCGACAGGAACCCGCCGCGAAAGCGGCCCTGGCCATGCGCCGCCCCGGCTGGGGCAAGCGGGCCGGGGTGAGATGGAAGTCGATGCGACGGCGCGTCAAGAAGCGCCCGTCCGGAGAGCGGTGAATTTCGGTGCATGTCGTACTCGCCGGCGGGGGGACCGCCGGCCACATCGAGCCGGCGCTGGCCCTCGCGGACGCCCTGCGCAGGCAGGACCCCAGCGTGGGGATCACAGCGCTGGGCACGGAAAAGGGTCTGGAGACCCGGCTCGTGCCCGAGCGGGGCTACGAGTTGGCGCTCATCCCCGCCGTACCGCTGCCCCGTAAGCCCACCCCCGAGCTGATCACCGTCCCCGGGCGGCTCCGCGGCACCATCAAGGCCGCCGAGCAGATCCTGGAGCGCACGAAGGCGGACTGCGTGGTCGGCTTCGGCGGCTACGTGGCGCTGCCCGGCTATCTCGCGGCCAAGCGGCTCGGGGTGCCGATCGTGGTCCACGAGGCCAACGCCCGGCCCGGCCTCGCCAACAAGATCGGCTCGCGGTACGCGGCCGGGGTGGCCGTCGCCACCCCGGACAGCAAGCTCCGCAACGCCCGCTACATCGGCATCCCGCTGCGGCACACCATCGCGACCCTCGACCGGGCGCGGGTGCGCCCCGAGGCGCGCGCCGCCTTCGGGCTCGACCCGAACCTGCCGACGCTGCTCGTCTCGGGCGGCTCGCAGGGCGCCCGGCGGCTCAACGAGGTCGTCCAGCAGATCGCTCCGGTGCTCCAGCGCTCGGGCATCCAGATCCTGCACGCGGTGGGCCCGAAGAACGAAATGCCGCGCGTCGACAACATGCCCGGTATGCCGCCGTACGTGCCGGTACCGTACGTGGACCGGATGGATCTCGCGTACGCCGCGGCCGACATGATGCTCTGCCGCGCGGGCGCGATGACCGTCGCCGAGCTCTCCGCCGTCGGGCTGCCGGCCGCGTACGTCCCGCTGCCCATCGGCAACGGCGAACAGCGGCTCAACGCCCAGCCGGTGGTCAAGGCCGGCGGTGGACTCCTCGTCGACGACGCGGAGCTGACGCCGCAGTGGGTGCAGGGCAACGTCCTGCCCGTACTGGCCGATCCGCACCGTTTGTACGAGATGTCTCGCGCCGCCGCCGAGTTCGGCCGCCGGGACGCCGACGACCTGCTCGTCGGCATGGTGTACGAGGCGATCGCCGCCCGCCGACAGGCGTAGCGGCGGCGAAAGGCGGAAGCGTGGCAGCCGGATCGACGACCGCCGAGAAGAGCGGCGCGAAGAAGCCGAAGGGGTCGTCGGAGCGGCCGTCCCGCACGGGCGCCCGGAATCAGCGATTCCGGGTGCCCGCGCCCCGCGTGCTCCTCGTCGCGCTCGGCGTCGTCGCCCTCACGGCCGGCGTGATCTGGGCGCTCTACGGATCGTCCTGGTTCCGTGTGGAACGTGTGAAGACTTCCGGTACGGGGGTTCTGACCCCCCGTGAGGTCGAGAGGGTCGCCGCCGTCCCGACGGGGGCGCCGCTCGTCTCCGTCGACACCGAGGCGATCGAGGCGCGGCTCCGGAAGGAGCTCCCGCGCATCGAATCCGTCGACGTCGTACGGTCCTGGCCGCACGGAATCGGTCTGAAAGTGACGGAACGGAAGCCCGTACTCCTGCTGGAAAAGGGCACGAAGTTCATCGAAGTGGACGCGACCGGCGTCCGGTTCGCCACCGTCGACACCGCCCCCCGTGGCATCCCCCGGCTCGTCCTCGACGTCGCCTCCTCGCCCAGCCTGCGCCGCTTCGACGCGGACCGGCTGCTGGGCGAGGCGGTCCGCGTCCGGGGTGAACTCCCGGAGGAAATCGCCCGGAACACTCGTGTCGTCCGCGTCACCTCGTACGACTCCGTCACTCTGGAACTGACCAAGGGGCGCACCGTCTTCTGGGGAAGCGCGGAACACGGCCCGGTGAAATCCCGGGTGCTGACCGCTCTGATGAAGGCGTCGCCCAAAGCGGGGCACTTCGATGTAAGTGCCCCCACGGCGCCCGCGTCGTCCGGGAGTTGACGGACATCGGCGCTGGCCAGCACCCTGGTTGGCCAGCGCTCCGGGTGATCACATAGGGTGAAAAGAAAAACGGGAGGTTCGGCGTGTTCGTTGAACGTGCGCCGCTTGTCGACTTAGTGTCCTGTTCGGAAGAGTCCAGCGAACAGAGACACTGGTAACCCTAAACTTCAACGTTAGGGTTTGGGTCGGCGTTCCGGACCGCCCCAATCGGCATCCGTCGTCGCAGCGCGACCAACCACCGCGTAGCGGCGACACGTAACTCGAGGCGAGAGGCCTTCGACGTGGCAGCACCGCAGAACTACCTCGCAGTCATCAAGGTCATCGGTGTCGGCGGCGGTGGTGTCAATGCCATCAACCGAATGATCGAGGTCGGCCTCAAGGGCGTCGAGTTCATCGCGATCAACACCGACGCGCAAGCGCTGTTGATGAGCGACGCCGACGTCAAGCTCGACGTCGGTCGTGAACTCACCCGCGGCTTGGGCGCCGGGGCCAACCCGGCCGTCGGTCGCAAGGCGGCAGAGGACCACCGTGAGGAGATCGAGGAGGTCCTCAAGGGGGCCGACATGGTCTTCGTCACCGCCGGCGAAGGCGGCGGCACCGGCACCGGCGGCGCACCCGTCGTCGCCAACATCGCGCGCTCGCTCGGCGCCCTGACGATCGGTGTGGTCACCCGACCCTTCACCTTCGAGGGCCGGCGCCGCGCCAACCAGGCGGAGGACGGCATCGCCGAGCTCCGCGAAGAGGTCGACACCCTCATCGTCATCCCGAACGACCGACTGCTCTCGATCTCGGACCGTCAGGTCTCCGTGCTCGACGCGTTCAAGTCGGCCGACCAGGTGCTGCTGAGCGGCGTCCAGGGCATCACCGACCTCATCACCACCCCGGGTCTGATCAACCTCGACTTCGCCGACGTCAAGTCGGTCATGTCCGAGGCCGGATCCGCCCTCATGGGCATCGGCTCCGCCCGTGGCGACGACCGCGCGGTGGCCGCCGCGGAGATGGCGATCTCCTCGCCGCTCCTGGAGGCCTCCATCGACGGCGCCCGCGGGGTGCTGCTCTCCATCTCCGGCGGCAGCGACCTCGGTCTCTTCGAGATCAACGAGGCCGCGCAGCTGGTCAGCGAGGCGGCCCACCCCGAGGCCAACATCATCTTCGGTGCCGTCATCGACGACGCCCTCGGTGACGAGGTCCGGGTGACCGTCATCGCGGCCGGCTTCGACGGCGGCCAGCCCCCGGCCCGCCGGGACAACATCATCGGCTCGGTCTCGGCCAAGCGCGAGGAGCCGGCTCCGGCCCCTCGCATCAGCGAGCCGTCCCGCCCGATGGGCGGACTCGGCACGGTGGCCCCCCGCGAGGAGCCGGTCTCCGTCCCGGTCGAGCCCGCCCCGGCCGTCAACGAGACCCCGCTGACGCCGGCCCCGCCGGTCGTCCCGCCGGCCCGTCCGTACGCGGACTCCCAGGCCGAAGAGCTGGACGTCCCGGACTTCCTGAAGTGATAGGGCAGTCCTTCGACGCGAACGGCGCGCACTTCGCCTTCACCGACAGGTGGGGCGGGGTGAGCGCCGTTCCGTACGAGGAGCTCAACCTCGGCGGCGCGGTCGGCGACGACCCCGAGGCCGTCCGGACCAACCGGGCGCTGGCCGCCGGAGCCCTCGGGCTCGACCCGGCCCGCGTCGTCTGGATGAACCAGGTGCACGGCGCGGACGTGGCCGAGGTCGAGGGAGCGTGGACCACCGAGGCCGTACCGGCCGTCGACGGTCTGGTGACCGCGGCCCGCGGCCTCGCCCTCGCCGTCCTCACCGCGGACTGCGTCCCGGTCCTGCTCGCCGATCCCGTCGCCGGGGTCGTCTCCGCCGCCCACGCCGGGCGGCCCGGAATGGTCGCCGGGATCGTCCCCGCAGCCGTCGAGGCCATGATCGCTCTCGGCGCCGACCCCGCCCGGATCGTCGCCCGCACCGGCCCCGCCGTCTGCGGGCGGTGCTACGAGGTGCCGGAGGCGATGCGCGCCGAGGTCGCGAGAACCGAGCCCGCCGCCTGGGCCGAGACGAGCTGGGGGACCCCCGCCGTCGACGTCACCGCCGGGGTGCACGCCCAGCTCGAACGGCTCGGCGTCACGGACCGGCAGGCCAGTGAGGTCTGCACCCGGGAATCCGGTGACCACTACTCGTACCGCCGCGACCGCACCACCGGGCGACTCGCGGGATATGTCTGGTTGACCCAGGAAGAGACATGACGGACCGGAAGTCGCAACTCGCCGAGAATCTCGCCCGGGTGGAGGAGCGCATCGCCGCCGCCTGCACCGCCGCCGGGCGCGCGCGGGAGGAGGTGACGCTCATCGTGGTCACCAAGACCTACCCCGCGAGCGATGTGCGCATGCTGCACGAACTGGGCGTGCGGCACGTCGCCGAGAACCGGGACCAGGACGCCGCCCCCAAGGCCGCCGCGTGCGCGGACCTTGATCTGACCTGGCACTTCGTGGGCCAGTTGCAGACCAACAAGGTCCGATCCGTGGTGGGTTATGCCGATGTGGTGCAATCCGTCGACCGGTTGAAGCTCGTTTCCTCTCTCTCCGCGGCCGCGGAGAAGGAGGGCCGCGAACTCGGCTGCCTGCTCCAGGTCGCGCTCGACGCGGAGTCCGGGGAGCGCGGTGCCCGCGGCGGCGTCTCGCCCGAGGGGGTCGAGGAGTTGGCGGCCGCGGTGGACGCCGCTCCCGGGCTGCGGCTCGACGGACTCATGACCGTGGCGCCGCTCTCCGGTCCGTACGCGGGCAGACAGCGCGCCGCCTTCGACCGGTTGATGGATTTGTCGACTGCCCTGCGCGGGGCCCGTCCGGCTGCGAACATGGTGTCAGCAGGGATGAGTGCGGACCTCGAAGAGGCCGTTGCTGCCGGGGCGACACACGTACGCGTCGGTACGGCGGTACTCGGTGTCCGCCCGAAGCTCGGGTAACGTCGCGAAGCAAGTCGGACCACAGCAGAAAATATGGTCATTCCGCAGAACAGCGGGGTGGCCCGTGGATCGCGGGCACTCGGTGACGCTGCGACATCGGCCAGGTATGGCGATCCACCACAGAGCGGAGGACTCAGAGAATGGCCGGCGCGATGCGCAAGATGGCGGTCTACCTCGGCCTCGTGGAGGACGATGGGTACGACGGCCGGGGCTTCGACCCCGACGACGACTTCGAACCCGAGCTGGAGCCGGAGCCCGAGCGCGAGCGGCGCCACACCCCTCCGCGACAGGTCGAGCGCGAGGAACCGGTGCGCGTGGTGCAGCCCCCGGCGCCCCGGGAACCGATCGCTCATTCTGTCCCGGTACTCGCCGAAAGCGGACGTCCGGCCCGAATTGCCCCCGTGGCATCCATCACACCCGAACGCCCGAGCCTGGAGAAGAACGCACCGGTGATCATGCCCAAGGTCGTGTCCGAGCGGGAGCCCTACCGCATCACCACGCTGCACCCCCGGACCTACAACGAGGCCCGTACCATCGGGGAACACTTCCGTGAGGGCACCCCGGTGATCATGAATCTCACGGAGATGGACGACACGGATGCGAAGCGACTTGTCGACTTTGCCGCCGGACTCGTCTTCGGGCTCCATGGCAGCATTGAGCGCGTGACGCAGAAGGTGTTCCTGTTGTCGCCTGCTAACGTCGATGTCACGGCGGAGGACAAGGCCCGGATCGCAGAGGGCGGATTCTTCAACCAGAGCTGAGAACAACGGAACCGGACGGACCGGTCGCGAAGCGGCCGGGCAAGTGAGAGCACGTAAGCCAGGGGAGAGGGAAACGCGGGATGGGCGTCGCACTACAGGTGGTCTACATCGTGCTGATGTGCTTCCTCGTCCTCCTGATCGTCCGGCTGGTCATGGACTACGTCTTCCAGTTCGCACGTTCATGGCAACCCGGTAAGGCGATGGTGGTCGTTCTGGAGGCCACCTACACTGTCACCGATCCACCGCTCAAGCTTCTGCGGCGACTCATCCCGCCGCTGCGTCTCGGGGGCGTGGCACTCGACCTGTCCTTCTTCGTTCTGATGATCATCGTCTACATCCTGATCTCCATCGTGAGCAGCTTCGCGAGGTGAGTGTGGACGATACGGTCTTGCCGACTGCCGACGACTACGTAGAGGTGAAGAAGAGATGCCGTTGACCCCCGAGGACGTGCGGAACAAGCAGTTCACGACCGTCCGCCTTCGAGAAGGCTATGACGAGGACGAGGTCGATGCCTTCCTCGACGAGGTCGAGGCCGAGCTGACCCGCCTGCTCCGGGAGAACGAGGACCTGCGCGCCAAGCTGGCCGCCGCGACGCGTGCCGCCGCGCAGAACCAGCAGCAGCAGGGCATGCGGAAGCCCCCGGAGCCGCAGGATCGTCCCGTCGGTCCCGGCGCGCCCGTGCCCGCGGCCATATCCGGACCGCCGGTCCAGCAGCAGCCGCCGCAGATGGGCCCGCCGCAGCTGCCTTCCGGTGCCCCCCAGCTTCCCGCCGGCCCCATGCAGGGCGGCCCCATGCAGGGTGGGCCCATGGGTCCCGGCCCGATGCAGGGTGGCCCCATGCAGGGTGGACCGATGGGTCCCGGCCCGATGCAGGGCGGCCCCATGGGCCACCCGCAGCAGCAGCAGATGCAGCAGCAGCCCCCGCAGGCTCCCGGCGGCGACAGTGCCGCGCGTGTCCTCTCGCTGGCCCAGCAGACCGCCGACCAGGCGATCGCCGAGGCTCGCTCCGAGGCCAACAAGATCGTCGGCGAGGCGCGCTCCCGCGCCGAGGGCCTGGAGCGGGACGCCCGCGCCAAGGCGGACGCTCTTGAGCGGGACGCCCAGGAGAAGCACCGCGTCGCGATGGGCTCCCTGGAGTCCGCCCGCGCCACGCTGGAGCGCAAGGTCGAGGACCTGCGCGGCTTCGAGCGCGAGTACCGCACGCGCCTGAAGTCGTACCTGGAGTCGCAGCTGCGTCAGCTGGAGACCCAGGCCGACGACTCGCTGGCTCCGCCGCGGACCCCGGCGACGGCCTCGCTGCCGCCGGCGCCCTCGATGGCCTCGGCCGGCGCGAGCGCCCCGTCCTACGGTGGCAACGGCGCGATGGGTGGTGCGCCGTCCATGGGTGGCGCCCCGTCCTACGGCGGTCAGCAGCAGATGTCCCCGGCGATGACGCAGCCGATGGCTCCGGTCCGGCCGCAGGCTCCCCAGCCGATGCAGCAGGCGCCGGCGCCGATGCGGGGCTTCCTGATCGACGAGGACGACAACTGACGGCGGGCGGTCGCGCGATGAGCGCGTAGCCGTCGGCAGGCTGCAAGGGCCGGGCCCTGGGTAACACCAGGACCCGGCCCTTCGCCGTACCCGGGTACGGGGCGGGCGGGGTCGTACGGGGCGGGGGGAGGGTGCTGCGGGGGTTGCGGGGCGCGGGGGCGGCGGGGTGTGCGGGGGCGGCGGGGCGTGCGGGGGCGCCTGCGGCGGGCCTTCCCCCACCCCGCCCCTTCCCGAAACCGGGGCTCCGCCCCGGACCCCGGGGGGCACGGGGGGCGAGGCCCCACCTCTGAAGCGGCAGCTTCGCGCCACCCACCGGGTACGCGGCGGCTTCGCGCCGTACCCCCAGTACGAGACGGCTTCGCACTGCCCCCCGGCGCGGCGGGGGAACGCAAAGGCCCGGCACCCCCTTCGGGGTGCCGGGCCTTTTTCCGGGGCTTACGCCTTGCGGAGGCGGAACGTCAGGGCGAGGGAGTCGTCCTCGAACGGCGTGCCGTAGGTGGTGTCCGCTTCGCCTTCGGCGTGGTCCGTGGCGAGGACCTCGTCGGCGATGAGGGCGGCGTGGGCCGTGAGGGCTTCCGTCGTCTCCGGGGAGGTGGACGTCCAGCGCAGGGCGATCCGGTCCGCGACGTCCAGGCCGCTGTTCTTGCGGGCCTCCTGGATCAGGCGGATCGCGTCGCGGGCCAGGCCGGCCTTGCGGAGCTCGGGGGTGATCTCCAGGTCCAGGGCGACCGTGGCGCCGGAGTCGGAGGCGACCGACCAGCCTTCCCGGGGGGTCTCCGTGATGATGACCTCCTCCGGGGTGACCGTGATCTCCTCGCCGTTCACCGTGAGCTTCGCCTCGCCGGAGCGGAGGGCCAGCGAGAGGGCCGCCGCGTCAGCCGCGGCCACCGCCTTCGCGACGTCCTGGACGCCCTTGCCGAAGCGCTTGCCGAGGGCGCGGAAGTTCGCCTTGGCCGTTGTGTCGACGAGCGAGCCGCCGACCTCCGAGAGGGAGGCCAGGGAGGAGACGTTCAGCTCCTCCGTGATCTGGGCCTGGAGGGCGGGGGAGAGGGCGGAGAAGCCCGTCGCCGCCACCAGAGCGCGCGAGAGCGGCTGGCGCGTCTTCACGCCCGACTCGGCGCGCGTCGCCCGGCCCAGCTCGACCAGACGGCGGACCAGCAGCATCTGCTCGGAGAGCGTCGCGTCGATCAGCGACGCGTCCGCCTCCGGCCAGGTGGCGAGGTGGACCGACTCCGGGGCGTCCGGGCTGACCGCGACCACCAGGTCCTGCCAGACCCGCTCCGTGATGAACGGGGTCAGCGGGGCCATCAGGCGCGTGACCGTCTCGATCACGTCGTGCAGCGTGCGGAGCGCGGACGCGTCGCCCTGCCAGAAGCGGCGGCGCGAGCGGCGCACGTACCAGTTGGAGAGGTCGTCGACGAAGGACGAGATCAGCTTGCCGGTGCGCTGGGTGTCGTACGACTCCATCGCCTCGGTGACCTCGGCGACGAGCGTGTTCAGCTCGGAGAGGAGCCACCGGTCCAGGACCGTGCGGTCGGCCGGGGCCGGGTCCGCCGCGCTCGGCGCCCAGCCGGACGTCCGCGCGTACAGCGCCTGGAAGGCGACCGTGTTCCAGTAGGTCAGGAGGGTCTTGCGGACGACCTCCTGGATCGTGCCGTGGCCCACGCGCCGCGCCGCCCACGGCGAGCCGCCGGCCGCCATGAACCAGCGGACCGCGTCGGCGCCGTGCTGGTCCATCAGCGGGATCGGCTGGAGGATGTTCCCCAGGTGCTTGGACATCTTCCGGCCGTCCTCGGCGAGGATGTGGCCCAGGCAGACCACGTTCTCGTAGGACGACTTGTCGAAGACCAGGGTGCCGACGGCCATCAGCGTGTAGAACCAGCCACGCGTCTGGTCGATGGCCTCGGAGATGAACTGCGCCGGGTAGCGGGACTCGAAGAGTTCCTTGTTCTCGTACGGGTAGCCGTACTGCGCGAACGGCATCGAGCCCGAGTCGTACCAGGCGTCGATGACCTCCGGCACGCGGGTCGCCGTCTTCCCGCAGCCCCCGGTCGGGCAGGAGAACGTGACCGCGTCGATGTACGGGCGGTGCGGGTCCAGGTCCGACTGGTCGGTGCCCGTCAGCTCGGTGAGCTCGGCGCGGGAGCCGACGCAGGTGAGGTGGTCGTCCTCGCAGCGCCAGATCGGCAGCGGGGTGCCCCAGTACCGGTTGCGGGAGAGCGCCCAGTCGACGTTGTTGGTCAGCCAGTCGCCGAAGCGGCCGTGCTTGACCGAGTCCGGGAACCAGTTCGTCTTCTCGTTCTCCGCGAGCATGCGGTCCTTGACCGCGGTCGTGCGGATGTACCAGGACGGCTGCGCGTAGTAGAGCAGGGCCGTGTGGCAGCGCCAGCAGTGCGGGTAGCTGTGCTCGTACGGGATGTGGCGGAAGAGCAGGCCGCGCGCGTCCAGGTCCGCGGTGAGCGCCTCGTCGGCCTTCTTGAAGAAGACGCCGCCGACCAGCGGGACGTCCTCCTCGAAGGTGCCGTCGGGGCGGACCGGGTTCACGACCGGCAGGCCGTAGGCCTTGCAGACCTTGAGGTCGTCCTCACCGAAGGCGGGGGACTGGTGGACCAGGCCCGTACCGTCCTCGGTCGTCACGTACTCCGCGTTGACGACGTAGTGGGCCTCGTCCGGGAACTCCACCAGCTCGAAGGGGCGCTGGTACGTCCAGCGCTCCATCTCGGCGCCCGTGAAGGACTCGCCCGTGGTCACCCAGCCCTCGCCGAGCGCCTTGTCGAGCAGCGGCTCGGCGACGACGACCCGCTCGTCGCCGTCGGTCGCCACCACGTAGGTGACCTCGGGGTGCGCGGCGACCGCCGTGTTGGACACCAGGGTCCACGGGGTCGTCGTCCAGACGAGGAGCGCCGCCTTGCCGGCCAGCGGGCCGGAGGTCAGCGGGAAGCGGACGTAGACGGACGGGTCGACGACCGTCTCGTAGCCCTGCGCCAGCTCGTGGTCCGAGAGGCCGGTGCCGCAGCGCGGGCACCAGGGGGCGACGCGGTGGTCCTGGACCAGCAGGTCCTTGTCGAAGATCTGCTTCAGCGACCACCAGACCGACTCGATGTACGAGGGGTCCATGGTCCGGTACGCGTCGTCCAGGTCGACCCAGTAGCCCATGCGGGTCGTGAGCTCGGCGAAGGCGTCGGTGTGCCGGGTCACGGAATCGCGGCACTTGGCGTTGAACTCGGCGATGCCGTACGCCTCGATGTCCTTCTTGCCGGAGAAGCCGAGCTCCTTCTCGACGGCGAGCTCGACCGGGAGGCCGTGGCAGTCCCAGCCGGCCTTGCGGGCCACGTGGTAGCCGCGCATGGTCCGGAAGCGGGGGAAGACGTCCTTGAAGACGCGGGCCTCGATGTGGTGCGCGCCCGGCATGCCGTTCGCGGTCGGCGGGCCCTCGTAGAACACCCACTCGGGGCGTCCTTCGGACTGCTCAAGGGTCTTCGCGAAGACCTTGCTGTCGCGCCAGAAGTCGAGCACGTCGTGCTCCAGCGCGGGCAGGTCGACCTGGGCGGGCACCTGGCGGTACTGCGGCGGTGTCATCGAGATTCCTCCGGCGGACTGTCGTCATTCCGTCGGAGGGACGAGAGCACTGCTCCCGCGGTACCACCCTCCTTGGCCCCGGGCGCGCGCACGCGCCCTGAGCCCCCTCATTGGGGTCGCGACGCCGGGTCTAGTCGCCGCACTCTCGTGCGGCTTTCTTCCGACGGCTCCGGGGTGATGCTTCACATCGGGCGGGCCCCCGGGCTCTCACCGTCCCCGGGTCGCTCATGGCTGCGTACGACGCTACTCGTCCCCATCCAAGCCTTTCGCTCCGCCCAGTGTACGGGGCGGAGCCGGGGGTGGCCGACCCGTTTTCCCGCGCCCCCGACGGCCACCCGAATGGCCATACGAAGGGGGTCGGAGTTCCGTTGCGGCCATGTGGGGGAGGAGTGGCGCGGATAACCGGGCGGGGAGCTGGGCACAACGGAGGCAGGCCCGCCCCGTGGGGAGCGGGGGCGGGTGGGAACGGCGGCGTGCCCCGTTGCCGCGGGCCTTGGGCCGATTTATCGTCCCAGCACGATTCGCGAGCAAGATCACAAAATGTGAAGGGGCCGCGACATGGTGGCGAAGAAGACCGCCGCGAAGAAGTCCTCGACCGCCGTTCCGGCCGCCGTCCCGACCGGTGAGGCGGCCGGTGCGGTGGCCGTGGACGCCAAGGACGTGGCCGGGAAGAAGTCGACGGTCGCGAAGAAGGCCGCGGTCACGAAGAAGGCGGCGGTGACGTCGGTCGACAAGGTCGACAGCGTCGACAAGAAGGCGGTCGGCAAGAAGGCGGTCGCCAAGAAGGCCGCGGCGAAGAAGACGGCCGCCAAGAAGGCGACCGTCGCGAAGAACGCGAAGAAGCAGACAGGAGCCAGGACGGTGGCAGCGAAGAAGACCGCGGGTGGCGTGACGACAGTCGAGGACGATGCCGCGGTGCCCCCGGCCCGTACCGGCGAGCTCGCGGTGCGCCCCGGCGAGGACCCCTGGACGCCGGAGGAGGTCGACGAGGCCCGCAGCTCGCTCCAGGCGGAGGTCCTGCGGCTGCGCAGCGAGCTCGTCCACTCGCAGGAGGAGCTCACCGGCCTCATGCGGGACTCCGGCGACGGTGCGGGCGACGACCAGGCCGACACCGGCACCAAGAACATCACCCGCGAGCACGAGCTCGCGCTCGCGGCCAACGCCCGGGAGATGCTGGAACAGACCGAGCACGCCCTGGAACGGCTCGACGCGGGCACGTACGGCCTCTGTGAGGTGTGCGGGAAGCCGATCGGCAAGGCGCGGATGCAGGCCTTCCCCCGGGCCACGCTCTGCGTCGAGGACAAGCAGCGGCAGGAGCGGCGCGGCTGACGATCTCGGCTGCCGGTCTCGTACGCCTGTGCCGTACCCTCGGGGCACGGTCAGGCATCGAGGTCGAGGGACTCACTCACGTGGCAGAGGCGGAGCGCATCATCGGTACGCCGGATTCAGCAGGGGCCGGGGAGCCGGCCGCGTCCGACGACGGCACGGCCGCTCCCGAGGAGCGGCCCAAGGGCAGGCGCAGGATCGTCGCGCTGCTCGTGGTGGCCGTGCTGGCCTACCTGCTCGACCTGGGCAGCAAGATGCTCGTGGTCGCCAAGCTGGAGGGCCGCGAGGCGATCCCGCTGATCGGCGATCTGCTGCGCCTCGACGCCATCCGGAACCCGGGCGCCGCCTTCGGCATGGGCGAGGCCTTCACGATCGTCTTCACCTGCATCGCGGCCGCCGTGATCGTCGTGATCTTCCGGCTGGCGCGGAAGCTCTACAGCCTGCCCTGGGCCATCGCCCTCGGTCTGCTGCTGGGCGGTGCGCTGGGCAACCTCACGGACCGGATCTTCCGCTCGCCCGGCGTGTTCGAGGGCGCGGTCGTGGACTTCATCGCCCCCGCGCACTTCGCCGTCTTCAACCTCGCCGACTCGGCGATCGTCTGCGGCGGCATCCTCATCGTGTTCCTGTCGTTCCGGGGCATCGACCCCGACGGCACCGTCCACAAGGACTGAGCCAGTACGGAGTACCTCCGGCGCAAGGCATACTCGACGGGTGAGTACGAGTCCCGAGATCCGCACGCTGCCCGTTCCCGATGGCCTGGAGGGCGAGCGCGTCGACGCCGCCATCGCCCGTATGTTCGGGTTCTCCCGTACGAAGGCGGCCGAGCTGGCCGCCGCAGGGAAGGTCCAGGTCGACGGCTCCGTCGTCGGCAAGTCCGAGCGGGTGAGCGGCGGCGCGTGGCTCGAGGTCGAGATGCCGGGCGCCCCCGCGCCCGTGCAGATCGTCGCCGAGCCCGTCGAGGGCATGGAGATCATCCATGACGACGACGACATCGTCGTGATCATGAAGCCGGTCGGTGTGGCCGCGCACCCCAGCCCCGGCTGGACCGGCACCACGGTCATCGGCGGCCTCGCCGCCGCCGGGTACCGCATCTCCACCTCCGGCGCCGCCGAGCGCCAGGGCATCGTGCACCGCCTCGACGTCGGTACCTCCGGTCTGATGGTGGTCGCCAAGTCCGAGTACGCGTACACCTCGCTCAAGCGCCAGTTCAAGGAGCGCGTGGTCGACAAGCGCTACAACGCGCTGGTCCAGGGCCACCCGGACCCGATGAGCGGCACCATCGACGCCCCGATCGGCCGGCACCCGAACCACGACTACAAGTGGGCGATCACCGCCGAGGGCAAGCCCTCCGTCACGCACTACGACCTCATCGAGGCGTACCGGTCGGCCTCGCTGCTCGACATCAAGCTGGAGACGGGCCGCACCCACCAGATCCGGGTGCACATGTCCGCCCACCGCCACCCCTGCGTCGGCGACCTCACCTACGGCGCCGACCCGACGCTCGCCAAGCGCCTCGGCCTGACGCGGCAGTGGCTGCACGCCGTCCGCCTCGGCTTCGAGCACCCGGGCGACGGCTCGTGGGTCGAGTTCTCCAGCACCTACCCCGAGGACCTCCAGAAGGCCCTGGACCGGATCGCTTCGGAGAGCCAGTGACCACCGCGTACACCGTCCGCGAGGCCGTCGGCCCCGAGGACCGGGAGGCCTGCTTCGCGGTCCGCCGCGAGGTCTTCGTCGAGGAGCAGGGCGTCCCGCAGGAGCTCGAGTACGACACGTACGACACGACCGCGGTGCACGTCCTCGCCGTGCGCGAGGACGGGCTGCCGCTGGGCACCGGACGGCTCCTGCACGGGGCCGACGCGCTGGGCAGGACCGGGGGCGACGCCTCGGTGGGCTCGCTCGGCCGGCTCGCGGTCGCCAAGGCGGCCCGCGGGCTCGGGGTCGGCGCCGCCCTCGTGCGCGGCATCGAGGACGCGGCGCGCGAGCGCGGTCTCGCCGCCGTCGACCTGCACGCGCAGACGCACGCGCTGGGCTTCTACGAGCGGCTCGGCTACGAGGCGTACGGGCCGGAGTTCCCGGACGCGGGCATCCCGCACCGGTCCATGAGAAGGGCCCTCTGACCGCTGCGGCGGTGACGGCCGGTCATACCGCGCCCTCCGGTCACCGGGGGGCATCGCGGTCAAACCGGACGTCCGTGACAGGGTGGGCCCGTGGATCAATTGGCCCTTCTCTTTCTGCTGCTCCTCGGCGCCCTGCTCACCGTCCCCCTCGGTGAGCGGCTCGGACTGCCCGCGCCCGTCCTGATGACCCTCGTCGGGATCGCGCTGGCCTTCCTGCCGTTCGTCCCGAGTGTCGACATCCCGCCGGAGCTGATCCTCCCGCTGGTCCTGCCGCCCCTGCTGTACGCCTCCGTGCAGCGGACGTCCTGGCGGCAGTTCTGGGCCAACAAGCGGCCCATCTTCCTGCTCGCCGTCGCCCTCGTCTTCGTGACCACGGCCGCCGTCGGCGCCGTCGCCGACGCGCTCGTGCCCGGCCTGCCGCTGGCCGCCGCCCTCGCGCTCGGCGCGCTCGTCGCCCCGCCCGACCCGGTCGCGGCCACCGCCGTCGCCGGGTCGCTCGGCCTGCCCCGCCGCCTGGTCTCGATCCTGGAGGGCGAGGGCCTCTTCAACGACGTCACCGCGATCGTGCTCTACCACGTGGCCATCAGCGCCGTCGTCAGCGGTTCCTTCTCCTGGCCCGAGGCGGTCGGCGAATTCGTGCTCTCGGCCGTGGTCGCCGTCGTCGTCGGCATGGGGCTCGGCTGGCTCTCCAACAAGCTGATCGGCTTTCTCGGGGACGTCACGCTCCAGACCGGGCTGACCCTCCTCGTCCCCTTCGTGAGCTACGTCCTCGCCGAGGAGCTGCACGGCTCCGGCGTCCTCTCCGTCCTGATCACCGCGCTCTTCCTCGCCGAGCACGCCGTCGACGCCGACGACGTCATGGGCCGGCTCGCCGGGCAGACCTTCTGGCAGATCGTCGACACCCTCGTCACCGGCATCGCCTTCGGCCTCATCGGCCTGGAGCTCGTGCACGTCTTCGGCGTGGCCGAGGGGCGCGGCTGGGAGATGCTCGGCTGGGGCGCCACCGTGGTCGCGGTGGTCGTCGGGGTCCGGCTGCTGTGGCTGCTGCCCGCCACCTGGCTGGCGAAGCGCATGCACACGCGCCGGGACATCGACGAGGAGATCCCGACGAGCTGGCGGGAGACCATCGTCATGTGGTGGTCGGGGATGCGCGGGGTGGCCTCGGTGGCCCTGGCCCTCGCCATCCCGCTGCGTACGGAGGACGGTTCGCCCTTCCCCGGCCGCGACGAGATCATCTTCATCGCCTTCTGCGTGATCATCGCCACGCTCGTCTTCCAGGGGCTCACCCTGCCCTGGCTGGTCCGGCGGCTCGGCGTGGAGGCCGACGCGGACGCCGAGCGGGTCTTCGAGCGCGACCTCGCGATCCGGGCGGCGAAGGCGGCCAAGCGCAGGCTCAAGGAGATCGAGGAGGTCGAGGAGCTGCCCGAGGAGGTCCAGGAGCGGCTGCTGCGGGGCGCGTACGACATCGGCGCCCGGATCAGCCCGGACATGGTCGACGAGGAGCGGCGGGCCGCCTTCGCGGCGCGGACGGACCGGTTCAAGGCGGTGCAGCGGATCCAGCGGGAGCTGATGTCCGCCGCCCGGCACGAGGTCCTCGCGGCGCGCAGCGAGCCGGGGGCCGACCCGGAGGTGGTGGACCGGGTGCTGCGCCACCTCGACGTGCGCAGCATGCGCTGAGGCCGGTGCCACCCGGGTCGGGTGGCAGGATGGGACGCATGGACATCATGCTCTTCCACTCGGCCTACGGGTTGACCCCTTCCGTCGAGGCCGCGGCCGAGCGGCTCCGGTCCGCCGGTCACAAGGTCTGGACGCCGGACCTCTACGACGGCCGGACGGTCGGCACCGTCGAGGAGGGCGTGGTGCTCCGGGACGAGATCGGCAAGGACGAGCTGCTGAAGCGGGCGGTCCTGGCCGCGGCCCCCTACTCCGAGCGGGGCCTGGTCTACATGGGTCTCTCCCTGGGGGCGTCGATCGCGCAGACCTTGGCGCTCAGGGACGAGAAGGCGCGCGGGCTGCTGCTGTTCCACGGCACCTCGGACCTCGCGGAGTCGGCGTCGGTGGACGAGCTCCCCGTACAGCTGCACGTGGCCGAGCCCGACCCCTTCGAGACGGACGACTGGCTGTCCTCCTGGTACCTCCAGATGCGCAAGGCCGGGGCGGACGTGGAGATCTACCGCTACCGGGGCGCGGGGCACGTCTACACGGACCCGGAGCTGCCCGACTGGGACGCGGAGGCGGCCGAGCGGACCTGGTCGGTGGCGCTGTCCTTCCTGGACACGCTGTAGGAATCAGGCCATAGCGAACACGTCGGTGGAACACCGCCGGCGGGATCACGCCCGAGGGCGCGACGGGAGTCTCCTCCCGTCGCGCCCTCGGTCCGTTCGGTGGTGCGTCAGCTCGCGCGGTACGAGGTCCAGAACTGGTTCATCCGGGTCACCTGGCCGGAAGTGAACTGGTACATGCACGCGTCGTACGTGTAGTCCATGAAGTTGTGGATCGGGTCCACACCGGCCTTGGAGGCGCAGGAGTCACGGCCGGTCGGGCACTCGTAGGCCGGGGACTTCTCGGCCGGGGTGTCGGCGACGGAGTCGCCGGCGCCGTTGCAGCCGCCCTGGAAAGTGTGGTAGAGGCCCATCCAGTGGCCGACCTCGTGGGTCGCGGTGTCGCCCTCGTTGTAGTTGGCCGCGGAGCCGCCCGGGAGGGAGGTGTCGAGGACGACGACACCGTCCATGGACGGGTTCGAGGCGTACGAGGACGGGAAGGTCGCCCAGCCGAGGAGGCCGCCGCTCAGGTTGGCGGTGTAGAAGTTCAGCGCGCCGGCGCCGCCCTTGCGGAGGGTCTGCTTCATCTGCTTCTCGGCGGTGGAGCCGGAGGCCAGGTTGTACCAGGAGGCGTTGTCCGTGTAGTCGGTACCGGCCAGCGTGAACTGGAAGTTGGTGTTCACGTTGCCGGTGCCCTGGCCGGCGTAGGCCGCGTTCAGGACGTTCAGCTGGTTGTTGATGGCGGTGGCGGACAGCTTGCCCGTCGTGCCGCTGTGGACGACGTGGAAGTAGACGGGGATGTTGACCACGGCGGCGGCGTCCGCGGAGGCGCTGAGGCGTCCCTGGACGGCGGCCGAGGCCAGCTTCTTCTTCAGGTCGTCGTCCATGGCCTTCGCCTTGGCGGCCGTGACCTCGTTGGGCTCGGCGGCGTGGCTGTCGGCGCCGCGCGCCTTGCGGGCGGAGGAGACGCCGGCGTCGTCCGCGCACTCCTCGACGGAGGAACCGGCCAGCGTGGCGGTGGCCGCGCCGGTGGCGACGGGGGCGGAGAGGGGAGCCAGGGCCAAAGTTCCGGCCATGACGGCGGTACCGAAAATACGACGTGACATACGGGGCGATATACGGGCAAGAGCACGCACGGTGACTCCTCGTGGGGGAGGGTGGGAGAGGAACTTCCTCGCCACGGCCCGGAGATTACGCGTCCATGTCAGACACTGTTGAGGAGTGATCAAGCCCAATCATTCATGGGGCAATTCGGTCCATCGGGAAGAAATTCTTGCGTCGATTCCGGAGTTTGAGACCTCGACGTAACGACTGGGGTGACGGAGGCGGGTGGTGTGTCCGGATTCGATCTCCGAAACTCGCCACCCGCCGTAGCGATGTGATCTCCCGTTAACAGAAGAGATCATGGCTGAAAATCGCTGTTAGACCCTCATCAGCGAACCGGCTGGTACACCCGCTCGACACGCTGGGTTCCGTTCTTCGTCCGGTACGAGCGCGCCCAGGCGGTCGTCGCGGCCGGATCCGCCTTGTCGGAGACCGTGTAGTAGTCCATCTGCGAGTGCTCGGAGGTCACGTCGAGCACGCCGTAACCGTGGTGGTCCATGTCCACCCACTTCACGTGGCGGTTGGCGGCCTTCACGGCGCCGGCGGCGACGACCGAGACGGTCCCCGGGGCCACGTGCAGCATGTCGTCCAGGTTGTCCGAGGTCACCGAGGTGACGACGAACTCCGTGGCCGCGGAGGCCGACAGCGGGTACGTCGCGGCCTTCAACGGCACGTCGTTGGCCCAGGCCATGTGGATGTCACCGGTCAGGAAGACCGTGTTCCGGATCGCCCGCGAGGTCAGGTGCGCGATCAGTTCCTTGCGGTCGTCGGTGAAGCCGTCCCACTGGTCGACGTTGACCGCGAGCCCCTCCTTCGGCAGGCCCATCAGCTCGGCCAGCGGCTCCAGGAGGTGCGCCGGCAGGGCGCCGAAGGCGATCGGCGAGATCATCACCGAGGTGCCGACCAGCTGCCAGGTCGCGTCCGAGCCGGCGAGTCCGGCCTTGAGCCAGTCCAGTTGGGCGCGGCCGGTGATCGTCCGCTCCGGGTCGTCGACCGTGCCGCTGCCCGTCTTCGCCGGGGCGGAGCGGAAGCTGCGCAGGTCGAGCAGGTGCAGATCGGCCAGCTTGCCGAAGCGCAGCCGCCGGAAGACCGTGCCCTCGGTGGAGGCGCGGACCGGCATCCACTCGAAGTACGCCTGCTTGGCGGCGGCCACGCGGGCCGCCCACTCGCCCTCGGCGCCGGGGGTGTGGTTCTCGGCCCCGCCCGTCCAGGCGTCGTTGGCGAACTCGTGGTCGTCCCAGATGGCGACGACCGGGTGGGCGGCGTGCAGCGCCTGGAGGTCGGGGTCCGTCTTGTACTTCCCGTGCCGGGTGCGGTAGTCGGCGAGCGAGACGATCTCGTGGCGCGGCTCGTGCTGCCGGACCGTGTACTTGGCCTCCGGGTAGGCGCCGCTGGCGTACTCGTAGACGTAGTCGCCGAGATGGAGGACGGCGTCCAGGTCGGCGCGGCCGGCGAGGTGGCGGTACGCGGAGAAGTGGCCGGACTCCCAGTTCGCGCAGGAGACCACGCCGAAACGGACCCCGGGGGCGGCGGCGTCGACGGCCGGCGCGGTCCGGGTGCGGGCGGCCGGCGAGACGGCGTCGCCCGCGGTGAAGCGGAACCAGTAGGCGGTCGCGGGGCGGAGGCCCCGTACGTCGGCCTTCACGGTGTGGTCGGCGGAGGCGCTCGCCGTGGTCGAACCGGCGGCGGCGATCCGGGTGAAGCCGCGGTCCTCGGCGAGCTCCCAGCCGACCGTGACGTCCGGGCCGAGCCCGGATCCGGGCACGGCCTCGGGGGAAGGGGTGACGCGCGTCCAGAGGAGGACGCCGTCGGGCAGCGGGTCGCCGGAGGCGACGCCGTGGAGGAAGGCGGGTGCCGTGGAGTCCGCGAGGGCGGGGGAGGCGGCGCCGAGGAGGGCGGGCGCGGCGACGGCGGTGACGGCGGCGGCCTTGACGACCGTGCGCCGGCTGGGGGCAGGAGATATGAACTGACTGGTCACGGGCAGTCAGATTACTGACGGGTAGGCCCGTTGGGCAGGCGAATCCCGGAAATTCGTCGACTTGTCGCCCCTACGTCGCCCGGCCCCGGACCGCAGGGGTCCGGGGCCGGGCGACATGGCGGCACGAGGCCGTGGGCGGAGGGCCCGTGGAAGGTGGCGGGCGTCAGGCCTTGAGGGCCGCGTCGATCGCCGTCGCGAACTGATCGGCCGTCATCGGCGGGGCGTCGGAGCCCGCCGCCGTGACCGGCTTGCCGTCCATCTTCAGCGTCGGCGTACCCGTCACACCGCTCTTGTCGAAGGCCTCGGACATCTTCATCGCCCAGGCGTCGAAGGTGCCGTCCTCGACGTTCTTCTTGAACTCGGCGTTGCTCTTCAGGGCCGGGACCGTGTCCGCGACCTCCAGGAGGTACGAGTCCTTGGCGAACTTGTCCTGGTTCTCCTCCGGGTGGAACTCCGTCGAGTACAGCGCCGACTTGTACTTCAGGAAGGCCTCGGGGCTCACGTTCAGGGCCGCGCCCAGGGCCGAGAGGGCGTTCTTCGAGCCCTCGCCCGGGACGCCGTTGTCGATGAAGGTGGCGCCGACGTACTTGATCTTGTACTTGCCGGACTCGACGTCCTTCTCGATCCTGGAGCCCACGCCCTGCTCGAAGGTCGCGCAGACCGGGCAGCGCGAGTCCTCGTACAGCTCCAGGGTCTTCTTCGCCGACGACTTGCCGATGACGACCGTCGTGCCGTTCGTGCCCGAGGTGTTCTTCGGGGCCGTCACGTTCGTCGCCTTCGCCGCCGTCTCCCACTGGGTCGGCTTGTTGGACTGCACGACCGCGTAGCCGATGCCGCCGGCGGCGGCCAGGACGGCCACGGCCGAGACGCCGACGACGAGCTGGCGGCGCGCCCGGTCCTTCTTCGCCTGGCGCTCGCGCTCGACGCGCAGACGCTCGCGGGCGGCGGCCTTGTTGGTCTGGCTGTTGCGTGCACTCATGATCGTGATCTCCGTGAAGGTGAGAAAGAAGAGCAAGGGGGAACCGCTGTACCGGCGTCGCTCAGACGAGAGCGAAGCCCGGCACCGGCGGTCCCCGCCGCCCCACGGAGTGCACGAGGAGAAGACGGATACGAGAGGGGCGGGGCCGTCCCACCGGCCGCGCGGCCCGCGGGGCCGTACCGCCGCCGCGGAAGAAGGCCGCCACGAGCAGCAGTGGCCGGAACGCGCAGGCCGCCACCGCGCCGAGCACCCGGGCGAGCGCCCGCTCCCCGCCGCGCAGCCAGAACGCCGCCGCGAGCCCGACGCCGACGTGCGCCAGGAGCAGCAGCCACGGCAGCGCCGGGTCGGGGGAGTCGAGCAGGGCGGCCGCGGTCCCGCTTTCGGGGGCGGCCACGCCCGGCAGCGGCGCGCCCACCGCGCCACCGCAGAAGACCTCCACGCCGACCGCGCGCAGCGAACCGGCGACCGGGCCCCCGGCGGCGCCGTAACAGACCACCTGACCGCTGGTGAAGAGGGTGTCGGCCGCCAGCTCCAGCGGGACGAGGAGCCCGGCGATCGGGCCGAAGCCGCGCTCGCGGCCGGCCAGCGCGTACGCGACGGCGAAGACGGCGGCCGCGACCGGGACGACCGTCCCCAGCGGCAGCGGCACGCCGGAGAGCAGCACGTGGGACGCCACGGACAGCGTCACGACCAGTGCCGTGAAGAACGCCGCCCGCAGCGCTCTCAGCTGCGTCCCTGCCATGTCCATCGTCGTGGAGTGTCCCATGCCGTGCCGTAAGGGGTCGCTAAAGGCAGGCTGTGAACCGTCCCACCGGCCCCTCCCGCCTCTTCAGCCCGCCTCGACAGCCCGCCTCTACAGCCCGGGGATCCGGCCGTTGCGGAAGAGGTCCACGAAGATCTGGTGGTCGGCCCGCGCGCGGGCCCCGTACGTGTGGGCGAAGTCCACCAGGAGGTCGGCGAAGCCCTCCTCGTCGGCGGCGATCGCCGCGTCGATGGCCCGCTCCGTCGAGAACGGCACCAGCGACTGCCCGCTGGACTCGTCCGCCGCCGCGTGCATGGTCGCCGTCGCCCGCCCCAGGTCCGCGACGGT
This sequence comes from Streptomyces sp. Root431, assembly GCF_001426585.1. Taxonomy (GTDB): domain Bacteria; phylum Actinomycetota; class Actinomycetes; order Streptomycetales; family Streptomycetaceae; genus Streptomyces; species Streptomyces stackebrandtii. The sequence goes on from NZ_LMEI01000008.1 coordinate 222,686, forward strand.
CGCCGCGATCTCGTCGAGGTCGTCGATGTCCGACCAGTCCAGGTCCACCGCGTACGGCGAGACCTCGGCGACCAGCTGCCCGGCGCCGTCGAGCTCCGCCCAGCCCAGCCACGGGTCCGCGTGCGCCTGGAGGGCCCGCTGCGAGATCACCGTGCGGTGGCCCTCGTGCCGGAAGTACTCCCGCACCGCCGGGTCCGTGACGTGGCGGGAGACCGCCGGGGTCTGCGCCTGCTTCATGTAGATCACGACGTCGTTCTCCAGGGCGTCGCTGTGACCCTCCAGGAGGATGTTGTACGAGGGGAGGCCGGCCGAGCCGATGCCGATCCCGCGCCGCCCGACGACGTCCTTGACCCGGTACGAGTCGGGGCGGGCCAGGCTGGACTCCGGCAGGGTCTCCAGATAGCCGTCGAAGGCGGCCAGGACCTTGTACCGGGTGGCCGCGTCCAGGTCGATCGCGCCCCCGCCGGCCGCGAAGCGGCGCTCGAAGTCGCGGATCTCCGTCATCGAGTCGAGCAGCCCGAAGCGGGTCTGCGCCCGGGCGTCGCGCAGGGCGCCGAGCAGCGCGCCGTCGGCGGTCTCCAGGGTGAAGGGCGGCACCTCGTCCTCGGCGGTGCCGGTCGCGAGGGCGTGGATCCGCTCGCGGTAGGCGGCGGCGCAGATCCGGACCCCCCGGGTGATCTGCTCGTCGCTGAGCGCCTTGGCGTAGCCGATCAGGGCGAGCGAGGCGGCGAGGCGCTTCAGGTCCCAGGTGAAGGGCCCCACGTACGCCTCGTCGAAGTCGTTGACGTTGAAGACCAGCCGGCCGTTGGCGTCCATGTACGTGCCGAAGTTCTCGGCGTGGAGATCGCCATGGATCCAGACCCGGCCGGTGCGCTCGTCCAGGTAGGGGCCGACACCTACGCTCCCGCCCTCCCGCCCGGCGGTCTCCTTCTCCAGGTCCGAGTAGAAGAGGCAGGCCGTCCCCCGGTAGAAGGCGAAGGCGGAGCCGGCCATCTTCCGGAACTTGACGCGGAAGGCCGCGGGGTCGGCGGCGAGGAGCTCGCCGAAGGCGGTGTCGAAGACGGCGAGGATGTGCTCACCGCGCTCGGCGGCGGTGGGCTGGGGGACCGACATCGAGGTGCCTCCTGGTACCGGGACGTGCTGCAAGACTGTTCATGACAATTGGGACAGGTGTTCCGTGTCTCTCAACGGGCGACCCTAGCCCCGAGTGCCCGACGTCTGTCAGTCGCGCGACGTAGACTTCCACGCTGTCCCCCCAGACTGTCCGCAGCCTGTCTCTCTGTGTTTTCCGGAGGCCTCCCGCCGTGACCAAGCCGCCCTTCACGCACCTCCACGTCCACACCCAGTACTCGCTGCTGGACGGTGCCGCGCGGCTCAAGGACATGTTCAACGCGTGCAACGAGATGGGCATGACCCATATCGCCATGTCCGACCACGGCAACCTGCACGGGGCGTACGACTTCTTCCACTCCGCGAAGAAGGCCGGGGTGACCCCGATCATCGGCATCGAGGCGTACGTCGCCCCCGAGTCCCGGCGCAACAAGCGCAAGATCCAGTGGGGCCAGCCGCACCAGAAGCGGGACGACGTCTCCGGTTCCGGTGGTTACACCCACAAGACGATCTGGGCGGCCAACGCCACCGGACTGCACAACCTCTTCAAGCTCTCCTCCGACGCGTACGCCGAGGGCTGGCTGCAGAAGTGGCCCCGGATGGACAAGGAGACCATCTCCAAGTGGTCGGAGGGGCTCATCGCCTCCACCGGCTGCCCCTCCGGCGAACTGCAGACCCGGCTCCGCCTCGGCCAGTTCGACGAGGCCCTGAAGGCCGCCTCCGAGTACCAGGACATCTTCGGCAAGGAGCGGTACTTCCTGGAGCTGATGGACCACGGCATCGAGATCGAGCGCCGGGTCCGCGACGGGCTCCTGGAGATCGGCAAGAAGCTCGGCATCCCGCCGCTCGTCACGAACGACTCGCACTACACGTACGCGCACGAGTCGACCGCGCACGACGCCCTGCTGTGCATCCAGACCGGCAAGAACCTCTCCGACCCGGACCGCTTCCGCTTCGACGGCACCGGCTACTACCTCAAGTCCACGGACGAGATGTACGCCATCGACTCCTCGGACGCCTGGCAGGAGGGCTGCCGCAACACCCTCCTGGTCGCGGAGCAGGTCAACACCGACGGCATGTTCGTCGAGAAGAACCTCATGCCGAAGTTCGACATCCCGGAGGGGTACACCGACGTCACCTGGTTCCGCGAGGAGACCATGCGGGGCATGCACCGCCGCTTCCCCGGGGGCATCCCCGAGGACCGCATGAAGCAGGTCGAGTACGAGATGGACACCATCATCTCGATGGGCTTCCCCGGCTACTTCCTCGTCGTCGCCGACTTCATCATGTGGGCGAAGAAGCAGGGCATCGCCGTGGGCCCCGGCCGAGGCTCCGCGGCCGGCTCGATCGTCGCGTACGCCATGGGCATCACCGACCTCGACCCGATCCCGCACGGACTGATCTTCGAGCGCTTCCTCAACCCCGAGCGCATCTCCATGCCCGATGTCGACATCGACTTCGACGAGCGTCGGCGCGTCGAGGTCATCCGGTACGTGACGGAGAAGTACGGCTCGGACAAGGTCGCCATGATCGGCACCTACGGCAAGATCAAGGCGAAGAACGCCATCAAGGACTCCGCGCGCGTCCTCGGCTACCCCTACGCCATGGGCGACCGGCTCACCAAGGCCATGCCCGCCGACGTCCTCGGCAAGGGCATCGACCTCAACGGCATCACCGACCCCTCGCACCCGCGCTACAGCGAGGCCGGCGAGATCCGCGCGATGTACGAGAACGAACCGGACGTCAAGAAGGTCATCGACACCGCCCGCGGCGTCGAGGGCCTGGTCCGGCAGATGGGCGTGCACGCGGCCGGCGTGATCATGTCCAGCGAGCCGATCGTCGAGCACGCGCCGATCTGGGTGCGGCACACCGACGGCGTGACCATCACGCAGTGGGACTACCCGCAGTGCGAGTCGCTCGGCCTGATCAAGATGGACTTCCTGGGCCTCAGGAACCTCACGATCATGGACGACGCCGTCAAGATGGTGAAGGCCAACAAGGGCATCGAGCTCGACCTCCTCGCCCTGCCGCTGGACGACCCCAAGACGTACGAACTGCTCTGCCGCGGTGACACGCTCGGTGTCTTCCAGTTCGACGGCGGCCCCATGCGGTCGCTGCTGCGGCTGATGAAGCCCGACAACTTCGAAGACATCTCCGCCGTCTCGGCCCTGTACCGGCCGGGCCCGATGGGCATGAACTCGCACACGAACTACGCCCTGCGCAAGAACAAGCAGCAGGAGATCACCCCGATCCACCCCGAGCTGGAGAAGCCGCTCGAAGAGGTGCTCGCGGTCACCTACGGCCTCATCGTGTACCAGGAGCAGGTGCAGAAGGCCGCCCAGATCATCGCCGGGTACTCGCTCGGCGAGGCCGACATCCTGCGCCGCGTGATGGGCAAGAAGAAGCCCGACGAGCTGGCGAAGAACTTCGTCATCTTCCAGGAGGGTGCGAAGAAGAACGGCTACAGCGACCAGGCCATCCAGGCGCTCTGGGACGTCCTGGTCCCCTTCGCCGGCTACGCCTTCAACAAGGCGCACTCCGCCGCGTACGGCCTGGTCTCCTACTGGACCGCCTACCTCAAGGCGAACTACCCCGCCGAGTACATGGCCGGTCTGCTCACCTCGGTCAAGGACGACAAGGACAAGTCCGCGGTCTACCTCAACGAGTGCCGCCGCATGGGCATCAAGGTCCTCCCGCCGAACGTGAACGAGTCCGAGTCGAACTTCGCCGCCCAGGGCGACGACGTGATCCTCTTCGGCCTCTCCGCCGTGCGGAACGTCGGCACGAACGTCGTCGAGTCGATCATCAAGTCGCGCAAGGCGAAGGGGAAGTACTCGACCTTCCCCGACTTCCTCGACAAGGTCGAGGCCGTCGTCTGCAACAAGCGGACCATCGAGTCGCTGATCAAGGCCGGCGCCTTCGACGAGATGGGCCACACCCGCAAGGGCATGGTCGCCCACCACGAACCGATGATCGACAACGTGGTGGCGGTCAAGCGCAAGGAGGCCGAGGGACAGTTCGACCTCTTCGGCGGCATGGGCGAGGAGACCAGCGACGAGCCCGGCTTCGGCCTGGACGTCGAGTTCTCCGACGTCGAGTGGGAGAAGTCGTACCTGCTCGCCCAGGAGCGCGAGATGCTCGGCCTCTACGTCTCCGACCACCCGCTCTTCGGCATCGAGCACGTCCTGTCCGACAAGACGGACGCGGCGATCTCGCAGCTCACCGGCGGCGAGCACAGCGACGGCGCGGTCGTCACCATCGGCGGCATCATCTCGGGCCTCCAGCGCAAGATGACCAAGCAGGGCAACGCCTGGGCGATCGCCACCGTCGAGGACCTGGCCGGCTCCATCGAGTGCATGTTCTTCCCCGCCACCTACCAGCTGGTCTCCACCCAGCTCGTCGAGGACACGGTCGTCTTCGTCAAGGGACGGCTCGACAAGCGCGAGGACGTGCCCCGGCTCGTCGCCATGGAACTGATGGTCCCCGACCTGTCGAACGCCGGGACCAACGCGCCGGTGATCCTCACCATCCCGACGGTGAAGGTGACCCCGCCGATGGTCAGCAGGCTCGGCGAGATCCTCAAGCACCACAAGGGCAACACCGAGGTGCGGATCAAGCTCCAGGGCCCCCGCACCACGACCGTGCTCCGGCTCGACCGGCACCGGGTGACGGCCGACCCCGCGCTCTTCGGCGACCTGAAGGTGCTCCTCGGCCCGTCCTGCCTGGCCGGCTAGCCGACACCGAACGGCCCATCACACGGAAGGGGCGCGCCCGTCGTCACGGGCGCGCCCCTTCCGGTACCTACGCGTCAGTTGTGACCGAAGCGCTTCTGCCGGCCCTTCCGGGCCATGTCACCCGGAGTCACCTGGGTGGAGCGCTGCTCGGCCTGCTGTTCCATCGAGGACTGCTGCGCCTGCTGGGCGCCGCGCTCCGCTGCCGACGCCTTCTGCTGCATACGGTCCTGCTTGCGGTTCTTGGCCATGGGGATGATGCCTCCTCAAAGGGACCTAGGGGCCAGGGCCGCTGTCAGATTCACACACGGGCGAAGGGGCCGCATTTTGGATCATTACGGAACGTAAGGGCGGGGCGGGAGTGATATCCGCCACGCCGATGATCCAGTTCCGACCGTCAAGCACCCGGCCTTCGGGCAGACTCGAAGGGAACGATGAAGATACGGAGCACCTTCCGACCCCCGAGTCCGACCCCGAGGTTCCCGAAAGAGGGTGGAACACGTGGACCGCTGCGTCGTCCTGGTGGACGCCGGCTACCTGCTGGGCGCCGCCGCCAGTCTCCTCGCCGGGGAACCGGCCCGCTCCAGGATCTCCGTCGACCACGCCGCGCTCATCCAGCAGCTGCGTGAACGCGCCGAGGCCGAGACCGCGCTGCCGCTCCTGCGGATCTACTGGTTCGACGGCGCACCCGACCGGGTGCCCCAGCCCGAGCACCGCAGACTGCGGGTCATGCCCCGGGTCACCGTCCGGCTCGGCGCCCTGACCAGGAGCGACGGACGCTGGGCGCAGAAGGGCGTCGACGCGGCCATGCACACCGAGCTGACCGAGCTCGCCCGGAACAGGGCCTGCTCCGACATCGTGCTCGTCACCGGCGACGGCGATCTGCTGCCCGGCCTGATGTCCGCCAAGGAGCACGGCGTCGCCGTCCACCTGTGGGCCGTCCAGGCCGCCGACGGCGACTACAACCAGTCCGAGGACCTCGTGGCCGAGGCCGACGAGCGGCGGGTCCTCGACCGGACCTGGATCACCCGGGCCGTCCGCGCCAGGGACCTCACCGGCATGTGCGCGCCCCCGCCCGCCCCGCGCCCCGAGATCGCCGCCATCCTCTCGGCCCCGCTGCCCGAGGCCGCCCTCGCGGCCTCCGCCGAACGGGCCGCCGAGGCCGCCGCGTCGGCGCGGAACGGGAGCGGACCGGATTCCGCGGAGGCGCCCGCCACCAACGGGCACGCCCACGGCGTCCCGGCCCCCGCCGCGGGCAAGGGCGTCCCCACGCCCAAGGACCTGGCGGGACTGCGCGGCCCCAACGGCTCGGGCGGGCCGCTCGCGCCGGTGCCGCAGGGCGCGAGCGCGCTCCGCTGGTCCTCCGACCGGGGCTGGATCGACCGGCCGGCCACTGCCCTCGGCGAACCGGCGGAGACCGCCTCGCTGCCCACCCTCGCCCTGCTCACCAGCGCCGAGCAGCGCTGGGCGGACCGCGAGGAGGACATCACGACCGTCGGCGGCGACCCGTTCGAGGTCGGACAGGTGTTCGCCCGCCGCTGGATGGAACGGCTCCCCGAACAGAGCCACGTCCAGAAGCTCTCCACCCTCTACCCCCGCATCCCGCACCGCATCGACGGCGAACTCCTCCGCTACGCGGCACGTTTCGGCCTGCTCGCCCACAAGGACGACCAGATCGACGAGCACGACCGGTACGCCATCCGGGCCGGCTTCTGGCGCGAGATCGACGTCCGTGCCGCCGCCGAACACGCCCCCGCGCCCGGAGCGGGCCCGGCGACCCCGTAGGCTCTTCCCCCGTGAGTACGGTGTGCGTGGTGCGGGATCTGGTCAAGACGTACCCCGCCACGCGCGGCAGGCGCGGTGCGCCCGCGGCACCCGAGGTGCGGGCCACCGACGGGATCAGCCTCGACGTGCGCGGCGGCGAGATCTTCGGCCTGCTCGGACCCAATGGAGCCGGCAAGTCCACCCTCGTCCGCCAGCTCACCGGACTCATGCGTCCCGACTCCGGCTCCGTCGAGCTCCTCGGCCACGACCTGGTGCGCCACCCCGAGCGGGCGGCCCGGCTCCTCGCCTACCTCGGCCAGGAGTCCACCGCCCTCGACGAGCTGACCGTCTCCCTCGCCGCCGAGACCACCGGACGCCTGCGCGGGCTCGCCGCCCACGACGCGCGCGCCGAGCGCGACGCCGTCCTGGAGGAGCTCGGCCTCACCCCGCTCGCCGGCCGCCCCCTCAAGAAGCTCTCCGGCGGTCAGCGGCGCCTCGCCTGCCTCGCCACCGCGCTCGTCGGCCGACGGCCCGTCCTCGTCCTCGACGAGCCCACCACCGGCATGGACCCCGTCGCCCGCCGCGCCGTCTGGGCCGCGGTCGACCGGCGGCGCGCCGAGCACGGCACCACCGTGCTGCTCGTCACCCACAACGTCATCGAGGCCGAGACCGTCCTCGACCGCGTCGCCGTCCTCGACCGCGGCAGGGTCATCGCCTGCGACACCCCGGCCGGACTCAAGGAACGCGTCGCGGGCGAGGTCCGCGTCGAGCTGGTGTGGCGCGAGGCGCCGCCGCTCCAGCTGCCCGAGGTCGCCGCACTGCGCGGACTCGCCCAGGAGACCGGACGCCGCTGGATCCTCCGGCTCGCCCCCGACGCCGCCCGCGCGGCCGTCGCCACCGTCACCGGCGGGGCCGCCTTCACCGCGCTCGACGACTTCACCCTGGCCACGCCCAGCCTGGAGGACGTGTACCTCGCACTGGGCGGCGCGACCGAGGGACTGGTGAAGGCATGAGCCCCGTCCGTCCCTCCCCGGGCCCCCGCAGTCCCCTCGTATCCCGTGGTCCCCTCCTTTCCCGTGGTCCCCGCGTTCCGTACGTGACCGTCAGGAGCTGTACGCAGTGAGCACCGTGCCCGCCGAGGCCCTGCCGACCGGCGCGCTCCCCGTCCGGTCGCACGACGCCGAGGACGGCGCGGCGCCCCTCGCCCCGCGCGCCCGGCTGCTGCCCTCCCTGGCCGCCGTCTACCGCGCGCAGCTCTCGCGCGCCCGCGTGGCCCGCATCCCGCTGCTCTTCGTGGCCACCTTCCAGTCGATCGGGATCATGGTCCTGATGCGCGGGGTCGTCGACGGCGGCTCCGAGGCGCGGGCCGTCGTGGCCGGCTCCACGGTCCTCGTCGTCGCCTTCGTCGCGCTCAACCTGCTCGCCCAGTACTTCGGGCAGCTGCGGGCCAGCGGCGGCCTCGACCACTACGCCACCCTGCCCGTGCCGCCGGCGGCCGTCGTGCTCGGCGCGGCCGGCGCGTACGCCTCCTTCACCGTGCCCGGGACCGTCGTCACCGCCGTCGCCGGTTCCGTGCTCTTCGGGCTGCCCCTCGGCCAGCTGTGGATCCTCGGCGCCGTCGTCCCGCTCGCCGGGGCGGCGCTCGCCGGACTCGGCGCCGCCCTCGGCCTCCTCGCGCCCCGGCAGGAGATCGCCACGCTCCTCGGCCAGCTCGGCATGTCGGCGGCGCTGCTCCTCGGCGTGCTCCCGCCCGAGCGGCTGCCGGAGCCCATCGTCTGGGCGCGGGACCTGCTGCCGTCGACGTACGGCGTGGAGGCCCTGGCCCGTACCTTCGACCCGCACCCGGACTGGGTGGCCGTCGGCCTCGACCTCGCCGTCTGCGGGGCGGTCGGCGTGGTCTCCCTGGCCGTCGCCACCTGGGCGTACCGGCGGGCCGCCGTCCGCTGAGGCGGGCCACAGACACACCTGGCACGATGGCGGGGTGACCGCACCTCTGACTCCGCCTCACCAGCCCCCGCACGACCCCGACCGGCCCGCGCCGCCTCCGCCGCCGTACGGCCCCGACGGGGACCCGATCACGGCGGCCGAGGTCGTACGGGGCGGGGTCGTGGCCCTCGTCTCCGCGGTCACGGGTGCGCTGCTCGGCCTGCTGTGGCTGTGGCTCGCGCCGCGCGTCCTGCTCATCTCGGACGGCAAGGGCGTCTTCCTGCGCGACTCCGAGGGCGAGTCGGCGATCGGCGCCGACGGGAAGTTCGTCCTCCTCGCCCTGGCCTTCGGGGCGGTCGCCGGGCTCGTCGTCTTCCTGTGGCGCCGCGAGGGCGGCGTGCCGCTCGTGCTCGGTCTGGCCCTCGGCGGCATCCTCGGATCCCTGCTCGCCTGGGGCGTGGGGACGTACTTCGGCCCGGAGCGGGACGTCGTCGCCCACGCGAAGGCCGTCGGCCCCAACGTCACCTTCGAGGCACCGCTCGAACTGAACATGGCGGCGGCCGCGATGCTGGCCTGGCCGCTCGCCGCGATGATCGTCCACCTGGCGCTCACGGCCCTCTTCGGCCCCCGCGACCCGGAACCGGACTACTGGGGGCCGCAGGACCAGCCCCAGCAGCCGCAGCAGGCACAGCCCGAGCCGAAGTCGCTCTGAGCGCCGGGCGGCCCCGGCGCCGAACGGTCAGCCGCGGCCGATCGGCGCCACGACCGCCGAGGTGAGGGCGGCCAGGTCCGCGGGGGAGAGCTCGACCTCCAGGCCGCGGCGGCCCGCCGAGATGCAGATCGTCGCGTGGTCCGAGGCCGAGGCGTCGAGGACCGTACGCAGGCGCTTGCGCTGGCCCAGCGGCGAGATGCCGCCCCGGACGTACCCCGTCGTGCGCTCCGCGGCGGCCGGGTCCGCCATCGCCGCGCGCTTCCCGCCGACCGCCGAGGCCAGCGCCTTCAGATCCAGCTGCCCCGCGACCGGGACCACCGCGACCGTCAGCTCGCCGTCGACGTCCGCCACCAGCGTCTTGAAGACCCGGTCGGGGGAGACGCCCAGCGCCTCCGCCGCCTCCTCGCCGTACGAGGGGGAGGCCGGGTCGTGCTCGTACGCGTGCAGGGTGAAGGGGGTCCCGGCCGTGGTCAGCGCGACCGTCGCCGGGGTGCCCCCGCCGTTCTTCTTCTGCTTCTTCGCCACGCGCTCTTCGCTCTCAGTTCGGGTTCGTCGGACCCTGCGTCAGATCGACCGCCGGCAGCGAGGGCAGGTGCCGCAGCACCGCCGTCTCCGCGCGCAGCAGCGCCAGCTCCTCCCGTAGCCGCGTCGCCGTGTCCGGCGCTTGGAGCAGCCGCTGCTTCGACGGGGTGTCGAGCACCGCGGCCGCCGCGACCAGGTACGACACGACCGACGGGTCGTCCGGCAGGTCGCTCGTCGTCAGCGACCGCTCCCGCGCCCCCGCCAGCCGCTTCTGGTAGTTGCGGAAGGCCCGCAGCACCCCCTCCGAGAGGGTGCCCGCGTCCTCGCCCCGCTCCTCCGGGATCTCCTCGACCTCGGCGACCAGGAACGGCCCGCTCGCGTCGACCGACAGGAGCTTCACCCGGGTCGTCCCGGTGGCCATGACCTCGAAGCTGCCGTTGGAGCGCTCGCGGATGCTCGCCGCGTCGGCGATACAGCCGACCCGGTGGAAGGCCTGGATCGGGTCGGCGCCGAAGCCGGCCGCCGGCCCCTTCTCCGGCAGCGCCGTCGGGTCCGGCATCCCGGGAGCGGTGGGCGCGACCTCGCGGCCGTCCCGGATCGCGACGACGGCGAAGCGGCGCGGCTCCGTGTCGTCGATCGTGAGCAGCTCCCGCATCATGGCGCGATAACGCTCCTCGAAGACGTTCAGCGGCAGCACGAGGCCAGGGAACAGCACCGCGTTGAGCGGGAAGAGAGGCAGGCGAGCGGTGGTCACAGCGGCCAAGCCTAATGGCCGCCGGGACCGCCCCGTCCGGCCCGTCCGTCTCCGGGCCTCCAGAGGGGCGTCCGGCCGGCCGACTCGGCCCGTACGACGTCCCGTACGGCCAGGAACCGGCGCAGAGGATCCTCCTGCACGGCGCCCTGCCGCGCCCCCCACGGGAAGGAGGTCGCGTGCGCGCCGATCCGGCGGAACTCGTCCAGCGCCTCCTCCCAGCGCGCCCGCTCCACCAGCACGTACGCGAGCAGATTGCGGACCTCCGCGGGCCACGGGTCGCCCGTCGGGAAGACGGCCGACAGCGCGAGGGCCCGGTCGGCCGCCCGGTCGAGCCGCGTCGCGGCCGCCGAACGGTCGGGCCTGGGCAGCGCCCGGAGCCGGTCGTAGGCCGCGCGGACCGGGAGTGCCCGCACGAGCGAATCCGGAGCGGCGTCGTCGGCGGCCTGCTCGGCGAAGTCGAAGGCGGCCCGGTGCGAGCCGTACCACTGCGCGGAGAGGTACTTCAGCGCGGCGACGTGGCTGCCGTAGTGGTGCGGGGAGCGGCGCACGGCCTGCTCCCACAGTGTCTCGAAGACCGTGTGGCCGGCGTGCGCCCCGCGGGCGTGGTCCAGGGCGAGCCGCCAGGGCACCGGGTCGTGCGGTGCCTCCTCGGTGATCGTCCGGATCAGCGGGTCGAGCTCGCGCAGCCGCTCGGCGCGGGCGGGGGACTCCCAGGCCCGGCGGACGGCGAGCTGCGCCGAGACGAGCAGGGCGTCGGGGTCGCGGGGCGCGGCGGAGAGCCAGTGCGCCAGCCAGTCGCCCCTGTTGTACGCGAAGGTGGCGAGCCGGGTGACGTACCGGTCGCGGTCCTCCCACTCGGCGGCGTCCCGGGTCGTGGCGAGCAGCTTCGCGGCAGGTTCCGGGTCGGCCAGGGCGGCGGCGACCAGGGCGGGGGCGAGCCGCTCGTCCGGGGCGTCGAGCAGCACGTCGTCGTCCGGCACGAGCCCGGCGGCGAGCCGCGGGGTGTGCCGGGCCGATCGGACGGCGCCGATCACGGCGCGGAGGAAGGACATGGTGCGACGTATTTTCCCACCGGGTCGTGCTGTTTCGCGCCCATCTGCCCAGCCCTTTCACCCCCACCTCACCCGGCCCCCTCACATCGCGGCCGGCCCGGCCTCTCGCAAAGCCGTCGGCGAAGGCCTTCTCGCCCGCCCCGCCCGCCCCGCCCGCGCCGTCAGCCGCGGCGCAGGAGGCGCGTCGCGCCCGCCGCCACGGTCGTCGCCAGGATCCAGCCGAGCAGTATCAGCACCGCCGCCGCCCACTGCCAGACGCCCTCCAGGCGCCAGTAGCCGTCCTGTCCGAGGTTGATCACCGGCAGCAGGAGGTCCAGCGCGTACAGCGTCCCGTTCCAGGCGGGGGCCTCTTCCGCCTTGAGCGGGACCGGGCGGTAGTGCGAGAAGGCCACCGTGCCCGCCGCCCACAGGACCGCCATCCACAGCGCGGCCCGGCCCGGCCGGTAGCCGTACGCCACCGTCCAGTCCTGGACGAAGCCCCACAGCTTCCCCGCCAGCGGCAGCGTCTCCCGCCGGCGCCGCTGCTTGGCGAGCAGCACCTCGCGCGCGTCCGCGTCCTCCCCGCTGTTGCGCAGGACCGTCGCCAGGCGCTCGTACGGCTCGGGGGCGTACTCCGGGGTCGCCGCCGCGACCCATTCGAGCCGCCGCGCCAGCGGGAAGTGCCCGTACGGCACGAGGTTCTCGTAGACGAACCCGCCCATCGCCAGGCCGCCGGGGCCCGGCCAGCTGGTCGACAGGTCGATCAGCGTGACGATCCTGGCGCCGTTGAGCACGACCCGCCCCTCCTCCGGGCGCTCGCCGTTGAACCGCAGCTCCGGGGTGGCGATCCGGCGCAGGGACACCTCCTCCCGGCGCGAGCCGTTCAGCAGGAACCGGGCGCTGTGCAGGTCCACCGCGTCGCCGAACCGGCCGTCGTCGAGGCGGACGCCGCCGTGGCACTCCACGGGCTTGCGCCGGGTGCCCTGGGCGGGCGTCACGCCGTACGGCGGGGTGGCCGTCGAGTTGGCTGTGTTTCCCGTGTTTCCCGAGGTCTCCGTCTCCTCGTACACCCAAGCCGCGTTCAGGTAGAGCGAGCGCTCCACCGTCAGCTGCGGGGCGTTGAGCGCGCGGCGCTGCTGCGCCCCGCGGAGCACGCTGCCCCGCAGGCTGAGCGAGACGCCGACCTTCGCCCCGCGCAGGCTCAGCTCTCCGTGCGTCTCGATCAGCTCGGCCTGGAGGTCCTGGGCGACGACCATCCCGTCGGCCGTGATCGCCCGCCCGCGCCGGTCCGGCCACACCTGGATCTGGTTGATGAGCAGGTCCGTGCCGATCTGCGCGTCCGTGAGCCGGATGCCGCGCGCCACGCGGCAGCGCGGCAGGTGCAGATCGCCCGTCGTGTGCAGCCGGGCCGCCTCCAGGCGCGGCATGGCGCAGGCGACCATCCGCAAGGTGCCGAACTGGGCCTCGGGGAGCACGACCTCGCCGTCGAAGCGGCAGCCGTGCAGCTCCACGTACGGCCCTATCGTCCCGCCCGCCAGATTGAGCACCCCGGTGATCCGCACCCCGCGCAGCTTCAGCGCGGCCACCCGCCCGGACCGGGCCTGCGGCCCGTCGAGCAGGAGCAGCGCCACGACGTCCGCGCGGACGCTCCGCTCCGGGCCCCACTCGCGTGTGCCGAACGGGTCGTCCCGCTCGGCGATCCCCTCCGTCAGATCGCAGGTCCTGCCGATCCGGAACGCCCGCCAGACGGCCCGCTCCGGGCCCGTCAGGCCGTCGGGCATCCCGTCCTCGTGCGGCTCGGTCACGCCGCCCCCTCGCTTTCCCCGTGGATTCGCACAGCCGTTCTTCCCGCTGTGTGACGGGCTGAACGCTAACGGTCAGGTGTGGCGACAAGACGCCACTGTGGCGTGTATCAGCCAGTGATACGGGCGTCCGGTGCCGTGGAGCCGTCTGCGAGAATTGACCCGTGATCTCTCGAATCGATCTGCGCGGCGAGACCCTCCCCGAGGGTGCCGCCCTGCGCGACCTGCTGCCCCGTGCCGAGTTCGACGTGGAAGCCGCCCTGGAGACGGTGCGGCCGATCTGCGAGGACGTCCGGCATCATGGCGCGGCGGCAGTGATCGACTACGGGGAGAAATTCGACGGCGTGCGGATCGCGAGCCTCCGCGTGCCCGCCGAGGCGATCGCCCGGGCCCTCGAAGAGCTCGACCCGGCCGTCCGGGCCGCCCTGGAGGAGTCCATCCGGCGCGCCCGCCTCGTCCACCGCGAGCAGCGCCGCACCACGCACACCAGCCACGTCGTCCCCGGCGGCACGGTCACCGAGAAGTGGATCCCCGTCGAGCGCGTCGGCCTGTACGTGCCGGGCGGCCGCTCCGTCTACCCGTCCTCCGTCGTGATGAACGTCGTCCCGGCACAGGAGGCCGGCGTCGAGGGCGTGGCCGTCGCCTCGCCCCCGCAGAAGGAGTTCGGCGGACTGCCGCACCCGACGATCCTCGCAGCCTGTGCCCTGCTCGGCGTCGACGAGGTGTACGCGGCCGGCGGCGCCCAGGCCATCGCCATGTTCGCGTACGGCACCGAGGGGACCGCCGACGAGCCCGGCTGCGCCCCCGTGAACCTGGTGACCGGCCCCGGCAACATCTACGTGGCCGCCGCCAAGCGCCTCCTCAAGGGCCGCATCGGCATCGACGCCGAGGCCGGCCCCACGGAGATCGCGATCCTCGCGGACTCCACCGCCGACCCCGTGCACGTCGCCGCCGACCTCATCAGCCAGGCCGAGCACGACCCCATGGCCGCCTCCGTCCTCGTCACCGACTCGGACGAGCTGGCCGCCGCCACCGAGGCCGAGCTGAAGACGCAGGTCGCCGCCTCCAAGCACGTCGACGACCGGATCGTCCCGGCGCTCGCCGGCCGGCAGTCCGCGATCGTCCTCGTCCGCGACCTGGCCGACGGCCTCAAGGTCGTCGACGCGTACGGCGCGGAGCACCTGGAGATCCAGACCGCCGACGCGGCCGCCGTCGCCGACCGCGTCCGCAACGCCGGCGCGATCTTCGTCGGCCCCTGGGCCCCCGTATCGCTCGGCGACTACTGCGCCGGCTCCAACCACGTACTGCCCACCGGCGGCTGTGCCTGCCACTCCTCGGGCCTCTCCGTGCAGTCGTTCCTGCGCGGCGTGCACATCGTGGACTACACGCGCGACGCCCTCGCGGACGTCGCCCACCACGTGGTGACCCTGGCCGAGGCCGAGGACCTGCCGGCCCACGGCGCCGCGATCAAGGCGAGGTTCGGATGGAAGGTGCCGGAGACCAAGTGACCGGAACCAGCGATCGATCCCCCTGGGACGAGCTCCCCGTCCGCGACGAGCTGCGCGGCAAGTCCCCGTACGGCGCGCCGCAGCTCCACGTCCCCGTCCAGTTGAACACCAACGAGAACCCCTACCCGCTGCCCGAGCCGCTCGTGGCCCGGATCGCGGAGCGGGTCGCCGAGGCCGCCCGCGGCCTCAACCGCTATCCCGACCGGGACGCGGTCGAGCTGCGCACCGAGCTCGCCCGCTACCTCTCCCGCACCGGCAAGCACCCGGTCGCCTTCGAGAACGTCTGGGCGGCCAACGGCTCCAACGAGGTCCTCCAGCAGCTGCTGCAGACCTTCGGCGGCCCCGGCCGTACCGCGATCGGCTTCGAGCCCTCGTACTCGATGCACGCCCTGATCGCCCGCGGCACCGGCACCGGCTGGATCTCCGGCCCCCGCAACGAGGACTTCACCATCGACGTGGCGGCCGCCGTCGCGGCGATCGCCGAGAACCGGCCCGACGTCGTGTTCATCACCTCGCCCAACAACCCCACCGGCACCGCGGTCGGAGCCGACACCGTCCTCGCCCTGTACGAGGCGGCCCAGGCGGCCAAGCCCTCGATCGTGGTCGTGGACGAGGCGTACGTGGAGTTCAGCCACCGCGACTCGCTGCTGCCCCTCATCGAGGGCCGGCCGAACCTGGTGGTCTCCCGGACCATGTCCAAGGCCTTCGGCGCCGCCGGACTGCGCCTCGGCTACCTCGCCGCGCACCCGGCCGTCGTCGACGCCGTCCAGCTGGTCCGGCTGCCGTACCACCTCTCCGCCGTCACCCAGGCCACCGCGCTCGCCGCCCTGGAGCACACCGAAACCCTCCTCGGGTACGTCGAGCAGCTCAAGGCCGAGCGCGACCGGCTCGTCACCGAGCTGCGCGGGATCGGCTGCGAGGTCACCGACTCGGACGCCAACTTCGTGCAGTTCGGGAAGTTCCCCGACACGCACGCGGCCTGGCAGCGGATCCTCGACCGGGGCGTCCTGGTCCGGGACAACGGCGTACCGGGATGGCTGCGGGTCACCGCCGGCACCCCCGAAGAGAACGACGCGTTCCTCGACGCGGTCCGTGAACTGATGAAGGAGCAGAAGCGATGAGCCGCGTAGGCCGCGTTGAGCGCACCACCAAGGAGACCTCCGTCGTCGTCGAGATCGACCTCGACGGCACCGGAAAGGTCGACGTGTCGACCGGGGTCGGCTTCTACGACCACATGCTCGACCAGCTCGGCCGCCACGGTCTGTTCGACCTCACGGTCAAGACCGACGGCGACCTGCACATCGACTCGCACCACACCATCGAGGACACCGCCCTCGCCCTCGGCGCCGCCTTCAAGCAGGCCCTCGGCGACAAGGTCGGCATCTACCGCTTCGGCAACTGCACCGTCCCGCTGGACGAGTCGCTCGCCCAGGTGACCGTCGACCTCTCCGGCCGTCCGTACCTCGTGCACACCGAGCCCGAGAACATGGCGCCGATGATCGGCTCGTACGACACGACGATGACCCGGCACATCTTCGAGTCCTTCGTCGCGCAGGCCCAGATCGCGCTGCACATCCACGTCCCGTACGGGCGCAACGCCCACCACATCGTGGAGTGCCAGTTCAAGGCCTTCGCCCGCGCCCTGCGCTACGCCTCGGAGCGCGACCCGCGCGCCGCCGGAATCCTCCCCTCCACGAAGGGCGCGCTCTAACCGTGAACGGCCTCTCCACCATTCTCATCGTCGTCGGGCTGTTCCTGCTCGGCGGCATCTACTCGTTCGTGAAGCAGCAGATGCCCAAGGGCCTCATCGTGCTCGTCGCCTTCGGCGCAGCGCTGTCGCTCGCCGCCGGAGTGATGCGGCTGGACGTGTGGTCATGAGCGTGACCGGCAGCCCCAAGAAGGTCGTCGTCTTCGACTACGGCTTCGGCAACATCCGCTCCGCCGAGCGCGCGCTCGCCCGGGTCGGCGCCGACGTCGAGATCACCCGCGACTACGACAAGGCCATGAACGCCGACGGACTCCTCGTCCCCGGCGTCGGCGCCTTCTCCGCCTGCATGGACGGCCTCAAGGCGGCCCGCGGCGACTGGATCGTCGGCCGCCGGCTCTCCGGCGGCCGCCCCGTCATGGGCATCTGCGTCGGCATGCAGATCCTCTTCGCCCGCGGCATCGAGCACGGCGTGGAGAGCGAGGGCCTCGACGAGTGGCCCGGTACGGTCGAGCCGTTGAACGCCCCCGTCGTCCCCCACATGGGCTGGAACACGGTCGACGCGCCGCAGGACACCGAGATGTTCGCGGACCTCGACGCCGACGCCCGGTTCTACTTCGTGCACTCCTACGCGGTGCGCGACTGGACCCTCGAGGTCGGCAACAAGAACATCCGCGCCCCCAAGGTCACCTGGGCCACCCACGGCGAGCCCTTCGTCGCGGCCGTCGAGAACGGCGCCCTGTGGGCCACCCAGTTCCACCCCGAGAAGTCCGGCGACGCCGGAGCCCAGCTCCTCACCAATTGGATCGAGACCCTCTGATCATGGCTCAGAAGCTTGAACTCCTCCCCGCCGTCGACGTCCGCGACGGTCAGGCGGTCCGTCTCGTGCACGGCGAGTCCGGCAGCGAGACCTCCTACGGCTCTCCGCTCCAGGCCGCCCTCGCCTGGCAGAGCTCGGGCGCCGAGTGGCTGCACCTGGTCGACCTCGACGCCGCCTTCGGCACCGGTGACAACCGCGCGCTGATCGCCGAGGTCGCACAGGCCATGGACATCAAGGTGGAGCTCTCCGGCGGCATCCGCGACGACGCCTCGCTCGCCGCGGCGCTCGCCACCGGCTGCACCCGCGTCAACCTCGGCACCGCCGCCCTGGAGACCCCCGAGTGGGTCGCCAAGGTCATCGCCGAGTTCGGCGACAAGATCGCCGTCGGCCTCGACGTGCGCGGCACGACGCTGCGCGGCCGCGGCTGGACCCGCGACGGCGGCGACCTGTACGAGACGATGGCCCGCCTCGACTCCGAGGGCTGCGCCCGCTACGTCGTCACCGACATCGCCAAGGACGGCACCCTCCAGGGCCCCAACCTGGAGCTCCTGAAGAACGTCTGCGCGGCCACCGACAAGCCCGTCGTCGCCTCCGGCGGCGTCTCCTCCCTGGACGACCTGCGGGCCCTGTCCGGCCTCGTGCCGCTGGGCGTCGAGGGCGCGATCGTCGGCAAGGCGCTCTACGCCGAGGCCTTCACCCTGGAAGAGGCGCTGGCGGCGGTGGCTTCCGCATGACCGACGGCGTGAAGAAGGTCGTCACCGGCGCCCCCTGGGAGGAGCAGTTCGGCTACTCCCGTGCCGTGGAGCTGCCGAACGGCCTGGTCCTCGTCGCCGGCTGCACCTCGGTGATCGGCGGCCAGATCGCCGGCGGAGGCCCGTACGACCAGACGGTGAACTCCTTCAACGTGGCCTTCGCCGCCCTGGAGCAGCTCGGCCTGGGTCCGGAGGACGTCGTCCGCACCCGGATGTACATCACCCACGCCCGGGACGTGGACGAGGTCGGCCGCGCCCACAAGGAGCTGTTCGACGCCGTCCGCCCGGCCGCGTCGATGATCATCGTCTCCGGTTTCGTCGACCCCAGCCTGGTCGTCGAGGTCGAGGTCGAGGCGTACCGGGCGGAGGTGTCCGCATGAGCCTCGCCGTACGCGTGATCCCCTGCCTGGACGTGGACAACGGCCGGGTCGTCAAGGGCGTCAACTTCCAGAACCTGCGCGACGCGGGCGACCCCGTCGAGATGGCCAAGCTGTACGACGCCGAGGGCGCCGACGAGCTGACCTTCCTCGACATCACCGCCTCCTCCGGGAACCGCGAGACGACCTACGACGTGGTGCGCCGCACCGCTGAGCAGGTCTTCATCCCGCTCACCGTGGGCGGCGGGGTCCGCTCGGCCGAGGACGTCGACAAGCTGCTGCGGGCCGGGGCCGACAAGGTGGGCGTCAACACCGCCGCCATCGAGCGCCCCGAGCTGATCCAGGAGATCGCGGAGCGCTTCGGCCGCCAGGTGCTCGTCCTCTCCGTGGACGCGCGCCGCACCGGGTCGGGCTCCTTCGAGGTCACCACGCACGGCGGGCGCCGGGGCACCGGCATCGACGCCGTCGAGTGGGCGCACCGGGCCGCCGAGCTGGGCGCGGGCGAGATCCTGCTCAACTCGATGGACGCGGACGGCACCAAGGACGGCTACGACACCGAGATGATCGCGGCCGTGCGCAAGCACGTCACGGTCCCGGTGATCGCCTCCGGCGGCGCCGGCAAGCTCTCCGACTTCCCGCCGGCCGTCGCGGCGGGCGCGGACGCGGTGCTCGCCGCCTCGGTCTTCCACTTCGGCGATCTGCGGATCTCGCAGGTCAAGGACGCACTGCGGGAGGCGGGCCACCCGGTCCGCTGAGCGGTCGTCAAGAAGGGCCCCCACGGGGGCCCTTCGTCTTCCTCGGATGCGCAGGATTATTTGTGCAATTTATGTTGTGCAAGTTTTCTTGCGCATCTAGGGTCGGTGCCATGACCTCGCAGGAGAACCGTCGGATCGCCGACCTGGGCACGCTCAAGGCCATCTCGCACCCGCTGCGGATGCGCCTCTACCGCGCCCTCTTCGTGGCCCGCACCGCCACCGCCTCCCAGCTCGCCGACCAGGTCGACGAAGCCGTCTCGCTCGTCAGCTACCACCTGCGCAAGCTCGCCGACCACGGCCTCATCGAAGAGGCCGAGACCCAGTCGGCGGACGGCCGCGAGCGCTGGTGGCAGACGAGCACGTACGGGGTCGAGATCCGCGACGAGGACGTCCGGGGCACCCCCGAACTGGCCGCCGCGAGCGACGCCCTCGGCCGCACCATCAACGAACAGCGCACCGAACTCCACCGGCGCTTCCTCGACGAGCGCCTGACCTGGTCCGACGCCTGGCGCTCCGCCTCCGTCAGCTCCGAATGGCTGCCCCGGCTCACCGCCGAGGAACTCGCCGCCCTCGGCAAGGAACTGGACGCCCTCTGCAAGAAGTACGACCAGAAGGCCCGCGCCGCCGAAGCCGCCGGCGAGACCGAGGGCCGCGAGAACGTCGCCATCCACCTCCACGCGTTCCCCTACCACTCATGACGGCCACCGAGCTCGCCGCCCCCGTCGAGTGCCCCGCCTACCGCGACCCCGGCATCCTGCGCTGGCTCGGCGCGTACACCGCCTCCACCACCGGCGACATGGTCTACCACCTGGCCCTCTCCTGGGCTGCCGTCCAGAGCGGCACCCCCGCCCAGGCCGGAATCGTCCTCGCCCTGAGCGCCGTGATGCGCGCCCTGCTGATGCTCGGCGGGGGAGTGGTCGCCGACCGCTTCGGGCCCCGGAGGGTCGTCATATCCTCCGACGCCGTCCGCTGCGTCGTCGTCCTCGGCGTCGCCGCGGCACTGGCGCTCGCCACCCCCGGCCTCTGGGTCCTCGCCGCCGTCGCGCTCGTCTTCGGAGCCGTCGACGCCGTGTTCATGCCCGCCGTCGGCGCCCTGCCGCCGCGGATCGCCTCCTCCGGACAGCTCGGCAGGGTTCAGGGGATGCGGGGTCTCGCCTACCGGATCTCGGTCCTGGTCGGCGCCCCGCTCGGCGGACTCGCGGTCGCCCTCGGCGGCTCGGCCGCCGCCTTCGGTACCGCCGGGCTCCTCTTCGCCCTCTCCCTGCCCCTGCTCCTGACGCTCCGCCTCAGGCCGCTGCCGACCGACGAGGGCGCACGGGAGAGGACCAGCGCCCTCCAGGACCTCACCGACGGGCTGCGCTACATCCGCCGCCACCGCGTCCTCGGCCCGCTGATGATCGTCGTCGCCCTCAGCGACCTCGGCTTCGTCGGCCCCCTCAACGTCGGCCTCGCGCTCCTCTCCGACCTGCGCGGCTGGGGCGCCGCCGGCATCGGCTGGGTCCTCGCCGGATTCGGTACGGGAGCGGGGGCCGCGTCCCTGCTCCTGACCGTCCGGGGCCGCGTCCCGCGCGCCGGGTTCGTCCTCTCCTGGACCATCGCCCTCGGCGCGGTGTCGATCGCCGCCCTCGCGTACGTACCGCAGCTGCCGGTGGCCGTCGCCGTGTCCGTCGCGGTCGGCCTGCTCGCTGGCCTCAGCGGCGCCCTGTGCGGAGCACTCACCCAGACCGAGTGCGACCCCGCCTACCTGGGCCGGGTCACCTCGGTGTCCACCTTCTTCAGCCTCGGCATCGCCCCGCTGAGCTTCCCGCTCACCGGCGCGGCCGTCGGCCTGTGGGGCCCCGCACCGGTCTTCACCGCCAGCGCCGCGGTCTGCGCCCTCGGCGGGCTCTTCGGCCTTGCCATGACGTCGCTCCGCCGCGCGGAACTGCCCAAGCAGTAACCCGACCGCGGGACGGGTCCCAGGGCCTGTCCGGCCTGATCCGCCGGACAGGCCTCAGAGCCCCAGCTGCTTCGTCTCGCGCAGCCGCTCGATCGCCTCCGGCTCGCCGTCCAGGGCCACCTTCGCGGTGTCCTGCCGCCCGTACAGATACATCACGAGCTCGCCCGGCTCCCCGGAAGCCGTCACCACCGGGGTGCCGCGGTGGGCGACCGCCGTCTGGCCGTTCGGGCGGCGCAGCACCAGGCCCACCGGGGCCTTCCGGCCGAGGAGCCGGGCCATGCGCTCGAGACGGGACCAGAGGGCGTCCGCGAAGACCGGGTCCAGCTCGCGCGCCGACCAGTCGGGCTGGGCCCGCCGCACGTCCTCAGCGTGGACGTAGAACTCGACGACGTTCGCCCCCTCGTCCACCTGCTTGATGGTGAACGGCGAGAACCGCGGCGGCCCCGTACGGATGAGCTGGATCAGCTCCTCGTACGGCTTGTCGGCGAACTCCGCCTGCACCCGGTCCTGCCGGTCCTTCAGCGCCGGTACGAGCGAACCCGCCGCCGCGTCCGGGCGCCGCTCGCGCACCACCACATGGGCCGCGAGGTCCCGGGTCCGCCAGCCCTCGCAGAGCGTCGGGGCATCCGGACCGGCCGCCTCCAACAGATCGGCGAGCAGAAGCCGTTCACGTTTCGCATGCGTCGACATGCCCGCCAGCGTACGACCGGCGCCACCGGTCCGCCCAGTGGACGCCCCGCCGGACACCACCCCCGGGCGCGGCACAATGGCGCCATGAGCAGCAATCTCGACCCGGCCATCGCCGCCCGCCTCAAGCGCAGCCCCGACGGGCTCGTGCCCGCCATCGCCCAGCAGTACGACACCGGCGAGGTGCTGATGCTCGGCTGGATGGACGACGAGGCCCTCCACCGCACCCTCACCACCGGCCGCTGCACCTACTGGTCCCGCAGCCGCAATGAATACTGGGTCAAGGGCGACACCTCCGGGCACGTCCAGCACGTCAAGTCCGTCGCCCTCGACTGCGACGCCGACACCGTCCTCGTCAAGGTCGACCAGGTCGGAGCCGCCTGCCACACCGGCGACCGCACCTGCTTCGACGCCGACGTGCTCCCGCTCTCCCAGTAAGGTCTGGCGCCATGGATCTCGAGACCTTCCGCAAGCTGGCGGCCGACCGCCGCGTCATCCCCGTCAGCCGCAGGCTCCTCGCGGACGGCGACACCCCGGTCGGGCTCTACCGCAAGCTCGCCGCCGAACGCCCCGGCACCTTCCTCCTCGAATCCGCGGAGAACGGCCGCAGCTGGTCCCGCTACTCCTTCATCGGAGTCCGCAGCGACGCGACCCTCACGGTCAAGGACGGCGAGGCCCACTGGCTCGGCACCCCGCCCGTCGGCGTCCCCGTCGACGGCGACCCGCTGGCCGCCCTGCGCGCCACCGTCGAGACCCTCCACACCCCGCGCGACCTCGCGGGCGGGATGCCGCCCTTCACCGGCGGCATGGTCGGCTACCTCGGCTACGACATCGTCCGGCGCCTGGAGAAGATCGGCGACTCCACCCGCGACGACCTGGAGCTCCCCGAGCTCACCATGCTCCTCACCAGCGACCTCGCGGTCCTCGACCACTGGGACGGCACGGTCCTGCTGATCGCCAACGCGATCAACCACAACGACCTGGAGACCGGAGTCGACGAGGCGTACGCACACGCCGTCGCCCGCCTCGACGCCATGGAGGCCGACCTGGCCCGCCCGGTCGCCACCGTCCCCGCCGCCCTCCCGGCCTCCGAACTCCCCGAGTTCTCCGCGCTCTGGGGCGGCCCGGCCTACCAGGACGCCGTCGAGGACATCAAGGAGCGCATCCGGGCCGGCGAGGCCTTCCAGGTCGTCCCCTCCCAGCGCTTCGAGACCGCGTGCACGGCCTCCGCACTCGACGTCTACCGGGTCCTGCGGGCCACCAACCCCTCCCCGTACATGTACCTCTTCCGCTTCGAGAACGGCTTCGACGTCGTCGGATCCAGCCCCGAAGCGCTCGTCAAGGTCGAGGACGGGCACGCGATGCTCCACCCCATCGCCGGCACCCGGCACCGCGGCGCCACCCCGCAGGAGGACCACGACCTCGCCGAGGAACTGCTCGCCGACCCCAAGGAGCGCGCCGAGCACCTCATGCTCGTCGACCTCGGCCGCAACGACCTCGGCCGGGTCTGCGCGCCCGGCTCGGTGGAGGTCGTCGACTTCATGTCCGTCGAGCGCTACTCGCACGTCATGCACATCGTCTCCACCGTCACCGGCAGGGTCGCCGAGGGCCGGACCGCCTTCGACGTCCTCACCGCCTGCTTCCCGGCCGGCACGCTCTCCGGCGCGCCCAAGCCCCGCGCCATGCAGATCATCGAGGAGCTCGAACCCTCCCGGCGCGGCCTCTACGGCGGATGTGTCGGTTATCTCGATTTCGCCGGCGACGCGGACACGGCCATCGCCATCCGTACGGCCCTGCTCCGCGACGGCACCGCATATGTGCAGGCCGGAGCGGGTGTCGTCGCGGATTCCGATCCGGTCGCCGAGGACAAGGAGTGCCGCAACAAGGCCGCGGCCGTGCTCCGCGCCGTACACACCGCCAACCGGATGAACGGCTCCTGACCACGTAGGGGATAGTGGGGTACGTGAGTGCCGTACCCGTACCCCAGCCCCGGGCCGCCCGCGTGGCCGTCCCCACCGGCGGCCGCCGCAGCCTGGCCGCGGCCCTCCTCCTCGGCGCCCTCGGCGCCACCGTCGTCCTGCTCTCGGCCGGCCAGATCTGGGCGGAGGGCGTCGCCTCCGTCGGCGGCGGCACCGTCCCCGTCGAGGCCGACGGCGGCGCCGTCACCGGCGTGCCGACCGCCCTCGCGATCGTCGGCCTCGCCGCGCTCTTCGCCGTCTTCGCCGTCCGCCGCACCGGCCGCACCCTCGTCGCCGCGCTCCTCGCGCTGAGCGGCGCGGGCGCCGCGCTCGCCGCCGTCCTCGGCGCGACCGACAGCGCGGCCCTGGACGCCGAGGCCGCCCGGATCAGCGGCGACACGGCCGCCGCCGTGGCCGGTCTGACCCACACCGCCTGGCCGTACGTCACGGCCGCCGGCGCCGTCCTCATCCTGCTCGCCGGTCTCCTCGCGCTGCGCTTCGGCAAGACCTGGCCCGCGATGGGCGGCCGCTACGAGCGCTCCGGCACCCCGCGCACCGGCCGCAAGGCCCCCACGGTCGACCCGGACCGCCCCGAGGACCTCTGGAAGGCCCTCGACCGCGGCGAGGACCCCACCCGCGGCGAGTGAGCCGACGGAGGCGATCCGGAGGGCCGACCGCGACGCGTGATCGTCCGGGCACCCCCGATTCATCCTCGCGCGCCCGCGTGCGGGACAATGAGCACCGAGTGTCCGCGCACGCGAGACCTCACCACCGAGCAACAGCAACGAGGAGCAACTCATGGCGGGCAGCGCCCACGGACACACCCCGGCCGCCTGGACCGGTGTCATCATCTCCTTCATCGGCTTCTGCATCGCCGGCGTCTTCATGGTGGCCGCCAACCTGCCCGGATTCTGGGCCGGCATGGGTGTCATCGCGCTCGGCGGCATCGTCGGCGGCGCGATGAAGGCGGCCGGTCTCGGCATGCCGAAGGAGTCGGCGGCCGTCGCCGCCGCCCGCGAGGCCGCGACCGCGACCGCGCAGGCCCGTTCCTGACGCGACACGACGCATCCGAAAGCGCAGTCCGGCCGTGCCGGGCTGCGCCTTCGTGCGTCAGGGGCGAGAATCACCGGGTGGACCCGCAGCCGACGGCCGAAGCCGAGACCGACGATTCCCTCGCCCGACCGGGTGAATCCGCGCGGGCGGATGCGCCGGGGCGAGGGCACGGTGCCGGGCCGGGGGTTGTGGGGGCGCCAGGGGACCATGCAGCGCCAGAGACACCCGCCGGACCAGCCACGTTCCCCTCCGTACCCGCCGGACCCGCCGCGTACGTCTCCGTACCCGCCGGACCAGCCGCATTCCCCTCCGTACCCGCCGTCCCACCGGGTCCCCCTCCCCGGCCGCTCGCCCGGCGGCTGCTCGCGCCGGTCTCGACGCTCGCCGGGGTCGCCGCCGCCTTCGCCTACGTCGGGACCGTCGACCCCAACGAACCCGGGCACTACCCCGTCTGCCCCCTGCTCCGCTTCACCGGCATCTACTGCCCCGGGTGCGGCGGACTCCGCAGTGCCCACGCCTTCGTCCACGGGGACCTCCCGGCCGCCCTGAGCGCCAACGCCCTCGCCGTCCTCGGCTACGGCCTCTTCGCCGTCGTCATGGTCCTGTGGCTGATTCGTGCCATCCGCGGGGTGCCCATGCGCCTCGCGATCTCCCCGGCCTGGTGGTGGGGGATCGGGGCCGTCCTCGCCCTCTTCACCCTGGTCCGGAACCTTCCCTTCGGCTCCGCGCTGGCCCCGTGAGGGTCCGCGCGCTCCCGGGCAAACCCCTACGGGAGTCCCAGCAGGTGGGACGCCACTCCGGCCGATGCGAGTCCGGGGCCGTCCTGCGGATAGGATCGATGTGGCTGAACCTGGTTCCTCATCACCATCACCGTCCCGGAAGGGGGCCCCTCGCGTGAGTGTGCTCGACGAGATCATCGAAGGCGTACGCGCCGACCTCGCAGAGCGGCAGGCGCGGGTCACCCTCGACGAGCTCAAGGAGCGCGCCGCCAAGGCGCCGCAGGCCAAGGACGGCGTGGCCGCACTGCGCGGCGACGGCGTCAAGGTGATCTGCGAGGTCAAGCGCTCCAGCCCGTCCAAGGGCGCGCTCGCCGCGATCGCCGACCCCGCCGGACTCGCCGCGGACTACGAGGCGGGCGGCGCGGCCGTCATCTCCGTCCTCACGGAAGAGCGCCGCTTCGGCGGCTCCCTCGCCGACCTGGAGGCCGTGCGCGCCCGGGTCGACATCCCCGTCCTGCGCAAGGACTTCATCGTCACCGCGTACCAGCTCTGGGAAGCCCGGGCGTACGGAGCGGATCTCGCGCTCCTCATCGTCTCCGCCCTGGAGCAGGAGGCGCTGGTCTCCCTCATCGAGCGTGCCGAGTCCATCGGGCTGACCCCGCTGGTCGAGGTCCACGACGAGGAGGAGGTCGAGCGCGCCGTCGACGCGGGCGCCCGGATCATCGGCGTCAACGCGCGCGACCTCAAGACCCTCAAGGTCGACCGCTCCACCTTCGAGCGCGTCGCCCCCGAGATCCCGGACACCATCGTCAAGATCGCCGAGTCCGGTGTCCGTGGCCCGCACGACCTCATCGCGTACGCCAACGCCGGCGCCGACGCGGTCCTGGTCGGCGAGTCCCTCGTGACCGGCCGCGACCCGAAGGCCGCCGTCGCCGACCTGGTCGCCGCCGGCGCGCACCCGGCCCTCCGCCACGGCCGGAAGTAACCCGACATGACCGCCGTCCACGCCACGCCGACCCCTCCGGGCACCGCCCGGGGGGCCCTCGGCGTGCCGTCGGCGGTCACCGGACGAGGCGGCAGGCTCCGTACCGCCGCCGCGTTCGTCCCCGCGCCGCACGCCCCACTGGCCCGGGGCTGCCGACCGCGTGGCTGCCGCGCGCCCGCCCGCCGTGTCCACGGCCGCCGGGTCCGGTACGTGATCGGCGACGAGCCGGGCCAGGTCAACGGCATGCGATGGCGCCGGCGCCTCGTGCGCACCTCCATGAACACCACCTCCGCCTGAGAGCCCGGGCGCACGGGCACCAGCCCCGTGCGGGGCTCCCCGCGCAGCCACCCACCTCGTGTGGGGCCCAGGCATCCACCCACTCCGCGTGGGCTCGTCTCGTACAGCCGCCACCCCCACCCCGTGTGGGCAATCGTCCCGCAGGGCTGGGGGTACCCCCTCTGGGGGAGGGTGGGCACACGGGACGGCGCCCTTGCGGGCGCCTCCGCTCCCCGCGCCTACCCGCACCACGAGGGCGGCGCACACGGGGTGCGGGTCCAGGCGCAGGGAGCCTAGGCCCGGCAAGGGGCGCCGTCCCGTTGTGCCCACCCGTTCCGCCCCGGCGGAACGACTGCCCACAACGGGGTGGGGCACCGCCCGGCGCGGTAGCCGCCCACAACGGGCGGGGGCACCGCTCGGCGGGGCGACCGTCCGCAACGGGCGGAGGCGCCGCCGGCGGGGCGACCGTCCGCAACGGGCGGGGGCACCGCCGGCGGGGCGACCGCCCGCAAGGGGCCGGGGCGCCGCCCTGTGAGGTGGCCGTCCGCGACAGGCTCGGCGTCTGCCGGTCGCGGCGTTGGTGTTCGTGAGGAGGTCGCGCGCATAACGTGACCACCGTCAGCACATCACCGGGGCACACCACCCCGCGAGGAGCATCCGCATGTCCAGCGAGTTCTTCATTCCGGACCTGGAAGGTCAGGTCCCCACCGCCGAGGGCTACTTCGGCGCCTACGGCGGCAAGTTCATCCCGGAGGCCCTCGTCGCCGCCGTCGACGAGGTCGCCGTCGAGTACGACAAGGCCAAGGCCGACCCCGAGTTCGCCCGCGAGCTCAATGACCTGATGGTCAACTACACCGGCCGCCCGAGCGCCCTCACCGAGGTCCCCCGGTTCGCCGAGCACGCCGGCGGTGCCCGGATCTTCCTCAAGCGCGAGGACCTGAACCACACCGGCTCGCACAAGATCAACAACGTGCTCGGTCAGGCCCTGCTGACCAAGCGCATGGGCAAGACGCGGGTCATCGCCGAGACCGGCGCCGGCCAGCACGGCGTGGCCACCGCCACCGCCTGCGCCCTCTTCGGCCTCGACTGCACCATCTACATGGGCGAGGTCGACACCCAGCGCCAGGCCCTCAACGTGGCCCGGATGCGGATGCTCGGCGCCGAGGTCATCGCCGTGAAGTCCGGCAGCCGCACGCTCAAGGACGCCATCAACGAGGCCTTCCGCGACTGGGTCGCCAACGTCGACAGGACCCACTACCTGTTCGGCACCGTCGCCGGCCCGCACCCGTTCCCCGCCATGGTCCGCGACTTCCACCGGGTCATCGGCGTCGAG
Organism: Streptomyces sp. Root431; assembly: GCF_001426585.1. Taxonomy (GTDB): domain Bacteria; phylum Actinomycetota; class Actinomycetes; order Streptomycetales; family Streptomycetaceae; genus Streptomyces; species Streptomyces stackebrandtii. Next base: position 250,905 of record NZ_LMEI01000008.1, read on the forward strand.
GCCCGCCGCCAGATCCTGGAGCGCGCCGGGCGCCTCCCCGACGCGGCGATCGCCTGCGTCGGCGGCGGCTCCAACGCCATCGGGCTCTTCCACGCCTTCGTCCCGGACGCGGGCGTGCGCCTGATCGGCTGCGAGCCGGCCGGCCACGGCGTCGAGACCGGCGAGCACGCGGCCACCCTGACCGCAGGCGAGCCCGGCATCCTGCACGGTTCGCGCTCGTACGTCCTCCAGGACGAGGAGGGCCAGATCACCGAGCCGTACTCGATCTCGGCCGGCCTCGACTACCCGGGCATCGGCCCGGAGCACGCGTACCTCAAGGACAGCGGGCGTGGCGAGTACCGCGCCGTCACCGACGACGCGGCCATGCAGGCCCTGCGGCTGCTCTCCCGTACGGAGGGCATCATCCCGGCCATCGAGTCGGCGCACGCCCTCGCCGGGGCCCTGGAGGTCGGCAAGGAGCTCGGCAAGGACGCCCTGCTCCTCGTCAACCTCTCCGGGCGCGGTGACAAGGACATGGATACGGCCGCTCGCTACTTCGGCCTGTACGACGGGGAGGGCTCCAAGTGACGACCGGAAACATCCAGCTGCTGAGCGAGACCCTGGCCAAGGCCAAGGCCGAGAACCGGGCGGCGCTCATCGCCTACCTGCCGGCCGGCTTCCCGACCGTCGACGGCGGCATCGAGGCCATCAAGGCCGTCTTCGACGGCGGTGCTGACGTCGTCGAGGTCGGTCTCCCGCACAGCGACCCGGTCCTCGACGGCCCGGTCATCCAGACCGCCGACGACATCGCCCTGCGCGGCGGCGTCAAGATCGCCGACGTCATGCGGACGGTCCGCGAGGCCCACGAGGCCACCGGCAAGCCGGTCCTCGTCATGACCTACTGGAACCCGATCGACCGGTACGGCATCGAGCGCTTCACCGAGGAGCTCGCCGCCGCCGGAGGCGCGGGCTGCATCCTGCCCGACCTGCCGGTCCAGGAGTCCGCGGTCTGGCGCGAGAACGCCGACAAGCACGGTCTCGCCACCGTCTTCGTCGTCGCGCCGAGCAGCAAGGACGCGCGCCTCGCCACCATCACGTCGGCCGGCTCCGGCTTCGTCTACGCGGCCTCGCTCATGGGGGTCACCGGCACCCGCGAGTCGGTCGGCGAGCAGGCGGCCGACCTCGTCCGCCGCACCCGTGCCACCTCCGAGCTCCCGGTGTGCGTCGGGCTCGGCGTCTCCAACGCCGCCCAAGCGAAGGAGGTCGCCGTCTTCGCCGACGGCGTCATCGTCGGCTCCGCCTTCGTCCAGCGGATCCTCGACGCCGACGGCGACGAGGCCGCCGGACTCGCCGCCGTAAGGGAACTGGCGGGCGAACTCGCGGCCGGCGTGCGGCGCGTTTCGTAACCCATTTGGGTGGATCTGGAACCGGGGAGGCACGCACGTGCCTCCCCGGTTCGTTGCTGTGGGCGTGAGCGAGAAGAACCGTGGTGACGGTAACCGGAGCGCGCGGGAGCGCCTCCAGCAGCAGCGCGAGCGCGACAAGGCCCGCGAGAAGCAGCGGCGCGTCCTCATCGTGTCGGCGGCGGTGGTCGGCGTCCTCGGCCTGGCCGCGGTCGTCGGGGTGATCGCCGCGAACAGCGGCGGAGATGGCGGGTCGGACAAGGCGGGCCCGGTCGTGGCGCCGGCGGGGTCCGTCGAGGGCGACAAGCCCGCCATCCCCACGGGCAAGGCGGACGCCCCGTCGACGCTCGCGATCTGGGAGGACTTCCGCTGCCCGGCGTGCGCCCAGTTCGAGAACGTCATGCGGGACGCCATCCACGAGCTGGAGGCCTCCGGCGCGCTCAAGGCCGAGTACCACCTCGCCACCCTCATCGACGGGAACATGGGCGGCAGCGGCTCGCTGCGCGCGGCGAACGCGGCCGCGTGCGCCCAGGACGCGGGGAAGTTCACCGCGTACCACGACACGCTCTACATCAACCAGCCGCCGGAGACGGACGACGCCTTCGGGAACAACGCCAAGCTCCTCGAACTGGCGGCGAAGGTGCCGGGGCTCGACACGCCCGCCTTCCGCAGCTGTGTCGAGGACGGCACGCACGACAGCTGGGTGGCGAAGTCGAACGAGGCCTTCCAGAAGGGCGGCTTCCGCGGCACCCCGTCCGTCCTCCTCAACGGCGAATCGATCTTCCCGACGAAGGGGGACGAGCAGATCTCCCCGGAGAACCTGAAGAAGTGGGTCGCCGAGGCCAACAAGGGCAAGAAGCCCGGCACGGCCTCTCCCTCGGCGGGCTAGGGCGTGTTTCGAAAGTAGCGTCGTCTGCCCGAAGGGCAGGCCTGGCGGCGTCTGGTGCGTGCGATCGCAAGGCGGAGGGTCGCCCCGATACTGGATGTATCGGGGTGATCCCGACAACGCGGGACTTTCGAAACACGCCCTAGTCCGGCGGCTTAGTTACCCAGACGTTGCCGGGTGGGCTGCCGTCGCGCCCGCCCGGCAGGGTAGCGTCGGTCCTGCCATGGACCTTGCCTATATTCCCAGCCCGTCGACCGGCGTGATCAACCTCGGACCGATCCCGCTGCGCGGCTATGCCTTCTGCATCATCATCGGTGTCTTCGTCGCCGTCTGGTACGGCAACAAGCGCTGGATCGCCCGGGGCGGCACCGCCGGCACCGTGGCCGACATCGCCGTCTGGGCGGTGCCCTTCGGCCTCGTCGGCGGACGCCTCTACCACGTGATCACCGACTACCAGCTGTACTTCAGCGAGGGTGAGAACTGGGTCGACGCCTTCAAGATCTGGGAGGGCGGCCTCGGTATCTGGGGCGCCATCGCGCTCGGCGCGGTGGGTGCCTGGATCGGCTGCCGCCGCCGGGGCATCCCGCTCCCGGCGTACGCGGACGCGATCGCGCCCGGCATCGCCCTCGCCCAGGCCATCGGCCGCTGGGGCAACTGGTTCAACCAGGAGCTCTACGGCAAGCCGACCGACCTGCCCTGGGCCCTGAAGATCACCGAGAGCACGAACCGCGAGGCCGGGCTGTACCACCCGACCTTCTTGTACGAGTCGCTCTGGTGCGTCGGCGTCGCCGTCCTCGTCGTCTGGGCCGACCGCCGCTTCAAGCTCGGCCACGGGCGCGCCTTCGCGCTCTACGTCGCCGCGTACTGCGCGGGCCGTGTCTGGACCGAGTACCTGCGCGTCGACGAGGCGCACCACATCCTCGGTCTGCGGCTGAACGTGTGGACGGCGATCATCGTCTTCCTGCTCGCGGTGACCTACATCGTCATCTCGGCGCGGATCCGGCCGGGCCGCGAGGAGATCGTGGAGCCCAAGGCGGAGAAGACCGAGAAGGCCGGTGAGGCCGACGGGGTCGAGTTGTCCGACGACGACGTCGTGGACGGCGAGCCCGAGGACGCCGCCCCGGACGCGGACACGGATACGGACACGGCCGCCGATACGGCCGCCGATACGGACGTGGAACACGGCGCCGGCAACGGCGCCGGGTCGGCCGCCAAGGGCTGATCCTCCGTCGTCACAGGGCCGTCGGGACCGAGAGGTTCCGGCGGCCCTTTCGCGTACGGCGGGTCAGGCCGCGCGGGCGGCGAGGGCGAGGACCCGGTGGGCGCCCTCCACGACCGCCGCGTCGACGAACCGGCCGTCGGGGAGGGCCAGGGCACCCCGGTCGGTCCGGGCCGCCGCGACGACCTCCCACGCCGCGTCGACCTCCTCCGGGGTGGGGAGGTAGGCCCGCTCGATGACCGGGAGCTGGCGGGGGTGGATCGCGGCCCGGCCGAGGAAGCCCATCGCCCGGCCCCGGGCGCAGCCGGCGGCCAAGGTGTCCAGGTCGCCGATGTCGGGGTGCACCGACTGGGCCGGGGGCGGCAGGGCGGCCGCGCGGGCGGCGACCACGACGCGGCTGCGCGGCCAGTCGAGGCCGCTGTCGTCCCGTACCCCCAGGTCGGCGCGGAGATCGGCCTCGCCGAGGGCGATGCCGTGCACGTCGGGGTGGGCGGTGGCGATGGCGTAGGCGTGCTCCACGGCGAGGGCGTTCTCCAGGAGCGGGTAGAGGGGCAGGCCGGGGGCGAGGCCGGCGATCCGGTGGATGTCAGTGGCGTGTGTCACCTTGGGTACACGGAGACCGCAGAGGCCGGGGAGGGGGGCCAGGGTGGGGATGTCGAGCGGGGAGTGGACGCGGACGTGCACCGGGACGGGGTGGGCGTCGGCGAGCAGATCGACCGTGGCGGCGAGGGCGTACGCCTTGCGGTGCGGGGCGACCGCGTCCTCCAGATCGACGATGACGATGTCGGCGCCGGAGGCCAGGGCCTTGCCCACGACCTCGGGGCGGTCGCCGGGTGCGTACAGCCAGGTGAGGGGAGTGCGCAGCCGCTCCATACCGTTCATACCGCTCCCTGGTCGCGGAGGGCGTCGATCTCGGCGGGCGTGAGGCCGAGTTCGGTGAGGACGTCCGTGGTGTCGGCGCCGTGCGGGCGGCCGGCCCAGCGGATCGCCCCGGGGGTCTCGGAGAGCCGGAAGAGCACGTTCTGCATCTTGATCGGGCCGAGTTCCGGGTCGTGCACCTCGGTGACGGTGTTGAGCGCCCGGTACTGCGGATCGTCGAGGACGTCCCGGACGTCGTAGACCGGGGCGATGGCGGCCTCCGCCTTCTCGAAGGCGTCCATGGCCTCGTCGCGGGTGTGGCGCGCGATCCAGGTGCCGACCGCCTCGTCCAGTTCGTCCGCGTGCTCGGCGCGGCCCGAGCCGTCGGCGAACCACGGCTCGTCGACGAGCTCCGGGCGGCCGACGAGGCGCAGCACGCGCTCGGCGATCGACTGGGCCGAGGTGGAGACGGCGACCCAGGAGCCGTCGGCGGTCCGGTAGGTGTTGCGCGGGGCGTTGTTGCGGGAGCGGTTGCCGGTGCGGGGCTGGACGTAGCCGAGCTGGTCGTACCAGAGGGGGTGGGGTCCGATGACGGAGAGCATCGGTTCGATGATCGCCATGTCGACGACCTGGCCGCGGCCGGTCGTGGTCCTGGCGGTGAGCGCGGTCATCACCGCGTACGCGGTGGCGAGGGCGGCGATCGAGTCGGCCAGGCCGAAGGGCGGCAGGGTGGGCGGGCCCTCGGGCTCGCCCGTGATGGCGGCGAAGCCGCTCATCGCCTCGGCGAGGGTGCCGAAGCCGGGGCGGTGGGCGTACGGGCCGAACTGGCCGAAGCCGGTGACGCGGGCGAGGACGAGGCGCGGGTTGACGGTGGAGAGCTCCTCCCAGCCCAGACCCCAGCGTTCCAGGGTGCCGGGGCGGAAGTTCTCCACGATCACGTCGGCTTCGGCGGCGAGTCCGAGGAGGGTGTCGCGGCCGCCAGGGGCGGAGAGATCGAGGGTGATCGTCCGCTTGTTCCGGCCGAGGACCTTCCACCACAGGCCGACGCCGTCCTTCGCCGGGCCGTGGCCGCGGGACGGATCGGGCTTGCGGGGGTGCTCGACCTTGATGACGTCGGCGCCGAAGTCGCCGAGCATCGTGGCGGCGATCGGGCCGGCGAAGAGGGTCGCCAGGTCCAGGACGCGCAGTCCGTGGAGGGGAGGCGCGGGGGGAGCGGCGGTGTGCGGGGCGGTCGTCATACGGGGTCGGCCTCCAGGTCGCCGAGGGAGCCGAAGGCCGCCTCGATCTCGGTCCGGTACGGCATCGAGGTCGACGCGCCCTCGCGCTGGACGGAGAGCGCGGCGGCGGTCTGCGCCCAGGCGAGCGCCTCGGGGACGGGCCGGCCCTCGGCGAGGGCGACCGCGAGGGCACCGACGAAGGTGTCGCCGGCGGCGGTGGTGTCCACGGCCGTGACGCGGGGGGCGGGCACGGTGACGGGTTCGGCGTCGCGCGCCGCGTACAGGCTGCCGGCCGCGCCCAGGGTGACGACGACTTCGGGGACGTCCCGGAGCAGGGCCTGGGCGGCGGCGCGCGGGTCGGTGAGTCCGGTGAGCGCGGCGGCCTCGTGCTCGTTGGGGACCAGCAGGTCGATGGCGGCGAGGAGCTCGGGAGGGAGCTGCTGGGCGGGGGCGGGCGTGAGGACGGTGCGGACGCCGAGCCGGCGGGCGGTCGTGGCGCCCTCGACGACGACGGAGAGGGGGAGTTCGAGCTGGAGGAGCAGGGCGTCGGCGGTGCCGATGAGGGCCTCGTCGCCGTGACTGAGGGAGGTGAGGACGGCGTTGGCGCCGGGGATGACGACGATCGCGTTGCCGCCCTCGTCGTCGACGACGATGTGGGCGATGCCGGAGGGGCCCTCGGCGGTGCGGAGGAGGTCGGTGTCGACGGAGCAGTGCTCCAGGTTGGCCCGGAGGCGGGCACCGAAGTCGTCCGCGCCGACCGCGCCGATCATCGAGACCTCGGCGCCGGCGCGGGCGGCGGCGACGGCCTGGTTGGCGCCCTTGCCGCCGGGGATCGTGCGGAACGCGCGGCCGGTGACCGTCTCGCCGCGTGCGGGGGCCCTCGGGACGTAGGCGACGAGGTCCATGTTCGTGCTGCCGAGTACGACGATGCTGGTCATGGGCGTACTGCCTCCAGGTGTGTCAGTTCGGCCAGGGTGTCGAAGCCGATGCCGTCGAAGGACGGGACCGAGGTCGCGAGCCGGTTCTTGAGGGGGGTGGTCCATTGTTCGGGCAGCCGGTCGGGGTGGCCGGCGAGCAGCCCGGCGACCGAACCGGCGGTGGCACCGTTGGAGTCGGTGTCCCAGCCGCCTGATACCGCTGCGCAGACGGAGCGGGAGAAGTCGCCATCGCCGTGGGTGAGGGCGGCGGCGAGCAGGGCGGCGTTGGGGACGGCATGGACCCAGTGGTACCCGCCGAGCTCGGCGTGCAGACGGTCGACGACGGTGTCGAAGTCGCTCTCCTCGCGGGCGGCCGCGATGCCCAGGCGGACGCCCGCGGCGAGGCGGGAGCGGGGCGGGATCACCCCGAGTCCGGCGGCGAGCGACCGGTGGACGTCGGCGGTGCCGGTCGCGGCGGTGGCGAGGGTCGCGGCGACGAACATGGCGCCGTAGACGCCGTTCGCGGTGTGGGTGAGCGCCGCGTCCCGATGCGCCTGCGCGGCGGCGGCGACCGGGTCGCCCGGGTGCGTCCAGCCGTGGACGTCCGCGCGGATCTGGGCGCCGATCCACTCGCGGAAGGGGTTGCGGTGGACGGCGGTCAGCGGGGGCTCCACACCGTCGAGGAGATTGCGGTAGGCGACGCGCTCGGCCGTGAAGGTGCGGCCGGCGGGGAGCTCGTCGAGCCAGAGGCGGGCGACGTCGGCGGTGGTGAAGTCGCGGCCGTACCGCTGGAGGAGCAGAAGATTGAGGAGGGGGTAGTTGAGGTCGTCGTCCTCGGGCATCCCGTCGATGTTCTCGGCGAGGGAGGTCGTGGCGGAGCGACGGTTCCAGGGATGCGCGGCGAGCAGCTCCGGGGGTACGCCGCGGGCGGTGAACCAGGTGGAGAGGGGCCAGTTGCCGGCGGCGCGGGCGAGAGCGCGGATGCCGTTGAGGGGCAGCTTCTCGACGGGCTTCCCGAGCAGACACCCGGCGGCCCGCCCGAGCCAGGCGGCGTGCAGCCGATCGCGCAGCGCGCGGCTCTCCCCGAGCGGGGAGTTGCTCTCCCTCGCTCCGCCCCTCCCCGAAACCCAGACGGGACTGGGGGCGGCGCCCCCGGACCCACGGGTTTCCGGCGGGTGGTTGGGGGTGGAGTCTTCGGTCTCGGCAGAGCTTGGCGTCAACGCCTGGATGTCGGGCAGGGGGGTTGGTTCGTGTTCCGGCGTGGTGAGGGAGGCCAGGGCTGCCAGGAGTTCCTCCGCCAGGGGGCGGAGGTCCGGGCGGGGGGTGGGGGAGGCGCCGGCCGTTTGTGGGGGTGGGGGGCCGCCGGCCTCGTGCCAGCGGGTGGCGATCGCGTGGGCGTCGCGGCCGTCCTCCGCCGCCTGGCGGAGCTCGTGGCCCACCAGGTCCTCCGGCTGGACCCAGGTCAGCCGGAGGTTCATCGGTCCGCGCTCGTCAGCGTCGCGAACGCCGACTCGTGCGCCCGGCGCAGTTCCGCGTCCCGGGCGTAGACCTCGCGGGTCACCCGGGCCAGCGCGACCGCCGGGGCGTGCAGGTCGAGCCGGCTCGCCTCCGCGACGCGTTTCGCCCAGTCCGCGGGAACGGCCGACTCCCCGTGCAGCGCGCCCACGATCGCACCCGCCATCGTGGCGATCGAGTCGCAGTCGCGCCCGTAGTTGACCGAGCCCAGGACCGTACGGCGGTAGTCGCCCTCGCCGACGAGCAGCATGCCCAGGGCGATCGGCAGTTCCTCGATCGCGTGCAGCCGGGACGGGCGCCGGGCGCCGAGGGAGGGGCTGCGGTAGTCGGGGCCGACCGAGTCGAAGGGGGCCACCGCCGCCCGGAGCGGGCTGAGAGCGGACTCGAAGTCCGTGTGGCGGGCCGCCACTTCGGCGACCGCCTCGATCGCCGACCTGGTGCCGTCCTTGGCGAGGGAGAGCGCCGTGTCGACGACCGTACGTGGGGTCGCACCCGGCGCGCAGGCCGCCGCCACCGCCGCCGCGAACACGCCCGCCGCCTCCCGGCCGTACGAGGACTGGTGCGCGCCGGCCACGTCGAGGGCCTCGGCGTAGGCGGCCTCCGGGTGGGCCGCGTTGACCAGTCCGACCGGTGCCATGTACATCGCGGCGCCGCAGTTGACGATGTTGCCCGCGCCGGCCTCGCGCGGGTCCACGTGGCCGTAGTGGAGGCGTGCCACCAGCCACTTCTCGGCCAGGAAGATCCGCTGGAGCGGGAGTGCCTCGGCCTCCAGTTCCGGGATCCATACGGGGGAGCCCATGAGTTCGGGGACGAGGTGGTCCGCGACCGCGTACGCGTCCAGGTGGCCGCGGACCTTCTCGTACACCCTGATCAGGGCGTGGGTCATCAAGGTGTCGTCGGTGACGTGCCCATCGCCCTTGTGGTACGGCGCGATGGGGCGGGCGGTGCGCCAGTCCTCGCCGTTCCAGGGGCCGACGATCCCGGTGACGCGGCCGCCGTGCCGCTCCAGGATCTGCTGGGGGGTGTAGCCCTCGACGGGGCCGCCGAGCGCGTCGCCGACGGCGGCCCCGAGGAGGCTGCCGGTGATCCGGTCATCCAGGGTGGGCACATCCAGTGTGGGTGTCATGTCGGAATTGTCCACCTGGGGAGGCCGGTTCCGTGGCTCCCAGAAGCCCGGCGAGTTCGACCAGATCCGTCCCCGCGAGCCGGGGCAGCGCGCACCCCGCGAGCGTCCGGCAGGCCTCGCGCCAGGTCGCCGGCACCGAACGGCCGCCGCCCAGCGCGCCGGTGAGCGCGCCCGCGAGCGCGGGGGCGGAGTCCGCGACCCGGGAGAGGCAGACGGCCGCCGGTACCGCGGCCGTCATCTCGCCCCTGGCCGCGGTGGCGAGGGCGAGGGCGACCGGGACGGTCTCGGCTGCGGCGATCCCGTAGCTGTAGACGTGGTCCACGATCCGGTGCTCCAGGAGCGGGACCAGCTCGAAGGCCGAATCGGCGGTCCTGGCCAGCTCCACCGCGTACCGGGCGTTCCTGCCGATCTCGGTGACGGGCGGGAGTTCGGCGAGCGCCGCCTCCACGGCCTCGTCGACCGTCGCCCCGCCGAGGGCCGCGGCGACGGCCGCCGCCGTCGCGCGGGCGCCGTGGACGCCGTCCCCGTCCTGCGTGTACCGGGCGTCGAACTCGGCGAGTTCGGCGGCGGCGCGCGGGTCGCCGGGGTGGACGACGGCGAGGACGGCGGCCCGTACGCAGGCGGCGTCGTCGAAGTAGTGCGGGTTGTCGTGGCCGGTGGCGGGCGGGCGCAGGCCGGTGGCGAGATTGCCGAGTCCTGCGCGTACGGAGATGCGGGCGCGCAGGGGGAGTACGGCGGACTCGACCTCGGGGGCCCGCTCGGCGGCGGCGGCGACCTGGCCCGCGAGGGCGTTCCAGGCGAGGTCGACGGCGGCGCGGAGGCGGCGCTCCGGGGGGAGGCCGGCGAAGACGGGGCCGCATGCGGTGAGGATCGCCTCGGCGGTGAAGGCCGCCCACTCGGCGTCGTCGGAGGGGCCGAGGCGGAGGGGCTCGGGCGGCTGGTTGAGGGCGATGGGGACGGGGAGGGTGGTCGTCGCGTTCTGCTCGGCGAAGGTGTCGAGTTCGCGGGTGAGGCGGCGGGTCCACTCCGGCATGCGGGCGGCGCGGTGGCGGGCGGCCGGCCAGCCGGCGGCGTCGCCCGCGGCGAGCCCGAGGAGGAGGCCCTCGGTCTTGTCGCGACCGGCCCTGCGGGGGGTGTCGGGTTGCGGGACCTCGTACGCGCCGCCGCCCCATGAACCGGTGCCGCGTACCGGGGCGGGGTCCAGCGTGTCGGCGTCGGTGCCCGGCAGCGGGGCGGGGTCCTGCGGGTCACCGAGCAGGGGGCCGGCACCCGGCATCGGGGGCTGTGCCCACCCGTCCCGCCCTGCGGGACGATTGCCCACAGCGGGGGTGGTGGTGCCCGCAGAGGTGGTGGCGGTAGCGGCCACTGCGGTGATGTCCGCGGCGGTGCTCACGGCGGGGGTGGCGGTGTCCACTGCGGTGGCGCCTGCGGCCGTGGTGGCGGTTCCCGTAGAGGTGGTGGCGGTAGTGGTCACACCGGTGGTGCCCGCAGCGGGGGTGGCGGTGTCCACTGCCGTGGCGCCCACGGCGGTGGTGGTTCCCGCAGAGGTGGTCGCGGTGGCGCCCGCAGAGGTGGTGGCCGTAGTGGCCGCACCGGTGGCGCCCACACCGGTGGTGCCCGCAGCGGCGGTGGCGGTCGTGGTCGTGTTCGGGCTCATGTCAGGGTCTCCTCCGGGGTCAGCAGGTCCGCGATGTCCAGGACGTGGTAGCCGCGCATGGAGGGCAGGCAGCTGCCGGTGACCGGGGCGATGGCCGTCGACCATTCCTCCGGGATCGCCGAGGCGCCCGCCATCGCTCCGGCCAGGGCGCCCGCCACCGCTGCCGTCGTGTCGGCGTCGCGGCCCATGTTGACCGCGGTGAGGACCGCCGTACGGAAGTCCCCGCGGGCCGCCGCGAAGGCGCCGAAGGCCAGGCCCACCGCCTCCGGTGCCAGGTCCGTCCACGGGTAGCCGCCGATGACGACCGCCGAGCGGACCTGGCGTTCGCGGGTGAGCGGGTCCGGCTGGACGCGCTGGGCGGCGACGACCGCGCGGCGCAGGGAGCGGGCCGTCCAGGAGTCCATCGGGACGACGGAGAGGGCCGCCGCGATGATCGAGGTCACGCCCGCGCCAGCCATCGCCGCCGCGACGCCCGCCGCGACGGCCTGGCCGCCGTAGATGCCCTCGCCCTCGTGGCTGACGCTGCCGTCGATCGCGACGAGGCGCGCCGCCTCCGCCGGGCGGCCGGCGGCGAAGACCCCGAACGGCGCGGCGCGCATCGCGAGCCCGTCGCTCCAGGCGTGCCGGTGCTGGGCGGAGATGGGTGCGGCGAGGCCCCGGCGGAGGTTCTCCAGGGTGCCGCGCTCCGAGAAGCCCGCGCCGCGGAAGGGGCCTTCGTCGAGGTCGGCGATCCAGTGGTGCCAGGCGCGTTCGACGTGGTGGACGGTGAGCGCCGAGCCGTGCCGGGCGAGGAGCAGGGCCGAGAAGATCGCGTACTCGGTGTCGTCGGTGCCTGCCGGACGGTCCGTCACGAAGCCTTCGATGCGGCCCCATCGGCGGCGGATCTCCGAGGGGCGCATGTTCTCCGCGGGCGCTCCGAGGGCGTCGCCGACGGCGAGGCCGAGGAGCGCCCCCCTCGCCCGTTCACGCGTGTCGCATGCCGTGGTCGTCATTCTGGCGGCCCCTTCCTCGGTGGGGGCGCGCAGTTCGGCGCCCCGATGCCTGGATCTGTGCCACCGCGGGCCGTGAACTCGCCGAAGAAACGTCTCTGTCACCCGCCTGACACCTCGCCGGAGTCAGGTTCACCCGGCACGCAACTCCTAAGGGGCGCCTTAGTAAGTACGGCCTGCCTTGCTGGCGGGCCCCTTACATCGCGCGTATTTTCGAGGTGTTGGGGGCGGCGGGTGCGACCCGGCCCGCCGAAACGAGGGGAGAGCCATGTCCATCATCGAAGCTCAGGCGCCACTGCACGAGGCCCACCGCGACAACCACACGCACCGTGACGTGAACGGCGGTTGGCTGCGTCCCGCGGTGTTCGGCGCGATGGACGGACTCGTCTCCAACCTCGCCCTGATGACCGGTGTCGCCGGCGGCGCGGTCTCCACGCAGACCGTCGTCATCACCGGCCTCGCGGGGCTCGCCGCAGGCGCCTTCTCCATGGCGGCGGGCGAGTACACCTCCGTGGCTTCGCAGCGCGAGCTCGTCCAGGCGGAACTGGACGTCGAGCGCCGCCAGTTGCGCAAGCACCCCATCGACGAGATGGAGGAGCTGGCCGCGCTGTACGTGTCCCGGGGCGTCGAGCCCGCGCTCGCCCGCGAGGTCGCGATGCAGCTCTCCAAGGATCCCGAGCAGGCCCTGGAGATCCACGCCCGCGAGGAGCTCGGCATCGACCCGGACGACCTGCCGTCGCCGATGGTCGCCGCGGTGTCGTCCTTCGGCTCCTTCGCGCTCGGCGCCCTGCTCCCCGTCCTGCCGTTCCTGCTCGGGGCGACCGCGCTGTGGCCCGCCGTGCTGCTCGCGCTCCTCGGGCTCTTCGCCTGCGGCGCGCTGGTGGCCCGGGTGACCGCCCGTGGCTGGCTCTTCAGCGGGATGCGCCAGCTCGTCCTCGGTGGGGCCGCGGCCGCCGTCACGTACGGGCTCGGGATGCTCTTCGGAGCGGCGTTGTAGCTCCGGATATCGGAACGGATTCCGTACCCGTAGAGAAGACCGGGAGGCCCCTACAAGGGGCCTTTTCCGCATTTCGGGGCACTTTTTCGGGAGGTAAGGCCCAAATCGGCTGTGACGTATATCCCTGGCTCGATCCGCCGCAGCGATGAGACACTATGCAAGACGCCACATAAGTAGCCGGTTACTCGGCGGTTTCGAACCCGTGACCAACGGGAATGAGGCATGAGCGTCGTTGGGCAATGAGGCCCACTCGGCGACGGACCGCCGGAAGCCCGGAGATCCTCCGGCTCCCCCCGGTCCGTCCCCCGCGGGACAGCCCCTTGTCCCCGCACCCCACAGGTGAGAACACACCACCACTGCGTGTCGGTGGTGTCCGCATGCTGGAACGAGCTATCCACTTCGCGAGAAGCCAGCCATCATGTAACCTGCACGAAATTTCGCGGAGGGCCAACGTCGTCCCTCGGCAGTTGCATATGCCACGACGACGACGGGAGAGCCGATGCGTTCCGACGCCTGGTCGCCCATGGACGGTCGCCCCGCTCCGCAGGGGATGTACGACCCCCGTAACGAACACGACGCCTGTGGTGTCGGGTTCGTGGCCACCCTCACCGGTGTAGCCAGCCACGCGCTGGTCGAGCAGGCGCTGACCGTACTGCGCAACCTCGAGCACCGCGGCGCCACCGGCTCCGAGCCCGACTCCGGAGACGGCGCCGGCATCCTTTTCCAGGTCCCGGACGCCTTCCTCCGCGAGGTCGCCGGATTCACGCTCCCCGAGGCCGGCGCGTACGCCGTCGGCATCGCCTTCCTCCCCGAGGACGGCACGGACGAGACCGTCTCGAAGATCGAGACGATCGCCGCCGAAGAGGGCCTCACCGTCCTCGGCTGGCGCGAGGTCCCCGTCGCCCCCGAGCTGCTCGGCGCCTCGGCCCGCTCCACCATGCCGGTCTTCCGTCAGCTCTTCGTGGCCGACGGTGAGAGCACGGGCATCGCGCTGGACCGCAAGGCCTTCGTGCTGCGCAAGCGCGCCGAGCGCGAGGCCGCGACCTACTTCCCGTCGCTCTCCGCCCGCACGATCGTCTACAAGGGCATGCTGACCACCGGCCAGTTGGAGCCCTTCTTCCCGGACCTGTCGGACCGCCGCTGCGCCTCCGCCGTGGCCCTGGTCCACTCCCGGTTCTCCACCAACACCTTCCCGAGCTGGCCGCTGGCCCACCCGTACCGCTTCGTCGCCCACAACGGTGAGATCAACACCGTCAAGGGCAACCGGAACTGGATGACCGCCCGCGAGGCGCAGCTCGACTCCGACGTCTTCGGCGAGGGGACGCTGGACCGGATCTTCCCGATCTGCACCCCGGACGCCTCCGACTCGGCCTCCTTCGACGAGGTCCTGGAGCTGCTCCACCTCGGCGGCCGTTCGCTGCCGCACGCGGTCCTGATGATGGTCCCCGAGGCGTGGGAGAACCACGAGTCGATGGACCCGGCCCGCCGCGCCTTCTACCAGTACCACTCCACGATGATGGAGCCCTGGGACGGACCGGCCTGCGTCACCTTCACCGACGGCGTCCAGGTCGGCGCGGTCCTCGACCGCAACGGTCTGCGCCCCGGCCGCTACTGGGTCACCGACGAGGGCCTCGTCGTCCTCTCCTCCGAGGTCGGCGTCCTCGACATCGACCCCGCCAAGGTCGTCCGCAAGGGCCGCCTCCAGCCCGGCAAGATGTTCCTCGTCGACACGGCCGAGCACCGGATCATCGAGGACGACGAGATCAAGGCCGGTCTCGCCGCCGAGCACCCGTACGAGGAGTGGCTGGAGACCGGGGAGATCGAGCTCTCCGACCTCCCCGAGCGCGAGCACATCGTGCACACCCACGCCTCGGTCACCCGCCGCCAGCAGACCTTCGGCTACACCGAGGAAGAGCTCCGCGTCATCCTCGCGCCGATGGCCCGCACGGCCGGCGAGCCGCTCGGCTCCATGGGCACGGACTCGCCGATCGCGGCCCTGTCCGCCCGCCCGCGGCTGCTCTTCGACTACTTCACCCAGCTCTTCGCGCAGGTCACGAACCCGCCGCTGGACGCCATCCGTGAAGAGCTCGTGACGAGCCTCCGCTCCTCGCTCGGCCCCCAGGGCAACCTGCTCGAACCGACCTCCGGCTCGTGTCGCAGCGTCACCCTGCCCTTCCCGGTGATCGACAACGACGAGCTCGCCAAGCTCATCCACATCAACGCCGACGGCGACATGCCCGGCATGAAGGCCGTGACGCTCTCCGGTCTCTACCGGGTCTCCGGCGGCGGCGAGGCCCTCGCCGCCCGCATCGAGGCGATCTGCGCCGAGGCCGACACCGCGATCGAGGGCGGCGCCCGCCTGATCGTGCTCTCCGACCGGCACTCCGACGCCGAGCACGCGCCGATCCCCTCGCTGCTGCTCACCTCGGCCGTCCACCACCACCTCATCCGCACCAAGCAGCGCACCAAGGTGGGTCTGCTCGTCGAGGCCGGTGACGTCCGCGAGGTCCACCACGTCGCCCTGCTCATCGGCTACGGCGCCGCGGCGGTCAACCCCTACCTCGCCATGGAGTCCGTCGAGGACCTGGTCCGCGCCGGCACCTTCATCGAGGGCCTGGAGCCCGAGCAGGCCATCCGGAACCTGATCTACGCCCTCGGCAAGGGCGTCCTCAAGGTCATGTCCAAGATGGGCATCTCGACCGTCGCCTCCTACCGCGGCGCGCAGGTCTTCGAGGCCGTCGGCCTCGACGCCGGCTTCGTCGCCACGTACTTCAACGGCACGGCCACCAAGATCGGCGGCGCCGGTCTCGACGTCGTCGCCAAGGAGGTCGCCGCCCGCCACGTCAAGGCGTACCCCGTCTCCGGCGTCCCCTCGGCGCACCGCGCCCTGGAGATCGGCGGCGAGTACCAGTGGCGCCGCGAGGGCGAGCCGCACCTGTTCGACCCGGAGACCGTCTTCCGCCTGCAGCACGCCACGCGCAACAAGCGGTACGACATCTTCAAGCAGTACACGGAGCGGGTGAACGAGCAGTCCGAGCGCCTCATGACGCTCCGCGGCCTCTTCGGCATCACCTCCGACCGTCCGTCGATCTCCGTCGACGAGGTCGAGCCGGTCAGCGAGATCGTCAAGCGGTTCTCGACGGGCGCCATGTCGTACGGCTCCATCTCCCGCGAGGCCCACGAGACCCTCGCCATCGCCATGAACCAGCTGGGCGCCAAGTCCAACACCGGTGAGGGCGGCGAGGACCCGGACCGCCTGTACGACCCGGCGCGCCGCTCCTCCATCAAGCAGGTCGCCTCCGGCCGCTTCGGTGTGACGAGCGAGTACCTGGTCAACGCCGACGACATCCAGATCAAGATGGCCCAGGGCGCCAAGCCCGGCGAGGGCGGCCAGCTGCCCGGCCACAAGGTCTACCCGTGGGTCGCCAAGACGCGTCACTCGACGCCCGGCGTCGGCCTGATCTCGCCGCCGCCGCACCACGACATCTACTCCATCGAGGACCTGGCTCAGCTGATCCACGACCTCAAGAACGCCAACCCGGTCGCCCGCATCCACGTGAAGCTGGTCTCCGAGGTCGGCGTCGGCACGGTCGCCGCCGGTGTCTCCAAGGCCCACGCGGACGTCGTCCTCATCTCCGGCCACGACGGCGGAACGGGCGCCTCCCCGCTGACCTCGCTGAAGCACGCGGGCGGTCCCTGGGAGCTCGGCCTCGCCGAGACCCAGCAGACCCTGCTGCTCAACGGCCTGCGCGACCGCATCGTCGTCCAGACCGACGGCCAGCTCAAGACCGGCCGCGACGTCGTCATCGCCGCGCTGCTCGGCGCCGAGGAGTTCGGTTTCGCGACCGCGCCGCTCGTCGTCTCCGGCTGCGTCATGATGCGCGTCTGCCACCTGGACACCTGCCCGGTCGGCATCGCCACCCAGAACCCCGCCCTGCGCGACCGGTTCTCGGGCAAGGCGGAGTACGTCGTCAACTTCTTCGAGTTCATCGCCGAGGAGGTCCGCGAGCTCCTCGCCGAGTTGGGCTTCCGCACCATCGAAGAGGCCGTCGGCCACGCCGAGCTGCTCGACACGAGCCGCGCCGTCACGCACTGGAAGGCGCAGGGTCTCGACCTGGAGCCGCTCTTCTACGTGCCGGAGCTGCCCGAGGGCGCGGTCCGCCACGCCCTGATCGAGCAGGACCACGGCCTGGAGAAGGCCCTCGACAACGAGCTGATCCAGCTCGCCGCCGAGGCCCTGAACGCCGCCTCGGCCGAGGAGGCCCAGCCGGTCCGCGCCCAGGTCGCGATCCGCAACATCAACCGCACGGTCGGCACCATGCTCGGCCACCACGTGACGAGGAAGTTCGGTGGCGCGGGCCTGCCCGACGACACCATCGACATCACGTTCACCGGCTCCGCCGGCCAGTCCTTCGGCGCCTTCCTGCCGAGCGGTGTCACCCTCCGCCTGGAGGGCGACGCCAACGACTACGTCGGCAAGGGCCTCTCCGGCGGCCGCGTCGTCGTCCGCCCGGACCGGGGCGCCGACCACCTGGCCGAGTACTCGACCATCGCGGGCAACACCATCGGCTACGGCGCGACCGGCGGCGAGCTGTTCCTGCGCGGCCGCACCGGCGAGCGCTTCTGCGTCCGCAACTCCGGCGCGCTGGTCGTCTCGGAGGGCGTGGGCGACCACGGCTGCGAGTACATGACCGGCGGCACGGCGGTCGTCCTCGGCGAGACCGGCCGCAACTTCGCGGCGGGCATGTCCGGCGGCGTCGCCTACGTCGTCGACCTCGACCGGGACAACGTCAACTCCGGCAACCTGGGAGCGGTCGAGACCCTGTCGGACTCCGACAAGGCGTGGCTGCACGATGTCGTGCGCCGTCACCAGGAGGAGACCGGCTCGACGGTCGCCCGGAAGCTCCTCGACGACTGGGACGCGAACGCGGACCGGTTCAGCAAGATCATCCCCACCACGTACAAGGCAGTGCTCGCCGCCAAGGACGCCGCTGAGCTCGCCGGTCTCTCCGAGACCGAGACCACCGAGAAGATGATGGAGGCGGCGACCAATGGCTGACCCCAAGGGCTTCCTGACCACCGGGCGCGAGGTCGCCAAGACCCGGCCGGTGGGCGAGCGAGTCAGAGACTGGAACGAGGTCTACGTTCCCGGCTCCCTGCTGCCGATCATCAGCAAGCAGGCCGGCCGCTGCATGGACTGCGGCATCCCCTTCTGCCACAACGGCTGTCCCCTCGGGAACCTCATCCCCGAGTGGAACGACTTCGCCTACCGCGAGGACTGGTCGGCGGCGCAGGAGCGGCTGCACGCCACCAACAACTTCCCGGAGTTCACCGGCCGCCTGTGCCCGGCTCCGTGCGAGTCGGCGTGCGTCCTCGGCATCAACCAGCCGGCCGTCACCATCAAGAACGTCGAAGTCTCCATCATCGACAAGGCGTGGGACGCGAACGACGTCAAGCCGCAGGTGCCCGAGCGCCTGTCCGGCAAGACCGCCGCCGTCATCGGCTCGGGCCCGGCGGGTCTCGCCGCCGCCCAGCAGCTGACCCGGGCCGGCCACACCGTGGTCGTGTACGAGCGCGCCGACCGCATCGGTGGTCTCCTCCGGTACGGCATCCCCGAGTTCAAGATGGAGAAGCGGCACATCAACCGCCGCATCGAGCAGATGCGCGCGGAGGGCACCAAGTTCCGCACCGGCATCGAGATCGGCCGCGACCTGACGTCCACGGACCTGCGCAAGAGGTTCGACGCCGTGGTCATCGCCGCCGGCGCCACCACCGCCCGTGATCTGCCCGTCCCGGGCCGCGAGCTCAACGGCATCCACCAGGCCATGGAGTACCTGCCGCTGGCCAACAAGGTCGTCGAGGGCGACTTCGTGTCCCCGCCGATCACCGCCGAGGGCAAGCACGTCGTCGTCATCGGTGGCGGCGACACCGGCGCGGACTGCGTCGGTACGGCGCACCGCCAGGGCGCGGCCTCGGTCACGCAGCTGGAGATCATGCCCAAGCCGGGCGACGAGCGGAACGCCGGCCAGCCCTGGCCGACCTTCCCCATGCTGTACAAGGTCACCTCGGCGCACGAGGAGGGCGGCGAGCGGGTCTACTCCGTCTCCACCACCCACTTCGAGGGCGACGAGGACGGCAACGTCCAGTTCCTCCACCTCGTCGAGGTCGAGTTCGTCGGGGGCAAGCTGACCCAGAAGCCGGGCACGGAGCGCAAGATCCCCGCCCAGCTGGTCACGCTCGCGATGGGCTTCACCGGCACGGACGTGGAGAACGGCCTGGTCGCGCAGTTTGGTCTGGCGCTCGACGAGCGGGGTAATATCGCCCGTGACGCGGACTTCGCCACCAATGTCGATGGCGTGTACGTCGCCGGTGACGCGGGTCGCGGCCAGTCCCTCATTGTGTGGGCCATCGCCGAGGGCCGCTCCGCCGCCCGTGGCGTGGACCGCTACCTGACCGGAGCCAGCTCCCTGCCGGCCCCGATCCGCCCGACGGACCGTTCGCTGACGGTCTGATCCCGCCGGATCACCCCTTGAACGTCCCGTACAACGACGTGCGGAACTGAGCGCGGCGCCCCCCGAATGTCCCCGACCGGACGACTGGGTGGGCGCCTGTGCGCTTGGTGGACGTGCGCGCTTGTCGGTGGTGGGGGAGGGCGGTGCCCGACGCCGGCGCGTGGGGTCGCTGTCGTTGCCACAGTGCGGGCTGTTGCGGGTCGCGGCGCGTTGTCGGCTGGGACCGGACCCGGGCCCGTGGGCTCACCGGATGCGGAAGTGCGGGATGACCTTCGTGCCCCACTGGCGGATGGTCTCCAGACAGACCTCCTGCGGCACCGTGCCCATCTGGATCAGGCACATCACCTCGTCGACGCCGATCTCCCGCAGTCGCTCCACATAGGCGATGGCGGTCGCGGAGTCCCCGTACGCGTGGTCGGTGTTGTACGTGCCGGTGTCGACCGGGCGGGCCGGGATGCTCGCCTCGTGCAGCCGGGCCACCAGCTTCCGCCGCTCCTCCTCCAGGGCGCCCGTGTGGTCCTCGTCCTCCGCGTATCCGGTGGGCGCGGGGGCGCCGCCGTACCAGTGGGCGATCGACTCCGCGAAGAACCGCTGGCCGCGTGTGCCGAGCCGCAGCGCGCGGTCGGCGTCGTCCAGGACGATCGTCGGGCAGAGGGCCGAGAAGTGGTCGTTGACCTCGGTGGAGACGAACCGCGATCCGTCCCGCGCGGCGATGGTCTCGTCGTACACCGCGCGCATCGCGCGGACGTCGTCGGCTCCCGCGAAGCCCATCACCAGGGCCCCGATGCCGCGTTCGGCGGCCTGCCGCAGGGAGTCGTGCTGCGAGCAGGCCATGAAGAGGGGTGGGTGCGGGTGTTGCACCGGGCGCGGCAGGACCGCGCCGGGGCCGATGTCGAGGGAGCCGTGCCACTCGAACTCCGGCTCGCGCCACGCGGCGGCGAGGATCCGCAGGGCCTCCTCCGTCTGCGGCCGGGTGTCCTCGGGGTTCACCCCGAACATCCGCATCTCCTGGCGGGTCGCGCCCCGGCCCGCGCCGACGTCGAGCCGGCCGCCGGAGAGCACGTCGAGCATCGCGGCGCGCTCGGCGACCCGGACCGGGTGCTGGTAGCCGAAGGGCATGGTGACCACGCCGTGGCCGACGCGGATGGTCCGCGTCCGGGCGGCGACCCAGGTCAGGAAGATCTCGGACGCGCTCATGTGGGCGTACTGGGTGAGGGAGTGGTGCTCGACCGCCCAGACGCGGTCGAAGCCCATCTCCTCGGCGAGGACGGCCTGTTCGACGCAGTCGTGGATGACCGCGCGTTCGCGTGCGGGGGTGGGGTCGACGAGCTGTGCTTCGAAGATCATGGAGAACTTCATCGTGAGCTCCTCCCGAGCCTGAGCCTGAGCTTGAGCCTGCGTCCGTGCCTGTGCCTGTTTCTGTGAGGTCGGTATGCCTAATCGAAATACTTCTAGCAGGCATAGGTGGAGGAGGGAAGGGTCGTAGACTCCGTCCGTGGACGAGACGACGGAGGGGGCTCCGGAACCGCTGCCCGGGCTCCCGGCTACCAGCTGGGCCGTGCTCGGACTGCTCTCCTTCGGGCGGGAGTTGTCCGGCTACGACCTCAAGAAGTGGTCGGACCGGTCGCTGCGCCTCTTCTACTGGAGTCCGTCGTTCAGCCAGATCTACAGCGAGCTCAAGCGGCTGGAGAAGACCGGCTACGCCACCTCGCGCCTGGTCGCGCCGGAATCCGGCACCCGCGACAAGCGCGTCTACCGGATCACCGACGAAGGCCTCACCGCCGTCCGCACGTGGGCCCGCACCGCCCCCCTCGACCCGCCCGTCCTCAAGCACGGGCCGATGCTGCGGCTCTGGCTGGGGCACCTCCTCGAACCCGACCGGATGCGCGAGATCCTGGCCGGACACCGGGAGTACGCCGAGGGCATGCGGCTGCGCGCCGAGGCCGACGTGGCGGACGCCGGGGCCGACGAGACGTGGGCGTACCCCCGGCTCACCCTCACCTGGGCCGAGCGCTATTACGCGGCCGAGCGCGACCTCGCCGACGCCATGCTCGCGGACATCGAGCGCCTGGAGCGGGAGCGCCCAGGGGACTGAGCCCTCAGCTCAGAGCTCCGAGCCCTCAGCCTTCACTCCTCCTTCTCCAGTCGCGCGAACTGCTCCTCGGTGAGCGTGACGTCGAGCGCGCCCAGGTTCTCCAGGAGGTGCGCCGCCGAGGACGTACCGGGGATGGGAAGGATGTGCGGGGCCCGGTGCAGGAGCCAGGCCAGGGCCGTCTGGGACGGGGTCGCGCCGATCTCGCGGGCGACGCGCGCCACCGGGCCGTCCGGGCCCGCGTGGCCGCCCATGGCGATCGGGAAGAAGGGGACGAAGGCGATGCCGCGCCCCGCCGTGTGCTCGACCACGGCCTCGTGGTCGCGGGTCGCCAGGTTGTAGAGGTTCTGCACGGCCGCGATCGGCGCGACCGACTCGGCCTCCTCCAGCTGGGCGACCGTCACCTCCGACAGCCCGATGTGCCGGACCTTGCCCTCCTCCTGGAGCCCGCGCACGGCACCCACCTGCTCGGCGACCGGGTAGTTCTCGTCGAGGCGGTGCAGGTACAGCAGGTCGATCCGCTCCGTACCCAGCCGGCGCAGGCTGAGTTCGGCCTGCTGGCGCAGATAGGCGGGGTGGCCGAGCGGCACCCACTCGGTGGGGGAGGGCCTGACCACGCCGACCTTGGTGGCCACCGCGACGGCGTCGCCGTACGGGCGCAGCGCCTCGCCGAGGAGCTCCTCGCCCGCCCCCAGCGCGTAGGCATCGGCCGTGTCGAAGAGGGTGACCCCCGCTTCGGCGGCCGTCCGCAGCAGGGCCAGCGCGGCCGCCCGGTCGGCCGGGGCCGACCAGATGCGGGCCTCGGGGCCCGTCGGGTCGCCGGGGCCGTCGGCGAGGCGCATCGTGCCGTATCCGATGCGCCGGACCGGGAGGTCGCCCCCGAGCTGGAATATCGTCGAGTCGATGCCGGGCGCCGGGGTGGTGTTCGTGTCGTTCGTCATGTCCGGAACCGTAGGAGCTCACACCGGTGTCAGCTTCAAGCGGGAACGGGTCGATGTGAGGGGGGTCACAGTGAAGATCGGTGAGCTGTCGCGCGAGACCGGGGTCGGCGTCCGGCTCCTCCGCTATTACGAGGAGCAGGGCCTCCTCTCCTCGGAGCGGACCCCGGGCGGGCAGCGGGTGTACGGCCCCGACGCCCCCGCCGTCGTCCGCCGCATCCGGGCCCTGCTCGGCGCCGGACTGCCGACGAGGGGCATCGCCGAGGTCCTGGACTGCGTGTGCGGCAGCGAGGCGGAGATCGAACCCTGCCTCAGTCCGATGCTCGTCGCCCGGCTCGACGCCATCGACGAGCAGATCCACGACCTCCAGGACACCCGGTCCTCCCTCGCGGCGCTCGTCGCGGACACCGAGGGCAGGCAACTCGCCGCCCCCGGCCGGGCGATGGATATTCGGGTGGCCGACTCCGCGGCGCCCGGGCAATCATGACGCCATGACTTCTCTCGTACGACACGTGACCATCGACTGCGCCGACGCCCACGGCCTGGCGAGCTTCTGGGCCATGGCGCTGGACGGGGAGCTCGGCGCCGACGACTTTCCCGGCGACCCCGAGGCCGTCGTCGAGTCGGCCGGCGTGAGCCTCCTCTTCATCCAGGTCCCCGAGGGCAAGTCGGGGAAGAACCGGGTCCACCTCGACCTCCAGCCGCAGGACCGCACCCGCGACGAGGAGATCAAGCGACTGCTCACCTTCGGCGCCACCCTGCTCGACGACCGGCGGAACGCCGACGGGACCGGCTGGGCGACCCTCGCCGACCCGGAGGGCAACGAGTTCTGCGTCGAGCGCAGCGCGGCGGAGCGCGCCTCCTCCTGAGAAGCCGGAAGACCTTTTGAGAAGGCAGGAATGTTCGGAGTAATCCGGACAGAAGCTGTCGGGTATCCGGTGTTTCCTGGAGTCATGGGAGACACCGGAACCACCTGGTCGGCCTTCGAGGCCGCCGAACCCGAGCTGGCCGCCGCCGTGCGCGAGCGCTTCGGGCAGTACACGCACCACGCGCTCGCCACCGTACGGAAGGACGGCTCGCCCCGGCTGAGCGGCATCGAGGCGGACTTCCGCTTCGGCGAGCTCTGGCTCGGCATGATGCCGAACTCCCGCAAGGCCCTCGACCTGCTCCGCGACCCGCGCTTCGCGCTGCTCGCCAACCCCGGCTCGGGCACCGACATGGGCGGCGGGGACGTCCGCGTCTCCGGGCGCGCGGTCGAGATCACCGACCCGGAGACCGTCGACCGGTACGCGGCCGCCGCGGGCGCGCCGCTGCCCTTCCACCTCTTCCGGGTGGAGCCCACCGAGGTCGTACGGATCCGGGTGGACGGCGAGGAGCTGGTCCTGCGCACCTGGGCCCCGGGGCGTCCGGCGCGGACGATCCGGCGCGGCAATGACGACAGCCCGCCGCGCGGGGAGTCCTGAGGCACCCGCCGGGGGCCAGAATGGACGGGTGCCGAACACTGTCAGCAAGAAGAAGACCCAGGTGAGTGCCGGGCCCGAGCGCCGCCGTGAGCTCCTCGACACGGCGGCCGAGGTGTTCGCCGCCCAGGGGTACAACGCCACCACCGTGCGCAAGATCGCGGACGCCGCCGGCATGCTCGCCGGCAGCCTCTACTACCACTTCGACTCCAAGGAGTCGATGCTCGACGAGATCCTCTCCAGCTTCCTGAACGAGCTGTGGGAGGGGTACGACGCCGTCCTCGAGGCCGGACTCGGGCCCCGCGAGACCATCGAAGCCCTGGTCACCGAGTCCTTCCGGGAGATCGACCGGCACCGCGCCGCCGTCGCCATCTACCAGAAGGAGTCCCGGCACCTCACCGACCTGCCCCGCTTCCACTACCTCGTGGACTCGCAGGAGAGGTTCGAGAAGGCCTGGCTCGGCACGCTGGAGCGCGGGGTCGCGGCCGGGGTGTTCCGGGCGGATCTCGACGTCCGCCTCACCTACCGCTTCGTGCGCGACACCGTCTGGGTCGCCGCGTCCTGGTACCGGCCCGGCGGGCAGCACAGCCCGGAGGAGATCGCCCGCCAGTACCTCACGATGGTCCTCGACGGGGTCGCCGTACGCCCCTGAACGACGACACGGACGCCCGGCGATCACCGAACGGCTGTGAAGTCGCCCACGTCGGGGCGTCCGGGCCTGGTCTGATCCGTCCGGGCATCGGTCGGGCGGGGCGGGAAGGTCCTGAGGCGCACTATTGTTCCGGTAGAGACATCCGGAGTGCGTATCGCGTGTTCCGGTCGAAACAGCCGGGGCCCGTTCGCGTGTTCCGGGTAGAACAGCCGGGGCCCGCATCTCGCAGGTGCGGGCCCCGGCTGTGCCGCGAGCACCGGCCAGGAAGGCACGCATGACCCGCTCCGAACGCCCCTTCAAGCGCAGCCCCCGCACCGCCCAGGCGAAGTCCACGTCGCAGCCGAAGGCCTCCCGTGGTGGCCGTCGTCCCACCGCGCCCCCGCCGCCGAGCGAGTTCACCCCGCCGGAGACGGTGACGCCCGCGCTCCCCGCGGTGGCCTCCTTCGCCGACCTGGACATGCCCGAGGGCCTCCTGCGGATTCTGGGCGAGCAGGGCGTGACGGAGCCGTTCCCGATCCAGGCCGCGACCCTCCCGAACTCGCTCGCCGGGCGCGACGTCCTCGGCCGGGGCCGTACCGGTTCCGGCAAGACCCTCGCCTTCGGCCTCGCGCTCCTCGCCCGCACCGCCGGCCGCCGCGCCGAGCCGACCGCGCCCCTCGCGCTGGTCCTGGTGCCCACCCGCGAGCTCGCGCAGCAGGTCACGGACGCCCTCACCCCGTACGCCGGCGCCCTGCGCCTGCGGATCACCACGGTCGTCGGCGGCATGTCGATCTCCCGGCAGTCCTCCGCGCTGCGGCGCGGCGCCGAGGTCCTCATCGCCACGCCCGGCCGGCTCATGGACCTCATCGACCGCGGCGACTGCCGTCTCGACCGGGTCGCCGTCACCGTCCTCGACGAGGCCGACCAGATGGCCGACATGGGCTTCCTGCCGCAGGTCACCAAGCTGCTCAAGCAGGTCGAGCCGGGCGGTCAGCGGCTGCTCTTCTCGGCCACGCTCGACCGGAACATCGACAAGCTCGTCAAGATGTTCCTGGACGACCCGGTCGTGCACTCGGTCGACCCGTCGGCCGGCGCGGTGACCACCATGGAGCACCACGTCCTGTACGTGATGGACGAGACCGACAAGAAGGCCGTCACGCTGAAGATCGCGGCCCGCGACGGCCGGACGATCCTCTTCCTCGACACCAAGCGGTCCGTGGACCGGCTGGTCAAGCGGCTCCTCGCCAACGGCGTACGGGCCTCCGGCCTGCACGGCGGGCGCTCGCAGCCGCAGCGGAACCGGACCCTGGACCAGTTCAAGACCGGCCAGGTCACCACGCTCGTCGCGACGAACGTGGCGGCCCGCGGCATCCACGTCGACGACCTCGACATGGTCGTGAACGTCGACCCGCCGATGGACCACAAGGACTACCTGCACCGCGGCGGCCGCACCGCCCGCGCCGGCGAGTCCGGCAGCGTCTTCACCCTGGTCCTGCCCGAGCAGAAGCGGGACATGGGCCGGCTGATGTCGAACGCCGGGATCAGCCCGCGCACGGCGCAGATCAAGTCCAGCGACCAGCACCTCACCGACCTGACCGGCGCCAAGGAGCCCTCCGGCGTCCCGATCGTCATCGAGACGCCGCAGCCGACCCCGCCGCGCAAGGCGGCGGGAGCCGGTGGCACCGGCGCCGGCCGAGGCCGTCGTCGCCGTCCCGCGTCCGCCGGTGGCGGCGGGACGACCACGGCCCCGTCGACGGCGTTGGGCTCGGGGCGCTCCTCCGGCTCCGGTACGTCCACGGGCCGTGGATCCGGTTCCGCGGGCGGCTCCGGTCGCTCCGCGGGCGGCACGGGCCGTGCCGCGGCCGGTGCGGCGCGCGGCTCCGGCACGGGCCGGGGCTCCGGCTCCGGTGCGGGCGCCGGGCGCGGCAGCGCCGCCGGGGCCGGCCGCGGCGGGCGTCAGGCGCCGAGCACGAGCCGTTCCCGCAGCGCCAGCACCTCGCGGAACTCCAGGCCGAGGCCGACGGAGCAGTAACGGAGCAGGCTTCCGTACGAGGCCCGGACCTGGTCGAGGGCGGTGTCGAGATACTCCGGACGCACCTCCTGGAGCGGCACGATCAGGTCCGGGTTCTGCATGAACCCGCCCTGCCGGAGTCCCTCGCGCACCTGGGCGTCGTAGGCGGCGCGGAAGGTGTTCGAGGCCAGGTAGTCGGCGCGGGCCGTCGCCGTCGGTACGCCCAGCAGGGTCAGCAGGAGGTAGCCGGTCCAGCCGGTGCGGTCCTTGCCCGAGGTGCAGTGGAAGAGCAGCGGCCCCCGGGCGGGGTCGCCCAGGTCCCGCAGGTTCTCGGCGAAGGCGGCCCGGTTCGCGGGCTCGGTGACGAACGTCCGGTAGA
Source organism: Streptomyces sp. Root431 (assembly GCF_001426585.1). Classification (GTDB taxonomy): domain Bacteria; phylum Actinomycetota; class Actinomycetes; order Streptomycetales; family Streptomycetaceae; genus Streptomyces; species Streptomyces stackebrandtii. The sequence continues at coordinate 277,691 of NZ_LMEI01000008.1, forward strand.
CGTCGTTCATGAAGGCGGCGGCCCGCCCGCCGCCGAGCATCTCCTCCTGCCGCACCGGGTCGCGGGAGCCGATCGCGGCCATGAGCCGCCCGAAGAGACCGTTGTCGGTGATGGGCCGGGCGACCGGGACGACACCGGTCGGCAGCCGGTCGGCGCCGTCGTAACCGACCTCCAGCGGGATCCGCAGGTCGACGACCGTGCCGAGGCCGAGCCCGGCGAGCGTGGCGATGTCGGCGGCGGTGAGCTTCCCGAGGTGGTCGCCGCGGTAGGCGAGGCCGTGACGGACCCGGCCGCCGTCGTAGGTGCGGTATCCACCGAGGTCACGGACGTTGACCGCGCCCTGGAGCGGGATCTGCCGGATGGTGGTGCGGGGTGAGGTGGGACGGGCGTGCGCCCGGGCGTTCGTCGGCAGGGCCGCGAACAGGGCGGTGGCGCCGGTGGTGGTGAGCAGCGCGCGTCGGGACAGGGGCATGCCGGACTCCCTCGTGGACGTACGGGCTGACGGGCGGACGGGCCCACCAAACGTTTGTTAGGCGACTGGGGAGGAAGGTAGCAGCCGCCGCGTCCGGACGGGAGGGTCCTGTCAGTGATCGCCGAAACGTCGTCCACGACATCCGCACGAGTCGTGATGCGCGGTGAACGTCCGGGGAATTGAAGGGTGTTGGCCTTCCGGTGGCCGGTCTACGCGCGTCATCATCCAGCCATGCGAATCCCCCCTCGATTCACCCTCGCCGGCGGTGTCGCCACTGCCCTCCTCTCCTCCCTCCTCCTCGGCGCCCCCGCCACCGCCGCGCCGGACCTCACCCCTGCCACCGTCGCCGTCGCGTCCCTGCGCGCCGCGGCCGTCGGGGACATCTGCTACTCCGACCTGCCCTCCCAGGCCCACGACACCCTCAGGCTGATCGACGCGGGCGGCCCGTTCCCGTACCGCCAGGACGGCGCCGTCTTCCAGAACCGGGAGGGGATCCTGCCGTCCCACTCGCTGGGCTACTACCACGAGTACACGGTCAAGACCCCGGGCGTCTCCACCCGCGGCGCCCGCCGGATCGTGACCGGAAACGCGGTCCAGGAGGACTACTACACGGCCGACCACTACGCCACGTTCGACCTGATCGACCACGACTGCTGACGCGACCGCCGAAGCGGTGGCGGGCATGCGTCAGCCGCGGCGCGGGGTCGTCCACTCCAGGCGGGTCCTGACCCGGGCGTCCCGGACGTGTTCGAGGGCGGCGAGCGCCGTCTCACGGGCCGCGCCGTCCGGGTCGCCGTCCGCCAGGACCGCCGCCAACGCGTCGACGGACCGCGGATCCTGACGGATCGCCAGGCCGCGCGCCGCCTCCGCAGCCGTCTCCGGATCGTCGTCGCCGAGCCGCTCCGCGAGCCCCTCCCGTACGAGAGGGGTGTCGTCGGGCAGCTCGGCGAGGGCGAGCGTCGCCCAGTCCCGCACCCGGGCGTCGCCGTCCCGGCTCAGCGCCAGGAGCACCCCGAGGGCCTCGGTGTGCCCCGCCGGGACGATCCCGGCCAGCGCTCCCGCGACCGCCCGCCGCACCGCCGCCTCGGGATGCCCGGCCGCCGCGAGCAGCTCCGGTACGGCCTCCGGATCCCCGCACTCCCCGAGCGCGATCACCGTCGACAGCAGGGGCTCCCGCGCCGTGGGCACGGCCTCCGCGGCCAGCCGCCGCAGCACCGGCAGCGCACTCGCCGCGAAGCCCGGCAGCGCGCCGAGCACCCGCGCGCCGAGCGCCCGGCGCAGCGGATCGCGGTAGGCGCACCAGCCCGCCGCCGCCACGAAGGTCTCCTCGTCGGCCCGGCCGGCCAGTTCGGCCACCGCCGTCGTCCAGGCGTCGAGCTCCGGGTCCCCGCAGCGCAGCGCCCGCGACGCGAGCTCCTCGTGCGGGGTGCGCAGTCCGATCGCCGCCTCCAGGAGCGTGGCGATCGCCGCGTGACCGGTCTGCCGCTCGTCGCCGCGCGTGGGCGCGCCGTCCTCCCGCAGCAGCTCGACGACGACCGTCACCCCGCCGTCCTCCCGGACCCGGCGGACGACCGCCTCGTACGTCTGCCCGCCGTCGTTCCCCGCGACGAGCCCGCGCCGCAGCTCGGCCGCGATGTCCGCGCCGATCCACCGCCGCGCCTCCCGCAGCGCGGCCTCCGGCGCCGCCGCCCCGTGGTCGAGCAGCGCCCGTACGCAGGCGGCGGAGCCGCGCCGGGCGGCGGCGGCGAGCGGGAGGAACCCGTCGGGTCCCGGCCGGTCGGGGTCGGCCCCGTGTTCGAGCAGGACCCGCGCCGTGTCGGCGTGCCCGAGTCGGAGCGCCCAGGCGAGCGCCGTGAAGCCGAACTCCTCCTCCTGGTCCGCCTGCGCGCCGCCCGCGAGCAGTGCCCTGACGACCTCGGCGTGCCCGCCGCAGGCCGCCCCGCACAGCGGCAGGTCGCTCTCCTCCTCGCCGCTGCGCCGCCCCGGATCGGCCCCGGCGGCGAGCAGCACCCGGACGATCCCGGCCTCGTCGCCCACGGCCGCGCGGTACAGCGCGGTCTCCCCGTCCTCCAGGCCCTCGGGGTCCGCCCCGCTCCGCAGGGCCCGTACGGCCCCGTTCTCGTCCCCGGCTCGGATGGCGTCGAACAACGTACTCATGCGCCGACCCTGACGCGCCGTCCGCACATGGCGCAAATCCATTCCCCGTACGGCGGCAGGTCCGTGCGCCGCCGCATCGCGGTGCTCGGGTCAGGACGCGCACTCCAGGACCGAGCCGCACACCCCGCACCGCGCCCGCAGGGTGGTCCGCCCCGCCGGGACGCGCAGCCGCTGGAGGCAGACCGGGCAGGCGAAGGAGACGCCGGTCGCCGGGGTCCCGCCGTCGAAGACGTACGGGGCGCCGGCCGCCGCCCGGCCCTGGCGCCGCTCCCTGCCGTACCGCCGCCGCTCCGCCCACCCCGCCCCGGCGAGCGGCGGCTGCCGCCGCTCCCGCTCCGCCTCGGCCCGGCCGCGTACCCACGCCTCGTACGCCACCGCGCTGGTGAACCACGGTGAGGGGTCCTCCCCGAAGAGCTCGGCCCGCTTGGCGAGGACGTAGCCGAACTCCTCCGGGGTCAGATAGCCGAGCTTCTGGCTCTCGACCCCGTCCTGGCGGTACGCGTCGAGGAGCAGCCAGCCCGCTCCCAGATAGGTGGTCACGACGTCGGTGAGGATCTCGTTCTCCGGGGTGCCGGGGAAGCCGAGCCCGAGCCGGTGCAGCAGGACGTGGGTGATCTCGTGCGCGAGGGCCGCGCCGATGTCCCGGCGGCGGGTCCGGAAGCGGTCGTTGAGTTCGACGAAGTACTCGGGTCCTGCGGCGAGTTCGACGGTCGCCGCGTGCTCCATGGGACGGAAACTCGCCACGATGCGGGCGTCGGGCAGCCGTAGGTGGTGGACGAGGGCGCGGGCCACCCGCTGGGTGCCCAGATGGAGGTCCTCGTCGTCGCCGATGGCCATGTCGGCGGCCGGCACGCTCGCCGGAAACCGCTGCACACCGTCGGGGGAGAGGCGCTTGTAGAGCGCGGTGAGCGAATCCCGGACCGCGGCGCGGTGCGGGAAGCCGTGGCCGACACGGTCGGCCCCCTCACGGTTCGGCATACCGGATCCCCCCTCCCGTCCACTGTACGGTCCCTCCACCGGTTCTGGCCGAAAAGGCTTTCTTGTGGCGGCAGTTGAGCGCTGTCCATAATCCGGACATGGCTTGACGGGCGCATGTCATTCCCGTCGAGCACAACCCCCCATGGAAAAAGGAGCACGCGTGAAGAAGAACCGACTGGTCAGCGCCCTCCAGAAACTGGCCGCCGCCGGCGCCGTCGTCCTCGCCGCCGTCAGCCTCCAGCCCACCACCGCCTCCGCCGCCCCGGCGCCCGTCGTCGGCGGCGTGCGCGCCGCCCAGGGCGAGTTCCCCTGGATGGTCAGGCTCTCGATGGGCTGCGGCGGCTCGCTGATCACTCCCCAGGTCGTCCTCACCGCCGCCCACTGCGTCAGCGGCTCCGGCAACAACACGAGCATCACCGCCACCGCCGGTGTCGTGGACCTCCAGAGCAGCAGCGCGATCAAGGTCAAGTCCACCAAGGTCCTCCAAGCCCCGGGCTACAACGGCAAGGGCAAGGACTGGGCGCTGATCAAGCTCGCCAGCCCGATCACCTCGCTGCCCACCCTGAAGATCGCCGAGACCACCGCGTACAACAGCGGCACCTTCACCGTGGCCGGCTGGGGCGCCGCCCGTGAGGGCGGAAGCCAGCAGCGCTACCTGCTCAAGGCGAACGTGCCCTTCGTCTCGGACGCCTCCTGCCAGAGCTCGTACGGCAGCGACCTCGTCCCCGCCGAGGAGATCTGTGCCGGCTACAGCCAGGGCGGGGTCGACACCTGCCAGGGCGACTCCGGCGGCCCGATGTTCCGCAAGGACAACGCCGGCGCCTGGATCCAGGTCGGCATCGTGAGCTGGGGCGAGGGCTGCGCCCGGGCCGGCTACCCCGGCGTCTACACGGAGGTCTCGACCTTCGCCGCCGCGATCAAGTCGGCCGCGGCCACGCTGTAACGGCGTCCTGTGAACGGGTGCCCCGGAGCGGCCTCGGCTCCGGGGCACCTTCACGCGCGTGATGCCCTTCCTTACCGTGCGAACTCAGAGGACATCGAGGACGACATCCGTCCCCGTCCCGCCCTCCAGCTCGAGCACCCACACCTCGTTGGCGCCCTCCCGCAGCACCGGCCCCGGCAGGAACAGCGACTCCTGCGGGCCGGCGTTCCAGTACCGGCCCAGGCAGAAGCCGTTCACCCAGACGAAGCCGCGCACCCCGCCCGGCAGCCGCAGCCACGCGTCCCCCGCGCCCGCGACCACCACCACCGCCCGGTACAGCCCGGGTCCCGCCTCCGCGGCCACCGGCCCGAACGGCACCTTCGCCACCGCGTCCGCCTCGAAGGCGTCAAGCCGCAGGCCCTGAGCCCGGAACCCGTGCAGGTACTGCCGCTCGTGCCGCACCCCGCCCGTGATCCCCTTGGACTCCGCGAGCCGCGGCCCGTAGTTGACCCGCCCCAGCGACTCCACCCACAGGTCCACCGCGGCCGGCCCCGCCACCGGCTCGGCGAGCGTCACGTCCTCGCCGTCCGCTGCGTCCAGGACCCCCGCCAGGACCCCGTCGACGTACACCGTCGCCCGGTCCCGCAGCCCCGTCACCCCCAGCGGGTACGGCTGCCGGGGTCCCAGGACCTCCACCCGGTAGCGGACCAGGCCCCGATCCACACCCAGCTCCTCGAAGGTCGGCGGCATCGGCGCGCGCGACTCCTCGTCGCCGAGCACCTCCAGGACCTCGCCGAGCGGCGCCCACTCGCCGAGGACGCCCCGCACCGGGGCCGCGAGCCGGGCCGGCGGCGCGGGGAGCTCGAGCAGCGGCCCCTCCGCGTACTCCGCGAGCACCTCGCGGAAGCGCCAGAACTTCTCCGTCGGCCGCCCCGCCTCGTCCACCGGCGCGTCGTAGTCGTACGAGGTCACCGTCGGCCGCAGCGCCCCGTCGTGCAGGTCACCCGTCCGGTTGGCCCCCGCCCAGCCGCCGAAGTTGGTCCCGCCGTGCGCCATGTACACATTGACCGACGCCCCGCACTCCAGGATCTCCCGCAGCGCCGCCGCCGCGTCCGCCGCGTCCCGCACCGCGTGCTCCGTGCCCCAGTGGTCGAACCAGCCGCACCAGAACTCCATGCACATCAACGGCCCCGAGGGCTGATGGCGCCGCAGCACCGCGAAGCCCTCCCGCGCCCCCGAGCCGAAGTTCGCCGTCGCGAGGACCCCCGGCACCGAACCACCCGTCAGCATGTGGTCCTCCGGCCCGTCCGAGGTGAAGAGCGGCACGCTCACCCCGCACTCCCGCAGCAGCTTCTCCAGCCACTCCAGATAGCCCCGGTCGCTGCCGTAACTCCCGTACTCGTTCTCCACCTGCACCAGGACCACCGGGCCGCCCCGGTCGACCTGCCGCTCCACCACCTGCGGGAGCAGCCGCCGGAACCAGGTCTCCACCGCCGCGAGGAATTCCGGATCGAGGGTCCGCACGCGCCGCCCGAGCGGCCCCGTCAGCCAGTGCGGAAGCCCGCCGTTCTCCCACTCGGCGCAGATGTACGGACCCGGGCGCACGATCGCGAGCATCCCGGCCCGCTCCACCGCGTCCAGGAACCGGCCGAGCGCCTCCACGTCCCCGTACCGGCCGGGCCCCGGCGCGTACAGATTCCAGGGGACGTACGTCTCGACACAGTCGAGGCCCATCGCGCGCAGCATCCCGAGCCGGTGCTCCCACTGCTCCTCGTGCACACGGAAGTAGTGCAGCGCCCCCGAGAGGAGGCGCACCGGCCGCCCGTCGAGCAGAAAGTCCTCGTCACCCACAGCGAACGTGCTCATGGCCTCACCCTCACCCTCTGGCGGCGGACGGGTCCATGGACAAAGATCGTCGCAGTTTGGACGTTAGGGAGGGCCGGTGGACCGGGCCCCGGGGAAGGAAAGCCGCATGTACCACACCTGGATGCGCTACTTCACGCCCAGCCCCGTCCACCACCGCCTCGGCCTCGTCTGCCTCGGCGTCGGGCTCCAGCACGGCACCCTGCCCACCGTCGGCCCCCGCACCCTCGACCACCACGTCGCCGTCGTCGTCTCCGCGGGCAGCGGCTGGTACCTGGGCGCCGACGGGCGCCGCACCACCGTCACCGCCCCCGCCCTCATCTGGCTCACCCCCGGCACCCCCCACCACTACGCCGCCGACGCCGGCACCGGCTGGGACGAGGCCTTCGTCGACTTCTCGGGACCGGCCACCGCCACGTACACCGAGCTCGGCTACATCGAGCCCGACCGGCCCGTCGTCCCCCTCTCCGACGCCGCACCCGCCCGCGCCGCCATCAGCCGCATCGCCCGCGCCGCCCGCCCGGGCAACCCCCTCCTGGAGGTCGAGACCGGCGCCGCCGTCCACGAACTCCTCGTCGCCCTGCGCCGCGCCCGCGCCGACACCAACGCCGACGGCGACCCCGTCCTCGCCGCCCTCGCCCGCGACGCCTTCCAGCCGCTCTCCGTCGCCGAACACGCCGCCCGGCACGGCATGACCGCCGCCGAACTGCGCACCGCCGTCCGCCGCGCCGCCGGCTGCAGCCCCAAGGACTACCTGCTCACCGTCCGCCTCGGCCGCGCCAAGGAACTCCTCGCAGCCACCGAGCTCCCCGTCGCGGCCGTCGCCCGCCGCGTCGGCTACGACGACCCCGCCTACTTCTCCCGGCTCTTCACCCGCCGGGTCGGCACCGCGCCCATCCGCTTCCGCGAGCAGCAGGGGCGCTCCGTCCACGGCGGCTGGAGCAACAGCGTTCCGGATCCCGAACACCCGCCCACGATCCAGCCCAGATCCGTCTAAGCTCGCAGATCATGAGTGACTCCACCCTGCCCCGCCCGGTCGACGACTCCGTACGGGCCGAACTGACCCGGCTCCGCGAGAGCATCGACAACATCGACGCCGCGGTCGTGTACATGCTGGCCGAGCGCTTCAAGTGCACCCAGCAGGTCGGCGTCCTCAAGGCCGAGCACAAGCTGCCGCCCGCCGACCCCGCCCGCGAGTCCCGCCAGATCGCCCGGCTGCGCGAACTGGCCGAGAGCGCGAGACTGGACCCGGCCTTCGCGGAGAAGCTCCTGAACTTCATCATCGCGGAGGTCATCCGCCACCACGAGACGATTGCGGACGGAGCACGCTGATGGCCCGCGTCACGGTCTTCACCCTCGGAGGGACGATCTCCGCGCGAGGCGGTGACGCGGCCCGCATGACCGGTCAGGAGGTCCTGGCCGGGCTCGGCGCGCCCGAGGACGTCGTCCTCCGCGACTTCCGGCGCGTCCCCAGCTCCTCCCTCACCCACGAGGATCTCGCCGCGCTCGCCGCCGAGGTCCGGGCCACCGTCGCCGACGGCTCGGGCGTGGTCGTCGTCCAGGGCACCGACACCCTGGAGGAGACCGCCTTCCTCCTCGACCTGCTCTGCACCACCGAGCAGCCGATCGCCGTCACCGGCGCCATGCGCCGCCCCGACCTGCCCGGCGCCGACGGCCCCGCCAACCTCGCCGCCGCCATCGCCGTCGCCGCGGACCCCGCCTGCCGGAACCTCGGCGTCCTCGTCGTCCTCGCCGACGAGATCCACGCCGCCCGCCTCGCCCGCAAGACCCACACGACCTCGATCGCCACCTTCGCCTCGCCGGGCGCGGGACCGGTCGGCACCGTCGTCGAGGGCGAGCCCCGGATCCTGCTCCGCCCCGCCGTCCCCGCTGCGCTCTGCCAGCTGACGTTCGACCCCGAGGTCAAGGTCGCCCTCCTGACGCTCTCCATGGGCGACCGGGGCGAACTCCTCGAAGCCATCGACCACCGCTACCAGGGCCTCGTCGTCGCCGCCTTCGGCGCCGGCCACGTCCCCACCTGGTTCGTCGAACCGCTCGCCGAACTCGCCCGCCGCATCCCGGTCGTCCTCGCCTCCCGTACGGGCGGCGGAGCGACCCTCTCGCACACCTACCGCGGCCCCGGCTCGGAGTACGACCTGCTGCACCACGGACTGATCCCGGCCGGCCCCCTCGACCCCGCCAAGGCCCGGCTCCTCCTCCACACCCTGCTCTCCAGCGGCGCGGCCGGCCCCACCGGCTACGACCGCCCCCGCATCACGGCCGCCTTCGCCCACCTGAACGGCTCCGGCCTGGCCTGAGCTCCGGACCGGTGCGAGCTCCGGCCTGGCCCGAGCTCCGGACCGGCCCGAGCACGGGTTCTTCCCACCACCCCTGCCGCAGGCCGGAGGCATCGGGCAGCATAGGGCCCATGTCCGTACTGACGCGCGACGAAGCGCAGACCCGTGCCCAGCTCCTCGACGTCCACCACTACCTGGTGGACCTCGACCTCACCACCGGCGCCGAGACCTTCGACTCCACCAGCACCGTCCGGTTCACCGCCCGCGCCGCCGGGGACACCTTCGTCGAGCTCAAGCCCGAGACCCTCCACTCCGCCACCCTCGACGGAGAGGCCCTCGACCCCGCCGCCCTCACCGGCAACCGGCTCCCGCTCACCCTCACCGAGGGCGAGCACGAGCTGACCGTGACCACGACCATGCGGTACTCCCGCACGGGCGAGGGCATGCACCGCTTCACGGACCCCACCGACGGCGAGTCGTACGTCTACACGCAGCTCTTCATGGAGGACGTCCAGCGCGTCTTCGCCGCCTTCGACCAGCCCGACCTGAAGGCCGTCTTCGACGTGACCGTCACGGCCCCCGAGGGCTGGACCGTCCTCGCCAACGGCATCACCGAGCAGCAGCCCGACGGACGCTGGAAGGCGGCCACCACCCCGCTGCTCTCCACCTACTTCGTCTGCGTCGCCGCCGGCCCCTGGCACTCCGTCCGCACCGAGCACGCCGGGCTCCCCTTCGGCATCCACTGCCGCCGCTCCCTCGCGCCCCACCTCGACGCCGACGCCGACGAGATCCTCGCCGTCACCAAGGCCTGCTACGACCGCTTCCACGAGAAGTTCGACGAGCCCTACCCCTTCGACTCGTACGACCAGGCCTTCGTCCCCGAGTTCAACGCGGGCGCCATGGAGAACCCCGGACTCGTCACCTTCCGCGACGAGTTCGTCTTCCGCTCCGCCGTCACCGTCACCGAGCGGCAGACCCGCGCCATGGTCATCGCCCACGAGATGGCCCACATGTGGTTCGGCGACCTCGTCACCCTGCGCTGGTGGGACGACATCTGGCTGAACGAGTCCTTTGCCGAGTACATGGGCTACCAGACCGTCAACGAAGCCTGCGCCGACCTCTTCCCCGACACCTGGGTCGACTTCGGCGTCACCAGGAAGGCCTGGGGGTACGAGGCCGACCAGCGGCCCTCCACCCACCCCGTCGCCCCGGACCCGGAGGCCGTCCCCGACACCGCCTCCGCGCTCCTCAACTTCGACGGCATCTCCTACGCCAAGGGTGCCTCCGCCCTGCGCCAGCTCGTCGCCTGGCTCGGCGAGAAGGACTTCCTCGCCGGCATCAACATCCACTTCAAGCGCCACAAGTTCGGCAACGCCACCCTCGCCGACTTCATCGACAACCTCGCCGCCGCCACCGACCGCGACGTCCACGGCTGGGCCGAGCAGTGGCTGCGCACCACGGGCGTCGACACGCTCACCCCGCGCCTCGACGGCGAGGGCAGCCGCTGGTCCCTCACCGTCGACCGCCAGGGCAGCCGCCCGCACCGCGTCGACGTCGGCGTGTACGACCGGGACGCCCTCGACGCCTTGGTCCTGCGGGAGCGGCGCGAGATCGACGTCCCGCAGGAGGCGCCGCTCGAACTGAACGGCCCGCGCCCGGCGCTCGTCGTCCTCAACGAAGGCGACCTCACCTACGCCAAGGTGCGCTTCGACGAGACCTCCGGGGCGACCGTCCTGAAGGCGCTCTCCGCCATCCCCGACCCGGTCACCCGCGCCGTCGTCTGGAACAGCCTGCGCGACATGGTCCGCGACGGAGAGCTGGCACCGGCCGCCTACCTGGAGGCCGCCCGCACGCACCTCCCGCAGGAGACCGAACTCTCCCTCGTCCAGGGCGTCCTGGGCTTCGCCCGCACCCAGATCGCCGACCGGTACGTCTCCGAGGACGAGCGCCCCGCCGCTCTCGCGACGATCGGCGAGATCGCCCGCGCCCTGCTGCGCCGCACCGAGGACGGCGAGGCCCCGGGCCTGCGCCTCACGGCCGTGCGCACCTTCGTCGACAGCGCCACCACCCCCGAGAAGCTCGCCTCCTGGCTGGAGGAGGGCACCGTCCACGGCGGCCCCGAGCTCGACCCCGAGCTGCGCTGGCGGATCCTCGCCCGCCTCGCCGTCCTCGGCGCCACCGACGAGACGGTGATCGCCGCCGAGCTGGAGCGCGACCCGAGCGCCACCGGCCAGGAGGGCGCGGCCCTCTGCCGGGCCGCCCTCCCGGACCCGGCGGCGAAGGAGGCCGCCTGGTCGGCCCTCTTCGACACGGACGACCTGTCCAACTACCTCTTCACCGCCACCGCCCGCGGCTTCTGGCAGCCCGAACAGGCCGAGCTCGTACGGGACTACGTGTCCCGCTTCTACGCCGCCGCCACCGCCCTCGGCGACCGGCGCGGCGCCGCGATGGCCGAGGCCGCCGGCCGCTACGCCTTCCCCGCGTACGCGATCGACGCCGACGCCCTGGCCCTCGGCGAGTCCCACCTCGCCGCCGACACCATGATCCCGGCCCTCCACCGCAAGCTCGTCGACCAACTGGACGACCTGCGCCGCGCCCTGACGGTCCGCGAGTCCTGACCCGACCGCTGCACCCACCCCCCACGCGGGCTGAACACGAGGCTGCCCACCCCGCGACGGGGTCGAGCAGCCTCGCGGCCCACCCGCTGCGGGCCGGCCGCGAGTCTGCCCACCCACCCCCGTCGCGGGTTGGACGCGAGCTCCCCCTGTTGCGGGCTGGCCGCGAGCTGCCCATCCCCCGTTGCGGGCGGGCCGGGAGGCTGCCCACTCACCCCCGTTGCGGGCTGGCCGCGAGCTGCCCACCCCCCGTCGCGGGCCGGACGCGAGCTGCACACCCACCCACCCCGTTGTGGGCATGCGTCCCGCCCTGCGGGACGATTGCCCACACGGGCGGGGTGCGGCCTCGCACGAGGGGCGGGGGCGCGGCCCAGCACGGGTAGGCGCCGCCCAGCAGGGTGCAGGTCCATGCGGGTCGGGGCGCCAGGTCCGTGTCCCCCGTTCGGGTCACAAGGGACGACTCCTCGGACAAACCCCGACAACCCCCGGCACGCTGTCGTCCATGTGTGCCGCACCCCCACCCCTCGCCGCCGACTCCACCGCCCTCCGCCCCCTCCTGGACGCCGTCCTCGACGCCCTCCGTACCGGCGCGGAGGAGCGGCGCGGCCCCCTGCCGGCCGGCGGTCCGGCGGCCGTGGCGGCGCGGGTGGGGGCCCTCGGGGCCGTACTCCCCGAGACCGGCACCGGCCCCCACGAGGCCATCCGCACGCTCGTGACCGCGCTCGCCGCCGGCGCCGCCGACCCCGCGCACCCCCTCTGCGCCGCCCACCTCCACACCCCGCCCCTCGCGCTCGCCGCCGCCGCCGACCTGGCCGCCTCCGCGCTCAACCCGTCGATGGACTCCTGGGACCAGGCGCCCGCCGCCTCCGTCCTCGAAGCCCTCGTCACCGCCGTGCTCGCCGCCGAGGTCTACCCGGCCGCCCCCGGCCCCGACGCCCTCGTCACCACCGGCGGTACGGAGTCCAACCAGCTGGCCCTGCTGCTCGCCAGGGAGCGCCACGGCGCCGTCCGTACCGTCGTCGGCGCCAACGCCCACCACTCCTTCCACCGCGCCGCGTGGCTCCTCGGTCTCCCCGAGCCCGTCGTGGTGCCCACCCCCCGCGGCACGGTCGACCCAGCGGCCCTGGAAGCGGCCCTGGCCCCCCTCACCGGCCCCGTCCTCGTCGTCGCCACCGCCGGAACCACCGACGAGGGCATCGTCGACCCGCTCCCGGAGCTCGCCGACGTCGCCGCGGCCCACGGCGCCGAACTCCACGTGGACGCCGCCTACGGAGGCCCCGTCCTCCTCAGCCCGACCCACCGCCGGCTCCTCGACGGCCTCGACCGGGCCCGTACCGTCACCCTCGACCTGCACAAACTCGGCTGGCAGCCGGCCGCCGCCGGACTCCTCGCCGTACGCGACGCCGCCGACCTCGCCGTCCTCGGCCACACCGCCGACTACCTCAACGCCGACGACGACACCGAGGCCGGCCTCCCGGACCTCCTCGGCCGCTCCCTCCGGACCACCCGCCGCCCCGACGTCCTCAAGGTCGCCGTCACCCTCCGCGCCCTCGGCCGCTCCGGTCTCGGCGCGCTCGTCGACGCCTGCATGGACCGGGCCCAGGATCTGGCCGACCTCGTGGAGAAGGCCCCGGGCCTCGACCTGCGCGCCCGCCCCACCCTCACCACCGTCCTCTTCCGGCCCCAGGGCGCGACCGACGAGGCCGTCGCCGCGATCCGCCGCACCCTCCTCGCCGAGGGCCGCGCGGTCCTCGGCCGCGCCGAGGCGGACGGCCGCCTCTGGCTCAAGGCCACCCTGCTCAACCCCCACGCCACCCCCGGCGACCTGGCACAGCTCATCACCCTCGTGGAAGGCAGCACGCACCGATGACCGGCACCTCCGGCAGCACCCCCAAGGACGACGACCTCGACCGGCCTCACGACCTGGTGGGTGTCGGCATCGGCCCCTTCAACCTCTCGCTCGCCGCCCTCGCCGACGGCGTCCCCGGCGGCCTCGCCGCCACCTTCTACGAGCAGCGGCCCGCCTTCCACTGGCACCCCGGACTCCTCATCGAGGGCGCCACCCTCCAGGTCCCCTTCCTCGCCGACCTGGTGACCCTCGCGGACCCCGCGAGCCCCTGGACCTTCCTCAACTACCTGAAGAGCCGCGAGCGCCTCTTCCCCTTCTACTTCGCCGAGAAGTTCCACATCCAGCGCGCCGAGTACGACGCGTACTGCCGCTGGGCCAGCGAGCGGCTCCCCGGCCTCCACTTCGGCCACCAGGTCGACTCGGTCCGCTGGAACCCCGAGCGCCGCCTCTTCGAGGTCGACTTCACCCAGATCGACCCGGACGGCGAGGCCGAGGCCCTCGGCCGCGCGTACACGCGGAACGTCGTCCTCGGCGTCGGCACCGAGCCGTTCGTCCCCGAGCCGCTCCGCCCGCTCGCCGACGCCCCCGGCGTCCCCGTGATCCACTCCGCCGACTACCTCGCCCACCGCGAGACGCTCGTCGCCGCAGGCCACGTCACCGTCATCGGCTCGGGCCAGTCCGGCGCCGAGATCTTCCTCGACCTCCTCCGGGCCCGCCCCGCCGGAGCCGAGAAGATCCACTGGCTGGCCCGTACCGAGGCCTTCGCCCCCATGGAGTACTCCAAGCTCGGCCTGGAGCACTTCACCCCCGACTACACCCGCTACTTCCACGCCCTGTCCGAGCCCACCCGCGGCGAACTCGTGCCCCGCCAGTGGCAGCTGCACAAGGGCATCGACGCCGACACCATCGCCGCCATCCACGACGAGCTCTACCGCCGCACCCTGCACGGCGGCTGGCCCGACGCCGTCCTCACCCCCGGCGTCCGCGTCCGCACCGCGGGCCGCGTCGCCACCACCCAGGTCGAGCTGCACCTGGAACACCTCCAGCAGGGCAGCCGCTCCCGGCTCACCACCGACGCCGTCGTCCTCGCGACCGGCTACCGCGAGCGCCCCGTGGACCGGATGCTCGCCGGCCTCGACCCGTACCTGCGCCACGACGCGGCCGGCCGCGCCCGGATCGACGAGCGGTACCGGCTGGTCCTCGACCCCTCGGTCACCGGCTCCGTCTACGTCCAGAACGCCGAGAAGCACACCCATGGCGTCGGTGCGCCCGACCTCGGACTCGCCGCCTGGCGCAGCGCGACCATCCTCAACTCGGTCACCGGCAAGGAGCCCTATCCGCTGCCGCGCCGCACCGCCTTCACCAGCTTCGGCCTGGAGACGCGAGAGGCGCCGAGCATCCCGGCCCAGGACCGGAAGCTGACGCCTCTCACGCAGAACGTGTAGCGGGAACTAGAACACCGGCACGCCGTCCCGGGTCAGCTTCCAGTCCACCGAAGCGAACAGACCCGGGTCGACCGTCCCCTTCGCCTTCACCCACTGGATGATGGTGTTGCGGATCTCGTCCGAGTTCGCCCACAGCTGCTGGGCGTTCGCGACGTGCGGGAACGCGCCGCCGCCGCTCGCCCGGTAGTTGTTGACCGCGAGGACGAACTGCGCCGCCGGGTCGAGCGGCTTGCCCTCGAAGGACAGGTTCACGATCCGCGAACCGGCCGGCTTGGCGATGTCGATCTCGTACGTCAGACCCGACACGGCGTCGTAGTTGTAGTCCGGCGTCCCGCCCGCGTTGGTCAGCTTCGCGGTGTCGACGGGCGTGCCCGCCGCGGTCTGGACGTAGTACCTCGCCGAGTACTCCAGGTAGTCCTTCAGCTGGGCGCCCGTCAGCAGGCGGGCCTCCATGGTGTTCTCGAAGGGGTACAGGCCGGCCGCGTCCTTGATGGTGATCTCACCGGCCGGGATGCGGGCCGTGCGCGAGAAGCAGGAGGCCTGCGAGAGCACCGGCAGGGCCGCGTGCGCGCCGCCCGCGAGGGCGGCCTTCACCGTCTCCGCCTGGACGACGTTGATCAGGTCGATGATCGGCTCGTCCTTCCACGGCGCGTCGGCCGTGGTCATGGACGCCGTGGAGGTGCCGATGACCTGGTTGACGTACGCGACGACCTTCTCGTGCTCGTCCGCGAGCAGCCCGGTGATCCGCGGGTCCTCCGCCACCGTGTTGGAGTTGAGGACCTGCGCGCCGACCTTCTCGACGACCCAGCGGCCCTTCTCCCACACCAGGTCGAAGTCGAAGGTGGTGAGGCGCTGGCCCCACTTGAGCGGCTCGGACAGGACGACGTCCTTGCCGGTCTCCTTGTTCTTCACGCGGTATTCGGGGATCTCGGTGTGCGCGTGGCCGACGAGGATCGCGTCGATGCCCGGCACCTGCTCGGCGACGAGCCCGGCCGCGTTCTCGATGTGGGGGAGCTGGTCACCGTACGAGGAGGTGCCGCTGGAGCCGGAGTGCGCCGAGACGACGACCACGTCCGCGCCCATCGAGCGCAGCTTCGGCACCCACTTCGCGGCCTGCTCCTCGAGGCCGGGGAAGACCATCTTGCCCTGGACGTTCGCCTTGTCCCAGATGGCGATGCCCGGGTTGGTCAGGCCGAGTACCGCGACCTTGACGTCCTTGCCGTGCGGGGTGCGCAGCCGGTGCATGCTGTACGGGGCGAAGGCCGGGCGCAGGGTCTTCGCGTCGAGCGCGTTGGCGCCGAGCAGCGGGAAGTCGCACTGCTCCTCGAACTTCCGGAGCACCGGGATGCCGTAGTTGAACTCGTGGTTGCCGAGGGCGGCGGCGTCGTAGCCGATGGCGTTCATCGCCTGGGCCATCGGGTGGACGGGGCCGCGGCGCGCGGTGATCGGGTCGACCTTGGCGTAGTAGTAGGACAGCTGGGTGCCCTGGATGGTGTCGCCGGCGTCGATGAGGAGGGTGTTGCAGCGGCCCTTCTCCTCGCGGACCTGGTCGACCAGGGTGGAGATCTTGGCGAGGCCTATGTCGTTGTGGGCCTTGTCGTCGAACTCCTTGTCCGTGAAGTAGTCCCAGTTGAAGACGTTGCCGTGCAGGTCGGTCGTCCCCATCACCGTGAACGAGTACCGCTTGGCCGGCTTGGGGCGGTGGCCGTGGGCCTCGGCGGGAGCGGCGACCCCCGTGGCGAGGGCGGCTCCGGCCCCGACGGCCACGGAGCTCTCCAGGAACGTCCGGCGGTTCAACGGCATGTGCTTCTCCTTGGTTCGGTGGCGTTGGTTTCAGGCCACGGTCAGACACGGGACCGAGCGCACAACGCGCGTAGATTCTGGCTCAGGCGGCACGTCGGCAACAGCCCTTTCGGGTTACGGAGTGGGAAAGTGTTCGGTGGACGATCGTTACCGACCATGGAGGAGTCAGGACGTGACGCAGGAACACGCGACCCCGGGAGCCCCGCAGGTGACGGTGCGTGGCGAGGGCCGGCTGGAGGTCGACCCGGAGTTCGCCCGGATCTGGGTGACGGTCTCCGCGCGGGGTACGGACCGGTCGGCGACGCTCGCGGAGCTGACCCGGCGGAACGCTCAGGTGCTCGATCTCGTCAAGGCGCAGGGGGAGACGGTCGAGAAGCTGGAGACGGGCCGGTTCTCGATCTCGCCGGAGCTCGGCAGGCGCGGGCGCGGCGAGCGCGTGCACGCCTTCGTGGGCCGCGTGCGGATGACGGCCGAGCTGACCGACTTCACGGTCCTGGGGGAGTTGGTGACCCGCCTGGCCGACCTGGAGATGACGGGTGTCGACGGCCCCTGGTGGGAGCTGCGGCCGGACTCTCCGGCGTACGCGGAGGCGCGGCGCCTCGCGGTGACGGAGGCCGTGCAGCGGGCGCGGGCGTACGCGGAGGCGCTCGGCACCTCGCTCGCCTCACTCCTCGAACTCTCGGACGCCGGTCTCGCGGGGCCGGGGCTGTCGCAGCTGCCCCCGGTCTTCGCCGCGGCGCCGGCGGGATTCGCGACGGAGCGGGCCGGCGAGGCGCCTCCGCTGGACCTCGAACCGCAGCGGCAGACGGTCACGGCCGAGGTCGTCGCGCGCTTCACGATGGTGCCGCCCGCACTCTGAGACAAGGGGCGCGGGGGCGCGAAAATCGCTCATCGGAGCACCCCGGTGCACAGATTCAAGACTTGTCAACAACCTTTCACGGAAAGGTTGTTGAGTAGTCATGCCCAGCCAATTTCCTACTGATGGGTAAGGCCTAGGCTCGACCCATGCGCCGAGCGAAAATCGTTTGTACCCTTGGGCCCGCCACCGAAACATACGACCAGATCAAGGCGTTGATCGAGGCCGGAATGGACGTGGCCCGCTTCAACCTCAGTCACGGCGAGTACGTCGAGCACGAGGAGCGCTACCAGCGCGTACGCAAAGCCTCCGACGAGACCGGTCGCAGCATCGGTGTCCTCGCCGACCTTCAAGGCCCGAAGATTCGTCTCGACCGCTTCCGTGAAGGTCCCGTACTCCTTGAACGCGGCGACGAGTTCACCATCACCGTCGATCCCGTGGAGGGCGACCGCCACTGCTGCGGGACGACCTACTCCGGCCTCGCCGCGGACGTGACCACCGGCGAGCGCATCCTCGTCGACGACGGCCGCGTCACCCTGGAGGTCGTCTCCGTCGACGGGCCCCGGGTCAACACCCTGGTCATCGAGGGCGGCATGGTCTCCGACCACAAGGGCCTCAACCTGCCCGGCGTCGCCGTCTCCGTACCCGCCCTGTCCGAGAAGGACATCGAGGACCTCCGCTGGGCCCTGCGCATCGGCGCCGACGTCATCGCGCTCTCCTTCGTCCGCAGCGCCCGGGACATCGTGGACGTCCACCGGATCATGGACGAGGAGGGCCGCCGGCTGCCCGTCATCGCCAAGATCGAGAAGCCGCAGGCCGTCGAGAACATCGAGGAGATCGTCGCCGCCTTCGACGGCATCATGGTCGCCCGCGGCGACCTGGGCGTCGAGATGCCCCTGGAGCAGGTGCCGATCGTCCAGAAGCGGGCGGTCAAGCTGGCCAAGCGCAACGCCAAGCCGGTCATCGTCGCCACCCAGATGCTCGACTCGATGATCGACAACTCCCGCCCCACGCGCGCCGAGGCGAGCGACGTGGCGAACGCGGTCATCGACGGCACGGACGCCGTCATGCTCTCCGGTGAGACCAGTGTCGGCCGCTACCCGATCGAGACGGTCCGCACCATGAGCCGGATCGTCGAGGCCGCGGAGGAGGACGTCCTCGCCAAGGGGCTGCCCCCGCTGACCGAGCGCAACAAGCCCCGCACCCAGGGCGGCGCCGTGGCCAGGGCCGCCGCAGAGATGGGCGATTTCCTCGGGGCCAAGTTCCTCGTCGCCTTCACCCAGTCCGGCGACACGGTCAAGCGGCTCTCCCGCTACCGCTCGCCGATCCCGCTGCTCGCCTTCACACCGGACCCGGCGACGCGCTCGCAGCTCAACCTCACCTGGGGCGTCGAGACCTTCCTCGGTCCGCACGTCGACTCCACGGACGCGATGGTGGCCCAGGTCGACGAGGAGCTGCTGCGGATCGGGCGGTGCAAGAAGGGCGACATCGTGGTGATCACGGCCGGTTCCCCGCCGGGTGTCGCCGGCTCGACGAACCTGGTCCGGGTGCACCACATCGGCGAGCCCCTGACCTAGGCCGTCCCTGGGTCGTCCCTAGGCCGTCCGGCGGAGCGGGCGGCACTCGTCTCGAACCTTGGAATCAAAGGTAAAGTGCCCCGGGTGGGATTCGAACCCACGCTGTATGGTGTTTGAGACCACTGCCTCTTCCGCTGGGCTACCGGGGCATCCTTCGAAACGAAGGTCGGTGATCACCCGCCGTGCCCCTACCTTACAGGAGGTAGGTAGGCTCATGGGGAGCTGTATCCGCCTCCGGAACGAGGCCATCGAACGAGGAGCCCGCGTGACCGCCCCCGAGTCGCCCCAGCCCGCCGACGACGCCGAGCCGTCGCACGTCCCGCCGCTGACGACCCGCGTCGTCATCGCCGAGGACGAGGCGCTCATCCGCCTCGACCTCAAAGAGATGCTGGAGGAGGAGGGCTACACGGTCGTCGGTGAGGCCGGAGACGGCGCCACCGCCGTCGAGCTCGCCCGCGAGCACCGCCCCGACCTCGTCATCCTCGACGTCAAGATGCCCGTCCTCGACGGCATCTCGGCCGCCGAGAAGATCGCGGGCGAGTCCATCGCCCCGGTCCTCATGCTGACCGCCTTCTCACAGCGCGAGCTCGTCGAGCGGGCCCGGGACGCCGGCGCCATGGCGTACCTGGTCAAGCCGTTCAGCAAGAGCGACGTGGTGCCCGCCATCGAGATGGCCGTCTCCCGCTTCGCCGAGCTGCGCGCCCTGGAGAAGGAGGTCGCCGACCTCTCCCTCCGCCTGGAGACCCGCAAGCTCGTGGACCGCGCCAAGTCGATCCTCCAGACCCAGTACGGGCTGACCGAGCCGGCCGCGTTCCGCTGGATCCAGAAGACCTCCATGGACCGGCGCATGTCGATGCAGCAGGTCGCCGAGGCGGTCATCGAGGACGCCGAGGAGAAGAAGGCGGCCAAGGGCCAGTAGGCGGCAGCAGGATCGTACGGAGAAGGCCCGCCCCACGACTTTGTGGGGCGGGCCTTCCGTCCTTGGTACGGACCGGCGGAGATCAGTCCTCGCCGAGGTACGCCTTGCGGACGGACTCGTCGTGGAGCAGGTTCTGGCCGGTGCCCGAGAGCACGACCTTGCCGATCTCCATCACGTGACCGTGGTCCGCGAGGGCGAGCGCGGCCTGGGCGTTCTGCTCGACGAGCAGGATCGTGGTGCCCTGGGCCTTCAGCTCGGCGATGGTCGCCATGATCTTCTGCATCATGATCGGCGAGAGACCCATCGAGGGCTCGTCGAGCATGAGCAGCTTCGGCTGGGACATCAGCGCCCGGCCCATGGCGAGCATCTGCTGCTCACCGCCGGAGAGCGTGCCGGCCGCCTGCTTGCGACGCTCGCCCAGGATCGGGAAGAGGTCGTAGGCGCGCTGGACGTCCTTGGCGATGCCCGCGGTGTCCTTCCGGAGGAAGGCGCCGAGGAGGAGGTTCTCCTCGATCGTCATCCGGGGGAAGATGTGCCGGCCCTCGGGGGAGTGGGCCAGACCCAGCGAGACGATCTTGTGCGCGGGGATCTTGCGGAGGGACTTGCCCTCGAACTTGATCTGGCCGCCGACCGGCTTGAGGAGCCCGGAGAGGGTCCGCAGGGTGGTGGTCTTCCCGGCGCCGTTGGTGCCGATGAGGGTGACGACCTCACCGGCGTCGACGGAGAAGGAGATGCCCTTGACGGCCTCGATCTTCCCGTAGGCGACGCGCAGGTCCTCGACTTCGAGCAGTGCGGTCATGCGTCGTTCTCCTTGCCCGAAGCAGGGTCTTGCGGGGTGTCCTCGGAGCTCTCCTCGTCGGCGGAGGCCTCGGGAGTCTCCGGGGCGTCGTCCGAAGGCGAGTCCTCGGAAGCGTCGTCCTCGTCCTCGGACGGGGCCTCCTTCGCCGGAGCCGCCTCGACGGGCGCGTCCTTCGCGGGGGCGTCCTTCGCGGGAGCCTCCACGGCCGGCGCGTCCTCAGCGACCGGCTCGCCCAGGTACGCGGCGATGACCCGCTCGTCGCTCTGGACGGTCTGGCTGTCGCCCTCGATCAGCTTCTGGCCCTGGACGAGCACGGCGACCCGGTCGCAGAGGTTGAAGATGAACCGCATGTCGTGCTCGATGACGAGCACGGCGATGCCCATGTCCCGGATGGCGAAGATGAGTTCCTCCGCCGCCCGCGTCTCCTGCGGGTTCATGCCGGCGGTGGGCTCGTCGAGCAGGATCAGACCGGGGTCGCTCGCGAGGGCGCGGGCGATCTCCAGCTTGCGCTGCTCACCGTACGGGAGGTTCTTGGCGAGGTGCTGCGCCTTGTCCTGGAGGCCGATGAACTCCAGGAGCTCCATGGCCCGCTGCGTCGCCTCCGCCTCGGCCTTCTTGAAGCCGGGCAGCCGGAGCAGCGCCGACCAGAGGCCCTGCTTCATCCGGGTGTGGCGTCCGACGAGGACGTTCTCCAGGACCGTCATGTTGTGGAACAGACGGATGTTCTGGAAGGTACGGGCGATGCCGGCGTCGGTCACCTTGTAGGACGTGGGCGGCAGGACCGTGCCCTTGTACCGCACCTCGCCCTCGGTGGGGACGTAGAGACCGGTGAGGCAGTTGAAGAAGGTGGTCTTGCCGGCACCGTTGGGGCCGATGAGACCGACGATCTCGCCGCTGTTGACGGTCAGGTTCACATCGCGGACGGCGGTGAGGCCGCCGAATCGCATGGTGACCCCGCGGGCGTCGAGAACGGCCTCGCCTGCGGTCGGCGCGGTGGTCGCGTCGGCGGTCTTCGTGGTGGTCGTCATGGTTCAGGCACCTGCCTTCGCGAGCGGGGCGGGCGTCTCGTCGTTCTCGTGGAACTCCAGCTGGTTGCGCCGGTTGGCGATCATGCCCTCCGGGCGGAAGCGCATGAGCAGGATCAGCGCGACGCCGAAGGCGAAAAGCTGGTACTCGCCCATGAACTGGAGCTTGTTGGGGATGAGGAAGAGGAGCGAGGCACCGACCAGCGGACCGCTCATCGTGCCCATGCCGCCGAGGACGACGGCCGCGAGCAGGAAGGCGGAGTTGGGCGGGATCGGACCGGCGAAGAGGTACTGCTCCGGGGTCACCGTGTAGGTGACGTGGGCCTGCACGGTGCCGGCGAGGCCGGCGAGCGAGGCGCCGAGCGCGAAGGCGATGAGCTTGACCCGGAAGCCGTTGATGCCCATGGCGAGCGCGGCGGTCTCGTCCTCGCGGATCGCGACCCAGGCGCGGCCGATGCGGGAGTCGCCGCTGCGCCGGAAGACCATCACGACGACCGCCATGATCAGCAGCATCAGGAAGAAGTAGTTCGCGAAGCGGCCGATGGTGAAGCCGGCGATCGAGTGCTCGGCGCCGAAGTCGAACCCGAAGATGCTCAGGTTCGGGATGGAGGCGATGCCGTTGGAGCCGTTGGTGATGTCCGGACCGGAGGTGCCGTCGGTGTTCATGACGGCGATGCGGAAGATCTCACCGAAACCGAGCGTCACGATGGCGAGGTAGTCGCCGCGCAGACGCAGGGTCGGGGCGCCGATGAGGACACCGAAGACCAGGGAGGCTCCGGCGCCGACCAGGATGGCGGCCCAGAAGGGGAAGTGCACACCGAACGGCGAGGTCGGGGCGCCCGAGACGAGGGCGGCCGCGTAGGCGCCGACGCCGAGGAAGGCGACGTAACCGAGGTCGAGGAGACCGGCGAGGCCGACGACGATGTTCAGGCCCAGGGCGACCGTGGCGAAGATCAGGATGTAGACGCCGAGCGTCGCGTACTGGTCGTCGGTCTGGGTGAAGGGGAACAGCGCCGCCGCGGTGAACGCGCCCGCGATGGTGAGGTTCTGGTGCTTCTTGGTGAGCTGCGTGGCCTGCTGCATGAGGCCCGACTTGTTGACCGCGGCGAAGCCGAGGCCGGCCGTGATCAGGAAGCCGAGGAACAGCTCGTCGTACTCGGTGCCGACGCCGTAGGTGAAGACGCCGAGCGCCACGGCGAGGATGCCCGTGATGATCAGGATCTCGACCGAGGAGTGCATCGGGGGCAGCTTGCGGGCGGGGCCGGTGGTGGCGAAGGCGCCCTTGAAGGCCGTCCAGCCGTTGCCGGCGCGGTGCTTGAACTGGTCCCAGCCGGTGTCCTCGGGGTCCACGGGCAGCACCGTGGGCCGCTCGAAGGGAAGGGCGAGGGCGCCGAGGAGGGTGACCAGGGTGGCGATCGCGACGATCGCGCCGCCCGGCTCCAGGTTGACCGGTCCGCCCAGCGAGATGCTGATCGCGGCGACGGTGTACCAGGTGGTGCCGAAGGTGGCGAGCGCGGCGAACTTGACGGCCGCGTCGGCGCCGGCCGGGGTCAGCCAGCGGGTGCCCTTGACGCCGTACGAGGAGAGGGCGAAGAGGGTGGTGAGCAGACCCAGGACCAGGACCTGGAGCTGGAGGCCCGCCGGGGAGCCGTAGTACGTGAGGTCACCGGGGAACGCGGGCGTCCAGGTCCACGAGAGGAAACAGCTCGCGACCGTGAGGACGGCGCCGCCCAGGACGAGTGCGCGGGCGGCCTTGGCCGGCACGAAGCCGATGAGACCGGTCGCCTCGTCCCGCTTGGAGACCGATGCTGCCTGGGGGTTCTCGGAGATGGTGGTCATGGTGCTCACGCCCTGTCCGCGACGCGCTCGCCCAGGAGGCCTTGTGGCCGGGCGAGGAGTACGACGATGAGGAGTACGAAGGCCCAGACGTCGGCCCAGGACTGGCCGCCGAGCTGCTCCATACCGGGGATGTGGCTGATGTACGCCGTCGCCATGGTCTCGGCGATACCGAGGACGACTCCGCCGATCATGGCTCCGTAGATGTTGCCGATACCGCCGAGGACGGCGGCCGTGAAGGCCTTGAGTCCGAGGAGGAAGCCCATCTTGTAGTCGACGACGCCGTACTTGAGGCCGTACGCGACGGCGCCGACGGCGGCCATCGCGGCGCCGAGGGCGAACGCGATCACGATGATCCGGTCCGTGTTGACGCCCATGAGCTTCGCGGTGTCCGGGTCCTGCGCCGTGGCCTGCATGCCGCGGCCGACGCGGGTGCGCATGACGAAGAAGGCGAGGACGGCCATGCAGATCGGGGCGGCGATCAGGAGGAAGACGTCGCCGGTCTGGATGGTGATCGGGCCGAGTTCGATCGGACCGCCGGGAATCTGCGGGAAGGTCCGGGCGGACTTCGCCTCGGGGTACCACACCCACACCGCGTACTGCAGGGCGAGCGAGAGACCGATGGCCGTGATGAGGGGGGCGAGACGGGGGCCACCGCGTAGCGGACGGTAGGCGAATCGTTCCGCTCCGACGGCTATGGTGGTCGCGACGATCACGGCACCGATGATCATGACGGGCAGCGCGACCCACATGCTGGTGCCGCCGGGCAGGATGAGCCAGACCGTGAGCGCCCCGAAGCCGCCGGTCATGAAGATCTCGCCATGGGCGAAGTTGATGAGCTGGACGATGCCGTAGACCATCGTGTAGCCGACGGCGACGAGCCCGTACATGGATCCCAGTAGCAGGCCGTTGACCAGCTGCTGCGGCAGTTCGTTCACCGCATTGTCCTCCGAGACTTTCGACGGATGTGACACCGCGCGGGGCGCCTTGTGCGGCCCCCCGCGCGGTGAAGGTGGTGCTGAGGTGGTGGGGTTGATCAGCCGCCGAAGGTGTCGGACTTGACCGGCTTGAACGCGCCGCCCTCGACCTTGTAGACCGTCAGCTGCTTGTTGGTGGTGTCACCGAACTCGTCGAAGGAGACCTTGCCGGTCACGCCCTCGAAGGAGACACCCTGCATGGCCTCGACGACCTTGGCGCGCTCGGGGACCTTGCCGCCGTTGCCCTCGGTGGCCTTCTTGACGGCCTCGATGATCGCCCAGGTGGAGTCGTAGGCGTAACCGCCGTAGGCCTCGTAGGCCTCCTTGTAGCCCTTGGCCTTGTAGTTCGCCAGGAAGTCCTTGGCGGAGGCGAGGGACTCGATCGGCGCGCCGACCGAGGTGGCGATGTCGCCGTTGGTCGCGGCCGCGCCACCGAGCTTGACGTACTCGGGGCTGTAGATCGCGTCGCCACCGACGACGACGACCTTCGCGCCGGCTTCCTTGATCTGCTTGGCCAGCGGGCCGGCGGCCGGGTACTCGCCACCGTAGTAGACGACGTCGGCGCCGGAGCTCTTCACCTTGGTCGCGACCGCGGAGAAGTCCTTGGTGTCGGGGTTGATGTGCTCGGTGCCGAGGACCTTGCCGCCGAGCTTCTCGAACTCGCCCTTGAAGGTGCCCGCGAGGCCGGCGCCGTAGGTCTTCTTGTCATCGATGATGAAGGCCTTGGTCTTCTTGGCCTCGTTGAAGACGTACTGCGCGGCGAACGGGCCCTGGATGGCGTCCGTCGTGGCGGTGCGGAAGTACGACGTGTAGGTCCGCTTCTTGTCGCCGGAGCTCCAGTTGATGCCCTGGCTGAGCGCCGGGTTGGTGTTGGCCGGAGAGACCTGCACCAGCTTCGCGTCGTCGAAGACCTTCTGCATCGACTCGGCGACGGAGGAGTTCAGCGGGCCGACGACGCCGAGGACGCTCTTGTCGGCGACGAACTTGGTCGCGTTCTGCTGGCCGGCGGAGGGCTGCGCCTGGTCGTCCAGGGACTCCAGCTTGAAGGTCACGCCCTTGACGTAGGACTTCTCGTTGGCCGTCTTGACGGCGAGGTCGGCCGAGTTCTTGATGCCGAGGCCGAGGGCGGACAGCTCACCCGTGAGGGGCGCGTCGAGACCGATGGTCACGGTGACGTTGCCACCGTCGCCGCCCTTTTCGGCGCCGCCCTTGTCGTCACGCGAACCGCAGGCGGTGAGGGTGAGTGCACCCGCGGTGACCGCGGTGGTGAGTATGAGCAACGAACGGTTTCGCACGAAGGGTCCTTTCCCTGGCGCGGCCCCCTCGGATGAGGCGGTGCCGTGAAGCTGCGGAGCGAGGGGTGCCGTTGTCGAACGCCGGGCCGTACTGGGGTGGTACTAGGGCCGTGCCGTAGGACGCGCCCGGCGGCGCGGTGACTGGCGGTGACTCTAAGCGCAGGTGGGGAGGGTCGGGGAGGACCGAGGACAGGATGTGACTGTCTTGTTATGCCGACGGGGAAAGAGTGTGCGTGCCGGTGGGGAATACCGGGGCATAGGGGTCGGTATTGCGGTGTTCACATAGTGAGAACATGCAGTTCCGCTAAGGGGCTTGAGCGATTCTTGGTACTGACGGTCCGCTGAGCGGACTCTCCGGATATCGGACAGTGGCAGAAAGCTCAGCGGACGAATCGGCCCTTCCGTTCCGCCCGGATTTCCCCCGTTCACCTCCCGATTGAAGATCACAGAGAGTAACAGTGGGTGGAATCGAAGAGCGGGGCGACGAAATCGAAAAGGGGACGACGAAGGGGCGGCACCCCGATGGGTGCCGCCCCTTGATCGTCCGTCCTGGCCCGTCAGCCGCCGGTGACGATCCCCGCGTCCTTCGCGTTGACCTCGCGCAGCAGGCAGGTCAGCCGTGCCGAGCAGACACGCTTGTCCTGCTCGTCGGTGATGACGATCTCGTACGTGGCGGTGGACCGCCCGCGGTGTACGGGGGTCGCCACACCGGTCACGATGCCGCTGCGCACCCCGCGGTGGTGGGTGCAGTTCAGGTCGACGCCGACGGCGATCCTGGACACCCCGCCGTGCAGCATCGAGCCGATGGAGCCCAGCGTCTCGGCGAGCACCGCGGAGGCGCCGCCGTGCAGCAGCCCGTACGGCTGCGTGTTGCCCTCCACGGGCATCGTGCCGACGACCCGCTCGGCCGAGGCCTCCAGGATCTGCACGCCCATCCTGTTGCCGAGGTGCCCGGCGGAGAAGAGCGCGGGGAGGTCGACGCCGAGTGCCGCGTACTCGTCGATGATCTCCTGCGGGAACTTCACGTGCTGCTGTTCACCCATGGCCCGGCTCCGTTCGTCTTCGTACGGCTGCTGATCGCGTGATCATCCGTTGGCGCCTGAGCAAACGCTTAGGCGGACTGCGATTGTTCCAGACGGACGATCACGGACTTGCTGGCGGGTGTGTTGCTGACGTCCGCCGTGGACTCCAGCGGGACGAGGACGTTCGTCTCCGGGTAGTAGGCCGCCGCGCAGCCCCGCGACGTCGGGTAGTGCACCACCCGGAAGCCGGGCGCCCGCCGCTCGGTCCCGTCCGTCCACTCGCTCACCAGATCCGTGTACGCCCCGTCGGCGAGCCCGAGCGCCGCCGCGTCCTCGGGGTGGACGAGGACGACCCGCCGGCCGCCCTTGATGCCCCGGTAGCGGTCGTCCAGGCCGTAGATCGTGGTGTTGTACTGGTCGTGCGAGCGGAGCGTCTGGAGCAGCAGCCGGCCCTCCGGCACCCTCGGGTACTCGACGGGCGCGGCCGTGAAGTTGGCCTTGCCGGTCTTCGTGGGGAAGCGGCGCTCGTCGCGCGGGCCGTGCGGCAGCGCGAAGCCGCCCGCGTTCGCCGCGAGCCGGGCGTTGAAGTCCTCGAAGCCGGGCACCACGCGCGCGATGCGGTCCCGGATCTTCGCGTAGTCCGCCTCGAACTCCTCCCAGGGCGTGGCCGATTCGGTGCCGAGCGCGGCCCGGGCCATCCGTGCCACGATCGCCGGCTCGGACAGCAGGTGCGGGCTCGCCGGCGGCAGATTGCCGCGCGAGGCGTGCACCAGACTCATCGAGTCCTCGACGGTCACGATCTGCCGGCCGCTCTTCTGCACGTCCTTGTCGGTGCGCCCGAGGGTGGGCAGGATCAGCGCGCGCGTGCCCGTGACCGCGTGCGAGCGGTTCAGCTTCGTCGAGACGTGGACGGTCAGCCGCGCCCGGCGCATCGCCGCCTCCGTCACCTCCGTGTCGGGCGTCGCCCCCACGAAGTTGCCGCCCATCGCGAAGAACACCTTCGCCTCGCCGTCGCGCAGCGCCTGGATCGCGCGGACCACGTCGTAGCCGTGGTGGCGCGGCGAGACGATCCCGAACTCCTTGTCCAGGGCGTCGAGGAAGGCCGGCGCGGGGCGCTCGAAGATCCCCATCGTCCGGTCGCCCTGCACGTTCGAATGGCCGCGCACCGGGCACACGCCCGCCCCCGGCCGCCCGATGTTCCCGCGCAGCAGAAGGAAGTTGACCACCTCGCGGATGGTCGGCACGGAGTGCTTGTGCTGCGTGAGGCCCATCGCCCAGCAGACGATCGTCCGCTCCGAGGCGAGCACCATCTCCAGGGCCCGCTCGATCTCCGAGCGGTCGAGCCCGGTCGCGGCGAGCGTCTCGTCCCAGTCGGCCTCCCGCGCCGCCGCGGTGAACTCCTCGTACCCGTGGGTGTGTTCCCGTACGAACTCCTCGTCGACCGCCCCGGGGGTCTCCAGGACCAGCTTGTTGAGGAGCCGGAAGAGGGCCTGGTCGCCGCCGATCCGGATCTGGAGGAAGAGGTCGGTGAGCGCCGCGCCCTTGAGCATGCCCTGCGGGGTCTGCGGGTTCTTGAACTTCTCCAGACCGGCCTCGGGCAGCGGATTCACCGAGATGATCTTCGCGCCCGCGGCCTTCGCCTTCTCCAGGGCCGAGAGCATCCGCGGGTGGTTCGTGCCGGGGTTCTGCCCCGCCACGACGATCAGGTCCGCCCGGTGCAGGTCCTCCAGGGACACGCTGCCCTTGCCGATCCCGATCGTCTCCGTCAGCGCCGAACCCGAGGACTCGTGGCACATGTTGGAGCAGTCCGGCAGGTTGTTCGTGCCGAACTCGCGGGCGAAGAGCTGGAGCAGGAACGCCGCCTCGTTGCTCGTCCGGCCCGACGTGTAGAACAGCGCCTCGTCGGGCGAGCCCAGGGCCCGGAGCTCCTCGGCGATGATCGCGAAGGCCCGCTCCCAGGTCACCGGCTCGTACCGCTCGCCGCCCTCCGGCAGCAGCATCGGCTGCGTGATCCGGCCCTGCTGGCCCAGCCAGTACCCGCTGCGCGTCGCCAGGTCCGCCACCGGGTGCGCCGCGAAGAACTCCGGGGTCACCCGGCGCAGCGTCGCCTCCTCGGCGACCGCCTTCGCCCCGTTCTCGCAGAACTCGGCGACGTGCCGCTTGTCCTCCTCCGGCCACGCGCAGCCCGGACAGTCGAAGCCGTCCTTCTGGTTGACCTTGAGCAGGGTGCGCGCGGTGCGCCGCAGCCCCATCTGCTCCTGCGCGATCCGCAGGGTGTGCCCGATGGCGGGCAGGCCTGCTGCGGCGTGCTGCGGCGGTGTGACCTGCGGTGCGTCCTGTACCGGGTCACCGGCCGGCGGCTTGCTGACCATCGCGCTCTCCCTTGAGCGGTAATCCTGCGGCGTACGCCTCCGATCCTGTCACGCGCCACCGACGGCGCGGCGGGCCGGGCGGGGCGACGGGGCATGTGCGACCGGGAATGTCAGTGGGTCGTGGGAGGATCGTTCCGTGGCCGAGACAGCATCGAAGAAGACCGAGAAGACCGAAGCGGACCGCCCGCGACTCCTCCTCATGGACGGGCACTCCCTGGCGTACCGCGCGTTCTTCGCGCTGCCCGCGGAGAACTTCACCACCGCGACGGGACAGCCGACGAACGCGATCTACGGGTTCGCCTCGATGCTGGCGAACACCCTGCGCGACGAGGCGCCCACGCACTTCGCGGTCGCGTTCGACGTGTCCCGCAAGACCTGGCGGTCCGAGGAGTTCCCCGAGTACAAGGCGAACCGCTCGAAGACCCCCGACGAGTTCAAGGGGCAGGTCGAGCTGATCGGCGAGCTCCTCGACGCGATGAACGTGCCGCGCTTCGCGGTCGACGGCTTCGAGGCCGACGACGTCATCGCGACCCTCACCACGCAGGCCGAGGCCGAGGGCTTCGACGTCCGGATCTTCACCGGCGACCGGGACTCCTTCCAGCTGGTCTCCGACCGCACCACCGTGATCTACCCCACCAAGGGCGTCTCCGAGGTCACCCACTTCACCCCGGAGAAGGTCCAGGAGAAGTACGGCCTGACCCCCTCGCAGTACCCCGACTTCGCCGCCCTGCGCGGCGACCCGTCCGACAACCTCCCGGGCATCCCCGGCGTCGGCGAGAAGACCGCCGCGAAGTGGATCAACCAGTTCGGCTCCTTCGACGAGCTCGTCGCGCGCGCCGAGGAGGTCAAGGGCAAGGCCGGGCAGAACTTCCGCGACCACCTGGAGTCGGTCAAGCTCAACCGCCGCCTGACCGCGATGGTCACGGACGTCGAGCTGCCGAAGGGCGTCACGGACCTCGCCCGCGAGCCGTACGACCGCGGGGCCGTCGCGCTCGTCCTCGACACCCTGGAGATCCGCAACCCCTCGCTGCGCGAGCGGCTCCTCGCCGTCGACCCGGGCGCCGCCGAGGACACCGCCCCGGCCCCGGAGGCGGGCGTCGAGATCGACGGCACCGTCCTCGGCGCCGGCGAACTCGCCCCCTGGCTCGCCGAGCACGGCACCGAGCCCCTCGGCATCGCCACCGTCGACAGCTGGGCCCTCGGCACGGGGAACGTGAGCGAGATCGCCCTCGCCGCCGCAGGCGGAGCCGCCGCCTGGTTCGAGCCCAGCACGCTCGACGAGGCCGACGAGCGGGCCTGGGCCGCGTGGATCGCCGACCCGGACCGCCCCAAGGTCATGCACAACGCCAAGGGCGCCATGCGGGTCTTCCCCGAGCACGGCTGGAGCATCGCGGGCGTCACCATGGACACCGCCCTCGCCGCCTACCTCGTCAAGCCCGGCCGGCGCTCCTTCGCGCTCGACGCGCTCTCCGTCGAGTACCTCCACCGCGAGCTCGCCCCGGCCGCCGCCGCCGACGGCCAGCTGGCCTTCGGCGCCGACGACACCGCCGAGGCCGAGGCCCTCATGACCCAGGCCCGCGCGGTCCTCGACCTCGCCGACGCCTTCGACGAGCGGCTCGGCGAGGTCGGGGCCCGTGAGCTCCTCCACGACGTCGAGCTGCCCACCTCCGCCCTCCTCGCCCGCCTGGAGCGGCACGGCATCGCCGCCGACCGCGACCACCTGGAGGCCATGGAGCAGCAGTTCGCCGGCGCCGTGCAGCAGGCCGTCAAGGAGGCGCACGCCTCCGTCGGCCACGAGTTCAACCTCGGCTCGCCCAAGCAGCTCCAGGAGGTCTTCTTCGGCGAGCTGAACCTGCCGAAGACCAAGAAGACCAAGACCGGGTACACGACGGACGCCGACGCGCTCGCCTGGCTGGCCGGCCAGACTGAGCACGACCTGCCCGTGATCATGCTCCGCCACCGCGAGCAGGCCCGGCTCCGCTCCACGGTCGAGGGCCTGATCAAGACCGTCGCCGCCGACGGCCGCATCCACACCACCTTCAGCCAGACGGTGGCCGCCACCGGCCGCCTCTCCTCGACCGACCCGAACCTGCAGAACGTGCCGGTGCGGACGGACGAGGGCCGCGCCATCCGGCACGGCTTCGTCGTCGGCGAGGGCTTCGAGGCCCTCATGACCGCCGACTACAGCCAGATCGAGCTGCGGGTGATGGCCCACCTCTCCGAGGACGAGGGCCTCATCGAGGCCTTCGCCTCCGGCGAGGACCTGCACACGACGGTCGCCTCCCAGGTCTTCGGCGTCGAGCGGTCCGCCGTCGACGCCGAGATGCGCCGCAAGATCAAGGCCATGTCGTACGGCCTGGCCTACGGCCTCTCCGCCTTCGGCCTCTCGCAGCAGCTGAACATCGACCCGGGCGAGGCCCGCGGCCTGATGGACACCTACTTCGAGCGCTTCGGCGGGGTCCGCGACTACCTGCGCCGCGTCGTCGACGAGGCCCGCGCCACCGGGTACACGGAGACGATGCTGGGCCGCCGCCGCTACCTGCCCGACCTCAACAGCGACAACCGGCAGCGCCGCGAGTCCGCCGAGCGGATGGCGCTCAACGCCCCGATCCAGGGCACGGCCGCCGACATCGTGAAGGTCGCCATGCTGGGCGTCGACCGGGCCCTGACGGAGGCCGGTCTCGCGTCCCGGATGCTCCTCCAGGTCCACGACGAAATCGTGCTCGAACTCGCCCCCGGCGAGCGCGAGCAGGTCGAGGCCCTGGTCCGCGAACAGATGTCCGCCGCAGCCGACCTCCGCGCCCCCCTCGACGTCTCCGTAGGCGTCGGCAGGGACTGGGACTCGGCGGCGCACTGACGCCGTACCGGCGGCCGGGCCCACCTCGCGGTGGGCTCGGCCGCCGCCGTCCTGTGTGGGCAATCGTCCCGCAGGGCGGGACGGGTGGGCACACGGGACGGCGCCCCCCTGCCGGGCCCAGGCTTCGCCGCTCGGACCTGTGCCGGCGGTGCCGCAAGGGGCCGGTCCGGGCGTGCGCCAGGTGGACCAGCCGAGGGGGCGGGGCCACGGCCCGGCTCCCGAGACTGGGGGCATGATCACGAGCCGCCGCTGCCGCCTCCCCGCCTGCGCCCTCCTCACCGCCCTCCTCGCCGCATCCGGCACCACCTGGCCCGCCCAGGCCCACCACGCCCCCGCCCTCTGCACCTCCCCCCGCGACCCCGCCGTAGCCGCCCGCATGTCCCAGGACATCGCCGCGGCGCTCAAAGGCCGGGACGGCACGGTCTCGCTCGCCGTCCACGACCCGCGGAGCGGACTGCGCTGCCGGCTCGAGGACACCCGGCTCTACGACTCCGCCAGCATCGCCAAGGTGCTGATCATGCAGGCCGTCCTGGGACGGGCCGAGGAGCTGGGCCGGGCGCCCACCCGACTCGAGGCCCAGCGGATGAAGGCCATGATCACCCGCTCCGACAACACCGCCGCCAGCGACCTGTGGCAGGGGCTCTCGCGGGCCCGGCTGAACAGGGTGCTGCGCGAGGCCGGTGCCCAGGACACCGTCCTCGGCCACGACCGCTACTGGGGACTCACCCGCACCACCGCCCGCGACCAGCTGGCCCTGCTCGCCGCCGTCTCCCGCCGGACCGAGGCGCTCACCCTGATGGGACAGGTCGTCAGCAGCCAGGCCTGGGGCGTCACCGCGGGCGCGCCCCGCACGGTCAAGGTCCACCTCAAGAACGGCTGGCTGCCCCGCGCCACCCACGAGTGGCGCGTCCACAGCATCGGCATCGTGCGCGGCACGGGCACCGGTACCGGTTCCACGACCGGCACCACTGGCACCACCGGCACCGCGGACACCACCGGCAGCGCCGCCGCCGACTACCGGCTGGCCCTCCTGAGCCACGACAACCCCACCATGCGGTACGGGGTACGCACCCTGGAGGGGATCGCCGCCGCCGTGCACCGCGGCCTCGTGGGCAGCGCGGCGGCCCGCGGCTTCACCCCCGGGGACAGGATCAGCGAGACCCCGGACGGGAGCGCTCCGCACGGCGCACCGGGGCCTCTTCCTCCGACGCCGGGAGACGCGTGGCCGGGGCCGCGGCCGCAGGAGTGGGGGACGTTCCCAGGAGCCGTGCCCCCGTCCCGTACAGCACGAGCCCGACGGCGAGCCCCGCGCCGGCCCCGAAGCAGGCCGTCGGAATGACGTCCAGGGGCGTCTCGATCCGTCCCCAGCCCCAGTACGCGGCCCAGCGCAGCACCCGGTGGGCGACACCGGCGAGGACGCAGCCGCCGATGAGTCCGACAGCGACGAGCCGCCCCCGCCGGCCCGGGACCGGCACCCGGGCGGGCAGCTCCGTGCCCGGCGCGGTGGAGCGCAGTGCCCGGAGCGTGAACCAGCAGAGGAGCCCCAGGGCCAGCGCGGAACCCCCGTACTGCGCGTACAGATAGACGGGGAACCCGGCCACGATCTCGCCGAGGACGGGGATCGCCCGGGTGCCCCAGCGGTCGAGGTGGGTGAAGGAGTCCCACACCACGTGGGTCGTCGAACCGAGCACCGCGGAGAGGAAGAACCACCCGGCGAGCACCGCCGTGTGCCGGTCCCGCCACGCCTGGCCCCGTACGAGCCCGTACACCCTTCCGCGCCATCGGGCGGGCAGCAGCGCGACGAGCGGCTCGCGCACGGTCAGCCACAGGGCCACGAGTGCCGCGGTGATCAGCACGTCGGCCGTGACGATCCCGACGGGGGAGTGGGTGACATCGCCGAGGGTCATCGCCTCCGGCACCGCCGTGGCCGCGAAGTAGGTCATGTCGGGCGCGAAGGAACCCGCGACGAGCGCGGAGGCGACCAGCGGTCCGCGCGCGGTCCCGTCCCGGCGCAGCCCGGGCAGGACGGCGGCGGCATGGCTCAGCGTGAACGGCAAGGGAGCTCCCACTCGGTTCCGGTGTGCGGCCGAGGCGGGGAACGGCCGCAGTGCAAGAGGCGCCGGACCCGCCGCTCGGTTCCCCTCCCGGCCGTATACGTGAGGAGGCCACCGGTCCGTGTCCGGTCGGCAGGAGACCAAGAGGTGACGAAAGCGTGAAACACGGTCAGGCGCCAGTGTCCGGTGGTCCGGAGTTGGCATAGGGTCGCCAGAGGTCACACGCGGGGAGCGTGGGACCCAGTCGATGGGGAGGGGACCACAGGTATGGCAGCGCAATTGGGCCGCCGGCTGCGCAAGGGGGCCACCAGCGGTGCGGTGGTGGCCGCGGCGGTCGCGGCGCTCGCCGCCTCGCAGGCGCCGGACATGATCCCGCCGGCCGCGGACAACGCGGGGGGTGACCGGGCCATCGGCGCCGGGGACGCCACGACGCCGCCGGCCGACGGTTCGGCGACCGGCGATTCCCCGTACTTCACCGAACTGCCGCCGCTGAACACCCCGAACAAGCCCGGGGCGACCACCCACCTGCCGGTGATCACCGGGCCCGCCGAAGCCGGCATACCCGCGTCCGTCCTCTCCGCCTACAAGCGGGCCGAGGCGTCGATCCGTTCGTCCGACCCCGCCTGCAACCTGCCGTGGCAGCTGCTCGCCGGCATCGGCAAGGTCGAGTCGGGGCAGGCACGCGGCGGCGGCGTCGACGCCAACGGCACGACGGTCTCGCCGATCCTCGGCCCGGCCCTCAACGGCGTCGGCTTCGCCAACATCTCGGACACCGACGGCGGTGCCTACGACGGCGACAAGACCCACGACCGCGCCGTCGGCCCGATGCAGTTCATCCCGTCCACCTGGGCGACCTGGGGTCAGGACGCCAACGGCGACGGCAAGAAGGACCCGAACAACATCTACGACGCCGCGCAGGCCGCCGGTCTCTACCTCTGCGCCAACGACCGGAACCTCGCGCTCAAGGCCGACCTCGACCGCGCCGTCCTCAGCTACAACCGCTCGACGGAGTACCTGAACACGGTCCTGTCCTGGTTCGAGTACTACAAGCGCGGCACCCACCAGGTCCCGGACGGCACGGGAGTGCTGCCCATCGACCGCAGCGACGACCGCGGCCGGGGCGACCGCCCCAGGCCCACCCCGCCGTTCTCGCACCTCCCCACGACGCCCGCGCCGACGACCCCCTCGAAGAAGCCGGTCGCGCCGGAGCAGAAGCCGTCCGAGCCGAGCAACCCCTCGAAGCCGACTCCGCCGACCACGGACCCGAGCAAGACCCCGACCGACCCGACCACCCCGCCGACGACGAAGCCGACGAAGCCCACCCCGCCGACGACGACGCCCACCGTCCCGCCGGCCGTCAAGGTCGCGCGGATCACGCCCGTGACGACCGGTCCGCTGACGACCACCACCGGGAACGTCTTCGGCAAGGCCCCCACGGTCGCGGCGCTCGACGCCTCGGGCGCGCCGGTCGCCGGGGTGAGCATCCGCTTCGAGATCGCCGGAACCACCGACGCCCGCTTCGCCGGCGGTGCGACCACGGCCACCGTCACCACCGGTTCCAGCGGCATGGCGGCCTCTCCCGCGCTGCGGGCGGGCGAGAAGCTCGGCTCGTTCACGGTCAAGGCCACCGTCGTGACCCGCACCCTGCCCGCCGCCGAGTTCACCGCGACGGTCACCGCCCGCGAGGCGGACACCCTCACCCGGGTCGGCAGCGAGGTCCTGTCCGCCACCACCGGCGCCGGCTTCACCCAGCAGGTGCAGGCGAAGGCCACCGACAAGGGCGTGCTCGCTCCCGGCGTCCTCGTCACCGGCGAGATCGTCACCTCGAAGACGGCGACCGACCCGAGCACCGACGGCCCGTACTTCAAGGGCGAGGCGGGCACCACGGCCCGGACCGCGACCTTCACGACCGACGCGAACGGTCTGGTCACCCTCGCCTCCGGGGCACTCCTCGCCGGCGACAAGGCGGGCACGTACTTCCTCAAGCTGACGGCGCCCGGCGGCGGCAGCGTCTTCGTCGAGCTTACGGTCGAGGCCGCGCCCACCACCGAGCCGTCGACTCCGGAGCCGACCCCCTCCGCGACCGACTCGCCCGCGGCCACCTCCTCTCCGTCTCCCTCCTCCTCCACTTCCTCCTCTCCCTCGAACTGACCGAAGGACCGCTCCCCGCGCGTTCTCCAGCGCCGCCCCCACCGTCCGCACCGGACGCCGGGGGCGGCGTTCCGCGTTACCCGGGTGCAACGTGTTCTCATCTCGCGGTCGCGTTGCTACGGTGCCCCCGCCCTGACGCCCTATCAGATCGAGTAGCGGGAGGCCGGCCATGCGCGCCCTTGTCGCCGTCGTCATCGGACTCGCCCCAGTCCTCCTCTTCGTCCTCCTCGTCTCCCTGGTCGATCTGCCGCCCGACGGGCCCACCTCGCCCAAGCCGCTGCTGACCGCCGATCCCGGCCCGAAGAAGTAGGGGGCGACCGTGCGCCGCCGAGCCAGCCTCGTCCTGCTCGCCCTCGCCGTCTGCTGCGCCGCGATGGCACCGACCCTGCGGTGGTACGCCTTCCCGCGCCTGGCGAAGATCCCGCCGAACCAGTACCAGGAGACCGTTCTGGAGGCCCGGCCCGCGACCCTCCTCAACTACTCCACGCTCAAGTCCGAGAAGGTCGAGAAGCTCACGATCGTCCAGACCCTCAAGGGCAACGTCGAGGAGTCGAAGCGGATCGAGCGCGACGCCGGGCGGGACGTCGTCGTCTGGGACGCCCTCGCCTACGTGATGGGCCCCGACGGCAAGATGGTCTCCAAGGTCCCCGAGCGGTACATCTTCGACGCCCACACCCAGGCTCCCGTCCACGCCACCGGCGAGACGGTCGACGGCGACCCGGTCCGGCGCGAGGGCATCGAGTTCAAGTGGCCCTTCCTCACCGAGAAGCGCGACTACCAGTACTTCGACGCCCAGACCCGCACCGCGGCCCCCATCCACTACAAGGGCACCCGGAACTTCCGCGGCATGGAGGTCTACTACTTCGAGCAGACCATCCCCTGGACCAAGGTCCCCATGCCCAAGACCATGCCGGTCAAGATCCCCCCGGAGGTCCTCGCCGACTCGGGCCTCACCCGCTGGTACTCGACCAAGCGCATGTTCTGGATCGAGCCCGTCACCGGCGCCCCCGTCAACGGCGAGGAGATCCACAAGGAGGAGCTCCGCAACGCCAAGGCGCTGATGGGCCAGGACACCATCACCGTCTTCGAGGGCCACGTGAAGATGCGCGAGGACTACATCGCGAGCGTCGGCGAACTGGTCGAGTCCAACCGCCTGATGGTCCTGATGCTCGTCTCCTACATGCCCTGGAGCCTCACCGTCCTGGCCCTCGCCCTTCTCGCCCTCGCCTTCTGGCTGGAAGCCCGCTCCCGCCGCACCTCGGCGCCGCCGGCGCCACCGGTACCGGTGGGGTCCGTCACCGCTCCCGTCTGAGCCGCGCGCTGGTGTGCCGGGTCGGCTCCGCCGCGGACGGGTCCTCCGGCCACGGATGCCGCGGATACCGGCCCCGGAGCTCCGCCCGCACGGCGCGGTAGCCCTCCCGCCAGAACGACGCCAGGTCGGCGGTGACGGCCGCCGGCCGTCCGGCGGGGGAGAGGAGATGGACCAGGACCGGCACCCCCGCCACCCGGGGCGTCTCCGCCAGGCCGAACATCTCCTGGAGCTTCACCGAGAGCACCGGCCGTCCGCCGCCGTAGTCGACCCGGATCCGCGAACCGCTCGGCACCTCGATCCGCTCCGGCGCGAGCTCGTCCAGCCGGCCCGCCTCCCCCGTCGCCCAGGGCAGCAGCCGCCGCAGGGCCGCCCCGGCGTCGATCCGCCCCAGATCCGCCCGGCGCGAGGCCCGGGACAGCTCCGGTTCCAGCCACTCCCCGGCACGGTCGACCAGCGCCCCGTCCGCCACGTCCGGCCAGGGCTCGCCCACCTCCCCGTACAGGAAGGCGAGCCGCTCGCGCAGCTCCGAGGCGTCCCGGCTCCACCGCAGCAGCCCGAGCCCCTCCCGCCGCAGCCCGTCGAGCAGCGCTTCCCGTACGAGCGCGGGCTCGGCCCCGGACCCGAGGGGCCGCACGGTCAGCTCGACCGCGCCCAGCCGGTCCACCGACCGCGCGACGACGTCCCCGTCCTCCCAGTGGACCTCCTCGCCCGTGGCCCGCAGGTGATCCGCCGCCCACCGGGCGGTGCCCTCGTCGACCACGGCCGCCAGCCGCACCCGCGCCGTGGCGTCCCGCGCCGTACGGTCCGCCACCGCCACGGCCAGCCAAGGAGTGGAACGCAGCCCCGAGCCCTCGGCGAGCCGAGCACCACTGCCCGACACCATCAGATAGCCGCCCTGCTCCCGGGCCCTGGCCACCCGCTCGGGAAACGCCAGCGCGGTGACCAACCCGGCCACAGCGTCGTCGCCCCTCGCCCCCGCACCGGACCCCGCACCTCGCTCGGGTTCGGCCGCCTCGCCGGCCGAACGCTCCAGGCGCCGTGCCTCCGCCTTCCACCGCGCCCCGTAGCCGTCCGCGCCCCGGCGGGCCGACCGCCAGGCCGCCGCCAGATCGTCCCCGTACTCCCGGGGAGGCTCCTCGCTCAGCAGCGCCACCACCTCCGCCGCCCGCCGGACGCCGACCTCGGCGGCGCCGTCGAGCAGGGCACGGCCCAGGCGGGGGTGGAGCCCGAGCCGGGCCAGCCGTCCGCCGCGATCGGTGGCCCGGCCGTCCTCGTCCACGGCGCCGACCGCCGCGAGCACGGAACGGGCCGCCGCCATCGCCCCGGCGGGCGGTGCGTCGAGCAGGGCGAGTCCCTCCGCCGTCGGGTCGCCCCAGCACGCGACCCGCAGCGCGAAGTCCGTGAGGTCGGCGATCCGGATCTCGGGGGAGGGGAACCGCGCCCGGCTGCCGTCCTCGGCCTCCGCCCAGCACCGGTAGACCGTCCCGAAGGCCTCGCGCATCGACCGACCGGACCGCTGGGTGGCCGCCGCGACCGACACCGGCACCGTCGCCAGCGACCCCAGCCCCCGCGCGTGGTCCATCCGCGGCTCCCGCGCGAGCCCCGAGTCCACGACGATCCGGACCCCGGGCACCGTCAGGCTCGACTCCGCCACCGAGGTCGACAGCACCACCCGCCGCCGCCCGCCTGGCTCGGTACCCCGCAGGACCGCGTCCTGCACCGCGGTCGGCGCCCGGCCGTGCAGCTGGAGCACCTCCGCGTCCAGCCCGGCGAGCAGCCCCGCCGTACGGGCGATCTCCCCCGTACCCGGCAGGAAGCAGAGGACGTCCCCCTCGTGCCGCTCCAGCGCCAGCCGGACCGTCGCCGCCACGTGCCGCAGCAGCGCCGGGTCCACCCACGTGCCGTGCGCGGGCCGGATCCCGGCCGGCGGAGCGGCGAACCGGACCTCGTACCCGTGCCCCTCGCCCTCGCTCCGCACGATCGGCGCGGGCCCGCCGCCGTCCACGACCGTGAGCAGTTCGGCCCACGCCTCCGCGTCGCTCGTCGCCGAGGCCGCGATCAGCTTCAGCTCGGGCCGCAGGGCCGCGCGGACGTCCACCAGGAAGGCCAGGGCCGTGTCGGCGTCCAGATGCCGCTCGTGGCACTCGTCGAGCAGGACCACGTCCACGCCCGCCAGCTCGGGATCCCGCTGGAGCCGCTGGAGCAGGAGGCCCGTGGTCACCACCTCCACCCGGGTCGCGGGACCCACGCGCCGCTCGCCGCGCACGGAGAAGCCGACCGCCCCGCCGACCTCCTCGCCGAGCAACCAGGCCATCCGCCGGGCCGCCGCGCGCACCGCCATCCTTCGCGGCTCGGCCACCAGCACCCGCCGCCTCGGTCCGTCCCCTATGAGCCCCGCGAGCGCGAGCGGCACCAGCGTCGTCTTGCCGGTGCCGGGCGGCGCGTGCAGCACCGCCGTGCCGCGCTCCGCGAGCGCGGTCAGCAGCTCGGGGACGGCATGGCGGACGGGAAGCAGGTCGAGTGCGTCGTTTCGGATCACGCACTCAGTTTCATACGAGCGGAGAAGAGGCGGGCCCGGCTGTCCACAGGCCCCACCCATTAATAGGACTAATCCTGGCGCTCGCAGACGAAGATCGCCGTGCCCGGGATCAGGTTCCCCCGGAGCGGAGACCATCCACCCCACTCCTGGCTGT
The DNA here is from genome assembly GCF_001426585.1 of Streptomyces sp. Root431. Classification (GTDB taxonomy): domain Bacteria; phylum Actinomycetota; class Actinomycetes; order Streptomycetales; family Streptomycetaceae; genus Streptomyces; species Streptomyces stackebrandtii. Next base: position 317,837 of record NZ_LMEI01000008.1, read on the forward strand.
TCCAGGCCGGCCACTCCGGCTCGACCAGGTCCACGAGCCGGAAACCGCCGGCCACCACGTCCCGCACCCGGTCCCCGAGCGTCCTGTGGTGCTCCACATATACGGCGCGGCCCTGCTCGTCCTGCTCGACGTAGGGCGTGCGGTCGAAGTACGAGGCCGCCACCGAGAGGCCCTCGGGGCCCGGCTCGTCCGGGAACGCCCAGCGGATCGGGTGCGTCACCGAGAAGACCCAGCGGCCGCCGGGCCGCAGCACCCGGCGCACCTCGCGGAAGACCCGCACCGGATCGGCGACGAACGGCACCGCGCCGTACGCCGAGCACGCCAGGTCGAAGGAGCCGTCCCGGAAGGGAAGCGCCCCTGCGTCCGCCTCGACCAGCGGCACGCCCCCACCGATCCTCAGCGCGTGCTGGAGCTGCCGGTGCGAGAGGTCGAGGGCCACCGGCCGCGCCCCCTGCGCCGCCAGCCAGCGCGAGCACTGCGCCGCCCCCGCGCCGATCTCCAGGACGTCGCGCCCCTTCAGCGAACCGGCCGGCCCGAGCAGTTCCGCCTCGGCCTCGTCGAGCCCCTCGGGACCCCACACGAACCGGTCGTCGCCGAGGAAGGCCCCGTGCTCGCTCTGGTACTCGTCGGCGTTCCGGTCCCACCAGCCGCGGCTCGCCCGACTGCTCTCCGCGTCCCCCGCGTCACGCCGGGTCGCCTCGGCGTCGTCCTCGGCCGAGTCCTGGCCATCCTGCTGTTCGTACTCTTGGTTCATCTCGCCCGCCGATGTAGTTTGCGCTCAGTGCCGCCGTGCGGCCGACCCCGCCGTGCGGCGTGGATCCGGCGCGGCGGACAAGAAATAGTGCCGGGTTTGCGCGGTTCTGCCCTCGGTGCGCGCTTCGCGCATTGACCCTGTCCGGCCGCCCCCGTATGCTAAAGGTTGCGCTGCGGGCCTGCGCGCCTCAGACGGAGCAGGCCGCGCTCGTACCTGTTGTATGTCCCCTCGGTTTTCGAGGCACCTTCCGCTTGCGGACAGGGGCTTCATTGGCTGTCCGGCTTCTTGGTGCGATACGGGCTCACGGCGTAGCAGTACCTACGACTTTCTGTCCGTAACCGGAGCCCTTTCCCACATGACGAGCAGCACCGAGACCACCGCCACCAGCACCACCCCGCAGGTTGCGGTCAACGACATCGGTAACGAGGAAGCCTTCCTCGCCGCGATCGACGAGACGATCAAGTACTTCAACGACGGCGACATCGTCGACGGCGTCATCGTGAAGGTCGACCGGGACGAGGTCCTGCTCGACATCGGTTACAAGACCGAAGGCGTTATCCCGAGCCGCGAGCTCTCGATCAAGCACGACGTCGACCCGAACGAGGTCGTCAAGGTCGGCGACGAGATCGAGGCCCTGGTTCTCCAGAAGGAGGACAAGGAAGGCCGCCTGATCCTCTCGAAGAAGCGCGCCCAGTACGAGCGCGCCTGGGGCACCATCGAGAAGATCAAGGAAGAAGACGGCATCGTCACCGGTACCGTCATCGAGGTCGTCAAGGGCGGTCTCATCCTCGACATCGGCCTCCGCGGCTTCCTGCCGGCCTCCCTCGTCGAGATGCGTCGCGTCCGCGACCTCCAGCCCTACGTGGGCAAGGAGCTCGAGGCGAAGATCATCGAGCTGGACAAGAACCGCAACAACGTGGTCCTGTCCCGCCGTGCCTGGCTCGAGCAGACCCAGTCCGAGGTTCGCCAGACGTTCCTCACCACCCTGCAGAAGGGTCAGGTCCGCTCCGGCGTCGTCTCCTCGATCGTCAACTTCGGTGCCTTCGTGGACCTGGGTGGCGTCGACGGCCTCGTGCACGTCTCCGAGCTGTCCTGGAAGCACATCGACCACCCGTCCGAGGTTGTCGAGGTCGGCCAGGAGGTCACCGTCGAGGTTCTCGACGTGGACATGGACCGCGAGCGTGTCTCCCTGTCGCTGAAGGCGACGCAGGAGGACCCGTGGCAGCAGTTCGCCCGTACGCACCAGATCGGCCAGGTCGTCCCGGGTAAGGTCACCAAGCTGGTTCCGTTCGGTGCGTTCGTCCGCGTGGACGAGGGCATCGAGGGTCTGGTCCACATCTCCGAGCTGGCCGAGCGCCACGTGGAGATCCCGGAGCAGGTCGTCCAGGTCAACGACGAGATCTTCGTCAAGGTCATCGACATCGACCTCGAGCGTCGTCGCATCAGCCTCTCGCTGAAGCAGGCCAACGAGTCCTTCGGTGCCGACCCGGCCTCGGTCGAGTTCGACCCGACCCTGTACGGCATGGCCGCGTCTTACGACGACCAGGGCAACTACATCTACCCCGAGGGCTTCGACCCCGAGACCAACGACTGGCTCGAGGGCTTCGAGACCCAGCGCGAGGCCTGGGAGACCCAGTACGCCGAGGCGCAGGCTCGTTTCGAGCAGCACCAGGCTCAGGTCATCAAGTCCCGCGAGGCCGACGAGGCCGCCGCTGCCGAGGGCGCTGCCGCCCCGGCCGCCGGCAACGCCGGTGCGGGCATCTCGGGTGGTTCGTACTCCTCGGAGTCGGACGACAACTCCGGCGCCCTGGCGTCGGACGAGGCGCTCGCCGCCCTGCGCGAGAAGCTGGCCGGCGGCCAGAGCTGAACAGGCTCTCCGCTGAGCGCTAGCCGCTAGCGAATCGAGGCCCGCTCCCCTTCGGGGGAGCGGGCCTCGGTCGTTTTCCCGCGACTCCACCGCGACCGACCGGACTCCTCCTCCGGAAGATCGGCCCGCGCGGGAATGGTGGTGCGGCTCACGGCGTTGCCAGAGAGAACACGAGGAGGAGCGGTAATCGTGCTTGATCCCCAGGATTTGTACGAATGGGACCCGAAGGGCCTGGCCGTCGTGGACCTGGCCCTGGCGCAGGAGTCGGCCGGGCTGGTCATGCTGTACCACTTCGACGGGTACATCGACGCGGGCGAGGCGGGTGAGCAGATCGTCGAGCGGCTGCTCGACACCCTTCCCCACCAGCTGGTGGCCCGATTCGACCACGACCGCCTCGTGGACTACCGCGCCCGCCGCCCCCTGCTGACCTTCCGGCGCGACCGCTGGACCGCGTACGAGACGCCGTCCATCGAGGTCCGCCTCGTCCAGGACGCCACCGGAGCGCCCTTCCTCGTCCTCTCGGGCCCCGAGCCCGACGTCGAGTGGGAGCGGTTCGCCGCCGCCGTCCGGCAGATCGTCGAGCGCCTCGGCGTGCGCCTCGCGGTCAACTTCCACGGCATCCCCATGGGCGTCCCGCACACCCGGCCCGTCGGCCTCACCCCGCACGGCACCCGCACGGACCTGATGCCCGGGCACAGCAGCCCCTTCGACGAGGCGCAGGTCCCCGGCAGCGCCGAGTCCCTCGTCGAGTACCGGCTCTCGGAGTCCGGTCACGACACCCTCGGAGTGGCCGCCCACGTCCCGCACTACGTCGCCCGCTCGCCGTACCCGGACGCGGCCCTGACCGTCCTCGAGGCCGTCACGGCCGCCACCGGCCTCGTGCTTCCCGGCGTCGCGCACGCGCTGCGGACGGAGGCCCGCCGCACCCAGACCGAGATCGACCGCCAGATCGGCGAGGGCGACGAGGAGCTCGTCGCGCTCGTGCAGGGCCTTGAGCACCAGTACGACGCGGTGGCCGGCGCCGAGACCCGCGGCAGCCTGGTCGCCGAGCCGGTCGACCTGCCGTCGGCCGACGAGCTGGGCCGCGAGTTCGAGCGCTTCCTCGCGGAGCGGGAGGGCGACGCGTAGTGCTCCGCGGCCAGGCCCTAAGCTGCCGCTCATGCTGAAGGTGGGCCTGACCGGCGGGATCGGCGCCGGCAAGAGCGAAGTGTCGCGGCTGCTCGTCTCGTACGGAGCCGTGCTGATCGACGCGGACCGGATCGCCCGCGAGGTCGTCGAGCCCGGGACACCGGGGCTCGCGGCCGTCGTGGCGGCCTTCGGGGACGACGTGCTGACCGGGGACGGGACGCTCGACCGGCCGAAGCTCGGCTCCATCGTGTTCGCCGACGCCGACCGGCTGGCCACCCTGAACGCCATCGTGCACCCCCTGGTCGGAGCCCGGTCGGCCGAGCTGGAGAGCCGGGCGGGCGCCGGGGACGTGGTCGTCCACGACGTACCCCTGCTCACCGAGAACGGACTCGCACCGCTGTACGACCTGGTCGTGGTCGTCGACGCGTCCCCCGAGACCCAGCTCGACCGGCTCGTACGCCTCCGGGGGATGGCCGAGACCGAGGCCCGGGCCCGGATGACCGCCCAGGCCACGCGCGCTCAGCGGCTGGCCATCGCGGACCTCGTGATCGACAACGACGGTCCGCTGGACGCGCTGGAACCGCAGGTGCGGAAGGTCTGGGACGAGCTGGAGCGCCGGGCCGCGTCCCCGGCCTGAGGCCCGGCCGCTTACCCGGACGGCGGAATGCGGCCGCTGGGTTCGGTGTTCCTCCACCTGATCGAGGGAAGGATGCCACCGTGGCCGACAGGAACCCGGAAACGCACGTCATCGACTTCCGCGCCGCCGAGCACCTGCTGGCCGCGCGCGACCCGCGTGGCGCCGTGAAGCTGCTGGACTCGGTGATCGCCGCCCATCCGGAGAACACCGCGGCGCGGCTGCTGCGGGCCCGGGCGTTCTTCGCCGCCGCCCAGCTCCGCCCGGCGCAGCTGGAGTTCGAGCTGGTCCTGGAGCGCGAGCCGGACAACGCGTTCGCGCACTTCGCGCTGGCCCGGACCTTCGAGCGCTCCGGGCAGACCGCCCAGGCCACCCGGCACTTCCGGCTCGCCGCCGCGCTCGACCCGAAGCCGGAGTACCTCCAGGCGGCGGGGTTCGACACGCGCAAGAACTGACGGCGAGCGGCGCCGGCCGGCACCAGGACGCCCAGGGCCGTCGTTCAGCGGCCCGTGCCGCCGTGGTCGGGCTCGTAGGGCGGGATGTCCCGGCCCGGCTGCCAGTGCGGGCCTTGGTGGAGGTGGCGCAGCACCATCGTCAGGTCGACCATGACCACCAGGAGCAGCACCCCGCAGGCCGCGGCCCAGCCTGGGCGGCCCACCAGCGAGAACACGGTCGTGCCGAAGACTGCCCAGAGCAGGCCCCACACGCTGAGCCAGAACCGCAGCCGCAGGGCACTGCGCGCGGTGGCCGGCTCGTTCCCTGAACGCACGGCGGTCACCCCTCCCATTCGGGGTCCTGCTTCCAGCATGGACCTGCGGCGAGGGAGGGGGAAGGGGGAAAGGAGGCGGAGCGCGCTGCCGGGGTGGCTAGTGGACGACGCTGTAGCTGCGCCAGGGCAGGTGGCCCGGCACGATGCTGTCGCTGGTGTTGATGGGGAGGTAGATGGAGTCCTGCCCCTGGCAGTCGCGGGTCCGGTACAGCACGATGTCGGTCAGGCTCTCGTTCGCGACCCTGACCGCACCGGACGGCGCCAGGCGGTGGCAGCCGTTCACCGACGGGCTGTTCACGATCACGGCCACCCTGCGTTCCGTCTCGTAGGCGATCGGGCCCACGGTGCTGCGGCCGAGGCCGGAGCAGCCGGCGACCGCGAGAGTGAGCAGGACGGCTCCGGAGGCCGTCGTGAGACGCCGGCGAACGGACATGGCGAATCCTCTTCTGTCGTACGAAGGCGGCGGTCGGCACCACTCCGTGTCCACCCCTGGTCCAGGCCACCATGCCGCCTGTCGGAGCCGTCGGCATCCGCTGATGGGCCGCCCGGGCGAACGAGCCCTGGGAGGCGTTGTCAGACCCCACCCGTAAGGTCGGAGTTCCAGTAGGAGAACCGCGCGGAGATCCCGTCGGAATCCGCCGCACAGCGGGAGGAGAGCAGAGCCGTGACGCACACCTGGACCACCGGCGCCGCCGTCTTCCTCCCGGCCGCCCTCCCGCGCGAGGGCCGCGTGGCCTTCTGGGCCCCCGACGGGGGTGCCCTTCCCGAGGTCCCCGCGCCCGACGGCGGCCCCGAGTCGACCGACGCGGGTCCGGCCGTGCCCGACGGCCCGGAGCAAGTCGAGCTGACCGTCGTCCGGCGGCACGGCAGCGGGGCCCGCACCCGGGTCGTGCCCGCCGTCACCCTCCCCGTCGCCGCCGCCCTGCCCCACCTCGTCGCGGCCCGCCACCACCCGGCCGCCCACCCCGCCACCGCCTGCTGGGGAGCCGCCGCCCTCCACGCCCTCCAGCTGATCGCCCGAGGCAGGCTGCTGCCCGGGCTCACCGCCGACGACCTGGACGCCTGGCGGGCCGGCCCGCTGGACGCCGACGACATCGCCCACCTGCGGGCCGTCGCCGCGGCCATGCCGTACGAGGCGCACGCCGTGCCCGTCCCCGGACCCGGCCCCCTGCGGCTGCCCGAGCCCGAGGCGCTCGTGCGCGCCTTCCTCGACGCGGTCGCCGACACCCTGCCGCGGACCCCGGCCGCCGCCCACGCGGTCGGGGCGCCGTTCGCGGCCCGCGCGCCGCAGCACCTGCCCCGCGCGCGTGCCTGGGCCGCGGAGGCCGCCGCCGGGATGGACGCGGGCGTACGGGTCTCGCTCCGCCTCGACCTGTCCGGGTACGAGCTCTTCGACATCGCCGACACCGCCGACGGAGAGGAGGGCGGTGCCGAGCGCCAGGCCGCCGCCGCGATCCTCCAGATCCACAGCCTCGCCGACCCGACCCTCGTCATCGACGCCCTGGGCCTGTGGGCGGGGGAAGGCGAGCACTTCGGGCCGCGCGCCCGGATCGACGCGGTCCTCGCCCTGCGCCGGGCCGCCCGCGTCTGGCCCCCGCTGGCCCGGCTCCTGGAGCGGGACGTGCCCGACGTCCTCGCCGTCACCGAGGACGAGCTGTACGAACTGCTCGGCCCCGCGGCGGCCCGGCTCGCCGACGCCGGGGTCGCCGTCCACTGGCCGCGCGAGCTCGCCCGCTCGCTGAGCGCCTCCGCCGTCGTCCGCCCCGCCCTCGCCGCGCCCGGCTCCGCGACCGACGGCACGGCCTTCTTCGACAGCGAGGAGCTCCTGCGGTTCAACTGGCAGCTGGCCCTCGACGGCGATCCCCTCACCGAGCGCGAGATGGACCTCCTCGCCGAGGCCCACCGGCCCGTCGTGCGCCTCCGTGACCAGTGGGTCGTCATCGACCCCGACCTCGTCCGCAAGGCCCGCAAGCGCGAACTGGGCCTGCTGGAGCCCGTCGACGCGCTCGCCGTCGCCCTCACCGGCACCGCGGAGGTCGACGGCGAGACCGTCCCCGCCGTCCCCGTCGGGGCGCTCGCCACGCTCAGGGACCGGCTCATGGCCGGCCCCGAGGCCGTACAGGCCCCGCCCGGCCTGACCGCCATCCTCCGCGACTACCAGCTCCGCGGCCTGGCCTGGCTGGACCTGATGACCTCGCTCGGCCTCGGCGGCTGCCTCGCCGACGACATGGGCCTCGGCAAGACCGTCACGCTCATCGCCCTCCACCTGCGTCGAGCCCGCCGCGCCCCCACCCTCGTCGTCTGCCCGGCTTCCCTCCTCGGCAACTGGCAGCGGGAGATCGAGAAGTTCGCGCCCGGCACGCCGGTGTGCCGCTTCCACGGCACCGACCGCGACCTCGACGGGATGGAGGGCGGCTTCGTCCTCACCACCTACGGCACCCTGCGCACCAGCGCCGCCCAACTCGCCGCGCGGGACTGGGGCATGGTCGTCGCCGACGAGGCGCAGCACGTCAAGAACCCGTTCTCCGCGACCGCGAGGGCGCTCCGCGAGATTCCCGCACCCGCCCGGGTCGCCCTCACCGGCACCCCCGTGGAGAACAACCTCTCCGAGCTGTGGGCGCTCCTCGACTGGACCACCCCCGGGCTCCTCGGACCGCTCAAGGCCTTCCGCGCGCGCCACGCCCGGGCTGTGGAGAACAACGAGGAGATCGAGCACGCGGAGGCCGTCGAGCGGCTCGCCCGGCTCGTACGGCCCTTCCTGCTGCGCCGCCGCAAGTCCGACCCCGGGATCGTCCCCGAACTGCCGCCCAAGACCGAGTCCGACCATCCCGTGGCCCTCACTCGGGAACAGGCCTCGCTCTACGAGGCCGTGGTCCGCGAGACCATGGCGCAGATCGAGGCCGCCGAGGGCATGGCCCGCCGCGGGCTCGTCATGAAGCTGCTGACCTCCCTCAAGCAGATCTGCAACCACCCCGCGCAGTACCTCAAGGAGGAGGCCCCGCGCGGCAGCGGCACCGCCCGGCTCGCGGGCCGCTCCGGCAAGCTCGCCCTGCTCGACGAGCTCCTCGACACGATCCTCGCCGAGGACGGGTCCGTGCTCGTCTTCACCCAGTACGTGTCGATGGCCAGGCTCCTCGCCGACCACCTGGCCGCGCGCGGCATCCAGGCCCAACTGCTCCACGGCGGCACCCCGGTGGCCGAGCGCGAGCGGATGGTCGACCGCTTCCAGGCCGGCGAGATCCCCGTCTTCCTGCTCTCCCTCAAGGCCGCGGGCACCGGCCTCAACCTCACCAGGGCAGGGCACGTCGTGCACTACGACCGCTGGTGGAACCCGGCGGTCGAGGAACAGGCCACCGACCGGGCCTACCGGATCGGACAGACCCAGCCGGTGCAGGTCCACCGGCTCGTGGCCGAGGGCACGGTCGAGGACCGTATCGCCGAGATGCTGCGCGCCAAGCGGGCCCTGGCCGACGCCGTCCTCGGCTCGGGCGAGGCCGCCCTGACCGAACTGACCGACCGCGAGCTGGCCGACCTGGTGTCCCTGAGGAGGCAGGCGTGAACCATCCGCGCTCCGCCCGCGGGGCCGTGCCCCGCCACGACGACCGCCGCCGCAGCTTCCCGCAGGTCGCGCCCCGCGAGGCGCCCGACGGGCGGTTCGCCGCCACCTGGTGGGGCAACGCCTGGGTCGAGGCCCTGGAGGACACCGCCCTCGACCCGGCGCGCCTCGCGCGCGGAAAGGCGTACGCCGGGCGCGGCCACGTCGACGCGATCACCGTCACCCCCGGCCGGGTCGTCGCCTACGTCCACGGCAGCCGCCCCCGCCCGTACCGCACCGAGATCAGGATGCGGACCCTCGGCGACGACGGCTGGGAGCGGTTCCTCGACGAGGCCACCGCCCGCCCCGACCACATCGCCGCCCTCCTCGACAAGGACGTGCCGCACGCCCTGGAGGCCGTCACCGGCCTGCTGCCCGCACCGGGCGACCTCGTCCCCGACTGCTCCTGCCCGGACGACGGTTACCCCTGCAAGCACGCCGCCGCCCTCTGCTACCAGGCGGCGAGGCTGCTCGACGAGGACCCGTTCGTCCTCTTCCTGATGCGCGGCCGCGGCGAGCAGGAGCTCCTCGCCGAGCTCACCCGGCGCAACGCGGCCCGGTCCGCCGCCGAGACCACCGCCGCCGCGCCGCCGATGCCCACGGTTCCCGCCCGCGCCGCGCTCGACGCGACGACCTCCGGGGCGTGGCTTCCGCCGCTGCCTCCGCCGCTGCCGCTCCCCGACCGGCCGGGCCGTCCGGCCGTCTTCCCGCCCGACCCCGAGGCCCCGGATCCGCTCTCCCTCGACCTCCTCGCGAGCGAGGCCGCCGTCCGCGCCCACACCTTCCTCGCCACCGGACACGACCCCGTGGCCGCGCTCACGCCCTGGCAGGACGCGGTCCGGCTGGCCGCCGCGCACCCCGGTTCGGGGCTTACCGCCTCGACCCGCGCGCTCTACCGGGACCTGGCCTACGCGCTGGACCGCACGCCCACGGACCTCGCCCGGGCCGTCGCCGCCTGGCGGCAGGGCGGCGCCGCCGGTCTCGCCGTCCTGGAGGAGCCCTGGGACCCGCCCGCGGGCCCCTTCGACCGGGCCCGACCCGCGCTGCTCGCCGCCGACTTCCCCGCCTTCCGGCCCTGGCGCAACCGGCTCTCGACGGAGTCCCTCCAGCTCAGACTGGGCCGGGACGGCCTCTGGTACGGCTACGAGTCGGACGGGGGCCGCGAGGACTGGTGGCCGCGCGGCGAACCCGACACCGACCCGGTCGGCGCCCTCACCGATCTGCTGGGCGGGTGACGGGGAGTGACCACGACACTCGAACGGCACCCAGGCACCCCACTCGAAGGAGTGAATCACGCCAACGGCCGGATCCGGCACGCACGTTTGTCGCGTTGATTCCGGTACGGGCACTTGCCCGTGTACACCTCCGGAAGGCAGGAAGCCATGAGGCAGATTCGCCGAAGTGGTCTGGCCACACTGATGGTCACGGGTGGAGCGCTCGCGCTCTCGGCGGGCGCCGCACACGCCGATGCCGGTGCCCAGGGCGCCGCGGTCGGTTCGCCGGGAGTGATCTCCGGCAACACGGTCCAGCTGCCCGTCCACGTGCCGGTCAACGTCTGTGGCAACACGGTCAACGTCGTCGGACTGCTCAACCCGGCGGCCGGCAACAGCTGTGCCAACAAGTCGGCCGCGCCCGAGCCCGGCGGCTACGGCGAGGAGGACGGCGGCGGCCGATCGCACAAGGACCTGCCCGGCACCCCGCGCGGCGGCGAGCAGGGCGGCTCCCACGGAGGCGGCTCCTCCGACGGCGGATCCGCCAACGGCGGTGGCGCCACGGCCGAGTCGCACACCCAGGGTTCCCCCGGCATCCTCTCCGGCAACGGCATCCAGCTGCCGATCGACCTCCCCGTGAACGTCAGCGGGAACTCGGTCAACGTCGTCGGCATCGGCAACCCGGCCATCGGCAACACCGCGGTCAACGGCCCCGGCAAGCCCGCGCAGCCGATCGAGAAGCCGACGCCGCGTCCGCAGACCCCCGTCAAGAACGTGCCGGTTCCGCGCGCCGAGGAGACCGTGAAGCCCGCCCCCGCGCCCGTGCCCGCCCCGGCCCACGCGCCGCAGAGCGAGTCCGAGTCGGTAGCGCTGGCCTCCACGGGTTCGGAGACCGTCGGTTACGCCGCCGCGGGGAGCGCCGCGCTGCTGCTCGGCGGTGCCCTGATGTACCGCCGCGCCCGCCGCACCGGAGACCAGGCCTGACGGTCTCCTCCTCCCGCCGGGGACCGGGCCCGAGGGGCTTCCCCTCGCGCCCCGACCGCCCCGACCGACGCGGCTGACCCCCGAGCCGTCAGCCGCGTCCACCGGTCGTGTCTATCGGCCGCGCCGCTCCTCGGCGCCGTGGCGCCAGGCCCGGAGCACCGTCTCGATGGCGGGAGCGACCCTCGTCCGGGCCTGGTGCCGGGGAACCCCCAGCATCAGCAGGCTGTCGTACGGCGTGTCGACATGCCGTACGGAGGCTCGTACGGCGGCGGTGACGGCGCCCCGGTCGAGGGACCGGCCCGCGGCCGTGCGCCCCACGCGCCCGCTGCCCTTCGCCGACGCGTGCTCGGAGATCTCCGTGGCCCGGTCGGCCGGGCAGGACGGGAACAGACGGAGGATCTCGGCCCGCAGGGTCGCGGTGATCTCGGCGTCGAGCGTCGCGCGCCGCGCCGCGTCCCGGGCCCGTCGCCTGGCCCGCGCCTCCGCGTCCGCCAGGCAGGCCGCCTCCGCCCGGAGCAGCGCCGCCTCCTCGACGAGCAGGCCCTGGCGTTCGTACCGCGTACGGCGCCGGTTGTGCCGTACCACCACGGCCCAGAGGGTGCTGCTCTCCCTGGCGCGCCGGGTGAGCGCGGTGTCCCCCCGGCGCAGGAACACCAGGTGTCCGAGATCGGCGCAGTCCAGACAGACCGGCGCGTTGTACTCGACGATCATCCGCTCCAGCGGCCCCTGGTGGCACTCCGAGCAGCGGCGACGCTTGAGCGGTTCGACGACGACGGGTGCGACGAGGTCCATGGCCGGTCCTCCCTCGGGTCGTTCCTCAGCGGACGCCGGGCGCGGCCGCGGCGATGAACGTGGCGAGCGCTTCCTTCGCCTGCTCCGAGCGGCGGGCCCGGTCCGCCTCGTCGACCGCCTCGTGCATGCAATGGGAATCCACGAAGGCCGCCTCGGCCAACCGGCGGACCTCCGGGTCGTCGCACACCAACTGGACGCGGAAGAGGGCCTGTCGGGCGGCGGTGCGCTGCCGGTAGGAGGCGTGGCGGGACTCCTCGGCCTCCTCCGAGCCGGGGCGCTGGAGAGCCCGGAACCAGCGGTCGTTCTGGCTGTGCCGGTAGTCGACGACCGCGCCGGCGAAGGCGCTGTAGGTGGCGATCCGTTCCTGCCGGAGCTGTTCGGTGCGGGCGAGAGCGGCCGTGCGCTCGGAGGCCCGCCCCTGGAACCAGTGTGTGAAGACGGCACCCAACAGGGTTCCCGCCACGGCTATCAGCGCCGCATCCATGACCCGCCGCCCTCCCATCCCCTCGGTGTTCAGACCCGTAGATCATGACAGCCGAGGGGTCGGGACGTCACTGCCGGTAGCTGCTCAGGAAGCGGCCGATGCGGCTGATGGCGGCGTCGAGGTCGTCGGCGTACGGCAGGGTCAGGATGCGGAAGTGGTCCGGGCGCGGCCAGTTGAAGCCCGTTCCCTGGACGACCTGGATCTTCTCCCGCAGCAGCAGGTCGAGGACGAACTTCTCGTCGTCGTGGATCTTGTGCACGGCGGGGTCGAGGCGCGGGAAGGCGTACAGCGCGCCCTTGGGCTTCACGCAGGAGACGCCGGGGATCTCGTTGAGCTTCTCCCAGGCCCGGTCGCGCTGTTCGCGCAGCCGACCGCCGGGGGCGGTGAGCTCGTGGATCGACTGCCGGCCGCCGAGCGCGGCCTGGATGGCGTACTGGGCGGGGGCGTTGGGGCAGAGCCGCATGGAGGCCAGCATGGTGAGGCCCTCCAGATAGCTCCTGGCGTGCTGCCGCGGCCCGCTGACGACCAGCCAGCCGGAGCGGAAGCCCGCGACCCGGTACGTCTTGGAGAGGCCGCCGAAGGTGAGGACGACCAGGTCGGGGGCGAGGGAGGCGGCCGGGTAGTGGACGGCCTCGTCGTAGACGATCTGGTCGTAGATCTCGTCGGCGAAGACCATCAGGCCGTGGCGGCGGGCCAGGTCGAGGATGCCCTCGACGATCTCCTTCGGATAGACCGCCCCGGTGGGGTTGTTGGGGTTGATGATGACGACGGCCCGGGTCCGGTCGGTGATCTTCGCCGCCATGTCGTCGAGGTCCGGGTACCAGTCGGCCGACTCGTCGCAGAGGTAGTGCACCGCCTTGCCGCCGGCGAGGGTGGTGACCGCCGTCCAGAGCGGGAAGTCGGGGGCGGGGATGAGGACTTCGTCGCCGTCCTCCAGGAGCGCCTGGACGGCCATGGAGACCAGTTCCGAGACACCGTTGCCGAGGAAGACGTCGTCGACGTCGACCTCGGCCAGGCCCATGGCCTGGTAGCGCTGGGCGACGGCGCGGCGGGCCGAGAGGATGCCGCGCGAGTCCGTGTAGCCGTGGGCCTTGGGGAGCATCCGGATCATGTCCTGGACGATCTCCTCGGGCGCCTCGAACCCGAAGAGCGCGGGGTTGCCGGTGTTGAGGCGCAGGACGCTGTGGCCCGCCTCCTCCAGCGCGTTGGCGTGCTCGATCACCGGGCCGCGGATCTCGTAGCAGACCTCGCTCAGCTTGCTCGACTGCCGGAACTCCATGTCCGACCTCCCCAGGTCCCCGGAATCAGTGATGCTTGGTTTTACCAAGTTCGAGCTTGGAAAGTCCAACAACATGTCTAGACTGCGTCGCATGCCACGTCAGCCACGCCGCCGCAGCTACGACCAGCACTGCGCCGCAGCGCGCGCCCTCGACCTCGTCGGCGACCGCTGGACCCTGCTCGTCGTCCGCGAACTCCTCGCCGGTCCGCGCCGCTACACCGACCTCCACGCCGACCTGCCCGGCGTCAGCACGGACGTGCTCGCGGGCCGTCTCAAGGACATGGAGAGCGCCGGACTCGTCACCCGCCGCCGGCTGCCGCCGCCCGCCTCGGCGTCCGTCTACGAACTCACCCCGCGCGGCCGGGACCTGCTGCCGGTCCTGCGCTCGCTCGCCGCCTGGGGGGCGCCCGACCTGGGCGAACCGCGGCCGACCGACGCCGTCCGCGCGCACTGGTACGCGATCCCGCTCCTCGGGCCGCTCGCCGAGCTGGGCGCGGGGGTCGTCCAGGTGACCCTGGACGAGGGGGAGTTCCACGTGCGGATCGGCGACGACGGGAGCGTGGAGTACGGGGACGGGGTGTACGAGGGCGGCCGGTTGAGCGGAGGGGCCGGTGATGCTCCCGATGTCCGGCTGCGGACCGACGCGGCGACCTGTCGGGCCCTCGCGGAAGGGGAGTCGACGCTCGCCGGGGCGATCGAAGCGGGGCGCGTCACCCTCGAACGGACCGCCCGCATTCCTTGATCGAATTCCTGCCCGAGAGCTCCTGCTTCCGGATAGCGTGTGGCCGTTTCGGCGGCCGTCGAACGCACGGCCGCTCCGCGGAATCGGAGAGGAATCGTCATGGGGCTGGGGCAAGAGATACGTGAGGCGGGGCGCGGCGCGCGCCTGCGCAGAGGGCTGCTCGTCGCGGGCGCGGTCGCCGCGGTGGCGGTCGTGCCGTCCGCCGCGCTGGCCACGCCCGGCAGCGGCGTCAGCGGAACCGTGCTCGCCAAGGGCACCTCGGACGGCAAGTTGAGGATCAAGCCGCCCAAGGGCGACGCCGACGTGGTCGTCCGGACCATCACCGTCGCCCCCGGCGGCTCCACGGGCTGGCACCACCACCCCGGCCAGCTCGTCGCCGTCGTCCAGGCCGGCACGCTCACCCGTACCCTCGACGACTGCTCGGTCGAAGTGACCGCGGCGGGCGAGGCGTTCATCGAGCCGTCGGGCGGGAAGCACGTCCACATCGGCCGCAACCTCGGCACCGAGCCGGTCGTCCTGTACGTGACCTATCTGCTGCCGAAGGGGGCGCCGCTCTCCGTAGACGAGCCGGCTCCCGCCTGCGCCCGGGGCTGAGCGCCCGACCGGGACCGCACACCCGCCAAGGACGCCGCAAGCCGGTCCCGGGCCGCCGTCTGCGCCGCGATCCGCGCGTCGAGGACGGCCAGCCGCTCGCGGGCGATCTCCAGCCCGCGGGCGGACGGCGGGGCCGACGAGACGTCCCCGTCGAGGCACGAGCGGAACGCGGACACGTCGTCCAGCGTGAGCCCGGCGTCCAGCAGGTACCGGATGTTCGACACGCGCGCGACGGCGCCTTCCCCGTACACCCGGTACCCGTTGTCCGCGCGGACCGACGTGATCAGCCCCGCCTGCTCGTAGTGGCGCAGGGCGCGCGGCGATGCCCCCGTCCGCCGGGCCAGTTCACCGATGCGCACGGGCACCACCTCCGCGCGCAGTCGTATCACGTGACCAGCGCGCCCCCGTCGACGGGCAGGACGGTGCCGGTCAGGAAGCCGGCGTCCGGCGCGGCGAGCAGGGTGATCGCCGCGGCCACCTCCTCGGGCCTGCCGATGCGGCCCAGCGGGGTGTGGGCGAGCTGCCAGGCCCGCAGCGCCGCCAACCGCTCGGGGGAGAGGCCCATGTGGTCGGCGATCGGGGTCTCGATCGCACCGGGCGCGACGGCCACCACGCGGACGCCGGCGGGCGCGAGCTCCAGGGCCCAGCAGCGGGTCAGGGTCTCCAGGGCGCTCTTCGTCGCCGGATACACGGAGTTGGCCGGCCAGCCGCGCTGCCCGATCGCCGTCGACACGTTCACGACCACGCCCCTCGATTCCCTGAGCGCGGGGACCGCGGCCTGGGTGAGGAGGACGGGGGCGACGAGGTTGGTCTCCAGGAGCGGGGTGATCACGGAGCGGTCGAGGGTGCCGAGCGGTCCGCCGGTGGAGATCCCGGCGTTGTTGACGAGGACGTCGAGGCGGCCGTGTGCGGTCACGGCCGCCTCGACGATCTCCTCGGCGGCCCCCTCCGCCGTCACGTCCGCGACGAACGGGTGGATCCCGGGGTGCCCCTCGGCGGCCTCGCGCAGCGGCTCCGTCCGGCGGCCGACGGCGACGACCGTCGCCCCCTGCCCGGCGAAGGCGCGCGCGGTGGCCCGGCCGATGCCGGTGCCCGCGCCGGTGACGACGACGACCCTGGTCGGTGTGATGGTGTCCATGAATCCGATGGTCGAACTGTGACGCCAGTGACAAGGTCAAGCCGGGGCGAGGGAACGCGCCGTGACGAGGGGAGAGGCGGCAGGATGAGCGGGATGCGATACGAGGCGATCACCTGGGAACGGCTGGCCGGCAAGCTCGCCGCGCACCTCGACGCGGCCACGCCCGGCGACGGCGGGCCATGGCTCAAGGCCGGCGTCGACGGGCCGCCCGCCGCACCCGGCGACATGCTCACCGGGCTCCTCGCCGAAGCGCTCCGGGCGCGCGGGCGAGCCGTCCACGTGGCCGGGACCGGCGGCTTCCTGCGCCCCGCCTCGCTCCGGTACGAGTACGGGAAGCAGGACCCCGACGCGTACTACGACGGGTGGACCGACACCGGGGCCCTGTGGCGCGAGGTCTTCGCTCCGCTGGAACCCGGCGGCACCGGACGCGTGCTGCCCGACCTGTGGGACCCGGCCACGGACCGGGCGACCCGCAGCCGGTACGTGACGCTGCCGCCCGGCGGGGTGCTCCTGCTCCACGGGCCGTTCCTCCTCGGCCACTGGTTCCCCTTCGACCTCACCGTCCACCTGCGGCTCTCGGCCGCCGCCCTCGCCCGCCGTACCGAGGAATCCTGGACACTGCCCGCCTTCGCCCGGTACGAGACGGAGGTCGACCCGGCCGCGACCGCCGACGCCGTGGTCCGCGCCGACGACCCGCGCCATCCGGCGTGGACCGGGCTGGGAACGTCCTAGGGTTGTCGGGAGCCTCAGGCCGGAAGGCCTTAGAGGAGGGGCCCCGGGGGTCTTCCTCCCACGACGGTGACCGCCTCCGCGCCCGCGCGGCAGCCCGCTTCCGCGGCCTTCGCCGCGTCCGCGCCCGCGAGCCGGGCCGCCAGGAACGCCCCGGTGAACGCGTCGCCCGCGCCCGTCGAGTCCACCCGCCGCCCTGCCGGCACCGGGGGCGCCGCCACCCGGGCCGTGACCGCACCGCCTTCGGCGACCAGTGCGCCCGCCGCTCCGAGCGTGACCACGACCAGCGGGTGACGCCGGCTCAGTTCGGCGGCCGCCGCCTCCGGTTCGCGGCCCCCGGCCAGCAGCCGGGCCTCGTCGGCATTGGGTAGCAGCACGTCGACGCCCTCCGCCGCCGCCAGGAACCGGTCCACTCCCAGCTCCGCGAGGAATCCCGCGGAGGCCGGGTCCACACTCACCGGAACGCCCGCCTCCCGCGCGTCCCGCAGCGCCCGCCGGGCCGTCTCGCGGCTCACCGGGGCGAAGAACAGGTAGCCGGACAGGTGCAGCGCGGCCACGCCGTTGAGCAGGCCGGCGGTCCAGTCGGCGGGGGACAGGCGCAGCGCGGCGCCGCTGTCGGTGAGGAAGGTCCGCTCGGCCGAGGCGTCGACCAGCGCGATCACGGTGGCGGTCGGCGCCTCCGCGTCCGGGACGAGCAGCGGGTGCACCCCTGCCCGTCGCAGCGCCCGCTCGTGCCAGTCCGCCGCGTCCGTGCCGACCCGGCCGAGCAGGCGCACGTCCTCGCAGCCGGAGCGCGTCGCCCAGCAGGCCGCGTTGGCCCCGGCGCCGCCCGGGAGGGTCCGGATCTCGGCCGCGGTGTCCGTCGCGGGCGCGAGGGGCGTCCGGTGCCGGGCGACGACATCCGTCACCACGTCCCCGACGACCAGCAGCGCGCGCCCCGGCGGCCTCACCGGCCGCCCGCGCCGGCCGTCCCCGAGCCGGACGATTCCGCGCCAGGTGCCTCCGTGCCGGACGATTCCGTGCCAGGTGCCTCCGCGCCCGGCCTCCCCGCGCCGTATGCCGTCGCGATCCGGGCCGCGAGCCGCACGTTGCCCCGTACCGCCGCGAGGTTCGCCTCCAGGGACGCTCCCTCCGTGTGCACCGTCAGGTATTCGAGCAGGAACGGCGTCACCGCCTGTCCCGTGATCGCCTTCTCCTGCGCCGCCGCGAGCCCCTGAGCGAGGACCCGGTCGTGGAGCGCGGGGTCCAACTGCTCGGTCTCCGGAACCGGGTTGGCCACGACGAGCGCCGAGCGCGGCCCGCCGAGCGCGTCCTGGGCCCGTATGACCCCCGCGACCTCCTCCGGGGTCCGCAGGGTCCAGTCGACGGGCTCGCCGGAGGAGGACAGGTAGAAGCCGGGGAAGTGCTCCGTGCCGTACCCGACGACGGTCACCCCCAGCGTCTCCAGGCGCTGCAGCGTCGCCGGTACGTCGAGGATCGACTTCACCCCCGCGCACACCACTGTGATCCCGACCCCGGCGAGCAGCCGCAGGTCGGCCGATTCGTCCTGCGTCTCGCTCCACCCGCGGTGCACGCCGCCGAGGCCGCCGGTCGCGAACACCCGTATGCCCGCCGCGTCCGCGAGCCACGCCGTCGCCGAGACCGTCGTCGCGCCCGTCACCCCGCTCGCCAGGGCCGGGGCCAGATCGCGGTGGCCCAGCTTCCGCACCGCCGGGTCCTCCGCGATCCGGGTCAGTGCCGCAGGCTCCAGGCCCACCCGGGCGGTGCCGTCGACCACGGCGATGGTGGCGGGCACGGCGCCCCCGGCCCGTACGAGCTCCTCCAGCTCCAGGGCCACGGCGAGGTTGCGCGGGCGCGGCAGACCGTGGGCGATGATCGTGGATTCCAGCGCGACGACGGGGCGGCCCTCGTGGAGCGCCTCCCGTACCTCTTCGGACACCTGTGTGGACATGTCCCATTCCTGGCGCGACCACGGGCCCCGCAAACCTCGGTGGCGAGCTCCTGCCACACAGGGGGCCGCCCCGGGTATCGCCCCCGGGTGCGCCTGCGGAATCCGTGACG
The DNA here is from genome assembly GCF_001426585.1 of Streptomyces sp. Root431. GTDB lineage: Bacteria > Actinomycetota > Actinomycetes > Streptomycetales > Streptomycetaceae > Streptomyces > Streptomyces stackebrandtii. The sequence goes on from NZ_LMEI01000008.1 coordinate 336,598, forward strand.
GCGGATCCGCTCCGGCGGCGGAAGTCCGCCGGGGGCCCCGGCGCGCCCCGGCGGGAGCGTGGTGCGGAATCCGTCGCCGTCGTCGCATTCGGGTAAGTCGCCTGGTAGGGGCCGAAGCGGAGTGATTTATTCCACCCGATCCCGGTCCTCGGGCCGCTCCGGACCCCCGCTACAGTCACCGCCCATGACGACTCATGACGCCCCTTCCTTCGCCGTGCACATCCCCGACGCGGAGCTGGAGGCCGACCCCCTCGACCCCGCCCAGATCGTCTCCGGCACGCCCGAGGTGACGGGCAAGGTGCTGTGGGAGTCCGCCGACGGCAAGCAGGTGCGCGGCATCTGGCAGATCACGCCCGGCGTCGTCACCGACACCGAGGCCAACGAGCTCTTCGTCGTGGTCAGCGGGCGGGCGACCGTCGCCGTCGAGGGCGGGGAGACGCTGGAGATCGGCCCCGGCGACGCCTGCGTGCTGCGCGAGGGCGACCGCACGACCTGGACCGTGCACGAGACCCTGCGCAAGGCGTACCACATCAGCCTCTGAGGCCCCCGAGACCGGCCTCCTAGGTCCCTGCCCCCGGGTCCCCCGAGGTCCCTGCCCCCGGGTCCCCGAGGTCCCTGTCCCGGGTCCCGAGGGCCCTGGCCCGGGGCTCCGAAGTCCATGGGGGTCGTGGCGAGTTGAAGGTCTGGTAGGAAACCTTCCTATCGGCTAGCATCCCGGCCAGCGGCTTGGCGCGGCGCCCGTCCCCCCGGGCGTGACGCGCTCAGCGAGAGCTCTGACCCGGCCGCCGAGCACCGCCCTGCCGCGTGGCACCCGAATCGCCACGCGGCCGGGCCGCCGTGCTCCGCACCGGTGTCCAGCTCTCGCCGACCCCTCAGGCCAGGGAGCCCAGGTATGCGCCTGTACGCCTCCACACCACCGCGCAGCACCCCCTTCACCACCACCCGACTGACCTTCGTCCTCACCGCCGTGCTGCTGCTCGTCGGTGGACTCCTCCTCGCCCTCCCGGACCGCGCCGGCGCCGCCGCCGACACCCTGATCTCCCAGGGCAGGCCGGCCACCTCCTCCTCCGTCGAGGACGCCACGTTCGGCCCGGAGAAGGCCTTCGACGGCGTCTCCACCACCCGCTGGGCCAGCGCCGAAGGCTCCGACCCCCAGTGGATCCGGGTCGACCTCGGCCCCTCGGCCACCGTCTCCCGCGTGAAGCTCGTCTGGGAGGCCGCGTACGCCAAGGCCTACCGCGTCGAGATCTCCGCCGACGGCACCACCTGGACCCGCCTCGCCACCGAGACCGCGGGCAACGGCGGCACCGACGACTGGACCGGACTCACCGGCCAGGGCCGCCACCTGCGCGTCTACGGGACCGCGCGCGGCACCTCGTACGGCTACTCGCTCTTCTCGGTGGAGGTCTACGGCACCGCCGGCGACACGACCCCGCCCACCGGCGCCTTCACCGTCGTCGCGGCCGGGGACATCGCCGCCCAGTGCACGGCCTCCAGCAGCTCCTGCGCCCACCCCAAGACGGCGGCCCTGGCGCAGCGGATCGCCCCGTCCTTCTACCTGACGATGGGTGACAACCAGTACGACGACGCCCTGCTCTCCGACTTCCGGAACTACTACGACAAGACCTGGGGCGCCTTCAAGGCGAAGACCCGGCCGGTGCCCGGCAACCACGAGACCTACGACCCGGCCGGCTCCCTCGCCGGCTACAAGTCGTACTTCGGCGCCATCGCCTACCCCCAGGGCAAGCCCTACTACAGCTACGACCAGGGCAACTGGCACTTCGTCGCCCTCGACTCCAACTCCTTCGACGACCCCGCGCAGATCCAGTGGCTCAAGGACGACCTCGCGCGGAACACCAAGGGCTGCCTCGCCGCCTACTTCCACCACCCCCTGTACTCCTCCGGCGGCCACGGCAACGACCCCGTCTCCCGGCCGGTCTGGCAGATCCTGTACGGCGCCAAGGCCGACCTCGTGCTCAACGGACACGACCACCACTACGAGCGGTTCGCCCCGCAGGACCCGAACGGGCGCGCCACCGCCGACGGCATCGTCGAGATCGTCGGCGGCATGGGCGGCGCCGAGCCCTACGACATCGAGACGGTCCAGCCGAACAGCCAGAAGCGGATCAGCGGCCCGTACGGCGTGCTGAAGCTCGACCTCACCGACACGACGTACACCTGGCAGTACGTCGGTACCGACGACCAGGTCAAGGACTCCGGCCCGACCTACACCTGCCACTGATGTACCTCGCGACCACCGGTCGCCGCGGCGCGCCGCCCGCCCCCTCGCGGGGCAGGCGGCGCGTCCCCGGCACCGTCCTCGCACTCGGCGCGGTCAGCCTGGTCACCGACATCTCCTCGGAGATGGTGACCGCCGTACTGCCGCTCTACCTCGTCGTCGGACTCGGCCTCTCCCCGCTCCAGTTCGGGCTGCTCGACGGCGTCTCCACCGGCGCGACCGCGCTCGTCCGGATCCTCGGCGGCGCCACCGCCGACCGCGGAGGCCGCCACAAGCAGGTCGCGGGGCTCGGCTACGCCCTCTCGGCCTGCTCCCGGCTCGGCCTCCTCCTCGCGGGCGGTTCGGCCGGCGGGATCGCCGCCGCGCTCGCCGCCGACCGGCTCGGCAAGGGCGTCCGCACGGCCCCGCGCGACGCGCTCATCACGCTGCACAGCCCGCCCGAGGAGCTGGGCCGCGCGTTCGGCACCCACCGCGCCATGGACACCACCGGGGCTCTCCTCGGCCCCCTGGCCGCCTTCGCCCTGCTGTACGCGACGGCCGAGGCGTACGAGGCGGTCTTCGCCGTCAGCTTCTGCGTCGGGGTGTTCGGCGTCCTGCTGTGGGTGCTGCTCGTCCCGGGGCGGCGACGCCCGGAGGGGCCGGGGCCGTCGAAGGCGCCGGACCCTCGTCCTGTCGAAGCCGCGCCACGCGCGCGTGGCGGGGTCTTCGCCGTGCTGCGCTCGCCCGCGTACCGGCGGATCCTCCTCTGCGCCGCCCTGCTCGGCGCCGCCACCGTCGGCGACGCCTTCCTGTACCTGCTGCTCCAGCGACGGCTCGAACTCGACGCCACCTGGTTCCCGTTCCTGCCGCTCGGCGCCGCGGGCGTCTATCTCCTGCTCGCCGTCCCGGCGGGCCGCCTCGCCGACCGTGTCGGGCGCCGCCGGCCGCTCCTGTACGGGCACGGGGCCCTGCTCCTCGCGTACGGACTGCTCCTCGCACCCGTACCGGAGGCCCTCCTCCTCGGGGGCGTCCTGGTGCTGATCGGCACCTTCTACGCGGCCACCGACGGCGTCCTGATGGCCCTGACGGGCCCCTTCCTCGCCGAGGGGCGGCAGGCGGGCGGCCTCGCGCTCGTCCAGACCGCGCAGGCCGTGGCCCGACTGGGCGCAGCCGTCGCGTTCGGCGCCGTCTGGACGGCGAGCGGGCCGGAGACGGCGCTCGTGGTGGCGCTCGTGGCCCTCGCGGCGGCCCTGTGCTGCGCCGCCCGCGTCCTGCCCGCTGCCGGCCCCTCGCCCACATCCCTCCGAGAGGACTGACCCATGCCCGCCGTGACCGATGTCCGCCTGTCCCGCCCCGCGCGCGTGTGGATCCTCGTCCTCGCGCTCCTGCTCCTCGGCGGCGGCGCCACCGCCTACACCCTGCGGGCGGCCTCGGGGCGGCAGACCGGGGCCGCCGGGGCCTCGGTGGCCGGCTTCACCCTCGACGCCGGCCGCCCCGGCGCGCTCCACGTCCGGGACACCGCCACGGGGCGCGTCGCGCGTCTGGACCCGTCCGCGCCCGGCGGCCGGGTGGCGGGAGGGCCCGCCTGCGACCGCTTCCACGCGGCCGGCCCCACCGCCCTCTGCCTCGTGCGCCGCCCGGGCGTCCCGGCCCGCTCGTACGCCCTGGTGCTCGACCGCCGGCTGCGCGAGGTGCGCCGCGTCGCGCTCCCGGGCATCCCCAGCCGCGCCAGGGTCTCCGCCTCCGGACAGATGCTCGCCTGGACGATGTTCGCGACGGGCGACTCCTACGCGCGCTCGTCGTTCTCCACCCGCACGTCGATCCTCGACCTGCGCACCGGATACCTGGTGAAGAACATCGAGCAGATCCCGCTCACCCTCGGCGGCCGCCGCTACCACGCCCCCGACGTCAACTACTGGGGTGTGTCCTTCGCCGCCGACGACAACCGCTTCTACGCCACCGTCTCGACGGGCGGGCGCACCCACCTCGTCGAGGGCGACATGAAGAACTGGTCGGCCAGGGCGCTGCGGGAGAACGTCGAATGCCCGTCGCTCTCCCCGGACGGGACCCGCATCGCCTTCAAGAAGCGCGTCTCCGAAGGGCCGCGCGAGCCGTGGCGGCTGTACGTGTACGACCTGCGCTCCGGGCGCGAGCACCCCGTCGCCGAAGGGCGCGGCATCGACGACCAGGCCCTGTGGACCGACCCGGAGACCCTCGCGTACGGATACGGGGGAGCGGTCTGGTCCGTACCGGCCGACGGGACGGGAGCGCCGCGTCAGCTGGCGCGCGGGGCGACGTCGCCCGCGGTGCCGCGCTGACGGCGCCGCCCGTCCGCTCAGGCCTTCCGGAGGGCGCCGCGGACCGCGAGCGCCGCCATCGGCAGCAGCAGGCAGGCGGCGATCGCGTTGAGCGGCCCGTAGCCCGCCTGCGAGACGATCAGGCCCGCCGCGAGCCCGCCGACCCCGGCGGCCGTGTTCATGACGAAGTCGGAGAGGCCCTGGACGGCCGCCCGAGCGGCCTGCGGCACCGAGTCGGTGAGCAGCGCCGAGCCGGACACGAGACCGGCGGACCAGCCGAGGCCGAGGACGAAGAGGCCCAGGGCCGTCTGGCCGTGGCTCGGTCCTGCCGTGCCCGCGATGAGCGCGGCCACGGAGATGAGCCCGACGGCCAGCCCGATCACCGCCGTCCGGCCCAGCCGGTCGGACAGCCAGCCCATCAGGGGGGAGAAGGCGTACATGCCCGCGATGTGCCCGCTGATCACGAGACCGATCAGCTGGATGCCCGCGCCGTGGTGGGTCAGCGCCACCGGGGTCATCGACATGATCGAGACCATCGCCGTGTGCGAGGCGGCGACGGTGACCAGGGCGAGCCGGGCCTTCGGCGACTCCCGTACCGCCCGCATCCCGGCGCGCAGGGAGCGGCCCTCCGGCCGCTCGCCCGCCCCGGAGTCCGCGAGCGCGCGGGCGGTGAGGAGGGGGTCCGGGCGCAGGAGGAGCGCGACCACGGCCGCCGAGACGACGAAGACGCCGGCCGCCCAGACGAAGGGGCCCGCCGTCGCCGGGATGCCCAGGCCGGACACGCTCTCCCCGGCGGGTGCGGCGATGTTCGGCCCGAGCACCGCGCCGATCGTGGTCGCCCACACCACGGTGGAGATGGCCCGGGCCCTGCGGTCGGGCTCGGCGAGGTCGGCGGCGGCGAACCGGGCCGCCAGGTTGGCCGAGGATCCTGCGCCGAAGCCGACGAGCCCGACGAGGAGCAGCGGGAAGCTCTCGACGGCCGCGCCGAGCACCACCACGACGGCACCGACCGCCCCGAGCAGGTACGCGAGGACCAGCCCCGCCCGGCGTCCCCGCGAGGCCATCAGAGCGGCCAGCGGCATGGCGAGCAGCGCGGGACCGGCCACCGTCGCCGTGGAGGCGAGGCCGGACAGGGCCTCCGTGCCGCTGACGTCCTTCGCCAGGACGGCGGCGAGCGCGACGCCGATCGCGATGCCGAGCCCGCCGAGGATCTGGGTGGCGATGAGGACGGCCTGGATCCGCCGGCGCAGCGCGGGCAGCTCGGCGGCGGAGACGGGCGTGGATATCTCGTCGGGCAGGGTGACGTCAGGGGCGTCGGGGGTGTTGGTCACTTACGTGAGTGTGCCAGCCGTCCCATCCGATGGGAACGCCCCCTCGGCCCGCTCTCGGGGCCTCCCCTCGGAGCGGGCGTCAGAACAGCGGCGCCGGCAGCACGCCCTCCAAGGCCAGCAGCTGCCGCTTGGTCTCCAGGCCGCCCCCGAAGCCCCCGAGCCCGCCGTCGCTCTCCACCACACGGTGGCACGGCACCACCACCGGCAGCGGATTGGCGCCCATAGCCGCTCCGACCGCCTGCGCCGCGCCGGGCTGCCCCACGCGCCGCGCCAGCTCCCCGTACCCCACGACCGTGCCGTACGGGACGCCCGTCGCCAGCTCGCGCAGCACCTGCCGGTTGAAGCCGGTCGTCAGGCTCCAGTCCAGCGGCAGGTCGAACGCGCGCGGGTCGCCCGCGAAGTACGCGTCGAGGCTGCGTATCGCCTCGGCGAGCAGCCCCGAGGCGCTCTCCACCGGCTCCACCCCGAACCGCCCGGCCAGGCGGTCGAGCATCTCCACCCGCCGCGCCGCGTCGGCGTGGAACTCGACCCGCACCAGACCCCGCCCGGTCGCGGCGAGGAAGAGCGGGCCGATGTCGCTCTCCACGACCGTCCACTCCACCGCGACGGCCGGCTCCCCGCCCGTCGGCTCCGCTTCGATGTCCATGTCGCCCACGGTACGACCCGCCACTGACAGCCCGGGCGGGAACGGGCTCCGCCCGGTCACGAAGGGGGCGCCGGGCCGCCGCCCAGATCACGGACCGGTCTCGCTCCGGTCTCACGAGCAGAAATTCCCCGGTCACGTGGTCGTGAGGCCCCCGGCGCGCCATAATCTCGCCCCGGTAGTACTACCCAGCGGTACCGACTGTTTTCGGACGACGTGGCACCAGGGGTGGAGGGCATACGCTCATGCAGGGCACGGTCGACGGATTCAGCTACGGGCTCGTCACTCCGGTGGCCGCTTTCATCATGGCCTGCCTCGGCGGCGCCCTCGGACTGAGGTGCACCACCAGGTCGCTCCGCCACCGTGACAGCTTCAAGGCGGGGTGGCTCGCCCTCGGCGCCACCTCCATCGGCACCGGCATCTGGACGATGCACTTCATCGCCATGATGGGCTTCTCGGTCCAGCAGGCGCCCATCAACTACGACCGCCCCATCACCTTCGCCAGTCTGGGCGTCGCCGTCCTCATGGTCGGCATCGGGATCTTCATCGTCGGGTACCGCGGGGCGACCGCCCTCACCCTCGTCACCGGCGGCACGATCACCGGCCTCGGCGTCGCCACGATGCACTACCTCGGCATGGCCGGCATGCGCCTCCACGGCCGCATCGAGTACGACACGCTCACCGTCGCCCTCTCCGTGGTCATCGCCGTCGTGGCCGCCACGGCGGCCCTCTGGGCGGCCGTTTCCGTACATGGATTTCTGGCCAGTCTCGGCGCGAGCCTGGTGATGGGCGGAGCCGTCAGTGGTATGCACTACACCGCCATGGCGGCCGTCAGCGTCCACCTCCAGGGACCCCAGGCCCCCGGCGCCACCGGTGACACCGCGACCTCGCTCCTCCTGCCGATGCTGATCGGCCCCGCGGTCTTCCTGATCCTCGCCGCCGTGGTCGTCATGTTCGACCCGCTGCTCGTGATGGGCGACCCGGACTGGCAGCGGCCCGCCGCCCGGAGCGTGCACCGCCCCGGCGTCCCCGCGCCGCGCCACGTCCCGTCCTACGGCGAGCCCGCCAACTGGACGGCCCGCCCCGCGGGCCGCGCCGCCCGCAGGAGCGTCCCCCGCGGCGGACACCGCTCCCAGGACTGGTGACGGGACGCCCTCAGGGCGCCTTCGAGGCACCTGCGGGACAGCTCGGGAGGGGGCGGTGAGCCGATCACCGCCCGACTGTCAGTGCCGGGTCGTACGGTGGTTGCATGCGGCCCGTTTCCAAGATCGAACGTACGGTGGCGCCCTTCGAGGTCGTCAGCTCCTACCAGCCCAGCGGCGACCAGCCGACGGCCATCGCCGAGCTCGAGCGGCGCATCCGCGCGGGCGAGAAGGACGTCGTGCTCCTCGGCGCCACCGGCACCGGCAAGTCGGCCACCACCGCGTGGATGATCGAGAAGCTCCAGCGCCCCACCCTCGTGATGGCGCCGAACAAGACCCTGGCCGCCCAGCTGGCGAACGAGTTCCGCGAGCTCCTGCCGAACAACGCGGTCGAGTACTTCGTCTCGTACTACGACTACTACCAGCCCGAGGCGTACGTCCCCCAGTCGGACACGTACATCGAGAAGGACTCCTCCATCAACGAGGAGGTGGAGCGGCTCCGCCACTCCGCGACGAACTCCCTGCTCACCCGCAGGGACGTCATCGTGGTCGCCTCCGTCTCCTGCATCTACGGCCTCGGCACGCCCCAGGAGTACGTGGACCGGATGGTCCCGCTCAAGGTCGGCGAGGAAATGGACCGCGACCAGCTGCTCCGCCGCTTCGTCGACATCCAGTACACCCGCAACGACCTGGCGTTCACCCGCGGCACCTTCCGCGTCCGCGGCGACACCATCGAGATCTTCCCGGTGTACGAGGAGCTGGCCGTCCGCATCGAGATGTTCGGCGACGAGATCGAGGCCCTCTCCACCCTCCACCCGCTCACCGGCGAGGTCATCAGCGAGGACCGCGAGCTGTACGTCTTCCCCGCGAGCCACTACGTCGCGGGCCCCGAGCGCATGGAGCGCGCGGTGAACGACATCGAGCGCGAGCTGGAGACCCGCCTCGCCGAGCTCGACAAGCAGGGCAAGCACCTGGAGTCCCAGCGCCTGCGCATGCGCACCACGTACGACATCGAGATGATGCGGCAGATCGGCTCCTGCTCCGGCATCGAGAACTACTCGATGCACTTCGACGGCCGCGAACCGGGCTCCGCGCCGAACACCCTCCTCGACTACTTCCCCGAGGACTTCCTGCTCGTCATCGACGAGTCGCACGTGACCGTGCCGCAGATCGGTGCCATGTACGAGGGCGACGCCTCCCGCAAGCGGACCCTCGTCGACCACGGCTTCCGGCTCCCGTCCGCCCTCGACAACCGCCCGCTGAAGTGGGAGGAGTTCCAGAAGCGGATCGGCCAGACCGTCTACCTCTCGGCGACCCCCGGCACGTACGAACTCTCCCGGGGCGACGGCTTCGTCGAGCAGATCATCCGCCCCACCGGCCTCGTCGACCCCGAGGTCGTCGTGAAGCCGACCGAGGGCCAGATCGACGACCTCGTCCACGAGATCCGGCTGCGCACCGAGAAGGACGAGCGGGTCCTCGTCACCACCCTCACCAAGAAGATGGCCGAGGACCTCACCGACTACTTCCTGGAGCTCGGTATCCAGGTGCGGTACCTCCACAGCGACGTCGACACCCTGCGCCGCATCGAGCTGCTGCGCGAGCTGCGCGCCGGCGAGTACGACGTCCTCGTCGGCATCAACCTCCTCCGCGAGGGCCTCGACCTTCCCGAGGTCTCCCTCGTCGCCATCCTCGACGCCGACAAGCAGGGCTTCCTGCGCTCCGGGACCTCCCTCATCCAGACCATCGGCCGCGCCGCGCGAAACGTCTCGGGCCAGGTCCACATGTACGCGGACAGGATCACCCCGGCGATGGAGCAGGCCATCGACGAGACCAACCGGCGCCGCGAGAAGCAGGTCGCGTACAACACGGCGCACGGCATCGACCCGCAGCCGCTCCGCAAGAAGATCAACGACATCGTCGCGACCATCGCCCGCGAGGAGGTCGACACCGAGGAGCTCCTCGGCAGCGGCTACCGCCAGGGGAAGGAGGGGAAGGCCGCGAAGGCGCCCGTCCCCTCGCTCGCCGCGCACGGCACCAAGGCCCGGGGCAAGGGCGGCGCGTCCGGTTCCACGATGGAGCTCGGCGACCGGCCGGCCACCGAACTGGCCGCGATCATCGAGGAGATGACCGACCGGATGCGTGCCGCCGCCGCAGAGCTGCAGTTCGAGGTCGCGGCCCGGCTCCGTGACGAAGTGGGAGAGCTGAAGAAGGAGTTGCGCCAGATGAAGGAGGCGGGCATCGCCTGACGGGTGGCGGTCCGGTGTGTTGCAAGACCGACACAAATCCGGACCGCGGCTCTGCGGTGTCAGTCCCTCTGCGTAGGGTGCTGGACAACCGCACGCACCGGACAGCGGGCGCGGGGAACGCAACGAGAGGGGCAAGCGCGTGACGGTCAACATGACCAAGGGTCAGGCCATCAGCCTGGAGAAGCAGGGCGGGGGCAGCCTCAGCCAGGTGCGGATGGGGCTCGGCTGGCAGGCGGCACCGCGCCGCGGTCTCTTCGGCAAGCGCACCCAGGAGATCGACCTGGACGCCTCGGCCGTCCTCTTCGCCGACAAGCAGCCGGTCGACGTGGTCTTCTTCCGTCACCTGGTCAGCGACGACGGCTCGGTCAAGCACACCGGTGACAACCTCGTCGGCGGCGCGGGCCAGGGCGGGGACGACGAGGCGATCCTCGTCGACCTCCAGCGGGTCCCGGTCCACATCGACACGATCGTCTTCACCGTGAACTCGTTCACCGGTCAGACGTTCCAGGAGGTGCAGAACGCCTTCTGCCGGATCGTCGACGAGACGAACGGGCAGGAGCTCGCGCGCTACACCCTCGACGGCGGCGGCAACTACACCGCGCAGATCATGGCGAAGGTGCACCGGGTCGGCTCCGGCTGGCAGATGACCGCCCTGGGCAACCCGGCCAACGGCCGTACGTTCCAGGACCTGATGCCCGCGATCCTGCCGCACCTGTAGGCAGGCCCGCGCAGGACGCACCCACAGCTCCCGGAGGCACCAGGCCGCCGGGAGCTGTCCCGCACCACCGCACCACCGACACACCGCACCACCGCGCATCCGCACCACCGCACGATTCGTACCGGGAACCGCTGAGGGGACAGAGCCGATGACGGCCGAGCTGGTCCGGGGGCAGAACCACCCCCTGCCCGACACCCGACTGGAGATCACGGTGTCGGCCGGTCACCCGGTCGTCGCCGGAGCCGCCCTCGGCGACGAGCGGGGCAAGGTCCCGGGCGTGGAGTGGGTCGCCCACCCCGTCGCTCCCTCGCTCCCGGGCGTGGACGTCCCCCGGCAGGCCGCGGCCGACCAGCGCCTCGCCGTCGACCTGGCGGCGGTCCCGGACGCCGTCCACCGCGTCTCCGTCCTCCTGGCGCTGCCCGTGGGCACCGGCGGACCGGCCTCCTTCGGGAGGGCCGCCGCGCCGTACGTCGCCGTCACCGGCTCCGACGGCACCGAGATCGCCAGCTACACGATCACCGGGCTCGACAGCGAGTCCGCCGTCGTCGCCCTGGAGCTGTACCGCCGGCAGGGCGCCTGGAAGGTCCGCGCCATGGGCCAGGGATACGAGGGCGGTCTCGCCGCCCTCCTCGGCGACCAGGGCCTGGAGCGCCCCGCCGATCTGGCCGCGTCGATCCTGGAGACGGAGCGGGCACGCCACACGCCCGCCGCCCCGGTCCAGCCCCCGGCCCCCGTCCAGCCCCCGGTCCCGGTCCAGCCCCCTGCTCCGGAGCCCGCTCCCGCCGTTCCCCACTCCGCCCCGGCCACGCCGGGCACGGGCGGTCCGATCAGCTACACGCACCCCCGCCGCCGGGCCGCCGCGCCGGAGCCCGCACCGGCCCCGGCCCCGGCTGCATCGACCGCGCAGGCGCCGCAGGGCCCCTCCGTCCCCGTCGCCGGGGACGCGGCCGGCTGGTCGATGGACGAGCGCCTTTACAACCAGGTGTGGGGGATGTTCGAGGACCTGGCCCGTACCGCCGCGGCCTACCGCAGCGCCTGCGACTTCGCCGAGTCCCGGCTCGACCGGGAGCTCGACGAGACGCTCTCCGACTACCGCTCCCGGGTCGGGGGCGCGAACGACGCCGCCCGGTCGGCCGCCCGCGCCCGCCACGACGAGCTCGTCGAGCGGGCCCAGGAGGTCCTGGACCGGGACCTCGCCCAGCTCGCCGTCGAGTCCGAGGTCGTCGAACCGGCCCTGCCGCCCGCCTATGCCCGCTGGGACAACCCGGTGTGGCACGCCTACCGCCCCCCGGCGGAGGAGCCGATGGCCGTGCGCCTGGGCGACCTCCACCTGCCCGAGCGCACCGAACTGCGGATCCCCATGCTCGTCCGGCTCCCCATGGAGCGAGGGCTCTGGGTGGACAGCGGGCGCGGCCGCTCCGAGGCGGCCGGTCTCCTCGACGAGACCGAGCTCAAGCGGCTCGCCCTCGACAGCGCGGTCGCCCACACGGCCCGGCTGCTCGCCGTCCACCCGCCGGGCGGGTTCGTGGTCCACGTCGTCGACGCGGCCGGCGCCGGCGCCGCCGCGCTCGCGCCGCTCGTGGACACCGGTGTGCTCGCCGCCCCGCCCGCCCGGGGCGCGGCCGGGGTCTCGGCGGTCCTCGAGCAGCTCACCGAGCGGGTCGACCTTCTCCAGATGGCCCTGCGGAACGGCGCGGTCGACGCGCTGCCGCCCGGCCTGGACGCGGCCCGGCAGCTCCTGATCGTCCACGACTTCCCGCACGGCTTCGACGACCGGGCGGTCACCCGGCTCCGGTACCTCGCCGACGAGGGCCCCGGGGTCGGCGTCCATCTGCTGATGGTGGCCGACCGGGCGGACGCCGCCGCGTACGGACCCGTGCTCGATCCCCTCTGGCGGTCGCTGCTGCGGCTCACTCCCGTGCCCGACGACCACCTCGCCGATCCGTGGGTCGGTCACGCGTGGTCGTACGAGCCCCCGCTCCTTCCGCCGGGCAGCCGGATCCTCCGGCAGGTCCTCGCGCAGGTCGCGGACGCCCGTCCGGCAAAGCGGTCCTGACCTGGCCTCTTGGCGGCTCTTTACCCTGCCCTTTACCTTCTCTTGGTCTTTCGGGTAGTGTTCATGACGCGGAGGGGAGTACTCCCCGTGTGCGGCGTACCCGTCAATACGGACGGATCTTCATCGATCCGATCCCGGGGCGTCGGCCCGGCCGCGGCATGAGCCGCCCGGGTGGAAGAGACCTCCGGCAGCGACGACGCTGATCAAGTAGCCGTACGACGCCGGAGGCGCAGTGGACGTTTCAATGACCCTGTGGGTGCTGACCATTCTCGGTCTGGTCGCCCTCATCGGAGCCGACTTCTTCATCGGGCGGAAGCCCCATGACGTCTCGGTCAAGGAAGCCGGAATCTGGACGATCGTCTGGGTCGTGCTCGCCGTGCTCTTCGGCATCGGCCTGCTCGTGTTCGGCAACAGCCAGGCGGCCGGGGAATTCTTCGCCGGCTACGTCACCGAGAAGTCGCTCAGTGTCGACAACCTCTTCGTCTTCATCCTGATCATGGCGAAGTTCTCGGTCCCCTCCCACCTCCAGCAGCGCGTGCTGCTCGTGGGTGTGGTGATCGCCCTGGTCCTCCGCACGATCTTCATCGTCGCGGGCGCCGCGGTCATCGCGAACTTCTCGTGGGTCTTCTACATCTTCGGCGCGTTCCTGATCTACACCGCCTGGAAGCTCATCCAGGAGGCGCGCGCCGACGAGGAGGAAGAGGACTGGGAGGAGAACCGTCTCCTCAAGTCCGTCGAGAAGAAGTTCGGCGTCGCCGACAGGTACCACGGCACGAAGCTCTTCATCCGTGTCAACGGCAAGCGCGTCCTGACCCCGCTGATGGTCGTCATGATCGCCATCGGCACCACGGACATCCTCTTCGCCCTCGACTCCATCCCGGCGATCTTCGGCCTGACCCAGGACCCGTACATCGTCTTCACCGCCAACGCCTTCGCCCTCATGGGCCTGCGGCAGCTGTACTTCCTGATCGGCGGCCTGCTCAAGAAGCTGGTCCACCTCAGCTACGGCCTGTCGGTGATCCTCGGCTTCATCGGCGTGAAGCTCGTCCTGCACGCCCTGCACGAGTCCGGGGTGCACGTCCCGGAGATCTCCATCGGGTTCTCGCTGGCGGTCATCGGCGGCGTCCTGGTCGTCACCACGATCACCAGCCTCATCGCCTCGAAGAAGCAGGCGCAGCGAGAGGCCGCCGAGGGCGCGACCGGCCCCAAGGGCGTCGAGGACGCGGACGGCGTCGAGAAGGACAGCGTCGACGCCTGACGCGTCACAGACGGCGACGGCCGGCCAGGGGCACCCGCCCCCGGCCGGCCGTCGCCGTCTCCGCCTCCTCCTAGGCGGGAGCCGCCTCCACCGCCTCGGAGCGGGCCGGCAGGGTCTCCGGGAGGAGGGCGAAGCAGCCCAGGCTGATGAGGGCCACCACGGTCAGATAGGCCGCGACGCCCCAGGGCGGGCCCGAGCCGCCGTCCGAGAGGGTCGTGGCGACGATGGGCGTCAGGGCGCCGCCGAGGACGCCCGCGAGGTTGTAGCCGACGGCCGCGCCGGTGCAGCGGACGCGGGGCTCGTAGAGCTCCGGGAGGTACGCGGCGATCACCGCGAACATCGTGATGAAGGCCAGCAGCGAGCCCAGGAAGCCGAGGAACATCAGGAGCGGCTCCGCCGTGTGCAGCAGGGCCACCATCGGGAACATCCAGAGCGCGGAGGCCGCGCACCCCGCGAGGCACAGCGGGCGGCGGCCCCAGCGGTCGGCCAGCAGGGCCACGAAGGGAGTGGCGGCACCCTTGACCGCCACCGCGGCCATGACGCAGGTCAGCATGACCGTGCTGCTCACGCCGAGCCGCTCCGTGCCGTAGGCCAGGGCCCAGGTGGAGACCGTGTAGAACACCGCGTACCCGACGGCGAGCGCCCCGGCCGTCAGCAGTACGAGCCGCCAGTGGTCGCGCACGATCTCGGTCAGCGGGGCGCTCGCCCGGCGTCCCGACGCGGACAGCTCCTCGAACTGCGGGGTCTCCGCGAGCGAGGAGCGCAGCAGCAGCCCGGCCGCCGCGAGCACCCCCGCCGCCCAGAAGGGCACCCGCCAGCCCCAGGAGCGGAAATCCGCGTCGCTCAGGCCCGCCGTGAGCGCCAGCATCACCCCGTTCGCGAGGAGGAAGCCGACGGCCGGGCCGATCTGCGGGAAGCTCGCCCACAGGGCGCGCCGGTTCGCCGGCGCGTGCTCGGCCGTCAGCAGGACCGCGCCGCCCCACTCGCCGCCGAGGCCGAGGCCCTGGAGGAAGCGGAGGGTGAGCAGGAGCAGGGGTGCGGCGATGCCGATCGTCTCGTACGTGGGGACACAGCCGACCGCGACCGTGGCGCAGCCGGTCAGGAGCAGCGAGGCGAAGAGGACCGGCCGGCGGCCGTACCGGTCGCCGACGTGCCCGAAGAGGACCGAGCCGAGCGGGCGGGCGACGAAGCCGATGGCGAAGGTGCCGAAGGCGGCGAGGGTCCCGGCGAGCGGGGAGAAGGTCGGGAAGAAGAGCGGTCCGAGGACGAGCGCGGCGGCGGTCCCGTAGACGAAGAAGTCGAAGAACTCGATGGCGGTGCCGACGAGCGAGGCGGTGGCGAGCCGGACCATCGAGGGAGGAGCGGGCGGAGCCGGCGGAGCGGGTGGCGACGGAGGGTGACTGGTGCGCATGTGGCGCCAACTACCCTGCGGCCGTCCGGGTTACGGGGGCGTACGGAAGCGCGCGGCTGGTGAGCCGCGCGCCGGAGTACGACGGCGGGTCACCAGCCGCGCTCGCGCCACTCCGCGAGGTGCGGGCGCTCGTCACCGAGCGTGGTGTCCTTGCCGTGGCCGGGGTAGACCCAGGACTCGTCCGGCAGGACGGCGAAGAGCTTGGTCTCCACGTCGTGGATGAGGCTCCCGAAGGCCTCCGGGTCCTTCCAGGTGTTGCCCACCCCGCCGGGGAAGAGGCAGTCGCCGGTGAAGACGTGCGGGTGGCCGTGCGGGTCGTCGTAGACGAGGGCGATCGAGCCCGGGGTGTGCCCGACCAGTCTGCGGGCGGTCAGCTCGACCCGGCCCACGCGGACCGTGTCGCCGTCCTCGACGGGCACGTCGGTGGCGACCGGGATGCCCTCCACGTCGTACGCCCCCGCGTAGGTCCGGGCGCCGGTCGCCGCCACGACCTTCGCCAGGGCCTGCCAGTGGTCGCCGTGCCGGTGGGTGGTGACGACGGCCGAGATGCCGTCGTCACCGATCAGCGTGAGCAGCGTGTCGGCGTCGTTCGCCGCGTCGATCAGCAGCTGCTCGCCGGTCGCCCGGCAGCGCAGCAGGTACGCGTTGTTGTCCATCGGGCCGACCGCGACCTTCGAGATCATCAGGTCCGTCAGCTCGTGCACGTCCGCCGGTCCGCCGACCTTCACACTTCCGCTGTACGTCATGGGCTCAGCCTAGCTCCGCCCACCGACAACAGGCCTCGCTAGAGCGGCGGAAGCGCCGGGAGCGGGCCGCCCTCGGTCTTGAGGGCGGAGCCGTCGCGGCGGCCGGCGAGCCAGCCGAGGAGCTCGGCGGCCGGGCCGGTCACGGTCACCCCGCCGCCCCCGGCCGAGCCGGTGGTCCAGGTGCCCGTGCCCTCGGCGGCCACGATCCGGGTCGGCGGCACGGTCGCGTTGCCGGTGAAGCGCTCCGCGAGGAAGTCGATCTCCCGCTGGACGAACTCCTCGGGGAGGTCCTCCAGCTCGTAGCCGACGCCCAGGTCGACGTGGTGCAGGGCCACCTCGACCCAGCGGCGGAAGGGGATCCGGGAGGCGCTGTCCGTGACGCCGTTGCGGAGCTCGACGATGCGGCTCCAGTCGGCGGGCTCGGCGCCCACGGCCTGGAAGCCGTCGCCGCTCTCGCGCACGTCGGCGAGCTGGACGGCGAGCGGGCGGCCGGCGTCGCGCTCGATGTCGGCGTCGCGGGTCGCGCCGTCGGTGTACATGGGACGGCCCTGGAGGACGTTCACCAGAGCGTCGGCGTTCCGGGCGATGTGGGCCAGGACATGGCCGCGCGTCCAGCCCGGAAGCCGTGACGGCTCGGCCGTCGCCGCGTTGTCCCAGGAGGCGGCCGCGTCCAGCAGCCGGTCGGTCGCTGCCTTGACAGAGGCGAGATCACGTTCGTGGTCGATCATGGCGCCGACCCTAGCGCCGCCACTCGTTCGGGTGAAGCGGTCTCCACGGGGCCGGAAATCGAATGTGCGTGCTATACGCTCGACGGAAGCATCCGGCATCCTTGGTTGTTGGGTGTGTCAGGCACATCCGCTCTCTCAAGAAAGGTGCGGACCGGCGTGGCCGACCGTCTCATCGTTCGTGGCGCTCGCGAGCACAATCTCAAGAACGTCTCGCTCGACCTCCCGCGTGACTCCCTCATCGTCTTCACCGGGCTCTCGGGATCGGGCAAGTCCTCCCTCGCGTTCGACACGATCTTCGCCGAGGGGCAGCGCCGGTACGTCGAGTCGCTCTCCTCCTATGCCCGGCAGTTCCTCGGCCAGATGGACAAGCCGGACGTCGACTTCATCGAAGGTCTGTCGCCCGCCGTCTCCATCGACCAGAAGTCGACCTCGCGCAACCCGCGCTCGACGGTCGGCACCATCACCGAGGTCTACGACTACCTCCGCCTGCTCTTCGCCCGCATCGGCAAGCCGCACTGTCCCGAGTGCCGCCGGCCGATCTCCCGCCAGTCGCCGCAGGCCATCGTCGACAAGGTCCTGGAGCTCCCCGAGGGCAGCCGCTTCCAGGTCCTCTCGCCGCTCGTGCGCGAGCGGAAGGGCGAGTTCGTCGACCTCTTCGCCGACCTCCAGACCAAGGGCTACAGCCGCGCCCGGGTCGACGGCGAGACCGTACAGCTGAGCGAACCGCCGACGCTGAAGAAGCAGGAAAAGCACACGATCGAGGTAGTCGTCGACCGCCTCACCGTGAAGGACAGCGCCAAGCGCCGTCTCACCGACTCGGTCGAGACCGCGCTCGGACTCTCCGGCGGCATGGTCGTGCTCGACTTCGTCGACCTCCCCGAGGACGACCCCGAGCGCGAGCGGATGTACTCGGAGCACCTCTACTGCCCGTACGACGACCTCTCCTTCGAGGAGCTGGAGCCGCGCTCCTTCTCCTTCAACTCGCCCTTCGGCGCCTGCCCGGACTGCACCGGCATCGGCACGCGCATGGAGGTCGACCCCGAGCTGATCGTCCCGGACGAGGACAAGTCGCTCGACGAGGGCGCCATCCACCCCTGGTCGCACGGGCACACCAAGGAGTACTTCGGCCGGATGATCGACGGCCTCTCCCAGGCCCTCGGCTTCCGCACCGACATCCCCTTCGCCGGTCTTCCGCAGCGGGCCAAGAAGGCCCTCATGTACGGCCACAAGACCCAGATCGAGGTCCGCTACCGCAACCGCTACGGGCGGGAGCGCGCCTGGACCAGCCCCGCCTTCGAGGGTGCGGTCTCCTTCGTCAAGCGGCGGCACGGCGAGGCCGAGAGCGACTCCAGCCGCGAGCGCTTCGAGGGCTACATGCGCGAGGTGCCCTGCCCCACCTGCGAGGGCACCCGCCTCAAGCCGATCGTCCTCGCGGTCACGGTCATGGACCGGTCCATCGCCGAGGTCTCCGGGATGTCCATCAGCGACTGCGCCGAGTTCCTCTCCCGGCTCACCCTCAACGACCGCGACAAGAAGATCGCCGAGCGGGTCCTCAAGGAGGTCAACGAGCGGCTGCGCTTCCTCGTCGACGTCGGCCTCGACTACCTCTCCCTCAACCGGGCCGCCGGCACGCTCTCCGGCGGCGAGGCCCAGCGCATCCGGCTCGCCACCCAGATCGGCTCCGGCCTCGTCGGCGTGCTGTACGTGCTCGACGAGCCGTCCATCGGCCTGCACCAGCGCGACAACCACCGGCTCATCGAGACGCTGGTCCGGCTCCGGGACATGGGCAACACGCTCATCGTCGTCGAGCACGACGAGGACACCATCAAGGTCGCGGACTGGGTCGTCGACATCGGCCCCGGCGCCGGCGAGCACGGCGGCAAGGTCGTCCACTCCGGCACCATGAAGGAGCTCCTCGCCAACGAGGAGTCGATCACCGGGCAGTACCTGTCCGGCCGCAGGGCGATCCCCACCCCGGACATCCGCCGCCCGATCGACCCCGGGCGCCGGCTCACCGTGCACGGGGCCCGCGAGAACAACCTGCAGGACATCGACGTCTCCTTCCCGCTGGGCGTCCTCACGGCCGTCACGGGCGTCTCCGGCTCCGGCAAGTCGACCCTGGTCAACGACATCCTCTACACCCACCTGGCGCGCGAGCTGAACGGCGCCAAGTCGGTGCCCGGGCGCCACACGCGGGTGGACGGCGACGATCTCGTCGACAAGGTCGTGCACGTCGACCAGTCCCCGATCGGCCGCACCCCGCGGTCGAACCCGGCGACCTACACCGGCGTCTTCGACCACGTCCGCAAGCTCTTCGCCGAGACGATGGAGGCCAAGGTCCGGGGCTACCTGCCCGGCCGGTTCTCCTTCAACGTCAAGGGCGGCCGCTGCGAGAACTGCTCCGGCGACGGCACGATCAAGATCGAGATGAACTTCCTCCCGGACGTCTACGTCCCGTGCGAGGTCTGCCACGGCGACCGGTACAACCGGGAGACCCTGGAGGTCCACTACAAGGGCAAGTCCATCGCCGAGGTCCTGAACATGCCGATCGAGGAGGCCCTCGGCTTCTTCGAGGCCGTCCCGACGATCTCGCGCCACCTGCGCACGCTCAACGAGGTCGGCCTCGGGTACGTCCGCCTCGGGCAGTCCGCGCCGACGCTCTCCGGCGGCGAGGCCCAGCGCGTGAAGCTCGCCTCCGAGCTCCAGAAGCGCTCCACGGGCCGCACGGTCTACGTCCTGGACGAGCCGACCACGGGTCTGCACTTCGAGGACATCTCGAAGCTGATCAAGGTGCTGTCCGGCCTGGTCGACAAGGGCAACTCGGTGATCGTCATCGAGCACAACCTCGATGTCATCAAGACCGCGGACTGGCTCATCGACATGGGCCCCGAGGGCGGCAACGGCGGCGGCCTGGTCGTCGCCGAGGGCACGCCCGAGGAGGTCGCCTCGGTCCCGGCCAGCCACACCGGCAAGTTCCTCCGCGAGATCCTCGGCGCGGACCGGATCAGCGACGCGGGCGGGACCGTCCCGGCGGCGCGCGGGGCGAAGAAGGCGGCGGCGAAGAAGGCCCCCGCCAAGAAGACGGCCGCCAAGAAGGCCGTCGCCCCGGCGAAGAAGACCGCCGCCAAGACGGCGGCCACGAAGGCCACGGCCACCAAGGCCGCCGCCAAGAAGGCGACGACCCGGGCCCGCAAGGCCTGACGCGGAGGCGGGGCCCCATCCGGGGCCCCGCCCTCACGTCGCCGCCTCACGTCCCCGCCTCAGCCCGGGCCCGGGGGAAGGGCCGTCGAAGCCCGCCGGTATCGTCGGTTCGGTCATGCCTTGCCCCGATCCCGCCCTGGAGCGCTCATGTCCGGCCAGTCCAGCCGCCGCACCGTACTGAAGGGTGCCGCCCTCGCCGGCGCCGCCGGGCTGGGAGTCGCCGCCTGCTCCACCGAGTCGAAGCTCGGCCACGCCGGGGTCCCGACCCCGACCGTGCCCGTCACCCTCGGTGCCCCGGACGAGGTCCCCGTCGGCGGTGCCAAGCTCTACCGCGAGCAGCGGGTCCTGGTGAGCTGCCCGGCCAAGGGCCAGTACAAGGCGTTCAGCGCCCAGTGCACCCACGCCGGCTGCGTCCTCGACAAGATCGAGGACAACGCGGGCAACTGCCCCTGCCACGGCAGCCGCTTCGACGTGACGACCGGCAAGGCGCTCAAGGGCCCGGCGACGGTCCCGCTCCCCGAGGTCCCCGTCCGCGTCGAGAACGGCAAGCTGGTCGCCGGCCCCGAGGCGTAAGCCGCACGAGGCACGCGCCCCAAGGCTCCGGCCCCGAGGCACGCGCCTCAAGGCTCCGACCCCGAGACGTAGGCCCGAGGCACGCGCCCCGGGGCACCGGCCCGAAGCGTAGGCGCCCGGGCCTCACGACCAGTCCCAGTCGATCCCCAGGATCCCCGGGCGCACCCCCTGCTCCACGACGTGCACGGTGCGGTGCCGGCCGCTCAGCGTCAGCTCCGCGCGGCCCCCGCGCGGCGCGCCCGCCGACGACTGGGCGAACCTCCGGCACCGCACCGGCAGCGCCGCCTCGTCGAAGCGCACCTGGAGCACGTACTGCCCGCCGGCGAAGCTGAAGCCGCGCACGTACTCCCCGCTCGGTCCCGCCGTACCGTCCTCGAAGCCGTACGAGAACAGATGCGTGTCCCCGGCCCGCAGCCGCGCGTCGAAGAGCAGCTCCGCGACCACCACTCCCGTCCCGGCGTGCCACCGCACCCGCCCGGTCCGGCAGTTCTCCACGGCCCGCACCTCCACCCGGGACGGATCACACCCCGGATCCCCGTGGTGGATGGCCAGATAGCGGTCGACCCCGTCCCGGTGCGCCCGCACGACGTGCTGCGACTCGCGCCCCACCAGCTCCCGCGCCGCCCCTATCCGCACCCGCTCGTGATGCCCCACCGTGTGCAGCCCGCCGTCCGCCGGGGACTCCAGCTCCGCGAGCAGCTCCTCGACCGAGCCGGACGCCTCCACCAGTGAGCGGTACGAGCGGCCCGCCGGGCGTTCCACGTCGGCCCGGCCCGCAGCGTCCCCCGACAGGAGCCGGAGGAGCGAGTTCCCCGGAAGCTGGAGCACCTCCTCCAGGGCGCGCACGGCCTTCAGGGACTCCGGCCGCTGCGGCCGCCGGGCGCCTTGCTGCCAGTAGCTCAGGCTCGTCACACCGACCCTGATGCCCCGGTGTGCCAGATGGTGCTGGACCCGCTGGAGCGGCAGCCCGCGCACGGCGAACGCGGTGCGCAGCGCCAGATGGAAGGGACCGGTGTGCAGCAGCTGCGCAAGATCGGCCTCGGTGTGGCTCACGAGGGCTCCTCAGTGAACGTTCACGGTGGGGGAGCGGACCGTCGCGCCGCGGGCGGTGGGCGGGCAGGTGGGCCAAGGGCGTCTGTTCACACCCGGGTCACACCGTTCACAGTCCGATGTCACCCCGCATTGAAGCGTGTTGACCCGCTCCCGACAACGGCCGATGCTCCTGACCAGCGTCCGGACGCGCTCCTCCACTCCCCACATCCCCACCCCCCTCCACGGGAGGAACGCGATGCGCAGCAGAAGACTGTCCCTCGCGGCACTCGCCGCAGCCGCCCTCTTCCTCGTCCCCACCACCTCGGCGTCCGCCGCGCCCGCCGGTGAGGACGTCGCCACCCTCGGCTACAAGCAGCTCGACATCACCATGCAGGCTCAGCAGAAGACCAACTGGTGCTGGGCGGCGGGCGGCAACACCATCGCCACCTGGTTCGGCCGCAACTACAGCCAGAACCAGTTCTGCAACGCCGCCTTCAACCGCCAGCAGGGCTACGACTGCCCCAACAACCAGGCCACCCTCGGCAACGTCCAGACCGGACTGAGCTGGGCCGGCATCAACCCCGGTTCGTACGTCACCGGATGGCTGCGCTACCCGACCGTGCAGACCGAGATCAACGCGAACAGGCCGATCGAGACCCGCATCCAGTGGTCGAGCGGCGGCGGCCACATGCACGTGATCTACGGCTACGACGACGCCAACAGCTGGGTCTACTGGGGCGATCCCTGGCCCTCCAGCGACCGCTACAACTGGGCCTCGCACTCCTGGTACGTCAACAACAACTCCTTCTCCTGGACCCACTCGCTCTACCGGATCGGGGCGTGACGACGATGAACGGACGTGCCATCGGCGCCGGTCTCCTGACCACCGCCGCCCTCGTCGCCCTCGGGGCGCTCCCGGCCGCCGCGGCCGAGACCCTGCCGTCCGCGCCGACCCCCGAACAGGCCGCCTCCGCGCCGCAGACCCTGGACACCCTGTCCCGGTTCTTCGCCCGGGACGGGGCGCTCGCCCGCTCGGCGGCCGCCCCGCGCGTCGAGGGCGGGTCCGTGCCGGTACGGATCCTCTCCCCGGACTTCGTCGCCGGGAAGGCGGGGGCGCCGGTCGCCCGCGTCGAGTTCCGGGCCAGCCGGGCCGTCGCCTCCGACGGCCAGAAGGCCTCGCTGTGGACGGTGAAGCAGCCGGGCGGCTGGCAGGTCGTGAACATCGCCACCGGCGACGACGAGATCCGGTACGCCGAGCAGGGCGGGCGCGTGCTGCCCGGCGGGCTCGTCTTCCGGGAGCCGCAGATCGACGCCTGGTACGTCCAGAAGGGCGCGAAGGTGCTGCCGCTGGACGAGGACGCGGTGCGGGCCGTCGGGAAGAACGGGACGAGTCTGGCCGCGTACCGGTCGCGGGTCGCCGAGGCGTACGGGGACAAGCTCCCGGGCTCGGCGTACGCGAAGAAGGGCGCGGCGGGCGGGTACGCACCGCAGGCGGACGCACCGGCGGCTCATGAGGGGCCCGCCGTCACGGTGGCCTCCACCGCGGCGGGCGCGGGCGCGGTCCTGGCGCTCGGCCTGATCGGCACGGCGGCGATACGCCGCCGGCGCGCCGCCCGGGAGTCCTGAGCCGCCACCCCACGGCCGACGGCGAGCGTTCCGCGGGGCGGAACGGGTGACCCCGCCGGGGCCTGCCCCTTCTCGGAGCAGGCCCCGGAGGGGTGTGGGTCAGTAGCTGTAGGCCGCGCCGTGAGTGGCGGCGATCTGGCCCGAGCTGTGGCCGTCGTGGATCTTCAGCGGGTTGCCGTCGACGTTCCGTACCTTCAGCGTCATCCGGATCTGGGTGCAGCCGCCGAGCTGTGCCTTCGTCAGGCGCAGGGTGTTGGCCGCCGTCTGGTGGTGCTTGGCGTTGGTGATGTTCCACACCGCGACCGGGCCCTTGATCGGGCCGCCGCACAGCGCTCCGTCGGCGTTCCTGGGCTGCGCCTCGACCCAGGTCTCGGCGCGGGTGGCGGTGTGGTCGGGGGTGCCGCCCGAGCAGATCGAGGAGCCGGCCATGCAGGTCGTCAGCTCCGCGTCCTGGTAGACGACGATGTCCTCGCCCGTCGGGGTGTTCGTGGAACCGAGGGTGGAGACGGTGGAGCCGCGGGCGACCGTGGTGCCGCTGCCGGCGAGCAGCGTCCAGCGGGACATCGAGGAGTGGATCTCCCTGGCCAGTTCGGCCCCGGCCGGCACACGCATGGTGACGGTCCGGCCGCCGGTGATGATCGAGGAGTACGAGAGGATCGACAGGCGGCAGGTGTAGCTGCCGTCCGCGGGCGCGATGAACATCCAGCGGAGCCCCGCGGTCAGCGAGGTCTCGTTCGGCGGCACCAGGTTCGCCGCCCAGAAGGCCCCGGCCTCCGTCCCGGCCGGCAGGGCCGTGCCGTCCGCGTTGCGGCAGCGGATGGCGAAGGTGTTGCCGATGTTGTCACCGGCCGCGAGCTCCGGGACCGGGCCCGTCGAGAAGGACCGGGACCGCAGGACCGACCGCTCGCCGGCGAGCGCGTCGAAGGCTATCTCCGTACCCGGCACGTCGAGGTACGTGTCGGCGTTGCGCGTCACCTGGTACTCGAAGGCCGTCGACGCGGCGGTGGCGGGTGCGGCGCCGAGCAGCGAGCCGCCCAGAGCGAGCGCGAGGAGGGCGCCCGCCGCCCGGCCCAGCCTCTTGATTCCGCCGAGATTCACGGTGTCCTACCCCCAGGGTGTTGTGTGCGACGAGTGATCGTCGCACACGCGCCGTGAGCGGCACCGAGGCCGGTGGCCGGTTCAACGGGCCAGGTAGCCGCCGTCCACCGGGAGGATCGCGCCCGTGATGAAGGACGCCTCGTCCGAGGCGAGGAAGAGGATCGCGGCGGCCACCTCCTCAGGGGTGCCGAAGCGGGCCATCGGGTGGGCGCCGAGTACCTCGGAGAGGTACTCCGGGCCGCCGGGCTCGTCGCGGGCGGCGGCGACCCGCTCCGTCTCGATCGTGCCCGGGGCCACCGCGTTCACCCGGATCCCGCGCTCCGCCCACTCCACCGCCAGGTGCTTCGTCAGCCCGCTCGCCACGAACTTCGCGGGGCCGTAGACGGCCTGCCGCGCCTGCCCGGCGACCCCCGAGATCGACGACGTGCACACGATCGCCCCGCCGCCCGAGACGAGCATCGCCTCGATCGCGTACTTGCAGGTCAGGAACATGCCCCGGCCGTCGACGGCCATCACCGTGTCGAAGTCCGCCGCCTCGGCCTCGGTGATGTCGAGCAGCGGGATGACGCCGGCGTTGGCCACCAGCACGTCGAGGCGCCCGTAGCGCTCCACCGCCGTGTCGATCATCCGCCGGGCGTCCTCCGCGACGGACACGTCGCCGGTCACGGGGACCGCTCCCTCCAGCGTCGCCAGCCGCTCCCCGTCGAGGTCCGCGGCCACCACGCGCGCCCCCTCGGAGAGGAACCGCTCCGCCGTCGCGCGGCCGATCCCGCTCGCCGCTCCCGTGATCACGCACACCCGGTCCGCCAGCCGCCCCGCGGCCCGTCCCGTCACCTGATTCGCCATGCTTCGCCAACGAGTGCGCGAGGCCGGAGTGTCGGTCCCCGCCAGTAGGGTGGGGAGCATGGCAGACCCCTCCAGCTACCGCCCCAAGCCGGGGCAGATCCCCGACTCGCCGGGGGTCTACAAATTCCGTGACGAGCACCGCAGGGTGATCTACGTGGGGAAGGCGAAGTCCCTGCGTCAGCGGCTGGCGAACTACTTCCAGCCGCTCGTGAGCCTGCACCCGCGCACGGCCACCATGGTGACCACCGCCGCCTCCGTGGAGTGGACCGTCGTCTCGACCGAGGTCGAGGCGCTCCAGCTGGAGTACTCCTGGATCAAGGAGTTCGACCCCCGGTTCAACGTCAAGTACCGGGACGACAAGAGCTATCCGTACCTCGCGGTCACGCTCAACGAGGAGTTCCCGCGCGTCCAGGTCCTGCGCGGCCACAAGAAGAAGGGCGTGCGCTACTTCGGGCCGTACGCGCACGCGTGGGCGATCCGCGAGACCGTCGACCTGATGCTGCGGGTCTTCCCCGTGCGGACGTGCTCGGCGGGCGTCTTCCGGAACGCGGCCTCGGCGGGCCGACCCTGCCTCCTCGGCTACATCGGCAAGTGCTCGGCCCCCTGCGTGGGCCGGGTCACGCCCAAGGAGCACCGCGAACTGGCCGATGAGTTCTGCGACTTCATGGCCGGCCGCACCGGCACGTACATCCGCCGCCTCGAGAAGCAGATGATGATCGCGGCCGAGGACATGGAGTACGAGAAGGCCGGCCGGCTCCGTGACGACATAGAGGCCCTGCGCCGGGCCATGGAGAAGAGCGCGGTCGTCCTCGCCGACGCCACCGACGCCGACCTGATCGCCCTCGCCGAGGACGAGCTGGAGGCCGCCGTCCAGATCTTCCACGTGCGCGGCGGGCGCGTGCGCGGCCAGCGCGGCTGGGTCACCGACAAGGTCGAGGCCGTCGACACGGCCGGGCTCGTCGAGCACGCGATCCAGCAGCTGTACGGGGAGGAGAGCGGCGACACCGTCCCCAAGGAGGTCCTGGTACCGGCGCTGCCGGAGGACACCGAGGCCGTCACCGCCTGGCTCGCCGGCCGACGCGGCTCCAACGTCTCGCTGCGGATCCCGCAGCGCGGCGACAAGAAGGACCTGATGGAGACGGTCGCGCGGAACGCGCAGCAGGCGCTCGTCCTGCACAAGACCAAGCGCGCCAGCGACCTGACCACCCGCTCCCGGGCCCTGGAGGAGATCGCCGAGGCCCTGGACCTGGACTCGGCGCCGCTGCGGATCGAGTGCTTCGACATCTCGCACCTCCAGGGCGAGGACGTCGTGGCCTCGATGGTCGTCTTCGAGGACGGGCTGCCCCGCAAGAGCGAGTACCGCCGCTTCCAGATCAAGGGCTTCGAGGGCCAGGACGACGTCCGCTCGATGCACGAGGTGATCAGCCGGCGCTTCAAGCGCTACCTCGCCGAGAAGGAGAAGACCGGCGAGTGGGTCGACGGGGACCTGCTGGAGGGCGAGGTTCCCGCGCAGACCCCCGGTGAGGACGACGGGCGGCCCAAGCGCTTCGCGTACCCGCCGCAGCTCGTCGTGGTCGACGGCGGGCAGCCGCAGGTCGCCGCCGCCCGGCGCGCGCTCGACGAGCTCGGCATCGACGACATCGCGGTGTGCGGGCTCGCCAAGCGCCTGGAGGAGGTCTGGCTCCCCGGCGACGACGACCCGGTGGTGCTGCCCCGCTCCAGCGAGGGCCTCTACCTGCTCCAGCGGGTGCGTGACACGGCTCACGACTTCGCCATCCGCTACCAGCGCTCCAAGCGGACGAAACGCATCCGGACCAGCCCCCTCGACGCCGTCCCGGGGCTCGGCGAGACGCGGAAACAGGCGTTGATCAAGCATTTCGGCTCGGTGAAGCGGCTCCGGCAGGCGACAATCGAGCAGATCTGCGAGGTCCCCGGCATGGGCCGGAAGACCGCGGAGTCGGTGGTCGTGGCCCTCGCCCAGGCGGCCCCGGCCGCACCCGCCGTGAACACGGCGACAGGAGAGATCATGGAAGACGACGGGGGCGGCACGGCATGACCACGCACGAGCAGCACGACGAGCACGACCGAGAAGACGGAGCAGGACACGTGAGTACGGGCACGAAGGAGACCCCCGGCGACAACGGCGCCGAGGCGGCCATTCCCGAACTGGTGATCATCTCCGGCATGTCCGGAGCAGGCCGTTCCACCGCGGCGAAGTGTCTCGAGGACCTGGGCTGGTTCGTCGTGGACAACCTGCCGCCCGCGCTGATCCCCACCATGGTGGAGCTCGGCGCCCGCTCCCAGGGCAACGTCGCCCGGATCGCCGTCGTCGTGGACGTCCGCGGCCGGCAGTTCTTCGACAACCTCCGGGACTCCCTCGCCGACCTCGACTCCAAGCAGGTCACCCGCCGGATCGTCTTCCTCGAGTCCTCCGACGACGCCCTGGTCCGGCGCTTCGAGTCGGTCCGCAGGCCGCACCCCCTCCAGGGCGACGGCCGGATCACCGACGGCATCGCCGCCGAGCGCGACCTGCTGCGCGAGCTGCGCGGCGACGCCGACCTGGTGATCGACACCTCCAGCCTCAACGTCCACGAGCTGCGCGCCAAGATGGACGCCCAGTTCGCCGGGGACGAGGAGCCCGAGCTCCGCGCCACCGTCATGTCCTTCGGCTTCAAGTACGGCCTGCCCGTCGACGCCGACCTCGTCGTCGACATGCGCTTCCTGCCGAACCCGCACTGGGTCCCCGAGCTGCGCCCCTTCACCGGCCTCAACGAGGAGGTGTCGAACTACGTCTACAACCAGCCCGGCGCCAAGGAGTTCCTGGACCGCTACACGGAGCTCCTCCAGCTGATCGCCGCGGGCTACCGCCGCGAGGGCAAGCGGTACGTGACCATCGCCGTGGGCTGCACGGGCGGCAAGCACCGCTCCGTCGCCACCGCCGAGAGGCTCGCCGCCCGCATCGCCGCCGAAGGGGTCGAGACCGTCGTCGTGCACCGGGACATGGGGCGCGAGTGAAGCCGTACCGTCGACGCGTCTCCACGCTGACGGCGCGACGCTCGCTCCGCAGACGCGGCGCCCAGCCCAAGGTCGTCGCGCTGGGCGGCGGCATGGGCCTGTCGGCCTCCCTGGCCGCCCTCCGCCGGATCACCGGCGACCTGACCGCCGTCGTCACCGTCGCCGACGACGGGGGCTCCAGCGGCCGGCTCCGGGAGGAGCTCGGCGTGCTGCCCCCGGGCGACCTGCGCAAGGCGCTCGCCGCGCTCTGCGGGGACGACGACTGGGGCCAGACCTGGGCCCGGGTGATCCAGCACCGCTTCCAGTCCAAGGGCGAGATGCACGGCCACGCCGTCGGCAATCTGCTGATCGTCGCCCTCTGGGAGCAGCTCGGCGACCCCGTCCAGGCCCTGGACCTGGTGGGCAGGCTGCTCGGCGCCCAGGGCCGCGTGCTGCCCATGTCCGCCGTACCCCTGGAGCTCCAGGCCCTGGTCAAGGGCCACGACCCGGAGCGGCCGGACGACGTGGACACCGTGCGCGGCCAGGCGACGGTGGCCCTCACCCCCGGTGAGGTGCAGTCCGTGCACCTCGTGCCGCACGACCCGCCGGCCGTGCCCGAGGCGGTCGCGGCCGTGCTCGACGCGGACTGGGTGGTCGTGGGTCCGGGCTCCTGGTTCTCCTCGGTGATCCCGCACCTTCTGGTCCCCGAGATCCTCGACGCGCTCGTCGAGACGAAGGCCCGGAAGGTGCTCTCGCTGAACCTCGCTCCGCAGCCCGGAGAAACCGAGGGCTTCTCTCCGCAGCGTCATTTGGAGGTTTTGGGACGACACGCCCCTAAACTCGCCCTGGACGTGGTGCTCGCCGACGAGGCAGCCGTGCCCGATCGCGAGTCCCTCGCCGATGCCGCCAAGCGGCTCGGCGCCGCGGTCGAGCTGGCGCCGGTGGCCGGGCCCGACGGCTCCGCGAAGCATGACCCGGAGCTGTTGGCCGCCGCGTACGACCGTATTTTTCGGATGCATGGAAGGATCGGCCCATGGCGATGACGGCAGCGGTGAAGGACGAGATCTCCCGGCTTCCCGTCACCCGGACCTGCTGCAGGAAGGCAGAGGTCTCGTCGATCCTGCGGTTCGCGGGCGGGCTGCACCTGGTGAGCGGCCGCATCGTGATCGAGGCGGAGCTGGACACGGCGATGGCGGCGCGCCGCCTGAAGCGGGACATTCTGGAGATCTTCGGACACAGTTCCGAACTGATCGTGATGGCCCCCGGCGGGCTGCGGCGCGGCTCGCGCTTCGTGGTGCGGGTGGTCGCGGGCGGCGACCAGCTCGCCCGCCAGACGGGCCTCGTGGACGGCAGGGGCCGCCCCATCCGGGGTCTGCCCCCGCAGGTGGTCTCCGGCGCGACCTGTGACGCGGAGGCGGCCTGGCGCGGCGCGTTCCTCGCCCACGGCTCGCTGACCGAGCCCGGCCGGTCCTCCTCCCTGGAGGTCACCTGCCCGGGACCGGAGGCGGCGCTCGCCCTGGTCGGCGCGGCCCGCCGGCTCTCCATCGCGGCGAAGGCCCGCGAGGTGCGGGGCGTGGACCGGGTCGTCGTCCGCGACGGCGACGCGATCGGCGCCCTGCTGACCCGGCTCGGCGCGCACGAGTCGGTGCTGGCCTGGGAGGAGCGGCGGATGCGGCGCGAGGTCCGCGCCACGGCCAACCGCCTGGCCAACTTCGACGACGCCAACCTGCGCCGCTCGGCGCGTGCCGCGGTCGCCGCGGGAGCCCGGGTGCAGCGCGCCCTGGAGATCCTCGCCGAGGAGGTGCCCGAGCACCTCGCCGCCGCGGGCCGGCTCCGCATGGAGCACAAGCAGGCCTCCCTGGAGGAGCTGGGCGCGCTGGCCGACCCGCCGCTCACCAAGGACGCGGTGGCCGGGCGGATCCGCCGGCTGCTCGCGATGGCCGACAAGCGGGCGCAGGACCTGGGCATTCCCGGGACCGAGTCCAACCTGACCGAGGAGCTCGACGACAGCCTCGTCGGCTGACCGGTTCCGTTCCTGTACGGAATCCCGAACTCCACGCTGCCGGTGCCTTTCTGAGGCACCGGCAGCTTTGTCGTTCCCCCGCGAGGCACCCTTGACAGGCCCATGGACGCCCATGAGCCTGGCGTCTGTTCATCTACGTGGCAGGCAACAGCAAGGGGGGCTCATGAGACGCAGAGCGAGATCGATCCTCGCCGCGGCTTCACTGCTGATCGCGGGAGTGGCGGCGGCACCCGTCGCCGGAGCACAGCCGAACGACCGGGACGGCGGCGACGCCCTCTCCGTATGGCGCGCCAAGGTCACCCAGGAGCAGGTTCCGCTGCTCCTCGAAGCCGGCGCCGACGCCCACGAGATGACCGAGCAGGTGCCCGCCAAGGGCTCCGCGACGGTCGAGCTCTTCCTCACCGACCGGCAGGCGGGGCAGCTGCGCGGCCAGGGCGTCGAGCTCGCCGAGCACACCCTGACCGAGCGGGCCGAGCAGCGGAACGCCGCCGCCGGAGACGGCGTCTTCCGCCCGTACAGCGGTCCGAACGGCCTCAAGCAGGAGATCCTCGACACGGCCAGGGCCAACCCCGGCATCACCAAGGTCGTCTCGATCGGCAAGACCCTCAAGGGCCAGGACATCCTCGCCCTCAAGGTCAGCAAGGGCGCGGCGCGCGTCAAGGACGGCTCGAAGCCCGCCACGCTCTACCTCTCCAACCAGCACGCACGCGAGTGGATCACCCCGGAGATGACCCGGCGGCTGCTCCACCACTACCTCGACGGGTACGGCAAGGACGAGCGGATCACCCGGATCGTCGACTCCACCGAGCTGTGGTTCGTGCTCTCCGCCAACCCGGACGGCTACGACTTCACCCACGCCGACCCCGAGAACCGGCAGTGGCGCAAGAACCTCCGCGACAACGACGGGGACGGGCGGATCGCCTCGGGCGACGGCGTCGACCTCAACCGGAACTTCGCCTACAAGTGGGGCTACGACAACGAGGGTTCGTCCCCCGACCCGGCCGACGAGACCTTCCGCGGCACCGGCCCCATGTCGGAGCCCGAGACCAAGGCCCTCGACGCCTTCCAGAAGCGGATCGGCTTCTCGTACGGCATCAACTACCACTCGGCCGCCCAGCTCCTGCTGTACGGCGTCGGCTGGCAGGTCGCCACCGACACCCCCGACGACGTGGCCCTCAAGTCCCTCGCCGGCACCCCGCAGAAGTCGGCCGTGCCCGGCTACCGGCCGCAGGTCTCCTCGGAGCTGTACATCACCAACGGCGAGGCGGACGGACACGCCGCCAACGTCAACGGGATGCAGATGTTCACCCCGGAGATGTCGACCTGCGCCACCGCCTCCCGGGTCGACCCGAACGACGCCTGGAACCCGGCCGACTGCGCCTCCGTCTTCACCTTCCCGGACGACGAGAAGCTGATCCAGGCCGAGTTCGCCAAGAACATCCCCTTCGCGCTCGCCGTCGCCGAGAGCGCCGCCCGCCCGGACAAGCCCGTCTCCCCGGTCGGCACGGAGGCCCCCGACTTCACCCCGGCCGCCTTCACCACGTCCTACGCCCGCGGCGGGGACCAGGAGGTCGCCGTCACCGCGCGCAAGTCCCTGCGCGACAAGACGCTGACCTACCGGATCAACGGCGGCCGCACCCACCGCGAGGAGCTCGACGCCTGGAAGGGCGGCGAGACCTACGGCGGCGAGGACAACCTCTACTTCGACGAGTACCGCGCCGAGGTCGAGGGCGCCGGGCCCGGCGACTCCGTCGAGGTCCGGTTCACCGCCCGCACCCGCGAGGGCAAGGCCACCGCCTCCGCCCCCTTCACCTACAAGGTGGCCGAGCGGCCCCGCGGCGACGTGCTCGTCCTCGCCGACGAGGGCGGCACCACCGCGGCGAAGCACACCGCCGCCTACGTGAAGGCGCTCGCCGACAACGGCCGCAAGGCCGCCGTCTGGGACGTCGCCACCCAGGGCACCCCGGACGCCCTCGGCGTCCTCTCCCACTTCCGCACCGTCGTCTGGTACACCGGCGCCGAGCGGCCCTCCGGGCCCACCCAGCTCGCCGTCCGCGCCTACCTCAACGAGGGCGGCAAGCTGATCAACGCCGGCGAGAAGTCCGGCGGGCTCACCGTGGTCGGCCGGGCCGAGACCAACGACTTCGCCCAGTACTACCTCGGCGCCTACCACCGGGCCGGCCTCGGGCAGCCGCCCGCCTTCGCCGGCACCGGAGCCTTCGCCGGAGTCGGCGCGAGCCTCGGCGCCGCCGCCGACAACCCGCTGGACAACGC
This sequence comes from Streptomyces sp. Root431, assembly GCF_001426585.1. GTDB lineage: Bacteria > Actinomycetota > Actinomycetes > Streptomycetales > Streptomycetaceae > Streptomyces > Streptomyces stackebrandtii. Next base: position 369,059 of record NZ_LMEI01000008.1, read on the forward strand.
CGGCGCGTACACCGTCACCTCGGACACCCTGAAGCCGAAGGAGTTCCCGCAGTTCGCCGACAGCGCCTCCGCCGGTGACTACCCGGGCGTCCGCACCCCCTTCGAGCCCGCCGAGGGCGCGACCTTCGCGGCCGTCAAGCACGCCGACGGCACCTGGGCCCGGCTCGCCAGGACCGTCGACCTCACCGGCGTCGTCGCCGCGTCGAAGCCCCGCCTGGACTTCCAGATCAGCTACGACACCGAGCCCGGCTACGACAACGTCGTCGTCGAGGCCCACACCGTCGGCCAGGACGACTGGACGACCCTGCCCGACACCAACGGCGGCACCTCCACCGAGCCCCCGGCCGACTGCGGCGAGGGCTACTACGTCCGCGACCACCCCTTCCTCGCCCGCTACCTCACCGTCGGCGAGGACGGCTGCGCGTCGACCGGCACCACCGGCTCCTGGAACGCCTTCACCGGCCCCTCCAACGGCTGGCGGCAGGCCTCCGTCGACCTGAGCGCCTGGGCGGGCAAGCAGGTCGAGCTCTCGATCTCGTACGTCTCCGACCCCGGTACGGGAGAGACGGGCGCCTTCGTCGACGACACCCGGCTCGTCACCGGCACCACCACGGAGGCGGAGGGCTTCGAGGCCGGCCTCGGCGCCTGGTCCGTACCCGGCGCACCGGACGGCAGCCCCGGCAACGGCTCGGACTGGACGCGCTCCGCGGCGCTCTTCCACTCCCAGGCCGCGGTCACCACCCGTGACACCGTCCTCCTCGGCTACGGCCTGGAGCACGTGACCGGTGCGGCCGAGCGGGGACGGCTCGTCGGCCGCGCCCTGGCGGTGCTCCGTCGCTGACGGAGAGTAGTGGGGACAAAGGTCCCACGACGGCCCGTACCCGTTGGTAGGTACGGGCCGTCGGCCGTTTTTCCTCACTTTCCGGGCTCGTGCGGTTGCGCGCGATGTCACTCCCAGGGCCCTGGAGAGGTAGGGTCGTAAGCGGTCGGGGACATCCCTAAAAACAAAAATCTCGCCGGCGTCGAGCACACCGGCGTACCTAACGAGGAGATCGGTTCGTGACGATCCGCGTAGGCATCAACGGCTTTGGCCGCATCGGCCGGAACTACTTCCGCGCGCTCCTTGATCAGGGTGCTGACATCGAGATCGTGGCCGTCAACGACCTGGGTGACACCGCGACCACCGCGCACCTCCTGAAGTACGACACCATCCTGGGACGCCTCAAGGCCGAGGTCACCCACACCGCCGACACCATCACCGTCGACGGCCGCACCATCAAGGTGCTCTCCGAGCGCAACCCGGCCGACATCCCCTGGGGCGACCTCGGCGTCGACATCGTCATCGAGTCGACCGGCATCTTCACCAAGAAGGCCGACGCCGAGAAGCACATCGCCGGCGGCGCCAAGAAGGTCCTCATCTCGGCTCCGGCCACCGACGAGGACATCACCATCGTCATGGGCGTCAACCAGGACAAGTACGACCCGGCGCAGCACAACGTCATCTCGAACGCGTCCTGCACCACCAACTGTGTCGCGCCGATGGCGAAGGTTCTCGACGAGAACTTCGGCATCGTCAAGGGCCTGATGACCACGGTCCACGCGTACACCAACGACCAGCGCATCCTGGACTTCCCGCACAAGGACCTGCGCCGCGCCCGCGCCGCCGCGGAGAACATCATCCCGACCACGACGGGTGCCGCCAAGGCCACCGCCCTGGTCCTCCCGCAGCTCAAGGGCAAGCTCGACGGCATCGCCATGCGCGTCCCGGTCCCGACCGGTTCCGCCACCGACCTGGTCGTCACCCTGGACCGCGAGGTCACCAAGGACGAGGTCAACGCCGCGTTCAAGAAGGCCGCCGACGACGGCGACCTCAAGGGCATCCTGTACTACACCGAGGACCCGATCGTGTCCTCGGACATCGTGAGCGACCCGGCCTCCTGCACCTTCGACGCCTCCCTGACCATGGTCCAGGAAGGCAACACGGTGAAGATCCTGGGTTGGTACGACAACGAGTGGGGCTACTCCAACCGTCTCGTCGACCTCACCGTCTTCGTCGGCGGCCAGCTCTAAACTTCAGGGCAGGCTTTCGATGTGAGCAGGGCTCGGGCAGCGCAACGCCGCGCTGTGCGAGCCCTGTCTCGTGTGCTCCACCGCGTACCAAGGAGTCTGTGACAGATGAAGACGATCGACGAGCTTCTCGCCGAAGGCGTCTCCGGCAAGCGGGTGTTCGTCCGCGCCGACCTCAACGTGCCCCTCGACGGCACGACCATCACCGACGACGGCCGCATCCGCGCCGTCGTCCCCACGGTGAAGGCGCTGGCCGATGCCGGCGCCCGCGTCGTGGTCGCCTCGCACCTGGGCCGCCCGAAGGGCGCCCCGGACCCGGCGTTCTCCCTCGCCCCGGCCGCCGCTCGCCTCGGCGAGCTGCTCGGCGCCGAGGTGGCCTTCGCGACCGACACGGTCGGCGAGTCCGCCACGGCCACCGTCGCCGGCCTCGCCGACGGCCGGGTCGCCGTGATCGAGAACCTCCGGTTCAACGCCGGCGAGACCTCGAAGGACGACGCCGAGCGCGGCGCCTTCGCGGACCGGCTGGCCGCGCTCGCCGACGTGTACGTCGGCGACGGCTTCGGCGCCGTGCACCGCAAGCACGCCTCGGTCTACGACCTGCCGGCGCGCCTCCCGCACGCCGCGGGCTACCTCATCGCCACCGAGGTCGGCGTCCTGAGGAAGCTCACGGACGACGTTCGGCGGCCGTACGTGGTCGCGCTCGGCGGTGCCAAGGTCTCCGACAAGCTCGGGGTCATCGACCACCTGCTGGAGAAGGCCGACCGCATCCTCATCGGCGGCGGCATGGCGTACACCTTCCTCAAGGCCCAGGGCCACGAGGTCGGCATCTCGCTGCTCCAGGAGGACCAGGTCCCGGCGGTTCAGGACTACCTGAAGCGCGCCGAGGAGCGCGGCGTGGAGTTCGTCCTCCCCGTCGACGTCCTGGTCTCGGCCGAGTTCCCCGACCTGAAGACCAAGGCTCCGGCCCACCCGACCACGGTCGCCGCGAACGCCATCCCGGCGAACGAGGAGGGCCTGGACATCGGTCCGGAGACCCGTAAGCTCTACGCCTCGAAGCTCGCCGACGCGGCCACCGTCTTCTGGAACGGTCCGATGGGCGTCTTCGAGCACCCCGACTACGCCGAGGGCACCAAGGCCGTCGCCCAGGCGCTCGTCGACTCCCCGGCCTTCACGGTGGTGGGTGGTGGCGACTCCGCCGCCGCCGTCCGCATCCTGGGCTTCGACGAGAAGGCATTCGGCCACATTTCGACCGGCGGCGGCGCCTCCCTCGAGTACCTCGAGGGCAAGACGCTTCCCGGCCTCGCCGCACTGGAGGACTGACCCCTTTATGAGCACCCGCACCCCGCTGATGGCGGGCAACTGGAAGATGAACCTCAACCACCTTGAGGCCATCGCCCACGTCCAGAAGCTGGCCTTCGCCCTGACCGACAAGGACTACGACGCCTGTGAGGTCGCGGTCCTGGTCCCCTTCACCGACCTGCGGTCCGTCCAGACCCTGGTCGACGGCGACAAGCTGAAGATCAAGTACGGCGCCCAGGACCTCTCGGCGCACGACTCCGGTGCCTACACCGGTGAGATCTCGGGCTCGATGCTGGCCAAGTTCAAGTGCGCCTACGTGGCCGTCGGCCACTCCGAGCGCCGCCAGTACCACGCCGAGAACGACGAGGTCTGCAACGCGAAGGTGAAGGCCGCCTTCAAGCACGGCGTGACCCCGATCCTCTGCGTCGGCGAGGGCCTCGACATCCGCAAGGCCGGTCAGCAGGTCGAGTACACGCTCGCCCAGCTCGACGGCGGCCTGAAGGACGTCCCGGCCGAGCAGGCCGAGACCATCGTGATCGCGTACGAGCCGGTGTGGGCCATCGGCACGGGCGAGGTCGCCACCCCCGAGGACGCGCAGGAGGTCTGCGGGGCGATCCGCGGCCGTCTCGCGGAGCTGTACTCGCAGGAGCTGGCCGACAAGGTCCGCATCCAGTACGGCGGCTCGGTCAAGTCCGGCAACGTGGCCGCGATCATGGCGCAGCCGGACGTCGACGGCGCCCTCGTGGGCGGTGCGGCGCTGGACGCCGACGAGTTCGTCAAGATCGTGCGCTTCCGCGACCAGTGAGTATGCGGTAGCGGAGTTACGTCGTACCCTTGCGGGGGTCGGGCAGGTGCCCGGCCCCCGTCCGTATAAGTCCGAGGAAGTTGGTCCAGCCGTGGTTATGGGGTTCTCGATCGCCCTGCTCGTCTTCAGCGGGCTGCTGATGCTGCTCGTACTGATGCACAAGGGAAAGGGCGGCGGTCTCTCCGACATGTTCGGTGGCGGCATGCAGTCGTCCGTCGGCGGCTCCTCGGTCGCCGAGCGCAACCTGGACCGGATCACGGTTGTGGTCGGTCTGCTCTGGTTCGCCTGCATTGTGGTACTTGGTCTGCTGATGAAGTTGGACGGGTAACTCCAATCACTGGACGCGCGTTGGGCCTTACGTAGACTGGGGCATCTTCGAGCACCATCACGCAGGGAGTTACGACCGTGGCAAGTGGCAACGCGATCCGGGGAAGCCGGGTCGGCGCGGGGCCGATGGGCGAGGCCGAGCGGGGCGAATCGGCGCCGCGAGCCCGCATCTCCTTCTGGTGCTCGAACGGGCACGAGACGCAGCCGAGCTTCGCGAGCGACGCGGCGATCCCGGAGACCTGGGACTGCCCCCGGTGCGGCTTCCCGGCCGGTCAGGACCGGGACAACCCGCCGGACCCGCCGCGCACGGAGCCGTACAAGACCCACCTCGCCTATGTGCGGGAGCGGCGCAGCGACGCCGACGGCGAGGCGATCCTCGCCGAGGCGCTGGCCAAACTGCGCGGCGAGATCTGAGCGTGGTGTGACGGTGTGACGAACGGGCCTTGTCCGCGAACCGAGTTCGCGGACAAGGCCCGTTCGCCGTTTCCCGTCGGTCTGGCGCGGGCGTCGCAGCCGATGCCGAAGAGCCGGGCCTCGGCCTCCAGTGCGGCCACGCCGGCTCCTCCGAACCCACCCGGCCCTGCTCCTTGGCGAGTTCGTACTGCAGGTCGCGGTAGGACGCGAGGCCGAGGGCCTGGCAGAAACGGGTGACGGTGGCCTGGGAGGTGCCGGTGAACCGCCCCGCCTCGGAGGCGGACGACTTCGGGACGAAGTGCCCGCCGACGCCCGCAGGGCGTTGTCAGTGGCGTCCTCTACGGTCGGTCGGGCAGGGGATCACCGACGCAGGGGGGCGCCGTGACGGCGACGGAAGCAGTGCCGGCCAAGGCCGTACCCGACTGGCGGGGCGGCTTCGGACGGTTGTGGACGGCCGCGGTCGTCTCCCGGTTCGGCGACTCGCTGCGTACCGCCGCCCTGCCCCTGCTCGCCGCCTCGCTCACCGACGACCCCCTCCTCATCGCCTCCGTCACCGCCTGCGGCTTCCTGCCCTGGCTGCTCTTCGGACTCCTCGGCGGAGCCGTCGCCGACCGGGTCGACCAGCGCCGGGCCATGTGGGCGGCCGACCTCGTCCGCGCGGCGCTCATGGCTGCGTTCGCCGTGGCTGTCGCGCTCGGACACGCCGGCATCGCCCTACTGCTCGTCCTCGCCTTCGCCCTCACGACCCTGCAGACCCTCTTCGACAACGCCGCCACGGCGCTCCTCCCCGCCCTCGTCCCCACCGAGGCCCTGGCCGCGGCCAACGCACGGCTGATGACCGGTCAGCAGTTCGCGGGCGGCCTCCTCGCCGCACCCCTGGTGCCCGCCCTGCTCCTCGCCGGGGACGCCGTGCCGTACGCGGCCGACGCCGCCACCTACGCCCTCGCCGCACTCCTCATCGCCTCCCTGCGGACCGGAGGCCCCGAGCGGCCGCCCCGCCCCGCCGGGTCCACCCTCCGCAAGGAGATGGCCGAGGGACTTGCCACCCTCCGCCGGGACCGCCCCCTGCGGTGGCTCTGCACCGCCACCACCCTCTGCAACATCGGCATGGGCGCCCTCATCGCCACCCTCGTCGTCCACGTGACGGACGGACGCCAGGCGGGAAGCGCCGGAAACACCGCATACGCGGCCACCATCACCGCCTACGCGGTGGGCGGCGTCGCCGGCGGCTTCCTCGCCCGCCGCGTCGCCGAGCGGACCGGACGGATACGCGCCGTGGCCCTCGCCGGGACGTTCCAGACGGGCTGCCTGGTCCTGATGGGAGCCGTCCCCGTCCTCGCGGTATCGATCGCGGCCATGGCGGTGTTCGGCTTCATGGGGACGGTGTGGAACGTGAACCAGACGACCCTCATGCAGGAGCGCGCCCCCGAGGGGATGCTCGGCCGCATCGCCGCGGCCTTCCGCACCCTCGCCGTCGCGGGCGCTCCCTTGGGGGCCCTCCTCGGCGGCGCCGCGGCCGCCGGCTGGGGACCGCACACGCCCGCCCTCCTCGCGGCGGCGCTGTTCGCGCTCGCCGTAGCGTCGTTGGCCCCCCTGATCAATTAGGTTGGAGGGGCAGCGGGGCAGACATACGAGAAGAAGTGGGCGATGTCCGAGATGAACAACGAAGGCCGCACCAGGCTGAACCGGCTGCCCGAGTGGGCGGCCCTCGGCAAGCACCGTGAGCAGCTGGGCGACACCCACCTGCGCGAGCTCTTCGCCGCGGACCCGGCCCGCGGCACCGGCCACACCCTGCGGGTCGGCGACCTCTACCTGGACTACTCCAAGCACCTCGTCACCGACGAGACGCTGACCCTGCTGCGCGAACTCGCCGCCGCCACCGGCGTGGCCGAGCTGCGCGACGCCATGTTCCGCGGCGAGAAGATCAACACCACCGAGGACCGCGCGGTCCTCCACACCGCGCTGCGCGCTCCGCGCGGGGCCGTGATCGAGGTCGACGGCGAGAACGTCGTCCCCGGTGTCCACGCCGTCCTCGACAAGATGGGCGCGTTCGCCGACAGGGTCCGCGCGGGCGAGTGGACCGGCCACACCGGCAAGCCGGTCAAGAACATCGTCAACATCGGCATCGGCGGCTCCGACCTCGGTCCCGCCATGGCCTACGAGGTCCTGCGCTCCTTCACCCAGCGGGACCTGACGCTCCGTTTCGTCTCCAACGTGGACGGCGCCGACCTCCACGAGGCCGTCCGCGACCTCGACCCGGCCGAGACCCTCTTCATCGTCGCCTCGAAGACCTTCACCACCATCGAGACGATCACCAACGCCACCTCCGCCCGCAACTGGCTCCTCACCGGCCTGCGGGCCGGCCAGGAAGCCGTCGCCAAGCACTTCGTGGCCCTCTCGACCAACGCCGAGAAGGTCGAGGAGTTCGGCATCGACACGGCGAACATGTTCGAGTTCTGGGACTGGGTCGGCGGCCGCTACTCCTACGACTCCGCCATCGGCCTCTCCCTGATGATCGCCATCGGCCCGGAGCGCTTCCGCGAGATGCTCGACGGCTTCCACCTCGTCGACGAGCACTTCCGCACGGCCCCGCCCGAGGAGAACGCGCCGCTGCTCCTCGGCCTCCTCGGCGTCTGGTACGGCGCGTTCTTCGACGCCCAGTCGCACGCCGTCCTGCCGTACTCCCACTACCTGTCCAAGTTCACCGCCTACCTCCAGCAGCTCGACATGGAGTCCAACGGCAAGTCGGTGGACCGCGAGGGCAACCCGGTCGACTGGCAGACCGGCCCCGTCGTCTGGGGCACCCCCGGCACCAACGGGCAGCACGCCTACTACCAGTTGATCCACCAGGGCACCAAGGTCATCCCGGCCGACTTCATCGCCTTCGCCCGGCCCGTCGCCGACCTGCTCCCCGGCCTCGTCGCCCAGCACGACCTGCTGATGGCCAACTTCTTCGCCCAGACCCAGGCGCTCGCCTTCGGCAAGACGCCCGAGGAGGTACGGGCCGAGGGAGTCGCCGAGGAGCTCGTCCCGCACAAGACCTTCCAGGGCAACCACCCGACCACCACGATCCTGGCCGACGCGCTCACCCCGTCCGTCCTCGGCCAGCTGATCGCGCTCTACGAGCACAAGGTCTTCGTCCAGGGCGCGATCTGGAACATCGACTCCTTCGACCAGTGGGGCGTCGAGCTCGGCAAGGTCCTCGCCAAGAAGATCGAACCGGTCCTGACGGACGGCGAGGGCGGCGAGCAGCTCGACAGCTCGACCGCCGGGCTCGTCTCGGCCTACCGCGCGCTGCGCGACCGGGGCTGATCGCATGACGGGGGAGAACGCGGTGCGGCTGCGGCCGCCCAGGAACGCCGTGGACGAGCGGGCCGTCGCCTGGTGGCGGAGCCAGCTCCTGGTCACCACCGCCGTCCCGGTGGTGGTCCTCGGCGTCCTCGGCGCGCTCATCGGGCCCGCCCGGTTCTGGCTGCTCCTCGCGGCCGGCACCGTCGCGGCCCTGGGCCTCGCATGTACCGCGTTCTTCCCCGCCTGGTGGTTCCGGGTGCACCGCTGGGAAGTCACCGACGAGGCCGTCTACGTCCGCACCGGGGCCCTCTGGCAGGAGTGGCGGATCGCCCCGATGTCCCGGATCCAGACGGTCGACACCGTACGCGGCCCGCTGGAGCAGCTCTTCCGGCTCGGCACCGTCACGGTCACCACCGCCTCCTCGAAGGGCGCGCTGCGGATCGAGGGCCTCGACCACGAGCTCGCCGCCGAGCTCGGCGAACGGCTCACGGCCCTCACCCAGGCGACCCCCGGGGACGCCACATGAACGAGGCCGGACACGGCGCGGACCCGCGCGACGGCGGCATAGGCGGCGCCGACGGGCCGCGCGGGGAAGGCCCCGCCGAGGAGTGGCGGCGCCTCGACCGGCGCATGCTCCTGGCCACCGCCGCCGTCCTGTGCGGCGTGGCCGGCGGCGCCGGTCTGCCCACCACTCTCGGCCTCGCCGGATCCCGGCCGCTGTGGCAGGCCCTCTCCTGGGTCCTCGCCGGAGCGTTCCTCCTCGTCCTCGGCGGCACGCTCGTCGACTACGTCCGCTTGCGCCGCACCCGCTACCGCATCGGCGCCGAGCGGGTCGAGCTCCACACCGGGCTCCTGCTGATCAAGCGCCGCTCCCTGACCCGCGAGCGCATCCGCAGCGTCGACCTCACCGCCAACCCCCTCCAGCGGGTACTCGGCCTCGTCAAGGTCCGCATCGGCACCGGCGAGAGCACCGGCGGCAGCGAGTCCACGCTCGAACTCGACCTGGTCACCCGCGCCGAGGGCGAGCGCCTGCGCCACGAGCTCCTCGCCCGCACGACCACCGGCCCCGAGGACCTGCCGCACGAGGGCGCCCTCGCCACCGTCGACCCCCGATGGATCCGCTACGCCCCGGTCTCCTTCGTCGCCCCGGCCCTCGGCGGAGCGGCGGCCGGAGCCGTCATGCAGGTCAGCGAGTGGTTCGGCGCCCAGGCAGCGGTCATCGACTGGATAGGGGACCGCTTCCGGGACGTCTCCGTCACCTGGATGATCGTCGACCTGATCCTCGTCGCCACCGTCGTCGGAGCCGTCGGCGCCCTCGGCCTCTGGGTCGAGATGTGGTGGAACCACCGCCTGGAGCGCGAGCCCGGCGGCACCCTCCGCGTCCGCCGCGGCCTCCTCACCGCCCGCTCGGTCTCCATCGAGGAGCGCCGGCTGCGCGGGATCGAGGTCGTCGAGCCGCTGGGGGTGCGCCTGGCCGGGGCCGCCCGCGTCGACGCCGTCGCCACCGGCCTCGCCAAGGACGACGGGGACAAGCACGCCGACCTCAAGACCCTGCTGCCGGCCGCACCCCGGGAGATCGCCGACCGCGTCGCCGCCCAGGTCCTGCGGGAGCCCGAACCGCCCACCGGGGCGCCCCTCGCCGCCCACCCCCGTGCCGCCCGCACCCGTCGGCTGCGCTGGGCCCTGTGGTCCGTCGCCGCCCCGGTCGCCCTTCTCGCCGGACTCGGGCTCCTGCTCACCCCGGTCCTGCTGTACGTGGCGGCGGGCTGCGCCGTCGTCCTCACCCCGATCGCCGTGCTCCTCGCCCTCGACGCGTACCGCGGTCTCGGACACGGCGTCAGCGGCGCCTATCTGGTGACCCGTTCGGGCACGGTCCGGCGCGCCACGGTCGCCCTCCAGCGCTCCGGCGTCATCGGCTGGACCGTCAAGCAGTCGTACTTCCAGCGCCGCGCGGGCGTGCTCACGCTGACCGCCACGACGGCGGCCGGCGACGGCGCGTACGCCGTCTACGACGCGGGCGAGACCGAGGGCCTGACCTTCGCCGCCGAGGCCGTACCGGACCTCCTCGCACCCTTCCTGGAGCCCGTACCGACGCCGGAGGCCCGGTCCACCAAGGGGTGAACCGGGCCTCCGGGGCGCGCAGTCGAACGGATCAGGCGGAAGCCGGCGGATACAGGCTCCGCGGCAGCTCCGAGGCCGCCGCCGCGTCGAGCAGCCACAGCGTGCGCGAGCGGCCGTAGGCGCCCGCCGCCGGGGCCTGCACCTCGCCCGCGCCGGACAGCGCGATCGCCGCGGCCTTCGCCTTGTCCTCGCCGGCCGCGAGCAGCCAGACCTCCTTGGCCGCCCTGATCGCCGGAAGCGTCAGGGAGACCCGGAGCGGCGGGGGCTTGGGAGCGCCGTGCACCCCGACCACCGTCCGCTCGGTCTCGCGGACCGCCGGAAGCTCGGGGAAGAGCGAGGCCACGTGCGTGTCCGGGCCGACGCCCAGCATCAGCACGTCGAAGGCCGGCACCCCGCCGCCCGCGGCGGCAGCCGCCGATCGAAACGGGCCGGGACCCGCCGCGGCGGCCAGCTCCTCCGCGTACGCGGCAGCGGCGGCGTCGACATCGCCGTACGCCCCGTCCGAGGCCGGCATCGGGTGCACCCGCGCCGGGTCGAGCGGCACCCGGTCGAGCAGCGCCTCACGGGCCTGGGTGACGTTCCGTTCGGGATCGCCCTCCGGCAGGAAACGCTCGTCTCCCCACCACAGGTCGAGCCGCGACCAGTCGACCGCGTCCCGCGCGGGCGCCGAACCGAGCGCCGCGAGCAGACCGTTGCCGTTGCGTCCGCCGGTCAGCACGACCGAGGCGGAGCCGCGGGTGGCCTGGGCGTCCACGATCTTGGTGATCAGCCGGGCCGCGGCGGCCTGTGCCATCAGCTCCTTGTCGCGGTGCACGACCAGCTGCGGGGTGCTCACTTGGCCGCCGCCTTCTTGGCCGGAGTCTTCTTCGCGACGGGCTTCGCGGGGGCCGGGGCCGACTCCACGACCACGACCGCCTCGGCGACGGGCTCGGGAGCGACGGTCGCCGCCTCCTCGTCCAGCCGCTCCAGGCCGAACTTGAGCGCCGTCGCGTAGGTGTCGTCCGGGTCGAGCCGGCGCAGCTCCTCCGCGATCAGCTCGGCCGTGTCCCGGCGCTTGAGCGCCACGCCACGGTCCGGCTGCCCCTGGATGGAGAGGGTCGCGAGCGAGCCGTCCGGCCGGTCCAGCACGATCGGTCCGGAGCTGGTCTCCATCCGTACGGAGGTGAGACCGGGCCCCGCCGACTTCGCGCGCCGCACCGGCACCTTTAGCCGCTCGGCCAGCCACATCGCGAGCAGCTCGACGCTCGGGTTGAACTCCTCGCCCTCGACCTCGGCCGAGGTGACCTCGCACGCGACCTGGTCGAGCGCGGCGGCGAGCATCGAGCGCCACGGGGTGATCCGGGTCCACGAGAGGTCCGTGTCGCCCGGGGTGTACGTGTCCGCCCGTGCCGTCAGCTCCTGGATGGGCTGCTCGGCGGCGTACGTGTCGGTCACCCGGCGCTGGGCGAGCGCGCCCAGCGGGTCGTTCGCCGGGTCGGTCGGCGCGTTCACCGGCCACCAGACGACGACGGGGGCGTCCGGGAGGAGCAGCGGAAGCACCACCGACTGGGCGTGGTCGACGACCTCGCCGTACAGCCGGAGGACAACCGTTTCGCCGGTGCTGGCGTCGGCGCCGAGGCGGACCTCGGCGTCGAGCCGCGCCTTGGCGCGGTCCCGCGGGGAGCGCGAGACCCGCTTGATGACGACGAGGGTCCGCGAGGGGTGCTCGCGGGACGCCTCGTTGGCCGCCTTCAGCGCGTCGTAGGCGTTCTCCTCGTCGGTGACGATGACGAGGGTGAGCACCATGCCGACGGCCGGGGTGCCGATCGCCCGCCGCCCGAGCACCAGCGCCTTGTTGATCTTGGAGGACGTGGTGTCCGTCAGGTCGGTCTTCATGGCCGGCGCCAGCTCCGTCCGTCTCGTGCGAGCATCTCGTCCGCCTCGACCGGACCCCAGGTCCCGGACTGGTACTGCGCGGGCTTGCCGTGCTTGTCCCAGAACTGCTCGATCGGGTCGAGGATCTTCCAGGACAGCTCGACCTCCTCCACGCGCGGGAAGAGGTTCGAGTCGCCGAGCAGGACGTCGAGGATGAGCCGCTCGTACGCCTCGGGGCTGGACTCCGTGAAGGACTCGCCGTAGGCGAAGTCCATCGACACGTCCCGGATCTCCATCTGGGTGCCGGGCACCTTGGAGCCGAACCGCACCGTCACGCCCTCGTCCGGCTGGACCCGGATCACGATGGCGTTGCGGCCGAGCTCCTCGGTCGCGGTGTGGTCGAAGGGGGAGTGCGGGGCACGCTGGAAGACGACCGCGATCTCGGTGACGCGACGGCCAAGGCGCTTGCCCGTACGGAGGTAGAAGGGGACGCCCGCCCAGCGGCGGTTGTCGATCTCCAGCTTCACGGCCGCGTAGGTGTCGGTCTTCGACTGGGGGTCGATGCCGTCTTCCTGGAGGTAGCCGACGGCCTTCTCGCCGCCCTGCCACCCGGCCGCGTACTGACCGCGGACCGTGGTCTTCCCCAGGTCCTTCGGCAGCTTCACCGCGCCGAGGACCTTGGTCTTCTCGGCGGCGAGCGCGTCGGCGTCGAAGGAGGCGGGCTCCTCCATCGCGGTCAGCGCGAGCAGCTGGAGCAGGTGGTTCTGGATGACGTCACGGGCGGCGCCGATGCCGTCGTAGTACCCGGCCCGGCCGCCGATGCCGATGTCCTCGGCCATGGTGATCTGGACGTGGTCGACGTACGACCTGTTCCAGATCGGCTCGAAGAGGGTGTTGGCGAAGCGGAGCGCCAGGATGTTCTGGACGGTCTCCTTGCCGAGGTAGTGGTCGATGCGGAAGACCGCCTCGGGCGGGAAGACCTCGTGGACGACCTCGTTGAGCTCCTTGGCGGAGACCAGGTCGTGGCCGAAGGGCTTCTCGATGACCGCGCGGCGCCAGGAGCCGTCCTTCTGGTCGGCCAGGCCGTGCTTCTTCAGCTGCCGGACGACCAGGGGGAAGAACTTCGGCGGCACGGAGAGGTAGAAGGCGAAGTTGCCGCCGGTGCCCTGTGCCTTGTCCAGCTCCTCGACGGTGGACTTCAGCTTCTCGAAGGCCTCGTCGTCGTCGAAGTCGCCCTGGACGAACCGCATGCCCTGGATCAGCTGCTGCCACACCTCCTCGCGGAACGGGGTGCGCGCGTGCTGCTTGACCGCCTCGTAGACCTCCTGCGCGAAGTCCTCGTCCTGCCATTCGCGGCGGGCGAAGCCGACGAGCGAGAAGCCCGGCGGCAGCAGGCCGCGGTTGGCCAGGTCGTAGACGGCAGGCATCAGCTTCTTGCGGGACAAATCGCCCGTGACGCCGAAGATCACCAGGCCCGACGGCCCCGCGATGCGCGGGAGCCGTCGGTCGGCGGCGTCACGGAGCGGGTTGGCTCCGTCGACTGCGCTCAAAGTGCTTACGCCTCCGCAGGTACGCGGCGCGCGAGCTCCGCCTCGGTGGACTTGAGCAGGTCGTTCCAGGACGCCTCGAACTTGTCGACGCCCTCGTCCTCCAGGAGCTGCACGACCTCGTCGTAGCTGATGCCCAGCTTCGCGATGGCCGCCAGCTCCGCGCGGGACTGGTCGTACGTGCCGCGCACGGTGTCACCGGTGACCTCGCCGTGGTCGGCGGTGGCCTCCAGGGTGCCCTCCGGCATGGTGTTGACCGTGCCCGGGGCGACCAGGTCCACGACGTACAGCGTGTCCTTGTACGCCGGGTCCTTGACGCCGGTCGAGGCCCACAGCGGACGCTGCTTGTTGGCCTGCGCCTTGTCGAGGGCGGCCCAGCGGTCGGAGGAGAAGACCTCCTCGTACGCCTCGTAGGCCAGGCGGGCGTTGGCCAGAGCGGCCTTGCCCTTGAGCGCCTTGGCCTCGTCCGTGCCGATGCCGTCCAGGCGCTTGTCGATCTCCGAGTCCACACGGGACACGAAGAAGGACGCCACCGAGTGGATCTTCGAGAGGTCGAGGCCGCGCTCGCGGGCCTTCTCCAGGCCCGCAAGGTAGGCGTCCATGACCGCGCGGTAGCGCTCCAGCGAGAAGATCAGCGTCACGTTGACGCTGATGCCGAGGCCGATGACCTCGGTGATCGCCGGCAGACCCGCCTTGGTAGCCGGAATCTTGATGAGCGTGTTGGGGCGGTCCACCAGCCAGGCCAGCTGCTTGGCCTCGGCGATGGTGGCGACCGTCTCGTGGGCGAGACGGGGGTCGACCTCGATGGAGACCCGGCCGTCCTGGCCGTCGGTCGCCTCGAAGACCGGCCGCAGGATGTCGGCGGCGTCGCGGACGTCCGCCGTCGTGATCATGCGGATGGCCTCGTCGACGGTCACCTTGCGGGCGGCGAGGTCGGCGAGCTGCTGCTCGTAACCGTCACCCGAGGAGATGGCCTTCTGGAAGATCGACGGGTTCGTGGTCACACCGACCACGTGGCTCTGGTCGATGAGCTCGGCCAGGTTGCCGGACGTGATCCGCTTGCGCGAGAGGTCGTCCAGCCAGATCGCGACGCCTTCGTCGGAGAGGCGCTTGAGAGCGTCTGTCATGAGAATTGCATCTCCATTAAGTCGTACGTATTGGCGTCAGCGCGCGGCGGCGGTGAGAGATTCCCGGGCGGCGGCGACGATCGCCTCCGGCGTGAACCCGAACTCGCGGAAGAGGACCTTCGCGTCCGCCGAGGCACCGAAGTGCTCCAGCGAGACGATCCGGCCGGCGTCCCCGACGTACCGGTGCCAGGTGAGACCGATGCCGGCCTCGACCGCGACACGGGCCTTGACCGCCGGCGGCAGGACCGAGTCCTTGTACGCCTGGTCCTGCTCCTCGAACCACTCGACGGACGGCATCGAGACCACGCGGGTCGGGACGCCGGCGGCCTGGAGCTGCTCGCGGGCCTCGACGGCCAGGTGCACCTCGGAACCGGTCGCGATCAGCACCAGCTCCGCGTCGCCGCCCTCGGCGTCGAAGAGCACGTAGCCGCCCTTGGCTGCGTCCTCGTTCGGCGCGTAGGTCGGCACGCCCTGACGGGTGAGCGCCAGACCATGCGGAGCACCCTTGCCGAAGACCTTGGTGTGCCGCTTCATGATCTCGCGCCAGGCGATCGACGTCTCGTTGGCGTCGGCCGGACGGACCACGTTCAGACCCGGGATCGCACGCAGCGAGGCCAGGTGCTCCACCGGCTGGTGCGTCGGGCCGTCCTCGCCCAGACCGATCGAGTCGTGCGTCCACACGTACGTCACCGGCAGGTGCATCAGGGCCGACAGACGCACGGCGTTGCGCATGTAGTCGGAGAACACCAGGAAGGTGCCGCCGTAGATGCGGGTGTTGCCGTGCAGCGCGATGCCGTTCATCTCGGCGGCCATCGAGTGCTCGCGGATGCCGAAGTGGATCGTGCGGCCGTACTTGTCGGCCTCCGGCAGCGGGTTGCCCTCGGGCAGGAACGACGAGTTCTTGTCGATCGTCGTGTTGTTCGAGCCGGCCAGGTCGGCAGAGCCGCCCCACAGCTCGGGGATGACCGCGCCGAGCGCCTGGAGGACCTGGCCCGAGGCGGCACGGGTCGCGATGCCCTTGCCGGGCTCGTAGACCGGGAGCTTCTCCTCCCAGCCGGCCGGCAGCTCGTTCGCCTGGATGCGGTCGAACTCCGCCGCCCGCTCCGGGTTGGCCGTACGCCACTCCGCCAGGGACTTCTCCCACGCGCCACGGGCCTCACGGCCCCGGTCGCCGAGCGAGCGGGTGTGCGTGATGACCTCGTCGGTGACCTCGAAGGTCTGCTCCGGGTCGAAGCCCAGGACGCGCTTGGTGGCCGCGATCTCCGCGTCGCCGAGCGCCGAGCCGTGCGAGGCCTCGGTGTTCTGCGCGTTCGGCGCGGGCCAGGCGATGATCGAGCGCATCGCGATGAACGACGGACGCTCGGTCTCGGCCTCGGCGGCCCTGATCGCCGCGTACAGCGCGGCCGGGTCCAGGTCGCCGTTCGACTGCGGCTCGACGCGCTGGACGTGCCAGCCGTACGCCTCGTACCGCTTCATCGTGTCCTCGGACACGGCGGTCTCGGTGTCGCCCTCGATCGAGATGTGGTTGTCGTCCCACAGCAGGATCAGGTTGCCGAGCTTCTGGTGACCGGCGAGCGAGGACGCCTCGGCGGAGATGCCCTCCTGCAGGCAGCCGTCACCGGCGATCGCGTAGATGCGGTGGTCGAACGGGGAGGTGCCGGGGGCCGCCTCCGGGTCGAACAGACCGCGCTCGAAGCGGGCGGCCATCGCCATGCCCACGGCGTTGGCGACACCCTGGCCCAGCGGGCCCGTGGTCGTCTCGACGGCGGCCGTGTGGCCGTACTCCGGGTGACCGGGGGTCTTCGAGCCCCAGGTGCGGAAGGCCTTCAGGTCGTCCAGCTCGAGACCGAAGCCACCCAGGTACAGCTGGGTGTAGAGGGTCAGGGACGAGTGGCCCGCGGAGAGGACGAACCGGTCGCGCCCGACCCATTCGGGGTCGGCCGGGTCGTGCCGCATCACCTTCTGGAAGAGGGTGTACGCGGCGGGCGCCAGGCTCATCGCCGTACCAGGATGGCCGTTGCCGACCTTCTGTACGGCGTCCGCGGCCAGGATGCGGGCGGTGTCGACAGCCCGCTGGTCCAATTCGGTCCACTCGAGGTCTGTGGTGGTCGGCTTAGTGCTCACCCTGGGTCAGGGCTCCTCTCCACATGTTCTGAAGCCGGTGACTGAGGGTG
This sequence comes from Streptomyces sp. Root431, assembly GCF_001426585.1. Classification (GTDB taxonomy): domain Bacteria; phylum Actinomycetota; class Actinomycetes; order Streptomycetales; family Streptomycetaceae; genus Streptomyces; species Streptomyces stackebrandtii. The sequence goes on from NZ_LMEI01000008.1 coordinate 386,085, forward strand.
TACCGGCGGTGTCGAGCCTACCCCCGACAGAGCCCCCTCTTTTCGTGTGCGGGCCCCTCAAATGAGCGGACAGAGCAAGACTGCCGGTGGCCGTGTGAGTTCGCCTCCCGAGCGGTGTCCACGCCTTGGGACACACCCCTCCAACACGACCCCACCCCCGCGAAGATCGGCGTCTGGGCAACGTCTACAGTGGCGTGGTACGCGCAAGCTTCACCCCTTCTTCATCCGTGGAGCTTGCTGGGAATTTCTCTGTCAGGGGTGTGCGTGACGGCCGTCGAGTCCCGACCCGCAGGGGTCGTCTTGACTCCCAGCCCGGGGGGCCATCGGCCGTTCGGGGCCCGCGTCAAGGCATACGTGGCGCTGACCAAGCCGCGGATCATCGAGCTGCTGCTCATCACGACCGTTCCGGTGATGTTCCTCGCCGAACAGGGCGTGCCGAACCTGTGGCTGGTGCTCGCCACCTGCTTCGGCGGCTACCTGTCGGCGGGCGGCGCCAACGCGCTGAACATGTACATCGACCGCGACATCGACGCCCTGATGGACCGCACCTCCCAGCGGCCGCTGGTCACCGGCGTGCTCACGCCGCGTGAGGGCCTCGTCTTCGGCCTCAGCCTCGCGGTGATCTCCACGCTCTGGTTCGGCCTGCTGGTCAACTGGCTCTCCGCGGCGCTCTCGCTCGGCGCGCTGCTCTTCTACGTGGTCGTCTACACGATGATCCTGAAGCGCCGGACCGCGCAGAACATCGTCTGGGGCGGCATCGCCGGCTGCCTGCCGGTGCTCATCGGCTGGTCGGCCGTGACCAACTCGATGTCGTGGGCCGCGATCATCCTCTTCCTCGTCATCTTCTTCTGGACGCCGCCGCACTACTGGCCGCTGTCGATGAAGGTGAAGGACGACTACGCGCGCGCCGGCGTGCCGATGCTGCCGGTCCTCGCCTCCAACAAGGTCGTGGCCAAGCAGATCGTCGCCTACAGCTGGGTGATGGTCGCCGTCTCGCTGCTGCTGACCCCGCTCGGCTACACCGGCTGGTTCTACACGGCCGTCGCGCTGGTCACCGGCGGCTGGTGGCTGTGGGAGGCGCACGGGCTGCTCAACCGCGCGAAGGCGGGCGCGACCGGCGCGAAGCTCAAGGAGATGCGCCTCTTCCACTGGTCCATCACCTATGTCTCGCTGCTCTTCGTGGCGGTCGCGGTGGACCCCTTCCTCCGCTAGGAGCTCTCCAGCGCCACGCGCTCAGATGATGTGTTCGGTCGACGGCCGGGTCACGTGGGATAGACCACGTGGCCCGGCCGTCGCCAGTGGATCTACCCCTCGGTAGCATCCTTGGCATGGCAGAAACGAAGCAGGAAGAGCGCAGGGCGGCCAGGCTCGCGAAGCAGATCAAGGCGTTCTCCGCGGAGCACGGCGGCGCCGAGGGGCAGCTCGCCCACATCGGGCAGGCGGGCACCCGGATCGTCCTCGTCGGCACGGACGGCGGCTGGGGCGACCTGGTGGCCCCCACGTACCCGATCGCGCAGCAGGCCGCCGAGAAGGCCGGTCTGACGCTCCACGACGAGTTCGACGGCGAGTTCGCCGCCAAGGTCGTCACCGGCCCGTACGAGTGGACCCGGATGGCCGGTATCCAGATCGGCGGCCCCTCCAACAGCTGAGGCAACAACCTCGCGCGGGGCTCACCCGTTAGGACGTGTGGAGACACGTCCACACAGGGAGCCCCCCGAGATGATCGACACGCCGAGCCTGGTGGACCAGTACTGCCACGGAGTGCTCCGTACGGAACTCGGCCTCGGCACCTTCGAGGCCCGGCTCGGCGCGCACCTCGGCGACCGGCGCGGCGGTCCACCAGGGCTGCCCGCCGCCGGGACGACCTTCTTCGACACGCAGACCGGTTTCGCGGTACGGCGCTGGTGCCCGCCGCTCCTCGGCCTCGAACCGCACTGCCCGCCGGCCCGCTACCTCGCCCGCCGTCGCGAGCTCGGCGTCGTGGAGGCGGGCCGCAGGCTCCTCAGGGCCTCCGGGATCTCCACCTACCTGGTGGACACCGGGCTGCCCGGCGACCTGACCCGGCCCGCCGAGATCGCCGACGCGGGCGGCGCGGAGGCCCACGAGATCGTCCGCCTCGAACCCCTCGCCGAACAGGTCGCCGACACCTCGGGGACCGTTGAGGCGTTCCTCGCCAACCTCGCCGAGGCCGTCCACGGCGCCGCCGCGAACGCCGTCGCCTTCACCTCCGTGGAGGGCGTACGCCGAGGGCTCGCGACCGCGCCCGAGCCGCCGGGACCGGGGGAAGTACGCGGGGCGGCGGGACGCTGGCTGGCCGGACGCCCCGCGGGCGGGCGGCTCACCGACCCCGTCCTGCTGCGGCATCTCCTCTGGATCGCCGTCACCGCGGGGCGGCCGCTCCAACTGCACACGGGGGACCGGGACCCGGCCGTCCTCGGCGGCTTCGCCGCCGCCACGACGGGACTCGGCACGGACCTCGTCCTGCTGCACGCCTACCCGCACCACCGCGCCGCGGCGCACCTGACCGTCGTCCATCCGCACGTGTACGCCGACCTCGGCCCGGCCCTCGCCCACACCGGGGCCCGGGCGGCGGCCGTCCTCGCCGAGGTCCTGGAATCGGCGCCCTTCGGGAAGCTGCTGTTCTCCAGCGGCGCCCACGGACTGCCCGAGCTCCACGTCGTCGCCGCCAGCGTCTTCCGCTCGGCGCTCACGCGGGTGCTGGGGGAGTGGGTGATGGACGGCGCCTGGGCACCCGCGGACGCCCAGCGCGTCGCCACGATGATCGCGGCGGGGAACGCCCGCCGCGTCTACCGCCTCGGACCCGCTGTCAGTCCCCGTTGACAGCGTGCGCGCCAGGTGGAAACGATCATGGGGGAGGAGGCGGCCATGGGAGAGACGACCGTGGGGCGAGGGCGGCCAGGGCGACGGTCCCACGGGCCGACGGTCCGCTCCGGCTACCTGCCCGGGGCGCTGCTCCGCGCGCCGGCGTCGGCATAGCCGGACCGCCCGGACCCCCGCCGGTGGGGCGGGCGGTCCGGGCGGTCCGGGGTGTTCTCAGGCGCTCGCGAGCGCGGAGTCGGTCTGGGCCGGGATGTCCGCCGTCGGGACCGGGCGCTCGCGCAGGCTCAGGGCGAGCCGCAGCACCGCGATCCACATCAGCGACGAGCCGAGCATGTGCACCGCGACCAGGATCTCGGGGACCCCGCTGAAGTACTGCACGTAGCCGATCCCGCCCTGCGCGAGCAGCACGATCAGCAGGTCGCGGGCGCGGGCCCGGGTGTCGTCCGGGGCATCCACCACGCGCAGCACCAGCCACATGGCGAGCGCGAGAGCGCAGACGACCCAGGCGGCGATGGCGTGGAGGTGCGCGGCGTTCGTCCAGTCCCACGGCATGCGCGGGACGTCGCTGCTGTCACCGGCGTGCTTGCCGGCGCCGGTCACGGTCGTGCCGAGCGCGATCAGCAGACCCGAGGCGATCGTGATCGCCCACGACAGCTTGCGGACCGGGCCCGGCACGCGCGGCTTCGGCGGGGTATCGCCCTCGCCGGTCCGGTGCCAGGTGATGACGGCGACGGTGAGCAGGGCGTTCGCGGCGAGGAAGTGGCCGGCGACCGTCCACGGGTTGAGGCCCATCCACACCGTGATGCCGCCGATGACGGCGTTGCTCATCACGATCCAGAACTGCGCCCAGCCCCAGCGGGTGAGGTTGCGGCGCCACGGCTTGGTGGACCGGGTGGCGATGATCGCCCAGCCGACGGCCGCCGACAGGACGTACGTCAGCATCCGGTTGCCGAACTCGATCAGACCGCGGTAGCCCTGCTCGGGCGTGACGATGAGGCTGTCTTCCGTGCACTTCGGCCAGGTGTCGCAGCCGAGACCGGAACCGGTCAGCCGGACCGCGCCACCGGTGACGATGATGAGGACGCTCATCACGACGGCGGAGAGCGCGGCGCGCCGGAGCGTCCGGGGGGACGGGGTCCAGCGCTGGGCGATGTAGGCGAGGGGGGTCAGCACGGGCCCCATCGTAGGACGGGGCTTGTGCACGCTTTCACGAGGGGGGTGGCTTGTCGGGAAACGTCACCCTCTGAACCTCTTCGGTCACTCCCAGCGGAAGAACTTCGCCGCCGCTCCGAGGCCGAGGACCGCCCAGACGGCCAGGATCAGGGCGTTGCCCCAGGGCATCGACGCGCCGTTCTGGAGGACGTCCCGCAGGCCGTCGGAGAGGGCGGAGATGGGGAGCAGTTCCAGGAGCGAGCGGGCCGGCTCGGGGAACTTGTCGAGGGGGACGATGACCCCGCCGCCCACCAGGAGGAGCAGGAAGACCAGGTTGGCGGCGGCCAGGGTGGCCTCCGCCTTCAGCGTGCCCGCCATGAGCAGGCCGAGGCCGGAGAAGGCGGCCGTGCCGAGGATCAGGAGCAGGAGGACCGAGGCGGGGTTGCCCTCCGGGGACCAGCCGAGGGCCAGGGCGATCGCTGTCAGGAGCGCCACCTGGAGGACCTCGGTGACCAGGACGGCGAGCGTCTTGGCGGTCATGAGGGCCCAGCGGGGGAGCGGGGACGCTCCGAGGCGCTTGAGGACCCCGTACCGGCGCTCGAAACCGGTCGCGATGGCCTGGCCCGTGAAGGCGGTCGAGAGGACCGCGAGGGCCAGGACGCCGGGGGCGAGGAAGTCGACGGCCTTGTCGGCGCCCGTGTCGACGATGTCGACCGTGGAGAAGAGGACGAGCAGCAGCGAGGGGATGATCACCGTGAGGAGGAGCTGCTCGCCGTTGCGGAGCAGCATCCGGGTCTCCAGGGCCGTCTGGGCCGCGATCATCCGGCCCACGGGCGCGGCGCCGGGCTTCGGGGAATAGGTGCCCGTGCTCATGACCTCAGCTCCTTGCCGGTCAGCTCCATGAAGACGTCTTCGAGGGTGTGGCGTTCGACGGAGATGCCCTCGGGCATGACGCCGTGCTGGGCGCACCAGGTGGTGACGGTGGCGAGCAGCTGCGGGTCGACGGTGCCGGTGATCCGGTACGTGCCCGGGAGGGGCTCCGCCGCGGCCGTGCCGTCCGGCAGTGCCTTGAGCAGGGAGCCGAGGTCGAGGCCGGCGCGTCCGGTGAAGCGCAGGGTGTTCTCGGCGCCGCCGCGGCAGAGCTGCTCGGGGCTGCCCTGGGCGGCGACGCGGCCGGCGTCGACGATCGCGACGTCGTCGGCGAGCTCCTCGGCCTCCTGCATGAAGTGGGTGGTGAGGACGACGGTCACGCCGTCGGCGCGCAGCTCGCGCACGAGGTCCCAGGTGGCGCGGCGGGCCTGCGGGTCGAGTCCGGCGGTCGGCTCGTCGAGGAAGACGAGCTCGGGGCGGCCGACAACGGCCATGGCGAGCGCGAGGCGCTGCTGCTGGCCGCCGGAGAGCCGGCGGTAGGTGGTGCGGCCGCAGGAGCCGAGGCCGAGGCGCTCGATGAGGGCGTCCACGTCGAGGGGGTGGGCGTGCAGCTTCGCCATGTGGCGGAGCATCTCGTCGGCGCGGGCTCCGGAGTAGACGCCGCCGGACTGGAGCATCACGCCGATCCGGGGGCGCAGGGCGGCCGCGTCGGCGAGCGGGTCGAGGCCGAGGACGCGGACGGTGCCGCCGTCGGGTCTGCGGTAGCCCTCGCAGGTCTCGATGGTGGTGGTCTTGCCGGCCCCGTTGGGGCCGAGGACGGCGGTGACGGTGTGCGCCCGCACGTCGAGGTCGAGGCCGTCGACGGCGGTCTTGCTTCCGTACCGCTTGACCAGGCCGCGTACGCGGACCGCGCTGTCGACGGACTCATTTCCCATGGGCGGAAGTCTAGAGAGGGGTCGAAGGTCCTCCCGGCGCGGGGCCCGGGTCCCTTGAATCGGGACTTTTACGTGCGGTTCACCCGTGTGGGCGGGCATGGCGTCGGCGGTGTGATCAGCGTGGCGGAGAACCTGCGGGAGACGGCCGGACAGGCCGAGCACAAGGCGCACGACCTGGCCAGGCCCGGCCGCTACGCGGTCTCGGCGATGCCGGCCGGGGCGTACATCGGGATCGGCGAGGTGCTGCTGCTGGTGGCGGTCTCGAACATGGCTCTTTTCTCGCTGGCGATCCTCGACGGGGCGGCCGGTTTCGGTGATCTGGGGCGCAGTCTCCTCTTCACCGTGCCGGGCAACATCGTGGGCGGCGGAGCCCTTGTGGCCTGCACGTACTGGTTCACGGGGCGGCCGGACCGGGCCTCGGATTCGTCCTACGAATGATCATTTCCGCAGGTCAGGTAAGCCTTACCTGAGTGACGCACGGCACCGCCGCCACTCCCGACGCCGCTTGTCAGTCCGAGATTAATTACGCAACAATGGCGTTGTGAAAAACGTTGGCGCGGCTCCCGTGGAGGAACTCGCGACCCGTGAGCGTTCCACGCGCAACCGGGTCGCGCGGTCGATCCTGGATCACGGCCCCTCGACCGTCGCGGATCTGGCCGAGCGGCTGCGCCTCACCCAGGCCGCAGTCCGCCGCCACCTCGACTCGCTGGTCGCGGACAACGTCGTCGAGGCCCGCGAGAAGCGCGTCTACGGCGCCCGTGCCCGCGGCCGCCCCGCGAAGGTCTTCGCGCTCACCGACTGCGGCAGGGACGCGTTCGACCAGTCGTACGACTCCCTGGCCGTCGAGGCGCTCCGCTGGATCGAGCGCAACGCGGGAGGAGAGGCGGCCGTCGCCGCCTTCGCCCGCGACCGCATCGAGGCCCAGGGCGACACGTACAGGGAAGCCGTCGAGACGGCCGACCCCGCCCGCCGGACCGAGGCGCTTGCCAAGGCCCTGACAGCGGACGGGTACGCTGCCACTGCGCGGAACGCGCCGGTCGGCGAGCAGCTCTGCCAGCACCACTGCCCGGTCGCCCACGTCGCCGAGCAGTATCCGCAGCTGTGCGAGGCGGAGACGGAGTTCTTCTCCCGCCTCCTGGGAACGCACGTCCAGCGTCTGGCCACCATCGCGCATGGTGACGGCGTCTGCACGACGTTCATCCCGCACAGCGCCCCACAGACCAGTTCATCAGCATCCGTCAGCACGGCCGGGAGGAACCCCGCATGACCACCGAGATCAGCCACCCCGAGCTTGAGGGCCTGGGTCGGTACGAGTACGGCTGGGCCGACTCCGACGCGGCCGGTGCCACCGCCAAGCGCGGTCTGAACGAGGACGTCGTCCGCGACATCTCCTCGAAGAAGAACGAGCCCGAGTGGATGCTGAAGCTGCGTCTCAAGGGTCTGCGGCTCTTCGGCAAGAAGCCCATGCCGACCTGGGGCTCCGACCTCTCCGGCATCGACTTCGACAACATCAAGTACTTCGTGCGGTCCACCGAGAAGCAGGCCGAGTCCTGGGAGGACCTGCCGGAGGACATCAAGAACACGTACGACAAGCTCGGCATCCCGGAGGCGGAGAAGCAGCGCCTCGTCGCCGGTGTCGCCGCCCAGTACGAGTCCGAGGTCGTCTACCACCAGATCCGCGAGGACCTGGAGGAGCAGGGCGTCATCTTCGTCGACACCGACACCGCGCTGAAGGAGCACGAGGAACTCTTCAAGGAGTACTTCGGCACCGTCATCCCCGTCGGCGACAACAAGTTCGCCTCGCTGAACACGGCCGTGTGGTCCGGCGGCTCGTTCATCTACGTGCCCAAGGGCGTGCAGGTCGAGATCCCGCTCCAGGCCTACTTCCGTATCAACACGGAGAACATGGGCCAGTTCGAGCGGACGCTGATCATCGTCGACGAGGACGCCTACGTCCACTACGTCGAGGGCTGCACCGCCCCGATCTACTCCTCGGACTCGCTGCACAGCGCCGTGGTCGAGATCATCGTGAAGAAGGGCGGCCGCTGCCGCTACACGACCATCCAGAACTGGTCGAACAACGTCTACAACCTGGTGACCAAGCGCGCCGTCGCCTACGAGGGCGCCACCATGGAGTGGGTCGACGGCAACATCGGCTCCAAGGTCACCATGAAGTACCCGGCCGTCTACCTCATGGGCGAGCACGCCAAGGGCGAGACCCTGTCCATCGCCTTCGCGGGCGAGGGCCAGCACCAGGACGCCGGCGCCAAGATGGTGCACATGGCCCCGAACACCTCCTCGAACATCGTCTCCAAGTCGGTGGCACGAGGCGGCGGCCGCACCTCCTACCGCGGTCTCATCGAGATCGGCGAGGGCGCCCCGGGCTCCAAGTCCAACGTGCTCTGCGACGCGCTGCTCGTCGACACGATCTCCCGCTCGGACACGTACCCCTACGTGGACGTCCGCGAGGACGACGTCTCCATGGGCCACGAGGCCACCGTCTCCAAGGTCTCCGAGGACCAGCTCTTCTACCTGATGAGCCGCGGCCTCACCGAGTTCGAGGCCATGGCGATGATCGTCCGCGGCTTCGTGGAGCCCATCGCCAAGGAGCTCCCGATGGAGTACGCCCTGGAGCTCAACCGGCTGATCGAGCTGCAGATGGAGGGCTCGGTGGGCTAAGGCCCACCCCGCCCCACCCCCTCGCAGCGACTGATTTCTTTTAACGCAGGAAGAGAGCAACACGACAGCCATGGCTGAGGCTCAGAACATCCCGGCGGGCTCCACCACCGCCGGCTCGATCGCGGTGGCCGCAGAGTCCACCGTCGCCACGCGCATGAGCGCGCCCCCGTCCTTCGACGTCGCGGACTTCCCCGTCCCGCACGGCCGCGAGGAGGAGTGGCGCTTCACTCCGCTGGCGCGACTGCGCGGCCTCCACGACGGCACCGCCGTCGCGTCCGGCGAGGGCGTCAAGGTCGAGATCGAGGCCCCCGAGGGCGTCACCGTGGAGACCGTCGGCCGTGACGACGAGCGTCTCGGCAAGGCCGGCAAGCCCGTCGACCGCGTCGCCGCCCAGGCCTACTCGTCCTTCGAGAAGGCCTCGGTCGTCACCGTCGCCAAGGAGGCCGTCCTCACCGAGCCGATCCGCATCGCGGTGCACGGCCAGGGCGGGGTCGCCTTCGGCCACCAGGTGATCGAGCTCGGCGCCTTCGCCGAGGCCGTCGTGGTCATCGACCACACCGGGGACGCGGTGCTCGCCGCCAACGTCGACTACGTCCTCGGCGACGGCGCCAAGCTGACCGTCGTCTCCGTCCAGGACTGGGACGAGAAGGCCGTCCACGTCGCCCAGCACAACGCGCTGGTCGGCCGCGACGCCTCCTTCAAGTCGGTGATCGTCACCTTCGGCGGCGACGTCGTCCGCATCCACCCCCGTGTGTCGTACGCGGCCCCCGGCGGCGAGGCCGAGCTCTTCGGCCTGTACTTCACCGACGCCGGCCAGCACCAGGAGCACCGCCTCCTGGTCGACCACAACACCCCGCACTGCAAGTCCAACGTGGCCTACAAGGGCGCGCTGCAGGGCCAGGACGCGCACGCCGTCTGGATCGGTGACGTGCTCATCCAGGCCGCCGCCGAGGGCACCGACACGTACGAGCTCAACCGGAACCTGGTCCTCACGGACGGTGCCCGCGTCGACTCCGTGCCGAACCTGGAGATCGAGACCGGCGAGATCGCCGGCGCCGGTCACGCCTCGGCCACCGGCCGCTTCGACGACGAGCAGCTTTTCTACCTGATGTCCCGCGGTATTCCGCAGGGCGAGGCCCGCCGCCTCGTCGTCCGCGGCTTCTTCGCGGAGCTGGTCCAGCAGATCGGTCTGCCGGACGTCCAGGAGCGCCTCCTCGCCAAGATCGAGGCCGAGCTGGAGGCCTCCGTCTGATGGCCTTCGTCCGAGTCTGCGCGCTGAGCGAGCTGGAGGCCGACACCCCGAAGCGGGTCGAGGTCGACGGCACGCCGGTGTCGGTCGTGCACACCGAGGGCGAGGTGTTCGCGATCAACGACATCTGCTCGCACGCGAACGTCTCCCTCTCGGAGGGCGAGGTCGAGGACTGTGCCATCGAGTGCTGGCTGCACGGCTCCAGCTTCGACCTCCGCTCGGGCAAGCCCTCCGGCCTTCCCGCGACGCGCCCCGTGCCCGTTTACCCCGTAAAGATCGAAGGGGACGATGTGCTCGTCTCCGTCACCCAGGAGTCCTGAGTCACCCATGGCAACGCTTGAAATCCGCAACCTGCACGTCTCCGTCGAGGCCGAGAACGGCCCCCGCGAGATCCTCAAGGGTGTCGACCTGACCATCAAGCAGGGCGAGACCCACGCCGTCATGGGCCCCAACGGCTCCGGCAAGTCGACCCTGGCGTACTCGCTCGCCGGCCACCCGAAGTACACGGTCACCGGCGGCACCGTCACCCTCGACGGCGAGGACGTCCTGGAGATGTCGGTCGACGAGCGCGCCCGCGCCGGCGTCTTCCTGGCCATGCAGTACCCGGTCGAGGTCCCCGGCGTCTCGGTCTCCAACTTCCTGCGCACCTCCGCCACCGCCATCCGCGGCGAGGCCCCCAAGCTGCGCACCTGGGTGAAGGAGGTCAAGTCCGCGATGGAGCAGCTCCAGATGGACCCGGCCTTCGCCGAGCGCAACGTCAACGAGGGCTTCTCCGGCGGTGAGAAGAAGCGCCACGAGATCCTCCAGCTGGAGCTCCTCAAGCCGAAGATCGCGATCCTCGACGAGACCGACTCCGGCCTGGACGTCGACGCGCTGCGTCAGGTCTCCGAGGGCGTCAACCGCGTCCGCGAGACCGGTGAGGTCGGCACCCTGCTGATCACGCACTACACGCGCATCCTGCGCTACATCAAGCCCGACTTCGTTCACGTCTTCTCCGAGGGCCGCATCGTCGAGTCCGGCGGCGCCGAGCTCGCCGACAAGCTGGAGAACGAGGGCTACGAGGCCTACAGCACGAAGGGTGGCGCATCCGCGTGACATCTGCCCATCAGGGGCTCTCCGGCCTCCTCGACACCGAGGCGATCCGCAAGGACTTCCCGCTCCTGGATCGCGTGGTCCACGACGGCAAGAAGATCGTGTACCTGGACTCCGCGGCGACCTCGCAGAAGCCGCGCCAGGTCCTCGACGCGCTGAACGAGTACTACGAGCGGCACAACGCCAACGTGCACCGTGGTGTGTACACGGTCGCCGAGGAGGCGACGGCGCTGTACGAGGGCGCCCGCGACAAGGTCGCGGCGTTCATCAACGCGCCGAGCCGCGACGAGGTGATCTTCACCAAGAACGCCTCGGAGTCGCTCAACCTCGTGGCCAACATGCTGGGCTGGGCCGACGAGCCCTACCGCGTGGACCACGAGACCGAGATCGCCATCACGGAGATGGAGCACCACTCCAACATCGTGCCGTGGCAGCTGCTCTCGCAGCGCACGGGCGCGAAGCTGAAGTGGTTCGGCCTCACCGACGACGGCCGTCTCGACCTCTCGAACATCGAAGAGGTCATCACCGAGAAGACCAAGATCGTCTCCTTCACGCTGGTCTCGAACCTGCTGGGCACGATCAACCCGGTGGAGACGATCATCCGGCGCGCGCAGGAGGTCGGTGCGCTCGTCTGCATCGACGCCTCGCAGGCGGCCCCGCACATGGTCCTGGACGTGCAGGCGCTCCAGGCCGACTTCGTGGCCTTCACCGGCCACAAGATGTGCGGCCCGACCGGCATCGGCGTGCTGTGGGGACGGCAGGAGCTCCTGGAGGACCTCCCGCCCTTCCTCGGCGGCGGCGAGATGATCGAGACCGTGTCGATGCACTCCTCGACCTACGCCCCGGCTCCGCACAAGTTCGAGGCGGGTACGCCCCCGATCGCCCAGGCCGTCGGCCTCGGCGCGGCCGTGGACTACCTGTCGGCGATCGGCATGGAGAACATCGCGCGCCACGAGCACGCGATCACCGAGTACGCCGTCCGACGCCTCCAGGAGGTCCCGGACCTGCGGATCATCGGCCCCACCACGGCCGAGGACCGCGGCGCGGCGATCTCCTTCACGCTCGGCGACATCCACCCGCACGACGTGGGTCAGGTGCTCGACGAGGAGGGCATCGCGGTCCGGGTCGGCCACCACTGCGCGCGGCCGGTCTGCCTGCGGTACGGAATTCCTGCGACCACGCGGGCGTCGTTCTATCTGTACTCCACCCCGGCCGAGGTCGACGCCTTGGTCGCGGGTCTGGAGCACGTACGGAACTTCTTCGGGTAGGGGTTGGGTCGTGAAGCTGGATTCGATGTACCAGGACGTCATCCTGGACCACTACAAGCACCCGCACGGGCGCGGTCTTCGGGACGGCGATGCCGAGGTGCACCACGTCAATCCGACGTGCGGCGACGAGATCACGCTTCGCGTGAAGTACGAGGGCTCGCGCATCGCGGACGTCTCGTACGAGGGTCAGGGCTGCTCGATCAGCCAGGCTTCGGCCTCGGTCCTGAACGAGCTGCTCGTCGGCAAGGAGCTGGCGGAGGCGCAGAAGATCCAGGGCACGTTCCTGGAGCTGATGCAGTCGAAGGGCCAGCTGGAGCCCGACGACGCGATGGAGGAGATCCTGGAGGACGCGGTCGCGTTCGCGGGCGTCTCCAAGTACCCGGCCCGTGTGAAGTGCGCGCTGCTCAGCTGGATGGCGTGGAAGGACGCGACCGCCCAGGCGCTGGGTGACGCGGAGAGGAAGTCGGCATGACCGAGAACGCTGGGGCCACGATGAAGCCGGCCTCCGAGGAAGAAGTCCGCGAGGCGCTGTACGACGTCGTCGACCCCGAGCTGGGCATCGACGTGGTCAACCTCGGTCTGATCTACGGCATCCACATCGACGACTCGAACGTCGCGACGCTGGACATGACCCTGACGTCGGCGGCCTGCCCGCTGACCGATGTGATCGAGGACCAGGCGAAGTCCGCGACGGACGGCATCGTCAGCGAGCTGAAGATCAACTGGGTCTGGATGCCGCCGTGGGGTCCGGACAAGATCACGGACGACGGCCGCGAGCAGCTGCGCGCGCTCGGCTTCAACGTCTGATTCACGGATGCGTGAGAACGGCCGTGCCCTTCGGGGCGCGGCCGTTTCGCGTACGCGGCGGCTTCGTCAGTGCTGCCGGCCCCAGTCGCCGCGCGGGCCCGGCTCCGGGACGGTGATGCCGGCGGCCCGGGCGAGGTCCGGGGCCAGATTCTCCTTGCGGATGCGCAGGTCGACGTAGAGCAGGGCCGTCACCAGCGGCGGGAAGACGGAGACGATCAGCTGGCTGACCAGCTGACCGACGAGGAGGAACGCGAAGACCACCGCGAAGGCGGCGATCATCGCGGTCGGGTCGTCGCCGGAGAAGTCGACGGCCGCCAAGGGTGCCGTCGCGACCAGCGAGAGGACCTGCTGGATGATCCAGCTGACGAAGGCGGTCGCGAGGGCGACGAGCAGCAGGATGCCGAAGGAGCGCCACCAGAAGCGGCGGATCAGGGTCGAGGAGCGGCGCATCGAGGCGATCACGCCCTGACCTTCCATCACCGCCGCCGCCGGGGCCAGGCTGAACTTCACCCAGAGCCAGAGCGCGAGCGGGGTGACGAGCAGAGCGGCGAACGTAGAGCCGATGAAGACCGTGATCACCAGGCTCACCGGGCTGCCGCCCCCGAGGTTGGCCAGCAGGGCGATGGACGTCGCCAGGAACACCGCGACCACGAGCAGCATCGGCAGGCTCGTCAGGATCAGCGTGCCGAGGACGGCCGGCATCCGCGCCCAGGACCGGCGCCAGATCGCGCCGAAGGTCGTCGGGTGGCCGAGGACGGCCTGCTGGATCACGGCGGGACAGGCCGCGGCCGTCACGGCGCCGGCGCAGAGGATCGCGATCACGCCGGCGATCCAGACGCAGGCGAAGGCCACGATCAGCGGCCGGACGTCGTCCCACTGCGGCTCCTGGCCGCGGGGCAGGTCGAACACGGCGGGGAAGAGATCGCTCACGGCCGCGTACGCGATGCCGATCGCCGCACCCACGAAGAGGATCGCCGTGCCGTAGACGGCGGCGGTGACGCCGACCAGCGCCTTCCAGTGGCGCCCGAAGGCGGCGAAGGCGCCCGAGAGGATCGCGCCGAGGCCGAGCGGTGCCAAGGGTATGACTCCGGGTCTCGGGGGCGGAGGCGGCGGCGGGTAGCCGTACCCGTAGCCGTATGGCGGCAGGCCGGGGGGAATCGTCATGCCGGACACCGTATCGGTAGTCGAACGCGTGCTCGCACCTGGCGATATGTACGAGCGTACGCAGTGCTGTGTACGCTCGTACACATGGGATACGGACTGCTGGCGGGCGCCATCGTGGCGGAGATCCTCGCCACCACCTCGATGAAGTACAGCGACGGCTTCTCCAAGCTCTGGCCCTCGCTGATCACCGGCGCGGGCTACCTGATCGCCTTCGCGCTCCTCGCGCAGGCCCTCAAGACGCTCCAGGTCGGCACCGCGTACGCCATCTGGTCCGGGGTCGGCACCGCCGCCGTCGCCACGATCGGCATCCTCTTCCTCGGCGAGACCCTCAGCCTCGCCAAGATCGCCGGGATCGTCCTCATCGTCGCCGGGGTCGCCGTCCTCAACCTCGGCGGCGCGCACTGATGGCCCGGGCCCGCCGCCACGACCCCGAGCGGCGCGAACGGATCGTCGAAGCGGCCCTCCGGGTCGTCGCGCGGTCCGGCCTCGCCGGGCTGAGCCACCGCACGGTGGCCGCCGAGGCGGACGTGCCGCTCGGCTCCACCACGTACCACTTCGCCTCCCTCGACGAGCTCCTCGTCGCCGCGCTCCGCAAGGCCAACGAGGGCTTCGGGCAGCGGCTCCGCGACAGCCCCGCCCTCGCCGGACCCGGCACCCCCGTCGCGACCGCGCTCGCGCGGCTCCTCGGGGAGTGGCTGGGCGGCGAACGGACCGGCGTGGAGCTGGAGTACGAGCTCTACCTCGCCGCCCTGCGACGCCCCGCCCTGCGCCCGGTCGCCGCCGAGTGGACCGAGGAGGTCGTCGCCGCGCTCGCCGCCCGGACCGATCCCGCCACCGCGCGCGCCCTGGTCGCCCTCATGGACGGCATCTGCCTCCAGGTCCTGCTCGCCGACGGCACGTACGACGAGGAGTACGCGCGCGAGATGCTGGCGCGGGTGCTGGGGGAGGGGGCGCCCCGGTAGGCGGGCCCTCGGCTCAGCCGGCCTCCGGGGCGGAGGCCAGGTGGTGCGCCAGCCGGTACGGGTGCGTCAGTTGGGGGTAGTGGCCGGCCCCGGCGATCTCCGACACCGGGTGATCGACGGCCGCGACCAGCGGGTCCTCCGCGCCCACGACGATCCGGACCGGCACGCCCACCCGGTCCAGCAGCGCCCGCGAGCGCCCGCGCTCGGCGGCGTCCGTGCGCAGCGCCGCGGCCACCCTGCGCGCCACCCCGCGACGACACAGGTCCGCAGCCGCGCTCTCCACCTCCGCCCCCTCGGGAACGCCCAGCGTCCGGGCCAGCCGGGCGGCGGACATGCGGCGCAGCACCGGCGCGGCCAGGCCCGAGCGGGCGAGCCGCGCGGCGGGGGCCTGGAGGAACGCCGGGGAGACGAGGACGAGTCCGCCGACGCGGTCCGGGTGGTCGACGGCGAAGCGGAGCGCGGGCCCGCAGGCCGCGGAGTGCGCGACCAGCACCGGGCGGGTCGACACGGGGCTCAGCAGGTCGGCCAGCCACGCGTCCACCGGTTGGTCCGTCGCGGCCGAACGGCCCAGGCCCGGCAGGTCGGGGGCGAGGACCGGACCGGGTAGGTGGGCGGCGAGCGGCGCCCACAGGTCGGCGTTCATCGGCAGACCGTGCAGCAGGACATGGGCGGGGCGGTGCCGCTCGCCGGTCACCCAGGTGCGACTGCCCGCCACGGCGTGGAAGCCGTACGGGCGGAGCCACGGCGAGGCCCCGCCGAACCGCGCCGCCACCAGCTCGTCGGCCCAATCGCGCAGGGCGTCGGCGGCCGGAGGCATCTCCAGGCCGGCGCTCGCGGCGAAGGCGCGGGCGGACGCCGTCGGATAGCGGTCGTTCGACAGGAACGACAGCGTTTCGGGATCGGCTCCGGTCAGCTTCGCCGGCAGCCGCCGCAACAGGCCTGCGGGGACGGTCCGGCGAGGGGCGCGGACGCCGGTGTGCTCGGCGATCGTCCGGATCAGGTCGGGCAGGAGGGGCGTGCCGTCGTCGAGCACCCAGTAGTGCTCGCCCGCGGGCGCCGCGGGGACCTCCGCCAGGAACCGCGCGAAGTAGTCGATGGTGGTGATCGGCAGGAACGTGTCGCGGCCGCCGGGCAGCGCGGGGAGCCGCCCGCGCCACAGGTCCTCGACGAGGGAGGCGAGGCCGACGTACTGGCCCGGCCCGATCACGGTGCTGGGGTTGGCGATCGTCAGCGGGACCCCCAGCTTGCGGGCCCGGGTGCGCACCGCGAGGTCGGCCTCGGACTTGGACGCCTCGTAGGCGCCGAGAGCGGCGTAGTCGGCGGGGCCGTCGGCCGCGCTCACCCGGTAGCCGCTGATGTGCACCAGGCGCCGCAGCCCGGGCTGCGCGGCGGCCCATTCGAGTACGTGGAGCGCCCCGGTGACATTGGTCGCCCGCGCCTCCTCCGCGCCGAGGCCGAAGGCGAAGCGGGCGGCGGCGTTGTAGACGTCCCGCGCCTCGGGCAGCCCCGAGAGGGGGCGGGTGATGTCGGCGGTGACGATCTCCAGCTTGGCGGTATCCACGCCTTGGGCAGCCAGCCAGGGGGTGAGGGTGTCCTTGCGTACGGCCGCCGCCACCCGCCGGCCGCGGGTGAGCAGCTCGGCGACGAGGGAACGGCCGATGAAGCCGGTCGCGCCGAAGACGATCGCGTCCATGGGACTCCTTGAGAGAGGGAGGAAAACTGAATAGATCGGTCTACATATTTTTTGGCCACAAAGAAGGCCCGCCGTCGATCGGCGGGCCCCGGTCAGCCCAGCAGGGTGTGGATCTGGCGGGCGACGCGCTCCAGCGGGTCCCTGCTGCGGTGCGCCCTGGCCAGCAGGAGCGCCCCCTCCACCAGGGCCAGCACCGTGACGGCGAGGTCGTCGGCGTCCGGGCGGCTCGCCAGCCGGGCGCGCAGAGCGGCCTCCCAGGAGGAGTAGACCTCCGAGCACACCTCCTGGAGCGGGTCGTTGACGGCGGCCGTCTCCAGCGCCACGGTGGCCACCGGGCATCCCTTGCGCCAGTCCGACTCCGCGAGCCGGTCGCCCAGGTGGCGCAGTACCCCGTCGACGAACTCCGCCGGTGAGGCGTCGGTGTCGGCCGGCTCGCCCAAGGCGTCGCCGATCGCCCGGCCCGCCCGCCGGACGGACTCGCCGACCAGTTGGTCCTTGCCGCCGGGGAAGTGGAAGTAGAGCGAGCCGCGGGGGGCGCCGCTGACCGCGATGACCTGGTTGAGCCCCGTGCCGAAGTATCCGGCCGTCTCGACCAATTCCTGTGTCGCGTCGAGGAGTCGGTCCCGCGTCTCGGCGCCCTTCTGTCCCATGACCGTAAAGTAGACCGATCTATATATTTTCTCAACCCGTCGTGCCGGTCGTCTTCCCGGCCGTCTTTCCCGCCCGCGACCCGACCGGCACCTGAGACCGGTTGGCCCGCGCGGGGGCCCGACCGTTAGGTTTTCCGTCATGACCACTGCTCCTCGCACCACCGGCGCCGTCGCCGCCGGCCTCGCCACCATCGCCGGTGACGGCTCCGTTCTCGACACCTGGTTCCCCGCCCCCGAGCTGACCGACGCGCCCGGCCCCGCCGGCACCGAGCGGCTCACCCCCGACGAGGCCGTCAACGCCCTCGGTGACGGGGCCGCCAAGGCCCTCGGCGTGGACGCCCGCCGCGGCGTCGAGGTGGTCGCCGTCCGTACCGTCATCTCCTCGCTCGACGACAAGCCGCTCGACGCTCACGACGCCTACCTGCGCCTGCACCTGCTCAGCCACCGGCTGGTCAAGCCGCACGGCCAGAGCCTGGACGGCGTCTTCGGCCTCCTCACCAACGTGGCCTGGACCTCGCTCGGCCCGGTCGCCGTGGACGACATCGAGAAGGTGCGGCTCAACGCCCGCGCCGAGGGCCTGCACCTCGCCGTGACCAGCATCGACAAGTTCCCCCGCATGACCGACTACGTCGTGCCCGCCGGGGTCCGCATCGCCGACGCCGACCGCGTGCGCCTCGGCGCCCACCTCGCCGCCGGCACCACCGTCATGCACGAGGGCTTCGTGAACTTCAACGCCGGCACCCTCGGCACCTCGATGGTCGAGGGCCGGATCTCCGCCGGTGTCGTCGTCGGCAACGGCTCCGACATCGGCGGCGGCGCCTCCACCATGGGCACCCTCTCCGGCGGCGGCAACGTCGTCATCTCGATCGGCGAGCGCTGCCTGATCGGCGCCGAGGCGGGCGTCGGCATCGCCCTCGGCGACGAGTGCGTCGTCGAGGCCGGTCTGTACGTCACGGCCGGCACCCGGGTCACCATGCCCGACGGCCAGATCGTCAAGGCCCGCGAGCTGTCCGGCGGCTCGAACATCCTCTTCCGCCGCAACTCGGTCACCGGCGCCGTCGAGGCCCGCCCGAACAACGCGGTCTGGGGCGGACTGAACGACATCCTCCACAGCCACAACTGACTCCACGGTCGCAACCGACTCGGTAGCCACAACTGATGCAGTGACTCTGCGTTAACAGAACGCAGAGTCACTGTATGCAGACAAGGCGAGGAGTCGACATGAGGACGAAGCCCACGGTCGCCGGAGTGCTCACGGCGGTGGCGGTGCTGCTGCCGGCCGGCACGGCCCAGGCGGACGAGACGCACACGCACAACGGCCCGACGGTCACGAACGGCCCCAGCCTCTCGCTCCACACCGGGCAGATCGACGACCCGCTGGAGGACGTCCTGGAGCACGCCGCGATCCTCGGCCGGACCTACACGACCGACTCCGCCTGACGCAGCGCTTCGAGCGCACCCCGCAGCCCGTCGACCGCCTCCCGGTCGGCGGGCTGCAGCGGTTCCCGCACCGGTCCGCCGAGCAGCGCCTTGGCGGTGACCGTGCCGGGCAGTCCCGAGGCCATCATCAGCTCGGCGAGCGGCAGCGTCGCGGCGTTGAGGCGGGCGGCCCCGGCGGTGTCCCCGGCGTCGAAGGCGTCGAGGACCGCGCGCAGCTGACGGGGGGCCACGTTCGCCACCGTACTGACGTAGCCGGCGCCGCCGACCGCGTACAGCGGGAGGTTCAGCTCCTCGCAGCCCGAGTAGTACGCGAGCCCCATCTCCGCGATCAGCCGGGCCGAGGCCAGGAAGTCGTACGAACAGTCCTTCACCGCGACGATCCGCGGGTGCTCGGCGAGCCGCCGCATCGTCGCCGGCTCGACGCGCGTGCCGGTGCGGCCGGGGATGTCGTAGACCATCACGGGCAGCTCCGTCGCGTCCGCGACCTTCAGGAAGTGCGCCTCGACGGCCGCCTGCGGGGGGCGGCTGTAGTACGGGGTGACGACGAGCAGTCCGTCGGCGCCCGCCTTCCCGGCCTGGCGGGCCAGCTCCGCGGTGTGCCCGGTGTCGGCCGTGCCGACGCCCGCGAGGAGGGACGGGCCCGGGCCGATCGCCGCCCGGACGGCGGAGACGAGCGCGGCCTTCTCGGCGTCGGTGGTGGTCGGCGACTCGCCCGTGGTGCCGTTGAGGACGAGGCCGTCGCAGCCCTCCGCGACGAGCCGGGCGGCCAGCTCGCCCGCCCGGTCGAGATCGAGCGCGCCGGAGGGGGAGAAGGGCGTGATCATCGCGCAGAGCGCACGGCCGAAAGGACGTTCAGTACTCATCGGACAAGTCTGTGCGCGGGGGACCGTGAAGGTCTACTTAGATCTGCTTGGTTCGAGTGATAAGCGCTGCTGAAGCATGGTGCCGGTCTGGCATGATCGGCGGGCGCGACAGGGGGACATGGAGAACACCACAGCATGAGCTCACACACCACGACCGAAGAGCGGGTCGCACTCGTCACCGGCTCGTCCTCCGGCATCGGCGCCGCGGTCGCGCGCCGTCTCGCCGAGGCCGGCTACCGGGTCGTCGTCAACTCCGCCCGCTCCGTCGAGGCGGGCGAACGGCTCGCCGCCGAACTGCCCGGCGCCGTCTACCTCCAGGCCGACGTCGCCGACGAGGGCCAGGCGAAGGACCTCGTCGAGCGGGCCGTGGAGGCCCTCGGCCGCCTCGACCTCCTCGTCAACTGCGCGGGCACCACCCGCTTCATCCCGCACGACGACCTGGAAGCCGCCTCGCCCGAGGTCTGGCGCCACCTCTACGACGTCAACGTCATCGGCGTCTGGCAGACCGTCACCGCCGCCGTCCCGCACCTGCGGAAGACCCGCGGCGCCATCGTGAACGTCTCCTCCCAGGCGGGCGTCCGGCCGGGCGGAAGCTCCATCCCGTACGCCGTCTCCAAGGCGGCCGTCAACCACATGACGAAGCTCCTCGCCAAGACCCTCGGCCCCGACGTCCGCGTCAACGCGGTCGCGCCCGGCCTCATCGACACCCCCTGGTTCGACGGGGTCGACGGCGCCGACGCGGCCAAGGCCCATGTGGCCGACGTCGTCCCGCTGCGCCGGGTCGGCCGGGCCGAGGACATCGCCGGGGCCGTCCACGACCTGGCCCACTCCTCGTACATCACCGGCGAGGTGCTCCTGGTGGACGGCGGCGGACACCTGCTCGGCTAGTCAGCCGGTCTTACGGACGGGTGGTCGGCCCGTCACAGGGGTAGTTGGTCGGCCCGTCACAGAGGCAGCTTGAAGCCGTCGTGGCTGCGCGCGAAACCCAGCGAGGCGTAGAAGCGGTGGGCCTCCGTCCGCTGCTTGTCGCTGGTCAGCTGGACGAGCGCGCAGCCGCGCGCCCGCGCCCGCGCCACGGCCCGCTCCATCAGCTCCCGCCCGAGGCCGCCGCCGCGCCGGTCGGCCCTGATCCGTACCGCCTCGATCAGGGCCCGCTCGGCGCCTCCCTTGCCGAGCCCCGGGATGTACGTGATCTGGAGGCAGCCCAGGACCCGTTCGCCGTCCGTCAGGACCAGCATCTCGTTGCGCGGATCGGCCTCGATGTCGGCGAAGGCCCGCTCGTACGCCTCGGTGACGGTGATCGAGGCCGGGTCCACGACCGTGTTCTCGTCGGCCAGGAGCGCGAGGACGGCGGGGAGTTCGGCACGGGTGGCGGGGCGGAGGGTCAGGTCGCGCAGGATCATGGCGCGAAGTCTCGCACGGGGAAGGGGGTTGACCTCAACCTTGGTTGAGGGAGGACGGTGGAGCCATCCGAGGAACCCCCCGAGGAATCCCCGAGGACCAGGAGACCTTCATGAACGCCGTCGCCCACCCCGATGCCCGCCCCGACCTCCACCGCCCCGGAGTCGGCGCCGTCCTCGTCAGCACCTGGCGGGTCGGCACCCCCGAGCGACAGCAGGCCGCCGTCGACGCCATCCGCAAGGCCTGGGAGAGCCGGGAATGGCCCGACCTCGGGCTGCTCTCGTACAGCGTCTACGCCGGAACCGACGGGGACACGCTGCTGCACTACTCGCAGTGGACCGCCGAGCAGGCCTACGAGGACTTCGTCCGCACCTACCGCGACGACCGGAACGCCGAGATCGACGCCGCCGTGCCCGGCATCGAGCGGGTGGAGCTCCGCCGCTACGCGCCGATCCACCGGTCCGCCGTCCGCCCCGGGAGGGACACGGGCGAGCTGCCCGGGATCGTCGTGATCGTCGAGGCCGACTTCGGCGGGCCGGAAGCGGGCAGCCGGGAGGAGTGGGTGGACACCGTGTTCACCGCCATGGACGAGGACACGGCGATGCGGCCGGGGTCCGGCGGGGTCGGTGCCCACTTCCATCTGACCACCGACGGCGGCCGGGTCCTCAACTACGCCGAGTGGGAGAGCGAGCAGGCCCATGTGGAGTGGCTGGCGGACGACGCCCGGCAGAGCGAGGCCTGGACGCGGGTGCGCCACTACCCGGGGCTCGTGGGCGGCCGGGTGAAGCGGTACACGCCCGCGCTCAGCCTGAGCGCGGGCGTGTGAGCGGGTCGCCGGGACCCGGGTGACTACGGGCGGAAGCGGACGACCTGCGGGTCGTGGTCGCTGTCCTGGTCGGCGAACTCGGCGTTGATGTGGACGCTGTCGTACTCGAAGTGGTGCACGCCGGGGCTGGTCAGGATCTGGTCGAGGACCTGGCTGTTGCCCTGGTAGACGTACGAGTACCGCTCGCCGCGCGGCAGCGACTTCACCGCCGGGTACAGCGCGCCGCCGTCCGTCAGCGCGTTCGTGGTCCCGGAGAACTCGAAGTCGTTGATGTCGCCGACGACGAGGACGTCGGCCTGCTTCTCGACGGCGACGATGTCCTTCACGAAGGCGTTGACGGCCTGCGCCTGGAGCAGTCGCTTCGCCTCGGAGGAACGGTTCGGCGGCTGGTGGTGCGAGACGATCGACTCGTCGCCGCCCTTCGAGCCGAAGTGGTTGGCGATCACGAAGACCGTGCGGCCGCGGAAGACGAACTCGCCCGCGAGCGGCTTGCGGCTGCTCTCCCAGGCGGTGTTCGCCGGGTCGATCCGGCCCGGGGACACCGTCAGGGCGGCGCGGCCCTTGGTGCCCGTCACGCCGGTGGCGGAGGTCGCGTCGGTCGCCGCGCGGTCCGTGAAGGAGACCCGCTCGGGGTTGAAGAGGAAGACCTGACGGATGTTGCCGCCGGGCTCGCCGCCGTCCTTGTTGTTCTCCGGGTCGACGGAGCGCCACTCGTACGCCGGGCCGCCGGCCGCGACGATCGCGTCCGTGAACTTCTTGACCGTCTGGTCGGCGGCGACCGTGCCGTCGTTCTTCGCGCCGTTGTTGTCCTGGATCTCCTCCAGGGCGAGGATGTCGGGCGAGGCGAGGTTGTCGACGACCGCCTTCGCGAGGGCGTCGAACTTCTCCTGCGGGTCGCTCGGGTCGAGGTTCTCGACGTTGTACGTCGCCACGGCCAGCTCGTTCTTGTGCTGCTTGTCCGTGGACTCGCGCTCCAGGCCGCGGTCCTCGACCGTGACCGGGGTCCGCGCGGTCAGCGTGTAGCCGCCGAACTGGTTGAAGTCGAGCGGGCCCTCGGTCGTGCCCGTCAGCCGGTCGCCCACGTTCGCCTTCGGGAAGGGCTGCTGGGCGAGCGGGGTCAGCGACTGGATCTGGAGCCGGCCGGTGTTCTGCGACTCGTACGAGCCGTAGACCGTGCCGCCGCGCCAGTTGCGGTTCTCGAACGGCTTGACCGTCACCCACAGCTCCGCGTACGGGTCGGTGGCGCCGACCACCCGCGAGGAGCCGATGCGGACGTTGGTGCCCTCCAGGGACTCGTAGTAGTCCAGGGCGTACGTCTCCGGGTCCAGCGTCAGGCCGTTGATCGAGCCGGCGGCGGCCGCGTCGCCCTCCGGGGCGTACTCGTCCGGGACGGACCAGGCGGAGATCGTCACCGGGGCCGGGAGCGCGTTGCCCTGCGAGACCACCGTGACGACCGGCTTGGAGAGCTGCGTCAGCGACTGGTTGCCGGAGTTCAGGCCGCCCGGGACGTACTCGGTGACCGTGCCGTTCAGGCTGACCGCGTCGCCGACGGCGACGGTGGGGACCGAGCTGGTGAAGACGAACAGGCCCTCGCTGGTCGCCGGGTTCGCGTCGGCCTCGGGGTCCTGGATCCAGAAACCGCGCGAGCCGTAGGTGCGGACGCCCGTGACGATGCCCGTGACACCGGTGACCTGCTTGCCCACGAGCGGGGAGACGCGGGTCGTGCCCTGGATGTCGTGGATGCGGACGCCGGCGGCGCCGTCCTCGGCCACGGCGCTCGTCGAACCGGCGAGCAGACCGGCGGCGAGGGCGGCGGAGACGACGGCGGAGACGACGGCGTATCTCGGTATGGAGGAAGGCATCAGGGCTCCGGAGGGTGCTTGGAGGATCGGCAGATGGATCTACGCGCGTCAATCTCTTGTGAGAGGGGCGAACTTGTCAAGAGTCGACGGGTGTACGAAGGCTGACGGATCCGTGAACCGGCGGACGTCCTCCCGGATGCGTCTACGCTGAGTACCGCTCTTTCCCCGCCTTCCCCGCACTTCCCCCACCCCCGTCCCACCCCCGTACGCGTCGAGGAGACACCCCACATGTCAGCGGAGCAGCCCACCCTTCCCCCCGTTCGGCTTCCCGCGGACGCGGAGCTGGCGCGGGACGCCCTGGCCGCGCCCCTCCTCGCCCGCGCCGTGCGGCTCGCCCGCTGGGCCGGACCCGACACGCGGGTCGGCGCGGGCGGCGAGCTCGTCGACGAGCAACTCCCGGACGCCGTCGAGGTCCTGGGCCTCACCGTCACGGCCGACGGGACGGACGGGGCCGGCGGCTCCGATGGCGAGTCCTTCGAGGGCACCGAGGCCTTCGAGGAAGCCGTCGAGGAGGCCGAGATCCTGGCCGCCGACGCCTGGCGGCTCGCCGTCGACACCGGCCTCGTGACCGTCGAGGACGGCGCGGACGACGAGACCCCCGGCGGGGCGGGGCCCGGCGACAACCTGGCGCTGCTCACCGCCGGTTCGCCCCAGGACGTCCTCGCGATCTGGCTGGACGGCTTCGACGCCGTCTTCGCCGACGCGGTCGTGCCCGTCCTCGACGACCTGGAGACCCTCGTCGGCGAGGACGGCGAGATCGACCTGGAGTCGCTGGACTGGGACCCCGAGATGGAGGGCGAGTTCCTCGAGGGCGTGCTCGGCAACCTTTACCTGCTGACCGTCAGCGAAGGCGGCCCCGGCGACGGTCCCGTGCCGCTGCCCGCGCTCGCCGCGTCGATGGTCGTCCCCGACGACATGGGCGAACCGACCGACGACGTCCTGGAGCAGGTCTCGGACGCGATGATGCGGCTCGACGAGCAGTTCCGCCTGCTGGAGGCCATCGGGCTCGTCGAGTACCAGCCCGTCGACGAGGCCCTGATGGCCGAGGAGGGCGAGGAGCCCGCAGCACCGCTCGACGACGAGGACGTCTCGCGGTACGGCATGGTCCGGCTCACCACCCTCGGGCTCTACGGCGTCCGGGCCCGGATGCTCGACGCCGGCGTGGACGCGCCCGCCGTCGGCGACCTCGCCGACAAGGGCGCCGACGCGCTCCTCGGCGGGATCGCCGGCTACCCGGAGGCCGCCGCGCGCGCCGAGACCGCCGCGTGGCTCTCCGGCCGCGACGTCGTGACCGCGGCGCGGGAGCTGCTGCACGCGGCCCGGGGCACCGACGCGGGCTCGCCGCTCCGCCGGCTCCACTGCCAGCAGGCGCTCGCGCTCGTGGGCACCGAGGCGGAGCCCGCGGTCCGCGAGGTCCTGGACGACGCGGAACTCGGCGGCCTGGCGCGGGTCTGGCTCGTGGAGCGGGGCGCGGCGGACGTGCCCGCCCCCTCGGAGTCGATGATCTTCTGGCTGGCGATCGACACGATCGCGGCGCAGCTCGACGCGGACGGCGACCTGGAGGAGCTCCAGGAGCTGATCGAGGGGCTCACCGGCCGGTACAGCGGATTCTTCGAGGCGGCGTGGCGGGTGGATCACCCGGCGACGGCGGAGGTCCTGGAGGCGATGGGCCGGCTGCACCGGGACAAGACGGCGGCGAAGGAGGCCCGCAAGTCGGCCTTCAAGGCCCGCTCGCGCTCGGGGTCCTGAGCCGCCCCGATCCGTCCTGAGTGAGCCGGCCTGGGCTGCTCTGAGTTCGTCCTGGGCCGGCTCCGAGCCGCCCTGAGTCTCCCTGGGCCGCTCTGGACCGCTCTGGGGCGTTCCGCCCCCTCCCGAACCCCTGTCCGGAAATCTCCCCTGGATCTTGACGGCACTCCGCACCCGTGGTCTCTTCGGCCGGTTCCCGACCGCATGTCGACCGGTGGGCGTTCCCGCCGTGTTCAGCCCCCGTTCGCGGGGGTGCGGGAGGGTGACCCGCGAGATCCGGCCGTCACAGGGAGACCCGTACACCATGCCGCTCAACCGCAGGGAGTTCACCAAGCAGTCCGCCGTCGCCGGTGCGGGGCTCGCCCTCACCGGCGTCGTCGGTGCCCTCGCCACCGCGCCCGAGGCGCTCGCGTCCGACGAGCCGGAGGCGTACGGAGCCGGGCGCGGCGAGGGCCGGGGGCAGGGCCACGAGCACGGGCACGCGCTCGGGTACGGGCCGCTCGTCGCCGACCCCGAGGGGATCCTCGCCCTGCCCGCCGGGTTCTCGTACCGCGTCGTCACGCACAGCGGCGTCACGCGCCTGGAGAGCGGCGAGTTCACGCCCTCCAACCACGACGGCACCGCGGCCTTCGCCGGCCCGCGCGGCGCCACGTACCTCGTCAACAACCACGAGCTCTACGGTCCCCGCGCGAACTGGCCCCACCCCGTCCCGCTGACCGAGGGCCTCGTCTACGACCCGGCCGCCCCCGGCGGCTGCACCGTCGTCGAGGTGCACCGCGACGGCACCGTCGCCGAGTGGGTCGGCCTCGCCGGCACCTCCACCAACTGCGCGGGCGGCAGCACCGCCTGGGGCACCTGGCTCACCGGCGAGGAGAACTCCGACCTCGCGGGCGTCAACGGCATGACCAAGGACCACGGCTACATCTTCGAGGTCGACCCGCGCGACCGGCGCGCCAACCTCGCGCCGAAGCCGATCAAGGCCTTCGGCCGCTACGACCACGAAGCCGTCGTCATCGACCCCAAGCGCGGCCACGCCTACCTCACCGAGGACGCCGCGCTGCCCTTCGGCCTGTTCTTCCGCTGGACGCCGCCGAAGGGCTTCGAGCACGGGCGCGGCAAGCTCCGCACGCTCGCCGACGACGCCGGTGTGCTCCAGGCCTTCAAGTGCACGGACTCCGGCGGCCGTTTCGTCGACGACCTCTCCCGCGCCACCCGGATCGGCACCGTCTACGGCGTGGACTGGGTCGACGTCCCCGACCGCGACGCCCGCACCGTCCCCGTCCGCAAGCAGTTCGGCCCCGGCCGGATCACCCGCGGCTGCAAGCTGGAGGGCATGTGGTGGGCCGACGGCGGCGCGTACGTCGTCTCCTCCTTCGCGCGCACGGAGTGGACCCCCGGGCCCTCGCACGACGGCCAGGTCTGGTTCTACGACCCCCGACGCCGGACCCTCACCCTCAAGGTGCTGCTCGGCGTGAACGAGACACCGGGTGAGGACGGCGCCTACGACGGTCCCGACAACATCACCGTCTCCCCGTACGGCGGGATCGTCATCGCCGAGGACGGCCGCGGCGTGCAGCACCTCTTCGGTGCCACCGACTCCGGCCGGACGTACCCGATCGCCCGCAACGACTTCAACGACAGCGAGTTCACGGGGGTCTGCTTCTCACCTGACGGCGAAACGCTGTTCGCCAACCTCCAGACTCCGGGCATCATGGTGGCGATCACCGGCCCCTGGCGCCGCCAGCCCCGCCGCTGAACCACCGGCCGGACCGGTGGGGGTGCCCGCCGGTCCGCCGAGGTGCCCGGCAGGCCCTCCCGGGTCTGCCCCTCTGACCCCTGGTCAGGTCCATGGACTGACATCTAACATGTCAGTCCATGGATGTACTGCGGCCCGTGGGGCGGACCCTTCTGCGCGACCGGGCGTACGAGGCACTGCGCGAGGCCATTGTGCGCGGCGACCTCGCCGCCGGCGCCCCTCTGAAGGACGCCGACCTCGCCGACCTCCTCGGGCTCTCGCGCGCGCCCGTGCGCGAGGCCCTGGCCCGGCTCTGCGACGAGGGGCTCGTCGAGACCAAACCGCAGAGCTACACCCGGGTCACCCGACCGGTCAGCCGGGTCGTCCGCGACGCCGCCTCCGTCGTCCGCGTGATGCACGAACTCGCCGCCCGCACCGGCGTACCGCTGCTCGGCCCCGAGGGTGTCCGGGCCATGCGCGAGGCCAACGAGCGGTTCGCGGCGGCCGTCCGCGCCTCCGACGTCGAGGCCGCCCTCCGCGCCGACGACGACCTCCACCAGGTCCTCGTCGTCGCCAGCGGCAACCACGCGGCCGCCGCCACCATCGCGCGCTACACCCCGCTGATCCGCCGCGTCGAGCGGCGGCTCTTCGGCGACTCCGGCAGCTGCGGATCGGCCGAGCTGCACGCCCGGCTGATCGACGCGTGCGCGAGCGGGGACGCGGAGGCGGCGGTCCGGATCACCACCGAGATCTGG
The DNA here is from genome assembly GCF_001426585.1 of Streptomyces sp. Root431. Classification (GTDB taxonomy): domain Bacteria; phylum Actinomycetota; class Actinomycetes; order Streptomycetales; family Streptomycetaceae; genus Streptomyces; species Streptomyces stackebrandtii. The sequence continues at coordinate 414,075 of NZ_LMEI01000008.1, forward strand.
GCGGCCCTCGAACAACTCGCGGACGACGCCGTCGAGGTGGCCGAGGTCACCGGCATCCCGGCGCCCCAGGCCGACACCTAGGGCGTGTTGCGAAAGTCCCGCCTGCCTGGCGACGCCTGGCACGCACGCTCGCCGCGTTGTCGGGATCACCCCGATACATCCAGTATCGGGGCGACCCTCCGCCTTGMCGACGCCACTTTCGAAACACGCCCTAGCAGCCCTCACCCACCGGGAGCCGTTTTGCCGATCACCGATTTCGCACGCTACCCGCTCCTCTTCGGACCCTCCCCGGTCCACCCCCTCGAACGGCTCAGCCACCACCTCGGCGGCGCCACCCTCTGGGCCAAGCGCGAGGACTGCAACTCCGGCGTCGCGTACGGCGGGAACAAGACCCGCAAGCTGGAGTACCTGGTCGCCGACGCCCTCGCCCAGGGCTGCGACACCCTCGTCTCCATCGGCGGGGTCCAGTCCAACCACACCCGCCAGGTCGCCGCCGTCGCCGCCCGCGCCGGGCTGCGCTGCGTCCTCGTGCAGGAGAGCTGGGTCGACTGGCCGGACCCCGTCTACGACAAGGTCGGCAACATCCTGATCAGCCGCCTCGCCGGCGCCGACGTGCGCCTCGTGCGGGCGGGCTTCGGCATCGGCTTCAAGGAGAGCTGGGAGCAGGCCCTGCGGGAGGTCGAGGAGGGCGGCGGGAAGCCGTACGCGATCCCGGCGGGCGCCTCCGACCACCCGCTCGGCGGTCTCGGCTTCGCGAACTGGGCGTACGAGGTGGCCGAGCAGGAGCGCGAGCTCGGCGTCTTCTTCGACACGGTGGTCGTCTGCTCGGTGACCGGCTCCACCCAGGCCGGGATGGTCGCCGGCTTCGCCGCGCTCGCCGAGGAGGGCGGACCGGCCCGCCGGATCGTCGGCATCGACGCCTCGGCGAAGCCCGGCCCGACGCACGAGCAGATCACCCGGATCGCCCGGGACACCGCCGCCCTCATCGGCGTCGAGCGCGAGGTGACGGCGGCCGACGTCGAGCTGGACGAGCGCTACCACGCCGGGGTGTACGGCCTCCCGGACGAGGCCACCCTCGACGCAATGCGGCTCGCCGCCCGCACCGAGGGCATGATCACCGACCCGGTGTACGAGGGGAAGTCGATGGCGGGCCTGGTCGACCTGGTGGAGCGGGGAGAGATCGGCCGGGACTCGACCGTTCTCTACGCCCACCTCGGCGGCCAGCCCGCCCTCAACGGCTACAGCGCCCTGTTCTCGTAAGGGTTCTCGTAAGGGTTCCCGTCAGGGTTCTCGTAGCGGCGCGGGAGGAAAGCCCGCTGCTCAGAGCGACTGGGCGGCGGGCTTCACCATGCCCCGGACCGTCCGCGACTTCACGAACTCGCCCATCGCCGTCATCTCCCACTCGCCGGTGAACTGCTTGATCAGCTTGGCCATCATCACGCCGGTCTGCGGCTCGGCGGTGGTGAGGTCGAAGCGGACCAGCTCCTCGCCGGTCGCGGCGTCCATCAGCCGGCAGTAGGCCTTGGCGACCTCGGTGAACTTCTGGCCGGAGAAGGAGTTGACCGTGAAGACCAGGCCGGTGGCGTCGGCGGGCAGCCGGCCGAGGTCGACGACGATCACCTCGTCGTCGCCCGCGCCCTCGCCCGTGAGGTTGTCGCCGGAGTGCTTGATCGAGCCGTTGAGGATGGACAGCTTGCCGAAGTAGCAGCTGTCCAGGTGGTTGCGCTGCGGCCCGTACGCGATGACGGAGGCGTCCAGGTCGATGTCCTTGCCGCGGTAGGCGGGCTCCCAGCCCAGGCCCATCTTGACCTGGGAGAGCAGCGGCCGACCGCCCTTGACCAGGGACACCGTCTGGTTCTTCTGGAGGCTCACCCGGCCCTTGTCGAGGTTGATCTTGCCGCTGGGGGCGGGAGCCGGGGGAGCGGACGGGGTGGTGGCCGCGATCCGGGGGTCCACCGGGGCGACGGGCGGCGCCGGCGGGACAGGGGGCGCCACCGGCGGCGCGACGGGGGCGGGCGGGGCGACGGGGGCGGACGCGACCGGCGCGGCCGCGGCCGGGGCGGCGGCGGCGGGCTCGTCGTCCACGGAGACGCCGAAGTCCGTCGCGATGCCGGCCAGACCGTTCGCGTAGCCCTGGCCCACGGCGCGGGCCTTCCACGCGCCGTTGCGCAGGTAGATCTCGACGACGACCAAAGCGGTCTCGGTGGCGAGCTGCGGCGGGGTGAAGGTGGCGAGGACGCTGCCGTCGTCCGCGTTGCGCACGGTCGCCGTGGGCTCGATGCCCTGGAAGGTCTGGCCCGGGGCGTCGGGGCTCGCCGTGACGACGATCCTCTCGATGCCGGCCGGGAGCGCGCCCGTGTCCACCACGATCGCGTCGGGCGCGGTGCCGCCGCCGGAGCGGTAGGTCACACCGGGCCCGGCGGGCTGGTTGTAGAAGATGAAGTCGTCGTCCGAGCGCACCTTGCCGTTGGCGCCGAGCAGCAGGCCCGAGACGTCGAGCCGCACCGGGGCGGCGACGTCCACCGCCACGCGCGCGGCGGTGAGAGGGATGTTCGAGCCGGGGGTCATAGCGGTCATGCCAGGGGTAACGATCCGGACGGCTTTGCCGTTCCCTTACCCTCGCCCGGTTCGGCCACCTTGGTTACGCGGATGGTTCCTGGCCTGCCGTTCGTTGCCGAAGCGGTAAGCGCCCGTCCACCGGGCCATGACCAGCTGGGCGTCACCCGACTCCACCTCCGCGAGGAACTTCTCGGCCCGCCCGCCGCGCAGCACGCCCGCGGCGCGTCCGTGGTGGGTGAGGACGACGGAGCCGTCGCGGCGGCGCTCGTAGGTGAATCCCTGGGGTCTCGGCATGCCGGGCATCCTGCCTTTCCCGGTCCGATCCGTCATACGAATATTCTTTTGCATACTCTTTCGGCCCATGGGTGCAGTGGATGGGAGTTCGTTCCGCACGGGGGACGTCGACGAGGCGCGCGAGGAGCTCGACGCGCGCTACTACGCGAACCGGATGGACGTCGTCGACCGGGAGCGGCGGCCCTTCGCGGCGCGGTTCGACACCGTCGCGCTCGGGCCGCTGGTCATAGGGGACCTGAGCTGCGGGGCCGACGTGCGGATGAGCTTCGGGGAGCTCGGCGCGTACCACCTGAACGCGCCGCTCAGCGGCCGGATGGAGATGCGCCAGGGCAGCGGGCCCCCGGTCGTCGCGACGGCCACCGAGGCGCTGCTGCTCGACCCGGCGGGGGACACCTTCCTCGACCGCTGGACCGGGGACTGCCGGACCCTCTCGGTGAAGATCGGCGCGGCCGAGCTGCGCGACCGCCTGGAGCGGCTGCTCGGCCGCCCCGCGAGCGGCCCGCTCGCCTTCGCGCCCCGTCTGGACATCACGCGCGGCCCCGGCCTGAGCTGGGTCCGCTTCGCCCGCCAGGTCGCCTTCGAGGCGCTCGCGGGGGAGGGGCTCGCCCGGCACGAGCTGGTCGCGCGGCCGCTCCAGGAGGCGCTGCTCAACGGCCTGCTCCTGGCCGCGGAGCACCCCTGGCGCGAGGCGCTCGCCCACCCGGGGGAGGCGCGCCGCCCGGCCCCCGTCAAGCGCGCGATGGACGCGGTGCGGGAGCGCCCGGAGCACCCGTTCACGACGACCGAACTCGCGGCCCTGGCCCGGGTGAGCGTGCGCCGCCTCCAGGAGTCCTTCCGGGAGTACGTGGGGATGTCGCCGATGGCGTACGTGCGCGAGGTCCGCCTCGACCGGGTCCGCGAGGAGCTGCGCGCGGCCGCGCCGGACGAGGTCACCGTGAGCGAGGTGGCCTGGCGCTGGGGCTTCGCCCACCAGGGCCGGTTCGCCGCCCGCTACCGGGAGAAGTACGGCGAGTCCCCGTCCCATACCCTGCGCGCGTCCGGCTGAGGGGCGGACCGGCGAGCGGGCCGCGCAATCCGGACAGAGGCCGCGTTCCGCGGCTCGCGATGATCTTCGTCGCCACTTAACGTGGACATGTCCGGTCTGCCAGCGCGCACCGTGACCCGGGCCCCGGCCGGCTCCCCCGTATAAGTCCGGCCGGGTCCTGCGTATCCCTGCTCAGGCCAGACCGCCGTTGCTCATCAGCAACTGGCCGTTGATCCACTGCCCCTCGGGCGAGCAGAGGAAGTCCACCAGATGTGCGGTGTCCCGCGGGGTGCCGAGGCGCCCGAGCGGGGTCTGCCGGACCATCTCCTCCCGCAGCTCCTCCGTCATCCAGCCCGTGTCCACGGGGCCCGGATTCACGACGTTGGCGGTGACCCCGAGGTGGGCGAGCTCGCGCGCGGCGGCCAGGGTGATGCGGTCCAGGGCGCCCTTGCTCGCGCCGTAGGGAAGGTTCCCCACGGTGTGGTCGCTGGTCAGGGCGACGATCCGGCCGGAGCCGGGGGGACCGGCGAAGCGCCGGCCGTACTCCCGGATCAGCAGCCACGAGGCGCGGGTGTTGACGGCGAAGTGGCGGTCGAAGCTCTCCACCGTCGTGTCGAGCAGTCCGGAGTCGACGGACTCGCAGTGGCACATGACGAGGGCGGTGACCGGGCGCCCGAGTCCCTCCTCGGCGGCGTCGAAGACGCGCGCGGGGGCCTCGGGGTCGGCGAGGTCGGCCTCGACGGCGAGGGCGGTCGCGCCCCGGTCGGCGAGGTCCCGGGTGATCGCCTCGACGGCTTTCGCTTCGACGCCCCAGGGCATGCGCAGGTCGTAGGGGGTCCAGTAGGTGAGGGCGAGGTCCCAGCCGGACTCCGCGAGGCGGTGGGCGATGCCCGCGCCGATGCCGACGGTACGGCCGACTCCGGTCACCAGGGCGAGGGGTCGGGGGCTGGGCACGGCGGCCCTCCTTCCGTTCGGTTTCGCGGCGGCCTCGGGGCTGCCGGTGCATGTCTACCGGCTCAGTGCGGCCAGCGCGGCGGGTTTACGCAGAAGTGGCCGCCCAGGTAGAGGTCGTCGGCGCTGCCCTTCTCGGGGAGGCCCCGGGCGGCGATCAGCTTCTCCGCGTGGACCTCCGAGTCGTCCTGCGGGTCGTAGCCGAGCGCCCGGGCCGTGGAGAGGTCCCACCAGGCGCGGGTGTTGGCGGAGGAGCCGTAGGCGACCGTGTGGGCCACGCCCTCGGCGGTGAGCGTGGCGTGCAGGAGGCGGGCGCAGTCCGCAGGGCTGAGCCACATGGAGAGCATCCGCACCGAGGTGGGCTCGGGGAAGCAGGAGCCGATGCGTACGGAGACCGTCTCGATGCCGTGCAGGTCCCAGTAGAGCTGGGCCAGGTCCTCGCCGAAGCACTTGGAGAGGCCGTAGAAGGTGTCGGGGCGGTGCGGGGTGTCGACGGGGATCAGCGGTTCGCCCTCGCGCGGCTGCCGGGTGAAGCCGACGGCGTGGTTGCTGGAGGCGAACACCACGCGTCGGACGCCCTCCTCGCGGGCGGCCTCGTAGAGGTTGTACGTCCCGGCGATGTTGGCTGCCACGATCTTCTCGAAGTCGGCCTCCAGGGAGATGCCCGCCAGGTGCACGATCGCGTCCACGCCCCGGACCGCCTCGCGCAGCGCCGCACGGTCCGCGAGGTCGGCGACGATCGCGTTCGGCTCCCCCCGCACGGGGACGACGTCCAGGAGGCGGAGCTCGTAGCCGTACGGGGGCAGCAGCTCCCGCATCAGCGTGCCGACGCCGCCGGCGGCGCCGGTGAGGAGGACGGTGCGGGGTGCGGACATGGAGTGGTTCTCCTCCGTCGAGTGCCATCGCCGAGTGCCATGGGGCTGGGTGTCGTTCACAACCGTGGACACGCTAGGGAGCCGCCCGACGGAGCGTCAAGAGGGTGCGATAAGGCGCGTCTTCTCCTTGACCGGCGCTTCCGGGCTGTTCTAGCGTGCGGGACGTCGGTGTTCAAGAATATGGATGACAGTCAGAACTGTGCACGACGGACTTCCCTGGGAGCGACCGTGACCACTGCCCCGCTCGCCGGCCGGCTCGACGGCCTGCTCTTCTTCCCCGTCACCGCCTTCGCGCCCGACGGCTCCCTCGACCTCGACGCCTTCCGCGCCCACGTCCGCGCGGGCGTCGACGCGGGCGCGGCCGCCGTGTTCGCCTGCTGCGGCACGGGCGAGTTCCACGCCCTCACCCCGGAGGAGTTCCGGATCTGCGTCGCCGCCGCCGTCGAGGAGACCGCCGGCCGCGTCCCCGTCGTCGCCGGAGCCGGCTACGGCACCGCGCTCGCGATCCAGTACGCGCGGCTCGCCGAGGAGGCCGGCGCCGACGGACTCCTCGCCATGCCCCCGTACCTCGTCGTGGCCGACCAGGCCGGGCTCCTGCGCCACTACACCGAACTCGCGGCCGCCACCTCGCTCGACGTGATCGTCTACCAGCGGGACAACGCGATCCTCACCCCCGCGACCGCCGTCGCCCTCGCCCGCACCGACGGCGTCATCGGCATCAAGGACGGCCTCGGCGACCTCGACCTCATGCAGCGCATCGTCAGCGCCGTCCGCGCCGAGGGCCTCGACCTGCTCTACTTCAACGGCCTGCCGACCGCCGAACTCACCTGCGCCGCCTACCGGGGCATCGGCGTCACCCTCTACTCCTCCGCCGTTTTCTGCTTCGCCCCCGACCTCGCCCTCGCCTTCCACCGCGCCCTCGCCACCGGTGACGACGACACCGTGAACCTGCTCGTCGACGGCTTCTACCGGCCCCTCGTCGAACTCCGCTCCCAGGGCCGGGGATACGCCGTCTCGCTCGTCAAGGCGGCCGTACGGATGGGAGGCCTGGACGTCGGAGAGGTACGACCGCCGCTGAGCGAGCCCGCCCCCGAACACCTCGCGGAACTCGCCCGCCTCGTCGAGCGCGGCCGCGCCCTCCTCAAGGAGGCCGGGGCGTGAGCGCCGGGGGGACGGGCCTGCGAGCCGGCGCCTTCCTCTACCCCTGGGACGTCGACGGCGACCCCGCCGCGCCCGCACTCCTCGCGGAGCTCGGCATCGCGCAGGTCACCCTCGCCGCCGCCTACCACTCCACCCGGGCGCTCAGCCCCCGCCACCCGGCCCACCGGATCGTCACCGCCGAGCACGCCGCCGTGCTCTACCCGCCGGACCCGGACCGCTGGGCCGGCCGCGCGCTCCGCCCGTACCCGGCGGGGGAGTGGGCCCCCGGCGACTCCTACGGCCGGGCCGCCGAGGCCCTCGCCGGCACCGGCCTCGACGTCCACAGCTGGGTCGTCCTCGCCCACAACTCCCGGCTCGGCGCCGAACACCCCGAGACCTCCGTCGTCAACGCCTACGGCGACCGCTACCCCTGGGCCCCCTGCGTCGCCCGCCCCGACGTCCGCGCCCACCTCGTCGACCTCGCGGCCGAGGCCGCCGTCCGCCCCGGCGCGGCCGGCACCGAGCTGGAGTCCTGCGGCTGGTACGGCCTCGCCCATCTGCACGCCCACGACAAGACCTCCGGAGTCCCGCTCGGCGAGCGCGAGCAGCTCCTGATGTCCCTCTGCTTCTGCCCCTCCTGCCGCGAGGGGTACGGGAACGGGGGCGCCGACCCCGACGAACTGGCCGCCGCCGTCCGCCACGCCCTCGCACCCGTCTGGTCCGGCACCGGCCCGGCGCGCGGACTCGGCGACCTGGAGGCCCCCGCCCTGGCCTGGCGCGCCGCGACCGCCCGCTCCTTCCAGGAGGCCGCCGTGGCCGCCGTACGGGCCGCAGCCCCGCCCGGCTTCCGCGTCCTGCTGCACGCCGACCCCGACCCGTACCGCTGCGGCGCCGACGCCGGCACGGACCCGGCGCACGTCCTCGCCCTCGCGGACGGCGTGGTCGCCCGCCCCCCGAAGCTCGCCGCCTTCGCGGCCCACGCCCGCCCCGGCACCGTCCTCGCGGCCAACCTCTCCGTCGTCACCGGCATGGGCGGCGCCCCCGCACACCTGGCCCACGATGCCGAACGGGCCCGCGACGAGGGCGCCACCGAACTCCGGCTCTACCACGCGGGACTGGCCTCGGACGGCGACCTGGAGGCGGTTCGCACGGCCCTGCGGAAGGTGGGCTAGAGGGTTCGGGTGTTCTGCGCGCAGGCGGCGCAGGGCCGGCGCGTAGCCGACGCCGCGACCAGTGCGGGAAGGGCCGACAGGGGCGTCAGGGAGGTGACCCGGTCGGGGTTCGGCCGCGAGACGCTGCCGCTCGCGGTGACATCCGCGCACAGCGGCCGAGCCGGGTCAACCGGCCTGGTTCCGCCGGTCGTTCAGCAGCCGCAGGGCCGAGGCGCGGGTGGCCGCGACGTGGGCGCGGGCCAGGGACTCCGCGACGGCCTCGTCGCGGTCGCGGATCGCCTCGTACAGCCGCTCGTGGGCGCCGCACATCGGTTCGCCGTCCGACACGGCCGAGGTGAGCCGGAAGAGGCGGCGCAGGCGGGAGTCGAGCGGGGCCATCAGCTCCACCAGGAGCGGATTGCCGGAGAGCCCGACGACGGCCCGGTGGAAGTCGGCGTTGAGCGAGACGGCCTCACGGAGGCGGCCGGACTCCGCCGCCGCCCTCGCCCGGGCGAGGAGCTCCTCCAGGGCGCGGAGCTCCTGCTCGCCCGCGTGCCGCGCGGCGAGGCGGGCCGCCAGGCCCTCCAGGTTCTCCCGTACGTCGAAGAGGTGCTCGGCGTCCTCCGGTCCGAACTCCGTCACCACCGAGCCCCGGCGCGGCCGCACCGAGAGGAAGCCCTCCGCTTCGAGGCGCTGCATCGCCTCCCGCACCGGCACCCGGGAGACCCGCAGCTCCTCGGCGATCTCCCGCTCCACGAGCCGCGTCCCCGCCGGGAACTCCGCCTCGATGATCCGCTCGCGCAGCTCCTCGTAGACCCGCTCCCGCAGGGACCGGGGGGTGTCCCCGGCGGGTGGGGCGGCGGGGCGGGGGCTCGTCATGGGGAGGGCTCCAGGGGTTGGGGGGGCGAGTCTCGATCCTCGCAGACCTCGCAGACCTCGCGGGCCGTCAGACCAGGCGTCCGTCCCTCGCCACCACCCGGCCCGCGCGGACCACCAGGTCGCGGCGCGGCTGGTCGACCACCACCTGCGGCAGGCACTCGCCGTCCACGAGCATGAAGTCGGCGGGGGAGCCCGTGCGGAGGTCCGCCTCCGGGAGGCCGAGGAGCTCCGCGCCCCCGTCGGCCGCGAGCCGGAAGCAGGCCTCCAGTTCCTCGTCGAGCCGCGCGTCCAGGGCCCAGGCGGCGAGCCAGGCGCGGTGCAGCATGTCCGCGTTGCCGAACGGGCTCCAGCTGTCCCGGACCCCGTCCGAGCCGAGCCCGACCCGTACCCCGCGCTCCGCGAGCCGCCGGAACGGCAGGATCGTCGTCACCGACAGGGCGACCGTGGTGAGGGAGATCCCCGCCTCGGCGAGCAGGTCCGCCGTCTCGTCCAGCTCCCGCTCGGTCAGGCCGGCGACCGCGAAGGCGTGCGCGACGCTCACCCGGCCCTGGAGGCCGAGGGCGCGGGTGCGGGCGGCGATGTCCCGCAGCGGGACGAGGCGGCCCTGCTCGCCCCGGTCGTGGAGGTGGATGTCGAGCCCGAGGCCGTGCTTCTCCGCGAGGGCGAAGACCGTGCCGAGCTGGTCGCCCTCCCGGTCCCCTTCCGTGTCGAAGCCGGCCGGGTCGATGCCGCCGATGTGGCTGACGAGACCGCTCGCGGCGGCCTCCGCCAGGAGCTCGGCCGCCCCCGGGGTGCGGACCACCCCGTGCTGCGGGAAGGCGACGAGCTCCACGTCGACGATCCCGGCCAGCTTCCGGGCCGCCTCGGCGACCCCCTCGATCCCGGACAGGCCGTAGGCCGGGGCCACGTCCGCGTGGGCGCGCATCGCCCGGGTGCCGTGGGCCGCCGCGTGGGACATCAGCCGCAGCGCCCGCTCGGCCACCGGGGTCGGGAGCGCGCGGGCGAGTTCCACGTCCCCGGTGACGTACTCGGCGATGCCGTGCGCCGGCCGCCTGCTGTGCCAGGGCTCTCCCCAGGACGTCTTGTCGGGGTGGATGTGCGCGTCGACCAGGGTCGGCAGGGCCAGCCGGCCGCCCCCGTCGACCCGCTCGACGTCCGCCCCCGGCGGGACCTCGTCCACGAGCAGCCCGTCCACGGCGATCAGCTCGCGGACCGGGCCCCCGAAGGGCCGTACGTCGTGGAACACGGTCGCGGTACGGAGCGGCGGCGGGGTCACGGGGTCTCCTTGAGGGCGAGGCGGGGCGGGGCGAGGGGCGCGGCTGATTGGTATACCAGTCATTGGTATACCACGGACCCCCGGAAGGTCCCCCCTCCTCACCAGGCCCTTCCCTCACCAGGCCAGGTCCTCCAGCGCGTCCAGGTCCGGCACCACCGCCGCCGTCGGCTCCGCGTCCGTGTCGTCCGCCCGCAGCTCGGCCCAGATCGTCTTGCCGCGCCGGGCGTACCTGGTGCCCCAGCGCTCCGCGTACTGCGCCACCAGATACAGCCCGCGCCCGCCCTCGTCGGTCGTCGTCGCGTGCCGCAGGTGCGGCGACGTGCTGCTGCCGTCCGAGACCTCGCAGATCAGCGTGCGGTCGTGGAGGAGCCGCACCCGGACCGGATCGGCGCCGTACCGCACCGCGTTCGTGATCAGCTCGCTGAGGATCAGCTCCGCCGTGAACGCGAGCCCGTCGAGCCCCCACTCCGACAGCTTCGCCGCCGCCGCGTTCCGTACGGGCGAGACCGCCGACGGGTCCCGCGCCACCTCCCACTCCGCGATCCGCTCCGGGGCGAGCAGCCGGGTCTGCGCCACGAGCAGCGCGATGTCGTCGCGCGGCGAGGGCGAGAGCAGCGTCGCCAGGACGTCCGCGCAGGTCTGCTCCGGGCTCCGGTCCGGGCGCGCGAGCGTGGACCCCAGCAGCGTGAGCCCCGTGTCCAGGTCCCGCCCCCGGTCCTCCAGGAGCCCGTCGGTGAAGAGCACCAGCTTGCTCCCCTCCGGCAGCCGCAGCTCCGTCGTCTCGAACGGCACGTCGCCCAGACCGAGCCCGAGCGGCAGCCCCGGGGACAGCTCCGGGAACTCGACCCGGCCGTCCGGGTCCACGAGCGCCGGTCCCGGATGTCCCGCGCTCGCCACCGTGCACCGCCCGGAAGCCGGGTCGTAGATCGCGTACAGACAGGTCGCGCCCGTGATGCCCTCGTCCCGCCGCCGCCCCTCGGCGTCCGGGCCCTCGCTCTCCCGGTGGTCGATCCGGCCCGTCAGCTCGTCGAGATGGCCGAGGAGCTCGTCCGGCGGCACGTCGAGCGTCGAGAAGTTGTGCACGGCCGTCCGCAGCCGGCCCATCGTGGCCGCCGCGTGCAGCCCGTGCCCCACCACGTCCCCCACGACCAGCGCCACCCGCGCCCCCGGCAGCGGGATCACGTCGAACCAGTCGCCGCCCACCCCCGCCTTCGCCGGGAGGTAGCGGTACGCCACGTCCACCGCGCTCTGGTCCGGCAGCACCCTCGGCAGCAGACTCCGCTGGAGCGTCACCGCCATCGCGTGCTCCCGAGTGAACCGGCGGGCGTTGTCGATCGCCACCGCCGCCCGCGCCGCCAGCTCCTCCGCGAACGACAGGTCCTCCTCGCCGAACGGCTCCGGGGTGTCCGCGCGCCAGAAGTTGGCCATCCCGAGGACCACCCCACGGGCCAGCAGTGGCACCGTGAGCAGCGAGTGCATCCCGTACGCGAGGGCCTGCGCGGCCCCCTCCGGGTCCTGCGCCCGCCAGCCCTCCGCCGAGGCCAGCTCCGCCTGCGCCACCGCGTGCCCCGCGGTCAGCGCCCTCGCCATGGGCGTGCTGGGCACGTCGAAGCGGACGGTGTCCCCGACGGGCTGGAGCGGCTGGTCCGGCCGCAGCCCGCTCAGCGCCGTCCGCCGCATCTCCGTCGTCATGGCCGCGTCCTCCGGGGGCTCCTCCCCGCGCAGCACCGGTTCGAGGAGCTCCACCGTCGTGAAGTCGGCGAACCGCGGCACCGCCACCTCCGCCAGCTCCTCCGCGGTCCGTACGACCTCCAGCGTCGTCCCGATCCGCACCCCCGCCTCGTACAGCAGCTGGAGCCGGCCGCGGGCCACCGCCGCCCGGCCGGTCACGGCGGCCAGCTCGGTGGTGTCCCGCATCGTCATGACGCTGCCGGACTCGGCGCCGGCGGTGAGGGTGGGGCGCACGCTCACCGCGAGCAGCCGGTCGCCCGCCCGGTGCACCTCGTCGGTGGCGGCCCGCCCGGACGTGAGGAGTTCGACCGTACGGGGATCGAGGCCGAGCTCCGAGACGTGCCGCCGCTCCGCGTCCGCCGTGAGGCCGAGCAGCCGGCGGGCCTCGTCGTTGGCGAGCAGCAGCCGGTGGTCGGGGCCCACGATGACGACCCCTTCGCGCACGGCGTGCAGGACCGCCTCGTGGTGCTCCTTCATCCGGGTCATCTCGGCGGGACCCAGGCCGTGCGTCTGCCGCCGCAGCCGCCTGCTCACCAGGCCCGCCCCGCCCACGGCGAGCGCCAGCGCGCCGACCGCCGCGCCGGCGAGCAGCGGCAGCCGCCCCTGCACCGCGTCCGTGATGCTCTCCACCTCGATGCCGCTGCTGACCAGGCCCACGGTCCGGCCCTGGTCGTCCACCACGGGGACCACGGCCCGTACCGCGTCGTTCGGCGCGCCCCGGAAGAGCTCCGTGAAGGAATCGCCGTCCACCGTGGCACGCGAGAGGTCCCCGATGGCCTTGCGGCCGATCAGCTCCGGGTCCGAGTCCGTGTACCGCACCCCGGCGGGGCTCAGGACCGCGATGAAGTCGACGCCCGTCGCCCGGCGGGCGGCCTCGGCCCGGTTCTGGAGCGCCGCCGTCGGATCCGGCGAGGTCAGCGCGTCGTCGACGCCCGGCGCGTGCGCGAAGGCCTCCGCGACGGCGAGCGAGCGGATCCGGGCGTCCCGCTCGGTGTCCCGCTGCGCCTGGTGGAAGATGACGAAGACCGCCGCCGCGATCACCAGGAGGGCGATCAGCGCCTCCAGGGCGAACACCTGGCCCGCGACGCTCCGCAGCCCCGTCCGGCCGTCCTTGCCGTCCTTGCGACCGTCCCGGCCTTCCCGGCCCGGCCGGCCCGCCCGCGCGTTCATGCCGTGCTCCGGGCGACGAGCAGCGCCACGTCGTCCTGTGCGCCCGGCCGCCGCAACGCCTGCAGCAGCATGTCGCAGGTCTCCTCCAAGGACCCGCGCGCCTTGTCGAGCAGGCCCACGAGCACCGCGAGCCGGTCGTCGATCGCCTCGTCGCGGGTCTCGACGAGCCCGTCCGTGTAGAGCACGAGAACGTCCCCGGGGCGGAAGGGGACCCGGGCCGTACGGAAGGTGCCGCCGCCCACTCCCAGCGGTACGCCGGTCGAGAGCCGCACCAGCTCGGCCGGGCCCTCCGCCGGGATCCGTACGGGCGGCAGATGGCCCGCGTTCGCGATCCGGATCCGGCCCAGGCGCGGGTCGTGCACGGCGAAGAGACAGGTCGCGATGTAGTGCTCAAGACCCGCGGTGATCCGGTCCAGATGCCGGAGCACCTGCGCCGGCGACAGGTCGAGATCCGCGAACGCGCAGGTGGCCGTCCGCAGCCGCCCCATCGTCGCCGCCGCGTCGATCCCGCTGCCCATCACGTCCCCCACGACGAGCGCGGTCTTGTCGTCGGGCAGGGCGATCACGTCGTACCAGTCGCCGCCGACCTCGCTCGACGCCTGCGCCGGCTGGTAGCGGGCGGCGACCTCCAGCCCCGCCCGCTCCGGCGGCTTGCCCGGCAGCAGGCTGCGCTGGAGCGTCACCGCCGAGTTCCGCACGCTCTGGTACCAGCGGGCGTTGTCGATGCTGACCGCCGCCCGGGCCGCGAGCTCCGTCGCGAGGAGCACGTCGTCGCCGTCGAAGGGCAGCGGATTGCGGTCCCGCTTGAGGTCGAGCGCGCCGAGCACCTCCCCGCGCGCGATCAGCGGCACCGCCAGGTAGGAGTGGACCCCGGCCCGCCGGAGCTGCTCCGCCGCCTCGGGACTCCGCGCGATCCGGGACAGGTCACCGGGGGCGACGTGCGCGACCAGGACCGGAAGGCCGGTGTGCACGCAGCGGGTGACGAGCCGGTCCGCCCCGTACATCGCCACCGCCCCCGGCGGGTCCGCGGCCGGCAGCGCCTCCGTCGGGCCCGAGGCCTTCACCGCGAGCGCGCGGAAGAGCTCCGGGCCCGCCTCGGGAGCGCCGGGCCTGCGCAGCGCCAGGACGGAGTCGAGGACGTCGACGGCCGCGACGTCCGCGAGCTCCGGCACCACGACCCCGGCCAGTTCGGCGGCCGTCCGGTCCACCTCCAGGGTGGTGCCGACCCGCGCCGAGGCGTCCGCGACGAGCGCGAGCCGCCGCCGCGACCGGTCCGCCTCCGCGTCCGCGTCGTGCCGCTCGGTCACGTCGATCACCGAGGCCGCGACCCCCAGGACCCGGCCCTCGGGCCCGTCCAGGCGGTAGAAGGACACCGACCAGGCGTGCTCGTGCTCGGGGTCCGCTGGGGTCCGCCCGGACGTCGGGTGGTCGAGCAGGGGCGTGCCCGTGGCGAGGACCGTGCGCAGCGCCGCCTCCAGCTCCACCGCGTCGACCCGCGGCAGCATGTCGGCGATCCGCCGGCCGATGTGCAGCGCGGCCGGGACGCCGTTGATCCGCTCCAGGGCCGGGTTCACGAGGACGTACCGCAGGTCGGTGTCGAGGACGGCGAGACCGATCGGCGACTGGGAGACCAGCCGGTCGGAGAGGGCGAGGCCGGTCTCGACCCGTTCGACGACGGCGCGGTCGGCGGCGATCCCCAGCGCGAACAGCCCGCCCAGGTCGTCGGTGAGCCGCATGTTCCGGAACTCGACGGCGCGGGTGCTGCCGTCCTTGAGCCGTACGGGGAAGGTGCCCGCCCAGGTCGTGCCGCCGTGCAGCACCTCGCCGAAGAGGCGCATCGCCTCCTCGCGGTGCTCGGCGTCGACGATCAGCTGCGCCACGTACCGGCCGAGGGCCTCGTCCGCGCGGTAGCCGAAGAGGGCCTCCGACTGGGGGCTCCACAGCACGATGCGGCCGCGTGCGTCGACGACGACGGCGGCGACCCCGAGGACGTCGAGGAGTCCCTTGCCGTCGAACGGCACACCCGCCCGCCCCGCCGTCTCCGGGAAGGAACCGGCCGTCACACTGCCCTCCTCCCGCCGCGCCTCCCTCCATGCTCCCCGCCCCCTGCCCGCCCCGCACTGCGAGCCCGCCGGCCGGGTCCTCGCCGAGGCCCCCGCCCCGCTGTCCGCTCACGCCCTCGCTCAGGTCTCCGTCCCGGCCCCTGCCCGAGCCTCCGCCGGGTCTCCGCTCCGGCCCTCGCCCCGCCCCGCGCCCCTGAGCGCGAGTCCGGCGGCCCAGACCGTGCCCGCCACCGCCAGGACCGGCAGCAGGACCCGGACGTCGACCACCGCGACCAGGCCGGCACCGAGCGCGATGGCCAGCGCGTTCGGGGCGAAGATCAGGGTGTTCGCGGTCGCCGCCACCCGGCCCACCGCCTCCGCCGGGGCCTCCCGCTGGACCGCCGTCATCGTGGCGACGAGGACCCACGGCAGCCCCAGGCCGATCACCGCGCTCGCCGCCAGGGCCGTCGCCCCGTACGGCAGCGCCCGCACGCCCACCGCCACCGCGAACAGCACGAGTCCGGCGGCGGCGAGCACCCGCTCCGGGACCCGGCGCAGCAGCGGGCCCGTGAGCAGGCCCGCGAGGACCGAGCCCGCGCCCTGGACCGCGTACAGCACACCGGCGTACGCGGGGGAGCGCCCGAGCCCGCTGTCCACGACCGCGTAGATCGCCGCCCCGTTCACCCCGGCGAGCAGCATCGCGAACCCGCCCGTCGCCACCAGCGGCCGCAGCACGGACGAGGACCGCAGCAGCCGTACGCCTTCTGCCGTCTCCCGCCACCAGTGCCGCTTCGATGCCCGCGCGGGGCGCTCCTCCCGGACCGGCATCAGCGCGAACAGCGCCGCCGCGAGCGCGAAGCTCGCCGCGTCGAGGAGGGCGACCGGGCCGCCCCCGTAGCGTGCGAAGAGCCCCGCGGCCACGAGCGGGGCGATGAGCTTCATCGACTCGTTCGCGGTCATCCGGAGCCCGTTGAAGGTGCCGAGCCGCCGCGCGTCGAGCGTCGTTGCCACGAGCGCCTGCTCGGCGGCCTCGTGGACGGCTCCCTGGGCGCCGTACAGCACGAGCACCGCGAACAGCAGCCAGACCCGGTCCGCCGACTCCACCCACAGGAGCACGGGCAGCAGGAGCGCCATCGCGGTGTTCAGGACGACGAGGAGGGGCCGCCGCCGCACCCGGTCCGCGAGCGTGCCGAGCAGCGGCCCGAGGAGGACGGGCGCCCACAGGGCGAAGGCGGCGAGCGCCGCCAGACTGTCCGAACCCGTGAGGGACTTGACCCAGATCCCGGAGACCAGCCACATGGCCGTCGTACCGAATCCGGACACGACGATGCCTGTCAGATACCAACGCATGGCCGGATCCTGACCTCTGAGGAGGCCCTCGGGGATCGGTCACCTGCCCTAGGGAAAGGCGCCCCGGAGCCTGGAGGCGTCCCGGAGTCTAGGGCGTGTCCCGGAGCCCGGTCACGGTCCCGGAGCCGCTCACCGCCCCGGAGCCGCCCCGCTTCTCGTACCGCAGCGCGGCCCCCGTCACCACGGCGCCGAGCCCCTCCCACAGGCCCACGCCGAGGAAGCCGGCCGGGGCGCGGCCGGTGAGGACGGCGAGGGTGAAGACCGCGCAGGTGAGGAGCCGGAAGGGGACCGTCCAGCGGAAGAAGGGCTTCCAGTCGGCGAGCGCGGCCAGGACGTAGTAGACGCCCATGTTGAGCGCGGCCATCGAGGAGGCCGTGAGGAAGACGAGGGTGTGGTCGCCGTCCGCCCGCCCGCCCTCGGGCACCGGATCGAAGCCCATGACCGTGAGCAGGGCGTCCGGGGCGATCAGGCCCACCACCCCGAGCGCGGCGGCGAGTACGCCGAAGACCGCCATGGTCCAGCCGGAAAGGGAACGGGGCAGGCGCACGGCGGTCCTCCGCGAGGTGATGCAGGCTCGGTCATTCGAATGCGCGCTCGGTCGCGAGCGTGCCCCTGCATATCGCGTGACGGGGGCCGGGAGCCAATCGGGCCCCGGCCCCGGCGGGATGTCGCACCCGACCGGCGACGGCCGGGACCACTTCGTCCGGACCGGGCCCCCGTCACCTCACTTCAGCGCCGCCGCCATCATCTTCTGCGCCACCGGCGCCGCCAGGCCGTTGCCGCTGACCTCGGAGCGGGCCGCGCCCGAGTCCTCGATCATCACCGCGACGGCGACCTGCTTCCCGGTCGAGGGGTCCTTCGCGTAGGAGGTGAACCAGGCGTACGGCGTCTTGCTGTTGTTCTCGCCGTGCTGCGCCGTGCCCGTCTTGCCGCCGACCTCGGCCCCGGCGATCGCCGCGTTGGTGCCGGTGCCCTTCTCCACGACCGTCCGCATCGCGCTGCGCAGCTGCTCCGCCGTCGAGGAGGAGACGATCCGCGTGGTGTCCCCGTCGTCGAAGGAGGTCAGGGCGTCGCCGTCGGAGTCGACGACCTCGGAGACCATGTGCGGGGCCGCCAGGAGGCCGTCGTTGGCGATCGCGGCCGAGACCATGGCCATCTGGAGCGGGGTGGCGGTCACGTCGAACTGCCCGATGCCGGTCAGCGCCGTCTGCGCGGAGTCCATGCCCGACGGGTACACGCTTTCGTACGCGCGGACCGGGACGTCCAGCTCGGCGTCGTTGAAGCCGAACTTCTCCGCCATCGCCTTCACCTTGTCCTGCCCCAGGTCGGCGGCCATCTTGGCGAAGACGTTGTTGCAGGAGTAGCGGAGCGCGGTGCGGATCGTGGCGTTCTCGCAGGGCGCGGAGGCGTTCTCGTTCTTCAGCACGGTCCGGGTGTTCGGCAGGGTGTACGGGTCGGGGCTCTTCGTCGCCGTGTCCACCGAGCCGTACAGACCGTCCTCCAGGGCGGCCGCCGCGACGACCAGCTTGAAGGTGGAGCCGGGCGGGAGCGGCTGGCGCAGGGCCCGGTTGACCAGCGGCTTGTCCTCGTCGCCCATCAGCTTCTGCCAGGCGTCGCCGTCCGCCGTCCCGGCGATCTTCGACGGGTCGTACGACGGGGTGGACACCATGCCGAGGATCCGGCCGGTGGCGGGGTCGACGGCGACCGCCGCGCCCTTCGTGTCGCCGAGCGCCTCGTAGCCGGCCTTCTGCACGGCCGGGTCGATCGTGGTGACGACCGTCCCCGGCTCCTGCTGCTTGCGCGTGACGGCGTCCACCGGGTTCTTCAGCCGGTCGGCGGTGCCGTCGAGGACGTCGCTGTAGATGCCCTCCAGCTGCGTGGCGCCGTAGGCCTGCGAGCTGTAGCCGGTGACCGCCGCGTACAGCTCGCCGTCCGTGTAGGTGCGCTTGTACGCGAGATCGCCTCCCTCCGTCTTCTTCGAGCCGGTGACCGGAGAACCGGCCACGACGATGTTGCCGAGCGGCTGCGCGTACTGCGCGATGGTCTTCCGCCGGTTCTTCGAGTCGTCCGCGAGCGCCTTGCCTTCGTATGCCTGCACCCAGGTGGCCCGCCCGAGGAGGGCGAGCACCAGGACCAGGACGAAGACCGACGTGTGCCTGATCGTCTTGTTCATCGCACTAAGGGGGACGAACGGGGCGGTGGACGCCGTTCCGGATGTGTTCGGTTTCTCAGCGAACCTTCATCCCGGCGGGCGGCGGGCTCCCCGGGCCCGCCGGGACCCGGCCCGTCATCACGTCCGCACGAACCCCGACTCGTACGCGAGGATCACCGCCTGCGTCCGGTCCCGGGCGCCCAGCTTCGCCAGGACCGCCGCCACGTGCGACTTGACCGTCGCCGGGCCGACGCCGATCCGCTCGGCGATCTCGGCGTTCGTCAGGCCCGTCGCCACGTGCCGCAGCACCTCCGCCTCCCGCTCGGTCAGCCGCGCCACCCAGGGCGCCGCCGCCGGAGCGCGCCGGGCGTGCTCGGCGGCCAGGCCCCGCACCGCCGCCGGATAGAGCAGCGAGTCGCTCCGCGCGACCAGCCGGACCGCGCCCACCAGCTCCTCCGCCGCCGCCCGCTTCAGCAGGAAGCCCGCCGCGCCGACGCGCAGCGCGTCGTACACATAGGAGTCGTTCTCGAAGGTCGTCACGACCACGATCCTTGGCGGCTCCGCCATGCCCCCGAGGATCTGCTCGGTGGCCCGGATGCCGTCGATCTCGGGCATGCGGACGTCCATCAGCACGACGTCCGGCCGCTCCGCCCGCACCACCGACACGGCCTCGGCGCCCGTGGCGGCCTCGCCGACGACCTCCAGGTCGGGCTCCGCGTCCAGGATGACCCGCAGGGCCGTCCGCACCATGCGCTCGTCGTCGGCGAGGACCACCCTGGTCACGGAAGGGTTCGCCGCGCTCACCGGGGGATCCTCACCGCGAGGCGCCACAGGCCGTCCACCGGGCCCGCCTCGGCGCTGCCGCCGAACAGTTGGGCCCGTTCGCCGACCCCGCGCAGGCCGCGCCCGCCGTGCGGGCGGGCGACCGGGGGCCGCTCGGGCAGGGGGTTCTCCATGACGATCTCCAACTCCTCGGTACGGGCGTCGAGCCGTACGGTGACGGGCGTGCCGCCCGCGTGCCGGGCCGCGTTCGTCAGCCCCTCCTGGACGATCCGGTACGCCTCCCGCGACAGCGCCTCCGGTACGGGGGCGAGGTCCCCGCCCACCGTCAGCGCCACCCGCGGTCCCGCGCCCCGCACGAGGGACTCCAGGGCGTCGAGCCCCGGGCCCACGCCTTCCTCGACCTCGTCGCCGCGCCGCAGCAGGCCGAGGACCCAGTCCAGCTCCCCGACCGTGCGCCGGGTGGTCTCCTCGATCGCGGTCAGCGCCTCCTTGACGAAGTCCAGGTCGGCAGCGGCGCCCGTGTCGAGGACCCGGCGGGCCGCGCCCGCCTGGAGGGTGACCGCGCTCAGCGCGTGGCCGACCGAGTCGTGCAGCTCGCGGGCGAGCCGGTTGCGCGACTCCGCCTCCGCCGCGCGCCGCTCGGCCGCCGCGAGCCGGTCCGCGGGGCTCGGCCCGAGCAGCCGGGGCGCCTGGTGGGCGAGCAGGGCCCCGGTCGCGGCGGCGGTGGCGGCGAGCGCGAGCAGCATCAGGAGTCCCGCCGGGAGCGCCGCCGAGATCAGCCAGGGTTCGTCGAGTCCCCAGTACCGGCCGAGCTCCGATTCCCGGAGGGCCGGCGAGAACGGCAGCGCCGCCACCGACACCGCGAACGGCGGCAGGGCCAGGGACGCCCCGCTGATCAGCGCGCCCGCGCCCACGTGCAGCGTGAACCAGCCGACCGTTCGGGCCTTCGCGTCCCGGCCGCGGGCCGGTCCGTCCGCGAGCCCCTCCGCCGGCACCCCGCACAGCGCCCGCGCCACCGCCACCGACATCGGCCGGGCCAGCGGGAAGAGCGCGGTGACCGCGGCGAGCGGCAGCCCCACCGCGTACGCCCCGAGCTGCACGGCGAGACTGCCCGAGAACATCCCCGCGGAGTCGACGAAGAACGCCAGGACGACGGTCCCGACCAGCCAGTACGGCATGAACAGCGCGCCGCCCAGGATCAGATGGAGCCAGCGCAGCCTGGCCCGCTGCCCGAAGAGGGCGACCGCGCACCGCCTCACGCCTCGGCGCTCCGCCGCCGCAGGAAGACGGCCACGCACGCGGCCAGCAGGAACCCGGTGATCATCTCGCCAGCGTAGGACAGCCGTGCGAGGGTCGTGACCTGCTTGAGGACATCCGCCTCCGGCTGGAGCGAGACGAGCGACATGTACGCGCCCCAGCAGCCCACCGCGCCGGTGGACACCCAGGCCACGGCGAGGACCGGCCGGACCCCCAGCCCTGCGGGCCGTCGCAGCACGAGGAAGAGGGTGACGACGACGGCGGCGACGAGGAAGGCGAGCTGGATGGCGGTCAGGACGTAGAAGTCGCTGTCCCGTTCGGCGGCCCGCTGGGCGGAGAGGCCCGCGGTCGAGCCGGAGAGCCAGAGCAGCTCGACCGCCGCGGGGACGAGCGCGGCCACGGCGCCGGCCAGGGCGGCGGCCCGGACGCCGGGCCCGGACGTACGGGCCGACACCTCGCCGAGCCGGCCGCGCCAGACGTGGCCCCAGCGGTCCCGTGCGTACAGGACGAAGAGGGCGCCGAGGGAGAGGCCCTGGAGGATGAAGCCGCCGTAGACGACGGCGAAGACCCAGTCGTCCAGGAAGGGCTCGCTGGGCGCGGCGGCCCGGTCGTCGCCGGTGATCAGCGCGATCACGAGCTGCGCCGGGTAACCGGCCATGATCGGGGCGAGCAGCCCGGTCGCCGCCCACATGGGGAAGGCGAGCAGCCAGGCCCGTACGCGCAGGCCCCACGCCTGTGTGAGCAGCAGGGCGAGGACGATGACGGCGGCGTCGGCGAGGACCGAGATCGAGTTGGCGACGGCGAGCAGCGTCCTGTGCTCCAGGAGCGCGCTCCCGGCCGGGATGCCGATCTCGCCGCCGGCCACCCAGACGACCTTGAGCGAGATGTAGGGGAGGCAGGCGACGATCGCGAGGACGCGCAGCACCCGGCGGAGGAGGGAGGGGTGGTGCGCGGCGGAGGGCGCCGGCGTGAGGGAGTGCGCGGTCGATGTCATGGCTCCACGCTCCCGCGCGGGGCGCCGGTGCCACGTCGTGCCGTGTGGTGAACCGTCTCCGCCGCGCGGGGGAGAGGCCCCTCCGACCCGCCCCCGGCCGCGGATCGGCAGAGCCCGGAATTGACCCATGATTCTCATGATCGATTGACCCCTTTATCGGGGTCAATGGGCCTCTAGAGTAGTGATCATGAACGAGAACGCGACTTTCGCCCCGCTCCTGACCCGCGCCGCCACCGCCGAGACCACCGCCGACCCGAGCAGCGTGATGACGCTCCTCGCCGACTCCGACACCACCGGCGGACAGCTCACGAGCTACCGCTCCTCGTTCGCGAAGGGCGCGGTCGGCGCCCCGGCGCACTTCCACACCAAGGCCTCGGAGATGTTCTTCGTCCTCGGCGGCTCGCTCCAGGTCCTCGTCGACGAGGAGCTGACCGTCCTGGAGCAGGGCGACTTCCTCCTGGTCCCGCCGCACACCCCGCACGCCTTCGCGGCGGCGCCCGGCGCCGAGGCCGACGTCCTCTTCGTCTTCACGCCCGGCATGGCCCGCTTCGACTACCTGCGCCTCCTCGGCCGCGTCATGCGCGGCGAGGCGAGCTTCGAGGAGATCAAGGCGTCCTCGGAGCAGTACGACAACCACTACGTGGACAGCCCGGTGTGGCAGAAGGCGCTCGCCGACCGGGGGTGACCCGAGGGCTCAGAGGCGGCGGGTCGCCAGCGTCAGCCGGTCCCGCGCGTCGAAGAGCGCGTCCTTGATCATCTGCTCGTGGGCCGGGGTGAGCCGCGCCACCGGCACCGAGCAGCTGATGGCGTCCCGCGCCGGGGTCCGGTAGGGGATCGCGATCCCGAAGCAGCGCAGCCCGAGCGTGTTCTCCTCGCGGTCCACCGAGAAGCCCTGCTCGCGGATGACGTGCAGCTCCTCGATGAGCTTCTCGCGGTCGGTGATCGTGTGCTCGGTCAGGGCCGGCAGGGTCTCGGGGAGCAGCTTGCGCACCTGCTCGTCGGTGTGGGTGGCGAGCAGCGCCTTGCCGAGCGAGGTCGAGTGCGCGGGCAGCCGGCGCCCGACCCGGGTGAACGGCCGCAGGTAGTGCTGGGACTGGCGGGTCGCCAGATAGACCACGTTGGTGCCGTCGAGCCGCGCGAGGTGGATCGTCTCGGTGGTGTCGTCGGAGAGCCGGTCGAGCGTCGGCCGGGCGGCGGCCACGACCTCGTCGCCGTCGATGTACGAGGTGCCGACGAGCAGCGCCCGCACTCCGATGCCGTACCGCGTGCCGGTGGCGTCCGTCTCCACCCAGCCCAGCTCGACCAGCGTGCGCAGCAGCATGTAGAGGCTGGACTTGGGGTAGCCGACGGCCTCCTGGACGGCGGCGAGCGAGTGCATGCCGGGCCGGCCGGCGAAGTACTCCAGCAGCTCCACGGTCCGCACCGCGGACTTCACCTGCGCCCCACCCGCGTCGGCAGTCGCCATGACCCTCGCCCCTTTTCCGTTGTCCGGTCGTCCCGGTGGCCGCCCCGGCCCGCCCCGGCCGCCCTGGCCGAGCGGGCCCCTCGTGCCGGGCGGAACCCCTTGTGGAGACGGCCGGGCCGTCAATAGAGTCCCTCGCAGACGCGTTCATCTACGGGAACGGCGTTCAGAATAGCGAACAGGGGCGTGGCGGTGGCGGCAGAACCAGTGTGGAGTGTGGACCCCCGGACGGGGAAGTCACGCGAGCAGGTTGCGGTGGAGGCCACAGCCGAGGAGGTCGACCGGGCCGTCCGGGCCGCGCACGGCGCCCGCGCCGCGCTCGCCGACCGCACGGTGCGGGCCGCCTTCCTCCGTACCGCCGCCGACCTCCTCGACGAGGCGCGCGCGCACGTCATCGAGGCCGCCGACGCCGAGACCGCCCTCGGGCCCGTCCGGCTCACCGGCGAACTCGCCCGGACCACCGCGCAGTTGCGGTCCTTCGCCGAGGTCGTCGAGGAGGGCTCCTTCCTCGACATCCGGATCGACCTGCCCGACCCGGACGCCACCCCGCCCCGATCGGACATGCGCCGCTGGAAGATCCCGCTCGGCGTCGTCGCCGTCTACGCCGCGAGCAACTTCCCGCTCGCCTTCTCCGTCCCCGGCGGCGACACCGCGAGCGCCCTCGCGGCCGGCTGCCCCGTGGTGGTCAAGGCCCACCCCGACCACCCCGCCACCTCCGAGCTCTGCGCCGCCCTGCTGCGCCGGGCCGCCGCCAAGGAAGGCCTCCCCGAGGACGTCGTCGTCCTCGTCCACGGCTTCGACGCGGGCGTGGAGCTCGTCCGCCACCCGCTCGTCGCGGCGGCGGGCTTCACCGGTTCGGTACGCGGCGGACGCGCGCTCTTCGACGCCGCCGCCGCCCGCGCCGTACCCATCCCCTTCCACGGCGAACTCGGCTCCCTCAACCCGGTCGTGATCACCCCGGCCGCCGCCGGGGAGCGCGCCGAGGAGATCGGGGCCGGCCTGGCCGGCTCCATGACCCTCGGCGCGGGCCAGTTCTGCACCAAGCCCGGATTCGTCCTGGCCCCCCGGGGCGAGGACGGCGACCGCTTCCTCGCCGCGCTCACCGCCGGCGTCAGCGAGACCGAACCGGCCGTGATGCTCGACCACCGCATGCGGGACGCCTTCGTCACCGGGGTCGCCGAGCGCGGCGCGCTCGACGGGGTCCGGACCCCCGTCACCCCCGGCGCGGGCGGTGAGCACACGGTCAGCGCCGGAGTCCTCGCCGTCGACGCCGACCGGCTCACCGGGGCAGCGGCCACCGACCACCACCTCCTCCTGGAGGAGTGCTTCGGACCGGTCACCGTCGTCGCCCGCTACTCCTCCCGCGAGGAGGTCACCGCGGTCCTCGGCCTCCTGCCCGGCAACCTCACCGCCACCCTGCACATCGCCGAGCGGGACGAGGACGGCGACGCGGCCCCGCTCCTCGCCGAACTCACCCCGCTGGCGGGCCGCGTCCTCGTCAACGGCTGGCCCACCGGGGTCGCCGTCGCCGCCGCCCAGCACCACGGCGGCCCCTACCCGGCCACCACCTCCACCAGCACCTCGGTCGGCGCGACCGCGATCGAGCGCTGGCTCCGCCCGGTCACCTACCAGTCGACCCCGGACCACCTGCTCCCGCCGGAGCTCCGCGACGGCAATCCGCTGGGGGTGCCGAGGCGCTGACCCAGCTCCGGAGCGCGACCGGCCGGGCCGTCGGAGGCCCGGCCGATCCCGGGCGCTCTCAGCTCACGAGCCCCACTGGTCGCAGTACTCGATGTGCATCTCACGGGCGTTGCCGAGGGTGCCGTCGGTCGAGTGCAGCTCTGCGCAGTAGTGCGGGTAGCGGGGGTGGACCTGGGTGTAAACCGGTCCCTCGCGGGCGACATCGAGGAAGTGCTGCGCGGTCTCGCGGAACACCTTCGCGCTGCCGGTCATGAACAGGGTGTCGGCATGAAGGTGCTGGTGGAACAGGTCGCGGTTCTCGCGGTAGTGACGTCCCGCGTAGTCGGTCCCCGCGAGGTCGTCGTCTTTCGCCTCGGGCAGGCTCACCGTCTGGGGGCGGCCCGGACCGAGGCGGCCTCGCAGCTCCTTCCAGCGTGAGGGGGCGAACTGCAGGGAATGGTGCAGGAGTACGAGGTCGAGCAGGGCGCCCGCGTGGTCCGACATGTCCCGGGCCGGTGGGTGGTTGGCCCGCATGGGCACGTGGATCAGCGAGCGGGGCGAGCGTGCCGCGAGCATCCACAGCACGGCGATGCTGCGGGCGGCCTCCTGGTCCAGGTGGGCGTTCAGGTATCGGTCGTGGTCGATGAGCACGGCCCGGGTCAACGGCTGGGCGGGCCGGATGACTCTGAACTCGTCGGCTCCCCAACGGGCCCGGTGGACGACGACGGGCAGCTTCATGGTTCCCCCGGTGCGGTGCGGTGTTTGTGCGGCGGCCGGCTCTGCCGGCGTAGGTGGTCCGGCCCGCAGGCGGAGAGGCATCGCCAGGCGACGGCAACGCCGATGTGGATGCCCAGGTTAGGGGTGAGGCGGGTGCCGGGGCCTGCTCTTATCGGCCGGCGTCCGGTGCCCGGCGGCCCGGCAGGCCCAGTGAGGCAAGGGCCGTCAGGGTCAGCAGGCCCGCGCTGATCAGGAGGCTCGACCGCAGGGCCGACGCCATGCCGGCCGTGTCGTGGGCAGCCAGTGAGCCGAAGACGGCGATGGCGAGCGCGCCCGCCGTCTGCCGGATCGCGTTGAGCAGGCCCGCCGCCGTACCCGCGCGCTCCGCCGGCACCGCCTCCATCATCGAGGCGATCAGCGGCGGCAGCGAGAAGCCCGCGCCCAGGGCGAGCGGGACGAGGAGCAGGGCCTGCGTGACCCGTGGGGTGTCCGCGTCCACCGCGAGCAGGCCGAGCAGGCCGGCCACCGCGACCACCTGGCCCACCACGATCGGCAGCCGCGCCCCGTACCGGGCGGCGGCCTTCGCCGACAGGAGGTTCACCCCGGCGAGCAGCCCCGTCATCGGCAGGAACATCAGCCCCGCGCCCAGCGCCGAGAGACCGAGCACCTGCTGGAAGAAGAGGCTGAAGACGAAGATCATCCCGTAGAAGGCCACGCTGTTCGCAGCGCCCGCCGTCACCGCCACCGCCACCGTCCTGTTCCGGAACAGCCCCAGCGGCACCATCGGATGGCGCCGCCGCGCCTCGATCAGCAGGAACGCGGCCAGGGCGACGACCGCCACCACCAGCGCCCAACGGGCCTCCGTGCCACCCTCGATGGCCGCGAAGGTCAGCGCGCCGACCGCCGTCATCGCCGTCAGCTGCCCCGGCAGGTCCAGCGGCGCGGGCCGCCGCTCCGAGCGCACCACCCGGGTCAGCAGGGCCAGCGCGAGGAGCCCGAGCGGCAGGTTGACGAAGAAGATCCCGCGCCAGCTCCAGGCGGTCGTCAGCGCCCCGCCGACGACCGGGCCGAGCGCCACCGCGACCGTCCCGCCCGCCGCCCACAGCGACACCGCCCGGGCCCGCCGCCCCGGATCGCCGTACGCCTCGCGCACCAGGGCGAGCGAGGCCGGCAGCATCACGGCCGCCGCCGCGCCCTGCACCGCCCGGGCGACGAGCAGCGAGGGGAGGCCGGGGGCGAGACCGCAGGCGGCCGAGGCCAGGGTGAAGACGACGACCCCGATCCCGTACGCCCTGCCCGCCCCGACCCGGTCGGCGAGCGCCCCGCTGGACAGCAGGAGCGCCGCGAAGACCAGCGTGTACGCGTCGACCACCCACTGGAGACCGGTCATGCCCGTGCCCAGGTCGGCGCCGATCGCCGGGAGGGCGACGTTGACCACCGAGGTGTCGAGGGTGATGAGGGCGAAACCGAGGGTCGCGGCGGCGAGGGCCGGGGTCGGGGAGGGGGTTCGGGAGGGCGTCTCCCGCCGTACGGAGGGGACTTCGACGAGATCGTTCGATGACATGTCCCCACCTTCGTGACCGGCGCGGACGTAGAGTAGTGGCCCGAATGCCATATGCCCGGAGGTTCTGGCCATGCCGATCGTGCCCGACGCGCACGCCACCCCGGCCCCGTCCCGTGCCCCGCACGCCACCCCGGCCCCGTCCCGTGCCCCGCGCGTTCAGCGCGTCGCCGTGATCGCCGCGCCGCCCGTCTCGATGTTCAACCTGGCCATCCCCGAGATGCTGTTCGGGAAGGTCGAGATCGACGGCGGGCCGGGGTACGAGACGGTCATCTGCGCCCCCGACCCCGGACCGGTCACCACCACCGGCGGCCTCGACCTGCTCGTCCCGCACGGCCTCGACGCCGTGGACGCCGCCGACACCGTGGTCCTCGCGGGCAGCGGCTCGTACACGGACCCCGACCCCCGCATCCTCGACGTGCTGCGCCGCGCCGCCGCGGCGGGCAAGCGGATCGCCTCCATCTGCACCGGCGCGTTCGCGCTCGCCGAGGCCGGGCTGCTCGACGGCCGGGCGGCGACGACCTACTGGGCGTACCGGGAACAACTCGCCGACCGGCACCCGGCCGTCGACCTCCAGGGCGACGTCCTCTTCGTCCAGGACGGCCCCCTCCTCACCTCCTCCGGATACGCGGCGGGCATCGACCTCTGCCTCCACGTCATCCGCACCGACCACGGCGCCGCCGTCGCCAACACCGTCGCCCGCCTCGCCCTCGTCGCACCCGTACGGCCCGGCGGCCAGACCCAGTTCACCCAGACCCCGCTGCCGCCCGAGCGCGGAATCTCCTTCGCCGACACCCGCGCGTGGGCCATGGGGCACCTCGACGAACCGCTCACCCTCACCGACCTCGCCCGGCACGCCGGGACCTCCGTCCGCACCCTCTCGCGCCGCTTCCACGCCGAAACGGGGGTCAGCCCGCTCCAATGGCTGCTCCACCAGCGCGTCGAGCGCGCCAAGGAGCTCCTGGAGACCACCTCGCTCGGCATGGAACAGGTGGCCCGCGCGAGCGGCCTCGGCACGGGCGACTCGCTCCGCCAGCACCTCCTGCGCCGCACCGGCCTCACCCCGAGCGCCTACCGGTCCTCCTTCAGCCGCCTGACCGTCCCCGTGCAGAGCCAGGGTCCGTACGGAACCGGGACCCGCCCCGCCGCGTCCTGAAGGTTCATGATCCGATACGCGACCTCCGCCGATCTCGACGCCGTCACCGCCCTCCACGCCGAGGCCCGGGCCACCTACTACCGCGGCCACCTTCCCGAGTCCGCCTACGCGGGCCCCGAGGAGCTGGCCCGCACCCGGACCGGCTGGGCGGGTGCGATCGAGCGCGGGGCCGTGCTGTGCGCCGAGATCGACGGCGAGGGCGGCGAGGGCGGTGAGCTTGCCGGGATCGCCGCCTACGGCGAGCGCGACGGCGTCATGTTCCTCACCCAGCTGCACGTGGCCCCCGCCCTGTGGCGCAAGGGCGTCGGCGGCGCCCTCCACGCGGCCTGCGTCGACGCCTGGCGGGCCGCCGGAGCGACCACCGCCACCCTGGAGGTCTTCGAGAAGAACGAACGAGCCCAGGCCTTCTACGCGGCCCACGGCTGGACCCCCGACCCGGACTCCCCGCGCTCCGGCGACCACCTCGTGCTCCGGCTCACACTCGGTCCGGAAACGGAATGAACCGGACCGGTGGGGGCGTTCCCTCGACGAACACCCGCACCGGCAACCCCTCGGAGAGAAGTCCCATGCGCGTCGAAATCTGGTCCGACATCTCGTGCCCCTGGTGCTATGTCGGAAAGGCCCGCTTCGAGAAGGGCCTCGAGGCCTTCGCCCACCGGGATGACGTCGAGGTCGTGCACCGCTCCTTCGAGCTCGACCCGCACCGCCCCAAGGGCGACTCGGGCCCGGTCCTGGAGATGCTGGCGAAGAAGTACGGCCGGACCCTCGACGAGGCCCGCGCCATGGAGGCGCACGTCGCCACGAACGCGCACGCCGAGGGCCTCGGCTACCGCGTCGACGGCCGCGACCACGGCAACACCTTCGATATCCACCGGCTGCTCCACCTCGCCAAGGAGCGCGGCCGCCAGAGCGAGCTGCTCGACCTGGCCTACCGCGCCAACTTCGCCGAGGAGCGCTCCGTCTTCGACGCCGAGACCCTGGTGGCGCTCGGCGTCGAGGCCGGTCTCGACGAGGCCGAGGTCCGGGCCGTCCTCGCCGACGAGTCGGCCTACGCCGACGCCGTACGCGAGGACGAGCGCGAGGCCGCCGAACTCGGCGCCAACAGCGTGCCGTTCTTCGTCCTCGACCGCCGCTACGGCGTCTCCGGCGGCCAGCCCGCCGAGGTCTTCACCCAGGCGCTGGAGCAGGCCTGGCAGGGCCGCGCCCTCCAGCCGGTCGGCGCCGACGCCGACGCCGAGGCGTGTGGCCCGGACGGCTGCGAGGTCCCGCAGGCCTGATGGCCGCATTCGGGCTCCAGCGGTCTCAATCGCTCTGACCTGCGAAGATAAGCGCGACTTGGGGGTTCCCCGCGGTCATATCGCCATTGACGGGTGATCGCGGGGACTCCAGGGTGGGGTCATGGATTCCCTGGACCAGCCGCTCGGCGGCGCCGAGTTCGCGCCCAAGAAGACCTATCTGAACACCTCCGCCTGCGGGTTGCTGCCCCGCCGGACCATCGACGCCGTGACGCTCCTCGCCGAGGAGACCGCCGACGGCCGTTCCGACGGCGCGGGCAGCTTCGCGATCGTCGACGAGGCCCGGGCGGCCTTCGCGCGGCTCGCCCACGTCCCGCACGAGCGCGTCTCCGTCGGCAGCTCCGTCGCCGTGCACTGCGGCATGATCGCCCAGTCGATGCCCGCGGGCTCCGAGATCCTCTTTCCCGAGGGCGACTTCTCCTCCGTCATCACCCCGTTCACGATCCGCGGCGACCTCAAGACCCGCTTCGTGCCCCTGGAGCAGCTCGCCGAGTCCGTGCGCCCCGAGACCGCGCTCGTCGCCTTCTCGGCCGTCCAGTCGGCGGACGGCCGCACGGCCGACTTCGCGGCGGTACGGGCCGCGGCGGCGGCCCACGGCGCCCGCACGCTCCTGGACGCCACGCAGTCGGCCGGCTGGCTGCCGCTGCACGCGGGGGAGTGGGACTACACGGTCACCGGCGCCTACAAGTACCTGCTCTGCCCGCGCGGGGCGTCCTTCCTCACTGTCACCGAGGAGGCGCAGGACTCGCTGCTCGCGATCCACGCCAACTGGGTCACGGGCGAGGAGCTCTGGGTGAACAGCTACGGCCCGGTCCGCGAACTGGCCCGCTCCGCACGCCGCTTCGACGAGCCCGTGGCCTTCTTCTCGTACCACGGGGCGGCCCGCTCGCTCGCGCTGCTCGAAGAGATCGGCATCGACCGCATCGAGGCGCACAACAAGGGGCTCGCGGCCCGCTTCCGTGCCGGACTCGTCGAGCTCGGCCACGCGCCGGTCATGGACGACTCGACGGTCGTCGCCGTCCCCGGCCTCGGCGACCGGGCGGACGCGCTCCGCGAAGCCGACGTGCTGCTCTCCTCCCGCGCGGGCAACCTGCGGGCGTCGTTCCACCTCTACAACACGGCGGCGGACGTCGACCGCGTCCTGGACGTCCTCGCGGGCTGAGCCGGACCCGTCCCCCAGGGGGGTGTCAGCAGCCGCCCGGCAGCGGCGGGCAGGCGCCCTCCTCGCCCGCCTCCTCGCGCAGGTTCTCCGACACGAGACCGAGCAGCCGGGCCAGCTCGGCCCGGTCGTCCGGGCCGAGCCCGTTCAGGGAGAGGTTCTCCAGGTCCGACCAGACGCCCTCGACGCCGGCGCGCAGGGCCCGCCCGTCCTCCGTCGGCTCGACCAGGACCGCGCGCCGGTCGGCGGGGTCCGGGCGGCGGCGGACGTGGCCGCACTGCTCCAGGCGCTGGAGCATCTTGGTCACCGTCGAGGCGTCGAGGCCGAGGGACTGGATCAGCTCGGACTGGCGGACCGGTCCGCAGTCCCAGAGCCGCATCATCATCATCTCCTGGCCCGGGTAGAGGCCGAGGTCCTTGAGCCGCCGTCCTGCGGCGATCCGGTGCATCCGGGCCACCCGCGCCAGGGCGATGCTGACGGGCCCACCGCGGGCGGCGGACGGCACCGACTCGGTACAGACGGGGTCGGTTCCTTGCATGGAGGCTCCTCGGGACGGCTTTCCCACAAGATTACCTTGGTCGGCCAATGAATGGGTTACAGTGACAACGGCCCAATTAGTTGGCCGACCACATAATGATGTGAGGGAACCGCCATGACCACTGCCTTCGACCCCGTCGACCTCGCCGGCACCCGTCTCGCCAACCGCATCGCCATGGCCCCCATGACCCGCAGCCGGGCCGCGGGCGACACCCGCACCCCCACCGCGCTCGTCGCCGAGTACTACGCCCAGCGCGCCTCCGCCGGCCTCATCATCACCGAGGGCGCCCAGCCCACCGCCATCGGCCAGGGCTACCCCAACACCCCCGGCCTGCACAGTGACGAGCAGATCGCCGCCTGGCGCGAGGTCACCGACGGCGTCCACGAGCGCGGCGGCCGGATCTTCGTCCAGCTGATGCACGCCGGCCGGATCAGCCACCCCGAGGTCCTCGGCGACGGCCGCCACCCCGTCGGCCCCTCCGCGGTCGCCCCCGCCGGACAGCTCTTCGCCGGCTCCGGGCTCATCGACTTCGTCGCCCCGCGCGAACTCACCGCCGACGAGGTACGCGAGACGATCGCCGGCTTCGCCACCGCCGCCCGCAACGCGGTCGAGGCCGGCTTCGACGGCGTCGAGATCCACGGCGCCAACGGCTACCTGATCCAGCAGTTCCTCTCCACCAACTCCAACCTGCGCACCGACGAGTGGGGCGGCCCGGTCGAGGACCGCATCCGCTTCGCCGTCGAGGTCGTCAAGGCCGTCGCCGCCGAGATCGGGCCCGAGCGCACCGGCCTGCGCCTCTCCCCGGCCAACACCTACAACGACATCGCCGAGACCGACACCGCCGAGATCTACCCCGCCCTCGTCGAGGCGATCGACCCGATCGGCATCGCCTACCTGCACGTCACGGAGCCCGTGCCCGAGGTCCGCGAGCTGACCCTCGCCCTGCGCAAGGCCTTCTCCGGCACCTTCATCCTGAACCCGTCCACCGAGGGACCGACCGGGCCCGACGCCCTGGCCCTCATCGAGGACGGCACCGCCGACCTCGTCGCGTACGGGGCGCTGTTCCTCGCCAACCCCGACCTGCCCGCGCGCCTCAAGGCCGGCGGCCCGTACAACACCCCGGACACCGCCACCTACTTCGGCGGCGACCACCGCGGCTACACCGACTACCCCGCGCTGTAAGCACCGCATGCGCTGTCAGGGGTACGCGAAAGGGGCGGGGTCCGGCACCGGACCCCGCCCCTCCCTCGTACGTCCTACTTCCAGGCCTCCGTGACCGCGCGCCGCGCGCCCTCCAGATCCACCGCGCGGCCCGTGTCGCCGAGCGCCGCGCCCAGCGCCGCCAGCGAGGACTGCACGGCGCCCGGCGTCGCGTCCACCCCGTAGTGGTTGACCCGGATCATCTCCTGGGCCAGCGCACCGCCGCCCGCGATCAGCGGCAGCGACGGGTCGGCGGCCAGCGCCTTCGCCACCAGCTCCGAGGCGTCCACGCCCTCCGGCACGCGCAGCGTCGTCGCGACCGGGGCCGCGTCCTTCGCCTCGTACACATACGGCTCGAGCCCGCCGCCCAGGGCGAGCGCGCCCGCCCGGGTCGCCGCCGCGGCCGAGGCGTGCCGGGCCATCAGCGCGTCCAGACCCTCCGCCTCGATCCGCTCCACACAGGCCTCCAGGGCCAGCATCTCCAGCTGCGCCGGAGCGTGCAGCAGCGCCTTCCGGCCGCCGTCGATCCACCGCTCCTTCCAGTCCAGGAGCGAGAGGTACGAGCGGCGCGGCGCCGCCGGGTTCGCGGCGAACCGCTCCCAGGCCCGCGCGCTCACCGAGACCGCCGACACGCCCGCGGGACCGCCCATCGCCTTCTGCGCGCCGATGATGCACATGTCCACGCCCCACGCGTCCGGCAGCACCGGCTCCGCGCCGATCGACGCCACCGCGTCCAGGTAGAACAGCGCGCCGTGCGCCCGGACGACCTCGCCGATCTCCGCGACCGGGTTGGTGTTCCCGGTCGCCGCCTCCGCGTGGACGAGCGACACGAAGTCGATCTCCGGGTGCTCGGCGAGCGCCTGCTCCACCTGCGCGGCCGTCACCGCCGTGTGGAAGGGCACCTCCAGGTCGACCACGGTCGCCCCGCAGTCCCGCAGCCAGTTGCCGAAGGTCTGCCCGTACGGACCGGTGACGACGTTCAGCGCGGTCGAACCGGCCCGCGCCCCGCTGCGGATGCACCCCTCCAGGGGGAGCAGCGCCTCGCCCTGGGTGATCACCACGTCCTGCTCGGTGGAGAGCAGCGCGGCCACCCGCCGCTCGATCGACGCGAAATGCGCGGCGGTCAGCGGGGCCAGGTCCAGGAGCGGATGTGTCACGGTCACGGCGGTGCCTTCTTCGACTCGGTGCGGTGCGGGCGGAACTCCCGATCAGGGTACCGACGGACGGCCCCGCGACTCCTTGGCCCACCTGTACAAAAGGGATCTTCGTTCCCATGCAACCGTCAAGGGATATCAGGTGTCCAACAGGACGACGGACCGGGCACGGGCCCCGTCCGGCACACCCCCGCAGCCGCCCGGAACCCTCCCATTCCAGGAGACGCTCCATGCGCAAGCACCGATCCGCCGCCCTCGCCGCGGCGACGCTCCTCCTCCTCGCCGGCGCGGGCATCGCGACCGCTCCCGCCGCCTGGGCCGGCGTGTCCGGCGGCACCCGCGCCGACGACCGCAACCACGACTTCGACGGCGACGGCTTCGACGACGTCCTCGTCGGAGCCCCCGGCGCCACCGTCGGCGGCAAGCGGGGCGCCGGACTCGTCACCGTCCAGTACGGCTCGCCGAACGGCATCGGCACCCGCGCCGCCACGATCGTCAGCCAGGACACCCGCGGGGTGCCCGGCGGCGCCGAGGCGGGCGACTCCTTCGGCGCCGCCGTCGCCACCGGCGACCTCGACGGCGACGGCTACGACGACGCCGTCATCGGCGCCCCCGGCGAGGACATCGGCACCCGCGCGGACGCCGGCGGAGTGATCGTCCTCTGGGGCTCCCCGCACGGGCTCGTCGGCACCGACAGCCGCTGGGTCGACAGCCTGCTCGGCCCGGTGGCGGGCAACCGCTTCGGCTCCGCCCTCGGCGCCGCGCGGTTCACCGCCGAGACGTCCGGGGACCAGCTCATCGTGCTCGACCGCCGGGCCGCGGAGCGCCATCTCTTCGGCGCGGCGGCCCGGCCGGGCGAGCGGCGCACCGCCACCGGTCCCCGCGCGCACAGCGCCGAGCCGCTGAACCGTGCCGCCCTCGCGGGCAGCGGCGGGCGCGCCGCCGCGCCGCTCCGGGACCTCGTCGCGAAGTCCGTCACCACCGGCGACTACGACAAGAACGGCTACGCGGACCTGGTGATCGGCGGAGTCACCACGGGCGCCGAACCCGGCCACGGCTGGTCCTGGTACCTCGCAGGACACAGCGACTACCTCACCCACCTGCGCGACCTGCGCGGCGGCCCGGTCACCGCCTCCGGCGACATCGACGGCGACGGCTACGACGACCTCGTCACCGGCGAGCCGCACAGCCCCGACGACGGCGGCGAGTCCATGACCGGCGGCCTCGTCGGCGTCTACCGGGGCGGCCGGAGCGGGCTCGCCGGAGCCACCGGCGTCGGCACCCCGCCGCAGTGGTGGACCCAGAACTCCGCCGGGGTGCCGGGCGTCTCCGAGCGCGGCGACGGCTGGGGCGCCGACCTCTCCCTCGGCGACACCAACCGCGACGGCTACGCCGACCTCGCGATCGGCGCCCCCGGCGAGGACATCGGCACCGTCGCCGACGCGGGCATGGTCACCGTCCTGCGCGGCACCGCCCGCGGACTGACCGGTGCGGGCGCCGCCTCCTGCACGCAGGACTCGCCCTCCGTGCCGGGCGGCGTCGAGCGGGGCGACCGCTTCGGCGGCCAGGTCCGGCTCGTCGACCCCGACGCCGACGGCCGCTTCTCGCTGCTCGCGGCGGCCCCCGGCGAGAACACCGCGGACGGACACGTCTGGGTCTTCCCCGCGCGTACGGGAGGACTCACCGCGACCGGCTCGTGGAGCTTCGGCGTCGCCTCCTTCGGAGGGCCCTACGCGGACGCCCGCTACGGGAGCGCGATCGACGAGTGACCCCCCCCGATCAGGGGTCCCGGCCCGGGCACCCGCCCTCGTACAGTGCACACATGAGCGATCACGCGGTGCTGCATGTGAAGGGGCGGGTGCTCGTCGGCCCCGAGGACGTACGGGACGAACTCTGGTGCGTCGACGGGCGGATCACCTACGACCGGCCCGCCGCCGAGGCGGTCACCGTCGAGGGCTGGGCGCTGCCCGGCCTGGTCGACGCCCACTGCCACGTCGGGCTCGACCGGCACGGCCCGGTCGACGAGGCCACCAGCGAGAAGCAGGCCCTCACCGACCGGGACGCGGGCACCCTGCTGATCCGGGACGCCGGTTCGCCCTCCGACACCCGCTGGATCGACGAGCGCGAGGACCTCCCGAAGATCATCCGCGCCGGCCGGCACATCGCCCGCACCCGCCGCTACATCCGCAACTACGCCCACGAGATCGAGCCCGCCGACCTCGTCGCGTACGTCGGCCGGGAGGCCCGGCGCGGCGACGGCTGGGTCAAGCTCGTCGGCGACTGGATCGACCGCGACGCGGGCGACCTCACGGCCTGCTGGCCGCGGACCGAGGTCGAGGCGGCCATCGCCGAGGCGCACCGGCTCGGCGCCCGCGTCACCGCGCACTGCTTCGCCGAGGACTCGCTGCGGGACCTCGTCGAGGCGGGCATCGACTGCATCGAGCACGCCACCGGCCTCACCGAGGACACGATCCCGCTCTTCGCGGAGCGGGGCGTCGCCATCGTCCCGACCCTGGTGAACATCGCGACCTTCCCGCACCTCGCGGACGGCGGCCAGGAGAAGTTCCCGCGCTGGTCGGCCCACATGCGCCGGCTGTACGAGCGGCGGTACGACACCGTCCGCGCCGCCTTCGACGCGGGCGTCCCCGTCTTCGTCGGTACCGACGCGGGCGGCTCCCTCGCCCACGGTCTCGTC
Source organism: Streptomyces sp. Root431 (assembly GCF_001426585.1). Lineage (GTDB taxonomy): Bacteria > Actinomycetota > Actinomycetes > Streptomycetales > Streptomycetaceae > Streptomyces > Streptomyces stackebrandtii. The sequence continues at coordinate 450,320 of NZ_LMEI01000008.1, forward strand.
GCCGAGGAGGTCGAGGAGCTGACCCGGGCCGGCATCCCGCCGATCGACGCGCTCTCGGCCACCGCCTGGGGCGCCAGGGCCTGGCTCGGCCGCCCCTCCCTGGAGGAGGGCGCCCCGGCCGACCTCGTCGTCTACGGCGAGGACCCGCGCGCGGACGTCCGCGTCCTCGCGGCGCCGCGCCGGGTCGTCGTCAACGGCCGGGTGGTGGGCTGACCGCCCGGCTGACCACCCGGCCGGTCACCGGTCCGGTCACCGGTCCGGCCGGCGGCCCGGTCAGCGGGTCAGGAACGCGAGCCGCGCCTTCTTCTCCGGGATGAAGACCTCCGGCAGGTCCACCTCGGGCAGCACGACCTCCGGGCCGAGCTCGAAGCCGACGCGGACCATCCGGGCGATCGCCTTCTCGTTGGCGGCGTCCGGCTCGACGACCACCCGGGTGCGGTCGCGCAGCGAGAAGTCGACGAGGGCGCCGAGCAGCCGGCCGGAGAAGCCGGGCTCGGGGGAGGCGCTCGGCGCGAGCATCAGGTGCACGCCGATGTCGCCCGGCAGGACCTCGTAGCACTCGCTGATCCGGTCGGCCTCGGGGTCGTACGTCTGGAAGAGCGCGACCGGCTCCCCGTCCCGGCTGACCAGGTAACCGTGGTGCGTGGTCAGCGAGTCGAGGTGCGCGTAGATCTCCCGCACCTGCTCGACGGTGGTCCCGCCCATGCCCCAGAAGCGGGCGCGCTCCTCGTTCACCCAGGCGTGGATGAGGGGGGCGTCCCGGTCGGGGTCGACGGGGGCGACACGGACGGTGCCGAAGCCCTCGACGGGCTGCTCGTACACGGTGGTGGCGGTGGTCATCGGGTTTCCTCGTGTTCTGCTTCTGCGGTGAGTCGGTTCCAGTCGGTGGTGACGGGGGCGAGCTCGCCCCGCAGCCACAGGGGGAGCTGGTCGCGGTGGTGCGGGTCGCCGGGCACTCCGGACGCCCCGAACGGCACGATCCAGCGGCTCCGTTCGCGGTCGGCGAGGTCCCAGACGTAGCGGGCGGCGGAGGCGCGGGCGCTGCGGTCGGTCCAGCCGGGCACGCTGGACGTGGACAGGACGCAGTCGTGGTCGCCGGCGAGCCCCGGCCACTGCGCGTCGTCGGCGTCGGGGAGCGCCTGCCAGGGCGCGAGGCGGTGGGTCACGCCCCAGGCGGCGGGCGGCTCACCGGCGCCGACCTCCTCCAGGGCCTCGCGCACGATCCGGTCGACGTCCCCGGCCGGCACGGGACCGGCGGTGAGGAGGGTCTCCAGGGCGTAGGCGACCCGGGGCCCGAGGGCCAGCCAGGGGCGGAACAGCTCGGGGTACGGGGCGGGTTCGCGCAGGGCCGCGAAGGCCTCGTGCGCGGCGAGCCGCCGCACCACGGCCCCGCGCACGGCCGCGTACAGGCCCGCGTCGGTGCTCTCCGCCGCCATCCGCCGGTCCCAGCCGAGGAGCCGCTCGCGCACGGCGGACGCGGCCGGGGAGAGGCCCTCGGCCGCCTGCCGGACGGCCGCGAGGAGGCGGGCGGCCGAGGGGTTGTCGGTGTCGGTGTGGACGGTGGTCGTCGTCTCCGGGGTCCACTCCGCCGAGGCGCCGAGCAGCTCGTCGATGCGGGCGGCCCGGTGCGGCGGGGCGAACTCGACGCCGAGGGGCGCGGCGAGCCCCCGGGCGTTGGCCATGACGGCGTGGCCGCGGACCTCGGCGCGGGGCAGCGGCGCGGGCGCGGGCTCCCAGTCGTGCGCCGGCTCCCAGGCGGGCACGAGACGCAGCGAGTTGGCCCGATCCCGTACGGGTACGTGGCCGGCGACCCGGTGCAGCAGCCCGCCGCGGGTGTCGGCGGCCTGGACGACGTTCACGGGCTCGACCCAGCCGTCGAGGGCCGCGTCGACGTCGGCGACGGTCCGGGCGCGCAGCAGCCCGGGCAGGGTCCCGAAGCCGAGCTCGCCGGTGACCCGGGGCGGGTAGCGCAGGCTCACCGACTCCCAGGCGGAGGAACCGGTCTCGCCGTCCGCCCCGATGATCACGGGGCCCCGGTCCGTCTCGATCACCTCGATCACGACGGGCTCGCCGTCCGCGAGCTCGATCGTCTCCGTGTGCGCCGCCGCCGGGCGCCACCCGTCGGGGCCGAGGGCCTCGACGCCGCCGCTGGGGAGCCGGCGGAGCCGCTCCCGGTACAGGTCCTGGTAGTCGGCCATGGCGTTGGTGATGGCCCAGGCCACCGAGCCGGTGTGGCCGAAGTGGGCGAGCCCGGGGACGCCGGGGACGGCGAGTCCCACCACGTCGTACGCGGGGCAGGCGAGCCGGATCTGCTGGTAGACGCCCGGAGCCTCGATGAACCGGTGGGGGTCGCCGGCCACCAGGGCCGCGCCGCTCGCGGTCCGCTCGCCGGACACCACCCAGCCGTTGGATCCCGCGGTGCCGGGGCCGTCCGTCGCGAAGAGCTCCGTCCACTCCTCGCCGAGCCGCGTGGCGACCTGCTCCCGCCACAGCTTGGTGGGGAAGCCGGCGAAGAGGATGTGGGTGGAGAGCCAGACGGCGAGCGGGGTCCACGGCTCCCACCGCCCGGGCGCGAGGCCGGTCTCCGCGAACTCGGGTGCGCGCCGGGCCCCTTCCGCCAGGCCGTCGTTGACCCCGTCCACGTACGCCCGGACCCAGGCGGCCGTCGGCGCGTCGGTGGCGTCGAGCCGTTCGAGGCAGCGGCGGGCGGTGTCGGCGAGCCGGGCGCGCCGGGCGAAGGCGTCCCAGCCGAGTTCGGCGGCGCCGAGGAAGGCTGCCGTGGTGCCCTGGGCCCGGTGGCGCTCGACCTCCAGCTGCCAGGCGCGGTCGCGGGCGGTGACCCGCCCCTGGGCGAAGGCGAGTTCCTCCGGGTCCGTGGCGCGCAGATGGGGGACGCCCCAGGCGTCCCGGTAGACCTCGATGCTCACGAAAGAACCCCGCTCCCGTCCGTCTCTTGCACAGAACCTTAGGTTAGGCTGACCTAAGTAAATCTACAGGAGTCCAGGGGAGGAGATCACGGTGGGTCATGGTTGGCAGGGGGCGGTCCTCAAGCTGTTCCGCGGCAAGGACTTCACGTTCACGGTGACGGGGGTTGAGCAGGTCACCGAGGACTACCGCAGGGTGCACTTCACGGACGGCGGCCTGCTCGCCGCGGCCGGGATCCACCCGACGATGTGGGTGCGCCTCTGGTTCGACGACGCGGGCAAGCCGCACCAGCGCGCGTACACCCTGGTCGACCCCGACCCGACCGCGGGCACCTTCAGTCTCGAATTCGCCCTCCATGACGGCATCGCCAGCCGCTGGGCCCGCTCCTGCGCCCCCGGCGACACCGTCGAGGCCACGCTCCAGGGCACCGGCTTCGAGGCGCCCGACCCGCTTCCCGCGCGGCTGCTCGTGGTCGGCGACCCCGCCTCCCTGCCGGCCGTCAACTCCCTGCTCGACGCGCTCCCCGGGGTCCCCGCCACCGTCTGGTTCGAGACGCAGCACGCCTCCGACGACGAGCTGCCGGTCCGGCTCGACCCCGACCACCACGAGCTGCGCCGGATCCCGCGCCAGGGCGGCGGCGCCGACCTGGTCGCCTGCGTGAAGGCCGAGCTTCCCGAGCTCGCGGACGCGTCCTCGTACGTCTGGATCGCCTGCGACACGGCCACGACCCGCACCCTCGCCGCGTACGCCCGCAAGGAGCTCGCCCTCCCCAAGGAGCGCGTCCATGCGCTCGGGTACTGGCGGGCGAGCTGACCGCCCGCTCCGAGGTGCCACGTTGACGATCCGTTACCCCGGGCGGTGGCGGGTCGTTTTCACCTTCTCCCGCGCGCCCCTGGATACGCCCGCACGCGTCCGCTCGTACGAAAGACGCGGGGCGTGCGGGAACGGTTGTGTCGAGAAAAATCGAAAATGAACACGGAAACCCCCCATTGGAGTGAACTCACGCCAGGCGACTGTCGGTTCACTCTCCGTGCGTAAAGATTCCGGTGTCTCAAGTCGCCGAGGCCGCGCCGACCCACCGTCCCCGTGGTGAGCGGCCGGCGACGCCATGTCTCTTGTGGGGGTTCCACCATCTTGAACAGCAACACCTTCCGCGCACCCGTACGCCGCACCGCCGCTGCCGCGACCGTCGCCGCCCTGGCCGTCGGTCCCGTGCTCCTCGCGGCCCCGGCGGCGCACGCCACGGGCGCCGAAGGGCGTGCCACCGCCGTCGTCCTGCGGGCCGGCCTCGACGTCTCCCTCCTCGGCGAGACCGTGAAGGTGCCGGTGCGTGCCTCCCTCAACGAGGTCAAGGCGCCCGAGACCGAGAGCGAGACCGCGCTCACGGTCAAGGTGCAGGGGGCCGAGGGCGGCAAGCCGATCGACATCCTCGCCGCCGACGTCGCCACCTCCAAGGCCACCGTGGACGAGGAGAAGGCCGAGGGGTACGTGAACCTGGTCAAGGCGCGGGTCCACGTCCCCGGCATTCCGCTGCTCTCCCTCATCGAGGTCGAGAAGGTCACCTCCAAGGCGCTGTGCGAGGTGGGCGAGAAGCCGGTCGCCGAGTCCAACGTCCTCGGGCACGTGACCGTCTTCGGCAAGAAGACCACCCTCTCCACGGGCGGCCGGACCCAGGTGACCGTGCCGGGCGTCGGCCAGGTCACCCTGGACCTCTCCCGCACCTCCACGACCTCCCGCACCGCCGCGGCGACGGCCCTCGAACTCAAGGTGAAGGTCAACCCGCTGGAGCTGGGCGTGGCCAAGGTCGAAGGCACCGTGACGCTCGCCGAAGCGACCTGCGAGACGCCCGAGGGCCCGGCCCCGACGCAGGAGCCCACCAAGGAGCCCACGGAGCAGCCCACGGAGCAGCCCACGGAGCAGCCCACCCAGGAGCCCAGCGAGCGGCCCTCCGAGCAGCCCACGCAGCGGCCCACCGTCGAGCCCGGCACCGACGGCGGCGTGAAGACCAACAACGGCGGCACCACCCCGACCGAGAACCTCGCCGAGACCGGCGGCAGCTCCTCCACCACGTACATCGCGGCGGGCGCGCTCGCCCTGCTCGTGGCCGGCGGCGGCGCGCTGGCGGTCACCCGCTCGCGTGCCCGCTCGCGCGACTGACGGCCCGAGGGGGAAGCGCCGGGGGGTGCCGGAGACGTAGGGGGAAGCGGGGTGCGGGGAGGGCGACGGTGACGACGTCGCCCTCCCCGCACCCTTCCCGCTGCCGTACGCGCCCGTCAGCCGCCCAGCAGGAGCGCCTGGTCCAAGGCCTGGAGGAAACGGTTCGTCGTCGCCCGGTCACGGACCGCGAGCCGCAGCCAGTTCCGGTCGAGCCCCGGGAACGTGTCTCCCCGGCGGGCCGCGAAACCGAGCAGCCGCAGCCGGTCCCGTATCGCGTCCGCCCCGTCGATCCGCAGCAGGACGAACGGGCCCTCCGCCCCGGCGACCGTCCGCACCTCGTCGAACTCCGCGAGACCGGCGAGCAGATGCGCCCGCTCCACCGCGATCTGGTGCGCCGCGTGCTCGGCCTCCGCGAGCGCCGCCGGCGACATGCAGGCCTCCGCCGCCACCAGGGCCGGCGTCGACACCGGCCACAGCGGCTGCGCCCCTTCGAGCAGCGCGATCGTCTCCGGCTCGGCGAGCACGTACCCGATCCGCAGACCCGCGAGCCCCCAGGTCTTGGTGAGGCTGCGCAGCACCACGAGCCCGGGCACGTCGGTCCGCCCGGCCAGCGACTCCCGCTCGCCCGGCACGGCGTCCATGAACGCCTCGTCGACGACCAGCGTCCGGCCGGGCCGGGCCAGGGCGGCGATCGACTCGGCGGGGTGCAGGACGGAGGTCGGGTTCGTGGGGTTCCCGATCACCACCAGGTCCGCGTCCTCGGGCACCGCCGCCGGATCCAGCCGGAAGCCGTCCTCCGCGCGCAACAGCACCCGGCCCACCTCGTGCCCGGCGTCGCGCAGCGCCGCCTCGGGCTCGGTGAACTGCGGGTGCACCACCACGGGCCGGCGCACCGGCAGCGCCCGCGCGAGCAGCACGAACGCCTCCGCCGCGCCGGCCGTGAGCAGCACCCGGCCCGTAGGCAGATCGTGCCGCACGGCGACCGCGGCCCGTGCGGCACGGCCGTCGGGATAGGCCGCGAGGCCGGTCAGCGAATCGGCGATTCTCTTCCGCAGCCAGTCCGGTGGTGTGTTCGTCCGGACGTTGACCGCGAGATCGATCAACTTCTCGTCCCGGACCTCGGCGTCACCGTGGTGGCGCAGGTCGTGGGCGTCGGTATGCGCGTGTGTGTGCGTGTCCATGGCCGCCGTCGTGTGGGGGGTGGGGATGGTGGGGGGTGAGCCAGGCTCGCCAGCGATGTACCCGTGAGCCAGGGGCAACAACCGTACGCCTGGGGCATGTTCGTGCGGACAAACCGGGACGCACGTGGCAATCGCGCACGTTACGCGCCGGGATTTCCGCTTCGGCACGAGTAACAGAGCTTGCGAGGGCCCGGCCGTGGCCGACGCCCCCACCCCCGCCGAGAGCAGCGCCGCCGCCTCCGCCACCGACGACGTCCCCGTCGCGGCCAGCGGCACCGCCGACGGATGCGGTACGGAGACGGTGGCCAGCTCCCCGGCCGTGAACCCCCGCATCGGAACCCCCAACTCCGCCGCCGCGCCCGCGACGCCCGGCTCGGCGGCCCGCGCGTCCAGCGTCGCGAGCGACCGCACGGCCGCCCGCGTCAGCCCCGCCTCCCGCAGCACCGCGTCGACCAGCGCCAGCACGTCGTCCACCGGAACGCCCGGCCGGGCCCCGACACCGAGGTGCGCGCACACCGCCGCATCCGATAGCAAAGGCCCATGGCTGTAGTCGTCGCGCTCGGCGCGTTCCTCATGACGCTCTTCGGCGGCTGGGTCGCCGGGCGCGTCACCGACCGCCGCCACCTCGTCCTCGGACTCGCCGGCGGACTCATGCTCGGCGTCGTCGGACTCGACCTCCTGCCGGAGGCCATGGAGGCCGCGGGGGAGAAGGTCTTCGGTGTTCCCGAGGCCCTGCTGCTCTTCGTCGGCGGCTTCCTCTTCGCCCACGTGGTGGAGCGGCTCCTCGCCGTCCGCCAGGCGGCACACGGGGTCGGGGCCGACGAGAGGGTCCCGCAGGTCGGCCTCACCGCGGCCGCCGCGATGGTCCTCCACAGCCTCATGGACGGCGTCGCGCTCGGCGCCGCCTTCCAGGTCGGCGGCGGCATGGGCGCCACCGTCGCCCTCGCCGTCATCACCCACGACTTCGCCGACGGCTTCAACACGTACACGATCACGAGCCTCTACGGGAACGCCCGCCGCAGGGCCATCGGCATGCTCGTCGCCGACGCCGTCGCCCCGATCGTCGGCGCGGCCTCCACCCTGCTGTTCACCCTTCCGGAGGAACTCCTCGGCAGCTATCTCGGCTTCTTCGGCGGCGCCCTGCTCTACCTGGCCGCCGCCGAGATCCTGCCCGAGGCCCACCACGAACACCCCGCCCGCTCGACCCTGCTGTGCACGGTCGCGGGCGTGGCCTTCATCTGGCTCGTGGTGGGCGTCTCCGGAGGCTGATCTCACGCGCAGTGCTCCACGAAACGCGCGGCGGCCTCCGGGGACCCCGCCCAGTGGGTGTGGACGTAGCTGGCGTGCACCCCGCCCTGGACGAAGCCCTCGACTCGCCGCTCGGGCTGCCGCAGCCCCCAGGCGGCCAGCGCCCCGGCGCCCGGCTCGATCACGGTCCGGTGGAACTCGTGTCCCCGCATCCGCGCCCCGGCAGGGGCCAGCACACTGTCGTTCACGGCGACGGCGTCGCGGTACCCGAGAGTGAGCCGCTCCGACATCCGCGCGTCCGCGTCGAGCACCCCGCACATCGGCCGGCCGTCGAGGGAGCGCGCCAGATACAGCAGCCCGGCACACTCGGCCGCGATCGGCGCCCCGGCCGCCGCGAGCTCGGCGACGGCCTTCCGCAAGGGCTCGTTGGCGGACAGCTCGGCGCCGTACATCTCGGGGAACCCGCCACCTATGACGAGCCCGGAGGTCCCCTCGGGCAGCGCTTCGTCCCGAAGCGGATCAAACGTCACGACCTCGGCGCCGGCAGCAGTCAACAACTCGGCATGCTCGGCATACGAGAACGTGAACGCAGCCCCGCCGGCGACCGCCACCCTAGGTGTGGGCATACGTTTCGCCGGGGCTGGGGGCACCTCCCAGGCGGAGCTCCGGGGGAGGTTGGGCACACCGGAACCACCGGAGTGCAGCCGCCCCGCCACCTCAGGCACCCACGGCTCGGCGCGCAGTTCCGGCGCCGACCGAGCAAGTGCCAGCAGCCCCTCCATGTCGCACCCGGCAAGCACCTGCTCCGCCTGCGCCGCGACAGCGGACACCGCAGCCGCCTGCCGCTCGGCAACGGGCACAAGGCCCAAGTGCCGCGAAGGCGTCGCCACGGCAGGCGCCCGCCGCAGCACGCCGAGCACCGGCACCCCCGACTCCCCCAGCGCCTCCCGCAGCAAATGCTCGTGCCGGTCCGTCGCGACCTTGTTCAGGATCACGCCCCCGATCCGCACCTCCGGATCCCAGGACGCGAACCCGTGCACGAGCGCCGCAACCGACCGCGACTGCGACGACGCGTCCACGACGAGCACCACCGGCGCCTTGAGCAGCTTCGCCACCTGCGCGGTGGACGCCAGCTCGCCCTGGTCGGCGGCTCCGTCGTACAGGCCCATGACCCCCTCGACCACGGCCAGGTCGCAGCCGCGCGCCCCGTGCTCGAAGAGCGGCGCGATCAGCCCCGTACCGCACATGTACGCGTCGAGGTTGCGGCCCGGGCGGCCGGTGGCGAGGGCGTGGTAGCCCGGGTCGATGTAGTCGGGCCCGACCTTGTGCGGGGACACGGCCAGACCACGGCCCGCGAACGCGGCCATGAGGCCGGTCGCGACCGTGGTCTTGCCCGCGCCCGAGGAGGGCGCGGCGATGACGAGACGTGCTACCACTCGATGCCCCGCTGGCCCTTCTGACCGGCGTCCATCGGGTGCTTGACCTTGGACATGTCGGTGACGAGATCGGCGAAGTCGACCAGCTCGTGCGGCGCGTTGCGCCCGGTGATGACGACGTGCTGGTGACCGGGACGGTCGCGGAGCACCTCGACGACCTCCTTGGTGTCGATCCAGCCCCAGTGCAGGAGGTAGGCGAACTCGTCGAGGACGTAGAACTTGTACTTCTCCTCGGCGAGGTCCCGCTTGACCTGCTCCCAGCCCTCGCGGGCCTTGTCCTCGTGGGACTGCTCGCCCTCGGCGACCTCGCGCTGGATCCAGGACCAGCCCTCGCCCATCTTGTTCCAGGTGACCGTGCCGCCCTTGCCGGTCTCGCCGAGCGCCTTGAGGGCGTTCTCCTCGCCGACCTTCCACTTGGCGGACTTGACGAACTGGAACACCCCGATCGGCCAGCCCTGGTTCCAGGCGCGCAGCGCCATGCCGAAGGCGGCGGTCGACTTCCCCTTGCCGACGCCCGTGTGCACCATCACGAGTGCCCGGTTGCGGCGCTGGCGGGTGGTGAGACCGTCGTCGGGCACGGCGGTCGGCTGTCCCTGCGGCATTAAGCGGCCCTCCTGGTTGTCTGTTCTGCCTGTACGTCCCTGACGAGGCCGGCGATCGAGTCGGCCCGCAGTTCGTCCAAGGTGACGGCGGTGCCGCCGAGTTCGCGTGCGAGGCTCCCGGCGAGCCCGAGCCGCACCGGCCCGGTCTCGCAGTCCACGACCACGCTCGCCGTGCCCTCGGCGGCGTGCAGCTGCGCCGCCCGGGCGGCCAGCGCCACCGGGTCGGCGCCGCCGCCGGTCGCCCGGCCGTCGGTCACGACCACGAGCAGCGGGCGGCGCGAGGGGTCCCGCAGCCGCTCGATCCGCAGGACGTCATGGGCCTTGAGGAGCCCGGCCGACAGCGGCGTACGGCCGCCGGTCGGGAGCTGTTCGAGGCGTGCGGCGGCGGCGTCCACGGACGAGGTCGGCGGCAGCGCGAGCTCGGCGGTGCGGCCCCGGAAGGTGATCAGGCCGACCTTGTCGCGCCGCTGGTAGGCGTCGAGGAGCAGGGAGAGGACCGCGCCCTTGACGGCGCTCATCCGCTGCCGGGCCGCCATCGAGCCGGAGGCGTCCACGGCGAAGAGCACGAGGTTGCCCTCGCGCCCCTCACGGGTCGCCTGCCGCAGGTCGTCCCGGCGGACGACGAGCCCGGGACCGGTCCGCCCGCGCGCCCGCTGGTGCGGGGCGGCGGCCTGCACGGTCGCCGCGAGGTGCAGCTTGGTCAGCGCGCCCCGGGGCCGGGTGGCTCCGGTGGTGCGGCCGTGTTCGGTACGGGCCCGGGAGCGGCGCCCTGCGGCGCCCTGGCCGAGGCCGGGCACGCTCAGCATCTTCGTACGGAAGGGCTCGGCGGCCTGGACGGCCGCGCGCTCGCCGGCGCCGGGGCCCTGCGCCTGCGGGGCGGGGGCCGGGGCCGGCGCCTCGGCGGGGGTCTCCTCCGGGACACCGTCGGTCTCGGGGGCCGGGCCCTCGCCCTGGGGCGGGATGCCGCCGCCAGGACCGCCGCCGTCGGGACCGCCGTCACCGGGACCGCCGTCACCCGGGCCGTCCGGCTCGGGGTCCTCGTCGGGGTCCGGCTGCGGCTCCTCGCCCTTGAACTGCTCCAGGGTCTCGTCGAGCTTGTCCTCGTCGAGGCCCGGCGCGTCGAAGGGGTTGCGCCGACGGCGGTGGGGGAGGGCGAGGAGCGCGGCCTGCCGCACGTCCTCGGAGGTGACCTCCGTCCGCCCTGCCCAGGCGGCGAGGGCCGTCGCGGCCCGCGCCATGACGATGTCGGCGCGCATGCCGTCGACCTCGAACGCGGCGCAGGTCGCGGCGATCTGGAGCAGCGCGGCGTCGCCGAGGACCACCTTCGGCAGCAGGGTGCGGGCGGCGACGATCCGGTCGCGCAGCGCCGTCTCCTCGTCCGCCCAGAGGGCGGCGAACACGGCCGGGTCGTCCTCGAAGGCGAGCCGCCGGCGGACGACCTCCACGCGCTGCTCGGGCACGCGGGAGGCGGCGACCTCCACGGTCAGCCCGAACCGGTCGAGCAACTGCGGCCGCAGCTCGCCCTCTTCGGGGTTCATCGTCCCGACGAGCAGGAACCGCGCGGCATGGCGTACGGAGACGCCCTCGCGCTCGACGTGCGAGGCGCCCATCGCGGCGGCGTCGAGCAGGTGGTCGATCAGGTGATCGCTCAGCAGGTTGACCTCGTCGACGTACAGGATGCCCCGGTGGGCCGCCGCGAGGAGTCCCGGCTCGAAGGCCTTCACGCCCTCGGAGAGCGCCTTCTCGATGTCGAGCGAGCCGACGAGCCGGTCCTCGGAGGCACCGACGGGCAACTCGACCATCCGCGCGGCGCGTTCGGCCCCGGGGGCGTCGGCGTGCGGCCCGTCCGGGCAGCCGGGGTCGGGCGAGACGGGATCGCAGCTGAACCGGCAGCCCGCCACCACCGGCACCACCGGCAGCAGATCGGCGAGCGCCCGGACGGCCGTGGACTTGGCGGTCCCCTTCTCGCCCCGGACGAGCACACCGCCCACCGCCGGACTCACCGCGTTCAGCAGCAGCGCGAGCCGCAGATCGTCCATGCCGACGACGGCGGTGAACGGATACCGGGTGCTCATCGGGTGGTCCTTTCCTCAAGTTCGGTCAGCTGATGGGGGTGGGGCCGCCCGACGGCCGCGGACGCGGTACGGCCCAGGCCCTCGCGCCCCGTCACGGCGCACCCGGCGGTACGAACGGCAGCCCCGCCGGGGCGCCCTCCTCGATGAGCCGCAGCAGCGCGTCCGTGTCCGCGTGTTCCTCGATCAGGTCGCCGAGCCGGTCGAGCTGCTCTTCCCGCAGCGTGCCGAAGGACGTGTCCGGGGCCGGTACGAACCGGCGCCCCGCCGCCGCCGCGACCTCCCGCAGGAACGCCCGGCGGAAGCCGTCGCTCTCCAGCGAGCCGTGCCAGTGGGTGCCCCACACGGCGCCGACCCGGCAGCCGTCCAGGAACGGTTCGCCCCCGTCGACGGAGGCGACGCCGTGGTGGATCTCGTACCCCTCGACCCGCTCCCCGAGCGCCTCGCCGACCGGCCGCGCCAGGGTCTTCTCGGGCGCGAACCGCACCCGTACGGGCAGCAGCCCGAGCCCGTCGACGGTCCCGGCCTTCGACTCGACCTCGTCCTCGATCCGCTCGCCGAGCGCCTGGAAGCCGCCGCAGATCCCGAGGACCGGCCGCCCCTCGGCAGCGCGGCGGGCCAGCTCGTCCGCGAGCCCCCGCTCCCGCAGCCACGCGAGCGCCTTCACCGTCCCCCGGGTGCCGGGCACGACGACGAGGTCGGCGTCGACGAGCTCCTCGGGCCGGTCCACGAACCGGACGACGACGCCCGGCTCGGCGGCCAGCGCGTCGACGTCCGTGAAGTTCGACATCAGCGGTACGGCGCAGACGGCGACCCGCAGCACGTCGGCGCCGACCGGCGGCGCGACGACGGACTCGCGGACGGTGCCCCGCATCGAGACCCGGAGCCCGTCCTCCTCGTCGATGCCGAGCCCGTGCGCGTACGGCAGGACGCCGAAGGTCCGCCGCCCGGTCAGCCCGTGCAGCATGTCGAGGCCGGGTTCGAGCAGCGTCACGTCACCCCGGAACTTGTTCACGAGGTATCCGGCGACGAGCGACTGGTCCTCGGGGCTCAACAGCGCCGTCGTCCCGAAGAACTGGGCGAAGACCCCGCCCCGGTCGATGTCGCCGACCACGACCACGGGCAGCCGCGCGGCCCGCGCGATGCCCATGTTCACGATGTCGGTGCGCCGCAGGTTGATCTCGGCCGGGCTGCCCGCGCCCTCGCAGATCACGGCGTCGTACGTGCCGCGGAGCTCCTCCAGGCAGGCCATCACCGGCTCGAAGAGCTCCTTCTGCCGCCCGCCGTGGTAGCCACGGGCGCTGAGCTCGCCCACAGGCTTGCCCATCAGGACGACCTGGCTGGAGCGGTCGCTGCCGGGCTTGAGCAGCACCGGGTTCATGAGCGCGGTGGGCTCGACCCGGGCGGCCTGCGCCTGCATGGCCTGGGCCCGCCCGATCTCGGCGCCCTCGCGGGTCACGAAGGAGTTGAGGGACATGTTCTGTCCCTTGAACGGCGCCACCTTCAGGCCCTTGCGGACCAGCCAGCGGCAGATGCCGGCCGTCACGACGCTCTTGCCGGCGTCGGACGTGGTCCCGGCGACCAGCAGCCCCCCACCCCTCATGCGTTCCTCCGCTTCGCGCTCTTCACGGCACCGATGATCATGCGGCCGCCGACACAGGCGGCCAGGGTCAGTGCGGTCACCCGGCGTGACAGCCGGACCGCCCGGTCGATGTCGGCGACCTCGACGGGCCGCCCTTCCCCGTTGAGCACGGGCCGGTGCTCGACCCGCCCGCCGTACGAGAGGGTCCCCCCGAGCCGTACGCCGAGGGCGCCCGCGAAGGAGGCCTCGACGGGCCCCGCGTTGGGGCTCGGATGCCGGTCCGCGTCCGCCCGCCAGGCCCGTACGGCCCCGCGCGGATCGCCCCCGGCGAGCGTCGCGGCCACGGCCGTCAGCCGGGCTCCGGGCCAGCCGGCCACGTCGTCGAGGCGGGCCGATGCCCAGCCGAAGCGGCGGTGGCGCGGGGACTTGTGGCCGACCATCGCGTCGAGGGTGTTGACGGCCCGGAAGGCGACGAGGCCCGGCACGCCCGCGACGGCGCCCCAGAAGAGGGCGCCGACGACGGCGTCGGAGGTGTTCTCGGCGACGGACTCGACGACCGCGCGGGCCATCGCGGGACCGTCCAGGGACTGCGGGTCGCGCCCGCACAGGTGGGGGAGCCGCTCCCGGGCGACCTCCAGGTCCCCGACGGCGAGCGCCCCGCCGATCGCGCGGGCCTCGCGGCCCAGGGTCGTACCCCCGACGACGGCCCAGACGGAGGCGGCGGTCAGCGCCACGGCGGCCGCCGGCCGGTCCCGGACGGCCCGGGCGGCGAGCGCCCCGAGGGCGGCGGTGGAGCCGGCGCAGACGGCGGTGTGCAGGGCGCCCCAGCCGCGGTGGTCGTGGTGGAGGCGCGCCTCGACCGCGGCGGCCGCCCGGCCGAAGGCGGCGACGGGGTGTCCGCGGCGGGGATCGCCGACGAGCCGGTCGACGGCGAGCCCGAGGGCCGCGCCGTAGGCGAAGCCGTCCGGGGAAAGACGGCTGGTTCTGATGCGGCCGGGCATGGCGCAGGTCCTCACTCAGGGTCCGCGCCCTGGATCGACGTGACCGGCGGCGAGAGTTCCTGACTCCCGGACCCGTGGGATCCGGTCACAGTGGCGGGACCGCGCCGGATTCGCACCGGACTTCCTCTGCTGCCGCCGTAATGGCCTCGGCAGTCCACCACGGCCCGCGAACACCCGTCAACTCACCCTTGACCTGCGGCAGGTCACTGTGCGAAGCACCACAAACACGGACCACGCACACGGCGGCCGGGCGGCCCGCACCCGAAGGTGCGGACCGCCCGGCCGCCGTACCGAGGCGTGAAAGTGGACCGTCAGACGACGATCAGATAGATGCCGTACGCCACGGCCGCGACGCACAGGGCGAAGCAGGCGTAGGCGCCGGTCCGGGCCATCGTGGCCGAGCCGCCCTGGGCGGCGGCCTGCTCCTGCTTGGAGAGGCCGATGATGCCGAGGGTGAAGAGGCCCACGAGGGCGACGGTCGCCACGAGGCTGACTCCGAAGACGGAGCCGAGAGCTGCCCAGTCGATCTTCATGTCGTTGGTTCCTTACACCGCTGCGGCGGGGGCCGGGGGAGCGGCCGGGTCCGTGGGAACCGGCGACGGGATGGTGGTCTTGAGGTCCTCGTCCGCGACGGCGGCGACGGAGCCGGCCGGCGGCGGGGTGACGGCCGCGATGGCGGTGGTCACGACGCCCGCGGGCTCGGAGTCGCCGTCGATGTCGTCGTCGGTGACGTTGTTGTGGTCGACCGGCTTGCGGCGGGACAGCGACCAGATGACGCCCGAGCCGGAGACCAGGAGGACCGCGACGGCGGCGATGCCCCAGGGGCCCTGCTTGGTGAGGAACTCGGCACCGGCGCCGACGACGGCGGCGGCGGGCAGGGTCAGACCCCAGGCGACGAACATCCGGGTGGCGGTCGACCAGCGGACGACACCGCCCTTGCGGCCGAGGCCCGCACCCATCACGGCACCCGAGCAGGACTGGGTGGTGGAGAGGGAGAAGCCGAGGTGCGAGGAGGCGAGGATGACCGTGGCGGCGCTGGTCTGGGCGGCGAAGCCCTGCTGCGGCTGGAGGTCGGTCAGGCCCTTGCCCATGGTGCGGATGATGCGCCAGCCGCCGAGGTACGTGCCCAGCGCGATCGCGACGCCCGCGGCGACGATGACCCAGAGGGGCGGGTTGGAGCCGGGGGCGACGACACCCTGGGTGACCAGGGCGAGGGTGATGATGCCCATCGTCTTCTGGGCGTCGTTGGTGCCGTGGGCGAGGGAGACGAGACCGGCGGAGGCGATCTGGCCGACCCGGTAGCCCTTGGCGGTGTGCTTCGTGTCGGTGTTGGCGCCGATCTTGTACGTCAGCCGGGTGGCCAGCATCGCGGCGAGGCCGGCGACGAGCGGCGCGGCGACGGCGGGGATGAGGACCTTGGTGACGATGGTGGGGCCGTTGACCGCGGACCAGCCGGCCGACATGACCGCGGCGCCGATGAGGCCGCCGAAGAGGGCGTGGGAGGAGCTGGACGGCAGGCCCAGGAGCCAGGTCAGCAGGTTCCACAGGATGGCGCCCACGAGCGCCGCGAAGATCACTTCTGTACGAATGCCCTCTTCGTTGATGATCCCGCCGGAGATCGTCTTGGCGACCTCCACGGACAGGAACGCGCCGACGAGGTTCAGCACGGCGGACATGGCCACCGCCGTCTTGGGCTTCAGTGCACCGGTCGAGATGGTCGTGGCCATCGCGTTGGCGGTGTCGTGGAAACCGTTCGTGAAATCGAACACGAGAGCTGTCACGACCACAATGGCGAGCAGCAGCGTGATGTGTTCCATTTACCCAGGCAATCGTTTGACGTCAGTGGCTCGACGAACGTAGGCAACCTGAGTGAACGGAAGGTGAACTGGGGCGGGCGACGTGGTGTCTCCATCCGGTGTCAAGGGATTCCGCTTAGCCCCCCGCCGAGGTGCGCGTCCACGATGCGGTCACCCTGCGACCCCGGGTAATCCGGGCCCTCAGGGGCCACAGGAGACCCGGCCCGGTTCGTCCCCCGCCGCCCCGTTCCGCTCCCTGGACCGGACCATCCGACCGGGGGACCCCGCCGAGGAGACCCATGTCACTCCCCAGGGGGTGCCCGGGCCCGGCGACGACTCCCACGGCCGCACACCCCACGGCTCCACCCCCACGGCATCCCCACGGAGCTGCGGCGACACCCCCGCCCGGGTCCGCCCGGTGGCAGGCCGCCCGGGACCTGCCGACACTGGGAGCGTGCGCCCGGCTACAGCGACGGCAGCGGCCGTCACCACCCTGATCGGTGTCGGTGCGGCCGCGATAGCGGCCGGCCGGTACGCCAGCGACGTCGCCCTCAGGGTGCCGTCCGGACGACCACTCCCGGGAGACCCCAGACTCACCGTGCACGCCACGGGACCCGAACGGATCACCCTCACCCGCAGCCTCGCCTCGCTGCGCCCCGGCACGTACGGAATGGAGGCCCCCGGCCTCCACGCCGTCCTCGGCCCCGTCCTCGACCGGGTCCCCCACACCGCAGACTCCGTCGTCCGCCGCCTCGAACGGGTCGAGCTCGGCGTCCTCGGCCCCGGCGTCCACGTCCGCCTCACCCCCCAGCTCCACCGGGGCACCCCGATCAGCGCCCTCGGGCTCGCCCACGAGGACGTCGAGATCCCCGGCGAGCTCGGCCCCCTGCCCGGCTGGCTCGTGGCCGCCCCCCGCACCACGTGGGTGATCGCGCTGCACGGCCTCGGCACCACCCGCGAGCACCCCCTGAACCTCGTCCCCTTCTTCAACCGGCGCAAGATTCCGGTCCTCGTCCCCACCTACCGCGGCGACGAGGGAGCGCCCGCCTCCCCGGACGGTCTCGCCCACCTCGGCGACTCCGAGTGGCGGGACGTCGACGCCGCCATCCGCTACGCCGTCCGCCGCGGTGCCACCAAGGTCGTCCTGCACGGCTGGGGGACCGGCGCCGCGATGGCCCTGCGCGCCGCCGCCGAGTCGGGCGTACGCGACCGGATCGGCGGCCTCGTCCTCGACTCCCCGGTCCTGGACTGGGAGGCCACCCTCCGCAACCTCGCCGCGGCCCACCACGTCCCCGGCCCCCTGCTCCCGCTCGCCGTCCGCGCCGCCCAGGGCCGGACGGGCCCGCACGGGGACCGGCTCCAGGCCGCCTCCGAACCGGGCGCCCTCCGCGTCCCGGTCCTCCTCTTCCACGGACCCGACGACACGATCGCCCCCTGGGAACCGTCCGTCGAGCTCGCCGCCCGCCGCCCCGATCTCGTCACCCTCCACACGGTCCGGCACGCCCCGCACGCGGCGATGTGGAACGCCGACCCCGTCCGCTACGAGGAGGCCCTGCGCCGCTTCCTCACCCCCCTGCTCTGACGGCCGCCGCCGCCCCGCTCAAGCGGCCGTTCTGACGGGGCTGCGGATTCCGATTGGGCTTTCGGGCCGTCAGCGGGAAGACTGCCCCCGTGACGTCTCGAAAGCCCGATGAACCATTGGCGCGCAACTCCAGACTCCGACTCGTCCGCCCGCGGGCGCTGGCCACCGCCCGACGGGCCGTGACGACCCGGCGCACCCGGCCGGCGCCGCGGCCGCCCGAGGGCACTCCGCCCCGCGCGGAACTCGCCCGCCAGGCCCGGCACGTCCTCGCCGACGCCGTACGGATCGCCCGCTGGGCCGCCGTCGAGCGCGGCCCCGAAGCCGCCCTCCGTGCCGGCCCCGCAGCCGTCACCTCCGAGGAACGCGCCGCGGACGCGCTGGACCTGACGCCCGGCCAGATCCGGGCCGGCTGGGACCGCGCCCGGCTCGCGGGGCTCGTCGAGCTCCACGGCGACACCGCCCGCCCCGGCTGGCGGCTGCACGCCTGGGACCGGGACGACTCCGCCGTCCTGCGCGGCTGGGTCGCCCTCTTCGACGCCTGGTCACTGGTCCACCCGGCGCCCGAGGGCGTCGCGCCGAGCGCCGTCGCCGAGGTCGTCGAGGCCGTCCCGCAGGTGCTCTCCCTGCTCCAGCTCTCCCAGGGCCCGGTCCTCGTCCCGGCCCTCCTCGACCTCCTCGGCCAGCGCGTCGAGGAGCTCCGCGAGGAGCGCTGCGAGGTCCCGGCGACCGAGCAGACCCCGGAGCAGCCGACCACCGGCCCCGAGGCGGCGACCACCGCCCACGAGCCGCAGGACACCCCCGGCACGGACGGGCTCCCGGCCCTCCTCGACTGGGCGCTCGAAGGCCTGGCGGCCGTCGGCGCGCTCACCCTCGACCCCGGCGCGGACGCCCGGCACGCCACCCTGACACCCCTCGGCAACTGGGCGGTCTGGGTCAAGCTGGAGCAGATCTGCGTCGCCGCGCAGAGCCCCGCGGGCAACATCGAGCAGTCCGCCGAGGACATGCTCCGCGGCTGCGCCCGGCTCACCCCGGGGCCGGCCCGCGCCGAGTACCGCGCCTGGCTCGCGGCCCGCACGCTCTCCAGCGCCGTGGCCGAACTCCTCGCCGTCGCCCGCGGCGAGGACGCCCTCCTGCGCGGCCTCGCCTTCGAGGCGCTCCGGGTCGTCGGAGCCCCCGCCGAGGCCGAGGTCCGCGCCACCGTCGCCGAGCCGTCCCTGCGTCCGTACGCGCTGCTGTGGCTCGCGGAGTACGAGGGTGCCGACCCCGACGACGCGCAGGAGGTCCTCACCCGCGAGGAGGCCACCTGGCTCTGGGTCGACACGGCGGCGGCCGTCGCCGACCACGGCGAGAGCGAGCTGCTCGTCCGCCACCTCGAATCCGCCGTCCAGGGCACCGTCCCCGCGCTGCTCGACGAGGTCAGGGCCGTCGGCCACCCGCGGACCGTCCAGGTCCTGGTCGCCCTGGCCGCGGCCCACCCGGACCCGGCCCTGTCCAAGGCGGTCCGCAGGGCCGCCTTCCAGGTCCACACCGGCGGCGCCTGAGCCGCTCGGACGACCCCGCCCGGCGCCCGGCTACTCCCCGGCGCCGGGCGTGTAGGTCCCGAAGCTCCAGATGTTGCCCTCGGCGTCCCGTGCCGTGTAGTCCCGCGAGCCGTACTCCTGGTCCGTGGGCGGCAGGACGATCTCGACGCCGTGGGCGACGGCCCGCGCGTGGTGCTCGTCGACGTCGTCCACGTGCACGAAGACGCCCACCGGGCCCCCGCCGGCCATCAGCTTGTCGAACTCGCTGCCCGTGCCCTTGCTGCCGAGCATCACCATGCCGTTCCCGTACGCGAGCTCGGCATGCGCGACCAGCCCGTCCTCGCCCTCGTACACCGCGTTCGCCGTGAAGCCGAAGCCCTCGGTGAGCAGCTTGATCGCGCCCTTCGCGTCCTGGTACGTCAGCGTCGGACAGATGTGGGGTGCCTCAGCCATCCCGATCACTTCCTCTCGATGCAGCCGAATGTGACCTGGATCTCAGTCTCTCAGCCCCCGCCGACAACTCAGCGGAAGGTGTTGCACTGGGCCATGTCGCCGGTCTTGTAGCCCTGGTAGAACCACTGCTGCCGCTGCGCCGCCGAGCCGTGCGTCCAGTTCTCCGGGGTCACCCGGCCCTGGAACCTCTCCTGGATGCGGTCGTCGCCCACCGCGGCCGCCGCGTCGAGACCGTCCCGGATGTCCTCGTCCGTGAGCCGGGTCAGCAGCGGCCGGCCCGTCTTCTCGTCGGGGGCGGTCGTCGCGTGCCGGGCCCACACCCCGGCGTAGCAGTCGGCCTGGAGCTCGACCCTGACGGCGTTGGAGTTCGCGCCGGTCCGGCCGTCCTGGGCGCGGCCGAGGGTCCCCATCAGGTTCTGGATGTGGTGGCCGTATTCGTGCGCCACCACGTACGCCTGGGCGAAGGGTCCGCCGCTCGACCCGAACTTCGTCCGCAGTTCGTCGAAGAAGCCCAGGTCCAGATAGACCTGGTGGTCCCCGGGGCAGTAGAACGGCCCGACGGCCGAGGTCGCCGAGCCGCACGCGGTCCCGACCCGCTGGGAGAACATCACGGTGGGGGCGTTCCCGTAGGTCCCGCCCCGCCGCGCGTACTCGCTCCGCCAGAAGTCCTGGACGCTGTTGACGACGGCGACGATCCGGCAGTCCTCGCGGGTGTTGGCGTCCGAGCCCTTCTTGCAGGTCTGGTTCACCTGGGTCGCGGAGGAGGAGGTCGCGACCGGCTCGTCGCCGCCGTCGGAGAGCCCGAGCTGCTCGGGGCCGACCCCGAAGATCACGCCCAGGATCAGCGCGATGAGGCCGATGATGCCGCCGCCGACCGTCGCTCTGCCGCCCGGGACGCGACTGCTCCGGACGTCCTTGACCTCCGAGGTGTCCAGGTCGGCGTCGTCGTCGAACTGCACGGTCCACCACCCTCCGCGTCACTGCCGCGGCAGTGGCCGCCGCCCTGCGCCGAGTATCGAACGATCTCTCACCACTCGCCCCTTTTGTGAGATATGGCAGAGATCTTGAGAAATGTGAGAAAGCTCCGATCTCGCCAGAAGACACCCACATGGCCGAAAACCAGTTGCAGGAGCCCGTTAGACTGGCCGTATGGCCACTCTCCCCGTGCATTAGCGGCGTCGAAGCCCGTCAGCAGCAGTCCTTCCGCCGTTTCCCACCGCCCTGGAGTCTGTCCGTGATCACCGCCACCGGCATCGAGCTGCGCGCCGGCGCCCGCGTCCTCATCGAGTCCGCTTCCTTCCGCGTCGCCAAGGGCGACCGCATCGGCCTCGTCGGCCGCAACGGAGCGGGCAAGACCACCCTCACCAAGTGCCTCGCGGGCGAGGGCCAGCCGGCCGCCGGTGCCATCGCCCGCTCCGGCGAGGTCGGCTACCTCCCGCAGGACCCGCGCACCGGTGACCTCGACGTCCTGGCCCGCGACCGCATCCTCTCCGCCCGCGGCCTCGACACCCTCCTCAAGAAGATGCGGGCGAACGAGGAGCGCATCGCGACCGGCAGCGGCGGCACCCGCGACAAGGCCATGCGGCAGTACGAGCGCCAGGAGACCGAGTTCCTGACCAAGGGCGGTTACGCGGCCGAGGCCGAGGCCTCCACCATCGCCGCCGCCCTCGGCCTCCCCGACCGGGTCATGGGCCAGCCGCTGCACACCCTCTCCGGTGGTCAGCGCCGCCGCGTCGAGCTCGCCCGGATCCTCTTCTCGGACGCCGACACGCTGCTCCTCGACGAGCCGACCAACCACCTCGACGCCGACTCCATCATCTGGCTGCGCGACTACCTGAAGACCTACCGCGGTGGCTTCATCGTCATCTCCCACGACGTCGACCTCGTCGAGACCGTCGTGAACAAGGTCTTCTACCTGGACGCCAACCGCTCCACGATCGACGTCTACAACATGGGCTGGAAGCTCTACCAGCAGCAGCGCGAGGCCGACGAGAAGCGCCGCAAGCGCGAGCGCCAGAACGCCGAGAAGAAGGCCGCCGCCCTCAACTCGCAGGCCGACAAGATGCGCGCCAAGGCCACCAAGACCGTCGCCGCGCAGAACATGGCCAAGCGCGCCGAGCGCCTGCTCTCCGGTCTGGATGCCGTGCGCGTCTCCGACAAGGTCGCCAAGCTCCGCTTCCCGGACCCCGCGCCCTGCGGCAAGACCCCGCTGACCGCCGAGGGGCTCTCCAAGTCCTACGGCTCGCTCGAGATCTTCACCGACGTGGACCTCGCCATCGACAAGGGCTCCCGCGTCGTCATCCTCGGCCTCAACGGCGCGGGCAAGACGACCCTGCTGCGCCTCCTCGGCGGTGTCGAGACCCCCGACACGGGCCAGGTCACCCCCGGCCACGGCCTGAAGCTCGGCTACTACGCCCAGGAGCACGAGACGCTCGACCCCGAGCGGACCGTCCTGGAGAACATGCGCTCGGCCGCGCCCGACCTCGACCTCGTCGACGTCCGCAAGACGCTCGGTTCCTTCCTCTTCTCCGGCGACGACGTCGACAAGCCGGCCGGGGTGCTCTCCGGCGGCGAGAAGACCCGTCTCGCGCTCGCGACCCTCGTCGTCTCCTCGGCCAACGTGCTGCTCCTCGACGAGCCGACCAACAACCTCGACCCCGCCAGCCGCGAGGAGATCCTCGGCGCCCTGCGGACGTACAAGGGCGCGGTCGTCCTCGTCACCCACGACGAGGGCGCGGTCGAGGCGCTCGACCCGGAGCGGATCATCCTGCTCCCGGACGGCGTCGAGGACCTGTGGGGCGCGGACTACGCGGACCTCGTGGCCCTGGCCTGACCCTGCCCGGAGCTCCGGAAGCGCCCGACGGCGTGCCCCGGGGCCCGAAGTGATCATTCAGGGCTGGATCATTCGGCTCATGGGTGATCCTTCATCTGAGTGAGGGCGTCTCGTACACCCCGGCGCGGTGCTCTGCCGAATCCTTCCGGCAGACCCGCGCCGTACGTGTGTTCCCCCTGCGGCCTTGACCTGGCACTTCCCGCGCCGGGCGGCGCGGGGTCCGCTTTCCCTCGGTGCGGAATATGTGATTCCGCTCGTGGCGGGGACGTGCTCCTCCCGCAACCCGGCGGCACGGACCTTGTCGAATGGGTGGCCAGGACGCCGGGGAGGGGTGATCATGAGAAGTCCAGAGCGCACTTCCCATGAGGAGGCACGGGTGGCCGAGACTCTGAAGAAGGGCAGCCGGGTGACCGGCGCCGCGCGCGACAAGCTCGCGGCAGACCTGAAGAAGAAGTACGACTCCGGTGCGAGCATCCGGGCGCTGGCCGAGGAAACCGGCCGCTCCTACGGATTCGTCCACCGGATGCTGAGCGAGTCCGGAGTCACGCTGCGCGGACGCGGCGGAGCGACACGGGGCAAGAAGGCAGCCTCGGTCTGAGTCATCGGGGCGGCTCTACCGGCCACCGGGTCTCTCGGTGGCCACCCGGTCGACCTCACGGTCGGCCAGGTGGTTACTGTGCAGTCACTTAGCATCGACGCAAGTGCTGCACCGGAACCGGAGGCGCCCCATGACTTCGCTCGACGACTCTGAGCTCGTATTCGACAAGGACGGTGTACGGCTCACCGTCGAGGACGCCGTTGCCACGGTGACCCTGACCAACCCGGCGAAGCGCAACGCTCAGTCTCCCGCTCTGTGGCGGGCGTTGACAGAAGCCGGTCGGTCGTTGCCCGGCAGCGTGCGGGTCGTGGTCCTGCGCGGAGAGGGAAAGTCCTTCTCCGCAGGGCTCGACCGGCAGGCGTTCACGCCCGAGGGCTTCGACGGAGAGCCGTCCTTCCTCGATCTCGCGCGCGGTTCCGAAGCGGACCTCGACGCGGAGATCGCCGAGTACCAGGAGGCGTTCACCTGGTGGCGCCGTAGCGATCTCGTGTCGATCGCGGCCGTCCAGGGCCACGCCATCGGCGCGGGCTTCCAGCTCGCCCTCGCGTGCGACCTGCGGGTCGTCGCCGAGGACGTGCAGTTCGCCATGCGCGAGACCAGCCTGGGTCTCGTCCCGGACCTGACCGGGACGCACCCGCTCGTCTCGCTCGTCGGCTACGCCCGCGCGCTGGAGATCTGCGCCACCGGCCGCTTCGTCCACGCGGAGGAGGCCGAGCGCATCGGTCTCGCCAACATCTCCGTGCCCGCGGAAGAACTCGACGCGACGGTACGGGACCTGAGCGCCGCCCTGCTCGCCGCGCCGCGCGCCGCGGTCAACGAGACCAAGGCGCTCCTCCAGGCTGCCGCCGGCCGCTCGTACGAAGAGCAGCGCGTCGCCGAGCGCGCCGCCCAGGCCCGCCGTCTGCGCGACCTCGCGGGCCTCGGCGACTGACGCTTCCCGCGGCGGTCCCTACCGCAGTTCCGATACGACTACCGTGACCGCCGTCGCCTCCGGGGCGACGGCGGTCACGGCGTTCCGTGCGGCACGCGCCACGTCCAGGGGGCGATGGCCCGCCGTCACCGCCAGCTCGACCCGCACCCCGTCGGAGCCCCGCCGGACCGGCGGGCCCAGCGCGTCCGTCACGCCCGCCACGCCCTCGACGCGCAGCGCCGCCAGCGCGGCGGGATCGTCCGTCGCGGGCGAGGGACGCCCGGGTGGGGGAGTGGTCGGCTCCGAATTCTCCGGCGCCGCGTCGAGCAGCTCCGTCACCCGCAGGTCCACGGCCGCCACCACCAGGCCGAGCCCGTCCTCCGCCGCCGCGAGCAGGGCCGCGCGCAGCTCGGCGGCGAGCTCCGGAAGCGGATGCCCCGCGATTGCCCCGAAGCCCACCGAGATCCGCAGCGCACCCTCCGCAGGCCCGGCGTCCGTTCCCGTGTCCGGGACGGCCTCCGTGCCGGGCCCGATGCGGAGCTCGCCCGGCACCGCTCCCCGTACCGCCGCCGCTGCCCCGTCGAGGACCGTCCGCGCCGCGCGCTCCGTGATCCAGGCCCCGTCCTCCGGTGCCCCGAGCGGCAGCAGCCTGCCCGGAGCGAGCCGGGCCCGTACCGCCGCCGTCCAACCTTCAGCCGTCGTCATTGCCCCAGCCTGCCGTATCCCCGGGGCGGGACCGGGCAGCCGCCCTTAGTGTGGGCAAAGAACCCCGAAATATCCCAGAAGGGGCGAAATCTAATGACGGACAGCACGCACTCCGGTGGCACCACGGCCGACGAACCGCGCCGCACCTCCGTGACCAAACGCGGCGGTGGCGCCGCGGCCTCCCGGGGCCGGACCACGATCGCCGACGGCGTCGTGGAGAAGATCGCCGGCCTCGCCGCACGCGATGTCGTCGGCGTCCACGCCATGGGCAGCGGCCTCTCCCGCACGTTCGGCGCCGTACGCGACCGCGTACCCGGCGGAGGCGGCGGCAAGGCGAACGCCACCCGGGGCGTGAAGGCCGAGGTCGGCGAGGTACAGACCGCGCTCGACCTGGAGATCGTCGTCGACTACGGCGTCTCCATCGCCGACGTCGCCGGCGACGTCCGGGAGAACGTGATCACCGCCGTGGAGCGGATGACCGGCCTCGAAGTCGTCGAGGTCAACATCGCGGTCAGCGACGTGAAGCTCCCGGACGAGGAGGAGGACGAACCGGAGCAGAGGCTCCAGTAGCAGGCCTCGCGGGTCGCACGGCCGCGCGGGTCGAACAGGCCTCGAAAGGGGACAGGAATGAGCATGGCGGTGGTCGGCCTGGTGGCCGGCATGGCCCTCGGCTTCGCCGGGTACTTCGGCGGCTTCGGGGCGTTTCTGCTGGTCGCGGCCTTGGGCGCGATCGGCTTCGCGGCCGGACGCTTCCTCGACGGCGACCTCGAACCCGGCGATCTGTTCCGGGGCCGCGAGCGCGGCGACCGGCGGCGGTGACCCGGGGTGGCAGCGGACCCGGTACGTGACCGCGGGGCGACCTCGATCGCCGACCGGGTCGTCGCGAAGATCGCCTCGCAGGCCGCGCGGGAGGCGCTGGACGCCGTCCCCGAGGGCGGCTCGGCGCCGCACGCCTCGGTCGTCGTCCACCGGGACGTCGCCCGGGTCTCGGTGAGCCTCGAACTCGCCTACCCCTCCGACGTCGGCCGCCAGTGCGGGGCCGTCCGGGGCCGGGTCCGCAGCCGCGTGGAGGACCTCGTGGGCATGGAGGTCCACGAGGTCGGCGTCCACGTCGAACGCCTCCACTCGCCGTACACACACCAGAGCACCCCGAGGGGCCGCCTCTCATGACCACCACCCCGGCTACGGACCCCTCGGCCCCGGACCCCTCGGCCCCGGACCACCCGGCTCCGCCCCCCGGCCAGGCCGATGCGGCAGGGCCGCCCTCCGACTCCGTTCCCGTCCTCGCCGACGACGCCACCGGACCCCCCGTACGCCGCTTCTGGGCGGTCCGGCGGATCCCCGCCGCCGTCCTCGCGGCCGTCGTCCTCGGCGCGGCCGGGCTGCTGCTGTACGACGTGGCGGCCGTCCGGGCCGACCGCTCCGCCATGGCCTGGCGGCGCGAGCTCGCCGACGGGCTCGCGAGCCGGCCGCTCGACAACGCCGCCGTCGTCATCGGCGCCGTCCTCGCCGTCGTCATCGGCGTCTGGCTGCTGATCCTGGCCGCCACCCCCGGACTGCGCGCCGTCCTCCCCATGCGCCGCCGGCACGCCGACGTACGGGCCGGGCTCGACCGGGAGGCCGCCGCCCTCGCCCTGCGCGACCGCGCCATGGAGGTCTCCGGCATCCAGTCCGTCCGGGTCCGCGTCGGCCGCGCCAAGGTGGGCGTCCGGGCGGTCTCGCACTTCCGGGCGCTCGAAGAGGTCCGCACCGACGTGGAGACCGCCCTCGCCACCGGCGTCGACGAACTCGGCCTCGCCCATCCGCCCGCGCTGACCGTACGGGTGACCCGACCGCCCAGGAAGGGGTGACCCGGTGACGGTCGTCCTCCGGCGCGTCAACCGCGTCCTGCTCGGCCTCGCCGGGCTGCTCCTCGTCCTCGGCGGCGGCGCCGTCCTCGCCGCCGCCCTCGACCTGTCCGTGCCGTCCTGGTGGCCCTGGTCGGGCCCCGACGACGTCCTGCTCTCCGCCGCCGACCGGCAGCGGTGGCGCGACGAGGGCTGGTGGTGGCCCGTGGTCATTGCGGCCCTCGGGATCATCGTCCTGCTCGCCCTGTGGTGGCTGCTCGTCCAGTTCCGGCGGGCCCGGCTCCGCGAGGTCCTCGTCGACACCGGCGACGGCGAGGCGGCGATCCTGCGCGGCCGGGCCCTGGAGGCCGTCCTGGAGGCGGAGGCCACGGCTCAGGACGGCGTGGCCCGGGCCAAGGTCTCCCTCACGGGCCGCCGTGCCGCCCCCCGCACCCGCGTCGCGCTCCTCCTGGAGCCGTACGCGGCCCCGGGGGAGGCCCTGAGCATCCTCGGCACCGAGGCCCTGGCGCACGCCCGCACGTCCGCGGGGCTGCCCGCGCTGCCGACGGAGGCCCGCCTGCGGGCCGTGAAGCACCGGGCCCGCAGGGTCAGCTGAGCACGGCTCAGAAGCCGCCGCGCGCGCCGCCGTCCACCGGGATCATCAGCCCCGTCAGGTACGAGGCGGCCGGCGACAGCAGGAAGGCCGCCGTCCGCCCGAACTCCTCCGGAGTGCCGTAGCGGCGCAGCGGGATCGTGGCCTCGTTCGCCGCGCGGGCCGCGTCCGCGTCGCCGGAGAGCGCGTCGAGGGAGCGCACCCGGTCCGTGTCGATCCGGCTCGGCAGCAGCCCCACGACCCGGACCCCGCGCGGGCCCAGGTCGTTGGAGAGGGACTTGGCGAAGCCGGCGAGCCCCGGGCGCAGCCCGTTGGAGATGGTCAGGCCGGGGATCGGCTCGTGGACCGAGCCGGACAGGACGAAGCCGATGACCCCGCCTTCGGTGAGCGTCGCGGCCGCCGCGCGGGCCAGCCGTACGGCCCCGAGGAAGACGGTGTCGAAGGCGGCCGCCCACTGCTCGTCGGTGTTGTCGGCCGCGAAGCCGGGCGCCGGGCCGCCGACGCTGATCAGGATGCCGTCGAAGCCGCCGAAGCGCGCCCGGGCCTCGGCGATCAGCCGGTCGGGGGTGCCCGGGTCGGCGTTGTCGGCGGCGGTCCCGGCGACCCCGGACCCCTCCCCGCCCAGCTCGGCGACGGCCTCGGCGACCGTCTTCTCCTCGCGCCCGGTGATCAGTACCTTCGCGCCCTCGGCGAGCAGCGCCTCCGCCGAGGCCCTGCCGAGCCCCCGCGTCGCGCCGGTCACCACGTACACGCGGTCCTTCAGTCCAAGATCCATGGACCCATCCTGACCTATTCCGCCGCCTCCTCGGCGGCGAGCGCGAAGGCGGTGCCCACGAGCCCGATGTGACTGAAGGCCTGCGGGAAGTTCCCGAGCTGGCGGCCGGCCACCGGGTCGTACTCCTCCGCGAGGAGCCCCACGTCGTTGCGGAGGGCGACGAGCCGGTCGAAGAGCCGGCGTGCCTCCTCGGTCCTGCCGGTCAGCCGCAGCGCGTCCGCCAGCCAGAACGAGCAGACGAGGAAGGTCCCCTCCTGCCCGGGGAGCCCGTCCACCGCTCCGGAGTCCGTGCTGTACCGGCGCAGGAACCCGCCGTGCAGCAGCTCCTCCTGCACCGCGTCCACCGTCCCGACCACCCGGGGGTCGTCCGGCGGCAGGAAGCCGACCTGCGGGATGAGCAGGGTGGCGGCGTCCAGCTCCCGGGAGCCGTACGACTGGGTGAAGGTGTTCCGGACGGGGTCGTACCCCTTGGCGCACACCTCGGCGTGGATCTCGTCGCGCATCGCCCGCCACCGCGCCGGGTCGCCCGGCAGCGAGGGGTCCGCCTCAAGGGTGCGCACCGCCCGGTCGGCGGCCACCCAGGCCATCACCTTCGAGTGGGTGAAGTGGCGGCGCGGCCCGCGCACCTCCCACAGCCCCTCGTCGGGGTTCCGCCAGGTCGACTCCAGGAAGCCGAGCAGGCTCAGCTGGAGGTTCCAGGCGTGCCGCTGGGCCGGGATCCCGGCCTCGCGCGCGCGGTTGAGCGAGTCCATGACCTCGCCGTACACGTCGAGCTGGAACTGCTCCACGGCCGCGTTCCCGGTCCGTACGGGCGCCGAGTCGGCGTAGCCGCGCAGCCACGGCAGCGTCGTCTCGGGCAGCCGGCGCTCCCCGGCGGGGCCGTACATGATCTGGAGGTCGGCCGGGTCGCCCGCGACCGAGCGCAGCAGCCAGTCCCGCCAGGCGGCCGCCTCCTCGACGTATCCGGCGGCGAGCAGCGCGCCGAGGGTGAGGGAGGAGTCGCGCAGCCAGCACGCGCGGTAGTCCCAGTTCCGTACGCCTCCGAGTTCCTCCGGCAGCGAGGTGGTGGGGGCGGCGACGATCCCGCCGGTCGGGGCGTAGGTGAGGGCCTTGAGAGTGATCAGGGAGCGCAGCACGGCCTCGCGGTGGGGGCCTTGGTAGGTGCAGCGGGCCGACCACTCCCGCCAGTCGGCGAGGGAGAGCTCCAGGGCCTCGAAGGGGTCGACGAGGTCGGGGCGCGGCTCGTGGGAGGGGTGCCAGGTCAGCACGAAGGCGACCTTCTCGCGGGCGGCGACGGTGAAGGAGGAGCAGGTGGCGAACTGCTGGCCCCAGGTCTTCACGGGCGGCTCGCTGCGCAGCCAGACGGCGTCGGGCCCGGCGACCGCGACGCGGTGGCCTTCGGAGCGGCGCACCCAGGGCACGATCGAGCCGTAGTCGAAGCGCAGCCGCAGGGCGGAGCTCATCTCGACGGTGCCGCTGACGCCTTCCACGATCCGCATGACGTCGGGTGACTTGTCCCGCTGGGGCATGAAGTCGACGACCTTGACGGTGCCGGTGCGGGTCGTCCAGTAGGTCTCCAGGACGAGGGAGTCCTCGATATAGCGGCGCGTCGTGCAGACCGTGGCGCCCTTGGGCGCGATGCGCCAGTGGCCGTTGTTCTCGTCGCCGAGCAGCGCGGCGAAGCAGGCGGCCGAGTCGAAGCGGGGCAGACACAGCCAGTCGATCGACCCGTCACGGCCGACGAGCGCGGCGGTCTGGAGATCGCCGATGAGGGCGTAGTCGTCGATACGTTGCGTCACGCTTTGGGCTGTTCCCGGAAGCGGTGGCCGTCAATCAGAGGGACGGGGTGGCCTGGACCGCAGTCGTGTCGCCGGCAGGGGTCTCCGGGGCGCCGGATGCGCCTCCTTCGCCGTCCCCGGACCCGTCCCCGGATCCGCTCCCGGCGGTTTCTCCGCGGGCGGCGGCCTCCTGGTCGCGCTTCTCGCGGCGTACGAGGATCACCCACCCGACGGGCACCCCGGCGGTGAAGAGCCACCACTGCACGGCGTACGCCATGTGCGCGCCGATCGAGTCGTGGTCGGGCTCCGGGATCAGTTCGGGGCTGTTCCCCGGCGGCTCGGGGGCGATCTGTTCGAGGTAGCCGCCGAGGACCTCCCGGCCGATGAGCGCGGCCTGCTGCTCGCTGTTGATCAGCATCACCTGGCGGTCCGGCAGGCCCTTCAGGTCCTTGATGCCGCTCGCGCCGGTCGTCTCGTCCGCCTTGAGCCGGCCGGTGACGGTGACCTCGCCCTTGGGGGCGGGCGGCACCACCGGGTAGGCGCTCTGCTCGGCGGCGGCGGGCACCCAGCCGCGGTTGACCAGGACGACCCGGCCGTCCCGCAGGACGAGCGGGGTCAGGACGAGTACGCCGATCCGGTCGTCGGCGTTGGTGCGGCGGCGGACGACCACCTCGTGGGCGGTGTCGAAGGTGCCGGTGGCGGTGGCCTGCCGCCAGTAGTCGGCGCGCGGGACGGTGTGGCCGGGGGAGGTGAGCTCCTCGACCGGGACCGGCTTCGCCTTGAGGTTGTCCGCGATCAGGGCGTTCTGGGCCACGCGGCGTTCGTGCCGGTGGAACTGCCAGAAGCCCAGCTCGATCATCGTGGGGATGAGGGCGAGGACGATGAGGGTGAGGATCACCCACTGCCGGGACAACAGGAAGCGGTACACCCCATGACGGTACAACCGGGGTCATGGGGTGCACGCGGCGGGGTTCGGCCCGCCGGGGGCGGACCGGCCCAGGATCGTTTCCTCATACCCTGTCGACGATGCCCACCTTTCCCTCCGCGCGGGCGCAGTGGGCGCCGCAGAACCAGCTGCCCTCGACCTCGACGCCCTGTCCGATGATCTGGACACGGCAGTGCTCACAGATGGGCGCCATGCGGTGGATGGCGCACGAGAAGCAGTCGAAGACGTGAACCGCACCCTGGGCATGAACCTCGAAGGACATGCCGTAATCGTTTCCGCAGACCTCACAACGTGCCATGCGCCACAGGGTGGAGCGACCGGCGGGCGGGCGCAGCGAGCCACGCCCACCCGGCCCCGCGCGTCACCCGTCTGCCGGGGCCACGTCCCGCAGCAACTGGGTGTAGGCCGCCTCGTCGACGACCGGCGTCCCGAACGACTTCGCCTTGAGCGTCTTGGAGGTGTGCGCGTCGGGGTCGTTCGTGACGAGCAGGCTCGTCAGCCGGGAGACGCTCGTGGCGACGTGGAGCCCGGCCTCGACCGTGCGGTCCTCCAGGAGCTCGCGGTCGACGGAGGTGTCGCCGGAGAACGCCACCCGCATGCCCTGCTTGAGCGGCCGGTCCGTCTCGTACCGCCCGGGGTTCGGATACGGGCAGGCCGGGCGCTTCCGTGAGGGGCGCCAGCCGTTCATGCGGTACGACGCCGATCCCCCGTACGAGCCCTGGTGGCCGATCCGGGGCTGCGCCGGTGACGAGGCCCACTCCGTCAGCGGCCGGCACTCCAGGAGCGGCAGCCGGACGTTCCGCTCGGCCGCCGCGTGCAGGCTCGGCCGGAACGCCTCGGCGAGGACCCGCGCGTCGTCCAGCGCGTTGTGCGCGCGCTGCTGGACGACGCCGAAGTGCGCGGCGAGCGACTCCAGCTTGTGGTTGGGCAGCGGCAGCGACAGCTCCTTGGCGAGCGCGATCGTGCACAGCCGCTGGCGCACCGGTGCCGCGGACTCCGCGCGCGCGTACTCCCTGGCGATCATCTGCCAGTCGAACATCGCGTTGTGCGCGACCAGGACCCGTCCGTCGAGCCGGGCCGCGAACTCCGCCGCGATCTCCGGGAAGAGCGGCGCGCCCTCCAGGACGTCGCTGGTCAGCCCGTGGATCCAGACGGGGCCGGGGTCCCGCTCGGGGTTGACGAGCGTGTACCAGTGGTCCTCGACGTTCCCCTGGGCGTCCAGCCGGTAGACGGCAGCCGACACTATCCGGTCGTCGCGGGCGAGGCCGGTGGTCTCCACGTCGACGACCGCGTACCCCTGTGGGTAGGCGGCCGGCCACGTCGCTGCTGTCGTACGGTCGTCGAGCATGGTCAATGAGAATACGGCCCGCGACCGACAGCGCCGTCCCCGGTGTCCCCGGCGCTCCCGCCGGCCCCGGCGAGCAGACCGTCCACCAGGGCCCGTACGGAGTCGACGAAGAGGGCCTCGGTGTCGATCGGCGCGGCCAGCGCGCGGGCCAGCTCGGAGTCGGACTCGGCGGTCTCCTCGCGCCACAGCTCCTCCTCGGCGGGGGACTGGGCGGGCGCCCGCTCGCGGTTGCGCTCGATCAGGACGTATCCGACGACCTGGAACTGCAGGGCGCGGACGGCGCGCGCCGCGTGCGCCCCGCGCAGCCCCGCCGCGTGGGCCTCGTGGGCGAGGGCGCGCTGCGCCGGCAGGAACATCCGCTCCGTCAGGCCGCGTTCGTGGACCATCGCCACCAGGTGCGGGCGCTCGCGCAGGGCGCGGCGGAGCGCGCGGGCGACCGAGACGAGCCGCTCGGCGGGGGTCGCCCCGCGCGGGCGGATCGTGCCGAGGTCGGTGACCGTGCGGGCGACGAGCGCGTCGAGGAGCGACTCGCGGTTGCCGACGTGCCAGTAGATCGAGGTGACCGCCGTGCCGAGCTCGGCGGCGAGCCTGCGCATGGTCAGGGCGGCCGGCCCGTGCTCCCTCACCAGGGCGGCCGCGGTGTCCAGGACTTCGTCGCGGCTCAGCGCCGAGCGTGCCATCGCTTCCCCCAACTCCTCTGCGTGCACGGGTCTTTACCCTTCATCGATCGCGGTGTAACTGTGTTACAGGCAGACTTCCCGAAGGGTGGTACGTCATGGCACGAGTACGGTACGGGGCGCGCACCGAGGCCGAGGCCGCAGCGGCCCGCGAGCGGAGCTCCCGCCTCCCCGACATCTGGTCCACCGGAGTGGTCGCCGTCTGGGAGACCGACCCCGACGTCGTCGCGGCGATCCTGCCGCCCCCGCTGAAACCCACCGCACGCCCGCTCGTCCGCGCCAACATCAGCCGGGTCGACCTGCCCGGCTACCCCCTCGGCGCCGGCTCCGTGGCCGTCGCCGCCGCCCACGGCGACCGCGAGGGCTGGTACCCGCTGGTCATGCCGATGACCCACGAGCGCGCCCTGATCGGCGGCCGCGAGGTCTTCGGCGAACCGAAGAAGCTGGGCGAGGTCACGGTCGAGCGCGAGGGGCTCGTCGTCAGCGCGTCCCTCGCCCGGCACGGCATCGCCTTCGTCGAGGTGCGCGGCGCCGTCTCCGGCCCGCTGCCGCTGCCGGAGCCCGTCGAGAAGACCGACTTCTACTTCAAGTTCCTGCCCGGCGTCGACGGCACCGGCTTCGACGCCGACCCCGTCCTCGTCCACTGCGTCCGCAACGAGAAGGTGCGGAAGCTGGAGCGGGTCACCGGTGACGTGATCCTGCGCGAGTCCATGTACGACCCGGTGGCCGACCTCGCGGTCCGCCGGCTCGTCGAGATCACCATCGGCGAGAAGACCACCGACCAGCGGGGCACGGTCGCCGAACGCGTCTCCGCGCAGGCGCTGCTGCCCTACATCCACCAGCGGTACGACGACCCGCTGCAGATCCTCGACGGCCCCCCGGAAGGAAGTGCCTGATGGAGCTGCGCG
Source organism: Streptomyces sp. Root431 (assembly GCF_001426585.1). Lineage (GTDB taxonomy): Bacteria > Actinomycetota > Actinomycetes > Streptomycetales > Streptomycetaceae > Streptomyces > Streptomyces stackebrandtii. The sequence continues at coordinate 483,792 of NZ_LMEI01000008.1, forward strand.
CGGGACAGGTCGCCGTCGTCACCGGCGCGGCGAGCGGCATCGGGCTCGCCATGGCCCGCCGCTTCGCCGCCGAGGGCATGGCCGTCGTCCTCGGGGACGTCGAGCCGGGCGCGCTCGCCGAGGCCGCCGACGAGCTGATGGAGGGCGGGGCGCAGATCCTCGCCCGGACGGTCGACGTCTCCGACCCCGACGAGGTCCGGGCGTTCGCGGACGCGGCGTTCGACACCTTCGGCGCCGTCCACGTCCTCTGCAACAACGCGGGCGTCGGCTCCGGCGCCGAGGGCCGGATGTGGGAGCACGAGCCGAACGACTGGAAGTGGGCCTTCGCCGTCAACGTCTGGGGCGTCTTCCACGGCATCCAGGCCTTCGTCCCGCGCATGATCGCGAGCGGTGAGCCCGGCCACATCGTCAACACCTCCTCCGGCGACGGCGGCATCGCCCCGCTGCCCACCGCCTCCGTGTACGCGGTCACCAAGGCGGCCGTCGTCACCATGACCGAGTCGCTCTACGCCCACCTCCGGGCCGAGCACGCGCGCGTGGGCGCCTCGGTGCTCTTCCCCGGCCCGCACATGCTCCGCACCGGCCTGTGGGAGTCGCACCGCAACCGGCCCGAGCGGTTCGCCAAGGAGCGCCCGCGCAGGACGCCGTACCGCAGCCTCGACCAGTGGGAGGCCGCGATGAAGGAGGCCGGGCAGGAGATCGCCTTCACCCCGGTGGAGGACGTGGCCGAGCTGGTCGTCGACGGCATCCGCGCCGACCGGTTCTGGATGCTGCCGGAGAGCGAGCACAGCGACGGCCAGATCCGGGCGCGCTCGCGGTCGATGCTCGACCGCGCCAACCCGGCCTATCTGGAGAGCTTCATCCTCGACCGAGACCGAGACTGAGGACCCATCGACATGACGACGTACGAGGATCCGTATCTGATCATCTCCTCCGACTGTCACGCCGGACTGCCCACCGAGCAGTACCGGCCCTATCTGGAGTCCCGCCACCACCGCGCCTTCGACGAGTTCCTCGCCGGACGCGACGCGCGCCGCGAGGCGATGACCCGCCTCGGCGTACGCAACGAGGCCTTCGCCGACAAGTGGTTCCACGACAACGAGGAAGGCCTGCGCGGCGGCTGGGACGCCGCCCAGCGGCTCAAGGAGCTCGACGGCGACGGCGTCGCCGCCGAGGTCGTCTTCCCCGACGCGGACGCCGTCGACAGCCAGACCGCCGCCCCCTTCGGCGTCGGCCTCGGCCTCTCCGGCGACCAGGACCCGGTCCTCGGCATGGCGGGCGCGAAGGCGCACAACCGGTGGCTCGCCGAGTTCGTGGGACAGAATCCCGAGCGGCACTGCGGGGTCGCGCTGCTCCCCGTCACCGCCGACCCGGTCGAGGTCGTCGCCGAGATCCACCGCGCCAAGGAGTCCGGGCTCGGCGCGCTCATGATCCCCTCGATGTGGGTGGACAAGGCCCCCTACCACGACCGGCGTTACGACCCGGTGTGGGCGGCCGCCGCCGAGACCGGCATGCCGGTCGTCACCCACTCGGGGGCCGCGCCGCGCGAGGAGTACGGCGACCACCTCGGGATCTACGTCTCCGAGGTCACCTTCTGGCCGGCCAGGCCCCTCTGGTTCCTCCTCTGGTCCGGCGTCTTCGAGCGCCACCCCGGCCTCAGGTTCGGCGTCGCCGAGTCCGGCTGCTGGTGGCTCCCCAACCTGCTCTGGTTCATGGACCGGCTCTACCTCGGCGCGCACGGCGGCAAGAAGCTGTCCCCGTTCGCGGAGCTGAAGCGGCCGCCGAGCGAGTACCTGGACCGGCAGGTCTTCATCTGCGCGACCAACACCAAGCGGCGCGAGCTCGCCCAGCGGTACGAGATCGGCGTCGACAACATCCTGTGGGGCTCGGACTTCCCGCACCCCGAGGGGACCTGGCCCGCCACGCGCGCGTGGCTGCGGAACACCTTCCACGACATCCCCGTGGAGGAGACCCGGCGCATGCTCGGCCTGGCGGCGGCGGAGGTCTTCGGCTTCGACCTCCCGGCCCTCGCGCCGATCGCCCGCAGGATCGGCCCCACCCCCGCCGAGCTCGGCCAGCCGGCCGACCAGACGGCCGTCGAGGCCTCCTGGGCCCGCTCCCGCGAGGTCGGCCGCCACTGGCTGACCGACCACGACTTCCCGGCCCTGGGGGTGACGTCATGACCGACCGGTACACGGTGATCTCCGCCGACTGCCACGCCGGCGCCGACCTCCTCGACTACCGGCCGTACCTGGAGAAGCGGCACCACGAGGCCTTCGACGCCTGGGCCGCCGGCTACGTCAACCCGTACGAGGACCTGCTCGCCGACACCGCCGACCGCAACTGGAACTCGCAGCGCCGCCTGCGGGAGCTGGAGGCCGACGGGATCGTCGCCGAGGTCGTCTTCCCGAACACCATCCCGCCGTTCTTCCCCTCCGCCTCCCTGATGGCCCCGCCGCCGACCCGCGAGGAGTACGAGCTCCGCTGGGCGGGCCTGCGCGCGCACAACCGCTGGCTCGCCGACTTCTGCGCCGACGCGCCGGGGCGCAGGGCGGGCGTGGCGCAGATCCTCCTCAACGACGTCGACGAGGCCGTACGCGAGATCCGCCGCTCCAAGGAAGCCGGTCTGACCGGCGGGATCCTGCTGCCGGGCGCCCCGCCCGGCTCGGGCGTGCCCGAGCTGTACGCGGAGGCGTACGACCCGATCTGGGCGGTCTGCGCGGAGCTGGACGTGCCGGTCAACCACCACGGCGGCTCGGCCTCGCCCCCGCTCGGCGACGAACCGGCGGCCCGGGCCGTCTTCATGGTGGAGACGACCTGGTTCTCCCACCGGGCCCTGTGGCACCTCGTCTTCGGGGGAGCCTTCCGGCGTCACCCGGACCTCAAGCTCGTGCTCACGGAACAGGGCTCCGGCTGGATCCCCGGGGTCATGGAGATGCTGGACTACTACCACGGCCGCCTGGTCGCCGCGGCCTCGCGGGCCTCCACCGCCGAGTCCAAGTTCGGCGCGGGGCTCGCGGAGTCCATGGGCAAGGGCCCCAGCGAGGTCTGGCGCGACAACTGCTTCGTCGGCGCGAGCTTCATGCGCCCGCACGAGGTGCCGCTGCGCCACCGCATCGGCCTCGACAAGATCATGTGGGGGAGCGACTACCCGCACGACGAGGGCACCACGCCGTACTCCCGCGAAGGCCTCCGCATCGCCTACGCGGGCGTGCCGAGGGAGGAGGTCGAGGCCATGGTCGGCGGCAACGCCGCCCGCGTCTACGGCTTCGACCTCGCCCTCCTCGACCCCCTCGCCGCCGTCCACGGCCCGGAGGTCGCCGAGATCGCCACGCCCCTGGAGAAGATCCCGGAGGAGGCGACCAGCCCGGCCTTCGCGCCGGGCGGGTCGGTCCGCGTCTGGTGACCCGCCGGGTGCGAACCTCCTGACGTGACCGCACCCGTCCCCGCACCTCCCGCCCCTGACGATGCCCCCGACGATGCCCCCGGCGGAGGCCTCGGCTCCCGTCTCAACTGGCTCCGGGCCGCCGTGCTCGGGGCCAACGACGGAGTCGTCTCCACCGCGGGCCTCGTCGTCGGCGTCGCGGGCGCCACGGAGTCCCGGGCGGCCCTGTTCACCGCCGGCCTCTCCGGGCTGCTCGCCGGGTCGATGTCCATGGCGGCGGGGGAGTACGTCTCCGTCTCCAGCCAGCGCGACTCGGAGCAGGCCGCGCTCGCCGAGGAGAAGCGCGAGCTGCGCGAGGACCCGGAGGCGGAACTCGCCGAACTGACCGGGCTCCTGGCCGCCCGCGGCCTCTCCCCGGACGTGGCCCGCGAGGCCGCCGAACAGCTCACCGAGCGCGACGCCCTGCGCGCCCACGCGCGCGTGGAGCTCGGCATCGACCCCGACGACCTCACCAACCCCTGGCACGCGGCGGGTGCCAGCTGCCTCGCCTTCACCGTCGGCGCCCTGCTCCCCCTCCTCGCGATCGTCCTGCCGCCGGCCTCGGCCCGCCTCTGGGTCACGGTCGCCTCCGTCCTGGCGGCCCTCGCCTTCACGGGCTGGTGGAGCGCCGGCCTCGGCAACGCCCCCGCGGGCCGCGCGATCCTCCGCAACGTGGGCGGCGGCGCGCTCGCGATGGCGGTCACCTACGGCGCGGGCTCGCTCCTCGGCGCGACCGGGATCTAGCGCGACCGGGATCCGGTGCGCCAGGGGTGTGTCCGGCAGGCGCTTGTCAGAAGGTGCCAAAGCTTGCTGACAACTCGTCTCGCATACTTGTTGGTAACAACGTCTAGCCGTGCCCCGCCCACCGCCCCTACCGTCGACGGCATGCCGAACCTGCCCGATGTCGTGCTCTGGTCCATACCGGCGTTCGTCCTGCTCGCCGTCCTGGAGATGGTCAGCCACCGGATCCACCCCGACGAGGACGCCGCCGGGTACGAGACCAAGGACGCCGCCACCAGCATCGGCATGGGCCTCGGGAGCCTCGCCTTCGACGCGCTGTGGAAGATCCCCGTCGTCGCGATCTACACCGCCGTCTACGAGCTCACCCCGCTCCGCGTCCCCGTCCTGTGGTGGACCATCCCGCTGATGCTGCTCGCCCAGGACTTCTTCTACTACTGGCAGCACCGCGGACACCACGTCATCCGCATCCTCTGGGCCTGCCACGTCGTCCACCACAGCAGCCGCAAGTACAACCTCACCACCGCCCTGCGCCAGCCGTGGACCAGCGTGACCTCCTGGCCGTTCTACCTGCCGATGATCGCCCTCGGCGTCCACCCGGCGGCCGTCGCCTTCTGCTACTCGGTCAACCTCGTCTACCAGTTCTGGATCCACACCGAGCGCGTCGGGAAGCTGCCCCGGCCCTTCGAGTACGTCCTCAACACCCCCTCGCACCACCGCGTCCACCACGCCTCCCAGGGCGGCTACCTGGACCGCAACTTCGGCGGGATCCTCATCGTCTGGGACCGGATGTTCGGCTCCTGGGTCGGCGAGACCGACCGGCCCGTCTACGGCCTCACCAAGAACATCGAGACCTACAACCCCCTGCGCGTCGCCACCCACGAGTACGCCGCCATCGCCCGCGACCTCCGGTCCGCGAACGACTGGCGCGAGCGGGCCGGGCGGCTCTTCCGCGGCCCCGGCTGGCAACCGGACCGACCGGGCCCCCAGACCCCGCAGGGCGGCACCGCACCGGAGCCGGCCGCGTGAGCACCGCACCCACGGCCCTCCGCGCCGCCCCCACCACCGCCTCCCGCGCGCTGCTCGCCGCCTTCGGCCTCGCCGCCGCCGTCGACCTGGTCTCCCTCCTCGCCGGCGCCGAGCTCGGCCACCAGCTCGCCAAGCCGCTCCTGATGCCCCTGCTCGCCGCGTACGCCGTCACCAGGGGCGCCCCGAAGCTCCTCGTCGCCGCGCTCCTCTTCGGCTGGGGCGGCGACGTCTTCCTGCTCTCCGACGCCGACTGGGCCTTCCTCGTCGGCATGGGCTCCTTCGCTGCCGGACACGTCTGCTACCTGGTCCTCTTCGGCCGGCGCCGTACGTCGCCGCTGCTCGGCGCCGGATACGCCGTGGCCCTCGTCGGCACCGTCGCGCTCCTGTGGCCCGACCTCCCCGCCGACCTGCGGATCCCCGTCGCCGGCTACTCGCTCCTCCTCGCCGCGATGGCCTACCGCGCAAGCTCCCTCGGGCTCCTCGCCGGCCTCGGCGGCGCCCTGTTCCTGCTGTCCGACACCCTCATCGCCACCGGCGTCGCCGAGTGGCCCCAGCTGCCGGCGCCCGACTTCTGGGTCATGCTGACCTACATCGCGGCGCAGTACCTGCTGGCCGCGGGAGCGCTCGCCGCGATGTACGGTGAACGTCGTACAAACGTCTGACAGCAAGGACCGCCCCCCATGCGCGCCACCACCATCCACGCCCCGTTCGACATGCGCGTGGAGGACGTGCCCGACCCGGTGATCCAGGACTCCACCGATGTCGTCCTGCGCGTGCTGCGGGCCTGCATCTGCGGCAGCGACCTGTGGGCCTACCGCGGCGAGTCCGCCCGGCAGCCCGGCCAGCGCATCGGTCACGAGTTCCTCGGCATCGTCGAGGCGGCCGGCTCCGACGTCACCGGCTTCGCCGCCGGCGACCTCGTCGTCGCCCCCTTCGTCTGGTCCGACGGGAGCTGCGACTACTGCGCCGAGGGCCTCCAGACCTCCTGCCCGCGCGGCGGCTTCTGGGGCTCGGTCGGCTCCGACGGCGGCCAGGGCGAGGCCGTCCGGGTCCCCTTCGCCGACGGCACCCTCGTCAAGCTCCCCGCCGACGCCGCCTCCGACGACCACCTGCTGACCGCGCTGCTCGCCCTCTCCGACGTCCTGGGCACCGGCCACCACGCCGCCCTCGGCGCGGGCGTGAAGCCCGGCTCCACCGTCGCGGTCGTCGGCGACGGCGCCGTCGGCCTCTGCGGTGTCCTCGCCGCCAAGCGCCTCGGCGCCGAGCGGATCATCGCCCTCGGCCGGCACACCGCCCGTACCGACATCGCCCGCGCCTTCGGCGCCACCGACGTCGTCGCCGAGCGCGGCGAGGCCGCCGAGGCCGCCGTCCGCGAGCTCACCGGCGGCCAGGGCGCCCACGGCGTCATCGAGGCCGTCGGCACCGAGCAGTCCATGCGGACCGCCGTCGCCATCGCCCGCGACGGCGGCTCCATCGGCTACGTCGGCGTCCCGCACGGCAGCGGCACCGGCCTCGACCTGTCCGTCATGTTCGACCGGAACATCGCCCTGCGCGGCGGCGTCGCACCCGTCCGCGCGTACATCCCGGAGCTCCTCCCGGACGTCCTCGACGGCACCATCGACCCGTCCCCGGTCTTCGACCTGACCGTCGGCCTCGACGGCGTCCCCGGCGGCTACAAGGCCATGGACGAGCGCACGGCCCTCAAGGTCCTCGTCAAGCCGTAGGCGACCGACCGGGGGTGCACCCGCCTCGGCCTCACCGCCGACCGAGCGCCCCCGGCCCGCCCGCCCGTCAGGCCCCGCCCCCGTCAGGCCCCGGCCCACTCCGGCGCGTCCGCCCCCGCGACGCCCGGCGGGCGCGACCAGCCCGCCGGGCCGCCCTCGTACGCGACCGGCGACAGCGCGTGCCGCAGCCGTCCCAGCGGTCCGTCCGTCTCCGTGACGTACCGCCCGGGCTCGTACCGCGGCAGCGTCCCGGTCAGCCAGTGCCCCGTCTGCGCGAGCGCGAGCCGTACGAGCCGGGTGCCGCCCTCCCGGTCCTGCTCGGTCAGCGAGCGCAGCACGGCCGCCGCCAGCAGATAGCCCGTGCCGTGGTCCAGGGCCTGCGCCGGCAGCTTGCCCGGCTCCTGGGCGGAGCCCTCGGTCACGGCGATCCCGGTCGCCACCTGCACCAGGCTGTCGAAGCCGCGCCGCCCGGCCCAGGGGCCGTAGTCGCCCCAGGCCGAAAGACGCGCCACCACGAGCCCCGGACGGTCCAGGTCGAAGCGGTCCAGCGCGCCCGGCCGGTAGCCGGTCACCAACACGTCCGCGGAGTCGAGCAGTTCGCCGAAGGCCCGCCGGTCCGAAGGGCTGTCCAGGTCGAGGGCGGCGGTCCGCTTCCCGATGTTCGTGTCCGCGTGCTGGTCCGGCAGTTCGGGGTTGGCCGGCGGGTCGATCCGCAGCACGTCCGCGCCGAGCAGCGCCAGCGTCCGGGTCGCGACCGGCCCGGCGATCACCCGGGTCAGGTCCAGCACCCGCAGCGGCCCCGAGCGGCGCGGCGGCGGGGCGTCGTCGAGCCGCTCCCGGGTCAGCAGCGGCCGAGCCGCCACCTCCCGGCCCTGCTCATGCTCCGCCCACTCCGCGGGCGTCCGCAGGGCGACGGCCAGGCCCCCGGCCGCGTACACGGCGCTCTCCACCTCGACGGCCTCGCGCTCCCCGATCGCCGCCGCGACCGCCTCGACGGAGTCGGAGGCGCCGAGCGCGGCGAGCAACGCCGCCCGGTGGTGCGGGTAGTTGGCGTGCGTACGGACCCAGCCGTCCGCCGCCCGCCAGAACCGCGACAGCGGCGCGAAGCTCACCGGCGCCCGCCCGTCGACCCGCAGGTGGCGCTCGCTCACGAAGGCGGTGGCGACGGCCCCGTCGTCCACCCGCACGGGCCCCGCGAGCCCCGCCCGCTCGACGGCCGCGAGACCGGCGACCGCGACCGAGGCCCGGGCCAGGTCCATCACGGGCAGCCGCGCGGGCAGCAGCCCGGAGACTCCGCCGTACTCCACCCGGTCGACCAGGGCGGGATCGCCGCCGAGGGCCGACCAGAGCAACTCCGTACCGGTACGCACTGTGTTGTCCATGACCGCACTATGGCACTCAGTGCCACGCAAAGGGCCCTGGTGTGGCTCAGCACACCAGGGCCCTCGGTCAAGCACACGCGACGACTACCAGCGGACGGCGTCCAGCGCGTCGATCAGACCGGCCCCGTAGAAGCCGTTCTTGTTCTTGCCACCCTCGCAGACGGCGTCGATCTTGCCGTCGCCCTCGATGTCGTACGGGTTGGTGCAGGCGCGGTCGTCGGCCTGCGCGTACAGCAGCGCCTTGAGGGCCGCCGGGGACGCGTAGGGGTGCGTCGACTTGATCAGCGCGAGGACGCCCGCCGCGTGCGGCGAGGCCATCGACGTACCGGCCTTGTAGTTGTAGCCGCCGTTGACCGTGGTCGACAGGATGCGGCCGTTGACCGCCGGGGCGTCCGGCGTCTGGTACTCGGTGCGGTCACCGCCGGGGGCGGCGATGTCGATCACGCCGAGACCGTAGTTGGAGTAGGACGCCTTGAGGTCCTTGGCTCCGGTCGCGGAGACCGTGACGACACCCGGCAGCATGGCCGGGTAGTCCAGGCACTCCTTCGGGTCGATGACCCGGTCGCCCGGCGTGGTGTCGTTCGGGCTGCTGTTGTCGACGATCGAGTCGGCGGCGAGGTCGAACTTCGAGTTGCCGGCCGCGGCGACGTTGACCGTGCCCTTGCGCTCCGCGTAGCGGGTCGCACGGGTGACCGCCTCGATGAGGGCCTTCTGGTCCTCGTCGTTCTTGCAGGCGAACATCCACGGGTCGGTGTAGTAGCTGTTGTTCGTGATGTCGACACCGTGCTCGGCCGCCCACACGAAGCCACAGACGACGGCCTCGGTGTAGAAGAAGCCGTCCGGGGTGGACACCTTGATGCCGGAGACCTTGACGCCCGGGGCGACACCGGTGATGCCGACGCCGTTCTTGGCGGCGGCGATCGTGCCGGCGACGTGGGTGCCGTGGTCGCTCTCGCCCGGGTTCGGGCGCCACGAGCCGGCGGTGGTGTCCGGCTTGCCGGACACGCAGTTGGCGGAGGCCTTGGCGTCGAAGTTCGGCGCCAGGTCCGGGTGGGTGTCGTCGACACCCGTGTCGATGACACCGACGGTGACGCGCTTGCTGCCGAGCGTCTTCTGGTGGGCCTTGTCGGCCTTGATCGCCGGGAGGTCCCACTGCAGGGGCTCCAGCGGGTCCTGCTCGTCCGTCGCCGTGGCCGCGGCGGCCTTGGCCTCGGCCGCGGAGAGCGACTGCGCGCCCTCGTCGACGGCGTCGTCCGACTGGACGGAGAGCGGGGCGGTACGGGTCGAACCGACCGACGCCACACCGCGGGCCTGACGAACCGTCTTCGCGAACTCGGGGTTCTGCGAGTGGACGACTATCACGCCTATCTGGTCGTACGAGATGACCACCTCGCCACCCGCGGCGGCGATCGCCTTCTTCACCGAGGCGGCGGTCCAGCGGCCACCCTCGACGTTGACGACGTACGAGAGCTTCGGCCCGTTCGTCGCGGCTACGGAGGCCGCCGGGGCGTCACTCAGCTCCGCGGCGGAGGCGGCGCCGGAGGGAAGGAAGCCGAGCGAGGCCGTGAGCGCGAGACCAGCAGGCAGAGCAAGAGCTCGGCCGCGCCTCGATCCCAGATGAGCCATGGGTTCTCCACATCATCCGTATGTACTGTCCACGCGCGGGTTTACGCGTGAACAGGTGCATGACGAGTGAAGCTATCGCTGATCTTCCCGGTCCTTCAATGAGTTGAGAAGACTTCATGAAGATCTGTTCAAGAAAATCCTCCGCGTGAACCACTTCGCTTCCGGCTCCGTGCCGTTGGGCAGGGGAGGGGCTCCAGCCGGAGCCCCCGTTTCCGCACCCCCCTGGTGAGGCCCCCTTGACCATGCCGCCCGCCCCCGCGTCACGAGGAGAATCCGTGGCTACCGAAGCACCGCCGCCGCCCAGAAACGGAACGGACACCGACCACGGTCCCGTCCCGCCCACGACGGAGCAGTTCGTCGAGGTGCAGCAAGGCGCGGAGTTCGGCGAACTGCGCCGTACCTACCGCTCCTTCGCCTTCCCCCTCACCCTCGCCTTCATCGCCTGGTACCTGCTCTACGTGCTGCTCTCCAACTACGCGGGCGACTTCATGGGCACCAAGCTCTTCGGCAACATCAACGTCGCGCTGGTCCTGGGCCTCGGCCAGTTCCTGACCACCTTCCTCATCGCCTGGCTCTACTCGCGGCATGCCGCGAACCGCCTCGACCCCAAGGCAGAGGTCATCCGGAACCGCATGGAGGGAGACGCATGAGAAGCACCGTCCTGCTCGCGGCGGGCAACGCCACCAGCGAGCACCGGCCCCTGATCATCGCCCTCTTCGGGGCCTTCGTCATCGCCACCCTGGTCATCACCATCTGGGCCGGCCGCCAGACCCGCAGCGCCGCCGACTTCTACGCCGGCGGAGGCCAGTTCACCGGCTTCCAGAACGGCCTCGCCATCTCCGGCGACTACATGTCCGCCGCGTCCTTCCTCGGCATCAGCGGCGCCATCGCCCTCTACGGCTACGACGGCTTCCTCTACTCGATCGGCTTCCTGGTCGCCTGGCTCGTCGCCCTGCTCCTGGTCGCCGAACCGCTGCGCAACTCCGGCCGGTTCACGATGGGCGACGTCCTCGCCTACCGGATGCGCCAGCGCCCCGTCCGCACCGCCGCCGGCACCTCCACCATCGTCGTCTCGATCTTCTACCTGCTCGCGCAGATGGCGGGCGCGGGCGTCCTCGTCTCGCTGCTGCTCGGCATCACCAGCGACGGCGGCAAGATCGGCATCGTCGCCCTCGTCGGCGTCCTGATGATCGTCTACGTGACGATCGGCGGCATGAAGGGCACCACCTGGGTGCAGATGGTCAAGGCCGTCCTGCTCATCGCGGGCACGCTCCTCATCACCTTCCTCATCCTGCTGAAGTTCGACTTCAACCTCTCGCAGCTGCTCGGCGCCGCCGCCACCAACAGCGGCAAGGGCGACGCCTTCCTGGAGCCCGGCCTCAAGTACGGCGCCAGCGGCCTCTCGAAGCTGGACTTCCTCTCGCTCGGCATCGCCCTGGTCCTCGGCACCGCCGGCCTGCCGCACATCCTGATCCGCTTCTACACGGTGCCGACCGCCAAGGCCGCCCGTAAGTCGGTCAACTGGGCCATCGGCATCATCGGCGCCTTCTACCTGATGACGATCGTCCTCGGCTTCGGCGCCGCCGCCCTGCTCAGCGGCGACACCATCAAGGCATCCAACAAGGCGGGCAACACGGCGGCCCCGCTCACCGCCCTGGAGGTCGGCGGCGGCGCGGGATCCACCGGCGGCGCGATCCTCCTCGCCGTCATCTCCGCCGTCGCCTTCGCCACCATCCTCGCCGTGGTCGCCGGGCTGACCCTCGCCTCCTCCTCGTCCTTCGCGCACGACATCTACGCGAACGTGATCAAGCGCGGGAAGGCCACCGAGAAGGAGGAGATGCGGGCCGCCCGCTGGTCGACCGTCCTCATCGGCATCGTGTCGATCGCGCTCGGCGCCCTCGCCCGCGACCTCAACGTCGCCGGCCTGGTCGCCCTGGCCTTCGCCGTCGCCGCCTCCGCCAACCTGCCGACGATCCTCTACTCGCTCTTCTGGAAGCGCTTCACCACCCAGGGCGCGCTCTGGTCGATCTACGGCGGACTGATCTCCTCCGTCGTCCTCGTCCTCTTCTCGCCGGTCGTCTCCGGCGGACCGGCCTCGATGTTCAAGGGCGTGGACTTCCACTGGTTCCCGCTGGAGAACCCCGGCCTCGTCTCGATCCCGCTCGGCTTCCTGCTCGGCTGGCTCGGCTCGCTCCTCTCCAAGGAGGAGCCGGACGCGGGCAAGTACGCGGAGCTCGAGGTCAAGTCGCTCACCGGAGTCGGGGTGGCCGCTGCGGTCAAGCACTGACCGCAGCGCAGCCGGACGTATACGTTCCGCGACCTTCGGGCGGCCGCGTCGTAGAGTTCTACGACGCGGCCGCGCCGGTCCTCGTGACAATCTGCCCTGCTGGATGTCCGTCGGCTCACGTAGTCTCGAACCACACGCCACCACAAGACGGGGAGGGGGCCCACAGTGCTCATCGACACCTATGGCCGTGTGGCCACCGACCTGCGCGTCTCACTGACGGACCGCTGCAATCTGCGCTGCACGTACTGCATGCCGGAAGAGGGCCTCCAGTGGCTCGCCAAGCCGGATCTCCTCACGGACGACGAGATCGTCCGGCTGATCCGCATCGCGGTCACCGACCTCGGCGTCACCGAGGTCCGCTTCACCGGCGGCGAGCCGCTGCTCCGCCCCGGCCTCGTCGGGATCGTCGAGCGCTGCGCCGCCCTGGAGCCCCGCCCCCGGATGTCCCTCACCACCAACGGCATCGGGCTCAAGCGCACCGCGACCGCCCTCAAGGCCGCCGGCCTGGACCGGGTCAACGTCTCCCTGGACACCCTGCGCCCCGAGGTCTTCAAGACCCTCACCCGGCGCGACCGCCACCACGACGTCCTCGACGGCATGGCCGCCGCGCGGGACGCCGGCCTCACCCCGGTGAAGGTCAACGCGGTCCTGATGCCCGGGCTCAACGACGACGAGGCCCCCGACCTGCTCGCCTGGGCGATCGAGGAGGGGTACGAGCTCCGCTTCATCGAGCAGATGCCCCTCGACGCCCAGCACGGCTGGAAGCGCGACGGCATGATCACCGCCGGGGACATCCTGGAGTCCCTGCGCACCCGCTTCACCCTGACCGCCGAGGGCGCCGACGAGCGCGGCTCCGCCCCCGCCGAGCGCTGGGTCGTCGACGGCGGACCGCACACGGTCGGCGTCATCGCCTCCGTCACCCGCCCGTTCTGCCGGGCCTGCGACCGCACCCGGCTCACCGCCGACGGACAGGTCCGCACCTGCCTCTTCGCCACCGAGGAGACGGACCTGCGGGCGACGCTCCGCTCGGACGCCCCGGACGACGAGGTCGCGCGGATCTGGAAGCAGGCCATGTGGGGCAAGAAGGCCGGCTCGGGCCTCGACGACCCGAGCTTCCTCCAGCCCGACCGCCCGATGTCGGCGATCGGCGGCTGAGCCCGAAGGCACTCGGCCCCGGTCGGCATCGGCCCCGGTCGGCATGGGCTGTCAGTCCTCGGCGGGCTCCCACTCGCTCAGCGGGACGACGTCCTTGAGGAATCCCCGTACACCCAGGAACTGGGAGAGGTGCTCGCGGTGCTCCTCGCACGCGAGCCACGTCTTGCGCCGCTCGGGCGTGTGCAGCTTGGGGTTGTTCCACGCGAGGACCCAGACGGCGTCGACGCGGCAGCCCTTGGCGGAACAGATCGGCTTCTCTTCGCTCACCTGATCATTGTCCAGCAAAGGCGATGCCGGGCAGCCACGGGGGGAGCTGCCCGGCATCGGTCTGTCGCTCCGACGGGGGATGCGGAGCGCGTAGGCAGTATGTCACGGCACATGGGGTCCGAGGCACTGGAACTTCATGATTGATCTGAGCTTTTCCTGAGCTTTCCGGCCACTGTCCGTGATCAGTTCCGGCCGTACGGAGCCTCCGCCCCAGCACCCTCCGCAGCCTCCGTCGCACCCAGCGCGGGGCGCACCGGAGCCGGTACGAAGGTGGAGGGAAGGGACGGAGCCGACTCCCGGCCCGCGTTCGCGATGACCACGGCGATGTAGGGGAGCAGGATCCCGAGGGCGAGCGCCACGATCGCCACGTGCCGTTCGACGTTCCACAGCACCGCCGCGGCGATCACGGAGAGCGTTCGGACGGTCATCGAGATGATGTACCGCCGCTGCCGCCCCCGGACGTCGTCGGCGAGCCCTTGACGGGCCCCCGTGATCCGGAAGACCTCGGTACCACCACGCTTCGGCATCGCCGTCCACCACCCGCCGGTCATGCCGGACCCTCCCCGGTCCGGACCTCTCTCCACCGTACGCCCGCCCTTCCGCGCCGACGAGACCGGGGCACGGATGGCGGTGCCCGACATGCGCCGAATGGCCGACGGGCCGAGACTGGGCCCACATGCGCAAAAGGAGGCGACGATGAGTTGGTTGTGGGCGATCATCGTGGGATTCGTCCTCGGCCTGATCGCGAAGGCGATCCTGCCGGGGAAGCAACAGATCCCGCTCTGGCTGACGACCGTGTTCGGCATTCTCGGCAGTGTCCTCGGAAACGCGGTCGCGACCTGGATCGGTGTCAACGACACCAAGGGCATCGACTGGACCCGCCACCTGCTCCAGCTGCTCGGCGCCGTCGCCGTGGTCGGTGTGGGCGACATGCTGTGGGTTTCGATCAAGGGAAACAAACAGCGCGCCTGACCCCACGCGCGAAGAAGCCGGGAGGCCCGGTACGACACCTCAGGTGCCGTACCGGGCCTCCCGGCTTTTGCGGGGCGGGCCTCGTCAGCCCTCCGCGCCGGCGAACTCGATCGCCGCCAGGTTCTTCTTGCCGCGCCGCAGCACCAGCCAGCGGCCGTGCAGCAGCTCGTCCGCCGACACCTCGGCGTCCTCGGCGGTCACCTTCACGTTGTTCACGTACGCCCCGCCCTCCTTCACCGTGCGGCGCGCGCCCGACTTGCTCGGCGCGAGCCCGACCTCGGTGAACAGGTCCACGACCTGGCCGAGCTCGGTCACGCGCGCGTGCGGCAGCTCGGACAGCGCGGCGGCGAGCGTCGCCCCGTCCAGCTCGGCCAGGTCACCCTGCCCGAACAGCGCCTTGGAGGCGTTGATGACGGCCGCGCACTGCTCGGCGCCGTGCACGAGCGTGGTGAGCTCCTCGGCGAGCGCCCGCTGGGCGGCCCGCGCCTGCGGCCGCTCGGCGGTCTGCTGCTCCAGCTCCTCCAGCTCCTCGCGGGACCTGAAGGAGAGGATCCGCATGTACGTCGAGATGTCCCGGTCGTCGACGTTCAGCCAGAACTGGTAGAACGCGTACGGCGTGGTCATCTCCGGGTCCAGCCAGACGGCCCCGCCCTCGGTCTTGCCGAACTTGGTGCCGTCCGCCTTGACCATCAGCGGCGTCGCGAGCGCGTGCACGTCCGCACCCGGCTCCAGGCGGTGGATCAGGTCGAGACCGGCCACCAGGTTGCCCCACTGGTCCGAGCCGCCCTGCTGGAGGACGCAGCCGTAGCGGCGGTACAGCTCCAGGAAGTCCATGGCCTGGAGCAGCTGGTAGCTGAACTCCGTGTAGCTGATGCCCTGCTCGGACTCCAGGCGCCGGGCGACGGAGTCCTTGGTCAGCATCTTGTTGACCCGGAAGTGCTTGCCGATGTCCCGCAGGAACTCGATCGCCGACAGGCCGGCGGTCCAGTCCAGGTTGTTCACCATGACCGCCGCGTTCTCCCCCTCGAAGGAGAGGAAGGGCTCGATCTGCGAGCGCAGCCGGTTCACCCAGTTCGCGACCGTCTCGGGGTCGTTCAGGGTGCGCTCGGCCGTCGGCCGCGGGTCACCGATCTGCCCGGTGGCCCCGCCGACCAGCGCCAGCGGCCGGTGCCCGGCCTGCTGGAGCCGGCGGACGGTGAGCACCTGGACCAGGTGACCGACGTGGAGACTGGCCGCGGTCGGGTCGAAACCGCAATAGAACGTGACCGGACCGTCCGCGAGAGCCTTGCGCAGTGCGTCCTCATCGGTGGACTGGGCGAAGAGCCCACGCCACTTCAGCTCGTCGACGATGTCCGTCACGACCGTCAGTCTCCTCAGGTTGGTATGGGTACGACGACTCAGTCTAGGTGGGTCAGACCCCCTTGCTGACCGAGCTCATGTTGAAGTCCGGCACCCGCAGCGCGGGCATCGCGGCCCGGGTGAACCAGTCGCTCCACTCGCGCGGCAGCGTCTTCTCCGTCCGGCCCGCCTCCGAGGCCCGCGACAGCAGGTCCACCGGCGACTCGTTGAACCGGAAGTTGTTCACCTCGCCGACGACCTCGCCGTTCTCGACGAGGTAGACGCCGTCCCGGGTCAGTCCGGTCAGCAGCAGCGTCGCCGGGTCGACCTCGCGGATGTACCAGAGGCAGGTCAGCAGCAGGCCGCGCTCGGTCGAGGCCACCATCTCCTCCAGGGAGCGCTCCCCGCCGCCGTCCAGGATCAGGTTCCCCGCGCCGGGCGCCACGGGCAACCCGGTAAGTCCCGCGGTGTGCCGGGTGGTGATGAGGTGGGCCAGGCTTCCGGCCTTCACCCAGTCGACCGGCTCGACCGGCAGACCGTTGTCGAAGACCGAGGAGTCGTCGCCGGAGGAGTGCGCGATCACGAACGGCGCGGACTCCAGGCCCGGCTCGTTCGGGTCGCTGCGCAGGGTCAGCGGCAGCGGGGAGAGGGTCTCGCCGAGCCGGGTGCCGCCGCCGGGCTTGGAGAAGACCGTACGGCCCTCCACCGCGTCCCGGGCCGTGGACGACCACAGCTGGTAGATCATCAGGTCCGCCACGGCCGTCGGCGGCAGCAGCGTCTCGTACCGCCCGGCGGGCAGCTCGATGCGCCGCTCCGCCCAGCCGAGACGGGTCGCCAGCTCCGCGTCGAGCGCGGCCGGGTCGACGTCCTTGAAGTCCCGCGTCGAGCGCCCGGCCCAGGCGGACCGCGAACGGTCCGGGGACTTGGCGTTCAGCTCCAGGGTCCCGTTCGGCTGGTCGTGCCGGAGCCGCAGCCCCGTCGACGTCCCCAGGTAGGTGGAGGTCAGCTCGTGGTTGGCGAAGCCGTAGAGCTCGCGCCCGCCGGCCCGGGCCCGGGCGAAGGCCTCGCCGAGCGCCGGGGCGAAGTCGGCGAAGACCGCGGAGGAGGTCTCGGCCGGGGCGTCCGTGAAGTCGGGGGAGGAGTGCACGCCCTCGACCAGCGGCTGCGCGTCCTCGGCGGGCCCGGCGGCCCGCGCGGCGGCCTCGGCGGCCCGGACCAGCGGCTCCAGGTCGTCGACGGTCACGGCCGACCGCGAGACGACACCGGAGGCGGTGCCCTGGGCGCCGTCGACGGTCGCGATGACGGTGAGGGTGCGTCCGCGCGTGACACCGTTGGTGGTCAGCGCGTTCCCGGCCCAGCGCAGATTGGCCGAGGACTCCTCGTCGGCGATGACGACGCACCCGTCGGCACGCGACAGCTCAAGGGCCCGCTCGACGATCTCGTACGGCTTGCTGACGCGGCTCATCGACCGGCCTCCTGCGTCGTGTTAAGGCTGTGCTTGCCCGGGGGACGACCCCCGGACCCCCGGCAAATCTCGTGGCGTGCGCTCATCGACCGGCCTCCTGCGTCGTGTTAAGGATGTTGACACCCCGGAAGAGGGCGGAGGGGCAGCCGTGCGAGACCGCGGCGACCTGGCCCGGCTGGGCCTTGCCGCAGTTGAACGCGCCGCCGAGGACGTACGTCTGCGGGCCGCCGACCTGCTCCATCGAGCCCCAGAAGTCCGTCGTCGTCGCCTGGTACGCCACGTCCCGCAGCTGCCCGGCGAGCCGGCCGTTCTCGATGCGGAAGAAACGCTGGCCGGTGAACTGGAAGTTGTAGCGCTGCATGTCGATCGACCACGACCGGTCGCCGACCACGTAGATGCCGCGCTCGACCCCGCCGATCAGGTCCTCGGTCGACAGGCCGCCCGGGTCAGGCTGGAGCGAGACGTTCGCCATCCGCTGCACCGGCACGTGCGCGGGGGAGTCCGCGAAGGCGCAGCCGTTGGAGCGGCCGAGGCCCGTGAGCTTCGCGATCCGCCGGTCCAGCTGGTAGCCGACGAGCGTGCCGTCCTTCACCAGGTCCCAGCTCTGCGCCTCGACGCCCTCGTCGTCGTACCCGATGGTGGCGAGGCCGTGCTCGGCGGTCCTGTCACCCGTCACGTTCATGATCGACGAGCCGTAGGCCAGCTTGCCCAGCTGGTCGAAGGTGGCGAAGGAGGTGCCGGCGTAGGCCGCCTCGTAGCCGAGGGCACGGTCCAGCTCCGTGGCGTGCCCGATCGACTCGTGGATCGTCAGCCAGAGGTTCGACGGGTCCACGACCAGGTCGTACCGCCCGGCCTCGACGCTCGGCGCCCGCATCTTCTCGGCCAGGAGCGCCGGGATCTCGTCCAGCTCCTTGTCCCAGTCCCAGCCGGTGCCCGTCAGGTACTCCCAGCCCCGCCC
The DNA here is from genome assembly GCF_001426585.1 of Streptomyces sp. Root431. GTDB lineage: Bacteria > Actinomycetota > Actinomycetes > Streptomycetales > Streptomycetaceae > Streptomyces > Streptomyces stackebrandtii. The sequence continues at coordinate 502,157 of NZ_LMEI01000008.1, forward strand.
GGCCGGCGGCGCGATCGTCCGCATCGAGTCGAACTCACCGGTCGTCCCGTCGACGGCGACCGCCGTGAGCTGCGGGTGCAGCCGGACGCGCTGCTGGGTGGTCACGGTGCCGGCCGTGTCCGCGTAGAACTTGTTCTCGTGGACGGTGAGCAGCGAGGCGTCCACGTGCGCCACGCCCTCCGCCCCCAGCAGCCGCGCGCTCCAGTCGGCGAGCAGCGCGCTCTTCTCCTCGGCGGGGATGGAGAAGGGGTCGATCTCGTACGAGGAGACCCAGGTGCGCTCGGCGTGCACCGGCTCCTGCGCCAGCTCCACGCGCTCGTCGGAGCCGGCCGCGGCGATCACCTTCGCCGACAGCTTGGCCATGGCCACGGCCTGCGAGGCGACCCGAGCGGCCCCGTCCATGGTCAGGTCGACCCCGGACGCGAAACCCCAGGCTCCGCCGTGCACCACCCGCACCGCGTAGCCGAGGTCGGTGGTGTCCGAGGAACCGGACGGTTTGGCGTCCCGCAGCCGCCACGAGGCGCTGCGCACCCGCTCCAGGCGGAAGTCCGCGTGCTCGGCGCCGAGCGCACGCGCCCGGGCGAGCGCCGCGTCGGCGAGCGCCCTCAGGGGCAGCGCGACGAACGAAGGGTCGATCTGATGGACCACGAGCGGCCTCGCTCTCGGTGATCGGAAGTCGGCGGTTGGGCTGTCCCGGAAGTCAATCATGGGAAGGGCGGCCGGGTGGGCCCATTAGAGGGGCCCCGCGGGGCGCGCGCCGGGCGCTCCCCGGGGGACCCGTACCGTCCCCGAGCTGTAGGGATCCGACAGTGACGCCCCTACGCCACTGTCGGAGGTCGATTCCTCATGTCGGGAGCGATACCGATAGGTTTTCGGCTACCAGACCGCTATCGAAAGGGTGATCCGTTGAGCCGCTCGGTTCTCGTCACCGGAGGAAACCGGGGCATCGGCCTCGCCATCGCCCGCGCGTTCGCCGAGTCCGGCGACAAGGTCGCGATCACGTACCGCTCCGGCGAGCCGCCCGAGGGCTTCCTGGCCGTCAAGTGCGACATCACCGACGGCGAGCAGGTGGAGCAGGCGTACAAGGAGATCGAGGAGAAGCACGGTCCGGTCGAGGTCCTCGTGGCCAACGCCGGCGTGACGAAGGACCAGCTCCTCATGCGCATGTCGGAGGAGGACTTCACGTCCGTCGTCGACACCAACCTGACCGGCACCTTCCGGGTCGTCAAGCGCGCCAACCGCGGGATGCTGCGGGCCAAGAAGGGCCGCGTCGTCCTCATCTCCTCGGTGGTCGGTCTGCTGGGCTCCGCGGGCCAGGCCAACTACGCCGCCTCCAAGGCCGGCCTGGTCGGTTTCGCCCGCTCCCTCGCGCGTGAGCTCGGCTCGCGCAACATCACGTTCAACGTCGTCGCCCCTGGTTTCGTCGACACCGACATGACCGCGGTCCTCACCGACGAGCAGCGCTCGGGCATCGTGTCCCAGGTGCCGCTGGGCCGTTACGCGCAGCCGGAGGAGATCGCCGCCGCGGTGAAGTTCCTCGCCTCCGACGACGCCTCGTACATCACTGGAGCCGTCATCCCGGTTGACGGCGGATTGGGCATGGGTCACTGATCACATGAGCGGAATTCTCGAGGGCAAGCGCATCCTGATCACGGGTGTGCTGATGGAGTCCTCCATCGCCTTCCACACCGCGAAGCTGGCCCAGGAGCAGGGCGCGGAGATCATCCTCACCGCCTGGCCCCGGCCGTCGCTGACCGAGCGGATCGCCAAGAAGCTGCCCAAGCCCGAGAACGTGAAGGTCCTGGAGCTCGACGTCTCCAACGACGAGCACCTCGCGCGCCTGGAGGGCCAGGTCCGCGAGCAGCTGGGCGACCGCCTCGACGGCATCGTGCACTCGATCGGCTTCGCCCCGCAGGACGCCCTCGGCGGCAACTTCCTGAACACGCCGTTCGAGTCCGTCGCCACGGCCATGCACGTCTCCGCCTTCTCCCTGAAGTCGCTGACGACCTCGCTGCTGCCGCTGATGACGGAGGGCGGCTCGGTCGTCGGCCTCACCTTCGACGCGCAGTTCGCCTGGCCGCAGTACGACTGGATGGGCCCGGCCAAGGCCGCCCTCGAGGCCACCAGCCGCTACATGGCCCGTGACCTGGGCAAGCAGAACATCCGCTGCAACCTGATCTCGGCCGGTCCGATCGGTTCGATGGCCGCGAAGTCCATCCCGGGCTTCAGCGAGCTCGCCGCGGTCTGGGACAGCCGTTCCCCGCTGGAGTGGAACCTCGCGGACCCGGAGCCGGCGGGCAAGGGCGTCGTGGCGCTGCTCTCCGACTGGTTCCCGAAGACGACGGGCGAGATCGTCCACGTCGACGGCGGTCTGCACGCGATCGGCGCGTAAGCGCCAGCGTTCCGGCCGAGGGCCCGCGCGTCTTCCCTGGTGGGGAGGGTGCGCGGGCCCTCTTCCGTTCCTCGACTCGAAAAGTCGCGCGAATCACCCCAGACTGGGGCAGAGCGTGATCTGTTGCTGACGGGGAGGAGGTACGGGCATGCGCGCGATACGTCACGGGTTCGGCGCGTTCGCCTCGGTCGCCGTTCTGCTCACCGGGATCGCCGTCGCCGCCGAGGTGCGCGCCGCTCCCGCCCCTGCCGAGGAGGTCCCCGCCGCCCCGGCCGCGGACGAGCCGGAGAACTTCGGGGCGTCCTGCCGCACCGTCGTCCAGGGCTCCCGCGTCACCGCCTACTGCCAGAACCCGTACCCCGCCACCGACAGCGTCCGGCTCCACGTCGAGTGCGAGCGCTGGTGGGACGTCGACACCGACAGCGCCCCCGTCGAGGTCGGCCCCGCGGACTACGCCCGGGTCAGCGGCCGCTGCTGGAAGGAGGTCCGCTCCGCCTGGGTCACGCACCAGCCGGCGGAACCGGCTCCTGTACGGGGCTCTTGAGGCACATGAAGGGGTAGCCGGCCGCCTCCGTCCCGGCCCGCTCGGCGTCGCCCTCGCGGATCGCGTCCACCAGCCGCCCGTGGTCCATGTGGTTCTCCGGCCGCAGCTCCTGCCCCACGTCGTCGCGCAGCCAGTCCCGCAGGAGATCGCCCAGGTCCGCGTAGAGCTCCGTCAGCACGTCGTTGCCCGAGGCGGCGACGACCGCGTGGTGGAAGGCCGCGTCGACCGTCACGAACCGCTCCGCGTCACCCGACTCCCAGGCCTCGTCGCGCCGCAGGAGCAGCGCGTCGAGCTGCTTCAGGTCCCGCTCCGTGCGCCGCTCCGCGGCGAAGCGGGCGGCGGCGGACTCCAGGGTCGAGCGCAGCTCGGCGACGTGCCGGGGGTCGGAGCCGGCGAAGCGCCGGTGCATGACGCCCGCCAGCTCGCTGGTGGCGATGACGTACGTCCCGGAGCCCTGGCGGATGTCGAGCAGCCCGTTGTGCGCGAGCGCCCGGACGGCCTCGCGCACGGTGTTGCGGGCCACGCCCAGCTGCTCGACCAGCTCGGGTTCGGTCGGGATGCGCGAACCCACCGGCCATTCGCCGGAGGTGATCTGGTTCCGCAGCTCGGCGATCACCTGATCGGAGAGTCCTGCGCGCCGCGGGTGACCGAGGGCCATGGAGCACCTTCCCATTCGTTCGAGATTGGACAACCAATCATCCCATGATTCTATGATGGCCTCATGCCTGACGAGCCGAAGACCCTCGACCCCGCCGCACGACCGGCCGGGACCACCGCCCCGGCAGCCACCGCCACGCCGCCCGGAGCGGCCGTCGCCGCCGGCGATTCTCCCGCACCGGGCCGGGCTCACCGCTGGACCCTCGGGCTCGTCATCGTCGGCCTCGTCCTCTCCGCGCTCAACCTGCGCCCCGCCATCACCAGCCTCGGCGCACTCCTCGAAGAGGTCAGCGAAGGCCTCCACATGAGCGGCAGCGTCGCCGGCGTCCTCACCTCCGTCCCCCCGCTCTGCTTCGCGGTCTTCGGCATCACCGCCCCGCGCCTCGCCCGCCGCTTCGGCCCCGCCGCCGTCGTCTGCGCGGGCATGGCGGCGATCTTCGCGGGCCTCGTCCTCCGCCCCTTCGCCTCCGGCACGGCCGGCTTCCTCGCCGCCAGCGCCCTCGCCCTCATGGGCATCGCCGTCAGCAACGTCCTGATGCCGGTGATCGTCAAGCGGTACTTCCCCGACCGCGTCGGCAGCATGACCGGCCTGTACTCCATGGCGCTCGCCCTCGGCACCTCCGTCGCCGCGGCGGCGACCGTCCCGATGACCGACGCCCTCGGCGGGGACTGGCGCCTCGGCCTCGGCATCTGGGCCGTACTCGCCGCCCTCGCCGTCCTGCCCTGGATCCCGCTGCTCCGCGACCGCGACCGGGGCGCCGGCGTCCGCGACCGGGGCGCCCGCGACCGTACGGAGAAGGCGACCGCCACCCCCGCCCCGCGCATCACCCGCAGCCGCACCGCCTGGGCCCTCGGCTGCTTCTTCGGTCTCCAGGCCACCGGCGCCTACATCACCATGGGCTGGATGCCGCAGATCTTCCGCGACGCCGGCGTCCCCGCCTCCACCGCGGGCGTGCTCCTCGCCGTCACCATGGTCATGGGCGTCCCGCTCGCCTTCGTCATCCCCCGGCTCGCGACCCGGATGAAGAACCAGGGACCGATCGTCGTCGCGCTCGGCCTGTGCGGCCTCACCGGCTACACCGGCCTCTTCCTCGCCCCGGCCTCAGGAGCCTGGGTCTGGGCCGTCCTGCTCGGCATCTCCAACTGCTCCTTCCCGCTCGCCCTCACCATGATCGGGATGCGCTCGCGGACCGGCGCCGGCGTCGTCCGCCTCTCCGCCTTCGCACAGAGCGTCGGCTACCTCATCTCCATCCCCGGCCCCCTCCTCGTCGGCGTGCTCTACCAGCACAGCGGCGGCTGGGGACTGCCCATCGCCCTCATGGGCGGCCTGATGGTGCCGCAGATGATCGTCGGAACCCTCGCGGGGAGGGACCGGACGGTGGAGGACGAATGCTGAGATGCGAGACTGGCCCCATGCCAGTCCTCGAACCCAATCCCCAGAACGGCCAGAAGAAGCTGCTCATCGTGCTCGGCACGATGCTCGGCATCACGGTGGTCATCGCCGTGATCGCCTCCCTCGCCTCACCGTGACCGCCGGGGGTGGGGACAACCCCCGCATCCCCTAGGGGGTGAGTGTCAGGGTGAAGTGGGTGGATCACCTGATGGGCCGACGCGCGCCCGATCCGTACGTTGGAGACAACCGTCGGAGACGACGGGAAAACGGATCTCCCACCCCTCGGAGGCGGCCATGTCGGCCCGTACGGACACCAGCACCCGCCCCCTGCCGAGCGGCGTCGACACCCGGCTGCCCTGGTGGGCGCTCGCCCTCCCCGTGGCCGCGTTCGGCGTCCTCCTGATGCTCATCGCCGGGCCGGGTGGTGCCCCCGCCACCTCGGGTGACCTGGGGGTCGGCCGGGTCCTGGAGCAGCTCCAGCAAACGCTCGCTCTCTGAGTCACCGAAAGCCGTTCCGTGCGAAGCTGTTGACCATGAGCGTCGATACACCCCGCAGGATCGTGCTGCTCCGCCACGCGAAGGCAGACTGGAGCGACGAGTCCGACCACGAGAGGCCCCTCGCCGAGCGAGGCCGCAAGGACGCACCCGTCGCGGGCCGCAGGCTCGCCGGGACCGGCATCGGCTTCGATCTGGCCCTCTGTTCCACCGCCGTCAGAACCAGGGAGACCTGGAAACTGGCCGTGCACGAACTGTCCCAGCGCCCCAGGACCGTGTACGAGGACCGGCTGTACGAGGCCTCGCTCGGCGAGCTCATCGCCCTGCTCAACGAGGTCTCGGACGAGGTCTCCGACCTCCTCGTCATCGGCCACAACCCCGGGATGCACGCCCTCGCCGACGCCCTCGCGGGCGAATCGGACGGGGACCTCCTGCCCCGCATGAACCGCAGCGGCTTCCCGACCTCGGCCTACGCCGTCCTCGCCTTCAACGGCTCCTGGAAGTCCGTCGAGCACGGCGTCGGGCGCCTCGTGGACTTCTGGACCCCGCACGACTGACGAGCCGCACCCGGCTGCGTACGGGAGAGGGCCCGGCCGTCCGAAGACGACCGGGCCCTCTCCCCGTACGGGCGTGCCGACGGTTCAGTGCAGCAGGTCCTCGCCGCCGTCGGCGGCCTCGACCTCTTCGCGCGTGATGCCGAGCAGATAGAGCACGGTGTCCAGGAACGGCACGTTCACCGCCGTGTCGGCGGCCCGGCGCACCACCGGCTTGGCGTTGAACGCCACCCCGAGCCCGGCCGCGTTCAGCATGTCCAGGTCGTTGGCCCCGTCGCCGATGGCCACGGTCTGCGCCAGCGGCACACCCGCCTCCGTCGCGAACCGGCGCAGCAGCCGCGCCTTCCCGGCCCGGTCCACGATCTCGCCGGTCACCCGGCCGGTGAGCTTGCCGTCCACGATCTCCAGCGTGTTGGCCGAGGCGAAGTCGAGCCCGAGCCGCTCCTTCAGATCGTCGGTGACCTGGGTGAACCCGCCGGAGACGACGCCCACCTGGTAGCCGAGCCGCTTGAGCGTACGGATCAGGGTCCGGGCCCCCGGCGTCATCCGCACCTCCGCGCGGACCTTGTCGACCACCGAGGCGTCCAGACCGGCGAGCAGCTCCACGCGCGCGTGGAGCGACTGCTCGAAGTCCAGCTCGCCGCGCATCGCGGCCGCCGTCACCTCGGCCACCTTGTCCTCACACCCCGCGTGCGCCGCGAAGAGCTCGATGACCTCGTCCTGGATCAGGGTCGAGTCGACGTCCATGACGACGAGCCGCTGGGCCCGCCGGTGCAGGCCGGCGGAGACCACGGCCACGTCCACCCCGATGGTGTGGGCCTCGGTCGCCAGCGCGGTCCGCAGCGGCTCGGTCTCGCAGCCCGAGACGGCGAACTCCACGGCCGTCACCGGGTACTTCGCGAGGCGGAAGATGCGGTCGATGTTGCCGCCGGCCTCCGCGATCCTCGCCGTTATGGCCGCCGTCTGCTCCGCGGTGAGCGGGTTGCCGAGCACGGTGACGTGCGAGCGTCCCTCGCCGCGGGGCCGGTTGTCGCCCGTACCGGAGATGATCTCGGCCTGGAGCTTCAGGGACTCGGCCCAGCTGTGGATGGTGGCCCGCAGTTCACCCTGCGAGGCGACGGTCGGTTCGGTGACGAGCGCGCACAGGACGAGGCGGCCGCGGGAGACGACCTGCTCGATGTCCACGACGTCGACTGAGTAGGCGGCGAGGGTGTCGAAGAGTCCGGCGGTGATCCCGGGACGGTCCTTCCCGAAGATCTTGACGAGAAGGGTGGGAACGTCTGAGGTCTGCGATGCGCTCATGGTGGTTCCACCGTATCGGGCACCGTGTGCCACCTGACCCCCCGTCCCGCCCTGCGGACACCCGAGTGGTCGCGGGTTTGCCCCCGAAGGTCTTCACACGGCCCGACTTTCGGATACGGGACCGGGCCTGAAATAGTTCCCCAGGATGATTCGCCATCCCTGGACTCCCGAACACGGGGGTACATCGGGGGACAAGTAGTGGGGCATGGAGTGCCAGAACTCGTACTGGAATTGAACGGCAGGACCTGGACGCTCGACGCGTCCCGGTCGTACACCCTGGGCAGGGACCCTCAGGGTGACCTGGTGATCGACGACGCCAGGGTCTCGTGGCGGCACGCCACCATCAGCTGGGGCGGCCGGAGCTGGGTCATCGAGGACCACGGCTCCACGAACGGAACCTTCGTCCACGGGCAGCGGATCCACCAGATGGAGATCGGCCCCGGATCGGCCGTGAACCTCGGCAACGCGACCGACGGACCCCGGCTGAATCTCGCCGCCGCCGGCGCGGCGGCCGCGCCTCAGCAGCAGCAGGCCCCGGCCCAGGCGCAGCCCGTCGCGGCCCACCAGGCCGCGGAGCAGGCCGAGTGGATCACCCACCAGGCCCCGCCGCAGCACCAGGCACCGCAGCACCAGGCGCCGCAGCAGGGCTGGCAGCAGCCGCCCGCGCAGCCCCAGGTCCCGCACCAGCAGGGCCCCGGGCACGGCGTGCCCGGCGGCGCCGCGGGGGCGTCGTCGGCCTATGCCGACCGCAGCCCGACCACGTTCCACCAGCTGAACCTCGGCCACGTCATGCGCATCGGCCGTGCCCTCGAGAACGAACTGGTCGTCTCCGACCTCCAGGTCTCGCGGCACCACGCCGACTTCCACGCGACGCCCGACGGCCGCTTCGAGATCCGCGACCTCGGCTCGCACAACGGCACGTACGTCAACGGCCAGCCGATCCCCAAGGGCGGCTCGGCCGTCCTCGGCCCGCAGGACATCGTCGGCGTCGGCCACTCGACGTTCCGCATCGTCGGCGGCCAGCTCGAGGAGTTCGTCGACACCGGCTCCGTCTCCTTCTCGGCCCGCCACCTCACGGTCACGGTCGACGGCGGCAAGAAAATCCTCCAGGACGTCTCCTTCGGCGTCCCCGAGAAGTCGCTGATCGGTGTCATCGGCCCGTCCGGCTCCGGAAAGTCCACGCTGCTCAAGGCGCTGACCGGCTACCGCCCGGCCAACGAGGGCGACGTCCTCTACGACAACCGAAGCCTCTACAAGCAGTTCGCCGAGCTGCGCCAGCGCATCGGTCTGGTCCCGCAGGACGACATCCTGCACAAGGAGCTGACCGTCCAGAAGGCGCTCCGCTACGCGGCCAAGCTCCGCTTCCCCGGCGACACCGCCACGGCCGAGCGCGAGGCCCGCATCGACGAGGTGCTGCGCGAGCTCAAGCTCGACATCCACCGGGAGAAGAAGGTCACCTCCCTCTCCGGCGGCCAGCGCAAGCGCGTCTCCGTCGCCCTGGAGCTCCTCACCAAGCCGTCGCTGATCTTCCTGGACGAGCCGACCTCCGGCCTCGACCCGGGCATGGACCGCGATGTCATGCAGCTGCTGCGCGGCCTCGCCGACGACGGCCGCACGGTCCTCGTCGTCACCCACTCGGTGGCCGAGCTGGGCCTCTGCGACAAGCTCCTCGTCATGGCGCCCGGTGGCTCCGTGGCGTACTTCGGTCCGCCGGAGGAGGCGCTGAACTTCTTCGGCTACTCCACCTGGGCCGACGTCTTCTCCGCCTTCGAGAACTACCGCGACTACGACTGGGCGGGCCGCTGGAAGGGCTCGCAGCACTACCAGATGTACGCCGCGGACATCGACGCCGTCGCCGCGCAGCCCGTCCATATGCCGCAGCAGGCGATGGCCCGCCCGCCCAAGCCGCAGGGCTGGGGCTCCCAGCTGTGGACGCTGATCCGCCGCTACGTCTCGGTGATCGCCTCCGACAAGGGCTTCCTGGGCCTGATGGTGATCCTGCCCGCCGTCCTCGGCGCGGTCTCCGTCGTCATCCCGGCCGACTTCGGCCTCGGCTCGCCGACGCCCCCGTCCCGCTTCAACGGCGACGCGGGCACGATCATGCTGATCCTCATGGTCGGCATGTGCTTCAGCGGCGCCGCCAACTCGGTCCGCGAACTGATCAAGGAGCGGGTCATCTACGAGAGGGAGCGCGCCACCGGCCTCTCCCGCTCCGCGTACCTGATGTCCAAGGTTATTGTCCTCGGCCTGATCACGGCCTTCCAGGGCGTCATCATCTGCGGCATCGGCTTCTCCACCCGCGCACTGCCCGCCGAGGGCCTCCTCATGCCCCCGGCCGTCGAGCTGTGCATCCAGGTGATCGCCCTCGGCCTCACCTCGATGATGTTCGGCCTGGTCATCTCCGCGCTCGTGAAGACCGCCGAGAAGACCATGCCGCTCCTCGTCATGTTCGCGATCATCCAGGTCGTGTTCACCGGCATCCTCTTCCAGGTGTACGGCTCGCCCGGCCTGGAGCAGTTCGCCTGGCTCATGCCCTCCCGCTGGGGCATCGCCGGCGCCGGCACCACCCTCGACCTGGCCCGTCTCATGCCGCCGTGGGACCCGAAGAACCCCACGGACACGGACGCGCTGTGGGAGCACGCGGCCGGCCAGTGGGGCTTCGACCTCGGCGTCCAGCTGCTCATGGCGGCCGTCTGCTGCGTCGCCGTGGCGCGACTGCTGCGCCGTCACGAGCCCGAGGTCATGCGCAAGTGACCGACTGAGCGACCGTATGCCGAAGGGCGGCACCCCAGTGCGGGGGTGCCGCCCTTCGGCGTACGGCGACAGCGGACCGAGTGCGATCAGTACGCGCTGTTGACGTTGTCGATCGAGCCGTAGCGGTCGGCCGCGTAGTTGGCGGCGGCGACGAGGTTGGCGACCGGGTCGTACTGATCGAACTTGGTGCCCGGGATGTGGTAGGCCTTGAAGGTCGGGTAGATGACCTGGAGCAGGCCCTTCGACGGGACGCCGTTGATGGCGTTGATGTCCCAGTTGTTGATGGCCCGCGGGTTGCCGCTGGACTCACGCATGATGTTCTTGTGCAGGCCGTTGTACGTGCCCGGGATGTTGTGCTTGTCCATGATGAACAGGGCCTCGCGGATCCAGCCGTCGAGGTTGTTCGCGAAGACCGGGGTACGGGCGACGGAACGGCTCGCGGCCGCCTTCTCCGCGGCGCGCTTCTTCGCAGCCGCCTTGGCCTTGGCCTCGGCGTTCGCCTTCGCGACGGCCTTGGCGCGGGCGTCCGCCTTCGCCTTGGCGTCGGCCTTCGCCTTCGCGTCCGCCTTGGCCTTCGCGTCGGCCTTCGCCTTGGCGGCGGCCTTGGCGTCGGCCTCCTGCTTGGCCTTAAGACCGATGGTGGTCTGCTGCTCGGCGACGCTGGCGGCCAGCGCCTTCGCCTGCGGGCTGGCGGCGTTGTAGGACCACGCGACCTGCTGGGTACCGGAGAGGGCCTGGGGCTCGGTCTCGGTGGAGCCACCGTTGCCCGGCACGAGGGAGAGAGTCAGAGCTGCGGCGCCCAGAGCGGCGACGCCGGCGATCGTGGCCTTGTGGGTCTTCTTGAGACCACGACTGTGGCCAGGGGTCTTCGCAGACATCAGGACTACCTCTTCGAATCGCTGGGGGGTCGCTCGCCGGGGCGGCGCTGCGCCTGCTCGGCGGCGACGAGGGCAATTCTTAGCGGCAGCAAAATCGTGTGGCAAAGGTGTGACGTACGATCCCGGGTAGTGGATCAGGGGCTTGTGCACAGGCCACGGAACGCCCGTTGTGGCCAGGTTCCTCCGCGTCTATCTGGCCTCCTGGCGTCCACTAGCGGGCTTCGTAAGTGATGTGGGTCCTATGCGCGGGCTCACATCGGGCACGTAACAAACTCACCACGCGTTGCGGAAGCAATGCAGACGGTGAGACAGGTCCTCCCGAAGGAGGAGAAGGACGCCCCCGGACTCGTACCAGAGGCGCCCCCGGCCCTCACTCCACGGGCCCCGTGAGCTCCGGCCGCCACGTACCGCCCACTGGCCGGCCGCCGGTCGAGCAGGTGGAGGAAGCCCGGCACCACGGTTTCCGGACCGGCCGCGTACCGATCCCCTCCGGCACCGCCGCCGCGTACAGATCCGTCTCCATGCCACCCGGGTCCACCGCCCACACCCACAGCCCCGGCTCCTCCACGGCAAGCACCGCCGCCAGCCCGCAGACCGTCCAGCGGCTGGTGTCTCCGTGAGCACGCGCGGCATCGGCCGCCGACGCTCCACTCCCGGGCCCGGCCCCTCCCCGCCACCTCCCTGGCCCGGCCCGCCCAGGGCGTCGGACCTAGGTCCCGAGTCCCCCTCCCACGCCGTCCCCGGGCGGATACGCACGGTCACACCCCGCCGGTACGGTGAACACATGAGCCATCGACCGAGCTCCGGCCTCGCCGCCGTGAGCACCGCCCTCCTCGCGATGAGCCGCCACCTGGAGGTCCGCGACGTCCTCAAGACGATCGTCGCCTCCGCCCGCGAGCTCCTCGACGCCGAGTACGCGGCCCTGGGCGTCCCGGACGACCACGGCGGCTTCGCCCAGTTCGTGGTCGACGGCGTCAGCGACGAGCAGTGGAAGGCGATCGGCCCGCTGCCCCGGCAGCACGGCATCCTCGCCGCGATGCTCCACAAGGCCGAGCCCGAGCGGCTCGCCGACGTCCGCGAGGACCCCCGCTTCGAGGGCTGGCCGGCCGCCCACCCCGAGATGTCCGACTTCCTCGGCCTCCCCGTCAGGGACGGCGACGAGATCCTCGGCGCCCTCTTCCTCGCCAACAAGCGCTGCCCGAAGGAGACCGGCAGCTGCGGCTTCACCGCGGAGGACGAGGAACTGCTCTCGATCCTCGCCCAGCACGCCGCCATCGCCCTGACCAACGCCCGGCTGTACGAGCGCAGCCGCGAACTCACCATCGCGGAGGAGCGCTCCCGCCTGGCCCACGAGCTCCACGACGCCGTGAGTCAGAAGCTCTTCTCGCTCCGGCTCACCGCCCAGGCCGCCGCCGCCCTCGTCGACCGCGACCCCGCCCGGGCCAAGGACGAGCTCCACCAGGTCGCCGTACTGGCGGCCGAGGCGGCCGACGAGCTGCGCGCGGCCGTCGTCGAGCTGCGCCCCGCGGCCCTCGACGAGGACGGCCTCGTCCACACCCTGCGCACCCAGATCCAGGTCATGGACCGCGCGCACGCGGCCCGGGTCACCTTCGAGAGCCCCGGGATCAGGGCCCTGCCCGCGGCACAGGAGGAGGCCGTCCTCCGCGTCGCCCAGGAAGCCCTGCACAACGCCCTGCGCCACGCCGAGGCCGAGCTCGTCACCGTCACCCTCGCCCGCAGCGGCCAGGGCGCCCGGCTCACCGTCACCGACGACGGCAAGGGCTTCGACCCGCGTACGGTCCGCAGAGCCGGCCGCCACCTCGGCCTGGTCTCCATGCGGGACCGGGCGGGCGGCGTCGGCGGCGCACTCACCGTGACCTCGGCTCCCGGCGAGGGCACCACGATCGACATGGAGGTTCCCGGTGGCTGACAAGCCGATCCGTGTCCTGCTGGTCGACGACCACCAGGTCGTCCGCCGAGGCCTGCGCACCTTCCTCGAAGTACAGGACGACATAGAAGTGGTGGGGGAGGCCTCCGACGGCGACGAAGGCGTCGCCCGCGCCGAGGAGCTCCGCCCCGACGTCGTCCTCATGGACGTGAAGATGCCCGGCACCGACGGCATCGAGGCGCTGAAGCGGCTCCGCGAGCTGGCCAACCCGGCCAGGGTCCTGATCGTCACCAGCTTCACCGAGCAGCGCACGGTCGTTCCCGCGCTCCGCGCAGGCGCCTCCGGATACGTCTACAAGGACATCGACCCCGACGCCCTGGCCGGCGCCATCCGCTCCGTCCACGCGGGCCACGTCCTGCTCCAGCCCGAGGTCGCCGGCGCGCTCCTCAGCCAGGAGGACTCCCCGGGCGGTACGGGACGGGGCTCGACCCTCACGGAGCGCGAGCGCGAGGTCCTCGGCCTGATCGCGGACGGCCGGTCCAACCGCGAGATCGCCCGCGCGCTCGTCCTCTCGGAGAAGACGGTGAAGACGCACGTCTCGAACATCCTGATGAAGCTCGACCTGGCGGACCGCACCCAGGCCGCGCTCTGGGCGGTCCGCAACGGCCTCACCGACTGACGCGCCCCCCGGAGCGCCTCGTGCGCGCCGGGGCGCACGACCGTTCAGTCCTTCATACCGTCGGGTGTATATCCCCCGTTCGGCGCAACCCGCCGGGGGCGGCGGCGTTCTCCATGACGTGCTGCGGCGGACCGGCCGCAGCGATGACCAGGAGGATGTACCAAGTGAAGAACCTCAAGAAGGCCGCCGCCGTCACCATGATCGCCGGTGGCATCATCGCCGCCGGTGCGGGTGCCGCCTCCGCCCACGGCGCCGAGGCCGACGGCAAGGCCCTCAACTCGCCGGGCGTCGCGTCCGGCAACCTGGTGCAGGTCCCGGTCCACGTCCCCGTGAACGTCTCCGGCAACACGGTCAACGTGATCGGCCTGCTCAACCCGGCCTTCGGCAACCACGCCCTCAACGGCTGAGCCACCCCAGAACCACCGGCCCCCGGACGATCCCCCGGGGGCCGGCCCCTTTCCCGCCCCCGTACGTCCCCCCGGGAACCGTCCGCCGAACTGCTCGGGCCCGACAAGGGGCCGGGGTCTCAGTACCCCCGCTGCCCGTCCCGCTCCCGCTCGCGCTCCTCCACATACGCGTTGTACGCGGCGACCTGCGCCCGCCGAGCCACCCGCTCCACCGGCCGCAGCGCTTCCCCCCGCGCCGCCATCTCCGAAGCGCTCACCGCGCCCCCGTGCCCGTGGTCGTACGCCAGGTCCACGAGCAGGCCGATCCGCTGCGCCAGCTCCAGGACCCGCACCGCCCGCGGCGGATAGCCCGGGGCCAGTACCTCCCGCCCGACCTCCGCCCGCGCCCGGTACGCCTCGCGCGCCGCGTCCGCCGCGGGGCCCGACGCGGCGACATCCAGCCGCGTCAGCACCGCCGTCGCGTCCCGCAGCGCCTCCGCGAGCTCCCGCTCCGCCTCGCCGAGCGACGGCACGTCCGCCGGCGGAGCCTCCCGCACCGCGAGACAGCGCCAGACGACCTCCACGTGCACGTCACCCTCGGGCCCCGCCTCCGAGACCTCCGGCACGAGACCGTACGGCGCGCCGAAGCCCACCACGGCCTCCTCCGCCTCCAAAGCGCGCGCGTTGAACTTCGGCGGCCCGCTGAGTCCCAGCGGATGCCCCGGCGCGGGCAGCGCCACCCGCCACCCGGTCACCCCGAGCCGCCGCAGCCGGCCGAGCGCCAGCGTCAGCCCGACCGGCGCCGCCTCACCCGGCAGCCCCTCCACGCGGTGCACCGCGTCCTCCCCGACAATGGCCAGCGCCGCATCGTCCGGCGACACCGCCCCGGCCAGCAGGGCATTGCCCCAGGCGGCCAGGCGTCCTGAGCGTGGTTCCGAAAGCATCCCCCCAGACTAAGGACTCAAAGGAAGCCCTAGGGACCGGCCCGCTCCGTCGATAACGTAGGTTTTCCCCTGGACGCAGCGCCCATCGGCGCAAGGCGACGACACGACTCGACCGCAAGGGGAGACAACGCGCTCATGAGCGATGTACTGGAGCTGGTGGACGTATCCGTGGTCCGCGGCGGACGGGCTCTGGTGGACGAGGTCTCCTGGTCGGTCAAGGAGGGCGAGCGCTGGGTGATCCTCGGACCCAACGGCGCCGGCAAGACCACCCTCCTGAACATCGCCTCCAGCTACCTCTTCCCCACCAAGGGCACCGCCACGATCCTCGGCGAGCAGCTCGGCGGCGTCGGCACCGACGTCTTCGAGCTCCGCCCCCGTATCGGCATGGCCGGCATCGCCATGGCGGAGAAGCTGCCCAAGAGCCAGACCGTCCTCCAGACCGTCCTCACCGCCGCGTACGGCATGACGGCCACCTGGCACGAGGACTACGACCCGGTCGACGAGGAGCGCGCCAAGGCCTTCCTCGACCGCCTCGGCATGAACGACTACCTGGACCGCAAGTTCGGCACCCTCTCCGAGGGCGAGCGCAAGCGCACCCTGATCGCCCGCGCGATGATGACCGACCCCGAGCTCCTCCTCCTCGACGAGCCCGCCGCCGGACTCGACCTCGGCGGCCGCGAGGACCTCGTCCGCCGTCTCGGCCGCCTCGCCCGCGACCCGTACGCGCCCTCCATGATCATGGTCACGCACCATGTCGAGGAGATCGCCCCCGGCTTCACCCACGTCCTGATGATCCGTCAGGGCAAGGTCCTCGCCGCCGGCCCCGTGGAGACCGAGCTCAGCTCCCGCAACCTCTCGCGCTGCTTCGGCCTGCCGCTCGTCGTCGAGCGCGTCGGCGACCGCTGGACCGCGCAGGGCCTGCCGCTGAAGTGACGGAACGGAGCGCCGGTGTCCCGCACAGCCACCCGCGCCCTGTCCCGGAAGGACCCCACCGCCCTACCATGACCGCGTGGACATCGACGCGTGGGTCTGGTGGTTGATCGGCGCGGTGGGGCTCGGCATTCCGCTGGTCCTGACCGCGATGCCGGAGTTCGGCATGCTGTCCGTCGGCGCGATCGCCGGGGCGGTGACCGCCGCGCTCGGCTTCGGCGTCACCCCGCAGGTGATCGTCTTCGCCGTCGTCTCCGTGGCGCTGATCGCGGTGGTCCGCCCGATCGCCGCCCGCCACCGCGACGACCGGCCCCGCCTGGCCAGCGGCATCGACGCCCTGAAAGGCCGTCAGGCGATCGTCCTGGAACGGGTCGACGCCGGCGGCGGGGGCCGCATCAAGCTCGCCGGAGAGATCTGGTCGGCCCGCGCGCTCGACAGCGGGCAGACCTTCGAACCGGGCGACCAGGTCGACGTCGTGGAGATCGACGGGGCGACCGCCGTCGTCATGTGACCGAACCTCGCCCATGACGTTGCTCCATCTGGGAAACTCGATCTCGATCATCGAAAGCCATCCGGAACTCAACCGGTAGCGAAGGGCACGGGGAACACGATGTCAGCAGTCATCATCGTCCTGATCATTCTGGTGGTGCTCGTCTTCATCGCCCTGATCAAGACGATCCAGGTCATCCCGCAGGCGAGCGCGGCGATCGTGGAGCGCTTCGGCCGCTACACCCGCACGCTCAACGCCGGACTGAACATCGTCGTCCCGTTCATCGACTCGATCCGCAACCGGATCGACCTCCGCGAGCAGGTCGTCCCGTTCCCGCCGCAGCCGGTGATCACCCAGGACAACCTCGTCGTCAACATCGACACGGTCATCTATTACCAGGTCACCGACGCCAGGGCCGCGACCTACGAAGTCGCCAGCTACATCCAGGCGATCGAGCAGCTCACCGTCACCACCCTGCGCAACATCATCGGCGGCATGGACCTGGAGCGGACCCTCACCTCCCGCGAGGACATCAACGCGGCACTGCGCGGCGTCCTCGACGAGGCCACCGGCAAGTGGGGCATCCGCGTCAACCGCGTCGAGCTCAAGGCGATCGAGCCGCCGACCTCCATCCAGGACTCGATGGAGAAGCAGATGCGCGCCGAGCGCGACAAGCGCGCCGCGAGACAGTCCCAGATCCTCACCGCCGAGGGCGAGAAGCAGTCCGCGATCCTCCGCGCCGAGGGCGAGGCCAAGGCCGCCGCCCTGCGCGCCGAGGGCGAGGCCCAGGCCGTCCGCACGGTCTTCGAGGCCATCCACGCGGGCGACCCGGACCAGAAGCTGCTCTCCTACCAGTACCTCCAGATGCTCCCGAAGATCGCCGAGGGAGACGCCAACAAGCTCTGGATCGTGCCCAGCGAGATCGGCGACGCCCTCAAGGGCCTCTCCGGCGCTTTCGGGAACATCGGCGGCGGCGTCCCCGGCTTCAACACCAAGGACGTACCGGCCGCCAGGCGAGAAGAACCCCCGGTTGACTGACACGTACACCTAAACTTCGTGCATGATCGGTGCGAGCCCCTCGACCCTGACGAACTCAGAGCGGGGAGGCGACTCACTGACCCTGTAAGGAGATGGCGTTGTCCATCTGGGAAGCACTGGCAGTCTTCGCCGCCGGCATCGGCGCCGGCACCATCAACACCATCGTCGGATCGGGAACGCTCATCACGTTCCCGGTCCTCCTCGCGACCGGGCTCCCCCCGATCACCGCGAACGTCTCCAACGCCCTCGGCCTCGTCCCCGGCTCCATCAGCGGGGCCATCGGCTACCGCCGCGAACTGAAGGGCCAGAAGGCCCGCATCATCCGCCTCGGCAGCGTGGCCCTCCTCGGCGGACTCATCGGCGCGATCCTGCTCCTCGCGCTCCCGTCCGACGCCTTCGACGCGATCGTCCCCGTCCTCATCGGCCTCGCGCTCGTCCTGGTCCTCCTCCAGCCCCGCATCGCCGCCGCCGTGCAGCGACGCCGCGAACAGACCGGCACCGTGGCCCACCCCGACGGCGGCCCCGCCCTCCTCATCGGCCTCTGCCTCGCCAGCATGTACGGCGGATACTTCGGCGCCGCCCAGGGAGTGCTCTACCTCTCCCTCATGGGCCTGCTGCTCCACGACACCCTGCAGCGGATCAACGCCGTCAAGAACATCCTCGGCGCGCTCGTCAACGGCATCGCCGCCGTCTTCTTCCTCTTCGTCGCCGAGTTCGACTGGACGGCCGTCCTCCTCATCGCCGTCGGCTCCACCATCGGCGGCCAGATCGGCGCCAAGGTCGGACGCAAGCTGCCGCCGCCCGTCCTGCGCGGAGTGATCATCGCGGTCGGCATCGTCGCGATCCTCCAGCTGACGCTGAAGTAGCGAAGGAGCGCGGACGACGGAAGGGCCCGCCTCCCCACACCGGGGGGAGGCGGGCCCACACCGTACGAGACGGTCTACGCGGCCGAGTTCGCCAGCCACTCCGGCAGCTCGGACCGCTCACCCGCCCGCATCGCGAGCAGCATCGCGTCCGCGGGCGACGGCACGAACGGCTCGTGCAGCAGCGGCATCCCCGCCTGCTCCGGCGTCCGGTCGGCCTTGCGGTGGTTGTCCTCGGCGCAGGAAGCGACCGTATTCAGCCAGCTGTCCCCGCCCCCCTGGGCCCGCGGCACGACATGGTCGACGGTCGTCGCCCTCCTCCCGCAGTACGCGCACCGGTGTTGGTCCCTGACCAGCACCCCCCGCCTCGACCACGGGGCGTGTCTTCGGAAGGGCACCCGTACGTACCGGCAGAGCCTGATCACCCGCGGCACCGGAAGATCGACGGCGGCACCTCGCACCCGCAGCTCGGGATGGGCCTGCTCGACGACGGCCTTGTCCTGAAGGACAAGCACCACCGCACGGTTGAGAGTGACCGTCGACAGCGGCTCGAAGCTCGCGTTGAGTACCAGCGTGTCCCGCATTGTGCCCACCTCCCGTGTGCCGGCCCCGCCCCGGAGCGGGGCGTGGAGCCTGGATCAACGATGGCCGGGCCGGCCGGGGTCGGACAACGCAATTTCCTACGAAACAAAAGATGCCCGCTTCTGATCTCTCCAAGACCAGAAGCGGGCAAACAACAAACGAACGATCAGACCGCCGCGGGAGCCGCGTACTCACCGACCAACTGGGCACGCCCCAGCGTGTGGAAGCGCAGATTGAAGCCGATGGCCGCCGGCGAGGCACCGTCGTCCGGCCCGAGCCGCTCGCTGTCCACCGCGTACACCGTGAAGACATAACGGTGCGCCGGGTCCCCGGGCGGGGGAGCGGCGCCGCCGAACTCCTTCGCGCCGTAGTCGTTCCGTACGTGCACGGCCCCGGCCGACAGCCCCTCGAACGACCCCGACCCGGCACCGGCGGGCAGCTCCGTCACCGACACCGGGATGTCGAACAGCACCCAGTGCCAGAACCCGCTGCCCGTCGGGGCGTCCGGGTCGAAGCAGGTCACGGCGAAGCTCTTGGTCTCCGCCGGGAAGCCCTCCCAGCTCAGGTGCGGAGAGGTGTTCCCCTCCGCGTACACCTGGGCGTCCTTCAGCACGCCACCGGGCGCGACGTCGTCGCTCACCACGGTGAACGCCTCCACCGGCGGATGGAAATCGTGAGGGAGCGGCGCCCTCTTACCCTCGGACACGTGGAGCCTCCGTATCGCCTGTCGCTGCTGTCCCGGTGAGCCTAGAGCCAGTTGCGGCGGCCGCCGACCTCGGCGAGCCACTGGTTCAGGTAGGCCGCCCAGTCGGTCGTGTGGAAGTCGTGCAGCCCCACCTTGAACGCACGGAACGAGTCGCTGCCCTCGCCGAACAGACCGGGCTTCTTGTCCATCTCCAGGACGACGTCCATCTCACGGTCGTCGGCGACGAAGCTGACCTCGACCTGGTTCAGCCCGCGGTACTGCTGCGGCGCGAAGAACTCGATCTCCTGGTAGAAGGGCAGCTTCTGCCGCGTCCCCCGGATGTGCCCGCGCTCCATGTCCGCGCTCTTGAAGCGGAAGCCCAGACCGAGGAAGGCGTCCAGGATCGCCTGCTGCGCCGGCAGCGGGTGCACGTTGATCGGGTCCAGGTCGCCGGAGTCCACGGCGCGGGCGATCTCCAGCTCGGTGACGACACCGATGTTCATGCCGTGCAGCTGCTGACCGGAGACGGCGGTCACCGGCGTCTCCCACGGCACCTCGAGACCGAACGGCACCACGTGCACCGCGCCGGCCTTCACCTCGAAGGCACCACCCAGACGCACCTTGAGGAACTCGATGTCCTGCTTGTGCTCCTGGTCGCCACCCTCGACCTCGACCCGCGCCTGCAGGCCGACGGAGAGCGCCTCGATCTGCTGGTCGACGCTGCCGCCCTGGATCCGCACCTCACCCTGGACGACACCGCCCGGAACCACGTTCGCCTCGGAGAGCACGGTCTCCACGGTGGCACCACCGGCACCCAGGCTCGCGAGCAGCTTCTTGAATCCCATGACTTCCACTCCTTCTCGGTACTGACCTCTACATACGCGCGACGACCGTAGCCGGTTCCCCGCCGACCGCCACTACGCTCGGCCGCCATGAGCGACATCCCCTCCCGTACGCCGCTCCCGCGGGCCTTCTTCGACCGCCCCGTCCTGGAGGTCGCCCCCGACCTGCTCGGCCGCACCCTCGTCCGCACCTCCCCGGAGGGCCGGATGGAACTGCGGCTCACGGAGGTGGAGGCGTACGCCGGCGCGATCGACCCCGGCTCGCACGCCTTCCGCGGCCGCACGGCACGCAATGCCGTCATGTTCGGCCCGCCCGGACACGCGTACGTCTACTTCACCTACGGCATGTGGCACTGCCTCAACCTGGTCTGCGGCCCCGAGGGCGAGGCGAGCGGAGTCCTCCTGCGCGCGGGGGAGGTCCTGATCGGCACCGAGCAGGCCCGCCCCCGCCGCCGCTCGGCCCGCTCCGACACGGAACTGGCCAAGGGCCCCGCCCGCCTGGCCACGGCCCTGGACATCACCCTCTCCCTGAACGGCACGAACACCTGCGCCGGCCCCGAAGCCCCGCTCTCCCTGCTCACCGGCACCCCACCCCCGCCGCACGACATCAGCAGCGGCCCCCGCACGGGCGTCGGCGGCGACGGAGCCCCCCACCCCTGGCGCTTCTGGATCAAGAACGACCCGACGGTCAGCCCCTACCGCGCCCACACCCCCCGGAAGCGTCGGCTTGACTCGGCCCCTCCGACCGCCTAACGTAGCCCGAGCCGCTGGAAACGGGCCTGCTTGTTCAAGCACCCCGTAGCGGCCACCCACTACTCTCGATGATTCCCCAGCAGGGGCTTATTTCGGCATTCCCGAAATTCGTTTCGAATGACTCGATTATGAGTCGCCAGAGAAATCAGCTAAAGTAGTGACCACGCCGGAAGGGCCCGGAGCGAAAGCGAATGGGACCGGAAAGCACCGAGGAAATCGGATCGGAAAGATCTGATAGAGTCGGAAACGAAGGAAAAGCCCGGAGGAAAGCCCGCGTGGGTGAGTACAAAGGAAGCGTCCGCACCTTGAGAACTCAACAGCGTGCCAAAAATCAACGCCAGATTAGTTGATACCCCGTCCATCTTCGGATGGTCGAGGTTCCTTTGAAAAAGTCC
>NZ_LMEI01000009.1 GCF_001426585.1 Streptomyces sp. Root431
GGCGGCGACGGAGCGGCGGCATCTCGCGTACTACCGCGAGCTGGCCCGTCGTACCGACCCCGAGCTCCGCGGCTCCGGACAGGTCGCCGCCATCGCCCTCCTGGAGCGCGAACACGGCAACCTCAGGACCGCGCTCCGGACCGCCGTGGCGCTCGGTGACGAGCAGGAGGCGCTCTGCCTCGTCCACTCCCTGAGCTGGTTCTGGCAGCTGCGGAACCACCAGACGGACGCCCGTACGTGGGCGGCGACGGCCGCGCGACTCGGACCCGACCCGTTCCGGGAGCCCGTCCGCCCCGCCGAACCCTTCGAGGGCCGCTGCGTCGACGTCCCGCCGCCGTGGACCGGCGAGCGGCTCCGGGAGGCCCGCCGCGGAGGCCGGCTCTACGCGCTCGCGACCGAGGGCGGCGAGGGCGCCACCGCCCTCGAACGGCCCGAGACCCGCGCCCGGCTCGCCGCCCTCGTCGCCGCGTACCGCCCGGGCCTCCCGCAGACCTGCCGCCAGCCGGGGACGATGTGGTTCTTCGCCCGCCTGATGACGGGCGAGCTCACCGGCCTCGACGAGACCCTGACGCTGACCGTCGAGGCCGGCCGCGAGCACGGGACCGGCTGGGAGCTCGGCTTCGCCCTCCTCATGCGGGCGAAGCTCCTCGGCCACGGCCCGGCGGACGCCGACGAGGCACTCGCCCTCTTCGAGGCCGCCGAGGACGCCTGGGGCATCGCGGAGTCCCTCTCGGCGCGGGGCGAGGCGTACGAGCGCGCCGGCCGGCTCGCCGAGGCCGCCGCCGACTTCGAGCGGGCCACCCACGCCGCCGCCCTCGTGGGCGCCCGCTCCCAGGTGCCGCTCTTCACGGCGCGCCTGGCCGCCGTACGCCTCCGGATCGGCCCGCAGGGGGACGAGGCGGCCGAACGGCTCCTGGCCGAAGCCGCCGACGAGGCCGGCGAGTGGGGGGCCGAGGCCGCAGGCACCGGCCGGCTGCTGCTCGCCCAGCACTACGGCCACACCGGACGCACGGCCCTGGCCCGCGCGCAGCTCACCCGGCTGGAGAGCGAGTTCGGCGAGAACACCCCGACGCTCTTCTGGGGCCTCGTCGGCGGGATGTGGGCCTGGCTCGACTGCCTGGACGGCGCCCACGACCGGGCCCTGGACCGCCTGGCCCGTGCCGTCGCCGACCTGGAGACCCTCGCCCACCTGGTCGCCCCCTACCTCGTCGTCGCCCAGTTCGCGACGGCCGCCTGGGCCCGGGGCGGCCGGGGCGGCCCGGGCGACGCCGAGACCGGCGCCGGGCTCCTCGGCGCGTACGACCATCACATCGGCCCCGTGACCGGCGGCGGCTTCCGTCCCTTCGCCCCGCAGACGGAGGCCGAGATCAGGGCCCGCGCGGAGGAGACGCTCCGCGGGCGCCTCTCCCCGGAGACGTACACCCGCCACTACGAGGAGGGCGCGAAGTTCTCCCTCGCGGCTGCGACGGCCCTCGTCAGGCGGCCGGGGAAAACCAGGGACGCCTGACCGGCTACCCCGCGTGTCGTCACCGGGCCGTCGGGTGGCCGGCGCCCCGGATGCGCTCCGGTCGGCAGGACACGAGAATGGCGAGTGCCGGAAGAACACGTAGGAGGCGGCATGAACGCTGAGCCCGACAAGATGTCCGCGGGGGATTTCCCGACGCCCGACCGGCTGCTCCACGCCGGATCGGAGGGCGAGTTCACGGCGGAGGACCTGGTCCTGGCCTCCGGCCGTGACGTGAATCCGAAGAGCCTCGCCTGGGCCGAACGCCGTATGGCGGAGAAGGGGCGCGCCTCCATGGACGAGCTCCTGCCCTAGGCCCTGTCCGGCGGGCAGGCCTCAGGCTTCCTTCCCGTCCTGTCCTCCCGGCCCCGGATCGGTTCGCCCGAACCGGGGCTTCGGCCTTCCGCATTTGTGAAACACGTTCTACCGTGGCCGCCGTCGCACGAGCGCGCCGTCACGGGAGGACCCATGCACCTCGAGTACACGCCCGCCCAGAACAGCCTGCGCGCCGAGCTGCGTGCGTACTTCTCCGGGCTCGTCCCGGACGACTTCCACACCCGATACGCGGACCCCGCCGCGCAGAAGCGCTTCTACCGGGAGACCGTGCGCAAGCTCGGCGAGGACGGCTGGCTCGGAGTCGGCTGGCCCGTCGAGTACGGCGGCCGGGGACTCTCCCCGATGGAACAGTTCATCTTCTTCGACGAGGCCGCCCAGGCCGGCGTGCCCCTGCCGCTGATGGCCCTGAACACCGTCGGACCGACGATCATGCGCTACGGCACCGACGAGCAGAAGGCGTACTTCCTGCCCCGGATCCTCTCCGGCGAGATCGACTTCGCCATCGGCTACAGCGAGCCCGACGCGGGCACCGACCTCGCCGCCCTGAAGACCCGCGCGGTCCGGGAGGGCGACGAGACGAACGGCCATTACACCGTCAACGGGCAGAAGATCTGGACCACCAACGGCGACACCGCCGACTGGGTCTGGCTCGCCGTCCGCACCGACGTCGACGCCCCGCCCCACAAGGGCATCACCATGCTCCTCGTCCCGACGAGCGACCCCGGCTACTCCTGCACGATCATCAACACCCTCGCCTCGCACGACACGACCGCCAGCTACTACGACGACGTCCGCGTCCCGGCCTCGCGCCGCGTCGGCGAGGAGAACAAGGGCTGGCGCCTCATCACCAACCAGCTCAACCACGAGCGCGTGACGCTCGCGGCGCACGGGACCATGGCGATCCGCGCCCTCCACGACGTCCAGCGCTGGGCCGCCGACACGAAACTCACCGACGGCCGCCGCGTCCTCGACCTCCCGTGGGTCCGCCGCACCCTCGCCCGCACCCACGCCCGGCTCGACGCGATGAAGCTCCTCAACTGGCAGATGGTGAACGCCGTCCAGAACGGCACCCTCACCCCCCAGGACGCCTCCGCCGTCAAGGTCTACGGCTCCGAGGCCCGCCGCGACGCCTACGCGGCCCTCATGGAGGTCGTCGGCTCCGCGGGCGCCCTCAAGGAGGGCTCGGCGGGCGCGGTCCTCCACGGCGAACTGGAACGCGGCTACCGCTCCGCCGTCATCTTCACCTTCGGCGGCGGCAACAACGAGATCCAGCGCGAGATCATCTCCTGGATCGGCCTGGGCATGCCCCGCGTCCGCCGCTGACCCGTTGTGACCTCGGCCGGCGTGTCGCGGCCAGGCGCACACAACTCGGCCTGTCCTGGGAGGATGTGGCTCAATTCGCCGTCCACTCACATCAAAGGGACCATCAAGGGGACGACGGCGACCGGCGCGGGGCTGTGGTGGATGACCGCGTGGGCGACATGGCCCAGATGCGGGCCGAGAGGGACGTTGCGACTCCGGCGTCCCACGATGACAAGCCGCGCGGTCTGTGACGCCTCGACCAGCTGGTACGCGGATGAGCCCACCACCGTTTCGGCCTCCACCTCCACGCCCGCGTACCGCTTCCGCCACGGTTCCAGCAGGCCGTCCAGCCCTCCATGGAGGTCGTCGCCCAGCTCCTTGCCGATCCCCGGGTCCATGACGGCCGCGTAGCCGTACGAGGCGGGAAGCGTCCAACTGTGCAGGAACCGCAGGGGCAGGCCCCTGCGGGCCGCTTCGGCGAAGGAGAACCCGAGCAGGGCTTCGCACGGGGGGCCGATGTGGTCCTTCCGCGCGCGGTCCGCCGCGTCCCGCAACAGGCTCTCGGCCCGCTCGGTCACGTCGCGGACGTACGGCAGGGGCACCTCCGGGGTGTTCGGCCACTCCTCCACGTGCACCAGTCGGAGGGGCACGTGCCCCCTCAGTCGCGTCCGCTCCGTCCGGCCGTGGTCCGGATCGAACCGCGCATTCCGACTTCAGGCTGGTGCCCCGTTGCTCCCGGCAGCAGGGCCGGGCAGGTCTCGATCGGGGCCGAACGGCCCATCCCGAGGAGGCCGCCACGATGCCAGCGTGGGAGGTGTCGCCCTTCGGGACATGCTCCCGAGGCCGGGACGCACGCCGGAGGAGGAGCCATGACCAGCGCGATCCCCGCCCGACCGGAGTTCGGCAACGTCGTCGTGGGAGTGGACGGGTCCCCCTCCGCACGCGAGGCCGTGCTGTGGGCCGCTGACGAGGCGGACCGACGGGGGCGGTCCCTGCATCTCGTGCACGCCGCCGACACCGACCGTCGGGCCATCTTCTCCAATGCGGAGACGATCCAGTCGGTACGCGAAGCGGGGCGCGACCTGCTGACCGAATCCGCGAGCGTGGTCCGTGACCTCTTTCCGGACCTCGCCGTCACGAAGGAGCTGAGCCGTCAGGAGGCGGTCGCCGGTCTCCGGGCGGCCGCCGGGAACCGAGGCACGATCGTGGTGGGCAACCGGGGGCTGGGAGGCTTCTCCGCGCTCATGCTCGGATCCGTCGGCCTGGGCGTGGCGGCCCGCGCCGAAGTGCCCGTGATCGTGGTCCGTGGTGACCGTGACCGGCCGGCGTCGGGCTCGGTGACAGCAGCCGTGCATGGTGCTTCGGATCTGGGCTGGCTGCTCGTCGCGGCCGCCGAGGCGGAGGCCCGCAAGGCGGCGTTGCGGCTGGTGAGTGTCTGGAACGTGCTCACCCATGTCGGCAGCGTCGCGACCATGCTGGACGACCTCGACGAGATCGCGCGGCAGCGCGTGCACGAGATCAAGTCGCTCGCCGACCTCGTGCGGGAGTTCTACCCCACCCTGACCGTCGGCCATCACGTCGAGACGGGCACGAGCACGCCCGGGATCCTGGTGGAGGCGAGTGCCCACACCGATCTGCTGGTGATGGGGAGACAACACCGCGCCCTGGGCGCGGGCCCGTCCCTGGGCCGAGTCGCCCACGTCCTGCTGCACCACGCCCACTGTCCGGTGGAGATCGTCCCCCCTGCCTTCGCCACCAGGGTCGAGGAGACATGAACGAGATACTCCTCGGAGTCGACCCCCGGGAGCAGTCGATCCCCGCTCTCGTCTGGGCCGCTGCCGAGGCCGTGCGAAGAGGACTGGTACTCCGGCTGGTCGTCGCCGTACCGCCTGCCCACGACGCCGTACGGTACGACGCGATCGCCCACCAGAGCGCCCTGCGAACCCGCGCGGAGTCGGCGATCGCCAACGCGGAGGACCTCGTCCGGGAACTGCACCACGGTCTGCGGACCGCGACGGAACGTGTGAACGGTGTGCCGGCGACCGTGCTGTGCGACATGGCGGAGCACGTCGCACTCGTCGTCGTGGGCTCGCGTCGTCTCGGCAGAGTGGCCGAGGTGTTCAGCGAGAGCTCCGTGGTCGCCCCGCTCACGGCACGGGCGGACTGTCCCGTCGTCGTGGTCCGCGCACCCGAGCACACCACGACGCACCCACCGACCGTCGTCGTCGGCGTGGACGGAAGCGAGTCCTCACGGGCCGCGGTCGCCTTCGCCCTCGCGGAGGCGAGCCTCCGCGAGGCACGGCTGCGGGCCGTCTGGGTCTGGCCCCGGTCCGTGCTCGCCCACGACGACGGTGAGGAAGGCCTGGCCGAGCGGCGTCGGCTGCTCGCCGAATCGCTGGCGGGCTGGGCGGAGAGGTATCCGGATGTCGCCGTCTCCCAAGAGGTCCTGCGGGGGCACCCGGTCGAACAACTCGCCCTGACGTCCCAGGAATCCCTCTCTCTGGTGGTCGGTCGCAGAGGCCGTGGCGGCTACTCCGGCATGCGGTTGGGTTCGACGGTCCACGGCCTGCTGCACCGTGCCCTGTGTCCCGTGATCACCGTCCCCCTCCCGCAGGGCGAGCGGCAGACCGGCCACGCGTCATGGGCCGACCGGTCCCGTTCCGGTACGACCGACCGGCCCGGGCCCACTGCCCCGCTCGGCACTGGGGCGCACCCACCTCCACGCGGGACGGTGGGGCGAGAGGACGCCCCCGGTCCGTCGGCCGGTTCCGCGGAGAGGTGAGCATCATGCGGCACCGACGCGGGTCCACGGCGACCGCCCTGGGCCCCGTACAGGAGGAGCAGCACCATGGCCGAAGGCAGGGCGGAACGCAGGCGCAGCCCGTTCTTTCGGTGGCGCCGTGACCGCCGAGACGTCGGACCCGGTCGCCCGGGCCATGGTGAAAAGGGGCAAGGGCGGAGACTTCCGCAATCCGGAACGGATCCGGGCATGGGCCCACCACATCGGAACGGAACTCGGCGCCACCCCCTGAACCGGGCCGGTTGGCGAGGCCACCCTCAACGGGAGGTGCGGCATGCTCCACTACGAGCCGTCGGGGAGCGGGACCACCCCGCCCAGCAGGCCCGGGATGCGCGCCGCCCTGGCCTTCGTGCTGTTGATCGCTGTGATCTGCGGTGCTGTGGCCGCCGGGAGCCTCTGGTCGGCGGGAGCCAAGGCCGACCGTGAACTCGCCGCGCACCGGCATCAGGTGACCGCGACCACCACCGGGCCGGCGAAGGACCCGCCCGTCGCCACCCGGTACGGCACGAAGGCGCAGGCCGTCGCGCCGGCGGTGTGGGAGCAGCCCGAGCACGTCCGCCGGTCCGGGAACATCCACGTCCCGCCCGCGACGCCCCAGGGGCGCACCGTGACGATCTGGGTGGACGACGCAGGGACCCCCGCCCGGCCCCCGGGCAGTGCCGCGGACCGCGCTTTGACCGCCCTGTCGGGCGGTGTGGCGGCGGCAGGCGTCATCGGGGTCACCGGCGCCGGTGTGGTCCTCCTCGTACGACGGCGGACCGAGGGTCACCGGCTCGCGGCCTGGGAACGCGAGTGGGAGCAGGTGGAACCCGTATGGTCCGGCCGGCTCCACCGGGGCAGCGGTGCGGGGAACGACGACGAATGACCGAGCCGGCGGCAGGCGCGCCACCCCGGAGCGGACCGCTTCCCCCCACCGATGCGCTGAGCAGTACACGCAGCTGGCGAGTCAGGATCGCCCGCTGTCCCCGTCCTCTCGCCCGCTGTCCCCGTCCTGGGGAGGGCCGTCCGGTCCCTGGGGTTGGCCGTGGGCGTCGGCGTAGGCCGCGAAGACCCGCTCGGGTCCCTCGCCTGTACGCAGGAAGCGCTCGTCGAGCACGACGGCCAGGTCCTCCAGTGCCCTGCGCAGTACCGAAGCGGAGAGCCGGACGTCCGGATGATGCGCCCCGTCGGCCCGGTCCGCGAGGCCGACCGCGTAGGGGAGCTGCCGGGGCAGGGACGTGTTCTCGTCCCCGTCGTGGAAGTAGTACGACTCGGCGTACTGCAGGAAGTCGACCGTGATGGTGGAGAGGGCCGAGGCGAGCCCGTCGAGGAGCGCCGCGCCCCCGTCGGAGTCGAGTGCCCGGCCGGTGGCCCGGCTGCGGCGCACGTGTGACAGCCGCAGGGCCAGTGCTCTGCGGCGGGCCAGCGCCGGGTAGATGCCGAGGATCCAGGCGACGGTCGCCGACAGCAGGACGAACCCCACGAGGGCCTCCATGGGGGCGAGTACGCGCAGCCATCCGGAGGTCGGCGCGATGTCGCCGAGGCCGAGCGTGGCCAGGGTGACCAGCGAGATGTAGAGGGCGTCGAGCGGGCCCGCGTGTTCGGACGGGACGAGCCCTGCCGCGTACGAGAAATCTTCCGGCATGTGGGGCCAGTAGATGAGCCCCCATCCCACGGCCACGGTCAGCGCCCACATGGCGACGACCGTCACCATGCCGAGCGGGCCCGCGAGACCCGCCGGCCGGCGGCGCTTGCCGAGGCGCGGGGACAGCCACCACAGCGACACCATCACGAGCTTGCTCAGACCTCCGTGACGGGTCGGGTGCCAGAGGGTGTGGAACACGTCCCGGAGGACGAACAGCACCAGGACAGCGCCCGCGGGCGTCGCAAGCCAGGTCATCCCGGCAGCCTTCCCGCGAACGGCGACGGAGTCCCGCCCTCCACCTTCGATCTCAGCCCCCTGGCGGCGCCGGCTCGCCCCTTCGGACGCAGCCTCCGCCGCGCGGCCCCGGTGCTACCGTCGCGACCGCGCCTCGATCCGGTGTCGTACGACGGTCGTCAGAGCCGACAGCCGGGTCGACACGACCGGTACCGGTGGCACAGGGTCCTCGATGCGGCCCGCGGCCTCCGGCAGCGCGGCGACGTCCGCCTCGAAGCGGGCGCGGGCGGCGGCCAGGGTGTCGGGCGGTTCCGTGCGGAGCCCGCCGCGCATCACGGTCCGCAGCAGCGGCTCCGTGCCCTCGGGCGGCTCCTCGTTCGCCAGGCCGATGACGTCGCGGAGGCCGGGGCCGCGGAACACCTGCTTCGGGGCCGGAGCCGTCACCTTCGCCGACGAGAGCTTCATGACGGGCCGGCCGTCGTACTCGACGAGTTTGTAGGCCGCGTCCAGATACGGGGCGTCGGCCGCCGTGCCGACCTTCGTCCCCACGGCGAAGACGTCGATGGGCGCCCCGCCCCGTACGAGCGTGTCGACGGCGTACTCGTCGAGGCCGCCGCTCGCGATGATCTGTACGTCTCCGAGTCCCGCCGCGTCGAGTGCGGTACGGGCGCGCCGGGCGAGCGCTCCGAGGTCGCCGCTGTCGAGGCGGATCCCGCACCCCGGACCGCGCCCCAGGTCGGCGAGGACGCGAGCGGCCGTCGCGACCCCGCCGTCGGTGTCGTACGTGTCGACCAGGAAGGTGAGCGGGCCGGGGTGGGTGCGGGCGAAGGCCCGGAACGCCTCCTCCTCGGAAGGGAAGGCCTCGACGTACGAGTGGGCCATGGTGCCGGAGGCGGGAATGCCGTATCTGGTCGCGGCGGCGACGTTGCTGGTGCCGGCGAAGCCGACCAGCGCGCAGAGCCGCGCCGCCCGCATGCCGGCCTCGGGGCCGTGGGTTCGGCGCAGCGAGAAGTCCACGAGCGGCCGCCCGGCGGCGGCGAGCACGCATCGGGCCGCCTTGGAGGCGACCGCCGTCTGGTGGCAGAGGAGGGACAACAGGTACGTCTCCACGAGCTGGGCCTGCGGGAGGGGCGCGGTGACCTCCAGGAGCGGCTCTCCGGCGAAGACGAGCCGGCCCTCGGGCACGGCACGGACCTGGCCGTCGAAGGTCAGACCGTGCAGCGGTTCGAGGTCCTCGACGGGGCGACGCAGCGCCTCGGCGAACTCCTCGACGTCGGAGCGGCCCACCCGGAAGCGGGAAAGGTGGTCGAGGGCCGGTTCGAGCCCGGCGGCGACCAGGAATCCGCGGCCCGGGGGGAGGTCCCGGACGAAGAGGCTGAAGGTCGCGGGGGCCCGCATGTCCTCCCGCAGGTACGAGAGGGCCATCGTGACCTCGTACAGGTCGGTACTGGTGACCTGGGACATGCTTCGAGCATGCACGGCGGACGCGTGGCCTGCACCGGAAGGGCCGGACATGGCTACGTCCGGCCCTGGGTGGTGAGCTCGCACCGTACGTCCACCACGCCTTCGACGGCGCGGGTCAGGCGGGCTGCGAGCGGGACGAGCGTGCTGTCGTGGACCTCGCCGGACAGCGTCACGACTCCGGCGTCGACTCGCACGTCGACCTGGTGCCGGGAGAGTGGGAAAAGGTGCTCGACGACGTCGTGGCGCACGTCGGCGGCGAGATCCTCGTCCGGGCGGAGGAAGACCTTGAGGAGGTCGGACCGGCTCACGATCCCCTGGATGGTCCCGTTCGTGTCGACGACCGGCAGCCGTTTCACGCGATGTGCGGCCATGAGGCGGGCGGCCTGGGGCAGGGACGCCCCGGGAGCGACGGTGACGGGGGGCGAGGTCATCAGGTCCTGGGCCCGGCGGGAACCGGCCTTGGCCGTGGCGTCGAGTCGTCGCATCTGCTCGACGAGTCCGAGGCGGTGGTCGTGGAACTCCTCCTTGAGGAGCAGGTCCGCCTCGGAGACCACCCCGACGACGCGGCCCTCGCCTTCGACGACGGGGACGGCCGTCACCTTCCACCGCTCCATGGCGGCGACGATCTCCTTGAACTCCGCGCCGGGCAGGACGGCGACGACCTTCTTGGTCATCACGTCGGCGACGGTGAACGGCTGAGGTGTCATCGCTCTCTCCTCACCGGGCCGAACATCTTCAGGACCCGAGCCCCTTCCCACCCTCGCAGCAGGAACGTCCCGGTCATGAGGGCCCGAGCGGGCACTTTCGGGGCCCGACCGGCTCATGTGCCGCCGGACAACCCTGCGGAGCCTGGTGGACGAGGACCAAAGCGACGCACGACAGGAAGTGGGTGGGCGCCATGAAGGCACTCGTCTTCCAGGGGCCGGGTCGGATCGCCTGGCAAGACGTACCCGACCCGGTCATCGAGGACCCCGCCGACGCGATCGTCCGGGTCGACGTCGTCACCATCTGCGGCACGGACCTGCACATCCTGAAGGGGGACGTGCCGGAGGTGACGCCCGGCCGGGTCCTCGGACACGAGGCGGTGGGCACGGTGGTCGAGGCAGGCGGTGACGTGCGCTCGGTCCGGCCGGGTGACCGCGTCCTGGTCTCCTGCATCTCCGCCTGCGGAAGGTGCCGCTTCTGCCGCGAGAGCCGCTACGGGCAGTGCCGTGGCGGAGGTGGCTGGATCCTCGGCCACACCGTCGACGGCACGCAGGCGGAGTACGTCCGGGTGCCCTTCGCCGATCTGTCCGTCCACGCGCTGCCGGATTCGGTCGACAGCGTCGACGCCGTCCTGCTCGCCGACATCTTCCCCACCTCCTACGAGGTCGGGGTGCTGAACGGTGCCGTGCGCCCCGCCGACACGGTCGTCGTCGTGGGCGCGGGCCCCATCGGCCTGGCCGCGATCATCACCGCCGGGTTCTACAGCCCCGGCCGTGTCATCGCCGTCGACCGGGCCGAGTCACGGCTGGTCGCGGCCCGGGCCCTCGGCGCGGACGCCACCGCGAACGCGGCGGAGGAGCCGGAACAGCTCGTCGCGGACCTGACCGACGGCCTCGGGGCCGACGTCGTCATGGAGGCCGTCGGCGTCCCGGAGACGTTCGAGATGTGCACGCGGATGGTCCGGCCGGGCGGACGGGTGGCCAACATCGGTGTCCACGGGAAGCCCGCGGTGCTCCACCTGGAAGACCTGTGGATCAAGGACGTCACGATCACCACCGGACTCGTGGACACCTCTTCCACACCCCTCCTGCTGCGCATGATGTCCGCCGGACGGCTGCCGTCCTCGTCTCTGATCACCCACCGTTACGCCCTGGGGCAGATGGAAGAGGCGTACGACGTCTTCGGGCGGGCGGCGGACACGGGCGCCCTCAAAGTCGCGCTCGGCGGGGCGTAGGACGTGCCGATGACCGGCGGCTCCCCCATTACGGACAGGTTCTGGCGTCCTTCCGTTGTCCGGCGTCCGGGGTGGTGAGGCCGCCGGTAGTGAAGATGCGGTCGAGGTGGTGGTGGAGTACGGCGATGGCCGACTCCGGTGTCCGTTGGGCGACGAGGATGCTGGTGCCCATGGTCGCGGTCATGGCGAGCAGGCTGATGGCCTCGGTGCGTGCGTCGGCGCCGGGATCGGCCAGGCCTGCCGCCTGGGCTCCTTCGATCAGGCCGGTGAGAGCGTTCTCGGCCGCGTCGGGGTTGTCGATGAAGGGCTGGGCGGCGAGTGCTCCGTCGGTCACGGACAGGATCGAGTAGGAGCTGTACAGGAGGTGGAAGGTCCGGCTCTCCTGGTCGGTCGGCAGGGATGCCAGCAGCAGCGCCTCCCTCCCCGCCACGAGCCTGCGTTCAGGAGATGACGGCCACGTACCGCAAGGCCCCGACGAAACCCCCGGAAAACCTTCCGGTAACGAATCCGCGTTCATGTCTTGACACCCGCACCCGCCAGGCAGCAACCTTCCGGCAACGACGTGGGAGCGCTCCCATCGGGGCGCACAGAGCCTGCATCAGGTCCTGGCGGGCAGCCGCCGAGCCGCGATCAGCCGGCCGGACCTCTTGGCGCACAACGAGCACCACCTTGGACGAGGAGAGTGGAATGCGCACTTCCAGCAGCAGACGCGGACGCCGGGCGGCGATCGCGGCGGTCGCCGTCGTCGTGACCGGTACGACCCTGCTCACCGGTTGCGGCAGCGACAGCGACGACAACGGCGGCGACGCCCAGGGCGGCGGCAAGATCACCCTGCGGGTCGGGACCTTCGGTTCCTTCGGCTACGACAACAAGACCGGCGCCAAGCTCTACGCCGAGTACGAGAAGTCCCACCCGAACATCAAGATCGAGGAGACGAACGTCTCCGACGGCCAGAAGTACTGGGACACGCTGAAGCTGCGCCTCGCCCAGAACAACGGTCTCGCCGACATCCAGGCCGTCGAGGTCGGCTACATCGCCGAGGCGACCGGCGAGACCATGGCGGACAAGTGGGTCGACCTCAGCAAGGAGGGGGGCGCGGACATCGGCGCCTTCCTCGACTGGAAGGTCAAGCAGGCGACGACGGCGAGCGGCAGCGTCATCGGCCTCGGCACCGACATCGGCCCCATGGCCATCTGCTACAACAAGGAACTCTTCGCCAAGGCCAAGCTGCCGACCGAGCGCGAGGCCGTCTCCAAGCTGTGGGCCGGCGACTGGGCCAAGTTCATCGAGACCGGCAACACGTACAAGAAGAGCGCGCCCGCCGGCACGTCCTTCCACGACTCGGCGAGCGGCCTCTTCAACGCCGTGGTCTCCAGCGACCCCGTCCAGTACGCCGACACGAGCGGCAAGCTCGACTGGGAGAACAGCCCCGGCGTGAAGAAGGCCTGGAACACCGCCGTGGCGGCGAGCAAGGGCGGACTCACGGCCAAGCTGCGGCAGTTCGACGAGAAGGGCACCTGGAACGCCGCCTTCAAGAACTCCAAGTTCGCCACCGTCGCCTGCCCGAGCTGGATGACCGGCATCATCAAGGACCAGGCTGGACCCGCCAACCAGGGCAAGTGGGACATCGCCGCGCCGCCGGTCGCCGGCAACTGGGGCGGCGCCTTCCTCGCCGTGCCGAAGTCCGGAAAGCACACCAAGGAGGCGGCCGAGCTCGCCGCCTGGCTGACGGCTCCCGCGCAGCACGCCAAGGTCTTCGCGGTGAACGGCAACATCCCCTCGTCCAAGGACACGCTCACCTCCGCGGCCGTCCAGGACGCCAAGCTTCCGTACTTCGGCGACACCCCCGTCGGCAAGATCTTCTCGTCCGCCGCCTCCGGGATCACGCCCGCCGTCATCAGCCGCTGGGACGGCCAGGTGAAGACCTTCCTCACCGACAACGGCATCCTCGACATCGAGCAGCGCGGCACCGACCCGGCCAAGGCCTGGGAGAACGTCAAGAAGCTGGTCGACGACAAGATCGACCAGTAGCGGGGGCGCCTGCCGGTCCGCCGCCGCCTGCGGGCGGCGGACCGGCACCGTCCGCACCACCGCACGCATCGACCCTGGAAGGACGCCCCCGTGGCCACCTCCGTTCGGGCGAAGCCGGACGGCTCCCCGCCGCCCGTCGCACCGCCCTCCTCCCCCGGCCCGCGCCGCCGCCGCTCCGCCCCCGGCGGCTGGCGCAGCACGCTCTACCGCTGGGACATCAAGGCGATCCCGTACGTCTTCATCGCCCCCTTCTTCCTCACCTTCGCCGCCTTCGGCCTCTTCCCGCTGATCTACACGGGCTGGCTCTCGCTCAACCGGGTCGAGCTCGGCGGTGAACCGCAGTGGAAGGGCCTGGAGAACTACACCGACCTCGCCACCAGCGAGTTCTTCTGGAACGCGCTCGTCAACACCTTCACCATCGGGGTCATCTCGACCGTCCCCCAGCTGCTCATGGCCCTGGGCCTGGCGCACCTGCTGAACTACAAGCTCCGCGGCCGCGGCTTCTTCCGGATCGCGATCCTCGCGCCGTACGCCACCTCGATCGCGGCGGCGACGCTGGTCTTCGCCCAGCTGTTCAACACCGACTACGGGATGATCAACACCGTCCTCGACTGGGTCGGCATCGGCCCCGTCCAGTGGGAGTCGTCCAAGTGGCCGGCGCAGATCGCGATCTCCGTGATCGTGACCTGGCGCTGGACCGGCTACAACGCCCTGATCTACCTGGCCGCCATGCAGGCCGTGCCCCAGGACCTGTACGAGGCCGCCTCGCTCGACGGGGCGTCGCGGTGGCGCCAGTTCATCAGCGTCACCATCCCGTCGATCCGGCCGACGATCCTCTTCACCGTCGTCGTCTCCACCATCGGCGCCACCCAGCTCTTCGGCGAGCCGATGCTCTACGGCGGCAGCGTCGGCATCAGCGGCGGCAGCGGCAACCAGTTCCAGACGCTGAGCCTGCTGATGTACGAGAAGGGGTGGGTGAACAACGCCCTGGGCCAGGCCTCCGCCATCGCCTGGATCATGCTGCTGCTCCTCCTGCTCATCGGCGGCGTCCAGGCGCTCGTCTCCCGTCACAACCGCAAGAAGCTGGGAGGCTGACCCCATGGCCCGCACTCTCGACAGGACGCCCCGGTCCGGGCGGCGCTTCCGCCAGTCGGCCGGCCGCCAGCACCACGCGGGGCCCCTGACCTACGTCCTGCTGGCCGTGGCCGCCGTGGTCTCGCTCTTCCCGCTGTACTGGAACCTGGTCGCCGCGTCCCACAGCGGCGAGCGCGTGGTCCAGGCCCCGGCGCCGCTGCTGCCCGGCCCGCGCCTCCTGGACAACCTCAGCTTCGCCTGGAACCAGGTCCACATGGGTGAGGCGCTGATCAACACCACGATCGTCGCCGGCCTGGTGGCCGCGTCCACCGTCGTCTTCTCCACGCTCGCCGGCTTCGCCTTCGCCAAGCTGCCCTTCCGGGGCCGCGGCATGCTGCTCTCGCTCGTGGTCGCCACGATGACGATCCCGCCGCAGCTCAGCGTCATCCCGCTGTACCAGATCATCACCGACCTCGGCTGGTTCGACCAGCTCCAGTCGGTCGTCCTGCCCTCACTGGTCGCCGCCTTCGGCGTGTTCTTCATGCGCCAGTTCCTCGTCGAGGCCCTGCCCATCGAGCTCGTCGAGGCGGCCCGCATGGACGGGGCGCACAGCCTCCGGGTGATCTGGCACGTGGTCTTCCCGGTGGCCCGGCCCGCGATGGCCGTGCTCGGCATGCTCGTCTTCGTCCAGGCGTGGAACGACTTCTTCTGGCCGTTCATCGCGCTCACCCAGGACGGCAACCCCACCCTCCAGGTGGCCCTCGCCGGCCTGGGAGCGGGAAACCACACGGTGGACCACGCCGTCGTCCTGACGGGCGCCCTCATATCCACCGTGCCGCTGCTGCTCGTCTTCGCCTTCCTCGGCAAGCACATCGTGGGCGGCATCACGGCCGGCGCCGTCAAGAGCTGACCGGCCGCGCCGACGCCGTGCCGTACGCCTCCGCGTACCGCACGCGTCACCGCACCCGTACGCCCCGCCCGTACCGCACGCATCGAACGTACCTACCCCGTACCCGCGTTGGGAGCTCTCTCCTATGACCGCGTCCGAAACCCGGCCGCTCACCGCCACCCGCTCGTTCCCGCCCGGCTTCCTCTGGGGCGCCGCCACCGCCGCGTACCAGATCGAGGGCGCGGCGGCGGAGGACGGCCGTACGCCGTCCATCTGGGACACCTTCTCGCACACCCCCGGCAAGGTCTTCGAGGGCCACACCGGTGACGTGGCCGTCGACCACTACCACCGGTTCCGCGAGGACGTCGGCATCATGTCCGAACTGGGCCTGAACGCCTACCGGTTCTCCGTCTCCTGGTCCCGCGTCCAGCCCACCGGCCGGGGCCCGGCCGTCCAGAAGGGTCTGGACTTCTACCGGGCGCTCGTCGACGAGCTGCTCGCCGCCGGGATCGCACCGGCCTTGACGCTCTACCACTGGGACCTGCCCCAGGAGTTGGAGGACGCCGGCGGCTGGCCGGAGCGGTCGACCGCCGAGCGGTTCGCCGAGTACGCCGGGATCCTCGCCGACGCCCTCGGCGACCGCGTCACCCGGTGGACCACGCTCAACGAGCCCTGGTGCAGCGCCTTCCTGGGGTACGGCTCCGGGGTCCACGCCCCGGGCCGCACCGACCCCGTCGACTCCCTGCGCGCCGCCCACCACCTCAACCTCGGGCACGGTCTCGCCGTCCAGGCCCTGCGGTCGGCGCTCCCGGCGGACCGGCAGATCGCGGTCTCCCTCAACCTCCACGAGGTGCGGCCCCTGACCGAGTCGGCCGAGGACCGGGACGCGGCCCGCCGCATCGACGCCGTCGGCAACCGGATCTGGCTGGGTCCGATGCTGGAGGGCGCCTATCCCGAGGACCTGCTCGCCGACACCGCGCACCTCACCGACTGGTCCTTCGTCCGGGACGGCGACGCGGCGGCGGCGCGGCAGCAGTTGGACCTCCTGGCGATCAACTACTACACGCCGACGGTGGTTTCGCACGTCCCGGAGGGTTCGGAGAAGCCGCAGGACGACGGCCACGGCAACAGCGAGCACTCGCCGTGGCCCGGCGCGGACTCCGTCGCCTTCCACCGCGCGCCCGGGGAGCGGACCGCGATGGGCTGGCCGGTCGACGCGAGCGCGCTGTACGACCTGCTGCGCCGGGTCTCCGCCGCGTACCCGGACCTGCCGCTGGTGATCAGCGAGAACGGCGCCGCGTACGAGGACGAGGTCGCCGAGGACGGCTCGGTGCACGACCCGGAGCGCGCCGCCTACGTGCACGCGCACCTGGAGGCCGTGCACCGCGCGCTCGCGGACGGGGTGGACGTGCGCGGCTACTTCCTCTGGTCACTCCTCGACAACTTCGAGTGGGCGTACGGCTACGCGAAGCGGTTCGGGGCGGTGCGGGTGGACTACGACACCCTGGAGCGCACCCCGAAGTCCAGCGCCCGCTGGTACGCGCGGGTCGCGCGGTCGGGCGAGCTGCACGTCCCGTACAGCGACTGAGACGGACCCCTGAACAGGCCGTGCCGGATCACCGGCACGGCCTGTTCCCTGCCCCCGCGTCCCGCTCGTCCCTCACCGTCGGTCGTTCGTCCGGTTTCGCCCGCCCGGTCCCGTGAGTCGCGGGGGCGTCGCCGATTCGTCGGATGCGGTCCGGTGTGTGGTTCACGCAGCGTCACTGTCCGTACCTAAGCTGTACGTTCATGAATGACGGACGAACGACCACTCCTCGGCTCCGGCGCCCCGGACGCGTCACCTACGGCTCGACGGCGGTCGCCGCCGTTCTGGTGCTGGCCGCTCCCTCCACCCTCTTCGCCGAGCCGGCCGGCCACCTCGCGGGGAGGATGGCGGTCCGGGCGGCGCCGACCGTGATCGCCCACCGGGGCGCGTCCTCCGCCGCTCCCGAGAACACCCTGGTCTCCGACGAGGTGGCCCGGCGGGGCGGGGCCAAGTGGATCGAGAACGACGTCCAGCCCAGCAAGGACGGCGTGCCGTACATCCTGCACGACGCGACCGTCGACCGGACGACCGACGGCACGGGCCCGATCCGCTCCCTCACCTCCGACCGGCTCGACGCGCTGGACGCCGGCTCGTGGTTCGCGCCCGCCTACGCCGGGGCCCGCGTCCCGACCCTCGCGGCCCAGCTCGAGGACCTGCGGGAGCGCGGCGGGAACCTGCTCCTGGAGATCAAGGGCCGCCACAGCCACGCCGAGGTGGCCCGGATCCTCCAGGACGTCCGGGAGCAGTCCATGAGCGGCCGGGTCTTCGTCCAGAGCTTCGACATCCCGACGCTCCAGTACACCCGCGAGCTCGCGCCCGAGCTGCCGATCGGGCTGCTGCGCAGCACCCTCGACGCGGACCCGGTCGCCCTCTCCGAGGAGCTGGGCCTCACGGCGTACAACGTCTCGGACACCGCGCTCGCCCGCCGCCCCCAGATCGTCCGCGAACTGCACGCCGCGGGCGTGGCCGTGAACGTCTGGACGGTCGACAGTCCCGTCCGCTGGAAGGCGCTGGACGCCCTCGGAGTGGACGGGATCATCACCAACCGGCCGGCCGAGCTCGCCGGCTGGATCGCGGGAAGGACCCCTACGGGGTGACCTTCATATCGTCGACGAAGGACCTGACCAGGATCGCGTGGGTGTAGATGACGGTCCCCGGCTTGATCAGTCCGCCCTCGCCGGCGTCGCCCTCGACCTGGATGGTGCGCTCCCCCAGGAAGGTGAGGGTCTTGCTGTCGAAGATCCACTCGGTGCGCGAGCCGCTGGACTCGTCGAGCCGCGCGACCGCGACGCCCTTGCGGCCGACGGCGTCGGTGGCGCTGTCCACCATGACGACACCGGGGATCTTCGCGGCGGCCCGGTAGAGGGCGGCGGTGAGGCGGGGGGACGGCCAGCTCTCGCCGAGGAGGTCGCCGATGGTGGTGAAGGCCTGCTGGTCCGGGCCGCTGCCCTGGCCCTCGGTCTCCTTGTAGATCTTCCGCAGCAGTGCGTCGGGGTCGGTGGGGAGCGCGGCGAGGTAGTCGTGCGTGGGCGCGCCGAGGTGCGGCTTCGCGGTGTTGCCGGTCTCGTCGGGTCCGGCCAGCGAGATGCCCTCGGGTCCGGTGTTGCCCGGCTCGATCATCCAGCCCTCACGGCCGTCCGGGGACCGCCAGGACTTCCGGGTGTGCAGGGGCTCGCTGACGAGGCGGCTCTCGTCGCCCTCGGTCCTCACGTGCGTGTTCGCGGACCGGGACTCGATGTAGACGAACTGGTCGGCCCGGGCCTTCGGGGCGTCGACCTCGGCGGCGGCCAGCGAGATGCGGTCCAGGAGCCGGGGGGCTCCCTTCGCGTCGACGGCGCCGATCCGGGTGGTGAGGGCGGGGCCGAAGGCGCGGTCGTCGCCGTTCCCGCCGGTGCCGCCGGGGGTGAGGACGAGGACGCCGACCACGAGCGCGCCGGCGAGCGCGGTCACGGCGGGCAGGAGGACCGCCTTGCGCAGGAAGGGGTTGCGGCTGCCCGGGGCTCGCTGGGCGCGGGCAGCGGCGGCGGTGCGGTCGTCGTGGATCTGGCTCATCAGGCGCTCCTTGTGGAACTGGTGACGGCCCGGAGGAAGCTCGCGCTCCTCGATCGCCGGGAGGTCACCGGCCTCGTGCCGGGGTGCCGTGCGGGGGTCGGTCGGTTCGGGGTTCATCGGATTCCCTCCTGTGCGGGCCGGACCGCGTTCGTGCGATCACCTGTTGTCTGTCGGGGGCGGGGGGCGGGTTCCCGGATTTCGCGAGATTCCCTGATTTCTCGGGCGAGTTCTTCCTCGGCTCCGGTACGGAGCTTGGCGCGGGCGCGCGAGAGCCGGGAGCGGACCGTGCCGACCGGGACGTTCAGGGCGGCGGCCACCTCGGTGTAGGCGAGGCCCTCCCAGAGGCAGAGCACGAGGACCTCGCGTTCGGGGCGGCGGAGCGTGCCGAGGGCCCTGAGCGTGGCCGCGATGCGGCGCCGGTCGTCGAGCCGGCCCGCGACCTCGGAGGCGTGGTCGGGCACGGCGGCCCCGGCGGCGCCCGCCGCGGCGTACGCGGAGGCGGCCGCTCGGTACCGCCGGTTGCCGCGGCAGTGGTTGCGGGCGACGTTGGTGGCGACGCCCAGGAGCCAGGGCCGCAGCGATCCCCCGTCGGGGTCGACCTTCTGCCGCAGCCGCCAGGCCTCCAGGTAGGTCGCGGCCATCACGTCCTCGGCGACCGACCAGTCACCGGTCAGCCGGAAGGCGTGGTTGTAGACGCTCCGGGCGTGGGAGTCGAAGAGTTCGGCGAAGGCCGAGGGGTCCCCGGCCCGGATCCGTGCGCGTGTGTCGGTGTTCACGACTGTCGTCTGTCCGGCTCACGGGGCGGGTTCCCGTGAGCCGGGTCACATCTGAGGGGTGGTCCGGGCGCGCAGTTCCGCCAGGAGGTCGGGGTTGACCACCGTCAGGATCGCGGCGATCCGCTCGGCGTCGGCGCGCGCCCACAGGATGTCCCGCGCGCCGCGGTACTTGGCGGCGAGCCGCTCGCGCCGGGCGGGCGGCAGCTCCGCGGCCCGGTCCGGGCGGCTGTTGTGCGCGTTGTCGGCGATCTTGACGAGGGTGGCGTCGGGGTCCTCGGCGATGAGGCGGAGCTTCGCCTCGTAGGACAGGTCCGGCCGGTTGGTGACGGCTTCGACGACGGCGACGACCCGGTCCGGGACGCCCGCGGCCCTGAGCCGCTCGGCCGTCCACGCGGTGTCCTCGATGACGTCGTGCAGGAGACCGGCCATCACCAGCTCCTCGCCGAAGGGTTCGAGCCCCGCGGCGACGGCCCGGACGTGCTCGACGTACGGGACGCCGATCAGGTCGACCTGCCCGGCGTGCGCCTGCTCGACGAGTGCGTCGACCTCCGCGAGCGTCGTCACCGCCGCCTCACCGCCCGCTCATGAGCAGCTGCGGGAGCTGCATGGTGCGGTTCTGGTTGCCGGGGAGCGCCTGGGGGTTGTTGGCCCACTCCATGGTGACCATGGGGGTTCCGCCGCTGCCCGCGTCGACGGTGGCGCCCTCGAACCGCTTTCCGGAGTCGGAGGCGGTGACGGCGCGCAGCTTGTCGGCCGTGCGCTTGGCGCCCTCGGGAGAGACGGTCAGCGCGCACAGCCGCTCGCGTGACGTGCCGTCGGGCTCGGCGGTGGCCCCGATCGCGTACAGCGTGACGTCCGGCGTCTGGCTCTTGCCGCCCTTGCCGTAGAAGGTCGCGTAGAAGGTGCCGTCGCCGATGCAGCGGGCCACGGCCTGGTAGGCCGGGTCGTCCGCGACCGATCCCTTCGGCGCGGCGAGCGCCGGCGGGGGCGCGTCCGGCGACATGGACAGGGAGCGTACGGACGCCGAGACGGCGACCTTTCCGCCGTTCGGGTTCTTCAGGAGCACTCCGCCGTCGGTCGTGTCCTCGGTGTACCCGAGCTTCTTCATGCCGTCGGTGACGGCGTTCACGTCGAAGCGACCGGTGAGCCGCCAGCGGTCGGAGCCCATCTGGAGCGAGGTGTTCACGTCGTTCTCGTCGAACCCGTGGGTCGCCTTGAGGGGGAGCTTCTCGTACTGCGCCTGCTGGACCTCGGGGATGCCGTACGAGGCGAGGCCGCCGTACAGCTTCTTGTCCTGCTTCACCAGCCGTCGGGTGGCCGCCACGTCGGTGTAGGTGAGGACCGCGCCGGCGTCCGCCTCGGGTGCTGTGCCGAGCGCGGCGGTGAGTCCCGTCCGCGAACCGCCGGCCGAGTCCGCGGAGTCGTCGCCGCACGCGGCGGCTCCGGCGCCGATGACGCCGACGAGCGCCGTCGCGACGCAGCCTCGCAGGACCCTTCGCCCGTTCCCCGTCATTCCCAGCCTCCGATGTCGCCACGAGCGATCCGGGTGGTAGGGATCGCCCGAGAAGGGTAGTGGGTCAGCCGGACGGCCCGTACGGCGGCCGTCCGGCGGGCCCGACGGTGCGAGGAAGGGAAGCGGCGTGCGGGAACAGGGGTCGGAGCGGAAGGCCTTGTCGGCGGCGGAGCTGTTCGACGGCATGGGGATCGAGTACGAGCGGGCCTTCGGGCACCTTCCGGCGCAGCTGGAGGCGATCGAGTGGCTCACCGGCCGGCTGGCCGCGGGGGCCCGGGTCCTCGACGTCGGCAGCGGCACCGGCCGGCCCGTGGCCGACCTGTTGGTGCGGTCGGGGTGCGACGTGACGGGGATCGACGTGTCCCGGACGATGGTCGAGCTGGCCCGCGCCCAGGTGCCGGAGGCGCGGTTCGAGCAGTGCGGCGTCCATGACTTCGAGGCGCCGGAGGGCGGTTTCGACGCGGTGTGCGCGTTCTTCCCGCTCCTCGTCATGAGCCGGGCCGAGGTGTCCGCCGCGCTGCTGCGGATGGCCGGCTGGCTGGCGCCCGGCGGCTACCTCGTGACGGCCACCGTCCCGGCGGACGTCGACGACGTGGAGATCGAGTGGATGGGACGCCGGGTCAGGGTCTCCAGCTTCTCGGCCGAGGAGTACGTGCGTCAGATCCGCGAGGAGTGCGGGCTCGACGTCCTCCACCACGCCGTCTCCGTCTTCCAGCCGGACGACGCTCAGGCGGGCCCTGAGGACCACGTCTTCTGTTACGCCCGCCGGGCGGAGGAACTTCCCGGCGGGTGACCCCGGGCCGTGAGGGGTTCCTCCGGCCCGGGGGTCCGTCACTCGTCCCAGGGCGGCTCGAACTCGTCCATGTCGGCCGGCGGCTCGTCGAATTCGAAGGGCGGCTCGTCCTCGTACCGCGCCCCGCGTCCGGCAGCCGCCCCGCGAGGCGCGGGGGCGGGAGCGGAGGCAGGCGCGGGGGCGGAGGCGGGAGCGGGCGCGGCCGACCCTGCGGCCGGGGCCTCGCACTCCGCCAGCGTCGCGAGGACGCCCTCGGCGTACTTCGTCAGCTTGGCCTCGCCGACGCCGCCGACGGTG
The DNA here is from genome assembly GCF_001426585.1 of Streptomyces sp. Root431. Lineage (GTDB taxonomy): Bacteria > Actinomycetota > Actinomycetes > Streptomycetales > Streptomycetaceae > Streptomyces > Streptomyces stackebrandtii. Next base: position 22,214 of record NZ_LMEI01000009.1, read on the forward strand.
CCCAACTCCGCGACCGTGCCGGGGAAGAGCGTCGCGATCTCGCGCAGCGTCGCGTCGTGGAAGACGACGTACGCGGGAACGCCCTGCTCGCGTGCCGTCGCCGCCCGCCAGGCGCGGAGGGCCTCGAAGACCGGCACGGCGGCGGCGGGCAGGTCGACCGGTACGCGGGCGCCCTTCCCCGAGCGCGCCCCGGACTCCTTGCGGGACGCGGCGGCGGGCGCCTTCTCCTTCCGCATCGGGACGCTGCGACGGCCTCCGAGCACCTCGCCGCTGTTCTCCGTCAGGACGAGCGTGCCGTAGTCGCCCTCCACCGTGAGCAGGCCCTGGGCGAGGAGCTGACGGACGACGCCGCGCCACTCCGCCGTCCCGAGGTCCGAGCCGACGCCGAACACGGAGAGGCCGTCGTGGTCGAACTGGATGACCTTGGCCGTCTTCTTGCCCTGGAGGATGTCGATGATCTGGCCGGCCCCGAACTTCTGGCGCCGCTCCTTGGCCAGCCGCCAGACCGTGGACAGCAGCTTCTGCGCCGCGACCGTCCCGTCCCAGGACTCGGCCGGGGTCAGGCAGGTGTCGCAGTTGCCGCACGGCTCGCCCGACTGCCCGAAGTACGCGAGGAGCCGTACGCGGCGGCAGTCGACCGTCTCGCAGAGCGCGAGCATGGCGTCCAGGTGCATGCCCAGGGCGCGGCGGTGCGCCTCGTCGCCCTCGGAGCCGTCGATGAGCTTGCGCTGCTGGACCACGTCCTGGAGGCCGTATGCCAGCCAGGCCGTGGCCGGCTCGCCGTCACGGCCGGCGCGGCCGGTCTCCTGGTAGTAGCCCTCGACCGACTTCGGCAGGTCGAGGTGGGCCACGAAGCGCACGTCCGGCTTGTCGATGCCCATGCCGAAGGCGATCGTCGCCACCACGACGACCCCGTCCTCGCGGAGGAAGCGCGACTGGTTCGCGGCACGCGCGCGGGCGTCCATGCCCGCGTGGTACGGCACGGCGTCGATGCCCTGCTCGACCAGGGCCGCCGCGGTCTTCTCCACCGAGGCGCGCGAAAGGCAGTAGACGACGCCCGCGTCCCCGTCGTGCTCGGTCCTGATCAGGTCGAGGAGCTGCTTGAGCGGGTTGTTCTTCGGGACGATGCGGTACTGGATGTTCGGCCGGTCGAAGCCCGCGACGAAGTGGCGGGCCTCCTCCAGGCCGAGTCGCGCCGCGATCTCGGCGTGGGTGGCCTCGGTGGCCGTCGCGGTCAGCGCGATCCGCGGCACCTTGGGCCAGCGCTCGTGCAGCATCGACAGGGCCAGGTAGTCGGGCCGGAAGTCGTGGCCCCACTGGGCGACGCAGTGCGCCTCGTCGATCGCGAAGAGCGACACCTTGCCCCGGTCGAGCAGCCGCTGCGTGCCCTCGGTCCGCAGCCGCTCGGGGGCCAGGTAGAGCAGGTCCAGCTCGTCCGCGAGGAAGGCCTGCTCGACGGCCTGCCGCTCGTACGGATCCTGCGTCGAGTTCAGGAATCCGGCCCGCACACCGAGGGCTCTGAGCGCGTCCACCTGGTCCTGCATGAGGGCGATGAGCGGTGAGATCACGACGCCCGTACCGTCTCTGACCAGCGCCGGGATCTGGTAGCAGAGCGACTTGCCGCCGCCGGTCGGCATCAGGACGAGCGCGTCGCCGCCGCCGACGACCTGCTCGATGATCTCCTGCTGCTCCCCGCGGAAGGAGCTGTAGCCGAAGACGCGGTGGAGCACCTGCGAGGCGTCGGAGACCTGGGCGGATGCGTCGGAAAGGACCATTCGTGAAGCCTAGCGGCCCCGACCGACACCCCGGTCGCGTCCGCGGCAACCTGTGGACAACCCCCGGCCCGCGCGAGGCGGCGGATCCCTGGCTCAGCCCAGTACCAGCACCACCGCGAGGGCGACGAGCAGGGAGTCGATCCGGTCGAGGAGACCGCCGGAGCCGGGAAGCCACCGGCCGGCGTCCTTCGCCCGGGCGCCCCGCTTGACCATCGACTCCAGCAGGTCGCCGAGCGGGCCGCCGACGGCCACGGCCACCGCCGTCTGCCAGGTCAGGGACGAGAGCACGACGAGCGTGCCGAGCCCGGCCGCCGCCCCGGCCAGCGTGCCGCTCCACCGCTTGGCGGGCGACAGCGGGGAGAGCCGGGGGCCGCCGAACCGGCGGCCCGCCGCGTACGCGACGATGTCGGCGATCGACACGGCCACGAACAGGACGAGGCCGAGGGCGCCCAACGGCACGAGGCCGGCCAGGGCGCCCAGCCACACGAGCCCGAGCAGGCCCGCGCCGAGGCGGCGGAGCCCGTGCTCCGCGTCGCCCGACAGCAGGGGCACGCCGGCGATCACGAGCGCTCCGGCCGCCGCGACCCGGAGCATCTCCCCCGGGGCCAGCCAGGCGGTCAGGACGAGCCCGACGACCGCCGCACCGAGCACCGCCCGGTCCACCGGGCCCAGCCGTAGCAGCCCCCCGAACTCGGCCACCGCGATCACCCCGACCACGGCCGCGAGGACCGCGATCCCCGGCGGACCGAACCAGAACGCGGCCGTGACCAGGGGCACGCCGAGCGCCCAGACGCACCAGCGGACCATCAGCTCACGCCGCCGGGTCGCCGCCACCGCGATCCCTCCGGCCGCCAGGGCCCCGCCGAGGTACGGCACGAGGTCGGGGACGGTCGTCACCGGGAGACTCACAGGGAGATCCGCCCACCCGGAACGCCCGACGCCACCGCCGCCGACTCCGCGTCCAGCGCTTCCAAGGCGCTCCGGCACGCCGCCACGATCCGCGCGTTCTCCGCCGTGTCGCGGACGGCGACGCGGAAGGTCCGCCCCTCGTACGCCGGGGACATCGGCGACAGGTCCCGCAGGTACACGTCGTGGCGGCGGCACTCGCGCACCACCCGGGCCGCGCTCGGCCCGTCCGGCCGCAGGGTCACCGTGAGGAAGTTCGCCACTCCCTCGTCGACCGAGGCGAACCCGTCGAGCTCCGCGAGCCCGGCGGCGAGCTCCCGGCGCAGCATGGCGGTGCGCGCCCAGCGCTCCTCGTAGTACGCGGGGTCGCGCAGTGCCGTCACGGCGGCCAGCTGGGCCGGCAGGCTCACGGGCCACGGCGGCGTCCAGCGGCGGAGCTCTCCGGCCGTCGCCGGGTCGGCGACCAGGTAGGCGGCCCGCATGCCCGACAGCGCGTACATCTTCGACAGCGAGGTGCAGACCACGACCCGGGGGTCGGCCGCGGCGAGCCCGGCCAGGGAGTCCGCGGCGTCGACGTAGCCCAGGTACGCCTCGTCGATCCACCACCGGGTCCGCGCGGGCGAGGCCTCGATCACCGCACGCAGGGCGTCGGCGGGAGCGTGGCGGCCGGTGGGGTTGTTCGGGTTGACCACCACGACGAGGTCGTACTTCCCGCTCCGGGTCGCGGCGGCGAGCCGGGCCGGATCGAGGAGCCAGCCGTCCTCGCGGCTCAGCCGGAGCCGGTCGACCCGGCAGCCGATCACCCGCTCGGTGACGTGGGCGTACTCGCCGTAGCTCGGGTCGAGGAGGAGCACCCGGCTGCCCGGTGTCAGCCACCGGCCGAACGCCCGGAAGATCAGGTCGGACGAGCCCGCCCCGACGACCAGCGACTCCTCCGGCAGCCCGCGGACCGCGGCGATCTCCGCGAGCAGCCCTTCCGCGCCGGTCGGCGGCGAGGTCCGTGCCGCCCACCCCGGGTCCTCCGTCAGGACGGCGCGGACCGCCGGGGACGGCGGGTACCAGGCGTCCAGCACGTCGGCGGCGACCACCTCGTGACGGCGGGTCAGCGTCCGGAAGTCCGTTCCGATCGCCGAGAAGAAGGCGCCGCCGTGCTCGCAGCCGTCAGCGCGCGGTGCGAAGGGCACGTCCAGGCGCCAGTCGAGGGTCGCCCGCAGCCGCTCCAGGGTTCGGCCGTGCCGCTCCCCGACCGTCCTCGTCAGTTCGGCCACGGAGCCGTTCAGCACCTCGAAGGAGACGGCGCCCGAGCGGACCGTGCGCCCCACGGGCCGCAGCCCGGCGGCGAGGTACATGTCGAGCAGTTCCGTGCGGCCCATCGCCACCACCCGGCGGCCGCCGCGCGCCGCGACCCAGCGCAGCGCCGCGTACATGAGGAGGGGCGCGGCGGCGGTGGACCGCCAGCGCGGCTCGACGGTCAGGACGCGGATCTCGAAGGGCGCCTCCTCCGTCAGTTCCGGCAGTTCCTCGCGCGTCAGGTACTTGTCCAGCGAGTAGCGGCCCACCCACGGCGGGGTGAGGCTGACGAAGCCGATCCGCGTCTCTCCGCGCGCGGCCACGAGATACACGTTGTCGCCGTCGAGCCCGTCGCTCAGCCGCCCCGACGGGTCCACCGGGTGCTGGCCCAGCTCCTCCGCGTACACGCGGTGGCGCAGTTCGTGGATCCAGTCGAGATCCCGAGGCGTGGCGGTGCGCAGCTGTACGGCGTGGTCCATGTGTGTTCCCCCTGCGGATGGTTCGGCGTTCGCGCCTCAGCATGGAGGAGCGCTGTCGGCGGCACCTGAGTACGCGTACTCACCCGGGGATGAGGAGAACGCGCGCGCCGGGGCGGCGCCGTCCATCCGGCCGTAACCCCTCGGCCACCCGCGGCTGCGAGGCTCACGCCCGAACGAAAGTTGTCTGTACAACTTGGAGATCCTCTCATGTCACTCGCCTCCGCCTCCCCCCTCTGGCTGCGCGACAACTGCCCCTGCGCGGACTGCCGGGACCCCAGGAACGGCCAGAAACTGTTCCAGATCACCGAACTCCCCGGCGCGCTCGCCGTCGACGCCGTCCGCGACGCCCGCACCCCTGACGGCTCGCCCGCGCGCGAGGTCGTCTGGTCCCCCGACGGGCACCGCTCCGTCTATCCCGAGAGCTGGCTGGGCGACCACCTCCCCGGTGCCTCCGCCGCCCCCGGCGACGGCCGCACGGAGGACGACAAGGAGCTGTGGGCAGCGAGCCGCTTCGACGGCGGGCTGCCCGAGGCCGACTGGAACGCCTACCTCGGCGACCCGGCCGTCCGCGCCGCCGCCCTCGACTCCGTCCTGCGCCTCGGCTTCGTCCTGCTGCGCGGGGTCCCGGTCCGCGACCGTCACGTCCTCGACGTGGCAGGGACGTTCGGATACGTCCGCGAGACCAACTACGGCGAGCTCTTCGACGTGCGGGTCGAGGCCGACCCCAACAACCTCGCCTTCACGGGCGCCCGCATCACCCCGCACACCGACAACCCGTACCGCGACCCCGTCCCCACGCTCCAGTTGCTGCACTGCCTCGTCAACGCCGCCCAGGGCGGCGACTCGGGCCTCGTCGACGGCTTCCACGCCGCGGCCCTGCTGCGCGCCGAGGCACCGGAGGCGTACGAGATCCTCACGCGCGTCCCCGTCCCCTTCGCGTTCGCCGACGAGCGCACCGAACTCCGCGCCCACCGGCCGCTGATCGGCACCGATCCGGACGGACGCATCCGCGAGATCCGCTTCAACAACCGTTCCATCGGCACGCTGCGGCTGCCCGCCGACCGCCTCGACGCCTTCTACGCCGCCTACCGGCGCTTCGGCGAGCTGCTGCTGCGGCCGGAGCTCCAGCTGGACTTCCGGCTCGTGCCCGGCGACTGCCTGATCTTCGACAACACCCGTCTGCTGCACGCCCGGACGGCGTTCGCCGAGTCCGGCGACCGTCACCTCCAGGGTGCCTACGCCGACATCGACGGCCTCGCCTCCACCCTCGCCGTCCTGCGCCGGGAAGGGAGCACCCGGTGAACCCGCTCGACATCCTCGCCGGTCTCTTCGAGGGCGAGGGCAGCGCCGAGTACCTCGGCGAGGCCGTCACGCAGGCGGAGCACATGCTCCAGGCAGGCGCGCTCGCCGAGGCCGCGGGCGCCCCGCCGCACCTGGTCGCCGCCGCGCTCCTCCACGACGTCGGCCACTTCCAGGGCGCGGCCACCGGCCGCGACCTGATGGAGAACGGCACCGACAACCGGCACAGCCACACCGGAGCCGACTGGCTGGGCCGGTGGTTCGGGCCCGACGTCACCGAGCCCGTACGGCTGCACGTCGCCGCCAAGCGCTATCTGTGCGCCGTCGAGCCCGGCTACTTCGCCCTGCTCTCCGAGGCGTCCGTCCACACCCTGGCCGTGCAGGGCGGGCCGATGACCGAGGAGCAGGTGCGCGCCTTCGAGGCGCACCCGGGGGCCGCCGACGCCGTCGCCGTACGCCGCTGGGACGAGCAGGCGAAGGACCCCGACATGGACACCCCCGGCTTCGCCCACTTCCGGCCCCTGCTGGCCGGGCTGCTCACCAAGTGACGGACGGCGGGCGCCGGTTCAGGACCCGAGCCGGCGCCCCAGCGCGCTCGTCGCCGTCGAGCTCTGCATCGTGAAGGCCACCGTCCCGGGCAGGTAGCGGTCCTGGGACCACTCCACCGGGTTCCCGGCGGGGTCGGTGGAGTGGCGCCGCTCCCGCAGCAGCGAATCGCCGATCCGGCAGCCGAGCAGTTCCGCGTCGTCGGCGTCGGCGGGCACGAGGTCGATGGTGTGCCGCGCGTCGGAGAACAGCACGCCGTGCAGCTCCAGTTGCTCCGAGTGCGAGACCATGTCCGGCGGCATCCCGGCGACCAGTTCCCCGATCCGCTCCGGATACGTCGTGCGCTCCACCATCACCGGCGTGCCCGCGAGCGTCCGCAGCCGCCGCACCCGGTAGACGGGCGTGCCTTCCGTGACGCGCAGCTTCTCGGCCTCCTCCGCGTCCGCCGGGACGCGGTCGACGGCCACGATCCGGCCTCCGGGCTCCTCGCCGAGCGAGCGCGCCCAGCGGGTGAAGGAGCGGAGCTCGCCGAAGCTGTGCAGCCGGGGCCCGCCGAGCACCACCCGGCGCGAACCGCGGCGTGAGGTGATGAGTCCGTCGGTCCGCAGCGCGGCGAGCGCCTGGCGGACCGTCCCTCTGGACACGCCGTACCGGCGGGCCAGTTCGTCCTCGGCGGGCAGCTTGGCCCCCGAGCCGTACTCGCCCGCGGAGATGGCGGTCCGCAGATCGGCGGCGACCTTCAGATACAGCGGCGTCCTGGCCCGTCCCTCACTCACACTCACACGCCCACCCTGTCACGGCCCTGGCTCAACGGACCAGGGAGATCAACATCTCGGGGTCCACGTCGGCCAACGAGTCCGCGAGCGTGACGCCTTCGGTCCCGGCGAAGTCCGCGAGCGGTTCCGTCGACGGCACGGCGAGCACCCGGCAGCCGGCGGCGAGCGCGGAGGCGACTCCGGTCGGGCTGTCCTCGACGGCCACGCAGCGGGCCGGTTCGACGCCGAGCGCCACCGCGGCCGCCAGGTACGGGTCGGGCTCCGGCTTCGTGCGTACGGTGTCCTCGGCGCCGAACAGCGCGTCGAAGCGGTGCCCGTCCAGGGTGCCGGCGACCTGCGCGACGACCGCCCGGGGCGAGGCCGACACCAGGGCCGTCGGGACGCGGCGGGCGCGCAGCGCGGCGAGGAGCCGCAGGGCGCCCGGCCGGGGCACGGCGGCCACGTCGAGGCGTGCGGCGAAGTCGGCGCCCAGCTCGGCGGCGAGCTCCGCCGCCGGCGCGTCCAGGTGGGCCCGGAGCAGGGCGGCCGTGTCCTCCACGGAGCGCCCGGTGACCGCGGTGCGGTGTTCGGCGTCCAGGGTGCGGCCCCGGCGCGCGGCGGCGGCCTCGACCACGTCGAGCCAGACGCCCTCGGTGTCGACGAGTGTGCCGTCCATGTCGAAGAGGACGGCCTGGAGCCGGGTCATCGGGCACCGCCCGCTGCGGCGAGGACGACGGGCCGCTGCCGGGGCCGTACGGTGACGGCCGTGCCGGGTGTCAGCGCGGCGGCGGCGTGCGTCGGCACGTCGGCCTTGACGTCCGTGCCGTCCGCGAGGGCGACGCGCACGCGGGTGGTGGGGCCGTGGAACGCGGTGGCGACGATCCGGCCCGTACCGCCGTCCGCCGCCTCGATCTCCAGGGCCTCGGGGCGGACGAGCGCGGTGACCGGGCCGGAGCCCGCGGGGCCCTCGACCGGCAGCCGTACCCCGAGGACGTCGACCGTGCCGTCGCCGTCGGCACGGCCCGGGATCCGGTTCATCGTGCCGATGAACTCGGCGACGAAGTCCGTCGCGGGACGCTCGTACAGCTCGGTCGGCGAGGCGCACTGCTCCAGCCTGCCGCCGTTCATCACGGCGACCCGGTCGGCCATCGACAGCGCCTCTTCCTGGTCGTGGGTGACGAACACGGTGGTGATGCCGAGCTCCAGCTGGAGCCGGCGGATCTCCTCGCGCAGGGTCAGCCGCACGCGCGCGTCGAGCGCCGACAGCGGTTCGTCGAGGAGCAGGAGCCGGGGGCGGAGCGCGAGGGCGCGGGCGAGGGCGACGCGCTGCTGCTGGCCGCCGGAGAGCTGGTGCGGGAAGCGGTCGCCGTGGCCGGCGAGCCCGACGAGTTCGAGGAGTTCGGCGGCGCGCGCCCGTCGTTCGGCGGTGCGGACCTTGCGCATCCGCAGCCCGAAGGCGACGTTGTCGGCGGCGGTCAGGTGCGGGAAGAGGCTGTACGACTGGAACACCATGGCCGTGTCACGGCGTTCGGCGGCGACGGGCACGATGTCCTCGCCGTCGAGCAGGACTTGGCCCTCGTCGGGCTTCTCGAATCCGCCGAGGACGCGTAGCGCGGTCGTCTTGCCGCAGCCGGACGGGCCGAGCAGGGCGAGGAGTTCGCCGGGGGCGACGTCGAGGTCGAGGCCGTCGAGCGCGACGGCGGAGCCGAAGGACCGGCGCAGGCCACGGATGCTGAGGGCGGCGCCGGTGCGTACCGGCTGGTCGAGCACGGTCATCGGGAGGTCTTTCCTTGGGAAGCCGCGGGGACTTCGAACGTACGGGAGGAGCGCGGTGTCCGGCGGCGGTTTCCCACCGTCGTGAGGGCGAGGAGCAGCACCCAGGTCAGCAGCAGGCTGAGCAGCGAGACGGCCACGGAGAGGCGGGCGTCCGAGCCGGAGGCCTGCACCATCCAGACCGCGAAGGGCCGGAATCCGAGGAGCGAGGCGACCGTGAACTCGCCGAGCACCAGCGCGAGCGTCAGGAACGAGGCGTTCAGGAGGGTGCCCCGCAGATTGGGCAGCACGGCCGAGACGAGCGCCCGCGGCCAGGACGCCCCGCAGTCCCGCGCGGCCTCGACCAGGGTGCGCACGTCGACGGAGCGCAGCCCCGCGTCGAGCGCCCGGTAGACGAAGGGCAGCGCCATCACGGCGTAGGCGAGGACGAGGACGAGGGGGAAGTCCGGGTTCTGCACGGCCACGAACGTCTGGTAGAGCGGGGTCGTCGACAGCTTCTCGGGGCCCCAGCGCAGGACGGTGCCGAGCCCGGCGGTCAGCGCGACCGGCGGCACCACCAGCGGCAGGGTGCAGACGACCTCCAGGACCGGGCGCAGCCGGGGCGCGGAGAGCCGGGCCGCGACCGCCGCGGGGACGGTTATCAGAAGGACGAGTGCGACGGTCGCGGCGGCGAGCCCGAGCGAGAGCAGCAGGCTGCCGGTGAAGCCGGGCGCCGTGAAGATCCGGGTGTACGAGGAGAGGGTGACCCCCTGTCCGGGGATGTTCACGGTGAAGACGGTGGAGGCGAGCAGCGGCACCAGGAAGTAGATCCCGGCGAGCAGGAGGACGAGGGGGCGGCCTAGGCGAGCCATCTTGTGCTCCTTCGCTGGAGGGGGAGGTGGACGGCCATCACGAGGGCCGCGACGACGACCATGTCGAGGCTGAGCGCGAGGGCGACGTTCTCCTGGCCGACGAGGACGTTGCCGGAGAGCGCGTCGGCGATCTGGAGCGTCACGAGGGGTACGGAGCTGCCGACCATGGCGGCGGCCGTCGCGTAGGCGGCGAAGGCGCTGCCGAAGAGGAGCACGAACCCGCCGAGGAGGGACGGCAGGAGGACCGGGAGGCCGACGTGGCGCCAGTACTGCCGGGCGGAGGCGCCACAGTCGCGGGCGGCCTCCCGCCACTGGACGCGCAGCCCGTCGAGGGCGGGTGCCACGGTCAGGACCATGAGCGGCACCAGGAAGTACAGGTAGGTGAGGGCGAGGCCCCAGAAGCTGTAGAGCGACCAGCCGTGGTCGCCGAGGCCGAGACTGGTGGTGAGGACGCCGGCGTTGCCGAGGGTCGCGACGAACGCGAAGGCGAGCGGGACGCCGCCGAAGTTGGCGAGCACGCCGGAGGCGGTGAGCACGGCCTCGCGCAGGGCGCGGCCGCGCGAGGAGACGACGGCCTGGGCGAGGAGCAGCCCGAAGAGGGTGCCGCCGGCGGCGGTGAGCGCGGAGAGTTCGATGCTGCCGAGGAGGGCGGTGCGGTAGGCGCCGTCGACCGAGCGGCTGAGGTTGTCGAGGCCGTACGAGCCGTCGGCGAGGGTGAAGGCGCCGTCGGTCATGGCGAGCGCGGGCAGTCCGAAGGCGAGTCCGATGACGAGGAAGAGGGGCAGGGCGGCGAACAGGCCGCCGGGGAGCGGCAGGCGGCGGGCCCGGCGTGCGGGAGCGGTCTTCGCCGGGCGGCCCGTGGTGCCGTCGATCATGGGGGAACCGGCGGTACCGGCGGGCGGGGTGGCCTCGTGGGCGGCACCCGCCGGGGCCGGCCGCGCGTCGTGCGCGCGGACGGCCCCGGACGGGGCTGCGGAGGAGTGCGGAGTCATCGACGGGTCACCCGGAGACGGCCGCGGCCCAGCCCTGCGACAGGGTCTCCTTGGCCTTCGACGTCTGCTGCTCGGTGGGGAACTTCGGCGTGCCGGTGACCTTCGGGAGCGCCGCGGCGGCCGTCTTGTCGAGGGTGCCGTCGGCCTCCATGGCGGGCATGAGGACGGGCCGGGCGTAGCCCTTGAGCCACAGGTTCTGGCCCTCGGCGCTGTAGAGGTACTCCTGCCACAGGCGGGCGGCGGCCGGGTGCGGGGCGTCCTTGTTGACGGCCTGCGAGTAGTACTGGGCGTAGACGCCGTCGGTGGGGACGGCGACCTTCCAGTCGACGCCCTTCGAGGCGAACTGCTCGGCGTAGCCGGCGTTCAGGTAGTCCCAGTCGATGGAGATGGGCGTCTCGCCCTTCTCGACGGTGGCGGGGGTCGACTCGACCGGGTTGTAGTTGCCGTTCTTCTTCAGCTTGCCGAAGAAGTCGATGCCCGGCTTGATGTCGTCGAAGGAGCCGCCGTTGGCGAGGGCCGCCGCGTAGACGCCGCCGAAGGCGGAGCCCGACTTGGTGGGGTTGCCGTTGAGGGCGACCTGGCCCTTGTACGCGGGCTTGAGCAGGTCGGCGAAGGTCTGCGGGCAGACCTTGACGCGCTTGGCGTCGCAGCCGATGGAGACGTAGCCGCCGTAGTCGTTGAACCAGCGGCCCTCCGGGTCGCGCTGCGCCTCGGGGATGCCGGCGAAGGCGGCGACCTTGTACGGGGCGGTGAGGCCCTGTTCGCCGGCCGCCTGGGCGAAGGAGGCGCCGAGGTCGAGGACGTCGGGCGCGCGGTCCTGGCCCTTGCGGGACTTCACCGCGTTGATCTCGTCCTGGCTGGAGCCGTCGGGGTTCTCGACGTTCACCTTGATGCCGTACTTCGCGGTGAAGCCGTCGATGATCGCGCCGTAGTTCGCCCAGTCACGGGGGATGGCGATCGCGTTGAGCGTGCCCTCCTTCTTGGCGGCGGCGACCAGGGCGTCCATGCCGCCGGCGTCGGCGGCGGAGGCCGCGGTGGCGAGGTTCTTCCCGTCGGCGCCGGCGGCGTCCTTCGTGGGGGCGGCGCCACAGGCGGTGAGGGACAGGGCGGTCAGGCCGAGGGCGCCGGCGAGGATCGCGGCGCGGGCAGCGGAGGTCACGCGTACTCCATGGGGGAAGGGGCGAGGCCAAGCTGTATGAACAACTGTTGTCCATACAACTCCTGCATTACGGGGGGCCGCGATGTCCCGCCGGTGAACGCGGGGCGACGCCCGCCCTGCCATTCCCCGGCGGATCGGCGTGCCCGAGCACAGCCGACAACCAAGGGTTGTCGGTCGTGCTCGTTCGTTGTTGGATCACGGGGTGTCCGCCGGGGTTGCATCCTCCCCATGCAGAGACTGATGCCCACGGGAGAGGCGGCGCGCCCGGTCGCCTTCGCCGAGGTCCCCCAGGCCGAGCCCGAACCCCATGAAGCACTGATCAAGGTCGAGGCCTTCGCGCCGAACCGCGGCGAGACGTTTCTCCTCGAAGCGCCCCGGCCGGGGCTGCTGCCCGGCAAGGACGTCGCCGGTCTCGTCGTCCAGGAGGCGGCAGACGGCTCCGGCCCCGGCATCGGCACCCGTGTGGTCGGCCACCCGGCGCAGGGCGGCTGGGCCGAGTACGCCGCCGTGCCCACGCACTCGCTCGCGGTGCTCCCCGACGGCATCGATCTCGTACGGGCCGCTGCCCTGCCGCTGGCCGGGATCACCGCCCTGCGGCTGCTGCGTACGGCCGGCTCCCTGACCGGCCGGCGCGTGCTGCTCACGGGCGCCTCGGGCGGCGTCGGCCACTACGTCACCGAGCTGGCCGTCGGCGCGGGAGCCGACCTGACCGCGGTGACGGCCACGCCGGAGCGCGGCGCGCGGCTCGCGGAGCTGGGCGCGCGGGTGGTCCACGACGTCGCGGCGGCCCAGGGGCCGTTCGACGTCGTCCTGGAGTCCACGGGCGGGCCGGACCTGCCCCTCGCCCTGTCGAAGGTGCGCCCGGGCGGCACGCTCGTCTGGTTCGGCCAGGCGAGCCGCACCCCGGTGACGCTCGACTTCTTCCACCTCCTCGGCGGGCCCGAGCGCGTCACGATCCGGCACTTCCACTACGCCGGCGCCCCGTACGACTCCGACCTGTCGGCGCTGGTGCGCCTCGTGGAACAGGGCCGGCTGCACCCGGAGATCGGCCGCGTCGCCGACTGGGCCGAGACCGCCGACACCCTGGTCGACCTGCGAGAGCGCCGGATCCGCGGCAAGGCCGTCCTGCTCACCGGAGGAACACGATGAACCCCGCCGACTTCGCCGCCGCCCAGTGGACACGCGCCACCGGGGTGGGCATCGACCCGCACGAGTACCAGCGCGTCACCGCCGGCCTCGCCTCCGTCGCCGACTGGGGACCGTCCTTCCTGAGCACCGGACACGGCTACCTCCGGCGCGCGGAGCACGCCGACTCACCCGTCTCGGCGGGTGAACACCTCCTGATGGCGGCCCGCTGGTTCCACCTGGCCACCTTGGCGCCGTGCGCGGAATCGCCCCGGGCCGCCGCCGAGGCGGATGCCGCGCTGGGCCGGGCGCTCACCGTGCTGGAGCCCGGTGCGCGGCGGGTGAGCGGCGAGGGCTTCACCGGCTGGCTGCGCGGCCCCGCGGACGCGCCGGGGACGGTGGTCGTGGTCCCCGGCCTGGACTCGGCCAAGGAGGAGTTCCTCGATCTGGTGTCCGCGCTGCTGGCCAGAGGTCTCGCGGTCTTCGCGATGGACGGCCCGGGACAGGGCGTGCTCGCCGCCACCACCACCTTCGTGCCGGACTACGAGCGGGTCGTGGGCCGGGTCGTCGACGCGCTCGGCGTCGCCCGCGTCGGGCTCGTCGGCCTGAGCCTGGGCGGCTACTTCGCGGCCCGGGCCGCGGCGTTGGAGCCGCGCGTGGCGGCCGCCGCCACCGTCAGCGGCCCCTTCCGCCTCGACTGGGACGAACTCCCCCCGCCCGTACGGGACATCATGGCCGCGCGCGCCGGAGGAGCCGACGCCGCGCACGAGTTCGTACGGCACGTGGACCTGTCCGCCCTGGCGCCCCGCATCGCGGCCCCGCTCCTGGTCGTGGACGGCGGCGGGGACGTCATTCCCGGCGTGACGAACGGCGAACCCCTGGCCCGCCTGGCACCGCACGGCAGCTACCTGTCCGTCCCCCACGGCGACCACCTCCTCGGCAACGCCCGGCCCGACTGGCTGCCCCACCTCGCCGACCACCTCGCGCACACCCTGACGGGAGCACAGGCATGAACCGCTTCACCGCACCCTCCTGATCATCGACGGGACGGGCGGTGCCGGCCGGACACGACAGGGGCGCCGGTGGTCCCCTGGCAGGGGACCACCGGCGCCCACCGGTGCTACAGCAGGCCCGCGGCCTGGGTCAGGAGCTTCTCGTAGACCTCGGGGCGGTCCTCGTCGATGACGGGGAAGCCGACGCCGAAGTCGCCGTTGACCCAGCGCGCCCGGATGCCCGGGTTGGCGCTGTCCGTGCCGTCGTGCAGGAACACGTGCGGGCTGCAGTTGACCCGGCCGTCGCGCGCCGACTCGTACTGCGCCATGACCGCCGGGCGGGCGGTGCCGCCGTCGAAGGCCTCGGCGAGCGCCGCCACGTCCACCGCGCCCGTCTCCCCCGCCACGTCGAGGATCACGTGGCGCTGGGAGATGCACCGGCCCTCGGCCCAGAAGGCGCGGCGCAGCGCCCGGTCGAGCTGTTCACTGGCGTGCCAGCTCTGGGCCTTGGCGGCGTGGACCGCTTCCAGGGCCGGCAGGGTGGTCACCGGGTACGTCCAGTCCGGGCCCTGCCAGAGCCGCCAGCCGGCCTCGGGCTCCAGCGCGCCGAGGACGGAGATCTCCGAGTCCACCCCGGGGCGGGCGTTGACCTCGCGGTTGAACAGCTCCAGCGGGAACGCCCGCAGGTCGAACCAGACGCGCCCTTCGAGACCGAGCCGCCGCCGGGTCTCGTGCAGCCGGTGCACGGCGACGTGTGCGAAGGAGCAGTTCAGGTCGGTGTAGACGGCGATCGTGTCGGGTGCGGCGGGCAGCCTGGGGTCGTTCATGGTGTCTCCTCGACTCGGATCAGTCCCCACCAGCCCTCACTGACACCCCAGTGGAGGTTTCCGGTGCGGTACACATGGTCGCCCGGGTGCTGGGCGCGGAAGCGCACCGTCCGGGTGCTCCCGGAGGCCAGCGCGCCGATCGTCGACACGTACCAGCCGAGACCGGTTTCCGAGGCGTCCCACACCTGGCCGTGCACGGTGAAGCCCTGGTTGCGCATCCGGTGCGAGGCGACGGCCAGGTGGACGGCCACCTGGTCGCCGGCGCGCGCGGTGAGCAGCGGGGTCGGCGGCTCCGGGTCGGACAGCACCGGGTCCAGCGGGTGCAGGGCGGCGCTGCGGTAGTTGTACGCCTTCTGGCCCGCATCGTCGGGGCTGTCCGAGAACAGGTCGGTGACCGGCTGCGTCAGGTCCCCGTCGTGGTAGAGCCGCAGGCCGTCCTGGCTGACCAGGACGAGTTCCCGTACGGGCTCCGCGTCCGGCCTGCGGACCACGGCCCGCTCGCCGGTCCACCGCTCCAGGCCGGTGTCGGGGTCGTACGGGGTGGCGTCGGCCTCCTCCACGACCAGCACGCCGACCAGGCCGCGGCGCGGGTGGGAGATCACGTCCGCGTGGGAGCGCAGCAGCACCACGCCGGGCTCGGCCGCGTACCAGCGGTACGTGCGGGAGGCCCCCGGCTTGACCGTGGTGTCGGCGTTGCGGCCGACGTGGGCGCCGTCGTCGGTGCGCACGTCGAAGTCGAGCAGGGTGGGGTGCAGGGAGACGCGGCCGGATATCGTCCTGGCCCCGGCGTCGGCCTCGTTCATCAGCCGCGGGTCCAGCGGGCTGGCGGGCGGCGGCCCGTACAGCTCGTTGATCAGGGTGACGTCCACCCATTCGCCGGCCCGGCAGCGCAGGACCAGCGGCCCTTCCTCGGGGCCGCCGTCGCCGTCGGCCGTGAAGACGAGGCCGTACGGGTCGGTGCGCAGCGGGCTGTACTCGATGACCTCGGCGCGGGCCCGGACGGTGTGCCGGCGCACCCGGCGGCGTGCCGGGAGCGGCGGGGCGTCGGGGGTCCGGCCGGGCAGCGGCGGCAGGTCGGCCTGCGGACGGCCGTACAGCCGCAGCAGTCCCCAGCAGCCCAGCCACAGGTCGTTGGCGGCGCCGAACGACCACAGGTGGTCGCCGGGACCGAGGGTCGGGGCGAGGGCGAGTTCGGCGACGTTGGAGATGCCCAGGGTCTGCTGGTTGCGCCAGGCCGTGTCCTCGCGGCCGGCCCACTCGCGCCAGCGTGCGCCGGAGAGGGTGAAGCTGTGCTGGAGGTCGTGGGAGCCCTGGAGGACGTGGATCCGCAGGTCCTCGCCGGGGTAGCCGCGGAGCAGCGGGGTCCCGGGGTCGCCGTGGACGGCGCTGGAGAACCAGTGGGCCGGGTCGCCGCCCCGCTCGGACAGCGGCGCGCTGCGGTAGTTGACGCCCATCGAGCCCTGGTCGTCGGGGGCCCCGGGGAACGGCGGCGGGTTGATGGGTCCGCCGTGGTCGCCGTGTCCGTGCTTGACCATGGGGACGAAGTCCCCGATGGCCAGGACGATTTCGCGGTGGGCCTTGCCGTCGGCGGTCTTGATGACGGCCTGGGTGCCGCGCCGCAGTTCCCGCTCGTGGTCGTCGGGCGAGACCCAGACCGCACCCTCGGGCTGTGTCTGGAGCGCGCCGAACAGGCCGTGCCGCTGGCGGTAGTTGGCGAGCAGGTGGTCGTGGAAGAGGACGGTGCCGAAGTCCTCGTCCACGTACCAGCGGTACGTCCAGGAGTTGTACTGCCCGTTCGTCTCGGCGCCCTGGTCGGCGGTGGTGGTCGCCGACAGGTAGTTCCAGCCCACGGCGGAGCCGTCGGAGACGAGCGGGTCGTACTTGACGAGGTGGGTGTGGAGTCCGCACTCGGGCTGGAAGGGCAGCTTCGGGTCGAAGGCGGAGTCCTTCTGGGGGCCGGTCGGCAGGGAGTTGGTCAGGGTGAGTTCGAGCACCTCGCCCTTGTTGGCCCGGATGACCAGCGGCTCAAGGGTCCTTTCACCCTTGGCCAGTTGCCGCTTGAACTCTTCGAGGCCGCCCGCCTCCTCGATCTCCTCGGCGAGGACGTAGAAGTGGGCGTTGTGATCGTGCCAGGTCGCGGCGTGCTCGTCGGTCGGGTCGCCGTAGTAGTGCACGGTGCCGTTGGTGACGACCAGGTCGTAGCGCCGGACCGGCGCCCCGGGCGGGCCCACCTTGGTGAAGGCCTCGCCGGGCTGCGGGTCCTCGACGAACGCGGCGGCCTCCAGCGGGGTGGGCTCGCGGCCCATGCCCGGCGGCTGGAGCGGGGTCCGCGGCGGCCGGGGGTTCTTCTGCGGGAAGCGGGCCGCCTCGGCCAGGAACCCGGGGAAGCCGGGGCGTTCGGGCGTCGGGACCGGCGGGGCCTCGCGGTGCGGCAGGGGGACGAGCCGCTGGATCGGCCGGCCGTCGGGGTAGCCTCCGGTGCCGTTCTGGAGGGTGTCGAAGATCCGGAACATGCCCCACATGCCCATGTGGAAGTGGACGTACATGTGGCAGTGCCAGATGGAGTCGCCGACCGCGCCCTGCGTCGAGCCGAGGCCGCCGATCAGTTCGAGGGTCATGGCCTCCTGCGGGCCGATGCTGACGGAGTCGACGATCGGGGCGTTCTCGTCGTCGGCCCGCAGCCGCCACTGGTGCAGGTGGGTGTGGAAGACATGGGTGTCGCGCATGCCGCCGTGGACGAGCCGGATGACCGTCGGGTCGCCGGAGTAGCCGCGCAGGACGGGCGTGGACGGGTCGCCGAAGAGCCAGGAGCTGTGGTGCACCTCCTCGCCGAGCACCGCGTCCCGCACCGGGTCGATCCGGCCCTCCTCAAGGAGCTGCTGGTAGCGGTGCATCCGCCATTCCATCGGCTCGATGCGGTGGTTGACCGGGAGCATCGCCATGTTGAGCGGTGTCAGGTCGTCGATGGTGTCGGAGGTGCCGGGTCCGGCCGCCGGCGAGCCGGCGGCGGAAGCGGTGGGCCGGTAGATCCCGGCCGCCGCGGCGGTTGCCGCCTGCCCGGCGTCATGGCCTCCGCCGTGCCCGTGGCCGGGCATCGGCGGCGGGACCGCCGGGTTGTCGTTGCTCGGGTACTCCATCATGAAGATCACGAACTCGCGGAAGCTGCGGTCCGCCAGATGGATGTCCGCGTACAGGCCCGTGGCCAGCGGCCCTCCCGTCTCCGGGTCGGTCCAGGTGGCCTCGGGAGCCTCGACGACGACCGCGCCGACCATGCCGTGGCTCTGCGTCCCCTCGCCGCGGGCGTCGGACATGTCCCCGAAGTGGAAGACGCCCTCGTGCTCGCACACCCACTCGTAGACGCGGGTCTCGCCCGGCTGCACGCTGCTGTCCGGGTTGAGGCCCGCCGCGAGCCCGTCCATCGTGCGGACGTCGTACCGGACTCCCTGGAGGGTGATGCCGGCGGGCCGCGCGAGCTCGTTGGTCAGCCGGACCCGCAGCCGCTCGCCGCGCCGGACCCGCAGGACCAGCGGGCGGGCGAGCGGGTTGGGTCCCGGCACCAGCTCCGGGTGCTCCAGATAGCTGGGGAAGGGCACCGGCCAGGTGGCCTCGACCTCCCTGAGCTCCGGCGCGTCCGAAGCCAGTACGTACAGGGCGCCGTTGCGGTCGTGGTCGCCGAACTCGTTGTACGCGATGGGCACATGGAGCGCGACGACGTCGTACGTCCGCACCGGCCTGCCGTCTCCGTGGTGACGCTCGGCGGTTAATGCAGTGCTGCTGCTGTTCATGTTCTGCGGTACTCCCCCGTACTCGAATGCTTCTTCGCGGTGATCGGTCGTGCGGTGAACAGTCTTGCGCTGATCGGTCCCGTGGCGAACGGATTTCCGGCGATCAGCCGGCGGCGGGACCGGTGCTCTGGGCGAACCGGTCCACCACCCGGGAGCCGGAGAGGACCTGCCCCTCCCAGCTGTAGGTCTGGCCGAAGGGATTGCCGTCTCTGCCGCCCCGGCGGCTGAACGTCAGCGCGATCCGGTCGCCGCGCCGCACCCGCACCGGCCGCTCGACCGGCAGGTAGCAGTGCTTCCAGCTGTCGGACGTGGTGCGCCCCTCGATGTCGTCCCCGGAGATGTCGAGGGCGACGGAGTCCGAGAGCTCGGCGACGAAGTAGCCCTTGAACCCGGTGAACACCCCGTCACGCTGCACGGTGTACGCCAGCGGCACGCGGTACGAGGTCTCGGTGCCCGGCTCCGGGGCCGCCCCCGGCGCGTACCGCCGGATCAGCCGGGGCGAGGCGAGGTGACCCGCGAGCGGCAGGACGGTGTCGTAGTACAGCGAGAAGGGGTCCTGCGCGCCCCGGGCGGCGAGCAGGGCCGCGAAGGCCTCGGGGCCGCCCGCGTCCCGCGGCCCCTCGCCGGTCAGCTGCGCGTGGGCGGACTCGGCGGTCACCGGGACCAGGAAGCTGTCGACCAGGCTGGGCAGCATCGCACCGCCGGGCTTCAGGAAGCGCTCCCGGGCGTCGTCGAGGATCGCGGAGAAGTTCTCGTTGTCGGCGAGGTTCCCCATGATCTCGGAGATCACGATGTCCACCCGCTCCGGCAGTTCCAGGTCGAAGGAGAGCCCGGACAGCGGGATGAAGCGGTCGGCGAAGCCCGCCTCGGCGAGCCGCTCGGCCGCCGTGGCGAGCACCGTCTCGTTGAGGTCGATCCCGTAGACCCGGGCCGCCCCGGCCTCCAGGGCCCAGCGGGCCAGGATGCCGGTGCCGGTGCCGAGGTCGAGGACGACGTCCCCGGGGCGTACGGCCTCGGTGATCGCCGTCCGGAAGGCCGTCATCCGGAGGTCGTCCCCGAGCATCAGCTCGTGGAACTCCTCGCCCCATTCGAGCAGTTGCTCGGATGCGGGGAGCCAGACCTGCTCGGCGGCGTAGTAGCCGGGCCAGATGCCCGCCCGGTACACGGTCAGCGGGTCGTCGCCGGGGCCGCGGACGCGGCAGCCGGTCCTCAGGTCGAAGCTGCTGTGGTGGAGCGGACAACTGATGCGCAGGGTGGCGGCGTTCACGAAGCCGTGGGCGAGCCGCCCCTTGCGGTGCGGGCAGGAGGCGTCGACGACGAACTCCTGGCCGGCGGCGCGGACGCGCAGCCGGTCACCGGGAAGCTCCGTGAGGGACGGCAGCTCGGTGGCGGGATCGGGGCCTGTCATGCCGCCGCCCGGGCGCCGAGCTCCCTGGCCCGCGCGACGGCGACGTCGAAGGCGCCGCCGATCAGCCCGGAGAGCAGTCGGGCGCCGGTCCACAGCCGGGCCGGGTCGAGGCCGTGCGCCGCCTCGTACTCCTTGATCGCCAACTGCATCTCCTGCATGTGGAAGGTGTCGATGTGCAGGTGCTCGGTGTAGTAGCGGCCCTGCCGGATGCCGAGCCGCTCGCAGGCGCGGGCCTGGTGGGTGAAGGCGTCCGGGATGGACGCCTCCAGGTACGCGAGGGCGCCGAGGAAGTACTCGACGTGCGGGGCGCGCTGCGTCAGCCAGTAGAAGACGTTGAGGAACTGGAAGGTCTCGTCCCCGGTGGTGTCGAGGAAGCCCTCGGGTTCCTGCGGCAGGCCCAGCTCGGCCAGGAGCAGCCGGTAGAGCTGGGAGTGCGCCTGCTGGAGGTTGCCGCAGCCGAACTCGTCGATCAGGACCCGCATCACGGCCATCTGTGCCTTGATCGGTAGCCGGGGGACGGCCGGGAAGAAGTTCTGCGCCTCGGTGAGCCCGTCGAGCGCGAACTCCCTTACGACGAAGGTGAATTCCTCCCGGGTGGCGTGATCGGCGAGGTACTCGCCGGACGGGCTGCCCGCCCGCTCCTCCGCGAGGAGGCCGTCGAGGAGGCGCTGCCAGGCGGCCCGGTCGGGGACCGGTTCACCACTGGAGTCGAGGGAGTCCACGAGCGGGAGGAGCCAGCCCCGCTCGATCTCCTCGACCCGGGCGAGCAGGCGGGAGTCCAGGAGCGCGCGGTTGTGCCGGAACAGCTCGCGGTGCGGCGACTCGCCGCCGGCGTCCGGGCGCGCGGCCTGGGCGGTGTCCGTTGCCGTGCTCACGAAGACACCTCCCCGGTGTCCACGGTCCTGTCGGTCTCCAGTACGCCGCTGCGGTGCAGCGCCGCCTTGACCCAGCGGTACCAGTCGTCCTTCTCCAGGCCGTAGCGCGCACAGGCGGCGGTGAGGGCGGCTTCCGGATCCGCGAGTCGGCCGGCGAACAGATCGGCGCACAGGGCCGGTTCGACGTTGGCGAGCGCCACGACGTATCCGTCGACGGCTCCGGAGTCGAGCAGCAGGTGTTCGAGGCCGGCGAGGACGCGCGCGCCGGGCCGGGCCTCGACGAGGCGCCGGGTGAAGGCGGCGTCGCCGGAGGAGTCCTTGACGCCCACCACCGAGGGGAGCTCGCAGATCCGCAGCAGCGTGTCGAAGTCGGCGGAGTTTCCGGAGACTTCGGTGCCGTGGTAGACGACCACGGGCAGTCCGCTGTGCTCGGCGAGGTCCGCGAAGTGGCGGTAGATCTCGCCCTGGGTGACCCCCGCGCCGTACGGGCTGGTGGCGACGAGTCCGTGGGCGCCGAGGTCGGCCGCGACCCGGGCCCGTTCGAGTACCTGTTCCGTGGTGGGCCGCAGGACGCCGGCGAGGACGGGCAGTTCGCCCGCGTGCTTCACCGTGGCCCCGAGCATGGCCTCCCACTGGTGGTCCGTGAGCCACCGGCCCTCGCCGGTGCTGAGGTTCGGCAGCAGGGCGTCGACGTGCGGACGGAGGGTGTCGAGCAGTCGGGCGACTCCACTCTCGGAGACCTCGCCGGTCTCGGAGAGGGGCGTCACCAGGGCCGCTATCACTCCCTGGTTCATCTCAGACTCCCTCGATTGAGGCGCCGTGCCCTAAGGGCAGGCGCAGGGCGAGCGATGTGAGGTAGAGCCGCTCCAGCGGCTCGGGGAAGGACGGCTCCGGCTCGCCGGCGGGCCAGGCGGGCACGGCGCGGACGGGAAGCCCCTCGAAGGCGGCCGAGCGGGGGCCGGCGGTGTGCAGCAGCCCCTTGCGGTTGATCACCTGGCCAATCAACATCCGGTCGATGAAGGGAAGTTGCTGCGGTGTGTCCGAGTCGGAGAGGGCCAGCCGGACGTCCGCCCGGTCGTATCCCTCCCGGCTGATGTCCATGACCGTGTGGAGGTGGTCCATGAACGGGTAGTAGAGGTCCTGGAGTTCGCGCGAATAGCCCCAGATCACGTCGTCGCAGCGGCCGACCTGCTCCAGGCTCATCACGACGCGCCCTTCGAGGCGGCGCACGAAGAAGGCCTTGGCGGCGATGCGCAGACCTTCGTCGGCGCTGTGCATGCCGAGGAAGAGCGACGCGTCGATGAAGTCGTCGCGGGCGGCCTCCGCGCCTTCGACTCCGATGTGGTCAGCGGGCATGGCGGTCCAGCACCTCCCGCAGCCGCTTCATGGCGCCGGCGAACATCTGCGGCTCGCGCGCGAGGGCCATCCGGACGAAGGGCTCGCCGCGGCCCGGCTGGCTCCAGTAGAAGAACCGTCCGGGCAGGACGTACACGCCCACCTCCCGCAGTTCCCGCTGGAGTTCCGTCGCGGTCAGGTCCGGGTGCTGGATCCTGGCCCAGGCCACGCTGGTCTTCGCGATCGGCTCCTGGTATTCGAGGATCGTGCCCTGGAGGGCCTCCTTGACGGCCGCCCGGTTCACGTCGAGGACGTCACGGATCGAGGCGAGGCCGTCCGCCTCGGAGTTCTCCACGTACTGGGTCAGCATGTTGAGCACGAACGGCGAGACGTTCAGGAGCACGCTGGTGTGGAGGTTGTACACCTCCTCCTTGATGTCGTCGCTCGCCGTGAGCATGGCCGCCTTCGCGTCCTGCACGGGCCACGTCTTGCCGGTGTCCTCGATGGCCAGATAGCGCACCCCGGACTCCTCCAGCAGTTCGTATACGTCGAACCGCGCGAGCTCGGGGTCGTAGAGGGTGAAGGAGGCGAAGCAGAAGTCGATGATGAGCAGCTTGTTGTGGTCCTTGCAGAACCTCACGACCTCCTCGAAACCCTTGCGCCCGTGCTGCATCAGGCTGAACCCCGTGGGGTTGTTGGGGTCGACGAGGAACAGCGCGTCGGTGCGGACCCGGCGCTTGAGCTCCGCGTAGATCCGGTCGGGGTCGTGCAGCGCCGACTCCTCGACGGGGTACAGCGGTACGCCCATGTTCGACAGGACGTCGTGCAGGTTGTCGAAGCAGGGCTCGACGAGGGTCACGGCCATGCGCTGCTGCTTGAGGTACATCGCCACGACCATCGTGGAGATGGAGGCGGCGTACGACAGCAGGGTCTTCTTCTTCTCCAGCGCGGTGGGCTGGCGGTGGAGGCGGAAGAACGCCTCCATGAACCGCTGCTCGTAGGTGGCCTGGAGCCCCTCCTCCGCCTCGTACCACAGCTCGGGCAGCCGGGCGACGATCTTGTGCTGGGCCGCGGACTGGCGCTGGTGGGTGTGGGCGTCGGCGAGGTTGAACTCGGTGAGCAGGGCCTGGATCTCGTGCTGCGTGAGGTCGAGGAGTTCCTGGCTGCTCAGGGTCGTGCCGGCGTGCGCGGTCATGGTTCCTCCATGCGTACGGCATACGGGTGAGCGCGTGCGGGATTGCCGGCGTGGCGCGGGGCGCCACGGTTGTGCTCGTGCGCCGGGGGGCTGCTGCCGCAAGCCGCGGCCCCAGGGCACACGGAAGACCGTCACGGATGGACGGTGGGGGGACTACCTCTACGGGCAGGGGCCGAGGCGCTCATCGTCGGCTGCGATGCAATATCGGAAACCAGTTCCAGACATGTATCTCCCCCGTAAACGGACTGCGGTCCGATTGGGGGCGACTCTGCCACATGCTGCGGCGGCGGGACAAGCGATCCGGGGCAGGGCGGGTCGCGGCGACTCAGCGGCCATATGGGGGTTCCTGGCCGTAAACTGCGCAGACGCCGCCCGGCCCCCACCGGGACCCCCACGGAGCGTGAACCGAGAGGCCCCCAGGTGCAGCACGTGCCGCCGGACAGCTGTCCCCTCGCCGCCCCCGAGACGGCACCGGAGCGGTCGGACGCCGCGCGCAACCGGCTGCGCATCCTGGCCGCGGCCCAGGCGCTCTTCGACCGCCACGGGGTCGAGAGCGTGTCCATGGACCGCATCGCGGCCGAGGCCGGCGTGGGCAAAGGCACGCTGTTCCGGAGGTTCGGCAGCAAGGCGGGGCTCGCCGCCGCGCTGCTGGACACCCAGGACAGCCGGCTCCAGGAGCGCATCCTCTTCGGCCCGCCGCCGCTGGGCCCGGACGCCCCCGCCGCCGATCGCGTCGTGGCGTTCTTCGACGCGTACCTGGACCTCCTGGACGACAACCTGGAGCTCCTGAGGCTCTCCGAGACGGCCGCGCCCGGCGCCCGCTACCGGATAGGTTCGTACGGCTTCTGGCGCGTTCACCTCACCCTGATGCTGCGCGAGGCTTGTCCGGATCTCGACGCCGACTGCACGGCCCACCTGCTGCTCGCGCCCCTGGACTCCGACCTCCAGCACGCCCTGCGCCAGGGCCAGTTCCGCCCCGAGCGGATCCGGAGCACGCTGCTCACACTGGTGAATCGAGTCATCGGCCACTGACACGGCCGCACTACCGGGCAGGTCAGGGCAAGTCAGGGCAGGCCAGGGGCACTCCGGGGGGAGGCCCGGGTACGTCAGGACATGACGAAGGCACCTCGGTGCGGGGTACCACCGCACCGAGGCCCCTCGTCGAGCGGTCAGCTCTCCCGGATCGCCTCGAAGTCGAGGGACAGCTCGATCTCCTTGGAGACGAGGATGCCGCCGGTCTCCAGGACCATGTTCCAGGTCAGGCCCCAGTCCTCGCGGTTGACCTTGCCGTGGGCGGAGAAGACCGTACGGTCGTTGCCCCACGGGTCGCGCGCGTAGCCGAGGTAGTCCACCGCGAGCGTCACCGGGCGGGTGACGTCCTTGATGGTCAGGTCGCCGACGAGCGTGCCGGCCTTGCCGTCCCACGTCACCGAGGTGGAGACGAAGGTGGCCTTCGGGTACTTCTCCACGTCGAAGAGGTCCGCGGAGCGCAGGTGCTCGTCGCGCGTGGCGTCACCGCTGTCGACGCTGGCGACGTCGATGATCGCGGTGACCTTGCTGTCCTCGGGCCGCTCACCGATGACGAGAGTCGCGTCGACTCCGGTGAAACGCCCGCGGACCTTGGTCAGCATGAAGTGTCGCCCGACGAAGCCGACCTCGGTGTGACCCGGGTCGATCTTCCACGAGCCGGCGGCGGGCAGCTCCACGCCGTCGACGGTACGAGTGGGTGCGGTGGTCATGGGCCGTGCGCTCCTTCGGTCAGGCGACGGACTCGGTCGGCAGGCCGGCCTCGACCCAGTCGTCCTTGCCCTCGTAGTACTCGAACACGTTGGTGTAGCCCAGCTCGACGAGGCGGTCGGCCGCGATGCCCGAGTTGGGGCAGGGGCTGTTGGCGCAGTAGACGGCGATCTCCGCGTCCTTGTTCGGAAGCAGGCTCGGCGCCAGCGCGTCCACCTGGTCGTGCGGCAGGTTGAGCGCTCCCGGCAGGTGCTTGTCGTTGTAGTACTGCGCCGGCAGGGCCTCGAGCACCGTCACCAGGTTCTCGTCGATCTTCTTCTTCAGCTCGTCACGCGAGATCCGCTGAGCCATGGGTGGCCTCCCTCAATCATGAATAGTCCGTGCGTCTGCACACACTCTAATAGTCCGTGCGTGCGCACACAAGCTATACTTCTCGTCATGGTCATGAGAGAAGGTGAGTTCCGGGTCGAGGCATGGCGGGCCCTGCTGCTGGCCCACAACGCCGCGGTGCGCGCCATCGAGAGCGATGTGCAGCGCGACGGGCGCATCCCGCTCACCTGGTACGACGTGCTCCTGGAGCTCCGCGGGGCCGGCGAGCAGGGCCTGCGCATGCAGGAGGTCGCCGAGCGCGTGGTGCTCAGCAGGACCCGGGTGAGCCGGCTCGTCGACGAGATGGCCCGCTCCGGCCTGGTGACCAAGCAGCCCGACTCCACGGACAAGCGCGTGACCTGGGCGGTGATCACCGACGAGGGCCGCTCCGCCCTGCGCGCGACCGCGCCCGCCTACATGCGCGGCATCCGGGAGCACTTCGGCCGGTACCTCACGGACGAGGAGGCCACCGTGATCACGACGGCGCTCCTGCGCGTGGCGCACTCGGGCGACGACATCCAGTTGGGCTGAGGACGGTCGGGCGGACACCCCCGAGGTTTCGTCGGGGAGGCCCAGGAGACCCCTGCGGCCGATCGCGGCCCGGAACCTCATCGCCCTCACCCACCCGAACCGGCCCACCTGGCTGGCGACCGCCTCCTCGCGGCCGACGCCCGCGTCCACCGGTCCTACGCCATCGGCCTCACCTCGGCCGGGCCCAGGCTCCGGCTCCTCGTCCCGGACACGCGCACCCTCCGCAAAGGGGCGTGACCTGGTGCCGCATCAGGCGACGTTCGCCTCGCCATGGGAGACTGCTCCGTCGACTGGGGGAGAGTGTGGCCGTGGAGCCTGCCAACCGCGCGCTGACTGCGGACGTGATCGCGGCACTGCGGTACTGGCCCGGTGTCATATGGGCAGGTCAGAAGAATCCTCCGGACCCGGTGGACATGACCGTCATGCCGCCCTTCCTCAACGACGTGCTGCAGGACCTTCCGTGGTGGAACCGCGACTGGACGGTCGACCGCGTCCAGCCGGGATTCCCCACAGAGACCGGGGAGCACCTCTGTGATCCCGCCGTGAGGTTCACCGAGGTGTCGATCCCGGGAACGGTCGCTTCCGGCAACGGGGAGAGCCTGCCGTTCGTCGCGAAGGTCGGATTCACGGGCGACCGGCTCATCCGCTTCCAAGCCAAGATCGGTGACGTTGTCATCGGCCCGGCCGTTGCCTCTGCCGGGCAGCCGGAGCCGCATCCGTTCGGACGGATGCTCACCGGGTTGATGGACCTGCGCGGGATTCCGGTCAGAGACATGGCCAGGGCCGCCGGGCTGTCGTTGTCCACCATCCACATGCTCCGCCGCGGACTCAATCCGAACTTGTTGCATGCACGCCTGATCGCCGGGATCCTGGACATGTCCGAAGCGGACGTCAGAGTCATCGCCGGACTCGACGACGGCAGTACGCAGTAGGTGACAGGTGGCGGCGCACAATGCGGAGTTGGCGCTGCGCCAAGCGACGTCCGCCCTGGTGGCGACTTCGCGTAGGCGCTCGTCGGCGGCGTGTTCCGACCCGCTGGCAACGCTTCGTCGTCGGGTGCGGCGAGTAGTTGTCACACGGTGATCGCGATGCGGACGTTCCCCGGGTGCAGCGAGCGTAGGCAGCGGCAGAACTCCGGGAACTTCGACCGGTTCTTGCTCTTCTTGATGTGGCCGTAGACCTGGTCCTTGGCGAGGTCGTAGGCGGCGAACAGGTGCCGCACCCCGAGCGATCGTGTGTAGGTGGCCCGCCGCCGGGCTCTGGGTCCGCGGTCGGGGTCCCTACCTCTGCCACCGCGTTCGGCCCACTGCCGGCCGGGCTTCGGGTGACGCGAGTCGAAGCTGTCGGCGTTGAAGTTGTGGATCACGTCGCGGACCCGGTCCGCGCTGGTGAACGTGACCTCGGCGATCTTCGCCGCGGGCATCCGCTGGGCGGACAGCAGCACCATCTGGGATCGCCGCCAGGTCACTAACGACCCGGTGCCCGGCGGACGATCCGTAGCAGTCGCCTGCCCTCGTCGTCATCGATCTCACGGACCTGCACGCGTTGAGCCACTTGATCATTCTGATGGTCCGATGCCGCCCGGCACAGCACCCGGGCGGCACGTCACGACGGGGCGAACCTGGCCTGATGCGGCACTAGGAAGGCGATCGTTGAATCTGCTGGGACATGACGAGCCGCACGTTCTTCAGGCGCGCCTCGGCGTTCGTGTGCGCGGCCCTGGCGACGAGCCGCCCGCTGCCCGCCGCCTTCAAGGACTCGGGGCCCGGCGGTACGGGGTAGGGCCGGCCAGGGTAGGGCTGCTGCACGGGATAGGGCTGACCCACGTACGAATGCCCGGGGTACGGCTGGGGCGGGTGGATCTGCCCTGGGTACGGCTGCCCGGGGTACTGCTGGCCCTGGTACTGCTGGCCCGGGTACTGCTGGGGGAACGGCGGCATGCCGGGCGGCAAATGCGCCGGCCCGTGCTGCGGAGCGCCCGGTACCGCCGCCATCTGCGCCTCTGCCACGAGGACCGTCTCCAGCGCCTCGCCGAACCCGAGCCCCACCGCGTACGCGTCGGCACGGAACTCGGCCCGGCGGTGCAGCCACGCGATGAGCAGGGGACCGGCCGCCACCGGCAGGACGATCCACCACATCCCTTGCACGAAGGTGAACATGACGACGGCCTGGACGATCATCAGCGAGAGACAGCTCCCGCAGGCGATGCCCGCCCAGTGCTTCGTCCGGAAGAGCAGAAAGAGGAGGGCGAGAAGGGCCCGCCCGGCTGCCCGTGCGGGCAGGGCGTACCAGTCGGCCAGCATCGCCGCCCAGGTGTGACCGCCCACGTGGTGGCCGAGCTCGTGCGCGAGCACCGCGGCCAGACGGGAGTTGGGCAGTCGCTCCATCGCGTGCCGGGTGACGGCGACGATGTGGCCGGCGGCGGCCGTCGCGTTCAGCTCGGCGCGCTCCTGGATCCAGAGCTCGTACGTCTCCCGGTCCACGCCCGCGCGCCGCGTCACCTGCTCCCACACCACGTCCAGCCGCTGGGCCTCCTCCGGCGTGGGCCTGCGCATGCCGAACAGGCGCCGGGCGATGGCCGCTTCAACCTTGCGCTGGAAGACCAACGGCCCGGAGAACAGCCAGAGCACCGGGACGATCATCGCGAGGAAGGGGTTGATCATCGCGGAGAGGAAGGTGACGACTCCCAGGCTGATCAGCCCGATGGGCACGGTCACCAAGAGGTGCGACAGCGCGGCGCCGTCGATCCCTCGCTGTACGGACTTCCGCATCCTGCGGCCCTGCTCCAGGGCCAGGTCGTCATGCGCGGCGGCGGCTCCGGCCAGCGGCGCAGGTGGCGCTGCGGGCTGCGACGGCAAGGGCGCGGGCTGCGGTGGCGGGGCCACGGGCTGCGCGGCGACGGGCGCCTGCACCGTTCCGTCCCCGACCCTCGGCGCGGGCACCGCCTCGCCGGGGTGGACGGGCGGGGAGCCGTCATCGCTGTACGCCGGCTGCTTCTCGTCGCGTAAGGCGGTCTGTACGTCACCGGGGTACGAGGGGGCCGCAGCGCCCGGAAGGGCGGACGGGGGCAACGCCGCCTCGCCCGGGTACGCGGGAGGCGCGACGGCGTCACCCGGGTACGCGGGAGGGGGCGTCTCCCCCGGATAGGCGGGCGGACCGGCCTCCAGAGAGGGAGAACCCGTCTCACCCGGGCATGCGGGAGGCGCGAGTTCCCCCGGGTACGCGGGCGGCGCGGCCTCACCCGGATACGAAGGCGCAGGCATCTCCCCCGGATACGCGGGAGGGGTGACCTCACCCGGATACTCCGGGAGCCGCGATTCCTCCGGATACGCGGGCGGCGCCGACACCTCACTCGGGTACGGAGGAGGCGCGCCCTGCTCACCCGGGTACGGAGGGGGCGCATCCTGCTCTCCCGGATAGAGAGGCGACGTTCCCTGCCCTCCCGGATACGGAGGCGGCGCACCCTGCTCTCCCGGATACGGAGGCGGCGCACTCCGCTCCCCCGGATACGGCGGAGGCGGGACGTCCTCGTGGTCGGACATGGCGATGTGTCTCCTGACGGTTATGCGTGACGAATCGTCGACGGCGCGGTCCGCCCGCGCGGCGGCCGGGGCCGTCCCGGCGGAGCCTGCGGACGCCGCGGGCTCCGCCGTATCAGCCGATGAGCAGCGCGCCGGGCAGCAGCACCAGCGCGACCGTGAAGCCGGCGATGCCCACCCGTAGCCACTCGTACTTGATCGAGACGATCCGGCTGTTCTCCACGAGCGAGGCGACGACGGCGGCCCTGGGGGCGCGATCGGTCTCCCGGAGCGCCTCCTCCAGGACCGCCTGGCCGCGGCGGGCCGCGCCGCGGATGTCCGCGAAGTGGGTGAGGGGCTCGCCGGGCTGCCAGCCGGCCGTCCGGTAGCGGGGTACGACGGCCATGAGGAGGGCCGCGAGCGAGACGACGAAGCAGGCGGCCCCGGCCCACCACAGGACCTGGCCCAGCGCCGAGAGGTCGGTGGGGTGCCAGCCGCGCGTGGCGAGCACGCCGACGAGCGCGGCGGCGGCCATGCCCTGGGCGGCCACGAGGATCGAGCCCTTGGTGTCCGCCCGTACCGCCTCCTGGCGCAGTTCGCCCAGGAGCCGCTCGGCCGCGCCCTGCGGCAGGGGCGGTGTCTGCGGCTCCGCCCGTGCCGGTTCCGAACCCGTTGCGGGAGCGGTCGTGCTCATCGCGGCGGCTGCGGAGGCGTCGGGTAGCCGAAGACCGGTCCGTCCTCCGGCATGGGCGGCACCGGGGGCCGAGTCGGCGCGGTCCCGGCTCCGGGCACCCGGTCCTCCACCGGGGCCGGGAACACGGTTCCCTCGACCGCGGTCCCCTCGACCACACCCGAGTCGACGACGCCCGCGTCAACAGGGCCCGCGTCGACGGCGGGCTGCCGCTCCACCGGTCCCTGGGACAGCTTCGCGCCCAACACTTCCTTGATGACGTTGGCCGCGAGCCGCCGCGGCTCGTCCATCTGGTGCTCCTCCAGGCCGCCGGGGCCGCCGCCGAGCGCCTGGATGGCGACCGTCAGCTGGTTCTTCATCGCCAACAGCTGGTCCTGGCGCAGGTTCTCCATCACGAGGCGGGCGTCCTCGGGATGCCGGGCGAGCTGGAAGGCCATGGCCGTCGGGCCGCCGCGCTCCAGGTAGTAGGCGTAGTACTCGATCTTCTTGGCCTCGATCTCCTGGAGCTCCAGCTCCTGTTGGCCCCGCGCGAGCGCGCGCTCGTGGTCGAGCTCCTGCTGCTGGAAGTCGATGCGGTGCTGCTGCCGGCCCTGAACGAGCGCGCGTTCCGCGGCCAGTTCGTCCTCGCGCATGAGCAGGGCGTGCTGCGGTTCGAGCTTCTCGCGCTCGAACGCGATCTCGCGCAGCTCGCGTTCCTGTGCGAGGGCCGCCTCGTCCCGTCGGATCTGCAGTCCGCAGCGGACGTCCAGGCCGGCCCGGGCACCCAGCGGCCCGGCGGCCTCGATGGCCTTGC
Organism: Streptomyces sp. Root431; assembly: GCF_001426585.1. Classification (GTDB taxonomy): domain Bacteria; phylum Actinomycetota; class Actinomycetes; order Streptomycetales; family Streptomycetaceae; genus Streptomyces; species Streptomyces stackebrandtii. Next base: position 53,220 of record NZ_LMEI01000009.1, read on the forward strand.
GCGCGTGGGATTCGGCCGCCGCGCTGTCCTCCATGGCGAAGCCGCGGAGGACGGGCCGGACGGCCTCCTCGACGAGGCGCTGCACCATGGCCGGGACGTTGCGCTCGCCGCTCGCCACGAAGGCGGCCGGGTCGAGGACCTGCCAGGTGCAGCTCAGGGACACCTCGAACAGGAAGGCGTCGCGCCGACTGGGGAGCGCGAGGAGGGTGCCGGCCTCGTGCCACCCCATGTCCACCTCGTACACGCTGGTCCAGCGCCGGGTGGCGAGGTCCGTACGGCTCGGGCGGCGCGGCGGCAGATAGGTGTCGAGGCTCCCCTGGGCCGTGGTGAACACCAAGGCGTGGTCGATGCGCGTGGCGCGCAGCGGCTTGAAGCGGGACAGCTCCTGGATCGTGACCACCGGGTCGACGAGTGCGGTGTGGCGGTTCGCGTCCTGCTGCCACTGGGGCGGCTGGCTCATCATGGTGACTTGGCTCCTTGGGACCGTACTGGCGGCGCGCGTCCGGAGTGCGCGCCGGGAATGAACGTCGGGACTGCGCCCGGGAATTGCGTCGGTGATTGTGTCGGGGATTGCGCCGGTGACGTACGCCGGGGATCGCTCCGGCCGGGCTACGCGAGGACGAGGGCCCGTAGCCGGAGGGCCACGGCGGGCGGGGCGGATTCACCCTCTCCGCGCAGGTTCTCCAGGAGGTAGGCGAGGCGCTTGTGATCCTCGGTGGAGACCGCGAGCAGGGGCAGCAGTTCGGCGAGCGCGCGCTCGGCCCCCCGGTCACTCTCGGCGGAACGGACCCATTGGCGCAGGGTGTTGAGTCCGGACGCCGAGCAGACGGGGTCGTTGAGGACGCCTCGCCACAGCGCGGCGAGGGCGTGCCGCAGCACCGCTCCGTCCGTACCGGGGGTCGAGTCGCCCCGTGCGAACAGGTCGAGCAGCAGGGGGCGGCCGGTGCCTCCGGGACCGTCCGTGGGTCCGCAGGCGTGGACCGTCGCGCGCAGCGCGAAATCCCTGGTGGTGCCGCGCAGCAGGGGCGGAAGAGCGCCCCACAGACCGGCGACGGCGTCCCAGTCGTTACGGGCTGCCGCCTCCTGTCCCGCGGCGAGCAGCAGGGCCGCGGCGGACTGGGCGAGGTCGTCGCGCTCGTCCGTCCAGCCGCGGGCGGGCCCGCCCCGGGACTCCAGACCGCGTACGGCCTCGGTGAGCGCGGCGAGCGCCTCTTGGGGGAAGCGGTCCCCGACGAGGGCGTAGCCGCGGACGGCGGTCCAGCGGAGCCTGTGGTCGGGGGCGACGCACCACTCCGCGAGGATGCGGGAGACGTGGGGGGCGCCCAAGTGGTGTGCGAGGGCGAGGGCATTGGCAGCGGCGAGCCGGGCGCGCAACCGGCGGTCGGCCGCCCAGGAGCGGATGAGGAGCGCCATCGCCGACGGCAGGTCGGCCTCGGCCATGACGGCGGCGGTGGCGGCGGCGCGGGTACGGACGACGGGCCGGGGGTCGTCGGCGAGGCGGCGCAGCCACGCCACGAGCGCGGGCCGCGCGGACGGATGGCCCGTCCAGACCTCGCGCAGCAGGGTGATGGCGGTGAGCTTGTCCCTGAACTGCACCTTCGTCTGGAGGACCGGGCCCCACTCGGTCTCCTCCGGCTCCTGGTAGCGGTCCGCGAGCGCCTGCTCGACGCGTTGGGCGCTGGAGGTGCCGAAGACGGGGATGCGGGCCGGCTCCCCCGGGTTCTCGATGCGCTGGAGGAGGCCGAAGAGGACGTCGCTCAGTTCGGCGGTGAGGGGGTACGGAGCCTCGTCGAAGGTGGCGAGGGCGATGAGGAAGGCCTTGTCGTGCAGGCTGTGGTCCGCGCTGTCGAACCACTCCCTGACCTGGCGTTCGGCGGCATAGTGGCCGAACGCGCCGAGTTCGGCCAGGGACACCGTGCCGCGCGCGTGTGCGGCGACGCGTTCGGCGAAGCGGGCGGTGTCGGCGACCGGCCGGTGATGGGCGAGGACGGCCCGTACCTCTGCGAGGGCGAGGAGTTCGTCGACGGTCCGCCCTGCCAGGTCCTGGTGCCTGAGGTGTCCGGCGAGCAGGGCGGCGGGCTCGGGCGGCTCCCAGGAGACCGGGCCCACGCTGCCGTGGACGACGGGGTGGGGTCCGACGACGAGGACGAGGTGGCTGTCGGCGGCGTGGAGCCGCTCGCTGAGGGCGCGGATGTGGTGTTCGCGCAGGGGGCGTTCGGCGGTGGTGGCGAAGTCGGCGACGAGGTGGCCGCAGCCTTCGCGGAGCTCGCCGGCGAGCCGGCCTGGCGGGAGCGCGGGGTCGAGGGCCCGGTAGGAACGGGAGCCGACGGCACGGAGGAGCATGAGGGCGGCCGCCCTGCGGCCGGTCGTGGCGGGTCCGGAGAGGATGGCCACGCGGTGTTCCCTGAGCCCGGCGAGGGCGAGGGCGAACGGGCTTTCGGATTCCCACTGTTCGTCGGGTAAGCCCGCGTCGCCGCCTTCGGTCCCACCGTCCTTCTCCCCGCGAGGGTGGATGAAGTTCCGGGCGAGCGCCTCGACTTCGGAGCGGGGGATCTCGCCGGAGCGTTCCTCCGTGTCGCCGCCGAGGTGGTACTCCACCTTGCTGCCGCCGAGGATGACGTCTCCGGTGACGTGGCCGCCGCTGACGCCGTGCTGGTCGCCGCCGACGAGCGAGCCGCCGATCCGGGCGGAGTGGCCGAGCATGATGCCGGGGCTGTGCCGGTAGAGGTCGCGGCGGGAGTCCCAGGCGTGCTCCGTCTCGCCGTCGGCGCCCGCCGACTCCTCGGCGCCGGTGGCAGCGTCGCCGGTCGCGTCCTGCGTGTGCGGGTCCGGCAGGGGCCGCTCCTGGTGCGGGCCCTGCCCGTCCGGGCCGGCCAGCGTGTCCTGGGGTGCGTTCACGACGGGCTCCCGTCCGCGGTGCCGTCCTCGGCACGCGTACCGCCGAGCACGACGTCCCCGGTGACCTGGCCGCCGCTCACTCCGTGCTGGTCGCCGCCGACGAGGGAGCCGTGGATCACGGGCCCGCCGTGGAAGTGGAAGACGGCCCCGGCGGGCCGCTCCTGCGGAGCCGCGGCGGGAGCGGGGGCCGCTGCCGGAGCGGGGGCCGCTGCCGGAGCGGAGCCCCCGGCCGGACCGGGGGCTTCAGCCGGAGCGGGGCCACCACCCGGAGCCGGAGCCTCAGCCGGACCGGAAGCCTTCTCCGCGGAGGCCCCGTCGGTCGCATCGGTCGCCGTGGCCACGGCGTCCCGCGCCGCCTCCCCCTCGCCCCCGGAAGCCCCGCCCGGCGCGGCCCCCCGGTGGATCCAAGCGGGCAGCACCCCGTCCTTCACGGTGACGTCCGCCCGCCGGAAGAGTTCCGGCCGTACGCCTCGGTGGCCGTGCCGGACCACGCCCTCGTACACCGGCGCGCTCACCGCGAGGACGCAGTGCTCGGCGCGGCGCTCGGCGAGGGCGGACCGCAGGACGTCGGCGTCGAGCAGCCGGCAGGCCTGATTGAGGTCGTGCCCGACGAGCCCCCCGGTCGTCCCGGCGTGCGGGTCGTGGGCCACCTCGCCGGCGGCGAGGACGATCCGCAGCCGCATCTGGGCGCTGTCCGAGGCGAGCAGGTTGTGCTCGTGGAGGAGTTCGGGGGTGGTGGTGAGCAGCGACCGCAGGAGGACGGTCTTCGCCACGTCCCCGCTGAGCAGCACGATCAGACCGTCGCCGCGGTCCTCGCGGTACTGCTGGGTGGCCTCGACGCCCGCGGCTTCGAGGGTCTGGTCGACGATCTTGTGGAACGTGCGCCGCAGGACGGCCTGCACCACGTCGTCGCGACGACTGAACCGCTCGATGTCGAAGAGCAGGATGGTCCGGTTGACAGGCTCGCGCATGGCCGCCTTCCGCTGGAGACGCTGGTGAAACGGCCCGCTGGGGGCCTTCTGGACATCAAGAAGATGCCAGGGGCGGGGAGTTCGAGGCGACGGAACCTAGCACACTCCGAATGTGACCGTGTGCACAGAACGGGTCCCGCGCCGGCCGGTCCGGCGGTCGCGGTCAAGCGTTTCCGGAGCGGGCCATCTGGCGGAGTACGTCAGGTCGTACGACGACGATCCCGCGCCGTCCCGTCCGTACGATGCCCCGCTCCCGCAGCTGCTTGAGCAGGCGCGCGACCGCCTCGCGCGAGGCGCCGACCGAGCCCGCGAGTTCGCTCTGGCTGAGCCCGGCGGTGAGCTGGACGCCGTCCTCCGACTCCTCGCCGTGGGTCCGGATCAGTTCGAGCAGGAGAAGGGCGAGCCGCTCCTGGACGGCGAGCGAGGCGAACTGCACGCGCCGCCGGTCGCTGTCGCGCGTGCGGTCGGCGGTCAGGGCCAGCAACTTCCGGGCGATGGCCGGGCGTTCGTCGAGGAGGGTGCCGAACCGTTCGGCGTCGACGGCGAGCGCCTCGACGGGTTCGAGCGCGATGACGGTGGCGCCGCGCGGCCGCCCGCTGAGCAGGGCCTGCTCACCGACGATGTCGCCGGGGCCCCGGAGTGCGAGGAGCGCCTCGTACCCGTTGGGCGCGGCCGAGGTCACCTTGGCCCAGCCGGAGAGGATGATCAGGACGTGGGTCGAGGGCTCGTGCTCCCTGAGCAGCACCTGCCGCGCGGGGAAGGCGAGGTGGCCGCCGCTGCTGAAGAGCGCCTGCCGGTCCTCGGTGTCCAAGCGGACCACGAAGGGGACTTGGTCCTCGAACTGCGTCAACTGTTTCTCCCCGACTACCTCTTCGGGCCGCTCACGACCGGGCGATCAGCCGGGAGGTTAGCGCATCCCCCGCTCGCGGGGCTCGCCTCAGGACGAGGGTTCGATTCCCCAGGCGGCGGCCCGGGCGGCGGCCGCCGCGCGGTTGGGGAGATCGAGCTTGGCGAGAATGTGCTCGATGTGCGTACCCACGGTCCGCGGGGTGATGTACAGCCGTTCGGCGATCTCGCGGTTGGTGCGGCCGGCGGTGAGCTCGGCGAGCACCTGGAGCTCCCGCGGCGAGAGCCCGCCCGGCCGCCGCGCGCCCCGCGCGGGGTCGGGAGCGGTGGCCGCTTCCTCGGACGGCGGGCACGCGCGGGGGTCGACGGCCGCGGCCAGGGCCTCGGTGAGCAGGGTGACCACGGCGCGCGCCGGGTCGGCGGTGCGCAGCGGCGCTCGGGTGCTGACGTTCAGCATGCCGACGTACCGGCCGTCGGTGGCGAAGAGGCACTGAGCCACGCCGTCCTCGATGCCGAGGGGGCTCAGCACCTCCTGGAACCCCGGCGACGCCGCGAGGAGCCGCCGGGGGACGTCCGTGAGCCAGAGCCCGCCCCGGTCCGGGCCGCGGAGAACGGGGAACACCGGGTCCTGGTGGAGGCGGGTCTCTATGTAGGCCGTGGCGTCGTCGGGGTAGGTCCCGGCCAGGGTGGTGTGGCAGTGGCGCAGCGGATCCCACCGGGCCAGGGAGGCGTGGTCGTACGCCATCACCTCGGACAGCGCCGCCAGGACCGTGTCGACGCCGGTCGCGCCGGTCGTGGCGCTCCTGGCGGCCTCACGGACGTGCACGGCCGCGTCCAGGATGTCCGCCGTACTCCGCTCCGCTGCCATCCCTCCAGGATGATCACATGCCCGGAATACGTCAATCGCGCAGCGTGTCGTGCACGACACGCCCGTCCATGACGGTGAGGAGGACGGGCATCTCCGGGATGTCGTGGGGGTCGGCGGTGAGCAGGTCGCCGTCGAGCACGCACAGGTCGGCGACCTTGCCCGGCTCCAGGGAGCCCTTCCAGTCGTCGGCGAAGTCCTGCCAGGCCGCGTCGATCGTGTACGTACGGATCGCCTCGGCCAGGCCGATGCGCTGCTCGGGACCGCTGACGCGGCCGGTGGCCTTCGACTCGCGCAGCATCATGGTGGCGACGCCCTGACGCCAGTCCGGGTACGTGACGGGGGCGTCGGACCCGCTCGCGACCCGTACGCCGGCGTCGAGGGCGTCGCGGTAGGGCCAGGCGTAGGCGGCGCGTCCGGTGCCGACGAACTCCTCCTCCATGTCGGCGACGGTCCACTTGATGGTGGGGTTCATGTTGACGCCGAAGTCGTGCGCGGCGAGGAGCTTCATGCTGTGCGCGGTGAGGAAGTCGCCGTGGATGACGTAGTGGCGGGCGTCGGCCCGCGGGTGTTCGGTCACGGCCGCGGCGAAGGCCTCCGCGACGGTGTCGCCGGCCCGGTCGCCGGTGACGTGGACGCCCAGCTGGTAGCCGGCGGCGTGGGCGTGCCGGATCATGGCGCCGATCTCGGCGATCCGGTCGTCGTCCGTCTCGCCGCCGACACAGAGGGAGCCGCAGCCGCCGCCGACGTACGGCTCGTGCATCCAGGCCGTCTTGTTGGGGACGATGCCGTCGCCGAAGATCTTGACGCCGTGGATCGCGAGGAGCCGCGGATCGGCGTCACCGGAGGCACCGGCGTCGGCGAGGTCGGTGAGGGTGCGGGCGAACTCCTCGGCGGTGCTCGCCATTCCGGTGGGCAGGAGGAGGACGCCGACGCGGGCGGTCAGGTCGCCGTCGGCGTGCAGGCGCCGGTAGACGTCGAGGGTCTCCCCGCCGAGCGCGCCCCGCATGATGCCGTCGCCGCCGGGGCCGAGCCCGGGCTCGGTGTAGCTGGTCACGCCGAGCCGGGCGAGTGTGGCGAGGGTCGACCTGATCGCGTCGGTCCGCTCCTGGCGGGCGAGTGCGGGCAGCGCGTTCTGGACGAGGGCCTGGGCGCCCTCGTGGAGCAGCCCGGTCGGCTCCCCGGCCTCGTCCACGACGATGGCCCCGCCGGGCGGAGCGACGGTGTGCCGGTCGATCCCGATGAGCTCCAGCGCCTTGGAGTTGACCCACGTGGCGTGGCCGGAGAAGGAGTAGAGGACGACGGGGTGGTCCGGGCTCACGGCGTCGAGGTCGTGCAGCGAGGGCTGCCGCGACGGATCGGCGACGCACTCGTCGAGGTAGCCGGTGTCCCAGCCGTGCCCCGTGATCCACTGCCCGCCCGGCACCCGCCCGACGGCCTCGCGGACCACGTCGGCCACGTCGGCGAGGGAGGAGACGGCGGGGTGGGCGACATCGAGGGAGAGCGGCGGCGTCGCCATGCCGAAGGCGCATCCGTGCAGATGGGAATCGTTGATCCCGGGAAGCAGCGTCGCCCCCCGCAGGTCGACGACGCGGGTGTCGGGTCCGACGAGCGGCGCCACGTCGTCCCGCCCGCCGACGGCGCTGATGATCCCGCCGGTCACCGCCAGGGCCGAGGCGACGGAGAACTCCGCGTCGACCGTGACCACCCGGCCGCCGAGAAACACCAGGTCCGCATACGTGTCCACAGAAGGTCCTTTCACACACCGGGCGCGCGACGGCACCCGCATTCGATCTCCCGAGGACTATGGCCGCGCCCGCGCACCCGGCACATCGGTCATCCCACCGATACGCGGTCGGTCCGGGGCGGATCCGCGACCGACATAGGCCTGCGCGTCCACGTCGACCCCGATGCCGAACGGCGTGGAGGCACCGGCCCGACCTGAACGCACCAGGAGGGCCGGTGAGTTGGGCCCCGGGGAGTCCCGGGGTTCCGTCAGAAGTATCAGAACGCGAAGACCGCGGCGTCCGCCGTGCGGGCCCGCAGCTCGCACGGGTTGCCGTAGGTCTCCGACCAGGAGACGCGCCGCCCCTGCCAGACGCCGTCACCGGTGATCGTCACCGGGTTCCACTCGCGCGTACAGGGACGGCCGTCCCCTAAGCCCGTCAGGCTCGTGAAGTCACCGTCCGCAGCTGCCAGTTCGGCGCAGGCCTCTTCCGGAGCGGGGTGGCTGCCGGACGGGGCGGGGGCGCAGTTCAGGGTGACCGCGCGGAGGACGGTGCCGGTCGCCGGGTGCGCGCCCTCGCCGACGGTGAGCACGAGCGCCGACGGAGCGTAGAGGCTCGCGGGCGCCGCCTCTGCGGTGCCGGCGCCGGTGAAGGCGGTGCCGACGAGCGCGAGACCGGTCGCGGTGGCGAACGCGGAGGCGCCGAGGGTACGGAAGTAACGCACGGGGGTGTCCCTTCGTGGGGTGACGGGGGTGATGCGAGCCGATCGGCTGCGCACCGGAGTCTCGTCGACGCGGAGCGTGATCGCACACGTGGTCGGCCCTTTCCGGCCGCGACCCCGGACCGGCCCCTACCGACTGGTCGTTCGGCCAGTTGAGAGGCGGTACTCCGGCACTCCACCCCACCTCCCGTGGCATGGTCGCCCGGGAAGGTCCAAGCTCGAACGACCCGCTGACCTGCGCCGCCACGGAAAAGGTTCGCTATTGGACCGCCCGAACGCCCCCGTGATCGTCCGGAACCCAAGGCCCGCGGCGCTCCGTGCGAAGTCCCCCGAAACCGAGACTCCTGATGCTGACGCTGTCCGGGGGACTCGTGCGGGTCAGAAACGGGTTCCCCCTTCCCTGCGTGGTGAACTGGGCCGGACGACGCACAGGTGGATGCTCGCCGATCGTGCGTGCCATGCAGCACCTTTTATCGGAAAGGTCGCAGGATGGAGCCGGTCGAGATTCGCGTGCACGGCGTCGGCGGTCACGAGCCGCTGACCGCCCTGGGGAGCGGAACGCTCGAACACGCCGACCCCATGGAGCGCTGTGGCGGGGTCGATTCCTACATCCCGCCTCCGAGCCCGGATCACCGGCTCCAGTTCGTCAACTGGTGGCGTACATCACGCGGTATCGCCGGCTTCGCCTGGTACCTCGCGACGCCGTTCACCCTCATGAACGTCGTCGGCCACATGACCCCCCGGAAAGTCAGCCGACGGAGGCGTCACTCCGTCATCACACATCTCATGAGCGCGGTCCTCACCATCGTGCTGACGGCCTGGCTCATCACCATTGTCGAAACGGTGCTGGAGTACACGCCTGGGCTGCAGACACGACAAGAGCGCGCGGAAGTCCTCGCCACCTTCGGCCCGGCGGTGGCCCTTGCCGCCGTGATCGTCACCCGGGCACACGTCATGAAGGATCGCCACATCAGCCGACGGCTCGCCTGGAGCCACGCGATCTGCTGCCTCGGTCTGGCGGCCGCCGTGCTGTTCTGGAAGCCCAGCCGCCGGGTCCACTGGAGTCACTGGCCCAACAGCGCCAGCCCCGGCGGCGTCTCGGCACCGGCACCGGAGCCCCGGCTGGACGCGATGATCGCCTTTGTCGTCGTCTCCGTGGTCGTCTTCCTGGTGCTCGCCGCAGTTCAGCGAAATGCCGGGGCCACGGTGGTGGCGCTCTTGACCCTGCTCACGATGCACGCGGTCGGCGCGCTGATCCGGCTGGGCGTCGAGTGGTTGATGAAGTATCTGGACGCTCTCGGCGCCTTCGCCGATCACTCGTCCGGAATCCTTCACGAGAGTCACCTCCTCCGGACCGTCACTCCCCCGGGGAGACAGGTTCTCCTCCTCGACCTGGTTCCGGTGGCAGTGCTGCTCGCCTTCCTGGGATTCGCGCTCGCCTTCACCCTTTCCGCCGTCCGCACGGAGGGGCGCCGTCCCGGTCCCGCTCCGGTGGTGTCCTCCGTCATCCGTCGGTGGATTCTCGTGCACAACACCGTGACATCCCTGCCACAGCGCATCCGAAGCGCTCTCTGGCCGACGGCCGCCGTATACGTCCTGATGCTGGCCGTCCTCCTGACGGTGGCCTTCGGGGGGAACTGGGGCGGGTGGCCTCTCACCGTCACGCTCCTGATCACGCACATCGCCACTGTCGTGGTGCTGGCCTTCATGCTGATGCTGGGCAGAGCGCATCCGGCCCGCAAAGTCTTCGACATGGTCGCCGACGTCGCCGGATTCTGGCCGATCCGCTATCACCCACTGGCGGGTCAGTCCTATCGAGAGGACGTCCTCAAGGGGCTTCGCTGCGAACTCGCCCGCCACTCCTCGGACAGAGTCGTCCTGTTCTCCCACAGCCAGGGATCGGTTCTCGCCGCATGGCTCCTCGCCCACGACCAGTCCGCAGAGGCGCCACAGAACAGTCCGAAGCTGCCCCCGAAGGGGAACTTCCATCTCATCACCTGTGGTTCCCCCCTCAAATCCCTGTACCAGGGATTCTTCCCTCTGTACTTCGACGATGCGTTCTTCCAGGCCGTCCGGGGCCGGGTCGACACGTGGTGCAATGCCTGGCGGCTCACGGACCCCATCGCGACGGACATGCCGTCCTCCGCGGCCCCCGTGGCGGATTACTCCCTCCCGGAACCGGATCAAGCCGACCCACGGGTCCACAGCGACTACTGGATCGAGCCCGACCTCACCGACTGGGTGAATGCTCGGCTCGGCGGACAACCACCCACACCGGAGCACGTGCCATGACCTCGACGGCCCCCACGTCCGACCTCGACGGCTGGATCCCCTCACCCTTCACCGCTGCGGGACTCACCCACACGTGCTACGAGAAGAGCGGTGGGGGGCCCGGCGTGGTACTCCTGCCGGAACTTCCCGGCATCAGTCCGGAAGTGCTGGGACTGGCACAACACCTGGTGGACCGCGGCTTCACCGTGGTGATTCCGTCGCTGTTCGGCGTGCCGGGGAAGGCCGGCACCGTCCTGCGCACGGCTCTCGTCGGCCTCCGGGTGTGCATTTCGAAGGAGTTCCGGGCATTCGCGTGCAACGCCCGCCGACCGGTCGCCGATTACCTCCGGGCCCTGGCGCACGACCTCAACACCCGCACTTCCGGCCCGGGCGTCGGTGTCATCGGTCTCTGTTTCACGGGTGGCTTCGCCCTGGCGGCCGCCGTCGACGACTCGGTCCTCGCCGCGGTGATGAGCCAGCCGTCGGTCCCCGTGGCGCTGGGGGCCTCCCGCCGCGCGGACCCCGGAGTGTCCGAAGAGGAGCTGCAAGCCGTCGCCGACCGGCACCAAGGAACGGAGCACTGTGTTCTGGGCCTGCGCTTCAGCGAGGACCGGATGGCCCCCGAGGAGCGCTTCGCCACCTTGCACGAACGCCTCGGCGATGCATTTCGGCACATCCCGCTCGACTCCGGTCCGAACAACACGGTCGGGTTCGGCGAACACGCCCACGCCGTCCTGACCCATGAACTCCGCGAATCCCCCGGTCACCCCGCCCTCGAAGCCCGCGAGCAGGTCGTGGCCTTCCTGAACTCCCGCCTGGCCGCCGGAACACCGCAGGCCGGGCTGTGACCAGCCCCCGGTGTCAGCACGTACCCGACGGCCTCGGTGAGGGCGGTCGAGCCGGGGACGCTCTCGCCCTCCGCGCGGCGTCGGCGTGTTCTCCGGTCGCCATCTGCGCCACGGCGATGTCGTCGAGGCCGAGGTCGAGCACATCGGCACGCTCCGCAACCGCGTGAGGGCCGCGCCCGAGAGCGCAGACGCGTGACAGCCGGAAGGCGTCCGCCGCCGCCGGGGTTCAGGCCGCCGGGGTTCAGGCCGCCGGGGTTCAGGCCTCCGGGCTGAGGTACCGGGGCGGGCCGTCGAGGAAGCCGGTCCCCCGCATCACTGGGTGTTCTTCCACCCGGCCGTGCTGGAGTACGAGTCGATCAGGTCCACCACGAAGACCAGGGTCGAGCCCGCCGGGATCAACGGCGAGGGCGACTGCTTGCCGTAGCCGAGTCGCGGGGGAACGATGATCTCGCGCCGGCCGCCGACCTTCATCCCCCTCACCCCTCGGTCCCAGCCCTTGATGACCCGGCCGCCGCCCAGGGCGAACTTGAACGGCTCGCCCCGGTCCCAGGAGGCGTCGAACTCCTTCCCGGTCTCGAAGGTCACCCCGACGTAGTGAACCCTGACGACCGTGCCCGGCTTCGCCTCGGGCCCGTCCCCGACCACCAGGTCCCGGACGGTCAGCTCGGTGGGAGCGTCACCCTCCGGAACCTCGACCTCGGGCTTCGTCAGTTCGCTCATGGCAGCCTCATCACTCTCCACCGGAAGCCGCCCACTGCCGCGGTCACAGCGGGTTGCTCCCCCAGTGGTCCTCAAAACCGATCAAGGGGCCGTTTCAGATTACTCCGAAACGGCCCCTGATCTGCGACTTCGAATGTCGGGCGGTCCCCGGGACGCCCGAGCAGCCCTGCGTACGGATCGATGGGGATGGCGGCTTCCTGATCAGTGCTGTTCGGCGAAGTGGGCATGGACGGCGTCGAGCAGCAGCCGCAGTCGCTCGGTCGTCACCGACGGCATGACGGGCGCGAAGGCCGCGTCGAGCTCGGCGGACGAGCGGAACATGTAGAGGACTCGTTGGAGCTGTCCCGCGAGATCGGCGATTCTGCCGTGACAGTCCGGGTGATCCATGGCGACCAGGTCGCGTGCCTCCGCCTCAGGGTCGCTGCCGTACTCACCGGTGGGCAGCTGTGACGCGAACTCGTTGACGACGTCGAAGCGGGCGAGTGCCTCCCACTGCGAGAGCGGGAGTTCGTCATAGCCCGGGCAGTGGCCGAACCAGGGGTCGCGGAGGAGTGCCGCCAGGGTACGCAGGAAGGCGTCGGCGTGTTCGTCGCCGGCCGCCCGGGCAAGCCGATCAAGGAACACGGTCGGCCTCGCCACGAACCGCTCCGTGCCGTATTCGTCCGCCAGAGCCTCCAGGAGTGAGGCCACCGCGTCGAAGGGCATGACCCAGGCGATCGTGTGAGAGTCCTGCATCAGGCGGGCGAAACGTTGGAGTTCGTCCTCCAAGGGGGCAGCCCCCGGGTTCCGCGAGGCCGCGGCGAGGTCGACGAGGCGGGCGAGCACCCCGCCGGTGAGGACGGCGTCGGTCGGTTCGGTCACGTGACGCAGGCTAGGTTCTGTCCGGCGGATCATGTGATCGCCCCATGGACCATTGTGTTGGTCGTGGGGCGGGGTGATCTTGCGAACGACGAGTGGGCGCAACTGGCACCACATCTGCCGAAGACCGTGGCGGCCTCACTTCCAAGATCCACCTTGCCGGGGAAGGCGGCCGCCGTCCCCTGACATGCTGATCACGCCCGGTCAGTGGGGCGACAGCCACAGCTGATCCCGGTCCTTGAACGCATCAGGGTGAAGCGCCCGAGCGGCGGGCATCCGCGCACCCGCCCCGACCACCTCGGCGGCGACAAGGCGTACAGCTCCCGCCGCAATCGCCGCTACCTGCGTAGACGCCAGATCAAGCACACCATCCCGGAGCCGAAGGACCAGCGGGCCAACCGCCGGCGCCGCGGCAGCCGAGGAGGCCGGCCTGCGGGCTTCGATACGGAGATGTACAGGCGCCGGAACGAGGTCGAGCGGACGATCACCCGACTCAAGCACTCCAGGGCCGTCGCGACTGGGTATGACAAGCGTGCCTACGTCTTCCACGGCACCGTCACCGTCGCGTCGATACGCCTCTGGCTCAGACCGTGATCAGCCCGCGTCCGGAGTATCGGCCTGCTTCGCCGGCTCGGCAGTGACCTGCCTCAGCAGCACCGTTGGCGATGGCATGACGGCGTACCAGGTGTTCGCACTCTCCTCGGTGACCGGGGCCCAGGCTGCAACTACGGGGAGTTCACAGTGGTCGCCGGCCTCCAGCGGGGGCAGCGTCCAGGACATGCCGTGGTAGTGCCCATAGTCCACGCCCCACGTGCTGAACGAGTGGTTGTGTACCTCGTCGATCAGCGCAGCCCACCGCCGGGGTACCTCTCCTGCGTCGGCGGCCCCGCAGATCGCCTCCTCGTCACTGCCTCCGACAGTGAGCCGGATCGTCTCGTCCTCCACCGTGATAGCTGCAAGCGCCTGCCCCCCGTCGTACCCTCCGTCTGCACCCTCCGGAAGCCCTGCCGAGAACTGCACTCGCCCGAGCGGCGTGAATGCGTCGATTCGCCAGACTGCCGCACGGCAGTCGATCAGTGGCCCCCAGTTCTCGGGGTCGAGCTCGGGATCGTACGGGGTCAGCAGCAGCTCGACGCGGGCCCCGGGAGTTACCCAGCGGGCGAGCGTGCAGTCGCCCGGAAGTTGGAACAGCTCATCCGGCTGCAGCGGAAGGCTGGTGTTCCCAATCGTCGTAGTGAAGGTCAGCGGGCCGAATGGCGTGTCGATAGCCGGCTGATCGGAGGAACGCAGGCGGGTGCGCGGGAGGGTGGGGAGCAGCACCGCGCCAGCCTACTGCGGTGTGACCCGTCAAGATCCGCCGGACAGAACCTAGGGGGCCTTCGGACAGACGGTGAGGCTTTGACGGATCCCGGTCTGCGCGTACTGCTGGGCGACCCGCGGCACCGGAATCGGTGGCGCGGGTCACTGCCGTCCCTGCACGTCCGCCGTTCCGGGCGGCCCGCGTCAGGCGCCGGCCCGGCGCCTGCCCCGCACGCGGCGCGGGTACGGGAAGAGCCGCGGAGAGCGCTTCGCTGCCAGGTCCTCGACCCAGCCGAAGGTCAGTACCAGCAGTCCGGTCAGGGGGATCGCCACGAGCAGCGGAAACCACTGGCTCATCAGAAGCCACTGAAGGTGCTCGTAGAAGAAGCCGACGGACCAGAGGGGGTCGATCAGCGGGATGGCGGCCACCAACGCGACCTGGTGCCAGAGGTAGACGCTGACCGCTCGTGAGTTGAGCAGGCTGATCAGGCCGTTCCAGCGTTCCAGCCGGCGGGGCCACTGTTCCCAAGAGGGACTGACGTGGAGCAGGATGGCGACGAAGCCGAAGGACCACAGGGCCTGGGCGATCGGCCAGCTCTCGATGTCGGTGGGCACGGTCGGATCGACCGGGCGGGTATGGAGGTACCACCAGCCGGCCACCATGATCAGCGGCGCGACGGACGGCACGACGAACTGCGGGATCTTCTTGAGCAGGCCCTCCTGATGAGCCATGCCGAGGATCCAGCAGGAGCCGAACATGGCGAAGTCGCTGAGGTTCTCCCAGACCCGGCCGTAGAGGAACTCCTGGTCGATGAAGAACGTGTTCATCACGATCGTCACCGCGAGCGGTACGGACAGCGTCACGACCGGCATCCGCCGCAGCGCCCACAGCATCAACGGGGAGAGCAGGACGTACCAGAGGTACGCGCGGAGGTACCAGAGCGGGACGACAATCTGCACCGCCCAGCCCTGCCCCACGAGATGGTCGAAACCGTTCAGCGATTCCGCGTACGGCGGAGTGCTCAGCGGCACGAGCCAGAACAGCAGCTTGCCCCACCACCAGTTGGGATGCCCCTCGGCGTCGGGCCCCCAGCCGTCGATGATCTCGAGGGTGAGGATGACCGCGCCGAACAGCCACATCGGCGGCAGCAGCCGGCGCAGACGGCCCCGGATGACGCCCAGGGCGGGACGGCTGAGCGAGCGTGCCATCAGTACCCCGGCCAGCGCGAACATCACGCCCATCGACGGGAAGACGACGGGCAGCCAGAACCAGCCGAAGTTGTGGTAAATCACCACACGGACCAGTGCCAGCGCGCGCAGCAGATCGAAGTAGCGGTCTCGGCCGCCCTTGCGCGGGGACGGTGCCGACGGCTCCGGCACCGTCTGGGACTCCCGTCGCAGAGTGGCGGGGATCCTCAGCCGGACGGTGTCCTGGGTTCCCCCGAAGTCGAAGGATGCGGTCATGGTCAGGCCTCCACCGGTGCGGCGACCTCGCCGGTGCGCCGGAGCTTCTGCCAGCGCAGTCGGCCACCGGTCAGCGCCGTGATCGTGGACTGCAACAGGACGATGTACATCAGCTGCCGGTAGACCAGTTGCTGGATCGGCAGGCTGATCAGATGCAGGGGCTTCTCGCCGTCGAGCCGGAAGGCGTACCAGGACAGCACGGCCTGGAGCAGGATGAAGCCGCCCCAGCTGGCGAGGGTGATCGGGGCGTCCGCGAACAGCACGCCGTACAGCAGGAACATGTCGACCAGCGGCGCGAGCAGCGGGGCGACAACGCCGAACATCACGACGAGCGGCAGCCCGAGTCGGCCGAAGCGCCCGGCCGGGCCCCGGGAGGTCACGGAGCGGCGGTGCTTCCACATCGCCTGCATGGAGCCGTAGCTCCAGCGGTACCGCTGGGACCAGAGCTGCTGGAGGCTGGCGGGGGCCTCGGTCCAGGCGCGGGCGCGCTCGGCGTAGACGATCCGCCAGCCGTCGCAGAGCACCGCCATGGTGATGTCGGTGTCCTCGGCGAGGGTGTCGTCGCTCATTCCGCCGACCCGCCGCAGGGCCTCCTTGCGGAAGGCGCCGACCGCGCCGGGGATGGTCGGGATGACGTTGAGCATGTCGTACATCCGGCGGTCCAGGTTGTGGCCGAGGACGTACTCGATGTGCTGCCAAGCGCCGATCAGGCTGTCGCGGTTGCCGACCTTGGCGTTGCCCGCGACCGCGCCGATCCCTCTGTCGCCGAAGGGCTGGACGAGCTCGCGCACGGTGGACGGCTCGAAGACGGTGTCGCCGTCCATCATCACGACGATGTCGTGCGACGCGGCGGCTATGCCGGCGTTGAGCGCGCTGGACTTGCCGCCGTTGACCTTGCGGATCAGCCGGACGAACGGCAGGTTCATCTCCTCGACGATGTCCGCGGTGCCGTCCGTGGAGCCGTCGTCGATGACGATCACTTCGATCGGGTGGTCACTGGCGATCAGGGAGTTGAGGGTGTTCGCGATGCACTCGCGCTCGTTGTACGCCGGTACGAGGACGGTGACCGGCTCGGTGACGGGTGGTCCCCACGCGTCCCGCCGCCGGGAGCGCCGGGCGTGGAGCGGCGCGAGGACCAGCATCAGCGCGAACCGGCCGAAGTTGAGGAAGCCGACGACGGCCAGCAGCGCGACCAGCACCGGCAGGGTGAGCACGGCGGCCTCGCTGGCCCAGATGAAGCACTTGCCCGCCCACAGCTGGTAGCCGTGCACCGGCACGGTGGCGTCGGTGGCGCCGAGCGCCTCGGAGACGGTGGCGAATCGATATCCCTCGCCCTTCAGCTTCACGATGATCTGCTCGAGCGCGGCAAGGGTCTCGGAGCGGTCGCCACCCGCGTCGTGCAGCAGGATCAGCTCGCCCGCGCCGGGCTTGCGCGGCATCGCCGCCTTGACGATCGCGTCGACGCCGGGACGCTTCCAGTCGTGGGTGTCGCGGTCGATGAACGCGGTGAGGTAGCCGTGGGAACCCACGTACTTGATCACCGGGTAGTTCCAGTCGTCGAGCGCCGAGGCGTCGGAGGAGTACGGCGGGCGGAACAGCGCGCTGTGGACACCCGCGACGCCGGCCAGCGCCAGCTGTGTCTGCGCCAGCTCCCAGCTGATCCGGGCTTCGGACTGGTACACCAGATCGGGGTGGGTGAAGCTGTGCACACCGATCTCGTGGCCGCCCGCCACGATCTGCCGGATCAGCTCCGGGTGGCGCGTGGTCATCGCGCCGGTCACGAAGAAGTCCGCGCGGACGTCGTGGGCCGCGAGCACGTCCAGGATCTTCGGGGTCCACTCCGGCGAGGGGCCGTCGTCGAAGCTCAGGACGACGGTGCGGTCGGGGATCCGATAACTCACGGGGCGCTCGTTCTTGGACCCGCGCGCGTCGATGACCGGGCCGCCCTTGAGCAGGTTCTCCGGCACGGTCGTCTTGTCGACCGAGGTCGCGACCCGGGTGTCGTGGAACGCCTCGTTGGTGGCGAGGCCGCGCAGGACGAGGAGCGCGAGCAAGCAGGCCAGCAGGGACAGCGGCATGAAGAAGCGCAGCGGCGGCGCAGCCAGTCGGCGCGGCCTCAGCAGGGACTGCCGACGACGCTGATGGCGGGACAAGGGCGCTCCTGGAGATGGGTGGTGCGGACGATCAGGCGCGCTCGGCCCGGCCCGCAGGCGGTGCTCCGGGCGGCACGACGGTCGCGGTATGCCATGGAATGTCGCGATGTTCGACGGATGGCCGAACTTCTTCTGGTGGGGTGTCGCAGACCGCGCCCTCTAGGGCACGCCCTAGGGCCAGAAGGGCGACAAGGGCCCCTTGGCGGGCAGGTAGGAGGGCTTCGGCGGTATCCCCATCGCCGGGGCGTCCGACTGCACGCCGATGAGGCTGCTGCCCATGGCGGCCGCCAGGATCGCGCCGACCACGGAAACCGGCCAGCCGAAGCGCCGCAGCAGACGGCTGCGCAGACCCGACTCGTCGACGAACACCGGTGCCGGAGCGGGCTCCTCCTGACGTGATTCAGCCACGCCGAGCTGCACGGAGTGGATCGGTCCACGCCCGGAGGATGTAGCGACTTGGCGCATGAGTTGTGGCCTTTTTGTGCAGGGTGTGAAAACCGCTGAAGCGTAGAGCGGACCGTAGCGCATGGCCTGAATCGATTGGTGCGTGATGTGCGTATTTGACGTGATCCGATCGAGTGTCGTAACCGGATCGGTATGTCAACGAGCGCCTCCCGACCCTTGGATGACCGGGTCGCGAACACAGGATGGGGTGGCTTGATTCCTTCGCTAGGATGACCGCTCGATTCACGCGATCAGCGATCGATCCGCATGCAACGGGCGTGTCCAGTCACCGCCTCTACGCCCCAAGGAGCCTGTGTGAGCCAGCCCCGCCGCACCTCTCGTCGCCGAGCGTGGACCGCGCTCACGCTGCCCGCCCTCCTGTGCGTACTCGCCGCGTGTTCCACCGACCCCGCGACCGGCGGGGGCGCCGACGCCGCCGGACCCGCGCAGGAGGCCTCGCCCACGCCCACCGGACCGCCGGGAACGCTGTTCGACGACTTCGACTACACCGGCGCCGACGACGCTTCGCTCGCCGCGCACGGCTGGGAGATCCGCACCGGCGGGGGCGGCCCGGGAATCAAGGACACCTGGAGCGCCGACGGCGCCGCCTTCCCCTCCGACCCGGCAGCCAAGGGGGGCAAGGTCCTACGACTGCGCTCCTCCACCGACGGCACCGAGCAGGGCACCACTCAGGTCGAGGTGCAGACCACGAGCCGGAACTTCTTCACGGGAACCTACGCCGCCCGGGTCCACCTCAGCGACAAGCCCACGAGCGGACGCGACGGCGACCACGTCGTCCAGACCTTCTTCCCGATCTCCCCCTCGGACTCCTCGGACAAGTACAGCGAACTCGACTTCGAGTACCTGCCGAACGGCGGCTGGGGTTCGGTGGGTCCGCAGCTCGACAACGTCAGCTGGTACAAGGCCGACCCGCCGGACCGGGTCCACAACACCGTCGAGCGGCGCCTCGGGGGCTGGCACACCATGATGATCACCGCCATGGACGGAAAGGTCACCTACTCCCTGGACGGCAAGGAGCTGTTCACCAGCTCCGGCAAGTACGTCCCGCGCGAGCAGATGGACATCCACTTCAGCAACTGGCTCATCGACCTCCCCTTCACCGGCGGCCCGCGCGTCTGGGACATGAAGGTCGACTGGGTCTACTACAAGGCCGACGAGGCCGTCTCCCAGGCGGACGTCCAGAAGACGGTGGACGGCTTCCACAGCACCGGCACGGGCTACGTCAACACCGTCCCGAAGTCCTGACCCCACCTGCTGCCGCGCACCGAGCCGTCGACGACGTACTCGGCGGAGGCGAGCAGACGGCCGGCCCGTACGGGCCGGCCGGTCGTACGGGCCGGCCGGTCGTACGGGCCGGCCGGTCGTACKGGCCGGCCGGTCGTACTGGCCGGCCGGCGTGGCTGCGGCCATCATGGCCCCGGAACGCACGAAAGGCCGTCCTCTCACGGATGAGAGAACGACCTCCGACCTGCGTTTCCGCATGGTCGGGACGACAGGATTTGAACCTGCGACCCCTTGACCCCCAGTCAAGTGCGCTACCAAGCTGCGCCACGTCCCGATGCTCGTCTTCCGCGGGTTTTCCCCGCGTCGGCGTGCAGGAGAAACACTACCTCACTCCCGGGGGTGGGCTGACGCACGGGCAGTCACCGCTGCTGTGGCGAGTGCGTCTGCGCCGCAGGTGGCGGCCAGGGTGGCCGCTCGGGCGAGGTCGGCGGGGGAGCCGGTGGCGTGGGCGAGGTCGAGGCGGGCGCGGGCCTCCTCGTAGCGGGACGGGGAGGCGGCGAGGTGGCCGACGGCCCGGGTGAGGAGGTCGCGGGCCTCCGCCGGGTCCGCGAAGAGGGCGGCGCAGCGCAGGGCCTCGCCCAGGGCGGTGGGGGTGCCCAGGCGTTCGGCGTGGGCCGCGGCCTCGGCGGCGATCCCGGCCGCGCGGTCCGGGTCCACGGGGGCGAGGGCCCGGGCGAGGTCGAAGGACCAGGGGGCCCAGACGACGTGGTGGCGGGCGCGGCCGGTCAGCGCCTCTGCCGCCCCTTCGAGGGTGCGTACGGCGTCCTCGGCACGGCCTTCGGCGAGCAGCAGCCGGCCGAGGACGCTGGGGCCGTCGGGCAGCACGATCGCGCCGGGCCAGGGCGGGCCGAAGGCGTACCGGTCGGCGACGCTCCGCGCCTCGGCGGTACGGCCCCGGGCGAGGAGGGTGTCGACGAGGAGGCAGGCGGTGTCCCAGTGGACGGGAAGCCCGTCGCCGACCCGGTCGGCGAGGCGCAGCCCCTCCTCCAGGTGGTGCTGGGCGCGCGGCAGGTCACCGCGGCGCCGGTGGACGAGGCCGAGGAGGGCATGGGCGAAGGCGAGGTGGGCGCCGCTCCAGCCGGAGATCTCGAAGGCCCGGACGGCCTCGGTGAAGAGGGCCTCGGCCCGGTCGGGCCGGTCGGCGAAGACGTACGCGATGCCGGTGAGGGCCGGGATCTCGAAGCCCCAGGCCGGGTTCGTCCAGCCGAGGCCGCGGGCCGGTGCGCCGTCGACGAGGGAGCGGTCGCAGAGGCGTACGACCTCGTCGGCGGGTTCGCCGCGGAGCATCGCGTCGAAGGCCCGGACGGCGAGGAGGGCCCGCTCGGAGTTGTCGGCTCCGGTGAAGGCGGCGGTGAGCTCGGCCAGGCGGCGGGAGCGGCCGGGCCCGTCGTCCTCGGTCGCCTGGAAGCCCTCGTACATGAAGTGGGCCGCCTGGAGGCGGCGTCGGCCGGTGCCGGGCGGGGTGCGGGCCGCCTCGGCTGCGACGGCCCGCGCGGCCTCCTGGAGCTGGTTGTTGTGGGCGAGGGCCTGCGCGAGCCGGTAGGTCGCGTCGGTGCGCAGGGTGTCGTCGAGGCCGGGCAGGGCGAGCGCGGACCGCAGGTGCAGGACGGTGGCGGCGGGTGCGGTGAGCAGGGACGCGCAGCCGAGTTCGTACAGGACCCTGGCGTACGTGTCGGGCCCCGGCGGTTCGGCGAGGGCCCGTTCCAGGCAGCGGCGGGCCGCGTCGGGGGCGCCGACGGCCAGGTGCTCGACGGCGGCGGCCCGGAGGCGGCGTACGACGTCCTCGTCGTCGTCCGGGTGCACTTCGAGGAGGTGGCGGGAGGCGGCCGCCGGTCCGTGGCCGGCCTCGGCGAGCGCCCAGGCGGCGCGCCCGTGCAGGGCGGTACGGACGGCCGCCGGCACCGAGCCGTACACGGCGGTCGCGATGAGCGGGTGCGCGAACTCCAGGTGAGGGCTCGCGCCGCCGGTCCGTGGCGGCGGCGTGACGATCCTGGCCCGGCGGAGCTGCTCCGTGTTGTCGGCGAGCTCCGTCGCGTCCATGCCCGTGAGCTTCGCGAGGAGGTCCGGCGTGCTGTCCGCGCCGAGGACCGCGACGGCCCAGGCGAGCCGGGTCGGGCCGCTGCCGAGCGCTTCGAGGCGCATGACGAGGCCGCCGCCGCGGGCGCCCGCGGCGAGGTTCCGGAGGAGGCCGGCCGTGCCCGCGACGGGTTCGAGCGTGCGGTCCCGGACCTTGGCGAGCAGTTCGACCGTCTCGTACGGATTGCCTGCGGTCACCGTCCACAGCTCGCGGCAGAACGGCTCGTCCGCATGGGCTCCGAGCGCTTCGCGGGCGAGCTCGGCGGTTGCCTCGGAGGTGAGGGCGTGCAGCCCGAGCGTCAGGAGGGCTCGGTCGGCCAGTCCGGTGAGGAGGGCCGCGCCGTCGGAGTTGCCGTCACCGTCGGCGTGGCCGGAGCCGTAGCCGTCGGCATGGCCGTCACCATCGGCATGGCCGTCACCGTCGGCGTGGCTGTCGCCGTCGGCGTGGCTGTCGCCGTCGGCGTGGCTGTCGCCGTCGGCATGGCCGACGCCGTCGGCATGGCCGACGCCGTCGTTCTGGCCCGCGGTCCGGTGCCGGGATCCTCCGCCACCCGGCAGCGGGCGGTGGGCCACGACGACGAGGACCGGCAGCCGGCCGTCCTCGCGCGTCCGCGTGAAGGCGTCGAGCCAGGTCAGGGTCTCGGTGTCGGCCCAGTGCGCGTCGTCCACGAGCAGGACCGGAGGCCGGTCGCGCAGGCCGTCCGCGAGGCGGTCGAGGAGCCGGACCAGGCCGTCCCGTACGCCTTGCGGGTCGGCGGGCGCGGCCGACGGCGGGGCGAGCCCGAGCGCGGGGGCGACCAGGTCGAAGTGGTCGCCGAAGAGGTGCCGGACGCCCTCGGGGCCGTAGCCGTCCAGGGCGGGCTGGAGGAGCTGGCGGGTGAGGTGGAAGGGGACGGCGGTGAGGGTCTCGCCGCCGCGCGCGGTCAGGACGGTGCACCGGTCCCGGGCCGCGCGGTGGATCTCGGCCAGGAGCGACGTCTTGCCGACGCCCGGATCGCCCCGGAGGACGAGGACGCCGCCCCGGGCGGGACCGCCGGCCGCGGCCCCTGCGACGAGTGCGTCGACCGCGTGGAAGGCCGCGGCGAGCTCCGGGCCGCGTTCGAGCAGGACGCTCCGCTCCGGGCGGGCAGCGGCCGTGAACGCCCTTTCGGGCAGGGGTTGTTCGGCTTCCGACGGCACCGGCTACTCACTCCCCCACAAGAGCTACGGGCACGACGCGGCCCGCCTGGGCCGCGCGACCCACACGGCCCCCGCGAAACGTCGGGCCGACGAGCCTACCGCCCCTGATCCTCCCGGGGGCGACAATGGACGGGTGAACCGGACGACGAGGGATCGCGACGAGGAGGGCCGGGCGCGGAACGCGCGCCCCCGCGACGGGCTCGGCCGGCCGCTGCCGCACGGGGCGGAGGGAGTGGCCCGGCAGCCCGAGGGCGTCGTGCGCACGCCCGACGAGACCCTGCGCGAGGCGCAGCGGCTCCTGGACGCCGGGATGCCCTTCCACGCCCACGAGGTCTTCGAGGACGCCTGGAAGTCGGGGCCGGAGGCGGAACGCGACCTGTGGCAGGGGCTCGCGCAGCTCGCGGTCGGCCTGACGCACGCCGCACGCGGCAACCGGGAGGGCGGGGCGCGACTGCTGCGCCGGGGCGCCGACCGGCTCACGAGCGCGCGCGAGGGAACGCCGGACCGGAGTGCTTACGGGATCGATGTCGGCGGACTCGTCGCGTGGGCGCGGGAGTTGTCCGACCGGATCGAAGGGACCGGCACGGAGGTCGACGCGGCGGCGGAGGCGCCTCGCCTGCGCAGAACCGGCGCGTGATCCTCTCTACTCCCCTGCCCGTCGGGCGAGTTCGCGTTCGAGCACTGATGTGTGGCTGACCGAGGGGTCCTTGGCCGCCGTGAGGAGGGTGACGGTCTCCCGGGCGGCGAGGTCCCTGAGCCGTTCGAGGGCCGCCGCGGCCTCGGGGGCGGCGAGTTCGGCCTCGTACCGCCGACAGAACTCCGCGTACTCGCCCTCGGGGCCGTGGTACCAGCGGCGCAGCTCGGTGGAGGGCGTCAGGGCCTTCGGCCACTCGTCGATGCGGGCGTCCGTCTTGGCGAGTCCGCGCGGCCAGAGCCGGTCGACGAGGACACGGACGCCGTCGTCGGGCGACGGGGTCTCGTAGATCCGGCGGACACGGACGTCGGGGGTGCTCGCGCGCATGCCTCCAGGGTGCCGGACGGACCGGGTGCTCACCTCTCGGCGCGCAGCGCCGGAAGGAGGACGGCGTCCACGAAGCCGCGCATGGTCGAGGTCTCGGCGAAGCGCTCCTCGAAGATCCGCTCGATGCGGAGCATGCCCATGAAGCAGGGGGCGACGAAGGCGATCGCGGGGTTGTCGGCGGCGACCTCGCCCCGCTCGACGGCGCGCGCCACGACCGCGTCGATGGCCGCGACCTCGGGGGCGATGACGGTCTCGCGGAGGGCGGCGCGCAGGTCGGGGTGCTGGACGTAGGCCTGGGCGACGGCCTCCATGAGCTCGGCGTCGCGCTCGCGGTGGGATGCGGCGACGCGGGCGGCCTCGCGCAGGTCGCCGGCGAGGGTGCCGGTGTCGATGCCGGTGAAGACGGTGCAGCGGCGCTGGGCCAGGGCGGCGGTGACGAGCTGCGGCTTCGTGCCCCACTGGCGGTAGAGGGTGGCCTTGCCGCACTTGGTGCGGGCCGCGACGCCCTCCATGGTCACCGAGTCGTAGCCGCCCTCTCTGAGGAGGCAGATCACCGCGTCGTACAGCTCCGTCTCACGCTCCGGCGTGATCTTGCTGCGACGGGCGGCGGCGGTCGCGGCCTGTGTGGACATCGAATCCTCCCGGACACCTCTGTCTCTGCACATACGAGAGTAGGGGGTGCACAATCGAGACGCAAACGTATCGAGACGCTTGCGTCTCGATCGAATCGGATCTAGGCTCACTCCGTTTGCTGCCGGTTTGACGGATTAGAGGGGCCGCGCGATGGCTGCCGGGATACGCGGGACACGAGGACGACGTCCTCCAGGACCGGGGACGACGGCTACCCCCGGCCCCGGTGAGCCCGAAGGCCGCGAGGAAGCCGAAGACCCGGCCGGAGGTCGGGACGACAGCCGGGCCGGAGGTCGGAACGACGGCCGGGACGACGGCCGGGCCGGGGGTCGCGAGAAGGTCGCGAGACCGCCGCTCCTGCGCGAGTTCGTGCTCGTCACCGCGCTCTTCCTCGTCTACAAGTTCGGTCGGCTCGTCGCCAACGGCCACGAGGCCCGCGCCTTCCGCAACGCCGACCTCGTCTGGGACGCCGAGCGCGCACTCCACCTCCCGGGCGAGGGAACGATCCAGCAGCTGCTGATGCACGGCGAACCCCTCATCCGGGCCGCCAACACCTACTACGCGGCCGTGCACTTCCCGGCCACCATCGCCTTCCTCTGCTGGCTGTACTGGCGCCGCCCCGCCCACTACGTGTGGTCGCGCCGCGTCCTCGCGCTCGTCACCGGCGCCGCGCTCGCGCTGCACCTCCTGATGCCGCTCGCTCCGCCGCGGATGCTCGCCGCCACCGGCCTCGTCGACACGGCACGGGTCTACGGCCCGTCCGTGTACGGCGCCACTCCCGAAGCGGACTCGATGGCGAACCAGTTCGCCGCGATGCCGTCCCTGCACTTCGGCTGGGCCCTGATGGTCGCGATCGGCCTGATCGCCGCGACCCGCTCCCGCTGGCGCGTGCTGTGGCTGCTGCACCCGCTGCTCACCCTGCTCGTGATCGTCGGCACCGCCAACCACTACTGGTTCGACGCGCTGGCCGCCGCCGCGCTCCTCGGCCTCGCGCTGCTCGCCGTCCGGGCCCCGGACCGCAGCGGTACGGCGCCGCCGACCCCGCCGACCGTGCCCCACCAGCGCCGGACGAGCACCCTCCCGGCCGGAGCCCTGCGATGAGCCCCGTCGCCGGCACCGTCCTCGCGGTGCTCCTCTCCCTCGTCTCCGCCGCCGGGTACGCGCTCGCCGCCGTGGCCCAGGCGCGGCTTGCCGCCTCCTCGGCCCCGGCCGGACGCGGAGCGCTCCGCGCGCTCCTGGCCCGCGGGCAGTGGTGGTGGGCGGTCGGTCTGAACGCCGCCGGAGCCCTCGCGCATGTGGCGGCCCTGCACTACGGGCCGCTGACCCTGGTCCAGCCGCTCGGCGCCCTGACGCTCGTGGCGGCGCTGCCGCTCGGCGCGTACTGCGCGCGCCGGCGCGTGACCCGGACCGAGTGGCGCGGAGCGCTGCTGACCCTGGGCGGGCTCGTCGGCCTGGTCGCGATGACCGGTCCCGCCGCGCCCGGCGAGGCCCTCAGCCTGCGCGAGGCCCTGATCGTCGCCGCGGCGACGGCGCTCCTGATCGCCGCACTGGCCTCGGGCCGACTGTCGCACGGACGCGGCACCGAGGGCGGCGGCAAGAGCGGCAAGGGCGGTCGCGGGCTCGGGCACGCGACGGCATCGGGCATCGCGTCCGGCGTCGGCTCCGCCCTGACGCAGACCCTGACGGCCGCGCTCGCGCTCGAACTTCCGGGCAAGGAACCCGTCTGGTGGCAGACCGCGGTGCTCGCGATCCTCATCTCGGGCTTCGCCGTGGGCGGGCTCCTGCTCTCGCAGGCCGCCTACCGGGGCGGGCTCGCGGCGCCGCTGGCCGTCGTCAACCTGTCCAACCCGGCGGCCGCCGCGATCATCGGCGTGGCCCTGCTCGGTGAGACGTTCCGGGCGGGCGCGTGGGGCTGGCCGATCGCGGCCGCCGCGTCGCTGGTCGCGGCGCGGGGCGTGGTGCTCCTGACGAAGGGCGGCGCGCCGGCTCCCGAGGCGGCCCCGGTCCCGTCGACCGTCGTGGCGGAGTCCCGGCCGGTGTCGCCGCCCCGGCCGGCCACCGACCTCACCGCGTTCCCCGTCCCGGCGCCCCTCTCTGCACCCCTTCCCCTCCCGCTCTCCGTCCCGGAGGTGGAGCCGGCTCGCGCGTCGGTCCGCGGCTGACCCTTTCGTCACATTGACGTAAACGCCGGAAACCCCCTATCGTCAGCATGACGACAAGGGGGTTTCCATGGCTGACATCACCCGGCGGTCCGGCTGGCGCCATCTGCGCTCCGCGCCCACCGCCCACATCCGCCACCAGCGCCGCGGACAGCTCGTCCACGACGGCGAAGGGCTGAGCTTCTGGTTCCGGCCGCGTACCGCCGCCCTCTCCGAGGTTCCCGTGAACGACCGGGAGCTGGCGATGGCGTTCCACGCCCGCACGGCCGACTTCCAGGACGTGAGCGTGCAGTCCACCGTCACGTACCGGATCGGCGACCCGGCGGCCGCGGCCACCCGGCTCGACTTCTCGATCGACCCCGACACCGGCGCCTGGCGCGGTACGCCGCTGGAGCAGATCGCCACCCTCCTCACCGAGACCGCCCAGCAGCACGCCCTCGACGTCCTCGCCCGCACCACCCTCGCGGCGGCGCTCGTCGACGGGGTGGCGGCGGTGCGCGACCGGATCTCGGACGGCCTCGCGGCCGAACCGCGCCTGCCGGACACCGGTATCGAACTGGTCGCGGTCCGGGTGGTGGCGATCCGGCCCGAACCGGAGGTCGAGCGCGCCCTGCGCACCCCCGCCCGCGAGCAGATCCAGCAGGAGGCGGACCGCGCCACCTACGAACGCCGGGCCGTGGCGGTCGAACGCGAACGCGCCATCGCCGAGAACGAGCTCGCCAGCAAGATCGAGCTGGCCCGCCAGGAGGAGCGGCTCGTCGAGCAGCGCGGCACCAACGCGCGCCGCGAGGCCGAGGAGAGCGCCGCCGCCGACGCCGTACGCGCCGAGGCCGAGGCCGTACGGAAGGTCAGGCTCGCCCGGGCCGAGGCCGAGGCGGCGCGCGTGGTCGGCGAGGCGCGCGCGGGCGCGCAGTCGGCGTGGCTGCGGGCGCACGGGGAGGCCGAGCCGGCGACGCTGCACGCCCTGGCCGTGACCCGGGCCGCCGAGAACCTGCCCCGCATCGAGCACCTCACGCTCTCCCCCGACGTGCTGACCGGGCTCCTCGCGAAGCTGGGCGGCGAGGGCGGGGCCCGGTCGTGAGCCTCGCGCCGCGCGCGGTCCTCGTGCACCGGACCACGGAGTACGAGGAGCTGCTCGCCCGGCACGGGACCCACGGCCAGGCCGCCTTCTTCCTCTCCGCGCGCGGCCGTTCGATCGAGGCCGTGCGGGAGCGGCACGAGCGCGTCCGGCAGGCGCTCGCCGAGGTGGCGGGCGCGGTCCCGCTGTCCTGGCGGCAGACCCGGGTGGAGCGCGCCGACCTGGACCGGTTCCTCTTCGGACCCGAGGACGTGGTCGTCGTGGTCGGCCAGGACGGGCTCGTCGCCAACGCGGCGAAGTACCTGACGGGGCAGCCGGTGGTCGGGATCGACGCCGACCCCGGGCGCAACGCGGGCGTCCTGGTCAGGCACCGCGCGGCGCAGGCGCGGCGGCTGCTGCCGTACGCGGCGGGGGACGGGGCGGCGGTCGACGAGCTGACGATGGTGGAGGCGGTCACCGACGACGCGCAGCGGCTCCTCGCGCTGAACGAGATCTACGTCGGCCCGCCCGGCCACCAGACCGCGCGATACACGCTGGGGCTCGACGGCGGGGACGTCCCGCCGGAGTCCGAGCCGCAGGCCTCGTCGGGTGTCCTCGTCGGCACCGGCACGGGGGCCACGGGGTGGCTGCGGTCCCTCTGGGAGCAGCGTTCCAGCGCGCTCGTCCTGCCCGCGCCGGCGGACGCCCGGCTCGCCTGGTTCGTCCGCGAGGCCTGGCCGTCGCCGACGACCGGCACCACCCGCGTCGAGGGCCTCCTCGGCGCGGGCCACGGCCTGCGGCTCACCGTCGAGTCGGACCGGCTGGTGGCCTTCGGCGACGGTGTCGAATCGGACGCCCTGCACCTGACGTGGGGCCAGACGATCCGCCTCGCGGCGGCGGAGGCCCGCCTCCGGCTGGTGGGGTGACGGGGCCGGTCGGGTGCTGGTGGCCGCGCCGCCGAGCGGGGGCGCGGGATGCCCCTCCCCGGGCCTCATGACACAGCGGGGATGGGTGGGGACACGCGGCCGGAATCGATCGGCGCGGGATGGAGGAGTCGGACGACGGCACTATGCTCGGCGCGCTCCGCCCGACGCCCGACCGCTCCACCGCTCCACCGCCCGCCCGGCTCCGGCTGTTGAAGGAACCCCATGGCACCCGCCTCCTCCGGTTCGCTGTCCGTCGCCCCCGCCACGCCCGGGGACTGGGCGCTCGTGTCCTCCTGGGCCGCCGAGGAGGGGTGGAATCCCGGACTCTCCGACGTCCCCGCCTTCTTCGCGCAGGATCCGGGCGGCTTCTTCCTCGGGCGCGTCGACGGGGAGCCCGTCTCCGCCATCTCGGTCGTCAACTACAGCGAGACGTACGCCTTCCTCGGCTTCTACCTCGTCCGCCCCGAGTTCCGCGGGCTCGGCCACGGCCTGGCCACCTGGCGGGCGGCGCTCGCCCACGCCGGTGACCGGTCCGTCGGGCTCGACGGGGTGCCGGCGCAGCAGGACAACTACCGGCGCTCCGGCTTCACCACGGCGTACCGCACGGCGCGCTTCGTGGGCGAGGTCCCGGCGCCCGACCGCCCGGTGGCCGGAGTGGTGCCCGGCGCGGTGCTCGACCCGGCCGCCATCGGCGCGTACGACAACGCCTGTCACCATGCTGACCGGCCGCGTTTCCTCGTCAGGTGGATCACCACGCCCGGCCACCGTGTGCTGGTCCGGGTCGTCGACGGTCGTCCGGCCGGGTACGGGGTCGTCCGCCCCGCACAGGACGCGGCGCGCGTCGGGCCGCTGTTCGCCGACACCCCGGCGGACGCGGGTGTCCTGCTCGACGCGCTCGCCGCCGAGGCGCGGGACTTCGGCGCGACCCGGATCGCCGTCGACATGCCGGAGTCGAATCCGGCGGCGGCACGACTGGCGCTCGAGCGGGGACTTGAGCCGACGTTCGAGACGGCCCGGATGTACACGGGGCCGGTCCGGCCGGTGGCGCGGGAGCGGGTCTTCGGCGTCACGACGCTCGAACTCGGCTGACGCCTCCGGGACTCGCGGACAACCGGACTCGCGGACTCCCAACCCGGACCCACGCCCCCAGGAATCCCGGACTCGCGGCCCGGATTCCCGGACTCCCGTCCCTGGACCGGGTGTGGAGGCGGAGTGGAGAAGGCGTGGAGGCGCCGGGATCCGCCGGTGGCTCCGTACCGCCCCGGCACCCACCCCCGCACCCATCCCCACCAGCCGAAACGGCTCCCCACCCGGCACCCTCCCAGGTCGATCCCCCGCTCCCCTCGCGGGACCCCCGCCGCCCGGTGAGGGGTGACAAGGGTTTTCCCCGTATCGGGTTCACTCTCCCGTTCCCTACTGTCCTCCGCACCGGCAGATATCATCCCCCGAGCTGCATCTGACAGGTGCATGCGGAGGGTGGTGACCGCCGGGGACGGCCTTGACCCGGGCCGTCGCGCCGGTGGCGGCGCACGGGCTCCCCAAGCCCAGGGACCGACGGACAGCGACCCCACTTCGCGCCGTGTGTCCCGCGCCGCCGCCACTGCTCCGCAGTTACGTCGTACTCGAAAGGGCCACACCTTGAACGGTTCCAGGCGGAGAGTCATATCCGTGGTCGCGAGCGCCGCGATCCTCGGCGCCGCTGCCACCACCGGGGCGTTCGCCGCCGCCCCGGGCGCTGCCACCCCGAAGCCGGCTCCGGCTTCGCAGACGATGCGGGCGCTCCCCAGCGCCCCCGTCGAGAAGGTCATCGTCACCTACAAGAGCCAGGCCGCCGAGGCCGGTTCCAACACCGCCGCGAAGAGCGACACGGCCGAGAAGGCCGCGAAGACGGGCGAGACGCTCTCCTTCGAGCGCCGCCTCGCCGGCGGTGGCGCCCTGGTCGACCTGGGCGACAGCGCCACCAAGCAGGACCTGACGGAGGTCATGGACGCGTTCCGCGCCGACCCGTCCGTCGCCTCGGTCGAGCCCGACATCCGCGCCTACGCGATGGCGGCCGCGCCGAACGACACCGACTACGCCAAGCAGTGGGACCTCTTCGAGCCCACCGGTGGCATGAACGTTCCTGCGGCCTGGGACAAGACCACGGGCTCCGGCGTCACCGTCGCCGTCATCGACACCGGCTACGCCGCCCACTCGGACCTGGCGACCAACGTCGTCTCGGGTTACGACTTCATCTCCACGTCCGCCGACGCCCGCGACGGCAACGGCCGTGACGCGGACCCGAAGGACGAGGGCGACTGGAACGCCACCGACGGCGAGTGCGGCACCGGCTCCAAGGCGTCCAACTCCTCCTGGCACGGCACCCACGTGGCCGGCACCATCGGCGCCGTCACGAACAACACCAAGGGCATCGCGGGCATCGCGTACAACGCGAAGATCCAGCCCGTGCGCGTGCTCGGCAAGTGCGGCGGCTCGTCCTCGGACATCGCCGACGCCATCACCTGGGCCTCCGGCGGCACCGTGCCGGGCATCCCGGTCAACGCCAACCCGGCCAAGGTCATCAACATGAGCCTGGGCGGCGCCAGCGCCTCCTGCCCGAGCGTCTACCAGACCGCCATCAACGGCGCCGTCTCGCGCGGCACCACCGTCGTCGTCGCCGCGGGCAACAGCAACGCCAACGCCTCCGGATTCACTCCCGCGAACTGCGCCAACGTCATCAACGTGGCGTCGACCAGCCGCGAGGGCAACCGGTCGTACTACTCCAACTTCGGCACCATCGTCGACGTGTCCGCGCCCGGTGGCGAGACCCGCCGCGCCACCGACACGCCCGGCACCGTCACCACCCCCGAGAACGGCATCTACTCCACGCTGAACTCGGGCACGACGACCCAGTCGGCCGAGAACTACAAGCCCTACCAGGGCACCTCGATGGCCGCGCCGCACATCGCCGGCCTCGCCGCGCTGCTCAAGTCGGCCAAGAGCACCCTCACCCCGGCCGAGATCGAGTCCGCGATCAAGGCCAACGCCCGCCCGCTGCCCGGCACCTGCACCGGCGGCTGCGGCACCGGCATCGCGGACTCCGCGAAGACGGTCGACGCGGTCACCACCACCCCGCCGGTCGGCACCGTCTTCACCAACGCGACCGACGTCACGATCTCCGACAACGCCACCGTGTCGTCCTCGATCGCCGTCACCGGCCGCACCGGCAACGCCCCCGCCGCCCTCAAGGTCGGCGTGGACATCAAGCACACCTGGCGCGGGGACCTGGTCGTCGACCTGGTCGCCCCGGACGGCACCGTGCGCAACCTGAAGGCGTCCTCCTCCTCGGACAGCGCCGACAACGTCGTGGCGACCTACACGGTCGACGCGTCGAGCGAGGTCGCGAACGGCACCTGGAAGCTTCAGGTCCGCGATGTGGCCTCGGGTGACACCGGCTACATCGACTCGTGGAACCTCACCTTCTGATGTACCGCTGAACCCCTTCTGAACCACCCCCCACATCAGCATCATTGCTGGTCAGCGACGCGCTCGTGGTCTACACCACGGGCGCGTTCTGGCGTGTTCGGACCGGAGCCGCCGGGGCGGTCCCGTCCGTATGCCGGACAAGGGGCCTGGACTCCACGTGTGGGCTCCGTATTCTCTGCCCACGGGGCTCATGGGCCGAGGGCCCGAGCGCCGGAGGTGGTGGACAGTGACGACAGCACCGCAGCGCCCCCTGCGCCCCGCCGGCATGGGGGGACCGCCGGCACCGGTCGGCCGGGAGGAACTCCTCGCCCGGCTCGAACGCGTCCTGCACGCGCGGGGCCGCGCCCTGCTCACCGGACCCGCGGGCGTCGGTAAGACCGAGCTCGCACTCGCCGAGGCCGCCCGCGCCGAGGCGCGCGGCGAGACGGTCCTATGGCTCGCGACCCTGCCGTCCGACCGCGAGATACCCGGAGCCTCGGCCGCCGCGCTCGTCGCCTCCGTGGCGGCGACCGTGACCTGGCCGGGACTCGGGACGCCCGTGCCCGAGCCGTCCGCCGTGGACCCGCACACCGGCGGACCGTCGTCCACGGGGCCGTCGTCCACGGCCGGAGCGTCGTCCACGGGGATGCTGCCCGCCGCCCGGGCGTCGTCCGAGGGGCCGTCGTCCACGGCCGGGACGGCACCCTCCTGGCTCGCGTCCACCGCACCCGGGCCGTCATCCGCCTCGGGGCCGTCCTCCGGCCTCAGCGGCGCCTCCGGCCCTTCGCCCGCCGCACAGTTCGCCCCCGGTGTACTCGCCTCCGGGGTCTTCGACGAACTGCCCGGCCCCCAGCGCATCGCCGTCGCCATGCTCTGCCGCGAGGCGCCGATCGCGGCCGGCGGCTGGGACCCCATCGCGCTGCGCCTCGGCATCGCCCGGATCCTGCGCGCCCTCGCCTCCCGCGGCCCCGTCCTGCTCGTCGTCGACGGGGTGCAGCACATCGACGCGGACAGCGCGGACCTGCTGCGCTTCGCGCTCCACCTCGCGCCGCCCGCGCTGCGGGTCGTGGCCGTCGAGACACCGGAACCGTACGCCGAGGCCAAGGAGCCGTACGGCGAGAGCCACCGGGCGGCCTTCCGCCCCGAGGACCCGCACGCCACGCACCTCTGGGTGCCGTCGGAGGCGGACGTCCTGCTCGTCCCCCCGCTGCACGCCGACGAGATCGCCGAACTCCTCATCCACCACCGGCTGCCCTCCCGGATGGCCGGCCGCATCCACCGGGCCAGCGGCGGCAACCCCCGGCTGGCGCTCGCCGTGGGGCGTTCGCTCGCCGACGCCCGCACCCCGGTGCACCACGCGGAGGCGCTGACGCTCTCCGGGCGCGCCCGCGACCTCGCCCGCCAGCTCCTGGGTGCCGCACCCCTCCCCGTGCGCGAGACGCTGCTGCTCGCCGCGCTGGCGCTGCGCCCCTCGGCGACCCTGGTGCGCCGGGCCGGGCGGCCCACGGCGGAGGCGGACCTGGCGGCGGCGGAGCGGGCCGACCTGGTGTCGCTCGCCGAGGACGGCTCGGTGACGTTCACCGCCGGACTGCTGCCCTCGACGCTGGTGCACGACGCCTGCTGGGCGGAGCGGAGCGCCGGGCACGCTGCGCTCGCCGAGGTCGTCGACGACCCGGTGGAGGCGGTACGCCACCGGGCGCTCGCCACCGAGCGGCCCGACGAGGAGCTCGCCGCCGAGGTCGCGGCCGCCGCCGACCTGGCCCGGGGACGCGGGAACAACGCGCTCGCCGCCGAACTGGCTCTGCTCGCCGCCGAGTCGACACCCGGCACGCACGGGTCACGGCGGATCGCCCGGCTCGTCGACGCCGCCGAGGAGGCCGCCCGCGCGGCCCGCGCCGACCTCGCCATCCGGGCCGCCACCGACCTCCTCGCCCGGGACGCGGCGCCGGCCGACCGGGTCAGGGCTCGGCTCGCCGTCCTCGACACGGCCGGCCAGGGCCTTACCGGGCTCGACGAGATGTACGTGCACGCCATGGAGGACTCCGAGGGGGACACCGCGCTGCGGGCCGCCGTCCAGCTCCGACTGGCCATCAAGTACGTGCTCGCGGACGGCGATCCGGAGCGCTCGCGGACGGCGGCGGTCGAATCGGCCGCGCTGGCCTCCTCGATGGGCGATCCGCGTACGGCGGCGCAGGCACTGACCGTACGGGCGCGGATGGAGCGGGCGCTCGGGTCGCCCGACGCCGAAGCCGTACTCGCCCAGGCGCGCGGCCTGGAGATGGCCGAGCGTCCGCTCGGAATCCGTAACGCCGCACAGATCCTGACGATCCGTCATGCGCTGTTCGACGACCGTCTGACCGACGCCAGGGACGGGCTGAACGCGCTCCTGCCCCTGGTCCAGCGGCGCGGCTCGGTGGAGGACACAATCGAGCTGTTCTCCACACTCGCCGCGATCGAGTCCCGCATGGGTGCCTGCGCCGCCGCGCTCACCCACGCGGGGCAGTCCCTCGCCCTCACCCTGGAGGCGGGCCTCTCCCCCGGCCCCGCCTGGTACACGCTCGCGCTCGCGGAGACCGCGGGCGGCAGCTTCGCGCGGGCCGCGAGCTACGCCCGCCGCAGCGTCCAGGCCTCGGAGGAGGAGGGCGACCGGGTCTTCCTGTCCCGCAGCCGGTACGCGCTCGGCCGGGTCCAGCTCGTCAACGGGGACGTGGCCGCCGCCCTGGAGACGCTGCGGCGCGTCCAGGCCGACGAGCGGGCCCAGTCGACCGTGGATCCGTCGATGCTGCGCTGGCACGAGGAGCTGGCCGAGGCGCTGCTCGCCAACGACGCCGGCGACGAGGCGCTCGCGCTCCTCGCGGAGGTGCGGCCGGTCGCGGAGCGGCTCGGACGCGACACCGTTCTCCTCGGCTGCGACCGGGTGCACGCCCTCTGCCTGGCGGCGGAGGGGCAAACGGACGCGGCGGCCGAGCTGCTCACGGGCACGGCCGACCGTTTCGGTCGCGCCGGGCTGCCGCTGGAGCGGGGCCGGGCGCTGATCGCGCTTGCCCGGGTGGAGCGGCGCAGGCGGCGCAGGTCGGCGGCGCAGAGCGCCCTGCACGAGGCGGCCTCGGTGTTCGAGCGGGCCGGAGCGGCGCCCTGGCTCGCCCTGGCCGGGGAGACCCCGGCGGGCGCGGTGGGCGAGAGTCCCGGTGGCGGCTCGGGCGGTGAGGAGTCGCTGCCCGCGCTCTCCTCGCTCACGGAGGCGGAGCTGCGGCTCGCCCGGCTGGTGGGCCAGGGGGCCAGCAACCAGGAGGCGGCGGCGAAGCTGTATCTGAGCGTGAAGACGGTCGAGGCGCGGCTGACCAGGATCTACCAGAAGCTCGACGTCCGCTCGCGCGCCCAGCTGGCGACGGCTCTCCGGCCGTGAGGCTCAGACGGTGAAGGGCCGCTGGTTCACGAAGTCCGGTCCCGGCGAGCCGGTCAGGTAGAGGTTCGGGCTCTGGGTCGGCGGCAGCCGGTGCTGGATGGCGCGGTGGAAGTCCCGGTAGCCGCCCTGGAAGGCGCCCGCGTCCCACACCTGGAGCAGGGCCTCGGTGAAGGCTCCGTTGACGTCTCCGTCGGCGGCGGTCTGGTTGTCCTGGCAGGCGGAGACGAGCAGGGCGTCGGGGTCCGTCCCGTCGGCGGTCGCGTCCTCGGCGAGCGAGCGCCGCAGCTCGGTCAGGAAGCTCCGGTCTCGTTCGTACAGCTGCCGCTGCTGCGGTTCGGGCAGGTAGCGGCCCCGGTCGTCGTCCGCACCGCCGGGGATCTCGATGCTGCTGCCGCTGTGGCAGCAGTCGAGGAGGGAGACGATCCGTACGTCGTCGGCGAAGGCGCGGAAGGCCTGCTGCACCTCGTCGTCGAGGAACTGGCGGTCGTAGAGGACCAGGGTCTCGTCGAGGCGGTCCGGTTCGTCGTCCGGTCCGGTCTCGTCGGGGATCTGTCCGCCGTGGCCCGAGTAGGTGAAGAGGAGGATGTCGCCGGGGCCGAGCCGGGTGGCGGCCTTGCCGAGGACGTCCGTGACGTTGGCGACGGTGCCGTCCGGGGTGAGCAGGACGGTGGTCTCGAAGCCCGCGGTGCGGGCGATCAGCTCCATGTCGCGGGCGTCGTTCTCGCAGGCGATCAGGGTGCCGGCCCAGCCCTCGTACCGGGCGGGGTCGACCTCGTTGAGTCCGACGTGCAGGGAGAGTCCGGTGGCCATGGGGTGCCTCCTCGTACGGAGGGGAGGGGATGCCGGGGCGGTGCCGGGGGCGGCTGATCGAGTGGCCTGCGGTCCGGCGCCGAGCGCGACCCTCTCCACGCGGTACTTACATCGTATGAACCCTTCCGATCCCTCGCCCGCCTCCGCGGCGCCCGGCCCCTCCTCCGGGCGCGGCCGCGACGCGCTCGCCGACCGCCAGGGCTACGACGAGGCCTTCCTCGGCCCCGTCGTACCGCTTCCGCTCCCGGCCCGCGAGGCGGTGGCGACCGTGATCCTGCCGTACACGCACTTCACGGTCGTCTTCCGGCCGGACCGGCGGCTCGCCGCCTCGACCGCGGTGTGCATCGCGGGGCGGGAGCTCCTGGAGGACGTACCCCGGGACGACGTCTGGGAGTTCGACCCGCGGCTGCCCGAGGAGCAGCAGGCCGGTGAGGAGATCTACCGGAACAACAGTCTCGACCGGGGTCATCTCGTCCGCCGGCTCGACCCGGTCTGGGGGTCGGCGGCCGTGGCGGCCCAGGCCAATACCGACACCTTCCACTTCACCAACGCGGCGCCGCAGGCGGACGTCTTCAACCAGGGCAAGCAGCTCTGGCAGGGGCTGGAGAACCACCTTCTCGACCACGCCGCCGAGTTCGACCGGAAGCTGACCGTCCTCACGGGCCCCGTGCTCCACGACTCCGACCCGCCGTACCGGGGGATCCAGATGCCGATGCGCTTCTGGAAGGTGGCGGCGTTCCTCCAGGACGGGGCGCTCGCCGCCGCCGCGTACGTCCTCGACCAGAGCCCCGACCTGAGCCGGGACGCCGAGCGGGCGCTCGCGGGGGCGACGACGGGCGCGCCGCCGCCGCTCGGCCCTTTCCGTACGTATCAGGTGCCCGTCTCGGACGTCGCGGAGATCACCGAGCTGGAGTTCGGACCGCTGCCGGACGTGGATGTGCTACCGCCGGCGCGCGGACCGGAGGAGCGCTGGCGGCGCCTCGAGTCGTACGGGGACATCGTGCTGCACCCCTGACGTCGGCTCCTCGTCGCCGCGACGCCGCCGCCGCGACCAGCGATTGCGACCGGTACGGGCCGGTGAAACGATGAGGAGGACCAGCCAGTTCGCCGGACAGGTGTCGCATGCCGCTCACCGAGACGGAGTGGGGGCTCGTCGCCAGTTGGGTACGGGCCCATCTCCTGGACACACCCGAACCACGCGAGAGCCTGCTGCGCGCGGGGCTGCCCGCCGATCTCGTCCAGGACCTGCCGCTCACCCCGGACCCCGACCGCAACGCCCTGCTGGTCGTCGAGGCCGCCCGCCGGGACATCGCCCACCAGCGCCGGCTGCTCGCGGTCCTCGCCGGGCTCGACGCGCTGGCCGCGATCGACGATCCGCACGCCTTCGAGCAGGGCGCGGAGGCCCGGAACCTCCTCACCCGGCTCCGGGACGACGAGCGGCTCGACCGCTCCCCGCAGGACCCCTTCCGCAGCCGGCTCCTCAAGCACGGCACGGAGGCGTTCCTCGACCGGTCCGAGCTGCGGGAGAAGCTCCGGGGCTTCCTGGCCGACCCGGAGCAGACCGTGCTCGTCGTCGACGGCCCGCCGGACAGCGGCCGCTCCTACACGTACGAGCTCATCCGCCACCTCGGCCAGCACTGCGGCTTCCGGCCGGTACGGGTCACCCTGTCCCGCACGTCGACCGCGGCGCGGCTCATGGAGCGGCTCGCCGCCTTCGTCGCGGGACCCGGCGACGCCGACGACGTGGCGTTGAACCCGACACGGTTGAACGATCCACTGCCCTGCTTCGAGGACGCCGCCCACCGGATCGTGGGGCGGGCGACCGCCGCCGAGGACAGCTTCTGGATCGTCCTCGACGACTGCGACCGGCTCGACCCCAACTCGGACGTGTGGGACTGCATCGGCGTCCTCGCCCGTGCGGTGTACGAGCACACCCCGGTACGGAAGGAGACCGTGCCCCGTCTGGTCCTTCTCGGCTACTCGACGGCGATGCGCCAACTCCCGTACGAGATCCGCAAGAACGAATGCCGCGACACCACGCGACTGCTGGACGAGGACGATCTCCGTTCCTTCTTCCGGGAGTTCTTCGGCGAGGTCACCGCCGGGACGCGGGACTCCCACGGGCCCATCGACACCGACGACGAGGCCGTGCGCGACCTCACCGAGACGGCCGTATCCGAGGTCATGCGCGCCGCCGACCGTCCCGGCGCGGAGGACAGTTACATGCGCCGGCTGTGCACGGCGGTGGAGGACGTCGTACGGCTCCACCGCGCGTTCCCGCCGCTGCCTCCCCCGCCGGGGGACGCCGGCCACCTGCTGCGCGACGCCCTGCGCACGAGCCTCGCCGCACCCGCCCCCGCCCTGCCCGACCTGCGCAGGTCCTACCGCGAAGCGGCCTGTCTCCTCCAGGAGTTCGACCCCGCGCTGCTGCGGCTTCCCGGCGAGGAACAGTCCACCGGGCGGGCGGTCCTCGAACTCGTCGACGACTGCACAGCCCTGCCCTCCCCCGAGGCCACGGTCTGGACCCTGAAGCCGGAGATCCGCGAGGCGGCCCTCGCCGGCCTCACGGGCCCCGACGCCGCGCTGCGCGTCCTGCGGGCCAACATCGGCCTGCGCCCCGAGGGCCCCGGCCCCGAACGCACCGCCCTCGCGCTGCTCTTCGGCGCGGACCCCCTCGACCCCACGCTACCCCGTGACGGCATCGACCCCCGGCACGGCGGGGCGGACGCCGACGAGCTCTGCGACACCCTCCAGGCCGTGCTCTGGCTCGGCCGGGTCCCCGGCGTCACCGGACTGCCCGCCGTCGACGACGTCCAGCAACGACTGGAGGAGGCCCGGCTGCTCCAGCCGATGCACCGCCTGCTCCAGGGGACCTTCCACGGCCGCACCGCCGAACTCGACTCCCTGCATGCCTATCTCGCGCTTCCCGAGGAGCCGGCGGAGCCCCCCGTCCTCATCCACGGCGTGGGCGGCATCGGCAAGAGCATGCTGCTGGCCCGCTTCCTCGTCGACGCGCTGACCACGGCCCCCACCCGCATCCCCTTCGCCTACCTCGACTTCGAGCGCCCGACGCTCTCCATCCACGAACCGGCCACCGTCATCGCGGAGATGGCGCGCCAGCTCGGCATCCAGCTTCCCGGATACCGCGCCGCCTTCGACGCCCTCGCCGACGAGTGCGAGCGGACGGCCGCGGTCCAGCGCGGCGAACGCAACGAACTCGAGGAGATCTACCAGCTCTCCACGACACGGGCCACGATCGGCCGCGACTACTCGGCGGACTTCCACGCCCGGGCCAGCGCCCGCGAGCAGGAGCTCGCCCGCCGGATCGCGGCCCTCGTCGCCGAGGCCGTCCGGCCCCCGCCGGGCGAGCAGGCCCCGCCCCTCCTGATCGTCATGGACTCCTTCGAGGAGGCCCAGTACCGGGGTTCGCCGGTGATCGCCCGCATGTGGGCGATCTGGACGGCGCTGCGCGCCGCGTACTCGCGCCTGCGCTTCGTCGTCGCCGGGCGCGCGCCGGTCGACCATCCCGGGCGCGTCCTCACCCCCCGGACGATGGAGCTCACCGAACTGGACCAGCAGGCCTCCGTCGCCCTCCTGATGTCGTCGGGGGTGGGCGACGAGACGGTCGCCGAGAGCCTCGTGGACCGGATCGGCGGCCACCCGCTGAGCCTCAAGCTGGCCGCCCGCACGGCGGTCGCGCTGGGCGGCGACTCCGCCTCTCTCGGCGAGCTGCTGCGCGGACTTCCTTACCGGCGGCGCTACTTCGACCGCCAGATCGACCAGATGCTCATCCAGGGCACGCTGTACGACCGGATCCTCAAGCACATCGTGGAGGACGACGTCCGGGCCCTGGTCCAGGCGGGCCTCGCGCTCCGCTTCATCACCCCCGACCTCGTGATGCACGTGCTGGCCGGTCCTGCGGGGCTCCGGGTCGACACCCCGGCGGAGGCCCGCCGGCTCTACGGGCTGCTCACCTCCCGGGTCGACCTGATGGAGTCGGCGGGACCGGAGGCCATCCGGCACCGGACCGACCTGCGGGCCATCATGCTCCGCCTGTCGGACAGCGCGCGCACCGACCTGATGCGGGCCGTCGACCGGAGCGCCGTCGCGTACTACGCGGCCCGCGAAGGG
Organism: Streptomyces sp. Root431; assembly: GCF_001426585.1. GTDB lineage: Bacteria > Actinomycetota > Actinomycetes > Streptomycetales > Streptomycetaceae > Streptomyces > Streptomyces stackebrandtii. Next base: position 93,449 of record NZ_LMEI01000009.1, read on the forward strand.
ACGAGGAACCGCGCCGAGGAGATCTACCACCGGCTCCGGCTCGGCGAGAACCCCCGTACGGTGGAGGCGCGTTGGGAGCGTGGCGTCACCGCCTACCTGGGAGGCACGACCCACCGCGAGATGCCGGACCGGTCGGCCGCCTTCCTCCTCGGCCTCATCGGCGGCCACGTCCCCGACCAGATCATGACCGGGGCCGACCAGGAGGACTGGGAGCGGATCGCCGCGCGCGAGGTCGAGGACCTGCTCACCCAGGGCTACGTGGAGGCCGCGGCGCAGCGGCTGTCCGAGCGGCGGCCGTGGACGCCGTGCAGCAGGCTCCACGCGCTGCTCGCGGAGGCCCTCGCCCGCTCGGGGCGGATCGAGGAGGCCCGCGAGGGCGCCGAGCGGGCCGTCGACAGGGCGGCGGGCGCGGGCTGCGGGGAGATCCAGCTCGAACTGCTCCAGCTGTCCGCGCGGCTCGCGCAGGACGCGGGCGACTTCGCCGACGCGGACCGCGACCTCCAGGAGGCCGAGGAGATCGCCGCCGGTCTCGGCCTGCGGTACGAGTCCCTGGGCGTCCTGGTCGCCCGGTCCCGGCTCGCGGCCCTGGCCGACGGAGACGCCGCTCCGGCGGAGGCGCGGCTCGCCCGGACGCTGCGGGGGATGCCCGACGCGGAGCTGGCCCGACAGCCGTCCCTGGCCCGTACGGCGGCCGCGACGGCCTGCCGGGCGGATCCCCAGCTCCTGGAGCACACGCTGCGGCTCGTGGGGCTCCCGGCGGACGAGGACGCGGTCGTGGGCGAGCTCGCCCACTGGATCGACACGACGATGACCGACGAGCCCCGGCTGCACGAGCCGCTGGCCCGCATCCTGGACACGGCGGCCGGCGACGCCCCGAGTACGGATACGAGTACGGGTACGGGTTCGGGCGCGCTCCGCATGGGCCGCGAGCGGATCGAGCTGGCCCTGCGGGAGGCGCGGCGGCGCGGCACGCTGGACAGCGTCGCCCGGCAGGCGCTCACGCTCCGCGACGGCAGCGGGGACCTGCTCCTCGGGGTCGCCTCGGCCATGGACGCGGGCCCCAACCCGTACGACCCGGTCCCGTACGGCCCGGCCCACCCGCCCCCACCCGACCCCGCGGTCCCCGCGGTCCCCGGCCCACCCCCTGACCCCCTCCCTCCCGGCCACTCCCTCCCCGACTCCGCGACGGGCTCGTGGGCGACTCCCCGCATGGCCGCGCGCCTCCGGCGCGGGAGCGTCGGCCTGTGGACGCAGCCGCCGCCCGACGCCGCCGGGGCCGCGCTCCGCAAGGAGCCCTTCCTGCCCCAGGAGGAGCTCGTCCGGGTCCGCAACGCCGCGATGGAGGCGGGCCTCGCCGACCGCGTGCTGCGCCCCGCCCTCCTCAAGGGCATCCCGGCGCACTTCACCGCCACCCTCCAGCCGCTGAGCGACCCCCTGCACCAGGCCCACGCCGACCTGAACGCGATGAACCAGGTCGAGCGCCTCATCGACGGTCTGGTCCCGCTGGAGATCTGGCTGCACAACGCGATCGAGCAGACCCACGAGCAGGGCCCGCGCGCCGTCCTGCAGGGCGCGCTCGACACCGTGGCCCGCGAGATCACCGGGGAGGCGGTCCTCCCGGCCGACATGATGCCCGGGGAGTTCAAGGAGGAGATCGTCCTCCAGGACGACACCGTGCCGTACGAGTTCCTCCAGGGCGGCATCCGGGCCGGCGCGTCCGTCGCCCTGCTGAGGATCCCGCCGTACGAGTCGGGGACGCCGCTCCTCCCGTCGTACCCGCACGGCGGCACGGGCTGGATGGTCGCACCCGGGCTGCTGATCACCAACCACCATGTGGTGATGGCCCGTTCGTGGGAGTCGGGCATCCGGCCGTTCGTGAGCGACGAGGACCTGCGGCTCCAGGCGCTGATGTCCCGCTCCCGCTTCGATTTCGTCGAGAACGCGACGGCCTCGCCCGAGGTGACCGCCGGTGAACTCGCCGCCTGGGACGAGGCGCTCGACTACGCCATCGTGCGGCTCGCCGCCGAGCAGGCGCCGCGGCCGACGCTCAGGGTCGCCACCCGGCCGCTGCTCGTCCGGGAGCGCCAGCGCGTACCGGTCAACATCATCCAGCACCCGGGCGGTCTGCCGAAGCGGGTCGCCCTGCGCAACAACCTGGTCTACCGGGCGGACGAGCGGGACATCCTGTACTTCACCGACACGCGCGGCGGCTCCTCCGGCTCCCCCGTCTGCCTCGACGACTGGACGGTGGTGGGACTGCACCGGGGCACGCAGAAGGTGGACGAGGTCGAATTCCAGGGCGGGAAGACGAAGTTCGTGAACGTCGGCACCCAGATGAGCAGCATCATGGCCCATCTGCGGGAGTCCCGGCCGGAGTTGTACGACGAGATCGTGGCCGGCCAGTCGGGGCGGCCCGCCCCGGTGGCCGGTCGCACGGGCAGCCGAGGTGAGTGACCATGCCGAACGGAGCACGCGGCGGGTCGCCGGTCGCGACCGGCGCCGAGCAGATCTTCGGGGACCTGCGGGCGATCGCCGCCCGGGTCCGGGCCGATCTGGAGGCGGAGATCGCCGAGTCGTCGCTCGAACTGCCCGCCGACGTGGCGCCCGCGGCCGAGATCTCGCGCTTCGCCCGCGACGAGCGGGCGCGTGTCCTGGAGGCCGGGGTCAGCGGCCTGGAGAAGCTGGCGGCCCACCGCGAGGACGAGATCGACGAGGCCGAGTCCTTCGGCGTGGAGGCGATCGTCCTCCTCCAGGGCCGTCCGGCGATCCTGGTCCAGCGCCAGGACTTCGCGCCGCAGCGGGACGAGTGGGCGGTGCTCGACGGGCAACGTGCCGCGATCCGGGAGTCCTTGTCCCGGGTAGGACGGGTCGAGGTCACCGGCCATCCCAGTCTCGACTGGATCGGCACGGCCTTCCTCGTCGGCCCGCGCACGGTGATGACGAACCGTCATGTGGCGGCGGAGTTCAGCCGTTTCGAGGCGGACCGCGACCGCTGGACGTTCGAGTTCGGCATGTCGGCGAGGGTGGATCCGGCGGAGGAGCTGCCCGTGGAAGGCGACCCCGTCGCGGCCGCATCCTCCACCCCGTACGAGATCACGGAGATCATCGGCATCCACCCGGACGTCGACATGGCCCTGTTGCGGATCGAACCCTCGGCGTCCGACGGTCTCCCCACCCCGCTCGCGGTCGCCGCGGACGCCCCGGCGAGCGTGCCGGGCCGCCCGGTGTACGTGGTCGGCTACCCGGCCTGGGACGGACGGCGCAACGAACCGGAGTCGATGCGCCGGATCTTCATGGACGTGTACAACGTGAAGCGCCTCCAGCCGGGCGCGGCCACCGAGTTCACCCCGGGCAGTCTGGTGATGAAGCACGACTGCTCGACGCTGGGCGGCAACAGCGGCTCCCCCGTCCTCGACCTGGCCGACCACCGCGTCCTGGGCCTGCACTTCGGCGGCCGCTACCGCAGCGGGAACCTCGCGGTCCCGCTGTGGGAGCTGGTCGACGACCCCCTGCTCGCCCGGGCGGAGGTCAACTGGGTCTAGAGGTCCAGCGAGATGAACGGGCCACGGGTGGTGCTCCCGTCCGGCAGCAGCCATTCGGCCGTGACCTGGGCGCGCCCGGGGTCGCCGTCGCCTTCCGCGGCCCGCAGCACGCGCCGTACGCGAAGGGTCAGTTCCTCGGGCGCACCGGCCGCCCGCACGACCACGGCGGTGTGGTCGGACCGCTCGGTGACCCGTACGAGCTCGGCGTCGGCCGCACCGGACGCGCTCTCGCCCTCGACGGGGGAGACGGAGACCGTCGGATCGGGCGTGTCGTTCACGGACTGGTCCTGAGCCACCGCGCGCCCGTGCAGCAGGGCGTACAACTGCCCGACGAGAACCGGGTCGTGGGCGCCGTCGTAGATCCAGCGCGTGCCGAGGACGCCGTGCTCGGAGGTGCCGATGAGGGCGTGCTCGGCGCCCTCCAGCGGTGCCCCGCGGTAGGTCATGGGCACCAGGTAGGCCGTCTCCGGACCGTCGGTCACGACCATGAACTCGATCCCCACCTCGCCGGCCGGGTCGTCGAGGCGGAACCCTCCGGCCTTGGCCGGGCTCGGCCCCTCCTCCCGGGCGGTGTACCAGTCACGGGTGGGCAACCACGTGGCGAGGAGCTCCAGTTTGGTGGGCTGCATCGTGGTGCGGTGGATGACGGCCATCGTGCGTCTCTTCCTCTCGACCGGGCGGGTGAAACTCACAGGTCACGGAACCTAACAGACGGTTCCCGGGTCGCCGTGCGGGCCCGTCCCGCCGGATCTAGCCTGGAAGGTGGAGTGTCGTCCCCGGCCGGCAGGAGGCCGCCGTGAGGTACTCATTCAGCCGTCGGCGGCGCGTCCGTGCCGGTATCGCGGCGCTCGGAATCTTCGCGGCCCCGCTGGGCGCCGGCACCGCCGTCGCCACCGAGCCTCCCGGCCCCGCCCTGTTCGCGACGTCCTCCGCGAGCGCGCCCACCCCTGCGCCCTCGGCGGAGACGGACTTCCCTGAGCTCACCCCGGCGGTGGCCGCCGAGCTGGACAGGGCGATCCAGGACGTCATGAAGGAAGCGGGCGTGCCGGGAGTCACCGTCGGTCTGTCGGCACCGGGCAAGGGCCAGTACCTCCGCTCCTTCGGGGAGGCGGACACCGCGATCGGCGCGCCCATGAGCCCCGGCCTGTACATGCGGATCGGCAGCGAGACCAAGACGTTCACGGTCACCGCCTTGCTCGAACTGGTCGACGAGGGCAAGGTCGGCCTGGACGATCCGATCTCCGACTACGTCGCCGGGGTGCCGAACGGCGACAAGATCACCCTCCGCCATCTCGCGGGGATGCGCAGCGGGCTCTTCAACTACACGGGGGACGAGGACTTCTCCAAGGCCCTCACCTCGGACCCCGATCGCTTCTTCACGCCGCAGCAGCTGCTGGACTACTCGTTCAAGCACCCCGTGGCGTTCCAGCCGGGCGCGGAGGTCCAGTACTCCAACACGAACACGGTCCTGCTCGGTCTGGTCGTGGAGAAGGCCGGGGGCATGCCGCTGCACGAGTACATCCAGAAGAACGTCGTGGAGCCCGCGGGCCTGCGGCACACCAGCTTCCCGACGGATGCCGCCTTCCCCAGGCCGCACGCCCACGGCTACACGGAGCAGACCGCGTCGGGCGAGATCGAGGACGCCACCGACTGGAACCCGTCATGGGGCTGGGCGGCCGGCGCGATGATCTCGAACCTCCAGGACATGCGTTCCTGGGCCAAGACCGTCGCCACGGGCACGCTGCTCACCCCCGAGACCCAGGCCGAACGCCTGAAGGTCGACCCGGCCGGCACCACCGGCGACGGATACGGGCTCGGCATCTTCAACGTCCAGGGCTGGATCGGCCACAACGGCTCCCTGCCCGGCTACCAGTCGCTGACGATCTACCTGCCCGAGGCGGAGGCGACCCTCGTCGTCCTGATGAACACCGACGTCGCCAAGGACGGCGTCGCGCCCAGCACCCGCTTCGGGAAGGCCATCACCGGCATCGTGACCCCGGACCACGTCTACGACTTCCCGGCCGAGCCGGCGCAGCCGAGCCCGGACGACAGCTGAGCGGCCGGAGGGTGGTCGGCGGCAGTGCCCACGGTCAGCGGTAGCACCCGCGGTCAGCCGTAGCACTTACGGTCAGCGGTAGTACCCCTCAACGACGGCCCGGACCTCGTCGAGCAGCGCGGGGCCGTCCTGCGGTACGGGCGGCTTCCCGGCGGCGGGCCTGATGTCCAGGAGCTGCTCGCCGGAGAGGGCGAACACCACCCGCCGCAGGCCCGCGAGCCGGATGACGGGCTCGCACATCCCGCACGGTTCGCAGCTGGTGTACATCGTGGTCCCGGCCGCCGTGGCCGCGTCCAGTTCCCGCGCGGCCCACCGGGCCAGCTTCAGTTCCGGGTGGGCGGTGATGTCCCGGTCCGTGAGGGTGGTGTTGTACTCCTCCGCCAGCACCGTCCCGTCCGCCGCCGCGAGCAGCGATCCGAAGGGCGGGTCGCCGCCCTCCTTCGCCTTGGCGGCGAGCGCGATGGCCCGGCGGAGGAGTGCGTGGTCGTCGTGCGTGATCACAGGGAGGCTCCGTTCAGTCGTGCGACAGGGAAAGGTGCGCGGCCACGGCGGCGAGAGCCCGCCAGGCCTTCTCCGGGTGGAGCGTCTCGCTCGGATCCCCGGCGTACGGGTCGAGGACGACGGACTCGGCGCCCAGCAGCCGCAGTTGGTCGAGGTCGTCCAGGATCTGGTCGATCGTGCCCTCCCCCGCGAGCCGGTCCGCTCCGGTGACCGGCGCGGCGGTGATCCGGAGAGCGATCCGGGGAGCGAGGGCCGGTACGGGGAGCCGTTGCTCGTCGGCGGCGGCCTTCAGCCGCTCGGCGCCCTCGCGCAGCCACGGCACCGTGCAGCGGAGCGGATGCCACGCGTCCCCGTGCCGTACGGCACGGCGTACCCCCGCGTCGCTGTTGCCGCCGACCCACACCGGGATCCGCCGGTCCCCGTAGTCCGCGGTGTTCGCCCAGGCCTCCCGGACGCCCCGCAGGTGTTCGTCGGTCAGCCGGCCACGGCGCTCGAAGGGGATGCCGAGGGCGGCGAACTCCTGGCGTGCCCAGCCCACACCCACCCCGAGAACCAGCCGTCCGCCGCTGAGCCGGTCGAGGTTGGCCGCCATGCGGGCGGTGAGCAGCGGGTGTCGGTAGGGCGCGATGAGTACCGTCGTGCCGAGCCGGACCCGGGTGGTGAGGCCGGCCAGCCAGGAGAGGGTGGTGAACGGCTCGTAGAAGGGCGCCGGATAGCGCTCGGCGACGTCGGGGGTGACGGCGATGTGGTCCGAGACCATCAGGAGGTCGTAGCCCAGGCCCTCCACGGTCCGGGCCCAGTCGCGCAGGACTCCGGGGTCGGTGCCGGGCCCGAAATTGAGGATGTTGACTCCGATCTTCACGGGACCGAGGCTAGTCCGGCGTCCGGGGCCCGCTGAAGGGATTCCCGCCCGTTCCGGGGCCCTTCGGCCGTGGATCCGCCGGTAATCTGGCCGGATGACCGAGACTCTCGACGCGACGGACTGGGCGATCCTGACGGAGGTCCAGAAGGACGGCCGGATCGCGTACACGGAGTTGGCGCGGCGGGTGAACCTGAGCGCGTCGGCGACGAAGGAGCGGGTGCGGCGCCTGGAGGCCGCCGAGGTGATCACGGGGTTCCGGGCGGAGGTCGACCTGGAGCGGACCGGCTATCCGGTGCTCGCGGTGGTCCGGCTGAAGTACCCGGGGACGCGGCACGAGCCGCTGCGGCGGCTGCTCGGCGAGCGCCCGGAGTACCTGGAGTGTCTGCGGACGACCGGGGACGACTGCTACGTGCTGAAGGTGGCGGCCACGTCGATGTCCCATCTGGAGGAGCTCGTCGACGCGCTGGCCCAGTTCGGGAGTACGACCACGAACCTCGTCCTGAGCCGGACGCTGCCGTTCCGCGGCCCGCGCGCGCCGCGTACGGACGCCCGCCCGGGTCGTTGAGGGATCGCCCCGGATCGGCGAGGGAGCGCCCCGGGTCCGGTGAGGATCGCCCCAGCTCAGACAGGGGGCGCGCGCACGCCACTCGCGCGCCCTCCATGTCCGACTGCGCGCTCCGGCGAACGGGGCAACGAGCGCTGGGGGCGCCCTGACCAAGATCAATAGCCTGACGTCCGGCGCGTGACCTCGCGTCTGTCGGACAGAGAAGGCAAGCGACTCCCGTGAAACTTCCGATGTTGCAGCGCATGGCCTGGCTCACGGCGGCGACCGCGCTGCTGGCGACCCTCGGCTCCGCCCCCGCCGGGGCCGCCGGAGAGTGGCAGAAGGTCGGCGATGACGCCCGCTCCGGTGTCAGCGGCCTCGCGTTCGAGGGCCGTACCGGCGACGGAACCGGTGTGCACGTCCTCGCCGTGCACGACAACAAGCGGTCCGGACAGCAGCGGCTGTCCCGGGTCACCCACCAGGACGGCGCCGACGACATCGCCCCGATCACCTGGGACGGTCCGGAACCCGTCGACCTGGAGGCCATCGAGAGCATCCCCGGGATGCCCGGCGAGTACCTGGCGGTGACCGGCCGCGGCATCCTCTTCCGTCTGAAGGTCGCCGGCTCGACGGCGACCGTCGTCGACTACACCCCGCTGCCGGCGATCGGCGAGGGCGACGACTTCGAGAGCTTCGCGGTCGTCGCCCAGAACGGGAAGCTCGCCGCCCTGTGGGCCGACCGGGGCGCGGGCCCCGGCCGTCCCGCCACCCTGTACGCCGCGCCCCTGACGTTCGCCGCGTGGGGTCAACCGCTGTTCGGTGCAGTCACGAACCGGACCTACCGGACGACGCAGCCGAACGACGACGGCACCCGGCACATCTCCGACATCACGGTGACCCCCGCAGGACGGCTCGTCGTCGGCTCGGCCGCGGACGCCGGCGACGACGGCCCGTTCGACTCCGCGGTGAGCGACATCGGCCGGGTGACGATCTCGTCGGCGGGCCGGGTACGGGTCACGCTCGCGACCTCCCCGACCGTGCTCGGAACGTACCCGCAGTACAAGGTCGAGGCGGTGGAGTGCCTGCCCGACTCCCCCGACACCCTGCTGGGCACCGACGACGAGAACCTCGGCGGCTCCGTCCGTACCGAGTCCTTCTGCGGCGCCTGAGCACGACACGACATGACGGACTCCGGGGCCCGGTCCGGCCCCGGAGTCCGATTGCGTGCGGAGATCGCGAAGGCCGGGCTACGCTGCGGGTGCAGCTGGTTCGCCCCGTCAGCCGGACGGGATGCGTCGTAAGAGGGAACCCGGTGGGAATCCGGGACTGCCCCGCAGCGGTGAGCGGGAACGACCGCCGTCATCAGCACTGGACCCGGGACGGGTCTGGGAAGCGACGGCCACTAGGTGTCCTCCCCCGTGAGGACGTGCCCGCGAGTCCGAAGACCTGCCCGTTGCCCGCACGCGGACGATTCCGCGCGCGGACATTCCGGTGACCTCGTGGGCGGGTCGGCGTACAGAACGAGACGGACGACCGCGTCGCACAGCGCCGGTCCAGCCGCCCGTTCCGTCACCCCTTCGCGTCCGCGTCCCGTCTCCGGGATCTCAGGGATTCATCTCGCGAAGGAGATCTCCGTGACCACCAAGTCCGCAGCCGCGGCAACGCAGTCCACCCTGTACGGCTACCCCCGCCAGGGCGCCGACCGGGAACTGAAGAAGGCCGTCGAGGGCTACTGGAAGGGCCGCGTCACCGCCGAAGCCCTCCGGACCACCGCCGTCGGCCTGCGCCGCACCACCTGGCGGCAGCAGGCCGCCGCCGGCATCACCGAGGTCCCCACCGGCGACTTCTCGTACTACGACCACGTCCTCGACACCACCGTCATGGTGGGCGCGATCCCCGAGCGCCACCGGGCGGCCGTCGCCGCGGACCCGCTCGACGGGTACTTCGCCATGGCGCGCGGCACCCAGGACGTCGCGCCGCTGGAGATGACCAAGTGGTTCGACACCAACTACCACTATCTCGTACCGGAGTTGGGACCTGACACGGTCTTCGCGGCCGACTCCTCCCAGCAGGTCGCCGCCCTCCGGGAGGCCCTCGCCCTGGGCCTCGACGCCCGGTCCGTCCTGGTCGGACCCGTCACCTACCTGCTGCTCGCCAAGCCGGCGCCGGGCGTGGCCGCCGACTTCGATCCGCTCACCCTCCTCGACCGGCTGCTCCCGGTGTACGCCGAGGTCCTCGCCGACCTGCGGGCTGCGGGCGCCGACTGGGCGCAGCTCGACGAGCCCGCACTCGTCCAGGACCGCACCCCGGCGGAGCTCAACGCCGCCACCCGCGCCTACCGGGACCTCGGCGGACTCACGGACCGGCCGAAACTCCTGGTCGCCTCCTACTTCGACCGGCTCGGCGACGCCCTGCCCGTACTGGCCAAGGCGCCCGTCGAGGGCCTTGCGCTCGACTTCACGGACCGGGCGGCCGCCAACCTCGACGCGCTCGCCGCCGCCGGCGGGCTGCCGGGCAAGCGGCTCGTCGCCGGAGTGGTCAACGGCCGCAACATCTGGGTCAACGACCTCGCGGCGTCGCTCACCACGCTCGGCACCCTCCTCGGCCTCGCCGACCGCGTCGACGTGTCCGCCTCCTGCTCCCTGCTGCACGTCCCGCTCGACGCAGCGGCGGAACGCGAGATCGATCCGCAGATCCTGCGCTGGCTCGCCTTCGCCCGGCAGAAGACCGCCGAGGTCGTCACCCTGGCGAAGGGCCTCTCACAGGGCACAGGTGCCATCACCGCCGAACTCGCCGCCAACCGCGCCGACCTCGCCTCGCGCGCCCGCTCCCCGATCACCCACGACCCGGCCGTCCGGGCCCGCGCCGCCGCCGTCACCGCGTCAGACACCCGCCGCCCCCAGCCGTACGACGAGCGGTCCGCTGCCCAACACGCCGCCCTCCGACTGCCGTTGCTGCCCAGCACGACCATCGGCTCGTTCCCGCAGACCGCGGAGCTGCGGACCGCGCGGGCCGACCTGCGGGCCGGCCGGATCGACACCGCCGGATACGAGGAGCGCATCAGGTCCGAGATCCAGGAAGTCATCGCCTTCCAGGAGAAGACCGGCCTCGACGTCCTCGTCCACGGCGAGCCCGAACGCAACGACATGGTCCAGTACTTCGCCGAACAGCTGACGGGCTACCTCGCCACCCGGCACGGCTGGGTCCAGTCCTACGGAACCCGCTACGTCCGGCCGCCGGTCCTCGCCGGCGACATCTCCCGGCCCGCGCCGATGACGGTCCGCTGGACGGCCTACGCCCGGTCCCTCACCACCAAGCCCGTCAAGGGCATGCTCACCGGACCGGTCACCATGCTCGCCTGGTCCTTCGTCCGCGACGACCAGCCCCTCGCCGACACGGCCCGCCAGGTCGCCCTCGCCCTGCGCGACGAGGTGAACGACCTGGAGGCCGCCGGTACTTCCGTCATCCAGGTCGACGAGCCGGCGCTCCGCGAGACCCTGCCGCTCCGCGCCGCCGACCACGGGGCCTACCTGGACTGGGCGACGGAGGCGTTCCGCCTCACGACCGCGGGGGTGCGCCCGGAGACCCAGATCCACACGCACATGTGCTACGCCGAATTCGGCGACGTCGTCCAGGCCATCGACGACCTCGACGCCGACGTCATCAGCCTGGAGGCCGCCCGGTCCCACATGCAGGTCGCCCGCGAACTCGCCGCCCACGGCTACCCGCGCGAGGCGGGACCCGGGGTCTACGACATCCACTCCCCGCGCGTCCCGAGCGCCCACGAGGCCGCCGAGCTCCTCCGTACGGGCCTCAGGGCCATCCCCGCGGAGCGGCTCTGGGTCAATCCCGACTGCGGTCTGAAGACCCGCGGTTGGCCCGAGACCCGGGCCGCGCTGGAGAACCTGGTCGCGGCGGCCCGTACCGTCCGGGCCGAGCTCACCACCCCGTGACCGCGCCGTAGCGAGGGGGATCCTCGCGCCGCCTCCGCCGCCGTCGCCGTCATCACCGGCGGAGGCGGAGGCGGAGGCGGAAGCGGAGGCGGAGGCGGAAGCGGCCGGAGATCAGGGGGAGACCGTGGCCGCCGGGGGCGTCCAGCGGCGGGTGCGGGACGGTCCGGACGAGACGCCGTAGTCCTTCCTGAGGTGTTCGGGGATGGCGTAGTGCATGACGCGTCCGCGCGTGAGGGAGGACAGTTCGAGGACGGTGGTGAGGTGGCCGAGGCGGTCCAGGGCCCAGGCGCCGAGCGGCGAGTGGTCCTCGATGGTCTCCAGGACGCCGAGGAGGTGGGGGACGGACTTGACGAGGGTGTCCCATCGGGTGCGGGGCACGTCCAGCCAGTCCGCGCAGGTGTCGCCGACGAGGTAGCGGATCAGCGCGGAGACGACCGGGTCGAAGAGGGTGCCGGGCACGACCTCCTCGTAGAGGTCGATCAGCTGCCGGGTCAGATGGACCCCCTCCGGGGACGGACCCATGTGGCGGATCATGTACCGGTCGAGGAAGTCGCGGGCCTCGTCGAGGGACTTGGGGACGGCGTCCTGGTCGACGCCGAGCATCGCGCCGACCACGCGCCAGGCGTAGTAGTACGCCTCCGCCCCCTCCGTGGACATGTGGATGCCGAGGCGGTGCAGGCTGTCGAGGACGAGCATCGAGAAGAACATCTGCCCGCCGATCATGTCCTCCTGACAGATCGGCACCCCCGAGGCCGCGACGTCCCACCGGTCCTCGCGCGTCAGGTGGTGGCGGATGGAGGCGTGCAGCAGACGGACCTTCTGCGCGGCCGGGATGAAGCGGCTCCCGGCCTCGAAGGCGTCGGGCTGCATCAGGTAGACGGTGAACTGGCCCGTCTCCGCCATACGTTTGGACGGGTAGCTCAGACCGTGGGTCGCCGAGAGCAGCCTCGCCACGTTCGGGACGAGGTAGCAGGCAGGCATGGAGGCGAAGGACAAGGCCGTGGAGATGTGCACGTTGTTGTCGATGAAGAACAGCCGGGCCTTCTCCATCTCCCCCCAGTCCACCCAGGCAGGCGGTGCGCTCGTGGCATGCAGGTACTCGCGGGCGACATCCGGCAGCCCGTCCGGCAGAGGGGCGCCGGCGGTGGACACGTACCGCATGAGGGTGTTGAACGTCCCCACCTCGCCGCGCTCGAAGAGGGCGGCGACCGTGGCGTCGGCGAGTTCGTCACCGGTCTTCCGCAGGGCGTCCATCGACGCCTCCGTCCGGGTCATGGCAGGGCTCCTTGTTCTCCTGGCGGTCCGTCAGGAACGGCGGACCGCCGCCGAGTGCGCCAGGGTGGTGAGCGCGGCGGCGGGCCGCGCGGGCAGGTTCAGCTCGTCGAGGGTGCGGAGGGCCTCCCCGACCCGCGCGGTGATCATGGCCTCGACGCGGTCGGGCGCCTTCAGCCGCCGCATCACCGCGCGCACGGCCTCCAGGGCGTCGCCGTCGGGGTCGTCCCGGCCGAGCAGGTCGCGCAGCCGCCCGCGCTCCTCGTCCCCGGCGAGCCGCCAGGTCTCCGCGAGGAGGGCGGTGGGCCGCCGGCCGCGCACGTCGTCGGCGCCGGCCTTGCCGGTGCTCTCCGGGTCCCCGAACAGGCCGAGCAGGTCGTCCCGCAGCTGGAACGCCTCCCCCAGCGGCAGCCCGTACGCGGAGTAGCCCGCGCGCAGCCGGTCACCGGCCCCGGCGAGGACTCCGCCGATCAACAGGGGCTGTTCGACGGTGTACTTGGCGGTCTTGTAGCGGATCACCTTCAGCGAGGCCGTCGTGTCCGGGGCGGCGCCGGTGTGCAGGATCTCCAGGCACTCGCCCGCGATGAGGTCCCGGGCGAGCGCCGCCCAGAGCGGGCGGGCCCGGCCGAGGTAGGCGGCCGGCAGGCCGCTGGTGACGAACAGCTGCCCGGCGAGCGACATGAGCAGGTCCCCGACGAGCATGGCCAGGGAGCGGGCGCCCGCGGCCGGCCGCGGGTGGTGCTCCACCGCGTCGCGCAGGGCGAGGTGCGCGGTGGGCCGGCCGTGCCGCAGCGGGCTGTCGTCGATCAGGTCGTCGTGCACGACAGCGGCCGCGTGCACCAGCTCCATGGAGGCCGCCGCCCGCAGCAGTGCCTCGCTGTCCGGCTGTCCCACCGCGCGCCAGCCCCAGTAACAGAACGCCGCGCGCAGCCGTTTGCCGTCCGCGACCGCCGCCTCCAGCTGCCCGGCCACGGGGTCCAGCGCCGGGTCGACCGCCGACAGCCGGTCGGCCTCCTCGGCGACGTACCGCCGGAGGACGTCGTCGACGCGCGTCTTGAACGCGGCCGGATCCCACCGCTCAGACGTCATCGGAGGCCCGCCGGGCGAGCACGTGCCGGGCGAGCACCTCCAGGTGGGCCGGTGGCGGGGACGCGTACCGGTCGAGGACCAGGCGCCCGCGCGCCTCCAGGTCCCGTTCGGCCTCCGCCGCCACCTCGGCGGCGTCCGATCGCCTCAACAGGCCCCGTACGGCGCCGAATCCCGCGCTCAGCGTGCTCACCGCCAGGTCCGCGAGCCCCGCCGCCAGCAGCACCGCCCGCTCGTCCAGGCCCTCGGCGGATCCCGACTCCCGCGTCATACCGTTCCCCCGCCCGCGGCACGTCCCGGCCGCGCTCTCGCCGTCACTCCTTCCCCCAGCGTCGGGCCGGAGCGGGGACCCGTGACGGGTGAACTCACCAACGAGTGATCAACTCGCTGGTGCGTACGAGTCCTCACACCCGGGCGCGGTTCCAGCGCATCCGGGACCACGGCAGGGTCAGCTGGGTCCGGTCGGTCACGTCGCGCGGGGCGAGGTCCGCGATCGGTGCCGCCTCGCGGTGCCGGGCGTAGACGGTGTCGACGTAGCGGTGGCCGGTGTCGGCGGCGACGAAGAGGACAGTGCGCCCGGGGCTGCGCTCGTGCTCGTGGCGGGCGGCGAGGTAGCCGGCACCGGTCGAGAGTCCCGCGAAGACCGCGTGCCGGCGGAGCAGGTCGACGCTGCCGGCCAGGGCCGCGTCGAAGGAGATCCAGTGCAGGGTGTCGTACAGATCGTGGGAGACGTTCCCGAAGGGGATCGAGCTGCCGATGCCGGCGATGATGATCTCGGGGTCGGAGACGTGCTCGGCGCCGAAGGTGACACTGCCGTAGGGCTGGACGCCGACGAGCTCGACGTCGGCCGACCGGCCGCCGTCGGCCGAGCGGCCGTCGGGGTGGTCGCCCGTACCGCCGTCCGCCGCGCGCAGGTAGCGGGCCAGGGCGCCCGTCGACGCCCCCGAGCCGACCCCGCCGACGACGGTCAGCCCGTCCGCCCCGGTCGCCTCCCGGATCCGGTCGGCGATCGCGCGGTAGCCGAGGTAGTGGATGTCGTCGTGGTACTGCCGCATCCAGTGGTACTCGGGGCGCTCGGCGAGGATCTCGTGGATCCGCTCGACGCGCCGCTTCTGGTCGAGCTTGAGGTCGCTGCACGGCTCCATCTGCTCCAACCTGGCTCCCAGCACGGCGAGTTGCGTGCGGAGCGTGTGGTCCACCGTGGTCGAGCCGACGATGTGACAGCGCATGCCGTATCGGTGACAGGCCAGGGCGAGGGCGTACGCGTAGATGCCGCTGGAGCTGTCGAGGAGGGTGTCCCCGCGCCGTACGACTCCGGTGTCCAGGAGGTGGCGCACCGCCGCGAGGGCCGAGACCACCTTCATCGTCTCAAAGCGCAGGCAGACGAGCCGGTCGTCGAGACGTATCAGGTCCGGCCGGCCGATCGACTCCGCGATGTGCTGGTCCATTCCAGAGCTCCTTGGTGCTGGTGTCGGTCGTGAAGGTGCGGGTGGCGGGGATGCCGTGGGCGTCCAGGGCGCGCAGGCAGCGCCGGACGCGGTGCCGCACCCCGGGCGCGGCCGGGTCGAAGAGCACGCCCGCCACCGCGCCGCTGTGCGCGATCTGCACGCCCGCCGCCCCTTCCCGGTGGGCGATGTCGACGAGGGTCTCGAACTCCGGCTGCCGGAGGACCCGTTGGCCGCGTCGCGCGCTGGCGGTGGCGACCTCGCCGAGGAGTGCGACGTCGCCGGTGGCCACGGCCCGGCGCAGCAGCGTGCGCAGCCGCTCGTAGGCCCGTACGTCGCTGTCGCCGGGTTCGTACGCGGGCAAGGCCAGCGTGTCCACGGGCGCTCCGCCGCCGAGGAGGCAGCCCACCACGACCAGCGGCGGCAGGGCGGGGCCGAGGGCCTCCAGGACGCGGCCCTCCCGCTGGGCGAACAGCACGGGGCCGCCGTCCAGCATCAGCGGATCGCAGGCCAGCTCCGCGCGGACCGCCAGCCGGGCGGCCGTCCCGGGCGTCAGGCGCAGGCCGTACGAGTCGGCGACCGCTCGGACGGTGGCGATCACGTCGCTGGTGGAGCTGCCCATGCCAAGGCCCACCGGTATGTCCCCTGTGAGTCGCAACTCCCCGCCACAGGGCGGCTGATGGGACAGTTCCGCGCACGCGGCCACGGCGAGGCGCGCGGCCCGCGCGGCCTTCGCCCGGCCGGTGGGGACGACGGTGAGGTCCCCGGGTGGCGTGCCGGGGTCGCGGACGAATTCGGCTCCGCTGCCCGGTCCCGCCATGGGGAGGGTGACCAGTCCGGCGCACCGGCGCCCGTCGTCGTCGAGGAAGACGCCCTGGAGGAGCTCGCCGTGGTGACACGGGGCGTACCCGGTGCCGGTGGGGAGGCCACCGGCACCGGGTACGGCCGGGCGGGCGACGGGGATCACGCGTCCCCCACCGTCCGGTAGCGGTACAGGACCGTCGCCTCGGCGCTGAACTGGGAGAAGGGGAAGGGTTCCGCGGAGAGCGCGGTGACGCCGGAGCCGAGGAAGGCGCGGGCCACGGCGCTGCCGGTCTGCGCGTACACGACGAGCGGGATGCCGCGCGAGCGGCAGCGGTCGAGGATGGTGTCGAACGAGCCGTTGCTCAGGGTCATTCCGGTGGCGACGACGGCCTCGGCCCGGTCCAGCACCTCGTGCATGTCGGCGGTGACGGGGTCGCCCCACTGGGTGGTCCGGAGATTGAGGTCGCAGGGCAGCGGTCGGCCGCCGCGCTCGCGGATCGCGGCGACGAGCGGGTTGACGACACCGATGAGGCCCACCTCGGCGCCGTCCTCGATGTCCAGCAGGCCGGCGATGGCCGCGTCGCGGGCCCTCGCACGGACCTCCGGGGTTCCGGCGGGGAGGGTGACCGGCTCGGCGTCGCCCGCCTCGCCCGCCGTCCGGTGCGGGCGGACCTCGGAGAGGTAGGCGTCGAGGGCGGCGATCCGCAGCGGTCGCGGGGCCTCGCGCAGGAGCACGTCGAGCGGGGTGCCGGAGGAGTCCCGGCAGATCGCCGGGTCGATCTCGCCGGCCTCGAAGGCGCAGCCGCCGAACGAGCCGCCGAGGCGGACCAGGACGTACTGGTTGAGGTAGGTGGTGTCGCCGCCGGCCAGGCGGGTGCCGTGGTGGATCCAGAAGACGCTGGTCGCGACGAGTTCGGAGGGCAGCGGTCCGTGTTCACCGGCCAGGACGGCCTCGACGAGTCCGTCGACGGACGTCGGAGTGGTGCGGGTGGGGATCGTCTGGGGCATGGCTTTCCTCTTCAGGGAGCGGGTCGGGCGAGTCGGGGTGCCGGTGGCCGCGGTGCGCCGCCGAGCGGTCCGCGGTACGTCACGTGGGGGTGCCCCAGGGCGTCGGCGGTGAGTTCGGCGTCCACTTCGAAGACCTCGGCGAGCCGTTCGGCGGTCAGTACGTGGGCGGGCGGGCCGGCGGCGATCAGCCGGCCGTGGTGCAGGAGCAGCAGCCGGTCGCAGTACCGGGCGGCGAGCGTCAGGTCGTGCAGGGCGACGAGGACCGTCCGGCCGGTGCCGGACAGCAGCTCCATCAGTTCCAACTGGTGTTTGACGTCGAGGTGGTTGGTGGGTTCGTCGAGCAGGAGCGCGTGCGGCTCCTGGGCGAGCGCGCGGGCGATGTGGGCGCGCTGCCGCTCGCCGCCCGACAGGGCCTTCCAGGAGCGGTCGGCGAGCGCGGTGAGCCCGAGGCGTTCGAGGGCGGCGGCGACCACGGCCCGGTCGGCGGCGTCCGGCCCGCGCCAGCGGTCCCGGAACGGCGTCCGCCCGAGGCCCACGACGTCGCCGACCCGCAGGTCGCTGTCCGCGCCCGAGTCCTGTGCGACGAAGGCGACATGGCGGGCGATCCGGCGCGCGCTCCAGTCGCGTACGGACTCGCCGTCGTACCGGACCGTGCCCGTGTCGGGAGCGCGCAGTCCGGCCAGGCAGCGCAGCAGCGACGACTTGCCCGAGCCGTTGGGGCCCAGCAGTCCCACGGTCTCGCCGGGGGCGATGTCGGCGCTGACCTCGCGGACGACCGTCGTGCCGGCCACCGACCAGCCGAGCGCTTCGGCGGTGATCCTCACAGCTCCCCCCTCCTGCGCAGGACGAGGAGGAAGAGCGGTACGCCGAGGAGGGCGGTGATGACGCCCACGGGGACCTCGCGGGGCGCGAAGGCGATCCGGGCCAGCGCGTCCGTCCAGACGAGGAACACCGCTCCGGCGAGCGCCGCGCTGGGCAGCAGCACCCGGTGCAGGGGGCCGACGAGGAACCGTACGCCGTGCGGGACGATCAGGCCGACGAAGCCGATGGCTCCGACGGTGGCCACCGCCACGGCCGTCAGGACGGCCGTGACCACGAGGAGCAGCAGGCGGGTGTGCCGTACGCCGATGCCCAGGGAGGCGGCGGTGTCGGTGCCGAAGGAGAGCCCGTCGAGGGCGGTGGAGCAGAGCCAGGCCACCGCGAGCCCCAGCGGGGTGACGATCGCGCAGACCACGACGGTGTCCCAGCGGGCCGGCGCCATCGAGCCCAGGAGCCAGTGGGTGACGGCCCGCGTGGTGTCCGCGTCCGCGGAGGCCATCAGGACGAGGGAGGTCAGGGCGGTGAACAGCTGGCCGACGACCACTCCGGTGAGGACGATCCGGACCGAGTCGAGACCGCTGCGCCGCAGCAGCAGGAGGAGCAGGGCGAAGGACGCGAGGGCGCCGAGGAGCGCGCCGCCGGTGACCCCGAGCGCGTTCGCGCCCACCCCGAGGACGACGACGGCGACGGCTCCGGTCGAGGCGCCCGAGGAGACGCCGAGCAGGTAGGGGTCGGCGAGGGCGTTGCGGGTGACGGCCTGGAGCACGGCGCCGCACACGGCGAGCGAGGCACCGACGAGGGCGGCCATCAGTACGCGCGGGAGACGCAGGTCCCAGACGAGGGAGTCCACGAGCGGGGGCAACGGCTCGACGTCCAGGCCGAGATGGGTGCCGAGGACGCGGGCGAGGTCGGTCCAGCCCACGTCGGCTGTGCCGATGCGGACGGCGGCGGCCACCGAGCCCACGAGGAGGCCGACGGCGAGGAGGAAGAGGACGGCCCCGCCGGCGAACGACCGAGCCGCGGCGGGCCGGGGCGGCACGGACTCGACCGCCACGGACCCGGATGCCACGGACCCGGGTGCGACAGACCCGGCCGCCACAGACCCGGGAGCCGCGGGCCCGGCCGCCACAGACCCTGGTGCGACAGACCCGGGAGCCGCGGGCCCGGCCGCCACGGGCCCGGCCGCCGCGCCTCGGCCGGGCGGCAGGAGATCCACCTCCCCCGGCCGGACGACCGGATCAGCGGACATACCCGAGGTCCTTCATCCCGTCCGCAAGCAGCCCGAGGGCGTGCACCGACCGCACCGAGGGGTCCAGCTCGATGCCCGGCACTTCGATGATCCTGCCGTCGCGGACCGCCGCCAGCCGGGAGATCACGGGGTGCGCGGTCATCGAGGCGCGCTTCTCGGCGGCGCTGTCGCCCGGCCGGCCGCGCTCGGAGAGGTCGCCGATCACGATGAAGTCCGGGTCGCGCTTGGCGACTTCCTCCCAGGAGACCTCCGGCCAGTCCTCGTCGACGTCGTCGAAGGCGTTCTTCGCGCCGACGATCCGGCTCATCTCGCTGGGCAGGCCGGTCCCACCTGCCACGTACGGCATGCCGTTGAAGACGGAGTAGAGGTAGACGACGGTCGGCCGGTCAGCTCCCTGCGGGGCCTTGGAGGCGTTCGCCCCGGCCTTGGCGACGGCGGCGCGCTGGCCGGCGGCGAGCTTGCGGGCCCGCTCCTCGGCCCCGAAGACCTTGCCGAGGTTCTCGTAGTCGGAGAAGAGCAGCTCGAAGGGGGTCTTCCCGGCGGGATTCCGCTGCGGGCAGTCCACGGCGCTGACGAAGGTGGGGACCTGGAGGGCGGCCAGCTCCTCGCGGGTGCCGGCCCGGTCCTTGGTGAAGAGGTCCGTGGAGCCGGCGACGACGAAGTCGGGTGTTGCGGCGCGCAGTTGCTCGCCGGTGGCGATCTTCGGGGCGATGACGGGGACCTTGGCGTACGCGGCGGCGTACGGGGCCGGGATCTTCGTCTTGAGGTTGGCCGTTCCGGCCATGCGGTCCTGGAGGCCGAGTTCGAGCAGGGTCTCGGTCGACGTCTGGTCCAGGGCGACGGCCCTCTTCGGAGCCCCGGCGAAGGACAGCTGGCGGCCGCAGCTGCTGACGGAACGCGCCTCGCCGGACGCCCGGTCGGCGGGCTTGGCGGCCGTCGTGGAACCGTCGCCGTTCGCCGTGGAGCAGGCCGCGGTGGCGAGGAGGACGGTCAGGGCGATGCCGAGGCGGGCGGGGTGGCGCATGGGATCTCCGGTCTGCGAAGGAGGGCGGGGAACGGCGTGGGTGTTGTCGTGCACCCGGCAGGAGTGCCGCGTTCGAAGGGTACTGTAATGGTATTCATTTTCATTAACCACACGGGGGGCCTGTCCGCCGGACCGCCCCGCCCCTCCCCCGCCGTCCCCAAGGAGCAACCACACCGTGGCGACCACACCACCCCCCACGACGACCAACTCCAAGACTTCGCCCGCGCGTTCGGTCCTCCGCGACACCACGTTCCTGCGCCTGTGGGCGGGCACCACCGCCTCCGGGCTCGCGACCTGGGCCCTGCCCTTCGTCCTCGGACTCGCCGTCCTGCACCGCGACCTCGGCGCCGCAGGACTCGGCCTGGTCCTCGCCGCGCGCACCGCGGGCTTCCTCGTCGCCGTCGCCGTCGGCGGCGTCCTGGCCGACCGGCACTCCCGCCGGGCGGTCGTCCTCTGGTCGGCCCTCGCGGCGGCGGTCGCCGCACCCCTCCTCGCCGCCGGGCTCGGCCGCTCGCTCGTCCTGATGACGGCCGCCGCCGCCCTCGCCGGCGCCGGACAGGGCGCCTGCCGACCGGCGTTCCAGGCACTCACCGCCGAGACCGTCGCCCCCGACCGCCGCCAACAGGCCAACGCCGCCATGACCATGGCCGTACGCGGTTCCACACTCGCGGGCCCCGCCCTGACCGCCCTGCTCGCGGCCTTCCTCGACATCGGGACGCTGTTGCTCGGCATCGGCCTGCTCTGGCTGATCGCCGCACTGGTCCCGGCCAAGGCCGCCACCACCCCAACAGACCCGGCCACGGCTCCCGCGCCGCGCGCCGGATTCCGCGCCGAGTTCCTGGAGGGCATACGCGAGGCGCGCCGCCATCCCTGGTTCCTCGCCGGTCTCGCCGCCCTCGTCACGGTCATCGCCCTCGGCTACTCCGCCACCAGCGTCGCCCTGCCCCTGATCAGCAGGGACCGCTACGACACCCAGTGGGTACTGGCCGCGGCCATGACCGCGTACACCGTGGGCGCACTCGCCGGAGCCCTGGTCATCGCCCGCTGGCGCCCGCGCTCCCAGGGCTGGGCCGCCTTCGCAGGCCTGGCCGTGTACGGCGTCGCCCCCCTCAGCCTGATGCTCCCCGTCCACCCGCTCGTCGTCGTCGCCGCGTACGCCGTCGCCGGAATCGGAATCGAACTGTTCAACGTGCCCTGGTTCACCGCCACCCAACGCGAGGTCGCCCCCGACAAACTGGCCCGCGTCTCCTCGCTCGACTTCCTCGTCTCCTACGGCCTCGCCCCCCTCGGCCTGGCCCTGATGGCCCCCGCCATCGACACCTTCGGAGTCACCACCGTCCTCGGCGCCTGCGCCGCAGCCTGCTTCCTCGTCCCGGCCGCCGCAGCCCTGACCCCCACCGCCCGCCACTTCGCCCGCCCGGCCCCGACGACCACGGACTGACGCGACACGAACGCGCGTGTCTCGCCTCCGGCCCCCGGCGCTACTCCCGATGGGTCCGACCGCTGCCGGACGACGTCCTCGTCACCCTCCTGACCGCTCAGGACGGGGGCGAGGACGGCAAGCTCACCGCGAAGGAGATCATCGCGGAGATCGATTCGTCCCGGCAGATTCCGCTGTCCTTCTTCCGCTCCCTGGCCGGCCGCGAGGACCCCGAACTCCGGATACGGGCCACGTGGAGGTGGCAGTCCCTCACCTCGGCGCAGCGGGCGGCGCTGCTCGATGATCCGGACCCCGCGGTCCGTGAAGCGGCGTATGACAGGAACTGGGCGCTGGACCCGGAACGGGTGGAGGCCGTCTTGCCGTCCTTCGGCGCGCGCAACGGATTCGTGTTCGCCACGTGTGCTCTGTCCCCAGCGCTCATCGAGCAGTGTTTCACGGAGGGCACGATGCTCCCCTTGGCCCGGAACCGGCACACCCGGCCTATGCGCTCGCCCGGCTCGCGCGCCACCCCGACGCGGAGGTCCGTGCGTCGGTCGCCGCCCGGCCCGACGTGGGACCGGAGCTGATGGCGGAGTTGAGGGAGGACCCGGTCGAGTACGTGCGGATGTGCGCGCGCGTCCACCCCTTCCCCCGTACCTGGGCGGAGTACGACGTGATCGACAGGATCATCGGGCACGGTCCTGACTGCACCTGCCCGATCACCGAACCCTTCACCACGTCGCATACCGAGCCGGCCGTCGGGCCGTCGCCCGACTGGTTCGCCGCCTGCGCGGTGTCCGGGGAGCCGGTGCTCCGCCGGGTCGCGGCGAGTTGGCCGGGCCTGTCGGCGCAACTCGTCCCCGCCGAGGGCGCTGCGGCCAATCCGGCCCTCTCCGTTCCGCGCCTGCACGCACTTCTCGACCACTGCCTGAACGGGACCGCCACCCTGCCGACCTAGGGACATTCACGGCTCTTCCCACGTCGGCCACCCCGCCTGAGAGACACAGGGGCAGGACGAGTTACGGGGAGGCGGCCGGCGCAGTGGGGTCTACTTCGGGTCGCGGTTGAACTGTGCCGTCGACCAGCGGTAGCCCAGGGCGATCAGGGCGACGCACCAGGCGAGGGCGAGCCAGCCGTTGTGGCCGATCTCGGTGCCGAGCAGGAGGCCGCGGAGGGTCTCGATGGCCGGGGTGAAGGGCTGGTACTCGGCGATCGGCCGGAACCAGCCCGGCATCGTGTCGGCCGGGATGAAGGCGCTGGAGATGAGCGGCAGGAGAATCAGCGGCATGGCCATGTTGCCGGCCGCCTCCGGGTTCGGGCTGGCCATGCCCATGCCGACGGCGATCCAGGTGAGGGCCAGGGCGAACAGCGCGATCAGACCGAACGCCGCCAGCCACTCCAGGGCCGTGGCGTCCGTGGACCGGAAGCCGATGGCGACTCCGACGGCGCCGACGAGGACCACGCTGGCGACCGACTGGAGCACGCTCCCGAGGACGTGCCCGACGATCACCGAGCCGCGGTAGACCGCCATCGTGCGGAAGCGGGCGACGAGGCCCTCGGTCATGTCCATGGAGACGTACACCGCGGCCCCGATCACGGTGCTGCCGACGGTCATCAGCAGGATGCCCGGGACGATGTAGGCGATGTAGTCGGAGCGGTCGGCGCCACTGCCCGCGATGCCCGCGCTCATCACGTCGCCGAAGATGTAGACGAAGAGCAGCAGCATCATGATCGGCGTGAGCAGCAGGTTCAGGGTCGCGGACGGGTAGCGCCAGGCGTGCAGCAGATTGCGGCGCAGCATCGTGTGCGAGTCGCGGACGGCGAGGGAGAGGGAGCTCATCGGGCGTCCTTCCTGGGCTGGTCGGGGATGTTGCCTCCGCCGGTCAGGGCGAAGAACACGTCGTCGAGGTCGGGGGTGTGGACGGTCAGTTCGTCCGCCTCGATGCCGGCGGCGTCCAACCAGTCGAGAATGGAGCGCAGTTCGCGCTGACTGCCGTCGCTGGGGATGGAGAGCGACAGCGCGTGGTCGTCCCGGGTGACCTCGCGCAGAGCGTCGGCTGCGGACTGGTACGCGGTCGGGTCGGTGAAGCGGAGCCGTACGTGGCCTCCGGGGACGAGCCGCTTCAGTTCCTCCGCGGTGCCCTCGGCGACGATCTTCCCGTCGTTCAACACAGCGATGCGGTCCGCGAGTTCGTCGGCCTCTTCCAGGTACTGGGTGGTGAGGAAGACGGTGACGCCGCCGGAGACGAGGCCGCGGATGATGCCCCACATGTTGTGGCGGGAGCGCGGGTCGAGCCCTGTCGTCGGCTCGTCGAGGAAGATGATCCGCGGGCTGCCGACCAGCGTCATCGCGAGGTCGAGGCGGCGCTTCATGCCGCCGGAGTAGGTGGAGGCGGGCTTCTTCGCGGCGTCCACCAGGTCGAAGCGCTCCAGGAGTTCGGCGGCGACCCGCCGCCCCTCGCGCTTGGAGAGGTGAACTGGCCGGTGACGCCGATCGCCGCGCGGACCGCCTGCGGTTCGGCGGCCAGGTCGTGCCCGCCGACGTGCAGCTCACCCGCGTCGGCGCCGATGAGCGTGGACAGGACCTTGACGGCGGTGGTCTTGCCGGCGCCGTTCGGGCCGAGCAGCGCGAACACGGACCCGGCCGGGATGTGCAGATCGATGCCGTCGAGGACGAGCTTTTCGCCGTACGACTTGCGCAGCCCGACGGCGGAGATCGCGGTCGGCGACGGCCGACCCTCGCCGCGCCTTGTTGTGGGCATGACAGACGAAGCCATGGAGGCATCCTTTCGGAGGCTGAAGGCACAAAGGGGACGAGAGAGGGAAGCCGCTGGGGAACGAACCGCACGCGGGCTACGCCCACGCACATCCGGCGACGCGTGCTACCCCTCCACCGCTCGGGATTCCCCGCTGATGGACTCCTGGTAGACGTCCGCGTACGTGGGCGAGTCCTTGACCAGCTCGTCGCAGAACGCGGCGACGTCGGTGCCGATGAGCTCCAGGACCCCCTTGCCCGCGGCGACGCCCTCCTCGAAGAAGTCGACGATCCCGGGAAGCAGGGGACCGTCGGGCAGGTCGACCGGTCCGACCTTGAAGAAGTACTTCTGCATCTCCTTGTAGACGATCCGGTAGTCCGGCGGGAGCGCCTTGACCCGAGCCTTGTGCGCCCGCCACTGCTTCTTGCCCTCGATGATGTCCTGGATACCCATGTCAGCCTCCCAGCCGGCTCAGTTTCCTCGCGACGTTCCTGTTCAACTGCTCGCGCCACCGGTCGCGGTAGGTCCGGGCCCCTTCTCCACCGGCCAGCGCCGCGCAGAAGCCTCGGATGTCGTCACCGAGGACCTCGTGGGCGCCCTGCCCGTCCGCCGCCGTCTCCTCGAGCAGCCCCAGGGCGGCGTCGAGGATGGGCATCAGGTTGCGGCCGGTGAAGTCCCCATGGGGAAAGAGGTGGACCTTGATCTGTTCCCACGCCGCCCGGTGGTCGTCGGGCAGGGCCTCGGCCCGGGCCTCGAACGCCTTCCACTCCCTGGTGAGATCGCTGCCTGTGATGGTCTCCCAGAAGTTCATCTCCCGCCCTCCTTGAGCCTTTCGATGCGTGATGAGACGTACTGCCACTTCGCCCAGAACTTCGCGAGTTCCTCGCGTCCGGCATCGTTGAGCGCGTAGAACTTGCGCGGCGGACCGACGCCGGACGGCCGCTTCGTCACCTGGACGAGCTTGTTCCTCTCCAGCCGCAGCAGGATGGTGTACACCGTCCCCTCGACGACGTCGGTGAAGCCGAGCTCGTTCAGCTGACGGGTGATGGCGTAGCCGTACGTCTCCTCGCTGCCGATGATCTCGAGCACGCACCCTTCGAGCGTGCCCTTCAGCATCTCCGTCAGGTCTTCCAACGCGCACCCTCCTCGACCCAGCGGTACTCCGTAGTACCGAGTACCACTATACGGTATCACCGAGTAGTGGAGTCGGTCTTCACCTCACGCGTTGAGCTGCTGCCGAACGAGCGTGTCGATTCGCCGCCACGCAGGGGGCGAGGCGTTGACCGCGCCCTGGATCAGTGACGGGATGTCGGAGTCCTCGTCCAGGTGGGGCCGCTCCCCGGAGCCGTAGCGCACCTTGAATCAGGTCGATGACGTCGAAGAGCTGAGCGAGCTGCTGGACGAGGGATGCATGCACGCCGGGTACGACGAGGCCGGACGCGAACTGGACCGGCTCCTGAAGGGCTGACCGTGCCGTGCGCAGTCCCGCACGAGGTCCCAAAAACGATCGAGGGGCCGTTTCAGATCTCTCTGAAACGGCCCCTCGACCTACGACTCTTTCGAGTCGGGACGACAGGATTTGAACCTGCGACCCCTTGACCCCCAGTCAAGTGCGCTACCAAGCTGCGCCACGTCCCGATACCCGTCTGACCTGGGGTTTCCCCTGGCCGAACGCGCATGAGAACAATACCGCACTTTCCTGGGTGGTCACGAACCCTTTCCGGCGCCCGGGCGAGGGGTGCGCGCCGGGGCACGGCGGTCACTCTCCGTGATGCTTCCGCACGCCCCCGAATGCGCCCGCACGCCTGTGGTGAGGGCTCCCGGAGTGGGGAGGGCGGGTGCGAGGCCCGTGTTCTCGGGGTGGGGGCGGGGTCGGACAGGTTCCGGAATGCCGCTCCTATGGTGAAGAAGGGGCTCATGTGACGACCTCGGCGACCTCATGGCCATATGCCGTCGGATCCGTTGCCGTTGGCATGTGGCAGAAAGATGCCCACGGGGAATGGACTCCGGATCGGTGCAAGGGGGCCAACACCACACGAAACACAGTCAGATTCAATCGTCAACAGCTCCTGTTTCAGACAAAAGTCGTGGCGATATTGCTCCGTCCCGGAAAGATCAACACCATGAAGAGGTCGGCCTGTTCGGGACGGGACCACTGCCGATGCACCACCTGCTCGACCGACAGGCCGGCAGGCGTTTCGCAGGGGAGGACTCGAATGGACGGCTACTTCAGCAGTCGACTGCATCATCAGCTCAGGGAGACGGTCCGAGACTTCGCGGAGCGTGAGGTTCGGCCACGGATAGCCGAGATGGAAGCATCCCGGACGGTCCATCACGAGCTCTCCCGGCTCATCGCCGAGCAGGGCTGGCTGGGCGCGACAATCAGCCAGGAGTACGGCGGTATGGGCGCCGGCCACCTGGCCAAAACCATCATCATCGAGGAGCTCTCCCGGGTCAGCGGCGCCATGGGCGCCATGGTCCAGGCCTCGCAGCTGGGCACCGCCAAGATCGTCCACTTCGGCAGCGACGAGCAGCGCAAGACGTGGCTTCCGGCCGTCGCGGCCGGTGAGTGCCTGCCGACCATCGCGGTCACCGAGCCCGAGTCCGGCGGTCACGTCCTCGGGATGAGCGCCAGCGCGGTCCGGGACGGCGACGACTACATCCTCAACGGCAGCAAGGTCTACGTCGGCAACAGCCACGTGGGCGATCTGCACGGCGTCGTGGTCAGGACCGGTCCCGGCTCGAAGGGACTCACGGCCTTCCTGGTCGAATCCGATCGCCCGGGGTTCAGGACCGGTCCGCAGCAGCCCGCCATGGGACTCCACGGCTTCAGCTTCGGCGAGCTCATCTTCGAGAACTGCCGAGTGCCGGCGTCCAACCGTCTCGGCGACGAGGGCGACGGCCTCTCCGTCGCGTACTCCTCCAGCGTCCTGTACGGGCGGGCCAACCTCACCGCCGTCTCGCTCGGCATCCACCAGGCGATCCTGGAGGAGACCACCCGGTTCGCCTCCGAGCGCATCCGCTACGGCAAGCCGCTCCACGACCTGCCCACGGTCAAGCTGAAGCTCGGCCAGATGCAGTCCCGGCTGATGACGGCCCGGCTCTCCGCTTACCACGCCGTGCACCTGCTCGACCAGGGCCTGTCCTGCGACGCCGAGCTCATGAACGCGAAGCTCGTCAACGTCGAGTCGGCGATCGACTCCGGCCGCAACGCCATGGAGATCCACGCCGCCGCCGGGCTCTTCACGGACCGGGCCATCGAGCGCTACCTCCGGGACGCGCACCACATCTTCGCCCCGGCCGGCACGTCCGACATCCAGCTCCTGCGGCTGGCCGAGGTCGCCCTCGGCCAGGACAAGGGCAGTTGGTCGGAGCGGCTCTCCGATCTGGTCCGCACCCAGGAGCTCGAACCGGCGCACGCCTGAGCGCGCACGGATACGGCCGGGGCCCCGGTACGGCGACATCCGCCGTACCGGGGCCCCGGCCGTGTTCCCGGTGGTGCCGGTCAGAACATGCCGTCCTCGCGGCGGTGGATCTGCTCCACCAGCTCGGCCGCCATCGCCTTGATCGTCTCCAGACCGGCGCGCCCCCACGGCCGGACGTCGGTGTCGACCACGCAGATCGTGCCCAGTGCGACACCGGTACGGTCGATCAGCGGCGCGCCCATGTAGGAGCGGATCCCGATCTCGTCCACGACCGGGTTCCCCGCGAAGCGGGGGTAGTCGCAGACGTCCTCCAGGACGAGGGCCTTGCGCCGCACGACCACGTGCGGGCAGTAGCCGTGGTCGCGGGCCATGTAGCGGCCGACGCCGCCGGTGTTCGCCGCGGCCGCGCCGAGGTCGCTGCCCGAGTGCGTGCCCTCGGGGGTGTGCAGTCCGGCGAAGAACTGCCGGTTCTCGTCGATGAAGTTGACCATCGAGAACGGGGCTCCGGTCACGTCCGCGAGGCGGTGCGCGAACTCGTCGAACGCCGGGTCCGGCCGCTCCCCGAGCCCGAGTTCGCGGAGCCGCTGCACCCGTGCGGGCGCGTCCTTGTCGATGGGGGTCAGCAGGAGATGACCGGTCGGGTCGTAGGTCATGGCGTGGCTCCGAAGCTCGGCACGGCGGCCGGGATGGTGGTGAGCAGATGCTGGACGAGGGTCAGCAGGGTACGGATGCCGGAGCTGGAGATCCGGGCGTCGCACACGACGACCGGCACCTCCGGCTTGAGGTCGAGCGCGGCCCGCACCTCGTCCGGCTCGTAGCGGTAGGCGCCGTCGAACTCGTTGACCGCCACGACGAACTGGATGCCGCGCCGCTCGAAGAAGTCCACGGCGGAGAAGCACTCCTGGAGCCTGCGGGTGTCGGCGAGGACGACCGCGCCGAGCGCGCCCTCGGAGAGCTCGTCCCACATGAACCAGAAGCGCTCCTGCCCGGGGGTGCCGAACAGGTAGAGCACATGGCGGTCGTCGAGCGTCATGCGCCCGAAGTCCATGGCCACGGTGGTCGTGGTCTTGGACTCCACGCCCTCCAGGCTGTCGGTGGCCGCGCTGACCGAGGTCAGCAGCTCCTCGGTGCTGAGCGGTTCGATCTCGCTGACCGCGCCCACGAAGGTCGTCTTGCCCACGCCGAAGCCGCCCGCCACCAGGATCTTGAGTGCGGTGGGGAAGGGGTCGGTCGCGAAACTCTCGTGGCGCTCAGAGCCGTTGTCGTAGGCCATCGAGCACTGCCTCCAGCAAGGAACGGTCGGTTTGGTTGGCGTGGAAGCGGGGGGCTCGGGCGGTGAGCGCCCCACAGTCCACGAGGTCGGAGATCAGGACCTTGGTGACGACGGCCGGCAACCGTAAGTGCGCCGCGATCTCGGCCACCGAGGTGGGCCCGTCGCACAGCCCGAGGGCCAGGCTGTGCTCGGGGCCCATGTGGGGCTGCGGGATCGAGCCGGTCGCCATCACCATCGAGAGCAGGTCCAGCGTGGTGCTGGGCTTGGTCCGGCCGCCGCTCACGGTGTACGGCCGGATCAGCCGGCCGGCCGCGTCGTCGAGCCAGGGCCCTTCCTGATGAGACGTCACGTTCACTGCCCGAGGCCACCTGCCGCGCCGGCCGCCTGCCGGGCCGGCGTGACCAGATACGGCCGGACGCTCTTGACGAGCATCGCCATCTCGTAGCCGAGTACGGCGGCGTCCGCCTCGCGCCCGGCGAGGACGGCCAGGCAGGTGCCCGAGCCCGCGGTGGACACGAACAGCAGCGTGGAGTCGAGCTCCACGACCACCTGTCGGACCTCACCGCCGTCGCCGAACCGGGCGCCCGCGCTGCGGCCGAGCGAGTACAGCCCGGAGGCCAGGGCCGCCATGTGGTCGGCGGCGTCGGGGTCGAGGCCGTGGACGGATTTCACGAGGCCGTCGGAGGAGAGCAGAACGGCGTTGCGGGTGTACGGGACCCGCTGGACCAATCCGCTCAGCAGCCAGTCGAGATCCGAGGAATGGCCGTTCGGCACATTGCTCGCCATGGTGCATCTACTCCTTGTGCGCGTCGCCTGGACGCAGCGGTTCGTGGGGGGCGGGCTGGGATTCGGCGAGGCCGATCCCGCGCTGGAATGCGGCCATCAGACCGGGGTCGTGCAGGGCGTGTTCCTCGGGCTTGCGGGCCATCGGCTCGTCGCGCAGCTGCGGGACGAGGTGCTCCTGGGCACGCCGCTTCGGGAGGAGGGGCCGGCCGGAGGGCTCGGCTCGGGGCGCCGAGGGCGCCGGGGGCAGCAGCGGTGACTGGTGCTCGGTGCCGAGCGACTGCGCGGGTATCGACGGGGTGGAGCCGGTGTCCGCGTGGCCGTTGACGTGGCCGTTCATCTGCGCGCTCGTACGGGGGTACGCGAGCGGGTCCGTGGCCGGCACCTCCTCGTGGCGGACGGCGGCCCGCTCCGGGGAGGGCGCGGACGCGGCCAGTGGCGCGGAGGCCTGGGCGTGGACCGGCGTCCGGCCCGCGACCGGGACCGCGTGGGGGCTCTCGTACTGCCCTTCGTGCCGCTCCGAGTGCCGGACGTCGGCGTGCGCCGGCGCCTCGGTGTGGACCGGGACCGGCGCCGGCACGTGGGCCGGTGCCGGAGCATGGACCGGCTCGGGGGCCTGGACCGGCTCCTGCGCCTGGGGCTGCATCTGCACCTGGCCCGGCGGGATCGCCGGGGAACCGACGGCCGCGGCGGCCTGGCGCTCGTGCTGCGCGAGGCCTTCGGGGTCGGCGCCGAGGAGGCCCTGCGGCAGCACGAGGACGGCCTGGACGCCGCCGTAGATGTTCGACTGGAGTCGTACGGCGATGCCGTGCCGGCGGGCGAGCGCCGAGACGACGAAGAGGCCGATGCGGCCGTCCTGGAGCAGATGCGCGACGTTGACCTGATCGGGATCGGAGAGCAGGGCGTTCATCTTGTTCTGCTCGGTGACGGGCATGCCCAGGCCGCGGTCCTCGACCTCGATCGCGAGGCCTGCCGTGACGTACTGGGCGCGCAGCAGCACCGTGGTGTGCGGGGCGGAGAACAGCGTCGCGTTCTCGACGAGTTCGGCGAGGAGGTGGATGACGTCGGCCACGGCATGGCCCCGGAGCGTACCGTCGATCGGCGGTACGAGCTTCACGCGCGGGTACTGCTCGACCTCGGCGATCGAGGAGCGGAGCACCTCGGTCATGGTGACCGGGTTCGACCACTGGCGGCGGGAGATCGCGCCGCCGAGCACGGCGAGGTTCTCGGCGTGCCGGCGGATGCGGGTGGCCAGGTGGTCGACGTGGAACAGGCCCTTGAGCAGCTCCGGGTCCTCGACCTCGTTCTCCAGCTCGTCGAGGAGCTGGATCTCGCGGTGGACGAGGGACTGCAGGCGCCGGGCGAGGTTGACGAAGACCTCGACCTTCTGTTCGTTGCCGACGCTGCTGGAGAGTCGGGACGCCTGGACGACGGCCGCCACGGCGGCCTCGTGCGAGCGTCCCAACTCCTGGGACAGCAGGTCGAATTCGTCGCCTGTCACATTGCCGGACGGCACCGCGGGGCGGGGCGGGAGCCCCTCTCCCCTGCGCAACTGTTCGACGATCGTACGCAGTTCGCTCTGGCCGCGAGCGCTGGAGCGGCGCAGGGCGTTACAGCGGTCGAGGACCGCCTTCGCCGCCCGGTCGGCGCCGAGCGCGGCGGCGGTCACGGAGGCGACGGTGAGGGCGGCCGCGCCGGTCAGCGCGGCCCAGAGGCCGGGCGTCGGGCTGGCTCCCGTGGAGCGGATGGTGAAGAGGACGGCCGCCGCGCCGCCCAGTGCCACCGCGACGGCGGGGAGCACGGAGGTGCGCAGGAGTTGGGGGCGTATGCGGGCTTCCGTCGGGAGCGGCGCGGGCGTCTGCGCCGGGGGGGTGCTGGGGGTGCCGGAGGCGGAGCGGGCGCCCGACCGGCCGTGCCGCCCGCCCTCGCGTCGATCGGACCGCGAGGCGGGTGCGCGAAGTTGAGACATGAGTGTCCTTGGTACGTGCCCAGGAATCGGCGTACTGCGGGGTACAGGGGGTGGACTACGGGGGAGCTTCAGACGGTCGTTCTGGGGTGTCGTGCGGGGGTGTCGTGCCGGGGGTACTGCGTGGATGCGATGAGCCTACCGATGATCACCAACCACACACTGTAGTCGTCAACCGTTCATGTGCGGTGCGCAGTTGGCAAACTTACCCGTAGAGCGGCCCGGTCTGGTATCACCCTTCGCCCGACGGGCCGAGAACCACATGGCCGAAACTCGACGGCGCGACCTCGGCACGCCGGAGAGCGGCAGGAACGGAAGAGGGCGGAGGCACTCGTACACCTCCACCCTCTGCGGAAATCGCCCCCGACCGGAATCCCCCGGAGGAGACGAAATCCAGCCAGCACACCACCGGGATCACGTCGTACGCACGGCTTCCATCACGCCTCGACCCGCATCCGCACCGGGCTCCCCGGGAGTCTGTCCGCTACCCGGATACGCATTCGCGCCGATTGCGACGACGCGCCGCCCGTGACCGTCGGTGAGAGCGGAATCCTCCCGGCCACCCACATGGTGGGATCGGGGCACGGGCCCTCGGCGGGCTCGACGCCCCCCCCATGGACGGATACGCCGCCCTCGCCGCCCCGTTGCCCGCAGCGCCGCTCCTCGCCCTCGCCGTCCGCCGCCGCGCCGGCTGAGTACGATCGCCCAGACCGGTCCGAGTACGCGAGCCGTTGCCCGCCGCGGGCGGCGTCGGAAGGGTGGACGCATGCGCCGACTGCTGCTGCTCGCCCCGCTGTTGCTGCTCACCGCCGGCTGCGGGCTGTTCCGGGACTCCAACGACGAGGCGACGGACGCCGCACGGGCGGTGGCCAGGACGGCGGGTGAGCGGCTCCACGGCCAGCGACCGCGTACGGCGGAGGAGGTCGGGCGCTCCGCTTCCCGAATCGACGGGGTGGAGGTGCTGCGGGTGACGGGTGCGTCGACACACGACGGGGACGGCATCGAGGTGGTCGTCCGCACGTCCGGGTCGGCGTACGACGAGCGGTTCGACCTCGACGAGATCACCGTGCTGCGCTGTTTCGCGGTGCGGGTGTCGCCGAAGTCGGAGTGGCGCGAGGAACCCCGTGACGTGGACTGCCCGGACGGTCCTCCGCTGGCCTTCGCCCCGCCGCCCGAACCGCCCCGGCTGCCGGACGAGCAGCTCCGCGCGAAGCTCCCCCGGGTACCGGAGGGCGGTCGCGTGGACGAGGCCGAGGTGCGCCGTACGCTCGCCGCCCTGGACCTGCCCCGCGAGATCCGTACCGAGGTGAAGGCGGAGAACGGCCGGGTCGGCGTCCTCCTGCTGGTGCAGGGCAACCGCTTCGACCCGCAGGACTGCCTTCTCGCCCGCGTGGCCCCCGGCGCCACCGAGGTGTGGACGCCGCCCCGGATCCAGCGGATGCCCGGAGAGGGCGGCTGCAGCGTCGGCAACGCCCTGCACCCCGCACCACCACCGCACTGACCGTCGCGCCGGGATTCCCTCAGCGCCGGGCGCCCCGCCCGAGCCACTCGGCACACGGCACACGGCACACGGCCGCGCCTCGGGCGGGAGGCGCTCCGGCAGTCGCGCGAGCGCGACAGGATCGTCCCCGATCGACGTCACGTGTCGCCCGCGAGGTCGAGCGTCGGATAGCGCCGCGAGTCCCTCGCCGTCTGCAAGGCGGTGCTGGAGGAGGACGTCATGCCCGATTCCTCGACTCCCCCGCACACGCAGAAGGCCCCTGACCCGCGAGGGGAAAGAGGAGCCTTCTCCCATGCACCGGCCTGGGCCGGGGTCAGGCGTGGCGGTGGCGGTTGCCCGTGATGAGGCGGTAGAGGGCGAGGAGGATCACCGAGCCGACGATGGCAGCGATCCAGGTGGAAAGGTCGAAGAATCCGTCGATGGCGTCGACGCCGAGGACCACC
Organism: Streptomyces sp. Root431; assembly: GCF_001426585.1. Taxonomy (GTDB): domain Bacteria; phylum Actinomycetota; class Actinomycetes; order Streptomycetales; family Streptomycetaceae; genus Streptomyces; species Streptomyces stackebrandtii. The sequence continues at coordinate 127,181 of NZ_LMEI01000009.1, forward strand.
TTGCCGAGCCAGCCGCCGAGCAGGCCGCCGGCAACACCGATGAGCATGGTGATGATGATGCCGCCCGGGTCCCTGCCCGGCATGAGAGCCTTCGCGATCGCGCCGGCCAGCAGGCCGATGAGGATCCACGCGATGATGCCCATGATGTGTCTCCAGTTCGTCGCCCAAGAAGTTCGTAAGCTTCGCCTGCACCGATCCGGCGCGGCCAAACAGGTTTTGCCGAGATGACCAGGACGTGCCCTCCGAGAGCGCGCGGGAACAGGGCGGCCACGGTGTCGGTCCGACGGGGAGCGCTCGGCCGCCGAGGCGGTGAGACCGGCACTCCGATACTCCGGCACTCCGGTAGTTCGGTACTCCGGTACTCCTCCGGAAGAGGTTCGCTCGTCACGGAGGCATGGAGCAGGGCGTCGGCCGATCCCACGCGCCGCACCGCTCCCACGGATGCCACGCGCAGGCGGTCGGCCGCATCACTCGGTTTCGAGCAGACCTTGGCGCAAGCGCTCCACGGTGCGCGAGAGCAGGCGGGAGACGTGCATCTGGGAGCAGCCCAGGCGTTCCCCGATCTGGGACTGGGTGAGTTCTTCGACGAACCTCAGGTGGATGATCTGCCGGTCGCGCTCGTCGAGTTCGGCGATGAGCGGGGCCAGGGCGTGGAAGTCCTCCACCAGTTCCATGGCGGGGTCCTCGCTGCCGATGAAGTCGGCAAGGGAGGCCTCGCCGTCCTCGTTCTCGCCGCTCAGCGCGGCGTCGAGCGACGAGGAGTTGTAGCCGTTGGAGGCCAGCCGCGCCTCGGTGACCTCCTCCTCCGTGAGGCTCATCAGCTCGGCGAGTTCCTTGACCGTCGGTGTCCGGCCCAGGCGCGTGCTCAGTTCCTCGGTCGCCTTGGCCAGCTCCACCCGCGCCTCCTGCAGGCGGCGGGGTACGTGCACCGCCCAGGATGTGTCCCGGAAGAACCTCTTGATCTCGCCGACGATGTAGGGCACGGCGAACGTGGTGAACTCGACCTCTCGCGACAGCTCGAACCGGTCGATCGCCTTGATCAGGCCGATCATGCCGACCTGGACGATGTCCTCCATCTCGTCGCCGCGATGACGGAACCGCCCGGCCGCGTAGCGAACCAGGCTCATGTTCATCTCGATGAGGGTGTTGCGCGCGTACTGGTACTCGTGCGTCCCCTCCTCCAGCACCGTGAGCTCCCGGAAGAAGAGCTTCGACAGGGCCCGTGCGTCCTTGGGCGCGACCGCCAACGCGTCCGGGATCACCGGCAGCGTTCCCGTTCCGGCCTCGGTCCCCTTGGCCGACATCGTGGTGAGCGTCACGCCATTCCCCTTTCACGTGTGTCCTGAGCCGAGAGTCGTGGCCCCGTGCCCGGCTCGCCTACCCGGTGCGCCGAAGTCCACACGGGCGAGTTGTCGAGGGATTTCCCGATGAGCGGAACCCGGGCGCGCTCGTCGGGTCGCGGGAACCAGGCATGAGGGGCAGTCAGCACCCTTCCGCGCACCGTCTGTCTAGGCCGTCGGGCACCAGGCCCCGCTTCTCCCCTTACGTGGGACAAGGAGTGCCTGCACATGGCCGCGCACGACGCGTCGTCCCGTGCTCCCGAGCAACGCCACCCCGCGCGGAGGCGGCTTGCAGACCTCACCTCAGGTCCTGAGAGCGGCGAGCAGGGGCTGCCAGTCGATGTGGTTCTCCTCCGTGCCCTGCGGCACCAGGACGAAGGTGTCGCGTACGAGGCGGGCGAGCCCGTCCTGGTCGCACCTCACCTCGGCGCAATGCCCGGCCGGGCCGAGCCGCAGGAGAAGCCGGCCGTCGGGAGCGGGCCGCAGGTGGACTTCCCCCGCACCGGTGGCCGTCAGCGATCCGGTGAGGACCATCTCACGGTCGACGCGCCACACGACGGGAGCTTCGTCCAGGAGGTGGAAGACGATGCTCAGCGCGTGGGGGTCGCGGGAGGTGTAAGTGACGGTGGTCTCGATCGGGACCACCGCGTCCGGAGTCAGCAGTTCCATGGCCATGGGCTGCGTGAGGACGCGCGGCGGGGGAAGGGGCGCGACGGGGGGCTTGGGCATGAGGTCCTCCGGCTGAGGAGACGTGGCAATCGGGTGCGGGGTCCGCATGACCCGTCCCCTCCCTGTTACACCTCATGCACACGAGACGGATGCGCCGACGGCGTAGCGGCTTCATGAAGGCCGTGGGAGAGGGCCGTCGGAGGCCGTGGGAGAGGGCCGTCGGAGGCCGTGGGAACAGGGCGGCCGGTCAGAAGCCTGGGAACCGGGGTCCGTCCGCTGCGCCGCTCGGGGTGTCCCACAGTCGTGCGCTGCCGTCCCGGGTCGCCCCGTCAGGTGCTCGTACGTGCCGGTGGGTTGGAGCAACCCGTCGGGGAAGGGCGGTCTGCGGTCGGGGCCGGCAGCACTCCCACCGCCTCGGCCTGCCGGTGGCCAGCAGGGTGAATCAGCGCGGGGGCCGTTCCGCCGGGGTCGCCGTGCCGGCGTACTCCGGCAGGAGGGAGAGGCGCGCCCGGACCCGTTTCCCCTCCGGTTCCGGCTCCACGCTCAGGCTCTCGCAGACAGCGACGACGATCTCGACGCCGTGCTGTCCGATCCGGTGGGGATCATGTCCGCGGGGTACGGGAGCAGCGGCCGCGCCGTCGAACACCGATATCTCCAGGGTGTCCTGACGCAGCTCCAGCAGCAGTCGGCAGGGGCCGACCGTGTGCCGGACCGCGTTGGTCACCAGCTCGCTGACCACCAACTGCGCCAGCTCGACGCGCTCGTCGGCCACCGGTTCACGCCGCACGGACGGGGCAGCCGCGAGGAAGTCGGCTGTGAAGGCACGCGCGGAGGCGATCACGCCGCCGTCGGAGGCGTTGTCGTAGACGACACTCGCGGCCAGCACGTGCTTCCGTGGCGCCGGCTCCGCGGTCATCGCGTCCGTCATGACGCTGGTACTCCCCTCGTCCCGATGGGTGCGCAGGGCACCCCGTTCTCCGCCTTTCCCCTCTTCATGGTTCCCACACCGCCCTCGACGGGGATCACATACGTCGGCGAAGCGTCAGGGAGGAGCGGAGCAGGTTCCCCGTCCCGCCTCGCGTCCGGTGCCTCGTCCTCCCCCGCGGTCCGGGGCTCGCCCGTGCCGCAGGCGACGACACCGGCCGGTCGCCGTGCGGGAGGCGCAGGCGCTGGGGCGCGTAGACGGTGTCCTCGACCATGCCGAGAGGGAGTTGGCGGTCCAGTTCGACGCGCTCGGTCACCGCGCCGCGGATCCGCCAGAGCGTCGGCGACCCGGCGTCGACCACCTCGATCTCGCCGGTGGTCAGGTCGAAGCGGAGCAGTACTGACCGCCTGAACACGCGGACGAGCCCGGCACGCTCCGAACGGCGAGTGCCGGGCTCATTCATGCCGGGGTATGGGGTGTACGCGCCGCCGGGAAGCCCGGGGGCCTCGCCCCCTCAGAAGCGGCGTTCGAAGAGCAGGGCCACCGGTCCGGGGCCGCGTCGCCGCGCTCTCCGTCCCAGCGCGTACGCGAGGGTGAGCGCGGCCGCCGTGCCTGCGGCGGCACCAGCCGTCGCCGCCTTGTGCGCGCGCAGGGCGGTCCACAGCGTGTTCCCGGCACCGCGGGCCGCCTGCGCGGCCGTGCGGGCCCTTTCGGGGAACGGCATCGGGAGGATATGCAGCTCCCCCATGTCCACGTAGACCTCCGCCGTGTCGGGGTCGTACGTCTCGGCCGTGTCGGAGTCGTACCTCTCCGCCGTGTCGGAGTCGTACGTCTCGGCCGTGTCCGGGTAGTCCGGCACGGCGTACGGCCCGGTCCAGGGGAACTGGCTCTGTCCACTCTTCTCCGAAGCACTCATGAGGGCCGTCTCACCCGATGCGCCTGGGGTAAACCCGGTTCGTCGTATCGGACCGGCTCCTCATATTCCCCGCAGTGGTGTGCGGCCGGCCCCGCGCGACCACGGACGTACGACGGCGTGGGCCGGACGGAAGCTCGTCCGGCCCACGCCGTCGTGTGACCTGAGGGGAAATCCGGGCCACGGCTTGTCAGAACCGAACGCCGGGGCCCGCCTCAGTGCAGGTCACGCCGGTCGTCGTCGGTGACCGTGGGCGCCACGGGCGGGACCACCATCCGGCGGCGGCGAAGGATGCTCGTGTAGACGGCGGTTCCGAGGAGGCCGACCGCCATGAGGATCAGGCCGACCAGATCGAGGTCGACCGCTTCGAGCTCCCAGTCGGACGCGAAGGTGAGGATGGCACCGGCGGCGATCATGATGACGAACAGTCCCAGACCCATGGTTGCTCCCTCCCAAACGAGTTGGACAGCGTCCGCGTACCCGGCGCTGCAGGGATCATGCCGCCGCTTTCCCCAGGTCGCGGTCGGGCCTGCCCTCGCCGGACCGCGCAGACGGGCGCTCTCGCTCCTTGCCCCTCCGTGGCGGCGACGACCCTGCTCCCACTCGGTCTCACTTATCCGGATGGTGTGGGACGGCGGCGACGGGCAACACGGAGTGAGAGACCACGTAGCCCGGTGGCACTCGCCCTCAACAGAAGGAAGGCAGCCATGGCGTACGACATCTGGACCTACAGCGAAACCGCGGCCCATACAGCGCATCTCGATCTGACGGGGTACAGGGTCGAGGCCACGGACGGGTTCGCGGGCACGGTCGACACGCACGAGCCCACGGCCGGCCGCGCCCATGTCGTGGTGGACACGGCTCCCTGGATCCCCGGCAGACGCGTCATCGTTCCGGCGGGGGTGGTGACCGCGGCCGACCCAGGTACGAAGACGCTCCGCCTCGGCTGTTCCAAGCAGCTGATCGAGGAGGCCCCGCCGTTCGAACCCGGCCCCGACCACGAACGGGACGACGAGCAGCCGCACCGCATGGGGCTCGTCGACTACTACCTGGCTTTCTTCCGATAGGCGATCTCCCCGCAGGAACGTCCCGCCGTCGCGATCCAAGGAGAACCCCATGAGCGCACTGCTGACCCGTATCAAGCGATTCGCCCAGAGCCCTCAGGGCCGTAGCGCCGCGGCGTCCGTCCGCCGGGCCGCCGCCGACCCCCGCAGGCGCTCCCAGGTGCAGCGCCTCCTCGCCAAGGTGCGCGGCCACCGCTGACGGCTGCTCACCCGGCCCGGCGGGCCGGTGGAACGACGCCCCTCACCCCGTGCAGCGGGCCGTCGAGTCCGTCAGCGAAGGGATCCGGGTTCGTCACCGCTCCTCCTGTGGTCCCGCATGGTTCGGTGGGCCCGGTCGGGCGGCTGTCCGGGGTGTCGGCGGGCAACCGGCGCTGCCCGCCGCTCGGCCGGACGGGAACCTCTCGGTTACGGCGGGCCTCACAGACCGAGGTCGAGGAGGGCGTTCTCCACGACCTCGGTGAGCGCGGGATGGATCCAGTACGGGGACTCGGCGAGCGTGGTGGCGTCGATTCCGAGTGTCGCCGCCAGGACGAGGGGCTGGATGAGTGTCGAAGCCTCGGCGCCCATCAGGTGGGCGCCGAGGAGACGCCCTGTGCCGGGGTCGGCGAGCACCTTGCTAATCCGGTGGTGTCCTCCATCGCCCAGCCGTAGGCGATGTCGCCGTAGCCGGCCAGGCCCACGACGTAGTCCAGGCCTCTGTCGCGGCAGTCCTGCTCGGTGGCGCCGACCGAGGCGATCTGGACTCCCGGCCGAGCCTGAGGTCGTAGCGGGAGCGGACCAGGTCCGTGAACCGCTCCCGGACGGTCTCGTCCTGCGGGCCGAGCAGGCGCCCCTCAGTTGAGGCAGGTGCCGCCGAACCAGCGCTCCTCGACGATGGCCACGTCCAGATTGGCGAACGAATCGTCGACGACGGCATTGCCGGATCCCGCACCGATGACGACAGGATCGTGGTGACGCATCCGTCCAGCCTCTCAGGTCCATGCGCTCAAGGGCGTGCGGAACGCGCTGTGTTCCTCGGCCCAGGCCGCGCCGATGTGTTCCGCGAGGCGGTCCTCCAGGTGGACGGTGGCCGCGCAGCCGAAGGCGTCCACTCGGCCTCGCTCGACACCGGGCGGCTGCCCGGTCCCGGCTGGAACGCGCCGAGGCAACGCGGTTCCGTCCGGCGCAGAAGAGCGTGTACGGACCGCCCTCAGTCGGGAATGCCCGTGCAAGGAGGGACGGTGGATCAGACCTCACGCCACTTGGACTGGCCGAAGGAGAACGCCCCGAAGAGCACGAGACCGACGGCCACGGCGACCAGGAGCCACGGGCCCGCCGGGGCCTCTGCGAATGAGCGGATCGCGTCGTCCACCCCCTTGGCCTCGCCCGGGTCGGACTCACTCGATGCCTTCAGGCCGAAAAAGCCGACGGCAGCGCACACGAGCCCGCGCGCGACGCCGCCCGCCGTGCCCGTCACGTCCATGAAGCGGCGCTGCAGCGTGGACATCCGCTGCCATTCCAGATGCTCGCGGTACTTCCGCAGTCCGGCCCGGCCGGCGAGCCACAGCCCCGCGCCCAGGACGCCCGTGGCCACCGCCCCCACCCACCACGGGCCGCCGGGCAGTGACAGCAGGCGGCTCGTGAGGTCCTGGCTCTGCCTGTCGGTCGAGCCCTCACCACTGCCCCGGTCCCCCACCGCGAAGGACAGGACGAGGAAGGAGGAGACCGCGTAGAACCCGAACCGGCCACCGGACAGAACGCGCTTGCCCGGGCGGTCGCCCTTCGGCCCGGCGGCCCCGGAGAGCGTCTCCGAAAGCCGCCACAACGCCATGCCGGCGAGGCCGACGCCCAGAGCCCAGAGCAGGACGAACCCGAACGGCGTCGCGACGACCTCCGCGAGGGCCCCGCCCCGGTCGGCCTGCTCGCTCGTGCCCGTCAGGCCGATGCGTACGGCCAGGGCGCCGACGAGAAGGTACAGCACCCCGCGCGCCGCGAAGCCCGCCCGAGCACCTCCCCGTACGACCCTTCCTCGGTCCGCTCCACTCGCCACGGTCGCGGACGACTCTCCTGTGGTCATGACCGGTCACTCCCCTCGGGTCGGAACCTTCGGGTGCCCCGTCTCCCTCGGCTGAACCACCGAGCGTCTCTCGACAGCTTTCTCGACGCGTCGTCGAGAGGTCGCTCTCCGGACTGCACGCGAGCGCGATGTCGTGCGCCGGGTGGGTGTGATCGGGGAACACGGAGGGGCCACGACCATCGAGGGCCCGCACCCGAGCAGCGCCTGGCGCACCGCCGGTATCGAGATCGGCTTCTTCGCTCGCCCGAAGCCTCGCCATGGCGCCCGGCGCGGCAGGAGACCGCCTCGCCGTCCTGCGAGGCGCGGGGCTGCTCGTCCGCGCCGCCCGGTGCGAACGGTCGGCGCTCTACCGGCGCGCCCGCTCGGCGAGGCACTGGTCGGCGGTTCCGGCCGAGGGCTCAGATGGTGTCGGGGTCGCCCCGATACATCCAGTATCGGGGCGACCCAACGCCTTGCGATCTCACGTACCAGCCGCCGCCAGGCCTGCCCTGCGTACAGACATCGCCACTTTCGAAACAGGCCCTGTCGCCCTCGGCACACGATGACGCCCGTCAGCCGGGAGACGCTCCGGCAGCCGCGCCACCTCGGCACGCTCGTCCCCGAGCGACGTCACCTGTCGCCCGCGAGGTCGAGATCGTCGCTGCGCGTCTCCCCCGCCGCGACCTCGACGCCCCGGGGGCGGCGCCACGGGCGGGTGATCGGACGGGACACCGGCTGCCACCAGGACTCCCCGGGCAGCTTGCCGCCGGGCTCGAAGGGCTCGCCGGGCCGGGGGAAGGCCACCGCCTGGCCGGCCTCCTCGGCCGCGTCCCTCGTCCACTCCCCCGGCTCCGCCCACGGGTGCGGGGCGAGGTTGAACGTGCCCCAGTGGATCGGCAGCAGCACACCGGACGCCGCACCGCCCTGGAGGTCCAGGTGGGCCCGCACGCCCTCCTCGGGAGTCATGTGGATGTCGGTCCAGAACTCCGAGTAGGCGCCGATCTGGATCATCGTGGCGTCGAAGGGGCCGTGCGCGGCGCCGATGTCCTTGAAGCCGGAGAAGTAGCCGGTGTCCCCGCTGTGGAAGATCCGGTGCTCGGGGCCCTGGACGACCCAGGAGGCCCAGAGGGTCTGCTGCCGGTTGCGGATGCCGCGGCCGCAGAAGTGGCGGGCCGGGGTGGCCGTGAGCCGCAGCTCGCCGATCTCGGTGGACTCGTTCCAGTCCAGCTCGCGCAGGCGGGAGGGGGCCACGCCCCAGCGCTCCAGGTGCGCGCCGACGCCGAGCGGCACCGCGAAGACGGTGTCGGTGGTGGCGAGCGCCTTGATCGTCGGCAGGTCGAGGTGGTCGTAGTGATCGTGCGAGATCACGACGACGTCGACCGGGCCCAGGGCCGCGAGGGGCGCGGGCACCGGGTGGAGCCGCTTGGGGCCGGCGAAGGGGAAGGGGGAGCAGCGGTCTCCCCAGACCGGGTCGAAGAGGACCCGGTGCCCGTCGATCTCGGCGAGGACGCCGGAGTGCCCCATCCAGGTGATGCGCAGCCCGGTGACCGGAGCCTTCGCCAGGTCGGCGACGGTCGTGGGGTGGACGGGGATCGTGCCGGTGGGGGCTCGGCGCGCGCGTCCTTCCTTCTCGAAGTAGATCTTGGCGAACTCCAGGGTGGAGCCCGAGGGCCCGCGGCGGGCCGGTTCGGGGTTCTGGAAGATCCCGTCCGCGAAGTTCGGCGAACGGCGGATGCGGGCGAGGCGCTCGCCCGCGGGGTCCGCGCCGAAGGACTCGGGGCGCAGCGCGCGCAGCCGGGCCCGTGGCGAACGGTCGGAGCCGGTACCGGTCACAGGACCTCCTGATCTCTGGGGGTCGTTCCATTATGGGCGGCCCGCGCCGCGGACGGCCGGGGAGACCCGTCATACTGAATCGTTGTTCAGTAAGAATCCCGGTTCCCCGTTCGGATACGGCCCTCCTGAGGAGACGCGCGATGAGTCCCACCCCCCTGCTGTCCGTCCCCCTGCTGTCCGTCGACTGGACCGATCACGTGACCGGCCGCCGGGGGCATCTGGTCGTCGACCGGCTGGTGCGCGGGGTCGCCAGCGGCGGCCTGCGGATGCGCGAGGGGTGCACGGCGGCCGAGGTCGCCGGGCTCGCCCGCGGCATGACCATGAAGGAAGCCCTGCACTACGACCCCGAGGCCCGCTACGTCCCGCTGGGCGGCGCCAAGGGCGGCATCGACTTCGATCCCCGATCCCCCGAGGCGTACGGCGTCCTCGTGCGCTACCTGCGGGCCATGCGGCCGTACATCGAGCGGTTCTGGACCACCGGGGAGGACCTCGGGCTCACCCAGGACCTGGTGGACCGGGCCGCGGCCGAGGCCGGGCTCGTCTCGTCCGTGCAGGCCGTGTACCCGCTCCTGGACGACGAGGCGACGGCCCGCAAGCGGCTCGCCGACGCGTTCGCGATCGAGGTGGACGGCATCGGGCTCGACGAGCTGGTCGGCGGCCTCGGCGTCGCCGAGTCCGTGCTCGTCGCCCTCGACCGGGCCGGGCGGGCGCACGAGGGGACCCGGGTGTCGGTGCAGGGGCTCGGCACGATGGGCGGCGCGACCGCGCGCTTCCTGGCCCGGGCCGGGCTGCGGGTCGTGGCCGTCGCCGACGTCAGGGGCACGATCGTGAACCCCGACGGCCTCGACGTCGAGGCGCTCCTCGCCGCCCGCGACGCCCACGGCACGGTCGACCGCACGGCCCTGCGGCCCGGCGACCGGGAGGAGCCCCGGGACGCCTGGCTCGCGGTCGACGCCGAGGTCCTGGTCCCGGCGGCCGTCTCGTACGCGATCGACGCCGGGAACCAGGGACTGATCACGGCCCGCTGGATCGCGGAGGCGGCCAACATGCCGGTCCTGCCGGAGGCCGAGGAGGCCCTCGCGGCGCGCGGGGTGACCGTGCTGCCCGACGTGGTCGTGAACTCGTGCACCAACGCCTGGTGGTGGTGGACGCTCTTCGGTGACATCGAGGCAGACGCCGGGCAGGCCTTCGAGCGGGTACGGCGGTCCATGCGGGAGCTGGTGGGCGGGCTGCTCGACCGGGCGGCGGCGGACGGCACGAGCCCCCGCGCCGCGGCGCACGCGCTGGTCGCGGAGCGGCTCCCGCTGATCGCCGAGCGCTACGGCTGGTACTGATCCGCTCAGGGCCCGGGCGGCGATCTCGTTGACGATCATGCCCTTGTCACGTGCTGTGTAGGCTGCTCGGCGTGGCGAGAGTGCGGTTGAGCGTGGCGGAGCGGCGGGAGGATCTGCTGCGGGCCGCCGTCGAACAGATCGAGGCCCGGGGCGTCACCGCCGTCCGGATCTCCGACGTGGCCTCGGCACTCGGGGTGAGCAACGCCCTGGTGCTCTACCACTTCTCGACCAAGGAACAGCTGGTCGCCGCCGCCTTCTCGCACGCCGCCGAGGGCGATCTCGCCCGCCTGCGACAGCTTCTCGGACGGCGCTCGACGGCGGTGCGCCGGCTGCGCGCTGCCGTGCGCTGGTACGCGCCGACCGGCCAGGCCAAGGGCTGGCGGCTGTGGATCGAGGGGTGGGCCGCCTCACTGCGCGACCCCGAGCTGCGTGCGGTCGCCGCCTCGCTCGACCGGGAGTGGAAGGCGGCCCTCGCCCGGGTGATCGCGGAGGGGGTCGCGGCCGGCGAGTTCCGCTGTCCGGATCCGACCGCGGCGGCCTGGCGGCTCACCGCCTTCCTCGACGGGCTCGCGGTCCAGACGACGGCGTACGCCGGCTCCCTCTCGCGCGCCACGCTGCTGCGCTGGGCGGACGCCGCCCTCGCCCGCGAGCTGGGACTGCCCGAGGAGTCACCGGGCGAGACGACGCCGAGCGGCGTACGGGAAGTAGTCGGCGTACGGGAAGAATCCGGAGTCGGCGTACGGGAAGAAGCCGAGGCGCCGCGGGAAGCGGTCGGGGCGCGGGAGGAAGACCCGGCCCTCGATCACGCCGGGGCGGACGAACCGCCCGGCCCGTAGCCGCCGGAGCGGACCTCGTAGGCGTCAGATCAGCTCGAAGACCGCCGAGACGGTCACCTGCTCCTCGATCTCGCCCGGCGCCAGCGGGACGCCCGGCTCGTCCGCGGGCATCGAGGGGAGCGCGCCGTGGCCGGGGCGCACGGAGTCGCCCTCGCTGAGCGAGACCAGCCGGCCGAGGCGGTGTCCGCTGAGCCGCGCGTGCTGCGCCGCCTTGTCGTACGCGTCCTGGAAGGCGGCCTCGCGCGCCTTCACCCGCAGCGCCGACGGGTCGGCGACGTCGAAGACGACGCCGTTGATCCGGCCCGCGTCCCCGGTGGCCTCGTTGACGGCGCCGATGACCTGCCCGGTCCTGTCGAGGTCGCGGACCTTCACGGAGAAGGACTGTCCGGCCTGGTAGCCGGTCACCTTGCTCTCCCCTTCGGCGTTCTGCGTGTACACCGGCGAGAGCGAGAGGCTGTCGGTCCGGATGTCCCGGTCGGCGATCCCCTGTTTGCGCAGCACCTCCAGGAGGGCCTCGGCCGCGGTGCTCTGGGCCGCCATGGCCTCCTTCGCCGTCTTACGGGTCGCCTCGACCCCGACGGACAGGATCGCCAGGTCCGGTGCAGCGGACGCCCGGCCCGTCCCGGTGACGGAGACCGTGGCGGGCGCGGGCGCCCGGGCCGCGGTGCGGAGGGCGGGCCGCTCGGGCGCGGCGGCCAGGGCGGGGGCCGCCGTACCGACGAGCAGCCCGCCGAGCACGGCGGTGGCGGCGAGCAGACGGGCGGCGCGGACGGTCGTGGCGGCACGGACGGTCGTGGCGGTACGAGCGGTGGTCCGGGTGCGGGCGGTCCTGGTCGGGCGTGCTGTCCGGGGCTGGCGGGTCGTCACAGGGGGTCCCTTCAGGGGTGGGTGCCGGGGCTCCGGCGGGCACATCCCAGCACCCGGCGCCGTCGCCTCCCGCACGCCACTCCTGACCGGCGGCGCCCTTCACCTCTCCGTACCAGCCGGGACCGCGCCTCCCGGCCGCGCTCAGGTCTGGACGAGCGGCTCGTACGCGGCGGAGTCGAGCCCGAAGGTCCAGGCCACGCCCTCTCTCGCGGTCCTGGTCGAGGGCGGCACCCGCAGCCAGTACGTGCGGTGGCTGCCGTCCGGTTCGGGGGTGGAGTTGACGACCTCGACCATCACCACGTCCTCGTCGTCGGCCAGTTCGACGCGCCACAGCACGCCCGTCTCGTCGCGGTGCTCGTGCCGGGCGCCCGACGCGGCGAGGTAGCGGTCGTAGCCGTAGTACTCCAGCATCACGCGCCGCAGTTCGGCGTTCTCCTCCGCACGGATCCGCTCGGGGGTGAGGTCGACGAGACCGGCCAGGAAATCGGCGTCCACCTGCATGCCCCGCCAGGCATGCAGGGCGAATCCGTCGGGGTACGCGAGGGCCGGGCCGTCGCCACGGTCGAGGCGCCCGGCCTCGTCCCGGTGGAGCTCGACCGGGCGCTCGCAGACCACCGCGACGTTCTCGTAAGGCCACCACCAGCCGGCGTGGGCGGCGACGGCGGCGAGCCCCGCGAGCCGCTCGCCCCGCCCGTCGAACGCGGCGAGCCAGGCGGCGTCGTGCTGGCCGAGCACCGCGTCGAGCAGCACGAGCCGGACGGCGGTCGCCTCCCGCGCGGTCCCGTCGGTCACCCTTTCCGCGGCGGCCTCCGTCACCCCGGCCCGGATCCGGTCGGCGAGCTCCCGTGTGAGGTCCCAGAGGCCCGCGCCGGTCGCCTGCCAGTGCGCCGCCCAGCCGGCGGGACCGAGCGCGTCGTGGACGCGGCGCCGCTCCTCGGCCCAGGGCCGGGTGCGCACCTCCTCCCGTACCGAACGGCCCGGGTGGGCGAGCCCCCGGACGAGCGCGACGGCCGCGAGCGGAGAGTCCGCCCAGAGCACCCGTGCGGGCTCGGCGAGCCCCGCCGTGCGGTAGGCGAGCCGGATCCCGGCCTCGGCCGCGGCGCGGTCGGCCGGTCCGGTGGCCGCGGCGACGGCCCGCCACGTGTCCTGTGCGGTGGTGCGGTTCATGCCGGTGTCCCCCAAGTCCTCGTGCTTGTCCATGTCGAGCCCCTCACGCCTTCCGGGCCGTCAGTCCGCGACGATCCGGTACGCGCCGGGCACGTACTCCCGCTGCCGCACGACCCGGTACCAGCCCTTGGGCAGGGCGATCGGGGCGTGCTCCTCATGCACCACCCGGCCGCCCTCGGGCAGTTCGAGCAGGAGCGGGCCGAAGGGGCCCGGCTCCCGTACGAGCCGGCCGGGTCCGGGAATCGCGTGGGCGTGCCCGGTCACCTCGCCGAGGGCGAGGACCAGGCGGCCCCTGGCGTCCCTCGGCTCCCCCGCCGCGGCCTTCGCGCGGGCCGGTACGGCCGTCTCCTCGACGGGCGCGATCAGCACGTCTCCCTGCCGGTACATGGCTCTCCCCTCCCGTTCGGCGCGCTTCGCCCGAACACGAGAACGACGCTAGAGGCCGGGTCTGACAATCCGTCCGGCCGGCGCCCCGGGCCCGCCGGAGCGGCCCCGGCGAACGGCGTTGTCGGTGCCGCTTGGTAGAACTCTTGGCATCAGCCGATCAACGTCGTCCGTTGTCTGGAGCACCGTCATGACCATCGGGAAATACCAGCAGGATTTCCACGGCCTTCCCGTGTTCGACTTCCCGGGTGCCGGCGCGGACGGGACCGCGTCCGCCACGCTGCCCGACGCGGAAGCGGTCGCCTGGCGGATCTCCGCCCCGACGTACAGCGATCCCGAGGACGAGCTCTGGGAGCCTCTCTTCGAGCGGTTCCTCAAGACGGTCGCGCCGGAGCGGGTGCGCGCGCTGGTCGTCGGCGGCTGGGACGAGGCGTACGAGGAATCGTCCGCCCCCATCGTCGCGGCCCTGGTCGCCGCCGCCGACCGGCTCACCGGCCTGCGGGCGGTGTTCCTCGGCGACATGACGGGCGAGGACTGCGAGATCTCGTGGATCGTCCAGTCCGATGTGACGCCGCTGTTCGCCGCCTACCCGGCCCTGCGGGAGTTCGGGGTGCGCGGGGGCACGGGGCTGGCCTTCCCCGCGATCCGGCACGACGCCCTGGAGACCCTGGTGGTCGAGACGGGCGGTCTGCCCGCCGAGGTCGTGCGCGGGATCGCCGGCAGCGAGCTGCCCGCCCTGGAGAGCCTGGAGCTCTGGCTCGGCACCGACGAGTACGGCGGCGACAGCACCGCCGAGGACCTGGCTCCGCTGCTCGCGGGGACGGCCTTCCCCGCACTGCGCCGCCTGGGCCTGTGCAACAGCGTCATCCAGGACGAGGTCGCCGCGGCCGTGGCCGGTGCCCCGGTCGTCGCCCGGATCGAGCGGCTCGACCTCTCCATGGGCGTCCTCACCGACGAGGGCGCGGCGGCCCTCCTCGACGGGCAGCCGCTGACGCACCTCGCCCACCTCGACCTCTCCCACCACTACCTGTCGGAGGCGATGAGCGAGCGGGTCCGGTCCGCGCTCGTCCCGCACGGCGTCACGGTCGTCCTCGACGACCCGCAGGAGGCGGAGGACTACGACGACAGGGTCCACCGGTACATCGCGGTAGCCGAATGACCCCCGCCCCGCGCCTCGTCGTCGTCGGTGACCCGGCGGGCCGCCGCGTCGCGTTCTTCCAGGACGCGCTGCGGTCCGCCGGGCTGCCCCGGGCGCGGGTGGTGTCCTGGCCCGACGTGCTGGGCGGCCGGGCGCGGTTCGCCGCCGGCGAGACCGTACGGCTGGACTCGCCCGGCGAGGACCCGGAGACCGACCGGCTGCTGCGCGGCGTCGACGACCCGGCCCGGGTCGAGGGTTCGGGCCGCTGGTACGCCCGGTTCACCGCCGCCGTCTCCGGACTCTCACGGGCCGTCACGGAGGCGGGTGCGTCCCTGGTCGACGACCCGGGCGAGCTCGCGGTCCTGTTCGACAAGCGGCTGAGCCACGGCCGGCTGCGGGCGGCCGGTGTGCCGGTGCCCGATTCGCCGACCTCCGGCCCCGGCGCCCCGGCCGTGGGCGGCTGGGCGGACCTCCGGTCGCTGCTCGGCGCGGCCGGGCTGCGCCGGTCGTTCGTGAAGCTCGCGCACGGCTCCTCCGCGTCGGGGGTGCTCGCGGTGGAGACGAACGGCGCGGGCCGGATCCAGGCGACCACCTCGGTGGAGCGCGGCCCGGACGGCCGCCTCTTCAACTCCCTGCGGGTCCGGCGCTACACGAGCGAGCGGGAGGTCGCCGCGATCGTGGACGCCCTCGCCCCCGACGGGCTGCACGTCGAGCGCTGGCTGCCGAAGGCCACGCAGGACGGCCGGGCCGCCGACCTGCGGGTGGTGGTGATCGACGGCCGCGCCACCCACGCCGTCGTCCGCACGAGCCGCTCCCCCATGACCAATCTGCATCTGGGCGGCGCCCGGGGCGACCTGGCCGCGGCCCGGGCCGCGATCACCGCGGCCGGCGGACGGTGGGAGGACGCGCTCGGCGTGTGCGAGCGGGCCGCCGCCGCCTTCCCCGGCACCCGGTGCGTGGGCGTCGACCTGCTGCCCGCCACCGGCTGGCGCCGCTTCGCGGTGGGCGAGGTCAACGCCTTCGGCGATCTGCTGCCCAGGCTGACGGGGCTGCCGGGCAGCGGCGCCGAGGGCCTCGACACGTACGCGGCGCAGGTCGCCGCACAGTTCCCCGACGCGTACCCCGGCCGCCCCGACGCCGACCCCCTCGGCACCGACCCCACCGACCCCACCGACCCCCGCCCCACCCACGCGATCCCCCGCACCACAGGAACGAGCACCACGTGAACCAGCCCGACATGAACGCGATCGTCGGCAGCCACGACCTGCTCCTGGTCACCCTCGACACGCTGCGGTACGACGTGGCGGCCGAGCTGGCGGCCGAGGGGCGCATCCCGCACCTGGCCCGGCACCTGCCCGGCGGGGTGTGGGAGCGGCGGCACGCGCCCGGCAGCTTCACGTACGCCTCCCACCAGGCGATCTTCGCCGGCTTCCTGCCGACCCCGGCCTCTCCCGGGCCGCACCCCCGGCTCTTCGCGGCCCGGTTCGCGGGCAGCGAGTCGACCGCCGGCGGCACCTACGTCCACGACACCCCGGACCTCGTCTCGGCGCTCGCGGGCGAGGGCTACCGGACGGTCTGCGTCGGCGGGGTCGGCTTCTTCAACAAGCAGCCGCCGCTCGGCTCCGTGCTCCCCGGCATGTTCCAGGAGAGTCACTGGGAACCGTCCTTCGGCGTCGCGTCCCCGACCTCCTTCGAGTCCCAGGTGGCCCGCGCCGAGGAGGTCGTCGCCGCGCTCCCCCGCGAGCGGCGGCTCTTCCTCTTCGTCAACGTGTCCGCGCTGCACCAGCCCAACTGGTTCCATCTGCCCGGGGCGACCCGCGAGACCGGGGACTCCCGGGCCACGCACGCGGCGGCCCTCGAATACGTCGACCGGCACATCGGACGGCTCTTCGCCGCGATGAGCAGCCGGCGTCCCTGCTTCGCGATCGTCTGCTCGGACCACGGCACCGCGTACGGGGAGGACGGGCACACCGGGCACCGGCTCGGCCACGAGGTCGTGTGGACCGTGCCGTACGCGCAGTTCGTCCTGGACGGCCCCGCGCGGGAGGCGGCGGCATGAGCGAGACCACCTCCCCGCGCCCGTACCGCAGCTACGTCTACGCGTATCCGCACAAGACGGCGTACCGCGCGCTCCCCGACCGGCCCTCCCTCGGCGCCCTCTGGGAGGCGGAGCCGAAGGACGCGCTCTCCCTCTACGCGCACATACCGTTCTGCGAGGTCCGCTGCGGTTTCTGCAACCTCTTCACCCGCATCGGCGCCCCCGACGAGCTGAGCACCCGCTATCTCGACGCCCTCGACCGCCAGGCCACGGCGGTCCGCGAGGCGCTCGGCGACCGTGCACCGGTGCGGTTCGCGACGGCCGCGTTCGGCGGTGGCACGCCCACCTTCCTCACCGCCGCCGAGCTGGAGCGGCTCTGCGACATCGCCGAGAAGCGGATGGGCGTCGACCTGCGGGCCGTGCCGCTCTCCGTCGAGACCTCCCCCGCGACGGCGACGACCGACCGGCTCGCGCTCCTCGCCGAGCGGGGCGCGACCCGCCTCAGCATCGGGGTGCAGAGCTTCGTGGAGGCGGAGGCCCGGGCGGCCGTCCGACCGCAGCGGCGTGCGGACGTCGAGGCCGCGCTCGGCAGGATCCGGGACACCGGCGTGCCCGTCCTCAACATCGACCTCATCTACGGGATCGACGGCCAGACCGAGGAGTCCTGGCGCTCCTCGCTCGACGCGGCGCTCGCCTGGCGCCCCGAGGAGCTGTACCTCTACCCGCTGTACGTCCGGCCGCTCACCGGC
This sequence comes from Streptomyces sp. Root431, assembly GCF_001426585.1. Classification (GTDB taxonomy): domain Bacteria; phylum Actinomycetota; class Actinomycetes; order Streptomycetales; family Streptomycetaceae; genus Streptomyces; species Streptomyces stackebrandtii. The sequence continues at coordinate 144,473 of NZ_LMEI01000009.1, forward strand.
CTCGGCCGGATCTCCCCCGCCGCCGACCGCGCGTGGGACGAGCAGCGGCTGCGCCTCTACCGGTACGGCCGGGACCACCTCCGCGCGCACGGCTACGAGCAGGTGTCGATGCGGATGTTCCGGCGGACGGACGCCGCTCCCCTCGGCCCGGACGACTACGCGTGCCAGACGGACGGGATGATCGGCCTGGGCTGCGGGGCCCGCTCGTACACCTCGGCGCTGCACTACTCCTTCGACTACGCCGTCGACATGCGGGAGATCCGCTCGATCATCGACGCCTACACGGAGACCGAGGACTTCTCGCGCGTCGAGGTGGGCCGGTGGGTCGACGCGGAGGAGGCCCGCCGCCGCCATCTGCTCCAGTCGCTGCTCCAGGCGGAGGGCATGCCGGTCGCCGGCTACGAGGAGCGGTTCGGCTCCTCGCCGTTCGCGGACTTCCCCGTGGAGCTGGGCCGGTTCGAGGCCCTCGGCTGGCTCGACGCGGACGCCCCGGCGGGGCTGCTCCGGCTCTCGCCGGAGGGGCTCGCGTACTCGGACGGGCTCGGCCCGGAGCTGTTCTCGCCCGGAGTGCGGGCCGCCATGGCCGCGTATGAGCCGAAGTAGGGGCGGGCATGGATCTGACGCTGCTCTACCGCGGCCCGCTCTCCTCCTGCGACTTCGACTGCCCCTACTGTCCCTTCGCCAAGCGGCGGGACAGCCGCGAGCAGCTGCGCGCGGACCGGGCCGCGCTCGACCGGTTCACGGGGTGGGCCGCCGCACAGACCGGCGACCGGCTGCGGATCCTGTTCACCCCGTGGGGCGAGGGGCTGGTGCGCTCCTGGTACCGGCGGGCGCTCGTCGACCTGTCGCGGCTGCCGCACGTCGAGCGGGTGGCGATCCAGACGAATCTGAGCTGCCGGACGGACTGGCTGGCGGAGGCGGACCCGGAGACCGTCGCCCTCTGGTGCACGTACCACCCGGGCCAGACGCCGTACGAGCGGTTCCTCGGCAAGTGCCGCGAGCTGGCGGACCGGGGCATCCGGTTCAGTGTCGGCGTGGTCGGCCTGCCCGAGCACCGGGACGACGCCCGGCGGCTGCGCGCCGCCCTGCCGCCGCACGTCTACCTCTGGGTGAACGCGGCCGAGGGGCACACGTACACGGACGCGGAGGCCGGGGAGTGGACGGAGATCGATCCGCTCTTCCCGTACAGCCGACGGCCGCACCCCTCGGCGGGGCTGCCGTGCCGTACGGGCGAGTCGGTGATCTCGGTGGACGGCGAGGGGACCGTACGGCGCTGCCACTTCGTCAAGGCGGAGCTGGGCAACCTGTACGACGGTTCGTACCGCGCCGCCCTGCGGCCCCGGGCCTGCCCCCTCGGCGTCTGCGACTGTCACATCGGCTACGTCCACCTGGAGACGCTGCCGCTGTACGACGTGTTCGCCGGCGGGGTCCTGGAGCGGATCCCGGCCGGCGTCGTCGCCCCCGGCGGTCCTACAGGGGCATGAGGTCGGGGCGCTTGGCCTCGACGTGGTCGCCCGAGCTCTCGCCCCGCAGCCTGCGCCCGATCCAGGGCACGAGGTACTCCTTGGCCCAGTGGATGTCGTCGCGGCGCACCTCGAGCGTGCCGCGCGGCGGGCGCGGCGGCCACGGCTGGTCCGGGTCGGCGGGCACCGGCAGGCCGAGGACCTGGGCGGCGCGCAGGGCGACGCGGGTGTGGCCGTCGGGCGAGAGGTGCAGCCGGTCGTCGTCCCAGGCCCGCAGGTCCTGCACGGACTTGAGGGACCACAGGTCGAGGACCGGGCAGTCGTAGCGGTCCGCGATGGACCGGACGTGGGCCGTGTAGGTGGCGATCTTCCCGCGCAGGTGCCGGAGCACGGGGATGTCACGGGTGTCGAAGCCGGTGGTCACCATGACGGTGCCGACGGCGGAGGTCAGGTCCGCGACGGCGCGCTCGAAGCGCTCGGCCACGTCGTCGGGGTCCGTGCCGGGCCGGATGATGTCGTTGCCGCCCGCACAGAAGGTCACCAGGTCGGGGGCGAGTTCCTTCGCCCGGGGGACCTGTTCCGCCACGATCTGGTCGAGCAGTCGCCCGCGTACGGCCAGGTTGGCGTAGCGGAAGTCGTCGTGCTCCGGCAGCTGGTCGGCGAGCAGGACCGCGAAGCGGTCCGCCCAGCCGACGTACGTCCCGTCGGGCCCGGGGTCTCCGACGCCCTCGGTGAAGCTGTCACCGATCGCCGCGTACGACCCGAATGCGTTCTTGTCTCTTGATCTCGAATCGTCTGCCACGGGAGCACATCCTTCCCTTTGGGATGTGACCTACGCGACCGTAAGGAGGGGTTGACGGCGGGTGACATATGCCACCGATAAAGATTCTCCCAAGACGGAATACGGCGACGGCCCGGCACATACGTGCCGGGCCGTCGAAATGCGTCCGTGTCAGACGGAGACGCCGTGCTGGCGGAGGTAGGCCAGCGGGTCGACGTCGGAGCCGTAGCTCGGGGAGGTGCGGATCTCGAAGTGCAGGTGCGGGCCGGTGGAGTTGCCGGTCGAGCCGGAGAGGCCGATCTGCTGGCCGCCGCTGACGGTCTGGCCGGACGAGACGGAGAGGGAGGAGAGGTGCGCGTACTGCGAGTAGTTGCCGTCGGCGTGCTGGATGACGACCTCGTTGCCGTAGGCGCCGCTCCAGCCGGCGGAGACGACCGTGCCGGCGCCGACGGCGCGGACGGTGGTGCCGGAGGAGGCGATGAAGTCGACACCGGTGTGGTAGCCGGAGGACCACATGGAGCCGGAGGCGCGGTACGGGGTGGAGAAGCCGCCGGTGACGGGCGCGACCCAGCCGGACGCGGAGGCCGAGGAGCCCGACGACTGCGAGGCCTGCGACTGCGAGGCGGAGGTCTCCGAGGTGGCGGCGGCCGGGGCGGAGGAGCGCTCGCTGCTGCGCGAGGCGCGCTGGGTGTCGCCGTTCTTCCCGGAGCTCTTCGTGCTCTCGGGGGCGGCGGCCTTCGGCGCGGTGCGCTGGGGAGCGGCGGCCTTGGGCGCGCTCTTCGGGGCGGCGGCGGTCGCGGTGCTCTTGGCGCCGAGGGTGAGCTTCATGCCGGGCAGGATCAGCGAGGGGTTCTCGCCGACGACCTGGCGGTTGTCCGCGTACAGCTTCTGCCAGCCGCCCGCGAGGTGGTGCTCGGTGGCGATCTTCGACAGGTAGTCGCCGCTGACGACGGAGTACGTCTTCGGCGCGGCCTTCGCGGCGGCGGTCGGCGCGGCCTGGAGGGCGGCGGGCGCCTTCACCTGGGCGGCGGCGACGACGGCCTGGGCGGGGACGGCGGCCGGGGCGGCCTGCTCGGCGGCGTGGGCCCCGGTGGCGCCGAGGAGCGGAAGCGCGACGACGGCGCCTCCGGTACCGGCGGCGACGAGTCCACGGGTGAGGGGGTTGTTCCTGGGACGGCGGTGCTTACCCTTCGCGGGCATGGCGAATTCCTCTCCGGCGCCTACGAGGTGAGCTGTCGGGTTCGGACTGGAGATGCCCGGCCGCGTTCTCACGCGGCTTCACCCCGAGCCGTCCTGTGTCGCGGGACCGGCGTACTTCCTGGGTCCCCCGCTCCTGCCACGCATGGGATGAGTGCGGATTCCGGACGGTGGCAGGATTCGGCGGTCCGACCGGATTGACGGTGACGCTAGACGAGCGGGGTCGGAGCGAACAAGCCGCAGATTTCCCCCGGCATTACGCGGGCCGCATTCCGGGCGGAATTCCGGTCACCCTCCGTCGATGACGGTCCTTCGATTTCCTTTTTCCGTACGGCAATTGCCCGGGGCCCTCGGCCACGATCCGTCACTTCTATGACCCTGCTCACGCGGCCCCGCCCATCTCGCCTGCAAACAGGGCGCGTTCTACCTAACGCCCTATATCGGACAGATCGCCCATTCCCGTCCGAGGGGGTGCGCGGAACCCCTCCCACCTGGATGATTGTCCTAGGAACCGATCGCGCATCGGGCCCCCGAACGACGACCCCCAGGAGCATCCGTGACGCAGCAGCTGCCGCAGGTCCCGCCCACCGAAGCGAACGAACCCGAGCTGGCCGAGGTCCGCAACTTCCGGGACGTGGGCGGCCTGCCGACGACGGACGGGCGCGCCGTGCGACCCGGCCGCCTCTTCCGCAGCGGCCACCTCGCCCACGCCACCGAGGCGGACGCCGCCTTCCTCGCCTCGCTCGGCCTGCACACCGTCTTCGACTTCCGCAACGAGGCCGACCGCAGGGTCGAGGGGGCGGACGTGGAGCTCCCCGGCGTACGGAACGTGAACATCCCCCTCAACGACCCGGCCGACGGCAAGGAGTTCTGGAAGCTGGTACGCGAGGGCGAGATCGAGCAGCTGCGCGAGATCCTGGGCAACGGCAAGGCGGCGGCCCGAATGTCCGACTCGTACCGGAAGATGGTGGTCGAGCGGACCTCGGAGCACAGCCGGATCCTGCACTCCATGGCGGAGGAGAGCGTCCCGGCCCTGATGCACTGCGCGGCGGGCAAGGACCGCGCCGGCCTCTCCATCGCGATCACCCTGCTCGCCCTCGGCGTCGAGCGCGAGGCGATCGAGGCCGACTACGTGAAGTCGAACGACCCGCACCGCCGCTACAAGGTGCGCCGCAGCTCCACCTCCGCGGACGCGATGTCGCCCGAGGTGATGGAGCTGCTGAGCCCGCTCTTCGACGCGCGGGTGGAGTATCTGCGGGCCGCGTTCGAGACGATCGACGCGACCTGGGGCTCGGTGGAGACCTACCTCACGGAGGGGCTCAAGCTGGCCCCGGAGACCCGCGAGCGGCTGCGGGAGCACTTCCTCGTCGAGGCGTAGTCCCGCCTACTGGTTCTGCCCGCCGAGCATGAAGAGCAGGTAGAGGAAGCCGGCGAAGAGGTGTCCGGCGATCAGGTACGCGAAGAGGCGGAGGACCAGGCCCTTGGGGAACTTGCCTTCCCCGCGCTCTTCGCCGGTGACAGGTCGTGACTTCTCGGACATCTCGGTCCTTTTCTGACGGAGGGGTACGGCGGTCAACGCCGGTGCGGGGTTCCGTCGCCGAGGCACAGCTCGGCGACGGGACTCTGCATCAGGGTGTGGACGAAGAGCAGCTCGGCCCCGCCGGGGGTGGCGGCGCCGATGCGGTGCGGGGTGAACGAGTCGAAGTGCGCGCTGTCCCCCGGATCGAGGACGTGGACGGCCTCGCCGAGCGCGAGCCGCACCCGCCCCTCCAGGACGTGGATCCACTCCTCGCCGGGGTGGACCCGCACGATGTCGGCCCGGGTGGCGTACGGCACGTGGACGCGCAGGCACTGGAGCGCCCGCCCGGCGCCGCCGGCCTGCCGGTAGATCCAGCCGTCGGCCTCGACGGGCTCGGAGCGGCCGGCGCGGACGACGGGGTCGCGCTCGGGCGGTGTCTCGCCGAGGAGCTCGGAGACCGTCGTACCGTAGATACGGGCGAGGGCGAGCAGCATGGGGAGCGACGGCTGCCGGTTCCCCGTCTCCAGTCGGGAGAGGTGGGCCGGCGAGAGGCCGGCCCGCTGGGCGGCGGCCTCCAGGGTGAGTCCCCGGCGGCGGCGCAGGGCCCGCAGCTGCGGGGCGACGTCGGGCAGGACGTCGGGGGTGGCGGGGTCCGGGGAGATCTCCCCGGGGACGTGGTCCATGCGTCCATTGCGCCAGGATCGTGCCTCTGAGGCAAGTTTCTTGCCTCAGAGGCAAACCCCGTCGAAGCCCGGCGCGAAGACCTCGGACCCGTCCGGCTCAGCGCTGTGCCACGGCCTGCTTCACCAGTGTCTTCCCGAAGTCCCACATCAGCCCGCCGCCGCCGTGGGCCTCGTCCATGACCGCCGTGAAGGCGGTGACGAACCGGTCCACGTCCGCCTCGTCGATGATCAGCGGCGGGATCAGCTTGATCACCTCCAGATGGTCACCGGAGACCTGGGTGAGGATCCGGTGCCGCTGGAGCAGGGGCACGACGACCATCTGGGCGAAGAGACCCTTGCGGGCCGCCTGGAGCATGGTCCAGCGTCCGCGCAGCCCCAGCGAGGACGGGCGGCCGAACTCGATCCCGATCATCAGCCCGCGCCCCCGGATCTCGTGCAGCAGCTCGTACCGGGGCACGAGCTCCTTCAGGCGCCCGGAGAGCAGGTCGCCGATCCGGCGCGCGTGCGCGACCGTCCCCTCGTCCTCCATGACGGCGAGGACGGCGAGCCCGGCCGCCATGGCCTGCGCGTTCGATCCGAAGCTCGCCGAGTGGACCAGGACCCGGTCCATCGACGAGTAGACCTTCTTGAAGATCCAGTCCTTGCCGAGGGTGGCACCGACCGGCACGTAGCCGCCGGAGAGCGCCTTGGCGACGCAGACCAGGTCCGGCTCGACCCCCGGCTCGTGCTGGTACGCGTAGAAGTCGCCGGTCCTGCCGAGGCCGGTCTGCACCTCGTCCGCGATCAGCAGCACTCCGTGCCGGTGCAGCAGCTCCTGCGCGGCGCGCAGGAAGCCGGGCGGCGCCTCGTGGACGCCCTTGCCCTGGATCGGCTCCACGACGAAGGCGGCCACGTCGCCCCGGCGCAGCTCCCGCTCCAGGGCTTCGAGGTCGCCGAGGGCGATCGCGGTGTCCGGCAGGAGCGGGTCGAAGCCCTGCCGGAAGCCCTCCTCGCCGTTGACGGAGAGCGAGCCGGTGGTGAGCCCGTGGAAGGCGTGGGCGCAGTAGAGGACCCTGGGCCGCCCGGTGGCGTACCGGGCGAATTTGAGGGCGGTCTCCACGGCCTCGGTGCCGCTGTTGCCGAAGAAGACCCGGTCGAGGTGCGGGCTGTGGGCGAGCAGCCGCTCGGCGAGCAGCCCCGGCAGGGGCTGGCAGTCGAAGCGGGTGAGGTCGGCGAGCTGGGAGTCCAGGACGTCGTGGAGGGCCTTGCGGACGACGGGGTGGTGCCGTCCGAGGCCCATCACGCCGAAGCCGGCGAGCATGTCGAGGTGGTCGACGCCGTCGGCGTCCCAGAAGTGGGCGCCCTCTGCCCGCTCGTACACCTTGTCGAAGCCGATGGTGTGGAGCATGCGCGGCAGCTGGTGGTTGAGGTACTTGGCGTGCAGCTCGTACCGCTCGCCGCCGCGCTCGGCGAGCAGTGCCCGCAGATCGAACTCCCCGCTCATCGCCCGCCCTCCTTCCCCGCTCTCACGCGCTGTTCCCGGAGACGGTCTCCCTGATCGCGCGCAGGGACTCCTTGAGGGACCCCATGGTGGCGAGGACGGCGGTGGGTTCGTAGCCGCAGTGCGCCATGCAATTGGCGCAGCGCGGGTCCTTTCCGCGGCCGTACTTGTCCCAGTCGGTTTCCTCGACGAGTTCGCGGTACGTGGGGACGTATCCGTCGCTCATCAGATAGCAGGGGCGCTGCCAGCCGAAGAGCGAGTAGTTCGGAATGGCCCAGGCCGTGCAGGGGAAATCGGCCTTTCCTTCGAGGAAGTCCAGGAAGAGCGGCGAGTGGTTGAGGCGCCAGCGGCGCCGGTTTCCGCCCGCGAAGGCCTTCTTGAAGAGTTCGCGGGTCTGCTCGACGCCGAGGAAGTGCTCCTGGTCGGGGGCCTTCTCGTAGGCGTAGGCGGGCGAGATCATCATTTCGTCGACCTGGAGGTCGTCGTTGAGGAAATTGAGCACCTCGATGATGGTCTGCGGGGTGTCGGTGTTGAAGAAGGTCGAATTGGTGGTGACGCGGAAGCCGCGCCGCTTGGCCTCCTTGATGGCCGCCACCGCCTCGTCGAACACGCCCTCCTTGGCGACGGATTCGTCGTGCCGCTCGCGCAGGCCGTCGATGTGCACGGCGAAGGCGAAGTACGGCGAGGGCGTGAACTTGTCCAGCTTCTTGCGGAGCAGCATCGCGTTGGTGCACAGGAAGACGTACTTCCTCCTGGCCACCAACTGGCGCACGATCTCGTCGATCTGAGGGTGCATCAGGGGCTCGCCGCCCGCGATCGACACCATGGGCGCGCCGGACTCCAGGACCGCGCCGACGGCCTGCGCCACCGGCATGCGCTGCTTGAGGACACCCGCCGGGTGCTGGATCTTTCCGCAGCCCTCGCACGCGAGGTTGCAGGCGTAGAGCGGCTCCAGCTCGACGATCAGCGGGAACTTGTCCCGCTTGCGGAGCTTCTGTTCGAAGAGGTAGGTCCCGACCCTGATGGACTGACGGAGCGGCATGGCCATAACTCGCTCACCTCCTGGGGAGCAGCAAAGAACGGTGCCATTCGAAGAATGCGGGAAGGACGGCACGGAGAACACGGAAGGCCGATATTCCCCCGCGTACCGTGCCGATCCGGACCAGTTCATGTTCTGGAGCGTCCACGACCACCCGGACGGCCGCAACCGGGCGGGCGTCCGGCCCCGTCCCGAGCCGGCCGGTCTCTCGCGCGGTGCCCAGGGTCGCCGCGGACTCCATGTCGACGGCGATCGCGCCGGTGGCCCGCAGCGCGGCCCGCTCGGGGCCGCGCACGACGTGGTCGGAGCCGGTCAGCGGGCCGGTGTGGACGGTCCGCCCGGGCACCGCCCTGGCCAGCGCCTTCACCAGGAGCTCGGTGCCGACGCACTGGGTCGTGCCGTCGGAGCCCCGGGTCTCCTCGGCGACGATCAGGTCCCCCGGGTGCATGCCCGGGGCGAGCCCCGCGCAGAAGCCGGAGGCGATGACGGCGGCGTCCGCCCACCGCTCCTCGCCGAGCACCCGGGACACGGTCCGGCGGGCGTGGGCGGGTCCCATGCCCGTACGCACCACGGTCACGGGGCCCGGAGCGCCGCCCCGGTCCCCGCTGCGCAGGGCGAACCGCTCGATGCCGAGCGCACAGGCGATCAGCAGGGGCGGTGCGTCGCCGGGTCGCGGGCCCGGCTCGCGGCCCATCAGCCCTCCCCGGCCGTCGACCGGGAGGAGCGGACCGCGTGGGCGGAGCGGGCGGCACGGGCCGCCTGGGGGGAGGGATCCCCGTACACGTACCGCCCGAGGGCCGTGAGCGGGAACACCTGCCGGTAGAGGTGGTAGTTGATGGAGAAGTCCCAGGGGAAGCCGGTGCCCGTGAAGTACGGCTCGTCCCAGGAGCCGTCCTCACGCTGCGTCTCCGTGAGCCAGGCGACGCCCCGCCGGACGGGCTCGGATTCGCGGTCGCCGGCCGCGAGGAGGGCGATGAGCGCCCACGCGGTCTGGGAGGCGGTGGAGGCGCCGCGTCCGATCCACTGCTCGTCCTCGTACGAGCGGAGGTCCTCGCCCCAGCCCCCGTCCTCGTTCTGCGTGGAGCCCAGCCAGGCGACGGCCCGGCGGATCGCCGGGTGGGAGCCGGGCAGCCCCGCGGCGGTGAGGGCCGGGACCACCGACCCCGTCCCGTAGACGTGGTTGACGCCCCAGCGGCCGAACCAGGCGCCGTTCGGCTCCTGTTCGGCGAGGAGCCACTCGATTCCCCGCCGCGTACGGGGATTCCGGGCCTGCCCCTCGTAGGCGAGCATCTCCACCACATGGGCGGTGACGTCGGCGGACGGCGGGTCGATCACCTCGCCGAAGTCGCAGAACGGCAGCTTGTTGGGCAAGGCGCTGGTGTTGTCGGCGTCGAAGGCTCCCCAGGCGCCGTTGCGCGACTGCATGCCGAGAGTCCAGCGCGCGCCCCGGGCGATGGCCGCCTCCACCCGGGCGGGGTCGGGGTGGTCGACCCGGCGCAGGGCGAGGAGGACCTCGGCGGTGTCGTCGATGTCGGGGTAGTTGTCGTTGTGGAACTCGAACGCCCAGCCGCCCGGCGGGAGTCCGGGACGGCGCACCGCCCAGTCGCCCTCCTTGGTGATCTCCTCGTCCAGCATCCAGTCGACGGCCTTCACCAGGGCCGGGTGGTCGGGGCGGAGCCCGGCGTCGGCGAGCGCGATGGTGGCGAGGCAGGTATCCCAGACCGGGGACTGGCAGGCCTCGATCATCCGGGAGCCGTCCTCGCGCCAGACCGCGAAGCGGTCGAGGGAGTCGAGGCCCGCGCGCATGACCGGGTGCCGGAGGTCGTAACCGAGGAGGTGCAGGGCGATGACCGAGTAGACGGCGGGGGGCTGGATGCCGCCCCAGCAGCCGTCGTTCTCCTGGCGCTCGACGATCCACCGCGCGGCCACGTTCATGGCGGTCCCGCGCAGCGCGCGGGGGGCGACCCGGTGGTAGACGTGCAGCGCCTTGTCGAGCCGCTGGAAGATCCCGTCCCAGCCGGTGGCCGGGGCGAGGGGCCGGGGCGGGTTCGGGCGCGCCGGATCGGTGTGGAGCTCGTCGAGCGGGAAGGGCGCGGGGCGGACCGGGCGCTTCGCGGAGACGACGGTCAGCGGCACGATCGTCTGCCGGGCCCAGCAGCCGAAGTCGTAGATGTTGAGCGGGAACCACTTCGGCAGGAAGAGCAGCTCGGGGGGCAGCTGTGGCAGGTCCTCCCAGCGCCACCAGCCGAAGAGGGCCAGCCAGATCCGGGTGAAGACCCGGGCGGCGGCGATCCCGCCCCGGGCGCGGACCCAGGCGGAGGCGCGGGCCATGTGCGGGGCCTCGGGCGCGTCCCCGGCGAGCCGCAGCGCCACATAGGCCTCGACGGTGGCGGAGACCTCGCCCGGTCCGCCGTAGAAGGTGGCCCAGGCGCCGTCCTCCCGTTGTTCGCGGCGGATGTGGAGGGCCGCGGCCCGGAGGGTGTCGGCGTCGAGGATGCCCAGGAACTGGCGGAGGAGCAGGTCCTCGGCGTCCATGGTGACGTTGGTCTCCAGGTCGCCCTTCCACCAGCCCGCCGGGTCCTGGCGGGCGAGCAGGTGCTCGACGGCGCGTTCCGCGGCCCGGGCGGCGCTCCCGTCGAGGTCCGGCGCCGAGGCGTCGGTGTCGTGCGTCGTGCTGGCCGCGGCCGCCCGGGGGCCCACGGCCCCGGCGCTTCCGTCGGTCGTCGCTGTCATGGCTTCCCCTTTGCGCAGTCGGTTTCTTCTGCTTCTACGGGTCTGCCGTCGGCCGGCGCCGGAAGGCACCGGCCGGCGACCGCGAACTCATATCAGGGTGATGGTGATCATCTCTTCCGTACGACCACGAAATCGGCCAGCGCGGTGAGCTGCTCCCGCACGCGGGCGGGCATGTCCACCTCGTGCAGGGCCGCGATCGCGACGGCGTGCTGGCGGCGGGCCTCCTGGGAGGTCCACTCACGGCCTCCGGCCTCCTCGATGAGGGCGGCCCGGAAGGCGAACTCCTCCTCGGAGAAGCTGTCGAAGTCGTTCGACTTGGCGTCCTCGGCGAGGAGTTCGCCGAGCCGCTCCGAGGCGGTTCCGCCCGCGGCGAGGGCCGCGACGACCGGCAGCGACTTCTTGCGCTGGCGCAGGTCGCTCCAAGTCTGCTTGCCGGTGGCCTCCGGGTCGCCCCAGATGCCGAGGAGGTCGTCGACGGCCTGGAAGGCGAGGCCGAGGTGGTAGCCGTACTCCTCCAGCTTGTCGGCGGTGCGGTCGTCGGCGCCGCCGAGGACGGCGCCGATGGAGACGGCGCAGGCGAGCAGGGCGCCCGTCTTGTTGCCCTCCATCTCCAGGCACTCCTCGACGGTGACCCGCTCGCGGTGCTCGTACGAGATGTCCTGGGCCTGCCCGTCGATGAGCTTCCGGGTGGCCGTGGTCAGCCGGCGGGTGGCCCGGCCTGCCTCGACGGTGCCGAGTTCGAGCAGCAGCTCGTTGGCGAGGGCGAAGAGGGCATCGCCGACGAGGATGGCCTGGGCGGGGCCGTGCACCTTCCACACGGTGTCGCGGTGGCGGCGCTGCTCGTCGCCGTCCATCAGGTCGTCGTGGAGCAGCGAGAAGTTGTGGACGAGCTCCACGGCGACGGCGCCGGGGACGCCGACCTCGGGCGCGGCGCCCGCGGCCTCGGCCGACAGCAGCGCGAGCGCGGGGCGGATCGCCTTGCCCCCGTCGCCGTCGGCGGGGTTGCCGTGGGCGTCGATCCAGCCGAAGTGGTAGGCGGCCACGGTGTCCATGGGCGCTGCGAGGCGGTCGACGGCCGCCCGCAGTACGGGGGTGGACAGGGTCCGCCCCCGTTCCAGCAGTGCGGACACGTCCGCGGTGTCGACGGCCGGATTACCCGGCGGCACAGTCGGCACGGTCTCTCCTCTAGTTCCGGTACTCACAGTCATGCCGCCTCCTGCAGCGGATGGTCATGACGGCGGCCGAGGGTGGAGAGCGCGGCGCCCGCTGCGCTGAAACCGCTGCGGACGGCGCCCTCCATGGTCGCGGGCCAGCCGGTGGCGGTCCAGGATCCGGCCAGGTAGAGGCCGGGGACCCGGGTGCGGGCGCCGGGGCGGAGCCGGCCGACGCCCGGGGAAGGGGCGAACGTCGCCGTCCGCTCCCTGGTGACGAAGAAGTCGCGGATCCCGGCGCCTCGGGCGGCGGGCAGCAGCCGCTCCAGCTCCGGGAGGTAGCGCTCGCGCAGGGCGGCCACGGGCTCGTCGATCTCGTCCCCGGCGGCGGACTGGGAGACGGCGAGGTACTGGCCGCCGCCCTGGAGCCCCGAGGAGTCGGTGCGGTCGAAGACCCACTGCACCGGGGAGCCGAGCGCGGTGAAGAACGGCCGCTTCAGCACCTTGCGGTCGTAGACGACGTGCAGGTTGAGGATGGGCGCGGTGTCGATGTCGAGGAGCCGGTCGGGGTCGTCGAGGGCGCCTTCGGGCAGCAGGCCGTGCGTCTCGTGCTGCGGTACGGCGAGGACGACGGTGTCGGCGTCGATGGTCTCCCCCGGCACCTCGACGGACCAACGCCCGTCGCCGGTACGGGAGATCCGCTCGGCCTTGGTGCGCAGCAGGGTGCGGACGCCGAGGCCGTCGAGCTCCTTCGCGGGCCTGGTGTCGTGGAGTTCGCCGAGCGGGACGTGGGCCCAGCCGATGTCGGCGGCGCCGGGCTCGGAGAGGAGACCGGTCTTGAAGACCATCGCCGCGAGCCCCATGGAGGCCTGCGGGGCGGGGGCGTTGAGGGTGGGGATGCCGACCAGGTCCCAGAGGGCCTCGACGGTCCGCGGGGACTGTCCGTGGCGGCCGAGCCAGGTGGCGAAGTCGATGCCGTCGAGCGCCGGGTCGGCGGGGTCGAGCTTCTTGAGGGCGAGCGCGGCCCGGCCGACGGAGGCCCGCTCGGCGAGGGAGAGGTGGGGGTACGTGGCGAGGCTGCGCGCGAGGTGCAGCGGCACGGGGAGGTTGTCGCGGCGGATCCGGCCGAGCCGGGGGCCGCGGGGGTGCGCGACGTCGAGGACGGGGACGTCGAGGCGGTCCTGGAGCGGGGCGAGCCGGGCGCCGTCGATCCGGTCGAGGAACCAGCGGTATGCGGTGCAGCAGCGCAGGTACACGTGCTGGCCGTTGTCGACGGTGAGGTCGCCGCGGCGGAAGGAGAACGCGAGGCCGCCGAGGCGCGGCCGGCCTTCGAGCAGGGTGACGCGGACGCCGGCGTCGGCGAGCTGGAGCGCGGCCGTGATCCCGGCGAGCCCGCCGCCGACGACGACGGCGTGGGGCTGCAGGGGGTTCCGCTCGGTTCCGTCGGTCGTCACACGGCCTCCGTTCGGTTCGGGCCGGTCGGCAGGGGTGCCGCAGGCAGGGACGCCGGGGCGGCGCTCCGGGTTGCCCGGCGGAGGGGGGCGTACGGGTGCATCAGGCACGCCTCCTGACGGTGCGTCGGGCGATGTGACGGGTGTCGAGCCCGGAGAGGCCGCGCACGGCGACGTACGCCTTCTCCCGGCCGGGCAGCGAGACCCGGCCGCGGAGCACGGCCTCGGGGTCGCGCTCGATGCGGTCGAGCAGCCGCCGGTAGATGCCCGCCATGGCGGCGACGCACGCCCCGCTGCGCCGGTCGAGCATCGGCAGCAGCCGGTAGCCCTCGGCGAACAGGGCGCGGGCGCGCCGGACTTCGAAGTGGACGAGCCCGGCGAAGTCGGCGCCGGGGGGCGGGGTCTCGCTGCCGAAGCCTTCCCCGCAGCCGAACTTGGCGAGGTCGTCGGCGGGCAGGTAGGTGCGCCCGTTCAAGGCGTCCTCGCGGACGTCCCTGAGGATGTTGGTGAGTTGGAGCGCGAGCCCCAGGGTGTCGGCGTACTCGCCGGCCCGGTCGGCCCCCTGGGCGCCGGGCTGGGTGCCGAAGACGCCGAGCGAGAGCCGGCCGATCGCGCCGGCGACGCAGCGGCAGTAGATCTTGAGGTCGTCCCAGCTCTCGTAGGTCGCGCCGCGGACGTCCATGAGGACGCCGTCGATGAGCTCGTCGAGACCGCCGAGCGGGATCGGGAAGCGGCGGGCCGAGTCGGCGAGGGCGACCGCGACGGGGTCGGTGTCGTCGTCGTCGACCTCGCCCTTGCGGACCCGGTCGAGCAGCGCGCGGGTGGCTTCGAGCCGCTCCCGCTTGGCCTCGGGCGCGAGCGTGCCGTCGCCGATGTCGTCGACGCGCCGCGAGAAGGCGTACAGCGCGGACATCGCCTGGCGCTTCTCGGCCGGCAGCAGCCTGATCCCGTACGCGAAGTTACGGGCCTGCTGACCGGTGACGGCCTCGCAGTAGCTGTAGGCGGCCTGGACCGGTGCGGACGGCTGGAACTGTCCCTCCACGGTGGCGCTCACCCCTCTCTCCGCGCCCGGAGCAGAACCGCTCCGGCCTGGCGCATCAGGTTCGGCTTGGTGGGCCCCGGCGGGCCGGGCAGGACGTCGAATCCGGCGGCGGTGATCGCGTCGAGCGCCGCGAGGCCGCCGGCGGTGAATCCGGCGAGGAGGAGGCGGAGCCGGCCGTGGACGCTGCCGACGAGCGGGGTGCCCGCGTGCAGCAGTTCGCGAGCCCGCTCGGCCTCGAAGGCGATCAGGGCGCGCACGGAGGCGCCCGCGGTGGGCCGGGCGAGGTCGTCCTCGGTGACGTGGAAGCGCTTGAGGTCCTCGGCGGGCAGGTAGATCCGGTCGCGGCCGAGGTCCTCGGCGACGTCCTGGAGGTGCTCGACGATCTGCAGGGCGGTGCAGATCTCGTCGGAGCGCCGGATCCGCTCGGGGGTGTCGGTGCCGGTGATGGCGAGGACGAGGCGGCCGACGGGGTTCGCGGAGAGCTCGCAGTACGCGAGGAGGTCGTCGTACGTCTCGTAACGGCGCACCAGCTGGTCCTGGCGGTTGGCCGCGATCAGTCCGAGGAAGGGCTCGGGGGCGAGGCCGCACCGCCGGACGGTCGGCTGGAGCGCGAGCAGCAGCGGGTGGCGGGGGGTGCCGTCGAAGACGCGCCGGAGGTCGGCCTCGAAGGCGTCGAGGAGGGCGATCCGGTCCTCTCCCTCCTCGGGGGTGAGGCCGAGGTGCCGGGCGTCGGCGCCGCCGGGCGCGAGGTCGCCGTCGCCGATGTCGTCGACGAGGCGGGCGAAGCCGTAGACGGCCATGAGGTCGTCGCGCCAGGCCCGGGGCAGGAAGAAGGGGGCCACGGGGAAGTTCTCGTCCGCGGCCTTGCCGAGTGTGGTGCGCGAGGAGGCGTCGGGGCGCACCTGCCGGGTTCCCGTCACCGGGCGCTGCCCGACGGGGGGACGGCGACACCCTCGTGGAGCTGGAGATTCTGCGTCATGGCCGTCACGACTCCCGTTCTACACTGCCGATCCAATCCATCCTATTTCGGACACGCCGCCTACTCCTGCCCGCCGGGCCGTCACCCGGCGACCCGATGGCCGTGGGGTATCGCCCTACTTGCCTCGAAACAGACCGGTCCAGCTTACGTTGTACGAGGGCAGTCGACGTTCCGGGGTGGCGGGGATCCGGGACTTCATCCGTACGGGTCGCCAACCCTCGCGCGCAGCAAGGGAGTTCGAAACGGACCCGAGGTCAGAGGACACGCGTGCCGGAGACCACCATGGCCAGGGTGGATTCGACGACGTCGTCCCTGCGCTGTGCGGGAAGGCGCCGCAGCGGGCCGTCGAGCAGCAGCAGTGACAGTCCGTGGACGGCCGACCACGCTGCGGCACCGGCTGCGGGCCGGAAGCCGGGCCGGGGGCCACCGGCCTTGGCGAGGCCCTCAAGGGCCTCCCTGAGCAGGGTGAACGCGCGGATCTCGGGCTCGGCCTGCGGCGGCCCGGAGGACGGCTCCTCGGCCCCGGCGGGGCGGGCGACGCAGAACGCGGCCCGGTAGAGGCCGGGCTGGTCCACGGCGAAGCCGACGTACCCCCGGCAGAGGGCGACGAGCCTGCGCTCGGCGGCCAGCGAGGGGTCGTCGGCGCCGGGCTCGCGGGCGGCGGCCCGCTCCATGGAGTCGGCGAGCAGGCGCTGGGCGTGCACCTTGACGGTGCGGAGCAGTTCGCCGCGTCCGTCGAAGTGCCGGTAGGCGGCGGTGGGCGAGACGCCGACCCGGCGGGCGGCCTCGCGCAGCACGACCCGCTCGGGACCGCCGTCGGCGGCCAGGTGGACGGCGGCGCAGATCAGCGCGTTGCGCAGATCGCCGTGGTGGTACGTCTTTCCCCCCGAGATCGCTGCCATGGGATCATCCTGCCCGATGTTGACCGCATGAACATTCCGGGTGGCAGCGCGACGCGCGGAGAGAAGGGGCTGGTGCGCAGCACCTTCCGGCACGGGTGGTGGCGGGCGACGGGAGCGCGGAGGAGCCCCTACCGGGTGACTCCGGCAGGGGCTCCGTACGGCTTCGGAATGCTCGTCAGCGCGCGGTCTCCCGCTCGTACGCCTTGAGGACCTCGTCCGTGGGGCCGTCCATCAGGAGCTGCCCCTTCTCCAGCCAGAGCACCCGGTCGCAGGTGTCCCGGATGGACTTGTTGCTGTGGCTGACCAGGAAGACCGTGCCGGCCTCCTTGCGCAGCTCGCGGATGCGCTCCTCGGAGCGGATCTGGAACTTGCGGTCACCCGTCGCGAGCGCCTCGTCGATGAGGAGGACGTCGTGGTTCTTGGCCGCCGCGATGGCGAAGCGGAGGCGGGCGCCCATGCCGGAGGAGTACGTGCGCATGGGCAGGCTGATGAAGTCGCCCTTCTCGTTGATGCCGGAGAAGTCGACGATGCCTTCGTACCGCTCGCGCACCTCCTCGCGGCTCATGCCCATGGCGAGGCCGCCGAGGATCACGTTGCGCTCGCCCGTCAGGTCGTTCATGAGGGCCGCGTTGACGCCGAGGAGCGAGGGCTGGCCGTCGGTGAAGACCTTGCCGCTCTCGGTGGGGAGCAGACCGGCGACGGCGCGCAGCAGCGTGGACTTGCCGGAGCCGTTGGAGCCGATGAGGCCGATGGCCTCGCCCCGGTAGGCGGTGAAGGTGACGCCGCGGACGGCGTGGACCTTGCGGACGCCGCGGTTGACCTCGGCCTTGCCGCGGCCGACGATCCGGCTGAGCGCCGCGGTGGCGCTGCCCTTGCCTCCGCCGCCGGTGTTGACCCGGTAGACGATGTGGACGTCGTCGCAGATGACGGTGGGGACGTTGCTCGGGTTCGGGTCAGCCACGGCCGTACCTCTCCTCGGCCTTCCAGAAGTAGACGAAACCGCCGGCGCCGACGGCCAGGGCCCAGGCGAGGGCGGTCATCCAGACGTGGTCCGGCAGGTTCTGCGCGCCGTAGCCGTCGATGAGGGCGTAGCGGATCAGGTCCATGTAGACCGCCGCCGGGTTGTACATGAGGATGTCGGCGATCCAGGCCGGCTTGTCGGCGAGCATCACCGGAATCGAGAACATGACGCCGGACGCGTACATCCAGGTCCGCATGATGAACGGCATCAGCTGGGCGAGGTCGGGCGTCTTGGAGCCCAGCCTGGCCACGATCATGGCGAGTCCCACGTTGAACACGAAGTGCAGGAACAGTGCCGGGATCACCAGCAGCCACCGGAGGGAGGGGTAGCTGCCGAAGGAGAGGATGATCGCCACGAGCACGATCATCGAGAACAGCAGCTGCTGGAGCTGCTGGAGCGAGAAGGAGATCGGGAGGCTGGCCCGCGGGAAGTGCAGGGCCCGGACGAGTCCGAGGTTGCCCGAGATCGCCCGGACGCCGGCCATGACCGAGCTCTGGGTGAAGGTGAACACGAAGATGCCGGTGACCAGGAAGGGAATGTAGACCTCCTTGGTCATCCCCTGTCCCGCGTCCAGGATCAGCCCGAAGATCAGGTAGTAGACCAGGGCGTTGAGCAGCGGGGTCGCCACCTGCCACACCTGGCCCAGCTTGGCCTGGCTGTACTGGGCGGTCAGCTTGGCCGAGGAGAAGGCCAGGATGAAGTGGCGGCGGCTCCACAGCTCGCGTACGTACTCGAACAGCCCGGGCCGGGCGCCGCTGACCGCGAGGCCGTACTTCGCGGCCAGTTCGGCCGGGGCCAGGCCCTCGTCGACGGACGGGGGCGCGCTCGTCGCGACCGCCCCGCCCTGGTGTGTGTCACTCACAGTCGAAACTTTCGTGTTCAAGATGCGCGGCACGTCGGGTACCACGATGTCAGACGACCGGGGGGCGACCCAGCCGGGTCAGGCGCCACACCGTACGCCACCTCATCGGGCGGCGCGGCCCGCAGGGAGTCGTCCACCCCTCGCGGAAACCGCCGAACCACGCCTTGAGCGCGGAGAGCGAGGGCCGACGTGCCAGGGTGAGCAGCAGCCAGACGCCGAGATACACCGGCACCAGGGGTGCGGGCAGATTGCGACGTGCCAGCCACACTCGGTTACGGGCCACGTTGAAGTGGTACGAGGCGTGGCGGGAAGGCGCTGTGGTGGGGTGCAACAGCACCATGTCGGAACGGTAGTCGATCATCCAGTCGGCGTCGAGCGCGCGCCAGGCGAGATCGGTCTCCTCGTGCGCGTAGAAGAACTCCCCCGGGAGCGCGCCCACTTCGGCGAAGACCTTGGTGCGGACGGCGTTGGCGCCGCCGAGGAAGGTCGTCACCCGCGATGAGCGCATCGGGTCGGCGGAGCGCAGCCGCGGCACGTGCCGGCGCTGGGTGACCGCGGTTTCGGGGTCGGCGATGCGGAAGCTGATGATGCCGAGCCGCGGGTCCGCCGTGAAGGCCTGGCGGACCAGTTCGGCGGTGTCCGTGTGGGCGAGCAGCCCGTCGTCGTCGAGGAAGAGCAGGACGTCGACGTCGGTGCCGCCGGGCCCGAAGGCCTCGATGCCGACGTTGCGGCCGGCGGGGATGCCGAGGTTCTCCGGCAGGTCGACGGTGCGGACCCAGCCGGGCACCCCGGTGACCGGGGTGCCCTGCCCGACGACGACGACCTCGATGCGGTCGCCCTCCTGCTTGGCGACCGAGTCGATGAGCGCGCGCAGGTCGTCGGGGCGGTTGCCCATCGTGATGACGACGGCCCCCACCTTGAGCGGAGAACTCACGGCGGGCCTCACTTCAGCCTGCTGGAGACCAGGATCGACACCAGGTGCAGCACGGTCTGGAGCAGGGCGATGCCGCAGAGGACGGCGACACCGAGCCGGGAGAAGAAGAGGTCGCCCCGGATCTGGTCCGCGATCGCGAGGACCAGGATCAGGAAGGAGGCCTCGATCCCCAGGATCAGGCGGTGGAACTTGAGCGCGGCGGCGGCCCTGCGGGCCAGCGCCATGCCGGAGGAACGCGGCTCGGAGGCCGCCTCCTTGACCGGCGGGAGTCCGCCCTGGTGCCGGGCGACACCGACGAGGTCGGTCTCGGCCTTGATCAGGATGGCGCCGAGCGCGGCGAGCGTGCCGAGGAAGGCCCACAGCCAGTCGATCCGGCCCTGGCCCCACAGGTCGGAGGCGCGCAGGCCGAAGCCGACGAGGACCGCCGCGTCGCACAGGTACGCGCCGACCCGGTCCAGCCACACGCCCTGAAGCGAGAACTGCTGCTTCCAGCGGGCCACCTCGCCGTCGACGCAGTCGAGCAGCAGGTACATCTGGACCATCACGACGCCGAGGACGGCGCCCGTGATGCCCGGCACCAGGAGGGCCGGAGCGGCGAGCACGCCGAAGACGGTCATCAGGTAGGTCAGCTGGTTGGGCGTGACCTTCGTGGCCACCAGCCGCCGGGTGATCCGCAGCGAGATCTCCCGCATGTACAGGCGGCCGCCCCAGTGCTCACCGCTCCGCCGGTCCTTCACACCCGGGGGGTGGACGACCGGTCGGAGCTCAGCTACCGATGGCTTTTGCATAGTCGGCGTACGCGTCCCTGATCTCGTCGTCGGACAGGTCGAGGTGTTCCAGGATGGTGAACCGGCCCGGCCGGGTCTGCGGGGCGAAGGACACCGCCTGGACGAACTCGTCCACGCTGAAGCCCATCTCCTCCGGCAGCACGGGCAGCCCGTGCCGGCGCAGCGTCTCGACCATGAGCGCGGAGCCGTCGTGGGCGCCGCGCAGGTGCATGGCGAAGGCCGCACCGAGACCGCACTGCTCGCCGTGGCTCGCGGCCCGGGTCGGGAAGAGCAGGTCGAAGGCGTGGCTGATCTCGTGGCAGGCGCCCGAGGAGGGGCGCGTGTCACCGCTGATGGACATGGCGATGCCGGACATCACCAGGCCCTCGGAGAGCGTGACGAGGAAGTCGTCGTCGCCCACCCCGCCGGGGTGGCGGAGCACGGCCTCGCCGGCGCTGCGGGCCATGGCGGCCGCGAGACCGTCGACGGGCTCGCCCGTCTCCTGGTGCGAGAGCTCCCAGTCCGCGATGGCGGAGAGGTTCGAGATCGCGTCGCCGATGCCTGAGCGGACGAAGCGCACCGGGGCGTCCCGGATCACGTCGAGGTCGATGACCAGCGCGATCGGGGTCGGCACACCGTACGAGCCGCGTCCGTTGTCGTTGTCCAGGGTGGACACCGGCGAGCAGATGCCGTCGTGCGAGAGGTTGGTGGCGATGGCCACCAGCGGCAGGCCGACACGGGCCGCCGCGTACTTCGTCACGTCGATGATCTTGCCGCCGCCGAGGGCGACGACGGCGTCGTACCGCTTGCCGCGCATCGCGTCGGCGAGCTTCACGGCCTCGTCGATGGTGCCGCCGGAGACCGGGTACCAGTCGGCACCCGGAAGCTCAGGAGCGAACTGGGCACGCAGTTTCAGGCCCGAGCCGCCGCTGATCGCGACGGCGATCTTGCCGTTGCTGGAGATCCGCTGGTCCGCCAGGAGCGCGGAGAGGTCCTCGAGCGCTCCTCGGCGGATGTCGACGACGACCGGCGACGGGATCAGCCGGGTCAGTACTGGCACGCGATCTCACGGCCCTTCGCGAGGTCGTCGTGGTTGTCGATCTCGACCCACTTGACGTCGCCGATGGGGGCCACGTCGACGGTGAAGCCGCGGTTGACGAGCTCCTGGTAGCCGTCCTCGTAGTAGAGGTCGGGGTCGCGCTCGAAGGTGGCCTTGAGGGCGTCGGCAAGCTCCTCGGCGGCCTCGGCCTCGATCAGCGTGACGCCGATGTACTCGCCGGTGGCGGTGGCCGGGTCCATCAGCTTGGTGATGCGCTGGACGCCCTTGCCCTCGGCGGTGATGACCTTCATCTCCTCGTCGGCGAGGCTCTTCACCGTGTCGAGGGCGAGGATGATCTTCTGGCCGTTGCCGCGGGCGGCGAGGAGGGTCTCCTCGACGGAGACCGGGTGGACGGTGTCGCCGTTGGCGAGGATCACACCGCGCTTGAGGACCTCACGGGCGCACCACAGGGAGTAGGCGTTGTTCCACTCCTCGGCCTTGTCGTTGTCGACGAGGGTGATGGTGAGGCCGTACTTCGCCTCCAGGGCCTCCTTGCGGGCGTAGACGGCCTCCTTGCGGTAGCCGACGACGATCGCGACCTCGGTGAGGCCGATCTCGGCGAAGTTCTTCAGCGTCCCGTCCAGGATGGTGGTCTCGCCGTCGACAGGCACGAGAGCCTTCGGAAGGGTGTCGGTGTAGGGGCGCAGACGGCGTCCGGCACCGGCTGCCAGTACGAGGCCGATCATGCTGTTTCTCCTTCGTCGTGAACGGCGGGTGCTCCGGAGGAGACCCAGAAACGGATGGACTCCACGAGCCACACGAGCGCGACGGCGACCGCGAGGGCGGTCAGTGCCAGGGTGAAGTCGTCACCGCGGTCCGCCAGGAGGGCGGCGAGAGCGACCACGAGGAGCGTGCGCCCCTCGTGTCCGCCGGTGACGCGCACCAGCCACGTGGGCGGCGCGCCGGTGCCACCGCGTATGCGGTAGACCGTGTCGTAGTGATGGTAGGCGACCGCCGCGACCAGCCCGAACGCCGCCGGGAGGGCGTGCGCGGAGTCGGAGCGGGCGGCGAGCACGAGGACGGTGGTGTACTCGGCGACGCGGAAGAGCGGGGGGACGAGCCAGTCGAGGGCGCCCTTGAGGGGGCGCTGGACGGCGACGCCGGCGAACACCACGTAGAGGGCGGCGGCGACGACGGTCTGCGTGTCCCCGAAGGGGCGGCCGATGACGGCGGCGAGCAGCGTGCCCGTGGCGATGAACGCGAGGACGAAGCCGGGGAGCAGCCCGAGTCCGAATCCGCCGAAGAGACGGCCGGCGATCCGGGCCGCCAGGCCCGAGTCGGCGAGGTCGGCGAGGGCCTGGGCGGCCCTGTCGGTCCTCTTCGCCTTGCGGGTCACGGAGCGCAGGACCCGGCCCGCGGTGGTGTAGCAGGCGGCGAAGGCGCAGCCGACGATCAGCGCCCAGAAGACGATCCGGGGGCTGGTGGCGGCGGTGAGGACGGCGATCATCGCCCAGCGCTCGCCGATCGGCAGGATGATTATCCGGCGGGCCCAGAGGGTCCAGCCGACACTGTCGAGGCGGCCGGAGAGGGCGGCGGAGGGGCTCTTGCTCGCCGTGGCGTCGTAGGTGGCCTCGTAGAACGAGAAGTCCACGACGTGCCGGCAGGTCATGAGGATCATGGCGCCGAGCGCGAGGGCCCACACGTCGTCGCCCGTGCGGGCGGCGCCGAGGGCGAGGCCCGCGTAGAAGGCGTACTCCTTGGCGCGGTCGAAGGTCGCGTCGAGCCAGGCGCCCAGCGTCGAGTACTGCAGCGAGTAGCGGGCGATCTGCCCGTCGGTGCAGTCGAGGACGAAGGAGACGAGGAGGAGGACGCCGGCGGCGATGTAGCCGCCGCGCTCGCCGGTGGCCGCGCAGCCGGCCGCGATCAGCGCGGTGAGCAGCGAGGCGGTGGTGACCTGGTTGGGGGTCAGGCCGCGGCGCGCGCACCAGCGGGCGAGGTAGCGCGAGTACGGGCTGATGCAGAAGGTGGTGAAGAAGCCGTCCTGGGCCTTGACGGCCGAGCGGAGGCGTACGGCCTCCTCGTCGACGGCCTCGACGGCGGCGCGGGCCTCGTGGCGGGCCTCGGCGTCGGTGGGCACGGTGGCGACGAGGGTGCCGAGCTGGGGCCGGTGCACGGCGACGCCGTCGGCGTCGAGGGCGTCGGCGAGCGTGCCGGTGAGGTCGTCGGCGGGGCCGTCGGTGCCGGCGGCCCCGACGGTCACGGACACGGCGGTCGCGGCGGTCAGGGCGCGGGCCAGCGCGGGGCGGGCCTCGCTCTGCGCGGTGAGCGCGCCGGGCGCGGCCGCGGCCGGGAACCGGGGGTCGGTGAGGGCGAGGCGCAGGGCGTGCAGGTGGCCGACGAACCGGGGGTCGACGAGCGCGACGCGCTCGCCCGCCGGGACGGACTCCAGCAGGGAGCCGGTCTCCTCGGCGCCGGTGGCGACCCGGACGTCGAAGCCGAGCGACCGCAGATCAGCGTCGAGCGAGGATCCGGGTGCCGGCGGGCCGGTGAGGATGGCGGTCGACAGACGAACTCACTCCTTGGAGCTGACGAGGGGCCTGCGGGCCGTGGCGGCCCGGGGCGCGGCGGTGCGGCCCGGCGCCGGGCGGCGGCACGTCGGCTGAGGCTATCGGATGAACGGAGCGTGAGTTCACCGAGGCTTCGCGGGCCGGACTCCCCCGGGCCCACCGGTGGCCTCACGGGTGCGAGGGGCCCTGGGGAGATCGGCCCGGACGGGTGGTGGTCCGGCCCGGGGGGTCCCTGGCGGCGCCCGCCGCGCGGGGCCCTGCCGACGGGTTCCCGCCATGGCCGGTCCTGATGGCATCATCGCAGGTCAGAGCATATGACAACGGTGTTCAGTACCGTGTTGCACATACCCCCCACCCGTAGTTCACTTGCCACTTGGGGCAGACGGAACGACTCGATTCGGGAGGCCATCTCATGGGGGCTGGACACGACCACGGGCACAGTCACGGCGGAGCGCCCCCCACGGGCACCGCGGGGGCCGCGTACAAGAACCGACTGCGGATCGCGCTCGGCATCACGCTCTCCGTGATGGTGATCGAGATCATCGGCGGTGTGGTCGCCGACTCGCTCGCGCTGATCGCCGACGCCGCCCACATGGCGACGGACGCCGTCGGGCTCGCGATGGCGCTGCTCGCGATCCACTTCGCCAACCGGCCCCCCTCCGGGAACCGCACCTTCGGATTCGCCCGGGCCGAGATCCTGGCGGCGCTCGCCAACTGTCTGCTGCTGCTCGTCGTCGGCGGTTACGTGCTGTACGAGGCGATCCAGCGGTTCATCGAGCCGGCCGAGACCAAGGGCGGCCTCACGATCGCCTTCGCCGTGGTCGGCCTGGTGGCCAACATGATCTCGCTCTCCCTCCTCGCCCGGGGCCAGAAGGACAGCCTCAACGTGCGCGGGGCGTATCTGGAGGTCCTCGCGGACGCGCTCGGCTCGGTGACCGTGATCGTCGCGGCCGGCATCATCCTGGCCACGGGCTGGCAGTACGCCGACCCGATCGCCTCGATCGTCATCGGCCTGATGATCGTGCCCCGCACGCTCAAGCTGCTGCGCGAGACCCTGGACGTGCTCCTGGAGGCGGCCCCCAAGGGCGTCGACATGGCGGAGGTACGGGCCCACATACTGGCCCTGCCGGGCGTCGAGGACGTCCACGACCTGCACGCCTGGACGATCACCTCCGGGATGCCGGTCCTCTCCGCCCACGTGGTCGTGGACCAGGGCGCGCTGGACTCCGTCGGGCACGAGAAGATGCTGCACGACCTCCAGGGGTGCCTGGGCTCCCACTTCGACGTGGAGCACTGCACCTTCCAGCTGGAGCCGGCCGGCCACGCACAGCACGAGGCCAAGCTCTGCCTCTGAGGGCCCCGGCCCTGTTAGCCTTTTCGGACGCACCCGTGTGGAGAGGAGCTGAGGTTGATGACCGTCGCGATGGAGGCTGCCCAGTGCGGCAGCGCCCGGTCCAGCTTCAGCTTCCGGGTCACCGGCTGACCTGATCCCGGTCTTCCCACCGGTACGTCACGTCGTCGGCCGGGGCCCTCTCACACAAGGGTTTCCCACGTTGTCCGACAACGCTCTGTACGACTCCTTCTTCGCCCTGCACCACGGTCTTCCGCGGCAGGGCCCCGGCTCCGACACCACCACCCGTCGGCTCCTCGCGCTCGTGGGGCGGCTTCCGGAGCGTCCGCGCGTGCTCGACCTGGGCTGCGGCCCCGGCCGCTCCGCGCTGCTCCTGGCCGCCGAGGCCGGCGCCGAGGTGACGGCCGTCGACACCCACGAGCCGTTCCTCGCCGAGCTGCGGGAGTCCGCCGCCGCGCGCGGGCTCGACGGCTCGGTCCACACCCTCGACGCCGACATGGGCGCACTGCCCTTCCCCGACGGCTCCTTCGACCTGGTCTGGGCCGAGAGCTCGGTCTTCGTGCTCGGCTTCGACCGAGCGCTTGCCGAGTGGCGCAGGCTGCTCGCGCCCGGCGGCACCCTCGTCCTCACCGAGTGCGTGTGGACCACCGGGGAGCCGGGCCCCGAGGCCCGCGCCTTCTGGGAGGAGCACTACACCCTCCGTACGGTCGCCGGGAACGCGGCGGCGGCGGTCGGGGCCGGCTACCACGTCCTCGGCACCGTCCCGCAGCCGGAGAGCGACTGGGACGAGTACTACGTCCCGCTCGCCGCGCACGCCGATGCGGCGGACACCACCGTGCCGGGCATGGCCGAGGCCGTGGCCGGAGCACGTACCGAGATCGCGCTGCGGCGCGAGCACGGCACCGACTACGGCTACGCCGGTTTCGTCCTGCGGCCGGCCGATGCGCGCTGGCGCGTCCGCGAGGAGGCGCCCGAGGACGCCCCGGCGGTGCGCCGGGTCGTGTCGACGGCCTTCGGTTCGGTGGAGGAACCGTCGGAGACGGAGGCCGATCTGGTCGACAACCTCCGGCTGGACGCCGCCGCCTGGCTGCCCGGTCTGTCGTACGTGGCGGAGGCCCCGGACGGCACGATCGCGGCGCACGCCCTGATCACGCGCTGCCGGGTGGGCGGCGCTCCCGCGGCGGCGCTCGCGCCGGTCTCGGTGGCTCCGGAGCACCAGCGGACGGGGGCCGGGCAGGCCGTCGTCCGGGCGGTGCTCGACGCGGCGCGGCTCCGGGGCGAGCCGCTCGTCCTGGTCCTCGGGCACGCGGAGTACTACCCACGGTTCGGGTTCGTACGGGCGTCCGAGTATGCAATCAAGCCAGGTTTCGAGGTTCCGGACGAGGTCATGATGGCGCTCGTCCTGGACGGTTCCGCTCCCGTCCCCTCGGGCACGCTCGTCTATCCGGCGGCTTTCGGGGTCTGATGGCCCTCTGACCTCCCTCCGCTCCCGCCGCGCCGGTGTACTCCGGTGTGGTGGGAGCGGCGACGTCCGGCCGCCGAAGTGGGGACAAGCCGCTTTTGTACGGCAGACTGAGGTGGCCCCACCGGGCCGAGGACCGAAGCGAAGGACGGGTATGCCGACCACACCAGCCACAGTGGCTCAGATCTCGCCGGAGATCACGTCGAACGGCGTCCAGCCGTCCGGAGCCCCGGCGCCGATCATGCTCGAACTGGTCGACGAGGACGGGAAGACCATCGGCACGGCGGAGAAGCTCGCCGCACACCAGGCGCCGGGTCAGCTGCACCGCGCCTTCTCCGTCTTCCTCTTCGACGAGTCCGGCCGGCTGCTGCTCCAGCGCCGGGCGCTGGGCAAGTACCACTCCCCCGGCGTGTGGTCGAACACCTGCTGCGGCCACCCCTACCCGGGCGAGGCGCCGTTCGCGGCGGCCGCGCGGCGGACCTTCGAGGAGCTCGGCGTCTCGCCGACGCTGCTCGCCGAGGCGGGCACCGTCCGCTACAACCACCCGGACCCGGCCTCGGGCCTGGTGGAGCAGGAGTTCAACCACCTCTTCGTCGGCCTCGTGCAGGCCGAGCCGCGGCCCGACCCGGAGGAGATCGAGGACACCGCCTTCGTGACCGCCGCCGAACTGGCCGAGCGGCACGCCGCCGCGCCGTTCTCCGCCTGGTTCATGACGGTGCTCGACGCGGCGCGTCCGGCCGTCAGAGAGCTGACGGGTCCGTCCGGGGGCTGGTGACCGCCGCCTCCTGGGGTGCGCCCCCCGGCCCCGGTGCCATCGGGGCCAGGGGCAGCGCCGCCCAGATGATCTTTCCGCCGCTCGCCGTGTGCTCGACGTCGCAGGCGCCGCCGGCCTCCTGGGCGATCTCCCGGACCAGGAGCAGTCCGCGCCCCCCGGTCTGCCCGTAGTCCGCCTCCAGCGCTTTGGGGCGGTACGGGTGGTTGTCCTCGACGGACACCCGGATCCACTCGGGGCCGATCGCGACCTCCACCGCTATCTCCGGCGACAGCAGCGCCGCGTGCCGCACGGCGTTGGTGACCAGCTCGGAGACGATCAGCAGCAGGCCGTCCATGATCTCCTCATGGACTGGGACTCCCTGGCGGACCAACAGGTCGCGTACGGCGTGCCGGGCCTGCGGGACGGAGACGTCGACCGCGGGTGCGGTGAAGCGCCAGACTCCTTCGAAGGACGGTGACCGGGCGGGCACACCTCCGTGGGCATCCACGGTCCTGTTCCCACCCTCGTGCTCGATTCTCGCCACGGATCGAGTCTTGGCAATCCGCGCGGGCGGACCGGCCTACTGACCAGAAGTCGACACTTATCGGCCATCTTCTGATCGGGTGGGTATGCCAACGTCAGTTGTTCGACTGATCGTGCGCGCTTTCTGAGGGTCCCGGTTCCGGCGGCTCCGAAGGCTCCTGCGCCGGCGGCTCCGAAGGCTCCGGCATCGCCGGCGTCACCATACTGACGATCCGCCGGCCGCCCACGCCGATCGCGATCAGGCCGAGGCCGTCGAAGAGCAGCGCCAGGGAGAAGAAGACCCCGAGCACGTACCGGCTGCTCTCCGGCCAGTCGAAGAGGACGAGCAGGCCGAGGAGCAGGCCGAACGCGCCCTGGAGCAGGGTCCAGCCGAACTGCGGGCCGCGCACCACCACGCTGCCGACCAGCCGGAAGAGGCCGCCGGTGAGGAAGAGCAGCGCGGCGAACATCGTCAGTGCCTCCGCCGAGCCCTCCGGGTGACGGATCACCACGACACCGGCCGCGATGTTCAGGGCGGCCACCACGACGGCGAGCCAGAAGTAGCTCGTGCCGCGCGACTGGATGGCCTGGAGCAGGCCCACGACGCCGCCGATCAGCAGCAGCCAGCCGAAGAGCAGCATCGAGGTGAGGGTGGCGAGGCCCGTGTAGACCAGCCCCACGACACCGCCGATCACGAGCACGACGCCGAGCACGGCGAGCCAGCTGAAGCTGCGGTTGAGCCGCTTCCCCTCGCGTGCCATGTCCCCGACAGGGTCCGAGCCGGGGTACGTCTCCTGGGCGTCCTTCGCCATGCGGTGCCTCCTCGGGGCGCCCCCTTCCTGATCGTACGTTCGAGCAGGGCGGATAGCATCCGGCCCATGGAGCCGCAGCTGAAGGACAGCGTCACGGACGGCGTCGCCACCGTCGTCATCGCCAACCCCGCCAAGCGCAACGCGATGAGCGCCGCCATGTGGCGCGCGCTGCCCGGCGTGCTAGACCGGCTGGCCGCCGACCGTGAAGTGCGGGCCCTGGTCCTGACCGGCGAGGGCGACACCTTCTGCGCCGGCGCGGACATCTCCGCGCTGCGGGAGCCCGGCGACGAGCAGCAGAGCCTCGCCGTACGGGCCGAGGAGGCGCTCGCGGCCTTCCCGAAGCCGACGCTCGCGGCCGTCCGGGGCTTCTGCGTCGGCGGCGGCAGCCAGCTCGCCGGCGCCTGCGACCTGCGCTTCGCCGAGGAGGGCACCCGCTTCGGGATCACCCCCTCGAAGCTCGGCATCGTCTACCCGTCCTCGTCGACCCGCAGGCTGACCGCCCTCGTGGGCCCTTCGACCGCCAAGTACCTGCTGTTCTCCGGCGAGCTGATGGACACGGAGCGGGCCCTGCGGACCGGTTTCGTGGACGAGGTCCACCCGGCGGGCGAACTGGACAAGCGGGTGGCCGAGTTCGGGCAGGTGCTCGTCTCGCGCTCGCTGCTGACCCAGGCCGCGGCCAAGGAGTTCGCCGACGGGCGGACGGACCGGGACGCCCACTGGGCGGAGCAGGCGCGCGGCAGCGGCGACACCGCGGAGGGGGTCGCCGCCTTCCTGGAGCGCCGCGCGCCCCGCTTCACGTACGGGGTCTGAGGGTCAGCCCCGCGCGTCGGCGCGGCCCTTGTCGCCGCCGCGCCAGTACGCGACGATCTCGGCCGGGGCCTTCTCCGGGGAGCCCGCGTCGTACGGCGGCTGCGGGTCGTACTCCGTGAGGAGCTGGATCGTCTGGGCGGTCTCGTCGCCGGCGATCCGGCCCAGCAGGTGCA
This sequence comes from Streptomyces sp. Root431, assembly GCF_001426585.1. GTDB lineage: Bacteria > Actinomycetota > Actinomycetes > Streptomycetales > Streptomycetaceae > Streptomyces > Streptomyces stackebrandtii. Next base: position 173,967 of record NZ_LMEI01000009.1, read on the forward strand.
GCGCCATGTCGATGCCGGAGGAGACCCCGGCGGCGGTGACGTACTTGCCGTCGAAGACGACCCGCTCGCCGGTGGGCTCGACTCCCAGGGCCCGCAGCTCGTCGAAGGCGAGCCAGTGCGTCGTCGCTCGGCGGTCCTTGAGCAGGCCGGCCGAGGCGAGGATCAGCGAGCCGGTGCAGACCGAGGTGGTCCAGGTGCTGGTGGCGTCGGCGGTACGGAGCCAGTCGAGGATCTCCGGGTCGTCCATGGCCACCCGCGCGTCCGGGCCGCCGGGGACGAGGACGATGTCCGGGTGCGGGACCTCGGCGAGGGTCCGGTCGGCGACGAGGGCGAGGCTGCCCTGGTCGTTGCGGACGGGGCCGGTCTCCTTGGCCACGAAGACGGTCTCGGCCCCGGGGAGGCGGGCCAGGAGCTCGTACGGTCCGACGGCGTCGAGCGTGGTGAAGCGGTCGTAGAGCAGGACGGCGATCTGCATGGTGAACCCTTTCGTGGCCGGCGGCCGGAATCGGTGGACGGGTGCGCCGCGTGGGCGCGGGGTCAGCTGGCGGGCGAGTGGAAGCGGCGGCGGTACTCCGCAGGGGCGGTGCCGAGCGCCTTGACGAAGGCGCGGCGCATCGCCTCCGGGGTCCCGTAGCCGGAAGTGCGGGAGACCTCCTCGACGCCGCGCGAGGTCTCCTCCAGGAGGCGGCGGGCGTGTTCGAGCCGGACCCGGTCGACGTAGCGGCCGGGGGTGGTGCCGGTCTCGGCGTGGAAGGCGCGGGCGAAGTGGCGGGGCGAGAGCCGGGCGCGGGCGGCGAGCGCCTCGACGGAGAGGTCGTCGCCGGGATGCTCGGTGATCCACTGCTGGAGGTCGCGCAGCGGCTCCCGCTGTGCGGTCTGGGCGGACAACTGGACGCTGAACTGGGCCTGGTTGCCGGGGCGGCGCAGGAAGACGACCAGGTGGCGGGCGACGGTGAGGGCGATGTCCCGGCCGAGGTCCTCCTCGACGAGGGCGAGCGCCAGGTCGATGCCCGCGGTGACGCCGGCGGAGGTGGAGATGCGGCCGTCCCTGACGAAGATGGGGTTCGGGTCGACGTCGACCTCGGGATAGCAGCGGGCGAGGTGGTCGCAGGCGATCCAGTGGGTCGTCGCCCGGTGTCCGTCGAGGAGTCCGGCCTCGGCGAGGAGCAGCGCCCCGGTGCAGACGGAGACCAGCCGCCCGGCGCGCGGGGCGTGGGTGCGGAGCCAGTCGATCAGCGCGGGGTCGGGGCAGCGGGTGCCCTCGCCGCCGGGGACGACGAGGGTGTGCGGGGCGCCGTCGGCGACCGCCGCGGCGAGGGTGGTGTCGGGGAGCAGTCGCAGCCCGCTGTGCGTACGGACCGGTCCGCCGTCCAGGGAGGCGGTGCGGATCGGGTAAGCGGCGGGGTCGCCGGCGGCGCGACCCGCACCGGCGAAGACCTCGTAGGGGCCGGTGACGTCGAGGCTCTGCACGCCGTCGAAGAGGACGACGAGTACGGGTCGCTGCGTCATGCCCCCATCCTTGGCGCGTCCGGTGTCGTCCGCAACGACGCACAACCCACCTTTTCTGCCATCGGGGCGCGGAGCCGGGAGGCCGCCGCCTGTTCCCGTCGTACCGACCAGTCGGTAACCTTCGGCTCATGACGACTGCCCTGCCGCCGCGCGCCGGACGCCGCTGCCACAACGCCCTCAACCCGCTGCACTCCACGCTCTACTTCTCGCCCGACCTGGACCGCGAGTTCGGCGCCCTCGGCTTCACGGACCAGAGTGCGATGCGGCTCGCCGCGCGGAGCGCCGCCCTCGGCGCGGTGGGCGCGGGCACGGTCGCGGCGACCTTCTACAACTACAACCACGAGCTGCTCGCCCGGCACCTCCCCGCCGTCTGGGAGACCGCCTCCCCCGCCGACGTCCTGGCCGCCCGGCTGCGCACCGTCGACGCGACCCTGCGCCGGCTCCTGGGCGAGGAGACCGTCTCCTCCCCGGAGATGGCCGAGGCCGCGATGCTCGCCCTGCGCGCCACGGAGGCCTGCACCCGGCACGCCCGGCCGCTCTACTCGGCCCACGCGGACCTGCCGGTGCCGGAGGCCCCGCACCTCGCCTACTGGTACGCCGCCACGCTGCTGCGCGAGCACCGGGGCGACGGCCACCTCGCCGCCCTGCTCACGGTCGGACTCGACCCCGTCGAGGCCCTCGCCTCGCACACCGCCACCGGCAAGGGCATGTCCCCGCGCTGGGTCCTCGGCTCGCGCGGCTGGAAGCGCGCCGACTGGGACGCGGCCACGGAGCGGCTGCGCGAGCGCGGGATCCTCGACGCCGACGGCGAGCTCACCGAGGCCGGTACGGCGCTCCGCGACGAGCTGGAGCTCCTGACCGACCGGCTGGACACCGCCCCGTACGAGCACCTCGGCGCGGCCGGGGTCGAGCGGCTCACCGAGCTGGGGCGCGGCTTCCTGATGACGGCGGCGGTCGCGGGCGCCTTCCCCGCGGACCTCGTCGGCAAGGGCTGACCGGGGGCGGCACGGGCGCGGGGACGCGCGCAGGACGGGTCGGTTGCCGCATCCGGGTGACGGACCCGGCACAATGCACGGGGGTGTCTCGCCGATCAGGCCGGATCAGGGAGCGGCGTCCGGTGCGGTGCATCGCATGGCGCCGGAGGGCCCCCATAGCGGAGCTATGGGGGCGCTTCGGCAACGCAGCGAGGTGCCGCACCAGGCGTCGCGAGCCCGGCATGATCGGCGAGACACCCCCCTAGCAAGCTTGAGGCACGAGAAGGCGAGTCGGGACACCGTGACGACGTCCATCGAAGCAAGGATCGCCGAGGAACTCGGCGTACGCGAGCGACAGGTGAAGGCGGCCGTCGAGCTGCTCGACGGCGGTTCGACCGTGCCGTTCATCGCGCGCTACCGCAAGGAAGCGACCGAGATGCTCGACGACGCGCAGCTCCGCACCCTGGAGGAGCGGCTGCGCTATCTGCGCGAGCTGGAGGACCGCCGGTCGGCGATCCTCGACTCGGTAAGCGAGCAGGGCAAGCTGACGGAGGAGCTGGAGGGCCGGATCCGGGCCGCCGACACCAAGGCGCGGCTCGAGGACATCTACCTGCCCTTCAAGCCGAAGCGCAGGACGAAGGCCCAGATCGCCCGCGAGGCCGGTCTGACGCCGCTGGCGGAGGGGCTGCTCGCGGACCCCTCGACGGAGCCGACGGCCGCCGCGGCCGCCTTCGTGGACGCGGACAAGGGCGTCGCGGACGCCGCCGCGGCCCTGGAGGGCGCGCGGGCGATCCTCACCGAGAAGTTCTCCGAGGACGCCGACCTCATCGGCGAGCTGCGCGAGCGCATGTGGAGCCGGGGCCGGCTGGCCGCGAAGGTGCGCGACGGGCAGGAGGAGGCCGGGTCGAAGTTCGCCGACTACTTCGACTTCGCCGAGCCGTTCACGGCGCTGCCCTCGCACCGCGTGCTCGCCATGCTGCGCGGCGAGAAGGAGGACGTCCTCAGCCTGGACCTGGAGCCCGAGGAGCCGTCCGAGACGCCCGGCCCGTCCTCGTACGAGGGGATCGTCGCGCACCGCTTCGGCGTGGCCGACCGGGGGCGCCCCGGCGACAAGTGGCTCCAGGACACGGTCCGCTGGGCCTGGCGGACCCGCATCCTGGTGCACCTCGGGATCGACCTGCGGCTGCGGCTGCGGACGGCCGCCGAGGACGAGGCGGTCCGGGTCTTCGCGGCCAACCTGCGCGACCTGCTGCTCGCCGCGCCGGCCGGCACCCGGGCGACGCTCGGCCTCGACCCCGGCTTCCGTACCGGCGTGAAGGTGGCCGTCGTCGACGCGACCGGCAAGGTCGTGGCCACCGACACGATCTACCCGCACGTCCCCGCCAACAAGTGGGACCAGGCGCTCGACAGGATCGCGCGGCTCGCGAAGCAGCACGCGGTCGAGCTGATCGCGATCGGCAACGGCACGGCCTCCCGCGAGACCGACAAGCTGGCGGCCGAACTCCTCGCCAAGCACCCCGAGTTGAACCTGACCAAGGTGATGGTCTCGGAGGCCGGCGCCTCGGTCTACTCCGCCTCCGCCTTCGGCTCGCAGGAACTCCCCGACCTCGACGTGTCGTTGCGCGGCGCCGTCTCGATCGCGCGGCGGCTCCAGGACCCGCTGGCCGAGCTCGTGAAGATCGACCCGAAGTCGATCGGCGTCGGCCAGTACCAGCACGACCTGGCCGAGGTGAAGCTCTCGCGCTCGCTGGACGCCGTGGTCGAGGACTGTGTGAACGGCGTCGGCGTCGACGTCAACACCGCGTCCACGCCGCTGCTTTCGCGGGTCTCCGGGATCAGCGCCGGCCTCGCGGAGAACATCGTCGCGCACCGCGACGCCAACGGCCCGTTCCGCTCCCGCAAGGCGCTGAAGGACGTGGCCCGGCTCGGCCCGAAGGCGTACGAGCAGTGCGCGGGCTTCCTGCGCATCCGGGGCGGCGACGACCCGCTGGACGCCTCCTCGGTGCACCCGGAGGCGTACCCGGTGGTGCGCCGGATGGCGAAGACGACGGGCGGCCAGGTCGCCGCGCTGATCGGCGACACGGGCACGCTGCGCTCGCTGCGGGCCGACGACTTCGTCGACGAGACCTTCGGTCTGCCGACGGTGACGGACATCCTGCGCGAGCTGGAGAAGCCGGGCCGCGACCCGCGACCGGCGTTCAAGACGGCCACCTTCAAGGAGGGCGTCGAGAAGATCGGCGACCTGGAATCGGGGATGGTCCTGGAGGGGGTCGTCACGAACGTGGCCGCCTTCGGGGCGTTCGTCGACATCGGTGTGCACCAGGACGGTCTCGTGCACGTGTCGGCGATGTCGAAGACCTTCGTCAAGGACCCGCGCGACGTCGTGAAGCCCGGTGACGTGGTCAAGGTCAAGGTCATGGACGTGGACATCCCGCGCAAGCGGATCTCCCTGACCCTGCGCCTGGACGACGAGGCGGGCGCGGACGCCGGGGGCGGCGCGCCCAAGCGGGAGCGGGGCGGGGAGCGAGGCGGCGAGCGGGGTGGCGACCGGAGTGGTCGTCCGCCGCAGCAGCGTCGCGGTGCCGGCGGTGGCGGTGGTACCGGTGGCGGTGGCGGGAACAGGTCCCGTGACCGTGACCGCGGGCAGTCCCAGGCCCCGGCCGCCGCGAACAGCGCGATGGCCGACGCCCTCCGCAAGGCCGGGCTCCTGAACGAGGGCGGCGACGGGCGGCGCGGCCGCCGCTGACCGTACGACCGGTGCGAAGGCGAGGGGCCCTGCTCCTCGCCTTCGCCGGGGTTACGGCACGAAGCGCAGGGCCCACTCGGCGCGGTTGGCGACGGAGAGGTCGTCGTCCTCCGTCAGCGGCCGCAGCACACGGCCGGCCGTGTTCGGGTCCGCCTGGACCAGGTCGACGATCTCGGCGGCCAGGCCGTCCTGGTCGTCGCCGAGGTCGACGGCCGAGGCACGGATCAGGATCGGGAGGGCGTCCGGGCCGCCGATGGCGGCGAGGACCCCGCCGAGGAGTTCACGGGCGTAGGCGTTCCGCTCGCTGAGGGCGCGGTCCAGCTCCGCCTGGAGGCGGGGCAGGAGACCGGCGTCACCCGAGGCGGCGACCTCGTCGGCGAGGTCGATCGTCTCGTCGACGTCCGCGTCGAGATCGTCCAGCATCGCGGTCAGCCGGGTCAGTAGGTCGGTCATGGTGCCTCCTGGAAAGCGCCGTCCACGAGGACGGGGACGGCCGTCGAGCTGTCGATCTCTGCGGCCACGGCCACGTCCTGCGGAAAGCCGTACTCGTACAGTTCACGGCCCGAGTCACAGCCGTGCAAGGCGGCGACCGGGTCCTCCGTCGCGGCCCACAGCGTGGCCGCCGCGGTCGCCTCGGGGGTCGGTGTGCCCGTACCCGCACGCGCGAGGGCGGCGAGCACCGCTCCCGCGCCCAGCAGGTCTTCGAGGGCGGGGCGCAGCGAGCCGTCGGGCCACCGCTCGCCGGAGGCGACGACGGCGACCGGGCGGTCCTCGGAGCCGTACCCCCGGTCCGTGAGCAGGCGGGCGACGGCCGTGGCGTTGCGCAGGGAGGCGGCGATCACGGTCGCGCCGCGCTCCGCGGCCTCCGCCGCGATGGTGGAGCCGTTCGGGGAGGGCAGGACCAGGCGCGGCGGCATCGGGGCCGCGCGCAGGGCCGCCGGGGAGAGCGTCCACGGGTGCGCCTCGGTGGCCTCGCTCCGGCCGACGGCGAGGACCGCGTCCTTCTCCCGCGCGTACGCGACCGCGGTGGCGTCCCGCCAGCGGTACGGGTGGACGGCGGCGCCGGCCTCGACCGCGACGCCGACGGCCGTGGTGAAGGAGAGCACGTCGACCACGACGACGCAGGCGGCCGCCGGGGCGAGGGCCCGTGCCTCGACGGGCCCCCACCCGAAGGTGACCGTCATCAGAGCTCGGTCACCTTGCCGTCGGCGACCTCGATGCGGCGGGTCGTGCGGACGGCGTCGAGCATGCGCCGGTCGTGGGTGACCAGGAGCAGGGTGCCGGTGTACGAGTCGAGGGCGGACTCCAGCTGCTCGATGGCCGGCAGGTCGAGGTGGTTGGTCGGCTCGTCGAGGACGAGCAGGTTCACGCCCCGGCCCTGGAGCAGCGCGAGCGCGGCGCGCGTCCGCTCGCCCGGGGAGAGCGTGGTGGCGGGCCGCATCACATGGACGGCCTTGAGACCGAACTTGGCCAGCAGGGTACGGACCTCGGCGGGCTCCGTCTCGGGCACGGCCGCGCAGAACGCCTCCAGGAGCGTCTCCGTCCCGTGGAAGAGCTTGCGGGCCTGGTCGACCTCGCCGACGACGACGCCCGAGCCGAGGACCGCGTCCCCGGAGTCCAGCGGGAGGCGGCCGAGGAGGGCGGCGAGCAGCGTCGACTTCCCGGCGCCGTTGGCGCCCGTGACGGCGACCCGGTCGGCCCAGTCGATCTGGAGCGTGACGGGGCCGAAGGCGAAGTCGCCGCGGCGCACCTCGGCCTCGCGCAGCGTCGCCACGACCGAGCCGGAGCGCGGGGCGGAGGCGATCTCCATCCGCAGCTCCCACTCCTTGCGGGGCTCGTCGACGACGTCGAGGCGCTCGATCATGCGCTGGGTCTGCCGGGCCTTCGCGGCCTGCTTCTCGCTGGCCTCGCTGCGGGCGTTCCGGCCGAGCTTGTCGCTGTCGGTGGCCTTGCGGCGGGCGTTCTTGACGCCCTTGTCCATCCAGGACCGCTGCATGTGGCCGCGCGCTTCGAGGGCGGCCTTCTTGCCCGCGTACTCCTCGAAGTCCTCGCGCGCGTGGCGCCGGGCGGTGTCCCGCTCCTCGAGGTACGCGTCGTAACCGCCGCCGTACAGGGTGATCTGCTGCTGGGCGAGGTCGAGTTCCAGGACCTTGGTGACCGTGCGGGTGAGGAACTCGCGGTCGTGGCTGATGACGACCGTCCCGGCGCGCAGCCCCTTCACGAAGGTCTCCAGGCGCTCCAGACCGTCGAGGTCCAGGTCGTTGGTGGGCTCGTCGAGGAGGAAGACGTCGTAGCGGGAGAGGAGCAGCGAGGCGAGACCGGCGCGGGCGGCCTGGCCGCCGGAGAGCGAGGTCATCGGCTGGTCGAGGCCGACGGTGAGGCCGAGGGAGTCGGCGACCTCCTCGGCGCGCTCGTCGAGGTCGGCGCCGCCGAGGTTCAGCCAGCGGTCCAGCGTCGTGGCGTAGGCGTCGTCGGCGCCGGGCGTGCCGTCGACGAGGCCCTGGGTGGCCTCGTCCATGGCGGTCTGGGCGGCGGTGACGCCGGTGCGTCGGGCGAGGAACTCGCGCACGGTCTCCCCTGCGCGCCGCTCGGGCTCCTGCGGGAGGTGGCCGACGCTCGCGGTGGGCGGGGAGAGCCGCAGCTCGCCCTCCTCCGGGGTGTCGAGCCCGGCGAGCAGCCGGAGCAGGGTGGACTTCCCGGCGCCGTTGACGCCGACGAGGCCGATGACGTCCCCGGGGGCGACGACGAGGTCGAGCCCGGCGAAGAGGGTGCGTTCGCCGTGGCCGGCGGCGAGGTCCTTGGCGACGAGGGTTGCAGTCATGAGGGTACGAATCCTAGGCGACCGCGCGAGCACGGGTCCGCCGGGCCGGGCGTGCTCCGGCCCGGCGTGCTCACGTCGGGCGCGCTCCGGCCGGCGCGCGCTGCTCAGGCTGCGGCGAGCCGTGCGCCGTGGGGCTCGGGCTCGGCGGTCGCGTCGCCGAGGAGGCGGAGGAGGACCGCCCGGTGGGTGTCGCCGCGGAAGCGGTACGGGCCGACGCCCGGGTAGCCGTCGCGGGCCGGGTCGACGGGATCATCGGGGCCGCCGGTCTGCCAGGCGAAGTCGCGCCAGACGACGTCCTCGCCCTCGCGCTCGACGACGGCCGTGACGGCGCCGCAGCCCGGGTCCTCGCAGTCGGGGCAGGAGTAGAGGATCCGGCGTCCGGCGGCGCACGCGGAGTCGAGGAGCAGCCCGCGGACGGACCCGGCGCGGAACACGGGCGGGAGGTCCGAGGCGAGGGGCGAGACGGCGTCGACGCCCTCGACCTCGTCGAGCCGGTGGAGCAGGGGCCTGCCGTCGACCACGAGATCGGGGGTGTCGCGGTGAGGGCCGGTGAGGTCGAGGAGCGTGTACGCGGGCGGCATGCAGGAAGTATTTCCCCGGAGCGGGCCCCGTTCCATGGCTGGGGAGTCCCGGAAATGTCCCGGTCCCGGTACGGTCCCCGCCATGGACAGCGACGTGATCGTGGTGGGTGGCGGGGTCGTCGGGCTGACGACGGCGGTGACCCTGGCGGAGCGCGGACTGCGCGTACGGATCTGGTCACGGGACGATGTGGCGGCGACGACCTCGGCGGTGGCGGGTGCCCTGTGGTGGCCGTACCGGATCGAGCCGGCGGCGGAGGCCGGGGCCTGGGCGCTCACCTCGCTCCGGGTGTACGGGGAGCTGGCCGCCGATCCCGAGCGGACGGGGGTGCGGTGGGTGGCCGGGGTCCACGCGGACGTCGTGCTGGACGGCCTGGGTGCGTGGGCGAAGGAGGTCCCGGGGCTGCGGCAGCTGGCACCCGAGGAGGTGCCGGGGCCCTACGGCGTGGGCCTCGCGGCGCGGCTGCCGCTCATCGACATGCCGGTCCATCTCTCGTGGCTGCGAGGCCGGTTCGAGGCCGCGGGCGGGGTCTTCGAGCGGCGTGCGGTGACCGGCTTCGAGGAGGCGGCGGCGCGGGCGCGTGTGGTCGTCGACTGCGCGGGACTCGGCGCGCGGGAGCTCGTACCGGACGCCGGACTGCTGCCGGTGCGGGGGCAGTTGGTGCTGGTGGAGAATCCGGGCGTCGAGGAGTGGTTCACGGCGGCGGACGAGGGAGCGGGCGAGACGACGTACTTCTTCCCGCAGCCGGGACGTCTCGTGCTCGGCGGGACGGCCGAGGAGGGGGCGGAGCGGCTCGACGCCGACCCGGCGACGGCCGCGGCGATCGTCGCGCGGTGCGCGCGGGTGCGGCCGGAGATCGCGGGGGCGCGGATTCTCGGGCACCGGGTGGGCCTGCGGCCCGCTCGGGCGGGTGGTGTCCGCATCGAGGCGGTGCCGCTGCCGGGCGGCGGGCGGCTGGTGCACCACTACGGGCACGGCGGGGCGGGGGTGACGGTGGCCTGGGGCTGCGCGGAGCGGGCGGCGGAGCTGGCGAGCGGCTGACGCGCGGCTGACGTGCGGCCGAGCCGGTGGCCCGGGCCGGCCCCGCGAACGGCCGCGGGGCGGGTACGGCCCCTTCGGACCGTACCCGCCCCGCGCGAGCCGCTACTTCCAGAGCGGCGGGCGGTTGTTGTTCTCCGCGTCGTGGCACTGCTGGGCGCGCCGCTCCAGGGCGTCGGCGCGGGCGGCGGCCTTGCGGGCCTCCGCCGTGGCGCCGAGGCCGCGGAGCTGGGCAGCGCGGGCGCGCTCCTTGTGGGCGTCCGACCGCAGCTTGTCGATGTTGCAGGTGATCTTGGCGGCGGCCGCGGGCTCGGCGGTAACCGTCTGCCCGAGCAGCACGCCCCCGGCGAGCAGCGTCGTGGTGAGCACGGCCGTCAGGGTGCGACGGAGGGACATCGTGTGGCGCATGGTGGTTCTCCAACTTCCCGGCGTGTGACGCCGGTTTGAGGCATGGTCAGTACCGACCGGTAACTTTACCTCCGCCGACGTCGGTTTCACGCCATCGAGCGCCCCTGACGGCCAACCGTCAACATTCCTTCACAGGACTCCCACTGACGAGGTGATAGGTCGCGCGCTCGTCGAGGAGGAGCGGGACGAGCGCGCGCTGCGACTGGCGCAGCGGTACGAACACCCCGGCACCGTCCCGCCGGAAGCCGACGCCGTGCAGGGCGAGTTCGTCGCCCGCCTCGGCGAACTGCGCGGCGTCCAGGCGGTAGCCGCAGGGCGGGTCGGCGAGGATCTCGTCGGGCTCCGGCGGGTCGTTGTCGGCGCCGCCGAGGTAGACCGGGCCCCGGTCGGCGAATCCGGAGTGGCGGGCGGCGGTGGTCGCCGCGGTGAGCGGCCCGCGCCGCTCGTCGACGTAGGCGAACGCGCCTTCCAGGGCTGCCCGTTGGGTGGCGACGCGGCGCCGGTGGTTGCGCGCCGGGTCGCTCTGCTCGACCTCGTCGAGCGGGTCCACGCGGGTCTCGACGAGCAGTCCGGCGGAGTGCTTGATGCCCGCGGTGTTGCGCAGGATCCGCTCCTGGCCGTCGCCCGCGACCTGCTTGACCGGCTTGCCGGTGAGGGGATCGGTCCAGATGCCGTAGATGCCGGTGGTGTAGCCGGCGAGCCCGGCGGCGGGCCGGACGTAGGACTCCGAGAGCGTCCGGGACTCGTCGTGGACGTGCGGGTCGGCGTCGAGGCTGCGCGGCCAGAGGGCGAGCAGGTCCTTGTCGTAGTAGCGGGGGGTGGCCCCGTACTCGTGGAGGTCGTAGACGAGTTCCGGACGCCGGTCGCGGATGACGGCGGCCACGGCCCGGGCCTCGGCGGTGCGCAGGGCGATGTGGTCGCGGTTGACGTCGATGCCGTCGCCGTTGCCCCGGGTGTCGGCCTCCCGGCCGTCGGGGTTGGCGGTGGGCACGACGAGGAGGGTGGTCCGGGCGAGGAAGCGCCGGGTCTCCGGGTCCCGGGCGGTGGAGAGGTCGCGCAGCGTGCTCAGGCAGGCCTCGCGGCCCGCCGGCTCGTCGCCGTGCTGGCTGCAGACGAGGAGCACGGTGGTGCGGCCCGTGCCGAGGGTCGCGAGCCGCAGCGGTCGGCCCTGGGACGTCGTGCCGATCGTGCGCAGCGACACCCGGTCGCTGCCCCGGTCGACGGCCGCGAGGAACTCCGACTCCTCGGCCTCCGTGGTCCACCGGGCACCGAGGCTCGTCTCGAACCCGGTGCGCGGGAGGGGCTGCGGCGGCGCGCTGTCCGCCGCCTTGGCGGGGACGGTGACGAGCGGCAGGGCGAGGACCGCGGCGCCCGCCGCGAGGGCGAGCACCCGGCGCGAACTCCGGTGCGCGGCAGGGAGTCTCATCGGGCGGCTCCCGGCGCGGGGAGGCGCGGTCCGGTGACGGCGGCCGGCGGTACGGGGCCGCTGCCGGTCAGGGACGGCCGGGCGGCGGGCGAGGGCAGGGCCGGGGACGGCCCGGTGGTGGCCCGGGTGAAGGCGGCCGCGCCGCCGACCAGGGGCAGCTTCGCCCGGGTGCGGCTGAGGTCGAGGGTCAGGGTCGGCGTGGTCGACGGCGGGTCGATCAGGTCCTTGTCGGTGCCGCCGACGATCAGGGCGAGGCGGTGGCCCGCCGGGACGACGTGGTCGGTGGCGGCGAGGTCCAGGGTCAGGGTGTACGCCCTGCCGGGGGTCAGCGGCCGCTCCTTGCGGGGGTCCGCCCAGGTGCCGAGGTCGGCCCAGCCGCGGCTGACGACCGTGTACCCGACGTCCGTCGTGCGGGCCCGGGTCTCCTTGAAGCAGGCGCTGTCGCCGGGGGTGCTCGCACCCCAGCAGGTGCGGTCGGCGAGCGTGGTGATGCCCTCCCCCGCCGCCGCGTAGTCGCGGATCGTGTCGGGGCCGAGGTCGACGAGGACGGCGGAGAGGTGCGCGGTGGCGGTGGTCGGGGTCGCCGTGACCGTCACCTTCGAGGAGCCGGAGATCCGCAGGTCGCGGGAGAGCGGCCGGGTGACGAAGCCGGCCTTCTCGGGGGTCGCGGAGTCGACGCGGGCGGCCCAGTCCAGTTCGCCGAGGCCCGGGTCGTCGGTGAAGGTCGCGGTGGAGCCGGGGGCGGCGGGCGTCCGGCCGAGGGTGCCGGCGCCGGGCGCGGCGCCCGGGGCGGGGCGCAGGGTGGTGTCCTCGGTGCCGCGCGGCGGCCACTGCCGGTCGGTGGTCCAGCGGTCCGGGGCGCGCTCGATGTCGGCGACCGGCTCGCGGTCGATGCCGTTCTCGTATCCGAGGAGGTGGTGGTCGAACCAGCGGTGCAGGGTGCGGACCCAGTCGGCGCGCCGGAAGTCGAAGGGGTCGACGTGGCCGGTCTGGGAGAGCCAGATCTTCCGCTCGACGCCGTTCGCGGCGAGCGCGTCCCACCACTTGCCGAACTGGTTGGCGCGGACGTTCAGGTCCTGCTGACCGTGGACGACGAAGACGCTGGCCTTCACCTTCGCGGCGTCCCGGACGTGGTCGCGCTCGCTCCAGGCGGAGGTCCAGTCGCCGCTGTACGGGGTGGCCGCGGTGATCCGGTCCTGGACGGCCCCGCAGCGGGCGCGCGCGGCGGGGCTGCTGACGTAGTCGGAGAGCCAGCTCGGGTTGGCGTTGTAGAGCGGGGCGCCCTGGGCGTGGAAGTAGTCGTACCAGGACGAGATGGCACCGATCGGAACGATCGTTTTCAGCCCTTCCACCCCGGTGGCGGCCACGCCGTTGGCGATGGTGCCGTCCCAGCTCTTGCCGATCATGCCGACGTTGCCGGTGCTCCAGCCGGTGGCCCCGGCCCGCTCCGTACCGGTGGGGGTGGTGTAGCCGCGGGCGCGGCCGTTCAGCCAGTCGACGACGGCCTTGGCGGACCGGACGTCGGAGCGTCCGCCGACGTCGTCGCAGCCGTCGGAGCGGTTGGTGCCGGCGAGGTCGACGGCGACGAAGGCGTAGCCGCGCGGGACGAAGTAGTTGTCGTAGAAGAGCGGGAACTGGACGGGGTTCCCGTCGGCGTCGTACGTCTTCTTCTGGCTCTCGTTGCCGCGCCCGCAGCAGGCGTAGTACGGGCTGGCGTCCATGATGACCGGGATCTTCCGGCCCGCCGCGGCGGGCTCCCGGGGGCGGACGATGTCGACGGCGACCCGGTCGGCGCGGCCGTCCCCGTCGCCGTCGAGTCCGGTGTCGACCCAGACGGACTCGCGGATGGCGTCGGCGTAGGAGTGGACGGGCCGCGACTCGCTTACGGAGGCCGTGGACGGCTCGGCGGACGCCGGCGGCGCCGGCTGGGCGCCCGCCGGGGTGACCAGGGTCGCGAGCAGGGCGGCCGTGGCCGCGGCCACGAGGGTTCCGTACGGCAGTCGGGCTCCGCGGGTTCTCCGCTTTCGCATCGGCATGGGCGGGAACGTACCCCGGTCAACTCCCGTGCAAAAGAGTGCCGGAGGCAATCAGGGGTGATTCGGGGGCATTCCGGGGACGGTGGGGGTTCATGTCGGCCGAATGGCGATCGTGTGACAAGGGGTCCTCTGGACGTGACGGTGCGTCGGGGCGCTGAATAGGGTCCGAACCAGGCCGTGTCCGGCGGATCAGGGGCGGATAGGCCGCGGCGTCTGGTGCGGTGCATCGCAAGGCGCCGGAGCGCCTTAATAGCGGAGCTATTCAGGCGTTTCGGCAACGCGGCGAGGTGCCGTGCCAGACGCCGCGGACCCGCCTCTGATCCGCCGGACACGGCCAGGGACCGACGACCACCCGCGCGTCTTACGTTTCTTATGACTTGGGGAGCACCTGTGCACCGCAGAATCATCGTTCCGAGCGCCCTCGCGGCCTCCCTGCTGCTGGCGATCCCGGCATCGGCGGCCGACTTCACTCCTGGGGCCCCGGGCATCGGCGACTCCTACTACCCCGCCAGCGGCAACGGCGGCTACGACGTCTCCCACTACGACCTGCGGCTGACGTACCAGCCGGCGACCGACCTGCTCGAAGGCACGGCGACGATCGTCGCCAAGACGAAGCAGAACCTGTCGCGGTTCAACCTGGACCTCGGTCTGAAGGTCAGTGAGGTCCGGGTCAACGGGCGCCTCGCGAAGTTCACCACCTCGGGCGACCACGAGCTGGAGGTGACCCCGGCCGTCCCGCTGGAGAAGAACAAGGCGATCTCGGTCGTCGTCCGCTACGCGGGCAAGCCCTCGGAGTTCAAGGTCGACGGCTGGTCGGCGTGGGCGCGCACCCCGGACGGCGGCGTCGCCGCGCAGGAGCCGGACTCGGCCGCCTGGTGGTTCCCGTCCAACGACCACCCGCTGGACAAGGCCACCTTCGACGTCTCCGTCGCCGTGCCGGACGGCACGCAGGCCATCAGCAACGGCGTGCTCCAGTCGCAGTCCTCGCGGCTCGGCTGGACCCGTTTCAACTGGCGCTCGAACAAGCCGCAGGCGACCTATCTGGCCACGCTCGCCGTCGGCAAGTTCGACATCACGACGGACAAGACGGCGAACGGGCTGCCGGTCCTCAACGCGTACAGCAAGGACCTCGGCGACAACGACGGGGCCGCGCGCGCCTCGATCGAGCGGACGACCGAGGTCGCGGAGTGGCTGGAGGGGGTCTTCGGGCCGTACCCCTTCAACGCCCTCGGCGGATACGTGCCGAACGTGACGACCGGTTTCGCCCTGGAGACGCAGACCCGTCCGTTCTACAGCCCGCGGCAGTTCGCCAACGGCGCGAACGTGTCGGTCGTCGTCCACGAGCTGGCGCACCAGTGGTACGGCGACAGCGTGTCCGTCCGCGACTGGAAGGACATCTGGGTCAACGAGGGCTTCGCCCGCTACAGCCAGTGGCTGTGGTCGGAGAAGGAGGGCGAGGGCACGGCGCAGGAGCTGGCGGACTACGTGTACGCCACGCGGACGGCCGAGGACCCGTTCTGGACGGTCAAGCCGGGTGACCCGGGCGCGGAGAACCAGTTCCACATCGCCGTCTACGACCGGGGCGCGCTGGCGCTCCAGGCCCTGCGCAACGAGATCGGCGACGACGACTTCTTCGCGATCCTGAAGGGCTGGCCGCAGGAGTTCGCCTACGGCAACGCCCGGGTCGGCGACTTCGTGCGGTACGCGGAGCGGGTCTCCGGCAAGCCGCTCGCCGGGCTCTTCGACACCTGGCTGTACCAGCCGTCGAAGCCGGCCGCCTCGACGGCGGCCGCGGCCGGTCTGTCCGCCCCCGCGGCGGCGCCGGCGGCCGGTCCGACCGCCCGGTCGGCGGCACGGTCGGCTGCTCCCCGGCCCGCGCAGCCGAAGTCGTGGAAGAAGATCGCGGCGACGAACACGGTCCACGACCACGACGCGCACTGACCCACGATGACCGCGTGACGCTCGGGTGCCGAGCGGGCCGTCCGTCAGCGCTTCGCGCGGCGGGCGGCCTCGCGCGCCTTCCGGGCCAGGGGCAGATAGCGCAGCCGCTCGGGCAGGACGGGGACCACGGCCCGGACGACCCGGGCGAACCGGCGCAGCGCACGCTCCTGCGCGTCCGTCCACTCCAGGCCGATGGCCTCGCGGGCGTCCGGCGGCATCATGCCCACGGTGAGGAAGGCCCGCAGCCGCAGGAACGGGCGGCGCAGGACGGGCCAGAGCAGCCGGAGGGCGAGTCGGAGGAGCGGCGGGCCCCGGTCCGGGGCGGGCACGGGCAGGTCCGGGTCGAGCAGCTCCCGGACGACGACGGTGGCCTCCAGCTCGTCGGCGAGGACCTTCCGGTAGTACGGCCAGAACTCCTCGACCGTCTGCGGCATGTCCCGGTCGTGGATGCCGAGGACGCGGCCGACCCGGAGCCACTCGGCGTACAGCTGCCGCTCCTGGGCGTCGGTGAGGGGGCGGGCGAGGAGGCCGAGGCCGTACCGGTAGACGGGGAAGCCGGTCGCGTGCACCCACGAGTAGTAGGCCGGGGTGAGGGCGTGGTACGTGCGGCCGTGGGCGTCGGTGCCCTGGATGTCGCGGTGCAGCCGCCGGAGGCGGCGGCCCTCCTCGGCGGCCTCCTCGCCTCCGTACACCCAGAGCTGGACCGAGCGCAGGGAGCGCTCGCCGCGGCCCCAGGGGTCGGTGCGGAAGACGGAGTGCTCGTCGACCCCGGCGCCGATCGCGGGGTGCGCGACCTGCATGGTGAGGGCGGCGGGCAGCATCAGGAGAGCCCGGATGTCACCGGCGACGCTCCACAGCACCCCGCCGACGGGCGGCGGTGCGGGGGACTCCTCCTGCGGGCGGCTCATGTGATGGCTCCTTCCGTACACGTCCAGTAGATGCCCGGACCGCGCTCATGGCGAAGGGGCCGTCCCCGGGCTTACTGCCCGGTGAACGGCCCCTTCGCGGAAAGCGTGGGTTCAGGAGCGGTCGGCGCCGACCGGCTCGCCGACGATGCGGGCGGCGAGGGCGTGGGCCCAGGCGTCGACGTCCGCGGTGAGCTCGCGCTCGGCGGCGGCGCGCTCGGCGGCGATCTTCTCGGCACCGGCGGCGAGGATGGCGTCGCGCTCGGCGTTGCCCTCGGCACGGGCGGCGGCGATGGCGGCCGAGCCCTCCTCGGTGGCCTGCGAGCGGATGCGCGCGGCCTCGTGGCGGGCCTCGGCGAGCTCCGCCTCGTACTGCTCACGGATCTGCGTGGCCTCGGAGCGCAGGTCGTCGGCGCGCTCGGTGCCGCCGTCGATGGCGTCCTCACGCTCGTCGAGCGTGCGACGGATCTTCGGGAGGATCCCCTTCGCCAGGATGAGGAAGGTGAGTGCGAACAACACCACGCCGAGGATGAGCTCGGCCCAGACGGGGTTGAGCGGACCAAGGTCCATCTCGAAGACAGTGGGGTTACTAGCGAGGGTCATGCGCGCATTCTACCTGGTTCAAATAAGGACAATTCAGACACTGGGAGGAGAGTTGGCGCGGTTGTGCGAGTTCGGCAAGATTCCCGGCATCCAAAGGCTACCGGAAGGTAACCACGGCTGATTGTATGTGCGGCGCCAGGCCAACCCCCCACGCCTCCATGGGAGTTCTCGTGTCCTTCGCCGCGCTCCGCCGCGCCCCCGGCACCGCTCTTTCCCTCGCGCTCGCCGCTGCCACCCTGGCGGCCACCGCTCCGGTCGCCGGCGCCGCCTCCGCCGCCACGACCGCCGAGGCGCCGCGCCTGAAGGTGCTCACCTACAACACCTTCCTCTTCTCCAAGACGCTCTACCCGAACTGGGGCCAGGACCACCGGGCCAAGGCGATACCCGCCGCCCCCTTCTTCCAGGGGCAGGACGTCGTCGTGATCCAGGAGGCCTTCGACAACTCCTCCTCCGACGCGCTCAAGGCGAACGCCGCCGCGCAGTACCCGCACCAGACCCCGGTCATGGGGCGCAGCAAGACCGGCTGGGACGCCACCGGCGGGGCCTACTCCGCGACCACGCCCGAGGACGGCGGGGTGACGATCCTCAGCAAGTGGCCGATCGTCCGCAAGGAGCAGTACGTCTACAAGGACGCCTGCGGCGCCGACTGGTACTCGAACAAGGGCTTCGTCTACACCGTCCTGGACGTGAACGGGAGCCGGGTCCACGTCGTCGGCACCCACGCCCAGTCCACCGACCCGGGCTGCTCGGCGGGCGAGGCGGCGCAGATGCGCAGCCGCCAGTTCAAGGCCATGGACGCCTTCCTCGACGCCAAGAACATCCCGGCGAACGAGCAGGTCATCGTCGCCGGCGACATGAACGTCGACTCGCGGACGTCCGAGTACGGCACGATGCTCGCCGACGCGGGCCTGGCGGGGGCCGACGCCCGCACCGGCCACCCGTACTCCTTCGACACCGAGCTGAACTCGATCGCCTCCGAGCGCTACCCGGACGACCCGCGCGAGGACCTCGACTACGTCCTGTACCGGGCCGGGAACGCCCGCCCCGCCGGCTGGACCAACCACGTGGTCCTGGAGCAGAGCGCGCCGTGGTCGGTCTCCAGCTGGGGCACGCGGTACACGTACACCAACCTCTCCGACCACTACCCCGTCACCGGCTTCTGACCGGACCCCGCTGACGTACGGGGCTCAGTACCCGTATCCGCCGAATTGGCTGTAGAGCCAGGCGCCGAGCACAGCGGCGACACACAGCAGGACGAACCACGAGCCCGCGCTGGTGTGCCGCTCCCGGCGGGGGCGGCGGCCGGGGCGGGCGGCACGCGCCGCCCGCCCCGGCTTCTCGCGCTTCCCCGCCTTCTCCTTCGGCCGTCCCGCGCGGGACGGCCCCGGGGCCGTGTCCGCGCCGGCCGCGACATCGGCGAGCAGCCGCCGGCAGATCGTCGCCAGCTCCGCCGTCCCGGCGCTCAGGTCGACGACCACCTCGCTCCGGGCCGGCGCCGTGGTCCCCCCGTCGAGTATGCGACCGGCACGCAGCAGCGCCCGGTCCTTGCCCCCGGTCGGGGCGAGGCTGATCCACCGGCGGACGTGCTCACCCCGGATCACGACACCGCCGCCCCGCTCCCGGTAGACGGTGTGCTCCCGCCACAGGATTCCGGCCAACTCCTGCGCCGTGTCCCTGAGTTGCACGTACATCCCACTCCCCTGTTTCTGTTCCCCCGATACGAACAGCCGCCGACTCTAGCCCCCGCCTCCGACAGCGCCCGCGATACCCCGCCCCCGCGCCCCTTACGCGCCGAAGTCGTACACGGTGACCGGAATTCCCCGGTCCACGAGCTGGCCCACGACCAGTGGCTCGACCTCCGCCCGGGGCGGTCGCGTCGCCTTCGACGTACGTGATCCCGTTCATGCCGATGACGCTACGGGCAACCACTGACAGTGGTCACGGTCTTTTACACGGCTGGTGAGACAGCAATACTGTCCAAGTGAGCGACGAGGAGCACGAGCCGAGCTATACGGTCGACGAGCTGGCTGCGCGGGCCGGGGTCACGGTGCGGACCGTGCGGTTCTACGGGACGCGGGGGCTGCTGCCGCCGCCCGTCATCGGGGCGCGGCGGGTCGGGCACTACGGGCCGGGGCATCTGGCGCGGCTGGCGCTCATCGAGGAGCTCCAGCGGCAGGGCATGACGCTGGCGGCGATCGAGCGGTATCTGGAGCAGTTGCCGGCCGACCTCAGTGAGCAGGACCTGGCCATCCACCGGGCCCTCGTGGCCTCCTGGGCGCCCGAGTCCGACGAGGAGATCACGCTGCGCGAGCTGGAGCGGCGGGCCGGGCGGCCCTTGACCGAGCAGGATGTCGAGCGGCTCGCCGCCATGGGGGTGCTGGAGCGGGTCGACGGGAGCGAGGCCTTCCGGCTCGACGGGACGCTGCTGCGGCTCGGGGTCGAGCTCCTCGACGTGCCGATCGAGCACGAGACGATCCTTGCGTCCCGGACCGTCCTCGTGGAGCACGCGCGCGCCGCCGCCCAGGAGCTCTCCCGGCTCTTCCGGGACGAGGTGTGGAACCCGTACCGGGAGAGCGCCGAGGACCCGGACCACCTGAACGCCATGCGGTCGCTCTCGGCCCATATGCAGCCGATGGTGGTCCAGGCCCTCGTCACGGCCTTCCAGCGCTCGCTCCGCGAGGAGCTGCGCGCCGCGTTCAGGAGTCGGTGAAGACCTCGCCGCGCTCGGCCTTCGCCACCAGGAGGGCCGGGGGCTCGAACCGCTCGCCGTACGTCGCCGCCAGCTCGCGCGCGCGGGCCGCGAAGCCGGCGACGCCGCCCTCGTAGCCGTTGATGTACTGGAGCACGCCGCCGGTCCAGGCCGGGAAGCCGATGCCCATGATGGAGCCGATGTTGGCGTCGGCGATCGAGGTCAGGACGCCTTCCTCCAGGAGCCGGACGGTGTCCAGCGCCTCGGAGAACAGCATCCGCTCCTGCATGTCGCGGAAGGGGATCTCGTATCCGGGCTTCGCGAAGTGCTCGCGCAGGCCGGGCCAGAGCGCGCCGCGCTTGCCGTCCTCCGCGTAGTCGTAGAAGCCCGCGCCGCCGCTGCGTCCGGTGCGGCCGAACTCGTCGACCATGCGGTCGATGACCGCCTCGCCCGGGTGGGTGGCCCAGACGCCGCCGGCCTCCTCGATCGCGCGCCGGGTCTCGTTGCGGATCTTGCGGGGCAGGGTCAGGGTCAGCTCGTCCATGAGGGAGAGGACCTTCGCCGGGTAGCCGGCCTGCGCCGCGGCCTGCTCGATCGAGGCGGGCTCGATGCCCTCGCCGACCATCGCGACGCCCTCGTTGATGAAGTGGCCGATCACCCGGGAGGTGAAGAAGCCCCGGGAGTCGTTGACGACGATCGGCGTCTTGTTGATCTGCCGGACGAGGTCGAAGGCGCGGGCGAGGGCCTCGTCGCCGGTCCGCTCGCCCTTGATGATCTCGACGAGCGGCATCTTGTCGACGGGCGAGAAGAAGTGCAGGCCGATGAAGTCGGACTGCCGCTCGACGCCCTCGGCGAGGACGGAGATCGGCAGGGTCGAGGTGTTGGAGCAGAGCAGCGCGTCGGGGGCGACGACGCCCTGGATCTCCTGGAAGACCTTGTGCTTGAGGGACGTGTCCTCGAAGACGGCCTCGATGACCGCGTCGCAGCCGGCCAGGGCCTGGACGTCGGAGGTCGCGGTGATGCGGGCGAGGAGCGCGTCGGCCTTCTCCTGCGTCGTACGGCCCCTGGCGACGGCCTTGGCGCAGAGCTTCTCGCTGTACGCCTTGCCCTTGGCGGCGGACTCTGCGGAGACGTCCTTGAGGACGACCTCGATGCCCGCGCGGGCGCAGGAGTACGCGATGCCGGCGCCCATCATGCCCGCGCCGAGGACGGCGACCTTGCGGACGGGGCGGGGCGCGATGCCCTTCGGCCGGCTCGCGCCGGAGTTCACGGCCTGGAGGTCGAAGAAGAACGCCTGGATCATGTTCTTCGCGGTCTGCCCGATGACCAGCTCGGTGAAGTACCGGCTCTCGATGGTGAGCGCGGTCTCGAAGTCGACCTGGGAGCCCTCGACGGCGGCGGCCATGATGGCGCGCGGCGCCGGGTAGGGCGCGCCGTTCAGCTGCTTGCGCAGATTGGCCGGGAAGGCCGGGAGGTTCGCGGCGAACTTCGGGTTCGACGGGGTGCCGCCGGGGATCCGGTGGCCGGGGACGTCCCAGGGCTGGTGGGACTCGGGGTGCGCGTCGATGAAGGCGATGGCCTTGGCCATCATCTCCTCGGGGGTGGCGGCCACCTCGTGGACGAGGCCGCTCTCGAGGGCGCGCTTCGGGGCGTACTGGGTGCCCTGGAGCAGCACCTTGAGCAGGGCGTCGGTGATGCCCATGAGGCGGACGGTACGGGCGACGCCGCCGCCGCCCGGCAGCAGGCCGAGGGTGACCTCGGGCAGGCCGATCTTGGAGCCGGGGGCGTCGAGGGCGACGCGGTGGTGGGAGGCGAGGGCGATCTCGTAGCCGCCGCCGAGGGCCGCGCCGTTGATCGCGGCGACGACGGGCTTGCCGAGGGTCTCGATGCGGCGCAGGGCGTTCTTGATCCCGATGGCGGAGTCGAAGATGTCCTGGGCGTGCTCGGGGCCCGCCTTGACCATGTCCTTGAGGTCGCCGCCGGCGAAGAAGGTCTTCTTCGCGGAGGTGTAGATGATGCCGCGGATGGAGTCCTTCTCGGCCTCCACGCGGTCGGCGATCGCGATGATCGAGGCCCGGAAGGCCTGGTTCATGGTGTTGGCGGACTGGTTGGGGTCGTCGAGGACGAGGGTGACGATCCCGGTCGCGTCCTGCTCCCAGCGGATGGTGGTGCTCTCGCTCATGTCTCTGCTTCTCCGTGGACGTGAAGAGGGGTTCGGACGGACGGTCAGACGCGCTCGACGATGGTGGCGATGCCCATGCCGCCGCCGACGCAGAGGGTGGCCAGGCCGTAGCGCTTGTCCTGCCGCTCCAGCTCGTCGACGAGGGTGCCGAGGATCATCGCGCCGGTGGCGCCGAGCGGGTGGCCGAGCGCGATGGCGCCGCCGTTGACGTTGACCTTGTCCAGGGAGACGCCCATGTCCTTGACGAAGCGGAGGACGACGGCCGCGAAGGCCTCGTTGATCTCGATCAGGTCGATGTCGTCGATGGTGAGTCCGGCCTTGGCGAGGGCCTTGCGGGTGGCCGGGGCGGGGCCGGTGAGCATGATGGTCGGCTCGGAGCCGGAGACGGCGGCCGCGACGATCCGGGCGCGCGGGGTCAGTCCGTACCGCTCGCCGACCTCCTTCGAGCCGATGGCGACGAGGGAGGCGCCGTCGACGATGCCGGAGGAGTTGCCCGCGTGGTGGACGTGGTCGATCTCCTCGACCCAGTGGTACTTCTGCAGGGCCACGGCGTCGAAGCCGCCGAGCTCGCCGATGTCGGCGAAGGAGGGCTTGAGGCGGGCCAGCGAGTCGGCGGTGGTGCCGGGGCGCAGGAACTCGTCGTGATCGAGGACGGTCAGTCCGGCGCGGTCCTTGACGGGGACGATCGACCGGGCGAAGCGGCCGTCCTTGACGGCGGCGGCGGCGCGCTCCTGGGAGAGGGCGGCGTACTCGTCGACGTCACGGCGGCTGAAGCCCTCGATGGTGGCGATGAGGTCGGCGCCGATGCCCTGCGGGACGAAGTTGGTCTCCAGGTTGGTCATCGGGTCGGCGAACCAGGCGCCGCCGTCGGAGGCCATCGGCACCCGCGACATGGACTCGACGCCGCCGGCGAGGACGAGGTCCTCCCAGCCGGAGCGGACCTTCATCGCGGCCATGTTGACCGCTTCGAGGCCGGAGGCACAGAAGCGGTTCTCCTGGACGCCGGCGACGGTGTCGGGGAGTCCGGCGGCGATGGCGGCGATCCGGGCGATGTCGGAGCCCTGGTCGCCGACCGGGCCGACGACGCCGAGGACGATGTCGTCGATGGCGGCCGGGTCGAGTCCGGGGTGCCGGGCCTGGATCTCCCGGATGAGGCCGACGACGAGGTCGATCGGCTTGGTGCCGTGGAGGGAGCCGTTGGCCTTGCCGCGTCCGCGCGGGGTGCGGATCGCGTCGTACACGTACGCTTCGGTGCTCACGTAAAGCCTTTCGCGATGAGGGTGGGAGAAGACGGGCGGCGGGAGGTCAGCCGAGGAGGGAGCGGCCGATGATCTCCTTCATGATCTCGGTGGTGCCGCCGTAGATGGTCTGGATCCGGCCGTCGGTGTAGGCACGGGCGACCGGGAATTCGCTCATGTAGCCGTATCCGCCGTGCAGTTGCAGGCAGCGGTCGGCGACCCGCTTCTGGAGTTCGGTCGCCCACCACTTGGCCATGGAGGCGTGGACGGCGTCCAGAGCGCCGCTCGCGTGCTCCTCGATGCAGCGGTCGACGAAGGTCCGCGTCACGGCGCACTCGGTGGCCATCTCGGCGATCTCGAAGCGGACGTGCTGGAGCCTGGCGAGCGGACGGCCGAAGGCCTCGCGCTCCTTGACGTACCGGGTGGTGAGCTCCAGGAGGTGTTCGGCCCCGGCGATGCCGGCGACGGCGATGGCGAGGCGCTCCTGGGCGAGGTTGGTCATCAGGTGCAGGAAGGCGCCGTTGAGCTCGCCGAGCAGGTTCTCCTTGGGGACGCGGACGTCGTGGAAGAAGAGCTCGGCGGTGTCCTGGGACTTCTGGCCGATCTTGTCGAGGTTCCGGCCGCGCTCGAAGCCTTCCGCGCCGCGCTCGACGACGAGGAGGGAGAGGCCGTGCGCGCCGCCCTCCGGGGTGGTGCGGGCGACGACGATCACGAGGTCGGCGAGGATGCCGTTGGAGATGAACGTCTTGGAGCCGTTGAGGATCCAGTGGTCGCCGTGGTCCTCGGCGGTGGTGCGGATGCCCTGGAGGTCGGAGCCCGCGCCCGGTTCGGTCATGGCGATGGCGGTGACGGTCTCGCCGGAGCAGAAGCCGGGCAGCCAGCGCCGCTTCTGCTCGTCCGTGGCGAGCGAGGTGAGGTACGGGCCGATGATGTCGTTGTGCAGGCCGATGGCGAGCCCGGGGGCTCCGGCCCTGGTGAACTCCTCGGCGAGGACGGCTCCGTAGCGGAAGTCGGGGTTGCCCCCGCCGCCGTACTCCTCGTCGACCGCGATCCCGAGCAGCCCCTGCCGGCCGGCGGCCCGCCAGGCCTCGCGGGCGACGATGCCGTCCAGCTCCCACTGCTCGTAGTAGGGCAGCACCTCCTTGGCCAGGAAGGTGCGCACGGTCGCGCGGAAGGCCTCGTGGTCGGCGGTGTAGAGCTGGCGCTTCATGCTTCGGTCTCCTGTGGGTGCAGGGCGGGGACGGCCCAGTCGTGGGCTACTTCCGCGGTGTCGGCGCCGGGGAGGACGGGGCCCGAGCGGAGGGTGCCGGGGGTGACGGAGAAGCGGGGTGCCGGGGCGGGCTGGGTGAGGCCGGCGTGCTCGGTGAAGGTGCCCCGGGCGGCCAGGTGGGGGTGGCTCGGGGCCTCGCGCAGGGAGAGGACGGGGGCGACGCAGGCGTCGGTGCCCTCGAAGACGGAGGTCCACTCCTCGCGCGTACGGCTCCGGAAGCGGTCGGTGACGGCCGCGCGCAGTTCGGGCCAGCGGGCGAGGTCGCCGCGCAGGGCGGTGGCGTCCTCGATGCCGAGGAGGCGGACGAACTCCGCGTAGAACTGTCCTTCCAGGGCGCCGACCGCCATGTGTCCGCCGTCGGAGGTCTCGTAGACGCCGTAGAAGGGGCAGCCGCCGTCGAGGAGGTTGACACCCCTGCGGTCCTGCCAGCCTCCGGCCGCGAGCATGCCGTGGATCATGGTGGTGAGGTGGGCGGTGCCGTCGACGATGGCGGCGTCGACGACCTGGCCCTCGCCGTGCGCCCGCGCGTGCTGGAGGGCGGCGAGGACGCCGATGACGAGGTAGAGGGAGCCGCCCGCGTAGTCGCCGACGAGGTTGGCGGGGACGGTGGGCGGGCCGTCCGGGTCGGGGCCGATCATGCCGAGGGCGCCGGTGATCGCGATGTAGCCGATGTCGTGGCCGGCGGTGGTGGCGAGCGGGCCGTCCTGGCCCCAGCCGGTCATCCGGCCGTAGACGAGCCGGGGATTGCGGGCGAGGCAGGGCTCGGGGCCGACGCCGAGGCGTTCGGCGACGCCGGGGCGGTAGCCCTCGATGAGGACGTCGGCGCGGGCGACGAGGTCGAGCACGGTGGCGGGGCCGTCCTCGGCCTTGAGGTCGACGAGGACGGAGCGCTTGTTGCGGTTGGTGAGGTCCCGGGCCGGGTCGATGCCGAGGCCGGCGCCGCCGGGGCGGTCGACGCGGACGACGTCGGCGCCGAGGTCGGCCAGGAGCATGGCGGCGAAGGGGCCGGGGCCGATGCCGGCCAGTTCGACCACGCGCACCCCGGAGAGGGGACCGTTCCGGGCGGTGTGCGTCGTGCTCATCGAGCCCCCAGGAGTGTGTGACACCAATGATGTAACACCGGAGATGCTAGGAACGTGTTCCACTCGGCACAAGCCCCCCGGCCGAGCAAGCGCTTGGAAATCGCCACGGCGCGGAGTTCCGCTATTCTCCGCCGACGACAACCGCGCCCGGCGGCGCGGTACGGCCGAAATGAGGGGCTGGATGGAGACAGGGGCGGGCTCGGGGCGCGGAGCGGCCGGAGCGGGACCGGCGGACGGGGGCGACGCGCGCGACGCCGCTCGGCCGGGTGAGGGTGCCAGGTCGGAGGGCCGTACGCGGCCGTACGACGTGGTGCTCTTCGGGGCGACCGGCTTCGTGGGCGGGCTCACCGCCGAGTACCTGGCCGAGCACGCCCCCGCGGAGTGCCGCTGGGCGCTCGCGGGGCGCAACCGCGCCGGGCTCGCGGCCCTGCGCGAGCGGCTCGCCGCCCGGTGGCCGCACTGCGCGGAGCTGCCGCTGCTCGTCGCCGACGCCGACGACCCGGACTCGCTGCGCGCGCTCGCCGAGTCCGCCCGGGTGGTGGCGACGACCGTCGGCCCCTACGTCTGGTACGGGGAGGGCCTGGTCGCCGCCTGCGCGGAGGCCGGTACGGACTGCGTGGACCTCACCGGCGAGCCCGAGTTCGTGGACCTGATGTACGTACGGCACGACGCCCGCGCCCGCGAGACCGGGGCCCGGATCGTGCACGCCTGCGGCTTCGACTCCGTCCCGCACGACCTGGGCGCGTACTTCACCGTCCAGCAGCTCCCGGAGGACGTACCGCTCCGCGTCGACGGCTTCGTCCGGGTCGGGGCCACCTTCTCCGGCGGCACGTTCGCCTCGGCGCTGACCGCGCTCGGCCGGGGCCGGCAGGTCCTGGAGGCGGCCCGCGAACGGCGCCTGTACGCGCCGAGGTTGGTGGGACGCCGGGCCCGCGCGCCGCTGGGCGGCCCCCGGTTCAGCCGCGAGACGGGCACCTGGGCCCTGCCCCTTCCGACGCTCGACCCGCAGGTCGTGGCCCGCTCGGCCGCCGCGCTCGACCGGTACGGCCCGGACTTCCGCTACCGCCACTACGCCTCCGTGAAGACGCTCCCGATGGCCCTGGGCGGCTCGGCGGCCGTCGGCGCGGGTGCGGTCGCGGCCCAACTTTCCCCGGTCCGGCGCTGGCTGATGGAGCGTTACCAGCCCGGGCAGGGCCCGTCGGCCGAGCGGCGCGCCCGCAGCTGGTTCTCTGTGCGGTTCGTCGGCGAGGGCGGCGGACGGCGGGTGTTCACCGAGGTGTCGGGCGGCGACCCCGGGTACGACGAGACGGCCAAGATGCTCGCCGAGTCGGCGCTCTGCCTGGCCTTCGACCCGCTGCCGAAGACCGCGGGCCAGGTGACGACGGCGGTCGCGATGGGCGACGCGCTGATCGACCGGCTCCGCGCGGCGGGCATCCGCTTCCGGGTGGCGCACCGGGGCTGACCCACCGGGCGGACCGGAAGCGGGGCCGCGGAACCGTACGAGGCGGGAGGGACCTCAGAGCCGTACGAGACGGGCGCGGCCTCAGAACCGTACGAGGCGGAAGGGGTGGCCGGCCGGGTCGGCGTAGACGCGCCAGGCCGGGTCGCCGCCCACTCCGTCGAGCGGGGTCGCCCCGAGCGCGAGGACGGCCTCGTCCGCGGCGGCCAGGTCCTCGACCCGTACGTCGAGGTGGAACTGCTGCTCGGGCGCACCCCAGACGGGCGGCCGGTGGTCGGCCACGTCCTGGAAGGCGAGGACCGGGCCGGCCGGCCCGCGCAGGACGGCGGATCCCTCGCCGACGGCCCACCGGGGGTCGGGGCTCTCGACCTCGCCGCCGATCAACCGCTGGTAGAACAGGGCCAGTTCCCGCGCGTCGGGGCAGTCGAGCACGACGCACCGCAGGCGCCCGATCACGCGAGCACCCAGTCGGCGACGACGTACAGCATGGCGCAGACCCAGGCCAGGGCGAGGAGCCCGGCGGTGGCGAGGGTCAGGGTCAGGCCGCGGCCCGCCGAACGCGACGGAGCGGGAAGGGGAGTTGTCATGAACCCCACCCTGCCCTTCGGAAGCGCGGCGCGGTATCCGTACGCGTACTCAGGTATCCGCGAGTGCCTCCGTAAGTGCCCTGCGACAGAGGGAGTCGGCGTGCCGGGTGGTCTCGGGGATGCGGTAGCGCGGGGCGAGGTGGAGGGTGTGGGCGCAGGCGCGGTCGAGGGAGACCCGGTGCCCGACGGAGACGTAGACGGGCTTCACCCCGGCCTGGGTCCGCAGGGCCCGTCCCACCTCCTCGCCTTCGGCGAGCAGCGCGCTGAACTCGCCCCGCTCCGGGCCTGGTTGCTCGTAGGTGAAGGTGAAGGGGTTCTTGGCGACGCCGAGGGACGGGCGGCCGGTCAGCACCCCGAGGTGGCTCGCGAGCCCGAAGCGGCGGGGGTGGGCGATGCCGTATCCGTCGCAGACGAGCAGACCGGGGTCGACGGTCAGGGCGGCGAGCGCGGCGAGCACGGTCGGGATCTCGCGGAAGGCGAGGAGCCCGGGGACGTAGGGGAAGGAGACGCGGCCGACCGCCGTGGCCTCCTCGACCACGGCGAGGGTCCGGGCGTCGAGCACGACGGCCGCGGCGGCGACGAGATCGCGCTCGTCGTCGTAGGCCACGTCGAGCCCGGTGACGTGGCCTTCTCCGACGGCAGGCCCCGGCTCGTCGAGCACGATCCGCCCGCGCAGCTCCCGCTGGACGTCCCGTGCGGCGTCCTCGTCGGCGGGCCAGCCCGCCGGAATACCGATGATCGTCATAGTGCGAGCCACCCTACGACCCCGGTTCCGAGGGCCGGAACGGCTCGGCGGCGCAGGTGGGGTGCCCGGTAACCTGGCGATCATGTTCGTACTGGAATTGACCTACACCGCGCCCGTCGAGCGGGCGGACGCGCTGCTCGACGCGCACGTCGAGTGGCTGGACGCGCAGTACGCCGCCGGGGTGTTCATCGCCTCGGGGCGGAAGAACCCGCGTGACGGCGGGGTGATCCTGGCCGCCGGGGTCGGCCGCGCGGAGATCGAGGCGATCGCGGCGGCCGACCCGTTCACGGTCGAGGGCGTGTGCGCGTACCGGATCACGGAGTTCTACGCGACCAAGACGGCCGAAGACCTCGCGGCGTACCGGGAGCAGCTGCCCTCGTAGGCACCCTCTGGACCCTGCTCAGTGGCGGCCCGCGCGGGCGATCCGGCCCTTCTCGCCGGAGGCCCAGCACGAGCCGTCGTCCGTGCAGTCCACCGTGTCGTACGAGCCGGTGTCGATCGTGCGCCAGGTGCGGCCCGCGTCGGTCGTGAGGTCGGTGCCGGTCGGTCCGACGGCGAGGGCGGCCGTCCTGCTGTGCGGGAGCCAGGCGACGCCGGAGCGGTAGGCCGGCGGGGGCGTGTCCGAGGTGCGCCAGGTGCGGCCGCCGTCCGTGGTGACCGCGCCGGCCTGCGGGGACGGCTGGTCCTTGCGGTAGTCGCCGCCGACGGCGATGCCGTGCGTACGGTCGCGGAAGGCGAGGCCGAAGACGCCCCTGGCCGGGTCGCCGGCCGGGATCGGCGTGGCGGTGGCGGTCCAGGTCAGCCCCCGGTCCCCGGAGTGGAGCACGCGGGCCGTGGCGCCGCCGCCCGTCGCGAGCCACACGTCCCGGGGCCCGGACGACACCAGGCACTGGCCGCTAGCCGCGAAGCCGGCCTCGCCGGGGAGCGCGTCCGGCATCCCGGCGCTCGGCAGCACCCGCCAGGAGCGGCCGCCGTCGCTGGTGGAGAGGATGCGGTACTTCCCGTCGACGGGGTCGCTCATGGCGAGTCCGTGCCGCCGGTCGAAGAAGGTGACGCAGTCGTAGAAGGCGCGCGCATCGGTGTTCCGGAAGGATTCGGTCCAGGTGGCGCCGCCGTCCTCGGTGCGCAGCAGGCGCGAGGCCTCGCCCTCCCCGATGGCGAGGACGACGGCCCGGCGGGCGTCGAAGGCCTCGACGTCACGGAACTCGAGCTCCCCCGCGCCGGGCGGCGAGACGTTTCGCCAGCTCCGGCCGCCGTCGGTGGTGCGCAGGACCGTGCCCTTGGATCCGGCGGCCCAGGCGGTCCTCCGGTCGACCGCCGCGAGGCCGCGGAAGCGCGCGTCGGTGCCGGTCGGCGTCAGCTGCCAGCCGGCGGAGGCCGCGAGGGTCTCCCCGGCCTCCCCGGTGAGCCCGGCCTCCCCCGCCCGCTCGGTCTCCCGGGCGTTCGCCGGGCCCGCCAGGCTCAGAGCGAGCGCCGCCCCGATCAGCCCCACCGACATCATTCGTCTCGTCTTCCCCATGGACGTCATGGCGCCGGAAGCTAGTACCCCGGGGCGGTCGCCGTCCAGGGTGCGTCCCGCGCCGGGCGTTCCTAGGCTGAGTCGCATGAGCGACCGTACGGGCGAGCGCGCGCCGAGCGAAGAGAAGCCGAAGCTCAAGGAGTACGAGGGTGAGGGCATCACCGTCACTTTCGAGCCACGGCGCTGTCTCCACGCGGCCGAGTGCGTCCACGGTCTGCCCGAGGTCTTCGACCTGTCGCGGCGCCCGTGGGTGCTGCCCGACGCCGCCGGGACCGGCCTGGTCGCCGAGGTGATCCGCCGCTGCCCCTCGGGGGCGCTCCAGTACCACCACCACCCGCCGGAGGCCGCCGCGCCCGAGCCCCCGGACTCCCCCACCACCGTGCGCCGCACCCCCTCCGGCCAGCTCGTCCTGCGCGGGGACCTGCTCGTGACCGGCCCGCACGGGGACCGGCACGAGACCCGGGTGATGCTGTGCGGCTGCGGAGCCTCCGCGAACCAGCCGTACTGCGATCACTCGGGCCCCTGCGCCGAACCGGACGACGACGTCCCGGAGCAGCGCTGACGCCGGGGAGCACCCGTCGGTGACGCAGGTCACGTGGTCCCGGAGTGCACGTTCCGGCCGCGCCGCTCGTCTTGTCTGGTGTGAGGTGCCCTGGTGTCGGGGAGACGCACAGGATGCGAAGCCCGCGCGAGAGGAGCCGGTCTTGTCCGCCGTCATCGAGCAGTCCGTCCAGGCACGTCTGGTCGCATCCGTACCCCGGATGGAGACGGTCCCCGCCACCCTGCGGTACGACCGCGAGGACCCGTACGCCGTGAGCATGGCCTTCCCGCCCCCGGCGACCCTGGAGGGCGTCGAGGTCTCCTGGGCCTTCGCCCGTGAGCTGCTGGTCCAGGGCGTCGAGCGCCCGGCGGGGGTCGGTGACGTCCGCCTGCGCCCGTACGGGTACGACCGCACGGTCGTCGAGTTCCATGCCCCGGAAGGGGTGGCGATGGTGCACGTCAGGACCTCGGAGCTGCGCCGCTTCCTGGAGCGCTCGGAGCACCTGGTGCCGGCGGGGCGTGAGCACCAGTACCTGAACTGGGACCAGGACCTGATGGAGCTGCTGCGCGAGCGCCCGTAGACCGAGCGCCCATGAATCGCGCGCCCTCGGTTCGAGCGCCCGTAAATCGAGCGCCCGCGGATCGAGCGCCGTAAATCGTTTGCCGCTGCCCGACGCAGGTCGTACGGTCGTACCTGACCTAGTCGTCACTTGATCGGAGAAGGACGTTGCTCTTCTGAGGTTGCGAGACACCGTGCCGCGCGTGCCCCCTGTGCCGTGTGTGCCGTTTCTCGACCTCGGTGTACGAGCCGTCTTTTCCGCAGCCCGCGCCCCGGTGTTTCTCGCGTCGCCCCTTCATGCTCGCGCTCGCGCAACCGGGAGGCCTCCATGGCGCATCACCCCACGTTCATCACCTGCTCTTCCCTCTCCTTCTCGTGGCCCGACGGCACCGAGGTCCTCGACGACTTCCGCCTCGCGGTCGGCCCCGGCCGCACCGGCCTCGTCGGGCTCAACGGCTCCGGCAAGTCGACGCTCCTGAAGCTCGTCGCGGGAGAGCTGACCCCGGTCTCCGGCACGGTCCGGGTCACGGGCGAGCTCGGCTACCTGCCGCAGAACCTCGTCCTCGACACCTCGCGGCGGGTCGACGAGATCCTCGGCATCGCGGCGAAGCGCGCCGCGCTGCACGCCATCGAGGCCGGTGACCCCGCGGAGGAGCACTTCACCGCCCTCGCCGACGACTGGGACGTCGAGGAGCGGGCCCGGGCCACCCTCGACCAGCTGGGGCTCTCCGGCGTCGGTCTCGACCGGACCGTCGGCGAGGTCTCGGGCGGCGAGTCCGTCCTGCTGCGCCTCGCGGCGCTGCTGCTCGCCCGGCCGGACGTCCTGCTGCTCGACGAGCCGACGAACAACCTGGACCTGCACGCCCGCGCCCGCCTGTACGAGGCGGTGGAGAACTGGTCCGGGGTCCTGGTCGTGGTCAGCCACGACCGTGAACTCCTGGAGCGTGTCGACCAGATCGCCGATCTGCGGGACGGCGAGGTCACCTGGTACGGCGGCCCCTGGTCCGCGTACGAGACGGCGCTCGCGGCCGAACAGGAGGCCGCGGAAAGGATGGTGCGGGTCGCCGAGGCCGACGTACAGCGCCAGAAGCGCGAACTCAGCGATGCCCAGGTGAAGTTGGCGCGGCGGAAACGGTTCGCGCAGAAGAGTTACGAGAACAAGGTCGTTCCGAAGATCGTGGCGAACGGCCGCAAGAGCGACGCCCAGGTCGCGGCAGGCAAGCACCGCGCCCTGCACACGGAGCGGCTCTCCGAGGCCAAGGAGCGGCTCGACGCGGCGGTGGAGGCGGTGCGGGACGACGACGAGATCCGCGTCGAACTGCCCCGCACCTCGGTGCCGCCGGGCCGCGAAGTGCTGTTCCTTCGCGACCTGGAGCTGCGGTACGGGGCCCGGGTCGGCGGCGAGTTCGCGCTGCGCGGACCGGAGCGGATCGCGCTGGTCGGCCGGAACGGCGCCGGCAAGACGACGCTGCTCCGGACGATCGCCGGGGAGGTGGAGCCGCTGTCGGGCGAGGCGGACGCGCGGGTACCGCTCCGCTTCCTGCCGCAGCGGCTCGACGTCCTCGACGACGGGCTGAGCGTGGTGGAGAACGTGGCCCGCTTCGCGCCCACGGCGACGGGGAACGCGATCAGGGCGCGGCTGGCGAGGTTTCTCTTCCGGGGGGCGCGGGCGGATCAGCCCGTGGGCACCCTCTCGGGCGGGGAGCGGTTCCGGGCGACGCTCGCGGCGCTGCTCCTGGCGGAGCCGGCTCCGCAGTTGCTGATGCTGGACGAGCCGACGAACAACCTGGACATGGGGTCGGTCCGGAAGCTGACGGCAGCCCTCGACGCGTACGAGGGGGCGCTGATCGTGGCGAGCCACGACGTGACGTTCCTGGAGTCGCTCGGCATCACGCGCTGGCTGCTGCTCGACGGTGAGCTGCGGCCGACGACGGCGGAAGAGGTCAGGGGGGTGGCCTCGACGCGCTAGGAGCGGGCCGGGCACGGAACTACGGGCGGAGGAGGAAGGAGCAGGGCGCTAACGATGAAGTAAGGCCCAGGACTTGGTGCCGCCGCCGGGTGTCAGTACGGGGGCGAGGCCCCAGTCCCCTCCGTGCGCGTCGACCGCCGCGGCCAGCAGCCACATGCTGCGGCTGCGGCGGTCGCGGCATTCCTCGGCTGCGGTGGGCGAGGAGTGGGCGGCGTGCTGGTCGTACAGCACGATCCGCAGCGCTTCGTACTGCCATCGGACGCGGAGGATCATCTCGCGGTCGGGAGTGAAGCGGTAGGCGGCTGCGACGAGTTCGGAGGCGGCGAGTGCGGCGGTATCGCAGAGCTCGGAGAGGCCGTGCCGGGTGAGGAGCGTACGGATCGACTCACGGGCGAGCCCGGCGCAGTAAGCGCCTCCGGGGAGGAGCATCGAGTAGCTGAGGTTCTCCGTGGCGGGAGGTATGGGCCCGGCCGCGACGGCGGACGGGAGGCAACGCAGTGCGCCCTTCATCGGGTTGCTCACATTTCTTGCGCATTGGGGGGGTACGCACACACGGTCATGGTCGCCCCGTGTGAGACTTGCACTACCGACCGTAGCGCACAAGCGGAGCACAGTGCTACTACTTGCGGGTAGTCGTGTCATTCCGGCCGAAACGGCGATCCGACCGGCTCGCCGCCGTCACGCAACGAAGGGGAGATCGCGCGTGCCACCCAGGAGCAGCCCGACCGCACGACAGCAGCGCCTCGGGAGCGAACTGCGCAAACTGCGCGAACAGTCGGGCATGTCGGCGCAGCAGGCCGCCGCCCTCCTGGGCGTCGACCGCACCCGCATCCCCAACATCGAGTCGGGCCGCTTCGGCATCAGCGCCGAGCGCGTCCGCACCCTCGCCTTCAACTACGGCTGCCCCGACACGGCGCTCGTCGACCAGCTCGCCGACATCGCCCAGGAGCGCGACCGCGGCTGGTGGGAGGAGCACCGCGGACTGCTGCCGCCCGCGCTCATCGACATCGCCGAACTGGAGTTCCACGCCGCGGAGTTGCAGAGCGCGGTGACCACCCACATCCCGGGCCTCCTGCAGACCGAGGAGCATGCGCGGGCCGTCTTCGACACCGCCGTCCCGCTCCTGCCGGGACCCGATCTGGAAGCCCGTCTCGCCCTGCGGCTGCGCCGCCAGGAGGTCCTGGACCGGGACCGGCCCGTGCTCTACGAGGCCGTGATCCACGAGGCGGCGCTGCGCATGCAGTTCGGCGGACCGAAGGTCGCGCGGGCCCAGCTGGAGCACATCCTGGAGTACTCCGAGCGGGACACCGTGACCGTCCGCGTGATCCCCTTCGCGGCGGGGGGTTTCCCCGGGGCGGGCCAGTCGTTCACCTATGTGTCCGCGCCCGTGCCGCAGCTCGACACCGTGCAGCTCGACTCCTCCCACGGATCGATCCTCCTCGACGCCGACATGAAGCTCCGCCGTTACCGGGGGCTCCTGGAGCGGCTGCGCGGGCTGACCCTCTCCACGAACGAATCACGCGCGTTCATACGCACCATCGCCCAGGATCTGTGAAGGACCGCCCCACCATGAACGTCACGACCGACACCCCCCTCGCAGCCGACACCACCGACGCCGGCCTCGCCGCCTCCGTCGCCGCCGCCGTCGACATCGACTGGAACGAGGCCTTCTGCAGCGAGGGCGCGAACTGTTTCCGGTTCGGCCTCGACGACTCCGGCCGGGCCTACATCGGCTCGACCCTGGCCCCCGGCGAGTACGTCAGCGACTCGGTGGAGGCGCTCCGCGCCCTGATCTCCGCGGTGAAGGCCGGCGCGGCGGACCACCTGCTCTGAGTAGCCGACCGGTCGACCTGCGGCGCGCGGCGAGGACGTGACCTGCATCTCCAGTACCCCGCCGGAGCAGCGCACATAACGGAACGTAACCGGACATCGTCCAGACGGGCTTGGCCGACGCCTTACGGAGCCTTAACCTACGGTCTCGTAACCTACGAATCCGTAGGTAATCCCGTATGCCCTTCTCTCCGTCCCCAGGAGTCCCCGTGACGCTCACCTCTCCCCACCTCGGCAGCTCGGCGGAGTGGACCGACGCGCGCCTGCTCTACGCGCTGGAAGAGGTCGTGGAGAAGGAGCTCAACCGGCACCTGAAGGTCACCAAGGACTGGATGCCGCACGAGTACGTGCCGTGGTCCGACGGCCGGAACTTCCCCGGTCTCTTCGAGGACGGCGAGGCCTGGGACCCGAAGCAGTCCAAGGTCACCGAGATCGGCAAGATCGCCCTCGTGGTCAACCTGCTCACCGAGGACAACCTCCCGAGCTACCACCACGAGATCGCCAGCCTCTTCGGCCGCGACGGCGCCTGGGGCACCTGGGTGCACCGCTGGACCGCCGAGGAGGGCCGCCACGGCATCGTGATGCGCGACTACCTGCTCGCCTCCCGCGCCGTCGACCCGGACAAGCTGGAGCAGTTCCGGATGTCCCACATGAGCGAGGGCTTCGAGTCCGACAACCGGCACTCGATGCTGCACTCCGTGGCGTACGTCGCCTTCCAGGAGCTCGCGACCCGCATCTCGCACCGGAACACCGGCCACCAGTCGGGCGACCCGGTCTGCGACCGGATGCTCGCCCGCATCGCCACCGACGAGAACCTGCACATGGTCTTCTACCGGAACCTGCTGGGCGCGGCCTTCGAGCTCGCCCCGGACCTGACCATGATGGCCGTGCGGGACGTGGTCGTGAACTTCCGGATGCCCGGACACGGCATGCCGGGCTTCGAGCGGGCGGCGGCGCAGATGGCGATCGGCGAGATCTACAACATGCGCATCCACCACGACGACGTCCTCCAGCCGGTCCTGCGCTTCCTCAAGGTCCTCCAGATCGAGGGGCTCGGGCCGGAGGGCCTCCAGGCCCAGGACGAGCTGGGTCTGTACATGAACGGCCTGGACAGCGAGGCCAGCAAGTTCGACGAGAAGCTCGCGGCCCGCAAGGCCCGCATGGCGGCCCGAGCGGCCGGCTGAGCCACCCCTCGCGCCTCCGGCGGGAACGCGTGCGGTTCAGCGGCTGCCCTGCTGCCGCTTGAGCCGCACGCGCTCCTTCTCGGAGAGCCCGCCCCACACGCCGAAGCGCTCGTCGTGGGCCAGTGCGTACTCCAGGCAGGCCACGCGCCCCTCGCACGCCCCGCACAGCTGCTTGGCCTCGCGCGTGGACGAGCCGGGGGCCGGGAAGAAGAACTCCGGGCCCGCCTGGGCGCACAGGGCGTTCTCACGCCAGGAGAAGTCGGGAGCGGTCAGCACGTCGGTCATCGTCTGCATGACCCCTACGTTGCCTGCCTGCCCTAAACAGGCCATCAACGTTCGATCAATGGCGTATACCCAGCGCCGGCAGGACCGTCTCCGCCACCCGGTACGCCTCCTCCAGGAGCGGGTTCCCAGACAGGATGAACGTGTCCACGCCCAGCTCCCGGTACTCCTGGAGGCGCTCCACGACCTGGGCCGTGGAGCCGACGACCGCCGTGCCCGGGCCCGGCCGGAACAGGCTCATGCCCGGCCAGAGGTTCGGGTGCGTCTCCAGTTCGCGCGCCCGCGCGGGGACCCGGCCGCCGTGCTGCCGGTACTGGCGCTGCCAGCCGACGCCGTCCTCGCCCGCCCGCTCGCCGAGCTGCCGGGCGTACGTCGCCTCGCTGGTGACGTCGAGCAGCCGGTCGGCCGCCGCCCACGCCTCGTCCTCGGTGTCGCGGACGATGAGGTGGAGCCGCAGACCGATCCGGAGGGTACGGCCGTGGGCCGCGGCCCGGGCCCGTACGTGGTCGAGCTTCTCCTTCAGCAGGTGCGGTGGCTCGCCCCAGGTGAGGTAGACGTCGACGTGCTCGGCGGCCATCTCGATGCCGGGCGCCGATGAGCCGCCGAACCACAGCGGGACGTGCGGTTCCTGGACGGGCCGCAGGTCCCGGAAGGAGGCGCCCGCGTCCTTGAGGTCGTAGAAGCGGCCCTTGTGGTCGAAGACCTCCCCCGCCGTGAGCCGCTTCACGATCGACCAGTACTCGGCGCTGAGCGCGTAGCGCTCGTCGTGCTCGACGTGGAGCCCGTACTCGCGCAGGGAGCTCGTCGATCCGTTGACGACGTTGAACCGGAGCCTGCCGCCGAAGAGGTTGTCGAAGCTGAGCGCCATCTTGGCCAGCAGGGTCGGCGAGATCAGACCCGGGTGGACGGCGAGCAGCGGCTTGAAACGGGTGCTGGTGGAGGCCGCGAGCGCGGAGCCGAGCGGCCAGACGTCGTAGAGGTCGGTGGCGAGCAGCGCGCCGGTGTAGCCGAGGCGCTCGACCGTGCCGGCGAGCTGCTGGAGGTAGCCCAGGTCGACGGGGCGGCGGCCGGCCGGCTCCCAGGGGTACGCGCCCTCGCGCGGGATGATGTACCAGAGGACTTCGGGTGGCTGGGTGGTCACGGCGGTCAGGCCTTCCGGGGCAGGGCGTCGGCGACGGTGATCGCGCGGTCGATGAATCCGGTGCGGTGGAAGATGTCCGCCGCCTGCTGCTGCTCGGCGACGAACTCCTCCGTGACCTCCTCGATCGTCCAGGGAAGCGCGCGCAGCGCCGTCTCCCAGTCGTCGACCGTGCCGCCCTGGTCGGCGGCGGCGATCTCGGCGGCCTCGCGGGGATGCGCGGCGGCCCAGTCGTCGGCCCGCCGCAGCGCGCGGGTCAGCGCCTCGACGAGCTCGGGCCGCTCCTCGGCCAGGTCGCGGCGGGCGAAGAAGACGGACCGGTCGGTGATGACCTCGCCGGTGCGGATCAGGGTGCGCAGCCCGCCGGTGCGGTGGGCGGCGGCGAGCTCGGCGCCCTGCGCGACCCAGGCGGTGATCTCCCCGGAGCGGAGCTTCTCCTCGCTGGTGGAGTCGCCCCGTACGGGCGTGATGTCGGTGGCGTACGAGAGCCCGGCGTCGTCCAGGGCCTTGGCGACGAGGTGCGTCTGCCAGGAGCCGACCGCGAGGTGGACGGTGCCGCCCTTGAGGTCGGCGACGGTGCGGACCGGGCTGTCCTCGGGGACGAGGAGGGCGCCGTGGCCGGGCCGGGGCGCGGAGACGGCGGTGTAGACGATGTCGTGGCCGGCGGCCTGCGCGGTCACGGGCGGGGTGGAGCCGGTGCCGCCGAAGTCGATGGTGCCGTCGGCGAGGAAGGCCCCGGTGCGGACGCCGTCGGTGTACGGGTGCCAGGTCACCGTCTCGCCGAGCGCGGCGAGCTCCTGCTCCGCGAAGCCGAGGCGGGAGAGGTGGTAGAGGGAGGGGTTGCTGCGGTGGACACCGATGGTGACGGTCATGCGGGGGCTCCTTCGATGAGGACGGGGGCGGACGGGAGTACGTCTTCCGGTGCGTGGACGCCGAGGTCGGCGAGGAGCCGGCGACGCAGGGCGACGAAGGCCGGGTCGCCGGGGTCGCGGGGGCGGGGGACGGTCACGGGTTCGTCGGTGACGAGCCGGCCGTCGCGCAGGACGGCGACCCGGTCGGCGAGGCGGACGGCCTCGTCGACGTCGTGGGTGACGAGGAGGACGGCGGGGCGGTGGATGCGGCGCAACTCGCCGACCAGGTCCTGCATGCGCAGCCGGGTCAGCGCGTCGAGGGCGGCGAACGGCTCGTCGAGGAGCAGGAGTTCGGGCTCCCGGACGAGCGCCCTGGCCAGGGCGACGCGCTGGGCCTCACCACCGGAGAGGGTGGCGGGCCAGGCGTCGGCATGACGGTCGAGGCCGACCTCGGCGAGGGCCCGCAGACCGGTCTCCCGGCTCGCCGCCCCACGCGGCAGCCCGACGGTCACATTGCCGAGGACCTTCTTGGACGGGATGAGCCGGGGCTCCTGGAAGACGATCGTGCGGACGGCCGGGACGAGCACCTCCCCTCCGTCGGCGCCGTCGAGGGCGCCGAGGATGCGGAGCAGCGTGGTCTTGCCGCTGCCGCTCGCCCCGAGCAGGGCGACGAACTCGCCGCGCCCGATGGTGAGATCGAGGCCGTCGATGACGGCGCGCCTGCCGAAGACCCGGCGCAGTCCCCGCACACGTACGGCGGTCATTTCGTCCCTCCCGGTCCGGCGGTGCGCCAGGGCATGAGGATCCGCTCCAGGCCTCGGACGAGGACGTCGGCGGTGAGGCCGAGCAGTCCGTACACGAGGATGCAGACGGCGAGGATGTCGGTGCGGGCGTAGCTCTGGGCCTGGGACATCAAGTAGCCGATGCCTTCGGTGGCGTTGATCTCCTCGGCGGCGATGAGCGCGATCACGCTCAGCGTCATCGAGAGCCGCAGCCCGGCGAGGAGCGAGGGCAGCGCGCCGGGCAGCACGACCTGGCGGACGATCGCGAGGCGGCCGAGGCCGAAGCTGCGCATGGCCTCGACGAGCTTGCGGTCGGTGTTGCGGACGCCGCCGGAGGTGGAGACGTACATGGGGAAGGTGGTGGCGACGGCGATCAGCAGGATCTTCGCGGTCTCGTTGATGCCGAACCACACCATGAAGAGGGGGACGAGGGAGAGGAAGGGGATGGTCCGCAGGGTCTGGAGGGAGGAGTCGAGGAGTTCGTCGCCGAGCCGGGTGAAACCGGTGGTGATGCCGAGGGTGAGCCCGGC
This sequence comes from Streptomyces sp. Root431, assembly GCF_001426585.1. GTDB lineage: Bacteria > Actinomycetota > Actinomycetes > Streptomycetales > Streptomycetaceae > Streptomyces > Streptomyces stackebrandtii. The sequence goes on from NZ_LMEI01000009.1 coordinate 213,389, forward strand.
GGCGAGGCCGATGACGAGCCCGATGCCCGAGCGGGTGAGGGAGGTGGCGAGCGCGTCCGGAAGCTGGCCGTTCCCCCACAACTCCCTTACCGCGTCAATGACTTGCGGGGGCGAGGCGAGGACGTCGGGAGTGAGGAGTCCGGTGGCGGAGGAGATCCACCACAGGGCGAGGAGGGCGAACGGGCCGAGGGCCCGGACGGTCACGGAGCGGGCGCGGGAGCGGGGGCGCAGGACGGGCGGGCGGGGCGGGACGAGTCCGGCGGTCTCGGCGGTCTCGGTGGTCCCAGTGGTCTCGGTGGTCCCGGTGGTCTCGGTGGTCTCGGTGGTCCCGGCGGTTCCGGTCGTCGCGGCGGCCGCTTTGATCCCCACGCTCGTCATGACAGCTTCTCGATGTCGAGGAGATGGGCGGCGATGTCGACCTTGTTCGGCGTGACCTTCTGATCGGCGTAGAACCGTGCGACGGTCTCGAAGCGCTTGATGTCCTCGGCGCCGATGGGGTCGACGGTGCCTCCCTCGCGGGTGAAGCCGATCTGGACCTCCTTGGCCTTGCCGTTGACGGCGGTGGGGCCGGCGTCGGTGAAGACGTTGAGGTACGCGGCCGGATCCCGCTTCTCCTTGGCACTGTTCTCGTGGAGGTAGCGGTAGAGCGCCTTCACGACCTCGGGGTGCCGCTCGGCGAACTCCGAACGGACCGCGTTGAGGCTGTAGTTGTCGGATCGGATCGCGGTGCCGTCGGCGACGAAGTGCGCCTTGCCCGAGCCGATCTCGGCGACGGCGTAGGTGGACCAGACGGCCCAGGCGTCGACCTGACCGGCGTTGAAGACGGCGGCGGTCTGGTCGGGGCGCAGATAGACCCGCTCGACCTTGTCGGCGGGGACGCCCGCCCCGGCGAGGGCCTTGAGCAGCAGGTACTCGCCGGTGCCGCCCTTGTTGACGGCGACCTTGCGGCCGACGAGGTCCTTGATCGAGGCGATGTCCGAGCCCTCGCGGACGAGGATGCCCTCGCCGACGGGGTCGGGGTCGGTGGCCGTGAAGAAGGCGAAGCCGGGGCTCTGGGAGAGGGAGGTGATGCCGGAGGTGATGGAGCCGGTCGCGATGTCGAGCTGGTCGGCGTTCATGGCCTGGGCGGCGGGGGCGAAGGGGCCGGCGCTGCCGGTCCACGCCACCTTGGCGCCGACGGCGGCGAGCGCCTTGTCGAGGCTGCCGTCCTTCTTGCCCCGGGCGAGGACGCCGGCGTTGCCGGGGTCGGGGATGCGGACGGTGACAGTGTCCTTCGCTCCCTTCGACGCCTCCGTTCCCGTGGGGTCGCCGCCGCAGGCGGTGACCGTGGCGAGGGCGGCAAGGGCGGCCAGAGCGGCGAGCGGGGTGAGTGGGCGCATGGCGGTCGTCCTTCTCGGAGGCGGGTCGGGGGGTGGGAGGGGGCGTGCGGGCGGGGTGGCTGCGCTCGGCGGTTACGGGACCGGGTGCGGGGAGCGCTGCCCGGCGGGGGCGAGGAGGCGGGCGCGGCGCAGCGGCTCCGGGTCGGCCCAGGTGCGTACGTCCACGGCCTCGGGCAGGAAGCCGTGCGCGCGCAGCGCCTCCTCCTGGCGGGCGAGCAGGTCGAGCCGGGTGGCCGACAGGTCGGGGTGGAGGGTGCGGTGGGTGCCGGGCCGGTAGGCGCCGGCGACGCCCTCGGCGCCCGCGCCGGTCTCGGCGCCGAGGATGCGGGCGACCTCGGCGGGTTCGTCGGCGGCCCAGTCGGCGGCGCGGAGCAGGACGGCGAGGAAGCGGGCGACCAGCTCGGGGTGCTCGTCCAGGAGGTCCTGGTGCACGGTGAGCGGGCGCGGGGTGCCGTTGTTGACGCGGTGCCCGGGGTCGGGGAGCTCGTCGAGTTCCACGGCGACCTCGGCTCCGGCGCGGCGGGCCGCCTCGACGGCGAGGGCACCCTTCACGTAGACGGCGTCGACGTCGCCCCGGCGCAGTGCGGCCAGCTCGGCGGCCCACTGCCCGGCGTGCCCGTCGGCCGGTACGTCGACGAGGACGGCGTCGGCGAGTCCGTACCCCGCGGACGCGAGGACGCCCTCGAAGCCGCGCAGGGCCATGGCCCGCCAGAAGTCGATCGGCACGGAGTGCCGGGGCACGGCCAGCCTGAGGCCGCGCAGGGCGGCGGCGCCCCGGACCGGGGAGCCGGGGGCGACGAGCACCACCTGACGCTCCTCGATCCAGGTGAGGCCGACGAGCCGGGTGCGTTCTCCGCGTGAACGGGCCCACAGCGCGGGCACGTTGCCGCCCTCGCGGAAGAGGCCGGGAAGGGCGTGGGTGAAGTGGGTGGCGCGGTCGGCGCCGGGTTCGGCATCCTGGAGCGAGCGGACGGCGATCCCGTCCGGGGCGAACTCCCCGGCCAGCCAGCCCCGGTCGGCGGCGACGCCGGTGGCGGTGGGGACCGGGCAGCGGGTGAACCAGAGCGTGTCGGGGACGCGGGCAGAGGTCATGGAGGGATTCCCGGGGTGTGGGGGGTCGGGTGGGGCCCGACCGGAGAGGGCGGCGGCCGCGAGGGCAGGAGGGCGGGCCGCTCGGTGACGTGGCAGAGGGGAAGGCGGTGGGACACGCCGAAACAAGACAGGTGGGAGAGGCGTGAGGAGGGTGGGATCAGCGCGGTGAGTCCGCCGGGCGGCATGCCCCGGCCCGTACCGCGCACCGGTTCACGCGGGACGACGGCCTACGGGACGACGGCACGCGCGACGATTCGTGCGAGGCGACACCGACGACGTGACAGCGGTGGAGCGGCTCAGCGACAGGTGGCGGCGGCGACGCGCGCCAGGTCGATGTGGCGCCGCCGGGTGAGGGCGGGAGCCGCCACGGGAGAGGCGGCGGGCAGGGAGCGTGCGGGACGCCGTCCGTTCATCGCTGGCCTGCTCCCTCCGGCTCGGTGCCGCTGTGTGGTGTTGGCCGGAACCCTGCCATGGAAGCTCCGCCGCTCACAACTCGGCTCCCACGATGTGGGATTGCGTATGAACAGAGTGTTTCCGACCACGCTCGCCACCCGATTCGGCTCCCGCCATGTGGGAGCGTGGGGGCCCGATCACCCACGGGGAGCGAACCCTATGACGACCGAGGCCGGCATCGCCCGACCCCCGGCGGGCGCCCAGGCGGTCCGCCGCGCACTGGACGTGCTGCACTGTTTCCACGACAACGGGCCCGATCTGAGCGCCTCCGACCTCGCACGCCGGCTCGGGCTCTCCACTTCCACGGCGCACCGGCTGGCGCGGACCCTCCTCGGCGCGGGCTTCCTGGAGCAGGACGCCCGGACCGCCCGCTACCGGCTCGGCCCGGCGATGACGGAGCTGGGCCGGCTCTCGTACCACCAGCGGGGGCTGCACCTGGCCACGCCCGAGCTCGCCGATCTGGCCGAACGGACCGGCGCGACGGCCGACTTGGCCCTGCGCAGCGGTCCGCACGTGGTGATCGTGGCGGGCGGTTCGGTGACGCCGAAGGTCGGTCTGCGCCGGCCGCTGCACTCGACGGCGCTCGGGAAGGTGCTGCTCGCCTGGCCCCGCGCGGGCGAGGGCGGCCCCCGGTCCCTGCCGCCGCTGCCCGCGTTCACCGAGCGGACCATCGTCGAACCACCCGCCCTGGCGGCCGAGTTGGGGCGCGTGCGGGAGGCGGGGTACGCCCTCAACGACGGCGAGTCGGCGCACGGGGTGCGGACCGTGGCCGTACCGGTGCTGGAGCGGGCGGGGCACGCGCGGTTCGCGCTTGCGGTCCGCGCGACTCCGGAGCTGATCACCGACGCGCGGCTCGACTGGTACGTGGCACAGGCCCGGGCGTGCGCCAGGGCGCTGGAGGTCCTGCTCCTCACCCCGACGGAACGGCGGGACCCCGGGGACCGGGCCTGACGGCGCCCCGGCACGCGGGCGCGCGGAGATGTCCGCACGGTCGTGCGTTCAGTACGATGGGGGCATGAGCGGCAGCACGGGAAGCACCACGGGGACGGGCACGCGCACCGGCTCCGGCGCCAAGACGGACGGGCGCGTCGAGCGCGGTAACCAGACACGGCGTCTCGTGCTCGGCCGGACCATGGACATCGCCTCCATCGAGGGGCTCGAAGGCCTGTCCCTCGGCCGGATCGCGACCGAGCTGGAGCTCAGCAAGAGCGGCGTCTTCGCACTCTTCGGCTCCAAGGAGGAGCTCCAGCTCGCCACCATCAGAGCCGCCGCCGCCGTCTTCGCCGAACAGGTCGTGACCCCCCTGAAGGACGTGCCACCGGGGGCGTCCCGCGTGCGCGCGCTGTGCCGGAACTGGCTCACGTACTCCTCGGACCGGGTCTTCTCGGGCGGCTGCTTCTTCTACGCGGTCTCGGCCGAGTTCGACGCCCGTACGGGTCCGGTCCACGACGCCGTGGCCCGCGCCCGCCTCGACTGGACCGCGTACATGGAGCGGAGCCTGTCGGAGGCGCGCGCGGTGGGGGACTTCGCCGAGGACCTGGACGTGGAGCAGATCGCCTTCGAGGTGATCGCCCTCATGGAGGCGGCCAACGCCCAGTCCGTGCTGCTCGGCGACACGCGCGCGTACGGCCGCGCCGAACAGGGCGTCACGGCCCGGCTGCGGTCGGCGGCCACGGCCCGGGGCCGCGCGGCCCTCACCGACCCGGCCTGAGCCCCCTGGCCCCTCCCCTTTCCTCGCCGCGAGCCCGTCCACGGGTCACTGCGCCACCCCGCCGACCGGCACTACGGACACCATTGACACGCCCGACCCCCGGCTGAACAACAACTCGGCCGTGATCACCACGCCGGTGAGTCGACTCAGCCTGTCGCGATCCTGCCCTCGGGCACGATCCGGCCCTCGGGCGCCGTGACCGCCGGCTCCGGCACGGATCCGGCGGTCACGAACTCCACTGCCTCGGCCACGACTTCGGGGTCCGTCAGGATGCGCCGGTGGCCGAGGCCCCGGGTGACGACGAGCCGGGCCCGGTCGCCGTGGGCGCGGGCCAGGCGGCGCGCCTGGACGACGGGGACCATGTCGTCGCCCTCGTCGTGGAACAGCAGGACGGGGAGGTCGAGTTCGGCGGGTGACCCGTCGGCGTCGAACCGGTCCCAGATCCCGGGCTCGTCGGGCGCGACCCGTCGCTCGACGTGCGCGCGCATGCGCCGGACCACCAGCTCGCTCACGCCGAAACCGGCCCGGAAGCCCGCGAGCAGCATGGTGAAGGACGAGACGCCGCCCAGCCCCACCAGGCGGCCGGCACGAACGCCGTCCCTGAGGGCCAGGTGGGTGGCGAGGACGCCGAAGGAGTGGGCGACGACGGCGTCGAAGTCCCCGTGCTCGGCGTGCAACTCCCGGATGATCGCGCGGTATTCGACGATGTTGCTCGCCCTGCCCGAGGACTCGCCGTGGCCCGGCGCGTCGAAGGCGACCGGGCTGTAGCCGCGTTCGACGAGCGCCTCGGCGAAGGCGGTGAGCCGTGAGGCGCGCGAGGACCAGCCGTGGACGAGCAGGACCGGCCGGCGCCCGTCGCCCCAGGCGTACGTGACGACGTCCTTGCTCCGGACGCGGAGGTGACCCGTACGGGCGGCGGCGAAGAGCGCCTGCTCCTCGGGCCGTGGCCGGGCCCGGCCGAGCGGCCGGACGAAGAGGTGGAAGGCCAGGCGTCCGGCGGGCCCTGGGGCGACGCGGGCGGCGGTGTTCAGGACGGTGCGTACGAGCGGAGCCATCGGGTACATGCCGGATCTCCTCGGTCGGCCAGCGTAGGAAAAATACTAGCACGATCGTTCGTGTTGTTTTAAGCTCGAAGCGGCAGGGCGGGCCGGCCCCCACCCGGAACGGCCGCCCGCCCTGTCACTCCTCTCCGGAGGGCTCCTTCTTCGCGCGGCTCGGCTGGACCCGCTTCGGCTCGCCCGGCATCTTCGGATACTCCGGCGGATACGGCAGGTCGCCGAGCCCGTGCTCCGCCTCGTCCCGCCGGGCCAGTTCCAGCAGGGACTCCAGGCTGAACCGCTCGTCGTCCATGTCCGCGTGGACGTCGCCGAGTTCGGCGTATCGGACCGGCATCGTCCTGATGTCGAAGTCCCTCGGCACCGCGTCGTCGATCTCGTCCCAGCGCAGCGGCGCCGAGACGGGGGCGTGCGGACGCGGGCGTACGGAGTAGGCGGAGGCGATGGTCCGGTCCCGGGCGGTCTGGTTGTAGTCGACGAAGATCCGCTCCCCTCGCTCCTCCTTCCACCACTTCGTGGTCACCTGCTCCGGCATCCGCCGCTCCAGCTCCCGGCCGCAGGCGATGGCCGCCCGTCTGACCTGCGTGAAGGTCCAGTCGGGCGTGATCGGCACGAAGACGTGGAGCCCCCGGCCGCCCGAGGTCTTCGGCCAGCCGCGCAGCCCGTGCTCGTCGAGGACGGAGCGCAGCTCGTGGGCGGCGCGGACGGCGTCGGCGTACTCCGTGCCGGGCTGCGGGTCGAGGTCGATGCGGAGCTCGTCGGGGTGGTCGGTGTCCTCCCGCCGTACCGGCCAGGGATGGAAGGTGACGGCGCCGAGGTTGGCGGCCCAGAGCACGGCGGCCGGCTCGGTGGGGCACATCTCGTCGGCCGACCGGCCGCTGGGGAAGGTGATGTGGGCGGTCGGGATCCAGTCGGGCAGGTACTTGGGCGCCCGCTTCTGGAAGAAGGACTCGCCCGTCACCCCGTCGGGGTAGCGCTCCAGCGTGGTCGGCCGGTTCCGCAGGGCGCGGGTGATGCCGTCACCGACGGTCAGGTAGTAGGTGACCATGTCGAGCTTGGTGTAGCCGGGCTCGGGGAAGTACACCTTGTCCGGGTGGGAGACCCGCACGGTCCGGTCGCCGACTTCCAGTTCCACCGCTGCTGCCTTGCCTGCCATGCCGGTCAGCCTAGGGTTCGCCGACAAGTCCCGCATACCGGACAATCGGCTCCATGGATCTGCCGGTGATGCCGCCCGTGAAACCGATGCTCGCCAAGTCCGTGAAGCGGATTCCGCCGGGGATGCAGTACGAGGCGAAGTGGGACGGCTTCCGGGCGATCGTCCACCGCGACGGTCCGGAGCTCGTCATCGGCAGCCGTACGGGCAAGCCCCTCACCCGATACTTCCCCGAGCTGGTCGAGGCGCTCGCGGCCCGGCTGCCGGAGCGCTGCGTCGTCGACGGCGAGATCGTGATCGAGCACGACGGCCATCTCGACTTCGACCGGCTCAGCGAGCGGATCCATCCGGCCGACTCCCGGGTCCGCATGCTCGCGGAGACCACTCCGGCGCGGTTCGTCGCCTTCGACCTGCTCGCCCTCGGGGACGAATCGCTCCTCGACGTGGAGCTGAGCGAGCGGCGGGCGGCCCTGGAGCGGGTACTCGACGGGGTCGACGCCCCGGTCCATCTGGCGCCCGCCACCCGGGACGCCGAGGTCGCCGCGCGCTGGTTCGAGCAGTACGAGGGCGCGGGGCTCGACGGGGTGATCGCCAAGCCGCTCGACCTGCCGTACCGGCCGGACGCCCGCCTCATGTACAAGATCAAGCACGAGCGGACGGCCGATGTGGTCGTGGCCGGCTACCGCTTCCACAAGAGCGGACCGATCGTCGGCTCGCTGCTCCTCGGCCTGTACGACGACGGGGGCGTCCTCCAGCACGTCGGCGTGTGCGCGGCCTTCACCGCCGCCCGGCGCGCCGAGCTCGTCGAGGAGCTGGAGCCGCTGCGCATGGACCCGCCGGACGGGCACCCGTGGGCGGCGTGGACGGACGAGTCCGCGCACGAGGGGGCGCGGCTGCCGGGCGCGCCGAGCCGCTGGTCGGGCAAGAAGGACCTGTCGTGGGTGGCGCTGCGGCCGGAGCGGGTGTGCGAGGTCGGGTACGACCACATGGAGGGCGACCGCTTCCGCCACACGGCCCAGTTCAAGCGCTGGCGCCCGGACCGGACGCCGGAGTCCTGCGGCTACGGGCAGCTGGACGAGCCCGTCTCGTACGACCTGGCCGAGATCCTCTCGTAGGGCGCGGAGAGCCCCGGGAGTACGGCCGGCAGGCACGGAATCGCCGCTTGCGGAAGCCGCCGGACCCGCGAGTGAGATGCTTCACATTTCACGGACGGTCAGCCCATCCAACATCCCTTATTCGACAGGACGTTCGACGAACGTCCTGTCGATGACCCGGGACCGTCACACCGGGCCGGAGCCGCCGCCCGGCCTCGTACCTGCGGGAACGCGCCCGCGGATGCCGGCCACGGCCACGCCTCCCTCCCCCTCGCCGGGCACCGCCCCAGTCCGCGAGGCCTCCCGCCGTCGCTCCTTCGCGACAGCCCCGTGCCGGAACCCGTACCGCGATCCGGTACGTATTGGAGGAGGAGACACTCCGCACCCTCCCCGGACACACAAGGACTGGCCCGTGATCGCCTCGCCCTCGCCCCTCGTACCCGTACCGATCCCCGACAGCGTGGCCGCCCTGATCGGCGCCTGTCTTCCGCTGCACGTCCTCCAGGCCGAGGTCGACGCGGACTGCGCGGCGCGCGAGGTGTACCGGTTCCGGGGGCCGCTCTGCGCGGAGGACCGGGCGGACCGAGAGCACGCGCTCGCGGCGCTGGCGCGGGCCAACAAGATCCTCGCCAAGCACCACCCCCAACTGCCCGTCACTCCCTGAGCCTCCGGGGCCCCGACGGGGTACACCTGTTCGGCCGTCCCCCGCATGCATGAGGCCGGAGGCGGTGTGACGCTGCGAAGGTGACCACGACCAGCGACGCAGTGCCCGCGCCCCCGGCCGCCACCGAGCCACCCCTGCTCGACAAGCGCCGCCGCAACATCGTCTTCGGCACGATCATGCTGGGCGTCCTCCTCGCCGCCCTCGACCAGACGATCGTCGGCACCGCCCTGCCCACGATCGTCTCGGACCTCGGCGGCGCGGCCCACATGTCGTGGGTGGTCACCGCCTATCTGCTCGCCGAGACGGTCGCGACCGTCCTCGTCGGCAAGTTCGGCGACCTCTTCGGCCGCAAGGTGATCTTCCAGATCTCGGCGGTCGTCTTCATCACCGGCTCGTTCCTCTGCGGACTCGCCACGAACATGACGCTGCTGATCGTCTGGCGCGGTCTCCAGGGCATCGGCGCCGGCGGCCTGATGGTCACCTCGATGGCGCTCATCGCCGATGTGATCCCGCTGCGCGAACGCGGCAAGTACCAGGGCGCGATCGGGGCCGTGTTCGGTGTCTCCACCGTCATCGGCCCGCTCCTCGGCGGTCTTTTCACCGACCATCTGAGCTGGCGCTGGGCGTTCTACGTCAACGTCCCCATCGCGATCCTCGTCGTGATCGCCGCCGCCCGCACGATCCCCTCCGTACGTGCCGCGAGCCGCCCGGTCATCGACTACGCCGGCATCGCGTTCGTCGCCGTGGGATCCAGCGCCCTGATCCTGGCCACCAGTTGGGGCGGCAACGAGTACGCGTGGACCTCCGGCGTCATCATCGCGCTCTTCGTCGGCGGCTTCGCCGCCCTCGCCCTCTTCTGCTTCGTGGAGACCCGGGCGGCCGAACCCATGCTGCCCATGCGGCTGTTCGCCAACCCGGTCTTCACCGTCTGCTCCGTGCTGAGCTTCGTCGTCGGCTTCGCCATGCTCGGCGCGATGACCTTCCTGCCGACCTATCTCCAGTACGTCGACGGGGACTCGGCGACCGTCTCCGGCATCCGCACCCTGCCCATGGTCGTCGGACTGCTCATCGCCTCGATCTTCAGCGGCAACGTCGTCAGCAAGACGGGCCAGTACCGGATCTTCCCGATCGTCGGCTGTCTGGTGATGGGCATCGGCCTCTTCCTGCTCTCGCTCATGGGGCCGGAGACCAGCACCTGGCTGGAGTCGCTCTACATGTTCGTACTCGGCGTCGGCATCGGCCTGTGCATGCAGGTCCTGACCATCGCCGTGCAGAACACCGTCGAGTACGCCGACCTCGGCACCGCGACCTCGGGCGTCACCTTCTTCCGTACCCTCGGCAGCGCCTTCGGCACGGCCGTCTTCGGGACGATCTACGTCAACTCCCTCAAGCCCAACCTCGCGGCGGGGGTCGGCGAGGCGGCGGCGGTCGCCGGGAGCCTCGGCATCGACCCGGCCGGCCTGGCACAGGCCGCGCAGAGCCCGGCCGGGGTGCACGGCCTGCCGGACGAGGTCGCCGAGCCGATCGTGCAGGCCTACGCGGACACCCTCCACACCGTCTTCCTCTGGACGGTGCCGGTCGCCGCGATCGGCTTCGTCGTGGCCCTCTTCCTCAAGCAGGTGACGCTGCGCGACTCGGCGCGCGCCGCCGCCCCCGACATGGGCGAGGGCTTCGGGTCCCCGACGACGTCCGGCGACTCGGCGAAGCTCCTCGAACTGTCCATCGGCCGGATCCTGCGCCGCACGGACCTCGACACGGCACGCCGGATCGTCCACGCGTCCGACACACGGCTCGACACGGCGGGGGCGTGGGCGGTGATGCAGGTCGAGCTCTTCACCCGGACGGTCGGGCACGCCAGCCTCGGCCTGATCGCGGCCGGACGCCGGGTGCCGCCGGAGGTGCTGCTGCCGGTCTTCGACCGGATGGTCGACGAGGGCTTCCTCACCCGGGACGGCAACCTGCTCTCCCACACCTCGGCGGGCGAGCGCGAGGCGGGGGTGATCACCCGGGCCTGGGGCGACTGGCTCTCCGACCGCGTCGAGCAGGAGCGCGGCCGGCCGAGCGGCGCCGAGCTGCGGGCGGCGACGGACGCCATCGCCAAGAAGTTCGTCGCCGAGGACCTGGCGAGCGGCCTCCCGGCCGGACGGGCCGGGAACGACCGGGCCGCATCCGTGGCGCGCTGACGTCGCCGAACGCCCCCCGGCCAGGGCGGCGCCCCTACTCGGTGACGTCGCCAGCCACCCCTCGGCCAGGGCGGCGCACTACTCGCTGACGTCGCCCGCCACCCCTCGGCCAGGGCGGCGCCCCTACTCCGTGACGTCGCCGTCCACGTACACCCAGGCGCCCTCGTGGCGGGCGAAGCGGCTCCGCTCGCGCATCGCACCGGCCTCGCCGCCGTGGACGTAGCTCGCCGCGAAGGTCACGGTGCCGTGCTGGTGGAAGGCGGTGCCGTCCGTGGCGCCCTGGATCTCCAGGCCGGTCCAGCGGAGCGCCGGGTCGAAGTCGACCTCGGCGGGGCGGGTCTCCGGGGCCCACGTACGCAGCAGGTACGCCTCGTCGCGGACGACGAAGGCGCTGTAGCGCGAGCGCATGAGCAGCTCCGCCGTCGGCGCCGTACCCGCCGTACCGCTGTGGAAGCGGCCGCAGCACGCGCCGTACGCGGCGTCGAGGCCGCAGGGGCAGGGGGAGTCCGCGGTGACGGCCGGGGCGGCGGGGGCCGGGGACGTACGGGGGCGGGGCTTGCGTCGGGACATGCCGCCATTGTCCCCCAGGGAGGCGATGGCCCTGCGCCCGGCATGTGGACACCGCCGTGGACGCCCGCCCGTCGTCCCGCTGCCCGGCGGGTGCGCCCGAGTAGCGTACGGGCATGAAACTGACGATTCTCGGAGGCGGCGGATTCCGGGTGCCGCTGGTGTACGGCGCTCTTCTCGGCGACCACGCGGAGGGGCGGGTCACCCACGTCACGCTGTACGACCTCGACGAGGGCCGCCTCTCGGCCATCGCCAGGGTGCTCGTGGACCAGGCCGAAGGGGTGCCGGACGCGCCCGTCGTGACGGCGACGACGGACCTCGACGAAGCCCTGCGCGGGGCCGACTTCGTGTTCTCGGCGATCCGGGTCGGCGGCCTGGAAGGCAGGGCGGCCGACGAGCGGATCGCGCTCGCCGAGGGAGTGCTCGGGCAGGAGACCGTGGGGGCGGGCGGGATCGCGTACGGCCTGCGGACCGTGCCCGTCGCGGAGCACATCGCCCGTAAGGTCGCCCAACTCGCCCCCGATGCCTGGGTCATCAACTTCACCAACCCCGCCGGACTCGTGACGGAGGCCATGTCCCGGATCCTCGGCGACCGGGTCGTCGGCATCTGCGACTCCCCCGTGGGCCTGGGACGCCGCGTCGCGCGCATCCTCGGCGCGAACCCGGACGAGGCGTGGATCGACTACGTCGGCCTCAACCACCTGGGCTGGCTGCGCGGTCTGCGGATCGACGGACGGGACGAACTTCCCCGGCTCCTCGCCGACGAGGAGGCGCTCGGCTCCTTCGAGGAGGGCAGGCTCTTCGGCCCGGAGTGGCTGCGCTCGCTCGGCGCCGTCCCCAACGAGTACCTGCACTACTACTACTTCAACCGCGAGGCGGTGCACGCCTACCGCACCGCCGAACGCACCCGCGGCGCCTACCTGCGCGACCAGCAGGCCGGTTTCTACGAGGAGATGGGCAAGCCCGACACGCCCGCCCTGGACACCTGGCACCGGACGCTCGCCGACCGCGAGGCCACCTACATGGCCGCCAACCGCGAGGCCGCCGGCATCGGCGAACGCGACGAGGAGGACCTGGAGTCGGGCGGCTACGAGAAGGTGGCGCTCGCCCTCATGCGGGCGGTCGCCCGCAACGAGCGGGCCACGCTGATCCTCAACGTGCGCAACGGCTCCACGCTGGCCGCGCTCGACGCGGACGCCGTGATCGAGGTGCCCTGCTTCGTGGACGCGAACGGCGCCCATCCCGTGTCGGTGGCCCCGCTGCCGTACCACGCCGTCGGTCTCGTGACCGCCGTGAAGGCGGTGGAGCGGGAGGTCCTCGCCGCGGTGGAGAGCGGCTCGCGGGCGACGGCGGTCAAGGCGTTCGCCCTGCATCCGCTGGTCGACTCGGTGTCGGTGGCCCGCCGGCTCGTGGAGAACTACACGGCGGAGCACGCCGGTCTGGCCTATCTGCGGCGCTGAACCGACGCGGAGCGTTCACGGAGCCGTCGCGGAACAGTACGGCCGACGAACATCTTTACGGGATCGGGGGTGCGGCCTAGGCTCGCGCCCCATGACCTCACAGCGTCGCAAGGGAGCACGGAGAGGCCTGGCCCGCCTCGTCGCGGTCGGCCTGCTGGCCGCCGGACTCGTGGGCACGGCACCGGCGGCCGCCGAGACCCCGACGGCCACCGCGGGCCCGGTCGTCGTCCCCGTCCAGACGACCGGGCCCGCGGACCGGCGGTTCAACCTGGTCTTCATGGGCGACGGCTACACGGCCGCGGAGATGCCGGCCTTCCGGGCCGACCTGGAACGGCACCTGAACACGCTGTGGAGCATCGAGCCCTTCGCCTCCTACCGCTCCTACGTGAACGTGTGGGCGGTGGAGGCCCCTTCGGCCGAGTCCGGCGTGGACTGCGACCCGGGCCTCACGGCCCCCGCCCGCGACACCGTGCTCGACATGGGCTTCTGGGGCGGCTGCAATCCGAGCAGCGTCCAGCGGCTGCTCACCGTCAACAGCGCGAAGGCCGGCGCGCTCGCCGATCTCGTCCCGGGCACGAGCCGCGCCAACCGGCAGATCGTCGCCCTCGCCCACAGCTCCACCTACGGCGGTGCCGGCGGGAGTTACGCCACGGCATCCGGGGGCAACGCGCTCTCCTCCCTCATCACCCCGCACGAGATAGGCCACTCGCTCGGCGGCCTCCAGGACGAGTACGACTACTACGGACGAGGCGTCCCCGGCGGGGCGTACTCCGGCTCCGAGCCGGACTCCACCCACCACACCCTCCTGACGGAAGATCAGATGAGGGACCAGAAGGCCAAGTGGTGGCGCTGGCTCGGCGAGAAGAGCGAGTCCGGCGGGATCATCGGGCGCCACGAGGGCGGCCTGTACAGCACGAAGGGCGTCTGGCGGCCGAGCCGCCACTCCCTGATGAAGACCCTCGGCTACGCCTTCGACCAGGTCGAGCGCGAGGTGATGGTGCGGGCCATCTCCGCGAAGGTCAACCTGATCCAGGAGTACACGCCGAACACCGCGCCGATCGGCGCGGACCGGACCGTGTGGGTGGACACCCTGCACCCGGTGGGCGGTCAACTCGCCGTGACCTGGCGGCTGGACGGCCGCGAGCTCACCACCCGCGGCGCGCGCACGATCGACCTGCGGAGGCTCGGCCTCTCCCCCGGCAGGCACACGCTGACGGCGACGGTCACCGACCCGACGCCCTTCGTCCGCGACCCGGCGGTCCGCGCCTCGACGGCGCTCACCCGCACGGTCGACTGGACGGTGGACACCTCCCTCACCACCGGAGAGGCGCCCGTGGCGGCCGAGTTCACCGGGCACACCCCCACCGGGGACCCGGTCGGCGCCCGGACGGTCGTCCACGCGGACACCACACACCCGACGGACCGGACCCTCGCCGTGCAGTGGCGCCTGGACGGCCGACCGGTCCACCCGGCCGGCGGCACGAGCCGCAACGACCGCGACCTGGACCTGGGTTCACTGGACCTCACGCCCGGTACGCACCGACTGACGGCCCGCATCCCGGGCACGGACGAGGAGTTGAGCTGGACGGTCGACGCCCGTCCCGCCACGTCCTCGTACGAACTGTCCGCGCCGCTGCGCACCGTGCGGCGCCTCGGGCTCCCCGTCGAGTACGTCTACGACGGGCCGTTCACGATGCGGCTGACCGCACGGGACGATCAGGCCGGCGCAGTGGTGAGCCAGTTCCGGGTGGACGGCGACGGCTGGTACACGTACTACGGCTGGCCGACGGACGCCGACGCGCCGTTCCGCTTCACGCCCGGCGGCACGGTGATCGACGACCTCGTGTACGGGAAACTGGGCCGCAGCCGGGCGGTGCCGTGGGACGACGCCACCCCGGACTACGGCACGCACACGATCGAGCACCGCACGATCGACGCGGCCGGAAACGTGAGCGGGGCGCGGAGCTTCCGCGTGACGCTGGTCGAACCGGGACGGTAGGCAGGACACGACATCGCATGACGAAGGCCCGCGGACCCTCCGGTCCGCGGGCCTTCTCGCGCCTTTCGTTCCTACGAGATCAGAGCTTGCGGGCCACGGCGGCCCACCCCGGGATCGGGTCGTCGCCCTGGACCGGGACGGGCTCGCCCAGCTCCGGGTGCCACTCGGCGGTGAGCGAGACGCCCGGCTCGACGAACTCCATGCCCTCCAAGAACGCGGCCAGTTCGTCGCGCGAACGGGGCCGCAGGGTCAGCCCGCGCGCCTTGTACATGGCGCTCGCCTTCGCCGCGCCCTCGGGGTCGAAGTCCCCGGTGACATGGGAGAGGACGAGATAGCTGCCCGGCGCGAGCTTCTCGACGATCTTGGCGACCAGCTCGTAGGCGCCGTCCTCGTCCCCGACGAAGTGCAGCAGGGCGAGCATCGACAGCGCGATGGGCTGGTCGAAATCAAGGACCTTTCCGGCCCTTTCGAGGATGGTCTCGGGGTCGCGGGCGTCCGCCTGGATGTACTCGGTGGCCCCCTGCGGGGTCGAGCGCAGCAGCGCGGCCGCGTGCGCGAGCACGATCGGGTCGTTGTCGCAGTAGACGATGCGGGACTCCGGCGCGGCCTCCTGCGCGATCTGGTGCAGGTTCGGCTCGGTCGGGATGCCCGTACCGACGTCCAGGTACTGGCGGACGCCGTGGGCGCTGAGCCAGCGGATGGCGCGGTGCATGAAGGCCCGGTTGACGCGGGCCATGTCCCGGCCCCGGGCGTCGACGGTGAGCAGCTGCCGCGCCATCGCCTCGTCGACCGGGTAGTTGTCCTTGCCGCCCAGGAACCAGTCGTACATGCGTGCCGGATGCGGCTTGCTGGTGTCGATCCGTACGGATGCGGGGTCCTGGGTCATCGGCTCTCCTGGTCGGAACGAACGGGTGGCACTTCAGCAAGAGTTACGCGACGGAACGGGCGGGGCGGAAGGGTCAGGTGAGCAGAAAATCAGCCTGACCGGATTTGGCCCCCTGGATGAAAGCGGCGATCTCCCCGTGGGTGTAGATGAGCGCGGGTCCTTCAGGGTCTGCGGACTGTCGCACGGCGACTCTGCCGTCGGCCAGTTTCATGGCCTCCACGCAGTTGCCCCCGTTCCCGCCGCTCCAGGGCTTGTGCCAACCATCGACACCGAGCTCAGCGGCGGGCATGCCGTTGTATATGCGATCCATTCACAGCTCCTTGCGGAGACCCCGGAGGATCTCCTTCGTGCGTTGTGCAGTCGCGGCCTGAGCCGCCATGCGGTCCATGACCTCCAGGTGGGATGCCACCTCGGGGCGCGCGTCGAGATAGACGGCGCCGGTCAGGTACTCGCTGTAGACCATGTCCGGGAGTTCGGGCATGGCGAAGCGGAAGAGGACGAACGGTCCGTAGGTGCCGGGGTGGTGGCCGGACGCGAACTCCGCGATCTGCAGGGTGACGTTCGGCAACTCGGACGCTTCGAGCAGCCGGTCGAGCTGGTCGCGCATCACTTCGGGCCCGTCACCGACCGGTCGGCGGAACACCGTCTCGTCCATGATCACCCAAAACTTCGGGGCGTCCTCCCGCGTCAGCAGGGACTGGCGCTCCATCCGTAGGGCTACATGGCGCTCGGCGTCCTCGTCCTTGCCGGCATCGCTGCCGCCGACCGCCCCGCTGCGCAGAATGGCTCGGGCGTAGGCCTCGGTCTGCAGGAGACCGGGGATGAACTGCGGTTCGTACGCGCGGATGAGGCTGGCCGCCCCTTCCAGGCTCACGTACATGGAGAACCAGCCGGGCAGCACGTCGTGGAAGCGCTGCCACCAACCCGGGAGGTTGGCCTCCTCCGTGAGGGCGACGAAGCCCTCGGCCTCGGCGTCCGTGATCCCGTACTCCTTGAGCAGGAGTTGTACGTACGGAACCTTCAGCGCGACCTCGGCCGTCTCCATGCGCCGGACGGTGGCCGGGGCCACCCGGAGGATCTTGGCCGCCTCTTCCCTCTTCAGGCCGGCCCGCTCGCGCAGATCCTGCAGCCGCCTGCCGAGAACGACCTGTCCCACCGTGGGGGCGGACCGCGGCTCGCTCACTCTGACCTCCCCGACGCACTGTTTCGACGAGTGTGCCACGAAGGCGAGCCAGAGAGAACACAGCACTCTGCAATTTTCAGAGTGCCACTTGCCAAGTGTCCGAGTCAGGAGGACAGTGTTCCGGTGAACCAGTACAACGCTGCCGTCGTGCGCCACCGCGCCCCGGGGCAGCGCCGTACGGCACTCCTGCCCACTGTTGTGAGGAACCGGTCGTGGCTTCTGGTAACGCGCAGCCTTCAGGTCTCATGAGCCCTCGAGTCATGGCCCAGCGCCCAGAACCCCGGACCGATACCGGCATCCGTACCGATGGCGTACGCCGCTTCGCGTTCGAACTCCCGGCCCTGACCGGGTCGGTGGCGCGCGCCCGCCGGCTCGCCGAGGAGCGGCTCATTCTCTGGGGCTGCGGCCCCGACATACGTGACACCGTCGCCCTGGTCGTCTCCGAGCTCGTCACCAACGCCGTGGTCCACACCGCGAGCGGCCGGGTGGTCTGCGAGCTCCGTGAGGACGAGGACACCCTGCGTATAGCGGTACGTGACGAGGGCGGCGCGGCGGGGCCGCGGATGCGGGACTGCGGCGAGGAGGAACGCGGCCGCGGACTCCTCATAGTCGACGCGCTGTGCACCGCCTGGGGCGCCGACCGCACCGGGCACGGCACGGCGCAGATCGTCTGGGCGGAGCTCGCCCACGGCATGGGGGAACCGTGCTGAGGTCGATGGCCACCCTGCTGATCCCCCGGTCGGCCCGCAAGCCGCCGGAGATGCCCACCGTCCCGCGCCAGCGCGGCACCCCGGCCCCCCGAGGGCCGCACGCCAGGACGCTCGGCTCCACGGCCCCCGGCTCCCGGACGCTCGACGCCGCGGAACTCGGCGCGACCCGTCTGGCCGTCCCCGTCGGCCTGCACACCGGCCTCGGCTGCGACGCCGTCGGTGTCCCCGCCCGCTTCGGCTTCAAGATCCTCTCCCGCCTCCCCGCCAAGGGCTGCGTCTACGCCGACACCGACTGGTGGTGGTGGCTCGTCCCGGCCGGCTCCGATCTGGACCTGACCTGGCCGCTGCCCGCCTGTTACGCGCCGGGCGCCGAGGTCCCGGACCGCGGCCCGCGCCTCGTCCACCACCCCGACGGCACCTCGCCCTACACGCCGCCGATCCCCCTGTACCTGCTGGTCTGCCAGCTGACGGGCATCGCCCCCGCCTGGTCCACGCCCCCGGCGCCCCCCGTACGCAGTGCGCTCTGACGCTCGGGGCCGGTGACCGCATAGGCTCGGGGACATGTTCACCCCGCAGGGCCCCAGCCTCCGCGAGCTGACCGTCCAGGCCCTCTCCTCGGTCGAGCACGGTTACGACCTGCTCGCGAACAAGTTCGACGCGACCCCGTTCCGCACCTCCGACCGCCTCCTGACCGCGGTGGCCGACGCCCTGGAGGAACTCGGCCCCTTCGACTCGGGGCTCGACGTCTGCTGCGGCACCGGCGCCGGACTCGGCGTCCTCCGCTCCGTCTGTGCGGGCCGGATCACGGGCGTCGACTTCAGTACCGGCATGCTGACCCGGGCCCGTCGCGCCCATCCCGGCGCCACCCTGGTCCGCGCGGACGCCCTGGCCCTGCCCTTCGTCCCGGTCTTCGACCTCGCGGTCAGCTTCGGCGCCTTCGGCCACTTCGTCCCGGACGCCCAGCGCACGCTCTTCGCCCAGGTCCACGCCTCGCTCCGCCCCGGCGGCACCTTCGCCTTCCCCCTCCCGGCCCCGCCCCGAGTCGGCTCGCGCCTCTACTGGACGCTGTGGGGCTTCGACGCCGCGATGCGCGTCCGGAACGCGCTGTGGCACCCGCGTTTCGTCATGTACTACCGCACCTTCCGCCTCGCGGACGTCCGCAGCCGCCTGGAGGACGCGGGCTTCGAGGTCTCCCTGACCCCGCTCGATTCCCTGGGCCGCCGCGAGGACGGCAGCCCGCACTGCCGCCTGGTGGTGGCACGCAAGAGCTAGAGGGCCCCGCCCCAGAAGGCGGAGGGGCGCTGAAAGCCGATCCGGACCTCGACGTCGAGGGCGGCGCCCTTCCCCGGCGGCACATCGAATCCGTACACCGCCACGGCCTTCCGCCCGGGCAGCAGGGCGCCCGTGAGCCCGGAGCCCAGATCGGGCTCGACATCGAAGATCCGCTTCGCCTCCCGCCCGTCGCCGTCCCGGGCGGAGACCTGCACGAGAGCGAGTTCGAGCCGCTCGTCGGACCCGTTGCGCACGGTGACCTCCACGGTCACGGCCGTGTTCCCCGCCTTGTGCCCGGCCGCGGCTTCGGACGGTGTGAACCGGTCGGGAGCGGAGACGGTGACCTCGACACCGTCCTCGTACCGCTGCGTCGCCCCGAAGGCGAGGACGTCGGCGGCGGAGGGCGTGCCGGGGCTCCGGCCTGCCGAGGTCGGAGGGGTGGGTGGGATGGGCGCAGTGGATGGGGTGGAGGCCGAGGCCCGGGGCACGGACGGTGTGGGCGAGTCCGTGGCGCCGCCGCGCCCGTCCTTCTCGAAGGCACCCGCCGCGGCGAGGATGCCGACGACACCGAAAACGAGGACGATCCCGCCGACGAGGGCTAAGAGAAGCATCCGCTTCCG
The DNA here is from genome assembly GCF_001426585.1 of Streptomyces sp. Root431. Taxonomy (GTDB): domain Bacteria; phylum Actinomycetota; class Actinomycetes; order Streptomycetales; family Streptomycetaceae; genus Streptomyces; species Streptomyces stackebrandtii. Next base: position 232,870 of record NZ_LMEI01000009.1, read on the forward strand.
TGGCGGCGGGGGGTCCGGAGTCAGGCCGTTCAGAGGCCCGGAGGGCGGACCGGCCGGCGGCTCGCCCCGGCCATGGGAGTTCCGTCCGGGGGTGCTTCCGTCCGCCATGGGATACCTCCGCCGCTCGACCCGCGACGTGCGATCACATCAGCCTAGGTCGGGTGACGGCCCCCCGCCCGCCGAAGCGTCTCGGCGGTCTGGCGTCAGGCCTTCTTGACCACGCTGGACTTGAGCTGCATGGCGCCGAAGCCGTCGATGCGGCAGTCGATGTCATGGCCGTCGACGCCGTCGACCAGGCGGATGTTGCGCACCTTGGTGCCCGCCTTGATGCCGGACGGGTTGCCCTTGACCTTGAGGGCCTTCACGACGGTCACGGTGTCGCCGTCGTTGAGCACGTTGCCGACGGCGTCCTTGATGACGCGTTCGCCGGTCGTGTCCGCACTGTCGCCGTCGGCGGCCGGGACCCACTCGTGGCCGCACTCCGGGCACACCACCAGATTGTTCATCTCGTACGTGTACTCGCTGGAGCACTGGGGACAGGGGGGAAGGTTCTCGATCACGTTCCCAGGATAGGTGCTGCCCGCCGGCCGACCCGGCCGCCCGTTTGGTCGTGGAAAACGAGAAGTGCCGGTCGATACGAGATCGACCGGCACTTCTCTTCGGTGTCCGAGGGGGGACTTGAACCCCCACGCCCGATAAAGGGCACTAGCACCTCAAGCTAGCGCGTCTGCCATTCCGCCACCCGGACAAGGTGTCTGTCGCTTTGTGGTTTCCCTCGCGGCGACAGAGATAACTCTACCAGGGGTTTGAGGTGCCCTTCACCAGCGTTTTCCGTGGTCAGTGGCGTGGAGCGACCCGATTCCCTTGATCCAGTCCGGATTGTCCGACCTGTTCGCGTACGGGCGGCCCAGAGAGGTGAGTGGGAGCTCGACGCCCCCCGACGCCGGCTCCGTGGAGGCCACACTGACGACCGCCACGCGGTCCAGGCCAATGCCTTCTCGGAAGTCCGTCAGGTTCGGCGGACCTCGACGAGGCGGGCCGAGACCACGACGTTGCCCGCGTAACCGGTCTCCTGGGTGAAGGCGCCGCCGCAGGTGATCAGACGCAGCTCGGGGAGGCCGGAGTCGCCGTAGACCCGTTCGGCGGGGAAGCCCTCCTTGGGGACGACCTCGACGCCGTACACGGAGAAGACGGCGGTCCGGCCGTCGCGGCGGGCGATCTCCACCCGGTGGCCCTTGCCGACGGCGCCGAGGTCGTAGAAGACGGCCCGGCCGCCCGGGGTGTCGACGTGGCCGACGACGACGGCGGTGCCGCGCTCACCGGGGGTGACGGCGCCGGTGAACCAGCCCGTGAGGTGGTCGTCCTCGGGCGGCGGGGCCTCGATCCAGCCGTCCGCGTCGAGGCCGACCTCGGTGACGGGCGCGTCGACGCGGACCGCCGGGACGCGTACCCGTACGGGCGGCGAGGCGGGCAGCGGCTCCGGTACGGAGGCGGGGGCGGGGCCCGCGTCGGCCGCCCGGGTCCCGTCGGGGGCGGCCACGGCGAGGGGCTGCGGAGGGCCTTCGGCGCGGAGTTCGTCGGCTCCCCCGCGTACGAGGTGGATGCCTATGAGAAGGACGACGGCTACGACGCCCCAGGCACCGTGCTTCCCGGTCCCCGCGTCGCGCGTCCCCGTTCCGTTCGACCCCTGCACGCCCCGCGCTCCTCCTCCGTGGGTGGAAGCCCCTCCGCCCCGGTCCTCGTCACACCGGGGTGGAGGGGCGGTCTTGGTCCCCCTGCTCCGGCCGCCGTCAGGCGTTGCCGTCGGCGCCTCGGCGGCGGGTCAGGACCACGGCCGCGCCGAGTGCTCCGGCGATCAGCAGGACGCCGGTGACGAGTTCGGTGGCGCCGAGTCCTTCGTCGGCGGAACCGGCCTCGGAGCCGAACCCGGCCTTCACGCCCTTGTGTGCGCCGGGGGACGTGTCGGGTCCTGTGACATCGCCCTTGTCGTGGTCCGGGCCGGTGTGCGGGGCGATGGTGAGGTTCGCGGTGCCGCGCTCGCCCTTGCAGTCGAAGGTGATCTCGTAGCGGGCGCCCGCCTTGGCCTCGACGTCGACGGTGGCGCTTCCCGGGCGGCCCTCGTTCAGGGTCACCGTGTCGAACACCCCGGAGGTGACGGTCACGGACGGCACTTCGCAGCCGTCGGAGGTGAGGGTGACGGTGCCGCCGGGGGCGACCGTCTCGGGGGTGACGGAGAAGCCGAACGACGTGATGTTCGGTTCGTTCTCCTCCGCCAGGGCCGTCGGTGCCGTGGCGAGTCCCAGGGCCGCGGCGGAGAGCAGGGCGGCGGAAGCGATACGTATCGCGCGCATGGCGGTCCTCCCGATCACGCGAGGGTGCGGAGCGGAGCGATTCCGCGCCCGGTAACGGAAGACCCTCACCGCGATCGAAGCTAGGTGCGACCCCGGCGCGCCGCCACCGGGCTCCGCCGAACGGGGCACGGCATGCCCTGGACGCCCCGCCCCGCCCCCGCTCCCCCGTCCGTCCCGGCTATGGGACCCGGATGACCTGCCCCGCGTACGAGAGGTTGCCGCCGAAGCCGAAGAGGAGGACCGGGGCACCGGAGGGGAGTTCGCCGCGCTCGACGAGCTTGGCGAGGGCCAGCGGGATCGAGGCGGCGGAGGTGTTGCCGGAGTCGATGACGTCGCGGGCGACGATCGCGTTGACGGCGCCGATCTTCGCCGCGAGCGGCTCGATGATCCGCAGGTTGGCCTGGTGCAGGACCACGCCCGCGAGCTCCTCGGGGGCGATGCCGGACCGCTCGCAGGTCTTGCGGGCGAGCGCGGGCAGCTGCTGGGTGGCCCAGCGGTAGACCGACTGGCCCTCCTGGGCGAAGCGCGGCGGGGTGCCCTCGATCCGGACGGCGTTGCCCATCTCGGGGACCGATCCCCACAGGACCGGGCCGATGCCGGGCGCGGCACCCGTCTCCCCGCCCTCCACGGCCTCGACGATCGCGGCGCCCGCGCCGTCGCCGACGAGGACGCAGGTGGTGCGGTCCGTCCAGTCGCAGACCTCGGTCATCTTGTCGGCGCCGATCACCAGGACCCGGTGGGCTCCCCCGGCCCGCACGGCGTGGTCGGCGGTCGCCAGGGCGTGGGTGAAGCCCGCGCAGACGACGTTCAGGTCCATGGTCGCGGGCGAGGCCATGCCGAGGCGGGCGGCGACGCGGGCGGCCGTGTTGGGCGAGCGGTCGATCGCCGTGGAGGTGGCGACGAGGACGAGGTCGATGTCGTCCGGGGTGAGCCCGGCGGCCGCCAGGGCCTTGCCCGCCGCGTGGGCGGCGAGCTCGTCGACGGGCTCGTCCGGTCCGGCGACGTGCCGGGTGCGGATGCCGACCCGGCTGGTGATCCACGCGTCGTCGGTGTCGACGATTTCCGCGAGGTCGTGGTTGGTGAGCACCTTGGCAGGCTGGTAGTGCCCGAGCGCGGCAATGCGAGTGCCCGTCATACCGGGACCCCCTCGGTGGTTCGTTCGTCCAACAGGACCCCCCAGTCTTGCCAGCGACTGAGCGGTAACAGGTGACGTAAACCACCAACATTCACCCGTACCGCTTGGCCGACCATGACAAGGGCCGGGGTGGGGTAAGGGCCCCCGGTGACGGAGAATGGCCCCCGTCAGGGCCGCTTCCGTCGCGTTTTCGCGTCCTCACGGCCTTCCACGCGAGAGAATCGAGTGCGATCACGATGGGACGGGTCACCGAGCGGCGGCGTGTCATGCGGATCCGCGACGGGGCGGTGAACACGCGGCCCGACACCCTGGTCGCCGAGGAGCCGCTGGAGATCCGGCTGAACGGCCGGCCGATCGCCATCACCATGCGCACTCCGGGGGACGACTTCGCGCTCGCGGCGGGCTTCCTCGTCAGCGAGGGCGTCCTCGCGGCGGCCTCGGACGTGCGGAACATCGTGTACTGCGCCGGGGCCACGGACGACGGCCGCAACACGTACAACGTGGTGGACGTGCAGCTTGCGCCGGACGTGGTCGTCCCGGACATCTCCCTGGAGCGGAACGTCTACACGACGTCGTCGTGCGGGCTGTGCGGGAAGGCCAGCCTGGACGCGGTGCGCACCACGGCGCGCTTCCCGATCGCCGACACTCCCCCCGTACGGATCGCGCCCTCCCTCCTGTCCGTCCTGCCGGAGCGGCTGCGGGCGGCGCAGCGGGTCTTCGACTCGACCGGCGGGCTGCACGCGGCGGCGCTGTTCACGGAGGACGGCGAGCTGCTCGACGTACGGGAGGACGTGGGCCGTCACAACGCCGTGGACAAGCTGGTGGGGCGGGCGCTGCGGGAGGGGCTGCTGCCGCTGGAGCGGGCGGTGCTCCTGGTGTCGGGGCGGGCCTCGTTCGAGCTGGCGCAGAAGGCCGTGATGGCGGGGATCCCGGTGCTCGCGGCGGTGTCCGCGCCGTCCTCGCTCGCGGTGGACCTGGCCGCCGAGACGGGTCTGACGCTGGTCGGCTTCCTGCGCGGGGCGAACATGAACGTGTACGCGGGCGAGCACCGGATCGCCGTCTAGGGGGCGTCGGGGCCCAGAGTCCGTCGGCCTCGCCGCGGGCGAGGTGTTCGGCGTAGACGCCGACCTTCCAGGTGGTGAGTGGGCCGCGCGTACGCCATCGACCCGGATGCGGCCGCACAGCTGTGGGACCTGTCCGTCGCCGCGACCGGTGCCACCCCGATCGGCCGATGACCCCGCACCGCATCCCGCGTGCGGCACCGGTGCGGGCGAGGTGGTCAGTTCTTCGGCGGGTCGATCATCTGGAGCGTGAGGGTCGCCGGGGGCTTCGCTATGCCGGGGCCGCCGGCCGCCGTCCAGGCGAGGATGTCGTCGAGGCAGTCCTCGTCGAGGGTGAAGCCGATCCAGGCGGCCCGGCCGCCGCGCCTGCGGCCCTCGGTGGAGGGCTGGACGACGACGATGTTGGCCTGGGCGCAGGGGCCGAGGCAGTCGCTCGTACGGACGGCCAGTCGGCCGCCGGAGGCCGCGGCGGCCTCGCGGAGGCGGGCGAGCTGGGCATCGTGGTCGGTGCCGGGGTTCTTGCGGGCGTCGCCGCAGCAGCAGCCCCGGCAGACGACGAGGGAGCAGGGGCGGGCCCCGTACCGTATCGGGACGGGTGTCACTCGGGGCCGTCCAGGGTGATCGCCGAGACGGGTGCGACGGTGCCGAGCCGGGGGAAGTCGAGCTCGACGGAGGCGCGGTGCTCGTCGGTGGTGAGGGCGGTCATGGCGTCCTCGGCAAAGACGAGGTCGTAGCCCAGGTCGCAGGCGGCGCGGGCGGTGGACTCGACGCCGAGGTTGGTCGCGATGCCGCCGAGGACGAGGGTCGTGGCGCCGGACGCGGTGAGCAGCTCGTGGAGTCCGGTGTCGTGGAACCCGCCGATGGTGCGCTTGACGACGACGGGGTCGCCGTCCTCGACGAGGTCGGGGACGAGCTCGCTGCCGGGCGGCTGACTGGCGACGTGGGGCCGTTCGACCCGGATGTGGACGACCGGCGCTCCGGCGGCCCGGAAGGTGTCGGCGAGCCGGGCCGCGGCGGCGAGGACGTCGGTGCCGGGGCGCGGGGCGAGGGGCAGGGCGACGATGCGCTCCATCAGGTCCACGAGGACGAGCGCGGTGCGGCCGGGATCGAGTGAGGGCATGGGAGCACCGTAGCGGCCCGGATGATCACCGTGGGGCGGGTGGGGGTGTGATCCGGCCGACGGGTGCGGGGTGCCGGGCGGAGGCGGCCGAAACCGGCTCCTCGGGGTCGCGGGCCCGGCGCTTGGCGATGACCGCGCAGACCATCAGCTGCATCTGGTGGAAGAGCATCAGCGGGAGGACGGCGAGCGAGGCGTGCGCTCCGAAGAGGACGCTGGCCATCGGCAGTCCGGCCGCCAGGCTCTTCTTCGAGCCGGCGAACTGGATGGCGACGCGGTCGGCCCGGTCGAAGCCGAGCCGCTTGGCCCCGTACCAGGTCAGCGCCAGCATCACGGCGAGCAGGACGGCCTCGACGGCGAGGAGCAGCCCGAAGCGCGCCGGGGTCACCAGCTGCCAGACGCCGGCGGTCATGCCCAGGCTGAAGGCGGTGTAGACGACGAGGAGGATCGAGCCCCGGTCGACGTATCCGAGGACCTTCTTGTGGCGGACGAGGAAGCCCCCGACCCAGCGGCGCAGGAGCTGTCCGGCCAGGAAGGGCACGAGGAGCTGGAGCACGATCTTCAGGAGGGAGTCTGCGGAGAGGCCGCCTGTGCTGCCGCCGAGGAGGAGGGCGGCGAGGAGCGGGGTCAGGACGATGCCGGCGAGGGACGAGAAGGAGCCGGCGCAGATCGCGGCGGGAACGTTTCCGCGGGCGATCGAGGTGAAGGCGATGGAGGACTGGATCGTGGAGGGCACGAGACAGAGGAAGAGCAGTCCGGCGTAGAGCTGCGGGGTGACGACCGTGGGCACGAGGCCGCGGGCGGCGAGGCCGAGGAGCGGGAAGAGGAGGAAGGTGCAGCCGAGGACGGTGAGGTGGAGCCGCCAGTGCCGGATGCCGTCGAGGGCCTCGCGGGTGGAGAGCCGGGCCCCGTAGAGGAAGAAGAGCAGCGCCACGGCCCCGGTCGACGCGCCCTCCGCGACGGTGGCGGCGGCCCCGGAGGCGGGCAGCAGCGCGGCGAGGCCGACGGTCCCGAGCAGCCCCAGGACGAACGCGTCGAAGGGGAACCAGGACGGCAGGCGGGGGATGCGGCGGGCGGTGCGGGGGGTCATGGGCTTCAGCTCTGTGGGGTGCGGGGTGTGCTTCCATCCTGGTCCAGCGGCCGGTGATCGGGAATCCCGTACAGCGCTCTGACTGTCATCGCGATCCGTGATGACAGGGCTTACGGTCGTCCTGTGTACGAACCCACACAGCTGCGCACCTTCCTCGCCGTGGCCCAGACGCTGAGCTTCACGCAGGCGGCTCGCCGTCTCGGCGTGCGCCAGTCGACGGTCAGCCAGCACGTCCGGCGCCTTGAGGAGGCGACGGGGCGGCCGCTGTTCTCGCGGGACACGCACAGCGTGGAGCTGACGGAGGACGGCGAGGCGATGCTCGGCTTCGCGCGTGCGATCCTCCAGGCGCACGAGCGGGCGGCGGCCTGGTTCGGCGGGACGCGGCTGCGGGGGCGGCTGCGCTTCGGGGCGTCGGAGGACTTCGTGACGACCCGGCTGCCGGAGATCCTGGAGTCCTTCCGGCGCGAGCATCCCGAGGTCGACCTGGAGCTGACGGTCGAGCTCTCGGGGACGCTCCAGGCGCGGCTGGCGGCCGGGCGGCTGGATCTGATCCTCGCGAAGCGGCGCGGCGAGGAGGGCGAGGACAGCGAGGGGCGGCTCGTCTGGCAGGACTCCCTGATCTGGATCGGGGCGCCGGGGCTGCGGGTCGAGCCGGACCGGCCGGTGCCGCTCATCCTCTTCCCGCCGCCGGGCATCACGCGGGCGCGGGCGCTGGAGGCGCTCCAGGCGCAGGGCCGGGCGTGGCGGATCGCGTGTACGAGTTCCAGCCTGAGCGCGAACGTCGCGGCGGCCCGGGCCGGTCTCGGCGTGATGGCGCACACCCGGGGCCTGGTGCCGGAGGGACTCGTCCCGGTGCCGGCCCGCGCGGGGCTTCCGGAGCTCGGCGAGGTCGGCTTCGTCCTGCTCCGGGGGCGGCGGGGCGGGGCGACGCAGGAGGCGGCGGACGCGCTGGCGGAGGCGATCCTGGCGGGCGGCGACCGCCTGCACCGGCCGCGCTGAGGCGCGCTCGCGGGGCGCGGATCCGCCCTCCCGCCGCCTGCACCGGCCGCGCTGAACTGCCGCCCGCTGCCCTCGGATCCGCCCTCCCGCCGTCCGCGGATCCGACCGTGCCGGCCGCGCCGAACCGCGCTCGCGGGGCGCCCGCGCGGACCGGCCACGTCGTCCTCGTACCGCCCTCCCGTGCGCAGCGGGTACAGATTCCGTGGAGATTCGCGACGGGCGGACGTACCGAGCGGTCTGCAACGCACCCACGGCACCCGTGACTTGGCCCTCCTACCCGCCCTGACCTGTGAGAACGCGGAATGTCCCGGCTTGGTGAAGGCCCTCCCACCGGGCAGGCGGGTGGGGTACCGTCACCCGCGCCGTACGGAGCGCGACAGCGGTCCCTTTCAGCCATCGAGCCGACGAGCCGACGAGGGAGGAGCAGGCCAGTGCGCGAGTTCACCGTGCCGCCCGTCGCGGCGGCGCCTCAGGTCGGCGGTCTGGCGGACGCCGTGTTCGAGCACGCCCTCGCCGATCCGGAGCGGGTCGCGTTCGGCCGCAAGGGCCGGGACGGGGTGTGGCGGGACGTGACGGCCGCGCGCTTCCGGGACGAGGTCCTCGCGCTCGCCAAGGGGCTGATCGCGCAGGGCGTGCGGTTCGGCGACCGGGTCGCGATCATGTCCCGTACGCGCTACGAGTGGACGCTCTTCGACTTCGCCCTGTGGACGCTGGGCGCGCAGCCCGTGCCGATCTATCCGACGTCCTCGGCCGAGCAGGTCTTCTGGATGTTGCACGACGCCGAGGTCACGGCGTGCGTGGTGGAGCACGAGGACCACGCGATGACGATCGGTTCGGTCATCGACCGGCTCCCCCGGCTCCAGCGCCTGTGGCAGCTGGACTCCGGCGCGGGGGCCGTGGCCGAGCTGACGGCGGCGGGTGCGGAGATCGACGAGGACGTGGTGCAGCGGCACCGGCGGGCGGTGACGCCCGAGTCGGTGGCCACGGTCATCTACACCTCGGGGACGACCGGCCGCCCCAAGGGCTGCGTGATCACCCACTCCAACTTCATGTTCGAGTCGGACATGCTGACGGGCCGCTGGGACCCGGTCTTCCGGTCCCGGCCCGGGGAGCAGGCGTCGACCCTGCTGTTCCTGCCGCTGGCGCACGTCTTCGGGCGGATGGTGGAGGTCGCGGCGGTCCGGGCCGGGGTGAAGCTCGGCCACCAGCCCGTGATGGCGGCCGGGGAGCTGCTGCCGGACCTGGCGGCGTTCCGGCCGAGCTTCGTGCTCGCCGTGCCGTACGTCTTCGAGAAGGTCTTCCACGCGGCCCGGCGCAAGGCGGAGAGCGAGGGGCGGGCGGGGCCCTTCGACAAGGCCGTGGAGGTGGCGGTCGCGTACGCGGAGGCGCTGGAGCAGAAGGCGTTCGGCACGGGCCCGGGACCGTCGGCCGCGCTGCGGGTGCAGCACCAGTTCTTCGAGAAGACGGTGTACGGGAAGATCCGCGCCGCCCTGGGCGGGCGGATGCGGCACGCGATGTCGGGCGGTTCGGCGATGGACCGCCGGCAGGGCCTGTTCTTCGCGGGCGCCGGGATCACGGTCTTCGAGGGGTACGGGCTCACGGAGTCCTCCGCCGCCGCCACCGCGAATCCGCCGGAGCGGACCCGGTACGGCACGGTGGGACAGCCGGTCCCCGGGACGACGGTGCACATCGCGGAGGACGGCGAGGTGTGGCTGCACGGGGGGCAGGTCTTCTCGGGTTACCTCAACGATCCGCAGTCGACCTCCGCCGTCCTCAACGACGGCTGGCTCGCCACCGGCGACCTGGGCTCGCTCGACGAGGACGGCTATCTGACGATCACCGGGCGGAAGAAGGAGATCCTGGTGACCTCGGGCGGCAAGAGCGTCGCTCCTTCGGGGCTGGAGGAGCGGGTGCGGGCGCATCCGCTGATCGCCCAGTGCATCGTCGTCGGCAACGACCGGCCGTACATCGCCGCCCTGGTGACGATCGATCAGGAGGCGGTGGAGCACTGGCTCGCGATGCAGGGACGGGCGCCCCTCTCGCCGGCCGAGCTGGTGCGCGATCCGTCCCTGGAGACGGAGATCCGGCGGGGCGTGGTGGCGGCCAACACACTGGTCTCGCAGGCGGAGTCGATCCGTACGTTCCGGATCCTGGCGCATCCGTTCAGCGAGGAGCACGGGCTGCTGACCCCTTCGCTGAAGCTGAAGCGGAAGGCGATCGAGCGGGCGTACTCGGCGGAGGTCGAGGCGCTGTACGGGTGACCGGCAGGCCGTCGCCCGTGAAGCGGGCGACAGGCAGGGTTTCTGACGGACCATCAATTGACGTTGCGTCAGTTATTGACGGTTCATCAGCACGGTCACAGAATGCGGTCACCCGACGGAGGGACGACCGACGTGCCGCGACCGATCCGCACCCTCGCCGCCGCAGCGGCGGCCCTGCTCCTCGCCACGGCCTGCAACTCGGCCTCGACCGGTGGGACGTCGGACGAGCCCGGCTCCCCCGGCGGCTCCGCACGCGGAGTCACCGCCGACACGATCAAGGTCGGCGGCATCGTCTCCATGACCACCGCGAGCGGCTACTCCAAGAAGGACACCGATCTCGGCGCCAAGGCGCGCTACGACCGGGCCAACGCCGAGGGCGGGGTGAACGGGCGCAGGATCGACTACCTGGGCGCCGAGGACGACGGTCAGGACCCCGCGAGGAACCTGGCGGCGGCCCGCAAGCTCGTCCAGCAGGACAAGGTCTTCGCCGTCTCGCCCATGAGCTCGGTCACCTTCGCCGGAGCCGACTTCCTCGACCGCCAGAAGGTGCCCACCGTCGGCTGGGGCACGCTCCCCTCCTTCTGCGGCCCCAAGCACCTCTACGGCTTCAACGGCTGCCTCGTCCCGACCCCCGGCGGCACCCTCAACCAGACCTGGCCCGAGGGGCTCGCCACCGTCCTCGGCGGCGCACGGGGCAAGTCGGTCGCGCTGATCGCCGGCGACAACGACGCGGGCAAGTTCGGCATCCGCACCTTCACGCAGGGCTTCAAGGCGGCCGGATTCCAGCTCGCGTACGCCAAGGCCGCGGTGCCCGCGACCTCCCTGCCCAGCGACTGGTCGGCGTACACCAAGGAGATCCTCCGCTCGGGCCCGGGCGGCAGGGCGCCCGACGCCGTCGTCTCCGTGATGCAGACCCCGTACAACATCGGCCTGTTCACCGCGCTCAAGCGGTCCGGCTACAAGGGCGTCATCTCCGACCCGACCGACTACGACCCCGGGCTGCTCGCGAAGGACGCGACGCGGCAGGCGCTCGACGGGGTGCACGTGCTGCTGCAGTTCCAGCCGTTCGAGTCGGAGAGTCCCGCGATGGCCCGGTTCAAGGCGGACATCAAGAAGGCGGCCGGCGGGAAGGACGTGCCGCTCAACATGCACATGATGACGGGGTACATGTCGGCCGACCTCTTCCTGTCCATCGCCGCGAAGGCGGGCAAGGACCTGACCGTCGAGTCCTTCCAGCAGGCGGCGGCCGGCTTCTCCGACACCGGCACCCTCGTCGGCGACCGCGCCGAGCCCAAGGGGCAGAAGGAGAGCTTCGGCTGCGGGGCGCTCGTCCGGCTGAAGAACGGGCGCTACGAGGTGGCCGTGCCGTTCAAGTGCTACCCGCCGATCCCCTTCGGGTGAGGACACCTCGCCGTGGGTGACCTGCTGGGTTTCGTGCTGAGCGGTCTTGTCTCCGGTGCGCTGTACGCGCTGCTCGCGACCGGACTCGTGCTGTCGTACTCCGCCTCCGGACTCTTCAACTTCGCGCACGGCGCCACCGCCTACCTCTGCGCGCTCGCCTTCTACGAACTCCACTCCGGCTTCGGCTGGCCCGCCGTGCCGACGGCGCTCCTGCTCGTGTGCGTCGTCGCGCCCGGGCTCGGCTGGGGCCTGGACCGGCTGATGTTCCGCAAGCTGGCCCGGGTCGGCGAGACGGCCCAGATCGTGGCCACGATCGGGCTCCTTGTCGCCCTGCCCGCGGCGGGGTTGTGGGTGGTCGAGCTCCTGGAGCGGGCCGGCGCCCCGGTCCAGCCCGCCGAGAACCAGTTCGGGCTCCCCGGCGTCGGCCCGAGCCCCGCCGTGTCCTGGCAGCCCCTCGACGGCGTCGGCATCGACTCCGACCAGCTGATCACCTGGCTCGCGACGGCGCTCGTCGCCGCCGGGCTCTGGGTCCTGATGCGGCACACCCGGCTCGGGCTGCGGCTGCGGGCGGCCGTCGACAACCGCTCGCTGACGGAGCTGCGGGGCATCAGCGCGGACCGGCTGTCCTCGATCGCCTGGATGCTGTCGTCGGGGCTCGCGGGCCTCGCCGGGGTCCTCGCGACCCCGCTCCTCGGCCTCTCCGCGCACGACTACACGCTCTTCCTGTTCGTCTCCGCGACCGCGGCGGTGCTCGGGCGCTTCCTCTCGGTGCCGCTCGCGTTCGCGGGCGGGCTCGGACTCGGGGTGCTGCAGAACCTGGTGGCGGGGTACGCGTCGTTCGCCGAGGACATCACCGGCTTCCGTACGGCGGTCCCGTTCCTGATCCTCTTCGGCGGCCTCGTCGTCCTCGCGCAGCGCCGCCGTGCGGCGGGTACGGCGGCCGCGGATCCACCGCCGGTCGACTACCTCGCGGGGAAGGGGCCGGGCCGCAGGTGGGGCGCGTGGGCCGCCGCGGGCGCGCTCCTCGCCACCGCCTTCTACACGGTCACCACGCCCTTCTGGTCCGGGATCCTCGCGCAGGGCCTCGCGCTCGGGCTCGTCCTCATGTCGTTCACGGTGGTCACGGGCCTCGGTGCGATGGTGTCGCTCGCCCAGGCGACGTTCGTGACGGGAGCGGCGCTGGTGGCGGGGCTGCTGATGAGCCACGGCTGGCCGTTCGTGGCCGCGGCGGCGGTCGGCACGGCCGCGGCGGCGCTCCTCGGGGCGGTGGTCGCACTGCCCGCGCTGCGGCTCGGCGGCCGGTCGCTGGCGCTCGCCACCCTGGCCCTCGCGTTCCTCGCGGACCAGGTGCTGTTCCAGGTGGGGTGGCTGCGCAACGGGGACACGGGGTGGGAGATCCCGCGCCCGATCCTAGGCCCGCTGGACCTCGGCGACGACCGGGCGCTCGGGGTCGCGCTGGTGGTGCTGTCCGCGGTGGTCGTGTGGCTGCTGACCTGGCTGCGCGGCTCCCGGTGGGGCCGGGCCGTGCTCGCGGTCCGCTCGGCGCCGGAGGCCGCCGCCGCCTCGGGGGTGTCGGTCGTCCGCACGAAGCTCCTGGTCTTCACGGTGTCGGCGGGCCTCGCGGGCTTCGGGGGCGTGCTGTACGCCTCCTACAACACGCGGATCACGGCGACGGACTTCACGGCGATGACGGGTCTGGTGTGGCTGGCCGTCGTGGTCGCGGCGGGGGTGCGGCGCCCGCAGTTCGCGGTCGTGGCGGGGCTGGTCTTCGCGGTCGTCCCTCATCTGATGGCGACCTACGTGACAGAGTCCGCGCACCTGCCGGTGATCCTGTTCGGCCTGGCGGGTCTGGCCCTCGCGAACGACCCGGACGGCTACTGCGCGGCGCTGCCGTCGCGGCGAGCGGCACGGGCTGCGCGGACGACAGGGACGGCAGGGACGGCAACAGCACCGACGACGCAGGTCGTACGCGAGGACGCGCCGGTGCCCGTACCCGCGCAGGGGCGGGCGCAGGCGGCCGGCTCCGAGGCGCACGCGCCCCCGCCCGCGCTCGCCCTGCACGGCGTGCGCGCCGGGTACGGCGGCGCGGCCGTGGTGCACGGGGTCGACCTGGAGGTCCGTGGCGGGGAGGTGCTCGTGCTCCTCGGGCCCAACGGGGCCGGGAAGTCGACCCTGTGCCGGGTGGCCGCCGGGCTGCTCCGCCCGTCCGCCGGGACCGTACGCGTATTGGGCCGGGACGCCGGGCGGGACGACACCGTCCGGCGGGCCCGGCGCGGGGTACGGCTCGCGCCCGAGGGGCGGGGGATCTTCGCCGGGCTCTCGATCGAGGAGAACCTGGCCCTCCAGTTGCCCGCGTCCGAGGACCGCGACGCCGTGTACGCGCGTTTCCCCGCGCTCGCCGCCCGCCGCACCGTCGCCGCCGGCTCCCTGTCCGGCGGCGAACAGCAGCTCCTGGCGCTCGCCCCGCTCCTCCAGCGCCCACCCGCCGTCCTCGTCGCCGACGAACCCTCCCTGGGGCTCGCGCCCCGCGTCGTGGACGAGGTCTTCCGCCTCCTCGCCGAGCTGCGGGACAGCGGCACGGCGCTGCTCCTCGTCGAGGAGAAGGCGGCCGAGGTCCTCGGGATCGCCGACACCGTCGCGTACCTCTCGCAGGGCGGGATCGCCTGGTCCGGGCCGCGGTCCGAGGTGGACAGGGACCGGCTCGCCGAGGCCTACCTGGGGACGGGAGTCCGCCGATGACGAGCGCCCTGCTCCACGCCGCCGGCGTCGGCGTCCGCTTCGGCGGCGTCCACGCCCTGCGGGACGTGACCGTCTCCGTACGCCCCGGCGAGGTCTGCGGCCTCATCGGGCCGAACGGCGCCGGCAAGACCACCCTGTTCGACGTCCTGTCCGGGATCCGGCGGCCCGACGGCGGGAGCGTCGCGTTCGCGGGCGAGGACATCACCCGCCGCTCCCCCGCGTGGCGGGCCCGCCACGGCATCCGCCGGACCTTCCAGCGCCAGCAGCTCTTCGGGCAACTGACGGTGGCCGACAACCTGATGGTGGCCCAGGACTGGAGGGGCGGGCTCGGGCCCGGTGCGCGCCGCCACCATGAGCGGGCCGCCGCCGTGCTCCGCGAGTGCGGGCTCGACGCGCTCACGGACGCGTACGCCGGCGCGCTGCCGGTCGGGCAGGCCCGCATGGTCGAGCTCGCCCGGGCCCTCGCCGACCCGCCGCGCGTGCTCCTCCTCGACGAACCCGCCTCCGGGACGACCGCCGAGGAGCGCCGCCGACTCGCCGCCGTCGTCCGCCACATGGCGGAGGAGAAGCAGTGCGCGGTGCTGCTCGTCGAGCACAACGTGCCCTTCGTGATGGAGCTGTGCTCGCGCGTCGTGGTCCTGGACCTCGGGCGCGTCCTCGCCGAGGGGACGGCGGACGAGGTCCGGGCCGATCCGGCCGTGCGGGAGGCGTATCTCGGCACGTCTCCGGGCGCGGCGGAATTCGGGGGCGGCTGAGATCGTTGTACGGGGGAATATCCCCCGACGACGTTAGGACCGAGCGCACGTGAGCACGGACAACAAGGTCCCCTCCCTCACCCTGAACAACGGCGTGCCGATGCCGCAGCTGGGCTTCGGCGTGTGGCAGGTGCCGGACGACGAGGCCGCGACGGCCGTGTCCACCGCCCTGGAGGCCGGCTACCGGTCCATCGACACCGCCGCGATCTACCAGAACGAGCGGGGCACCGGGCAGGCCGTCGCCGCCTCGGGGATCCCGCGCGAGGAGCTGTTCGTCACCACCAAGCTGTGGAACAGCGAGCAGGGTTACGACGCGACGATGCGCGCCTTCGACGCCTCCCTCGAGAAGCTGGGCCTCGACCACGTCGACCTGTACCTGATCCACTGGCCGCTGCCGGAGAAGGACGCGTACGTCGACACGTACCGGGCGTTCGAGAAGATCCACGCGGACGGACGGGCGCGGGCCATCGGCGTCTCGAACTTCCTGCCCGAGCACCTGGAGCGGCTGATCGGCGAGACGTCGGTCGTCCCGGCCGTCAACCAGATCGAGCTTCACCCGCAGCTCCAGCAGACCGCCTCGCGCGAGGCGCACGCACGGCACGGCATCGCGACGGAGGCGTGGTCGCCGCTCGGTCAGGGCAAGGGGCTCCTGGAGGTCCCGGCGATCGTGGCGATCGCGCGGAAGCACGAGCGGACTCCGGCCCAGGTGGTGCTGCGCTGGCACCTCCAGCTGGGGAACGTGGTGATCCCGAAGTCGGTGACCCCCTCGCGCATCCGCGAGAACATCGACGTCTTCGACTTCACGCTCGACCCGGAGGACCTGGCGGCGATCGCCGCCCTCGACGAGAACCGCCGCATCGGGCCGGACCCGGCGGAGTTCCACGTCGGCGCCTGAGGCGTCGCAGGGTGAGGGATCACGGGGTGAGGGTCGCAGGGTGAGGGGTCACAAGGTGAGCGAGGGGAAGACGGCGTGAGCGGTGGTGCTCCGGGGCCGGTCGAGGAGGGCCTCTACCGGGTACGGAACAGGGCGAGCGGGCTGCTGATGGAGATCTTCGAGGGATCGGCCCGCAGCGGTGCCAAGGTGCAGCAGGGCGCCGAGACCGGGACCCCCGGGCAGCACTGGCACATCGCACCCGTGCCGAACGGCGGTGGGCTCTACCACCTGGTCAACGCGGCCAGCGGGAAGCGGCTCGACGTCATGAACGCGTCGACGGAGAACGGCGCGCTGATCCAGCAGTGGAAGCCGAACAACTTCGGCGCCCAGGAGTGGATCATCGAGCAGGACCTCCAGGCGCCGGGCACGGTGGCGCTCGTGAGCTTCGTCAGCGGTCTCTTCCTGGAGGTCGCGGACGGCTCGCGGGAGGCCGGCGCGTCCGTCCGGCAGTGGGAGGACACCGACTCCCCGTCCCAGTGGTGGCGGTTGGAGCCGGTGTCCTGACCTGTGCGGCCCGGGCCGTCAGCCCTTGCGGGCGGTGTGGACGGTGCGGGCCGTGAGGTGGAAGAGGTCCGTGCGGTGGTGCAGGGACCTCTCGTCGGCCGGGTCGAGGAGCCGGTCGAGCGTCTTGCGGTCGTCCGGGTCGATGCGGTCGCCGAAGCCCTCGCGCAGCCGCTGGAAGTGCGAGACGGCCAGCTCGCGGGCGGCCGGGGAGACGGGCGCGGGAAGGTCCGTGAGGAAGGTGCGGGTGCCGGCGGGGGTGAGGCCGGCGGCGGTGAGGAGCGCCCGCCAGTCGTCCGGCTCGTCGACGGAGCCGGGCGTCGCGGCGCGCATCTCGCCGAACCAGTCGGCGTTGGCGGCGTCGAGGCGGGCTTCGAGGCCCGGTCGGCCGATGCCGATGTGCCAGGGCAGGTGACGGGTGGGCAGGCCGCCCTCGGCGATCGCGATCAGGCCGCCGGGGCGCAGGATTCCGGCGAACTCGGCGAGCGCGGCCCGCTGGTCGCCGATGTGGTGCAGGGAGTTGCCCGCCCAGACGAGGTCGGCCTCGCCGAGCGTCCCGATGGCCTCGGGGAGTTCGGCGTGCAGCGTGGAGACCCGGGCGCCGAGGCCGCGGGACTCGGCGCGGTCGCGGGCCCGTACGAGGAGTTCGGGGCTGCCGTCGACGGCGACGGTCTCGGCGGCCGGGAAGGCCTCCGCGAGCAGGCTCGTGACGACGCCGGGGCCGCTGCCGATGTCGAGGACGCGCCGGACGCCGTAGACCGGGGCGAGGGTGCCGAGCCAGGCGGCGGCCTCGGCGTAGGCGGAGCTCGCGATCTCGGCCTGCCGCTCCAGGAGCGGACCGAGCTGGTTCCAGTCCAGGTGGGTGCTGTCGTGGTGGTGGCCGTGGCCGTGACCGTGACCGTGGTCCTGGTGGTCGTGGCCGTGGTGGGATGCGGGGTGCTGACTCATGGTCCCAGGGTGCGGCGGGGCGACGGGAAGCGCCAGAAATGTTGCCGGTACGGCAAAGATCTTGGGCTTGTTTGCAGGACCGGCAAAGGAGGCCGAAGCCACTTCGCCGTACGGGCGGCTCAGCTCGGTCCGGGCGGCTCAGCTGCGGGCGCGGGAGGCTCAGCTCGGTCCGGGCGGGCTCAGCTCCGGGCCCGGTGTTCCTGCGGGCTGACGCCGCGTACCCGCTTGAAGGCGGCGCTCAGGGCGAACGCGCCGCTGTAGCCGACCTGCCGGGCGACCGCCTCGACGGTGGCGTCCGTCTCGCGCAGCAGATCGGCGGCGAGCGCGATCCGCCAGCCCGTGAGGTACGCCATCGGCGTCTCCCCCACCAGCTCGGCGAAGCGGCGGGCGAGCGCGGCCCGGGAGACGCCCGACTTGGCGGCCAGCGAGGCGACGGTCCACGGGTGGGCGGGATCGTTCTGGAGCAGCCGGAGCGCCCGGCCGACCACCGGGTCGCCCATGGCCCTGTACCAGGCGGGCGCCTCGGCTCCGGGCCGCGAGAACCAGGCGCGGACGACGGCGATGAGCAGCAGGTCGAGGACCCGGTCGAGCACGACGGTCTGGCCGGGTTCGTCGCGGGCGATCTCCTCGTCGAGGAAGGGCATCAGGGGGCAGTTCCACACGTCGGCGGGCATGTGGATCAGGGCCGGCAGGGCGTCGAGCAGCCGTCGGCCGACCTCGCCGTCCATCCGGTAGGTGCCGACGAGGACCGTGCTGCTGCCGTCCGGGGCGTTGCCCCAGGTCCGGACACCCAGGCGCATGGTCTGCGCGAGCGGCTCCCCGCTGAGGGTGGTGCAGCGGCCGTCGGGGCCGATGCGGGCGCGGGGCGGTGCGTCGGGGGCGTCCGCGACGGTGTACGGCTCCGGGCCGCGGGCGATGGCGATGTCCCCGGGCCGCAGGAGGACGGGTTCACCGGTGTCGGGGACGAGCCAGGCCTCGCCCTCGGTGACGCACATGAGGCAGAGGGGCGCGCCGTCCTCGATCCGTACGGACCACGGCGGCTCCATGATCATGCGGAGCAGGAAGGCGCCCTTGGCGCGGGGCCCGTCGAGGAGTCCGGCGAGTGCGTCCATGGTCGGCAAGCGTACGTGGCGGGTGTCCGGGCTCGTGAGACGGAGGCGTAGGTGGGTGAGACTGCGGAGCATGGGCGGGCGGGGCTCTGGGCGGGAGTCTTGAGCCATGACGACGAACACGCAGAACACGCAGAACGACCAGGCCCGCAGCACCGGGACGATCCTCGTGACGAGCGCCTCCGGCAAGACCGGGCGGCGCGTGGCCGAGCGGCTCGCGGCGCACGGGGTGACGGTCCGCGCCGGGTCCCGTACCGGCACGACCCCCTTCGACTGGGAGGCGCCGGAGACCTGGGCCCCGGCGCTCCGGGGCGCGGACGCTGCGTACGTGGCCTACTACCCGGACCTCGCGGCCCCCGGCGCGGCCGAGGCGATGAGCACCTTCGGCCGGCTCGCCGCCGAGAGCGGGGTGCGGCACCTGACGCTGCTGTCGGGGCGCGGGGAGCCCGAGGCGGTCGTGGCGGAGGAGGCGCTGCGGGCGGCGGCCGACGGGGTCGGACTGACCGTCGTACGGGCTTCGTTCTTCGCGCAGAACTTCTCCGAGGGGCTGCTCGCGGAGGGCGTCGCGGAGGGGACACTGGTCTTCCCCGCGGGTGAGACGGTCGAGCCGTTCATCGACGCGGACGACCTGGCGGACGTCGTAGTGGAGACGCTGACGGCGGAGGGGCACGCGGGGCGGGTGCACGAGGTGACGGGACCTGCGCCGGTGTCGTTCGCGGAGGTGGCGGCCGAGATCTCCCGCGCCTCGGGCCGCCCGGTGGTCTACGAGGCGATGCCGGAGGCGGAGTACGCCGGGCTCCTCACGGGGTTCGGGCTCCCGGCGCCGGAGGCCGAGTGGCTCGCGGCCCTGTTCGCGACGCTCCTCGACGGCCACAACGGCTGGGCGACGGACGGGGTGAAGCGGCTCCTGGGCCGCGAGCCGCGCTCGTTCGCCGCGTTCGCCGCCGCGACGTGGGGCGACGCGGGCGCGTGAACCGGAGTACGCGTGAGGCCACGCGGGCGCGTGAACCGGAGTACGTGTGAGGCCACGCGGGCGCCTGAACCGGCGCCTCTCCGTGGAATCGGTTCCTCCCCCTCAGCCGTACCGCTCCGCCAGCGTCCGTACGGTCGCGGCGACGCGCTCCCGGAGGTCTTCGGGGGCGAGGACCTCGACCTCCGTGCCCAGGGCGAGGAGCATGTCGTGGGCGTGCTCGGGCGATTCGACGGGGAGGGTCGCGCGGGTCCAGCCGTCGGGCTCCGGGACTCCCGTCGCGGCGAGGGCCCCGGCGGCGGCCCCCGTCAGCCGGGCGGCGCCGCGCGGGGAGATCCGGACGAGCGCCTCGCCCTGGTGGAGCCGGGCGTGGAAGTCGGCCTGGCTCGCCCGCCAGTGGGCGGCGAGGTCGAACCCTTCCGGGACGACGGCCTCCTCGTCGGTGACGGTGAGGTCGAGGATCTGGTCGACGCGGTAGGTGCGCGGCCCGGGCCCGGCGACCAGGTACCAGCGGCCGGCCTTGAGCACGAGGCCGTACGGCTCCAGGCGCCGGTCGACGTCGGTCGGTTCCTTCCAGCGCCGGTAGCGGACGGCGAGCACCCGCCCGGTGCGGACGGCGTCGGCGACCGGGGGGAGGAACGGCGCCTCGGTGTCCTCCGCGTACCAACCGGGCGCGTCGATGTGGAAGCGGCCCCGCAGCCGGTCGACGTGCTCACGCAGCGGGGCGGGGAGGGAGGCGCGCAGCTTCAGCTGGGCGTCGGCGAAGTGCCCGCCGAGGCCGAGTTCGTCGGCGGCGACCGGAAGCCCGGCGAGGACGAGGGCCTCGGCCTCGCGGGCGTACAGGTCGGTGAGCCGGGAGCGGTACCCGGAGAGCAGCTGGTAGCCGCCGCGGTGTCCGGCGTCCCCGTAGAGGGGGATGCCGGCGGAGTGCAGGGACTCGACGTCCCGGTAGACCGTGCGGACGGAGACCTCCAGCTCCTCGGCGAGGGCGGCGGCGGTCATCCGGCCCCGGGTCTGGAGGAGCAGGAGGATCGAGAGGAGCCTGCCCGCTTTCATTCCGACTTCACTGACACAAGATGTCAGTGAAGCGTTCGTACAGTCCAGCCATGGCTTTCGCGGAGAAGAATCTGTTCGTCCTGGAGCCGGTCGAGATCGGCGGCCGGCACCTCAAGCGCTACCACGTCACCGCCGATCCCGCCGGTGTCGAACCGGAGGTGGCCGAGGCGGCGTACGCCCTGCTGCCCGAGCTCCTTCCGGAGCCGGACGGCACGCCTGCGGCGGGTTTCGTGGTGCTGCACCGGGGCGGTGACACCGGGGCGTACCTCAACGTCTACAGCTGGGTGTGGGACAACGTGCTCCACTTCGGCGGTGCGGCGGCGGGCCAGCCGGCCCTGGACTGCCCCGACACCGACCCGACCCGCTTCGTCCCCGTGACCGGCACGGAGCGCGAGCGCTCGTGGATCGGCTGCGTGTGGGAGCTGGCGCCGCTCGTCCACGAACGCGACGCGTGGGTCCGGCACATGCTGGTCCCGGAGGTGCCCGATCTGGCGGGGTACCTGGGGGATCCTCTCCGCTCCGGTACGACGGGGGCGACGGAGGCGACGGAGGCGACTCCCCGTCGAAGGGGTTCAGCGGCCGACGCTGCGGCTGTACTCAGCCGCGCCTGACGAAGCGGGCCAGCCGGTATCGGGGGTCGTCACGGGGGCGATCCTGGTCCGGGAGGGCCGTGAGGGCGGCGGCGAGCGCGTCGACGGACGCCTCGTCGCCGTCGAACCAGGAGGCGAAGTAGCCGCTGCGCAGCTTCCGCACGGTGTCGCGTGGGGTGTTGCCCTGGCCGTGGCCCGTGAAGTGGGCGCCGGGGGCGGGGTCGAGACCGTGGTCGGCGGCGTGACGGGTGATCAGGTCCGCGCGGTCGGCGGCGGATGCGGCCTTGCGGTGGGGGCGGAGGATCTCGTCGATGTCGCTGCCGACGTCGTGGGCCGCGTCCTTGTCGACGGTGACGATCAGGACGCCGCCGGGGCGCAGGACGCGGGCCGCCTCGGCGACGATCTCCGGCGCGAAGGGGACGAGGTGCAGCAGCCAGACGGCGGATACGGCGTCCAGGGAGGCGTCGGGCAGCGGCAGCCGCCGGGCGTCGGCGCGGACGGTCCGTCCGGGCAGGCGCCCGGCGGCCGTCCGCAGCATCGCGTGGGCGGCGTCGGCCCCGTACACGCGCAGCCCCGGCCTGGCGAGCCGTTCGGTGACGAGGCCGGTGCCGCAGGCCAGGTCGAGCAGGGTGCGGGCGGTGGGCGGCACGAGCCGGAGCACCGCGCCGGCCGCCGCCTCGGCGCGGGGCACGCCGCCACGGGTCCGGTCGTAGTGCGCCGCCTCGGCCTCGTAGTCCAGCACGGTGTCCGCCATGCCGATGATCATACGGAGGGAAAACGCGGGAACAGCGGGTCAGTTGGCGCCGTGACCGGGGGCGATCGTCTCGACGCGCTCCGCGAGCTCGAAGTCCTTCTCGGTGACGGTCCCGCCGGCGGAGTGGGTGTTCACGGACAGGGCCACGGTGTTGTAGCCGAGGGTCAGGTCGGAGTGGTGGTCGAGCTCCTGCTGGATCTGGGCCACGTGCACGACGAGGGCGGTCGCGGCGAAGTGGTCGCCGAGCCGGTAGGTGCGGGAGAGACGGTCGCCTTCGACGGACCACCCGGGGAGCTCCCGCAGACGGTCCTCGATCTCCTTCTGCGACAGCGGCTGTGTGGGCACGATGATGCTCCCTCCGGTCGGTGGTGCGCGGTGACGGACAGGGTCCCCCGGGGAAGCTACCCGGGTCCCCCTCTGGGATACCGTCTGGCCATGACAACTGTCGTGAGCGACACGGGGGTAGGGCCGCTGCTGCGCGGTTGGCGTGAGCGGCGGCGGCTGAGTCAGCTGGAGCTCGCGCTGCGCGCCGACTCCTCGGCGCGGCACATCTCGTTCGTGGAGACGGGCCGTTCCCGGCCGAGCGAGGAGATGATCCTCCGGCTCGCCGAGCACCTGGACGTGCCCGTCCGCGAGCGGAACGCGCTGCTGCTCGCCGCCGGGTACGCCCCCCGGTACACGGAGTCGCCGCTCGGCGCCCCGCACCTGGAGGTGCTGCGGGAGGGCATCGAGCGGCTGCTGCGGGGATACGAGCCGTATCCGGCGTTCGTGGTGGACGGCTCGTACACGGTGGTGGCGGCCAACCAGGGCATCGGGCTGCTCCTCGACGGGCTGCCGGAGCATCTGCTGGCCCCGCCGCTGAACGCGATGCGGCTCACGCTCCACCCGGAGGGCCTCGCGCCGCGGATCCGGAACCTGCGGGAGTGGCGGGGGCATCTGCTGGCCCAGATGGAGCGGCAGATCGCCCTGGCCCGGTCGGAGGCGCTGCGCGAGCTGTACGAGGAGGTGGCGGCGTATCCGCTGCCGCCGGGCGCGGAGGAGGAGAGCGCGCCGGACGCGGAGCCGTATCCGTACATCGCGCTGCCGATGCGGATCGAGCACGACGGGCGGATCCTGTCGTTCGTGTCGTCGATCTCGACGTTCAACACGCCGATGGACGTGACCGTCGCCGAGCTGGCCATCGAGACGCTGCTCCCGGCCGACGCGGAGACGGTCGCGTACCTCCAGTCCCTGGCTGCGGCGGTCAGCGAGTAGCCGCGACGGCGCGCAGGGCGGTCCACTGGAGCAGGGCGAAGCCCGCGACGGTGGCCGCCTGCATCGGCGTCCACAGGAGACCGGCGGTGGTCGGCTCCAGCCAGGCGAAGAGGGCGACGACGCTCAGGACGGCCCAGAGGGCGTTGAGGTCGATGACGAGCTTCACGCCGAGGGCCGGGGGCTGCGGGCGGCTCGCGAGCCAGGCGACGCCCGCGGCGTACGCGGTGAGGAAGACGCCGAGTTCGAGCAGGAGGGCCGCGTCGATGCCGAGGAGCTCGCCGAGGGGGCCGGAGGCGGTGAGGTAGGCGAGTCCGTTGGCCCCGGTGACGACGGCGTCGAGGGCGAGGAACCGACGGATCGCGGACTGCGGTCGGCTGGTGCGGGCGAGGCCGGTGAGCAGGGCCTGGGACATGGCGGATCACCCTCCATTGGGGGACGTTCGGGCTGGTGGTGGGTCCGGAGCCCGAGCGGAGTGCGCCGCCCGGGTTCCGGTGTTCATGAGCATGCCGCGCCGCCCGGTAGGGGTCGATTACCTGCGAAGTAATGCCGGGGTGGTGCCCTGGCGGTTCCCGGGGTCGGGCCGGACTCCGGACGGCCGTGTCGCCCCGCCCCCGGCGTGAGTAGTCTTCGCGCCGGGGTGGCCGGGACCGGTCCCCCGGAGGGGGAGACACACATGGCATGGAACAGGGAACGGGCCCGCATGGTGGCCACCGCGGACGACCACAAGGTGACGCCCGCGGAGCTCTTCTTCGACCTGGTGTTCGTGTACGCGATCACGCAGGTCACCGCGCTGATGGCGGCGCATCCCGCACCGGTGCGGGTGGTCGGCGGGATGGTCGTGCTCGCGCTGCTCTGGTGGTGCTGGTGCTGCTTCGCGTGGCTGGGGAACGTCGTACGGGCCGACTCCGGTGGCGTGTTCGCCGTCCTCGTCACCGTCATGGCCGTCGTCCTGATCGTGTCGCTCGCCGTGCCGGACGTCTTCGCGAACGCGCGCGGCGGGCTGTCGGCGCCGCTGGTGTTCGTCCTCTGTTACGGCGCCGTGCGCGTCCTACACCTGGCCTCGTACTGGGTCTCCAGCCCCGGGGATCCCGGGCTGCGCGCCACCCTGCGCCGCACGGCGCTGGTGTCCGTGCTGCCGCCGCTCGTCCTGCTGCTGATCGGCAGCGCGTACAGCGGCAGGGTCCAACTCCTGCTGTGGCTCGGCGCGGTGGCCGTCGACTACGGCGGCATCTACGTCACCGGCTCCTCCGGCTGGCGGGTCAACTCCCCCGGGCACTTCGCCGAGCGCCACGGCCTGATCGTGATCATCGCGCTCGGCGAGTCCATCGTGGCGATGGGCGTCGGGGTGGCCGACTTCCCGCTCACCTTCGCCGTCCTCGGCGCCTCGGCGGCCGGGCTGCTGCTCGCGGCCGGGCTGTGGCGGCTGTACTTCCGGCAGTTGGGCGAGGCCGCCGAGCACGGGCTCGCCGGGCTCGACGGCGACGACCGCACCCGCTTCGCCCGGGACGTGTACACCTTTCTCCACCTGCCGCTGGTCGCGGGCGTCGTGCTCTGCGCGCTCGGCATGAAGAAGGTCCTCCAACAGGTCGCCGACACCGGCCACTACGGCCTCGCCGAGCCGCTGCACGGGGTCGTCGCCTGGTCCCTGACCGGGGGCGTCGGCGTCTACCTGCTCGGCGCCGCCGCGATCGTGCTGCGCACGACGGGCCGGCGCCCGACCGCCCTCGCCGTCGGCGGGGTGTGCTGCCTCGGCGCGGGCCCGCTCGTCGGCCTCGTCCCGGCCCTGCCGGCGCTCGCGGTCCTCGCCACCACGACGACGGTGCTCGTCACGCTGCACGGCCGGCGGAGTCCGGAGGCGCTCACGGCGGCGGAGGCGTAGGAGGGGGTCTGCCGGTCAGGACCCGCCCGGTCATGTCGTTCAAGGTCCGGCTCGAACGGAAGCTGACGACACACGCGTTCACGGTGCCGGCCTGACAGCGGGTGACCCCGCTCGCGGGGCCGTTCCGCTCAGTAGGCCGCCTTGCGGTGGCGGATGAAGACGCGCAGGCGGTTCGTGTCGGCGGCGGTCCAGTGGGGCGGCGGCAGGACGGCCGCCCAGCCGTCGACGGCGCCGGCTCCGTACCGGTGGCCGTGCGGGGCGTCGACGCCGTAGGAAACGGTCATGTCCACGGAGGTCTGCCAGAAGGCGACGAAGGGGAACCAGCTGATTTCGGGGGTGACGTCGGGGCCGAGCGGTTCGTCGAGCCACTCGGGGCGGTCGAGGAGCAGTTCGGGCGACCACCAGACGACGGGGTCGGAGGCGTTCTGGAGGTAGACGGCGCGCGGCCGTTCCCAGGTGGCGGCGGGGCGTTCGAGGTCGGTACCGGGGAACTGGGCGAAGCGGATGTGGGCGCCGCCGCGGTACTCGGGGCGCCAGACGGGGCTGCCGGGGTCGCGGTCGCGGCGGATCTCCCGGGAGATCGGGGAGAAGTGCGGGGCGCCCATCAGGAGGGCTCCGTCGGTGCCGGCGAGGAGCGCGTCGGCGGTGCCGAAGGAGGCTTCGACGGCGTAGGCGCCGAGGCTCTCGCCGGTGACGACGAGCTTCGGCCGCCGGTCGGCGGGGAGGGTGTAGAGGCGGGCGCGGACGGCGTCGAGGAGGGCCCGGGTGGCCTGTCCGGCCTTCTCCTTGTCGACGAGGAAGGAGACCCAGCTCGGGAGGTACGAGTACTGGACGGCGACGATCGCGGTGTCGCCGCCGTACATGTACTCCAGGGCCTCGGCGACGTTCGGGTCGATCCAGCCGGTGCCGGTGGTCCCGGCGACGGCGAGGACGGCCCGGTCGAAGGCACCGGTCCGTTCGAGTTCGCGGACGGCGAGGCCGGCCTGGGCTGCCAGGGGAAGCTCGTCCGCGAAGGCGGCGGGCAGCGCGGAGGGTATGTAGACGCGGACCGGGTCGCGGGCGGCCCGGCCGGTCCAGGCGGTGAGGGCGGAGCGGGTGGGCGTGGAACCGGTGAAGTTGCGGCCCTGGTAGCCGAGGTCCTGCCAGGGGATGAGGGAGCCGGGGCCGCCGGAGACATGGCGGGACGCGGGGCGCCGGATGCCGTCCTTGGTGCCCCCGTTGGTGGCCTCGGCGATGCGGTCGGCGATGTCGACGACGCCCCGGTCGAAGACGACGTCGCGGACTCCGACGAGGACGACCAGGGCGGAGAGGGCCGCGCCGACGGCGAAGGCCACGGGCCGCGGCAGGAGCCTGCCGAGGAAGCGGATCAGGGTGACGGCCCCGAGGCGTACGGAGCGGGCCACGAGGAGCGCGGCGAGGAGAAGGCCGAGGGCGATCAGCGCGATCATCGGCGTGTGCCAGGTGAGGGTGGGCGGGAGGCCCTGGAGGACCCGGAGCTGACGCTGCATCCGGGCGCTCTCGGAGATGAGCCAGACGGCGAGGACCGGGCTGAGCAGCCAGTACGCCTGCCAGCAGCGGGTGCGGACCCGCTCGCCGGGGCGCCGGCGCACGAGGACGCGGAAGAGCCAGGCGAGTGTGGAGCCGAGGGCGTAGCCGATGGCGGCGGTGATGCCGCCGACGATCCCCTGGAGGAACCAGGGGCGGGGCACGAGCGAGGGCGTGAGGCTCGACCAGAAGAAGACGGTGGCTAAGCAGAGCGCGGTGAGGTCGGGCCAGCGGCGGATGCGGTACGCGGGGTCCGGGCGGTCCCAGTAGGGGCGCCGCGCGAAGTCGAGGAGCCGGGCGGCGGCTCCGGCGCCGGTGGTCGCGCCGGTGCCGGGGCCCGGGCCGGACGCGGGTCCGGCGGACCGATCGGGGCTGGTTTTCCGGTCGGTCGAGGTCATCGGATCAGCCTCGTACGTCCGTACACCGGTCCGCAAATCTTTTCTCCGCCGGGTCCGCGTCAGGCCCGTGGTCGGGTCCGTGCCGGGGCCCGTGGCCGGGTCCGCGTCGCACCCGTGGTCGGGCCCGTGGTCGGGTCCGTGGTCGGGTCCGTGCCGTCAGCGGGCGGTGTCCTCCCGGGGGACGGGCGGCTCGGTCACCGGGGCGGGTGTCGGTTCGGCGGGCTCGGCGGAGCGGCGGTCGGTGCGCTGGGCACGGGAGGCCTCGGCGCGCAGGAGGGCCTGGAGGACGGCGTACGGGTCGACGGGCATGGCTGAACTCCTCGTGGGGGGGGTGATGTGGGGGCGTGCTGCCGGGAGGTGCGGACCTCTCAGCAGCGCATCACCTCGCGCCGGGGCGCGCCGCCGCGCGGGGCGGGTACGGGAGCGGGGCCGGTGGTACGGGAGCGCCGTCGGGCGGTACGGCGGCGGCGCGCCGGGGCGGGCCGGACGCGCGTGCGGTGCCGCCTGGCGCGGCCGGGGAGTCCCGCCTCGGCGGCGGCCGGGTCGACCGTCTCGCCGCCCGTGTCGGAGGCCGGGGCGGCGGCAGCGGCGCGGAGCTCGGCGCCGCCGGGGAGGGCGTTGGCCGTGCCCGCGCCGAAGAGGGCGGTGAGGATCAGGAGGAGCGCGACCCACCGGTGTGCGCGCGGCGCGGGGCGCGTCCGGCGGCCCGCCGGGATGGCGGGTTCCGCGGTCGGCTCGGGCACGGGGCTCACGGAGATGCGTACTGCCCCGCCGGGGCGGGTGCGGGACGCTCCGGAGCCGAGATCCGCCCGGGCGGCCTACGCCTCGGGCCCCGGATTCACCGCACCGGCCGCGCGCTGCTTGCGGGCCGACATCCACGCGTAGACGAGCACGCCGGCGAAGAGGAAGAGGACGCCCTGGTAGACGGCGGCGTAGCCGGAGCCGGCGACGAGCCAGAGGGAGAAGCCGAAGGCGGCGAGGGCGAGGACGGCGTCGCGGACGAGGCGGGAGCGGTGGACGCGGTCGGCCTGCCCGGAGATCAGGAAGTAGAGCTGCGCGGCGGTGGACAGGAGGTACGGGACGGTGGCGGTGAAGGTGGTGACGAGGACGAGGATCTCGAAGACGCCCTGTGTGCCGGCCGTGTAGTTGTAGACGGTGAGCAGGGAGGCGAGGACGACGGTCACGCCGACGCCGACCGTCGGGACGCCGCGCCGCTTGTGGGCGAAGACCTTCGGGAAGAGTCCGTCGCGGGCGGCCGCGTACGGGGTCTGGGCGCTGAGCAGCGTCCAGCCGTTGAGCGCGCCGACCATGGAGACGAGCGCCATGCAGGCGATGGCGGTTCCGCCCCAGGAGCCGCCGAACATGACGTTCACCGCGTCCGAGAAGGGGGCGGAGGAGTCGACGAGCCGGTCGTGGGGGACGGTGCCGAAGACGGAGAGCGTGCCGAGGAGGTAGATCGCGGCGGCGCCGAGCGTGCCGAGGATGGTGGCGCGGCCGACGTTGCGCCGGGGGTCGCGGACCTCGCCCGCGCTGACGGCGGCGGACTCGACGCCGAGGTAGCTGAAGAGCAGGATCGCGGCGGAGGCGGAGACCGCGCCGAGGGCGCTGCCCTCGCTCGCCTGGAAGGGCCCGAGGTTGGCGCTGTCGAAGAAGAACAGGCCGCCGACGGCGACGAGCAGCAGCGGCACGAACTTGAGGACGGTCGCCACGAGCTGCACGGCGCCGACGTACCGGGTGCCGGCGAGGTTGGCGAGGGCCGGGAGCCACTGGAGGACGAGCGCGGCGGCGATGGTGGCGGCCTTCGACTCGTGGACGGGGATCAGGACGTCGAGGTAGCCGACGGCGGCGACGGCGAGGGCCGCGTTGGAGACCCAGGTGGTGATCCAGTACGACCAGGCCGCCAGGAATCCGGCGAAGTCGCCGAAGGCCTCGCGGGCGTACACGTAGGGTCCGCCGGTCATCGGGAGGCGGCGGGCGAGGCGGCCGAAGACGAGGGCGAGGGCGATCGCGCCGAGGGTGAGGACGCCGAAGGCGACGAGGCTGATCGTGCCGTAGGGGGCGACGGAGGCGGGCAGCAGGAAGATGCCGCCGCCGATGATGTTGCCCATGACGAGGGCGGTCGCGACGGGGAGTCCGAAGCGCCGGGCGTGCCGGCTCGCGGGAGCGGAGCCGGGTCCGGCGGGAGCCGTGTCGGGTCCGATGGGAGCGGTATCGCGTCCGGCGGGAGCGGTGTCGCGTCCGGTCTGTGGAGTTGTGGCCGTGCTCATGGGGTGGTGCGCCTTCCGTCGTACAAGCGCGGACATCGTCCGGTAACGACGAACAAGCGTCCAAATCAGCGGTTTTTGTCCCGTGCGACCCCGTCACCAACCGGAAGATCTGATTCCGATCGGCGGGTGGGCGGGGAAATCTCCAGCGCCGGTCCCAGCGGCACCTGCGGGCCCGCGGACTCGCGCAGCCAGCGCCGCAGCACCCGGTGGACCCGCTCCGCGCCGACCAGCTCCTCCCCCGCGCCGACCGGCGCCGACAGCTCCGGCGGAGACAGCAGGAAGGGGTGCGACTGCTCGCCGCCGAGCCCGCCGTGCGAGCCGATCTGCTCCTCGAAGGCGTGCACGGTGCCGGTCGCCGGGTCGTACATCGAGTTGACCATGACGTCCGCGACGTGCGGGAAGCCGTCCGTACGGCGCACGGCGTCCGCCGCGCCCCGCCCGAAGACGGCCAGCGGCCCCTCGTCCGCGAGCTCCGCGACCGGCACCTCCACGCCGTCGCGGCCGAGGACGAGCGAGCCGTGCTCGGCACTCGCCACGAGCACGAAGCCGACGCCCGGGTGGTGGGCGAGGGTGCGCAGGAGCGCCGGGTGGCGGCGGTCGATCTCCTCGCGGGTCATCCGGTGCGGCACGTCGGGGAAGGAGATCAGACCGAGGTTGCCCGAGGCGAGGACCACCGGCTCGGACGGCTTGGCCGGCAGCTCGCGCGCCGTCTCGCCGTTCTCGTCCAGCGGCCGGTGCAGGGCGCTGCGCAGCGCGTCCCTGGCCGCGTCGCGCGCCTCGGAACCGCTGCGGGTGCGCCGGACGCGGCGCGGCACCGGCAGCCCGCACCCGGCCCGTACGAGCTCCTTGAGCGAGAGCCCGTACGCCGACTCGAAGGTCTCCCCCGGGCTCTGCCCGTGGTCGGAGAGGAGCACGATCCGGTAGGGCCGCGGGGCGTGCTCGGCGACGGTCGCGATCAGCGCGATCGCGCGGTCGAGGCGGCGCAGTACCTGGTCGGTGTCCCGGCCGTGCGGGCCGGAGTGGTGCGCCACCTCGTCGTACGCGACGAGGTCGGCGTAGACCGCGGTCCGCCCGGCCAGCATGTCCCCCATCACGGCGGCGACCACCACGTCCCGCTCGACGACCGTCGCGAAGGCGCGGACGAAGGGGTACGTGCCGCCGCGCGAGACCCGCGGGGTGTCGCGGCGCAGCAGCGCCCGCGTCGACTGGCACATCTCGCGGACGCACTCGGTGACGAGCGAGCCGGCGGTGCGGACCGCGTTGGCCGGGTCGGAGAAGTAGGCGAAGTAGCCGGCCCGGGAGCGGTTGCGCCGGCCGCGCCGGGCGGCCATCGACAGGACCAGGGCGAGCTGGTCCGCGCCGCCGCTGAAGAGGTTGCCGCGGGATGCGCCGTCGACGGTCAGCAGCCCGCCGTCCCCGGTGCGGCGCACGGCCCGCCGCTGGAGCTCCAGGGCGCTCGCGGGGCGGTTGGACACCATGAGCCGGCCGGTGTCCTTCTCGTACCAGCGGAAGGCGGGCACATCCTCGTTGGAGCCGTGCAGGATGCCGAGCTGGCTGGCGCCGGTCTGGCTGGACCAGTCGGTGCGCCAGGGGGTGAGCCGGTGGCCCGCGTCGAGCCAGCCGGCGACGGTCGGCATGAGCCCGTCGGCGACGGCGGCGCGCAGCACGTGGTGGCCGACGCCGTCGAGCTGGAGGAAGACGGTGCCGGGGTCGGCCTCCGGCGGGTCGCCGGGGTCGCGGGGCCGGGTGCGGCCGGTGAGCCGGTAGAGGCGGCGGCGGTAGGCGTCGTCGTCGCGGACGGCGAGCGCCGTGGAGGTCGCGGAGGCGACGGCGGACATGACGGCGGCGACCACGACGGCCGTCTCGGGGTTGGCGGCGCCGCGCCCGTCGGGGATCAGCCAGAGCGCGACGAGCAGCAGCGAGCCGTTGAGGAAGAAGACCAGCACGCCGAGGACGAGCGCCGGGACGAGGAGGAGGGCACGGACGATCAGCGGCCACACGAGTGCGCCGAGCAGACCGAAGACGCCCGCTGCGGTGGCGGCGGTGACGGCCGTCCTCGTCATGCTGTCGCCGTCGGCGGACTGGAGTTCGAAGTCGGGCAGCAGTCCGGCGAGCGCGAGCATGGTGAGGGTGGACACGGCCCAGACCACGGTCATCCGCATCACCGCGTTCCCCGCGGTCCGCCAGCCGCCGGCGCCACCCCATCGCCCGTCTCCCACGCCCGATTCACCTTTCGCCCGTTTCCTTCCCCAAGCGTGGCACAACGCCCACGGTCAAGGCGGAAAACGGGTGACGGCGGAAGGCCCGGGTGTGTCAGGTCGCGTGCCTGTGCGCCGCACGGTGCGGAAGGGGCGGGAGGAGTCGTACCCCGCGATGGCGAAGGGTCAGGAGCCGTCGTACCCGGCGGTGGGCATCGAGAGCCGGCGGTGGACGCCGGCCTTCGCCGCCGTGTCGTACGCCGGTTCGTCGAGGCCGACGGTCTCGACCCGCACCCCGCGGCGCTCGCACTCGGCGCGGAAGCCCGGCACCGAGGTCAGCGCCCGCGCGAGGACCCGCTCGTTGGCGGCGACGAAGAGGTCGACCTCGCCCGCCTCCACGTCCTCCCACAGGGCCGCGTGGTCGGGACGGATGCCGTAGAAGAGCAGCCGGCGGGCGAGTACGTACCCCTTGTCGACGGCCCAGCGGGCGCACAGCTCGTGCTGGCCGCGCGTGTCCACCAGGAAAGGGTCGCTGTCCAGCTCTTCGAGCGGGGTGAGGCTGGCGATCGCCGCCACCCGAACGTCGTCCATGGACCGACCCTACTGGGGAACGGGACGGCCGAACATCCTCCGGAGCACGCTCCGGACATTTACCCTCGTTACGGAGTTACGGAACGGTCGCGGACATCGGGACGCGGCGGCCGGAGCCCGGGGGCGGTAGGCGGAGAAACGGAAGGCGGCATGCCGGTGGAGGTCACCTGGTGGGGTCACGCGACCTGCACGGTCGAGGACTCCGGGGTCCGCTTCCTCACCGACCCGCTGTTCGCGCGGCGCCTCGCGCACCTGCGGCGGCGGCGCGGCGAACTGCCGTCGCCCGAGGCCGCCCGCGCCGAGGCCGTCCTCGTCTCGCACCTGCACGCCGACCACCTGCACCTGCCCTCGCTGGCCCGGCTCGCGCCGGGGACCCGGATCGTCGTGCCGCGCGGCGCGCCCGCCGCCGTACCGGGGCTGCGCAGGCTCGACGGGAACGGGCTTCGGCTCACCGAGGTGGAGCCGGGCGACACGGTGACGGTCGAGGGCGTGACGGTACGGGTCGTGCCGGCGCTCCACGACGGGCGGCGGCTGCCGCTCGGACCGCACCGCTCCCCCGCCCTCGGGTACGTCGTCGAGGGCGAGGCGCGGACGTACTTCGCCGGGGACACGGGTCTCTTCGACGGGATGGCCGAGGCGGTGGGCCCGGTGGACGTGGCGCTGCTGCCGGTGGGCGGCTGGGGGCCGTACCTGGGCCACGGCCACCTCGACGCCGGCCGGGCGGCCGAGGCGCTCGCCGCACTGTCACCCGCGGCGGCGGTGCCCGTGCACTACGGCACGTACTGGCCGATCGGGCTCGACGGGGTCCGGCCGCACGAGTTCCACGCGCCGGGGGACGAGTTCGTCCGGCACGCGGCACGGCTCGCGCCGAAGGTGGCGGTGCACCTGCTGGCCCACGGCGAGCGGGTGCGGCCGGAGGTCGCCCGGTGATCGACGGACTCGTCCGGATCGCCGGGGCGGTGCGCGAGCTGCCGCCCGAGTCGACGCAGCAGGCCGTCGGCTACCCCTCGCTGTTCCTGCTCGTGGCGCTCGGCGCGCTGGTGCCGGTCGTGCCGACGGGCGCCATCGTCAGCTCGGCGGCGGTGGTCGCCTTCCACCAGACCTCGCCGCTGTCACTGCTCTTCGTCTTCCTCGTGGCGGCCTTCGCCGCCTTCCTGGGGGACATCGCGCTGTACTGGCTCGGACAGCGCGGCGTCCGCTCCCGGAACGGCTCGCGGTGGCTGGCCGCGCTGCGGGGCCGGGTGACGCCGGAGCGGCTCGCGCAGGCGCAGGAGCGGCTCGACAGCCATCAGGTGTCGGTGCTCGTGCTGTCCCGGCTGGTGCCGGCCGGGCGGATCCCGGTGATGCTCGCGTGCCTGCTCGCGGAGATGCCGCTGCGGCGCTTCGCACGCGGGGACGCGGTGGCGTGCCTGGCGTGGGCGGCGACGTACCAGCTGATCGGGATCCTGGGCGGTTCGCTCTTCCCGGAGCCGTGGCAGGGGGTCGTGGCGGCGGTGGGCCTCACGGTGCTGTTCAGCGCGGCCCCGGCGCTGTGGCGGCGGATACGGGGGTCTTCGGGGAGCGGCGCGGGGTCCTCGGGAGCTTCGGTTGACTCGGACGCCTCAGGCGGCTCGGGTGCCTCAGGCAGCTCGGGCAGCTCGGGTGCTTCAGGCAGCTCGGGCGGCTCGGGTGCCTCGGGCCCTTCAGGGGCTTCAGGGAGCGAGCACTCGTGAGGCGCCGACCGGGAGGTCCCACAGGTCCTCGCGGGGCAGTCCGGCCTTGTCCCAGGCGGCCCTGACCCGGGTGAGGGGTTCCAGGACGGGTTCGGAGGACAGGACGAAGGTGGCCCAGTGCATGGGGGCCATCCGCCGCGCGCCCAGGTCCTGATGGGCGCGGACCGCCTCCTCCGGGTCCGTGTGGACGTCGCTGAGCCACCACCGCGGGTCGTACGCCCCGATCGGCAGCAGCGACAGGTCGATGCCGGGGAAGCGGCGGCCGATCTCGGCGAACCAGTGGCCGTAGCCCGTATCCCCCGCGAAGTGGACGCGCCGCCCCGACGGGTCGGTGAGCACCCAGCCGCCCCACAGGGAGCGGCAGGTGTCCAGGAGGGTGCGCTTGGACCAGTGGTGGGCCGGCACGAAGTCGAAGCGCACGCCGTCGAGTTCGGCCGCCTCCCACCAGTCGAGCTCGGTCACGCGGCCGAACCCGCGCCGGGAGAACCAGCGTCCGAGCCCGGCCGGGACGAACACCGGGGTGTGCCGGGGCAGTCGCCTCAGGGTGGGGGCGTCGAGGTGGTCGAAGTGGTTGTGGCTGATGACGACGGCGTCGACGGGCGGCAGGTCCTCCCAGCGGACCCCGACCGGGGTGAGCCGGGCGGGGGTGCCGAAGATGCGGCGGGACCAGACGGGGTCGGTGAGGACGGTGAGCCCGCCGAGCCGCAGGATCCAACTGGCGTGCCCGGCCCAGGTGACGGCGAAGGTGTCGGGTCCGGCGGGCGGCAGCGGCCCCGGCTCGAAGGGCAGCAGGGGGATGTCGCGGAGGCCCTCGGGGCGGGGGCGCACGGCGCCCTCGCGGGCCAGCCTGGCCATCGCGCGGACGCCGGGGAGGGGGGCGGTGAGCCGGTCGACGAAGGTCCGGGGCCAGTCCTCGCGCAGCCGGCCGATCGGCTGGAGCAGGGAGGTGGGGGGCGGAGCGGGGGTCTGAGCCGGATTCGGGGCGGGGGCGGGGGCCGCGGGGGGATCGGAGGGGTACGGGGCCTGGGCGGGGTGTGCCGTCCGTTCGGTCATCTGCGGGCTCCGTTCTGCGCGGCTCGGGCGGGAGGGGTGGGGCGGACGGGAGGGGACGTACGGCTCATCGGAGTTCCTCCAGGGCTCCTCCGAAGTCCGCCAACGCGCGTGCCACATGTGGGAGTTCTTGGGGATTTCGGGCGCCGAGGGTCTCGGCGCGCTCCTCGTCGGTGGCGCCCAGGAACATCTCGGTGCCGAACCGGACGCGCAGGGCGCCCAGTTCGTCGCCGAAGCGGTGGCCGCCGGGGACGGGGGCGCCGAGCCGGGCGGTCAGGTGGCTCTCCAGCTCCAGGGAGTCGGTGACGCCACGGGCGGCGAGTCCCGACCTCAACCTGCCGAGATCCACGTACAGATGACGTCCCGCCTGCGGCGGCCGGGACAGCGCCCCGGCGGCGAGGGCGGTGCGGTGCGCGGCGGCGGCGAGCCGGCCGTGGACGGTGGCGGCGCGCCGGACCCGTACGGTCACGTCCTCGGGTTCGTCGAGGGCGTGGGCGGCGGCGGGGGCGACGGGTCCCGGGACGACGGCGCCGAGGGCGGTGAGCACGTCGAGGACGCGGGCCCTGCGGTCGGTCCAGCGGTCGGCGCGGGACGGGTCGGTGGGCGGGAAGCGGGCGACGGCACAGGGCCAGGCGGCCGGGGTGAGGGGGGCGCCGCCGAGGTCGGCGAGGACGGTGACGTCGTCCGGGCACATCTCGGCGGGGCTCAGGAGCACGGTGTCGTGCGGGTGGTGGAGGGTGTCGCGCCAGGTCTCGTCGCTGATGATGTGGAGCCCCTCGGCGACGGCGGCCTCGCAGGCCTCGCGGACGATCTCGGGCGGGGCGACGGTGGCGGTGGGGTCGTCGGCGACGGAGAGCATGACGACCCGGGGATCCCCGCCCTCGGCGCGGACCCGCCTGACCGTCTCCAGGAGGGCGTACGGGTCGGGAATGCCGCCGCATTCGGCGGGGGTGGGCACGTGGTAGGCGGGGCGGCCGAGGAGGCGGGCCTGCGGGGTCCACCAGGCGGGGCAGGGACGCGGCAGCAGGAGGTCGCCGCCGTGCGCGGCGAGCAGGGCGAGGAGGAGGGCGGGGGCGCCGGGGGCCGCGACGACGTCCTCGGCGTGCGTCCGCAGGCCGCGGCGCCACCAGTAGCCGGCCGCCGCCTCCCGCAGGACGGGGCCGCCCCCGGGCGGCTCGGGGGCGGCACGTCCGGCCGCGGCGGCGAGGAGGGCGGCGAGCCCGGGGAGGACGGGCAGTCCCGCGTCGGGCGCGGGAGGGCCGTAGCGCACCGGGCCGCGGGCTTCCGGAGCCGTGTGGCGCATGTCCCGTACCTCCTGAGCGCACGGGGGCACCGGAACGGCACCCCGAGCCCTTTATACGAAGATCCGGGCGATCTCGCCGCTCAAGCAGGCTTGGTACGGCGCTTCAGGCGACGGTCACCGCGTGGCGTACGACCGCGTTGAAGAGGTAGCCCTGGGTGTTGTGGACGGCCCGCTCGGGCTGGGTGTTGCCGGCGGCGTCGGTCGTACGGGACAGCAGGGTGGCCGGGCCGGTGCGGTGGGGGCGCCACGGCACGGTCCAGCGGACCCAGCCGTTGCGCCTCGGGGTGTCGAGGAGCCGGGCCCGCCGCCAGTGGGTCCCGCCGTCGGTGGAGACCTCCACCGAGCGGACGGGCGCGTGGGCGGACCAGGCGCGGCCGGTGAGCCGGTGGACGCGGTCGGACTCCAGGGTGGCGCCGAAGGGGAGTTCGTACGCGGACTTGATCGTCTGGACGCCGATCGGCTCGCTGCCGCCGGACGGGTGGGCGGGGCCGAAGAGGCGGTACCAGTCCGTGGACCAGGGCGAGGTCAGCGGCCGTGTGGAGACCTCGATGTCGCCGAGCCATTTGATGGAGGCGATGCCGACCCAGGAGGGCACGACGAGCCTGACGGGGTAGCCGTGGTCGTACGGGAGCGGCTCGCCGTTCATCTCGTACGCGAGGAGGACGTCGTCGAAGGCCTTGGCGACCGGCAGCGGGCGGCGGACCCGGCCGAAGTCGACGCCGCCGGAGACGTACGGGTCGTCGAGGCCGCGCGGCTGGAGGGCGACGGCGTCGCGGGCGATCCCGGCGCGTCGCAGCACGTCGGAGAGGCGGACGCCGCGCCAGCGGGCGGCGCCGACGGCGCCGAGGGTCCAGGAGGTGCCCGTGACGGGCTCGCCCTGCTGGCTCGTGTAGAGACTGCGGCCGTTTCCGGCGCACTCGATCAGGGCCGTTCGGGTGACGGAGGGCAGGTCGCGGAGCTGTCCGTAGGTGAAGTGGACGGGGGCGCGGCCGTGGAGCCCGTCGCCCCAGAGCGTGAGGCGCCAGTCGGCGGCGTCGAGGACGGGGGTGGTGGTGTGGTTGCGGACGAAGAAGCGGTCGTTGGGGGTGAGGAGGCCGGTGTCCGCGAAGGAGTCGAACCGCGCCTCGGCGTTGGTGCCACGGACGGTGAACCACTCGGGCGGGAGCGCCTTGACGATCCCGGGCGCGGCGGCCCCGCTCGCGGGTGCCGCGAGTGCGCGGGCGGGTGCGGCGGCGGCGAGCCCGCCGAGGGCGGAGACCGCGGGGGCCGCCGCGAGCAGCTTCAGGAGGGAGCGGCGGTCGGGCGCGGGCGAGTACGGCACGGGACTCCTCGGCACGTGGGGCGGGTGGGCCACCGGGCGGCGGCGCGGCCGATCCTAGGGGCGGGGAGGGGGCCTGGACGGTGCGTTCATCGTGCTGTCACACACGGATACGTCAGGTCGGGGCGTGACCGGGAAACGCGGGGGCAGGAAAATGCGGGGGCGGTTCTCGGCCTTTCCGGCCGAGAATGCGGCATGACGACCGCGATACGTGAAGCGACCCCAGACGACGCGGCGGCCCTCGCCGCCGTACACGTCCTGTCCTGGCGGGCCGCCTACAGCGACCTGCTCCAGGGTCCGTACCTGGACGCCCTGGACCCGGAGGAGCGGGCGGCCGTGTGGCGCGCCCGCCTGGCGGCCCCGGACCGGCCCACGGTCCTCCTGGCAACGGGAGACGGCGGGCGGGTGGTGGCCTTCTCCTGCTTCCGGGCGTGGCCGGAGGAGACCTCCGACGAGCCCGGCGGGTCTGGCGCCACCGGTGTGCCCGACCCCGCCACCACGGCCGAGCTGGCCGCGCTGTACGCCCTGCCGGAGGTGTGGGGCACGGGCGTCGGGCGGGAGCTGCTGGCCGCGTCCACCGAGGCCCTCGCGGTGGCCGGGTTCCGTACCGCCGCCCTGTGGGTCTTCGCCGGGAACGCGCGGGGCCGGCGGTTCTACGAGGCGGCGGGCTGGCGGCCCGACGGCGCGAGCGTCCGTGACGTCACCGGCGGGCGGGAGCTGGAGGAACTCCGTTACCGGCGGGAGCTGTTCACCTGACACCCTGTCCACATTCCAAGACGTGGGTCTCACTATTCGGCGGGAGTGCGTACGGTGAAGGAACGCACCCACACCGAGGGAGTCGCTTCCATGACGCATGCCCCCGCCCCGAACGCGGCCCACGAGACCGCCGTCTACACCCACGGCCACCACGAGTCCGTCCTGCGCTCGCACAGCTGGCGGACGGCCGCCAACTCCGCGGCCTACCTGCTGCCCCAGCTGCGCGCGGGCCTGGACGTCCTGGACGTGGGCTGCGGACCCGGAACGATCACCGCCGATCTCGCCGCGCTGGTGGCGCCCGGCCGGGTCACCGCGGTCGACGCCGCCGAGGACGTCCTGGACAAGGCTCGGGCGGTCGCGGCCGAACGGGGCCTGGAGAACGTCGCGTTCGCCGTGGCGGACGTCCACGCCCTGGACTTCCCCGACGACTCCTTCGACATCGTCCACGCCCACCAGGTGCTGCAGCACGTCGGCGACCCGGTCCAGGCGCTGCGCGAGATGCGGCGGGTGTGCCGCCCCGGCGGAGTCGTCGCGGCCCGCGACAGCGACTACGGCGCCTTCGCGTGGTTCCCCGAACGCCCCACGCTGGAGAGGTGGTTGGACCTGTACCACCGGGTCGCGCGGGCCAACGGCGGCGAACCGGACGCCGGGCGGCGGCTGTTCTCCTGGGCCCGCCAGGCCGGCTTCACCGACGTCACGACGACGGCGGGCACCTGGTGCTTCGCCACGCCCGAGGAGCGGGCCTGGTGGAGCGGCCTGTGGGCGGACCGGACGACCGCCTCGGTCTACGCGGAGCTGGCCGTCTCCGGCGGCCACGCGACCGCCGCCGAGCTGACGGCGATCGCGGAGGCCTGGCGGGAGTGGGGCGAGCGGGAGGACGCCTGGTTCATGGTCCCGCACGGCGAGATCGTGTGCCGGGTGTCCTGACGGCCCTACCCTTGCCCCTCCCCACCTCACATCAGCTCGGGCGCATCCTGAACTCGTAGGCGAACGGCAGCGGTTCGTCGGTGCACTCCGACCAGACCTCGCCGAGGATCTCGGCGCCCTCGCGCAGGTCCGCGACCTCGAAGCCCGCGTCGAAGACGGCGCGGGCCTCGCCCGTCCTGCCCTCGGCGAGGAGCAGCCGGGCCTCCAGGAGCCGGAAGGCGCCCCTCTCCCGGACCTCTTCCGGCAGCCGTGCCCACAACTCCCTCGCGCGGCCGGTCCGTCCGGCGGCGAGGAGCGCGACGACGGCCTCCCGGCCGAGGGCGGCGGCCACCACCTCGTCCTCGGCCGCCCGGTCGGCATGGTCGGCGAAGGCCTCGGCGAACCGCTCGGCGGCCCGCGCCGGGTGCCCGTCCTCCCGGTCGGCGACGGCGAGGCAGTACAGCAGCGGCCAACGCACCGCGGCCTCGCGCAGTCCGCGCTCCCAGCTCCGTACCGCCTGGGCGCGGTCTCCGGCGTGCCACTGGGCGATGCCGAGGTGGTACTCGGTGGACGGGTCCGCCGGGGCGGTCTCCAGCATGTCCCGCCAGGGCGCCGAGACCAGCGGCGCACCGGGCGCGGCACCCTTCTCGGGGACCGGCAGAACTCCGGTGTCCAGGAGCGCGCGCCAGGGTTCCTGCTCCGGTCCGAGCGTCGACTCGGGAAAGGGCGTACCGGGCAACACGTGCTGTCCGCGCAGGACTTCGAGAGCACCCCAACCGGAGCCGACGGCGAGGACGGTCTCCGGCTCGGCGTCGGCGGCCTGCTCCCGCCAGGCCGTGTACGCCGCGTCGACCGCGGAGCGGGGCAGCGCCGCCGCGAGGCCGCTCTCGACCGCGGCGCGGGCCGCGTCCCAGTCGCCGCCGAGCGCCGCGGCGGGCTCGGCGGCGAGCGGTCCGTACGCCTCCAGCCAGCTGAACTCCGCGCCGCCCGGCAGCTCCAGGTGCTCCAGCTGGGTGCGGGCGAGGCCGGCCTGGATCTCGGCGTAGCCGGGGGTGCCGGGCTCGGTGAGCCACTCCTGCCAGCGCCGGCCGCCGCGCTCGCGGCCCCACACGAAGAGCTTGCGACCGCGCAGCGGGTCGGTGGAGGTCTGGACGAGGCCGGTGCCGTCGGCGTCGAGGGCGGCGATCCAGCGGCGCTGCCCGTCGGGCAGGTCGTAGAACCAGTCGGCGGCGTGGTCGGCACCGCGCGGGTACGAGCGGTCGGCGCCATCCTCGGCGACGGGGAAGTCGACGCGCCGCAGCCCCCGTTCGTAGCCGTGGTGCCAGGCCGAGTCGGCGGGGGCGATGACGCGACGGTCCTCCGGGACGGCGATGTTGGACCACCAGTAGACGGGGGCGGGCCGCTCGTGGGGGTTGCGGACGCGGACGGCCGCGTGGAGGAAGTCGGAGCCCTCCGGGAGCCAGAGGTCGACCTGGAAGGGCAGGTCCCGCAGGCGCTCCCACTCCCAGAGCCGGAGCATCGGGCCGCCGTCGGGCGCGCGGACGACCGCCGCGTGCAGGGGTGAGCAGGAGAGGGTGGTGTGGCCGGTCGCGCCGATGTTCCACTCGATGCCGCCGGAGAACCAGGCGCCGTTGAGGGCGAAGGCGGCCGGCTGGAACACCGGGTTGCGGTAGAGGAGTTCGCGCCCGGTGGGCTTGTGGTGGAGGGAGTGGACGCGGCCGCCGAGGCCGGGGAGCACGGTCGCCCGGAGCCGGTCGTTCTCGATCACGATCGCGTCGAGGTCGGTGGGCGTGCGGGCGCGCCCGTAGCCGTCCCGTACGGGGGCGGGCAGCAGGCTGCGCAGGGGCGCGCGTCCGATGCCCCGGGCCATGTCGCGCGGGAGTTCCGCGAGGGTCTGTTCGTCGACCGCGTGGGTCCCGTCGTGGGTCCGCAGGGCGGGCAGGGGGTTGTCCGGGCCCAACGGGGCCGCGGGCAGCGTCAGTACGGCACGTCGTACGGTCGTCATCCACCCATGGAACACGCCGGGGCCCGTCCTGACCAGGGGCTCTCACGCCGTACTGTGGAAGACCGGTGCCGCCGCGGGCGGCGGGGAACAGCGGAGCGGGGAGTACGGGGAATGGGTACGCAGCACACTTACCGGGTCATCGTGCGCGGCACGTTCGACGGGCTGTCGGAGGAGAGCCGGACCCGGCTGCTCGCCGAGGTGGACGCGCACGGGCTGACCGCGATGCAGTTCACGGAGGAGGGCTCGCTCTCCTACGACCGGACGCTGAAGCACTTCTCGTACCGGCTGGTCGTCGTCTCCGACGCGGCGGACGGCGACGAGATGGCGGGCGCCCTGGCGGAGGACCGGGTGGAGACGGCGCTCAAGGAGCTCGGCCACGGCTACAAGGCGCTGCGCTCGACGGTGACCGACCTCGACACGATGAAGATCAACTACAAGCGCTGACGCACGGCGGCCCGGTCGGCCGCGGCCGACCAGGCGGCGCGATCCGCTGTGGAGAACGTACGGACCTGCGCCTGTACGGCGCTGCCGCCCCTCCCCGTCGCCCGTGCACTCTCAGCCGAGGAGTGTGGTCAGGATCAGTTTGTAGAAGACGAGGTAGGCCAGTAGCGAAAAGGGAATGGCGGTCAGGAGGGTCAGCGCGCGTTCTCTGTGGGTGCGGCCCATGAGCAGCGGCACGAGAACCAGAACGGCGAGGCAGGCCCATGCCTCGGAGACGTAGTGCAGAACCCAGGCGTAGTGGATGGCTTCCGTGCCGAAGACGCCCGCCAAGGCGGCAAGGCCGATGACGCGCCGGCGCGGGCTGTTGCCTCGCCATCCAAAGCCCGCCACCCCGAAGAGGGGGCCGGCGATGAACGCCATGCCGAGCCAGACGAGGGGAGCGAACAGAGAGCCCATGCCGTCGCGCGCGACCTCCGCGTAGGCGTAGTAGCCGACGACGAGACCGGACTCGGCGAACAGGCCTGCAACGGCGGCCGCGGGCAAGCCGACCTGCCGGGCCGGCAGCGCGCCTGCGACGAACGCGGCGACGGACCAGACCGCACCGGAGTTGGCGATCTGATTCCACGTACCCGGAAGCCAGCCCTGGAACAGATTGGTCAGGACGCCGAGAAGGAGTCCTCCGGCGAATGCCGACGCCGTCGCGTGGCCCCAGGCTCTTCCGCTCCTATCGGGCGCCGAGGCGATGACCGGGGACGCGCTCATGGTGGTGCTCACTTCTCTGTCGCGGACTGCGTGGCTCACACCCCGTGGTGCAGTGGTAAGGATGCGTGGTGCCGACGGCGCGTTCCCGTGACCGCTCGCCACCCCGGCCCTGTGGGGATGTGGTGGCGAGCGGCGAGCCGAGTGACACGTTGCTCTGTAGTCAACGTGACGCGCAGCGGACAGCGGCCTGCCGCGTGCCTTGGTCACACCCCGTGATCGCCCAGCGCTCGTGGTCCCGCCAGGCTCCGTCGATGAACAGCATCGCGGGCGAGAAGCCCTCCAGGCGGAAGCCCGCGCGGCGGACGAGCGCGCGGGAGGCGGTGTTGCCGGGCTGGATGTTCGCCTCCAGGCGGTGCAGTTCCAGGGGCCCGAAGGCATAGGCCAGGACGAGGCCGAGGGCCTCGGTGAGCAGTCCGCGTCCGGCGGCGTGCGCGAAGGCCCCGTAGCCGAGGGCGCCGCTGCGGAAGGCTCCCCGGACGATGTTGTTGATGTTGACGAAGCCGGCGATCCGGTCGCCCTCGGTGTGCTCGCACACCAGGAAGCCGGCGCGCGCCGGGTCCCCGACGAGCGCGCCCGCGTAGCCGGCGTACGCCTCGGGCGTGCACGGCGGGAACAGCCAGGGCCGGTGGAGCTCGCGGCTCTCGCGGGCGCGGGCGGTGAACTCCTCGGCGTCGTCCGGGGAGAAGGGGCGCAGGCCCACACGGGGCCCGGCGGCGAGAAAACGTCCAAGATCGTCGGGCATGGACCCAGGCTAGAGCCAGTCCGGCGGGTCGGGCCCGCTCCCCCGCACCACGCCCGCCGGACCGCACCCGGCGGATCAGCGGCGGGCGGATCAGCGGCGGGCGGTGCGGACGCGGTGCGGGCAGGTCTCGCCCTTGCGTACGACTCCGATCGTGACGGCCGTCCGCCGGTCGAGCTCCGTGCCCGCCGCCGGGTACTGCGTGCACACCCTCCAGTTCGGCGGCCACAGCACCCGCCGGTCCCGTCCGCTCGCGTCGTGGACGTCGAGGCGGGTCCGGCGGTCGAGCCGGGTGAAGACCTTCCAGAGCGGCACGCTCAGGAGGTCCGGCATGGGCGGCCGCGCCCCGGCGTCCTCGCCCGGCACGGCGGGTTCCTCGGCCGAGGAGACGGCGACGGCCGCGAGCGCGAGGACGGCGGTCGCGACCACCGCGGCGGCCCGTCTCACTTCTGCCTCCGGGCCGCGGCGTAGTAGCCGCAGGCGGCGCCGAGGACGGCGGTCGCGAGGAGCGCCAGGTAGAGCGGCATGGACACCTCGGGGATGAGGATCCGGATCCTGACCTCGCGGGTGTTCTCGAAGATGAAGACCAGAGTGAGGACCGCGACCACCGTCATCGCGATCCGGCCCGGGGTGAAGGCTCCGCTGAACCGGGACGTGCCGCCCGCGGGGGGCGCCCCTGACGTCTGCTTCGGACTCATGCCCGGCCCTCTCCTCCGTCGTGCCGTCGGTGGTGCCCGTCGGTCGTACCCGGCCCGCGCCGCGGGACCAGCCGTGGGACCAGAATGGGGTGAGTCCAGCCTCACCGTGACGGTGGGAAGAGCCGTACGGGTGACTTGTCAGACAACGTGGGCCGACTACGGTGGTCCCGGACACCGGCGGGAACCACACGAGGAG
This sequence comes from Streptomyces sp. Root431, assembly GCF_001426585.1. GTDB lineage: Bacteria > Actinomycetota > Actinomycetes > Streptomycetales > Streptomycetaceae > Streptomyces > Streptomyces stackebrandtii. The sequence continues at coordinate 276,659 of NZ_LMEI01000009.1, forward strand.
GCGGCCGTGGCGGTCAGCGGACAGCGGCGGCGGCCGGTCGTGGCGCTGTACGAGCGGATCGCGGACGCCGTCCACGACGGCACCTACCCGCCCGGCTCGACGCTCCCCTCCGAGCCGAAGCTCGCGGCCGAACTGGGCGTGAGCCGGCCCGCCCTGCGCGAGGCGCTGCTGCTGCTCCAGGAGGACGGGGTGCTGACCGTGCGCCGCGGGGTCGGCCGGACCGTCAACGACCGTCCGCCGCGGCGGGGGTTCGAGCAGATCCAGCCGCTGGAGGAGCTCATCGGCGCGGGGGAGCCGCTGCGCGTGCGGGCGCTGCTGCGGACGGTGGAGGAGCCCACCGACTTCACTACGCAGCACCTGCTCGCCCCGGCCCGCGCCGAGCTGCGGTTCTGGGAGTCTGTGCTGGCCGGGGAGGGTACGGCGGCGGCGCTGAGCCACGAGTGGGCGGCGGCGGACGACGTGCTGGACCGGGTCCACCCCGAGTTCGCGCGCGCCCTGCGGGCCACGGATCCCGCCGCCTCAGGGAAGGGTGCGGGCACCGCGCGGAGCGGCGGGACCGCCCCCGCGGCCTCGATGCTCGCGGTCCTGGTCGCGGCCTCGCGGGAGACGGCCCTGAGCGCGCACAGCGGCATCACGGCGACGCTGCTCGGGCGGCGGCGCGGGGACCAGCTGGGCCGCCCCGCGGACACCCCGGCCGTCCTGGTCACCCAGGTCGTCCGGGTCGGGGAGACCCCGATCCTGGCCGCCAAGCACATGCTGCCGACGGGTGCGCCCGCGCTGCCGGTGCTCCAGTCGCACTGAGCGGTACGGAGACGGGGCGCCGTGCCGCGTAGAGACGGGCCTCGCCCCACGTAGAGACGGGCCTCGCCCCACGTAGAGACGGGCCTCGCCCCAGGTAGAGACGGCCCCCGACCCACGCCGTCGCCCCGCGTCGCGGCGGGCCCCACCCCGCCTCGAACAGCGTCGAACGTCGCCCTTTCCCGGCCGTAGCCGCACTCCCGTCGGCCGTGGCGTACACTTCCCCGCCATGCACTTGTCTGACAACCCTGCCACGCCTGCCGCCGCCACCGTCTCCGAGTGGATCCGCCGGGCCCCCAAGGCCGTTCTCCACGACCACCTCGACGGCGGGCTGCGCCCCGCGACGATCATCGAGCTGGCGCGGGAGCACGGCTACACCGCGCTGCCGACCGAGGACCCGGCCGAGCTCGCGGTCTGGTTCCGGGACGCCGCCGACTCCGGCTCGCTGGAGCGGTACCTGGAGACCTTCGCCCACACCTGCGCGGTGATGCAGACCCGCGAGGCGCTGACCCGCATCGCGGCCGAGTGCGCCGAGGACCTGGCGGCGGACGGCGTCGTCTACGCCGAGATCCGTTACGCCCCCGAGCAGCACCTGGAGGGCGGGCTGACCCTCGACGAGGTCGTCGAGGCGGTGAACGACGGCTTCCGCGAGGGCGAGCGCCGCTCCGGCGGCCGGATCACCGTCCGTACGCTCCTCACCGGCATGCGGCACACGGACCGCTCCCTGGAGATCGCGCGGCTCACGGTCGCCCACCGGGAGAACGGCGTGGCGGGCTTCGACATAGCCGGCGGCGAGATCGGCAACCCGCCGGCCCGCCACCTCCCCGCCTTCCAGCACCTGAAGCGGGAGAACTGCCACTTCACGATCCACGCGGGCGAGGCCGTCGGCGCGGAGTCGATCCACGAGGCCGTGCAGGTCTGCGGCACGGAGCGGATCGGCCACGGCGTGCGGATCACCGACGACATCGCCGAGGACGGCACCCTCGGCGCGCTCGCCGCGTACGTCCGGGACAACCGCATCGCCCTGGAGGTCTGCCCGACCTCGAACCTCCAGACCGGCGCCGCCAAGGACTACGCCTCGCACCCGATCGACGAGCTGCGCCGCCTCGGCTTCCGGATCACGCTCAACACCGACAACCGTCTGGTCTCCGGCACCACCATGAGCGAGGAGTTCCAGCACATGGTGGACGCCTTCGGCTACGGCCCCGAGGTGTTCGAGGAGTTCACGGTCGCCGCCCTGGACGCCGCCTTCCTGCCGCTGCCGGAGCGGCAGCGGCTGATCGACGAGTTCGTCCGTCCCGGGTACGCCGCGCTCTGACCCGCCCGGCTACCCCACCCTTCCCGCGACGAGGGGAAGCTCCAGCGTCCCCGTGTCCTCGGGGGCGCTGGTGACGATCACGGGCTTGACGCCCCGGTTGCCGAAGTAGGCCGAGTCGCTGGCCGCGATCACGAACTCCAACCGGTGGCCGGCCTCGTAGCGGTGCACGATGCCCGGCAGCTCGACCGTGAACGGGCGGGTCACGTCGGGCACCCGGACGGGTGCGACGAGCCGGTTGACGAGGGTCTTCGTGCCGTCGGGCGCGACGTCGTAGAGCTTCGCGAAGAGGACGAGCTTGTCGGCCGCGTCGCGTGAGCCCTGGACGCGTTCGGTCCTCGGCGAGACGACCTTGAGGGTGGCCTTCGGGGCGCCGACGAGGTCGACGGGCGCGGCGAGCGGGGCGCTGCTCCAGCCGAGGTAGGTGCCGGCCGTGTCGTACGGCCGGGGGTCGGGCAGGCCGATCATCCCGGCGAGCGAGGACTCCGAATGGCTCGTCGGGAACAGCCAGTTGGTGTACTGGCGTGAGCCCCGGGCGACCTTCGTCCGGTTGTCGACAAGCTTGCCGTCGCCGGAGAGGTACAGCTTCTGGCTGAGCGCCGGAACCCGGGCGGCGGTGCCGTAGCCGCTCTGCCCCTCGCGATACCACGCGAACGCGGGCCCGGTGTCGGCGGTCGGGTCCTTGCGGAGATGGCGGTCGAACCAGGCGAGGACGCGCTGCCCGACGTAACTGGTCTCCAGGTTGCCCTGACCGAGGTCGAGTTCGCCGGGCTTCTGACCTCCGCTGTGTCCCCAGGACTGCCAGATCATCCGGGTGTCGACGCCGCGCTGCCGCAGCCGGTCGTAGGTCGCCCGGGCCTCGTTGAGGTTGAAGAGGCTGTCGGACTGGCCCTGGACGATCAGGGTGGGTGCCTTGACCCGGTCCAGGTACGAGACCGGGGAGACGCTGCGGGCGAAGGCGAGCATCTTCTCGGTCTCGGCGGCCGGGTACCGGCCGGAGTTGAGGAGCCGCACGGTGTCACAGGCGTCGGTGACGAAGTGCAGGCAGCCGAGCGAGTTGATCCGGCTGGGGTCGAGAGAGGGCGAGAGCAGCGGCTGCCCCTCCCCCATCAGGTAGAAGCCGTTGGCCCACTGCCACTTGAAGACGCCGGGGGTCGACCGGTCGGCGGCGTTGGGGGCGAGGGAGTACGCGAGGTCGTTCCAGGTGATGAGGGGGACGAGGGCGTCGATGCGGGGGTCGACGGAGGCGGCGGCGAGCTGGACGGCGCCGCCGTAGGAGCCGCCGATCATGCCGACCCGGGGGTCGCCCGCGCCGTCGCGGACGACGAAGTCGGCGCGGGTGCCGTCGTCGGCGGTCCGTACGCCTGCGAGGAAGTCGACGAGCCGGGCCGCGGCCCGGCCGTCGATCTCCGGGTCGTCGAGGGAGATCAGGCAGCCGGATGTGCCGAAGCCGAGGCCCGAGTAGACGAGGCCGACGTAGCCGCGCTCGGCGAAGGCCTTGCCGATGGCGTCGGTGGAGCCGTCGCTCTTGCTCCCGCCGAAGCCGTTGGTGGCGAGGACGGCGGGTGCGGGGTGCCCGGCGTCCACGCCCGCCGGACGGTAGAGGTCGGCGTCGACGGCGCAGGTGCGGCCGCCCGCCTCGACGGTGAACCGGAGCGGGGTCACGGTGTACGCGCCGGCGGCGGTCTCTGCCTCGGCGCCGTTCGCCGGTGCGGCGAGGGCGAGTGGCGCGGCCAGGGCGGCCGCACCGGCCACGAGCGCGAGGATCCTGCGGGACCGGGGCACGGCACGGGACACGAAGACCTCCACGCTGAGGGCGACACCGAGAGCCCCACGGGGTACCTACCGACTGGTAGGTACCGGGGCAGCGCCCATGCTGTGACACGTGTCATACGCCCGTCAACGCGCGCGACGAAGGTTGTTGACGGAGATTCAGTGAAGACCGTCCGTCGCGGGCGCGGGCTCCCGCCTCATCGCAGAGCCGGTACGTCGAGGGTGAGCGTGCCCTCGTCCGCGTCGAGCACGCCGGGCACGCCCAGGGGCACGGTCAGCGCCGTCGCGCTGTGGCCGAAGCCCAGCTCCTCCACCACGGGTATGCCGAGGCCGCCGAGCCGGTCCACGAGGACCGCCCGCACGTCCTCGTACGGGCCGCACTCCTCCCACGAGCCGAGGCCGACGCCCGCGACACCGTCCAGCCAGCCGGAACGCAGCAGTTGGGTGAGGATCCGGTCGAGCCGGTACGGCTCCTCCCCCACGTCCTCCAGGAGCAGCAGCCCGCCGCGCGCCGAGGGCCTGCCGTGCGGGGTGCCGAGGTCGGCGGCGAGCAGGCTGACGCAGCCGCCGAGCGTGACCCCGCGGGCGCGGCCGGGGACCAGCGCCCGCGCCGTCTCCAGGCCGAGCGTCCGTACCGATTCCGGCTCGAACAGCGTGGCCCGCAGCGACTCCTGGGTGTGCGGGTCCGCCAGGAAGGTGGCGGCGGCGACCATCGGTCCGTGGAGCGTGGCGCGTCCCGTCCGGACGGCGAAGGCCTCGTGCAGGGCGGTCACGTCGCTGTAGCCGACGAACGCCTTGGGCCCGGCCGCCCGGATCGCCGCCCAGTCGACGAGGTCCACCATGCGCTGCACCCCGTAGCCGCCGCGCGCGCAGATCACTGCGGAGACCGAGGGGTCGCAGTAGGCCTCCGTCAGGTCGCGGGCCCTCGCCCGGTCCGCGCCCGCGAGGTAGCCGAGGGTGGGGTGGGCGTCGAGGACGTGCGGGGCGACCACCGGGTCCAGGTCCCAGCCGCGCAGGATGTCGAGCCCGGCCCGGAGCCGCTCCTCGGGTATGGGCCCGCTGGGGGCGACGACGGCGACCCGCGCCCCGGGGCGGAGGCGCTCGGCCCGGGTGAGGGGTTCGGCGGTGGTGTGCGGGGCGTTCCGGGTCACGTGCGGAGCTCCAGGTCGGGGACGTCGGTGCGGTCGAGGCCGAAGGTCCGCGCGTACAGGGCGAGTTCGGCTTCCAGGGCTCTGATCATCGTGTCGGCCCTGCGGAAGCCGTGCCCTTCTCCCTCGAAGGCGAGGTAGGCGTGGGGAACGCCCCGGCCGGCCATCCTGCCGAGGAAGCGCTCGGCCTGCGCGGGCGGGCAGATGACGTCGTCGAGCCCCTGGAGCAGCAGGAAGGGGGTCGTGACCCGGTCGACGTGCTCGATCGGCGAGCGTTCCTCGTAGCGGGCGGGGACCTCGTCGAGCGGTCCGATGAGACTTTCGAGGTACCGGGACTCGAAGTCGTGGGTCTCGTCGGTGGCCCAGCCGCGCAGGTCGAGGATGGGGTAGATGATCGTGCCGCAGGCGTACACGTCGGTGGTGACGAGGGAGGCCGCGGCCGTCCAGCCGCCCGCGCTGCCGCCGCGCACCGCGAGCCGGGCCGGGTCGGCGGTGCCCTCGGCGGCGAGCGCCGCCGCGACGGCGGCGCAGTCCTCGACGTCGACGACGCCCCACTGCTCGCGCAGCCGCTCCCGGTACTCCCGGCCGTAGCCCGTCGATCCGCCGTAGTTGACCTCGGCGACGCCGATCCCGCGCGAGGTGAAGTAGGCGATCTCCAGGTCGAGGACGAGCGGGGCGTGCCCGGTGGGCCCGCCGTGGGCCCAGATCACGTAGGGCGGCAGTTCGCCGTCGGGGCCGGTGTACCCGGGGTGGTGCGGCGGGTACACCTGCGCGTGGATCTCGCGGCCGCCGGGGCCGGTGAAGGTGCGGACGAGCGGCTCGGGGTAGTACGCGGGGTCGACGGCGTCCGTGTGCGCGGCGCCGACGACGCGGGTGCGGCCGGTGCGGGTGTCGAGCTCGACGAGTTCGTAGGCGCTGCGCGGTCCCGCGGCGACACCGACGACGCGGGTGCCGTGTGCGGCGAGGGTGGCGGCCCATTCGGTCCAGGGGCCGGCGGCGTCGACGAGGACACCGCTGTCGGGGTCCAGTATCCCGAGGGCGGTGGTTCCCTTGCCGTGGACGACGGCGATCAGGCCGTTCTCCAGGGGGGTGAACCAGGTGAGCCCGATCTTCCAGAGCGGTCCGGCGAACTCCTCGTCGCGGGGGTGGAGAGCGACCGGTTCGCGGAGGCCGCCGTCCGCGGCGATCTCCGCCCGGTAGAGGTTCCACCAGCCGGTGCGGTCGCTCGCGAAGAGCAGGCGCCCCGCAGCGTCCCAGGCGACCTGGGGGATCGACTCGGCGGGCCCGCCGGTGACGGTCCGCGCGCCGTGGAAGGTGCCGTCGGGGGCGACCTCGGCGAGCTGGACCTCGGTGCCGTCCCAGGGCATGCGGGGGTGGTCCCAGGCGATCCAGGCCACCCGGCGCCCGTCCGGGGAGACGCGGGGGCCCGTCACGAACCGGTGCCGCCCGTCGGAGAGTTCGCGCACGGCGCTCCGGTCCCCGGCGGCCGATCCGTCCAGCGGCACGGCGGCGAGGACCCGGCGCACATCGGTGGGCGCGGGCCCGGTGGACTCCTCCAGGACGCACCACACCTCGCCGCGCTCCGGGTGGAGCACCGGATCCACCCAGCGCGGTCCTTCGCCGGATTCGGCGACGGGGGTGAGCGGCCGGGGCTCGGCGCCGGGTCCGGCCTCCGGCTCGTACGCGTACAGCCGCTGGTCGGGGAAGTGGCTGAAGACCACGAGCGGTCCGCCGGTAGGACGCGCGAGTGCGGCCCAGGGCTGCCCGCCGTACTCGATGACCCGGCTGCGGACGTTCCACGGGGCGGGGAGCACGCTCTCCTCGGTGCCGTCGGCGCGCCGCCGGACGAGGGCGCGCCGGCCTCCCTCGGCGGGGCGCGGCGCGGTCCACCACAGCTCGTCGCCGACGGTGCCCGCGTACTCGGGCCGCCCGTCGTGGGCGGCGGCGAGCGCGGCGCCGACGGGCGACGGCCAGGTGCCGTGGGCGGCCGTGGTCGTGGTCGCGGTGGTGGCCATCTCGACTCCCCCTGTCACGTTCCTACGCGGACTTCAGATAGTGGTCGAGCACCCGGACACCGAAGTGCAGGGCGTCGACCGGGACGCGCTCGTCGACGCCGTGGAAGAGCGCCCCGTAGTCGAGCTCCGGAGGCAGCCGGAGCGGCGAGAATCCGTAGCCGGTGATGCCGAGCCGGGAGAACTGCTTGGCGTCGGTGCCGCCGGACATGGTGAACGGCACGACGTGCCCGGCCGGGTCGAAGCGCTCGACGGCGGCCCGCAGCTTCGCGAAGGTCGGCGAGTCGACCGGGGCCTCCAGGGACACCTCCCGGTGGTGGAACTCCCACTCCACGTCGGGCCCGGTGAGCGCGTCCATGGTCGTGGCGAACTCCTCCTCGCCGCCGGGCAGCGTCCGCCCGTCGATATACGCGACGGCCTGGCCCGGGATGACGTTGACCTTGTAACCGGCCTTCAGCATCGTCGGGTTGGCGCTGTTGCGGACGACCGGTGCGAGGAGTGCGGCGGCGGGTCCGAGCTTGTCGAGGAGGAGGTCGACGTCGAGGTCGGGTGCGCTCGTGTCGACGTCGATGCCGTACAGCGCGGCGAGTTCGGTGAGGGCGGCGCGGACGGTGGTGGTGAGGCGGACGGGCCAGGTGTGCGCGCCGATCCTGGCCACGGCGGAGGCGAGGCGGGTGACGGCGTTGGCCGTGTTCACCTTGGAGCCGTGGCCGGCCCGGCCGTGGGCGGTCAGCTTGAGCCAGGCGGTGCCCCGCTCCCCCGCCGCGATCGGGTAGAGGGTCGTGCCGGGCTGCGGGTGGAAGCTGAACGCCCCGGACTCGCTGATGCCTTCCGTGCAGCCCTCGAAGAGCGCGGCGTGACGGTCGGCCAGGAAGCCGGAGCCGTCGTCGGCGCTTGCCTCCTCGTCGGCGGTGTACGCGAGGACGATGTCGCGGCGCGGCCGGACGCCCTGCCGGGCCCAGGAGCGGACGACGGCCAGGACCATCGCGTCCATGTTCTTCATGTCGACGGCGCCGCGCCCCCACACGACCCCGTCGCGGACCTCCCCGGAGAAGGGGTGCACGCGCCATTCGGCCGGGTCGGCGGGGACCACGTCGAGGTGGCCGTGGACGAGGAGTGCGTCGGCCGTGGGGTCGGTGCCGGGGATGCGCGCCACGACGTTGGTGCGGCCGGGGGTCCGCTCCAGGAGGGCGGGTTCGAGTCCGGCGGCGGCGAGCCGCTCGGCGACGTACTCGGCGGCGGGACGCTCACGGCAGTCGCCGTCGCCGTGGTTGGTGGTGTCGATGCGGATGAGCTCGGAGGTGAAGGTGACCACCTCGTCGAGCGCCGTCGTGTCCGGGCCCCGGACCTCCTCAGCCATACTGCTCCTCCACCGCGGCCGAGACGATGGTCGTGACCGCCTTGAACGTGCGAATTGCCTCGTACATCGTCTCTCCCGTGTAGGAGACGCGCCGCTCACCGCTCCGCGCCACGCCGGGAACCACCGTGGCGGCCGCGCCCAGGTGGTCGGCGTCGAACTCCAGCTCCACCGTGAACGGCCCGCCGCGGACCGGTTCGTGCCGTACGGCGAGCGCGGTCGCGTCCTTCGCCGCCGCTCTGATGTCGGCGGCGGTCCTGGCCGGGGTGCGGCACACCGCCGCGTACCGCGAGACGTGGTCCTTGACGGCGACCTTGCGGGCCTCCGGCGCGTACCCGAGGGCGTCCTCGCAGGTCAGGTCGTCGCCGGTGACGAGCACGACCGGGACGCCGTACTCCGCGACCACATGGGCGTTGAGCAGGCCCTCGCTCGCCCGCTCGCCGTTCAGCCAGACGCCCGTGATCGAGTTGGCCAGGTACGTGTGCGCGAGGACGCCCTCGCTGCCCGCGCCCGTGTGGTAGCCGACGAACGCGATGCCGTCGACGTCCCCGTGCTGCACGCCCTCGACCATCGACAGCGACTTGTGCCGTCCGGTGAGCATCTCGGCGCGCTCGTCGAGCCGCTCCAGGAGCAGGTTCCGCATGCTCGAGTGCGCCTCGTTGATCAGCACCTCGTCGGCGCCGCCGTCGAAGAAGCCGAGCACGGCCGCGTTCACGTCGGACGTGAACATCGCGCGGCAGCGCTCCCACTGGGGCGTACCGGGCAGCACGTCGGCGGGCCAGGTCACACCGGTCGCGCCTTCCATGTCGGCGCTGATGAGGATCTTCATGTCTGGCACCGTACGCGCCGCCCGGCGGCCCTACCACCCCTGTGGATAACCGCCGTTGGAGTGGACCATTGACGGCCCGCCGAAGGTCACCGGGACGGCGGTACGGATCATCCGCGGAGTTCCGGATACCCCCGGGGATCGTCCTCGGCCATACGGCGCAGGGCGGCGGCGGCCTGTTCCTCGGGCGGTGTCCCGTCGTCCGGGATGTGCCACAGGAACTGCCGCTTCTCCCCCTCCGCCTCGGGCGTTCCGTCGGCGGCCAGGGGCGGGCCTGTGAAGGTGACCACGGTCGTGTCCGGTGCGCCGAAGTCCGTGGAGATCCATCCCTGCCGCAGCCCCCACCGGGTGAGCGTCTCCGGCCGCTCGCGCAGGCCCGCGGTGATCAGCCGGGCGGTGCGGCGGGCCGGCCACGTCCAGCTCTGGTCGTGTTCCGCGTACGCGATCTCGGCGTCGTACGCGACGGCGTCGAAGCGGTACGCGGGGAGTTCCGGCGCTCCACCCGGCGCCTCCGGCCGCCGCCAGCCGTCCCAGACGACGTGGTCGCCGTCGCGCCGCACGGTGACGTAGAGCGCGCCGCAGCAGCCCTCGGTGCAGTAGGCCTCGGCGAGCCGCACCTCGCGGGGCTCGGACGTGGCCCGCAGGGCGCCCTCGTCGAGCAGCCGCTCGGGCGAATCGCCGGGCCCCTGGTCGAAGGCCTCGGGGACGAGGGGTCGTCCGTCGATCAGGAAGCGGGTCTCGACGACGTCCGGTTCGGCGGGATCGGCGACGGCGACCTCGATCCGCAGCCGGGGAGCGCCGGACGGCTCCAAGGCGTCGTCGGTACGGAGCCGGCGGGCGGAACGGAGCCGCCGGACCGTCCGGCGGAGCCAGTCGGCGCGCCGCCGGTCCGCCGGGTCGGCGGGCGCGTCGCCCTGCCACCTCGCCACCGCCAGGAGGCTGTCGACGAGTTTCTCGCGCCGCCCCTCCGGCCAGGCGAGAAGGTGCCCGGCGCCGCTGTGCAGGTCGAGGGCGAGGGAGACCAGATCGGCCCGGTGGTCGAGCTCGCGGGGCAGCCGGTGGGCGAGGCCGGCCACCGTCTCGTACAGCTCGACGGCCTCTCCGTACCGAAGGATCTCGGCCACATAGTTCCTGCGGCTGGTCATCCGGACCAGCACACGGACCGCCTGGGCGAGCAGCCCGTGACGGTCCGGTTCCCGCCGGAGGAGGCCCGCGAGCCCGATGGCCTCGGCGACGTGCCAGGCGCCCCCGGGCCCGAGGGCCCGGGGCCCGGTCGGGATCTCCAGGAACCGAGCGCGTACGGCCTCGGTGTCCCGCGAGTCGAGTGCGTCGACGAGTGCGCGCAGCTCGGCCCCTCGGACGCGGTGGATCAACCACACGAACGCGGCGGTCCGCCGGTCCAGGGGTGTGAGTGCGGTGACGACCTCCTGGTCGAGTCCTTGGAGAACGCCGAGGGTGCGGAGATACGGCACGTCCTCGGCCTCGCCGAGCCGGGCGAGGATGCCGAGACCGGCGGCCACGGTGACCGTGGTGGTCCCGTCGCGGGTCAGGTGCCGGCCGAGTGCCCTGGCGAGGGCCCGGTCGGTCGAGTCCTCGGGTGGTGGGAGTGCGGCTGCCGCGGAGAAGACGGTCCGGTCGCGCACCCCGGTCGCGGCGATGACCCGGTGGGCCTCTGCGGCCGCCCGCTCCGCGTCCGGGTCGGCGAGCAGGGAGAGGAGCACGTCGGTGACGGCGATCCGGGCCTCGGTATGCGTGCGGCCGACGCGTGGGGGTCTTGGTGGGCGCCCGGTGTCGGGCAGGGGATGGCCGCCCCTGGGCAGGGGCGCGCCGGGTTCCGCGCGCCGGAGGTCCCGGGCGTAGGCGAAGAGGGAGGGGGCGGGGAGCGAAGGGGCGAGCGTCGGGCGCTCGTGCCGGGCGCTCATCGCGCGGGGTGGAGCTCGATTCCGTAGATCATGGGAGCATGCTGCCCTCCGGGCCTCCCGACCCGCCATCGAATTAACAGGCGTTTCAACGATGGCTCGAATGGGGCGAAATATCGTCAACGTGTGCGTATAGGCTGTCGGCCGCAGTTGTCGTACCGACCTTCCGGAGAGCACTCGGTGACCATCGCCATCACCCCGTCCGACACGTCCGCCGAAGAGCGCGAGGCCGCCGCTCACGAGGCCGCCCCGGCGCCGATCTCGGAGCCGGAGTTCTGGGAGCCGTCGGCCCCCGAGCCGGAGTCCCCCGAGGCCGAGGTCCAGGCCGAGGCCCAGGACGATGCAGAGGATGAGGAGCCGGAGCCGGTGTCGCCCGACGCGCACGACCCCGTCGTCGTCCGTGACGCGCAGGACTTCGGGATCTACGCGCGGACCGGCGGCTGGGCCTTCGCGCTGAAGGTCGCGCGGAGCGTGCGCCCCGGCGGTCAGCCCGCCGAGGGCACGGCCGCCACGAAGGTCTCGGCGAAGGCCTTCGCCGCGCTCGCGGGGTGCTCGCCCGACCGGGTCATGCGCTACTACAAGGCCTGGGACATGGCGGCCGACGACGGCCTGGTCCCGCAGTTCGAGGTCCTGGTCCCCGGCGAGGACGTCGAGCTGCCCGACGCGGACGTCTGGCTCTCGTACTACACCTCCCGCAACAGCGCGTCCTCCGTGCGCGGCCAGGCGATCAGCGCGGCGGCCGAGGCGGAGGGCATCCGGCCGACGAAGGCCCTGGAGGTCGCCGAGAACCCGACGGCGCTGCGGGCCGCGATCCTCGCCGACCCCGGCACGGCCGAGGCGGCGCGCGGGGCGCTGCTCGACCGGATGAAGGAGGACCCGGCCCTCCAGACGGAGATGGCCCGCGCCATCGCCCGCACCGACGACCTGAAGAAGGCCGTGGCGAGCGAGGCGAAGGCGGCCGACCGCATCGGGTACGTGCGGCAGATCGTCGAGAACGGCCAGATCAAGACCCCCGCCGGGCAGACCGTGGAGGCGCCGGCCGAGCTGCGCGCCGAGGCGGAGCGCCACCTGTCGCTCATCGACGAGCTCGACGACTCCGAGGAGGCGGGCGAGTGGGCCGGTGAGGCGTACGACGCGGTGAAGGGCCTGGTCGCCCGGGCCGTCGAGGAGGACCCGACGCTACGGGTCCAGGAGCGGCGCACCAAGTTCTACAACAGCCTGCAGAAGGCGACGAAGGTCTTCGAGGAACTGACCCTGGACGAGGTGATGGAGGAGGACATCTACGAGGCCGACATGCTCCAGCGCCTCGAAGCCCTCCAGGAGGCGATCGGCACCTGCATCAGCGCGCTGCGCAAGGCGTCGACCGCCTCCTGAGGACCACCTCCGAAACGGAAAAAGTGGGAGCCCCGACCGATGTCTCAGTCGGGGCTCTCGAACTGCCTCGAGTGTGGCCGGGCCGGGATGACCGGCCCGGCCACACTGCTGGTGAGCGTCGAGCCAGCGGCGTGCCGCCGGGCTCAGTGGGAGCTCGTCCGGATGGCCCGGAAACCCGGCCGCCGGCGGTGTTTACTCGGGACCGGTGTTGGGGTCACCTTCGGGGGAGGAGCCAAACCCCATACATCCGACCACTTTGAGCGGTTGCGGATCAAGGTAGAGACGAAAGAGGTATCCGCCTCGTTCGCGATCGTCCACGTTGGCCACAAGAACGCCCTGCTCGCCCTTTTCGGCAAGACCCGCAAGGCATTCCGTGATCCCGACAACCGGCTTACCGCGCCGCTGCAGACTTCCCACCCTCCCGCGAAGGATGCCCCGAAGCATCGACGCTGGAAGAGGTTTGAGCCAGATCTCGAAAGGTGCTCCGGAAAGCAATGCATTCTTGGCCTGAATGCTGGCATCGGAGTCGGACTCGAATGCAGCGAGCAGTTCACTCGCGGATACCTCGTTCACCTCACCGCCGCCTGACTGGTGTCCAGGTTTGCCCGAAGTCGAAGCTGATGTCGTCGGCCAGGATTTCACCAACGATGAGATGCTCGTCTTCGAAGAACCTTTCATATGGACCGCCGTGGATCTGAATGTTTCTCGACGGCCCTATGGCGGGATCGATGCTTGCCACCCTGATGCGCAGCATCACACCTCTCCCAATCCAATCGTCTCCCCGATTCTGGGCAAAGAACTCGGCAGTTTCGAAGTCGTCCGACCACGACGTGAAGATGGTATCCGTGCCATCTCCACCCGAGTGGTCGTTCATGTCCGCCCTGGTTCCGCGGGGCACCGCACGGCCTTGCGCAGCGGTGTCATAGCTATGGTGCCCCTCGACGACACCGCGGTAGTAATACCCATCGACGTTCGCTCCACAGTTGTGGACCAAGACCGGGGCGCTACCCGCCGCAACATAGTACGTGTGGAGGTCCGAGACCGTCAGGTTGTGAACCGTCGCGTTCTGGGCCGTCCAGCGCCTGATCGACGTGATCTGGACGTACGTGCCCGCGCTCGTCTGGAGCCACTGGCGTGCCTTCAGATCCGTGGCGTCGATCCACTTGCCCAGCTCGGGGACCCAGAAGGGGTGGCCGTCGGTCGCGGTGAGCTCGGCCGTCTTCGCGCCCTTCGGGCCGTCCGTGTCGATGGTGACCTTGACCAGGCGCTTGAGGCCCTTGCCCTTGATCTCCGCCGTGACCGTCTCGATCCGGGTCTCCCCGGTCTTCGGGTCGGTGGCGACGATCTTGTCACCCGTCCTGACGTCCTCGATGGACTTGGTGGAGCCGTCCGCCATCAACACCTTCGCGCCCGGCACGAAGCTGTTGTCCGCCGTCTTGCAGGAACCGCCGCTGGACCCGCCGTTGCTACGGGAGGAGCCACCGGAGCTTCCGCCCGGCTTCGACGTGCTGACCTTGCCGCCACCGCCGCCCTTGCCGCCACCCTTGCCGCCACCGGCCACGGACGAGGACTTCGGGGCCGCCTTGGCCTGGGCCCGCTTCTGGACTGGGTTACCGGTCTTCTTCTTGGCGGCCGCAGCAGCGTCGGCCTTCCGTTTGGCGGCCTCGGCTGCCTTCTTCTTGGCCCGTTGCGCGGCCTCCTTCTTCGCCTTCTCGATGGCGGCCTTCTTGGCTCTCAGAGCCGCCGCCTCGGCCGCCTTGGCGGCCTTGAGCACGGCTTCCGCCGCAGCCTTCGCCTTCTTGAACGCCTGGATGGCGTTGATCGTGCGGTCGACCGCCCTCAGAACGGACGGGATCTTGCCCAGCTTGGTCCACGGGATCGCCCCGATGATCATGCTGCCGCAGGACCACATGTCACCGCCGAAGCAGGCCATGGCGTCACTGAGCCCGATGAAGTCGCTCAGGACGCTCCACGCCGCGGCGAGGATCACCGAGGTGAGGGACTTACCCATGGTGGCCTGCGCCTGCGCGACCTGAGCCGCGGACAGGCCCGCGCCCACGAGGGCCGCCGCCTTCTCCGAGGCGGTCAGGGTGATCGCCAGACCCGTCGGGTCCGCGTGGGTGACCGGGTTGTTGTGCGCGTAGACGTATCCGTTGGCCTGCTGTGGGTCGTTCAGGTCCATCAGCGGGTCGGCGGAGAGGAAACGTCCGACCACAGGGTCGTACAGGCGGGCGCCGAGCAGCGTGTAGCCGGAGGAGTCGTCCCTGGTCTTGCCGAGGAACCCGGTGTGCGCCTGCAGGTTGACGCCGGTCGTGCCGGCACCCCGCTGGTTGCCGAACGCGTCCTGCTTGCGGATCCGGACGTCCATCGCGCCACCGAGCAACACCTCGGCGTAGGTGGAACCCTGGTGGTCCGTGGTCAGGGCGACCAGTTGGTCCCCAGCCGTGCCGTTGGCGTAGCGCATGACCGCGCCGGCAGGGGTGCTGTAGGTGCGCTGCGACTGAACCAGGACGCCGCCCTGCTGGACGGTGACCTCCGTGTCACCCAGGTTCAGGGTGGCCGTCTTGCCCTTGATGGTGAGCAGGCGCTCGCCGCCGGGGCCGTAGATGTGACGGGTGTCGTTCTGCGGCGCCCAGAGCTGCGCGGCGGAGGCTCCGTCGCACGTGGCCAGGACGATCGCTGTGGCGTTGGCCGAGTTGGCACCCTGTACCGCCAGGCACAGGTTGGACGCGACGTGCGTCAGCTGACCGGCGGCGTTGCGCTTCAGCTCCTGCGCCGTCGCCGCAGCGGCGGTGCCGGCGCACTTCTGGATCTGCAGCGCGGACCCGGCCGTGTTGGCGGCCGGCTGGAGGCACCAGTCGTCGTACACCGACAGCGTGCCCCGGTTGGGGTCGGTCTGCGGAGTCGCCGGGGTGCTCGGGGTGGGCGTGAACTTCCAGCTCTGCGCCAGAGTGGTGTTACAGCTGTAGAGCTGGACCGGCTGCCCAGCGACCGCGAGACCGCTCTTGAGGTCGATGCACTTGTCGGCCAGGCCCACGTAGGGAGTCTTGCCTCCGGTGCCCGCGCCGGTGATCCGGTCGACCATGCCGTCGGGAGTCCACGTCAACGTCTGCTTGTCACCGTTGTCGAGCGCGGTGACGGACTTCGTCTCACCCGTCAGCTCGTACAGCCGCTCGGCCTCGGCCTTGACCTGCGCACCCGCGGGGGTGGTGTAGGTCTTCGAGACCTTGGTGAGCGTGTGCGGCTGGCTCTTCGCCGCGCCCACACCGTACTGGTACGTGGTGGTCGCGTCCTTGGCGGTGGCACCGGTCAGGTCCTTCTCGACCAGCTTGGTGCGGTTGCCGAGGAGGTCGTACTCGTACTCCTGCCAGTAGCCGGAGCTGTCCTTGCCCGGGGCGACGTTGAGCGTGCCGTCCGTGTTCTTCGGGGCGGTGCAGTTCTCCTGGTCCTTGGAGGTCCAGGCGTTCTTCAGCTGACCCAGCGGGTCGTACGTGAAGCACTGCCGCTCCTCGATCCCGGTGGCGTGCTCACGGATGCCCGTGACGTTGCCGGCCGGGTCGTAGGCGTACTCGCGCTTCGAGACCAGGTTGCCCGCGACCGGACCGGCGCCGCCGGTCTGCTCCCGGTAGACCATCTGGTTCTGGAGCTCACCGGTCGACTCGTCGAAGGAGTTCTGTGCCCACACCCGGTACGGCACCGCGCCCAGTGTCGAGCGCATGACCTGGCCGTAGGGCGAGTAGACCGTCTCCGAGCCGTACCAGTCCTTGCCGGAGACCGAGAGCGGGTTGCCCTCCTTGTTGTAACGGATGACCAGCTTCTCCGGGTCGAACTTGCCGGCCTTGGGAAGGGTCGCCTCCTCCAGCATGCCGTTGTCGGAGAACTTGTAGTCGTACTGGTAGTCCGCGGGGATGCCCCACGTGGCGGCCAGCGACGTGGGAAGCGACAGGGTCGTCGAGGTCGGCTGGTAGTCCTTCGTGTAGCCGTTGACCTTCTGCGTGTACGCCAGGCCGTCGGTGTACCGGGTGGCCGAGGCAGGCATGCCCTTGCCGCCGGCGACGGTGTCGTACGTGAACCCGGCGATCAGCGTGCCCGTGGGGCCGCCGAGGCGCTGTTCCTTGGGGCGGGACAGCTCGTCGTACGCGTTCCAGGTCGTGACGCCCCGCGCGTTGGTCGTCGTCAGCGGCCGGTCACGGTGGTCGTACGTCACCCGCGTGGTGCCCGTGTCCGGGTCGGTCGCGGTCTCCAGCCGGCCACGCATGTCGAACGTCCACGACCACGGGTGGGTCGGGTCGGCCGAGGGCGTCGCCTTCGTCAGCTGACCACGGTTGTCGTACGTGTAGCGCGTCGACGTGTAGCCGCCGGGCGCCGCCGGGTTGGTGGTGTCCGTGCGGACGGTGCGGCCGAGGGCGTCGGTGTAGACCTTGTAGGACGAGGCACCCTGCGGGTGGATCACCTTCGACCAGTCGGGTCCGTACTCGTAGCGGGTCGCCTTCTCTGGCACCTCCTGGGAGATGGCCTCGGTGGTCCCGGGGGCCTTCACCTTGAGGACCGGCATCTCCTCGAGCACGCGGCCGAGGCCGTCGTACTTGTACCGGGTGATGTTCGGGACCGTGGTGTCGGCGCGCGGGGTGAACAGCTCGCCGTTCGGAGCGTCCTCGTTGAGGTAGGCGTTGTTGGTCTGGTAGACCTCACCGGCGCTGTTGTACAGCGTGTCGGTGATCAGACGGCCACCGCCGTCCGCCTCCTCCTGCGACTGGCGCTCACGGCCGAGACCGTCGTAGATCGTGACGGACTTTTCGATCCGGTTCTCGTAGCCACGGCTGTAGGTCGTGATGTACGGGGGCTTGCGGAGCTTTCCGCCGTCCGGGTCGTTCGGGTCGGGCTGGTCGCCCGGGGTCACGTACTCGGCCCTGAAGTCCGGGAC
This sequence comes from Streptomyces sp. Root431, assembly GCF_001426585.1. GTDB lineage: Bacteria > Actinomycetota > Actinomycetes > Streptomycetales > Streptomycetaceae > Streptomyces > Streptomyces stackebrandtii. The sequence goes on from NZ_LMEI01000009.1 coordinate 294,105, forward strand.
CGCGTTCGGCGACGGGGTCCGGCCGGGGGACCATGCCTCAGCAAGACGGCCCAGCGGGTCGAACGTCGCTTCGCTGACGTGGCCGTTGACGTCGGTGGTCTTCAGCGAGACGCCGCGGCCCGGCTCGACCTCCTGGACCTGGGTGTGGCCCAGCGGGTTCGTCTGGGTGATCTTGAAAACCTGACCCGTCGGCGGGTCGAAGGTGGTCGTGTACTCCTTCTTGTCGACGTCGATCTGCTTGGTGACCCGGCCGAGGGCGTCGAAGGCGACGGTGCCGCCGGTCCGCCAGCCGGTGCCGCTCTCGTTGATGGACCACGTCTCGGTGGCCAGACCGCGGGTGGTGTCGGCGAGCGCCGTGCCGTACGCGGTGTTGTCGTAGGACGTCCGGCCACCGGCGCTCAGCTTCGTGAGGTCGGACCAGTCCGCGGCGGCACACGACGTGGACGAGACGAGAGCCTGCTTGGTCAGACCGATGATGTTCTTGGTCGTGTTGTGCAGGTACTCGAGCTTGGTGCAGGACTCGTCGCCGGTCTTGGCCGGGTCGGCGTCGCCGAACGACTCCACCATGGTGGGCAGACCGTGGACGCTGTCGAACGTCGTCTTGGTGCGGACGCTCCGCAGGGTGCGGGTGTCGTCACCCGTGCCCGACGACTTCGTGTACGCGACCTCGTCCGGCTCGGTGACGCGCCACGCCTTCAGCGGGTCGAGGCCGTCGCCGCGGGGGCGGCTGGCGAGCTCGGTGGCCTCGGGGACGGTGAGGCTGCGGGTGAGCCAGTCGGCGTCCGCGTCGGCCGCGTTGGAGTAGCTGAACTCCTCGGCTATTCGGCCGGCGAAGGCCTCACGGTCGTAGACCGTCGCACCGTTGTCGGTGAGCGTGGTGCCCGTGATGGTCTTCATGGGGACGGTGTCGCCCATGCCCCGGTAGAAACGGGTGACCGCCTTGGTCTTCGGCCCCTCGGTGCCGGGCGTGTCCTCGCCCGGGGCGGAACCCTCGCCGTTGTCGGCGGCGACGTTGCGCTCGCCCGTGATGACGGCCGTCTGCTCGAAGCCCGCGAACTGCGAGTACGTACGCGTGGACTTCTTGCTGAACTCCGCCTCGGCGAGCTTCCAGCCGGCGTTCTTGTAGTCGTACGACGTCCGCGTGGAGTGCGAGCCGTCGACGTTCGGCAGTTCCTCGATCGAGTCGACCACGTACTTGTGGAACCAGTCGATGTCCTCGACCTCGGCGTCCGGGTGCCAGAACATCGGGTAGCACAGACGCGTGTTGGCCTTCAGAGCGGCCGTGTCCGTCTTGCCGGGCAGGCCCGTCCTGCTGGCGCAGCCGTCCGCCGCGTCACCCCAGGTCGGCATCTTGTACGTGACGACGGTCTCGCCGCCGTACTCGTTGATGACGCGACCGATGCGCAGCCTGGCGAAGCCGGGGCGCGGGTCGATCGGGTCGCCCTTCTTGTCGCCCGACGTCTCCCGCAGGAGGACGCGGTTGGGCATCTCCTCCTCGTTGGACTCGAACCGGATCGGGTTGAGCGTGACCGAGGCGTCCGTCGAGCCGTTGCGTGCGTAGCCGGTGCGCTGGATGGACTCCAGCCACAGGGCCGTGTTCGGGCCGGTCTTGAGGACGGGGAAGTTCTGCTTGAGCTGGTACTGGTCGACGTCCTGGCGCGCGGTGGTGCCGGTGAGGCGCTGGGCCTCGGTGGTGATCTTGTCCAGGCGCTTGGTGGACCAGAAGGTCGGACCGGCGTTCCAGCACTTCTTCTTGTCCGTCGAGGTGACCGCCTGGCACCGCAGGTCGGCGGGGGTGTCGTACCAGATGCGGTACTTGCCCGGGTCGCTCGACGTGAAGTTCGCGTCGCTGCAGGTCAGCGTGCCCTCGGTGAAGCAGCGCTCGGCGACGTCGAAGCGCACGCGGGCCGGGGCCTCGGCGCTGAAGACGGTGTCGTTGCGCTGGCCGTAGTCGATGCGCTTCAGGTAGCCACCGCGGTGGTACTCGACGGGGCCCTTGAAGTAGAAGTTCTTCGCGTAGTAGTTCTTCTCGCGCTCCCACCACAGCGACATGGCGTTGCCGTGGACGTCCTCGACGTAGTCGAGGTTCCACTGCCAGGCCTGGTTGCAGGCGGAGTTCTTCCAGTCAGCGGTCGTCGAGCCCTTGTAGCAGGGCTCGCCCGCGTGGTTGCCGTAGACCGGCACCGCGAGCACGGAGTCGGTGTACGGGTCGTCCGCGGCGGCGCCGTTGTCCGACCAGCCCGGGAGCTTGTTCAGGCCGAAGTGGTACTTCGTGCCGTCCTTGGTGGTGACGACCCAGTACTCGCCGTCGGCGTCCTTCATGCCCGAACGCGGGTCCTTGGACGTGTCCTTGAACCGCTCGATCTTCGAGCCGTCACCGTTGGCACTGAACCACTTGCCCTTGGACTCGTCCCACACCAGCTCGGTGGTCATGCCGCCCAGGGAGAGGGTGGCGTTCTCCGAGCCCCAGCACAGGTCGGCCGTCTTGTGGGTCGAGTTGTTCGCCCCGGCCTTCTTGGAGTCCTGGCGGCAGTTGACGTACGTCCGGCTGATGGAGCCCGGGTTGTAGTCCCAGCCGTCACCGATCCAGGAGGCCTGGTTGTTCGACGCCGAGGTGCGGCCGTCGACCGTCTGCGACGAGTAGCCCAGGCTGACCTTGGGGGTCAGACCGCCGGCGGCCTCCGGGACCTGCACCTGGTAGCCGTAGGTGAAGGCACCGTTCGACGAGCCCGCGGCCCAGGAGCCGGCGGACAGCAGCGGCGAGGCGGTGAAGTCGCCGTTCGCCGAGGCTCCGGTGTCCATCGCACCGACGACCTGGCGGCCGGAGGTGTCGACGGCCGGGAGGGCGACCTGCCGGGCCGAGACGCCGGAGACGGACGAGCGGGTGGCGCCGCCCTCGAGCAGGTTCGCGACCGGCACCGATCCGGAGAGGATCGTGCGGGTGGGCTCGTTCTTCTTGAGCTTGACCTTGGTGGGGGCCTTGGCGGCCGGCACCTCCTTGACCGTGGACCGCAGCCGCTCGATCTCGTCGGCTACCTCGGTCGTGCCGGACATGGTCTCCGTGCCGGCGTCCGGGGCACAGTCACCGGAGTCCGGGGAGTCGATGACGCAGTTCGGCAGCAGGACCAGGCCGAAGCGCTCGGCGGCCTGGGGGCCGTAGCGGTCGGCGAAGCCGGTGGTGTCGACCTCGAGCGTGACCTGCGCGGTCGGATCGGCGTCCGCCGGCGGAATGACCTCAAGGATCATGCCCGGGACGCCGGTGTCCTCCGACGTGGTGGTCGACTTGACCGCGACCTGCCAGTCGCCGTCGACCTTCGTCGGGTCCTGGCCGACCGGCACGCCGACCGCGACCGGCAGACCGACCGACGTGGTCTCGTTCACCACGGGGACGGTGGTGCCCGGCTGGGTCTCCGCCGTCAGCGGCGCCTTACCGGTGTCCTCCGCCCACGCGGCGACGTTCTTCGGCGCGTAGGGGACGACCTGCTGCTCGTCGCCGAGGCTCAGCGTCTTGTCGGCGCTGGCGTCGTCGGCGAGCGCGGTGCTGTCGGGGATGTCCGGCAGATCGACCTGGGAGGTCGTCTGCTCTCGGCTCATCCCGTCGCCGGGAACGGCCAGGGCCTGCCCGCCCAGGCTCGTCACCGTCAATACCGATGACAAAAGAAGGACGGTCGCTGTGCGGCTTCGCCGACGGCGCCGTCGTTGTGGCTCTGTCAGGGCTAGGCGATTCCGCCCCACCCATGACAGTGGTTCTGAAGCACGCATCACGCGTCGACTCCCACCCAAACGAACAAGACAACGGAGGAGGTGCGGAAACACCAAAGAGCACGCGCCTGGATCAGGCGCGTGCGTGCGCACTCTGTGTCATGTGCGCTCCATATTCAAGATCGGCCGAGCGGTCGAAGCGATTCGACAGTGAGATTCGCCACGGTGCAGTCGCAAACAGAACCTCACACTGCCGATGTTCGCGATAGATGAGACACCGAGCGCAATTGCGACCTAAAACACCATCAAAACGACGCTAACCAGCATCAAATGACTGACCGTCACGTCTGCTCCATGAAACTCATAACATCTTCATAAAGCCCTCAGGAATGGACGTCCCGTGCCGCACGTGTGATCGTGTGCGCGCCTTGTGCCCCGCGGACGGTCCGTCGGGGCGCTCTCTGCGCTGTCCGAAAATCCCTCTGGTCCCACGGGAGTAGACCGCCGTGCCCGCGCCGCCTCGTTTTCTCAGCCCGTTCGTGCGCACGCGCACACGGCTGACACTCACCCTCGGCCTCGTCCTGGCCGCACTCACCGCCGCGCTCCTGCCCTGGTGGCAGCCGAGCACGCCTTCGACCGCCAGCTCCCCCAGCTCGCCCAACGCCCCCCGCACGGACGCCAAGCAGGCGTCGACCGGGCCGAAGGACGAGGCCGCCGCGTCGGCCGAGGCCAAGCGCACCGGCAAGAAGGTGCTCGTCGACACGGCGACCACCGCCACCGAGTTGGTCTGGGCACTGCCGAACGGGCAGATGCGCACCCAGATCCACGCGCTGCCCCAGCGGGCGAAGAACGCCCGGGGCAAGTGGGCGCCCATCGACAACACCCTGCGCAAGACGGCGGACGCCGGCGACCTGACCGTCCGTCCGGCCAACCCGGCCGTGCCGGTCCGCTTCTCCGGGGGCACCTCCGACGAGGCCCGCGCCGACCGCTCGTACGCCCGCGTGCCGCTCGCCGAGGGCGCGGGCGACACGTCCGTCCTCGCCGAGGTCGACCTCAACGGCCACACCATCGCGTACACCTGGCCCGGCGCCCTGCCGAAGCCGGTGCTCGACGGCCCGCGTGCCCTCTACCCCGAGGTGCTGCCCGGCGTCGACCTGCTTCTCGTGGTGCGTGAGGAGGGCGGCTTCGGCCAGCTCCTGATCGTCAAGAACCGCGAGGCCGCGCAGAACAAGGACCTCGCGACCGTCTCGTACGGCCTGCGGTCGACGACCGCGGTCTTCCGCCAGGACGCGAAGGCCAACCGGATCCAGGTCCTGGACAAGTCCGGCGCCGAGGTCGGCACCATCCCGACCCCCTTCGCCTGGGACTCCAGCGGCCGGGACCCCGAGCTCAAGCCGGGCACCCCCCAGCGCACCTCGGTCGCCGGCCCCGCCGACGTACTGAAGCTGTCGGGTCTGACGGGCATCGAGCCGGGCGCGCGCTCCGCGCAGCTCCCGGTCGCGCTCGACGGCGACGACACCGGTACGGCCACCCTGAACCTGGGCCTGGGCCGGACCGGTCTCCTCGCCCACCAGGACACGAAGTACCCGGTCTTCATCGACCCGCCGCTCAACAGCGGCTGGGCGGCCTGGACGACCGCGTACAAGAAGTACCCGACCTCCAGCTTCTGGAACGGCACGAACTTCTCCTCCGGTACCTCCGACGCCCGCGTGGGGTACGAGAGCGACACCGGCGGTCTCGGCCGCTCCTTCTGGCGGATGAAGTTCTCCAAGAGCTACGAGGGCGCGAAGTTCACCCGGGCCACCTTCAAGGTCAAGAACAACCACTCCTGGTCCTGCACCGCGCGGGAGTTCCAGTTCTGGCAGACCGGGTCGATCTCCTCCGGCACGACCTGGAACGCGCAGCCGAGCTGGTCGACGAAGCTGGACTGGCAGTCCTTCGCCCACGGCTGGTCCTCGACCGGCTGCCCGGACGCGTACGAGGCGTTCAACGTGCTGGCGGGAGTCCAGAAGAGCGCGGACGCCGGCGCCGAGACCCTCACCTTCGGCATGCGTGCCACCAGCGAGGGCGACACCCAGACCTGGCGCAAGTTCCTCGCGACCTCCGCCGTCGTCGAGGGCGACTACAACCGCGCCCCGTCCCAGCCGACCAACGGCACGTCCTCCCCGGGCGGCGCGTGTGTGCCCGGACCGACGAACAGCGTCACCATCGGCCGGACCACCGTCACCCTGAAGGCCAAGGGCTACGACGCGGACGGCACCATTCCCAAGCTGCGGTTCCGCATCTGGAAGGCCGGCGCGACCACCAAGACCGAGTACCTCGCCACCGCGGACTCCACCGGATACGGCCAGATGGTCATCCAGGCCGACAACCCGCTGTGGAAGGACATCACGGCCAACACCCTCTACTCGTGGGACGTGCGGTCCGAGGACGCGGCCGGTGCGGTCTCCACGTTCTACCCGGACGGCACCGAGTCGTGCCGGATCACCATGGACCCGACCGCGCCGCCGCAGCCGGACATCAGCAGCACCGTGTTCACCGAGGCCACGCCCGACGGCAAGACCTGGGCCAAGGTCAAGTACGGCACTCCCGGTGACTTCACCTTCAGTGCCGCCGGCGCGACGAAGTTCAAGTACGCCTTCGAGGGCGAGGCGCTCATCGAGACGCCGCCGCCCGTGAACGGCAAGATCACCCTCCCCAGCGTCTCGCCCCGGCACGCGGGTCCGACCGCCCTGTACGTCTACGCCTACGACGTCAACGGCAACCAGAGCCTCAAGGGCGACTACTCCTTCTACCTGCCGCCGCGCGACCGGGCCGACGGTCCGATGGACACCGGTGGCGACGACATCGCCGACCTGCTGGTGCTCTACCCGGACGGCAAGCTGAAGAACTGCGTGGGCGCCCCCGCCGACCCGGCGGTCCCCGGCACCGGCGGTGAGCTGTACAGCTGCCTCGCCGCGTCGTACGTGACCAAGGACAAGCAGGTCGACCCGCCGAACCACTGGATCGACGCGGCGGGCACCGCCTCGCTGATCGCGCACTACAACGACACGTACCCGGGCGACGGTTCGACCGACATGTTCGCGGTCACCCCGGACAAGAAGTTCTGGATCTACCCGGGTGACGGCTACGGCACCTTCAACGTCGACGAGCGGATCGAGATCCGGCTGCCGGCCAACGCCCCGGCGCCGTCCACCTGGACGCAGCTGAAGGCGATCGGCGACATCAACGGCGACAAGCTGCCCGACCTGACCCTGCGGGCCGGGACGCAGTTCTGGGTGCTGTCCGGCTACACGGGCGCCACCTTCCAGACCGCGACGCTGATGGAGGGCACCGCCTGGGCCCGCCGCGAGATCGTCAACATCGCGGACATGAACAAGGACGGCACGCCCGACCTGCTGTGGCGCAACCTGGACAACGGCAACATGTACGCCCGCCACGGCAAGCCCGGTACGGGCGGCGGCGTCGACCTGGAGTCGATCAAGGTCGCGGTCAACTCGCTCAACGGTGACGTCGCTTTCGGTACGAGCTGGACCGAGGTCAACGTCACGACCGCGATCGGCATCCCCGACGTCAACAAGGACGGCGTGCCCGACATCTGGGCCCGCTTCGGTGACACGGGCAACATGAAGCTGTACTACCCGTCCACCACCAACACCAACGCGCCGGTCAGGACGGTCCTGTCCGTCGACTGGCGGGGCATCCGCGCCCTGGGCTGATCCCGCCCCCGTCCGCTGATCCCGAGCCCCGGCCGCCTGCCTCGCAGCAGGCGGCCGGGGCTTCGTGTTCCCTTCGGCCGGTCAGTCCTGGTGGCCGAGCTGGAGGTCGCGCTCGGTGCGCCCCCCGCCGGCCATCTGCAGGACGGTGGCGACGGGCGGGTAGCCGGCCGCGATGACCGTGTACTCACCGGAGGACAGGTCCACGAAGCGGAAGGTGCCGTCGGCCCCGGTGGTGAGGGTGTCCATGACGTTGCCCGCGGCGTCGAGGAGGGTGACGCGGGCGTCCTCGACGGGGCGCCCGCCGCCGGCCCGCACCGTGCCTCGCAGCACCGCCCCGCCGGCCAGTTCGATGTCCTGGCGGGTCTCGCGGGAGGACTGGACGCTCACCGGGAGCGCGGCGGGCCGGAAGGCGGGGGCGCTGGCGGCGAGGGTGTACTCGCCGGCGACGAGTTCGGTGATGACGTACCCGCCCTCGCGTCCGCTGCGGGTGGAGGCGACGACCTCGCCGCGGACGTCGGTGAGGGTGACGGCGGCGTCCCGTACGGGCGTCCCGTCGGCGGTGACGACGCTGCCCGCGAGCCGCCCGGCGCCGCCGAGGACGACGTCGAGCTCCACGGGCCGGTCGCCGACGGTGACGGAGACGGCCTGGGGCTGGTGTCCGCCGGCCGCCGCGATGAGGACGTAGGCGCCCCGGTCGGGCACGCTCAGCGCGTACCGCCCGTCCTCGCCGCTCGCGCCGCGCCCGACCTGCCGGCCCTGTACGTCGATGAGGGTGAGGGCGGCCCGGGGCACGCGGCTGCCGTCGTGGTGCTGGACGGTGCCGCAGACGGGGACTCCGGAGTGGGCGGGTGCCTCGTAGGAGGGGGCCGGGGCGGCGTGCCGGGCGTGCGGGACCGCCTGCGTGCCGCCGAAGTCGGTGGCCTCGGTGGCCTCGGTGAGCGGGGTGTGGTGGGACACCAGCGGTTTCTCCTTGAGGAAGAAGGCGAGGACGAGGCCGAGCACGAGGACCGGCACGAGGTAGAGGAAGATCCGCGGCATCGCGTCCGCGTACGCCTGGATGTAAACGTCGCGCAGGGCGGGCGGCAGGGTGTGCACCGACTGCGGCGTGATCGACTCGGCCGGCGGCGGGGACACCGTGGCGGCTCCCTGGCTCACGGCCGCGAGCCGGTCGCCGAGGGCGTCGTCGAGCCGGGAGGCGAAGAGGGTGCCGAAGATCGCCGCGCCGACGCTGCCGCCGATCTGGCGGAAGTAGTTGTGGGCGCTGGTGGCGGTGCCGAGGTCGGCGGGGCGTACGGAGTTCTGCACGGCGAGCACGAGGACCGGCATGACGAGGCCGATGCCGGTGCCGAGGACGGCCTGCCAGAGGCTGTGCTGGAGGCGCGGGGTGTCGGCGTCCATGCGGGAGAGCAGCCACATGCCGAGGACGGAGACGGCGCCACCGAGCACCGGGTAGATCTTGTAGTGGCCGGTGCGGCTGATGAGTTGGCCGGAGACGACGGACGCGATGACGATCCCGCCCATGAGCGGCAGCATCAGGAGGCCGGACTCGGTGGCGGTGGCGCCCTCGACCATCTGCAGGAAGCTGGGGAGGTAGCTGGCGGCGCCGAAGAGGGCGATGCCGACGACGGCCCCGACAAGGGCGGTGACGGTGAAGACGGAGTCGCGGAAGAGCCGGAGCGGGATGAGGGGTTCGGGCGCGAAGTGCTCGACGACCAGGAAGAGCACGGTCGTTCCGGCGGCGCCGCAGCCGAGGGCGAGGACGACGCGGGAGTCCCAGGCGTATTCGGTCCCGCCCCAACTGGTCAGCAGGACCAGGCAGGTGGAGGCGGCGGCGAGGAGCAGTGCGCCGAGGACGTCGAAGCGGGCGCGTGCCGTGGGCTTGGGGAGTTTGAGGACGACGGCGACGACGGCGAGGGTGACGAGCCCGAAGGGCACGTTGAAGTAGAAGCACCAGCGCCAGGAGACGTGGTCGGTGAAGAAGCCGCCGAGCAGGGGTCCGGCGACGGAGGCGAGGCCGAAGGCGGCGCCGATCAGGCCCATGTACCGGCCACGTTCCCGGGCGGGGACGATGTCGGCGATGATCGCCTGGACGCCGATCATCAGGCCTCCGGCGCCGGCGCCCTGGATCGCGCGGAAGGCGATCAGCTCGTCCATGCTGCGGGACCAGCCGGCCAGGCCGGAGCCGATGACGAAGACGACGATGGCGAAGAGGAAGACGCTCTTGCGGCCGAGGAGGTCGCCGAGCTTCCCGTAGATCGGCAGGCCGATGGTGGAGGTCAGCAGGTAGGCGGTGATGGCCCAGGACATCCGGTCCAGGCCCTGGAGTTCGCCGACGATCTTCGGCAGGGCGGTGGCCACGATCATCTGCTCCAGCGCGGCGAGAAGCAGCGCGAGCATGAGGCCGCAGAAGACGAGACGGACGCGGCGGGGGTCGAGGGGGGCCGGTCCGGGGTCGGGCGGTGGGGCGAGTCCGGGGGGCGGGCCGCCCGCGTCGAGCGGCTCCGTGCCCGCCGAGCCCTCGGCCCCCTCGGCGTCTTTCACGAGCGTGATCGCACCCACGTACCTGCTCCCCTCGACACGGCGTCTGCGCCGCGCCATTCTTCGCATTGGGCGCGAAGCGGGAGCAAGTCGGGCGGTACGGAAGTCCGGTGGCGATCAGGGGCGTCCCGGGCGGTGAACGTCCCTGCGGTACGGCGCACTTGGGGCGCTCATCAGCGCGTTTACGAGAAGGCCCGCGCCCCCTCGGTGCGCGGGGGCTCCGGCACGGGGGCGCGGGCGAACCACTCGAATCGGTGAACGCCCAGGGCGTTACTTCTCGACCTCGTCCGCCAGCTTGGCGAGCAGGGCGTCGTAGATCCGGGCGAGACCCTTGGGCGCGAAGGTGCGCTCGAAGAAGCCTCCGATGCCGCCGGCGCCGTTCCAGACGGAGGTGACGACGGCGCGCGACTTGCCCTCGCCCGCGGGGGTCACGGTCCAGGTGGTGACCATGGACGAGTTGCGGTCCTTCTCGACGAGCTGACCGTCGGTGGGCTCGGTGACCTCCAGGAGGCAGTCGCGGACGCGCTTGCTGGTGGCCTGGAGCTTCCAGTGGACGAGGGTGCCCTCGCCGTCACCGCCCTCGCGCACCTCGTACTCGCTGAAGTGCTCGGGGAGCACCTTCGCGCGCGTGCCGCTGTAGTCCGCCAGCGCGTCGAACACCGTCTCCGCGTCCGCGGCGATGATCCGTTCCGTCGTGGCCTCGACCTGCGCCATTGACTTCCTCCAGCTCGGTGGTTCCTCGGGGGTGTGGGCCAAGCGAACCACGCGGGCTCCGGGGCGCGAAATCCGGGTTGCGGTGATCAAGGGAACAGGTGTTCTATTCTGGGCGCAGGGTGGAGTCAGAGGCGAGGCAGAGCTACCGAGGAGGCGTCCGTGCGCTGGGACAATCTGGGCGACAGGCCGACCGCGCCCGCCGACATCGGCCTGTTCGGTACGGACGCGGTGACCACGCGGACGTTCGACACCCCGGAGTTCCGGGGCATCACCTTCCACGAGGTGCGGGCCCGCTCGGTCCTCAACCGGGTCCCCGGCGCCTCCCGGATGCCGTTCGAATGGACGGTCAATCCGTACCGGGGTTGCACACACGCGTGCGTCTACTGTTTCGCCCGCAAGACCCACAGCTATCTGGACCTCGACACCGGGCTCGGCTTCGACTCCCAGATCGTCGTCAAGATCAACGCCCCGGAGGTGCTGGCCCGCCAGCTCGCCTCCGCCCGCTGGCAGGGCGCGCACGTCGCCATGGGCACCAACGTCGACTGCTACCAGCGGGCGGAGGGCCGCTACCGGCTGATGCCGGGCATCCTCACCGCCCTGCGCGACCGGGCCAACCCCTTCTCGATCCTCACCAAGGGGACCTTGATCCTGCGCGACCTGGAGCTCCTCACCCAGGCCGCCCGGGTCACCGAGGTCGGCATCTCCGTCTCCGTCGGCTTCACCGACGGGGAGCTGTGGCGGACGATCGAGCCGGGCACCCCGTCCCCGGAGCGCCGCCTCGACGTGGTCCGCACCCTCGGCGAGCACGGCATCGACTGCGGGGTCCTGATGGCCCCCGTCGTGCCCTTCCTCGGCGATCGGCCCGAGCAGCTGCGCGCGACGGTCCGCGCGATCGCCGAGGCCGGGGCGAGTTCGGTCACCCCGCTCGTGCTGCACCTGCGGCCGGGCGCCCGCGAGTGGTTCATGCAGTGGCTGCGGCACCACCACCCGGGCCTGGTGCGGCGGTACGAGCAGATGTACGCGGACGGGGCCTACGCGCCGACGTGGTACCAGCGCCGGATCACCCGTCAGGTCCACGAACTGGCCGCCGAGTTCGGTATCGGCCCCGCCCACCGCGGAGCGACGCGCCGGATACCCGTACCGGAGGAGCCCGCTCTCGCGGCCGCGCCCGAGCAGCTCACGCTCCTCTGATCATCGGACCGGTTCACCTGACACGCCGTCGGATCCTCCTCTGTTCGGGTCAACTCTCGGCGAAACAGGTCCTTCCACGGTCCGTTCGGGGCACGGACGCCCTATGACCCCACGCGCAGGAATGCTGATCGCCGCAGGAGCGCTGGTCGCCGGGACGGTCACCGTCCTGCCCGCCACGCCCGCAGGCGCCGACGAACCGGCCCCGCGGCCGTTCCCCCGGCTCGCCTGGACCGGATGCGCCACCCAGGCGTACCCGAAGCTCCAGTGCGCCACCCTGAAGGTGCCGCTCAACCACGACGACCCGGCCGGGCAGAGCATCACGCTCGCCCTCACCCGCGTCCCGCACACCGCCAAGACCTTCCAGGGGCCGCTCCTGGTGAACCCGGGCGGGCCCGGCGGCAGCGGGCGCACGATGGCCGGGTACGTGGCGGCCTCGCTGCCCCCGAAGGTGGCCGCCGAGTACGACGTGATCGGCTTCGACCCGCGCGGGGTCGGGCGCAGCGAACCCGCGCTCGACTGCCGGCCGGGCCACTTCGCGCCGGTGCGGCACGACTCGGTGCCGCGCGGCGCCGACGAAGAGAAGGCGGCGGTCGAGCGGGCCCAGGCCTTCGCCGAGGCCTGCGGCGAGAAGTACGCCGACGTCCTGCCGTACATCGACACGGTGAGCACCGCCCGGGACCTCGACGTGATCCGTGACGCGCTCGGCGCGCCGAAGCTGAACTACCTCGGCTACTCGTACGGCACCTACCTGGGCGCGGTCTACGGCCGGCTGTACCCGGACCGGGTGCGGCGCATGGCGCTCGACTCCGTCGTCAACCCGCACGGGGTCTGGTACGAGGACAACATCGCGCAGGACTACGCCTTCGACACCCGCCACAAGGACTTCATGGCCTGGGTGGCCCGGCAGAACGCGGTGTACAAGCTGGGCACCGACCCGGCGGCGGTCGAGGCCGCCTGGTACCGGATGCGCGACGCGCTGCGCGACGCGCCGGCCGGCGGGAAGGTCGGTCCGGGCGAGCTGGAGGACACCTACCTGCCCGGCGGGTACTACAACGGCTACTGGCCCCGCCTCGCGAGCGCGTTCTCGTCCTACGTCAACGACGGCGACGCGGCGCCCCTGACCGAGGCGTACGAGAAGTACGGGGAGGCCGACGCCTCCGCCGACAACGGCTACTCGGTCTACACGAGCGTGCAGTGCCGGGACGCGGCCTGGCCCCGGGACTGGAACGTCTGGCGCAAGGACAGCTGGGACGTCCACGCCAAGGCGCCCTTCTCGACCTGGAACAACGCCTGGTACAACGCGCCCTGCGCCTTCTGGCCCGTCCCTGCCCTGACCCCGCCGGACGTCACCAACGACCAGCTGCCGCCGGTGCTCATCCTCCAGGCGACGGAGGACGCGGCGACCCCGTTCGAGGGCGGTGCGGCGCTGCACCGGCTGGTGCGCGGCTCCAGCCTCGTCGTCGAGGAGGGCGGCGGGAACCACGGGGTGACCCTCGGCGGCAACGACTGCCTGGACGACCACCTGGCCACCTACCTCGCCACCGGCAAGGTGCCGCGCGGCGAGGAGGGGGCCGAGGTCGACGCGGTCTGTGAGGCCCTCCCGGAGCCGGAGCCCGAGCCGATGGCCCCGGCGGGGAAGAAGAAGGCGGCGGAGAAGTCGAAGGAGAAGGGGTCCGGGACGGCGACCGACCCTTCGGTCGAGCGGGTCGGCCCCCTGCGGGCGGAGGCGACCGGCATCACCCTGCACGGGCTCCTCGGCCACGTCCGCTGACGACCGCACCGACCGGCTGACAGTGCCCGCGCCCCTTGGGGGGCGGGCACTGTCAGTGGCGTGCGCGAGGATGTGGGACATGACGAGCCACCTGCATCACGTCCCCGCTCCCGACGGCCTCGCGCCCAGTCCCCAGTACAGCCATGTCGTCTGGGGGACGGGCCGGTTCGTCGCGATATCCGGGCAGTGCGCGCTGGATGCCTCCGGCGCGGTGGTCGGGGAGGGTGACGCGGTCGTCCAAGCCCACCAGGTCTTCGCCAATCTGGAGCGCTGCCTGGCCGCCGCCGGCGCGGGTTTCGGGGACGTCGTGAAGCTGACGTACTTCGTCACGGACGTCGCCCACCTCCCTGCGGTGCGGGACGCCCGGGACGCGTACTTCGCGGGGGCGCCGCTCCCGGCGAGCTCGGCGGTGCAGGTGTCGGCGCTGGTCCGGCCGGAACTCCTCGTGGAGATCGAGGCCTTCGCCCTCGTGCCCGAGCAGGAGACCGGCGACGCCGAGCCGGAGCTCCGGCTGGTGCGCTGACGCCCGCGCCCGACCCTTCAGCCCTGCGCTCGGAGTCGTGTCAGCGAGTCCTCGGCGGCGCGGCCGAGCCGGGGGTGCGGAAGCGCGGCCTCCAGGGCGGGGCGGGCCCGGGGGTCGCCGAGGGTGCCGAGGCCCTCGACGCAGGCGAGTCCCACCCGCCAGTGGGGGTCGTCCGCCGGAAGTCGCCGTCCGAGGACGGTGATCAGGGCCGGTACGGACTCGGGGGCGCGGAGTTCGGCGAGCAGCCGGACCGGCAGGAGGGCGTAGGCGACCCGGAGTTCGTTGGTGGCGAGGGCGGCGGCCGCGCGGGCGGTCCGGGGGTCGCCGAGCCGGACCAGGGCGTGGGCGGCGGTGACGCAGCGTTCGGGGTCGCGGTGGTTGAGGAGGAGGACGAGCGCCTCGAAGGAGCGAGGGTCGCCCGCGAGTCCGAGCTTGAAGGCGGCGATCTCACGGGCCCAGAGCGGCTGCCCGGGTGCGGTGAGGACCCGGTGGAGTTCCTCCGGATCTTCGGTTCCGGCGAGTTCTCCGAATGCCTCCGGGACTTCTCCGGCGTCATTCTCGATCTCGTCCCGCAATCGATCGATCATCGAGCAGAATTCCGGATCCTCGGCGCTTTCCATGAATCCGAGCCTATCCGCGATCCAGATCACACTTTCTCAACTTGCCGGGACTGGCGCGCTCGTTACCGGCCGGTTAGTCTCAGGTGAGCGGGTCACCCCCCGCGCTCCTCACGACAACCTGGTGACGCAGTCGTCGTGAGCGTTTCGTCGGTTCGGCAGTTTCGATGTGACTCCGGGACAGAGTCCATCGCCCCTTTCTTCAGGGCATCGCCCTTCCTTTCAGGGCTTCGCCCTCGTTCTTTCCCGCGCCCTTCCCTCTCGCGCGCGAACTGCCCTCAGTCGTCACTCTTCCTCCCTGGAGTCCCCTGATGGACACCCCTCTCTCCACCATCGCCGTCGTCGGTCTCGGCACCATGGGCACCGGCATCGCCGACGTCCTCGCCCGGGCCGGCCGCGAGGTCATCGGCATCGACATCGACGACACCGCCGCCGCCCGGGCCGTCGCCGCCCTGGAGGCCTCCACCGCCCGTGCGGTGGCCCGCGAGCGGATCACCGAGGAGGAGCGGCAGGACGTCCTGGCCCGCTTCCGTACCTTCTCCGACCTCCAGGCGGCCGCCGAGGCCGACCTCGTGATCGAGGTCGTGCCCGAGTCGTACGAGGCGAAGCAGGAGGTCTTCCGGGCGCTCGACGGGATCGTCCGGGCCGACGCGATCCTGGCGACCGGCACGAACGCGCTCTCCGTCACCCGGCTCGCCGCCGACTCGGCCCACCCCGAGCGCGTGCTCGGCCTGCACTTCTTCGCCCCCGTGCAGGCGATGAAGCTGGTCGAGATCGTCTCGTCGGTGCTCACCGACCCGCGGGCCGTCGACGCCGTGACGCAGCTCGCGCAGGACCTCGGCAAGGAGCCCGTGGCGGTCGGCGACCGGGCCGGCTTCATCGCGGACGGACTGCTCTTCGGCTACCTGAACCAGGCCGCCGCCATGTACGAGGCCAAGTACGCCTCCCGCGAGGACATCGACGCGGCGATGAAGCTGGGCTGCGGCCTGCCGATGGGCCCGCTGGCGCTGCTCGACCTGATCGGCGTCGACACGGCCCGTACGGTCCTGGAGGCGATGTACGCCTCCTCGCACGACCGGCTGCACGCCCCCGCCCCGATCCTCAAGCAGCTCAGCGAGGCCGGTCTGACCGGCCGCAAGTCGGGCCGTGGCTTCTACACGTACGAGGCGCCGGGCTCCGCCGAGGTCGTGCGGGACGCGCTCACCCCGCTGACCTCCGCCGACGCCGGCGCCGGCCGTGAGGTCCGCTCGGTCGGCGTCGCCGGCTCGGGCACCATGGCCTCCGGCATCGCCGAGGTCTTCGCCAAGGCCGGGTACTCGGTCGTCCTCGCCGCCCGTTCCCAGGAGAAGGCGGACACGGCCAAGGCCCGGATCGCCAAGTCCCTGGCCCGCTCCGTCGACAAGGGCCGGATGACGGGCGAGGCGCGCGACACGACGCTGGCCCTGATCACCGCGGCGGGCACGCTGGACGCCTTCGCCGAGGTCGACCTTGCCGTCGAGGCGGTCGCCGAGGACCTGGAGATCAAGCAGGAGCTGTTCGCGCGGCTCGACAAGATCTGCAAGCCGGGCGCGGTGCTCGCCACCACGACCTCCTCGCTGCCGGTCGTGGCCTGTGCCCGCGCCACCTCGCGCCCGCAGGACGTCATCGGGATGCACTTCTTCAACCCGGCGCCGGCGATGAAGCTGGTCGAGATCGTCCGTACGGTCCTGACGGCCGACGACGTCCACGCCACCGTCCGCGAGGTCACGGCGAAGATCCGCAAGCACCCGGTGGACTGCGGCGACCGCGCGGGCTTCATCGTGAACGCGCTGCTCTTCCCGTACCTGAACAACGCGATCAAGATGGTCCAGGAGCACTACGCGACCCTCGACGACATCGACGCCGCGATGAAGCTGGGCGGCGGCTACCCGATGGGCCCGTTCGAGCTGCTCGACGTGGTCGGTCTGGACGTCTCGCTCGCGATCGAGCAGGTGCTGCACCGCGAGTTCCGCGACCCGGGCCTCGCCCCGGCCCCGCTCCTGGAGCACCTGGTGGCGGCCGGCTGCCTCGGCCGCAAGACGGGACGCGGCTTCCGCGAATATGCCCGCCGCTGAGCCGCCCACCGCGGGCTGGGGCGGCCTGCTGAGCTCCCCGGGCACCTCCGGTGCCCCGGGGGGCTCCCCGCCCCCACCTGGGCACACTCCCACTCCGATGCAGTACGTTCGGACCATGCCCAAGGCCGCGAAGACACCCCGTGCCACGTCCACGTCCGACGCTCCCGAGAGCGCGGCGGGCACCCGTGCCGCCGCCCAGCGCCTCAAGATGCGCCGGGAGCTGGCGACGGCGGCGATGGAGCTCTTCGCCACCAAGGGGTACGAGGCGACGACCGTGGACGAGATCGCGGCCACGGCCGGGGTCGCCCGGCGGACCTTCTTCCGCCACTTCCGCTCCAAGGAAGAGGCGATCTTCCCGGACCACGACGACACGCTGGTGCGGGCGGAGGCGGTGCTGAACGCCGCTCCGCCGCACGAGCACCCGCTCGACACGGTGTGCCGGGGCATCAAGGAAGTCATGAAGATGTACGCGGGCTCCCCCGCGGTCTCCGTGGAGCGCTACCGGCTGACCCGTGAGGTGCCGACGCTGCGGGAGCGCGAGATCGCCTCGGTGGCCCGCTACGAGCGGCTGTTCACCCGCTATCTCCTCGGGCACTTCGACGAGCGCGACCACCACGACGGCAACGACGACCCGCTGCTCGCGGAGGTGGCCGCCTCCGCGGTCGTCACCGCGCACAACCACGTCCTGCGCCGCTGGCTGCGGGCGGGCGGCCAGGGCGACGTGGAGGCCCAGCTCGACCACGCCTTCGCGATCGTCCGGGACACCTTCGGCAGCGGCATAGGCGCGGGCCGTCCGGCCCAGTCCCCGCAGGCCGAGCAGGCGCCCGCCGTCCGGGCCTCCACCACCGGCGACGTGGTGGTCGCGGTGGCCCGTACGGACGCCCCTCTCGACGAGGTCATGCGCACCATCCAGCAGGCACTCAAGAACCCCTGAGGCGCCCTTGAGGACCCCTCAAGACCCCTCCACGACGATGGCCGCCCCCGGTTTCCGGGGGCGGCCATCGTCGTATCGTCCCAGTTCAGAGCGGATTTCGATCGATCATCGCTCATCCGTGACGGGCAGATTGCATCTGAGTGAAATTGTTGGCACGCAGTGCCTTGTGCGGTGGCACGGCGTGTCATACGTTGATGTTGTCCGGGCGGCCGGCGAGCAGAGAACACCTCGTTCGCCGGCTGTCCCCACAAGCCGACGGCTCGTGCGCCCGGACGCCTGCGTCACAGGCACCCTCGCGCCACCAGCGCCGCGCCACCGCACCACCCGAGCCGAACCGACGGCACACCTCCACAGCAGCAGCACTTCCCGCCGTAACCCCCAGGCGTCCCTCCCTCAGGACGCTCACCGCCGGAGGCAACCCGTGAAGGAAATCCTGGCCGCGATCCAGTCGAAGGACGCCACGTCCGCCGACTTCGCGAACATCCCGCTCCCCGAGTCGTACCGGGGCATCACCGTCCACAAGGACGAGGCCGAGATGTTCGCCGGGCTCGCCAGCCGCGACAAGGACCCGCGCAAATCGCTGCACCTCGACGACGTGCCCCTGCCCGAGCTCGGCCCGGGCGAGGCCCTGGTCGCCGTGATGGCCTCCTCGGTCAACTACAACTCGGTCTGGACCTCGATCTTCGAGCCGGTGTCGACCTTCGGCTTCCTGGAGCGCTACGGCCGCCTCAGCGACCTCAGCAAGCGCCACGACCTGCCGTACCACGTCATCGGCTCCGACCTCGCGGGCGTCGTGCTGCGCACCGGCCCCGGCGTCAACAGCTGGAAGCCCGGCGACGAGGTCGTCGCGCACTGCCTCTCGGTCGAGCTGGAGTCCTCCGACGGCCACAACGACACGATGCTCGACCCGGAGCAGCGCATCTGGGGCTTCGAGACCAACTTCGGCGGCTTGGCCGAGATCGCCCTCGTCAAGTCGAACCAGCTGATGCCGAAGCCCGGCCACCTCAGCTGGGAGGAGGCGGCCTCCCCGGGTCTCGTCAACTCCACCGCGTACCGCCAGCTGGTCTCCCGCAACGGCGCCGGCATGAAGCAGGGCGACAACGTCCTCATCTGGGGCGCGAGCGGCGGCCTCGGCTCGTACGCCACGCAGTTCGCCCTCGCCGGCGGCGCCAACCCGATCTGTGTCGTCTCCTCCCCGGAGAAGGCCGACATCTGCCGCGCGATGGGCGCCGACGCGGTCATCGACCGCAACGCCGAGGGCTACAAGTTCTGGAAGGACGAGAACACCCAGGACCCGCGCGAGTGGAAGCGCTTCGGCTCCAAGATCCGTGAGCTGACCGGCGGCGAGGACATCGACATCGTCTTCGAGCACCCGGGCCGCGAGACCTTCGGCGCCTCCGTGTACGTCACCCGCAAGGGCGGCACCATCACCACCTGCGCCTCCACCTCGGGCTACATGCACGAGTACGACAACCGCTACCTGTGGATGTCGCTCAAGCGGATCATCGGCTCGCACTTCGCCAACTACCGCGAGGCCTGGGAAGCGAACCGCCTGATCGCCAAGGGCAAGATCCACCCCACCCTGTCGAAGGTCTACTCCCTGGAGGAGACCGGCCAGGCCGCCTACGACGTCCACCGCAACCTGCACCAGGGCAAGGTCGGCGTCCTCGCGCTCGCGCCGCAGGAGGGCCTGGGCGTCAGCAACCCCGAGCTGCGCGAGAAGCACATCGACGCCATCAACCGCTTCCGCAACATCTGACACCGGGACCATAGATGACTGAGCGCCAGAAGGACCGGCCGTGGCTCATGCGGACCTACGCCGGTCACTCGACCGCCGAGGCGTCCAACGAGCTGTACCGGCGCAACCTCGCCAAGGGTCAGACCGGCCTCTCGGTCGCGTTCGACCTGCCGACGCAGACGGGCTACGACCCCGACCACATCCTCGCCCGCGGCGAGGTCGGCCGGGTCGGCGTCCCCGTCTCGCACCTCGGCGACATGCGACGGCTGTTCCAGGACATCCCGCTGGAGCAGATGAACACCTCGATGACCATCAACGCCACGGCGATGTGGCTCCTGGCGCTCTACCAGGTGGCCGCCGAGGAGCAGGGTGCGGACATCACCCAGCTCCAGGGCACCACCCAGAACGACATCGTGAAGGAGTACCTGTCGCGCGGGACGCACGTCTTCCCGCCCGGCCCCTCCCTCCGCCTCACGACGGACATGATCGCGTACACGGTCAACAACATCCCGAAGTGGAACCCGATCAACATCTGCAGCTACCACCTGCAGGAGGCGGGGGCCACTCCGGTCCAGGAGATCTCGTACGCGATGGCCACCGCGATCGCGGTGCTCGACTCGGTGCGCGACTCCGGGCAGGTCCCGGAGGACCGCTTCGGCGAGGTCGTCGCCCGCATCTCCTTCTTCGTGAACGCGGGCGTCCGCTTCATCGAGGAGATGTGCAAGATGCGCGCGTTCGGCCGCATCTGGGACAAGATCACCCGTGAGCGGTACGGCATCGAGAACGAGAAGCAGCGCCGGTTCCGCTACGGCGTGCAGGTCAACTCGCTCGGCCTGACCGAGGCCCAGCCGGAGAACAACGTCCAGCGGATCGTCCTGGAGATGCTGGCCGTCACGCTCTCCAAGGACGCCCGCGCCCGGGCCGTGCAGCTCCCCGCCTGGAACGAGGCGCTCGGTCTGCCCCGGCCCTGGGACCAGCAGTGGTCGCTCCGCATCCAGCAGGTGCTCGCCCACGAGTCCGACCTGCTGGAGTACGAGGACATCTTCGCCGGCTCGCACGTCATCGAGGCCAAGGTCGCCTCGCTCGTCGAGGAGTGCCTGGCCGAGATCGACCGGATCCAGGAGATGGGCGGCGCGATGGCCGCCGTCGAGTCCGGCTACCTCAAGTCGCAGCTCGTCTCCTCGCACGCCGAGCGGCGCGCCCGGATCGAGGCCGGCGACGAGAAGATCATCGGCGTCAACATCTTCCAGTCGACGGAGGAGAACCCCCTCACCGCCGACCTCGACACCGCGATCATGACCGTCGACCCGGCGGTCGAGGCGCGGGTGGTCGGTTCGCTGAAGACCTGGCGGGACAACCGCTACCAGCCGCCGTTCAACCACCCGCGCCCCTGCAAGGCCCTCGAACGCCTCAAGGAGGCCGCCAAGGGCACCGGGAACCTCATGGAGGCCACCCTCGAGTGCGCCCGCGCCGGGGTCACGACCGGTGAGTGGACCGGGGCCCTGCGCGAGGTCTTCGGCGAGTTCCGGGCGCCCACGGGCGTCTCCTCCGCCCCGGTCGCCGTGACGGCCGAGGAGGGCACGCCGCTGGCCGTCGTACGGGACAAGGTGGCGCGCACCGCCGAGGAGCTGGGCGCCGGGCGGCTGCGGCTGCTCGTCGGCAAGCCGGGCCTCGACGGGCACTCCAACGGGGCCGAGCAGATCGCCGTCCGCGCGCGTGACGCCGGTTTCGAGGTGGTCTACCAGGGCATCCGGCTGACCCCGGAGCAGATCGTCAACGCGGCCCTCGCCGAGGACGTGCACTGCGTGGGCCTGTCGATCCTCTCCGGCTCCCACGCCGAGCTGGTCCCGGACGTCCTCGACCGCCTCCGCGAGGCGGGCGCGACCGATGTGCCGGTCATCGTCGGCGGGATCATCCCGAACGCCGACGCCGCAGACCTGAAGCGCGCGGGTGTGGCCGCCGTCTTCACACCGAAGGACTTCGGTATCACGGAGATCATCGGCCGTATCGTCGACGAGATCCGGAAAGCTCACAAGCTCAGCCCCCTGGAAAGTTCGGAGGTCCCCGCATGACCAGCCCCGTGAACCGTCTGCGTCCGCGCCGCTCCTGCCTCGCCGTCCCCGGTTCCAACCCGCGCTTCCTGGAGAAGGCCCAGGGCCTCGCCGCGGACCAGGTCTTCCTCGACCTGGAGGACGCGTGCGCGCCGCTGGCCAAGCCCGAGGCGCGGCACACCATCGTGAAGTTCCTCAACGAGGGCGACTGGACCGGCAAGACCCGGGTCGTGCGCGTCAACGACTGGACGACCCACTGGACGTACCGCGACGTCGTCACGGTCGTCGAGGGCGCCGGCCAGAACCTCGACTGCATCATGCTGCCGAAGGTCCAGGACGCCCAGCAGATCGTGGCGCTCGACCTGCTGCTCACGCAGATCGAGAAGACGATGGGCTTCGAGGTCGGCAAGATCGGCATCGAGGCGCAGATCGAGAACGCCCAGGGCCTCGTCAACGTCAACGCGATCGCGCAGGCCTCCCAGCGCGTCGAGACGATCATCTTCGGCCCGGCCGACTTCATGGCCTCGATCAACATGAAGTCGCTGGTCGTGGGCGAGCAGCCGCCGGGCTACCCGGCCGACGCCTACCACCACATCCTGATGAGCATCCTGATGGCCGCCCGCGCCAACAACCTCCAGGCGATCGACGGCCCCTACCTCCAGATCCGCAACCCGGAGGGCTACAAGGCCGTCGCGCAGCGCGCCGCCGCCCTGGGCTTCGACGGCAAGTGGGTGCTGCACCCGGACCAGGTCGCCGCCGCGAACGAGATCTTCTCGCCCGCGCAGGAGGACTTCGACCACGCCGAGCTCATCCTCGACGCGTACGACTACTACACGTCCGAGGCCGGCGGGAAGAAGGGCTCCGCGATGCTCGGCGACGAGATGATCGACGAGGCCTCCCGCAAGATGGCCCTGGTCATCTCCGGCAAGGGCCGCGCCGCCGGCATGCAGCGCACCAGCAAGTTCGAGATCCCGGAGGCCTGAGAGCGATGCAGTTCGGCCGTACCTATGAAGAGTTCGAAGTCGGTGCCGTCTACAAGCACTGGCCCGGAAAGACGGTCACCGAGTACGACGACCATCTCTTCTGTCTGCTCACGATGAACCACCATCCGCTGCACATGGATGTGAATTACGCCGAGAACACGACGGACTTCGGCAAGAACGTCGTCGTCGGCAATTACATCTACTCGCTGCTGCTCGGCATGTCCGTGCCGGACGTCTCCGGCAAGGCCATCGCCAACCTGGAGATCGAGTCGCTGCGGCACGTGGCGCCGACCTTCCACGGCGACACGATCTACGGCGAGACGACGGTCCTCGACAAGACCCCGTCGAGGTCGAAGAACGACCGCGGCATCGTCTACGTCGAGACCAAGGGCTACAAGCAGGACGGCACCCTCGTGTGCGTCTTCCGCCGCAAGGTCATGGTGCCCACCGAGACCTACATCAAGGAGCGCGGCGGCGAGCAGCCCGGCCGCCCCGAGCTGATCGAGCCCGCCAAGAAGACGGAGAAGTAGCCATGGCCCGACTCGCCCAGACCGCCGGGCTCACGGACGTCCAGCAGGAGATCCTCAAGACCGTCCGGGAGTTCGTCGACAAGGAGATCATCCCGGTCGCCACCGAGCTGGAGCACCGCGACGAGTACCCCCAGCAGATCGTCGACGGGCTCAAGGAGCTCGGCCTGTTCGGTCTGATGATCCCCGAGGAGTACGGGGGCCTGGGCGAGTCGCTGCTCACGTACGCGCTGTGCGTGGAGGAGATCGCCCGCGGCTGGATGTCGGTCTCCGGCATCATCAACACGCACTTCATCGTCGCGTACATGCTGAAGCAGCACGGCACGCAGGAGCAGAAGGACTACTTCCTTCCGCGGATGGCGGCCGGCGAGACGCGTGGCGCGTTCTCGATGTCGGAGCCGGGCCTCGGCTCGGACGTGTCGGCCATCACCTCGAAGGCGGTGAAGGACGGCGACGAGTACGTCCTCAACGGCCAGAAGATGTGGCTGACGAACGGCGGAACGTCAACGCTGGTCGCCGTTCTCGTCCGAAGTGACGAAGGACACCCGGAGGGCACCGCCCCCCACAAGTCGATGACGACCTTCCTCGTCGAGAAGGAGCCGGGCTTCGGAGAGGTCCGTCCGGGCCTCACCATTCCGGGCAAGATCGACAAGATGGGTTACAAGGGCGTCGACACGACCGAACTCATCATGGACGGACTGCGCATTCCGGCCAATCGGGTGCTCGGCGGCACCACGGGCCGAGGGTTTTACCAAATGATGGACGGCGTCGAGGTCGGCCGCGTCAACGTGGCGGCCCGTGGTTGCGGCGTCGCGCAGCGTGCTTTCGAACTGGGTGTCTCTTATGCCCAGCAACGTCACACTTTCGGCAAGGCGATCGCGGAACACCAGGCGATTCAGTTCAAGCTTGCCGAGATGGCTACCAAGGTCGAGGCTGCTCATGCCATGATGGTGAACGCAGCACGCAAAAAGGACTCCGGGGAACGAAACGACCTCGAAGCAGGGATGGCGAAGTACCTCGCCTCCGAATACTGCAAGGAGGTCGTGGAGGATGCCTTCCGCATTCACGGCGGCTACGGGTTCTCGAAGGAGTACGAGATCGAGCGTCTCTACCGCGAGGCGCCGATGCTGCTCATCGGTGAAGGTACCGCCGAGATCCAGAAAATGATCATTGGTCGTCGGCTGCTCGAGGAGTACCGATTCCAGGGTTGATTGTCGCGTTTGAGTCGGTTCGGCCGCGAAGAAGATCACACCCTGTGTTCGTCTTCCGGCCGTCGACTCGGTTCCTGGCTTGCCCAGTTGCGCCCCGCAACCGATAGCATCGCCGGAAAGCCGCCGTCCCCCGTTGCCAGTGCGGCATCATCCGCTACGAAGGTCATCCATGCCCCACAGCCAAACCTCTGCACACCGCGACAGCCTCTCCGGCGTACGCCTCGCGCGCGGAGCATCGCCGTGGCTTCTGCCGACCGTCGCCACCGCGGCGCTCAGCCTCTTGCGCGCGCGCAAGTCGAAGCGTGCCGCGGCCATCGCCGTGCCGACCACCGCTCTCGCGGCCGGCATGCTGTGGTTCTTCCGCGATCCCGAGCGAGAGATCGCTCAGGGCCGGGTCATCTCCCCCGCCGACGGTGTGGTGCAGAGCATCATGCCGTGGAAGGACGGGCGCACCCGGGTCGCCATCTTCATGAGCCCGCTGAACGTCCACGTCAACCGCGCGCCGCTGGCCGGCACGGTGACGTCCGTGGAGCACATCCCCGGCGGGTTCGTCCCGGCGTTCAACAAGGAGAGCGAGAACAACGAGCGCGTTGTCTGGCACTTCGACACCGAGCTCGGCGACATCGAGATGGTGCAGATCGCGGGTGCCGTCGCACGACGCATCGTGCCGTACATCCCGCAGGGGACGAAGGTCGAGCAGGGTGACCGGATCGGCCTGATCCGCTTCGGCTCGCGGGTCGACATCTACCTCCCGGAGGGTGTCGAGGTCGCCGTCGAGGTCGGCCAGGCCACGACCGCGGGGGTGACTCGCATTGACCGTGATTGATCCCGACACACGGGCTGCCGAATGGGCTGCCGACGCCGAGGCGGAGGCGGCCGAAGAGGCCGAGGAGATGCCGCTGTCGTTGAGGCTGTCCATAGCGGACGCCCTCACGCTCGGTAACGCCACGTGCGGCTTCATGGCGGTCTACTTCACGACGACCGGCATCCTGATCCCGCACCTCACCGGCAGCACCGAGACCGGCATGGCGCGCAACAGCGCCGCCACCGCGGTGATCCTGATGCTGTGCGCGGCGATCTTCGACCTCTTCGACGGCATCGTGGCGCGCAAGCTCCGCAGCTCGCCGATGGGCGCCGAGCTCGACAACCTCTCGGACCTGATCAGCTTCGGTCTGGCCCCGGCCTACTTCGTGCTCGTGTACGGCATGGTCGCGGTCCCGGACGGCGCTCAGCAGAAGGTCTCGGCGGTGGCCGCGGTCGCGGTGCTCCTCGCGGTCGTGCTGCGCCTGGCGAGATTCTCGTGCGTGACGATGAAGGACGGCATGTTCCAGGGCATGCCGAGCCCCTTCGGCGCGCTCACGGTCGTCTCGATCGTGCTGCTCGAGCTGCCGTTCGTCCCGACGCTCCTCGCGATCATCGGGGTGGCCTGGCTGATGGTGAGCCGGGTCGAGTACCCCAAGCCGCGGGGTGTCCTCGCGGTGGCGATGCTCGCCTGGATCGTGGGCGCGATGGGCATGCTGGCGGCCTGGGCGTTCGACGCCCCGGGCGGCGCCTTCCTGCTCCAGACCGGCTGCGCGCTCCAGGTGGTGATGGGCGCCGTGATCCCCCTCTTCGCGACGGCCCGCCGCGTGAACACGTTCCGCGGCAACCGCCGGGAGAACCGCGAGGCTCGCGCCGCGCAGCTGCGGTAGCGGATCGAGAAGTGGTACGTGAAGGGCCCCGGGAGGCGATGAGCCTCCCGGGGCCCTTTCGTGTGCCCGGAGCGCTTGTCAGTTGCCTTTGCGCCCGCGCTCAGCCGAGGCGCTTGTAGTACAGGGTCGTGGCGAGGAGCTTGCCGGCCGGGTCGGCGGCGAAGTCCGGAATCGTGCCCGCGGCCGTCCAGCCCGCTCCCCGGTAGAGGCGCTCGGCCGGGCTGCCGGTCTGGGTGTCCAGGACCAGCAGGCGGAGGCCGGTGGCGGCGGCGTGGGCCTCGGCGGTGGCGAGCAGCCGGCGGCCGAGGCCGCGGCCCCGGGCGGTGCCGCGCACGAGCAGCCGGGCGATCTCGCCGCGGTGGCGGCCGTTGTCCGTGCCCGTACGGACGAGGGTGACGACGCCGCTGAGGCTCCCGTCCGGGGCGTGGGCGGCCCAGACGTCCCGTACGCCCGCGGCGGCCTCCTCCGCGACGCCGGACCACCAGGCGGCCGCCCTGGCCGTCTCCAGGGGCGCCAGGAAGCCCACAGAGGCCCCGCCGCCGACGGCGTCCACGAGGAGCTCGGCGAGGCCGGCGGGGGCGTGGGTCCGTACGGCCTCGGGGGACAGCTTCTCGATGACGTCGAGCGGCTTCTCCAGGCAGAGGAGGTCCGGTCGCTTGTCCCAGGGGTCGACGGTCGCGAAGCCGAGGCTCCGGTAGAGGGCGAGCGGCTCCGCGCGCCAGGCCCAGACCGTGAGGCGTACGGCCGGTGCTCCCGCGGCGGCGGCCCGGTGCAGGGCCTCGGTCATGAGGGCCTTCGCGAGGCCCTTGCGCCGGGCCTCGGGCGCGACCCAGAGCCGCTTGATCTCGGGCGCGCGGCCCTCGCGGGGCGCCTTGAGGACGACGCAGCCCGACGGGGCGTCGTCCCCGGGCGCGGTGACGAGCAGAACGGTGTCGGCGGCGAAGGCGGCGGCCGGGTCCTCGGCCTCTCCCCGGTATACGGCCGGGAGCTCGGCGACCGTCTCGACGGCGGTGCCCTTCTCGGCCTGGTTGACCAGGTGGTAGGCGGCCAGCAGGTCACGGAGGCGTGGGTGGGAGCGGTTCTCCTCGATGCGTGCAGTCATGGGCCAGAGCTTCACACCGGCATGTTTCGGGCAGGTGAAGATCGTTTACGCTGGGGCCCATGCGCGTACTGGTCGCGGGTGCCACGGGCGCCGTGGGTCGTCATCTCGTTCCCCGCCTCGAAGCGGCGGGCCACGAGGTCGTGGGCATCTCCCGGCGCGGCCCGCGCCCCGTGGACGTCCTGGACGCCGGGGCGGTGCTCAGGGCGGTGGCCGAGGCCGCGCCGGACGCCGTGGTGCACCAGCTGACGGACCTGGGCTCGGCGGACGGCGCCGCGAACAACCGGGTGCGGATCGAGGGCACCCGGAACCTCGTGGACGCGGCGCGGGCGGCGGGCGTCGGCCGGATCGTCGCGCAGTCGATCTCCTGGGCGTACGCCCCCGGGGACGCGCCCGCCGACGAGTCCGTACCGCTCGACACGACGGAGGACCTGCCCCGCGCGCGGATCGTCGCGGGTGTCCGCGCCCTGGAGTCCACGGTGGCGGAGCTCCCGGAGGCCGTCGTCCTGCGGTACGGGATCCTCTACGGTCCCGGCACCTGGTACGCGCCCGGGGGCCCGGTGGCCGCCGCGCTCGCCGGGGCGCCGGGGGCCCGTTTCCTCGGGAGCACGGCGGCGGACGCCTCGGTGAGCTCCTTCGTGCACGTCGCCGATGCCGCGGAGGCGGCCGTACGGGCCCTGGCGTGGCCGGCGGGCGCGTACAACGTGGTGGACGACGAGCCCGCGGCCGGCCACGACTGGCTGCCGGTGCTGGCGGGGGCGCTGGGCGTCCCGGCCCCGGAGCGGAGTGCGGGCCGGACGCCCTGGGCCCGGGGCGCCGTGAACGCCCGGGCCCGCGCGCTGGGCTGGGCCCCGGCCCGCCCGTCCTGGCGGACGGGCTTCGCGGACCGGTGCGAGAGCGGCTACGGCGTGTAGGACTTCGCCGCGTCCGCGACGAACGGCTGCCGGACCGTGCGCATGCCGCCGGGGACCGACTTGTCCGGCTGGATGATGACGGACTCGCGGGAGGACGGCGCCTTCGGGTCGCCCAGGTCGTGGGTCATGCCGAAGCCGGCGTCGTGGGCCTTCATGGTCAGGAGCGCCTTGTCGACGCCCTCGCGGGTGAGGTCCTTGTCCGCGCAGGCCTTCTTCAGGGCCTCGCCGAAGACGCCGGCCGCGGTCCAGCCGGCGACGATGCCGTTGTCGAGGCTGTCGCCGGGGTAGGCGGCCTGGTAGTCGGCGACGAGCTTCTTCGCGGTCGGGGTGTCCGCGCCGATCGGCAGGCTCGGCGAGGCGAACCAGTACATCTTCTCCAGGGCGGGCCCGGCCTGGGTGCCGAGGAGCTGCGGCGCGAAGGCGGAGTTGTTGCCGACGACCGGGACCCTGAGTCCGGTGGCGGCGGCGACGCCGACGAGGGAGGCCGCCTGGCGGGGGCCGGCGCTGATGACGATGGCCTTGACCCCGGCCTGCTTGAGCGCCGAGACCTGCGCCGACATGTCGTTGTCGGTGGGCTTGATCTTCTGCTCGACGACGGTGAGACCGGCCTTCTCCGCGGCGTACTTCGAGCCCTTCAGCGCGTTCTCGCCGTAGTCGCCCTCGAAGTAGACGTGGCCGAGCTTGTCGCCGGACTTGAGGCCCTTCTCCTTGAGCAGGAAGTCGACGGCGTTGATCGTCTCGACGTCGTACGTGGCGCCGAGGACGCGGATGTACGGGGAGCCGAGCAGCGAGGCCGACCAGGCCTGGGGCAGGACGAGCCCCTTGTCCTTGCCGTCGACCTTGGGCTTGACGGCGGCGACGAACGGGGAGCCGATGAACTGGGTGTAGCCGACGACCTTCGGCTCCAGCTCGGTGTAGGCGGCGAGCGCCTTCTGCGGGTCGTAGCCGTGGTCGCGGACCGTGAGCTCCAGCTGCCGGCCACAGATCCCGCCGGCGGCGTTGACCTGCTTCACGTACAGCTGCTGGGCCTGGGTGACGCTCTTGCCGAGGGTCGCGTACACGCCGGTCATGTCGGTGAGGGCGCCCAGCGCGATCGTCTTGTCGGTGACTCCCGCGCCGGTCTTCACCCCGCCCGCGCCGGTCTGCTTGCCGTCGCCGGTCTTGGCCTTGGAGCTGCATCCGGCGGCGGTGAGGGCGACCAGTGCGGCGAGCGCGGCGGCCAGGCCCCGCACGGCCTGTCTGCGGTGGGTCATCGTGTCTCCCCAGAGGGTTCGGTGATGGTGGGTGTGGGGCTTTGGGGTGTGGGGCTCTTGGGTTTCCGGACGGCGAGGCGGGCCAGGCCGCCGGGCAGGAACAGCACCACCGCGACGACGGCGGCGCCGTAGAGGTAGCGCGAGGCCTCCCCCGGTGCGATGCCGCCCGTCCCGGGGGCGGAGACCAGGGGCAGTGCGTCGCTGTACCGGGTGAGGAGCTGCGGCAGGAGGGAGACGAAGACGCCTCCGGCCACCGCGCCGGCGACCGAGCCGAGACCGCCGATGACGATCATGGCCAGGTATTCGAGGGAGAGCGCCATGCCGAAGTACTCGGGCACGGTGCGCTGGAAGACCAGGGCCAGCAGGACGCCCGCCAGGCCCGCGTACATGGAGGAGAGGACGAAGACGGCGGCGCGGTAGCGGGCCACGGGGATGCCCATGACGCCGGCGGCGATCCGGTGGTCCCGGATGGCGTTCATCGCGCGTCCCGGACGGCCCCTGAGGACTCCCCTGGCGAAGAGCACGCCGCCGAGGAGGAGGACGAGACCGAGGTACCAGAGCTTCTCGACGGCGCCGAACGGCACCTGGGCGACGAGGAGTTCGGTGTCGTCGAAGGTGAGGCCGAAGAGGCTGAGCGGCGGGACGGCCCGGCCGTTGTAACCGCCGGTGAGGTCATGGGCGTTGAAGAGCACGTGCTGCCCGATGAAGATCAGCGCGAGGGTGGCGATGCCGAGGTACGCGCCGCGCAGCCGGCCCGCGATGGGGCTGAACACCCCGCCGGCCAGGCCCGCGAGGGCCACCGCGAGGACGGCGGSGAGCCAGCCGGGCAGGCCGAGACCGGCGAGTCCGTCCGTGCCGTCCCCGGCGAAGAGGCAGTAGCCGTACGCGCCGACGGCGAGGAAGAAGGCGTGTCCCATGGAGAGTTGGCCGGTGGCGCCGGTCAACAGGTTGATGCCGAGGGCGCCGAGGGCGGCGGCCATGGCGAACAGGCCGGCCTGGAGCCAGAAGCGGTCCAGATAGAACGGGAGGGCGACGAGGAGGAGTCCGGCGGCGGCCCACCCGTACACCCCGGTACGGATGCGGACGCCGCTCCGGGCGAGGGTCTCAGACACGGGCGAGCTCCTTCGTACCGAAGAGTCCGGCCGGGCGGATCAGGAGCACCGCGACCATGACGAGGTAGGGGGCGAGGTCGCCGATGCCCCGGCCGAGGAAGGCCAGGTCGCTCTGGTAGCCGGTGGCGAGGGACTCGGTGATGCCGACGAGGAGTCCGCCGACGAGGGCGCCCGTGGTGGAGTCGAGGCCCCCGAGGATGGCGGCGGGGAAGGCTTTGAGGGCGGCGAGCGAGGTGGCCCGTTCCAGTCCCGGGGTCGGGAAGACGGTGAGGAAGAGCGCGGCGACGGCGGCGAGGGCGCCGGCGACCGCCCAGGCCCCCAGCGAGACCCGGCCGAGCCGGATGCCCATGAGGGCGGCGGTCTCCTGGCTCTCGGCTGCGGCCCGCATGGCGACGCCCCAGGACGTGTACCGGAAGGCCAGCAGGAACGCGGTGATGAGGAGGGCCGCGACGAGCAGGGCCGCGATCCGGGTCTGGGCGATGGTCACCTGGCCGACGGTGAGGACCGCGTCTCCCCAGGGGTCGCCGAGGGACAGGATGTCGGTGCCGATCCGGCGGGTCAGCTCGGTGGCGAGCAGGATGTCGACGCCGATGGTGACGATCGCGAGGACGCTGTGGTCGGCGCCCCGGTGACGGCGCATCACGAAGAACTCGACGGCGGCACCGACCACGGCGGCGCCCGCGATCCCGGCGAGCAGCGCGGGCCAGAAGCCGATCTCGTCGTGGAGGACGGCGGTGACGTAGCCGCCGGCCAGGAGGAGGGAGGCGTGGGCGAAGTTGACGACCTCGGTGGCGCGGAAGATGACCACGAAGCCGAGGGCGATGAGGGCGTAGATCGAGCCCAGCGAGACGCCGTTGATCAGGAACTCGGCGAAGGTGCTCACGCGGCGGTCTCCTCTCCGAGGTAGGCGCGGACGACCGCCGGGTCGTTCTGGACGTCGCCGGGGGTTCCGTCGGCGATGCGGCGGCCGAAGTCGAGGACGGTGACGGAGTCGGCGAGCCGCATCACCAGGCCCATGTCGTGCTCGACGAGGAGGACCGAGATGCCGAGGCCGTCGCGGACGCCCGCGATGACCGAGGCCGTACGGCGCCGCTCGTCGGCGGTCATGCCGGCGACGGGCTCGTCGAGGAGCAGGAGCTTCGGCTCCATGCAGAGCGCGCGGGCCAGTTCGGCGAGCTTCTGCTGCCCGTACGGGAGGGCGCCGGCGGGCTGCGCGAGCTGCCGCTCCAAGCCGACGAAGGCGGCGATCTCCCGGACCCTGGCCCGGTGGCGGGCCTCCTCGCGGGCGGCGGAGGGGAGCCGGAGCCCGGCGGCGAGGAAGCCGGTGCGGGTGAGCCGGTGCCGGCCGAGCATGAGGCTGTCCTCGACGGTGGCGCGGGGCGGCAGGGCCAGGTTCTGGAAGATCCGGCCGACGCCGAGGTCCGCGATCCGGTGCGGGGGCAGGGCGGTCAGCTCGTGCGGGCCGAGGCGGACGGAGCCGGCCGTGGCCCGGTAGACGCCGGAGAGCACGTTGAAGCAGGTGGACTTGCCGGCGCCGTTGGGGCCGATGAGGGCGTGGACGGTGCCGGGCCGGACGGTGAAGCCGATGCCGTCGAGGGCGGTGAGTCCGGCGAACCGTACGGTCAGGTCCTCGACGACGAGGGCCTCCGGGGCACCCGTTGACGTGTCGGTCATCGGCTCTCCTCCCAGCGGGACAGGACCGGGTGCGCGGTCCGGGCGCGGTCCGCGTCGGCGGCGGCGTCCTCGTCGACCACGCCCAGGTAGCGGCGGCGCACCTCGTCGGAGGCGGCGAGTTCGGCGGCAGGACCGGAGAGGGTGACCTCGCCGACCTCCAGGACGTACGCGCGGGAGGCGAGCCGCAGCGCCAGCGCCGCGTTCTGCTCGACGAGGAGCACCGCCGTGCCCTGGGCGTTGATCTCGCGGACGGCGTCCGCGATCCGGGCGGCCATCAGCGGGGCGAGCCCGAGGGACGGCTCGTCGAGGAGGAGCAGGCCCGGCGCGGCCATCAGGGCGCGGCCGACGGCGAGCATCTGCTGTTCGCCGCCGGAGAGCAGCCCTGCCTGCTGACGGGCCCGGTCGGCGAGGACCGGGAAGAGCTCGTGGACCCGGCGCAGCGCGGCGGCCTTCGCGGCGCGGCCGCCGCGGCGGCCGAGGGCGCCCGCGCGCAGGTTGTCCTCGACCGTCATCCGGGCGAAGACCTGGCGGCCCTCGGGCACCTGGGAGACGCCGGCGGCGACGACCCGGTCGGGCGGGAGCCCGTCGAGCGGCCGGCCGTCGCGGCTCACCGTGCCGGAGACCACGGACCCGCCGTGGAACCGCAGGGTGCGCGAGACGGCCCGCAGCAGGGTCGACTTGCCGGCGCCGTTGCCGCCCAGGACGGTGACGACGGCGCCCGCCGGTACGGTCAGCGACACCTGGCGCAGCGCGCGCACCGGTCCGTATCCCGCCGTGAGGTCCTTGACCTCCAGGGCGGGTGCGGTTCCTCCCATGGTTCCCCTTCCCCGGCCGCCGTTGTTACTCGGCCGTTCAGTGGCGCTCACCCCAGCACCGCGCCGGACCGCGCGTCCACGTCCCGCCGCCGAATCGCTGCCGGTGACCAGCGGGGACGGCGATGGGCTGTGCATGCGCACAACGCTGCGCGTCAGGGGTGTGCCGGGAGGCCCGCGGCGGTGGATCCTCCGGGCATGGGACGGCGCAGACGGCGGACCGGCGACGACTGGAAGGTGCTCGCTCAGGCGTGCACGGCGCTTCTGGAGCGGGTGCCGGAGCTGGTGGACGAGCATCTGAGGGAGCTCCACGCGTACGAGCCCGCCTACGGGCGGATCCTGCCGTACGACCAGCATTGGCAGGAGGCACACGAGGCGATGCGGATCGGGATCGAGATGATCTCGGCGCCCCGGAACTCGCCCCGGCGGGATCTGGAGCAGGCGGAGTCGATGGGCCGCCGCCGGGCGGGTCAGGGGATGCCCCTGGAGCTGGTCGTGCACGCGTACCGGCATGCCGGGCACCTCGTGTGGGACGCGCTGATCGAGGGCGCCGGGGACGACACGGCGCAGCTGGCGGCGCTGATGCAGTCGGCGACGACGGTGTGGTCGGCGGTGGACGCGCAGGCGGACACGGCCTCGGAGGCGTACCGGTCGACGGAGGCGGAGCTGCGCCGCCGCACCGACGAGCAGCTCCAGGCGCTCCTGGACGCGCTGCTCCAGGGGCAGCGGTCGCCCGAGCTGGTGACGCGGGCGGCGGCGGGCCTGGACCTGCCCGAGCAGGGGCGGTACGCGGTGGTGGTGCTCCGCTACGACCGGCGGGAGGAGCGGGAGCCGTTCCACCGGCAGGTGCAGGGCGAGGGCGTGCGGTTCCTGTGGCGGATGGGCGCGGACTGCGAGATCGGGGTGGTGGCGCTGGCCGGGGAGACCGGTCTCGACGCGCTCTCGGAGCTCCTCGACGGACGCTGCCCGGGGCCAGGCGGGATCAGCCCGGTCGTGGTCGGTCTGACCGAGCTGGGCCGGGCGCGCCGCCTCGCGGAACTGGCCCTGCGGACGTGCCCGCCGGGCAGCCGGCAGATCGTGCGGCTCGACCGGCGGATGGCGGGCGCTCTGGTGGTGGGCCAGCCGGAGATGGCGAGCCTGCTGGTCTCGGACGTCCTGGGCGGTCTCCTCGAACTGGACCCGGCGGACCGGGCGGTCCTCCTGGAGACCCTGGACGTGTGGCTCGACTGCGAGGGCTCGGCGGGGCGGGCGGCAGGCCGCCTGTACTGCCACCGGAACACCGTCTTCAACCGCTTGCGGCGCCTGGAGCAGCTGACGTCCCGGTCGCTGTCACGGCCCCGGGACCTCACGGAGATGACGCTGGCTCTGGACGCGTTCCGGCTTACGGCGTCGGGCGGGACGGGCTGACGGGCTCGGGCGGTACCGGCCGACCCACCAGGGCGGGGGCATAGAGACCCGGACCATAAAGCCCGGCCCCGTGAAGCCCGGCGCCGCAAAGCCCGGCCCCGCATAGCCCGGCCCATGAAGGCGCAGGCAAAGAAGCGGCAGGCCCGCCGTACCCGACGGTCGGCGGGCCTCCGGAGGCCTTACGTCAGGAAGTCCCGGGCGATGCTCGCCGCCACGTCCTCCAGGAGCGGGCCCGCGTTCGCGATGCACTTCGCCGTGTCGGGCTCGATGGCCGTGAGCGGGTAGGCGCGGCGGATGCCGGCCGTGCCGAGGGCCTCCGGCGGGAGGGCCAGGCGGCCGCAGACCGCGACGACCTCCTTGCCGGCCGCGCGGGCCGCCGCGGCGACGCCCGCCGGGGCCTTGCCGTGGAGGGTCTGCTCGTCGAGGGAGCCCTCGCCGGTGATGACGAGGGTGGCCCGCTCCAGGGCGGGTGCGAAGCCGAGGACCTCCAGCATCAGTTCGATGCCGGGGCGGAAGCTCGCGCCCAGGATGAGGGCGCCGTAGCCGATGCCGCCCGCGCCGCCCGCGCCGGGCGCCACGGCCGCTTCGGCCGCCTTGGGGCCGATGGCCTTCTCCAGGACGGTCGCGAAGTGGGCGAGGGCCGCGTCCAGCGTGCGGACGTCGTCCGGGGTGGCGCCCTTCTGCGGGCCGTAGACGGCCGGGGCGCCCTTGGGGCCGGTGAGCGGGTTGTCGACGTCGCTGGCGAGGATCAGGTCGACCGTCGCGAAGCGGGCGTCCAGGCCGGTGAGGTCCGCCGTGGCCAGGTCGGCGAGGGCCGCGCCGCCGGGGCCGACGGGCTCGCCGGCCTCGTCGAGGAAGCGGGCGCCGAGCGCGGCGAGCATGCCGGCGCCGCCGTCGGTGGTGGCGCTGCCGCCGACACCGAAGACGATGGTCGTCGCCCCCGCGTCCAGGGCCGCGCGGAGCAGTTCCCCGGAGCCGTACGTGGTCGACGTCAGCGGGGCGAAGACCCCGGCCGGGAGGAGCTGGAGGCCGGAGGCCTCCGCCATCTCGACGACCGCGGTGGTGCCGCGCAGCGCGTAGGCCGCGGTGACCTGGTCGCCGAGCGGGCCCGTCACCCGGACCTCACGGCGTTCGAATCCGGCCGCGACGGCCGCCGCGACGGTTCCGTCGCCGCCGTCCGCGACGGGCAGTGTCTCCA
Organism: Streptomyces sp. Root431; assembly: GCF_001426585.1. Classification (GTDB taxonomy): domain Bacteria; phylum Actinomycetota; class Actinomycetes; order Streptomycetales; family Streptomycetaceae; genus Streptomyces; species Streptomyces stackebrandtii. The sequence continues at coordinate 329,577 of NZ_LMEI01000009.1, forward strand.
CCGCGAGCTCCGGGACGACCCGTCGCAGTCCTGCTGTGACCCGCTCCGCGACCTGTACGGCCGTGAGCGAACCCTTGAACTTGTCAGCCGCCACGAGCACGTGAGCGACCTGAGTTGCTGCCCCGTCCGTCACCTTGCATCCCTTGCTTTCGAACGTGCAGTCGCGCCAGGGCCGACCCTATCCGTACGGCCAGACGGCGTGCCACCCCCTGATAAGGCGATATTCCGCACCATAGTGGGGTCACATGAGTACGGAACCGATCGAACCGACCCCGCGTGAGCGGCACGCGCCCGATGGCATGGTCATCGGGATCGGGGTCGTGGCCGTCGTGGCGGTCGTCGCCTGGGCGGCCCTGGGCGAGGACTCCTTCGAAAGCGCCTCGTCCACGGCCCTCCGGTGGGTGCTGTCCAATTTCGCCTGGCTCTTCGTGATCGCCGCGGACACCTTCCTCGTGCTGTGCGTGGTGATCGCGCTGAGCCGCTTCGGCCGGATCAGGCTGGGCGCGGACGACTCGGAGCCGGAGTTCACGAACCTGGCGTGGATCGCGATGATGTTCAGCGCGGGCATGGGCATCGGTCTGATGTTCTACGGGGTCGGGGAGCCGCTCCAGCACTTCCTGAGCCCTCCCCCGGCGAGCGGGATCCCCGCGGGGACCGGCGCGGCGGCCCGTACGGCCATGGAGTACTCGTTCTTCCACTGGACGCTCACCCCCTGGGCGATCTACGGCATCGCCGGTCTCGCCCTCGCTTACGCCGGCTTCCGCAAGGGCCGCGGCAACCGGCTCAGCTCGGCCTTCGTGCCGCTGATGGGCGCGCGCCGGGCGAATTCCTGGCCCGGCAAGGCAATCGACCTGCTCGCGGTGTTCGCGACGGTCTTCGGCACGGCGACGAGCCTGGGGCTCGGCGCCCTCCAGGTGGCCGAGGGGCTGAACCTGACGATGGGCGTGGAGAACACCACCTCCACCCAGCTGATCATCATCGTGTCGCTGTCGGCGGCCTTCGTCCTGTCGGCCTTCTCGGGGCTCCACAAGGGCGTGAAATGGCTCTCCACGCTGAACATCGTCCTCGCCGCCTGTCTGATGCTCTTCGTCTTCCTGATCGGCCCGACGGTCTACATCCTGGACACCATCCCGGCCTCCGTCGGCGGCTATCTGCACCAGCTGCTGCCGATGGCGAGCCGCACGGGCGCCTTCACCGACCGCGCGTGGCTGGGCGCGTGGACGATCTTCTACTGGGCGTGGTGGCTGTCCTGGGCGCCGTTCGTCGGCACCTTCATCGCCCGGATCTCGCGCGGCCGGACGATCCGCGAGTTCCTGATGGGCGTGCTGCTCGTGCCCTCCGGCGCGACCGTGGTGTGGTTCTGCGTCATGGGCGGCACGGCGATCAGGCTGGAGTCGACGGGCGAGGCGGACCTGGCGGCGACGGTCAAGGACGGGCCGGAGGCCTCGCTGTTCGCGATGCTGGACGCGCTGCCGATCGGCACGGTCACCTCGGTCCTCGCGATGATCCTGGTGATGACGTACTTCATCACGAGCGCGGACTCGGCCTCGCTGGTCATGGGCTCGCTGACGAGCCGGGGATCCCTCAACCCGCCGACCTGGCTCGTGGTGATGTGGGGGGTCCTGATGGCGGCCGTGGCGGCGGTGCTGCTCGTGGCGGGCGGGCTCAGCTCGCTCCAGACGGCGACGATCCTCGTGGCGCTGCCGTTCGTGGTGGTCATGCTCACGCTGTGCTTCGCGCTCCTGAAGGAGCTGCGGGAGGACCCGGGCGCGGGCCCGGTCCGGCACAACGCCCTGCACGGGCTGGGGGACGCGGTGCGGACGCTGGTCGGCGAGGCGATGACCGAGCAGGGGGGCGACAGCCGCCACCACCGGCTGCGCCGGGCGGCGAAGGCCCGTACCGACGCGGAGGAAGAGGAGGGCTGACCCGCCATGCCCGGACTCCCCACGGAACTCGCCCACGCGGAACTCGCCGACCGGATCCTGGGCGGCTGGACCGGCCGCATCGCGGGGAACATGCTCGGCAAGCCCGTGGAGCGCGGCGACCACTGGACGCGGGAACACATCGACGCGTACCTGCGGCTCACGGACGCGCTCCCGCTGACCGACTACCTGCCGCCCCCGCCGCCCGGGGCGACCGGCTTCGAGCTGCGGCCCGAGTGGCCCCGGTGCGTGCGCGGCGGGGTCGACGGGAGCTGCCGGGACGACGACGTCGACTGGTCGGTCCTCGGACTGCACCTCCTGGAGACGCGCGGCTTCGGGTTCACGACCGAGCAGGTCGGCGAGGAGTGGCTGCTGCGGCTGCCGTACCTCCAGACGTTCACGGCCGAGCGGGTCGCCTACCGCAACCTCGCGAACGGTCTGAAGCCGCCGCTGACGGCGACGTACGACAACCCCTACCAGGAGTGGATCGGCGCGCTGATCAGAGCCGACGTCTACGGCTGGACCTGCCCGGGGGATCCGCGCCGGGCCGCCGCGCTCGCCCGCAGGGACGCGGTCCTCTCGCACGGCGGGAACGGCGTGTACGGGGCGATGTGGGCGGCGGCGCTGATCGCCGCCGCCTTCACCGCGCCCGACGTCCGGTCCGCCCTGGAGGCCGGCCTGGAGCGGATCCCGGAGAGCAGCCGGCTCGCCCGGACCGTACGGGGCGCGATGACCCTCCACGAGTCGGGGCTCGGCTGGTCCGAGGCGCTCGCCGAGCTGGCGGAGCGGACGGCGGGGCTCGGCTGGATCCACACCGTCCCGAACGCGGCGGTCCTCACCACCGGACTCCTGTACGGCGAGGGGGACTTCACCCGCACGATCGCGCTGACCGTGCGCGGCGGCCTCGACACGGACTCCAACGGCGCGACGGCCGGCTCGGTGGCGGGGGTGATGTGCGGGGCGGCCACGATCCCGCCGCAGTGGTCGGAGCCGCTGCGGGACCGGGTGAGCAGCGCGGTCTTCGGCTACGACGGGGTGCGGATCACCGAACTCGCCGAGCGGACGCTGCGGCTGGCTACGCTGACGGAATGACGACCACCGACTACGCCACGTACATCGCCGGCCTCCCCCGCGTCCTGGCCGGCGCCGCCGCTCTCTTCCGCGACTCCGAGGGCCGGGTCCTCGTCGTGGAGCCCAACTACCGCGACAGCTGGACACTGCCCGGCGGCACGGTCGAGTCCGACGGCGGCGAGACGCCCCGGCAGGCCGCCCGCCGGGAGACGGCGGAGGAGATCGGCCTGGACGTGGGGCTCGGTGCACTGCTCGCCGTCGACTGGGTGCACGGCACGGAGCGGCCGCCGATCGTGGCGTACGTGTACGACGGCGGGGTGCTGGCCGAGGAACGGTTCGCGGAGATCCGGCTCCAGGAGGAGGAGTTGCTCTCCTGGAAGCTGATCGAGCGCGGGGAGGTCACCGCCCACCTTCCGGGCAGCCTGGGCCGGCGTGTCCTCGCCGCGCTGGACGTGCTGGAGGCGGGCGCGGGGCCGGTGGAGCTGGAGAACGGTCACCCCGCTCGGGGGTGAACCGGAGCCCCGCTTCTCAGCCCTGCGGGGGCTCGGGCGGCAGGAGTTCGCCGGTGCGGTGCGGTTCGTCTCGGGTGGCGACCCGGGCCTCGGTGCGGTGTCCGCGCGCGATGTAGTCGCGGACGACCGCCTCCACGGCGTCCTGCGGGTTCCCGACGCCCGCCAGGACCATGACTTCCACGACGAGTTCGGCGTCGAGCGCGATGTTCACCTTGGCCATGCGGGGAAACGTAACACCGGGAAACCCGCTCGCGGGAGCGGTTTCGCGTTGCCTAGGGTCGCCGCATGACGATGGTCGCGATCCTCAGCGGAGCCGGTATCTCGACGGACTCGGGCATTCCCGACTACCGGGGCCCGAACGGCGTGTGGCGGCAGGATCCCGAGGCGGAGCGGCTCGTGACGTACGGGCCGTACATGGCCGACCCGGAGATCCGCCGCCGCTCGTGGCGCATGCGGCTCGACAGTCCCGCCCTGAACGCCGAGCCGAACGCGGCGCACCACGCCATCGCCGCGTACGAGCGGACGAGCGGCCACGCGCTGCGGGTGATCACGCAGAACGTGGACGGACTGCACCAGGCCGCCGGGGTGCCGGAGCGGAAGATCCTCGAACTCCACGGCTCGGCGCGGTCGGTGGTGTGCACGGCCTGCCACGCCCGTTCCTCGATGGCGGAGGCGCTGGACCGGGTGCGGGCCGGTGAGGACGACCCGGACTGCCGGGTCTGCGGCGGGATCCTGAAGGCGGCGACGGTCATGTTCGGACAGCGGCTCGATCCGGTGCTGCTCGGTCAGGCGATGTCGATCGCCAAGGCCACCGAGGTGTTCGTCGCGGTCGGCAGCAGCCTCCAGGTCCAGCCGGCGGCCTCCCTCGCGGGGATCGCGGCCGAGCACGGCGCCCGGCTGATCATCGTGAACGCCGAGCCCACCCCGTACGACCCCGTCGCCGACGAGGTCGTCCGCGAGCCGATCGGTACGGCGCTGCCCGCGCTGCTCGACCGGCTCCGGTAGCCGCTCCTAGAAGAGGCCGGCTGGCTCCCCCGCACCCGACTCCAGGGCGAGCAGGCGCTGCTTGCGGTCGAGGCCGCCGCCGTAGCCGGTGAGGCTGCCGCCCGCGCCGACCACGCGGTGGCAGGGGACGACGATGCCGACCGGGTTCTTGCCGTTGGCGAGGCCGACCGCCCGGGAGGCGGTGGGGTTGCCGAGGGCCTCGGCCAGTTCGCCGTACGTCCGGGTCTCCCCGTACGGGATGCGGCGCAGCTCCTCCCACACCCTCAGCTGGAACGGGGTGCCGACCAGGTGGAGCGGGAGGTCGAACTCGGTGAGCTCGCCCGCGAAGTAGGCGTCGAGCTGGCGGATCGCCTCCCCGAAGGGGCGCGGGTCGGGCTCGCCGAAGGTCTCCTCGGGCGGGCGGTGGCGCTGGCCCGTCATGTGGATGCGGCTGAGGACGCCGTCGACGGCGACGAGGGTCAGCGGCTCGTAGGGGCTGTCCACGACGGTGTGCTGGACGGTGGGCACGAGGGACTCCTCAGGCGGGCAGGTGGTTGATCGGGTGGTCGTCGGTGGCCCAGAGGTACTGGACGGCGTAGGCGCGCCAGGGCCGCCAGTCGGCGGCGCGGGCCGTGAGCGCGGCCGGGGTGCCGGGCAGGCCGAGGCCCTCGGCGGCGCGGCGGACGCCGAGGTCCCCGGGGAGGAAGGCGTCGGGGTCGCCGAGCGCCCGCATCGCGATGATCTCGGTGGTCCACGGGCCGAAGCCGGGGAGGGCGAGGAGCCTGGCGCGGGCCTCCTCGCGGTCGTCGGCGGGGCCGAGGGTGAGCGAGCCGTCCGCGAGGGCACGGACGAGGGTGAGGAGCGTGCTGCGGCGGCTGCGGGGCAGGGCGAGGCTCTCGGGGTCGAGGGCGGCGAGGGCCTCGGGACCGGGGAAGAGGTGCGTGAGACCGCCCTCGGGGTCGTCGACGGGGGTGCCGTACGCGGTGACGAGGCGGGCCGCGTGGGTGCGGGCCGCGGCGGTGGAGACCTGCTGGCCGAGCACGGCCCGTACGGCGAACTCGGCGGGGTCGACGGTCCCGGGCACCCGGCGGCCGGGCGCCTTGTCGACGAGCGGGGCGAGCAGCGGGTCGGTGCGCAGCCGGTCGTCGACGGCGACGGGATCGGCGTCGAGGTCGAGGAGCCTGCGGCAGCGGCTGATCGCGTGGGTGAGGTCGCGCGGGTCGGTGAGGGAGAGCCGGCAGGCGATGTGGTCGGCGCGGGGTGCGAGGGCGACGATGCCGTGGCCGTACGGGAGGCTCAGCGTCCGCCGGTAGGCGCCGTCGCGCCACTCCTCCACGCCGGGGACGGCGGTCGCGGCGAGGTGGCCGAAGAGGTTGGACGGTTCGAGGGGTGCGCGGAACGGCAGCCGGAGGCTGATCACCCCGGGGGTGGCGGCGGCCCCGGGGTGGGGGCGGGCGGCACGGGCACGGAGTTCGCCGGGGGTGAGGGAGAAGACCTCGCGGACGGTGTCGTTGAAGGTCCGGATGGACGAGAAACCGGCCGCGAAGGCGATCTCGCCCATCGGCAGCGGGGTGGTCTCGATGAGCACCCGGGCGGTCTGGGCGCGCTGGGCGCGGGCCAGGGCGAGGGGGCCGGCGCCGAGCTCGGCGAGGAGCTGGCGCTCGATCTGGCGGGTGGACCAGCCGAGCCGCCGGGCGAGCCCGGGGACGCCCTCGCGGTCGACGACGCCGTCCTGGATGAGCCGCATGGCGCGGGCGACGGCGTCGGCCCGGACGTGCCACTCGGGCGAGCCGGGGCTGGTGTCGGGCCGGCACCGCTTGCAGGCCCGGAATCCGGCGCGCTGGCAGGAGGCGGCGCTGGGGTGGAACTCCATGTTCTCGGGCTTGGGCGGCACGACCGGGCAGCTCGGGCGGCAGTAGATCCGGGTGGTGCGGACGGCGGTGAAGAACACGCCGTCGAAGCGGGCGTCCTTCGACTGGACGGCCCGCACGCAGCGCTCGGTTTCGGTGTGCATGGTTCCAGGATCGGGGACGGGCGGCCCGCGGGCTGGCGAGAAAACGACATGGACGTCCGCCGCGCGGGCCGCCGGTCGCCCGTCGCCCGTCCACGGCGTTCAGACGGTGACGGTCCGGTAGTGGGTGGTGAGCCTGCCGTCCTCGGCGAGGACGTGGAAGGCGAGCGCGGGCGGCAGGTCCAGGTGGACGTGCGGGGAGTCCGGGCCCGGGTTCTCCCAGGGGAGGCGGAGGGCGGAGACGACACCCGGTGCCACGAGCAGCGGGCGCCCGGCGAAGGTGGTGGCGGCCGCCGTGTGGGCGTGGCCCGCGAGGAAGGCCGTGAGGTGGGGGTGGCGTGCGGCGAGGGCGGCGAGCCGCTCCTCGCCGAACTGCCGGATCTCGTCCACGTACGGGGTGTGCAGCGGGACCGGCGGGTGGTGGAAGGCGACGAGGACGGGCACCTCGTGCGGGGTGGAGCCGAGGACCGCGTCCAGCCACTCCAGCGTCTCGTCCTCCAGGAAGCCCTCGTCCTTGCCGGGCACGGAGGAGTCGCAGAGGGCCACGACGAAGCCCTCGCCCCGGAGGACCTGGTTGACGGGAGCGTACGGGCGGGCCGTGGCCTCCTCCGTCCCGCCGAGGAGGCCCGCCCTGAAGGCGGCGCGGTCGTCGTGGTTGCCGGGGCAGACGAGCAGCGGGTGACGGGAGGTCAGCGCCTCCCGGACGACCGCGTACTCGTCCGCCGTCCCGTGGTCGGCGATGTCCCCGGTGACGAGGACGGCCGCCAGGTCGAACGGCAGCTCGTCCAGGTACCGCATGACCGCGCGGGTGCGGTCGGCGCTGCGCGGTTCCCCGTCGACGTGGATGTCGCTGACCTGGGCGATGACGATCATGTTCCGCGGTCCTCCGTGGGCTGTGTCGAGCTGCTGCTCGCCCGACCGTAGGGCGGCCACGGTCCCTGCCGTAAGGGCCGGTTCGCGAGCGGTGGCCTGCTCGCGGCGCGCCCTACTCGAAGCGCGTGGTGTCCCCCGCCCCGCGCCGGACGATCTCGGGCTCGCCGCTGGAGAAGTCGACGACGGTGGTCGGTTCGGTCCCGCACTCGCCGGAGTCGAGGACCAGGTCCACCTGGTGGTCGAGGCGCTCCTTGATCTCCCAGCCCTGGGTGAGCGGTTCGGCCTCGTCGGGCAGGAGCAGGGTGCTGGAGAGCAGCGGTTCGCCGAGCTCGGCGAGGAGGGCCTGCGTGACGACGTGGTCGGGGATGCGGACGCCGACCGTCTTCTTCTTGGGGTGCAGCAGCTGGCGCGGCACCTCCTTGGTGGCGGGCAGGATGAAGGTGTACGGCCCGGGGGTCGCGGCCTTGACCGCGCGGAAGACGTCGTTGTCGATGTGCACGAGCTGGCCCAGCTGGGCGAAGTTCTGGCACATGAGCGTGAAGTGGTGCCGGTCGTCGAGGTCGCGGATCGCGCGGATGCGGCTGATGCCGTCGCGGCTGCCCAGTCGGCTGCCGAGGGCGTAGCAGGAGTCGGTCGGGTACGCGACGAGCGCCCCGTTCCGGATGCTGTCGGCCACCGAGCCGATGGTGCGCGGCTGGGGGTTGTCGGGGTGCACGTCGAAGTACTTGGCCATGGGGGCAGTCTATTTTCGCAGCCGGCGCCAGACCGCCTTCGCCGCGTTGTGGCCGGACATGCCGTGGACGCCGGGGCCGGGCGGGGTGGCGGAGGAGCAGAGGAAGACCGCCGGGTGCGGGGTCGCGTAGGGGCGGAGCGAGAGCGTGGGGCGCAGCAGGAGCTGGAGGCCGCGGGCGGCTCCGCAGGCGATGTCGCCGCCGACGTAGTTGGCGTTGCGTTCGGCCAGTTCGGGCGGTCCGGCGGTGGCGCGGGCGAGGACGCGGTCGCGGAAGCCAGGTGCGAAGCGCTCGATCTGGCGCTCGACGGCGTCGGTGAGGTCGCCTCGCCAGCCGTTCGGCACGTGTCCGTACGCCCAGAAGACGTGCTTGCCCTCGGGGGCGCGGGAGGGGTCGACGAGGCTCGGCTGGGCGGTGATGAGGAAGGGCGCGTCGGGGGCGGTGCCGGAGGAGGCCTGGTGCAGGGCCGTGTCGATCTCGCCTGCGGTGGGGCCGATCTGGACGGTGCCGGCGCGGCGGGGTTCCTCGGCGGTCCAGGGCACGGGGCCGTCGAGGGCGTAGTCGATCTTGAAGACGCTCGCGCCGTACTTGTAGTGGTCGTAGTGCCCGCCGAAGCCGGCGATCCGGGCGAGGGCGGTGGGCGAGGTGTCGAAGACGTAGGCGCGGGCGGGCGGCAGGTCGTCGAGCCGTTTGACCTCGTAGTCGGTGTGGACGGCGCCGCCGAGGTCCTTGAGGTACGCGGCGAGGGCGTCGGAGATCGACTGCGAGCCGCCCCGGGGCATCGGCCAGCCGCCCGCGTGCGCGGCGAGCGCGAACACGAGGCCGACGGCTCCGGTCGCGAAGCCGCCGAGCGGCGCGATGACGTGGCCGACGAGCCCGGCGAAGAGCGCGCGGGCCTTCTCGTCCCGGAACCTTCGCATCAGCCAGGTGGCGGGCGGGAGTCCGTCGATACCGAAGCGGGCGAGGGTGACCGGGTCGCGGGGCAGCCCGGTCAGCGGCAGCTGCATGAAGTCCCGTGCGAGGGTGTCCCACTTGCCCACGTAGGGGGCGACGAGCCGGCGGTACGCCCCGGCGTCGCGCGGCCCGAAGGAGGCGGCGGTCTCGGCGACGGAGCGGGCGAGGACGGCGGCGGTGCCGTCGTCCCAGGGGTGGGCCATGGGCAGTTCGGGGTGGAGCCACTCCAGGCCGTACCGGTCCAGCGGCATCGTCTTGAAGACCGGCGAGCCGACGCCGAGCGGGTGCACGGCGGAGCAGGGGTCGTGGCGGAAGCCGGGGAGGGTGAGCTCCTCGGTCCTGGCGCCGCCGCCGACCGTCGACTTGGCCTCGAAGACGGCGACCGAGAAGCCGCGCCGGGCCAACTCCACCGCCGCGGTCAGTCCGTTGGGCCCGGCCCCCACGACGACGGCATCGAGCATCGACGTCTCGTTCGTCACCTTCGGACTCCTTCGTCAGCCGATGGCCAAGGCTCCCAGGATAGGCCGGTGGCCGCCCGGACCTCACGCACCCCCGAGCAGGGTCCGGATCCGCTCGGCGGTCGCCGCGTCCCTGGCTGCCGTGAACGGCAGGGCGTTCCCTCCGGTGATGCGGAAGGGCACCCCGGCCACCGTCGTCTGCGCGCCGCCCGCCTCGGTGACGAGCAGCAGCCCGGCCGCGTGGTCCCAGGCGTACTCCCATGAGAACGCGGTTCCCGAGACGTCGCCGCGGGCCACCGACAGGTACTCGAGGCCCGCCGATCCGCACGGGCGCGGGGCGACCCCCTCCACGCGCAGGCCGTCCAGGGCGCGCTTCTGGTCCGGGGTGGTGTAGTCGGGATGGGAGGTGGCGATCTCCAGGACCTCGCCGGGCGCCGGCGAACCGGACCGTATCGGCTGCCCGTTGAGCGTGGCGCCGCGGCCGCGCACGGCGATCGCCATCTCGTCCAGGGCCGGGGCGAAGGTCCAGGACGCGAGGAGCTCGCCGCGGACGGCGAGGGCGACGAGGGTGCAGAAGGCGGGGTCGCCGTGGACGAACTGACGCGTGCCGTCGACGGGGTCGACGATCCAGACGGGGGCGTCGCCGCGCAGCGCCTCGTACACGGCGGGGTCGGCGTGGACGGCCTCCTCGCCGACGACCACCGAGCCGGGCAGCAGCTTGGTCAGCGAGGCGGTGAGGTGGGCCTCGGCGGCCCGATCGGCGACGGTGACCAGGTCGTGCGGCCCGTTCTTCTCCACGATCTCGTGCGCGGCCAGCTGACGGAAGCGCGGCATGATCTCGGCGGCGGCCGCCTTGCGGACCGCCTCCTCCACCTCGGTCGTACGGCCGCCGAGGACGTGCTCCAGGAACTCTTCGATCATGCCTCCAGCTAAGCACGGGGCGCTGACAACCGGAATGCCGCACTTGTCACCCGCTGTTCTCCCCAGGAGTACCCTTTGGCCGAGTTCACCCCTTACACACAGGGAGGGTTCCGTGCACGGCGCGTACCACGGCGAGTACAAGGTCCCCGGCGGCAAGCTGGTGGTCGTCGACCTCGACACCGAGGACGGCGTCCTGCGGGGCGTCCGGGTCGCGGGCGACTTCTTCCTGGAGCCCGACGAGGCGATCCTGGAGATCGACCGGGCGCTGGAGGGCGCGCCGGTCGACACGGACGCGGCGGGGCTCGCGGCGCGGATCGACGCGGCTCTCCCGCCGGGCACGCAGATGTTCGGGCTGACCTCCGAGGGCGTCGGGATCGCCGTTCGCCGGGCCCTCGCGCACGCCACGGACTGGACCGACTACGACTGGCAGCTGATCCACGAGCCGCCGCAGTCGCCCGCCCTGCACATGGCCCTCGACGAGGTCCTGACGGCCGAAGTCGCGGCCGGGCGCCGCCCGCCGACGCTGCGCGTCTGGGAGTGGGGCGCGCCCGCGGTGGTGATCGGCAGCTTCCAGTCCCTGCGCAACGAGGTCGACCCGGCGGCCGCGGAGCGGCACGGCATCCAGGTGGTGCGCCGGATCAGCGGCGGCGGGGCGATGTTCATCGAGCCGGGCAACACGATCACGTACTCGCTCTCCGTCCCCGACGCCCTCGTGCAGGGGCTCTCCTTCGCCGACAGTTACGCCTACCTCGACGACTGGGTGCTCGGCGCGCTCGGCGACATGGGGATCAAGGCCTGGTACCAGCCGCTGAACGACATCGCGACGGACGCGGGGAAGATCGCGGGCGCGGCGCAGAAGCGGATGGTCGGAAGCGGAAGCGGGAGCGGGAGCGGGAGCGGAAGCGGCGGCGCCGGTGGCGGTGGCGGTGGCGCGGTCCTGCACCACGTGACGATGGCGTACGACATCGACGCGGACCGGATGACGGAGGTGCTGCGGATCGGCCGCGAGAAGCTCTCCGACAAGGGCACGAAGAGCGCGAAGAAGCGGGTGGACCCGCTGCGGCGCCAGACGGGGCTGCCGCGCGAGGCTGTGATCGAGCGGATGATCGCCTCCTTCCGCGGCCGGTACGGGCTGGCGGAGGGGAGCCTCACGGAGGACGAGCTGACGCGCGCGAAGGAGCTGGCGGAGACGAAGTTCGGCACGGCGGAGTGGACGGCCCGGGTGCCGTAGGAGGGCCCTCCCCCGCTGCCTAGGCTGTCGGCATGCTGATGCGTGTCGAGGGCCCCGTGAAGCCCGGTCTGCGGATGGAGAGCGCCGACGGGCGGCGGCTGGTGCTGACCCAGAGCGGGGTTCCGGTGCTGTTCGCCCGGCAGCGGGTCACCTGGTACGGGCTGCACTACGCGCGGACAGCCCGGTACGTCTCGCCACTGGAGCCCTTGCGGGCGGAACTGGCCCGCGCTGTCGCCGAGTTCGCGGATCCCGGCTCGGAGGAGTGGACGGAGCGCTGGGCCGCGCACGGCGGTGCGGCGCTCCGATCGGCGGACGACGGGCCGCTCCACGAGGGCGAGTGGCATCTCGCCCCGGACGCGCAGCGCTGGTTCGTGGACGGCAATTGGCCGAAACTGCTCGCCCATGACCCGGACCGGGGCCACCTCACCTGGTTCGGCTACGGCGACCCGGACGAGGACGCGCGGGACCTGCTGCCGCTGCGGGCCCTGTCGCACCCGGAGGCGCCCCGGGTGAAGGCGTACCGCCGCCAGTACCGGGAGGGGGTCCTGCCGCCGGTGTTCGCGTGGTGGATCAGCGGGCTCAACTCCCCCGTGGTCCTCGACGGTCACGACCGGCTGACGGCGGCGCTCGCGGAGGGCGGCCGTCCGCGGGTCCTGCTCCTCTCCCTGGCCGTGGACGCCCGGTGGATCGCGCTCTGCGCGGAGGGGCCCGCGAAGGAGTACGAGCAGCGGATCGCCGGCCTGGACGGACCGCTCGGCCCCTCCCGCGTCGCGCACGCGAGCCGTGAGTTCGCGAACAGGCTCCGGTCGATCACCCACACCCCGGACCTGACCCGCGCCTGGCCCTTCCCCGGCGGGCCCGCGGCGTGGGACGCGGCGGCGGCCGCGCACGTCCCGGGATGGGCCCCCGACGCGGACCGGTGACCGCGTCCCGCCTTGATCGTTGAAGTCCGGACGGGCCGGAACGGGCCGTGGTGACGGTCAGAGGAAACGTCTCCGCATGCCACCGCCGGCCCCGGGAGACGCCGCCGACAGTTCGGAGATGCCGTGGGACGCATGGGAAGCATGGGACGGACGAGAAGGCTCATGGCCGCGGTCACGGGGGCGGTGCTGGCCGTGATCCCGATCGGCCCCGCCCCGGCCGCGCACGCCATCGTCGGAGGTCAGGAGGCCAAGCCGCACCAGTACCCCTTCATGGCGGGGCTCGTGGACCTCGCCGAGCAGCGGGTGATGTGCGGCGGGGCGCTCGTCTCCGACCGGTACGTGCTCACCGCCGCCCACTGTCTGACCGGCTCCTACAGCAGCCCCACCCGGGTGGGCGTCCTCCTCGGCGACCACGACCTGACGACCGGGGCCGACAGCCCGTACACCGTCCTGGCGACGCCGGAACGGTTCGTCGTGCACCCCGACTACGACCCGGAGACCCAGCGCAACGACATCGCGCTCGTCCGGCTGGCCGAACCGGTCGCGTTCAACCGCGGCGTGGGCCCGGTCGGGCTGCCCGCCCCGTACGCGCACGGCACCTTCGACCACACGCAGGTCGAGGTCCCCGGCTGGGGCGCCACCTCCTTCGGCGGCGGGACCTCCGACGTCCTGCGCACCGTGGTCCTCGGCACGATGAGCAACCCGACCTGCGTGGACCGGGGCATGTCCCAGGTCGCCTCCCCGCAGATCTGCACCTACTCCCCCGGGCGGGACACCTGCCTGTACGACTCCGGCGGCCCCCTGGTCCACCGGATCGGGCGGAAGCCGTACCTGGTCGGCCTGGTCTCCTACGGCAAGGGGTGCGCCACCGACACCCCCGCCGTGAACACCCGCGTCTGGTCCTACCTCAGCTGGATCGGGAAGACGACGGGGAAGCGCCCCGCCGCCTCATGAGGGCGGTGTAGAGGAGCAGGGAGGCGGCGAGTCCCACGGCCCAGCCGTAGTCGGCGAGGGGCTTGAGGAAGGGGACCAGGCCGTCCTCGGGGAAGGGGCCGGTGCCCGGCGCAGAGTGGGAGCCGCCGACGGCGAGGACGCCGCCGACCGCGAACGCGAGGACGGCCGCCGGGTTCCAGCCGCCCCGGTACCAGTACGGCCCGTCCGCCCGGTACAGCCCTTCGAGGTCGAGGGCGGTGCGGCGGACGATCCAGTAGTCGGCGATGAGGATGCCGGCCACGGTGCCGAGGAGACCGCCCACGAGGCCGAGCCAGGTGAAGATGTACAGCTCGGGGGTGGCGGTGAGCTTCCACGGCATGATCAGGACACCGACGACACCCGTGATCAGCGCGCCGGTACGGAAGTTCACGAGCTTCGGCGCCAGGTTGGCGAGGTCGTACGCCGGGGAGACGACGTTCGCCGCGATGTTGACCGAGAGCGTCGCGACGAGGACGGTCACCAGGGCGAAGAGCAGGCCGAAGACGCTGTCGGCCTTGGCGGCGAGCGCCACCGGGTCCCAGACGGGCGCCCCGTACACGGCCTGCGAGCCGGAGGTGACGAGCACCGAGAGCAGCGCGAACAAGGTCATGGTGGTGGGCAGACCGAGGGTTTGACCGAGGACCTGGGAGCGCTGGCCTGCGCCGAAGCGGGTGAAGTCGGGGATGTTGAGGCTGAGCGTCGCCCAGAAGGCGATCATGCCCATGAGCGCGGGGAAGAAGACGGGCCAGAAGTCGGCGCCCCAGCCGAGCCGGGAGGGCTGGTCGAGGAGGGGCCCGAGGCCACCGGCCTTGACGGCGATCCAGCCGAGCAGGACGAGCGCGCCGACGATGACGAAGGGCGCGGCCCAGTTCTCGAAGCGGCGCAGGGCGTCCATGCCCCGGTAGATGATGGCGAGTTCGAGGGCCCAGAACAGGACGAAGCAGAGCCAGAGGGTCCACGGCTGGCCGCCGACCCTCGACGCCTCCGCCCAACTGCCGCCGAAGACCTTGTCCAGGAGGATGAAGACGCCCTGTCCGCCGATCCAGGTCTGGATGCCGAACCATGCGCAGGCGACGCCCGCGCGGATGAGGGCGGGCAGGTTGGCGCCGCGCAGTCCGAAGGAGGCGCGGGCGAGGACCGGGAAGGGGATGCCGTACTTGGGGCCGGCGTGCCCGGTCAGGAGCATCGGCACCAGGACCACGACGTTGGCGAGGGCGATGGTGAGGACGGCCTGCTTCCAGTCCATGCCGAGCGCGATGAGACCGGAGGCCAGCATCCAGGACGGGATGTTGTGGGCCATGCCGACCCAGAGGGCCGTGAAGTTGTACGTGGTCCAGCGGCGCTCCGCGACGGGGACGGGAAGCAGGTCGTCGTTGACGAAGCGGGGGTCGGCGGGGGCCGTGCCGGGCGCGAGCTCGGCGCGGTCGTCGGATATGCCGGGTCTTCCGGAGGGGACGGTGTCGGTCATGGGCGGCGGAACCCTTCGTTCGTTCGACGGGGACGGAACGATGCCGTGCGGGGCGTGGGGGTTCGTTGGTAGCTACCCGGACGTAGCCCCCGGCATACACGGCACGGGCTCCCCGGCACGCGCCCGACGGCCGGCCGACCCTCCGCCGGCCCTCGGCCGCGACCCTTGCCGGGCACGAGATGCAGGGCCGGATCGTCCACGAGAGCATGGAAAGAAAGGGCAACCACCTCGCGATGACCACGCCCGGGGACGGACCGCGGTCGTGATCGCACACCGGAGGGGTGTATCGCCGTGAGCGACGTCAACATCTGGGACTACCACCCGAGCGCCGGATACCAGCAGGGGATCGACCTCATCGGCTACAAGGTCGAGGCGACCGACGGCCCCATCGGGAAGATCGACAAGCACTCAGAGGAGGTGGGCTCCTCCCATCTGGTCGTCGACACCGGGGTGTGGATCTTCGGCAAGCACGTGCTGCTTCCGGCCGGGACCATCAAGCTGATCGACACCGCCGAGAAGAAGGTCCACGTCGACCGGACGAAGGACCAGATCAAGGACGCCCCCGAATTCGACGCGGCCAAGTACGGCGACGAGCCCACGTACCTGGAGCAGTTCGCCACGTACTACGGCCGGCCGCACATGTAGGACGGGCGCTCCCTCGGTCACCGAGAGCGCCCGCTCCGCTCACCACCGGTACCAACGACCGCCACCACTCCGCATCAGGAAGCCGAGCAGCCACAGCACGAGTACGGCGATCGCGACGTACCAGAGCACCTCGAGCGCGAACCCCGCACCGAACAGCACCAGAATGACGAGAAGGACGAGAAGGACGGGAACCATGGCGGCACCTCCGTTGCCTCCGGGCCCGCCGGCAGTCCGCCACACGGGGCCCGACACCACGGCGGCTGCCCCCTATCCTCCGGATCATGCGAGTCGTACGGCCGGCAGGTCCGAGAGTGAGAGTTCCATGAGCCTCGTCATCAGGCTTTTTCGATTCCGGCCCAGGGAACTGGAGGCCATGAATGCCGAGAGCGTTCTAGCGGAAATTCCTCTGAAGTCCGACGAAGGGCGGTTCGCGGCGGCGCATGGCACCGGGCTTCTTCTCGACCTCTCCAAGGAGTGGGATGTCGTGCATGCGGCATTCACGGGAGGGGCGGAGGACACCCGCGATGCCGGATATCAGCCCGTCCTCGGAGGCGCACTGCTGGGGCGCACCGAAACAGAGGTCCTGGTCGTTCTGGCGCCTGAGGACGTACGCGGGGTGGCGGAGCACCTCGGAGCAGTCGATCCGTGGCGTCAGGTGAACGAGAGTCTGGCCGCGATGGAATCGGTGTACGGAAGCGACATCGAGGAGAGGTTCGCGCGCTACCTGGCGACCGTACTCCGTGACGTCGCCTCCTTCTACGCGGCAGCCGCCTCGAACGGTGATGCCGTGGTGAAGGTCGCGTATTCCTGACGCCTCCGGGCACCGACAACCCCTTCCTCTGCCGCCTCTCGCCACAGCCTGCCGTCCCGCGGCCCGGTCGCCCGGATGCGTCGAGCGGCGGACGAGGCGGCCTCGCGCCACAATGGAGCCGTGTTCCGGCTGGAAGGAGCCCCGGTGCCAAGTACGGGTCTGGCCTTCGGCACGCTTCCCAGGCGGCTCATCGCCCTGCCCGGCGTGTACCGCCCGCAGGCCGACACGTGGCTCCTCGCGGAGGCCCTCTCCCGCGAACGGGTGGACGCGGACACCGACGTGCTGGACATCGGCACCGGAACGGGTGCTCTCGCGCTGGCCGCGGCGCGTACCGGGGCCCGGGTCGAAGCCGTCGACGTCTCGTGGCCCGCGGTCATCGCGACCTGCCTGAACGCCTTCCGGCAGCGACTGCCACTGAGAGTGACGCACGGCGACTTCGCTGCCCGGACCCGGGGCCGACGCTTCGACGTCGTCCTCACCAACCCTCCCTACGTGCCCTCGGCACAGCCCCGGCCGTCGGCGCGCGGCGCCGCCCGTGCCTGGGACGCGGGCCCCGACGGGCGGGCGGTCATCGACCGCGTCTGCGCGTGCGCGCCGGCCTTGCTGCGACCCGGTGGCGTCCTGCTGATGGTGCACTCCGGGATGTGCGGTCCACCGGCCACCGTGGCCCGTCTGGAAGCGGGCGGCCTCTCCGCCGAGGTGACGGCACGGGCCTCCGTCCCCTGGGGTCCGGTACTGCGTGCGCGGCGGACCTGGCTGCGGAAGCAGGGCCTCGCGGACGACGGCGACGAGCGCGAAGAGCTGGTGATCATCCGTGCCGAGCACCCCTGACGGCGTGACCCCGCCGGCCACCCCTACCCCCTCGCCCCCATCGTGCCCCGCACGCCGGGTGGCCATCGACCCGCAGGGCCCGATCCTGATCGAGGGCCCGGTGGAGGTGGTGCTGGACGACGGGACCCTCGCCCGATCCGATCGGTTCGTGGTCGCGCTGTGCACGTGTCGCCGCAGCCATGCGTATCCCTGGTGCGACACGAGCCACCGCCGCCGGGAACGAGCCGTAGCGCCGTCCCAGGACAGGAGCCTCACATGACCCCGCCCAGCACGAGCGTCACGGAATCCGGCCCCCGCCTCGTCGCAGCGCGGGGTGACCTGTCGGGCGCCGTGGAGAGGGCTCTTCGCGCCGGCCGGCCGCCCGCGTACACCGAGGCCAGCATCCGAAGAGCGGATCCCTGGGGGGAGGACCTCCAGCTCGCGCTGTACCTGCTGTACGAACTCCACTACCGAGGCTTCGAAGGCGTCGACGACGCACGCGAATGGGACCCGGACCTGCTGCGTCTGCGACGGGAGGCGGAAACCCTGTTCCTCCACGCGCTGCGTACCGCGCTCGCCGGTGCGCCCCGAACCGTCGAGGAGGCCTTCGCCCCGCTCCTCGTCGAGCAGGTGGATCCGGCCGACAGCGTCAGCCACCATCTGGAAAGCGAAGGCGAGCTGTGGCAGTTGCGCGAGTACGCGGCTCTGCGCTCCCTGTACCACCTCAAAGAGGCGGACCCGCATGCCTGGGTCATCCCGCGGCTGACCGGCCGGGCCAAGGCCGCGATGGTGGCTGTCGAGTACGACGAATTCGGCGCTGGTCACCCCGAACGCATTCACGCCCGGCTCTTCGCCGCCCTCATGACCGACCTCGGCCTCGACCCGGCCTACGGCCACTACCTGGACCACGCGCCCGCCGAGCTGCTCGCCACCGTCAACCTCATGTCCCTCTTCGGACTGCACCGGGCTCTGCGCGGCGCGCTGGTCGGCCACTTCGCCTGCGTCGAGGTCACCTCCCCGCCCGGCGCCCGAAGGCTCGCCAACGCCATGCGGCGCTGTGGTGCGGGGCCCGCCGCCGAACGCTTCTACGACGAGCACGTCGAAGCGGACGCCGTCCACGAACAGGTCGTACGGCGTGAGGTCATCGGCGGTCTCCTCGCCGACGAGCCCGAACTGGAGGCGGACATCGCCTTCGGGTGTGCGGCGACGGTCCTGCTGGAGAACCGGCTCGGAGCCCACATTCGCGCAGCGTGGTCGGCAGGGCACTCCGCTCTCCGCAGCCCCCTGCCCCCATCCCCGACCCCGCCCGCGACCCCGAGGAGCTGACCGTGGCCGGCCTCGACGGCTTCACCGACGTACTGGACTTCCCGATGTACGCCGTCACGGCGGCGGCCGACGGCGAGCAGGGCGGCTGTCTGGTGGGCTTCGCGTCACAGTGCTCGATCGACCCGCCCCGGTTCATGGTGTGGCTCTCCACCGCCAACCGCACCTATCGCATCGCAAGCCGCGCGTCCCACCTCGCCGTCCATGCCCTGCGCCGCGACCAGACGCAGGTCGCCGAGCTGTTCGGAGGGCGGACCGGCGACGACATCGACAAGTTCGGCCGGGTGGCCTGGCGACCGGGAGAGGGCGGAGCGCCGGTATTGGAGGACTCCTGCGCCTGGCTCGTGGGCCGGGTACGGGGAACCGTCGACGGAGGAGACCACGTGGGCTTCCTGCTGGCCCCCGTCGCGCAGAGCCCGCCCGGCCCCGTAAGGCCGCCCCTGCTCCGATTCAGCGACGTCGCGGACCTCTCACCGGGACACCCGGCCTGAGATCACGATGCCTTGCCGAAGCCCGCTCCCGAAGGCCACGATCGAGGCCCGGGCCGACACTACGACCGGCCCTGGCCACGCCCGTCCCAACAACTCTCCGGGCACCGCTCAGCGGAACAACGGGATGATGTCGGAGCCGTAGGCGTCGATCGTGCCCTCCCTGTTGTCGTGCATGTCGTAGACGGCGAACTGGTCGACGCCCAGGCTCTTGAGGTGGCGGAGCTTCTCGATGTGGGCCTCGGCGGGGCCCAGGAGGCAGAAGCGGTCGACGATCTCGTCGGGGACGAAGGCGGTGTCGGGGTTGTCGGCGCGGCCGTGGTGGGAGTAGTCGTAGCCCTGCCGGTCCTTGATGTACGCGGTGAGCTCCTCGGGGACCATGGAGGAGTGCTCGCCGTACTTGGACACCAGGTCGGCGACGTGGTTGCCGACCATGCCGCCGAACCAGCGGCACTGGTCGCGGGCGTGCGCCAGGGCCTCGGGCGAGTCGTCCGCCGTGACGTACGCGGGGGCGGCGACGCAGATGGTGAGGGCGTCGGGGTCACGGCCCGCGTCCTGGGCGGCCTGCCGCACCGCCTTGACCATCCACTCCGTCAGGAACGGGTCGGCGAGCTGGAGGATGAAGCCGTCGGCCTTCTCTCCGGCCAGGGCGAGGGCCCTGGGGCCGTAGGCGGCCATCCAGACGGGCAGCTTGCCGTTCTTGATCCACGGGATGTGGATCGGGTTGCCGTCGACCTGCGCCTCGCGGCCCTCGGCGAGGTCGCGGATGACGTCGATGGCCTCGCCGAGGCGGGCGAGGGTGTTGGGTTTGCGGCCGGCCACGCGCATCGCGGAGTCGCCGCGACCGATGCCGCAGACGGTCCGGTTGCCGTACATGTCGTTGAGGGTCGCGAAGGTGGAGGCAGTGACCTCCCAGGTGCGGGTGCCGGGGTTGGTCACCATCGTGCCGACGTGCAGCTTGGTGGTGTTGGCGAGGATCTGGCTGTAGATGACGAAGGGTTCCTGCCACAGCACGGCGGAGTCGAAGGTCCAGCCGTAGCGGAAGCCGTTCCGCTCCGCCCGGCGCATCAGTCCGACGACCTGCGAGGCGGGCGGGTCGGTCTGCAGGACGAGTCCGAAGTCCACGCGGGGACCTCCTGGTTCGGGGTTCAGTTCAGGTACTGACAGGTGGAGCGGGGAGTGAAGGCGCCGTGTCCGGCGCGGCCGGTGAACTTCCGCTGGTCGATGACGAGTTCGCCGCGCGAGAGGACGGTCTCCACCTGGCCGGTGATCGCCTTCCCCTCGTACGCGGAGTAGTCGACGTTCATGTGGTGGGTGGCCGCGGAGAGCGTCTGGCGGGCGTTCGGGTCGTAGATGACGACGTCGGCGTCCGCCCCGGGCGCGATCGTGCCCTTCTGCGGGTAGAGGCCGAACATCCGGGCCGGGGTCGCGCAGGCGATCTCGATCCAGCGGCGCCGGGAGATGTGCCCCTCGACGACCGCCTGGTGGAGGAGGTCCATGCGGTTCTCCACCCCGGGCAGGCCGTTGGGGATCTTGGAGAAGTCGCCGCGGCCCAGGTCCTTCTGTCCCGTGAAGCAGAAGGGGCAGTGGTCGGTGGAGACCACCTGGAGGTCGTTGGTCCGCAGCCCGCGCCAGAGCGCCGCCTGGTGCTCCTTGGGGCGGAGCGGCGTGGAGCAGACGTACTTGGCGCCCTCGAAGTCGGGCTCCGCGAGGTTGTCGGTGGAGAGGAAGAGGTACTGGGGGCAGGTCTCGCCGAAGACGGGCAGCCCCTTGTCGCGGGCGGCGGCGATCTCGGCGACCGCCTCCTCGGCGGAGACGTGGACGACGTAGAGGGGCGCCCCGGCGACCCGGGCGAGCTGGATCGCGCGGTGGGTGGCCTCGGCCTCCAGGAGGACCTTGCGGACCTCCCCGTGGTAGCGCGGGTCGGTCTCCCCGCGGGCCAGGGCCTGCTCGACGAGGACGTCGATGGCGATGCCGTTCTCGGCGTGCATCATGATCAGCCCGCCGTTGTCGGCGGAGCGCTGCATCGCCCGCAGGATCCGGCCGTCGTCCGAGTAGAAGACCCCCGGGTACGCCATGAAGAGCTTGAACGAGCTCACGCCCTCCTGGACGAGCCGGTCCATCTCCTTGAGCGTGTGCTCGTTGACGTCGGAGAGGATCATGTGGAAGCCGTAGTCGATCGCGCAGTTGCCGTCGGCCTTGGCGTACCAGGTGTCGAGTCCCTCGCGCAGGCTCTGCCCGACGGTCTGGACGGCGAAGTCGACGATCGTGGTGGTGCCGCCCCAGGCGGCGGCGCGGGTGCCGGTCTCGAAGGTGTCGGAGGCTGCGGTGCCACCGAAGGGCAGCTCCATATGGGTGTGGGCGTCGACGCCGCCGGGCAGCACGTAGCGGTCGGTGGCGTCGATGGTCCGGTCGGCGGTCCAGCCGGCGGCCACGTCCGAGCCGTGGGCGGCGAGGGCGGCGATCCGGCCGTCCTCGATCAGCACGTCGGCGTGGATCTCGTCTGCGGCGGTGACGACGAGACCGCCCCGGATGAGGGTACGGGTGCTCACGGGACTCTCCTGCGTGAGTAAGGGTGAACTACAGGGCTCTGAGGGCCTCTTCGAGGATCGCGGCGCCTTCCTCGGCCTCGGCGACGGTGAGCGAGAGCGGCGGGGCGATCCGTAGGGCGCTGGTGTTGTGTCCGCCGCCCTTGCCGATGAGCAGGCCGTTCTCCCGGGCCGCCTCCAGGACGGCGGAGGCCGCGTCCGGGTTGGCGCGGTCGGTGCCGGGCTCGGTGAGTTCGATGCCGATCATCAGGCCGCGGCCGCGCACCTCCCGTACGGCTTCCACTCCGGCGGCGGCGGCCCGCACGCGTTCGATGAGGAGGCCGCCGACGCGGCGGGCGTTGCCCTGGAGGTCGTGCTCCAGGAGGTAGGAGAGGTTGGCGAGGCCCGCGGCCATGGTGACCGGTGAACCGCCGAAGGTGGAGATGGAGTTGGCGTCGAGGCAGTTCATGATCTCGGCGCGGGCGACGACCCCGCCGACGGACATGCCGTTCCCGATGCCCTTCGCGAAGGTGAGGATGTCGGGCGGTCCGGCCTGGCCGTGGGCCTGCCAGCCCCAGAAGTGGTCGCCGGTGCGGCCCCAGCCGGTCTGCACCTCGTCGGCGATCCAGAGGATGCCGTGCCGGTCGAGGACGCGCCGGAAGGCGGCGTACAGGCCGTCCGGCGGGGAGGTGAAGCCGCCGACGCCCTGGACGGGCTCGGCGATGAGGGCGGCGACGTCCCGGGTGTGGCCGAGGAGGTCTTCGAGGTCGGCGACGCAGGCCTCGAAGAACCGCTCGTCGGTGTACTGGGCGTAGGGGCCGCGGTTGCGGACGCCGCCGTGCACGTACAGCGTCTGGAGCGGGGAGAGGCCGGTGGGCGACCAGGAGCGGTTGCCGGTGATGCCGACGGTCGTGAAGGAGCGGCCGTGGTAGCTGTTGCGCATCGCCAGGATCTGGTTCGAGCGGCGGTACGCGGTGGCCAGGAGCAGGGCCGTGTCGTTGGCCTCGGTGCCGGAGGTGGTGAAGAAGACGCGGGCGTCGGGGATGCCGGAGAGGCCGGCGATCCGCTCGGCGAGCTCCACCATGGGCCGGTTGAGGTAGAGCGTCGAGGAGTGGATGATCCGCCCGGCCTGCTCGGCGACGGCCTTGGTGACCTCGGGCAGGGCGTGGGCGGTCATCGTGGTGAGGATGCCGCCGAAGAAGTCGAGGTACTTGCGCCCGTCGGCGTCCCAGACGTGGCGGCCCTCGCCGTGGGTGATCTCGATGGGGTCGCGGTAGTAGAGGGCGACCCAGTCGGGGATGACGGCCTTGTGCCGGTCGTACAGACTGCTCACGGCTGCACCAGCCCGTCGTACGCGTCGGGGCGGCGGTCCCGGTAGAAGGCCCACTGCTGCCGCACCTGCTCGATGAGGCCGAAGTCGAGGTCGCGGACGACGAGTTCCTCGCTCTTGTCGGAGGCGACCTCGCCGACGAACTGTCCGCGCGGGTCGACGAAGTAGCTGGTGCCGTAGAAGTCGTTGTCGCCGTACTCCTCCTGGCCGACGCGGTTGATCGCGGCGACGAAGTACTCGTTGGCGACGGCGGCCGCGGGCTGCTCCAGCTGCCAGAGGTAGGAGGACAGGCCGCGCGAGGTGGCCGAGGGGTTGTAGACCAACTGTGCGCCGTTGAGGCCCAGTTGGCGCCAGCCCTCGGGGAAGTGGCGGTCGTAGCAGATGTAGACGCCGACCCTGCCGACCGCCGTGTCGAAGACCGGCCAGCCGGCGTTGCCCGGGCGGAAGTAGTACTTCTCCCAGAAGCCCTTGACCTGCGGGATGTGGTGCTTGCGGTACTTGCCGAGGTAGGTGCCGTCGGCGTCGATGACGGCGGCGGTGTTGTAGTAGAAGCCCTCGCCCTCGACCTCGAAGACGGGGACGACGATCACCATCCCGGTCTCCCGGGCGAGGTCGCACATCCGCCGGACGGTGGGGCCGTCGGGGACGGGTTCGGCCCAGCGGTAGTGCTCGGGCTCCTGGACCTGACAGAAGTAGGGGGCGTTGAACACCTCCTGGAACCCGATCACCTTGGCACCCTGCCGGGCGGCCTCCCGGGCGTGCTCCTCGTGTTTGGCGATCATGGATTCGGTGTCGCCGGTCCAGGTCGCCTGGACGAGCGCGGCGCGTACGACGTCGGTCATGAGCTGCTCCTTCGGCACGGCGTCAGAGAGCCTCTACGCCCGTAGACACGGGGCGTAGGAGGAGAACGTAAGCCCCGTCACACCCCGGAGCAAGACCACCGTCGCGAAGCGGCGGCGTCGATCATGTTTCATACCCGAGTGGTCCACGTCGGACACGTACCGACACGTACCCGCAAGTAGCGACACGTGCCCGGGACAGGGCTGCCGGAGGGGCCTCAGGCCCCCGCGAGGCCCGCCACGCGGAGGGCGTGGAGGAGGTCGCGCTCGCGCGCGTCGGAGACCGCGCGGGCCGCATCGAGGAGCTGGGGGACGAGACCGCGCGGGTCCGCGCCCGCGAGGCGGGCGGCGTCCTCGGGGGCCCGGACCCGGACGAAGGCGGTGAGCAGCGCGTGCGCCTCGCGGTGGTGGTCCTCGGCGTGCAGGGCGGCGCACGCCCCGGCGAGCTCCTCCACGGGGCGGGCCACGCCCTGGCGGAGGAGCTGGTCGCAGTCGGCGGCCCGGCCCCCGTCGGCGAGGACCCCGGCGACGGCGGCGAGCCGGCCGGGCGGCAGCGAGGCCGCCTCCCAGAGCAGGGTGGACCAGTCGGCGCCGAGGCCGGCCCGGTGCAGCTCCGCCGCGAGGGCGGGCAGCCGGTCCGGCGGGCCGTTGAGCGCTTCGCAGAGCAGGACGTGCGCCTCGCCGCTGCGGCCCTGGGCGCGCAGCCGCTGGAGGGCGTAGACCGCGTTGGCCGCTGCGCGGGCGGCCTCCGCGGGGTCCGCCGCCTCGGCGACCCGGGCCGGGCCGGCCGCCTCGGCGCTGTCGCCACCGCCGCCGAACCTGGCGCCCCGGGGCGCCGCTCCCCCGGTCGGCAGTACGGGAACGGCCACCGGCGCCCGCTCCTCGGCGCTCTCCTCCAGCCAGGCATACCGGGCGCCACGGGGGCGGGTCTTCGCGGGCCGGGCGGCGGCGGCCGGGGCCGGGGACCGTACGGGAGCCGGTGTCCGGGCGGGAGCCTCAGCGTGATCCTGGGCCCATGCCGGGGCGGCGACCGGCACCTGCTCCGCCCTCGCGTGCCCTTCGACGCGGCCCAGGCGCGTGGTGAGTTCGGTGACGCGGGCCGCGGCCCTGGCGTGGTCGTCCCGGATCCAGGCGAGGTCGCTCTCCAGGCCGGCCGCCTCCGCCTCCCCCGTGGCGGCGCGGAGCCGCTCCCCCAGCTCGCGGGCGCGCGACTCGGCGTACCGGCGTTCCCGCTCCATCAGGTCCCGGCGTTCGGCGAGCGCGCCGGCGCCTCCGGGGCGGCGGTCGTGGGCGGCGGCCGCCGCCGCGTACAGCGCGCGGGCCCGGTCGGCGAGCGGGCCGTCGGCGGGCTCCCCGGCGTCCTGGAGCAGTGACTCGACGACGTCCCAGGGCAGGATCTCCGCGCCGTCGAAGCAGGCGCGCAGCCCTTCCGGGTCGCGTGCGGCGAAGACCCCGTACCAGCCGGCGTCCGGCCGGAGACGGCCCGCGAGCTCCGTCAGCCAGCGCGCGAAGGCCGTGACTTCCACCGGGAGTTGATACACCGTCATGCGATCCGCACCTGCCCCGCCGTCGACTGGAACCTTTCGGTCCGCGGGTATTGGACCGCAGTCGTGTTACGGGACGACTACGGTCCGTTTTCGGGCGGGCGTCGCCTCACTCCTCGGACGCACCGAAGCGGACGACGATTCCGGTGTGCGGGCGCTTGCCGAGCCGGACGATCATGGCCGGGACGTCGGTGAGCCAGTACTGCCAGGTGTACTTGCGCGAGAGCAGGCTCCGGATGCGGCGCAGCTCCTCTCCCTCGACCAGCCGGCCCTGTCCGGGGTGGCGCGTGGCGCCCTCGGGGACGTTGCCGCGCAGGTCGCAGACGGCGACCTCGACCCGCGGGTCGTTCCGCAGCCGCTTGACCTTCCAGGAGTCGGTGCGGGTCCAGGCGTACAGCTCGGAGCCCTCCACCGCGTACCAGACGGGCGTCGCGACCCCCGTGCCGTTCTTGCGGAAGGTGGTCAGGCTGACGTAGCGGCCGCGCCGCAGTTCCTCGGGAATCATGCTCCGGAGCCTAGGGGGTGTCAGGCGGGGGTCGGGTTGGCGGCGTGGGTGAGGGTCTCCCAGGCGACGAAGAGGTCGTCGGTGCCGCTCGGCCGCTGGCTCCGGGCGAGCTTCTCGGTCTGCGGGAGCTTCATGCCCATCCGGCCTTCGAGGTGGTTGAGCGCGACCTCGACGTCCGGGCCCATGGTCCGCTCGACCTTCCCGCCGCAGAGCCACTTCGGCGGGGTCTCGCCGAGCTGGTAGCGGGCGTGGAACTCCAGTGCGGCGCCCAGCCGTTCGGCCTCCTCGCCGTAGAGGTCGAGGCCCTGGTGCCAGGCGGTCTCGGCGATGTGGGCGGTGGCGGCCAGCGAGTACCCGATGTGCATGAAGTTCCGGCAGGTCTCCTGTCCGAGCCCGTCGGCGTAGGTGCGCTGCCCGAACCAGTACGTGGCCAGCTCGTCGGCGGTGTCGATGGTGCCGCCGGGCGGGGCCTTCGGCAGGGCGCCGTCGGAGGAGAGGTAGAAGTACGCGGGGACGCGGGCCCGGTAGCGCCGTACCGCTTCCTCGAAGACCGCGCGGTCCTCCAGGAAGACCGCCATGCCGATGGCGGCGTCGGTCATCGCCAGCTCCCAATTGCCGTTGAAGTCGGGCACTTGGGAGGTGACGTCGGGCAGGTAGGCCTTGCGCAGCATCCACTTGAACCGCTGGACGGCGGGCGCACCCCAGGCCGGGTATCCGGCGTGCACGATCTCGGCGGCGCGCGCCCAGGAGGAGCCGGACCAGGCGGTCTGCAGGTCGGCGTCGTCGCGGGTGTGCTCCTTCACCGTCTTCGACCAGGCGTCCATGATCTCGACGGCCTTGTCGGCGTGCGCGGCCTCGCCGGACACCGACCACATGAGGGCGTGCGTGTAGGCGGCGATGGCGTCCTCGCGTTCGGCGACGCAGGCGTCGGTCCCGGCGTTGGACGCGCAGGCGACGACCTTCGCGGGGTGGGGGGTGTAGTCGAGGGCCGCGTACGCGCTCTCGCCCATCGCCTTGTACGCGGATGCCCAGGGCTCCTCCCCCGCGGCGACGCGGCTGCGTACCGCCGCCAGCTGGGCGCCGCCGACGAGGACCCCGGGGTGCCGGAACTTCTCCGGCGCCACGGACCGGGGCGGGTCGACGGCCCCGGCGGCCGGGTCGTCGGCGCCGCAGGCCGCCGCGCCGAGCAGCAGCAGCGGGCCCAGGAGGGCGGCGAGGAAGCGCGTCTGACGAAGGTGCACGGGTCCACGGTCGCCCAGGCCGTCCGGACCCGCATCCGGTACTACGCCACGGGGCCGGCCTGCTCGTACGAGGCGCGGGCCTCGGTGATGGCGGGAGCGTGGGCGCGGGCCCAGTCGCAGGCCGTGTCGAGCGGCTCGATGAGGGACCGGCCGAGGGCGGTGAGGGCGTACTCGACGCGGGGCGGGTTCTCGTCGTGGACGGTGCGGGTGAGGAAGCCGTCGCGCTCCATGGCGCGGAGGGTCTCGGTGAGGACCTTGGGGGTGATCCAGTGCAGCGGGATGCGCAGTTCGGTGAAGCGCCGGGGTGTCCCGTCCTCCAGGCAACGCAGCACCATCGCCGTCCACTTGCCGCCGACGCGGATGGGTCGGGCGGCGCTTCCGCCGCAGTCGGGGTCGTCGAAGAGGGACTGGTTCAGCGGCTGCGGGGACGACTGCTCGATCATGCCGTCGACGCTAGCCCAGTACCGTTGAAGTAACCAGGGACCCCCGTTCTACGGTCCGGTCATGGACATCGACACCAGCGACATCGACATCGACATCGACCTCGACAGCAAGAACGACAGCAACGACCACGCCGGCCTGCGCATCGTGGTCTTCGGTGCCGGCGGGCGGGTCGGCCGGGCGGCCGTGGCGGAGGCGGTGGCCCGGGGCCACCGGGTGACGGCCGTGGTCCGCGACCCGGCCGCGTACCGCGACCTGGAGGGCGCGGGCGTCGAGCTCGTACGGGGAGACGCGACGGACGCGGCCTCGGTGGCCGCCCTCGCGGCCGGGCACGACGCGGCGGTGAACGCGACCGTCCGCCTGGACCTGCCCTCGGAGGAGTACTTCACGGCGGCGGCCAAGGCCCTGGTCGCGGGCCTCGCGGAGGCCGGGGTGCGGCGGCTGCTCACCCTCGGGATCGCCACGACCCTGGAGACCGCGCCGGGGGTACGGATCATGGACGCGCCCGAGTTCCCGGCGGAGTGGCGCGCCTTCGCCCAGGGACACGTCGCCGAGTTCGAGCTGCTCACGGCCGAGGCGGGGCCGGGGCTCGACTGGCTGATGGTCGTCCCGCCGCTGGACCTGAACGCGGAGGCGGAGCGGACCGGCGCGTACCGGACGGCCGTGGGCACGGTGATCGAGGGACCCGGCCGCATCGGGCACGCCGATCTGGCGCTCGCGCTCCTGGACGAGATCGAGCGCCCGCGTCACAGCCGGGTGCAGCTGGCCGTGTCGGTGTGAGCGGCTGGGCCGTCAGACCGGGGCCGGTGCGCAGAGCACCACGAGTTCGTCCATGGAGAGGTCGAGGACACCGGCGAGGGCCGCGACGGTGAAGAAGGCCGGGGTCGGGGCCCGGCCCGTCTCGATCTTGCGGAGGGTCTCGGCGGACAGGCCGGCCGCGGCCGCGATCTCGACCATGGACCGCTCGCCGCGCGCCGAGCGCAGGAGGAGGCCCAGGCGCTCGCCACGCTCGCGCTCTTCGGGGGTCAGGGGTGTGCGCACCATGCCGCCATTCTAATACCGGTATAGTAATTGGCATGGTGGAGATCAAGACGAACGAATCCCTGGCGGCGATGCGCGAGGCGGGACGCGTGGTGGCCCGGGCCCTCGCGGCCGCGCGGGAGAAGGCCGCGCCGGGCGTCGCCCTGACCGAACTGGACCGGGCCGCCCGTGAGGTCCTGGCGGAGGCGGGCGCCGGTTCGCCCTTCCTCGACTACCACCCGGAGTGGGCGCCGGTGCCCTTCCCGGCGGTCGTGTGCCTCTCCGTGAACGACGCGATCGTGCACGGCATCCCCGACGGGACCCGGCTCGCCGACGGCGACCTGGTCTCCGTCGACTGCGGAGCGCTCCTGAACGGCTGGGCGGGCGACGCGGCCGTCAGCTTCACGGTCGGCCGGGCCCGGCCGGAGGACACGCGGCTGATCGCCGCGGCGGAGGAGGCCCTGGAGGCGGGGATCGCGGCGGCCGTCGTCGGCAACCGCATCGGCGACATCGCGCACGCGATCGGCCGGGTCTGCCGCGCCGCGGGCTACGGCATCCCGGACGGCTTCGGCGGCCACGGCATCGGCCGCACCATGCACGAGGACCCGGGCGTCCCCAACGAGGGACGCCCGGGCCGGGGCATGAAGCTGCGGCACGGGATGGTGCTCGCGATCGAGCCGATGCTGATCGGCGGCGGCACGGACGACCACTACACGGCGCGGGACGGCTGGACGATCCGTACGCTCGACGGCTCGCGCGCGTCCCACGCCGAGCACACGGTCGCGATCACGGACGACGGCCCGCGCGTGCTCACGGCCCTGTAGGCCTGTAGGCCCCGGAGGCCCTGTGGACCCCGGAGGCCCGCTACCGGTCCGCCGGGATCGACATGGCGCCCGCTACCGTCCCGCCGGTCGGACGACCATCGCCGAGCCGCCGCCCCTGCGGACCGTCTCCGCGGCGGCCACCCAGCGGCCGTCGGGCAGGCGCTGCACGCCCGTGGCCGCGCCGATCTCCGGGTTCTGCCGGAAGCCGTGCCCGATCCCCTCCAGCTCCGCCCTCAGCGGGCTGTTCCACAGGCCGGGTTCGAGCTCGGTGGTGGCCTGGTTGCGCTGGCTGGCGCGGGGCGCGGCGATCGCGTCGACGAGCGGCAGGCCCCGGTCGACGACCCCGGTGAGGGTCTGGAGGACCGTCGTGATGATGGTCGCACCGCCCGGCGAGCCGAGGGCGAGGACGGGCCGGTCGTGCCGGTCGAGGACGATCGTCGGGGAGATCGAGGAGCGCGGGCGCTTGCCGGGGCCGGGCAGGTTCGGGTCGTGCACGGCCGGGTTCGCGGGGGCGAAGGAGAAGTCGGTCAGCTCGTTGTTGAGCAGGAAGCCCCGGCCGGGCACGGTGATGCCGCTGCCGCCGGTGGACTCGATGGTCAGGGTGTAGGCGACGACGTTGCCCCACTTGTCGGCGGCCGTCAGGTGGGTGGTGTTCTCGCCCTCGTACGTGGTCGGGGCCGCGGTCCCGCCGCTCGCGCAGGGCGCCGGGTCGCGGGGGTCGCCGGGCGCGAGCGGGCTGGTCAGGACGGCGTCGTCGCGGATCAGGCAGGCGCGGGAGTCGGCGTACCGCTGGGAGAGCAGCCCGCGGGTGGGGACGGACTCGAAGGCGGGGTCGCCGACCCAGCGGCCCCGGTCGGCGAAGGCGATCCGGCTGGCCTCGATGAAGCGGTGCAGATAGCCGGCCCGGGTGGCGGCGGAGAGGTCGGTGCCCTCCAGGATGTTGAGCGCCTCGCCGACGCTCGTGCCGCCGGAGGAGGACGGGGCCATGCCGTAGACGTCGAGCCCGCGGTACGCGACCTTCGTGGGCTTGCGGAACTCGGTGCGGTACGCGGCGAGGTCACGCTCCGTCAGGTCGCCGGAGCGGACCTTCCGGGTGGCGCCCTCGCGGACCGGGGGCGTGCGGACGGTGTCGACGATGTCCCGGGCGAGCGGCCCCCGGTAGAGGGCGCCGACGCCCTCGCGGCCGAGCGTCTCGTACGTACGGGCCAGGTCGGGGTTCTTGAACACCGTCCCGACGACCGGCAGTTGGCCGCCGGGCAGGAAGAGCGAGGAGGTGTCCGGGAAGTCGCGGAACCGGGCCTCGTTGGCGGCGGTCTGCGCGCGGAAGGTGGGGTCGACGGTGAATCCGTCGCGGGCGAGCCGCTCGGCAGGTTCGAGGAGGGTGGCGAGGCGCTTGCTGCCCCAGGCGTCGAGGGCGGTCTTCCAGGTCGCCGGGGTGCCGGGGGTGCCGACGCCGAGGCCGCTGGTCATGCCCTCCTCGAAGGGGATCGGCTTGCCGTTCTCCACGAAGAGGTTCGTGTCGGCGGAGCGGGGCGCGGTCTCGCGCCCGTCGACGGTGTGGACCGTACGGCTCTTGGCGTCGTAGTAGACGAAGTAGCCGCCGCCCCCGATCCCCGCGGAGTAGGGCTCGGTGACGCCGAGGGCCGCCGCGACGGCGACGGCCGCGTCCACGGCGTTGCCGCCCTTGCGGAGCACCTCGATGCCGGCGGCCGAGGCGTCGGCGTCGACGCTGGCGACCGCTCCGCCGTAGCCGACGGCGACGGGCTCCTTGACCGGCCCCGGCGGGGCGCCGGGAGGGGCCGCGGGTGGCGCGGCGGCGCCCACCGAGAGGACCGTCGCCGCGACAGCGAGAGCGGAGACCTTCCGAGCGGCGGATCGACGCATGCGCAACCTCCAGTCAACAACCGTCCGCGCAGCGTAACTTCCGTTCGCACCTCCCGTCAGGACCGCCTCGAACGAAGTCCGGATCGCCGATAACATGCGCGCCCATGAACGAAGACGTGCGCAACATCGTGCTCGGGGTCCTGGCCACCGGGGTGAGCGCCTCCTTCGGCTGGCTGGGCCGCACGTATCTGTGGCGGCGCAGGCTCCGCCGCAAGCAGGCGTTCTTCGGGCTGCCGGGGAACTCGGAGTGCCTGCTCGTGGTGAACAGGGAGTCGGGCGGGGAGCGTGCGGTGCACCGCTTCGACGTGTTCGCGCTGCTCGAACTCTCCGCGCTCATCAAGGACTGCGGGGCGCAGGCCCGGATACTCAGCCACGACCAGACGCACCAGGGGTTCGGGGACCGGACCGAGTTCTGCGTCGGCGGCCCCTATTCGAACCGGCGGATGGACGCCCATCTGGCCACTCTCCTGCCGGGCGTGGTGGTCAACGTCGAGGTGGAGCCGAGCCCGGTCCGGGGCATGTTCCAGATCGGCTCGGAGCGCTACGTCTCGGAGGTGGGCATATCCGAGTACGTGATCCTGGCCCGGCTCACGGCGGGCGAGGGCGGCCGGCCGGTCTTCCTCTTCTGCGGCCAGCGGGCCATCACCAACCAGGCGGCGACCCGCTATCTCGCGCGCCACTACGAGTCGCTCGCGCGCTCCCACCGTTCGGGGTCGTTCGTGCTGCTCCTCAAGGTGGTCAACTCTCAGGCGTACGGCCCCGATGTGGTGGAGCTGGTGGCCGATGTCACGCGGGAGGCGCGGACGGCTCCCGCAGCCGCACCGGCAGCGTCTTGACGCCGTTGATGAAGTTGGAGACGAGGCGCCGGGGCGGGCCGGCGGGCGCGAGGCCGCCGCAGGCCTCGCGCACCTCCTCGTACAGCACCCGGAGCTGAAGCCGGGCGAAGTGGGCGCCGAGGCAGACGTGGGGGCCGTCGCCGAAGGAGACGTGCGGGTTCGGGGTGCGGCCGAGGTCGAGGCGGTGGGGGGCAGGGAAGACGCGCTCGTCGTGGTTGGCGGAGGCGTGGAAGACGACGACCTTGTCGCCCGCCCGGATCGTCTGCCCGGCCAGCTCGGTGTCCCGGGCCGCCGTGCGGCGGAACGACAGCACGGGCGGGTGCACGCGCAGCAGTTCGTCGACGGCCGTGTCCGCCGCGACGCTGCCGCTCCACCACCTCCGCTGCTCCCCGGGGTGTTCGGCGAGGGCGAGGAGACCGCCGGGGGCGGCGCTGCGGACGGTGTCGTTGCCGGCGACGGTCAGCAGGAAGAAGAACATCTCCAGCTCGGCGTCGGCGAGTTCGGAGGTGGCGAGCGAGGTCATCACGTCGTCGGCGGGGTGTGCGCGCTTGTATACGGCGAGTTCCTGCGCGTAGCCGAACATCTCGGCGAGCATCGCGGGCGACCGGGGATTGACGGGTCGCCCGTCGGCGTCGAGGACGGGCGGCTCGTCGGGGTCCTGGTAGGCGATGACGCGCTCGGTCCAGGCGTGCAGCAGCCCCCGGTCGCCCGCGGGCACGCCGAGCAGGTCGGTGAGGTTGAGCAGGGCGTAGTCGTCGGTGACGGTACGGACGAGGTCCACCTCGCCGCCGGCCGCGGCCGCGACCGCTTCGGCGAGGAGCTTCCGGGCCCGCTCGCGCGCGGTGGCGGCGAACCGCTCGATGCGCGCGGGGGTGAAGGCCCGGCTGACGAGTCGCCGCAACCTGACGTGCTCCGGCGGGTCCTGATTGAGCATCATGCGCCGGATGAACGGCAGGTCGGCGGGGTCGGGGTCCCGGATCTGGGTGGCGCCGAGGGCGGAGGAGTACGTGCCGGAGTCCTTGAGGACCCGGACGACGTCGGCGTGCCGCGTGACGGCCCAGAAGCCGGGCCCGGCGGGCCAGCCGAGGATCTCCGGCTCCTCCTGCCGGGCGACGGGCGCGCGGTCGCGCAGGGCGCGGAAGCGGTCGTGCGGGATCCCTACGGCGTAGATCCGCGGGTCGAAGACGTCCGGTACGCCGCTCGACTGCTGCACCGCGCCTCCAAGTCAGGGGTGAAGACGTTTCCATCATGACAGGTCAGAGACGGTTTTCGTAGGACGGAACGCACAGTTCGCGAGCCTTGTCCGGCCGGTCCTCCGACTCCCAGAATCTCCGTCGTGCATCACACGGAGAACAGGGGGCACGTGACTCCTCCCCCGGCTGAATCCGGGGGCTTCTCGCTAACCCTGGCGGGCGTTGCGATGGACCAGCCCGGCCCGTAGAACGTTCAGAGCGCCCACCGTGTCTGCGTGCGCGGTGTGGCCGCACGAGACGCAGTGGAACTTCTCCTGGGTGGGCCGGTTCTCCTTGGCGACATGCCCGCATGCGGGGCAGGTCCGGGAGGTGTTGCGGGGGTCCACGGCAATCACTTCCCGTCCGGCGCTTTCAGCCTTGACGTGCAGGATCGTCAGGAACACCCCCCATCCGGCATCCGAGATCGAGTGATTGAGTCCGGCCTTCGCTGCGGCCCCGTTGGACAGGAAGCTGCCCGACCGTCCGGGATCCGGCTTGGGCGCCGGGGCCTTGACCATATTGCGGATCTTGAGGTTCTCGTGCGCGATGACGTCATGCTGGCGCACGAGGTCAAGCGCCGTCTTGTGTGCATGGTCGAGGCGCTGGCGGCGGACCTTGCGGTGGAGGTCGGCAACCTTCTGCACGGCCCGCCGGTGGTTCCTGGTGCGCTTGTCCCGGCGGACGCGGGGGAATCGGGCGAGGGCCTGCTGCGCGGCGCCGAGCTTCGCGGCGGCCCTCCGCCCGTGACGAGGGTTGGGCACGAACCCGCCGCCGGAGTCGGCGAGGAAGTTAGCTATGCCCAGGTCGATGCCGACCACACCGCCGGTCGCCGGAAGCGGCTCGGGCTGCGCCTGCTGGGCGGTCAGGATGACGTACCAGCGTCGACCTTCGCGCTTAACCGACACGGTCCTGACCTTGCCGACCACCGGCCGATGCTGGTGCACCTTGACATGTCCGACGCCCTGGAGGCGGACACGGGTGACGGGGTCGTGCGGGGTGGAGTCCCACCGGCAGCCGTCCCCATCCCTCGGGAAGTCCACGGTGTCGAACCACATCACGCCCCGGAACCTGGGGTATCCCGGCGCCTCACCGGCCTTAACGCGCCGGAAGAACGCCTGAAATGCCTTGTCCAGGCGGCGCAGGGTGGCCTGCTGCGACGAGAACGACCAGCGGCCCTGCCGCTCCGGATCGAAGGACCGGATCTCCTTGAGCTGCGCGGACTGTATCCCGTACGTGATCGAGGTCTTGGAGGCGTGCCGGTAGGCGTCCCGGCGCTCCCGCAAGGCGCCGTTGTAGAGGGAGCAATGATCACGCAGCATCTCGCCGAGCGCTGCCGCCTGACCCACCGTGGGCCGCATCAGGAACTTGTACGCACGAATCACCCCGATCCACCCCCTCACGCGCCACCATAATGCGGGCCATCGACAGCAACGGCCCTCCTGGCGACAAGTCGCCACACCGAAGACCGCCCTGCCCAACTTCGCAGGCTCCTGCAGCGGTGCGCCACGTCCCCCGACACGCGGGAGGGCCAGCGCCCTCCAGGGCGACCAGCCAATCGTTACCCGCACGTAACTTACCCACCAGTTACCACGGGTAAAGCGCTCCGGTTACCGTCGGGTCACTTTCACTGCCCCCAACAGTGCCCCTGTGAGGAGTGCCCCGTGCGTACATCCCTGACCCTCGCCGTCTCGGCCGCTCTGGTGGCCGGGACGGCGCTCGGGCTCGCGCCCGCCGCCCAGGCCTCCGACACCGCGTCCACCGGCATCCGCTTCGTCGACATCGCCGGGGAGGGCGGCACCGTCCTCAAGGCGAACGTCGTCACCCCCGCGGGCGCCGACGCCTCGGCCGGGCTCCCCCTGATCGTGCTGCCCACCAGCTGGGCCATGCCGCAGATCGAGTACCTCG
Source organism: Streptomyces sp. Root431 (assembly GCF_001426585.1). Classification (GTDB taxonomy): domain Bacteria; phylum Actinomycetota; class Actinomycetes; order Streptomycetales; family Streptomycetaceae; genus Streptomyces; species Streptomyces stackebrandtii. The sequence goes on from NZ_LMEI01000009.1 coordinate 364,814, forward strand.
CCCAGGCGAAGAAGCTCGCCGACTCCGGTTACATCGTGGTGAGTTACAACTCCCGCGGCTTCTGGCAGTCCGGCGGCGAGATCGAGACCGCTGGACCGAAGGACATCGCCGACGCCTCGAAGGTCATCGACTGGGCCCTCGCGAACACCCCGGCCGACGCCGGCCACGTGGGCATGGCGGGCGTCTCCTACGGTGCGGGGATCAGCCTGCTCACCGCCGCGCACGACCCCCGGGTCAAGGCCGTCGCCGCGCTCAGCGGCTGGGCCGACCTCATCGAATCCATCTACAGCGGCCGCACCCAGCACCTCCAGGCCGCCGCCCTGCTCGGCGGCGCCGGCTACCTCACCGGGCGGCCGGGACCCGAACTCAAGGAGATCCTGGGCGACTTCCTCTCGTCGAACCTCGACAAGGAGGACGAGATGATCGCCTGGGGCCGCGAGCGGTCCCCGGTCACCTACCTCGACCGGATCAACGCCAACGGCGCCGCGATCATGCTCGGCAACGCCTGGGGCGACACGATCTTCCCGCCCAACCAGTACGCGAGCTTCTACGAGAAGCTCACCGGCCCCAAGCGGCTGGAGTTCCGCCCCGGCGACCACGCCACCGCCGAGGCCACCGGCCTCTTCGGGCTCCCCAACGACACCTGGACCAACGCCCACCGCTGGTTCGACCACCACCTCAAGGGCGTCGACAACGGCATCGACCGCGAGCAGCCCGTCCAGCTCAAGTCCCGCTCCACCGAAGGCTACGAGGGCTACCCCGACTGGAAGTCCGTCCACGCGAACCAGCGGAAGTTCGACCTCGACGGTACGCAGCGGGTCTGGGCGAACGTCGACTCCGGCGCCAACGGCGGCATCACCCTGCTCACCAACCTCCTGGACCAGTTCCTCCGCACCCCGCCCACCGTCTCCGTCCCGCTGCTCCCCCGCGCCTTCGCCGGCGTCTGGCAGTCCGAGCGGTACGACACCCCGCAGCGCGTGCGCGGCACGGCGAAGGTCCACACCACGGTCACCTCGACGAAGGAGAGCGGCACCCTCGTCGCGTACCTCTACGACGTGGGCCCGCTCGGCGTGGGCAAGCTGGTCGGCAACGCCCCGTACACCTTCCACGGCAGGACGCCCGGAAAGCCGTTCGCCGTCGACTTGGAGCTGTTCTCCACGGCGTACGACGTACCGGCCGGACACCGCCTCGCCCTGGTGGTCGACACCGTCGACCCGCTCTACATCGAGCACAACCCGACCGGCGCGCAGCTGACCTTCTCCTCCCCTTCGGCCGACCCGTCGTACGTGTCGGTACCGCTGCGGGAGAAGTGATCACCGGCTGCTGCCGGACGGGCAGGGCTTCACAGCAGCTACTGCGCTCCCGGCAGCAGCGTCCCGGGGTCGGCCGGCGCGACGTCCACGGCCTTCGTCTTCGGGCTGCGGCGCTCTCGGCGCGCCACCCAGGTGGCGAACCAGGAGAGCAGCATGCACATCCCGATGTAGATCGGTGCGATGACCAGCACGACGGGGATGAACGGCAGGTCGTAGTCGAGGTTCGACGCGATCAGCTTGCCCGCGTGGAGGAACTCCTCGTAGGTGATGAGGAAGCCGAGCGAGGTGTCCTTGAGGGCCACCACGAGCTGGCTGATGATGGCCGGCAGCATCGCCCGAACGGCCTGCGGCACGAGGACGTACGTCATGACCTGTGTCTTGCGCATGCCGAGCGCGTACGCGGCCTCGCCCTGGCCGCGCGCGACGGCGTGGACGCCGGTGCGGAAGACCTCGGCGAGCACCGAGCCGTTGTAGAGGGTCAGTCCGGCGACGAGCGCGGGCAGCGGCTGCACCTTCAGCGCCACGAAGATGAAGAAGATCATCACGAGGACGGGCATCGCGCGGAAGAACTCGACGAACAGCGTCGAGGTCCACCGCAGCACGCGGTGCTCGGAGAGCCGCCCGGCGGCGAGGACCGCGCCGAGCGCGAGCGAGAGCACCGAGGCGTAGGCGAAGGCCTTGAGGGTGTTGCCGAGGCCCTTGAGCAGCAGCTCCTGGATGCCCTCGTAGAGGAAGGGCGACCACTTGGTGGAGGTGAACTGCTCGGTGTCGAAGAGGAGATAGAGGAACCAGCCGGCCAGCGCGAGGATCACGACGGTGGACGCGATGCCGTAGAGGAGGTGACGCCGCCGGGCGTGCGGCCCGGGGATGTCGTAGAGGGCGGTGGACTCGGTCATCGGGCGACTCCCCAGCGCTTCTCCAGGAAGTGGAAGATCGCGCTGATGGTGAGGGTGATGATCAGGTATCCGACGGCGATCCAGACGAAGGTCCAGACGATGTTGTAGCCGAGCTCGCTCAACGTCTTGTAGGTGCCGAGGAGTTCGGTGACGCTGAACGCCCCGGCGATCGCCGAGTTCTTGGCGAGGGCGATCAGGGTGGAGCCGATGGGCGGGATGACCGTACGGAAGGCCTGCGGCAGGACGACCGCGCCGAGGGTCTGGGAGAAGGACATGCCCAGGCTGCGGGCCGCCTCGCCCTGGCCGCGCGGCACGGTGTTGATGCCGGAGCGCAGCACCTCGCAGATGAAGGCCGAGGTGTAGCAGCCGAGCGCGAGGACCGCGAACACCTCGAAGGGCAGGACGAGTCCGAAGCGGGGCAGGCCCAGCATGACCGCGAAGAAGAGCAGGGTCAGCGGGGTGTTGCGCAGGACGGCGACCCAGACCGCGCCGAAGACCCGGAAGGAGCCCACCGGCGCGACCCGGAAGGAGGCCATGACGAAGCCGAGCACGAGGGCCAATGCCGATGAATAGACGGTGAGTTCGACGGTTCCGAAGAAGCCCTCGGCGTAGAGCGAGAAGTTGTCGGTCAGGACGTCCATGTCGGGGGGCTCCTCCGGTCAGCTCGCCGGGTAGCGGTCGATGGCGGGCGGCGTCGGGGCGGGGACCCCGGAGAGGCCGAGGGTGGCGTCGTAGGCCTTCTTCCAGTCACCGTTCTTCTCGTGGGCGGCGATGGCGTCGTCGAGGGCGAACCGCAGCGCGTTGTCCCCGCGCGGGACGCCGATGCCGTACGGCTCCTCGGAGAACGGCTTGCCGACGACCTTGAGTTCGTCGGGGACCTTGGCGGCGTACCCCATGAGGATGGTGTCGTCGGTGGTGACCGCGTCGACCTGGTATGTCAGCAGGTTGTCCACGCAGACGGAGTACGTGTCGTAGGCGACGAGTTCGGCCTTCGGATAGTCCTTCTCGATCCGCTGGTACGGGGTGGATCCGGCGGCCGAGCAGACCCGCTTGCCGGCCAGGTCCTGCGGTCCGGCGATGTCGTTCTCGTCGGTGCGGACGAGGAGGGACTGGCCCGCCTGGTAGTAGGGGCCGGCGAAGCCGACGAGCTTCTTGCGGTTGTCGTTGATGGTGTAGGTGCCGACGTAGTAGTCGATCTGCCCGTTCTGCAGGGCTGTTTCGCGGTTGGCCGAGGCGATCGTGCGGAACTCGACGTCGGACGGTTCGAAGCCGAGGGAGGCCGCCATCATCTTGGCGACCTCGATGTCGAAGCCGGAGTAGCGCCCGGTGGCGGGGTCCTTCTCGCCCATGTAGGGCTGGTCCTCCTTGGCGCCGACGACGAGCTTGCCGCGCTTCTTCGCCCGGTTCCAGGTGCCGGAGTCGGGCAGGGTGAAGCCCGACTGGACCTGGTAGACGGGGAGTTGGTCTGGCTGGGGGCCCTTGACGGGCGGGCTGCCCTCCCGGCCGCAGCCGCCGAGTACCGACGACACGGCGAGCAGCAGGGCGAGCGGGAGCAGGGGGGTCCGGTGCGTACGCTGCATGGTCACCGCCCGCTCAGTGCTTGAGGATCTTGGAGAGGAAGTCCTTGGCGCGCTCGCTGCGCGGAGTCGTGAAGAACTCCTCGGGCGTGCGGTCCTCGACGATCCGCCCGTCGGCCATGAAGACGACCCGGTTGGCGGCGGAGCGGGCGAAGCCCATCTCGTGGGTGACGACGACCATCGTCATTCCCTCGCGGGCCAGTTGCTGCATGACCTCCAGGACCTCGTTGATCATCTCCGGGTCGAGCGCGGAGGTCGGCTCGTCGAAGAGGAGGGCCTTGGGGTCCATGGCGAGGGCGCGGGCGATGGCCACGCGCTGCTGCTGGCCGCCGGAGAGCTGGGCGGGGTACTTCTCGGCGTGCGCGGCGAGGCCGACCCGGTCGAGGAGTTCGCGCGAACGCCGGTCGGCCTCCTCCTTCTTGCGCTTGCGGACCTTGATCTGCGCGAGCGAGACGTTGGCGAGGACGGTCTTGTGCGCGAAGAGGTTGAAGGACTGGAAGACCATGCCGACCTCGGCGCGCAGCCGGGCGAGCGCCTTGCCCTCGTCGGGGAGGGGCTGTCCGTCGATGACGATCTCGCCCGACTCGACGCGCTCCAGCCGGTTCATGGCCCGGCAGAGGGTGGACTTTCCCGAGCCGGAGGGGCCGATGACGACGACCACCTCGCCGCGGCCGACGGTGAGGTCCACATCCTGGAGGACGTGCAGCGCGCCGTAGTGCTTGTTGACGCCACGCAGTTCGATCAGCGGATCGACGACGGCCATACGCTGCCCTGCCCCGTTTCTCAGCGGTGTCGCGGTCAGCGCAAACTATCCACCAGAAAAAGGGACTTCACGGCCGACACGCATGAAACCGGAATAAGCCGTATTTACTGCAAAAGGGTGGCGGGCGGTGAGGTCGAGGCGGGGTCAGGACGGACGCCGAATCACTGCTCGGCGGCCTCCGCGTACACCTGGTAGAGCTCCGGCGCCCCGGTCATCGCCCAGTCGAGACCGGCCTCGACGACCTGGATCTCCCGGCCGGAGGCGAGCCGCACGACGGGGCCGCCGCCGGGCCACACCTGCCAGCGGGCCCCGGGGACGTTCCGCACGATCACGGTGCCGAGGTAGAGACCGGCGTCGTTGCCGATCCAGGGCAGCTCCTCCGGGTCGTCCCGCCAGCGGGGCGGCAGCTGGTCCAGCTCCTGGAGGGAGCGCGGGGAGTCGTCGAGCGCCACCCCGGACTCCTCGACGCGGGCGCGAAGCAGCTCGCACTCGGCGAGCAGCTCCCCCACTCCCTCGGGGTCACGGTCGAAGGCCGCGGTCAGCGGAGACGCAGCGGCATCGCCGTCGGGCCCGTGGCGCCTGCGCCAGCTGTCCAGAAACGGAATGTTCATCCGAACAGCGTCGCACCGTCACCGTCGGGTCGACCATCCGGCGCGCGGAGATCATCTCGGCGTGCCGGGCGTCACATCCGGGGCGGACGCGGGCCGGACGTCGAGCTAGACGTCGAGGTCGACGACGACCGGCGCGTGGTCCGACGCCCCCTTGCCCTTGCGCTCCTCGCGGTCCACGTAGCTGTCCGAGACCGCCTCGGCGAAGGGCTTGTTGCCGTAGACGAGGTCGATGCGCATGCCCTTGTTCTTCGGGAAGCGGAGCTGGCGGTAGTCCCAGTACGTGTACGGGTGGTCGTACTTGAGGGGGCGCGGGACGACGTCCGTCAGGCCGGTCTCGCGCAGGCCGGCGAGGGCGGCCCGCTCCGGCTCGGTGACGTGCGTGAGGCCCTCGAACTCGGCGATGTCCCAGACGTCCTCGTCGGCCGGGGCGATGTTGTAGTCGCCGAGGACGGCGAAGGGCCGGTCCCCCGCCGCGTCGTCCGCGACGGCCAGCTTGAGCGCCTCCAGCCAGCGCAGCTTGTACGCGTAGTGGTCGTGGGCCACCTCGCGGCCGTTCGGCACGTAGACCGACCAGACGCGGACCGGGCCGCAGGTCGCGGAGATGGCCCGGGGCTCCTGGGCGGCCTCGTACTCGGGGCCGCCGGGCAGGCCGGTGACCACGTCGGCGAGGCCGACGCGGGAGACCAGGGCCACGCCGTTCCACCGTCCCGTGGCGTTGACCACCGACTCGTACCCCAGCGCGCGCAGCTCCTCGGTGGGGAACTGCTCGGCGGTGCACTTGGTCTCCTGGATGCACAGCACGTCGGTGCCGGTGCTCTCCAGCCAGGCCAGGAGGCGGGGCAGCCGGGCGGTGACGGAATTGACGTTCCAGGTGGCGATGCGCATGGGCGCAAGCCTACTGGCGGGGTGTGACAGTCGGCGGATTCAGAGCTCGGCGGAGGCGCCGGGGGCGAGGCGGGAGTGGTCGGTGCCGCCGAGGGCGCCGATCTGCCGGTCGTAGATCGGTCGGGCGAGGTCGGTGAGGAGGGCGTCGTGGATGTCGTACGCGCGGCGCGGCTTCACCTCGCGGACGTAGTCGATGACCTCGGAGATCTTGTTCCAGGGGGCCATGACCGGCAGCAGCAGGGTGTCGACGGGCCGGTCGGGGACGGTGAGCGCGTCGCCCGGGTGGAAGACGGCGCCGTCGACGAGGTAGCCGACGTTGGTGATGCGCGGGATGTCGGGGTGGATCACCGCGTGCAGTTCGCCGTGGACGTGGACGTCGAACCCGGCGGCGGTGAAGGTGTCGCCGTGGCCGACGGTGTGCACCCGGCCGGGGAAGGCCGCCGAGAGCTGGTCGGCGACGCTCCGCAGCGTCCAGATCTCGGCGGCCGGGTTGGCCTCCAGGGCGTGGCGCAGCCGGCCCTCGTCGAAGTGGTCCGGGTGCTCGTGGGTGACGAGCAGGGCGTCCGCCCCGAGGACCGCGTCCTCCTCGGTGAACATCCCCGGATCGAGGACGAGCGTCCGCCCGTCCTTCTCCAGCCGGACACAGGCGTGGGACTTCTTCGTCAGCTTCACGCCGCCAGATTACGCGGGCGGCGTCGTCTCCTCCCGGATGGCGCGGGTGACCACGCGCTGCGCGGTCTCGGCGGCCGGGAGGCCGCAGTACACGGCGGCGTGGAGCACGATCTCGCGGAGCTCGTCGGGCGACAGGCCGTTGCGGAGGGCGGCCCGGGTGTGGTCGGCGAGCGCCTCGTGGTGGCCTCCGGCGATGAGCGCCGTGAGGGTGACGACGCTGCGGGTGCGCCGGTCGAGGCCCTCGCGGCCCCAGACCTCGCCCCAGGCGTACCGGGTGACGAGCCCCTGGAGGGCGCTGTCGGGATCGTCGGCGAGGGCCTGGTCGACGTGCGCGTCGCCGAGGACCTCGCGGCGCAGGCCGAGACCCGTCTCGTACGGGTCGGGCCGCGCGGCCGCGTCGGGCTCGGCTGCCGGGGGTGCGGGGACGGGCTCCGCGGCGGGGGCCGGGACCGCGGGGACCGGCGGCACGGTCAGGGTGCCGCCGGCCTCCTGGGCGGTGCCCGCGAAGTGCTCGATGAGCAGGTCGGTGACGGCGGCGGGCTGCTCGACGGGGGCGAGGTGCGAGGCGCCGGGGACGACGGCGAGCCGGGCGTCGGCGATGCCGGCGACCAGGGTGCGGGCCTCGGCGGGGCCGGTGACCTGGTCCTCCGAGCCGACGAGGACGAGGGCGGGGATGCCGATGCGGCCGAGCGCCTCGCGGACGTCGAAGGCCGCGAGGGCCTCGCAGGCGGCGACGTAACAAGCCGGGTCGGTCGTGCGGACCATCTGCACGGCCCACTCGACGATGGCCGGCTGCGCGCCCGCGAAGAGCGGGGTGAACCACTGCTCGGGGGCGGCGCGGGCCATCGGCTCCAGGCCGTTGGTCCGCACGATGACCCCGCGCTGGCGGAACTCGTCGGCGCTGCCGAACCGCGGCGAGGTGGCGACCAGGGCGAGCGAGGCGACCCGCTGGGGTGCGCGCAGCGCGAGGTCGAGGCCGACGGCGCCGCCGAGGGAGCAGCCCGCGTAGCCGAAGCGCTGGACGCCGAGGGCGTCGAGGGTGGCGAGGAGCCGGTCGCCGAGCTCGGCGACGGAGGTGAAGGGTTCGGCCGGGGCGCCGCCGTGCCCGGGAAGGTCGAAACGGACGACCCGCCACTCGCGGGTGAGCTCGGGTATCTGGCGGTCCCACATGTGCCATGTGGTGCCCAGAGAGGGCCCGATGACCAGGACCGGGGCGTCTTCTTGCCCGTCGACGCGGTATTGCAGGGTGTTCGTCGGTGTCTCACTCACCCGCCCGACCCTCTCATCTCTTCCCCGCGCCCCTGTGACCGGGGGCACGACCGGCCGGTCCTGACGGCCCGAATGCCTGGTCGTGGCGGCTCTCGCCGTCGGTCGCCGCGGTCCGGTCGAAGCCGCGGGCGCCGGATTCCCGGGGCGGTGGTCGACGACGGATCCGCCGCCAGGGCAAGCCAATCTGGCCGAAAGACTTCCGGTGCGATGCGACATGTGAAATTTTACACGTCACACATCAGTCGCCCCGTGTCCCAGCACGCGGCCACAACGGCCCCGGAGGCCCCCACAGATGCATCCCTTCCGGATATCGAAGGCCAACGCGCGAAGACTTCCCGCACTCGGCGCGGCCGTCTTCCTCGCGCTCGGCCTCTTCACGCCACCGAGCCAGGCCGCCTCCGCCGGCGCCACGCCCCCGGCCGGCGCGAACGCCCGGGGCACCGCCGCCCCGGCCCCGCGGTCGATCCCGGTCCCCAAGTCGCCCGACGCGATGAGCAACAGCTCCCGCTTCCGGATCTCCTCGCAGGACGGCACCGAGGAACTCGCCCCGGCGCCCGCCCCGGCCCTCAAGCCCGTCAAGGTCGGCAAGCAGTCCCCGTCCGCCGCCGCCACCGCGGACGCGTGCAGTGACCTCTCCGGCGTCATCAACGCCACGGGCAGCGCGCTGGTTCAGCAGCTCAAGGCGCTCCCCCAGATCACCTGTACGTACCCGCTGTTCAACCTCACCGGGGAAGACGCGCGCAAGGCCTTCCGCGAGCCCCAGATGGTGACCGTCGCCAACGCCCTGCGCGACGCCTCCGCCACGTACTCGGGCAGCAACAGCGCCGCCATCGGCCAGCTGGTGCTGTTCCTGCGCGCCGGCTACTACGTGCAGGACAACCACTCCGACGTCGTCGGCGACTACGGCACCGCGCTCGACGGCGCGGCGCGCGGCGCCCTGGACGCGTTCTTCGCCTCCCCGCGCAGCAAGGACGTCACCGACGCCAACGGCGAGATCCTCAACGAGGTCGTCACGCTGATCGACAGCACCCACGCGGCCGGCCGCTACGCGGGCGTCGTCAAGTGGATGCTCGGCAGCTACGACGCCACCTGGCCCGGCCAGATGAACCTCGCCATGCAGCACGTCGAGTGGGTCGTCGAGAACGGCTTCAAGGCCAAGAACGACGACCGCGGCTGGCGGGCCGCCCTCAAGGCCGACCCCGCCATCCTCGACACCTGGGCCGGCTTCATCACCCGCAACGGCGCGCAGCTGAACCGCCTCGACGTCGTCAGCAACGTCGGCCGCTTCCTCGGCTACGCCCTCGACGTCCCCGAGCTCAAGGACCGGGTCCGGCCGCTGCTGAAGGACCTGATCAACCGCTACCCGAACGTCGGCCCCACCGCGCCGCTCACCATGAACCTGGGCTGGTACACGCGCCAGTACGACAGGAACAACTGCGCCGCCTACGCCATCTGCGACCTCGGCGACCGCGTGCTCCCGGTGATCCTGCCGATCCAGCACACCTGCACCCCGGGCCTGAAGATCCGCGCCCAGGACATGTCCCCCGGCCAGCTGGCCGCCACCTGCACCAGCCTGGTCAACCAGGACGCCTACTTCCACCGGGTCATCGGCGACAAGGGCGCGATCCCCGGTGACGTGAACACCAACCTCGAGGTCGTCGTCTTCGACGACTACACCAACTACTCGCTGTACGCCTGGGCCATCTACAACATCGACGTCGACAACGGCGGCATGTACGAGGAGGGCAACCCGGCCGCCGCGGGCAACCAGGCCCGCTTCATCGCCCACGAGGCCCACTGGCTGCGCCCGGACTTCCAGATCTGGAACCTCAACCACGAGTACACCCACTACCTCGACGGCCGCTACAACATGTACGGCGACTTCGAGGCGGGCATGACCACGCCGACCATCTGGTGGGTCGAGGGCATCGCCGAGAACATCTCCTTCGGCTACCGGGGCGAGCGCAACGCCGACGCGATCGCGGAGGCCGGCAAGAAGACGTACAAGCTCAGCGAGCTCTTCGACACCGTCTACGGCCAGGAGGAGGACCCCGAGGTCAACTCCAACCGGGTCTACCGCTGGGGCTTCCTCGCCGTCCGCTACATGCTCCAGGCGCACCCCGCCGACGTCGAGACCGTGCTGAACAAGTACCGCGCCGGCGACTGGAACGGTGCCCGCACCTTCCTGAAGCAGACCATCGGCACGAACTACGACGCCGGCTTCGCCACCTGGCTGACGACGACCTGCGCGACGAACGACTGCGGGCCCCTGCCGGAGGCCTCGGCCGCCCTCGCCCCGCTCTGCACCATCGGCGACGCCCGCCAGTTCGACCAGAACTGCCGCCGCGACAACCTCGCGGCCGCCACCGGCAACTACAGCTACCACTTCGTCTACCTGCCGGCCGGCGTCAAGCAGCTGACCATCACCAGCAGCGGCGGCACCGGCAACGCCGACCTGTACTACGGCGGCAGCAGCTGGGCCACCACGAGCAGCTACCAGGCCAAGTCCACCAACGCCGGGAACGGCGAGACGCTGACGATCGACAACCCGCCGTCCGGCTGGGTCTACTTCAGCCTCGCCGCCGCGCAGGACTTCAGCGGCGTGAGCCTCTCCACGCAGTCCAAGTAAGCCCGTTCGACGGGACCGGGCGGCCGCTGCCGACCGGTCCCGTCGACGCGCCCGCAGGAGAGCGGCTGCCGCACCGCGGCGGCGATCACGGGAAGTAGAGGGCAGCCTTCTCCAGGACGTGGCCCGTGAACATGCCGCCCCACATGACCCGGCCCCGGTACATCGTGGTCCGTACGGCCTCCGGGGCGGTCTCGACCGTGAGGGGGCGGCTGATCAGCGTGGTGTCGAGGATCCGGGCGTCCTGCGCGGCCCACTGGGCGGCCTCGGGGCGCACGCGCGGGCTCACCAGGGCGGGGAGCACCAGGGCCGCGTTGCGGGCGCCGGGTATGCCACCGCGCAGGCTCTTGGCGTAGCGCATGGCCCAGGTGGTGAACTCCCCGAGGGTATCGGCGTCGATCTCGGGGACGGCGGTCGCGAAGACGAACAGCTCGGCCTTCGTGCCGAACCAGCGGACCTTGCGGTCGGCGCGGCAACCGGTCACCACCCGGCGGTCGTTCCAGTGCGGCAGGGTCACCGTGCAGCCGTCGGCCGTCAGTCGTGCCTGGAGCGCCGCGAGGTACGTGGCCGCCGCGTCGGCGGTGGGTTCGGTCGCATTCGGGTTCATGCGTGGATCCTCCAACACCCTTGGCGGGCAAGGGAAGAGAATGCGGAAACCGTGACGCCGCCCGCGCCCGGGCGGTGCGGCCGCAGTCAGGGGCTGGTGGTGGAGACCGCGTAGACGCGGGGGAACGCCGGGTCCGTGAGGTCGACCGTGATGTCGGTGGTCGGGCGCGGCTCCTCGCGCCTGACCGTCGTCCCCGCCCAGGTCATGCCCTCGGCGAAGGACCAGCCGGCGATCTCGGCGTCGCGGTCGCCGACGGTGATCCGCCCGGGGGTGAGCTGCGCCCGGGCGGTGCCGGAGTCGGCGAGGAAGGCGTCGAGGCCGTAGGCGTCCGTCGTGAACTGGACGTAGAGGCGGCTGGTCTTCCAGTTGCTGGTCTCGTAGTACGCGACGTCCCAGGCCCCGCCGGGGATCGGGACCTCGAAGACCCGGCGCTTCATCTTGGAGGGCGGGTTCGTCTGGAGGCCCGCGGCGGAGGACTCGCGCTCCTTGTCGCGGCCGCTGTCGCGGCTCTGGCCCGCGGAGACGAGGAGGTAGCCGGCGGGGATGCCGACGAGCAGCACGATGATGACGGCCGTTATCCAGCGGCGGCGGATCATGTGCCGCCGCTCCTCCGGCAGCTTTCCGTGCGGCGAGTTCGGCGAATGCGGTGGGCGGGACGGGTGGGGCACGGTCATGAAGAGGAATCCTCGGGGGGACGGACGGTCCGGCCCGTGGTCCCGCTGCGCAGGGCCTGGGCGTAGCGCTCGTACCGTTCGTACCGCTCGACGCGGCGCCGGTTGGCGCGGCGGAAGCGGCGGGCGACGAGTCGGGCGAGGTCGGCGGCGCCGACCATCCCGGCCTCGGGGCCGAGCTGGGCGCGGACGATGCGGGCCTCGGGGCGGTAGCCGCGGCCGGTGAGGTGGCGGCGGAAGGCGTCGCGGGCGGGGCCGATCAGGAGGTCGTCGGCGGCGGAGACGCCCCCGCCGATGACGAAGCAGGAGGGGTCGAGCGCGGCGGCCAGGTTCGCGATGCCGACGCCGAGCCACTGGCCGATGTCCTGGAGCAGCTCGATGCTCATGGCGTCGCCCTCGCGGGCGAGCTCGGTGATCAGCGGTCCGGTGATGTCGGGGATGTTCCCCTTGACCCGCTCGATGATCTCGTACGCCACCGGGGAGTCGGCGGCGGCCAGCTCGCGGGCCTCGCGGACGAGGGCGTTGCCCGAGCTGTACTGCTCCCAGCAGCCGCGGTTGCCGCAGGGGCAGCGGTGCCCGCCGGGGACGACCTGCATGTGCCCGAACTCGCCGGCGACGCCGTACTTGCCGCGCTTGACCTGGCCGTCCTCCAGGATCGCGCCGCCGATGCCCGTACCGAGGGTGATCATGACGAGGTGGTCCTCGCCGCGTCCGGCGCCGAAGCGCCACTCGGCCCAGGCAGCGGTGTTGGCGTCGTTGTCGACCATGACGGGGACGGCGAGGCGGCCCTGGAGCGCGTCCCGGAGGGGTTCGTTGCGCCAGGCGAGGTGCGGGGCGAAGAGGACCCGGGCCCGGTCGGCGTCGACCCAGCCGGCCGCGCCGATGCCGACGGCGTGCACGTCGTGCCGGTCGGCGAGGTCGAGGACGAGCTCGACGATGGTGTCCTCGACGACCTTGGGGCTCTTCGACTTGTCCGGGGTCTCGGTGCGGAGCTTCTCCAGGATGTTGCCGTCCGCGTCGACGACCCCGGCCATCACCTTCGTACCGCCGATGTCGATGCCGACGGTCGGCACCCGGGGCGCCGTCAGGTGGGAGCGCCGCTCCCGGGTCCCGACGGTCCGCAGCACGGTGCCCCGGGCCGATCCCCGGTGGGTGAGGTCGCGGTAGGTACTCATCGGCTCCGATTCTGCCAGGTGGGGTGTGAAGCGGCCGTTACGTCGCGGACGGGCGTTCCAGTTCGTGGCGGAGGTCCTCCAGCTCGGTGCCGCCGGCCATCTGGCGGGTCAACTCGTCGAGCGTGACGGAGGTCTTGGTGTGGCTGCCGGCCATCACGCCCCGCTTGAGCAGGACGAAACGGTCGCCGACGAGGTAGGCGTGGTGGGGGTTGTGGGTGATGAGGACCACGCCGAGGCCCTGGTCACGTGCGGCCGCCACGTACTTCAGGACGACCCCGGACTGCTTGACGCCGAGCGCGGCCGTCGGCTCGTCGAGGACGAGGACCTTCGCGCCGAAGTGGACGGCGCGGGCGATGGCCACGCACTGGCGCTCGCCGCCGGAGAGGGTGCCGATGGGCTGGTCGACGTCGCGCAGGTCGATGCCCATGCGCAGCAGCGCCTCGCGGGTGGTACTCCGCATGAGGTCGACGTCGAGCCGCTTGAAGGGGCCGGAGCCCTTGGTGGGCTCGGAGCCGAGGAAGAAGTTCCGCCAGACCGGCATGAGCGGGACGACGGCGAGGTCCTGGTAGACGGTGGCGATGCCCCGGTCGAGGGCGTCGCGCGGGTTGGCGAGGGTGACCTCCTCGCCCTCGATGCGGAAGGTGCCGGCGTCGTGCCGGTGAAGGCCGGCGACGATCTTGATGAGGGTGGACTTGCCGGCGCCGTTGTCGCCGAGGACGCAGGTGATCTCGCCCGCGTCCACCCTCAGGGAGACCCCTTCGAGGGCGCGGATGTTCCCGTAGTACTTGCTGACCTCGTCGAGCTCGACGAGGGGGGTCCGGTCCGTGGTCACTTGGTGGCCTCCACGCGCTTGCGGATCCAGGCGTTCAGGAGGGTCGCCAGGAGGAGCATCGCTCCCAGGAAGAACTTGAACCAGTCCGGGTTCCACTCGGCGTAGACGATGCCCTTGCTGGTCATGCCGAAGATGAGGGCGCCGACGGCCGAGCCGATGGCGGAGCCGTATCCGCCGGTGATCAGACAGCCGCCGATGACGGCCGCGATGATGTAGATCAGTTCGTTGCCGACGCCTTCGCCCGACTGGACGACGTCGAAGGAGAAGAGCAGGTGCTGGCCGGAGATCCAGGCGCAGAAGGCCACGCCCATGTAGAGGCCGATCTTCGTCCGGTAGACCGGGACGCCGACCGCGCGGGCGGCGTCGGCGCCGCCGCCGACCGCGAAGATCCAGTTGCCGAAGCGGGTGCGCAGCAGGATCCAGGTGGCGAGGGCGACGAGGCCGAGCCACCACAGGATGGTGACCTTGAGTTCGACGCCGCCGATGGTCACCTGGGAGGCGAAGAGCTTCCGGGCGGAGGGGAAGCCCTCCATGTCGGCGATGGACTTGGTGGAGACGGTGCCGCTGATCAGCTTGGTGAGGCCGAGGTTCAGGCCGGTCAGCATGAGGAAGGTGCCGAGCGTGATGATGAAGCTGGGCAGCTTGGTGCGGGTCAGCATGACGCCGTTGAAGACGCCGATCGCGAGGGTGACGAGCAGCGAGACGCCGACGCCGACCCAGACGTTCGCCGTCATCTGGTAGCTGAACATCGAGGAGACGAGCGCGGAGCTCGTGACCATGACACCGGCGGAGAGGTCGAACTCGCCGCCGATCATCAGCATCGCGACGGGGACCGCCATGATGCCGATGGTGGAGGCCGCGTACAGCACGGTGCCGAGGCTGGCGGGGCGCAGGAAGCTGTCGGCGGCGACGGAGAAGAAGACGAAGACGGCGATCGCGCCGACGACCGAGCCGAGCTCGGGGCGGGCGAGGAGCTTCTTCAGCGGGGTGGTGCGCAGGAGACGTTCGTCGACGTGGTCGACGCCGTCGGACGGTGGGGCGGTGGAGCTCATCGGGTACCCCGCTCCGTGTACTCCTTGAGCGCGCCCGCCTGGTCCTTGGTGACGATCTGCGGGCCGGTGAGGACCGGCTTGCCGCCGCCGAGGACATCGGCGTTGTAGCGGTACAGCCAGAGCAGGTCGACGGCCTCGTAGCCCTGGAGGTAGGGCTGCTGGTCGACGGCGAAGCCGAGCGTGCCGGCCTGGAGTGCGGTCGCGACCTTGGCGTTGAGGTCGAAGGTGTCGATCTCGGCCTTGCTCCCGGCGCTCTTCGCGGCCTGGACGGCGGCGTCGGCGAAGGGGGCGCCGAGGGTGACGACGGCGTCGATGGCCTTGTCGGACTGGAGCTTGGCCTCGATGGAGGCCTTGACGTCGGGCATGTTGGTGCCGTCGACGTAGAGGTTCACGAGCTCGCCGCCGAAGGTCTTCTTCGCTCCGGCGCAGCGCTCCTCGTGGCCGATGTTGCCCTGCTCGTGCAGGATGCAGAGGGCCTTCTTCCGGCCCCTCTTGTCCAGCTCGTCGCCGACGGCCTCGCCGGCGACGGCCTCGTCCTGGCCGATGTGGGTGAGGGCGCCGAAGGACTTGGACTGCGCGGCGCCGGAGTTCACGGTGATCACCGGGATGCCGGCCTTGACGGCCTTCTCCACTGCGGCCTTCATCGCGTCGGGCTTGGCGAGGGTGACGATGAGGCCGTCGACGCCCTTGGCGACGTACGAGTCGATGAGCTGGGCCTGCTGCTGGGCCTCGTCGCTGTGGGCGTAGAGGAAGTTGATGTTGTCCTTGACGGCGGCCTGCTTGGCGCCGTTCTGGACGATGTCCCAGAAGGTGTCGCCGTCACCGGAGTGGGTCACCATGGCGAAGGTCCAGCGGGGGGTGTCGACGGCCGCCCTGCCCTGTGCCGCCGCGGCCTTGCGGGCGTCCTCCGCCCGCTTGCCGCCGGTGCTGCTGCACCCCGCGAGCGCTCCTGTGAGCGCGAGCGCGAGCACGGCGCCGATGACGGCCCGTACCCCTCCTGTCCGAAGCCTGGTCACGAGGCCGTGCCCTCCTTTGTGTCCTTCTGCGTGCATTGCAGTATCGGTCATGCGGGTCGCGGCGCATGTCAGCGGGGCCTGTGTGATCAGGGGCGCACCATCAGCTGGAGCTCGAAGGAGTAGCGCGCGGCCCGGTAGAGGTGGGATCCGTACTCGACGGCCCGGCCCGTGTCGTCGTAGGTGGTGCGCTCCATCGTGAGCAGCGGGGCGCCCGCCCGCTCGTCCAGGAGCGCGGCCTCCTCCGGGGCCGCGGCGCGGGCGCCGATGGACTGGCGGGCGCTGTGCAGGGTGAGCGCGGCGGCGCGGAGCATGCGGTAGAGGCCGGTGGTCTCCAGGCGCTCCGTGTCCGGCTCGCCCGGGTCGAGGAGACCGGCGGGCAGGTGGTTGCGCAGGTACGCCATGGGCTCGCCGTACGCGGTCCGCAGCCGCTCCAGGTAGTGGACGTCGCTGCCCTCCGGTACGCCGAGGGCGGCGGCGACCGGCGCGGTGGCGGGTTCGAGGCGGTTGGTGAGGACCCGGGTGGCGGGGCGGCGGCCAGCGGCCTCCAGGTCGTCGTAGAGGCTGCTGAGCTCCAGCGGGCGCCGGACCCTGCTGTGCACGACCTGGGTGCCGACGCCGCGGCGGCGGACCAGGAGGCCCTTGTCGACGAGGGACTGGATGGCCTGGCGGACGGTGGGCCGGGAGAGGCCGAGGCGGGTGGCGAGCTCGATCTCGTTGCCGAGGAGGGTGCCGGGCGGCAGCGTCCCGTCCTCCACCGCGCTCTCCAGCTGTCGGGCCAGCTGGAAGTAGAGCGGGACCGGGCTGGTGCGGTCCACGGAGAGCGGGGGCAGGGGGGAGCCGGACTGCTTGGACACGGAGGGGAGCGTAGCCGGGCCCGCCGATGTCCGGAAGGCGCCGACCGGAACGGTGACGGGACGTCGTGACGTCCGGTTGTCCTGACACATTCTTGACACCGGGGTCGTACGGATCCACGGTGGGGCCATGCGCATCGGACTCATCGGTACGGGACGGATCGGGAGCTTCCACGCGGGGGTGCTGGCCCGCCACCCGGAGGTCGAGTCGCTGGTCGTGGCGGACGCGGACGCGACGCGGGCGGCCGGGGTCGCGGGTGCGCTCGGCGCGGAGGCGGCGCCCGACGTGGCGGCCCTGCTGGGGCACGCCCTGGACGCGGTGGTGATCGCCTCGGCGACGGCCGCGCACGCGGAGCTGATCGCCCGCTCCGCCGGGGCGGGTCTGCCGGTCTTCTGCGAGAAGCCGATCGCCCTGGACGTGCCCGGCACCCGAACGGCGCTGCGGGCCGTGGCGGAGGCGGGCACCGAGCTCCAGCTGGGATTCATGCGCCGCTTCGACACGGGGTACCGGGCGGCGCGCGAGGCGGTGCGGTCGGGGCGGCTCGGCCGGCTGCACACCGTACGGGCGGCGACGTCCGACCCGGAGCCGCCGCCCGCCGCGTACCTGCCGCTCTCCGGCGGGCTCTTCCGGGACTGTCTGGTGCACGACTTCGACATCGTGCGGTGGGTGACCGGGCGGGAGGTCGTGGAGGTGTACGCGACGGGCTCGGACGCGGGGCCCGCGATGTTCCGGGAGGCGGGGGACGTGGACACGGCCGCCGCGCTCCTCACCCTGGACGACGGCACGCTGGTGACGGCGACGGGGACCCGGTGCAACGGCGCCGGGTACGACGTCCGGATGGAGCTGGCGGGCGAGCGGGACCAGATCGCGGTGGGCCTGGACGACCGGACCCCGCTCGCCTCGGTCGAGGCGCACGGCCCGCCGGCACCGGGCAAGCCCTGGCAGGGCTTCCTGGAGCGGTTCGGCCCCGCGTACGAGGCGGAGCTGGACGCCTTCGTCCGGCTGGTGCGCGGCGAGGCGGCCAATCCGTGCGACGGCCTTGAGGCGCTCGCGGCGCTCCGGATCGCCGAGGCGTGCGAGCTGTCGCGCCGCGAGCGGCGCCCGGTGCGGGTGGATGCTTCCTGACGGGGTCCCTTCACCACCGGACCGGGAGGTGGCGGACCCCGCGGATGAGGAGGCCGGGCACCCACTCCCAGGGGTCGCCGTCGGGGTCCAGTTCGAGCCGGGGGAAGCGGTCCAGGAGGGTGCGGAGGGCGATCCTGCCCTCCAGGCGGGCGAGCGGGGCGCCCAGGCAGTAGTGCAGGCCGTGGCCGAAGGCGAGGTGGCCCCGGGTGTCGCGGCGGATGTCGAAGCGGTCGGGCTCGGGGAAGCGGGCCGGGTCGCGGTCGAGCGCGCCGATCCCCACGAGGACGCTCGCGCGCGCCGGGATCTCGGCGCCGCCGAGGGTGATGGGCTCCCGGGTGAAGCGGAAGGTGCTGGTCTCGACGGGCCCGTCGTACCGCAGGGACTCCTCGATCGCCCCGTCGAGGAGGCCGGGATCGGCGCGCAGGGCGGCGAGCTGCTCGGGGTGGGTGAGCAGGTTGCGGACGGTGTTGGCGATGAGGTTGACGGTGGTCTCATGGCCGGCGATCAGCAACAGATAGGCCATGGCGCGGAGCTCGGGACCGGAGAGCCGGTCGCCGTCCTCGTCGCGGGCGGCGAGGAGACCGGAGAGCAGGTCGTCGGCGGGGCCCGCGGCCCGCTTGTCCTCGATCAGGGCGTCGAGGTAGCCGCCGAAGCCTTCCAGGGCACTGAGGAGGCCCTGCTCGTCCCCGGGGGCGACGAGCTCGTTCGACCAGTGGCGGAAGGTGTCGCGGTCCTCCGCGGGGACCCCGAGGAGTTCGCAGATGACGGTGATCGGCACCGGGAAGGCGTAGGACTCGACGAGGTCGGCGCGGCCGGCCGGTTCCATCGCGTCGGCGAGGTCCTGGGTGAGCCGCTCGATGCGGGGGCGCAGGGCCTCGACGCGGCGGCCGGTGAACACGCCCGCGACCAGCCGGCGGAGCCGGGTGTGGTCGGGGGCGTCCGCCCCGAGGAGATGGACGCCGATGACGTCCTCCTCCGGCGGCCGAACGCCGATGACGGACGGCGACTTGGCGAGGCGCGGGTCGGCGAGCGCGGCACGCCCCTCCTCGTGGCCGACGACCAGCCAGAACTGGAAGCCGTCGGGCATGCGGACCTCGTGGACGGGCCCGGAGTCGCGGAGCTTGGCGTAGTAGGGATACGGGTTCGCGGTGAAGTCCGCGCCGTACTCCCCCAGTTCGATGACGGACATCTCAGCAGACTAACCCACTACTTCTCCTCGTCCAGGAGGCCCGCGTCGTGGACGAGGAGCGCGATCTGGACACGGTTGTTGAGGCCGAGCTTGGCGAGGACGCGCGAGACGTGGGTCTTGACCGTGGGGACGCTCATGTACAACTCGGCGGCGATCTCCGCGTTGGAGCGGCCCCGGCCGACGGCGACGGCCACTTCCCTTTCCCGTACGGCCAGTTCGGCGAGGCGCGCGGCGACGGCGGCGCGCCGCGACTCCTCCCGCCGGTCCGGCCGGTCCTGCTCGCCCGCGACGTGGGTCATCAACTGGCGGGTGACGGCCGGGGAGAGGACCGGGTCACCGGCCGCGACCCGGCGGACGGCGGCGACGATCTCGGCGGGCGGGGTGTCCTTGAGAACGAAGCCGGCGGCGCCCGCCCGCAGGGCGCGCAGCACCTGCTCGTCGGCGTGGAAGGTGGTGAGGACGACGACCTCGGGGGCACCGGGGAGCGCGCGGAGGCGTTCGGTGGCGGTGAGTCCGTCGACGTGGGGCATGCGGATGTCCATGAGGACGACGTCGGGGGCGAGTCGGTCGACGAGCTCGGGCACCTCGCGGCCGTCGGCGCCCTCGCCGACGATCTCCAGGTCCTCGGCGCCGCCCAGCATGAAGGTGAGGCCCGCGCGGACCAGCGGGTCGTCGTCGATGATCAGCATCCGGATGGTCATGCGGGCCACGGTAGCCAGGCGTGCAGGGCGAATCCGCCGTCGGGGTCCCGGCCGTGCTCGAGCCGGCCTCCGGCGAGGGCGGCGCGCTCGGTGAGCCCGATCAGGCCCTGGCCGGAGCCGGGGACGTGCGGGACGGGGCCGGCGGGGGCCGGGTTGTGGACGGTGACATGGAGGCCCTCGCCGGGGCGACCGTCGACGGCGACGGTGACCTTGGTGCCGGGGGCGTGCTTGCGGGCGTTGGTCAGGCCCTCCTGGGCGATGCGGTAGGCCGTGCGGCCGGTGGAGGCGGGGACGGCGGGCGCGCCCTCGGCCGTGTCGACGTCGAGCTCCAGGACGACGTCCGCGCCGGCCTCGCGGGACTCGGCGACGAGCGCGTCGAGGGTGGCGAGGGTCGGCTGGGGCCGGTCGCCGCCGCCGTCGCCGTTCTCCCCGGGCGCCCGCAGGACCCCGATGATCTCGCGCAGGTCCTGGAGGGCCTCGTGGGCGCTGTCGCGGATGACGCCGGCGGCGCGGGCGACCTGCTCGGGCGGGGCGTCGGGGCGGAACTCCAGGGCTCCCGCGTGCACGCTGAGCAGGGTCAGCCGGTGGGCGAGGACGTCGTGCATCTCGCGGGCGATGGCCTCGCGGGCGAGCCGCTGGGCCTGGGCGGCGCGCAGTTCGGCCTCGGCCTCGGCGCGGCGGGCCCGCTCGCGGAGGGCCTCGACGAGCTGGCGCCGGGAGCGGACGAGCATGCCCCAGGCGGTGACGAGGAGGATGAGGACGAAGCCGAGGACGATCGCGATCCCGGCGTTGAGGGTGGGGTCGGGGCGGACGAAGACCTGCACGGTGGAGGCGGCGACGGCGAGCGCCCCGATCCAGGCGACCTCGCGGAAGGGCCGGCGCACGGCGACGCTGAACAGGCTCACGAGGACGGCGCCGCCGGCGACCGGGGCGACGATGCTGACCAGGGCGAGGGCGACGGCGAGCCCGACGGGCCACCGGCGGCGCAGCCAGAGCGCACAGCAGGCGGCGGCGCCGGCGAGCTGGTCGAAGAGGACGACGGGCTCGCTGCTGTACTCCGCGGCGGCGTCGGCGGCGACGAGGCCGACGAGGGCCGCGAGGAGGAAGAGCGAGGTGTCGACGATCCAGTCGCGGACGGTACGGCGGGGCCTGGCCGCGCCGCTCTCGCCCGGTTCGACCAGGTGGGAGGGGAGCAGCCAGCGCTGCCGGTCCGTGCGGGTCATACCGGCAATGTACGCAGCCGGGGGCCCCGAGCGGGTGAGGGTCGGGCCGGGACGCTACCTAAGTCGCACGGGTCGATACTTCGGTCGCGGTGGCCGTGGACCGGAGGCGGACGCGACCGGAGCGGCCTCCCGCCCATGATCGATTCATGAAGAGATTCCTTGAGGTCGCCGGTTTCCTGCTCGTCGTGTTCGGTGTCTGCGGGGTGATCCGCGAGCTGACCGACGGCTGGTTCAAGCTCATGGGCCTGACCCGGTTCCTGACCGAGAACGTGTGGTTCATGGAGGGCCGGGAGGTGTTCGTGAACATCGTGATCGCGGCTCTCGGCCTGGTCCTGATGATCGTGTCGGACCGGGTGCGGAAGTCCTGAGGAGCGGCCCGCCACGGCGGCATCGCTCACTCCGCAACGCTAGCGGGCGGCATCGCTCACTCCGTAACGCTAACGGGCGTCCTCGCCCGCGGCGCGGCGGCCCCAGCCGGTGCCCGCGAGCACGAGGACGGCTCCCGCGAGGCCGAGGACCCCGGGGCGGTCACCGGCGAGGGCGATGCCCGCGGCGGCGGCCCAGAGCGGCTCGGTACCGAGGAGGAGGCTGACCCGGGACGGGGAGCTGCGGCGGACCGCCCACATCTGCACGAAGAAGGCGAAGAGCGTGCAGAAGACGGAGAGGAAGAGCAGCCCGGCCCACTCGCGGGGGCCGAAGTCGAGGGCCGTGGCCCAGGGCGAGGCGCCCGTGCCGGGGAAGGCCGCGATGACGGCGAAGACGGCGACGGCGGAGCCGAGCTGGACGGTGGTGAGGGAGAGCGAGTCGGCGTCGCGCACCGCCTTGATCCGGGACATGGCCAGGACGTGGACGGTACGGGCGAGGGCGGCGAGCAGCATGAGGAGGTCGCCGAGGGAGGGTGCGGTGAAGCCGCCGCCCTGGGTGAGCAGGACGACGCCGGCCACGGAGAGCGCGGCGGCGGCGAGGAAGGCCCTGGGCGGTCGGACGCGGGTGACGGCGGCCTCTGCGAGCGGGGTGAAGATCATGGTGAGGCTGATGATCAGGCCCGCGTTGGTGGCGGAGGTGTGGACGACGCCGTAGGTCTCCAGGAGGAAGATGCCGCTGAGGATCAGCCCGAGGGTGGCGGCGCCGCGCCACTGGGGCGCGGTGAGCGCGCGCAGCTTGCGCCACCCGGCGACGACGAGGACGGGGAGCACCACCGCGAACCGCAGCACGAGGACCGCGATGACGGTGTGGGTGGTGGTGATGCCCTTGGCCGCGAGATAGCTGGCGCCCCAGACGACGGCGACGAGCAGGACGGGCAGGTCGGTGAGCCAGGCCCGGCGCGGGGCGCCGAGGGCCACGGGGGCGGCGAGAGAGGACATTGCGGCCGTTTCTCCAAGTCTCGGGATGAGGTGGAGACTTCGACGGCTCGCACACGGAGCGCTCACGGTACCGGGAGAGGCCTGTGGTGGCTACACCTTTCCGCGGCCGGGCCGATCGGGACCCCGCCCCGGTGGACGGGGATCCACGGCTACGCGCTCTCCAGGGCCTTGATCACATGGTCCAGGTCCTCCGGCATGACCGCGATCAGGACCGCTTCGCCGGACGACACGCATTCCACGATCCGGGATCCCGGATTGATGGACATCCCTTCCCGCACGGAGGGCGAGCGCGTCCCCGTCCGACGCAGATCGGCCGGCAGAGCGACCTCCTGCTTGCCCCGGGAGGGCTTCCAGGCCGGGGGGCCCGCGCCGATGAGCAGGCGACCGGCCCTCCAGCGAGAGCCCTGGGCCGCCCACTTGAGCATGCAGGGCACCCCGGCCACCTCTCCGGCGGCGATCGCGGTCGACCTCTGCTGACGCTTCCGGTTCACCAGCCACCCGACGAGGGCCGCGAGAGCGGCG
Source organism: Streptomyces sp. Root431 (assembly GCF_001426585.1). GTDB lineage: Bacteria > Actinomycetota > Actinomycetes > Streptomycetales > Streptomycetaceae > Streptomyces > Streptomyces stackebrandtii. The sequence continues at coordinate 387,755 of NZ_LMEI01000009.1, forward strand.
AGAAACGCTAGTTCGATCACGCTCGTATTCAAGCAGGCGGGCGGTGCCTCAGTAGCTTCCGTACTCCGGGCGGCCCTTGAGCTCGTACGTGAGGAGGGCGATGCCCGAGCCGGTGGTGCGCGCGTCGGTCTGCTGGAAGGCGGTGGGGCGCACCCCGTCGGAGAAGAGGCGGCGGCCGGAGCCGAGGATCACGGGGAAGACGAGCAGGCGGAGGGTGTCGATCAGGTCGTGGTCGAGCAGGGTCCTGGCGAGGCCGCCGCTGCCGTGCATCTGGATCTCGCCGTCGAGGCTCTCCTTGAGGTCGGCGACCTCCTTGACCACGTCACCGCGGAGCAGGGTCGTCCCGGCCCAGTCGGCGGATTCGAGGGTGGTGGTGGCGACGTACTTGGGGAGGGCGTTGAGCTTGGAGGCGATCGGGTCGTCGGGGTCGGTCTGCTTCGGCCAGTAGCCCGAGAAGATGTCGTACGTGCGGCGGCCGAGGAGGAAGGCGGCGGGCCGGGTGAAGACCTCGTTCATGAACTGCCCGAAGTCCTCGTCGCCGAACGGCACGGACCAGCCTCCGTGCTCGAAACCGCCGCTGGGGTCCTCCTGGGGGCCGCCGGGCGCCTGGTGGACGCCGTCGAGGGTGAGGAACTGGGTGAGGCTGAGCGTGGCCATGGCGGGCGCCTTTCGTGTCCTGTCCATCGTGTCTCACCTCTTTCGACTCCACCGCTCGAAGGAACTCATCGGCGTCCGGGTGGGCGTCCGATTCCTGCCGGCCTCCTGCCGCCCCGCCGACTTTCATTGAACCCGCAACAACTGAGTGCTTCTCACGGAGGTTTCGGGATGTCCACGATGAACAGCACGGCGGCTCTGGTGACGGGCGGCAGCCGCGGGATCGGCGCGGCGACGGCCGTCCGCCTGGCCCGGGAGGGCGCCGACGTGGCCTTCACCTACGTACGGGACGAGGCGGCGGCAAAGGAGGTCGCCGCGCGGATCGAGGCGACCGGACGCAGGGCGTTCCCCCTGCGCGCCGACGCGGCCGACGCGGGGGACGCGGCGGGGGCGGTGGAGTGGGCGGCGGACGCCCTGGGCCGGCTCGACGTCCTCGTGAACAGCGTGGGCGCGGGGGTCCTCGGCCCGCTGGAGTCGCTGACCCTGGCGGACGTGGACCGGGTCCTCGCGGTGAACGTCCGCGCGGCCTTCCTCGCCTCGCAGGCGGCGGCCGGGCGACTGCCGGAGGGCGGGCGGATCGTCACGATCGGCACCTGCATGACGCAGCGGGTCCCCGGCCCCGGCGGCACGCTGTACGCGACGAGCAAGGCGGCGCTGATCGGCCTGACGAAGGCGCTCGCGCGGGAGCTGGGCGGGCGCGGCATCACGGCCAACATCGTCCACCCGGGCCCGATCGACACGGACATGAACCCGGCGAACGGCCCGTACGCGGAGGGCCAGGCGACCATGACGGCCCTGGGCCGCTTCGGCACCCCGGACGAGGTCGCGTCGATGGTCGCCTTCCTCGCGGGCCCGGAGGGGCGGTACGTGACGGGCGCGGAGTTCGCGGTGGACGGCGGACACGCGGCGTGACGAGCCGACCTTCCCGTGGACCGGGCGCCCGGAGGCGAACCGAGTCGAAGACGGGGAGTTTCGCGAGGGCGCATCGGTGCTGTCGTGCCGGTGCGCCCTCGCGGGCCGGGCGGGGTGTCGTACCCGCCCAGTTCGTGGGGCGGGCCGGGGCGTACCCCGGCCCGCCTGTTCGTTCGGGTCCGGGGTCAGCCGCCCAGTTCCTGGTGCCGTGCCGTCAGGCGTGCCGCGCCCGCCTCGGTGAGGGAGCCGAAGAGGCGGAGGCGGGAGATGCCGCCGTCCGGGTAGATGTCGATCCGGATCCGGGAGCCGACCGCCGGGGTGTCGAGGACGAACCGGTGGTTGGTGTCGGGCTGGAGGCGGGTCCGGGGCAGGATCTCGGCCCAGTCCTCGGAGCCTTCGGCCGCGACCGAGAGCGCGGCCCAGCCGGCGCTGTTGCCCTTGAGGTAGGCGGTGTCGATCTCGACGGCGCGGATCTCGGACTCGGCGACGAGCTGGTAGCGGATCCAGTCGTTGCCCTTGTCGCGGCGGCGGCGGGTCTCCCAGCCGTCGTCCATCTTGCGGGAGCGGCCGGGCTGGATGGTGTTGGTGGCCGGGGAGTAGAAGCGGTCGGAGGCGTCCTCGACCTGGCCGCCGTTCTCGAGGGCCGCGAGGTCGAAGGTGCCGAGGACGGCGAGCCAGCGCGGGTCGGGGGCGACTTCTCCGTATACGCGGAGGCGGGCGATGCCGCCGTCGGGGTGCTGGTTGACGCGCAGGTGCGTGAAGCGCTGCTCGACGTCGACGGCGAAGCCGTTCGCGGCGTGGCCGCCGACGGCGGTGCGCGGGACGAGCGTCGTCCACTTGACGTCGTCGGCGAGGAGCTCCTCGGGCGAGGGCGAGCCGGCGACGGAGGCGGCCTCGACGGAGACGGCCTGCGGGTAGTTGCCTCGGAAGTGGGCGGTGTCGATGACGATGCCGCGGACGACGCCGGGGGCGCCGAGGCGTACGAGCGCCCAGTCGTGGTCGTCTTCGGTGGGGTGGGGCTGCTGGGCGGAGACGCCGCGGCGGCGGCGGGTCTCCCAGCCGTCCATGATCTTGCCCTTGTGGCCGAAGTGCTCGGGGTCGAATTCGGCGGCCTCGGGCTTGAGGAGGTTCTCGCGCTCGGCGAAGAACTCGTCGTTGGCGGCGATCACGCCCGCGCCGAGCCGCCGGTCGGCGAGGTCCGCGTACTGGGTGAAGGGGAAGTCGGCGGTGCGGTAGTCGGCGTACGGGTCGCCGCCGCCGTAGGGGCTGGCGTCACCGGTGAAACCAGGTATGGCGGACACGTCAGTTGTTCCTTTCGAGGAGGCGGCCGGAGGGGTCGGCGAGGGTGCCGTGGTCGGCGATCCGCTCTCCGCGCAGCCAGGTGGAGGCGACGACGCCATGGAGGGTCTTGCCCGCGTAGGCGGTGATGCGGTTGCGGTGCTGGAGCTCGGCCGGGTCGACGGTGAAGGTCGCGTCGGGGTCGATCACGGCGAAGTCGGCGTCGCGGCCGGCCTCGATGGCGCCCTTGCGGGAGAGGCCCGCGAGGCGGGCCGGTCCCTCGGACATCCAGCGGACGACGTCCTCCAGCGAGTGGCCGCGGCGCCGGGCCTCGGTCCAGATCGCGGGCAGGCCGAGCTGGAGGGAGGAGATGCCGCCCCAGGCGGAGGCGAAGTCGGGGGTCTTCAGGTCGGCGGTCGACGGGGAGTGGTCGGAGACGATGCAGTCGATCGTGCCGTCGGCGAGTCCCTGCCACAGCGCGTCCTGGTTGGGCGCCTCGCGGATCGGCGGGCAGCACTTGAACTCGGTCGCCCCGTCGGGGATCTCCTCGGCGGTGAGGGTGAGGAAGTGCGGACAGGACTCGACCGTGATCTTCACGCCTTCCGCCTTGGCGGCGGCGATCAGCGGCAGCGCGTCGGAGGAGGACAGGTGCAGGACGTGGACGCGGGCGTTGAGCCGGCGGGCCTGGTTGATGAGGTTCTCGATCGCCGTGTTCTCGGCGTCGCGGGGCCGGGAGGCGAGGAAGTCGACGTATTCGGCGGAGGACTTCTGCGGCGCGGCCGCGAGGTGGTGCGGGTCCTCGGCGTGCACGATCATCAGGCCGTCGAAGCCGGAGATCTCGGCGAGCGAGTTCGCCAGTTGCTCCTGGTCGAGGGAGGGGAACTCGTCCACGCCGGACGGCGACAGGAAGCACTTGAAGCCGTAGACGCCTGCGTCGTGGAGGGGGCGAAGGTCCTTGACGTTGTCGGGCAGCGCGCCGCCCCAGAAGCCGACGTCGATGTGCGCCTTCGTGCGGGCGACCTCCTGCTTGATCCGGAGGTGTTCGACGGTGGTCGTCGGCGGGAGGGAGTTGAGCGGCATGTCGAGCAGGGTCGTGATGCCGCCGGCGGCGGCCGCGCGGGTGGCGGTCCAGAAGCCTTCCCACTCGGTGCGGCCGGGGTCGTTCACGTGCACGTGGGTGTCGACCAGGCCGGGCAGGACGACGTCGTCGCCGACGTCCTCCAGTCGGGCACCGGCCGGGACCTCGGCGTCGTACGACAGCACGGCCGCGATCGTCCCTCCGGAGACGGCGATCGACGCCGGGCGCGTCCCCTCGGGGGTGATGACGCGAGTCGAGCGCAGGACCAGGTTGACGTCCACCCGTACCCCTTCTTCGAGCGATTCACTGAGGAACCGGCAAATTCAACGAACTGTTGAAGGAGTCTTCACTTCCGGACGACATGTCGTCAAGGGCACACTTCCAGCATTGGGCGTCGGCGAACCCGACTTAGAGGTTTCCACAAAGTGGAATGAGAATTCCGTACAGTAGAACGTAGCTCCACACATGTGGGGCGGAGCCGGATCCCGCCGAGCCCTCCCCGACACCGGACAAACACCCCCTGACCGGCCCGTACGCCGGAACCGGGACCAGGTGGCCCGGCCGGTGGCCCGGTAGGCTGCTGACTTGCCCGCCTGCCTCGAAAGGACCGTTGACGTGCCGACGTCCAGCGCCAGCACCACCGACGCCGCCAAGCCCGCCGCCGCGAGCGGTGGCGTCCAGTCCCTTGAGCGTGCCTTCGACCTCCTGGAGCGGATGGCCGACGCCGGGGGCGAGGTCGGGCTGAGCGAGCTCTCCGCCAGCAGCGGACTGCCGCTCCCCACCATCCACCGGCTGATGCGCACCCTCGTCGCCTGCGGCTACGTGCGCCAGCAGCCCAACCGGCGGTACGCGCTCGGCCCCCGCCTCATCCGGCTCGGCGAGTCCTCCTCCCGCCTCCTCGGCACCTGGGCCCGCCCCTTCCTGGCGCGGCTCGTCGAGGAGACCGGCGAGACCGCCAACATGGCGCTGCTCGACGGGGACGAGATCGTGTACGTCGCCCAGGTGCCGTCCAAGCACTCGATGCGCATGTTCACCGAGGTCGGCCGGCGGGTCCTGCCGCACTCGACCGGAGTCGGCAAGGCGCTCCTCGCGCACACCCCGGCGGAGGAGGTGCGCGCGCTGCTCGCCCGTACGGGCATGCCGGCCGCCACCGAGAAGACGATCACCACGCCCGACGGTTTCCTCGACGCCCTCGAAGCGGTCCGTGCGACGGGGTACGCGGTCGACGACAACGAGCAGGAGATAGGAGTCCGCTGCCTCGCGGTGCCGGTCCCCGACTCCCCCACCGCCGCGGCGATCTCGATCTCGGGCCCGGCCGGCCGGGTCACCGAGGCGGCCACGGAGAAGATCGTCCCGATCCTCCAGCAGGTCGCCCGCGAGCTCTCGGCGGCCCTCGCCAACACGACGGGCAACGGCCAGGGCTGAGCCCGGAGCCGTGACGCGCACGGAAGGGCGCCCGGAACCATCGAGGTTCCGGGCGCCCTTCCGTGCCTCTCACGCCCCGACGGCCTCCGTCACCCGGCCGTCCTGGACCGTCACCGTGCGGTCCGTGCGCGCCAGGTGGGTCATGTCGTGGGTCACGAGCACCGTCGCCGTGCCCCGCTCCGCCGTCAGGCCGGCGAGCAGGTCCATGACCGCCGCGCCCCGCTCGTGGTCCAGGGCGCTCGTCGGCTCGTCGACCAGGAGCACGGACGGCTCGTTCATCAGGGCCCGCGCGATGTTCACCCGCTGCCGCTGACCGCCCGACAGCTGGTGCGGCCGGCGGTGCGCCTGGTCCGCGAGGCCCACCGCGTCGAGCAGGTCCATCGCCCGGCCCCGTACCGACTTCGGCGCGCGCCCCGACAGGTGAGCCATCACCTGGAGCTGTTCCGCCGCGCTCAGCGAGGGCAGCAGGTTGGGCTGCTGGAAGACGATCCCGATGTGCTCGCGCCGCAGCTCGGCGCGGGCGGCCGGGGTGAGCGGCCCCGTGTCCGTACCGGCGACGACGACCTGCCCGCGGTCCGGGGTGACCAGCGTCGCGGCCACGGCGAGCAGACTCGACTTGCCGGAGCCGGACGGGCCGACCACCGCCGTGAGCGTGCCCGCGGGGACGGTCAGGGAGACGGAGTCGAGGGCGGTGAGCCGGCCGTCTCCGTCGGGATAGGTCAGGGTGACGGCGTCGAGGACGAGGCTCATCGGGCGCTCCCGAGGGCGGTGAGGGGGTCGACGGCGGTGATCCGCCGGATGGACAGGGCGGCGCCGAGCACCCCGAGCACGATGATCACGGCGGCGGGCCCGAGGACGGTGAGCGGCTCCAGGACGAAGGGCACGTTCCCACCGCTGACCAGGGCACCGATGCCGACCGCGAGGGCCGTGCCGAGCAGGGTGCCTGCGGTGAGCATGAGGACGGCCTGCCCGAGGGCGTCCTTGAGGAGGTACGGCGTGGAGGCGCCGAGCGCCTTGAGGACGGCGACGTCGCCGCTGCGCTGGATCGTCCAGACGGTGAAGAACGCTCCTATGACGAGCGCGGAGATCGCGAAGAGGAAGCCGCGCATGAGCTGGAGCGAGCCGTTCTCGGCCTGGTAGGACCCTATGGCGGTGAGCGCGTCGTCGATGGTCCGGGCCTCGGTCCCGGCCGCCTCGTCGCCGGCCGCCCAGTCGACGCCGCCGCCGTCGCTCCCTGTGAGCGCGATGACGGTGGCCTGCTCCTGCGGGGTGGTGCCGCTGTGGCCGAGCTTCTGCCAGTCGTCGAGGGAGGTCCACACCACCGGGGTGTGGCTGTACGAGGCGTCACCGGAGACGGCCGCGACGGTGGCCTCCAGGGGGCCGAGGCGCAGCGCGTCGCCGACGCCCACGCCCAGTTCCTCCGCCGCCGACTCGGAGAGGACGGCCTTGCCTGCGCCGAGCCGGCCGCTCTCCGGCGCGAGACCCGTCCCCGGCTCCGTACCGAAGGCGGAGACGGCGGCGGTGCGGTCACCGGCGGCGGCGTTGAGCGTACGGATGCCGAGCGGCTCGGCCTCCGTCACCCCTGGCCGCTCCGCCCACCGCTTCCACTCGTCCTCCGTCACCGTCGAGTTGGTGAAGGAGACCGACTGCCCGGACGGCGGCGCCGCGAAGGCCAGCCGGTCGGCGGGCAGGCCGGTGATCGCGGAGACGTTCTCTCGCGCGAGCCCGGCGGTCAGCCCGGACAGCAACCCCACGAGCAGGGTGATCAGCACGATCACGGTGCCCATGAGGGTGAATCGCCCCTTGGCGAATCTCAGGTCTCTCCATGCCACGAACATGCTGACCAGAGTGGTCCGAGGGGGCCCGTCGGGGCATCGCGCCACGGATGGCTCCGCAATCAAACTTTCGGTTGAGTCCGGATTGTCTCCCGCTGTCTACTGTGGAGGGGACATGGATCCCCTCCCTTCCCTCCACCCCACCCGGCTTCCCCTCACCCCCGCCCTCCGCGCCCTGCGCCTCTGCCTGCATCTCCTCATGGCGGGCCTGCTCGTCCTCGCGGCGGTACGGGCCGACTCGGCCGCCGGGACGGTGATGGCGGCGGTCGTGGGCGCGGTCTACGCGGCCGGATCGTTCCTGCCGTCCGTGGGGCGCTCGCAGCGCGCCTCCGCCCTCTGGCTGGGCGTCCTGGGCGCGTCCTGGCTGGCGCTGCTCTGGCTGACCCCGGACGCGCTGTGGGTGGCCTTCCCGCTCTACTTCCTCCAGCTGCACCTGCTGCCCGCGCGCTGGTCGCTGCCGGCCGTCGCCCTGACGGCGGGCGCGGCGATCCTCTCGTACGTGGGACACGGCGCCGCGCTCAACCCGGGCGTCTTCATCGGGCCGCTGCTCGGCGGGGCGGTCGCGGTGGCGACGGTCCTCGGCTACCAGGCCCTGTACCGGGAGAGCGAGCGGCGGCGCCGGCTCATCGAGGAGCTGATCGAGACCCGGGCGGAGCTGGCGGCGGCGGAGCGGCACGCGGGAACGCTCGCGGAGCGCGAGCGGCTCGCGCGGGAGATCCACGACACCCTCGCGCAGGGCCTGTCGTCGATCCAGCTCCTGCTGCGCGCCGCCGAGCGGGCGCTGCCGCCGGGCTCGCCGGCCGCCGGTCACATCGACCGGGCGCGGCAGGCGGCGCAGGACAACCTGGCGGAGGCGCGGCGCTTCGTCCGCGCGCTGTCGCCGCCGGACCTGGAGCACGGCTCGCTCGCGGCGGCCCTGGAGCGGCTGTGCGAGCCGGGGGCCGGCGGGCCGCGGGTCCGCTTCTCGGTGAGCGGGACGCCGGCCGAGCTGCCCACCCCGTACGAGGTGGCGCTGCTGCGGATCGCGCAGTCCGCGCTCGCGAACACCGTGCGGCACGCCTCGGCCTCACGGGCCGAGATCACGCTGTCGTTCATGGACGCCTCGGTGACCCTGGACGTGGTCGACGACGGCAAGGGCTTTGAACCGGGCTCGGTACGGCAGTCCCGGGAAGGCGGCTTCGGGCTTCCGGCGATGCGCTCGCGGGCCGAGTCGCTGGGCGGCACGTTCACCGTCGAATCGGCCCCCGGCCAGGGCACGGCGGTGGCCGTGTCCCTCCCCCTCCCCGCTGGAGTCTCCGCATGACGACCATCAGACTTCTCCTCGCCGACGACCATCCGGTGGTACGGGCCGGCCTGCGCGCGGTCCTGGACACGGAGCCGGACTTCACCGTGGTCGGCGAGGCCGCGACGGCCGAGCGGGCCGTGGAGCTGGCCGCCGCCGGGGGCGTGGACGTGGTCCTGATGGACCTGCAGTTCGGCTCCGGGATGCACGGTTCGGAGGCGACGGCGGCGATCACGGCGGCGCCCGGCGGGCCGAAGGTGCTGGTCCTGACGACGTACGACACGGACGCGGACATCCTGGCGGCGGTGGAGGCGGGCGCCTCCGGCTACCTCCTGAAGGACGCACCGCCGGAGGAGCTGGCGGCGGCCGTACGGACGGCGGCGGCCGGGCAGTCGGCGCTCGCCCCGGCGGTGGCCCACCGGCTGATGGACCGGATGCGGACACCGGCGGAGGCGCTGACGAAGCGGGAGCTGGAGGTGCTCCAGCTGGTGGGCGAGGGCCTGTCGAACCAGCAGATCAGCAAGGCGCTGTTCCTGAGCCAGGCGACGGTGAAGTCGCACCTCGTGCACATCTTCGCGAAGCTCGGCGTGGACTCGCGTACGGCCGCGGTGGCGGCGGCGACGGCCCGCCGGCTGATCAGGCGGTAGGGCCGGGTCCCGTGGTGGGCGGCGGGCGGCTGATCAGGCGGTAGGGCCAGGTCCCGTCGTGGGCGGCGCCCCGAAGAGCTCGACGGCGCGGCGGACCTCGGCGAGGCCCTCGGCGAGCGCGCTCACGGAGCCGAGCGAGCCCGCGACGATCAGCAGGGAGCGGCGCAGCCGCCGTACCTCGGGCATGCCGCTCAGCGCCATGGCGTCGAGGGCGGCGAGCTCGCCCTCGGCGATGCCGCGATCGGCGAACTCCACGCGATGACCGGCCAGTTCACGCCGGAGCCGGGACACCGCGGCCCGCAGTTCGGCCACCCTGGGGTCCACACCCTCGCCGGTCACTCGCCTCTGCCCCACGCTTCGCAACATGGTTCTCCCCCTCGCACGACACTGTGCGCAGAACACTCCGACCACACGGAACACGCCACACCGGGCACGCCACACGGGACACGCCACATGCCTCGCAGACCCGCCGGGCGGCGGTCGGGCGCCGGGAGCCGCGGCCAGTTAACTCCTTCGCCACCCCGGCGCGCCACCCTGCACGGCCGGAATTCAGGCGAGCGTGTGATTCCGCGTCATGAGGTATGCAGTCCCTATGACTGCCACGGAAGATCGAACCCCGCTCGTCGCCGGACTGCTGCTCGCCGCGGGAGGCGGGCGGCGGCTCGGGGGGCGCCCCAAGGCCCTCCTTCCCCACCGGGGACGCCCCCTCGTCGAGAACGCGGTGCGCGTGCTGCGCGAGGGCGGCTGCGAGGTGGTGCACGTCGTGCTCGGCGCGGCGGCCGGGACCGTACGGGAGCGGGCCGAGCTGCCCGGGTGCGTGCTGGTGGAGAACCCGGAGTGGGCCGAGGGCATGGGTTCCTCGCTGCGCGCCGGGCTCGCCTCGCTCGCCGCGGATCCGCGCGGGGTGGACGCGGCTCTGGTGTTCCTCGTGGACCAGCCGGGGATCGGGGCCGCGGCGGTGGCCCGGGTCCGTGCGGCGTACCGCTCGCGGGATTCGCTGGCGGCGGCCTCGTACGGCGGGGAGCGGGGCCATCCGGTGCTGTTCGGCGCCGGGCACTGGGCGGGGATCACCGAGGGCGCGGTCGGCGACCGGGGGGCCCGCGACTATCTGGCGGCGCACCGGGATGCGATCACGCCCGTGGACTGTTCGGATGTGGCCGAGCCCTACGACATCGACACGGAGGCGGATCTGGCCCACCTGGAGTGAGCGGCGGGAGGGAGCGACCGGGAGTGAGCGGCACGGCACCGGGTGTGGCACCCCGCGCCATGTTGTGTCGATCCGGAGAATCTCGACATCAACAAACCATTGAACTTCCACCATGAGGAAACTAGTATCCACTGTTCAGAAGCGCCTGCCAGATCAGAAGGCGCTTGCGGTCGTATCTCGGCGCCTGCGGCACTCCGTGCCGTCCCGCGACGCCCGGCGGCCGCCTGGCACCGCCCGTGAAGTTCGCTGAAGGAAGTGACAGTTCATGTCCGCACCAGCGCCGTCCCCCCTGGCCGTCGTCGATGCCGAGCCCCTGCCGCGTCAGGAGGAAGTGCTCACCGAGGCCGCCCTGGCCTTCGTCGCCGAACTGCACCGGCGGTTCACTCCGCGCCGGGACGAGCTCCTCGCCCGCCGGGCGGAGCGTCGCGCCGAGATCGCCCGCACGTCCACCCTGGACTTCCTCCCGGAGACCGCCGCGATCCGCGCCGACGACTCCTGGAGGGTCGCGCCGGCCCCGGCGGCCCTGAACGACCGCCGCGTCGAGATCACCGGTCCGACCGACCGCAAGATGACGATCAACGCGCTCAACTCCGGCGCCCGCGTGTGGCTCGCCGACTTCGAGGACGCCTCGGCCCCGACCTGGGAGAACGTGATCCTGGGCCAGGTCAACCTGATCGACGCGTACCAGCGGAACATCGACTTCACGGACCCCCGTTCCGGCAAGTCGTACGCCCTCAAGCCCGCCGGCGAGCTCGCCACGGTCGTCATGCGCCCCCGCGGCTGGCACCTGGAGGAGCGTCACCTGACGTTCGACGGCCGCCCGGTCCCCGGCGCGCTCGTCGACTTCGGCCTGTACTTCTTCCACAACGCCCAGCGGCTGATCGACCTCGGCAAGGGCCCGTACTTCTACCTCCCGAAGACGGAGTCGCACCTGGAGGCCCGCCTCTGGAACGACATCTTCGTCTTCGCCCAGGACTACGTCGGCATCCCGCAGGGCACCGTCCGCGCCACGGTCCTCATCGAGACCATCACGGCCGCGTACGAGATGGAGGAGATCCTCTACGAGCTCCGCGACCACGCCGCCGGCCTGAACGCGGGCCGCTGGGACTACCTCTTCTCCATCGTCAAGAACTTCCGTGACGGCGGCGCCAAGTTCGTCCTCCCGGACCGCAACGCGGTCACGATGACGGCCCCCTTCATGCGCGCGTACACCGAACTCCTCGTCCGCACCTGCCACAAGCGCGGCGCGCACGCGATCGGCGGCATGGCGGCCTTCATCCCGTCCCGCAAGGACGCCGAGGTCAACAAGGTCGCCTTCGAGAAGGTCAAGGCCGACAAGGACCGCGAGGCCGGCGACGGCTTCGACGGCTCCTGGGTCGCGCACCCGGACCTCGTCCCGATCGCGATGGCCTCCTTCGACGCCGTCCTCGGCGACAAGCCGAACCAGAAGGACCGCCTCCGCGAGGACGTCTCCGTGGCGCCCGGCGACCTGATCGCGATCGACTCGCTCGACGCGAAGCCCACCTACGACGGCCTGGTCAGCGCCGTCCAGGTCGGCGTCCGCTACATCGAGGCGTGGCTGCGCGGCCTCGGCGCCGTCGCCATCTTCAACCTGATGGAGGACGCGGCCACCGCCGAGATCTCGCGCTCGCAGATCTGGCAGTGGATCAACGCGGGCGTCGTCTTCGAGAACGGCGAGACCGCCACCCCGGAGCTGGCCCGCAAGGTCGCCGCCGAGGAGCTCGCCGCGATCCGCGCGGAGATCGGCGAGGAGGCCTTCGCGGCCGGCAAGTGGCAGCAGGCGCACGACCTGCTCCTGCACGTCTCCCTCGACGCGGACTACGCGGACTTCCTCACGCTCCCCGCCTACGAACAGCTGGTCGGCTGACCGCACAGCGGCCGAACAGCGCTCGGAAGAACGCTCACAGCTCAGGGCTCTGCCCCCGGTGTCCGCACAGGCACCGGGGGCAGAGCCCTGCTGCCGTTCCCGGCTCCTTCCCTGGCACCCTCCCCGGCTCCTTCCCTGGCCGCCTCCCCACCCCTTCCCCAGCCGCCTCCCCGGCCCCTTCCCTGGCTCCTCACAGGTGACGTGACGGAACCGAGATATGCAGCTACCTAGCGGTAACAAGCCACGCCGTGCGAGATTCCGCCTGCCACCGGCCGGCGGCTGTCCCCCACGTCACTGCGCACCGCATACCGCAGGAGCACAGCCATGCCTTCCACCCCCCACCGCGCGCTGCGCGGATTCCTGGCTCTGTGTACCGCCGCCGGGCTCGCCTCCGTCGCCGCTCCGACCGCCCACGCCGCCCCCGGCACCGGCCCCACCGCCGTCGTCACCATGGGCGACAGCTACATCTCCGGCGAGGCCGGACGCTGGCTGGGCAACAGCCTGACCAACTCCGGCAGCCGCAACGGCACCGACCGGGCCTGGACGGGCAGTGCCTACGACCCGTCCCGGGTGTACGGCGCCACCGCCGGCGGCTGCCACCGCTCGGACACCGCCGAGGTGAAGAGCGCGGGAGCGATCGCCTCCTCCCTGATCAACCTCGCCTGCTCCGGGGCGACCACGGAGAACGTCATTCGGGCCTCCCAGGGCGGCCAGGCCTACAAGGGCGAGGCCCCGCAGGCCGACCAGCTGGCGGCCGTGGCCGCCTCGCACGACGTGGAGCTGATCGCGCTCTCCATCGGCGGCAACGACCTCGGCTTCGCCGACATCATCGCCACCTGCGCGAAGGACTACATCGTCTGGTACTCGTACTGCCACGACGACCAGCAGGCCGAGGTCGACGCGCGGATCGACGGCGTGATGACGGACGTCGGCCGGTCGGTGGACGAGATCCGGGCCGTCATGACGGCTGCGGGTTACGCGCCCTCGGACTACCGGATCGTGCTCCAGTCGTACCCCTCCCCCATCCCGCGCGCCGCCGAGAACCGGTACGCGGAGAGCGGCTGGACCCGCACCAACACCGGCGGCTGCCCCTTCTGGAACGCCGACTCCACCTGGGCGCGGGACTCCCTGGTCCCGCAGCTCGCGAACCGGCTGAAGGGGGTCGCGGCGGCCAAGGGCGTGCAGTTCATGGACCTGCGGGACGCCCTCCAGGGGCGCGAGGTCTGTGCGAAGACGAGCAAGCAGGTCACGTCGACCGTGCCGGCGTCGGCGACGACGAGCGAGTGGGCGCGCTGGATCGACAGCCAGAGCACGCAGGGCCTGGTGCAGGAGTCGATGCACCCGAACGCGTACGGCCAGCAGGCCTTGGGCCGGTGCCTGGCCCTCGTCCACGCCCAGCCGACGGGGAACCACAGCTGCAAGAACACGGCGGGTGCGGGGGCGTCGGGGATGTACCTGGCGGCGGGGTGAGGGCCCGCTTCACGGCAGGGTGATTCCCAGGGGGCCGAGGACCCGGGCGGTCTCGTGCCGGTCCCCCTCGGCCATCGCCCGGACCAGGGCGGCGGAACCGCCGGGCCAGGCGGCCGCCGCCGCGTCGAAGGCGGCGCGGCGGGACTCCAGGGGCCCCTTCTTGCCGGGCAGTCCGTCGAGGACGTACAGCGCCCGGGCCGAGGTGGGGACCTGGAGGTGGTCGACCCGCTCGCCCCTGGCGCGCAGGACCTCGTGGGCGTACTCGCCGATCACGGGGTCGCGCAGGGCGCCGCGGAGGGCCTCGGCCGGCGCGGCGCCCGTGTCGAGGAGGGCGAGGAGGCCCCGGGCGTCCGCCGCGTCGGCGGTGCCCGCGTGGGCGGTGCCGAGGGCGGCGAGCAGCTGGGACCAGGCCTCGGCGGTGTCCACGCGCGCGTGGAGCCAGTCGCCGAGCACGCGGGCGGCGGAGGACGCGGACCAGCCGGTGGCGGCGCCGACCAGGGCCGGCGCGCCCCAGTCGGCTGTCTCGGCCGCGTCGGGCGCGGCGATGCCGCGCACGCGGAGCAGATAGCGCAGGACGCCGGCGCCGCGCGGGGTCAGTCCGAAGGCGTCGCCGGTGCGGAAGAGGAGGCCGGTGGCGGCGAGCCGGTCGACGACCGCGGCGAGGTCGCGGGCGGGCCCGGTGAGCCGCTCCCGGTCCGCCTCGGTCAGCTCCGGCGCCCCGAGGAGCCGTACGAACTCCTCCAGGGGCGGTGTCGTGTACGCCTCCGGGGCGTCGGCCGGGACGGGTACGGGCAGGTCCTCCACGGCCGGATCGACGTTCCAGTCCTCGTACTCGGCGGCCTTGCGGGCGACGGACTCGGCGGAGCAGCCGCGCTGGTAGACGACGTACAGCAGGTGCGCCGCCTCGCCTCCGTACGGGCCGAACTCCCCGTCCTCTCCTTCCGCGAGGCTCTCGACGGCGGCGGCGAGCGCGTCGGCGGCGGCCTCGACGACCCCGGGCCCGGACGGTGTCTCGGCGGCGGTCGGCGGGGGCACGGGGGCGGCGGCGTCGCCGTAGTAGTCGAGGTGCTCGCCGAGGAGGGCGTCGGCGAGGACGAGGTGGGGGAAGGAGTCGGGGCCGGGGGCGAACCGGGCGTACGGACCGGCGAGCTGTTCGGCCAGCCCGGCGGCGGTCCACCGGTCGAGGAGCGCGGCGGCCACCTGCCCGATGCCGGTGGCGACGGCGTGGTCCGTGAGCAGCGGTCCGGCGGCCGGGGCGGTCTCGGCGTCCCGTACGTACGCCCGGGTGAGCGCCTCGGAGAGCAGGACGTCGGCGAGGGCCGTACGGCCCATGAGGTCGGCCCGGCGCACCCCGTCGGGGAGCGGCGCGCCGTCGAGGGCGGCGAGCCGGCGGCGTACGTCCTCGGGGTCGTCGAGATCGGTGCCGCAGGCTCGCAGGAGGGAGGCGTACCAGCGGTGCCAGGTGAGGTTGCCGGGGTCCTTCATGGCCCGCTCGAAGTCGGGCGCGGCCTCCGCGACGACGGCGACGACCCGCTCGCCCCGCCCTCCGTCGAACCGCGCTGCGAGCGCCCCGAGCACGGCGGGATAGGCGCCGAGCTCCCCTGGCGCCGCGTACACGAACGTCGGCAGGTCCTCCACGAGAAGGTGCCGCACGAGCCCGGGCGTCGGCTCGGGCAGCCCACTCCCCCGGTCCGCCCCCCGCAGCGCGAGCAGTCCCAGTACCGCTTCGGCGGCACGCGTGAAGACGGGGTCGCGGCGCTCGGGCGTTCCGTCGAGGAAGCTGTCGAGCCCGGTGTTGGTGAGAACGGTCTCGGCCACGCTTCCCAGGGTAATTCCGGGGAGGGGATTCCGGGCATCCGAGACATTCCACCCGAGGTACTCGACTCGGCGCGTCCGGATCAGCGGACCACCACCACGCGGGGTGCCGAGAAGTCGCCCCAGGTGCCGTCGGGGAGGCGGGCGCGGAGGGTGAGGGTGTAGCGGGTGCCCGGGGGGTCCTGGACCGGGAAGGTGTAGGTGGCGCGGCCGGGGGGTGGGGTGGTGCCCCAGACGATGGTGGTGGTGAAGCGGCCGTTGAGGTGGAGTTCATGGTGGGTGACGGGGCCTCCGGTGTCCGGCGGGGTCCAGGTGAGGGTGATCTCGCCCTTGGTGGCCGTGGCGGTGAGGTTCTCGGGTGCGGTGTTCGGGGGCGCTCCGGGGGCGGAGGCGGTGGTGAGTTCCACGCGGGGGCTGTCCGGGGAGGAGTTCTCGGCGGCGTCGCGGGCGCGGACCGTGAACGCGTAGGCGGTGCCGGGGCGCAGGCCGGTGACGCGGGCGGTGGTGGCGGTGCCGGCGGCGGTGTGGACGCGCGTGTCGGCCTGGTAGACGTCGTACGCGGTGACGCGGGTGTCGTCGCGGGACGGGGTCCATTCGAGGGTGGCGGCGCGGCTGCCGTCGGCGGTGGCGCGCAGGGTCCGCGGGGCGGTGGGGGGTGTGCGGTCCTCGGCGTTCGCGGGGAGGGTGGTCGCGGCGACGGTGGCGCTCGGGGGCGAGGCGTTGCCGGCGGCATCGCGGGCGCGGACGGTGAAGGCGTGCCGGGTGGCGGGCCTGAGTCCGACGACGTCGGTCATCAGGGTGGTGGCGGGGAGTTCCCTGACCTGGCGGCCCTCCCGGTAGACGACGTAGCCGGTGACGGCCCGGTCGTCGGTGGCCGCGCTCCACATGACATGGACGGTGGTCGCGCTGCCCGCGGTGGCGGTGACGCCGGTCGGGGCGGTCGGGGCGCGGGTGTCCTTCGGGGGCGGTTCGGAGGCGCCCGAGCAGGCGGTGAGGACGAGCAGGAGGAGCGCCGCGGCTGCGGTCAACAGGCGTGCGGGGAGCGGGCGTTGCACGGGAAGCCCTCCGTCCGTCGAAAAGGTCCAGACCTATATCGCACAGTCGGGCCGACCCCGGCAAGAGGGCGTTGTCAGTGGCGTGCGCTTCACTGGAATCGTCACGCTCCGTAGTCGACTCAGGGGGAATCATGACGGACCGTACGACCTATGTGACGCTCACCGGTGTGCGCCGCCGCGGCTGGACCGACTCGATGGTCCGGGACCTGCTCGGCTCGCCCGACGTGCAGGGCCGCGACCCGCGCCGCTGGTCCCTCACACCCGTGCGGCTCTATCTCCTGGTCCGGGTGGAGACGGTGGAGCGGACGGCCGAGTTCGCCGCCGCCTCCCTGCTGTCGAAGGCCCGGTCCGTGGCCGCCGGGGTGTACGCGGAGCGGCGGCGGGCCGCCGTGCTCAGCGCGATCCGCGCCGAACCGATCGAGGTGCCGCTGCTCCCCGGGCCCGAGCTGGAGCGGCGGGCCGTCCGCCATCGGCACCTCCTGGGCGGCGCGCGGGGCCCCGGCGGCGGGGAGGCCGGGGACGCCCCGCCGGAGACGGAGGGGCTGGTGCGGTGGCAGGTGAGCTATCTGCGGCACGCCCTCTCGCGGTACGAGTCGCTGCTCGACGGACTGTACGGGGAGACCGGCCGCGCGGATGCCGGGCGTTTGCTGCGGCGGCGGCTGTACGAGGCGATCGCCGCCGCCTACCCGGCGCTGGCCCGGGAGTGCCGGCGCCGGATCGCCGTGGAGCGGTGATGAGGGCGGCGGCGCGCAGGATGACGGGCTGTCAGGAGGTCAGGAGGCGGGCGAGTGCGCGGCAGGCCGCCGGGATCGGGGCGACGACCTCGACCGCGCACCGGGCGCGCAGCTCGTCGGCGGCCTCGCCGAGCGGTCCGCCGCCGATGACGACGGCCCGTGCACCGTCCCGTTCGGCGCAGGCCCTGACCGCCCGTTCCAGCCGGTCGAGGAGCAATTCCGGGTCGGCGGAGAGGCGTTCGGGGCTGCCGGCGGTGAGGCGGACGCCGGTGCACCGGTCGGCGAGGCCGAGGGACGCCACCCGCTCGGCGATGGCATCGGCGAGCAAGGGCGTGGTGGTGGCGATGCCGAACGGCCTGCCGCCGGCGGCGGCTTCCAGAAGGGCGGCCTCGCCGAGGCCCGCCGCGGGCAGGCCGGTCGCGGCGCGCAGCTCCGCCAGGCCGGGGTCGCCGAAGGCGCCGACGAGGAGCGCCGCGCAGTCGCCCTCGGCCGCGGCCCGGAGGCCGGCGGCGAGCACCTCGGGGGCGGCGGCGCGCAGGGCGGCGGGGTCGGTGAGCATGCCGGGGCCGCGGGACACGGTCACCCCGCGGACGGAGGTGGTGCCCAGCTCGCGCAGGGTCCGGCGGGCG
This sequence comes from Streptomyces sp. Root431, assembly GCF_001426585.1. Lineage (GTDB taxonomy): Bacteria > Actinomycetota > Actinomycetes > Streptomycetales > Streptomycetaceae > Streptomyces > Streptomyces stackebrandtii. The sequence continues at coordinate 405,664 of NZ_LMEI01000009.1, forward strand.
ATGGCGGTCATCATCGCGGTCGTCGCCGTGGAGGTGTTGGGGTTGATGAGCACGACGGCCCCGGGCCCCGCGGCGTGCGCGGGGACCGGGGCGGCCGGTGGGACGAGGAGCGGGTTCAGTGGACGTGCGCCGCCTTCGCGGTGGCGCTGCCGGAGATGTCCTCGCCCGGCTCCATCGGCGCGGTGACCTGGTCGTCGTCCCGGCCCTTGCCCAGGTGGTTGAAGACCACGTTGAGCAGGACGGCCGCGACACAGCCGGTGGAGATACCGGAGTCCAGGATGATCTTCGCGGTCTCCGGGAAGGCGTGGTAGAACTCCGGCGCCGTGATCGGGATGATGCCGACGGCCAGGGAGACGGCCACGATCAGGACGTTGTTGTCCTTCTCCAGGCCGGCCTTGACCAGGGTCTGGATGCCGCTGGCGGCGACCGAGCCGAAGAGGACGACGCCCGCGCCGCCGAGGACCGGCCGGGGGACGACCGAGATCAGCGAGGCGGCTACCGGAGAGAGGCCCATCAGGACCAGGAAGCCACCGCCGCAGGCGACGACGAAGCGGCTGCGGATCCTGGTCATGGCGACCAGACCGATGTTCTGGGCGAAGGCGCTGCACATGAAGCCGTTGAAGAGCGGGCTGATCGCCGAGCCGAGGGTGTCGGCGCGGAGGCCGGCCGCGATGGTCTTCTCGTCGGCGGGACGTTCCACGATCTCGCCGAGCGCCAGCATGTCGGCGGTCGACTCGGTCATGGAGACCAGCATGACCACGCACATGGAGATGATCGCGGCGAGCGCGAACTGCGGGGCGCCGAAGTGGAACGGGGAGGGGAAGCCGACGATGTCCGCCTCGGTCACCGGGGAGAAGTCGGTGACGCCGAACGGTATGGCGATGAGCGTGCCGATGACCAGGCCGACCAGGACCGCGACCTGCTTGAGGAAGCCGCGGGTGAAGCGGCGCAGCAGCAGGACCACGACGAGCGTGATGGCGGCGAGGGAGAGGAAGGTCGTCGAACCGTAGTCGTCGGCCCTGGGGTTGGGCCCCTGGGCCCAGCCGAAGGCGACGGGGAGGAGGGAGACACCTATGAGGGTGATCACGGTGCCGGTGACGACCGGCGGGAAGAACCGCACGAGCCGGGAGAAGAAGGGGGCGGCGAGGAAGCCGAGGAGTCCGGCGACGATGATCGCGCCGAAGATGACGGGCAGCGCGTCGGACTTGTCGTCGGTGGTGTCGACGATCGCGAGCATCGGGGCGACACCGGCGAAGGTGACGCCGTTGACGAACGGGAGCCGGGCGCCGATCTTCCAGACGCCGAGGGTCTGGAGGAAGGTCGCGAGACCGGCGGTGAAGAGGCTCGCGCCGGTCAGGAAGGTGAGTTCGGTACCGGAGAGGCCGACGGCCGCTCCGACGATCAGGGGCGGGGCGACGACGCCCGCGTACATGGCGGCCACGTGCTGGAGGCCGCTGGTGAGCATCTTCAGTGGGGGCAGCGTCTCGTCGACCGGATGCTTCTCCCGGTCTTCGGGGGCGGAGCCTGCGTCTTGTGCATTGCGAACCTGGGGCTTGGCGGCCACGGCGGTTCCTCCGGTCGGTTACACGTCGGCGGTGACGCGGGGTTCAGGGAGGTGGTGCGATGCGGTGCGAAGTGCAGGAGGTGCGGCTCGTGCGCGGTACGGGGGTGGTGCGGTGCGCGCGGGGAGGAGGCGCTGCGCGGTGACGGGTGCCCGGTGGGGGTGGGGGCGGGGTTTCACCTTCCCGGGAGGTGCCGTAGGTCTTCTGCGTACGGCACCTCCCGGTCGGGCTGCCGCGGACCCCGCTCGGGTCCGCGGCGACCGACCGAGGGCCGTCCCCCTCGGTCGGACTCCATGGGGAGGGTCAGCTCTGGGCCGTGACACGGGCCAGGCGCTGCGCCTCCGCGCGCGCGTCGCGCGCGATCTGCTCCTCGTCGGCGAACAGCAGTCGGTTGTTCTCGACGATCTGCTTGCCGTTGACGAAGGAGGCGGTGACCGGGGCCGCGGCGCCGAAGACGATCGCGGTGACCGGGTCGGCGATCGAGGAGTGGCCGAGGCCGTCGATCTTCCAGAGGACGAAGTCGGCGAGCTTGCCGGCTTCGAGGGAGCCGATGTTGTCGGCGCGGCCGAGGACCTGCGCGCCGCCGTAGGTGCCGAGGCGCAGGGCCTGGCGGGCGTTGAGCGCGGCCTCGCGGTGGGCGCCGAGCCGGTTGATGAGGAGCGCGTTGCGCAGCTCGGTGTGGAGCTCGCCGGACTCGTTGGACGCGGTGCCGTCGACGCCGAGGCCGACCGGGACGCCCGCCTTGAGCATGTCCGGTACGCGGGCGATGCCGGCGGCGAGGCGCGCGTTCGAGGACGGGCAGTGCGCCACACCGGTGCCGGTGCGGGCGAAGGCGGCGATGTCGGAGTCGTTCATGTGGACGCAGTGCGCCATCCACACGTCCTCGCCGAGGAAGCCGGTGGACTCGAAGTAGTCCGTCGGGCCCATGCCGAAGAGCTCGTGGCAGAACTTCTCCTCCTCCACGGTCTCCGAGCCGTGGGTGTGCATGCGCACCCCGAGCCGGCGGGCCAGCTCGGCACCCTGCTTGAGCAGCTGGGTGGAGATGGAGAAGGGGGAGCAGGGGGCGACGGCGACCTGGGTCATCGCGTCGAAGGAGGCGTCGTGGAACTTCCTGACGGTCTCTTCGGTCGCGGCGAGCGCGCCCTCGGTGGTCTCGACGGCGAAGTCGGGCGGCAGGAAGCCGTCCTTCTCGCTCATGTCCATCGAGCCGCGGGCGAGGGTGAAGCGGACGCCCATGTCGGAGGCGGCGCCGATGATGGCGCCGGACAGGTCACCCGAGTTCTTCGGGTAGACGTAGTGGTGGTCCATGGCGGTGGTGACACCGCCACGGGCCATCATCGCCAGGGAGCCCTGCGCGGCGACGCGGACCATCGACTCGTCGATCCGCGACCAGGTCGGGTAGAGCGCGACCAGCCAGTTGAAGAGGTTGTGGTCGGTGGCCAGACCCCGGGTGATCCACTGGTAGAAGTGGTGGTGGGTGTTGACCAGACCGGGCGTCACCAGATGACCGGTGGCGTCGATCCGGCGGACCACGTTCTCCAGGCCCTCGGGCGCCTTGCCGGCGCCGATGGACTCGATCTTGTTGCCGGCGACGACGAGGTAGCCGGAGGCGTACTCGGTGTCGTTGGCGTCCACGGTGGCGATCGCACAGTTCTCGATGACGATGCGCTGGGCTGCCGAAGGTGCTGCCATGGCGGTGGTTCCTTCATTCCTCTTGGGTGGTGTGGGCACGGCAGGACCCTAGGAGGATTTGAGTGCCGGAGCCGCGTGACGGCTCCGGGTGCCGAGGTGGTGGAAGAACAGATTGAGCAGGACCGCGACGAGCGCGCCCGCGCTGATGCCGGAGCCGAGCACGGTCTGCGCCCAGGCCGGGAAACCGGCGTAGAAGGTGGGGGCGGCGAGCGGGATGATGCCCGCTCCGAGCGCGACGGCCACCAGGATGATGTTGGAGCTGTCGTCGAGTCCGGCTTCCGACAGGGTACGGATGCCGCTGACCGCGATCGAGCCGAAGAGGACGATGCCGGCGCCGCCGAGGACGGGCATCGGGACCATGGAGACGACCGCGCCGAGGACCGGGAAGGCGCCCAGGACCAGCAGGGCGCCGCCGGCGACGGCGACGACGTACCGGGAGCGGACCCGGGTCAGCGAGACGACGCCGACGTTCTGGGCGAAGGCCGAGGTCGGGAAGCCGCCGAAGACGGGACCGAGCAGGGTCGCGATGCCGTCGGTGCGCAGGCCCCGGGTGATGGTCTTCCCGTCGCTGGGCCGCTCGCAGATCTCGCCGAGGGCGAGCATGCCGGCGCTGGACTCGGTCATCAGCACGAGCATCACGATGCACAGGGAGAGGATCGCGGCGGGCTGGAACTCGGGGGCGCCGAAGGCAAAGGGAGTGGGCAGCGCCGCGACGGGCGCCTCGCGCAGGGCGCTGAAGTCGGCCATCCCGAAGGGGATCGCGGCGAGGGTGCCGATGAGGAGGCCGAGCAGCAGGGCGATCTGCCGGACGAAGCCCCTGCCGAAGCGCTGGAAGAGCAGGATGACGACGAGGGTGAAGCCGGCGAGCGCCAGGTACTTCATGGCGCCGAAGTCGGCGGCGTTCTTGTCGCCGCCCTGGGCCCAGCCGACGGGCACGGGCATCAGGGTGACCCCGATGAGGGTGATGACGACGCCGGTGACGAGCGGCGGGAAGAAGCGCAGGAGCTTCCCGAAGAAGGGTCCGACGGCGAGGCAGAACACTCCGGCGACCATCACCGCGCCGTAGATGGCGGGGAGTTGGTGTCCGGGGGCGCTGGTCTCGGCGATGGCGAGCATCGGGGCGATGCCTGCTGAGGAGGCGGCGTTGACGAACGGGAGCCGGTTTCCGGCGAAGGTCCGGACGCCGAGGGTCTGCAGGATCGTGGCACAGCCGGCGATGAGCAGGCTCGCGGCGATGAGCCGGGTCATCCCGGCCGCGTCCAAGCCGACGGCCTGGCCGATGATGAGCGGAGGGGTGACGACGCCGGCGTACATGGCGGCGATGTGCTGGAGTGCCGCGGGGACGAGCCGCGAGGCAGGAAGCTTTTCGTCCACCGGGTGGACCTGGTGTGTGGTGTCCGGTGGGGTGGAACACGGGCCTTCGGCGGATGCCGGCCCCATTGCAGGCTGTGCCATGGGATTCCCTCCGGTCCGGTGCGGGCCCCGCCCGACTGCGGGCGGGCGGGACCGTCACTCGGATGCCGCTTAGAGGTTGGTCATGTCGACCGGGATCTGCGCCGTCGCTCCGTCCCGGAGGACGGTGGCCTCGATGAGGCCGTACATGCGGTCGGCGGCGTAGTAGACCTCGTTGTCGTTCTTCAGACCGAAGGGCTCGAGGTCGACCAGGAAGTGGTGCTTGTTCGGGAGCGAGAAGCGGACTTCGTCGATCTCCGAGCGGTGGTTGATGATGCGCGTGGCCATCTGGTACAGCGTCTGCTGGAGGGAGTACGAGTACGTCTCCGAGAAGGCCTCGAGCATGTGCTTGCGCGTCTGCTCGTAGGACCGCTCCCAGTTGGGCATGCGCTGGTCGTCGTCGGTCCAGTTGAACCGCCACCGGCTGGACACCTGGGTGGCCAGGATGCGGTCGTACGCCTCCTGGAGCGTCGTGTACTTGTCCTTGATGTAGCCCCAGAACTCCGAGTTGGTGGAGTTCATGACGACGAGGTCCTTGAGGCCGGAGATGACCTCCCACTTCTCGCCGTCGTAGGTGACCTGCGTGACGCGGGTCTCCTGGCCCTTGCGGGCGAAGGAGTGGTTGACCTCTTCGGCGCCGATGAACTTGGAGTTGGCGTCCGAGGAGGCGATGCGCTCCCAGGAGTACTCCTCTATCCGGATGCGCGCCTGCTTGATCGGCTCCTGGCTCGTCACGAAGTGACGGGCGAGGTGGATGCCGAACTGCTCGGCGGACTCGATGCCGTACTCCTTGGCGAACGCGAAGATGGTGTTCTTCGTCGTGTCGGTGGGGAGGCAGTGGGCGTTGGAGCCGGTGAGGTGGACGTCGTCGAGGTCGCCGGAGAGGGCGACGGAGACGTTCAGGTCCTTGATGTGGTGGGTGTCGCCGTCCCGCGTGATCTTGACGACGCGGTTCTCTGCTTTGCCGTACTGGTTCTGGCCGAGAATCGTGGGCATGTCTGCTAGCTCCCTCGGTAAACGGAGTAGCCGAACGGGTTGAGCAGCAGCGGTACGTGATAGTGCTCGCCCGGCTTGACGGCGAACGTGATCGCCACCTCCGGGAAGAACGCACCGCTGTCCCTTACGCGGGGGGCGTCCTGCTGCGCCTCGGCTTGCTTCTTGGAGAAGTACTCCTCGACCTCGAAGTCGAGTCGTACGTGGGTGGTTTCTTCCGGCAGGGCCGGCAGGTCCTTGCAGCGCCCATCCGCGTCGGTGGCGGAGCCGCCGAGCGCGATCCACTCGCCGTCGAGGCCCTTGCGGGCCGCGAGCGTGATGGCCACGCCCTCGGCGGGGCGGCCGATGCTGGTGTCCAGGATGTGGGTGGACACCGAGGCCGTGGTGTCGGTGCTCATGCGGAGCTCTCTTCCTCGGAGGTCTCTACGAGACGGGTCAGCCGGATGCGGTTGATCTTGCCCAGTTCGGTGCGGACGATCTCCCGCTCCTCCTCGGGCGAGTTGCCGATCCGCTCTCGGACCGCGTCGCGCATCTGCTCGCCGGTCCTGCCGGTGGCGCAGATGAGGAAGACATGACCGAACCGGTCCTGGTAGGCCAGGTTGAGTTCGAGCATCTCGGCCTTGAGCTCCGCGGAGGCGCCGGCCATCCCGCTCTGTTCGCGGGAGGAGGTCGGGTCCCCGGCCTTCGGACGACCGATCGGCGGGTGGCCCGCCATCGCGTCGGCCAGGTCCTCGGCGGTCAGCTCGGCCATGGCGGCGTCGCTGGCGAGGAAGAGGGCTTCGGCGGTGGCGTACGGGCGCTGGGCGAGCAGTTTGCTCCCCCACGCCGAGCTGGAGCACACCTCGTGGAGCGCGGCGAGGGCCTCGCTGTCCGCCGAGGTGTTGAACCGGGTGAGACCCGGTGTCGTACCTGAAGTCACGGGAAGCCTCCGTGGCTGTTTTTCGCTGTGCGTCGGACGGGCTGCGGATAGCTAACGCCCTCCGCAACACAACGTCAACACTTTGTTGAAAACTCGGCCACACAAAAGCCGTCGTCCCGACATCTGGACGACGGCTGATGGCCAAACATGATCAACTAGCTGCTCTCGGCAGCCTTTTCCCTGTTCAGGGCGGTTTCTCTGTTCAGGTAGTTGTACACGGTGAAGCGGCTGACGCCCAGCGCCCCCGCCACCGTCTCCACCCCATGGCGGACCGAGAAGGCACCGCGTGCCTCCAGAACGCGCACCGCTTCCTGCTTCGCCTTGCGGTCGAGTTCGGCCAAAGGCATCCCGTGCCGCCGTTCCATCGCCGCGAGGATGTGATCCAGCGAATCCGACAGCTGCGGCAGCCGCACGGCGAGCACGTCCTCCCCCTCCCAGGAGAGGACGACGTCGTCGCCCTCCGCCTGTGCGGGGGCCAGCAGCTCCGCGCCCATGGCGTCGACCAGCGGCTTCACCGCCGCGACCAGCGGATGTTCGATCACTTCTCGCCCTCCCCGATCACATTCACCTGGAGCGAGACCCGCGTGGCGCCGGCCGCGAGCGATCTGCGCAGCAGCGCGTCGACCGCGGTGAGCACCTCGTCGGCGCCGCCTTCCGCCGTATTGCCGAACGGGCCGACGTCGACCGCGTCCAGTTCGGCCGACTGGATGACCTCACGGGCCACGACCGCGTGCGCCGGCGCCTCGTCGAGGTCGAACGGCTCGGTCGTGAACTCCACTCTCAAACGCACCATGCACCCAAAGTACGGCCCCGCCCCGGCCCGCGGGAGCCCCGGACCTGCGGGGACCTCTTGACAACGAGGACGCCCTGCTTGCAACATTCCGTCAGACAGAAACTTACTTCCGCGATACGGAAGGAGCGCCGCCCCTCATGGCCCGCTTCTCAGCAGGCGCAGGCACGGACCAGCGCTTCGATGTGAACCTGTCGATCCTCTTCACGGAACTCCCGCTCCTGGAGCGCCCCGCGGCCGCCGCCGCGGCGGGCTTCACCGCGGTCGAGCTGTGGTGGCCCTGGATCGACACCGCCACCCCCGAGCAGAGTGAGCTCGACGCCCTCAAGAAAGCCCTCGAGGACGCCGGCACCCAGCTGGTGGGTCTGAACTTCTACGCCGGACAGCTCCCCGGCCCGGACCGCGGCGCCCTCTCCGTACCCGGAGAGGAGTCGGACCGCTTCCGCGCCAACATCGAGGTGGCCGCCGACTTCGCCGCCTCGGTCGGCTGCAAGGCGCTCAACGCGCTCTACGGCAACCGCGTCGAGGGCGTGGACCCGCAGATCCAGGACACCCTCGCCCTGGAGAACCTGGTCCTGGCCGCCCGCGCGGCCGACCGGATCGGCGCGATCCTCCTCGTCGAGACCCTGAACAAGCCGGAGTCGCCGCTCTACCCGCTGGTGAGCGCCCCCTCCGCGATCGAGGTCATCGACAAGGTGAACGCGGCCACCGGCCTCGGCAACGCCAAGTTCCTCCTCGACATCTACCACCTGTCGATGAACGGCGAGGACGTCAGCCGGGTCATCGCGGAGTACGCCGACAAGACCGGCCACGTCCAGATCGCGGACAACCCGGGCCGCGGCGCGCCGGGCACCGGCGAGCTCCCCCTGGAGCAGCTCCTCGGCGAGCTCAAGAAGGCCGGTTACGACGGCTGGGTCGGCCTGGAGTACAAGGCCGCCGACGCCGCCGCTTCCTTCGAGTGGCTCCCGGCCGAGGCCCGCCCGGCCCGCTGACCAGCGACTCCTCCCCCGTACCACCAGTTTTTGAGAGGCACCCTCATGAGCAACCTTCCCAAGATCGCCTGGATCGGCCTCGGAATCATGGGCTCCCCCATGTCCGAGAACCTGCTGAAGGCGGGCTACGCGGTCACCGGCTTCACGCTGGAGCAGGACAAGCTGGAGCGCCTGGCCAAGGCCGGCGGCACCTCCGCCTCCTCGATCGCCGAGGCCGTGAAGGACGCCGACGTCATCATCACGATGGTGCCCGCCTCCCCGCAGGTCGAGGCCATCTCCTACGGCCCCGAGGGCATCCTGGAGAACGCCAAGGAGGGTGCGCTGATCGTCGACATGTCGTCGATCACCCCGCAGACCTCGGTCGACCTCGCCAAGAACGCCGCGGCCAAGGGCATCCGTGTCATCGACGCCCCGGTCTCCGGCGGCGAGGCCGGCGCGATCGAGGCCGTGCTCTCGATCATGGTCGGCGGCGAGCAGGCCGACTTCGACGAGGCCCTCCCGATCCTGGAGGCCCTCGGCAAGACCATCGTGCTCTGCGGCCCGCACGGCTCCGGCCAGACGGTGAAGGCCGCCAACCAGCTGATCGTCGCGGTCAACATCCAGGCCTGCGCCGAGGCCGTCGTCTTCCTCGAGAAGTCCGGCGTGAACCTCCAGGCCGCCCTGGACGTCCTCAACGGCGGTCTGGCCGGCTCCACGGTCCTGACCCGCAAGAAGGACAACTTCCTGAACCGGGACTTCAAGCCCGGCTTCCGGATCGACCTGCACCACAAGGACATGGGCATCGTCACCGACGCCGCCCGCAACGTCGGCGCGGCCCTCCCGGTCGGCGCCGTCGTCGCCCAGCTCGTCGCCTCCCTGCGCGCTCAGGGTGACGGCGGCCTGGACCACTCGGCCCTGCTGCGCGCCGTCGAGCGCCTCTCCGGCCAGCAGGTCTGATCCCACGCCCCTTCACCGGGGCCCCTGATTTCCGGTCGGCGGCGGCGCTGACACCTGTCCTGTCGCGCCCAGGCGTCGCCGCCGATCGGAACACCACACTTCATTTTCAACAAACTGTTGACGTCGCGTTCGGAGCGAATTTACGCTCCAGAGCACCCCAGCCAGCAGTGCAGCTCCCGTACGGAAGGTCACGATGTCGAAGCGCGTGCTTACGACCGAGTCCGGCGCCCCCGTCGCCGACAACCAGAACTCCGCCACCGCCGGCGTCGGTGGCCCCATCCTGCTCCAGGACCAGCACCTGCTGGAGAAGCTCGCGCGCTTCAACCGTGAGCGGATCCCGGAGCGCGTGGTGCACGCCCGCGGTTCCGGTGCGTACGGCTACTTCGAGGTGACCGACGACGTCACCGCGTACACCAAGGCGGACTTCCTCGGCGAGGTCGGCAAGAAGACCGAGACCTTCATCCGGTTCTCCACCGTGGCCGACTCGCTCGGCGGCGCGGACGCGGTCCGCGACCCCCGCGGCTTCGCCCTGAAGTTCTACACCGAAGAGGGCAACTACGACCTCGTCGGCAACAACACCCCGGTGTTCTTCATCAAAGACCCGATCAAGTTCCCCGACTTCATCCACTCCCAGAAGCGCGACCCCTTCACGGGCAAGCAGGAGGCGGACAACGTCTGGGACTTCTGGGCGCACGCCCCCGAGGCGACGCACCAGATCACCTGGCTCATGGGCGACCGCGGCATCCCTGCCTCGTACCGCCACATGAACGGCTACGGCTCGCACACCTACCAGTGGACCAACGAGGCGGGCGAGGCCTTCTTCGTCAAGTACCACTTCAAGACGAACCAGGGCATCCGCAGCCTCTCCGCCGACCAGGCCGCCGAGCTCGTCGGCAAGGACGCGGACTCGCACCAGACCGACCTGCTCCAGGCCATCGAGCGCGGTGTGAACCCCTCGTGGACCCTGTACGTCCAGGTCATGCCGGCCGCCGAGGCCGCGGAGTACCGCTTCAACCCGTTCGACCTCACCAAGGTGTGGCCGCACAGCGACTACCCGCTCCAGCGCGTGGGCCGCCTGGTCCTCGACCGCAACCCGGAGAACGTCTTCGCCGAGGTCGAGCAGGCCGCCTTCTCCCCGAACAACTTCGTCCCGGGCATCGGCCCCTCGCCGGACAAGATGCTCCAGGGCCGCCTCTTCGCCTACGCGGACGCCCACCGCTACCGCCTCGGTGTGAACCACACCCTGCTGCCGGTGAACGCGCCCAAGGCGACCACGGCCGAGAACTACGGCCGCGACGGCTTCATGGCCACGCGCAACGGCTCGCGCCACGACAAGAACTACGAGCCCAACTCGTACCAGGGCCCGGCCCAGACCGACGCCGCGCTCTCCGCGCCGCTCGCGATCCACGGCTGGACCGGCACCCACGAGGCGCCCGCGCACACCAAGGACGACGACTTCTTCCAGGCCGGCGAGCTCTACCGCCTGATGTCCGAGGACGAGAAGAAGCGCCTGATCGCCAACATCGCCGGCGGTCTCTCCCAGGTGTCCCGCGAGGACGTCATCGAGAAGAACCTCGCGCACTTCGCCGCCGCCGACGCGGAGTACGGCAAGCGCGTGGCCGAGGCGGTCCGCGCCCTGCGCGAGGACTGACCGCACAGCAGCACCCAGACTGCGTACGGCGCCTGACGGGAGGTCAGTGCCGTACGCGGTCCGGATCGCCGACCCGGATGAGGGGTGGTCGGCGGACCGGACAAGCGTGAGGACCGCGGCGGCGTCGAGCCAGTGCGGTGGTAAGGGCGTCGGGCCCTCTTCTTGACCTGAAAGAAGGGGACAACCGGCACGCCCGTCGACACCGCCGCGGTCCTATCGCCCTTCCCCTTCCCCTTCCCCTTCCCCTCAGGGCCCACAGACTCCGTCCGGCGGCGCGAACGTCCTGTCGCGCCAGCCTCGTGCCGTCGGACGGGCACAACGGGAGAGCGTGGAACCAGGTTTACGGTCCTTGGTTCCGCGCTCTTCTTCGTATGTACGGGTACGGGTACGGCGACCTCGGCCGGGTCAGCGCATCGTTTCTGCGGTGAAGATCCGCACCCGCTCGGAGGAGCGCACCGCGATTCGGGCCCTGTGCGCCCCGCGACCGCCGCTATCCACTGGTACATGATCAAGAACCTGCTGCGCGGTCTCGCGCCACTCGCCCTGATCCTGTCCCCGCTCGCCGTCCCCTCCCCCGCACTCTCCGCCAACGTCATCCTCTTCCCCGACGCGCTGGCCGAGCTCACCGAGGCCGCCGAGGACCCGGACGGCTACAAGGCGTCGGCGTTCCGCCACTGGAACCAGGGGCTCGACCCGGCGGACGGCTGCGACACCCGCGCCGAGGTCCTCATCGCCGAGGCCGACGACGCCCCGAAGACCGGCGCCGGCTGCGCGCTGACCGGAGGCAAGTGGACCTCGGCCTACGACGGCCAGGGCGTCACCGACCCGGCCGCGCTCCGCGTCGACCACCTCGTCGCCCTGGAAGAGGCCTGGCAGTCGGGGGCCTCCGGCTGGACGGCGGCCCGGCGCGAGCAGTACGCCAACGACCAGGGCGCCGCCGCGACCCTCGTCGCCGTCACGGCCCGCAGCCAGAAGGAGAAGGCCGGGCGCGACCCCGCCGAGTGGGTGCCCTCGGACGCGACCCGCTACTGCCGCTACGTCGGCGAGTGGGTGAGCACCAAGCTGCGCTGGGGCCTGTCCGCCGACAAGGACGAGGTGGAGGCGCTCAAGCTGTTCGCCGACGGGCCGTGCGAGGAGACGGTCGTGCTCCGCTCGAAGGCTCCTCAGTAGCGGCACGGGGCGGCTCGTCGGCCCTCCGGTCGGCCCGGGCGAGCGCCAGGGTGACGGTGAGCGAGGCGAGGGCGAGCAGCACCATGCCCGTACGCGGTGACGTGTACTGGGCGAGGGTGCCCGCCAGCGCCGCGCTCACCCCCTGGAGGGCGAGCATCCCGGAGGTGTGGAGCCCGAGCGCGTGGCCGCTCAGCTCCGCCGGCACCAGGGCCATCAGCCGTTCCTGGTGCAGCAGGCTCGCCGCGTACCCGCTCGCCGAGACCGTCACCGCGAGGAGCGCGAGCGGCAGGGCCGGGTCGAGGGCGAACACCAGGAACGGGACCGCGAGCAGCGCCTGGAGCGGGAACCGGATCCGCCCTCGCAGCCGTGCCGGCAGGAATCGGCCGACGGCGGTGTCCCCGGCCAGCATCCCGAGCGCGGCGCAGGCGAAGAGGAGCCCGGCGCGCTCGGGGTCGTACGGCACGAAGAGCGACTCGCAGCCCACGATCAGCCCGTTGGGGATCCAGAGGGCCAGATAGGCGCGACGGCGCGCGGGCGAGGACAGCAGCCGCCGGTTGGTGCGCCAGGTCTCACCGACCGTGGCCCGGCCGGCGGCGCGGGGCGGGCGCGCCCCGAGGCCGAGGCGGGCGAGGAGCGCGGCGGCGAGGTAGAGGCCGGCGCCCACGAGGACCGTGCCCCGCGGCGAGAGCAGGGCGATCAGAAGGCCGCCGGTCGCGAAGCCGCCGATCTGGCAGACGCCGACGGCCATGTTCGTCACCGAGCGGCCGAGGAGGAAGTCCTCGCGGGCGAGGATCTCGTTCAGGAGGCCGTAGCGCACGCCGCCGCCGAGCGAGGCGGCGAGCCCCTCGGCCAGCAGGATGACGAAGATCGCCCAAGTCGGCAGCCCGGGAACCGCGAGGACTGCTGTGCCCAGGGCGAAGAAGAGCGCGATCCCGGAGATCGCGGCGCGCGGCGGCAGCCGGTCGGCGGCCGAGAGCAGGGTGGTCGCGCCGATCAGCTGGGCGAGCGAGGGTCCGAAGAGGGCGAGCGCGGAGAGGAGCGGGGAGCCGGTTGCGCGGTACACGAGCGTGGCGAGCCCGAGCCCGACGACCGTCTGCGCGGCAGTGGCGACGGCGCCGGTGAGGAAGAGCGGGGTGAACTCGGCAGTACGGAAGAGGTCGCGGTAGCGGGGCATGCGGGGAGTCTCGGGCGCGGGCGACGGCCTCGGTAATGTTTCGCGCAGCAGCGAAAAGACGGAGGCGCACGGCATGGGCTGGTGGCAGATCGGTACGGACTCCCTCGCCGGGAGCAGATTCGTCGTCTCCCCGCTCGCCGAGACGATCGCGGCCCTCAAGACCCTGCATACGGCGGCCGGCGGGCACGGGTCCGGCGCCCATCCGGGAGAGCGCGCCTGGCTGGCCGCCCACCTGTCCGCGTACCGGGCGCGTCTCGCCTCCGAGCCGCTCGACGCGCTGCTCGTACGGGCGGCCATCGGCGACACCTGGAACGCCGACTTCCTGACGCCGACGCCGACGGGCGACCGCGAACGGTCCTTCGAGGAGGAGGTCGTTGCGGTCCGCGAGGCCGAACCCGCCGACGCGGTAACTCAGTTGGAGGTCGCCGTCGGCGGGCCCGTACCGGAGCCGCTGCGGTCGGCGGCGGACCTGCCGCAGCGCATGGCGGAGGTCCTGGAGTGGGTGTGGCGGGAGACGGTGCTGCCCGACTGGCCTCGCCGCCGCAGGATCCTGGAGGCCGATGTGGTGGCGCGGACGGCCCGGTTGGCCCGGGACGGCTGGGCGGCGGCGCTCGACGAGCTGTCCCCGGGGCGGATGCGCTGGCTGGGCGACGGGCGGCTTCAGGTCAACCCCCGTGCGTATCCACCGCGTTCGGTCGACGGCGGCCGACTGCTGTTCGTCCCGGTGACCCCCGGCACGGGCTGGGTCTCCTGGGAGGGTACGGAACGGTTCGCGGTGGTCTACCCGTGCGCCGGCGTCCTGGCGGACCAGTCGGGCCACGTCGCACCCCGGGCACTGGGGGCGCTGCTCGGCACGGCGCGGGCCGGCGTGCTTGTTCGGCTCCAAACCCCCAAGTCCACCAGCCAGTTGGTGGCGCTGACCGGGCAGGGACTCGGCTCGGTGGGCCGGCACCTGAAGGTGCTGCTCGACGCCGGGCTCGTGCGGCGGGGACGGGCGGGCCGGTCGGTCCTGTACGAGTGGACGGAGGCGGGCGCGGTGCTGGTGGCGGCACAGCGCTGACCGCACGGGAGAGCCGAGAACGCGGGAGACCCCCGCCCCGGTGCTCCTCGGGGCGGGGGTCGGTCCCTCTGGCGAGGGGGTCGATCAGACCTTGAGGGCCTTGATCGCGGTCGGCGCGTGGCCGGGCTCGGTCGCGAGCTCCTCGAACTCGGTGACGTCGCTCATGTCGACCGTCTTGCTCATCGCGATGTTGGTGATGCGCTCCAGGATGGCCTCGACGACGACCGGGACCTGGTGCTCGACGGCCAGCTTCTTGGCCTCCTCCAGCGCCTCGCCCAGCTTGTCCGGGTCGGTGACGCGGATGGCCTTGACGCCCAGGCCCTCGGCGACCTTGACGTGGTCGACGCCGTAGACGCCGATCTCCGGGGTGTTGATGTTCTCGAACTCGAGGTTGACCTCGAAGTTGATGCCCAGACCGCCCTGCGCCTGACGGATGAGACCCAGGTAGGCGTTGTTCACGAGGACGTGGACGTAGGGGACCTTGTGCTGGGCGGCGACCGCCAGCTCCTCGATCATGAACTGGAAGTCGTAGTCGCCGGAGAGGGCGACGACCGGGGTCTCCGGGTCGGCCGTGGCGGCACCGATGGCGGCCGGGATGGTCCAGCCGAGCGGGCCGGCCTGGCCGCAGTTGATCCAGTGGCGCGGCTTGTAGACGTGCAGGAACTGCGCCGCGGCGATCTGGGAGAGACCGATGGTGGTGACGTAGCGGGTCTCCGGGCCGAAGGCCTTGTTCATCTCCTCGTAGACGCGCTGCGGCTTGATCGGGATGTTGTCGAAGTTCGTGCGGCGCTGGAGGGTGGCCTTGCGCTCCTGCGCGGAGGCGGCCCAGGCGGAGAAGTCGGGCAGCGTGCCGGCGGCCTTCAGCTCCTTGGCGATCTCGATGAAGAGTTCGAGGGCGACCTTGGCGTCGGAGGCGATGCCGTAGTCCGGGGCGAAGATCTTGCCGAGCTGGGTGGGCTCGATGTCGACGTGGACGAACTTCCGGCCCTTGGTGTACGCGTCCAGGTTGTAGCCCGTGTGGCGGTTGGCCCAGCGGTTGCCGATGCCGAGGACGAAGTCCGACTCCAGGAAGGTCGCGTTGCCGTAGCGGTGCGCGGTCTGGACGCCGACCATGCCGGCCGCGAGCTCGTGGTCGTCCGGGATGGTGCCCCAGCCCATGAGGGTGGAGATGACGGGGATGTTGGTGAGCTCGGCGAACTCGACGAGGAGGTCGGTGGCGTCGGCGTTGATGATGCCGCCGCCGGCGACGATCAGCGGGCGCTCGGACTCCAGGAGGAAGCTCAGCGCCTTCGCGGCCTGGGCACGGCTGGCCTGCGGCTTGTAGACCGGCAGCGGCTCGTACGTCTCCGGGTCGAACTCGATCTCGGTCAGCTGGACGTCGATCGGGAGGTCGATGAGGACCGGGCCGGGACGGCCGGAGCGCATCAGGTGGAAGGCCTGCTGGAAGACGCCCGGGACCTGCGCGGCCTCCAGGACGGTCGTCGCGGCCTTGGTGACCGGCTTGGCGATGGACGCGATGTCGACGGCCTGGAAGTCCTCCTTGTGGAGCTTCGAGACCGGGGCCTGGCCCGTGATGCAGAGGATCGGGATGGAGTCCGCGATCGCCGAGTAGAGGCCGGTGATCATGTCGGTGCCGGCGGGGCCGGAGGTGCCGATGCAGACGCCGATGTTGCCGGCCTTGGCCCGGGTGTACCCCTCGGCCATGTGCGACGCGCCCTCGACGTGACGAGCGAGCGTGTGGCTGACGCCGCCCACGTTCTTGAGCTCGCGGTAGAAGGGGTTGATCGCCGCGCCGGGCACGCCGAACGCGTTGGTGACGCCTTCGCGCTTGAGGATCTCAACGGCCGCTGCGGCGGCGGTCATACGAGGCATGGGAGTGCTCCTGCTTCGGCCGGTCGGAGGCAAGCGTGCCCGGCGGCTCGGGGAGCCCGGGAGGCTTGTTTCCGTAATGCGGAAATACTGTTCTGCTATACGGAAGCAATGTAGGTCGGGTCCCGGAGAACCGTCAAGAGAAGTCCGCCCCGCGGGATCACCGAAGTGGCCGAACTCCCTCCCCCGAGGTGGCCGATGGGTGGACGATGGGGCGGAACGACAGGGGGTCGGGTTGTGGGTGATTCGGTACCGGTGCGCTGCCCGGAGTGCCAGCGGACGCAGGCGTACGCGGCGCCCGTCTTCCCCTGTGCGTGCGGAAGCCCCGTGGCCCCGCCGGTGACGGCGGGCGCGACGGCGGAACCGATCACGCACCGGAACTGGACGGACGAGTGGGTCACCGTCCGCTGCGGCGCGTGCGGCCGCGAGGACGACTGGCCCCACCCGGAGCTCGGCTGCGCCTGCGGCACGGTCCTCCGGGTCCCCGTCCAGCCGGTGGGCACGGAGCCCGACGGGAACGGCGGGGCGGAGGGGCGACGACCGGCCGAGGAAGGTGGGCGGGCGCCGGCGGGGACTCCGCCGACTCAGCCGACTCCGTACGCGCCGCGTGGTCCGCACTCCCCGCAGGGCTCACGGGGCCCGCGGACATCGGAGGCCCCGCAGGCCCCTCAGGCCCCGTCGGCCCCGTCGGCCTCGGAGGCCACGTCGACCTCGGAGGCGCCGCAGTCGTGGCGGGCCCCGGAGTCCCGGCAGGCTCAGGAGTCCCAGCAGCCTCCTCAAGCTGCACCGACCCCACAGACCCCGCCTTCCCCGGCGACCCCGTCCCCGTCACCCTCTCCCTCTCCCTCCGCTCCCCCTCTCCCCTCCTCGGATCCCGACCGGGGCGGCGACCCGCTCGGGCGCGGCACGGCGCCCCGCGACCCCGACGATCCGGGGCTCACGCCGCCGACGGCCGCCGGTGGGACCTTCGGCCCGCGGGCGGAAGCGGCGCCCGGCCGCCCCGGAACGAGCGGACCCGATACGACCGGACCCGATACCAGCGCCCCGGATGCGTCCCTACCGCCCGGGCCGGAGGCCCCCGGCGGTCCGGCCAGGCCCCGGGCGTTCGAGCACGGCTCGGAGTGGTTCGGCTCGGGCCCCACCGGCCGGGACGAGGGTGTGCCCGGCGGCCGGGAGATGCCGCCCCGCGCGCACCGCACGTTCGCCGAGCGCTACCCCTCGCACATCCCGCTGCCGCCCACGGCCCCGCGCCCGGCGCCGATGCGGGACGCCTTCCGCCCGGTGACCATCCGGACCGCGCGGGACGCCGTCGCCGCGGCCGCCGGGTACCTCCGCTGGCTCGGCTTCCGGGACGTGGTCCAGCCCGAGGACCGGCCCGCCTCCGGCGTGGACCTCCGGGCGCCGGGCCTCGTCGCCCAGGTGGATCCGAGCACGCGGCCCGCCGGACTGCGGGCCGTCGAATGCCTCTGGCTCAACGGCCTCAGCACCCCCACCACGAGCGTGAGCGTCTTCTTCTCCCTGGCCGGCTACACCCCGGAGGCACGCAAGCGCGCCGCCGAGATAGGCCTCCCGCTCTTCGTCCTCGACCTGACGGGCACCCCGCAGCCCGTCAACCACGCCGCCGACGAACTGGCCGCCGACGGCGCCTGACCCTCCCGTATCCGCCCGTACCCCTCCGTACCCTCCCGTACGGCTCCCTCCACACCCCGCCCACGACACCTCGCCATCCGAAACCGGCCATTCACGCGTGACGATCACGCTCCCCCGGGCACAACACCCTCGGGGGGTGGCGTCATGTCGACGGCGATGTGGTGGTTCATCGGGGTGGCCTGCGCGGAACTGGCGCTCGCCGCCGGGTTGTTGCGAACCCGCAGCCAGGAAAGCGGAGCGTGGACCGCGGGCGCCGAACCGCCACCGCAGGCCCTCGCGCTGCTGCGGGGAGGGCGCCGGGCGGCCGTCACGGTCGCGCTCGTGGCGCTCCACCAGCGCGGGGCGGTCGCCGCAGGCCGCAAACGTACGATTCGGGCCAACGGAGGGCCTGGCCGGACCCGTGACCCCGTACAGCTCGGTGTCCACGGGGCGCTGCACCGGGCCCTGGCGTTGCGGGCGCTCGCCCTGCGCCCCGAGGCGCGCCGGGCCGTGGACGCCCTGCACGGCGAGCTCGGCCGGGCCGGTCTGCTCCGGCCGCCCGCCCGGCTGCGGGCCGCGCGCGTCCTGCTCGCCTGCGTCCCGCTGACGGTCGCCGCCGGGCTGCTCGTCTCCTGGGCACCCCACGGGCGCGGAGGCGGGTACGACGGCGTGGGCCCCGTCGTCACGCTCGTGGTCGCCCTGCTCCCCGTCCTCCTCGCGGCGGCGCTGCTGCGCCTGCCGCCGGCGACGCGGGCCGCGCGGCAGCTGCTCGCCGGCCTGCGGGAGCGGCATCCGCTGCCGGCCCACCGGCGCGAGGTGACGGACGGACGCCTCGTCCAGTTGTACGTGGCGCTGTACGGGGATCCGGCGCTGGCCATGTTCCTGCCCCGCTTCTCCCGGGACGGCGGGCTGCTCGACCGCCCACGGGAGGCGGACGAGAACAGGCCGCCCCCGGAGCCGGGTGGGAGGACGGGCCACGCCGCTCCCTGACCCCGCGCCATACTGTCGTATGCGCATCAGAGCGGCCGCTCCGGCCGAACTCCCGCTGCTCCAGGACATCGAACGGGCGGCGGGCGAGCCGTTCCGTTCTCTCGGCATGGCGGCGATCGCCGACGACGACCCCCTGCCCCTGGACGTCCTGGAGGCATACCGCTGCGAGGGCCGGGCGTGGGTGGCGGTGGACGCGGCCGACCGCCCGGTCGCGTATCTGCTGGCCGACACGGTCGACGGCTCCGCCCACATCGAGCAGGTGTCGGTGCACCCGGACGCGGCCCGCCGCGGCGTCGGCCGGCAGCTGATCGAGCACCTGGCGGCGGCCGCCAGGGAGCAGGGCCTGACGGCACTGACCCTGACGACCTTCGCCGAGGTCCCGTGGAACGCCCCGTACTACACGCGGCTCGGCTTCCGCCCCCTCGCCGACTCCGACCCGGCGCTCACGGCCGGCCTGCGGGCCATCAGCCGGGCGGAGGCGGCCCACGGCCTCTCGGTCTGGCCCCGGGTGTGCATGCGCCGGGAGGTAGAGGACTTCGGGGAGGTCGACGACTCCCAGGAGGCCGAGGACTTCCAGGACGTCGGGGAGGCCCGGGAATTCGGGGAGGTTCAAGAGCTCCCGGGGGTCGGCGAGGTCCAAGCGGCGCCTTAGACATCGCTTCTTTTGGCGGTTTGGGTCGTTGTGCTGAGCATGGCGAGTCTCGCTGAGCGGTTGGTGCCGGATGAGTTGTGGGAGTTGTTCCGCAGCCGATCCGCAGCCGCCGCGGACCCCGTCGCCGCCGGCCCGACAAACTCCACGGAGACAACGGCTACGACTACCCCCACCTGCGGCAATGGCTCCGTTCCCGCAGCATCACGCCACGGATCGCTTGCCGCGGCATCGAGACCTCCGGGCGGCTCGGGTGCCACCGATGGGTCGTCGAACGGACCATGTCCTGGCTGGCTGGCTGTCGCCGGCTCCACCGACGCTACGAGCGCAAGCCCGAGCACTTCCTCGCCTTCACGGCGATCGCCACCAGCCTCATCAACTACCGACGACTCACCGGTTAGGGCGGTGCTTCAAAGACCCCTGGGCTCGTACGTCGCCGACATCACTGCCGCAGTCGATGCGAGGACCGCAATGCCAAGGATGCTGTAGAGCCAGGTGGCCGAAAGGCGGTCCAAGGTGATTTTGCTCCCGGGGGTCTGCAGCTGGGCAAAGTAGTGCCGATACATCCGACGCCGGATCGGGAGCAGGGCAACTGGCATGGATCCGGCCGCAACGCTGTACAGGAACAGGACGACTGGCGCCGGTTCCGGCCTGACCAGCGCTGTCAGACCGGCCATGGCACAGAGGACGGGGACCCCGAGATAGGCACCCCACTTGCCAGCCCTCCTGTTCCGCTCGACTGCGGCTCGGACCGCTTCTGGCACCTCGTCGGGCTCAGGCGGCAGCACCACGAACGTGATCACGGCCGCCACGGTCGCCGCAGCGGCGATCCACCACCAGGCCTGATCCGGAACCGAGAACAGCATCGTCCGTGCCTCTTCCTTCCCCCGCCTCACGCTGAACGACAACAGCATCCACGTTTGTCGAACACCGCACACTTCCCGTCCCCGGCAACCTTCAGCCCGGCCCCCTGCACGGCTCAGCTCACCACGAAGCTCTTCCCGATGCCCACCAAAGGCATCGATGGCCCAGCAAGGCCGTACGGACCATGGGAAACGACGTCTTAGAGGCCCTCGCCGTACCGCTGCCGCAGCTCCACCTTCCGTACCTTCCCGCTGACCGTCATGGGGAACTCGCTGAGGATCTCCACCCTGCGCGGGATCTTGTAGTGGGCGAGGCGGTCGCGGCAGAAGGCGGTGATCTCCTCCAGGCCCGGCGGGTCGGCCGGGTCGCGGGGGATCACGCAGGCCAGGATCTCCTCGCCGTAGCGCTCGTCGGGCACGCCGACGACCTGGACGTCGGCGATCTTGGCGTGCCCGTAGAGGAACTCCTCGATCTCGCGCGGGTACACGTTCTCCCCGCCCCGGATGATCATGTCCTTGATGCGGCCGACGATCCGGACGTAGCCGTCCTCCCGCATCTCCGCCAGGTCACCGGTGTGCATCCAGCGGCCCGCGTCGATCACGTCGGCGGTCTTCTCCGGCTCGTCCCAGTAGCCGAGCATCACGCTGTAGCCGCGGGTGCACAGCTCCCCCGCCGTGCCGCGCTTCACGGTCAGTCCGGTCGCCGGGTCGACGACCTTGACCTCGACGTGCGGCAGGACCCGTCCGACGGTCCCGGTGCGGCGCTCCAGGTCGTCGTCGCGCCGGGTCTGGGTGGAGACGGGTGAGGTCTCGGTCATGCCGTAACAGATCGACACCTCCGCCATGTTCATCTCGGCGACGACCCGCTTCATCACCTCGACCGGGCACGGCGACCCGGCCATGATGCCGGTACGGAGGGTGGAGAGGTCGTACGTGCCGAAGTCGGGGAGCCCGAGCTCGGCGATGAACATCGTCGGCACCCCGTACAGCGAGGTGCAGCGCTCCTCCTGCACGGCCCGGAGGGTGGCGGCGGGGTCGAAGGACGGCGCCGGGAGCACCATGCACGCGCCGTGCGAGGTGGCGGCCAGGGCGCCCATCACCATGCCGAAGCAGTGATAGAGCGGGACGGGGATGCAGATCCGGTCCTGCTCGCTGTAGGCGATCATCTCCCCGACGAAATAACCGTTGTTGAGGATGTTGTGGTGGGAGAGGGTGGCACCCTTCGGGAAGCCCGTGGTCCCGGAGGTGTACTGGATGTTGACCGGCTCGTCGCAGGCGAGCGGCTCGGGGCGCAGCCCGCCGGCCGTACGGTCGAGGAGCGCGTCCCAGCTCGGATCGCCGAAGTACACGGCCTCCCGCAACTGCGGGCACTCGCCCCGCACTTCCTCGACCATGGCCCGGTAGTCGCTCGTCTTGTGGGTGAGCGTGGCGAAGAGCAGGGAGATGCCCGCCTGGTTGAGCACGTACGCCAACTCGTGGGCGCGGTAGGCGGGGTTGATGGTGACCATGACCGCGCCGATGCGGGCGGTGGCGTACTGGACGAGGATCCACTCGGCGCAGTTCACCGCCCAGATCCCGACCCGGTCGCCCTTCCGGACGCCGCTGCCGAGCAGCGCGTCGGCCAACCGGTCGACGTCGGCTCCGAATTGGGCGTAGGTCCAACGCCGGCCGGCGGCGACGTCGACGAGCGCCTCCCGGTCGGGCCAGGCGGCGACAGCCCGGTCCAGGTTGGCGCCGACAGTGTCGCCGAGGAGGGCGGTGCCGGACACCCCATGCGCGTAGGAGAGTTCCGTGGTCGGCACCCGCGTCATGCCCGCTCTCCTTCGGTGTACTCCGTGCCGCCGCCCTCGGCGGTGAGCCGGCGCAGTTCGACGCGCCGGATCTTCCCGGAGACGGTCTTGGGCAGCTCGGCGAACTCGATGCGCCGGATGCACTTGTACGGGGCGAGGACCGCGCGCGAGTGCTCGAAGAGGGCCTTCGCGGTCTCCGCGTCCGGCTCCCAGCCGGCCGCGAGGACGACGTACGCCTTGGGAACGGCGAGCCGCAGCGGGTCCGGGGCGGGGACGACGGCCGCCTCGGCGACGGCCTCGTGCTCCAGGAGGGCGCTCTCCAGCTCGAAGGGGCTGATCTTGTAGTCGGAGGCCTTGAAGACGTCGTCGGCACGCCCGATGTACGTGATGTACCCGTCCTCGTCCCGCGATCCGATGTCACCGGTCCGGTAGTAGCCGCCCGCCATCGCCTCGGCCGTACGCTCCGGATCGCCGTGGTAACCGGTCATCAGGCCCACCGGGTTGGCCGAAAGGTCGAGACAGATCTCGCCCTCCTCCACGTCCGCACGCCCGCTCACCGGATCGACGAGCGTGACGCGGAAGCCGGGGCTCGGGCGGCCCATGGAGCCCTCCTTGAGCCGCTGGCCAGGGCTGTTGGAGACCTGCACGGCGGTCTCCGTCTGGCCGAAGCCGTCCCGGATGGTGACGCCCCAGGCACGCCGCACCGACTCGATGACCTCGGGGTTGAGGGGCTCGCCTGCGGCCACGACCTCGCGCGGCGGGGTCTTCAACTGCCCGAGGTCGGCCTGGATCAGCATCCGCCACACGGTCGGCGGGGCGCAGAAGCTGGTGACGCCGTGCCGGTCCATCTCGCTCATCAGACGGGCCGGGTCGAAGCGCGTGTAGTTGTGGATGAAGACGGTCGCCTCCGCGTTCCACGGCGCGAAGAGGTTGGACCAGGCGTGCTTGGCCCAGCCGGGCGAGGAGATGTTGAGGTGCACGTCCCCGGGCTTGAGACCGATCCAGTACATCGTCGAGAGGTGGCCGACCGGGTACGAGGTGTGGGTCTGCTCGACGAGCTTCGGGCGGGCGGTCGTCCCGGAGGTGAAGTACAGCATCAGCGTGTCCTCGGCGAAGGTCACGCCGTCGGGCTCGAAGTCGGCGGACGCCTGGGCGGCGTGCTCGTAACCGAGCCAGCTCACCCCGTCGCCGCCGATCGCGATGCGGGTGTAGTCGCCGGGGACGTCGTCGAACTTGGCGGTGTCCTCGGCGCGCACGATGACGTGGCGGGCGCGGCCCCGCTCGACGCGGTCGCGGAGGTCGGCGGGGCCGAGGAGGGGGGTGGCGGGGATGACGACGGCGCGCAGCTTCATCGCGGCGAGCATGGTCTCCCACAGCTCGACCTGGTTTCCGAGCATGACGATGATCCGGTCGCCGGCGCGGACGCCCTGGGCGCGCAGCCAGTTCGCGACGCGGTTCGAGCGGGCGGACATCTCCGCGAAGGCGACCCTCGTCTCGGAGCCGTCCTCCTCGACGATGTGCAGGGCGGTTCTGTCGTTGCCCTCGGCGATGACGTCGAACCATTCGAGCGCCCAGTTGAATCGGTCGGGCCGGGGCCAGGCGAAGCCCTCGTACGCCGTCTCGTAGTCCTCGCGATGGTGGAGCAGGAAGTCCCGGGCCGCCCGGAACGTCTCCGTCGCGCCGGTGGCGCTCGCTGCCGTCATGTGTCCTCCTCGTTGCGGGACCGGTCCCGGACATCGTGTAATCGGTGACCCAGGTCTCACTACCCCCGTTCGGGGGTGAACCGGCCGTACAGCCCAACGGACAGCGGGGAGAGAACGGTGCGCGAGCACGTCGAATCGGTGGAGCTGCGCGGCGCGCTGCTGCGGCTGCGCCGTGCGACCGGTCTCCCGGTGGTCTTCGGGGGGCTGCTCCAGGACGGCCGCGTCCTGCGGATCGCCGAGCTGACCGGGGCGGTGACCCCGGCGCTGCACGGGCTCGCGATCTCGGCCGGCTCGGGGCTCGGGGGCAAGTGCCTGGCCCTCTCGCGGCCGTGCGCGGTGACGGACTACCCCTCGGCGCGGCACATCACGCACGAGTACGACGTGCCCGTCTCCGCGGAGGGGCTGCGGTCGGTGATCGCGGTGCCGGTCGTGGTCCGCCGCAAGGTGCGCGGCGTGATGTACGGGGCGCTGCGCGACGCGCTGCCGATCGGCGAGCGGGTCTTCGACGCGGCGGTCGCGGCGGCGCGGGACGTGGAGCAGGCGCTCGCGGTACGGGACGAGGTCCGGCAGCTGCTGACCCCGCCGCCCTCGGAACCGTCCTGGGAGGAGGTGCGGCAGGCGCACGGGGAGCTGCGCGCGCTGGCGCCCCGGGTGGCGGATCCGGAGCTGCGGGAGCGGCTGCTCGCGGTGTGCGGCCGCCTGGAGACGGCCTCCGGAACGGCGGAGTCGCCGGTCCCGGGACCGCCCGTACCGGCGGTGTCGCTGACCCCGCGCGAGAAGGACGTCCTGGCGGCGGTGGCCTCGGGGGCGACGAACGCGTCGGCGGCGTCGCGCCTCGGGCTGCGGCCGGAGACGGTGAAGGGCTATCTGCGCTCGGCGATGCGGAAACTGGGCGCGCACACGCGGTTGGAGGCGGTGGTGGCGGCGCGGAGGGCGGGGATGCTGCCGTAAGGAGTGGTCGCGGTGGCGGCACACGCATCGCCGGGACTCGGGTCGATGGGACTCGGGTCCACGGCGCCCGGGTCCACGGGACTCGGGTCCACGGGACTCGGATCAGCGCGACCCTGGTCAGGAAAAGTAATCCCGCGCTTCCTGCTGGGGCCCGCGCAGCAGACAGCTGACGGCCTCGTAGGTGTTCGCTCCGAGGAAGTAGGGGCCGGTGTGGTGCAGGAGGAAGAAGCGCCCGGTCTCATCGATGAGGAGCATGGCGCCGTCGAACGTCTCGTACCCGACGGGAAAGAGCCGCTTCCCGAGGTTTCGGGCGAGCTCGGCGACGTCCTCGCCGCTCTCCTCGTAGATCCAGTGCGGTGTGAAGCCGACGGCGTCGGGCGGCGTACCGGGAATCTCCAGGCGCAGCCCGCCGAATTCGCGCACGAAGTCCTGAGCGGCCGGGAACGGTTCGACCGGATGGCCCTCCTCGGCGAATCGGTCGGTCACGAAGGACAGGAGCGCGGGCAGTCGCGCGCCGATGTCCCGCCCGGGGGCCCAGCCGGCCGGGCGCAGGACGGCCTCGACCTCCCCCGCGGTCATCCGAGGCACCGCATCCACCCTCACTGTCTCCTCCTCTGTCTCCGCCTCAGTGATGAACGATGTCGTACGGGGTACCCGGCGGGGTCATGATCCGGAGGGTCAGCTCGGCCTCGGCGGCGAGCTCGGCCCGCTGGGCGCGCGTCACGGGCGCGAAGGGCTCGATGGTGAGGGTGGTGCGGTCCTTGGCCTCGTCCAGGTGCCAGATCCCGGCGAGCATGCCGTCGAGGAGGAAGACGGAGAAGGCGCGGTTGCCCTGCCAGGTACGGGAGCGGAGCTCGGGGGTGACGACCCGGGTGCGGTCGGCGTGCGACAGGAGCAGGTTGTCGAACTCGGGCAGGAAGCGGGGCGGGGCGGGGGTGTCCTCGTCGGGGCGAGGCGCGTCGGGGAGGTCGAAGAGCTCGGTGCCGCGCTCGTTCCGGAAGACGAGCAGCCGGGGCCGGAGCCGCTCGAAGGCCTCGCGGAGGTGGGTCAGGCCGCACCAGGTCTGCATGTCCTTGACGGAGGCGGGCCCGAAGGCGGCGAGGTAGCGCAGCACGGTCTCGTCGGTGTCGGCGGCCTCGGCCGGGACGGCGTCCCCGAACCAGGCGTCGGTGGTGGTGAGGGCGACCTGCCCGCCGCGGCCCCACAGGCCGCGCGGGGTGACCTGGACGAGGGGGAGGAGGCAGCGGGCGGCGAGGGAGAGGGACGGCGGGTCGGCGTGGGGCCACTCCTTCAGGAGCTCGTCACGGAGCTGCTTGGGCGTACGGGGGCTGTCCTCGACGAGCGAGCGGGAGAGGCGGGCGAGCCGCTCGAGGTCGACCCCGTCGAGCCCCTTGCGGCCGACGAAGATGGCGAGCTCGCGGTCGATGGCCCCGCTCTGCACGAGCCCGCGCAGGGCGACGGCGTCCCGGGCGGTGTGGGTGTGCACGGTGGAGCGCATGGTCACGATCCGGGCGACGGCGCGGGACTCCATGAGCGCGGACAGCTGCTCGGGCCGGAAGCCGTCGAGGCGGGCGGCGAGGGCGTAGTACGGGGGCTTGGTGTTCTGCGCCTGGAGACCGAGCAGATGGGCCACGGCGTCCTCGACGCCGAGCGGGGCGCGGCGGAGGAGCAGCTGACGGTCGAGGGTGGCGCGGTTCAGGGCGCGCGGGGTGAGGACCGGGTGCTTCGTCGTGGAGGCCATACGAGAAAACTACCGACCCTTGCGGACAGATCCGGTCCGCAATGCGGAATCCACTGAGCGCGGACCGCACCAAGCCGCGCCGGTAACTGCCATATATCATGCCGAAAGCCCCAGAGATCCCGTCGACGACACCCACCAGAGGAGGCGAAGGCCGGTGTCCGACCGTCGTCCCCGCGCGGCCTGGCGCCGCCATCCGGAACCGCAGTCCGAGCCCGCGTCGGAGCCCCGCGCCACCGACCGGCCGAGCGTGGTGCAGGCGAGCCTCTACCGCGACGGCCGACGGGTCTCCTCCCCCGCCACACTCGCGGACACGTTCCGCCAGCTGCGCGAGCACCCCGACGGCATGGCGTGGATCGGCCTGCAACGCCCGACGGAGGCGGAACTCCACTCCCTGGCAGCCGAGTTCGACCTGCACGAACTGGCGGTGGAAGACGCCCTTGAGGCCCACCAGCGCCCCAAGCTGGAGCGGTACGGCGACACCCTCTTCGTCGTCCTGCGCGCCGCCCGCTACCTGGACGCCCAGGAGGAGGTCGAGTTCGGCGAACTCCACATCTTCGTGGGCCCCGACTTCCTCATCACCGTCCGCCACGGCGCGGCCCCCGACCTCTCCACGGTCCGCCGCCGCATGGAGGAGGACCCGGACCTCCTCGCCCTGGGCCCGGAAGCCGTCCTGTACGCGATCCTCGACGCGGTGGTCGACGGCTACGCCCCGGTGGTGGCCGGCGTCCAGAACGACATCGACGAGATCGAGACGGAGGTCTTCGGCGGCGACCCGGCGGTCTCCCGCCGCATCTACGAACTCTCCCGCGAAATGGTCGAGTTCCAACGAGCCACCCGCCCCCTGGTGGGCATGCTCCACGGCCTGATGGCCGGCTTCGCCAAATACGGCACGGACGAGGAACTCCAGCGCTACCTCCGCGACGTCGCCGACCACGTCACCCACACCAGCGAACGCGTCGACGGCTTCCGCCAGGCCCTCACGGACATCCTCACGGTCAACGCGACCCTGGTCACCCAACAACAGAACGCGGAAATGCGCGCACTGGCGGAAGCCGGCTTCGAACAGAACGAGGAGATCAAGAAGATCTCCTCGTGGGCGGCGATCTTGTTTGCACCCACACTCGTCGGAACCATCTATGGCATGAACTTCGACAACATGCCGGAGCTGCACTGGGCGGGCGGGTATCCGTTCGCGGTGCTGCTGATGGCGGTGGTGTGCGTGAGCCTGTACGTGGTCTTCAAGAAGAAGGACTGGCTGTAGCAGAGCCCCCGGATCGCCTGATCAACTTCGCGGACGCGAATGCCCGAGAGGGACTGTCCCATGTCCCTCGGGAGAATGCGCGGCGCTGGGGAGCGGGCGCCTATCGCCCTCGCCTGAAGCCCTGTGGCCACCACGAGAGCGGCCCCACTACCAAGGTTGAAGTTCGGCGGCCACCGAGGGTGTCGGGCGAAACCCTACGGACCGCTCCCTGGCTGCTGTTGGCTTCCACGCCGGGCATCGCACACAGGGAGGGCGGGTTGGAACCGAGGAGCGCAGCGGCTGTGGGAAGGGACTTCCCGTACGCCGCACGTACGACGTGCGAGATGTTCGCCCGGAGGGCGTTCCCGTACGTCGTGGTCAGGAGCACCCTGCATGCCCCAGCGCGTAGCGCACCCCGAGATCGTCGCCCTACTCTGCAACTCGACCTTCAAGCACTTCCTCGGCACCTGGTCTCACCGAGACGGCGGCTCCTTCACCCCGGAGGAACGAAACCTGATCTTCCAGGCAACCGGGCCGACCTCGAAGAACTGCAGGCCCAACACTCACGCTTCCTGGAGTACGACCAGACTTACGAGGAAGCACCCGAAACCATCCAGCGTTTCCTCGCCCCGTTCATGGAGCAGCTCGAAGTGAAGACCTCGGCAACGCGCACGAGATCGTGAAGCAGGACGAGCGGACCGAATTCGACCGTCTGCTCGGGCTCGTGATCAACCCAGCTCGACCTTTCACCGCGTACGCCTTCGGAGCAGGAGGTAGGGCTATCCACCGCTCCCGCTTGCCGCGCCCCAGCGACCCCCTCCGCGAATCCCCTTAAGGAGGATCCTCATTCCCACCCCCGCCCCTCGCCCTCAAGTCATGGCCCGACTGTGCGGCACGGATTTCAACCGGCCGCCAGTGAGGTCTTCTCAGAGGCTAAGTTCAAGGTCTCGGCGGGATCAGGCGTGGACCACTTCGAGTAGGCGCGGCCTTCACCGGTAGTGAGTCACACCGGCTCTGGCAGGTCTATGAGCGCGAGTTTGGCCGGGTCGACCAGGGCGGTGATCTCGGTGATGTGGCCGTCGGCGACGGTGAAGGTGAGGAGGGAGAGCGGGGTGCCGTCCTTGCTCCAGGAGACGACGCCGGGGTGGCCGTTGACGGTGGCCGCATGTGCTCGTGCTGCGCTGCCAGCCACTCGCGCGCGGGTGGCGACTTCGGTGGCTCCGAGCGTGACGAACGTGCCGTTCGGGGTGTGGACGGTGAACTTCACTTCGGGGTGGAGGACCTGCAGTAGCTGCTCGAACTGACCGTCGCGGGCCGCGGCCAGGAAGGCTTGGACCACCTCGCGTTGTTGTCGCTCGGCGCTTGCCGGCTGCTGGGCGGCTTGTATTCTCCTGCGCGCGCGGCTGGCGAGCATTTTGGTCGCGTCGGCGGATTTGCCGAGAATGATGCCGATCTCCGCAAAGGGCACCGCGAACACGTCATGCAGCACGAACGCCAGCCGTTCGTCAGGGCGCAGCGAGTCGAGGACCGTGAGCAGCGCGAGGCCGACGGAGTCCCCGAGTGCCACTAGGTCTTCCGGAGCAGGAGCGTCGTCGAGCGTCACGGTGAATTCGGGCAGCTGGTCGTCGAAGGAGACTTCTGGGCGCGTCCGGCCCGACCGCAGGACATCGAGGCTGATGCGGCCGACCACGGTGGTCAGCCAGCCGCCGAGGTTGTCGATGGTGTCGCTGTCCTGGCGGGACAGACGCAGCCACGCCTCTTGGACCACGTCTTCCGCGTCGGCGTGTGATCCGAGCATGCGGAAGGCGACGGCTCGGAGCCGGTCACGGTGGGACTCGAAGGCATGGGCGATCAGGTCCGCGGGATGGGGGCCGGCCATGTTGTTACCTCCCTGGAAGCTGCTCCGTCATAGGCATGACGCGCACAGGCGCCGCAACGTAACCCGATGAAGGAGACCACTCCCACATGGAAAACCGGCTCAAGAGCAAGAACACGAACAAACCCGATGTGTGGACCGCTATCCAGCACCTTCAGAAGGCGATCGCCGCCGGGGGTGTCGACCCGAAGCTGCTCGCGCTGGTCCACCTGCGGGCCAGCCAGATCAACAGCTGCTCGGCGTGCGTCTACGCCAGTGTCGCCGGGGGGAAGAAGGCCGGTGACACCGACGAGCGGCTGCACAATGTGGCGGCGTGGCGTGAGGCGCCGTTCTACACCGATGCGGAGCGTGCGGCACTCGCGCTGGCTGAGGCCGCCACCCGGTTGCAGGATGGTGCGCCGGGCGTCACCGACGAGATCTGGGAAGAGGTCAACGCCCATTTCACTGAGGAGCAGATCGGCGCGATCAACCTGGAGATCGCGCTGACCAACTTCTTCAACCGGATCAACCGCACCATCAAGGAACCGGCCGGCCAGACCTGGGGCTGAGCCCAGCTGACTCCTACCCGCTGAGGCTTCCCCAGCGAAATGATCGGGTGGGGCACGAAGTCGGGCAGGCGTGAAGCCCCTGGTAGGACTGGTCTGCCAAGATCATGTCCGCTCGAACCGGAGGCTTCACGTTGGTCACCTATGCTGCCGCGCTCGTCCTCAACGGGCACTGGAAATGATCTTCGCTGAGAAACCTCAGCAACTGAGGGCAAGGGCCACAGCTCCATACAGAACAGCGGAGCCGGTGGTGGAATGCCACCACCGGCCGCGCGCTGTCCGTCCCCCGGCCCGAGCTCCAGGTCACGCGCCCCTGCGCACTTGCGTGCGCCGCTCCTCCCTTCCGTACGGTCCGGCCGATGGTGAACCACCCGCGCACGCCGTGAGGAGAGCTGTTGAAGCCGACTGAGGAAGTGCTCCAGGAACTGACCCAGCCGTCGAACATCTCCATCCACTCCGACGACGCACTCGTCGGCAAGGTGAAGGCCGCCGTCGCGGCGGACGACAAGAAACGGAAGGAGAACGAGGACGAGCCGCTCCGCAGGAAGCCCGACCTCGCCTCGATCCCGCAGACGGAGCTGCCCCGGCAGTTCGAAGTGATCCTCTGGGACGTCCTCCACACGCTCGCCCGAGCCACCGCTCTGTCGTGGCGGGGTGCAGGGCGAGGGCTGGCGGAACACTGGGGCGCGCTCAAGTACACCCAGGCCCTGGCGGGCGGTCGCGATTCCTTCCTCGGCCTCACCGACGAGGGCCACCGCATCGCGGACCACTACAAGTCGCTGCAGTCCGGCGAACTCGGCATCGGCATCGCGCTCACACTCACCGAGCACATGCTGTGCAGCCGCTTCCCCGACCACTCGGTGACGATCATCCCCGCCGACACGGCGTTACGCGCGGGCTGGGCGCTCACCACCAGGGACAAGGGCGAGAAGGTGAAATACCGCTACCGCCCCCAGTACTTCGCCGAGGTTTGGCGGCCGGAAGAGCCGTCCCTCGTCATCCCCCTCGCATGCAAGGGCAACCACAGCGACGCCGCCACCTCCGCCGAGCAGCTGGCCTCCGCCTCGGCCCACGCCGAAGCAGTCCACATCGGAGCGTGGAACGAGACCCCCGGCCTCCTGTTCAGCACGCAGCTCCCGACGGACGGCGGCACGATGACCGTCCACGCCCTCCAGGCACTCGGCAGCGGAGGTCGGCTGTCCCCGGCGGAAGTCCGTGAGCCGAACCTGAACGCCCCACCGTTCCAGGCGAACGTGATGCCTGACATCCACCCGCCGACCGAGGGCCTCGTGGCACCGGAACCCGTACGGGGCTGCCACGTGCAGGCGAAGGACTACGCCTGGTTCCAGGAGTCACTGGCCCACACCACGGCGGCCGGGCTCATGGCTTTCACGGGATCCGGCCACGCCACCGCCCGGCACCTGACCGATCGGCAGGGCCGCAAACGGTTCACCGGCCTCCAGCACGCGGCCAGCATGAGCATCCAGGACGCCGCCCACACTCTCTTCGGCAACGAGTACGTCGGCACTGACCACGTGTTCCGCCTGAACGGGCCTCGCGTCGAGGCGTTCTCCGGCGTGGACGAGGAGGTCTTCCGACTTCTCGCCAGGGGCGACATCGAGGAATATCGCGCCCTCGTCCACGCGAGCCGCCACGTCCGCCCCCGCCTCACCTTCGACAAGGACTGGGGTGGCCCCGTGTCCGTCCACGCCGACGGATCGCTCCTCGCCCTGCGGCTGCTGCCGGGGCAGGACGAGGAGTCGCGTCCGAGCTCCCCGCGCTGAACTCGGAAGGCAGCAGGGACCGGCTCAACTCAGAGCCGGTCCCTGCGGCAGGACGACGTACACGCTGATTCAGAGCGACGCCTCGACTCCGAGGCTTCCGGCGCCGACGGCTCCCCTCAGCACGTGGGCGATCTCCTCGGGCTTGAGGTCGATGCCGTCGAGCCCCTCCAGGGTCAGCGGGACCTCCTCCAGCGCGTACTCGCCGCGGCCTTCGGCACTGAACTGAGGAACGCCATCAGGGCCGCGACGTCCTCGAGCCGGCCACGGCGCGGGACGCACTGGCGCTTGATCTGGTCCTCCGGCCTCGCATGGTGCCGGGCGGGACCATCGTCTTTCCACTCGGCCATATCCGCCCTCGCCAGCACGCCGACTCCGAGGACATCGTCGTCATCGTCACCGCGCCAGCACCGTCCAAGATTCCGGGGACCTGGTCGGCGACGTGCAGCAACCACGACACCGTGATCACTGGTTCGCTCGAAATCACGGTGGGAGAGCCGTCCATCTCCTTGCCCATCTCGTGGCACCGAACACCCGTAACCGGGGCCATCGTCGCTTTGCCCCTTCTCCGCTCAGCCCGTCACTCGTACCGGTACTTCAGCGAATCCGCCTCCGCCTGCTCGATGTCGGCGATCGTCAGCTCCGGCATCCGCATCTGAGCCAGCGTCACTTCGGCCGACGTCGGCTGGGCGTCCTGCGGCAGCCACTGCTCCGGCTTCCAGGCCCCGCTACGCAGGAGCGACTTGGGGCAGTGCGGGTACACCTCCTCGATCCCCACCACCAGCGCACTGGCCGGCGGCTTGCCCACGGCGGTCAACTGTGAGAGCAGATCCGGACGGGTGGAGACACAGGCCCGGCCGTTGACCCGGAGCGTCGTGGTGCGCCCCGGGATGACGAACAGCAGCCCGGCTCGTCCCGTGGCGATGACGTTCTGCAGGGTGTCCAGACGCTTGTTGCCCGTCGCGTCCGGTATCGCCACCGTCCGCGCGTCCAGCACGGCGGCGAACCCGGCGGGGCCCCCGCGCGGGGACACGTCACAGTTGCCCTCGGCGTCCGCGCTGGCGACCAGGACCAACGAGGAGCAGCCGATCAGCCGGCGGGTCTGCTCGGTGAGTTCGGTCATCTGCTTCCGCAGAGCCGTGTCCTTGGGGAGCTCGTAGGCCTGGCGCAACGCCTGCGGGTCGGTCACGGCGTCAAGGAGGAGCGAGTCGAAGGCACTGCCGGTAAGGGATGTCGTCATGCCCCGAACCTAATACGCCGACCTGCGGTCGTTCCTGGGAGGGGGAACGAGGACACCCCCCATGCGTCACGGCCACCGCGCGATTCGCGGACGGGGCGTGCGCGCGGTGGCACGCTGTTCGTTCAGGAGGTCGGGAGTGGGGTCGGAACTCCCGGCAATTCGCGTACCGGTCGGGGAGGGATCCGATCAGTGGACGAGCCGGACCGCTCGGCGTCGAGTGCTGTTGCGTCGCCACTTCTACGCGCTGATGGACCTTCCCGAGCCGACCGGCCCCGCGTCACTGGAATCGTCAACTCCCATGTCTTCAGGACCTGTTGAGGTGTGTGCGGCCATGCCGGCAACCCGGGTCTCGAAGGCGAGACCCGGGCCGGTTCTGCTCAGTGATCGGTCGGTTGCGCCGCGGTCAGCGGTTGCGCCGTGGTCAGCGGTTGGGCTCCTGCATCGTGACGCAGTGCGCGCCACCGCCGCCGTTGCCGTAGAGGTTGTCGAGGTTGAGCTGGACGACCGGGCGGCCGTAGGCGGCGGCGATGGCCGTCTTGGCCGCCGCGTCCTTGGCGGTGTCGCCGAACTGGGTGGTGATGACCGCGCTGTTGGTGACGGTCCAGTTCATGTAGGAGCTGAGGAAGTCCTGTCGCTGGCCCGCCGGGATGCGGGGCAGCGTGTCGGGGCCCTGGATGGTGAGGACCTGGAGCCGGCGGCCCCTGGCGTCGGTCGCGTTCACCAGCACGTTGTGGATGGCCTGGGCGTTGGCGGTCCAGACGTCCGGGCGTACGGCGCCGGCCAGTTGCACCATCACCACGCCGGGCTTGATGTACCGGGCGGTGCCGTCGATGTGGCCGTCGGTGACGTCCTGCCCCTTGACGCCGGGCAGCCAGATCATCTTGGTGGCGCCGAACCGGGACAGCAGCTCCGCCTCGATCTGGCTGCGGGACTTGCCCGGGTTGCGGTTGCTGTTCAGCCAGCAGCTCTCGGTGGCCATCAGGGTACCGTCGCCGTCGTACTCCACGCCGCCGCCCTCGCCGACCACGGACGCCTTCGCGAACGTGACGCCGTTGTAGGCGGCGAGCCGCTGCGCGACCACGCGGTCCTTGTCGTAGGCCGAGGCGGGGATGCCGTAGAAGCGCGTGGCGTTCTCGCCCCAGGCGTTGAAGTTGAGGCCGAAGGCGTCCATGCCGCCGGCACCGTCGACGCGGAACAGCGGGCCGGTGTCGCGCATCCAGCAGTCCGAGACCGGGACCGAGCTGATCACCGTGACGGTGGACCCGCACATGCTCCGGGCCTGCGAGGCGGCCGACGAGCCGTCCGCGCACATCACGACGGGCTCGTACTTGGCGACCTCCTTCGCGAGCTTGGCGATGTCGGCCTGGATCTTGGACAGCAGGCTGCCCCAGATCGTGTTGCTGGAGGGCCAGGCCATCCAGGTCCGCTTGTGCGACGTCTCCTCGCCGGGCACGCGCCAGGACGCGGCCTGGGCGGGCTGGATGCCGCCGAGGACGGGTCCCACGGCAAGTCCGGCCGCGACCGCGCCGGTTCGGGCCAGGAGGGTTCTGCGGTCGATGCCCGGTCGTCGTTCGCCGTCGTGCTCTGTCTTCACGTGATGCTCCTTCTCGGAAAAGCTCGGGAGGTTCCTTACGTGCAGCGCGCGTCGTTCAGTGGAGTGGTTCCAGCAGTCCCTCCTCCCGGACCATCCGGCGCTCGGTCGCCAGATCGAGGCTTCGGGCGAACGCCCAGTACGCGCCGCCGGCCACGGGGAGGCCGACGAAGATCGAGCAGTCCACGCCGCCGAGGAGCTCCGCGACGGGACCGACGTAGAGGCCGGTGATGACCATGAAGGGAGCCATGCAGGCGAGGCCGATTCCGTAGGCGAGGTTGCCGCGCCGGCCCCATCTGCCGTAGATGCCGTCCGGGTTGAAGATCTCCTTGACGACGTACTGGCCCCGTCGGGCGAAGAAGAAGTCGACCAGGTTGATGGCCGTCCACGGGATAAAGAGGTACGTCAGCACCACCACCACGTTGGCGAAGAACCAGTTGAACTGGTCGATGCCGACGAGCGTGGAGACGGTCCCGACGGCCACCAGCATGATCCCGATGGTCGCGACCCGGATGGTCCGCGTCGGCTTGACCGGCCGGAACGAGTCCATGATCGAGATCATGGTGAGGCTTCCGCCGTACTGGTTGATCGCCATGATGGAGAGCAGCCCGACCAGCAGGACGACGACGGCGACCGTGCCGAACCCTTGGAAGAGCCGGTCGGCCGCCAGTTTCAGGGCGGTCACGGGGTCGGTGCCCTCGGGGGCTCCGGCGGAGACCACGGCGCCGAGGATGAACACCCAGATCCCGGAGATCGCACTGGGCAGGAACGTCCACCAGAAGGTGCTGCGGACGGAGACGTCGGGTCTGAGGTAGCGCGAGTAGTCCGAGACGTACGGCGCCCAGCCGAGCTGGAAGCCGGCGACGAAGACGAACACGAGCATGAAGGGCGCGAGGTCGAACGGGCCGGCGTCCCAGACCCCGTCCGGCAGTCCCCCGCCGAAGAGGGCGGACAGGGTGACGGCCGCGGTGATCACGACGAAGGGCCAGGTGAGCCACTTGTTGATCCGGTGGATCCACTCGTACCCGAAGAGGGCGATCACGGTCGCCACCGCGGCGGCGAGCACATAGCCGACCCCGTTCGGGACCCCGGTGAGCAGGTTCATGGCCTGGCCGGACAGCAGGGCGTCGGACGTGTTGAAGGCTATGTAGTTGACCAGGGCGAAGACCCACACGGTGAGCGCGGCTCCCAGGTAGCCGAACTGCGGCCGGGACTGGACGAGTTGGGGAAGGCCGAGCTGGGGGCCCTGTGCCGAGTGGAACGCCATGAAGAACGTGCCGAAGAGGGAGCCGAGGACGGTGGCGATGATCGTCCAGACGAGCGAGGCACCCATGGAGAGCGTCACGACGCCGGTCGCGAGGCCGGTGAGGTTGAGGCTGCCGACGAACCAGATGGCCCCGACGTTCGAGGGCTTGCCGTGCCGTTCCGCCAGCGGCACCCAGTCGATCGAGTGTTGTTCGATGCCCGCGAGAGGTGCGGAGTCATGCGTCTGCGAGGCAACTGGCCCCATGTGGGCTCCTGTCCAGGGTGCGTCCATGAATCCGTTCAGCGCCCATGACCTCGGGGCGCTGAACGGTGGGCTCACCCTAGGGACTGACTCAAATTTCAGTCAATGCTCCGGACAGAGTCATTGACGGAATTTTCAGGAGTGCCGGGCCGACCGCCCTCAGGCGGCGGGCTGCTGCTGCGTGACGCAGTGGATGCCGCCGCCGCCCGTGCCGAGACGGTCGATGTCGAGCTGCTCGATGCGACGGTCGGGGTAGAGGCGGGCCAGGGTCGCCTTCGCGGCCTCGTCCGCCCTCTTGTCGCCGAACTGGGCCGAGATGACGGCGTCGTTGCAGAGGTAGAAGTTGGCGTAGGAGGCGAGGAAGTCCCGGTTCGCGGAGCGGATCCTGTTGTAGTCCGGGCCCTGGAGGCGCATGACGTCCATCGCCCGGCCGGCGGCGGTCGTCGAGGCGGACAGGACGCTGTACTGCTTGCGCGCGTCGCGGGCGTAGTCGTCGGTGTCGGCGGCGATCGGCATCTGGACGAGGGCCTCGCCGGGGGCGAGGAACCGGGACGTGGCGTCGACGTGGTCGTCGGTGATGTCCTGGCCGTAGACGCCGTCGAACCAGATGACCTTGGACGCGCCGTACGCGTCGCACATCGCCCGCTCCAACTGGCGTTCCGATATCCCGGGGTTCCGGTTGCGGTTCACGATGCTGCTGCGGGTGGCCATCAGGGTGCCGGCGCCGTCCTGTTCGATGGCCCCGCCCTCTCCGACCAGGTCGGCGTAGGTGAAGGGGACGCCGACATAGGCGGCGATCCGCTCGGCGACGAGGGCGTCCTTCGCGTGGGTCTGCTTGTCGCCCCAGCCGTTGAAGTTGAGGCCCACGGTGTCGAGTCCGCCGTAGCCGTCGGTACGGAAGACGGGCCCGGTGTCGCGCATCCAGCAGTCGTCGACGGGGATGGAGCTGATGACGGTGACCGTGGGGCCGCACATCTGGCGGGCCTTGGCGGCGCTGCCGGGGTTGGCGCACAGGACGACGGGCTCGTACTTCGCGATCGTGCGGGCGATCAGGGCGATGTCCGCCTGGACGCCGCTCAGTTTGCCGCGCCAGATGGACGTGGTGTCCGGCCAGGCCATCCACGTACGGGTGTGGCGGACGTCCTCGACCGGTACGCGGAAGACGCCGGCGGCCGGCGCGGCCCCTGCCCTGTCCTGGAGGGTCGTCGCGAGGGCGGCGCCGGCCGCGGTCAGGCCCGCCGCCGCGAGGAATCGGCGCCGGTTCAGCCCGGGCCCTGCGTGTCGGCCGACGGTGTGGTCGTTCATGGCTTGCCTCCAGTGTGTCAACTGCGGTCAGAGGGCCCGGCGGGCCGCGGCGATCGCCTCGGGATCCCAGCCGGGACGGGGCACCGACTCCAACAGGAGCCGGGTGTACGGGTGTTGGGGCGTGGCGAGCACCTCGGCCGTGGGGCCGGCCTCGACGACGCGGCCCTGCCGCATGACGATGACGTCGTCGGTGACGCAGCGGACGACGCCGAGGTCGTGGGTGATGAACAGGTAGCCGATCCGGGTCTCCGCCCGGATGTCGGCGAGCAGGTTGAGGATCTGCGCCTGTACGGAGACGTCGAGGGCGGCGACCGCCTCGTCCAGGACGAGCACGGCCGGTTTCACGGCGAGTGCGCGGGCGATGGCGACGCGCTGGCGCTGGCCGCCGGAGAGCTGGCGCGGCCGTGCGTCGGCGGCGCGGCTGCCCAGGCCGACCTGGTCGAGGAGTTCCCGTACGCGCCGGTCGTGGTCGGCGCCGGGGAAGTGCAGCCGCAGGGTCTCGCGCAGCACCTGCTCGACGCTGGTCCTCGGGTCGAGGGAGAGGTACGGGTCCTGGAAGACCATCTGCACCTGGCGCGCCCGTGCCAGGCGCCGGGCCCGGCCGCGGCCCCGCACGTCGCGGGCTCGGCCCCGTACGAGGACGTCTCCGTCGTCGGCCTGCTCCAGACCGACGACGATCCGGGCGGTGGTGGTCTTTCCGGACCCGGATTCGCCGACGATGCCCAGGGATCCGCCTTCGGGGAGCGCGAAGGACACGTCGTCGACGGCGCGGACGCTTCCGAAGGTGCGTTGGAGGCCGACGGCCTCCAGTGCGTACTCAGGCATCGACGGGGCTCCCTTCGAGACGGTCGCTGTGGTGGCAGGCGGCCTGATGGCGCGGCAGGCCGGGCGCGGGCTGCGGCTCGGGGGCCTGCCGGGCGCAGATCTCGGTGGCCAGGTGGCACCGGGCGGCGAACGGGCAGCCGGGCAGCTCCTGCCGGAGGTCGGGCGGCTGGCCGTCGATGGCGGCGAGCCTCCCCTGCGGGGCCTCCAGGCGGGGCGTCGAGGCGAGCAGCGCCGCGGTGTAGGGGTGCCGGGGCCGAGCGAAGAGGGCTTCGGCGGGGCCGCTCTCGGCGATCCGTCCGGCGTACATGACGTAGACGCGGTCGCTGATGGCGGCGGCGAGGTCGAGGTCGTGGGTGACGAAGAGCAGGCCGGTGCCGAAGCGTTCACGGAGTTCGGCCAGGAGGGCGACGACCTCGGCCTGGGTGGTGACGTCGAGCGCGGTGGTGGGCTCGTCGGCGAGCAGGAGGGCGGGGTCCCCCATGAGGGCCGCCGCGATCATGACGCGTTGGAGCATGCCGCCGGAGACCTGACCGGGGTACTTGCGCAGGACCGAGTCGTTCAGTCCGACCGCGCGGAGGAGTTCGGCCGCCCGGGCGGTGGCGTCCGCGCGGCCCATGGTGCCGGTCAGGGTGACGCTCTCGGTGAGGAAGTCGCCGATGCGGCGCAGGGGGTTGAGGGCCGCGCGCGGGTCCTGGAAGATCATCGCCACCGCGCTGGTGCGCAGGGCGCGCAGCTGGTCGGTGTCCATGGTGAGGACGTCCTCGCCGCGTACGC
Organism: Streptomyces sp. Root431; assembly: GCF_001426585.1. Classification (GTDB taxonomy): domain Bacteria; phylum Actinomycetota; class Actinomycetes; order Streptomycetales; family Streptomycetaceae; genus Streptomyces; species Streptomyces stackebrandtii. The sequence continues at coordinate 444,924 of NZ_LMEI01000009.1, forward strand.
GTACGGCGCCCTCGACGACGGCGCCGGGCGGCAGCAGGTTCAGGGCGCTGCGCGAGGTGAGGGTCTTGCCGGACCCGGACTCTCCGACGAGGGCGATGGTCTCGCCGGCGGCGACGTGGAGGTCGACGCCGTCGAGGACGGGGCGGGCCGTGCCGGGCAGGGTGATGCGCAGGCCTTGGACGTCGAGCGTGTGGGGAGTCTGCGTGGGTCTCATGGGGTCCTCCTGGCGACGCGGTCGGCCCAGCGTTCTCCGACCACGTTGAAGGCGACGACGGTGAGCACGATGAACACGGAGGGCAGGATCGCGGACAGCGGGTAGCCGTGCTGGATGGCGGTCTGGCCGTCGAAGACCATGCGGCCCCAGTCGGGGGTGAGGGCGGGGATGCCCAGGCCGAGGAAGGACAGGCCGGCGAGGTCCATCAGTGCGTAGCCGAAGTTGATCGTGGACTGGGCGAGGACGACGGGCGCGATGTTGGGGAGGACGTGGCGCAGGCAGATCTGGAGGCCGGAGTGGCCTTGGACCTGGTAGGCGCTGACGTACGGACGGGCGCGTTCGGCCAGGACGAGGGAGCGGGTCAGCCGGCTGACGTACGGCAGGTAGGCGATGGAGAGGGCGATGACGGGGGCGATCAGGCCTTCGCCGTAGATCGAGATGATCAGGATCGCCAGCAGCATGCCGGGGAACGCGAAGACCAGTTCGGTGCTGCGCGACAGGACGGAGTCGAGCCAGCCGCCGCGCCAGGCCGCCGCCATGCCGACCGCGACACCGGCGAGGGTGGAGAAGACCACGACCCCGAGCGGTCCGAGGAGCGAGGTGCGGGCGCCGAGGAGCAGCCGGGACAGGGTGTCGCGTCCGGCGGCGTCGACGCCGAGCAGGTGGTCCGGGGAGGGACCGGCCAGCGCGTTGCCGAGGTCGATGGCGTTGGGGTCGTACGGCACGAGCCACGGCGCGAGGAGCGCCACGGCGGTGACGAGGGCGACGAAGCCGAGACAGAGCAGGTACAGCGGGGACCGGGCGGTGCGGATCTTCGCGAGGCCGGGCCGGCGGGTCAGGACGGCGGTCATGCGGAGGAACTCCTCGATCCGAGCGTGATCCGCGGGTCGACCAACGGCAGCAGCAGGTCGACGATCAGGTTCACGGTCATGAAGAGGGCGACGATGATCAAGGAGATGGCCTGGACCGTCGGGAAGTCCTTGGTCGTGGTGGAGAGCTCCAGGAGCTGGCCGACGCCGCCGATGCTGAAGGCGGTCTCCACGAGGATCGTGCAGACGAGCAGGGTGGAGACGATCAGTCCGCCGGTGGTGAGGACGGTGCCGAGCGAATTGCGGAAGACATGGCGGCGGATCACCTGGTGCTCGGGGACGCCCCTGCTGCGGGCGACGGTGACGTGCTCGCTGTCGAGCGCTTCGGCCATGGCGGAGCGGGTGACCCGGGCGAGCATGCCGATCAGGTAGAGCGCGAGGGCGATCGCGGGCAGGGTCAGGTGCCAGATCCGGTCGAGGAAGCCCTCGCCGGACCCGCTGCTGGGGAACCAGCCGAGGTTGACGGCGAAGAGCCCCTGGAGCAGCACGGCCGCGACGAACGACGGGGTGCCGACGGCGAAGGTGGTGCCGACGAGGATGGCCGAGTCGGTGCCACCGCCGCGTACGGCGGCGATCCAGCCCAGGGCCAGGCCGATCACCGCGACCACGACCAGCGCCATCGCGACGAGCAGCAGCGTGGTGGGGAGACGGTCGGACAGGAGCCGGGAGACGTCGGTGCGGTAGGTGATGGACCGGCCGAAGTCCCCTTGCACGATGTCGCCGAGCCAGCGGAGGTACCGGACGTGGAACGGGTCGTCCAGGTGGTACTGGGCGTTGATCGCGGCGAGGGCCTCCGGCGAGGCGGAGCGTCCGGAGAGCAGGAAACTGGCCGGGTTGCCCGGCGCCAGGTACATGGCGCCGAAGACCACGAACGACGCGGCGAGCAGGGTGGCGGCCATCTCCGCCACCCGTCGTGCGGCGAATCTCAGGAAGTTCACCGCACGGCCCCCGCGTCCGCTGCCCCGACGTCCGCGGCCCACGGGTAGTACATGTACGCGATGGTGGTGGGGGCGCCGGTGATCCTCTTGTTGAGGAAGACCGCGGTGGGCCACTCGGCGACCGGGATCCACAGCAACTGCTCGACGGCGTGCTTCTGCAGCTCGGTCTCGATCTTCATCCGCTGGTCGGGCTGGTAGACGGCGGTGGCCCGGTCGACGAGGGAGTCGTAGCGCTTGTCGCTGTAGCCGGCGAAGTTCATGTAGGCACCGGTCTTGAAGTTCGTCAGCAGGTCCAGCGGGTCGGTGATCGAGTCGTAGTAGGTGAGCGGGAACATGTCGATGCCCTCGCGCGCCTCGGGGTCGGTGAAGAGCGCCGTGAAGGCGTTGGGCGCGATCGTCTTGAGGTTGATCTTCAGCCCGATCTGGCTGCCGGCGGCCTGGACGGCGGTGGCGAGCAGCGAGACGTCCTGGCCGATGGAGCTGGTGGCGACGGTCAGGGTCTTGCCGGTGGCTCCGGCCTCCTTGATCAGCGCCTTGGCCTTCTCGATGTCCTGCGCCGCGGGCGGCAGCGCGGCGAAGGCGGCCTTCCGGGTCTGCTCCGATGCGCCGGCCCAGGCGGCCCGGGTGGTGAGCGAGTTGGTGACGGTGCCGGCGCCGCCGAGCCCGGCCTTGACGAACCCGGACCGGTCGAGGGCCAGAGAGAGCGCCTTGCGTACGCGGAGGTCGCCGAGCGGGCCCTTCATGTTGGTGACGTTGACGTTGACCGTGCTGAGGCCCTCGCCGAAGTACAGGGTGCCGAGGCCGCTGTCGCGCAGACGGCCGTAGCTCTCGGTGGGGATCAGGTAGCCGCCGTCGACGTCCCCGCTGAGCATGGCGTTGGTACGGGCGGAGGGGTCGGTCAGGACCCGGAAGACGGCCTTCTTCGCCTTGGCCTTGGTGCCCCAGTAGCCGTCGAACCGTTCCAGTTCGATCGACTGGCCCTTGCTCCAGGTGCCGAGCTTGAACGGGCCGGTACAGGCGAGGTCACCGGTGGTGCCGTAGTCCTTGCCGGCCGCCTCGACGCCGGACTTGGAGGCGACGACTCCGGCGGCGGTCGCCATGTACTGGGGGAACTGGGAGTCGGGCTTCTTGAGCTTGACGGTGACTTGGAGCGGGCCGGTCTTCCGTATCGAGGCGACGTTCTGGAAGTTCTGCGCCCAGGCGGCGGCGTTGTCCGGGTCCCGCTGGCGGCCGAGGCTGTAGACGACGTCGTCGGCGGTCAGCACCTTGCCGTCGTGGAAGCGCACTCCGGCCCGCAGGTCGTAGATCCAGGTGGCGGGGTCCGGGTTCGACGCCTTCCGCGCAAGGCCGGGCTGGAGGGTGAGCCCCGGGGTCCAGCGCATCAGGCTCTCGCACACGTTGGACAGGATCGTGTTCTGCGGGTAGTCGAACGCGAGCGTGTAGTCGAGGGTGGGCGGCTCGGCGTAGACGGCCCAGGTGAAGGAGTCGATCTCGCCGCGGGCCGGCGGCGTCGAGGCGGACAGCTTGACCTCGGCGCCGGTGACGCCCGCGTCCTTCGGCGGGCCCGAGCAGGCCGCGAGGGCGGCGAGGGAGGTGAGGACGGCCGTCGTCACGGCGATCCGGCCGTGCCTGCCGCGGGGCCGTCTGCCGCCCGGCGAGGGGGGTGTGGTCATCGTCGCGCTCTCTTTCCGTGAGGGGTGCGGGGGCCGGAGGGCCGCTGGAGCGGCCCTCCGGGAGCGGTCCGTGCTCGGTTCAGGCGGTGGCCGGTACGGCCGGGACCTGCTGCGTGATGCAGTGGACGCCGCCGCCGCCGTAGGCGATCGCGGGCGCCCGCACCCCGACGACCTTGCGGCCGGGGTACGCCGCGGCGATGACGGCGAGCGCTTCGTCGTCCTGCGGCACACCGGCCACGGGGACGACGACGCCGCCGTTGGCCACGTAGTAGTTCAGGTAGGACACCTCGACCCGGCCGCCGGCGATGTCGGCGTAGGCGGTCTGCGGGACGTCGACGATCTCGAACGGGCGGCCCTGGGCGTCGGTGGTGGCCTCGAGTACGGCGCGGTTGGCCCGCGTCCGGGCGTAGTCGGGATGCGCGGGGTCGTCGGGCAGGGAGACGACGACCCTGCCGGGTGCGGCGAAGGCGCAGACGCCGTCGACGTGCCCGTCGGTCTCCGTGTCCAGCAGGCCTCCGTACGGAAGCCAGACAACCTTGTCGACGCCGAGCCGGGATTTGAGTTCCGTCTCGATCTCGTCCCGGTTCATCCCCGGGTTCCTGTTGGGGTGGAGCAGGCACTGCTCGGTCGTGATCAGCGTGCCTTCGCCGTCGACGGTGATCGCCCCGCCTTCGAGGATCATGTCGGAGGCGATGCGCTCGACGCCGAGGTGCTCCAGGAGGAGGGCGCTGACCCGGTCGTCGGAGTCGTACGGGTGGTGCTTGCGTCCCCAGGCGTTGAAGCGGAAGTCCACGCCGGCGCGGTTGCCGTCGCCGTCGAGGACGAAGATCGGGGCGGAGTCGCGAAACCACGAGTCGTCCTGCTCCAGCTCCACCACGGTGATCGCGTCGCCGCACGTCTCCCGGGCCTCGTCGCCGTGGCCGGGCGGCGCGACCATGGTCACCGGCTCGAACGCGGCGATGGCGCGGGCGACGTTCGCGTACTCCTCCTTGACCTCGTCCAGCACGCCGCCCCACAGGTCCTCCCGGACGGGCCAGGCCATCAGGCACCCCTCGTGCGCGGACCACTCGGCGGGCATACGGAATGCAGTCATCACGGGTCTCTCTTCGTGTCGCCAGAAGTACCCGTCGGCGGTGGCCGGCTCAGCCTGGCGGATGTGCGGGACGGGTACGCGGTGTGAACAGCATCCTCCTCTCGACTGAAAATTCAGTCAAGAGGATGGATACAGCTTTCAGGTGGAGGGATACGGCTTTGGAGAATCGGCCAGCCGGGCCGGATTACAGGCAGTACCCGGCCGGGCTGCAGGAGGCACCCGGCCCGGGCTACAGGGCAGCACCCGGCCCGGGCTACAGGAAGTACAGGCGGCTCAGCGACACCTGCTGCGCCGGCTCGGAGCGCATCGGATCGCCGTCGAGGGTCACCAGGCCGCTGCGCGGATCGACGTCCACCTGCCCGAGGCGGGAGTTGCGCAGCATGTCGGCCGGGCCGATCCCCCGGGTACCCCGTACCGCCACACGCCTGCGCCGGGTGCCCAGCGTGTCGTACGGCGAACCGAAGGAGCCGGATTCGGCGGCGGCGCGGCTGACGAACGCGACGGAGAGATCCGCGGGCGCGGCGCCGTGGGCGCCGAACAAGGGCCCGAGGACCAGGGGCTCACAGGTGTCCGTGGCCGCGTTCGGGTCGCCCGTGACGCCGTAGGCCGGGAAGCCGGACTTGAGGACCATCTGCGGTTTCGCGCCGAAGAACGGCGGGCGCCACAGCACGATGTCGGCGAGCTTGCCGATCTCGATCGAACCGACCTCGTGGGCGAGGCCGTGGGCGATCGCCGGGTTGACGGTGAGCTTGGCGATGTACCGCAGGACCCGGGCGTTGTCGTCGTGCGGGCCGTCGCCCTCCAATGGGCCGAGCTCGGCCTTCATCTTCCCGGCCATCGCGAACGTACGCCGGATGGTCTCCCCCGCCCGGCCCATGCCCTGCGCGTCCGACGACGTGATGCCGATCGCGCCGAGGTCGTGCAGGACGTCCTCCGCGCCCATCGTCCCGGCCCGGATCCGGTCGCGCGCCATGGCGGCGTCGCCGGGCAGGTCCGTCTTGAGCGCGTGGACGGAGACGATCATCCCGTAGTGCTCGGCGATGGCGTCCCGCCCGAAGGGCAGGGTGGGGTTGGTGGAGGAGCCGATGACGTTCGGCACGCCCGCCATCTTCAGGACGTTGGGTACGTGCCCGCCGCCACAGCCCTCGATGTGGAAGGCGTGGATCNGGGTTGGTGGAGGAGCCGATGACGTTCGGCACGCCCGCCATCTTCAGGACGTTGGGTACGTGCCCGCCGCCACAGCCCTCGATGTGGAAGGCGTGGATCGTCCGGCCGTCCAGGACACGGAGGGTGTCCTCCACCGACAGGCACTCGTTGAGGCCGTCGCTGTGCAGGGCGACCTGCACGTCGTGCTCCTCGGCGACGCGCAGCGCCGTGTCGAGGGCCCGGGTGTGGGCGCCCATGTCCTCGTGCACCTTGAAGCCGGACGCCCCGCCCTCCGCCAGGGCCTCGACCAGGGGCGCCTCGTCGGAGGCGGACCCCCGGGCCAGGAAGCCGATGTTCACCGGCCAGGCGTCGAAGGCGTTGAACCCGAGCTTCAGCGCCCAGGGCGAGTTCACGCCGACGCCCCAGCTCGGCCCGATCTCCTGGCCGATGATCGTGGTGACGCCGGAGGCCAGGGACGCCTCCATGATCCGCGGGGAGAGCAGGTGGACGTGGGTGTCGATCGCGCCGGCGGTGGCGATCAGGCCCTCGCCCGGGATCATGGTGGTGCCGGTGCCGACGACGACGTTCACGCCGTCGAGGGTGTCGGGGTTGCCGGCCCGCCCTATGGCGTGGATCCGGCCCTCGCGGATGCCGATCGACACCTTGCGGATGCCCTGCACGGCGTCGATGACGAGGACGTTGGTGATCACGACGTCACAGGTGTCACGGACGGCCGCGGCCTTCAGGTGCATGCCGTCACGGGCGGTCTTGCCGAAGCCGGCGAGGAACTCGTCCCCGTGCGCCTGCGAGTCCGACTCCACCCGCACGACGAGCCCGGAGTCGCCGAGCCGCACCCGGTCCCCCGCGCGGGGGCCGTGCACGGTGGCGTACTCGTACGGGTCGATGTGCCGGCTGCTGCCCGGCGCGCAGTGGTCGCTGTGTCTGGTGGGCTTGCTCATCGTTCTGCCTCTTCCGCTCCCAGGTAGCCGCAGGCGGCGGCGCGCTTCAGGGCCTCGGTCTTCGCGCCGGGCGCGTCCAGCGGCCCGTCGACGAGACCCGCGAAACCGATCGCGATCCGGTCCCCGCCCATCGGTACGAGTCCGACCTCGGCGGCGGCGCCGGGATCGAACCGGGTGGACGACCCGGCCGGGGCCGCGAGACGCATGCCGTACGCGGCGGCCCGGTCGAAGTCCAGCCGGGGATTCGCCTCGAAGAAGTGGAAGTGCGAGGTCACGCTGACCGGGACCGCGGCCGTGTTGCGGACGGCCAGGACGGTCACCGGTTCCGGCTCCGGCAGGGTGTCCGTGTGGGGCAGGACGGCGCCGGGGGCTCCGTCGTCGTGTTCCACGTCGCCGAAGGGGGCGCTGATGACGGCCAGCCGGGTGCCGTCTTCGAACACCGCCTCGACCTGGATCTCCGTCACGACGTCGGTGACGCCGGGGAGCACGTCGTCCGGGCCGAGCACGCTACGACCGCGGTCGAGGGCCTCGGCCAGCCGGAGGCCGTCGCGTGCGGCCTCGCACACGGTGTCCGCGATCAGCGCGGTCGCCTCCGGTACGTTGAGCCGCAGCCCGCGCTCCAGGCGCGTCCGCGCGAGCTGGGCGGCGGTGAAGAGCAGCAGCCGGTCCCGCTCCGTGGGTGTCAGAGGCATGGGGTCCCTTCCTTCTCGCCGGAATGCCTGCGCGGCTCACTGTGGCATTGACTGAAATATCAGTCAATGGCGAGGGGAAGGCGGGGCTGGGCGGGGCGGGTGGGACGGGGTGAGGCAGAGCTGGACGGGACCGGGGACGAGGGACCGCGGGTCCGGGGGACCTACGCGGTCAGTTGCCCAGCCGTTCGACCTCGGCGTCGATGGCCTCGCTCAGCAGGGTCCTGGCGTGCGTGATCTGGAGCGTGCCGCTGAGCCAGCGCATGCTGAGCCCCTCCAGGAGGGCGGTGAGACGCTCGGCGGCCCCGGCGAGGGCGACCGCCGGAGCCATCGGACGCACCTGGCCCAGCAGGGCCGCCACCTCCTGGATCCAGGCGAGCGTGGCCCTCGCGAGGTCCTCGCGCAGGAGGTCGTCGAAGACGGCGCTCGCGCGCAGCTCGCCCCAGGCGGTGCTGTTCTCCCTGACCTCGGTCGTGTCCTGGAGTTCGAGCAGGAGCGTCTGGTCCAGCTCCTCGCGCGGGCTGAGCGGTTCGGCGTCCGGATCGCGGTCGGTGGTGTAGCGCTCGGCGCGGTCGCTGATGAACTCCAGCGTCTTGCTCAGGATCCCGGCGCGGTCCTTGAAGTGGTAGTAGATCAGCGCGGTGGACACGCCCGCCTCCGCGGCGAGCTCCTCCACCCGCAGGCCGCGGACCCCGCGCCGGGCGATCACCCGGGCGGCGGCTTCGAGGATCTGAGTGCTGCGAGACGCCATGGCCCGAACCTTACCGGCCCCCTCCGGACACGGGATCACGGCCCTGACCCGCGGGAGAGGGGCGGGACCGGACGAGGTCGACCTCGGCCCCGTCGCACGCGTCGGCCCGTACCTCCAGGAAGGCGTCGCGCTCCTCCAGCGCCCGCACGAGCCGCCCGCGCTGAGCGGCCAGCGCTCCGGCGAGACCGGGCAGCACCCCGCACACGATGCCCGCGGCGAGGACGACCGTCACGTCGTACGCACGCGTCAGGTCGTACGCGAGCGTCCGCGCCGGCTGCACGGCCGACCGGGCCGCGGCGACCGCCAGGGGCACCGTCACGGACACGGCGAGGACGAGGAGGCGGTGGCGGAGACCGGCCCAGGCCAGACCCGCCGTGTAGGCCACGACCGTCAGTGCTCCACCGGTCAGCGGCTCGAACGCGAGGAGCGTGGCCGCGGCGACCAGCGCCGTCGCGGGCCGTCGCCGGCGGACGAGTACCGCCGCCACCGCCGCTCCTGCCACGGCGAGCCGGCCCGCCGAACCGAACGGCGCGCCCTGCCCGGAGCTCCGGCCGTCCCAGACCGGCAGGGCCACGACCGTGGCCGCCACCACGGCGATCAGCACGAGGTCGGCGGCCAGGGGAGGCATCCTGTTCCGCATCCGGTTCCTCATACGGCTCCCCATACGGCTCCCCCTGGACGCGCCGGTCGCCTTCGGCCGACGGCGACCGGCGCGTCATCCGGTGTTCGCCGGTCAGAGGACCGGGGGAACGGCCGGCTGCGACTGGGTGGCGCAGTGGATGCCACCGCCGCCGCTCGCGATGTTGTCGATGTTCAGCTGCACGACGTTCCGGCCGGGGTACGCGGCCTGGAGGATCGCGTAGGCCACGCCGTCGGCATAGCCGTCGCCGAACTGGGGCACGATGACGGCGCCGTTCGCCGTGTAGTAGTTGGTGTAGCTGGACAGGAAGCCGGTGCCCCTGCCGCGGATGGCGCGGCGGTCCGGGCCGGGGAGTTCGGTGACCGTCAGGCGGCGGCCCTGCGCGTCGGTCGCGCTCAGCAGGGCCTGCTTGGTCTCCTCGTAGACGGCGACCCACTTGCTGTCGGTGCCCGGGCCGGGCTGGTCGAGGATGACCTGTCCCGGTGCGACGAAGCGGGCCAGGCAGTCGATGTGGCAGTCGGTGATGTCCTGGCCGGCGAGTCCCGGCACCCAGATCACCTTGTCGATGCCGAGCGCCGACTTCATCGCCTGCTCGACCTGGTCCTGCGTCATGCCCGGGTTGCGGTTGGAGTTGACGAGCGAGCTGACGGTGGCCAGCAGGGTGCCCTGGCCGTCGGTCTCCAGCGAGCCGCCCTCCCCGACGAAACCGGCCCGCACGCGCGGGACTCCGTACTGATCGAGCAGGGTCGCGGCCGCGGCCGCGTCGTTGGCGTAGGGCTGCGCGTACGGCGTGCCGGTCTTGCCCCAGCCGTTGAAGTTGGTGTCCACGCCCGCGACGGCGCCGGGAGCGACGACGAAGGTGGGCCCGAAGTCCCGGATCCACAGGTCGTCGTTGGCTATCTCGAGGACGTCGATGCCGTAATAGGCCCCCGCGCCGCAGGCGTAACGGGCGTCGGCCGCCTGCCCGGGCCGGGCGAGCACCACGACGGGCTCGTAGCGGGAGATCGCGTCGGCCACGCGCGCGATGTCGGCGCGGACGCCGCCGAGCTGGGTGGACCAGACGGACGACAGCGCGGGCCAGGCCATGAAGGTCCGGACGTGGGGGTCGGTCTCCGCGGGCATCCGCAGCGTGGCGCCCGAAGGGCCGGTGGCGGCGCGGGCCACCGCGGGCAGCGCCGACCCGAGTGCCGCGAGCGGGAGAGCCGCCGCGCCGAGCTGGAGCAGGCGGCGCCGGGAGGTCGTGGGCGTGTCCATGGAACTCCTACCTGAGGGAGGGGGAGGCGGGTGTTTCCCGCATGCTGCCGCAGACTGAAAATTCAGTCAATGTGTCACACTGTTGGTTCAGACCACCCGGAGGGGGAACACGTGGCGACGGACCGCCGAACGGCCATCTTGGAAGGCGCCGCCCGCGTCATCGCCCGGCGAGGCGTGCGCGGGCTGCGCATGGAGGAGCTGGCGGCCGAGGCCGGGGTGTCCACCGCGCTGATCTACTACCACTTCAAGGACCGGGCCGGCGTCCTCCGCAACACCCTGGAGTTCATCAGCGACCGGGCCGACCGGTACACGTCCGACGGGGACGACTCCGCCGGGCCGCGCGACGCCCGGCAAGACCTGGAGCAGACCCTGCTGCTGGAGTTCCAGGACCTCCCCGAGGTCCGCGAGAACAGCACGGCGTGGGGCGAACTGCGCGCCAGCGCGATCTTCGAACCCGAGCTGCGCGGGGACGTGGCCAGGGCGACCCTGGCCTGGATTCACGACGTCGCGGAGCTCCTGGGCCGCGTACGGCCGGCGACTCCCGCGCCGGCCCTGACGGTGTCGGCGGAGCGCCTGACCGCCCTTCTGGAAGGGCTCAGCACGCGCTGGCTCAGCGGCGCACTCCCCCTGACCCACGCCCGCGAGCTGACGAGGGACGCGGTCGCCGTGGAGGTCGAACGGCTGGGCGAGCGCGAGCCGGCGCATGCCGGGGCGGCCGTACCCCAGGGCGCCATGAGGTGAAATTGACTGAACCTTCAGTCGCTGTCCGTGTGGCCAGGGTGTAGGGGCGACACGAGGCCGGGTCCGCCCCCGCGGTATCGCCGATTCACGGCGCGGCACGTGCACCCTGTTCACGAGCACGAGCACGGGCACGGGAACGGATCGCCATCCATGCCCCTCGCCTCGGCGCCTCCCCCCACCTCCGGATCCCTGATCCCGGCTGCTCACGATCGGAAACCCCTGTGTCCGACCTCCCGCCCTCCCGCCGTTCGGCACTGCGCGTGCTCGCCGGGTTCGGCGCGCTCGCCCTCGGCGCCTCCGCGTGCGGCACCGGCGACTCCGAGCGGGCAGCCGGCCCGTCCACCACCGGGCAGTCCGCCCCGAAGGACGAGGACCGGCGGATGCCCGCCGAGTGGGAGAGCCACGCCCGCACCTTCATGTCGTGGCCCGCGCTCGCGTCCGTCTGGGAGGACGACCTCCCCTTCGTACGGAAGGACATCGCACGGATCGCACGGGCCATCTCCGAGTACGAGCCCGTCGTGATGATGGCCCGGCCCGACCAGCGGGCCGCCGCCCAGAAGGCCTGCGGCTCCGAAGTCGTGGTCCTCCTGGACCGGGCGTTCCCCGGCACGCCCCCCGACTCGTGGTCGCGCTCCTCGGATCAGGCCCTGTCCGTCCTGAGCGAGGCGACCGACGCCCGGGGCCGGCCCTTCGAGATCATCGACCTCCCGCAGCCCGACCCCGACCTGATCACCGGCTACAGCGACGCCTTCCTGTCGACGTACGCGAACTTCTCCATCGGCAACGACGCTGTGTACATGCCCAAGTTCGGCGACCAGAAGGCCGACGCCAGGGCGCGGGGAATTCTGCAGGAGCAGTTCCCCGAGCGGGACATCGTGCAGCTGGGCATCGACACCATCGCCACCGGCGGCGGCGGGATCCACTGCGCGACCCACGAACAGCCCGGCAAGCCGGTCGCGTAACCCCCATCCAAGGAGCCTCCGTGTCCGAAACCCGACGTCACAAGCCGAGGCGGGGCCGGATCCTCCCGACCGCGCTGGCCTGCCTCACGATCCTGGCCGCCATCGGCGTGGGCGCCTGGGTCCAGTTCGGCGAACGCCAAGCGCTGGACACCGCGTACAGCGCGGGCAGTTCGGCTCCCGACCGCGTCGACATCGAGGCCTCGGTCCAGCGTGTCGACGCCGCCGGGCGGGAGCTGATCCTGCGCGTCCTGGTCACACCGCGGGGAGAACTGGCCGAGTCCGGCGGCATCTCGCCCACCGAGGACCTGACGCTCCAGACGTCGGCCTCCACCCGCGGCGACCTCTCCTTCCCGGCACACAGCCGCATCTCGACGAAGGACCTGGCCGTCGCGCTGACGGGCGGTTCGATCACGGACTACCCCTTCGACGCCTACGACGCCGCGATCGAGTTCAGCGCCACGCAAGGCGGCGAGCGGGTCCCCGTCCGGATGACCCTGACCAACAGCGACGCGCTCTACTCCGCCGCGGTGGACGCCTCGGAGATCAACGGCGCCGCCGTGTTCGACGTCGGCCTGGGGCGCTCCAACAGCGTGCTCGTCTTCGCGGTCTTCATGATGGCCGCGATGTGGGCGCTCGCGGTCTCCGTCCTCATCGGAGCGTGGTACCTGGTGACCCGCCGCAAGGGACTCACCTGGCCCGCCCTCGGCTGGATGGCCGCCACCCTCTTCGCCCTGGCGGCCTTCCGCAACGCCGCGCCCGGAACACCGCCCATCGGCTCTCTGCTCGACTACCTGGCCTTCCTCTGGGCCGAGGCCGTCATCGCCTGCTGTCTCATCACGGTGGTCATCACCGGCTTCAGGGCCGAGCGCGACCCAACGGCCGCAACGACGCAGTAAATTCACGGACTTCGGCGCGGGCATGCGCGATCATGATCCGAATGGACGCCCGATTCCTCGCCATCCCCGAACTGGTCGACACCCCGCCCGTGGCGGTCGTCATCGACGTCATGCGCGCCTACACCGTGGCCGCCTGGGCCTTCGCCCAGGGCGCGGAGAAGATCGTGCTCGCCGAGTCACTGGACGACGCCCTGGCACTCAAGGCCCGCCACCCGGACTGGGTCGCACTCAAGGACGGTCCACCCGCGCCCGGATTCGACGCCGTCAACTCGCCGTCCATGCTGCGCTCGGTCGACCTCGGCGGACGGACCGTCGTCCAGAAGACCACGGCGGGGACCGTCGGCGCCCTCGCGGTCAAGGACGCGCCGCTGGTGCTGTGCGCCGGCTTCGTGGTGGCGGAGGCGACGGCCCGGCTCCTGCGTGAGCGCGGAAGCGACCAGGTCACGTTCGTGGTCACCGGCGAGGACGGCCGGGCCGATGAGGACCTGGCGTGTGCCCAGTACATCGCGCGGAGGGTCACCGAGGCCGACACGGACGCCGCGGAGTTCCTCCGCCGCGGCGCCGAGTCACGCGCCGCCGCCGAGCTGTTGGAGGGCGTACGGCAAGGATCGCACCCCGACGACGTCGCGCTCTGCCTGGAACTCGACCGGTTCCCCTTCGCCATGGTGGCGACCTGGGAGGGCTCGCTCATGGTCCTGCGTCCCCACCCCGTGCCTTAGGGCGTGTCCTGCCGATCATGCCGGGCTCGCGGCGGCGCGGCGGCGCGGTTCATCACGCGGATCGCGCGGCTGCCGTCCTGCGGTGCTTGATGTTGACGGCCGCGGCCTTGGCCACGACGGCGGGGCTCAGGAACTGCAGCGGGCTGATCAGGCGGGACTGGAACAGGTGCATGTGGCGCGCCAGCGACTCGTCGCGCGCCGCCGCCGAGAAGATCAGCCGTTCCATGGGGTTGAACGGACGGGCCTTGGCGAAGTCGACGGCCAGGCGCTGGTGGCCTTGCAGCCGCCCGTGTCTGCGGGCGTACGCCGCGAGCGACTTGTCGAGGTCGCCGCCGCCGGCCGCGGCCGGTGCGACCGCCTCCGTCAGCCACGTCGCGGACTCCAGGGCCCACCCGCATCCGACGCCCCACAGGGGGTCGCCGGTCAGGGCGGCGTCTCCGATGAGCGCGACGCCCGGGGCGGTCGGCTTGCGGCTGCGCAGCGGGTAGTTGACCGCACCGATGATCTTCGAGACGCGCTCGGCGGAGTCGATGGGCGGTGCCTCGGGCAGGGCGCGGACGAAGTCGAGGAAGCTGCCCTCCAGGTCTTCCCGGAAGGCCGGCAGCCGCTTCTTGTCGGGGAGGACCGCGAGGACCGTCACCCCGTCGTCGTTCGGGAACGCGTACGCCATGTCGGGTTCGAGGAACCAGGTCTGACCGATCCCGCCGTGCAGCGGCAGGTCGCGGAAGTGCGCGAGGTAGCCGAACCGGGTGTTCTCGAACTGCCGGGACGGTATCCCGGCGTGCTCCGCCACGGCCGAGTCCTTGCCGTCGGCGCCGACCACGAGCCGCGCCCGCACCTCGCGCTCGCCCTGAGGAGTCGACGCGCGCACCCCCACGGTGCGGCCGGCTTCCCGGATCAGGCCGGTCACCTGATGGCCGAGGAGCAGGTCGACACCGGGGGTCTCCGCCGCACGGGCCCTGATCAGGGGGTCGAGGACGCTGCGCCGGATGTTGTACCCGTACGGCAGCTCGGGTCCGCCCGCCGCGGCCCTCGGCTCGATCCATCCCCAACGGGTGTACCAGCGGGCGTCGTTGCGGAGGGCGCCCGCCTTCGCGAGCGCGGGGACCAGGCCGAGCTCGTCCAGCACCGGGTAGGCGTTGGCCGTGATGGAGTGCGTGCACAGCACCTTGTACGCGGCGGGGTCCGAGCGGCGTTCCAGAAGGGCGACACGGACGCCGCGGCGTGCGAGCAGGATCGCCGCGGCGCTGCCGGCGAGGCTCGCTCCGCTGATGACGACGTCGTAGTCGGGCGCCGCTTCCTCGCGTACCGCTTCTTCACGTACCGCGTCGTCCTGTGCCGCGCTCTCAGGCTTGGTCATGCGCTGATCGCTCCTTCGGGGCGGGGTGCCGTACCGGCGGGTAATACGGCACCCATACTGTCAGGCGCATGACCAAGCTGTTACCCCTGGAAGCAGTCCACGTCAGCTGACCGTCCACTGCTGCAAGGCCGAGCCGGTGTCCGGCTGCTGGGTGACCGCGGCGCCGTTGGTGGTGGACGCGGTGGTGAGCAGGAGGCCGCTCTTCACGGACGTGATGGCGTACGACCCACTGGCCAGCCGCGTCACCGTCCAGCGCTGGTTGGTGCCTCCCGTGCAGGTCCACTGGATCACCTTGGCGCCGGCTGCCGTCGACCCGCCCTCGATGTCGGCGCAGAGCCCCGACTCGGCGTTGGCGATTTCGTACGAGCCGTCGGTGCGGCGGGTGAACCGCCACGTCTGGTTGGCGCCGCCGTTCGGCGTCCAGGTGACGAGCTGCGTACCGGCGGTGGTGCTGTGGCCGGGGTTGTCCAGGGCCTTTCCGCTCGCGGTGAGGCCGTGGTTGCCGTCGGAGATCCCGTCAGGGGCCTGGCCGACCGCCGTCAGGGTCAGGGTCTGCTCGCTCGCCGTGCGCGTCCCGCCCACCGCGTTGCCCGTGGTGTTCGTCCAGCTGCGGGTGGGGGTCGTCTCGGCCAGGCGGTTCGCGGTGCCCGACATGCCGATCACGAGGCCGCTGTAGCGGTTGACCAGGCGGTACGTGCCGTTCGGCGAGCCGTCCGCGGAGGAGGCGCCGGGGATGACGAACCACTGCTGCCCCACGCCGGGACCGCCCGCGGGCGCCGCGGTGACCGTCGGCTTGGCGCCCCAGGCGCGGTTGGCGGTGGTGGCGGAGTCGACACCGAGGAGCTGACCGGTGCCGGAGTTGGCGATGCGGTACGAACCGTCTCCGTTGGCGTGGAAGATCCACGATTCCAGCGCGTCGCCGGTGGCCGACGGCACGGACGTCGTGGCCGAACCGCCCGAGACCTGGGCGAGGACACGACCGCCCGCGCTCGCGATGCGGTACGCCTTGCTCGTGTCGACGGGCGCGGCGGGCGCGGAGGAGTCGATCGCGAGGTTGACGTACTCGCTCGACGTACCGCCCGAGCATCCGAAGGAGCAGTAGGAGCGGAAGTTCTTGCCGACGATCCCCGAGCCGGTCTTGTTCACACCGTCGAGGAACCAGCGGTACCAGGAGGCGTTCTTGTAGCTGCCGGTGTCACCGAGGCGGAACCACTTCTGGGTCGCCAGATTGTCGGTGGCGTAGATCTCCTGGGGAGCGTTGCCGCTCTGGTCGACGGCCTGCGGCTCGCCGATGTACAGCCCCAGGTACGCGTTGTAGGTGATGTCCATGACGAACAGCGGGGACGTCGGGGGCGTCAGGCCGGCGGCGACCTGCTGGCTCACCGAGCCGCTGCTGGCCGGGTTGTACTCCTTCGACGTCGGCGTGTAACCCGTCGTGCTGCCGGAGCCCACCGGGACCATGTTGCTCTCGCGGCCGCCGACGCCGGGCTGGGACCAGGCGCCGTCGTACCACTTCTGCCACGTACCGGGCGCCATCTTGCCCGAGATCGGGGCGCGGGCGACGTGTCCGTAGAACGCGGCCCAGCCACCGCCCTTGTTCACGATGCGGGAGCCGTAGAAGGCGTAGAAGTAGCCCGAGGCGGTGTCCACGAAGAGCCGCTGGTCACCGGTGCCGTAGTGGTACGTCTGCTGCGGGAAGGCGGCGGTGTCACCGCGCTTGGTGCTGTACGGCGAGGTGATGACGTGGTCCTTGATGGACCAGGTCCGGCCCTGGTCCTTGGACACGGCGTAGNGGTGTCACCGCGCTTGGTGCTGTACGGCGAGGTGATGACGTGGTCCTTGATGGACCAGGTCCGGCCCTGGTCCTTGGACACGGCGTAGTCGATGCCGTCGTAGTGGACGCCGTCGCCGAAGGGCTGCGGCGTGAACTCGTTGTGGACGAGGCCGTACCAGTCGCCGGTGTCCGGGTCGACCCACACCCCGGCCAGGTCGCAGAAGTTCTTCTGGGAGTAGGACGATCCGGCGGGCGGGGAGGTGGACTCCAGACCGGTCGGGCTGTTGTTGCACCGCCACGTCGTGTCGTTGTTCTTGTCGTCGGCGTTCGCCGGGTTCACCGCGTCGCTGAGCGCGCTCGACCGGACGGCGGTGTCGAAGTTCGTCCCGGTGAAGAAGGTCCATCTGCGCTGCTGCGTCGATCCGTAGAGCGCGTGGGCCTGCTGGAAGTAGAAGGTGCCGTCCTTGTCGATGTAGGTGGCGGCGGGGGTGTCGTCGGGCTGGGTCCACGAACCCTTCGCTCCGACAGTGACGTTGTAGGTGGCGGCGCTCGCGTTCGCGGTCCCGCTCGCGGTCGCCGACGCCGGCGCCGTCGCCGCGGCGCCGCCTCCGGCCACCGCGAGGGCCACGGCGACGACCGTACCGATCAGGCTTCTTCGAGGAGCTGACAAGGGTGACTCCCTGGGGGGTGGACTACGACTCCGTGCGCCGCCTCCGTGGCGGCGATGTCCACAGAAGCGCGCCCGGCGAGCTGTGCACATGGACGCTCGCCCGGCGGGGCTTGGACTTTCGGGCCGGCGGGGAGTCGGCGCGGTGACGACTACAGCGCCACGACGGAGGGAGTCGGCGCGGCTACGGCCGCCATGCGACGGAGGGAGTCGGTGCGGATACGACTACCGCGCGACGACGGAGGGAGTCAGCGTGGCTACGACTACCGCGCGACGACGGACGGAGTCGGCGTGGCTACGGCCGCCATGCGACGGACGGAGTCGGTGCGGCTACGACTTCCGCAGCCAGGACAGCTCCACCTCGACGGCCTCCGACAGGAGGGTGCGCGCGTGGTCGATCGCGAGGCAGCCGCTCAGCCAGCGCATGCTCAGGCCCTCCAGCAGGGCCGTGAGCCGCTCGGCGGACGCCGCGAGCCTGACCGCCGGCGCCATGGGCTGCACCTGGCCGAGGAGCCCGGCCACCTCCTGCACCCACACCAGGGTCGCCCGGGCGAGGTCCTCGCGCAGGACGGGATCGAAGACGGCGCTCGCCCTCAACTCGCCCCAGGCCGTGCTGTTCTCCCGGACCTCGGGGATGTCCTGGAGCTCCAGGAGCAGCACCTGGTCGAGCTCCTCGCGGGGGTCGAGCGGCTCCGCCGCCTCGGCCTGGGCCGCGGTGTACCGCTCGGCGCGGTCGTTGATGAACTCCAGCGTGTGGCGCAGGATTCCGTTGCGGTCCTTGAAGTGGTAGTAGATCAGACCGGTCGAGACCCCGGCCTCTTCGGCCAGTTCCTCCACACGGAGCCCGCGGACCCCGCGCCGGGCGATCACCCGGGCGGCCGCTTCCAGGATCTGAGTACTACGAGATGCCATGTCACGAACCCTATCCGGACCGCCGGACGGCGCCCGCGCTCGGCCCGGGCCCCCTTCAGCCGTTGCGCCGGTACTGGCTCAGCACGACCGTGACAGGGCCGTCGCCTGCGCCCCCGTCGACCAGTCGCGCCACGACGAGCCGCCGGCCATCGGCGCTGCGGACGCAGAACGGCCGCTCGTCGGCGAGCTCGTCGTACGCGAGGCTCGTCACCGGTTCCGCGTCGATCCCCCGCTCGCAGTCGGCGGGGCCGAGCACGTACCCCGAGGCGACGAAGGCGTCGGCGTCCTCGGGGAGCACGAACCCGTTCTTGTCGCGGGCGAGGTACCAGTCGGCGGTCTCGGCGGGCGACACCTTCCCGGTGTCCAGGTCGAACTCGTAGCCGTCGTCCGGCGCGGTCAGCTCCACGTCCGCGTAGCCCGCCGCGTAACCGGCGGCGGGCCCCGCGCCGCCCCCTTCCGGATCGGTCGGCCAGTACGCGACCCCGGCCGCCGCGGCCAGCGCGACGAGGACGGCGGCGCCGCCCGCCATCAGAGCCGTACGCCCCCGACGGTTACCGCGCCGGCCCCGGCGCACGGCCGGTTCGTCGTGCCGTACGGCCGATCCGCCTCTCCGCCCCGTCGATCCGTCCGGCGCACCGGCGTCCGGCGCGACCCGCTCCGTGGGGGTGGGGACCACGGGCGCGGCAGCCCGCGTGGGACGGTCGTGCGGCGAGAGCCCACCGGGGAGCGGGAGCTCGTGGGGCGACCGGAGCTCATGGGGCGACCTTAGGTCGTCGTACGACCGCAGCTCGTCGGACGCCCACGGCTCGCCCGGCAGCCCGAGCTCGCCCGGATCCGGCGACGGGCCGACCGCCGGGTGCGCGCGGACGGCGGCGATCAGCTCGGCCGGGGTGGGACGCCGCTCCGGGGCCTTGGCCAGGCAGTGGCCGACGAGCTCGCGCAGCTCGACCGGTACGCGCGAGAGGTCGGCGGGCTCGTGGACCACGCGGTAGAGGGCCGCCGACTCGGGCCCCGCCCCGAAGGGCAGGGCGCCCCCGGCGACGTACGCGGCCAGCGCGCCGAGCGCGAAGACGTCGGTCGCGGGCGTCACGGCGTGCCCGAGGGCCTGCTCCGGGGCCATGTACGCGGCGGTGCCGATCCGCAGACCGGTGCCGGTGAGGCCGGTGGCGTCGGCGGCGCGCGCGATGCCGAAGTCGATGACGCGCGGGCCGTCCTCGGCGACGAGGACGTTCGCGGGCTTGAGGTCGCGGTGGATCACGCCCGCCCCGTGGATCACCTGGAGGGCCTCGGCGATCCCGGCGACGAGGCGCAGCACGGTGGGCGCGGGGAGCGGACCGTGGCGCTCGACCACCTGCTGGAGCGAGGGGCCGGGGACGTACGTGGTGGCGAGCCAGGGGACGGTGTCGTCGGCGCCGGCGTCCACCACCTGTGCGGTGAAGAGGCCGTGGATGCGGCGGGCGCTCTCGACCTCCTGCGCGAACCGCCGGCGGAACTCCGGGTCGGCGGCGAAGTCCTCGCGCACCACCTTCAGGGCGATGGGCCGGCCGCCCGGGGTGTGGGCGAGGTAGACGACGCCCATGCCTCCGGAGCCGAGCCGGGCGTGGACCCGGTAGCCGCCGATCTCGTGGGGGTCGCCGGGCGTCAGCGGCTGGTGGGCCGGCTGCACCAGGGGCGGCTGGGTGGAGGACATGAGCGGCTCTTTCGGCGGTACGGAACGGCGGGGCCGCTCGGGCACACGGCGCACCCTGCGCCCGAGAGTGCCCGTTGGCTAAAGTTTCAGTCAATATAGCCCCCGGCCCGGATGGGTAGTCGTCGAGCCGCCGCCGAACCGGCGCCGAACCGCTCCCGAGGTGCCCACCGGCCCGCATACCAGGGCCTGCACGCCGACCGCGACCTCCGCGTTTGACTGAAAATCCAGTCAGTGTCAGAGTGGGGACCACGGCCACCCCCACTCATGCCCTCGCGCAGCCGTCCCCACGGCCGCCGTCCGCGTGAAGCCCCAGGCCCGCGATTCCGCCGCCGCGCCGCGTCACCGCGATCCGCACACCGCCGCCGGATAGTCTCGCCAGCCCACGAACGGAGCACGTTGTGTCCCACCTCATCCCCTCCCGCCGCACCGCCCTGCGGGCCTTCGCCGGAATCGGCGCCGCCCTCGGCCTCGGCGCCACCGCGTGCGGCCCGGAGGAGTCCGTCGCCGGCAGCACGGCGGGCGCCCCCTCCCGCACGCGGGCCGCCGAAGAGGAGCGTCGCTTCGGCGCCGAGTGGGAGAGCCACACCCGTACGTTCATGTCCTGGCCCGCCCTCGCGTCCGTCTGGGAGGACGACCTGCCCTACGTACGGGAGGACATCGCCCGCATCGCCCGGGCCGTCGGCGAGTACGAGGCGGTCGTGATGATGGCCCGCCCGGACCAGGTGGCGGCGGCGCAGCGGGCCTGCGGCCGGCAGGTCGAGGTGATCCCGCTCGCCGTCGACGACCTGTGGGCCCGCGACACCGTGCCCGTCTTCGTCGAGGACGGCGGGAAGGTCGTCGGGGTCGACTTCAACTTCAACGGCTGGGGCGACAAGCAGGAGCACACCAACGACGCGCAGGTGGGCCGGAAGCTGCTCGCCAAGTACGGCATTCCCCGCGAGCAGGCGCCTCTCGTCGCCGAGGGCGGCTCCTTCGAGACCGACGGCGAGGGCACCCTCCTCATCACCGAGAGCTCGATCGTCAACGACAACCGCAACCGCGGGAAGAGCCGGGACCAGATCGAGGACGAGCTGATCGACACCCTCGGCGTGGAGAAGGTGATCTGGCTGAAGGGCGTCCGCGGCGAGGACATCACCGACGCCCACGTCGACAGCCTCGTACGGTTCACGGCCCCCGGCGTGGTCCTGCTCGACCAGGCGTTCCCCGGCACTCCCCCGGACTCCTGGTCCCGCTCGGCCGACCAGGCCCGCTCGGTGCTGTCCCAGGCGACCGACGCCCGGGGCCGGCGCTTCGAGATCATCGACCTGCCGCAGCCCGACCTCGACAGGATCACCGGCGAGGGCGACGACTTTGTCTCCACCTACGCCAACTTCTACGTCGCCAACGACTCGGTCTTCATGCCCAAGTTCGGCGACCGGAAGGCGGACGCGCGGGCGAAGGCCATCCTGCGGGAGCACTTCCCCGACCGGGACGTCGTCCAGGTGCAGATCGACACCATCGCCTCCGGCGGCGGCGGGATCCACTGCTCCACCCACGACCAGCCCGGGAAGCCCGCCGCCTGACGGCGACGGGCCCCCGGCTGCCGAGCGCGCCTCAGAACCAGTGCAGGCAGTGCGGGGCGCGCTCGGCGCCGAAGAGGGCGTCCGCGAGGGCGGCGGCGCCCGGGCGGTGGGCCCGGATGTGTCCGGCGCGCACGAGGGCGCTCGGGGCGGTGCCGCCCAGATAGACCGAGCCCAGGTCGCGGACGTCCAGCGACAGGTCGGGCTCCCGGTCCGTCGGGACGCACTCGGCCTTGCCGTCCCGGACGGTCAGCAGGTGGCGGCCGTGCTCGCCGAGGAAGGGATCGTCGACGTCGAGGACCAGTTCGCCGTCGACGAACCAGCCGCGCGCGGTCAGTGCCCGCGGGACGTCGAGGAGACGGACCCACAGCCAGTCGGTGTCGTTGTCCACCTGTCCGGCGCGGAAGTCCGTGAGCTGCCAACGCAGCGGGTGCTCGGGCGGGAAGTGCCTGAACACGACCTGGGAGACCAGGTCGTGTCCGAGCAGGAACCGGGCAAGCGCCGTGAAGACGGCGTCGTCCGCGGCGATCGTCTCGTCGACCTTCAGGGTGTCGGACTCGCCGAGCGTGTAGCTGGCGTAGCCGTCAGGGACGCCGTCGGCGTCGCGGTGGACGGCGACGTAGCGCGGCGCCGGCGAGATCGGGGGCTGTCCCGCGCGCCGCTCCCACCAGCGGTGCGGCCGGGACAGCGCGCCGGGCTGCGCGCGCCGGTACCGGTCGTAGACCTCCTCCAGGATGTCGCCGCACTCGGCACTCCGCAGGACCTCGACCGAACCGGAGCCCGAGCCGGAACCGGCATCGGCCGCCGCTCCCCGCGCCCGGGGTGCGGCGAAGGCCGCCTGGCTGCGGGTCACCGTCAGCCGCCGCGTATAGGTCGCCGGTCCGTAGCCGAACCTGCCGTAGATGGGGGCCTCGGAGGCCAGCAGGACGGAGAGGTACTCCCCTCGCGTCCTCACGTCGGCGAGCTGACGCCGCATCATCGCGCTGAGCACGCCCTGGCGTCGGTGCGAGGGCAGGACGCCGACGCCGCTCACCCCGGCGACCGGGGTCACGGCCCCGCCGGGCAGGGTGAGTTCGAAGGAGTACGCGCCGGCGGTGCCGACGGGCCGGCCGTCGGCCGTCACGGCGAGCAGGTTGCGGTCGTTCTCGAGCGCCGCCCACCAGACGCCGCCGCCGTCCTCGGCCGCGGTCTCCGGGAAGCGTCCGAACGCGGTGTGGAGCGTGTCGACGAAGACGTCGAGTTCCTGGTCGGTCGTGGGACGGATGTCCATGGCTGCCGCTGCCTCCCCGGGATGCGGGCACCGCGGCGCGCGATGCCCCGGCACAGTGCAGCCCCACCCCGCGGCCGGGTCAACCCAATTACGGCGTCGCGGCCTATTGCGTCACGGCCCATTGCGTCACGGCGTACGGCGTCGCGGCCCATGGGGCGTCACGGCGTCCAGTACTGCGCGAGCGCTCCCTCCCGGTACGGCGCCGGGCTCACGCTGAGTTCGCCGGCGAAGGGGCGGTCGAGGACGAAGACGAGGAGCAGGCTGAAGCCGATGAGGGCGGCGACGGAGGCGACGAAGAGGATCTGGATGCGCAGCTTGCGCATGCCGTAGAGGAAGGTGAGCGGGATCAGGACGATCGCGCCGCCGAAGGCCAGGACCTGGAGCAGCGGGGGCAGTTGCTGTTCGGCCATCGTCAGGCGCGCCCGGCGCTGGGAGGCGACGTCGTTCAGCTGGCTGACGGCCTCTTCGTAGAAGACCTCCTCGCGGGCGGTCTTCGGTTCGTACGACTGGAGGACGTCGTAGACGGCCTGGAACGAGCCGGCGGTGGTCCCGTAACTGGGCCGTCCCGCGCGCATCCGGGGCCACTGGTCCTCCACGACCGCGTGGACGTACGCGCTGAGGGCGCCGTCGAGGCGGGCGCGGACCGGGGGCGGGAAGGCGGCGGCGTCCCGGGCGATGAGGGCCATGTCGGTGGCCTCGGTCGCGACGATCGTCTGCGTGCTCTCCAGCTGCGTCCAGAGGGTGACGATGACGAAGGCGAGGATGATCCCGTAGATCGCGCCGAACATGCCGAGCGTGACCCCGACCATGTCGTTGTGCTCGCCCTCGGCGAGCGACGGGTACCTGCGGCGGAGCAGCACGCTGCCGGTGACGGCCAGGACGACGGTCCCGCCGACGGTGACCACGGTCAGGGTGAAGGTGCTGAAGTGATTGAGCAGCCAGAGCGACATGTGCGGGGAGTGTAGGGACACGGCGTGGGGGCGCCGCCCGGCCGCCGGCGGGCGCGCGGGACCGTTCCTCACTCCTGCGTCCCCCGTACGGGCGGCGGTACACGGCCCGACCGTCCACGTCACGTGCGCCGCCGCCCGTGAGAGTCCACACCTTCGAGTGAGACGTTTCCGCATCGCAGATGCGAGGCGGTCCGAGCGGGGTCGGGTCCGCGCGCCTAGCGTGAGGAGTACGAGGAGTGCGAGGGACGTTCCGCCCGCTCGTACCCGCACCGACTTCTCTGTCTTCTCTGTGAGGCGTTCTCCATGAGCCTGTCCATCCGCAACCAGATCGCCGGCACCGTCGTGGCCGTCACACCCGGTGAGGTCATGGCGACCGTCAAGGTCCGCCTCGTCGGCGGTCAGGGCGTGACCGCTGCGATCACGCTGGAGGCCGTCCGGGACCTCGGGCTCGGCGAGGGCTCCGCGGTGAGGGTCCTCGTGAAGTCGACCGAGGTCTCGCTCGCCACCGGTCCCGTCGAGGGGCTGTCGATCCGCAACCGGATCCCCGGCACCGTCGCCGACGTCGCCACCGGGGGCGCCATGGCCTCGGTCAAGGTGACCGTCGAGGGCGGCGAGCTGACCGCCGCGATCACCAAGGACGCCGTCGCCGACCTGGGCCTCGCGGCCGGGTCCTCCGTCGTCGCGCTGATCAAGTCGACGGAGATCGCGCTGTCCGCGGCCTGATCCCGTTCGGATCGGCGTCCGTCCCGTGGCGTCTCCGCGGCCTGGCCCGCCGTCGCCCGGTGCGCGTGGCCTAGAGTGCGGTTGTGCCGTCGTACAGCATTGGGCAGGCAGCGAGACTGCTCGGAGTGAGCTCGGAGACCGTCCGCCGGTGGGCCGACGGCGGACGCCTGCGCATGGACCGGGACGGTGCGGGCAACCGCGTGATCGACGGGGCCGGCCTGGCGCTCTTCGCCAAGGAGCGGGGCGCCGGTCTCCATGCCGTGCCGGAGGACGTGCCGACGTCCGTGCGCAACGCGTTCGTGGGGATCGTGACGGCGGTACGCGTCGACGACGTGGCCGCGCAGGTGGAGGTCCAGTCGGGGCCGCACCGGCTGGTCTCGCTCGTGACGCGGGAGGCCGTGGAGGAGCTGGGCCTCGATGTCGGGGTCACCGTCACGGCGCGGGTCAAGTCGACGAGTGTCCACATCGATCTGCCCTGACCGAGGGCTTCCTCAGCGGCACAGCAGCGCGGCGCGCAGGTCCAGTCGGTGGTCGAGGCGGGACAGGTCGCGGCCGGTGAGCGTCTCGACCCGCTGGACCCGGTAGTGGACCGTGTTGACGTGCAGGTGGAGGGTCTCGGCGGTCCTGGCCCAGGAGCAGTTGTGGGCCAGGAAGACCTCCAGGGTTTCGAGGAGGAGGGCGTTCGAGGAGCGGCCGCCGCGCAGGAGCGGTCCGAGGACCGTGGTGCGGTACACCTCCCGGACGTCGTCGGGGACGCCCGCGAGCAGCGCCTCCAGGCTGGTGAGATCGCCGACGGAGGCGACGTGCGCCGCGCCCGGGGCCCGCGTGCCCGTACCCGCCGTGCGGGCGGCCGCTGCGAGGGCGTACCGCGCCTGGCCGACGGCCGCCGCCAGCTCGGCCGCGGTGGCGACGGGCTCGCTCACCCCGGCGTACAGGGCGCCGGTCGGCCGGCAGGCGTGGACCAGCGGCCACACCTTCCCCAGGGCGGCCCGGACGGCGCGGTCGTCCTGTCCGTCGGCATCGTCCGCGCCGCCGTGTGCGACGACCGCGAGCGCTTCGCCGCCCGGGCGCTCGCCGACGGCGAACGCAACCCCGGGGAGGTGGCCGAGGGCCTCCGCGAGGGCGGCGCGGCTCCCCGTGTCCTCCTCCGCCGGCGTCGCTGACGCGACGACCACGGTGTAGGGCCCCCGGCCGGCAAGCCCGCACGAACTAAGCGCGCTCTCCACGGCGTTGGCGTCGCCGTACGGAACGTCGAGGAGGGCGACGAGCTCCTGACGTGCCTGCCGCTGCGCCGCCCGGCGGCGGTCGTGGCGGCGGCGGTGCCGGCCGAGGACCTCGGCGATCTCGTGCAGGACGCGGGGCGGGACCTGCCCTTCGTCCGCCAAGTGGAGGTACCAGGCGTCGAAGTCGGTGTCGTCGGCCTCGACGCGCAGCGTCGTCCCCCGCTCGCCGCGCGCCCCGTGGATCCTCTCCGAGGCGCGCGCGGCGGGGAGTTCGGCGGCGGTGGCGGTGCGGGCGATCGTTCGGCCGCTGCCGGTCAGGAGGTGGCACGGGGGCGTGCCGAGGTGGGCGAAGGCGCTGTCGAGGAGGTCGCCGACGGAGGCCCCGCCCTCCACCTCGCGCTCCAGGTCGCCGCGGACGTTCTCCGGCAGGGCGTAGAGGTCCGACGGGCGGCGGCTGAGCTCGCCCCACTGCCGGAGGTAGACCGCCTCGGTGATCGCCCGGAAGCTCGTGTGCGCCGGTACGGCGAGCAGGGCGATCCGGTGCTTACGGCAGGAGGCGGCCAGTTCGCGGGGGACCTCGCCGTGGGTCTCCTCGCCCGCGAGGAGCGCGACGGCACCGGCCTCGCGCAGCGCCGAGACGAAGCGCTCCGTCCGCGCCGGTCCGTCGCCGGGGTTCCACCACACGAGCCCGCTGAGGACGATCTCGCTCGGCTGCAGGAACCTCGCCGGGTCCTCCAGGTCGGTGGCCGTCACTCCGCCTATCTCCTGGCCGAGCAGCGCCTCGTCGCCCCAGACCAGGGTGAGGTCGAGGCTGTCCAGCCGGAGGAGATGTTCGACGTGCATGCGGGGCTCCTTGCGCGGTCGCGGGATGAGCCCGCATCTCACATTCAAGAGGTGAATGCGAGAAGACACATCGTAGATGCACGGCCACAGCCTGAAAATGCTCCTTGGTTGATCATCCAGGACGCGGCTCCGCGGGGTGGGGTGTTTCCAGCGTCCGCACCAGTCGTCCCCGCCGCCCCTTTCGGGCTTGACTGGCGTGAAAGCAGTGGCCGGGAGGCGTGGGGACACATGGATCTGAACACGGTGACGGACGTACGCGACGGGCGTCGGCACGAGCCCTGGCGGCCGGGGGACGCATGGCTGGGCGGGGGGACGTACCTCTTCTCCGAGCCCCAGCCGCGGCTGCGCCGGCTGGTCGACCTCAGCCGGATGGGCTGGGAGCCGCTCACCCGCGCCGAGGACGGCTCGCTGGAGATCGCCGCGACCTGCACCATCACCCAACTCTCGCGGTACGGAAGGACGATGGGCGTCGAGGCGGCGCCGCTCTTCGAGCAGTGCTGCCGGGCCTTCCTCGCCTCCTTCAAGATCTGGAACATGGCGACCGTCGGCGGGAACCTCTGCAACGGCCTTCCGGCCGGGCCGATGATCTCGCTGACCGCCGCGCTCGACGGCGTGTGCCTGCTCCGGGCGCAGGACGGATCCGTGCGGCGGGCGAAGGTCGTGGACTTCGTCACCGGCGCCGGCCGCAAGGACCTCGCGGAGGGCGAGCTGCTGCGCTCGGTCACCCTGCCGGCGCGCGCCCTGGGCTCGCGCACGGCCTTCCGGCAGGCGTCGCTGTACGGGCTCGGCCGCTCGGGGGCGCTGGTCATCGGGACGCTCGATCCGGTGGACGGTTCGCTGGCGGTGACGATCAGCGCGGCGACCGTACGGCCGTTCCGCCTCTGGTTCCCGCTGCCGCCGGACCGGGACGAGCTGCGGCGTGCGGTCGAGGCCGCCGTCCGCGAGGAGGACTGGTTCGACGACATCCACGGACTGCCCGAGTGGCGGCGGCACATGGGGCTCCGCCTCGCCGAAGAGGTCCGCCGCGAGTTGACCCACAGCCTGGAGAAGAGTGCCCGATGAGCTTCCACGTCCGCGTCAACGACCGTTCCCACGACGACGAACCGCGCGCAGGCCAGTGCCTGCGCACCTACCTCCGCGAGCGCGGCTGGTTCGGGGTGAAGAAGGGCTGCGACGCCGGGGACTGCGGCGCCTGCACCGTCCATGTCGACGGCGAACCGGTCCACAGCTGTCTGTATCCGGCCGTACGGGCGGAGGGCCGCGCCGTCACCACCGTCGAGGGCCTCGCCTCCCCGGACGGCGAACTCCACCCCGTACAGCGGAAGTTCCTCGACGCGCAGGGGTACCAGTGCGGATTCTGCACGGCCGGGTTCCTCATGACGACGGTGGCCCTCGAAGCCGAGCGGGGCTCCGCGCACGACGACGGCAAACTCGACGACCTGCCCCGGGCGTTCAAGGGCAACATCTGCCGATGCACCGGCTACCGGGCGATCGAGGACGCCGTGCAGGGCGTGCGGCACACCGAACGGCCGTGCGCGGGAAAGGCCGTGGGGAAGAACGTCGCCGCCCCCGCCGGACCCCAGGTCGTCACCGGTACCGCCCGCTACACCTTCGACGTCGAGGTCCCCGGCCTCCTCCACATGAAGCTGCTGCGCTCCCCGCACCCGCACGCCCGGATCGTCGCCGTCGACACGGCCGCCGCCCTGCGGGTCCCCGGGGTGCACGCCGTCCTCACCCACGAGGACGCGCCGCCGACGCTGTACTCCAGCGCCCGCCACGAGCATCCCACGGAGGACCCCGACGACACCCGCGTCCTCGACAGCGTCGTCCGGTACGTCGGCCAGCGCGTCGCCGCCGTCGTCGCGGACAGCGAGCAGGCGGCCGAGGAGGGCTGCCGCCGGATCGAGGTGACGTACGAGCAACTCCCTTACGTCACCGACCCGGAGGCCGCGATGCTCCCCGGCGCACCGCAACTGCACGGCGACAAGGGCCCCGAGGCGCGGATCGCCCGCGCGGAGAACAACGTGGCGGGCGAGGTGCACGGCGAGATCGGCGATGTGGAGACCGGCTTCGCCGAGGCCGACGTCGTCTACGAGGAGACCTTCCGCACGCAGCGCGTGCAGCACGCGAGTCTCGAAACCCACGGCTGCGTCGCGTACTTCGAGCCGAAGGAGGACGGCACGGGCGAGCGGCTGACCGTCCGCTCCTCCACGCAGACGCCCTTCCTGACCCGGCGGGCCCTCTGCGCGCTGTACGGCCTGCCCGAGGACGAGGTCCGAGTCGTCGCGGGCCGGGTCGGAGGCGGGTTCGGCGGCAAGCAGGAGATGCTCACGGAGGACATCGTGACGCTCGCCGCGCTGAAGCTGCGGCGGCCCGTGAAGCTGGAGTACACCCGGGCCGAGCAGTTCCACGGGGCGACCACCCGGCACCCGTTCACCATCGGCATCACGGTGGGCGCCCGCGCCGACGGCACCCTGACCGCCGTACGGATGCGGGTCGTGTCCAACACCGGCGCCTACGGCAACCACGGCCCCGCCGTCATGTTCCACAGCGTCGGCGAGTCCTTCGCCGTCTACCGCGCCCCGAACAAGAAGGTCGACGCGTACTCCGTCTACACGAACGCGGTCCCGGCCGGCGCCTTCCGCGGATACGGCCTGGGCCAGGTCACCTTCGCCGTCGAGTCCGCGATGGACGAGGTCGCCCGCCGCCTCGGCATGGATCCGCTCGTCTTCCGCGAGAAGAACGTGATCGGCCCCGGTGAGCCCATGCACAGCCCGATCGGCGAGGAGGAGGACCTGTTCATCGCCTCCTACGGGCTCGACCAGTGCCTGTCGGTCGCACGTCGGGCCATCGCCGAGGCCGCGAGCGGCGAGGACACGAGCGCCGATGAGGTGCCCGAGGGGTGGCTCGTCGGGCAGGGCACGGGCATGGCGATGATCGCCACCGGCCCGCCCGGCGGCCACTACGCCGACGCCCGCGTCTCCCTGCTCCCCGACGGGACGTACGACGTCGCCGTCGGCACCGCCGAGTTCGGCAACGGCACCACCACCGTCCACCAGCAGATCACCGCCGGCGCCCTCGGCACCACCGAGGACCGCGTCGCCGTCCGGCAGTCCGACACCGACGTCGTCCGCCACGACACCGGCGCCTTCGGCTCGGCCGGCACCGTCGTCGCGGGCAAGGCCGTCCTCCTCGCCGCCGGATCGCTCGCGGAGCGGCTGCGCACCCTCGCCGCCCGCCACACCGGCGTCGCCCGGCACCTGTGCGTGCTCGGCGCCGAGGCCTTCGACTGCGCCGGCCGTACGGTCACCCTCAAGGAGCTGTACGAGGCGGGGCACGCGCGCGGCGCGGCGGAGGAGCTGGCGGCGGACGGGCACTGGGGCGGCTCACCGCGCTCGGTCGCCTTCAACGCGCAGTGGTTCCGGGTCGCGGTCGACCCGGCCACCGGGGAGATCCGCATCCTGCGCAGCGTCCACGCCGCCGACGCGGGCAAGGTCATGAACCCGATGCAGTGCAGGGGCCAGGTCGAGGGCGGGGTCGCCCAGGCGCTCGGCGCCACGCTCTTCGAGAACGTCCGGATCGACGAGCGCGGCAAGGTCACCACGGCGGCCTTCCGCCGCTACCGCCTCCCCCAGTACGCGGACGTCCCGCGCACCGAGGTCCATTTCACGGAGACCAGCGACGCGATCGGCCCGCTCGGCGCCAAGTCGATGAGCGAGAGTCCCTTCAACCCCGTCGCCCCCGCCCTGGCCAACGCCCTGCGCGACGCGACGGGCGTCCGCTTCACGGAACTGCCGCTGACCCGGGACCGCGTCTGGCTGGCCCTGGAGCGGCAGGCGCGGGTGCTTGGCGCATGAAACCGGTGGATGCGAGTGTCCGGCTCGTAGCAAGCTCACAAATACGGGGCAGCGAGGCCGATCTGAGGCGCAACCACGATTCCGTGGCGGGCCGGGCGGGTATCACTGGGCGCAGCCGCCGCATCGACCGCCCGAAGGGGATTGACGATGACCCGCCACAGCGCCGCACCCCGCAGCCCCGCCGCAGGTCCGCGACGGTGAGAGTGGCCGGCGCCCGGTACGTCAGCGCCGTCACCGGCATCTGGATCGGCTCGTGCCGTACGCCCTGAGGAACCCGCCGGTTCGGCCGTTCCTCCAGGCCACCTCGCATTCGCCATGGAGAGTCCCACAGGGTTGTTGCAGATGTGAGCCCGACCGCCCTACGGTGTCGCACATGCAGCAGAACGTCGGCATGCGTGCCACCCCCCGCGCCGACCCGCCCGCACCATCCCGTGGGCCGCTGCCCGTGCGCTCTCCCTCCTCGCCTTCCTCTTCTTCCTCTTCCTGTCGTCCCCAAGGAGCCCCGACCCTCATGTCCCTCCCCCGTACCCTCGCCAGACGCCGCACCGCCGCCGCGGCCCTCACCGCCGCCCTCCTCGTCCCGCTCGCCGCCTGCGGCAGCGACGAGGCCGACGGCAAGAAGGACGCCGCGGGCCCCGCGGCCTCCGGTTCCGCGAGCGCGGCCCCCGCCGCGAAGCTGACGGTGCTCGCCGCGGCCTCGCTCACCAACGTCTTCGAGACGGCCGGCGCCGCGTACGAGAAGACCCACCCGGGCACGAAGATCACCTTCTCGTTCGCCGGCTCGCAGGAGCTCATCGCGCAGGTCGCCCAGGGCTCCCCCGCCGACGTCCTGGTCACCGCCGACACGAAGAGCATGGACAAGGCCAAGGCGGACACCGGGACTCCGACGGTCATCGCGAAGAACCGGCTCGTCATCGCCACCACCGAGGGCAACCCCTTCAAGGTCGACGAGCTGAAGGACCTCGCGGACACCAAGCTCAAGGTCGTCCTGGCCGCGCCCGAGGTGCCGGCGGGCAAGTACAGCAAGAAGGTCCTCGACGCCCAGAAGATCGCCGTGAAGCCGGTGTCGCAGGAGCCCAACGTCCGCGCCGTCCTCAGCAAGGTCGAGCTCGGCGAGGCCGACGCCGGTCTCGTCTACAAGACCGACGCCGAGAGCGCCAAGGACAAGGTCGACGCCGTCGAGATCCCCGACGCGCAGAACGCCGTCGCCGAGTACCCGGCCGCCACCCTCAAGGACTCCAAGAACGCCGAGGCGGCCACCGCCTTCGTCACCTGGCTGTCCTCCCCCGAGGCCCAGAAGATCCTCCAGGACGCCGGCTTCCAGAAGCCGTGACCCGCGCGGGGCGGCTGCCCCTTGAGGATCCGGGTCAGCGGTCCCGGGGACCCGGCTTGAGCCGGCGCAGGGTGTAGCCGTCGCGGGCCGGGTCGAGGGGCCGGGTGGCCTGCTTGAAGAGGTACTCGGCCCGCTCGTACGAGAGCCGCCGGCGGCCCGTGTCCGGGCACAGGTCGGACGCCTCGGGCGTACGGGCCGGGCCGGGGCGGCGGTCGGAGAGGAACACCGGCCCGCGCGTCCGGCCGGCGAGCAGCCGGGGCAGGAGCCGGGCCGTTCCGGAGCGCCAGCTCACCCACGTATCCCGGGAACGGGAGCGGGAGCCGACGCCCAAGCCTGCGCCCGTGCCGGAGCCAAGGCCCGATCCGGAGCCGACGCCCGAGCCGGAGCCAAGGCCCGATCCGGAGCCGACACCCGAGCCGGAGCCCGATCCCGATCCGGTGCGGGCGCGGCGGTCGTCGAGGTCCAGGTCCTCGACGTTCAGGGCGAGGACCGCCGTCACCGAGGCCGCCGACTCGTGCAGCAGCCGCCACAGCGTCTCCTCGCGCAGAGGCAGGTCCAGGAGGCTCCAGACCGCGTCGAGCTGCGCCGGGTCGAGGGGCCGCGCGGTGGAGCCTGTTCCCGTACGGCGGTCGAGCCCCGTGGTGAGGTCGTCGAGGGACGCCCAGGCGCCGAAGGACCGGACGGCCGACCGGTGCCGGTTCCAGGTCGCGGCCGCCGCCCCGCCCCAGGCCGTCGTGAAGACCCGCGTCACCTGGTCCGCCGTCAGGGACGACAGCGGCTGCTGGTCGCCGAGCGTGCGGCGGAGGCGGCGGAGGGTCTGCCCGTACGAGCGGCTGGTCGCGGCGTCCAGGTCGTCCCGGCCCAGGAATTCGTCGGCGGCCCGCCCCAGGAGGGGTCCCGCCGGGGCGGCGGCGCCGAGCTCGTCCGCGCGCCGCTCCAGGAAGGCGCGCTCGGCGGCGTTCCGCGCGAGGGACGCCGCCCGCCGGAACTCGACGCGCGCCTCGTCGTCGCGGCCGAGCCGGGCGAGGAGGTCTCCCCGGACGCTGGGGAGAAGGTGGTAGTCGCGCAGCACCGGGTCGGTGAGCAGGGTGTCGATGAGTTCGAGCCCCGCCTCCGGCCCGTGGGCCATTCCGACCGCCACGGCGCGGTTCAGCCGGACGATCGGTGTCGGCAGGACCCGCGCGAGCGCCTCGTACAGGGAGGCGATCTGGACCCAGTCGGTGTCT
The DNA here is from genome assembly GCF_001426585.1 of Streptomyces sp. Root431. Classification (GTDB taxonomy): domain Bacteria; phylum Actinomycetota; class Actinomycetes; order Streptomycetales; family Streptomycetaceae; genus Streptomyces; species Streptomyces stackebrandtii. Next base: position 477,855 of record NZ_LMEI01000009.1, read on the forward strand.
TGCGCGCTCCTGGCCTGCGCGTGGCACACGGCGATCGCCGCCTGGAGCATGTACGGGCCGGGGGCACCGCCGCCCTCCCCGTCGACGAGGCATCCCCTGGCCCGCAGCATCGCGGTGAAGCCGCGACGGATGAGCAGCTGGTCCCAGCGGCCCCGGTTCTGCTCGTGCAGCGGGACGGGCTCGCCGGACGGGCCGGTGCGCGCGGCGGCGCGGGACGCCTGGATCTCCATCAGCGCGACGAGGCCGTGCACCTCGGGCTCGCGCGGCGCCAGTTCGGCGAGGAGCCGGCCGAGCCGCAGGGCCTCCAGACAGAGCCCGGGCCGCATCAGATCGTCGCCCGAGGTCGCGGAGTACCCCTCGTTGAAGATCAGGTAGATGACTTCGAGGACCGAGGAGAGCCGCTCGGCCAGGTGGTCGCCGTCCGGGAGCTCGAAGGGGACGCGCTCCTCGGCCAGCGTCCGCTTGGCTCCCGCGACGCGCTGGGTGATCACCGTCTCGGTGACGAGGAAGGCCCGCGCGATCTCCTCGGCCGTCAGGCCTCCGAGCAGCCGGAGCGTCAGGGCGGCGCGGGCCTCGGTCGGCAGCACGGGGTGGCAGGAGAGGAAGACGAGCCGGAGGACGTCGTCCGGCTCGTCGTCCGGCCGTGCGTCGGGGCCCTGTCGGCGGTCCTGTCGCTGTCCCAACTCGTGGGCGAGCTGCTCCTGCTTGCGTTCGAGGCGCTGGCTGCGGCGGAGGTGGTCGAGGGCGCGCCGCTTGGCAGTGGTCGTCAGCCAGGCGCCGGGGTTGTCGGGGACGCCCGAGACCGGCCACTGTTCGAGGGCGGCGACGAGCGCGTCCTGGGCCAGCTCCTCGGCGAGGCCGACGTCCCGCACCATGCGGGTGAGCGAGGCGACGATCTTCGCCGACTCGAGTTTCCAGGCCGCATCGACCGTGCGGTGTACGTCGGGCAGCACAGGAACGATCACAGCACCCGCCGCGGCTCGGTCGCAAGCCGCGGGGGTGCTGTGATCGTGGTCGGCGGGACGCCTCCGGGGTGCTGCGATCGTGATCGGCCGGACGCCTCCGGGGTGCTGCGATCGTGATCGGCGGGACGTCGTCGGCGGGACGTCTCGGGGATCAGCCGCCGAAGACCTCCTGGACCACGCTCTCGCCGTCTCCGACGATCCGGCGGAAGCGGCGGGCGAGCTCGATCGCCTCCTCCTTGGAGCGGACCTCGATCAGTGCGAAGCCGGCCACGGCCTCCTTGGCCTCGGCGAAGGGCCCGTCCGTCACGGTGATCTCGTCCCCGGCGGAGGTGACCCGGACGCCGCCCGGCTCCAGGCCGCCGGTGGCCAGGAGGACACCGGCCGCCGTCAGCTCCTCGATGAACCGGCCCATCTCGGCGAACAGCTTCTCGTCGGGGGCGGTGTCGGACGGCTTGGTCGTCATCAGGTAGCGCATGGGATCTCTGTACCTCTCGTCGTGATCCTGTCGGGTGCTTCTGTCCACACGTCGAACAAGGTGATGTGACAGGGAATGGGGCCGTTCCCTGTCACATCGTCGGTTCGACGTGTGAGCGAGCAGCAGCTCGCCCCGCCGACCGGAAGAGAGTCCCCGCCATGGCCACCGTGCAGACCGCCGCCCCCAGCGCCGCCCCCGCCACGAACACCACCCGCTCCCTCCTCGCCGTCGCGGTCGTGGCGCAGCCCCTGTGGGCGGTCGTGGCCCTGACCCAGGCCGCCACCCGCGACGGCTACGACATCACCCGCCACCCGCTGAGCGCCCTCAGCAACGGCTCCCTCGGCTGGATCCAGATCGCGAACTTCGTCCTCGCCGGTGTCCTGACGATCATCGGGGCGGGCGGTCTGCGCCGGGCCCTGCGGGGCACCCCCGGCGGCACGTGGGCGCCGCGGCTCGTACGGATCAGCGGCGTCGGGATGATCGCGGCGGGCGTCTTCGTGATGGACCCGGCCGACGGATTCCCGGTCGGTACGCCGGACGGGATGCCCGCCGCCATGTCCTGGCAGAGCTACGCGCACTTCGCCGCCGGTTCGGTCACCTTCACCGCGCTGATCGCCGCCTGCTACGTCCTGGGCCGCCACTTCGGCCGCGCCGGGATGCGGAAGCACGCCGTCGGCTCCCGGGTCGCGGGTACGGCGCTGCTGCTCGGCAACGGGTGGGCGATGAGCGGCGGTACGGCCGGCACGCTCACCCTCGCCATCGGGGTGATCACGGCGATGGTGTGGATCGCCTCGGTCGCCGCCCGGTACCGCCGAGGCGTCTGAGCCCCCGTGCCCGCACGGCGCAGCCTCGCCCTCGGCCCGCGCCTCTCTCCGCCGGAAGCTCCGGCTGGGAGAGGTGCGGGCCGAGGGCGGGGCACAGTGCGATCGCCCGACCGCCGGGAGACGTCGAGCGCGGAGACGTCGAGGCCGTCAGCCCTTGGTCAGTTCCTTGAGCGCGATGTTGAGTTGGAGGACGTTGACTCGGGGTTCGCCGATGAAGCCGAGGATGCGGTCGTCGGTGTGGTCGGCGACGAGCTTGTCGACCTGCGGGACGGTGAGGTTGTTCTGCTCGGCGATGCGGTGGACCTGGAGCTTCGCGTACTGCGGGGAGATGTGCGGGTCCAGGCCGGAGCCGGAGGAGGTGACGGCGTCGGCGGGCACGTCCGACGGCTTCACCTTGTAGTCGGCCGTCGAGTTGTCCTTGATCACGGCCGCCTTGGCGTCCTTGACCCACTGGATCAGGTCCTCGTTGTCACCGGAGCGGTTGGTGGCGCCGGAGAGGATGATCGAGTACTGGGTGTTGACGCTGTTGGCGCCCAGGCCGTTCGACGGGCGGGGCTGGAACCAGCGCAGGTCCGGGGCGGCGGTCTCCTCGCCGTCCTTGAGGGGCAGGTTGTAGGTCTGGCCGATGAGTTCGGAGCCGACGACCTTGCCGTCCGCCTTCACCTCGGAGCCGTTCGCGTTGCCGGGGAAGGCCAGTTGGGCGATGCCGGTGACGGCGAGCGGGTAGAGGACGCCGCACACGACGGTCAGGACGAGCAGGGCGCGCAGGCCCGCCCAGAGCACCCGGCCGGTGTTCGCTGCTGAGTTGTTCATCGTGGGTCAGCCGATTCCGGGGATGAGGGAGAGGAGCAGGTCGATGATCTTGATGCCGATGAACGGGGCGACCAGGCCGCCGAGTCCGTAGATCCCGAGGTTGCGCCGGAGCATCGAGTCGGCGCTGGAGGGCCGGTAGCGGACGCCCTTCAGGGCGAGCGGCACGAGGGCGATGATGATCAGGGCGTTGAAGATGACCGCCGAGAGGATCGCGGACTCGGGCGAGGCCAGGCCCATGATGTTGAGCTTGTCCAGGGACGGGTAGGCGACGGCGAACATCGCGGGGATGATCGCGAAGTACTTCGCGACGTCGTTGGCGATGGAGAACGTCGTCAACGCGCCTCGGGTGATGAGGAGTTGCTTGCCGATCTCGACGATCTCGATGAGCTTGGTCGGGTTGGAGTCGAGGTCGACCATGTTGCCGGCCTCCTTCGCGGCCGACGTGCCCGTGTTCATCGCGACGCCGACGTCCGCCTGGGCCAGCGCGGGCGCGTCGTTCGTGCCGTCGCCGGTCATCGCGACGAGCTTGCCGCCGGCCTGCTCGCGCTTGATGAGGGCCATCTTGTCCTCGGGAGTGGCCTCGGCGAGGAAGTCGTCGACACCCGCCTCCTCGGCGATGGCCTTCGCGGTCAGCGGGTTGTCACCCGTGATCATGACCGTCTTGATGCCCATGCGGCGCAGCTCGTCGAACCGCTCCCGCATGCCCTCCTTGACGACGTCCTTCAGGTGGATGACGCCCAGGACCCGCGCGCCCTTGTCGTCCTCCAGAGCCACGAGCAGCGGCGTACCACCAGCCTGGGAAATCCGGTCCGTGAGCGCCTGCGCGTCCTCGGAGACACTGCCGCCCCGCTCCTTCACCCATGCCACGACCGAACCGGTCGCACCCTTGCGTACCTTGCGCTCGACCCCGTCCTCGACGAGGTCGACGCCCGACATACGGGTCTGGGCCGTGAACTCGACCCACTCCGCGTGGGCCAGTTCGCCCTGGTGGCGCTCGCGCAGGCCGTACTTCTCCTTGGCGAGGACCACGATGGAGCGGCCCTCGGGCGTCTCGTCCGCGAGGGAGGAGAGCTGGGCGGCGTCGGCCAGTTCGGCCTCCGTCGTCCCGGCCACCGGAGCGAACTCGGAGGCCTGGCGGTTGCCGAGCGTGATCGTGCCGGTCTTGTCGAGGAGCAGCGTCGACACGTCACCGGCGGCCTCGACCGCACGGCCGGACATGGCCAGGACGTTGCGCTGCACGAGCCGGTCCATGCCCGCGATGCCGATCGCGGAGAGCAGCGCGCCGATCGTCGTCGGGATCAGGCAGACGAGCAGGGCCGTCAGGACGATCATCGAGGTCTGCTTGTCGGCGCCCGCGTAGATCGCGAACGGCTTCAGCGTGACGACGGCGAGCAGGAAGACGATCGTGAGGGACGCCAACAGGATGTTGAGGGCGATCTCGTTCGGGGTCTTCTGCCGGGCCGCGCCCTCGACCAGGTTGATCATCCGGTCGATGAACGTCTCGCCCGGCTTCGTCGTGATCTTGACGACGATGCGGTCGGACAGGACCTTCGTGCCGCCCGTCACCGCGCAGCGGTCACCGCCGGACTCACGGATGACCGGGGCCGACTCACCGGTGATCGCGGACTCGTCGACGGACGCCACACCCTCCACGACGTCACCGTCGCCGGGGATGATGTCACCGGCCTCGCACACGACCAGGTCGCCGATCCGCAGCTCGGTGCCCGGGACCCGCTCCTCGTTCTTGCCGATGAGGCGACGGGCGACGGTGTCCGTCTTGGCCTTGCGCAGGGTGTCGGCCTGGGCCTTGCCCCGGCCCTCCGCGACCGCCTCCGCCAGATTGGCGAAGATCGTGGTCAGCCACAGCCAGACGGTGATCGCCCAGCCGAACCAGTCCCCCGGGTTCTTGACCGCGAGCACCGTGGTCACGAGCGAGCCGATCAACACCACGAACATGACAGGCGACTTGACCATCACACGCGGGTCGAGCTTCTTCATCGCGTCGGGGAAGGACTTGACCAGCTGCTTCGGGTCGAACAGTCCCCCGCCGACGCGACCGGCCGCCTCGGCCGGCCGGGCGCTGGGCGCCCCGGACTGCGGGGGCCGGGTGGGAGTGATGGTGCTCATGCTGCGAGCCCTTCGGCGAGCGGTCCCAGCGCGAGCGCCGGGAAGTAGGTGAGACCGGTGATGATCATGATCGTGCCGACCAGCAGGCCCGTGAACAGCGGCTTCTCCGTCCGCAGGGTGCCCGCTGTCTCGGGAACGGGCTTCTGCTCTGCGAGCGAGCCGGCCAGCGCGAGGACGAACACCATCGGCAGAAACCGACCGAGCAGCATCGCGATGCCGATCGTCGAGTTGAACCACTGCGTATCGGCGTTGAGACCCGCGAAGGCGGAGCCGTTGTTGTTCGCGCCCGAGGTGTAGGCGTAGAGGATCTCGGAGAAGCCGTGCGCGCCGGAGTTCGTCATCGAGTTCGACGGGGTGTCCAGGGCCATCGCGACGGCGGTGAAGCAGAGCACCAGGGCCGGGGTGATCAGGATGTAGCAGGCCGCGAACTTGATCTCGCGCGTCCCGATCTTCTTGCCCAGGTACTCAGGGGTGCGGCCGACCATCAGGCCGGCGATGAACACCGCGATGATCGCCATGATCAGCATGCCGTAGAGGCCGGAGCCGACACCGCCGGGCGCGATCTCGCCCAGCTGCATGCCCAGCATCGTGATGCCGCCGCCGAAGCCCGTGTACGAGGAGTGGAAGGAGTTCACCGCGCCGGTGGAGGTGAGCGTGGTGGCGACCGCGAAGATCGACGAGCCGCCGATCCCGAACCGGGTCTCCTTGCCCTCCATCGCCCCGCCGGCCAGGTCGAACGCCGGGCCGTTGTGCGCGAATTCGGTCCACATCATCAGGCCGGTGAAGACGACCCAGATGGTGGCCATCGTGCCGAGGATCGCGTACCCCTGCTTGAGCGAGCCGACCATGCGGCCGAACGTCCGCGTCAGTGCGAAGGGGATCACGAGGATCAGGTAGACCTCGAAGAGGTTCGAGAGGGGGTTGGGGTTCTCGAAGGGATGGGCCGAGTTGGCGTTGAAGTAACCGCCGCCGTTCGTGCCCAGCTCCTTGATGACCTCCTGCGAGGCCACCGCCCCGCCGTTCCACTGCTGCGAGCCGCCCATGAACTGACCGACCTCGTGGATGCCCGCGAAGTTCTGGATCGCGCCACAGGCCACCAGAACCAGCGCACCGATCACGGCGATCGGCAGCAGGATCCGGACCGTGCCACGCACCAAGTCGGCCCAGAAGTTGCCCAGTTCACCGGTGCGCGAGCGGGCGAAGCCCCGTACGAGGGCGACCGCCACGGCGATCCCCACCGCCGCCGAGACGAAGTTCTGCACGGCGAGGCCGCCAGTCTGCACGACGTGGCCCATGGCCTGCTCGCCGTAGTACGACTGCCAGTTGGTGTTCGCCACGAACGAGGCGGCCGTGTTGAACGCCTGGTCCGGGTCGATCGACACGAAGCCCAGCGAGCCCGGCAGCGAACCCTGAAGCCGCTGGAGCAGGTAGAGGAAGAGCACGCTCGCGGCGGAGAAGGCGAGGACACCGCGCAGGTAGGCGGGCCAGCGCATCTCGACGCCCGGGTTGGCGCCGATGCCCTTGTAGATCCACTTCTCGACCCGCAGGTGCTTGTCCGAGGAGTAGACGCGGGCCATGTAGTCGCCCAGCGGGCGGTACGACAGGGCCAGCGCGGCGATCAGGGCGAGGAGCTGGAGAACCCCAGCAAGAACGGGACTCATATCCGTACTCAGAACCTCTCCGGCTTGACGAGGGCGAGGACGAGATAGCCGAGGAGGCCGGCGGCCACCAGCAGACCGATGATGTTTTCGGCACTCACAGCTTGGCCACCCCCTTGGCGATGAAGGCCACCAGCGCGAAGACCGCGATCGTGGTGACGACGAAGGCCACGTCGGCCATCGTGAGCTCCTGAGTGAAGAACGGATTCTCGGACGAACTGAGCAAAGCGCCTTTCGGCCAGGACGCCGCTCTCGTTAACGCGCCCCATACGTCCCGCGGCGTCCTCTTGACGCGTCCTCTACGCGACCCGCCGATACGGGGCACGCAGACCGGCGAGCTCCGTCGGCTCCCGGCCCTGACCTGCGGATCCGGGCGGGGAGCCGACGCCCCTCAGAGGCCGACGTCGCGGGCCCGGAGGTCGGCCAGGGTCTCGCGGCGGACGAGGAGCCGGGCGCGGCCGTCGCGGACGGCGACCACCGGCGGGCGGCCCACGAGGTTGTACGAGGACGCCATCGACAGGTGGTACGCGCCCGCCACCGGCAGCGCCAGGAGGTCCCCGGGGCGGGTGTCGGCGGGCAGCGGGACGTCCTCGGCCAGGACGTCGCCGGCCTCGCAGTGGCGGCCGACGACCGTCACGCGCTCGGGCCCGGCCGCCGATTGGCGGCCGACGAGACGGGGCGCGTACCGCACGCCGTACAGGGCCGGGCGCGGGTTGTCGCTCATCCCGCCGTCCACGGCCACGAAGGTCCGGGCGGGGGTGCGCTTCACCCCGAGGACCCGGTAGACCGCGACTCCCGCGGGGCCGACGACGGCCCGCCCCGGTTCGATGATCAGGCGCGGGACGGGGAGCCCGGCCGCCGCGCAGCTCTCGGCGAGTTCGGCGCGCACCTTGCGGGCGAGGGTGGTGAGGTCGAGGGCGGGTTCGCCGGGGCGGTAGGCGATGCCGTGGCCGCCGCCGAGGTCGAGCTCGGGCAGCGTCACCCCGTGGGCGTCGCGGACCCTGGCCATGAGGCCGACGAGCCGCCGGACGGCCACCAGGTACGGCTTGACGTCCGCTATCTGCGATCCCAAGTGGCAATGGAGACCGCTGAGTTCGAGATGCGACTGGTCGAGGATGCGGGCGATGGCGTGCTGGGCGTGGCCGTCCCGGATGGAAAGGCCGAACTTCTGGTCCTCCGAACCCGTACGGATCTTCCGGTGGCCGCCCGCGCTGATGCCCGGCGTCACCCGGACCATGACCTTCTGCCGGCCCTCGGCGCCGACCGCGGCGGCGATGCGGGCGATCTCGGCGGGGGTGTCGATGACGATCCGGCCCACGCCGAGGCGGAGCGCGGTCTCCAGGTCGTGCGGCGACTTGACGTTGCCGTGGAGCAGGATCCGCTCGGGCGGGAAGCCGGTGGTGACGGCGAGCTCCAGCTCCCCGGCGGAGCACACGTCGAGGCCGAGTCCCTCCTCCTCGACCCAGTGGGCGAGGGCGCGGCAGAGGAAGGCCTTGGCCGCGTAGTGGATCTCGGCGTCGGGGAAGGCCGTGCGGTAGGTGCGGCAGCGCTCGCGAACCTCCGCCTCGTCGAGGACGTAGACGGGAGTGCCGTGCCCCTCGGCGATCTCGGTGAGCGGTACGCCTCCGACGAGGAGCTGTCCGTGGGGCCGCTCGGTGGTGGTGGCGGGCCAGACGGAGAGCGCGTCGGCGGGGGCCGGGCGGTCGGGGGCGCCGGGCGGGGCCGCGGAAGGGGCGGGCGACGGGGTCGCGGGCGGGGTGGTGGACGGGGTCGTGGAGGGGGTCGTGGGCGGGGCCGTGGAGGGGGCGGGCAAGGGCAGGGGCAGGGTGGTCATCTCTGCGGATCCCTTCAGCTCGCGAGCGCGGTGAGCGGCCGCGGCTCGGTCACGGCGGTGAGGCGCGCCGTCGGCATCGGAGTCGGCGTGGCGACCGGGGCCGGGAGCAGGACCGGAGCCGGGGCGTGTCCGTGCCCCTCCGCCGCGAAGGCGGGGTCGATCCTCAACTCGTGGACGCCCAGTGGCTCCACGAGCGCGCGCAGCGCCGGTTCCGCGAGGGGAATCCACGGCTGGGCGGCCCCGAGGACCGCCCTCAGCCGTGCGGGATCGGTGAACGCGACGGCGGTCCTGCCGCCGCCGGCCGGCGTACGGAAGAGCCGGGTCGCCCATCCGCCGGCGCTCGGCCGGACCGGCACGCAGAGGCGTCCGGCGGCCGGGGACTGTTTGACGGGTTCGGCGTCGTCTCCGAAGAGAGCGTCTGCCACCATCGGTTCCTCCCGAGGAACGAATCGCGGTCCCGGCGCGGTCGCACCGGGGTGCTCTTCGACGCTATGCCCGTCGATCACCGGTCCCGGGCGCCCCCGAATCCCCCCTGACGCGGCCCTGACGGATCGGGGCGGGACGCATACGCCCCCCATACGCCGCCATACGACCGCGCGGACGCCGTCGGTGCGCCGACCCTGATCCGGCCCTCAACCGACCACCCGTCACATCGGGCGCACCGCCCGGGAACCTTCCCCCACACCGCCACGTTCTACAGAAGCGTAGAAACAATCGACGACGTCTGGAGTGACGGAACATGGCCCTGTGGGACCGCATCAAGGAATCCGCATCGACGATGCAGACCCAGCTGGTGGCGAGGAAGAACGACCTGAAGAGCGGCGCCTTCCGGGACGCCAGCATGGCGATGTGCGCGCTCGTGGCCGCCGCCGACGGGACGATCGATCCGGCCGAGCGCCGCCGGGTCGCGCAGCTCATCTCGACCAACGAGGTGCTGCAGAACTTCGACGCGACCGACCTCCAGCGCCGCTTCGACGAGAACCTGAACAAGCTGACGGCCGACTTCGACTTCGGCAGGGTCAGCGTCCTCCAGGAGATCGCCAAGGCGAAGAAGAAGCCCGCCGAAGCCCGCGCCGTCGTCCAGATAGGCATCGTCATCGGCGGCGCCGACGGCGACTTCGACAAGACCGAGCAGGCCGTCGTCCGCGAGGCGTGCTTCACCCTCGGGCTGCCGCCGCACGAGTTCGACCTCTAGGACCGGTCCGGCGCCGGTCGTTACATCGGGGTGGCCGCCCGCAGGACGAGGAAGAGGGTGACGGCCGAGTTCGCCGAGGACAGCGCCGACACGGTCGCGCCGACGGCCGCGCCCCAGGCCGCGAACCCGACGGTGGTGAAGAGCGACGGCCAGGTGCGGCCCGTCGGGGCCGGTCGCAGCAGGGCCGCGACCCGGCGGGGCACCGGGCCCGCGCCGGTGACGGCGGGGAGCGCCGCGGTGGTCGCGGGCGGGGCCAGCAGGGCGGCCGTGCCGATCGCGCGGGCCACGCTGCGGCGGCTGCCGACCGCTGCCGCGGCATCCTCGTCGGCCCAGCGTTCGGCGGTGTACGCGACGGCGGTACGGAGCGGCCGCAGGAACGGGTTGGCGCGGGCCGCGAGATGGACCGCCAGGAGGTGCCGGTGGTGACGGCCCGCCAGGTGGGCCCGCTCGTGGGCGAAGAGGGCCCTGCGTTCGCGGGAGGTCAGCGCGGCGAGCATGCCGGTGCTGACGACGACCCGGCCGCGCCGGTGACCGGGCCGACGGCCGCGGCGACGGCCGGGCAGGGCGTACGCGTACGGGGCGCCGTCCGGCAGCACGGCCACCGACGTCTCGGGCAGCCCCACGAGCGCGCCCTCGGCCCGTCGGCGTACCCGCACGTGGCGCCGGGCCGCCGCACCGCACGAGACGAGGACGGCGAGCAGCGCCGGTATCGCCGCCCGGCCGGCCACCTCGTCGTACGGCAGGGCCGCCCGCACCTCGGGGTCCGACCAGGCGTCGGGCAGCGGGTTGCCGGGCAGTTGGGCCGTGCCGACGATCATGAGCAGGCCGAGACAGAGGGTGCTGCACACGGCGAGGACACCGGCGACGGCGGAGAGCAGGCGCGTCGCGGTGCGGGGATGGAGCCGGCTCTCGGCGAGCCGGGCGATGGGCCAGGCGGTGAGCGGAAGGACGAGCGGAAGGAAGACGAAGACCCCCATGGCGCTACCGATCTCCCTCCCGGGACTCCCCGGGCTCCCCGGGCTCCCCGGGCTCCCCGGGCTCCCCGGCGAGGAGTTCGCGCAGGAGCAGCTCGTCGTGCGGAGAGAGCGCGGTGACGAAGCTGGCGAGGACCGCCTGCCGGTCCGTCTCGGCGTCCAGCACCTTGCGCATCCGCAGCGCGGCGAGCCCCGCCTCGTCGGCGACGGCCGTCCAGACGAAGGAGCGCCCCGCCCGCTCGCGCTCGACCGCGCCCTTGCCGTGCAGCCGGGTCAGGATCGTGATCACGGTCGTGTACGCGAGGTCGCCGCCGAGGCGCTCCTGCACCCACGCCACGGGCACCGGTTCGACGGCACCCTTCAGGACGGAGAGGACGTGCGCCTCCAGCTTTCCCTGGCCGCGCCTGCGCGGCGAGGACTCCGCCTCGTTCTCCCTGCGGTCCGTCATCGCCGCCGCCCTCCCGTCGGTGCCGTATCCAGTGTCGCTCGCCGCTCGTCCCCGAGGCCGGGAGGCCGGGACGGCGGTCCATCGTACGGCCGTGACGCCGCAGGTCAGAAGACGGAGAGGCCCGTGATGGTGGTGAAGCGGTCCAGGGCGGCGACGCCGGCGACCGAGTTGCCGCGGGCGTCGAGGCCCGGGCTCCAGACGCAGAGGGTGCAGCGGCCCGGGACGACGGCGATGATCGCGCCGCCCACGCCGCTCTTGCCGGGGAGACCGACCCGGTAGGCGAAGTCGCCCGCCGCGTCGTAGGTGCCGCAGGTCATCATCACGGCGTTGACCTGCTTGGCCTGGCTGCGGGGGAGCAGCCGGGAGCCGTCGGAGCGGATGCCGTGCCGGGCGAGGAAGCCGGTGGCGACGGCGAGGTCGGCGCAGGAGGCCTCGATCGAGCACTGCCGGAAGTACTCGCGGAGGAGGGTCGGCACGGGGGTGGTGATGTTGCCGTAGGAGGCCATGAAGTGGGCGAGGGCGGCGTTGCGGTCGCCGTGGGCGGTCTCGGACGCGACGACGTCCCGATTGAAGTCGAGGTCCGGGTTGGCGGACTCCGCGCGCAGGAATTCGAGGAGGCTGCCGGAGGCGTCTCCGGTCATGCGGTGCAGGCGGTCGGTGACGACGAGGGCGCCGGCGTTGATGAACGGATTGCGGGGGATGCCGTGCTCGTACTCCAGCTGGACGAGCGAGTTGAAGGGGTTGCCGGAGGGTTCGCGGCCGACGTGCTCCCAGAGGCTGTCGCCTTCCCGGGCGAGGTCGAGGGCGAGCGTGAAGACCTTGGTGACGGACTGGGTGGAGAAGGGCTGCTGCCACTCCCCCACCCCGTACACCGTGCCGTCGAGCTCCGCCACGGCCATCCCGAAGCGGTTCGGGTCGACGGCGGCGAGGGCCGGGATGTAGTCGGCCGGGCGGCCCCGGCCGGCGAGGCCCTCGATCTCCTCGCCGATGCGTTCGAGTACGGGTAGGAAGGACTGCACCATGAGCGCATTGTGCCCGGCCGGGCCCGCCCGGCCCGAAACCGGCTCAGTTCTCCGCCGTGTCAGGGACGCCGGTCTCCGGCACCTCGTCGAGGGCGTACGGGTGGACGTACCGCGCGTCGTCGAAGGGCGTGAACCAGGTGCCGAAGCCGAGCGTCGCCACGCCCTCGCCGCCGGCACCCTCGCCCCCGTCGTCCTGGAGCCACGCGAAGTCCATGTCCTCGTAGACCTCGCCGGCGAAGCGCCCGAGGGCGGCCGCGACCTCGTCGTCCAGGAGTCCGTGCAGGTCGAGGGTGACGTGGGCCTGCTCGATGAGGAGCTTCAGGACGAGCTCCTCGGCGAGACAGCCGAGCCGCCGGAAGCTGCCGTCGGTGAACCGGGTGGTGAGGGCGATCGCCGTCACCAGGAAGCGGCGCGCGAAGAGCTCGTTGTACTGCGCCGCGTGACGCGAGGGCAGTTGGTCGAGGTGCCACAGGTGGCCCTGGCACTCGGCGACGGTGGTGTCCTCCTCGGCGAGGGCCTGCACGTCGTCGTACAGCTCGTCGATGAGGACCTCGGCGCCGTACACCAGGGAACCGGCGGCGAGTTCGGCGCTCTCGGGAGTGATGCCGGGGCTCCCGCCGCCCGCTTCGGCCGACTCCCCCTCCGGAGGGGCCGACGTCTCTTCGGCGACGCCGAAGACGGCCGGGGTGAAGGAGCGCAGCCGGGTCGCGAGCACGCGGAACGCGGCTTCGTGGTCCTGTGCCTCCCCGTCCGGCTCGTCGGCGGTGTCGGGCTTCGCCGTGTGGTGGGCTCTGCGCGCCTGCGGGTCGCTGGGCGGGGCGCCGGGCCCGTCGGCCGCTTCGAGGCTCTCGCGCGCCGCGTCGGTGTGCAGCTGCACCTCGCTGCTCTCGACCGTCCACTCGGCGAGCAGCTCCGAACGCTCCAGGACCTCCTCGCTCACGGAGCCGACCGCTTCCTCCGCGAACTCCAGCGAGGGCGCCGCGACCATCACCTTCAGGATCGCCCCGCCCGGATGGACGGCCACGGCGACGTCGAACAGGTCCATCTCCATGCCGTCGGCGCCTTCGATACCGGCCACCGACGCGAAGCCCTGCTCCAGCAGGGCGGAGGCTCCCACGCGGTGGAGCCCGTCCAGCTCCGGAGCGCCCTCCGGAATGCGTATTTCCACGGTTACGACATAGGTCACGGACGAAAGCGTGCCAGGCCGGGGCGGCTGGACGCGGGTGTTCGCGGAAGCTTTTCGCATGCGGGAGCTCGTACGGCAGGAGCCGGCGCCCCTCGGGGGCACCGGCTCCTGTCACCGTCGGAGGGTCAGGCGACGAGCTCGGGCTTCTCCGTCTCGGCCTCGTCCGTCTCGGCCTCGTTCGCCTCGGCGGGGGTCTTCTTGCCGTCCCGCATGACCAGGGTGGCGAGGACGGCCGCGGCGAGGACGCCGATCGCGCTGATCGTGAAGGTGGTGGACATCGAGGTGGTGAAGGCCTCACGGGCCGACTCGATCATCGCGGGGTCGCCCTTGGCGACGGCCAGCGCCCCGCCGATCGACTGCTTGGCCTGCTCGGGGGCGTCGGCCGGCATCTCGGCGGAGTAGGTGCTGGTGAGGAGCGAGCCGAGGATGGCGATGCCGAGCGCGGTGCCGGCCTGCTGGATGGTGTCGTTCAGGGCGGAGCCGACGCCCGCCTTCTCCGCGGGGATGGTGCTCATCAGGGCGCCGACGGCGGCCGGCATCGCGAGGCCGGCGCCGAGGCCGAGGAGGCCCAGGGCGATGGCCGGGACGGTGAAGCCGGAGTGGGCGTCGACCGTGGTGAGCAGGGCGAAGGAGCCCGCCATGACGAGCATGCCCACGAGGATCAGGACGCGGTTGCCGACCTTGGCGGCGAGTCCGGCGCCGGCGCCGTTGCCGAGGAGGGCGGCGACGGCGAGCGGGACGAAGGCGAGGCCCGCCTTGACCGGCGAGTAGCCGAGGACGAACTGCAGGTACTGGGTGAGGACGAGGAGCAGGCCGCCGTTGCCGATCTGCACGAGGGTCAGCGAGAGCGAACCGCCGCTGAAGTTGCGGTGCTTGAAGAGGACCAGCGGCACCATCGGCTCGGGGGTGACGTTCTCCCAGATCACGAAGCCGGCGAGGGAGACGACCGCGACCGCCAGGGTGATGAGCCCGCGGCCCTCGAAGGCGCCGTGCTGCGGGATCTCGATGATCCACCAGATGAGCGCGGTCATGCCGACGACGGAGAGGATCGCGCCGAGCGGGTCGGGCTTCTGCCAGGGGCCCTTCGACTCCGGCATGAGGGTGAGGGCGGCGAGGACGGCGAGGACGACGACCGGGACGTTGATGAAGAAGATCGACTGCCAGGAGTAGTGGTCGATCAGGAAGCCGCCGAGGACGGGGCTGCCGACCAGGCCGAGCATCGACACCGAACCCCAGGCCGCCATCGCCTTGGGCCGCTCGTCCTCGTCGAAGACGGTGATGAGGATGGAGAGCGTCGAGGGCATGATCAGCGCGCCGCCGACACCCATCGTGATCCGCGCGGCGATGACCTCGCCGGGGCTGGTGCAGACCGTCGCGGCCAGTGACGCCGCGCCGAAGAGCAGCAGGCCGATGATCATGATCTTCCGCCGGCCGAAGCGGTCACCGAGGCTTCCCGAGGTGAGGAGGAGTCCCGCGAAGACCAGGATGTAGGAGTCCAGGATCCACTGGATGTCCTGGGCGCTCGCGCCGATGTCCTCGGTCATCGAGGGAACCGCGACGGTCAGCGCCATGCTGTCGACCACCAGGACCAGGGTGCTGAGGCACAGCACGACCAGGATCCACCAGCGGCGTGGGTTGCGGCTTTCCATGGGACTTCCCCCTCGACTTTCGTCTGTCGTTCCTGCGTTCCTTGCGATGCGAACACTGTACGCAGCTGCGTACGGCGTTCGCAACCCCCGACACCTGTACGCTGGATGCGAACGCCGTACGCAGTGAAGGAGGGCTCATGGCAGCCAAGGCGAACCCCGTCCCGTCCGTGTGGGCGCGACAGCAGTCCGCACCCGATCAGCCCGCGCTCAGCCGGACCGCGATCGTCCGTGAGGCGATCGTCATGCTCGACGCCGACGGCATCGAGGCGCTCAGCATGCGCAAGCTCGGCGCCCGCCTCAACGCCGGCGCCACCTCGCTCTACCGTCACGTCGCGACCAAGGACGAGCTCATGGAGCTCGCCGTGGACGAGGTCGCCGCCGAGATCACCGTCCCACCGGCCGAGGCCGCCCGCGGCGGAGCCGGCTGGCGCGCCGCCGCGACCGAGGCCGCGGAGTCCTTCCGCGCGACCGCCCTGCGTCACCCCTGGCTCTCGGCCGTCCTCGGCCAGGCGGGGCTCGCCTACCTGGGCCCGAACCTGATGGCGTACTCGGAGCGGCTCGCCGCGCTGTTCACGGCGGCCGGCTTCCCGGAGCCGAGCAGGGCGATCGACACCCTCCTGTCGTACGCCATCGGGATGAGCACGACGGAGGCCGCCTGGCTCACCACGGTCGCCCGCTCCGGCGAGACCGAGGCCGACTTCATCGCGAGCCTGATGCCCGCCGCCCAGCAGGCCGCGGCCGGCCACGACCACCTCACCGATGCGTACGCCGACGCCGCCGTCCACGCGGTCCTCGACCCCGTCGCCATCCGCGACGCGAAGTTCACCTACGGCCTGGACGTCGTCCTGGACGGCCTGGCGATGCGCCTGCCCGACTAGGGCGTGTTTCGAAAGTCCCGCCTGCCTGGCGACGCCTGGCACGCACGCTCGCCGCGTTGTCGGGATCACCCCGATACATCCAGTATCGGGGCGACCCTCCGCCTTGCGGCAGACGACGCTACTTTCGAAACACGCCCTAGGGCGCGACACGCCAGAGCCCGCGGGATCACCCGCGGGCTCGGAAGTGGACTCTCGGAAGTTGACTCGGGCGCGGGCTCAGACGAGGGCGGCGACCAGCAGGGCGAAGGCGCCGATGATGACGGCGACGCGGACGTAGTGGTAGCGGTCCCAGCGGTCGCCCTGCTCCTTCCAGTCGGCGGGCCGGTCCTCGGGGGTCCAGGTCTTGCTGCGGTTGTTGATCGGGACGAGCAGCAGGACCGACATGAGCACGCTGACGATCAGCAGGGCACCGGCGGTGACGACGAGACCGGCACCCTGATCGCTCCAGCCGGCGATGGCCCAGACGGCGACGAGGACGAGCGAGGAGATGTACCAGACCGGCATCACGGCGCCGAGCATCCGGCCCCCGTGGGCGCGGCCGAGCTGGCCGCTGTCCTCGGGGAGGGCGTCGAGGATCCGGTTGATGACGAAGGCTACGGCGAACTCCACCCCCACCATCACGCCGACGACCACGGTGGTGAAGACCTGAAGTGCGTTGAGCATGATGACCCCTCCTGGGATCTAGCGCCGCTAGGTGATGAGGCAACGCTAGTACTACTGCCGCTCGATTGTCTAGCGATGCTAGGATCGAATCATGTCGGTACAGGAACGCAAGGAACGCGAACGGGCGGACCGCGAACGTCTCATCGTCGCCACGGCCCGCGAACTCGCCGAGCAGCAGGGCTGGGACGCGGTCACCACCCGCCGGCTCGCCGAGCGCATCGAATACAGCCAGCCCGTCCTCTACAGCCACTTCCGGGGGAAGCGCGAGATCATCGGCGCCGTCGCCCTCGAAGGCGCCGCCGAGATGGCCGCGTCGCTGCGGGCCGCGACCGCCGCCGCCGAGGGCCCACGCGGCCGGGTCGCCGCCCTCGCCCGCACCTACCTCGACTTCGCCGCACGCAACCCGGCGGTCTACGAGGCCATGTTCCAGCTCGACGGCGGCCTGGCGTTCGCCCGGGAGGACACCCCGGAACCTCTGAAGGACGCCTTCGCCGCCCTCCTGGAAAGCCTCGGCGAGGTCGCCGGGGACGGCGTCCACCCGGGCCTCTTCACCGAGACGTTCTGGGCGGCCCTGCACGGGCTCGCGACCCTGACCAAGGCGGGACGGCTGCCCCCGGAGTACACCGAACAGAGGACGGAGCTCCTGGTGGACCGGCTCGCCGTGGCCCCCTAGGGGCGGGCGGCCTTCTCGCGTGGCCAGCGGTGGTGGAGTGCGTCGATGTGGAAGTCGTGCGCGTGCCGGGCGCCGCGGCCGTCGGCCGTTTCCGCGAGGTGAGGGTGGTCGGCGGGGAGTTCGGGGTGGGCGTGTTCCAGTGCGGGCGGGTCCGTGCGGGGCCACAGGCGCGTGGCGGCCAGGGCGCCGAGCAGGGCGATGCCGGTGAGGACGGCCGCCGAGGCCGGGAGGCCGGTGCGGGCGGCGAGCCAGCCGGCGAGGGGGTAGGTGAGCAGCCAGCAGGCGTGCGAGAGGGAGAAGCGGGCGGCGAAGGCGGCGGGCAGGTCGGCGCTGCGTGCGGAGCGGCGCAGCAGCCTGCCGCCGGGGGTCAGGATCGCCGAGGTCGCCGCGCCGAGGACCAGCCAGAGGGCGAGCAGCCCGGGCCAGGACCAGCTTCCCGGCGTGAGCGCCAGCCCGAGCGCGAGCAGCCCGAGGGCCCCGGCCAGGGCGAAGGCGGCGGTCAGCATGAGCGCCCGCTCGCGGGCGGGGCCGCGGAGGTCCCCCGGCCGGCGTCCGGAGCCGGCGAGGCTCGGCCGGTCCAGTACGCGAGGCAGCAGGAGCGCCGTCGCCATGGAGCCCGCTCCGTACGCGCCGAGGGCGAGGGGGACGTCCCCGGGGGTGCGGCCGAGGGTGTCGCGGACCAGGACCACCGTGTTGACGAGGACCGTCGCGCCCGCCGCCGCCACGGCGACGTCGAGAGCGAGCAGGGCCCGGAGGCGGGGAGTGCCGAGGAGGAGCCGCGTACCGAAGGCCGCTCTGGAGCGGAGGCCGCCCGTGCGTGCGGCGGGTGCGGGCGCGGGCAGGGCGGTCGCGCGGACGAGGAGGCCCGAGGCGAGGAAGCCGGCGGCGGTGCCGGTGAAGAGCCGGTCGTACGGGACGACGGTGAGCAGTGCGGCGGCGAGCGCAGGGCTGAGGAGGCTCTCCAGGTCGTAGGCGAGCCGGGAGAGGGAGAGCGCCTTCGTGTAGTCCCGCTCCTCGGGCAGCACCTCGGGAATCGTCGCCTGGAAGGTGGGCGTGAAGGCGGCGGAGGCGGTCTGGAGCAGGAGGATCAGGACGTAGATCTGCCAGATCTGGGTGACGAAGGGCAGGGAGAGGGCGACCGCGGCCCGTACGAGGTCCATGGCGACGAGCAGGGTGCGGCGGGGCAGTCGGTCGGCGAGGGCGCCGACGACCGGGCCCATGCCGACGTACGCGGCCATCTTGATCGCGAGGGCGGTGCCGAGGACGGCGGAGGCGTTCGTGCCGGCGAGGTCGTAGGCGAGGAGGCTCAGCGCGACGGTCGCGAGGCCGGTGCCGGCCAGGGCGACGACCTGGGCGGTGAACAGGCGCCGGTAGGTGCGGTTGCGCAGCACGGACAGCATGGGGATGCCCCCGGTCGGCCAGGGCGGTCGGCGGACGTCTTCACCGTAGCCGACATGTGCATACGTGCGCACGTGTCGACGTCAGACCGAGGCCGCGGGCTCAATCGTGCCAGGGTTCGCCGCTCACCACGTGGTCGGCCCGGCTGATCGCCTCGACGACCAGCCGCTTCAGGTGCCCGTCCGGCATCGCGTACACGACCCGCCGCCCGTCCTTGCGCGACCGCACCAGTCCGCCGAGGCGCAGTTTGGCCAGGTGCTGGCTCACCGCCGGGCGCGCGGCCCCGCACGCCTCGGTCAGGGCGCTGACGTCGGCCTCTCCGCGCGTGAGCAGCCACAGCAGGTGGAGCCTGGTGGGGTCGGCGAGGAGCGCGAACACCTCGGCCGCCGCGGCGAGTTCCCGCGCCCCCGGCGTCCGCTCGTGCGGACGCGAGACGGCGGGCGTCCCGGCGGGCGCCCCGGCACCCGCCGCCTGCTCCGTCGTGGGGCCGTCGGGGCCTGCGGCGTCTGCCGGATCTGCGCGCTCGGACATGGGGTCATCGTAGGCAGACCCGCGAAGCGCTCAGGCCTCGCGCCCCGCCTCGGCGGGAGCAGGGAGCGTGCCCAGGAAGCGGATGTGGGGGCGGTCCCCGGGCGCCGGGCGGGTCACCGTGGCGCGTACCCGGTACACCTCGGCGATGAGCTCCTCCGTCAGGACCTCGTCCGGGGTGCCCCGGGCCACCACGCGGCCCTCGGCGAGGACGACGAGCCGGTCGCAGTACGTCGCCGCGAGGTTCAGGTCGTGCAGGGCGACGACGGCGGTGAGGCGGAGGCTCGCGACCAGGGTCAGGAGGTCGAGCTGATGCTGGATGTCGAGGTGGTTCGTCGGCTCGTCGAGCAGGAGTTCGCGCGGTTCCTGGGCGAGGGCGCGGGCGATCTGGACGCGTTGGCGCTCCCCGCCCGAGAGGGTCCGCCAGGAGCGGCCCGCCTTGTCGGCGAGGCCGGTGCGGGCGAGGGCGGAGCGGACGGCGGCCTCGTCCGCCGCCGACGCCGGGGTCCAGGCCCGCCGGTGCGGGACGCGGCCCAGCCGGACGACGTCGAGGACGGTCAGGTCGACCTGGGTGTCGGCCTGCTGCTCGACCGCGGCGAGGCGCCGGGCGACCGTCCGGCGGCCGAGGGCGCCGAGGGGGTCGCCGTCGAGGGTGACGACTCCGCTGTCGGGGGTGAGGACGCCGGCGAGGAGGCGGAGGAGCGTCGACTTCCCCGAGCCGTTGGGGCCGAGCAGGCCGGTGACCGTGCCGGGGCGCGGGGCGAGGCTGACGCCGTCGAGGACGGGGCTGCCGCCGACGGTGCGCGAGACCCGGTCGGCACGGAGCCCCGCGCCGGCGCCCGCTTCGGTGGCCGCGTCGGTGGCCGTGGTCATCGCGTGCCCCTCGTGCGGTAGAGGACGAGGACGAACGCCGGTACGCCGATCAGCGAGGTCACGACACCCACCGGAACCTCCTGGGGATCGAGGACCGTACGGGCGAGGGTGTCCGCCCAGACGAGGAAGACCGCTCCCGTGAGCGCCGTGACCGGCAGCAGCCGGGCGTGCCCGGGGCCGACCAGCGCGCGGGCCGAGTGCGGCAGGACGAGACCGACGAAGCCGATCGCGCCGGCCGCGGAGACCAGAGCGGCCGTCAGGAGGGCGGTGACGCACAGCAGGACCGTCCGGGCCCGGCCGACGGCGACGCCGAGCGACGCGGCGGCGTCCTCGCCGAAGGCGAAGGCGTCCAGCGTTCGCGCGTACCCGCCGCAGATCAGCAGGGCCGCCGCGAGCACCGCAAGGCACACCCGCACCTCGGACCAGCCGACCCCGCCGAGCGAGCCGAGCAGCCAGAACAGCACGCCGCGGGTGGTCTCCGCGTCGGCGGCCGTCATGACGACGAAGGAGGTGAGCGCGGAGAACAGCTGCATCGCCGCGACCCCGGCGAGGACCACGCGGTCCGGTGAACCGCCGAGGGTGTGGCTGAGCAGCAGCACGAGCGCGAAGGAGCAGACCGCCCCGAGGAACGCGCCGCCGGTGATCGAGAGGACTCCCCCGCCGACGCCGAGGACGACGACCAGGACGGCGCCGGTCGAGGCGCCGGAGGAGACGCCGAGGACGAAGGGATCGGCGAGCGGGTTGCGCAGGAGGGACTGCATCACCGCTCCGCAGACGGCGAGTCCGGCGCCGCACACGGCCGCGAGGAGGGTGCGGGGCAGGCGCAGGTTCCAGACGATGCCGTCCCGGATCGGGGACAGCTCCGATGCTCCCCCGGTCAGGTGGGCGGTGACGACGGACCGGACCTCGCCGACGCGGATGTCCGCGGGACCGATGGTGATCGCCACGGCGATCGACGCGCAGAGGACGGCAACCCCGGCCAGGACCCACAGCGCCGCCGGGCCGCCGGGCAGTGCGCGCCCGCTGGGGAGCGCGCCCCGCGGCGCCTTGGCCGGCCGGGTGAGGGTCACTTGGCGAGTCCGTACGAGCGGAGCGCGGCGGCCACCTTCTCGACGCCCTCGACGGTACGGATCGTGGGGTTCATCGCCTGGCCGCTGAGGAGCACGTACCGCTTCTTCCTCACCGCCGTCATGTTCCTGGTGACCGGGTCGGACTCCAGGAACGCGATCTTCTTCGCGGCGCTCTCGGCCGACTGCGAACGGCGGGTCAGATCGCCGATCACGAGCACGTCGGGGTCGCGGTCCGCGACCGTCTCCCAGTTGATCTGGGGCCACTCCTCGCGCGTGTCGTCGAAGACGTTCTTCACGCCGAGCGCGCGGGTGACGACGCCGGGGGCGCCGCAACAGCCCGCCATATACGGGGACTCGGCGTTGGCGAACCAGTAGAGGACGGTGACGTCCTTGAAGTCACCCTTCGAAGTGGCTCTCGCCACCCGGCCCTTGAGCTCGGCGACGAGCTTCTCGCCGCGCTCCGGCACCCCGAACACCCGGGCCAGGTCGCGGATCTCGCCGTGGACGGTCTCCATCGTGAGCGGCCGGGTGCGGACGCCGTCGCCGTCGCCGCTGTTGTCCTTGTCGGCGCAGTCGGTCGGCGAGAGGTAGGTGGGGACGCCGAGCTTCGCGAACTGCTCGCGGGGCGCCACACCGCCCTTGCCGAGGGTGTAGCCGAACGAGGCGGCGGCGAAGTCGGGTTCGGTGTCGAGCACCTTCTCGAAGGAGGGGTAGCGGTCGGCGAGGCGCGGAACCTTCGCGTTCTGCTTCTCAAGTCCCTTGAGGACGGGGTCCGTCCAGGTGCCGGTGCCGACCATCCGGTCGGCCAGGCCGAGGGAGAGCATGATCTCGGCGGCTCCCTGGTCGAGGGCGACGGCCCGCCGCGGCGGGCGGTCGATCCGTACGCGCTCACCGCAGTTGTCGAGCGTCACGGGAAAGCCGGACGCGGACTCCGCGCCCTCGCCCTTCCCCGACGGGTTCCCGGCGGATCCGCCGCCGCACCCCGTCGCGGCCAGGAGCAGGGTCAGGGTGCCGGCGAGAAACAGCGCGGCGGAACGGGCGGGGGGTGCGAGCGGCACGGGGGCAGTCCTCTGCGTCCACGGCTCATGCGCGGAGCCTGTCGTACGGTGCTCCCCGGTCGACGGCGTGACGCCGGGGCCGCCAGCAGGTCTTCGGACTCGGGGTCAGCCGGACGGAGCGCCTTCCCGGGCCGGTTCCGCCGCCCAGTGGCCGATGCTCCGCCCGTCGCCCTCACCGCTGCGCGTCAGCTCCGGATTCCCACCGGATTCCCTGACCCGTCCGCTCGCCCGTTCGGGTGAGCGCAAAGGTGCGACTGGCCTCGGCACAGTACCACCGGCGGCTTGTCGCCCCTCCGGCCGCGGCCCGGGTCAGAGGCGCAGTTCCTTCGCCTCGAAGCGGCCGTCGCCGAGCACGAGCACGAAGGTGATTTGCTGGCCCTCGGAGAGCGACTGGGCCTCTCCCTCGATGTCCGCCGCGCTGAAGTACACCTGCTCCTCGGAGCCCACGGGGACGACGAAGCCGTACCCGCCGAGACGGTTGAAGGACTGGACGAACCCTTTGCTTCTGCCTTCCACGGCGGCCTCCCTGTCGTCACCGGCGACGTGCCTCTCAGGGGAGATCTACCCCGTCAGCCCGCGCTTCGCCCGTCATGGGACACCGCCGCGGGGGTTCCCTACACGGTGAAGCGGAGGCGGCAGACGACGGCGTCGGTGTCGCGGCGGACGGCCCGGGCGACGAGCGCGCCCCGCCGGTTCTGGAGGGGCCGCTGCCACAGCCGTTCCGGTTCGGCCTCCGGGATGAGGACGGTGATCCGGGTGTCGGGCTCGGCCTTCCGCAGTCCGTGGACGTACGCGGTGATCGGGCGCCCGAGGGTACGGCGCTCGGAGGGGAGGCGGACGAGGGGGACGCCCGGGTTCCACAGGGCCCAGTCGCGCTCCAGGGCCTCGGTGGCCTCCCGGTCCTCCGCGTCCGAGTGGCAGACGGTGACCGCCCGGACCTCGTCGCCGAGGGAGACCGCGGCGGTCAGGGCCTCGCTGGTGAGCCGGGTCAGGGACGAGACCGGGACCAGGACGAGGGAGCGCGCGCGGTGCGGCGGCTCGGGGACGCGGCCGACGCCGAGCCGCTCGCCGATCCTGCCGTACGCCCGGTGGACGGCTTCGAAGGCGAGGACGAGGGCCGGGAGGGCGATCACGATCAGCCAGGCGCCGTCGTGGAACTTGGTGGCGGTGACGACGATCGCGGAGACGCCGGTGAGGACGGCGCCGAGGCCGTTGAGGACGGCCCTGCCCCACTGCCGGGTCGCCCGCCAGTGCAGGACCATGCCGGTCTGGGCGATCGTGAAGCCGATGAAGACGCCGATCGCGAAGAGCGGGACGAGGGTGTTGGTGTCGCCGCCGGAGAAGACGAGCAGGGTCGCGGAGACCACGGCGAGCCAGACGACGCCGTGGCGGTGCACCTGGCGGTCGGCCTTGAGGCCGAAGACATGCGGCAGGTAGTCGTCCCGGGCCAGCAGCTTCAGGAGGACGGGCAGGCCGCCGAAGGAGGTGTTCGCGGAGAGCGCGAGCAGCACCATGGTGGCGAACTGGACGACGTAGAAAGCCCAGTTGTGACCGAGGGAGGCGTCGGCGAGCTGGGCGAGGACGGTGACGCACTCGACCGGCCGGAGCCCGAAGCGGGAGATCAGGACGGACAGGCCGATCAGCATCACGCCGAGCAGCGCGCCGAGCGCGACCTCCGCGCGCATCGCCCGCTTGGCGGCGGGCGCGCGGAACGACGGGACGGCGTTGGCGATGGCCTCGACGCCGGTGAGGGCGGAGCAGCCGGAGGCGAAGGCCTTCAGGAGGAGCAGGGCGCCGACCGTGGTGGCGTCGTCGGCGAGCGCGGAGGCGTGGCCGGCGGACGCGGCCGTGGAGACGGGGGCGTCGCGGAAGAGGCCGACGACAATCAGGATCATGATCGCGCCGATGAACACCGCGGTGGGGGCGATGAACGCCCGGGCGGAGTCGACGATCCCGCGGAGGTTGACGCCCGTGATCAGGACGAGGACGACGAGGCACATCGCGAGCCGGTCGTCGTGGAGGCCCGGGAAGGCGGAGGTCAGGGCGGCGACGCCGGCCGTGACGGCGACGGCGACGTTCAGGACGTAGTCCAGGACGAGCGAACCCGCCGCGACCAGGCTGGTGCGGCGGCCGAGGTGCGTCTTGGCCACCGCGTACGAGCCGCCGCCGTCCGGGAACGCGGCGATGACCTGCCGGTACGAGGCCACGAGGACGGCCAGCAGGCCCGCGATGGCCAGGGTGACCGGGAGCGTGAAGCCGAGCCCGTATCCGCCGGCCGCCGCGAGGACCAGGACGATCGCCTCGGGTCCGTAGGCGACGGAGGCCATCGCGTCGAGCGAGAGCGCGGCGAGCCCCGTCAGGGCGGTCAGCTTGTGGCGGTCACCCGGGTCCGGGGGTTCCTCGGCGGCGGGCGCGACACCGTTCTCGGTGGTCAGGACGGCCATGTGTCTGATTCCTCTGCGTGGCGGACGTCGTGCTGGTCCGCTCAGCGTGTGGCCGCTCCGGGGCGGCCGGGAACCTCTCTTCCCGCCGTCTTGACGCCGCGGACCCGGGTCCGTACGCGATCTTGACGCGGGTGCGGAGGGCGGCGCGCGACCCTGGTGTGCGCGTCACCCCCGACGATCTCGTAGAATATTCAACAGAGGCCTGGTGTCGGAGATCCCCCGTGTCCGACACCGGGCCTCGCCGACTTCTCTCGCGGCCCCGCGCCCTCAGCGACCGCCGGGGTACGCGGTCCTCGCCGTGATCCGGGCGATGCGCCGCGCCGACTCCTCCGGGGCGGCCACGGGCTGGACGATGTGGCTGACCGTGAGCCGCACGATCGTCTCGACCGCGAGGCCGCGCGACTCCTCGTCGACATCGGGCCAGGCCTCCGTCGCGTACGCGTCGAGCATCACCATCGCCGTCCCGAAGACCGGCTCGGGGCGCGTGGTCAGATAGGCGAGGAGATCGTCCTCGCCGCCCCGCGCGGCCACGAGCACCCCCTTGATCAGGGGGTTGTCCAGGGCCTGCTGGAGCGTGTAGCCGACGCCGGCGGCGGCCGCGGCCTCCAGTTCGCCCCGGTGGGCGTCGAGTTCGCGCTGGATGCCGACCAGGAAGCCCTCCAGCTCGCGCTGGACCAGGGCCTTGCCGATGGCCTCCTTCGAGCCGAACTCGTTGTAGAGCGTCTGGCGGCTGATCCCGGCGGCCCGCGCGATGGCGGTCATGCGCAGCCCGCCCCAGCCCTCGGCGGCGACGAGGCGGTAGGCGGCGTCGAGGACCTGCTCGCGCAGCAGGGACCGGACGCTCTCGCGGAAACGTGTCATCGTGGCCCCACTGTATCCATGGGAGCGCGCCCGCCCGTCCCGGGCGGGAGCCCCCTCTCCCCGTCGCTCACCCGCCCCAGGTGAGCCGCCCGCCCAGGTACGTCGCGGTGACCGCGGCCTCCTCCGGGAGGCGTTCCGGCGCGACCGTGTACGGGTCGCGGGCGAGGACCGTGAGGTCGGCGCGGAGCCCGGGGCGCAGGGAGCCGATCTCGTCGTCGAGGTGGAGCTGCCAGGCGGGATGGGCGGTGACGGCGAGCAGGGCCTCGTCGAGGGTGAGCCGTTCCGTCGTGCCGTGGACGCGACCGCTCGCCGGGGTGCGGCGGGTGAGGGCGGTCGCGACCGAGGCCAGCGGGTCGGTCGGGGAGCACACGCCGTCGTTGTGGAGCGAGACGCGGTGTCCCGCGTCCCAGGCGGAGCGGACGGCCATCCAGCGGTCGGCGACCTCCTGGCCGAAGAGGTCGTCCGCGAGGACGTCGCCCCACCAGCGGACGTGGTCCATGAACAGGCTGACGGTGGCGCCGAGTTCGGCGGCCCGGCGGTACTGCGCCGCGGTGACCGCGCCGCAGTGCTCCATGCGGGGGCGCAGTGCGCGGAAGGCCTCGGGGTCGGCCGCGGCGGCGCGGGCGTAGGCGTCGAGGACGGCCTCGAAGGTGACGTCGCCGTGGACGTGGCAGGCCATCGGGTAGCCCTGGGCGGTGAACGCCCCGGCGAGTTCGGCGAGTTGGTCGGGGGTGTAGTTCATGGGGGCGTGGTTGCAGCGGCCCGGTCCCATCGCCCGGGTGGCGGCGCTGTCCAGGTAGAGGAAGCTGGTCGCGACCGTGCCCTCCCAGGCCGTGCCCTCCGCCCACAGTTTCATGCCGGAGATGCCGAACAGGTCCTCGGCGGGGGCGTGTCCGGGGAAGCGGCGGCCCGGCTCCGCGGCGAGTTCGGGGGTGCCGATGAGGTACGAGCGGACACGGACGGCCGCGCCGGGGCGCTCCGCCGCGGCCCGCAGCGCGGGGAGGAGGCGCGGTTCGGTGGCCAGGTCGGCGACGGTGGTGATGCCGACGCGGGCGTGTTCGGTGTAGGCCCAGTCGAGTGCGGCGGCGAGGCGCTCCGGCTTCAGCCGGTCCCCGGCCACCACCCACAACAGGGCTTCGACGGCGCCCCCTTCGTGGGCCTCGCCGGTGGGTTCGCCGTGTGCGTCGCGCAGGAAGCGGGCGCCTACCGGGTCGGGGGTGTCTCGGGTGATGCCTGCGGCGCGCAGCGCGGCCGAGTTGGCCCAGGCGGCGTGGCCGCTGTTCGCGACGACGACGAGCGGGGCGTCGGGGCGGAGCGCGTCGAGCTCCGCGCGGGTCGGGGGTGTCAGGTCGCGCTGGAGCAGCGGGTCGACGCCGTAGGCGCAGACCGGTTCGCCGGGCCCGGCGGCGGCCACGGCGGCACGGATGCGGTCGAGGACCTCGGCGCCGGTGGGCACGGTGAACGGCCGGACGTCCACGGCGGGCGGGGCGACGGCGAGGGCGACCATGACCGGGTGGCCGTGGGCCTCGACGAAGCCGGGCAGCAGGGCCCGGCCGGCGAGGTCGACGACCTCGGTCGCCCGGCCGCGCAGGCGCAGGACCTCGTCCTCCGTGCCGACGGCGGTGATGCGCCCGTCGCGGACGGCGAGGGCCTCGGCGCGGGGGCGGGCGGGGTCCATGGTGAGGACGGGGCCGCCGGTGAAGACGAGGTCGGGGGTGGTGCCGGGAGTGGTGTCGAGGGTGGTGTCGGGGGTGGTGTCGGGGGTGGTGTCGGGCTCAGGCATCGGAGGTCTCCTTCACCAGCCAGGAGGCGGCCGCCGCGAGGAGCGCTGTCACGCCGAGGGGGATCGTCGGCCCGGGTACGGGGGCGAAGTGGGGCGAGTGGTTGGCGGGGACGGTGTCGGGGAGGCCGTTCTCCAGGAGGGAGTCGGGGTCGACACCCGCGTACAGGGCGGGGTCGGCGCCGCCGAAGTGCCAGAAGACGGAGGGGACTCCGAGCGCGGTGCCGAAGACGCCGAAGTCCTCGCTGCCGGTGATGACCTGGGGCAGGGTGAAGACCCTGCCCTCCCCCAGGGCCCCGGTCAGGGCGGACTGGACGCGGGCGGTCGCGGGCCCGTCGTTGACGGTGACCGGGAAGGAGTTGAGGGGAACGATCTCCGGTTCCTTGGGGGCGCCCGAGGCGGCGGCCTCCGCACGGACGATGCGGGTGACGGCGGCCAGGATCCGGTCCCGTACGGCCGGGGTGGTCGAGCGGATGTTGATCCGCAGCTCGGCGGTGTCCGGGATGATGTTCTCCTTCGTCCCGGCGTGCAGCGAGCCGACGGTGACGACCGCGGTCTGCGAGGCGCCGATCTCCCGGGAGACCACGGTCTGCAGCCGCATGACCACGGCGGCGGCCATCACGACCGGGTCGACGGCCGTCTCGGGGCTCGAACCGTGGCCGCCGCGGCCGAAGAGGGTCACGCGGAGGCTGTCGGACGCGGCCATCACCGGTCCCGGCCGGGTGCCGAGGAAGCCGACCGGCGCCGGGGCGACGTGCTGGCCGAGGCAGATCTCGGCGCGGGGGAACCGGTCGAGGAAGCCGTCCTCGATCATGGCGGGCGCGCCGCCGACCTCCTCGGCCGGCTGGAAGACGGCGACGACGGTGCCGCTCCAGGTGTCGCGGTGGGCGGCGAGCTGCGCGGTGGCCCCGAGGAGGCAGGTGACGTGCATGTCGTGCCCGCAGGCGTGCATCACGGGCACCTCATTGCCGTCCGGGTCGGTGCCGGTGGCCGTGGAGGCGTACGGCAGGCCCGTCTCCTCCTTCACGGGCAGGGCGTCCATGTCGGCGCGGAGCAGGACGACGGGCCCGGGGCCGTTGGTGAGGACGCCGACGACTCCGGTGCGCCCGACGCCCTCGGTGACCTCCCAGCCCTGGGCGCGCAGCAGCCCGGCGGCGACTCCGGCCGTGCGGAACTCCTGGAAGGAGAGCTCGGGATGGGCGTGCAGGTCCTCGTAGAGGGCGAGGAGCCCGGGGAGCCGCTCGTCGAGACCTGACAGGAGCGGGGTGACCGCGGCCGGGCCGGAGAGGGTGACCGTGGCCGGGTCGGCGAGCGTGCCGGGGGTGACGGTGGCCGGGGCGGCGAGGTTGCCGTCGGTGGTCATGCGGATTCCTTTGCGGGGCTCGGGGTGCGGGGCGCGCGGTCGGCTGCGGCGCGGAAGGCGGTGGCGTCCTGCGGGGTCAGACACGCCATGACGGCGGCGACGACCGCGCCGAGGACGAGGAAGCCGAAGGCGATCTGGAAGGAGAAGGCGTCGGCGAGCGCGCCCATGACGGGCGGGGCGACGATGCCGGCGACCTGCCCGCCGACGATGATCACGGCGCCGCCCACCCCGACGTACTCGGGGGTGAGACCGGCCATGGGGACGGCGAAGATCGGCATGTAGGCGAGGGAGGCGGCGAAGATCGCGAGGGTGCCGAAGACGACGAAGCCGGTGAGGGACGGGGTGTTCGCCATGAGGAGCAGGGCTGCGGCGGAGACCGCCATGCCGGGGACGATGACCTTGCGGTGGTGGCCGCCGAGCCGGTCGGAGAGCCGTCCGCCGATGACGGTGGCGGCCGCGGCCCCGAGCGCCGGGATGGCGACGAGGGCTCCGGCCGCCGTGAGGGAGACCCCGTGCTCCTCGCTGAGGTACGAGGGGACCCAGGTGTTGAGGCCCCAGATGATGGTGCTGTAGCCGAACATCATGAGGGAGAACCGCCACAGGACGCCCTTGCGCAGGACCTCGCGGAGCGGGGGACGGGGCGTGGCCTCCACGGGCGGGGCACCGTCCGCGGACGCCAGCGGGGCGGGCATCCAGAGGCGTACGGCGACGAAGGCGAGGAGCCCGAGGGCGGCGGTGGACCAGAAGGCCGAACGCCAGCCGAAGACGGCGACGAGCGGGGCCACGGCGAGCGGCGTGATGACGGCGGCGAGGGCGTTGGAGCTCATCACCGCGCCGTTGGCGCCCATGCGTTCCTCCGGCCGGGTGCGCTCGACCAGGACCTTCATGGCGGCCGGCGGGAAGATGCCCTCGGCCACGCCGAAGGCGAAGCGCAGGGCTAGCAGCACGGCGAAGGACCAGGCGAAGCCGGTGAGGGCGGTGAAGACCGACCAGGACAGCAGGGCCCAGAGGGTCACCCGTCGGCCGCCGAACCGGTCGGCGAGCATGCCGCCGGGGATCTGGCAGAGGGCGTAGGCGAGGAAGAAGGCGGAGACGACGAGCCCTTGCCGGGTGCGGTCGATGTCGAACTCCGCGCCGATGGACGGCAGCACGAGGTTGATCACGAGCCGGTCGGCGTAGTCGACCAGCCAGGCGGCGAAGAGCAGGGCGACCGTGATCCGGACGGTTCTGCGGTGCGTGGGCGGCGCCGCCACGGGGGCGGGCGGGTCGGGAAGGAGCGGAGCAGGCACGGTACTCCTCTGTCACCGGTGGCCGAAACTGGTCGTCGGCCCGAAGTGCCCCTACGATCCGGTCCATGAGCCCGAACCTCGGAGAAGTGCCGGAAAGCATCTCTGCGGATGCCCTTGTGCCGGATTCCCGCGGCGAGGGTTCGGCGGTGGGGTTCTCCGAGCTGGATCTCGCGCTGATCGACGCCCTCCAGGCCGCCCCGCGCGCGCCCTGGACCCGGATCGGGCAGGCGCTCGGCGTGGACGCGACGACGGCGGCCCGCCGCTTCGAACGGCTCCGGGCCGGCGGGCTCGCCTGGGTCACCGCGTACGACGCGGCGAAGACGGCGACGGTCGCCTATGTCGAGGTGCGGTGCCGGCCCCGCGCCTTCGACCGGGTGAGCGCCGCGGTGACGGCGCTGCCGTGGGTGTTCAGCGTGGACGAGACGGCCGGGGACTTCGACCTCTTCCTCTCCGTCGCCGCCCCCGACCTGCCGGCCCTCGGCCGCGCGGTGCACCGGGGCATCGGCGGCCTGCGCGGGGTGCGCTCGACCCGGACGAGGCTGGGCATCACGCTGTACGGCGAGGGGCGCGACTGGCGGATGCGGGCGATGAACCCGGCGGAGCGGGCCGGTCTCGGCGGGCCGCACGGCCCGCGCCCCCGCTCGTACAGCACGCACCTCCACGAGCGGCCGGCGCCGCAGGACCAGGCGCTCCTCGGCGCGCTCGGCGCCGACGGGCGGCTGGGGTACGCGGAACTCGGCGCGCGGACGGGGATGAGCGAGCACACGGCGCGGCGCAGGCTCCAGCGGATGATCCGCGACGGGGACATCTCGCTGCGCTGCGATCTGGCGCACCCGCTGGCGGGCCTGTCCACGATGGTGGTCTACCGGACGTCCGTGCCGCACGCCCTCCTCGAACAGACGGGGAACGCGCTGGCCCGCCTCGAACACGTGCGGATGTGCGTGTCGGTGAGCGGGCCGTACAACCTCCTCGTCCTGGTCTGGCTGCACGGCCTCGGCGCCGTGGACCCCTTCGAGGCGCTGCTCGCGGAGCGGTTCCCCGTACTGGAGGTGCAGGACCGGACGGTGGCCCTGCACTCCCCCAAGCGCATGGGCTGGCTGCTCGACGAGCAGGGTCGGGCGGCCGGGCGGGTGCCGCTGGGGCTGCCCGAGCACTGACCGACCGGGAGCGGTGCGGCGCTGCGGCACGTCGGTCGGGGATCGGTGCCGCACGTCGGGCATGGAGGTGCCACGGCGCTCCGTCGCTCCCTGTGGACCCGGTCGGGGGTGGGGCCGGGGGGAGACGGCGGTGCGCCGTGGCACCCGTCGGTGGGCGGTGCGCGGATGGCACCGGGGGAAGGATCGTCAGGGCCGGTCAGGCCACGGGATCAGGAGGCGATGCTCGGATCCGGACCCAGGCCCAGGTCCAGGGCGTCGGCCTGCTCGCCGAGGACGGTGACGCCGGAGGACGGAGAGCCGGGCTCCTCGGGGTCGTTGGCGCAGCCGAGGGCGGTGGCCTGGCGGAGGGTCTCCGTCAGGTTCCGCCAGTCGAGCGCGGGCCGGGTGTCGGCGCGGCCGAGGACGAGCGAGGCGTTCCACCGCATGCGGGGCACACCGGGGAGCGGCCGCAGGCCGCCGGCCTCCTGCGGGGAGGCGGCGAGGGCCATGGGGAGCATGGCGCAGCCGAGGCCCGACTGGGTGGCGGCGCGGACGCCCGCCATGGAGCCGAGTTCGTGGATCTCGGGCGGGCTGTCGCAGCGCAGTCGGAGGAACTCGGGCAGCCAGCGCTGGGACGGACAGTCGGGGTCGGCGATGACGACCTGGCGGCCGAGGCCGCCGCGCCGGTGGCGGACGCCCGCGACGGCCACGAACTCCACTTCCTGGAGCCGTACTTCGATGAGGTCGTCGGTGCGCTCGATGTGCGGCTGGTCGGTTAAGAATCCGGCCGGGTCGTCCGCGTCGACGACGGTGAGGACCAGGGCACCGTCGATCGCGCCGGACCGGAAGGCGTCGTGGACCTCGGCCGTTCCCATGACGCGCAGGGCGAGTTGGACGCCGGAGAGGAGCCGTCGCCCGATGTGGGTGACCCGGGCGAGCTGCTGTCCGTACGCCAGCGCCGGGACGATCCCGACGGTCATGCGTGGCGGGTTGGCCGCAGGCCGGCGCAGGGCGGTCTCCATCTCGCCGACGAGGGTGAGGATCTGGCGCGCGTATTCGCACAGGACGGTGCCGGCCCGGGTGAGCCGTACGCCGCTGGGGAGCCGTTCGAAGACGGGCTCGCCGACCTGCCTCTCCAGGGCACGCATCTGTGCCGTGACGCTGGACTGCGAGTACCCGAGGCGGCGCGCCGCCTGGGTGAAGGACCCGGTCAGGGTCACCTCGCGGAAGGTCCGAAGGGTTCTTGCGTCGATGTCCACGTGAATTCCCCCCTGCCGCGCAGGCGGCAGTTCCTCGCACCGGGTGGTTGGTCGTCCACCCGCTTCGATCGCCCCAGTCGGTTGTCACACAAGCCGCAGGGGTGCGCGGACGCGCCATGCGCCCGGCACCCCTGCTCGGCCGCGAAGACTCTACTCGGCGAGGTGGGCCGGGACCAACGGAAAGTCCAAGTCCGGCTGCGCTACGTGATTGAAGAAGTTCGACAGCACGTTGAGCGCGACGTGGCCGACGATCTCGGAGATCTCCGCGTCGGTCACCCCGGCGGCGCGCGCGTCGGCGAGGGCCTCGTCGGTGACGCGGCCGCCGGTGGCCATGACGGCGCCGGTGAACCGGAGCACCTGGTCCATGTGCGGGTCGCCGGCGTCGCCGCCGTGGCGGGTGTCGAGCAACTCCTGCTCGCTCAGGCCGACCTTGCCGCCGCGCAGGGTGTGCGCGGAGACGCAGTACGTGCAGTCGTTGCGCTGCGCGATGTAGAGCGCGAGCTGCTCCCGCTGCCGGGCGCTGAAGCTCCCGCCGACGAGGGCCTCGCGCATGGCGAGGTAACCGCGGAGCGCGGCGGGCCCGTTGGCGAGCGAGGCGTAGAGGTTGGGCAGCTTGCCGAGCTGCTTGAGGGTGCCTTCGAGCAGCTCGCGCTGCTCCTCATTGGCGGTCTCGACGGTCAGTTGGGGCAGGCGGGGCATGGAGCTCTCCTTGAGCCGAACCAAGAGGGAACTGATCGGTACCATCAGGACGGTACCGATCGGTTCCGTCTGGCGCAACGGGAGGGCGCCACTCCGCCCTGAAGGTGCCGGTGATTCTCTGGGGGACCTCGACTGTTGATCCCTCACCCATACGGCACCGGGTGGTACCGTCTGGTATGGCCACGAACGCTAAAGAACGGCTCCTCGGTGCGGCGGAGCGCCTGTTCTACGAAGAGGGGATCCGGGCCGTCGGCATCGAGCGGATCCTGTCCGAATCCGGAGTCGGCCGCGCCTCCTTCTACCGCCACTTCCCCAGCAAGGACGATGTCGTCGTCGAGGTGCTGCGGCGCCGCGACGGCATGTGGCGCGCCTGGCTCGACGGCCGGATCGCGGTCAGCGAGCGCTCACCCGAGGAGCTGCCGCTGGCGCTCTTCGACGGGCTTGCGGAGCGCTTCGCCGCGGCCGAGTTCCGCGGCTGCGCCTTCATCAACACGATGGTCGAGACGGCCGATCCCGACAGCCCGGCGCACCACGTGGCCGCCGAGCACAAGGAGAAGGTCATCGCTGTCCTCGACCGCCTCCTCGCCGAGGGCGGCTACCTCGACCACGAGTCCCTGGCCCGCCAGCTCGCCCTCCTGGGCGACGGGGCGATCGTGACCGCAGTACGCGAGGGCACACCGGAGGCGGCGGTACGGGCCAGGGCGGTGGCCGAGGTCCTGCTGCGGACGGCGGAGCGGGAGTCGGTGCGGGCGTAGGGGGGGGCGGGGGTGGGGGCGGGGGTGGGGGCGGGGTCGAGTGCAGGCCCCAAACCCCAAGCCCCCAGCCCTCAGCCCCCTGGGGTGAGTTCGCCGCGCCGCACCTTGCCCGAGCGGGTGCGCGGCAGGCGGGTGACGACGTCCACCCCGCGCGGTACGAAGACGGGCGCGAGGCGCTCGGCGGCGAGGGTCAGGAGCTCGGCCCCCACCCTGTCGTGCCGGGTACCGGCCGGCTCCCGGGCCGTCGGGGCCGACTCCCCCGGCGCCGCGCGGAGTTCGACCACGGCGTACGGCGCCAGGCCGCCGGCCGGGTCGGGGCAGGGGATCACCGCCGCGTCGGCCACCTCCGGGTGGGTGCGGAGCACCGCCTCGATCTCCATCGGCGAGACCCGGTGGCCGTGCGACTTGAAGACCTCGTCCATCCGGCCGAGGAGCCGGACGGAGCCGTCGGCGCACCGCTCGCCCCGGTCGCCGGTGCGGTAGAGGCCGTCGGCGAAGGCCTCGGCCGTACGCTCGGGAAGGTCGGCGTAGCCGCGCATCAGTCCGGGCGGACGCTCCGTCAGATCCACGCACACCTCGCCCGCTTCGCCGGTCGCCCCCGTCTCCGGGTCCCGGAGCACGATCCGGTAGCCGGGGAGCGGGTGCCCGAGCGGGGCGAGCGGCTCCGGGGTGTCGGGGGCCCGGCCGATGAGGGCGGTCGCCTCGGTCTGGCCATAGCCGTCGCGGACCCGTACGCCCCAGGCCGCCTCGATCGCCTCGGCCGTCTCGGCCGTCAGGGGCTCGCCCGCCGCCGTCGCCTCCCGCAGCCGGGGCGCGCCCGGGCCCCCGGCCGCGTACGGCAGCATGGCCCGCCAGGCGCTGGGCGGCGCGCAGAGGCTGGTGGCGCCGTGGTCGGCGAGGGTGCGGGGCAGGAGGGCCGGGGGGAGGCCGCCGTCCGGGGGCGCGAGGACGGTGGCCTCGGCGGCCCACGGCACGAAGAAGCTGGACCAGGAGTGCTTGGCCCAGCCGGGCGCGGAGAGGTTGAGGTGCCGGTCGCCGGGGCGGAGCCCGCTCCAGTACAGGCTGGAGAGGTGCCCGATGCCGTATCCGGCGTGGCTGTGCTCCACGAGCTTCGGCAGCGAGGTCGTGCCGGAGGTGAAGTAGCAGAAGGACGGATCGGCGGCCCTGGTGGGTCCGTCGGGCACGAAGGCCCGTCGGCCGGTCCCCCGTGTGTCGGGGTAGGGGAGCCACCCGGTCCGGTCGGCGGCCGGCGTCATCCGTACGCCGGGGACGGGCAACTCGTCGAGCAGTGGTACGAGTTCGGGTGCGCAGACGAGGTGCCGGATGCCGCCGCGGGTGATCCGGTCGGCGGCCTCCCCCCGGGTCAGGTCCTGGTAGCCGGGGACGGCGACGGCGCCCAGCTTGATGCAGCCGAGGAGCGTCTCCCACAGCTCGGCCCTGGTGCCGAGCAGGATGAGGACACGGTCGCCGCGCGCTACCCCGGACTCCCGCAGGGATACTGCCAACTCGTCCGATCGGGAGGCGAGTTCGGCGAAGGAGACGCGGTCGGCGAGCGGGACCCTGCCGTCGGGTCCCGGTCGGCCGAGGATTTCCAGGGCCGGCCGGTCGTTCCCTTCGGCGATGACGTCGAACCAGTCCAGGGCCCAGTTGAAGTGCTCGGCGCGCGGCCACCGGAAGGCGGCGCAGGCCTCCTCCCGGTCACCGCGCAGCCTCAGGAGGAGGTCACGGGCCGCCCGGTACTCCTCGTGAGCGGCCGTACGAGCCCCGCTCACCGCGCGCCCCCTCGCCTCGTGCCCCGTCACCGCACCTCCGTTCACCGCGCACCGCCGGGCCGCGCGGCGGCGAGCAGCGCGGCCGCGATCGCGTCGGCGTCCTTGGTGAAGGAGCCCCAGGGTCCGGGGCGGCCGCTGCCCACCTGGGTGAACCAGCGGGTGTGCTCGCTGGGGATGCCGAGCACGTGCGTGCTGGTGTCCACCGAGCCGTCCGCCCGCACGGGGTGGAAGGGCGACTCTGTGCAGTCGAGCCCGCCGGTCGCGAACACCTCTGCTCCTTCGGACCGCTCGCCGCCCTCCGCCGCGGCGGGCGCGTTGGTGAACGTCCGGATCCGCCCGTCCACCATCAGTCCCCGGATCAGCGGGTCCCGGTCCGCCGCCAGGTCCGTGCTCGGCTGGCGGGCGTCCACGACGACGTCCAGAGGCACCCAGGAGTTCTCGACCTGTTCGGATTCCACCGCGAAGCGCCCTTCGACCGGATCGGCCTCGAACCGCGCGCCGGGGCCGACCGGTTCGAGGATCCCGGCCGCGAGGAGCGCGAGGAACTGCTCCGAGCGCACGGGCGGCGGCCCCGTCGACACCATCGCCGCGAGCGGGCCGAACTCGGCGAGGAACCAGCGGTGCGACGCGGGGGTCAGCCCGCCGAAGTCGACCACGGAGCGGACCGTCTGCCGGACGTCGCGCAGCACGTCGGCCGCCGCTTTCAGCGGCCCCTCGGCGTTCCCCTGCCGGGCCTCGGCCAGATCGGCGCGCAGCCACTCGGTCAGGACCTTGTGGAACTCGGCAGGGGAGCCGAAGCGCCGGCCCTGGAACGGCCGGGCGAGCGCGGCGAGGCCGGTGAGCGGCCGCGGGTCGATCCGGTATCCGGCGGCGAGCCCCTCCAGGAGCCGGGGGTCGTCGGCGGCGGACTCGACGGCGCGCTCGGTGAACTCGGCCGCCGCGTCCGGCCCGTGGACGCGGCGGATCCGGGTGGCGAGGAGGACGAGGTTGACCTCGGCGAGCAGCCAGGGCAGGACGGACCGCTCGAAGTCGAGCGGCGCGCCCTCCGCGCGCAGGGCGGCCATGCGTTCGGCGGTGAACAGTCGTGCCTGATAGCGGTGCTCGGGAGACTTCTGGTTGGCGCCCCGGGTGAGCAGGGGCACTCCCCCGCGCGAACCCGCCATGATCCGGGGCTCCTTGCCGCTGGGCAGGTAGAGCAGCCCGTCGCCGCCCTCGGTGAAGGTGCCGCCGCGCCCCAGGGTGAGCTCGGCGAGGATGTCGTAGAAGGTGAGGCCCATGCCGAGGATGCCGACGCTCGCGCCCGCCGGGATGTCGGCGAGCGGCATCTCGTTCGCCGTGCCGCCCGCGACGTACCGGACGGGGCGGGCCGGGGTGGAGTTCTCCCGCGCGAACTCCGCCCAGGTGCCCTGCTGTTCGTCGGGTTCGTTGTCGGGGTGCCCGGTGGCGATCAGCACCCGGTCGACGGTGAGGAC
Organism: Streptomyces sp. Root431; assembly: GCF_001426585.1. Classification (GTDB taxonomy): domain Bacteria; phylum Actinomycetota; class Actinomycetes; order Streptomycetales; family Streptomycetaceae; genus Streptomyces; species Streptomyces stackebrandtii. The sequence continues at coordinate 514,996 of NZ_LMEI01000009.1, forward strand.
CTCGCCCCGGTCGAGCCGCAGGCGGTGCACGCCGCCGTCGGGCCCGTCCTCCTCGCGCGAGCGGTCCGCGCAGATCACCCGGGCGGGGATGCGGTGGACGGTGAGCGAGGACGGCAGGGACTCCTCGACGCACCGCATGACGTACGTGAGGTAGCGGCCGTAGACGGCGCGGGGCGCGTAGCCGTCCGGCTCGGCGGCCGCCGGGTCGTCGTCGGCCCACCATTCGCCGAGCGAGGGTCCGGCGCCGGGCCGGTGCGGTCCCGCGTCGGCGGGCCCGGAGAACATGGTGACCTCCTGGGCCGGGGTGTTCATCAGGAACCGCGGCGACTGGTCCGTCCGCCAGATCCGACCGGCCCCCGCCTCGTACGGATCGACCGCGAAGACCTCCACCGGCCGGGCCGGCGGCTCCTCGGCGCAGCGCGCGGCGAGCCGCTCCAGTACGGAGAGGCCGCGCGGGCCCATCCCGACGAACGCGATCCGCAGGGGCTCGGCGGGCTGCGGCTCCGGGGCGGGGCGCGGTGCGGACGCGGGCTCCGGCGGCGGGTTCGTACCGGCCGCCAGGTCGTGCTCCCGGGCGACCCGGCCGAGCATGCCGGCGAGCTGACGCGAGGTCATCGGTATGGTCCTCCGGCTGGTGGTGAGCAGGGGCAGCGCGCCCAGGTCGGTCCACTGGAGGCGGCCGTCCGGCGCGACGGTGGACCGGGCGGCGCCGCGGTTGTCGGGGTGCAGGCAGTACGGCACGTCGAGGAGGCCCCGGTCGAAGGCCTTGAGCAGGGCGGTGCCGAGGTCGTCGGAGAGCCCGAGGACGGCGGTGATCAGGGTGCGGGCCTCGGCGAGGACCTCCTCGGCGTCGGCGGTGGGAGCGCCGGACGCGGCGCGGGCGCCGTGTGCGGCACCGGCCGCGTCGGCGGCGATCCTCAGGGCGGTGAGGTTCTCCGCGACGGTGGGAATGCGGTGCGCCTCGGTCTCGGTCTTCACGATGAGCCGCCGTGCCCCGCCGCGGACGGCGAGCTCGGCGCTGCGGCGCAGCAGCAGCCGGGCGCCGGGCACGGTCTTCGGGTAGACCCCCATGTACGTGTAGAGCACGATGTGCCGGTCGACGGCCGGCGGCAGGAACTCGTCGGCGAGCATCCGCAGCGCGGTGAGCGCGCCCGTGTCCTGGGCGGGGTGGGTCTGCTGGGCGTAGCTGAGGGAGACGCTGGTCGCTCCGTTGGCCACGAAGAACAGGCACTCCAGGACCGAGACGGCGACGAGCAGCGAGGGCGGGCAGAGCTGGCCGAGGAGGCAGCCGCCGAAGGATTCGAGATGCGCCCGGCGGCCGTGCGCGCGGCTCTCCTCCGTCAGGAACTGGACGGAGTCGCGCCAGGCGGCGACGGATTCGGCGAGCGGGGTACGGCCGTAGGGCAGACAGTACGAGACGGGGCCGCCCTCGGAGGCGGCGAGCCCGGCGGCGGTCATGGTGCGGAAGATGGCCATCGGGTCCGCGGAGCCGTGCCGGACCTGGACGGGGGTGCCGCGTCCGGCAGCGGCCGCGACCCGTGCGGTGGTCTTCGGACCGTGGCTGACCAGCGGGAAGCCGTTCAGCGGCAGGCCGGCGCGCAGGGCGGCGGTGGCGGCGGCGTGATCGCCGACGCGGGTGTAGCTGTCGATGGTGAGGGTGGCGACGGTCCGCAGGGGCAGCCCGGCGACGGCGGCGACTCCGGCGGCCATGTCCTCGGCCCCGACCATGCCCATCCGGGGCTGGACGACGAGGGCGCCGGCCTCGGCCGACTCCCGGACGAAGGTGCCGAGATCACCGGGGGGAAGCGGGGGCTGGGCCGCGGGCGGGACGGTGGTCGTCAAGCCGCTGCCCGCCCGGTACACGCGCCGCCGAGCTCCCCGAGGCGGCGCAGCAGGGCGGTGGGCGGGGTCCCGTCCGCGTACACCTCGTCGAATCCGGCGTCGAGGAGTTCGGCGGTACGGGTGGCGGCGCCCTCCGGGGAGATGCCGAGGAGCCCGCCGATGACCATCGGGACGGACCGGGTGGCCCGGTCGCCGCGCAGGGCGCGGGCTGCGCGCAGCCCGTCCTGGTGGCCGTGGCCGTTGACGGAGGAGAGGACGACGAGGTCGGGCCGGGTCATGCGGGCGGTGTCGACGAGGAGTTCCTCGGGGACGCAGGGGCCGAGGTTGAGCACCGAGTGGCCGTGCTCCTCCAGGAAGAGCTGGAGGTGGACGAGGTTCCAGGTGTGGGCGTCGGACGAGCCGGTGGTGAGCAGGACCCGGCGGGAGGGCTCGGGACTGCGCAAGGACTGGGGCCGTGCGGACGGGGTCATGGCGTCTCTCCGGGAGGTCTGGGCAGGACGGAGCAGGACGGAACGTGGCGAAACGGGGCCGCACAGGGCAGCGCGAGGCACGCCGCGGCGCGGCGGGGGTTTCTCACGGGGCGGGCCGGACAGGGCGAGGCCGCCGGACTCCCCTGGGGAGCCCGGTGGCCTCGCGGACGGCCCGGCGGGTCAGGCGGAGGGAACTCCGGCGCCGACTCCGGTGGTGATCTCGCCGGCCTCGGGCGTACGGGAGGCGGCGGGGCGGGCACGGACGGCGAGGACGGTGCAGCCCTCGGCGCTGGACATCTGGTGCCGGGTGCCCGGCTCCTCGACGACGAGGTCGCCGCGGTGGAACCGGCGCCCGTCACTGTGGTCGAGGGTGCCGTCGAGGACGAGCATCAGCTCGTGGCCCAGGTGCTCGTGGAAGTCGCCGTGGGCACCGGGCGGGAAGCGCAGCAGCAGGGAGGCGGAGTCCTCGTCCTCGGCGGCGTCCGGGCCCCAGAGCACGACGTACTCGACGCCGACGCGGCCGGGTTCGGCCCACGGCACCCAGGCCAGGTCGGTCTGGTCGAAGCCGTTGCGGAGCACGTTGCGGAAGACCGTCACGTCAGGCATGGGCGCGGACCTCCGAGGCGGCGCCGCGCTGAGCGACGATCGACGGGATGCCGTCGGCGCCCCAGGGCTGGGGGCCGTTGACGATCGGGGCGCCGATGAGGGAGCCGAACTCCCGCCAGGCGCCGTCGTAGTTGCGGATGTCGGGGAGTCCGAGAAGCTCCCGCAGGACGAACCAGCTGTGGGCGGAGCGCCAGCCGACGCGACAGTAGACGACGGTCGGGGCGTCGGTGCGGACGGCCGCGTAGGCGCGGGCGAGCTCCTCCTGGCCGCGGAAGGTGCCGTCGGGGTGGACGGCCGTGTGCCAGGGGATGTGCTCGGCGGAGAGCGCGTGGCCGCAGCGCACGCCGAGGTCCTCGGGGACGCCGGGCGGGGTGTTGCTCTGCCCGAGGTACTCCTCCAGGGAGCGGACGTCGAGGAGTTGGTGGCGGCCGATGTGGTCGAGCATGTCCTCGCGGCGGGCGCGGATCGTCTCGTCGACGGACGGTACGGGGTAGGCGACCGCGGACCGCTCGGGCGCCTCGTCGGTGAGGGGGGCGCCGAGCGCCTCCCAGCGGAGCCGTCCGCCGTCGAGGAGGCGCAGCTCCCGGTGGCCGTAGAGCGTGAACTGCCAGTATCCGGCGGCGGCCCACCAGTTGTTGTTGCCGCTGAGGAAGACGACGGTGTGGTCGGCGGATATGCCGTGCCGGCCGAGGAGTTCGGCGAAGGCCTCGGGGCCGATGACGTCCCGGCGTACGGGGTCCTGGAGGTCACCGGTCCAGTCGAGGCGGACGGAGCCGGGGATCCGGCCCGCCCGGCTGCCGCCGTCGGTGATCTCGACGAGGACGGTGCCCTCGTCCCGGGCAGCGGGGTTCCGCAGCCCTTCGATGATCTGCTCGCAGCTGACGAGCAGTCTGTCTCGGTTCACGTGCGCTCCGTTGAGGGTCGGTAGGCGGAGGTGCGTGGGGGTCGGACGGGGTTCACGGGCGGCGGGCGGCCGTCACCACCAGTACGCCGGGTACTTGCCGATGACGCCGAGCCGCGAGGCGATCAGGCCCACCAGCACGAGGAGGACGCTGCCGACGGCGAGCAGGACGAGGAAGCGGACGGGCGCCGGGTCCTGGAGGACGGCGAGGACGGCGGTGGCGGCGGCCGGGGCGTGGACGGCGCGCAGGAGGAGCATGACGGCGACGCTGAGGCCGGCGGCCACGGCGGCGACCCACAGGGAGCGGCCGAACAGGGCGACGGCGACGAGGCCGAGGATGCCGGAGCCGAGCTGGCCGAGGATCACTCCGCGGGGCTGCGCCGGGGGCAGGACGGGCGTGCTGCAGATGATCATCGCGGTGGCCGCGAGCGGGGCGATCATCAGCAGGTGTCCGGTGGCCTCGCCCAGGGCCACCAGGATCACCAGCGACACGACGGTGGCGAGGGTGCCGAGGGCCGCCGGCCGGGCGCCGGGGAAGGGCGGGGCGCCGCCCGCCCAGCGGCTGCGGGCGGGCGGGGCCGCCGCACCCGCGGGGGTCTGGGTCTGGTTGCTCACGGTGTTCTCTCCTTGGCGGGGCTGGGCGGGGCGGGCGCGGGGGCGCCGGGGTGAGGCGGGGGCAGGGCTGTCAGCGGTGGGCGCCGGTGAAGTACCGCATGGCCTGCCGGTGCACGACCTTGCCGATGCTGTGGCCCATCTCGATGCCGGGCTCGTTGTCGAAGCTCCAGTGCATGCCGCCGTACACGCGGGAGATGCCGGCCTGCCGGGCCGCCTCACTGAAGGTGGGCCAGTGCAGGACGACGTCGGTGCGCGGGGTGAGGCCGGGCTCGACCGTGGAGGCACCGGCCTTGAAGCGGTACGAGTCGCCGAAGGAGTCCGAGCCGGTGAAGCGGCGCAGGAACTCGGCGGCCGCGCCGGAGAAGGTGCTGTGCCCGGAGACGGTCGCCGGGAACGGCGGAACGGCCACGTACGCCTGCCAGTCGACGCCGTCCATGGCGACGGTGCCCTGGCCGGGGCCGCCCCAGGAGTGGATCTGCTGCCCGCGCCGGTCGTACGGGATGAGGGTCGAGGGGCGGGCGAAGTCGTAGTCGAGCTTGACCGCCCAGGAGCCGATGGCGGCGTCGCACTCGGCCATGTTGAGGCCGAAGAACAGCTGGGCGTCCTCGTCGACGCCGTAGCCGTCGCGGGCGGAGACGTACCGTCCCCACATCTGCTGGGCGCCGGGCGGGGTGACGTCGTCGTTGAGCCAGAACTCGGCGATCGCCTTCTGTTCGTCCGTCAGATTGGCGCTGATGTCGAGGAGTTCCTCGATCGCCGCGGTCATCCGGACCGAGGGGTACGCGGGCGGGGCGGGCACCGTGAACTGGTCGGGGCGGCTCAGCGCGAAGGGCTTCATCACCGCGAACTGCGGGGTGAGGTAGCGCTGCGTCTTGCCGTTCACGATCAGCGGGGTCCAGTGGGCCGGGTCCGTCACCGTCGACGGGTCGAACGCGCCGGCGGTCTGCGGGGCGTTGCGGGCCTGGTAGCCGGTCGTGTCGGAGTACGCGGGGGTGCCGAGCTGGTTGGCGCCGTCGCCGTGCCGGTAGTCGAGGACGGCCCGCGCGGTGCGGCGGCCGATCCACGCGGGGCTGTTCCGGCGGGGGTCGGTGAGCTCGGGGTCGTGGCCGAGGCTGCGCAGCATCGAGTCGATGGCGACCTTGTACTCGGGGTACAGGTCGAGCAGCGCGAGGTGGGCCGCGTAGCTGATCGCCTCGTTCTTGTTGTCGAGGGTCCGCTCGGCGCGGGGCCTGCGCAGGGAGCCACCGAAGCGGCTGCCGACGGCGCAGCGGTCGTAGCACGCCCAGGCGTCGTAGATCGCGTTGTGGATGATCGCGAGGGCGCGGGCGTTGACGGTGGCGGGGCCGAAGCGGTTGCCGGCGGCCTGGTAGCGGCCGAGTATCGCGTCCATCGCGGCCTGGTTCCAGCGGATGACGACACTGAGGTCGGTGACGGCGCCGGGGGCGCGGCGGCCCGTGCGGGTCTCCGCCTCGAAGCTCGTGGGGACGGCCCATGCCGCCGAGCCGGGCAGGGCGAGCACCCCGGCCGCGGCGGCGGACGTGGTGAGCACCCGGCGCCGGGTGAGCGGCGCGCGGGCCGCGGCGGTCTCGGTGGGTGCGGGAGCGGGGGCGGCGGATCTGTGGGACATCCCTGGATTCCTTCGCATGATGCCGGGAACGGACGGACGCGGTCCGAAGCTGCGGATCAAACACAAACTCGAACAGTTCTCAGGCTGGCGAGATTTGATCGCGTCCGGCAACGGTCGATCGACTTCTTGCATCGCAGGTATGCAAGGAAGCGATGGGCGATGCGGGGGTGTGCGGGACGTGGTTAGCGTGAGGCGACGGCGTCCGCCCCTCCTGCCGTGATTTCGGCGCGATCCGAGCGGTCCACCGCCCGATCGCACCCGACTCGGCACCGCACGGCACCCACGGCCCAGGCCCGCACGGTGGCCCCGGCCTCCTCCGCCCGGCACCGCCGGCCCCGCATCGACTCGTGTTGGAGATGCCCGCGCATGACCGTTTCCCCCCAGGTGACACCGCCCGCCACCCCCGTCCCGACGTCACCCGCCACGCAGCCTTCGCCCCCGCCCGCCGCCTCGCCGGCCTCCGCCACCGCCACCGCCTCCCCTCCCTCCGTACCGACGTCCCTCGGCGATCGCTTCGAGCGGATCGCGCCACGGCTGCACGCGCACGGCCTGACCATGCTCCGGGCCGGTCTCGGCGGCGTGTTCGTCTGGTTCGGCGTCCTCAAGGTCATCGGCTACAGCCCGGCGGCCGCGCTCGTCGTCGCCGTCCTGCCGTTCCCCGCGGGCGAGTGGTTCGTGCCCGCGCTCGGCTGGGGCGAGGTGGCGCTCGGCCTGTGGCTGGTGTCCGGGCGCCTCCGGGCCGTGGCCCTGCCGGTGCTCGTCGCCCATCTGTGCGGCACTTTCGCGGTCCTCGTCCTCACGCCGGGCGTGGCCTTCGCCCACGCCAACCCGCTGCTGCTCACCCTGGTGGGCGAGTTCGTCGTGAAGAACGTGGTACTGCTCGCGGGCGCGGTGGTGGTGACGACCCGTCCGCGCCGCTGAATCCGCGAACAAACCTTCCCAACGGTTTGTTAGCAACCGCGCTCGCGGGCCCGGAACAGCGCATGTCCACGGCCTTCTTGGGTAGATACACCCGGCAACACCGAAGCGCCCTGGATCCCAACGAAAGCTCGTAGAATACCAATCAGTCGGTTTAAGGACGTCGGGTGGTACGGCGCGACGGGGCGCAAACCCGTGCCGCTGCGACGCATGGTGCTACGGGAGCCGTTGGTGACCAAACAAGAGCGGGGCACACGGACCCGCGACGCGCTGATCAGGTCAGCGGCCGCAGAGTTCGACCTGCACGGCTACGCCATGGCCACGCTGTCCGCGATCAGCCTGGGAGCCGGCGTCAGTCCCGGGGCGCTCCACTTCCACTTCGAGAACAAGGCGGCGATCGCCGAGGCCGTCGAGGACGCGGCCTGCACGACCCTGCGGCGGACCGCCCGGATCGCCTACCGCCACCGGTCGAACGCCCTGCAGAACCTCACGGACACCACGCACGCGATCGCCCGCCTGTTCCGCGAGGACATCGTCGTACGGGCGGGCTTCCGGCTCAGCTGCGCGAACGACTGCCGTACGGAGCTCAATCTGCGCCAGGAATGGCAGAGCTGCGTCCAGCAACGGCTCGCGGAGGCGGCCGACGAGGGCCTCCTCGCCGCCGGCACAGGCCGTCAGCAGGACCTCGCCCGCACGATCGTCGCCGCCACCGTCGGCCTGGTGACCCTGTGTCAGGACAACGGCGAGTGGCTCTCCCCCCACACCGTCACCGGCCTGTGGCGGACTCTGCTGCCGACCCTCACGGCTCCCGAGGCCCTCGCGGACCTGGAACCGGCGGGGACGGCGGCCGTGATCACCCGCTCGCTCGCCCCGGTGGGGTGAGGACCCGACGCCACCCCTCGGGGAGGGCGTCGGCCCGACGGTTCACCCGCCGGCGAGGAGATCCCGGTACCACGACGCGCGGGCCGGGAATCCCGCGGTGAATCCCGGACCCGGCGCACAGCCGAGGTCCCGCCACGGGCGGTCGTCGGCGAACCAGTGGTCGGTGGCGAGCATGGCGAGGTGGTGGCGGCCGAAGGGGTGGCCCGCGAGCAGGTCGTACGCCTCGGCCAGATCCACCGCCCCGGCCCGGGGCCGGTCCGTCCCCGCAAGCAGGAGCTCCTCACAGGGCGCGAGGAGCTCCGCCACCGGCACCGGTTCGGGATGGTTGACGTAGTACGGGCCCGCCTCCGTACGCGGCGAGAGCGCCGCGCCCAGCAGCACGCCCGCCAAGCTGTCCACGTCGATCACGGAGTGCAGCGAGGCGCCGGCGTCGAGCGGGCCGGGCAGGGCCGCGAGCAGCCGGACCAGGCCGGGGATCAGCTGCCGGTCACCCGCCCCGTACACGAGGTGGGGTCGCAGGACGGCCCCGCCCGCGTCGCTCACGTACCGCTCGCCCGCCGCCCGGGTGCGGCTGGTCGCCGAGCCGGGCGCGAGCGGCAGGGTGCCGGGGGCGGCGGCGCGGAAGGGGCCGCGACCGTGGACGGAGGCGGTGCTCAGGGCGACGATCCGGGTCACCCCGGCGCGTACGGCCGCGTCGACCAGCGCCCGCGTCCCGTCGTCGTTGACCGCGTGGAGCAGCTCCTCGTCCCCGCCGATCGCCGACGCGCAGTGGATCAGTACGTCGACCCCTTCGCAGGCCCGGCGCAGGGAGTCGGGGTCGCGGAGGTCGCCGGTGACGGTCTCGGTCGGGGGACCGCCGTACGCCTTGGGCTCCTCCCCCGCCGTGACGCCGGCCACGGCGGATCGGACGAGCAGCCGGAGGTGTCCGAGGTCCGCCCGTGCCGCCGCCGTCGCCGCCACGCGCCGGCCGATGAATCCGGTCGCCCCGGTGATCAGAACGCGAGGGGCCATGGTTCGCGGGCCTTCCTTGTCCGGTTCAGCCCGCCAGGCGGCTGTCGAGGCTGCCTCCGGCCACCGCCAGGTCCCGGGACGGGGAGGCGGACGGGGATGCGGAGGGGGATACGGACGGGGACGTCAGCGTGCAGGAGAAGACGGACCGGTCGTCCTGACGGCCCTCGACCCGGACGGTGGTCACCGAAGGGTCGGAGGTGGGCGCGATCTCGGCCTCGATCCAGCAGGGGCTGTCGAGTTCCGCGTAGCGCGCGAAGGCGACGTCCATGACCTTGGGGAGGTACGCGCCGCTCCCGAGCACCATCGTCGCCGCCTGCCGGGCGGCCTCCAGGAGGAGCATTCCCGGTACGTGGTCGTTCGGGCGGCGGAAGAGGGTGGCGTGGTCCGTGTTGATCCGCAGCTGCCACTGGCCCGGTCCGGTGCCCGGGGCGAGGACGACATCCTTGGAGTCCTCTCGGCCGACCAGGTGCGGGGCGACTCCCGGTATCAGCGGGACCGGTCGGCCGAGCGCGGCCATCCGCTCGCCCCGGATGCGGCGGTACGCCGGGGCGGAGGTGCAGCTGGTCACGGCGCCGCCGGTACCGAGCAGGCGGCCTTCGCAGGTGAGCACCATGGTGGTCCGCAGGCTCCGGAGCCGGTTGCCACTGCTCTTCACGTCGGAGACGACGACGTCGATGCTGACGTCCGAGGCGCGGCCGTCGACCGCCAGCGCGTCGGCGTCGACACTGTAGGAGAGGTTCCACATGACGAACTGATCGTCCGCGGGTACCCCCAATTCGGCATGAGCGACGAGCATGGTGACCTGACGTATCGTCTCGGCCACCAGTACGGGGTCGTGCCGGTCCCCTGCCACCGGGGAGAAGAAGGGATGCGCGGCAGGCCAGCTGGCGGAGACGGAGAACCGGTTCTCCCGCAGCTGCGTCCAGCCCGTGGGGATGATGTCCGCGGGATCGGCTCGGTGCACGAACTCTCCGGGGACGTGTGCCACCGCTCCCCCATCGCTCTGACTCATGGTTCCCCCTCGCGTCCCCACGCTCCTGGGCGGATTTTCCACCCAGCCTAGAATACGTACAGCCCGGTTTTCTTTTCAATGCGTCACGTCACACGGTGAGCACAGACAGCGAGACAGCAGGAGGCGCCGCCTTGGCACAACAAGCGCGTGCAATCAGAACCCGACGGGCGATCCTGAATTCGGCCGCGACCGTTTTCGCGGAGCGTGGATACGAGCGCACGACCATCGGGGAGATCCTGGTGCGCGCCGGGGTGACCAAGGGAGCGCTGTACTTCCATTTCGCTTCCAAGGAAGACCTCGCCCTCGGCGTGCTCGACGCCCAGATGCTCGACGTACCGCTGACCCCGCCGGCGATCAAGATCCAGGAGCTGGCGGACCAGGCCTTCCTGCTCACCCACCGGCTGCAGCGTGACCCCGTGGTGCGCGCGAGCGTCGCCCTGGCCCTGGACAGCGGCGCCACCAGCATCGACCGGGTCGCCCCGTTCCAGGCATGGATCGATCACCTGTCGGACATTCTGACGGTCGCGAAGGCGCGGGGGGAGCTCCTGGTCCATGTGAACGTGACGGACTCGGCCACACTGTTCTCGGGCGCCTTCTCGGGAGTCCAGGCGATGTCCCAGGTCATGTGCGATCGCCAGGACCTGGCTCACCGGGTGTCGGTCCTGCTCCAGCACTACATGCCGAGCGTCTGTACGCCGGCGCTTCTGACCAGTCTCGAGCTGACCGCGGAGCGCGCCGTGACACTCGGTGCCGAGTACGACGCGATCCTGCTCCGCCGGGAACAGGACCAGCTCGCCGACACGCCCCGCCAATAAAACCGACCGACCGGTCCTCTGAGCGCCCCGACGCGGAACAGCGTCGGGGCGCTCTGGCATCGTGGCACTGAGTGTGTTTTGCTGAGGGTACTCAGTGCCACAAGCGTTCATCACGGCCACACGCGGCCAAGCGTCTAGGGGAGCTCCACATCATGGGCAAGGACTTCGACCTGTATCGGCCCTCCGAGGAGCACGACATGCTCCGGGAGTCGGTGCGTGCGCTGGCGGAGGCGAAGATCGCGCCGTTCGCCGCGGCGGTGGACGAGGAGGGCCGGTTCCCGCAGGAGGCGCTGGACGCGCTGGTCGCCAACGACCTGCACGCCGTGCACGTCCCCGAGGCGTACGGCGGCGCGGGCGCCGACGCGCTGGCGACCGTGATCGTGATCGAGGAGGTCGCGCGCGTGTGCGGCAGCTCCTCCCTGATCCCGGCCGTGAACAAGCTGGGCTCCCTGCCCGTGATCCTGTCCGGCTCCGAGGAGCTGAAGGCGAAGTACCTGGGCCCGCTGGCCAAGGGCGACGCGATGTTCTCGTACGCCCTGTCCGAGCCCGACGCGGGCTCCGACGCGGCCGGCATGAAGACCCGTGCGGTCCGTGACGGCGACTTCTGGATCCTCAACGGCGTCAAGCGGTGGATCACCAACGCCGGCGAGTCCGAGTACTACACGGTGATGGCCGTCACCGACCCCGAGAAGCGCTCCAAGGGCATCAGCGCCTTCGTCGTGGAGAAGTCCGACGAGGGCGTCTCCTTCGGCGCGCCGGAGAAGAAGCTCGGCATCAAGGGCTCCCCGACCCGCGAGGTCTACTTCGACAACGTCCGCATCCCCGCGGACCGCATGATCGGCGCCGAGGGCACCGGCTTCGCCACCGCGATGAAGACCCTCGACCACACCCGCGTCACCATCGCGGCGCAGGCCATCGGCATCGCCCAGGGCGCCCTCGACTACGCCAAGGGCTACGTCAAGGAGCGCAAGCAGTTCGGCAAGCCGATCGCCGACTTCCAGGGCGTGCAGTTCATGCTCGCCGACATGGCCATGAAGCTCGAGGCCGCCCGCCAGCTCACCTACGCCGCCGCGGCGAAGAGCGAGCGCGTCGACGGCGACCTGACCTTCTTCGGCGCCGCGGCCAAGTGCTTCGCCTCCGACGTCGCCATGGAGGTCACCATCGACGCCGTCCAGCTCCTCGGCGGCTACGGCTACACCCGTGACTACCCCGTCGAGCGCATGATGCGCGACGCCAAGATCACGCAGATCTACGAAGGCACCAACCAGGTCCAGCGCATCGTCATGGCCCGCAACCTCCCGTAACCACCAGCCTTTTCGAAAGGAGACAGGCCGTGACCCTGAAGATCGCTGTCTGTGTGAAGTACGTCCCCGACGCGACCGGCGACCGCGGTTTCGCCGACGACCTGACGACCGACCGCGAGGCCGTCGACGGCCTGCTCTCGGAGCTGGACGAGTACGCGGTCGAGCAGGCTCTGCGCATCTCCGAGGAGTCCGACGACGCCGAGGTCACCGTCGTGACCGTGGGCCCGGACGACGCCAAGGACGCGCTGCGCAAGGCGCTGTCGATGGGTGCCGACAAGGCCGTCCACGTCAACGACGAGGACATCCACGGCTCCGACGTCATCGCCACCTCCGCGATCCTGGCCAAGGCCCTGGAGAAGACCGGCTTCGACCTGGTCGTCTGCGGCATGGCCTCGACCGACGGCACCATGGGCGTCCTGCCGGCCCTGCTGGCCGAGCGGCTGAACGTCCCGCAGGTCACCCTCCTGTCGGAGCTCTCCGTCGAGGGCGAGCTGGTGAAGGGCCGCCGCGACGGCGACTCCGCCACCGAGCTCCTGGAGGCCCCGCTGCCGGCCGTCGTCTCGGTCACCGACCAGTCCGGCGAGGCCCGTTACCCCTCCTTCAAGGGGATCATGGCCGCCAAGAAGAAGCCGGTCGAGGAGCTGGACCTGGACGACCTGGACATCGACGCCGACGAGGTGGGCCTCGCCGGCTCCTGGACCCTCGTCGACGCGGTGGCCGCGCGTCCGGCCCGTACGCAGGGCACGATCGTCACGGACGAGGGCGACGGCGGCAAGCAGCTCGCCGCCTTCCTCGCCACCCAGAAGTTCATCTGACCCACCGTCAGCCAGACACCCACTCAGGAGCAATGAATCATGGCTGAGATCCTGGTTCTCGTGGACCACGCCGACGGTGCGGTCCGCAAGCCGGCCCTCGAACTCCTCACCCTGGCCCGCCGCATCGGCGAGCCCTCGGCGGTCGTCCTCGGCGCCGGCGAGGCCACGGCCTCCATCGCCGCCACGGCCGGCGAGTACGGCGCCGCCACCGTGTACGTCGCGGACGGCGCCGAGTTCACCGACCAGCTGGTCGTCCCGAAGGTCGACGCGCTGACCCAGCTCGCGAAGGAGAAGGGGGCCGCCGCCGTCCTGGTGACCTCCTCCGGCGAGGGCAAGGAGATCGCCGCCCGCGTCGCGCTGCGCCTCGGCTCCGGTCTGATCACCGACGCCGTGGAGCTGGAGGCCGGCGAGAACGGCCCGGTCGCCACGCAGTCCGTCTTCGCCGCCTCGTACCAGGTGCGCTCGACGGTCTCGCACGGCGTCCCGGTCATCACCGTCAAGCCGAACTCCGCCGCCCCGGAGGCCGCCCCGGCCGCCGGCACGGTCGAGAACGTCGCCGTCACCTTCACCGGCAACGCCGCGAAGGTCGTCGCGCGCACCCCGCGCGTCTCCACCGGCCGCCCCGAGCTCACCGAGTCCGCGATCGTGGTCTCCGGTGGCCGCGGCGTCGGCGCGGCCGAGGGCTTCGCGGTCGTCGAGAAGCTGGCCGACTCGCTCGGCGCGGCCGTCGGCGCCTCGCGCGCCGCCGTGGACGCGGGCTGGTACCCGCACTCCAACCAGGTCGGCCAGACCGGCAAGCAGGTCTCGCCGCAGCTGTACGTCGCGGCGGGCATCTCCGGCGCGATCCAGCACCGGGCCGGCATGCAGACGTCGAAGACGATCGTCGCCGTCAACAAGGACCCCGAGGCCCCGATCTTCGACCTCGTGGACTACGGCGTGGTCGGCGACCTCTTCGAGGTACTGCCGCAGCTGACGGACGAGATCGGCGCCCGCTGACCGTCCTCGTCACCCAACGGTAAGGGGCGGGTGAGTGGCACTCTGTGCCACTCACCCGCCAGCCGTCGAGCGGGACCTCCTCGCAGAGCCGCACGACCGGCCTGCGACCGGTCACGCCGACGCCCGAGGAGAGCTTGACCCGGACTCCCGGGCGCACCGCGTGCAGCGGCCCGTCGACGCGGCAGCGGACCACGAAGCCCTCCGCCATGTAGACCGGCCAGAGGTCGGCGTCGGCCGCGGCGACCCCGCGCCGTACGGAGATCACGCCCTCGCCCCCGCTCAGTTCGGGCGAGAGGTCCGTCGACCCGCAGGTCGGACAGAGCAGGCGCTGGAACGTCGTGGTGTGGCACCAGCGGCAGCGCTGGAAGTAGAGCTCGGAGTCGGGGGCCGACTCCTCCACCTGGACGGCGGTCCCGCTCCTCAGTCCCGTGTGGAACACGATGCCTTCTCCTTGCACTCGGCGGCTCGACCGTGCAGGGCAAAGATATGGCACTGAGTGCCATCAAATAAAGACCTGAGTTCCCTCAATTCGAGATACCGAGAACCCCGAGGGTTCTCGGCACCACCCCTCAGCTCTCACCGAGGCTCGACTCCACCTCGCGCACCACGCGCCACATGGGAGTGGACCGCTTGGTGATGACCACGACGACGTCCTCCGTCTCCTCCGCCGGCGCGTCCGCGACCGCGTCCGGGCTCCAGGTGGCGCGGACGAACTCCAGGGCGCGGTCGACCTCCGCCAGCGGGTCGCCCTCGCCTCCGGAGCGCAGCCAGTGGCGCAGGGCGTGGTTGTGGGCGGCGACGACGGCCGCCGCGACCACGTTGGCGCGCAGGGTGCCGTCCCTGCGGTCGGCCCAGCGGGTGCGCAGATAGTCGCCGAGGGTCTTCTCGTACCGCCAGACGACCGAGAGCTCGTACGTCCGCAGCCCGGTCACCTCGCGGGTGAGCCGGTAGCGCTGGACGGAGAAGGTGGGGTTCTCGGCGTACATCCGCATGACGAGCCGGGCGGCGTCGCAGACGCGCACGATCGGGTCGTCGGCGTCGGCGCTCGCGGCGAGGAAGCGGGTCATGTCGGCGAGGCACTGCTCGTGGTCGGGGAAGACCACGTCCTCCTTCGACGGGAAGTACCGGAAGAAGGAGCGGCGGCCGACGCCCGCGAGCGTGACGATGTCGTCGACGGTGGTCTGTTCGTAGCCGCGCTCGAGGAAGAGCTGGAAGGCCGCGGCGATGAGGGAGTCCCGCATCGCGGGCTTCGGGGTGTTCGTCGAGGCTGTTCCCATGGCCCGAACCTAACACTCGGACCGGCCGATGCGGCACTTGGTGCCGGGAAAATCCGGCACCGAGTGCTGCATCGAGGGTACGCAGGCTCAGCGCGGGGCCATGCGCAGGGCGCCGTCCATCCGGATGGTCTCCCCGTTGAGGTAGTCGTGCTCGACGATCATCGTGACGAGCCGGGCGTACTCCTCCGGGCGCGCGAGGCGCTGCGGGAAGGTGACGCTCGCCGCGAGACCCGCCCTGACCTCCTCGCCGAAGCCGGCCATCATCGGGGTGTCGACGATGCCGGGGGCGACGGTGACGACCCGGATGCCGTACTGCGCCAGGTCGCGGGCGGCGGTGACGGTCATGCCCGCGACGCCCGCCTTGGAGGCGGCATAGGCGATCTGGCCGACCTGGCCCTCGAAGGCGGCGATCGAGGCGGTGTTCACGACGAGGCCGCGCTGCCCGTGCTCGTCGGGCTCGTGCCGGGCGATGGCCTCGGSGGSGAGCCGCATCACGTTGAACGTGCCGAGCAGGTTGACGTTGAGGACCGTACGGAACAGGTCGAGGTCGTGCGGGCCCTTGCGGCCCAGGATGCGGGCGGAGGGGGCGATGCCCGCGCAGTTCACGGCGAGCCGGAGCTCTGTGCCGTCGGCGTCGATCGCGGCCAGGGCCTCGCGCACCTGGTCCTCGTCGGTGACGTCGGCGGCGAGCAGGCGGACGCCGTCGGGCAGCGGCCCGGCGGCCGCGACGGCCTTGTCCAGGTCGAGGCCGTAGACGGTGGCGCCACGGGCGGCGAGCGCGGCGGCCGTGGCGGCGCCGAGGCCGGAGGCGGCGCCGGTGACGAGAGCGGCGGAGCCGGCGATGTCCATGGAACTCCTCGTTCGTGTCGTGCGGGTGGGACCCTGCCGCCGGGTTGGCCGCCGGATCGGGCGCGTGCCCGCGAAGAGATCGCGCGGTCCGCGCGATCTTGCGCCGCCCACCATAGAACCGCAGGCAGCGCCCCCGGAAGCGGAAGCGGGACATCCCCGGGCGGTAGTCGACCGGTCGTACACTTCCGCCATGGGGCGAACGAGTGACGCGCGGGAGCGCATCCTGACCGCCGCGAAGACGCTGATGCTGCCGCGCGGCTACTCCGCCCTGGGTGTGGCGGAGATCTGCAAGGCGGCCGGGGTCCCGAAGGGCAGCTTCTACTACTTCTTCGCCTCCAAGGAGGAGCTGGCCCTCGCGGTCATCGACGAGCACTGGACCGCGCAGCGCGCCGAGTGGACCCGCGCCCTGGACCGGGACGTCCCGCCGCTCCAGGGGCTGCGGAGGCTCTACGACTCCACCGCGGACGAGCTGCGTGCCGGGCAGCGGAGATGCGGCACCGTCACGGGCTGCCTCCTCGGGAACCTGGCCCTGGAGATGAGCACCGGCACGGCGACCGTGCGCGAGCGCCTGCGGGAGATCTTCGACGAGCAGGTCGCCCTGGTGGCGGAGACCGTCGCCGAGGCCCGCGGGCGCGGCGAGGTCACCGTCGCCGACGCCCACGGGGCCGCGCGCGCCCTCGTGGCCCAGCTGGAGGGCCAGGTCCTCTTCGCCAAGCTGTACGACGACGTGGGGCGCTTCGACGTCCTGTGGGCGAACTCCCTGGCCCTGCTGGGTGCGAGGGCTCCTTCCCCCTCGCCCTGAGCATCCGTCAGAAGGGCTTGGTCGGGAGGTACTTGCCGTCGAGCGTGATGACGGCGCGCTCACCGCCCTCGGGGTCGGCGACCTTCTTGACGTCGAGCTTGAAGTTGATCGCGGAGATGATGCCGTCGCCGAACTCCTCGTGGACGAGGGCCTTGAGGGTGGTTCCGTACACCTGGAGCATCTCGTAGAAGCGGTAGATCGTCGGGTCGGTCGGGATGCCGCCGTCGATCGATCCCCGGGTGGGGATCGTGCGCAGCAGCCGGACCGCGTCCTCGTCGAGGCCGAGGAGATCGGCGACCGCCCGCGCGGCGGGCTCCGGCAGGGCGTGCTGGCCGAGCACGGCGGCGGTGGTGAAGGCGACGGAGAAGCCGGCGGCGTCCGCGATCTGCTGCCAGGTCAGGTCCTTGACGGTCTTGGCCTCGACGGCGGCGATGGCGAGCTCGCGGCGGGCGGTGGGGTCGAACTGGGCGTGCACCATGAGAGGCACTCCTTCTTTCCTGTGGGGGGTTGCGGATAGGTCTGTGATGGATTGCGGATCGGGCTGTGGGGGGTTTTCGGGGGTCAGGCTGCGACGACGGCGGGGCGGGCGACGGTGTCGAGCTCCTCGACGGAGCCCGCCGCGATGTCGAAGACCCAGCCGTGCAGCCGTACGTCTCCCTCGGCCAGCGCGCGGGCGACCGAGGGGTGGGTGGCGAGGTTCGCCAGCTGGGCGGCGACGTTCTCGCGCACCAGGGCGGCCACGTCCCCCTCGCGTCCGGTCGCGGCGGTGCGGGCCAGGGAGGCGTCCGCGTGCCGCAGCCAGCCGGCGACGGCGGGCGCGGAGCCGAGGTCGTGGCCCTCGGCGAGCGCGGTCATCGCGCCGCAGGCGGAGTGCCCGCAGACGATGACGTCCCGCACGCCGAGGACCGCGACGGCGTACTCGACGCCGGCGGAGACCGCGTCGCCGCCCGGGGTGTGGGCGGGGACGAGATTGCCCGCGGTGCGGATGACGAAGAGCTCACCCGGGTCGGTCTGGGTGATCAGCTCGGGGACGACGCGGGCGTCGGAGCAGCCGATGAAGAGGGTTCGGGGGCGGTGGACGGTGGCCAGGCGGGCGAAGAGCCCGGCCTTGGCAGGGAAGACCTCCCGCTGGAAGCGGTCGATTCCCTCGGCGAGATGAGGCATGCCTTCACCCTGCACGACCAGGAGCTATAGCGTCCAAGACCGGTCATCGATCTCTGCCATAGATGAGATCTATACCTGGTCTAGAGTCGTCTCATGCAGCCGGAACTCCGCCACCTCCGCTATCTCCTCGCCGTCGCCGAGCACGCCAATTTCACCCGTGCCGCCGAGGAGCTCCGCATCGCCCAGCCCACGCTGTCGCAGCAGATCAAGCAGCTGGAGAAGGCCCTCGGGGCCCAGCTCCTGGACCGCACCGGCCGGACCGTGCGCCTCACGGACGCCGGGGAGGCCTACGCGCGGTACGCCCGGGGTGCGCTCCGGGACCTGGCGGCGGGTGAGCGGGCGGTGCTCGACGTACGGGACCTCTCGCGCGGCCAGCTGCGGCTCGCGGTCACCCCCACCTTCACGGCCTACCTCACGGGCCCGCTCGTCGCCGCGTTCCACACGCGCAACCCCGGCATCACGGTGGAGGTGCGGGAGCTGCCGCAGGACCGCGTCGAGGCCGAACTCCTCGCCGACCGCCTGGATCTCGGCATCGCCTTCGACGGCGTCCACCTGCCGGGCATCGAGGCCGCTGAGCTGTTCACGGAGACCCTCGGACTCGTCGTCGGCCCCGCCCACCCGTACGCCGGCCGCACCGAGCCGCTGCCCATCGCCGACCTGATGCCCCATCATTTGGCCCTGCTGAGCGGCGACTTCGCGACCCGGCGACACGTCGACGCGTACGTGGCAGAGCACCGGGTCCGGCCCCGGATCGCGGTGGAGGCCAACTCCGTCAGCGCGCTCACCGAGATCGTCCGGCGTACGGACCTGGCCACGGTCCTCCCCGACGCCGTCACGCGGGACCACCCGTATCTGACGCCCGTTCCGCTCTCCCCCGCGCTCCCGTCCCGCGGCGTCGCCCTCCTGCGCCGCTCCGGCGGCTACCGGAGCGCGGCGGCCGAGGCCTTCGCCGAACTGGCCATGGAGGACGACGAGACGGTGCGGGGTCATCCGATCGGCTGACCCCGGGGTCCACCGTTGCGCCCCGCGGGTGCAGCCGGGCCGCCGACGGGTCGGCGTGCGGAACGACCCCAGGATGGAAGGGAGAGCGGGGGCCGTCCACCCGACGGCCCGCGCAATACCCCGAGTTCACTGGAGCAGACCCCATGAAGCACGTGAAGAAGGCCTCCTCGCGCACCCGTGTCGTGACCGGCGGCGCGCTCGCCGCGGCCATCGCGCTCGGCGGCTTCGGTGCCTACTCCGCCAGCGCCACCGACGAGGACACGACGGCGGCGCCGGCCGCGGCCGCCGCCAAGGCCGACGCGAAGAACAAGAACACGACACGCTCGACGCACCTGACGATCGMGGCCGCGACGAAGGCCGCCCAGGCGACCCTCGACGCCGCCGAGAAGGAGAACCAGCGCGTCTCCGTCGCCGTCGTCGACCGCAACGGCAACACCATCGACGAGGCCGCCCAGAAGAAGGCGTACACGGCCGTCTCCTGGAACGCCCCCACCTCCGAGCTCGCCAAGCGCCTCACCAACGCGCCCACCCTCAAGGACATCCCCGGCACCCTCTTCCTCGGCGGCGGCGCCCCCGTCACCGCCAAGGGCGCCCCCATCGCCGGCATCGGCGTCGCCGGCGCCCCCTCCGGCGACCTCGACGAGAAGTTCGCCCAGGCCGGCGTCGCCAGCCTCGGCAAGTAGACCGGAGCCCTGCCCGCCGACCCGTTCCTCCCCTAACTCCTGTGTCCTACAGGCCAGTTCTGTGAGACTGTGCCGGCTGACGCGCAAGGCCGAGGGGGAGTGGACCGTTGAACGTCATAACGCTGTTGGGGCTGGTGGCGGGAGTGCTCGTCCTGGCGGAACTCGCCTGGGCCGTACGGATCGTCCCGGAGGCGACGGTGGCCGTCGTCGAGCGCCACGGACGTCACCGTCGCCTGCTGCGTCCCGGACTCAACATCGTGTTCCCGCCGTTCGACCGGATCCGGGCTCGGGTCGATCTGCGCGAGCAGGTCGTCCCGTTCCCGCCGCAGCCGGTGACCACCCTGGACAACCTCGTCGTCAACATCGACTCGGTCATCTACTACCGGGTGACCGACGCCCGGGCCGCGACCTACGAGGTCGCCAGCTACATCCAGGCGATCGAGCAGCTCACGGTCACGACCCTGCGGGCCGTCGTCGGCGGCATGGACTTGGAGCGGACCCTCGCCTCCCGCGTGGACATCAACGCGACGCTGCTCGGCGTCCTCGAATCGGCGACCGGCAAGTGGGGCATCCTCGTCAACCGCGTCGAGCTCAAGGCGATCGAGCCGCCGACCTCCATCCAGGACTCGATGGAGAAGCAGATGCGCGCCGAGCGCGACAAGCGCGCCGCGACGGCACTCCAAGATCCTCGCCGCCGAGACCGAGAAGCAGTCTGCGATCCTGAGGGCGGAGGCCGAGGTCGAGGTGGCGAGGATCCACCGGCAGGCCGAGGCCGACGACGCGCCGCCGCTCCCGGCGCAGGCGCGTTCCGCGCTGCGTCCGCACGCGCCCCTCGCGGTCCCGTTCACCCACGAGCCGTTGCGCGGGGACGACCCCCGGCAGGTCGGCCGGTACCGGTTGACGGCCCGGCTGGGCGAGGGCGGCATGGGCACGGTCTACCTCGGCCTGTCTCCCGGTGCCCGGCAGGTCGCCGTGAAGGTGGTGCGCGAGGAGCTCGTCAACGATCCGTCCTTCCGGCGCCGGTTCGCCCGAGAGGTCGACGCCGCCCGCAGGGTCAGCGGCTTCCACACCGCGCCGGTCGTCGACGCGGGGCCCGAGGACACCAGGCCGTGGCTCGTCACGGAGTACATTCCCGGCCCGTCCCTCCACGAGGTACTGGAGATACACGGACCGCTGTCCGCGCTCACCCTGCGCGCCCTGGCCCTCGGCGTCGCCGAGGCCCTCGAAGCCATCCACGCGTGCGGCATCGTCCACCGGGACCTCAAGCCCGGCAACATCCTCGTCTCGTCCGCCGGCCCCCGCGTGATCGACTTCGGCATCGCGCGCGGCGCGGAGGCGACCGCGCTGACGAGTGCCGACGTGGTCGTCGGCACACGCGGGTTCCTCGCCCCCGAGCAGCTGACCGGCGCCCCGCTGACCGCCGCCGTGGACATGTACGCCTTCGGCATGGTGCTGTGCCACGCCGGTGGCGCGGCGCGATACGCCGAGGGCACGCCCCTGGCCGGCGCGCTGCGGTTCCTGCCCTCGGATCTCGCCTCCGTCGCGACCGCCTGCCTCGACCACGATCCCGCGGGCCGCCCGTCGCCCACGGAGGTCCTCCGGAGCATCGGCGCCGGCGACACCGAGACCCCGTCGAACTGGCTGCCGCCCGCTCTGCGAACGCTGATCGACCTGCACCAGGCCGCGACGGTGACGGCCACGACGGTGGAGTGACAACCGGCAGCGCGCGTCGTTTGTCCCCTACTCGGGCCGCGCCAGGCCCCGGCTGATGACCAGCCGCTGGATCTGGTTCGTCCCCTCGAAGATCTGCATGATCTTCGCCTCGCGCATGAAGCGCTCCACCGGGAAGTCGCGGGTGTAGCCGTAGCCGCCGAGGACCTGGACGGCGTCCGTGGTGACCTTCATGGCCGTGTCGGTGGCGATGAGCTTGGCCGCGCTGGCCTGGCGGCTGAAGGGGCGGCCGAGGTCGCGGCGGCGGGCCGCGTCCAGGTAGGTCGCGCGGGCCGCGTCGACCGAGGCGGCCATGTCGGCGAGGAGGAAGCCGAGGCCCTGGTGGTCGACGATCCGCCGGCCGAAGGTGCTGCGCTCGTTGGCGTAGTCGACGGCGGCGTCCAGCGCGGCCTGGGCGAGGCCCGTCGCGCAGGCGGCGATGCCGAGGCGGCCGCTGTCGAGGGCACTGAAGGCGATCTGGAGGCCCTGGCCCTCGTCCCCGATGCGCCGGTCGACGTCGAGGACGGCGCCGTCCCAGTAGGCGGAGGTGGTCGGGATCGCCTGGAGGCCCATCTTCCGCTCGGGCAGGCCGAAGCTCAGGCCTTCGGTGGCGCCCGGGGCGAGGAAGCAGGAGATGCCGCGGCCGCCGGGGGCGGTCCGGGCGAAGAGGGCGTAGAAGTCGGCCTTGCCGCCGTGGGTGATCCAGGCCTTGGTGCCGGTCACGCGATAGGCGCTGCCGTCGTCCTCGAGCTCGGCCTTGCAGGACAGGGCGGCCGCGTCCGAGCCGGCCTGCGGTTCGGAGAGGCTGTAGCCGCCGATGGCCCGGCCTTCCAGCATCGCGGGCAGCCAGCTCTCCTTCTGCTCCGCCGTGCCGAAGGTGTGGACGGGGTGGCAGGCCAGCGTGTGGACGCTGGTGGCGACGGCGACGGCCGCCCAGCGCGCGGCGAGCTCCTCCAGGACCTGGAGGTAGACCTCGTACGGCTGGCCTCCGCCGCCGTACTCCTCGGGGTAGGCGAGGCCGAGGAGCCCGGCCTCGCCGAGGGTGGTGAAGAGACCTTCGGGATAGGTCTCGGCGGCCTCGTGCTCGTTCACCCGCGGAGAGAGCTCCTTGTCGGCGATCTCCCGGGTGAGGGCGATGAGGTCCGCCGCTTCGGGGGTGGGAAGCAGGCGGTCGACATCCATGGCGACTCCAGCGGCGCGCAAAGTGGTACTGGGGCAGGTACTGCAGTACCGCTTAGCGTAGCGGCAGGACGGCACCGGTGTAACCCCTGACCGGCGGGGCGGGCCCTCACCCCTCACCGGGGCTCAAGGCCCGCCCGAAGAGTGGCCTGGAATACTGGCCGGGTGATCGAGACCTCCTCCCCCGACGCCCCGAAACTGACGGGCCGCGGGGCGGCGCGCCGCTCCGCCCTCTTCGAGGAGCTCGTCGCCCTGCTCGTCGGCGAGGGCTTCGCCCGCCTGACGCTCGACGACCTCGCCGCCCGCCTGCACTGCTCGAAGCGCACCCTGTACGGCCTCTCCGGCAGCAAGGAGCAGCTCGTCCGGGCGGCCGTCGTGCACTTCTTCCGCCGTGCCACGGCCCGGGTCGAGGCGGTCCTCGCCGCCGCGACCGACCCCGCCGAGCGGCTGGCCGCCTATCTGCGCGCCGTCTCGGCCGAGCTGGCGCCGGTCTCGCCGCAGTTCTTCGACGACGTCGCCGCCTTCGAGCCGGCGGCCGAGGTGTACGAGCGCAACACGCGCGCGGCGGCCGGCCGGGTCCAGCAGCTCATCGAGGAGGGCGTGCGCGCGGGCGTCTTCCGCGAGGTGCACGTGACCTTCGCGGCGGACGTCATCTCCTCGGTGATGGTCCGCATCCAGCGGCGCCAGGTGGCCGCGGCGACCGGCCTTGCCGATGCCGAGGCGTACGAGCAGCTGGCCGAGCTGCTCCTCAGCGGCCTCCGCAAGGTCTGAAAGGTCTCCGCACGGCCCGACCGGCCTCCGCAAGGTCCACCCCCCACCGGCGCACGGACATGGCCGGTTCACGCCCACGTTCGATCACTCTGCGCAGGTGATCCATTACTGTGTGCGGCGCAACCGACCACTCCGTCCCCAGGGAGACCTCCGCGTGGAGCGCAGCCGTACCGCCTTCAGGATCCGAGCCGTCCTCGCCGCCATGGGCGTGACCGCCGCCCTCGCCGCGGCCCCCGCGGCGCAGGCCGCACCGACCGGGACGCCCGCGGCGCAGCAGCCCGGGGCGACCTCCCTCGCCGCTCCCCCGGAGCCCTGCACCGGGGAGTTCCAGGGCGACAAGCGGCTGGGCCCGAAGTTCCTGCCGAAGAAGTGGCAGGAGCCGGTGGGCCCGCTGCTCAACCGCTACCACCGGACCGGGAAGCTCTCCTCCGCCGACTTCCTCAAGAAGTACTGGGAGGGCCCGGCCGACACCGGCAGCTGGAAGTACCCGCCGAACGACGGCTTCGGCGAGGTCAACGGCACCGTCGACAAGGCGCCCGAGCTGCTGGTGGAGGGCGAGCGCCTCGACCGCTTCGGCTCGGAGTTCGGCTCCTACCTGGCCCCGGCCGGCGACGACTACGCCAAGCGCGCGCTGCCCCCGCAGAACCTCAACACCCGGGACGCCGCCTTCCCCTGCGACTACCACCTGTACGAGGTGACGCGGTCGTTCGTGGTCTGGGAGGGCTCCATCGCGCCCTGGTTCGAGCAGCCCGGCGGCGGCCGTCAGATCAAGCTGGACCCGGCCTTCCTGAACCCGGGCGAGGGGCAGCGCCTCAGCGTCAAGTGGCTGCTCGACAACGGCTATCTGGTGCGCGTCCCCGCGTGACCGACCGCCGCGCGCTGGAACGGGCACTCCGGGAGGCCGGGGTGCCCGCGGCGTACTACTGGATCGAGGGCGTCCACGAACCGGCGCCCACCCCGCCCGACTTCGTCTATCTGCGGACGCGGCCGGGCGGGGCCGGTGGCGGCACGGCGGCGTGGGAGACCGGGGTGTACGAGCGCGGGGTCCACGAGCCCGTCGCCACGCACGAGACGGAGGCGGAGGCCTGCGCCCACCTCCGGACGCTGCTGGGCGCCCCATAGCCCCGCGCCACTTAATTCAGCCCATGCGTTAAACCTCAAGAGAAATCGCCCCCGGAGTCCCGACAGCGGTATGTTTCGGTCAGGACTACTTCACCTGGGGGCCCAGTGACCACGCGGAACGGCCGCACGGTACGTGACCTGCGACGCGAGAACCGCACCGCCGTCCTCCACCGCCTGTACTTCGACGGGCCGATGAGCCGTTTCTCGCTGGGGCCCGCGACCGGACTGAGCTCGGGCTCGGTCAGCAACGTGGTCGGCGAACTCGTCGCGGAGGGCCTCGTCGAGGAGGCCGGCAGCGTCGACTCGGCCGGCGGACGGCCCCGCACCCTGCTGCGGGTCACCCCCGGCAGCGGCTGCATGATCGGCGTCGACGTCGGCGAGACCCGGGTCCGGGTCGAGCTGTTCGACCTCACGCTCACCGAACTCGCCCGCGCGGAGCGCCCGTTGGCGGTCGACACCGCCGACCCGCACGACCGGTACGAGGTCGGGCTCGTCGTCGGCCTCGTCCGCGACGGCATCGCGGAGGTGCTGCGGACGGCGGACGTCCCCGCCGAGCGGCTCCTCGGCGTCGGCGTCGGCGTGCCCGGCATCGTGGCCCGTACCGCCGAGGACGGCGCCGTCGTGCACGGCCAGACCATCGGCTGGGACGCCGTCCCGCTGGAGCGGCTCCTGCGCGAGGCCGTGGAGCTGCCGGCCTCCGTCCCGTACCGGATCGACAACGGCGCCAAGACGCTCGGCCAGGCCGAGATGTGGTTCGGGGCCGGCCGGGGCGCGCGCAGTGCCGTGGTCGTGCTCTTCGGCTCCGGCGTCGGCGCCTGTGTCGTCACGGACCCGATGGGTCCCGGCCGGGCGCTCGAATGGGGTCATCTGACGGTGCGCGTCCGGGGGCGCCGCTGCCGCTGCGGCTCCCGGGGCTGCCTGGAGGCGTACGCGGGCGCGGAGGCGCTCCTGGAGCGGTGGCGCGAGGCGGGCGGGGCGGCACCGGCCGGCGCGGACGAGGAGACCGCGCTGACGGCGATGCTGGCCGCCGCGTACCCCGCGGACGCGGGGCGGACGCCCGACGCGACGGCGCTCGCCGTCCTGGAGGAGACCGCCGAGTACCTGGGCGCCGGCTTCGGCGATCTGATCAACCTCTTCCAGCCCGAGCGCATCCTCGTCGGCGGCTGGGCGGGCCTCCAGCTCGGCGCCCGCTTCCTGGAGACGGTGAAGGGCTACGCGCGGGAGTACGCGCTCGCGTATCCGGCGGCCCGGGTCGACATCGCGATGGGCACGCTCGGCCCCGACGCGGTGACGGTCGGCGCGGCGATCCTGCCGCTCGCCGACTTCTTCGCCCGGGGCGGGCGGCGGGCCGAGGCGGAGGCGCCCGAGGAGGAGCCCGCCTGGGCGTCGACCGTACGGGGGCGCGAGGCGCACTGAGCGCGCCACTCGCTCCCTAGGCGACGGACCCTATGCGGCCGTCGGGCTCCCGGGGGCCGTCGTGGTGGATCGGGGTGTGCGCGCCGGTGAGCGAGGCGCCAGTGCCGCCGCGCCGGTTGGCGACGATCTCGGCGCCGATGGACAGGGCGGTCTCCTCCGGCGTACGCGCGCCGAGGTCGAGGCCTATCGGGGAGCGCAGCCTGGCGAGTTCGAGCTCGGTGACGCCGACCTCACGCAGGCGCTTGTTGCGGTCCTCGTGGGTGCGGCGGGAGCCCATCGCGCCGATGTACGCGACGGGAAGCTTCAGGGCGGCCTTGATCAGGGGCACGTCGAACTTGGCGTCGTGGGTGAGGACGCACAGCACGGTGCGGCCGTCGACCTCCGTGGACTCCAGGTAGCGGTGGGGCCACTCGACGACGATCTCGTCGGCCTCGGGGAAGCGGGCCGGCGTCGCGAAGACGGGCCGCGCGTCGCAGACGGTGACGTGGTAGCCGAGGAACTTGCCGACCCGTACGAGGGCGGCGGCGAAGTCGATGGCACCGAAGACGATCATGCGGGGGGCGGGGACGGAGGACTCGACCAGGAGGGTCAGCGGCTGTCCGCAGCGGCTGCCGTCCTCGCCGATCTCCACGGTGCCGGTGCGGCCCGCGTCGAGCATCGCGCGGGCCTCGCCCGCCGCGGTGCGGTCCAGCTCGGGGTGGCCCCCGAGCCTTCCCTCGTACGAGCCGTCGGGGCGGACGAGGAGTGCGGTGCCCCGCAGCTCGTCCGGCCCGCCGACGATCCGGGCGAGGGCCGCCGCCTCCCCCGTGGCGGCGGCCGCGAGCGCGTCGGGGAAGACCCCGCCGCGGACCGGGGTGACGAGGATGTCGATGATGCCGCCGCAGGTCAGGCCGACCGCGAAGGCGTCCTCGTCGCTGTAGCCGAACTGCTCGACGACGGTCCGGCCGTCCTCGATGGCCTGCTGACACAGCTCGTAGACCGCGCCCTCCACACACCCGCCGGAGACCGAGCCGATCGCCGTGCCCTCGCTGTCGACGGCGAGGGCGGCTCCGGGCTGCCGGGGCGCGCTGCCGCCGACCGCCACGACGGTGGCGACGGCGAACGTGCGTCCCTGCTCGACCCACCGGTGCAGCTCTTCGGCGATGTCCAGCATTTCGGTCTCCTTGGGTGTGTGCGGAGGGCGACGGTACGACGTCAGCTGACGCCCAGCCAGCTCTCGATCGGGTGAAGGGCGAAGAACACGATGAAGATCGCGGTCAGGCACCACATGAACGCGCCGACCTCGCGGGCCTTGCCCTGCGCCACCTTGATGACGGTGTAGGCGATGACGCCGGCGGCGACACCGGGGGTGATGCTGTAGGTGAACGGCATCAGCACGACGGTCAGGAAGACCGGGATGGCGACGGAGCTGTCGCCCCAGTTCACGTGCTTGGCGTTCATCATCATCATCGCGCCGATGACGACCAGGGCGGCGGAGCCGACCTCGCGGGGCACGATCTGGGTGAGCGGCGTGAAGAAGAGACAGGCCGCGAAGAACAGGCCGGTGATGACGGAGGAGAAGCCGGTACGGGCGCCTTCGCCGACGCCGGTGGCGGACTCCACGAACACGGTCTGGCCGGAGGCGCCGGAGACGCCGCCGATCGCGCCGCCCGCGCCGTCGATGAACAGCGCCTTGGAGAGGCCGGGCATGCGGCCCTTGTCGTCGGCCAGGTTGGCCTCGGTGCCGACGCCGATGATGGTGGCCATCGCGTCGAAGAAGCCGGCGAGCACCAGGGTGAAGACGATCACGCCGACGGTGATGTAGCCGACGTCGCCCCAGCCGCCGAAGTCGACGTCGCCGAAGAGCGAGAAGTCCGGGGTGGAGACCGCGCTGCCCTTGAGCTCGGGAGCGCCGTTGGCCCAGGCGCCCGGGCCCTTGGCCGGGATGTCGGCGACCGCGTTGACGATCAGCGAGATGATCGTGCCGGCGACGATGCCGATGAGGATCGCGCCCGGGATCTTCCGGGCCTGGAGCGCGAAGATCGCGAGCAGGGTGACGGCGAAGATCAGCACGGGCCAGCCGACGAGTTCACCGCCGGATCCCATGGTGATCGGGGGGCCGAACTGCGGGCCCGCGCCGACGAAGCCGGCCTTGTTGAAGCCGATCAGCGCGATGAAGAGGCCGATGCCGATGGTGATGCCGTGCTTGAGCGCGAGGGGGATCGCGTTCATGATCATCTCGCGGAGACCGGTGACCACCAGGAGGCAGATCACCAGACCGTAGACGACGCACATGGCCATGGCCTGCGGCCAGGTCATCTGGGGCACGACCTGGGTGGCGAGCACACCGGAGACGCTGAGACCGGCCGCGAGGACGAGCGGCACCTTGCCGATGAAGCCCATCAGCAGGGTGGTCACCGCCGCCGCGAGCGCGGTCGCCGTGATGACGGCGGAGGAGCCGAGGACGTTCTTCTCGACGTCCGGGCCTCCGAGGAGGATCGGGTTGAGCAGGAGAATGTACGCCATCGCCATGAAGGTGGTGACGCCGCCGCGGATCTCCGTCGCGACGGTGGATCCTCTCTCCGAGATGTGAAAGTACCGGTCGAGCCAAGAGCGGCCGGCGGGGACGTTGGAGCCGGAGCCCGCGTCCTCCGATGCGGTCTTGGGCTCCACAGACGACTGGGTCATGGGGCCTACTCCCAAGGTTCAAAGGGGCACCCGCATCAGACTTCGAAGGATTCTGATCTGGTTGAAGCTGCGGGATTTGGGATGCTGCGTGGGCTGCACGACCCGGGGGACGGCCCGAGACGAACGAAGTGAATCGGTACTGCGGGGTACTACGGGGGTACTGCGGCGGTGCTGGTACTGCGGGTACTGCGGGGGGGGGAAGTACTCCGGGCGGTGCGGGCGGGGAAGGTGTGACGTTCCTGGGAGGCACGCACCGCCCGGAGAGTCCTACAGGGTGCCAGTGAGCGCCTCGGGGCGGACCGGCGTCTTGTTGAGCTCCAGGCCCGTCGCCGCCCGGATCGCCGCGAGGACGGCCGGGGTGGACGACAGGGTCGGGGCCTCTCCGATGCCCCGGACGCCGTACGGCGCGTTGGGGTCGGCCAGCTCGAGGTAGTCGACCGGGATGGTCGGCGTGTCGAGGATGGTCGGGATCAGGTAGTCCGTGAAGGAGGGGTTCCTGACCTTCGCGGTCTTCGGGTCGACGATGATCTCCTCCATCACCGCGACGCCCAGGCCCTGGGTGGTGCCACCCTGGATCTGGCCGATCACGGAGAGCGGGTTGAGCGCCTTGCCGACGTCCTGGGCGCAGGCCAGTTCGATGACCTTGACCAGGCCGAGCTCGGTGTCGACCTCCACCACCGCGCGGTGCGCGGCGAAGGCGTACTGGACGTGGCCGTCGCCCTGGCCGGTGACGAGGTCGAAGGCCTGCGTGGGGCGGTGCCGCCACTCCTCCTCGACCTCCACGGCCTGGCCCTCCAGGACGTCCGCGATGGTGGCGAGGACGTCGCCGCCGTCGGTGACGACCTTGCCGGCCTCCAGGAGGAGTTCGGCGTTGGCCCACGCCGGGTGGTACGAGCCGAACTTGCGCCGGCCGATCTCCAGGACCTTCTCGCGGACGATCCCGCAGGAGTTCTTGATGGCGCCGCCGGTCATGTACGTCTGGCGGCCCGCGGAGGTCGAACCGGCCGAGCCCACCTGCGTGTCCGCGGGGTGGATGGTGACCTGCTGGACACCGAGCTCGGTACGGGCGATCTGCGCGTGGATGGTGACGCCACCCTGGCCGACCTCCGCCATGGCGGTGTGGACCGTGGCGACGGCCTCGCCGTTGATGACCTCCATGCGGATCTTGGCGGTCGAGTAGTCGTCGAAGCCCTCGGAGAAGCCGACGTTCTTGATGCCGACCGCGTAGCCGACGCCCCGCACGACGCCCTCGCCGTGCGAGGTGTTGGACAGGCCGCCCGGCAGCGCGCGGACGTCCGCGCCCTCGCCGGCCGTCTCCCACTGGCGCTCCGGCGGCAGCGGGCGGGCCTTGACCAGGCGGAGGAGCTCGGCGACCGGGGCCGGCGAGTCCACGACCTGGCCGGTCGGCATGATCGTGCCCTGCTCCATGGCGTTGAGCTGGCGCAGCTCCACCGGGTCCATGCCCAGCTTCGCCGCGAGCTTGTCCATCTGGGCCTCGTAGGCGAAGCAGGCCTGGACCGCGCCGAAGCCGCGCATCGCGCCGCAGGGCGGGTTGTTCGTGTAGAGGCCGATCGCCTCGATCTCGACGTCCTCGATGACGTACGGGCCGACCGAGAGGGACGAGGCGTTGCCGACGACCGATGCCGTGGACGACGCGTAGGCGCCGCCGTCGAGCACGATCTTGCACTTCATGTGCGTGAGCTTGCCGTCCTTGGTGGCGCCGTGCTCGTACCAGAGCTTCGCCGGGTGCCGGTGGACGTGCCCGAAGAAGGACTCGTACCGGTTGTAGACCATCTTGACCGGCTTGCCGGTGCGGAGCGCGAGGATCGAGGCGAGGATCTGCATCGAGATGTCCTCGCGACCGCCGAACGCGCCGCCGACGCCCGCCATCGTCATGCGGACCTTCTCCTCGGGCAGGCCGAGGCAGGGCGCGATCTGCTTGAGGTCCGAGTGCAGCCACTGGGTGGCGACGTACAGGTCGACGCCGCCGTCCTCGGCCGGTACGGCGAGGCCGGACTCCGGGCCGAGGAAGGCCTGGTCCTGCATGCCGAAGGTGTACTCGCCCGTGACGATGACGTCGGCCCGCTTGGCGGCCTCGGTCGCGTTGCCGCGGATGATCGGCTGGCGGTGCACGATGTTGGGGTGCGGGACGTGACCGGAGTGGTGGTCGTCGCGGTTCTCGTGGACCAGGATCGCGTCCGGAGCGGTGGCCGAGGCCTCGTCCGTGATGACCGGGAGTTCCCGGTACTCGATCTTGATCTTCGCGGCGGCGCGGCGGGCGGTCTCCGGGTGGTCGGCGGCCACGAGGGCGACCGGCTCACCGTGGTGACGGACCTTGCCGTAGGCGAGGACCGGGGTGTCCTGGAACTCCATGCCGTAGTTCTTCGCGGCCGGCAGGTCCTCGTGCGTCAGGACGGCGTAGACGCCGTCCATCAGGAGGGCCTCGGTGGTGTCGATGGACACGATCTCGGCGTGCGCGACGGTGGAGCGCAGGATCTGGCCCCACAGCATGTCCTCGTGCCACATGTCCGAGGAGTAGGCGAACTCGCCGGTGACCTTGAGGGTTCCGTCCGGGCGGAGGGTGGACTCGCCGATGCCGCCCTTGACGTGGTTCTGGGTGACGTCGCGGGGGATACCCGTGGTGGTGCCAGCCATGATCAGACCGCCTCTCCCTGACGCTCCTGGCGAGCGGCCGCGAGGCGGACCGCGTCGAGGATCTTCTCGTAACCGGTGCAGCGGCAGAGGTTGCCGGAGAGCGCCTCGCGGATGTCCGCGTCCGTCGGGGACGGGTTGCGCTCCAGCATCTCGTCGGCAGCGACCAGCAGGCCCGGGGTGCAGAAGCCGCACTGGACGGCGCCCGCGTCGATGAACGCCTGCTGGATCGGGGAGAGTTCGACACCCTCGCCGGTCTGCGAGTCCTGACCGGGCTTCGCCTCCCACCGCTTGGCGGCGTCGAGCGAGGTGCCACAGGTGCCCGCGGCGCAACCGGCGTGCTCCGCACGGTCCTTGGCGAATTCGGCGAGGCCCTCGACGGTGACGACCTCGCGGCCCTCGACCTGACCGGCGGCGACGAGGCAGGAACAGACCGGCACGCCGTCGAGGCGGACCGTGCAGGAACCGCACTCGCCCTGCTCGCAGGCGTTCTTGGAGCCGGGCAGGCCCATCCGCTCACGCAGGACGTAGAGGAGGGACTCGCCCTCCCAGACGTCGTCGGCTTCCTGGGGACGGCCGTTGACCGTGAAATTGACGCGCATGGTTATGCAGCTCCCTCAAGCGTGCGGCCGCTTCCGCGGTACTGCTCCCAGGTCCAGCCGAGCTGGCGGCGGGCCATGATGCCGACGGCGTGACGGCGGTACTTGGCGGTGCCTCGGACATCGTCGATCGGGTTGGCGGCACCC
This sequence comes from Streptomyces sp. Root431, assembly GCF_001426585.1. Lineage (GTDB taxonomy): Bacteria > Actinomycetota > Actinomycetes > Streptomycetales > Streptomycetaceae > Streptomyces > Streptomyces stackebrandtii. Next base: position 546,850 of record NZ_LMEI01000009.1, read on the forward strand.
GAGCAGAGGTCGGCGAACTGCTTCGCGATCGACGGGGTGATGATCTTGCCGTTGTCCCAGAAACCGCCCTCCTCCAGAGCCGCGTTCAGGAAGGCCTCGGCCTCCTTGGCGCGGATCGGGGTCGGCGCGGCCGAACCGATGCCGGTGCGCACCGTCCGGGTCTCCGGGTGCAGGGCCAGGCCGAACGCGCAGACCGCGATGACCATCGCGTTGCGGGTGCCGACCTTGGAGTACTGCTGGGGGCCGTCCGCCTTCTTGACGTGGACGGTCTTGATGAGCTCGTCGGGCTGGAGCGCGTTGCGCTTCACGCCCGTGTAGAACTCGTCGATCGGGATGAACCGGCTGCCGCGGACCGACTCCACCTCGACCTCGGCACCCGCTGCGAGCAGGGCCGGGTGGGCGTCACCGGCGGGCGACGCGGTGCCGAGGTTGCCCCCGACGCCGCCGCGGTTGCGGATCTGCGGGGAGGCGACCGTGTGCGAGGCGAGCGCCAGGCCGGGAAGCTCGGTGCGCAGGTTCTCCATGATCTGGGTGTACGGAACGGACGCGCCGAGGCGGACGTTCTCCTCGCCGACCTCCCACTCGCGCAGCAGCTCGATACGGTTCAGGTCCAGGAGGTACTCGGGGCGCCGGTGGTCGAAATTGATCTCGACCATGATGTCGGTGCCACCCGCAATGGGCACGGCCGTGGGGTGCTCGGCCTTGGCGGCGAGCGCCTCCTCCCAGCTGGCGGGGCGAAGGAAGTCCATGGTGGCTCTCTTCTAGTGCTTCTAGTGATCGGGGGTCGAACGGATGGGCCCGGGGGGACGGCCGGCCCTCGACTTCTTATTCATGTGCTGTTAACGCGGTGTGTGGCCTAGTACACAAGCCCACCTTCGCCCGGGTGCAGTCACCGAAAACATGAAGGAGTTGGCTGGTGCCCGTCGTCGTCTTGTAGATTCGAACGAAAGGCGGGGAACAGCAACCTCTCCGTTTTCCCCTGGAAACGGTGGCACCACGCCACCGTCGACAACGCGACACCCACGACCACCCACACGAAGGAACGGCGGCGACACGATGCGGCTGCGCGCACTGCTGGAGAACGACGCGCTGGGGCTGCGCCTGCTCGGCGGCGAGGACGAGCTGGACCGCACCGTCCGCGGCGTGATGACGACGGACCTCAAGGATCCCAGCCGGTACCTGTCCGGGGGCGAGCTGGTGCTCACGGGCCTCGCCTGGCTGCGGGACGCGGCCGACGCCGAGCCCTTCGTCCGGATCCTGGCCTCGGCCGGGGTGGCCGCGCTCGCGGCGGGCGAGGCCGAGCTCGGGGACATCCCCGACGATCTCGTACAGGCGTGTTTGCGCCATCGGCTGCCGCTCTTCGCGGTGAACGAGACCGTTGCGTTCGCGACGATCACCGAACACGTTGTTCGACAGGTCTCCGGCGAGCGGGCGGGCGACCTGGCCGCCGTCGTCGACCGGCACCGGCGGCTCATGACCTCCGGCCCGGCGGGCGGCGGCCCCGAGGTCGTCCTCGACCTGCTCGGCTCCGACCTGGACCTCCGGGCCTGGGTCCTCTCCCCCACCGGCCGCCAGATCGCGGGCGCCGGCGAGCCCCTCGACAGCGGGCTCGCGGCGACCCTGGCGGGCGAGCACCTGGCCGCGACCCGGACCGGGCGGCGCGGCCCGCACCGGCTGAACGCGGCCGGAGCCACGTACTCGCTGTTCCCGATCCGCAACACCGGCCGGGGCCCCGCCCCCGCCTCCAGGGACGTCCGCGAGACGGTCCTGTCGGACTGGCTGCTGGCCGTCGAGGCGGACGCCGGGGACTGGCCCGCCGCCCGGCTGGACCTGCTCCAGGGCGTCACCCAGCTGATCGCCGTCGAGCGGGACCGGCGCGACGCGGCCCGTACGGTACGGCGCCGGCTCGCCCAGGAGGTCCTGGAGCTGGTGCAGACGGGCGCCGCGCCCGCCGAGATCGCGGCCCGCCTGCGGGTCGCGGCCCCCGTGCTGCTGCCCGGGCTCGGCACGGCCCCGCACTGGCAGGTCGTCGTCGCCCGCGTCGACTGGGAGCAGGAGGCCGGCCAGGGCACCCCCGTGGACGGCGGCCCGGTCGCCCAGGCGCTCCTGGAGGAGATCCTCGTCGACCCGGCGACCGTCGGCGCCGAGTCCGCGGACCGGATCGCCGTCGCGCACAGCGGCGACGAGGCGATCGCCCTGGTCCCGCTGGCCACCGCGCCGCTGCCGGACAGCGAGGACGAGGGCCAGCCGACCGCGCTGGGCCTGCACGCGGACGCGCTGCTCGCCGCCGTACGCGCCCCGCTCTCCGCCGGCCTCGCCGACGACGGGCGGCTCACGCTCGGCGTCAGCGCGGCCGTGCACTCGGCGGAGGGCCTGCGCGGGGCCCTGGAGGAGGCCAGGCACGCCCGCCGGGTCGCGGCGGCCCGTCCGGGCCGGGTCTGCGCCGCGGGCCACCACGAGCTGGCCTCGCACGTCCTGCTGCTGCCGTTCGTCCCGGACGACGTCCGCCGCGCCTTCACGGCCCGGCTGCTCGACCCGCTGCGCGACTACGACCGCCGCCACCGCGCGGAGCTCATCCCGACCCTGGAGGCCTTCCTCGACTGCGACGGCTCCTGGACGCGCTGCGCCACCCGGCTGCACCTGCACGTGAACACGCTGCGCTACCGGGTGGGCCGGATCGAGCAGCTCACGGGCCGCGACCTCTCCCGTCTGGAGGACAAGCTCGACTTCTTCCTCGCCCTCCGGATGAGCTGATCCACAGGAGCCGATCCACCGGCGCCCCTTCCGGCGAATTCACTCTTTCGGAGGAGTCCACGGGAGTGACATCCGGGCTGGTGGCGACCCGTCGGCCGGCGTGGCCGACGGGCCTCGCCGGGGCCTGATCCCGGGCCCGAAGGCGATCTGACGGACTGTCGGCCCCTCCCCGGACGGTGGCGTCCGCACGCACCGGACTCTTGTGAATTCTTTCACCTGACCCCTTGGCCAGGTGCTCCCCTTCGTGCTGAGATGCGGGTCTCACTCAACAGCTCAATGGCGCGCTCGGGGAGGGCAATGTGGCGGATACCGCCATGTCTGGTTCCGAATCAAGGGGTGGCGAAGATCCGTCCCTCGCCTACGGCAAGGAGACTCCCGTGGAGACCGCCATATGGCGGCTCCGCTCCCGAGGTTGTTGGACGGACGCGGCAGCGCTGCTCGCCCCGTACGCGACCGAACCGGCCGCCGCGCTCGAACGGGCGGCCCTGCTGATCGAGCGCTGTCTCTACACCGAACAGGGCTGGGCCGACGCCGAGGAGGCCCTCCGGGCCGCCGAGGCGGTCGCCCGCACCGACGAGGAGCGCGGGGCCGCCGCCTGCGAACGCGGCTATCTCGCCTACGCGTCCACGCTCCTCGGGGTGCGCGACCGGGCCGACGAGGCCCGGATGGCCCTGGGGCGTGCGGCCGCCCTGATCGGCCCCTCGGCCGGCGGCCGGCCCCTGCTGGACTTCCGGCGCGGGCTCGTCGCACAGAACCTCGGCGACTCCCCGCAGGCGGCCCGTGCCGCGTACCGCAGGGCGCACGCGGGGGCGGAGGATCAGGGGGATTCCCTCCTGCTCTCCTCCACTTGGCGTCATCTCGCCGGACTCGCGCTGCGGGAAGGGGAGTTGGCGGAGGCGCGGCACGGTTTCGCCGAATCACTTCGGATCCGCGAGGAGTTGGGGTACCTGGTCGGCACGGCCCCGGCCCTCACGGCGCTCGCCGACACCGAGACGGAACCGGAGGCAGGCCGGCTGCGGGCCGAGGCGAGGCGCCTCTTCCGGCTCCTCGGCGGCGTGCCGACCTGGCTCTCGGCCCAGCTGACCCCGCGCACCGCGACCTGAAATCACCGACGGGAACGTCGAGATGACGCTCCCTCGGCTCTTGTGCGATGTGCCCCTCGCGCGGCGACGCGCGGGGCACATCGCCGCGTCGCTACAGCGAGCCGTCGGGCCGCGGGACGTACGGGGATGCCGGTACGAGGCAGATCAGGCTCTCGTCGGTGCCGACGAGCAGCGCGCCCGCGCCGGTGACCGCGACCGCGCGGACCGGGGGGCCGGGGCGGAAGGAGAGCGTCGGGCCGCCTTCCGGGCGGTGGAGCTCGACGAGGCCGTCGGCCCAGGCCGCGGCGACCACGGGGCCGTGCGGGGTCTCCGCCGCGTGCAGGGAGACGACCGGGGAGCGGCGTTCCGCGAGGGGTTCGGGGCGCGGGTCGCGGCCCGGGGTCCAGAGCCGTACCGTCCCGTCGGCGCCGCCGGAGCACACGAAGGGGGTCTCCGACTCCACGGCGGCGACCGCCGTGACCCGGCCGCTGTGCGGGGCCGCCTGGTGGAGGCCGGTGAGGCCGAAGGCGTGCACGGAGCCGAGCCGGTCCCCCACCACGACCGAGCCCGCGATGGCCGCGAGGGCGGTGCCGGGGTGGCGGGCCAGGGTCTTCGAGACGGCCTCGGTGAGGCGCTCCAGGTACGGGGCCCTGGGCACCGTTCCCCGGACGGAGTGCAGCCTGCCCCGGTCGTCCAGGAGCAGGACCGTGCCGTCCGGGGCGGGCGCGAGCGCCGTGACCCGGCCGGAGACGGTGTGCGGGAGGCGCCCGGCGGAGCTCGCGTCGGCCTCGTGGAGCAGGCGGACGGTGCCGGTGCGGTCGCCGACGAGCAGCGTGCCCTCCAACGGGCCGCCCGCGGCGCCGAGTACGGCGACGGGGCCCGGCCAGGGCGGTGTCAGGTCGCCGCGGTGGCGGGCCCAGCGGAGCCGCCAGGAAGCACCTTCCGCGAGCTCGGCCAGCGCGGGCCGCAGCCGGGGATCGGCGCCGTCCCCGAGCGCGGCGAGGAGCACCAGCGCCCGCTCCGCCGGGTCCTGGGCTCGGCAGAGCGACTGCCCGGCCCGCAGCCAGGCGGTCCTGAGTCCGCCGCGGTCGTCAACGGCGGCCGCGCTGGAGCCTTCACCGGTTCCGGTGACGTACGCCGTGGTGACGAGCAGCGGGTCGGCGGCGCACACGGCGAGCGGGTCGGAGAGGTCGGGCAGCGGGCGTACGGGCTCCGCGGCGGCGCCGTCGTCCTCGGCGTGCTCGCCTTCGAGCTCCACGACCGTCGCCCGGCGTGCGGCGCGCAGGGTGTCGGGGGCCGGGCTGTCGCTGCGGGCCTCGACGACGAGCCGCACCCGGCCCACCCCGGCCAGTTCGCCGATGAGCTCGGTCAGCGCGGCCGGTTCGGCGGCGGCGTGGAGGTCCGTGAGCAGGAGGACGGCCCGGCCCGAGGGGCGCTCCTCGCTGGTGGCGAGGGCGCGGACGAGTTCGTCGGGCGACCTGGCCACCACACCGAGCAGGTCGGCGATCGTCCAGGTCGCGCCGAGCGCGCTCTGCCCGGCCAGCGTGACGAGGACCCGGGGCGTGCGGCGCCGCCGACGGCCGGCGCGCGGCTCGTACGCGGCGAGCCAGTCGAGGAGAGCCGTCTTGCCGCTGCCGGGGGCGCCGGTGACGAGACAGAGCCGGGGAGCCTCGGGGTCGGTGAGCCAGCCGAGCAGGGCCGCGGCCTCTGCTTCCGTACCGGTGACGGCTCGGCGTCCCTCCCGTGCCGGGGGCGGGGTCGCGGACGGCATGGGACACCTCACGGGCGACGCGGTGCGGGCGGGCTGACGTCAACGACCTTAATGCTCTTGAGCGCTCAGTACTCCGATCCGGCGAAGTGCTCCCGTACGAGCGACTGGACGACCGGCAGGTCCTGGGCGATCAGGGCGTCGAGCAGGGCCGTGTGCTCGGCGGCGTCCGCGACGAGTTCGCCGTGGCGGAGGGCGGGGGCGCTGATCAGGGGCCACTGGGATCGCCGGTGGAGGTCGTCGGCGATGGCGAGCAGCTGCTCGTTCCCGGCGAGGGCGAGGACCGCCCGGTGGAAGGCGCGGTCGGTCTCGGCGTAGTGGGCGCGGTCGCCCCGGGCGGCGGCGGCCCCGGTCGCCTCGGCGAGCGGGCGGAGCTCGGCCCAGCGGGCGGCCGGGACGGTGCGGGCGAGCCGGAGCATCACGGGGACCTCGATGAGCGCGCGGACCTCGGCGAGCTCGGCGAGCTCGCGGGGGGTGCGCTCGGTGACGCGGAAGCCACGGTTCGGGACGACCTCGACGGCCCCCTCGACGGCGAGGCGCTGCATGGCCTCGCGGACGGGGGTGGCCGAGACGCCGAAGCGCTCGGCGAGGGCGGGTCCCGAGTACACCTCGCCGGGGACGAGCTCGCCGCCGACGAGGGCGGTGCGGAGGGCTTCGAGGATCTGGTCGCGGACGGAGTGCCGCTGGACGGGCCGCGGGGCGGGGACGGGGACGGAGGTGGGGACGGAGGCGGGCCGGGGCGCCGCCGAATCGCCGTGCGCGTGCTCGCCATGCGTGCGCTCGCCGTGCGTGTGCTCGCCGCGGGCCTGCTCGGCGCTGCGGCCGGGCTCGGCGCCGCGGGCCTGCTCGACGCCGCGGGCCTGCTCCGGTACGCGTGCGGAGTCGCCGGACGGCGGGTACGGCCTCTCCGTCGCCCGCTCGCGCGCTGCGCCCTGCTCCACCCGGGTCCTCCTGCGGCATCGTGCCGGGCCCGGCTCGCGATACCCGGGTCCCCTGTGCACCATAGGCGAACGGACCGACATATGGGGCGCGGGGGCTGCCCCGCGGGCGGGTGCGGGCCGCGCGGTGGTGAGAGCCGATCGAGATTCGGGTAAGGTAAGGCTAACCTGCTAACGATCGCGATTCGGTGGTCCGCATGACCGTCCCCGCTCTGCTGCCCGCACCCCTCGCCTCGCCCGTCGCGGCCTCCTACGCCCGGCTCGCCGAGGTCTTCTCCGGCCTGCGGATAGAGGAAGCGGTCCGGGACGAACGGCTGCCGCGCGGCGCGGGCTGGGTCGGCGCCGAAGAGCTCGCGGCCGGCGGATCCGCCCTCGACGCCTTCCTCGCCTGGGACAACGCCCAGGTCCTGCGCGACTACGGCACCCAGGCCCGCCCCGACGTCGTCGCGAGCTTCGGACTCCACCGCTACGCCTGGCCCGCCTGCCTCCTCGTCACCGTCCCCTGGTTCCTGCACCGGCGGGTGCCCCGGCTGCCCGCCGCGAACGTCTCGTTCCAGCGCGCGCTCGGCCGCATGTCCGTCCGCGTCGAGGAGTTCGCCTGCCTGCCCGGCGACCCCGCCGCCGACCTGCCCGGCGCCCGGGTCGTCGCCGACGAGGAGGCGCTGCGGACCGAGGTGCGCGCCTCGCTCGCCGAGCACTTCGAGGCGATCCTGGGCGGCTTCGGCCCCCGGATGAAGCGCGGCCGCCGGGCCCTGTGGGGCATGGCCACGGACGAGATCGTCGAGGGCCTCTGGTACATCGGCGCCCTGCTCGGCGAGGAGGGGCGGGCGATGGCCGAGCTCGAACTCCTCCTGCCGGGCACCACCGCCACCCGCAAGCAGCACAAGCCGTACGCCGGATCGGCCGGCTTCCGCGAGCTCACCGGCGCCGAGGGCCCTGACGGCGCCCCCCGCGCCACCCGCGACCGGGCGACCTGCTGCTTCTTCTACACGCTGCGCCCCGAGGACACCTGCCTCACCTGCCCGCGCACGTGCGACACGGAGCGCGTCCGTCGCCTGGCCGCGACCGCCTGAGGCTCCCGGGTGATTACGCCACCCGGACGGGTGGCGTAAATCGAACCCAACCCCCCTTCCCTGCACGGGTGTTCGACCAGATGGCACCTATTCGTATGCCCTGGGACCCCGATGGCGTGCTCTTGCCCCGAAACCGCTTGAGCGCCGCGCGGGGTCGGCCAGTATGGGCCGCCAAACGCCCTACTGCGATGCAAGGGACACCGCATGAGACTGACCGACATATCGCTGGACTGGCTGCTTCCGGGCGGCGTGATGGTGGCCGGGGTCCTGACGGCGGTGGCGGTGCTCGCGCGCGGGAAGCGCGCCGGTGACCAGGCCGCGGCCGAGGACTCCTGGGAGCGCAACGAGGAACGCCGCAGACGCAAGGAGGCGGTGTACGGGACGGCTTCCTACGTCCTGCTCTTCTGCTGCGCCGCGGTCGCCGCGGCGCTCTCCTTCCACGGACTCGTCGGCTTCGGCCGGCAGAACCTCAACCTCTCCGGGGGCTGGGAGTACCTCGTACCCTTCGGCCTCGACGGCGCCGCCATGTTCTGCTCGGTCCTCGCCGTCCGCGAGGCCAGCCACGGCGACGCGGCGCTCGGATCGCGGCTCCTGGTCTGGCTGTTCGCCGGCGCGGCCGCCTGGTTCAACTGGGTGCACGCCCCGCGCGGCCTAGGCCACGACGGGGCACCGCAGTTCTTCGCGGGCATGTCCCTCTCGGCGGCGGTCCTCTTCGACCGGGCGCTGAAGCAGACCCGCCGGGCCGCGCTCCGCGAGCAGGGCCTGGTGCCCCGCCCGCTGCCGCAGATCCGGATCGTCCGGTGGCTGAGGGCGCCCCGGGAGACCTTCGCGGCCTGGTCGCTGATGCTCCTGGAGAACGTGCGGACGCTCGACGAGGCTGTCGACGAGGTGCGCGAGGACCGGCGGGAGAAGGAGCAGAACCGGCTCCGCCGGCGCGACCAAGTCAAGCTCGACCGGGCGCGGCTCAAGGCCATCAACCGCCAGCACCGCGCCTTCGGGCTCGGCCGCGGCGGCGGCACCGACCGGCAGGTCGAGATGGCGGCACTGGGCACCGCGGGGGGCGCCGGTACGGGCTCCGGCGGCGGTTCCGGATCGGGTGCGGGCTCCGGCTCCGCGACGGCTGCCGTGCAGGCCGCCGTCGCGGAGCCCGCCATAGCGGACCCGGGACAACTGCCGCTTCGACCCCGGCCATCCCTGCAAGCCGTCAGGGGCGCTGACGCCCGCTCGGGCGACTCCCGTACCGCGGATTCCCGCGGCGCGGACTCCCGCGCGGACTCCCGGATGGTGGACCTCACCGCCGAGGACGACACCCAGACGCTGCCACGGCTCGACTCCCTGGAGCGCAAGCTCAAGGACTTGGAGCAGCAGTTCGGCTGAACGGGAATCGCACGGAATCCGGCGGGGCCGCCTCTCAGGCGGCCCCGCCGTTCAGTTCGAACCAGACCACCTTGCCCACTCCGTGTTCCTCGACTCCCCAGGAGTCGGCCAGGGCCTGGACGAGGACGAGCCCCCGGCCGTGCGTACCGTCGTCGGCGGGCGGTGCGTGCGGCGTTTCGAGCCCGGGGACGAAGTCACGGACCTCGACCCTGAGCTGCTCGGGGACGACCGTCGCGGTCACGACGGCCCCGTGGTCGGTGTGGACCAGGGCATTGGTCACCAGTTCGCTGGTGAGCAGTTCGGCCACGTCGGAGGCGCCCGGCCCGCCCCATTTCCGCAGCAGTTCGCGCAAGGCATGTCGCACCTCCGGCACCGCGGTGAGATCCGCGCATCCCACCTTCCTGAGCAATTGAGTCGGCTGTCGTGCCTCCCCGGCCATATCCCCCACCCACACGTCGTCGAACAGGCTCACGGGGATGCATGCCCCACGGGGGCGCCCGCATTCCCTCGGAGCCGGGGGACTCAGGCCTGGGGACTCAGGGCCTGGGGACGTTGCGCAGGTTGGAACGCGCCATCTGGAGCATGCGGCCCACTCCCCCGTCGAGGACGATCTTGCTGGCGGAGAGGGCGAAGCCGGTGACCATCTCGCTGCTGATCCTGGGCGGGATGGAGAGGGCGTTGGGGTCGGTGACGACGTCGACGAGGGCCGGGCCCTTGTGCTTGAAGGCGTCCTTCAGGGCGCTCGTGAGCTGCTTGGGCTTCTCGACGCGGACGCCGTAGGCCCCGGCGGCGCGCGCGATGGCCGCGAAGTCGGGGTTCTTGTTCGTCGTCCCGTAAGAGGGGAGTCCGGCCACCAGCATCTCCAACTCGACCATGCCGAGCGAGGAGTTGTTGAAGACGACGACCTTCACCGGGAGGTCGTACTGGACGAGGGTGAGGAAGTCGCCCATGAGCATGGAGAATCCGCCGTCGCCGGAGAGCGACACGACCTGCCGGCCCCGGTCGGTGAACTGCGCGCCGATGGCCTGCGGCAGCGCGTTCGCCATCGAGCCGTGACTGAACGAGCCGATGATCCTGCGGCGTCCGTTGGGCGAGAGGTAGCGGGCGGCCCAGACGTTACACATGCCCGTGTCCACGGTGAACACGGCGTCACCGTCGGCGAGTTCGTCGATGACGGAGGCGACGTACTCGGGGTGGATCGGGATGTGCTTCTCCACCTTGCGCGTGTAGGCCTTGACGACGCCTTCCAGGGCGTCGGCGTGCTTCTTCAGCATCTTGTCGAGGAAGCGGCGGTCGGTCTTGGCTCGGACGCGCGGGACGACGCAGCGCAGCGTCTCGCGGACGTCGCCCCAGACGGCGAGGTCGAGGCGGGAGCGCCGGCCGAGGTGCTCGGGGCGGACGTCGACCTGGACGATCTTCACGTCGTCGGGCAGGAAGGCGTTGTACGGGAAGTCCGTGCCGAGCAGGATCAGCAGGTCGCACTCGTGGGTGGCCTCGTAGGCGGCGCCGTAGCCGAGCAGTCCGCTCATGCCGACGTCGTACGGATTGTCGTACTGGATCCACTCCTTGCCGCGCAGGGCGTGGCCGACCGGGGACTTGATCCGCTCGGCGAACTGCATCACCTCGGCGTGCGCGCCCGCCGTGCCGCTGCCGCAGAAGAGCGTCACCCGGTCGGCCGCGTCGATCATCCGGACGAGCGCGTCGATCTCGTCGTCGCCCGGCCGGACGGTGGGGCGGGAGGTGACGAGCGCGGTCTCCACCGCCTTGTCCGGGGCGGGCAGGGAGGCGATGTCGCCGGGCAGCGAGACCACGCTGACGCCGCTGCGGCCGACGGCGTGCTGGATCGCCGTCTGGAGCAGCCGGGGCATCTGCTTCGGGTTGGAGATGAGTTCGCTGTAGTGGCTGCACTCGCGGAACAGCTGGTCGGGGTGGGTCTCCTGGAAGTAGCCGAGGCCGATCTCGCTGGACGGGATGTGCGAGGCGAGGGCCAGGACCGGGGCCATCGAGCGGTGGGCGTCGTACAGGCCGTTGATGAGGTGGAGGTTGCCGGGGCCGCAGGAGCCGGCGCAGGCGGCGAGGCGGCCGGTGATCTGCGCCTCGGCGCCGGCGGCGAAGGCGGCCACCTCCTCGTGTCGCACCTGGATCCAGTCGAGCGCGGGGGTGCGGCGGATGGCGTCGACGACCGGGTTCAGACTGTCGCCGACGACGCCGTACATGCGCTTCACGCCCGCGCGCACGAGGATGTCGACGAACTGTTCTGCGACGTTCTGTTTGGCCATGGCTCCATCAACACATGACCCGGCGCGTCACGCCTGCCGGGTTACGCCTCCCAGACGGCCACCCCCGTGCGGTCGTCGGCGTAGCCCGTCACCCTCAGCTGGGTGTCGGCGAGGAAGGCGGCGAGGCCGGGCGGCTCCTGATCGGCCCAGCGGGCGGCGAGTTCGCGGGCGAGGGCGGGTTCGCCGCGCATCGGCTCGGCGAGGCCGGGCGAGGCGAGGAGCAGGGTGTCCCCGGGGCGGGCGACGGAGGCCCGGAAGCGGAAGGGTTCGGCGGGCGGCGGGACCGGCTCCTCGACGAGCGGGCCGGGCGCGGTCGTGACGCCGAGGTTCATGGTGAGCCGGTCGCCCTCCGCGGTCTCGCCCTCGACGTCGGTCTCGGGTTCGGTCGCCCGACGCGCGGGCGGTGAGCCGAAGCCGACGACCGGGGCTCCGGTGACGGCGGTGGGTTCGGGCAGGAGCGGTTCGATGTCCTGCCAGGAGCCGTCGCGGAGCCGGAAGAGGCCGCCGCCGCCGATCCCGAAGAAGACCCGTGTGCGGCACTCGGGGTCGGCGGGGACGAGGAGGCAGCGGAGGGTCGCCGTGTACTCGTCGGGGGCGAGGCCCCGGTCGGCGGCGCGGGCGCGCAGCTTGCCGTACGTACGGTCGGTGAGCCGGTGCAGTCCGGACTTGAGGTCGCCGCGGCGGCCGGTCCTGATGTCCTCGGAGAGCCGGGCGTGGCTGCGGCCGACGGCCTCGGCGATCCACTGGCAGGCGTCGGCGGCGGCGAGGTGGGCGTCCTCGGCGGCGCGGGAGCCGGCGGCGACGGCGACGAGGACGAGCGCGGCCTCGTCGTGGCCGAAGCGGGCGGTGAGCAGGGCGTCGCGGCGGGGTTCGCCGCGGTAGCGGGCGGAGTCGCCGCGTACGGAGGCGGCCCGCAGGGTGCAGGTGCCGTAGCGGGCGCCGTCGAGGACGGTGTCGGAGACCAGTTCGGCGAGCTCGCCGGGGCGGGCGACGGGGAGGGCCGTGGGTTCGGGCTCGTAGGTCGGCGGTCTGCTGCCGACGAACCCGGCCGCCCGGGGGCGGGGCAGGGGCACCTGGACGGTGAGGTCGGCGTCGGGTGCGGTCTCGGGGCCGGTGTCGGGGTCGGTCCACGGGCCGTCGGGGTCCGTCCCCGCTTCCGCCTCCAGGTCCGTCCCCGGTACTGCCTCCTGGTCCGTCTCCGGTTCCGTCTCCAGGACCGGATCGGCCTGGGGTACGGGGGTCGGCGGGGCGGCCGGGGGCGGCGGTCCGGGGAAGGAGCGCGGCCCCGACTCGGGGGCCTCCCAGGGCGCCCGGTCGGACAGGACGGGCGGCGCCGCCGTCCGGGGGTCCTCCGCCTTCGGGTCCGGGCCGGGGCCCGGCGGGCCCGTGGTGGCACGGGGCGCCGAGGCGAAGTGGTCGTCGAGCGTGTCACCCGAGACCGTCGGGGCCGTGTCCGGCGCCGACTCGTCGTAGAGCTTGTCCCACCAGTTGTCCCCCTGCTGAGTCATGCCCTTATTGTCCACCGCGCACGGCGCCCGAAAACGGACATCAGGAAAACCGTTGCTGCGAATGAGTGACGCGAACGCGCGAAGCGAAATGAGTGGTCCGCCGGGCGGCCCCACCCCCCACGGGAAGGACGCCCGGCGGACCGTCGTGATCAGCGCACGTCGTAAGCGCGGACCACGGTCTGGGTGACGGAGTTGCCGTTGGCGTCCGTCAGTTCGGTCTTCAGGGTGACGGGCTTGCCGGTCGCGCCCGTGTGGTTCACGGTCGCGGTCCAGTCGCCGCCCTGCTGAGAGACCCGCGCTTCGGTCCAGGTCGTACCCCCGTCGTAGGAGTACGAGAGCTTGGCCGAGGTGAGCGCTGCGGGGGTGTAGCCCGCGTGACCCGTCGCGGTGAGGCCGATCTGCTGGCCGTCGGTCGCGGCGAGGGTCTTGAGTCCGTCCTCCGGAAGGTCGTACCGGGGGAAGAGAATCGGGATGCCCTGAGAATAGACGCTCTCGTCAAGCTTGGAGGTGAATTTCCACACCGAGTTGACGGACGTGGAGCGGGCCCACACCTTGCTGCCGATCTTCATGGTGTTCTGTTCGAGCGTGTACGTCCCGGCTTCGGCCGGTACCTCGAACACCCCGAACGGCCAGCCGGTCTCGCCGATGAGCTCTCCGTCGCGGCTGAGGCGGAGGTTGCCGATGTCACCGAAGGAGCCGGGCACGGCGTGGTGGGTGCCGTCGCCCCACATGGCGTTCGCGAAGCCGATGAGGTTGCCCTGCCGCTCGGAGACGAGGACCGGCTTGCCGGTGGTGTCGCGGGGCGCGGTGGGGGCGATGACACCGTCGTACCAGTTCTCGGTGCGCTTCTCGCCGGCCTTGAACGCGTGGCGGGCGCCGATCATGATCTCCCCGAACGGGAAGCTGCTGTTGACCATCTGCTGCCAGACGGTGTCACCGGCCGAGTAGTACTCGGTGCGGGTGCCGGGCGCCGGGACGGTCTCCAGCGAGCCGAAGGTGACGCCGAGGCCGTTCGGGCGGTAGGCGTCCGTGAAGTCCGTGAAGTCGGTCGCGACGCCGGCCGAGCCGTAGGTCGACTCCGTGCGGCCCAGCTGGGCGTCGCGGACCCTGTAGTCCTTGTCGCCGCGGATCGCGCCGGCCTCGGGGAAGGCGAGGCTGTAGACGTACGGGGTCTTCGCGGTGGCCTTCCAGTCGAGGGTGACCTCGCCGGCGGCCAGCTTGCCGAGGAGCGCGGTCCCCTCCGCGGAGGGGACGGAGAGGATGGGGAGGCCGAGGCCGGTGAAGCCGCCCGTCGGGTACCAGCGGCCGGGGGCCGAGTGGTACGTGACGACGGCGACGGCGCCGGCGGCCTTGGCGTCCCGGGCGAGGGTGCCCGCGCTGGTGGAGCCGTCCGGGAGCCGGACGAGGGCGACGCGGCCCTGGACGGCGGCGGCCTTCAGCTCCTCGGGGGTGCCCGTTCCGGCGTCGACGAGGCGGGCGGAGCCCGTACCGTCGAGGTTGTCGGAGCCCAGGGAGCCGGTCAGCGGGTGCAGGGCCAGGCCGTCACCGGTGCGCAGCGAGGTGATCTGCGGGGCGGCGGCGCGCCAGTAGCTGCCGAACTCGAAGTCGCCGTCGCTGACGGATCCTTCGACCGAGGCGTAGTAGCCGCGGATGGTGCGCGGGCCGGCGGCGGTGCCGGCGTGGAGCCAGGCGTCGTCCCAGGAGCGGGCGAACGCGAGGGTGGCGCCGCGGAGTTCGGAGGCCTTGTCGGTCTTCACCGACAGCTTGTGGGCCTTGCGGGCATCGAGGACGACCGTGGTGTCCTTCCTCAACTCCAGCTGCGGGCGGCCGAGGTAGCTGATCGAGTCGTTCAGCGTGGCGCCCTCTCCGGCGTCGGGGGTGGTGACGAAGGAGGAGAGGAAGTAGCTGCCGGGGCGCAGGCGGTAGACCTGGTCGGCGGCTCCGTCGTTGAAGCGGCGCTCGCCGCTGGCGTCGTCGGTGCCGATGACGTCGAGGGAGGAGGCGCCGGAGGCCGCCTTGCCCTGACGGTCGGTCAGCTTGACGCGCAGGGTGACGGTTTCGGGCTCCACGTAGAGGGAGAACGGGGTGGAGACGTGGAGGCCGCCCTCGCCGGTGGCGATCACGCGGCCGGTGACGTCGCCGTACTGGGCGCGGTCGAGGGCGGCGTCGGGAGCGAGCTCCAGCGGGACCTGGACGGTGGCGCCGGCCGGGACGGTGACGGTGCGCTTGCCGAGGCGGGCGACCGAACTCCGCACGCGGGAGCCGTCGTTGCCGGTGACCTTCTCGACGGCCAGGTTCAGGGTGACCGGGGCGTCGGAGGTGTTGGTGTACGGGACGGACACCGTGGTGCGGTCGGTCCTGTCCTGCGGCCAGTTGAAAGTGCCGCCCTGGACGGCGGAGGCGCCGAGGACCGTCTGGTCGATGGCCGACTTGACGTCGAGGCGGCCGCCGCCGACCTCGCGGACGTCGCCGGGGAGGTCGCTCTCGGCGGAGGAGACGAGGGCGGCCTTGATCTGCTGGGCGGTCCAGTCGGGGTGGCGCTGCTTGACGATGGCGGCGGCGCCCGCGACGTGCGGGGTGGCCATCGACGTACCGGACATGGACTGGTAGGCGTACACGCCGCGGCCGCCGGCGGCCGCGGCGGAGATGCCCACGCCGGGCGCGGCAATCTCGGGCTTGAGGGTGTGGTTGACGATCGTCGGGCCGCGGCTGGAGAAGTACGCGGTGGAGTCGTCGCGGTCGGTGGCGCCGACGGTGAGGACGCTGGGCGCGCAGCCGGGCGAGGAGACCGTGTTGAGGGTCGGGCCCGAGTTTCCGGCGGCGATGACGAACAACGTGCCCTCGTTCTGGGCAAGTTCCTCGGCGGCGACGCTCATCGGGTCGGTGCAGTCGGTGGGGGTGGGGTTACCGAGGCTCATGGAGACGACGTCGGCGCCCTGCGCGACGGCCCACTCCATGCCGGCGATGATCCACGAGGTGGCGCCGGAGCCGTAGTCGTTGAGGACCTTGCCGTTGAGGAGCTCCGCGCCGGGCGCGACGCCCTTCTTGGCGCCGCCGCTCGCGGCGCCGGAGCCGCCGACGGTGGAGATGGTGTGGGTGCCGTGGCCCTGGCGGTCGTCGGCGGTGTCGGAGTCGGTGAAGTTCTCCGCGGCGACGATGCGGCCCTTGAGGTCGGGGTGCTCGGCGTCGGCGCCGGTGTCGAGGACGGCGACCTTGGTGCCGGTGCCGTCGTAGCCGGCGGCCCAGGCCTCGGGGGCGTGGACCTGCTTCGTCGACTGCTCCAGGGTGGCCTGAACCTTTCGGTCGAGCCAGAGCTTCTCGATGCCGGCGGCGGAGCGGGCCTCCGGGGTGTTCACGTCGGCCCAGAAGGTGGCGGCCTGCTTCTTGTCGGCCTTGAGCGCCACGCCGTCGACGGTCTTCAGGACCTGGCCGCGACGGGCACCGCGCGGCGCGAGGGGGACGGAGCGGGCGAGGTCGGAGCCGTAGACCGCGATGAGCGGCAGCGTCGTGCTGGCGGCGTCGTCGTAGCCCTGGCGGACGAGCCCGGTGACGTTGAAGAGCTCCTCGTCGACGCGGCCCGCGGCGAGCGCGTCGGTGGCGGCCTCGGGGTAGGCGTACAGGTCCTGGCCCGAGCGGCGGGTCTGGACGAGCGGGACCGAGCCGTCCTCGCGGGGCAGCGCCGTGGCCGCCGGGTTCCCGTCGGCGTCACGGGTGACCAGGACGCGGTCGCCGGTGACCAGGGTCACCGTCGCGGTCCGGTCCCCGGCGCGGGCCGAGGCCTCGCTGCCTACCAGCGGTCGCTTGTCGGCCGTGCCGTCCTGAGGCTCATTCGCCATGGACGGCGCGACCGCGGTGACGGCCAGGACGACGGCGGTCGCCGCCCCCAGGGCCGTACGCGAAATCGGGCGCATCGCTCTCCCCATCTGATTCCGGAAAAAGGGCACAAGACACCCGTCTCCGGAGGCTGTTGGTGCTGCGGTGGCGCCACATTGGCAGAGGTGAGGGCGGTACAGGGATGATGGGCAAGGCGGGAATACGCCGTGGCCGTTTCCCGCCAGGTCACCAACGGAACGAATGCCTCCGGTGAATGCCCAGGGAAGATCCGGGGCGCCGTCGGACGTGGGGCGAGGGGTGGGGCAACCATGCTGGGAGCGATAGGGCTCGACGAACGCCAGGAGTCCGCCTACCGCGCGCTGGTCGCGCTCGGCGCGGCCGAGGTCACCGACCTCGCGCACCGGCTCGCCCTGCCCGAGCGGGACACCGAGCGGGCGCTGCGCCGGCTGGAGTCCCAGGGGCTGGCCGCCCAGTCATCGGCCAGGACCGGGCGGTGGGTGGCGGCGCCGCCGGGGGTCGCCCTGGGCGCGCTCCTCACCCAGCAGCGTCACGAACTGGAGCAGGCCGAGCTGGCGGCGAAGCTGCTCGCCGAGGAGTACCGGGCGGAGGCGGCGGAGTCCGCCGTCCACGACCTGGTGGAGGTGGTGACCGGCGCGAGCGCGGTCACCCACCGCTTCCTCCAGCTCCAGCTGGGCGCGCAGGAGGAGGTCTGCGCCCTGGTCACGGGCAAGCCGATCGCGGTCTCCGGGATGGAGAACGACGCGGAGGAGCAGGCCGCCGGACGCGGGGTGCGCTACCGGGTGGTGCTGGAGCGCGAGGTGCTCTCCCTCCCGACCGGGCTGCTCGAACTGTCGGCGGCGCTCGGCCGCGAGGAACTGATCCGGGTCGCCGACCGGGTCCCCACCAAGCTGGTGGTCGCCGACCGCTCGCTCGCCATGGTGCCGCTGACCGGGCGGGGCGCGGAGCCGGCGGCGATCGTCGTGCACGCGAGCGGGCTCCTCGAATCACTGATGGGCCTCTTCGAGTCGGTGTGGCGTGACGCGCTGCCGCTGCGGCTCGGGGCGGGCGCGCAGATCACCGAGGACGAGGCGCCGGGCCCGGACGTGATGGACCTGGAGATCCTGTCCCTGCTGCTCGCCGGCATGACGGACGCGAGCGTGGCCAAGCAGCTGGACCTGGGACTGCGGACCGTGCAGCGCCGGGTCAAGGGCCTGATGGAGCTGACCGGGGTCACGACCCGCCTCCAGCTGGGCTGGCACGCGTACGAGAAGGGGTGGGTGGCCCGCGGCTGAGGGGCGGGAGGCGCGACTGAGGGGCCCGCACGGCCCTTGGCAGAGGGCCCGCACGGGCACCGGCCGAGAGGCCCGAGCGGCCCGAGCGGCCCGCCTGCGGCACTCGGCCCGCGCAGGCACCGACTGAGAGGCCCGCGCGGCCCGCGACAGAGGGCCCGCACAGGTCCCGGCTGGGCGGCCCGCACAGGTTCCGGCTGGGCGGCCCGCGCGGGCCACCACCCCCCCGTATGCGCCGTGCGACCTGCGCGGACTCCCGTTCTGGGGGACGCTGGGCTGCGTGGGTGTGTGGCAGCTCCTGATGGTCGCGACGGTGATGCTGCTCGGCCTGTTCGGGGTGCTGACCCCCGGCGTGCCGGGAACGTGGCTGGTGTGGGCCGCGATGCTCTGGTGGTCGCTGCACGAGCGGTCGGACCTCGCCTGGATCCTGCTGGCCTCCTCGACCGGTCTGCTGCTCCTCACGCAGGTGGTCGTCTGGCAGCTCCCGCCACGCCGGTTCCGGGGCGCCGGCATCACGCGGCGGATGATCGTGTACGCGGGAGTGGGCGCCCTCCTGGGCTTCGTCCTGGTCCCGGTCCTCGGCGCGATCCCCGGCTTCGTCGGCGGGATCTACCTCGCGGAGCGGCTCCGCCTCGGCGGCCACGGCCAGGCCAGGGCCGCGACCCGGACGGTCATGCGGGCGGCCGGTACGAGCATCCTCGTCGAACTCTTCGCGTGCCTGCTGATCGTGGGGGCGTGGGCGGGCGCGGTGCTCTGGGGCTGAGCGGGCGGTGCTCCGGGGGCTCAGCGGACTCTACGGCGCGGCCCTGAGGTAGCGGGCCGCGTACGAGCGCCAGGGGCTCCACTCCTCCGTGTCCGGGACGCCCACCGGGAGCACGTCCGGGTCGCCGAGGGCCCGCATCCGGATGAGGGCGGCGGCCTCGGGGGTCACGCCGGGGACGGTGAGCAGCGCGCGCTCGGCCTCGTCGCGGTCGGCGCCCGGGTCGAGGCGTACGGCCCCGTCGGCGAGCGCGCTGGCCAGCGGCCCCGCGACAGGGTGGTCGGTGAGGTCGGCGGCGGCCGGGAAGACATGGGTGAGGCCGCCGCAGGCGGTGGCCAGGGGCGTGCCGTGCGCCTCGACGAGCCGGGCGGACTCCTCGCGTCCGAGGAGGGTCCGCAGGGCGAACTCCTCCGGGTCGGCCGTCCCCGGGGACCGTACGCCGGGCCGTGCGGTGACCTCGGCGGCGAGCCCGGGGGCCGCGCCGAGGCGCTCGGCGACCGCGTACGGGTCGGCGTCGAGGTCGAAGAGGCGGCGCAGCCGGTGCACGGCGGTGGTCAGGTCGCGGAGCTCGGTGAGGTGGATGCGGGCGTCGAGCCAGCGTCCGGCGGACCGCTCGTCGACGGAGACGACCCCGGTGCCGTACGGGAGGCGGAGCGAGCGCCGGTAGGTGCGGGCGCCGGGGGCGCCGGCGACCTCCTCGACGCGGGGCACGGCCTCGGCGGCGAGCAGGTCGAAGACCTCGCCCGCGGCGTACGGCCCCCGGTGGGCGAGCCGCAGCGGGACCCCGGCGGCGAGCGCGGTGCGGCCGCCCGCGCCGCTGCCCGCCTCGGCGCGCAGGGCGGTGGGGGTGCGGGCGTAGACGGCGCGGATGGTCTCGTTGAACTGGCG
Source organism: Streptomyces sp. Root431 (assembly GCF_001426585.1). Taxonomy (GTDB): domain Bacteria; phylum Actinomycetota; class Actinomycetes; order Streptomycetales; family Streptomycetaceae; genus Streptomyces; species Streptomyces stackebrandtii. The sequence goes on from NZ_LMEI01000009.1 coordinate 566,400, forward strand.
GACGCTCGCGAAGCCGGCCGCGAAGGCGATCTCGGTGACGGGCAGGCCGGTCGTCTGGAGCAGGAGGCGTGCGGTGTGCGCCCGCTGGGCGCGGGCGAGGGCGACGGGCCCGGCGCCGAGCTCGGCGGTGAGCTGGCGCTGCACCTGCCGGGTGCTGTAGCCGAGGCGTCCGGCGAGGCCGGGGACGCCCTCGCGGTCGACGACCCCGTCGCCGATCATGCGCATGGCGCGGCCGACGACGTCGGCCCGTACGTCCCACGCGGCGGAGCCGGGCACGGCGTCCGGCCGGCAGCGGCGGCAGGCGCGGAAGCCGTGGCCCTGGGCGGCGGCGGCCGTGGGGAAGAACGAGACGTTCTGCCGCTTCGGGGTGACGGCGGGGCAGCTCGGGCGGCAGTAGATCCCGGTGGTGCGGACGGCGAAGAAGAACTCGCCGTCGAACCGGGCGTCCCTGCTGCTGACCGCTTCGTAGCGGGTGTCGTCGTCCCTCACGCTTCCCAGTGTGCGGGACCCGAAGACCCCCGACTGGCGGATTTCGGACGCGGCGCTCGCGGTCCGGGAGGGGCCCCGGGACCGCGACACGCCACCCGGGGGCCTACCGGACGCGCCCGCGCTTGGCCTCCATGGCCGCGCGCCCCTCCGCGCCCTTGCGCTTCCAGTCCTTGAGGATCTCGGAGCGCATCCGGGCGTCGGTCTTGGCCACGATCCGCTGGTTCTCGCGGAGCAGCTTGCGGTAGCTCTCCAGGCGGCGCACGGGCAGCGAGCCGTCCTCGATCGCCGCCGCGACCGCGCAGCCGGGCTCCGACTCGTGGGCGCAGTCGTGGAACCGGCAGTTCCCCGCCAGCTCCTCGATCTCGGAGAACACCTGGCCGACGCCGGTCTCGGCGTCCCAGAGCCCGACCCCGCGCAGCCCGGGGGTGTCGATGAGGACGCCCCCACCCGGCAGCACGAAGAGGTTGCGGGTGGTCGTGGTGTGGCGGCCCTTGCCGTCGACGTCACGGGCGGCCTGGACGGTCATCACGTCCGTGCCGATGAGCGCGTTGGCGAGGGTGGACTTCCCGGCGCCGGAGACGCCGAGCAGGACGGTCGTCCCGCCCGCGACGGCGGCGGCCAGCACGTCGAGGCCCTCCCCCGTGGCGGAGCTCAGGGGCACGACCGGGACGCCGGGGGCGACGGTCTCGACGTCCTCGACGAGGTAGGACAGCCCGACGGGGTCGGGCACGAGGTCCGCCTTGCTGAGGACGACGATCGGCTGCGCGCCGGACTCCCAGGCCAGGGCGAGGAAGCGTTCGATCCGGCCGAGGTCCAGCTCGACGGCGAGCGAGACGGTGATGACCGCGTGGTCGACGTTGGCCGCGAGGATCTGCCCCTCGGACCGCTGGGAGGAGGTGGAGCGCGCGAAGGCCGTACGGCGCCGCAGCAGCGCCCGTACGTAGCGGGGGTCGCTGACGCCCTCGGGGTCGACGGCGGCCCAGTCGCCGGTGCAGACGACCCGGAGCGGGTCGTGCGGGGTCACGAACGCCGTGTCGGCGCGCACGACGCCCTCGGCGGTGGCGATGTCGCACTGCCCGCGGTCGACGCGGATGACCCGGCCGGGGAGCAGTCCCTGGGCGGCGTACGGCGCGAAGGCCTCGGCCCAGCCGGCGTCCCAGCCGTGGGCGTCGAGCAGCGAGGAGGAAGAGGAGGAAGAAGTGACGGAAAGCGAGAAAGACAAGGGGGACCCTTCAAGGGGCGGCCCCGGCGGCGTGGGTGGAGAAGAAGGTCAGCCGGTGGCCACGGAGGTGACGTGAACGAATTTCTGCGTGTGGGCGAAGCCCTGCGTGACGGCAGCCATCGGTCACACCTCCTGTGTCTTTTCGCGATCTTGTACGCGGAACACCGTAGCGGGAGCGCCTCGGTGCGCGCCACGGGTTTTTTCGGCGCCTTCGTCAGACCACGAAGAGCAGGGTCAGGAAGACGGCGGTGAGGGCGGCTCCGGCCACGAGGCCCGGGGTGCCGGGGGCCGGGGTTCTGAGGCGGGGGGCCGCCGGGAGGTCGTTCGTGCGGGCGGCGGCGCGGGCGCGGGCCAGTTCGGCGGCCGGCGGGCGCGCGGGGAGGTCGACGCGCCAGGGGCGGCGCGGGTCGAGGCGGACGAGCGCCGCGCGGTGGATCCGTACGTCCTGGAGGTCGATGGGCTGCTGGACCTCGATCCGGTACGGGTCGCCCCCTTCGGGGAGGACGGTCAGGTCGAAGACGAAGTCGGTGCCGCGGGCGGTGAGGGAGTGGAGCCGGGCGGGCGCGTGGACGGCCCCTTGCCCGGAAGGGAGGCTCCGGGCCACACCGGGGCGGTGCCGCAGCCTCGCCGTTCCGAGCGCGAAGAGCACGGCGATCGTGCCGTTGAGGCCGAGCATCATGACCCAGCGCGGCCCGTCGAGCGCCGCGTGGACGAAGGCGGTGACCATGACGGCGGCGGGCGCGGCCACGAGGAGCGTCCCGGGGGCGAGGACGCGGCCCAGCAGGGCGCGGACGGGGACGCGACCGCCGTCCCGAGCCGGGCCGTTCTCCTCCGAGTCGTCCCGGGGTCGGCCCCGGCGGCTCAGCGCCCGGGCCGCTCCGGCGACGAGGAGGACGGCGCCGAGCCCGGCCAGGCCGTACCCCGCGACGACCATGTGGTCGTCCTCCCGGCCCACGAGGAGCCCGAAGGCGGCGAGCAGCACCGCGAGACCGGCCCCGGCGGGTCCCAGGAAGGGGGCCGCGAGCACGGCGGCGCCCAGGGCCGTGGGCGCCGCGAGGAAGAGCGCCCCGCCCGCGAGCTGGTTCGTGCCGCAGCCCTCGCTGTCGCAGGTCCAGCGGACACCCGAGCGCTCGGTGGCGTACACGTGACAGAGGAACCAGGTCTGCCAGAACAGCAGGACGGCGACGGCGGCCCAGGGCCAGGACGTCCTTCCGTACGCGCGCGTGGTCATGGACCGACGGTAGCCCGCGGGCCCGACGGTCCGAGGGGCCGGGGCGGGGGTCGGTTCGACCGGCCGGCGCGCGCGTCCGATTCGTACAAGACCGCGCGGTCCGGCAGCGCCTAGCGTGCGAAGCATGGACACAGCACCCCGCATCACGCCCCGTCTGGACCTCGTCGGCATCGTGGTCTCGGACATGGCCGCCTCGCTGGCCTTCTATCGCCGTCTCGGCCTGGACATTCCCGCCGGGACGGAGAACGCCCCGCACGTGGAGGCCGCGCTGCCCGGCGGGCTGCGCATCGCCTGGGACACGGAGGAGACCGTGCGCTCCTTCGATCCCTCCTGGAAGCGCCCCGAGGGCGGGAACCGGATCGAGCTCGCCTTCCGGTGCGACACGCCGAAGGACGTGGACGCGGTGTACGAGGAGCTCGTGGGCGCGGGCCACGGCGGGCATCTGAAGCCCTGGGACGCCGTCTGGGGCCAGCGTTACGCGGTGGTCCTGGACCCGGACGGCAACGGGGTGTCCCTGTTCGCGGACGCGCCGACGGACACGCCGGCCGCCGCCTCGTAAGCGCTCGGCGTCGTGCCGGCCAGGGCCCTCGTCTCGCGCGCGAGATGGGCTTGGTCGGCGCAGCCGGCGCGGAGGGCGGCATCGGCGTAGGGCACCCCGGCCCTGATCAGGGTCAGGGCGCGCTGGAGGCGGAGGATCCGGGCGAGCGTCTTGGGTCCGTAGCCGAAGGCGTCCAGGGACCGCCGGTGCAGCTGCCGGGCGCCGAGTCCGACCGCGTCGGCGGTCTCGGCGACCGGGCGGCCCGCGTCGAGGCGGGCGACGACGGCCCGCAGCAGCGGGTCGGGGGCCGGGGCGTCGGCCGCCCTGCGCAGGGCCAGGGCCTCCAGGGCCGCGGCCGGGTCGGGGGCCGCCGCGATCCGCTCGCCGAGGCGTCGCGCCACGGCCTCGCCCCAGAACGCGTCGAGAGGGACCCGCCGGTCGCACAGTTCTCGGGCCGGTACGCCGAGGATCGCGGGTGCTTCTCCGGGGGCGAAGCGGATCCCCGCGTACCGCGTGACGGTCTCGCCCGGGACGTACGGCCGCGTGTCGGGCCCGGCGACGAGGAGCCGGCCGTCGGCCCAGATCAGGTCCATGCAGCCGTCGGGCAGGACGGGACGAGCCGGACGCGAGACCCCCGCCAGGGTCCTGGTCCACAGGACGGCTCCGGTCAGCAGAGCCGGGCGTTCCTCGTACATCCTTCGAGCCTACGTCGGGGCGACGCGGCGGCTCATTCCTTCTCCCACCCCGAATGGATGCGCGACTTCACGTCGTCCGGGGGCAGGAACTTGGACCAGCGCTCGGGGAACTCGGAGGGCATGTCCGGGTCGTCCTCGTCGACGTCGTCGGCCTCGGCGCGGACGCGGGCGACGAGTTCGGCGGCCTGGACGGCGCGGGCCCGCTCGTTGGCCTCGCGGGCGGCGGCGGTGGCGACGGAGGGCCAGACGCGGTCGATGGCGGCGTTCACCGCGGCGCCGACGAGGACCGCGAAAGCGGAGATGCCGATCCAGAGGAGGACGGCGATGGGCGCGGCCAGGGAGCCGTAGATGGTCGGGCCCTCGACCTGGCTCGTGAGGTAGATGCGGAGCAGGAAGCTGCCGAGGACCCACATGCCGAGGGCGACGAGCGCGCCGGGGATGTCCTCGATCCACGGCGATCTGACGGGTACGGACACGTGGTAGAGCGTCGTGAGGAAGGCGATGGAGAGCAGGATGACGGCCGGCCAGTACAGGACGGCGACGACCTCCGTCCCCCAGGGCACCAGTTCGACGACCCGGTCGGGGCCGACGACGGCGAGGGGCAGCACGACGGCGCCGATGATCAGGGCCACGATGTAGAGCAGGAAGGCCAGAAGCCGGGTCTTGACGATGCCGCGGTGGCCGTCGAGTCCGTACATGACGGTGATGGTGTCGATGAAGACGTTCACCGCGCGCGAGCCGGACCAGAGGGCGATGGCGAAGCCGAGGGAGATCAGTTCGGGGCGTTTGCCCTTGGTGACGTCGTCGAGGATCGGTTTGGCGATGTCCTCGACCCCCCTGTCGGAGAGGACCGTTCCGGCAGCGCGGAGGATGTTCTCCTGAATGCTCGCCACGGTGTCCGTGTTCGTCCAGTCGTCGGCGTAGCCGAGGAGGGCGATCAGGCCGAGGAGCAGCGGCGGCAGCGACAGCAGCGTGAAGAACGCGGCCTCGGCGGCGAGGCCGAGGATCCGGTACTCGATGCACGAGTTGACGGTGTCCTTGACGAGGAGCCACACCATCTTCCGCTTGGAGACGTTGCGGTAGAGGACGCGCGCCCGGTGGAGCCTGCTCCAGGGCCGCCGCTCGGGCCGATCGGGTGTTTCGCTTGCTGCCTGCACCTGCTTACCGTATCGGCATGGCAGCGAGCACCCACACCGTGACCAACCAGGCTCCGCCCCTGGTGGGATACGACGTCTTCGCAGGCGATCGGACGCTGGCGGAGGCGGTCGATCGGCACCTCGCGCCCGAGGTCCTGGCGGAGGCCCGCGAGGAGCTGAGCCTGCTGGGCAGGGCGGCGGGGTCCGAGCAGGTCAGGGAGTGGGGCGAGCTCGCGAACACGAACCCGCCGCGGCTGCGGACCCACGACCGGTACGGGAACCGGATCGACGAGGTCGACTTCCACCCGGCCTGGCACCGGCTGCTCGGCAAGTCCGTGGGGGCCGGGCTGACCGACGCGTGGGGCCGTCCGGGTGGTCATGTCCGGCGGGCCGCCGGGCTCCTGGTGGTGTCGCAGGCGGAGGCGGGGCACGTCTGTCCGCTGTCGATGACGCACGCGTCGGTGCCCGCGCTGCGCGCCGAGCCGGAGCTCGCGGAGGTGTGGGAGCCGGCGGCGACCTCGCACGTGTACGAGCGGGGGCTGCGTCCCGTGTCCGAGAAGCCGGGCGCCCTGCTGGGGATGGCGCTGACGGAGAAGCAGGGCGGCAGCGACGTCCGGGCGAACACGACGGAGGCGCGTCCGCTGGCGGCCGACGGGGAGTACGTCCTGACGGGGCACAAGTGGTTCTGTTCGGCGCCGATGTCGGACGCCTTCCTGGTCCTGGCACAGGCCCCGGCGGGGCTGACCTGCTTCCTGCTCCCCCGGGTCCTGCCCGACGGCTCGCGCAACGCGTTCGCGATCCAGCGGCTGAAGGACAAGCTGGGCAACCGCTCGAACGCCTCCGCCGAGGTGGAGTTCGACGGGACGACGTGGGCGCGCCGGGTCGGCGAGGAGGGGCGCGGGGTCCGGGCGGTCATCGGCATGGTCGCGGCGACGCGGCTCGACTGCGTGCTCGGCTCGGCGGCGCTGATGCGGCAGGCGGTGGCGCAGGCCGTGCACCACTGCGCGTACCGCGAGGCCTTCGGCGGGGTGCTGATCGAGAAGCCGCTCATGCGGAACGTCCTCGCCGATCTGGCCTTGGAGTCGGAGGCGGCGACGGTCCTGGCCATGCGGCTCGCGGCAGCCTACGACGCCGTCGAAGGCGCCACCGCAACCGACGCCGCCGGCGAGACCGGCGACAGCAACCACGCCGAGCGTGAGCGCGCCTTCCTCCGTATCGCCGTGCCGGCGGCGAAGTACTGGGTGACGAAGCGGTGTACGCCGGTGGTGGCGGAGGCACTGGAGTGCCTGGGCGGCAACGGGTACGTGGAGGAGTCGGGGCTGCCGCGGCTGTTGCGGGAGTCGCCGCTCAACTCGGTCTGGGAGGGCTCGGGGAACGTCCAGGCGCTCGACGTGCTGCGGGCGCTGCGGACCGAGCCCGCCTCCTTCGACGCCTTCCTGCGGGAGGTGGGGGCGGCGCGGGGCGCGGACCACCGGCTCGACCGGGCGATCCGGGACCTGCTGGTCGAACTGGCCGATCTGGACGGGATCGAGGCGCGGGCGCGACGGCTCGTCGAGCGGATGGCGCTGGTGCTGCAGGGCGCGCTGCTGGTGCGGTGGGCGCCGCCGGAGGTGGCGGACGCGTTCTGCGCGTCGCGGCTCGGCGGGGACGGGGGGTCGACGTTCGGGACGCTGGCGCACACGCTGGACCTGCGGGCGGTGGTGGAGCGGGCGCGGGTGACGGTCTGAAGGCCGTTTCGAGGGCCGTTCCGAGTGTCGTTCCGAGGGACCGTACGTACCTCTGCGCGTCCGTACGTCTACATGTCCGTACGTCGGGAAGTTGAGCCGCGCGCACCAGGGGTGGACCCGTCAAGGTCGGTACGCGCGGAAAAGCGGGGGTGGTGCTGCGCCGACACGGCACCACCCGCCGCTCACACCACCCTCACGCACGTTGCCGGTAGGTCGCCAGAGTTGCAAAGGGTTGCAGGATTACCCGAACCGGGCCGCGCCGGGCGGCCCCGAACGGCACGATGGGCAGCGACACTCCGGACATCTGCCCAGTGCAGAACCGATACAGCACCACGGGTGGCTGGGAGAGACCGATGAAGAACACGCAGCTCGACATGAAGCGGCTGGCCGCCATGGACGCCGCCCAGGCCGCCCGGCTGCTCCACCGCGTCCGCGACGAGACCCTCGCGGGCCGTACGCCGCCGATCGCGCCCCGCGCGGTCATCGACGCGTCCTGGCAGCGGATGGCCCGGCTGGGGCTCGACCCCGACCAGGGCACGAGCAGCGTGCTGCTCCAGCGGGACGAGCTGGAACAGCGGCGCAGGAGCACGCTCCTGTCCGAGGTGATGCAGACCCTCAGCGGCGGACTCGCCGGCATCGCCGACACCTCCCTCCAGATCATGGTGGTCACCGACGAGAGCGGCCGGGTGCTGTGGCGTCAGGGGAACCTCGCGGTGCTGCGCCAGGCGAACGGCATCTGCCTGGAGGAGGGCGCGGCCTGGACCGAGCACACGACCGGGACGAACGCCGTCGGCACGGCGCTCGCGATGGGCCGGGCCGTGCAGGTGCACTCCGCCGAGCACTACGTACAGGCGCTGCACAACTGGACCTGCGCCGCCGCGCCCGTGCACGATCCGCGCGACCAGCGGCTCCTGGGCATCCTCGACGTGAGCGGACCGGCGTCCAGCTTCCATCCGGCGATGCTGGCCCTCGTCGCCTCGGTCGCCCAGCTCGCCGAGGCCGAGATGCGGGAGCGGCACCGGCGGTCGGTCGAGCGGCTGCGGGCCGTGGCCGCGCCGATCCTGTGCCGGGTGGGCGGGCGGGCCGTGGCGGTCGACGTCCACGGCTGGACGGCGGCGGTGACCGGTCTCGCGCCGGTGGACCGGATCCCGCTGCCCAAGTCCTTCCGCGCGGGCCGGGTGTGGCTGCCCTCGCTCGGCGTGTGCGCGGTGGAGCCGCTGCCCGGCGGCTGGCTGCTGCGGGTCGAGGAGGAGGCCCGGCCGGTGGACCCCGGCGCGGCCGCGGCGAGCCGCGTGGTCCTCGACCTGAGCCGGCCGCGCCGCTGGACGGTGGACGTCTCGGGGGAGGCGGGCAGCTGGCAGCAGGAGCTCAGCCCCCGGCATGCGGAGCTCCTCTATGTCCTGGCACTCCACCGCGACGGCCGGACGGCGGCGGAGCTGGCGGACGACGTGTTCGGGGACCGTACGAGAACGGTGACCGTCCGGGCCGAGATGTCCCGGGTACGCCGCAACCTGGCGGGCGTCCTGGCACACCGCCCGTACCGCTTCCGCGAGGAGGTCGCCGTGGAGATCCTCCGCCCGGAACGCCCGGCGGACCTGCTGCCCCACTCCACGGCCCCGGCCGTCAGTGCGGCACGGACGGCCGGGGACGCGTAAGGCGTAGGGGGTGGCCCCATGAGAAAACGTGTTGGCCGACCTTCGGCGACCTGCGAAAATCCGCCTGTTGCCCAGGCGGAGGACATTTGTTCGTTTTCGTGTGTGCGGGGTGCGGCTCCGAGCTGACCGCCCCGCTGTCTCAGGTCTCGCTGCCGATCCACGCCCGTCAGAAGTACGGGAACGCGGCCCAGCTTCCGGTGCTCATGGAGTCGGGGACGTTCGCCGTGGACCCGGATCCCTGGGGTGGGCCGTGGCGGATGTGGGACGAGATCGATCCGGGTGAGGCGGAGGCACGGGGCATCCACGCGCCGGTCCGCTGCCTGTCCGACGGCACGCCCGGGGCGAGTGTCATCGCGCCCGGTGACATCCGTGGAACCCGGCTGATCCCCGAGACGCGCAGCATCGCCTGCTGTGGCCTCGACGGGGCCGACGGGCCCAACATGGCCTGCGGGACGTGCGATCTGCCCGTGGCGGCCAGGATCGACGACTGCTCGCTCTGGCAGGCGGTGCGGCTCAGCCCGGACGCGGTGCGCCGCGTGCCCGTCGACGGTGTCCCCGCCGCACCCCTCTCCTGGGCGGAACTGGCGGAGGAAGGGGAGAAGACGCCTCCCTTCGAGCCGATCGCCACGTGGGCGGGGCCGTCCGTGGGGTCGGAACACTCCTGGTCGTGGAGTCCGCAGTGGGAGGCGGCAGCCGGCCACGCGCTCGCCCACCTGCTGGTCGCCTCCCAGGGACAGCCGGTGGAGGTCCCGGGCGGTCTGACCGCGGACGTGTTCCAGCAAGCGCTCGACGCCCTGCTGCCCGCGGGTCCCCCGAAGCGCGCCGTCCTGGCCGGACCGGGGCGGCCCTCCCCCGACGCGGGCGCCGACATCCTCCTCGTACCGGTCCATCCCCGGACAGGCGAGACCTGGAGCCCCGTCGGCCCGTCCGCGTCGGCGTACCGGGTGCCCCTGCCGCTGGGGGTGTGGCTGTGGCTGGACTCTCCCCAGCCGCCCCTTCCTCTTCCCTCGACGGGCCGCCTCCCCCTGGACGTCCTCCGTGACGACCCCCTCCCGCTGCTCCCCCTCCACCGGTTCCGGGCCGACTCGGGAACGTTCCAGCACACCCTGGTCCGGCTGCCGGCCGCTCGCAGCCCCTGGCTGCGCGCGATCCTCGCGGACCTCGCGCAGGGCGCCTTGAACGACCCCTTCTAGACGTCCCGCCATCGCACCGTCCCACTCCTTGGACATCCTGCCCACCGAGCGGCGGGGAAGCGGCGCCCCCGGTCGACTCCCCGCGCGGGCTCGTGATGCCATGAGCCCATGCACATCACGCTCACCACCTGGTCCCTCGAACAGACCTCGCCGTCCGATCTCCGCCCCGCCCGCACCCCGGAGGGCGACGACATCACGATCGCCCGGGCCGCGGTGCCCTCGGCGGAGTACAGCCGCTTCCTCTATACGGCGGTCGGCGGCGACATCCGCTGGAACGACCGCCTGCCGCTCACGTACAAGCAGTGGCAGGAGATCGTCGAGAAGCCGGGTGCCGAGATATGGGTGGCGTACGACCGGGGGACGCCGGCCGGGTACGTGGAGCTCGACCCGCAGCCCGACGGTGTCGTGGAGATCGTCTACTTCGGCCTGATCCCGGCCTTCCGGGGACGCGGGATCGGCGGTCACCTCCTCTCCGAGGGCGTGCGGCGCGCCTGGGACCTGGCCGAGCGGTGGCCCGAGCGCGAGGCCACGAAGCGCGTGTGGCTGCACACCTGCTCGCTCGACGGCCCGCACGCGATGGCGAACTACGAGCGGCGCGGCTTCCGGCTCTTCGACACGAAGGTGGAGGAGGTCGAGGAGTCGGAGACCCCCGGCCCCTGGCCCGGCGCCCACGCCTGAGGCACGTACTCACCTCGGGAAAGGGGCCCCCTCGGGGGCCCCTTTCGCGTGACCCACGACACAGCGTCTCGCAGAACGAGACACCAATGTCCATATAGCGGACGATGCTGGACTGAGTCCAAAGTCCCGTGACACGCTTCCGTCATGTCTGGAACTGGAACTGCCTTGGTGAGTCGGCGGCACGTCGACCTCGGCCGCATGTCCAGCGCCATCTGTCCGGCGCGCTGAGACCACCAGCACCGCCGCGATATCTCTTCTGCCCGACCCTGCTGCGCACTGACGCGCCACCCTCTGACCTCAGCGCGAGTGTGCAGGTCAGAGCCGCCCTCTCGCAGTCCCGAAGGACAAAACGCCATGGCCGCCACCCCGGAAAACCCCACACCCGCCGCCGCACGCCGCAAGACCGGGCGCCACCGTGGCGAGGGTCAGTGGGCCGTGGGGCACTTCACCCCGCTGAACGGCAATGAGCAGTTCAAGAAGGACGACGACGGTCTCAATGTGCGGACACGCATTGAGACGGTCTACTCGAAGCGCGGTTTCGACTCCATCGACCCCAACGACCTGCGCGGCCGCATGCGCTGGTGGGGCCTCTACACCCAGCGCAAGCAGGGTCTGGACGGCACCAAGACGGGCGTCCTGGAGCCGGAGGAGCTGGACGACGAGTACTTCATGCTCCGGGTCCGCATCGACGGCGGCCGGCTGACCACGCAGCAGCTCCGGGTGATCGGTGAGATCTCCGAGGAGTTCGCGCGCGGCACGGCCGACATCACCGACCGGCAGAACGTCCAGTACCACTGGATCCGCATCGAGGACGTCCCCGAGATCTGGAACCGCCTGGAGGCGGTCGGCCTGTCGACCACCGAGGCCTGCGGCGACACCCCGCGCGTCGTCCTCGGCTCGCCCGTGGCCGGGATCGCCGAGGACGAGATCATCGACGGCACGCCCGCCATCGACGAGATCTACCGGCGGATCGTGGGCAACAAGGACTTCTCCAACCTGCCCCGCAAGTTCAAGTCCGCGATCTCCGGCTCGCCGCTGCTCGACGTGGCGCACGAGATCAACGACATCGCGTTCGTCGGCGTGCGCCACCCGGAGCACGGCCCCGGCTTCGACGTGTGGGTCGGCGGCGGTCTGTCCACCAACCCCAAGCTCGGCGTCCGGCTCGGCACCTGGGTCTCGCTCGACGAGGTCCCGGACGTGTACGAGGGCGTCATCTCGATCTTCCGCGACTACGGCTACCGCCGGCTGCGCAACCGCGCCCGGCTGAAGTTCCTCGTCGCCGACTGGGGCCCGGAGAAGTTCCGCCAGGTCCTCGAGGACGAGTACCTCAAGCGCAAGCTCTCGGACGGCCCCGCCCCCGAGCAGCCGGCCGGCCAGTGGCGTGACCACGTCGGTGTGCACCGGCAGAACGACGGCCGGTTCTACGTCGGTTTCGCGCCGCGCGTCGGCCGGGTCGACGGCGCCACCCTGACGAAAATCGCCGAGATCGCCGAGGCCCACGGCTCGGGCCGCGTCCGCACCACCGCCGAGCAGAAGATGCTCGTCCTCGACGTCGAGGAGGCGCAGGTCGAGGGGATCGTCTCCGCCCTGGAGTCGCTGGACCTGCGGGTCACCCCCTCGCCGTTCCGGCGCGGCACGATGGCCTGCACCGGCATCGAGTTCTGCAAGCTCGCGATCGTCGAGACGAAGGGCCGCGGCGCCTCGCTCATCGACGAACTGGAGCGCCGGGTCCCGGACTTCGACGAGCCGCTGACGATCAACATCAACGGCTGCCCGAACGCCTGCGCCCGCATCCAGGTCGCGGACATCGGCCTCAAGGGCCAGCTGGTCCTGGACGACGACGGCAACCGCGTCGAGGGCTACCAGGTCCACCTGGGCGGCGCGCTCGGCCTGGAGGCCGGCTTCGGCCGCAAGGTCCGCGGCCTCAAGGTCACCGCGGCCGAGCTCCCCGACTACGTGGAGCGGGTCCTCAAGCGCTTCCAGGCGGAGCGCGAGGACGGCGAGCGCTTCGCGACCTGGACGGCCCGCGCCTCCGAGGAGTCGCTGTCATGAGCGAGCGAGCCGCGCCGTTCCACTGCCCCTACTGCGGGGACGAGGACCTGCGCCCCAACGAGCAGGGTCACGGCGCCTGGGAATGCGCCGCGTGCAGCCGAGCCTTCCAGTTGAAGTTCCTGGGGCTGCTCGCCCCGGGCACTTCGGGCAACACCCCTGGGAGGGAACAGATATGACGGTCACCCAGATCGATCAGGACGCCACCGCGGCCGACCTCAAGGCACTCGCCGAGCAGGCCGGCCGTGACCTGGAGGACGCCTCGCCGCTGGAGATCCTCCGGTGGGCGGTCGACACCTTCGGTGCGCGGTTCTGCGTCACCTCCTCCATGGAGGACGCGGTCGTCGCCCACCTGGCCTCGCGGGTCCGGCCCGGTGTGGACGTCGTCTTCCTCGATACGGGCTACCACTTCGAGGAGACCATCGGCACCCGGGACGCCGTCGACGCCGTCATGGACGTCAACGTCATCACCCTGACGCCTCGTCAGACCGTGGCCGAGCAGGACGCCGAGTACGGCGCGAAGCTGCACGACCGCGACCCCGACCTGTGCTGCGCGCTGCGCAAGGTCAAGCCGCTGGAGGAGGGCCTGACCGCGTACAGCGCGTGGGCCACCGGCCTGCGCCGCGACGAGTCCCCGACCCGGGCGAACACCCCGGTCGTCGGCTGGGACGAGAAGCGGCGGAAGGTCAAGGTCTCCCCCATCGCCCGCTGGACGCAGGACGACGTCGACGCGTACGTCATGGAGCACGGTGTCCTCACCAACCCGCTCCTGACGGACGGTTACGCCTCCGTCGGCTGCGCCCCCTGCACCCGCCGGGTCCTGGAGGGCGAGGACGCCCGCGCCGGACGCTGGGCGGGCCGCGGCAAGACCGAGTGCGGGCTGCACGGCTGATGACCCCCACCCCTCAGACCTCCCACACCTCCCAGGAGATCCACGTGACCGGTGCCACCACCTGGCTCACCGGCCTGCCGAGCGCCGGAAAGACCACCATCGCGTACGAGCTGGCCGGCCGCCTCCGCGAGGAAGGCCACCGCGTCGAGATCCTCGACGGCGACGAGATCCGCGAGTTCCTCTCCGCGGGCCTCGGCTTCACCCGCGAGGACCGGCACACCAACGTGCAGCGCATCGGCTTCGTCGCCGAACTGCTCGCCTCGCACGGCGTGCAGGTCCTGGTGCCCGTCATCGCCCCGTACGCCGACAGCCGCGAGGCGGTCCGCAAGCGCCACGCCGCCGAGGGCACCGCCTTCGTCGAGGTGCACGTGGCCACCCCCGTCGAGGTCTGCTCGGTCCGCGACGTGAAGGGTCTCTACGCCAAGCAGGCCGCCGGCGAGATCAGCGGCCTGACCGGCGTCGACGACCCGTACGAGGCCCCCGAGACGCCCGATCTCCGGATCGAGTCCCAGAACCAGACCGTGCAGGAGTCCGCGGCACAGCTCCACGCGCTGCTCACCGAGAGGGGTCTGCTGTGACCACCGTCGTCAACGTCCACGAGGCGACCGACAGCCCGTTCGCGCTGTCGCACCTCGACTCCCTGGAGTCGGAGGCCGTCCACATCTTCCGCGAGGTGGCGGGCGAGTTCGAGCGGCCGGTGATCCTCTTCTCCGGCGGCAAGGACTCCATCGTCATGCTGCACCTGGCGCTGAAGGCCTTCGCTCCGGCGCCGGTCCCCTTCACGCTGCTGCACGTCGACACCGGGCACAACTTCCCCGAGGTCCTGGAGTACCGCGACCGCGTCGTCGCCGAGCACGGCCTGCGGCTGCACGTCGCCTCCGTGCAGGAGTACATCGACGCGGGCAAGCTCCGCGAGCGCCCGGACGGCACCCGCAACCCGCTGCAGACCGTCCCGCTCACCGAGGCGATCCAGCAGCACCGCTTCGACGCCGTCTTCGGCGGCGGCCGCCGCGACGAGGAGAAGGCCCGCGCCAAGGAGCGCGTCTTCTCCCTGCGCGACGAGTTCTCCCAGTGGGACCCGCGCCGCCAGCGCCCCGAGCTGTGGCAGCTCTACAACGGCCGCCACGCCCCCGGCGAGCACGTCCGCGTCTTCCCGCTCTCCAACTGGACCGAGCTGGACGTCTGGCAGTACATCGCCCGCGAGGGCATCGAACTGCCGGAGATCTACTTCGCGCACGAGCGCGAGGTCTTCGCACGGAGCGGCATGTGGCTGACCGCCGGCGAGTGGGGCGGCCCCAAGGACACCGAGACGGTCGAGAAGCGGCTCATCCGCTACCGCACCGTCGGTGACATGTCCTGCACCGGTGCCGTCGACTCCGACGCCACCACGCTCGACGCCGTCATCGCCGAGATCGCCGCCTCCCGCCTCACCGAGCGGGGCGCGACCCGCGCCGACGACAAGATGTCCGAGGCCGCGATGGAAGACCGCAAGCGCGAAGGGTACTTCTAGCCATGACGAGCACGACCGAGCAGTTCGCCGAGTTCGCCGACGTCTCGGCGACCACCCTGCTGCGCTTCGCCACCGCCGGCTCCGTCGACGACGGCAAGTCCACGCTGGTGGGCCGCCTCCTGCACGACTCCAAGTCGGTCCTCACCGACCAGCTGGAGGCCGTCGAGGCCGCGTCCATCAAGCGCGGCCAGGAGGCCCCCGACCTGGCGCTCCTCACCGACGGCCTGCGGGCCGAGCGTGAGCAGGGCATCACGATCGACGTGGCCTACCGCTACTTCGCCACCGCCCGCCGCCGGTTCATCCTCGCCGACACCCCCGGGCACGTGCAGTACACCCGGAACATGGTGACCGGCGCGTCGACGGCCGAGCTGGCCGTCGTCCTCGTCGACGCCCGCAACGGCGTCGTCGAGCAGACCCGCCGGCACGCGGCCGTCGCCGCCCTGCTCCGCGTCCCGCACGTGGTCCTGGCCGTGAACAAGATGGACCTGGTCGACTACCAGGAGCCCGTCTTCGCCGCGATCGCCGAGGAGTTCACGACGTACGCCTCCGAGCTCGGCGTCCCGGAGATCACCGCGATCCCGATCTCGGCGCTCGCCGGCGACAACGTCGTGGAGCCGTCCGCGAACATGGACTGGTACGGCGGCCCGACGGTCCTGGAGCACCTGGAGACGGTCCCGGTCAGCCACGACCTGACGGCCTGCCACGCGCGCTTCCCGGTCCAGTACGTGATCCGTCCGCAGACCGCCGAGCACCCCGACTACCGGGGCTACGCCGGTCAGATCGCGGCCGGTGCCTTCCGGGTCGGCGAGCGGATCACCGTCCTGCCGTCGGGGAAGACCTCCACGATCAGCGGGATCGACGCGCTCGGCGAGTCCGTGGACATCGCCTGGGCCCCGCAGTCGGTCACGATCCGGCTCGCCGACGACATCGACATCTCGCGCGGCGACCTGCTCGCCCCGGTCGGTGACGCCCCGGCGACCAGCCAGGACATCGAGGCGACGGTCTGCCACGTGGCGGACCAGCCGCTCGCCGTCGGCCAGCGGGTGCTGCTCAAGCACACGACCCGCACGGTCAAGGCGATCGTCAAGGAGATCCCCTCGCGGCTGACCCTGGACGATCTCTCCCAGCACCCGAACCCCGGGCAGCTGGTGGCCAACGACATCGGCCGGGTCGTCGTGCGCACGGCCGAGCCGCTCGCGCTCGACGCGTACGCGGACTCGCGCCGTACCGGTTCCTTCCTGCTGATCGACCCCGCGGACGGCACCACGCTCGCGGCGGGCATGGCGGGCGAGTCCTTCGCCACCACCAAGGCCGTCGCGGTCGTCGAGGACGAGGAAGGGTGGGACTTCTGATGTTCCGGGACATCTACGCCACCTTCGCCAAGGAGGGTGGACGCGTGGGCGGCGGCACCCTCGGCACGGGCCAGGGAGGTGTGGCGCGATGTTGCGCGTCGTCCTCCACGCACCGCGCGAGCGGTGCGACGCGGCTCCACCCGCTCCACCCCGAACGACATAGACGCAGACTTCGCAGAAGTTGACATCGAGGGGAACACTTCCCGTGCCTGCCACCACCCGTACCACCCTGCGCCGCGGCCTGGCCGCCGCCGCCGCCCTGCCGCTGCTGATCGGCGCACTCGCCTCCTGCGGCTACGGCTCCGAGGCCAAGAACGACGAGAAGAAGGTGGCCGCCGAGGGCAAGAAGCTCTCCGCCGACACCGTACGGCTCGGGTACTTCCCCAACCTCACGCACGCCACCGCGCTGGTGGGTGACCAGGAGGGCCTCCTCCAGAAGGAGCTGGGCGGCACCCTGCTGAAGCCCACCACCTTCAACGCCGGCCCGTCCGAGATCGAGGCCCTCAACGCGGGCTCGATCGACATCGGCTTCATCGGCCCCTCGCCGTCCATCAACGGCTACGTCAAGACCAAGGGCACCAACCTCCGCATCATCGGCGGCTCCGCCTCCGGTGGCGTGAAGCTCGTCGTGAACCCGGCGAAGATCAAGACCCTGGACGACCTCAAGGGCAAGAAGATCGCCACGCCGCAGCTCGGCAACACCCAGGACGTGGCCTTCCTCAACTGGATCTCCGAGAAGGGCTGGAAGGTCGACGCCCAGAGCGGCAAGGGCGACGTCTCCGTGGTCCGCACGGACAACAAGGTGACCCCGAACGCCTACGCCTCCGGCGCCATCGACGGTGCCTGGGTGCCGGAGCCGACCGCGTCGAAGCTGGTCAGCGACGGGGCGAAGGTGCTGATCAACGAGTCCGACATCTGGCCGGACAAGAAGTTCGTCATCACCAACATCATCGTGTCGCAGAAGTTCCTCTCGGCCCACCCGGACGTCGTCGAGGCCTTCCTGCGCGGTGCGGTGAAGACCAACGAGTGGATCAACGCCAACCCGGACAAGGCGAAGGCCTCGGCCAACGCCAAGCTCAAGAAGCTCTCCGGCAAGGCGCTCGGTGACAAGGTGATCGACGCCGCGTGGCCGTCCATCCAGTTCACCAACGACCCGCTGGCGGCCACGCTCCAGGCACAGGCGGACCACGCGGTGAAGGCCGGTCTCCTGGAGAAGCCCGAGCTGTCCGGCATCTACGACCTGAAGCCGCTCAACAAGGTCCTGAAGGCCGCGGGGCAGCCCGAGGTCTCCGACGCCGGTCTCGGCGTCAAGTAACCAGGCGTCAGACACCAGTGCAGCAGCCCGAGTTCAGCTTCACCAGGAGGTGACGACCATGGCCACGACCGCGACGCTCGCCAAGGCCGAGGACCGTGCGGCGGTGACCCATGCCGCCCGTATCGAGCATGTCTCCAAGTCCTTCGGCGGACCCGCCGGCGGGCAGCTCGTCCTCGACGACATCACGCTCGATGTCGCCCCGGGCGAGTTCGTCACCCTCCTGGGCGCCTCGGGCTGCGGCAAGTCCACGCTGCTCAACCTGGTCGCCGGGCTCGACCGGCCGTCCGCGGGGTCCATCGAGACCCCCGGCGGCCGGCCGGCCCTGATGTTCCAGGAGCACGCCCTCTTCCCGTGGCTCACCGCGGGCAAGAACATCGAACTGGCCCTGCGGCTGCGCGGGGTGCCCAAGGCCGAGCGGCGCGAGGAGGCCGAGCGGCTGCTCGACCTCGTCCGGCTCGGCGGCTCGTACGGCAAGCGGGTGCACGAGCTGTCCGGCGGCATGCGCCAGCGGGTCGCCCTGGCCCGCGCGCTCGCCCAGGACAGCGACCTGCTCCTGATGGACGAGCCGTTCGCCGCGCTCGACGCCATCACCAGGGACGTGCTGCACGACGAGCTGACCCGGATCTGGCGCGAGACGAAGCTGTCGGTGCTCTTCGTCACCCACAACGTCCGCGAGGCCGTGCGGCTGGCCGAGCGCGTCGTCCTCCTCTCGTCCCGGCCGGGCCGGATCGCCCACGAGTGGACCATCGACATCCCTCAGCCGCGCCGCATCGAGGACTCCGACGTCGCGGAGCTGTCCCTCGAGATCACCGAGCACCTGCGTGGGGAGATCCGCCGTCATGGCCAGCACTGAAACCAGCCCGAAGGCACCGAAGGCCGACGACCTCGCCGGCCTGGAAGCCGGTCTGGACGCCCTGGACAGCGTGCAGATCCGGCGGACCCCGGTCCGCGAGGTCCTCGTCAAGAAGGTGCTCCCGCCGGTCATCGCGGTCGCGCTGATCCTGGTCGTGTGGCAGCTGCTGGTCTGGGGCAAGGTCACCGACGAGTACAAGCTCCCCGCCCCGTCCGCGGTCTGGGACAGCCTGACCACGATGTGGCTGGAGGGCACGCTCCTCGACGTCCTGTGGACCAGCGTGTCCCGGGCCCTGCTCGGCTTCCTCATGGCGCTCGCCATCGGCACCCCGCTGGGACTGCTGGTCTCCCGGGTGAAGTTCGTGCGCGCGGCGATCGGCCCGATCCTCTCCGGTCTGCAGTCCCTGCCCTCGGTCGCCTGGGTGGCACCCGCCGTCCTGTGGCTCGGCCTCAACGACAGCATGATGTACGCGGTGATCCTGCTGGGCGCCGTCCCCTCGATCGCCAACGGCCTCGTCGCGGGCGTCGACCAGGTCCCGCCGCTCTACCTGCGGGCCGGCCAGACGCTCGGCGCGACCGGTCTCAAGGGCGCCTGGCACATCGTGATGCCGGCCGCGCTCCCCGGCTACCTGGCCGGTCTCAAGCAGGGCTGGGCGTTCTCGTGGCGCTCGCTGATGGCCGCGGAGATCATCGCGTCCTCCCCCGACCTGGGGCTCGGTCTCGGCCAGTTGCTCGAGTACGGCCGCAACAACATCGACATGGCCGGGATCTTCCTCGCGATCATCCTGATCCTGGTCGTCGGCATCGCCATCGACCTGCTGATCTTCAGCCCGCTGGAGCGCACGGTGCTCCGCCGCCGCGGTCTGCTGACGAAGAGCTGAGCCCTCCATGAACCGCACCGTCCTCCTCGTCATCGCCCACGGCAGCCGCGACCCGCGGCACGCGGCGACCGTCCAGGCGCTCGTGCGCCGGGCCGGCGCGCTGCGGCCGGGGCTGCGCGTGGAGACGGCGTTCCTGGACTTCAACCTGCCGTCGGTCACGGGGGTCCTCGACCGGCTCGCCGCCGACGGCGTACGGGACGTGGTGGCGCTGCCGCTGCTGCTCACCCGGGCCTTCCACGCGAAGGCCGACATCCCCGCCGTCCTGCGGCAGGCCCCGCCGTCCCTGCGGATCCGGCAGGCGGAGGTCCTCGGACCCTCCCCCCTGCTCATCGAAGCGGTGGAACGGCGGCTGTACGAGGCCGGGCTCACGCCCGGCGACAAGAGCACGACCGGGGTCGTCCTGGCCTCGGCGGGCTCCAGCGACCCGGAGGCGATCGCGGTGATCGCAGAAACGGCGCGGGAGCTGCGGCGCACCGGTTGGTGCTCCGTGCGGCCCGCGTTCGCCTCCGCATCTCTTCCGCGTACGGAGGAGGCCGTCCGGTCCCTCCGTACCGACCCGGGCGTCCGGCGGGTGGCCGTCGCCCCGTACGTGATCGCCCCGGGCAGGCTCCCGGACCGCATCGCCGCCGGCGCGGCCGAAGCGGACGTCCTGGCGGACGTGCTCGGCCCCTCCCCCGAACTGGCCGCGCTCCTCCTGGAGCGGTACGACGGCGCCCACGCGGCACGCCGGCCGGTCGCCCACAGCGCCTGAGCTCCACCGTCCGGCATGCGGTGACGGAGAACGAATACCGGACGACTGCGCCCCGGAAGCGGAATTCGTAAATCCATAATCCCACCACGCGGAATAGCGGGAAAAGCGCGCCACAAGAACCTCAGATGTTCCTCAACTCCCTTGTTCGGCAACCCGGGAAACCCGGAAGATATTACCGACCGAACAAGAGGGGAAAGAAATGAACATCACGCTTCGCCGGGTCAGTATTTTATCGGCCCCCGCCGTCGTCGCCGCACTGGCGATCGGCACGCTCACCGCTCCGCAGGCCATGGCGGCCGACCGGACCGTCACCGTGAACTGCTCGGCCGCCCTGGGGCCCTCCGCCGACGGCAACGTCCGCACGGTCAGCTACTACGTGGCCAAGACGTCGACCACCTGGAAGCACAAGCAGCGCCTCAACTTCCCGACCAGCCACGGCATCAACAGGACGCGCCGCGACCTGAGCCACGTCACCTACCTCCTGGACGGCACGACGCGCCGGGGGCACGTCGAGGTGAAGAAGAACGAGGTGGCCTGGGACAACAACAGCTGGGGCATCGCGTCCTGGGGCGTGGGCCGTGAGCCGATCACCAAGAAGGGGCGCACCCGCCTCATCAGCCACGGCTGGTACAACATGAACAGCTGGCCGGTCGAGTGCCAGGGCAAGTCCTTCGCCTTCTGACCCACTCCCGCACCAGGTAGCGAGTGAGCGCGGACGGGCCGGCAGGGCCCGTCCGCGCCCGCGGAGGGAACCATGAGATCGCGCACATGCCTGGCGGCCGCCGCCCTGCTGATCGTCCCGGTCCTGGCCGGATGCTCGACAGGCGACGGATCCCCCACCCCGGCGGCCACCGAGGAATCGGCGGAGAACCGGTTCCTCCTCGTCGAGGGCGACACCGCCGGGTACATCACGTTCGACACCGAAAAGGAAATACTCACCGGATTCCGCTCCGACGGCACACGGTCGTGGACCCATTCCGGAAATTTCCCTTCCGATATCCAATGCCTCGACCGATGCCCTGACGCCGTGATCTCCGCACCCGTCTCCGAAAATCCCGGGCAGAAGAAATCACTGGCGATATGGAAGCACCGCGGAGAAACCACCGTGAAGGAATTCGCGAACGGTCGCCTCGATGTGCACTGGAGCTCCGGTCCCGACGACTGGATCGCCACCGTCGGCTCGTCGGTCACCTGGTCGGACGGGGCCAGGAGGCAGTCCTTGAGCCTGCAGGGAGAGCTCAAGGACTCGATGGGCACGCAGTCCGCCGACGGCCGCACTCTGGCGGTGTCGGTGGCCACGGGCGACGAGTCCGCCCCACGCTGGTCCGCCTACCTCTTCGACGTCCCCGGCGGGACGGCCGGCCGGCCCCGGCTCACCGCCGACCGGCTTCCCGGATCCGTCGGCTGCCTCGACCCCGCCGCCGACCGGGCCGCCACCGTGGGCGAGAAGCCGGCCCTCTTCACCCTCGGTTCGGGCCGCAGGGTCCGGGACCTCGGGGACTTCTCCAGCGAGTGCGCCATGTCGCGGAGCGCCACCGTGTTCGGCACCTATTCGGCGGGCCGCGGTCGTGAGGACACCCAGTCCGTCCAGGTGACGGAGAACGCCGGGAGCCGGACGGCCAAGGCGGGCACGTCGAGCGGCGGCGGGCTCGGCGCCACCGGCGGCTGCGGGGTGTTCCTCTCCGAGGGCAGGCTCGCGGCCATGGCGCCGACGGGCACGGTCGAGCGCTCGGAGGTCCCCGCCGTCGGCCTGCGCACGCTGTCCGACGGCGACGTCTACGCCCTCGCCGGGGACGGCACGGTGACCCGGCACCGGGTCGTCGCGACCGGAAGCGACTGCTCGGTCGAACCCTCGGGTTCCGGCCGCTGAGGAGACGGGACGTCAGCCGAAGTCCAGGCCGCCCGTGCGGGTCCTCTTCAGTTCGAAGAAGTCGGGGTGGGCGGCCAGGACGCGGAAGCTGTCGAAGAGTTCGGCGGCCTTCTCGCCGCGCGGGACGGCGCGGAGGACCGGGCCGAACCAGACGGTGCCGTCGACGTGGATCGTCGGGGTGCCGACGTATGCCTCCGCTTCGGGGTCCTTGCCCGTGTCGTGGCTGCGGCGGAGAGGCTCGTCGTACGCCGGGTCGTGGGCGGCGGCGGCGAGTTCGGGCGGGAGGCCGAGTTCGGTGAGGGACTCGGCGATCACGGCGTCGAAGTCCTTCTGCTTCTTCTCGTGGATGCGGGTTCCGTAGGCGGTGTAGAGCGGGCGGAGGATGTCCTCGCCGTGCTGCTCGGCGGCGGCCGCCGCCACGCGTACGGGGCCGATCGAGGCGTCGACGAGCTCGCGGTACCAGTCGGGCAGGGTGTTGCCCTCGTTGTGGAAGTACAGGCTCATGACCTTGAAGCGGAGGTCGATCGGCCGGTGGCGTTCGACTTCCAGCATCCAGCGGGAGGTGATCCAGGCGAAGGGGCAGACGGGGTCGAAGTAGAAGTCGACGGTGGTGCGGGGCGGTGTCGTGGTGCTCGTCATGCAGGTGAATCTAGCCAGGGGGTGGCCCGTCGCCCTGGGCCAATCCGAGGCCCTCGGGGTGGGCCACTTGGGCTTCAGTCCTCGTGGGTCATCTCGATCAGCTTGACCACGGTGTTCCAGTTCCTGGCCGTGGCGACGAGGCCCTTGGTGAGGGACGGGCGGGTCACGACGTCGCCCAGCTTGGACCGCCCGAGGCCGTCGGGGACGTAGAGGTAGAGCACGCGGTCGCCGAGGGCGAACTCCTCCGGCCGGTAGGCCTCCCGGTCGATCGCGGCGAAGCGTTCGGGCTCGGCGGGTCCGGAGTAGTAGATCGCGTGAAGCTGCTTGCCCTCCAGTTCGGCGGCCGGGAAGGGGCAGGCCTCGGCGACGGCCGTGAGGTAGTCGCCGTCGCGGACGAGGCAGTCGACGCGGAAGCCGAAGTGGCGCTCGATCGCGTCTTCGAGCGCGGTCGTGAGCTCGTCCTCGGTGGCGTCCGTGTCCGTGGTGAAGACGGCGTTCCCGCTCTGGAGGTACGTGCGGACGTTCCGGTGGCCGAGGCCTTCCAGGACGGAACGGAGCTCCGCCATGGGCACCTTGCGGTGTCCGCTCACGTTGATGCCGCGGAGGAGGGCCGCGTATGTCGTCGCCATGGGTTCACCTTAGGGCGGCCACCGCGCCTCGTGGGGGGCGGCACGGTGGCCGGTTCGAACACTCGCCGATGGGAGCGATCCGGAGAAGACCCTTCACCCATCTGTGACTTATTCAACAAGGTTTCGTAATCACGAATCCATCATTTGCGCTGATAGCGGGCGAGGACCCGGTTGCCGTCCTCCACCAGCCTCCGGCGCAGTTCGGCGCCGTCGATGGCCCCGCTGTAGTACTCCTGGAAGGCCGGGGTCGCCACCTTGTCCTTCCATTCCGGATAGCCGCGCACGCCCTGCGCGGGAGCCGGCCTCAGCCGCTCGGCGATCTCGGCGCCGGTCGCCCAGCCGTCCCGCGCGGTGTGGAGGGAGGGGTCGGCGAGCGCGGCCGTGCCGGTGGGCAGCATCCAGTCGCCGCGGGCGAGCCGCACCATGTTCTCCGGGCGCAGGAAGAAGTCGAGGAAGGCGGCCGCCTCCTTCTTGTACGGGCTGTCCTCGGCGATCGACAGGGTCTGCGGGGAGACGCCCTGGGCGAGCCCCTCGCTCCCGGCGGGGGCGGGCAGCACCGTCCACTCGAAGCCCTTGGGAGCCTGCTGGGCGATCTGCTGCCGGTAGGCGAAGCCCAGCGGGACCATGGCGTACTTGCCGGCGAAGAAGCCGGGGAGGGTGTCGGAGCCGCCGCTGCCGAGCGTGGTGCGCGGGGCGGTGCGGTCGACGACGACCTGGTCGTGGACGGTGCCGGTGACGACGGCGTCGGCCTCGGTGAAGTCGACGGTGATCCGGCCGTCCGTACCCCGGTGGAAGAGGCTGCCGCCGGCCGAGACGCCGAGGTTGAGGCTGACGGATACGGGCTCCTTGAGCGGCCAGGCGACGGCGTACCGGCCGGGGCCCATGGCGGTGGTGAGGTCGCGGGCGACCTGCCGGAACTCGCTCCAGGTCCAGGGCTTCTCGGGGGTGGGGACGCGGACGCCGGAGGACTCCAGGATCTTCCGGTTGGCGATGATCACGCGGGGTTCCTGGAGGAAGGGGATGCCGTAGATCCCCTCGCCGAAGGTGGTGGTCTCCCAGCTGCGGGCGGGGATGTCGGCGCGCAGCCGCTCGGGCAGCAGCGGGCGCAGATCGGCGAGGTCGCCGCCGTAGGCGAAGTCGCCGAGGTCGTCGGAGGCATCGTGGATGATGTCGGGCGCCTCGCCGCCCTCGAAGGAGGTGAGGAGCTGGTCGTGGACGGAGTCCCAGCTGCCCTGGACGTAGTCGACCTGGACGTCGGGGTGGGTGGCGTTCCACTCCGCCACGAGCTGCTTGTTGGCGTCGACGGACTCCTTCTGCCAGGCGAGGGACTGGAAGCGGAGGCGTACGACGCCGTCGTCGGGCCGCTCGTCGCCGCCTGCGCAGCCGGTGAGGAGCAGGGCGAGCGCGGCGGTCAGGGTGAGGAGGCGTCCTCTCATGACTTCACCGCCCCGGTCAGCATGCCGCCGGTGATCCGGCGTTGGAGGACGGCGAAGACGACGAGGGAGGGCAGGGTGGCGAGGAAGGCCGCGGCGGCCAGCGGGCCGAGGTCGGCGACGCCCTCGGCGCCGAGGAAGTGGGTGAGGACGACCGGCAGGGTCTGCTTCTCGGGGGTCTTGAGCAGGACGAGGGCGAAGAAGAACTCGTTCCAGGCGGTGACGAAGGCGAAGAGGGCGGTGGCGACGACGCCGGGGACGAGCAGCGGGGCGGTGACGGAGACGAGGGTACGGATCCTCCCGGCGCCGTCGACGGCCGCGGCCTCCTCCAGTTCGGCCGGCACGGCCCTGACGTACCCCATGAGCATCCAGAGCGCGAAGGGCAGCGACCACACCACGTAGACCATGACGAGGCCGGGGACGCTGTTGACGAGGTGCAGGTTCTTCAGGATCAGGAAGAGCGGGATGATCACCAGGACGAAGGGGAAGGCCTGGCTGATCACGACCCAGCCGGTGGCCGCGCCGGCGAGCCGGCCCCGGTGGCGGGCGGTCACGTAGGCGAGCGGGGTCGCGACGAGCACGGCGATCAGGGCCGCGGCGAGGGCGGCGACGAGGCTGTTCCCGGCGGCGCTGAGCAGCGGCTGCTCGTCGAAGGCCTGCCGGAAGTTGGCGAGGGTCGGCTCCCGGGGGATCCAGGTGGGGTGGAGCGAGGCCAGCTCGGGGGCGGGCTTGAAGGCGGTGGAGACCAGCCAGAGGAAGGGGAAGGCGAGGAAGACCAGGTAGGCGAGGAGGGCGAGGTACTGGCCGATCCGCGCGGGTCTGCTCGTCCGGAGGGCGCTCACCGGTCCTGGTCCCCTTTCAGCCGTCGTACGAGGGAGAAGGCGATGAGCACCGAGACGGCGGCGACCATGACGCAGCCCATCGCGGCGGCGTAGCCGAACTGGCCGTAGCGGAAGGCCTCCTCGTAGGCGAAGAGCATGGGGAGCCGGGTCCGGCCGCCCGGTCCGCCGTTGGTCAGGACGTAGACCAGGGCGAAGGAGTTGAGGTTCCAGATGAGGTTGAGCGCGGTGATGGCGAGGGCCACGGGTCGCAGCGCGGGCCAGGTCACGGCGCGGAAGCGGCGCCATGCTCCGGCGCCGTCGAGGGCGGCGGCCTCGTGGAGTTCGCGCGGGGTGTTCTGGAGTCCGGCGAGCAGGGCGACGGTGGTCTGCGGCATGCCGGCCCAGACGCCGACGACGATCACGGCGGGCAGGGCGGTGGCGAGCCCGGAGAGCCAGTCGTGGCCCTGGCCGAGGCCGAGGTCGCGGAGGGTCTCGTTGAGGATGCCCGCGTCGGGGTTGTAGACGAGCCGCCACATGATGCCGACGACGACCTCGGGCATCGCCCAGGGGACGATCGCGAGCGCCCGCGCCAGCCAGCGGAAGCGGAGCTTCTGGTTGAGGAGGAGGGCGAGGCCGAGGGCGAGCAGGAACTGGGGGACGGTGACTCCGACGGCCCAGAGCAGGCCGATGCGGAAGGAGTCCCAGAAGAGGGTGTCGTGGAGGAGGTCCTGGAAGTTGAGGGCGCCGATCCAGCGGGTCTCCTGGGTGCGGCCGGACTGCGCGTCGGTGAAGGCGAGCGCGATGCCGTAGAGGAGCGGGCCGACGCTGAGGACGAGGATCGGCAGGAGCGCCGGGAGCACCAGGAACCAGGCGCCGAAGTCGGGTCCCCTGGGGCGTGCCGTGCGGACGGTCCGCGGTGTCCGCGTCCCGCCGGGCCGCTTCGTCGCGGTCACCGAGCTCATCGATCCGACCCCCGTCTGCCCGCTGCCGCCGCCGGTGGGAACCCCGTCATGGTCCTGACGGGTCGTGGGGCCGTCAAGGCGACCAGCGCGGGCACCTGGCCTGATGCGAGACTTTGGCTCAAACGCACAGGTAGGGAGAGGTCGATGGACGAGGCGCGGGCGCGGGAGATCCTGGCCGGGGCGGGGCTGCCGGTCGCGGAGGCGCGGCTGCTGGCCCTCGGGGAGAACGCGGTCTTCGCCGTGGGCGACCTGGTGGTGAAGGTCGGCAGGGACGCCGAGCTGTTCGAGCGGGCCGAGCGGGAGGTGGCGCTCGCCGCCTGGCTCGCCGGGGAGGGGGTCCCGGCTCCCCGGGCGGCCGAGGAGAAGCCGCGGCTCGTCGACGGGCACCCGGTCACCTTCTGGCACCGGTTGCCCGATGCGGTCCGGCCCGCGGAGCCCCGCGATCTGGCCCCGCTGCTGCGGGCCGTGCACGCGCTGCCCGAGCCTGCGGGGTTCGCGCTGCCCCGGCGTGAGCTGCTCGGCGGAGTCGAGCGGTGGCTGCGGCTCGCGGGCGAGGCGATCGATCCGGCGGACGCGGACTTCCTCCGGGAGCGGCGCGACGCCTTCGCCCCCGCGGCGGCCGCGCTCACCCCGCATCTGACGCCGGGCCCGATCCATGGCGACGCCCTCCCGCGGAACGTGCTCGTCGGCCCGGACGGCCCGGTCCTCATGGACCTGGAGACCTTCTCCTCCGACCTGCGCGAGCACGACCTCGTGGTGCTCGCCCTCTCCCGGGACCGGTACGGGCTCGATCCGGCCGCCTACGACGCCTTCACGGAGGCGTACGGCTGGGACGTCCGCGCGTGGGAGGGGTGCGCCGTGCTGCGGGGCGCGCGGGAGACCGCGAGCTGCGCGTGGGTGGCGCAGCACGCGCCGGCGAACCCGAAGGCGCTGGCCGAATTCGAGCGGCGGGTCGCCTCGCTGCGGGACGGCGACCCGGAGGTCCGCTGGTACCCGTTCTGACATCATGTTGCCCGTCGAACCGGCCGGTAACGAACGGGGTGTTGAAGATGCGGGTGGATCTTTCGGACGTCACGCTGGACGTCGGGGTGAGCGGTGACGGCCCCGCGGTGCTGCTGGTGCACGGCTTCCCGGACTCGGGCGATCTCTGGCGCCACCAGGTCGCCGCGCTCACGGCGGCGGGCTTCCAGTGCGTCGTTCCCACCCTGCGGGGCTTCGGCGCCTCCGACCGTCCCGAGGGCGGCCCGGAGGCCTACCACCCCGCGAAGCACGTCGGCGACCTGGTCGAGCTCCTGGCCCGGCTCGACCTGGACCGGGTCCATCTGGTGGGCCACGACTGGGGTTCGGGCATCGCCCAGGGCCTGGCCCAGTTCTTCCCGGACCGGGTGCGGAGCCTGAGCATCCTGTCGGTGGGGCATCTGGCGTCGATCCGGTCCGCGGGCTGGGAGCAGAGGCAGCGCTCCTGGTACATGCTGCTGTTCCAGCTGGGCGGGCTCGCCGAGGACTGGCTGGCGCGGGACGACTTCGCGAACCTGCGGGAGATGCTGGGCGAGCACCCGGACGCGGAGGCCGTGATCGAGCCGCTGCGCGCGCCGGGCGCGCTGACGGCGGCGCTGGACATCTACCGCTCGGGCATCCCGGCGGAGGTCCAGTTCGGCGCCGACGTACCGGCGGTCCCTCTGCCGGAGTCCGTGCCGGTGATGGGCGTGTGGTCGACGGGCGACCGTTTCCTCACCGAGCGGTCGATGGAGGGGTCGGCCGAGTACGTCGCCGGCAGCTGGCGCTACGAGCGGGTCGAGGAAGCGGGCCACTGGCTCCAGCTGGACCAGCCGGAGAAGGTGAACGAGCTGCTGCTCTCCTTCCTCAAGGAGAACTCCTAGGGGCCCTCCCGGGATACCTCCTGGGATACCTCTTGGCCGGAGACGCCCTGCCCGGTGTCTCAGCCCGCCGCCACGACCGCCGGGCGCAGGGGCCAGGTGGACTCGACGACCGCTTCCGGGTCTCCCTTGCGGCGCAGGAAGGCCTGGAAGTCCTCGGCCCAGACGCGGTACCAGGAGATCTGCCGCTCGTGGAGTTCGGCCGGGTCGAGCTCGGCCACCTGCCGGTGCCGCTCGGCTATCGCGACGGCGACCCGGACGGCGGCGAGTGCGTCGGCCGCGGCCTGGTGGGCGGCTTCGAGGACGACGCCGTACTCCCCGCAGACCGCCTCCAGGGTCCGCTTGCCGCGCCGGTAGCGGTCGACGGCGCGGTCGATGGTGTACGGGTCGACGACCGGTCCGATGTCGACGCCGCCGAGCCGCTCGCTCAGCGAGGGCAGTCCGTGGCGGCGCAGCTCGGCGGAGAGGAGCGTGAGGTCGAACGAGGCGTTGTACGCCACGATCGGGACGCCGTCCTCCCAGTACGCGGCGAGGGTCCTCGCGATCTCGTCGGCGACCTCGCGCACGGGCCGGCCCTCGGCCGCCGCGCGCTCGGTGCTGATGCCGTGGATCGCGGAGGCCTGCTCCGGGATGCGGATGCCCGGGTCGGCGAGCCAGTCCCGTCGTCGTACGACGTCTCCCCCACCGTCGACCTCGATGATCGAGGCCGTGACGATACGGGCCTCCAGCGGATCGGTGCCGGTCGTCTCCAGGTCGAAGCCGACCAGCGTGTCGCCGTGCCAGGCCATCGGGTCCTCCTTACGTGATCTCCCCCGTGGTGGTGACCACCCTCGCACGCACCACTGACAACGCCTCCGGCGGCGGTCGGTGACCGGTCAGGAGACCGGTCGGGAGTCGAGCCAGACCGACTCGAATTCCTCCCGGTATGTCTCGAAAAGTCCGTGTTCGCCGTCGCCGCCCTGCTGGCCGTGGCGCACGACACTCCGGCCGCCGCCGCGCAGGACGAGCACCGGGGCCTCCATGCCGCGGGCCTTGCGCAGATAGGACTGCACGACGCCCACCCCGTCCGGGCCGTCGCCGTCCACCAGGTACGCGGTGAAGCGGGGGGTCTCGTCGAAGACGTGGATCTGGAAGGCGCCCGGGTCGCGCAGCTTGGAGCGGACCCGGCGCATGTGCAGGATGTTCATCTCGACCGAGCGGCTGAGCTCGCCCTTCTTGAGGCCCAGTTCACGCTCGCGCCGCTTGACGGCGCTGCTCGCCGGATTGAGGAAGAGCAGCCGCGTCCGGCAGCCGGACTCCGCGAGCCGGACCATGCGGCGCCCGGAGAAGTTCTGCACGAGCAGGTTCAGGCCTATGCCGGTCGCGTCGAGGCGGCGGGCCCCGCCGAAGAGGTCCTCGGCGGGCAGCTGCCTCTGGAGCCGCACCCGGTCGGGATGGACGGAGACCACGTCCGCGTACCGGTCGCCGACGAGGTCCTCGACCGCGTCCACGGGCAGCCGGTCGGCGGAGGGCACGCCGGCCCCGCTGCCGAGGATCTCCAGGAGCCGCGCCGACGCCCGCTCGGACTGGGCGAGGACGGTCAGCGACAGCGCCCGGTTGCGGGAGACGACGTTGCGCGTCACCTCCAGCTCGTCCAGGGCGAGTTCGACCTCGCGCCGGTCGTCGAAGTAGGGCTCGAAGCAGGGCCAGTGCTGCACCATGAGCTCGCGCAGCTGCGGCAGGGTGAGGAAGCTCAGCACGTTGTCGTCGGCCGGGTCGAGGAGATAGCCCTTGCGCCGCGAGACCTCGCGCACGGCGACGGCCCGCTGGACCCACTCCTGGCCGGCGGGACCGGCCGCGGCCACGACCCACTCCTCGCCGTGCACGGGTTCGTACACGGGCCGGAGGACGGCCGCGACCACGGCCCGCAGCCGCTGCTCGACCAGGTTCAGCCAGATGTAGGCGCGCCCGGCGCGCTGGGCGCGGGTGCGCACCTCGCCCCAGGCCTCGGCGCCCCAGTCGAGCTCGGCGCCGATCTCCACGGGCTGGGCGACGGTGACCGTCCCGGGCGGGACGACGATCCCCGGCGGGACCGTCGCACCGGGCGGGACGCCACCGCCGGGCGGCACCTCGGCGGCGTCGGCCGGGCCCCCCTCGCGACCCGCGTCACCTGGGGGCAGCTCCAGACCTCCCGAGCTCACCCGCGCACCGCCTTCTGCTCCTGGAAGCCCGTCACTCCGACAACGATCAAGGAAGGGTACTCCGCGAGCGGGAGGCGGTGCAGCAGGATCGTCAGGCTCCTTGCTCAACTGCCCAGATCGGGCTGCCCGTTCTCGGAGGCGAGATCGGACGGAGTGAGCGGATTCATAGCGGTTACGTCCCTCGGCGCGAGCTGGAAGCCCTGCCAGTGGACCGGCATCGGCTGCTGGTCCTCGTCCCGGGCGATGTGGTGGAACCCGATGTTGACCCACACGGACGGTTTGGTCAGAGTCTCACCGTTGACCCATTTGTCCACGCTGTCACCGGCGTTGGTCCCGCAGTTGCCGATGTTGTTGCTCGCGAACTGCTCGCAGGCGCGCGACTGGGTGAAGTACACGTCGTGCTTGGTGAAGCCGCGGCCGGCGTGGGTGTTGGTGTGGCCGGGCACGATCTCGTACGAGCGGGCGTGGCCGTCGGCGTTCTTGCCGGTGCCGCTGACCACGCGCCACCAGCGCATGTTCCTGGCGTCGCCGGCGAGCTCCTTGGTGACGGCGGTGCGCTTGGTCTTCACGGTCGGTCCGCCGCCGTTGACGGGCGCGGTGACGGTGGAGTCGAACTGCTCGATCCGGTCCTTGGTGCCGTCGAGACCGAAGTCGAGCTTCCAGAAGACGTTGTGGGCGTGGCTGGTGGCGTAGGCGCGGGCGCCCTTGCCGATGGGCCAGCCGCGGCCGTCGGTGGCGTTGTAGTCGACGGGCGAAAGGCTGCCGGTGGCACCGACGTTGGCGCCGATGGTGCCGTCGGCGGAGAAGCGCCACTCCGAGATGTACTCGTACCAGCCGACCTTGTTCACGGTGTAGACGAGCAGGTCCTTGCCCTGCACCTGGTACACCTGGCCGCCGGCGTCGGCGGCCATGCGGTACGCGTGGCCGCGCGCCCTGGTCGTGGTGCAGAGACCCTTGACCTGGCCGACCTCGGGCACCTTGACGGTGGAGATGGTGCCGCCCGGGCACTCGGCGGGCTTGAGGTTCTGCAGGCCCCAGCCGAAGCCGGCGCCGGTGAGGTCGTCGTACTCGGCGGCGCCGTCGTCGTACGGGACGTGGATCTGGGCGAGCCGGGCGCTGGTGAGGACCCGGATGGGTGCGGCGGCGCCGGGCGGCTGGTAGGTGACGTTGTCGAGCGTGAGCCCGGCGTCGGTGTTGTAGCGCCAGCACATGTTCCAGACGGCGCCGCCCTCGAGCTTCTGCGTGATCTTGTACGCGGAGGAGCAGGTGGGCTGGACGGGCGGGCGCGTCGGGGCGGTCGGCAGGGGCGTCGGCGGGCGGGGCACGGCCGTCGCGGGTGCCGTGGCGGCCGTGGCGGTGCCGAGCAGGACGGCCGCGGTCAGGACGGCGCCCCTTCTGCGGGTGCGCGGGGTTCGCTGCGTGGACATGGGAACGTACTCCCTCGTACGGAGATCGTGGAAGGCGGGAACCGGGTGCGGCGGTGGTCAGCCGACGCGCGTGACGGTCCTCGCGGAGAGGTCGACGATGAGGTTCCGGGTGTTGATCCAGGCCCCGTTGAGGACCTTGGTGACGAGCCGGACGCAGCGGTGCTTGCCGCAGTCGGCGAGCTGCGCGGGCACGTTCGCCTCGCGGTAGGGGCGGTAGACGTCGCCGTTGAACCACAGCTGCTCGGTGGAGGTCAGCTGCTTGCCCGTGGCGTCCTTGTAGTCCTCCTTGACGCCCTTGCCGAGGGGGCTCGCGAGGATCAGTTCCAGGGCCTCCCGCAGCTCCTCGGGGTGGGCGGAGGGCTGGACCCCGCGCTGCGCCGCGGACCGCTCGACCTTGCCCGTGCCGAGGTTGACGGTCCGGGTGACGAGCTCGTCCTTCGCGTAGTCGTAGAAGCGGACCTCGGCGCGGCGCGCGCCGTCCCCCGGCACCGGGTCGGCGAGCAGGGTGCCCAGGTGCTGCGGGCCCCGTCCGCCCTCGACGTTCTCCTGGGCGGCGGCGGCCGGCGGGGTCAGCGCCAGCTGCTCGGCCCGGGCGAGCTCGTCGTCCGTGAGCGGGTCGGAGCCCAGGCCCTTCTCCCCCTCGGCCGCGGCCGGTGCCACGGTCGCCGGCGGCGGCGCGGAGCCTGCCGCCTGGTTCCCCGTACCGGCTTCCCCCGCGCCGGCCTGGGCCCCGGCGTCCCCCTGGCCGGTCGCTCCGGCCGCTCCGGTCCCTGCCGACGCACCGGCGGACCCCGCGGTCCCGGCGGTTCCGGCAGGCCCCGCCACCCCGTTCGCTCCCGCCGAGCCCGGGAGGCTGATCGCGACCGCGACGGCGGTTCCCGTCACCGCCATGGCCGCTCCGGCCACCACCTTCCCCAGGTGGCGGCGCGCTATTTCGTACACACTTCCCCCTCATTCCCCCTCTTGATGTGCGGTCACCCGGTAGGACGGGGCGAAGTCCTAGGAGGTTGCGCCTCTTTCGGGCAGGATCTGGCCGGAGAACATCCCCTAAACCCGGACAGAAGAGGAAGAGTCGTATCCATGCAAGTCTGGCCGGGACAGGCGTATCCCCTGGGCGCCACCTATGACGGAGCGGGAACCAACTTCGCGGTCTTCTCGGAGGCCGCCCACAGGATCGAGCTGTGTCTGCTCCACGACGACGGCTCGGAGACGGCGGTGGAGCTGCGCGAGACGGACGCCTTCGTCCGGCACGCCTATCTGCCGGGCGTGATGCCCGGTCAGCGGTACGGGTTCCGGGTCCACGGCCCGTACGCCCCCGAGCGCGGGCTCCGCTGCAACGCCGCCAAGCTGCTGCTCGATCCCTACGCGCGGGCGGTGTCGGGGCAGGTCCGCTGGGGCGAGGCGGTGTACGGCTACCCCTTCGGGCGGCCGGACGCGCGCAACGACCTCGACTCCGCCCCGGACACGATGACCTCGGTCGTCGTCAATCCGTACTTCGACTGGGGCGACGACCGGCGCCCGCGCACCGAGTACCACCACACCGTGATCTACGAGGCCCATGTGAAGGGCCTGACGATGCTCCACCCGGACCTTCCGGAGGAGCTGCGCGGTACGTACGCGGGGCTCGCGCACCCGTCGGTGATCGGACACCTGAAGGAACTGGGCGTCACCGCGTTGGAGCTGATGCCCGTTCACCAGTTCGTGAACGACCACCGCCTGGTGGACGCGGGGCTCTCGAACTACTGGGGCTACAACACGATCGGCTTCTTCGCCCCGCACAACGCCTACGCGTCCTGGGGCGACCGGGGCCAGCAGGTCCTGGAATTCAAGTCGGCGGTCCGGGCCCTGCACCAGGCGGGCATCGAGGTCATCCTCGACGTCGTCTACAACCACACCGCCGAGGGCAACCACCTGGGCCCGACGCTCTCCATGCGCGGCCTGGACAACCCCTCGTACTACCGGCTCGCGGACGATCCCCGGTACTACATGGACACCACGGGCACGGGGAACTCGCTGCTCATGCGTTCCCCGCACGTGCTCCAGCTGATCATGGACAGCCTGCGGTACTGGGTGACCGAGATGCACGTGGACGGCTTCCGCTTCGACCTGGCGGCCACCCTGGCCCGGCAGTTCCACGAGGTGGACCGGCTCTCCTCGTTCTTCGACCTCGTGCAGCAGGACCCGGTGGTGAGCCAGGTGAAGCTGATCGCCGAGCCCTGGGACGTGGGCGAGGGCGGCTACCAGGTGGGCAACTTCCCGCCGCTGTGGACCGAGTGGAACGGCAAGTACCGGGACTGCGTACGGGACTTGTGGCGTGGCGAGCCCCGGACGCTCGCCGAGTTCGCCTCCCGGCTCACCGGCTCGTCGGACCTCTACCAGGACGACGGGCGGCGCCCGCTCGCCTCGGTCAACTTCGTGACCTGCCACGACGGCTTCACCCTCCGCGACCTCGTCTCGTACAACGAGAAGCGCAACGAGGCCAACGGCGAGGGCAATCGGGACGGCGAGAGCTACAACCGCTCGTGGAACTGCGGCGAGGAGGGCGACACGGAGGACGTCGGCATCACCGAGCTGCGCGCCCGCCAGATGCGCAACTTCCTTGCCACGCTGATGCTTTCGCAGGGCGTGCCGATGCTGAGTCACGGTGACGAGTTCGGGCGGACGCAGGGAGGCAACAACAACGCGTACTGCCAGGACAACGAGGTGTCCTGGGTGCGGTGGCCGAAGGAGAACAGCGAGGCGGAGGCCACGCTGCTGCGTTTCACCCGGTCGATGGTGCGGCTGCGGCGGGAGCATCCGGTCTTCCGGCGGCGCCGCTTCTTCCACGGGCGGCCGGTGGAGGGCACGCACGACGAGCTCACCGACATCGCCTGGTTCACGCCCGAGGGCGAGGAGATGACCTCCCGGGACTGGCAGGCCGCGCACGCCCAGGCGTTGACGGTCTTCCTCAACGGGAACGCCATCTCGGAGCCGGGGACGCAGGGCGAGCGGATCGCCGACGACTCCTTCCTGATGATGTTCAACGCCTCCGCGAAGGAGCTGGAGTTCGTCGTCCCGGACAGCCACGGCCGCTACTGGCGGATGGTGGTGGACACCTCCGACCCGGAGGGCATGCCGCCGCAGGAGGGGCCGGAGCTCGCCGGGGGCGAGCGGGTGACGCTCGCGCCGCTCAGTCTGACCGTGCTGCGACGGCCGGCCTGACCTCCCGTACGGGAGCGTCCGCCCGCACCGTCCAGGAGAGCAGCGCACAGGCCACGGCCGCGCCCACCGCCACCGCGAAGGCGGCGGGCGCGCCGTGGCCCTCGGCGAGCCGCCCGGAGAGGGCGAGGGCGAGGGCCTGGCCGCCGACGATCCCGCTGGTGAGGAAGGCCATGGACTCGGCGAGCCGAGCGGCAGGCACGGTCCGCTCGGTGAGCCCGAAGACCGTGATCAGGTGCGGGGCGTAGGCGGCGCCGAGGACGACCACGACCGCGTACAGCGCGCCGAGGGAGCCGACGAAGAGCAGCGGTACGGAGAGGACGACGAGCCCGGCGGTGGCCGCGCGCCAGCGGGTGGTGAGCCCGATGCGGGCGGGCACGGCGGCGAGCGAGAGGCCGACGGCGGCGCTCATCACGCCCATCGCCGCGTAGACGAGTCCTGCCTGGGCGGGCGCGCCGAGCTTCTCGGTGAGCGCGGTGATCCCGGCCTGGGACGCGCCGAACATGGCGCCCTGGAGGACCATCGTGCCGCGCAGCGCGTACGCGGACCGGGGCAGCCGCGCCCGCTCGGCCGCGTCCGTACGAGTGGCCGTGCCGGCGCTCGTGCGGGCCGTGGGGTGCAGGGCGAAGGCGGAGCCGCAGACGACGAGGAGCAGCGCGGCCGTGAGGAGCGCGGCGGCGGGGTGGGCGAGGGCGGCGGCGAGGCCGACGAAGGCCGGGCCGAGGACGAAGGAGACCTCGTCGAGGGTGCCCTCGAAGGAGAGCACCGCTCCGACGAGCCGTTCGTCGCAGCCGTCGGAGCGGCGGGCGAGGGCCACGGAGCGGGTCCTCGCGAGCGGCCCGATCTGGGGGACGGTGGCCCCGGCGAGCGCGCCGAGGAGCATCAGCCAGCCGGTGGCCGCGTGGGCGAGGGCGGCGAGGACCAGGGCGGTGACGGCGACGGCGTTGGCGAGGGAGGCGGCGAGGACGACTCCGCGCTGGCCGTGTCGGTCGGCGAGGCGGCCGATGACCGGTCCGGCGACGGTCTGCCCGGCCGCGAGCGCGCCGCCGGCGAGCCCCGCCGTGGCGAGCGAACCGCTGGTCTCGGCGACCAGGAGCAGGCTGCCGAGCTGACACATGGCGGTGGGGAGCCGGCCGAGGAAGGAGACGACGGGGAGGACCGGTCCGAGCAGGGCCAGCGTGTCGCGATACATCCGGAGCATCACGCGACCGTAACGCGATGCACACGAACGAGTGCATGAGGCGATGACACAGAAGCCCTCGTGCGGGGTACGTACGTTCGCATGACCTCCCTCCCGGCCCTTTCCGCGCTCCCCACCGCCACCTACCGGCTCCAGCTCCAGCCGGATTTCCCGTTCGCCGCGGCCGAGCGGGCCGTGCCGCACCTCGCCGGGCTCGGTGTCTCGCACCTCCACCTCTCCCCCGTCCTGGAGGCGGTGCCGGGCTCGACGCACGGCTACGACGTCACCGACCACCGGTCCGTACGGGCCGAGCTGGGCGGCGAGGAGGGGCTGCGGGCCCTGGCGGCGACCGCGCGGGCGCACGGTCTCGGCCTGGTCGTGGACCTGGTCCCGAACCACATGGCGGCCTCCCCCCGGCACAACCACGCGCTGCGTTCGGTGCTCCGCGAGGGACCGGACTCGCCGTACGCGCGCTGGTTCGACGTCGACTGGCCGGCCAGGGACGGCCGACTGCTGCTGCCGGTGCTGCCCGCGCGGCTTCCGGAGGTACGGGACCGGCTGCGGATCTCGGGCGGGGCGCTCCACCTCGACGGGCAGGAGTTCCCGCTGCGGGCGGGCACGGAGGGGCTGCCGCTCGACGAGCTGCTCGACGCCCAGTGGTACCGGCTCGGCTGGTGGAGGCTGGCCCGCACCGAGCTCAACTACCGCCGCTTCTTCACCATTTCGGATCTCATCGGGGTGCGGGTGGAGGACCCCGAGGTGTTCGCGGCGACCCACGCGAAGATCGTGGAGCTGGTCGCGGACGGGGTGATCGAGGGGCTGCGCATCGACCACCCGGACGGACTCGCCGATCCGCAGGGGTACTTGGAGGACCTGGCGGCGGCGACCGGCGGCGGCTGCTGGACGGTGGTGGAGAAGATCCTCACGGGAGCGGAGTCCCTGCCCGCCGCCTGGCCGGTCGCCGGGACCACCGGGTACGACGCCCTCCGGCACGTCGACGGGGTGTTCACCGATCCGGTGGGGGCCGACGAACTGGCCGATCTGTACCGGGATTTCGTGGGCAAGGCCGGGGACAGGGGCGGCCGCTGGGAGGAGACCGAGCGGCGCGCGGCGTACGAGGTGGTGAGCCACGACCTGGCCGCCGAGACCGCGGCGCTGACCCGGATCGCGGAGCGGATCTGCGCCGCCGATCCCGCGCTGCGGGACCACGCGCCCTGGGCGCTGCGCACCGCGATCCGCGAGCTGCTCGTCCGGGTGCCGGTCTACCGCGCCTACCGGACCGGCGGCGAGGAGGTCCTGACCCCGGAGGCGGCGCGGGGCGCGAAGGCGGCGTTCGCGGTGCCGGAGGAGGCCTCGGCCGTCGATCTCGTGCGCCAGTTGGCGCTCGGCACGCTGGGAGACGGCCCCGAACACCGGTCGTTCCGGGCCCGGTTCGCCCAGACCTCCTCGGCGCTGCGGGCCAAGTCGGTCGAGGACACGGCCTTCTACCGGTACACGCCGCTTCTCTCGGCGAACGAGGTCGGCGGGGACGCGGGGCGCCCGGCGGTGTCGGTGGAGGAGTTCCACGCGTACGCCCGGCGGATCGCCCGGGACTGGCCCGGCACCGGCACCGTCCTGTCCACGCACGACACGAAACGCAGCGCCGACGTGCGGGCGGCGATCGCGGTGCTCGCCCAGTGCCCGCAGGTGTGGGCGGAACTCCTCACGGAGGTCGCGGGGGTGCCGGCGCCCGATCCGCACGTGGCGTGGACGGCCTGGCAGACCGCCTTCGGATTCGGTACCCCGGACCCGGAGCGGCTGGGCCCGGCGATCCTCAAGTCCGTGCGGGAGGCGGGACTCCGGACGAGCTGGACCGAACCCGACGCGGAGTACGAGCGGGCGGTGACGGAGTTCACGGCGGCCGGGCCCGGCCGGATCCCGCTCCGGGCGGCCTCGGAGGCGGCCTTCGCCCTGGAACCGCACATCCGGGCGCACGCGCTCGGCGCGATGCTCGTCCAGCTGACGATGCCGGGGGTGCCGGAGCTGTACCAGAACACGGAGCGGGAGTACCGGGCGCTGGTCGACCCGGACAACCGGGCCCCGTTCGCGGTCGGGCCGGACGACGACCGTACGGCCCTGGTCCGGGCGGCGCTGCGGCTGCGCCGCGAGCGCCCGGAGGCCTTCGGCGCCAGGGGGGCGTACGCCCCGCTCACGGCCGAGGGCCCGGCCGCCGCCCACTGCCTGGCCTTCAGCCGCTCCGACCAGGTGGTGACGGCCGTCACGCGACTCCCCCTCCGTCTCGGGGAGGCCGGCGGCTGGCAGGACACGGAACTGGTCCTGCCGGCCGGGCGCTGGGCCGATGTCCTCGACGGAGTACGGGAGTTCACCGGCGGCCCGGCGACGGAGCTCAAACTCGCGGAGCTCTTCGCGGACCGGCCGGTGGCACTGCTGGCCCGTGCGTGATCAGGAGCGGGAGGCTCGCGAGACCTCGCACTTGCGGTACTCGGAGCCGTCGCCGGTGCCCGGGTACGGGGCGGTCAGTTCGACGTTCTCGGAGGCGCCCGAGGCGACCGCGATCGCGGTCTTGGTGGCGGTCACCGCGGTGACGCCGGCGCCCGTGAACTTCATCGTGACGTTGTAGTCGTAGTCCATCACGCCGTCGTTCTTGATGGTGATCCGGGCGGCGAGGTTCTTGGTGGCCGAGTCGTACTTGCACTCGCCGATGGTGATGTCGCGCGAGGCCTTGTCGGCGCTGGAGCCGCCGGGCACGGAGCCGCCGGTACCACCGGAGGTGCTGTCGTTGTCGCTGTGGCCGCTGCCGCCGGAGCTGCTGGAGCTGGAGCCGGAGCTGCTGCTGCCGCAGCCGCCGCCGTGCGAGCCGCGAGCACCGGTCAGAGCGACGACCGCGATGCCGAAGATCGCGATCGCGCGGACATGACGCATCTTCATGTTTCAATCCCCGTTGAAAGTGGTAAGAAAAAGGGCTCGTTGACGAGCGCACGTCACCCTAGCAGCGGCCAGGGAGCCCTTCGTCCCCACGGGAGGCCCGCCCGGAGACCCTCACAAATCCCACCCGAGACCCGCCCGGGCGCCCTCCGGAAGCCACGCCGATGCCCTCCGGAAGCCGCCCGGAAGCCGCGCCGATGCCCTCCGGCTCAGCCTCCGGGGCGGACGATCAGGCTCCGCGGGGCGCGGGTGATGAGTCCGGTGGCGTCGGGGCGGAAGCCGTCGGCGAGGCGCAGCCGGGGCATCGCCGTGAAGAGCGCGCGCAGGGCGTACTCGGCCTCCAGGCCGGCGAGCAGGACGGCGGGGCAGAAGCCGCTGCCGTACGTGAGCTGGCCCGGGTCGTCGCGGAACGGGTCGAAGCGGTCGGGCTCGCGGAACCGCTCCGGGTCCCGGCCCGCGGAGCCGACGAGCAGCGCGACGGACGCGCCCGCCGGGATGACGCCGCCGCTGACCCGCACTTCGGAGCGGGTGCGGCGCACGGCGATCTGCACGGGCGGGTCGCGCCGCAGCGACTCTGCCCATGCCTTGGCGACGAGCCCGGTCGGGGCGTCACGGAGGGCGGCCACCTGGTCGGGGTCGGCGAGGACGTTGCCGAGGAAGGAGGCGAGCGCTTTCTCCCGTACGGCGATCTGGCCGCCGCACTCCCCGGCGAGGGCTCCCGCCGCCCGGCCGCGCACGAGCCGCATCATGTCGCGGTAGGGCACGCCGACGGCGGCGGCGACGGTCCCCGCGGGCAGCCAGTGGCAGAAGTCGGCGACGAGGTCGGCCTGCGGGCGTTCGGCGATGCGGAGGGCGAGGACGTACGCCGTGCGTTCGGTGACGGATCTCAACTCGGCCATGTCGACGTCGACATGGGCCCGCGCGCAAGGCGGGTCGCCGGGCCGGTGGCCGTGGGTGAAGCGGGTGTCGGTGAGGGCGGTGGCGACGTCCGCGTACCGGCTGAGGACCCAGGCGCGCAGCAGCGGGTCGTACGTGAGCGGGAACTCCTCGCGCAGCGTCCGGTGGATGGCGTGCGGGTCGCGGGAGGCGCCGGGGTCGAGGGGGCTGGGCGCGACGGTCCGCCCGGTGGGCGCGAAGGGTTCGGCGGACCCATCGGGTCCCGCCGCCGTCCGGTCCACAGCGGTCCGCACCCGGCCGGCGGAACCGGCTCGCACGGGGGGCGCGCCGGTTGTCACGGTCGGGATGGCGGCGGACGCCGCGCCGGGCGTCATCGAGGGCAGCCTCGTCCAGGGGTCCCCGCCGGACTCCTCCGGCCGGTCGTTGCGTACGCCTCGGTCCGGAGCGCCACGGTCCGGAGCACCGCGCTCGGATACGCCCCGCTCCGGAGCGCCACGCTCGGGTATGCCTCGGTCCGGAGCGCCGTTCTCCCGTATGCCTCGGTCCGGAGCACCACGCTCGGGTATGCCTCGGTCCAGTGCGCCGCGGTTCGGCTCGTCGCTCATCGCGCCCCCTGTCGATCGGCGGTGGGTGCCGCGGCCGGAGATCGTGGCGCGCGTCCCCCCACCCCATCACCGGGCGGGCCGCGCGGCGCGTCACATACCGCCGAACGGGTGAGTCCGGGCGGCGGGCGGTTCAGCCGTGGGAGAGGCGGAACGACATCTGGCCGAAGCCGACCACGTCCCCGGGTCGTACGACCACCGCGCCGGTGACCCGTCGGCCGTTGACGGTCGTCCCGTTCGTCGAGCCGAGGTCGCGCAGCACCCACATCCCGCTCTGGAGCGAGAGCTCGGCGTGCAGCCGGGACGCGGTCTCGTGGCTGAGCCGCAGGCCGTTGACCGGGTCGCGGCCGATCCGCAGCGGGTGCGGGCCGGGCAGCGGCAGCAGCAGCTTCGGCAGCCGCTCGGCGCGCCAGGCGCGCCCGAGCCGTACGGTGAACGCCGACATCCGCTCCACCGCGCCGACGACCCGCCGCGTCCAGGTGCCCTCGGTCCGCAGGTCGGCGACGAGCAGGTCGAGCTCGTCCGACCGGCGGGCCTGGAGCGCGCGCTCCATCCGGTAGACGAAGGTGTCGTGGGAGAGGCGTCCTTGGGCGGCGCCCTCGCGGAGCAGCCCCAGCGCGCGGTCCCGCTCAGCGTCGGTCAGCCGAGGGGTGTTCGCCGGAAGCTCGAAGGGGGTCGTCACACTCGTGATTGTCGGCCCGGTGGGCCCGAAGTGTCCAGAAGGGCCTCCCACCTGGGAACTCGATACCGGCCGGACGAGATCGTTGCTACGGTCTGCGGTCGCCGCACCAGAACTTCCCAGGGGGAACCACGACGTGACCACGTCCTCTTCGACCGCTTCGACCAGCGCCACCGATCTCGTCATACGTCCGCTCGCCGGACCCGGGGAACTGGACCTGTTCCTCCGCCTCACGTACTCGCTCGACCACGAGCTCGCCGACGACCTCGCCACCGGCCGCCGCCTCCCCGGCTGGATGTGGGTGGCCCTCGACGGCGACCGCCTCCTCGGCCGGATCGCCTGGTGGACGAACAAGGAGGGCGCCGAGCCGCTCGCACTCGACTTCTTCGACCTCTCCCCCGAACTGACGGCGGAGCAGCGCGCGGACGTCGGCCTGCGCCTCCTGGAGACGGCGACGGCCGCGGTCGTCCCGGCGGGCACCCAGCGCCCCGAGTTCGGCCGGTTCATGCCGGCGGACTGGCGCGAGGTCCCGGAGACCCGGTCCGTCCTGGAGTCCCTCTTCGCGGTACTGGAGCGCACGGGCGCCCGTCCGCTGGTCGAGCGGCTCCGGCTGGAGTGGCGGCCCGGCACGCCCGTACCGGAGCCGAAGGGCCGTCTGGAGTTCCGGCCGGTGCGGGAGCGCGAGGACCTGGTCGCGCTGATGACGCCCGTCATGGAGGGCACGCTCGACGCCCACGGTCAGGCCGACCTGGCGTCCGGGCTCTCGGCGCGGGAGGCGGCGGAGCTGCACTACGACGAGGAGTTCGCGCACTACGCCTCGCCCTCCGAGTGGTGGCGGGTCGCGCAGCTACCGGAGAGCGGCGAGCCGGTCGGCTTCGTCGTCCCCGCGCGGAACAACTACCACCACACGATCGCGTACATCGGCGTGCTGCCCGCCCACCGCGGTCACGGCTACATCGACGACATCCTGGCGGAGGGCACCCGGATCCTGGCCGCCGCGGACGTGCCGCGGATCAGGGCGGCGACGGACCTGGGGAACGTGCCGATGGCGGCGTCCTTCGCCCGCGCGGGCTACGTCACCTTCGAGCGCGCGATCAACTACGTGTGGGACGCGCCGGGCGCGTCGGAGTCCTGACTGCCAGGATGGACCGCGTAGTCAGTCGTTGAGTGGTGGAACCGTCGACGAGGGGATGCGCGTGCTCTTCGAGGTGTGGGCGCCGAGCGCCCGTGACCAGGTGGCGCTGGAGCTGAACGGCACCGGCCACGCCCTGGAAAGGGACGCCGAGCGGGACGGCTGGTGGACCGGGGTCGTACCCGCCGAGGACGGCGACCGCTACGGCTTCGCCCTCGACGGCGGGCCCGTCCTGCCGGACCCGCGCTCGCGCCGGCTGCCCGACGGGCCCGACGGCCTGAGCGCGGTCGTCGACCACTCCGCGTACGCCTGGCGGCACGAGTCCCCCCGGCTGCGGCTGCGCAGCGCCGTCCTGTACGAGCTGCACGTCGGCACCTTCACCCCCGAGGGGACGCTCGACGCGGCGGCCGGCCGCCTCGGGGAGCTCGCGGGCCTCGGCGTCACCCATGTGGAGCTGATGCCGCTGTGCCCGTTCCCCGGGGTCCGGGGCTGGGGGTACGACGGGGTGGCACCGTGGGCGGTCCACGAGCCGTACGGGGGCCCGGAGGCGCTCAAGCGGTTCGTGGACGCGGCGCACGGTCTGGGCATGGGCGTGGTCCTGGACGTGGTGCACAACCACCTGGGCCCGTCCGGCAACCATCTCCCGTCCTTCGGGCCGTACTTCACGGACACGCACCACACTCCGTGGGGCGCGGCGGTGAACCTGGACGCGCCGGGTTCGGACGAGGTCCGGGCGTACTTCCTGGGCAGCGCGCTCGCGTGGCTGCGTGACTACCGGATCGACGGGCTGCGGCTCGACGCGGTCCACGCCCTCGCCGA
The DNA here is from genome assembly GCF_001426585.1 of Streptomyces sp. Root431. GTDB lineage: Bacteria > Actinomycetota > Actinomycetes > Streptomycetales > Streptomycetaceae > Streptomyces > Streptomyces stackebrandtii. Next base: position 609,836 of record NZ_LMEI01000009.1, read on the forward strand.
CACCCGGGCGCTGACCTTCCTCGAAGAACTCTGCTCCTCCGTCGACGAGTTGGCGAAGGAGCAGTCCCGCCAGCACTTCCTGGTCGCCGAGTCCGACCTCGCGGACCCGCGCACGACGACCCCGCGCACGCTCGGCGGCATCGGCGTCCACGCCCAGTGGAACGACGACTTCCACCACGCGCTGCACACGGCCCTCACCGGTGAATCCCAGGGCTACTACGGCGACTTCGCGCGGGCCCCCATGGCGGCGCTCGCCAAGACGCTCACGCACGTCTTCTTCCACGACGGCACGTACTCGACCTTCCGGAGCCGCCGCCACGGCCGCCCGGTGGACCGGGAGCGCACCCCCGCCCACCGCTTCCTGGGGTACGCGCAGACCCACGACCAGATCGGCAACCGGGCCCTGGGCGACCGCCTTTCGGCCTCCCTCTCCCCCGGCCTGCTCGCCTGCGCGGCGACGCTCGTCCTGACCGGCCCGTCCGTGCCGATGCTCTTCATGGGCGAGGAGTGGGGGGCGACCACGCCCTGGCAGTACTTCACCGACCACACCGACCCGGAGCTCGCCGAGGCCGTACGGCGGGGCAGGCGGCGGGAGTTCGCGGAGCACGGCTGGTCCGAGAACGAGGTCCCCGACCCGCAGGACCCGGCCACCCGCGACCGCTCGGTCCTCGACCGCGCCGAACGCGAACAGGACCCCCACAAGCGCCTCCTCGCCTGGCACCGCCAGCTCATCGCGCTGCGCCGCACCCTGCCGGACCTGACGGACCCGGACCTGGCGGGCGTGAAGGTCGCCTTCGACGAGGAGTCCCGCTGGCTGGTCTTCCGCCGGGGCGACCTGCGGGTCGCGGTCAACCTGGGCAAGGAGCCGGCGGTCATCCCCCTCGGCTCGAACGGCCGCGACCGGGTCCTCGCGTCCTGGGACGCGACCGAGGCCCCGGGCGCGGACGGCGTGCTGCGTCTCCCGGGCGAGTCGGCGATCGTCCTGACGGACGGCTGACGGCTGACGGCTGACGGCTGACGGCAGACGGCAGACGGCAGACGGCAGACGGCAGACGGCAGACGGCAGACGTCCCTCGACGAAAGGGGCCCGGCGACCACCGGGCCCCGGTCGAGCCGGAACCCGGTCGAGCCGGAAGCGGTGGGCTACTCGACGATCGCCATCTCGTGCGGCGTGTTGTTGAAGCGGCGGCCCGCGCCGTCCTCCGTCGCCGTCACGATGTCCTCGATGCGGACGCCGAAGCGGCCCGGGAGGTAGACGCCCGGCTCGATCGAGAAGCACATGCCGGGGACGATCGGGAGCTCCTCGCCCTCGATCATGTACGGGGGTTCGTGCGTCGTGACGCCGATGCCGTGGCCCGTGCGGTGGATGAAGTACTCGCCGTAGCCGGCGTCCGTGATGACCTTGCGGGCCGCGCGGTCGACCTCCTGGCAGGCCGCGCCCGGGCGGACCGCCTCGAAGCCGGCCTGCTGGGCCTCGCGGACGAGGTCGTGGACGCGCTGCTCCTCGTCGGTCGGTTCGCCGACGTGGACGGTACGGGTGGTGTCGGAGCCGTAGCCGTGCTTGAGGCCGCCGAAGTCGAGGACGACCATGTCGCCGCGCTCGATGGTCCGGTCGCCTGCCTCGTGGTGCGGGTTGGCGCCGTTGGGTCCGGAGCCGACGACCGTGAAGTCGACCTGGGAGTGGCCGAAGCGCATGAGGAGCGCGGCGAGGTCGGCGGCGACGTCGGTCTCCTTGCGGCCGGCGAAGCGGACCTTGAGGATCTCGCCGTACGCCTGGTCGGCGGCGGCCCCCGCCGCCGCGATCCGCGCGAGCTCGTGCGCGTCCTTGACGCCGCGGAGCATCGGCAGGGCCTCGGTGAGGGAGACGTACGAAGTACCGGGCAGGGCCTGCTGGAGGCCGAGCAGGTGCATGGCCCAGGCGTTGTCGCTGACACCGAAGCGCCCGCCGACGTCGAGCAGCGGCGCGGTCACCGCGTACGGGTCCTTGCCGTCCGTCCAGTCGCGCAGCATGAGCGCCGCCGCCCCCGTCGCCTTCTCGGCGTCGGGCGCCTCCAGGGTCGGGACGACGAGGACCGGTTCCTGGCCGGCGGCGAGGACGAGGACCGTGAGCCGCTCGGTGATCGCGGTCGGCTGGTAGCCGGTGAGGTAGACGAGGTCGGGGCCGGGCGCGACGAGTACGCCCGCGAGCCCGGCGTCCGCCGCGGACTCGGCCGCGCGGGTCATCCGGGCCCGGTAGTCGTCCGCGGTGAAGGGCGTGACCTCTTCGGCGGATGCGGTGGGAGTGCTCGGCATGGGGGGCTCCTTCTCGGCGGCAGCGGCGGCGTCGACGTACAGCATCCTGCCCTCGGCGGGGCCCCGACGCGACCGCTCAGCGGCGGTCCGGGCCCTGCGCGATGAGCCGCTCCAGGAGCTCCTGGAAGTCGTCGCCGACGACGATCCGCAGGTCGCCGCGCTCCTCGTCGTGCTCGCTGAGCTGGGTGAGGGTGCCGCCGCGCCACCAGAAGACGTACGGGCTGATGGCGCCCGGCGTGTCCTCGTACCCGGAGGCGGCGAAGGCGGCCATCGCGCCGAGCGCCGGGATGATCGAGGTGTCCCGGATGGGGTGGAAGGCGAGCTGGTGGCGGAAGGGCATGGCGACGAGCGCGCCGTGCTCGCCCAGCGGGAGGCCGGTGACGCGGCGGGCCACTCCGTCCAGGTCGAGGACGCGGCTCGCGGTGTAGAAGGAGTCGCCGAGGATGATCTCGAAGCACATGCCGTCGGCGTCCCTGACGGTCTCGTGCTCCTCCACCGGCAGCCCGCGCAGATTGCGCAGCGCCCGGTCGCGGAGCTGCGCGTGGTCGCCGAGCCGTTCGAGCGCCTCGTCGGTGAGCATCATGACGCTCTCCGGCAGGTCGAGGGCGAGGACCTCGTACAGCCCGGGGGCGACGGTCCTGGCGTAGCCGAAGGCGCCGGCGTCGATGCCGTCGCCGCTGACGACCCGGGGATAGAGCTGGGCGCGGATCTGCTCGGGCGGGAGGGTCTCCAGAGCGGACGGTCCGTCCATCGCCCGGACGACCAGGTCGACATGACGGTGGATCAGCTCGGGCCAGACGCGCGTGCCCCGGCGGTCCTGGTGGCAGACGGCGGCGAGGTTGCCGAGGCCGAACCTGCGTCCCTTGTCGTCGACGACGTGGTTCGCGTAGAGGGAGACCTCCAGGCCCAGCTCGGCGAAGGTGGTGCGGACCCGGCCGCGGAAGAGCGCGGCCTCCCGCTCCGAGAAGTACGCGAACTCGGGGTCCCTCGGTGCGTCCTCGCCGTCCCGCCTGGGTCCTCGTCGCAGCCAGCCCACGCCTGCCCGCCTTCCGTCGCCGTTGCGCCCAGGGTAGCGAGTGCGGGTGTCAGCTCTGGAGCCGTCTCGCGAACTCGGCAGCCGGACCGGCCGGTTCGCCGGATCCGGCGGGTTCGGTCCGGACCGCACCCGCGTTTCCGGCGGGTTCGGTCCGGCCGGGACCCGCGTTTCCGGCGGGTTCGGTCCGGCCGGGACCCGGGAGGAGGAGTTCGGTGCGGTGGACGAGCCGGGGTGCGACCAGGGGGACGGCGGTGGCGCCGTGGACGCCGGCCGCGACGGGGAGCGGCAGGAGTGCGAGGCCGTGCCCGGCGGCGGAGAGGGCGGCGAGGGTACGGGTGTCGGTGCCCTCGTAGCGCAGGGCCGTCCGGAAGCCCCGCCCGGCGGGTCCCGCGTGCACGGCCCGCAGCTGTTCGAGGGGGACGCCGGCGGCGGGCGCGTCGAGCCAGCGGGCGTCCACGAGGTCGTCGAGCCGGAGCCCGGTGCGCCCGGCGAGCGGGTGGCTCGCGGGCAGGACGACGGCGAGCGGCTCCTCGGCGACGCCGGTCGAGGCGAGCGGGGCGACGTCGGGCAGCCGCAGCGGGTCGCTGGGGGCGGCGATCCCGTCGACGAGCCCGGCGTCGGCCTCGCCGGTGGCGACGGCCTCCGGCACCTGCTCGCGGGGCAGGCCGCGCAGGGTGACGCCGGTGGCGGGCAGGGCGGCGAGAGTACGGGGGTGGAGGGCGAGCGGGGAGGCGGCGACGGTCAGCGTCGTGCGGGGCGCGGCGGCGAAGCGGCCGAGGTCGGCGCGGGCCGCGTCGAGGCGGAGGAGCAGCGCTCCGGCGTGTTCGAGGAGCCGGTGTCCGGCGGGCGTGGGGGCGACGGGCCGCCGGGTGAGGAGGGGCAGTCCGAGGTCGGTCTCCAGGGCGGCGATGTGCTGGGAGACGGCGGACTGGGTGTAGCCCAGCTCGCGCGCGGCCTCGGAGAAGGAGGCGAGCCGGGCGACGGTGACGTACGTACGGAGGAGGTGCGGGTCCACGAGCGGCTCAGGAGCCGTCGGGGGCGGTGAGGAGGGCGCGGGCGTAGTGGCTGAGCGAGCGGTTGTAGCGGGGCAGGAGGGGCGCGAGGGCGCCGAGGGCGAGGGAGGCGGCCTCGCGGTCGCGGCCGGTGTCGGCGAGGGCGAGGGCGAGGAAGGCGTCGACGGCGCCGGAGAGGGCCGTCTCGTCGGCGTCGAGCCGGTCGGCGGGGATGTCCCGCTCGGCGGTGAGGAGTTCGACGCTGCGGTCGGGCCGGCCGAGGTTGCGGAGGCTGCTGGCCAGCTGGATGACGGCGCGGCGGCGGCGCAGGCCGGTGAGGCCGGCGTCGAGGGCACGCCGGTAGAACTCGACGGCCTCCTCGGGCAGGCCGGTGGAGTCGTGGGCGGCGCCCTGCTCGAAGAGGGCCGCGGCGTCCCCTGCGGGCCGCTCGGCGGCGAGGGCCGCGACGAGGGCGCGGAAGTCGGCGGGCTCGTGGTCGTCGAGGCGCTCCCAGAGGGCGCTGACGCGCTGCTCCCAGGACTGATCCGTGGTCATGGAACCACCCTATCCACGACCGCATAAGCATTCGTGATGGAGAGTGCAGGAATCATCGTTGGACGTGAACGAAGGTCGCCGACCAGCATGGTCGCCATGAACGCGAACACCTCTCACCCCACCCCCCGCACGCCCCGCATCGCCCTCGTCGGCGATCGTTCCCCGCACGTCAGGTCCCACGTCCGCGTCCCCGTCCTCCTCGACGCGCTCGCCGAGCGGGACGGGCTCGCGCTCGACGCGTACTGGATCCCGACGGGGGACGCGGAGGCGCCGGGCGCCGTCAAGGGCTTCGACGCGGTGTGGGTGCTGCCGGGCAGCCCGTACGCGAGCGAGGCGGGGGCGCTGGCGGCGATCCGTACGGCCCGCGAGGACGGCATCCCCTTCCTCGGCACCTGCGGCGGCTTCCAGCACGCCCTGCTCGAGTACGCGCGGAACGTCTGCGGCCTGACCCGCGCCGCGCACGCCGAGAACGACCCGGCGGCGGACTCGGGCGACCTGCTGATCGCACCGCTCGCCTGCTCGCTCGTCGGCCACGAGGGCGTCGTCCGGGTCACCCCCGGCTCGCTCGCCGAGCGGGCCCTCGGCGCGGAGCGGACCACCGAGCGCTACCACTGCAACTACGGCCCGGACAGCCGCCACCTCGACGCCCTGGGCGCGCACGGCCTGGGCTTCACGGGCGCGGACGAGGAGGGCGGGGTCCGCATCGCGGAGCTCCCCTCGCACCCCTTCTTCCTGGCGACGCTCTTCCAGCCGGAACTCGCGGGCGACGGCACCCGCCCGCACCCCCTGATCCGCGCGCTGGCGACGGCGGCGGTCAAGCACGCGGAAGTCGCGGCCTCCTAGGGCGCGAGCGTGCGTGCCAGGCGTCGCCAGGCAGGCGGGGCTTTCGAAACACGCCCTGGGGCCGGAGCCCTCAGACGCCGGGCAGGTGACGGCTCACCACGTCGAGGAGCCGTTCCGCTTCCTCCGGGGAGCCCAGCCCGCGCTTGGGCAGCACCGCGACGAGCAGGATGTTCGGGTCGCGGCCGAGCAGCACCATGTGGTCGCGGGTCTCGCGGTAGCCGCGGAAGACCGACCAGCGGTGCTGGAGCGTCATGTGCGGGGTCTCGGTGGTGATCCCCGCCCCGTCGACGGAGGCCCGGCACTCGCCCTGCCACTCGACCGTGCGCAGCACCTGCCTGGCCTGGATGTGGGGTGTGGCCCAGATCAGGACGGCGCAGAGGGCGACGAGCGCGGTCAGGACCGTGACGGTCCCCTGGGCGGCGATCGCCAGCAGGGCCGCGCCCCCGAACACCACCGTGAAGCCCCACCGCAGCACGTGGAGGCGCCGCAGGCGCTCGCGCACGAGGACGCCCGTGAGGATGTCGGCCCGTGTCGGCCGGTACGCGAGCTCGACCGCGGCCTGCGTACCGGCCGCGCGTATTCCGTCCTGCGTGCTGCCCTGCCCTGAGTCCATGACCATGGCAGGGGATCGTACTGTCCCGCTAACTCATCCTCACGACCAGGTGGGCGCGGTCCCGACTGCGGGCCACCAGGCGGGCGTTGGCCTCGTCCGAGTCGTGGACCCAGCGCTCGGCCCCGGCCCGGTCCTTGCCGAAGCGGACGTGCCGCTCGACGAGCCGGGGGACGCGGCGGCGGTCGTCGAGGTCCAGGTACCAGACCTCGTCGAGGAGGGGCAGGGCGGCGGCCCAGGGGCCCTCGTCGTGGAGGAGGTAGTTGCCCTCGGTGACGACGAGCGGGACCTCGGGCGGGACGGGTATCGCCCCGGCTATCGGCTCCTCGAGGGAGCGGTCGAAGGCGGGGGCGTAGACGGTGGTGCCGGGTTCGGGGGCGCGGAGCCGGGCGAGGAGCGCCGTGTACCCGGCGGCGTCGAAGGTGTCCGGCGCGCCCTTCCTGCCGGCCCGGCCGAGGCGCTCCAGCTCGGCCTGCGCGAGGTGGAAGCCGTCCATAGGGACGAGGACGGCGAGTCCGTCGAGGCGGGCGACGAGCCGTGCGGCCAGCGTGGACTTGCCCGCTCCGGGCGCGCCCGCGAGGCCGAGGATCCGCCGGTGACGCGTGTCGGACCCCGGCTCGGCGAGGGCACGCGCACGTGCGGCGAGGCGCTCGAATTGTTGCGCGTCCATGCCGGGCATTCTCGCACCCCGCGCCGACCCTTCCCCGGACCCTCGTCCGACCCTCCCCGGACCCTCGTTCGCACCCTCGATCCGTCGAGGGTCGTACCTGCGACGACGCGGGTTGACGCGAGTAGATTCCTACCGCTTCCGCGTATTACGTTGGGGTAATGCCGTCCATCGCACTCGTCACCCTCGTCGTCCGTGACTACGACGAGGCCATCGCCTTCTACACCGACGCCCTCGGCTTCGACCTCGTCGAGGACACCGACCGGGGCGACGGCAGTCGCTGGGTCGTCGTCCGCCCGCGCGGCGCCGCCGGGGTCGGCGGCCTCGGGAACTCCGGCCTCCTCCTGGCCCGCGCCAAGAACGAGGCCGAGGCGGCCTCGGTCGGCAACCAGACGGGCGGCCGCGTCGGCTTCTTCCTCCACACCGAGGACTTCGCCCGCGACCACGCCCGGATGATCACGGCGGGCGTCACGTTCACGGAGGAGCCCCGCCACGAGCCGTACGGCTCGGTCGCCGTCTTCGAGGACCTCTACGGCAACCGCTGGGACCTCCTCCAGCCGGCGGAGACCGCGCCGCCCGCGTAACGCCGTGTCCGGTCCGGCCTACGCCGTGCCCGGTCCGACCTACGCCTGCTGGGTCCGCCCTACGCCTGCTGGGTCCCGCCTACGCCTGCTGGGTCCGACCTACGCCTGCCCGGGCAGGCGGTCGAGCGCGTCGAGCCGTTCGCGCTGGGCCGGTGTCAGTTCGAGGCCCGCAGCGGCCACGTTCTCCTCCAGGTGCCCGATCCGGCCCGTGCCCGGGATCGGGAGGACGACCGGTGAGCGGTCGAGGAGCCACGCGAGGGAGACCTGCGCGGGGGTGGCGCCGAGTTCGGCCGCGACGGCGTCGAGTTCGGCCGTGGGCGCCCCTCCGGCGACGGGCCGCCACGGCAGGAACGCGATTCCCGCCGCCTCGCAGGCCGCGAGGACGGGCTCGTGCTCGCGGTCGAACAGGCTGTAGCGGTTCTGCACGCTGGCGACGTCGACGATCTCCCGGGCCCGCGCGAGTTCGTCGACGGTGACCTCGGACAGCCCGATCCGGCCGACCTTGCCCTCCGCCTGGAGCTCCCCCAGAGCCCCGAGCTGCTCGGCGAGGGGCGTCCGCGGGTCGATGCGGTGCAGCTGGAGGAGCTCGATCCGCTCGACGCGAAGCCGGCAGAGGGCGTCCTCGACCTGACCGCGCAGGGCGTCCGGCCGTGCGTCGTGCTGCCACCCCTCCGGGCCGTCGGATCGCACGATGCCGACCTTGGTCGCGATGAGCAGCCCGTCGGCGTAGGGGTGCAGGGCCTCGGCGAGCAGCTCTTCGTTGGCCCCCCAGCCGTACATGTGGGCGGTGTCGATCAGCGTGACGCCGAGTTCGACGGCTCGCCGGGCCACCCGGAGGGAGGTCGCGCGCGCGGGGCCCGGCCCGGTCGGCAGGCGCATGGCGCCGAATCCGAGCCGCCGCACGCGCAGGTCCCCGCCGATGCGAAACGTGGTCGCTGTCATCCCTGGTCTCCGCCCCTCGATCAAACGGCCAGGCTAACAAGGCGGTTGGCCGTGCCCGGAGCCGAAATTCGCTGTCGCGCGGGCCGTTGTCCTCCCTACACTCGCGTCTCGGCGCACCGATCGGTGTGCCGGCCGGCACCTGACCGAGGGGGGAACGACCATGCGCACGAGCCGTAGCGCCGTCGTCGTGTCGCCCTCCCGTGCCCGGTACGACGTGATCCTCGCCTCCTCGGCCGAGCGGTGGCGGCTGCGCGCCCGCCATCGCCGCCCGTGACGGCCTGACCTTCTCAGGATCCGTCCGGGAATCGCGCTGCCCTGTTTCCACGCAGCAGCGAAAGGCACGAGACCGTGCGTACTTCCCTCACCACCATCCACGCCGTCCGCAACCTCGGCATCCTCGCCCACGTCGACGCGGGCAAGACCACCGTCACCGAGCGGATCCTGTTCCTCACCGGCGCCACCCACAAGCGCGGCGAGGTCCACGACGGCACGACCGTCACGGACTTCGACCCGCAGGAGCGGGACCGGGGCATCACGATCTTCGCCGCGGCCGTCAGCTGCGACTGGGCAGGCCACCGGATCAACCTGATCGACACACCGGGCCACGTCGACTTCTCCGACGAGGTCGAGCGTTCGCTGCGCGTCCTCGACGGCGCCGTCGCCGTCTTCGACGCCGTCGCGGGCGTCGAGCCGCAGAGCGAGACGGTGTGGCGGCAGGCGGACCGGCACGGCGTGCCGCGCATCGCGTTCGTCAACAAGCTGGACCGGGCGGGCGCGGAGCTCGACGGCGCCGTGGAGTCGATCCGTACGCGCCTGGGCACCGTCCCGCTCCCCGTGCAGCTTCCCATCGGGCGCGAGGACGGCTTCACCGGCGTCGTGGACCTGGTCCGGATGCGGGCGTACGTGTGGGCCGACGGCGCCGACACGTACACCGAGCAGCCGGTCCCGGACGGGCTCCGCGACGAGGCCCGGCACCGCAGGCGACGCCTGGAGGAGACGGTGGCGGAGCTGCATCCCGCCGCGCTTGAGGAGTTCTGCGCGGACTCCGCGCTCTCCGAGGAGACGCTGACGGGCGCGCTCCGCGACCTCACCCTCACCGGCGAGGCCGTCGTCGTGCTCTGCGGCTCGGCCTACCGCAACCGGGGCGTCGAACCGCTCCTCGACGCCGTCGTCGCGTACCTGCCGGCACCGTCCGACATGCCTCCGGTACGCGGCGAGACGCCGGCGGACCCGGCGGCGCCGTTCACCGCGCTCGCGTTCAAGGTGAGCGCGACGGCCACCGGCCGCATGACCTACGTCCGCGTCTACGCGGGCACGCTCACGAAGGGGGACACCGTGCTCGACACAACCACCGGCCGCACCGAGCGGATCTCCCGCATCCTGCGCGTCCAGGCCGACCGGGCGACGGAGCTGGACGCGGCGCGCGCCGGGGACATCGTCGCCGTCGTCGGCCCGAAAACCGCCCGGGCGGGCGCGACGCTGTGCGCGCCGGACGCGCCGGTCGTCCTCGAACCGCCGACGACCGCCGACCCGGTGGTCTCGGTCGCCGTGGAGGCCCGCCGGAGCACGGACACCGGTCGGCTCGCGACGGCCCTCGCCCGGCTCTCCGAGGAGGACCCGTCCCTCGTCGTGCGGTCCGACCCGGAGACGGGCCAGACGGTCCTGTCGGGCCTCGGCGAACTGCACCTGGAGGTCGCGGTGGAGAAGCTCAGGCGCGACCGCGGCCTGGAGGTGACGGTCGGACGTCCGCAGGTCGCGTACCGCGAGACGGTGACGAAGGGCGTCACCGGCCTGCTGTACCGCCATGTCAAACAGGACGGCGGCGCGGGCCAGTTCGCCCATGTCGTCATCGACGTGGAGCCGACGGACGGGGACGACGACTTCGCCTTCGTCTCCGCCGTCACGGGCGGCCGAGTGCCGCAGGAGTACATCCGCGCGGTCGAGGCCGGCTGCCGGGACGCCCTCGTCGAGGGCCCCCTCGGCGGCCACCCGGTGACGGGTGTCCGGGTCACGCTCACGGACGGCGCCACGCACCCGAAGGACTCCTCGGAGATGGCTTTCCGCACGGCGGGCCGCTTCGCGCTGCGCGAGGCGCTCCGCGCGAGCGCGATGGCGGTCCTGGAACCGGTGGCGGAGGTCACGGTCACCGTCCCTGCTGAGTCCGTCGGCACGGTCCTCGGCGACCTCGCGGCCCGCCGGGGCCGGGTCACGGACTCGACGACCCGCTCGGGTACGGCGGTGGTCTCGGCGACGGTGCCACTGGCCGAACTCTTCGGCTACGCCTCCCGCCTCCGCGGCCGCACCCAGGGCCGGGGCACGTTCACCACCCGCCCGGCGGGATACGTCCCGGCTCCGTAGGGCCACCTGAGGCCGTGTGTTCGGCCCGCACGAACAGTGCGACCGGACACACGGCCGCCGGCCCCGCACTCCTCTCCTGCGGGGCCCCAGCTCGGGTGAGACTGCCTCAACCAGAGTCGACCTGATATGAGTTGATCATGACTGCAGCAACTCTTGATCCGATGGAGCGCCTGCTCGCAGAGCGGGCTTGTGAGCGGCTGGTCGTCGAGTTCGTCCACCGGCTCGACCTCGGGGACCCGAGCTCGGTGGCGGACCTCTTCACGCCGGACGGCGCCTGGGAATGGCCCGCCGGCGACCGCCGCATCGCGGGTCACGACGCCCTGCGCAGCTACTTCGGCAACCGGCCCGCAGACCGACTGTCCCGCCGTATATGCACCAACATCCTGGTCACCGTGGCCTCTGCGGACACCGCCACCGCCACCACCTACTTCACCACGTACCGCGTCGACGGCTACAGCGAGGGCCTCGTACCGCCGCGGCCCCCGGTTCAAGTGGGGCACTACGAAGACACGTTCCGCAAGGTGGACGGCGTCTGGCTGCTCACCACGCGGACGCTCTTCCTCTCCTTCGCCGGTCCCACCGAACGCCTCGACGGGCCCGGCCGGTCATGAGAACGGCTCCCGGCCGACCGGCCGTCGAGGGTCCCACGCGGGGAGGCGAGCTGCCGCCGTCGGCGGCCGAAAGCTCGTGGCGGTGCAGCAGTGGGTTCGGCATCATCCCCATGTGATCGTGATGCAACCCGTTCTGGAGATCTCCGCTGTCGACGACTTCGCGCACTGGCCGGTGGGCGAGCACGAGTCATTCGGCTACCTCGTGCTGAACGGGGAGCTGACTCCGGCGGAGGTCGGCACGGCAGTCATGCGGATCGCCGACTGCAACGACTTCGAGTCGGAGGAGGAGCACGGGCCGTGCCCGACCGACCCGCTCGGTTCGTTCCTGCACGGCCTGCTCACCATGCCCGATCTGTTCGCCGCCGGTGGGTTCCGCGTGACCGACGACGCCACCGACACCGTCTTCGTCGAGCCGGGCTGCTGCAACGGCCTGGAGACCTGGCGGGACTGGCTGGAGGTGCTCGACGGCACCGGCTGCTCCTCCTTCGGCCACGATCCGTCCTCGATGGCCGAACGCGTCGGCGACATCGTCCGGCTGACGCACGATGTCGAGGGGACGGATGGCCCGGTGATCGAGCTGCCGGTGGACGAGGTACGCAGGCTCGTGGCGGGCGCCCAGCAGGATGTGCAGGACTTCCTCAGCCTTGCCGGAAACTGGGCTGAACAGCACCTGCCGGCCCACGCTGCCGCCGTCACTGCCGCCCTGGCACGGGCGCTGGACCTGGCGCCCACACCATGACCAGTTTCCTGACCCACCGAGCGCTCGTGCACGACGCTCGCCTTCCCCTCCGCCGCCGGCACAGCGCGCTGCGGACCTGCATCACCCTCTTCGCTCCGTACGGCTTCCGGGCGACGTACCACCACCTCACGCTCAGCGCCGCGATCCCCCGGCGGCTGGAGGCGGACCCGGACGCGCTGGTGCGGGCGGTGGAGGAACTGCATGAGGCGCGGGTGCTGTGGCTCGCCCGGGCCGAGGAGTACGCCGCGCAACGCCGGGCGGAGAAGCGGTCGGGGCGGCGGGCCGTATCGAACCCGCGACCGTGGTGGCTGCGGAGCAGGTGGGACGGCCCGGACCACGCCTGGCACCAAGACCCGTTTCGCCACCCGTCGCTGCGACTGTCCGCGTACGTACGGCGGCAGAACGCGATTCTGGACGGCGCCGAGCCGCCCGGCTGCCCGGCTTGCGGGAATGAAGGACCGCGGGTGCCGAGCCCGACCGGGCACGGCTGTATCGAGCTGTGCCGCGAGTGCTCGTGGGTGCTGGCGCCGTGTTCGTGCGGGAAGCGTCACCGGTTCGTGCCGGGGACCTCGTTCAGCTGGAACGGGATCTGGCAGCGGTCGCACATGAGCGATGACGGCATGCCGAACCCGCATTGGCCTGCGGGCTAGCCGGCAGCAGACCGACCGCCCCGCCGCCTACGCCCAGCGCTGATCGCCCACACGAACAGCGCGGGCCGAACGCGCGGCCGCCGGCCCCGGCCTCACCCTCCGTGCCTCTCCTGGGCGGCCATGACCTCGTCGCCGTGCTCGAAGGCCCACGCGCCGAAGGCGTCGATCGGACCGAGCAAGGTCCGGCCCAGGGGGGTGAGCTCGTACGCGACGCGGGGCGCCGTGCCCGTACGGCGCTCCACGAGGCCGTTGAACTCCAGCCGCCGCAGCGTCTCCGTGAGGACCTTGGAGCTGATCCCGCCGATCCGTTCCTGGAGTTCGCCGTGGCGGCAGGGCCCGCCCTTCAAGGCCCAAAGCACCACCGAGTTCCAGGTGTTGCCGAGCAGGTCGAAGGCGAGGCGCGCGCGGCAGTCGGCGAGATATCCGTCGGAAGTCACGTACCAAATGGTGCCCGAAGGGCTCCCTAATGTCGTTTCCGCAGGCGTCCGAAACGGACGTGGGAAAGCCAGAAAGGGAACGGAACCATGAGGATCGGCGTCCTGGGGACGGGAAACATGGCTCAGGCGCTCGCCACCCACTGGGTGCGGGCGGGGCACGAGGTGCTCGTCGGTGGCCGCGACGCGCGGAAGGCGCAGTTGCTCGCGGCCCGGATGGGCGGCGGCACGCGGTACGGCGACCCGGACGAGGCGGCCGGCTTCGGCGAGGTCGTCCTCGCCGCGCTCCCGTACGGCGCCGGGGCGGAGGTCGTCGGAGCCGTACGGGAGCGGCTTGAGGGGCGGGTCCTGATCGACTGCTCCAACCCGGTCGGCCCCGGCTTCCGGCTGTTGACGGACGGCGGGCCCTCGGCGGCCCTGCGGCTGGCCCGGGCGGCCCCCGGTGCGCGGGTGGTGAAGGCCTTCAACCTCTGCCACGAGGACGTCTGGCGGATGACCCCGCCGGTCTTCGACGGGCGGCCCCTCGCCGTCCCGCTGTGCGGCGACGACGCGTCGGCGCTGGCTCACGTGGAGGGGCTGGTCCGCGACATAGGCTGCGAACCGGTGGCCGGCGGCGGCCTCGACCGGGCCGGCCTGCTGGAGGCGACGGCCGCGCTCTTCATCGGCCTGTGGGTGGGCGAGGGGGCGGACGTCCAGGCCATCGCCCCGCCACTGGCGTTCGCGACGGGACCGCAGCGATGAGTATCCGCGGCTCGGCCGGTCTCACCTCTGTCGACACCACAGGAGGAACACGTGCCTCAGCTACTGAGAGTCCAGAACTTCAACGTCTCGAGTGACGGGATCGGCGCGGGCGAGGACCAGACCCTGGAGAGGCCGTTCGGTCACGTCGACCCCGGGAGGCTGTTCGCCTGGGCCGGTGCCACGGCGAGCTGGCCCATGCGCACCGATCCCGGGGGCAGCCGGGGCCTGGACGACTACCTCACGCGGGACTACGCCCGGAACATCGGCGCCGAGATCATGGGCCGCAACAAGTTCGGGCCCCAGCGCGGGCCCTGGCAGGACCACGAGTGGCAGGGCTGGTGGGGTGACGAGCCCCCGTTCCGTACGCCGGTGTTCGTCATGACCCACCACAAGCGTCCTTCGTTCACGCTCTCCGACACCACGTTCCACTTCGTCGACGGCGACCCCGCCACGGTCCTCGCGCAGGCCAAGGAGGCGGCGCAGGGCAAGGACGTCCGACTCGGCGGCGGGGCCACCACCATCCGCGAGTTCCTCGACGCCGACCTCGTCGACACCCTGCACGTGGCGGTCTCACCGGTGAAGCTCGGGTCCGGCGTACGGCTCTGGGAGTCCCCCGAGGAGCTGCTCGACCGCTTCCACCTGGACGTCGTTCCCAGCCCGAGCGGGGTGACCCACCACCTGTTCTGGCGGAAGTGACCGCTGCTCGGGCCCCGACTCGCACTCTCCACCGCGACTTGGAGTCGCCCGCGGTCGGGCCGCCGTGCTCGGCCGCGGTGCCCGGCCTGCCGGCCGCCCGACCGCCCGACCGGCCGCCCGACGGCGATACTGGCCGCCATGACCAGCACACCCGACACCGCGGCGGACCCGTTCTCCCGGATCAAGATCCGGACCGGGGCCCTGGTGTTCTGCGGCGACGACGTCGCGCTCATCCGCCGCGACCGCCCCGACTCCACCCACTACACCCCGCCCGGCGGCAACGTCGAGCACGGCGAGGACCTCGACCAGGCCCTCGCCCGCGAACTCTCCGAAGAGCTCGACCTCGACACCGCCCTGGCCGAAGGCGGCGACCTGATGTGGGTCATCGACCAGCGCGTCACCCGCCCCGGCCCCACCCCGCCCCCGCGCAAACTCCACCTGATCTACCGCCTCCACATCACCCCCGAAATCCGTGCCGCCCTCGCCGAGGTCGAGCAGGACGAACTGCCCGACGGCAGCCACGAGACCGGCGTCGTCGAATGGATCGACTACCGCAGGACCGCCGAACTGCCCCTCTTCCCGCCCATCGGCCCCGCCCTCGCCGCCCTGCCCGACCCCCGCGCCACCGTCACTGATGCCGCCCTCCCCGCCGTCACCGACGAGAACTACCTCTGGGTGTGACCGCCTGCCCGCCCGGCGCAGGGTGCCGCGCGGCGGCCGGCCGTCGACCGTGATGCGGGTCCGTTGCCCGCGAATGCCCTGTGCCAGGATGCGGGGACCGGCCAATCCCCCGCACGAGGACGGGCCGGCGCCGTACGACACGAGGAGCGACACGATGAGTACGACCCCCGGCGCCTATCTCTCCGAGCTGTTCTCGCTCGACGGGCGCACCGCCCTCGTCACCGGCGGCAGTTCGGGCATCGGCCGGGCCATCGCCGGGGCCCTGGCACGCGCGGGGGCGAGCGTGGTGGTCCTGGCGCGCAAGGAGGAGGAGCTCGTCGAGACCGTGGACGAGCTGACCGCCGAGGGCTGCCGGGCCGCCTGGGTGAGCGCCGACCTGAGCACCCGCGAGGGGATCAAGGCCGGGGCGGAGGCGGCTGCGGCCGTGTTCGGCGAGCCGGACATCCTGGTGAACTCGGCCGGGATCAACCTCCGGCCCCCGCTGGGCGAGTTGGACGACGAGGTCTGGGACACCACGATGACCGTGAACCTGGAGGCGCCGTTCCTCCTCGGCCGGCGCTTCGGCCCCGGCATGGCCGAGCGCGGCTTCGGCCGGATCATCCACATCACGTCCCAGCAGGCCCACCGCGCGTTCGTGCAGAGCGGGGCGTACGGGGTGTCCAAGGGCGCGCTGGAGTCGCTGGCCCGCTCGCAGGCGGAGGCCTGGTCCCCGTACGGCGTCACGGCCAACACCCTGGTCCCCGGCTTCGTCATGACCCCGCTCAACCGGCGGCTCTCCTCCGACCCGGAGAAGGTGGAGGCGCTCGCCGCCCGGACCATGGTCGGCCGCAACGGCCTGGCCGGGGACTTCGCGGGCGCGGCCGTCTTCCTGGCGAGCGCTTCCTCGGCGTACGTGACGGGGCAGTCCCTCTTCGTGGACGGCGGGTTCTCCGTCCACTAGGACGCCTGGACGTGCGGGCATCCGGACGTGCGGACGGGCTGCCTGAACGGGCAGCCGACCGCAGCCCGGATCTGCGGTCAGGGGCCGAGCGGAGTCCCCGACCAGGCGGCGAAGGCCTCGGCGCAGGCGTCGAGCACGGTCGCCGTGGGGCCGAGGGACGCGGACAGGCCGGCCGACAGGGTCAGTGCGGGCCCTTCCGCCGGGTTGCCCACCGTCACGGCGCACTCCACGGTGGCCGGCGGCCCTTCCGTACCGCGCGGCACGGGAATCGTCAGGGTCAGTTCGCAGCCGCCCGCGCGTACGCCTGCGGCGTCGAGGCGCCCGGTCATCGCGGCGATCAGCGGTTCGGTGCTGCTCTCCAGGGAGCCGGGGCCCAGCGGGAAGACCTCGTCCACGGCCACGACGCCGATCCCGCGCAGGGTCGTCGCCCGCAGGCGTACCGCCCGGGCGCCGTACACGCCGTTGCTGTGCAGGACGTAGACGGCGACGAGGGCGGCGCGTACGGCGGCGGCGAGGTCGGCCGGGGCCCCGGGCAGCGGGAAGCGCCGGCGGGGCGCGCGGAGACGGGTCGGTGCGATTCCCTCCGCGAGCGCGGCCAGGCCCTCACCCGCCGTCCGCCCGAGCAGCCAGGGCCCTCCGGTGCCGAGCATCAGGAGCCGGCCCTCCTCGTCGACGGCGAGGGGCGCGTCCGTGTCCGTACGGCCGAAGGGGAAGAGCCGGACTCCGAGCTCGGCCCCGAGGCGGTCGAGCTGAGGGCTAGCGAAGCGGGCCTCGCGGGGGTCGACGACGCAGCCGGTGGCGGCGACCTCGCGCCCGCCGTCCTGGGCGGGCGGCACGCGCAGGCCGTGGAACTCGCGCACGGCGCGCTCGGCGGCGGGGAAGACGCTCCCCCCGCCGACCGTCACCGTCGTGAGGATCGCCAGCATGGCGGCGTCCCCCGCGTCACGCCCCTGCCGCCAGCCGGCCTTCGTCAGTACGTCGTGCACGGGCAGGTCACGCCTCGCCGTGGAGGACGTCGATGCCGAGCCGGTCGAGGAGCGCCGTGCACGAGCGGCAGACCTCGGCCTCCGTACCGTGCTCGGGGTCGCCGTGCGGACGGATCTTACGGGCGACGAGCGCGGCGCCCTCGAAGTGCGGGGCCGCCTCGTCCAGGGTGATCGTCCGGCCGTCGGCCCGCTTCCGGTCGAGGCCGAAGAGCTCGTCGGAGACGAGCGCGGACTCGGCGCAGTAGCCGATGAACGGCTCGCGCAGGGAGGGCGGAAGCGCGTCGAAGAACTCCTGGACGGCGGGGTGGAGGTGAGGCTCGCCGTCACCTGTGAGGTTGGTGTGGCTGGTGATCGTGCCGTGCATGAGCAGCGACGCGGCCGTGCCGGGAATCAGGTCAGACAAAGTAGTCCTCCGCGTCCTGCATCGGGGCGTGGGCGAGGCTGATCATCGCCTCGTGCTTGTCGGCGCCCATGTAGTAGGCGCCGGTGTGGTGAAGGTAGAAGAACCTGCCCTGCTCGTCGACGAGCACCGGGGACGAGTCCGAGCTGTCGAGGCCGACCGGGAAGAGTCGTACGCCGAGGTCGCGGCTCAGTTCGGCGACGTCGGCCGGAGCCGAACGGTAGCCCAGGTACGGGGTGAAGTAGAGGTACTCCTCGCGGGGGGCGTCGATCGTCAGGCGCAGCCCGCCGTGTTCGGCGAGGAAGGCGGTCGCGGCCGCGAAGGGCTCCACCGGGAAGCCTGCTTCCCGGTACTGCTCGGCGACCTCCTTGATCATCGCCGTCGCCTGGTCGGTCACGTCACGGCCGGGGAACCATCCGTGTTCCCCGAACCAGGCGTCGACGTCCTCCCGGGTTTCCATTCGCGGCACGGGAACTCCTTATCCGGTGTAGGCGGAGACGCCCGCCATGTCCATTGCGATCTCGCACGAGCGGCACGGGGGTTTGTACTCGCCGTGGCCGAGGGGGTGCGGTTTGACCTGCTCGCCGATCTGCACGCTGTACACCTGCGATCCCTTCATGGCCTGGCGTACGTCGTCGGCCGACTTGATCGAGGTGCCGTCGGGGTCGAGGCTCCGCAGCCGGTCCGAGACCAGGTTGGCCTCCGCGCATTTGCCGTGTCCCGCCCCTGGGTTCCTGCCTTCGCCTTCGATCTGCGCCTTGACGTCGTCGTAGATCGACTGCATGGCGGGGTGCAGATCGGGCACCTTCTGGCCGGCTCCCTTGGTGGCGCTGGAGTGGCTCGTGACGGTTCCGTCGTGCAGGAGGCTGCCGGAGCAGGATCCGTCGAGGAGGTTGGTACCGGGCGGGAAGTGGGTCTTGGCAAGGTCGATCTGGTGCTTCGGGTCGTTCGGGTTTTCGGGGTCGGCCTTGCGCGCCTGATTCGCGAGGTCGCGGGCCTCCTGGACGAGCGCCGCCCGCTGCTGTTCGGGCGTCAGGTGGCTGACGTCGAGCGGGTCCGTCCGGTGGTGCCTCATGTTACCGGCGGAGCTACCGTGCCAGGGCGGGGCCGGGGTGATGCGGTTTCCGCCGGGGTTGTTGCCGGAGCCGCCGTTGCCGCTTCCGCCGGGCGGATTGCCGTTCCCGCCGCCACCACCGCCGCCTCCGCCGCCGCTCCCCTTGCTGTCGTGGTCGCCCTTGCGCTGGCGGGCGAAGCGGTCGCGGAGGTTGTCGTCGGTGTTCTTGTGGTCGACGGAGATCTGCTTGACGGCCTTGGGGAGCGTCTGGCCGACGTGGTCGCCCATGTTCTTCGCGGCCTTGGTGAGCGCTTCGAGCGCCTTGTCGGCGATCGGGTCGATCGCGTCGGCGATCGAGTCACGGCCCCTCGTCCGGCCGTGCGCGGTCTTCGCCTTCGTGAGTTTGCCCGCGGTCTTGCCGTGGATGCCCGCGCTGACGGTGTTGAGCTGGGTGGAGGCGTGGGTGTGCTCGGCGTGCTCGATGTGCAGGTTCTTCAGCCCACTGCCCTGGGAGCCGCCGCCACCGCCGCCGGCCGAGGCCAGGTTCATGGCCTCCTTGCCCGACTGGACGCCTTCCTTGAAGCCGTCCTGTCCGGCGTTCTTCGTCTGGTCGAGGTCGACGCCCTCCTGGAGGCCGATCGCGACCGCGCCGAGCTGGACGACGAGGTCGGCGGCCATGCCTTCGAGGGCGGCCACCGCGGGCTCGGTCATCGCGGCCACGACGTAGCCGACGGCCTCCTCCACGCACTCCTTGATCAGGCGCTTGATGACCTCTTGCGTGGCCCGCATCGACGCCGCGCCGATCAGCGCCGACAGGCCGCCGGTCACCGGGATCAGCGAGATCGCGATGCCGGCCTCGGCCGCGAGATAGCCGAGCTGGACGAGTGCGGCGAGCTTCATGCCCTCGATCGCGCCGGCCGCCGTGTCCAGGCCGCCCGCGACCGTCCGGGCCGCGCCGGAGATGTCCTTGAGGTGTTTGCTCTTGACCTTTGCCCAGTGCTCGTTGAGCGCGTCGATCGACTCGCCCTGACTCGACGACAGCAGCCGCTCGAAGTGGTTGTTCGCGAGCTGACCGTCGTCCTCCAGGTCCTCCGCGAACTCCCTGAGCGCGTCCGCCATCTCGCGATACGCGTCCTCGTCGACGTTCGGCCACGCCACCCCGATCAGATCGAGAAGTGTGTCCGCCCAGTCCGGAACCGTGACTGCCACGTTTCCCCCGTCCCCCGTGGTCGGCTGTTTGCAATGCCGAATAGTCCTACCACAGGGGACGTCTGACGGGCCGTCCGGGTTCCCGGTCGACCGGGAACCCGTCAGCCCTCTTCCGGCTCCAGGCGCAGCGAGATCGAGTTGATGCAGTACCGCTGGTCCGTCGGGGTGGGGTAGCCCTCGCCCTCGAAGACGTGGCCCAGGTGCGAGCCGCAGCGCGAGCAGCGGACCTCGGTGCGGACCATGCCGTGGGAGCGGTCGTCGATCAGCTCGACCGCCGCCGAGTCCTTGGGGTCGAAGAAGGAGGGCCAGCCGCAGTGCGACTCGAACTTCTCGTTCGACGTGAACAGCTCCGCGCCGCAGGCCCGGCAGGAGTACACGCCCTTCGTCTTCGTGTCCGTGTACTCACCGCGGAAGGCGGGCTCGGTGCCCGCCTGGCGCAGTACCTGGTACTCCGCCGGGGTCAGCTCCGCACGCCACTGCTCGTCCGGCTTCTCGACGTCGTACGCCATGAGCTCGCTCCCTCTGCTACTTCGACAGGTGGTCCAGGATCAGCGGGCCGAGGTCCGTGACGTCGCCCGCGCCCATGGTGAGAACGAGATCGCCGGGCTTGGCCATTCCCGCGATGACGTCCGGGACGGCCGCCTTGTCGTGGACGGCCGTGACGTCGGCGCCGGCCCGCTGCGCGGCGGCGATGATCAGCTCGCTGGTGATGCCGGGGATCGGGTCCTCGCGGGCCGGGTAGATGTCGAGGACGACCGAGGCGTCGGCGAGGGCCAGCGCGTCGCCCATCTCCTTGCCGAGCTCCTGGGTGCGGGAGAAGAGGTGGGGCTGGAAGACGACGAGCAGGCGCGCGGCTCCGGCGGCGCCTCGCATGGCCTCCAGGTCGGCGGTCATCTCGGTGGGGTGGTGCGCGTACGAGTCGATGACCTGGACGCCCGCGGCCTCGCCCTTGAGCTGGAGGCGGCGGCCGACGCCGGTGTAGGCGGTGAGGGCCTGGGCGAGCTCGGCCGGGTCGATGCCGACGCGGGCGCCGGCGGCGAGGGCCGCGGCGGCGTTGTGGGCGTAGTGGCGGCCGGGGACGGAGACCGTGAAGGTGTGCTCGACGCCGTCGAGGAGGACGACGACCTCGCTCTTCATGCCGTTCGGGACGATCTTCAGGATCCGGGCGTCGGAGTCCTCGGACTCGCCGACCGTGACGATGTTCAGGCCGTCGCGGTCCGCGACCCGGCGGGCCAGCTCGCGGGCGCCGGCGTGCTCGCCGACGACCAGGGTGCCGCCGGGGCGGATCTTGGCGGTGAAGGCCTCGAAGGACTCGTAGATCTCGTCCATGGAGGCGTAGTTCGCGTGGTGGTCCAGCTCGACGTTGAGGACGATCGCGACCTCGGGGTCGTACTTCTGGAAGCTGCGGTCGCTCTCGTCGGCCTCGGCGACGAAGACGTCCCCGGTGCCGTGGCGGGCGTTGGTGCCGGGGCCCGCGAGGTCTCCGCCGATGGCGTACGAGGGGTCGAGGTCCAGCTCGGTGAGGGCGACGGCCAGCATCGAGGTGGTCGTCGTCTTGCCGTGCGTACCGGCGACGGCGATGGCGCGCAGGTCGTCCATGAGGGAGGCGAGCGCGTCGGAGCGGTGCACGACGGGGATGCCGAGCTCGGCGGCGCGGGCCAGCTCGGGGTTGTCGGCGCGGATGGCGCTGGAGACGACGACGGCGGAGGCGTCGTCGGCGAGGTGCTCGGCGGCGTGGCCGATGTGGACCGTGGCGCCGAGGGCGCGGAGGGCCTCGGCGGTCGGGGATTCCTTGGCGTCGCTGCCGGCGACCTTGGCGCCCCGCTGGGCGAGGATCTTCGCGATGCCCGACATGCCGGCACCGCCGATGCCGATGAAGTGCGGCCGTTCCATGGCGGCAGGGATGGCGGGTGCCATGTGGATCTCTCCCCGGGGGTGCGTCTGGCTGTGTCGTACTGGAAGCACCAGCCTAGTGGCTCGCGGCGGACGGCCCGGGGCACGGCGGGTCCGCCGTGTCCGCGCCCCCTGCACGGGGCGCGGACAGGGCCTCCGGACGTGTTACTCCTGGCTGTGGGCGAAGAGCTTGAGTACGGGTACGCCGACCTTGTGGCGGGCCCGGGAGGCCCAGTCCCGGTGGAAGAACTCCTCCACGTAGTGCGGAGCGGTGAGAACGATCACCTCGTCCGCCTCCGCCTCCTCGACCACCGCCTTCATCTTGGTGAGCGGGTGGTCCTCGACGACCTGGCCGACCGCTTCGCAGCCGGCCTTCCTCAGGGCCTGGAGCGAGTACTCCAGGGCCTGCTCGGCGGGGACCCGGGCGGCCTTGCCCTCCGGTTCCCCGCCCTCGTGGGCGGCTTCCTTCAGTTCGCCCATGGCGACGTCGTCGATGGCCCGCAACAGCACATCGGCCTGGTCACCACGCGGCTGCATAAGGACGATGAAGGACACGCCCTCGTCGCCGTGCAGCGTGGTGACGAACTCCACGTCGACGGACGTCAGGGGCTTCTCGATCATCAGAACGCTTGTGAACACCTCAGGAGCCCTTCTGCGGAAACCATCCTTCCCCGTGCCCGCACGGGGTCTGCGACATAAGTGTGCCCAGCGGACGGAAAGCGGAACGACAAATTCCGCCGATTGTCAGATCCGACGGTAGCGGGTGAAGAGGAAGCCGTCCTGCTCCAGCACCGACACCACCGAGAAGCGTGTCGGCACGGCCACCGACGGGCCTCCCGCGATCCGCTGCGCACCGCCCGCCGTCATCGTCGGCGAGATCGTCAGACACAGTTCGTCGAGGACGTCCGCCGCCACGAACTGACCAAGGAGACGGGGCCCGCCCTCGGTCAGCTGGCGCCGCAGCCCGCGCTCCGCGAGGGCCGCCACCGCGCGGGCGGGCTCCACCCCGGCCCCGTCCCCCGCGACCAGCACCTCGGCGCCCGCCTCCCGGGCGGCCCGTACGCGCTCGGCGGGCGCGGCGGCCCCCGTGAGGATCAGGGTCGGGACGAGCGGATCCGTGAAGAGCGGCAGGGAGAAGTCAAGGTCCAGCGAGGCGGTGACCACGGCGATCACGGGTGCGGGGCCCTGCCCGGCGGCGGCCCGGCGCTCCGCGAAGGCCTCCCGCGCCCTGGCCGGTCGGTACCCCTCCAGGCGTACCGTTTCCGCGCCCACGACGATCACGTCGGCGAGCCCGCGGAGGGTGCCGAAGATCCGCATGTCCGTCTCGGACGAGAGCGGCTGGGAGCGGCCGTCGTGCTGGCCGGCCCCGTCGAGGGACGAGACCATGTTGGCCCGCAGCCACACAGCGTCACCATCCGGGTACGCGTAGGCGTCGGCGAGCTCGTCGAGGGACCACTCCCGGCCGCCGGTCGGACTCCCGTTCGCAGGGGTCCCGGCCTGGGCCCCCGCTTCGTTTGCGGGGTCTGTCATGTAGGTCACAGGGAGCAAACGTCGCATCCTCGCAGTCTGACATGGCGCTTACAGTGGGGAACTGTGTCGACCCACGCCCTCACCGAAGCGGCTTCCACCGAAGCGGCCCCGCTCTCGCTCTGCTCCCGAGAGCCCCACGTCCCCGCCGACCGACTCGTCGCGGAGATGGTGCCGCCACCGCGCTTCGACTCCGTACGTTTCGATACGTACCTCCCGGACCCGAACCAGCCCAGCCAGACGGACGCCGTCAAGGCGCTGAGCGGCTTCGCCGAGGGCCTCGGCGGGGCGCACGCCTCCGGCGCCGGCAAGCGCCGCTGGTTCGCCAAGAAGCCGGCCGCCCCGAGCGGGCCGCGCGGGGTCTACCTGGACGGCGGATACGGCGTCGGCAAGACCCACCTGCTGGCCTCCCTGTGGCACGCGACCCCCGCCGAGCCCGCGCTGAAAGCTTTCGGCACCTTCGTCGAGCTGACGAACCTGGTCGGCGCGCTCGGCTTCCAGCAGACGGTGAAGACCCTCAGCGGGCACCGTCTCCTGTGCATCGACGAATTCGAGCTCGACGACCCGGGCGACACCGTCCTCGTCTCCAGCCTCCTCGGCAAGCTCGTCGAGGCGGGCGTGGCGCTCGCCGCCACCTCCAACACGCTCCCGGGCAAGCTCGGCGAGGGCCGCTTCGCCGCCGCCGACTTCCTCCGCGAGATCCAGGGCCTCTCCGCGCACTTCATGCCGCTGCGGATCGACGGCGAGGACTACCGCCACCGCGGCCTGCCCGAGGCCCCCGCGCCCTACACCGACCAGGTCGTGACGGAGACCGCGTACGCGACGCCGGGCGCCTCCCTCGACGACTTCCCGCACCTCCTCGACCACCTGGCCAAGGTGCACCCGAGCCGGTACGGCGCGCTCACCGACGACCTCTCGGCGGTCTGCCTCACCGACGTCCAGCCCGTCCCCGACCAGTCGACGGCGCTCCGGCTCGTCGTCCTCGCCGACCGGCTCTACGACCGCGAGATACCGGTCCTCGCCTCCGGAATGCCCTTCGACCGCCTCTTCAGCGACGAGATGCTGAACGGCGGCTACCGCAAGAAGTACTTCCGGGCGATCTCCCGGCTCACCGCGCTCGCCCGCGACGCGAAGGGACTGGTCGCGCAGTAGCTTGGGGGCCGTACCCGATCGAAAGGGATCCACCATGGCCACCGTGCGTCACGCCCACACCGTCTGGCAGGGCGACCTCCTCAAGGGTTCCGGCGTCGTCACCCTCGACTCGTCGGGCCTCGGCTCGTACGACGTCTCCTGGCCCGCCAGGACCGAGGAGCCGAACGGCAAGACGAGCCCCGAGGAGCTCATCGCCGCCGCGCACTCCTCCTGCTTCTCGATGGCCTTCTCCAACATCCTGGCCAAGGCCGACGCACCGCCGGCCCGCCTGGAGACCAAGGCGGACGTCACCTTCCAGCCCGGCCAGGGCATCACGGGCATCCACCTGACCGTGCGCGGCGAGGTCCCCGGCCTGGACGCCGCCAAGTTCCAGGCGCTCGCCGAGGACGCGAAGAAGAACTGCCCGGTCAGCCAGGCGCTCACGGGCACGACGATCACCCTCACCGCCGAACTGGTCTGATCCCTTTCTGACCTCACGTCAGAACGGGCGCCACACGAGGCAGTTGTGGCCCGCATGGTTCACGTGTCACCACAGTGCGTGATACACACATGCGGGTCACACGTCACACACCTGTCCTGTCCGCCAACAGGAAGTTGTTGCCTCATGTCCGCGACACGACGTCAGATCCTCTCCCGCACCGGCGCGTCCGTCGCCGGGATCGCCTTCACCGGCGCCTTCTCCGAACTCTTCGCCGGCGGCGCGGCCGCCGCCGGGATCGGGAACCGGGGCGGCTACGGCCCCCTCCTCCCCGACCCCGCCGGACTCCTCGACCTCCCGGCCGGCTTCCACTACAAGGTCCTCTCCCGGCAGGGCGATCCGCTCCGCTCCGGCGAGGGACCCGTCCCCAGCAACCACGACGGCATGGGCGCCTTCGCCGGCCGCCGCGGGCGCGTGCACCTCGTCCGCAACCACGAGAACCGGGTCACCGGAAAGATCGGCGTCCCGACCGTCCCCGGACTGACGTACGACCCGGCCGCGAAGGGCGGGTGCACGGCCCTCGAACTCGACGGCCGGAACAACGTCCTCGGCGAGCGCGTCGCCATCGCCGGGACCGCCGTCAACTGCGCGGGCGGGCCCACCCCTTGGAACACCTGGCTGACCTGCGAGGAGACCGAGGACCGGGCCGGGACGAACGGCTACACCAAGGACCATGGCTTCATCTTCGAGGTCGACGGCGCCGACCCGCACCGCACCGGGGCCGTCCCGCTCACCGCGATGGGCCGCTTCCAGCACGAGGCGATCGCCGTCGACCCGTCGAGCGGCATCGTGTACGAGACGGAGGACGCCTTCCAGCAGCCCTTCGGCCTCTTCTACCGCTTCCTCCCGCACAAGCCGCTCGGCGGCACCGGTTCGCTGCGCGCGGGCGGCGCCCTGGAGGCCATGCGGGTGCCCGGCGTACCCGACCTCTCCGTGATCCAGGAGACCGGCGCGCGCTTCGAGGGCGTCGAGTGGGTCCCCGTACCCGATCCGCAGGCCGCCGAGACGCCGATCAGGCTCCAGGACTTCGGGCCGAAGGGCATCACGCACGCCCAGAAGCTGGAGGGCTGTTACTGGGGCGGGCGGGCCGTGTACTTCGTGTCCTCCTTCGCTCGCCTCAAGGACGGCTCGGGCGCGACGCACTTCGGTCAGGTGTGGAAGTACGAGCCGCACCGGCGCCGCCTCACGCTCGTCGTCGTCTTCGGCCCGAGCACGGACATCCAGCTCCCCGGCGAGTCGCCGGACAACATCTGCCTGACGCCGAGCGGCGGCCTGATGGTCAGCGAGGACGGCGAAGGGGCGCAGCACGTCTACGGGGTGAGCAGGAAGGGCGAGGTGTACGCGGTCGCGCGCGGAGCCCAGAACATCGGCACCCCGGAGGCCCCGGAGTGGGGCGAGTTCGCGGGCGTCACCTTCTCCCCGGACGGCTCCACGATGTACGTGAACTGCTACACGCCGGGGACGACGTTCGCGGTGACGGGCCCGTGGTGCTGAGCTGAACCGGTGAGGTGACGGGTGGTCGCGCTACGCGCGTAACGCGCTCGTAGCGCGACCGCCCCACGCCGACAACGAACACTTGCGTGAATGCGCTCGTGACCCTTCCTCCTGCTCATCCCGTGGACCGGCGACCGCCGTTCGGGCGGCTCGCCGCGCTCGGCACGCAGCACGTGCTCATCATGTACACCGGGTGCGTCACCGTCCCGCTCGTCTTCGGCGCCGCCGCCGGCCTCGATCCGGCGGCCATCGCCCTCCTCATCAACGCCGACCTGCTGATCGCCGGACTCGTCACGCTCGTCCAGAGCCTCGGCGTCGGGAAGGTCCTCGGCATCCGGCTGCCGATCGTCACGGGGGCGACCTTCGCGGGCGTGACCCCGATGATCCTGATCGAGCAGGAGTACGGCATGCCGGCCGTGTACGGCTCGATGCTGGCGGCCGGACTCTTCGGGCTGCTCGTGGCGGTGCCGTTCGCCCGGCTGGTCCGCTTCTTCCCGCCGCTCGTGAGCGGCACGGTCATCACGGTCGTCGGGCTGTCCCTGATCGGCGTCGGGGCCGGGCTCATCACCGGCAACGACCCGGAGGCCGCCGACTACGCCTCCGGCGAGCGGCTGGCCCTGGCGGCGGGCGTCCTCCTCTTCGTCGTGCTCTTCACCCGGTTCGCCCGGGGCTTCCTCGGCCAGATCGGCATCCTGATCGCCCTGGTGCTCGGCACGCTCGCCGCCGTCCCCCTGGGGCTCACGGACTTCTCCCGGGTCTCCGGCACCGACTGGGTGGGCCTGGCCGCTCCCTTCCACTTCGGGGCGCCGCAGTTCCCGCCGACCGCCGTCATCGCGATGTGCGTGGTGATGCTGGTGATCTTCACCGAGTCGACGGCCGCGATGCTCGCCGTCGGCGAGGCCACCGGCCGCCCGGTCACCGACAAGGACCTGGCGCGCGGCCTGGCGGCGGACGGGCTCTCCGGCGTCCTCGGCGGCGCCATGAACTCCTTCATGGACACGGTCTTCTCCCAGAACGTCGGCCTGATCGGCATCACCAAGGTCGCCAGCCGGTACGTCACCGCCGTCGCGGGCGGCATCCTCGTCGCCCTCGGCCTCGTCCCCCGCCTCGGCGCGGTCGTCGCCGCGCTCCCCGGCCCGGTCGTCGGCGCCGCGGGGCTCGTGCTCTTCGCGACGGTCACCATGGTCGGCGTGAACACCCTGCGCCGGGTCGACCTCGACCAGGGGCACAACCTGACGATCGCGGCGGTCGCGCTCGGCGTCGGGCTGCTGCCGGAGGTCGCGGACGGGATCTACGACGGCTTCCCGGCCTGGTCCCGCATCATCCTCGGCAGCGGCATCACGAGCGCGGCCCTCGCCGCCTTCCTGCTCAACCTCCTCTTCCACCACACGCGGTCCGCGGTCGCGGGCGGCCCGGTTCCGGCGCAGGATCGGGGAAGGACGGGGAGAGCGGCGGAAGGGTCACGCGGTGGCGAAGAAGAGGGACGAGCGGAAGAAGACGAAGGACGACCCGGCGAAGACGAAGGACGACCCGGCGAAGAAGCAGCGTCGGCAGCGGGACACGCCCCTGCGTGACCTGCTGCGCGTCCCCGGGGGCGAGCCCCTCGACCTCACCGCGTACGACGCCTCGGCGATCCCGGCCGGGCCCGCCGACAAGGCGTCGGGCCTGGCCGCCACCGCCGCCCTCGCGCCGCGCCTCGCCGACCTCCAGGAACGGCTGTACGCGTCGAGCGCGGCGGGCGACCGGCGACGGCTGCTCCTGATCCTCCAGGGCATGGACACCAGCGGCAAGGGCGGCACGGTCAAGCACGTCATCGGCCTCTTCAATCCGTCCGGCTGCCGCATCCGCGCCTTCAAGGCCCCGACCCCGGAGGAGCGGAACCACCCCTTCCTCTGGCGGATCATGATGGCGCTCCCGCAGCCGGGCGAGATCGGCATCTTCGACCGCTCGCACTACGAGGACGTCCTCATCGCGCGCGTCCGCGACCTGGTCCCGCGCTCCCGGCTCGACCGCCGCTACGGCCAGATCAACCACTTCGAGAAGTCCCTCGCCGAGGACGGGGTGACGGTCGTCAAGGTCTTCCTGCACCTGTCCTACGAGGAGCAGCGCAACCGGCTCCTGGAGCGCCTGGACAATCCGGAGAAGCACTGGAAGTTCAACCCGGGCGACATCGAGGAGCGGTCGGTGTGGCCGGCGTACCGGGAGGCGTACGAGGTCGCCCTGGAGCGCTGCTCGACGGACGAGGCGCCCTGGTACCTGGTCCCGGCGGACCGCAAGTGGTACCGGAACTGGGCGATCAGCAAGCTGCTGCTGGAACACCTGGAGGCGCTGGATCCGGCGTACCCGCCGGGGGACTTCGACGTGGCCGAGTGCCGGCGGCTGCTACTGATGACGTGAGCGGCGCCAGTCCCTGACGGCGCTCGCCAGCACCTCGGAGGACTCCAGGTCGAGGAGTTCCAGCCGGCCGTGACCCACCATGACGGTGAGCAGCCGGCCGAGGAGGGCCGTCTCGTCCGCGCGGGCCAGCCGCATGGTGAAGGTGGTCATGACCTCCGTGTCGTCCAGCCACGTCACCACGTCGAACAGGGTGTCGATCCCGGCGTCGTCCAGCTCCCTGATGGCCCGGCCGAGTCGCAGGTCGGGCCCGGAGCCGATCGCCGCGGTGAGGACGAGGGCCGCCATGTCGTGGCGCCCCGCCTTCGCGATCCCCACCAGGGCCCGCAGGCCGAACCGGTCGAGCCGGCTCCCGTTGGCGAGCTTCTCCGCCACCCGCGCCAGGCGGACCGGAGCCGCCGTGCCGCCCAGCGCGGCCGTCACGAGGGCGACCGCCTCCGCGTCGCTCCGCGTGCGGCCCACCGCCACGGAGAGAACGCGGTCGGCCTCGGAGTCCGAGCGGATCTCGACGTCCCGCAGGCCCTGGAGGACGAGGGCCGCGTTCCGCTCGGTGATCCGGGCGGCGACCGCCGCCGTCCACGACTCCCGGGTCCGGGTCCGTCCCAGCCGTACGACCTCCGGGGCGAACGCCAGCACGTCGCCCAGCGGCCGCAGCCGCGCCACGTCCGCGGCGAAGGTCTCCGGGGCAGCTCTGTGCTCCGTCAGCCAGCGCAGCAGCTCCGCCACCTCGTCCAGGGGGCGGGACCAGGCGGCCTCGGTCAGATCCCGCGCCGCCTCGGGGAGGTCGTCCTCGTCCCACATCCACATCAACTGGCTCTTGAACAGCTCCAGCGGTACGTCGTCGGGGGCCTGCGCAGGCCCCCGCCTCGACAGTTCCTCCTCCAGCCTCAGCACCTGGTCCCGCAGCTCCCGGCTCTGGCGCTCGGCCTCCTCCCGGAGGCGCTCGGCGTCCCGGAGGTCCTGGCGGAGCCGGTCGAGGGCCGTCCGCTCGGCGCCCCAGTCCAGGCGGAGGCGGGTGAGGTCTTCGGAGACGTGACGGACTTCCGACTCCTTCTTCTCCAGGAGGGCGTGGAGGGCCTCGATGTTGCGGTGGGCCCGTTCCGTGTCGCGCCGGGAGCGGGCCAGTTCGTCCCGCAGGCTCTCCAGCCGGAACTCGTCCGGGTTGCAGACGCGCAGCGCCTCCAGCCGCTGGCTGCGGAGGGCCTCCTTCGCCTCCGGTTGGAGCGGGGCGCCGACGTGCTCCTCCACCTCCCTCACCAGGCGGTCGATGAAGTCCTGGGGAGCGAGCCGGCGGCCGGCGAGGTAGCGGGAGACGGCGGACTTGTCGAGGTGGACGCGGTGCGCGTACTGGGCCTGGGGGATGTCCAGTCTGTTGAACAGCCCCTTCAACACGGTGCCGAGCGCCGCAACTTCGGCGACACTGCCCCGCTCGATCTCCGACGAGTCGCCCTGCGTACGGGCTACTTCGGTCATGCGGCCCCCTCCCCCGTGCCGTTGACACCGCACCGGCAACGGTTGCGGCTTTCGCAACGTACCGGACGCGTCCGACGGTGGGGGCTCACCCGGCCAACCACCCGAAGGAACCCCATGCGTACTCTCCGCTGGGCGCAGCGCGCCCTCATCGTCCTCGTCGCGACGGTGCCCCTGCTGCTCGTCACCCTCGCCTTCGTCCCCGCGCTTCTCGTCCTTCCCTTCCGCCGCGAGCGGGCCGCGCACGCCCAGGCGATGGTGCGTCAGCTCAGCGCGTGGACTCGGGCGCTCCTGCTGTCGAGTCGCGAGCGTTAGCCACTTTGATCGGTTAACTTCCGAGCGTGAACATTCCTGTACGAAATATGGCGGCGTTCGTCCTCCTGGGCGCCGCTCTCGTCGGCTGCGGCGGGGGCGGCGCCCCGGCCCCCGTGGCGAAGGAGCCGACGGGGCCGGCCGTCACCCGCAGCCCGTCGCCGAAGGCCGACGCGGCGGCCGGGCCCAAGCCGGCGGCCGGACGAGGCGCAGGCCGCACCGCGCCGCCCACCCTGGCCCCGGGGCCCGGCGGGCTCACCCCCGTCTACAGCCGCCGTACCCGGGACGCCGAGAAGGTCGTCGCGCTCACCTTCGACGCCGACATGACGGCCGACCAGGGACCGCGCGCCGCGGGCGGCGAGCGCTTCGACAACCCGCAGCTGATCGCGACCCTGCGCCGGCTCAAGGTGGACGCCACCGTCTTCATGACGGGCCGCTGGGCGGAGGAGTACCCGGACCAGGCGAAATCCATCGGCGGGGACCCGCGCTTCGAGATCGCCAACCACTCGTACAGCCACTACGCCTTCGCGTCCCCCTGCTACGGCCTCCCGACCGTCGCGGGACCCGACATGACGGCCGACGTGCAGCGGGCCTTCGACGCCTTCCGCGATGCCGGGGCCGTCAACGTCGTCCCGTACTTCCGCTTCCCCGGTGGCTGCTACGACGACGCCGCCCTGCGCGCGCTCGGCCCCGCCGGGGTGACGGCGGTCCAGTGGGACGTGGTCAGCGGCGATGCCTTCGCCAAGGACGCGGACGCGGTCGCCGAGCAGGTGCTCGACGGGGTCAAGCCCGGCTCGCTCGTCGTCATGCACTGCACGCGGAGCGCCGCCCCCGTCACCGAGCGGGCGATCCGCCGGATCGTCCCGGAGCTGCGGGCGCGCGGCTACCGCTTCGTGAAGGTCTCGGAGCTCATGAGCCGCTGAGGCGCATCAGCTGCTCACGTCAGCCGGTCAGGTCAGCTGGTCACGTCAGCTGCTCACGTCAGCCCGAGCAGGCATTGCGCTGGGCCTCCTGCCACTCGCAGACCGGGCAGAGCGTGATCCCCTTGGTCGACTCCGGGTACTCGGTCGGCTCCTGGCACAGGACGCAGGAGGCGAAAGGCCCCTCGGCCGCAGGTTCGGGCGTCGGGCCGGGCTCGGGGGTGCAGTACGACGACGTCGACTCGGTCATGCCTTCGAGCGTACTCACTCCGGGCCCGCTCATTCCAGGTGCGCCGTGGCCCGGCAGGCGAGGGCCGCCGTCGCCGCCGCGAGGAGCACGGCGCCGGCGCACGCGAGCCACGGCAGCTGCGCGGTCGTCGTGCGGGCACCCGTGACCAGGGCGGTCAGGGCGTGCTTCGCCGGAGAGCCCGTGGTGACGAGCGCGAGGAGCGAGCCGGTGACGAGGGCCGCGACCGACCAGCCGGCCGCCTTGAGGAACGGGCGTGCGGTCAGGGCGCCCACGGCGGCGCCCGTCAGGACACAGGCCGCCGTCGCGAGGAGCCCGGCGGCCGCGGCGGCGGGCGCGCCGACCCCGCGCCGGTCGCCGATCGCGGTGAGACCGAGGACGGCGAGCACGCCGAGGAGCCCCGGCAGGGCGGTCCCGGTGAGGAGCGCCGCGAGGTGGGCGCGGCTCCGGCCGGCGGCCGCGGCGACGACGTTCCGGGCGGCGGCCGGTTCCTGGGTGAGGCAGATCCGTACGCACCAGGCCGTCACCGGCACCAGGCCCGCCGTCGAGAAGCCGAGCGCGCCGAGCACGGGTTCGCCCGCGCGGACGCCGACGGCGAGGAAGGCCGCGTAGAGGAGGAGCGGTGCGAGCCAGCGCTGCGAGCGGAGCAGCAGACCCGCCTGGTAGCGCAGGAGCGCCGTCATGCGCGTACGCCTTCGGAGTCGAGTCGGTGAATGTGCCAGGAGGCGGCGAGGAGCGCCGCGAGGAGCGCGTCGGAGTGGGCCGCGTCGACGGTCAGGACGAGGGGGCGGGTGGCGTCGTCCGGGTCCTGCGGCTCGGCGGCGGGGGCGCCCGGCAGGCCCTCGGGGAGCGGCTTGCCGCCGGAGGCGGTGATCCGGACCCGGGGCTCCCG
This sequence comes from Streptomyces sp. Root431, assembly GCF_001426585.1. Classification (GTDB taxonomy): domain Bacteria; phylum Actinomycetota; class Actinomycetes; order Streptomycetales; family Streptomycetaceae; genus Streptomyces; species Streptomyces stackebrandtii. Next base: position 642,635 of record NZ_LMEI01000009.1, read on the forward strand.
CGGCGCTTCCCGCACCGCTGCCGGCACGGCCCGTACCGCACCCGAATGCACCTCGTACACCGCGTCCGCCTCCCCCGCGAGGCGCCGCGGGTCGTGGTCGACGAAGACGGCCGTGCCACCCGCCGCGACCCGCTCCCGGACGGCTCGGTCCAGTTCGGCGCGGGCGGTGGTGTCGAGACCCGTCCAGGCCTCGTCGAGGACGAGGAGGTCCGGGTCCGCGAGGAGGGCCTGGGCGACGGCGACCTTCTGGCCGGTGCCCTTGGAGAGCTCCGCCAGTTCCGTACGGGCGTGCTCGGCGGCCCCGAAGCGCTCCAGCCACTCCCCCGCGCGGGCCCTGGCCGTCGCCCGGCCCAGGCCCTGGACGCGGCCCAGGTGGACCAGGTAGTCGGTGGCCGTGAAGGGCAGGGCCACGGGGAAGCGTTCGGGGACGTACGCCGTGCGGGGCGGGCGGCCGGTCACCCGGCCCTCGCTCGGGGCGTCGATCCCGGCGACCAGCCGGAGCAGGGTCGACTTGCCGGTGCCGTTGGTGCCGACGACCCGGACGAGGGCGGAGGCGGGCAGGTCGAGGACGGCCTCGCGCAGGACCCACGGTCCGCGCGGGCCGTACCGGCGCCCGACCCGCTCCAGCCTCACTCGTCCCTCAATTCGACGAGTTCTTCTGCGGGGTGAGCTCGCTGGGCCGGACGACCACGAAGCCCTGCCCCTCCAGCTTGAGCTGCACCGCCTCGCCCGAGCCGCCGCGGATCATCGAGCCGAGGGACTGCGAGCGGTGCAGCGAGGTGCGGAGCTGCTCGCTCCAGCCGACGACGGCGTCGGTGTCGACGTAGACGGGGGCCTGCGGGGAGACGGGGATGACGATGGGGCTGCCCTCGCAGATCAGCGCCACCTTCCCGTAGCCGGAGAAGACGGAGTTGAAGATGCCGCCGCCGGTCATTCCGGCGCCCTTCACCGTCTTGATCTCGTAGTGGAGGGTGGAGTCGAAGCAGAGGACGTTGCGGCCGTTGACCGAGAAGGCGTCGCCCTGCTCGATCTCGATGATGAAGCAGTTCTGCGCCTCGTGCGCGAACCACGCCTCGCCCTGGCCACGCACGGCCATCAGCGCCAGGCCCTCGCCGGTGACGGCGCGCTTGAGGAGGCCGCCGATGCCCTGGCCCTTGCGCTCGAACTGGAGGTCGCCGCGGAAGGCGACCATCGAGCCCTGACGGGCGTGCATCTCTCCGTTGACGGTGTACTTGACCGACTTGGCGTTCTGCAGGGTCATGCCCGGGAAGCCGGCCGCCTCGGCGAGGTGCTCACCCGCGAAAAGATCACTCTTCATGCGGGGCATCCTGTCCCGGAAGCCCTGATTCCCACAAGAATCCCCTGCCGACCACCTCGTGGTCCCCCGTCGACCACCTCGTGATCCCCGTCGACGACCCCGTGGCCTCCCCCGCCGTTCCCCCGCCGACCACCCTCCGGTCGTGCGTCACCGCAGTGGCAGACTTGCCGGGTGAGCAGCCACGAGACCGACGTCCGCGATGAGAAGCCCCAGTTCGTCCTCCCCCTGGTCGTACGAATTGAGCGCGACGCGCCCCCGTCCCGTACCGACGCCCTGGAGACCTCCGCGCGGGCCGTCATGGAGATCCTCACCGACGACCGTTCCCTCGGCGAGGGCGAGTGGGCGCAGGCCATGACGGACTGGCAGGACGCCCGGATCCGCAAGGTCGTGCGCCGGGCGCGCGGCGCGGAGTGGCGGAAGGCCGGAGCGCTCCCGGGGATCACGGTGACCGGCGAGGAGGCGGAGGTACGGGTCTTCCCGCCGGTGCCGCTCGACGGCTGGCCCAAGGAGCTGGCCAAGCTCCAGGTGTCGGGCACCGACCTCGACGACCCGGCCGAGCCCGGTCCCGTACCGGACGGGGCCGTGATGCTCTGGATCAACCCCGGGCTCGACATGTCGGCGGGCAAGACGATGGCGCAGACCGGACACGGCGCGCAGCTCCTGTGGTGGGCGATGCGGGACGCGGACCGGAAGGCGTGGCAGGAGGCGGGCTTCCCGCTCGCGGTGCGCACCGCGACACCCGGGCACTGGGCCGCGCTCACGGCGGGCGACAGCGGACTGCCGGTCGTACGGGACGCCGGTTTCACGGAGATCGCGCCCGGGAAGACGGTCGTCTCCGAGGGAAGCCGGCTCTTCGCTCCCCACCTGCGGCTGCGACAGCCGTAGGAGACCGGGGCCATGACCTCTGCCTTAGGTCGGCGGGCCGACCGGGCCGCGTCCCTGCTGCTCCTGTTCCTCCTGGCGGGGGCCGACGCCCTCGCCCGGCGCCCCGGCAGGTGGAAGCTCAGGAGGATCGCCGGGTCGGACGAGGTCCGGCGGAAGCGGCAGCGCGCCGAGCGCGAACTGCGGGCGCGGGCCGAGGAGATCGGCAGGACCGGACCGTGGGGCCCGCCCCTGCGCACCACGCTCGTGGACACGTGCTCCCGGGGCGGGGGCAGGAACTTCTTCGACCGGAACACCCCGGAGCAGCCCGCCCTGTCCTGCATGCTGCGGCTGCACCTGTACTTCGTCGTGGACGGTCCCGCGCCGCCCGACATCCCCGCGAGCGTCGCCCGCGGGGAGCTCTTGTCGTGGGACGCACCCGGCGACCACGCGAGGGCGGAGATCCCGGAACCGCGCCGCCGGCGCAAGGCGGTCCTCGGCACCTGCACGTCCGACCCCGCCGACCTCACCCTCACAGCGCTGAGGCAGCGGCCGGGCACGCTCGTCGCGTGGGCGCTGACCGAGCAGTACCACACGGTCCCGGCACGGAGACGAGCCCGGTGAAACGTCAGTCCTTCTCCTGCGAATCCGCCTGCGCCGACGAATCCCTCTGCGCCGACGAATCCTCCTGCCCCCGCGTCCGGCGCGCGTAGGCGCGGGCCGCGCGGGCGCGGTCGCCGCAGCGGGTGGAGCACCAGTGGCGGCGGCCGTGGCGCAGGAGGTAGCGGTTGCAGGGGGCGGAGCCGCATCGGGTGAGGCGGTCGGCGTCGGGGCCGGTGAGGAGGTCGGCCGCGTTGGCCGCGAGGGTCGCGAGGGCGCGGCCGAGGATCTGGTCGGTGGGGCAGGGCGCCGCGCGGTAGGGCCCGTTCTTCTCGTCCCAGTACAGCAGCGCGGCCGTGGGGGCCTTGCTCAGGGCGTCGTTGACGGCGGCGAGCGCCGAGGGCAGGGCGGGCAGCCCCTCGACCCGGGCGGCCAGCAGCGACCTGAGGTGTTCGCGCAGGGAGCGCAGTTGCGCCGCGCACATCTCCCGCACCCCGGCGTCGGCCGGCGCGAGGCCGTGCTCGGTGAGCCACCGGTTCGCGGCCTCGGGGGTGCCGAGGAAGTCCATGAAGTGCCCGCCGGGCAGCGCGACGGCGCTGTTCGCGAAGGCGAGGGCGAGGTACTCCTCGGCCCCCGGTGCGGGCGGCGGCGGCGCGGATACGGCGGTCGGGGTCTCACTCATGGTTCTCATGGTACGGCTTGCCTTCATCCGTGAGACATGGGCTATGGTTCTCACGGATAGATCGCCCACCATTCGTGAGGTTCTGATGTCTGACACCGGCATGCCCGCTGAGCACGAGCAGATCCCCGTCCGCGTCCTCGGAGGCCCGACCGCGTTCTTCGCGTACGGCGGCCTGCGCTTCCTGACCGACCCCACGTTCGACGCGCCCCGCGACTACCGGGCGCCCCGCGGCGTACTGACCAAGACCGCGCCCTCCGCCGCCACGCCGGCCGAACTCGGCCCGATAGACGTGGTCCTGCTCTCCCACGACGAGCACCCCGACAACCTCGACGCGTCCGGTCGCGCCCTCCTCGCGGACGTCCCGCTGACCCTGACCACGCCCGGGGGCGCGCAGCGCCTGGGGGCGGGGGCCAAGGGGCTGGCCGACTGGGAGTCGGTCGTCCTGGACCGGCCCGGCGGCGGCACCGTCACCGTCACGGGCGTGCCCGCCCTCCACGGTCCCGGCACCCGCGAGGAGGTCGAACCGTTCACCGGCCAGGTCGTCGGCTTCGTCCTCACCGGGCAGGACCTGCCCACGTTCTACGTCAGCGGCGACAACGCCTCGCTCGGCCTGGTCGAGGAGATCGCCGAGCGCTTCGGCCCGGTGGACACGGCCATCCTGTTCGCCGGGGCGCCGCGCTTCCCCCAGCTCTTCGACGGCGGCCTGATCGTCCTCGACAGCGCGCAGGCCGCCGAGGCCGCCACGATCCTCGGCGCCCGCCGCGTCGTGCCCGTCCACTGCGACAGCTGGGCGCACTTCACCGAGAGCCGCGACGACGTGGTCGCCGCCTTCACCGACGCCGGGCTGCTCGACCGCCTCGACCTGGGCGGAGCCCTCCACCGGACGCCGGAACCTCAAATGTAGCTCTGAACGTCCCCCTCCTTGGGTTCGAACGTCGCCGCCGGGGCCATCACGTGGATGACTGAGGACCGAAAGAGGGGGACGGGGACATGGGGGACATGGCGGAACTCGGCATCGGCATCGGATGGCGCCCCGAGATCGCGGAGGCGGTGGAGGCGCTGCCCGGCCTCGACTGGGTCGAGGTGGTCGCGGAGAACATCTGCGCCGACCACCTGCCCGACTCGCTGACCCGGCTGCGGGAGCGCGGCGTGACCGTCGTCCCGCACGGAGTGTCGCTGGGACTCGGCGGCGCGGACCGGCCGGACCCGGCGCGCCTCGCGGCGCTCGGGGAGAAGGCGGTGGCGCTGGGGGCGCCGCTGGTCACGGAGCACATCGCGTTCGTACGGGCCGGGGGCCCGCTCACCGCGTCGCCGCTCCTCGAAGCGGGCCACCTGCTGCCCGTGCCCCGCACCCGGGACGCCCTCGACGTGCTCTGCGAGAACGTGCGCATCGCGCAGGACGCGCTGCCCGTACCGCTCGCCCTGGAGAACATCGCGGCCCTCATCGCCTGGCCCGGGGAGGAGCTGACCGAGGGACAGTTCCTGGCGGAGCTCGTGGAGCGTACGGGGGTACGGCTCCTCATCGACGTCGCCAACCTGCACACCAACCACGTCAACCGCGGCGAGGACCCGGCGAAGGCCCTGTCCGAACTGCCGGTCGAGGCCATCGCGTACGTCCACGTGGCGGGCGGCGTCGAGCGCGACGGCGTCTGGCACGACACCCACGCCCACCCGGTCCCGCGCCCCGTCCTCGACGTCCTCGCGGACCTCGCCTCGCGGGTCTCGCCGCCCGGCGTGCTCCTGGAGCGGGACGACGACTTCCCGCCGGCGGAGGAGCTGGAGGCGGAGCTGGAGGTGATCCGGGAGACGGTCATCCGGGAGGCGGTGGCCCGGGAGGCGATGGGGGCTTCGGCGGCGGTACCGGTGGGCACGGCCCACCAGCACGGCGCCCTCTCGTCGGCACCCGCGCCCCGGCGGGCGCCGCTGCTCATCGGTGCCGGTGCCCGCGTCTCGGGCGGCCCGATGCCGAGCCCCGTCGCCACGACGCCCGCACCCACGCCCGCACCCGCACCCGCATCCGCACCCGACGAAGGCGCACGCCAGCGCGTCGGCCTCGCGCAGGCCGCGCTGCTGTCGGCGCTCGTCGCCGGGACGCCCGCGCCCGAGGGGTTCGACAGCCGGCGCCTCGGGGTGCAGAGCCGGGCGCTCGCGGCCAAGCGGGCCGGGGTCGTCGCGAAGGTCGCCCCCGAGCTGCCGGAGATCCTCGGCAAGGGCTTCCGGCCCGCGTTCCTCGCGTACGCCAGGACCCGCCCCATGACCGGCGGCTACCGCCGTGACGCCCTCGACTTCGCCGAGCACCTGCTGCTCGCCGACCGTCCCGAGGACCCGGCCGCCCGACGGCGGCTCACCGAGTGGTGGCAGGACCGTTCCGGCAGCCGCCCGCCCGGCCGCGCCGCCCGGCTCGCCCGCGCCGCCCGCCACGCCCTCGTCCGGAGGTGACCGTGAACGCCCTCGTCGTCGCCCTCTACGCGGCCGGCATCGCCGGCATCGCCCTGCTGATCACCCGGGTCGTCCGGTCGCACGGCGGCTCCGCCGGGCCGGTCCACGACCGGTACGAGGCGGCCTTCCTGAACGGCGGCCCGGCCCGGGTCGCCGACACCGCCATCGCCGCCCTCCAGTACGACGGCCGGATCGCGATCGGCGGCCCCGGCATCGTCGCGGTCGTCCGGCCCGTCGCGCACGACCCGGTGGAGCGCGCCGTGCTGGAGACGCACGCGGCGGCCCCGCACGGGGCCCTGCACCACCTCCGGCTCGGCGTGATGCGCCACCCGGCGGTCCAGGAGATCGGTGACGGGCTCGCGGCCCGCCGTCTCATCGAGGAACCGGCGCGGCGGAGCACCACCCTCGCCTGGTGCCTCGCGCTCGGTCTCACGGCCTTCTTCCTCTTCCCCGTCTCGGTCGTCCTCACGATCCTCGACCTGTCCACCTCACCGGAGATGTCGGTGCCCTTCGTCGTGAAGGTGCTGCCCGTCCTCGCCGCCGCCGGGGTCACGGCCATCGCCTGCGGGGCGATCTCCGCGAAGCGGATCACCTCGGCAGGACAGGCCTCCCTCGCGGCGTACGGCCGCGCCCACGGGCACCTCGCGGACGCCGGCCACCTCGTGGCCCTGTACGGACTCCGAGGTCTGCCCGACCCGGTGCTGCGGGAGCAACTCCTCGCCGCCGCCCGGGTGTACGCGCCGCCGCGGGGACGGGGACGCGGGCGCGGACGGCGTCCCGGCGCCGCACATCACCTCCCCACGGACTACGCGTCCGCCGGTGTGGCCGCGGTGTGGTGCGCGGGCAACACCTTCTGCGGCGGGGGCGGCTCGTCGTCCGGCGGAGGATCCGGCTCGTGCTCGTCCGCTTCCTGTTCCTCCGGTTCGTGCTCCTCCGGTTCGTGCTCGGGCGGCGGGTCCGGCTGCGGTGGCGGAGGCGGCAGTTCCTGTTCGAGCTCCAGCGGAAGTTCATGCTCCAGTTCCAGCGGGAGTTCATGCTCCAGCTCCAGCTCCAGCGGCTGATCACCCGTTCGAGTGGCGGGCCCGTCCTTCCTGTCATAGAACTCGGACATGGTCTGGGTTCCGCTTCTCCTCGTGGCATGCGTCGTGGCCGGTCTCGGCTGCGCGCGCCTGTTCCGGGCCTCCCTCATGGCGGCCCTGCCCGCGTCCCCCTCCTCCGGAGGGGACGACGCCGAGCTCACCGTCCTCGAAGCCGCCTACCTGGCCGGCGGACCGCTCCGGGTCACCGATCTGACGCTCGTCGCGATGCACCGGGAGCGGCGGCTGCTGCTCGCCCACACCGGCTGGGCGACGGTCGTGGACGCCGACGGCGGCAGCCGGGACGAGTGGGAGAGCGCGGTGCTCGGCGCCATCGGTCCCGGCGGCCAGTCCCCCATTCCCGCCGTCCGTCCGGCGGTGGCCGCCGCCGACGCGGTGCGCTCGCTCGCGCAGCGGCTCGTCGACCGGGGGCTCGCCGTGTCCGACGCGGGCCGCCGCGAGGTCGCGGCCGGGGTGCGGGCGGTGCGGGCCGCCTTCCTGCTCACCCTCGTGCTCGGGACGGCGGCGGCGCTCCTCGTGCCCGGCGCCGAACGGACCGTGGTCGTCGCCGGGTTCGCACTGCCGCTGCTCGCCTCCGGGCTCTGCCTGCTGATCGGCCGGATCGAGGTGTACCCGCACACCCGCTGGGCCTCCCCCGCCGGGCAGCGGCTGCTCTCCGGCCTCTCCTCCGCCGACCCGCTCACGGCCCTCGCGACGCGCGGCCCCGCCGTCCTGGAGCCCGAGCTCCGCGCGGCACTCCGGGGACACGCTCCCGTACGCCTCCCGTAGATCCTTTACTTCGCCCCCGCCCCGCGCCAACGATCTCTTCGTCCCCGCCCGCGCCCCACGCGCACGCGGTCACGAAGGGAAGCACCGATGCCCTCTCCCGCGCTGTACGGAGCCCTCAGCGCCCTCCTGTTCACCGCCCTCCCCGCCCTCTCCCCGGCCCCCGCGCAGGACGCCCCGCCGTCCGAGGCGCGCGGCACCCTGCTCGCCGCCCGCCGGGCAGCCGCCGAGGGGATCGCCTTCGGCTCCTGCCCCGCGGCCGAGAGGCTGCCGCCGTCCGTCGCGTGCGGCACCGTCCGCGTACCGCTCGACTACGCGGACCCGGACGGGCCCCTCATCCCGCTGACCGTCAGCCGCGTCCGGGCCTCGGGGGCCGCCGCCGACCGGCAGGGCGCGCTCCTCTTCAACCCCGGGGGCCCGGGAGCCTCCTCGACGTACTTCCCGCTGGCCGCCGAGCTCCCCGCGTGGCGGCGGATCTCCGCCGCGTACGACCTCGTGGGCTACGCCCCGCGCGGGGTGGGCCGCTCCGCGCCGGTCTCCTGCCAGGACCCGGCGGACCGGGTGACGGGCCCGACCCCGTCGCCGAGCCGGCCGTCCGAGGTGTACAAGCGGGAGCGGATCGCGCGGGCGAAGACGTACGCGGAGGGCTGCGCGCGCCGGACGGGCCCGGCCCTGCGCCACTACCACTCGCTCAACAACGCCCGGGACCTGGAGGTCGTTCGGGCCGCGCTCGGCGAGCCGCGCCTCACGTACCTGGGCGGCTCGTACGGCACGTACATCGGCGGCCTGTACGCGACCCTCTTCCCGCACCGGGTCCGGCGGATGGTCCTGGACGCGCCGGTGGACCCGCGGCCGGACCGGATCTGGTACCACAACAACCTCGCCCAGTCCGAGGCGTTCGAGCGGCGCTGGGCGGACTTCCGCACGTGGGTGGCGAAGCACGACGTGGTGTACGGGCTCGGTGGCACCGCACGGGAGGTGGGCGCGCGGTACGAGCGGGTGCGCGCCGAGCTCGCGGCGCGCCCGGCGGGCGGCCGGGTCGGTCCCGGCCAGTTGCACGCGTCGATGCTGGACACCGGTTACGACGACCGGTTCTGGCCCCTGCGGGCGGGCGCCCTCGCCGCGTATCTGAAGGGCGATCCGCAACCGCTGATCGCGCAGGCCGCTCCCCCGGAGACGAAGGAGACAACGGAGACACCGGGGCCCGACGCCGGCAACGGGCGTGCGGTCTACACGGCGGTGGAGTGCAACGACGCGCCCTGGCCGGAGGAGTTCGCCGTCTGGGACCGGGACAACACCCTGCTGGCGGAGCGGGCCCCGTTCGAGACCTGGGACAACGCCTGGATGAACCTGCCCTGCGCCTACTGGAAGGCGCCCCGGCAGCGGCCGCTGGACGTGCGGACGGGCCCGGGGGTGCTGCCACCCGTGCTGATCATGGCGGCGGAGCGGGACGCGGCGACCCCGTACGCGGGAGCCCTCGAACTCCAGCGGCGGCTGTCGGGCTCGGCCCTGGTGACCGAGCGGGACGCGGGCACGCACGGAATCGCGGGCGGGCCGAACGCCTGCGTGAACGGTTATCTGGAGCGCTATCTGCTCACGGGAGCGGTACCGGCCGCCGAAAAAGGCCCGGAAATGACGCCGGTGCGGCGCGCATCATGCGCGCCGCACCCGGAGCCGGACCCGGTGTCGCTGGACGGGAGGGCAGTGAAGACGCCCGCCGTCTGATCTTCCGGGTCAAGGGGTGGCGCGCCCGGCCGGGAGCAGGGCCGCCACCAGGTTCGTACGGCCGTGTCAGGCCAGGCCCGCCACCAGGTCGGCGACGCTCTTGCGGCGACCGGTGTAGAACGGGACCTCCTCGCGGACGTGCATCCGGGCCTCGGAGGCGCGCAGGTGGCGCATGAGGTCGACGATGCGGTGCAGCTCGTCGGCCTCGAAGGCGAGGATCCACTCGTAGTCGCCCAGCGAGAAGGAGGCGACCGTGTTGGCGCGGACGTCGGGGTAGCCGCGGGCCATCTTGCCGTGGTCGGCGAGCATGCGGCGACGGTCCTCGTCCGGCAGCAGGTACCAGTCGTAGGAGCGCACGAAGGGGTACACCGAGATGTAGTCGCGCGGGTTCTCGTCGGCCAGGAAGGCCGGGATGTGCGACTTGTTGAACTCGGCGGGGCGGTGCAGCGCCATGTTGGACCAGACCGGCTCCAGAGCGCGGCCCAGCTTGGTGCGGCGGAAGAGGCTGTACGCCTCCTGGAGCTCGTCGCTCGTCTCGGCGTGCCACCAGATCATCACGTCGGCGTCGGCGCGCAGACCGGACAGGTCGTACGTGCCACGGACGGTGATGTCCTTGGCGGCGAGCTGGTCGAAGAGCTCCTGGACCTCGTCGGCGTAGCCGGCGCGGTCCTCGGGCAGAACGTCGCGCAGCTTGAACACAGACCACAGGGTGTAGCGGATGACCTCGTTGAGGTCCTTCGCCTTCTTACCGGCGTTCGGGATCTTTTCGGGCGCACTCATACGCCTATTCTCGCCCGTCACGAGGAGTGCCCCGCACCGGGGTCGGTCCTTTTCGACGTGGCGATGATCTCGTCCCCGAACTCGGCCGTGATCTCGTCGGCCGCGCGGTGGGCCGAGGCGATGCACGCGGGGACGCCGACGCCGTCGTAAGCGGCGCCCGCTACCCGCAGTCCGGGCAGGGCGGCGACGGCCTCGCGGACGCGGGCGACCCGGGCGAGATGGCCGACGGGGTACTGGGGCAGGCCGCCGGTCCAGCGGGTGACCGTGGTGGCGACGGGGCGCGCGGTGAGCCCGGTGGCGGCGGCGAGATCCTTGAGGGAGGCGGCGACGAGGTCGGTGTCCTCGCGGTGGACCTGCTCCTCTTCTCCGTGCCGGCCGACGGAGGTGCGCAGCACGAAGAGGTCGGGGGCGCCGTCGGCGACCCAGCCCCACTTCTGGCTGGAGAAGGTGGAGGCCTTGATCGTGTGGCCGTCGACCGGCGGCACGAGGAAGCCGGAGCCGGCCAGGGCGGGCATGTCCGCGCGGCGGAAGGCCAGCGTGATCAGGGCCATGGAGGCGTACGCGATCTCCGCCAGCTCGGCGGAGGCGGCGGGCGCGTGCTCGGCGAGGAGCGCGGCGGCGGGCCCGGCGGGGGTGGCGAGGACCACGGCGTCGGCGGCCAGGACCCGGTCGCCCGCGACGACCTCCCAGCCGGCCGGTCCGGTGCGGCGCAGGGCGGTGACGGACGTACCGGTGAGGATCTCGCCGCCGGCGGCGCGGATCGCGTCTGCGACGGCGCCGGGCAGGGTGCCGACGCCGCCCTCGACGCCGAGGAAGACGGAGCCGCCGAGGCCGGTGGCGGCGCCCGCCGCGTCGGCCGGGGCGGCCGCTCCGGCCTGCTGGACGGCCCGGACGGCGGCGGTGAGCGTGGGATGGCGGCGGGCGGCCTCGAAGAGGGCGGGGACGGCGGCCTTCATCGAGATGCGGTAGGCGTCACCGGCGTAGACCCCGCCGAGGAGGGGCTCGACGAGCCGGTCGACGACCTCGTGGCCCATGCGCTCGGCGACGTACGCGCCGATGGCGATGTCGTCGCCGATCTCGGTCGGGGGCAGCTCGCGGTCGACGCCGATGCGGCGGACGCCCTCCTCGGAGAGGAGGCCCTCGACCGCGCGGCCGTCGCCCGGGACGCCCATCACGTGCCCCTTGGGCATCGGGGTGAGCTCGCCACGGGACCAGACGGACGCCGTGGTCGTGGCCGGGGGCCGCAGCCGGTCACCGAGGCCGACGGCCCGCGCGAGGGCGACGGCCTCGGGGCGGCGGGCGAGCAGCGACTCGGCGCCGAGGTCCACGGGCGCGCCCGCGATCTCCCCGGCGAGGAGCTTGCCGCCGAGACGGCTCCCCGCTTCGAGGAGGGTCACCCGGTGGCCGGCGGTGGCGAGCCGGTGGGCGGCCGCGAGTCCGGCGATTCCGCCTCCGGCGACGACGACGTGGGGTCCCGTGGTGTCCGCGTTCATGGGACCACTCTCTCAAATCGCCCGCGCGCTCCCTTTCCGAGGCCGGAACGTGACCGCATCGCTACCGCCGGAGGGCAACCCGCCCGGCCGCCTCGCACGTCCAACGGGCACGACTCACCACCACTCCCTGGGGGGAACGCATGAGCAGAACACGCACGGTGTCGCGGGCCCGGACGACGACGGCCGCCGCGCTCCTGACGGCCTCGCTCGTCCTGACCGGCTGCGGCGCGGGCGCCGACGACTCGGCCGGCAAGGGGGGCGGGAGCGCGGCGCAGGCCGCCAACGGCGTCAAGGCGGCCCCGGAAGGTGCCGCCGACGCCGCGTCGGGCAGCGAGAAGGCCCCCACGGCGCCGGGCAAGGCCGCGCAGCCGCAGCACGTGATCCGTACCGCCTCGCTCTCCGTGGAGGTCGAGGACGCGGCGAAGGCCCTGCTCACGGCCCGGAGGGTCGCGGCGGGCGCCGGCGGACGGGTGGAGAACGAGTCGACGGAGCGGCTCGACGACACGTACGTCGTCTCGCGCGTCGTGCTGCGGGTGCCGCAGGAGCAGTACGACGCGGTCCTCACCGAGCTGGCGGGCACCGGCAAGCTGCTCGCCCGCAAGGCCGACGCCAAGGACGTCACCGAGCAGGTGGTGGACGTGGAGAGCCGGATCGCCACGCAGCGGGCGAGCGTGGCGCGGGTGCGGGCGCTGATGCAGCGGGCGGAGAAGCTGGCCGACGTGGTGACCCTGGAGGGCGAGCTGAGCCGCCGTCAGGCGGACCTGGAGTCGCTGCTCGCCCAGCAGTCCTCGCTGAAGGACCGGACGACGCTCGCGACGATCACCCTGGAACTCACCGAGAAGGAGAAGCCGGGCGCCGACAAGGAGGAGGACGAGGGCCGTCCCGGCTTCGGGGACGCGCTGAGCGGCGGCTGGAACGCGCTGGTGGGCGCGCTCGCCTGGATCGGCATCGTCCTGACCGCCCTGGCCCCGTGGCTGGCCCTCGCCCTGATCGTCTTCCTCCTCTGGCGCCACCTGATCCGCCCGCGCCGCGCGGCACGCACGGTCCCGGCCCCGGAGACCCGGCCCCTGCCGGAGGCGAACGCCGCCGGTGTGGCCACGCCGGCCGAGCACCCTCACACCCCCGGGGCCGGCGAGTGAGCCGAAGGGGCGCGGCCGGGGAAACAGCCCCGAGCGCGCGGAGGCCCCCGAGGAACGAGGGGGTCGAGCACGGTCGGGGCTGTGAGCCCGGCTGAAGCGCCCCGGAGGCGAACCGAGCCCTGAAAACAAGGGGGCGGCGAACCGAGCCCCAAAATGGGGGAATGAGCGAACGACTGATCGTGATCGGTGGCGACGCGGCGGGCATGTCCGCCGCGTCACAGGCGCGCAGGCTCAAGGCCGTCGGGGAGTTGGAGATCGTCGCCTTCGAGCGGGGTCACTTCTCCTCGTACTCGGCCTGCGGCATCCCGTACTGGGTCGGCGGGGACGTCGCCGAGCGGGGCGAGCTGATCGCCCGCTCCCCGGAGGAGCACCGGGCCCGGGACATCGACCTGCGGATGCGGACCGAGGTGACGGCGATCGACGTGCCGGGGCGGCGGGTGCTCTCCCGGGACCTCGACGGGGGTACGGAGGCGTGGACGGGCTTCGACAAGCTGGTGATCGCGACCGGGGCCCGGCCGCTGCGACCGCCGCTGCCGGGGATCGACGCGCCCGGTGTGCACGGGGTGCAGACCCTCGACGACGGCCAGGCGCTGCTCGACTCGCTGGAGCGGACGCCGGGACGGCGGGCGGTCGTCGTCGGCGCCGGCTACATCGGCGTGGAGATGGCGGAGGCGCTCCTCGCCCGGGGGTACGAGGTGACGGTCCTGACGCGGGGCGCGCAGCCGATGGCGACGCTCGATCCGGACATGGGCCGGCTGGTCCACCGGGCGATGGACGGGCTGGGGATCACGACCGTCGTCGACGCCGAGGTGACAAAGATCCTGACCGGTTCGGACGGCCGGGTACGGGCGGTGGCGACGGCCGCCGACGAGTATCCGGCGGACGTGGTGGTCCTGGGGACGGGCGTGGTGCCCGAGACCTCGCTCGCCCGGGCGGCGGGGCTGCCGCTGGGCGCGCACGGCGGGCTGCTCACCGACCTCGCGATGCGGGTGCGCGGCCACGAGGACATCTGGGCGGGCGGCGACTGCGTGGAGGTCCTGGACCTGGTCTCGGGCCGGGAGCGGTACGTGCCGCTGGGGACGCACGCGAACAAGCACGGCCAGGTCATCGGGGCAAACGTCGGCGGCGACTACGCCACCTTCCCCGGCGTGGTGGGCACGGCCGTGTCGAAGGTGTGCGACCTGGAGATCGCGCGGACGGGCCTGCGGGAGAAGGACGCCCGGGAGGTGGGGCTGCGGTTCGTGACGGTGACGGTGGAGTCGACGAGCCGCGCGGGCTACTACCCCGGGGCCGCGCCGATGACGGTGAAGATGCTGGCGGAGCGGCGTACGGGCCGGCTGCTCGGCGTGCAGATCGTGGGCCGCGAGGGCGCGGCCAAGCGCGTGGACATCGCGGCGGTGGCGCTGACGGCGGGGATGACCGTGGAGGCGATGACGGCCCTGGACCTGGGGTACGCGCCGCCGTTCTCGCCGGTGTGGGACCCGGTCCTGATCGCGGCGCGGAAGGCGACGGCGGCGGTCCGAGCGGCGGGCTGAGACGGCGACGCCTCCGCCCGGTGAGGCGGAGGCGTCGGCGGGGCGTGAGCGATCGTCAGACGGCCGTGCGCGTGTGCACGTAGTCGACGAGGCGCGTCAGGGCGTCCGGGTCCATCGACGGCATGACGCCGTGGCCCAGGTTGAAGACGTGGCCTTCCAGGTCCTTCGCGGCGGCGAGGACCTCGTCGGCCTTCTCCTCGACGACCTCGGGCGAGGCGAACAGCACGGCGGGGTCGAGGTTGCCCTGCAGCGCCTTGCCGGGGCCGACGCGGCGGGCGGCCTCGTCGAGCGGGACGCGCCAGTCGACGCCGACGACGTCCGCGCCGGCCTCGCCCATGAGGCCGAGCAGCTCGCCCGTGCCCACGCCGAAGTGGATGCGCGGGACGCCGTAGCCGGCGACGGCGTCGAAGACCTTCACGGAGGCCGGCATCACCGAGCGGCGGTAGTCGGCCGGGGCCAGGGCGCCCACCCAGGAGTCGAAGAGCTGCACGGCGGAGGCGCCGGCCTCGATCTGGACCTTGAGGAAGGCCGAGGTGATCTCGGCGAGGCGGTCGAGCAGGTCGGCCCAGAGCTGCGGGTCGCCGTACATCATCGCCTTGGTGCGCTCGTGGCTGCGGGACGGGCCGCCCTCGACGAGGTAGCTCGCGAGGGTGAAAGGCGCGCCGGCGAAGCCGATGAGCGGCGTCTCGCCGAGCTCGGCGGTGAGCATCCCGATGGCCTCGGTGACGTAGTGGACGTCCTCGGGGGTCAGGTCGCGCAGCCGGGCCAGGTCGGCGCGGGTGCGGATGGGGTCGGCGACGACCGGGCCGACGCCGGGCTTGATGTCGAGGTCGAGGCCGATGGCCTTGAGCGGGACGACGATGTCGCTGAAGTAGATGGCCGCGTCGACCTTGTGGCGCCGGACCGGCTGGAGCGTGATCTCGGTGACCAGCTCG
The DNA here is from genome assembly GCF_001426585.1 of Streptomyces sp. Root431. GTDB lineage: Bacteria > Actinomycetota > Actinomycetes > Streptomycetales > Streptomycetaceae > Streptomyces > Streptomyces stackebrandtii. The sequence continues at coordinate 658,004 of NZ_LMEI01000009.1, forward strand.
GGCCGCATGCACGACTCGAGCATGGGGATGCCCTCGCGGACCTTCAGGTACTCGGGGAGGGAGCGCCCGGCCTGCCGCATGAACCAGACGGGGGTGTGCGGCACGGGCTCGCGCCGGCATGCCCTGAGGAACGCGGAGTCGTGCGTCCGCGACTGCTGCTTCGTCTGCTGGCCCTGCGGGCTGTCCATGGCACTCACGCCCAAATCTTCGCATGTGGCGGGAAGCCGCTCGTGCGGGGCGGGTGTCCCTCCCCGCACAGAGGCCCCGTTCCGCCTACTCTTCCCCGCATGGCTGCGGCTCAGGGACATTTTTCCGATCATTCCGACGGCAAAAGAGGGACGGACGAAACAGCGGACAGTGCGGAGAAGAATCCGGTACCACCCGCCTTCCGGCGGGCGGTGGAGGCGCTGCGGTCGGCGCGGCTGCGACCCGAGATCGAGATCGACCCGACCAGGCCCCCGCAGCGCCTGGCCCCGTACGCGTACGCGGTGGAGGCGGCCGTCGTCGACGGCGAGGACGACCTGGCGGACGGACGGCTCGTGCTGCTGCACGACCCGGACGGCCACGAGGCATGGAAGGGGACGTTCCGGCTGGTGACGCTCGTCCGGGCGGAGCTGGAGCCGGAGATGGCGGCCGACCCGCTGCTTCCCGAGGTGTGCTGGTCCTGGCTGACCGGGGCGATGGAGGCGCGCGGGCTGGCGTACGGGGAGGCGAGCGGGACCGTCACGATGGCGGGCTCGCACTATTTCGGCGGGCTCGCGGACCGGAGGCCGGCGACCCAGATCGAGATCCGGGCCTCGTGGACGCCGCGCGAGGGGCTCGGCGGGGTGCCGGACACGGGGGCGCACCTGGCGGCCTGGTGCGATCTGCTCTGCCAGATCGCGGGCCTGCCGCCCGCACCGGTCGAACCGGGGGCGGGTCCGACGGGCACGGTGACGGGCGCGGGGGTCGTCTCGCTGCCCCAGCGCCGGGGCCCGCAGCAGGCGTAGAAAAGACCCCCGAGTGGCCCCTCTCCGGCACGGCAGGAGGGCGTCCACTTGGGGGTCCGCTCGTAGGATGATCGATCACGCGTCCGAATTGCCCTAATTGTTACTCACCAAATCGTGATCTTTCCCTAAAGGAGGGCGGCACAGCTGCCGAAGGAGTCAGTGACCCCTTCAGCAGCACGGGTTCGCCCCCGGCTTCATCCCCGAGCCGGCTCCGTCCCGCATCCTTCCCCCCAGGAGGCCTGGTGTCCGTTCTCCTCGAGCAGCCCGCAAGCCTGGTCGCCTACCGCCCGAACAAGCCGACGGCCATGGTCGTCGTGGCCGACCCGCGCGTCCGCTCCACCGTGACCCGCCACCTGTGGGCCCTCGGAGTACGCGACGTGATCGAGGCTTCTTCCATCGCGGAGGCACGTCCCCGCGTCGGCAACCCGCGCGACATCTGCGTTGCCGACGTCCACCTGCCCGACGGCAGCGGCCTGACCCTGCTGTCCGAGACCCGCGCCGCGGGCTGGCCCAACGGCCTCGCCCTCTCGGCCGCCGATGACATCGGCGCCGTACGCAACGCCCTGGCGGGCGGCGTGAAGGGCTATGTCGTCACCGGTACCCGGACCAACATCGGTCACCCGACCCGGCCCGGAGCCGCACCCATCGGCTCCGCCGCCGCACGACTGGGCCACCGCCGCCCCCCGGGTGCCCCGAGCCACCCGGGCGGCTACCGCGAGCTCTCCGGCCGTGAGGTCGAGGTGCTCCGGCTCGTCGCGGAGGGCCAGTCCAACAAGGCGATCGGCGTCTCCATGGGCCTCTCCGCCCTCACCGTCAAGAGCCACCTCGCCCGCATCGCCCGCAAGCTGGGCACCGGCGACCGCGCCGGCATGGTCGCGGTGGCCCTGCGGACGGGCATCATCCACTGACGAAAGGCCCACGAGCAGCCCGCGCCTGTCGACGGAACGTTCCGTCGACAGGCGCTTGCCGTTCACCGATACCCTTGACAGGTGACCGACGCCCAAGAGACCGCAGCAGACACAGCACTGCGCACCACCGGGGGCGGCCCCCCGGACGACGATGTCCCTGCGAATGGGCTTCCGATCCCGTTGCTGGAGCCCCGCGAGGGGGTTCCGCCCGTCGTCGAGACCGACGAGGCCCTCGCCGAGGTGATCGCCGCCTTCGCCGCCGGGACGGGCCCCGTGGCCGTCGACGCCGAGCGCGCCTCCGGCTACCGCTACGGGCAGCGCGCCTACCTCGTCCAGCTCCGCCGCGAGGGCGCGGGTACCGCGCTCATCGACCCCGTGGGCTGCCCCGACCTGTCGGGGCTCGGCGAGGCGCTCGCCGGGACCGAGTGGATCCTGCACGCCGCGACGCAGGACCTTCCGTGCCTGCGCGACATAGGCATGCTCCCCACCTCGCTCTTCGACACCGAGCTCGCGGGACGGCTCGCGGGCTTCCCGCGGGTCGGCCTCGGCGCGATGGTCGAGTCCGTCCTCGGCTACGCCCTGGAGAAGGGCCACTCGGCCGTCGACTGGTCCACCCGCCCGCTGCCGGAGCCCTGGCTGCGGTACGCGGCCCTGGACGTCGAGCTCCTCGTCGACCTGCGCGACGCGCTGGAGAAGGAGCTGGACCGGCAGGGGAAGCTGGACTGGGCGCACCAGGAGTTCGACGCGATCGCCTCCGCCCCGCCCGCCCCGCCGCGCAAGGACCCGTGGCGTCGTACGTCCGGCATGCACAAGGTGCGCCGCCGTCGTCAGATGGCGGTCGTACGGGAGCTGTGGACGGCCCGTGACAAGGTCGCCCAGCGGCGGGACGTCTCCCCCGGCAAGGTGCTGAGCGACGCGGCGATCGTCGAGGCGGCGCTCGCGGTGCCGGTGAACGTGGCCGCGCTGACGGCGCTGCCCGGCTTCGGCAACCGGATGGGCCGCCGTCAGCTGGAGCAGTGGCAGGCCGCGGTGGACCGGGCCAGGGCCCTGCCCGAGAGCGAGCTGCCCCAGCCGGGCCAGCAGGTGGCGGGTCCGCCCCCGCCGCGCGCCTGGGCGGACAAGGACCCGGTCGCGGCGGCCCGCCTCTCGGCGGCCCGCACGGCGGTCACGGCCCTCGCGGAGGAGCTGAACCTCCCCCAGGAGAACCTGATCACGCCGGACACGGTCCGCCGGGTCTGCTGGGAGCCGCCGTCCCCCGCCGACGCCGCGGGTGTGGCCGCGGCCCTCGCGGGCCACGGCGCCCGCCGGTGGCAGGTCGAACTGGTGACCCCGCTGTTGGTGGAGGCGCTGACGGTGACGGCCTGACCCGTTTCGAGAGAGCCCCCGACCGTGCGAGCGGCCGGGGGCTCCGCCGTCCTACGGGATCGGGCTGAGGTTCCCGTCGGTGTCCATGTCGAAGACGCCCTGGGTCTTGCCGTCGACCTTGAGGTGCTTGAGCCAGTGCTTCGAGAGGTTGTGCACGTTCTTGTGCTGCATCTCCCAGACCACCGAATGCCCCGCACAGGCCAGCTTGACCATCAGCTTGTGCGCGCCCGCGACGGCGTCGTAGAGCGCGGGGACCGAGAAGTTGAGCTCGGGGTCGGGGTTGGGCGGTGACGTGTTCACCTGGGTGTCGTGGTCCCCGTACACCATCAGCACGGGAACGCTTCCGCCGAGGACAGCGCCCTGGGACGCGGTCGCCTCGTTCCAGCCCCACCGGAAGAAGTTCCGGATCCGGTTGAGGCCCTCCGGCGGCCCCCACGTACTTCCCTTCGCGTCGTTCTCCATCATCGCGGCCCACGCCTTCTCGACCATGCCGGGTTCACGCTGGTCCTCGCAGGCCAGCTCCGTGTTCCAGCCCGACTCGAGACCCCACCTCGTGGCCAGGAACATCGGGAAGCCCGGCCTCGGCAGCGTGCTCGGCGGGGTCGACGTGCCCTTGGGCGGGAAGATCGGCGCCAGCAGGAACAGGCTCTCCACCTTGCCGGGGTTGTTCACCGCGTACGGCCCCATGGTGAACGCCGCCGCGGACCAGCCGATGAACGCGATCTTGTCCACGTGGCGCTCCTTGCGGATGTACTCCACGACGGTGTGCAGCTCGTCCCGGTCGCTGTTCGAGTTGTTCAGCTGGAACTGGTAGTCCACGGGGCCCGGAGTGAAGCCCGCAGGCCTCGGCTTCAGGAGGTTCTGGTTGGCGGGGCTGGCATTGCGCGGGTCGTCCATCTTGGGACGCGGTGACCGTCCGGAGCCCTGGAGGTCCATCATGAAGACGTCGTAGCCGGCCTTGGCCAGGTGCTCCGCCCAGCCGTAGGAGGTGTGCTGGAGGTCGAAGCCGGCAAGCACCGGAACGCTCCGGCCGTGCAGCATCAGAACGGCCTTGCGCTCCGGGAGGAGCCCCAGGGGCGTGCCGTCCCGCTCGCGCACGAAGAGCTTGACGGGGTCGTTCTTGTTCGCGGGGATGGTGGACGTGTGGGGGACCTGATGGTCCTTCATGATGATCGGCATGGGATCCCTTCCGTGCGCTCGGTCCGGGGGCCTCGCGCCCCGGCCGTGCCAGCCTCGGGCCTGCCGGGGACCGGGCGCCGCGACACGGCCGCCGCCCTGGGCCCATCGGGTTGCAGGACCGTTCGAACGGACGGGCGTACGCGGGGGGCGCGCGGCCGGCCCGGCGAGATCCTCGTCGTGTGACCTTCACCGCTTACCCTCCAAGGACTGGGCAGCATGGTTACTCACAAGTAGCATGGGGGAAGCAAGCGCACGCTTAGGCGTGTCGCCGCAGCAGTGCCATCCCGCACCCTGGAGGAGAGCCATCGTGCCTCGTAGCGTCAGGGACGTCGTCTTCGTCGACGGCGTCCGCACCCCGTTCGGCAAGGCGGGCCCGAAGGGCATCTACCACGAGACCCGCGCCGACGACCTCGTCGTCAAGGCCATCCGGGAGCTGCTGCGCCGCAACCCCGGCCTCGACCCCGCGAAGATCGACGAGGTCGCCATCGCCGCGACCACGCAGATCGGTGACCAGGGTCTGACCCTCGGCCGTACGGCGGGCATCCTCGCCGGGCTGCCGCAGTCGGTGCCGGGCTACTCGATCGACCGCATGTGCGCCGGCGCGCTGACCGCCGTCACCTCGGTCGCCGGTTCGATCGCCTTCGGCGCGTACGACGCCGTCATCGCCGGTGGCGTCGAGCACATGGGCCGCCACCCCATGGGCGAGGGCGTCGACCCGAACCCGCGGTTCGTGAGCGAGAAGCTCGTCGACGAGTCCGCCCTCTTCATGGGCATGACCGCCGAGAACCTGCACGACCGGTACCCGAGCATCACCAAGCAGCGCGCCGACGAGTACGCCGTGCGCTCGCAGGAGAAGGCCGCCAAGGCGTACGCCGACGGCAAGATCCAGCAGGACCTGGTGCCGATCTCGGTCCGCCGCACCGACGCCTCCACCGGTGAGACCGGCTGGGGCCTGGTCACCGCCGACGAGCCGATGCGCCCGGGCACCACCCTGGAGTCGCTGGCCAACCTGAAGACGCCGTTCCGCGTCCACGGCAACGTCACCGCGGGCAACGCGGCCGGTCTCAACGACGGCGCCACCGCCTCGATCATCGCCTCCGAGGACTTCGCCCGCGAGCACGACCTCCCGGTCAAGATGCGCCTCGTCTCGTACGCCTTCGCCGGCGTCGAGCCCGAGGTCATGGGCTACGGCCCGATCCCGGCGACCGAGAAGGCCCTCGCCAAGGCCGGTCTGTCGATCGAGGACATCGACCTCTTCGAGATCAACGAGGCCTTCGCGGTCCAGGTCCTCGCGTTCCTGGAGCACTACGGCATCGCCGACGACGACGCCCGCGTCAACCAGTACGGCGGCGCCATCGCGTACGGCCACCCGCTCGCCTCCTCCGGCGTCCGTCTGATGACGCAGCTGGCCCGCCAGTTCGAGGAGAACCCGCAGGTCCGCTACGGCCTCAACACGATGTGCGTCGGCTTCGGCATGGGCGCGACGGTCATCTGGGAAAACCCCCACTGGGAGGGCAAGTGAGCACCACCGCCGAGCTTCTGAAGGGCGCCGCCGCGCTCTTCCCCGACGAGGTCGTCACGAGCGCCCACGTACGGCACTTCGAACTGCCCGCCGGTGCGGGTCGGTTCGCGCTGATCACGCTGGACAACGGCTTCGACCACACCAAGCCGACCACCTTCGGCCCGCAGTCGCTCGCCAACCTGAACACGGCGATCGACCAGGTCGAGGCGGAGGCCGCGAACGGTGAGATCACCGGCGTCGGCATCACCGGCAAGCCGTTCATCTTCGCCGTCGGCGCCGACCTCAAGGGCGTCGAGCTGCTGAAGAAGCACGACGAGGCCCTCGCCATCGGCAAGGGCGGCCACGACGTCTTCAAGCGTCTGTCCGCGCTCGCCGTGCCGACCTTCGCGTACTACAACGGCGCGGCCATGGGCGGCGGCGTCGAGGTCGGTCTGCACTGCACCTACCGCACCGTGTCGAAGGCCCTGCCGGCCTTCTCGCTGCCCGAGGTCTTCCTCGGCCTGGTGCCCGGCTGGGGCGGCTGCGCGATCCTGCCGAACCTGATCGGTGCCGAGAAGGCCGTCTCGGTCATCATCGAGAACTCGCTGAACCAGAACCGTCAGCTCAAGGGCAAGCAGGTCTTCGAGCTCGGCATCGCCGACGCGCTGTTCGAGGGCGCCGACTTCCTGGAGCAGTCGCTGATCTGGACGGCCTCCGTCCTCAACGGCTCCGTCACCGTCGAGCGCCCCGAGATCGACCGCGGCGAGGGCTGGGACCAGGCCGTCGCCAAGGGCCGTCTCGTCGCCGACTCCAAGGTGCACGGCGCCGCCCCGGCCGCCTACCGCGCCCTCGACATCATCGAGGCCGCCAAGGACGGGGACCTGCAGAAGGGCTTCGACGCCGAGGACCAGGCCCTCGCGGACCTGATCATGGGCGGCGAGCTGCGCTCCGGCATCTACGCCTTCAACCTGGTGCAGAAGCGCGGCAAGCGCCCCGCCGGTGCCCCGGACAAGTCGCTGGCCCGCCCGGTCACCAAGGTCGGTGTCGTCGGCGCCGGTCTGATGGCCTCCCAGCTGGCCCTGCTCTTCCTGCGCCGCCTTGAGGTGCCGGTCGTCCTGACCGACATCGACCAGGAGCGCGTCGACAAGGGCGTGGGCTACGTCCACGCCGAGATCGAGAAGCTGCTCGGCAAGGGCCGGATCAACCAGGACAAGGCCAACCGCCTCAAGGGCCTGGTCTCCGGTGTCCTCGACAAGGCCGCGGGCTTCGCGGACGCGGACTTCATCATCGAGGCCGTGTTCGAGGAGATGTCCGTCAAGCAGAAGGTGTTCGCGGAGGTCGAGGCGGTCGCCCCGGCGCACGCGATCCTCGCCACCAACACCTCCTCGCTCTCGGTCTCCGAGATGGCGTCGAAGCTCCAGCACCCGGAGCGCGTGGTCGGCTTCCACTTCTTCAACCCGGTCGCGATCCTCCCGCTCCTGGAGATCGTCCGCGGCGAGCAGACGGACGAGGCCTCCCTGGCCACCGCGTTCGGCGTCGCGAAGAAGCTGAAGAAGACCGCGGTCCTGACGAAGGACGCCCCGGCGTTCGTCGTGAACCGCATCCTCACCCGCTTCATGGGCGAGATCCAGAACGTCATCGACGAGGGCACGTCGGTCGAGACGGCCGAGAAGGCCATCGAGCCGCTCGGCCTGCCGATGTCGCCGCTGGTCCTCCTGGAGCTCGTCGGCCCGGCCATCGGTCTGCACGTCTCCGAGACCCTGAACCGCGCCTTCCCGGAGCGCTTCACGGTCTCCCCCAACCTGAAGGCCGTCGTCGAGGCCGGCAAGCGCGGCTTCTACGTCTACAAGCCCGAGAACGGCTTCAAGCCGGAGCTCGACCCCGAGGTCGCCGCCCTCCTCGTCCAGGGCGACTCCGTCCTGACGGAGGAGCAGGTCCGCGACCGCGTCCTGGACGCGGTGGCGCAGGAGATCGGCCTGATGCTGGAGGAGGGTGTCGTCGCCGAGGCGCAGGACATCGACCTCTGCCTGATCACGGGCGCGGGCTGGCCCTTCCACCTGGGCGGCATCACGCCGTACCTGGACCGTGAGGGCGTCTCCGAGCGCGTCAACGGCAAGCGTTTCCTGGCGCAGGGCGTGGCGAGCGTCCCGGCGTAACACCGGAGCTCATCCCCTCAGGGAGTACGCGAACGGCCCCGGCACCTGGAGAAGGTGCCGGGGCCGTTCCCGTATGCGAGGGGGTACGGGGGCGGGCTCAGCCCACGGGGCGCCAGCCCTCCAGCAGGAGGCCGTCCGCCGCCGCCTTCTGGCGCGTGGTCACCGGCGTGCCGCCGCCGGCCAGGGCCATCGCGACCAGGCGGCCGTCGAGCCCACGCGTGAGGACCGTCGCCAGCTCCCCGTGCCGCTCACCGGTCTCCGACCAGCGGGCGCCCGCCTCCTCCTGCTCGCTCGGGTAGGCGGCGAGGGCGAGCCGGCCGTCGGCCGACTGCTGGGCGAGGACCGTGCAGTCGAAGCCGTCGACCAGACAGCGGGTCGCGGCCAGTCGTCCCGTACCGACCGCGTCGGCGAGGCGCGTCGGCGCCAGTCCGCGGCCCGGGGACCAGGCGTGGACGCCGCCGTCCTTGTCGCAGAAGAAGACGGTCACGTGCCCGGAGGGGCCGGTGACGGCCGCGAGCGTGCCCATGGTGACCTCGGCGGGCACCACGTCCTGGCGGACGGGCTTGGCCCCGGGCTCCTCCTGGACGTACCGCAGGAGGCCCTTCGCGGTCGCCGTGAGGAGCTCGACGCGCCCCTCGCCGTTGACCGCCGCGACCGGGGACGGGTCGGTGCCCGAGCCGTGCAGGTCCCACCAGGGGTGCCAGCCGCCCGCGTCCTTCTGCGCCCGGACGCTCAACCCGCCGCCGCCGTTGCGTACGAAGGCGTACGCGCGGCCCTGGGCGTCGACCGCGACGGCGGGGTTGCCCGTCCACGGTCCCTTGCCGTTCGAGTGCCCGAGGGAGCGCCAGGCCACGGCCGGACGGCCCGTCTGGAACTGGATGCTGTGCACCAGCTCGACGTGTCCCTCGTCCCCGGCCGTGGGCCGCAGTCCGACGAGGTGGACGTAGCGGTCGGCGCCTTGGCCGACCGCGAGGAAGGGCGTCAGTCCGTCGCCGCCGAGCGAGACGGGCCCGCTCCAGCCGCCGCCGGGCTCCTCGGTCCAGCGCACCACCTCACCCGCGCGGGGCAGGTACACGCTGAACCGTCCCTCCTCCCCTCTCGTCAGCCAGTTGCCCTGGAGGAGAGGGGTGGAAGTGGAACCGTGGGCAGAGGCTGTGGGGGCCTGGGATCGATTCGCCATGGGGGGATCCAGCGCTCCGGTCGTCGGGGGAGTTCGCGTACGAACCGACTGTAGTCGCCCGTCCGAACGCCTCCACCCGCCCGGTGCCCTGCCCGCTCAGTAGCGCGCTTCCCGGCCCTCCCGGCCCAACCGGCTGTGCCCGCGCCCGTACAGGAAGTACACGACGATGCCGATCACCATCCACACGGCGAAGCGGAACCAGGTCTCGCCCGGCAGGTTGAGCATCAGCCAGAGCGAGGCGGCGATGGAGAGGATCGGCAGCACCGGCACCCACGGGGTGCGGAAGGCGCGGTGCAGGTCGGGGCGGGTCCGGCGGAGCACCATGACGCCCACGGCCACCATGACGAAGGCGAAGAGCGTGCCGATGTTCACCAGGGTCGCGAGCTCGTTGATGCTGGTGAAGCCGGCGACGATGGCGATGATCACACCGAGCAGGATCGTCGGGCGGTACGGGGTCTTGAACCGCGGGTGAGTGACGGAGAAGAAGCGCGGCAGCAGGCCGTCGCGGCTCATCGCGAAGAACACGCGGGTCTGGCCGAGGAGCAGGATCAGACAGACCGTGGTGAGGCCGACGGCGGCGCCGAAGCTGATCACGCCGGCGTAGAAGGGATGTCCGGCGGCCTTGAAGGCGTCGGCGAGCGGGGCGCTCACGGAGAGCTCCGTGTAGTGCTGCATGCCGGTGACGACGAGGGCCACGGCCACGTACAGCACGGTGCAGATGAGGAGCGAGCCGAGGATGCCCCGGGGCATGTCCCGCTGCGGCACCTTGGTCTCCTCGGCGGCGGTGGCGACCACGTCGAAGCCGATGAAGGCGAAGAAGACGACCGAGGCGGCGGTGAAGATGCCCATCACGCCGAAGTTGGTCGGCTCGTAGCCGAAGAGGAGCTGGACGAGCGGGGAGTCCCAGTTGGAGCCGCCGCCCTCCGGGGTGACGGCCGGCGGGATGAACGGGTCGTAGTTGTCGCCGACGATGAAGAACAGACCGGCGATGATCACGATCATCACGACGGTCACCTTGATCGCCACGACGACGGCGGTGATCCGGGCGGAGAGCTTCATGCCCAGGACGAGGACGGCGGTCAGCACCAGGACGAGGAGGAAGGCCAGGATGTCGAAGGAGCCGCCGGGCACATCGGGGCCTTGGAGCGACGCCGGTAGATGCCAGTCGATGTTGTCCATGAGCGAGCGGACGTACCCCGACCAGCCGACGGCCACCACCGCCGTGCCGAGCGCGAACTCCAGGACGAGGTCCCAGCCGATGATCCAGGCCGGCAGCTCGCCGATCGAGGCGTACGCGAAGGTGTACGCCGATCCCGCCACCGGCACCGTCGAGGCGAACTCGGCGTAGCAGAGGGCGGCGAGGGCGCAGACGATACCGGCCGCGACGAAGGCGAGGGCCGTCGCCGGGCCCGCGTTCTCCTTGGCCACCTTGCCGGTGAGGACGAAGATGCCGGTGCCGATGATGACACCGACGCCGAAGACGGTCAGATCCCAGGCGGACAGGGATTTCTTGAGCGCGTGCTCAGGCTCCTCCGTGTCGCGGATCGACTGCTCGACCGACTTGGTCCGGAAGACTCCGGAATTGGCGCGTGGCTGCTGGTCCGTACTCACCGTCGTACCTCCATGCCATGGGGCTGCCCGCCTTTTGGTCAGAATGCACGCGAAAGGGCCGGTCGGCACTCCGAAGAGTGATCCGACCGGCCCAATGGTGACGCCGGGTGACACGGTCCGTCAGTCGCGCGCGGGCTCCACGGCCTTGGCGCTGCTCTCGAATCGACCGTCCAGACGCGAGACCAGGCCGGTGACCTGGCGGGCGATGTCCGGGGCGGTCAGCCCGATCTCGGCCATGACCTCGCCGCGCGAGGCGTGGTCGAGGAAGCGCGGCGGGATGCCGAAGTCACGCAGCGGCACGTCCACTCCGGCGTCGCGCAGCGCCTGGGCGACGGCCGAGCCGACGCCGCCGACACGACTGTTGTCCTCGACGGTGACGACGACCCGGTGCTGCTCGGCGAGCGGGGCGAGGGCCTCGTCGACGGGCTTGACCCAACGGGGGTCGACCACGGTGGTGGAGATGCCGTGGTTGTCGAGCAGGTCGGCGATCTCCAGGCACATGGGCGCCAGGGCGCCCACGGAGACCAGGAGGACGTCCGGCCTGTCACTGCCGGGCTCACGGAGCACGTCCATGCCGCCGACGCGGCGCAGGGCCGGTACGGCGGGGCCGACGGCGCCCTTGGAGAAGCGGACGACGGTCGGGGCGTCGGTGACCTCGACGGCCTCGCGCAGCTGGGCGCGGACCTGGTCGGCGTCGCGCGGGGCGGCGAGCCGCAGGCCGGGGACGACCTGAAGGATCGACATGTCCCACATGCCGTTGTGGGAGGCGCCGTCGGTGCCGGTGACGCCGGCCCGGTCCAGGACGAAGGTGACGCCGCACTTGTGCAGGGCGACGTCCATCAGGACCTGGTCGAAGGCACGGTTGAGGAAGGTCGCGTAGACGGCGAAGACCGGGTGGAGTCCGCCGGTGGCGAGGCCGGCCGCGGAGACGGCGGCGTGCTGCTCGGCGATGCCGACGTCGAAGACGCGCTCCGGGAAGGCCTTGGCGAACTTGTCGAGGCCGACGGGCTGGAGCATGGCCGCGGTGATCGCGACGATGTCCGCGCGCTCCTTGCCGAGCTCGACCATCTCCTGGGCGAAGACGCCCGTCCAGTCGGCGCCCGAGGAGGCGATGGGCAGACCGGTGTCGGGGTGGATCTTGCCGACGGCGTGGAAGCGGTCGGCCTCGTCCTGGAGGGCCGGCTGGTAGCCGCGGCCCTTCTCGGTGAGGCAGTGGACGATGACCGGGCCGCCGAAGCGCTTGGCGCGGGTCAGCGCGGACTCCAGGGCCTCGATGTCGTGGCCGTCGATGGGGCCGACGTACTTGAGGCCGAGGTCCTCGAACATGCCCTGCGGGGCGATGAAGTCCTTGAGGCCCTTCTTGGCACCGTGCAGGGTCTCGTAGAGCGGCTTCCCGACGACCGGGGTCCGCTCCAGGATGTCCTTGCCGCGGGCGAGGAAGCGCTCGTACCCGTCGGTGGTGCGCAGGGTCGCCAGGTGGTTGGCGAGGCCGCCGATGGTCGGGGCGTAGGAGCGCTCGTTGTCGTTCACGACGATGACGAGCGGTCGGTCCTTGGCGGCGGCGATGTTGTTCAGCGCCTCCCAGGCCATGCCGCCCGTGAGGGCTCCGTCGCCGATGACGGCGACGACGTGGTCGTCCTTCTTCAGCACCTCGTTGGCCTTGGCGAGGCCGTCGGCCCAGCCGAGGACCGTCGAGGCGTGCGAGTTCTCGATCACGTCGTGCTCGGACTCCGCCTGAGAGGGGTAGCCGGAGAGGCCGCCCTTCATCTTGAGCTTGGAGAAGTCCTGGCGGCCCGTGAGCAGCTTGTGGACGTAGCTCTGGTGTCCGGTGTCCCAGAGGACCTTGTCCTTCGGGGAGTCGAACACCCGGTGCAGGGCGATGGTCAGCTCGACCACACCGAGGTTGGGGCCGAGGTGCCCGCCGGTCTTGGAGACGGCGTCCACGAGGAACGTCCTGATCTCGTCGGCCAGCTGGTCCAGCTGTTCCGGGGAAAGCCGGTCCAGATCTCGCGGTCCCCTGATACGGGTCAGCAGAGCCACCCGTGCCTCCTTGCGTTTGAGCTGGTCGAGCTTGCCGATTTGTCGAGTCTAATGTTCCGTCTTGGATCGTGGGCATCGGGCCAGGGGGTCAGGCGTCACCCTCATGGCGGACGGACCGCTGATCTGTACGGCTCTGTACGGGCATCCGTACTGCTCCGGACGTGCCGGAGCCCGGCACCGGTTTCCGGTGCCGGGCTGGTGTGACGGGTGTTACGCGCGGCCCGCCGTCTTCTGCGTACGGCGGGAGACCGAGTCGATGATCACGGCGATGAGCAGGACCGCTCCGGTGATCATGTACTGGATCGCGTTCGAGGACAGGTTCATCTGGTTGAGGCCCTGGACGATCGACTGGATGACCAGGATGCCCAGGAGCGCCGACCAGACCTTGCCGCGTCCGCCGAACAGGGACGTGCCGCCGATGACCGCCGCCGCGATGCACATCATCAGCTGGTTGCCGCCGCCGAGGGAGCGGTCGGCGCCGCCGGTCGCGGAGGCGAGGAAGAGGCCGCCGATCGCGCCCATGGTGCCGGAGATCATGAAGACCGAGATCCGGATCCAGGAGACGTTGATGCCGGCGCGCCGGGCCGCCTCGATGCCGCCGCCGACCGCGAAGACCTGCCGGCCGTACGTGGTGCGGCGCAGGACGAAGTCGGTGACCAGCAGGATCACCAGGAAGATCACCAGCGAGAGCGGGAGGCCCTGCTCCTGGTTGAAGCCGTACGCGGCGACGAGGACCAGGACCGCCAGGACGGCGGTGCGCAGGATGATCTCGCTCTGCGGGCGGTGCGGGAGCCCGGCGGCCTTGCGGCGGCGGGAGTCGCGCAGCTGGGCGAGGTAGAAGGCGGCGACGACGAACACGGCGAGGCCGTAGGCGGCGGCGACGTCGGAGAAGTAGTACTTCGTGAGGTCGCCGACGAAGCTGCCGATCGGGGTGGGGATGGTGGAGCGGTCGCCCATGACCCAGGTCTGCAGGCCGGCCCAGCCGAGGAAGCCGGCGAGGGTGACGACGAAGGCGGGCACGCCGATCTTGGCGAAGACCAGGCCGTGGAAGGCGCCGATCAGGGTGCCGGACAGGATGCCGAGGATGATCGCGAGACCGTCCGGCATGTCCGTGCCGAGGACGCCCCAGACCGCGCCGGCGAGGCCCGCCACGGAGCCGACGGCGAGGTCGATCTCGCCGAGCAGCAGGACGAAGACGATGCCGACGGCCATGATGCCGGGGCCGACCGCGTACAGCGTGATCTGGTCGAGGTTGTACGAGGTGATGAAGTTGCCGGTGAGGGCCTGGAAGACGATGCCGATGACGATGAGGCCGACGACGACCGGCAGCGAGCCGATCTCACCGGAGCGAATCTTGCGCTTGAACTCGTCGACGTAGCCCTTGAGGCCCTGCTCGCGGACGAGGAGGCGGGGGTCGACGGCGGGGATCGCGCCGGCAGCCGGGGCCTCCTCGCCCGTACGGGGCTCGGGCACGGCCGCCTCGTCGCTCACGGGCTGCGGGGTCTGCGGGGTCTTGCTCACTTCGCTACCTCCGCGTTGCGCGCCTGGCGGCGGGTCACGGCGTTGTCCGTGGCTCCCGTGATCGCGGCGATGATCTCTTCGTGCGTGGTGGTGGCCACCGGGAAGGTGCCGTTGTTCCGGCCCAGGCGCAGCACCGCGACGGTGTCGGCGACGGCCTTCACATCGGCCATGTTGTGGCTGATGAGGATGACGCCGAGGCCCTGCTCGCGCAGGCGCTCGACCAGGTCGAGGACCTGGGCGGTCTGCTCGACGCCGAGGGCGGCGGTCGGCTCGTCCAGGATCACGATCTTGGGGTTGCCGACGAGGGCGCGCGCGATGGCGACGACCTGCCGCTGACCGCCGGAGAGGGCGGCGACGGGGATGCGGACGCTGGGGATGCGGATGGAGAGGGTCGAGAGGAGGTCCTTCGCCCGCTTCTCCATGGCGACCTCGTCGAGGACGCCGCCCTTCTTGATCTCCCGTCCGAGGAACAGGTTGGCGACGACGTCGAGGTTGTCGCAGAGGGCGAGGTCCTGGTAGACGGTCGCGACACCGAGGTTCTGGGAGTCGTGCGGTCGGTTGATCTCGACCGGCTCGCCCTCCCACTCGATGACGCCCTCGTCGATGGGGTGCACGCCGGCGATCGTCTTGACGAGCGTCGACTTGCCCGCTCCGTTGTCGCCGACGAGCGCGACGACCTCTCCTGCGTGGACTTCGAGATCGACGCCGGAGAGGACCTGAACCGCTCCGAAGCGCTTGAAGATCCCGCGCAACGCCAACACGGGCGTCTGGGACACGTGAACCAACTCCTTCGCCACCGGTGCGGCGGCGGGCTTGGCGCGCCGCCCGGGCGGCGCCGAAAATCTGGGGGGCTTGCACGTCCGGCTCCCGGACCGACAGCGGGGTCTGGGTCGGCCGGGAACCGGACGGCGTGGGTGGGGACGGGCCCGTGCGTGGCGCGTCTCCGCCGCACGGTCCTTCACCTCTTGCACGTGGCGGCCGGCCGGGGGGCCGGTCGCACGGGCGGGGAGGCGGGGACGGGGCGGTCGTACGCGGGGCACGGGGTCCGTCGCCGGGGGGTCGGGCCCTCACCCGGCCCGGCGGGGCCGGGAACGGGGCCCGGAGATTACTTGATGCCCAGCTCGGTGCACTTGGCGGCGAGGTCCGCGGTGCAGATGTCGGCGGCCTTGTAGATGCCGTCGGCGATCACCGTGGTCTGGATGTTGGCCTTGTCGACCACGACCGGGGCGAACAGCGAGGACGGCACGCCCTCGGTCTCGCCCTGCGCGCCGAGCTCCTTGCCCTGGAGCAGGTTCACCGCGAACTTGGCGGCCTCGGGGGCCAGCTGGAGCGGCGACTTGTAGATCGTGAAGGTCTGCGAGCCGGCGACGATGCGCTGGATGCCCGCGACCTCGGCGTCCTGACCGCCGACCGGGACGTTCTTGACGCCGGCGTTCTCGAGGGAGGTGATGATGCCGCCCGCCATGCCGTCGTTGGCGGAGTAGACGGCGCCGATCTTGTCCTTGCCGACCGAGGAGATCGCGGCGGACATCTTCTCGCCGGCGACCTTCGGGTCCCACTCGCCGGACGCCTCGTAGGCGATCTTGCCGACCTTGCCGTCGAGCGCGGTGTGGGCGCCCTTCTTGAACAGAGCGGCGTTCGGGTCCTTCTCGTCGCCGTTGATCATCACGACGTTGGCGGTGGCGGCCTTGGAGCCGAGAGCGGCGAGGAGCGCCTGGCCCTGGAGCTCGCCGACCTTGTTGTTGTCGTGGCTGACGTAGGCGTCGGCGCCCTGGACGGGACGGTCGTACGCCACGACCTTGACGCCCTTGGCCTTGGCGTCCTTGACCCAGCCCGCGGCCTTGGCCGAGTCCACCGGGTCGAGCGCGATGACCTTGACGCCGTCGGCGATCAGCTGGTCGAACTGCTGCTTCTGCTTGACGACGTCGGAGACGGCGTTGTTGTAGACGATCTCGCAGTCGGAGCAGGCGGCCTTCACGGCCTTCTCGAACTGGGGCTTGTCCAGGGCCTCGTAGCGCGAGGTCTTGTTCTCGGGCAGGAGCAGACCGATCTTGGTCGAGCTGCCCTTGTCTTCACTGTCGCCGCCGCCGGCCTGACCACAGGCGGCGAGCGAGAGGGCCATCGAAACCGCGGCCGTGGCTATGACGGCGCGACGCGTCACTGCGTTCATTGGGGTTGCCTCCCTGACGAGGCCGCGACGTTGCGGCCGAGGATGCACGAAGTCAACTCGGCCGCAACACCGCCGTCAAGAAGTAAATTCTTAACGAGATGACAACGGTGCCGTTCGTTATCTAAGTGAAGGCAGGACGCGAGGCCGGAGCAGCCGCCGGCAGAGGGCTCTCCAACAGGGTCGAATCGCCCATCTCGCTCAGAACGAGGGCGAGGGCGCCGAGCACCTCGGCACGCCCGCCGAGCGCCCCCTGGGCCAGCGAGAGCTGCCGGGCGGCGCTGGGGATCGCGTACCGCGAGACGGAGTCCCTGATGGGCGCCAGGACCAGCTCGCCGGCCTCGGCGAGGTCGCCGCCGAGGACCACCCGGCTGGGGTTCAGGAGGTTGCAGAGGTTGGCGATGCCGCTGCCGATGTGCCGGCCGACGTCGGCGATCACCCGGCGGCAGCCGGGGTCGCCCGCGCGGGCCAGCTGGACGACCCGCTCCATCGTCAGGTCCGGGCCGTGGCTGGGCTGGAGGAGCGGCAGGACGTAGCGGGCGGCGGTGAAGGTCTCCAGGCAGCCGCGGTTGCCGCAGCGGCAGACCGGCCCCGACTCGTCGAGGGTGATGTGCCCGATCTCGCCCGCGGTGCCGCCGGGGCCGCGGTAGACCCGCCCGTCGATGACGAGGCCGGCGCCGACGCCGCTGGCCACCTTGATGTACGCGAGGTCCTTGACGCCCCGCCCGCTCCCCCAGACGAGCTCGCCGAGCGCGCCGAGGTTGGCGTCGTTGTCGACGTGCACGGGGACGCCAAGGCGGCCGGAGAGCTCCTCGGCGGGGTTGATCCCGCTCCAGCCCGGCAGGATCGAGGTCGAGCCGAGGGTCCCGGAGGAGACGTCGATGGGGCCCGGTACGCCGAGTCCGACGCCGATCACCTTGTCCCGGCCGATCCCGGTGGCCTCGATCAGCCGGTTGACCAGCTGTTCCGCCCGGTCGAAGCCCTCGGCGGCGGAGGCGTCCACGTCGAGCGGCTCGGCCTCCTCCGCCAGGACCTGGTGGGCGAGGTTGCCGACGGCGACCCGCAGGTGGGTGTGGCCGAAGTCGACGCCGATGACGATGCCGGCGTCCCCGGAGAGCGAGACGCTGCGGGCCCTGCGACCGCCCGCGGAGGTCGGCGTGACCTCGACCGTCCCGCCGTCCTTCAGCTCCCGCACGATGTTGGAGACCGTGGCGGCGGACAGGCCCGTCGCCCGGGCGATCTCCGCCTGGGTGAGCGAGCCGGCCATGCGCACCGCCCGGACGACCCGTTCGAGATTGGCCCTGTGCAGAGACGTCTGCGACCCCGGAGTCTCCATCGACTCACTCACTCCCACCGATTTCTCCAACATGTGAACCCTAAGGGGACGCTTTCGCCTTGCTCCCCGTCAAGACCTTGAGCGGGGGGCGTCGGGTGTCAGGACACACGAAAGGCCCCCTGCGCGGTGGCGCGGGGGGCCTTTCGGGGCGGGAGAGCGGGCCTTAGGGACCCTGTCGCGGCTACTTCACGGCACCGGCCGTGAGACCGGCCACGACCTGGCGCTGGAAGATGATGTAGGCGGCGAGGACCGGCAGCATGGCCATCACGAGACCGGCGAAGAGACCGGACCAGTCGCCCTTGTAACCCTGGCTGACCGCCAGCTGCACGAGGCCCTGCGAGAGCACCTTCTGCTCCTGCTCCGTGTTGAGCACGGTGGGCAGCAGGTACTGGTTCCACTGCCCGAGGAAGTTGAAGATGCCCACGCTGATCAGGCCCGGCTTGGCCATGGGCAGCATGACCTGGAAGAAGGTCCGGGTGTGCGAGGCGCCGTCGATGCAGGCCGCCTCCGCGACCGAGCTCGGCAGGGTGCGGAAGAAGGCCGCGAGGAAGAAGACCGTGAACGGCAGCGAGTACGCGATGTAGACGAGGATCAGGCCGTGCAGCGAGTTGAGCAGGGCCATGTTCTGCATCACGTAGAACAGCGGCACGAGCGCCAGGATGATCGGGAAGCTCATCCCTCCGATGAAGAGGAAGTAGATGAAGCGGTTGCCCGGGAAGTCGAAGCGGGCGAGCACGTAGGCCGCCATCGAGCCGAAGAGCAGGGTGCCGACGAGCGAGCCGCCGACCACCAGGACGGTGTTCAGGAAGTAGTCGCTCATGTGCGCGTCGGTCCAGGCGCGCGACCAGTTCTCGAAGTGCAGCTTGTCGGGCAGCGACCACGGCGCGGTGAAGATCGCCTTGTCGGTCTTGAAGGAGGTCATGACCGCCCAGAGCAGCGGCATGACGACCATAATCGCCCAGATGATCAGGACCCCGTGCGAGAAGACGTTGAGGACCCCGCCCTCGCGCTTGGACGCCTTGCGCGTGGCGGGGGCCGTCGTCTTGATCGGCGTGGTGTCCACGCCGCCCGGGGAGCCGGGCGTCTTGTCGAGGCCGGTGGAGGCAGTGTCGGTCGTCTTCATCAGAACTCCAGCCGCTCGCGCCGGCCCACCTTCATCACGAGGGCCGCGAAGGCCAGCGTGACGAGGAGGAGCGCGACACCGATGGTCGTTGCGTAGGCGGCCTGACCGTCCCGGAATGCCTTCTGGTACACGTACAGCGGAAGGACGATGGTGGAGTAGTCGGGCCCGCCGCCGTTGGGGCCGACGGTCATGATCTGGACGACGGCGAAGGACTCCGCGCCGAGCGCGAGGATGCCCATGTAGATCCACCCGGACTGCACGGTGTCCCAGAGCAGCGGCAGGGTGATCTTGAAGAAGGTGGTGAAGCGGTTGGCGCCGTCGAGCAGGGCGGCCTCGTAGAAGTCCCTCGGAATGGAGGCCATGCCGGCCGAGAAGAGGACGACGAAGAAACCGACCGTGGACCAGACGAGAACCACCATCACGCACATGAGGGCCAGGTCCGGGTCACCCAGCCAGTCCGGCTGGATGCTGTCCAGACCGACGAGCTTCAGCGCGGAGTTGATGGCTCCGCTGTTCGGGTTGTACGCGAACTGGAAGAGCAGCGCGACGATCACGATCGACAGCACCTGCGGGAAGAAGTACACAATCTTGTAGAACGATGATCCGCGCACTCCCGCGATGGCCGCTCCCCGACGGCGCCGACCGCCGACATTGAGCATGAAGGCGAAGAACAGCGCGAGCCCGACGGTCACCAGCGGCAGCACCACGGCGAAGGTCAGACTGTGCTGGAGCGATTTCCAGAAGATCTCGTCGTC
Source organism: Streptomyces sp. Root431 (assembly GCF_001426585.1). GTDB lineage: Bacteria > Actinomycetota > Actinomycetes > Streptomycetales > Streptomycetaceae > Streptomyces > Streptomyces stackebrandtii. The sequence goes on from NZ_LMEI01000009.1 coordinate 677,835, forward strand.
CAGCATTCTGCTGTAGTTGTCGAATCCGACCATTCCGAATTCGGGACTCAGTCCGGTCCAGTCCGTGAACGAGTAGTAGATGGACTGGATGAACGGCCAGATGACGAAGAGCGCGTAGAGCGCGAGGGGTGCCGCCAGGAACCCCACGATGAAACGGTTCTTGCCGTGCTGCATTCCTACCGACCCCGATCTTCCCGCGGAGGCGCGCCGCCGGTGCCGCGCGCGAAGGAACCGGGGCCCGCTCCCGGTCGGCGGGAAGGGGCCCCGGCACTGCTCACTGGTGCTTGTAGTGCTTGATGTTCTGGTCCTTGGCCGCCTCGTCGGCGAACTTCTGGATCTTCTTGATCGTCTCGGCCGGGGTCGCGCGACCGGCCATCATCTCGCCGATGCCGGCGACACCGATCTTCTCCTTCTGCAGGGCGACGTACCAGTCCTGCAGCCGCGGGTTGACGACGTTCTTGCCGGCCTTCTCCAGGGCGGCGACACCGGACTTGAGGCCCGGGGTCAGCTCGATGCCGTCGGTGCCGCCGTTGAAGGCGGACAGGGACTTCACGGACTGCGTGAAGTTCTTGGACGAGGCCTCGCTGAGCATGACGCGCAGCTGCTCCATGCCGCCCTCGACGTTCGCCGCCTTGGCCGGGACGATGAAGGGCTCGCCGCCGGAGGCCCACATGGTGCCGAAGGGCAACTTGTCGGAGGCGTCGAGGCCGCTCGGTGCGGAGACGGCCAGGTCGAAGTCGGCCGGCATGGTCTTCGCCGCCTCGTTCTCGACCCAGGAGCCGTTCGGAATGAACAGCGCCTTGTTCTCGGTCCAGGCGGTCTGCGACTGGATGTGGTCGAGGCCGGGGGTGCCCTTGAGGATGTAGCCCTTGCGCTGGAGCTCGTAGTACGCCTCGAAACACGCCTTGACCGCGGGGTGCTCCCAGGCCTTCGGCTCCAGGTTGTCGATGGCGTCCAGAACCTCGCGGCCGCCGACCTTGCCGATCATCGGGTAGAGCGAGAAGGGGAGGTAGTACGGGTGCTTGCCCGCGTACGTCCAGCCGGCGATGCCCTTCTTCTTGGCCTTCTCGCAGACGGCCAGCATCTCGTCCCAGGTCTCGGGGTACTTCGCGTCGAGGGAGTCGAGGAGCTTCTGCGAGTACCAGACGCCGTAGACGGTGTAGGCGTAGTAGAGGACCCAGACCGGGGCGCCGTCGAACTGGCCCATCTCGACGATGCCGGGCCGCAGGGTGTCGCGGACCGTCTTCTTCGGGTCGTCGATGGAGGGCGCGTCGAGGAGGGCGGTGAGGTCGGCAAGCTGCTTCTGGCCGACGAGGACGCCCATGTCCATCTGCTCGGCGCCGGAGTTGTCGATCAGGTCCGGCGGGTTGCCGCCGTTGAAGCGCGGCTGGAGGACGGTCGTGATCTTCTGGGTGGGAGTGAACTTGACCTTGGCCTTGGGGTAGTTCTGCTCGTAGATCTTGATCGCGTCTTTGGCGTACTGCTGTCCGAATCCGCCGTCGAAGAGGACGAAGTCGAGCGCCGCCCCCTCATTCACCCCGAGCGGGTTCTTTTCGGACTTCGTACCCTTCTCGACCTTTTCATTGCCGTCGCCGCTGCTGCTGCTCGCGCAGGCGGAGAGGAAGCCCATCGTCGGTACCGAGATCAGACCGATCGCCGCGGAACGCTTGATCAGATCGCGACGGCCGAGGCCGCCCTCATTGGTGTGTGCGGAGGTGGATCCCATGCTCAAGTCCTCGCCTTCATTCAGGACTCAGGCGGTGTACCGGTCGCCCGTACTCACTCGCCTCAGGCGAAGGGCCCCGCCACCGCGGTCATTTGCAGCCGGGTCGTGCACGCGTCGGGCCTCGTCGGAGCGTTCCGACGGGCTGGACGCCGACAGGTATAGTCCACTTCCCTTCACCTGAGCAAGATCGAAAGCAGGTTTCAGCAACCATCTTTCCCGAGTTGAGACCTCCGGGATAAGCGCGCCGAATCTGCAGCGTTTCGTCCAACCGTTGGCCCTGTAACACCCTTGACAGCACATCAGACCTCCACATATTGGAGGCCTCGTGACGCGATTGGTGAGACCGAATCATGCCGAGACGGGTGCGGCCAGGGCAAAGAGGGACATACGTCCGTGACCGAAACAGTTGTGTCACAGACCCCCCGTCAGGTGAAGATTCCATAAGGAGGATCCGGGATCATAGAGGTCTCGCCGACGCCCGTCCTCGCGACGGAGGCGCGGCGAACCTGCCTGTTTCCTACGCATCTGGAGTCATACGTGGCCAACTCTTCTGGCCTGAATCGCATGGGCGTCCTGTCCCGTGTCACGGTCGCGGCGATCACCGCCGGCCTGCTCGCCACCACCACGGCCGCCGTCGCGGCGGAGCCGGGCGCGACCGCCGGCGCTCCCGCCGCGCCGCAGTCGGACCGCGTGTCCGCCGCCGCGGTCTCCGCGACCGCCGCTTCCGGCGCCGCGCTGAACAACCTCTACGGTTGGCACACCAACGGCGACATCATCGGCTACACCCCCGTCGGCGGCGGCTCCATCCAGCGCATAGCCGGGCGACAGGGCTGGGGCTGGGTCGGGTACAAGAACTTCACCCAGGCGGACACCGACGGTCAGCCCGAGTCGGAGGGCTGGTACCACGCCGACGGCTGGTACGCCGTCAACAGCGCGGGCCGGCTGCACTACGCCAGCAGCGGCCCGGTCCGGGACCTCGGGGGCGGCTGGAACGCCTACAACAAGGTCATCTCCGCCGGCAACACCGGCGGCGGCGCCCCGGACGACGTCCTGGCCCGTGACGGCTCCGGTGTGCTCTGGCACTACCTGGGCAACGGCAACGCGTCCCTGACGCAGCGCTACCGCATCGGCTCCGGGTGGAACTCCTACACCCAGATCGCGGGCAAGGGTGACGTGACCGGCGACGGTCGCGCCGACCTGGTCGCCCGTGACCGCAGCGGCGTCCTGTGGCTCTACAAGGGCACCGGCAACTACCGGGCGCCCTTCTCCGGCCGGTCCCGTATCGGCAGCGGCTGGAACATGTACAACACCCTGGTCTCCCCCGGTGACCTGACCGGCGACCGCCGTGCGGACCTGGTGGCCCGTGACAGCGCCGGCGCGCTGTGGCTGTACAAGGGCAACGGCAGCTCGTCCACGCCGTACACCACCCGCATGAAGATCGGCACGTCGGGCTGGAACGGCTTCCGCGGCCTGTTCTGATCGACCCGGATCCGATCGGAACCGGTTCGATCGAACCGGTTCTGATCGACCCGGTGATACGCAAGGGCCCCGCTCCTCGTCACGAGGAGCGGGGCCCTTGTCGTACTAGCCGATCACCTGTCGCGTCAGCCGCGGATCAGGTTGCGGAGCACGTACTGCATGATGCCGCCGTTGCGGTAGTAGTCCGCCTCACCGGGGGTGTCGATGCGGACGACCGCGTCGAACTCGACACCGGTGTCGGTGGTGACCTTGACCGTGCGCGGCGTGGTGCCGTTGTTGAGCTCCTCGACGCCGGTGAAGGAGAAGGTCTCCTCGCCGGTCAGACCGAGGGACTCGGCGTTCGCGCCCTCCGGGAACTGGAGCGGCAGGACACCCATGCCGATGAGGTTCGAGCGGTGGATGCGCTCGTACGACTCGGCGATGACGGCCTTGACGCCGAGCAGCGCGGTGCCCTTGGCGGCCCAGTCGCGGGACGAGCCGGAGCCGTACTCCTTGCCCGCCAGGATCGCGAGCGGGGTGCCCTGCTCGATGTAGTTGCGCGAGGCGTCGTAGATGAACGCCACCGGCGCGTCGGCCTGGGTGAAGTCGCGGGTGAAGCCGCCCTCGGTGCCCGGCGCGATCTGGTTGCGCAGGCGGATGTTGGCGAACGTACCGCGGATCATGACCTCGTGGTTGCCTCGGCGCGAGCCGTAGGAGTTGAAGTCACGACGCTCCACACCGTGCTCGGTGAGGTACTTGCCGGCCGGGGTGTCGGCCTTGATGGCGCCGGCCGGGGAGATGTGGTCGGTGGTGACCGAGTCGCCCAGCTTGGCCAGGACGCGGGCGCCGACGATGTCGGTGACCGGGGTGGTCTCCATCGTCATGCCCTCGAAGTACGGGGGCTTCCGGACGTAGGTGGACTCGGTGTCCCACTCGAAGGTGTTGCCGGTCGGGATCGGCAGCGCCTGCCACTGGGCGTCGCCCGCGAAGACGTCCTGGTAGGACTTGTTGAACATGTCCTCGCCGATGGCGTTGGCGACGACGTCGTTGACCTCGGCCTCCGTCGGCCAGATGTCGGCCAGGTAGACGGGCTTGCCGTCCTGGTCGATGCCGAGGGCGTCCTTGGTGATGTCCACCTTCATGGACCCGGCGAGGGCGTACGCGACGACCAGCGGCGGGGAGGCCAGGTAGTTCATCTTGACGTCGGGGTTGATGCGGCCCTCGAAGTTGCGGTTGCCCGAGAGCACCGAGGTCACGGCCAGGTCGTGCTCGTTGACGGCCTTGGAGACCTCCTCCGGCAGCGGGCCGGAGTTGCCGATGCAGGTGGTGCAGCCGTAGCCGACGAGGTTGAAGCCGACCTTGTCGAGGTACGGGGTCAGGCCCGCCTTGTCGAAGTAGTCGGTGACGACCTTCGAGCCCGGGGCGAGGGTGGTCTTGACCCACGGCTTGCGGGTCAGGCCCTTCTCCACGGCCTTCTTCGCGACGAGCGCGGCGGCGACCATCACGTACGGGTTCGACGTGTTGGTGCAGGAGGTGATCGCGGCGACGGTGACGGCGCCGTGGTCGATCTCGTACGTCGAGCCGTCGGGGGCGGTCACGAGGACCGGCTTCGACGGGGCGCCGTTGGGGTGGTTCGCCGGGGCGTCGGAGGCCGGGAAGGACTCCTTGCCCGCCTCGTCGGCCTCGTCGACGTAGTTGCGGACGTCCAGGGCGAACTGCTGGGCGGCGTTCGCGAGGACGATGCGGTCCTGCGGGCGCTTCGGGCCGGCGATGGAGGGGACGACCGTGGAGAGGTCGAGCTCCAGCTTCTCGGAGAAGTCGGGCTCGGCGGCCGGGTCGAGCCAGAGGCCCTGCTCCTTGGCGTACGCCTCGACGAGCGCGACCTGCTGGGCGTCGCGGCCGGTCAGGCGCAGGTACTTCAGCGTCTCGTCGTCGATCGGGAAGATCGCGGCGGTGGAGCCGAACTCCGGCGACATGTTGCCGATGGTGGCGCGGTTCGCGAGGGAGGTCGCGGCGACGCCCTCACCGTAGAACTCGACGAACTTGCCGACGACGCCGTGCTTGCGCAGCATCTCGGTGATCGTGAGGACCAGGTCGGTGGCGGTGGTGCCGGCCGGGAGCTCGCCGGTCAGCTTGAAGCCGACGACGCGCGGGATGAGCATGGAGACCGGCTGGCCGAGCATCGCGGCCTCGGCCTCGATGCCGCCGACGCCCCAGCCGAGCACACCGAGGCCGTTGACCATGGTGGTGTGGGAGTCGGTGCCGACGAGGGTGTCGGGGTACGCCTGGCCGTTGCGGACCATGACCGTACGGGCCAGGTGCTCGATGTTCACCTGGTGGACGATGCCGGTGCCCGGGGGGACGACCTTGAAGTCGTCGAAGGCGGTCTGGCCCCAGCGCAGGAACTGGTAGCGCTCCTTGTTGCGGCCGTACTCCAGCTCGACGTTCTGGCCGAAGGCGTCCGCGGTGCCGAACTTGTCGGCGATGACGGAGTGGTCGATGACCAGCTCGGCCGGGGAGAGCGGGTTGACCTTCGCCGGGTCGCCGCCGAGCTCCTTGACGGCCTCGCGCATGGTGGCGAGGTCGACGACACAGGGCACGCCGGTGAAGTCCTGCATGATCACGCGGGCGGGCGTGAACTGGATCTCCTGGCTCGGCTGAGCCTGCGAGTCCCAACCGCCGAGGGCCCGGATGTGGTCGGCGGTGATGTTCGCGCCGTCCTCGGTGCGGAGCAGGTTCTCCAGGAGGACCTTCAGGCTGTAAGGGAGGCGCGCGGAGCCCTCGACCTTGTCCAGCTTGAAGATCTCGTACGACTCGTCGCCCACGCGCAGCGTGCTGCGGGCGTCGAAGCTGTTCGCCGACACGACAGTCTCCTTCATCAATGTGCGCGTACTACCGTCATGCTGCCGCCACGACCCCTCGCCGATCCGCTAAGGTAAGGCTAAGTTAGGCAACCCTTACCGGGCAGGCGGCCACGGTGCGCCGTAAGCAGTTATCTCGATGTCGAGATAACTCTAGTGCATCCCCGCCGCTCGGTCATGCCCGGGCGGCCGGTAGATCCGTGGTGGCGTGCGCCACCACGACCGGGGAGCCGAGTCGATCGGCCCGCTCAGGGAGTGGCGACGAGTTCGCCGAGCCGCGTGGCGAGCCACGGCCTGCGGCCGCCTGCCCGCATCCGGCACTGGGCGATCGCCTTCCAGATCGGCGTACGCCGGAAGGAGACCAGCAGGAACGCGGTCGGCGCGACGGTGATCCGGCAGTCGTACGTACGGGGCGGGGCGTCGCGGGTCACCGTCATCGTCCCGTCGTCGACGACGATCGCGAGCCGCGGGCCGCCCCTGACGACCAGGTCGAAGGCGATGCGGACACCCCGGGCCTTCGCCTCGTCCAGAGCCAGGCCCATCATCGCGGGCATCGACTGCCCGATCACGAGGCTCGCCTCGTCCGGCCCGATCGGCCATGGGAGCCGGGCGCCGCGTGCGATGTCCAGGCCGTGCACGAGGGTCTCGCTGAGCATCAGGCCGGTGACGACGGCCACCGTGAGCGTCGGCTCCGGCCCGTACCAGGGGGCGGTGACGGGGGTGTCGGGGGCGAGGCCCTCGGTGATCCGCAGGAACGTCTCGCCCCGTTCGGCGAGGAGGTCGCCGAGGCGGGCGCGGTCGGGGCCGCCGAGGAGGCCGACGGAGGTGGCGTTCATGGCGGTGATCCGCTCGACGAAGGGCAGGTCACCGGAGGGCAGCAGATCGGCCCAATCCATGGACCCGTCGGCGGAGACGACGGATCCGTACGCGAGATACACGGACGTGAGGTGCGCGCCGACGTCGCCCACGGTCCACACGGGGACGCCGGAGGGGGCGTCCAGGTCGGGGACGGCACGCAACAGCCCCACGAGCCGGGGGATCGCGGCGGCCAGCGCGGCGCGGGTCTTGTGGTGCTCGGCGACGGGATCGAACGTCGTGACGGTGGCCATGCCACTCCCCCAAGCTGCGGACGGGCCCGCAGATTACCGCCGAGTAGTACGGCGGGGATAGACGCCGGGCCCGTCGGCCGGCGACACCCGGACGGCCGCGCACGAATGGCCGCGCACGGACGGCCGCGCACGAATGGCCGCGCACGAATGGCCGGGGACATCCGACGGGCCGAGGATCGAGCCATGTTCAACGGCGCGCACGTGATTCTCTACACGCGGGACGCTGAGGCCGACCGCGCGTTCCTCAAGGACGTCCTCGGCTTCGACCACGTGGACGCGGGCCGGGGCTGGCTCATCTTCAAACTGCCGCCGGCCGAGATCGCGGTGCACCCCACGGAGGGCGAGCCGAAGAACGAGGTCTACCTCATGTGCGAAGACATCACCGCCACCCTGAAGGCCCTGGACGACCGGGGCGCCGAGATCTCACGCCCCATCACCGACCAGGGCTGGGGCCTGCTCGCGGCCGTCCGGCTGCCGAGCGGCACCGAACTCCCCCTGTACGAACCGCGTCACCCGACTGCGCACAGCCTGTCACCCTGACGGCCCACCCCCCTGACGAGCCCCATCTCATATCTGAGATAACGTGACGCCATGGCAGACGACTACCTCGTACGCATCGGCAAGCTCATCCGTGACGCCCGGCAGCACCGTGGCTGGACGCAGACGCAGCTTGCCGAGGCGCTGGCCACGAGCCAGAGCGCCGTCAACCGGATCGAGCGCGGCAACCAGAACATCAGCCTTGAGATGATCGCCCGGATCGGCGAGGCCCTCGACAGCGAGATCGTGTCCCTGGGTTACGCGGGACCCATGCACCTCCGCGTCGTCGGGCGCCGCCGGCTCTCGGGAGCCATCGACGTCAAGACGAGCAAGAACGCCTGTGTCGCGCTGCTGTGCGCCTCGCTCCTCAACAAGGGCCGCACGGTCCTGCGCCGGGTCGCCCGCATCGAGGAGGTCTTCCGGCTCCTGGAGGTCCTCAACTCCATCGGGGTGCGCACCCGCTGGATCAACGAGGGCGTCGACCTGGAGATCGTGCCGCCGGCCGAGCTGGACATGGACTCGATCGACTCCGAGGCCGCGATCCGCACCCGCTCGATCATCATGTTCCTCGGCCCCCTGCTGCACCGCATGGACCGCTTCAAGCTGCCGTACGCCGGCGGTTGCGACCTCGGTACGCGCACGATCGAGCCCCACATGATCGCGCTGCGCCGCTTCGGCCTGGACATCACGGCCACCGAGGGGATCTACCACGCCCAGGTCGAGCGCTCGGTCTCCCCCGACCGTCCGATCGTCCTGACCGAGCGCGGCGACACGGTGACCGAGAACGCGCTGCTCGCCGCGGCCCGCCACGACGGCGCGACGGTCATCCGCAACGCCTCCTCCAACTACATGGTCCAGGACCTGTGCTTCTTCCTGGAGGCGCTGGGCGTCCGCGTCGACGGCATCGGCACGACGACGCTGACCGTCCACGGCGTACCGCAGATCGACGTCGACGTCGACTACTCCCCCTCCGAGGACCCGGTCGAGGCGATGAGCCTCCTCGCCGCCGCCGTGGTCACCGAGTCGGAGCTGACGATCCGCCGGGTCCCGATCGAGTTCATGGAGATCGAGCTCGCGGTCCTGGAGGAGATGGGCCTCGACCACGACCGCTCGGCCGAGTACGCCGCCGACAACGGCCGCACCCGCCTGGTCGACCTGACGGTCCGCCCCTCCAAGCTCGAGGCGCCGATCGACAAGATCCACCCGATGCCCTTCCCGGGCCTCAACATCGACAACGTCCCCTTCTTCGCTGCCATCGCGGCCACGGCGCAGGGCAAGACCCTCATCCACGACTGGGTCTACGACAACCGCGCCATCTACCTCACCGACCTCAACCGCCTCGGCGGCCGACTCCAGCTCCTCGACCCCCACCGCGTCCTGGTCGAGGGCCCCACCCGCTGGCGCGCCGCCGAAATGATGTGCCCCCCGGCCCTCCGCCCCGCCGTGGTCGTCCTCCTCGCGATGATGGCCGCCGAGGGCACCTCGGTCCTCCGGAACGTGTACGTCATCAACCGCGGTTACGAGGAACTGGCGGAGCGCCTCAACTCGGTCGGCGCGCAGATCGAGATCTTCCGCGACATCTAGGGCGCGTTTCAGCGGTCCGAATCCGCCCTGGTCGCCGCTGCGGCCAGGGCGGATTCGATGGAGGCCAGGGCGGTGTCGTCGAGGGGTGTGCCGTTGTGGCGGACGTCGGCGATGAGGGCGCGGGCCTCTTCGAGGGGGGAGGGGGTGGGCTCGGGGGAGACACGGGTGAGGCTGTTCGCGAGGTCGGCCACCGCGGTGCGGGCGCGTTCCGTGAGGGCGGGGAGTTCGGCTTCGGTCGCGAGGAGTTGGGCCTGGTGCAGGGTGTGGACCGCGGCGACGCGCTCGACGATGCCGACCAGGGGTGAGTGCGGCGGGATGGGCTTGATGCCGACTCCCGGGATGAAGACGAAGACGCCGTCGCTCGTGCCGACTCCGACCTTGTCGGGCGGTCGGGCGGGGCGGCGGGAGAACGCGAGTCTGACCGTGCCGGCTTCCTTGTTCACGGCCATGACGAGGATCTGCAGCGGTCCGGCGTCGAAGATGTCGAAGACGTTGTCCTCGCCCAGCACCTTCCATGTCCCCACCTCGGCCGGGAAGGCGTCCGCCAGCTCGGGCAGCGGGTCCCCCTCCGGGCAGCGGTGGGCGACGACCCAGCGCCCCGGGTTCGGCAGCCCCCGGTCCGCTCCCCCGTCCCTGCGTACGCGGTACTCGACGATGACGTCGGCCACCTTGACGGCGAGCGTTCCGCTCGCGGTCAGGGCTCCCGGCGCTCCGGTCTGCGCGGTCAGTTCGACGACGACGCCTCCGGGGTGGAAGACGCCGGCGGCGTCGGTCAGGTCGTGGACCGCGCCCCCGGCTTCCGGGTCGAGCCAGCCCGTCCGCAGCAGATTGGGCACGCACATCCCCGGGCCCGACTGGTCGAGGCCGGCCGTCCCCGCGCCGGCGAGGCCGGGCACGGTGTACATGTGGCCGAAGGTGCCCATGACACACCAGGGGTCCTCGTAGCGCGTCATGACGCCGTTCACCTCCGCCCAGGCGTCCGCGGCCTTGAAGCGGTGGCCGAGCTCGTGGCAGAGGAGCGACGGGCTGAAGCGCTTGGCGGCGATGAAGGTGGTGGTACCGGGGGTGGTGCCCCAGTCGGAGGCCGGTTCGTCGATCACGGCGACGACGTGGTCGTACGAGGCGAGGCTGAAGCCGAGGGCATCGGCGACGGCCTGGGCGGCGCCCGTGCCGAGGGCGTGCCACTCGGCGGCGGTGAAGGGGGCCTCCTGCCAGTCCTTCACCTCGAAGGTCGGGGAGACGCGTCCGCCGGACTGGGCGTGAAAGAAGGCGGCGACCTCGGCGACGGCCTTCCTGGCCCATGCGACGGTGAAGGTGGTCTGGCGAGGCTTGTCCTCGACGGAGAGGAGCAGGACACCGATGCGCACGGTTCTCTCCCTTGTGCTCGTTCCGCTCAGGCGCCCGGCACCACTCCGCCGCCCTTGAGGCGTTCGATGTCCGAGGGGCGGACCTGGATGGCGACGAGAGCGATCACGAGGGCGAGGACCGCGAAGACGGCCGCCACGATGAAGCCGGCCGAGACTCCGGCGGTGAGGACCTCGTCGCTCCAGGGCGGGGGCAGTTGGCCGGTTTCGGCGAACTGGGCCTTCTGCAGCGGGGTCGCCTGGGCGAGGAAGGCCGGGACCTGGTCGTCCGCCTCGTTGCGGCTGACCGTGCCGAAGACCGTGACCAGGATGGAGAGGCCCAGCGAACCGCCCACCTGCTGGGTCGCGTTGAGCAGGCCGGAGGCGGCTCCGGTGTCCTGGGCGCGGACGTTGGAGAGGGCCATCAGGGTCAGCGAGACGAACATGAAGCCCATGCCGAAGCTGAAGACCAGCATCGGACCGAGGATCGAACCCAGGTACGTCGAGTCGATGTTGGTGAGGGTGAGCCAGGAGAGGCCGGCCGCCAGGCAGAGCGAACCCACCACCATGAAGGGCTTCGGGCCGAACTTGGGCAGGAGTTGGGACGTGATGCCGGCGGCGACCGCGATGACGGCGCTCACCGGGAGGAAGGCGAGGCCGGCTTGGAGCGGGCTGAAGTCCAGGACGGTCTGCACGAAGAGCGTGAGGAAGAAGAACATGCCGAAGATCGCGGCCGCGAGGCAGAGCATGATGCCGTAGGTGCCGGCGCGGTTGCGGTCGGCGAACATGTGCAGCGGGGTGATCGGCTGCCGGGAGCGCCGCTCCACCAGGACGAAGGTGACGAGCAGGACGACCGCGGCGACGAAGGAGGCGATCGTGTACGGATCGCGCCAGCCTTCCTGTGCGGCGCGGATGAATCCGTAGACCAGCGCCACCATGCCGAGCGTCGAGGTGAGCGCGCCGGTCACGTCGAAGTGGCCGGGCTGGCGCGCGGATTCCTTGACGTGCCGGGGTGTCAGGAAGGCGATCATCAGGGCGATCGGCACGTTCACGAAGAAGATCCAGCGCCAGTCGAGCCATTCGACGAGGATGCCGCCGGCGAGCAGGCCGATGGCGCCGCCGCCCGCCGACACGCCCGCGAACACGCCGAAGGCACGGTTGCGTTCGGGGCCTTCTTCGAAGGTCGTGGAGATCAGCGAGAGGGAGGTCGGTGAGGCGATCGCGCCGCCGACGCCCTGGAGCGCACGGGCGGCGAGGAGTTGCCAGTCGCTCTGGGCGAACCCCGCGAGCAGGGAGGCGAATCCGAAGAGCAGGACGCCGAAGATGAAGGTCCTGCGTCGTCCGAGGATGTCGCCCGCGCGTCCGCCGAGGAGCAGCAGTCCGCCGAAGGTCAGCGTGTAGGCGTTCACGACCCAGGAGAGGCTGGTGGTCGAGAAGTCCAGGGACTGCTGGATGTCGGGCAGGGCGATGTTCACGATGGTGATGTCGAGGACCACCATCAGCTGACAGGAGGCGATCACGAAGAGGGCGATGCCCTTGCCGTCCCCGTCGCGCTTGCGCGGGGAGGTCGCGGTCGAGGTCGTCGGCTTCGGGTCACTGGTCATGGCTACTCATGGCTTCTCATGGCGCATCGCGCCCTCCACGGAGGGGCCGTGGGCCGGTCAGTCCACCTTTCGACACTAAGCCCGGTCCGCATGGGTGACCAGTTGATCAACGGCGCTGCCGTCGGTCGGTCAGAGGGGGGCGGGCTCGTCCAGGACGGCGAAGCCGTCCAGCTCCACCCGCGCCTGTTCGTCCCAGAGGCGTACGACTCCGATGACGGCCATCGCCGGGTAGTCCCGGCCCGCCAACCGGCGCCAAGTCCTGCCGAGTTCGACGGCGTGGGCGCGGTAGTCGTCGACGTCGGTGGTGTAGACGGTGACGCGCGCGAGGTCGGCGGGGGTGCCGCCGGCGTGCCGGAGGGCGGTGAGCAGATTGCCGAGGGCGGTGGCGAACTGCTCGGGGAGGGTGTCCCCTACGACCTTCCCCTCGGTGTCGAGCGCGGTCTGGCCCGCGAGGAAGACCAGGCGGGTTCCGGTGGCGGTGACGGCGTGGGAGAAGCCTGCGGGCGGGGCGAGTTCGGCCGGGTTGTGGCGGTGGAGGCTCATGCGGAAACCGCCTTCCCGGGAAGCGCGGCCTCGGGGCGCCGCGCGTGGGCAGCGTACAACTCCTTGGCGATGATCGCGCGCTGGACCTCCGTGGCCCCCTCGTAGATCCGGGGTGCGCGCACCTCTCGGTAGAGGTGTTCCAGCAGGTGGCCGCGTTGCAGGGCGGCGGCGCCGTGTACCTGTACGGCGGCGTCGACGACGTACTGCGCGGTCTCGGTGGCGAGGAGCTTCGCCATGGCCGAGCGCCGGGGCACGTCCGGGTCGCCGCTGTCGTACGCGGTGGCCGCCGCGTAGACGAGGAGGCGGGCGGCCTCCGTGCGGGTGGCCATCTCGGCGATCCGGTGGGAGACGGCCTGGAGGTCGGCGAGGACGCCGCCGAAGGCGGGGCGGGCGGCGGTGTGGGCGACGGCGGCGTCGAGGGCGGCCTGGGCCATGCCGACGGCGAAGGCCCCGACGCTGGGCCGGAAGAGGTTGAGGGTGTGCATGGCGACCCGGAAGCCCCCGTCCGGTTCGCCGAGGAGGTCCTCGGGGCCGACGGGGACACCGTCGAAGGTGAGGGTGCCGAGGGCGTGCGGAGAGAGCATGTCGAGGGACTCGCCGCCGAGTCCGGGGCGGTCGGCGGGGACGAGGAAGGCGGTGACGCCGCGGGCGCCCGCGCCGCGGGTGGTGCGGGCGAAGACGGTGGCGAAGTCGGCCTCGGGGGCGTTGGAGATCCAGCGTTTCTCGCCGTGCAGGCGCCAGCCGCCGTTCCCGTCGGGGACGGCGTCGAGGGCGAGCGCGGCGGCGTCGGAGCCCGCGCCGGGCTCGGAGAGCGCGAAGGCCGCGACGGCCCGTCCCGCGGTGGCCTCGGGGAGCCAGCGGGCGCGCTGCGCGGGGGTGCCGAAGGCGGCGACCGGGTGGGTGCCGAGGCCCTGGAGGGCAAGGGCGGTCTCGGCCTCGGTGCAGGTCTGGGCGAGGGATTCGCGCAGGAGGCAGAGGTCGAGGGCGCCGGCGTCGAAGAGGCGGGCGAGGAGGCCGAGTTCGCCGAGGGCGGCGACCAGGGGGCGGTTGACGCGGCCGGGCTCGCCCTTCGCGGCGAGCGGCGCGAGACGGTCGGCGGCGAGCTCGCGGAGCTCCGCACACCAGGTGATCTGTGCCGGATCGAGCGAGAATGCGGGCATGTGGGCCCTCTCCGACGCCCTCCGGCGCCCTTGTCCCGGCGCCGTCCGGCGCCTTCGTCCGTGCGCCCTCCGGCGCCTTCGTCCGTACGCCGCCCGGCACGACTGTCCGTGCACCACTCGGCGCCTTCGTCCGTACGCCGCCCGGCACGCCTGTCCGTGCACCGCCCGGCGCCTTCGTCCGTACGCCGCTCGGCACGACCGTCCGTGCACCACCCGGCGCCTTCGTTCCTGCGCCGCCCGGTACGCCTTTCCCTACGCCGATCGGCACCCTTGTCGCGAACCGTTGACTGTCGTCACCAACACGATACGCTCGTGGGGCGTTGAGCGACCCCACCACGACAGGGGGACGGACTCATGGAGCTGACACCCTCGGCCCACCTCGACACCTTCGCCCGCGACGGCCTGCCCCCGCCGGAGCGGTGGCCGCGACTCGTCTTCGAGCTGCCGGAGCTCACCTACCCCGACCGGCTCAACTGCGGGGCGGAGCTCCTCGACCGCACGGTGGAACGATTCGGCACGGACCGGCCCGCCTTCCACGACGGCGAGGGCCTGGTCTGGAGCTACGGAGAGCTCCAGGACCGCGTCGACCGCATCGCCCACGTCCTCACCACCGACCTCCGGGTCCGCCCCGGCAACCGGGTGCTCCTGCGCGGCCCCACCACCCCCTGGCTCGCCGCCTGCTGGCTCGCCGTGATGAAGGCCGGTGCCGTCGCCGTCACCGTCCTGGCGCAGCAGCGCGCCCCCGAGCTGGCCGTGATGGCGGACGCGGCCCGCTGCACCCACGCCCTCTGCGACGCCCACTCCCTCGACGAGCTCCTCGCCGCCCGGATCCCGGGCCTCCGCGTCACCCCCTTCGGCGGGGACGGCCCCGAGGACCTGCTGGCCCTCGCCGCCCGCCGCCCCGGCCCGTACGAGGCGGTGGCGACCGCCGCCGACGACGTGGCGCTCATCGCCTTCACCTCCGGCACCACCGGGCAGCCCAAGGGCTGCGTCCACTTCCACCGGGACGTCCTCGCCGTCGCCGACACCTTCTCCGCGCACGTCCTGCGCCCGCTGCCCGACGACGTCTTCGCCGGTTCGCCGCCGCTCGCCTTCACGTTCGGCCTCGGCGGGCTCGTCGTCTTCCCCCTGCGGGCCGGGGCGAGCGCGGTCCTGCTCGAACAGGCCGGGCCCAAGCAGCTGCTCGCGGCGATCGAGCGGCACCGGGTCTCGGTGCTCTTCACCGCCCCGACCGCCTACCGCGTCATGCTCGACGAGCTGGGGGCCGGCGCCGCCCCCGACATCACCTCGCTGCGGCGCTGCGTCTCCGCCGGCGAGAACCTGCCGGAGGCGACCTGGACCGCCTGGTACGGCCGCACGGGGCTGCGCCTGATCAACGGCATCGGCGCGACCGAGCTCCTGCACATCTTCATCTCCGCCGCCGACGGCGACATCCGCCCCGGCACCACGGGCCGCCCGGTGCCGGGCTGGCAGGCCAGGATCGTGGACCGGGACGGGAAGGAGGTCCCGGACGGCGAGGAGGGGCTGCTCGCCGTGCGCGGCCCGGTGGGCTGCCGCTATCTGGCCGATCCGCGCCAGGCCGAGTACGTACGGGACGGCTGGAACGTCACGGGCGACACGTACGTCCGCCGGCCCGACGGCTGGTTCCGCTACGTCTCCCGGGCCGACGACATGATCATCTCGGCCGGGTACAACATCGCGGGGCCCCAGGTCGAGGAGGTGCTCCTCGACCACCCCGACGTGGTCGAGACGGCGGTCGTCGGCCGCCCCGACGAGCTGCGCGGCCAGGTCGTCGTGGCGTACACGGTCGTACGGGACGGGGTGCCGCGCGATTCCGTCACGGCCGCCGCGCTGCGGGCCTTCGTCCGCGCCCGACTCGCCCCGTACAAGTCGCCCCGCGAGATCGTCTTCCTCGACGCGCTGCCGCGCACGGCGACGGGCAAGCTCCAGCGCTTCCGGCTCCGCGACCCGGTCTGATCCGGCACCGGGCACGTCCGGACCACCCCCTAAAGTGATCACGTGGCCGAGCAGCACACTCCCCGATCCCTGATCGTCTCCCTCTACGGCGCGTACGGCCGTGGGCCCGACGACTCCCCCATGCCCGTGGCCGCGCTGATCCGGCTCCTCGGCGGGCTCGGCGTGGACGCGCCCTCGGTGCGCTCCTCGGTGTCGCGGCTGAAGCGGCGCGGGCTGCTACTGCCGCGCCGGACGGCGGACGGGGCCGCCGGGTACGCCCTGTCGGAGGACGCCCGGCGGCTCCTCGACGACGGCGACCGCCGGATCTACGCCCGTACGGAGCCGAAGCTGTCCGACGGCTGGGTCCTGGCCGTCTTCTCGGTCCCCGAGGCCGAGCGGCACAAGCGGCACCTCCTGCGCTCCCGGCTCGCCCGGCTGGGTTTCGGCTCGGCGGCGCCGGGTGTCTGGATCGCGCCGGCCCGGCTGTACGAGGAGACGCGGAACGCCCTGGAGCGGCTGGAGCTCTCGACGTACGTGGACCTCTTCCGGGGCGAGCACCTGGGGTACGCGGCGACGGCCGAGGCGGTGGCCCGCTGGTGGGACCTGCCGGCGATCGCGGGGCTGCACGAGGAGTTCCTCGCGGCCCACGAGCCGGTCCTGCGGGCCTGGCGGTCGGCACCGGGCGGCCCGGAGGACGCCTACCGGGCGTATCTGCTGGTCCTGGACTCCTGGCGGCGCCTGCCGTACGCGGACCCGGTGCTGCCGGCGGAGCTGCTGCCCGACGACTGGCCGGGCCGCCGCTCGGCGGAGGTCTTCACGGCCCTCCACGAGCTGCTGTGGGACCGGGGCGCGGAGTTCGTGCGGCCGTTCGTCGCCGGGGACGCCCCCTCCTAGTACCGACCGGTCCCGACTAGAACCAAGGGCGGGTGTCGTGCGAGGGCAGGGGCCGCGGTTTCGGCCGGCTCTCCAGCAGGCGCAGGGCCAGGGTGGAGCTGAGGCGGCCCAACGCGTGCAGGTGGTCGTGGTCGCGGGTCATGTCGGCGACCACGCCGAGGCGGTGGACGAGCCGCTCGCGGGCGGAGGCGTTGCCCCACTCGAAGTCCTCGGTGGGTACCCGGGCGAGCTGGTCGACCGTCCCCCGGTGGGCCCGCTCGACGAGCGCGTCGCCCTGGATCAGCCAGCCGGCGCACACGTCGGCGAGGTCGCCGGGCACGTCCCTGCCGGTGAGGCCGCGCCAGGTGGTCCGGTAGACGTCCTCGACCTCCGCGAGCGGGGCCGTGGCGACGGACAGCGCGCACCAGCAGGTGGGGAAGGCGATGCGGAAGTAGGCGAGTTCGACCAGTCCGTTGCCGAGCGCGGCCCGTTCGAAGTCGACGAACCGGACGCCGTCGGCTCCGCGCAGGTCGTTGCCGGGGCAGGGGTCGCCGTGCAGCAGCGCGTGGTGCGGGGCGGGGTCCAACCGGTCGAGGAGGGCGGCGAGTTCGCCGGGCACCTCGGCCGGGACGGGCACGTCGAGCGCCCGGGCCAGCGCGAGGAAGGACTCCGCGTCGGCGGCCGTGGGCCCCGACCAGGCCGGGAGCGCGCCGGCGTCGGCGGGGCCGGTCAGGGCGTGCAGCCGGGCGAGCGCCTCGGCGTACCCCGGCATCCAGTCGTCCGTCCTGCCGAGGTCGTCCAGGTGCTCCAGGACCATCACCCGCGAGGACGGGTCGGTGGCGAGCACCGCGGGGGCCACGGCGGGCCCGCTCGCCCGCCCTGCCAGGCGCAGGCCGGCGACCTCCCGCGCGAAGCGCGTGTCCGCGTCGGCGCCCTCGTCCCCCTCGTCGGTGACCTGCTTGACGATCACCCGGCTCCCGTCGGCCAGCCGGACCCGCCACACCCGTGACCGCGGACTGCTGTCCAGGAGCTCGCTCCGCTGGGGGATGCCCACGGTGGAGCGCAGAAGGTCGTCGAACGGAAGGGTGTTCAGCATGCGGACGAGCCTAGTCGCAGCTCCGTACGCGTGAGCGAGCCGGACACCCTCTAGCCCCGGGCCGTGGTCCTCACCATCAGCGCCCGTACCAGGCAGGCGAGTCCGGCCGTGGCCAGGAGGGTGCGGACCACGTTCCACGTCACCCAGGGGTCCTCGAAGGCCGCACGGGCGGCGACCGGGTCCTGGGCGGTGGCCAGGGCGGCGTTGAGGGGAACGTTCCCCGCCGTGGTGACGAGGAAGACCCCGAGGGAGAGGACGAAAGCGGCGAGCGTCCAGCCCCGCGCGCCGGTGGCACGGTGCTGCCAGGCGGCCACCGCCGCGAGGATCGGCGCCCCGAGGAACACGGCGAAGAAGAGCGGGTTCTGGATCACTTCGTTGATGTTCCGCATCACCTCGACGAAGACCCGGTCGTCGCTGCGCGCCAGCGCCGGCATCACCGAGCAGACGTACGCGAACAACAACCCCGCGACCAGTCCGCTCGCCACCGCCGCCGCACCGAGGACCGCCCCGGCACCTTTCCCGCCCCTGTTTTGTGTCATGTCCCCATTCAACTGGGTGGAGGGTGCCGTGGACCATGATTTCGCGTCGCAGCCGCATACGCGAGCGTCTACGGGCGAGGGGGTTTGAGTTTGGTCCTACTCGCGGCGGCCCGTCGGGGGCGGGCGGCTGCCCGCGCGGTACGGGGCCGGCCAGGGTGCGGCCGGGCCCTCGTAGCCCTGCTCGGCCGCCGCGTGGAGCGTCCAGTGCGGGTCGTAGAGGTGCGGGCGGGCGAGGGCGCAGAGGTCGGCCCGGCCCGCGAGGAGAAGGGAGTTGACGTCGTCCCAGGAGGAGATCGCGCCGACGGCGACGACGGGGACTCCGATCGCGTTGCGTATCCGGTCGGCGTACGGGGTCTGGTAGGAGCGGCCGTACTCGGGGCGCTCGTCGGGGACGACCTGGCCGGTGGAGACGTCGATGGCGTCGGCTCCGTGGGCGGCGAAGGCGCGGGCGACGGCGAGGGCGTCCTCGGTGCTCGTGCCGCCCTCGGCCCAGTCGGTCGCCGAGACGCGCACGGTCATGGGGCGGTCCTCGGGCCACACCTCCCGTACGGCGTCGAAGACTTCGAGCGGGAAGCGCAGCCGGCCTTCGAGGGTGCCGCCGTAGGCGTCGGTGCGGTGGTTGGTGAGAGGGGAGAGGAAGCCGGAGAGCAAGTAGCCGTGGGCGCAGTGGAGTTCGAGGAGGTCGAAGTCGCAGCGGGCGGCGCGCCGGGCGGCTGCGGTGAACTCCTCGCGTACGGCGGCGAGTCCGGCGCGGTCGAGGGAGCGCGGGGCCTGGTTGACGCCCACCCTGTACGGGAGGGGTGAGGCGGCGACGAGCGGCCAGTTGCCCTCCGGCAGCGGCTGGTCGATGCCCTCCCACATGCGCCGCGTGGAGCCCTTGCGGCCGGAGTGGCCGAGCTGGACGCCGATCGCGGTGCCGGGTGCCTGCGCGTGGACGAAGGCGGTGATCCGGGCCCAGGCGTCGGCCTGTTCGTCGGTCCACAGGCCGGCGCAGCCGGGGGTGATGCGGCCTTCGGGGCTCACGCACACCATCTCGGTCATCACGAGTCCGGCGCCGCCGAGCGCCCTGGCGCCCAGGTGGACGAGGTGGAAGTCGCCGGGGACACCGCCCTCGGCGACGTACATGTCCATGGGCGAGACGACGACGCGGTTGCGGAGGGTCAGGCCGCGCAGCCGGAAGGGGGTGAACATGGGCGGGGTCCCGGGCGGGCAGCCGAAGTCGTCCTCGACGGCCGTGGTGAAGGCCGGGTCGCGCAGTCGCAGGTTGGCGTGGGTGACGCGGCGGCTGCGGGTGAGGAGGTCGAAGGCGAAGCGGCGGGGCGGCCGGTCGACGTGGCCGGCGAGCTCCTCGAACCAGCGGAGGCTGGCGGCTGCGGCGCGCTGGGTGGACGCGACGACGGGACGGCGCTCGGCCTCGTAGGCGGCCAACGCCTCGGTCAGGGGGTCGTGTTCGGACCCCGCATCGGTGGCGTGTTCGGCGAGGGCGCCGTGCTCGGTGAGGTGCGTGGCGAGGGCGAGGGCGTCCTCGACGGCGAGTTTGGTGCCGGAGCCGATGGAGAAGTGCGCGGTGTGGGCGGCGTCGCCGATGAGGACGGTGTTGCCGTACGACCAGCGCTCGTTGACGACCGTACGGAACGCGGTCCAGGCGGAGCGGTGGGAGCGCAGCTCCCGGCCGCCGAGTGCCTCGGCGAAGATCTTGGCGCAGCGGGCGGTGGACTCGGCCTCGTCGAGTTCGTGGAAGCCCGCGGCCCGCCAGACCTCCTCGCGCATCTCGACGATGACGGTGGAGGAGTCCGCGGAGAAGGGGTAGGCGTGGAGCTGCATCACGCCGTGTTCGGTCTCGGCGGTCTCGAAGCGGAAGGCCTCGAAGGGGAAGTCCGCGGCGAGCCAGATGTAGCGGCAGCGGTGGGTGGTGATGGTGGGGCGGAAGTGATCGGCGTGGGCCTCGCGGGTGCGGCTGTGGACTCCGTCGGCGGCGACGACGAGGTCGTGGGAGGCCGCGAGCACGGCGGCGGGCGGGGCCTCGGTACGGAAGCGGAGCCGTACGCCGAGCTCGGCGCAGCGGGCGTGCAGGAGCTCCAGGAGACGGCGGCGGCCGAGGGCGGCGAAGCCGTGGCCGGTGGAGGTCGTGCGGTGGCCCCGGTGGACGACGTCGATGTCGTCCCAGCGGACGAGCTCGCGGCGGAGCGCCTCGTACACGGCGGGGTCGGCGTCCCGGATGCCGCCGAGGGTCTCGTCGGAGAGGACGACGCCGAAGCCGAAGGTGTCGGAGGGCGCGTTCCGCTCCCAGACGGTGACCTCGCGGGCGGGGTCGAGCCGTTTGAGGAGGGCGGCGGCGTAGAGGCCGCCGGGGCCGCCGCCGATGACGGCGATCCGCCCGGGCCACCCGGCGGTCCGCGCGGGCCGAGCGGCCCGGGGGGCGGCCATGGCTAGCGGCCCTGCCATTTCGGGGGGCGCTTCTCCGTGAAGGCGGCGTGGAACTCGGCGTAGTCCTCGCCGTGCATCAGGAGGGCCTGCGTCGCCGCGTCCAGCTCGATCGAGGCCGCGAGCGGCATGTCCAGCTCGGCGGTGAGCAGGGCCTTGGTCTGGGCGAGGGCGAGCGCGGGGCCGTCGGCGAGGCGGCGGGCGAGGGCGGCGGCGCGGGTGTCGGCGGCGCCCTCCTCGGCCAGCTCGCTCAGCAGGCCGATGCGCTCGGCCTCGGCGGCGTGGACCGGCTCGCCGAGCATGAGGAGGCGGGTGGCGTGGCCGAGCCCGACGACCCGGGGCAGCAGGTAGGCCGCACCCATGTCGCCCCCGGAGAGGCCGACCCGGGTGAAGAGGAAGGCGAAGCGGGTGGTGGGGTCGGCGATCCGGAAGTCGGCGGCGAGGGCGAGGACGGCCCCGGCGCCGGCCGCGACGCCGTGGAGCGCGGCGACGACCGGGAAGGGGCACTCGCGGAGCGCCCGGACGACCTGACCGGTCATCCGGTTGAAGTCGAGGATCCGCGCGGTGTCGAGGGAGAGGGTGGCGCCGATGATCTCGTCGACGTCACCGCCCGAGCAGAAGCCGCGCCCCTCGCCGCCGAGGACGAGGGCGCGGACGGTCCGCTCGCGGGAGAGCTCGGCGAGCAGGTCGCGCAGGTCGGCGTAGGCACCGAAGGTGAGGGCGTTGAGCTTCGCGGGGCGCGCGAGGGTCACGGTGGCGACGCCCTCGTCGAGGTCCAGGCGCAGGTGCCGCCAGCGTTCGGTGCGGGTCGCGGATCCGGTAAAGGGGCTCATCCGGAACGGCCTCCTTTCTCCGCTCGGAGGGTATCACCGTACTGTGACTGTCGTCACGAGGACGCGATAAAGGCGTGCGCGGAACGGGATAAAGGAGGTGTGCGATCGGACCCCGGAAGGTCCCTGGAGAGACGTGACCGAAGTCCCTACCGAGCGGGGAGGGGTGCTCTGGGAACCGGATTTTGCACCTCGTAAGGTTGAAACCAGGACGTCTAGGGATACCCCCGCCCCACTCGCCCACTCTGTCGCCCCTCGGTGAAGGGAGCCCTGCCACCCATGCCCGAAGCCACCGACCCTGCTGACCCTGCCGGACCCACCACCGGCCCCGCAAGTCCCACCGGCCCCACCAGTCCCACCGGACCCACCGGGCTCGCCACCTCCTGGCGCATCCGGCTGCCCCACACGACCGCCGCCGTACCGATCGCCCGCGCCCTGATCCGTACCGCGCTCCACGACATCGACCCCGGCGCCGCCGACCTCCCCGACGGGGACACGGCCGAGCTGCTCACCGCCGAGCTCGTCGCCAACGCCGTCGAGCACACCGCGGGAGAGGGCCCGATCGAGCTGGTCGTCGAGCTGCTCGCCGCGCCGGGCGGCTGTCAGATCGAGGTCCACGACTCCGAGCCGGCGCGCCCCGGCGCACTCGACCGCCCCGACCCCGACGTCGAGGTCGACCCCTGGCAGGAGCACGGCCGGGGCCTCCTCCTGATCCGCGCGCTCAGCAGCGACTGCGGCCACCGCGAGACCGCGCACGGCAAGGCGGTGTGGTTCACGCTCCCCGGGATACCGGCCCAGCGCCGTCCTCCGACGCGGTGACGAGCCGCGAGTGGCGGCGCCCGTAGAGCGCGTACACGAGCGCTCCGCCCGCCAGGAAGACCGCGAACTGCACCCACGTCGTCCAGCCGGTGCCCCAGATCAGATAGAGGCAGAATCCCATTCCCAGCACCGGGCTCAACGGGTAGAGCGGCACCCGGAAGGACCGCCGCAGCGCCGGATCGCGGCGGCGCAGCACGATCACCGCGAGATTGACGACCGCCATGACGGCGAGCGTGCCGATCGTGGTCAGGTTGACGACCACGTCGAGCGAGGCGAAGGCCGCCGGGACGGCGAAGACGCCGGCGACGATCCAGGTGTTGGCCACCGGCGTCGAGGTCCGCGGCGAGACCCGCTCGAAGACCCGGGGCATCAGACCGTCGCGGGACATCGACATCAGGATGCGGGTCTGCCCGTACATCACCGCGAGGACGACGGACGCGATGGCGACGACCGCGCCGAAGGCGATGACTCCGCCGCCGACCGAGGAGCCGGTGACCTGGTCGACGACGAGCGAGAGCGCGGCGGGCCGGTCGGCGACGGCGTCGGCGCCGAGGGCCCCGATCGCGGCGAGCGCGACGGAGCAGTAGAGCAGGGTGACGAGCCCGATGCAGATGAGGATCGCGATCGGGATGTTCCGGCGCGGGTTCTTCACCTCCTCGCCGGCCGTGGTGATCGCGTCGAAGCCGATGTACGAGAAGAAGGCCACCGAGGCGCCCGCGGTGATGCCGCCGGCGCCGTTCGTGAACGGCGAGAGGTTGCCGTCCTCGAAGGCGGAGAAGCCGATCACGCAGAAGACGACGAGGATGCCGATCTTGAGGACGGCCATGGCGGCGGTGGCCCGGGCGCTCTCCCTGACCCCCCGCACGAGCAGGGTGGCGGCGAGCATGACGACGACCACGGCGGGCAGGTTGACCACTCCGCCGTCCGCGGGT
This sequence comes from Streptomyces sp. Root431, assembly GCF_001426585.1. GTDB lineage: Bacteria > Actinomycetota > Actinomycetes > Streptomycetales > Streptomycetaceae > Streptomyces > Streptomyces stackebrandtii. Next base: position 701,229 of record NZ_LMEI01000009.1, read on the forward strand.
CCCGCGGAGAGCGCGGCGGGCAGCTGCCAGCCGAACAGGCTGTCGAGGAGCTCGTTGAGGTACTGGCTCCAGCCGACCGCGACCGCCGAGACGGAGACGCCGTACTCCAGGAGCAGGCACCAGCCGACGAGGAAGGCGGTCCGCTCGCCGAGGCTCGCGTAGGCGAAGGAGTACGAGGAGCCCGAGACCGGGATCGCGCTGCCCAGCTCCGCGAAGGAGAAGGCGGTGAAGATGCAGGTGATCGCGGCGAGCACGAAGGAGATCACGACCGCGGGGCCCGCCTCCGCGACGCTGTCGGAGAGACCGACGAAGATGCCGGTGCCGACGATCGCGCCGACGCCGAAGCACACGAGCTGGAAGAGGCCCATGGTGCGCTTGAGGCCGTGGCCTTCGAGGTCGGCGCCGGATTCGGCGATGAGCTGCTGCGGGGACTTGATCCGCGAGGCGGACGGGGTCATGCGGGGGGTCTCACATCTCTGATGGTGCATGCATGCGTGAGGGCTTGCCCGGCGGATCAGAGCCGGACAAGCCCTAGGGGGGTTCGGGCATGCACGCCCGAACCCCCCTGAAGGATGCGATCGTAAGCCGCACCACGCATATTCACCCAATCGGGCGTAAAGCTATGCCTGAGTCGTCTCGGCGGGACCCGCCATCGTCGCCACCAGGACCGCCTTGATCGTGTGCATCCGGTTCTCGGCCTCGTCGAAGACGACCGAGTGCGCCGACTCGAAGACCTCGTCGGAGACCTCCAGCTCGGTCAGTCCGTGCCGGGCGTGGATGTCGCGGCCGACGGCCGTGCCGAGGTCGTGGAAGGCCGGCAGGCAGTGCAGGAACTTCACGTCCGGGTTCCCGGTGGCCCGCAGCACGTCCATGGTCACGGAGTACGGGGAGAGGGCGGCGATCCGCTCGTCCCAGACCTCCTTGGGCTCGCCCATCGAGACCCAGACGTCGGTGGCCACGAAGTCGGCGCCGCGGACCCCGTCCGCGACGGACTCGGTGAGGGTGATCGTGGCGCCGCTCGCCTCGGCGAGCTTGCGGGCCGCGGCGACGATCCCCTCGGCCGGCCAGTAGGCCTCCGGGGCGACGATCCGCACGTCCATGCCGAGCAGGGCGCCGGTGACCAGGTAGGAGTTGCCCATGTTGAAGCGGGCGTCGCCGAGGTAGGCGAAGGCGATCCCGTCGAGCGGCTTGTCGGTGTGCTCGGTCATGGTGAGCACGTCGGCGAGCATCTGGGTGGGGTGCCAGTCGTCGGTGAGGCCGTTGAAGACGGGGACTCCCGCGAAGGCGGCGAGCTCCTCGACGGCGGTCTGGCTGTCGCCCCGGTACTCGATGCCGTCGAACATCCGGCCGAGGACGCGGGCGGTGTCCTTGACCGACTCCTTGTGGCCCATCTGGGAGCCCGAGGGGTCCAGGTAGGTGGTGGAGGCGCCCTGGTCCGCGGCGGCGACCTCGAAGGCGCAGCGGGTGCGCGTGGAGGTCTTCTCGAAGATGAGCGCGATGTTCGTGCCGCGCAGCCGCTGGACCTCGGTGCCCGCCTTCTTGGCGGCCTTGAGCTCGGCGGAGAGCGCGATCAGACCGCGGAACTCCTCGGCGGTGAAGTCCAGCTCCTTGAGGAAGTGGCGGCCGATGAGGTCTGTGGCCATGGGACGCTCTCCTGGGGGTACGGGTCGAGGGGACGGCGGCGGTGTGGCGGTCGCGGACTCTGGAAGTCTATACGAACATCAACATTTATATACAGCCCCTCCCTCGGCGGAGACCCGCGGACCGCTCAGGTCGCGTCCCGCTCCACCGGGCAGCTCATACAGCGCGGGCCGCCCCTCCCCCGGCCCAGCTCGCTCCCCGGGATCTCGATCACCTCGATGCCCTGCTTGCGCAGATGCGTGTTCGTGGTGACGTTCCGCTCGTACGCCACGACCACCCCCGGCTCCACGGCGAGCACGTTGCACCCGTCGTCCCACTGCTCGCGCTCCGCCGCGTGCACGTCCTGTGTCGCCGTCAGGACCCGGATGTCCTGGAGCCCCAGGGCCGCGGCGATGGCGCTGTGCATGTGCTCCGGCGGATGGTCGGTCACCCGCAGGGACTGGCCCGCGTCGCCCGGTTCGATCGTGTACGAGCGCAGCATGCCGAGCCCCGCGTACTGCGTGAACGTGTCCTGGTCGACCATCGTCATCACCGTGTCCAGGTGCATGAACGCGCGCCGCTTCGGCATGTCGAGCGCGACGATCGTGCGCGCCGAACCGGCCGCGAACAGGCCCCGGGCCAGCATCTCCACCGCCTGCGGGGTGGTGCGCTCGCTCATCCCGATGAGCACGGCGCCGTTGCCGATGACGAGGACGTCCCCGCCCTCGATCGTCGACGGGTAGTCCCGCTGCCCCTCCGACCAGTGGTGGAAGGAGCCCGCCTCGGGACCGGTGAAGAGCGGGTGGTGCCCGTAGATCGCCTCGAAGTGCACCGTCTCGCGCTGCCGGGCCGGCCAGCGCATCGCGTTGATCGAGACGCCGTCGTAGATCCAGGCCGAGGTGTCCCGGGTGAAGAGGTGGTTCGGCAGCGGCCCGAGGACGAAGTCGTCCAGGTCGAGGGCGTGGAAGCGGACCGACGTCGGCTCCCGGTGCGCCGCCAGGAACTCCCGCTTCGTCATGCCGCCGACGAGCGCCTCGCCGAGCGCCCCGGCGTCCAGCGAGTCGAACGCGGCGCGCAGGTGGTCGGCGGCCAGCGGCCCGTACTCCTTCTCGTCGAAGACCCGGTCCAGGACCAGCGCGCGGGCCGCCGGCACCTCCAGGGCCTCCCGCAGCAGGTCGCCGAAGAGATGCACCTCGACCCCGCGGTCGCGCAGCACGTCGGCGAAGCCGTCGTGCTCCTGGCGGGCCCTGCGCACCCAGAGCACGTCGTCGAAGAGGAGGGCGTCCTTGTTGGACGGCGTGAGCCTCTTCAGCTCCAGATCGGGGCGGTGGAGGATGACGCGGCGCAGCCGCCCGGTCTCGGAATCGACATGGAATCCCATGGGCCCATCCTGACGGAGCCGGGCGGCCTGGGCCCGTCTTTCGGACCCTCGGACCCGCGGTTCTGCGTGCGTCACCTCCGCCGCGTCATTTCAGTGCGGAGGCGATGAGGATCAGGGCGACGAGCACCCCGAGGAAGGCGGCGGTGCGGAGCAGGAATCGGCGGGTGTAGCCGTTGGCGTGGTCGCCGTCCGGCGGTGGGTCGGGGGCTGGGCGGGGCGGGGTACCGGGCCGGTGGGACTGGTGGGGCGGCGGGGACTCGTAGGGCGGCGGGGCTTGGTGGGGTGATGACGACGCCCGGTAGGACGAGGGGGGTTGGTGGGGCGAGGACGGCGGGCGGGGCGAGGACTGTTGGTAGGGCGACGACGGTTGGTGGGGCGGCGGGGTGCGCCGCACTCCGTGCGCCTCCTTGAGGAGCGTGAGCCAGACCGCGTCGGGCAGGCCGGGGCGGTCGCCGTCGACGATCTGCCAGAAGGCCTCGCGGGCCGACGGCGCGGGGCTCGTACGGAGCCGGGACAACAGGGCCGCGACCGTGCCGACCGGGGCGTCGCCGCCGCCGAGGAGCGGCCGGACGGCCCAGCGGTGCAGCGCGGCCGCGTTGGACGCGCGCTGCTCCTCGGGCGGCTCGGTGGCGTCGTGCTCTTCGCCGGGCGACGCGGTCGCCCAGAGCTCCCGGCCGAGGACCACCTCGCACAGCTCGCGGCACGCCGGATGCTCCCAGGACGGCAGGCGCCGGGCGATCTCCCCGAGGAGGAGCGTGACGACGACGTACTTCTGGGGGCGGCGCAGTGCTTCGAGCAGCTCGCGGCTGCCCGCCCGTTCGACGAAGCCGCGGGCCTCGTCCACGTCGTACGCGGTCGGCAGCCGGTGCACGAGCCCGGTCTCCGCCTCCCGCTCCCGGCCCCGCAGCTTCCCGACCCACCCGCGCCGGCCGCCGTTGTCCGGACCGGTCCACTGGGCGCCGACGGACGGGAGGACGGGGCGGGGGTACGGATCGGGCGCCCGGTCCGGAGTGGGGTGGGATCGGAGGGGTACGGGATCCGGCTCGAGGTCAGGGTCGGGCGTGGAAACGGGGGTCGGGGTGGGGATCGGCGTAGAGATGCGGGCTGGGATGGGGGCAGGGGTGAGGTCCGGGTCTGGCTCGGGCTTGGGGTCAGGGGTGCGGTCGCGGTCGGGCCGGCGCGGTGGGGCCTCCGTGGCCCAGGGATCGGCTCCGCCGGGGGTCTCCCCGTGGGATCTGTCCGTGTACGGATCCGGCGCGCGCCGGGGCGGGTCCTGGGGAGGACGGCCGGGCGCGGGCGGGTCCTGACGGCCGCCGCTCCAGGGCTCCGTAGAGGACGGGGGACGCCCCGCGTCTGCGGGTACGGGCGACCGCTCGGCGTCCGGGGAGACCGGAGGCTTGCGTGCGGGAGGGACGTCCGGCGTACGGCCGGCGTCCCGAGAGACCGGGGAGCGCCGGGGCTCCGGGGAAACGGTCGGATACCCCGCCTCCGGGTCCCGCTCGGGCCCGTACCCCGGCCCCGAGTCCCGCTCAGGCCCATACCCCGGCCTAGGGTCCCGCTCGGGCTTGTGCCCCGGCCTCGGGTCTCGCTCGGAGCCGTACCCCGACCCCGAGTCCCGCTCGGGCTTGTACCCCGAACCCGAGTCCCGCTCCGGCCCGTACCCCGGCTCGGCCCCGTACCCCGGATAGGTCCTGCCCCGCGGCTCCGGCGCAGGCGGGTAGTCCGTCTCCGGTGCGGCCCGGTGTCGCGGATCCGGCGGCGTGGTCCCGAACCGCGTCTCCCCCGTGGGCGGGAAGCGCGGGTCACGGGACGGGCCGCTGCGGCGGGTGCCGGCGTCGAGGGTGTCCACGGCGCGGGCCGCCGTGTCGAGGAGGAGGGCCCGGCGGGCGGACGCGGCCTCGTGGAGGGCGCTGCCGACGGCGAACTCGCGTCCGTCGCCCTCCGCCACGCCCCGCAGGTGGTGGCGGACGAGCCGGGTCGCGACCTCCTCCGCGCGGTCGCCGGTCCGCTCGCGCGGGTCGACGCGGCGGCGGCCGGTGTTGGGGCTCGCCGCTCCCGACCAGCGGCCGACGAACACGAAACGCAGCGCGGGCAGTTCGACCGTGTCGTGGCTGGCGAAGGTCCACCGGCGGTCGACGAGTTCGCCGAACATGCTGTGCAGCCCCCACAGCACGGGGCAGGCGGTGTCGCCCCGTTCGTCGAGGAGGGTGAAGCGGTCGTCGGGGTGCCGCAGCAACTCCGCGACGGCTCCGGTGAGTTCCTCCGCGACGTACGGAAGGGTCTCGTCGAGCTCTCCCTGCCCCCGGCCCGTCGACGGTACGAGGACCTCCTCCCGCACCACCGGGAGCCGGCCGCGCGCCTCGGCGAGGTGCGGGGCGGACGCGCCCTCCCAGTTCCAGGCGTGGAGGCCGAGGCAGACGGCGGGGTCGAGGAGGGCGAGCGAGCCGACGAGCGCGTGGCAGAGCACGGACGAACCGCCGTCGGCGTCCGTGAAGGGGGTGCGCCGGACCAGCATCACGCCCGCGCGCTGCTGGATCCGGATCAGGGCGGGCCTCGTCTCGTCACCGCTCGCCCGGAGCGCGGGACCGAAGACCCGGAAGAGGGTCTCCACCTCCTCCCGGGTCCCTGACCAGGCCACCGGGCCGAAGCCCGTGCTGCCCGAGGAGTTCTCGCTGTCCCAGCGGAAGACGATCTGGTCGACCTCGTTCTCCGACCGTGTCATCGGACGATTCCCTCCGTAGGCTCCGCCCCGGGCAGCAGCCCGCACATGGCGAACAGGGACAGCAGGGGCGCCAGGACCCGGCGCGGCCGGACCCCGTGCGGGAAGCGGTCGCCGCGTGCCTGCCCGCCGGTCGCGGCGACGAAGTGCAGGGAGCAGTTCGCGCAGTCGTCGAAGGGCTTGAGCCAGGCGGCGCTGGCGTGTTGGGCGAGGAAGGCGTACGCGTCCCGGCTCTCGTCCCGCGCCTCGGCGGGGTCGAAGCGGCCGGGCAGGGCCCTGCCGAGCCACCGGTCGACGGACGGTTCGAAGCGCACGAGGTCGCTCTTGTTGACGGCGAGCGCGGCCGGCGCCGCGACGAGACCACCGCGCTGCCTCGGGATGCGGTCGAGGACGGTGGCGAAGGCCTCGTCGCCGAGGTCGCGGCGGCGCAGCCCGCTCTGCTCCCGTACGGGATCGAGGGAGCCGAGGCGGAGGGCGCGCAGCGGGTCCAGGACGAAGACGAAGGCGTCGACGCCCATGAGGAAGCGGGCCACCTCGCCGTCCTGTGCGAGGTCCTCGCCCGCGAGGTCGAAGAAGACGACGGGCCGGGGCGTCCCGCCACCCGCGGAGACGAGCAGCCCGTCGGCGAAACGGGCGAAGGTCTGCTGTCCGGTACGGCCCAACTGCCGCCCCTGCTGAAGGTTCTGCACGCGCTCGCGCAGATAGGTCCGGTGCGCCTCGGGGTTGAGCGGACGGCTCCGCAGCCCGTACGGCGCGAGGCCGCCGAGCTCGATCTCGCCGAGCATCGCGGCGAGGAGGTGGGTCTTGCCGACGGAGGAGCTGCCGACGAGGGCGACGGAGAGCGGCTCGCCGTTGGTGAGGTAGGGGACCGGGAGTTCGTGCTCCTCGTCGCCCTCCACCGTGTGCGGGCAGAGGTGGTAGGCCTTGCGGAGGGCGTCGGCGACGTGGGCGGGGCGCCGCTCCGCGCTGAGGTCGAGCGGTATCCGGTTGCCCTTGGCGTCGATGGTGACGAGCAGGCGTTCGTCGTACTCGACGGGGAGCAGGCAGTGCGGGCACATCCGGCTCCGCGAGGGCGCGACCGGCGGGGTTTCGAGCGGCGAGGACGCGTCGGCGGGGCGGCCGGATCCGTCCCCGCCCCCGAGGATCCGGTCGAAGAGGGTGCGCGCGGAGCGGGGGTCCTCTGCGGCGTCCGACGCGGGTGACGCGTACGGCTCCGCGCCCGCCAGCCGGTCGTTCTCGAACGCCGCTCGCTTCCGGGCGAGTTGGGTGTCGTACGCGGAACGCCACCGGGCGAGCGGGTCGGCGGCGCCGAGGGCGGCGGCGAGCGGATCGCGGACGTTCAGGAGCCTCATGAGATCGGCGGGGCGGGGTCGTTCGGCCGCCCTCGGGGAGAAGAGGCCGCTCTGGGCGAGGGCGGCGAGACGGCGGTAGTCGGCGAGGTCCCCGGGAGGGCCGTCGCCCCGGGAGGGACGGCCGGAGAGAAGGTAGTAGCCGAGCTGGGCGACGGACCACAGGTCGTCGCGCGGGTCGGCCGCGCCGATCCCCTCGCGCTGCTCGGACGAGGCCCAGGGCGCGCCGCCGAACGGCTCGCGCGTCTCCCCCGCGCGCACCGCGGCGAAGGGCTCGCAGAGGCGCACATGGGCGCCGTCCCACCGCACGGTGTCGGGTGCGACGGCCCGGTGCACGAGCCCCGCCTCACCCATGAGCCGTACGGAAAGGGCGAGTTGGCCGATGATCCGCTCCTGCTCCTCGGGGCCGAGGCGGCCCGCCCACTCGGTGAGCGGGCGGCCGCGGGGCAGCCGGTACAGCACGAAGGGCTCGGGCGCGGTCAGGTCGAAACCGACGATCCTGGCGAACACGGCCGCGAACTTCTCGGCCCCGTACCGCCGTTCGAGGGCGACGGCGGCCTCCACCTCGCGTTCGAGCAGGCCGTACGCGCCGGGGTCGACCTGCGCGGACGCGGCCAGCCGGAACTGCACGACCGGCCATCCCGTGCCCAGGGAGGCGCGGCGCGCGAGGACGCCGGGCCTGCCGGGCGGCCGGCGGTCGTCGCCGTACCGGACGGTGAAGCGGACCTGCTCCTCGTGGGGGGTGAGGAACTCCAGCTCCTCGTAATACGGATGCGGGGGGCTCATGGGCTCCCTCAGGTGATCCGGATGATGCGGATCGATCGGGTGGTTGAGCGGGTTCCGCGCGGCGTCCGGGCCGGGTTCGTCCGGATGGTTCACGTCGTTCACGTCGTTCGGGTCGATCGGATGGTGCACGTCGTTCGGATCGATCGGGTCGTTCGGTTGGTGCACGTCGTTCGGGTGGTTCGGGTGGTTCGGGTGGTTCGGGTGGTTCGGGTGGTTCGGGTCTGTCACGGTTCTCCCGCCTCCTCGGCGCGGACGGTGTGCACGACGTCCGCGCGCAGCGGTACGAGACGGAGGATGCCGGCGTACCGTCCCGCACCGGTCCACACCACGTCCTCGGCGGTGCCCCGCCAGATGTCGTCCCCCGCCGCGCCGCGCCGCATCGCCTCGGGCACGAAGCGGACCTGACGGGCGGCGAGCGGGTCGTGGGAGAGCAGCCTCAGGTGCTCGGGGCCGCAGAGCTCGACCGTGCCGCCGGGGTCGTCCTCGGCGAGCAGCAGCCGGGCGACCGCGTCCGGGGCGACACCGGTGAGCCGGGCCGCGTCGGGCCGTTCGGAACGGTCGGTGAACGCGGCGAGCGAGGTGAGCGCGCCGAGGTCCCGGAGGCCTTCGTACGGAGGAGGCGGCGAGGCCGCGGCGTCGCGCTCCAGCCGGATCCGGGTCTCGTCGAGGAGCTCCGCCAGCCGCTGCCCCTGCGCCGCGTGCTCCGCGCCGCCGGGGTCGCGTTCGATGCCCGCCCAGCACCCGTCGAGGAGGAGGACGGTGCCGGCGACCAGATCGCCGAGGAGCGTGTCGACGAGTGCGGGTCCCCCGTCCCCGTACCGCCGCTCCAGCCACGCCGGGGCGGGACCGGCGGAGAAGGCCGCGCCCGGCACGTCGGCGGAGACCGTCCGGGCCGGGGCAGGGCGTGGCGACGACGACGGGGCTCGGGGTGGGGACGGCGGCGGTGTGGCGGCGGGCGCGCCCGGCCTCCGTACCGGCGGCTCGTCGCCCGTGTCCGACCAGCCGTCGTCCTCCTCGTCGTCCCTCCAGTCGTCCCAACTCCAGGCGCCCGTGACGGAGTCGGTGCCGCCGGACGGACCGGGGCCCGGCGCGGGCCGCGACGGTTCGTCCGCCCAGGAAGCCCGGTTCGGACCCCACCCCGGCACCGGGCCCGCGTCCCATTCCGGCTCCGGGTCGGGTCCCCACTCCGACACCGGGTCCGTCCCCCACTCCGGCACCGGGTCCGTCCCCCATTCCGACGTCCGGTCCTGCGTCCGCGCTCCGCCGCCGTACGCGTCGGCGGTCTCCGCGAGACCGCGGAGCAGCCGGGCAACGGCACCGGCTCCGGCCGCGCAGTGGTGCCGCACCTCGGCGAAGAGCCAGTCGTGGACGGCGGTCGTCACGACCAGGGCGTGGATCTCCCGCATGATCCGGCCGGCCTCCTCCGGGTCCGCCCGCGCCCACCAGTCGTCCACGGCCCGGTTCCAGTCGCGCAGCGCGAGCAGGAGGACGGCCACGACGGACACGGCCAGGGCCGCCGACGCCGCCCAGACCGGCGGGCCGAGGAACTGGCCGAGGCCCGCACCGGCGAGGCCGCCGAGGACTCCGCCGACGAGCCGGGGGGCCGCGCCCGTGGCACCACCGCCGTCGATCCGCCCGTCGGGCGAGCGGTTCGGCCTGCGCCGCAGCATCAGGTGGGCGAGACCGGCGGCGAGCGCGCCGACGGCCGGGCCGAGGAACCAGCCGAGCACCGGCCACACCCCGGCCAGCAGCGCGAGGAGGCCGGTGAGCGCGAAGGCCACGGGCCGCGACCCGCCGGCCGTGAAGGGATACCGGCCCCCGAGCCGCCGCAGCCGCTCCGGACCGCAGATCGCGTCGAGCCGCGCGAGCCGGGAGGCGCTGCCCGCCGGGGCGGTGCGCGCGGAGAGCGCGGAGAGCCGGGCCGCGACGGAACGCAGCGGCAGGCCCTGGCCGATCAGCTCGTACGTGTGGTCCCGCAGGGCCGGGACGATCCCCGCCCGCGTGATCTCCCGCGGCATCTCCGGGAGTTCGACCCCGCGGTCGCGGAGCAGCCCGCGGTGCTCGGCGGTGAGCCGGGTGCCGCCCGCCGCGCCGAACGCGTCCGCGACCGCGGTACGGAACCGGGCCAGCTCCTCCGTGAGCCGCTCGATGTCCCCCGGCAGGTCGACATCGCGGCCCGCCCCGGCGAGGAGCCCCGCCGCGCCCCGCACCCGCTCGTAGCCGTCGACGGCGTCGTCGAGTGCCTCCCGGCAGGCGATGAGCCGGGACCCCGCGCGGCCGCCCGCCGGGAGCCAGTCGTGACCGGAGAGGGAGCGCGGTACGCCCTCGCCGAGGAGCAGCGCGAGCGTGCCCGGCACCCCCTCGGGTGAGGCGGAACCGGCCGGGACCTCGGGGCCGGTCAGCCCCTCGACGGCCTGCCGCCAGGCCCGCGCGCGGGCCTCGTCGGTGAGGTCGTGTTCCAGGACCCGCACGGCGGGTACGGCCACGCCGTGCACGACCTCCCCGAGCGAGCCGAGGACGGCGTCGAAGACCTCCGGGGTGGCCAGGACCTCGACGAGCGGGCGCAGGAAGGCGGCGTCCCCCGTCGCGTCGCCCTTCGCGTCGCCCGTGGTGGCGCCCGTGGTGTCGCCCGTGGTGTCGCCCGTGGTGTCGAACAGCCACAGGACTCCGGCGGCGGGCGGGCGGAGCGTCAGGGTGCGGCGCAGCGTCCGGTCACCTCGGGCGCCGACGGCGAGACAGACGATCTGGGCGGGTCCGTAGGAGGAGAGCCGCTCGTAGAGGAGCTGGTGGCCGACGAGCCCGGCGGCCTCGTCGACGACGAGGAACCGGCGCTCGCCACCGGGCTGCGGGACGTCCAGCGCCGCGCGGACGGCGGCGCCGGGGTCGTCCGGCCCGCCCGCCCGCAGGTCGAGGCAGACGGCGTGGCCCGGGAGGGGGCGTTCCGGGAGGACGCGTTGGCTCACTGCTCCTCCTCTTCCACGTCCCAGGGGTACCCGTCGAACTCGGGGTCGAACTCGGGCTCGGGCTCGTGCTCCCAGTCCCCTTCGTAGACGGACTGGCGGGGCCGAGGGACCTCGTGGCTCTGACCGGAGCCCCCGGAATACCTGCTTCCGTAGTTCTCCCGAGGATCGGCACCGGCCGGCCGCGCCTGGCCCTGACCGTGGCTGTGGCCTTGGCCTTGGCCTTGGCCTTGGCTCTGACCCTGGCCGTGTCCCTGGATCGGACCGTGGCCCTGGCCCTGGCCCTGGCCCTGACCGGCAGCGCTCTGCCCCACAGTCACCTGCCCCTGCCCCTGCCCGTGACCTTGCCCCCGTCCCCGCCCCGCCCGTCCCGGACCGTGGCGGTCGAAGAGGGCGCGCAGGTTGGCGCGGGTCGGGCGGGCGGAGGGCGGGAAGCGCATGTCGAGGGCGCCCCGGTAGGTGACCTCCCAGAACTGCCGCAGCGGGGTGAGCCATTCGACGTCCGTGTCGCCGTACTCGCGGTACTCGGCCTCCAGCCGGTCGAGCAGGACGAGCTGGCGCGGGGCGACCTCCTCCACGAAGTGGGTGAAGAGCCGGGACGGCGGCTGCGGCACCTGCGTGAGGCCCTTGGGCAGGGTCTTCATGAGGCGTTCGCAGAAGACCTCGATGATCTGGCCCTCGTCGAGCAGCGCCCAGCGCTCGTACGCGCGCAGCATCCCCGCCCAGCTGGAGAGCGCGCCGTCGAAGCCCTCCAGGCGCAGCGTCATGGTCGCGGACTCGCCTTCCTGCAGGCGGATCCGGACGAGGTCGGGCGAGTCGGGTCCGCCTTCGACGGCGATGTCGCCGTTCCACATCGCGCAGAGAAGCCGGTGCATGATCCTCTGGCGGTCCTGTTCGGTGGCGACGAGCCAGTCGTCCTGGAAGCCGAGCCGCTGCCGCCAGTGCAGGAAGTCGTCCTCCCCGGCCGAGTCACGGGCGTCGGACCAGAGGCTGAGGACGCTGCGGACCTCGGAGATGTCGGTGAGGTTCATACCGCTGCGGAAGAGGACGACGGTGAGGGACTCGGTGTCGACGGCCCGGTACTCCTGGTCGGCCTTGGCGGGCAGGTTGAGCGCCTGCCGGAGGAAGCCTGCGGCGCGGCCGTCGGACTCACTGGCCGGGTGCACGATGAGGATCTTCATCGGCCCACTGCCGTCCGGGACGAAGCCGACGGGAAGCAGTCCGGCGAGCCGGGCGCGGAACTGGTCGAGCCAGCGCGGGTCGATCTTCGACTCGGCACTCTCGTCGCCGGCTGCGGCCCGCAGCAGCAGGGCCATGGAGGGCAGCAGGGGGCGGGCGAACTGGGCCTCATTGGCCTCGCCGAAGAGCTTCTTGACCCGGCGTTCGAGGACCTGCTTGATCTCCTTGACCGGCGCCCCCGGCGAGCGGCGGACCGCGTCGAGGGCGTTGCGCCAGTCGTCGGGCCTGATCAGCCGGTCGAGGAGCGTCACGGCGTCGGTGGCCTCGGGGAGGCCCTCGCTCTGGGCGAGCCGGTCGACGACGTCGTCGTAGAAGGCGCGCAGGGTGTTCTGCGGGGGCAGGAGGTAGGCGATGCCGGCGCGGTCGTCACGGTAGAGCTCGCGGCGGCGTTCGGCGAAGGCCCGTGCCTCGTCCTGCTCGTGGGCGCGGAGCGCCCTGGTGAGCTCGGCCAGCTCGTGGACGATCCGGTTCAGGGGCTGCTTCCACTGGGCCTCGCCCGCCTGCCAGCCGCGGTGCCAGAGGCCCCTGGCGCGCCACTGGTACCAGGCCTGCTGCGCGGCGAGCGCCTCCTGGACCTCGGGGTCGTTCCACCGGGCCGGTACGACGCCGCCCATGCTCCCCTTGATGCGGGGGATCGGCGGGGCGGCGCTCTGGACGTGGGGCGGCCGTTCGGGCTCGTTGCGCCGGTTGTCGATCATCCCGGTGAAACCCACCCTGGCGACCCTCTCGGGGTGGCCGGGCAGCCCGGTCAGGACCGTTTCGAGCTGGAACGGGCCTATGATGCCGAGGAGTTCGCGGGCGCCGTAGCCCGGCCTGAAGTCCTCGGTGAGGCGCGGTATCTCGCGGGTGAGGTGGGCGTCGAGACGGCGTAGGGAGTCCTCCATGTCCCCGAGTCGGTGCTGGAGTTCCTGCGCGATGTCCTTGCGCCCTCTGGGGAGTTGCTCGGGTCCGGGGACGTCCGGTGCCTCGCGGTTCCAGAGCCGGCCGATGCCGGAGCGGACGAAGAGGTCGCGGACCTGTTCCGATCCTTCCTTGGCGGGGCGCCGGGCCCGCTCCTCCATGCCGCGTACGGCCTGGGCGAGGAGCCGGGCGGCGACGATCTCGGCGAGGTCGTCGACGGGGATGGTGAGGGAGGCGGCGAGGCTGGTGGACATGCCCCGGTAGCCGATGCCGGAGCGGGCCGGTGTCGAGCGCTCGACGGCCTTGTTGACGAAGCGCTCCGCGAATGACTGGTAGTCGTCGTCGGCCTGGGCCACCGTGCCGTTGGAGTCGCTGAGTTCGGTGCCGATGAGCGACATCACCATGGCGGTGATGGAGCGGCGCAGGTCCTCGGAGCCGATGACGGACGGCTTGGAGAAGAGGAAGGCGGTCTGCATGGTCGCGGGGCGCAGGGCGACGACCCCGTCCCGCGGGTACGTGACGCTGAGCCGGCCGCGCTGCTCGACGTCGCCGACGGTGTCGGCGGAGTCGGGCATGTTCTGGTCGTCGACGAGCCGCGAGAGGTCCACGAGGGCGCGGGCGGCGTTGAGTTCGGCCTCGCGTCCGCCGCCCGCCTCGGGCGGGAAGGCGGACGGCATGACGACGAGCGGATAGATCTTCACCCCGGGCACCCGCGCGTTGCGGAACTCGTGCCCGATGAGGTGGATGAAGTCGTAGAAGATGCCGGCGCCGGTGCCGCCGGCGACGGAGAAGGCGACGAAGACGTCGCAGCCGCGGATCTTGCCGCCGCCGACCCGCTGGAGGTCGCCGGCCGCCTGACCGATGGCCCCGATCGCCTCGCGGAGCTGGCGCAGGACGGGTTCGAGACCGGTGCGCAGCGTCGCGAAGAGCGCGGCGCGCCCGACGGTCGGCAGCTGCCCGGCGCCGCTGTTGAGGGGGGCGACGCGCGGCTGCCGGAGCCGGGGCGGCAGCCAGAGCCGGGTCTCGGCCGGGACGGAGACGCGCAGCATCTCCGTGACCTCGGGCGAGGAGTCGAAGTCGGTGGGCAGCAGGTCCCGGACCATCCGGGAGGTGCGTGCGAAGGCGGCGCCCTCGGCGCCCTTGGCCTTGAACTGCGGCGCCTTCATCAGCTCTGCCTCGCTGAAGTCGGCGTAGACGAACTGGAGGCAGTCCGGCAGCTGGAAGGGCATCCGGCGGCCGCCGTCGACGAGGTCGGTGCCGTCGGGGCCGCAGAGTTCGCGGCGGAGGCTGCGCTCGAGCTCGGTGCCGATACGTCCGCCGGTGCCGCCGAGCCCGACGAAGAGCATGGGCTGGTAGATCTTCATGTCGTCTCCTTTGGGGGCCCGTTCAGAAGAGGTCCGGGTCCCCGGCGGTCGTGCCGCCCGTGCCCGTACTGAGTCCGGATCCGTCGCCGGATCCATTGCCGGTTCCCCGCCCGGTTCCGCTTCCGGTGCCGGTGGTCGTGGGGTTGTCCGTGGTGCCGCCGGACCGGCCGGAGCGCCAGGGCCGTCCGAACCGGCGCGGCGGGGGGATCCGGCCTCCCCGGTCCGTACGCGTGCGGGAGCCGGAGCCGTCGCCCGTACGGGAATCGGTTCCGCCGCTGTCCGTACCGAATCCGGAGCCCCCGCCCGTACCGAATCCGGAGCCCCCGCCTGTACCGAAGTCGGAGCCTCCGCCCGTACCGAATCCGGACCCTCCGCCCGTACCGAATCCGGAGCCGGAGCCCCCGCCCGTACCGAAGCCGAAGCCGCCGCCCGTGCCGAAGTCGTCGTCCGTCTCGAACCCGGAGCCGTCGTCCATGCCGAATCCGGAACCGGTGCCGGAGCCGTAGCCGCTGCCGGAGCCGGTGCGGGAGCGGCCGGACCTGCCGTTGCGGCCCGTCGCCCCGCCCCGTACGACGATCTCGTACGTGTCGAGGCCGGCCGGCTCGCCCGGTCGCAGGGAGATCTGCGTGCCGCCGCGGGGGCGCAGCAGCATCTGGCCGGTGCCCGTGCGGCGCAGCACGTGGCCGCCGCCGTTGCGGGCCCGGTGGAGGGTGGGCGGCGCGCCGCCCATGTCGTCGATCGCGAAGGGGAAGGACCCGCGGGTGCTCTGGCCCCGGCCGATGGTGAGCCTGTCGAGGGTGCGGCCGTCCGCGCGGAGTTCGATCGTGACGCCGGTGAGGTCGCGGCGGCGGCGCCGGACCATGATTTGGACGGCGAGGAAGACGCCGATGAGGACGAGGACCGCGGCCCCGCCGACGACGGCCTTCCACCAGCGGTCCCACCAGGTCGGCGGGGCCACGACGAGGACTTCCAGGAAGGCGTCGTCGAGGACGCGTTCGCCGTCGCCGGGGTCCATGACCGCGATCCGGCCGCCCAGTTCGCCGAGGGGCGTGCCTCCGCCGACGGTCACGGTGAAGGGGATGCGTGTGCTCCCGCCCGGCGGCGCGGTGACCGTCGCCGGGGAGACGGAGAGTTCGGCGCCGGGCGTCCGGTTCTCCACGGCGAGCCGCAGGGCGCGCGGTCCGGCGTCGTTGTTGGTGACGTCGAGGGTGCCGCGGACGGTGCTCCCGGGGTGCACGGTCGCCCGGTCGAGGACGACCCCGGCGGTGACGAGCGGGTTGCCCTGGGTGATGCGGGCGTGCAGCGGCCGGCGGTCGGAGGTGACGCCGGGCGCCGACATGCGGGTGGTGAGCTCCAGGTCGCCGGTGGCGCCGACGGGCACGGTGAGCGTGCCGGTGAACCGGACGTCGCCCGCCTTGCGGTCGGGGGCCCGCCCGTCGTCGGCGAGCCGGAACGTCACGGGGGCGAAGCCCGCGCCGCGCAGTTCGGCCGCGACCGCGAGGTCCGCGAGCTGACGGGGATCGGTGACCGTGACGCCGCGCCTGGTCTGCATCCGCACCGACACGGTGACCTCCTCGCCGGCGCGCGGGGAGGCCGGGTCGAGGGTGACGTCGGAGCGGAGCATGCCCTGCCAGATGGCCCGGACGGCGACCTCGCGGTCGCGGTGCCCCTCCGGCGCCTCGACGTGCACGCGCCAGCGGCCCGGCAGCGGGTTCTTCACGCGCAGCGCCTCGACCGGCCCGTCCTGTCCGCCGACCTCGAAGGTGGAGCCGTCGAACTCGCCCCGGGTGGGGACCTTGCGGCCCGCCGGGTCGTAGTAGGTCACCCGGACCTTCGGGTCGTGCTTGGAGACCGTGAGGGAGCCGTCGGTGGCGATGGGCGGGATGACGACCGTCAGGTCGGCGGGCGGCTTCCCGGCGGTGCCGTGCGAGATCCGCGCGCAGCGGGCGGCGGCGAAGGTCTCCTGGAGCGCCTTGTCGAGCTCGGCGGAGCTGCCGACGACCCGCATGTGCGGGACGGATCCCGGTACGTCGGAGCAGGCGCCCCGGTAGCCGCGCTCGGCCATGGCCGTGAGGGCGGCGCGGTCGATCTCGGTGCCGAAGCCGAGCGGCCAGATCTGGACGCCGGCCGCCCGGGCGCGGGCGAGTTCCTCGGTGAGCCGCCGTTCGCCGTTGGACTGGCGGTTGGCGGGGTCCGTGCCGTATTCGGGGCTGTCGGAGACGTCCAGCTTGCCGTCGGTCAGGAGGAAGACGACCTTGGGGGTGGCGGGGGCCTTGGCGGCCGCGCCGCCGCCGGCGCGCTTCTGGCCGAGGCGGGTGACGGCCTGGCGGATGGCCGCCGGGAAGTCGGTGCCGGGTCCCATCCGCGCCGCGTCGCGCTTGTTGAGGAGCTGGACGCAGGCGCTGAGCCGCTCACGGCCCGCCGCGTCGGCGACGGTGAGCCCGCAGACCTCGCGCACGGGCGACTGGCCTGCCTTCTCCGAGCTGCTGAAGCCGATGACGGTCGCCCGGGAGCGCTCGGATATCTCGCCCTGGCTGAGCAGCCCCGCCGCCTCCGTCTCGCGCGCCAGGTCCTTGTCGGCCAGGCTGGCCGACTGGTCGACGACGACGGCGAAGTCGATCGGGTCGGGTCCCTCGGCGGGATCGGCGGCCTCGGCGGCGGTACCTGCCGCGGGCTGCGCCGCTGATGGGGCGGCTGCCGCCGGGGCCCGGGGTGCGCGGGGGTGGCCGGGGGTGCCGGCCGCCGCGAGAGGGCCGGTGAGCGCGACCAGCGCACCGGCGAGGAGCAGGGCGCTCCCCTTGTTCGTCCACTGCATCGTCACTCTCACCACAGTTCGCTGAGGAGGGCCAGAAGGGCGCCGAGCGCGAGCGCGCACACGCCCAGGCGCAGCCACCGGTACTTCGCCGCGAGCACGAGTCCGTGCACGCTGGCCTGTTCGAGGAGCCAGCCGGTCGCGTCCGCGCCGGGCGGGGCGAGCCGCGCGCGCAGCTCGCCCTCGGACGGCCCGGCCGCCAGGTCGCGCAGGAGCGTGCGGTCCGCTCCTATGCGCGTACGGGGCAGGACCACCGACACGAGCATCAGGACGCCCGCGGTCCACAGCGCGCCCGCCACCAGCAGCAGCGCGAGCCCGACACCGGCCGTGGGCACGAGGGCGCGGTCGCCGGAGAACACGACCGCGAGGAAGGCGAGGGCACCGGAGAGCAGGATCGCGGCCTTGGTGTCGGCCCGCCCGATGTCCTCGCGGACGGTGGAGAGCAGCCGCTCGGCCATGAACCGCAGCTCTTCGGGCGCCACGGGAGCCGCGGCGGGGACGGTCGCGGGGTCGGCCTCGGGGTTCGGATCCGTCACCGCTCCTCATCCCAGTCGTCGAACTCCGAGCTGTGCCGGCCGGGGCGCGCGGTCCCGGAGGACCGCCGCGACGGGTCGGTGCCCGTGCGGTCGTACGGATCGTCGCGGTCGAACCGGTCGTACGCGTCGTCCCCCTCGTACCGGTCCCGGTCGCCGTCCCGTGGGCCCCGCCCCGGCCCGCGCTCGCGGTCCGTGTCACCGTCGCCGTATCCGTACGCGTACCTGTCCCCGTCCCTGTGCCCGTCCCTGTGCCCGTCCCTGTGCCCGTCCCTGTGCCTGCTCCGGTCCCGGTCCCGGTATTCCTCCCGCTCCCTTTCGCGCTCGCGCTCGCGTTCACGCTCCCGGTCGGATCCCGACTCGACGTGGGTCGGTTCGTAGACCCGCCGGTCGTGCGGGGCGTCGGCGCGCTCCTCGCGCTCGCCCCGCTCCGCGCGCTCCTCGCGCCCCCAACTGTCCCTGTTCGCCCGACTGTCCCGGCCGTCCCTGCTTCCCCGACTGTCCCGGCCGTCCCCGCTTCCCCGACTGTCCCGGCCGTCCCGGCCGTCCCCGTGCTCGTCGCCCCAGTCCGGCCGGACCGGCTCCGGAGTCCGCTCCTCCAGGGCGCGCCGCGGACGTGAACCCCCGGACCCACCCGCCGGGTTGAGTACGTGGTCGGTGATGCCGCCGACGACGTTGCTGGTCTGGGTCCGCAGGTACATCAGGACCTGGTACATCTGCTCGCCGATGTCGTGCCGTTCCAGGACCCCGGTGTCCAGGAGCCTGTTGAAGACGGCCAGGTAGTCCTCCTGGCCCTCGCGCCGCTCCCGCTGGAGCTGCATGCGCATGTCCCACTGCTTGTCCGGGTGCATCGCCATGTGGTGGGCGATCTGGGCCAGGTCGCCGCGCAGGAAGAGGGCCTCCATCTCGGCGGCCCGTTCGGCGATCAGTGTCCGGTCGGCCGCGTCCTTGAGGCGCTCCGCCTCGGCCTCGCGCGCGTCGGCCTCCATGGTCACGCCGACCCGGTCCCGCCGGTAGACCTCGGCCTTCACCGAGTCGTCGAGGTCGATGAAGACGTGGACCCGGGTCTTCAGTCCGATGTCCCTGCCGAGGATGAGGCGTCCGGAGCTCAGCTCCTCGTGCACCGCCTCGTCGACGCGCTGCGCCTCGGTGATGCGGAATCTCCGGGACAGCCGGCGCAGCCTGTCGAGCAGCTCGTCGTGCAGCAACTCGGCGACGTCCTCGACCTGTTCCTGGACGACGAGGTACGGATCGGTGACCATCCAATGGACCTTGGCGACGGCCTCGAAGAAGACGCCGTCCCCGGCTGCGGGCAACTGGAGCCGGAACTCCGTGAGGTTGCGGCCGAGCAGGATCTCGAAGACGGTGTAAGGGGAGCCGAGCATCGGCTTGTTGACGTCCTCGACGCGATCGGGCCAGACCACGCGGTGGCCGCCGTTGCGGTAGAGGAGCACCGCGGCGACCCGGCCGCTCCGGTGCCGGTACGGGGGCGCGTACTCGCCGAGGAGCGGGCCGCGCGGCCGCCCGGAAGCCTCCGGGCTCCCCCGGTCCCGCGCCCGCCCGTCACCGCGCGCGTCCCGCGCCGCCCCCCGCGCCTCACCCCGTCGTCCGTCCCGCTCCCGGTCCTCCGGCACCCGCGCACCCTCCTGCCCCTGTTCCTGTTCGGGCCCGCGCTCCCGGTCGCGGTCCCCCTCGCGATCCCGGTCCCGGTCCTGCCCCTGATCCCTCTCCCGATCCCGGTCCCGCCCCTCGCCCGGCCCGCCGTACCGCTGCCGTTCCTCCCCCTCGTACCGCTGCCGCCGTTCCCTGTCCTCGCGCAGCTGCCGTTCCCTGTCGTCCCGCACGCGCCCGGGCATGTCCTCGTACCGCTGCCGCGCCCGGCCGCCCGGCCCCGGCCCGTCCGAGCCCCGGCCGTCCGGCGCCCTCTCGTCCCACCGCGCCCGTCCGTCCGGCCGCGCGCCCCCGTTCTGCTCGGGCCCGGTCATCGGTTCGCTCCTTCCGTCACGGCGTCCCACATGCGGCGCGCCGCGCCTCTGTCCAGGGGCCTGTCGCGGTCCCGGACCAGTTCGTTCAGCAGGCCCCGGAGACGGTCGCGGTCACGGCGTTCCACCGCGAGCAGCGGCAGGAAGCCGCAGACATGGCCGAGCGCCTCATCGTCCTTCGCGGCCCGCCGGAGCATGCTGCCGAGGGCCTCCAGGGCCACCTCGCCGGAGCGGGCCGTGGCAAGTGTGTGCCGCAGCAGCCGGGCGAGGTCGGGGGTGATGGCGGGCCGGGTGGCGAGCAGGGCGACGAGCAGCGGGCGGGCCGCGTGCGGTTCGAGCTCGGGCACGTCCCGCAGGCCCCACAGGTGGGTGGTCCGGGTGTTCAGCGCGCGGATGACGGCGAGATGGACCAGGTTGGCGAGGTTGAGCCGGCCGTCGTCGAGCCACTGGTCGAAGCGCCGCAGCACGGGCTCGGGCTCGCCGGAGGCGAGCAGCCGGGCCGCGCTGAAGGCCGCGGGTCCGAGCACGTCGCCGTCGGACGCCTCGTGGACCCTGACGACCCGGGCGAGCGCGTCGAGCGAGCCGGGCACGTCCCCGGCGGCGAGCACGTAACCATGGGCGAGCAGGGCGGTCCCGACGAGCCCCGAGTCCTCGGAGACCGCCCAGTCCTTGAGTACGGCGGCGACCGCCGGCCGGATGCGGGGGTCGCGGGCGGACTCGGCGAGCGCGGTCGCGGCGGCCAGGCGGGCCACTGGCGCGTCCGTCACGGCGAGGGGCGCGATCAGCTCGCGGAATCCGTGGATCCAGTCCCAGGAGCAGAGCACGCCCGCGGCGATGGAGGCCCGCACCCACACCTCGGCCCGCGGGTCGTCGCAGAGGGCGCGCAGCCAACGCGCCACCGGTCCGCGGACGTTGTGATAGCCGTGCCAGATCTCCCCGAGGACAGCTCCGGCCAGCGCCTCCCCCTGGAAGCGGACGGCCCGCATCGGCACCTTCGCGGGACCGAGGTCGAGTTCGCCCTCCTCCAGGACGGCGCGGGCCCGCATCGGCCGGTGCTCTGCGTGCGTACCGAACAGCCTTCGCCCCGGCGCGTGTTCGGGGTCGAGGGTGACGGCGAGCTCCCAGGCGAGGAGCTCGGCGGCCTCGGCGGCGAGGCTGTAGGCGGAGCCGTCGAAGACGGCGACGGCGATACGGAACGCCCCGGCGTTCAGGACGGGGAGCGCCTCGGGCAGCGCGCCCGGGCGGTCGCCGCCCGCGAACCACTCGCGGGCCTGGGACGTCACGAAAGACGCGCAGTCCGCGAGCAGTTGATCGTCTGTCACTTCGCCGCGCCAGTGACGGGCGAGATGGTCGGCGAGCCGCGCGGCCTCGCGCGGCCGCAGCTCCTCCAGGCCAAGGGCGGCGACGACGTCGGGGCGCGCGGCGAGCGATCGCGCGGCGTCGAGGGCCTCGGCGGGCTCGGTACGCAGCAGGACGAAGAGATGGCGCCGGAGTACCTCTCCGGACGGCGGTGGCGGGCAGTACATCCCGTAGCGCCCGCGCAGCATCCGGTCGGCGAGCTCGCCGTTCTCGACGAGGACGATCCCGTACGCGTTCCGGCCGCGCAGCAGCTCACCGAAGCGGTCCAGGTGCAGTTCGGAGAGGCGGGTGGCGGGGCGACGCGCGGGGGCGGAGCCGTCACCGCGCGAGCCGGAGAGGGAGTGCCGTGACTCGCTCTCCGTCCGGAAGTCCTCGGTGAGCAGCTCCATGAGGTGGCCGCCGCCCTCCTGGAGGGCCTCTTCCGTGATCTCGTCGACGCCGTGGCGCGGGTCGAGCCGGAAGACCTTGCCGCCGGTGAGTTCGTCGAGGAGGGCGAGCGCGGTGGCCTTGCGGCCGCTGCCGGGCTCGCCGCAGAGGACGAGGACACGGTGCTCGCGGAGCCGTCGCCGCATCACCGAGTAGCCGGCGGTCTCGCAGTACACCCGGCCGAGGTGTTCGAGGGTCTCGGGCGGGACGGGTCCCCGGACGAAGCGGGCGGACTGCTCGGTGCTGTACGAGAAGAACTGGTTGCCCTCGAAGACCGTGCCGTCGCCCTGGATGTTGGTGTGGCGGTCGCTGGCGGCGCTCGCCCAGGTCCGGACGGCGCGGCGCGCCGTGGCGGCGCCGCCGGCCCCACCCTCGCCGCCCAGGGGGCCCCGGTCCACGGACTCGAAGACGCTCGGCTCGCGCGGCTGCTCCCCCGCGCCGTCCCCCCGGTCGGACCCGCCCGCCCGGTCGCCTTCCCGGTCCCCCCGTCCCGCACCGCGGTCCGACCCCCGGTCTCCGCCCCTCTCCCCGCCCCTGTCCGCGCCGCGGTCCCCGCCCCGGTCGTCACCGCCGCGGCCCGAGTCCTGGGCATCGCCCGGGGACGCGCCGTCGTCGTCACTCACTCCCGCTCACCCGCCCCCGCGTCCTTGCGGATTCCGGTGAAGTCGCCGTGGATCGTGTTGCCGTGGACGTCGAGCAGGTCTCCCCCGACGTGGTACGTGCGGTTCCCACCGCCGGTTCGGGGCGTTGGGCCGTCCCCCCGCGACGGCCCAACGCCGGTCCCTGAACCCACCCCCGACACCCGCTGCCCCTCGGATGCGCCCCCGTACCCGGTCCCGTCCTCCCCCTCGGGCCCGATCAGCGGCGGCGCGGTCCGGCGCGGGACGTGGAACCAGGCGGCCTCGTCGGTCTCCTTCGACCGGATCCGGGCCCGCCGGTAGTGGTCCGGCTCCACGTACCGCCCGCCCTCGGCGACCACGTTCCCGTACAGCCAGTCGGAGACCACGACGAGCAGGTCGACCTCGGGGGCCTCCGCCATGATCCGCTTGGCCGTGGGGCTGTCGCAGAGCCGTGCGGCGAGATCCACCGCCCGCCCGACGAGCCCGTGCCGGTCCTGGACCACGAGCCCCGCGTTCATGCCGATCCGCAGGCGCAGCCGCCGGCTCCGGCCCGTGTTGTGGTCGCGGAGGCTCTCGTACAGGGTGTCGATCCACCGTCCGACCATGAGCCTCGGCGGCATGTCGGGGCGCAGGGCGGCGAGCACGCCGTCCCCCCGGTCCTCCTGGTGGAAGGTGCCGGGCTCGACTCCGACGGAGGCGTACGCCTCGTCGAAGGCCGCGTACATCGCCGAGCGGTACAGCTCCTTCTCGGCCATGTTCAGGGTGCCGGACCCGCAGATGTCGCCGAAGACGACGAAGCGGTGGATCCCGCCCGAGGCGGCTTCCCGGCGCGAAGCCGCCTCCTCGTGCGCCCCGTTCACTCCCCGACTGCTCACTCGGACTCCCTGTTGGATGCCGTGGTGCCGTTGGTGCCGTGGTGGTGCGTGTCCAGACTGGCCGCGTTCCGCGACCGGCGATGTAGCCGTTTACACATCCGGCGGAGATTCGTCCGCCTGTTCCGCGCGGGGGCGTGCGCGCCCCTCGGCGAGCAGCACGAGGACCCGCATGTCGATGACGATGACGGTGCGGTTCGCGGTGCGGACGACGTCCTGTTCCCGCAGCAGGCGCAGCGCCTTGGCCACCGCCTCCCGGGTGGCTCCGATGGCCGCCGCCAGGTCGTGCTGGGGCAGCGGGAGCTCCAGTACGGTCCCGGTGTCGGCCGGCCGGCCCGCGCGCTCCGCCAGCTCGACGAGGCGGGCCGCGAGGCGCTGGAGCACGGTCTCGGAGGCGAGCGCGCGGCGTTCGACGTCGGCGCTGCGCAGCCGGGTGGCGAGCTGGCGCATGATCAGCGAGGTGGCGTGCGGCCGGGCGGCGAGGAAGCGCCGGAAGCGGTCGCCGGAGACGGCCACCGCCTCGACCGCGCCGAGCGCGGTGACGGTGGCGCTGCGCGGGCGCAGGTCGACGGCGGCCAGGTCGCCGACGACCTCGCCGGCGCCGCGCAGGGCGAGGATGAGCCGGGAGCCGCGCTCGGTGCCGACGGAGACGACGGACCAGCCGGAGAGCAGTGCGAGGACGTAGGCGCTGGTGTCGTGTTCGCGGATCATCACCTCACCGGGCTCATAGGCGCGGCGGGCCCCCTCGGCTATGAGGGAACGGCGGTCGGCCGCCGGGAGGGCGTGCAGGAAGGAGCGGTCCTGCCCGAAGAGACTCATCACCCGCTCACCCCCGTACCGTCCGCCCACCCCTCGGGCAAGGCCCCCACCGGTGGTCGACCGGCGCCTTTCGCGTGTGTGTTCGCACCTCATGTGGCGTGCCCCGCCACATTGTTGACACTGCGTCACCTCGTGGGGTGAAGAACGCTAGAGGCGCGGAACGGCGACGTCAACGAGCACGGGGGGCGCAGGGGAGCGCCGTCCCCGGCACCCCTGCGCCCCCCGTCGGAGCAGCACGAAAGAATCACGGAACCACCACGAAAGCCGTGCTGAAGCCCCGCTGAACACCCGTGGAAACCCCTACGGCCGGGGCCCGGCGCCACCCCGGAACCAAGGCCCGCCGCCACGCCCGGAACCAAGGCCTGGCGCCACCGGGCACCCGAGGCCCGGCGACACCCGGCAGCAAACCTCCGGGCGCCCGGTATCCGAGGCCCGGGAGTCACGACGGTTCGGAGCCTCGGGCCGACCGGCTCAAGCCCCGAGACCCACGACCGTGCGGATCAGAGCCTCGGGTCGACCGGTTCCGACTCCAGGGCGAGGACCGCGAAGACGGCCTCGTGGACCCGCCAGAGCGGTTCGCCGTCCGCGAGTCGGTCGAGGGCCTCCAGGCCGAGCGCGTACTCGCGCAGCGCGAGCGACCGCTTGTGGCCGAGGAAGCGCTGCCGCAGGCGCTCCAGGTTCTCCGGACGGGTGTACTCGGGACCGTAGATGATCCGCAGGTACTCCCGGCCGCGCACCTTCACGCCCGGCTGCCCGAGCCGCCCCTTGGCGTCACGGACGAGCGCGGCCAGCGGCTTGACGACCATGCCCTCACCGCCGGCTCCGGTCAGCTCCAGCCACCAGTCGGTGCCCGCGCGGACCGAGGCCTCGTCGCCGGTGTCGACGACGAGCCTGCGGGTCACCTGGAGCAGCCCGGTCGGGTCGTGCTCCACCAGCCGGTCGAGCCAGGCCAGCTGCTCGTCGTGCGGCACGGCCGCGAGCGAACGGCCACGCGCCGCGAGGAGCTGGAAGGGCGCGAACCGCACGCCCTCCAGGCCCTCGGTCGGCCAGCAGTACCTGCGGTACGCCTCGGTGAACGCGGCCGCGTCCACCTGCCGCTCCCGCTGCTTGGCGAGGAGCCCGTCGAGCCCCTCGACCCCGCGCGCGGAGGCCCGCTCCAGGGCTTCGACCGCCCCGGGCAGGACGGCGCCGGAGGCGGCGCCGACCGCCGCGTACTGCGAGCGCAGCAACCCGGCCGACTTGAGCGACCACGGCATCAGCTCGCCGTCGAGCAACAGCCAGTCCGTGCCCAGCTCGTCCCAGAGCCCGGCGGCGCCGATCGCGGTCCGCAGCCGGTCGAGGACCTGCTCGGTGACGTCGGGGCCCGTCACGGAGCCGCTGATGGACTCCGTGAAGAAGGGCCGTCCCGTACGGGTGTACAGGGCGCCGGTCACCCCGGTGACGCCGAAGCGCTCACGGGCGGCCTCCTCGTCGCGGCAGACCAGGGCCACGGCCCGGGAGCCCATGTGCTTCTCCTCGCACACGACCCGCTCGACGCCGTCCGCCCGGTACTGGGCGAAGGCCTCGGCCGGGTGCTCCAGATACCCCTCGGCACGCGAGGTGGCGGTCGGGGCCATGGTCGGCGGCAGGTAGGTCAGCAGCCGCGGGTCGACGGCGAAGCGGCTCATGACCTCCAGGGCCGCCGCCGCGTTCTCCTCCCGTACGGCGACGTTCCCGAGCTGCCGGGTCTCCACGATCCGGCGTCCGTGCACGTCGGCGAGGTCGAGAGGCCGCCCCTCGTGCCCGCCGGGCGCCTCGGTGACGAGCGGCCGGGCCGGCTCGTACCAGACCCGCTCGGCGGGTACGTCGACGAGTTCGCGCTCCGGCCAGCGCAGCGCGGTCATCTTCCCGCCGAAGACGGCCCCGGTGTCGAGGCAGATGGTGTTGTTGATCCAGGAGGTGTTCGGTACGGGCGTGTGGCCGTACACGACGGCGGCCCGGCCCCGGTAGTCCTCCGCCCACGGGTAGCGCACCGGCAGCCCGAACTCGTCGGTCTCCCCGGTCGTGTCCCCGTACAGCGCGTGCGAGCGCACCCGGCCGGAGGTGCGGCCGTGGTACTTCTCCGGCAGCCCGGCGTGGCAGACGACGAGGGCGCCGCCGTCGAGGACGTAGTGGCTGACGAGCCCGTCGATGAACCGCGCGACCTCCGCCCGGAACTCCTCGCTCTCGCCCTCCAGCTGCTCGATCGTCTCGGCGAGCCCGTGGGTCTGCTGGACCTTCCTTCCCTTCAGCCAGCGGCCGAGCTTGTTCTCGTGGTTGCCGGGGACGCAGAGGGCGTCGCCCGAGGCCACCATGGCCATGACGCGCCGCAGGACGCCCGGCGAGTCGGGGCCGCGGTCGACGAGGTCGCCGACGAAGACGGCCGTGCGCCCCTCGGGGTGGTGGCCGTCCACGTAACCCAGCCTGGCGAGCAGGGTGTCCAGCTCGGACCGGCAGCCGTGGATGTCACCGATGATGTCGAAGGGGCCGGTGAGGTGGCGCAGGTCGTTGAAGCGGCGCTCCCGGACGATCCCGGCGGCCTCCACCTCCTCGACGGAGCGCAGGACGTGGACCTTGCGGAAGCCCTCGCGCTCCAGTCCGCGCAGCGAGCGGCGCAGCTCGCGGCGGTGCCGCTGGATGACGTGCGCGGGCATGTCCGCCCGGTCGGGCCGGCCGGCGTTCCGGCTGCGGCAGACGTCCTCCGGCAGGTCGAGGACGATCGCGATCGGCAGTACGTCGTGGGACCTGGCCAGCTGGACGAGCTGACGCCGGGCCTCCTGCTGCACGTTGGTCGCGTCGACGACGGTCAGCCGCCCGGCGGCCAGCCGCTTGCCGACGATGTAGTGGAGGACGTCGAAGGCGTCCTTGCTCGCGGACTGGTCGTTCTCGTCGTCGGCGACGAGGCCCCGGCAGAAGTCGGAGGAGACGATCTCGGTCGGCTTGAAGTGGCGCCGGGCGAAGGTCGACTTGCCGGAGCCGGTGGCGCCGACGAGCACCACGAGGGACAGGTCGGTGACGGGCAGGGCCTGGGTCATGCCGTGACCTCCTTCAAGGTCTCGTCGGTGGTGGCTTCGGTGGTGGCTTCGGTACGGGTGAAGACGGCCATCTGCGTGGGCGGCCCGACCTCCGGGTCGTCCGGTCCGACAGGAGCGAACTCGACGCCGTACCCGTACTGTCCGGCGACTCCGGCCGCCCAGCCCCGGAACTCCTCCCGGGTCCATTCGAAGCGGTGGTCGCCGTGCCGGACGTGTCCGGCCGGCAGCGACTCCCACCGCACGTTGTACTCGACGTTCGGCGTGGTCACGAGCACCGTACGGGGCCGCGCCGCGCCGAACACCGCGTACGCCAGCGCCGGCAGCCTCGGCAGGTCCAGGTGCTCGATCACCTCGCTGAGCACGGCCGCGTCGTAGCCGGCGAGCCTCTTGTCGGTGTACGCGAGCGAGCCCTGGAGCAGCGTGACCCGGGCGGCCTGCCGCTCCCCCATCCGGTCGAGCCGCAGCCGGCGCGCGGCGACGGTCAGCGCCCGTACGGACACGTCGACGCCCACGATCTCCGTGAAGCGCACGTCCTTCAACAGCGCCTGCACCAACTGGCCCTGCCCACAGCCCAGGTCGAGCACGCGGCCCGCTCCAGCTGTGTGCAGCGCGGCGAGGATGGCCTCCCTGCGCTGCTCGGCGAGCGGCACGGGCCGCTCCTCCGTGTCGCTGGACTCGTCGACGGCGTTGTCGACGTCCTCGACATCGAGCCCCTCGGCCTCGGCGAGCCGCACCAGTTCGAGCCGCTCCGTCGCCTCACGGGCCAGGCCCCAGCGGCGCGAGAGATAGCGCGCGGTGATCAGCTTCCGCTCCGGGTGCCCGGCGAGCCAGCCGTCTCCGGCGCGCAGCAGCTTGTCGACCTCGTCGGGCGCGACCCAGTAGTGCTTGGCGTCGTCGAGGACGGGCAGCAGCACGTACAGCTGGTTGAGCGCGTCGGCGAGCCGCAGCTCGCCTTCGAGCACCAGCCGCACGTACCGGGAGTCGCCCCACTCGGGGAACTCCCCGTCCAGCGCGACCGGTTCGGCCTCCACCGTCTTCCAGCCCAGAGGCCCGAAGAGGGCGCGGACGAGGCCGGCGCCGCCCCGGGCGGGGAGCGCGGGGACCTCGATCCGCAGCGGCAGCGGAGCGGCGGCCCGCTCGGGCATCGCCTGGCAGACACCGTGCAGCGCGGTCTTGAAGACCTTGGCGAGCGCCACGGCCAGCAGCGAGGACGCCGCGTAGGGCCGGTCGTTCACGTACTGCGCGAGCGCGGCGTCGGGGGCGCCGCCCCTGCCCTTGCCCTTGCCGCGGCGCACCAGCGCCACGGGATCCACCTCCAGGAGGAGTGCCGCGGTGCACCGCTCGGCGCTCGCCTCGGGGTAGAGGACGTGCGCGGTGCCGTGCGAGGTCGAGAACGCCTGCGCCCGCTCGGGATGCTTGTGCAGCAGAAATCCGAGATCGGTCGCGGGTCGCTCCGGGTTGCCGGTCGTGCTGATAGTCAGGAACACACGCCCGAGTATGAGCGGGCCCCTGCCCACCCGACCAGGCATTTTCCGCGCCCCCGCATCGGAGCCCGGGCGTCAGCGCCCGTGCGGGAGCGCCCGGGCGACAGCGGCGATCGCGGACGGACCGACGCGGCAGCAGCCACCGATCAGACGGGCCCCGGCCCCCGCCCAGACGGCGGCCCCGGACGGGTCGAAGGTGAGGCCGCCGCGCCAGCCCCTGCCCCCGGCGTCCCAACGCTCCCCGCTGTTCGGATAGACCACTGCCGGCTTCTCGGTCACGGCGACGGCGAGCTCCACGGCGGCCCCCGCCTCCGCCGGATCACAGCAGTTGATCCCGACCGCCACGACCTGGTCGTTCCCGGCGGCCACCGCGAAGGCCTCCGCGAGCTCCTGCCCCGCCCTGGTCCGCCCGCCCTCGACCGTGTACGAGAGCCACACCGGCACCCCGCACCCGTCCACGGCCCGCAGCAGCGCCTCCGCCTCGTCCACGTCAGGCACCGTCTCCAGGGCCAGGACATCGGGCCCGGCCGCGGCGAGCACCTCGACCCGAGGCCGATGGAACCGCTCCAACTCCCGCACGGACAGCCCGTACCGCCCCCGGTACTCACTCCCGTCCGCAAGCATCGCGCCGTAAGGCCCAACCGAAGCAGCAACCCACACCTCCTCCCCAGCCTCGCGTCCGCCCTCGCGCCCGACCGCTTGCCCAGCCCCCTCCCCAACCTCGTGCCCGACCCCCTCCCCAGCCTCCTGCCTGGCCTCCTGCCCGGCCTCCTGCCTGGCCTCCTGGGCGGCCTCCTCTCCGGCCCGTTCCGCCGCCGCCCGGGCGAGCTCCACGCTCCGGGCGAGGAGCCCTGCCGTCTCCGCCCGGCTCAGGCCCCGCCGGGCGAAGCCCTCGAAGGTGGCCTGGTAGCTCGCGGTGGTGACCACCCGGGCCCCGGCCCGTACGTACGCCGCGTGCGCCGCCTCGATCTGCTCGGGCCCGTCGGCGAGGAGCCGCGCGGACCAGAGCGCGTCCGAGAGGTCGCAGCCCTGCGCCTCCAGCTGGTTGGACAGCCCGCCGTCGAGGACGAGCGCGCCCTCGCGGAGGGCCTCGGTGAGCGTACGGACCGGTTTCATCGCCTTGCCCCGCTCAGCCCAGCTGCGACTGGACCCGGGCGGAGATCAGCTCCAGGTGGTCCAGGTCGTCGAGGTCGAGGACTTGGAGGTAGACCCGGGAGGAGCCGATGGCCGCGTACCGTCCGAGCTTGTCGACGACCTCGGCGGGCGAGCCCGCCAGACCGTTCGCCTTGAGCTCGTCCACGTCCCGCCCGATGGCGGCGGCCCGACGGGCCACCTCCGCGTCGTCCTTGCCGACACAGACGACCAGCGCGTTGGAGTACACGAGATCACCGGCCGGCCGCCCCACCGCCTCCGCCGCGGCCCGGACCCGGCCGAACTGCCGCTCGCTGTCCTCCAGCGAGGCGAACGGGATGTTGAACTCGTCCGCGTACCGCGCGGCCAGCCTCGGGGTCCGGCTCGCGCCGTGCCCGCCGACCAGCACCGGAATCCTGTCCTGAGCGGGCTTCGGCAGCGCCGGCGAGTCCGTGAGCCGGTAGTACTCCCCCTCGTAGGAGAAGGTCTTGCCGAGCTCGGTCTCCCACAGTCCGGTGACGATCGCCAGCTGCTCCTCCAGCCGGCCAAACTTCTCCTTCGGGAACGGAATGCCGTAGGCCTTGTGCTCCTCCTCGAACCAGCCCGCACCGAGCCCGAGTTCGACCCGTCCACCGGACATCCGGTCGACCTGGGCGACCTGGATGGCGAGCACTCCGGGAAGCCGGAACGTACCGGCGGTCATCAGGGTCCCGAGGCGGATCCGCTTGGTCTCCCGGGCCAGCCCGGCCAGCGTGATCCAGGCGTCCGTAGGCCCGGGAAGCCCGTCGGAGGAGCCCATGCGGAGATAGTGGTCCGAGCGGAAAAAGGCGTCGAATCCGAGCTCCTCGGTGGCCCGGGCCACCGTGAGGAGGGTGTCGTAGTCGGCCCCCTGCTGGGGTTCGGTGAAGATGCGAAGATCCATGCCTCCATCCTGCACCGTGGGGTGCGTGTCAACCTCTCCGTCAGCTCGCGGGCGGCTCCGGCACGGTCGGGTGAATATCCGGCCCTGTGGCGGGGCGCGTCCGCCCTGGCCAGTGACCGTCGCCTGGGACCCGTCGTTGGCTCGGGCGGAGCCGGACCGCCCGGCCCGCGTGCCGGCGGCCGCTGCCGGTGCGTCGCTCTCTCTCGTGTCCCCGCCACGCCGGCGGGGGCCGGGCCGAGGAGGCCGCCATGTCCCAGGAAGCCGCGCCGGAGCGGGCCGTGCCCGAGCAATCCGCCTCGCATTCCGTGCCCGCACAGAAGGACGCCGGCGCCCCCAAGGGGCTGCTCCAGCAGATGGAGGAGCTGATGGCCGCGCTCTCCGCCGACCTCTCCCAGCTCGACGCCGACATTCAGTCCTCGGCCGACCGCCTGGAATCGGAACCCGCCCAGCCCGGCCCCGATGCCGACTGCCCCGCCGCCGAGCGACCCGCCGCGGGCCACCCTGCCGCCGAACGCGACGGCTCCGCCGCCCCCCACCGAAGCGACCTGCCGGAACCGGAACACCGCGACGTGCATCAAGACCGCAGCGACCAGCGCGGACATGGAGCCGAGCACCGCGAGGACGCCGGCCACGAGCCCGACACCCGTCCTGCCTCCGGCGACGCGACGCGGCACCTGTTCTAGAACCACCGCAGCCGCCGCACCGCCCCCGGCCGATCGCCGTCCGCCGTTCACACCGGACCCGGCCCGGGGCCCGCCCGGCCTCGGGCCGGGTCGGGGGGACGGGTCCGCTCCCGGTCCCGCACCGCCAGCCGCCGCAGCATCCCGCCCACCCGGTCGTTCGACTCGTCGACCGCGTCGATGGCCTCGATGCACTGCCAGTAGAGCCCCTCCTCGTCGGTGGCACAGGCCACCCCGACGAGCGCGATCCCCACTTCCCCGAGCAGCGCCCCGAGCGCGGTCAACGCCGCCACCGGATCGCCGACCTCCGTCAACTGCGCCGCACGCGGCCCACCGGCCCCCCACGCCGGGTACTCCCCGATCTCACTCAGCCCCCGCGCCTCGCCGCGCAGTTCCATCGGCCCGCAGAGCGCGAGATGACTCCCTATCGCCTGGGCGAGTGCCTGAGCCTGCCAGGCCTCCGCCACGATGTCCTGTGCTGTCCCACTCCCCGCCAACGCGTGCCGCCCGGCCGCGATGAGCCGCTCTGCTTCCATCAACGCCGCCCCCGTTCGTACGACTTACTGCCCACTCATTCCACTACCCAGAGTGAGGCCGACTGAGCCCCAACACCAGGGGAATTCGGAAATCTGTGGACAGTAGGCTCGATGGGGAAAATTCGATCACTCCGAAGAGTGACGATCTCCTGTCGCGGGCGCGTCACCACCCCCTCCGCCCCGCCGCCGGACGGGAAAACGGACCTCGTTCCTGTCGATCTTCGCCGCGAGCGCAACCAGGGGGTCGACCCCGAGCACCTCGCAGAACTGGAGGAGGTAGGCGAGCACGTCGGCCACCTCGTCCGCGACGCGGTGCGCCGACTCGGGGTCCTCCATCACCCGTTCCGCCTGCTCAGGGGTCAACCACTGGAAGATCTCCAGGAGTTCGGACGCCTCCACGCTGAGCGCCGCCGCCAGGTTCTTGGGCGTGTGGAACGGCTGCCAGTCGCGAGCGGCCGCGAACGCGGCCAGCCTGCGCTGGAGCGCCGCCACGTCATGAACCACCGCGCCCCCGCTCCCCACGTCCCCGTCCACCATCTCCCCGCCCACCATCTCGTTCTCCGTCATTCCCCCAGGTCTACCACCGTCACCCCGGGCACCCGACGCGCCTCCCCCTCCCCTCCTTCGCCGACCGCCCCCACGACCCTGATGTGCCCGTCGGCGGCGATGCCCACGGCGAGGCCGAGCAGTTCGCGCACCTGGCGCCTGTCGAGCCCCCGGTCCAGGCCGTCGGCGAGCAGGGTCAGGCTCTGCATCGCGTCGGGCACCTCGGCGATCCGGTCCATCGCGAGCACGCCGGGGCCCGTGAGCAGGGTGAGCGCCAGGGCCAGGTACCGCAGTTCACCGTCGCCGAGGCGGCCGAGCGGCGTCGCGGGCCGACCGCCCCTTTCGAGGACTGCCCGGACGAAGCCTTCCGGGAGTTCCTGCACGCCGATCCCGGTGACGGGTCCCGCACAACCGGCGCCCGCCACGGTCGCCAGGCGGTGGTGTCTGCGCGGGCAGGCCGTGTGGGTGCGGTGCAGGACCTCGGCGAGGTTGGCGCAGTCGCGCCGCAGCCGCCCTTCGCCGGGGAGGACGGCAGCCCGCATCCCTTCGGGCCGGGGGTCGCAGGGAAAGACGGATCGCAGCCCGATGACCACCTGTTCGGCGGCGGCCAGGACCTCCAGCTGCCCGGGCGTCTTGCCCGCGACCCGCAGCGGCAGCAGGGCCGTACCGAGCAGGTCGTCGGGGAGCGGTGCCCGTGTGACGGGAGTGGCGCCGGCGGTGTGCCACTCGGCCTGGACGGTGCTGCGGCCCGGGTCGCGCAAGGCGGTGGCGAGCAGCGTGCGGCCCCGTCCGGTGAGCCGCTCGCCGACGATCCGGAGCCGGGGCTCGGCCTGGACGGCGAGGTCGAGGTGGACCGGGCCGACCGGCCCGTCGACCGTGCACCCGATCCGGAAGCCGCGACGGCCCTGGGCGTCGGGCCGAGCGCGCTCGGGAACGCATTCGGCGGCGTCCGTGAACACCTCGTCGAGCGAGTCGCCCGCACCGAGCCGGGCCAGCGCCTCGTACGCCCGGAGCGTCGTGGACTTGCCGCTTCCGCTCGGCCCGGCGAAGAGGGTGACCGGCCCGAGCGCGTGGACGGCGCCCCGGTGGCCGGCGAACGCGGACAGGCGCAGCTCGGTGACGACCGGCCGGGCGACTCCCCGCCCGCCCCCGCCCCTGACCCCGGCCGCCGATCGGCCGGCGGTCACGGCAGGCACGGCGGTCACGGCGGTCACGGCGGTCACGGCGGAGGGAACAGCCGCAGAGAAAGCAGCCCTAGAGGAAGCAGCCCCGGCGGGAGCAGCCCCGGCGGGAACAATCCCGGAGGGAACAATCCCGGAAGGAACAGCCCCCGAGGGAACTGCCCTGGACGGGGCAATCCCGGATGAAGACACGTCGGAGGAAGGGGCGTGTGGCGTGCGGGCGAGCGTGCTGCCGCCGGTGAGGTCCATGTCCGGACCGTATGCAGCCCGCTCTCTGACGAACCGTTACGTCCAGATGACCTTCCTACGAACGGGGGACGCCGGCGGTCCTGCCGCCCATGACCTCCTCCCCATCCTCGCCCTCCGCACCCTCGACCTCCGTACCGGCCGGGGCGAGAAGGAAGACGTTCCGGTCGACGCGGTGCATCCCGCTCCCGAGGCCGAAGACGACCCCGCTGCTGAAGTCGAGGATGCGCTTGGCGACATCGGTGTCGGCGCTCGTCAGATCGAGGAGGACCGGGATCTGGGCGATGAGGTACTCGGCGACCTCACGGGCGTCGGCGAACACCTGGACCCGCAGCACGATCATGCGGCGCTGCTCGGCGGACTCGTACTGCTCGGGGATCGTGCGGTGGTCGACCCTGGACGGCCATTCGTCACGGCCGCGCAGGGGCACGACCTGGGCGAGGCCCTCCCACTGCTCGTCGGTGACGTCGTACCTCTCGTACCTACTCATGCGCACATCCTCCCGCTCCTCACCCGTTCGGCCCAACAACGACACGAGGTCATGCCGGGACGGCGCGGCAGAACGGACTTCGACGTCAGGCGAATGTCTTGGCCAGCCTGCGCAGGCCTTCCCTGATCTCCTCGGCCGAGTGCGTGGTGAACGACAGCCGCATCGCGGCCGGGTCCGGCTCCCCGCAGAAGAACGGCGCCCCCGGCACGTACGCCACCTCGTGGCCGACGGCGGTCTTGAGGAGTGCCGTCGCGTCGTGGCCCTCGGGGAGGGTGACCCAGATGAACATGCCGCCGTCCGGCCGGTTCCATCGGCTGCCCTCGGGCAGCGCGGCGGGCAGGCCTTCGAGCATGGCATCCCTGCGCTCCTGGTACGCGGCCCGCACCCCCGCGACGTGCGCGTCGAGGTCGCTGTCGCGCAGATAGCGCGCGGCCGCGGCCTGGTCGATGGAGGAGGTGTGCAGGTCGGCGGCCTGCTTCGTGATCACGCAGGCGCGGCGCAGCCCGGCCGGGGCGCGCAGGAAGCCGAGCCGGAGGCCGGGGGCCATCACCTTGGAGAAGGAGCCGAGGAGGACGGTCCGGTCGGCGGCCACGGGGTCGGCCGCGATCCAGGGCACGCGCTCGCCGTCGTAACGGAGTTCGCCGTACGGGTCGTCCTCGACGATCCAGAACCCGTGCCGCGCGGCGGCTCCGGCGACGGCGGCGCGGCGCTCGGCGGGGAGCGTGCGGCCCGTGGGGTTCTGGAAGGTGGGGACGAGGTAGAGGAGGGTGGGCTTCTCGCGCGCCGCGATCTCCTCCAGCGCGGCGGGGATGACCCCTTGGTCGTCGGTGGGTACGGGGACGACCCGGGCGCCTGCGAAGGCGAAGGTCTGGAGGGCGGCGAGGTAGCAGGGGTCCTCGACGAGCACCACGCCGCCCGGTTCGACGAGGGCCGTGGTGAGGAGGGTGAGGGCCTGCTGCGAGCCGGTGGTGATCAGCAGGTCGTCGGCGTCCGTGGGCAGACCGCGGACGGCGAGCCGGCCGGCGATCGCGGTGCGCAGCTCCGGGTCGCCCTCGGTGGTCGAGTACTGGAGCGCCTGCCGCGGGTTTTCGGCCAGCACGCGGTCGTACGCCGCTCGGATCCCCGCGACGTCGAACAGCTCGGGGGCGGGCAGTCCCCCGGCGAAGGAGATCACCTCGGGGCGCGCGGTGAGCGCCAGGATCTCCCGTACCGGCGACGACGCGACGCCGGCCAGCCGCGAGGCGGTGCCGGGGACGGGAGCGGCGGCAGGAACGGACGCGGAGGGGGACGAGGAGGCGTTCGCGGGCTTCGAGGCGGCGGAAAGCATGGCGTCAGCATATAGACGGCATGCACCCTGTCCAGATGCCGGAATCCGGGGACTCCCTTGAGAGACAACCGAGTTGAGGAGCCCCGGAACCGATGCCTACGAGACCGCCGCGCGGCCGACCGGTTGTTCGTCGTGGGCATCGGCCCAGAGGGAGCGCACATGGCCGAGGTGGCGGCGCATGCAGGCCTCGGCACCACTGGAGTCACCGGCCAGCATCAGGTCGAGGAGTTCGAGGTGCTCCTCGGCGGAGGAGACGAGCTTGCCCGCCTCGTCCAGGCCGGTCAGGCCGTAGAGGCGGGAGCGCTTGCGCAGCTCCCCGACGGTCTCGACCAGGCGCTCGTTGCCGGAGAGGGCGAGCAGGGCGAGATGGAAGCGGCGGTCGGCCTCCAGGTAGCCGATGAGGTCGTGTTCCCTGGCGCGGGAGACGATCTCGTCGGCGACCGGCCGGAGTTCCTCCAGCTGTTCCCGGGTGGCCATCCGCGTGACGCGCCCGATGGTGGGGACCTCGATGAGGGTCCGCAGTTCGGTGAACTGGTCGAGGTCCCGCTCGCTGACCTCGGTGATGCGGAAGCCCTTGTTGCGTACGGGCTCGACCAGGCCTTCGCGGGCCAGGTCGAGCATCGCCTCGCGGACCGGGGTCGCGGAGACGCCGAGGTCGGCGGCGAGTCCGGGGGCCGAGTAGACCTGCCCGGGGCGGAGTTCGCCGGCGATCAGGGCGGCCCGGAGGGCGTGCCCGACCTGGTCGCGGAGCCGCTCCTGCGCTCTCACGAGGCCGTACTGTTTCAGGTCACCCATCGTGCGCCCTCCGAGATGTCACGGAGGAGCATCGTACAATGTCACGTTTCTCTGCCCACCCGCGCGGGAAGCAGGGATTCTCGCTGCCCGCGCGGGACCTCCCGCACGGAGATCAGAGGAGGAACCCGGCGGGGAAGGGATCGTCGGGGTCGAGGAAGTACTGCGCCGTCCCGGTGATCCATGCGCGCCCGGTGACGGTCGGGACGACCGCGGGCACACCGCCCACCTCGGTCTCGCCGACGAGCCGGCCGGTGAACTCCGTACCGATGAAGGATTCGTTGACGAAGTCGGTGTCGAGCGGAAGCTCGCCGCGGGCGTGGAGCTGGGCCATGCGGGCGCTGGTCCCGGTGCCGCAGGGCGAGCGGTCGAACCAGCCCGGGTGGATGGCCATGGCGTGCCGCGAGCGGGTCGCGTCCGAGCCGGGCGCGGCCAGGTAGACGTGCTTCACGCCGGCGAAGGCCGGGTCGAGGGGGTGGACGGGCCGGTCGGGACCCGCGTTGATCGAGTCCATGACGGCGAGCCCGGCCGCGAGCAGCTCGTCCTTGTGGTCGCGGTCGAACGGCAGGCCCAGGGAGTCGAGTTCCACGAAGGCGTAGAAGTTGCCGCCGTAGGCGAGGTCGTACGTGACGGTGCCGAGCCCGGGCACCTCCGTCTTGAGGTCGAGCCCGACGGAGAACGCGGGCACGTTGGTGAAGGTGACGGAGCACGCCCGGCCGTCCTCGACACGGACGTCGACGCTGACGAGCCCGGCCGGGGTGTCGAGGCGGACGGTGGTGACGGGCTCGACGACCGGCACCATGCCCGTCTCGACGAGGACGGTGGCGACCCCGATGGTGCCGTGACCGCACATCGGAAGCAGCCCGGACACCTCGATGTAGAGCACGCCGTAATCGGCGTCGGGGCGGGTGGGCGGCTGCAGGATCGCACCGCTCATCGCCGCGTGACCGCGCGGCTCGAACATGAGCAGCGTACGGAGATGATCCAGGTGCTCGATGAAGTGCAGCCGGCGCTCGGCCATCGTGGCACCGGGAATCACCCCGACACCACCGGTGATCACACGCGTGGGCATGCCCTCGGTGTGCGAGTCGACGGCATGGAAGACATGACGCGTACGCATGGGTCCCCTTCAGACGTACGGACGGATGAAATTTCCCAGGGAAAGCCCCAGGCGGCAACCCTCAGGACCCCCAGGCGGCAACCCTCAGAGGGTCCCTGGGAGGAATCCCCCAGGGACCCTCGGGAGGCATCCCCCAGAGATCCCCAGGTGGCAACCCCAGAGATCCTCAGGTGGCATCCCCCAGGGCGATCCCTGCGGCAGAGCTCACGCATGCCCCTCGGCGAGGGCCTTCCCGGTCGCGGCGCGCACGACGGCGTCCTGCTCGGGTGTCAGCGGCGGGCGGGGCGGACGGGTGGCTCCCCCGTGGCGCCCGGCGAGATCCATGGAGAGCTTGATCGCCTGCACGAACTCGACCTTGGAGTCCCAGCGCAGGAGCGGATGGAGGGACTTGTAGAGGGGGAGCGCGACGCCGAGATCGCCGGCGACGGCGGCCCGGTAGAGCGTGACGCAACTGCGGGGCAGGGCGTTCGGGTAGCCGGCGATCCAGCCGACCGCGCCGGCGAGGGCCAGCTCCAGGAGGACGTCGTCGGCACCGATCAGGAGGTCGAGCTCCGGGGCGAGTTCGGCGATCTCGTACGCCCGGCGGACGTCACCGCTGAACTCCTTGACGGCGACGATGCTGCCGTCGCCGTGCAGGCGCGCCAGCACGTCGGGCGTGAGGTCGACCTTGGTGTCGAGCGGGTTGTTGTACGCGACGACGGGCAGGCCGGCGGCGGCGACCTCGGCGTAGTGGGCGCGTACGGCCCGCTCGTCGGCCCGGTAGGCGTTCGGCGGCAGGAGCAGCACCGAACCGGCCCCCGCCTCCGCGGCCTGCTCGGCCCAGCGCCGCGCCTCGTCGCTCCCGTACGCCGAGACGCCGGGCATGACCCGCGCCCCGTCGCCCGCGGCGTCGACGGCGGTACGGACGACCCGGGCGCGCTCCTCGTCGGTCAGGGTCTGGTACTCACCGAGGGAACCGTTCGGGACGACCCCGTCGCACCCGTTGGCGATCAGCCAGGCCACGTGCTCGGCGTACGCGTCGTAATCGACGGAACGGTCGTCGCGCAGGGGAAGAGCGGTGGCGACCATGACGCCGTGCCAGGGATGGGCACGGTGCGCCGGGGCATGCTCGTGGGCCATGAAGGACTCCCTTATATGGTGTGTGACATTTTATCGATCTCCGGTAGGGCCACAAGAGGGGTGCTCAGGCGACTCGGACGACAGACGGAAAGGAAGGTGTGCTCAGGAGGCACCGTGCGGCGGCGCCGCGAGAACCGCGCGCGGCACGTTCCTGGGGTGACCGGGCCGCTTCCACTCCCTCGGATAGCCGACCGACACCTCCTCGAAGCGCACGCCGTCGTGCCGGGTGGTGCGGGGGATGTGGAGGTGACCGTAGACGGCCACGGCGGTGTTGAACCGGAGGTGCCAGTCCGCCGTACGCTCCGTCCCGCACCACTGGGCGAACTCGGGGTAGCGCAGGATCCTGGTGGGTTCGCGGAGCAGGGGCCAGTGGTTGACCAGGACGAGCGGGACGTCGGGGTCGCACTCCGCGAGGCGCCGCTCGGTGAGGGCCACCCGCGCCGCGCACCAGTCCTCGCGGCCCGCGTACGGGTCGGGGTGCAGGAAGAACTCGTCGGTGCACACCACCCCCGCCTCGTAGGCCTGCTCCAGCGACTGCTCCTTGTTCGCGGCCGTCGGCGTGCGGAAGGAGTAGTCGTACAGCAGGAAGAGGGGCGCGATACGGACCGGGCCGCCGTCGCCTTCCCACAGCGCGTACGGATCCTCGGGAGTGAGCACGCCCAGGCCACGGCAGACGTCCACGAGGTACTCGTACCGCTCGACGCCCCGCAGCTGGACCGGGTCCTCCTTCGGCGTCCACAGCTCGTGGTTGCCCGGGCTCCAGATCACCCGGGCGAACCTCTCGCTGAGCGTCCGCAGCGCCCAGGTGATGTCCTCGCTCAGCTCCCCGACGTCACCGGCGACGATCAGCCAGTCGCCGTCCGACGACGGCCGGAGCTCTTCGACGATCCGCCGGTTCTCCGCGTGGGCGACGTGCAGGTCGCTGATGGCGAGAAGCTGCGGCCGGCGAGGAGAATCGATGCTCTCCATGGATGACCCCTTTCCCTGTGCGCTCGGGTTTCGCTCGGGTGCCCCTCAGACGGTGTCGGGGCGGCTCGCGATGATCACGGTGGCGTCCAGGTCGTCATCGGTGGCCACCTGCGCGAGCAGACCGGCCCCGCCGACCGCGGCCACGGCCTCGTCGGCCTGCCGCTCACTGGTCTCGAACAGCAGGACGCCCCCGGGGGCCAGCCACTCGGCCGCCTCGGCGACGACGCGGCGCAGGACCGCCAGACCGTCCACACCCCCGTCGAGCGCCACACGCGCCTCGTAGTCACGGGCCTCGGCCGGCAGCAGCTCGATCTCCACGGTGGGCACGTACGGAACGTTGGACAACAAGACATCCACGCGCCCCTTCAGCCCGACGGGCAGCGGCGCGAAGAGGTCACCCTCGTAGACCTCTCCCCCGGCCGGAGCGACATTGCGCCGGGCACACCGCACGGCCGCCGGGTCGACGTCCGCTGCATACAGCTCGACCTCGTCCAGCGCCGTGGCGAGCGCGACCCCCAACGCACCGGAACCACAGCACAGATCAACGACGATCGCCCGCGCCGGAGCAAGCTCCGCCGCCATGCGAACGAGCGCCTCCGTACGCCGCCGGGGCACGAACACCTCGGCGTCGACCTCGATCCGCAGACCACAGAACTCCGCGTAGCCGACGACATGCTCCAACGGCAGCCCGACGACGCGTCGCTCGACCATCTCCTCGAGCTCCGCGGCGTCAGCGGCGGCAGACATGATCATCCGCGCCTCGTCCTCGGCGAAGACACACCCCGCGGCACGGAGCCGGGAGACGACGACGGATTCGGATGCGGACTGGTCCAGCGAAGGAACGGACATGCGGGCCTTTCGAACGACTGAGATCACGACAGTGATCAAGCAAAGGACTCAACACTATCCGACGGACTCATCTCACCCTCAGCCCAACCCAGTTGCACCGAGGCGAGACACACACCGGACCCACGCGCTCCGCCCGCCCCCTGCCCGTACGGCCGGCACGCACGCCCGGCCGCCCGCCCGCCCGCCCGCTGGGGAGCGACCCCACTCGGCCGGCGGCGGGCAACCCGACGGACCCCAGGGGCCGGTTTCTGCACAGGCGCGGGCGCTTTGGTCACCCCTCCCCGGGACGATGTCGACGCACATCAGGCCGGCACCCTCGGATGACGCGGGCAGTCGGTGCCTCGGGGCAGCGGGACAGCAGCCGCCGGTCCAGCGGTCAGGCCCTCTGGTAGCTGCCAGGCGGTACGGATCGACCCGATCAGGTGCCGTGCGCTGTACGGCGACACCTCCAGCTCCTGGCGAGCGCGGCCGAGGAGCTCCAAGGCCCCGTCGGGGCCGCGTGCCGCTGCCTCATCCCGACGGCGGGCGAAGTCCCCCCTGCCGAAGACGTCCAGCAGGGTCAGAGAGAACAAGGCGTAGGCAGAGGCCTCGTCGAGGAGTTCCCGGGCCTCGTCCGAGACCTCTGCCGCCGCCTCCTCGCCCAGGCGCCCGCGGAGGTCGTGGAAGGCCACGTGCTCGAGGGCCCGCCGGAGCTCGGTCGAACCACAGGGGCAGGCCGGCCGCAGATGGTCCATCGCGTTCCGGAAGGCGACGAGGATCGTGCCCGTCCGCGCCGTCCACCGCTGCTTGCCCAGGAGTGTGCGGAAACCGGCGAGCGTGTCACTGAGCTCCTCGAGAATCAGTTGCCCCGCGATGTCGGTGAGCTCGACGAACTGTGTCCGGGCCTCGATCTCGTCCAGACGCAGCCCGTAGCGGATGAGGTCCCTGGGCACGCCGCCCGAGAGGGCGTGCGTCAGTGCCTTGAAGGGCTCGGAGAGCCCGGACGCCCGACGCTCCAGGATCTCGTTGGACTCTTCCAGCGTGCACGGCGGAACGTGCACGATGTCGTCCAGCGAGCTGTCGGTGACCCCGCGGTGGGGCAGCCCACGGCGCACGAAGGACGCACCGACGTCCTCGGCAACCGAGATCAGGTAGTGGACATGGGGCACGCCGAGGATGGCCTTGATCTCGCCGAGAAAGGCGAGCGCCGCGGTATCGGAGCCCAGCCGGTCCACCTCGTCAATCGCGATCACGACCCGCTGCTCTTGTAGGTGCTGTTCGGCGGCGATCTCCGTCAGCAGCGCACGGAAGTCGGAGACCAGCTCTGGGAAGTTCGGCGGCATGGTCGACAGCGAGGTCGTCTGCGCAGTGAGCAGTTGCGGCGGTCCGGCCGTCACGGCGGAGGAGGCCGTCTGCACGGTCTGCAGCCGGTACAGCTCGTCGCGGCAGGCGGTGACGAGGCGCGGGACCGGGTTCGCCGGGCTCCACGTGGCCATTTTGATCAGCATCAGGCCCGTGAGAACGATGGCGAGACGAAGCGGATTCTCGGGATCTGCCGCCAGAGCCAGCGTCAGGGGCATGGTGAAGAGCAGCGCGAGCCCTGCGGTGAAGAGGATCCATGCGGTCCGACGCCGCCGACGGAGGGTGAGGAGGACGCGCCCGCGAATCTCCCAAGGCCGTTCGGTAAAGAGGTTGACGATGCCGACGAGCAGGACAGTCAGCAGGATGAAGTCCTTCCCGCTCCCCTTGCCGGCTGCCTCCCTCAGGAGGGCGCGCACGTCGTCATCGACCAACAGCGAGACGAAGGCTGCGACGGCCAGCACCACCCCCGCTACAACGAGGGTGACCCGGGCACCCATGCGAATGGCACGCCACTGCTTCCACCGCCGCAGGCTCCACAACAGGATGCCGGCGACGACGACGAGCACCGCCGCGCCGACCCGCTCGCCGTTCCAGATGTCGAGCACGACCCCCGCCGCCTGGCGCCAGAGGTCCACCGCCCCGGCACGCACGGTCGGCCACTGCTGGGCCGTGAGGGAACGTACGCCTGCGGCCAAGCCGAGGACGACAAGTGCGCCCGCCGACAGCCCGAAAGCCAGCACGGTGAGCCTCTTCCGCAAGGCCGGCAACAGTCGGCGCGCCACTCTGCGGAAAGGTGAGATCCGGAGGAACGCGGGAGGCACGTGGCCCTGGTGAACGAGATAGTTCTCGCAGGTTCGGACGTAGAGGGACAGCAGGAAGTCGTACGGCGAATAGGTGGCCGGAGCCTGCACGACGACCGCGAACCCGGCTTCGCCTGCACAGGCTTCCAGGAGGGTCGACTTCCCCGCGCCCCGGGAGCCACTGACCGCGATCGTCCCACCACTCTCAAGTTGGGCAATCTTGCGGGTCAGGCTCCGGGCGGCCAGGCTCTCGACCACGTACCGCGGATTGCGCGGCGAGCGCAGGCCGTGGAAGTTGTCCGCAAGGAGCAGTGAGTCGCGGTCCTCACCGAGCAGCGCCTCGACCACCCGGTCGGTCAGCGGGCGGACGCCGTTCCCTTGGAGGTCCCGGCTCCAAGCGGCTGCCGCCCACGCGGTCCTTCTGTCCAGCAGGGCGACGCGC
This sequence comes from Streptomyces sp. Root431, assembly GCF_001426585.1. Classification (GTDB taxonomy): domain Bacteria; phylum Actinomycetota; class Actinomycetes; order Streptomycetales; family Streptomycetaceae; genus Streptomyces; species Streptomyces stackebrandtii. The sequence continues at coordinate 743,998 of NZ_LMEI01000009.1, forward strand.
GGACGCAGAGCCCACTCCCGCAGGTTGAGCAGGACGTGCATGCGCCACACCGGGTGCCGCCAGATCACCGCCCCGGTCAGCGGCAGAGCCAACGCGGCGCCGAGTACTGCCGGCCAGGAGAGGAAGACCGCTACCAGCAGGGTGAGTACGGTCATTCCGCAGAGGGCCACAGTCAGCGGATGAGTGCGGTCGCGGAGGTAGTCGAGCCGTCGGCGCTGACGCTCGCTTCGCTCCAGCAACGCACGGAAGCGCTCCTGGGTGTCCCGGCAAGGCGCGACGGCACGTTCGACGTTGGCCTCGGCAAGCATGGCCGCTCGGGCGTTCTCGGCTGTGGCCTGGGGTCGCACGCCGAGACGCCGTGCGACGGCCGGCACGGCCAGGCAGGCATCGACCGCCGCAAGGTACACCTCCGCCTCCCGCTCCAGGGCGAAGAAGTCGGCGACCTGCCAGGCGGGGCGCGGGCGGCGTCGGGACATGGACGAAGGGCCTTTCGGAAGGGGCGGGGTGCGGGAGCCGGAACACGATCACGGGCCGCAGATTCGGGAAGCGGTGCGGCGTCGGAGTCATGCGCCCCCGCGGGCTCGGACGAGGTCACGCCGCGACAGACGCGTCCCTCGCTTGTGCTTGATCCTGAAGCAGTCCCCGAGCCCTGGCTCGTCCTTCCCGCCGTTGACATAGGTAACCGCGTGGGCGCCTCCGTCATCGAGCAGCCGCCCTACGCACTGGGCGAGCGTGTGGGGACCCGAACCGTCGTACCCCCAGGACAGCCCTGGGGCGTCCATGACGGGAGCCGGATAGAGCACGCCGTCGTCGGTGCGCACCCAGACCGGGTCGTCGAGGATGACCTCCTTGAGGACCGCTCCCTCGGGCAGGCGCTTGGGCGCCCGGCCTATGTAGGTGATCTCGTTGAGACGGCGGGAGGCGAATTTCCCCTTCACCGCGACCACCGGGCTGCCGGTCACCGGATCGACGAAGGTCTCCACGGTGTCGTAGCTCTCGTCCCACACCCGGTGCAGAGCGGTCGGCGGCACGACACGCAGCCGGTTGATCCACTCGGCCGCGGCCCGGGTGACGTCCGTTCGGGTCACGTGGAACGTGCCACCGTAAGGAAGGTCCTCGCTGCTCCAGGCACTGACATGCTCAAGACACTCCACGGCCAGGTCGTCCGTACGCCCGCAGAGTTCGGCGAGTCCGGCGCCGACGACAGCGTCCGTCGCGAGCTCTCCGGGGCCGGGGTCGGACACGCTCGGAACGGCCGGATGCACCATCGAGTCGCCCGGCCCTGCCGACCAGGAGCGGAGGTTCTCCATCTCCCACGACGTGTGCTCCGCCGCACTGGTCCGGATGCGGTGGCCGATCGTGAAGCAGGCGCGTCGCAGCGGGGAACCCTCCGGTTCCTGTCGCGCCAGCTCGTAGAGCGGCTCCCAGGAGGGATAGGTGGCCATGTCGACCGGGACGGGAGCGTCTCCGGGGGTCCATGCGGTGAGGTGGGCACGGCGACGCAACTCACGGGGCCACCATGGGACGGGGCCGCCCAGGTGCGCGGCAAGCTCGCTCCACCTCGGGTGGTAGACGAGCTCGGGCCGTTCCCGGTCAACCGCCTGCAGTTCAGGCCCGTCGAAGCCGTAGAAGTGCTCTACGACGACGAGGCCGGCGGTGTCCGTATGCACGTCGAGAAGGCTCCTCGCATCGGGCATGCCGTCACACGGGAAGACGATGGCGATAACGCCCTCCCGGGTCTCCCAACGCCCGGTGAAGTACTCGGCACGGATGTCCGTTCCGTCGTCCGCGTCGCGGTACTCGCCCCCGAGGTATCGGGACTCGACCAAGGGTGCCGGGCGCAGCAGAAGAGGCCCCGCGCCCGCCAGTTCAGGATGGGCAGAGGCGAGCCACCGCGCAAACGCGTATCCGGACCATCTCTTCGGGCCATCAGCGAAGGCCTCGCCGTCGAGAGGCTCGATGATGCCGTCCTTGAGACGCAGCCACGCCTCCTCCGACAGACCGAACACGTCCTTGAGCTGTGTGGCGGTCAGCTTCTCCAACTCGGCCTCCTCTTGATGCCACTTGCGTCGCCCATCATGGTGGGCGGGTCTGACAGAGCACACTCGATTCTGTGGACGTATGACCGGGCGCGCCGGGAGAAGCCTGTGAGTCGATGCGGGCGAGAGGGGCGCTGTGGCGGACGTCGACGTGGCGGTCGTGAGGGCGGGAGTGCTGGGCAGGTCGATCGCGTACGCGCTGGCGTGTGCCGAGCCGAGGCTGCGGATCGTTGTGTCGGGGCGGCGCGGCTCCGGCGCCTCGCAGGCGGCCGGCGCGCTGCTCGGGGTGTTGGGCGAGGTGACGTCGGCCGGTGTGCGGACCCGGCATGGCGAACTGCGCCTGGGATGGCAGTGGAGGCCGCCGCGCGCTGGCCGGCCTGGCGCGAGGGCTTACGGGAACGGGCCGGGAAAGCGGCGCCCGCGGACGGGTACGGGGCGGGGACGTACGTCCTGCTCAACGGAGCCTCCGGGCCGATCGACGACGCGTCGTTCGAGGCCATGCGTGCGGCCGGCGCGCGCTACGGACTGCCTGTCGAGGACAGCGCCGTCTCCGACATACCGGCGTACCGACCGCTGGACAACGACCGGGCGCTGCGGGCCGTCTTCCTGCCGCAGGAGCGCTTCCTGGACGCACGCCGCTGGATACAGACCCTGGACGCGGCGCTCCGGGCGCTGCCGAACGTGGATCGCGTCGGGGCCGACCGACTGCGATCCCACGGATCGTCGCACGAACTCACCACCGGCCAGGGCACGTTGACGGCCGGTCGGGTCGTCGTGGCGGCAGGCGCATGGTCCAGCGCCCTTCTGGAGCGCGTCGAACCGGAACTACCCGTCCTGCCGGTGGTCTCGGCCGAAGGTACCGCCGTCACCCTCCGCCCCAACGCCCCTGTGCCTCCGCTGGTGTTACGCACCCATACCGGGCGTACGCCTGCGGACTCCACGCCGTCCCGCAGGCCGACGGCACCCGGTACCTCGGCGCCTCCGCCGCCCCGGCACTCCATCCCGGCGACGCTCCCGCCGCCGGCGCGCTCCGCTTCCTCCTCGATGCGGGCCTCGGTCAACTGCACCACGGCCTGACGGGCGCCAGGATCGACCGCGTCCACCACGGCAACCGCCCGGTGGGACTCGACGGACACCCCGTCCTCGGGAACACCGGACGCCCCGGCCTGTGGGTGGCCACCGGTACGCACCGCGACGGCCTGCACGCCTCACCGCTGATCGCCCAGGAACTCGCCGCCGAGATCCTGCACGGCACCCCGAGCCCCTGGCTGCCCCCGTGGCGACCGGGCCGGAAGCCGATCGCCGACTCGACGGCCGCCGATGCCATCGAGGAAGCGGCGACCCATCACGCGGCCCTCGCCGCCGAGTCCCGGATGCGCCCACCACTGACCGGCGACTGGCCCGGCCTGCTCGCCGACGCCTACCGGCAGCTCATGCAGCAGACGTACGCACGAATGCCCGACGGCTACGTCCCGCCCCCGGAGCTCGCACCGCTCGGCTACGAACACGGACCCGCGCTCGCGAAACTCGCCCAGGGCCACCTCGACCGGCTGGCGGGCCGGCCTTCCTAGAACGAGAACAGCCCGGCTCAGGCGTCCTTCTTCACCGGCTCCAGAATCGCCACGCACTCCACGTGGTGCGTCATCGGGAACAGGTCGAAAGCGCGCAGGGTACGGACCTTGTAGCCGCGTTCCGCGAAGTAGGAGATGTCTCGGGCCAGGGCCGCCGGGTCGCAGGCGACGTAGGCGATGCGGCGGGCGCCGAGGCCGGCCAGGTGGTGGACGGTCTGCTTGCCGGCGCCGGCGCGGGGCGGGTCGAGGACGATGAGGTCGACGTCGGTGATGCCCGTGCGCGGGAGGACCGACTCGACCTTGCCCTGCTCGATGCGGACGCGGGGGAAGCCCTCCAGGTTGTGGCGGGCGTCCTCGACCGCGCGCTTGCCCGACTCGATGCCGAGGACGGCGCCCTGGTCGCCGACGCGGTCGGCGATGGCGCCGGCGAAGAGGCCGACGCCGCAGTAGAGGTCGAGGGCGGTTTCGCCCTTGCGGGGGGTCAGGCCCTGCATGACGGCGAGCATGAGGGTCTGGGCGGCCTTCGGGTGGACCTGCCAGAAGCCGCCGCTGCCGACGCGGTGGGTGCGCTCGTCGGCGCGCTCGCGGACGAAGGCGCGGCCGTGGACGCGGTGGACGCCGCCGTCCTTCTCGTCGACGCGGAGGACGGAGACCGGCTTGTCGAGTTCGACGAGCGGGAGGCGGCCGCCGGGGCGGGGGGTGAGGATGACCTGGCGGTCGTTCGAGCCCGAGGCGGCGATGGCCTCGACGGTGGCCATGCCCTCCCAGGTGCGCTTCTCGATGCCGAGTTCCGAGACGCCCTGGGCGGCGATCATGCAGTGGTCGATCACCTCGACCTCGTGCGAGCGGTGCTTGCGCAGGCCCGCGTGGCCTTCCTCGTCGATCGCGTACTGGACGCGGGTGCGCCACTGCGGGACCTCGCCCTGCGGCAGCTTGTCGCCCTCGGCCGGCATGACGGTGCCGTCCCAGCCGGCTTCCTCGGGGGTGAGCCCGGCGAGGCGCAGGAGCTGTTCGGCGATGACCTCGCCCTTGAGGCGGCGCTGGGCGCCGGGCTTGGCGTGCTGCCAGTCGCAGCCGCCGCACTTGCCGGGGCCCGCGAAGGGGCAGGGGGCCTCGACGCGGTCCTTGGAGGGTTCGAGGATCGTGATCGCGTCGGCGCGCAGGAAACGGGACGTCTCCTCGCCCTCGGTCACGCGGGCGACGATCTTCTCGCCGGGCAGCGCGTGGCGGACGAAGAGGACGCGGCCCTCCTCGGTGCGGGCGATGCAGTGGCCGCCGTGGGCCACCGGTCCGACCTCGACCTCGTACTCTTCCCCGACCAACGACGAAACAGGGGTGTTCTGCATGGCGGGGGGACTCCAAGAGGAAGTGGCGGTGGGCTGTCGTCCGGATACTTCGGACGGCAGCCCACCAGTCTAGTTGTTCTTTTCCGGATGTTCTTTTCCGGATCCGGATGTCCTGTTCTAGCTGTTCTTCGCCGTCGGTTCCTTCTGGCGCTTCTCCACCGGGCCCCGGCGGACCGAGCCCGGCGCGTTCCACTCCTGGCGCTTCCTGGCCCGCTTCTTCGCGACCTCGGAGGACTGGAGCTGGTACGGGACGGAGGTCACCATGACGCCGGGCGTGAAGAGCAGCCGGCCCTTGAGGCGCAGGGCGCTCTGGTTGTGCAGCAGGTGCTCGTACCAGTGGCCGACGACGTACTCCGGGATGTAGACGGAGACGGCGTCGCGCGGGCTCTCGCGGCGGATGTTCTTGACGTACTCGATCACCGGGCGGGTGATCTCGCGGTACGGCGAGTCGAGGATCTTGAGCGGGACGTTGATGCCGCGCCGCTCCCATTCCTCCCTGAGCGCCTTCGTCTCGACCGGGTCGACGTTGACGGTCAGCGCCTCCAGCTCGTTCGCGTGCATGAGCTTGGCGTAGGCCAGGGCGCGGAGCGTGGGCTTGTGGAGCTTGGAGACGAGGACGATGGAGCGGACCCGGGAGGGGCGTACGTACTCGTCGGGCCGTTCCTCGGCGGCGGCGATCTCCGCGGCGACCGAGTCGTAGTGCCTGCGGATCGCGGTCATCGTCCCGTAGAAGATCACCATGCCGAGCAGGGCGACCCACGCGCCGTGGGTGAACTTGGTGGCGAGGACGACGACGAGGACGAGGCCGGTGAAGAAGGCGCCGAAGGCGTTGATGGCGCGGGAGCGGATCATGTGGCGGCGCTTGGCCGGGTCGCGCTCGGTCTTCAGGTGCCGGTTCCAGTGCCGGACCATGCCGATCTGGCTCAGCGTGAAGGAGACGAAGACGCCGACGATGTACAGCTGGATCAGCTTGGTCGAGTCGGCCCCGTAGACCCAGACCAGGAGCGCGGCGGCGCCCGCGAGGAGCACGATGCCGTTGGAGAAGGTGAGGCGGTCGCCGCGGGTGTGCAGCTGGCGCGGCAGGTAGCGGTCCTGGGCGAGGATCGAGCCGAGGAGCGGGAAGCCGTTGTACGCCGTGTTGGCGGCCAGGAAGAGGACGAGCGCGGTGGCGGCGGCGAGGAGCACGAAGAAGAACGTTCCGTCGCCGAAGACGGCGGCCGCGACCTGGGAGATCACCGGGTCCTGGACATAGCCCGCGCCGACCGGCACGCCGTTGACCAGCAGGTCCTCGGCGGGCTTCTCGGCCATCCGGACGTCGGTGGCCATGGCCAGGAAGATGATGCCGCAGAACATGGTGACCGCCAGGCCACCCATGAGGGCGAGCGTCGTGGCGGCGTTCTTCGACTTCGGCTTGCGGAAGGCGGGGACGCCGTTGGAGATCGCCTCGACGCCGGTGAGCGCGGCACAGCCGGAGGAGAAGGCGCGGAGCAGCAGGAAGACGAGCGCGAAGCCGGCCAGTCCCTGGTGCTCGGGCTTGATCTCGAAGTCGGCGGTGGGGGCCTTCATGGTCTCGTCGAGGACGATCCCCTTGTACGCGCCCCAGGCGATCATGATGAAGACGCCGGCGACGAAGACGTACGTCGGGATGGCGAAGAGGCTGCCCGACTCCTTCACGCCGCGCAGGTTCATCACGGTGAGCAGGATGATCACGCCGACCGCGCAGGCCACCTTGTGCTCGACGACGAAGGGGATCGCGGAGCCGAGGTTCTCGATGCCCGAGGAGATCGAGACGGCCACGGTCAGGACGTAGTCGACGAGCAGGGCGCTCGCGACGGTGAGTCCGGCCTTCGGCCCGAGGTTGGTGTTGGCGACCTCGTAGTCGCCGCCGCCGCTCGGGTACGCGTGCACGTTCTGGCGGTACGAGGCGACGACCGTGAACATCAGGACGACGACCGCGAGCGCGATCCACGGGCTGAAGTGGTAGGCCGACAGCCCCGCGACGGAGAGGACGAGCAGCACCTCACCTGGCGCGTACGCCACCGAGGACAGCGGGTCGGAGGCGAAGACGGGGAGCGCGATCCGCTTGGAGAGCAGGGTCTCCCCGAGCTTGTCGCTGCGCAGGGCCCGCCCGATCAGGATCCGTTTGGGCACGTCGGTCAGTTTGGACACGGAGAGGATCGTAAGCGTTCGAAATCCGCCATGCTCACCGGCACCCCCGATCCGCACCGAATCTCCCTGAGTACCACCTCGGATGCGGTCCCCGCCAGCGTTGCCGCATAAGCTCGGACCGGGCAACCCGGCAGGGCGTTGCCCGCCGCGGCCCGGGCGGTTCGGGCGAGGAAAGTTGTGGGCAGGGTGTTTTCGCAGGTCAGCAGGGCGATCAGGAGTGCGGGGTAAGGGGACGTGCACATCGTCATCATGGGCTGCGGGCGAGTGGGAGCCGCTCTCGCGCAGACCCTCGAACAGCAGGGGCACACCGTCGCGGTCGTCGACCAGGACCCGACGGCTTTCCGTCGTCTGGGGTCCGGTTTCGGCGGACGGCGCGTCACGGGCGTGGGCTTCGACCAGGACACGCTGCGCGAGGCCGGGATCGAGGACGCCGGTGCCTTCGCCGCGGTGAGCAGCGGCGACAACTCCAACATCATCGCGGCGCGGGTCGCGCGCGAGATGTTCGGCATCGAGAACGTGGCGGCGCGGATCTACGACCCGCGGCGCGCCGAGGTCTACCAGCGCCTCGGGATCCCGACGGTCGCGACGGTCCGCTGGACCGCCGACCAGATGCTGCGGCGGCTGCTGCCCTCCGGCGCGGAGCCGCTGTGGCGGGACCCGAGCGGCGGCGTGCAGCTCGCGGAGGTGCACACCTCCCCCGCCTGGATCGGCCACAAGGTCAGCCGTCTCCAGGAGGAGACCGGCGTCCGTGTCGCCTTCCTCACCCGACTGGGCGAAGCGATTCTGCCGACCTCTCAGACGGTGCTCCAGGAGGGTGACCTGGTGCACGTGATGATGCGTACGGACGACATCGCGAAGGTCGAGGAGGCCTTCGCCGAGGGTCCTGAGGAGGGCGGTCACTGATGCGTGTCGCTATTGCGGGCGCGGGTGCGGTGGGCCGTTCCATCGCGGGCGAGCTCCTGGAGAACGGTCACGAGGTCCTGCTGATCGACAAGGCGCCCACCGCCATCTCGGTGGAGCGGGTGCCGCAGGCGGAGTGGCTGCTCGCCGACGCCTGTGAGATCACGTCCCTCGACGAGGCGGCGCTCCAGCGCTGCAACGTGGTGATCGCGGCGACCGGTGACGACAAGGTGAACCTGGTCGTCTCGCTGCTCGCCAAGACCGAGTACGGCGTGCCGCGGGTCGTCGCCCGCGTGAACAACCCGAAGAACGAGTGGCTGTTCAACGAGGCCTGGGGCGTGGACGTCGCCGTCTCGACGCCGCGTCTCATGTCGGCCCTGGTCGAGGAGGCGGTGAGCGTCGGCGACCTCGTCCGGCTGCTCCGCTTCAGCCACGGCGACGCGAACCTGGTCGAGCTGACGCTCCCGCCGGAGTCGGCGCTCGCCGGTACCTCCGTCGGGGACGTGGACTGGCCCCAGGACACCTCGCTGGTGACGATCATCCGCGGTTCGCGGGTGCTGACGCCGAGCGCGGAGGAGACCCTGGAGGCCGGTGACGAGCTGCTGTTCGTGGCGGCGCAGGCCCGCGAGGAGCAGCTGGAGGACCTGTTGCAGGTCCGCCGCGAGACCACCGAGTCCTGACGGACCGGAGGACCTCTCGTACGGGGAAGGGCCCGGAACCTGGTGACAGGTTCCGGGCCCTTCCCCGTACGCGTACGAACGCGGTGCCGCTCAGACCTCCGAGCGTGCCGCTCAGGCCTCCGGCGTGCTCCGCGCGGCCTCCTTGCGGGCCTTCTCGGCCTGCTCCTCGGCCTCCATCTCGGCGAAGACGTCGATCGGCGGCGGCGCCTTCGCGAGGAACATCCAGGTGAGGTAGACCGCGAGCAGGAACGGCGGGATCTTCAGGGCGACCAGGACCCAGCCGAACTTGGTCGTGTCGGCCCACCAGTACATCGGGAAGAGGATCGCGCACTTGGCGAGCAGGATCAGGCCCCAGGCCAGGCTGGCCTTCGCGTACGCCTTCTTGCGGCCGGGGTTGCGGGTGCGCCAGGAGAGGTTCTCCTTGAAGACCGGGCCGAGGATCAGGCCGATCAGCGGGACGCCCGCGAGCGTGGTGATGATGTACGCGAGGGCGAGGCCCAGGGTGTACAGCATGCCGGGCAGGTAGAAGTCCTTGGCGTTGCCCGTCATCATCGCGAAGACGACACCGAAGGCGACACCGAAGACGCCGCTGAAGGCGTGCTTGACGGTGTCGCGCCGGATCAGCCGGACGGCGACCAGGACCAGCGAGACCGCGAGCGCGGCGATCGCCGAGATGTGCAGGTCCTTGTTGATCGTGAAGATCGTGACGAAGAGCAGGCCGGGCACGACCGTCTCGATCATGCCCCGCAGGCCGCCGAAGGCCTCGAACAGCGCGGCCTCGGTGACCTCCTTCGAGGCCTGGGCGTCCTGCGGGGCCTGGGCGTCCTGATCCGTGGTCGGCTTGTCGAGGGACGTCACCGGCTACTCCTGTCCGAGCGGTCGGAGCTCGTATTTGGGGTTGAAGAGGACCCGCCGGCCGTGGCTCATGGAGATCCGGCCGGAGGCGATCAGCTTGCGGCCCGGTTCGATGCCCACGATGGAGCGGCGGCCCAGCCAGACGACGTCCAGCGGTGCCGTGCCGTCGAAGAGCTCGGCCTCCAGCGCGGGCACACCGGCCCGGGGACGCAGCGTGACCGTGCGCAAGGTACCAGTCACCTTGACTATCTGGCGGTCGGAGCAGTCGCAGATGCGGGTGCACCCCGTGGCTTCGGCGTCCTCCTGGAGCTCCACCGACTCCAGGTCCTCCGGGGTGGAGGAGAGCCGGTCGAGCATCCGGCGGAACCTACCGGCCGGCTTCTCTGTACGCGGTGCAGCACTCATACAGAAAGCGTACCGGCCCCCACCGCCACCAGGACCGGCCGCATACACGACTCTCGCATCAGCGTTCGAAGCGGTAACCCATGCCCGGTTCGGTGACGAAATGGCGGGGGTGCGAGGGGTCGGCCTCCAGCTTGCGCCGCAGCTGCGCCATGTACACGCGGAGGTAGTTGGTCTCCGTGCCGTACGAGGGACCCCAGACCTCCTGGAGCAGCTGCTTCTGGCTGACGAGCCGCCCGCCGTTGCGGACGAGGACCTCCAGGAGGTGCCACTCGGTGGGGGTGAGCCGGACGTCCCGGCCGTCGCGGTGGACCTTCTTCGCCGCGAGGTCGACGGTGAAGCCCTCGGTCTCGACGACCACGACGCCGTCCTCGGCACCGCCGACCGGCTCGGCGCGGCGGACGGCCGCGCGCAGCCGCGCGAGCAGCTCGTCCATGCCGAAGGGCTTGGTGACGTAGTCGTCGGCGCCGGCGTCGAGCGCCTCGACCTTCTCGTCGGAGGTCTGGCGGGCGGAGAGGACCAGGATCGGGACCCTCGTCCAGCCGCGCAGGCCCTTGATGACCTCGACGCCGTCCATGTCGGGCAGACCGAGGTCGAGGACGACGACGTCGGGGTGGCGCTCGGCGGCCAGCCGGAGGGCGGTGGCGCCGTCGGGTGCGGCGTCGACCTCGTACTTCCGCGCCTTGAGGTTGATCACCAGGGCGCGGACGATCTGTGGCTCGTCGTCGACCACGAGGACCCGGGTCATGGAGGGGGACCTACCTTCTTCGGCGCCCGTCGCGGGCGGCTTGGCTGATGGCGGTGCGGTGGGCTGATGGGCTGAGCGGTAAGGAGCGGAGTCGGTACGGGAGCGGAATCGGTACGAGAGCGGAATCGGTACGAGAGCGGGGTCGGTACGAGAGCGGAGTCGGTACGAGAGCAGAAGCTGTACGAGAGCGGGCCCGGCACCGCGGCGGACGCGGGACGAGAGCCGGCGCGGGGTTCAGCTCACGGCATGCGCCGGAAGCTCCACGACCTGCCCCGGGGGCCCGCCCCGCACGGCCCTGAGGGTGAGGACCATGGTCAGGCCGCCGCCCGGGGTGTCCTCGGCGGAGAGGGTGCCGCCCATGGCCTCGACGAAGCCGCGGGCGACCGCGAGGCCGAGGCCCACGCCGGCGCCGCGGGGCGCGTCGCCGAAGCGCTGGAACGGCTCGAAGATGCCGTCCTTGCCTTCGTCGGGGACTCCGGGGCCGCGATCCACGACGCGCAGTTCGACGCGCTCCCCCAGGGTGCTGGCCGCGACCGAGACGGGCGCGCCGCCGGGGCTGTACTTCACGGCGTTCTCGACGATGTTGGCGACGGCCCGCTCCAGCAGGCCCTTGTCGACCTCGACCATCGGCAGCGTCTCGGGGATGTCGAGCTCGGCGCTGCCGTCGGGCACTCCCCCGAGGGCCATCGGGACGACCTCGTCGAGGTCCACGGCGCGGATCAGCGGCCTGACGGTGCCGGTCTGGAGGCGGGACATGTCGAGGAGGTTGCCGATGAGGTGGTCGAGGCGGTCGGCGCCCGCCTCGATGCCTTCGAGGAGCTCGGCGCGGTCCTCCTCGGACCAGTCGACGTCGTCGGAGCGGAGCGAGGTGACGGAGGCCTTGATGCTCGCGAGCGGGGTCCGCAGGTCGTGGCTGACGGCGGCGAGCAGGGACGTACGGATCTTGTTGCCCTCGGCGAGCTTCCTGGCCTCCTCCGCCTCTCCGACGAGCCGCTGCCGGTCGAGGACGACCGCGGCCTGGGCGGCGAAGGCGCCGAGGACGCGCCGGTCCTCGGCGGGCAGGACGCGGCCGGTCAGCGCGAGGGCCAGGTGGTCGCCGACCGGCATGTCCACGTCGGCGTCCTCGGGCCGAGCGACCGGGTGGGGGCCCACGCTCGCCGCCCGGGTCCACGGCTCGGCCCCGTCCGTCCGCTCGAGAAGGGTCACCGACTCCATCGAGAAGGTCTCGCGGACCCGTTCGAGGAGAGCGTCCAGGCTGGTCTCGCCGCGCAGCACGCTGCCCGCGAGGTACGAGAGCACCTCGGACTCGGCGCGGAGCCTGGCCGCCTGGTGGGTGCGCCGGGCGGCCAGGTCCACCACGGAGGCGACCGCCATCGCGACGCCGAGGAAGACGGCGAGGGCGACGATGTTCTTGGGGTCGGCGATGGTGATGCGGTGGACGGGCGGGGTGAAGAACCAGTTCAGGAGGAGGGATCCGACGGCCGCCGAGGCGAGCGCGGGCAGGAACCCGCCGAGCATCGCGGCGGCGACGGTCAGCGCGAGGAAGAGCAGCATGTCGTTGGCGAGGCCGAGGTCGGCGTCGACGTTCGTGAGGAGCAGGGCCAGGGCGATGGGCCCCGCGACGCCGACCAGCCAGCCGCCGAGGATCCGGGACCGTCCGAGCCGCGCCCCGCGTGCGACGGGCAGCCCGCGCCCCTTGGCGACCTCGCCGTGGGTGACGATGTGGACGTCGAGGTCGGTGCCGGAGTCACGGGCGACGGTCTGGCCGACGCCGGGGCCGAACACGTACTGCCAGGTGCGGCGCCGACTGGAGCCGAGGACGATCTGCGTGGCGTTGACCCCGCGGGCGAATTCCAGGAGCGCGGAGGGGATGTCGTCGCCGATGACGTGGTGGAACGTTCCGCCGAGGTCTTCGACGAGGGTCCGCTGGACGGCGAGTTCCTTCGGCGACGCGGCGGTCAAGCCGTCGCTGCGGGCGATGTAGACGGCGAGGACCTCGCCGCCCGCGCCCTTCTCGGCCAGCCGGGTGGCCCGGCGTATCAGCGTGCGGCCCTCGGGGCCGCCGGTGAGGCCGACGACGATGCGCTCCCGGGCCTGCCAGGTGGAGCGGATGTTGTGCTCGCCCCGGTACTCCTGGAGGTACTCGTCGACCCGGTCGGCCGTCCACAGCAGCGCGAGCTCGCGCAGGGCGGTGAGGTTGCCGGGGCGGAAGTAGTTGGAGAGGGCCGCGTCGACCTTGTCTGACGTGTAGATGTTGCCGTGGGCCATGCGGCGGCGCAGGGCCTGGGGCGACATGTCGACCAGCTCGATCTGGTCGGCGCGGCGGACGATCTCGTCGGGGACGGTCTCCTTCTGCCGTACGCCGGTGATCGACTCGACGACGTCGCCCAGCGACTCCAGGTGCTGGATGTTGACCGTCGACACGACGTCGATGCCGGCCGCGAGGAGCTCGGCGACGTCCTGCCAGCGCTTGGGGTTCCGGGAGCCGGGGACGTTCGTGTGGGCGAGCTCGTCGACGAGCGCGACGGCCGGCTTCCTGGCCAGGACCGCGTCGACGTCCATCTCGGTGAAGGTGGTGCCCCGGTAGTCCAGGGTCCGGCGCGGCACCTGCTCCAGGCCGTGCAGCATCACCTCCGTGCGCGGCCGTCCGTGGTGCTCCACGAAGGCCACGACGCAGTCCGTACCGCGCTCGACCCGTCGGTGTCCCTCGGAGAGCATCGCGTACGTCTTGCCGACGCCCGGCGCAGCGCCGAGGTAGATCCGAAGCTTGCCGCGTCCCATGGCACGACCATACGTCCAGCCAATCGGACATTCCGCACGCGGACGGAGGCCCCCGTGCGGTCTTGACGTGATTCTGATGTCCGGACGGGCTCGAACCGGGCGGCCGGACGCCCGGACGCTCGGGCGGCCGGTCAAGCCGCCCGGGCGCTCAGGCCGTCGCGAGTGGTCCGTGCTCGGTGCTCGGCTCTCAGTGCTCGACGATCTCGCCGTCGCTGAGTTCCAGGACCCGGTCCGCCAGGCCCAGGAGCTGGGGGTCGTGCGTGGCGACCAGGGCCGTGCAGCCCTCGCTGCGCACCACGGCGCGCAGCAGCTCCATGACGGCGAGCCCGGTCTCCGCGTCCAGCTGGCCGGTCGGCTCGTCGGCGATCAGCAGGGCCGGCTTGTTGGCGAGGGCGCGGGCGATCGCGACCCGCTGCTGCTGGCCGCCGGAGAGCTCGCCGGGCCGCTGGGCCGCGTGGTCGGCGAGGCCCACGAGCGAGAGCATCAGCGCGACCCGATCCTCGCGCTCCTTGGGGTCGGCCTTCCGCAGCCGGAGGGGTACGCCCACGTTCTCGGCCGCGGAGAGGATCGGGAGGAGTCCGAAGGACTGGAAGATGAAGCCGATCCGGTCGCGGCGCAGCTCCAGGAGCCCGTTCTCACCGAGCGTGGAGAGGTCGGTGCCGTCGATGACGATCCGGCCCCCGTCGGCGCTGTCCAGTCCGCCCACGAGGTTCAGCAGGGTGGTCTTGCCGGAGCCCGAGCGCCCCTTGAGGGCGACGAGCTCGCCGCGCGGGATGTCGAAGGAGACCCCGCGCAGGGCGTGGACGGCGGCCTCGCCCGTGCCGTACGAGCGCCGGAGGTCCTCGACCCGGACCATCGGCAGTCCGGCCGGGTCCTCGATGACGGCCGTTCCGGATCGCGTGCTGCTCTCACTCACCGTGTGCTCCCCCTCCTCGAACATGTGCGCCCGCCAGTATGGTCCGCCGCCGTGCCCAAGGGCCAGAGCCCGCACGCGTACGGAGGGGAAAACGGCCGGTGGGCCGCTCCCCGTACGTTTCGTACGGGGAGCGGCCCACCGCTCGTGTCTCGATTCCTCGATCGCGGCTCAGCGGATCTCGGAGACCTCCGGGCCGCGCTGGAGCTGGCCCATGCCGCCGGAGAAGCGCGAGTTCGCCTGCTCCTCCTGCTGGACACCGTCCGGCACCATCTGCGCGTCGTTCGGCAGCTTCAGGACGATCGGGTCGCGCGGGGCCATCGGGCCGTCGCCGCGGACGACCACGGTGTCCCGCACGATCTGCTCCAGGAGCCCGGCAGCCTCCGGCTGCACCGCGCCCTGCCCGGAGATCACTCCGCGCAGGAACCAGCGGGGCCCGTCGACGCCCACGAAGCGCACGAGCTGCACGCCGCGGTTGCCGTCCGGCAGCTGTACGGGCACCTGGGCCCGCAGCTCCCAGCCGAGGGGACCCTCGACCTCGTCGATGACTCCACCCTGCTGGACGATGCCCGTGGCGATCTCGTCACGGACCTCGCCCCAGATGCCCTCGTTCTTCGGGGCGGCGAAGGCCTGCAGCTGGACGGCACTGTCGCGCAGGACGACGGTGGCCGCGACGATCGCGTCGCCCGCCACCTCGACCCGCAGCTCCATGCCCTCGACTCCGGGCACGAAGACGCCCCCGAGGTCGACACGGCCGTCCTCCGGCGTGGTGACCTCGGAGATGTCCCACGGTCCGTCGGGCCGGGGCGCCGGCGGAAGGTTCACCCGACGCGGCGCGTCGGCCGCGCCGTCGGTGCCGACCTCGTCGACGACCTGCTCGGCCTCGCCCGCTGCGTCCTCAGCGGCACCGCTCTTCTTGCGACGTCCGAACACGTCACTGTCCTTCCCGGTCGGATACGACCGAAGCGTATCGATTCCCACCCGTTGAGCCGTCCACGGCGGCATGGCCGCCGGTGGACCCGAAGCCCCCCTCGGCCCGCGCCGAGCCGGGAAGCTCCGCCACCTCGTGGAAGCGAACCTTCTCGACCTGCTGGACGACCAGTTGGGCAATCCGGTCGAACCGCTCGAACCGCACGCTCTCGCGCGGGTCGAGATTGACCACGATCACTTTGATCTCTCCACGGTACCCGGCATCCACCGTCCCCGGGGCATTCACGAGCGCGACTCCGCAGCGAGCGGCCAGGCCGGAGCGCGGGTGCACGAAGGCCGCGTACCCGTCGGGCAGGGCGATGGAGACGCCGGTGGGCAGCACGGCGCGGTCCCCGGGGGCGAGAACGGCGGCCTCGGTGGTCACGAGGTCGGCGCCGGCGTCGCCGGGGTGCCCGTAGGCGGGGATCGGCACCTCCGGGTCCACTCGCCGGATCAGTACGTCGACAGGGTTGCGCATCAGGGGTTCACCTCGAAGGCGCGGGCGCGCCTCACCTGGTCGGGGTCGGACATGGCGGCCTGGATCTCCTCCGGCCGGCCGTTGTCGATGAAGTGGTCGACCTTGACCTCGACGAAGAGGGCGTCGGCGCGGACGGCGACGGGGCCCTCGGGCCCGCCGATCCGGCCGACGGCGGTCGAGAAGATCTTGCGGCCGTGGACGGCGGTGACGGCGGCCTCCAGGTGGAGCACCGTGCCGACCGGGACGGGCCGGGCGAAGTCGGTCTCCAGCCTGCCGGTCACGGCGATGACCCGCAGCAGCCAGTTCAGGGAGCCGAGGGTCTCGTCGAGCGCGGTGGCGAGGACGCCGCCGTGCGCGAGGCCGGGGGCGCCCTGGTGGTCGGGGGTCACGGTGAACTCGGCGGTGACGGTCACGCCCTCGCCCGCGCGCGCCTCCAGGTGGAGGCCGTGGGGCTGCCCGCCGCCGCACCCGAAGCAGTACTCGTAGTGCGAACCGAGCAGCTCGCCGGGGGCCGGGGCGTCGGGGTGGCGTACCGGCGGTATGGCGTCGGCCGGCGGGGTGAGGGCGGCAGATGTTGCAGTCACAGGCGCAGACCTTACCCGCGCGGCCGGGCGCGGGTCGCGCCGTGCCAAGCTTGGACGCATGCAGCCTTCCGTGCCGTCCCCCGCCCCCTCCTCCGAGCCTTCGCCCGCGCCGTCCGCCGAGTCGCCCGTCGAGACGGCCGCCGCGTCGTCCCCGGTCGCGGCCTCGGCGCCGGCCGCGCCGCGCTTCGACGAGCGGCTGACGGCGCCCGGCTCGTGGTGGGTGATCGCGGGCCTGATCGGTCTGTCCGGCGGCCTGATCATGTTCCCGCTGGGCAACGTCCCGATGCTGGGCGGTCTGATCGTGGCGGCGGTGCTCGCCGGCGCCGCGGTCTCCTCGTACGGCTCGGCCCGGATCCGGGTGGTGGCCGGTTCGCTGGTGGCGGGCGACGCGCGGATCCCGGTCTCGGCGCTCGGCGCGGCGGAGGTGCTGGACGCGGAGGAGGCGCGCGCCTGGCGCACCCACAAGGCCGACCCGCGCGCCTTCATGCTGATGCGCAGCTATGTGCAGCGGGCCGTAAGGGTCGAGATCACGGACCCGGCGGACCCGACGCCGTACGTGTACCTGTCCAGCCGCGAGCCGGAGGCCCTGGTGGCGGCCCTGGAGTCCGTACGCGCCGAGGCGGCCTGATCCGGCGCCGCCCCGGGCCGGGTTCTCGTCCGGCCCGGAGGTGGGCTGTTCCGGCCCAGGGGACGGGCGGCTAGAAGCCGAGCTCCTTGGGATTCTCGGGCTGCTCCAGGGGAGGCAGCTCCGGGAGGGCGTTCCACGGGATCTGCCGGGCGCGGAGGTCCTTGCGGATGTGCGCGGCGAGCTTCTTGGTGTCGCGCCGGTTCATGACCGCGCCGACGGCGGCGCCGACCATGAAGGGCATGAGGTTCGGCAGGTTGCGCACCATGCGCTTCATGATCTGCTGGCGCAGTTCGCGCTTGAGCTGCCCGCCGAGCGCCGCGTTCACGGTGGTGGGCTTGGTGGGGTCGATGCCCCGCTCCTCGGCCCAGGAGGTCAGATAGGCCGTCGAGCGCTGGGCGAGCCCGCCCGGCGGGCGCAGTCCGTACACCTCGTGCAGTTCGGCGATGAGTTTGAGTTCCACGGCGGCGACGCCGGTGATCTCGGCCGCCAGTTCGGCGGGCATGGCCGGGGGTACGGGAAGCATGGCGGCGGCGCCGACGCCCGCTCCGACGGTCGAGCTCGCGTTCGCCGCGCCCGTGACGAGCTTGTCGGCGATCTGCTCGGGACCGAGCCCGGGGAAGTGTCTGCGCAGGGTCGCCAGGTCGCGGACCGGGATCCGCGGGGCGAGGTCGATGAGCCGGTCGGCCAGATAGCCGATGCCGGCCTTGGCGCTGTCACCTCCGCGCTTCACGCCGTCCTTGACGCTGCGCGTGACACCGCGCCGGACGGCGTCGATCCGTTCGGTGTCGATCTTTATCCTGTCGAGCTGGGCCCGCGCGGGGTCGGCCAGCCGCCTGACGGCGTCCAGCCGTCCGTGGCGTGCTTCGCCCCGGCCCTCGCGCAGCTCCGCGGGGAGCCGCGCCGCGTCCGGCCCGGCGCCCTCGCCGGCGCCCGGCTCGACGCGCGAACCGGTTGCCGCCTCGATGTCCGCGACGACTGCTTCGAGCGAGGCCGAACGGCCCCGCCCGTCGTCACGTGCGCCGAGGGAGGGCAGGGGGGCGGCGGGCTCGGCGTCAGGGGCCTCCTGGGCACCCTCTACCGGGCTTGTGCCGCCCTTGTACGTCTCCGAGCTCCCAGGGAGCCGGAGACGCCGCTTCCGGGACGGTGTCTCGCCTGCCACGGCCGAGCGGCCTCAGTCGCAGTCGCGGCAGATCGGCTGGCCGTTCTTCTCCCGTGCCAGCTGGCTGCGGTGGTGCACGAGGAAGCAGCTCATGCACGTGAACTCGTCGGCCTGCTTGGGCAGGACCCGGACGGCCAGCTCCTCGTTCGAGAGGTCGGCCCCGGGCAGTTCCAGGCCTTCGGCGGCCTCGAACTCGTCGACGTCGACCGTCGAGGTCGACTTGTCGTTCCGGCGGGCCTTCAGTTCTTCAAGGCTGTCCGAGTCGACGTCGTCGTCGGTCTTGCGTGGGGTGTCGTAATCCGTTGCCATGTCGCTCTCCCCCTCTGGGTAGTTGCGGTGTCTCCAGCGCACGTAACGCGTGAGAGGTCGGACTTGTGCCCGACCTGAGGCGGAGATTTTGCCTCACATCAAGGTCTGTTACTCAATCGACACCCGTCGCGCCCTCTCACGAGTGATCGGCTTCGGGTGGCGAACCGGACCGTACACGGTCCTCCGGGCGCCCTTCACAGGCGCCACCCCGTGTACTTCCCGTCATTCCGGGCCCCGGAAACCCGGACTTTTCCTGGTTTTCCGAGGGATTTCTCGGTCACGGAGAGTGGAGGTCCGGACACCCTCTCCTGTGATCGATCACACATGAGCGTCTCAGAATCGGGGCCAGAGAATTCCGCGCAAAGCGAACGGAACCGGTCGGCTTGTGCAGTGTGTCAGATCGGCAGAGTGACACGCATCACGAGACCACCGCCCTCGCGGGGCTCCGCGATGATACGGCCGCCGTGTGCGCGGGCCACGGACCGCGCGATCGACAGGCCGAGACCGACCCCCTTGTCGCTGCCGGTGCGCTCCTGCCGGAGCCGCCGGAACGGCTCGAAAAGGTTGTCGATCTCGTACGCGGGGACCACCGGTCCCGTGTTCGAGACGGCCAGGACCGCCTGACCGTGCTGGATGTCCGTGGTGACCTCCACCCAGCCTCCTTCCGGCACGTTGTACCGCACGGCGTTCTGGAGCAGGTTCAGGGCGATCCGCTCCAGCAGGACGCCGTTGCCCTGGACGACGGCCGGGGCGCGCTCGCCCCGGACCTCCACGCCCTTGGCCGTGGCCTCGGCGTGCGTCTGGTCGATCGCCCGGGAGGCGACCTCGGCGAGGTCGACCGCCTTGCGCTCGATGATCTGGTTGTCGCTCCGGGCGAGCAGCAGCAGGCCCTCCACGAGCTGCTCGCTGCGCTCGTTGGTGGCGAGCAGGGTCTTGCCGAGCTGTTGGAGCTCCACCGGTGCCCCGGGGTCCGAGAGGTGGACCTCCAGGAGCGTGCGGTTGATCGCGAGCGGGGTCCGCAGCTCGTGCGAGGCGTTCGCGACGAACCTCTGCTGGGCGGTGAAGGCCCGTTCCAGGCGCTCCAACATCTCGTCGAAGGTGTCGGCGAGCTCCTTGAGCTCGTCGTCGGGGCCGTCCAGCTCGATCCGGCGGGCCAGGTCGGAACCGGCCACCTGGCGCGCGGTGCGGGTGATCCGGCCCAGCGGCGAGAGCACGCGTCCCGCCATGGCGTAGCCGAAGGCGAAGGCGATGATGCTCAGGCCCAGAAGGGCGAAGAGCGAGCGGCGCAGGAGGTCTTCCAGGGCCCGGTCGCTCTGGTACCGCAGACAGACCGAGACGGCGTCGTTGAACTGCTCGCCGGTACCTGTGCTGGGCAGCCGGCACCAGGAGGTGGTGGGCAGCACCTCGCCCTTGACGATCTTGAACGGCAGCTGGGCCGCGCTCTCGCTCAGCGTCTGCGCCGTGAAGAGGTAGATGATCGACAGCAGCAGGATGCCGGCGATCAGGAACATCCCGCCGTACAGCAGCGTGAGCCGTATCCGGATGGTCGGACGCAGCAGCGGCCGGACGGGGTCCCGTGGGTCCCAGGTCGGTTTCGGCGGCGCCTGGGGGTGGGGCGCGGAGGTCGTCGGCATCGGGGTCAGATCCGGTACCCGGAGCCGGGCACGGTGACGATGACCGGGGGCTCGCCGAGCTTGCGGCGCAGGGTCATGACGGTGACGCGCACGACGTTGGTGAACGGGTCGGTGTTCTCGTCCCAGGCCTTCTCCAGGAGCTGCTCGGCCGAGACGACGGCGCCCTCGCTGCGCATGAGGACCTCCAGGACGGCGAACTCCTTCGGCGCGAGCTGGACCTCCTTGCCCTCGCGGAAGACCTCGCGGCGGTTCGGGTCGAGCTTGATGCCGGCGCGCTCCAGGACGGGCGGGAGCGGCACCGTGGTGCGCCGGCCGAGCGCGCGCACGCGGGCGGTGAGCTCGGTGAAGGCGAAGGGCTTGGGGAGGTAGTCGTCCGCGCCGAGCTCCAGGCCCTCGACGCGGTCGCTGACGTCGCCGGACGCGGTGAGCATCAGCACCCGCGTGGGCATGCCGAGCTCGACGATCTTGCGGCAGACGTCGTCGCCGTGGACGAGCGGGAGGTCGCGGTCGAGGACGACGACGTCGTAGTCGTTCACCCCGATGCGCTCCAGAGCCGCCGCTCCGTCGTACACGACGTCGACGGCCATGGCCTCCCGGCGCAGTCCGGTGGCCACCGCATCGGCGAGCAGTTGCTCGTCCTCGACGACGAGTACACGCACGTCGTAGTCCTTCCCTTGAGCCGCGGTCCGAAGGGGGACCCGCTGAAACCTGAGCACTGACTGTGCGTGTCCATCCTGCCCCTAACGCGCGTAAACCGGCTGTAAGACGGTGGTGCGGGGACCCGGGCGCGAGGGTGGTGCGGAGGGGGCGTGCGGTGGGGCGCGTGACTCCGGTCGGGGTGGCCCGCGAAGAATTCACCTGATTCGCGGGCCAGTTGAGGTTTCTGTGAGGAAGGGGGTGGGGAGGACGACTGCACACCCCGTGATCACGCCCTGTATGTGGCGCGCCACCTGCCACCCTCTGCTCCCCAGAGGCAGCAGTGTGTGATCCACCCACCCTCGGCACACCCCCGTGCCACCGGACCCACGACGAGGGGGCGCACGATGGACGCTTTCACCGCAGGCCTGCTGCACCGGATCAGGGCCGCACAGACCGACCTCACGCGTGCTCGTGAGACGGGCGACGACTTCCTCGCGGACGTCGAGCAGGCAGAGCTGGACGACCTGCACCGCCTGGCCGCCGAGCACGGCGTGGAGGTCGCCGCCGCGCCGGGCGTCTGACCCGGCCCGTACACGCGTCGAGGGCCCCGGAGCCGACCTGGCTCCGGGGCCCTCACGCACGTCCGGACGCACGTCCGGACGCACGTCCTAGTCGTGCCAGGCGCCGAGCTCCTCCAGGAGCTCCTGGAGGGGCGCGAAGACGCCTGGGGAGGCCGCCAGGGTCAGCTCGCCGGACTCCGGCTCCCCCGGTCGGCCGCCCGTCAGGGCGCCCGCCTCGCGGGCGATGAGCGCCCCCGCGGCGAGGTCCCAGGGGTTGAGGCCGCGCTCGTAGTACGCGTCGAGGCGGCCGGCCGCGACGTCGCAGAGGTCGATCGCGGCCGATCCGCCGCGGCGGATGTCGCGGACGCGCGGGATCACGCGCTGGGCGACGTCGGCCTGGTGGGCGCGGCGGGACTGCACGTATCCGAAGCCCGTGCCCACGAGGGCCTGGTCGAGCTCGGGCGAGGGGCGGGCGGCGAGCCGCCGCTCCCCGACGAACGCGCCGCCGCCGAGGACCGCCCGGTAGGTCTCGCCGCGCATCGGCGCCTCGACCACGCCGACCACGGTCTCGCCGTCCCGCTCGGCGGCGATGGAGACCGCCCAGGTGGGCAGGCCGTAGAGGTAGTTCACCGTGCCGTCGAGCGGGTCGATCACCCAGCGGACCCCGCTCGTCCCGGGGCTCGACGCGCCCTCCTCGCCGAGGAAGCCGTCCTGCGGGCGGTGCTCGGCGAGGAAGCCGGTGATCAGCTTCTCGGCGGCGATGTCCATCTCGGTGACCACGTCGATGGGGCTCGACTTGGTCTTCGCCACGGCCAGGTCGTCCGGCCGGCCGTCGCGCAGCAGCGCTCCGGCCCGCCGGGCGGCCTCCAGGCCGAGGTCGAGCAGTTCGGTGAGCAGGGGCTCGGTCATGCTGACTCCTTACGCGTACGGGCTGTCGGCTCCGGCCGCCGCGGGCCGCTCCGCCCTGGCCGGGCAGCAACCGATCGGACACAGGTCGTGGGAGGCCCCGAGCGCGCCCAGGGCGCACCGCTCCACCCGGGATCCGCGCTCGCTCGCCGCGCGCTCCAGGACGAGGTCGCGGACGGCCGCGGCGAAGCGCGGGTCGGATCCGACGGTCGCCGAGCGCCGGACGGGCAGGCCGAGCTCGGCCGCCTTGGCCGTGGCCTCCGTGTCGAGGTCGTAGAGGACCTCCATGTGGTCGGAGACGAAGCCGATCGGGACCATGACGGCCGCGGGCGCTCCGGCGCCGTGCAGCTCCTCCAGGTGGTCGCAGATGTCGGGCTCCAGCCACGGGATGTGCGGGGCGCCGCTGCGGGACTGGTAGACGAGCTTCCAGGGGCGGTCGACGCCGGTCGCCTCGCGGACGGCCTCGACGATCACCCGTGCCACGTCGAGGTGCTGCTTCACGTAGGCACCGCCCTCGCCGTGGTCGGCGACCGGGCCGGAGCTGTCGGCGGCGGAGTCGGGGATGGAGTGGGTGGTGAAGGCGAGATGGGCGCCGTCGCGCACGGAGGGGTCGAGTGCGGCGAGGGAGGCGAGGACGCCCTCGACCATGGGCTCGACGAAGCCGGGGTGGTTGAAGTAGTGCCGGAGCTTGTCGACGCGGGGCAGCGGGAGCCCCTCCGCCTCCAGGGTGGCGAGCGCGTCGGCGAGGTTCTCACGGTACTGGCGGCAGCCGGAGTAGGAGGCGTACGCGCTGGTGGTGAGGACGGCGATGTGGCGCCGGCCGTCGGTGATCATCTCGCGGAGGGTGTCGGTGAGGTACGGCGCCCAGTTCCGGTTTCCCCAGTAGACCGGGAGGCCGAGGCCGGCCTCCGCGAAGTCCGTCCGCAGCGCGTCGAGCAGCGCGCGGTTCTGGTCGTTGATCGGGCTGACGCCGCCGAAGAGGAAGTAGTGCTGCCCCACTTCCTTGAGCCGTTCCTTCGGAATGCCGCGGCCGCGCGTCACGTTCTCCAGGAACGGGACCACGTCGTCCGGGCCCTCGGGGCCGCCGAACGAGAGCAGCAGCAGGGCGTCGTACGGGGCGGGATCGTGCTGATCGGACATGGCACCGATCCTCCCACCCGCCTCCGGCGGTGGAGGGCGCGGCCCGACCGACGGCGTGCGCCGGGCGGCACTCGTCCTGAATCACGGTGCTCGTCCGAAAAAGGGGGATGACCGATCGACTTCAACACCGTAGGCTTTAGCTATTAATTACACGTGTTGAGTCGTCGTGCGGAGCCCGCTCCGAAGCACGGAGATCCGGAGAGCCTCTTGCCCAGCCCCTACCGTGCGATCTTCGCAGCGCCCGGCACCACCTCGTTCTCCGTCGCCGGCCTCCTCGGCCGCATGCCGCTGTCCATGATGGGCATCGGCGTCGTCACGATGATTTCCCAGGTCACCGGCAGGTACGGCCTCGCCGGCGCGCTCTCGGCGACGCTCGCAATGTCCGCCGCCGTCCTCGGCCCGCTGGTCTCGCGTCTGGTCGACCGCCACGGGCAGCGCAAGGTGCTCCGCCCGGTCACGCTGATCTCGCTCGTCGCCGCCGCCGGGCTCCTCGTCTGCGTCCAGCAGAAGAGCCCGGACTGGACGCTCTTCGTCTTCACGGCCGTGATCGGTTGTGTCCCGAGCATCGGGGCGATGACCCGGTCCCGTTGGGCCGAGATCTACCGGGGCGACGAGCGGCGCCTGCACACCGCGTACTCGTGGGAGTCGATCGTCGATGAGGTCTGCTTCATCTTCGGCCCGATCATCTCGATCGGTCTGTCGACGACCTGGTTCCCCGAGGCCGGCCCGCTCTTCGCCGGGGTGTTCCTGGCCATCGGCGTCTTCTGGCTGACCTCGCAGCGCGCCACGGAGCCCGTGCCGCACCCCCGTGAGAGCGGCGAGAAGAGCGTGTCCGCGCTCCGCTCCCCCGGTCTCCAGGTCCTCGCCCTCGCCTTCGTCGCCACCGGCGCCATCTTCGGCTCGGTGGACGTGGTGACCGTGGCCTTCGCCGAGGAGCAGGGCCACAAGGCGGCCGCGAGCCTCGTCCTGGCCGTGTACGCGCTGGGCTCCTGTCTCGCCGGCGCCGTCTTCGGGCTCCTGCACCTCAAGGGCGAACCTTCCCGCCGCTGGCTCCTGGGCGTCTGCGCGATGGCCGTGAGTATGATCCCCCTCCTACTGGCCGGGAACTTGCCGTTGCTGGCCGTGGCGCTCTTTGTCGCGGGTCTGTCCATCGCACCGACGATGGTGACCACGATGGCCCTCGTCGAAGCGCACGTACCGCGCACCAAGCTGACCGAGGGCATGACCTGGACGGGTACCGGGCTCGCGATCGGCGTGGCGCTCGGCTCCTCGGCCGCCGGCTGGGTGGTCGACGCGTCCGGGGCGGAAGCGGGGTACGTGGTGCCCGTTGTCTCGGGTGCGCTCGCGGTCGCGGTGGGTCTCCTCGGACACCGCCGGCTGCGCAGGCCGGCGCCGGACCGGGAGGGGAAGCGTGAGCGGGACGACAACAGCGGGGTCGGGGAGCACCAGGACGGCGAGCAGCCCGTGGCGTAACTGGGCGGGGAACGTCACCTCCCGTCCGGTACGGGAGGTGAGCCCGGCCTCGGCCGAGGAGCTCGCCGAGGCGGTGCGCCGGGCGGCCGAGGACGGGCTGCGGGTGAAGACCGTCGGCACCGGCCACTCCTTCACCTCGATCGCGGCCACCGACGGCGTGCTGATCCGGCCGGGGCTCCTCACCGGGATCCGGCGGATCGACCGCGACGCGATGACCGTCACGGTCGAGTCGGGGACTCCGCTCAAGCGGCTCAACGTGGCGCTGGCCCGGGAGGGTCTGTCGCTCACGAACATGGGCGACATCATGGAGCAGACCGTCGCCGGCGCCACCTCCACGGGCACGCACGGCACGGGCCGCGACTCCGCCTCGATAGCGGCGCAGATCCGTGAGCTGGAGCTGGTCACGGCGGACGGGCAGCTGCTGACCTGCTCGGAGAAGGAGAATCCGGAGGTCTTCGCGGCCGCCCGGATCGGGCTCGGCGCCCTCGGCGTGGTCACGGCGATCACCTTCGCGGTGGAGCCGGTCTTCCTGCTCACCGCGCGCGAGGAGCCGATGACCTTCGACCGGGTCGCCTCGGAGTTCGACGCGCTGCACGCGGAGAACGAGCACTTCGAGTTCTACTGGTTCCCCCACACGGACAACTGCAACACCAAGCGCAACAACCGCAGCGCGGGCCCCGCCGCCCCTCCCGGGAAGGTGAGCGGCTGGATCGAGGACGAGCTCCTCTCCAACGGGCTGTTCCAGGTGGCCTGCTCGCTGGGCCGCGCGGTCCCGCCGGTCATCCCCTCGATCGCCAAGGTCTCCAGCCGGGCCCTGTCGGCCCGTACGTACACCGACATCCCGTACAAGGTCTTCACCTCGCCGCGCCGGGTGCGCTTCCTGGAGATGGAGTACGCGCTGCCCCGCGAGGCGGCGGTGGCCGCGCTGCGCGAGGTCAAGGCGATGGTCGAGCGCTCGCCGCTCAAGGTGAGCTTCCCGGTGGAGGTGCGCACCGCCCCGGCGGACGACATCGCGCTGTCCACGGCCTCGGGGCGGGAGACCGCCTACATCGCCGTCCACCTCTACAAGGGAACGCCCCACCGCGCGTACTTCACCGCGGTGGAGCGCATCATGACGGCGCACGGGGGACGCCCCCACTGGGGCAAGGTCCACACCCGTGACGCCGCCTACTTCTCGGAGGTCTACCCGCGTTTCGCCGAGTTCACGGCGCTGCGCGACCGGCTGGACCCGGACCGGCTCTTCGCCAACGACTACCTGCGCCGCGTCCTGGGCGACTGACGGTCACCGGGGGCCGGCGGTCAGCCGCCGGTGCCCGCGGCCGGCGCCGCCGGGGTCGCCGGATCGGCGGCCCCGGTCGTCGGGGCATCGGTCGGCTCGGGCGGCGCCGCCGGGTCCGTGGGGTCCGTGGGCTCCGTCGGGGTCGTCGGCTCCGTCGGGTCGGTCGGCTGCGTCGGGTCGGTCGTGGGACCGGTCGGCGTCGGGTCGGGCGTCGAACCGCCGTCGGTGGAGCCCGAGGGCGTCGTGCCGGGGTCGGGGGTCGCGGTGCCGGTCCCGCCGGTGGCCGGGTCGCCCGGGTCCGGCGTGGCGCCGGTCTCTGGGGTGCCGTCGCCGCTCTCCCGCTGTCCGGTGTCGCCTGCGGATCCGGAGGGCGTCGGCGCGGGGTTCTCGTCCCGGTCCGGCGCGTCCTGACCGGAGCTCCCGCCGCCGCGGACGACGGAGCCGAAGGTGGTGGTCCCCTGCTTGCCGCTGAAGTCCTGACCGGAGACCAGCTCGTACGCGGTGATGCCACCCATGGTGACGCCGAAGACCAGGGCCGCGGCGATCGCCGGGCGCTTCCAGCCGCGGACGCGCGTGCCGTGCGTGGTCGCCGCGCCGAACTCCTCGTCGGCCTCCGCGCCGGCCTGCCCCTCGTACAAGAGGGCGTGCGCGCCGGGGCGCGCGACCGTGCCGAGCATCATCGTGTGCCGGTCCCCATCCTCCGCCGGGCGGGCGGCCGGGAGCGGCACCTGACGGGCCTTGGGCTTGGCGGCGGCGGTCGCGTCGCGCACCTGCTCGCCCGTGCGCTTGAACACGTGCTGGAAGAGCGGGCCGCCGCAGGTGGCGATGACGCTGATCACTCCGGCGCCGAGGATCGTGCCGTACACGCCGAGGGTGGAGGCGAGCTTGGCGGCGATGACCGCGGCCAGGGCGCTGCCCGAGACCTGGGCCACGCTCAGGTCGATCCTTCTCCTCGGGGCCTTCTCCCCCGGCCCCACCTCCGTCTTCTCCGGATTCTCCGGCTCGTCCGTGTCGGTCTCCGGCCTGTGACGCATCTCCAACCCCTGATGGCTCATCCGTTCGCCTTGCACCCAGAAGGGACAAATGGGCGAAGTGAATAGTTCCGCTTCTGCCGGTTCTGTGAAGAGGGACACGTAAGGGGGAAGATCACGGAGACTCAACTCCCGTACCGCCCGAGAAGTTGGGCGGCGCGCCGGTCCACCCAAGTGGCCCGAATGGAGTACATTGGCGAACCCTGGGTCCGGACGCCTTCACGGGTGCCCGGGATCGGGGAGGGGGCCGAACGCGGCACTCGAACCGGCGGCGCCACGCACCGCACGGAGACCCGCTGCACAGCGTGACCGTCAGTCACTCTGAGTGGCGAACAGGTAACCGTGCCATAACGGCGCCCCAGGGTCCATGCCCGACACGCCGGGCAACTCGGCAAGGTAGTGGCAGGCTGCACCCGGGCAGGCCACACTCGACTAGCGGAAGCAGCGACGCACGTGACGTCGGCAGGCACCACCCGGGAGGTCCCCATGCCCGAACTGCGTGTCGTGGCCGTCTCAAACGACGGCACACGACTGGTGCTGAAGGCTGCTGACAGCACGGAGTACACACTTCCGATCGACGAGCGGCTCCGCGCCGCCGTGCGCAACGACCGCGCGCGCCTCGGCCAGATCGAGATCGAGGTGGAGAGCCACCTCCGCCCCCGCGACATCCAGGCACGGATACGAGCCGGTGCCTCCGCCGAGGAGGTCGCCCAGCTCGCCGGCATCCCCGTCGACCGCGTGCGCCGCTTCGAGGGCCCCGTGCTCGCCGAGCGCGCCTTCATGGCGGAGCGGGCCCGCAAGACCCCGGTCCGCAGGCCCGGGGAGAACAGCGGCCCGCAGCTCGGCGAGGCGGTGCAGGAGCGGCTGCTGCTCCGCGGCGCCGACAAGGACACCGTGCAGTGGGACTCGTGGCGGCGCGACGACGGCACCTGGGAGGTGCTGCTCGTCTACCGCGTCGCGGGCGAGGTCCACACGGCCAGCTGGACGTACGACCCGCCCAGGCGGCTCGTCCAGGCCGTGGACGACGAGGCGCGGGCGCTGATCGGCGAGACGGACGACACGATCGCCGCCGCGCCGGAGCCGAGCTTCCCCTTCGTGCCGCGCATCGCCCGGCTGCCCCGGGACAGGCCCCTGGACCGGGCGCTCGACCGCCAGCTGGACCGGCTGGAGCGGCCCGCACCGGCGCCCGAGCCGGAGGAGGAGCGGGACTCTCTGACGAGCCTCCTGGAGGCCGTCCCGAGCTTCCGCGGCGACATGGTCGTGCCCGAGCCCCCGGACACGGAGTCCTCGGAGGAGCCGGAGGCGGAGGAGCCGCCGGCCCCGGCCGCCTCGGCGGGCGCGGGTTCCGCGTACGCCGACGTGCTGATGCCGCGCGCCGTCTCGGGCCACCGCGACCGCCTCACCGGTACCACCGACCGGCAGGCCGAGGCCGACGGCGTCCGCCCCGGCCGCCGCGCCGCCGTGCCCAGCTGGGACGAGATCGTCTTCGGCACGCGACGCAAGAAGCAGGAGTGACCGGCGTACACGCCGGTACCTGAGAGGCCCGCGCCGGGCAGATCGCCGGCGCGGGCCTTTCCTGTCCTTACGGCCGTACGGACGCGCTACTGCGGGTCCGGTCCGGTGGCCACCGGGCGGGCGGGGTCACCGGACCACTCCGACCACGAGCCGGCGTACAGCGCCGCGGGGATGCCCGCGATCTCCAGGGCCAGGACCTCGTGGGCGCCGGAGACGCCGGAGCCGCAGTAGACCGCGACCGGGGTGTCCCCGGCCGCGCCGAGCGCGGCGAAGCGGTCCCGCAGGGCGTCGGCGCCCAGGAACCGGCCGTCCGCGTCCACGTTCTCCGTCGTCGGGGCCGAGACCGCGCCCGGGATGTGCCCGCCGACCCGGTCGATCGGCTCCACGTCACCCCGGTAGCGCTCCGCCGCCCGGGCGTCCAGGAGCAGCCCGGCCCGGGCCAGCTCCGCCGCCCCGTCGGCGTCGAGCAGCCCGAGCGCGCCCGGCTCCGGCCGGAAGTCGCCCGGCTCCGGCTCGGGGGTCTTCTCGGACAGCTCCCCCGTCCAGGCCGCCAGACCGCCGTCCAGGACCCGCACGTCCGGGTGACCCGCCCAGCGGAGCAGCCACCAGGCTCGGGCGGCCCCCCAGCCGAGACCGCCGTCGTACACGACGACGGGCCGCCCCGCCGAGACACCCGCCCGGCGCATCGCGGCCCCGAAGGCCGCCACGTCGGGCAACGGGTGCCGCCCGCCGCTCCCGGGGGGTCCCGCGAGGTCCGCGTCCAGGTCGACGTAGACGGCTCCGGGCAGGTGACCGGCCTCGTACGCGGGCCGTCCGGGAGGTCCTGCGAGCGTCCAGCGGACGTCCAGGAGGACCGGCGGCCGCGCCCCGGCCGACTCGCTCTGAAGTTCGCTTGCGGAGATGATGGGCTTCATGGGTGCCATCCTCGCGCAGCCGGCAGGGCCGCGGAGGAGCATCCGGGCGTCATCGCGCGCCAACGCGCCCCCCGAAAGGCGGTGCGGTCGGGACGCGCCGCCCGCCCGCCGGTGCGACCATCGGCCATGAGGCACGCGGCACGGCCACGACGATGGTCCGAGGAGAGAGTGACGATGACCGAGGCGACTCGGCGCACACCGGGCACACCCTGCTGGGTGAGCCTGATGGTGCACGGGCTTGACGGGACACAGGAGTTCTACAACGCGCTCTTCGGCTGGGAGTTCATCCCCGGCCCGCAGCACCTGGGCCCGTACGTCCGGGCACTGCTCGACGGCGAGGAGGTGGCGGGCATCGGCCAGCTGCCGCCCGACCGGCACCTGCCCATCGCCTGGACCACCTATCTGGCCACCGACGACGCCGACGAGACGTCCGAGACGATCCGCTGCTGCGGCGGCACGGTCGCGGTCGGCCCGCTGGACGCGGGCGAGGCCGGCCGCCTGGCGATCTGCTCCGACCCGGTCGGCGCGGTCTTCGGCATCTGGCAGGCGGAGGCGCACCACGGCACGGCGACCGCCGGACCGCCGGGAACCCCGGTGTGGAACGAGCTCCTCACCTACGAGACGTCCTCGGTCGGCAAGTTCTACCGGTCGATCTTCGGCTACGAGGTGGAGCCGGTCGTCTCCGCCGACTTCGACTTCGCCACGCTCCACCTGGACGGCCGCCCGGTGGCCTCCCTGCACGGCGTCGGAAACGCGCTGCCCAGGGACCGGGGCGCGCACTGGATGACGTACTTCGAGGTCGAGGACACCGACGTGGCCGCCCGGCTCGTCACGGAGCTCGGCGGGCACGTACTGCGGCCTCCGAGGAACGGCACGGCGGGGCGGCAGGCCCTGGTGACGGACCCGGAGGGCGCGGTGTTCACGCTCGTCAGGTCCGTCGACCACTAGGGGGCGTCTCCGGCTCAGGCCCTGCGGGCCCGGGCGAGACCCCGGCGGAATCGCGACGTCCCGGCGGCGGCAGCCGGCTCCGGGGCCGTCGCGTCCTCCGCGCCCGGCAGGCCGAGCTGGGTGAGCCGCTGGGCGCAGAAGTGGTGCGCGATGCCGGGCTCCGTGTGGTGCTCGGCCAGGAAGCGGGCGGCCTCCTCCCGGAGCCCCGGGTGGCTCTTGTGCCGCATGCAGTAGCCGACGGCCCGGACCAGGGGCGCGAGCGAGTCCGGGGCCGTGCCGGGCACCGCGGGCTCCTCGCCCCCCTCCAGGTCCGCGACCAGGTGGTCGACGACGGTGAGCGGGATCCGGTTGCTGTTCTCGAAGGGGGTGAGCCGTTCGAGGACCTCGACCGTGCCCACGCGGGCGATCGGGATGCCGTAGTAGACGGCGGCGGTGAGCATCGCCGTGGAGAAGCAGCCGATGACGAGCCGCGGCCGGCACCGCTCGTAGAAGGTCTCGGCGAGCAGCGGCCCGTCGAGGACCGTCAGCCGGACGCCGAGCTCCGCCGCCTCCTCGTGGAGGGCCTGGGAGTAGCGGACGGGCGCGGTCGGGTGCGGCTTGAAGACCACCGATCCGTGTCCGGCCGCCGCCGCTCCGCGCAGCATCCGGACGTGCAGCTCCTCTTCCTCCTCGGCGGTGAGGAGGTTGAGGGCGGCGAGGTACTGGCCGAGCAGGAGGGCCGTCGGCTCGGCGGCGATGGCCCGGGCGATCGGCAAGTCCGCGTCCGCACCCCTGCCAGCGTCCGTGTCCGTGTCCGTGTCCGCTTGCTCGTCGGCGCGGGAGGCCTCGGCGATCTCGGCGAGCACCGCGCGGAAGGCGTTGTCCGGGACGAGCTCGGGCTCGACGCCGTACTCGCTCAGGAGCAGGGGCCGCAGCCCCGGCACCAGATCGAGGTGGAGGACCCGGCGGATGCGGATGGCGATCGACTGGGCGAGGTCGGAGCGGGTCGGGCCGTAGCTCATGAGGCCGTCCGCGTAGACGTCGACCGAGCTCTCGGGGAAGGCCGCGGCGAGTGCCTTGGCAGGGTTGACCTGGATGGATTCGACGATCAGCTCGACCCGGGCGCTGCCGAGGTCCCAGGCGGTCCGCAGCACGCGCTGCCAGAGCGGGCTCTCCTCGGGCCGGGGCGCCCAGGCGGCGGGGTGGTACGGGTGGATCGTCTCGTTCCAGTCGAGCGTGCCGTCGAAGCGGGCGGCGATCCGCTCGTACCCGGTCATCGTCTCCAGGCGCAGCGCGGTCTCCGGGATCTCGGCGTTGTGCGAGATCAGGAGGAGGCGGCGGGCGTCCTCGCGGGGGCCGAACTGTCCGGCGTCCAGCGCGGCCGCCAGCGTGGCCGCTCCGTAGAGGGTGGACACCTGGAAGATCTGCACCGGGCGGGGGTCGTCAGCCGTGCCGGAGGCCATGGCGGGGGTCGTGTCGGGAGCCATGGGTCAGGCGGTCCTTCCGGGTTCGCGCAGGCTCCGGAGGAGGGTGCTGCGCGGGATGTCCATGGTGGTCAGGGTCTCGTCGAGCACCTGCTGCGGCATGCGGCGCAGGGCGTCGCCGACGTCGGTGCGCAGCCGTGCGGCGACGTCGGGCTCGTACTTCCCGACCTTGCCCATGTGGAAGGCGATCATCGCGCAGTAGGTGCGGACGGCCTTCGGAAGGAATCGGTCCGCCTCGGGGTCCCGGGAGACGTCGTCGAGCAGGAGGTCGTACGAGGGAATGAAGTCCAGCTGCCGGTTGTCGGTGATCTGGGTGAGCGAGGTGGTGACGCCCCGCCGGTAGAAGACTCCGTGCAGGGAAAGCGCCGCGAACGTGGTGGCCTTGAGGTGGAGACGCCAGATCCAGAGGCGGTCCTCGGCTGTTCTCAGGGACGTCTCGAAACGCGATGCGCCGTTCTCGAAGAGCCGTCCGCTGTAAATTCCGAAGGGGACGAAGGGATAGTCGACCATCGTCACCATGCTGGCGGGCGAAATGCCGTCCCTGGGGTCCATCACCGCGTCGCGGACCTTGGCGGGGGCGTAGCGGATCTGCCGTTTCCGGCCTTCCGACAGGACGTGGTCGGTACGGGCGAAATCGCAGCCCAGGCGGGAGATGCCGGCCACGGCGGCGCTCAGGTGCCCGGGCGCGTACCAGTCGTCGCCGTCCAGGAAGGTGAGGTAGTCGCCCCGCGCCGCATCGATTCCGGTGTTGCGCGCCTGGGCGACGCCGCGATTCGTCTCGTGGCGGATGACGGTGGCGTTCGGGAGTCGGTCGCGCCAGCGGTCGAGGATTTCCGGGGTGTCGTCCGTCGAGCAGTCGTCGATCAGCAGGAACTCGAATTCCGGGTTCGCGTTGTTCGCAAGACTGCGCAGGGTGTCGGGAGCATAGGGCCCGACATTGTGGAACGGGACGACGACGGACAGTTTTGGCACTCGGAATCCCCACACTGAATCGAACAATTAAACGCCGGTACGGCGGGCACAGTAGCCGTCCACATTTCCGGCTGAACGAGCCACGGGTGCACTCCGGGTGAACTCTTGTCGTCCCTGATGGAAACCCCCGTCAGGGCCGTGCGCGGAGTGACCGGCGGCGCAGGACCACCGTCGCGGCCAGGGCCAGGAGCGCGGCCGCTCCGACGGCGCCGCCGAGGCGGAGCCCCGGTGGCCGGAAGGTGCAGCCGACCTTCGTCGCCCGCCCGTCGAGGGGGACGGCGACGAGGCCTTGGTAAGCACGGGCGGGCACGGCTTCCGCGTCGCCCGCGGCGCAGCGCCAGCCGGAGATGCGGGGCGCGGCGAGCACGGCGACGCCCGTGCTGCCCGGGGGCAGTTCGGCCGTGACGCCGTGGCCGCCGGCGCTCACGCGGGTGGCGCCGGTGGCGGTGAGCTGTCGTACGGCGGAGTCGAGCCGTTCCCGGACGAGGCAGCCGACGGGTTGACTCGGCAGCCGGATCCCGGCCTCGGGCAGCAGGTCGATCCGCACCTCGCCGGAGGCGGGCACGGTCCCGAGGGCCCGCATGGGGGCGCGTACGGACGGCGGCTTGCCCTCGAAGTCGACGGCGGCTCCCCCGGCCTCCGCTCCCGCCAGAGTCGCCGAGCCCTTGTACTCGGGGGCCCAGAACCAGACGGCGGAGCCCGCAGGGCAGCGGGTGGCGAGGGTGCGTCCGGTGCGGCGCGTGTCCCGCGGCAGCTCGTACACCGAGGCACCGAGGAGGAGTTCCTGCCGGACGAAGGCGGAGTCCCCCGGGCGGGGGGCGCGCGCCTCGCGCGGGCGGACGGTCACCAGGGGCGGTACGGGGGTCGTCGTGGCGGTGACCTCGGCGCGGGGCCGCGCGTCCTGGCGTACGGGCTCCGTCGGCTCCGAACGCAGCCGGGTGCCGATGGAGAAGAGGGCGTCGGTCACGGGGTTGTCGAGGGTGACCGGGTGCCGGCCCTTGGCGTAGTAGCCGAAGCCGAGGGAGGCGAGGGTGGAGGAGGTCACGTCGGCGGTGAGGCTGCTGTAGTAGTCGGCGCCCTGGCCTCCGACGAGGAGGACGTCGTTGCCGCCGGGCACCTCTCCGGGGTCCGTGCGGTAGCGGGGCCAGGCGTCCGCGCGCGCCGCCTCGCGGGCCGCGGACGCGTGCCAGGGGCCGGTCCGGGGCGACCAGGAGACCTCGCTCCGCTGCTGTTCCTCGATCCGCTTGCCGGTCACGACGGTCTCGCCGGCCTGGGCGACGACGAAGAGGATCACGGCCAGGGCGGGCAGGAGGCGGCCTGCCGTGCTGACCGCGTTCCGCCGGACGCCCTCGCGGGCGAGGAGGGCGGCGACGAGCGCCAGGGCCGCGGCGGCGAGGAAGGCGGGGAAGGTCCAGTCGTCGATGTCGACGCTCCCCCGGGCCGCCAGCGCGAGGGCCCCGAGCAGGGCGCCGCCCGCGAGGAGCGCGGCAGGCCGGGGCACTCCCTGGGCGACCGAGAGCCAGGCGGCGATCAGCAGGAGACCGCTCAGGACGAAGGTCTGACGGTACGGAATGCCGTTGGGCGAGGCGCCCGCGTGCCAGAGCAGATGGGTGGGCTCCCACTGGAGGGAGAGCGTCACCAGGACGACCGCCGCCGTCCAGCCGGCCCGGACGCGCGGGGCGACGGCCCGGTTGAAGGGCAGGGTCAGGGCGAGGGCGAGGGCGGGCGTACCGATGAAGAGGGCGGGGCT
Organism: Streptomyces sp. Root431; assembly: GCF_001426585.1. Lineage (GTDB taxonomy): Bacteria > Actinomycetota > Actinomycetes > Streptomycetales > Streptomycetaceae > Streptomyces > Streptomyces stackebrandtii. The sequence goes on from NZ_LMEI01000009.1 coordinate 778,753, forward strand.
GGCCACGCTCGCGGTGGCGGGCAGGAACCGGGCGAGGAGGTCCGTCCAGGCGGCGGGCGCGAAGGTGGTCACGGGCGTCGGGTCGGCGACCTTGGTGCCGAGGAAGACGACCACGACGAGCGGCGCGGCGAGCCCGATGCCGATGAGCACGCTCCGGGCGGCGCGGAGCGCGCCGGCGATCCGCTGCCGGGCGACGGACTGCCCGGCGGTCTGCTGCCCGGCCGTCGTGCTCTCCTCGGCGGTGAGGAGCCGGACGGCGAGGAAGACGGCCGCGCCCAGGGTGGCCATGTAGGCGGTGTAGAAGTTGGCGATCCAGGCCAGGGCGACGACGAGGGGGCCGAGGACGGGACGGCGGGCGGTGCGGGCCCACTCGCCGACCAGGCAGAGCAGTGGGAAGGCGACGAGCCCGTCGAGCCACATGGGCACGGTGGCGCCGTAGTTGAGGGTCCAGCCGGAGAGGGCGTACGCGGTGCCGAGCACGGCGGCGACGGGCCAGGGGCCGGGGCGCAGCCGCAGGAGCAGCAGCGCCGCGGCGGCGCCCGCGGCACTGATCTTGGCGGCGGTGACGACGTACAGGGCGAGTTCGATCCGGTCCGCCGGGAAGAGGACGACGAGCAGATCGAAGGGGCTGCTCAGGTAGGTGCCGATGTCGCCGAGGAAGTTCGAGCCGAAGCCGGAGTTCCAGTTGAGGAAGGCGTCGCCGTGCGTCTCGCCGAGGAGGAGCGCGCGCCAGTAGGCGTGGAACGGCAGGTACTGCTGGCCGAGATCGACGATGTTCCTGGTCACGGGCCCGAAGGGGTACGTGCGGGACAGCGCGGTCGCGAGACAGAGCAGCGCGGCGGTGAGGAGGGAGGCGGCGAGCGGGGCGGCGGCGGCCGGGGCGAGCGGGCCCCGTGGCGAGGGACCCGACCGGCGGCCCGACCTGAGAAACGACGGGAGAACCGACGGGAGAACCGACCGGAGGCCCGGCCCGCGCCGGGCCCCGCCGTCCCCCTCCTCGCCGTCGACCTCGTCGCGCACGGTCTCGGCGGCGGGGGGCACACGTCCTCCAGGGGGCACACGGAGCGGGGAACGCCCGGAGGTGGAATCGTCACGGGCCGACCGCCATTACCGCCGAGGCGGGCGACCCGTAACCGATCATCAGGCGGTGTTCCGGTACACCCCGGGTGAACACCCGGTGCCGCGAGGAGGAGTGGGTCAGCCGTTCGAGCCCACGAGCTCGTCGACCGTACGGGCGACCGTGCCGAACAGGTCGGAGACCGTCGTCAGGCTCGCGATCTGGAGCACGTCCGCCGCGACGACGGTGCCGTCCGGCGCCGGCAGGGGGCGGGTGGCGGTGGCCTCGGCGACCACGGTCGGGCGGTAGCCGAGGTTGAAGGCGCCCTGCGCGGTGAAGAGGACGCACATGTGCGTCATGAATCCGGCGATGACGAGGTCGCCGCCGGTACCGGCGCCGAGGTCCTTGAGGGTCTGCTCCAGGTCCGTGGCGTGGAAGGCGTTCGGGGCCTGCTTGACGACCACCTTCTCGCCCTCGATCGGGGCGACTTCGGCGCTGATCGAGCCGATCTCGGCACGGATGTCGTACGGAGTGCCCTCGCCGCCGTCGTTCACGACGTGGACGACGGGCGCGCCGGCGGCGCGGGCGGCGGCGAGCAGCCGGGCTCCGGCGGCCACGGCCTCCTCGGCCCCGTCGAGCAGCATGACGCCGGTGCGGTAGGTGTTCTGGAAGTCGATCATGATCAGGGTGGACTCGGCCAGGCGCGGGAGCTCCTGGGGCAGGCCGATCACATCGCGCAGGGTGGTGGAGGCGGTCATGGTGGTTCCTTTCGATGCGTCTTTCGGTGCGTCTTTCGATGCGTGACGGGAAGAGGGGGCGCCGAGCGCCTACGAGAGGTCCTTCTCGGCGCCGTCGGGCGCGAGGTCGACGAGCTTCCCGTCGATCCCCTGCGCCCGGAAGGCCTTCACCAGGGACGCCAGGTCCTCGGAGTAGATGTTCCAGCTGTCGGTGTGGACCGGGACGACCTTGCGGGGGTCGAGGTCCTTCGCCACCAGGGCGGCGTTCTTCGAAGTGAGGGTCAGCGGCGCGTTGTCGAGGATCGCGGGGGTGCGGGCGGCACCGGCGAAGAGGACGGCCGTGTCGATGGGGCCGATCTCCTTCCTGACGCGGTCCCCGACCTCCTTGGCGACCTTGACCGAGGCGTTGTCACCGGAGATGTAGGTGGTGGGGACGCCCTTGCCGCTGAGGACGAAGCCGGTGACCTCGCCGTCCGCGCCGCGGTCCACTCCGTCCGGCCCGTGCAGGGCGGGCACCGCGGTGACCGTGAGGGAGCCTGTGGAGGTCGTGAGCTCGTGGGTCGCCCAGGCCTTCATGCCCGTGACGTGGTCGCCGAGGCGCTTGTGCGCGCCGGGCGTGGAGAGCACGACGGGCACCTTCGCGAGCAGCTCGCGTCCCTTGTCGTCGAGGTTGTCGTCGTGCTGGTCGTGCGAGAGCAGTACGGCGTCGATCGCGCCGATCCCGTCGGCGCCGACCGCCGGGGCCTGGATCTTCTCCAGGCCGCTCTTGTACTTCTTCGGCGCGTCGAAGGTCGGGTCGAGCAGGATGCGCAGGCCGGCGACCTCCAGGACCGTGGTCGGCCCGCCGACGTGCGTGACGGTGAAGGCGGCCTTCGCCTTGTCGGGCGTCGCGCTGTCGGGCGTCGCACCGTCGGCCTTCGCACCGTCGGCCGTCGCGGAGGGCTTCGCGCCGTCGGCGGCTTCCTCGCCACCACAGGCGGCGAGGAGGGCCACGCCCACGGTGGCGGCGACGGCGCCGGTGGCGACGCGGAGGAACGTCGAACGGTTCATCGGGGATTACCAGCTCTCTCATGGCGAACGGGCAGCGTCGGCGTCGCGGAGGCGGCCACCCCCCGGGACGTTCATCACGCTAACACAATTCGTAATCATCGATAACAGCGCTCCGCGCCCAAGCCCCCGGGCGGCACAAACCCCCAGGTCCCCCCTGTTAGCGCTGTTATCGTGGGAGCCATGTCGACGGCACGAGAGCGCATCCTGGAAGCCACCGAGGAACTGCTCGCCACCAAGGACGCGCTGGCGATCTCGACCCGGGCCATCTGCGACCGGGCAAAGGTCGGCATGCCCGAGATCTATCGCCAGTTCGGCGACAAGCAGGGGCTGCTCACCGCGGTCGCCGACATCGGCTTCGAGCGCTTCCTCGCCGCCAAGCGGCGCAACCCCCTGACCGACGATCCCGTGGCGGACCTGCGGACGGCCTGGGACAGCCACGTGGCGTTCGCCCTCCGCAACCCGTACCTGTACCGCCTGATGTTCACGCCGGCGGGCGACGCCAAGCCGCAGGCGATCAAGGAGGCGCAGGCCATCCTCCTGACGGCGGTGGAGCGCTGCCGGGACGCCGGACGGCTGCGCATGACCCCCGAGCTGGCCGGGCAGTCGATCCTCTCCGCCAACGTGGGCGTGTGCATGATGGCGCTGTCGTTCCCCGAACTCTTCGCGGACGACGACATCTCACGGGCGGTACGCGACGCCGTGATCGGCAAGGCCACCGGCGACGAGCGCGAGGACACCCGGATCGGTACGGCGACGGTCCTCGCCCAGGCCCTGGTCGGCACCCTCACCGGCGCGGCGCCCGTCAGCGACGCCGCCCTCGACCACCTGACGCGCTCACTCCGTCCGCCTACCGCGGCCCCGGAGGCGTAACCAAGGCAAGGCCGAGGTCGCGGCCGGAGCTGAGGTCGCGGCCGGGGCCGAGATCCGGGCCGGAGCCTTCGACGCGCGACCGCGAGCGGAAGGTGCGGCGGTACGTGTCCGGCGGTACGCCGACCGTCCGGTTGAAATGCCGGCGCAGCGTGGTGGCGGTGCCCATGCCGGTCGCCGTCGCGATGGCGTCGACGCTGTCGTCGGTGGCCTCCAGCAACTCCTGCGCGCGGCGGATGCGTTGGACCAGCAGCCACTGCAGCGGCGTGGTGCCGGTCGCCGCCCTGAAGTGGCGGCCCAGGTTGCGCGAGCTCATCCGTGCCTGACGGGCCAGGTCCTCCACGGTCAGCGGCCGGTCGAGGCGCTCGACGACCCAGGGAAGCAGCCCGGTGAGCGGGTGGTCCTCCTGGGCGGGGACCGGGCGGTTGACGAACTGGGCCTGGCCACCGGCCCGGTGCGGGGGCACGACCAGGCGGCGGGCGACCGTGTTGGCGATCGCCGAGCCGTGGTCGAGGCGGACCAGGTGCAGACACAGGTCCATCGCCGCGGCCTTGCCGGCGGAGGTCAGCACGCTGCCGTTGTCCACGTAGAGCACGTCCGGATCGACCTCGACGCGGGGGTAGCGGTCGGCCAGCACCTGGGTGTGCCCCCAGTGCGTGGTCGCCCGCCGGCCGTCGAGAAGCCCGGCGGCGGCCAGGACGAACGCGCCGGTGCAGAGGGAGGCCACCCGCGCGCCCGCCTCGTGGGCCGCGCGCACGGCGTCGACGAGCTCGGCGGGCGGGTCCACGTCGACATCGGCCCAGCCGGGGACGATCACCGTGTCGGCGTAAGCGAGCCGGTCGAGTCCGTGGTCCGGCTCCAGGTGGAACCTGCCGACCCGCACGGCGCCCGGCCCGTGGACGGAGAAGTCGTACCAGGGGTCGACCAGGTGGGTCAGGTCGGAGCCGAAGACCTCGTAGGCCACGGAGAGTTCGAAGTGCAGCATTCCGTCGGTGACGGCCAACGCGACTGTCTTCATGTCCGAAATTGTACGCACCATGTCGTTCCAGACACTCACATCGGCGAATCTTCTCCCTGCAAGATGTTCACAGTTGAACAAACGAGAGCGGCAGGAGAAGTCGATGACAGCGGGTCAGACGGTAGCGGTGTTCGGTGCCTACGGGCACACCGGTCGGTTCGTCGTGGCGGAGTTGCTGAACCGGGGGTTCGCGCCGGTCCTCACCGGACGCGACGCGGACAAGCTGGAGGCGCTCGCCGCGATCCACCCGGGCCTCGCCGTCCGGCCGGCCACGGTCGACGACCCGAGCTCGCTGGACCGGGCCCTGGCCGGCGCGGCGGCCGTGATCAACGTCGCGGGGCCCTTCGCCTCGACCGCGGCCCCGGTGATCGAGGCGGCGCTGCGCGCCGGGATCCCGTACGTGGACGTGGCCGCCGAACTGGAGGCCAACGCCGACACGTTCGCCCAGTTCGCGGATCGCGCCGCCGAGGCCGGCACGGTGGTGATCCCGGCGATGGCCTTCTTCGGCGGCCTCGGCGACCTGCTGGTCACCGCGGCGATGGGCGACTGGACCTCGGCCGACGAGGCCCACGTCGCGTACGCGCTGAGCAGCTGGCACCCCACCGCCGGAACCCGCAGCGCGGGCACCGTCTCCCGGGAGCGCAGGGAGGGCCGGCGCGTCGTGTTCAGCGAGGGCCGCATGCAGTACCGCGACGACGCCCCGCCGACGCTGAAGTGGTCCTTCCCCGGCCCGACGGGCGTCCGGTCCGTCATCGGCGAGTTCACCATGGCCGACGTCGTCACCGTCCCGAGCCACCTGGCCATCCCCGAGGTGCGCACCTACATGACGGTGGAGGCGGCCAAGGACGTGGTGGCTCCGGAGACCCCGGCACCGACCGCGGTCGACGGGAGCGGGCGCTCGGACCAGACCTTCGTCGTCGACGTCGTCGTGCGCTCCGGCGACGAGGAACGGCGCGCCACGGCGAGCGGCCAGGACATCTACGCCTTCAGCGCGCCGCTGGCGGTGGAAGCGGTCCACCGCGTCCTCACCGGACAGGTCAGGACGGTCGGAGTCGCCTCCGCCGGCGCGATCTTCGACGCGCCGGACTTCCTCCGCGCGCTGACCGAGCAGACGTCCCTGTCCCTCGAAGCGAGCGAATAAGGCGCTGGTCAGGCGTTGTTGACCGGAAGGACGTCGGGCGAGAGCGCGCCCGCGTGGGCCGTGGCCGAGGTCATGAGGCGGCGGTGATGGCGCCGGCAGAGGACCTCGTAACCGACCTCCCCCGCCGGCCGGTTCACGTCCCCGACCACCACCTGGGCACCCTCGACGACCATCTGTCCGCCGACCGTACGGGCGTTGTGCGTCGCCCTGGCCCCGCACCAGCAGAGCGCCTCGACCTGGAGCTGCTCGATCCGGTCCGCCAGCTCGATCAGCCGCTGCGAGCCGGGGAAGAGCTTGGTCCGGAAGTCGGTGGTGATGCCGAAGGCGAAGACGTCCAGACCGAGGTCGTCGACGATACGGGCGAGCTGGTCGATCTGCTCCGGCGCGAGGAACTGCGCCTCGTCCACGATCACGTAGTCGGCCTTGCCGCCCTGGGACAGCTGGGCGACGAGGTACGCGTACAGGTCCATGCCCTGCGGAGCCTCGACCGCCTCCGTCACCAGGCCGAGCCGGGAGGACAGCTTGCCCTCGCCCGCCCGGTCGTCACGGGTGAAGATCACGCCCTGGAGCCCGCGCGCGTCCCGGTTGTGGGCGATCTGGAGGGCCAGGGTGCTCTTCCCGCAATCCATGGTTCCGGAGAAGAAGACCAGCTCGGGCATGACAGGTCGGGGACCTTTCGGGTCGTGGGGGGGGGAGAGAGAAAGGGCGTAGGGGGTCAGGAACGGACTTCGAGCAGCGGGACGAGCTGCTCCGCGGGGGTCATGGACCCGTGCATGCCGACCATCGCCGACTCGTGGGGCTCGTTGACGGACGCGGTGATCGCGACGTCGTCGTGGGCCGCGGCGACCACGTCGCCGATCCGGCCGTACACCCGCTCGTCGATCTCGTCGCCGAACCAGCCGAGGGCGATGGCCTCGTCCCGGCTCGCCACCCAGAACTGCTCGCCGATCACCTCGCGCCAGCAGGTGAGGACGTCCGCCTCGGCGCCGGGGACGGCGTACACATGACGGGCACGGCCCTCGCCGCCGAGCAGGGCCACGCCCGCGCGCAGCTCCCAGTCCTCGTCGAAGTCGATGCGGTGCTGCTCGTCGAAGGGGATGTCGACCATGCCGTGGTCGGCCGTGACGTACAGCGCGGAGCGGGGCGGGAGCTGCTCGGCGAGGCGCTGCACGAGTCGGTCGACGAACATGAGCTGTCCGCGCCAGGCGTCGGAGTCGATGCCGAAGCGGTGTCCCGCGCCGTCGAGCTCGCTGTAGTACGTGTAGACGAGCGAGCGGTCGCCCGCGGCGAGCTGCTCGGCCGCGAAGTCCATGCGCTCCTCGCCGGAGAGCCGCCCGTGAAACGTTCCGCCGCTGAGCGCGACCTTCGTGAGTGGGGTCTGCTCGAAGATCGGGGAGGACACCTGGGCGGTGTGGATCCCCGCCTCGTGCGCCGACCGGAAGACGGTGGGGTACGGCTGCCAGACGCGCGGCTCGGTCCACGGCCTCCAGCGCAGCTGGTTCATCAGCTCGCCGGTGTCGGGGTTGCGCACGGTGTAGCCGGGCAGCCCGTGCGTGCCGGGGTAGCGGCCGGTGCCGACCGAGGCGAGCGAGGTCGCGGTGGTGGCGGGGAAGCCGGCGGTGACCGGGCGGCCCGTGCCGCCGCGCGAGGTGCCGAGGAGCGAGGTCAGATACGGGGCCTCGTCCGGATGGGCCTTGATCTGCTCCCAGCCGAGTCCGTCGATCAGGAAGACGCAGTTCCGGTCGGCCGGGGACAGCTCGGCGATCCGCGGGGCGAAGCCGGGCACGCCCTGAGCCGCGACGAGCGTCGGGAGCAGGTCGCCGAGGGAGCCGAAGGTGTACTCGGGCACCGGCGCCGTGTCCAGGGACAGCGGAACCGGGTCGTCGGGCCAGCCGTGGGACACGGCGGTGGGCTGGACCATCAGCGAGTGGTCGCGGCGGTGGCCGCGATGGCTTCGGAGAGCGCCTGGGCGAAGGCGAGGGTCTGCCGGACGGTGTCCGGGCCGTCGCCGGCGTCGCTCACCCGAAGGCTGAGGTCGTCGGCGGTGGCGTTGCCCGTGTAGCCGTGGTCGGCGTCGCAGTTGGGGTCGCCGCAGGCGGCGGGCTCCAGGTCGATGCGGGAGACGGCACCCCAGCCGATGGTGAGCACGACCTCGCGGGGCAGCGTGCCCGGGGTGTACGACTCGGGGTTGGCGACGACCCGGCTGACGACGACCGAGGAGATCCGGTCGAGCTTCACGGACTCGGTGGACGTCGTGGCGTACGGCGTCGGGGAGCTGGTGTCGGCGGCCTGCTCGTCGGTGTGGCTCACGATGAAGCGGTGCGGCGTCAGGACGAGGACGGTGACGTGGCGCCGGACCTCGTTCGCGTCGAAGGTGGTCTCCTGGTGCACCACGTACGACGCCACGGCCTCGCCGCCGACGGCGGCCTCCACCGCCTCGGCCACGAGGGCCGGGTAGTAGCCGCTGCGCTCGATCGCCGCGCGCAGCCCCTGGGTCGTCGTACCGCTCTTCGCCATGGACTCCATCCTACGGGGCCTTGGGCCCCCTCAGATCCTCAGTAACTCGGCAGGCGGCGTGGGCCGAGGTCGGTGCGGGGCGGCGGCGGGGCCAGCCGGACGGTGGCTCCGAGGACGGAGAGTCCGCCCGGGGCCACGACGACCGGCTCCAGGGAGACCGCCACCACCTCCGGGTGGTCGTCGACGAGCCGCGAGACCCTGAGGAGGAGTTCCTCCAGGGCCGGGGTGTCGACCGGGGCCGATCCGCGCCAGCCGAAGAGCAGCGGGGCGGTGCGGACGGAGCGTACGAGCTCGGCGGCGTCCCGGTCCGTGGCCGGGACCAGCCGGTGGGCCGTGTCGCCGAGGAGCTCGGAGGCCGCGCCGGACAGCCCGAAGGAGAGGACGGCTCCGACGGCGGGATCGATGGCGGAGCGGACGAGGGTGTCGACGCCCCGGGGCACCATCGCCTGGACGACGGGCTGGAGCTCCTCGGGCTTGCCGAGGACCTCGGTCACCTCGGCGTAGGCGGTACGGAGCTGCTCCTCGGTGGCCAGGTCCAATCGGACGCCGCCGAGGTCGGGGCGGTGGCGCAGGTGGGGCGCGGTCGTCTTGAGCGCGACGGGGTAGCCGAGGCGGCGGGCGGCGGCGACGGCCTCGTCGGGGGTGGGCGCGGGGAGGGTGGGCAGGACGGTGATGCCGTACCGCGAGAGCAGCTCCCCCACGTCCGCGGTGCCGAGCGTCACACCCCGCGCGTCCGGGTCGCCGCCGGCGCCGAGCGCCCGCTCGATGAGTGCGGCGGCCCCGCCCTCGTCGATGTCCTCGTACTCGGGCACCCGCCCCGGCTCGGCGGCCTGCCGCCGCCACTGCGCGTACCGCACGGCCTCGGCCAACGCCCGCACGGCCCGCTCGGCGGCGGGATAGGCGGGGATGGTGGCCTGCCGGTCGGAGGGTGGGACGGCGGCGGGTCCGGTGGTCTCGGGGGCGGTTGGGTCGGTTGTCCCCGGCGCGGCCGGAGCGGCGGACCCGGGGGCGGCGGGGTCGGTCGTCCCGGAGGCAGCCGGGTCGGCGGTCCGCAGGACGGGTGCGGAGGGCACTTGGGTCGGGGCGCCCCGGTCCGTCCCGGCGTCGGTGCCGGTACCGGCACCGGCACCGGCCGTCGTCGGGCGGGCCGGAGTCGATGCCGTACGAGCCCCCGCCGGCACCGGCCTGGTGCTCGTCGCGACCGCGAGGGCCTCCGCGAGGCCGCCCATCTCGACATGGACCACGACGACGGGCTTCGCCGGGGCGGGGACGGACGCGACGGCCTCGCGGAGGGAGGCCGCGAGGACCTCCCCGTCGCCGGACTCGGTCGCGCCGTTCTCCCCGACCCACGGGATCGCGGTCACCACGACCGCGTCGGACGTCTCGTCCGCGAGCGCCGCCGCCAGCGCGTCCCGGAAGTCCGCCGGGCCGGCCGCGGTCGTCAGGTCGAGCGGGCGCAGCGGCCGCAGCCCCTCGGTCAGGCACGCGTCGTACGTGAGGAGGCCGAGCGACTCGGAGTTGCCGAGGATCGCGACCCTGGGCCCGGCGGGCAGCGGCTGGGCGGCGAGGAGCAGTCCGGCGTCCACGAGCTCGGTGACGGTGTCGACGCGGATCACGCCGGCCTGGCGCAGCAGCGCGGAGACCGTGGCGTGCGGGATGCGGGTGACGGGCACGCGGTGGCCGGGCGGCGCGCTGCCGCTGTGCCGGGCGCCCTTGACGACGACGACCGGCTTGACGGCGGCGGTGCGGCGGGCCAGCCGGGTGAATTTCCGGGGGTTGCCGATCGACTCCAGGTAGAGGAGGACGACGTCCGTGTCCGGGTCGTCGTACCAGTGCTGGAGGAAGTCGTTGCCGGAGACGTCGGCGCGGTTGCCGGCCGAGATGAAGGAGGAGAGTCCCGCGCCGTGCCGGTGGAGCCCGGCGAGGAGCGCGATCCCGATCGCGCCGGACTGCGTGAAGAGCCCGATCCGTCCGGCGGCCGGCATGTGGGGGGCGAGCGAGGCGTTGAGCCGGACGTCCGCGGAGGTGTTGATGATCCCGAAGGCGTTGGGCCCGATGATCCGCATCCCGTACGAGCGGGCCTGCCGTACGAGCTGGCGCTGCCGCTCCCGGCCGGCCGGGCCGCTCTCCGCGTATCCGGCGGAGAGGACGACGAGGCCCCGCACTCCGTGCTCGCCGCAGTCGGCGACGACCTCCGGCACCCGTTCGGCGGGGACGGCGACGATCGCCAGGTCCACCGGTTCGCCGATGGCACCGACGGAGGGGTGGGCGGGGATTCCGTCGAGCTCGGCGGGCCCGTCGGTGAGCGCCGCGTTCACCGCGTGGACGCGGCCGGTGAAGCCGGCGCCGAGGATGTTGCGCAGGACGGTCCGGCCGACGCCGCCGGGTGCGCGCCCGGCGCCGACGACGACGACGGACCGGGGGGTGAGGAGCCGCTGGACGGACCGGGCCTCCGCGCGCTGCTCCCGCGCGCGCTGGACGGCGAGGGAGCGGTCGGTCGGTTCGAGGTCGAGGTGGAGCCGGACGGAGCCGTCCTCGAAGCTCCGCTTCTGGGTGTAGCCCGCGTCGGTGAAGACCTTGATCATCTTGTTGTTGGCGGGGAGCACCTCTGCGGCGAAGCGCCGGATGTCCCGCTCGCGCGCGACCGCCGCGATGTGCTCGAGGAGGGCGGAGGCGACTCCGCGTCCCTGGTGCGCGTCCTGGACGAGGAAGGCGACCTCGGCCTCGTCGGCCGGTCCCGAGGCGGGCATGCCGCGCTCGTCGATGCGGTCGTAGCGGACGGTGGCGATGAACTCCCCGCCCACGGTCGCGGCGAGGCCCACCCGGTCGACGAAGTCGTGGTGGGTGAAGCGGTGGACGTCCTTGGCGGAGAGGCGCGGGTAGGGCGCGAAGAAGCGGTAGTACTTCGACTCGTCCGACACCTGCTCGTAGAAGCTGACCAGCCGGTCGGCGTCATCGGCGGTGATGGGCCTGATGCGCGCGGTGCCGCCGTCCCGGAGCACCACGTCGGCCTCCCAGTGATCGGGATAGGCGTGCTCCGGTGATGCCGGTGGTGCCGGTCGATCCGCCGCTTCCGACTGCTCCGACGCGCTCTGCATGGAGCCAGCCTACGGCCGGTGTACGACACCGGCACCGGTCGCGCGGCAGGTGTGCGCCGTGCAAGGTGGGGAGGACCGAAAGGCGGTCCGATCCGGGCCGAAGGTCGGCACGAGCACCGCGCATCCCGTGAGAGACTGGTCTAGACAACCGCTTAAGACTTGAAGGGCAACACCATGGCTGAGCGCCGCGTCAACGTCGGCTGGGCCGAGGGCCTCCACGCCCGCCCCGCGTCCATCTTCGTCCGTGCCGCCACGGCTTCCGGCGTTCCGGTGACGATCGCCAAGTCCGACGGCACCCCCGTGAACGCCGCCTCGATGCTCGCGGTGCTCGGTCTGGGCGCGCAGGGCGGCGAGGAGATCGTCCTCGCCTCCGAGGCCGACGGCGCCGAGGTCGCGCTGGACCGTCTCGCGAAGCTGGTGGCCGAGGGTCTCGACGAGCTCCCCGAGACCGTCTGACCCCGCATTGCCCGCTTGACCCGCATTCCCCGTTTGACGAGACCGCGGCCGCCGGAATTCCGGTGGCCGCGGTTTTCGCTTTTCCGTAGCCGTTGTTTCCGGGCAGCACAATCCGGCTCCAGCGAATTCCTATTCTTTGTATACGGTGCGCGCGTTAATTCCGGCCGCTCGCCGTGTTGACGACATGTTGCGAAACCCTCACACGGCCGCGCTCCGGCCTTTTGAGCCGGTGCAGTCCCAGCGAGCGCTCGGCGTGCAGCGCCGTCAGCGCCCTGGCCCGCTCGGCGTCGCCGCGCGCGACGGCGTCCACGATGGCCCCGTGCTCGGACCAGGCCTCCACGGGATGGGCGGGCTGGTCGACCGTGTACATCCAGGCGATCTTGTGACGCAGCTGGGTGAGCAGCGCCGTCAGGGCCGGGCTGCCGGAAGCCTGCGCGAGCGTCTCGTGGAACCAGCCGCCGAGCGAGCGCAGGTCCTCGCCCTGGCCGCGCCTGGCCCGCTCCTGCCCCAGTCTGACCAGGCCCCGCAACACCTTGAGGTGCGCCTCGGTGCGCCGCTGTGCCGCGCGGGCGGCGCCCAGGGGTTCGAGCAGGGCCCGCATGTCGAGCAGGTCGGCCGCCTCCTGCTCGGTGGGCTCGGCGACATGGGCGCCGGCGTGGCGGCGGGTGACGACGAAGCCCTCGGACTCCAGGGTGCGCAGGGCCTCGCGGACCGGGACACGGGAGACCCCGTAGCGGCGCGCGAGCTGCTCCTCGGTCAGCCGCGCGCCCCGCTCGAAGACACCGGAGACGATGTCGTCCCGGATCGCCGTGCATACCGATTGCGCGGGTACGCGCATGTCCGACCTCCGCCTTGGTCCGCGAGAGCAATTCGAGCGACGCCTGTTCCGCGCCTGTTCCGCAGCTGTTCTGCGACTCTATTGCAGCAGGCCGGAATTTCCGATGCCCCCATGGAATCCAGCGATATGTTTTGGGCAGCGAAAAGCCCCGGCTCAGTACGAGCCGGGGCTTTTGCGACGCGATCCGCGGGGTGTCAGAGGCTGACGCCGCGGGCGCGGAGGTACGAGATGGGGTTCAGGTCGGAGCCGTACTCGGCACCCGTCCGCGCCTCGAAGTGGAGGTGCGGGCCGGTCGAGTTGCCGGACGAGCCCGAGATGCCTATCTGCTGGCCCGGCTCGACGGTCTGGCCGGCGTAGACACCGATGGACGAGAGGTGACCGTACTGGGTGTACGTGCCGTCGTTCATCCGGATGACGATGTTGTTGCCGTACGCGCCGCCCCAGCCGGCCTCGACGACGGTGCCGGAGCCGACGGAGACGACCGAGCTGCCGTAGGAGGCGTGGAAGTCGATGCCGGAGTGGCTGCCGGAGGACCAGAGCGAGCCGCCGGTCTTGTAGCCGGTGGTCACGTACGAGCCGGCCACGGGGAGCTGGAAGGAGTTGAGGCGGCGGCGCTCGGCCTCGCGGGCGGCGCGCTCGCGCTCCTCGCGGACCTCCTTGGCGCGGGCCTCGGCCTTGCGCTTCGCCTCCGCACGGGCCTCGGCCTGGGCCTTCGCCTTGGCGATGGCCTCGAAGGCCTCCTGCTCCTGGGCGGCGGCCTGGGCGTTGAGCCGGTCCGCGAGCGAGTCCTCGGTGATCACCTGCGTGAGGCCGGTGTCCTCGGCGGAGCGGTTGTCCGTGTCGGCGGCGAGCGCCGGGGAGGCGAGGGTTCCGATGACGCCGGTGGTGGCGAGCGTCGCGACGCCGGCGATGCCCACGCTGCGGCGCACCATCCGGCTCGGCCCACGATGCTTCCCGGTGGCACGGGTGAACGCCATGTAGGGGCTGGTCCTTTCCTTCCTTCTCGCCTACCGGGTTAGCTGACGGGTTCGGAGCAGGAAGGTCTCCTACGAGCCCCTCCGTCGGTGACGAAGGCGCCCGATTCACCCCAGGGACTGTGTGGGTCCCCGGCTCCCCAGGCTCGCGCCTGACGGGGACTCGGCGATGACTGTCCGCTGCCGCGACTGCGGCACGTGCACTGACGAACAGCCGCACCGACGCTATGCGGATCGTCTTTCAATCACCAAACAGACGCGCCAGTTTGTAAGACATGCCACAGGGCAGACAGTCACCCTTGCCCTCAATCCGGACATAGCGGAAGGCCCCGACGAAATCATGACGTTGGGGCCTTCCGTCGCCTGGTCGGCGCGTGCGATCAGCCGGTCACGACGGTGACTTCGCCGATGCCGAGCGCGCGCACGGGCTCCGCGATCTCCGCCGCGTCGCCCACGAGGACGGTGACGAGGCGGTCCACCGGGAAGGCGTTGACCACGGCCGCGGTCGACTCGACCGTGCCGGTCTCGACGAGACGCGCGTACAACTGGGCCTGGTAGTCGTCCGGAAGGTGCTGCTCGACCTGGTCGGCGAGCGTCCCGGCGACCGAGGCGGCCGTCTCGTACTTGAGCGGCGCCACACCCACCAGGTTCTGCACGGCCGTCTCGCGCTCGGCGTCCGTGAGGCCCTCCGCGGCGAGCGTCCGCAGCACCTTCCACAGGTCGTCAAGTGCCGGGCCGGTGTTGGGGGTGTCGATGGAGCCGCTGATGGCCAGCATCGAGGCGCCGTTCCCCTCGGCGTCGGAGCGGAGCACCTGCCCGAAGGCCCGCACGCCGTACGTGTAGCCCTTCTCCTCGCGCAGGACCCGGTCGAGCCGCGAGGTGAGCGTGCCGCCGAGGCAGTACGTGCCGAGGACCTGGGCCGCCCAGACGCTGTCGTGGCGGTCCGGACCGATCCGGCCGATCAGCAACTGCGTCTGGACCGCGCCGGGACGGTCGACGATGACGACCCGTCCGGTGTCGTCGGCGGTGATCGGCGGCATCGGCAGCGGCTCGGACGGCTCGCCCGTCCAGGCGCCCAGCGTCTCGGCGAGGACCTTGTCCAGGTCGACGCCCGTCAGGTCGCCGACGACCACGGCGGTGGCCGTGCCCGGGCGGACGTACGCGTCGTAGAAGGCGCGGACCGCGGCGGCGTCGATCGCGGCGACCGTCTCCTCCGTGCCCTGACGCGGCCGGGACATCCGCGACTCGGCCGGGAAGAGCTCCTTGGAGAGCTGCTTCGCGGCGCGCCGCGCCGGGTTGGCCGTCTCGTGCGGGATCTCGTCGAGGCGGTTGCGCACGAGACGCTCGACCTCGGTCTCCAGGAAGGCCGGGGCGATCAGGGCCTCGGAGACGAGCCCGAGGGCCTTGGGCAGCCGGGAGACGGGAACCTCCAGGGAGACCCGTACGCCCGGGTGGTCCGCGTGCGCGTCGAGCGTGGCGCCGCAGCGCTCCAGCTCGGCAGCGAACTCCTCGGCGCTGTGCTGGTCCGTGCCCTCGGAGAGCGCGCGGGCCATGATCGTCGCGACGCCGTCGAGACCGGCCGGCTCGGCGTCCAGCGGGGCCGGCAGGAAGATCTCCACGGCCACGACCTGCTGGCCCGGACGGTGGCTGGTCAGCACCGTCAGACCGTTGGCCAGGGAGCCGCGGTCCGGGGCCGGGAAGGCCCAGGGCCGGGCGACGCCCGGCTCGGGCTGCGGGTGGAAGTCCATGCTCGTCAAAGACACGGCAGCGTCGGTCACTGGTCCGCTCCCTCTTCCTCGTCGCTGTCGCTCTCGCTCTGTTCGGTGGCCACCGGCTCGTAGACGAGCACCGCGCGGTTGTCGGGGCGCAGCCGGGCCTTGGCGGCCGCCTGCACCTCCTCCGCGGTGATGTCGAGGACCCGGTCGACGGCGGTCAGGGCGAGCTGCGGGTCGCCGAACAGCACGGCGAACCGGCACAGTTCGTCGGCGCGGCCCGCGACGGTGCCGAGCCGGTCGAGCCACTCGCGCTCCAACTGGGCCTGCGCGCGCTCCATCTCCTCGGGCGTGGGGCCCTCGGCGGCGAAGCGGGCGAGCTCCTCGTCGACGGCCGCCTCGATCTGCGGGACCTCGACGCCGCCGGAGGTCTTGACGTCCAGCCAGCCCAGCGAGGGGGCGCCGGCGAGCCGCAGCAGGCCGAAGCCGGCGGCGACGGCCGTCCGGTCCCGGCGGACCAAGCGGTTGTGCAGGCGGGAGGACTCCCCGCCGCCGAGGACCGTCAGGGCCAGGTCGGCGGCGTCGCACTCGCGCGTGCCGTCGTGCGGCAGCCGGTAGGCGGCCATGAGCGCGCGGGCCGGGACGTCCTCGACGAGGACCACGCGCTGCTCCGTGCCCATGACGTCGGGCAGCGAGCCGTCGCGCGGGGGCCGCTTGCCGTCGTGGGAGGGGATCGAGCCGAAGTACTTCTCGACCCAGGCGAGGGTCTGCTCCGGGTCGATGTCGCCGACGACCGACAGCACCGCGTTGTTCGGCGCGTAGTACGTGCGGAAGAAGTTCCGCGCGTCCTCCAGCGTCGCCGCGTCCAGGTCCGCCATGGAGCCGATCGGCGTGTGGTGGTACGGGTGGCCCTCCGGGTAGGCCAGCGCGGTCAGCTTCTCGAAGGCCGTGCCGTACGGCACGTTGTCGTACCGCTGGCGGCGCTCGTTCTTGACGACGTCGCGCTGGTTCTCCATGGACTCGTCGTCCAGGGCCGCGAGCAGCGAGCCCATGCGGTCGGCCTCCAGCCAGAGCGCGAGCTCCAGCTGGTGGGTGGGCATGGTCTCGAAGTAGTTGGTGCGCTCGAAGCTCGTCGTGCCGTTGAGCGAGCCGCCCGCGCCCTGCACCAGCTCGAAGTGCCCGTTCCCGTGGACCTGCTTCGAGCCCTGGAACATCAGGTGCTCGAAGAGGTGCGCGAGGCCCGTGCGGCCCTCGACCTCGTGGCGCGAGCCGACGTCGTACCAGAGGCAGACCGCGGCGACCGGGGTCAGGTGGTCCTCCGAGAGCACCACGCGCAGGCCGTTCGCCAACCGGTGCTCGGTCGCTGTCAGGCCGCCGGAGCCGGCCTCGGCCGTGGCCGTGTGACCCATGGGCATGTACGTCCCTTCGATCGCGATGTGAAAAAGTCCTGCCACTGTATGCAAGCGCGCCGACACCTGGCGAAGTTCCCGCCCCTTCCAGATGTCCCTCTTCCGGGTCGCGGTCGGCGTTGTCGGTGGCACGGTCCACAATGGTCCGCGTCAGATCAACCTTGTTGGTGAAGGAGCCGCAGCCGCGATGGCCCGCCGCAGCACGAAGACACCGCCGCCGGACGACGCGTACGAGGAGAGGATCCTCGACATCGACGTCGTCGACGAGATGCAGGGCTCCTTCCTCGAGTACGCGTACTCGGTGATCTACTCGCGCGCTCTCCCCGACGCCCGCGACGGCATGAAGCCCGTCCAGCGGCGCATCGTCTACCAGATGGGCGAGATGGGGCTCCGGCCCGACCGCGGGTTCGTCAAGTGCGCCCGCGTCGTCGGCGAGGTGATGGGCAAGCTCCACCCCCACGGCGACGCGTCCATCTACGACGCCATGGTCCGCATGGCGCAGCCGTTCTCCATGCGGCTGCCCCTCGTCGACGGCCACGGCAACTTCGGCTCCCTCGGCAACGACGACCCGCCCGCAGCCATGCGGTACACGGAGTCGCGGATGGCCCCGGCCGCGCTGATGATGACCGAGTCCATCGACGAGGACACGGTCGACTTCTCGCCGAACTACGACGGCCAGGAGCAGGAGCCGGTGGCCCTGCCCGCCGCCTACCCGAACCTGCTGGTCAACGGCGCGTCCGGGATCGCGGTCGGCATGGCGACGAACATGCCGCCGCACAACCTCGGCGAGGTGATCGCGGCGGCCCGCCACCTGATCCGCCACCCGAGCGCCGACCTCGAGACGCTGATGCGCTTCGTGCCCGGCCCCGACCTGCCGACCGGCGGCCGGATCGTCGGCCTGTCCGGCATCAAGGACGCGTACGAGAACGGCCGCGGCACGTTCAAGATCCGCGCCACGGCGACCGTGGACAACGTGACGGCGCGCCGCAAGGGCATCGTCGTCACCGAGCTGCCCTTCACGGTCGGCCCCGAGAAGGTCATCTCCAAGATCAAGGACCTCGTCGGCTCCAAGAAGCTCCAGGGCATCGCGGACGTCAAGGACCTCACCGACCGCAACCACGGCCTGCGTCTCGTCATCGAGATCAAGAACGGCTTCGTGCCCGAGGCGGTCCTGGAGCAGCTCTACAAGCTGACGCCGATGGAGGAGTCCTTCGGCATCAACAACGTGGCGCTGGTGGACGGTCAGCCGCTCACCCTCGGCCTCAAGGAGCTCCTCGAGGTCTACCTGGACCACCGCTTCGAGGTCGTCCGGCGCCGCTCCGAGTTCCGCCGGACCAAGAAGCGCGACCGGCTGCACCTCGTGGAGGGCCTGCTCGTCGCGCTCGTCGACATCGACGAGGTCATCCGGATCATCCGGGAGAGCGACAACTCCGCTCAGGCCAAGGAGCGCCTGATGGAGCGCTTCTCGCTGAGCGAGATCCAGACGCAGTACATCCTGGACACCCCGCTGCGCCGCCTCACCAAGTTCGACCGCATCGAGCTGGAGACCGAGAGCGACCGGCTCAACGGCGAGATCGACGAGCTGACCGGGATCCTGGACTCCGACGCGGAGCTGCGGAAGCTGGTCTCGGCGGAACTGGCCGCGGTCGCCAAGAAGTTCGCGACCGACCGGCGGACGGTCCTGCTCGAATCGGCGGGCGCGCCCGTCGCGGCCGTCCCCCTGGAGGTCGCGGACGACCCGTGCCGGGTGCTGCTCTCCTCGACGGGTCTGCTGGCCCGTACGGCGACGGCGGAGCTGCCGCCGGTCGACCCGGACGCGCCGCGCACCAAGCACGACCTGATCGTGTCGGCGGTGGCCGCCACCCAGCGCGGCGACGTCGGCGCGGTGACCTCGGACGGCCGGCTGCTGCGGATCGCGGTGATCGACCTGCCGCAGCTCCCGGACACCGCGGCCACGCCCAACCTCGCGGGCGGCGCGCCGCTCTCGGAGTTCCTGTCCCTGGAGCCGGACGAGTCGGTGGTCTGCCTGACCACGCTCGACGAGTCCTCGCCTGGGCTCGCGCTCGGCACGCTGCAGGGCGTGGTGAAGCGCGTGGTGCCGGACTACCCGGCGAACAAGGACGAACTGGAGGTCATCACCCTCAAGGACGGTGACCGGATCGTCGGCGCGACCGAGCTGCGGACGGGCGAGGAGGACCTGGTCTTCATCACCTCCGACGCCCAGCTGCTGCGCTACCCGGCCGCTCAGGTACGGCCCCAGGGCCGGCCGGCCGGCGGCATGGCGGGCGTCAAGCTGACCGAGGGCGCCGAGGTGCTCTCGTTCACGGCCGTGGACCCGGCGGCGGACGCCGTGGTCTTCACCGTCGCGGGCTCCACCGGCACGCTGGACGCCTCGGCGGGTACGTCGGCGAAGCTGACCCCCTTCGACCAGTACCCGCGCAAGGGCCGGGCGACGGGCGGTGTCCGCTGCCAGCGGTTCCTGAAGGGCGAGGACGTCCTGATCCTGGCCTGGGCGGGCGCCACCCCGGCGCGCGCCGCGCAGAAGAACGGGACCCCGGTCCCGCTGCCGGCCGTGGACCCGCGCCGCGACGGCTCGGGCGTCCCGCTGCCCCAGCCGGTCGAGGTGGTGGCGGGCCCGGCGAGCTAGGGCCTCCGCCCCTGATCCGCCGGACGGGCCCTAGGGCTCGTCCGGCCGGGCGGGGGCGGCCGGGCGTGCGTGCCAGGCGTCGCCAGGCAGGCGGGGCTTTCGAAGCACGCCCTAGCTCTCGTCCGGTTCCTCGTCCGTCTGTCGTACGTACCGCAGGACGCCCCACATGCTGTGCTCGTCGGGGGCGTCCTGCGGGCCGTTCTGCTCGCATCCGGCGAGCTCCTTGCGCAGCCCGGCGGCGTCGATGCCGGAGCCGATCAGGACGAGCTGGGTGAGCCGCTCCTCCCCCGCGGGCCACGGCTCGGGGTAGAAGCGCAGGAACCGGCCGACGGCGTGCACCGCGTAGCGGTTGGCCGGGTCGGCGGCGCCGAGGTCGATGAAGCCCTTGATCCGGTACAGGCCTTCGGGACGCCCGTCCAGGAAGGCCATGAGCCGGCGCGGGTGGAGCGGGGTCGTGGAGCTCAGGGAGACGGTCTCGTACGCCGCGTGCGGATGGGCGTGGGCGTCGTCCTCGGAGCCGTACAGGATGTCCTCGATGGACATCTGGCCCTCGATCTCGTCCTCGGGCACGACCCGGTCGAAGAGCAGCTCCGGATCGACCCGCCCGTGCGAGGCGTCGACCACGACGGCCTTCCCGGCGAGCGCGCCCACCGCCTCCCGGACGGCGCGCAGCTCGTCGGCGGAGACCTGGTCCGCCTTGTTCACGACGACGAGGTCGGCGATCGTGAGGTGCCGGTCGGTCTCGGGGTGCCGCTGCCGGGTCGCCCCGAACTCGGCCGCGTCGACGACCTGGACGAGCCCTCCGTAGACGATCCGCTCGTTCTCGCTGGCGAGGACCATGCGGACCAGCTCCTGCGGCTCGGCGAGCCCGCTGGCCTCGATCACGATCACGTCGAGCCGGGACTCGGGCCTGGTCAGGACCTCCAGGTACTCGTCGAGCTCGCTCGCGTCGACCGCGCAGCAGAGGCAGCCGTTGCCGAGGGAGACGGTGGAGCCCACCTGTCCCGCGACGGTCATCGCGTCGATGCCGATGTCGCCGAAGTCGTTGACCATGACCCCGATCCGGGTGCCCCGGGCGCTGCGCAGCAGGTGGTTGAGGAGCGTGGTCTTCCCGGCCCCGAGAAACCCGGCGAGGACGACGACGGGGATCTGCTGCGTGCTCAAGGGTCGTGCCTCCGGTCGCGGATTCCTTCCCACGGCCGTGGGAAGGCCCCAGGATAGGCGGGATCGTCCGGAGACGGCCGGGACCGCCGCCGCGTCCGGGGTACGGGAATCCGGAAGGCCCGGCCGCCTCATCCGGGGCCCGGGGTTGCGGAAGGCCCGGCCTCATCCGGGGCCCGGGATTCCGCGAGCCCCGGCATTTCCGGTCCCCCGCCCCGGCCCCGTACCTTTTCTGGCATGAGCCCCGCACAGACCAGCCCCGCGCGGCCCCTCGCGCGCCGTCGGCGGTTCGGGTGGCCCCGGCGGGTGTTCGCGCAGGTCCTGCTGATGCAGCTGGCCATCGCGACCGGTGTGACCGTCCTCGCCACCGGTCTCTTCCTCGCCCCGCTCAGCGCCCAGCTCGACGACCAGGCCATGCGGCGGGCCCTGGCCATCGCCGAGACCACCGCCTCCCCCGGGCTCGCCACCGATCTCGTCGGAACCCCTCCCTCCGCGCGGGGCCCGGTGCAGACGGAGGCCGAGCGGATCCGGGTGTCCACGGGCGCCGAGTACGTCGTCGTCATGGACACCCGCGGGGTGCGCTGGTCGCACACCGACCCCGCCCAGATCGGCCGGCGCGTCTCCACCGACCCGAGCGCCGTCCTCGCGGGGCGGGAGGTGATGGAGATCGACAGCGGCACGCTCGGCCGCTCGGCGCGCGGCAAGGCGCCGCTGCGCGACGCGGACGGCCGGATCATCGGCGCGGTCTCCGTCGGCATCGAGTACGACAGCGTCCGCGACCGGCTCCTCGCCGCGATCCCCGGACTCCTCGCGTACGCGGGCGGGGCGCTCGCGGTGGGGGCCCTCGCCGCGTATCTGATCTCCCGGCGGCTCCAGCGGCAGACCCACGACCTGGCCTTCTCCGACATCTCCGCGCTGCTCGCCGAGCGCGAGGCCATGCTGCACGGCATCCGGGAGGGTGTCGTGGCCATCGACCGCACCGGCTCCGTGCGGCTCGTGAACGACGAGGCGCAGCGGCTCCTCGGCCTGGGCCCCGAGGCCGCGGGCCGGCCCGTGGACGAGGTCCTGGGACCGGGCCGTACCGCCGACGTGCTCGCGGGCCGGGTCACGGGTGAGGACCTCGTCACCGTCCAGGGCCACCGGGTGCTGATCGCCAACCGGATGCCCACGGACGACGGAGGCGCCGTCGCGACCCTGCGCGACCGCACCGAGTTGGAGCGCCTCGGGCGCGAGCTGGACTCGACGCGGGGCCTGATCGACGCCCTCCGCGCCCAGGACCACGAGCACGCGAACCGGCTGCACACGCTGCTGGGCCTGCTGGAGCTGGACATGCACGAGGAGGCCGTCGAGTTCGTCACCGAGGTCGTCGGGGTGCACCGGGCCACCGCCGAGCAGGTCACGGAGAAGGTCCACGACCCGCTGCTCGCCGCGCTCCTGGTCGGCAAGGCGACCGTCGCCGCCGAGCGCGGGGTGTCCCTGCGGATCTCCCCGGAGTCCCTCCTGCCGGACCGGCTCGTCGACCCCCGCGAGCTGGTCACGGTCGTCGGCAATCTGGTCGACAACGCCTTGGACGCCGTCGCGGGCACGCCCGGCGCCCGGATCGAGGTCGCGTTCCGCACGGAGGGCCGTACGGTCGTGCTGCGGGTCACGGACAGCGGCCCCGGCGTCCCCGAGGAGCGCCGCGAGCTGATCTTCACCGAGGGCTGGTCGACGAAGGAGCCGCCGCCGCACGGCAGGCGCGGGCTCGGTCTCGCCTTCGTCCGCCGGCTGGCCGAGCGCCGGGGCGGCACGGCCCGGGTGGGCGGGGGCCCGGACGGGGGCGCGGAGTTCACCGTCGTCCTCCCGGACGCCCTGACCGAACCGGACCCCACCGGCACCACCCGTCCCACAGGCACCACCCATGCCACCAGCACCACCCGTCCCACCGCCTCCGAGGTCGCCGGGGAGGCGCGATGATCGACGTGCTCGTGGTGGACGACGACGTGCTCGTCGCGCGGATCAACGCCGCGTACGTCGCCAAGGTCCCCGGCTTCCGGGTGTCCGCCACCGCCCACTCCACCGCCGAGGCGCTGGCCGCCCTGGCCGAGCATCCGGTGGACCTGATCCTCCTGGACCACTACCTGCCGGACGAGAACGGCCTGGCCGCCGTACGGGAGCTCCGCGCGCGCGGCCACCAGTGCGACGTGATCATGGTCACCGCCGCCCGGGACGTGGCCACCGTGCAGGCGGCGATGCGCCACGGCGCCCTCCAGTACCTGGTCAAGCCGTTCAACTTCGCCGGATTGCGCACCAAACTGGAGGCGTACGCGGCGCTCCGGGACGCCCTGGGAGGCGGGGGCGAGGCCGAACAGGCCGAGGTGGACCGGATCTTCGGCGTCCTGGCGGCGGGCACCGTCGCCCCCGACCTGCCGAAGGGGCACTCCCCCACCACGGCCGAGCTGGTCCGCCAGGTCCTGCTCGGCGCCGGCGGCCCGCTCTCCGCGCAGGAGATCGCCGAGCGGGCCGGCGTGAGCCGCCAGACCGCGCAGCGCTACCTCAAGCTGCTCGAACGCACCGGCCGGGTGAGGCTCTCCCTCCGGTACGGCGAGACGGGCCGCCCCGAGCACCGGTACGCCTGGACGTCCTCACCGCCCGCCGCCTGAGCGGCCACGGGGCCCCTGTGCGGGGCCCCTGGCCGTCTCAGACCGCCCCGGCCCCGGTCAGCGCCCGGACCTCGGTCTCGGCGTGCCGCGCCGCGTCGGACGGCTCGGTCGAGGTGACCGTACCGATCCAGCCCGCGAGGAAGCCGAGCGGGATGGAGACGATGCCCGGGTTCTGCAGCGGGAAGACGTGGAAGTCGACACCGGGGAACAGCGCCTCCGGGCTGCCCGAGACGACCGGCGACAGCAGGACGAGCAGCACGGCGGGAACGAGTCCGCCGTACACCGACCAGACCGCGCCCCGGGTGGTGAACTTCCGCCAGAACAGCGAGTAGAGCAGCACGGGCAGGTTGGCGGAGGCGGCGACCGCGAAGGCGAGGCCGACGAGGAAGGCCACGTTGAGGTCGCGGGCGAGCAACCCGAGGCCGATCGCCGCGGCGCCGATCCCGGCGGCCGCGAACCGCGCCACGGTCACCTCGCTGTACTGCTTCTTCGCGTGCCGGCGGCGCAGCGAGCTGTACAGGTCGTGGGCGACGGAGGCCGAGGAGGCGAGCGTGATCCCGGCGACGACGGCGAGGATCGTCGCGAAGGCGACGGCTGCGACGACGGCGAAGAGCACGGTGCCGCCGGTGGAGCCCGCGCCGCCGCCGAGGTCGAGGGCGAGCAGCGGGATGGCCGTGTTCCCCGAGGCATTGGAGGCCCGGACCTCGGCGGGCCCGATCAGGGCGGCCGCGCCGAAGCCGAGCACGATGGTCATCAGGTAGAAGCTGCCGATGAGGCCGATGGACCAGACGACGGAGCGGCGGGCGGCCCGGGCGGTGGGCACGGTGTAGAACCGCGACAGGATGTGCGGCAGGCCCGCGGTGCCCAGGACCAGGGCGATGCCGAGGCTGATGAAGTCGAGGCGCGAGGTCCAGTCGCCGCCGTAGCGCAGGCCGGGGGCGAGGAAGTCCCGCCCGTGGCCGCTGCGGTCGGCCGCGGTGGAGAGCAGGCTGTTCACGTCGCCGTGGAAGCGGAGCAGGACGAGGACGGTGAGCGCGATCGTGCCCGCCATGAGCAGGACGGCCTTCACGATCTGGATCCAGGTGGTGGCCCGCATGCCGCCGAGCGACACGTAGATCACCATCAGCGCCCCGACGCCGATGACCGTCCAGGAGCGGGCCGCCTCGCTGGTGCCGCCGAGCAGGAGCGCGACCAGGCTTCCGGCGCCGACCATCTGGGCCACGAGGTAGAGCACGGAGACGGCCACGGAGGAGGTTCCGGCGGCGATCCGCACCGGCCGCTCGGACATCCGCGCGGCGACGACGTCCGCGAGCGTGAACCGCCCGCAGTTGCGGACCAGTTCCGCGACCAGCAGGAGGACGACGAGCCAGGCGACGAGAAAGCCGACGGAGTACAGCATGCCGTCGTAGCCGTAGAGCGCGATCAGCCCGGAGATGCCGAGGAAGGAGGCCGCGGACATGTAGTCGCCGGCGATGGCGAAACCGTTCTCCAGGGGCGAGAACAGCCTGCCGCCCGCGTAGAACTCCTCCGCCGAGCCGTGCCGGTTGCGGCTCACCCAGGTGGTGATCCCCAGGGTGACGGCGATGAAGACGCTGAAGAGCACGAGCGCCAGGGTCTGGTGGTCTCCGGTCACCGGTGCACCGCCCCTCGGGTCATCTCCTGCGTGTCCCACCGCAGTTCCAGGGCGGCCCGGTCCCGGCGCAGCCGCGCGTGGCGCGCGTAGGCCCAGGTCAGCAGGAAGGTGGTGAGGAACTGCCCGAGCCCCGCGACCATCGCCACGTTCACCGCGCCGGCGACCGGCCGTGCCATGAGCCCGGGGGCGGCGGTCGCCGCGACGACGTACGCGAGGTACCAGAGCAGGAAGGCGAGGGCCGCCGGGAAGACGAACCGGCGGTAGCGGCGGCGCACTTCCTGGAACGCGGGACTCCGCTGGACCTCCAGGTAGATGTCCGCCGCACTGGGTTCGCGTTGCCGCGGCACTGCCATGTCGTACTGCTCCACCGGCCAACTCTCCTTGTCAGCGAACCGTTTCGGCCGCGTGCCCAAGGATGGACAGAGCAGGAAGATCCCGGACTCTTCTCCTCCCTCACTTCACCCCATCAGGTGACAGTTCTCCCCTGTGGCCTGACCGGGCCGTGCTGATATGCGTACCGCACGACCCGGTCCTGCCCATGGCTCCGGTGAGGCGTCGATCGGCGTCCGTCAGGCGTCGATGCGCGAGCGGTCGAGGGTCGCCGCCGAGCTGGTGATGAACTCCTTGCGGGGCGCCACGTCATTGCCCATGAGGAGGTCGAAGACCTGCTCCGCCGAGTCCAGGTCGCCGATGTTGATCCGGCGCAGGGTGCGGTGGCGCGGGTCCATCGTGGTCTCCGCGAGCTGGTCGGCGTCCATCTCGCCCAGACCCTTGTAGCGCTGGATGGAGTCCTTGTAGCGGACCCCCTTCCGCTGGAACTCCAGCAGGGTCTGCCGCAGCTCGTTGTCCGAGTACGTGTAGACGTACTTGTCCTGGCCCTTCTTGGGCTGGACGAGCTCGATCCGGTGCAGCGGGGGCACGGCGGCGAAGACGCGTCCGGCCTCGACCATCGGCCGCATGTAGCGCTGGAAGAGCGTCAGCAGCAGGCAGCGGATGTGCGCGCCGTCGACATCGGCGTCGACCAGGAGGACGATCTTGCCGTAGCGGGCGGCGTCGATGTCGAAGGTGCGGCCCGAGCCCGCTCCTATCACCTGGATGATCGCCCCGCACTCGGCGTTCTTGAGCATGTCCGAGACCGAGGACTTCTGGACGTTGAGGATCTTGCCCCGGATCGGCAGCAGCGCCTGGAACTCGCTGTTGCGGGCGAGCTTGGCCGTACCGAGGGCCGAGTCCCCCTCGACGATGAAGAGCTCGCTGCGCTCCACGTCGTCGCTGCGGCAGTCGGCGAGCTTGGCCGGCAGCGAGGAGGACTCGAGCGCGGTCTTCCTGCGCTGCGCGTCCTTGTGCTGACGGGCCGCGATCCGGGTCCTGGCGGCGGCGACGGCCTTGTCCAGGACGGCGCGGGCCTGCGCCTTGGCGTCCCTCTTGGTGGAGGTCAGGAAGGCCTTGAGTTCCTTGGCGACGACGCTCGCCACGATCCGGCGGGCGGCGGAGGTCCCGAGGACCTCCTTCGTCTGTCCCTCGAACTGCGGCTCGGCGAGGCGGACCGTCACGACGGCCGTGAGCCCCTCCAGGGCGTCGTCCTTGACGATGTCGTCCTCGGCGACGCGCAGCATCTTGGCCGAGCGGAGGACCTCGTTCACCGTCTTGGTGATGGCCTGCTCGAAGCCGGAGACGTGGGTGCCGCCCTTGGGGGTGGCGATGATGTTGACGAAGGACTTGACCGTGGTGTCGTAGCCGGTGCCCCAGCGCAGGGCGACGTCGACGGCGAGCTCGCGGGTGACCTCGGTGGGGGTCATGTGCCCGCGCTCGTCGAGGACCGGGACGGTCTCCTTGAAGGTGCCCACGCCGGTGAGGCGCTGGATGTCGCAGACGGCCTTGTCCTGCGCGAGGTACTCGCAGAACTCGCTGATGCCTCCGTCGAAGCGGAAGGTCTCCTCGCTCTTGCCGATCCCGGCGAGGTCCCGCTCGTCGCGGACGACGATCGTGAGGCCCGGCACGAGGAAGGCGGTCTGCCGGGCGCGCTGGTGGAGCGTCTCCAGCGAGAGCTTGGCGTCCTTGAGGAAGATCTGCCGGTCCGCCCAGTAGCGGACGCGGGTGCCGGTGCGGGTCTTGGGGACGCGCTTGCTCTTCCGCAGGCCGTTGCCCGGGTCGAAGGGGCTGTCGGGGCCCTGCTCCGTGAAGATGCCGGGGACGCCTCGGCGGAAGCTGATCGTGTGCGTGGAGCTGTTCCGGTCGACCTCGACGTCGAGGCGGGCCGACAGGGCGTTGACCACGGACGCGCCGACGCCGTGCAGACCGCCGGAGGCGGCGTACGAGCCGCCGCCGAACTTTCCGCCGGCGTGCAGCTTGGTCATGACGACCTCGACGCCGGAGAGCCCGGTCTTCGGCTCGACGTCGACCGGGATGCCGCGGCCGTTGTCGCGGACCTCGACGGAGCCGTCGTCGTGGAGGATGACGTCGATGTGGTCGCAGTAGCCGCCGAGGGCCTCGTCGACCGAGTTGTCGATGATCTCCCAGATGCAGTGCATCAGGCCGCGGCTGTCGGTGGACCCGATGTACATGCCGGGGCGCTTGCGGACCGCTTCGAGCCCTTCGAGTACGAGCAGGTGCCGCGCGGTGTAGTTGGAACCGTCACGGTCTGCGGTCAGCAGCGCACTGGACGGCACGGACGTTTCGGCGGTCACGCGGTTCGCTCCTCGCTGAATTTGAAAACTGGCCCGGTGGGGTAAGGCCCGGCGTCGTTCACCGGTCAGAGGGTACCGATGCCTGGTAGAGCCGTTGTCACGCCACCCTCCCCGTTTCCTCATGCTAGTCCAGAGTCGTATGGATGTTCGATCCCTCGAAGGGGTGACGCGAACATCACGTTCCCTTCCAGGCATGAACCATTTAGGCTCCGGGCACGTCCTCATCAACAACCGGCAACCACGCCGGGAGGACGCACCGAGACAAGCAACGCGAAATCCGTAGAGCGACGCAATACGGCTCATTCGCCGCCAACCGGCAGCAGACAGCCACCTTGGGAAAAAGTTTCGAGGAAAAGCCACGAGCGGGAACGTTTCCGGCCTGGTTGGATGTTGACCCTGGTACGACAGCTCGTCGAGCTAGAGAAGAGGCGACGTGACTACTGTTCTGACCCCCGCGAGCCCCCTGACGGCCGCTGACCGCTGCGACCGCTGCGGCGCCCAGGCATACCTGCGTGTCGTCCTGACCAGCGGAGGTGACTTGCTCTTCTGCGCCCACCACGGCCGCAAGTTCGAGCCGGAACTCAAGAAGATCGCCGCTGAGATACAGGATGAGACGGACCGGCTCACGGACGTGCCGGCCCGCACGACGGGCGACGAGCACTGACGCCTCGCACACCCGACGAGCCCAGAGCCGGTCGCTGACCGGACGACGGGCGGCCACCCCCGCAGTCAAGGGGGGTGGCCGCCCGTTCTCGTACCCTGTCGCACCCGCAGTGCCCATCGCGCCCGCATACCGGCTCACGCCGGCCGTGCGGGCGACTGCGGGCGGTTACGGGGCGAATGCGGGCGCTCGTCAGATCCGCTCCGGCAGCACCGCCCCGACCCGCGTGTAGACACCCGGGTTCTCGGCCTGCCCGCAGCCGCTCCCCCAGGACACCAGGCCGACGAGAAGCCCCTTGGCCACCAGCGGTCCCCCGCTGTCGCCCTGGCACGCGTCCCTGCCGCCCTGCGGGTCGCCCGCGCACAGCATCGTGTCGTTGCGGTACTGGACGCCGAAACCGCCCGGGTACGCCCGACCGCACGCCGTGTCCGGCAGCACCTGCACACGGGCCGTCCGCAGCGTGGAGGCATAGGTCCCGTTGCCGGTCGTGTCACCCCAGCCGTAGACGTCCGCCTCCGTACCGGGCGTGTACGCCGCGTCGCCCGCGCGAGCGACGCCGATCACGTACGACTGCGGCAGCGCGCTCGCCAGCGTCAGCACCGCGAGATCGCCCGAGTTCGTCGTCGGGTCGTAGTCGGGATTGATCCAGGTGTCCGAGATCCCGACCTCCTGCCCGCCCTGTCCTCGCAGCGCGGCACGGCCGGCGATGACCACGAAGTCGCGCACCTCCCACGGCTCGCCGCCGAGGACCTCTCTGCCCAGGCAGTGGGCCGCCGTGAGCACCTTGGTCGGCGCGACGACCACACCGCCGCAGAACTGCCCCGCCCGGGTACCCCCGAACCGGTCACGACTGGACAGCGCCACGACCCAGGGCGCGTCCGTGATCAGGGCCTGGCGGCCGCCCACGACGACGCTGTCGGCCGCCACGGGGACGGCGGTGGCAACCTGCCCCACCGCTGCCGTGATCAGACCCAGGGCACCCGTCAAGGCACGGGTGAAGGGACCACGCATGGAGCCTCCTGACTCTCCGGTGATGTCGGTTCACCCAGCGTCCTGCACGCGCCCGCCCCCTGCACCCGCGCACACGCGAAGGGCCCGGTTCCTCCCTTTCGGGGAACCGGGCCCTTCGCGTGTCGCTCTGTGCCTCGGAAGGATCAGTCGAGGTAGTCGCGCAGGACCTGCGAACGCGACGGGTGACGCAGCTTCGACATTGTCTTCGACTCGATCTGACGGATCCGCTCTCGCGTCACGCCGTAGACCTTGCCGATCTCGTCCAGCGTCTTCGGCTGGCCGTCGGTGAGGCCGAAGCGCATCGAGACGACGCCCGCCTCACGCTCGGAGAGCGTGTCGAGCACGGAGTGCAGCTGCTCCTGGAGGAGCGTGAAGCTCACCGCGTCGGCCGGCACGACCGCCTCGGAGTCCTCGATGAGGTCACCGAACTCGCTGTCGCCGTCCTCACCCAGAGGGGTGTGGAGGGAGATCGGCTCACGGCCGTACTTCTGGACCTCGATGACCTTCTCAGGGGTCATGTCGAGCTCCTTGGCCAGCTCCTCCGGGGTGGGCTCACGGCCCAGGTCCTGGAGCATCTGACGCTGCACACGCGCGAGCTTGTTGATGACCTCGACCATGTGCACCGGGATACGAATGGTGCGGGCCTGGTCGGCCATGGCACGGGTGATCGCCTGACGGATCCACCAGGTGGCGTACGTGGAGAACTTGTAGCCCTTGGTGTAGTCGAACTTCTCGACCGCACGGATCAGACCCAGGTTGCCCTCCTGGATCAGGTCCAGGAAGAGCATGCCGCGGCCGGTGTAGCGCTTGGCCAGGGAGACCACCAGACGGAGGTTGGCCTCCAGGAGGTGGTTCTTGGCCCGGCGGCCGTCCTCGGCGATGATCTCCAGCTCGCGCTTGAGCTTCGGGGCGAGCTTGTCGGAGTTCGCCAGCTTGTCCTCGGCGAACAGACCGGCCTCGATGCGCTTGGCGAGCTCGACCTCCTGCTCGGCGTTGAGCAGCGGGACCTTGCCGATCTGCTTGAGGTAGTCCTTGACCGGGTCGGCGGTGGCACCGGCGACGGCGACCTGCTGCGCCGGAGCGTCGTCCTCGTCCTCGTCGGACAGGACGAAGCCCTTGCTCTCGCCCTCGGTCTCTTCCTCTTCGCCCTTGCCGGCGGCGACGTCCTCGAGGAGCTCCTCGCCCTCGACGAGCTCGTCGCCATCCTTCTTGGACGCGGTCTTCTTGGCCGCCGTCTTCTTGGCGACGGTCTTCTTGGCCACCGCCTTCTTGGCGACGGTCTTCTTCGCGGCCGCCTTCTTGGCAGGCGATCCGGCCTCGTCGGCCAGGTCGTCACTGTCCGCCGCGGGAGCCGTCGCGGCCGTGACGGTGGTCTTCGTCACGGTCGTCCTGGCAGTGACGGTCTTGGTGGCGGTGCGCTTGGCCGGGCTCTTCGCAGCGACGCTCTTGCGGGCGCGCTTCGGCGACTCCGCTGCACTGACCATCAGCGTCACACCCTCTTCCTCGAGGATCTGATTGAGGCTGCGCAGAACATTCTTCCACTGGGTTGGCGGAATCTGGTCGGCTTCGAAGGCCCGACGCACGTCATCGCCGGCGATCTGCCCATCAGCCTTTCCCCGCTCGATGAGCGCCATCACAGACTCGGACTCGGCGATCTCCGGCGGGAGCGTACGGGATGTGCTGGCCGACACGAACAACCTCTCGGAACGATGGAAACGGCTTCCGGCCCCGCCCTGGAGAGGGCCGGAGCCGACGACCGTCGGCGGGAGATGTGCCGACGGCGCGGGTTGGGCCGGGGAACTGCACAGCGCCTCCATCGGCTGCTGTATTCCTTCCTCGGCTGTCACCTCTTAGGTCATCGCACGGCTCGGAGGAGTGTTACGCCCAATCTTCGTGGCCCGAGTCACACCTCATTTGCGGCGAAACGGCCGAAGCGGTAGATCATGGCACATTCGCGCCGCCGGAACCCTGGCGCCATCCGGGGAAACCCTGCCGGGCTCCCCGGACCGCGCTCGGACCCGGCGGCACGCGATGTGTGCGCGTCCGCGCTCCCGGCCACGGCCCGCGGTCAGTGTTCGCGGGGGGCGGGAACGACGCGCTCCACCTCGGGGTGGACGGTCAGCAGCTGGCGCATGGCGGCCTCGGCGGCCTGCGCGTCGCCCGCAGCCAGCGCGTCGACGATCCGGGCGTGGTGCCCGAGGCACGCCTCGCTCGGGCGGTCACAGCCCGTGACGGGGCCCCCGGAGACGTGGAGCGCGGCGCCGACGATGCCGGAGAGGTGCTCCAGCATGCGGTTCCCGGCGAGCTGGATGAGCAGGGAGTGGAACTCGGTGTCCGCGCGGGAGAAGGTGATCGCGTCACCCTGCGCGTACGCGTGCCCCATGATCTCGACCATGTCGGCGAGGCGCTGCTGGACGTCCTCGCGGCCGTGCCCGGCGGCGAGGCGCGCGGCCAGGGGCTCGATGGTCCAGCGCAGCTCGTTCAGCTCGCGGCGCTGGTCGTCGCGCTGCGGGCCGAAGGCGCGCCACTCGATGATGTCGGGGTCGAGGAGGTTCCAGTCGCTGACGGGCCTGACGCGGGTGCCGACGTTGGGGCGGGCACTGACGAGGCCCTTGGCCTCGAGCACGCGCAGCGACTCGCGGACGACGGTGCGCGAGACCTCGAACCGCTGGCCGATCTCCTCGGGGACGAGGGGGCGGTCGGCTCCGAGGTCGCCGGAGACGATCATCTGGCCCAGCTGCTGGACGAGCTGGCCGTGGAGCCCCCGGCCCCGGCTGCCGGCGCTGCGGCGGCCGACGCGGCCCAGGTCGGTGTCCACGCCCTCCCAGGAGGGCGGACCCACGCGGCCGGCGCCGGGCGCCTCCGCGTAGGGGTAGCGGTCGAGATCGCCCGGGGCGCCGAGGCCTGACTCGACGGGACGGGCGGCGGTCATCATGGTGTGCGCAAGGGTACTCACGCATCCTTTGTCGGCGTTGCTTCCGTGACCCTTGAGGTCTTTGGTGAAAAGCACACGAAAGGGTGATCGGCACCCCCTACACAATTGACGATTATTCGGACATAGAGGGCGATTTTTAAGGGAGTTGTCCGAAAAGCGGAAGCTTTCGATCCGCAAGTGATCACCAACGGGCCTTCCGGCGAAGGCCGGTGAACACATAGGCGCAGAGCAACCCGGTCAACACCAGCGAGAGAGCCACCCCCGCGGGCTGTCCGACCACTCGCAGCGCCCCCGCCAACCACCGGTCCACGGCCGGGGACCACTGCGGGCCGGCAATCTCGCGCAAGCGTGCGGGCAGCCCGGCGACCGACCGCACCGCCGGACCGGCGAGCACCTTCTGCAGGAGCGGAGCGAACGCGACGGGTACGGCGAGGACCGCGGCCACCCCCGCGGCGGCGGCCCGGAACACCCCGGCGCCCAGCACCCCCGCCCAGGCGCATCCGACGAGCAGCCCCAGCCAACTCGCGCACAGCGACGGCCAGTTCGCCGGTACGGGGATCAACTCGCCGCCGTAGACGAATCTCAGGGCCCCCAGATCCGCCGCCACGACGAGCGCCCCGAGGCCGAGGGCCACGGCCGCCGCCACGACGAGCTTGGCGAGCAGCAGGCGGAGCCGCCGGGGCACGGCGCCGCGGCCTGCGGTGAGCGCGGGGTAGCGGTACTCCTCGCCGAAGGAGAAGGCGCCGATCAGCCCGGCTCCGAGGGCGGCGGGCGGCAGCGGGGAGATCGCGGGCCACCCGGCGAGGACGACGGGCAGCGCCGCCGAGCCCCCGCGGCCGAGGAGCAGGGCGAGAACCACGGAGACGAGCAGGACCACCGCCACGACGAGCGGGGTGCTCGGCACGCCGACGAGCCGGTGGAGCTCGTACCGCAGTGGGCGCGAGGGCGAGCGGGCCGGCTTCCGTGGGGAGGTCCGCTCCTCGGCCGAGTCGCCGCGCTCGGAGGCGCCGGACGCATGCTCGGCATCCCGTGAGGGCGGGACGCGACGCCGGGCGGAGTCCTGCCCGGACGCCTCCTTCCCGGAATCGCCTCCCTCGGGCGCGCGGGGCGCGGGCGCCGTGCCGCCGGTCTCGTCGGCGAGCCGGTGGATCACCACGCCGTGCCGGAACGCGGTGTCGCCTACGGCGGCGCAGTCGCTGCCGTAGACCGACAGCAGGTTGCCGTCCTCCGCGACCACCTCGACCGGCCGGCGGGCGGCCCTGGCCTCCTGGGTCACCGCGGCGGCCAGTCGTGCGACGTGGGGGGTCCGGACGGCGACGCGGGGACGCAGGCGGGTGCGCGCGAACTCGGTGGCGTCCTGGTCGGCGACGACGCGGCCGCCGTCGAGGGTGACGACCCGGTCGGCGTTGCGGGCCGCGTCCTTGGGGTCCGCCGTGGTGTAGAGCACCGTCCCTCCGCCGGCCGCGTGCGCGCGCAGCAGCTCGTATACCCAGGCACCATCCGGGCCGGAGAGGCCGGCCGCCGGCTCGTCGAGCAGCAGGGCGTGCGGGGTGCCCAACAGGGCGCACGCCAGGCCGAGTCGGCGCTCGGCACCGAGCGGCAGGGTGCCGATCCGCCGCCCTTCGAGGCCCGCGAGTCCGACGGACCGCAGCACGTCCCCGGCCCGGGCGACGGGAGTTCCGGAAGCGGCGCAGAGCATCCGCAGCTGCCCGCGGAGGGTGCGGGCGGGGTGTCCGGGGACGTCACCGAGGAACACGCCGACCTCGCGCGACGGGTGGGCGACGCCATGCAGCGTTCGGCCGCGGAAGTACGTGATCCCTCGGCCCGGATCGAGGTCGAGCATGAGGCGGAGCGTGGTGGTCTTGCCGGAGCCCGGGGGACCGAGGAGCGCGGTCACGGCACCGGGCCGCGCCTCGAAGGTCAGATCGTCCACGGCGGGCGGGCGATCGTGGCGGGGAGTGCTGGTCAGTCCGATTGCCTGGAGCATCGCTTCTCTCGCGGTAGGTGACACCGCTCCGCGGCAGGGCGGCGCTACCGCAGCAAGATAACGCTACATTTCGGACTTTCGGCGCAGGGTTGGCGCCCTGGACGCCTGACGGCCGGGTCGGTCAGACCTCGGGACGCAGCATCGGCGGGTTGAGGAGGGTGGCTCCACCTGCCCTGAAGAGCTGGGCGGGGCGGCCTCCCTGACGGGTCGTGGTGCCACCGGCCGGGACCAGGAAGCCGGGCGTGCCGGTCACCTTGCGGTGGAAGTTGCGCGGGTCGAGGGCGACGCCCCAGACGGCCTCGTAGACGCGCCGCAGCTCTCCGACGGTGAACTCCGGCGGACAGAAGGCCGTGGCCAACGAGGAGTACTCGATCTTGGAGCGGGCTCGCTCCACCCCGTCGGCGAGGATCTGGCCGTGGTCGAAGGCGAGCGGCTCGGCCTCGCCGAGCAGTTCCTCGACCGGGGCCCAGCGGGCGCTGTTCGCGTCTCCGCCCGCCCGTGGCGCGGGCAGGTCCGGGGCAAGCGCCAGGTGCGCGACGCTGACCACCCGCATCCGCGGGTCACGTGCGGGAGCCCCGTACGTGGCGAGCTGCTCCAGGTGCGCGCCGTTGCCCGGTAGGGGCGGCGGGTCGCCCGGGTCGTGGGCGCGGAGTCCGGTCTCCTCGACCAGCTCACGGGCGGCCGCGGCGCCGAGGTCCTCGCCCTCGCGGACGAAGCCGCCGGGGAGCGCCCAGCGCCCCTGGTACGGCTGTTCCCCTCTCCTCACGATCAAGGTGCAGAGGGCATGGCTCCGCACGGTGAGCACGACCAGATCGACGGTGACAGCGAAAGGCGGAAAGGCCGACGGGTCGTAGGGAGACATGCCGCGATCATAGTCGTCTCCCTGACGATAAACACGCCCCGCGGAAGGATCGGCGACGACTTCTTCGCGTTCCTCGCCGCGCCGCGAAGCTTCCGTCGTGTCTGCGCCCGGCATCCCCGTCACACCCCCAGTTGAAGGCCCTCTGCGGCCTCCTCGACCATACCGAGGCCGAGCCTGCCGACCCGCACGGCGAAGGGCTCGCCCGCCACCACGAGCCCCGAGAGACGGATCGCTCCCAGCGGGGCCGAGGGCATGGGGTGCACCGACACGGAGCGTCCCGGCGCGTCGGGGCGGATCCCGGCGAGGGCCACGAGCGCCTGGACCGCTCCGGCGGCCGCGACCGCCGCCGGCCTGCACGCGGCCGGGTGCGGCACCGGGCGCCCTCCCGCCGTCCGCTGCTCCCCCGCGTACATCTCGGGCAGCCGATGGGCGAAGGCCTCGGCGGCGTCGAGCAGCCCACGGAGCAGGGAGGCGGCCTCCTTCTCGTGTCCCGCGGCCGCGAGGCCGGCCACGGCGACCGCCGTCTCGTGCACCCGGACCGCGCCGGACCGGTGGCCGAAGGGGTTGTGGCCGGGCTCCTTGGCTCCCAGACCGCGCAGACCCCAACCGGAGTCGAGAGCCGGGGTCGCGAGCAGTCGGGCCACCTGCTCGGTCTCCGCCCTGTCGAGGAGTCCCTGCGCGTACCGGCCGCCGCCGAGCAGTCCGGTGTCGAGCAGGTGCGCGGCCCAGCCGCCCAGCTGGGACCAGGTCCGGCCGTCCGGGGCGCGGGCGACGGCCGGCCGGCCCCCTGCCCGGTCGTCGAGCCAGAAGTCGCGCCGGAACCGCTCGCGCACGGTCCGCGCCCTGTCGCGCAGGGCGTCTCCCCCGGGCCTTCCGCAGGCGTCGAGCAGGTCGGCGCCGAGCAGGGCGGCCCGGTGCGCGTGGGCCTGGGTCTCCGCCCGCCAGGGCCCGGCGGGCCCCGGGTCGGGTACGAGGCCGGTGTCGCCGATCGTGCGGCGCAGCCAGCCGAGGCAGCGCTCCGCCACGGGGAGCAGCTCCTCCAGGTCCGCGGCGGGCAGCCCCCAGCGACGGGCTTCCGCGAGCACGACGGGAAAGGCGAGGGTGGCCTCGATGCCCGTGCAGCGGGGCGGGAGGTGCGGGCCGGCGTCTCTGAGGGGGCCGTGAAGCCGGCCGGAATCGGGCCCGGTGCCCTGGAGTTGGGCGCGTCCCAGCGCGCGGAGCGTGGTCGCGGCCAGCCGGGTCCCGAGGGGCAGGACCATGCGGGCCGCCCAGAGGGCCTCGGCAGTGACCGGTCCGCAGCGCCAGGGGACCCCGGCCGCGAGATGGACGTCGGCTGGGTGGGCGGGGTCCCGCTGGAGCAGGGCGCGCAGGTCCTCGACGGAGGCGCGCAGCAGCTCCCCCGGGCGCGGGTCGTCGCCCTCGGCCCGCGCCTCGGCGATGAGGTGCCCGCCGGGCCGCCCTCCTCCGCCTCCCGGGGAAGCGGCCGGCCCGGCGCCCCGGTCACCGCGCACGTGCAGCCGGATCGTGAACAGTGCTCCGGGCGCCAGCTCGGCCTCCCAGCGCAGGACGCCGGCCGCCGCCAGGGAGTCCATGGGCGGCGGGTCCGTGGTGACGGCGACGGATCGTCCGTCGCCGGCGGTCCAGCGCAGTCCGGTGCCGTGGACGCTCGGGGCGAGCTCGGGTCCCGTCCTGCCGGACGCCACCGCGCCCAGGTCCGCGAGATCCGTGCCCAGAGCGATTTCCACGGGGAGGCGGAGGGGGCGGGCGGTCGCGTTGCGCAAGGTGATGCGCTCGGTTCCGTCGGCGCCTCGCGAGCGCTCGACAGCGAGCCCGGGATCGGGTCCCACGTCCCCGGGGGCGCGCAGGACACCGAGGAAGACGGCCCGGTCGGCGGCGGCCATCCGGCCCTGGAGCGCGACGGGTTCGCGCCCAGCCACCCGCAGGACGCAGCGGGAGAGGAGCCGTAGTCCCGCCGCGTACACGCCCTCGGGCCCCTCTCCCCTGAGCTGTCCGTGCTCGGCGCAGACGGCGAAGGCGGGCAGGGCCACGCAGAGGAGTGCGCCGTGCACCGAGGGCAGTTCGCCCGGCCGCGCCCCGCGTGGGGGCGCGGCACCCACGCCGGACGGGTGTCCGTGCGCGGGTCCGTTCGGGTGTCCTGCGGGTCGTCCGGGGGCCGGGACGGGGCTGAGGGCCATGGCGGGTGTGGGGTGCTCTCTGTGCGGTCCGGGCGGCCGGCGGGGCGGCGGCGGAGCGGTGCGGCCGACTCCGCCAGAGAGCTGAACGCGCGCGCGGGCGGCCGGGTCACGGTCGTCATCGGCCGCTCCTGCTGCCGCGCTGCCCGCCGTGGCGCGGGGCTCCGCTCCTCGGCCTGCCCGTGGCCGGGCCGCTCGGCCGGACTCCGGCGGGTGCCCCGCGGTCTCCGCCGGTCTGCCGTCCGGGCTTCCTGAGGCTCTGCCGGGCGCTCTGGGGGCGGGCGGCGGTCCGGGTCCTGACCCGCCGGGAGGAGGCGGGAGCGCCCTGCTCCGTCG
The DNA here is from genome assembly GCF_001426585.1 of Streptomyces sp. Root431. Taxonomy (GTDB): domain Bacteria; phylum Actinomycetota; class Actinomycetes; order Streptomycetales; family Streptomycetaceae; genus Streptomyces; species Streptomyces stackebrandtii. Next base: position 816,381 of record NZ_LMEI01000009.1, read on the forward strand.
CGTCCCTGGAGTCCCGCTCGCTCCTCAGGCAGGAGCGCAGCGACTCGGGGTCGAGTCCCTCGTTGCAGGCCTGGTGCAGCAGTCGGGCGAAGACGTACTCGGGGTCGGCTTCGAGGGCGAGTCCGAGGGCGACCCGGGCGGTCGGTTCGTCGCCGGTGGACCAGGCCGCCCAGCCCGCGAGGGTCAGCGGCGCGGCGGCGTGCTCCTGGTAGGGGGTGACGCAGCGGCGGGCCAGGACGCGCCAGAGCCGCAGGGCCGCGGCGCCCTCCCAGCTCTCCATCCATTCGGCGACGCGGTCCCGGGTGTCCCGGTCCTGGAGGCCCAGGATGAGCGCGGCCGCCTCCTCCGTCCCGATCAGGGCGTCGTCGGCCGCGTCGGCCGCCGCGACCCCGCCGGAAGGCTCTGCGCGGGCCGCCGGGTCGGCGAACCGCCAGAGGATCTCGCGGGCGATGCGCAGCGTCGCCTCGCGGACCTCCGCCCGGCCTTGTCCGGGAGAGCCTTCGAGGATCCTGGGCACGATCGAGGCGGCGGCCGCGTCGAGGGCGACGCGCTGTGTCTCGTCCGCGGCGGTGCCGTGCGGCTTGAGCCGGGCCTGCATGTCCCGCAGCGAGCCCCGTACCTGCACTCCGGCGTAGGCGGCGGTCGCCGCCGTGACCGAGGTGCCGGTGAGCCCCATGGGCGTGCCGCCGGGCGGGCAGCAGCGGTCGTCGGGGCAACAGTAGGAGAAGTAGAGCCCGTCGGAGATGCAGAGGGCTTCGTAGACGGGGATGTCGAGGGCGCCGCAGGCGGTGCGCAGTCGCTGCGCGAAGGGGCGCAGCCGCTCCATGACCCTGTTGCCCGTCTCGCCGGGCTCCGGGTCCTGGCACAGGAAGACGACGATCCCGTCCGGTCGGTCGCCGCGCCGGTCCTCGCTCTCGACGAGGCATTCGGCGAGGTGGTCCGCAGTGGACGCCCATTCGCGGGGTGAGCGCGGAATGCCGAGCCTGACCCGGCCGCCGAAGCGGCCGCGCTCGCCGTGGAGAGCGACCAGGACGACGGAGTCGGTCGGGTGGAAGCCCAGCATGAAGGGCAGCGCGTCGGCCAGCTCCGCCGGGCCGCGCAGGGTGATCCGCTGGGTACGGGTGGGTCCGCTGGATTCGTGGTGATTCGCGTTCATGGTCACGACGGTCTCGTGATCTCCCGAATCGCGAAACCCCTGTGGATAACTCCCGGAACACGACACGCGCGGCCCCGTGGAGTTGTCCACAGGGCCGGCTTCGCGTCGGCTCCGAAACGCCTATGCTCGTGACCGCTTGACGGTGTGTGAGGGGTGCGGAGGGGGTCAGCCCGCGGCGGCGAGGACCAGCGGGAGCACCTGCTCGGCACCGGCCTGGCGGAGCAGGCGGGCGGCGACCGCGAGGGTCCAGCCGGAGTCGGTGCAGTCGTCCACGAGCAGGACGGGGCCGGGAGTTCCGGCCAGCGCGCCCGCCAGGCCCTCCGGCACCGCCAGGGCGCCGGAGAGCGCCCTGAGGCGTTGGGCGGAGTTGCTGCGTCGCGCCGCGTGCGCACCGTCCGGCCCGGTGTAGGCCAGGGTGCCCAGGAGGGGGAGGCGGCCGATGGTCGCGATCCCCTGGGCAAGGGAGCCGACCAGCTGCGGACGGGTCAGGGACGGTACGGCGACGACGCCCACCGGCCGCGAGGAGGCGTCCGGGACGTTCGGTGCCCAGCCGCCCGGGGAGCGCGCCCAGTCGGCGAGGACGGCGATCGCGGCCTTCAGGACGTCGTCGGGGACCGGCCCGTCGGGTGCGCTGTCGGCCAGCAGCGGGCGCAGCCGGTTGCCCCAGCCGATGTCCGAGAGCCGCCCCAGGGCGCGGCCGGTGGAGCACTGCTCTCCGGCGGGGATGCGTCCCTTGAGGTTGACGCCCAGCGCGGGCATCCCCGTCGGCCACATCCGGCGCGGCTCGACCTCCACGCCCGGGCGGTCCAGTTCCTTCGCCGCTCCGGTCAGCGTCTCCGCGGAGACGGAGGAATCCGCCCAGGCCCCCGCGCAGTTGTCGCAGCGGCCGCATGGGACGGCCCCTTCGTCGTCCAACTGCCGCCGCAGGAACTCCATCCGGCACCCGGTGGTGCTCACGTAGTCGCGCATGGCCTGCTGCTCGGCCGCCCGCTGCCGGGCCACCCACGCGTACCGCTCGGAGTCGTAGGTCCACTGCCGACCGGTGGACGTCCACCCGCCCTTCACCCGCTTGACGGCCCCGTCCACGTCGAGGACCTTCAGCATGGTCTCCAGCCGGGTGCGGCGAAGATCCACCGCCGCCTCCAGAGCCGGCACGGACAGCGGCCGTCCCGCGTCGGCGAGGGCCGAGAGGGTCTGCCGGACCAGGGCCTCGGGCGGGAAGGCGGTATCGGCGAAGTAGCGCCAGATGGCCTCGTCCTCCTTGCCCGGCAGCAGGAGCACGTCGGCGTGCTCGACGCCGCGCCCCGCACGGCCTACCTGCTGGTAGTAGGCGATGGGGGACGACGGCGACCCCAGGTGCACCACGAAGCCGAGGTCGGGCTTGTCGAAGCCCATACCCAGAGCCGAGGTGGCGACGAGCGCCTTGACCCGATTCTCCTGAAGATCGATCTCGGCCTGCAGCCGGTCGGCGTTCTCCGTCCGCCCCGTGTAGGAGGCCACCGTGAAGCCGCGCTGGCGCAGGAACGCGGTCGCCTCCTCGGCGGCGGCCACGGTGAGGGCGTAGATGATCCCCGAGCCCTGCAGTTCGTCCAGGTGCTCGGCGAGCCAGGCCAGGCGGTGCGCCGCGTCCGGCAGCCGGACGACGCCCAGGCGCAGGCTTTCCCGCTCCAGCGTGCCGCGCAGCACGAGGGCCTCGCCGGCCCCGGTGCCCAGCTGCTCGGCCACGTCCGCGGTCACGCGCGCGTTGGCCGTCGCGGTGGTGGCCAGTACCGGCACTCCGGGGGCGAGCTCGGCGAGCATCGCCCGCAGCCGGCGGTAGTCGGGCCGGAAGTCGTGTCCCCAGTCCGAGATGCAGTGCGCCTCGTCGACCACGAGGAGACCGGTCGTGGCCGCCAGCTTGGGCAGCACCTGCTCCCGGAAGTCCACGGAGTTGAGGCGTTCCGGGCTGACGAGGAGGACGTCGGTCTCGCCGCGCTCGACCTCCTCGTAGATGGTGTCCCACTCCTCCGGGTTGGCGGAGTTGATCGTGCGCGCCTGGATGCCGGCCCGCGCAGCGGACTCGACCTGGTTGCGCATCAGGGCCAGCAGCGGCGAGATGATCACCGTCGGGCCCGAGCCGCGCCTTCTCAGCAGGGCGGTGGCGACGAAGTACACCGCCGACTTGCCCCAGCCGGTCCGCTGCACGACCAGCGCCCGCCGGCGCTCCTCCACCAGGGCCGCCACGGCCTGCCACTGGTCTTCCCGCAGCCGCGCCGAACCCCCCGGGGCACCGACGAGCTCAGCGAGGATGGCATCGGCTTCGGCGCGGAGCTCCTGGTTGTCCATGCCCCCATGCAACCCGATGGCACGGACAATCGCCCAACTCACTCAGCGTGACACCTCTCTCACACGCTGCTCGTTCGCCGCCTGAGTGGCCGAGGGCCGCCGTAGGCGGAATGAGTGTTTCCGCTGAGGCTCCCGCCCCGGAGGTGAAACAGGAGGGGAAACGGGGAGTGAACAATGGGCAACTGGGCAGGGATATGAAAGGCATACCGTCGCAATCCCGTCAGTGGCCTCAATTGCTCATTGCCGCTCACGCACGGGCCAAGCAAGAATTGGGAAACCGCCCCGCACGGCCCGTCAGCGGCCTTGAAGGACCGTGCCGTGGTGCGCCCTCACCCGACCTTGCCCGCCGCGCGGGCGCGTATCCGAAGGGAGGACCGTGACCCTCGGATTCGCTCCGTCCACAGCCACCTCGACCATGTCGTCGCCCGAGTCCGCCAGCCGCCTCTCACGGGTACTCGAACCGGCCGAGTGGGCCGCGGCGGGCATCCCCCTGCTCGGCAATCCGCGTGAGATCGTCAGCGGACTGCACTCGCGCCACACTCCCACGCCCTCGACGGCGGTCGTGGCGGTCCTGGACCACGAGGAACGGCTCACCGCCAGCGCCTCGTTCGTCCGCCGCTCCCTGCCGGCGGACGGCTGGGAGTTCCGCAACGCCCTCCTCGCGCACCTGCGGCGCGTCCTCCCCCACGACCTCCGGCGCCGCGCCCCGGTGCGGACCGCGATCCTGCTGTATTGCCGTGAGGGCGACGAGCGCTGGACGGAGGAGGACGGAGCCTGGATGTGGGGGCTCCGGGATGCCTGCACGCTGCACGGACTCCGCTGCGGCGCGTACATCACGCTGACCCGAGGGGGCTGGCAGGTGCTCGGCGAGGGCCGGGGAGGCCGTCGGCCGAGCTCCGACTCGCGCCCGGTCCCGCTCGGCAGCGAGACGGCCGAACTGGGCCACCTCACACCGAGAACGGCGAGCGGCGCGGCCGAACCCTTGCGCCGGGCCGCCGCCCGCTGACGTCCACCCGCACGACGCTCGCCCGGCAGGCAGAGCGGTCGACGGACGGATCGGCCAACGGGCGGATCGGTCAACGGGCGGAACCGTCAACGGGCCAAACGGCCGGCGGGTGAAACGGTCATCAGGCGGGCGGACGGTCAGCAGACCGAGCCGTCGCTCAGACGCCGGCGCCGACGAGCGCCGCGACGCGCTCCGGATCGCCGCAGACGATCAGCAGCGCACCCGCGCGGGCCATCGCCAGAGGCAGGGCCCGGGCAGCGGTCTCATCGCTGCCGCCGTTGACGGCGACGATCACCACGGGCCGGACCTTGGCCTGCTCGACGGCGGACGCGTCCGCGAAGAACACGTCGTCGCCGGTGTCCTGCTGGGCCCAGTAGGCGGCCTCGCCGAAGGACAGCTCGTGCGCCGCCCACGGGTGCTGGTCACCGGTGGTCAGCACCAGGACGTCACCGGGCGCCCGGCCGCTCTCCAGGAGCAGGTCCAGGGCCTCCTCGGCAGCGTCCAGCGCGCCGTCGGCCGGGGCCGGGATCACCTGGAGCTGCGGAGTGGACCGCTGGTCGGAACGATTCTCCTGGCCGGTGGCCGGGGACTGGCCGGCACCGGGGCGCGGGCGCGGGGCCGGCGGCGCGGGCCTGGCCGGGCCGGGGACCGGGCTGCCGGGACGCGGGGAGGCCGCAGAACGCGGGCCGGGTACGGGACGAGGGGTCGACGCGGGACGGCCGGCGGCCGCGGTGGCGCGGGGACCCTGGGCGCTCTCGTGAATCTGAGGCTCCTCGGGGGTGAGAGGCATGGGTGGATGTCTATCAAATGCCGCTGCACGGGGCATCGGCGGGTGGGCACACAGGTGCACCCCGGCTGCTCGGGCGGCCCTGGAAAAGGGCTCGGCAGCCGGAAGTTCAGAAGTCGAAGCCGAGTTGGCCCCCGCTTTCCAGCGCGGCCGCCTCCGCGGAGAGGCGGACCTTTTTGAGGTGGCGCCACTGGGGCAACGCGTCCAGGTACGACCAGGAGAGACGGTGGTACGGGGTGGGCCCCAGCTCCTCCAGCGCGGCCTTGTGGACCGGCGAAGGGTAGCCCGCGTTCGCCGCGAAACCGAACGCAGCACAGCCCTCGGACTCCGCCTCCAGCTCCGCCATGACGGTGTCCCGTCGGACCTTGGCGATGACGGAGGCGGCGGCCACGGCGACGCAGGACTGGTCGCCCTTGATCACCGTGCGGACCTGCCAGGGGCTGCCGAGGTAGTCGTGCTTGCCGTCGAGGATGACGGCGTCCGGCCGGACGGGGAGCCCTTCGAGTGCCCGGATCGCCGCGAGGCGGAGCGCCGCGGTCATCCCGAGCTCGTCGATCTCCTGCGGGGAGGCGTCGCCGAGCGCGTACGCCGTGACCCACTGCTCCAGCTCCGCGGCCAGCGCGGTACGGCGCTTGGGGGTGATCAGCTTGGAATCGGTGAGTCCGGTGGGTGGCCGACGCAGTCCGGTGACGGCCGCGCACACGGTGACGGGACCGGCCCACGCCCCGCGCCCGACCTCGTCGACTCCGGCGACGATCCTGGCGCCGGTGGTCGCTCGGAGCGATCGCTCGACAGTGTGGGTGGGAGGTTCGTACGGCATGGCGCCAGCCAGGTTACGCCGCTCGGTGCCGCCCGCGATACCCGGATTCCCCTCAGACCGCCCCGACCCTGAGCAGCGGCACCATGACCCGGTCGATCATTTCGGCGATCTCACGGTCGGGCCATTCGCTCCCGCACACCTTTGAGCGGTACATCATCATCGCGGGGATCACGTCGAGCACCAGGTCGTCGATCGCGTCGGCCCGCACGTCCCCACGGGCGATTCCCTGCCGCAGCACGTCCTTGAAGAGCCGATTCGAGGGTTCCGTGACCCCCGCGACGATCAGGTCGTGGAACCTCCCCGCGGATTCGGCGTCGCATTCGTGAAGGACCGCGCGCAGGGCCTGGCCGGGCTTGGAGAACATCACGTCGCGCACCCGGAGGCACAGCGCGTACAGGTCCTCGCGGACGCTCCCGCGGTCCGGCGCCTCGCCGAGCGCCGGCAGCCCGGCCTGAAGGGCGTCCGCGACGAGGTCTTCCTTCGACGGCCAGCGCCTGTACACCGCGGCTTTGCCCGTCTGCGCGCCGACCGCGACACCCTCCATCGTCAGGCCGTTCCAGCCGACGCTGCCCAGCTGTTCAAGCGTGGCCTCCAGAATGGCCCGTTCCAGCACGGGGCCACGGCGTCGCAGGGACACTCCCTCCGGCCGGGCGGCGGCCGTGGAGCGCGAAGTAACCATCAGGAAATCTCCGTTGAGCAAGTCGATCGGGGCGGGGCAGGGGGACGGATCTCCCGCGAGGTCGGGGGCCCGGCGGGGACATATCGGGGCGGTGGCAGCGCACAGTGAACGGTTGCGTTCACTGAAGGGGACTCACTACCTTGGGGAACAGTGAACGGATGCGTTCACTAATTCTTCCGTGGGGGATCCCTAGTGACAACTTCTCCGGTGGACACACAGACCAAGAACGGACCTGCTCGCGCCGGAAACCGGCCGGGCATCGCCCTGGCCGTCATCGCCGCCTGCCAGCTCATGGTCGTCCTCGACGCCACCATCGTGAACATCGCGCTGCCGCACATCCAGGACGCGCTCTCCTTCTCGACCACCGACCTCTCGTGGGTGCTCAGCGCCTATACGCTCACCTTCGGCGGACTGCTGCTCCTCGGCGGACGCGCGGGAGACATCCTGGGGCGCCGCCGGGTGTTCATGGCCGGCATCCTCGTCTTCACCCTCGCCTCCCTGCTCGGCGGCTTCGCCCAGGAGCCCTGGCAGCTGCTCGCGGCGCGCGCCCTCCAGGGCGTCGGCGGCGCCATCGCCTCGCCGACCTCGCTCGCACTGATCACCACGACGTTCCCCGAAGGGCCCGAGCGCAACCGCGCGTTCGGCGTGTTCGCCGCCGTCTCCGCAGGCGGTGGCGCGATCGGACTGCTCGCGGGCGGCATGCTCACCGAGTGGCTCGACTGGCGCTGGGTCCTCTTCGTCAACGTGCCGATCGGCCTCCTGATCGCTTTCCTCGCCCCGCGCTACATCGAGGAGTCCGAGCGTCACCCGGGCCGATTCGACATCGCGGGCGCCATGACCTCGACGCTCGGCATGGCGGCGCTGGTCTACGGCTTCATCCGCGCGTCCGAGAAGGGCTGGAAGGACTCGCTGACCGTCGGCTCCTTCGTCGCGGCGGTGATCCTGCTCGTGGCCTTCGGTCTCGTGGAGTCGCGGGCCAAGGAGCCGATCACCCCGCTCAGGATGTTCGCCGAGCGCAACCGCTCGGGCACGTACATCATCATGCTCAGCCTGTCGGCCGCGATGTTCGGCATGTTCTTCTTCATCGTCCTGTGGGTCCAGGACGTCCTCGGGTACAGCCCGATCCAGTCCGGTCTCGCCTTCCTGCCGGTGACGGTCGCGATCGTCACCGGCGCGGGGCTCGCGCAGCGGCTGCTGCCGGTCCTCGGCCCCAAGCCGTTCATGGTGAGCGGCTCGGCGATCACCGGCATCGGACTCTTCTGGCTGACGTTCATCACCTCGGACAGCAGCTACGCCGGCGCCGTCCTCGGCCCGATGGCCCTGTTCGGATTCGGCATGGGGCTCAACTTCGTGACGCTCACGCTCACGGCCGTCTCCGGGGTGGCCCAGCACGAGGCGGGCGCCGCGTCGGGCCTGCTCAACGCCACCCAGCAGGTCGGCGGTTCACTCGGCCTGTCCATCCTGGTCACCGTCTTCGGCACGGCGAGCCGCGAGGAGGGCGAGAAGCAGGCACCTGACTTCCTCGCGAACGCGACGCCCGAACAACAGGCGGAGTTCGCGAAGACGCAGGAACTGCCCGCCCCCTGGGGCCATGAGGTGCTGACCTCGGGCATCGCGTCGGCGTTCACCGCCGCCGTCGGGATGGTGCTGATCGCCCTGGTCACGGCGGTGCTGGTGATCCGGGTCCGCAAGAGCGACCTGGAAGCACTCAGCGGCCGGGCGGAGGCGGCCGGCCCGGTGGCCTGAGGCCTGATCCTGATCCTGATCCTGATCCTGAGGCCTGAGGCCTGAGGCCTGAGGCCTGAGGCCTGAACAGGGCCGTACGCCCACTGAGTACGCCTGCACGCCCTCCGCGTACGCCCCTAGAGACGCACAACATCCCCCGGGCCCACACGGACCCGGGGGACATCACACACGTCAGACAGCCGTCGTCCCGTCCGGGACCCACTCCGGCAGGTCCTCGGTCTGCCGCAGCCACTCGGCCGGCGGAGCCCCGTGCACCGCGGAGGCCACGACGCCGCCGGCGATGGCGCAGGTCGTGTCGACGTCGCCGCCGACCTGCGCGGTCGTCCAGAACACGCGCTCGAAGTCGCCAAGCGCCCGCGCGGCCGACCAGAGGGCGAAGGGCACCGTGTCGTGCGCGCTGGTCCGCCGACCGCTGCCGAGGACCGCGGCGACCGTGCCCGCGTCCCCGTAGTCCAGCATGTCGCGCGCCCGGCGCAGGCCCGCCCCGACCGCGCTGCGGGGCACCAGGGCGACGACCCCGTCGAGCAGCGCCTCGGGCGTGGGAGGTCCGGCCGGGTCGGCGGCGAGGGCGGCGGCGGCCGCCACGGCCATCGCGCCCACCACGGCCTCGCGGTGCTGGTGTGTCGTGTACGCGGAGATCTCGGCCTGGTGCGTCGCCTGCTCCGGGTCGTCCGCGTACCAGGCGCCGAGCGGGGCGATCCGCATGGCGGCGCCGTTGCCCCAGGACCCCTGCCCGTTGAAGAGCGCGGCGGACAGTTCCCGCCAGTCCGCGCCCTCCCTGACGAGCCGGAGCATCCGGTTGACCGCCGGGCCGTAGCCCCGGTCGAAGTCGTGGTGGTTCGCGAAGGACAGCGCGAGGGCGTCCTGGTCGATGCGGTCGTGGCCGACGAGGACGGCGAGGACGGAGCAGGCCATCTCGGTGTCGTCGGTCCACTGCCAGGGGCCGGGCGGCAGCTCGCGCCGCTTCAGCAGGGGGTAGTGGGCGGGTACGAAGAACTGGGAGCCCAGGGCGTCTCCCACGGACAGCCCGCGCAGGCTGGCCAGGGCGCGGTCGAAGCGCCGGTCGAGTGAGGAGTCAGCGGTCATCGCTCAGCCACTCTATCCGGTGTGCCCGTACGGTTCCGGGGTACGCCAGCGTGCGAACGGCCTGTCCAGCCGGTACCTCCCGTCCTCGCCCAGCAGGAGCGTGCGGGTCTCGGCGTTGCCGGGGTTCGACAGCGACTCGAAGTCCGCGACCGTCCAGTGGAACCAGCGCATGCAGAACAGCCGCATGGTCAGACCGTGGGTGACGAGGAGGACGTTCGGCGGGTGGTCCGGGGCCTCGAAGCTGCGGTAGAGGCTCTCCAGGAAGGCCCCGACCCGGTCGTAGACGTCCGCGCCGGACTCGCCCTGGGCGAAGCGGTAGAAGAAGTGCCCGTACGCGTCCCGGTACGCCTTCTGCAGGCGTACGTCCTCCCGCTCCTGCCAGTTGCCCCAGTCCTGCTCCCGCAGCCGCGGCTCCTCCCGCACCCTCATCTGCTCGCGGGGCAGCCTGAAGGCCCGGAGGGTCTCATGGGTGCGGCGGTACGGCGACACGTATACGCTGACCTGCTCGTCGCCGAAGAGCTCCCGCAGCCGCTCCCCCGTCTCCTCCGCCTGCCGCCACCCGGTCTCGGTGAGCCGGAGGGCGTGATCGGGCTCGCGTTCGTACACCGTGTCATCGGCATTGCCCTCGGACTCTCCGTGCCGTACGAGAACGATGCGCCGCGGTCGTGCCATACCCCGACCCTAGATCGACTCCTCCGGAGAGGCTCGGCCGAGGGGGTACCCGGAGCCCATCCGGCGTAGGGGGCCGGGCTCGCGTCCGACGGAGCCCCGGTCCCCGGGCCTTCGGCCCTCAGACCGTCCAGGCCGCTTCGAGCTGCACCACGTCACCGGTCAGCGCCGCCACGTCGGCGTCGGTCTTCGCGCGCAGACCGAGCCGCTCGACGCGCTCCACCCGGTACTTGCCGTGCTCCGCGGCGGACCGCCACATCGACAGCACCAGGAACTCGCTGCCCGGCGCCTCGCCGAACAGCCCCCGCAGCATGCCGGGGGAACCGGCCATCGCCGGGTTCCACACCTTCTCCTGCATGAGCGCGAAGTGCTCGGCGCGCTCCTCGTGGACGCGGCAGTGCGCCACCCTCGCCACGTCGGCGTCGCCGAACTTCGGCTCGAACCCCGTCTTCACATCGAAGCGGTGGTCGAAGAGCTTGACCTGGATGTCCTTGTACGTGCCCACCTGCGAGGCCGCCAGACGGTCGTGCGACCGCGCCATGAAGGAGTCGTAGAAGGCCCGGCTCTCCCAGAACGCGAAGATGTGGGCGACGTCCGGCCGAGCCCGGCTCCACCCGCCGCCCTGGCCCCGGAATCCCGGCTCACCGAGCAGCCCCGCCCATTTCCGCTGTCCCCGCTCGAACCCACGACGGTCCACCACGGTGCAGCGAATCCACTTGACCAGCACCGCGCCATCGTACGGGCCCGGGGAGCACCCCGGCAGTACGCGTCAGACTCCCACCGGGTGCAGTCGCTCGAGACCCGCGCGCTCCTCCTCGTCGATCTCGATGCCGAAGTCGCCCTCCAGCGTCGCCGCCAACTCGCCGGCGGTCAGCACCCGTTCCTCGGTGACGCCGTCCGTCCGCACGGTCGTCAGCGTCTCGCGCACCAGCGCCCTGCGCACCTCGGCCCCGGGCCGCTGCGCCACGACCTGGCCGAGAAAGCGCGACTCCGGATGGCTGGAGCTGAAGTGGTTCATGACCGTGAAGTCGCCCGGGTACAGGGTCTGCGGAGCGAACGCGTACAGATCGGTCCAGCCGTCCGGCCGCAGGGAACGCAGTACGTGGATACCCTCCTCCTCGGTCTCGATCCCGAACGTCCAGCCGCCCTGCACCACGCGCGCGCCGTCCCGGAGGGGCACCGGCTCCAGAGGCCCCTGCCACCCGAACCCCGCGTCGGCGAGCCACTGTTCGCCCTCGGCCTCGACGACCAGCAGCGCGTGCGTGACGGGCAGCAGCGCCGCACCCCGTGTGCGGTTTCGGGCTCCGCGCCCGGCCACCGGGAAGCCGATCCGCTCCAGTGCCGCCGCGAGGAGCGAGTTCTGTTCGTAGCAGTAGCCGCCCCGGCGGCGCCGGACGAGCTTGGCCTGAAGGCTCGCCAGATCCAGGGGGACGGGCCGGCCGAGGGCCACGTCGAGGTTCTCGAACGGAATGGACCGGACGTGCGCCCGGTGTACCGCGGTCAACGTCCGGAGATCGGTGGAGAGTTCCCCGTCCCGACCGATGTCGTAGCCGATTCGAGCCAGATATGCGTCGAGATCCAGCTCGTCACCACTCCACAAACCGCTCTCCCCCTCAACCGTCGGGTCCACTGTCGTAGCCCCATGACACCATGAGCAATCTCCCCGCAACCACGGGCTTTTGAGCGGGACGGGGCGACGGTCGAGGCGAGGCGTACGCGGGGGCGTGCGTGGAGAGGGGAAGCACCGTGAGCGGACTCAACAAGGGCGTGGCGAGGGTCGAGGTGACTCTCAAGTGGGACCCTGCCCCGAGCGGTGCGCCGGCCCACGACCTGGATCTCGTCGCCGGCGTCTTCACGGCAGACGACCCGCACGGCACCCCGGCCTACCTCGTGCACTTCGGCAGCCGCTCCCCCGACGGCACGATCACGCTCCACCGTGACAGCCGTACGGGCCAGGGCTTCGGCTACGACGAGGCGATGACGCTGGAGCTGGACCGGCTGGCACCCCACTACGCGCGCGTGGTGGTGGGCGTGACCGTCCAGCAGGGCGGCGGCCGGATCACCTTCGGCGACATAGCGGGCACCGGCATACGGGTCCGCGAGGGGTACACCGACCTCCTGACGCACGACTTCGCGGACGTGCCGGGCGCCCTGTCGGCGACGGTCGTGGAGTTCACCCGGGACGGCGCGGACGGCTGGTCGTACCGCTCGATAAGCCGCGGCTTCGACGCCGACCCCCGGGCCTTCGCGACGGTCCTCGGTTCCACGCCGGCCTGACGAGCACGCGAAAGAGGGCGCCGACCGATGGTCGACACCCTCTCTCACGTGTGGCTCAGCGCCCCGGGCGGCGGTTCCTCACCGCCGCACCGGACGCGCTTGCGCTCGCTGTCAGCTGCAGCCGCTGGTGGAGCCGCAGCCCTCGCAGATGTAGCAGGAGCCGGCGCGCTGCATCTTCGTACCGCAGGAGAAGCAGAGCGGGGCGTCGGCGCTGATGCCGAGCTGCATCTCGACGAGCTCCGCCGAGGTGTGCGCCTGCTTCGGGGCCGGGACCTCGGCCTGCGGGGCCGGGACGGCGGCCACGACGGCCTTCGGCTCCTGGGCGCGGGGCGCGGACTGGGCCAGGGCCTCGACGTCGACCTCGTCGTCCTCGGCCTGCTCGTACGAGCCGGTGTCGAGGTGACGCTGGCGCTCCTCGGCGGAGTGGATGCCGAGGGCGGAGCGGGTCTCGAAGGGCAGGAAGTCGAGCGCCAGGCGGCGGAAGATGTAGTCGACGATCGACTGCGCCATCCGCACGTCCGGGTCGTCCGTCATGCCGGCCGGCTCGAAGCGCATGTTGGTGAACTTCGAGACGTAGGTCTCCAGCGGAACGCCGTACTGCAGACCGACGGAGACGGCGATGGAGAAGGCGTCCATCATGCCGGCGAGGGTCGAACCCTGCTTCGACATCTTCAGGAAGACCTCGCCGAGACCGTCGTCCGGGTAGGAGTTGGCGGTCATGTAACCCTCGGCGCCACCCACGGTGAAGGAGGTGGTGATCCCCGGGCGGCCCTTGGGCAGACGCTTGCGGACCGGACGGTACTCGACGACCTTCTCGACGGCCTCGCGGATCGTCGCCTCGGACTTCGCGGTGACCTCGACCTTCTCCTCCTCCTTCTTCTTGGCGGAGAGGGGCTGGCCGACCTTGCAGTTGTCGCGGTAGATCGCGAGCGCCTTGACGCCCATCTTCCAGGCCTCGAAGTAGACCTCCTCGACGTCCTCGACCGTGGCCGTCTCCGGCAGGTTCACGGTCTTGGAGAGGGCGCCCGAGATCCACGGCTGGATGGCGGCCATCATGCGGACGTGGCCCATCGCGGAGATGGAGCGCTCGCCCATGGCGCAGTCGAAGACCTCGTAGTGCTCGGTCTTCAGACCGGGGGCGTCGATCACATTGCCGTGCTCGGCGATGTGGGCGACGATCGCCTCGATCTGCTCCTCCTGGTAGCCCAGGCGGCGCAGGGCCTGCGGGACGGTGCCGTTGACGATCTGCATCGAGCCGCCGCCGACCAGCTTCTTGAACTTGACCAGGGCGAGGTCGGGCTCGAGGCCGGTGGTGTCGCAGGACATCGCGAGACCGATGGTGCCGGTCGGGGCGATGACCGACGCCTGGGCGTTGCGGAAGCCGTTCTTGGCGCCGAGGCGGACGACGTCCTGCCAGGCCTCCGTGGCGGCGGCCCAGATCGGCGAGTCGAGGTCGTCGAAGCGGACGGCCTTGGTGTTCTCGTCGGCGTGCTGCTGCATGACGCGCTGGTGCGGCTCGGCGTTGCGGGCGTAGCCGTCGTAGGCGCCGACGACGGCGGCGAGCTCGGCGGAGCGCTTGTACGACGTGCCGGTCATCAGGGAGGAGATGGCACCGGCGAGGGCGCGGCCGCCGTCGGAGTCGTACGCGTGGCCGGTCGCCATCAGCAGGGCGCCGAGGTTGGCGTAGCCGATGCCGAGCTGGCGGTAGGCGCGGGTGTTCTCGCCGATCTTCTCCGTGGGGAAGTCGGCGAAGCAGATGGAGATGTCCATCGCGGTGATGACGAGCTCGACGACCTTGGCGAAGCGCTCGACGTCGAAGGACTGGTTGCCCTTGCCGTCGTCCTTGAGGAACTTCATGAGGTTCAGCGAGGCGAGGTTGCAGGACGTGTTGTCCAGGTGCATGTACTCGCTGCACGGGTTCGAGCCGTTGATACGGCCGGACTCGGGGCAGGTGTGCCAGTGGTTGATCGTGTCGTCGTACTGGATGCCCGGGTCGGCGCAGGCCCAGGCGGCCTCGGCCATCTTGCGGAAGAGCGACTTGGCGTCGACCTCCTCGATGACCTCGCCCGTCATGCGGGAGGTGAGACCGAACTTGCCACCGGACTCGACGGCCTTCATGAACGTGTCGTTCACGCGGACGGAGTTGTTGGCGTTCTGGTACTGGACGGACGTGATGTCGTCGCCGCCCAGGTCCATGTCGAAGCCCGCGTCACGGAGGGCGCGGATCTTCTCCTCCTCCTTCACCTTGGTCTCGATGAAGTTCTCGATGTCGGGGTGGTCGACGTCGAGGATGACCATCTTGGCCGCGCGACGGGTCGCACCGCCCGACTTGATCGTTCCCGCGGAGGCGTCGGCGCCGCGCATGAAGGAGACCGGGCCGGAGGCGTTGCCGCCGGAGGAGAGCAGCTCCTTGGAGGAGCGGATGCGGGAGAGGTTCAGGCCGGCGCCGGAGCCGCCCTTGAAGATCATGCCCTCTTCCTTGTACCAGTCGAGGATGGACTCCATGGAGTCGTCGACGGACAGGATGAAGCAGGCGGAGACCTGCTGGGGCTGCGGGGTGCCGACGTTGAACCAGACCGGCGAGTTGAAGCTGAAGATCTGGTGCAGGAGGGCGTAGGCCAGCTCGTGCTCGAAGATCTCGGCATCGGCCGGCGACGCGAAGTAGCCGTAGTCCTCGCCGGCCTTCGTGTACGTCTTCACGATCCGGTCGATGAGCTGCTTCAGACCGGTCTCGCGCTGCGGGGTGCCGACCGCTCCGCGGAAGTACTTGCTGGTGACGATGTTGACCGCGTTCACCGACCAGAAGTCGGGGAACTCGACGCCACGCTGCTCGAAGTTGATCGAGCCGTCGCGCCAGTTGGTCATGACGACGTCACGACGCTCCCAGGCCACCTCGTCGTACGGATGCACGCCAGGGGTGGTGTGGATGCGCTCGATACGCAGGCCCTTGCTCGCCGACTTGGTTCCCTTGTTGCGGGAACCACGTGCCGGGCCGCTCGCCGTCTCTGTCATGCCGCCTCCCATATACGGGCAAAACACACTTTGGCACCCAGAAAATCCCAGGGCACCGTCTTCTGTACGTCTTTCGGTACTGCTGCCACGAGGACCTCTCGGGTCACCCGGGGCACGTCTGTCGGGCCGCTTCGCGGCCGATCGCCGGGCCGTGGTCGGCCCGGACCGCCGATCAGTCGGCGGCGGTGGCGGGAACGGGGACCTCAGGGGTCGCACCGGTCCCGCGGTTCTCAGCGGGAGACCGCTCGCGGAGTTCCACGATGGCGGTCTCGAAGTCTTCGAGGCTGTCGAAGGCCTTGTACACGGACGCGAAGCGCAGGTACGCGACGAGGTCGAGCTCCTGCAAGGGGCCGAGGATGGCCAGACCCACGTCGTGGGTGGTCAGCTCGGCGCTACCGGTGGCGCGCACCGCCTCCTCGACCCGCTGGCCGAGCTTGGCGAGGGCGTCCTCGGTGACCGGTCGCCCCTGACACGCCTTGCGCACGCCGGAGATGACCTTGGTGCGGCTGAAGGGTTCGGTGACACCGGACCGCTTCACGACCATGAGCGAGCACGTCTCCACCGTGGTGAAGCGGCGAGAGCAGTCGGGGCACTGGCGACGGCGCCGGATCGACGTCCCGTCGTCGGTGGTGCGACTGTCGACGACACGGCTGTCGGGGTGCCTGCAGAAGGGGCAGTGCATAGCTTCCGACCCTCCCTCACGGCACGACTGATGAGCCTCACGCGGCCCGTCAAGGCCCTGCGAAGCGACCTCCAGCATAGGTGATGCGAGCGCCCCCGGCAGACCGGGGACCACTACCCCTGGGTGGTCGATGCCATACAACCACTAGATCTTGGGTTAGGGGCGAATCCACCCCTTGCGCGTGTCGCGGACCGCGGGCTCCCGCGGTTCCGCGTTCCCGGGTGCGACACTGGGAAGGCACACCGGATGTCCGCGGCCCAGCGGCGAAGGCTACCGTAATGACCGAATTGGGTTCGCGGGGTGCTGCGGAGTGACGGTACTCATACACCCCCACGCATACACGCGTAAGGCAATCTGCGAATTTTCACTCGAACGTGTGTTTGGCGCAACCTTTCGAAAGCCACTACCGTTGTGCCAGCCAGGGAGACAAATTCGAGAGGGGCCGACGACGTGACCACCACCGCAGACAGTGCCACCATCACCGCCCAGGACCGCTCCCAGGGCCGACTCGAGCCGGTGCATGCCATGAATGACGCAGCCATGAACGGCGAGGAGCCCGGGCGACCCGCCCGCGCCCTTCCCGGGCGACCTCCAGGCATCAGGGCCGACAGCTCCGGCCTCACCGACCGGCAGCGCCGGGTCATCGAGGTCATCCGGGACTCGGTCCAGCGGCGCGGCTACCCGCCGTCGATGCGCGAGATCGGCCAGGCCGTCGGACTGTCCAGCACGTCGTCGGTGGCTCACCAGCTCATGGCGCTGGAGCGCAAGGGCTTCCTCCGCCGTGACCCGCACCGCCCCCGGGCGTACGAGGTGCGCGGCTCGGACCAGCCGAGCACGCAGCCGACGGACACCACGGGCAAGCCCGCCGCGTCGTACGTCCCCTTGGTCGGCCGGATCGCGGCCGGCGGCCCCATCCTGGCCGAGGAGTCCGTCGAGGACGTCTTCCCGCTCCCCCGGCAGCTGGTCGGTGACGGCGAGCTGTTCGTCCTGAAGGTCGTCGGCGACTCGATGATCGAAGCCGCCATCTGTGATGGCGACTGGGTCACCGTCCGCCGCCAGCCCGTCGCGGAGAACGGCGACATCGTCGCCGCCATGCTCGACGGCGAGGCCACGGTCAAGCGCTTCAAGCGCGAGGACGGCCACGTCTGGCTCCTCCCGCACAACGCGGCGTACCAGCCCATCCCCGGCGACGAGGCCACCATCCTCGGCAAGGTCGTGGCGGTGCTCCGGCGGGTCTGACACTCCTCGCCGGCTCTGACCGGGCCCCGGGACCCACTGCGCCGGTCCCGGGGCCCTGCCGTGCACGCACGGCAGGGGATCAGTCGCTCGTCGCCGCCTTCGACGCCGCGTCGATCGCCGCCAGCGACTTCCGCACCTGATTGCGGTCCGTCGTGTACCAGAAGTCGGGCAGCGAGGCCTTGAGATAGCTGCCGTACCGCGCCGTGGCCAGCCGGGGGTCGAGCACCGCGACGACACCCCGGTCGCCCGTCGCCCGCACCAGTCGGCCGGCGCCCTGGGCCATCAGCAGGGCCGCGTGCGTGGCCGCGACCGCCATGAAGCCGTTGCCACCGGCCTCCTCGACCGCCTTCTGGCGCGCGCTCATCAGCGGGTCGTCGGGGCGCGGGAACGGGATCTTGTCCATGACCACCAGCTGGCAGCTGGCGCCCGGGACGTCCACGCCCTGCCACAGCGAGAGCGTCCCGAAGAGACAGGTCTTCGGATCGGCCGCGAAGTTCTTGATCAGCTCACCGAGGGTGTCCTCGCCCTGAAGCAGGATCGGCAGCTCCGGATTCCGGCTCCGCAGTTCCTCAGCCGCGAGCTGCGCGGCCCGCATCGAGGAGAACAGGCCGAGCGTGCGACCGCCTGCCGCCTCCATCAGCTCCGCCAGCTCGTCGAGCATGTCGCCGCGGTCGCCGTCCCGCTTGGGCGGCGACAGGTGCTTGGCGACGTACAGGATGCCCTGCTTCGGATAGTCGAACGGGGAGCCGACGTCGAGGCCCTTCCAGACCGGCAGGTCGTCCCCCGCGGTGCCCTCGGGCGCGAGGCCGAGCGAGGCCCCGACCCCGTTGAAGTCGCCGCCGAGCTTCAGGGTGGCCGAGGCCAGCACCACGGACCGCTCCGTGAAGAGCTTCTCCCGCAGCAGACCCGAGACGCTCAGCGGCGCGACCCGCAGCGAGGCGCCGAAGCGGTCGTGCCGCTCGTACCAGACGACGTCCCACTCCGAGCCCTGCGTGATCCGCTCCGCGACACCGTGGACGGTCTCGACGGAGGCCATGGCCTGCTTGCGGACGGCGTCCTCGTCCTGCACGGACCGGTCCCGGGTGGAGCCCAGAGCCGTGATCACGGCGCGGGCCGCGTCGCGCAGCGCCATCAGCGCGTACGCGAGGTCCTCGGGGATCGTCTCCAGGCGGCCCGGAAGGGCGAGCTCCATGACCCGCTCGAAGCCCTCGGCGGCGGTCTGCAGCTGGTCGGCGACCTTCTCGTCGACGAGCTTCGCGGACCGGCGCACGGCGCGGTTGACCTGCCCGGGGGTGAGCTCGCCGGTGGCGACGCCGGTGACCCGGGAGACCAGCTCGTGGGCCTCGTCGACGATCAGCACCTCGTGCTGCGGGAGCACCGGGGCGCCCTCGATGGCGTCGATGGCGAGCAGCGCGTGGTTGGTGACGACGACATCGGCGAGCTTGGCGCGCTCGCGGGCCGCCTCGGCAAAGCACTCCGCCCCGTACGCGCACTTGCTCGCGCCCAGGCACTCCCGGGAGGAGACCGAGACCTGGGCCCAGGCCTTGTCGGAGACGCCCGGGGTCAGGTCGTCCCGGTCGCCGGTCTCCGTCTCGTCGGACCAGTCGCGCAGCCGCAGCAGGTCCTGGCCCAGCTTGCTGGTGGGCGCGGCCGCCTCGAAGGGGTCGAAGAGGCCGTCCTCCTCGTCCTGCGGGACGCCTTCGTGGAGCCGGTGCAGGCAGAGGTAGTTCGACCGGCCCTTGAGCATGGCGAACTGCGGGCGGCGGCGCAGCTGCGGATGCAGCGCGTCGACCGTCCGGGGAAGGTCGCGCTCGACGAGCTGGCGCTGGAGCGCCAGGGTGGCGGTGGCGACCACGACCCGCTCCCCCTGGGCCAGCGCCGGCACGAGATAGCCGAGCGACTTGCCCGTGCCGGTTCCGGCCTGGACCAGGAGGTGGGAGTTGTCGTCGATGGCCTCGGCCACGGCCTCGGCCATGGCGACCTGGCCGGGGCGCTCCGTGCCGCCGACGGCGGAGACGGCGGCGTGGAGGAGATCGGGGAGGGATGGCTTCGTCATAGCGCTTCCAGCCTACGGGGCGGCACTGACAGCCCGGGCACGCTCGCGCCTCACGCGAGCGGGTTGGGAACGGTCCCGTGGACGGCCGCGTGCGGGCGCTCGGGCCGGTCGCGGTAGCCGTCCAGGTGCAGACGGTTCCGGTTGAGGCAGAGCCGCTCGATCCGGGGCGTGAGGAGGTCGAAGAGTTCGAACCGTTCCTTCAGCTCGGGGAAGCGTGCCTGGTGGCGCAGGATCTCCGCGCGGACGAGGGACCAGAATTCCGTCTCGGACACTCCGAGTTGCTCCTCGCAGAGCGGCGCCAGATAGCGGAAGACGCCGACGAAGAGCCCCGAATGGATGAACTGGGTGAGGAAGCCGGGTTCCTCGGTGAGCAGCACCTCGCGGACGTCGTCCGGCATGGTGTCGTGCTCGGGGAGCGACTGGGCGCTGATGTTCACGTCGTCGACGAAGTCCTTGATCGCCAGACGTACGGGGACGTCCTCGCCGTCGTAGACCACGATCGCGTTCTCGCCGTGCGGCGAGAAGACCGTGCCGTACCGGTAGAGGAAGTGCAGCAGCGGGGGCAGGAGGGCACCGAAGAGGTGTCGGAGCCAGACGTCGGGGGCGAGTCCGGACCGTTCGACGAGCTCGGCGACGAACGCCCGCCCGTTCGGGTCGGTGTGGAGCAGGGAGGCGAGGGTCCGGGCGCGCTCGCCGGGCGGCAGCCGGAGAGGCTCCCGCCAGATCGCGCCGAGGAGTTCCTTGTACTGGTACGGGACTTCGGGCAGCCGGTCGTAGAGCGGGTGCTCGACGGTGACGGAGGCGACCTCGCCGAGGAGGATCACTCCGCACTCGTCCCGGAGGAACGGATCGGCGTCGCGCAGTCCGTGGACCCAGGCCGTCACGGCGGGGGCGGCGAGGGTCCGTTCGGTGGGCAGTCCGCGCCAGACGAGCGTGTTGAGCACCGACAGCGGGAGCTTGACGGTGTGCCGGTCGGGGCGGCTGGTGTTGAGGAAGGTACGGACGGACTGCTGCGGCAGGCGGAGGTCCCCGTCGGCGGAGAGCGGGACGACGGTGCCGGCGGCGACGGCGGGCGCGTAGAGCGGGAGCAGGACCTCGTCCCACTGCCAGGGGTGGACGGGCAGCAGAAGGTAGCCATCGGGCTCGTGGCCGCGGGCGATGAGTTCGGCGCGGAAGGCGGTGCGGACCTCGGGGTCCAGTTCCTGGGTGTAGAGGCGATCGGGGGTTTCGAGGCCGGCGATGCCGCGGTAGGCGGCGATGCGGTTGCTGACGGCGATCCACGGCAGCCGTGTGGGGCGGCGGGCCTCGGGGGCCCAGCGGGCGGCGTCGGATGCGGAGAAGCCGATGCGCCCCTTGTTGAGGACGAGCCAGGGGTGGCCGGTCTGGTGGCCTTCGAGCTCGGCGTAGGAGAGCTCGGCGAGCCGGTCGGCGGTGAGGGCCGTGCGGTCGAGGCGGGCGTCGGCGGCGAGCGTGGCGGAGAGCTCGCGGATGAGGTGGCCGAGGGTGGCGCCGTCGAGCCGGAGGAGGTTCCGGGCACGGACCAGGAAGTCGAGGGGGTCGGTCATGGGCCGGCCCTCGTGGGTGATCGAGTCGGCGGCGACCCGCCAGCCGCCGTAGGCGCCTCGGCGGGCGCGGAAGGTGAGCGTGGTGCCGTCGTCGAGCCGGAGCGCGTGGCGGTCGGGCTCGCCGCCTTCGGCCGGGACGGGTTCGACGATCTCCTCGTAGGCGAACTCGGCGAGGGCCTTGGCGAGGAGGCGGGCGGAAGCTCGGGTCCAGGCGGCGGGCGTCAGCTCGGAGGGCGCGAGCAGCTCGGGTGCCGGTGAGGTGGCGAGGGGCGTCGCGGGCTGTGCGGAGTCGTGGGGTGCAGGGGACGTCGACACGAGGACTCCTCGGGGTGGGAACCGCTGTGGGTCGAGCGGTGTATGTAAGTCAGAGGGGTGTTCACAGAGCGTGACGCAGGGAGCGGTCACGGATCATGAGCGCGGCTCGTTTGTCGGGGAGGTCGACTTCCGCCGCGTAGCGGAAGCCGGCGCCGAGGAAGGCCGAGACGGAGGGGGTGTTGCGGATGTCGGGTTCGGCGATGACCCGGGTGCATCGGGGACGGTGGTCGAGGACGAGCTCGGCGACGGCGCGCAGGAGGGCGGTGCCGACGCCCCGGCCGCGGTCGCTGACGCCCCCGACGAGGAGATGGATACCGGTGTCGTGGGGGCGGGCCGGGTAGTGCCGGGCTAGCGGGTCGAGGTCGGCCCGGTAGATCTCGAAGTAGCTCATGGGCACGTCGTCGAGCACGCCGAGGCAGGGGACGCTCCGGCCGTCGCCCTGGAGCTGGGCGCGGAGGTGCTCGGCGGTCACGGTCTCGGGGCCGGCGAGCTCCCAGAAGGCGGCAACCGTGGGGTCGTTCATCCATCGGGTGAGGAGCGGCAGGTCACGGTCGAGGCGTACGGGGACGAGCTGGAAGGCGCCGAAGCGGGTGGGGGTCGGGTCCCAGTCGGCGACGGAGTCGAGCAGGTCTCCCCCGGGGAGGCCGTCGTCCGGGACGGGTGACGGCCTTCCGGCGGCGAGGAGGGCGACGAGGTCGTCGACCCTGAGGTCGAGGGTGTCGTCCCCGAGCGGCTCTACGGGGGGTCTGGTGGGTGGCACGGGTGTCGCTCTCCTCTCGGTGGTGCGCTCGGGCGTGGGTGCTCCGGGCGGCGGGTCAGGTGCGGAGGGGGTTGGTGACGGTGACGTAGACCGACTGGGTGTCGACCGGCCCGACGAGCTCGTCGAGGCCGTGCAGGCGGGTGAGGAGGTTGGCCTTGCTGCGCAGGGTCGCGGCTTCGAGGAGCCGGTGGGGAAGGGGTGAGCCGAGGCTCGTGGCGGAGGTGAGGAAGCTGCGGAAGGCGGCGAGGAGGACGCGCTCGTCGGCGAGGTGCTGGGCGCCGAAGGCGCCGATCAGGCCGAGGACGTTGTTGATGCCGAGGTAGTAGGCGAAGCGCTCGTCCGTGACCTGGTCGGAGACGAAGGTGTCGCTGTGGGCGCCGATGCCCGGGAGTCGGCTCTCCAGTTCGGCGCGGTGGGACTCGCGGAAGTAGTAGCCCTGGTTGTCGCGGTAGCGGCCGCCGACGGGCCAGCCGTCCGGGTCGAGGAGGACCAGGGTGTTCTGCTGGTGGGCCTCCAGCGCGATGCCGGCATGTCCGTCGAGCCACAGGACGGGGCGGACGACCTGGTCGAGGTAGCGGAGGAACCACTCGGCGGAGACGGCCGTGGTGGGGCGGCCGGTGCGGGTGGCGAGCCGGCCGATGACGTCGGCGAGCCGGGAGCGCATGGTGGTGGCCCCGGGCCAGGGGCGGGGGGTGGTGAGGGAGGCGATGCAGACGGCGTCGTCGCCGGGGCCGAAGGGGTTGTGGCGGATCATGACGTCGAGTCCGGGGACGGGGGTGCCGTCCAGGGTGTCCACGGCGAGCCAGGCGGGGTCGCGGACGATGTCGAAGCCGGGGTGGGCCGCCTGCCACTCGTCGACGAGGCCGGTGCGCAGGAGCCGGTGGACCTCGACGCCGCGGTGGAGTTCCTTGCGGAGGTTCTCGCGCCGGGAGTTGGTGATGCGCAGGCCGAGGGAGAGCTTGAGCATCGCCCGGGCGCCGGGGCGGTGGACGGTGCGGACGGAGGAGGTGGGGTGCCAGGGGCTGCCGTGCCGGCCGAGGTCGTGGAGGAGGCCGGCGTCGAGGAGCTCGCGGACCTCGGGGCGGTGCAGGAGCTCGCGGGCCTGCCAGGGGTGCAGGGGCAGGGGGGCGGTGCCTGCGGGGAGGCTGAGGCCTTCGGCGAGACCGGCGGCGAGCTGCTCCGCGGTGACGTGCCGGCCCTGTTCGGTCCAGGCGGAGTCGGAGGCCAGGACGGTGGGGTCGACGGCGATCCAGTGGAGGGGGAAGAGGCCGTGGAGTTCGGGTGAGTAGAGCCGCGCCTCGGCCTCGGAGAGTCCTTCGCGGCTCTTCGGGGTCGGGTGGAGGGGGTGGCCGAGCAGCAGGGCCTGTTCGGCGGCGAGGAAGAGGTCGGCGTCCGGGTGGGGGTGGGGGTCGAGGCGCCGCTCGGTGAGGAAGTCGGCGGTGCGCCGGGCCGAGTCGGCGACCCGGCCGACGAGTTCGGTGCCCTCGGGGCGGCCGGTCTCGCGGCTGAGCAGGGCGGCGACGGTGACGGCGTCCACGGTCGGGGCGGAGGCCGGGAGCCCTTCGAGGGAGGGGGCTCCGAAGCGGTGCCAGCCGGTGGCCGACCAGTAGCGGACGGGGACGAGGAGGGCGGTGCCGCTGGCGTCGAGGGGGACGCGCAGGGTGGTGGAGTCGGGAGCGGGCAGGTTCTTCTCCCGGATCCAGCAGCGCAGCAGGTTCTCGATGGTCGCCACGTCGGCGGCGCGCTGCGGGTCGGGGTCGTCCAGGGGGTCGGGCGCGGTGGCTCCGGCGGCGGCTGGGCGGGTCGGCCGCGGGTCGTACGGTCCGGCGTGCTGGCGCGGGACGGTGGGTTCCTCGACGGCGAGGGTCGTTGCGGTCTCGGTCGCCGGGGAGGTGGGGGTGGCGTTCACGGAGGCTTCCTTGGGGTGGGGCCGGGGGCGATCCGGGGTCAGTGGGACGGTCCGGGGGTGGTCCGGGAGACGCCCGTCGTGGGGGTGTGGGCCCGTTCGGCCGCGGCCAGGGCGTCGGCGAAGCGGTCGAGGACCGCGGTGGCCTGCTCGTCGGTGAGGGTGAGCGGGGGCAGGAGCCGGACCACCGCGGAGTGGCGGCCGCCGAGTTCGACGATGAGTCCGCGGGCGAGGCACTCCTGCTGGACGGCGAGGGCCAGGCCGGGGGCGGCGGGCGGGACGAGGTCGTCCGGGCCGGCCGCGTCGGGGTCGACGAGTTCGACGCCGATCATCAGGCCCCGGCCGCGGACGTCGCCGACGCAGGGGTGGGCGGCGGCGAGGCCCTGGAGTCGGCCGAGGATACGGGCGCCGAGGATGCCGGCCCGTTCGGCGAGCTTGTTCTCGCGGACGTACGCGAGAGTGGCCGTTCCGGCGGCCATGGCGAGCTGGTTGCCGCGGAACGTGCCCGCGTGGGCGCCGGGTTCCCAGGCGTCGAGCTCGGACTTGTAGACGACGACGGCGAGCGGGAGGGAGCCGCCGATGGCCTTGGAGAGGACCATCACGTCGGGCACGACACCGCTGTGCTCGACGGCCCAGAAGGCGCCGGTGCGTCCGACGCCGGTCTGGACCTCGTCGACGACGAGCGGGACGGAGCGCTCGGCGGTGATGCGGCGCATCCGGCGCATCCAGTCGTCGGGGGCGGGGATGACCCCGCCTTCGCCCTGGACGGCTTCGACGATCATCCCGGCGGGGGTGGTGACCCCGCTCTTGGGGTCGTCGAGGAGGTTCTCGGTCCAGCGGGCGGCGAGTTCGGCGCCGCGGTCGCCGCCGACGCCGAAGGGGCAGCGGTAGTGCTGCGGGTAGGGCAGCCGGGTCACGCGGACGTCGGTCGCTCCGCCCGAGGCGGAGAGGGCTCCGGCGGTCATGCCGTGGTAGGCGCCGGTGAAGGCGAGGAGGCCTTCGCGGCCGGTGGCGGTGCGGACGAGTTTGAGGGCCGCTTCGACGGCGTCCGTGCCGGCGGGTCCGCAGAACTGGATGCGGGCGTTGTCGGCGAGTTCGCCCGGCAGCGTGGCGAACAGCTCGGAGGTGAAGGCGTCCTTGAGGGGGGTGGCGAGGTCGAGGACGTGGAGCGGTGCGCCCGAGTCGAGGACCTTCCTGATCGCTTCCAGGACCACGGGGTGGTTGTGGCCGAGGGCGAGGGTCCCGGCGCCGGAGAGGCAGTCCAGATACCGGCGGCCGTCGGCGCCCTCGATGGTCAGGCCGCGGGCCCGCACGGGGACGATCGGCAGGGAGCGGGCGTACGTGCGGGCGGCGGACTCGCGCTGCGACTGGCGGCGCAGGATCCCCTCGTACCCACCCCCTGGGTCCGCCGCGTCGTCCGTCGGGTTGCGCACCTGCGCGGCCGGTGCGACGGCAGGAGCTGATTCGGTCACGGCCACGGCTCGGTGTCCTCCCGCTGTAACGGTTGCGTTGCACATCGGGACGGCGCGGAGCCGCCGCAAGGGCCGTCCTGAACGCCGCCGTTGTGTCCCCCGTACGTACCAACGACGGGAACTGCCGGGGATCACGGGCCGGATGACAAGAACTTGGCGTGTCCCGGATCACGGCACGGCAACGGATGAACGGCATCCGGAACCGGCGGCGGGGCGGGTACCGTCCCCTCCGGCACCGGCATAGTTGGGGGCCGCCGTCCGCGAGGGCGCCGGCCGCCGTTCACCCATGCACACGTTGATGTAGTCCCAGGGGGATCACGAGATGCGATCGATTCGTCCGCTGCTGATGGCGGCTTCCGCCGTCGCGGCGCTGACGCTCACCGCGACGGCCTGCGGGCCGAGCGAGGAGAACGCGGGAGACAAGCCCAGCGCACCCGCGAGCCAGAACCCGGCCGACAAGATCAAGATTCCGGAGGACCTGAAGGACCGTCTGAAGGAACACGGGATCGACCTCGACAAGTGGCGTGACGGCGAGTGGAAGAACTGGGACCGCGAGAAGTGGCTCCGTGAGGCCAAGGACTTCGTCAACCCGATCATCGAGGACCTCTGGGACCCGGACCGGATGCGGGAGGCCGAGCGCCCCGACAAGCCGGTCGAGGAGGAGGACATCTCGGGTGACGAGGGTGTCACCGACCCGACCCCGGCCGCGGTGAAGGCGAAGGCCGTCCCCGCGAAGTACCACGCCAACGCCCCCGAGGCGGGGAAGGTCTTCTTCGACGGCCCCGAGGGCTCGATGGTCTGCTCGGCCACCGTCGTGAAGGACCCGGCCCACCCGGGCAAGTCCAACATGGTCTGGACTGCCGGGCACTGCGTGCACAAGGGCAAGAAGGGCGGCTGGTACCGCAACATCGCCTTCGTGCCCTCGTACAACGACGCCGCGCTGCCGACCTCCGACCTGGAGAAGGCGACGCGCGAGCAGATCGCCCCGTACGGCGTGTGGTGGGCGGACTGGGTCAAGACCTCCGACCAGTGGATCGCCGAGGGCGCGTCCACGGGCGGCGCCGGTGCCCCCTACGACTTCGCGGTCATCCAGGTGACCCCGGAGAAGGGCGCCTCCGGCAAGTCGCTCGAGGAGACGGTCGGTTCGGCGCTTCCGGTGGAGTTCAACGCGCCGGCCGTACCGAAGATCGCGGGCATGACGGCGACCGGTTACCCGGCGGCGCCGCCCTTCGACGGCCAGAAGATGTTCCAGTGCGAGGACAAGCCGGGCCGGCTGTCGCTGAAGGCGGAGCAGCCGACGATGTACCGCATCGGCTGCACCATGACCGGTGGTTCGTCCGGCGGTGGCTGGGTGGCCCAGGGCGGTGACGGCAAGCCGGCGCTGGTGTCGAACACCTCGATCGGCCCGTCGACGGCCGGCTGGCTCGCGGGTCCGCGTCTCGGACCCGAGGCCAAGGCCATCTTCGACGAGGTCAGCAAGAAGTACGCCGGGCAGTAGGCACGGCACGGAGGCGGGGCCCCGGGGTCCCGCCTCCTCCCATGTCCGGCCGACGGCCCATTGCCGATAGACGGCACACGGCTGCCAGACGGCGCATGACCGACAGACGGCCCATGTCCCGTCCCGGACGCGGAACACACCACAGGGGGAAGACACCTCATGCGTTCTGTACGACTCATACCCGCCGTCCTCGGCCTGGTCACGGCGCTCGCGCTGACGGCCACGGCCTGTGGACCCACCGAGACCCCGGCCGCCGACAAGCCGGCCGCGGGGGCGAGCAGCTCCGCGCCCGCCACCGACGACGCCGGTGGCGGCGACCTCGCCAAGGACCTGGCCGACAAGCTGAAGAAGCACGGCGTCGACCTGGACAAGTGGAAGGACGGCGAGTGGAAGAACTGGGACGAGGCGACCTGGCTCCGTGAGGCCGAGGACTTCATGAACCCGGTGATCGACGGCCTCTGGGACCCGACGCGCATGCAGTCGGCGAAGAGCCCGGAGCAGACGATCACCGCGCAGGCCGGCACGGGCGGCACGGATCCGACGCCCCGGCCCGTCAAGGCGCAGCGCGAGAAGACGCCGTACCACCGCAACGCGGCCCCGGTCGGGAAGATCTTCTTCGACGCGCCCGAGGGTCACATGGTCTGCTCCGGCACCATCGTGAAGGACCCGCGCCGGCCCGGGAAGTCCAACATGGTCTGGACGGCCGGGCACTGCGTCCACGCGGGCAAGAGCGGCGGCTGGTACCGCAACATCACCTTCGTGCCGGCCTACAACGACCTCGGCAAGTCGGCCGCGGCCCTGGACAACGCGCAGCCGCACGAGATCGCGCCCTACGGCCAGTACTGGGCCGACTGGGCCGTGACCTCGGGCGATTGGATCCAGCGGGGCGGCACGAACCAGGCCTGGCCGTACGACTACGCCGTGCTGCACGTGCAGCCCGAGCGGGGCGGCAAGTCGCTGGAGGAGACCGTCGGCGCCGCACTGCCGGTCGACTTCTCCGCTCCGTCGGCCGCGCAGGCCGGGACGATGGGCGCCTGGGGCTACCCGCAGGCTCCGCCGTACAACGGTCTGATCATGCACAAGTGCCTCGACCGCGCGACGCGGCTCACCACGGCTCCGGCCACGCCGACGATGTACCGGATCGGCTGCACGATGACCGCCGGTTCCTCGGGCGGCGGCTGGTTCCGTGTGCTGCCGAACGGGAAGACGGCGCTCGTGTCGAACACCTCGATCGGCCCGGCCGGCAGCAACGGCTGGCTCGCCGGACCGCAGCTGGGCAAGGGCGCCAAGGCTGCCCACGAGATGGTCAGCAAGAAGTTCGCCCGCTGACCCGAGCGATCGCACCGCAGGACGTCCATGACCGAGGGCGCTGTCCTCCTCCCCCGAACAGGAGGAGGACAGCGCCCTCAGTGCGTGCCGTGGATCAGTGCGTCAGTGCGCGGCGGGAACGTACGGCGCGAGCATCGCCGCCAGCTCCTCGTGCACCCGCGCCTTGAGCAGGGTGCCCTCCGGGGTGTGCTCCTCGGACTGCACCTCGCCTTCGGCGTGCACCCGCGAGACGAGACCGCCCTGCGTGTACGGCACGAGGGCCTCCAGCTCGACCTCGGGGCGCGGCAGTTCGGCGTCGATGAGCGCGAGCAGCTGCTCGATGCCCTGGCCCGAGCGGGCCGAGACGGCGATGGAGTGCTTCTCCATCCGCAGCAGGCGCTGGAGGACCAACGGGTCCGCCGCGTCCGCCTTGTTGACGACGACGATCTCCTTGACGTTCACCGCGCCGACGTCCCGGAAGACCTCGCGCACGGCGGCCAGCTGCTCCTCCGGGGCGGGGTGGGAGCCGTCCACCACGTGCAGGATGAGGTCGGAGTCGCCGACCTCCTCCATGGTGGAGCGGAACGCCTCGACCAGGTGGTGCGGCAGGTGCCGGACGAAGCCGACGGTGTCGGCCAGGGTGTAGACCCGGCCGGTGGGCGTCTCGGCCCGGCGCACGGTCGGGTCGAGGGTGGCGAACAGGGCGTTCTCCACGAGGACGCCCGCGCCGGTGAGGCGGTTGAGCAGGGAGGACTTGCCGGCGTTGGTGTATCCGGCGATGGCGACCGACGGCACCTTGTTGCGACGGCGCTCCTGGCGCTTGATGTCGCGGCCGGTCTTCATCTCCGCGATCTCCCGGCGCATCTTCGCCATCTTCTCGCGGATGCGGCGCCGGTCGGTCTCGATCTTGGTCTCACCGGGACCGCGGGTGGCCATGCCGCCACCGCCGCCGCCGCCCATCTGACGGGACAGCGACTGGCCCCAGCCTCGCAGTCGCGGCAGCATGTACTGCATCTGCGCGAGCGCGACCTGCGCCTTGCCCTCTCGGGACTTGGCGTGCTGGGCGAAGATGTCGAGGATGAGGGCGGTCCGGTCGACCACCTTCACCTTGACGACGTCTTCGAGGGCGATGAGCTGGCCGGGGCTGAGCTCGCCGTCGCAGACGACGGTATCGGCGCCGGTCTCGACCACGATGTCGCGCAGCTCGCGTGCCTTGCCGGAGCCGATGAAGGTCGCCGGGTCCGGCTTGTCACGGCGCTGGATCACGCCGTCGAGCACGAGGGCGCCCGCCGTCTCGGCGAGGGCCGCGAGCTCCGCCAGGGAGTTCTCCGCGTCCTGCACGGTCCCCGAGGTCCAGACGCCGACCAGCACGACGCGCTCCAGGCGCAGCTGGCGGTACTCGACCTCGGTGACGTCCTCGAGCTCGGTGGAGAGGCCCGCGACGCGGCGCAGGGCCGCGCGCTCGGAGCGGTCGAACTGCTCGCCGTCCCGCTCTCCGTCGATCTCGTGGCTCCAGGCGACGTCCTCTTCCATCAGGGCATCGGCCCGAAGGCTCTCGGTACGGCTCGTCTCCGCGAAGCTCTGCTCGTCCTGGGAAGGGGAAGAAGAGGAGGTCATTGGGTCCTAACGTCGAATGACGTCGCCTGACAGCGACGAAGATGAATCTGTATTCGTCGCAACGCGTGACGGCACCGGAAGATTCCCGGTTCCGGCCGCGTCGCCGACCTGACGATGGTGGCACGGCCCTGGCGGGCCCGTCACCCGGGTTTCGGCGTGTTCCTCGCGGCTTCGACCGGGAGCGAGCGCCAGTCGGGGTGCCCGGGCATGGGCGGGGTCTTCGCCGCGTACAGCCAGTCACGGAAGAAGGCGGTGAGGTCCCGGCCGGCGATCGCGGAGGCCAGGGCGGTGAAGTCGGCGGTGGTGGCGGTGGAGTCCCGGTGGTCGGCGACCCAGCGGCGCTCCAGGCGCCGGAAGGCCTCGGTGCCGATCTCCTGGCGGAGCGCGTAGAGGACGAGGGCGCTGCCGTCGTAGACGACGGGCCGGAAGAGGCTGATCTTGTGACCGGGCGAGGGCGGCTCGGGCGCGGCGGGCGGGCCGCCGTCGGCGCGCCACTCGTCGGAGGCCGCGTAGGCCGCCTTCATGCGCCGCTCCATGGACTTTCCGGCCTTCTCCTCCGCGTACAGCGCCTCGTACCAGCTCGCGTGTCCTTCGTTGAGCCAGAGGTCGGACCAGGTGCGGGGCGAGACGCTGTCGCCGAACCACTGGTGGGCCAGCTCGTGCACCATGATCGATTCGATGTACCACTCGGGGTAGCCGGGCTCCGTGAAGATGCCGCGCTCGAAGAGGGAGAGGGTCTGCGTCTCCAGCTCGAAGCCCGTGTCGGCGTCGGCGACGAGCACGCCGTACGTCTCGAAGGGGTACGGGCCGACCTGCCGCTCCATCCACTCCAGGTGGCCGGGGGTCTTGCGCAGCCAGGGCTCCATCAGCTTCCGGTCGGCGGTCCGCACGACGTCCCGTACGGGCAGGCCGCGGGGGCCGGTCCGGTGCACGACGGTGGAGCTGCCGATGGAGATCTGGGCGAGCTCGGTGGCCATGGGGTGGTGGGAGCGGTACGTCCAGGTGGTGGTGGCGCCGTGCTCGACGCGGCCTGCGGGCAGACCGTTGGCGACGGCGGTGAGCGCGCTGGGGGCGGTGATCCGGAAGGTGAAGTACGCCTTGTCGGCGGGGTGGTCGTTGGACGGGAAGACGCGGTGGGCGGCGTCCGCCTGGTTGGCCATGGCGAGGCCGTCGCCGGTCCGGACCCAGCCGCCGGTGTCGGCGGGGCCGGTGGGGTCGCTGGTGTGCGTGATGGTGATCTCGATCGGCTCGCCGGCGTCGATCGGCACGGCGGGGGTGACGACCAGGTCCTCGCCGCTGCTCGCGAAGGAGGCCGGCAGGTCGTCGACGGTGACGGCGGAGACGGTCCCGTGGGTGAAGTCGAGGTTGAGCCGTTCCAGGTCCTCGGTGGCGAGGGCGTCGATCCGGGTCACGGCGGCGAGCGGCTTCGTGTTGACGCCCGGATAGGTGAGGTCGAGGTCGTACGCGAGGACGTCGTAGCCGGGGTTGCCGAGGTGCGGGAAGAGCGGGTCGCCGATGCCGAGGGGTGCCGGGGCGGGCAGCGCGGCGGCGATGAGCCCGGTCGAGGCGGCGACGAGGACGGCTGCGCGCAGCCACCGGGCGCGGCGCAGGGGGTTTCGGACGAGCGGCATGGGCCAGGCCTTTCCGGAGGACTGGCCCTACGGCTACCAGGGGTTTCCCCGCTCCTCCGGGCGGCGCGCTCGCCCACCACCCGAAGGAGGTCACGTCACGGGGTCGGGTCAGGCGGTCGCGTCATGCAGTCGAATCATGCGGTCGCGTCATGCGGTCCGGTCGTTCGTTCCGGTCGTTCGTTCCGGTTCTGGGGCACGTCACGTCTCGCGCGGCTCGGTCGTCCTCCGGCGGCGGGCTCGGTTCACGTCGTACACCCCCGGTACGTCCCGCATGGCCCGCATCAGGGCGGGGAGCCCGGCCGCGTCGGGGAGGTGGAGGGTGTACGTGTGGCGGACCCGCTGTTCGCTGGGCGGCTCGACGGTCGCGGAGACGACGGCGGCCCCGGCGGTGGCGATGGCCTCGGTGAGGTCGGCGAGGAGACGCGGCCGGCCGAAGGACTCGGCGACGAGGGTGACCCGGCACTGGGCGGTGTCGCCCCAGCGGACGGCGACGGGCTCGCGGCCCACCGCGCGCATGGTCTCGACGGCCGCGCAGCCGGCCCGGTGCACGGTGACCGAGCCGCCGCGGACGCGGAATCCGGTGATCTCGTCGGGCGGTACGGGCGTGCAACAGCCGGCGGGGCGTACGGCGGCGGGCGGCTCGCCCTCCAGGTCGGCGTGGAGCTCGGCGCCGGAGCGCCGGTCGGCGGTGACGTTGACCTGGGGCCGGGGGCCCGCGTCCGCGGGGGCCGCGGCGGCCTCGGGGTGGGCCTGGAGCCAGCCGGTGATCGCGATCCGGGCGGCGGCGGTACGGGCGTGGTCGAGCCACTCGGGAGAGGGCCCTGAGACGGACCCGGACGCGGAGGGCGTGTCCTGGGAGAGCAGCAGCTGGACGGTGTCCCCGTCGCCGAGGACGGTGCTCAGGGGGGCGAGGCGGCCGTTGACCCGCGCTCCGAGGCAGCCGTGGGCGGCCTCGCCGTGCTGCGCGTAGGCGGCGTCCACGCAGCTGGCTCCGGCGGGCAGGCTGATCGTGCCCGGGGTGCCGCCGTCGGCGCGGAAGACGGTGATCTCGTCGTCCTCGGCGAGGTGGGCGCGGAGCGAGCTCCAGAAGGTGTCGGGGTCGGGGGCGGACTGCTGCCAGTCGAGGAGCCGGGAGAGCCAGCCGGGGCGGGTGGGGTCGACGCGCTCGCCGTCCTCGGGCTGCGGGTCGGGGGCGAGGGCGCGCTGCCCGGTGGGGGGCGTCGGGCCGGCGTACGGTTCCTGGCCCGCGTACGGATTGCCGAGGGCGACGACTCCGGCCTCGGCGACCGTGTGCATCCGATGGGTCCGGATGAGGATCTCGGCCACGGCCCCGTCGGGGGCGGCGATCGCGGTGTGCAGGGACTGGTAGAGGTTGAACTTGGGGACCGCGATGAAGTCCTTGAACTCGGAGATCACCGGGGTGAAGCAGGTGTGGAGCTCGCCCAGGACCCCGTAGCAGTCGGCGTCCTCGGCGACGAGGACGAGAAGCCGTCCGAAGTCGCAGCCGCGCAGGTCGCCGCGCTTGAGGCGGACGCGGTGCACGGAGACGAAGTGCCGTGGCCGGACGAGGACCTCGGCGCCGATGCCGGCTTCGCGGAGGACGGCGCCGACCTGCTCGGCCACAGCGTCCAGCGCGTCCACCGCGTGGGAGTTGTCGGCGATGAGCCTGCGGGTGTTCTCGTACTCCTCGGGGTGGAGGATCGCGAAGACGAGGTCCTCGAGCTCGGTCTTGAGGGCCTGGACGCCGAGCCGTTCGGCGAGCGGGATGAGGAAGTCCCGGGTGACCTTCGCGATCCTGGCCTGTTTCTCGGGCCGCATCACGCCGAGGGTGCGCATGTTGTGGAGCCGGTCGGCGAGTTTGATCGACATGACCCGGACGTCGTCGCCGGTGGCGACGAGCATCTTGCGGAAGGTCTCGGGCTCGGCGGCGGCGCCGTAGTCGATCTTCTCCACCTTGGTGACGCCGTCGACGAGGTAGGCGACTTCGTCGCCGAACTCCCTCCGCACCTGGTCGAGCGTCACCTCGGTGTCCTCGACGGTGTCGTGGAGGAGCGAGGCGGTGAGGGTCGTGGTCTCCGCGCCGAGTTCGGCGAGGATGAGCGTGACCGCGAGCGGGTGGGTGATGTACGGCTCGCCGCTCTTGCGGAACTGGCCGCGGTGCGAGGACTCGGCGAGGACGTAGGCCCGGCGGAGGACCGCGAGGTCGGCGTCGGGGTGGTGGGCCCGGTGCGCCTCGGCGACGTGGCTGATGGCGTCGGGCAGGCGGTCACGGGGAGCCGGTCCCGCGGTGGCGCCGAGCAGGGCGGCGCGGCCGAGGCGGCGCAGGTCGATCCGGGCGCGTCCGCGTCTGCGGGCGGTCGTGTCGGTGACGGCGGCGTCGGCCGCGCTCACAGGGTTGGTGGCCTCTGCGCTCATGGGGCACCTCCGGCAACGTCGACCGGCGGTGGGCGGGCCAGGCGTGCCCTGGGGGCCGGTGCTTGATGCTACCGACCCCACCACGTGGCGCAGTCACGCTCTCGCTCAGCGTGAATCGGATCACCCATTCGAGCGACAAATCAGTCGTTGACTGTTTCGATTCCCTGCGTTCTTACGGGAACGGACCCGACCTAAACGGACTCGGCGGCAACGGACCCGGTGGGGTCCGACAGCCACGCCGGGTCGACCGTGCCCTCGGCGACGATGACGGCGGGGCCGGTCATCTCGATCTCGCCGTCGGGGTGCTCGGTGATGACGAGGGTCCCGCCGAGGACGTCGACGGTGTACGTGACGGGGGCGCCGCTCGTGGCGGGGTCGGCACCGTCCCGGCGGGCGGTGGCGACGGCGACGGCGCACGCGCCCGTGCCGCAGGAGCGGGTCTCGGCGGCGCCGCGCTCGTGGACGCGCATGGCGACGTGCCGGGGGCCCCGGTCGGCGACGAACTCGATGTTCACCCCGTCCGGGTAGACCGCGGCGGGCTCGTAGGGCGGCTCGGTGAAGAGGTTGCCCGCGTGTCCGAGGTCCTCGACGAACGCGACCGCGTGCGGATTGCCCATGTTCACGTTCCGCGCGGGCCAGCTACGGCCGTCGACGGTGACGGTGACCCCGGCGTCGGACAGGACCGCGCGGCCCATGGAGACGGTGACGGAGCCGTCCTTGTCGAGGTGGACGCGCTTGACCCCGCCGCGGGTGGCGACGGCGACCTCGCCGGCGGTGACGTGCCCGGCGTGCTCCAGGTAGCGGGCGAACACCCGCACTCCGTTGCCACACATCTCGGCGACCGAGCCGTCGGCGTTCCGGTAGTCCATGAACCACTCGGCCTCGTCGGCCAGGTGCCGCACCT
This sequence comes from Streptomyces sp. Root431, assembly GCF_001426585.1. Lineage (GTDB taxonomy): Bacteria > Actinomycetota > Actinomycetes > Streptomycetales > Streptomycetaceae > Streptomyces > Streptomyces stackebrandtii. Next base: position 851,312 of record NZ_LMEI01000009.1, read on the forward strand.
CGGGGTGGGCGGCGCTGCGCACGACGTGCAGCAGCCCGTCCCCGCCGATGCCGGCGCGCCGGTCGCAGAGCCGGGCCACGACGGCCGGGCTCAGCTCGACGGCGTTGTCCGCGTCGGGGACGATCACGAAGTCGTTCTCGGTGCCGTGGCCCTTGAGGAAGGGGAGCGGCGAGGTCTGCGTGCTGGTCACGAGATCAACTGTACGGGGCGGGTCCGACAGGCGGCGCGGCCGTCCACAGGGCGGGCCGGGCCCGGGCCTCGGAGGCCCACCCCTCAGCGGCTCAGCGGAGGCGGGCGACGCGCCAGACGGCCAGGGCGACCAGGACGCCGATCGTGGCCACGTACAGGCCGAGGACGCGCCAGTCGGGGCGCTCGCCCGAGCCGCGCTGCGGAAGACCGGGCCAGGTGTAGCCGACCTTGCGGGCGGCCATCATGCCCCAGCCCGCCGCGCAGGAGCTGATCAGCAGTCCGAGCATGGCGAGGACGGCGCCGCCGTCGCCTGAGCCGAAGGCGAGCGGGAAGGCGAACATCAGGGAGCCGACGGCGGCGAGGGCGACGATCGGGGCGATCTGCCAGATCCGCAGGCGTCGCTGCGGCCTGAGCTCGACCTCGACCTCGTCGGCGTCCACCTCGACGGCGGTGCCTTCCGCGTCGTCAGGACCGTCCGGTGTCAGGCCCGGGGCCCCGACCTGGGCTTCGCCCGTCGAGTCGCCCAGGACCGCTTCCTGCTGTTCTCTGTCGCGAGGGCCGGCCTCCATCGCCACGCGCCCTCCCCACTCGGACTCCACTTGGTCGATCGATGCTCGATGATGGCACGCTCGCGACCGCCTCCATGACGAGCAGGGCGTCCCGATGCCATCACGTGATCAGGCTGTAACCGCTCGTTCGACCAACGACAGCGCCTCCCGCGGGAGTTCCCCGCGGTGATCGGCGGCTCCGCTGAGCCAGTGGACGCGCGGGTCGCGGCGGAACCAGGAGTCCTGGCGGCGGGCGAAGCGCTTGGTGGCGCGCACGGTCTCCGCGCGCGCCTCGTCCTCGGTGCACTCCCCCGCGAGCGCGGCGAGCACCTGCTGGTAGCCGAGGGCGCGGGCGGCGGTGCGGCCCTCGCGCAGGCCCTGGGCCTCCAGGGTGCGCACCTCGTCGACGAGGCCGGCCTCCCACATGCGGTCCACGCGCGCGGCGATCCGCTCGTCCAGCTCGGGGCGGGCGACGTCGACGCCGATCTGGACGGTGTCGTAGACGGAGTCGGGGCCGGGCAGGTTGGCGGTGAAGGGCTTGCCCGTGATCTCGATGACCTCGAGCGCGCGGACGATGCGGCGTCCGTTGCTGGGCAGGATCGCGCGGGCCGCCTCGGGGTCGGCCTCGGCGAGCCGGGCGTGCAGGACGCCGGAGCCGCGCTCTTCCAGTTCGGCCTCCAGCCGGGCCCGGACGGCGGGGTCGGTGCCGGGGAACTCCAGGGCGTCGACGGCCCCCCGTACGTACAGGCCTGAGCCGCCGACGAGGACCGGGGTGCGGCCCGCGGCGAGCAGCCGGTCGATCTCGGCGCGGGCCAGGCGCTGGTACTCGGCGACGCTGGCGGCCTCCGTCACGTCCCAGATGTCGAGGAGGTGGTGCGGGACGCCGTCCCGTTCCTCCATCGTCAGTTTGGCGGTCCCGATGTCCATCCCCCGGTAGAGCTGCATCGAGTCGGCGTTGACGACCTCGCCGCCGAGCTGTTGGGCCAGAAATACGCCCAGATCGGACTTTCCGGCCGCAGTGGGACCGACGACGGCGATGACCCGCGGGGCGGGAGCTGCGCTTCTCACCGCACCAGTCTCGCAAACCTCCCGACCCGTCCCCGAATGAGCTACGTGACGACCCCCATCCGGCTTCGTTGCCTGTTGCGAGGTTCCGGCCGTCGATCGCCGCCGAGCCCCTCCCATCCGAGTACGCTATGGAGTGAATATGGGCGTTTTTGCAGTGTTTCGCCGTAAGAAGAAGGATGTGGTCGAGGCCTCGTCGGAGGAGACCGGGGTCGCCGGGACGCCGGTTGACGACGTGACGGAGGCCGGGGCGGAGAGCCGCACCGAGACCGAGATCACGGTGGAGTCCGAGGCCGGAGCCGAGGTCCGGGTCGAGGTCGGGGCCGGTACCGATACCGATACCGGTGCCGCTGACGTCGTCGAGGCCACGGCCAAGGCCGACGCCGACGACGCCGCGGACGATGCGGACGCCGCGGAAGGGCTCGGCACGGACGAGGAGGCGGCCGGAGCGGTCGCCTCCGAGGTCGTGGAGATCCCGAAGCAGCAGTCGGCCGAGGCCGCCGCGGACAACGAGGCAGGCGAAGGCGCCCGCAAGTAGGCCCCCGGGGTCCTGGGGGCAGGACACGGAGTACGGACCCCGAGGGGGTCCGCGGAGGGAAGGTGCCCCATGGGTCTCCTGGATTCGCTGAAGGCCAAGCTCACCCCGGCCAAGGACAAGGTGGCCGACCTCGCGCAGCAGCACGGGGAGAAGATCGACCACGGCCTCGACAAGGCGGCGAAGCTGGTCGACGAGAAGACCAAGGGCAAGTACAGCGACAAGATCCAGTCCGGTACGGGCAAGGCCAAGGACGCGCTGGACCGGATCGGCCACAAGGACGACGACACGCCCGGGAGCGGCGGCACGACCCCGCCGCCGACCGCCTGACGGCCGGCGTCACCCGCACATCACAGTCCCTCCGCACGGCGGACGGCCGCGGAGCATCGCGCTCCGCGGCCGTCCGCCGTTCTTCTGCCGCTCTTCCACGGCACTGCTGCTCTCCTGCGGCTCTTCCGCCGTCCGTGCTGCCGCTGCGTCAGGACCAGGCGGCGACGACGTACTCCACGCCGTACGGGGCGTCCTCGTGGAGGAGCCGGCCTTCGAGCCCCGCGCCCTCGGCGGCGCCCGCCAGGACCTGCCAGGGCGCGCGGCCGGCCGCCTTCAGCTCGTACGCGAGCTCCTCGTCCAGCGCGAGCAGCGCGGCCACGTCGGCCGTGCCCAGCGCGCGGGCGGCCTCCGCGTCGAAGCCGGCCGCCCGCTCGTCCAGGTAGCCGGGCGCCTTCACGGTCCGGCAGGCGCTGCCGTCGCCCATCACGAGCAGGGCGACCCGCTCGGCGGAGGCGGCGAGTTCACGGCCGGTCGCGGCGCAGGCCCCGGCCGCCTCCCGCTCGTCCACGCCCCGGCCCTCGACGGGCGCGTCGGCCCAGTCGGCGCGGCCGAGCAGCCAGGCGCCGACGGCGAGGCTCGCGGGCAGCGGGCGGGCGGCGGCGGGCCCGTCGCCGAGCCGTACGGAGAGGTCGACCCCGAAGCCGGCGAAGGAGCCCGTCGAACCGGCCGGGAAGACGCCGGCGGCGCCCTCGGCGACGGGCCCGACGACGTACAGCCGGTCGGGGCGCGAGGCGGCGAGCAGTCCGACGGCGTCGGCGCAGGCGGTGCGCGCGGCGTCCAGCTCGGGGGCGGCGCCGGTCGCGACCTCGGGCAGGAGGAGCGGCGGGCAGGGGCAGACGGCTGCGGCGACAAGCATGATCCGCACCCTACTGCGCGACCGTAGCCGCGCCTTCGTCACCGCACTGCGCGACCGTGCCCGCGCCCGCGTCACGGCACTGCGCAGCCGTAGCCGCGCCCCCGTCACCGCGCTTCGCGCGGCTACGCCCGCGTCACCGCCCCCGGGGTGTCAGTGGCTCCCGCAGGCCGGTGCGTCGGCGACCGGGAGGGGCTCCGGGACGCCGATCTTCGGGAGGCCGAGCAGGACGCCCGCCGGCTTCGCCGCGGCCGCCGTGGTGCGCTTCTCCCAGGCGTCGCCCGCGCGGGTACGGCGTACCGACGTCGTCGGGCCCTCGGCGAGCAGGTGGTGCGGGGCGGCGTAGGTGATCTCGACGATCACGACGTCGCCGGGCCGGACGTCCTGCTCCGGCTTGGTGAAGTGGACGAGGCGGTTGTCGGGGGCGCGGCCGGAGAGGCGGAGCGTGGCGCCGTCCTTGCGGCCCTCGCCCTCGGCAACCATGACCTCCAGGGTGCGGCCGACCTGCTTCTTGTTCTCCTCCCAGGAGATCTCCTCCTGGAGCGCGACGAGGCGCATGTAGCGCTCCTGCACGACGTCCTTGGGGATCTGGCCGTCCATGTCGGCGGCCGGGGTGCCGGGGCGCTTGGAGTACTGGAAGGTGAAGGCGTTCGCGAAGCGGGCCTCGCGGACGGTGTGCATCGTCTGCTCGAAGTCCTCCTCGGTCTCGCCGGGGAAGCCCACGATGATGTCGGTGGAGATGGCGGCGTGCGGGATGGCCGCGCGGACCTTCTCGATGATCCCGAGGAAACGCTCCTGCCGGTACGAGCGGCGCATCGCGCGGAGGATCGAGTCCGAACCGGACTGGAGCGGCATGTGCAGCTGCGGCATGACGTTCGGGGTCTCGGCCATGGCCGCGATCACGTCGTCGGTGAAGTCGCGGGGGTGCGGGGAGGTGAAGCGGACCCGCTCCAGGCCCTCGATCTGCCCGCAGGCCCGCAGCAGCTTCGAGAAGGCCTCGCGGTCCCCCAGGTCCGATCCGTACGCGTTGACGTTCTGGCCGAGCAGGGTGATCTCGGAGACGCCCTCGGCGACCAGGGCCTCGATCTCGGCGAGGATGTCGCCGGGACGGCGGTCCTCCTCCTTGCCGCGCAGCGCCGGGACGATGCAGAAGGTGCAGGTGTTGTTGCAGCCGACGGAGATCGACACCCAGGCGGCGTAGGCGGACTCTCGGCGCGTCGGCAGCGTCGAGGGGAAGGCCTCGAGGGACTCGGCGATCTCGATCTGCGCCTCCTCCTGGATGCGGGCGCGCTCCAGGAGCACCGGCAGCTTGCCGATGTTGTGCGTACCGAAGACCACGTCGACCCAGGGGGCCCTCTTGACGATGGTGTCGCGGTCCTTCTGCGCGAGACAGCCGCCGACGGCGATCTGCATGCCGGGGCGCGTGGTCTTCATCGGGGCGAGCCGGCCGAGGTTGCCGTACAGCTTGTTGTCGGCGTTCTCGCGGACCGCGCAGGTGTTGAAGACCACGACGTCGGCGTCGCCGTCGGAGCCGCTGGGGGCCTTGACGTAACCCGCCTCTTCCAGCAGACCGGAGAGCCGCTCGGAGTCGTGCACGTTCATCTGGCACCCGTAGGTGCGGACCTCGTAGGTCTTGGATCCTTCAACACTCACTGCGGGACTCCGGTCGCTGCTGCTGGTCATGGTGACCAGGGTAGGCGCTCCCGGGAGTGCCCCCGCTGGTTCTCATCAAGCCACCCTTCGAACCGTTCACACATGACGATGTTCGTTCTCACATCCTCGTGGTAGAAATGAGTCATGGGTGTCGCCAATCGTCTGGACCTGACCCTGCGATTGGTGCAGGGCTCCGACCGGGTTTCCGTGTCGGAGCTCTCCCATCGACTGGGCGTATCGGAAATGACCGTGCGCAGGGATCTCGACGCGCTGGAGCGTCAGGGACTCGTGCGCCGGGTGCACGGCGGTGCCGTCGCCACGCGCGTACGGGACGAGCAGGCCGGCTTCTCGGCGCGGGAGCCGTGGCAGGCCGCGACCAAGGACCGGCTGGGCGCGGCCGCGGCGGCGCTGGTGGAGCCGGGTTCGCGCGTCCTCTTGGACGCGGGGACCACGACCGTGCACGTCGCCGAGCACCTCGCCGCCCGCGGCCCGCTGACGGTCGCCGTGCTCAGCATCCAGGCGGCGGTGGTCCTGGCCGACAGGCCCGGGATCGACCTCCTGGTCGTCGGCGGCCGTTCCCGGCCCGGCGAGCGCTCGCTCGTCGGCCCGCTCGCCCTGCGCACGCTGGAGTCGCTGGCCTTCGACTGTTTCGTGATGTCCATCGGCGGGGTGCACGCCGAGCACGGCTGGTCGGAGTTCTCCCTGGACGACGCGGCCGTGAAGCAGGCCGGGCTCGCCCGGGCCGCGCGCACGGTCTCGGTGGCGGACGCCACCAAGCTCGGGGTACGGGCCTTCAGCCGGGTCGCCCCGCTCGACGCCGCGCACCACTTCGTCACCGACCGGGCCGCCGAGGACGCCGCCACGCACCCCGGTGGCCCCCAGACCCTGGAGGCGCTGCGGGACGCGGGCGTCGACGTCCGGCTGGCCTGAAACCGCGCACCACATCTGTATGCGTATCCGCCCACGTCCACGTACCCGTACCCGTACCCGTACCCGTACGCATCCACGTACCCGTACACCGCCACGTACCCGTGCCCGTACACGTACCGAGGAGTGCCGTTCGTGACCACCGTTCCCCGCCCGCTGATGATCCTCGTCGCCGGCCCCTACCGCTCGGGCACCGGCGACGACCCCTGCAAGCTCGAAGCCAACGTCCGGGCCATGAACGAGGCCGCGCTCGTCCTCTTCCGCGCCGGGCACCTGCCCGTCACCGGCGAGGCCCTCGCCCTCCCGCTCCTGGAGACCGCCGGCAGCGCCCGCCCCGGCGACGCGCTCTTCCAGGAGATCTTCCACCCGGTCGCCGAGCGGCTGCTCTCCCGCTGCGACGCGGTCCTGCGGATCGGCGGCCCGTCGGAGGGAGCGGACATGATGGTCGCCCAGGCCCGTGAGCAGGGCAAGGACGTCTACGGTTCCCTCGCCGCCGTCCCGGCCGTCGTCCCAGCCGCCGCCCGATGACCGCCGGCATCGACACCCCGGACCGCCGGGGCCGCACCGGTCTCGACCGGCAGGGCCGCGACCTGACCGGCAACCCGCGCGTGCGGATCCTCGACGTGGAGGTGCTGTCCTGCGACTGGTACGTCCTGCGCAAGACCACCTTCGACTACCGGCACAGCGACGGGCACTGGAGCCGGGAGCAGCGCGAGACCCACGACCGCGGGGACGGCGCGACCGTCCTGCTCCACAACACCGCACGCCGTACGGTCCTGCTGACCCGTCAGTTCCGGCTCCCCGCCTACGTCAACGGGCACCCCGACGGCATGCTCATCGAAACCGCCGCCGGGCTCCTGGACGGCGACAGGCCGGAGGAGGCGATCCGCCGGGAGGCCGCCGAGGAGACCGGGCACACCATCGGGGCCGCGGAGCACGTCTTCGACGTCTACATGAGCCCCGGCTCGGTCACCGAGCGGCTGCACTTCTTCGCCGCCCCGTACGAGACGGCGGACTTCTCCGGCGGTGGCGGCGGAATCGCCGCCGAGGGCGAGGACATCACGACCGTGGAGCTCCCCTTCGCCGAGGCGCTTGCCATGGTCCGCGACGGCCGGATCGCCGACGCCAAGACGATCATGCTGCTCCAGTGGGCGGCGCTCGACGGACCGTTCCGGCCGGAGTGACGACCCTGCGGTTTTCCGCAGGAAGCCGGGTGGGAAGCCCCATACCGGTTCTGAGCTGGGATTTCTAGGTTGGGGATGTGCCGGGGAGACCGCCCCGGCGCCTCCCTCGCCGCTTGGAGACCCGCCATGCCGCTCACCCACCAGCTGCTGCTGGCCCAGGCCGCCCAGGAACCCGCCGACGGTGTCGCCGGGTGGGCCGCCGGGCTCGTCGACACGATGGGCGGGCCCGGCGCGGGGCTCGCCATCGCGCTGGAGAACCTGTTCCCGCCGCTGCCCAGCGAGGTGATCCTGCCGCTGACCGGCTTCGCCGCCGGGCAGGGGGTGATCAGCCTGGCCTCCGCGCTGTTCTGGACGACCCTGGGCTCGGTGGTCGGGGCCGTGGCCCTCTACTGGATCGGCGCGCTGTTCGGGCGGCGGCGCATGCACGCGCTCTGGGCGCGGCTGCCCTTGGTGAAGGTCTCCGACCTGGAGCGCACCGAGGCGTGGTTCGCACGGCACGGCACCAAGGCGGTGCTCCTGGGACGGATGGTGCCGATCTTCCGGAGTCTGATCTCCGTGCCGGCGGGCGTCGAGCGGATGCCGCTGCCCGTCTTCCTCCTCCTCACGACGGTCGGCAGCCTCGTCTGGAACAGCGTGCTCGTGCTGGCCGGTTACTGGCTCGGGGACCGCTGGGACCTGGTCGAGGGGTACGTAGGCGTGCTGTCCAAGGCCGTCCTGGTGCTCGCGGTCGTGGCCCTGGCCGCGTACCTGGCCGTACGTCTCCGGGGGCGCGGACGCGCCACCCAGCACCGCCGCACCTCGTGACCGGCGAGCACCTCCCGTCCGGACGATCTTGTACGGGCCCGGGGCCGCGACTAGCCTCGGGAACCGTGCCGGGTGACGAACGATCAGACGAGCGGGGAGACCCGGTGGGGCCCGGATCGGCCCGCCGGCTCGCCGGTTCCCTCCTCGGCGTTCCGACCGCCCTGCTCGGCGTCCTGTTCTTCCTCGTCTCCGGGATCGCCCTCGGGCCCTTCCTCCTGTGGCCCCGCACCCGGCCGCGCGCCCGTGAGCTCCTGACGGCCGGCGCGCGGCGCCTCGCGGAGCTGGAGCGGGGCCGCCGCTCCGCCTTCTTCGGGGACCGGTTCCCCGCCCCGTACACGGTCTCCGACCGGCGGCTCCTGCGCTATCTCGCGGTCCGCTCCTGGACGGGCGTGGTGTTCGGGATCGTCGTCGGGCTCCTCGGCTTCGGCGCCGTCCTGGCCGGGCTGCTCGTCGGGGGCGTCGTGCGCGGCACGCTCGGCTGGGGGGAGCTGTTCGCCCAGCTGCTCCTCGGCGGTGTCCTGCTCTTCCTCGACCTCCAGGGCCTGTACGCGCTGACCGCCCTGGACGCCCGGCTCGCCCGCGAGTGCTTCGGGCCCTCCGAGAGCGAGCTGCTGCGGCGCCGGATCGACGAACTCGCCGTCAGCCGGGCCGCCGTCGTGCAGGCCGTGGACGCCGAACGCCGCCGCATCGAGCGCGATCTCCACGACGGCGTGCAGCAGCGGCTCGTGGCGCTCGCCATGCTGCTCGGTCGGGCGCGCCGGAGCCGGGACCGCGACCCGGAGCAGGCGGACGCGCTGCTCCTCCAGGCGCACGGGGAGGCCGGGGACGTGCTGGCCGAACTGCGGGACGTGGCCTGGCGGGTGTACCCGTCCGCGCTGGACAGCCTGGGCCTCGAAGAGGCGTTGGGCGGGGTGGCTCAGCGGTGTTCCGTCCCGCTGCGCATCCGGTTCGAGGTCGCCGGGCCGCTGCCCCGGCCCGTGGAGACGGCCGCCTACTTCGTCGTCTCCGAGGCCGTCACGAACGCCGCCAAGCACGCGTCCGCCTCCGCCGTCTCCGTCCACGTCTCGCTGGGCGGCCCGCCCGAAGGACCGCTGCTCACGCTGCGGATCGAGGACGACGGGCGGGGCGGCGCCGATCCGGCCGGCAGCGGGCTGACCGGTCTGCGGAGCCGGGTCGCCGCACTCGACGGCGTCCTGCGTGTCGACAGCCCCCTCGGGGGACCCACCACTCTTGTCGCGGAGCTGCCGTGCGCGTGATCCTTGCCGAGGACTCGACCCTGCTGAGGGAGGGGCTCGTCCGTCTGCTCACCGAGGAGGGTCACGAGGTCGTGGCCGCGCTCGGCGACGCCGTGACCCTGGTCGCGGAGGTCGGGGCGCTGCGCCCGGACGTCGCGGTCGTCGACATCCGGATGCCCCCGACGCACACCGACGAGGGGCTGCGGGCGGCCGTGGAGATCCGCGAACGGTGGCCGGAGACGGGTGTCCTCGTTCTCTCGCAGCACGTCGAGCGGAGCTACGCGGCCCGGCTGCTGGCCGCCGGGGCGGAGCGGGTCGGCTATCTGCTCAAGGACCGGGTGGGGCAGGTTGAGGAGTTCCTCGACGCGCTGGAGCGGGTCCACGAGGGCGGGGCGGCGATCGACCCGGAGGTCGTGCGGCAGCTGGTCGTCCGCAGCACGCACGGCGACCCGCTGGCCCGGCTGACCCCGCGCGAGCGCGAGGTCCTGGAGGTCCTGGCCCAGGGGTACACGAACGCCGCCATCGCGCGGCAGCTGCACCTGTCCCTCAGCGCGGTGGAGAAGTACCTCAACGCCGTCTTCGACAAGCTGGAGCTGCACAGGGCCGACGGCTACAGCCGCCGGATCCTGGCCGTGCTGCGCTATCTGGAGTCCTGAGCCCCGCGGCGCTCAGCAGGCGCGGGGCGACGCGAACCGGTCGATGGCGGAGGCCAGTTGGGGTCGCCGCCGGATGTCGAGCTTGCGGTAGATACGGGTGATGTGGAGCTCCACGGCCCGGGTCGACACCGTGAAGTACGCGGCGATCTGCTTGTTGGTGAGGCCGTCGAGGATCATCGTGACGATGCGCCGCTCATGGGCGGTCAGGGCCGCGACGGGCGTCCGCCGGGAGCACTCACGAGGGGCGAGCGCAGCGCGCCCCGGCTGACCCGGCCTCCCGAGCTGCGCCGGTTGCCCCGGCTGTCCCGGTCGCCCCGGCGCCGCGTGCCCCAGCACGGCGTTCCACTCCCGGATCCGCGGCTCGCCGACGAGCTGGGCGCGCGCGTACGGATCGGCGTGGAGGATCCGTAAGAGCGTCCGGCGGTCGCGGGCCTCGCAGACGAGGAGCTCTCCCGCGCCGTCCCGCCACGGGCCGCCCACGAGGAGGATTCCGCGCGCGGCCATGCTCTTCCAGTACGTCCGGTGCGCCTCGCCGAAACTCGACCGGTCCGTCTCACTTCCACGGAAAACGAGTTCGACCACGAAAGGCACGCGCAACTCCCCCATACATCACGACGTTTCCGTTTTCGACGCTACCACCGGCCCACCGGCCGGTGAATGAACGGCATGTTGCGGGCGGCGGCGGAGCAGACCGGTGGCGGCGAGCACCGCGACCGCCCCGAGCCACACCGTCCAGCCGAGCGGCTCGTGCAGCACCACGGCGCCCAGGACGACGGCCACGGCGGTCATCAGGTACGTGACGGTGGAGGCCACCGCGGGCCCGTCCTCGATGATCAGCTCGAAGTTGAGGAGGGCGGCGAATCCGGTGCAGACCACGCCCAGGACGAGCACGGAGATCACCGAGTCGGCGCGCCAGGTAACGGCCTGAAGGCCCAGGAACGGGAAGGCCGCGAGCAGCAGGACGGTGGCCGCGCCCAGCTGTCCGCCGGCCAGCATGAGCGGGGGAACGCCCCTGCCCACGAGGAACTTGCCCATGTACGCGAAACTGGCGCCGAAGCTGACCGAGCCGAGGACGAAGCAGAGGATGCTCCAACCCGTCCCGGTTGAGGCCGAGTTCCACGGCGACGCGATGAGCGCCGTGCCCCCGAGGCCGAGGAGCACGCCGCCCGCCCGGACGCCGGAGACCCGCTTCTCCTGACCGAGCAGCAGGGCCGCCGCCAGGGTCCAGATCGGCGCGCTGCCGTTGACCACGGCGGCCACGCTGCTGGAGCCGGCGATCTCCCCTTCGGCGTACAGGGTCCACGGCACGGCGTTGCCGAGCAGCGCGGCGACGGTCAAATGCCCCCATATCGCTGGCTCCTTGGGGAGCCTGAGCCCCTTGGCGTATCCCAGGGAGAGGATCACGACGGCCCCGAGCGCGAGCCGGATCAGGACCATCTGCACGGGGGAGAATCCGTACCCCGCGATCTTGATCCAGAGGAAGACGGAGCCCCAGACGAGGCTCAGCGCGGCCAGCCGCGCGGCGGCGGCTCTGGACATGGTTGTTCCCGCTCTGGACATGGCTGTTCCCGCTCTGGGCATGGCTGTTCCCGCTCTGGATGGGCGTGTTCCCGCTCTGAATGAGGGGCTCGCGGAGCTCTCTTGAAAGGGTGAGGAGCTCTCCGCCGTACGGGAACGAGCCTCGCTCCCGCGTCCGGGCGGGGTCCAGCAACGTCCGGTGGACGGTACCGTCCACGAACCATGGCGGGTCGGCGGCTCAGCCCGCGACGGCCGCCCTGGCCACCGTGCGCAGCGCGTCCAAGACGGCGGCGATCTCGGGCGAGGTCTGGCTGCCCTCCCGTACGGCCGCGAAGACCGTGCGCGACGGCGCCCCCTCGCTGAACGCGCGCACCGTCACCTCGGGCCGGGGCGCCGGCCTGGCCGTCCGGGGCACCAACGCGACGCCGAGTCCGAGCCGGACCGCCGCGAGCGTGGCGTCCCAGTCGCCGATGGCGTGCGAGGCCCGCGGGGTGAACCCGGCCGCCGCGCAGGCGGCGACGCCGATGTCGTGGCACATCCCGGTCGTGGCGAAGATCCACGTCTCCTGGGCGAGGTCGGCGAGGACGAGGCGGGGGCTGTCGAGGAGCGGGTGCCCGTCGGGCAGGGCGATGTCGAAGGGGTCCTCGCAGAGCGCGACCCGGTGGAAGCGTGCGTCGAGACGGCCGTCCTCGCCTGCCGGGCCCGGGTGCAGCGCGGTGTCGGCGGAGATGACGACGTCGGTCTGCCCGCGGTGCAGGAGGGCGAAGCTCTCCGGCGGGTCGACCTCGGCGAGGGAGGTGCGCAGCAGCGGCCGGGTCTCCCGCAGCCGGGCCACGGCGGGCAGGATCAGCGCCGAGAGGGTGGTGGAGAAGCCGGCCACCGCCACGTCGCCGCGCTCGCCGCTCCGGTGCGCGGCGAGCTCCGCGCGCATCCGCTCGACCTGGGTGAAGACGGCGTCGGCGTGCCGGAGGACGATCCGCGCTTCGCCGGTGAGCCGGAGTCTGCGCCCGGACGGTTCGGTGAGGGGGACTCCCAAATCCCGGGCCAGGGCGCTGATCTGCTGCGAGACGGCCTGCGGGGTGAGGTGGAGGGCCTGGGCGGCCGCGCTGACCGTGCCGCGTTCGCTGAGCTCCCTCAGCACCCGCAGCTTGCGCAGATCCGGATCGGCCACGTCCCGCTCCCCTCCCCCTTCGCGGTCATCGTACGCAGCCGGCCTCCACGTCGATGACCTCCTTCACCAGCGCCTCCAGCACGTCGAGGTCCCGCGCGGTGCGCCCGTCCTCCCGCCGCTCGCCCGGGTAGGTGGGGTCGAGGACGACGGCCCGCGCGCCCAGGTCCTGGAGCAGCCCGAGGTCGTCCGCGATCTGCTCCCGCGTGCCCTCTCCGAGGAGGCGGCCGGGGCCCAACGGTCCTTCCGTGACCCGGAGTTTGATCCGGGGGCAGAGGTCGGGGACGGACAGCTCCTCTTCCTCGGCGACCTGGTGGAGCGCGGGCAGGCCGACGCCGAGGAGCCAGTCGCCGGAGACGGAGGTCGGGTGCCAGGCGTCGCCTAGGCGGACGGCCCGGCGGAGCGCGCGGCGGCTGTGCCCGCCGACCCAGACGGGCGGTCCGGGGCGCTGGACGGGCAGGGGCCCGGTGTGGACCTCGCGGAAGGAGACGTGGGCGCCCTCGAAGGAGGCGACCTCGTCGGCCCAGCAGGCCTTGATGGCCGCGAGGTACTCGTCGCTGATCGCTCCGCGCTCGCGGTACGGGACGTCGAGGACGGCGAACTCCCGGGCGGCCCAGCCCGCCGCCGCGCCGAAGACCAGCCGGCCGTTGCTGAACCGGTCGATGTTGGCGGCGACGCGGGCGGTGTGCACGGGGTGCCGGTACGGGAGGATCGTCACGGTCGTGCCGAGCCCCACGGTCCTGGTGATCCCGGCGAGCCAGGCGAGGGTCGCGAAGGGGTCGTAGAACGGGGCGGGGAAGAGGTTCTGCACGTCGGGCGTGAGCGCCACGTGGTCGGAGACCATGGCGTAGTGGAAGCCCAGCGCCTCGACCCGCAGCGCCCAGTCGGCGAGGGCGTCGGGGGTGGCCTCGGGCCCGTAGTTGGGCAGATTGACGCCGAATTCCACGGGGTGTTCCTCCCGGCCGTCCGGTGCTGGTCCGTGGCGTACGGAGCAGTCCTCGGGACCTTACGGCCGGGATCCCGCCCTCACGGCCCACACCGCCTTGGAGGGTTCGGGGTTCCGTAGCGCCGCGACGCCCCGGCGCTACGGAACCCGTCACGGGGTCAGTTCAGCGACATGCTCCGGTGCACGGACCGCGCGGTGGTGGCCGTCGGTGCGGAGGTCTTCAGGAGGCCCTTGTCGCTGGTGCTCGCGGGCGCGTCCGCGCCCACCGGCGTGGTGGTCATGGGCCGGGCGGCGGCACAACGCTGCTTCTCCGCCTCGGACATGGGCCCGGTGCGCTGGAGCAGCCGGTCGGGGACTGCCCGGGAGGGGGCGTCGATCACGGCGTGCATCCGGTAGTCGTCCTTCTTGCTGACGAACCAGCCCTCGACCCGCTCGCGGCTCGGCTGGAGCTCGACCCAACTGACCTCGCCGGGCTGGATCCGCTCCACGACGGTCCGCTCGTCACTGCTGAACCACTGCCAGGGCCGCTGCCAGCCCCGCTCGTAGGCGAGGGCGAACTGGGTGGCCATGGGCCGCTCCTTGATCCGCTTCTCGTCCTCCGCCCGCACCCCGGAAGTGGGCAGCTTGGCCACCTCGTTGAGCGGGAGGTTCGCGGCGGCGTACGTCTGGGCGATGCTGTCGTGGCCACGCTCGGAGTAGGAGAGCAGCCGGGAGTGCTCCAGCGTGTTGCGGGTGCAGTTGATGTACGCCTCGCCGACGACCCGTGCCCGGTCGTAGTACCGGAAGGACATGCGGGTGTCCGGCCGGAAGGTGCAGGAGTTCTCCCCGTTGCAGGCGGCCGCCGCGTTGTGGAGGGTGCTCTCCCGGTCGTTGCCCTTGTACGCCTCCGAGGTGCCGAGCGCCGTCTTGTCGACGGTCTTGTCGAGGGCCGGCGGCACCTCGACCGCCCGAATGCGGGCGATCATCGGTGAACAGGTCACGTGTGTACGGGAGTCGGTGACCCGGCTGGTGAAGGTGAGCAGCGGCTCGTTCTCCCCGGCGGTGAACTCGTAGCTGCGGCCGGTCCACTGGCCGGTCCCGGGCGTGCCCTTCGTACGGTCGGGGTCCCCGGCGGTGGTGACCTCGCGGACGGAGCCGCCGGAGCCGGTGACCGCGTACGGCTGGCCGTTGACGACCTGTTCGCCGGTGCACTCCTTGGAGACGGCGGGGCTGTCCTCGTAGGTGACGGTGACCTTGGCCCCCGCACGGACTCCGCGCAGCCGCTGCTGGAGGGTGTTGCCGTCCTTCTGGAGGGCGACGCCGTGGGATCCGTCGGTTCGGCCCGAAGCGGTGGGCGAGTAACGCTGGTTGAGGCCGGTCCAGAAGTCGATGCCGACGGTGGTGGGGCCGTCGCCCCGCATGACGGGGTCGGCGAAGTCGCCGTTGAGGACGGAGACGGCCTGCTCGGAGGGGGCGGCCTGCGCGGCGGGGACGGCCGCGGAGGACGGGGAGGCGACAGGGAGCAGCAGTCCGGCGGCACCGAGCACGGCGAACGCGGACGACAGTGAGCGGTTCATGGCGGGGAACTCCTCCGGATTCAGGAACCGTGGGACGACAAGACGACTTCGCGCTTCGGCTCGGCACCCGGCGGGACCGCCCGGGCGGCCGGCACCTCACGCACCTCACGCACCTCACGCACCTCGCGTACGGAGCCCACGGAGCCCACGGAGCCCACGGAGCCCACGGAGCGCAGCCCGCCGGGCGGCGGGGAGGTGTTGTCGCCGTCGCCCGCGGTGTCACCCGCCGGGCGCTTGCGGCCGCAGAGCTTGTCGGGGACGGCGTACGTCTGGGCGACGAACGTGCTGCTGTTGACCATGGAGGGGCTGTCCACGCTCACGTTGAGGATCTTCCGCCCGGTGTCCGTGACGAGGTCGCCGACCACGCGCCGCATGGAGGCGCTGGCGCCGAAGACGAGCATGTCGTACGGCTTGACGGTGGTCTTGTAGACCGTCGCCTCGGTGTTCTCGGTCGTCCAGGACTTGGAGTAGGTGGCCTTGAAGGCCGCCTCGAAGGCGAGCTTCGCGCTCAGCGAGCCGGCCACCTTGCCGCCGCCCGCGACGGTGGTCTTGGTGCCGTTCGTCGAGGTCGGACCGTCCTTGAGGTTGGGCGTCTTGTTCTCGCTGGTGATGTCGTTGGAGAGGTTGGTGGTGACCTCGCCGGATGCGGCGACCGTGCCCTCTGCGGTGATCTTGCCGGAGATCTCGCCGCCGATGTTGTCGGTGCTGCTGGTCCGCAGGGTGACCGTGCGGTCGACGCCCATGTCGCTCGTGGTGCAGTTGACGACCGCGTTGCCGAGCGACTTGACGGCGGTGGCGTACTCGCGGTCGCGCTTGGGGTCGATCGTGAACGAGCAGGCCGCGCGCTTCGTCCCGCAGTACTCCAGGACGTCGGCGATCCTCGCCTGCCGGCCGTCGGCGGTGACGGCTCGGGCGACGGGAGGGGTCGGGATCTCGCCGGGCGCCTCCTCGGCGACGGCGGGCGGGGCGAGGAGCGCGAGGGGCGCGGTGAGTCCGAGCCCGAGGGCGAGGGCGGACAGGCGGGCGGCGCGGGGACGGCGCGGAGACATGACGAGGAACCCCTTTCGAGGGTGCTTCGAGGGGAAAGCGCGGGAGGCGGGGAGGAGAGGAGTCAGGAGCCGAGCAGCGAGCAGAGCTGCGAAGCCGGGAAGGGGGACTGCCCCGGATCGCTCGACCCCTGCGGGAGGGAGGCGGGGAAGGCGGCGCAGGTGGACGTGACGGCCTGCGCGGCGTTGTCGGCGGGCTCCGGCTTGTTCGTGGAGATGGTGTCGCTCATGTCCTTGAACCCGTCCTCCTCACGGCCTCCCTTGCCGGCCAGCTTCTCCATGCAGGAGCTGGATTCGGGCGGGCATTCCTTCAGGTCCTTGCCAATCTTCTCGATGTCCTTGTCGGCCTGACCGGCAGCCTCCTGGGTCTTCTTCTGCTGCTCCTTGATCTTCTTCGCCTCTTCGGCGTTGTTCTCCTTGTCCAGACAGGCCTGGTCGTCCGGCTGGCACTCGGCGCCGTACGCGACGGGGGCCAGGGTGAGGGCGAGGACGGAGGCGAGAGCGGAGGCGAGGACGGCGGCGCTCAGCGCACGGCGCGGCGAAGCCTTCGACACGGGCATGGGGAAACTCCCTTGGGGACGAGGTGAGTTGGTGCGCTCGGAAGGGGACGCCAGGGGCGGACAGGGGACTGTCCTCAAGATCACCGAGCGCCTTCCGACGCTAACCGGCGGGGCCCCGGCGCCACGACAGGACACACGGTGCGGCGCGCTCGCCCGGGCGCGCTCACCGCTTCGGCGGAGCGCACTCGACACCCCTCGGAGGGGGTGGCGGCGGGGAGTTCGCGGGCCGCCGCCGGGGCCCGCCGGTCCACCCGTTCGTAGGGAATCGGGGGCGTACGCGAGCGGGCGGGCGACCGTACGCGGCCGGGCCCCTCACTCCCCCGGCCGCCGCCGTTCGGCGGCCCGCCGGAGCGACCCGCCGGAATCCCCCAGCGGCGCGCACGGCGGGCGAATGCGCCCCCCGATCGCCGCCCCGAACGGGCGTCCGTCAGACGGGTGTTTCAGCGGATCCAACTCGCTGTGGTGATCATTTTCGGTAAGTCTGCTCATGTGCCCGACGGCCTGTCCCGGCCGTCGCACCGGCCGTGGGCGTCCCATGCCCAAGGCCCGGCACTCCGTGTTCGCATGACCCGCGCCCGGCCCCCGTACGCCTCCGCCACCCCCGCGGACGCGGACGGCACCCGCCGGACGCCGCGCTCCCGTTTGTCCCCCTCGAAGGAGAGCAGAGCCATGTCCCGTTCACGACGCGATCCCGCACGCACGCCGCTGCGCGCCCCCCATCCCGTATCCACCCTGCTGCGCGCGCCCCGCTCCGTACCCGCCGCGCTGCGCGGCCGGCCGCTCGCCGCCGCCCTCCTCACGGCGGCCGCCGCCCTCACCGCCGTACCGGCCCTTGCCCCCGCCGCGACCGCCAACGAAGGGAACCCGACCGTACTGAGCTGGGGCGCGGGCCGCACCGGCCAGCTCGGCAACGGCACCCTGACCGACAGCCTCAGCCCGTCCTCCGTCACCAGCCTCTTCCGCGGCGACGTCGACCAGGTCTCGGCGGGCGGCACCTCCTCGTCCGACTCCTTCGTCCTCGCCCGGACGGACAAGACGGTCAAGTCCTGGGGCCACAACTCCTCGGGCCAGCTCGGCAACGGCGGCAACAGCAACCAGGCCGTGCCCACCACCGTCCCCCGCCTCGACAACATCGAGGACATCGCGGCCGGCGGACAGCACGCCCTCGCCCTCAACAGCTCCGGCCAGGTCTTCTCCTGGGGGGACAACTCCTACGGCCAGCTCGGCAACAACCGCACGGGCGACAGCCGGACCGTCCCCGACCGCGTCCAGGGCATGCCCAGGGTCAAGCAGATCTCGGCCGGCTGCGACTTCAGCCTCGCCCTCCTGGAGAACGGCAAGGTGTACGCCTGGGGCCGCGGCATCCACGGCCAGCTCGGCACCGGCAACCGCGCCACCAGCTCCGTACCCCGGCAGGTGGTGGGCCTGGAGAACATCGCGCAGATCGACGCCGGCTGCCACCACGCCCTCGCGCTGACCGCCGACGACACGGTCAAGGCCTGGGGCTACAACCTCTACGGCCAGCTCGGCAACTCCTCCACCAAGTCCTCGACCCTCCCCGTCGACGTCGACTGGATCGAGGGGGTCTCCGACATCGAGGCGGGCGCCCACCACAACTACGTGAAGACGAGCGACAGCCACGTCTGGGGCTGGGGCAACAACCAGTACGGCCAGCTCCTGGAGTCCGACGAGGCCTTCGACGCCAACGTCTCCCGCACCAACCGCACGGCCCCCGTCGAGATCCCGCGCCTGCAAGGAGTCCAGCACCTCGCGGCCGGCGCCCGGCACGGCGTCGCGGTCACCGCGGACGACGTCTTCACCTGGGGCCACAACGGCGAGGGCCAGCTCGGCAACGGCACGACGGTCTCGCGGTACGAGTCGGTGAAGATCCTCAACCAGGGCTCGGCGATCAAGGCGGTGGCCGTCTCCCTGGGCGGCAACACGACGTACGCGTACTGAGCGGGGTGCTCCCATGACGTACCCGTACGTACGGGCTGTCGCCGCCGCCCTCGTGCTCCTCGCCCTCGCCGGGCCCGCCCCGGCCCACGCCGAAACCCGGGACCCATGGGTGCGCGCCTGGGGCGCGAGCGGCTCCGGGCAGCTCGGCAACGGCTCCGTCCTCCCCCAGCAGACCCGGGCGGACGTCCGGAGTCTGGCCCGCGCCGACGTGCGCGAACTCGCCGCCGGGGGTGGCAACGACGGCAACGCCTTCGTGGTCGCCCTGCTGCACGACGGCACCGTCGAGTCGTGGGGCGGGAACAGCAACGGCCAGCTGGGCGACGGCAACGCCTCCGGCGGCAGCCGGCCGTTCCCTGCCGCCGTCGCCGGTCTCTCCCAGGTCTCCCAAGTCGCCGCCGGGGCCCATTTCGCCTACGCCGTGCGCGGTGGACGGGTCCTCGCCTGGGGCGCCAACGACTTCGGGCAGCACGGCAGCGGCACCGCGGACCCCAGCTCCCGCCCCGTCGCCGTCCAGAGCCTGACCAAGGTGAAGGACATCGCCGCCGGCTGCTACCACGCGGTCGCCCTGCGCGAGGACGGCACGGTCTGGACCTGGGGCCGGAACGCCTCCGGCCAGCTCGGCATCGGCTCCACGGCCGACCAGAACACGCCGAAACGGGTACCCGGTCTCACTGACGTCGTGGAGGTCGCCGCCGGCTGCCACCACTCGCTCGTCCGTACGGCCGACGGCACCGTCAAGGCCTGGGGCTACAACACCGACGGACAGTTGGGCAACGACAGCACCGAGCGCAGTCCGGCGCCCGTCGACGTCCTGCACCTGGCGGAGGCCGCCCGGATCTTCTCCGGCGCCTACGCCTCCTTCGCCGTCCTCGCCGACGGACAGGTACGCGCCTGGGGCTTCAACGGCCAGGGCCAGCTCGGCGACGGCAGCACCGTCAGCCGGACCACCCCGGTGCCCGTCCCCGGTCTCGCCGGCATCACCGACCTGGCCTGCGGCTGGCGCCACACCCTCGCCGTCCTCGCCGACGGCTCCGTCCTTGCCTGGGGCGACAACTCCTCCGGTCAGCTCGGTGACGGCACCACGACCGACTCCCTCACCCCGGTCACCGCCCTGCCCCCGGGCAGCGGCACGACCCGCGTCGCGGCCTCCACCGCCTGGAAGTCCAGCTACGCCTACTGAACCCCGAAAGGTCCCACCCATGTCCCCGTCCCGACGCATCACTCGCACCACCCTCCTCACCGCCCTCGCGGCGCTCACCACCCTCGCCGCCCCCTCCCTCTCCGCCCACGCCGCCGCAGGCACCGACCCCTGGGTCCGCGCCTGGGGCGAGAACGCCCAGGGCCAGCTCGGCAACGGCAGCGTCCTCGCCCAGCAGACGCCCGCCGCCGTCACCGGCATCACCCGCGACGACGTCCGCGAGCTCTCCGGGGGCGGTGGCGGCGCCGCCGCGGCCGCCAACCCCTTCGCCGTCGCCCTCCTCAAGGACGGCACCGTCAAGAGCTGGGGTGCCAACACCACCGGCCAGCTCGGCAACGGCACCACGACCGCCCAGAGCTTCCCGGCCACCGTCGCGGGTCTCTCGGGGGTGAGCGAGGTCTCCGCCGGCCTCAACCACGTCCTCGCCGTCAAGGGCGGCCGGGTCCTCGCCTGGGGCAGCAACGCCTCGAAGCAGCTGGGCACCGGCCAGGACACCACCAACCCGTACCGGACGCCGATCCCCGTACAGAGCCTGGACCAGGTGAAGGACGTCGGCGCGGGCTGCGACTTCAGCGTGGCACTGCGCCAGGACGGCACCGTCTGGACCTGGGGCAAGGGCGACAACGGGCGGCTCGGCACGGGCAACAACACCACGCGCGAGACCCCGCAGAAGGTCCCGGACCTGATCGACGTCGAGTCCGTATCGGTGGGCTGCGAGCACGTGATCGCCCTCACCGCCGACGGCACGGTGAAGGCCTGGGGCAAGGGCGCGGAGGGCCAGCTCGGCAACGACTCCACCACCGACAGCAACACACCGGTGGACGTCGCCTACCTCGACGCCGTGGCCCGGATCTTCGCCACCTCGGCGTCCGCCTTCGCCGTCCTCGACGACGGCAGCCTGGCCGGCTGGGGCAAGAACACCGACCGGCAGCTCGGCGACGGCACGAACGCCAACCGCACCACCCCCGTCGTCCTGGACAACCTCACGGGCGTGCAGGACATCGCGGGCGGCGCCGACTTCACCCTGGCCGCGCTCGACGACGGCTCTGTGATCGGCTGGGGCGCCAACGCGGTCGCCCAGCTGGGCGACGGCTCCACGACCGCGCCCACCGCCAGCACCGCTCCCCCCGGGACCACCGTCGCCCTCCCGCCGGGCAGCGGCATCACCCACGTCACGACGACGAAGACCGGCAAGTCGGGCTTCGCCTACTGACACCGGCCGGAGGCCGATCCGGCTTCGCGCGGGGGCCCTCGCCGGCCCCCGCGCGAATGCCTCACACCCGCCGTCCCTGGCCAGCGGCGGCGGTGAGCTGGCAGGATCGCCCCCATGCTCGCCTCGCTCTCCCGTGCCGCCCGCCGCCGCCTCCTGGCGCTCTCGGCCGCGCTGCTCGCGGTGTGCGGGGTGCTCGTGTGGTGGCTGGTTCCCTTCGGCTCACCCGTCCCGAGCGGCTCGGTCACCTTCAGTACGGGTGTGCCCACCGGCGTCTACCAGCGGTACGGAAAGCTCCTCAAGGAGGCCCTCGCCGAGGACCTCCCGGAGGTGTCGATAGAGCTCACGGACAGTGAGGGATCCCAGCAGAACCTGGCCCGCGTGGCCTCGGGCGAAGCGGACTTCACCATCGCGACGGCCGACGCCGTGGCCCAGTACCAGCGCGAGCGCAAGCCGGGCTTCGAGCGGCTGCGCGGCTGCGCCCGGCTGTACGACGACTACGTCCAGCTCGTCGTACGGAAGGGCTCGTCGCTCCGGAAGGTGCGGGACCTGCGCGGGCTCCGGGTCGGCGTCGGCCAGCCGGGGTCCGGCGTGCGGCTGATCGCCGACCGGGTCCTCGCGGCGGCCGGCCTCGCGCCCGTACGGGACGTCGAAGCGGTCTCCGCGGGTATCAACACGATGCCGGGCCGCCTGGAGAGCGGCGACCTCGACGCCTTCTTCTGGTCGGGCGGGCTGCCCACCGAGGCCGTGCAGAAGCTGTCCGATCGCTTCGAGGTCCGCCTGATCCCCCTGGACGCCACCCTCGTCGACCGGCTGCACGACGTCGGCGACTCGACCCGCCACTACCGGTCGGCGGTGATCCCGGCCGACGCGTACGCGAAGGCACAGGACGGCCAGCGGGTCGACACACTGGCCGTGGCGAACCTCCTGGTCACGACGGCCGAGGCCGATCCGGACCTGGTCGAGGGCTTCACCCGTACGGTGATCAGGAGCCGTGACGTGATCGGCAGCCAGGTCCACCCGGCCCAGCTGGTGGACCTGCGCACGGCCGTCTACACGGAACCCCTGCCCCTCCACGAGGGCGCCCGCCGGTACTACCGGTCGGTGAAGCCGTGAGGACCCTCCGGCCATAGCGCCCGGTCAGACCGCCGGTCCGGGGCCCGGTGAGACCGCCGGCCCAGCCAGGTGGGGAGACCGCCGGCCCAGCCGAGCGGTGAGAACGCCGGCCTGGCGCTGTTGCAGCCCTGAGCCCCCGCCGGCCTGCGGCCCATCAAGGCCGCCGCCCCACCGCTCCCGCCGGTAAGACCGCCGCCCTAGCGCCTGGTGAGCCCGCTGCCCTGCCCGTGACGCCCCGCCGGAGCGTGCCGGGGGACGCTGACCGTCACCCGCAGGCCGTGCGGCTCGTTCGGGGCGAACGCGATGCCGCCGCCGCCCGCCGTCAGCAGGACGCGCGTGATGGAGAGACCGAGCCCCGAGCCCTTGATGTTCTGGTGCCGGCCGGAGCGCCAGAAACGGTCGCCGACGCGGCCGAGCTCGTCCTCGGTGAGGCCGGGTCCCTGGTCGGCCACGACGACGTCGACGCTCTCGCCGCCCTGGGGCATCGAGACGGAGACCGTGACCTCCTCCCCGGCCGGGGTGAACTTCAGCGCGTTGTCGATCACCGCGTCGAGGGCGCTGGAGAGGGCCACCGGGTCGGCCCACCCCGTGACCGCCCCGCACTCCCCGGTCAGCAGGACGCCCTTGTCGTCGGCGAGCGGCCGCCAGGCCGCGACCCGCTCCGCCGCGAGCGCGCCGACGTCGGTGAGCCGCAGCTCGGCCGCCATGTGCTCGGCGAGGGCCAGGTCGAGGAGGTCGTCGAGGACCTGCGAGAGGCGCTTGCCCTCGGTCCGGACGGAGGCGATCTCCTCGTTCCCCTCGGGGAGCTCCATGGCGAGCAGCTCGATCCTCAGGAGCAGCGCGGCCAGCGGGTTGCGCAACTGGTGGGAGGCGTCGGCGACGAAGGCCCGCTGCTGTTCGAGCGCGTCCTCGACGTTGTCGGCCATCTCGTTGAACGAGAGCGCCAGGCGCCGCAGTTCGGGCGGGCCGCCGGTCGCGGCGACCCGGGAGTTCATGCGCCCGGTGGCGATGTCGTGGGTGACGGAGTCGAGGACGCGGACCGGCCGCAGGACCCAGCCGGTGAGCCGGAAGGCGGCGCCGATGGCGACCAGCATCGCCGCGGCCTCGCCCGCGAAGATCAGCAGCCAGCCGCGCAGGATGCGGGAACGGAGCTGCCCGGTGGGCGAGTCGGTGACGACGACGGCGACGACGTCCCCGTCCCGGACGACCGGGGAGGCGATGGTGAGCCGCGCGTCGCCCTGCCAGGGCCAGACCTGGGGCGGGTTGTGGCTGCGGCGCCCGAGCAGCGCCTCCCGGAAGGCGCGGCGGCCCTCCCCCTCGTACGGGACGACCCAGTCCTCGGGGGCGGCGGCCATGGCACGGTTGTTGCGGTAGAAGATGCCGGCACGGATGTCGTACACGTCGTGGTAGCTGGCGAGCTCGCCGTTGAGGGTGGTGCGCCGCTCGTCGGTGCCCGGGCTACTCTCGCTGACGAACTGGGCGAGGGCGGCGAAGCGCGCGGCGTCGTCGAGCCGGTCGACGACGACCCGCTGCTGTTCGGAGGCGGCGACGCTGGCGGCGAGCGGGAAGCCGAGGGCGAGCAGGACCCCGGCCATCAGGATGATGAGCAGCGGGAGGAGTCGGGTGCGCACGGGTGAGCCGGCCGGGGGTTACGCGGCGGGGGCGACCAGGCGGTAGCCGACGCCCCGCACGGTCTCGATCAGGGCGGGCATCCGCAGCTTGGAGCGCAGGGAGGCGACGTGCACCTCCAGGGTGCGGCCGGTCCCCTCCCAACTGGTGCGCCAGACCTCGCTGATGATCTGTTCGCGGCGGAAGACGACCCCGGGGCGCTGGGCGAGGAGCGCGAGCAGGTCGAACTCCTTGCGGGTCAGGGGCACGGCCTCGCCGTCGACGCTGACCCGGCGGGTGGGCAGCTCGATGGTGACGGTGCCGAGCCGCAGCAGGGTTCCGTCGGCGGCTCCGTCGGCGCCCGCGGCCGTCTCCTCGGTCCCGGCGTTGCGCCGGCTGACGGCGTGGATGCGGGCGAGGAGTTCGCCGGTGTCGTAGGGCTTGACGACGTAGTCGTCGGCGCCGAGGTTGAGGCCGTGGATCCGGGAGCGTACGTCCCCCCGGGCCGTCACCATGATCACCGGGGTGGCGGTGAGCTTCCGGATGCGGCCGCAGACCTGGTAGCCGTCCTGGTCGGGGAGGCCGAGGTCGAGCAGGATCACCCCGTACGAGGGCCGCTCGCCCTGTGCGGTGGGCAGGACGGCCTGGAGCGCCTCCTCGCCGTTGCGGGCGTGGGTGACGGTGAAGCCGTGCCGGGCCAGGATGGCGGAGAGGGCGGCGGCGACGTGGTCGTCGTCCTCCACGAGCAGCAGTCGCATGCGTACCTCCTCCGTGATCTTCAATCCGTGATCTTCATCCGCGATCTACGTTGTGCGCCGCGGCGGCTCTCTGTGTACCAGGTAGTACCAGGGCATGAACGCCGATCATCGGCGTCACAGTCAAGTCTCCCCCTGTTACACCGACGTTTCTGTTATCCACCCGGTACGCCCAGGGCGTCGCGTTCACGCAGTGTGTCCGTTTGCGACCGGATCGTTATCCTCAATTTCCGCTCAGATGTGATGACGGTCGTCTCATCGGGTCTCTAGTGTCCTCCCCAACCGAGCAGGACGGAGCAAGAGGCCCATGAGCGGAGTGTCAGTGTCCAAGGGTCCCGAGGACGCCCCGCGCGACGCGGACGACCTGGTCGTCCTGTCCGAGGTCAACAAGCACTTCGGCGCGTTGCACGTCCTCCAGGACATCGACCTGACGATCACCCGCGGCGAAGTCGTGGTCGTCATCGGGCCTTCCGGGTCCGGCAAGTCGACGCTGTGCCGAACGATCAACCGGCTGGAGAGCATCGACTCCGGCACCATCACCATCGACGGCAAGCCGCTGCCCGCAGAGGGCAAGGAACTCGCCCGACTGCGTTCCGATGTCGGCATGGTCTTCCAGTCGTTCAACCTCTTCGCGCACAAGACGGTGCTCGAGAACGTGATGCTGGGCCAGATCAAGGTCCGGAAGACGGAGAAGAAGGCCGCCGAGGCCAAGGCCCGCACCCTGCTCGACCGGGTCGGGGTGGGCACCCAGGCGGACAAGTACCCCGCGCAGCTCTCCGGTGGCCAGCAGCAGCGCGTGGCGATCGCCCGCGCGCTCGCCATGGGCCCGAAGGTCATGCTGTTCGACGAGCCGACCTCCGCGCTGGACCCCGAGATGATCAACGAGGTCCTTGAGGTCATGCAGCAACTGGCCCGCGAGGGAATGACGATGGTCGTCGTCACCCACGAGATGGGCTTCGCCCGCTCCGCGGCCAACCGCGTCGTCTTCATGGCCGACGGACGCATCGTCGAGCAGGCGTCGCCCGAGGAGTTCTTCAGCAACCCGCGCAGCGACCGGGCCAAGGACTTCCTCTCCAAGATCCTTCACCACTGAGCGAGTTCGGACCTATTCTTCCCAACTCACGCCTACTCAAGGGACCTTCCACCATGAAGCTTCGCAGCACCTCCGCCGCCGCCGCGGCCGCCGTCGTCCTCGCGCTGACCGCCACCGCCTGTGGGACCGGATCCGACTCCGGCAGCAACGGCGACAAGATCAACGTCGGCATCAAGTTCGACCAGCCGGGCCTCGGCCTGAAGACCCCGGACGGCAAGTACGCCGGCTTCGACGTCGACGTGGCCCGCTACGTCGCGAAGGAGCTCGGCTTCGCCGAGGACAAGATCAACTTCAAGCAGGCGCCCAGCGCCGAGCGCGAGAACCTGATCAAGAACGGTGACGTCAAGTTCGTCGTCGCCAGCTACTCGATCAACGACAAGCGCAAGAAGGAGGTCGACTTCGCCGGTCCGTACTTCCTGGCCCACCAGGACCTGCTCGTGCGCGCCGACGACAGCTCGATCACCAAGGTCGAGGACCTCAACGCCAAGAAGCTCTGCTCGGTCACCGGCTCGACCTCCGCGCAGAACGTCAAGGACAAGCTCGCCCCGAAGGCCGACCTCCAGCAGCTCGGTGGCTACTCCGAGTGCCTGACCGGCCTGGAGAACAAGGCCGTTGACGCCCTCACCACCGACGACTCCATCCTCGCGGGCTACGCCTCGCAGAAGGAGCACGCGGGCAAGTTCAAGCTCGCCGGCCTCCGGATGAGCGACGAGAAGTACGGCATCGGCGTCAAGAAGGGCGACGACGAGCTGCGCGGCAAGATCAACAAGGCGCTCGAGAAGATGGTCACCGACGGCACCTGGGAGAAGCTCGTCAAGGAGCACTTCGGCCCGTCCGGCTACAAGTACGAGCCCGCGCCCAAGGTCGAGAACTGACCTGACCCGCTCCGGCCGTGACGGCCGCCCCCACACGGGGCGGCCGTCACACCGGCACCGGCCGCTGCACACGCACCGGCCTTCACACCGACCGACCACCAGGGGAGAGCGCGGGCATCGTGTTCGACTTTCTTGATTCCGGGCAGTACGACCTGCTCGGCGCCTTCTGGGTGACGGCGAAGCTCGCCCTCTACTCGGCGATCGGCTCGCTGATCTGGGGCACCGCCCTGGTCGGCATGCGGGTCAGCCCGGTCCCCATGATGCGGGCGTTCGGCACCGCATACGTCAACCTCGTGCGCAACACCCCGCTGACCGTGGTCCTCGTGGCGTGCTCGTTCGTCCTCAACCAGACGCTCCGCATCACGCTCGGCGGCGGACGCTCCGAGGAGATCGGCTTCCGCCTCGCGGTCCTCGGGCTCGTCCTGTACACGGGCACCTTCGTCTGCGAGGCGCTGCGCTCGGGCATCAACACCGTCCCGCCGGGCCAGGCCGAGGCCGCCCGCGCCCTGGGCCTGAGCTTCACCCAGGTCCTCACCCTGGTGGTGTTCCCGCAGGCCTTCCGCGCGGTGGTGACCCCGCTCGCGAACGTCCTCATCGCCCTCACCAAGAACACCACGGTGGCCTCGGCCATCAGTGCCGCCGAGGCGGCCCTCCTGATGAAGGAGATGGTCGAGAACGAGGCCGACGCGCTCTTCGCCGTCTTCGCCGTCTTCGCGTTCGGCTTCATCCTCCTCACCCTCCCCACCGGCCTGTTCCTGGGCTGGGCGGCCAAGCGTCTGGCGGTGAAGCGATGAGTTCCGTCCTGTACGACACTCCCGGGCCCCGCGCCAAGCGGCGGAACGTCATCTACACGGTCGTCTTCCTGGCCGTCCTCGGCCTGGTGGCCTGGTGGGTCCTGTCCGCCATGGCCGAGAAGAACCAGCTGGCCGCCGACAAGTGGACGCCGTTCGTCACCGACTCCCGGGTCTGGACGACGTACCTGCTGCCCGGCCTGATGGAGACGCTCAAGGCCGCCGCGCTCTCGATCCTGATCGCGCTGCCGCTCGGCGCCCTCCTCGGCATCGGCCGGCTCTCCGACCACCGCTGGGTACGGGTGCCCGCCGGCACGGTCGTGGAGTTCTTCCGCGCCATCCCGGTCCTGCTCCTGATGATGTTCGCGGCCGCCCTGTACCGCGAGTTCACGACCATCAGCTCCGACTTCCGCCCGCTGTACGCGGTCGTCACCGGCCTGGTGCTCTACAACGCCTCGGTGATCGCCGAGGTCGTCCGGGCCGGCGTGCTCTCGCTGCCCCGGGGCCAGGGCGACGCCGCCGAGGCGCTCGGCATGCGCAAGAGCCAGACCATGCTGTACGTCCTGCTGCCGCAGGCCGTCACCGTCATGCTCCCCGCGCTCGTCAGCCAGCTCGTCGTCATCGTCAAGGACACCGCGCTCGGCGGCGCGATGCTCGGCTTCGCCGAGCTGCTCAGTCAGAACCGGCAGATCACGGCCAACTACGGCGCCAACACGATCGCCACCTTCACGGTCATCGCGCTGATCTACATCGTCATCAACGCGCTCCTCACCCACCTCGCCGGCCGCCTGGAGAGGCGCATGCGGCGGGGCAAGAAGTCCACCTCGGTGACGATCCCGGCCCAGGGCGCGGTCACCGACGTGGAGACGATGACGGTCAGAGGCTCCTGACCCGAACAGCATCCGCAGGACAACAGGGGGGGCCGGAGCGGTACTGACTTCAGGTCAGCCGCACCGCGCCCACCCCGTCGCTTGACGCAAGCACCCTCAGTGGGTTGCATACGGTCTGTGATCAACCACCGGGCTCGTGCCACACTCAGCTGTGCTGCCCTCATGACCGTCCGGCCTTCAGGAGCCGCGCCGTGGACCCGGTGATCATCGTGGGCGCTGGGCCGGTAGGCCTCGCGCTCTCCCTCGCGCTCGCCGCGCAGGGCGTGCCCAGCGTCGTCCTCGACGAGGGCGCGGGCAAGGAGGAGCCGCGCCCCGCGCGGACCGCCGTCCTGCGCGCCGACATGGCCGCGATGGTCGAGCGCCTCGGCTGCACCACCCTCCGCGACGAGGGCGTGCGCTGGGTCGGCCTGCGCAGCGTGCGCCGCCGCCAGGTGATGCGCCACACCGCGCTCGACCTGGGACTCAGCGGTACGGAGGAGTGGTCGGAGGACCCCGACGCCCCGTCCGCTCCGGCCGCCCCGCTGCACATCCCGCAGCACGCCCTGGCGCGCGGGCTTCGCGACGCGATCGCCCACCAGAAGCTCATCCGCCTCGTCACCGAGTCCCGGCTCGACACGATCGAGCAGGACAAGGACGGGGTCGTCGCCCACACCCGGGGCCCGGAGGGCACGTGGTGGCGCGGCAGCCACCTCGTCGGCTGCGACGGCGCCCGGTCCACCGTGCGCAAGCTGCTCGGCATCCGCTTCCCCGGCCGCACGGCCGTGGAGCGGCACGCGGTCGCCGCCCTGCGCACCGAACTCCCCTGGCCCGGCGAGGCCATGCTGCACCGTCAGCCCCCGTGGCGGGGCGTCGGCGAGGAGATCACCGCCCGCCCGCTGCCCGACGGCGTGTGGCGGATCGACTGGCTGCTCCCGCCGCGCGGCGAGCTGGTCACCCCGGACGCGCTGGTCACCCGTATCCGCGAGACCCTGGCCGGGTGGTGCGACGGGGTGACGCCCCCGTACGAGCTGATCGACACCGGCGTCCACACCCTGCACCACCGGCTCGCCCGGCGCTGGCGGATCGACCGGGTGCTGCTCGCCGGGGACGCGGCCCATCTGCTGGGCGCGGTCGGCACCCAGGGCCTCGACGAGGGGCTCAGGGACGTGGACAACCTCGCCTGGAAGCTCGCCCACACCTGGCACCACGGCGCCTCGGAGCGGCTGCTCGACAGCTACCAGAGCGAGCGGCGGACGGCCATCGCCTCCCGGCTGCGCGCGGCGGACCAGTCGCTGCCGGTGCTGCGCGGCGGCGGCGGCCTGCGGACGTACTTCCTCGGGGCCGCGCGCGGCCACGACGCCCTGCTGACCGACGGCCATGTGGGGCGCGGCCCGCTCGGCGCGCCCCCCGCGTACCCGCACTCCCCCCTCGCGCCTCCGAGCGCCGAGGGGCAGACGCCGGTGGGCACCCCGACGGGCGCCCCGGTCGAGGACGTCCGCGTGACCGCCCCGGACGGCACGACCGTAAGGCTCCGGGACCGGCTCGGGCAGGGCCGGCTCCTGGTCCTCCTCGTCGCCCCCGGGACAGGCGTGTGGGACCGCCGCCACTGGCGGACCGCCGGCGTGATGCCCCGGCTCGAAGAGGCCGTCCGCGCCCTCCCGGCGAAGGCCGAGGTCCTGGTGACCGAGGCGTATCCCGGGGCTCCGGCCCACGCCGTCCTGCTCGTCCGCCCCGACGGACACCTCGTCGCGTCTTTCTCCGGGGTCCGCCCCGAGGAGCTGTACGCGGCGGCCGACGCGGCCCGCGGCGGGTCCGCGACCGCCGACGTGCCGTCCGAAGCGGCGGCCGACGCACCCGCCGACGACACCGCGGACGAGCCCGCGGAAGTGTCCGCGGCGAGCGACCACACGGTGGACATGCATTGATTCCGCGCGGGCGCGCATGGTGTACTCCGGAGCGTGACCGACACCGATGTGCGCCTGTGGCGGAGGGTCCATCTGGACCTCGTCCGCTACGCGGGCTGCATGTGTCGCCCGTCCTGCTGACTTCGCCCCCTTCTCCGCGCGCGCCCCGCCACTGACGTCCGTCCGTGTGCCCGGTGCCGTCGCGCGCTCCTCGCGAACCTCAGGACGGTCATCCGTGCCCCAGCGTGTCCCCACACCCTCCCCCGTCGTCTCCGAGCCGCCCTCCGCCGCCCCGACGGCGGCCGAGCTCCTCGACTTCGTCCGCCGGACCGCCGCCGACCGGGAACTGGTCGACTCCCTCCCCCTCGACCCCGAGGGGCGTACGTGGGTACGGCTCGACGGCCCGGGCGGCAGCGAGGCCTGGCTCATCGGCTGGCCGCCCGGCACGGGAACCGGCTGGCACGACCACGCCGAGTCGCTGGGCGCCTTCGCGACCGCGCGCGGGGCGCTGACCGAGAACGCGCTCGCGGTCCGGCTCCCGGCGAGCGGCTGGAAGACCCTGGAGCTGGCCGACGGCCTCGACCGCTCCCGCCGGCTGTCGGAGGGCGACGGCCGCGCCTTCGGCCGCCATCACGTCCACGAGGTCCTGAACGAGTCCCCCGACGCCCACGCGGTGTCGGTGCACGCGTACTACCCGCCGCTCCCACTGATCCGGCGGTTCAGCCGGGCGGGCGCGGTACTCCGCCTTGAGCAGGTCGAGCGCCCGGAGGACTGGCAATGAGCGAGGAACGAGTCGGCATCGAGCACACGGCCGCGGAACGAGTGGCTGAGGAACGAGCGGGCATCGAGCACACGGCTACGGAACAAGCAGGCATCGAGCGCGTGGGCATCGACGAGCTGCTCGAACGGATCCGGGCGGGCATCGACCGAATCGCCCCCCGAGCCGCCCACGAGGCGTACGAGGCGGGTGACGCACTCCTGGTGGACACGCGCTACGCGGCCCTGCGGCAGCGGGACGGGCTGATCCCGGGTGCGCTGGTCGTGGAGCGCAACGAGCTGGAATGGCGGCTCGACCCGCTGGGCAGCCACCGCGCGCAGGAGGCGGACAGCCACGACCTGCGGGTGGTCGTCCTCTGCAACGAGGGCTACGCCTCCTCCCTCGCGGTCGAGTCCCTCCGCCGGCTGGGCCTGCACCGCGCGACGGACCTCATCGGCGGCTTCCAGGCCTGGAAGGCGGCGGGCCTCCCCGTCCTGCTCCCGGCGACCGCCGGCTGACGGAACCCGGAACGGGACGGACGAGCCCTTCTCTCCCCCCGGTCAGAAGGACTCGTCCAGCCCGTCCGTGTCCTCGCCCTCGGCCTCCAGCGCCTGGCGGACTACGCGGAGGGCCATGCCCTCGGGATACCCCTTGCGGGCGAGCATCCCGGCGAGGCGGCGCAGGCGCCGGTCTCTTTCGAGACCGCGGGTGGCGCGCAGCTTGCGGTCGACGAGCTCGCGCGCCGTGGCCTCCTCCTGCTCGGAGTCGAGCTGCTCCACCGCTTCCTGGATGAGAGTCGGCTCGACGCCCTTGGTCCGCAGCTCGCGGGCGAGGGCACGACGGGCGAGGCCCCGGCCGTGGTGGCGGGACTCCACCCAGGCCCCCGCAAAGGCGGCGTCGTCGATGAGCCCGACGTCCTCGAAGCGGGAGAGGACCTCTTCCGCCACGTCGTCGGGGATCTCCCGCTTGCGCAGGGCGTCGGCCAGCTGCTTGCGCGTGCGGGGGGTCCCGGTGAGCAGGCGCAGGCAGATCGCCCGCGCCCGCTCAGCCGGATCCTGGGGTGACGGCTCCTTCTCGGCCCTCGACGAGTCGGGGCCGTCACCCGGCCATTCGGTGCGACCGGTCACCGGTTCAGCTCTTGGCCGCGGTGGCCTTGGTCGCCTTCGCGGTCTTGGTCGCGGGTGCGGGGACGGTCTTGGCGGCGTCGTCCGCGCCGGCCGCGTCGGCGCTGCTCGCCGCGTCCGCACCGGGCTCGGCCGTCGGAGCCTGGGGCTTGACGCCGACGCCCAGCTTCTCCTTGATCTTCTTCTCGATCTCGTCGGCGAGGTCGGGGTTGTCCTTCAGGAAGTTGCGGGCGTTCTCCTTGCCCTGGCCGAGCTGGTCACCCTCGTACGTGTACCAGGCACCCGCCTTGCGCACGAAGCCGTGCTCCACGCCCATGTCGATCAGGCCGCCCTCACGGCTGATGCCCTGGCCGTAGAGGATGTCGAACTCGGCCTGCTTGAAGGGGGGCGCGACCTTGTTCTTGACGACCTTGACGCGGGTGCGGTTGCCGACCGCGTCCGTGCCGTCCTTGAGGGTCTCGATGCGACGGATGTCGAGGCGCACCGAGGCGTAGAACTTCAGGGCGCGGCCACCGGTCGTGGTCTCCGGCGAGCCGAACATCACGCCGATCTTCTCGCGGAGCTGGTTGATGAAGATCGCGGTGGTCTTGGACTGGTTGAGCGCACTGGTGATCTTCCGGAGCGCCTGGCTCATCAGTCGGGCCTGGAGGCCGACGTGCGAGTCGCCCATCTCGCCCTCGATCTCCGCACGCGGGACGAGCGCGGCGACGGAGTCGATGACGATCAGGTCGAGCGCGCCGGAGCGGACCAGCATGTCGACGATCTCGAGGGCCTGCTCACCGTTGTCCGGCTGGGACAGGATGAGGTTGTCGATGTCGACGCCCAGCTTCTTGGCGTACTCGGGGTCGAGGGCGTGCTCGGCGTCCACGAAGGCGACCTGGCCGCCGGCCTTCTGCGCGTTGGCCACGGCGTGCAGGGTGAGGGTCGTCTTACCGGAGGACTCCGGTCCGTAGACCTCCACGACACGGCCCCGAGGAAGGCCGCCGACGCCGAGCGCGATGTCGAGCGCGGTCGACCCGGTGGAGATCACCTCGATCGGCTCCTGGACGCGGTCACCCATGCGCATCACGGCGCCCTTGCCGAATTGGCGTTCAATCTGTGCGAGTGCGGCGTCGAGCGCCTTCTCGCGGTCGGTTCCTGCCATGGGTTCCACCCGGTTTGCTTGAGTCGATCGCTTCATGTGAAAGACGCTAACCCCTGCCACTGACAATGGGCCCCGACGTCCCCTCCGACCTGTGGACAACTCGCCGACAAGCCCGCGATTCCCAGGGCCGGACCTCCATCAGAATGGATGTTCGATTTTACTGTCAAGCGCACCACGCGCCCCGACACGCCCCTTCTGCGACTCCGTCCCGCGCCCTCGAAGCTTGATCACCCCGCGTCCGTCCCTCCGGACTCTTCGAGCCGGTACAGCTCGGGCACGGAGATCTTGATCGGCTCCTGGGTGGTGCGGGCGATCACGACGACCGCGGGTTCGTTCGGGTCGGGGTTCTCTTCGCGGTGCGGGACGAACGGGGGGACGAGGAAGAAGTCGCCCGGGTCGGCGGCGAGCCGTACCTCCTGCGTGCCGTCGTGGTAGACGAAGACGGGGTGGCCGCTCACCACGTAGATCCCCGCCTCCGAGTCGCCGTGGTGGTGGTTGTCCGTCGAGCTCAGCGGCGGGTTCTCCACGAGGCCCATCCAGAGCCTCTTCGAGCCGACCGTGCCTCCGCTGATGGCGGCGTAGCCGTCCAGTTCGCCGGAGCCGACGTGGTGGACGCGGTTGTTGACCGGCGCGCGATCGCCGGAGCCCGGTGCGGACGCGGAGCTGTCGTGGATAGCCATGGTTCAGCCTCTCGGTTCGGTTGCCTGACCCGAACCAGGCTGCAACTCCCCTATCGGGAAGGGCAATTGCTCTTGCCGTTCCGGCAAACCGCCTGCCCACGGAGACCGCCGGCGCCGCGCGCTCTAGCCTGGTGCGATGACGTACGAGGGGGACTTCCGGGTCGGAGACGTGCTGTCCGTCGCCTGCCCGTTCACGCCGGCCACCGTCGAACGAGGTGTGGCGTGGGGCCACGTCTCGGTGCGGTGGCCGTGGCGGCGCATCGATGCCGACAGCGACTTCTTCCGCTGGAACGGGGTCGTCGCCCTCGGTGTGGACGGTGACGGGGATGCCCCGTCGGAGGTCGGGATGGAGCTGTTCCGGACCGACCCGCCGCCCGGGCGCCTGAAGGCGGGAGACGCCTGCCGGGTCGGAGTTCCGCCGACCGTGGTCCACGTGACCGCCGTCGAGCACCACGCGCCTCCGCTGGAGACGGGCTGGCTGCCGCGCCCCGAACTGGCCGTGACCGTACTGCCCCGCGGTCTGTCCTACCGGGAGTTCCCGGACGGCAGCCACCTCAACGGCGAGGGGTACGCCCTGTACCCGGGCGACGGGATCCCGTTCGCCTTCGAGCTGCTGATGCGGCCGTACCCGTTCCTGCGGCCGGGCGACGAAGTCGCCGACGCCGCCGGGCGGGCGTGGCTCTTCGGCGGCCCGTGGGACTGGTCCGCCTTCGATGGGGAAGGGCCCGGCGCGGGCCCCGAATGGCCGCTCGTCCTCCTGACCCGATCGGGAGAGCCCTGCTCCGCCGCGGACGCGGAGGCGGCGGCCGAGGGCACGGCGACCGGTTCCCATCAGGAGACCGTCCGGCGCTGGATGTCCCTCACCGAGGCGTCGCCCACACCCTGACCCGCCCCTCCCGCCGCCTAGGATCGGCCCACTGACCGGTACGGAGAGGACACGGGCGATGGCGGGCGACGAGCGGGAGCTGGCCGAGGCCCAGCGGGCGCACTGGCAGAGCACGTACTCCGCCCATCCCGGCATGTACGGCGAGGAGCCGTCCGCGCCGGCGGTCCACGCGGCCTCCGTCTTCCGCTCCGCCGGAGCCCGGGATCTGCTCGAACTCGGCGCCGGTCACGGCCGTGACGCCCTGTACTTCGCCGACGAGGGCTTCACCGTCCGCGCCACCGACTTCTCCGCCACCGGCCTGGAGCAGCTGCGCCGCGCCGCGCTCGCCCGGGGCACGGCGGAGCGGGTCACCACGGACGTCCACGACGTCCGCGACCCCTTGCCGCTGCCGGACGCCTCGGTCGACGCCGTCTTCGCGCACATGCTGCTGTGCATGGCCCTGTCCACCGAGGAGATCCGGGCCCTCGTCGCCGAGGTCGCCCGGGTCCTGCGGCCGGGCGGCACCTTCGTCTACACCGTCCGCCACACCGGCGACGCCCACTACGGCGCCGGAATCGCCCACGGCGACGACATCCACGAGCACGGCGGCTTCGCCGTGCACTTCTTCCCCCGCGAGCTGGTCGACGCCCTCGCCGAGGGCTGGACGCTGGACGAGGTCCACGCCTTCGAGGAGGGCGACCTGCCCCGCCGTCTGTGGCGCGTCACCCAGACCCTGCCCCGCTGAGCGCCGGCCCGTCGCCCGCACCGCGCGGCGCCTGGGTCACCGGCGACAGCTCCGGGCGCTTGGGCCGGCGGCCGTCGCCCGACGAGCGGCCGCGGACGCGGCGCCCCAGCCAGGGTCCGAGGAAGGCCCCGGCCCAGCGCAGTTCGGCACCCGCCGCACGCAGCCCGGTGCGCGCGGGGAGCGGCGGCGGGGGCAGCGGGCGGGTCCAGGCGTCGTCGCTGCCGGGCAGGTCGAGGGCCTGGGCGACCGCGGCGGCGATCCGCGCGTGGCCGAGCGGACCGGCGTGCAGCCGGTCGGCGCTCCACAGCCGGGGGTCGGTGACGACCGGGTGATGAGAGGTCTCGACGACGGTGACGCCGTGCCGGCGCGCGGCCTCCCGGATGCGCTCGTTGACGTCCCGCACCCGGGATCCGAGCGGGCGGGCCACCGGGATCAGCCGGCCGACGTCGGGGAACGTGAGGGTCACGACCCGGGCGCCCTGCCCGGTGAGCTCGGCGAACATCGCCTCCAGGTGCCCGGCCGTCACGTCCGCGTCGAAGCGGGGCCGCAGCAGGTCGTTGACCCCGGCGACGACCGAGGCGAGGTCCGGCCGCAGCGCGAGCGCCGGGGCCAGCTGCTCGGCCCGCACCTGGCCGGCGAGGCGGCCGCGGACGGCGAGGTTGGCGTACCGCGCCTGCGGCTGGTCGCGGGCGATCAGCTCGGCGAGCCGGTCCGCCCAGCCGCGCAGGCCGACGGTGTCGTCACCGTCGCCGACCCCTTCGGTCTGACTGTCGCCCAGGGCGACGTACCGCAGAAACGTACCGTCCGACATGAGCCCTCCGCTTTCCCCCACACCCACCGTACTAACTTTTTTGACTATACAACTCAGCCTCTACCCTGAGATGGCTGGAGACCGTCGGGAGGGGCCGTACACGGGCCCCGCGACCACCCGCCGCCTATCCTTCGACCCATGCCCCTCCCCCTCCGCGACCGCCCCGGAGGCCGCCTGCCGCCGCGGACCGCCGACGCCCTCGTCGCCTGCGTCGTCCTGGTCGTCGTGGCGCTCTGGACACTCCTCTCCGGGCGGTACGCGAGCGAACCGGCGCTCCGCACGGTGCTCGGCTGGGCGCTCGTCCTGATCGGCTGCGGGGCCCTCTACTTCCGGCGCAGGCAACCGGTCGCCGTAGCCGTCGTCACGCTGCTCGCCTGCGCCGTCTACTACCCGCTGTCCGCCCAGGACGGCCCGCTCATGATCGCCTTCGCGCTAGCGCTCTACACCACCGCCGCCGAGGGCCGGTTCGCCGCCGCCGTCGCGCTCGCCGCCGTCACCCTGCTCGCCGTCGGTCTCGGCGAGATCCGGCAGCAGCCAGGGCACCGGCAGATCGACGACACCTCGCTCGCCATGCTGGCCGGCTGGCTCATCAGCCTCGTCGCCGTGGGCCGCGCCCAGCGCACCCGGCTCGCGTATCTCCACGAGGTCGAACAGCGCGCGCTCGCCGCCGAGCGGGAGCAGGAGGCCAGGGCCCGGCAGAGCGCCACCGAGGAGCGGCTGCGGATCGCCCGGGAACTGCACGACATCCTCGGCCACAGCGTCTCCCTGATCAACGTCCAGTCCGGCGCCGCGCTGCACCGGCTGAGCAAGAACCCGGCCCCCGAGGCCGGGCTCGCGACCGCCGCCGAGGCCCTGGAGGCGGTGAAGTCCACCAGCAAGGACGCGCTGCGCGAGCTGCGGGCCACGCTCGGCGTGCTGCGCCGGGCCGACGAGGCCACGCCGACCTCCCCGGCCTCCGGCCTCGCTCTCCTCGGCGACCTCGCGGAGCGGGCCCGGAGCGCGGGACTCGACGTCCGTACGAGCGTCACGGGCACGCCCGTACCGCTGTCGCCGCCCGTCGATCTCGCCGCGTACCGGATCGTGCAGGAGTCGCTGACGAACGTCACCCGGCACGCGGGCGCCCATACCGTAAGGATCACCCTCGACTGGGACGCGGACGCAGACACGAACGCCGACACGGACGCGAACCCCGACACGAGCGCCGGCACGGACGAGGACGCCGATACGAGCGCCGGCAGCGGCACGCGTACGCGCGCGGGCACGCGCGTGCTGCGCCTGCGGATCGCGGACGACGGCGGGGGCGCGCCCGAGGGTGGGTCCCCGGGCAGCGGCATCCGGGGCATGGCGGAACGGGCCCGCGCGCTCGGCGGCGAGCTCACCGCAGGGAACGCCGGCGGCGGCTTCCTCGTCGACGCCAGACTCCCGCTCACCGCACCACCGCCGGCCGACACCGCACCCCCCACAGCACCGGCATCAGCCCCCTCGCCCGAAGGAAACCCCCGATGATCCGTGTCGTGCTCGCCGACGACCAGACCCTTGTCCGGGCCGGTTTCCGGTCGATCCTGTCCGACGAGGACGACATCGAGGTCGTCGGCGAGGCCGGGGACGGCGAGCAGGCCATCGCCCTCGCCCGTGAACTCCGCCCGGACGTCGTCCTGATGGACATCCGCATGCCGGTGCTCGACGGCCTGGAGGCCACCCGGCGCATCACCTCCGACGAGCGGCTCGAAGGCGTCCGGGTGGTCGTCCTGACCACCTTCGACGCCGACGACCATGTGTACGGGGCGCTGCGCGGGGGCGCGTCGGGCTTCCTGGTCAAGGACACCGAGCCGATGGAACTCCTGCACGCCGTACGGGTGGTGGCGCGCGGCGACGCCCTGATCGCCCCCGCCGTGACCCGCCGTCTCATCGCCGAGTTCGCCGACCGCGCGGGCGGCGCCGGACGGCACCCGGACCCGAGCCCCCGTCTGAACGCCCTGACCGAGCGCGAGCGCGAGGTGCTCGGCCTGGTGGGCGCGGGCCTCTCCAACGACGAGATCGCCGGCCGGCTCGTCCTCTCCCCCGCCACCGCCAAGACCCACGTCAGCCGGATCATGACCAAGCTGGCCGTACGCGACCGGGCGCAGCTGGTCATCCTGGCGTACGAGTCGGGGATGATCACCCCCGGCTGGCTGGCCTGACCCTCAGCGCCGCCTGGGCTCGACCGGCCACTGATCCCCTAGGGGCCGGGGCCCGGAGTCGCAACTCCCGGGGTACGCGCGCGTGGGCCGGCGCAACCCAGGGGGTACGCCGGGTGTCCTCCCCGGGCCGACGCCAAGCCTTTGACCGTACGCCGACACTGACCGGGTGAATCAGGACGTACTCGATCTCGCGCGGCTGCAGTTCGCCCTCACCGCCGGCGGCCACTTCCTCTTCGTCGCCCTCACCCTGGGGCTCGTCACCATCGTGGCCGCGCTCCAGACCCGGGCCACGATCAGCGGCAAGCCGCAGGACGCCCGGATGGTGCGCTTCTGGGGCCAGCTGTACGTGATCAACTACGCGGTCGGGATCGTCACCGGTCTGGTGATGGAGTTCCAGTTCGGCATGGCCTGGAGCGGGCTCACCCACGAGGCGGGCAACATCCTCGGCGCCTCGCTCGCGGTGGAGACCATCGTGGCCTTCTTCGTCGAGTCGACCTTCCTCGGCCTGTGGATCTTCGGCTGGCACCGGCTCAACCGCTGGGCCCATCTGGCGGCCATCTGGATCGTCGCCCTCACCGCCTACGTGTCGGCGTACTGGATCCTCGTCTCCAACGGCTTCCTGAACCACCCCGTGGGGTACTCCTCCGAGAACGGCGAGCTCGTCCTGGACGACCCGGTCGCGGTCCTGACGAACCCGTCGGCGCTCCTCGCGTTCGGGCACGTCCTCGCCGGGGCCCTGCTCACCGCCGGGTTCTTCATGGCCGGGGTGAGCGCGTACCACCTCTTCCGGCGCAGCCCCGAGTGGGATTTCTTCGGGCGCAGTCTGCGGATCGGGGTGTTCGTGTCCGCGCCCGCGCTGATGGCGGCAGCGGTGTTCGGCGGGATCCAGTTCGCCACCCTCACCACCTTCCAGCCGATGAAGTCGGCCGTCTTCAGCGGAAAGGCGGCGGAGATCGCGCGGCTCCAGGCGGAGCTGTCGGCCGAGTTCGGGCCCGGCGACTACGTGCCCTCGGAGGCGTGGACCCGGGGCGGCGGTCTGGTGATGCTGATCGGCTTCGCCCTGATGATGTACCTGTGCTTCGCCGGGGTGATCCTGGCCTGCTTCAAGACGGTCGTCTTCCGCTTCCGGTTCTGGCACCTCGTCCTGATGGCCGCTGTGCCGCTGCCGTACCTCGCGATGATCGGCGGCTGGGTCTTCAGGGAGTCCGGCCGACAGCCCTGGGTCGTCTACGGGCTGCTCAAGACGGAGGACGCCGTCTCGGATCTCTCCCCCGGCACCATGCGGCTCTCCCTCACCGTCTTCACCACGGTCTTCGCTCTGCTCGCCCTCCTCAACGCCTGGCTCCTCGCCCGGCACGCCCGCCGCGGCCCGGTGGAGTCCGGACTCGGCCACGACGAACGACCGGGACGCGACGACCAGAAACCGGACGGCTCAGGCCGAGGGGACGGCTCAGGCGAAGGGCACGGTCCAAAACCGAACGGATCCGACCAGGGGGACGGCCCGCCCCCGTCCGACCCCGCGGACGCGCTGCCCGCGCCCCGCTACTGAGCTGGGGGCCACGCCCCCCACCCGTTCGGCCCCGCCCCCGTCAACCCCCGCCAACCCGGAGGAGCCCCCATGGAGACCCTGGCCATCGCTCTGCTCGCCTTCTTCGCCGCGGGCTGGTTCGTACTCGCCGGAGCGGACATCGGCACCGGCATGCTCACCCCCTGGCTCGGCCGCGGGGACCGGGAACGGCGTCTCGTCCTCGCCTCCTTCGCGCCCTTCTTCCTCGGCAACGAGGTCTGGCTGGTCGCCACCGCGGGCGTGCTCGTCGGCTGCTTCCCCGCCCTCGAAGGGGAGCTCCTGAGCGGCCAGGCCCCCGTACTCGTCGCCCTCCTGACCGGCTGGATCGTCCGCGACACGGGACTCTGGTCGCGCGGCCGGGGCCCGGGGCCGCGCTGGCGCGCCGGCTGCGACGCCGCCGTGACGAGCGGCAGCTGGACGGTCGCCCTCTCCTGGGGCTGGCTGCTCGCGGCCCTGCTCACCGGACGGCCCGACGCGCCGGCGACCGGTGTGACGGCCGTGCTCACCGCGCTCGCGGTGGCCGCCCTGTTCGCCGCGCACGGGCTGGGATTCGCCACGCTCCGGCTGACGGGGCTCCCGTACGAGCGGGCCCGCAAGCTCGTCGGACGCGCGGGCCGCCCCTGGCAGTCCTTCGCCCTCACCGGCGTCCTCCTCGGCGGTCTGCCGCTCGGCGCGGGAACGACGCTGCCGCTCGCCGAGAAGGCGGCCTCCCCCGCCACGCTGGCCCTGCTCGTCCCCGCCCTCCTCGTCGTCACGCCGCTCCTCGTGGCGGTCCAGGCCTGGACCTGGCACGCCTTCCGGCACCGGGTCACCCGCCCCTCGTACCTCTGAGCCGGGGCAGCGCGTCCGCGGGGGTCAGGACTCCTCCGAAGAGGCCTCCTTCTTGTGCTGCAGGGCCTTCTGCAGCCGGGCCACCACGGCCTCGCCGTATCTCCGGTGGCCGTGGACCCGCGGGTCGTCCGTCACGTCGTACCGCTTCACATAGGCGCCGAGGAAGGCCTGCAGCGTGGCCACCGCCGGGATCGCGATCAGCGCGCCGACGGCGCCGAGCAGCGCCGTGCCGGCGATCACCGAGCCGAAGGCCACCGCCGGGTGGATGTCCACCGTCTTCGAGGTCAGCTTCGGCTGGAGCACGTAGTTCTCGAACTGCTGGTAGATCACGACGAAGCCGAGCACCCACAGCGCGTACCAGGGGTTGACGGTGAAGGCGATGAGCATCGGCAGGGCGCCGGCCAGATAGGTGCCGATGGTCGGGATGAACTGCGACACCAGACCGACCCAGACCGCGAGCGCCGGCGCGTACGGCACGTCCAGGATCTCGAAGAGGACGAAGTGGGCGACGCCGGAGACGAGGGCCATGAGGCCGCGCGAGTAGAGGTAGCCGCCGGTCTTGTCGACCGCGATCTCCCAGGCCCGCAGCACCTCGGTCTGCCGGGCGGGCGGCAGGACGGAACAGAGCGCGCGCCGCAGCCGGGGCCCGTCGGCCGCGAAGTAGAACGAGAACAGGAAGATCGTCAGGAGCCGGAACAGGCCGCCGAGGACGGTGGCGGAGACGTCGAGCACGCCGGAGGCGCTGTTCTGCACGTACTTCTGCAGCCAGTCGGAGCTCAGGACGCTGTCCTGGACCTCGACTCTGGACAGGTCCGTGTGGAAGTTCTGGTTGATCCAGTTGATCAGTGAGTCGAGGTACTTGGGGAAGTTCTCGACCATGTCCACGATCTGCCCGGCGAGCATCGAGCCGAGGAGGACGACGAAGCCGACGCTGAAGACCAGGACGGCGAAGAAGACGAGGAAGGTGGCGAGGCCCCGCCGCATCCCGCGCGCCGCCATGCGCCCGACCGCCGGCTCGATGGCGAGGGCGAGGAAGAACGCGAGCAGGATGTTGACGAGGAGTCCGACGAGCTGGTGGAAGGCCCAGCTGCCCAGCAGGAAACAGGAGTAGAGCGCGAGGGCCAGGACGAGCGCGCGCGGCAGCCAGCGGGGCATGCGCGCGGCCTGCCGGGAACCCGCAGGTGGAGCGGTCGGGGCCGGCGGAGCCGTAAGCGCCGGCGACGCGACCGCGACCGTCGGCTCGGCCTGCGACTCGATCGCGGCCTGCGACTCGATCGCGGCCTGTGACTCGATCGCGGCCGTCGGCTCGGTCGAGGTCGTCGGCTCGGTCTGCGGTTTTTTCGGCTCGGTCTCGGGCGTCTTTTCGGTGTCGTCAGTCGGGGCCACCCCGCCAGTCTCGCGCACCGCACGGACATTCCACCCGGGACCCCGCACATCCCTGCTAGTCACCCCATGGTCTACCGGCCGCTCACCGCTTGTCGGCCGGTACGTCGACGGCCGCGCAGACGGCCCGCCAGACGTCCTTGGCCTCCCAGCCGGCGTCCAGGGCGTCCACCACCGTCCGCCCGCCGAGCTCCGTCATCACATGGTCTCGCGCGAAGGAGTCCGCGTAGGACGCACCGAAGTGGTCCGCCATCCGCTCCCAGAAAATCGTCAACCGCATGACGCCAGTATCCCGCTCCCAAGAGTGCAGCCCGCTCCGCAGGCCTTGTCACCGCGACTTTCCGCCCTACGGTCGGAGCATGGCCGAAAAACCCCTCTCCTCGCCGCCCTCCACTCCCCTGGCCCGTGCCGAGCGCTTCGTCTGGCTGACGGCCCGCGTCCTCGAACAGCACCGGTTCGCCTATCACTTCCTGCGCGGTGGCGCGGATCAGGTCGAGACGGCGCTCACGGCGTACCTGAACGCGGACGGCGGCTACGGACACGCGCTCGAACCCGATCTGCGCGGACCGGTCAGCCAGCCCCTCCACACCGCCCACGCGCTGCGGGTCCTCGACTCGATCGGCCGCTGCGGCGGGATGCGCGTGGAGCGGATCTGCCGCTACTTCACCGACATCTCGACGCACGACGGGGCGCTCCCGGCGATCCACCCGTCCCAGCGGGGCTACCCCGCGGCGCCCTTCGTCCCGATCGTCGACGCCCCGCCGAGCGCGCTGCTCGCGACCGGGCCGGTCGTCGGGCTGCTCCACCGCAACCAGGTGTGGCACGCGTGGCTGTTCCGGGCCACCGAGTTCTGCTGGGCCGCCGT
Source organism: Streptomyces sp. Root431 (assembly GCF_001426585.1). GTDB lineage: Bacteria > Actinomycetota > Actinomycetes > Streptomycetales > Streptomycetaceae > Streptomyces > Streptomyces stackebrandtii. The sequence goes on from NZ_LMEI01000009.1 coordinate 894,415, forward strand.
GGAGTCGCTGGAGAAGTCCCATCCGTACGAGATCCAGGCCGCCGTCGCCTTCCTGGACGGGGCCCCGGACCGCTCGCGCGCGGAGGCGGCTGCCGACCGGCTCGGGAGGCTGGTGCGGGAGCAGCGGCTCGCCGTCCTGGACCCGGACCGCCAGGAGGAGTACCCGGTTCCGGACGGGTACGCGCCCGGCGAGCACCACTTCCCGCACGACTACGCGCGCGTGCCGCACTCGCTGGCGGCCGGGTGGTTCACGGACGAGGAGATGGCCCGTTCGCTGGACCGGCTCGCGGCCGACCAGGAGGAGGACGGCGGCTGGCCGATCCGCTGGCGGGCCTGGGCCCCGGGATCGGCCCTGGAGTGGCGCCCGATCGTGACGGTCGAGGCGTTGCGCACCCTCCGCGCGCACGGCCGCCCGGTCGACTGACCCGGCCGCGGCCTTCCCGGGCCCGCCCGTCCGTCCGCCTGTCCACCTACCCACCGGCTCGCCCGCTCGCCGCAGCGACCTACCCCAGGCGGGCCTCCGGCGCCTCGCGCAGCAACAAGGCCGCGAGGGCCGTCGCCGTGCCCCTCGGCGTCGTCAGGTCGATGCCGGTCCGCTCGGCGATCCGGGCGAGCCGGTTGTCCACGGTGTTGGGGTGCAGCCCGAGCGCACCGGCCGTGGTGCGCCGGTCCTGCCCGTGGGCGAGGTGGGCGCGAAGGGTGTCGAGGAGCTCCGGGCGGTCGGCGACGGGGTCGAGGAGGGCCGCGATCCGCCGGCCGCTCTTCCCGGGCCGGGACAGGTGGTACTCCAGGAGCACGTCGTCGAGCCGGTGCAGCCCGGGCGGTAGTCCGCACCCGGCGGCGACCCGCAGGACCTCCCCCGCCGTACGGGCCGCTTCCGGCACCTCCTCGGGGCCCTCGGCGGGCACGACGGCGACCCTGAGCGTGGTTCCCGCGGCCCGGGAGAGTCTGCTCGCCAGGTCCTCCGGCGGTTCGGGGGCGCCGGGGACGATCGCCCGCCCCGGCTCCGTACCGATGTCGAGGAGCGCGGGCACCTCCACGCCGAAGGAGTGGTCCAGGGCGGTCTGGACGCGGCGGAGCCGTCTGCGGGCCGCCACGTCCCCCTCGCCGGGATCGGCCACCGGGGCGGGGACGCCCGCTCCGTCGACGCCGACGGCGAGCACGAGGCACGGTCCGTCGATCCCGAAGGGCGCCACCGCGAGCCGGGCCGGGGACAGCGTCCCGTCGAGGAGCCCGCGGAGCAGCGAGCGGCGCTGGGCCCGCCGCTCGGTCTCCAGGGCGGAGCGCTCGTCGAGGTAGGTCTCGGCGACGGCGCCGACGATGCCCTGCTGGGCCTCCAGGAGCAGGTCGGCGAGCTCGACGAGGGCGGCCTCGTCACCGGGCCGCGCGACCTCGCGCAGCGCCTGCCAGAGCACGTACATGCCGAGGGCGTGGCTGCGGAGCAGGAGGTGGAGCGGCATGCCCTCCTCGGCGCGCTGCGCGGCCCGCTCGCGGAACAGCCGCATAGCGCCGCGCTCGCCGGCCTCCGGCGTGAGGGCGCGGCGGAGGAAGAGCCGTACTCCATGGCGGACGGTCGCCGCGATCTCGACGTCCTTCATCTCGTCGGGGAGCCGGTCGTATCCGGGCAGCCGCGCGAAGGAGTCCCTGCTCATCCTGCGGGCCAGTTCGTTGACCCGGGCCTCACAGCGCAGGGCGAGCGCGCGGGCCCCCTCGGAGATCTCCGGCACGACCGTTCCTCCTCGCTCCCGGCAGGCCGACTGTGACGGGTCACAGTACACACCGCGGAAAGCTGTGACGCCGCAGGATGTCGTGCCGCTCGTGACAGGCCGAAACTCGGTTCCCAGGCGTTCCGCCGCACCGCACCGAAGGAGCCGCTGGTATGACCGAGCACAACTCTCGTACGTATATCGACTACGCAGATCGCGTGTGGCGGGGCGAGGAGAGCCTGCTGCCCCACCTCACGGGCGCGTTCACGTCGGAGGAGCTGGTCCCGGTCCGCGACCGGATCGGCTTCTTCCCGGCCTTCGCCAACGTGGCCGCCTTCGATACGGGTGCGGGTCTCGTCCTGGTCGACTCCGGCGACCTCCGCACCGCCGGGCTGCTGCACACGGCGGTGCGCGCCTTCAGCCCGGACCCGGTCCGTGCCGTCGTCTACACGCACGGCCATGTCGACCATGTCTTCGGGGTCGCGCCCTTCGACGCCGAGCCCGTGCGTCCTGAGGTGATCGCCCACGAGGCGGTCGCCGCCCGCTTCGACCGGTACGTGGAGACCTCGGGCTACAACACGTGGATCAACCGGCGCCAGTTCGGCGTGCCGGGCCTGGACTGGCCGACGGAGTACCGCTACCCCGACACGACGTACCGGGACCGGCTGACCCTCCGTCACGGCGATTTGACGTTCGAGCTGTTCCACGCGCGCGGGGAGACGGACGATCACACCTATGTGTGGGTGCCGGAGCTCAAAACCCTCTGCACGGGTGATCTCTTCATCTGGAACTCCCCCAACGCAGGCAACCCGCAGAAGGTGCAGCGCTACCCGGAGGAGTGGGCCCGGGCGCTGCGCGCCATGGGCGAGCTGGGCGCCGAGGTGCTGCTGCCGGGCCACGGCATCCCGATCGTCGGCGCGGACCGGGTGGCGCAGGCCCTGGACGACACGGCGACCCTGCTCGAATCGCTCTGCTCGCAGACCCGCGACCTGATGAACGCGGGGCTGCGGCTCGACGCGGTCATCCACGGGGTGAAGGTCCCCGAGGAGCTGCTCGCGAAGCCGTACCTCCACCCCGCCTACGACGAGCCGGAGTTCGTCGTCCGGAACCTGTGGCGGCTGTGGGGCGGCTGGTACGACCAGAACCCGGCGAACCTGAAGCCGGCTCCGGAGGCCGCGGTCGCCGCCGAGCTGGCCGACGCGGCGGGCGGGGCGCTCGCCCTCGCCGGGCGCGCGGCCCGGCTCCTCGACGAGGGCGACCTGCGGCTGGCCTCGCACCTGGCGGAGACGGCGGCGCTCGCGGCCCCCGAGGACGTCGAGGTGGCCCGGATCCGGGCCCGCGTGTACGAGACGCGGGCCGGCCGCGAGACGTCGACGATGGCGCGCGGGGTGTTCCACTGGGCGGCCGCGGAGTCCGCGGCGGTGGCCGAGGGCACGGACGTGCCGACGGAGCTGACCCGTTCGGCCGCCGGGCGCGAGCGGGCCGCCGGGGCGATCAGCGTGGGTGTGGTCACGGACGAGGACCAGTGCTGCGGATGAGCGGGCCCGCGCGCACCGCCGGTCCGGGGAAGGACAGCAGGCCGGGGAAGGGCGGGACGGGGAAGGCCGGACAGGGGAAGGCCGGACGGGGGAAGGGCGGGACGACGCCGGGCACCCCCTGGGGGACGACCTGGCTGCTGCTCGGCTTCATGCTGGTCAACTTCGCGGACAAGGCCGTCCTCGGGCTCGCCGGGCCGGACATCATGCGCGAGTTCGGCATCTCCCGGCAGGAGTTCGGGGCGTCGCAGGCGGCGTTCTTCGCGCTCTTCTCGGTCTCGGCGCTCGCCGTGTCGGCCCTGACGAAGAAGGTGCGGACCTCGGTCCTGCTGCTCGGGATGGCGCTGCTGTGGTCGGCGGCCCAGCTGCCGATGGTGTGGGCCGCCGCCGGGTTCGGGACGCTGGTCCTCACGCGCGTGCTGCTCGGCGCGGCGGAGGGCCCGGCGGCCCCGGTCGCGGTCCACCACCTGCACGGCTGGTTCGGGCAGCGGGACCGGAACCTCCCGACGGCCGTCCTCATGGTGGGGGCGGCCGCCGGGGTCGCGGTCGCCGCGCCCGTCCTGTCCGCGGTGATCTCGGGGTGGGGCTGGCGCTGGGCCTTCGGCACGGTCGGCGTGATCGGCCTGGTCTGGGCGGTCGTGTGGCGCCGGTACGGCTCCGAGGGGCCGCTCGCGCCGCCGGTCGGCCCGGCCGCGCGGCGCGCCGCCGAAGGGGCGGAGGCCGCGGCGGAGGTGCCGCTGCGCAGGATCCTGCTGAGCGGCACGTTCCTGACGGCGAGCGTGGGGTCGTTCGCCGCGTACTGGCTGATGAGCTCGAAGCTGACCTGGCTGCCGGACTACCTGGAGACGGTCCTCGGCTGGGACGCGCACCGCGCCGGTCTGATGGTGGGCGCGGGAGCCGTCGCCAACGGGGTCGTCCTGCTGGTCCACGGCGTGGTCGCGCAGCGCGCGGCCCGGCGCGGACGGCCCGGCCGCCTGCCCGCGGGCGCGGGCGCGGGGGTGCTGCTCCTGCTCTCCGCCGCCGCGGTGACGGTCTTCGCGACGGCGGGAGCGGACTGGCTGCGGGTGCCGATGATGTTCGGCCCGATGGCCCTCGCGCTGCCGATGATGACCGTGAGCCAGACGGCGGTCGCCCGGATCACCCCGCCCGCGCAGCGCGGGGTGGTGCTCGGCGCCGTGGTGTGTGTCTTCGCCCTGGGCGGGGTCCTGGCGCCGCTGGTCCTCGGCGGGATCGTCGACGCGGGTGCGACGACGGCCCAGGGGTACGAGAACGGCTGGCTGTTCACGGCCGGTCTGCTCGCGGTGGCGGGCGCCCTGACGGCGCTGTTCCTCCGCCCGGAGCGGGACGCGGACCGGCTGGGCGTCCCGGAGACCCCGTCGCTGGGGGTCCTGGTGGCGCACTGAGCGGGTTCCGTACGGGCCCGGGGCTCACCAGCCCAGGGCCCGTGCCCCGGCCGTAACGATGACGGCCGCACCCACGACGACCAGGAAGGGCGCGCGCAGGACGAGCGCGAGGGCGGCGGCCGCGAGTCCTGCGGCCCGGGCGTCCAGGGCCAGCTCGGCGCCCGTGGCGAAGGTCTGCTGCGCGGTGAGCGCGGCCAGCAGGGCGACGGGGAGCAGTGCCGAGAGCCGCTGGACGAGCGGTCGTTCCAGCGCGCCGGCGGGGACGAGCAGGCCGAGGAGCTTGACCAGGTAGCACCCGACGGCGGTCAGGCCGATCGCGATCCACACGTGCATCGAGTTCATGGTGTTCATCGGGGGGCCTTCTCCCGTGCGGCCGGGGGGATGCGGCGGCCCTGGAACCACAGCACCAGGGGCGCGGCGAGCGCGGCCGCGAGGACCGGGACCCCGGCCGGCAGGACGGGGAGCAGGCCGAGGCCGAGCAGGACGGCGATGCCGGCGGTGGCCCGCTCGGTCGCCGACTTCAGCATGGGGGCTAGCAGGGCCAGGAAGACGGCGGGTCCCGCGGCGTCCAGGCCCCAGGCGGCGGTGTCGCCGATCGCCTCGGCGCCGAGCGCCCCGAGGAACGTGGTCAGGTTCCACAGGACGTACAGCGTGAGACCGGTGAGGGTGAAGCCGAGGCGGGCGGCCCGCCGGGACGGCTGGGCGAGCGCGACGGCGGTGGTCTCGTCGATCACCCAGTGCGCGGCGAGCGGCCTGACGGCCTTCGGCAGGGCGAGGAGCTGCGAGAGCCGGAGCCCGTAGAAGGCGTTGCGCGTGCCCAGGAAGAAGGCACCGGCGGCGGCCGTGAAGGGGTTGCCGCCCGCGGCGAGCGCGCCGACGAGCGCGAACTGCGACGCGCCCGTGAAGACGAGCAGGCTGAGCACACAGGTCTGCAGGAGGGTGAGCCCGGCGCCTGCCGAGGTCACGCCGAAGGCGAAGCCGGAGAGTCCGACGGCGATGCCGACGCCGAGGGCGTCGCGGACGACGGCCGCGTCGGGCTTCGCCCGTGGTCCGTCGTCCCGTATGACGGGAGGTGCTGTCTGTTCTGCCACGTCAGGGACGTTACGTACGCGGCGGCCGCCCGGTCTTGTACGTTCTTGCACCGGCCACCGAACCACCGGCCACCGAACCACCGGCCACGGAACCACCGGGCTCGGAACCACCGCGACCGGGCCGAGCGGCGCCGCGCGAGCGCTGGTACGCGCCCGGCGGCACCCCGACGCTCCGCGTGAAGTGCCGGTTGAGGTGCGGCTGGTCGGTGAAGCCGACGGCGACGGCCGCGTCCGCCGGGGGCGTCCCCGCGTCGAGCAGCCGCCTGGCCCGCCGCACGCGCGCGTCGGTGAGCCAGGTGTGCGGCGGCATCCCGTACGCGTCCCGGAAGGCCCGCAGGAGGGCGAAGGGGCTCGTGCCGAGGTCGGTGGCGAGCTGTTCCAGGGTCGGTGGGTCGGCCATCCGCTCCTCCAGGACGGCACGCGCGCGTGCCGCGTTCCGCGCGCCGGCTGAGCGGGGCGGGAGCGGGGTGATCAGCCCGCCGTGACTGCGCAGCATCCGTGCCGTGACGAGCCGGAGCAGGCTGTCCGCGGCGAGCGCGTTGCCCTCCTCCGCGGCCCGGTGGACGCCGACGACGAGCCGTGCGGCGTACGGGTCGTCGATGACGGGCGAGGTGAAGCCGACCGACCCGCGCAGCGCGAGGGTGTCGGCGGCGATCGACCGGACGAGCCCGGCGTCCGGGTAGATCGTGCGGTAGGTCCAGCCCTCGGGCACGCCCGCGTGCCCGGTGTGCGGGGTGTCGGGGTTGACGAGGGCGATCTGCCCGGGCCCGGCGTGGACCAGGTCGTCGCGGTAGTGGAAGGCCTCGACGCCCTCGGTGATCGCGGCGAAGACGAAGGTCTCGTGGGTGTGCCGGGCGAAGGCCTTGTGGATGTAGTGGGCGTGCAGCAGGTCGACCCCGGGCAGCTCGGAGTACTGCCAGTACCGTGCCCGCTCCCCGCTCGCCATGCCTCCATTCTGCGCCACGGGCTCCCGCCGGCGCTCACCCCGCGGCCTGCCCCTCCGCCTTCCCCTGCCTGCCCGGCCACCTCCCCACTGCCCACCCTTCCGCCCTTCCCCCTGCCTGCCCCGCCGCCCTCCCCGGCACCTGGCGCGAGCGGATTTCCCCAGGTCCGGGCGGTTGTCAGTGGGCGGGTGCACGATGGGGGACATGGTCAGGTCCGCGCTCGACTCGTTCTCCCCCGCGACCCGTGGTTGGTTCACCGGGGCCTTCACCGCGCCCACGGCGGCGCAGGAGGGCGCCTGGAAGGCCATCGGCGAGGGCTCCGACGTGCTCGTCGTCGCGCCGACGGGCTCGGGCAAGACGCTGGCCTCCTTCCTCGCCTCCCTGGACCGCCTGGCCTCCGTTCCCCCGCCGGCCGAGGCGAAGAAGCGCTGCCGCGTGCTGTACGTGTCGCCGCTGAAGGCCCTCGCCGTGGACGTCGAGCGGAATCTCCGCTCCCCGCTGACCGGCATCCGCCAGGAGTCCGTCCGGCTGGGGCTGCCCGAGCCGGACATCCGGGTGGGCATCCGTTCCGGCGACACCCCGGCCGCCGAGCGCCGGAGCCTCGCGACCCGGCCGCCGGACATCCTCATCACCACCCCCGAGTCGCTGTTCCTGATGCTGACCTCCGCCGCCCGGGAGGCCCTGTCGGGCGTGGAGACGGTCATCCTCGACGAGGTCCACGCGGTCGCGGGCACCAAGCGCGGCGCGCACCTGGCGCTCTCCCTGGAGCGGCTCGACGAGCTGCTGCCGCGCCCCGCGCGCCGGATCGGCCTGTCGGCGACGGTCCGCCCGGTGGACGAGGTGGCCCGCTATCTGTCCCCCGGCCGCGCGGTGGAGATCGTGCAGCCGCCGTCGGGGAAGGAGTTCGACCTCTCCGTCGTCGTCCCCGTCGAGGACATGGGCGAGCTCGGGGGCTCCCCGGCCTCCGAGGGCAAGGACGGCGGCGACAAGCCGTCGATCTGGCCGCACGTCGAGGAGCGCATCGCCGACCTCGTCCAGTCCCACCGCTCGACGATCGTCTTCGCGAACTCCCGGCGCCTCGCCGAGCGGCTGTGCAACAGGCTCAACGAGATCGCGTACGAGCGGGCCACCGGCGAGCCCCTCCCCGAGGGCGCTCCCCCGGCCGAGGTCATGGCCCAGTCCGGCGCGGCGCAGGGTGCCCCGCCGCTGCTCGCCCGGGCCCACCACGGCTCGGTGTCGAAGGAGCAGCGCGCCCAGGTGGAGGAGGACCTCAAGGCGGGCCGGCTGCCCGCCGTGGTGGCCACTTCCAGCCTGGAGCTGGGCATCGACATGGGCGCGGTCGACCTGGTCGTGCAGGTCGAGTCGCCGCCCTCGGTCGCCTCCGGGCTCCAGCGCGTGGGGCGCGCCGGGCACCAGGTCGGCGCGGTCTCCACGGGCGTGGTCTTCCCCAAGTACCGCGGCGACCTGGTGCAGGCGGCCGTGGTCACGGAGCGGATGCGGTCGGGCTCGATCGAGTCGATGCGGATCCCGGCCAATCCGCTGGACGTGCTGGCGCAGCAGCTGGTCGCGATGGTCGCGCTCGACACCTGGCAGGTGGACGAGCTGCTCGCGGTGGTGCGCCGGGCGGCGCCCTTCTCCTCGCTGCCCGAGTCGGCGTTCACGGGCGTGCTCGACATGCTCGCCGGCCGGTACCCCTCGGACGCCTTCGCCGAACTCCGCCCGCGCGTGGTCTGGGACCGGGTCGCCGGGACGGTGACGGGCCGGCCGGGCGCGCAGCGGCTCGCCGTCACCTCGGGCGGCACGATCCCCGACAGGGGCCTGTTCGGCGTGTTCCTCGCGGGCTCGGACCCGAAGAAGGGCGGGGGCCGGGTCGGCGAGCTCGACGAGGAGATGGTGTACGAGTCGCGGGTCGGCGACGTCTTCACGCTGGGCACCACGTCCTGGCGGATCGTGGACATCACCCGGGACCGCGTGCTCGTCACCCCCGCGCCCGGCGTCCCGGGCAGGCTGCCGTTCTGGAAGGGCGACCAGCTGGGCCGCCCCCTCGAACTGGGGCGCGCGGTGGGAGCGTTCCTCCGGGAGCTCGGCGCCCTCGGGCCGGAGGACGCGCGGCTGCGGCTGATCGCCGCGGGCCTGGACGCCTGGGCCGCGGACAACGTCCTCGCGTACCTCTCCGAGCAGCGCGAGGCCTGTGGTCACGTGCCGGACGACCGGACGATCCTGGTCGAGCGGTTCCGGGACGAGCTCGGGGACTGGCGGGTCGTCATCCACTCCCCGTTCGGCGCGCAGGTGCACGCCCCCTGGGCGCTGGCCCTCGGCGCCCGGCTCGCCGAGCGGTACGGCATGGACGCGCAGGTGATGCACGCGGACGACGGCATCGTGCTGCGCCTCCCGGACGCGGACCTGATGGGCCTGGACATGGGCCTGGACCTCCTCGACCACGAACCGGTCGACCCGGGCCGCCACCTGGACACGACGTACGACGCCGACAAGGCACCCATCGGCGCGGCCGACGCCCTCTTCGACAAGAGCGAGATCGGGCAGATCGTCACCGACCAGGTGGGCGGCTCCGCGCTGTTCGCCTCCCGCTTCCGCGAGTGCGCCGCGCGCGCCCTGCTGCTGCCCAAGCGGAACCCGGGCAAGCGCACCCCGCTCTGGCAGCAGCGGCAGCGCGCGGCCCAGCTGCTCCAGGTGGCGAGCGAGTTCGGCTCCTTCCCGATCGTCCTGGAGGCCGTCCGCGAGTGCCTCCAGGACGTCTTCGACGTCCCCGGCCTGACCGAGCTGATGGGCGACATCGAGGCCCGCCGGGTCCGGCTCGTCGAGGTCACCACCCCCGAGCCCTCCCCCTTCGCCCGCTCGCTGCTCTTCGGCTACGTGGCGCAGTTCCTCTACGAGGGGGACTCCCCGCTCGCCGAGCGGCGGGCGGCCGCGCTCTCGCTCGACTCCCGGCTCCTCGCGGAGCTGCTCGGCCAGGCCGAGCTGCGCGAGCTCCTCGACCCCGAGGTCCTCACCGAGCTGGAGCGGGAGCTCCAGTGGCTCACGGAGGACCGGCGGATCAAGGACGTGGAGGGCGTCGCCGACCTGCTGCGGGTCCTCGGCCCGCTGACCGACGCCGAGCTCGGCGAGCGCGGCGCGGAGGCGGGCTGGGCGCCCGAGCTCGCCCACGCCCGGCGCGCGATCCGGGTCAGGATCGGCGGCGCCGACCACTGGGCGGCGATCGAGGACGCGGGACGGCTCCGTGACGCCCTGGGCACGGCCCTGCCGGTCGGTGTGCCCGAGGCCTTCACCGAGCCGGTCAAGGACCCGCTGGGCGACCTCCTCGCCCGCTTCGCGCGCACCCACGGCCCCTTCACCTCCTCGCAGGCCGCCGCCCGCTTCGGTCTCGGTGCCGCCGTCACCGACGGCGCGCTCCAGCGGCTCGCCGCCGCCGGCCGGGTCGTGCAGGGCGAGTTCCACCCCTCCGGCATCGGCCAGGAATGGTGCGACGCGGCCGTGCTGCGCCGCCTGCGCCGCCGCTCCCTCGCGGCCCTGCGCCACGAGCTGGAGCCGGTTCCCCCGGCCGCGCTCGCCACCTTCCTGCCGCAGTGGCAGCACCTCGGCGGCAGCAGCCTGCGGGGCATCGACGGCCTCGCCCGCGCGATCGAGCAGCTCCAGGGCGCGCCCGTGCCCGCGTCCGCGCTCGAGAAGCTGATCCTGCCGTCCCGCGTCCGGGACTACTCCCCGGCGCTGCTCGACGAGCTGACCACCACCGGCGAGGTCGTCTGGGCCGGTGCCGGATCGCTGCCCGGCAAGGACGGCTGGATCTCCCTCTACCTCGCGGACGCGGCGCCGCTGCTCCTCCCGCCGCCGCACCCGCTGGAGCTGTCCGCCCTGCACGAGTCGGTGCTCACGATCCTTTCCGGCGGGTACGGGCTGTTCTTCCGCCAGATCGCCGACCAGGTCCGGGCCACCACCCACCCGGACGCCACCGACCCGCAGCTCGCCGACGCCCTCTGGGACCTGGCCTGGTCGGGCCGGCTGACCAACGACACCCTGGCGCCGCTGCGCTCGCTCCTCGGCTCGGGCCGGACGGCCGGGGCGACCGCCCACCGCGCGCGCCGCACGGTCCCGCGCGGCCGGTACGGCACGCTGACCGCCGCCGCCCGCCCGGCCTCCCGCACGGGCCCGCCCACGGTCTCCGGCCGCTGGTCGCTGCTGCCCGCGCTCGAACCGGAGCCGACCCACCGGGCGCACGCCCTCGCCCGCACGCTCCTCGACCGGCACGGCGTGGTCACCCGGGGCGCGGTGGCGGCCGAGGGTGTGGAGGGCGGTTTCTCGGCCACGTACCGCATCCTGTCCGCCTTCGAGGACAGCGGTCAGGCCAGGCGCGGCTATGTGGTGGAGGGCCTCGGTGCGGCCCAGTTCGCGATGGACGGGGCCGTGGACCGGCTGCGGGCGGCGGCGACGGCCCGCGACCGGGGCGCGGAGGCCGCGGCCGGCCCGCGCGCGCTGGTCCTCGCGGCGGCCGACCCGGCGAACGCGTACGGGGCGGCCCTGTCCTGGCCCGAGTCGCCGACCGGCGCCGGACACAAGCCCGGCCGCAAGGCGGGCGCGATGGTGGTGCTCGTCGACGGCGAGCTCACGCTCTACATGGAGCGGGGCGGCAAGACGCTCCTGTCGTGGCCGTCCGAGCAGGACGACCCCGCGCTGACAGCGGCGGCCGAGGCCCTGGCCGCGTCGGCGCGGGCGGGCTCGCTGGGCACGGTCACGGTGGAGCGGATCAACGGCGCCACGGCCCTGACCTCCCCCCTCGCCCGCCCCCTGGAGGCGGCGGGCTTCCTCGCCACCCCGAGAGGCCTCCGCATCCGCGCCTGAGCGCCCCGGCAACCGGTCCGGGAGAAACCCACCCGGCATCATGGAACCGTGCCCGAAGGAGACACGATCTGGCAGGTCGCGAAGAACCTGCACACCGCGCTGGCAGGCCGCGTCCTGACCCGCTCGGACCTGCGCGTGCCCACATTCGCCACCGCCGACCTCACCGGCCGCACCCTCCTGGACGTGACCCCGCGCGGCAAGCACCTCCTCGCCCGGATCGAGGGCGGCCTCACGCTCCACTCCCATCTGCGGATGGACGGCGCCTGGCGGGTGTACGCCACCGGGGAGCGCCCGCGCGGCGGCCCCGACCACCAGATCCGGGCGATCCTGGGAAACGCCGAGTCCACCGCGTACGGCTACCGGCTCCCGGTCCTGGAGCTGATCCGCACCGCCGAGGAGGCCCGCGCGGTCGGCCACCTCGGCCCGGACCTGCTGGGCCCGGACTGGGACCCGGAAGAGGCCGTACGACGCCTCCTCGCCGACCCGGACCGCCCTCTCGGCGAGGCGCTGCTCGACCAGCGCAATCTGGCCGGGATCGGCAACGTGTACAAGTCGGAGCTGGCGTTCCTGGCCGCCGTCACCCCGTGGCTCCCGGTGGGCGCTCTCGATCCCGACGTCCCCGCCCGCCTCGTGGCCACCGCCCACCGCCTCCTGGAGGCGAACAAGGACCGCCCCGACCGGCGCACCACCACCACGCGCCGCCCCGGCACCCCGCTCCACGTCTACGGCCGCGAGGGGAAGCCCTGTCTGCGCTGCGGCGCCCGGATCCGGAAGGCGGAACTGGGCGAGCGGATCACGTACTGGTGCCCTGACTGCCAACACGGCCCCACCAATTGACGATCCGTCAAATCCGGTCGTACGGTCCGGACATGACCCTCTCGGCGTACGACCTCACCGGCCGCACCGCGTTCGTCACCGGTGCGGCGAGCGGCATCGGCCGCGCCACCGCACTGCTCCTCGCCCAGGCGGGCGCGACCGTGCACTGCGCGGACCGCGACGAGCACGGCCTCAAGGAGACGGCGGCCCTCGTCACCGCCGAGGGAGGAGCGGCGCACACGCACACCCTGGACGTCACCGACAGGGCGGCGCTGGCCGCGGCCGTCCGCTCCGCGGGCCCTCTCCACGTCATGGCGGCCGTCGCGGGGATCATGCACACGAGCACCGTCCTGGAGACCCGCGACGAGGACCTCGACCGCGTCCTCGCCGTGAACTTCAAGGGCGTCCTGTACGCCTGCCAGGAAGCGGCGCGCTCGATGATCGCCTCCGGCACGCCCGGCTCGATCGTCACGATGGCCTCGGGCGCGATGGACACGGCGAGCCCGGGACTGCTCTGTTACAGCGTCACCAAGGCGGCCGTCGTCCAGCTGACGAAGACCCTGGCGGTGGAGGCCGGCGCGTACGGCATCCGGGTCAACGCGGTCGCCCCGGGCTGGATCCGCACCCCCATGACGGACCGCCACGAGCCGGCCGCCCAGGAGCAGGCGGAGGCGGCGATGGTCCGTCACTCACCGCTCGGCCGGGTCGGCGAGGCGGAGGACATCGCACACGCGGTCCTCCATCTCGCCTCGGACGCCTCGTCGTTCACGACGGGCCAGATCCTGCGCCCCAACGGCGGCGTCGCGATGCCTTGGTGACCCCGGCCCCGACGCCGCCTCCCGCACGGCCGAGGCCCGGCCGCCGCACCGAGGCCGCCACGTGCACCGGAAGCAGGCTCAGCCCCCAACCACCCGCGGCCACCGCCCCCTCGACGGTCCCGGCATCCCCCGGCACGAGGAGCAGCCGCAGCACCGCCCACCACCACAGCCCCCCGGCCACCAGCCCGACCGCGACCAGCGCGAGCGTCACCGGCGGAACACGTCGCCGTACCATGGCCGCCTCCTGAGGTCGACGCTAGACCGGCCGTATCACCCGGCGGGAGGGCGCACCGGGGTCAACCCCGGCGCACGGGCGCACATCGCCGCGTCACACACCGCGGCTCTCAGGCACTCTCCGCCTGGAACATCCACGCATGCTTCTCCAGATCGCCCGTCAAGGCGATCAGGACGTCCTGGCTCACGGGGTCGGCCTCGCCGGTCGCCTCGATCCGCTCGCGCATCCGCAGTACGACCGCACCGAGCGCGTCCACCAGCAGGCGCACCCCGTCCACGTCCTTGATCCACCCGTCGGGCAGCTCCACGATCGGCCCGGCCGCCGCCACCGTCGCCGCACGCCCGTCCGGGGTCCAGCCGATGGCCGTCGCCCGCTCGGCCACGATGTCGGAGTGCGTCCGCGCGGTGGCGACGACCTCGTCGAGCTGGAGATGGACCGAGCGGAAACGCGGTCCGATGACGTTCCAGTGCACCTGCTTCGCCAGCAGGGAGAGATTGATCAGGTCGACGAGGGCACCCTGCAAGGAGGTGCCGACCGTCTTGAGGTCGACACCGGACAGCGTGCTCTTCACCACGGACATGTAAGGACTCCCACCAGTCGTACGTCCTCTCACCATGCATGAATGCCCCCAATCGGGCATCTCGTGAAAGTCCCTACCGAACTGCCGAAAGTCCTTGCCTCAGGGGCAAGGCATCACACCGCGCAACGACGAAAGCCCCGCCCGGCACCCCACAGGGCACCACGCGGGGCTTTCGCCCACTGATACTCAGGTCGACTCAGGCAGCGACGACATCCACCGCTTCCGCGGGCGCCTTGATGGTCACCCGCCCGGTGGACACACCTGCCACCGACGTCACCGACACCGAATTGAGCATCGGGCGCACCGGCGTCGGCACCGGTTCGCTCGCCGCTGCCGACTCGGCCAGTTCGGCCAGGGACAGCTCGTCGCTCACTTCACGCATGAGCTCGGACATCCGTACGTCCAGCGCGTCGCAGATCGCGGAGAGCAGCTCGGAGGAAGCCTCCTTCTGCCCCCGCTCCACCTCGGAGAGATAGCCGAGCGAGACTCGGGCGGACGAGGAGACTTCGCGCAGAGTACGGCCTTGGCGCTGGCGCTGCCGACGCAGCACGTCACCCAACAGGCGACGGAGCAGAATCATCGGTGGCTCCCTCCTCGGACCGCGTAGCCGCATCCTTCACGCCCCACCGTACCGCCTCGCGCTGCGGCCGTGCGGGGAGCGATGTCGTGTTCACTCAGGGCTGCAAACATCAATTCCCCCCGTTGTGTTCCGTATCCTGTGCCCGCGCATTTCCCGAGAGTTCCTCATCGAGCAGTGCCAACACGCTCCGTACACTCTCTCTACGGATTTCCGCACGGTCGCCGTTCAACCTCAACGAGACCACTTTCCCGGCTCCGGCGCCCGCTCCGGGCGGCCCCGCGACGGCCACGTAGACGGTTCCGACCGCCTGCCCGTCCTGCGGTTCGGGCCCCGCGACCCCGGTCGTGGAGATCCCCCAGTCGGCGCCGAGCCGGGCCCGCGCACCGGCCGCCATCTGCAGCGCGACCTCGGGATCCACCGCGCCGCGCTCCGCGAGGAGGGCCCGGTCGACGCCCAGCAGTTCGTGCTTGAGGGCCGTGGCGTAGGCCGTGACCGACCCCCGGAAGACGGCCGAGGCTCCGGGTACCCCGGTGAGCTCCGCGGCCACCAGACCACCCGTGAGCGACTCCGCGGCGGCCAGCGTGTGACCACGCTCCGCGAGCAGTGCCAGCACCCGGGCGGCCTCGGTCATCGCGTCGCCGCCTCCGACCGCTCGGCCGCCCGCTCCTCCGCGAGGCCCTCGCGGCGCAGGACGATCGCCTGGCGCACGTAGTCCAGACCGGTGACGACCGTCAGCACGACGGCCACCGCCATCACCCAGAAGCGCAGGGTGGCCAGCGGGCCGGTGAGCACGAGGACGTACATGCCGACCGCCGTGCCCTGCGCGAGCGTCTTCATCTTGCCGCCGCGGCTCGCCGGGATGACCCCGTGCCGGATCACCCAGAACCGCATCAGCGTGATGCCCAGCTCGCGGGCCAGGATGACCCCGGTCACCCACCAGGGCAGGTCGCCGAGCAGGGAGAGGCTGATCAGTCCGGCGGCCATGATCGCCTTGTCGGCGATCGGGTCGGCGATCTTCCCGAAGTCGGTGACCAGGTTGTACGTACGGGCCAGGTGCCCGTCGAAGACGTCCGTGATCATGGCCACCGCGAACGCCGCCCACGCCCAGGCGCGCATGGCGGGGTCGTGCCCGCCGTCCTGGAACAGCAGGATCACGAAGCCCGGCACGAGCACGAGCCGGATCATGGTGAGGATGTTGGCGATGTTCCACAGGCTGGCCTGATTGACGGCCGCAGCGCCCAGCTTGCCGCGGGGCGCCGGCCTACCGGTCCCGCCCGTCGCGGATGCCGGGACTCCGGTCATCTGGCTGCCTCCTCGAAAAGACACTCGGCCACCAGGTCGACGCCCTCCGTGCCGACGACCTTCGCCCTGACCATACGGCCCGGAGCCAGGTCGGGGCTCGTACCGTCGGCCGTGGTGAGGACCACCTGGCCGTCGGTCTCGGGCGCCTGGTGGGCGGCGCGGCCGATCCAGCCGTCCTCCTCGTCGACGGACTCGACGAGTACTTCCAGGGTCTCTCCGATCCGCTCCTCCGCGCGCTGCGCGGTGAGCTCCTCGGCGAGCCGGGAGAGGTGGGCGAGCCGCTCGTCGACGACGTCCTGGTCGAGCTTGTGCTCGTACGTGGCGGCCTCGGTGCCGTCCTCGTCGGAGTAGCCGAAGACGCCGACGGCGTCGAGCCGCGCGTGGGTGACGAAGCGTTCCAGCTCGGCGAAGTCCGCCTCGGTCTCGCCGGGGAAGCCGACGATGAAGTTGGAGCGGGCACCGGCCGTCGGGGCCTTGGACCGGATGGTCTCCAGGAGCTCCAGGAAGCGGTCGGTGTCGCCGAAGCGGCGCATGGCCCGCAGCACGTCCGGGGCGCTGTGCTGGAAGGACAGGTCGAAGTAGGGCGCGACCTTCTCGGTCGAGGTGAGGACGTCGATGAGGCCGGGGCGCATCTCGGCGGGCTGGAGGTAGCTGACCCGGACGCGCTCGATGCCGTCGACGGCGGCGAGCTCGGGCAGCAGGCTCTCCAGGAGCCGGATGTCGCCGAGGTCCTTGCCGTACGAGGTGTTGTTCTCGGAGACCAGCATGACCTCCTTCACGCCCTGCTCGGCGAGCCAGCGCGTCTCGTTCAGCACGTCCGAGGGACGGCGCGAGACGAAGGAGCCCCGGAAGGACGGGATGGCGCAGAAGGAGCAGCGGCGGTCGCAGCCGGAGGCCAGCTTCACCGAGGCGACGGGGCTGGTGTCCAGGCGGCGGCGGAGCGGCGCGCGCGGCCCGGAGGCGGGCGCGAGTCCCTCGGGCAGGTCGGCCGGCACGGCCTCGGGGGCCTCGACGGTGCCGTGCCCCGGGAGGGCCACGGCCGCGGCGGCCTCCTGGCGCTCCACGGGCGACAGCGGCAGCAGCTTGCGCCGGTCACGCGGGGTGTGGGCCTCGACGCTGCCACCGTTGAGGATGGTCTGGAGGCGGTTGGAGATGTCGGCGTAGTCGTCGAAGCCCAGGACGCCGTCGGCCTCCGGGAGGGCCTCGGCGAGCTCCTTGCCGTACCGCTCGGCCATGCAGCCGACCGCGACGACGGCCTGGGTCTTGCCGTGATCCTTCAGATCATTGGCTTCGAGGAGGGCGTCGACGGAGTCCTTCTTGGCGGCTTCGACGAATCCGCAGGTGTTGACGACGGCGACGTCCGCTTCTTCGGCGTTCTCGACGAGCTCCCAGCCGTCCGCTGCCAAGCGGCCTGCGAGCTCCTCCGAGTCCACCTCGTTACGGGCGCAGCCAAGAGTGACAAGGGCGACGGTACGGCGTTCGGGCATGGGCTCAAGACTACTTCGTCCCGGCCGTTCCCCCGTCGCGCAGGGTTCACCTGCGCGACAGAGGTCACATCACGGGGCGAGAAGGGGCCGGGCGGGTCATCCGGCCTCGGGGTCGCCCTTGGTGTAGCTGAGCCGCTCGACCTGACCGGATTCGAACTTCTCTTCGACCTTCTTGCCGTTCACGTAGAGCTCGATGGCGCCGGCGTTGCCGAGGACCAGGTCGACGCGCTCGTCGTCCTGGAACGTCTTCGACTCGCCCTCCAGGAGGAGGCCGTCGAAGAGCAGGTTCCCGTCCTCGGCCTTGGCCGAGATCCAGCTCTTGCCGTCGACGGCGGTGAGCTTGACCGTGACCTTGTCCTGCGGGACCGCGGCGATCGCGCTCTCGCTGGGCTTCGGGGGCGCGGGCTTGACCGGCTTCGGCTTGGCGGCGGACGTCGCCTTCTCCGGCGCCGGGGCCGGACCGCCGTCGGCGGTCGTGGCGCCCTTGGGGGCCTCGTTCCCGTCGAACATCGTGAAGCCGACGAAGCCCACGACGGCGACGATCGCCGCGACCATCGCGGCGGTCCAGTTGGGCCGCCGCGGCTCGGGGCGGATACGTTCCGCCTCGAAGAGCGGGGCGGCGGGGGTGGGCGCGGGACGGCCGCCGTGATCGGCGTCGTACTGCTCGATCAGATCGGCCGGATCGATGCCGACGGCGCGCGCGAGGGTGCGGATGTGCCCGCGGGCGTAGACGTCTCCACCGCAGCGCGAGAAGTCGTCCTCCTCGATCGCTTGCACGATCGGGATCCGGACACGGGTGGAGGCACTGACCTCTTCGACGGTGAGACCGGCGGCGATACGGGCCTGCTGGAGAGCGCGACCGATCGAGTCCCGGTCGTCTGCCGGGAACGTCCGGTCGTCTTCGGGGGAGTTGCCGATGGACACGAGAGCGCCTTTCGAGCGTGTAGCCACCTGCTGGACGTTCAGTCTATGGGTGGTACGAAAGGGTGGGGCAACCGGGCGGGTGCTGTTTGTACGCCATGAGGCTGGGACATCCATCTGTCCCACCGTCCAACTTGACGTACGGCCAGGGGAAACGGTTGCCCCCGTTCCCTTACGAGTGAGTCTCGGCCCGGTCTCGATCGGGTACGCCGACGTCGACCCCGTACACCGACACCGCTCGCATACGCCGACCGGCACCGCTCGGACACGCCGACCGACGCCAACCGGGTACGCCGATCGCGTACCCGGTACTCCCTCCCCTACGCCCCCGACTCCCCCGACTCTCCCCGGATCACGGCGAGCACCCCGTCCAGCTCGTCGGGCTTCACCAGGACGTCCCGCGCCTTGGAGCCCTCGCTCGGTCCGACGATGTTCCGCGACTCCATCAGGTCCATCAGCCGGCCGGCCTTCGCGAAGCCGACGCGCAGCTTGCGCTGGAGCATCGACGTCGAGCCGAACTGCGTCGAGACGACCAGCTCGGCGGCCTGGCACAGCAGGTCGAGGTCGTCGCCGATGTCCTCGTCGATCTCCTTCTTCTGCCGGGTGCCGACGGTGACGTCCTCCCGGAAGACGGGCGTCATCTGGTCCTTGCAGTGCTGCACGACGGCCGCGACCTCGTGCTCGGTGACGAAGGCGCCCTGCATGCGGGTCGGCTTGTTCGCACCCATCGGCAGGAACAGACCGTCACCCTTTCCGATGAGCTTCTCGGCACCGGGCTGGTCCAGGATGACCCGGCTGTCGGCGAGCGACGAGGTGGCGAAGGCGAGCCGCGAGGGCACGTTCGCCTTGATGAGACCGGTGACGACGTCCACGGACGGCCGCTGCGTGGCGAGGACGAGATGGATGCCCGCGGCACGCGCCAACTGGGTGATGCGGACGATCGAGTCCTCGACGTCCCTCGGCGCGACCATCATCAGGTCGGCGAGCTCGTCGACGATGACCAGGAGGTACGGATACGGGTTGAGCTCCCGCTGGCTGCCCTCGGGCAGCTTGATCTTCCCGTCCCGGATGGCCTGGTTGAAGTCGTCGATGTGCCGGAAGCCGAAGGCGGCCAGGTCGTCGTAGCGGAGGTCCATCTCCTTCACCACCCACTGGAGGGCCTCGGCGGCCCGCTTGGGGTTGGTGATGATCGGCGTGATCAGGTGCGGGATGCCCTCGTAGGCGGTGAGCTCGACCCGCTTGGGGTCGACGAGCACCATCCGGACGTCCTCGGGGGTCGCTCTTATCATCACCGAGGTGATGAGGCAGTTGATGCAGGACGACTTGCCGGAGCCGGTGGCACCGGCGACCAGGATGTGCGGCATCTTCGCCAGGTTGGCCATCACGTAGCCGCCCTCGACGTCCTTGCCGAGCGCCACCAGCATCGGATGGTCGTCGCCCGCCGCGTCCGCGAGCCGCAGCACGTCCCCGAGGTTGACCATCTCGCGGTCGCTGTTCGGGATCTCGATGCCGACGGCGGACTTGCCGGGGATCGGCGAGATGATCCGGACGTCCGGCGAGGCCACCGCGTAGGCGATGTTCTTGGTCAGGGCCGTGATCTTCTCGACCTTCACGGCGGGGCCGAGCTCGACCTCGTACCGCGTGACCGTCGGACCGCGCGTGAAGCCGGTGACGGCCGCGTCGACCTTGAACTCCGTGAAGACGTTGGAGAGCGACTCCACGACGAGGTCGTTCGCGGCGCTGCGCGTCTTGCCCGGCCCGCCGCGCTCCAGCAGGTCCATGGACGGCAGCGAGTACGTGATGTCGCCGGAGAGCTGGAGCTGTTCGGCCCGCGGCGGCAGATCGGTCGGCTCGGGCGCCGGCTTCGTCAGGTCGGGTACGCCCCCGGTCCGCTGTTCGCCACCGCGCGCCGGCGGTACGGGCGCGGCCGGGGCCACGGGCCCGGAGGTCTCCGCGGCGGCGGCCAGGGCGGCCTCGCGCTCGGCGGTGACGTCCCTGGTCAGATCGGCCACGATCGGCGAGGGCGGCATGCCGTTGAGCACGGCGCCGTCGAGGGCGGCGGCCGCGGCCGCGGCGACGTCCACCGGGTCCAGGCCGTGATCGAAGGGGTCGGGCGCGGAGCTGCGCGGGGCGCGCCCGGCGCGCCGCTCGAGCAGCTCGGCCTCGGCCCGGTCCACGTCGTACGGCTCCGCGGGTCCGGTCGACCGGCGCCTGGCCGGGCGGGCGGTCCGCGGCGCGGCCTCGCGCCACTCCTCGTCGTACTGCTCGTATGCCTCGTGCCCCTCGGCCTCCGCCGGGTCGTCGGCGGGCTCGACGATGCCGAGCCGGGCGCCGAGGGCGCGCAGGCGCTGCGGGATGGCGTTGACGGGGGTGGCGGTGACGACGAGCAGGCCGAAGATCGTGAGCAGCACCAGCATCGGTACGGCGAGGACCTCGCCCATCATGAAGACGAGGGGCTGGGACGCGGCCCAGCCGATGAGGCCGCCCGCGTCCTGCATGGCCTCGGTGCCGTCGCCGCGGCCCGGTGAGCCGCAGGCGATGTGGACCTGGCCGAGGACGCCGATGACGAGGGCGGAGAGCCCGATCACGATCCGCCCGTTGGCCTCGGGCTTCTCGGGATAGAGGATCAGCCGGACGCCGATCGCGCCGAGGAGCAGCGGCACCAGCAGGTCGAGCCGGCCGAACGATCCGGTCACCAGCATCTCGACGAGGTCGCCGACCGGACCCCGCAGGTTCGACCAGGTGCCCGCGGCGACGATCAGCGCGACACCGAGCAGCAGCAGCGCGAGCCCGTCCTTGCGATGGGCGGGGTCAAGGCCCTTGGCGCCACGCCCTATCCCCCGGAACATCGCGCCCACCGCGTGGGCGAGGCCCAGCCAGACTCCGCGGGCGAGCCGGTAGACGCCCCCGGTGGGGGACGGTGCCGGCCGGGGCGGGGCCTTCTTCGCGGCGGTCTTCCGCGCGGGCGCGCGCTTGGCGGGCGCGGCCTTCTTGGCCGTCGCCTTCTTCGCGGCGGGTTTGGCGGGCGGCTTGGCCGCCGACTTCGCGGGCGCCGCCTTCTTGGCGGCGGCCGTCGTCCGGCCGGCGCGCGGCTTTGCGGCGCCCGCCGTGCCCTGAGAACCCTTGCCGGACGTACGTGAAGCCATGATGCTGAGGTTACCGGTGAGGGGACGGGCTGTCCGCTCTCACCCGCCGGTAAGCGGACGGGTGTCCGACTCACTCGATCGTGTCACCCGGGCCGGGGCGCGGAGCTGACGCCGGGTCACGGCGCGCCACCCCGAGTGACGGTACGTCAGGTCTGGGCGGGCAGCGTCGGCGCTGCGCCCGTCCCCGGCTCCAGGGCGTCCAAGGCGCGCCGCAGCCCCGTGAGCTTGCGCTCCAGGTGAGCGGCGGTGGCGACGGCCGCCGCGTCGGCCGAGTCGTCGTCGAGCTGCTTCGACAGCGCCTCCGCCTGCTCCTCGACGGCCGCGAGGCGCGCGGACAGCTCGGCGAGCAGCCCCGCGGACTCCTTGCCGTGACCGCCTTCGCCGCCGCCCTCCAACTGCAGCCGCAACAGGGCGGCCTGCTCGCGCAGCTTGCAGTTCTTCATGTAGAGCTCGACGAAGACCGAGACCTTGGCGCGCAGCACCCACGGGTCGAAGGGCTTCGAGATGTAGTCGACCGCCCCGGCCGCGTACCCCCGGAAGGTGTGGTGGGGGCCGTGATTGATGGCGGTGAGGAAGATGATCGGGATGTCCCGCGTCCGCTCGCGCCGCTTGATGTGCGCGGCCGTCTCGAAGCCGTCCATGCCCGGCATCTGCACGTCCAGCAGGATGACCGCGAAGTCGTCCGTCAGCAGCGCCTTGAGCGCTTCCTCCCCGGACGATGCCCGCACCAGCGTCTGATCGAGCGCGGAGAGAATGGCCTCCAGCGCCAGCAGATTCTCCGGCCGGTCATCGACCAGGAGGATCTTGGCCTTCTGCACCATGCCCCGTCCTCCTCGTCCCGGCAACGGCTCTCCCCGGCTCCCGTAACCGGGGGAAGCACCGGGCGCCGCCCCAGAAGACGACTCCCTAGCGCCGTCCGTCCTTGTGCCGGTCATCGTAGCCGCACCCCGCCCGTCGCCACACCCTGTCACCGCGATGTCACTGTGCACGTAGCAGAAACGCGGTGGGAGACCAGAAGGTTCCCCGTATCCCGCCCTCTCACACCCCGGTGGCGACAGTCCGTCAGCGGAGCCCGGGAGCCCGCGCGGCACACCGCGCGGACCCCCGGTCCGGAGTCACTCCCCCCGCATCCACTGCTCCATGACGGACAGCAGGTGGTCGGGGTCGACCGGCTTCGTCACGTAGTCCGACGCCCCCGACTCGATCGCCTTCTCCCGGTCGCCCTTCATGGCCTTCGCCGTCAGGGCGATGATCGGCAGCCCGGCGAACTGCGGCATCCGCCGGATCGCGGTCGTCGTCGCATACCCGTCCATCTCCGGCATCATGATGTCCATCAGCACGACCGTCACGTCGTCGTGCTGCTCCAGGACTTCGATGCCCTCGCGCCCGTTCTCCGCGTACAGCACCGCGAGCCCGTGCTGCTCCAGGACGCTCGTGAGCGCGAAGACGTTGCGGATGTCGTCGTCCACGATGAGCACCTTCTCGCCCGAGAAGCCGAAGGTACGCCGCGGCACGACCTCCGCCTCCGGCTCCACCCGGTCCGCGGCGCCCTGCTGACCGGCCTGCCCCGGCACCCCGGTCCGCGCCCCGGTCGCCTCCGCCGCGGCCTTCCTCCGGTGCCGGAACAGCGCCCCGGCCCCCGACCGCGCCTCGGTCCGTACGGGCGACGGCGGGAAGTGCGGGAACGCGTGCACGGCCCCCGACGCCCCCTCCTCGGCACCCTGCTGCGGATCCTCGGCGTCCTGCGCCCCCTGCCCGTACCCGTGCGACGGCAGCTCCGTCGGGCTCAGCGGCAGATAGAGCGTGAACGTCGAACCGCGGCCCGGCTCGCTCGCCGCGAAGATCTCGCCGCCGAGCAGCCGCGCGATCTCCCGGCTGATCGAAAGACCCAGACCCGTACCGCCGTACTTCCGGCTGGTCGTGCCGTCGGCCTGCTTGAACGCCTCGAAGATGACCCGCATCTTGCTCGCCGCGATCCCGATCCCGGTGTCCGTCACCGAGAACGCGATCAGATCGGCCTCCGGATCGCGCAGCGAACCGGCCTCCAGGAGCTGCTCGCGGATCGACTGCGGCACGTCCGCGTTGGCCGGCCGGATCACCAGCTCCACCGCGCCGGAGTCGGTGAACTTCACCGCGTTGGACAGCAGGTTGCGCAGCACCTGGAGCAGCCGCTGCTCGTCGGTGTGGAGCGTGGCCGGCAGCTCCGGCGAGACCCGCACCGAGAAGTCGAGCCCCTTCTCCGCCGTGAGCGGCCGGAAGGTGGCCTCCACGTAGTCGACGAGCTGGACCAGCGCGATCCGGGTCGGCGACACGTCCATCTTGCCCGCCTCGACCTTGGACAGGTCGAGGATGTCGTTGATCAGCTGGAGCAGGTCCGAACCGGCGCCGTGGATGGTCTCCGCGAACTCGACCTGCTTCGGCGTCAGATTGGTCTCCGCGTTGTCCGCGAGCAACTTGGCCAGGATCAGCAGCGAGTTGAGCGGCGTACGCAGCTCGTGCGACATGTTCGCGAGGAACTCGGACTTGTACCGCATGGAGACGGCGAGCTGTTCGGCACGCTCCTCCAGGACCTGCCGCGCCTCCTCGATCTCGGTGTTCTTCACCTCGATGTCGCGGTTCTGCCGGGCGAGCAGCTCGGCCTTCTCCTCCAGCTCCAGGTTCGAGCCCTGGAGCTCCTTCTGCCGGTGCTCCAGCTCCGCCGAGCGCTCCTTGAGCTGCTCCGTGAGCTCCTGCGACTGCTGGAGCAGCACCTCGGTCTTGGTGTTGACGCTGATGGTGTTGACGGTCGTCGCGATCAGCTCGGCGATCTGGTTGAGGAAGTCCCGCTGGATCTGCGCGAACGGCTGGAACGACGCGAGCTCGATCACCCCGAGGACCTTCCCCTCGAAGAGCACCGGCAGCACGATCACATGCGCCGGCGAGGCCTCCCCGAGCCCCGAGGAGATCTTCAGATAGCCCGGCGGCACGTTGACCTGGATGGTCCGCTTCTCCTCGGCGGCCGTCCCGATGAGCGTCTCCCCGGGCCGGAACGAGGTCGGCATGGAACCGGTGGAGTACCCGTAACTCCCGCGCATCCGCAGCTCGTACGCGCCGTCGCCCTCACCGACGAGTTCGGCGTCGCTGTGGGCGTGACCCGTCGGCATGGCCACGAAGAAGGCACCGTGCTGGGCCGAGACCACCGGCGTCAGCTCGCTCATGATGAGCGAGGCCACGTCGTCGAGGTCCCGACGGCCCTGCATGAGGCCGGAGATGCGGGCCAGGTTGCTCTTGAGCCAGTCCTGCTCATCGTTGGCGAGGGTGGTGTCGCGCAGGTTGGCGATCATCGTGTTGATGTTGTCCTGGAGCGCCTGGATCTCACCGGCCGCGTCCACACCGTCGATCTTGACGTTGAGGTCGCCGCGGGTCACCGCGGTGGCGACGGCCGCGATGGCCCGCACCTGCCGGGTCAGGTTCCCGGCCATCTCGTTCACGGACTCCGTGAGGTCGCTCCAGGTGCCCTCCACGTCCCGGACCCGGGCCTGGCCGCCGAGCTGCCCGTCGGTGCCCACCTCGCGGGCCACACGCGTGACCTCCTCGGCGAAGTTCGACAGCTGGTCGACCATCGTGTTGATGGTGTTCTTCAGCTCCTGGATCTCACCGCGCGCGTCGATGTCGATCTTCTTGGTGAGGTCGCCCTTGGCGATGGCGGTGGTGACGGCGGCGATCTGGCGCACCTGACCGGTCAGGTTGTCGGCCATCGAGTTCACCGACTCGGTCAGGTCCTTCCAGGTGCCGGAGACACCCGGCACCCGCGCCTGACCGCCCAGTTCGCCCTCCGTACCCACCTCACGGGCCACACGCGTGACCTCGTCCGCGAAGGACGAAAGGGTCGTCACCATCGTGTTGACGGTCTCGGCGAGCTCGGCGACCTCGCCCCGCGCCTCGACCGTCACCTTCTTCGTCAGGTCGCCGTTGGCGACGGCCGCCGAGACCCGGGAGATGTTCCGCACCTGACTCGTCAGGTTGTTGGCCATCAGGTTGACGTTGTCGCTGAGGTCCTTCCACGTACCGGTGACCCCACGCACCCGCGCCTGGCCGCCCAGAATGCCCTCCGTACCCACCTCACGGGCCACCCTCGTGACCTCGTCCGCGAAGTTCGACAGCTGGTCGACCATCGTGTTGACGGTCGTGACCAGCTCCAGGATCTCGCCCCGGGCGTCGACCGTGATCTTCTTGGAGAGGTCGCCCATGGCGACCGCCGTCGTGACCTCGGCGATGTTGCGCACCTGAATGGTCAGGTTGTTCGCCATGAAGTTCACCGACTGGGTGAGGTCCTTCCAGGTGCCGGAGACCCCCTGCACCTCGGCCTGACCGCCCAGGATCCCCTCGGTGCCCACCTCACGGGCCACCCGCGTCACCTGCTCGGCGAAGTTCGAGAGCTGGTCCACCATCGTGTTGAGGGTGTTCTTCAGCTCCAGGATCTCGCCCCGGGCGTCCACGTCGATCTTCTGCGACAGGTCACCGCGGGCGACCGCCGTGGCGACCTGCGCGATGTTACGGACCTGGGTCGTCAGGTTCCCGGCCATGCCGTTCACCGAGTCCGTCAGATCACGCCACACACCGGCGACACCGGGCACCTGCGCCTGCCCGCCGAGCCGTCCGTCCGTACCCACCTCACGGGCCACCCGCGTCACCTGGTCCGCGAAGGCGGAGAGCTGGTCGACCATCGTGTTGATGGTGTTCTTCAGCTCCAGGATCTCGCCCCGGGCGTCCACGTCGATCTTCTGCGACAGGTCACCGCGGGCGACGGCCGTCGTGACCTGGGCGATCTGCCGCACCTGCGACGTCAGGTTGCCGGCCATGAAGTTCACGGAGTCGGTGAGCTCGCGCCAGCGGCCGGAGACCCCGTCCACCCGCGCCTGCCCGCCGAGCCGGCCCTCGGTACCCACGTCCCGCGCCATCCGCGTCACCTGGTCCGCGAAGGACGAGAGCTGCGACACCATGGTGTTGACGGTGTTCTTCAGCTCCAGCATCTCGCCGGCGACGTCGACCGTGACCTTCTGCGACAGGTCACCATTGGCCACCGCCGTCGTGACCTGGGCGATGTCACGCACCTGACCGGTCAGGTTCCGGAAGGCCGTGTTCACCGAGTCGGTGAGGTCCTTCCATGTCCCCGCCGCGCCCGGCACCTCGGCCTGACCGCCGAGCAGACCCTCGACACCGACCTCCCGGGCCACCCGGGTCACCTCGGAACCGAAGGCCGACAGCTGGTCGACCATCGTGTTGACGGTGTTCTTCAGCTCCAGCATCTCGCCGGCGACGTCGACCGTGACCTTCTGCGACAGGTCACCGTTGGCCACCGCCGTCGTCACCTGCGCGATGTCCCGCACCTGCGTGGTGATGTTCCGGAAGACGGTGTTGACCGAGTCGGTGAGGTCCTTCCACGTCCCCGCCGCACCCGGCACCTGCGCCTGACCGCCGAGCAGACCCTGCGCACCGACCTCGCCCGACACCCGGGTCACCTCGTCGGCGAACGTCCGGAGCGTCTCGGTCATCTGGTTGATCGTGTCCGCGAGCTGCGCGATCTCGCCGCGCGCGGAGACCCGCACCTTCTGCGACAGATCGCCGTTGGCGACCGCGGTCGTCACCTCCGCGATCCCTCTCACCTGATTGGTGAGATTTCCCGCCATCGTGTTGACGGAATCGGTGAGGTCCTTCCAGACACCCGCGACGCCGGCCACCTCCGCCTGACCGCCGAGCTCGCCCTCCGTACCCACCTCACGGGCGACCCGGGTCACCTCCGAGGAGAACGACGACAGCTGGTCGACCATCCGGTTGACCGTGTTCTTCAGCTCCAGCATCTCGCCGGCCACGTTGGCCGTGACCTTCTGCGACAGATCGCCGTCCGCCACCGCGGTCGTCACCAGCGCGATGTCCCGCACCTGCGCGGTCAGCCGGTTCGCCATGGTGTTGACCGAGTCCGTGAGGTCCTTCCACGAACCGGACACCCCGCGCACCTGCGCCTGACCGCCCAGCTTGCCGTCCGTACCCACCTCGACGGCGACCCTCGTCACCTCGGACGCGAACACCGACAGCTGGTCGACGAGGTTGTTCGCGGTACGCGCGACCTTCAGGAACTCCCCGCGCAGCGGCCGTACGGCCCCGTCGGAACCCTCCGAACGCAGGTCCATCCGCTGATCGAGATCGCCCTCGGCCACCGCCGAAAGGACCCGTCCCACCTCGGACACCGGCCGCGCCAGATCGTCGACCAGCGCGTTCGCGGCCTCGATCGCCGCGGCCCACGCCCCCTCCGTGGCCCCCGCCTCGAGCCGCTCGGACAACTTGCCCTCACGCCCGACCACCCGCCGGACCCGCGAAAGCTCGCCCGTCACGTGCATCTGCCGGTCCGCGACCTCGTTGAACACGGCGGAGATCTCCGCCATGACCCCGTCACCGGAGACCGTCAGCCGTTTACGGAAATTCCCGTCCCGCATCGACACCAGCGCGGCCAGCAACCGCTCCAGCGCCGCCGCGTCCACCTGCACCGTCCCCCCACGGGAACGCCCGCCCCTCGCGCGCGTGCCGCTGCTGCCGCCACGCCGCGCCGCCGTGCCAGACTCCACCGTGTCCCTCCCGAAAGGGGTCGACCGTACGCTTCCGGCTCTCGCCGATAGCCTGCCCAGTGTTTCACCGCGACCGAACAAGGCGATAACAGTTCGGCAGCTTCGCACAGCGTCCCCGCCCTCGGTGGGCGGAAACTGTGACGACCGGCATCCGGGCGGACAGTGAAGGTAAGTAACCTGGCATCCGGCTGTCCAGCCACCCCGGTCCGCCCGGCGGGGGCGGTGTGGTGCGCGCACGACCACCGGGCAGTGGGAGGGGCATACCGAGCATGGCAGAGCCGGGCGTCGAAACGCGTACGAGGAGTGCTGTGATCACCGCGCGGGCGACTGCCAGCTTCGAGCCCGTCGGGCGGTCCGTCGCGGCCGCCCGCGCGTTCGTCAGGGACACCCTCCAAGGCTGGGGGCACTCCGAACTCGTCGACGACGCCGTCGTCCTGACCAGCGAGCTCGTCACCAACGCCGTGATCCACGCGGGCACCTCGGCCGAGGTCCTCTGCCTCCGCTCCGAGGACAGCATCCGCGTCGAGGTCGCCGACCGGTACCCCGAGCGCGAGATCCCCGTCCAGAGCGGCCGCACCCTGGGCAGCCCCGACCGCGAGAACGGCCGGGGCCTGCTGCTCTGCGCCGCCCTCGCCCACCGCTGGGGAGTCGACTACTCCCCCACCCGCAAGCACGTCTGGTTCCACCTCGACCTCCCCCAGCGCCCCGTGGGCACCCGCTCCGCCGGCCCCGTCCTCCCCGACGCCCTCCTCCCGGCCGCCGAGAGCCGCGTCCGCGTCGCCGTCGCCCAGATCGACCGCGGCGGAGCCGTCACCGCCTGGAACGAGGACGCCGCCGAGCTCTTCGGCTACGAGGCCGACCAGGTCATCGGCAAGCCCCTCGGCGACCTCGCCGCCTGGCCGCACACCCCCGGCATCGGCACCGGCCTCGCCGAGGCCCTGCGCCTCTCCCGCTGGGAGGGCAGCTACGGCATCCGCTGCGCCGACGGCCGCGTCGTCCCCGTCTACGCCTCACACCTCCGGGTCCGCGACACCCAGGGCGAACCCTCCACCGTCTGCCTCCTCGTACGGGAGCACGAGCGGGCCGTCCTCCAGACCCCGCAGCGCCCCGCCGCCGAACCGGGCTCCGAGAACCGCACCGCGGACCCCTTCGAGGTCTTCATCGGCTCCCCGGCCCCCGACGACCTCGACGGCCTCCTCCAGCGCACGGTCGAGCGCGCCCGCGACATGCTCGACGGCGACTCCGCCTTCCTCCTCCTCGCCACCGACGACGAGACCGAACTCGAAGTACGCGCGACCACCGGCCTCCCGGCCGCCCGTCAACGCTTCGCCCGCGTCCCCGTCGAGACCGGCGCGAGCCGCTACGGCTCCGCCCGCATGCCCGCGGTCCACGAGGACCTGGCAGCCGTCCCCGGCGCCGTCCCCCTCCTCGAAGGCACCGGCATGCGCTCGGTGGTCACCGTCCCCCTCAAGGTCGAGGGCCGGCTCACCGGCTCCCTGGGCGTGGCCGCCGAGTCCGCGAACCGCTACTCCAACGAGGAGGCCCTCCGCCTCCAGTTCGCCGCCGACCGCATCGCCCTCGCCGTCGAGTCCGCCCGCCTCGGCGAGCTCGAACGCCTCCGCCGCGGCTCCCTCAGCTTCCTCGTCGAAGCCTCCGACCTCCTCGCCGGCACCTTGGACCGCGACCAGACCCTGGCCCTGATGGCCCAGATGACGGTCCCCACCCTCGCCACCTGGTGCGCGGTCTACACGATCGCCGACCAGGCCTCCGACCCGTACCTCTCGTACGTGCTCCACGAGGACGAGGACCGCATCGACGGCCTCAAGGACCTGCTCTCCTCGATCGCCCCGCCCGACCCGGTGCCCACACCCGGCGCCCGCGTCTGGACGGCCCCCGGCGACGCCGCGCACCGAGCGGCGCTCAGCGCCTCGGTCCGCGCCCTCGACCACCCCACGAGCCCGCTCTCCTCCGGCATCGACACCACCCTGGCCACCGCGAGCACGGTCGCCGGCGAGACGGTCGTCCTGCCCCTGGTCGCCCGCAACCGGGTCATCGGGATGCTGACCCTGGGCCGCCCCTCCGAGGACCACTTCCGCCAGGAGATCCTGGAGCTCGCCGAGGACCTCTCGCGCCGAGCCGCCCTGGCCCTGGACAACGCCCGCCTCTACTCGGAGCGCGTGGCGATCAGCCAGTCCCTCCAGCGCAGCCTCCTCCCGCCCGGCCTCCCGGTGATCCCCGGCGTCGAAGTCGACGTCATCTACCGCGCGGCCGGCGAGGGCAACGAGGTCGGCGGCGACTTCTACGACCTCTTCCCCATCCGCGACGGCGCCTACGGCTTCGCCATCGGCGACGTCTGCGGTACGGGCCCGGAGGCCGCGGCCGTCACGGGCCTCGCCCGCCACGCCCTCCGCCTCCTGGCCCGCGAGGGCTTCGGCGGCCCGGCGGTCCTGGAGCGGCTCAACGCCGCGATCCTCGACGAGGGCGCCCGCAGCCGCTTCCTCACCCTCCTGTACGGCGAGATGCGCCCCCAGGAGGACGGCTCCGCGATCCTCAAGGTCGTCTGCGCCGGCCATCCGCTCCCCCTGCGCCTCCGCCCGGACGGCACGGTCCAGCCGGCGGCCGAGCCCCAGCCCCTCCTCGGCGTCATGGAGGACCTGGAGCTGTACGAGCAGACGATCACCCTCGACCCGGGCGATGTCCTCCTCTGCGTCACGGACGGCGTGACGGAGCGCCGTGAAGGCACCCGCATGCTGGGCGACGACGGCCTCGCCGAAGTCCTCAAGACGTGTACGGGCCTGACGGCCGGCGCGGTCGCCGCCCGTGTCCTCCGCGCGGTCGAGCGCTTCGCCCAGGCCCCCGCCTCCGACGACATGGCCATCCTGGCGATGCGCCTCCGAGAGCCCGACGACCGCTGATCCCCCAGGACGGCCCCGAAAGGGGCCGTCCTCCTCATCCCCGCCACGACAACGCAAAAAAGGCCCCGCCAATGGCGGGGCCTTTCTCTTTGGAGCCCTTTAACGGAATCGAACCGTTGACCTTCTCCTTACCATGGAGACGCTCTACCGACTGAGCTAAAAGGGCGGGTTGTTCGGCGGCGTCCTACTCTCCCACAGGGTCCCCCCTGCAGTACCATCGGCGCTGAAAGGCTTAGCTTCCGGGTTCGGAATGTAACCGGGCGTTTCCCTAACGCTAT
>NZ_LMEI01000010.1 GCF_001426585.1 Streptomyces sp. Root431
GGAAACGCCCGGTTACATTCCGAACCCGGAAGCTAAGCCTTTCAGCGCCGATGGTACTGCAGGGGGGACCCTGTGGGAGAGTAGGACGCCGCCGAACAATTTTTAGCCTCAACCCCCGGACTCTGTCCGGGGGTTGAGGCATTTTTGCGTTCTAGGCTTTGTCCATGCGATACGACTTGGTCATCTTCGACAACGACGGTGTGCTCGTGGACAGCGAGCCGATTTCCAATACGCTCCTCGCCGGCTATCTCACGGAGCTCGGGCACCCGACCTCGTACGAGGAGTCGGTGCGGGACTACATGGGATCCGCGATGCACCGGATTCACGAGCTGGTCGAGGAGCGGACGGGGGAGCGGCTGCCCGCGGACTTCGACGAGACGTTCCACGCGCGGGTCTTCGCCGCCTTCGAGAGGGAGCTCGAGGCCGTGCGCGGGGCCGCGGAGGTGCTCAAGGGGCTGGTCGCGGCCGGGGTTCCGTACTGTGTGGCCTCGTCCGGGAGTCATGAGCGGATTCGGGTGGGGCATCGGAAGACCGGGCTCGACGCGTGGTTCCGGGACGACAACGTCTTCAGCGCCGAGGACGTGGGTCGGGGCAAGCCCGAGCCGGACCTGTTCCTGCACGCGGCCGCGCGGATGGGGGTGGCTCCGGAGCGGTGTGTGGTCGTCGAGGACAGCCGGCTCGGGGTCCAGGCCGCCGTCGCGGCCGGGATGGACGTGTACGGGTTCACGGCGATGACGCCCGAGGAGAAGCTCGCCGGCGCCACGGGGTTCTTCGGGACGATGGACGAGCTCCCGGCGACATTGGGTCTGTGATCCATCTACCCATCAGTAGGTCCCGGCCCTACGCTGTGCCGCCATGACAGATGCGCGGTTGCGGCGTGGGCGGGGATCCCTGGCGGTCAGTTTCTTCGTACAGGGGGTCACGTTCGCCCTGCTCGTGACCCGAATACCGGGGATACAGGACCGGTACGGGATCTCGGACGCGCTGCTGCCGGCCTTCCTCGCCGCCGTGCCGATCCTGGCGGGCGTGGCGAGCGTCGCGACCGAGAAGGTCGTCGCCCGGGTGGGTCCCGCGGTGGTGCTGCGGTGGGCTCAGCCCGTCGTCCTGCTGGCCCTCCTGGCGGTGGGGGCCGGTACGGAGCTGTGGGAGGCGGCGCTCGCCCTCGGGGTCTTCGGGCTTGCTGTGGGGGCCCTGGACGCCTCCATGAACATGCTGGGGGTGAGCCTTCAGCGGGCGTACGGGCGGAGCATCATGCTCGGGTTCCACGCCTCGTACAGCCTCGGGGGGATCGCGGGTGCCTCGCTGGCCTGGGTGGGGGCGCACTGGCACCTGTCGCTGTTCGTGTCGTATCTGCCGGTCGTGGCGCTGCTGCTGCCCGTCGCCTTCGTGGGCAGCCGGTGGTACGTGGCCGGGGAGGACCGGCCGATGGAGAAGGACGCGGGGGAGAGCGCGGGGAGCCGGGTCGCCTTCGCGTTGCTGCTGCCGCTCTGTCTCGTCATGACCTTCGCGTACATAGGGGACTCCACCGTCTCCAACTGGAGTGCCAAGTACCTCCAGGACGTGCTCGGCAGTTCGGAGGAGCTGGCGACCGTGCCGTACAACGCGTACATGGTGACGACGCTTCTGGGCCGTGCGGTGGGCGACTTCGGGGTGCGGAAGCTGGGGGCCGCGACCGTCGTCCGGTGCGGGGCGGTGCTCGCGGCGCTGGGGTTCGCGGCGGTGGCCGTGGCGCCGGGGGCGTGGGCGGGGATCGCCGGATTCACCCTGCTGGGGCTCGGGTTGAGCGTGATCGTGCCGCAGACCTTCGCCGCGGCGGGCAGGTTGTTCCCGGGGGCGAGTGACGCGGCGGTGGCGCGGCTCAACGTCTTCAACTACGTCGGGTTCCTCGTGGGGTCGCCGTTGGTGGGGGCGCTCGGGGACGCTTGGAGCTATCGCGGGGCGATGCTGGTGCCGATGGTGCTGGTCCTGGTGACGGTGGTGTACGCCACGTCGTTCGGCGCGCGAGAGGCCCGATACGGTGGCGGTCATGAGCGGCCGCGCACTGTTGATGTGGGATGAAGCTGTCACGCAGTACGACTTCGGGTCCGAGCATCCGATGGATCCGGTACGGCTCGCGCTGACCATGGGGCTGGTGCGGGCGTACGGGCTCGACCGGGCCGTGGACGTGGTCGCGGCGCCGCCGGCGGGGGACTCGACCCTGCGGCTCGTGCACCGTGAGGACTATGTGGCGGCGGTGCGGGCGGCCTCGGTGGATCCGCGCCATGCCGACCAGGCGTACGGGCTCGGGACGGTCGACGATCCGGCGTTCGCCGGGATGCACGAGGCGTCGGCGCTGATCGCGGGGCAGTCGGTCGGGGCGGCGGAGGCGGTGTGGCGCGGGGAGGCCGCGCACGCGGTGAACTTCGCGGGCGGGCTGCACCACGCGATGCCGGGGAGCGCGTCCGGGTTCTGCATCTACAACGACGCGTCGCTGGCCATCGCCCGTCTCCTGGAGCTGGGGGCGGAGCGGGTGGCGTACGTGGATGTGGACGTGCACCACGGCGACGGGGTGCAGGCGGCGTTCTGGGAGGATCCGCGGGTCCTGACGATCTCGCTGCACGAGCATCCGCGGACGCTGTTCCCGCAGACGGGGTGGCCGGAGGAGACGGGTGCGGCGGGGCCGGGCGAAGGCGGGGCCGTGAACGTGGCGCTGCCGGCCGGGACGGGTGACGCGGGGTGGCTGCGGGCCTTCCACGCGGTGGTGCCGGAGCTGATCGCGGACTTCCGGCCGCAGGTGCTCGTGACGCAGCACGGGGCGGACACGCACTTCGAGGACCCGCTCGCCCATCTGGCGGTGTCGCTGGACGCGCAGCGGTCCGTGCAGTCGGCCTGCCACGACCTGGCGCACGAGTACGTCGAGGGCGGGAAGTGGGTCGCGCTCGGCGGTGGCGGGTACGCGGTGGTCGATGTCGTACCGCGGTCGTGGACGCATCTGGTGGGCATCGCGGCGCATGCCCCGGTGGATCCGGAGTCCGTGATCCCGTCGTCCTGGCGGGACGAGGTGTACGCGCGGACGCGGCAGTTGGGGCCGGCGCGGATGACGGACGGGCGGTGGCCGGTGGGCTTCCGGGACTGGGCCGGGGGGTACGACCCGGCGGACCGTCTGGACCAGGCGGTGCTCGCGACGCGGAAGGCTGCCTTCCCCCTGCGGGGGCTGCTTCCCTAGGGGGTGGGAACGCCTCCTCGTGCGTTACGCCGACTGTGCACTGTCCTGGAGGTTTCGGCTCCGGGGGCGGTGTGTTCCGGCAGCATCGGGAGGGTGTTGAGTACCGGGGCGCTGCGGGCGCATCTTTTGGCGGCGGGGTTGGCGGGGACCGTGGCGACGTCGCGGGAGGAGAGTCTGCGGAGCTATCGGCTCTTCGCCGCGCGTGATCCGCGGGTGCTGCTGGGGCTCGATCCGGCCTGGGGGTGGGGTGAGGCGGATCTGCTGCGGCTGATGGCCGACAAGTGCGGGGTGTCGGGGGATCCGGCGCACCGGTCGGGGCTCGACGTCATCGATCCCGAACGTACGTTGAGGGGGCTCGACGCCTTCGCGGCGCGGTTGGGGGCGGCGGCCGCTCGACGGGTTCCGGTGCTGTTCGGGACGGGTCATCCGCACCGTCTGCTCGGTTTCTACGTCGCGCTTGCAGACGCTTTGTCGGCGGCGGGATGTCTTGTCCTCACCCCGGCGCAGGGGCGATGTGTCGACATAACGACCCGGTTCGGCGTACGTACGTACCTCCTCGACTACGTACGGGGGGTCGCGTTGGTGCGGGAGCCCGGGCTGTCGGGGAGTGGCCGCGAGCCGGGGGCGCACTCGCACTCCGCGCTGCCGGTTAGGGCCGCGCTCGAAAGCGCGGCCGAGGGTGGCGGGCCGCTGCCGGAGCTGGTGGTGGGGGACCACGGATGGGTCTGCGGTGCAGGTCAGCTGGGTATCGAGGCCATCGGTCTGGCCGATACGGATGATCCGGCGCTGTTCGTCGGTGAGGCGGAGGGGCAGGTGTCGGTGGCCGTTCCGCTTGATGACGGCGTGCGCTCCGACTACTACCGTCCGCTCACGCGCTATGTACTCAATCGAGCGTGTCTGTCACGGTAAACGGCCGATGGCAGCTCCTCTTCCCCACTCGTACCACCCGCCCCTAGTCTGGCGAGTGAGCGCTCGGCGACGAAGAGTCACCGGAGGGGAAGCCGGTGGGCGTCGCGGCGGAAGGTACAGGTGGGTCATGGCTGCTGGCGAGCGACCTCTCAACGAGGTCAAGTTTCTGACCGTGGCGGAAGTCGCCTCGGTGATGCGCGTGTCGAAGATGACCGTGTACCGCTTGGTGCACAGCGGTCATCTGCCGGCGATCCGGGTGGGCAGGTCCTTCCGGGTGCCGGAACAGGCGGTTCACGAGTACCTGAGGGAGTCCTTCGTGGGGGTGGGGACCGCGTAGCGAGCGCGCGGCCGGAAAGCCGGGAAAGTCACGTACGGCCCTCGGATTACAAGCGCGGTGCTCGGGACGGTAGGCTAGGCCGACGTAGGTCGTGTGGGCCCAGACGCCCCGCACCGATCCCCGCCGGGAGGCGGGGATGTTCCGAGAAGTGAGCGAGGGTAGTCGTGGGCTCTGTTATCAAGAAGCGGCGCAAGCGGATGGCGAAGAAGAAGCACCGCAAGCTGCTTAAGCGCACGCGCGTTCAGCGTCGCAACAAGAAGTAAGGCGACCGCTGCACCGCAGCGATTCGTGCGTCAGGCGTGGCCCTTCACCGTTCGCGGTGGAGGGCCACGCTTTATTCGCGCCGAAATATGGAGGCGCTACGGTGGCGACCAACGGAAGACGGACGGAAGGCGCTGATCTTGGGCAGGGTCGTGCTCGTCACCGGTGCCGCCCGGCACCTCGGGGGCCGTTTCGTGCGGCGGATCCAGCGGGACCCGGAAGTGGAGCGGGTGGTCGCGGTGGACGCCGTCGACCCGGCGCACCAGCTCGGCGCCGCCGAGTTCGTACGGGCGGACATCCGCCGCCCGGCGATCGCTAAGGTCCTGGCCGAGCACGAGGTCGACACGGTCGTCCACATGGACGTCACCGGGACGGCGCTCGGCGCCGGCGGCCGTACGTCGGTCAAGGAGACCAACGTCATCGGCACCATGCAGCTCCTCGGGGCGTGCCAGAAGTCGCCGCGGATCAA
The DNA here is from genome assembly GCF_001426585.1 of Streptomyces sp. Root431. Classification (GTDB taxonomy): domain Bacteria; phylum Actinomycetota; class Actinomycetes; order Streptomycetales; family Streptomycetaceae; genus Streptomyces; species Streptomyces stackebrandtii. The sequence goes on from NZ_LMEI01000010.1 coordinate 5,182, forward strand.
GCGGCTCGTGATCAAGTCGAGTACGAGCGTCTACGGCTCCGCGCCGCGCGACCCGGCGGTCTTCACCGAGACCACCCCGGCGAAGTCGCTGCCGAGCGGGGGCTTCGCCAAGGACGCCGTCGAGGTCGAGGGATACGTGCGGGGATTCGCCCGGCGCCGGCCTGACGTGGCCGTGTGCGTGCTGCGCTTCGCGAACATCCTCGGGCCGCGGGTCGACTCCCCGCTGGCCGAGTACCTGTCGCTGCCGGTCATGCCGACCGTGCTCGGCTACGACCCGAGGCTCCAGTTCGTCCACGAGGACGACGTGATCGACGTCCTGCGCCTCGCGGCGCACGAGCCCCGCAGGGCCACCCTGAACAGCGGCACGTTCAACATCGCCGGGGACGGGGTCCTGCTGCTCTCCCAGTGCGCGCGGCGGCTCGGGCGGCCGACGGTCCCTGTGCTGCTGCCCGCCGTCACCTGGGTGGGGACGGCACTGCGCACGGTCGGGATCACCGATTTCGCGCCCGAGCAGATCCGGCTGCTGACGCACGGCCGGGTCGTCTCGACGGTGCAGATGCGCGAGGTCCTCGGCTTCTCGCCGCGCTTCACGACGGCGGAGACCTTCGCCGACTTCGCGGGCAGCAGGGGGCCGGGTCTCCTGCCGCCGGAGATGCTCGCCGGGGCGGTGGACCGGCTCGCCGGCCGGCTCGCCCCGGTCACCACCGACACCACCGATCCACTTCACCACGGCGCCTGAGGAGACCGGACAGCGATGGCGGACGCCAAGGTCATTCCGTTCGACGACGACCGTTCGCGGGCCCGTCGTCGGCCCAGCCGGGCCGACGGGGAGGCGGCGGCCGTACGGGCCCTCCCGGGGGCTCAGCAGGGCCCTCCTGGGCCGGAGGAGGCCGCGGAGGGGCTTCCTGGTGCCGATGCGGCTGCTGGGGGCGGTGGCGGTGGCGGTGGCGGTGGCGCTTCGGGTGCGGAGGCCGCGAGCGGCGCCGAGGCCGGGAGCGGTGTCGACGCCGGGGCCGGAGCCCGTGCCGGGGGGTGGGAGCGGCGGCTCGCCGGCGGACTCGCGTTCCTGCGGCGGCGGATCACGGGTGAGTACGAGGTCGACGAGTTCGGCTACGACGAGGAGCTCACCGACCAGGTCCTGATGTCGCTGCTGCGCCCGCTGTACGAGAAGTACTTCCGGGTCGAGGTGAAGGGCATCGAGAACATCCCCGACAAGGGCGGGGCCCTGATCGTCGCCAACCACTCGGGGACCTTGCCGCTGGACGGGCTGATGATGCAGGTCGCCGTCCACGACCGGCACCCGGCGGGGCGGCATCTGCGGCTGCTCGCGGCGGACCTGGTCTTCGTCCTGCCGGTGGTCAACGATCTGGCGCGGAAGGCGGGGCACACCCTGGCCTGCGCGGAGGACGCGGAGCGGCTGCTGCGGTCCGGTGAGATCGTCGGCGTGATGCCCGAGGGCTTCAAGGGCATCGGGAAGCCGTTCTCGGAGCGGTACAAGCTCCAGCGGTTCGGGCGGGGCGGCTTCGTCTCGACGGCGCTGCGGGCGGGGGTGCCGATCGTGCCCTGCTCGATCGTGGGGGCGGAGGAGATCTACCCGATGATCGGGAACGCGAAGACGCTGGCGCGGGTGCTCGGCGTCCCGTACGTCCCGATCACTCCGACCTTCCCGTGGCTGGGGCCGCTCGGGGCGCTGCCGCTGCCGACGAAGTGGACGATCCAGTTCGGCGAGCCGATCGCGACGGACGGGTACGCGCCGGAGGCGGCGGAGGACCCGATGCTGATGTTCAACCTGACGGACCAGGTCAGGGAGCAGATACAGCACACGCTGTACAAGTTGTTGGTGCAGAGGCGGTCGGTGTTCTTCTGAGTTCTTCTGAGTTCTTCAGAGGACAGAGTTGAGGGGCGCCCCCGTCCGTGGGGCGCCCCTCAACTCTTGCTAGCGAGCGTCCTCGCTGTCGATGCCGAGGCCTGGTAGCAGGCCCGGCAGGAGTGGCGGAAGGGTCACGTCCGGCACGTCGGGGGGTGTCGGGGTCGTGGGTGAGGGTGCCGTCGGCGGGCCGGTCGGGGTCGGCTGCTGGAGCAGCCCGCCGGTGTCGCCGCCGAGGAGACCGTCGTCCTCCGGTGATGCGGTGCTGCCGCTGTCCGTGCTCGCGCTCGTGCTCGTACCGGTGCTCGGGGTGGGACCGGACGGGCGGGGCGGGGCGGAGGAGCTGCCGGTGGGCGGCGCCTCGTGGGTGGACGACGGACTCTGGGTGTCCGGTTGCTGCGTGTCCTGCGGGGTGCCGGTCCCGCGGGTCGGGCTCTGTGTGGTGACCGCGCCCTTCTCCAGGGTGCGGGGAAGCACCGACTGGAGGGGTTCGACCTCGTCGTCCATGGCGTCGAAGACCCCGGTCACCTCGGTGCCGACGTCCGAAAGCTGGACGGGAAGCCGGTCGCGGAGGCCGTTCCAGGTGTCCCGGTGGGCCTGGGCGAAGGAGTTGAGCCGGGCCATCGGGCCGATCTCGCCGTCTCGCTCGTACGCCTGCCGGAGCAGGCGGTGGCCTTCGCTGGCGTCGTGCTTCATTCCGCCCAGGACACGGCGGATCTCGGTGAGCGACTCGTGGTCGAGGTCGCCGGAGCGGCCCCGCTCCATGAGCCTGCGGGCCTCGCTGAGCCGGGTGGACGCCTGGTCGAGGTAGATGCCGCCGCGGTCCGCGTCGTCATCCGCCATGCCGAGCTTGATGTCCTCCATGCCCCGCTTGAGCCCGTAGAGCGAGTCGCCGGGGAGGGCGTCGGAGCTGGCAGCGGCCACTCCGCCGAAGGCCCCCGCGGCCACACCGACCGTGAGACCGCCGGCGGCGAGGCCCTTGGTCCAGCGGGATCGGGGGCGGAGCTTGCGGAGCGGGGACGCCCGGTGGGCTCCCTTGGCGCCCGGTGCGCGTTGTTCCGGCACCGTTGGGCCCCCGGCCGCGCTGCCCTCCATGAGCATCGCTTCCATGGCGGCGACGAGCTGCGCTCGCTGCACCACTTTGACCTCGGGGTCCAGCTGTGGCTTCGGTAGCTCACCGAGGCCGTTCGCCAAGGTCAACAGCCGCCCCTGCTCCGCCGGTTCGGCTGGAGCTTCGGACGGTTCGGCTGCCGCGCCCTCGGCTGCCTGGTCCTCCAGGGCCTGGGCGAAGGCGTTCGCCCGCCGGTGCGCCGATACGTTCGCGATCACTGGCGGCACCTCCTCTCGTCATGACGGTCGACTCCCCGGGGTGTCCGGAAGGTTGCACACCTTGAACACATCCACACGAACGAGTGAGTGGCTGCGGGCATGGCGTGACCACAGGGAGCCTGCATTCCGCACAACGAGCGGCGCGGCACTTGGGTTACGCGCGAAAGATGATCGGACCAGTGCGTCACCGAGGCGTCACCGACTGTGAGTTGTTCGGGGGTCGAGGGGATGTGGGGGGAGATGTGGGGGACGGGGCGTGGACCGGAGTGTGGGGGCGCGTGTGGGGGGCGCGGACCGGTCAGCGTGCGTCGTCCGGGAGGAGGCGGGCCAGGGTGCGGACGGCCCGGTACTGGAGGGTCTTGATCGCGCCCTCGTTCTTCCCCATGACGCGGGCGGTCTCGGCGACCGAGAGGCCCTGGAGGAAGCGCAGGGTCACGCACTCCTGCTGCTGGGGGTTGAGGCGGCGGACCGCGTCGAGGAGTGCCGCGTTGGAGAGGGACTCCAGGACGGAGTCCTCGGGGCTGCGCTCAACCTCGTTGGCGTCGAGCATCTCGCCGGTGGTGACCTCGAGGCGGAAGCGGCTGGACTTGAAGTGGTCGGCGACGAGGTTGCGGGCGATGGTGACGAGCCATGCGCCGAAGTCGCGGCCCTGCCAGGTGAAGGTGGAGATCCGGCGCAGGGCGCGCAGGAACGTCTCGCTGGTCAGGTCCTCCGCTGTCGCCTTCCCGCCGACGCGGTAGTAGATGTAGCGGTAGACGGTGTCGCTGTACTGGTCGTACAGGCGTCCGAAGGCGTCGGCCTCGCCGGCCTGGGCGCGCTCGACCAGGTCCATCATGCGAGCGCTGTCGCTGTCGGCGGTGGGTCGGCGGGCGGCGGTCGAGGTTCCGGCGCCGCCGCGGGTTCCCCGTCTGCCCACGGCGGCGCTGCCGTCGGCCAGGGCATAGCAAGGGCCGGCGGGTGCCGGTGAGGCGAAGGCGAAGGCGGGGACAGGGCCGGCGTACGCGGTGGGGACGAAGCCGCGCAAGTGGTCGAGGACCGTTGCGCGCAGCGTAGCCAGGCCCGAGGTGTCAACCCCGACGTGTGGGTACACGGGACTCCCAGAGGCAGAGCTTCCATCACGTGCAGTGCGGGACCGTTCACTCGTCGTGGCGACGGGAGGGGTCCTTTGTGCGTCTGAGGAGAATAACGCTTCGTACAGGCAGCGCTACACCCAGTTGCTCAAATCACCGATTACGTCGTTTCCGTTACTGCTTGCAGTCGTAACTGGCCACTGTTCGTGACCGGTTGTTGATCGGATTGCTTCCGAGTGTGACTGCGCGGGCGTTGCGTTGTGCTCAAGTGCAGAACGGGGGAGTGATCGGGGCCGCTGCTGGGTAAGGAGCCCGGAATGCCTGGGAGTCGACCTGTGCGGTGCTGTTCGACCACGTACGGGTGAGGGCCGCTGGTCCGGGGTTGTCGCAGATGATCGCAGCCGAAACGTATCGGCAGAGCGGCGGCGCGCCGGGTGGCCGGTGGCCGCCGGACGCGTCAGTGGCGGCGGCGGTGCAGGGCGACCGCGGCGGCGGTGCCGCCGGCCAGCGCGCCCAGGCCCGCGGCGGCGGGGATGCCGACCTTGGCGGCCTTGCGGCCGGTCCGGTAGTCGCGCAGTCGCCACTCCCGGGCCTTCGCGTACTTGCGCAGCTTGGTGTCCGGGTTGATCGCGTACGGGTGCCCGACGAGCGAGAGCATCGGGATGTCGTTGTGCGAGTCGCTGTAGGCGGCGCAGCGGCTCAGGTCGAGGCCCTCGGCGGCGGCGAGGGCCCGTACCGCCTCGGCCTTGGCCGGTCCGTGCAGGGGCTCGCCGACCAACTTGCCCGTATAGACGCCGTCGACGGACTCGGCGACCGTGCCGAGCGCGCCGGTCAGGCCGAGTCGCCGGGCGATGATCGTGGCCGTCTCGACCGGGGCGGCCGTGACGAGCCAGACTTTCTGGCCCGCGTCCAGGTGCGCCTGGGCGAGGCCGCGGGTGCCGGGCCAGATGCGGTCGGCCATGTACTCGTCGTAGATCTCCTCGCCGATCGACATCAGTTCGGAGACGCGGTGGCCCTTGACGATGGACAGCGCGCTGTCGCGGGCGTCCTGCATGTGCTCGGGATCCTCGACGCCGGCGATCCGGAACCAGGCCTGCGCCCAGGCGAAGCGGGCGAGTTCGCGGCGCTGGAAGAACTTCCGCTTGTACAGGCCGCGGCCGAAGTGGAAGATCGCGGCGCCCTGCATCACGGTGTTGTCGAGGTCGAAGAAGGCGGCTGCCTGGACGTCGCCGACGACCGGGAACTCCGGTTCCGCCGGGGCGGTGGGCTCCGCGGCCGCTGTCGCGGCGGCTTCCTCCTCCCGCTCCCTTTCCAGCTGGAGCGAGGACTTCCGCGCTGCCTCGGCAGCGGCCTCGCCTGCGAGGACGCTGCGCGCGGTGGCGGAGCGCCTACGAGGGGTGAGCCATCCCAGAGCGGCCATGCCGTGAGCATAGCCAGTCTGTTCGGTACTTCCCGACTTGTGACGATGCCGGGGCGTGAACACTGCGGGGCTCCCCTGTTAATTGGACAGAATGGACGTCATGTTCGGACGGACGAAGAAGAAGGACGCCGCATCGCGCACCGTGACGCTGATCGGCAAGCCGGGATGTCACCTCTGCGACGACGCCCGGGCGGTGATCGAGGCCGTGTGTGCCGAAACGGGGGCACGATGGGAGGAGAAGGACATCACGCTCGACGAGGAGCTCCATCGGGCGTACTGGGAGCAGATCCCCGTCGTTCTGATCGATGGCGAACAGCACACCTTCTGGCGCGTGGACCCTGGGCGTCTCCGGCGCGAACTGGGTGTGTGACCGAAAGGCGGTTACCATCGTGGACGTTTTGTTGGGTTTCGGGGGCGGCATCGTGAGGAGTGTGTGCGGTTTTGCCCCCTTCGGGATCTCAACGCTCTGACCTGCTCCGCGGTTCCATGACGATGGGAACCAGCCGCGTGACCCCGGTCACTTTGGCCGGACAAAACGGACACCATCTTTGTGCACGCGTTCACAAAGACATAGCCTGCATTCGACGGGGCGGTCTTGGGACATACGGCCGCCTGCAGCCCCGCTCATCCCGCAGGAGCACCGTGGCAACTGGCCGAACTCACCGACCGGCGACCCGTAGCCGAGGAATTCCCGAGGCCACCGTCGCCCGGCTTCCGCTGTATCTGCGCGCACTGACCGCGCTCTCGGAGCGCTCCGTACCCACGGTCTCCTCCGAGGAGCTCGCGGCCGCCGCGGGCGTCAACTCCGCGAAGCTGCGCAAGGACTTCAGCTACCTCGGCTCGTACGGCACCCGTGGTGTCGGCTACGACGTCGAGTACCTCGTCTACCAGATCTCCCGTGAGCTGGGGCTCACCCAGGACTGGCCGGTCGTCATCGTCGGCATCGGTAACCTCGGCGCCGCGCTCGCCGGCTACGGCGGCTTCGCCTCCCGTGGCTTCCGGGTCGCCGCGCTGATCGACGCCGACCCCGCCATGACCGGCAAGCCGGTCGCCGGGATCCCCGTCCAGCACAGCGACGACCTCGAGAAGATCATCAGCGAGGACGGCGTCTCCATCGGCGTCATCGCGACCCCCGCCGGCGTCGCCCAGCAGGTCTGCGACCGGCTCGTGGCCGCCGGGGTCACCTCCATCCTGAACTTCGCCCCGACCGTGCTCTCCGTGCCCGACGGCGTGGACGTGCGCAAGGTCGACCTCTCCATCGAGCTCCAGATCCTCGCCTTCCACGAGCAGCGGAAGGCCGGCGAGGAGGCGGGCGCCGAGAGCGGCCCGGAGGCGGGTACGGAGACGGGTGCGCCCACCGCGCCGCCCGCCGCCCGCACCGGGGGCAGCAGCCGCAAGGGACCCGACGGGGACGTCCCCGCCGTGATGCCGGCATGAGCCTCCTCGTCGTCGGGCTGAGCCACCGCAGCGCCCCGGTCTCCATCCTGGAGCGGGCCGCGCTGTCGGGGGACACCCAGATCAAGCTCCTCCAGGACACCCTCGCCGCCGAGCCGGCCGCCGAGGGCACCGTCCTGGCCACCTGCAACCGCATCGAGCTCTACGCCGACGTGGACAAGTTCCACGCCGGTGTCGCCGAGCTGTCCACGCTGCTCGCGCAGCACAGCGGCGTCGGCCTGGAGGAGCTCACTCCTTATCTCTACGTGCACTACGAGGACCGGGCCGTCCACCACCTCTTCTCGGTGGCGTGCGGGCTCGACTCCATGGTCGTCGGCGAGGGCCAGATCCTCGGCCAGATCAAGGACGCCCTCGCGCTCGGCCAGGAGCAGCACACGGCGGGACGCCTCCTCAACGACCTGTTCCAGCAGGCCCTGAGGGTCGGCAAGCGCGCCCACAGCGAGACCGGGATCGACCGGGCCGGGCAGTCGCTCGTCACCTTCGGCCTCGAGCAGCTCGCCGACGGCGCGGGCGACGCCGACGTCGACACCTGGGCCAAGGGCAAGCGGGCCCTCGTCATCGGGGCCGGTTCGATGTCCTCGCTGGCCGCCGCCACCCTCGCGCGCTCCGGCGTCTCCGAGGTCGTCATCGCCAACCGCACCCTGGCCCGCGCCGAGCGGCTCGCCCAGATCCTGAGCGAGCCCGGTGGCACGGGGGTGGCCGCACGCGCGGTCGAGATGGTTGCCGTCGGCGACGAACTGACACGTGCCGACGTCGTCGTCTCCTGTACCGGCGCCACCGGACTCGTCCTCACCGGCGAGGCCGTCGAGGCCGCCGTACTGGGCCGCCGTACCCCGCTCGCCCTGCTCGACCTCGCCATGCCCCGCGACATCGACGCCGCCGCGCACCGGGTGCCCGGAGTCCGGCTCGTCGACATCGAGTCGCTCGCCGAGGCCTCCGCCGACGCGCCGATGGCCGCCGACGTCGACCAGGTCCGCGGGATCGTCTCGGACGAGGTCGCCGCCTTCGGCGCCGCACAGCGCGCCGCGCACATCACCCCGACCGTCGTCGCCCTGCGCACGATGGCCGCCGATGTCGTGGCCAACGAGGTCGCCCGGCTGGAGGGCCGGCTGCCCGACCTCGACGACAAGCAGCGCGCCGAGATCACCCAGACCGTGCGACGCGTGGTCGACAAGCTCCTGCACGCGCCGACCGTGCGGGTCAAGCAGCTGGCCAGCGAGCCCGGCGGCGCCGGGTACGCGGACGCGCTGCGGACACTCTTCGACCTCGACCCGGAGACGGTGGCATCCGTCAGCCGGGCCGACCTGAATGACGCCGACGTCAAGAACCGAGGGCGAGTATGACCGAGAGGGCACTGAGGCTCGGGACCAGGCGCAGCAAGCTCGCCATGGCCCAGTCCGGGCACGTGGCCGACGCCGTCCGGCAGCTGACCGGCCGGCCCGTCGAGCTCGTGGAGATCACGACGTACGGGGACACCTCCCGGGAGCACCTCGCGCAGATCGGCGGCACCGGCGTCTTCGTCGCCGCCCTCCGCGACGCGCTGCTCGCCGGTGAGGTGGACTTCGCCGTCCACTCGCTGAAGGACCTGCCGACCGCCCAGCACCCCGAGCTCGTGCTGGCCGCGATCCCGAAGCGCGAAGACCCGCGCGACGTGCTGATCGCGCGGGAAGGCGTCACGCTCGACCGGCTGCCCAAGGGTGCCCGCGTCGGCACCGGTTCGCCGCGTCGCATGGCCCAGCTCCACGCGTACGCGCGGAGCCACGGCCTGGAGATCACCTGTGTCCCGATCCGGGGGAACATCGACACCCGGGTCGGCTACGTACACAGCGGTGAACTGGACGCGGTGGTTCTCGCCGCGGCCGGTCTCAACCGCATCGGCGGGACCGCGGAGCTGACCGGCTCCCTGTCGCTCGACCACCTGTCGGTCGACTCGGTCCTGCCCGCCCCCGGCCAGGGGGCCCTGGCGATCGAATGCCCGGCGTCCGACGCCGAGCTCGTCGCCACGCTCGCCGCTCTCGACGACCCGCACACGCGGGCCGCCGTGACCGCCGAGCGATCCCTGCTCGCCGCCCTGGAGGCCGGCTGTTCCGCACCCGTGGGTGCGCTCGCCGACCTGCTGGCCGACGACCCCGGTCACGGGCAGGTTGTCACCGAAATGCGCCTGCGCGGCGTCGTCGGCACCACCGACGGCTCGACGCTGGTGCAGCTGTCCACCACCGGTCCCGTACCCACCTCGCACGACGAGGCGATGGCGCTCGGACGCGAACTCGCGGACGAGATGCTCGCCAAGGGTGCGGCTGGTCTTATGGGGGAGCGAGCACTTTGAACCCCACCCGCCCGACCACCAGCCCTGTGTCCTCGGCCTTCACCGGCCACGGGCACGTCACGTTCCTCGGCGCAGGACCGGGAGACCCCGGACTGCTGACCCTCAGGGCCGTCGAGGCCCTCGCGGGCGCGGACGTCCTGATCGCCGAGCCGGAGGTGCTCGAGGTCGTTCGCGACCATGCGCGCGCGGGGGTGAGCACGCCTGAGCTGACGGTTGTTGACGAGGCGTCAACAGCCGCCGGAGTCCCCGTGTTGAGGGATGCCGCCAATCTTGTCATGGAGGCCGCGAGGGGCGGCAGGCGGGTCGTCCGTGCGGTGACCGGCGACCCCGGTCTCGACGGGTACGCGGGAGCCGAGATGCTCGCCTGCGCCGCCGAGGGCATCCCCTTCGAGGTCGTCCCCGGTGTCGCCACCGCCGTCGGTGTCCCCGCCTACGCCGGTGTCCCGCTGCGCGACGCGCAGGGCACGGACGTGCGGTTCGTCGACGCCAGGACCGCCGACGAGCGGTGCTGGTCCGAGGTCGGCGCCTCCGACGGCACCGTCGTCGTGTCGACCTCGCTCGACTCGGTGGCCGCGGCTGCCGGTGAACTGGTGGCGGCAGGCCGTAAGCCGGACACCCCGCTCACCGTCACGATCGCCGGTACGACCACCCGCCAGCGGACGTGGACCGCGACGCTCGGCACGATCGCCCAGGTCTTCAAGCAGGGCAAGATCCTCCCCTCGCCCGAGGGCCACCGGCCGGTCATAGCCGTGGTCGGCGAGCGCAGCGCCCCGGCGCAGCGGGACCAGCTGTCGTGGTTCGAGTCGAAGCCGCTCTTCGGGTGGCGAGTGCTCGTGCCGCGTACCAAGGAGCAGGCCGCCTCGCTCTCCGACCAGCTGCGTTCGTACGGTGCGGTGCCGCACGAGGTGCCGACCATCGCCGTCGAGCCGCCGCGGACCCCGCAGCAGATGGAGCGGGCGGTCAAGGGGCTCGTCACCGGACGGTACGAGTGGATCGCCTTCACCTCGGTGAACGCGGTCAAGGCCGTACGCGAGAAGTTCGAGGAGTACGGGCTCGATGCCCGGGCCTTCGCCGGGATCAAGGTCGCGGCGGTGGGCGAGCAGACCGCCGCGGCGCTCGTCGACTTCGGTGTGAAGCCGGACCTGGTGCCGTCGGGTGAGCAGTCGGCCGCGGGTCTGCTGGAGGACTGGCCGCCGTACGACCCCGTTTTCGACCCGATCGACCGCGTCTTCCTGCCGCGGGCCGACATCGCGACCGAGACGCTGGTCGCCGGGCTCATCGAGCTCGGGTGGGAGGTCGACGACGTGACCGCCTACCGGACCGTACGGGCGTCGCCGCCGCCGGCGGACACGCGTGAGGCGATCAAGGGCGGCGGTTTTGACGCTGTTCTGTTTACGTCGTCTTCCACCGTGCGGAACCTGGTCGGTATCGCCGGGAAGCCGCACAACGTGACCGTGATCGCGTGCATCGGTCCCGCCACGGCCAAGACGGCCGAGGAGCACGGGCTGCGGGTGGACGTGCTGTCGCCCGAGCCTTCCGTGCACAAGCTGGCGGAGGCGCTGGCGGACTTCGGGCTGCGGCGGCGGGAGGCTGCGCTGGAGGCGGGGGATCCTGTCACTCGGCCTTCCGAGCGGCGGCCTGGCGCGAGGCGGCGTCGGACCACGTAGTGGGCTTCTCGGGGTGCGGGTCCCTCGTCGGGGTCCGCACCCCGGTGCGTTGCGCGCGGGTACCGCGGCAACACCGTGTCGGTAAAACCACTGTTTGTGCGGGCGTAGCCTCGGGCTTATGAACTCGTACGGATCCTTTCCCGGGGCGCGGCCGCGGCGGCTGCGGACGACGCCTGCCATGCGGCGCATGGTTGCCGAGACGCGGTTGCAGCCGGCCGATCTGATCCTTCCCGCGTTCGTGCGCGAGGGGATTTCCGAGCCCGTGCCGATCGCGGCCATGCCCGGCGTCGTGCAGCACACGCGGGAGACGCTGCGGAAGGCCGCGGTGGAGGCGGTGGAGGCCGGGGTCTCCGGAATCATGCTCTTCGGTGTTCCCGAGGACGCGAAGAAGGACGCCGCCGGTACGGCCGGGACCGACCCGGACGGCATTCTGCAGGTCGCCATCCGGGACGTGCGGGCCGAGGTCGGCGATGACCTGGTGATCATGTCGGACCTCTGTCTCGACGAGTACACCGATCACGGGCACTGCGGCGTCCTCGACGCCGACGGTCGCGTCGACAACGACGCCACGCTGGAGCGCTACGCCGAGATGGCCCAGGTGCAGGCCGACGCCGGCGTTCACGTGGTCGGTCCTTCCGGGATGATGGACGGGCAGGTCGGAGTCGTCCGGGATGCCCTGGACACCATCGGCAAGGAGGACGTGGCGATCCTCGCGTACACCGCGAAGTACTCCTCCGCCTTCTACGGCCCCTTCCGCGAGGCCGTCGGCTCCTCCCTCCAGGGCGACCGCAAGACCTACCAGCAGGACCCGGCCAACCTCCGCGAGTCGATGCGCGAGCTCGCGCTGGACCTGGAGGAGGGCGCGGACATGGTGATGGTCAAGCCCGCCGGGCCCTACCTGGACGTGCTCGCCAAGGTCGCCGAGTCGGTGGACGTGCCCGTCGCCGCGTACCAGATCAGTGGCGAGTACGCGATGGTCGAGGCGGCCGCCGAGAAGGGGTGGATCGACCGCGACCGGGCGATCTTCGAGACCCTGACCGGCATCCGGCGCGCCGGCGCGAAGATGATCCTCACCTACTGGGCGACCGAGGTCGCGCAGAAGCTGGCGGACAGCCGCTAGTCCCACCAGAACGTCCAGACGGGGCTGTCCAGCAGCCCCGCCCGGGCGTAGTCGCGCAGGTTCGCGTGGCTGCCCTGGTCGATGTTGTCCGGGCAGAACGCGAAGTGCTCCGCCGCCACCGCCTCGGCCTCCTCCACCGTCTCCGGCGGGGACGCGACCGAGACCACCAGCTGGTCGAAGGTGAGCGCGACGACACGGGCCCCGAAGCGGTCCTCCCAGGACCGCAGCACCGCGCACAGCCGGGCCACGTCGTTCTCGTGGTTCAGCGGCCCGGTCCAGCCGATCACCGCGGGGATGTCCGCGCTGCGCCGTGCCGGAACCAGGGCCGGGCGGGCGTCCTCCAGCCAGAAGCCCGGCTCCGTCAGCATCTCGGCGACGGTGGCCGCCGCCTTGTCGGGGTCGATGTCGTACGGCTGTGCCGGGGCCAGGCCCGGCCAGCCGGCGCTTCCGGGTATCTCGTCGGACGCGTACGCGTCCCAGAAGCCGGCGAGGACCTCGTCGGCCTCGTGGTCGGCCGGATCGCTCATCCGCTCCGGCATCAGCTCCCACCGGTCCAGGCTCCACTCGCCGCCCAGCAGCACGGGCAGCAGCCCAGCGGTGCGGGCCGCCGGGCGCAGCGCGCTCCAGGTGGCGGGCCCGGCCGCACCGTGTCCCGACCAGAGGTACGGGGAGTCCGGGGGCCCGGTGAGGGCGCCGGGCGGCAGGTCGAGGCCGAGGGAACGGCCGGTCGGATCGGCTGCGAGCCGAGGCAGCTGGTTCGGGATCATCGCCATGCGGAGAACGTACGGGGCGCCACTGACAAGGGGGCGAGTGGTGGGGCGGCACCGGGCGGCGCACTCTGGAGAGGTACCCGACAGGTACCTCGCTGGAGGTGGTCCTCATGATGCACACGCTCGTCGGATGGCATGTGGAGATGGAATTCCAGGAGGAGGGCGACCGGACGCGGGCGGCGGCCATGGTCCGGCTCAGCGACGGCACCGAATTCCGGGCCCACGGCACGGCCAACCGGCATCCCTCCGATCCCGATCAGCTGCGGGTCGGCGAGGAGATCGCGGGCGCCCGCGCGCTCATGGATCTCGCCTCGCAGCTCCTGCAGAAGGCCCACACGGAGATCGACGAGGTCTCGGGCAGGACCTCGCACAGCATTCGTTGACGAAGAAGCCCCCGGCACGGTGACCCCGTGCCGGGGGCTTCACTTCATCGTTTCGGCAGCTCAGAGGCGCTCGGGCGTCCGGATGCCGAGGAGCGCCATGCCCTGGTGGAGCGTGCGGGCGGTCAGCTCGCACAGGAAGAGACGGTTCTCGACCTGCTCGGGGGTGTCCGCCTTCAGGACCGGGCACTCCGAGTAGAACGTCGTGTAGTGCGAGGCCAGCTGGTACAGGTACGCGGCGAGCTTGTGCGGGGCGTACTCCGCGGCCGTCTCGGCGATCAGCTCGCCGAAGGCGTCCAGGTGCAGCCCGAGGGCCCGCTCGGAGGGCGCGAGGGCCAGCTCCGGGTGGGCCGCTGGCTTCGCGTCGCCCGCCTTGCGCAGGATCGACTGGATACGGGCGTACGCGTACTGCAGGTACACCGAGGTGTCGCCGTTGAGCGAGACCATCTGGTCCAGGTCGAACTTGTAGTCACGGGCCGCCGACGTCGACAGGTCCGCGTACTTCACCGCGCCGATGCCGACCTGCGTACCCCGCTCGGCGATCTCCTGCTCCGTGAGGTCCTGGGCCTTCTCGCGGACCACGGCCGAGGCACGGTCGATCGCCTCGTCCAGCAGGTCCACCAGCCGGACCGTCTCGCCCTCACGGGTCTTGAACGGCTTGCCGTCCTTGCCGAGGACCGTGCCGAAGGCCAGCTGGACGGCCTTCACGTCGTCGTTCAGCCAGCCGGCCCGGCGGGCCGTCTCGAAGACCATCTTGAAGTGCAGCGACTGGCGGGCGTCGACCACGTACACCAGGGAGGTCGCCTTCAGGTTCCCCACGCGGTCGCGGATCGCCGACAGGTCCGTCGCCGCGTAGCCGAAGCCGCCGTCGGACTTCTGGACGATCAGCGGCGTCGGGTTGCCGTCGGGGCCCTTGACGTCGTCGAAGAACACGCACAGCGCGCCCTCGGAGCGGACGGCGACGCCCGACTCCTCCAGCAGGCGGCACGTCTCGTGGAGCATGTCGTTGTAACCGGACTCGCCGACGATGTCCGGGTCGTCGATGTCCATGTCGAGCTTCTCGAAGACCGAGTAGAAGTAGATCTTCGACTCGTCCACGAACCGCTGCCACATGGCCAGCGTCTCCGGGTCGCCCGCCTGGAGGTCGACGACCCGGGCACGCGCGCGCGTCTTGAACTCCTCGTCGGAGTCGAAGAGCGTGCGCGAGGCCTTGTACAGCCGGTTGAGGTTCGACATGGCCTCCTCACCGGAGACGTCGTCACCCTCGGTCTTGTGGTCCAGCTCGTGCGGGTGCTCGATCAGGTACTGGATGAGCATGCCGAACTGGGTGCCCCAGTCGCCGATGTGGTGGCGGCGGACCACCGTCTCGCCCGTGAACTCCAGGATCTCGACCATCGCGGCGCCGATCACGGCGGACCGCAGGTGGCCGACGTGCATCTCCTTCGCCACGTTCGGCTGGGCGTAGTCGATGACCGTCGTGCCGGCCGACTCGTTGAACGGCACGCCGAGCCGGGCGTCGGCGGCGCGGGCGGCGAGCGTGTTGACGATCGCCGCGTCCGTCACCGTGATGTTCAGGAAGCCGGGGCCTGAGACCTCGATCTCCTTCAGGACGTCGTTCGCCGGAATAGCGTCGACGACCTTCGTCGCCAGCTCGCGGGGGTTGCCCTTGAGCTGCTTGGCGAGCGCCAGGATGCCGTTGGCCTGGAAATCGGCCCGGTCGCTTCGTCGCAGCAGCGGGTCGGCGGACGCGGCCTCCGGCAGGGCTGCCGAGAGTCCGTCCGCGAGGCGCTGCTGCACGGTCGAAGCGAGGGAAGGGACCGAGGCCATGAGCTTCCGTTCCTGTTGAGTTCGTCAGGTCTATTTCGCTTGTCAAGTGTCCCATGGGAGAGCAACGTGTTTTCTCCGCCTGTGGACAACCTCGGAGTGCGTCCTTCCGTCTGGGAGAATGGCTCACGTAGGGCTGTACCGCAGCGAGGCCATCCAGCAGGACCCCTCAGGAAGAAGGACGTACCGACCGTGGCTCAGAGCAGCACCGAGACCGACTGGGTCTCCCGTTTCGCGGACGAGGTCATCGCCGAGTCGGAGCGACGTGCGCCTGGCAAACCGGTCGTCGTCGCGTCCGGTCTCTCCCCGTCCGGCCCCATCCACCTGGGCAACCTCCGCGAGGTCATGACCCCGCACCTGGTCGCCGACGAGATCCGCCGCCGCGGGTACGAGGTCCGGCACCTCATCTCCTGGGACGACTACGACCGCTACCGCAAGGTGCCCAACGGCATCGAGGGCATCGACGCGTCCTGGGCCGAGCACATCGGCAAGCCGCTGACCTCCGTCCCGGCCCCGGCCGGCTCGCCCCACCCCAACTGGGCCGAGCACTTCAAGGCCGCCATGGTCGAGTCGCTGGCCGAGCTCGGCGTCGAGTACGACCCGATCAGCCAGACCGAGCAGTACACCGCCGGCGCCTACCGCGAGCAGATCCTGCACGCCATGAAGCACCGCGGCGACATCGACGCCATCCTCGACCAGTACCGGACGAAGAAGGCCCCGAAGAAGCAGTCGCAGAAGCCCCTCGACGAAGCCGAGCTGGAGGCCGAGGAGGGCTCCGGCGCCGCCGCCGAGGACGACGGCTCCGGCGGCACGTCCGGCTACTTCCCGTACAAGCCGTACTGCGGGCAGTGCGAGAAGGACCTGACGGCCGTCACGTCGTACGACGACGAGACGACCGAGCTGGCCTACACCTGCACGAACTGCGGCTTCGCCGAGACGGTGAAGCTCAGCGAGTTCAACCGCGGCAAGCTGGTCTGGAAGGTCGACTGGCCGATGCGCTGGGCCTACGAGGGCGTCATCTTCGAGCCCTCCGGCGTCGACCACTCCTCGCCGGGCTCCTCCTTCGTCGTCGGCGGCCAGATCGTCCGCGAGATCTTCGACGGCGTCCAGCCGATCGGCCCCATGTACGCCTTCGTCGGCATCAGCGGCATGGCCAAGATGTCGTCCTCGCGCGGCGGCGTGCCGACCGCGGCCGACGCGCTGAAGATCATGGAGGCTCCGCTGCTGCGCTGGCTGTACGCCCGCCGCAAGCCGAACCAGTCCTTCAAGATCGCCTTCGACCAGGAGATCCAGCGGCTCTACGACGAGTGGGACAAGCTGGAGGCCAAGGTCGCCGACGGCTCCGTGCTGCCCGCCGACGCCGCCGCCCACACCCGCGCGGCCCGCACGGCCGCCGGCGAGCTGCCCCGGACCCCGCGCCCGCTGCCGTACCGCACGCTCGCCTCGGTCATGGACATCACGGCCGGCCACGACGAGCAGACCCTGCGGATCCTGACCGAGCTCGACCCGGAGAACCCGGTCACGTCCCTGGACGAGGTCCGGCCGCGCCTCGACCGCGCCGAGAACTGGATCACCAACCAGGTCCCGGCCGACCAGCGCACCATCGTCCGCGACGAGCCCGACACCGAGCTCCTCGGCACCCTCGACGACGAGGGCCGCGAGTCGCTGCGGCTGCTCCTGGAGGGCCTGGACACCCACTGGTCGCTCGACGGGCTCACCACGCTCGTCTACGGCGTCCCGAAGGTCCAGGCGGGGCTCGACCCCGAGGCCAAGCCGACGCCCGAGCTGAAGCTCGCCCAGCGTGCCTTCTTCGCCCTGCTCTACAAGCTGCTCGTCAGCCGTGAGACCGGGCCGCGCCTGCCCACGCTGCTCCTCGCGGTGGGGGCGGAGCGGGTGAGGAAGCTCCTCGGCGCGTGAGCGTGTGAGTACGTGAGTACCTGAGCATGTGAAAGGGCCGCCACCCGGATCCGGGTGGCGGCCCTTTCACATGGACCTACGGGGTGTCGACGTCGGCCCGGGCCTCCTGGACCCGCGCCTGCGCCCTCGGGATCGCCTGCCGCAGCAGGTCGATGTCGGTGGCGGGGAACTCCTGGAGGCCGTACTGCTCGGCCACCAGCTGCGCCAGCTCGGCCTCGGCGGGGAGCTGCTCGTGCTCCAGCACGTACGCCCCCAGGACCTTGTAGACGACGTCCTCGAACTCGTCGACCTGCGGCTCCTGCCGCTCGACGTACTCGGGGTACTCGACGAACTGCTCCGGGCCCGGCGCGGGGACGTCCTCCGGCCCCATCGGCACGGGGACCGGCGTCGGCTCCAGGCCTTCCACGATCTGAGGGTTGTACGTGCCCTCGTACGACTCCGGGGAGACCTGCTGCGCGTCGAACCACGGGCTCTCGTGGTTCGGCTCGCCCTCGGGGAGCCCGGGCTGCGGCTGCTGCTGGGGCTGCCGCGGCTGGGGGAGCTGCTGGGGCGCGGGCGCCCCGACCGCCGCCGGGACGGCCAACGGTGCCGCCATCGGGACCGCCGCCTGCTGCGGCTGCGGAGGCAGCACAGCCGGTTCGATACCGGCCGCCGCGAGGCCCGCAGCGGCCGTCTCGGCCAGCGGCACCCCGTACCGCGCCAGACGCAGCGGCATCAGCGCCTCCACCGGGGCCTTGCGGCGCCAGCTACGGCCGAAACGGGCCTGGAGCCGTGCCTGGTAGATCAGGCGCTCCTGCTCCAGCTTGATGACCTGCTCGTACGAGCGGAGCTCCCAGAGCTTCATCCGGCGCCACAGCCGGAACGTCGGCACCGGGGAGAGCAGCCAGCGCGTGAGCCGGACGCCCTCCATGTGCTTGTCGGCCGTGATGTCCGCGATGCGGCCCACCGCGTGACGCGCGGCCTCGACGGCCACCACGAACAGGATCGGGATCACCGCGTGCATCCCGACGCCCAGCGGGTCCGGCCAGGCGGCCGCGCCGTTGAACGCGATCGTCGCCGCCGTCAGCACCCAGGCGGTCTGGCGCAGCAGCGGGAACGGGATGCGCAGCCACGTCAGGAGCAGGTCGAGCGCGAGCAGGACACAGATGCCCGCGTCGATGCCGATCGGGAAGAAGTACGAGAAGGTGCCGAAGCCCTTGTCCATGGCGAGCTCGCGGACCGCGGCGTACGAACCCGCGAATCCGATCCCCGCGATGATCAGCGCGCCGCCGATGACGAGGCCGATGAGTATTCGGTGTGTGCGTGTCAGCTGCATCGCGGCCACCCGCGATCCCCTCCCCGTCAAACGACATCTCGCGCGCACAGAGTGGCACATGCACACGGAGCCCGGCCCTCGGGGGAGGGACGGGCTCCGCGCCGGCGTGTCCGTCTGCGCTGGTTTGTGACTACTTGTTGGCTACCCGCCGGCTACTTGTTGGCTGCCGCGACGGCGGCCACGGCCTCCTTGGCCGCCTTCACCGCGCCGTCCATGACCTTCTTGTCGGACGGGGCGTCGGCGCCCGCGTAACCGGCGCCGTTGTACGAGAGCAGGACCAGGACGTTGCCCGTGCGCGCGACGACGGAGGCGTAGACGAAGTCCTCGTCCGTCTTGCGCAGCTTGTACGCGACGGTCTTCGCCTCCTCGCCGATGCCGGAGGCCGTCGCGGTGCGGACGTTCTTCGCGCCGGGGGTCTCCTGGACCTTGGCGAGCTCCTTCGTCAGGTTCTCCCGCGCGCGGTCCTCGCCGCTGCCGAGCGAGACGTCCGACTCGTACCGGTAGAACGACACGTCGAGCCAGCGGTACTGCGAACCGTCCACGCCGTTGTCGTCGAGACCGTTCCAGGAGCAGCCGCCGCGGCTGGCCAGGTCGCTGGAGGCGGCCGGCGTGCCCTTCTTGCTCTTCGCCTTGGGCACCAGGGACGCGGTCGTCTTGGCGGTGATCGCCTTGCACACCTCGGGCAGCTTCGCGAACTTCGCCGGCTCGACCGTCGGCGTCGGCGAGGGCTTGGGCGCGGCGGAGGCCGACGCGGACGTCTTGTCCTGTCCCTTCGTGCCGGAGTCGCCACTGCCGCCCGAGTCGGAGGAGCAGCCGGCGGCGACGAGCATCACCGGGACGGCTGCGCAGGCGAGTATGCGGGAGAGTCGCGAGGCTGATCGCTGCATGGTTCCTTCAGTCGCTTGTCGTACGGTCCGGCCGGCCGGTCGGCGGCCACGGCCATCGGGCGGCCACGGGTACGCCGACACGTTACGTGGTCGCCGTCCGCTCACGGATCGTCCGCGAACGGCTACTCCTCCAGGCGCTCGGCGAGCCTCCGGGCCAGGTTCCGGGCCTTGTCCTGCAGTTCCTTGCTGTCCGGGGCCTCCGAGGACGCGGTGGTCTGCGCCCGGTAGGAGACGGTCACGATGACGTTGGATGTGCGGAACACCACGCTCACGGCACGCTGGTGGCCGTTCGCGCTGGCGGCGCTCAGGGCGTCGTCGACGTACGCGATGTCGCCGAGACCGTCGAGGACGCGGGGCTCCAGGCCGGTGGAGGTGGAGGTCGGGGTCGGGGTGGGGCCGCCGGAGGCCGCTCCCGTGGAGGATGCGCCCGGCGCCGAGCCGGTGGCGGGCGGCGGGGTCTTGCTCGGCGGAGCGGTGGTGCCCGTGGTGCTCGCGGCGCCTGTGGTGCTCGCGGTGCTCTTGGGGTCGGCCGTGCCGGTGCCGGTGCCGGTGGCGGTGCCCGTGGCCGTGCCGGTGGGCGCGGGCGGGGTCGTGGGCGCGGTCGTGGGGGGTACGGGGATGCCCGCCGCGAGCTGCTTGCGGAGGTACACCTCCTGCGCCCGGGCGTCGTCGCTGATGGCGGGGTCGTACGACACGACCCGTTCGATGTCGAGGACGAGCCGGTGGGAGATCTCGGGGCTGTCGGCCTTCCACGTGCAGCCGACGCGCCGGTCGGTGTCGTACGTGACGGCCGCGACGCCGCGGTACGCCTTGCCGCGCTCGGCGTCGGCCAGGGCGGCGGCGCCGGGGAGCAGGTCCTTCAGCATGGCCTGCGGGACGGAGCCGCAGGGCTCGAAGAGGGTGCGGTAGCGGCCGGGGGGCGCGACGGGCGAGACGGGGCCGGCCTTGGCGTCGACGGCGATGTCGTCCGTCGTGGGGCCCGCCGAGCAGCCCGTGAGGCCCAGTCCGAGGCCCAGCCCGAGGATGCTGGTCAGGACGGTGGCGGTACGCGCCGTGGACCCGGTGCGGCCGGGGGCGTACCTCTTTCGCTGCACGGTCCCAGGCTCCCTTCTCCCGAAGTCTTTCCCGAAAACTGTTTGCCGCGCGAAGCCGGCCGGTGGACACAATGTCTATCGCACACGCAGCTGTTGATGCCGGTCCGCTGTCACCTGTACGGGCTTTGGCTCCGGTTTTTGCGTTATCAGACTTATCGGGGGAATTGAGGAAGTATGTCGTACGTAGAGGTACCGGGGGCGAACGTGCCCATCCGGATGTGGACCGATCCTTCCATGGTGGACGACGGCGCCATGCAGCAGCTGCGGAACACGGCGACGCTGCCGTGGATCAAGGGCCTGGCCGTGATGCCGGACGTGCACTTCGGCAAGGGTGCGACGGTCGGTTCGGTGATCGCGATGCAGGGGGCGGTGTGTCCGGCGGCGGTCGGCGTCGACATCGGCTGCGGCATGTCGGCGGTCAAGTCCTCGCTGACGGCGAACGACCTGCCGGGCGATCTGTCACGGCTGCGGTCGAAGATCGAGCAGGCGATCCCGGTGGGGCGCGGGCTGCACCGCGAGGCGGTGGACCCGGGGCGGCTGTACAAGTTCCCGACGGCGGGGTGGGGCGACTTCTGGTCGCGGTTCGACACGGTCGCCGATCCGGTGAAGTTCCGTCGGGGCCGGGCGGAGCAGCAGATGGGAACGCTCGGATCCGGAAACCACTTCGTCGAGCTCTGTATCGACGACTCCGGCGCGGTGTGGCTCATGCTGCACTCCGGCTCCCGGAACATCGGCAAGGAGCTCGCCGAGTACCACATCGGCGAGGCCCGGAACCTGCCGCACAACCAGGGGCTCGTCGACCGTGACCTGGCCGTCTTCGTCGCGGACACCCCGCAGATGGCGGCCTACCGCAACGACCTCTTCTGGGCGCAGGAGTACGCGAAGTTCAACCGGGCCATCATGATGGCGCTCTTCCAGGAGGTCGTCCGCCGGGAGTTCCGCAAGGCGCGGGTCGACTTCGACCAGGTCATCTCCTGCCATCACAACTACGTGGCGGAGGAGCAGTACGAGGGCATGGACATGCTCGTCACCCGGAAGGGTGCGATCCGGGCCGGCTCCGGGGAGTTCGGGATCATCCCGGGCTCGATGGGCACCGGCTCGTACATCGTGAAGGGCCTCGGGAACGCGGCGTCGTTCAACTCGGCCTCGCACGGCGCGGGCCGGAAGATGAGCCGGAGCGCAGCGAAGAAGCGCTTCTCGACGCGGGACCTGGAGGAGCAGACGCGGGGCGTGGAGTGCCGTAAGGACTCCGGCGTCGTGGACGAGATCCCCGGCGCGTACAAGCCGATCGAGAAGGTGATCGAGCAGCAGCGGGACCTGGTGGAGGTCGTCGCCAAGCTGAAGCAGGTCGTCTGTGTGAAGGGTTGAGCCGCGAGGGGTTTTCCTCGGGGGAGGGCTTCGGGGGGAGCCTTCGGGGGCCGGTGCCGTGCACCGGCCCCTTTCCGCTGCCGCCTTCTACAGCTCGCGGTGGACCTTCGTGTTGGAGGCCTGGGCGCGGGGGCGGACGACCAGCAGGTCGATGTTGACGTGCGGGGGGCGGGTGCAGGCCCAGGTGATGGTGTCGGCCACGTCGTCCGCGGTGAGCGGCTCCGCCACGCCCGCGTAGACCTTGGCGGCCTTGTCGGTGTCGCCGCGGAAGCGGGTCGTGGCGAACTCGTCCGTCTTGACCATGCCCGGGGCGATCTCGATGACGCGGACCGGGGTGCCGACGATCTCCAGGCGGAGGGTCTCGGCGAGGACGCGGGCGCCGTTCTTCGCGGCGACGTAGCCGGCGCCGCCCTCGTAGGTGGAGTGGCCCGCGGTCGAGGAGAGGACGACGACCGTGCCGTCGCCGCTCGCGGTGAGGGCGGGAAGCAGGGCCTGGGTCATGTGGAGGGTGCCGAGGACGTTGACCTCGTACATCTGGCGCCAGTCCTCGGGGTCGCCGGTGGCGACGGAGTCGGCGCCGAGGGCTCCGCCGGCGTTGTTCACGAGGACCGCCAGGGCGCGGAAGGCGGTGGCGAACTCGTCGACGGCGGCGCGGTCGGTGACGTCGAGGGCGTAGGCGGTGGCCTGGTGGCCGGCGTCGTTGATCTCGGCGGCGAGCGCCTCGATGCGGTCCTTGCGGCGGGCGGTGAGCACCACGCGGTAGCCGGCGGCGGCCAGCTGCTTGGCCGTGGCGGCGCCGATTCCGCTGCTCGCTCCGGTGATGACGGCGATGGGGGTACCGGGGGCGGTCATGGCGTGCTCCTCGCGCAGGTGGTCGATTACGTGCATCGCCCGGTCAGGATAGGTGGGCGCCCGGATCAGCGGCCGCGTGGGGCGTACATGATCACGGCCATGCCGACGAGGCAGACGAGCGCGCCGATCACGTCCCAGCGGTCGGGCCGGTAGCCGTCGGCGGCCATGCCCCAGGCGAGCGACCCCGCGACGAACACGCCGCCGTACGCCGCGAGGATGCGGCCGAACTCGGCGTCGGGCTGGAGGGTGGCGACGAAGCCGTAGACGCCGAGGGCGAGGACGCCGGCGCCGATCCAGATCCAGCCGCGGTGCTCTCGCACGCCCTGCCAGACGAGCCAGGCGCCGCCGATCTCGAAGAGGGCGGCGAGGACGAAGAGGGCGGCGGAGCGGGCGACGAGCATGGGAGCAGGGTGCCATGAGACACGCTGGCTGACAGGTTGTCAGAAGATGGGATGATCTGTGGGTATTTTGAGGATATGCGTGGAATCGTGAAGTCTGTGCTCGGGGTCGTGCTCGCGGCTTCGGCGGTGATGGGTGCGGGGGCGGGTGCGAGCGCCGGTGCCGTGGGGCCCGAGGCCGGCGTAGGGCCGGTGATCGGGGTAGGGCCGGAGGTCAGGGTCGGGCCCGAGGTCAGGGTCGGGCCCGAGGTCGGGGTAGGGCCGGAGGCCGGGGGCGGGGTCGAGGCGGATCTCGCCCATCACGGTCATGTCTCCCTGTGGGACGGGCGGGTCGGTGTCTGGCTGGTCAGTGAGAACCACGGGCCCTCCGATCTCTCCCAGGCGACGGTCCGCCTCGCCTTCTCCGAGCCGATGGCCGGGGGCCAGGAACTGCCGACGGCCTGCCTGTGGAGCAGTGACCGCGTGGTGTCCTGCCGGACGGGCGAGCTCCGGGCCGCGGGCGACGTCGGCGAGCTGGCGCTCGACCTGCGGACCGCGGGCCTTCCGGACGAGCTGACCGTGGAGATCGCCACGGCCTGGCGGGACGGGGCGGCGGCCGACCGGAATCCGGGCAACGACCGGCACCGGGTCCTCGTGCTCGCCACCGGGGACCCGTACGTCTTCTGACGGCCGGTGCCTGGTTCGTACAATTTCTGCATGCCGCAGAAGAGTTCCGCCCGGCGCGAGGCGCTGATGACCGAGCTGTACGGGGAGGCCCGCCGCTACATGGCCTCCTACGCCCTCTTCAACCAGGCGGTCGCCGACCACCTGCGGCTCCACCCGACCGACGTGCAGTGCCTGAACCTGCTCAGCCTGGAGGAGCGGCCGGTCACCACCGGCCGGGTGGCCGAGCTGACCGGGCTCACCACGGGCTCCGCGACCCGGCTCGTCGACCGGCTGGAACGGGCCGGGTACGTGACGCGCGAGCGGGACACCGAGGACCGGCGCCGCGTCCTGGTGGCGCTCGTGCCCGAGCGTATGGCCGAGCTCGCCGCTCTGTGGCGGAAGCTCAACGGGACCTGGGGCACGATGTTCGACGTGTACAGCGACGCCGAGGTCGCCCTCCTCATCGCCCACATGCGGCGCACCGTCGAGGTCAGCGCCGCCCAGGTCGAGCGGCTGCGCGGCGGCGAGCTCGACTGACGGGGGCGGCCGGGCGGCCCCGAGGGATCGTCCGGCCGCTGTCCGGTGCCTAGTGGGCCGTCGCGCCGCCGAATTCGCGGACCGCTTCGGAGACGATCGCCTCCAGGCGGGCGTGGTGGGCGCCGCGCCAGTAGACCCGGCCGCACTCCACGCACTCCGCGAAGACGTCGTACGTCTTCTCCGTGCCCTGCTCCAGCCGCTCGCGGACCGCGTCCTTGTCGGTGTCGGACAGCTCCCCGTTGCACGCGGTGCAGCGGGTCCAGGGCGCCAGCGGCGGCGCGAACCGCTCCAGTACGTCGCGGAGCTGGTCCTCCGGCCGGTCGCTGTACACATAGGCGCCCGCCCACAGCTCACGGCGGCGCAGCAGGCCGCGGTCGCGCGAGAGCATGACCCGCTGATCGCGCGCGGAGAGCGCGGCCAGGGCGGCGTCGCCGATGTCCTCGCTCTCGTACGCCGCGTCCACGCCGAGCAGGCGCAGCCGGCGCGCCAGCGTGCCGAGGTGGACGTCGAGCAGGAACCGGAGCGGTGCGCCCGGCACCGGCTGGGGGCGGGCGACGTCCTCCACCTCGACCGTCTCGCCCGCGGCCGGGACGTGTGACGGGTCCACGGGGCGGCCGTCGACGAGGAGCCGTCCCGCCTCGGTGAGCGGCACGCCGAGCGACTCCACCACGTGCCCGAGCGAGGAGGTGCCGTCGGTGGCCACGGGGGTGTGTCCCGAGCGTCGCTCCGCCGAGACGAAGACGCGCAGGCCGGGGGCGAATCTGATGTGGATCTCCGGTCCGTTCACGGGGACAGGATGGCACCGGGGGCCGGGCGGGGGCCAGGAGATTCGCCCCGGGTGGCGGGGAGCGGGGAGCGCGGGCCGGTTCCGCCGGTGGGCCGGTCAGGGGCGGAAGGCGGCGGCGTGGTCTCCGACCCAGGCGGCGAAGGTGCGGGCGGGGTGGCCCGTCAGCTCCTCGACGGTGCCGGTCAGTGGTGTGGGCCGGCCGTCGTGCGCGGCCCAGTAGGAGAGGAGGGCGTCCGCGAAGGTCTCCGGCATGAATCCGGCGACGGACTCCTTCCACTCCTCGGGCGTGGGCACGGTGTGGGGCGCGGGGCGGCCCGTCACCTCGGCCAGGATCGCGAGCTGCTCGGTGAAGTCCAGCGACTCGGGGCCGGTCAGGACGTAGGAGGAGCCGCGCAGCCGGGGCTCGGTGAGCACGGCGAGCGCGGCCTCGGCGATGTCGCGCTCATGGATCGGATCCCCGTACGCGTGCGGATACGGCAGGGCCGGTGCGCGGCCGTCCCGGAGCGCCCAGGACCACTGCAGGGCGTTGGAGGCGAAGGCGCCCGGCTGGAGGTAGGTGGCCTCGAAGGCTCCGGTGGCGGCGACGGCGGACAGGGCGCGCTCGGCGGCGAGGTGGGAGGCGGCGATCGCGTTCCCGTCGGCGTCCGGGGCGAGGACGGAGCTGGAGGAGAGGAGCACGACGTGCTCGACGCCGGCGGCCCGGGCGCGGTCGGCGAAGGTGCCGGCGTGCGCGGCCTCCGCGTACAGGAAGACGGCGTCGACGCCGGTCAGGGCGGTGTCGAAGGTGCTCGGGTCGGTGAGATCGCAGCGCACGGTGGCGACGCCGGGCGGTGGGGAGAGGTCGACGGGGTTCTTGGAGGCGGCTGTGACCTTGACGCCCGCGGCGTCGAGCAGGCCGATCAGGGCGGAGGCGACGCGGCCGCGGCTGCCGGTGACGAGAACAGACATGAGGGTGTCCTTTCGGGAAGGGGGATCGCGAGATTCGCTGCACAGAGAAGACTCTGCGCCACGCAGATAAATATCCGCGAGTGTCCCTCGTCCGTCAACCCTGAAAAAAACCTGGGGTACCTTCCCGGCATGAAGATCATCAACCTCGAGCCGGGTGACCCCCGGCTGGAGACCGACCTCCTGCCGGTCCTCTCCGAACTCCGCCCCCACCTCACCCCGGAGCTCTTCCGCGAGGTGTACGAGGCCGGGCACCCCGAGGGGCTGCGGTTCAGCGCCGCCTACAACGACGCCGGGCACTGCGTCGGCGCCGCGGGCTGGCGGATCGTCAACAACACCAGCTCCCTGCGCAAGCTCTACGTCGACGACCTGGTGACCGCCGCCGCCGACCGCTCCACCGGCGTCGGCCACGCTTTCGTCGCCCACCTGGAGGGCCACGCCCGCGCGGCCGGCTGCCACGAGCTCAACCTCGACTCCGGCACCCACCGCACCGGAGCCCACCGCTTCTACCTGCGCGAGCGCTTCGACATCGTCGCCTTCCACTTCACCCGGCCGATCACCGGGCAGGAAGACGCCTCCTAGGGCGTGATTCGAAAGTCCCGCCTGCCTGGCGACGCCTGGCACGCACTCCCCCGTAGCCCTTCGGGCACGGGAGGTGCCCCCACGCCGCGTTGTCGGGATCGCCCCGCACCAGACGCCGCCAGGCCTGCCCTTCGGGCAGACGACGCTACTTTCGAAACACGCCCTAGCCGAGAGCGAGGCCCGGGGCGAGGTCAGGGGCCGGCCCCAGGTCGAGCCGCCAGTCGTTGCAGCGCATCGGGCGGCCCGGCGGGTACTCGAAGTCACGCTCCCCGAGCAGCTCGAAACCCGCCTTGCGGCACACCGCGTTCGAAGCGGCGTTGTCCGCCGAAGGGAACGCGTGCAGATGACGGCCGAGCCCCGCGGACCGGGCCTCCGCCGCCACCGCGCGCGTGGCGGCCGTCGCGACGCCCCGGCCCTGGAAGCCCGGCAGCACGGTCCATCCCGTCTCGTACACCGCCTCGCCGTCCCAGGTCTGCGCCCAGAAACCGATGCTGCCCACCACCACGTCGTCCGGCAGCAACCGGATCCGGAACATCCGCCCCGCACCCGTGTCGTCGGCGCTCAGCGCCACGTACCGCCGGTGGCGGCCGACGAGCTGCTCCTCCGTCTCCGGGCCACCGAGGTGCCCCATCAGCTCCGGCGCGTTCAGCGCGCGCAGCAGCCCCGCGTCCTCTTCGGACCAGGGCTCAAGGCGTACGGGAGAGGTGTAGTCGTCCATGGTCCGTACGGTAGGTCAGGGCACTGACACTCCACGGGCGTACGCCGTCGGCGGCACCCCGATGGTCGCCGTGAAGTCCCGTACGAGATGCGCCTGGTCGCTGTAGCCGAGCTCCGCCGCGAGCGCGGCCCAGTCGGGGGCGCCCGCCGGTCCGGCGGCCTCGGCGCGCTCCAGGGCCTCGTGGATGCGGTAGCGCAGGATGACCCACTTCGGCCCGACGCCGACGCAGGCGGCGAAGAGGCGCTGGAGCGAGCGGGCCGACAGGCCGGAGGCGGCGGCCAGCCGTGACACCCTGCGGAGCGCGCGGTCCGAGCGGATCAGCTCCACGAGCTCCATGGCCTGCTCGGCGGCCGGGTCGGGCGCGGGACCGTGCGCCAGGAGGAACGCGTCGAGCGCCGCCACGCGCGCGTGGTCGGCGTCGGGGGAGAGGACCGCGGACAGCGGATCGCACCCCTCTTCCCCGCCCGTCGTCGCGAACACCTCGGCGAGGGGAACCCGGCGGCCCGTCCACGCCGAGACCGGCCACGCGGGCGCGAAGGGCCGGAAACCGCCGGGCCGGAACTGCACCCCGCAGACCCGGCCCACGCCGGCCAGCTTCTGCGTGAACAGGCCGAGCCCGATCCCGGCGACCTCGGCGGAGGCCTCCGCCGGGGCATGCGGCGGGCCGTCGAGCGGGCCGTACCGCTGGAAGACGACGTTCACCGACGGGTGCGGGACGACATGGGTCGCGTACGGCTCCGTCAGCTCCCAGTCGATCAGCCAGTAGTGCTCCAGATAGCGCCGCAGCTCCGGCGCCGGGGCGTGGCGGCGGAAGCGGACGCGGGTGAGCAGCTCGGCGGGGTCGACGATCCCCCTGGTGTCCCGGCGCGGGGCGGAGGCAGCGGACATGAGCCGCATGCTAGGCGCGCCCTGGGGCTCTTCGATGGCCGCTCGGGGGCTTCCCTCAGGGATCTTTCGGGGGCGGCGGCCGGTCGCGGCGCGTTTCTTCAAGACCCGGGCGGGCGGGTTCTCTAGCGTCGACGCATGACCTCCGACGCCACGCCCCGCATCGCCGATCTGCTCCGCACCGCCGCCGCGCACGCCGCACCCGTGGTCGGCGCCACCGCCGACGACTCGCTCGGCGCGCCCACGCCCTGCGCCGAGTACGACGTGCGCGCCCTGCTCAACCACCTCTTCGCCGTCGTCGTGAACTTCCAGGCCCTCGCGGCCAAGGAACCGGCCGACTTCGCCTCGACCCCGGACCGGCTCGCGGAGGACGGCTGGCGCGAGCGGTTCTCGGTGGAGACCGGGAAGCTGGTCACCGCCTGGGCGGCGCCCGGCGCGGAGGAGGGGACCTCCGGGGCCATGGGGCTGCCCGCGCGGACGGTCGGGTCGATGGTCCTGCTCGACCTGACCGTGCACGCCTGGGACCTGGCCCGGGCCACCGGACGCGGCTTCGAGCCGGACCCGGCCGTGGTGGCCGGTCTGGTGGAGGAGGTGGAGCGGATGGCGCCCATGGCCCGGAAGATGAACGTCTTCGGGGAGGGCGTCGACCTGCCGGAGGGGGCGACGGACTTCGAACGGCTCCTCGCGACGACGGGACGCGACCCGCGCGCCTGGGCGGTCTGAGCCGTCGCCCGGGCGGCCGCCCGTCGCCCGCGGGGCTCGACAGCCGCCGTCCGTGCCGTTCGGCCGCCCGCCGTCCGTGGCGTTCGGTCGCCCGCCGTCCGTGGCGGCCGCCCGCCCGTCCGTGGCGGTCGGCCGCTCCGTCGTCCGCGGCTCAGCGCAGGCGGCCCGGGGAGCCCAGGGAGAGGCGGGAGACGACCTGGCCGAAGGCGTGCTCCTCCGCGGGGGTCAGCGGCACCGACTCCTGCGGGTGCCAGACGCGCTCCAGCGGGCCGGCCGCCCGGTCGTCGCGGCGCGCCCGGGCACGGGCCCGCAGGCCCAGCGTCAGCCACACCGCCGTCGAGGCGGCGAGCAGACCGAAGAGCGTGATCACACGGGGGTCGGCGAACTGGCCGGGCAAGGACATGGCTCACTCCATGGCGTGAGGGCCGTCCGTACGCGCTGCGCCCCGGCAGGTGGCGCGCGGGCACGAAGGCGCTGGCGATTCCTACTGCTTCCTCCCGACCTGTTCAGTTAACACCACACCGGGGGACTTTCGGCAGGGGGTCCGGGACCAAAGTCCCGGGCCGCCGGCGGGGTTGTCCACAGGTGGTCGCAGGCCCTCTTGTGCGGGCCGGGGAACCGTTCCAAGGTGGCGGAGGAGGCAGTCTCGGCCGGGGAGGGAGCAGCCGCATGTCCGCAGTGCAGCCATGGGGATTCACGGACGACAGGGGTACGGAGCTGGGGGCCGCCCGCGTGCCGGAGCGGGTCGTCGCGTACGTACGGGCCGGGGCGGCGCTGCTCGACCTGGGGGTGACACCGGTCGCCGTCTACGGCTCCGGGCACGACGGCCCGGGGTACGACCCGGCCAAGGCGGGCGGCCTGGACGCGGCCGGGGTGCCGTACCTCGGTCCCGGCCGGGCCCTGGACGAGGAGCTCCTGCGGGAGCTGCGGCCGGACGTGATCGTCGACGTCACCTACGACGGGAAGAGCCCGTACGCACTGGACGAGGCGGTCGCCGACCGGCTCGGGGTGCCGCTCGCCGCGCTCTCCGTCGGCAACGAGCTCACCCTCCCGGAGATCCTCGACCGCTTCCGCGAGCTGGGCGCCTCGCTCGGCGCCGAGGGCGGTGGCGACGCCGAGGCGGGGGACCTCGGGGAGCTGGCGGGGGCAGAGGACTTCCTCCGGGGGGTCGCGGGGCGGACCGGGCTCGCCGTGCTCGCGCTCTCCGGGGCCGGCCCCGACCAGGTCCATCTGGCCCGCCCGCAGGCCTGGCCCGAGCTGGCGCGCCTCGCGGCGCTCGGCGTCCGGCTGCTCGACCCCGGCCCGGGGCCCGGCGCCAACTGGCTCACCGCCGACTGGGGTCGTGCCGCCGAGCTCCGTCCCGATCTGGTCCTCTTCGACAACCGCTTCCACGCCGTCCCGCCGTACGAGACCCCGCCCGGCACCCGGCTCGCCGCGTGGAATCCCGAGACCCCGCCGAGCCCGGCCGCGTACGCCCGCTTCTTCCGCGAGCTCGCGGAGGCCCTGGCCGCGTAAGAACTCCGGACAACGACTCCGGACAACGACTCCGGACAACGACTCCGGATAGCGGCTCCGGACAACGGCTCCGGACAACAGCTCCCGGACAACAGCTCCGGACAAGAGGAGCTGCGGATGAGGGCTCCGGATCAGACCGGCGTGGACGTCAGGCGACTGCGGAGGGACGTGGCGAACTCCTCCGCCCGGGCCAGCTGGGTCCGCAGCTCGGTGACCCGCTCCGCGGCCGCCTGTTCGTAGCGGCGGACGCGGGTCACGAGCGCGGCGCGGTCCTCCGGGGTGAGCTCCGTGTCCGTGCCCGGGCGGTCGGCGGTGAGCAGGTCCACGGCCGTGAGCAGCTCGCGGGTCTCGTCGAGGGTGAAGCCGAGCGGCTTCATCCGGCGGATCACCATCAGCCGGGAGACGTCCGCGTCGGTGTAGAGGGGGAATCCACCGGGGGAGGCGGCGGACGGGACCACCAGGCCGTTGTCCTCGTACTGGCGGATGGTGCGCAGGGACAGTTCCGTCCGTGCGGCGACCTCGCCGATCTGCATGGGTTCGCCGGCCATTCGTACTCCGCTCACGCGTGACGTCCTTCCTCGTACAGGGCGTACAGGGCTCCCACAGGGCGCGGCTTCCGCGCATTACATACCATTCGTCCTAACTTCAGCACTTATGAGAGCTGGAAGTGCGGCGAAACGCCTGCTCGTAGGACGTCCGTTGGACAGCGAACGGCTCGGTGAGACCCTCCTGCCGAAGCGACTGGCCCTGCCGATCTTCTGCAGCGACCCGCTCTCCTCCGTCGCCTACGCGACCGAGGAGATCCTGCTGATCCTCGCCCTCGGCGGCCTCGCCGTGCTCCATCTGACCTGGTACGCGGCGGTCGGCATCGTGATCCTGCTCCTGGTCGTCGTCGCGTCCTACCGGCAGACCTGTTACGCCTACCCGGGCGGCGGCGGGGCCTACGTCGTCTCCGCCGAGAACCTGGGACAGACCGCCGCGCTCACCGCCGCCTCCGCCCTGCTCATCGACTACGTGATGACCGTCGCCGTCTCCGTCGTCTCCGGGGTCGCCGCGATCACCTCGGCCGTCCCCTCGCTCGACGGGCACGCCGTGGCCATGTCGGTCGGCTTCGTGGCGGTGCTGGTCTGGCTGAACCTGCGGGGCGTTCGCGAGTCGGGGCGGTGGTTCGCCATCCCCACGTACGCCTTCATCGCCGTCATCTACGTCATGTTCGCCGTGGCCGCCGTCCGGATGGCGACCGGATCCACGATCCGCGCCGAGTCCGCCGACCTGCCCGTCAACGCGGTCTCGACCTACTCCGGCCTCGCGCTCGTCCTCCTCGCCCTGCGCGCCTTCGCCTCCGGCTGCACCGCGCTGACCGGCGTCGAGGCCGTCAGCAACGGCGTCCCGGCCTTCGCCAAGCCGAAGAGCCACAACGCGGCGATGACGCTCGCGATCATGGGCGGGCTCTCGGTGACCATGTTCTTCGGGATCACCGTGCTCGCCATGGTCTACGAGGTCCACGTCGCCGAGGACCCCACCGAGCTCGGACTCGCCCCCGGCACCCCGATGTCCACCGCGCTCGCCCAGATCGGCCGGGCGACCTTCGGTGACTGGCACGTCCTCTTCTACGCGCTCCAGGCCGTCACCGCGGGCGTTCTGATCCTGGCGGCCAACACCGCCTTCAACGGCTTCCCGATGCTCGCCTCGGTACTCGCCCGCGACCGCTACGCGCCCCGCCAGCTCTTCCACCGCGGGGACCGGCTCGTCCACTCCAACGGCATCGTCCTCCTCGCGCTCGCCGCGATCGCCCTCATCGTCGCCTTCGACGCGCAGCTGACCCGGCTGATCCAGCTCTACATCATCGGCGTCTTCGTCTCCTTCACCCTTTCCCAGGCCGGGATGGTCAAGCACTGGCGGCGAGAACTCGCCAGGCCCGTCACGGCCACCACACCCGCCGGGGCGGCGGACGGCCGCGGCATCCGGACCCGTCTCGCGATCAACGCCTTCGGTGCCTGCCTGACCGCCGTCGTCCTCGTCATCGTCCTCGTCACCAAGTTCACGCACGGCGCCTGGCTGGTCGTCATCGCGATGCCGGTGCTCTTCGCCGGGATGAAGGGCGTGCGGCGGCACTACGACGCCGTCGCCGCCGAGGTCGCCATCGGCCCCGGCGAACGCCCCCACGCCTTCGCCGAGAACCACGTCCTCGTCCTCGTGGCCTCGGTCAACGCACCCAGCCTGCGCGCCCTGTCCTACGCGAAGACCCTGCGGCCCGCCTCCCTCACGGCGGTCACCGTCGCCGAGGACCCGGCCGAGGCGGAGGTGCTCCGCGCGACCTGGGAGGCCCACGGCATCGACGTACCGCTGCGGGTGCTCAGCTCCCCGTACCGCTCGCTCGTCCAGCCGATCCTGCGGCACGTCAAGGAGGCGCCGGAGCGGACCCCCGGCTCGGTCCTCACGGTGGTCATCCCCGAGTACGTGGTGGGGCACTGGTGGGAGCAGCCCCTGCACAACCAGAGCGCGCTGCGCCTCAAGACCCGGCTGCTGTTCATGAGGAACGTCGTGGTCATCGACGTGCCGTACCGGCTCGCCTCCGCCCGTGAACTCGCCGCCCGCGAACTCGCCGATCGCGACACCCGCCAGGGGTAGCGTTATCCACTCGTGTCCCGTACGCCCCAGGGGAGTTGGGGTGTGATCGCTACCGTGCCCCCTGCGCTCATCGCGGCAGAGGGGAAGTGCTTCACGTGGCTGGGACGACGACGAACGGTGTCGCCGAGCGGAGGCGGGGCGGCAAGGTCCTCGTCGTCGGTCTGATCGCGGCGGCGATCCTGGCCGCGCCGCTCGCGCTCGCCTTCCTCTGGATCAAGTTCCTGAACGTCATGTCCCACCCGGACGGCCCCAGCCTCCTCGGGCTGCGGATCGACGGGGACACGATCACGGTGAAGACCGCCCAGTGCCCGTCGGACCGGGTGCGGCGGGTGGAGCTCTACGACAGCGACTCGGAGAAGCTCGTGTGGCGGGCCGACGACCCCCTGACCGAAGAGGGGCGGGGCGGGCTGCTGAGGCTCTGGGCCGCGGAGGAGTACCGGACGTCCCGTCCGGCCACCCGTCCGGCGGAGCTGCCGAAGCAGCTCGACGTGTCGGTCCGCTACGGATCCGAGGACGGGGCGGGCGCGGTCTTCGACCTCGCGGCGGTACGGGCGGCCGCGCCGCCCGCCGGCTCGTACTGGACTTCCCAGGGGATCAGGACGGGCCGCGAGCTCGACCAGCTCCTCCACTGCGGCGGGGACAAGACGACCCCGTAGGGCTCTGTGGAAGCGGGAAGGCCGCCGGTGGTCACACCACCGGCGGCCTCCTCCGTCTCTTCTGTGGTTGAGCGGGAGGGGTCAGGGCCAGACCAGGCAGTACGGCTGGTGACCCGCCTCGTGCAGGCGGACCGAGAAGTCCTGCCACTCGTGGAGCAGCTGGTAGACGTCGAAGGCGTCGCGCGGGCCGCCGCGGTCGGGGACGGTGGACCAGATGAAGGCGGCGGCGCCGACCGACTCCTCGCCGATCCCGCGCAGCGGGTCGACGACGGTCATCGGGAGCTTCACGACCGCGTAGTCCGGGTGGAGGACGACCAGCTCCAGCGGGGGCACCTTGTGCAGGGGCATGCCCTGGATGCCCGTCAGGACCATCGCCGCTATCGTCTCCGGCTTGATCTTGGTGAACATGCCGCCCATGCCGAGCTCGTCACCGCCGAGCTCCTCCGGGCGCATCGAGATCGGGACGCGGGCCGCCGTGGCGCCGTCGGGCGCGCCGAAGTACTTGTACGTCACTCCCAACGACCGGCCACTCCCGCTTCCGGACGAGGAATCCGCCTCGGGGCCCTGGTCGCCGGGACCTCCCGGAGTGCCGGGCGTGCCCGGAGTCGGCCCGTCCGCCCGCCGGCGCCGGTGCCTCCCCCGGCGGGCAGACTCCGGACCCAGGTCGCCCGTCCCCTCGCCCGGTCCGCCACCGCGATGCATATCTCCACCCGACTGCTTTTTCTCGGCAACACGACCCCGCCGCGCAACCCGATCATCGTGTCAGTGACCTCCCCCGCGTTCGTACGGTGAAACACCTGTCCGCAAGAACGCCGTGGCCTCTGACACCATGGATTCCGTGAGCCATCCCTATGACGCCCCAGTTTCGCAGACGCGGCCGACAGCCGCCCCGGCGTCATTCCAGGGTGCCCACACCGCTCCTCCGAACTCGACGCAGCCGTACTCGCAGGTCAGGATCACAGTGCCGTATTCATACGAAGCCCCAGTCTCACAGACGCTTTTCGACCGCGCGTCCCTCGTGACGCCCGGCGGCGTGAACTCACCGGTGCGTGCCTTCCGAGCCGTGGGCGGTACGCCCCGGTTCATGGTCTCCGGTACCGGTCCGTACCTCACCGACGCCGACGGTCGTGAGTACGTCGACCTGGTCTGCTCGTGGGGGCCGATGATTCTCGGCCACGCGCACCCCGAGGTCACCGCCGCCGTGCAGGCCGCCGTGGCTCGCGGCACCTCCTTCGGTACGCCGGGCGAGGGCGAGGTCGCGCTCGCGGAGGAGATCGTCGCGCGCGTCGAGCCGGTCGAGCAGGTCCGGCTCGTCTCCTCCGGTACGGAGGCCACGATGTCCGCGATCCGGCTCGCCCGCGGCTTCACCGGGCGCGCCAAGGTCGTCAAGTTCGCGGGCTGCTACCACGGTCACGTGGACGCGCTCCTGGCCGCGGCCGGTTCCGGTGTCGCCACCCTCGGTCTCCCGGACACGCCCGGCGTGACCGGCGCCCAGGCCGGGGACACCGTCGTGCTGCCCTACAACGACCTCGAAGCGGTGCGGGCGGCCTTCGCCGCGCACCCGGGCGAGATCGCCTGTGTGATCACCGAGGCCTCGCCGGGCAACATGGGCGTCGTGCCGCCGGCGGAGGGCTTCAACCAGGGTCTTGCCGACCTGTGCCGGGAGAACGGCGCGCTGTACATCTCCGACGAGGTGATGACCGGTTTCCGTACGTCGAAGGCCGGCTGGTACGGCGTCGACGGCGTCAAGGCCGACCTGCTGACCTTCGGCAAGGTCATGGGCGGCGGCTTCCCGGCCGCCGCGTTCGGTGGCCGCGCCGACGTCATGGGGCACCTGGCCCCGGCCGGGCCGGTCTACCAGGCGGGCACGCTCTCCGGTAACCCGATCGCCACCGCCGCCGGGCTCGCGCAGCTGCGGCTGCTCGACGACGCCGCGTACGCGAAGGTCGACGCGGTGTCGAAGGAGATCCAGGGGCTCGTCACGGGCGCCCTCGCCAAGGAGGGCGTCGCGCACCGGCTGCAGACCGCCTCCAACATGTTCTCGGTCTTCTTCACGGCCGACGAGGTGCGGAACTACGACGAGGCGAAGCAGCAGGAGGCCTTCCGCTTCAACGCCTTCTTCCACTCGATGCTGGCCGACGGCGTGTACCTGCCGCCGTCCGCCTTCGAGTCCTGGTTCGTGTCGGCCGCCCACGACGAGCGCGCGATCGAGCGGATCGCCGCCGCGCTGCCCGCCGCCGCCCGCGCCGCCGCGGAGGCCACGGCATGAGCGAGACGACGAAGGGGACCGGCGAGGACATCACCGTCGTCCACCTGATGCGGCACGGCGAGGTCCACAACCCGGACGGGGTCCTCTACGGCCGCCGCGCCGGCTACCACCTCTCCGAGCTCGGCCGCCAGATGGCGGACCGGGTCGCCGAGCACCTGGCCGGCCGGGACATCACGTACGTCGTCGCCTCCCCGCTGGAGCGGGCGCAGGAGACGGCGACTCCGGTCGCCAAGTCGCACGGCCTGGACCTGGCGAGCGACGAGCGGCTCATCGAGGCGGCGAACGTCTTCGAGGGCAAGACCTTCGGCGTCGGCGACGGGGCCCTGCGCAAGCCGGGGAACTGGAAGCACCTCACCAACCCGTTCCAGCCGTCGTGGGGCGAGCCGTACGTCGAGCAGGTCGTCCGGATGATGGGCGCGCTGGACGCGGCGAAGGACGCGGCCCGCGGGCACGAGGCCGTCTGCGTCAGCCATCAGCTGCCGATCTGGATCGTCCGGAGCTTCGTGGAGAAGCGGCGCCTCTGGCACGACCCGCGGCGCCGGCAGTGCACGCTGGCCTCGCTGACCTCGTTCACGTACCAGGGCGACAGGATCGTCTCGGTCGGGTACAGCGAGCCGGCCCGGGACCTGGTCCCGGCGCACCTTCTCGCCGGGGCGAAGCCGGTGAAGGGGAAGTCGAAGGCTTTCGGGGCGTAGTTCCGGAGATCTCCGAGGCATGGTTCCGGGGATCTTCGGGGCATAGCCGTAGTCCCGGGACCTTCGGACGCGGTCCCACTGGACAGCGGACTCGAAGAGGTCCATCGTCAGGGCGGTCAGGTGGTGTACATGCCATCCGGCCGCCCTTGAAATTTATGTGCGAATTCCCGGAACCTCCGTGTTCCTCCCTGCATCTCACTCATTGTCGGTTTGGATGACGTTTAGGTCATACGTCAGCGCGAATGGGGATGTCATGCGCGGGATCAGCGGAATCAGTCGAAGGGGGCTCCTCGGGGCGGGCGTTGGCGCGGCCGCGGCGATCGGGATCGCCGGCTGCGGCAGCAACAATGAGGACAAGCCGGGACGTTCCGGACCCGGCAAGGGCGGCGACGCGTCGGCGCAGCCGACCACACCCGCTCCGACCAAGGACGACGCCAAGCTCATCGGCGACGGTTCCACCGCCGACACCGGAAAGCAGCCGCACCAGCCCGACACCCCCGTGCCCCTCGAACCCGGCCAGACCCCGCCGCAGTTCGTGATCTTCTCCTGGGACGGTGCCGGCGAGGTCGGCAACGGCCTCTTCCCCCGCTTCCTCGAACTCGCCAAGAACCACGACGCGGCGATGACCTTCTTCCTCTCCGGGATCTACCTCCTCCCCGAGTCGAAGAAGAACCTCTACCGCCCGCCGAACAACCGCGTCGGCGCCTCCGACATCGGCTACCTCACCGACGACCACATCAAGGACACGCTGAAGTACGTCCGGCAGGCCTGGCTCGAAGGCCACGAGATCGGCACCCACTTCAACGGACACTTCTGCGGCGGCTCCGGCTCCGTCGGCAACTGGACCCCGGCCCAGTGGCAGAGCGAGATCGACCAGGCGATGAAGTTCGTCACCGAGTGGAAGACCAACAGCGGCTGGACCGACCTCGACCCGCTGCCCTTCGACTACTCGAAGGAGCTCGTCGGCGGCCGTACCCCCTGCCTCCTCGGCCAGGACAACCTGCTCCCCACCGCCAAGCGGCTCGGCTGGCGTTACGACGCCAGCTCGCCCGGCGGCCGGCAGATGTGGCCCACCAAGCGCCAGGGCATCTGGGACCTCCCGCTGCAGGCCGTGCCCTTCCCCGGGCACTCCTTCGAGGTCCTCTCCATGGACTACAACATGCTCGCCAACCAGTCGAAGAACACGACGAAGGGCATGCCCTCCCGCTACCCGGGCTGGCGCAAGCAGGCCACGGACGCCCTCCTCGGCGGCTTCCGCCGCGCGTACGAGTCGAACCGCGCGCCCTTCTACATCGGCAACCACTTCGAGCAGTGGAACGGCGGCATCTACATGGACGCCGTCGAGGACGCCATCAAGGGAATGGCCGGGAAGAAGGACGTCCGGCTCGTCTCCTTCAAGCAGTTCGTGGACTGGCTCGACGTCCAGGACCCGAAGATCCTCGCCAAGCTGCGCACGCTGGAGGTGGGCCAGAAGCCCGCCGGCGGCTGGAATACTTTCCTCAAGCCCGCGCCGAACGGTTCGACGGCCTCGTCGACCCCGTCCGCATAGGCGTACGCCGTGTTCGCTTAGGCGATCTTGACAAGGGGCGTTACGGGCACGTAGGGGGGCGCCCAAGATCCCCCAAACGCCCATGCGAAACTTTTCACATGAGCCTTAGCCGTGCCCCTCGACGCACCCTGCTCGCCGTCGGAGTGCTGTCCGCCGCCCTCACGCTCTCGGCCTGCGGCGGCGACAGCAACGGCAAGTCCGGCGGCGGTGGCAACACCAACTTCGTGACCAACACGGGCGGGATCTCCACCGCCGCCAAGGGCGAGCGCGCGTCCACCGGGAAGCTCGCCGGTGAAACCCTCGACGGCAAGCAGCTCGACGTCGCCGACCTCAAGGGCAACGTCGTCGTCCTCAACGCCTGGGGCTCCTGGTGCGCCCCCTGCCGCGCCGAGGCTCCCCACTTCGCGAAGGTCGCCAAGGAGCTGAAGGGCAAGGGCGTCGAGTTCGTCGGCCTCAACACCCGCGACCCCAACAAGCAGCCCGCGCTCGCCTTCGAAGAGGACTACGGGGTGCCCTACCCGAGCCTCTACGACCCGCAGGGCAAGCTGATCCTCTTCGGCTTCCCGAAGGGCACCCTCAGCCTCCAGGGCATCCCCTCCACCGTCGTCCTCGACAAGGAGGGCAAGATCGCCGCCCGCTCCCTCATGGCGCTCGACGAGGAGAAGCTCCGTTCGATGATCGAGCCTCTCCTCAAGGAGAAGTGAGCCCGTGATCGAGACGGTCAACAGCGGAGCCCTGCTGCTCGCCCTGCCCATCGCGGTCCTCGGCGGTCTTGTCTCCTTCTTCTCGCCGTGCGTGCTCCCGCTCGTCCCCGGCTACCTCTCGTACGTCACCGGGGTCACCGGCGCCGACCTCGCCGAGAGCCGCCGCGGCCGGATGACCGCCGGCGCCGTCCTCTTCGTCCTCGGCTTCACCGCCGTGTTCGTCTCCGGCGGCGCCCTCTTCGGCTACTTCGGGTCGACCCTCCAGAAGTACAGCGACACGCTCACCACGATCCTCGGCGTGCTCATGATCCTCATGGGCGTCTTCTTCGCCGGCCTCATGCCCTGGTTCACGCAGCGCGAGTTCCGCTTCCACAAGAAGCCCGCCGCCGGACTCATCGGCGCCCCGCTGCTCGGCGCGCTCTTCGGTATCGGCTGGACCCCGTGCATCGGCCCGACCCTCGCCTCGGTCAACGCCCTCGCCCTGGAGCAGGCCAGCGCCGGGCGCGGAGCGATACTCGCCTTCGCGTACTGCCTCGGCCTCGGCGTACCGTTCGTGCTCGCCGCCATCGCCTTCCGCAAGGCCCTCGGCGCGTTCGGATGGGTCAAGAAGCACTACGTGTGGGTCATGCGGATCGGCGGCGGCATGATGATCGTCACCGGCCTGCTGCTCCTCACGGGCGCGTGGGACGACATGGTCGCCACGATGCAGGGCTGGTCCAGCGGTTTCACGGTGGGGATCTGAGTTCCATGAGCACGACCGACACGACTGACACGTCCGGCGCGGCCGAGGCCGAGCGCACGGCCGACGCGGCCGCCGGCGCCCAGCTCTCCACGGCCCCCACCGAGGACCGCGGCGACACCCCCATCGGCGGACCCGTCCTCGGAGTCGTCGGCTGGATCCGCTGGTTCTGGCGGCAGCTGACCTCCATGCGGGTCGCGCTGATCCTGCTCTTCATGCTCTCCCTGGGCGCGGTCCCCGGCTCCCTCATCCCGCAGACCAGCGCGGACGAGCTGAAGGTCCAGGCCTTCAAGCAGGCCCACGAGACGCTGACGCCGCTCTACGAGAAGCTCCAGTTCTTCGACGTCTACAGCTCGGTGTGGTTCTCCGCGATCTACATCCTGCTGTTCGTCTCCCTCATCGGCTGCATCGTGCCCCGCAGCTGGCAGTTCGTCGGCCAGCTCCGCAGCCGCCCGCCGGGCGCGCCCCGGCGCCTCGACCGGCTCCCCGCGTACGCCACCTGGCGCACCGAGGCCGAGCCCGAGCAGGTCCGCGAGGCCGCGCTCACCGTCCTCAAGGGGCGCCGCTTCCGCGCCCACACCGCCGGGGACGCGATCGCCGCCGAGAAGGGCTACCTCCGCGAGGCGGGCAACCTCCTCTTCCACGTCGCCCTGATCGTCATCCTCGTCGCCTTCGCCTGGGGCCAGCTCTTCAAGGCCGAGGGCGGCAAGCTGATCGTCGAGGGCGACGGCTTCTCCAACACGCTCACGCAGTACGACGACTTCAAGTCCGGCTCGCAGTTCGGCACCGAGGAGCTGGAGCCGTTCACCTTCACGCTCGACTCCTTCGACGGCACGTACGAGAAGAGCGGCCCGCAGCGCGGCACGCCCCGCACCTTCGAGGCGAAGGTCCGGTACTCCGAGGCCGGCGGCGCGGAGAAGAACGCGGTCATCAAGGTCAACGAGCCGCTCAAGGTCGGCGGCTCCAAGGTCTATCTGATCGCCCACGGCTACGCGCCCGTCGTCACCGTCAAGGACGGCCGCGGCAAGACCGTCTTCCACGGCGCCGTGCCGCTCCTGCCGATCGACAACAACATCACCTCGACCGGCGCGATCAAGGTGATGGACGGCTACCGCGACAAGAACGGCAAGAAGGAACAGCTGGGCTTCCAGGCCTTCTTCGTGCCGACCTTCGCGGGCGCCGGCGCGGGCACGATGTTCTCGCAGTTCCCGGCGCTCGACTTCCCGGTCATGGCGCTCACCGGCTACCGCGGCTCCCTGGGCGTGGACTCCGGTCTGCCGCAGAACGTGTACCAGCTCGACAAGTCCAAGCTGATCCAGTTCACGGACAAGTCCGGCAACAAGCTCGCCGACCGCCTGCTGCCCGGCGAGACGATGACGCTCCCCGACGGGGCCGGCTCGATCACCTTCGAGAAGGACATCAAGGAGTGGGCCAGCTTCCAGATCTCGCAGCAGCCGGGCAACGGCCTCGCCCTCGCGGGCGCGATCGCAGCGATCGCCGGCCTGACCGGTTCGCTCTTCATCCAGCGGCGCCGGGTCTGGGTCCGGGCCGTGCGCGGTGAGGACGGCGTGACCGTCGTCGAGATGGCGGGCCTGGGCCGCAGCGAGTCCGCGAAGCTTCCGGAGGAACTGGGCGACCTCGCGGGCACCCTCACCGCGGACGCGCCGCCCGCCGCACCAGCGCCCGAAGCCGATCCGGAAGACGGAGACGTACCGGAACCCGCGGAAGAACCCGCAGAAGACCCTGCCCCTTCTGGAGAGGCCGACAAGTGATCCTCGCCGCCACCACCAACGAGAGCCTGGCGAAGATGAGCGACCTGCTCATCTACTCCTCCATGGCCGTCTACACCCTGGCCTTCTTCGCGCACATCGCCGAGTGGGTCCTCGGCAGCCGCAGCAAGGTCGGCCGGACCGCCGCCGCTCTCACGCAGCAGGCCTCGGCCGCGGCCACCGCCGTGACCGTCCAGGTCAAGCAGGCCGCCGGCTCCACCGCCGTCCTCGACAAGCCGAAGGTCGTCACGCGCTCCGCGGCCGGCACGCGGGACGTCCCGGACGGTCCCGGCGCGTCCGGCGGCACGGTCAAGGGCGACCTCTACGGCCGGATCGCCGTCTCCCTCACCGTCCTCGCCTTCGCGATCGAGGCGGCGGGCGTGGTCAGCCGGGCCCTCGCCGTGCAGCGCGCCCCCTGGGGCAACATGTACGAGTTCTCCACCACCTTCTCCACGGTGGCGGTCGGCTCGTACCTCGGCTTCCTCCTCGCCAAGAAGAACGTGCGCTGGATCGGCCTGCCGCTGGTCACGACGGTCCTGCTCGACCTGGGCCTGGCCACCACCTGGCTGAAGACCCCCAGCGACCAGCTGGTGCCGGCGCTCGACTCGTACTGGCTGTGGATCCACGTCTCCACCGCGATCTTCTGCGGCGCGGTCTTCTACCTCGCGGCCGTCGCCACCGTCCTGTACCTCTTCCGCGACTCGTACGAGAGCAAGCTCGCGAGCGGCGGCACCCCGAGCGCCTTCGCCCGCTCCGTCCTGGAGCGGCTGCCCTCGGC
Source organism: Streptomyces sp. Root431 (assembly GCF_001426585.1). Lineage (GTDB taxonomy): Bacteria > Actinomycetota > Actinomycetes > Streptomycetales > Streptomycetaceae > Streptomyces > Streptomyces stackebrandtii. The sequence goes on from NZ_LMEI01000010.1 coordinate 47,368, forward strand.
CGCCTCGCTCGACAAGTTCTCGTACCGGGTCAACGCCGCCGTCTTCCCGCTGTGGACGTTCACGATCATCGCGGGCGCGATCTGGGCCGGCGACGCGTGGGGCCGCTACTGGGGCTGGGACGCCAAGGAGGTCTGGTCCTTCATCACGTGGGTCGGCTACGCGGCGTACCTGCACGCGCGCGCCACGGCCGGCTGGAAGGGCCGGAAGGCCGCGTACATCGCGCTCATCGCCTTCGGCTGCTTCCTCTTCAACTACTACGGCGTCAACATCTTCGTCACCAGCAAGCACTCCTACGCGGGCGTGGAGTAGCAGGCGCGGAAGTGCGGGCGGGGCACCCCGGGGCCACGCTGGAGGTATGAGCGCGATACCCCGGGGCAGGTGCGAGACCCACGACGGCGACACGCACCTGCTGCGGTACGTCATGGAGCTCCCGCATCCGCCGGCGGAGGTCTGGGAGGCCGTCTCCGCCCCCGAGGGCCTGCGGGGCTGGCTGTGCGCGGCGGACCCGCTGGAGCCCCGGCTCGGCGGCCGGGTCACGCTCCGCTGGCTCAACAGCGATACGGAGGTCTCGGGGTGGGTGACCGCCTGGGACCCCGAGTACGTCGCCGAGTACACGGTCGATCCGCCGCACGGCCGGATCCGGTTCCATCTGGAGCCGGGGTCCGGGAGCGGCGGGTCGACCGTGCTGCGTTTCACCAACGAGTTCCGGGGGACGCGGGAGTACCGGCTGGACTGCCTGGCGGGGTGGCACGACCACTTCGAGCGGCTCGCGGCGGCCCTGGACGGTCACCGGACGGACTGGTCCGCGTGGGCGCCCGAGCGGTGGAGCGAGCTGCGGGCGTTGTACGAGCGCGACGAGGCACCCTGGCCGAAGTGGGTCCCGTGATCCGCTAGCTCCTCTTCGGCGGCAGGCAGGACGTGCTCGGCGGGTTCTTCTCCGGCCAGGCGATCTGGACGAAGCGCTGGCTGCCGTCCAGGGCGAGCTCCACGATCGGGACCGCCTTGTTGTACGGGTTGCCGTAGTTGTCGAGGCAGATCCAGCCGCTCGCGCCTTGCACCCGCAGCGAGCCCTTCACCTGCGGCCACTGCGTGACCACGTCCGAGAGCTCCGGGTACTGGGCGTCGCGCGGTGTGGCCTGGCGGATCGCGTGGACCGCCGTCGCCATCGCGTCGTACGCGACGATCGCCTGCCCGTCCGCGAGCGCCACCGGCTTCTTCGAGGCGCGGGCGATGTCCGTCTCGAAGGTCGAGTACGCGACCACCGAACCGCCCGTCGCGGGCACGGCCCGTCCCGGCGCCGGCTTCCACGCGTCGGGGTGGGCGAGCGCGGCGTAGCGGACGGTCACCTTCGCCTTGAGCGCGCTGCGGTCGAGCTTCTCGTCGGCTCCCAGGTACGAGCCCTCGTCGCCGGTCAGGATCGTGAAGGCGCGGTCGGTGCAGCCGCGCGAGCCCAGCGCGTTGATGAACTGCCGCAGCTGGGTGTGGCGGCCCGCGAAGAAGACCGTCTCGGCGCGGGTGTCGCAGATCAGGTGGGTGATCTGGCGGAAGGTGTTGGCGGTGGTGCCCTCGTCGGTCGGGTCCGGCGGCGAGGTGAAGAGCTGCGGCTCGTAGGGCGCGCCCTTGAGGGAGGCGGCGAAGGCGGACTTGAGGGTGTCCGTGTAGTGGTCGCCGCTGCGGGTGTCCTGGACGAGGAGGGCCTTGGCGGCGTCGACGCGGCCGAAGTGGGCGAGGGCCTTCGCCTCGTCGCTGTTGGTGGGGGAGACGCGGGCGAGGCCGGGGTAGCGGTTGTTCCCGGCGCCGGGGCCGTTGGCGATGTCGTCGGCGGTGATGGTGGTGCCGACTACGGCGATCCCGTCCTTGGTGAGCGCGGTCACGGCCTCCCGCATCTCGGTCGAGGAGGTGGCGACGCCGGAGACGACCCGCAGCCGGTCCGGGGCGCCGGTCATGGACGCGAGCTGCCGGGTGGTGGTCTGCCAGTGGGCGTTGCCCCGGCCGGTGTTGGCGAGGACGAGCCGGATCTTCGGGGTCTGGCTGTTGGACTCGTGGTTGGCGCGGTACTGGTAGGCGTACGCGCCCTGGACCTCGTGGAGCACCTTGGTCCGCATGCCTCCGTCGGGGGAGGTCAGGGGCAGGAGCACGGCGACGGTCGCGTACTCGCCGGGCTTGAGGGTGGCGTTCTCGCGGCCGATGGCCCCGGCGATCTCGGTGAGGTCGGCGTTGCCGAAGTCGTGGCCGTCGCCGTTGACGCCGACGCACTCGGAGCTGCCCTCGGGACGTTCGACGCCGGCCGCGCAGGAACGGTCCTCCGGAGTGGTGAGCCGGGCTATCCCGTACCCGCCGAGACCGAGGACGACGGCGGCCGTGACGAGCGAGGCGACGAGCTTCTGGCGGGGTGTGCGGACGCGGCGGCGCAGCCGGTCGGAAAGGCGGCCGGGGGCACGGTCGGGCATGGCGTCAGACTCCGTCCTCGCGGCCCGGCGGCAGCGAGAGCTCCCGCCAGGCGCGGATGTCGCGCGGCCAGTGGGTGGCCGCGTCCCAGAGCGAACCGCTGCCCGTCAGATGACGGCCGGAGAGCCTGCGCAGCTCGTGCGCGAGCCGGTCGGCCACGTCGTCGTCGGGCAGTGCGAGCGGATCGGTGAGCAGCCATACGGCGTGCAGCAACCGCCGTACGGACAGGTGGAGTTCGGTGGTGTCGGCGTCGAGCCCGGAGAAGGTCGGGTCGCCGACGGGCTCCTGGCCGAGGGCGATCGCCCGGCGCGGGTCGGGCCCCGGCCGGTTCCGCTCGCGCGGGTACGGGGCGGCGGCGACGAACCGCAGCCGCCCGAGCCAGCCGAGCACGTCCTGCTCCGGGAAGGTGACCCGCAGATGGGTCACGGCCTCCTCGGTGCGGCCGAGCGCGAGGTCGTGATGGAGCCGGTACGGGCCGGGCGCGGGCCCGTAGTGCCGGTGCAGCGTCTCGTGGACCGCGCGCCAGGCCGCGTAGCGCGGATGGTCGTCGTCCTCGAAGCGGAGCCGGTGCAGGAGCAGGGACCGCAGGAGCGGATCGGCGACGAAGTGGCGCGGGCCCTCCGGCCAGTCCTCCGAGCGGAGCTGGTCGCGGACGCGCAGCGCCACGTCCCCGTCCAGGGACTCGCCCTGGAGCCGGGCGTGGGCGAGGAGCCGCGCGGACTCCTCGTCGTGGGTGGCGGCGAGCACGGCGTACGGCCCGGGCCGCCGCACCGGGAGCAGCTCGGCGAGGAGCGTGGGGGCGACGGGCACCGGCGGGGCGTCCTCGCGCAGCTCCACCGTCAGGTCGAGGAGCCCGCCCGGGGTGAGACCGGCCCGCAGCTCCGCCGGGGCCTCCCCGGCGGCCCGCCCGAGGAGGGCCACGCCGAGCGGCCGGCCGCCGGTCAACCGGTGCACGGCGCGGGCGAGTTCGGCGGGGGTGCGGCCGGCCGGGTCGTGGTGGTCGAAGGCGGAGCGGGTCTGGGCGGGGGAGAGCGGGGTGAGCTCGACGGCGAGGATCCCGGAGCCGACGCTCGTCCCCCGCGGGCAGGGCGCGCGGTGTGCGGTCTCCGGCAGCCGGGTCCGGGTGGCGTGCCGCAGGCCCTCGTGCTCGCGGACCCGGGAGGCGGCGAGGACGACGACCCGGTCGCGGCGGCCGCCGGCGCGGGCGCGCAGGATCGGCTCGACGAGCTGCCGGCCGAGCCGCTCGTGGGCGTTGTCGAGGAGGAGGATCGGCCGGCCGATGCGGGTGCCGCGGCGGAGCCCCGTATAGGCGTGGATCAGGTCCTCGGTGAGGGCGCCGACGAGGAAGTCCTCGGCCTCGCCGCGGCGCCGGCCGCCCTGCTCGAAGTCGATCGCGAGCTGCCGGAGACCGGTCTTGCCGCGGCCGCCGGCGTTGCGGTAGGTGCCGTACCAGTTCTCGGAGGAGCGCTGGAACCGGCCGAAGACCTCCTCCAGGACGGTCTCCACGGTCGCCTCGGCGAGCAGTCCGGCGAGCGGTGCGGCGCTCTCGGCGAAGGTGGCGGCCAGCTTGGACAGGACCTTGGAGACCCAGTTCCCCGCGGCGCCCTTCGTCGCGTCGACGGTCGCGAGCAGCGGCCCGAGCTGCTGGAGGTCGGTCCGGGCCCGCTCGTCGTCCTCCTGGGACCAGCCGAGCGAGGCGACGGCCACGAGCCCGAGCGAGAGCCTCGGGAACTGCACGGGCTTCGCCGCGAGCACCTTCGGCGACAGCTGCACGGCGAGCTCGGTGAGCGCCCCGGTGACCTCGCTCCAGCCGGGACCGTGCTCGGCGGGCGGCTCGATGTGCGCGCAGTCGAGCAGGGCCAGCGGCGTGTACCCCTTGTAGCGGTTGCGGACCTCCTTGAGCAGGGCGGTCTTCCCCATGCCGCGCCCGCCCGTGAACACCGTCACGGGCGGATCGTCACCGTGCTCGTACGCGACCCGCGCGGCACCGTGCCGGGTGAGCCCGCTGAGCCGTGCGACGAGACCACCGTCGTGCAGGACCGCCTCGCGGCCGTAGAGCTCCCTGTCCACCCGCCACCCCCATGCTTCCCCCTGCTACCCCACGAGATGTGCCCCGTCACATCTCAAATCCAGGATATCGACAGGGTGTTGGGATCACGTCAACCTTTGCGAGGTTGTTGTGAGGACCCGTCAGGGCCGTCGGGGGCCGACGTCAGGGATCTGCCCGGCGGAGCACGCTCCCTCACCGGGACGAGCGCCTCGGTCGAGCGCCTGGGGGAGCACCTCAGGCGAGGGCCTAGGGGAGCGCCTGGGTCGAGCGCCTCGGGGGGCATCCGGGGTGGGCGCCTCGGGGGGGTGTCCGGGGTGGGCGCCTCAGGCGAGGCCGTCCCAGCCCCAGCGCGGGGTGGGGCCGGGGTCGCCGAGGTCCGTCCCCGGGGCCGAGGCCGAGACGTCCTTCGCGATCCGCGTGCCCCAGTCGAAGTACTCCACCACCCGGCGGCGCAGCAGCGCGTCGTCAGGCAGCTCCTTCTCCACGGCCGCCGCCATCAACTCCATCCAGCGCAGCCGCTGCTCCTCCGTGATGCCGAGCCCGAGATGGGCCCGGAGCAGGGCCTGGTGCCCGCCGTGCTCCGCCGTGAACCCGGCCGGCCCCGAGAAGACCTCCGCCAGCCACACGGCCACGTGCTCCACATGCGTGGGGGTGAAGTCCGCGAAGACGGGCGCGAGGATCGGATCGGCCAGGACCCCCTCGTAGAACGTCTCGGAGAGCCGGCGCAGCGCGTCGGCGCCGCCCACGGCCTCGTACAGGGTGTTCGCGTGCTCGGCGCTCATGGAGGGCCTCCGGGATCCGGGATGTGTCCACCCAGCTTTCCCGCAACACGACCTGAATCCAAGGATGTTCACTCTCGGCGGCGCGGGTCGTGCCTGGCCGCTCCCGCTCCCTACGGCTCTTCCCCGATGTCCTCGTGCCAGAGGTCGGGGTGCGCGGCGATGAACCCGGTCATGAGCGCGACGCACGCGGGATCGTCGAGGACGACCACCTCGACGCCGTGCTCGGCGAGCCAGCCGTGCCCGCCGGAGAACGTCTCTGCCTCCCCGACGACGATCCGCGAGATCCCGAACTGCCGAACGAGCCCGGAGCAGTACCAGCACGGCGACAGGGTGGTGACCATCGTCGTCCCCCGGTACGACCGCTGCCGCCCGGCGGCCCGGAACGCGGCGGTCTCGGCGTGCGTCGACGGGTCCCCGTCCTGCACGCGCCGGTTGCGCCCGCGCCCGAGGAGCGTGCCGTCGGCGCCGTAGAGGGCGGCCCCGATGGGGATCCCGCCTTCGGCGAGTCCGGCCCGCGCCTCGTCGAGGGCGGTGCCGAGCCAGCGCCGTGCCTGTTCCCGGTCCATGACGGGTTCCGCCGTCGAGGGGGTACTCACTCCGGCGGCGGGTGCGACGAAAGAGCCTTTGCCGGGCACGGTGTAGATCAGTTCGTGCCTGCGGAGTTCCTGCATGGCCCGGCGGGCGGTCAGCACGGCGATGCCGTACTCCTCGGCGAGACGGGCCGGCGTGGGGATCATGCGGTCAGGGGCGTACTCCCCGGTCGCGATCCGCGCCGCGATCACATCGGCCAGCTGAACGTACAGCGGGCGTCCCGACTTCGGGTCAAGGCTCATAGGTCAACGCTAGATAGTCACACTAAGACACGTTCGGATGGATCTAGCTATACAGCGATGTAGCACTGTGTAGCTAGCATTACGGTGGACGCGAACGCAAGACCCCGGCGAGGTGGCTAGACCTCCCGGGGCATGGCCACCAACTACCAACGGAGTTGATGACGTGCGGAACCCTATCGCGCGCCTACTGGGCAGGGCGCTGATCCCCGTACTGCTCGGGCTGCTCATGCTGACCCTGCCGCCCACCGGCCGGCACCGCCCCCGCCGGATGACCCACTCCCGCCCGGCGGCGCCGACCCCCGGACCCCGGCACCGCGCGCCCTCCCGGCGGTCGCCCTACGCCGTCGAGCAGACGGCACCGCTCGACGGCGCCCGGTCGCCCCTGGCGCGCCCCTACCTGGCGGCGGACTCGGCCCGGGCCGTCCAACGGCGGCGTCGGCGGGCGTTGTGGCTGGCGACGGTCGGGGTGGACGTCGACCACCGCAACATCCACACCGGGAGCGCCCGATGAGCCGCTGTGGGGCGCGCCGGTCCGTGCTGGACGTCGCCGAGGTGGTGCGGCCGGTGTGGGGCGGTTCGGTCTGCGTGCTCGCCGTGGGGCACGAGGGGCCGCACCGGGATCGGGCGGGGGACGGGTGGTGGGTGACGCCGGAGATCGCGGACGCGGTGACCCTGTCCCTGTTGGTACGTGCCCTCGCGCCGGAGCCGGAGTTCCGGTCGCCGCGCTGCGTCGTCGGCCGTCATGACCGCTGCCGGGACCACGTGCCCCGCGACAGCGGCGTACAAGGCGTCCGGTACCTCGTGTGCGGGTGCCTCTGTCATCCGGCGCCCCTCCGCTGACCGGCGACTGCCCATGCGCTGCCGCCGATCGGTTGAGGCTCCGGGCCGTACCGGCCGGGTGCGGGGGCGGCGGGCGGCGGGTGGCCTTAGCTGGCGGGGTGCTCTGCCGTCCTACTGAGAGGTCTCTGCCATGCGTTCCCTGCTGACCGCCCTCGCCGCCGGTGCCATCGTCTTCGGCACCGCCGGCGTCGCGAGCGCCGATGTGTACGTCGACTTCGAGCCGGAGGCCTCGCACACCATCGTCTTCGGCGACTGGCTCCAGTTCGCGAAGGACGACGTGTTCAACGCCGGGCATGACAACACCGTCGGCTCCGACAACTGACGCCTCCCGTTCGTCACCGCGCCCCGGGGGGCAGGCTTCCCGGGGCGTGCGGGACCGCGTCGGACTCCTGGTCGTAGGGGAAGCGGGCGAGGGGGGTCTCGCTCTCGAAGAAGGTCTTCGCGCGGAGCATCGCCTGCTCGTCGGCGCGGACGCGGCCGGGGCGGGAGCCCGTTCCCGTCAGGACTCCGCCGAAGTGCATGCGCAGGTAGGCGGCCGAGTGGCTGAGGCCCGTCACCAGGCCGTCCGCGACGACGTGGTCGTCGTCCGCCATGGCCGTCACGCCCCACAGCGTGCCGCCCGCCAAGCGCTCCTTGAAGTCCGAGTCGGGGACGTTCAGCCAGCCCGACCAGTAGTCCAGGTAGCGCTTGGTCTGCGCGGAGAGGCTGTACCAGTACAGGGGCGAGACGATGACGATGTCGGTGGCCTCCACCGTCGCCTGCCGCAGCAGCTCCTCGTTCTCCACGTCCTGCCGGCCGGCGAGCTCGTGCCGTCCGTCCTGGAAGTCGGGGAGGGGCAGCCGGTTCAGGTCCACCCAGCGCTGCGGGACGTCGGCGGGCAGCTGCGCGGCGGCGGCGCGGGCCAGTATCTCGGAGTTGCCGTCGGCGCGGGAGCTGCCGAGGACGAAGAGGAACGAACGGTCCGGGACGGGTGCGGCGTGGGAGGTCATCTCTGCTCCGGTTCTCGGGGGTTCCCTCTTGCCAACTCGGCCCCTGTGGGCGGTATTCCGGCCCCTGCCGGGGGCGGAGTGGGCCGGTGTGCGGGGGGGGAGTGAAGGGGCGCGTCGTTGTCGGAGGGGTCTCCGGAAGGGGCTGATGGGGGCTGGATGAGCGCATAGGGTCGCTACGGAGCGCTATCGTCCGGTGACCGTGAGGGTGGATGACTCAGCCCTGGCGGGCGCGCCGTCCAGACCTTGACGGCGGGCACGATCGAGCAGGTGACGATCAAGGCCGACGGGGCGACGTCCACGCCCGTCACGCACTGTGGGGATGATCATGAGCAGGAAAGCGATGGTCTTGGCGGCGGGCGCGGTGGCCGCCGGGGTGTTGGCCGTGGGCGGCTATCTCGGCTACCGGCATCTGGAGGGGCAGGTCACGACAGGCTGCGCGCTTCGGGCGTACGACCCGCACGACGTGGCCGGCACGGCGCGCTACGCCGACAGCGTGTTCACCGGGCGCGTGGCGGCGTTCGTGGAGCGGCGTGACGTCGACGGGTGGACGGAGGACGTCTATCGGATCGAGGTCGCCTCCGTGCTGCGGGGGAACCTGCGCGGGACGGTCCAGGTCGCGTACGGCCTGGACGAGGGCGGTCCCGACCGGCTGAAGGGCGGCAGCACGTACCTCTTCGCCACCAGTCCTCAGGTCGACCCCGGGAAGGACGGCCACGCGCAGCTGTACCAGGGCGAGATGAGGCCCGTGGACGACCGGCAGTTGGCCGTGTGGAGGGAGGCCGTGGCGCTTCCGATGGCGCCTCAGGAGCCGTGAAGCAGGGGGAGTTGGTGGTCGGCTCCTTACCTTTGAGGTCATCGACCCCCGGCATGTGGCGGTGCCACGATCGTCTGCGTACGGACCGCCCCGCCCCCCGCCGGAAGGACACCCACACCATGACCGCCTACGCCATCGCCAGGCTGAACACCGAGACCCCGCACGCCGAGGTCGTCGAGTACATCGAGCGCATCCCCGGCACCTTCGAGCCGTACGGCGGCCGGTTCCTCGTGCACGGGACGGTGCACGAGGTGAAGGAGGGCAACTGGCCCGGGGCCGTGGTGATGATCGGGTTCCCCGGGATCGCCGAGGCACGGGCCTGGTGGGACTCGGACACGTACCAGGAGATCGCGCCGCTGAGGTACCGGCACATGCCCGCCGACATCGTCCTGGTCGAGGGCGTGCCCGCCGGCTACGACTCGGCTGCCACCGCGAACGCCCTGCGGGAGTCCCTGACCGCCACCGCCACCGCCACCGCCGCCGAGTAGCGCGGCCGGCCGGCCCCCATCGGCCCCGCCGATCGGGCCCATCGGGAGGACCCCCCACTGGCTCGTGGACCGGGCGACCGGCCCCTCCGTAGCGTCGCTGTCATGAGAAACGAGACCAAGGGAACCGTCGAACTCACCCTCGCCATGGTGCTCTCCGGCACGCTCGGCGTCTTCGTCGTCGAGTCCGGGGCCTCGCCCTTCGAGGTGGTGTTCTTCCGGTGCCTCTTCGGGGCCGTCGCGCTCGGGGCGTACAGCCTCGCCCGGGGGTTCTTCACCGGGCACGGGTTCACCCCGAAGAAGCTCGGGCTCGCCGCGCTCGGCGGCGTGTTCATCGTCTTCAACTGGGTGTTTCTCTTCGAGGCGTACGAGGCCACCTCGATCTCCCTCGCCACCGTCGTCTATCACACGCAGCCGTTCTTCCTCGTGCTGCTCGGCGCGGTGTTCATGAGGGAGCGGATCTCCGCAGCCAAGCTGGGGTGGCTCGCTCTCGCCTTCGGTGGACTCGTGCTCGTCTCCGGTGTGCGGCCGGGGGACACGGCATCCCTCAAGGGGCTCGGGTTCGCGCTCGCCGCCGCCGTCCTCTACGCCCTCGCGACCTTCGTCACCAAGCGCATCACCGGCGTACGGCCCCACCTCGTCGCGCTCGTCCAGGTCCTCGTCGGACTGCCCCTGCTCCTGCCCTTCGCCGACTTCGGCGCCGCCGCCGGGCTCGGCTCCGGGTGGCTGTGGCTCGTCGGGCTCGGGCTCGTCCACACCGGGCTGATGTACGTCCTGATGTACGCCGCCTACGCCAAGCTGCCGACCGCCAAGATCGCCGTCCTCGCCTTCACCTACCCCGCCGTCGCCATGGGCGTCGACTGGGCGGTGTACGGGCACCACATCGGGCTCGTGCAGGCGCTCGGCGTCCCGCTGATCGTCCTCGCCAGCCTCAAGGTCACTCTGGCCGGCTCTGCTCGGACACGAGTCGCCGCGCCTGCTCCACGAACAGCCGGACGTGCGGCGGAAGCTTCTTCCCCCGTCGCCACGCGAGCTGCGTGAAGAGGGTGAAGGGGGCCTCCCAGTCCAGGGCGACCAGGGTGCCGGAGGCCAGTTCCTCCGCCACCGTCACCCGGGGGAGGAGGGCCACCCCGAGGCCCGAGGTCACGCCCCGCTTCGTCGCCTCGATCGTGCCGAACTCCATGAAGGGCGGCGCCCACTCCCGCAGCTCCTCCTCGAAGAGGTCGCGGTACGGGCAGCCCGGTTCGGTGCCCACCAGGTGGGCCGCCGCCAGGTCCGCGCTCGTCAGCCCCGTACGCCCCGCCAGGGGGTGGCCGGGGCCGGCGACCAGGACCAGTGGTTCGGGCGCGAGGACCTCCGACTCCAGGCCCTCGTGCTCCGTGCCCGGCTCCATCAGGAAGCCCACGTCGTACGTGCCCTGCCGCAGCGCCTGCCGGGTCGCGTCGCCCAGGGTGGGGCGCAGCGTCAGCCGCACCTTCGGGTAGCGGTGGTGGAAGTACTCCAGGAGCGGCGGCAGCCGGTAGGAGGTGAGGGACTCCATCGTGCCGACGGCGATCGTCCCGGTGGGTTCGGCGGCGGTCGCGACGGCCGTCCTGGCCTCCTCGGCCAGCTCGGTCATCCGGCGGGCGTACGGCAGGAGCCGCTCCCCGGCCTCGGTGAGCCGGATGCGGCTGCCGAGCCGCTCGAAGAGCTCCACGCCCAGCGAGGTCTCCAGGGAGCGGATCTGGCCGGTGACGCTGGACTGGGCATAGCCCAGGTCGGCGGCGGCCCGGGTGAAGGAGAGGACGTCGGCGACCTTCTCGAAGGCGACCAGGAGCCGCAGTTCCATCAGGAGTCCGTCTTCTCGAAGGCGGCGGGGAGCCTGAGCTCCCTCACGTGTCGGAGTCCTCGCCGCGCTCGCGCTTCTTCAGCTCTTCCTCGCGGCGGCGCAGGTCCGCCTCCCAGTCCCTGAGGACCGAGTCGTCGTCGGGGGCGTCCTGCTTCTCGGGGCCGTTCTGCTTCTCCGGACCGTCCTGCCTCAGGGACTTCAGGAACTCCGGGTTGTCGTCGGGGGCCACCCAGCCGCCCGCGCGGCCCCGCGCTCCGGCCGGGCGCCGCACCTTGCCCGCGAAGAACCAGACGATCGGCCCGACGATCCAGAACAGCAGGATGATGATGACCCAGACCACCTTCGGCAGGTGCTTGGTCTCTTCCTCCGGGGTGTTCAGGCAGTCGATGAAGGCGTAGATCGTCAGCGCCAGCGGCAGGATGTACAACAGCGCCCTGAGCATGTGGGACAGCCCCCTGGAAGCGGTGGCGGAGGCGCGTTTCGGCGGCCCCGGTGACAGGTCAAGGGTAGCCGGTGCCCGATACTGGCCCTTATGGCTTACGACGATCTCCGCTCGCTGCTCAGGGCCCTTGAGCGCGAAGGCGACCTCAAGCGCATCAAGGCCGAAGTCGACCCGTACCTGGAGGTCGGGGAGATCGTCGACCGGGTGAACAAGGCAGGAGGCCCGGCGCTCCTCTTCGAGAACGTCAAGGGCTCCTCGATGCCCCTCGCGATGAACGTCTTCGGGACCGACCGCCGGCTGCTCAAGGCCCTCGGCCTGAAGTCGTACGGCGAGATCAGCGAGAAGATCGGCGGGCTGCTCAAGCCCGAGCTTCCGCACGGTTTCGTCGGGGTCCGCGAGGCCTTCGGCAAGCTCGGCTCGATGATCCACGTGCCGCCGAAGAAGGTGAAGTCCGACGCCGCGCCCGTGCAGGAGGTCGTTCTCACCGGCGACGACGTCGATCTCGATCTCCTTCCCGCGCTCTTCACCTGGCCCAAGGACGGCGGGTCCTTCTTCAACCTGGGCCTCACCCACACCAAGCACCCGGAGACCGGGGTCCGGAACCTCGGGCTCTACCGCCTCCAGCGCCACGACAAGCGCACCATCGGCATGCACTGGCAGATCCACAAGGACAGCCGCAACCACTACGCCGTCGCGGCGGCGAAGGGGGAGCGGCTGCCGGTCGCCATCGCCTTCGGCTGCCCGCCGGCCGTCACGTACGCGTCGACGGCCCCGCTGCCCGGTGACATCGACGAGTACCTCTTCGCCGGCTTCGTGCAGGGCAAGCGGATCGAGATGGTCGACTGCAAGACCGTGCCGCTCCAGGTCCCCGCGCAGGCCGAGGTCGTCGTCGAGGGGTGGCTGGAGCCGGGCGAGATGCTGCCCGAGGGTCCCTTCGGCGACCACACCGGCTTCTACACGCCGCAGGAACCGTTTCCCGCGCTGAAGATCGACTGCATCACGATGCGGAAGCGTCCGCTGCTCCAGTCGATCGTCGTCGGCCGGCCGCCGACCGAGGACGGTCCGCTCGGCCGTGCGACGGAGCGTTTCTTCCTGCCGCTCCTCAAGATCATCGTGCCGGACATCGTCGACTACCACCTGCCGGAGTCGGGCGGCTTCCACAACTGCGCGATCGTCTCGATCGACAAGAAGTACCCGAAGCACGCGCAGAAGGTCATGCACGCCATCTGGGGCGCGCACATGATGTCGCTGACCAAGCTGATCATCGTGGTCGACAAGGACTGCGACGTGCACGACCTGCACGAGGTGTCCTGGCGGGCCCTCGGGAACACGGACTACGCCCGTGACCTGACGGTCGTCGAAGGACCCGTCGACCATCTGGACCACGCCTCCTACCAGCAGTTCTGGGGTGGCAAGGCCGGTATCGACGCCACCAGGAAGCTGCCCGAGGAGGGCTACACCCGGGACGGCGGCTGGCCGGACATGGTGGAGTCGGACCCGGCGACGGCGGCCCTCGTGGACCGCCGCTGGAAGGAGTACGGGCTGTGACCACGGCCGCCGTACCGGGCGCGGAGCCGGGGCGTACGAAGGCGTTCCTGCGGCTCGTGATGATCGAGCACTCGGTCTTCGCGCTGCCCTTCGCGTACACCGCCGCGCTCACCGCGATGTACCAGCTCGACCGGAACATCCACTGGTGGACGCTCTTCCTCGTCACCGTCTGCATGGTGGGCCTGCGGACCTTCGCCATGGCCTGCAACCGGATCATCGACCGCGAGATCGACGCCCGTAACCCGCGGACGGCCAACCGCGAGCTGGTGACCGGCGCCGTCTCCGTGCGGTCCGCGTGGACCGGGGCCGGGATCGCCGTCGTCGTCTTCCTCGGCGCCGCCGCCCTGCTCAACCCGCTCTGCCTGGCGCTCGCGCCGCTCGCCGTCATCCCGATGGTGGTCTATCCGTACGGCAAGCGGTTCACGAACTTCCCGCACGCGATCCTCGGGCTCGCCCAGGCCATAGGGCCGATCGGCGCCTGGCTCGCGGTCACCGGCGAGTGGTCGTGGGACGCGGTCATCCTCGGGCTCGCGGTCGGCGTCTGGATCGGCGGCTTCGACCTGATCTTCGCCTGCCAGGACGTGCAGGCGGACCGCGCCCACGGCGTCATGTCCGTACCGGCGCGCTTCGGGATCCCGGCCGCGCTGTGGGGCGCCCGCGCCTCGGCCGTCGTCACCACGGGACTGCTCGTCTGGTACGCCCTGGCCACGGACGCGGGGCTGTTCTTCTGGATCGGCCTCGTCATCGTCGTCGCGGCCTTCTGCTACGAGCACTCGATCGTGAAGCCGCACGACCTGTCCCGCCTCAACCGGGCGTTCTTCACGACGAACGGCTTCATCGGGATCAGCCTCTTCGTCTGCGCGCTGCTCGACCTGCTGGTCCGGGGGCTCACCCCGTAAGCCGCCGGCGGACCGCCGTCAGACCCTCGCGCCCGGAGCCCGCACGTCAGGCTCCGGGCGCGAGGCGGTCCAGGAGGGCGTCGAGGCCGGCGGCCAGGCCCTCCGGGCCGCCGTGCCGGGCCAGTGTCGGGGCGGCGGCGCGCAGCGACGGGAGCTCGCGGGCCGGCATGCGGTGCAGGCCGAGGCGGAAGGCGGGCTCGGGCTCGTCGGGGTTGTCGACCATGGCCCGCAGGTCTCCGAGGATGTAGCCGAGGACCCAGCCGGTGACGGCCCGGAAGGCCGTGACGGTGGCGTCCTCGTCCAGACCCGCCCGGGCCAGGAGGGCGAGGATCCGCTCGTGGTCCCTGAGGACGGGGAGCGGGCGGCGGGCGAGCGGGACCGCCAGCATGCGGGTGGCCAGGAGCGGGGCCACCTGGGGGTGGGCGAGGGCGACCCCGTAGGTCGCGGCGGCGATCCGGTGGAGCTCGGCCCGCCATTCGGGTGCCTCCTCGGAGGCGGCCAGCTGTTCTTCCAGCTCCGTGTAGAGGGCCTCGACCAGTCCGTCGAGCAGTGCGTCCTTCCCGGCGGCGTACCGGTACAGCGCCATGGCCTCGACGCCGAGCTCCGCGCCGGTCCTGCGCATGCTCAGCGCGGACAGTCCCTCCCGGTCGACCAGCTCCAGGGCGGTGGCGAGTACCCGCTCGCGGCTCAGGCGGCCGTAGCGCCCGTGGTCGCCGGCGCGCCTGCCGGGCGCGCGGCGCCCCGACGCGGGGGGCCCTGCCGCGGGGTCCTTCTCGATCGCCATGTGCCCGCCTTGACCTTGGGACATCCAGGGTTAAAGTGTACATATACGACGTAAACGTAGGGTGCTTCGCCACGGTGACAGGGTGGATCCCTCGGACGCCACACCCAGCGCCCGACCGGTCACCACCACACCGGTCACCACACCGAGCACCACACTCCGGCGGACGGCCTCCGCAGCACGACGCGACCGTGCGCCGATTCGATCCCGGAGCCATCATGACCACGCACCCGACTCTGCCGCAGGGCATCGAGTCCCAGTCCGTCGACCACCCCCTCCGCCGCTCCACCGACCCGCCTCCGCACCCGCAGCGGCGCGCCGAGGACAAGACGCCGGTCCGGCCCGTGGTGAGCCTGGTGATCCCGGCCCTCAACGAGGCCCGCAACATCCCCTGGGTCTTCGAACAGATCCCGGACTGCGTCGGAGAGGTCCTGCTGATCGACGGCGACTCCCACGACGCCACGGTCAGCGTGGCCACCCGGATCCTGCCCACCGTCCGCAGCCTGAAGCAGAGCGGAAAGGGCAAGGGGAACGCGCTGCGCACCGGCTTCCTCGCGGCGCGCGGCGACTACGTGGTGATGATGGACGCCGACGGCAGCATGTCCCCGGCGGAGATCCCGCACTTCGTCCACTTCCTGGAGAACGGCTACGACTTCGTCAAGGGCTCCCGCTTCGTCGAGGGCGGCGGCTCCCTCGACATCACCCGCTTCCGCAAACTCGGCAACCACGCCCTGCTCGCGCTCGTGAACCGGCTCTACGACGCCACGCTGACCGACCTCTGCTACGGCTTCTGCGCCTTCCGGCGCAGCTTCCTCGACCAGCTGGACCTGCACGCCACCGGCTTCGAGATCGAGGCCGAGATGATCGTGCACGCGCTGCGCTCCGGACTCCGGATCGCCGAGGTCCCGAGTCTCGAACTGCCCCGCCGCAACGGGCAGTCCAACCTCCACGCCATCTCCGACGGACGCCGGGTACTGCGCACGCTCCTCTCGGAGCGTCCCGGCGTCCGGCCCGCGTCGGCCGGGCCCGCCACGGCCGAGCCCATGTCCGCCCAGCCGGTGTCGGCCCAGCCGCTGACCGCCTCGCGGGAGCGGAGCACGTCATGACGCGCGGCAGCCGCGCCGCACCGAGGCCGTCGCCCCGCGGGGCGCTCCGCCCGGCGGCGCCGGCTTCACCGATGGCGGTCGTGGACATCGACCTCGCCGAGCCCGGGGCGTTCCGCCGCCCCGGGGGCGGGGCGCGGACCAGGCCGTCCGGCCGCGCGCTCGGACTCGTACGGTTCCACGGCCGCCCGCTGGGGATGGCCGAGGCGTCCGGCGGCGAGCCCGAGGAGCTGTGGCGGGCCCTCGCGGCCGCGGCGCTGCGGGACTTCGCGGGCGCCGACGAGGACGTCGGGCTGGACGAGCCGCACCGGACGTTCGTCGAGGCGACCGCGGTCAGCGTGATCGTGGCCACGAGGAACCGCACCGGGATGCTGCGCGACTGCCTGGACTCGCTCCTTGAGCTCAAGTACCCGCGGTTCGAGGTGATCGTGGTGGACAACGCCCCGTCGGACACCTCCACGGAGGAACTGGTCCGGCGGGAGTACGGCGGCACGCGGGACGACGGCGGGCCCCTGCGGAACCACAGCGGCACCCCGGACGACGGCACCCGGGACGACGGCGGGCTCCTGCGGAACGACGGCCCAGCCGTCCGGTACCTGCGCGAGCCCGTGCCCGGTCTCGCCCGGGCCCACAACCGCGGGCTCGCCGCGGCCCACGGGGAGATCGCCGCCTTCACCGACGACGACACGCTCGTCGACCCGCTGTGGCTGACCGCGCTCGTCGCGCCCTTCCAGGCGGACCCCCGCACCGGCTGCGTCACCGGACTCATCGTCCCCGCCGAGCTGGAAACCGAGGCGCAGGTCGCGCTGGAGCGGCACGGCGCCTTCGGCAAGGGGTACGCCGCGTGCACCTGGTCGCTGCGCGCCCCGTCCGCGGACCCGTTGTTCCCGTTCACCGCGGGCCGATTCGGCTCCGGCGCGAACATGGCCTTCCGTACGGAGCTGCTGCGCGAACTCGGCGGCTTCGACCCCGCCACCGGCGTCGGCACCCCCGCGCACGGCGGCGACGACCTGCTCTCCTTCTTCCGCGTCCTGGCCCACGACCGCTCGCTCGCCTACGAGCCCACCGCGATCGTCTGGCACCGGCACCGGCGCACCCCCGAGGCGCTCGAAGCGCAGGCGTTCGGCTACGGCGCCGGGTTCGGCGCCTATCTGGCCGGCGCGATCGTCCACGAACCCCGCATGCTGCCCGCACTGCTCCGCCGGCTGCCCGGCGGCGTGCGGTACGCGCTCGCCAGGAACCGCGAACGCGCCGGACCGGCCACCGGCCGCGGCGCCACGGCCTCCCGGCTCGCCCGACTGGAGCTGCGGGGCATGCTCTACGGGCCGTACGGCTACTGGCGCAGTCGGCACATCGAGCGACGGACAGGCCGATGACCGGGCCGCGGACCGCGGGGCACGCGCCCTTGGCGGCCGCTCCCACGGCCGCGGGGCACGCGCCCCTGGTGGCCCCTCCCACAGCCGCCCCCGCGGCCGCTCCCGCGGCCCCTCCCACAGCCGCTCCCACGGCCGCTCCCACAGACGCGGGGCACCCGCCCCCGGCGGCCGCCCCCACGGCCGCGCGGGACCGGCCCCCCGAGGCGAGGCGCTCGCTCGGCGCGGTGGTCAAGTCCGGCGCCACCGCGGTCTTCCCCCGTGACCCGCTCCTGCGCAACGGGCACCTCCTCGCGATCAGCTCCCTCGTCAGCGCCGCGCTGGGATCCGTCTTCTGGGTCCTGGCCACCCACTGGTACGACGACGAGGTGGTGGGCCTCAGCTACTCCGCGCTCTCCATGACCCTGCTCCTCGCCAGCATCGGCCAGCTCAACCTGTCCGACTTCCTCGTCCGGTTCGTGCCGTCCGCCGGCCACCACACCCGCCGGCTGATCCTCCTCTGCTACGGCGTGAGCGCCGTCATCAGCGCCCTGGTCGCCATGGGCTTCCTGCTGCTCGTCCCCGTGGTCGCCCCCGGCCTCGGCTTCCTGCTGACCCCGGTGACCGCCGCCTGCTTCGTCGCCGCCACCGCCGGATACGCCGTCTTCGTGATGCAGGACGGCGCGCTGACCGCGGTGCGACGGCCCGGCTGGGTGGTCGGCGAGAACGTGATCTTCGCGTGCGTCAAGATCGGGCTGCTCGGCGTGGGCGCGGCACTGGCGCTGTTCTCCGGCATCCTGCTCTCCTGGGTCGGGGCGCTCGCCGTCTCGCTCGTCATCGCGAACTTCGTGCTGCTGCGCCGGGCCGTGCCCGAGCACGTACGGGTGTCGACGCAGGCGAAGCGGCCGGACCGGGCGCTGCGGTACGCGGCCGCCGACTACTTCGGCTCGCTGTTCCGGATGGCGGCGTACACCGTGGTCCCGCTGATCGTCCTGGACAACCTGGGCGCCGAACAGAGCGCCTACTTCTCGCTCGCCTGGATCGTCGGCTACGTCCTCTACCTGGTCGCCCGCAACGTGGGCAGCTCCCTCGTGGTGGAGGCCGTGGGCAGCCCGGAGCGGCTGGTCGAGCACGCGGTGAGGATGCTGCGCCACACGGGTCTGCTGCTCGGCGCCGGCATCGTCCTCGTCGCCGTGCTCGCACCGCAGATCCTCTCCTTCTTCGGCCCCGAGTACGCCGAGCACGGCACCACCCTGCTGCGGCTCCTCGCCCTGTCCGCCCTGCCGAACATCGTCGTCAGCCTCGCCATCGACGTGTGGCGGGCGCGCCGCCGGCTGCGGTGGGCGGTCGGCGTGCAGATCGTGATGTGCGTGCTCGTCCTGGGGCTCACCAAGCTGCTGCTGCCGACGCTGGGGATCACCGGCGCGGGCGTCGCCTGGCTGGTGACCATGTGCCTGCTCGCCACGCCGCTGCTGATCTGGCGGTCGCGCTGGCTCACGACCGGATCCAGGAGGTCCTCGTGAACACCGACACGGACACCGGCACCGGGACCGGCACCGGTTCCCTCCCCGTGCCGAGCCTGACGGTCGTCGTCTGCGCCTACACCCTCGACCGCTGGGACGACCTGCGGGCGGCGATCGGGTCCCTGCGGGCCCAGCGGCACCCCGTCACGGAGACCGTGCTGGTCGTCGACCACTGCCCTGACCTGTACGAGCGCGCCTCCACAGCCTTCCCGGGTGTGCGGGTGCTCGCCAACGGCGAGCGCAAGGGACTGTCCGGGGCGCGCAACACCGGTGTGGCGGCCGCCCGTTGCGAGGTCGTGGCCTTCCTCGACGACGACGCGGCCGCCGATCCGGACTGGTCCGCGCGGCTGCTCGCCCCCTACGCCGACGGCGCCGTCGTGGGCGTCGGCGGTCTGGTCCGGCCGTGGTGGGTCACCCGGCGGCCAGTGTGGTTCCCGCGCGAGTTCGACTGGGTGATCGGCTGCTCGTACCACGGGCTTCCCGAACAGCCCTCCCCCGTACGGAACTTCATCGGCGCCAACATGTCCTTCCGCCGGTCCGAGCTGATCGCCGCCGGAGTGTTCCGTACGGACCTGGGGCGCGTGGGGACCCGCCCGCTCGGCTGCGAGGAGACCGAACTGTGCCTCCGCATCGCGGCCCGCCGCCCGGACGCCGTCCTGCTCCACGAACCCGCCGCCGCGGTCCGCCACCGCGTGCCCGCGGCACGCGCCACCTGGGCGTACTTCGTCGCCCGGTGCTACGCCGAGGGCCTGTCCAAGGCGCACGTCGCCCGGCTCGGCGGCAGTCGCGCGGCCCTGTCCAGCGAGCGCGCCTATCTGCGGTCGACCGTCCCGCGGGCGTTCGTACGGGCGCTGCGGCCCGGCCGCCCCGGCGGGCCGCGTACGGCATCGGCGCTCGTGGGAGGGGTCGGGGTGACCGTCGCGGGCTATGTCGTGGGCCGGGTCCGGCGCCCCGCGCCGGCCTCCGGCGCGGGCGGGCCCGCCGTCGCGGCACCGGCCGCCGTACCCGTCGCGGGACCGGCCGGAGAGGCGGGCGGAGGCGGGCCATGACCGCCGTACCCGTCTTCCTGTACCACTCGGTGTCGTCCGACCCGCCGTCCTGGATCGCGCCGTTCACGGTCCGCCCGCGCGACTTCGCCGAGCAGCTGGACGTGATCGCCGACAGCGGCCTGCGGATCGTGCCGCTGGCCCGGCTCGTGGAGGCGCAGCGCGGCGGACCGCCGCTCCCCGCCCGGTCCGCGGTCCTCACCTTCGACGACGGTTTCGCCGACTTCCACTCGACCGTGCTGCCCCTGCTCACGCGGCGGGGCATGCCCGCCACCCTGTACGTCACCACGGGCGCCCTGCGCGGCCGGGCCGGCGGGCCCGAGGACGACGTCTTCCCGCCGGAGTCGCGGATGCTGAGCTGGCGTCAGCTCGTCCCGCTGGAGCTGTACGGCGTCGAGATCGGCGGCCACACGAGGACGCATCCGCAGCTCGACACGCTGCCCGCGCCCCGGGCGTGGGACGAAGTGGCGGGATGCAGACGCGATTTGGAGGACTTCCTCGGTCATTCGGTCACGGCGTTCGCCTATCCCCACGGGTACTCCAGCCCCTCGGTGCGCGACCAGGTGCGCGCGGCGGGCTGGACCTCGGCCACGGCCGTGCGCGACGCGTTCAGCTCGGCGGACGACGATCCGCTGCGCATCGCCCGGCTGATGGTGCGCGCCGACACGGACCGGGACCGGTTCCGGCAGTGGACCGCGGGGGCCGCGGCGCCGGTCGCGCCCTTCGCCGAAAGCCCCAGGACCAAGGGCTGGCGCGCCTACCGCCGGCTGAGGGCGCGGCTGAACGTGCCGTACAAGGCGGTGTCGGGGGGCCTGTAGCCCACCCGGCTCACGACGGCTGTTGCCACACCCGTACCCAGTCCACGCGCATCCGGGCCGTGTCGACCGAGTCCGGCGGCGGCTCCGGCACCCCGACCGCGAGGTTGATCAGCACCTCCATGGGCACGTCCGGGATCCGTTCCGTGTCGGTCACCCGGAGGCGTTCGACGTTGTCCACGTACCAGACCAGCTTGTCGGGCTCCCACAGCAGACCGAAGACGTGGAACCCGTCGGGGAAGTCGACCGGGCCGTACGTGCCGCGCTGGCGTTCCTCGTCGCCGTCGGGCCCGCGCCAGTGCACGTACATGCTGACCTGCTCGGTGGTGTCCAGGAACTCCATGATGTCGATCTCCGGCGGCGTGAACTTCGAGGCGGGCATCATCCAGAACGCGGGGAACATGCCCTCCTCGGACGGGATCCTGATCGCCGCCTCGAAGTAGCCGTACGTGAACGTGCGCCGGGGCTCGGCGTACCAGTCGTCCCGCCCGGTGGAGATCATTCCGGAGGTCCACGGGTAGGTCCGGTCGTCGCTGCCTTCCGTCTCGTGCCGCTCGGCGGTGAGGGTCAGCTCGCCGTCCCGGACGGAGACCTGGTCCGGCATGTACCACTGCAGTTCGTCGTTGCCGCTGTTGGTGCAGCCGCCCTTGTTCCAGTCGTAGCAGGTGGTCCACGTCCGGTCGTCGAGTTCCGTCCCGTCGAAGTTCTCGTCCAGGACGAGCCGCCACGCGCCGGACGGGGTCGGCATGACGGCGGTCGGCGGGGTGGCCCCGGCCGCCGCCGTGCCGTCGGCCTGACCGGACACGCAGGCGGTGGCCGTCAGCAGCAGGGCGGACGCCAGGGCCAGCGCCGCCCGGCGAAGGGGCCGGCGGGCCCCCGGCGCGTTCACCGGTCCCCGCCCGCGACCGAGGTGGCGAGCCGGTGCGCGGCGAACGTCGTGCCGTGGACGAACCGCAGGACCGGGCCGAAGGTGGGGGCCGCGGCCAGGCCGGTGAAGTACAGGCCGGGGACCGAGGACTCGAACCCCGCCGACAGGACGGGCGCGCCGCCGGGCAGGGCGCGGACCGACGTCCGCAGGGACGGCTCCAGGACGGGGGTCCGACGCACGTCCACCCGGTAGCCCGTGGCCGCCAGGACGTGGTCGGTGTGCAGGACGTCCTGCCGTCCCGCAGGGTCCGCCAGCTCCAGGCGTACGGCTCCGTCCGCGCCGTCCTGGTGGCGGGCCGAGACGAGCCGGCGCCCGCACAGCACCGGGAAGTGGCCGTTCACCCGCTCCCGCAGCCACCACGCGCCGGACGGCCCGAGCACGGTCCGCAGGACGTGCGTGCGCACCGGGACCGGCAGGTGGCGGTAGGCGGCGGGGCCGCGGCTGACCGCGAACAGCGACCAGCCGGGGCCGAGCGCCGAGCCGGGCTTGCGCAGCCGCTCGGGCCAGGGCCGGGCGGCCGGCCGGTCCGTCGGCGGCGGGTCGCCGAACAGCAGGGCCCCGGTCCTGGCGATCACGACGGGCCGGGCGCCCGCCTCGTGCAGCAGCGCGGCGCTCTCCAGGGCCGACTGGCCCGCGCCGACGACGGCGACGCGCCGGCCGGCGAATCCGGCCAGGTCCGGGTGATCGCACGTGTGGGACGCGAGGCCCGCCGCGGCGAGCGGGTCGAGGCCGGCCGGCCGGTGGGCGTACGGCACGAGCCCGGTGGCCACGACCACGGCCCGTGCGGTGATCTCCTCGCCGGAGTCCAGCAGGACGCCGAAACCGCCGTCGGCGGTCCGTACCTCGCGCACGGCCGTACGCTCCACGCCGGGCACCAGGCGTTCCTGGAACCAGTGGCCGTACGCGATGAACTCGTCGACCGGGATCGGATAGGTGTCGCCCACCGGCCCCCGGCCCCGCGCCGTGCGGAAGTCCGCGAACCGGTGCCCGGCCTCGGGCGCGGAGATCGAGGACGCGGCAGGGACCGATTTGAGGAACATGCCGTCGGGCATGTGGGTCCGCCAGGTCTCCATCGGCTCGCCGAACACGCGCACGGACGCGCCGGTCGCGCCCAGCCAGGCGGCGGTGGCCAGTCCGAACGGACCGGCGCCGACGACCACGACGGGAAGCCGGCGGCGGTCGGCGGTTCCGGAGTACGGGGGCGGATCCTGGGCCATCGCGCGCCTCCTCTCCACGCGGGCGTCTCCCGCAGGGGCTCTTCAACCAGCCTGCACCCCGGCGCGCCGGTTCCGCGCGCCGGGACGGAGGGACAGCAGGGCGAGGACGGAGGTCAGGGTGGCGAGGGCGACGAGGGACCTGGTGGCGGTGAAGACGCCGCCGAGGAAGAGCGCGACGGCCACGAGGGTCGCCAGGGCGAGCCCGAGCACGAGGGTGACGAGCGCGCCCTCCAGGACCGCGGCCGGGTGCCCGCCCCGCGGCCGGCCGGCGGGCCGCAGCGCGAGCAGGGCCGCGAGCCCCGGGCAGACGAGCAGGAACGCGGTGACGGCGGCCACCCGCACCGGGGCGGCGTCCGGCAGCGCCATGGAGAGGAGCGCGAGCCACCCTGAGGCGGCGAGTCCCAGGCGCAGGAAGATCACGGGTGCCTCCTCAGTCCGGTGGCGGTGTCACATAGCGGTAGACGATCGCGTCGCCGTTGTCGTAGACGCGCGTGAAGCCCGGGGCGTTGGACAGATCGGACTGGAGCCGCTCGGCGACGTCTGCGGGCAGGGCCCCGGTGACGTAGAGGTTCATGTCCTGGGCGCGGGTGAGCACGATGTACGCGGGCTTCTCCTCGGTGGCGCCGTAGATGAAGCCCTCCACCCCCTCCAGCGGGTCGATCACCATCTGCCGCAGGTCGTCCGGGTCCTGGTAGGCGAGCTGGATCCGGCGGTGTTTCTCGTAGTCCAGGTCGAGGTCGGGCACGTCGGCGGTGAGCGTGACGATCGTCGAGCCCGGTGGGGCGTGCTCGATCACGTAGCGGGCGGCGGCGACCTCCTTGAGCGTGTACTGGTTCAGGGCCTCCTTGCCGTAGTAGCCGAAGACCAGCGCGCCGAACATGGCGAGGAGGACGGGGTAGACGGCGAGCGTCGGCCAGACGCGCCGCCGGTCACCCGGCGGCAGCAGGAGCGCCGCCACCAGGAACGCGGCGGCGGGCAGCGCGAAGAGGTAGGCGCGGAAGAGCATCTCGCCGCCGTAGGCGTTGACGGCGAGCAGCGGCAGCGGGGCCGCGGCGAGCAGGGGCAGGCCGGTGCGCCGGGTCCACCGGCGGACCAGCATCCCGGCCAGGGCCAGGACGGCGACCGCCGCCGAGAGGCCGCGGTCGACCCAGGACAGCAGGATCTGCCCCGGGGCGGCGTCGCCCAGGGCGGCGAGCCCGGAGGAGACGTTCTGGTCGGGCTGGGTGAGGGACTGGATGAGGTTGGTGATGTTGACGGCGATGTACGACCGGGCCACGGTGGCGTCCCAGGCGGCGGTGAGGACGACCGCGGCGATCAGGACCGGCAGCGCGAGGCGTCGGCTGCGGCGGGGCAGGGACAGCATCGCCATGGCGCTGATCAGCATCAGCGGTGTCAGCGGGTGGGAGACCACGATCGCGGCCACCATCACCACGACCGCCGCGAAGAGCCCCGGCGGCCAGCCGTCCCGGCGGCGCGGATCGGGGCGGGGGAGCGCCGACGACGGCAGCCGCCGGAACAGGAGGGCGACCACGGTCATGAAGAGCAGGAAGGCGAAGGACTGCGGCGCGAAGTAGTCCTGCCCCACCCAGGAGCAGCTGTAGAAGATCCAGACGGCGCCCCAGACGAGCCGCCGGTCGCGGGTCACGCTCCGGTAGATCAGGAGCAGCGGGGCGAGCAGCAGGGCGTTGGCGACCGGGGGCGTCCAGGAGGCGTACCCGACGGCCGAGTCCAGGCCGGTGGTCCGCAGGAACATCGCGTGGAGCTCGAAGAAGCCCGGCCAGTCGTTGTAGACGGAGAACTTGTCCGCGTCCGGCACCTCGCCGCCGTGCCGGATCACCGCGTCGATGACCGCCAGGTGTTTCCAGGCCCAGGAGTACCGCAGGGTCGGGTACAGGAGCGTGGGGGTGGCGTGGAGCAGGGCGATCAGCGTGAGCACGTAGCCGGTGAGCCAGGCGCTGTGGGTGCGGCGGTCGGTCAGGGCCAGGCAGAAGCCGAGCGTGAGCAGGCCGGCCGCGACCCAGAAGAGCGGGGGCAGCACCTGGAGCAGCCCGAGGTCGCGCATCTTGTCGAGCGGGACCGAGCGCAGCGACAGCAGCCAGAGGACGACCGAGAGCGGCAGGACCACGCGCGCCGCCCACACGCGGAGGGCGCCGGAGCGGGTGCGGGGAGCGGTACGGGTGTCGGTACGGGTGTCGGTACGGGTCCCGGTCCCGGTCCCGGTCCCGGCGGCGGGCTGTTCCGGGGCGGCGGTCGCGGCGCCGTCACCGGTGCAGGCGGCGCCGGGAGAGTCGTCCGAGGCGTGGGCCCGGCGGTCGTTCCCGCTCACCGGAACACGTCCATGACCTGTTCGGCGGGATCACGCTGTCCGGTAAGCCGCGAAAGGGACATTATGGTGTGATTCTAGAACGTCCCCTGCTGTGGGGCCTGATGGGATGTCGGGTCTCGGGAGGCCGTCGAAGGGAGAGCCGTGACGCCGCGTGCGCCGGACGACCCACTCCTCGATCCGACGGTGCCCGCGCTCCTCGCCAAGGTCGGCGGCTACCCCCAGCACCACGGCGGGCTCGGCGTGGTGCGGACCCTCGGCCGGGCCGGCGTCACCGTCCACGCCGTCGTCGAGGACCGCCTCACCCCCGTCGCGCTCTCCCGCCACCTGTCCCGCGCGTTCGTCCGGCCGACGACCGGCCTGGAGCGGCAGGACGTGCTCGTCGGGGTCCTGCTCGACATCGGCCGGTCCATCGGCGCTCCTTGCGTCCCCGTGCCCACCGACGACGAGGCCGCGATCCTCTTCGCCGAGCACGCCGAGGCCCTGTCCGAGTGCTTCCTGCTGCCCCGGGTGGACCCGGGCCTCCCGCGGCTCCTCGCCGGAAAGGCGACCCTGCACGCGCTCTGCGAGGAACTGGGTGTCGCCGCGCCGCGCACCCGGGTGCCCGGCAACCGCGACGAACTCGTGGACGCGGGCAGGGAGCTGGGCTTCCCCGTCGTCCTGAAGAACCGCGAAGCGTGGACCCGGCTGCGCGACCCGGCCGTGGGCGGCACCACCGCGGTCCGCGACGAGCGCGGCCTCCTGGACCGGTTCGCGCCCGGCGCCCTGCCCCCGCTCCTGGTGCAGGAGTACATCCCGAGGGAGTGGGCGGAGGACTGGATCACCCACCTGTACTGCGGAACCGGGGGCGAGCCCCGGGTCGCCTTCACCGGTCTGAAGCTGCGGTCCTGGCCGCCGTACGCCGGGGTGACGACACGGGCCGTGGCGCTCGCCAACCCCACCCTCGCGAAGCTGGCCGCGGACCTGTGCCGCCGGATCGGCTACAGCGGCGTCGCGGACCTCGACTGGCGCTACGACCGCCGCGACGAGCTCTACAAGCTGGTGGACTTCAACCCGCGGACCGGCGCCCAGTTCCGGCTGTTCGAGACCATCGACGGCGTGGACGTCGTCCGGGCCATGCACCTCGACCTGACGGGCCGTGACGTGCCGCCGGGCCCGCAGGTCGACGGGCGGGTGTTCGTGGCGGGCCAGCTCGACCTGCCGTCGGTACTGGCCTGGCTGCGCGAGGAGCACCGGCTCCCGCCCGCCCTGCTGCCGGGACCGGACACCGAGCGCGCCTGGCTCAGCCGCGAGGACCCGCTGCCGGCCGCGGCCGAGGGGGTCCGGTTCCTCGGCGCCGTCGCCCGCCGGATCGGCCGGGAGGTGCGGGCGCGGGGCACGCGGAGCCCGTGAAGGCGCGAGGACCTCGCCGGGCGGAGCCCGTAAAGCCTCATGGAGCGGAGCCCGTAAAGGCCTTGTTAGAGTGAAATATCCGCATTCATTCGATGAATGGCCGGGAGGATCCGTGGACACCGCGCTCCCCCGTGCCGTGCCGGGCGAGCGGCCCGGCCCCGCACGGTCGGGATGGACCGGTCTCCTTCCGCTCGACCCGAGCCCGCTCCTGACCCGCCCGTCCGACCTCGCGCGGGCCCACCGCCTCGCCGGACTGCTGCGCGGCGGGAACGTCCGCTTCCGCGATCTGCACCGGCTGGAGCGGACCGTCTCCGACCTGCTGGTCTTCCGGCTCGAGGACCACGCCGCGGAGCCACTCGTGATCAAGCACCCCCGCAGCACCCGCGCGGCCGGATCCCTCACCCACGGCTGCGCGGTCCTGCGCGAACTGGCCGGGGACGACCGGATCGGGGAGTGGCGACGGCTGCTGCCGTCGGCCGAGGAGCTGCGGTACGAGGGCCGGCTCCTGCTCGTCGCGGAGCGCTGCCTGCCGGGCGTCGAGGGAGACGTCCTGCTCCGGCGCGCACCCGACCGGACCTGGCCGCTCGCCGTCTCGGCACTCGACGCCGTCGCGGCCCTGCACCGGGCGACCGGCCGCCCCGAGCGGGCCGGGGGCCGGACCGACGACTGGGTCGACGCCCGCCTGGCGGTACTGGCCCAACAGGTCCCCTGGTGCGGCGGGGCCCGCGGCACGGCCGCCGTACGGGCCCTGCGGGAGCGCCTCGCCGGCGGCCTGGCCGGACGCACCCTGACCGTGGCCCGGACCCACGGCGACTACCACCCCGGGAACATCCTGGTGGACGAGGAGAGCGGAGCGCTGTCCGGGGTGATCGACTGGGCGGACTCGCGCCGCGACGGGCCGTGCGCCGTCGACTCCTACCTCTTCGTCCTCACCCTGCGGCAGCAGCGCGAGCGGCGGGAGCTGGGGCAGATCGTGGCCGACGCCGTCCGCCGCGGCGGCCTGCTGCCCGAGGACCGCGCCCTGCTCGCCCACTCCGACGTCCCGCCCCCGGGCCGGGAGTCCGACGAGGCCCTGCTGCCGCTGCTCACCTGGCTGTGGCACGTCGCGGGGAACGCGGCCAAGTCCGCCCGCTACGGACGCAGCCGCCGCTGGGTCGCCGGAAACGTGGTGCCGGTCCTCACCGAGGTGGCGCGGCGGTGAGCACGGTCGAGGTCCTCGCGCAGGCCACCGCGGCGGGCCCGGTCCGGGTGACGTCCCCGGCACCGCGCGAGGTCTGGTGGCGGCTGGCCGAGGAGGACCGGGCCACGCTGGTCACCCAGACGCCGTACTGGCTCGACGCCCTCTGCGCGACGGCGCCGTTCGAGGACGCCAGCCGGCTGTACGTCTTCGCCGGCGGCCGACGGCTCGTCGTCCCCCTCGTCCGGCGGCGCGGCCTGCCCGCGCGCCTGACCGCCGAGGAGTCCTGGCCGTCCGGCTGGGGGATCGGCGGACCCCTGGCGGCCCCGGGCACGCCCGACGAGGAGGAGGCCCTGGTCGTCTTCCGCGACCTGGCCAGGCGCCCGGCGCTGCGGGTCGGCGTGCGGTTCGGGCCGGACGCCGACCCGGTGTGGGCGGCCGCCGCACCCCCGGACTTCGCCGCCGAGACCATCACGACGTACGGACTGGACCTGAGCGGGGGCTTCGACACCGTCTGGGAGCGCCGCTTCCACGCCCGGGTCAGGCGCGACGTCCGCAAGAGCGAACGGTCGGCCGTCGAGGTGGAGGTCGACCGCGAGGGCCGCCTGGTGGACGACTTCTACGGTCTGTACGAGACGTCCATGGTGCGCTGGGCCGGGCAGCAGCACGAGCCGAGGGCGCTCGCCCGGCTGCGGCAGTCCAGGGCGTTCCCGCAGCGGTACCTGGAGGCGGTCGCCGAGCGCTTCGGCACCTCGTGCGCCATCTACCTGGCCAGGGTCGGCGGGGAGCCGGCGGCCGGCGTGGTGGTGCTGTCGCACGGGGACCGGGCCAAGTACTGGCGCGGCGCCATGGACCGCGACCTGGCCCATCCGGTGCGGGCGAACTTCCTGCTCCAGAAGCTCGCGATCGAGGACGCGTGTGCCGAGGGCCGGACGGCCTACGTCATGGGCGACTCCCGCCCGGGGTCCTCGCTCGCGTACTTCAAGGAGGGGTTCGGGTCCGAGGGGCACCCCACACTCCGCTACCGCCGCGAACGCCTTCCGCTCACCGAGACGGACCGGCTCATGAGGTCCGCGGCCAAGCGGCTGCTGCGCTTCCGGGACGCCTGACGAAACCCGGGAGCGTGCCGCGCTCAGGCCTGGCTTTTCCCGGCCGGATAGGCTCACTGTCGTGGAGTCGCAGGAGATGAAGAGTCGTCGGCCCTGGGTGGTGGGGGTTTCCGGCGCGTCGGGTACGCCGTACGCCGCCGCCGTACTGAGGGGGCTGCTCGCCGCGGGGGAGAGCGTCGACCTCGTCGTGTCGCGGGCCTCGCGGCTCACGCTCCTCGACGAGACGGGGATCTCCTTCCGGGACGCGCACTGGCGCGAGGACCTCGCGGCCTGGCTGGCGCGGGGCGCCGACGGGAAGCCCGACACCTTCGACGTCGCGGACGCGCTGGACGACGTGCGGTACTGGGCGGCCGGGGATCTGGCCGCGGGGCCGTCCTCGGGCTCGTACCCGGCGAAGGGGATGCTCGTGGTGCCGGCCTCGACCGCCGCGGTGGCGGGAGTGGCGCTCGGACTCTCGAAGGACCTGCTGCAGCGGGTCGCGAGCGTGACGCTGAAGGAGCGGCGGCCGCTGGTGGTCGCCGTGCGGGAGACCCCGCTCAACGGACAGACGCTCAAGCACATGGTGGCGCTGGACGAGGCGGGCGCAGTGGTGCTGCCCGCCTCTCCGGCGTTCTACGCGGGGGCGACGCACATCCAGGATCTGGTGGACTTCGTCGCCGGGCGGGTGCTGGACGCGGCAGGTGTGCCGCACCGGCTGTACCGCCGCTGGGAAGGAGAGCTGGGTGCTGCTCTCCAGGCTGATTAGCGCTTCTTGGCGCGCTTCTTCGCGGCGCGCTTCGAGGCGGAGGTCGACCGGTGGGCACGCGAGCGGTTGGCCAGGTCCTGCAGCTCGCGCATGCGTGCGTAGGCCATCTCGATCGTGTACACGGTGAACACCACTCCTGAAAGATCGTCTTTGATCTGCTGAAAGATTCACAGGGCGTCTTCCCTGTGTACCTTAGATTCTATACCTAAACTCGCGGTATCGCTGGACAATGGAAGGCTTCATACCTATGGACGCCGTGGACAGGCAGCTCATCCAGGCTCTGCGCGAGAACGGTCGTGCCTCGTACGCCGAGCTCGGCCGGCTCGTCGGGCTCTCCGGCCCCTCCGTCACCGACCGGATCAACCGCCTTGAGGCCGCCGGTGTCATCACCGGCTACCGCGCCACCGTCGACGCCGCCTCGCTCGGCCTCGGCGTCACCGCCCTCATCGGCATCTCCCTCTCCGACGCCGCCGACCACGAGGACGTGGCCCGCCGCCTCAAGGACCTGGCCGAGATCGAGGACTGCTGGTTCATCGCCGGCGACGACTCCTTCATGCTCAAGGTCCGCGTCAGCGACGTCGACGGCCTGGAGAAGACCATCCGCCGCCTCAGCGGCACGAAGGGCGTCTCCCGCACCCGCACGACGATCGTGCTCTCCACCAAGTGGGAGAACCGGGTCGGGGACCTGCCCGAAGAGGGCTGAGAGTACGGTGGTGGAGCCTGATTTCGGAGACGTCGGAGACAAAGGGAGGCGGCCGTACATGGACGCTGGACTCAAGCGCGAACTTGAGCAGAAGGTCCGGGACGGTGAGCGGCTGAGCCGCGAGGACGGCATCGCCCTGTACGAGTCCGACGACCTCGCATGGCTCGGCGGGCTGGCCCACGAGGTCCGGACCCGCAAGAACGGCGACGTGGTCCACTTCAATGTCAACCGGCATCTGAACATGACCAACGTCTGCACCGCCTCCTGCGCCTACTGCTCCTTCCAGCGCAAGCCGGGCGAGAAGGACGCGTACACCATGCGCATCGAAGAGGCCGTGCGCCTCGCGAAGGCGATGGAGAACGAGAACCTCACCGAGCTGCACATCGTCAACGGGCTCCACCCCAACCTGCCCTGGCGGTACTACCCGCGCTCGCTCTCCGAGCTCAAGAAGGCCCTGCCGAACGTCTCCCTCAAGGCCTTCACGGCCACCGAGATCCACCACTTCGAGACGATCTCCGGGATGTCCGCGTCCGACATCCTCGACGAGCTGATCGAGGCCGGCCTGGAGTCCCTGACCGGCGGCGGCGCCGAGATCTTCGACTGGGAGGTCCGGCAGCACATCGTGGACCACCGCACCCACTGGGAAGACTGGTCGCGGATCCACCGCCTCGCCCACTCCAAGGGCCTCAAGACCCCCTCGACGATGCTCTACGGGCACATCGAGGAGCCGCGCCACCGCGTCGACCACGTGCTGCGGCTCCGCGAGCTCCAGGACGAGACCGGCGGCTTCCAGGTCTTCATCCCGCTGCGGTACCAGCACGACTTCGTCGACATGCAGGACGGCAAGGTCCGCAACAAGCTCCAGGCGCGCACGACGATGGCGACCGGCGCCGAGGCCCTGAAGACCTTCGCGGTCTCCCGGCTCCTCTTCGACAACGTGCCGCACGTCAAGGTCTTCTGGGTCATGCACGGCGTCCAGACCGCGCAGCTCGCGCTCCAGCACGGCGCGGACGACATGGACGGCTCGGTCGTCGAGTACAAGATCACCCACGACGCCGACAACTACGGCACGCCGAACAAGCTGGGCCGCGACGACCTGCTCGAACTGATCAGGGACGCGGGCTTCCGGCCGGTCGAGCGGAACACGCGGTACGAGATCATCCGCGAGTACCCGGGCCCGGAGGCGGACCGGCGCGAGACGCCGCAGTCGATGCGCTTCTGACGACGCGTACGGTTCCGGCAACGCGCACGGTTCCGACGACACGTACGGTTCCGGCGACACGCACGGAGGAGGGCCGGCGGGGACACCCCGCCGGCCCTCTTCCCGTTCCCGTCACCTCAGGGGCAGCAACATGACGATGTCGTCGCGGTCGTCGCCGGGGGCGACCCGGATCGCGTCGGGGACGCGGCCGACCTCCTTGTAGCCGGACCTGGCGTAGAAGGCGTCGACGCCTGTGCCGCCCCGGCAGGTCAGGCGGATCGCCTCGACCGCCTCGAAGCCCTCGGCGGTCCGGGCGGTGTGCTCGACGGCCGCCATGAGCTCGGCGCCGTATCCCTTGCCCTGGTGGCGGGGGTGGACCATCACCGTGTAGAGCCACACCCAGTGGGTCATCAGCGGGTGGGTGTTGAAGGTGAAGAAGGCGGTGGCGGCGACCTCGCCGTCCTCGTCGCGGCCGACCAGCAGGCGCGTGCCGCCCTCGGCCATGGCGACGAGGTGCCGGAGGAGCGCGGGGCGGATCTCCTCGGGGGTCACGGGGGGTACGAAGCCGACGGCGCCGCCAGCGTTGGAGACGTCGGCCCAGAGGGAGAGCACGCCGTCGCGCAGGGTGCGGTCGACCGCCGGGTCCACCTCGAACGTAAGGGTCATGTAACCACCTTAACTATTACCTGGCGTAGGGCTCAAGAGGTGTCGGCCTCACCCCGCTCCCGGCGGGCGACCCGCCCCGTGCTTCACTGGTGGGGCGCTCGTCCCGTATGGGAACTTTTCGGAACGGAAGAGTGGACTGACTGACATGCTCCGCTACACGCTGATGCGGCTCGGCATCTTCGCCGGGTGCTTCTTCGCCCTGTGGGGTCTCGTCTACGTCGGCGTGCTGCCGCGCGGACTGGGCGACTCGAACCTGCTCTGGGTCCTCGTCCTCTCCATCGTCGTCTCCGCCCCGCTCAGCTTCGTCCTCCTGCGCAAGCAGCGCGACGACATGAGCGTCGAGATCGTCGAGAAGGTCGACCGCGCCAAGGGCCGGCTGGCCTCGAACCGGTCCCAGGAAGACGCGCTCTAAAGCCTGTCGGCCGGCCCGTCGGTCGGCCCGTCCGGCCGACCGCCGGCCCGCATAAGGGCTGCGTAAGCTTCATCACAGATCACCCACCCCAGTCGGAGCTTCCCAGGCTCCCGCCTGGGGTGTTCTGCGTTTCGGAGGCGAATCGGGGCGTACGCGCCCCAAAGAATGGCTTTGAGGATCTCAAAGTTCAAGTGTTAACGTGTTCGACATGACGACAGCAGTGCGCCCCTCTCATGCCGCGAGCATCCCGCTCGTGGCGCGCCTGCACGTCGATCTGTGCCGCTGTATGTCCGCGGTCTGTTGCCGCGAGCTCTGACCCGGCATCATGCAGCGGCCCGCGTGAAAACGCGTGTGTGCCGCACCCCCGTCCCGTATTTCCCGATACGCACCTGTGGAGTGTGTCTGTGTCCGCGTCCGCGACCACACCCGAGCAGAAGTCCCCGGCTTCCTCACGCATACCGAAGATCCCCTTCTGGGCCCAGATCATCGCCGGTCTCGTCCTCGGTGCCCTCCTCGGCTGGATAGCCCGCAGCCAGGACGTCGCCTGGCTGAAGGAGACCCTCGGCCAGATCGGCGACATCTTCGTCCAGCTGCTCAAGCTGGCCGTCGCCCCGCTCGTCTTCTTCGCGATCCTGGTCTCGATCACCAACCTGCGGAAGGTGAACAACGCCGCCAGGCTCGCCACCCGCACCCTGCTCTGGTTCATGATCACCTCGCTCATCGCGGTCGCCATCGGCCTCGCGATCGGCCTGATCACCAACCCGGGCTCCGGCACCGGCCTCACCCCGCAGGACGGCAAGCTGCCGAAGCGCGAAGGCTCCTGGATCGACTTCCTGACCGGCATCATCCCGTCGGACGTCATCACGCCCTTCACCGAGCTGAACGTCCTCCAGATCGTCTTCATGGCCGCCGTCGCCGGCATCGCCGCCCTCAAGCTGGGCGACAAGGCCAAGCCGATCCTCACCCTCTCCGAGTCGATCCTGGAGCTCCTCCAGAAGGCCCTGTGGTGGGTCATCCGCCTCGCCCCGCTCGGCACCGTCGGCCTCATCGGCTTCGCCATCGCCGACTACGGCTGGGACCTCATCGGCAAGTACGCGACCTTCACCGCCGACGTCTACATCGGCTGCGCCCTGGTCCTCTTCGGCGTCTACCCGCTGCTGCTCGCCACGGTCGCCAAGGTCAACCCGATCCAGTTCTTCAAGGGCGCCTGGCCCGCGATCCAGCTGGCCTTCGTCTCCCGCTCCTCGGTCGGCACCATGCCGGTCACCCAGAAGGTCACCGAGCGCCTCGGCGTCCCGAAGGAGTACGCCTCCTTCGCCGTCCCGTTCGGCGCCACCACCAAGATGGACGGCTGCGCCGCGATCTACCCGGCGCTCGCCGCGATCTTCATCGCGCAGATCTTCGACGTGCAGCTCGGCATCGGCGACTACCTGCTGATCGCCTTCGTCTCGGTCATCGGCTCCGCGGCCACCGCCGGCCTCACCGGCGCCACGGTCATGCTCACCCTGACCCTCTCCACCCTGGGCCTCCCCCTGGAGGGCGTCGGCCTCCTCATGGCGATCGACCCGATCCTGGACATGATGAGGACGGCAACGAACGTTGCAGGTCAAGCGCTCGTGCCGGTGATCGTCTCCGCCCGCGAGAAGATCCTCGACCACACCGCGTACGAGAACGCCTCCTCGTCCCCGATCGACGAGCTGGTCGCGGTCGGCGAGACCGACCAGAAGGTCGCGGTCGGCGCCGCGGCCTGACGCTTCGACGCTCCGCACCGCCTACGTGCCCCCTGCCCCCGTCCGGGCAGGGGGCACGTAGGCTTCTGCGGGGCAGCCGGTTGATCTTGGAAACAGGGGTGGGTGCCATGGGTGGCGGTGCGAAGGCGCGGCGGTTGCCGCGGGTCGTGCGGGAGCGGCAGATGATGGACGCCGCCGTGCGGTGCTTCGCCCGGCACGGGTACCAGGCGGCGTCGATGGACGAGATCGCCGAGCTCGCGGGGGTGTCCAAGCCGCTGGTCTATCTCTATCTGGGCTCCAAGGAGGAGCTGTTCACCGCCTGCATCCGGCGGGAGGCGCGGGCGTTGCTCGGTGCCGTGGCCGCCGGGGTCGAGGACCGGAGCCGGCCCGCCGACGAGCAGCTGTGGGCCGGGCTGCTCGCCTTCTTCACGTACGTGGCGGACCATCCGGACGCGTGGGTGGTGCTGAGCCGGCGGGCGTGGACGCAGGGGGAGCCGTTCGCGGACGAGGCCTCGCGGATGCGGGAGGAGATCGCCGCCTTCGTGGCGGGGCTGATCGGGGAGGCCCACGGGGGCGGCTCCGGGCGGGACGTGCGGGGGCTCGCGCAGGCGCTCGTGGGGGCCGCCGAGTCGCTGGCCGACTGGGCCGCCGAGTCGCCGGGGGCGCCCGGGACGTCGGCGAAGGAGGCTGCCGCGACGCTGATGAACTTCGCGTGGGTGGGGCTCGGAAACCTCATGAAAAGCGAGCGCTGGTCTCCCCCTTGAGGCTTACCCCACAGTAAGGTTACCGGCTAGTCATCACCTGGCACGGCCACCGTCACGGGTCCCCAGGAGCGCAACGTACCGACGCACGACCTCAGTTCATCGCGAAGACCGAGGAGCCGCACGTGTCCGTCGTCACCGCCGCATCCGAGATCGAGCCGGTCGAGCCGCACAAGGTCCTGGTGGACGGGCGGGTGCGGGAGGTCTCCGTCCCCGCGCTCGTGCCCCGGGTGGCCCGCGGCTCCCTCGCCGACCTGCCCTACGACAACGCCCGCCAGGACCCCGAGGCCCCCCTCTTCTCCCGCAAGAACCCGCAGGGCGAGTGGTACGACGTCACCGCGGCCCGCTTCGCCGCCGAGGTGCACGCCGTCGCCAAGGGGCTCATCGCCCACGGCCTGCGCCCCGGCGACCGGCTCGCCCTCATGGCCCGCACCACCTACGAGTGGACCCTGATCGACTTCGCGGCCTGGGCCGCCGGGCTCGTCACCGTCCCCGTCTACCCCACCTCCTCCGCCTTCCAGACCCGCTGGATCCTCCAGGACTCCGGTGCCGCCGCCTGCGTCGTCGAGGACCCCGAGCAGGCCCGGCTCGTCTCCGCCGAGCGCCGCCAGCTCCCCGGCCTCGCTCACCTCTGGGTCCTCGACACCGGCGCCGTCGACCTGCTCCGCCGGGCCGGGGCCCGGGTCGCCGACGAGGCCGTCACCGCCCGCCGCGGCCTCCTCACCCCCGAGACCCTCGCCACCCTCGTCTACACCTCCGGCACGACCGGCCGCCCCAAGGGCTGCGCCCTCACCCACGCCAACTTCTTCGCCGAGGTCGACAACGCCGTCCGGCTCCTCCACCCCGTCTTCGTCTCGGAGAGCAAGGAGCCCGCCGCCACCCTCCTCTTCCTGCCGCTGTCCCACGTCTTCGGGCGGATGGTCTCCGTCGGCTGCGTGCGGGCCAGGGTCCGCGTCGGCCACGCCCCCTCCGTCGAGGGCGAGGAGCTCCTCACCGACCTCGCCGCCTTCCGGCCCACCTTCCTCCTCGCCATCCCGTACGTCCTGGAGAAGGTCTTCCACTCCGCCCGCGCCACCGCCGAACGCGGCGGCAAGGCCGCGGCCTTCGACCGGGCCGCCCGCATCGCCCGCCGGTACGGGGGGACTTCGACGCCCTCGCTGTCGCTGCGGGCCGCCCGGGCGCTCTACGACGCGCTCGTCTACCGGCGGATCCGGGCCGCGCTCGGCGGCCGGGTGAGGTACGTGGTGTGCGGCGGCTCCCCGCTCGGCGCCCGGTTCGCCGAGTTCTTCAACGGCGCGGGCGTCGAGGTCTTCGAGGGGTACGGCCTGACGGAGACCACGGCCGCCTCGACGGTCACCCCGCCGCAGCGGCCGCGCACCGGGACCGTCGGCTGGCCGCTGCCGGGCACGGCCGTCCGGATCGCCGACGACGGGGAGGTGTGGCTCAAGGGCGCCCACGTCTTCGCCGGGTACTGGGACGCCCAGCGCGGGGCGGCCGTGCCGTACACCGACGACGGCTGGTTCCCGACCGGGGACCTGGGCTCGCTCGACGAGGACGGCTATCTGAAGATCACCGGCCGGAAGAAGGACATCCTCATCACCTCGGCCGGGAAGAACGTGGCCCCGGCCCCGCTGGAGGACTGGCTGCGCGCGCACCCGCTGGTCTCCCAGTGCATGGTCGTGGGCGACGACCGTCCGTACGTCACGGCCCTGATCACCCTCGACCACGAGGGCCTGGCGCACTGGCGGCGGATGCGGCACAAGGACCATCTGGCGCTCTTCGAGCTGACCGGGGACGAGGAGCTGCTGGCGGCGGTCCAGCGGGCGGTGGACGATGCCAACCGGCTGGTCTCGCGGGCGGAGTCGATCCGCTCCTTCCGGCTCCTGACGACCGAGTTCTCGGAGAGGTCCGGGCATCTGACCCCGTCGCTGAAGCTCAAACGGCGGGCGGTGCTGCGGGACTTCGCGCGGGAGATCGACGAGATGTACGGGGCGGGGGGCGGCGCGGGGAGTGTGGGGGGCACCCCCTGAGGGGTGCCGTCCGCTGTGTGTCGGCCTCAGGGCCAGAGCAGTTCGCGGATCCAGCCGGTGCTCGTCGCCGGGTCGCGGCGGTAGCGGAGGCGGAGGTGGCGGCGGCGCTCGTCGCCCTGGAAGAACTCGACCTCGGCCGGTTCGACCACATAGAGGGTCCAGGTGGGGGCGTGGGCGGCCGGTTCGGCCTCGGCCCGGCGCCAGGCGGCCGCGCTCGCCTCGGCGAGGGTCTCGGGGGAGTCCAGGACCTCGCTCTGCCGGCCGACGAGCGCCGAGGCGAGGGCGCCGGTGGTGCGGGCGTGGAGGTCCTCGTACGCCTCTTCGGGGGTGGCGGTGGTGACGTGGCCCCGGATCCGGACCTGGCGGCCCCGGGCCGGCCAGTAGAAGCCGAGGGCGGCCTCGGGGCGGGCGGCGAGCTGGCGGCCCTTGGCGCTGGTGGCGTGCGAGGCGAAGTGCCAGCCGCGCTCGTCGGCGTCGTGGAGCATCACCGTACGGACGTCGGGCCTGCCGTCCTCGTCCACGGTGGCGAGGGAGAGGGTGTGCGGCTCGGTCTGGCCGGCCGCGACCGCCTCGGTGAACCAGTCGTGGAAGAGGGCGAGGGGTTCGGGCGGGGCGCCCGCCGGGTCGAAGGTGGGGAGCTCGGTGTCCCAGACCCGGAGGGAGTGGAGGGCGTGCTGGAAGTCGGTCATGCGGTCACGGTAGGGCGCGGGGTGCCCTCGTCGGTGGCCGGAGGGGTGGTGGGCGCGGCGTTCGGCGTGGT
This sequence comes from Streptomyces sp. Root431, assembly GCF_001426585.1. Lineage (GTDB taxonomy): Bacteria > Actinomycetota > Actinomycetes > Streptomycetales > Streptomycetaceae > Streptomyces > Streptomyces stackebrandtii. Next base: position 85,101 of record NZ_LMEI01000010.1, read on the forward strand.
GGTCGGGGCGGCGGTCGCGGCGTTCGGCGTCGCGGTCGGGGCTGCGTAGTCCTCGATCGGGACCGCGTTGGCCGCCGACTGGATCCCGTCACGGATCTTCTTCGCGATGAGGTTCTTCCAGGGGGTCTTCGGCAGGGTCCGCACCATGAGCATGCGCAGGGCGATCTTCCACTTCGAACCGACGGTCATCTCCTTGACGAAGCCTTCGGCCATCTTCTGGTTCTGCTCCACGCCCGGCCGCATCCGCTCCTCGTAGCGGGCGAAGGCCACGGTGTGGTCGCCGCCGGCGCGGGCCAGTTCGCCCGCCAGGATGTACGCGCCGGTGAGGGCGAGGCCGGTGCCCTGGCCGGAGGCGGGGGAGGAGCAGTGGGCGGCGTCGCCGAGGAGGACGACGCGCCCCCGTGACCAGCGGTCCATCTCGACGAGGGACATGGAGTCGAGGTAGAAGTCGTCGGCGTCGGCCGCGTGGCCGAGGAGCCGGGGGACCTCCCAGCCGTCGCCCGCGAACGTGTCGGCGAGCAGGCGCTTCTGGTCGGTGACGTTCCGGAGGTCGTAGGGGACGTCCTCGGGTGCGGAGAAGATGAAGAGGTTCTTGGCGTCGGTCTCGCCGGAGGAGCTGTAGACGCAGAGCAGCTTCTTCGGGATGGCGTGGTACGTCTCCCAGCGGTCCAGGCCCAGGTGGTTGGGGGCGGTGAAGATGGAGATGTACGCGCCGAGGTGGCGCTTGAAGCGCTCCTCCTCGCCGAAGACCAGGCGCCGGGTGTTCGAGTGCAGTCCGTCCGCGCCGACGACGAGGTCGAAGCGGCGGACTGTGCCGCTGTCGAAGGTGACCGTGACGCCCCCACCGCCCTCGGTGTATTCGTCGAGTTCGGCGATCGAGTCGTCGAAGAGGTACTCGACGTCGTCGCGGGTCCGGTCGTAGAGGATGCGGGCGAGGTCGCCGCGCATGATCTCGTCGTCCTCCTCGACGCGTCCGCCGAAGATGTCGGCGGGCAGCTCGCCGATGGTGCGGCCGGCGTCGTCGACGTACGAACCGCCGCGCATGTCCGTGGACTTGGCGCGGATCTCGTCGAGGATGCCCATCCGCCGGCAGACCTCGATCGCGGTGCCGCGGATGTCGACCTTGTAGCCGCCGGTGCGCAGTTCGGGGGCGCGCTCGACGACGGTGGGGGCGAAGCCGTAGCGGTGCAGCCAGAGGGCGAGGGCGGGGCCGGCGACGGAGGCGCCGGAGATGAGGACGGTGCGGGCGGCGGTGTGCGTGGTGCTGCTCATGGCAGGACTCCTTGTCGGGTGGTGCGGGCCTCCCCTTGCCCGCACCGATGACTATACGGATGTCCTACACGCTTGTCTATGACGGCTGTATAGATTCTTGGGAGGGGGGCGGCCCGGGTCAGTCGCGGCCCAGGACCACCGTCCCCGAGGAGCAGAACCAGCCCCCCGTCCCCGAGGCCACCGCCACCCGCGGGAGCGAGCCGTCCGGCCGGCGCACCTGAAGTCCCGGCGCCTCCCCGCGTAGTTGCCGCACCGCCTCCACCAGCAGGAAGAGGCCGCGCATCCCCGGATGGCAGGCCGAGAGGCCGCCGCCGTCCGTGTTCACCGGGAGGCGGCCCTTGTCCGCGAAGAACGCGCCGCCCTCGCCCTTCGCGCAGAAGCCCAGGTCCTCCAGGGTCACCAGCGTCATGTAGGTGAAGGCGTCGTAGACCTCGGCGAGATCGACGTCGGCCGGGGTCACCCCGGCCCGCTCGAAGGCGAGCCGGCCGCTGACCGCCGCCGGGGAGACCGTGAAGTCCTCCCACTCCGACATCGTGGTGTGCGAGACGTGTTCGCCCGTGCCGAGGACCCAGACGGGCTCGGTCCGGCAGTCCTGGACGTACTCCTCGGCGACGAGCAGCACCGCGCAGCCGCCGTCGCTGCGCAGGCAGCAGTGCAGCTTGGTGAAGGGGTCCGCGATCATCGGCCCGTCCAGGACCTCGTCGACGGTGATCGGGTCCCGGAACATCGCCTCGGGGTTGAGCGCCGCGTTCGCCCGCGCCTGGACGGCGACCTCGGCGAGCTGCTCCAGGGTCGTCCCGTACTCGTGCATGTGACGCCGGGCGGCCATCGCGTACTTGGCGATCAGGGTGTGCCCGTAGGGGACTTCGAACTGGAGCGGGCCGCGCGCGCCGAAGGAGAGGTTCGCGGTCCTGCGCCGGGCCCGGATGTCGGCGCGGGCGGTCGAGCCGTACACGAGCAGGACGGCGTTAGCGTGGCCGGCGGCGATCGCGTCGGCGGCGTGCGCGGCCATGACCTCCCAGGTGGCGCCGCCGACGGCGGTCGAGTCCACCCAGCGGGGGCGGAGGCCCAGATACTCGGCGACCTCGACCGGGGCGAGGGTGCCGAGCCCCGCCGAGGCCAGGCCGTCGATCAGGGAGCGGTCGAGGCCGCTGTCCGCGAGGGCGCGCCGGGCGGCCTGGGCGTGGAGGGCGTACGGAGTGGCCTCGTCGACGCGGCCGCAGTCGGAGAGGGAGACGCCGACGACGGCGACGCGGCGGGGGCTGCGTGGAGTGGCAGGCATAAATCTGACGGTACATCAGATTCAGTCAATCGGGACCGGCGCTTCTCTGGGCAACCGGCACTGTACAGCCCTAGCATGACGCACCGTCAGATACGGAGGGAGCTCCATGGACGCCGCCGACACCGCAGCGCTCGCCGCCGCGCTCACCGAGGAGCAGCAGGAGATCCAGCAGGAGATCCGCCACACCCTGCGGGACCTGCTCACCGAACGGGCAGGGCCACGGGAGAACCGCGAGGCCACCGCCACACCCGAGGGGTACGACACCGAGCTCTGGGCCCGACTGTCCGGCACGCTCGGCCTCGCCGGACTCGCCCTCCCCGAGCAGTACGGAGGCGCCGGCCACGGGCCCGCCGCACTCGCCCTCGCCTGCGAGGAGACCGGCCGCGCCCTCGCCCCCTCCCCGCTCCTCGCCACCGCCGTGCTCGCCGCCCCGCTCATCGCGGCACTCGGCACCCCCGACCAGCGCGCCGAACTCCTCCCGCGCATCGCCGACGGGAGCCTGACCTGCGCCCTCGCCGTCCCGGGCGGCTCCCTCACGCTCGCCCTCGGTCTGACGGGCGACAACACGGCGGAGGACTGGTCGGGCGGCGGCCGGGCGGGCGGGATCCAGGCGCGCGCCACGGATGAAGCCGGGGCCGGGGACGGGGGCGCGGGCTGGCGGCTGTACGGAGAGGCCACCCAGGTCCTCGACGGCCACAGCGCGGACCTGCTGCTCGTCGCCGCCCACACCGGCGGCTTCGCCCGCAGCCGCACGCTCCTCTTCCTCGTACGGGGACGGGGACGGGGCGACGGGGCCCCCGGGCTCGTACGGACCCGGCGGAGCGTCCTCGACCCCACCCGCCCGCAGGCCGTCGTCGAACTCCGGGACGCCGAGGCCGAACTCCTCGGCGAGGAACCGGCCGACGTCCTTGGCGCGCTCGCCACCACCGGCCGCACCGCCGCCGTACTGCTCGCCGCCGAGGCGGTCGGCGCGGCCGGATCCGTACTCGACCGGACCATCGCCCATCTGGGTGCGCGCGAGCGCTCCGGCCGGTCCGAGGGCGCCCTCCTGGCGGTCAAGGGCACGCTCGCCGCCCTCTACGTCCAGGTCGAGGCCGCCCGCTCCCTCACGTACTCCGCCGCCCGCGAGCCCGGGTCGGAGTGCGGGCCGCTCGCACTCGCCCAGGCCCTGGAGGCGCTGCGCGCCACGGCGGGCGAGTGCGTCCGGCTCGACGGCGACGCCGGCACCTTCTCCGGCGGCGAGGCGCAGCTCTACTTCCAGCGGGCCGCCTCCGACGAACTGCTCTTCGGGCCCGCCCGGCGCCTGCGCGCCCGGGCGGCGGAACGGACCGGACTCTTCGGAGAGGTGGCGGCGTAGATGCCCGTCGGCGTGAGACTGATGCAGAAGGTGTCCTCGACGAGGACTTTCGCCCGGATCGCCCCGCACGTCATCCCGGTGATGGACAAGACCGTGCACCGGCTGACGCGGGGAAAGGTCCTGCTCAGCGCCCGGATGCTGCCGGGGGTGATCCTCACCGCCCGAGGTGCGAAGAGCGGGCAGCCCCGGGTGACGCCGCTCGCCTGCATGCCGGAGCCGGACGGCGGCTGGCTGCTCATCGGCTCCAACTTCGGCCGTCCGGGCCACCCGGCCTGGACGGCGAACCTGCTCGCCCATCCGGACGCCGAGGTCAACTGGCGGGGCCAGGACATCCCCGTACGGGCGGAGCTCCTCGCGGGGGAGGCGCGGGCGGCGGCCTGGAAGGCGGCGCTCGAGTTCTGGCCGCCGTACGCCACGTACCAGCAGCGGATCGAGCGGGAGATCAGGCTCTTCCGCCTGACCCGCCGCTGACCCGCACCCGCCGCTGACCCGCCGCTGAACGCCGGGGGCGCAGGAGAGCGAGGGGCCGGGGGCAGGGGGAAACGGCGACGCCGACGGCGGTTGCGCTCCGTGGGGGCGGAGCGGGACCGCCGTCGGCGTCGACGACAGGACGGGGAAGGAGGGGCGGGGGAGGGGCTATCTGGTCGGCTTCTTGCCGGTGATGCCCAGGTGGACCAAGAGGGCGAGGTTCGGCTTGAGTTCGGCCTGCTTGACACCCCAGGTCTGGAAGCCCTTCTGGTGGCCGGCGACCGAGGCCAGCATCGCCACCAGGGAGCCCGCCATGGCGGCCGGGTTGACTTCCTTGTCGACCTTGCCCTTGGACTGGAGCTCCTTCACCGCGTCCGTGAGGGAGTTGGTGACCGAGTTCAGGATCTTCATGCGGATCTTGTAGAACCGCTTGTCGCCCTCGGCGGCGCCGAGGTCGACGACCCTGAGGATCGCGTCGTGTTTGCGCCAGAAGTCCAGGAAGCCTTCGACGAGTTCCTCGGAGGTCTGCCAGCCGGCCTTGCCGACCCAGGAGCGGCCGGAGACCAGCTCGGTCAACCCGGCGCCCTCCTTGGCCATTTCCTCCGCGATCTCGAGAACCGCACCCTCGACGTCCGGGAAGTACTGATAGAACGTCGCGGGTGAAGTACCCGCCTTCCGGGCCACATCGATGACCTTGACGTCCCGGTAGGGCGAGGAGCTGAGCATCTCACCGAGGCAGTCGAGCAGCTTCTGCCGCGTCGCCTGACCGCGTCGTCCGGCCACGCGGCCGTCGACGGTGCGTACTTGTCCTGTCATGCCGTCAGCTTACCGAGGGGTGATCGGCGCGCGATTCGGCCGACTGCAAATGGGGTGCGGCCCTGTTCCGGGAGGTCGGGACGGGTGTGCGGCTCGGGGGGCGGGGTCGGGTTCAAGCCAGGGTGACGGAGCCGCCGTGATGCCGTCGGGCCGGCCGGGGGCCCGCCGGGGGGAGCCCCGCACCCGAATAGGCTTATGAACAGCCTGTGGACAACTTCGGTGGACAACTCAAGCGCCGCAAGGGTTCCAGCCCCATATATCGCCTTTATGTTCGCATGTCAGGGCGTGCGGGAGCTCCTCCGCCGACCTAGCGTGGAACCATGGCCGTACGCACTGAGGGCACCCCCTGCTGGGTGGACGCGCAGCTCCCCGATCTCGAGGCGGGCAAGCGCTTCTACGGCGAGCTCTTCGGCTGGACCTTCGACCCCGACCGCGACGAAGCCCTCCTCGACGGGCGCCGGGTCGCCGGGCTCCTCCCCAAGCGGGACGGCCGCATGCCCACCACCTGGACCCTCTACCTCGCCACCGAGAACGCCGGCACCCTCGCCGAGCGGATCAAGGCCGCCGGCGGGCAGATGGTCATGGAGCCGTACCCCGTCGGCCCGTTCGGCGTCCTCGCGCTCGCCGCCGACCCCGGCGGCGCCGTCTTCGGACTCCGCCAGTCCGGCGACGACGACGGCTTCGAGAAGACGAACGAGCCCGGCGCCTTCTGCTGGATGGAGGTGTACACACGCCGGCCGGACGCCGTCGACACCTTCTACGCCACCGTCTTCGGCTACCTCGGCCGCCAGGCCGACGCCGACGAGGAGGGCAGGAAGGCCGGCTTCGACTACCGCGTCTGGTCGCCCCCCGGCTCCCGCCCCGGCGACGACACCGCCTTCGGCGGCCGGGCCGTCATCACCGACGACTTCCCCGCCGAGATGCCCGGCCACGTCCTCGTCTACTTCGTCGTCGAGGACTGCGACGAGGCCTGCGCGACCACCATCCGGCTCGGCGGCCGGGTCGCCACCCCGCCCTTCGACACCCCGCACGGCCGCATCGCCGTCCTCCACGACAACCAGGGCGCCCGCTTCGCCGTCCTCGCCGAACCCGCCGATACGCCCTGATCCACCCCGATCCGCACGGACCGGGGGCCCCGGCGCACCCCGCATCGGGCCGGACTGCCGGACCGATATGACCTGTGACACCGTCCCTAGGGACCGAGCGGGAGCTGTTCCTGTTGCCAGGGCTCGTGCTCAGTCGCGTGCCCCGAACGGTGTGGGGGACGCTGGTCGCCCGTTGCGCCCACGAGCTCAAGCATCCGTTCGTCCTCGGGCGTAAGGCCTTTGAGTCGAGTGCGGATCGTCACACCTGACGACCCCGGGGGCACGTAGGACGGCTCGATCGCCCGTAGAGCGGAGTCAGGCATGCAGACCCGCCTCGGGTGTCCCGTGGTCGGAGACCCCAGCCGTCACCGTCCGTAGACGCGCCGGGCGCTGTCGTCTCCGCACCGTGAGCTTCACGCCGCCCACCGTGCCACCAGCATCCGTACAAACGCGCCGCTACCGCACATGTACACCACAACAAGCGACATCTCGAACACTCACTCGCATTCATGGAAACCGAACGGGCGACACCCCGATCCGCCCCCGGGTTCGCAACCGGGCCCTCGGACAGGAAGAATCAGGGCCACGGGGCCGTACCCTCATGGCCCGTACGGGGAGGTGGCAGGCAAGTGGAACAGCTGACGCAGCACGACCCGAGACGTATCGGGCCCTTCGAGGTGCTGGGCCGGCTCGGCGCGGGCGGAATGGGCCTGGTCTATCTCGCGCGCTCGGCCTCGGGCCGGCGCGTGGCGATCAAGACCGTGCGCACGGAGCTCGCCGAGGACCAGCTGTTCCGGGTTCGCTTCACGCGGGAGGTGGAGGCCGCCCGGGCGGTCTCGGGCTTCTACACCGCCGCCGTGGTGGACGCCGACCCGCGCGCCGCCGTGCCCTGGCTGGCCACCGCCTACGTCCCGGCGCCCTCCCTCGAAGAGATAGTGAACGAGTGCGGGCCGCTCCCGGCCCAGGCCGTCCGCTGGCTCGCGGCCGGTGTCGCCGAGGCCCTCCAGTCCATCCACGGAGCGGGCCTGGTCCACCGCGACCTCAAGCCGTCCAACGTCCTCGTCGTCGAGGACGGCCCCCGGGTGATCGACTTCGGCATCGCGTCGGGCGTCTCCAACACGCGCCTGACCATGACCAATGTCGCCGTCGGCACCCCCGCCTACATGTCGCCCGAGCAGGCCCGCGACTCGCGCAGCGTCACCGGCGCGAGCGACGTCTTCTCGCTGGGCTCGATGCTGGTCTTCGCCGCCACCGGCCACGCGCCCTTCCACGGCGCCAACCCGGTCGAGACCGTCTTCATGCTGCTCCGCGAGGGCCCCGACCTGGAGGGCCTGCCCGAGGAGCTGCGGCCCCTCATCGACTCCTGCATGCAGATGGACGTCACCCGCCGGCCCAGCCCGGCCGACCTCCAGGCCCAGCTCGCCCCGCACCTCTTCGGTCCCGGCAGCGACGACAGCGGCACGGCCTCGGCCTGGCTGCCCCGCAGCGCCACCGAGATGATCGAGATCCGCCGCAACGGCGGCCGCTCCGCCCCCGGGCCGACCGCGCCGCCGATGCCGCCGCGCCCGCCCCGCGAGCCCGCCGACTGGTCCGGCGACCCGCGCTCCCCGGAGCCCGGCCCCGCCGGCCGGCAGCCCGAGCCCTCGCACGTCGGCGGCGGCCGGCAGCCCGAGCCCGCGCACCTCGGCGGACGGCACGCCGGTCCCGCCGAGAGCGCCGGCGGCCCCGTCCGGCTCGGCGGCGCCACCGTGCCGATCGGACCCGGCCCGCGGGTCTCCGACACCCGGGCCGCGCTCGCCGTCGGCCGGAGCGCCGACGCGGGCCCGGCGACCGGCTGGATCCGGCCGCCCGCGGGCGGCGCGCACGGCGCCGAGCCCGGCCCGCTGCCCGGCTCCCGCCCGGTCCCCGTCCCCTCCCAGGGCGCCGAGCCGGCCCCGCCGGCGGAGCCGGGCCCCTGGCGGCCCTGGCGCTTCCGGATGTCGAACGACGTGTGGGGCACCCCGGTCGTCGACGGCGACCTGCTTTACGTGACCTCCTTCGAGGTGCACGCCCTGGACACCGGGAGCGGCCGGCGCCAGTTCAAGACCCGGGACGTGGCCTGGTCGATGGCCGTCGCCGCGGGCCGTATCCACGCCTCCGACGGACCCACGCTCTACGCGCTCGACGCGACCGACGGCAGCGAGCGCTGGCGGCTGCACACGGACGCCTGGGTGTACTCCCTCCGGGTCGACCGGGGCACGGTCGTCACCGGGACGCGCGGCGGCGGGGTCCAGGGCTGGGAGGCCTCCAACGGCGCCAAGCTGTGGGAGATCACCGGCGCCCAGACCGACTTCGAGACCCCGGAGGCGGGGCCCGCCGTGCACGGCGACACCGTGTACGTCTGGCGGGACGCCCGGCTCCAGGCCCTCGACGCCCGTACGGGGGTGGAGCGCTGGTCGTACCCGGTCGGCGACGCCGCCTCCTGCGCCAACGTGCCAGTCCGGGTCGCCCCGGCCGAGGACGGCTGCGTCTACGTCTCCGCCGGCACCCGCGTCCTGTCGATCGACATCGCCGCCGGGCACGTCCGCTGGCACTTCGAGGCGCCCGCCGTCTTCCTCTCCCCGCCCGCGTTCGCGCCGGGACCGGCCGTCACGGGCGGCGGGGTGTACCTCTCCGACCACCTCGGCACGGTGTACGCGCTCGACGCCACGACCGGCCAGGACCGGTGGCGGATCGCGACCGAGCCGCGCCAGTCGGCCGAGCCGGTGCTGGTCGCGGACGGCAACGTCCACGTCGGCAGCGGCAGCGCGCTCTACACGCTCGACGCGGTCACCGGCACCCCGAGGTGGCGGTTCGCGGCGGGCGGCGAGCTCGTCGGCTCCCCGGTCGTCGCCGACGGACGGGTCCACTTCGGCTCCGCCGACCACGTCCTGTACACCCTGGACGCGACCGGCGGGCAGCTGCGCTGGAAGCTCGCGACGGGCGGCGAGATCACCGGCTCGCCGGTGGTGAAGGGCGGAGTCGTGTACGCGTGCAGCAAGGACCGCTGCGTGTACGCGCTCGACGCGGTGAAGGGCACGGCCACGGGACGGGGGTCCGCTCCCCGCTAACGCGGCGGGGGGCCGTCCCGGTCCGGATCCCAGGTCGGCACGTCGTAGGACTGGGTCGGAGCGGCGTACGGGGGCGAGTCCTGCGGATGCCGCTGCGGCTCGTCGCCGATGTCGCCGACCGGCGGCCCGTCCAGCGTGGGGTGGGTGGGCCGCGGCTCGTGGTCCGTACGGTCCACCCGGTCCACCCGGTGCATCCGGGTCCGGCCCGACATGACGAGCGCGCCGAGCAGCAGCAGGACCCCGCCGCCGAAGGCGTTCGCGACGCCGTCGCCCAGGCCGCGGCCGTCGCCGGAGACCACGAGGCTGCCCTCGGCCTGGCCGACCCGCACCATCCAGAAGACGGTGAAGCCGAGGACGACGAGTCCCGCGAGGGCGACGAGCAGCCGGGAGCGCAGGACGACGCCGACCAAGGTGAGCAGGGCGGCGAAGGCGAAGGGCAGCAGGATCGAGCCGATGACCTCGGCCTTCGCGTCCGTGATGCCCGTGAACAGCTCGTCGATGGCGTAATCGCGTCCGTGACGGCCGTCGTACCAGGCACGGAAGGGGCTCCAGACGGCGGCCGTCGCTCCGGCGAGGGCCAGGACCGAGCCGACGACATTACGGATCATCGATCGGCCTCCTTGACGGTCCGGCTCTCGCTCCCGACGCTACGCCCGGTGCGCAGGGGCCGCCATGCGGCACGGATCCGGATCGGATCCGGATCCGTGCCGGTCCGGGACGCCCCCTAGGATGTGGCGCGGACACGACAGCACAGGGAGGACCGATGGTGCGCACGCGCCTGAAGATGGCGGCGACGCTCACGGTGGTGGTGCTCGCGCTGACCGGCTTCCACACCGGCCACGGCAGCAGTAGCGGCGGCGGCAGCGGGAAGAGCAAGAGCGGCAAGAGCCGGAGCCACTCGGGCTCCGACGACGACTCGGGCGGCGGCTGCTCCAGCGACGAGAAGAGCAACGACGACTACAGCGGCTCGGGCGGCTCCACGGCCACGGCCTCGCCCAGCCCCACCTCGGCGACGTCGCGGATCGAGGTCGTCGTGGTCGACTGCGTGAAGCCCGCCCGGAAGAAGCGGAAGGGCAAGCCCGCCCGCAAGGCGGACACCACGGCGACCCTGAAGATCACCTCGCACGACGCGCTCGCCGGCACGTACACGATCACCCTGGAGTTCAAGGGCGCCTCGGGCACGGCGGTGGACTCGGCGGAGACCGTCGTCACCGTCGGGAGCTACGAGACGAAGACCTTCGAGGTCGCGATGAAGACCCCGAAGGCCGTCGGCCAGGTGAAGAACTGCTGGATCTACGACGTGCGCAAGCAGGAGACCACCGCGACGCCTACCGCGTCCGGTACCCCTTCCCCCGCCCCGTGAACAGCCCCGCCTGACGCTCCGGCGGCAGGTTTCCCAGGGTCACCAGGTGCGGCGCGTGGGCCAGGGCCGGGGTGCGGGACGCCTCGGTGACCGACCAGAGCGCCCGGACCGTGCCCTGGACGGCCTCGGTCGGGTGCGCGGCGATGACGGCGGCGGCCTGACGGGCGGCCTCCAGGGCCCCGCCGGCCGGGGTCAGCTCGGAGACGAGGCCCGTCTCGTACGCGCGCCGGGCCGAGGTCCGTTCCGCGCTGCCCATCAGGGCCATCCGGGCGATCTCCCCGTACGGCATCCGCTGCGCCATGTGGATGGTCTCGAAGGCGCTGACCATCCCGTAGGTGGTGTGCGGGTCGAAGAAGGTGGCGCCCTCGCCGGCGATCAGGAACTCGGCCTCGCCGAGCAGGTAGAAGGCCCCGCCGCAGGCCATGCCCTCGACGGCGGCGATCACCGGCTTCCACAGGTCGTTCGCCTTGGGGCCGATCGTGAGGAGGGGGTCGTCGATCGTGTACGGGGAGGAGGGCTGCGGGATGTTCCCGACGGCGTCCCGGTCGATCCCGGTGCAGAAGGCCCGCCCGCCGGCCCCGGTGACGACGATCGCCCGGATCTCGTCCTCGTAGCGGAAGCCCCGCCAGACGGCGGCGAGCTCGCGGGCCATGTCGAGGGTGAGGGAGTTGTGCTTCTCGGGCCGGTCGAGGGTGACGACGGCGACCCCGGTCTCCTTGTCGCGCTCGACCGTGATGCCCGGGGTGCCAGTGGTGCCGGTGGTGCCCGGGGTGCCCGGGGTGCCGGGAGTACCCGTGATGCTCGGGGTGCCGGGGGTGCTCATCCGCGCTCCAGGAGCCAGCGGGGGACGGTGACGCCGTCGACCTCGGCGAAGGCGACCTTCACCGGGGCGCCGATGCGCAGCCGACCCGCGTCGACCGAGTTCAGGGGGGCGTCGGGGGCGGCGACAACATTGCCGACGAGGCGGATGCGGGGGGCCTCGGCCAGTTCGACGAGGACCGCGTTGTACCCGGGCTGGGCGGCGTAGTCGGGCAGGAGCGGCGGGTGGGGCAGGACGTACGACCAGATCCGGCCGCGTCCGGACATGAGCCGCCACTCGCTGTCGAAGGAGCGGCAGTGCGGGCAGCAGGGCCGGGGCGGGAAGCGGAGCTCGCCGCAGCCGGCGGCCGCGCAGGCCTGGACGCGGAGCTCGCCCCGGGCGGCGTACTCCCAGAAGGGAGCGCCGTCCTCGTCGGCGACGGGTGTCAGCATCGGCATCGGTCTCGGCTCCTCAGGCTCGAAGGAGGATCGCGGAGGTGGGGACGCCCTCGCCGGCCGTGACCAGGCAGGTGGCGGCGTCGGGTACTTGGGCGGTGGAGGTGCCGCGGAGCTGCTTCACGCCCTCGTTGATGAGGTTGAAGCCGTGGACGTACGCCTCGGAGAGGCCGCCGCCGCCGGTGTTGAGGGGCAGCCGGCCGCCGATCTCCAGGGCGCCGCCCTCGGTGAACGCGGCGCCCTCGCCGCGCCCGCAGAAGCCGTAGCCCTCCAGGGAGAGCGGGACGAGCGGGGTGAAGGCGTCGTAGATCTGGGCGACGTCGACGTCCTGGGGGCCGAAGTCGGCCTGTTTCCAGAGGTGTCGGGCGGCGGTCCAGGCGGGTCCGGAGAGCGGGTCGTCGTTCCAGTAGTTGACCATGCCGTGGTGCTGGGCGGGCAGGCCCTGGGCTGCGGAGTGCACGTACACCGGCTTGCGCCGGCAGTCGCGGGCCCGCTCGGCGGAGACGATGACGCAGGCCAGTGCCCCGTCGGTCTCCAGACAGTTGTCGAAGAGGCAGAGGGGTTCGCTGATCCAGCGGGAGGTCATGTACATCTCGCGGGTCAGCGGGCGCTCGTACATGATCGCGGCGGGGTTCTGGTTGGCGCGGTTGCGGCAGGCGAGCGCGACGTTGAAGAGGTGGTCGCGGGTGGCGCCGTACTCGTGCATGTAGCGGCGGGCGAGCATGCCGATCTCGTCGGCGGGGCGGAGCAGCCCGAAGGGGCGGGTCCACTGGCCGGGGGTGGCGAGCTGGGCGGCGGTGTTGGTCCAGGGCCGCGGGCCGCTGCCGCGCTTCCGGGAGCGCCAGGCGACGCCGACGCCGGCCTGGCCGGTGGCGACGGCGGCGGCGAGGTGGCCGACGGTGGCGCAGGAGCCGCCGCCGCCGTAGCCGACCTTGGAGAAGAAGGTGACGTCGCCGGCGCCGATGGCCTTGGCGACCTCGACCTCGTCGGTCTCCTCCATCGTGTAGGAGGCGAAGCCGTCGACCTCGGAGGGGTCGATCCCGGCGTCGTCGAGGGCGGCGAGGATCGCCCGGCAGGCGAGGGTCTTCTCGCTCTCGGGGAGCTGTTTGGCGAAGTCGGTCTGTCCGATCCCGACGATGGCCGTGGCGTCCTTGAGCAAGACAACCTCCCGGAGTGGCAACGCTACTGACAGCGCGTCAGGTTACAACTAATCTGACGGATAGTCAGCTCACGGGAGCGGGCGGAGTGGAGCGCCGGAGGTGGAGATGTACGGTGACATGCGCGGCGACCTCGAATGGGGCACGATCCCCGGGCTCGTACGGGCGGCAGCCGGGCGGTACGGGGAGCGGGAGGCCGTCGTCGACGGACGCGTCCGCATCACGTACGCGGAGCTCGGCGAGCGCGTCGAGCGGGCCGCCGCGGCCTGTCTCGCCACCGGGATACGGGCGGGGGACCGGGTCGCGGTCTGGGCCCCCAACACCCTCGACTGGATCGTCTCCGCGCTCGGCGCCGTCACCGCCGGAGCCGTCCTCGTCCCCCTGAACACCCGCTTCAAGGGCACCGAGGCCGCCTACGTCCTCCGCAGCTCCCGGGCCCGCCTGCTCTTCGTCACCGGCACCTTCCTCGGCACCTCGTACGTCGCCTCCCTGCGCCGCTCGGGCGTCGAACTCCCCGACCTGGAGAAGGTCGTCGTCCTCGGCGACACCGCGCCCGACGAGGCGGGATGGACGACCTGGAAGGCCTTCCTCGCCGAGGGCGACCGGATCCCGCAGGCCCGCGTCCGCGCGCGGGCCGACGCGATCGACCCCTCCGACCCCTCCGACATCATCTACACCTCGGGCACCACCGGCCGGCCGAAGGGCGCCGTCATCGGCCACGCCCAGACCCTGCGCTGCTACGCCGTCTGGTCCGAGCTCGCCGGACTCCGCGAAGGCGACCGCTACCTCGTCGTCAACCCCTTCTTCCACACCTTCGGCTACAAGGCCGGGATCCTCGCCTGCCTCATGCGCGGCGCGGTGATCGTCCCGCAGCCCGTCTTCACCGTGGACACCGTCCTCGCCAACATCGCCGCCGAGCGCGTCACGGTCCTGCCCGGCCCGCCCACCCTCCACCAGTCGCTCCTGGACCACCCCGCCCGCGCGGCCCACGACCTCTCCACGCTCCGGCTCGTCGTCACGGGCGCGGCCGTGGTCCCGCTCCGGCTCGTCGAGCGGCTCCGCACGGAGCTTGGCGTCGGCACGGTCCTCACGGCGTACGGACTCTCCGAGGCGAGCGGCATCGTCACGATGTGCCGCCGCGACGACCCGGACGAGACCGTCGCCACCACCTCCGGCCGCCCGATCCCGGACACCGAGGTCCGCCTCTCGCCCACCGGCGAGGTCCTCGTCCGGGGCCACCACGTCATGCGCGGCTACTTCGAGGACGAGGAGGCGACGGCGGCGGCGATCGACGGGGACGGCTGGCTCCACACCGGCGACATCGGCGTCCTCGACGAGGCCGGCAACCTCCGCATCACGGACCGACTGAAGGACATGTTCATCGTCGGCGGCTTCAACGCCTACCCGGCGGAGATCGAGCAACTCCTGGGCCTCCACCCCGACATCGCGGACGTCGCCGTCGTCGGCATCCCCGACCCGAGGCTCGGCGAGGTCGGCAAGGCCTTCGCGGTGCGGAGGGCGGGGGCGCGGGTGACGGCGGACGACCTGATCGCGTGGTCGCGGCGGGAGATGGCGAACTACAAGGTGCCGAGGGAGATCGAGTTCGTGGCGGAGCTGCCGAGGAACGCGAGCGGGAAGGTGGTGAAGGGGGAGCTGAGGGCGAGGGCGTCGACGGGGTGAGGGGAACGCGGGGAGGTCAGGTCGCTGCGGCCGACTCCCCACGCCCACAGGCAAGGAGACCGATCGGGCGATGCAACCAACCCCCTACGTGTACACGTCATACGGGCAGTCGTACGCTCCCCCTACCCCGCCCGCCCCCTCCTCCAGGAGCAGCCGGTGTCGACGCAAGAGATCCGCCTCACCCTCACCCCGCAGCAGGCCGCCACCGGCGTCGTCATCCCGGTCAACCTGCCGACGGGCCCCATGCAGCTCACCGTCCCGCCCTGCCGGAACGGCGACCTCGTCCCGGCGCGGCTCGGCAACGACACGGTGTACGTGCGGATCACCGTCACCGGCGGAAAGAAGTCCGGAGTCCTGGGCTGCCTGGTCCCGCTGATCGTGATCGGCGCGCTGGTCGGCGGCTCGTTCCTCCTGAACGACGACGACAAGGACGCGGCCGGCTCCAGGGGCCCGGGCCCGATCCCGACGTTCTCGGTCTCGCCGTTCCCGAGCCTCGACCTCGACCCCACCGCGACCGCCGCGCCCACGGAGGAGGAGCCCGACCCGTTCGAGAAGGGCACCTGCCTCAACGGCCGACTGCCCGACTCCGAGACGGCGCAGAGCGTCGAGGACGTCGAGGAGGTCTCCTGCTCGGCCTCCGACGCCCACTACAAGGTCATCCAGACCTTCCCCTTCACCTCCGACATGAACAAGTGCAACGCCAACCCCAAGACGCAGTACGCCTTCTCGCACCGGTACACGATGAACGGCGCCGTCATGAGCGAGTACGTGTACTGCCTGGTCGGCCTCGGCTCCTACGCCCGCTGACGCACGAGCACGACGACCCCGGCCTCCTCCCGCACGACCCGCCACCCGGACCCCGACTCCCCGGCGGCCGCCCGCTTCCCGGTGGGCGCTCGCCCGGCCGGGTGACCTCGGGCGAATCCCGCACCTCGGGCCCTGGACCTGCGGTTACGCTCCGAAGCCCGGTCCGCGAACGCGCGAGGAGCACCCCATGAAGGCAGCCGGTTCCCTCACGGCGGCCGTGGTCCTGGCGTCGGGCCTCCTGCTCAGCCCGCACGGCGCTGCGGCCGCCGTCGACCCGGCGCCGTGCGTACGCGGCGAGTCGGAGACGCGGGGGGACTCCAGCGTGGACGGCAAGGAGCTGCGCTGGGAGGACGACACCAAGTACAACGACCCGCTGAAGTGGGCCAACCGGGTCTGGTCCCTCGGCCTGGTGACGATCGCCCCGGACGGCGCGGGCAGCGTCAACGACCTGGAGTGGCGGGACTACTCCAAGGCCGACGGCCACGCGGGGTATTGGCAGGGCAAGGCAGGCGTCGACTACATCTACCTGAACGCCTACTACCTGGACGGCAGTTACAAGGACCGGGACTCCCGCCGACACGTCGCCGTCCACGAGCTCGGCCACGCCCTGGGCATGTGCCACAAGCCGGACACCTGGGCCTCCGTGATGTGGACGAAGGTCGTCGAGCACCCGCCGACGGAACCCACCCACCGCGACGAGGCGAACTACAAGAAGCTGTGGAAGTGACCATGCAACGGATGCGGATCGCCGGTCTCGCCCTCGCCGGGACGCTCGTCCTCGGCGCCACCGCATGGGCCGCGGCGGAGGCCTTCACCGTCCGCGCGGCCCCCGTGCACGCCCTCTGCCTCCCCGACCTCTCCCGCGACGAGTACGTACCGGCCGCCATGAGCCACCTCGCCTACGCCACCGTCGAGGAGACCACCGGCTACGAGCCGGACACCGACGGCGGCCCCGGCGGCATCCAGCGCGTCCGCCTCCGCGTCCTCCACGCGCTGAAGGGCGAAGTCCCCGCCACCCTCACCCTCGGTCAGGGTGTCGGCCGCGACCCCCTGGGCCGCTACACGAGCCACGACCCCCTGTACCCCGTCCTCCGCCCCGGCCGCACCTACGTCGTCGGCTACGTCACGGACCCCGCCTACGGCGACGGCTACACCCGCTACGCCAAGCAGGAACCCGACACGGCCCTGGCCCGCTGGACGACGCACGTGGCCCGCGGAGTCGTGGCCCCGGTGGGGGAGGGGTGTGAGGAGGGGGCGTGAGTGCCGGTCGTGTGTCGTCCGGGCGCAGACGCAAGGGCCTGGACCACGGCATGGTCCAGGCCCCTGCGGGTGCGGCGACGGTCAGGTCGCGTGCGGGCTGTTCGTGTCGATGCCGACCTTCTCCGTCGCCGGGTGGCTGGTGGCGTGTATGTCCGCCAGAGCAGGCGTGGTCGTGCCGACGGCGACGGAGGCGGCGAGGAAGGCTGCCGCCAGGAACCGCTTCGTGCGGGTCATGTTCAACTCCCAAAGACCGGATTGCGGTGCAGTGCGACCTCAGCCTGCCGAAGCGGGCAGGAGGGCCGCGCCGTGGCGGAAGAATCTGTCAGGTCGCTCCGACATCCGGTCCGCGCACACCGGAGGGGCCGGGCAGCTGCCCGGCCCCTCCTCACGGTGGTCCGATCGCGTTGCGCACGGTCCCTGCCCGAACGGATCCCCCCTGGGTCCGTCGGGTGTCCCCCGAGTCCGTGTGCTCCCCCGTCGACCGGACCTCCTGGGCCCCGGCAGCTCCCCCGAAGTCGCCGCCGCGGCCTTTCCCCGTCGGGAATGGTCTACTTGGCCGGCTCCGACGTCGCGTGCAGGTCGTCGGTGGTGGCGACGGGAGGCTTCTCCCGGGTCAGGACCTTGTCCGCGATCGCGTTCGCGGGCTCGGACGTGGCGTGCAGGTCCTTGGTGACGATCTGCTCGCTTCCCGTGCCGGTGGCGTGCAGGTCCTGCGGCGTGACGATCGGGTCCGTGGCGTCGATGTCGCCCATGGTGGTCCCTTCCTGATGGATGGCTTCGCGTGCTGGTGTGTGGAGCCCGTCCGGCTGTTCCCCCGTGGACGGTCGGACGGGCCCCTTGGGGCCGTTCACCCTAGTGCTTCGGGGAGACCGGCTTCACCGGCGACCCGTCTGCCCCCCGACGCGGCGGATCGTTGAGGACAACTCTGCCGGGGGGCGATAAACGAATGATGAACGCCTGCCGGAGAGGCCTGGGGTCAGGCGGCCACTCGCGCCGCCAGAAGTGCCCTGACCTCGGAGGCTTCCGGGACCGACAACTCCTCGTAGATGTCGAGGGCTTCCTGCCAGCAGACCTGGGCCCGTCCTGACTGTCCGATGCCGTGGAGCGCCCGGCCGAGGACGGTGAGGACGTTGCCGCGCCGCCAGTCGCCGCCGATGCCGCGGAGTACGGTCAGGGCCTTCTCCGCGCTCGCCGCAGCCGCCCCGTACCGGCGGGCGGCGATGTCGACTTCGGCGATGCGGAAGAGCGCCATGCCCTCCCACAGCCTCTGCCGGCTGTCCATGAAGACGTCGAGTGCCTCGCGGAGCCGCTGCCCGGCGGCCGGGAGCTGGCCGCTCTCGGTGAGCGCGAGGCCGAGGGCGTATCGGCCGTTCGCACCCCTGAGGGCGTGGCCCATCTCGTCGTACATGTCCACCCCTTGCTGGGCCATGCGGACGGCGTCCTCCTGTCGGCCCGTCGCGAGGTGGATACGGGAGAGGTTGCACAGGGCCGCGGCCTCGCCTGCGCGGTCCCCGGCGGCACGGAACTCGGCGATGGCCAGGGTGAGGTGCCTGTCCCCGTCCTCGTACCGCGTCTGGTAGAGGGCGATGGCCCCCCTGGCGTTCGATGCCCAGCACGTGGGGAGCGGATCCTGGACGGACCGGGCCATGCGGACGACCTCCTCCGCCTCCTGCTCGGCGCGGTCAAAGCGCCCCTGGTGGTGGTGCACGTACGCCAGGGTCAGGGCCGCCCGGCCCTCGGTCCGTACGTCGTCGGTGCGCCCCGCCGCCTTCCTCAGCACCGTCGCCACCGCCTCGTACTCCTTGGAGTTCGCGCCCGACTCCGCGAGGTCCAGCGACGCCCACAGCAGGTCCACCGCCCGCCGGAGCGTGGCCGGGGAGGCGGCGGACTGGCGGACCGTGGCCAGAAGGCAGTTGGCTTCGGCATAGAGCCAGTCCTGGGCCTCGTGGCGGTCCGTGAAGGTCAGACCCTCGTAGGAGGTCGGTTCCAGGTGGTCGACGAGGCGGTCGCCGGGGCGTTCGATGGCGTAGACGCGGGCCGCCGTCGAGAGGTAGAAGTCCAGGAGGCGGGACAGGGCCGCTTCCTTCTCCGACGGGGGCTGTTCGTCGCGGTCCGCGCACGCACGCGCGTAGAGGCGGACCAGGTCGTGGTAGCGGTAGCGGCCCGGGGCCGCCGATTCGAGGAGGGACGTGTCGACGAGGGCCTCCAGGAGGTCCTCCGTGTCCCAGAGGGGGAGGTCGAGGACCGCCGCTGCCGCCGCGAGGGAGATGTCGGGGCCGTCCGCGAGGCCCAGGAGGCGGAAGGCGCGGGCCTGGGCCGGTTCGAGCTGGCCGTAGCCGAGTTCGAAGGTGGCCTTGACCGCGAGGTCGCCCGCCTGGAGTTCGTCGAGGCGGCGGCGTTCGTCGGCGAGCTTCGCCGCGAGGACCGAGACCGTCCAGGTGCGGCGGGCCGCCAGGCGGGACGCCGCGATGCGGATCGCGAGGGGGAGGAAGCCGCAGGCCGCGACCACGTCGAGGGCCGCTTCGCGTTCCGACTGGACCCGTTCCTCGCCGACGATCCTCGTGAACAGCTGGAGCGCCTCCTCCGGGGACATCACGTCCAGGTCCACCAGGTGCGCGCCCGCCAGGTCGACCATGCGGATGCGGCTCGTGACCAGGGCCGCGCAGCCTGCCGTTCCGGGGAGGAGGGGGCGGATCTGGGCCGCGTCCCTCGCGTTGTCCAGGAGGACCAGGACCCGGCGGCCGTCCAGTGTCGAGCGGTAGAGCGCGGCGCGGTCGTCGAGGGAGTCGGGAATGGCCGAGTCCGGGGTGCCGAGCGCGCGGAGGAACGAGCCGAGGACGGTCTCCGGGGCGGCGGCGCGGTGGCCGGCGCCCTGGAGGTCCACGTACAGCTGCCCGTCCGGGAAGTGCGGCCTGGCCTCGTGGGCCACGTGCACCGCGAGCGTGGTCTTCCCGACGCCGCCGATGCCCGCCAGCGCCGAGACCGCCATCACGTGGCCCTCGGCCGTCGCGAGCCTGGCGCCGAGTTCCCGTACGAAGGAGGATCGTCCCGTGAAGTCGGGGACGGTGGCCGGGAGTTGGGCCGGGCGTGCGATGGGTGCGGCCGCCGGGGCCGCCTCCTCGACCGGGCGGGCCAGCTCGGTGTCGCCCTGGAGGATGCGCTGTTGGAGCCGGGAGAGTTCGGGGGTCGGGTCGACGCCGAGCTCGTCGGCGAGGAGCCGGCGCGTGTCGGCGTACACGGCGAGCGCCTCCGCCTGCCGTCCGCCCCGGTAGAGCGCCAGCATCAGCAGCTCGCGGAGCCGCTCGCGCAGCGGGTGGGCGGCGGTCAGCGCGGTCAGCTCGGAGACGGCCTCGGCGTGTGCGCCGACCTCCAGGTCGATGTCCAGGCGCGTTTCGAGGAGCGTCAGCCGCCATTCCTCCAGGCGGGTCCGCTGCGTCTCGGCGTACGGGCCGGGTACGGAGGCGAGCACCTCGCCGTCCCACAGCGCGAGTGCCTCGGCGAGCCGGGCCCGCGCGCCCGCCCGGTCCCCGGCGGCCCGCAGCTTCTCGGCCTCGGTGGCCAGTTCCTGCGCGGTGAGGAGGTCCAGGGCCTTGGTCCGCAGGGCGTAGCCGCCGGACTCGCTGACGAGGACCTTCGGGTCGAGGGCCTTGCGGAGGCGGGAGGCGTACGTCCGTACCGCCGCGAGGGCCTGCGAGGGCGGTTCCTCGCCCCAGAGCGCGTCGATCAGCTCGGAGGCGGTGGCGGTGCGTCCGCCGCGCAGGAGCAGGGCGGCGAGCAGGGCGCGCTGCTGGGGCGAGCCGGTGGGCAGGGCCTCGCCGTCCCGCCAGGCGCGTACGGGGCCGAGCACGCCGAAGCGCAGCTCACCGGGCCCTTCGCCGGCGGGCAGCTCGGGGCCTTCCCCGGTGCTCGCGCCCGCACTGACGCCGCTGGTGGCCTCGTCGGTGTGCGCACTCGTGGAGGCATCTTCGCCCGCCGGGGCCGGCGTGCCCACCTTCCGAGCCCGCTGCACCGGAACTCGCGGCCCGTTCACACGGTCCATCGCTCCCCCTGCCCGTACCGCTGGTTTCGCCCAGGACAGTCTGCCTTGTCCGGAGGGAGTCCGTCAGCATCGGGTCGGCCGGGAGCCGGGGTCGGAGCAGGGCCGGTACCGGGTCGTTGCGCGACCGTTGTACGGCACGATAGCTGACGGGCCGTCAGATCGGCGCTACCGTGAAGGCCATGGAGAGTATGGAGACAGCCCCCGAGGCCTTCCCGAAGATCATCTCGGTGGACGACCACACCGTGGAGCCCCCGCACGTCTGGCGGGACCGGCTCCCGTCCCGCTTCCACGACACCGGCCCCCGGATCGTCCGCGCCCCCCTCAAGGAAATGACCTTCCTCGGCGGCAAGTTCGCCCCGGTCATGGGCGCCAAGGGCGACGACGGGCCCATCGGCGACTGGTGGGTCTACGAGGACCTGCACCGGCCCCTCACCCGGCTCGACACCGCCGTCGGCTACGACCGTGACGAGATCAAGCTCGAGGTCATCACCTTCGAGCAGATGCGGCCGGGCTCCCACTCGGTCCCCGACCGTCTCGCCGACATGGACGTCAACCACGTCCAGTCCGCCCTCTGCTTCCCCACCTTCCCGCGCTTCTGCGGGCAGACCTTCACCGAGGCGAGCGACCGCGAGCTCGGTCTGCTCTGCGTCCGCGCCTACAACGACTGGATGGTCGAGGAGTGGTGCGGCCCCGAGGCCCACGGGCGGCTCATCCCGCTCACCCTCATCCCGCTCTGGGATCCCGAGCTCGCCGCCGCCGAGGTCCGCCGCAACGCCGCGCGCGGGGTCCGGGCCGTCGCCTTCTCCGAGATACCGCCCCACCTCGGGCTCCCCTCGGTCCACACGGACCACTGGGACCCCTTCTTCCGCGCCTGCGACGAGACCGGCACGGTCATCGCCATGCACATCGGCTCCTCCAGCCGGATGCCGTCCACCTCCGCCGACGCCCCGCCGGCGGTCGGCTCCACCATCACCTTCGCGAACTGCTGCTTCTCGATGGTCGACTGGCTGATGAGCGGCAAGTTCGAGCGCTTCCCGAACCTGAAGATCATGTACGCGGAGGGCCAGATCGGCTGGATCCCGTACATCCTGGAGCGCGCCGACGTCGTCTGGGAGGAGAACCGGGGCTGGGGCGGGGTCGCGGACAAGGTCCTGCGCCCGCCGTCGGAGCTCTTCGCCGGCCACGTCTTCGGCTGCTTCTTCGACGACGCCTTCGGTCTGAAGAACCTCGACTCGATCGGCGTCGGGAACGTCCTCTACGAGACGGACTACCCGCACTCCGACTCGACCTGGCCCAAGTCGCGGGAGGTCGGCGAGGCCCAGATGGGCCACCTCGCGCCGGACGTCGTCGAGCGGATCGTGCGCGGCAACGCGATCGACCTGCTGGGGCTGAGTCCGGAGGGGCTCTGGCGGGCGTGAGTGGGGGGCGTGGCGCGCGGCGGGGCATGGGGGCGCACCGCCGCGCGGCCCTATCGGACGTCGCGGACGCTGTGTTCGCTCAGGTCGGCCGCGTGCCGGGCGATGGTCCTGTAGTCGACGTCGTCATGGAGGACGGTCAGCCCGTGATGGGCCGCGGTGGCCGCGATCATCAGGTCGACGGCCGAGGCGCTCCTGTGCTCCCCGGCCCTCGCCATCCGGTGCTGTACGGAGCCGATCCAGCGTCCCGCGTTCTTGGGTACCGCGACGTCGGGGTAGAGGTCGGCGAACATCTCGGCGATCTCGTCGTACTCGCGACTGTTCCGGGCGCTGTAGAGGAACTCGGCGCGCTGGGGGTAGCAGGAGGCGATCGCCTCGGCGTCGATGGCGTCGTACCAGGCCGACTGGAGCGCCGGGTCGCTGAGCAGCCGGACGAGGCCGGAGGTGTCGAGGAGGTAGATCACCGACCGTCCTTCTCGGCTCGGTGCAGCTGCTCGGCGTCCTCGACCGCCCCCCACGTGCGTGCGCGCTCGAAGTGGTGGCCGATGCGTGCGGCGCGCTCCTGCCGGTCGGCGTAGAACCGGAGGGCCAGGTTGACGGCCTCCTTCTTGGTCCTGGCCTTGGACAGGGTCATCGCGCGCTGCAGTGCGTCATCGTCTATGTCGATCTGGGTCACGGCCATGTCGAGCCTCCCTGTGCTGCCCCGGGACACCGGTGTCCCGGTGTCCCGGTGTCCCGGTGTCGCGATGCTGGCGATGTTGGCGATGTACAAAAAATCGTACGTCATCAACATCGCCTGCGCGACCCTTGCCCGGTGGCGCTCCGGCGGCGACGATGGGGCCCTTCAGAATCTGACTGAGCGTCAGTTAAGGGGTTCCCATGGTCGTCTACGGGATGCAGCTGCCCGTCCAGTCGCAGTCCACCCTCTACGCCGAGCCCTGGGAGGCCGGCGCAGGCCCCGGCGATCTGCTCGCCGTCGCCCGCGCCGCCGAGGAGCACGGCTTCGACTACCTCGCGAGCTGCGACCACGTCGCCATCCCGCGCCGGCTCGCCGGGGCGATGAGCACCGTCTGGTACGACCCGGTCGCCACGCTCTCCTTCCTCGCCGCCGCCACCGAACGCGTCCGGCTCCTCTCGCACGTCGCCGTCGTCGGGCTGCGCCATCCGCTCGTCACCGCCAAGGCGTACGCGACCCTCGACCACCTCTCCGGGGGCCGCCTGGTCCTCGGGGTCGGCGCCGGGCACGTCCAGGAGGAGTTCGAGGCGCTCGGCGTGGACTTCGCGCGCCGGGGCGCCGTCCTCGACGAGACCGTCGACGCGCTCCGGGCGGCCCTCGGCCCCGAGGAGTACCCCGAGCACCTGGGGGAGCTCTTCGCCTTCAAGGACCTCGGGCAGCTGCCCCGGCCCGCCCAGGAGCGGGTCCCGGTCTGGGTGGGCGGCTCCTCGCCGGCCGCCGTGCGCCGCGCCGCGCTCCGGGGTGACGGCTGGCTGCCGCAGGGCGACCCGCGCGACAAGCTCGCCCAGCAGATCCAGCGGCTGCTCCGGCTCCGCGCCGAGGCCGGGATCGCCGAGCCGATCACGGTCGGCGCGATCACCGAGGCGCTGTACGTCGGCGAGCCCGGCTGGGAGGTCGGCCGCCGCACCCTCAGCGGCGCCCCCGAGGAGCTCGCCGCCTCCCTGCGCGCGTACGGGGAGATGGGCGTCCACCAGATCCAGGTCCGGTTCCGTTCCCGGAGCCGTACCGAACTCATCGACCAGATGGCGGCCTTCGGCACGGAGGTCGCACCCCACCTGAACTGAGGAGCGTGGCAGGCATGGGCAAGCTGGACGGACGGGTCGTCCTCGTCACGGGCGCGGCGCGCGGGCAGGGCGAGCAGGAGGCGCGGCTCTTCGCCGCCGAGGGGGCGAAGGTCGTCCTCGCGGACGTGCTCGACGACGCCGGCGAGGCGCTCGCCAAGGAGCTGGGGGAGGGGCGGGCCGTCTACGTCCACCTCGACGTCACGAAGGAGGAGGAGTGGGCGGCGGCCGTGGACGCCGCCAAGGAGCGGTTCGGGAAGATCGACGGGCTCGTCAACAACGCCGGGATCCTCCGCTTCAACGAGCTGCTCTCCACTCCCCTGGAGGAGTTCCAGGCGATCGTCTCGGTCAATCAGACCGGCTGCTTCCTGGGCATCCGGACGGTCGCGCCCGAGATCGCCGCGGCCGGCGGCGGGACGATCGTCAACACCGCCTCGTACACGGGGCTCACGGGCATGGCCGGGGTCGGCGCCTACGCGGCGAGCAAGCACGCCGTCCTCGGGCTCACCAAGGTCGCGGCGCTCGAACTGGCCGCGCGGAACATCCGGGTGAACGCGGTCTGCCCCGGGGCGATCGACACCCCGATGAGCAACCCGGAGGGCGTGGACCCGGCCTCCACGGCCGAGCTGTACCGCAAGCTCGTGCCGCTCGGCCGGATCGGGCGGCCGGCGGAGGTGGCGGCGCTCGCGCTCTTCCTGACGGGGGAGGACTCGGCGTACATCACGGGCCAGCCGTTCGTGATCGACGGCGGCTGGCTGGCGGGCGTCAGCCTTTTCTGACGAGTCATCAGGTATTGACCGCGGTCGCTCGCGGTGCCACAGTCGGGCACATCAGAGATCTGACGGTTCGTCAGAAATAATGAGGACGGTGAACCCCTTGGAATTCGGGATCTTCGTACAGGGATACGTCGGCAAGCGGGCCGAGACCGATCCCGAAGCCGAGCACAAGGCCCTCATGGAGGAGACCGAGTACGTCATCCAGGCGGACAAGTCCGGGTTCAAGTACGCCTGGGCCTCCGAGCACCACTTCCTGGACGAGTACTCGCACATCTCGGCCAACGACGTCTACCTGGGCTACCTCGCCCACGCCACCGAGCGGATCCACCTCGGCTCCGGCATCTTCAACCCCCTCGCCCCCGTCAACCACCCGGTGAAGGTGGCCGAGAAGGTCGCCATGCTCGACCACCTCTCCGGCGGCCGCTTCGAGTTCGGCTCCGGCCGGGGCGCGGGCTCCCACGAGATCCTCGGGTTCATGCCGGGCATCACCGACATGAACCACACGAAGGAGATCTGGGAGGAGACGATCGCCGAGTTCCCCAAGATGTGGCTCCAGGACGAGTACGTCGGCTTCCAGGGCAAGCACTGGTCGCTGCCGCCCCGCAAGATCCTGCCCAAGCCGTACGGGGCCTCCCACCCCGCCATGTGGTACGCGGCCGGGTCCCCCTCCTCGTACGCCATGGCCGCCAAGAAGGGCCTCGGCGTCCTCGGCTTCAGCGTGCAGAAGGTCTCCGACATGGAGTGGGTCGTCGAGTCGTACAAGACGGCGATCAAGGAGGCCAAGGCGGTCGGCGACTTCGTCAACGACAACGTCATGGTCACCTCCACCGCGATCTGCGCTGAGACCCACGACAAGGCCGTCGAGATCGCCGTCTCCGGCGGCCTCAACTACCTCCAGTCGCTGCTCTTCCGCTACCACGACACCTTCCCCCGCCCCGAGGGCATCCCCGAGTGGCCCGAGCTGCTCCCCGAGTACTCCGCCGAGATCATCGAACTCCTCATCCAGGAGGAGCTGATGATCTGCGGCGACCCCTCGGAGGTCCTCGCCCAGTGCAAGCGCTGGGAGCAGGCCGGGGCCGACCAGCTCTCCTTCGGCATCCCGATCGGGATCTCGTACGAGGACACGATGAACTCGATCAAGCTGATCGGCGAGCACGTGATCCCCAAGATCGACACGGACCCGGTCCACCGCACGACCCGCTTCCGCCAGGCCGCGGGCCAGTAGGCCGGACAGGCCCTGGGCCGTGTCCGGAAAGTAGCGCGGGGCGGTGTCTTCCCGGACCGCCGCCCCGCACCGGCCCCGGCCGGAGGCCCCCGCGGCGGCCTCCGGTCCGGGGCACACCCGCGTCCACGGACAGAGAGGGACCGTCATGCTCGACCACCTGATCACGGGCGCCACCGTCGTGGACGGCACCGGAGCCCCCGGCTACCTCGCCGACGTCGGCATACGCGACGGGCGCATCGCCGTCGTCGCCGAACCCGGCACCGTCCGCGAGGAGGCCCGGACCACCGAGGACGCCACCGGCCTCGTCCTCACCCCCGGCTTCGTCGACCCGCACACCCACTACGACGCCCAGCTCTTCTGGGACCCGTACGCCACCCCCTCCATGAACCACGGCGTCACCACCGTCGCCGGCGGCAACTGCGGCTTTACCCTCGCCCCGCTCCACCCGGACCGGCCCGAGGACGCCGACTACACGCGCCGCATGATGTCCAAGGTCGAGGGCATGGCCCTGGCCGCCCTGGAGGAGGGCGTCGACTGGAGCTGGTCCTCCTTCGCCGAGTACCTCGACGCCCTCGAAGGCCGGATCGCCGTCAACGCCGGCTTCATGGTCGGCCACTGCGCCCTGCGCCGGTACGTGATGGGCACCGACGCCGTCGGCGGACAGCCCACCCCCGAGCAGCTGGAGCGGATGGTCTCCCTCCTCAAGGAGGCCATGGAGGCCGGGGCCTGGGGGCTCTCCACCACCCAGTCCTCCACCCACTCCGACGGCGACGGCGCCCCCGTCGCCTCCCGGCACGCCACGCCCGCCGAGCTGATCGCCCTGTCGAAGGCCGTCGGCGAGCACGAGGGCACCCAGCTGGAGGCGATCCTCGCGGGCTGCCTCGACCAGTTCTCCGACGCCGAGATCGACCTCTTCGTCGAGATGACGGCCGCGGCCGGCCGCCCGCTCAACTGGAACGTCCTCACCATCGACGCCGCCGTCCCCGAGCGCGTCCCGCGCCAGCTCACCGCCTCCGAGCGCGCCCGCAAGTCCGGCGGCCGGATCGTCGCCCTCACCATGCCGATCCTCACCCCCATGAACATGTCGCTCGGCACGTTCTGCGCGCTCAACCTCATCCCCGGCTGGGGCGAGATCCTCGCCCTCCCCGTCCCCGAGCGGATCGCGAAGCTCCGCGACCCCGACGTGCGGGCGGAGATGCTGCGGCGCGCCGACTCCAAGGAGGCCGGGGTCTTCCGGCGGCTCGCCCACTTCGGCCGGTACGTCATCGGCGACACGTACAGCAAGGAGAACGAGGGCCTGAGCGGCCGGGTCGTGAAGGACATCGCCGCCGAACGCGGCCAGGACCCCTTCCAGTGCCTCGTCGAGATCTGCGCCAACGACGACCTGCGGACCGTCCTGTGGCCGATGCCCAGCGACAACGACCCGGCCTCCTGGGCGCTGCGCCGCGAGACCTGGGACCACGAGGACGTCCTGCTCGGCGGCTCGGACGCGGGCGCGCACCTGGACCGGATGTGCGGGGCGCCGTACACGACCCGGTTCCTCGGCGACTGCCTGCGCGGCCGGAAGCTGGTCCCGCTGGAGCGGGCGGTGCGGATGCTGACCGACGAGCCGGCCCGGCTCTTCGGGCTGCGCGAGCGGGGCCGTATAGAGGAGGGCTTCCACGCCGACCTCGTCCTCTTCGACCCGGAGCGGATCGAGGCGGGCCCGGCGACGCTCGTGCACGACCTGCCGGGGGACAGCCCGCGGCTCGACTCGCGCGCGATCGGGATCGTCTCGGTCCGGGTCAACGGCGTGGAGACCGTACGGGACGACGAGGTGACCGGCGCGATCCCCGGCAGGGTGCTGCGCTCCGGCCGCGACACGAGGACGGTGAGCACCAGGTGAGGACCGAGAGCGTGAGGACCGAGGGCGTGAGGACCGAGCGGCTTTTCATCGGCGGCGAGTGGGTCGAGCCCGAGGGCGGCCACTACGAGGTGATCGACCCGGCCACGGAGGAGGTCGTCGGCCTCGCGCCGGAGGCCTCGCGCGCCCAGGTGTACGAGGCGGCCGCCGCGGCCCGGGAGGCCTTCGACTCCTGGTCGCGGACGAAGCCGGAGGAGCGGGCGGCGATCCTCGACCGGGCCGCGGACCTCATGGCCCGGGACGCCGAGGAGAACGTCCTGCTGGCGCGGGCCGAGACCGGCGCCACCACCGGCACCGCGCGCGGCATGCAGGTCGCGGTCGGCTCCTCCCGCTTCCGGCGGTACGCCCGGGGCGCGATGGAGCCGGTCGAGCAGGCGCTGCCGCCGCAGATCAACGAGGCCGGGCCGATGGGCAAGGCCGGGGTGTTCGGCGCGGTGGCGGTGCGGCGCCCGGTCGGCGTGGTCACCTGCATCACCTCGTACAACAACCCCTGGGCCAACCCGGCGGGGAAGATCGCGCCCGCGCTCGCGATGGGCAACACCGTCCTCGTGAAGCCCGCCCCGCAGGACCCGCTCTCCGTCTACGCGATGACCCGGGCCCTCGCGGAGGCCGGCGTCCCGGCGGGGGTCGTGAACGTGGTCACCGGTTCCTCGGTGGAGGCCGGGCAGGCGGCCGTGGACTCCCCGGACGTCGACATGGTCTCCTTCACCGGCTCGACGGCCGTCGGGCAGGCGATCGGCGAGGTCTGCGGGCGCTCGCTCAAGCGGCAGCTGATGGAGCTGGGCGGGAAGGGGGCCGCGCTCGTCTTCGACGACGCGGACCTGGACTCGGCCGTGATGGGCATCGGGACGACCTTCGCCTTCTACAGCGGCCAGATCTGCACGGCGCCGACCCGGGTGCTCGCGCAGCGCGGGATCTACGAGCAGCTCGTCGAGAAGCTGACCGGCTTCATGGCCTTCATGACGGTGGGGGACCCGGCGGAGCGGGGCACGGTGGTCGGTCCGGTGATCTCGGCGGCCCACCGCGACCGGGTGGAGTCGTACGTCGAGCTGGGCCGGAAGGAAGGGGCGCGGGTGGTCGCGGGCGGCGAGCGCCCGGACTTCGCCAAGGGCTTCTACGTGGCGCCGACGCTGCTCGTCGACTGCACCAACGAGATGCGGGTGGTCCGGGAGGAGATCTTCGGTCCGGTCGTCGTGGTCGTCCCCTTCGACGGGGAGGAGGAGGGCATCGCGCTCGCCAACGACAGCGACTACGGCCTCATCGACTACGTGTGGTCCGGCGACGTGGCCCGCGCCTTCCGCGTCGCGGCCCGGCTGCGGGCCGGCGGGGTCGGCGTGAACACGATCGGGCGGAACATGGAGGCGCCGTTCGGCGGATTCAAGAAGAGCGGGGTCGGGCGGGACGTCGGCTCGTACGCGCTGCACGCGTACAGCGAGCTCCAGTCGGTCGTCTGGCCGGGCTGAGCCCGGGTCGACGACACACCGGGGAACCGTGCCGAAAATTCCTCGGGAAATTTTGAAAACGGACATTTGGGGTATGGCTGCGGTTCCCGCATATCGGACACGAGCTGACCGACCTACCAGTTGGTCGGCCCGTTCCGGTCGTCGATCTTTCAATCATTGGCGAGTGCCCGCTTCGACCCGCCCAATGTAAGGCGATGATCGATCAAGTGAGCGGACTTCGATCTTCCGGATATGGAAACCGCAGCATTTAACGTCCTGTTCATGACTCAGGTGGAAGCACGGCCCCAGGCCGGAGACACGGTAAGGCCAGTCGAGGACCCGGGCGGCACCCAAGCCGTCCGCACCAAGGGCCTCGGAGGCAACTCCGTCGGCCTGCTCGGCAGCGCCGTCATCGGCATCTCGACGGTCGCCCCCGTCTACTGCCTGACCTCGACGCTCGGCTCCACGGCCGGCGAGGTCGGCCTGCAGATGCCCGCGATCTTCCTCGCCGGCTTCCTCCCGATGCTCCTCGTCGCCTTCGCGTACCGGGAGCTCAACAAGGTCATGCCCGACTGCGGCACCTCCTTCACGTGGACCGTGAAGGCCTTCGGCCCCAAGATCGGCTGGATGTGCGGCTGGGGCCTCGTCATCGCGACGATCATCGTGCTGTCCAACCTCGCCGGCGTCGCGACCTCCTACTTCTGGCTCCTCGCGGGCGAGCTCAGCGGCAGCGAATCCATCGCCGCCCTGGACGACAACAAAGCCGTCCACATCCTCACCTGCCTCACCCTCATCGCCGTCGCCACCGCCATCAGCTACCGCGGCATGACCGCCACCAAGGGCATCCAGTACGCCCTCGTCGGCCTCCAGCTCGTCGTCCTCGTCGTCTTCGTGGCGATGGCGCTGTCGAAGGCCGGCGACTTCGAGACCTCGGTCTCCTTCTCCTGGTCCTGGATGAACCCCTTCGCGGTCCAGTCCTTCGCCGCCTTCACCGCCGGCCTCTCGCTCTCGATCTTCATGTACTGGGGCTGGGACGCCTGCATGGCGACCAACGAGGAGACCACCGGCAGCGCGAAGACCCCCGGCCGCGCCGCGCTCATCGCGATGGTCGTGCTCGTCGGCTCGTACCTCGCCACCGGCATCGCCGCGCAGATGGCCGTCGGCTCCGGCGAGGAGGGCCTCGGCCTCGCCAACCCGGAGACCTCCGACAACGTCTTCGCCGCCCTCGCCGGCCCCGTCATGGGCCCGACGCTCGGCATCCTGCTCTTCGTCGCGGTCCTCGCCTCGGCGGCCGCGAGCCTCCAGACGACCTTCATCCCGGTCGCCCGCACGGTGCTCGCCATGTCCACGTACGAGGCGCTGCCGAAGTCCTTCACCAAGGTCCACCCGGTGTTCAAGACCCCCGGCAAGGCCACCGTCGTGGCCGGCGTCGCCACCGGCGTCTTCTACACCGTGATGACCCTCGTCAGCGAGAACGTCCTGGTCGACACGATCTACGCGCTCGGCCTGATGATCTGCTTCTACTACGCCCTGACGGCCTTCGCCTGCGTCTGGTACTTCCGCGGCGAGCTCTTCCGCTCCGGCCGGGACTTCGCCTACAAGGGCCTCATGCCGCTGCTCGGCGGACTGATGCTCACGGCCGTCTTCGGCAAGACCCTGTACGACATGTGGGACCCGGCCTACGGCTCCGGCTCCGCCGTCCTCGGCGTCGGCTCGGTCTTCGTGATCGGCGTGGGGCTGCTGCTCCTCGGCGTGGTGATCATGCTGGTCATGCAGCGCAAGAGCCCGGCGTTCTTCCGCGGCGAGATCCTGACGAAGGAGACCCCGTCGCTGGTGGTCGCCGACTGACCGGTGGCAGTAGCTGAATCCTGAGTCATACGAAACGCGAAGGTGGCGGCCCGTGGGGGGTCCGCCACCTTCGTCATTGCGTCGTACCGGGCTCGTACGGGGCCGTACGGGGCTTGTACCGGGTTGTACGGGGTCAGTGCCCGGGGAGCAGGCGCTCCACGGCGGCGTTGGCCGGCGGCAGGTCGGGGGTGCCGGCCGGCTTCGCCTTGGGGGTCAGGACGCCGCTGAGCGGGACGACCGAGGGCAGGTTCATGCCGCCGGTGTCGGCGGCGGCGGTTCCGGCGGTGGCGCCCGCGAGACCCGCGGCGGCGAAGGCGGTCAGGGCGGCTGCGGTGAGGATCCTCTTCATGTCCGCTCCAACGCGGACGGGACGGATCCGGTTACGACTACCAGGTCCCGCCGGCCGGCTGCCGGGTCGTCGCGTTGAGCCGGTTGAAGAGGTTGGAGACCCCGATGCACAGCACGATCTGGGCCAGCTGCTTCTCGTCGTAGTGGCGCGCGGCCTCCTCCCACACGTCGTCCGGCACGGCGTCCGCGCGGTCCGCGAGCCGGGTGGCGCACTCGGCGAGGGCCAGCGCCGCCCGCTCGGCCTCGGTGAAGTACGGGGTCTCCCGCCAGGCGGCCACCGCGTGCAGCCGCTCGTCCGTCTCGCCCTCCTTCTGCGACTTCAGCGCCCCGCCGACCACGCAGTAGCCGCAGCCGTTGATCTGGCTCGCGCGCAGGTGGACCAGGTCGAGGGTGGAGGCCGGCACGTCGCCGCCGGACTGGACGGCCTTGATCAGCTGGAAGATCGCGGGCGTGGCCTCGGGGAGGACGGAGGCGGGGTTGGACATGCGTGCGGCGCTCACGGCGGGCTCCTTAGGATGCTGACGTGGAATACGTGTACGGGGAAGCGAACTGGTCGCTGCGGCCCGGCAGGGCGGAGGACGTCGAGCCGGTCGCCGAGCTGCGGGCGGTCGTCATGCGCGACGACCTGGTGCGGCTCGGCCGCTACGACGAGCACCGGGTGCGGCAGCGGCTGCGGGACGGGTTCTCGCCCGCGTACACCTCGGTGATCGAGGTCGGCGGCGCGTTCGCGGGCTGCGTGACGCTCCGGCCGTACGAGGAGGGCGAGGGCTTCTGGCTCGAGCACTTCTATCTGGCCCCCGAGGCGCAGGGGCGGGGGCTCGGGACGGCGGTGCTGCGCGAACTGCTCGACCGGACCGACGGGCACGGGGTGCCCGTCAGGCTGGTCGTCCTCCAGGGGAGCGCGGCCCGCCGTCTCTACGAGCGGGAAGGGTTCCGGTACGAGACCGAGGACCCGGTCGACGTCCTGATGGTCCGGCCCCCTACAGCCCGACCCCGGCCGGCTGCCGGACGGTGACGTT
Source organism: Streptomyces sp. Root431 (assembly GCF_001426585.1). GTDB lineage: Bacteria > Actinomycetota > Actinomycetes > Streptomycetales > Streptomycetaceae > Streptomyces > Streptomyces stackebrandtii. Next base: position 117,803 of record NZ_LMEI01000010.1, read on the forward strand.
GATCCGGTTGAAGAGGTTGGTGATCGCGACCATCAGGACGATCGACGCGAGCTGCTTCTCGTCGAAGTGATCGGCGGCGGCGTCCCAGACCTCGTCCGGCACGGCGTCCGAGACGTCGGCGAGCCGCGTCGCGGCCTCGGCGAGCGCGAGGGCCGCCCGCTCCTCGTCGGAGAAGTACGGCGCCTCGCGCCAGGCGGCGACGGCGAACAGCTTCTCGTCGCTCACCCCGGCCTTCTTGGCGTTCTTCGCGCCGATGTCGACGCAGAAGCCGCAGCTGTTGATCTGGCTGGCCCGCAGGTGCACGAGCTCCAGGGTCGACTCGGGGACCCCGCCCTGGCGGGCGGCCTTCACCAGGTCCATGATCGCCGGGCCGGCGCCGGGCAGGACGTAGGCGGGGTTGGTCATGCGGGGCTTGGGCTCGTGCAGCATGGCGATCGCTCCTCGGTGTCTCTCGCGGGTCGTTCGTTCGTCGCTTTCACAGCACTGACGGATGGGGCGACGCGGATGTGACACGACCCGAGAACTTTTTTCGAAGAACTTTCTGAGGAGCTCTACGCCTACGCCTGTGGCTCCGGAACGGGTTCGGGCTCGGGCTCCGCGATCAGGGCGGTCGCGATCGTCCGGAAGCCGAGCCGACCGTAGAGCCGGGCCACGTCCGCGTCCGAGGCCGTCAGGAACACCAGCTCCGCGCCCCGGGCGCGGGCGTCCGCGACGAGCGCGGCCGTCACCGCGAGCCCGAGGCCGCGGCGGCGGGCCGCCGGGACGGTGCCGACGCCGACGACCTCGGAGACCGGCCCCACCGGCTGGTGCTGCCCGGACGCGAGGGCCTCGCCCGCGCCGTCGAAGGCCGCCGCGAGCCGGGTCAGCCCGGCGCCGATCCGCTCGCCGACCCGCTCGGCGGTGCCGGGCTGCGGCTCCATGCCGAAAGCCGCGTACGGGGCGGCGACGGCGGTCTCCAGAGCGGTGTCGTGCGCGTCGACCAGCCGGACGGTGACCCCCTCGGGGTCGGGCACGGCGAGCCCGTCGCCCTCCAGGACCATCAGCGGGTGCTCGTGCACGGTCAGCCCGCTCGCCTCCACGGCCGCCCGCAGCCCGGGCGTCGTCTCCGCGACCCACTCGAAGGCCTCCGGCACCCCGAGCTCCCGCTGCCGGGCCCGCACCGCCTCCACGGCCTCGACCGGGACGTCGCCGGTGTGGCCGAGCGTGGGGCGGGCGTAGTACGGCCAGCCCTTCCCCTCCTGTACGAACAGGGTCAGGGGCCCGTGCGCCTCGGCGCGGGCGGAGGAGCGGGGGACGGCGTCGTAGTACGACTCGATTCGGTTCAGCACCGGGCCACGGTAGGGGGGAGGGGCGGAAAGGCGCAGGCGGTTTTCCGCGCGGGCAGGAACCATCTCTGGCATGAGCCCGTCACCCTGGTCAGTGCATGACGCAGTGCATGACGTAGGACATGCGCAGGACGACGGGGACAGCGGAGGGGGAGCCATGAGCCGGACACACACCTGCCCGGGATGCGGCAAGGACGACCGGGTGCAGGCCGTTCCGGCCGTGTACCTCGCCGGCCGGGACGCGGTCACCAGCCGCGAGCGGAACCGGGACGGCGACCTGCGGACCGTGACGAGGACGGTGACCACCGGGCTCTCCGACGCGCTCGCGCCGGTGCCCGAATCGCCCTCCCACCCCATCAGCTGTGTCGGCTTCCTCGCCGGGTTCGTGTGCGTCGCCTCGGCCATGGGCTGGGTCTTCGTCGGGGGCGCCCTGGAGGACGAGCCGGCATCCGAGGCGGACTTCGGGATGATCGGGACGCCGCACGAGCTGGGCCCGGACCTGTCGTTCCTGGGCTGGGTCTCCGCCGTCGCCCTGGGCGTCGTCGTCTTGGTCCTCTTTGAGCTCCGGCGGCGCCGGACCGCCTTCGCCCACCTGACGCGCGGCCGCCACCGCGCCGAGGAACTGTGGTCGCAGGGCTGGTACTGCCACCGCTGCGGCACGGTCCACTTCGTGGACGTCCCCGGCGAGGACCGCGCCCCGCTCACCCTCCAGCGCTTCCGCGAACGGGTGTGGGAGAGGGGCGGCTACGGCGACCTGGCGGCGGAGCAGCGGGCGGCGGACCCGGTACGGCGACCCTGAGCGGAGACGCGGGCGCCGTGTCGGACCGTTCGGATTCGCGCGGCGCACCCTGAGCCGTACCCGTCGGATTCGCGCGGCGCGCCCTGAGCCGTACCCCTCGGAATCGCACGGCGCGCCCTGAGCCGTACCCCTCGGAATCGCGCGCCCGCGCCGTGTCGTACCCCTCGGAATCGCGCGCCGCACCCCCTACCGTGCCGCTATGCGGATCTCGACCACGATTTTCCTGACCGACGAGACCATCACCCCCGTGCGGCTCGCGCGCGAGCTGGAGGAGCGCGGCTTCGCCGGGCTGTACCTCCCCGAGCACACCCACATCCCCGTCGAGCGGACGACGCCCTACCCGGCGGGCGGCGAACTGCCCCGGGAGTACGGCCGCATCCTCGACCCCTTCGTGGCGCTCGGCCAGGCCGCCGCCGTCACCGAGCGGCTCGGGCTCGGCACCGGCGTCACGCTGATCGCCGAGCACGACGCGATCGCCCTCGCCAAACAGATCGCGACCCTCGACCACCTCTCCGGTGGCCGCTTCACCCTCGGCGTCGGCTACGGCTGGAACCGCGAGGAGGCCGCCGACCACGGCGTCGACTGGTCCACGCGCCGGGACCTCACCCACGACCGGCTGGCCCTGATGCGGGCCCTGTGGGCGCCGGAACCCACGGCGTACGAGGGGGAGTTCGGCCGCTCCGTCCGCGCGTCGGAGGCCTGGCCGAAGCCGGCCCGCGGCGCCGCGCCCCGCATCCTCCTCGGCGGCGCGGCGGGCCCGAAGCTCTTCGCGCGGATCGCCGCGGAGGCCGACGGATGGATGCCGATCGGCGGCCGGGGCCTGACGGAGTCGCTCCCGGTCCTCCGCGAGGCCTGGGAGACCGCGGGCCGCGACCCGAAGACCCTCCAGGTCGTTCCCTACGCGATCCTCCCGAACCCCGGAAAGCTCGCGCACTACGCGGATCTGGGCTGCGAGGAGGTGGTTCTCCAGCTGCCGCCGGGGGGCGAGGGGGAGGTCCTGGGCGTTCTGGATGAATTCGCCCGGTACTTGCCGTGAGCTCGCTATAGTTCACCTATGGCGACGACGACGATTCAGGTCTCCAAGGAGACCCGCGACCACCTGGCCACCCTCGCCGCCGAGCGCGGCCTCACCCTGGGCCAGCTGGTCCAGCAGCTCGCGGAGAAGGAGCCCACCCGAGAGCAGATCGCCGAGCGGCTGAAGGCGGACCGCGACGTGGCCCGCCGGAACATGGGCGTGGACATGAGCGACGAGGAGTTCGACCAGGCGCCTGACGTCCTCGGCAACATCTACAAGATCGCGGCGGAGAAGGTCCGGGTCGCCCGGGGCGCAGCCGCGTGATCATCCTCGACACCAGCGCGGCGCTCGCCATCGCCGAGGGCCACAAGGCCCTCAACCAGCTCGCCGCCAACATGGCGAACACCCCGGGTGACGTCATGTGGGTCCCAGCCCTCTGCCTGGCGGAGGCGGTGGCGGCGAGCGAGGAGGTCGGCCGCGCCGTCCTGAGCCTGTCCTCCGTCGCCGTCGACAACCTCGACACCGTCGCGGCCGTGACCGTCGGCACCCTCGTCCGCGACGGCTTCGGCGGCCTGGACACCTGTCATGCGCTCTACTGCGCCTCCCCCCGGCCGCAGTTCACCGGCATGTCGATCCTGCTCACGGCTCACGAGGACCGATACCCGCCCGGCATCGTGACGGTGGACATCGACTCGCCCGGGATGCTGGGCCACCACTGACCGCCCCCTACTACGGGGACCCGAACCCGCCCCGTGGCGCCCGCTCGTATGCTCGGTTCATGACGGATCACCAGGCAGCACGTCCCACCGAGAACGCCATGCGTCGCGCACTCAAGCGGGCCAGGGACGGGGTCGCGCTCGATGTCGCCGAGGCCGCCGTGCTGTTGCGGGCGCGCGGGGAGGACCTGGCGGATCTCGTCGCGTCCGCCGGGCGCGTGCGGGACGCCGGACTCGAGGCCGCCGGGCGGCCCGGGGTCATCACGTACTCGAAGAGCGTGTTCATACCGCTCACCCGGCTCTGCCGGGACAAGTGCCACTACTGCACCTTCGTCACCGTGCCCGGCAAGCTGCGCCGCGACGGGCACGGAATGTTCATGTCGCCGGACGAGGTCCTCGACATCGCCCGCCGCGGCGCCGAGATGGGCTGCAAGGAGGCCCTGATCACCCTCGGTGACAAGCCCGAGGACCGCTGGCCCGAGGCGCGGGAGTGGCTCGACGCGCACGGCTACGACGACACCCTCGCGTACGTACGGGCCATGGCGATCCGGATCCTGGAGGAGACGGGTCTCCTTCCGCACCTCAACCCCGGCGTCCTGTCCTGGACCGACTTCCAGCGCCTCAAGCCCGTCGCGCCCTCCATGGGCATGATGCTGGAGACGACCGCGACCCGGCTGTGGTCCGAGCCCGGCGGCCCCCACTACGGCTCCCCCGACAAGGACCCCGCCGTGCGGCTGCGCGTCCTGGAGGACGCCGGACGGTCCTCCGTACCGTTCACCAGCGGACTGCTGCTCGGCATCGGCGAGACCCTGGAGGAGCGCGCCGAGTCCCTGTTCGCGCTGCGCCGCGTGGCCCGCGCGTACCACTCGATCCAGGAACTGATCATCCAGAACTTCCGCGCCAAGCCCGACACGGCCATGCGCGGAATGCCCGACGCCGAGCTGGACGACCTCGTCGCCACCGTCGCCGTCGCCCGGCTCATCATGGGCCCCTCCGCCTGCCTCCAGGCCCCGCCCAACCTGGTCGACTCCGAGTACGAGCGGCTCATCGCGGCCGGCATCGACGACTGGGGCGGCGTCTCCCCGCTCACCATCGACCACGTCAACCCCGAGCGCCCCTGGCCCCGGATCGAGGAGCTCGCCGAGCGGTCCGCCGCCGCCGGCTTCGAGCTGCGCGAACGCCTCTGCGTCTACCCGGAGTTCGTGACCCGCGGCGAGCCCTGGCTCGACCCCCGGCTCCTCCCGCACGTCCGCGCCCTCGCCGACCCCGAGACCGGCCTCGCCGACCCCGACGCGCCCGTCCGCGGCCTGCCCTGGCAGGAGCCCGACGAGGCCTTCACCGCCGCCGGCCGCACCGACCTGCACCGCACCATCGACACCACGGGCCGCACGCACGACCGGCGCGACGACTTCGACGAGGTGTACGGCGACTGGGAGGCGCTCCGCGAGGCCGCCGCCCCCGGCATGGTGCCCGAGCGCATCGACACCGACGTCCGCGAGGCCCTCGCCGCCGCCGCCGACGACCCGACGAAGCTCACCGACGCCCAGGCGCTGGCCCTGCTCCACGCCGACGGGCCCGCGCTCGACGCGCTCACCCGCATCGCCGACGACGTCCGCAAGGCCGCCGTCGGCGACGACGTCACGTACATCGTCACGCGGAACATCAACTTCACCAACGTCTGCTACACCGGCTGCCGCTTCTGCGCCTTCGCCCAGCGGCGCACCGACGCCGACGCGTACACCCTCTCCCTCGACCAGGTCGCGGACCGCGCCCAGCAGGCCTGGGAGGCCGGCGCCGTCGAGGTCTGCATGCAGGGCGGCATCCACCCCGACCTGCCCGGCACCGCCTACTTCGACATCGCGCGCGCGGTGAAGGAGCGCGTCCCCGGCATGCACGTGCACGCTTTCTCGCCGATGGAGGTCGTCAACGGCGCGACCCGCACCGGCCTGTCGATCCGGGAGTGGCTGACGGCCGCGAAGGAGGCCGGACTCGACTCGATCCCCGGCACCGCCGCCGAGATCCTCGACGACGAGGTCCGCTGGGTCCTCACCAAGGGCAAGCTGCCCACCGCCACCTGGATCGAGGTCATCACCACCGCCCACGAGCTGGGCATCCGGTCGAGCTCGACGATGATGTACGGACACGTGGACCAGCCCCGCCACTGGCTCGGCCACTTCCGGACGCTCTCCCGCATCCAGCAGGAGACCGGGGGCTTCACCGAGTTCGTGACGCTCCCCTTCATCCACACCAACGCGCCCGTCTACCTCGCGGGCATCGCCCGCCCCGGCCCGACCGCCCGCGACAACCGCGCGGTCATCGCCATGGCCCGTCTCCTCCTCCACCCGCACATCCCCAACATCCAGACCAGCTGGGTGAAGCTGGGCACCGAGGGCGCCGCCGAGATGCTCCGCTCGGGCGCCAACGACCTGGGCGGCACCCTGATGGAGGAGACCATCTCCCGCATGGCCGGGTCGAGTTACGGCTCGTACCGCTCGATCCGCGACCTGGTCGCCATCGCGGACGAGGCGGGCCGCCCGGCGAAGCCCCGCACGACCCTCTACGGGGAGGTGCCGGAGGAGCGTCAGCGCACCGCGACCGCCTCCGACGGCCATCTTCCGGAACTCCTGCCGCTCGTCCAGGAGTGAGCGGGATGATGCGTCCATGACGCAGATCATCAAGGGGGAAAACCTTCCGCTCAGCGGCGAGCCGATGCGGGTCGCCGTCGTGCGCCGGTCCGACGGGCCGGGAGCACCGGAGGTGGACGCGGCGGCGCTGCTCGTCGGCGCGGACGGCAAGGTCAGGGGCGGGGAGGACCTGGTCTTCTACAACCAGTCCGCGCACGCCGGCAGCGGCGTGCGGCTGACGGGGAACGTCCGGGGCGAGGGCGAGGTGGTCGCGGACTGGCTGGAGATCGACCCCGGCCGCGTGGAGCCGGCCGTGGAGCGGATCGTGGTCGCGGCGTCCTGCGACGACGCGACGTTCGGTGAGGTCGAGGACCTGTACCTGCGGGCGGTGAGCGCGACCACCGGGGAGCAGCTGGCGCTGTACGCGGTCGAGGACGCGACGACGGAGACGGCGATCCTGCTCGGTGAGTTCTACCGCAGGGCCGGCGGGTGGAAGTTCCGCGCGGTGGGGCAGGGGTACGACTCCGGACTGCCGGGCCTGGCGGAGGACTTCGGGTTCGCGGTGCCGGAGGAGGCTGTCGAGGCTCCGATGGAGAGGGTGCCGGAGGAGACGGTGGTGCCGTCGGCGGGAGCGGCAGCGGAGGAAGCGGCGGTGGTGCCGCCGGAGGAAGCGGTGGTGGTGCCGGTGCAGGCGCCCGCCCCCGTCCAGGCCCCCGCCCCTGCCCCCGCCCCCGTGCCCCTCGCAGTCGGGGTCGTCGGCAAGGTGGGCGGTGCCGCGCCGCTCTCCGCGCCGGCCCTCGGCGTGCCACTGGCGCGTTGCAACGACCTTCCCGGCGAGATGGGTCCCGAGTTCGAGCCCGTCGAGTTCTCGGGTCGTGGGAAGGAGGACGTCGATCCCGGCCTCACCCTCCCCAAGGGCTTCGTGGTCGTCGACGTGCTCAGGAAGGGCGACGGGTACATCGAGGTCGTCACGCTGACCGTGCGCGGGCGCCGATGGCGGGAGGTCCTGGGCAGCGGCCTCCCGGACCTGCACGGGGTGGGCGTCTTCCACCACGACGGCCGGTCGCCGCTGCGGCTGAGGGTCGACGCGCCGGGTATGGCCGCGTGGACGATCAGGCTTCGGCCGGTGTCGACCCTGCGTCCGTTCGACGGTCCCGTGGAGGGTTGTGGGCCGGACGTCCTGGCCCACACCGGCGAGGAGACCGACGTCAGGTTCCGGTTCAAGGGCGACGAGGACAAGGAGGGGTACTTCGGTGTGAACGTCCACCGTCGCGGCGGACACGCGCAGGACACGTACAGCAGACGGGACCGGGGGCGCGGCAGCGGTTCGATCCCCCGGGGTCCTCGCCTGCTGGTGATCGAGGCCGACGGCGGCTGGTCCGTGGAGCCCGGCGCGTCGAGGATCACGAGCTTCTGGACCCGCCGCCGCTAGGGCCTGTCCGGCGGATCAGGGCCGGATAGGCCCTAGCGGGATGCGCGTACCTCCGGCGCCCTTTCGGCCCGTGGTCGAACCTCGGGTGAACTGCGGTCAAAAGCGGCCGGAAGGGCGTCGGATCACATAACGTTCCGGTCCCCGATCGGGCGTACCCGGTCGATTACAGTGCGGCGAGGAACCGTCAGCGAACCGCCGACCGGGGGAGGGCACGTCGTGGCCACGACAGCCGCAGCCGTGTGGGGCCGCGCCGAACAGCAGGACTTCCGGGCCCGCGTACGGGGCTGTCTGCTCGGCGGAGCCGTCGGTGACGCGCTCGGGGCGGGGGCCGACGGCCTCACCCTCGCGGCGACGCGGGAGGCCCACGGACCTGACGGACTGACCGAGCCCGTGCCCGCGTACGGCCGGCGCGGCGCCGTCACCGCCGCCACCCAGATGAGCCTCTTCACCGTCGACGGCCTCATCCGCGCCCAGGTACGCCGTGACACCGGCGCCTGGCACCCGCCGACCGACGTCCACCGGGCCCACCTCCGCTGGGCCGCCACCCAGTACGACTGGGGCCCCGACGAGCGCCGCAAGGACAACGGCTGGCTCGCCGGCGAGGAGTGGCTCTACGCCCGCCGCAACCCGCCCCGCGCCTGCCTCACCGGCCTCGGCGACGAGCACCTCGGCACCCTCGACAAGCCCAAGAACCCGCAGGCCGCCGACTCCGGCGCGCTCGTCCGCTCGGCCCCCTTCGGGCTCCTCGTCGGCTGGGAGCCGCAGCTCGTCTGCCAGCTCGCGGTGGAGTGCGCGGCGCAGACCCACGGCGCCCCGGAGGCCACCCTCGCGGCGGGCGCCCTCGCCGTCACGGTCCACGGGCTCGCGCGCGGCGGCTCCGTCGAGGCGGCGGTGGCCATGGCCGTACGGCAGCTGGCCGAACGTCCCGGCCACGAGCCGGTCACCGAGGCCCTCACCGCGGCCCTCGGAGCCGTACGGGAAGGGGCGCCGGACGCGGAGCGGGTGGCCGCCCTCGGGGCGGACGAGGACCGGGCCGAGGGGCAGTTGGCGGCGGCCGTCTACTGCGCGCTGGTCGGCGAGGACGTCCGGCACGGGCTGCGGCTCGCCGTGAACCACGACGGGCCCTCGTCGGTGACGGGGGCGCTCACCGGCGCGCTGCTGGGAGCCCTGCACGGCGAGACGGCCCTCCCGCCGGCCTGGCTGGCCGAACTGGAGGGCCGTGGGACGGTCCTTGAGCTCGCGGACGACTTCTCGATGGAGATGACGCAGGGCGCCGCCCTCCACACCCCCACCGAGGCCTCGCCGGGCTGGCTGGCGCGCTACCCGAGGGGCTGATCGGTCCGGGCGCCGCCCTGGGCGGGAATCCCGGCGGCCCCGGCCCCGCTCCCGTCCTCGTCCCCGTCCGGATCCGTGCCGATCCGGTCCAGGAGCGCGTCCCGCTCCGGGGTGTCCTCCGGCCGGACGAAGCCGATGAGGACGTACAGCACGAGGGAGGTGGCGAGCGGCGAGACGATCTGGATCTGGAGCTCGACGCCGTCGAGGCCGTAGTTGGTGAGCCAGAAGACGAAGAGCCCGGCCGCCCAGGAGACGAGGGCCGCCGTCGGCCCCGACTTCCGGAAGGCCTTGAGCAGGCCCAGCATGAACGGGATCGCGATCGGGCCCATCAGACCGGCCACCCACTTGATGACGACGGTGATGATGTCCTTGAAGGTGGGGGAGTTGACCTGCGTGGCGACCGCCATCGACAGGGCGAGGAAGGCGATCGTCGACCAGCGCGCGGCGATCAGCCCCGCCCGCTGCGTCCAGCTCCGCGCGGCCTTGCTGAGGACGGGAGCGATGTCGCGGGTGAAGACGGCCGCGATGGCGTTGGCGTCGGAGGAGCACATGGCCATCGTGTGCGAGAAGAAGCCGACGACGACCAGGCCGAGCAGTCCGTGCGGGAGCAACTGCTCGGTCATCAGGGCGTAGCTGTCGGAGGCGTCGGGCTTCTTCGGGTCGACGAGCAGCGGCGCGACCCACATCGGGAAGAAGAGGACGAGCGGCCAGACGAACCACAGGACGGCGGAGAGCCGGCCCGAGCGGGTGGCCTCGCGGGCGTTGGGGGTGGCCATGTAGCGCTGGGCCTGGTTCCACATGCCGCCGCTGTACTCGAAGGTCTTGATGAAGAGGTAGGCGAGGAGGAAGGTCAGCGTGTACGGGCCGGCGGTGGGCGCGGTGTGGCCCTGGAGCTCGGGCCGGTCCCAGACGTCCCACAGGGCGCTGACCCCGCCGAGCTTGGCGAGGACGGCGACGAGCATGGCGATGCCGGCGAAGAACTGGATGACGAACTGGCCGAGTTCGGTGAGAGCGTCGGCCCACAGGCCGCCGACCGTGCAGTAGATGCCGGTGATCACGCCGGTGATGAGGATGCCCTGGTTGAGCGAGATCCCGGTGAAGACGGAGAGCAGGGTGGCGATGGCGGCCCACTTGGCGCCGACGTCGACGATCTTCAGGAGGACGCCCGACCAGGCGAGGGCCTGCTGGGTGGGGAGGTTGTACCGGTTCTTCAGGTACTCCAGCGGGGAGGCGACGTGGAGCCGTGAGCGGAGCCTGTTGAGGCGGGGCGCGAAGAGGTGGGCGCCGATCGCTATGCCGATGGCGATGGGGAAGGACCAGGTGACGTACGAGGTGACGCCGTAGGTGTACGCGATGCCGGCGTATCCGGTGAACATCACCGCGCTGTAGCCGGACATGTGGTGCGAGATGCCGGAGAGCCACCAGGGCATCTTGCCTCCGGCGGTGAAGAAGTCGGAGACGTTGTCCACGCGCTTGTGGGACCAGACGCCGATCGCGACCATCACGCCGAAGTAGCCGATGAGCACGGCCCAGTCGAGACTGTTCATGGAGCCCCCTCCAAGGGGTCTGGTCCGCCTTGTGAACGCCGTTCATCGTGTGGGGAGCGGCAAGGCAGGGACAAGGCAATGGAGGGTCAAGGGACAGTAAAAACGTTCTGTTTACTGACCCTTGTTCACACCTATGAACTTGTGAAGGGGGCCCCGAGGCGGGCTCCGGCCGATGTCAGCGCATCAACTCCCCGGCGTTGACCAGCAGCGACTGCCCCGTGATGGCCCGCGCCCGGTCCGAGGCGAGGAAGGCCGCGGCCTCCGCCACGTCCCCGTCCGTCGCCAGCTCCGGCAGCGCCATCCGCTCGGTGAGCCGGGCGAGGACCTCCGCCTCCGACACCCCCTCGGTGTGCGCGGCGAACCGCACGTACGCCTGCACCGGCGGCCCCCACATCCACCCCGGCAGCACGGTGTTGACCCGGATCCGGTGCGGCCCGAGCTCGTGCGCGAGGGAGTACATCGCCGAGGTCAGCGCCCCCTTCGAGGCCGCGTAGGCCGCCTGCCGCACCTGCGTGGGCGCCGCGATCGCCGACTGCGTCCCGATGAGCACCACCGACCCGCCGCGCTCCTTGAGCGCCGGCAGACAGGCCCGGGTCATCCGCAGCGTCCCCAGCAGATTGACGTCCAGGACGGCCTGCCAGGTCGCGAAGTCGGCGTCCTCCAGGCCCCCGAAGTAGGAGTCCCAGGCGGCGACATGGACGACCGCGTCCACCCCGCCGAACCGCTCGACGGCAAGCCCGGCGAGCGCCGCGCACTGCTCCTCGTCGGTGATGTCCGTCGCCCGGTACGCCGTACGGCGCCCCTCCGGGTCGATCTCGGCGGCGGACTTGGCGAGGTTCGCCTCGGTACGCGCGCCGAGCACCGCGTTCCCGCCGTCCCGCACCACCGTCTCCGCGATCCGATGACCGAGCCCGGCCCCGACCCCCGACACGACGACCGTCTTCCCCTGGAGCAGCATCCGGACCCTCCTCGACCCTGGCGAAGCATCTGACGGTCCGTCAGAGTAGGTCTCCGTCACCGACTTGGGAAGGGATACGCGAGTGAGCGAGGAGACCCGCACCACCGGCGAGGAGACCCGCACCGCCACCGGCGCGACGAGCGAGACGTACGCGGAACTGGCCGCCGTCGGCCCCTACGGCGTGCGCCCCGGCCACGCCCTGATCACCATGGTCGAACCGCACCCGGGCCATGAGTACGCCTACAACCGCTGGTACGAGGACGACCACTACTACGCGGGAGCCATGGCCATGCCGTGGATGTACGCGGGCCGGCGCTGGGTCGCCACGCGCGAGCTCCAGGAGCTGCGCCGGCCCGAGAAGTCCGCCGTCGCGCAGCCCGTCACCGCGGGCTGCTACCTCTCCACGTACTGGATCACCGACGGCCGCTACGACGAGCACATGAAGTGGACCGTCGCCATCAACAAGCGGCTCAACCGCGACGCCCGCGTCCACCAGGACCGTACGCACGTCTTCACGGCCTTCCAGGACCACGAGGCGACCGTGTACCGCGACGGGGCGGGCGGGCCGCGTGACTTCCACGCCCTCGACCACCCCTACGCCGGGCTGATCCTCCAGGTCGTCGACAGCGACGGTCCCGAGGCGCGGGCGGAGCTGCTCGACCGGCTGCGGTCGAGGGAGCTGCCCCGGCGGCTGGCCGGCTCACCGGCGGCGATGGTGACGGCCTTCCGTCCGACCCCGCTGCCCGGCGACCGCATGACGTACGTGAAGCAGGTCGAGGGCGTCGACACCCGGCTGACCCTGCTCTGGTTCCTGGAGCGGGACCCGCGCGAGTGCTGGGCCGACCACTTCGCCGACCTCGACACCCTCGGCAGCGCGGGGAGCCGGGTGGAGCTGGTGGCACCGTTCATCCCGACGGTCCCGGGCACGGACCGGTACGTGGACGAACTGCGCTGACAGGCAGGAGAAAAGGGCCGAGCCCCCTCGGCCAGGACGGCGGACCGGTCGAGAGGGCTCTTCGGGTACTGCGGGTGATGCGGGTCCTGCGCGTACTTCGGGTCGAAGCCGGGGAGCATCGGGGCTCAGAGGGCCCCGTTGCTCACCTCGCCGACGAAGGCGTTCCACGATCCCGGACCGAAAGAGAGGGACGGGCCTTCGGGGGCCTTGGAGTCACGCACCGCGATGGCGGCCACGACAGGGGACTTCACTTCGACGCAGGCGCCGTTCCCGCCGGAGTACGAAGACTTCGTCCACACGTCCGTTGCACCCTGAAAAATCGCCATTATGCTCAACTCCGGTTCTGCCATGGGGGTGTGTCTCGCCAGCGTTCTTGCCGGCGTGATCGACGCTACTCGCCGGTCCCGTCCGGCGGGACCGGCGTTCACCCGACCGGGTGGCATATTCCAAGTGCGCTTCCATGGGAGCGATCACGCGGTGTACGGTGCCTGACCCGCCCGCGCGCGAACCGTCCGCGCTCAGCCCTGAGCGTGCTTCTTGGCCATCTTCGCGATGAACTCACGGGTCTGGTCGACGTTCAGCGCCTGCGCCCTGAGGTGCTCGTACATGACGCTGTACTTGCCGACGTCCTGGGCCTTCTCCAGATACAGGTCGCTGGTCACGCCCTCGATGTAGACGACGCTGGAGTCGGACGTGTCCGGGAACTCCAGGATCGAGTACTGGCCGCTGATCCCGGGATGCGCGCCCATCTCGAAGGGGATCACCTGCACGGTGACGTGCGGCAGGTGCGACTGCTCGATGAGGTGCTCCAGCTGCTGCACCATCAACTGCCGGCTGCCGACGATCCGGTGCAGGGCGCCCTCGTCGATGACCGCCCACAGGCGCAGCGGACGCTCGTCGTCCCGGATCCGCTCCTGGCGGCGGGTGCGGACCGTGACGCGCTTGTCGATGTCCGCCGGCGTCGACTCCGGCATCGCGCCGGAGATCACGGCTTCCGCATACGCGGGGGTCTGCAGCAGTCCGGGGATGATCTGCGACTCGTACATCCGCAGGCTCTCGGCGTCCGTCTCCAGGCCGATGTAGACGCTGTACGGGATGTCGCCGAAGGCGTGCCACCAGCCCTGCTGGCGCGAGTCCTTCGCCATCTGCATGAGCGAGTCGACCATGCGCTCGTCCTCGACCTCGTACACCCCGCACAGGTCGCGCACGTCGCGCTGGCTGATGGAGCGGCGGCCGTTCTCCAGGCGGCTGATCTTGGACTGGGAGACGAGGAGGCGCTCGGCGACCTGCTCGGCCGTCATGTTCTTCGCTTCCCGGAGCTTGCGCAGCTCCTGGCCCAATCGGCGTCGCCTGACGGTGGGGTTGACGTTGGACGCCACGGAAACTGCACCTCCGGCTGCTGTCTGCCTGCGTAGCTGTGAGTATCTACTGCTTGGCAGACTGCCACCAAAGGTCAGGTGTGCGCTGGGAAACCGGCACAACGCACGTGTGCGGGGCGGTCGTCACGACCGCCCCGCACAGCTGTGCGGCTCCCGGGTGGGTTCCTTGGTGGTGCTTGGTGCTCGGTGCTTGGTGCCTCTCGGTGTTGCCTTGCGCGTCGGCTCAGTGAGCCGCCGCGCGGGCCATGCTGCCGCGTGGCTGCGCCGGTACGCCCGCGGCGGGCGCACGGCGCGGCTGTGCCGCAGCGCCGTTCTGGACGTCCATGACGGCGTGCGCCACGAGACCGCCCATCGGGTCGTGCCGGATCAAGTCGCGCAGCCGGGACCGCGACGACCGTCCTTCATTGCCGGGGTACAGGTGCTTGCCGAGACCGACCGCGTGGGCCAGCGCGGCAAGCGCCGCGGTCCGCGGGTCCGGCGGTACGCCGGTGCGGATCGCATTGTCCAGCCGGGAACGGATCTCCCTGCTGATCGCCGTGTCCGTCGCCTGGTAGCGAGTCGTCGGCAACACCCCGCACATCTGGCCCTCCACGGCATGCACCATGCCGCATCGCTCCAGATGCGAGAGATACGTCTGGCGGAGCCCCAGTCGGGGTCCGCCGATCCAATGGACGGCCCGAACCGGACTGCCACGCCTGCGCAGCAGTTCCAGTGCGGAGTCCAAGGTCGGATCTCCGGTCGGCCGTGGCATCACCACGGCGATACGATCCCCGTCTGGGGCTATCCGTCCTGCCAGAGCCAGCTCCACTAGCTGTGCTCCGGCCAGGCCGAGGTCGAGCGACTGCGGCTGCGCTGTGGTACCCGTGGTCGGGTCCAGAGCGAGCAGCAGAAGCTCCTCCGGAATAGTTCTGCGGCTCCTGCCCATCCATGCCTCCCCGCGTGGATGAATGACAGGGTGACCCCTCTCACATTCATCTGTCGAGAGTGCCTGGGTGGTTCATCCGGGAACCAGTAGGTATGTCGTTCTCGTCTAGCACGGGAGCCAAGGGGTTCACACAGGACACTGGTAGACGGTTCGGACGTACGCATGACGCATGGAGGAGGCACGGTGGCGGGCGAGTCCCCCGACAAGGCGGAGCAGCAGGGGTCGTCGGAGGAGACGGCGGCCTCGAGCGGCGGGGGCAGGGATCCCCGGCTGTCCGCGCTCCGCGAGTCAGATTCCGCGTCGTCACAGTCGTCGCAGTCGCAGTCGCAGTCGCAGTCGCAGTCGCAGTCGCAGTCGCCTTCGTCTTCGCAGTCGGCGTCACGGTCGACGGTTCAGGTCGATCAGCCGACGGCCGTGTTCAAGACCCTGGCGCCCCGGACGCCTGAGGACGACGCGCCGAAGCCGGCCGCGTCCGCGTCCGCGCCCGCGTCGACCGATGAGCCCGAGAGCGAGCGCCTGAAGGCCGCCGTGGCGGCGTGGGTCGCGTCGGCGGAGGACGAGGCGGACGAGGCGGACGAGGCCTCCGTCGAGGGCGACGCTGACGTCGACGAGTCCGAGCCGGTCGTCGAGGACGTCGTCGAGGACGATGTCGTCGAGAGCTCCGATGACGACCAGCCCGCCGACGAGCCCGTCGAGGACGAGGACAAGGCTCCCGCCGCGTCCTGGTTCGCCGCGCGGAAGCCGGGCGATGCCGACAAGGCCGCGGAGAAGCCCGCCGCTGAGCAGAAGCCCGGGCCCGGGCCCGAGCCCGAGGCCGACGAGCCGGCTGCCGAGCCCGTCGACAAGCCCATCGAGAAGTCCGTCGACAAGCCCGTCGTCGAGCCCGACGACGAGCCCGTCGATCAGCCGACCGCCATGTTCAAGATCGTCCGGCCGCCCGTGGCGCCCGCCGTGGACCAGCCGACGACCGCGCTGAAGCTCCCGCCCACCCTGCGCGCGCAGAGCGAGGCCGAGTCCGACAGCGAGCGCACGAGCACCTTCGTGCCGCTGCGTGCGGACATCCCCGCCGAACGGAAGGCCCAGGAGGCCCAGGAGGCCCCGAAGGCGCCGGAGGCCCCCAAGGCGGCCGCGCCCGGCCCCAAGGCCGCGACAGGGGCCCCCAAGGCCTTCGCGCCCGGGTCCGACGCCCCCGTACCGCCCGCGTCCCTCGTCGAGGCCGAGCGGACCCGGCAGCAGCCGCTTCCGCCGCTGCCCCCGCTGGACCTGCTCGCGGAGCTGACGAACACCCCGCCGCCGAAGCCGAACGCCCTGCGGACGACCGCGCGCCGGGTGCGGATCTGGACCCCGCTGGTCGTGCTCCTGCTGATCGTCTTTGCGATCGTGCAGATGGTCCGGCCGCTGCCCGCGCCCGTCCTGACCCTCTCCGCCTCGCCGACCTTCACCTTCGAGGGCGGTCAGCTGAAGATGCCGTGGCCCAACGAGGGCCAGGGCGCCGTCGAGGTCGAGGGCGTCGGTTCCATGGGGACGTACGGGGCGCAGAAGCCGGCCCCGATCGCGAGCGTCACGAAGACGATGACGGCGTACGTGATCCTGCGCGACCACCCGCTCAAGGGGAGCCAGAAGGGCCCCGAGATCGAGATCGACAAGAAGGCCGCCGAGCAGGGCAAGGCCGAGCACGAGTCGACGGCGGCGGTCCAGGAGGGCCAGACCTACACGGAGAAGGAGCTCCTGGAGCTCCTCATGATCCCGTCCGCGAACAACGTGGCGCGGCTGCTCGCCCGCTGGGACGCCGGTTCGGAGGCCGCGTTCGTCGAGAAGATGAACGCCGCCGCGAAGGACCTGGGCATGACCCAGTCCACGTACACCGACCCGTCCGGTCTGCTCGACAGCACCGTGTCGACCCCGAAGGACCAGCTGAAGCTGGCGAAGGCGGTCATGCAGTACGACGTGTTCCGCGAGATCGTGAACATGCCGAACGTGACGGTCGACGGCATCCCCGGCCGGATCGAGAACAACAACAACATCCTGCTCGAGCCGGGTGTGAGCGGCATCAAGACCGGCTCCTCCACCCCGGCCGGCGGCAATCTGCTCTGGTCCGCGAACACCGTCGTGGACGGCGAGACCCGTCGCATCCTGGGCATCGTGATGGGTGCGAAGGACGCCGACGAGCTCGGCAAGAAGCTGCAGCTCGCCATCGACAACAGCCTGAAGATCATCCAGCAGGCCCAGAACGACGTCACCTCGGCCTCCGTGGTCCGCAAGGGCCAGGTCCTCGGGTACATCGACGACGGGCTCGGCGGTCAGACGCCGGTCGTGGCCACCAAGGAGCTCAAGGCGATCGGCTGGCCGGGCCTCCAGGTGAAGCTGGAGCTCACGGACGGCGGCAAGGCCGTCCCGCACTCCGGCAAGGCGGGCGACATCGTCGGTCAGGTGTCCATCGGTACGGGCGTGGGCAAGGTCAGCGCGCCGGTCGCCCTCCAGGCGGACCTGGTCGAGCCGGGCTTCGACAAGAAGCTGACGCGGGTCGGCTGAGCCGGCCGGCCGGCCGCGCCGCTCACCGCGCCGCGCCGCCGGCCCCCGCCACCACCCGCTCGGCCGGGCGCCCCGGACCTCCGGGGCGCCCGGCTGTTAGCGTTTCCGGGGGACGAGAAGCGAGACGGTACGGGCAGCACGGGAAAGGGCAGCAGTGACCACCGCTGAGCCGACACGCGCGGACCGCGCCGACCACGCCGACGGCGAGGACCACACGGATGAAGCCGACCGAGCAGCAGACCGCATCGATTCCACCCCCGGATCGGCGGCCTCTTCTTCCCTTTCGCGAATAGTGCTTCCGTCCCAGCGGCCCGCGCCGGAGCCCCAGGCGTCTCCGGCCCGCCCCCCGGCCGCATCCCCGATCGCCGTCGCGCCCTCGCCGTCCTCCCCGTCCACTCCGCCCTGGCGGAGGAAGCGGCGCTACACGGTCATGGCGGCCACCGGCGTCGCGGCCGTCACCCACATCCTGTGGTTCTTCTTCTTCGCGAACAGCGGCGGTGACCTCGCCGCGCAGGACGCGTGGGCCGAATTCGTCGGACGGCACCCGGACTCCGCGTACAACCTCGCCTGGTACGGCGGGATGCACCCGGTCTCGTACAGCGTCGTCTCGCCGTACCTGATGTCGCTGCTCGGCGTCCGCAGCACGATGATGGTGGCCGGGACGCTGTCGGCCGCGCTGACCGCGCTGATCCTGGTGCGGGTGCCGGCCGTCCGCAATCCGATGGCCTGCTCGCTCGCGGGCGTCTTCGCGTTCCTCTGCAACGCCCTGTCGGGGCGGGTCACCTTCGGCCTCGGCATGATGTTCGCGCTCGGCGCGGTCGCCGCCGTCTTCTGCTGGCCGCACCGCTGGCGCCGCAAGCGCTGGGCCAAGGCCGCGGTCGCCGCCCCCCTCGCCGGTCTCGCGACCGCGTGCAGTCCGGTCGCCGGGCTGTTCCTCGGTGTCGCGGCGGCGGCGCTCTTCCTCAACAAGCGGCGCCCCGGCGCGTACGCCCTCGGCCTCGCCCCGGTCGCGGTGGTCGCGGTCTCCTCCTGGCTCTTCCCCTTCTCCGGCACGCAGCCGATGGCCTTCGGGTCGACGGCGCTGCCGCTGCTCTTCGGGGTCCTGGTCTTCCTCCTGGTCCCGGCGGACTGGCGGACGGTCCGCACCGCCGCCGCCGTCTACACCGTCGGCACGCTCCTCACCTGGCTGATCGACTCGCAGATCGGCTCGAACATCTCGCGGCTCCCGATGCTCTTCGCGGGCGTCGTGCTGCTCGCGGCCCTGCCCTACACGGCGCCGCGCTCGCGCCGCTGGTACGCGCTGGTCCTCGCCTTCGTCGGGCTCAACTTCTGGATCGGCTTCAAGGGCGTCGACGACGTCATCCGTACGGCGCCGGACGCCTCCTGGGCGCGCGAGCTCGCCCCGCTGGTCAACCAGCTCCAGGTGCGGGACGCGGGCAAGGCGCGGGTCGAGGTCGTGCCGGCCTCCAGCCACCGCGAGTCCTCCGCGCTCAGCCCGTACATCAACCTGGCGAGGGGCTGGAACCGCCAGGCCGACATGGAGCGCAACCCGCTCTTCTACGACGACACGCTCAACGCCGTGAACTACCAGGACTGGCTCGACCGCTGGGCCGTCCACTACGTCGTCCTGCCGACCGGCGCCCCCGACTCGGGCGCCGAGCGGGAGGCGGAGCTGGTCGAGGACGGCCTGCCGTACCTGGAGCAGGTCTGGTCGGACGAGAACTGGCGGCTGTACGCGGTCGAGAACCCGACGCCGCTCGCGGACGCGCCCGCTCAGGTGATCAGCGCGGAGGAGAACGAGGTCGTGATCCGGGTCGGCAGCCCCGGCCGGGTCCAGATCCGCGTCCCGTACTCGCCCTGGCTCGCGCTCATGGACGAGGAGGGCGGCAAGATCGAGGCGCCGCAGGAGACCGAGGCCTCCAAGCTGGCCCGCGAGGAGTCGGAGACGGAGCTCCCGAAGGTCTTCGCCAACGAGGAGGGCTGCCTCTTCAAGGCGGAGGCGGACGCGGAGGGCGACGAGTGGACCGAACTGGTCGCCCCGAAGGCGGGCGTCTACCGCCTGGCCGCCCCGTACAAGCTCTCGCGCGGGACGCCGTGCCCGGAGGAACTGCGCTGAGTGCGGGGCCTGAGGCCTGAGGCCTGAGCCTCAGCTCGCGCGGCTGCACGACGCCAGCAGCCTCCTCATGCCGAAGGCGTGCCCGCCGCTGCTGATGACGAGGAGCCGGTAGACCCGCCCGGCCGCCCCGGGGAAGGCGGCCCGGGTCTCGGCGCGCAGCCGGGAGCGGCCGTCCCCGAGGTCCTCGATTCGGAAGACCAGGCTGTACGTGGAGAACCGGTGCCGGCCCCGGAGCGCCATCTCCCGCCCGGGTACGAAGCCGGCCACTCGGAAGCCGGGAAACGCGGACCCCTCGGCCAGGGGCCGCGGCCCGCCCGCCGCCCGGGGATCGGTCCGTACGAGCCGCGCGTACCGCGCCCCGCCCACCTGCGACAGCGACCGCTCCACCCCCGCGCAGAGCCGTCGCCAGGTCTCCTCGACCCCGGCGTCGACGACCGTCGTGTGCTCGTCGACGAACGGCAGTGTGCTCATCACTCTTCCCCCTCGTGCCCGTCCCGTTCCCTGCCCGGTGCCGGACGCGGTGTCGGACGAGACGGGCACGACTGTGCCAGAAGCGGCGCGGCAGGCCGCCGCCAGGTCGGCGGGCGCCGAGTCGCGAAGGGGGACATTCCGGACGAGGATGTCGGAACGTGGGCCGGGTCGGGAGCGGCCGCACGGAACGCGCCGACGGGCAGCGGCCGAACCTTCTGGAGGGCAAGGGATGTCCGAACTCATCGTCATCGGTTACGACGATCCTGCCGTCGCCGAGGAGGCGTTCGGCACCGTCCAGGAGTTGCAACGCGACTACGTCGTGCACCTGAACGGGCTCGCGGTCGTCTCGGTCGACGCCGACGGCGGGACCCATGTCGACACGACGAGCCGCATCGTGGGCGTCTCCGCCGCCTCGGGCGCCCTGTGGGGAGCGATCTTCGGGATCCTCTTCCTGCTGCCGGGCATCGGGCTCCTGACGGGTGCGGCGCTGGGCGGCCTGGTCGGCAAGCTCAGCAAGGCCGGGGTCGACGACCGCTTCCGCGAGCAGGTGCGGGATCTGCTGAAGCCCGGCACCGCGGCGGTCGTGATCATGGCGTCGAAGATCACGGACGACAAGTTCACCGTGGCGATGCGGCCGCACGGCGGCACGGTCCTGAAGACGTCGCTCAGCGACGAGGACGAGAAGGAGCTGGCGGAGCAGCTGGCAGGCCCCCAGTAAAAGCCGCACATCCTCTCAACCTCCTCTGTGTTTCCCCCTCCCCCTCCCTCGCGAAAGGTTCCTTCATGCACCCCGCGCTCAGCAGTGACGCCCTGGCGAAGCTGCGTCAGCCCCGCCCGTACCCGGCCGTGTCGCTCGTGATGCCGACGCACCGCCGCGAGCCGGACAACGCTCAGGACCCGGTACGCCTGCGGAACCTGATGGCCAGAGCGGCGAAGGCGGTCCAGGAGGACCCGGGTGTGACGCGGGAGCGGCGTACGGACGTGCTGGACCAGCTGGAGCGGGCCGTCGCCGAGATCGACCTCGCCCACGCGGAGGACGGCCTGGTGATCTACGCGGCACCCGGGGAGCACCAGGTGTGGTCGGTCGCGCGGTCGGTCCCCGAGCGGGTCGTCCTCGCCGACACCTTCCTGACCCGCAATCTCGTCGCCGCGCAGGCCGCCGAGCAGCCGTACTGGGCGCTGACGGTGGCGGCCGACCGGGTGGCGCTGTGGAGCGGCGGGCCGGAACGGGCCGTCGAGCACACGGCGGACGGGTTCCCTCTGACGCGGAGTCTGGAGGACCCGGACGCGGAGCGCAAGGAGCAGGTCGGGGACCTGCCGAGCACCTTCCGGGACGAGGACACGCGCGTCTTCTTCCGGGAGGCGCACCAGGCGCTGCGTACCGTCCTCGCCTCCGAGTCCAGGCCGTTGTACGTGATCGGCGAACCGCCCGCGGTCTCCCTCCTGGAGGAGACCGGAGCGCTGCCGCAGGGCACGACGGCCATCCACCAAGGGGGCCTGGGGCAGGGTTCGGAGAGTGCCGTGCGGAAGGCGGTGGAACCCCTGCTGGCCGCCCACGAGGCGGCCCTGACGGCCACCGTCGTGGCCGAGCTGGACGCGGCGCGGGGCCGGCGGGAGTACGCCGGCGGCCTCGACGAGGTGTGGCAGGCCGTGAAGGAGGGCCGGATCCGCCTGCTGGCCGTCGAGGAGCACTACCGCACGGTCGTGCGCGACTACGGCGACCACCTCGAACCCGCGGACTCCTCCGACCTGGACTCCCGCGACGACATCGTGGACGAGATCGTCGAGCAGGCCCTGGAGACCGGCGCCGAAGTGCGCTTCGTACGCGACGACGCCCTGGCGAGCGCAGGCCACGTCGCCGCGGTACTGCGCTACTGACCCCGACTCCACGCCCCCTTCGGAGGAACCAGACCATGAACACCTCATCGCCCCGCGGGAGGCGGCCGCTCGGTGCCCGGGCGGCCGGCGCCGCCGTCGCCGTCGTCCTCACCACCCTCGGGTCGGCCGCCCTGGTGTCCTGCGGTTCGGACGGCGACGACACCGGCGGCCCGACGTTCAGCGAACGGCCCTCGGCGCCCGACACGGCCGCGTTCTCCGGCGAGCCCCCTTCCTCCGTCGCCTCGGCGGCGGAGGAGGTGATCGAGTCCGCGCGCGCGTCGGCGTCGACGGCGGCGGCTTCGGCCTCCGCGCGGGAGGCCTCGCGCAAGGCGTCCATCGGCGCCGAGATCGAACGCTCCCGGCAGGCGGCCCAAGACGCGCTGAAGGGCGTCGAGGGCAGCGGGAACGCCCTGGGCGACGTCGGGATGACCGGCAAGCCGCGGGCCGACGCGGGCGGCCTGCTCGCCGTCGTCATCACCATCACCAACAACACGGACGAGACGGCGTCGTACGCGGTCCAGGTCGACTTCCTCGACCCGTCGGGAAAGGTCGTCGAGACCCAGTTCACCGGCGCCGAGGACCTCGCGCCGGGGAAGCGCGAACAGCCCCTGGTCATCAGCCGGCAGCCCGCGGACGCGCAGCTGACACCGAGGCTCACCAAGGCACAGAGGTACTGACGGGTACTGACGGGTCCGACGTCCGTCCGTCACGACAGAGGAGAACCGCAGCATGTCCGAACTCATCGTCATCGGCTACGACGACCACGCGGTCGCGACCAAGGCCTTCAAGGCGGTCCAGCAGCTCCGTGACGACCACGTCGTCGAACTCAACGGTCTCGCCGTCGTGAGGGTGGACGCGGACGGCGAGACCCACGTGGACACCCCGAAGAGGAGCGAAGAGGTCGCGATCTCGGCCACGGCGGGTGCCCTGTGGGGGATGGTCCTCGGCATCGTCATCCTCACGCCGGGCATCGGCGTGGTGGGCGCCGCCCTCGGCGGCCTCATCGGCAAGCTGAACCAGATGGGGGTCGACGGCAGGTTCCGCAAGAAGGTGGAGGAGCTGCTGGAGCCCGGCTCGGCGGCCGTCGTGGTGATGGCCTCCAAGATCACCGAGGACAGGTTCGCCGCGGCCATGGAGGCCTATGGCGGAACCGTGCTGAAGACGTCGCTCTCGGAGGAGAGCGAGCGGGAGCTCGCGGAGCAGCTCGCCGGCCCTGACGCGGAAGCGGCGTGACCGGCGACCGTACCGAAGGAAAAGCCCCGAAGCGCTGAGGGAGCCCTGATGCCCGCGGACCGCCGTCCGCGGGCATCAGGGTGTGAGGTGGGGGAGTACGTCAGAAATCAACGGCGTCACGGACGAGCGGGCAGGTCATGCAGTGGCCGCCGCCGCGCCCGCGGCCGAGTTCGGCGCCGACGATGGTGATGACCTCGACGCCCGCCTTGCGCAGCAGGGTGTTGGTCTGGGTGTTGCGGTCGTACGTGAAGACGACGCCGGGTTCGAGGGCGACGGCGTTGTTGCCGCTGTCCCACTGCTGGCGCTCGGAGGCGTACACGTCGCCCCCGGTCTCGATCACGCGCAGCCCGGGCAGGCCGAGGCCCTTGGCGACGACGTCGACGAAGGGGGTGGTGCCCTCGTCGACGATCTCCACGCCGGGCGCCTTGTCGCTGGGGCGCAGGGAGAAGGTGTGGACGGCGTCCATGATCGCCGGATAGAGCGTGACGATGTCGCGGTCGGCGAAGGTGAAGACGGTGTCGAGGTGCATGGCCGACCGGAGCTTCGGCATGCCGGCGACGATCACGTGCTGGGCCGCTCCGTTGGCGAACAGGGACTGGGCGACCTGGGTGATGGCCTGGCGGGAGGTGCGCTCGCTCATGCCCATGAGGACGACACCGTTGCCGACGGGCATGATGTCGCCGCCCTCGAAGGTGGCCTGGCCCCAGTCCTGTTCGGGATCTCCCCACCAGACGGTCGAGCCCTTGAAGCCGGGATGGAAGGCGTACACGGCCTTCATGAGGAGGGTCTCGCCGTGGCGGGCGGGCCAGTACAGCGGGTTGAGGGTGACGCCGCCGTAGAGCCAGCAGGTGGTGTCGCGGGTGTAGAGGGTGTTCGGCAGGGGCGGCATGAGGTACTCGCGGGCTCCGACGCCCTCCCGGGCGAGCGACACGTAACCGGAGCGGAACTCGTCGGGCAGGTCGGCGGTGGACAGCCCTCCGATGAGGAACTCGGCCAGCTCGCGGGGGGCGAGGGAGTCGAGGAAGGCACGGGTGTCGTCGACCAGGCCGAGGCCGACCTCGTTGGGCACGATCTTCCGGTCGAGGAGCCAGTCCTTGGCCTCGGGGATGGCCATCGTCTCGGCGAGCAGCGCGTGCAGCTCGACGACCTCGACCCCGCGCTGGGTGAGCTTGTTGACGAAGTCGGCGTGGTCGCGCTGGGCGTTCTCCACCCACATGACGTCGTCGAAGAGCAGGTCGTCGGAGTTGGTCGGGGTCAGCCGCCGGTGCGCCAGGCCGGGGGAGCAGACCAGGACCTTGCGCAGGCGTCCGACCTCGGAGTGGACGCCGAGCGGGGCCGCGGCGGAGCCGGTCTCGGTAGGGGGCATGGTCAGCCTTTCTGGTGGGGCGGGGTCAGAGTTCGATCCAGCCGACGGCGAGGGCGACGACACCGATGACGGCCCCGATGACGGAGACGGCACAGATGACGGCTTCGGCCGGGGAGAAGAGACGCCGGTTCTGCTCGCGCCTGGCCTTGATGAACAGGAAGGTGGCCGGGGCGTAGATGATGAAGGAGACGAGGACGAACTTGAGGCCGGCCGCGTACAGCAGGAAGGCCGTGTAGAGGGTGGCGAGGACGCCGACGACCAGCTCGCGCCGGGTGCTGCGCCCGGCCACGTTCTCGGCCCGCGGTCGTAGCGCGATCTTCACGGCGAAGCCGGCGGCGAGCAGGAACGGGATGAGGCTCAGGGCGCTCGTGAGGTCGAGGGCGAAATTGAAGGCGTCGTCGGAGAAGGCCGTGACGACGAGGATGACCTGGCTGAGCGCCGTGGTCATGAGCAGGGCGGGGACGGGGACGTCGTCGCCGCTGGAGCGGCCGAGGAAGCGGGGCATGTCCTCGTCCTTGGCGGCGACGAACAGGACCTCGGCGGCCATCAGCGTCCAGGCGAGATAGGCGCCGAGGACGGAGATGATGAGGCCGACGCTGACGAAGGCCTTGCCCCAGGTGCCGACGGCCGCTTCCAGGACGCCGGCCATGGAGGGCTGCCGGAGCTCGGCGATCTCGGCCATGGGCAGGATTCCGTACGACACGATGGTCACCGAGGCGAAGATCGCGAAGACGCTGAGGAAGCCCAGGAGCGTGGCCCGCCCGACGTCCTCCCGGCGCTTGGCGTGCCGCGAGTACACGCTCGCGCCCTCGACGCCGAGGAAGACGAACACGGTGGCGAGCATCGTGCCGCGCACCTGGTTGAAGAGGGAGCCGGCGTAGTCGGCGCCGCCGAAGTTGTCGGCGAACACGGACGGCTTGAGGCAGAACAGCGCGAGGATGATGAAGACGATGATGGGGACGAGCTTGGCGACGGTCACGATCCTGTTGATCGCGGTTGCTTCCTTCACCCCGCGGCGGATGAGGAGGAAGAACCCCCACAGACCCACGGAGGACAGGACGATGGCGAGCGCCGTGTCCCCGTCACCGAGCGCCGGGGCGATCGCCCCGATCGTCGACATGATCAGGACCCAGTAGGTGACGTTGCCGACGCAGGCACTGGCCCAGTAGCCGAAGGCCGAGAAGAAGCCGAGGTACTCGCCGAAACCCGCCTTCGCGTACGCGTAGACACCGGCGTCAAGATCCGGGCGCCGGACCGCGAGCGTCTGGAAGACGAAGGCCAGCATCAGCATGCCGAAGCCGGCGACCGTCCAGGCGATCAGCGCACCCGCGACCCCCGTCTCCTGCGCGAACCGCCGCGGCAGCGAGAACACACCGGCCCCGACCATGGAACCGACCACCATCGCGGTCAGCGTCAACAGGGTCAGCTTCGCCGCAGGCGGCGCTCCGCCGGACGATGTCTCGCTGCCGGCGTCTGCATGGGTCATGGGGCACCTCGTAGACGAGCTCGTTCCGGGGCCGACCGCCCACTGCAAAGGGAATCTAATCCGCAAGATCCCGTTTGTCCTGATATACGCACCCCTTCACCCGGGCGACACCGCTCCACTGGCGACCCCGACAGGACAGGGGTAGGGGACCGAGTCGCAGGCACGAAAAACGGCCTCCCGTTCCCATGGAACGGAAGGCCGTCGATTTCCCTGACCTGCGATGCAGGTTGTGCCCCCGGCAGGATTCGAACCTGCGACACCCGCTTTAGGAGAGCGGTGCTCTATCCCCTGAGCTACGAAGGCGAGGCGTGCTTGCCGCCGCCAGTGTAGCGGGTGGTGTGGTTGGCGGACGGGGGAGACCGGCATGGCATCTAGTGGACTTGCATGTTGGTGAGCGGGGATGTGGTGGACCTCGTCGGTGGGGCTGGTCGAGCATGGAATGCCGGGCGGGGCGAGTCCTGGCGCCGAGGTGCTCGGTTGCTGGTGTGGGGGATGTAGGGGCGGTGGGGCGTCGGTGGGTGGGGTTCGGCAGATTCGGGAGATGAATGACGAGGCCGCGCTGGCGGTGCTGGTGCGGCTCGGGCGGGCTACGGCGGGGGAGCTGAGTGCGGAGCTGGGGCTTTCGCGGCCGACGTCGTATGCGTTGGTGGCCCGGCTCGAGGCGGCGGGGCTGGTCGTCGAGACCGGGCGGCGTGGGGGGAGGACCGGGCCTCGGGCGCGGATGTACGAGCTGGCGCCGGGGCTGAGCCGGACCGTGGGGGTCGAGCTCTCGGCGTCGCGGATCACGGTGGCCGTCGCGGATCTTGCGGAGCAGCCTCTCGCGACCGCCTCGTGGCCGCTTCACGAGCGGGAGCCTGAGGCAGTGGCGCGGTTGGCGGGGGCGCTTGTGCGGCGGTTGGGCGGCTCGCCGGCCGCCGGGGGGCATGCCGTGTGCCAAGCGGTCGTCGGGCTGGAGGGCGTTCTGGACCCGGAGACGAACGCCGTGACCTCGGCAGCCGTTCCCGAGTGGGAGAAGCCGCGGTTCCGGGAGGTGCTCGCGAGGGAGCTGCGGTCCGAGGTGACCTTCGCCAGGGTCACCGAGCTGGCCGCGATCGCGGAGAACGCCGAGGGTGTCGCTCGGGGTGCCGACTCGTGTGTGCTGTTTGCGGCGGGGGACGGTGTGGGGGTCGTCGTTTCCGTGGGTGGGGTCGTGCGTGTGGGCGCGCGCGGGTACGCCGGTGATGCTTCCCGGCTGCCTCATCCCTCGGCCGTCGCCGATGGTTCAGCCGCACCCGCCGACTGGGGTGGGGTGGCGAGTGTTCTGAGGAGTGCGCGTCGGTTGGGGCTTCTGGGGGGTGGGGGTGTGGCCCGCGATGCCTTGGGATTGTTGGAGAGCGGTGCGCTGGTGCAGGGGTACGGGGCCGAGGTCGCTGCCGGGCTTGCGCCCGTGGCCGTGATCCTCGACCCCGAGATCGTGGTGCTCTCCGGTCCGCTCTGTGTCGCCGGCGGCGAGGTCCTGCGCGGCGAGGTCGAGCGGAACCTCCGGGACTTCCTGCCCTCCGTGCCGCGCGTGCTGCTGTCCCGGCTCGGCGAGCAGGCCGTGCTCCGTGGCGCGCTCCACGTCGGGCGGAGCCGCGCCCAGGGCTTTGTCTACGAGACCGCTCGTCTGTCCGCGCTGTCCTCGGGGCGGTGACCGGTTCGGTTCTTCCTCAGCGGCGCTTTCGGCCGCCTCGGCCTCTGGCTCCCTGGGTGCGGCCGCCGTGGGTCCTCGCGCCCGGCGGGGGGTTGCGGGCCATGTAGAGCTCGACCCAGTCCTGCGGGCCGAGCTGCTTGACGAGCGCGCCCGCGGGGACGCCCGCGCGGCGCAGCCAGTGGCTCGTCGAGCCGCGGGCCGCCTTGCGCAGTGCCGTGCCGATGTCGGCGTGGCCCGTGTCGTACACGGCCGCGACGAAGTCCTGGTAGGTGCGCCGTTCCCGCCAGTCGACCTCCCACTCCTCCCGGGGGATCACGAACAGCGTGGACGTGTCCGCCCGGGGGACCGGCTGGAAGGCCTGGCGGGGGAAGGCCCTGCCTTCGTGGAAGGTGTACCAGGGCCACCACTGGGCGTTGAAGGAGTTGCCTCCGTACCGGCCGACGCGCTTCGAGACGTACTCCTGCTGCATGAGGAAGACCGCTTCGAGAAGCGAGTACGGGCTGAACTCGAGGCATCGGCGCAGGATGTCGGTGCCCGTGCCGAAGGGGAGGTTGCCGATGGCGACGAACGGGTCGTCGTGGGGTTCCCATTCGAGGAAGTCCCCGCACTGCACCTCGACGTTGGGGAGGCCTAACGCCTTGACCTTGTCGTGCCAGTGCTCGTCGATCTCGACGGCGACCACGGGATGGCCCATGCGGGACAGCGAGGTCGTGATCCTGCCGGAGCCGGGGCCGATCTCCACGACGCACCGCGCGTCCTCGTGGTATGTCAGCTGCTCGGTGAAGTCGCCGGCGTCGGACGCGCTCCGGAAGAAGTTCTGGCTGAAGACCCTTCGCCGTGTCCCGGGATCGGTGTCCGGCGCGACTCCCTGGGGCTCCGGGCGTGAACTCCCGCGCTGTGGGTGCACAGTTGCGGAGACGTTCGGCCGATCGGCCTTGCGTGTCGACTTGTTGGACATTCCTTGGTTCCAGCCTCATATGTGCTTGTGCTTGTGCTTGTTGTCGTGCGTGGTGTCGTGCGCTGTGCGGGGGTTACTTCTGGGTTTCCGTCTGGCGGGGTGACGGGGTCAGT
Source organism: Streptomyces sp. Root431 (assembly GCF_001426585.1). Lineage (GTDB taxonomy): Bacteria > Actinomycetota > Actinomycetes > Streptomycetales > Streptomycetaceae > Streptomyces > Streptomyces stackebrandtii. The sequence continues at coordinate 146,638 of NZ_LMEI01000010.1, forward strand.
GCACCCGTGCTCGCGGCCAGATAACCGCCCTGGAACCTGCTGTTCGCCCCCATGCCCTGGAGGAGTTCGGCTATGTGCCGGCGACAGGTGCGTACGGAGACGCCGATGCGGCGGGCGATCAGTTCGTCCTTGTTGCCCTCGATGAGCATCTGGAGGATCGTCCGCTTGGTGTCGTCGAGGTCGTCGGCGAGCGGCTCGGTGAAGGGGTCGGCGCCGTGCCATAACTGGTCGAAGACGCCGCAGAGGGTCTCGACGATCGACGGCTCCCTGGTGAGCACCGCGCCGTCCTTGCCGGTGTGCGCCGGAATGAAGGCCGCTTCGCGATCGAAAATGATCATGCGTCCGAAGAGTTCGCCCACGGTCCGGACCTCACCGCCGATTTCCTCGATGGTGGACACGTACTGCTGGGTGGGGAAGCTGAATCGTGCGGTGTGCTGGTAGAGGACGCGCATACGAACTCCCCGGGCCAGCATGGCGCGGTCGCGGTCGACGGCTTCCTTGAGGATGTGGGAAGGTCGGCCGCCGCCCGGCTGGATGGTCATGACTTCCTTCTTGCACTGCGCGGCCATCCGGGCGAGTACGGAGACGACGGTCGGAGCGTCGTCGAGGATGTCCACGGCCTCGCGGGGGCGGCGCAGTTGCCGCCTTTCGAAATAGAGCGGCAGGAGTGAGGAGAGGTCCGAGCGGATCTGCTCGGCCGCCTCCTTGTAGCTGCGGATCTCGGCTTCGAGCGGGGTGATCAGCTGGGCGACGGCCGCTTCCGGGCTCACGGGGACCAGTCGGCTGTCCACGCTTCCGATGGGGCGGAGGAGGTGGAGGGAGAGGAGTTTCCGCAGGGTCTGTTCGACCTGTAAGCGTGGCAGTCCGGTCATCTGTGGGACGACGTCGGGATCGAGGTAACCGTGGTCCAGAGCTAGCTGATAAACCGCGGTGCAGAATTTGTCCAGTTGTGGAACGGGGCGTTCGCGGTCGGACATCCATCCCCCCTGATCTCGAGACTTCGCCAGATTGGGAACCGGTTTCAGGTGGGTGCGTCGGACGCGCTGGAAGCTCGATCCCGGCTGAGCCTCGGTCGCCCCAATCCCCGGTAAATGAAAGGGACTTGATCCTTCGCAATCGTAGTGGATCAGCCTAGCAGCTCGCCCGGACGGGTCAAGAAGATTAGGGGGGCGCGGGGGCAGGGGTACCGCATATGTGCATATGTCATCGAAATGTGAAGTGTTTCTGTTGATATGTTGCCAAGTCGTGGAGGGATTGGATCGATTCCTGGGGGCGGCGGGCGAGGGCCGGTTGTGCGGCTGCGGAGTGGCCGGCGGTCCCGAGGGGCTTCACCAAGCTGCAGGACCTCTACCTGTCATGTGTCCCGACGGCCTGGTCTCCGTTGCTGTGGCGCCCTACCGTGAATTCACTATGAAGAAATTGGATTCCCGATCCGTCGTCGTGCTCGCCAGAGACCGTGACGACTTCGACCTGAAGGTCCTCTCCTCGATGCTGGGAAGCCGTGGGATCGAGTTGCAGATCGCGGACCCGTTGGACCTCGCCATCCAGTGCGAAGGCCCCGAGATCAGAATGTGGAACAACGACTCGCCGGTACGTCCGGGGCTCGTCATCGGCTGGCGGAGCGGGCCGTCCGCCCTCCATGCAATAAAGCAGTTGGACGCGATCGAGCAGGCGGGAATCGACGTGCTCAACTCGGCCGTCGTCCTTCTGCGCGGGCTCAGCCCGTTCCTGAAGAGCGTCACTCTCCAGACCAATTCCGTGCCGCACTATCCCATCATCTCGGGAAAGGCGCCCTCGGGGGTTCTGAGCATGGCGGACCGGGTCGGATATCCGATGGTCGCCCGCCCGCTCATGACCCGGGATCTCGATGCGAGAGCCGCCGTGCGAGGTCAGGACATCGTCTTCGAAGACGCCTCCAGCCTGAAGGAGTTCGTGACCGGAAAGGCCGCCAGCGGGCATTTCTACATGCAACTGCGCCCGCCCAGGACCGGGCAGCGGCTGCGGGTGTTCTGCGTGAACCACCATCCGGTCGCCTGCCTGCCCGACGTGCCGGACGAGCGGCAGTCCGATCCGCTCGCGACCCTCTCGGAGCCGGCCGCGCACGTCGCCGGACTCGCCTCCCGGGCCATCGGCGGCCACCCGTCCATGGTCGAGATCTCCGAGGACCGGCCGGGCAGCCGCAACTGGCGGGTCGAGGACGTCACGGTCTGTCCCGGACCCGACCCCGATCTGTCGAGAGCCGGCCTCCACGAGACCGTCATGCGCGCACAGGCTCGGTTCCTGGCCGCCCGGCTCGCGGAGGGCCCGAAGGCGCGGGGCGGCTGGAGGCCGTCGTCCGCGGCGCACGGTTGATGCTCAGGTCTGCGAGAGTCCGTGATCCATGCCCTCGCGACGCTCCAGGGCGACCATCGCGGCGGGGCGGAAGTTGAGGAAGTACGCCCGCCGTTGGCGGTCGGGCGTGGTGTTCCCGCGCGAGTAGTGGAGGGTGCGTCCGCCGTGGGCGGCGGCGAAGCCCGGCTCAAGCCCCACCCAGGTGGCGCCGGGATCGGTCTCCGACCCGTCGCACTCCAGCGCGTAACCGGTGCCCGCGCGCCGGTGGGGGCGTACGGGGCCGAGGTGCGAGCCCTTGATGTACCACATGCAGCCGTTGTCGAGGACGGCCTCGTCCAGTGCCACCCAGATCGAGGCCTCGCGCTGGTCCGGCAGGTCGATCTCGTACGAGATGTCCTGGTGCCAGGGCGTGACGGTGTTCGTGCCCGGGGCCTTGTTGATCAGCATGTCGAAGTCGAACTCAGCGTCGGGACCGATGAGTTCACGGGCGAGGGTCAGGGCCCGTCCGTGCAGGGGGAGGTCGAGCAGCTCGGGCGCGAGCACCGACGGCCACATGATCTGGGTGATGCGCTCGGGGGCGCCGTCGGGCCGGTCCTCGCCCGCTAGGTCGCACCGCTTGGTCCCGCAGTGGATCTCTCCGCTGAGGAACCGGTCGTAGATCTTCAGGTAGGCCCGGACCTCTTCGGGCTCCAGTAGCCGGCCGAGCTCGGCGTAGCCGTCTCGCCGGAAGGCATCCCGGACATCCGGGGCGGTGATCGTGTTCATGGTCGCGACGGTAGGCCGGTAGGCGAGAGGTGGCGTTCCTCCCTCTCCTGCGGAATCTCGTGGACACGAAGGAGGACGCGCGTGCTGCCGACCGGTCGTACCGCCGCGGATCCGGCCGAGGGCCAGGGCGTCGTGGTCCTTTCCGGCCGCGGGCTCGATCCACTCCTGACGCTCCGTCATCATCGTTACGCGGACGGCTGGTCGGGGTGTTCCGTGCGACGCGACAGTAGCCGCATTCTGCTGGTCCTTCCGTCGCGCGGCGGCATCGGGTTCGAGGTCGAAGGGCAGGCCCACACCCTGCGGCCGGGGCAGTCGCTGCGCATCCCGCCCGGTGCGGCGTACCGGACCAGGCATGCCCGGCCCCACGACGCCTGCTGGACGCTCGCCATGGCCGCGCCGGTGGGCAGACAGCCCGTGACCGCGCTCACCGCCTTGGAGCGGGCCGTCGTCCTGCTCGCCTCCGCACCCGGGCCGCTCCTGCGCCGTACCTCGCGGGAGGCCGACGCCGCCCTGGGCCGGCTGCGGGTTCCCCGGCAGCCCGCGCACTGGCTGGCCGAGGGGCTGTGGGAGCACACCCTCGCCACGCTCGTCCTGCTGCTCGCCCGTGAGCACGCTACGGCGCTGTCGATCCCTCTCCGGGAGCCCCATCCCGCCGTCACGCGCGTGATCGGCTGGATCGAGGACCACTTGGAGGAGCCCGTCGACGTCGCCCGGCTGACCCGGATCTCGGCGCTGTCGACGAGCCGGTTCTACGACCTCTTCACCACGCAGGTGGGCACCAGCCCCAAGGACTACGTGCTGCGGCGGAAGACGGAGGTCGCGCGGGACTGGCTCCTGGCGGACCCCGCGGTGACCGTGACCGAGGTGGCCCACGCGCTGTCCTTCTCGACCTCCCAGCACTTCGCGACGGTCTTCCGGCGCTACCAGGGCACGTCGCCGTCCGGCGCACGGAGGTCCCCAAGTGGAACACACGTACGACTCCGGGAGGCGCAGCTCGACGGGCCGGCCGGTGGTGAAACGGAACAGCGTGAAACACCGGCACACCACTCCATTCGCCAGGGCGGTACTCCGGCACGCACCGGCTTCTCCGTACGTACGTCCGGTTGTTGACATGCATCTTGTTGAGGCCGAGGCGTGTAGACGGCGCTCGGAGCGATGGTCAATAGTCGATTGGGCCAGAGGCGAACGGCAGTTCCGGACAACGGGACGCGGTGTTCTGGTTCCTTTCCTCGACAACGCAACGGGAGATTCGACGTGCACTCTGAAAGGCTCGCCGGTGTCATCTGCGCAGTCATCGCCTGTGTCGTCCTCGCGTACTCCGGAGGACACGCCGACGAATCCGCTACCGGCAGCACCGCCGATACGGCGTCCACGGCCGTCGGCAAGGACCTCGGCGACGACACCGGCTGGGGATAGGAAGCGAATGCACTCGCCGCGTCTAGGGTGTGACAGCGTTACGGAGAGTGGTCGAGCAGGCCTTGAGGTGGGAGCTGAGATGTGGGCGGCTGGAATCTCGTGGGATGTCCTGGGGTACGAAGTCTCCTGTGTGCACGACGACGGCAGAGTGCTCCGCCCCGCGCGTTTCGCGGCGAATGAGGTGCCTCTTCTCGCCGTATATCTGAAAAGGATGTGCGGCGACCGGGTGATCGCCGTGGTCGACAGCACCAACGGACTTCTCGACGGACCGCTGCGCAATGCGGGAATCCGCGTTTTCCGGGCCGATCCCTGGGACCTTCCGCAGCGCCCGGTCGCGGGTTCCGTCCCGGCGCACGCCCTCGCCCTGCGGGGGAGGGGGCGCGCCGGCGGGCTCGTCGAGACCGACACCGAGAACGGCACGCTGAAGGGCCGCTTCGACGAGCTGGACCGGGGCGTCGAGAGCAGTGCGGGGCGGGAGGCCGAGCTCACCCGCCGCGGCTACTGCCTCACCCGCGGCGACTCGGCCGCCCCCAGAGTGGCGCTGACCTTCGACGACGGGCCGAGCGAGCCCTACACGGGCCAGGTCCTGGACGTCCTGCGCGACTACGGCGTGGCCGGCACGTTCTTCTGCGTCGGGCTGCACGCCAGTACGGCCCCGGGGGCGCTCGCCCGGATCCGGGAGGAGGGACACGCGGTCGGCAACCACACCTGGTCGCATCCGTTCCTGCCCGATCTCACCCACGACGAGATGTTGTTCCAACTGGACGCCACCAACAAGTCCATCGCCGAGGTGACGGGTGAGGCCCCCACGCTCATTCGCCCCCCTTACGGTTCCCGTACTCCGGAGACATTGCGCTGGACCGCGGACCACGACATGACCACGGTGCTGTGGGACAGGGATTCCTGGGACTGGGCCGTGCCCGGCCCGGAAACCATCGTGGAAAACGCGCTGGACGGCATCTCCAACGGCTCGATCGTGCTCATGCACGACGGCGGAGGTGACCGTTCGCAGACGATCGCGGCACTTCCCGTGATCATCGAGTCGCTGCTGGCGGACGGATTCCAGCTGGTGACCGTCGACCGGTTGCGCGGCAGCCTGCTGCAGAGCTGAAGAAAAGGACTGGGAAAGATGCCTGCCCCACCCGAAATACGTCTCAGTGTCGTCGTCATGCACCACCCCTCGCGTTCCGCCGAATTACCGGAACTGCTTTCCCGGCTGGCCGGTCTCCGGCCGCGTGTCGTGTGCGATCCCGACCCGTCCGGCCCGCCGAGCCCTTTGCGTACGGCGAAACTCGCCTGGGCCGCCATCGAGCCCGGAGCCACCCATCACGTCGTATTCCAGGACGACATCCACCCGATTGTGGAGATAGCCGAAGACCTGCTCGCCGCGGTGGCGGCACGGCCGGACCACGGAATATCGCTCTACGTCAACTGGAACAGTCCTCAGAATTCCTACCTCGTCCGCAGAAGCGCCGCCCTCGGCTCTCCCTGGGCCCCCCTCTCGCCCAGGGAGTACACCCCGACCCTCGGCCTGGTGCTGCCGGCCGGCGCCGCCGCCGAACTGGCCGCGTACCTGAGCACCCTTCCCGACCACCTGCGCGACGACGACGAGATGGTCACCCTGTTCTGCCGCGGGGCCGGCATCCCGGTCGTCGCCGCGGTGCCCCACCTCCTGGACCACGGCGGCGACCGGAGCCTCGCGGGCAACGACAGCCACGGCTCCCGGCACGCCACGGTCTTCGGTACGGAGCGGAGCCACGGCAGGGACCACTGGACGCCGGAGGCCACGGCTGCCGAGCTCCACGCGCGGCAGCCGGGCTCCGGACCGGGCCCGCACTACACCGTCGAGCTGACGGACTCGACCTGCCGCATCCGCTTCGTCCTCCCCGGGGGCGAGGAACCGGTCGAGCACCCGCTGGGCTGGTACTGGCACGACTGGTGCGCGCTGCTCGGCGTCGACCGGGACCGCGTCGTCGACTCCTGGCGCGCGGCGGTCTCCCCGCCGTCACCCCTCCCCGGCGCCGGCGCTTTCGCCCCGTCGGGCGACCACGCCGCCCTGGGCCTGGAGCTGTGGGCCGCCTGCTACCTGCTGGGCGCCGACGCGGCGGGACTCGCGGACGGCCGGGGCCGGGTCCGAGGCCCGGAGAGCCCGGCTGTCCACGCCACCGCCGACCTGGCCCGTAAAGCGATCGGTTCATGGGTCGCCTCGGGGCTCGGCGTCCGCGACCACGAGCTCGTCGGCGCCGTGGAACGACGCGGCCTCGTCGAGCTCGGCACGGCGGCGCTCGACCGGGGATGGCGCGACCGCGCGGCAGGCCCCGGACGACGGCCCGGCACGAGGTCCGGACTGGAGCAGGTCCATGCGTGAACCGGCGCTCGCGCTCCCGCAGCGCGCGGCGATCGAGCGGATGGCACGGCGGGAGGCGGCCGCCCAGCTGCTGCCCTCCCCGGACGCCACGGTCGTCACGGTCGACGTGCGGGAGTGCCCGACCTGCGGCGGCGGTGAGGAGGCCGTACGCGCCTCCCCGTTGGCCGTGCAGCCGGGCCTCGCCGTCTTCGGGGACGTACCGGACCCGGCCTCCGAGGAAGGGCCCGTCGTCACCGTCCTGGGCTGCGAGATCCTCACGCCCCGCGCCCTGCTGCCCGCGATCGTGCTCCGTCACCACGACGGATCCCCGGCCGTGTGGCGGACCCGTGCGGTCGCCTGGGCACAGTCGGCCAATCCGGGGGTCGACCGGCACAGCGACGTCGAGCAGCTCATCGTCGAACTCGCCGACGAGGAGGCCGAGTCGGACGCCTCCCTCGTCCCCGGGGGCGGCCACCGACTGCCGCCCCGGACCTCGCCGCGGGCGCTGGTCCTCCCCGCGTCGACCCGGTTGAACCCGGCCGCCGTGGGCCTGCGGGAGAGCGTCCCGCCGGCCGCCCGCTTCCTCTCCCCGCACCTGGACGGGCCCCAGGCACAGCTCTACGAGAAGGCCTACCGCGGCTCTCTTCTGCGCACGGTCGCCGCCCACCTGTGACCGCCCACCCGTGACCGCCACCGGCGATCAGGCACTTCGGCGATCAGGCACATCCCCTACCGAGGAGTTCCGATGCACCCGTCTTCCCGGTCTTCCTGGACCGGCAGCGCCATCCTCTTCGACCTGGACGGAACGCTGGTCGAATCCATGAGCACCATCGAACGGCACACCCGGCTCTGGGCGCTGCGTCACGGCCTGGACCCCGACCACACGCTGGAAGTCTGGCACGGGCGCCGTGACAGCGACGTCATCGCCGACTTCGTACCACCCGACCGGGTCGAGGCGGAGCTCCAGTGGATGCGGGACCTGTCGTGCCGCGACGTCACCGGGATCGCCGCCGCGCCGGGCAGCCGGGAGCTCGTCGCCGCGCTGCCCGCGGACGCCTGGGGCATCGTGACGTCCGGCGAGCGCGAGGTGGCCCTGTGCCGGTTGGCCGCCGCGGGGATTCCGGAGCCCCGGGTCCTGGTGTCGGCGGACGACGTCGTGAACGGCAAGCCGCACCCCGAGGGATTCCTCAAGGCCGCGGCGGCGCTGGGTGTCGACCCCGCGACGTGCCTGGTCTTCGAGGACGCGATGGCGGGCGTGGAGGGTGCGCGCGCCGCCGGCATGGAGGCGATCATGCTGGGCGACGCGGCGACGTCCGGTGCCGGCGTGCGGTACCTGTCCGGCTTCAAGAAGGTGCGTGCGTCCGTGGCTCCGGAGACGGTGCGTGCGTCCGTGGCTCCGGAGACGGTGCGTGCGTCCGTGGCTCCCGAGCCCGGGACGCCGAGCCGCCTGCTGCTGCGCTTCACGGCCTGAGCCGGCCGTGGACCTCACCCCCACCGCCCCGGTCGACCCGCGGTCACGGCTCGGCGGAGCGTACCGGGCCACCGCCGTGACCTTCTTCCTCAACGGCCTTCTGCTGTCGACCTGGTTGATCCGGATTCCCTCCATCAAGGAGGCGACCGGGCTCGGCACCGGAGCGTTCGGCACGGTGCTGATCACCCCCGTGATCGTCTCCCTGCTGTCCATGCAGTTCGCCGGCCGCCTGCTGGCCCGCACGAGCAGCCGGACCTTCGTCCGGGTCAGCGTGGTGGCGACGGCCGTCGCCCTCGTGGCGACCTCCCTCGCGCACACCGGGCTGCAACTCGCCCTGGCACTTGCGCTCTTCGGGTTCTTCGACGGCCTGCTGTTCGTGGCCTCGAACGTGCAGGGCGTGGCGGTGGAGCGGCTCACGGGCAGGCCCTGCCTGAACTCGTTCCACGCCGCGTGGAGCATCGGCAACCTGTCCGGGGCGCTGATCGGCAGCGCGTTCGCCTGGTTCGGAGCGGGTACGACGACGCAGTTCGTCCTCGTGGCGCTGCTGGCCATGTGGGCGTCCGGCGGTCTGCTGCGCCCGCTGCTGCCGCCGGCCGAGGCGCCCGCGCCCGGCCCGGAGGCGGCGCCCGGGTCGGGCGGGTGGCGCGGGGGCTGGAACGGCCGGGTACTGCTGCTCGGACTGCTCGGGCTGTGCTGTCTGGTGGCACAGGGGGCCCTGGAGGACTGGGGAGCCGTCTACCTCCGTGAGGAGCGCGGCGCCTCGACCTTCCTGGCCATGGCCGGTCTCGTGGCCTTCAGCGTCACGCTCGTCGCGGGCCGTCTGATCGGCGACCGGCTGCGCGAGAGGTACGACGACGGGGCGCTGCTGCGGGCGTTCGCGCTGCTCGCGGCGGCCGGCCTCGGTCTCTCGCTGGTGAGCTCCGCGTACGGCGTGGCCCTCGCGGGATACGCCCTCTTCGGTGCCGGGCTCTCCGTACTCGATCCGATCGTCTCCAGCGCGGCGGGCCACGCGGCGGCCGACGACCGCGAGGAGACCATCGCCTCCGCCGTCGCGCACGTGGCGACGCTCAGCCACACCGGGCTCCTGCTGGGGCCGCCGGCGATCGGCTGGCTCGCCCACGGGGTGGGCCTGACCCGGGCCCTGGTCCTCCCGGCGCTTCTCGTCCTGGTCGTGGCGGCGGCGGCCCCCGCCGTCTTCCGGGCCCTGAGGAACAGCGCACCCACCAAAGGACACATCTCAGCCGAAAGGTAACCGGTGACCAGTCTGCCGACCAGTCTGCGGAACACCCCCCTCACCTCCGACGAGATCGCACGGTTCCACAAGGACGGGTATCTCCACCCCAACCCCGTCCTGTCGCAGGACCGGATCGACATGGTCCTCCAGGCCGTCGACGAGCACCGCGCGGGCCTCTTCGAGTCGAAGACGTTCGAGCTCACCGATCCGGTCGCGATCCGCCGCAGCCAGGGCGAGCAGGGGCAGGACGTCTTCGAGTACGAGAGCAACGAAGGGACCGTCGGGCACACCTTCTCGTTCCTGTTCAACATGCGCCTTCGCGACGAGCGCATCCGCGACCTCGCCGCCGACCCGGTGATCGCCGGCATGGCACGCCAGCTCCTGGACGCCGACGAGGTCGTGATCATGGAGGACAACGTCGTCGTCAAGGAACCGGGGTCGAAGCTGCTGCCCTTCCACCAGGACTACTCCTACTGGCCGTTGGCGACGCCCGACGCGGTGACGGTCTTCATCGCCCTGGACCGGATCACCATCGACAACGGCGCCATGATGGTCGTCCCCGGCTCACAGAACGCCGGCGAGCGGCTTCCCGTGTCGTTCGGCGAGGTCGAGTCGTACATGAAGGACGAGCGGCCGGGCGTGCCCGAGGTGCCGGCCGACCCGGAGGCCGAGGGGCACCCGGTCTCGTACATCGAGCTCCAGCCGGGCGAGTGCTCCATCCACAGCTCGATGGTGTGGCACGGATCGACGCCGAACACGACGCCGAACCGGCGGCAGGCGCTGATCCTGCGCTACGTGAAGGCCGGGACGATCTGGCTCGGCAACGAGCGCTTCCCGTACGACGAGGTGCAGTGCGCCGTCGGCGACCCCATCGGCGGACCGGTCTTCCCGGTCGTGCCGACGGCCTTCTAGGGCCCGGTGGTACGGCGGTCCCGTCGGCCCCGCACGGCGCTTCCGCCGCCCCTCGCGGCGCCGGGTCCCGTCCCGCGGGCCGGCGCCGCACCGGGGCGGCCCCTTCCCCGATCCGCACCAACCGAACGGAGGCGTGATGGAATCTCCGCGCATTCCCCAGCCGAAGATCATTCTCGAAGGTACGCATCTGACGCGTAAGACCGACATCGCCTTCGCGCTGGCGGAGCACCCCCGGATCATCGGCGAGCGCAAGCATCGTTGGCACATCCCGCTGGTCTCCTCGGAGTGGGACACCTTCTCGGACGAACAGCCGACGAAGGCGAACCCCGGGCGCAGCATGATCGAGTACGAGCCCTACCAGGAGGCGCGGGCGCTGGAGGCGTTCCACACGTACACCCGGCTCTTCGAGCTCCAGCGGGACTACTACTGGATCGTCGACCGCTTCCACATCTCCACGCTGTCCCACCAGTGGACGGAGCGGGGCCGGGAGGTCGACTTCGACTGGCTGGAGGAACGGCTCCTCGCCCTCGGCTTCCACCTGGTGCTGTGCAGCAGGCGCCCGGAGACCTTCGAGCGAGCCAGGGCCGAACGCCTCGTCTACTCGGAGAACCCGCGGCGCTACGACGACCTCCAGGTCTTCGTCGACGAACAGGACACGATGCGCCGGTTCTTCGAGAAGTCGCGCCTTCCGAAACTGGAGATCGACGTCTCGGACCACGACGAGCACCGGGCGGCCGATGGAATTCTCGACTGGGTCGAATCGACCGGCGGATTCTGGCGACCGGAAGACGACGACATCAACGACAAGGCTAGGGGAGCGCGTTGAGCAATTCCGCAGGAATCCAGGTCGGAATGCCGGACGTCGTCGCCGCGTCCACCTTTCCGCAGTACGCGTACGGGACGCTGCTCGCCGCCTTCCTGGCCCGCCGGCTGGGGCTCGGCGAGGTCTCCGTCGCGGAGCTCGGGGTGGCCGGCGGCAACGGTCTGGTGGAGCTCGAACGGGTCGCCGCCGAGATCGGCGCGGCGCAGCAGGTGAAGGTGAGTACGTACGGCTTCGACCTCGGCAGCGGGATGCCCACCCCCGTCGACCACCGCGACAACCCGTCCATGTGGCAGCACGGCTTCTTCAAGATGGACGAGGAGCTGATCAGATCCCACCTGACCTCCGCCGAACTCGTGCTCGGCGACATCGCCGACACCGGCCCCCGCTTCATGCGGTCAGGGGCCGCGCCCATCGGGTTCCTCTCCTTCGACCTCGACTACTACTCCTCGACCGTGGTCGCCATGAAGGCGCTCCTGGAGGAGTCGCCCGAGCACTACCTCCCGCGGATCGTCTGCTACTTCGACGACACGGTCGGCCCGCACGAGGAACTGCACTCCGAATTCACCGGCGAACTGCTCGCCATCAAGGAATTCAACGCGGCACACGAGCACCGGAAGATCGGCAGGATCAACGGCCTCCGGTACAAGCTGCTGCCGATGACGGAATCCAACGACGAATTCTCGTGGATCGAGGGAATGTATGTCCTTCACCTTTTTGATCACCCGCTCTACAACCAGTACGTCTACCCGGACGCCGACCGGCAGTTCCCCCTCGGCGGCTGAGGGCTCGACGGCCCACGGCCAGGAGACGCGCGACGAATCGGAGAGGCAGGGAGAGCGGTGGGATTCCGGCAGCTGGTGGAAGAACCCGGGCCTGTGGGGGCGCGGCAGGGGAAGCCTGGGCTCCGGGGCGCTCTGATCGGCTACGGCACGATCGCGGAAGGCCACCTCACCGGGATCTCGCGGACGGACGGCCTGGAGATCACCGCCGTGGTCGACGTGTCCCCCGCACGCCGGGCGGCCGCGCGCCGCGAACTGCCCGGCGTCCGGGTCCTCGCGGAACTCGACGAACTCCCCGTGGAGGAGCTCGACTTCATCGACGTGTGTACCCCGCCCCACGCCCACCTCGACGGCATCCGCTTCGGGCTGCGCCACGACCTGGCGGTTCTGTGCGAGAAGCCGCTGCTCCTCGACCGGCGGGAACTGGAGGCCCTGGAACCGGAGGAGAAGGCAAGCCGCGGATTCCTCTTCCCTTGCCACAACTACCGGTTCGCCCCTTCCGTGATCGCCATGAAGGCGGCCCTGGCCGGCTGCGGGGCCGCGGACGGCGACTTCCGCGGGCACTTCCGTACCCTGCGCACCTCGCACGCCAGGGGGACGGCCGATTGGCGCCCCGACTGGCGGCGCGAGCGGTCCGTCGGCGGCGGCGGGATCCTGCGGGACCACGGACCGCACAGCGTCTACCTCGCCGCGCACCTCGTCGGCTCGCGGCCCGACCGGGTCCGCTGTGACCTGCGGCGTCCCGAAGGGGGCCCGTACGCCGACACGGAGGAGTACGCCTTCCTGTCGCTCTCCTTCGCCTCGGGGGCCGTCGTCGACTTCGAGCTCGACTGGACGGCGGCCGGCCGGCAGACCAGTTATCTCGTCTCCGGCTCGTGGGGTCATGTGCGGCTCATCGACGACGACTTGGAGCAGTGCGTCGACGGGTCGGCGCGGCGGAGCCGGCTGCCGTCGGACTTCAACGATCCGCGGCACGGCAACTGGTTCAAGGGCGTCTTCGAGGAGTTCCTCGCGGAGGTCTCCGAGGGCGGGCGAAGCGCCCGGCTGCGCGAGGACGCCGCCGTCACGATCCGCGTCATCGAGGCGGCGTACCGCTCCGCGGCGCTCGGCGGCCGCTGGATCGATGTGTAGCCCGGCGCGGCCGCGACGCGCGGAGCCGACCGGTTCGAGACCGACACGGAGAAGGGGATGGCACCAATGCGGAGCAAGACCATGCGGAGCAAGACCATTCTGATCAGCGAGCCGCAGGGCGCGACCGGTGAGCTGCAGTTCGACAACGCGAAGCCGTACTTCCCGTACATGTGGGCGATCCTGAAGTCGTACTGGGAGCGGCACGGCGACGAGTCGGCGGGCTACGAGTGGCTGGAGCCGATCTGGCGCAACGACGCGCCGAACGTGCTCCTCGATCCGTACCGCGGCACCGAGATCGGGGTCCTCGGGCTGAGCTGTTACACCTGGAACTGGGAGATCCAGTGCGAGCTCGCCCGTGAGGTCAAGGAGCTCAACCCGGACTGCCTGGTGGTGGCCGGCGGGCCCGAACCCGACTACAAGGACCCGGAGTTCTTCGCCAAGCATCCGTACATCGACGCGGTGGCGATCAAGGACGGCGAGATCACCTTCCGCGAGATCCTGGTGAAGGCGGCGCGCGGCGACCGCGACTTCTCCGACATCGGCGGGCTGTACCTGCCGGGCGGCGAGGGCGGGACGATGGTCTTCACCGGGCCGCCCGAGGTGCCCACCGAGTTCGAGCACAGCCCGTACCTGGACCAGGCCGCGTACTACGACCGGCTGGTCGCGGAGCACGGCTCGGACGCCTTCGAAGTGATCATGGAGACCAACCGGGGCTGCCCCTACGGGTGCAGCTTCTGCGACTGGGGATCCAACACCAACTCGAAGGTGCGGCGCTTCGGCATGGACCGCGTCGCCGCGGAGATCGACTGGCTCGGCCACCTCAGGATCGAGAGCGTCATGCTCGCCGACGCCAACTTCGGGATCCTCCCGCGCGACCTGGAGATAGCCGACAAGTTCAACGAGGCCCGGGACGACCACGAGGGCTACCCGAAGTACATCTTCTACAGCGCGGCGAAGAACAACCCCGACCGGGCCATCGCCATCGCGATGAAGTTCGCCAAGAGCGGCATCTGCACGGTGCACTCCCTGTCCGTCCAGCACACGAACAAGGAGGTCCTCGCGGCCACGGCCCGCAAGAACATCTCCGCCGACAAGCAGGTCCAGGTCGTCAAGCACATGATGGACGCCCACGTCCCCGTCGAGGTCCAGCTCATCCAGGGCATCCCCGGCGACACGTACGACATGTGGAAGGGCTGCCTCGCCGACCTCATGGAGTGGGGCATCCACGAGGACTACCTGATCCAGGCCTACCGCCTCCTCCCGAACGCGCCCGCCGGCGAGCGCGCCTTCCTGGAGGAGTGGCAGGTCGAGACCATCGACCGGATCACGTACGACCTCACGACCCGGGAGATCGACGAGACCCGCCGCGACGTCTTCCGCAAGCCGGAGCGGATCCTCGCCTCCACCAAGTCGTACACCCGCGAGGACTGGGTCCGTACGTCGGCCTACTCGGCGTTCATCAAGGCGCTGCACAACTCCAGCGCCACCCAGCGCGTGGCCACGTACCTGAGGCTCACCCACGGCGTCCCCTACCGGGACTTCTACGAGAGCCTCCTGGAGGACCCCGACGTCCGGACGCCGCTGCTGCGCGAGTGGCAGCTCAAGGTCCTCGACCACTACCAGTACTTCCTGACGCACGACGACGCCAGCGACCACATCCGCGTCGACGAACTGCCCAGCCTGGCCTACACCCTGCACCCGTCGCGGTGGCTCTACATCCAGGTGTGCCTGCACCTCGAACGGTTCTACGAGGAGCTCAAGGACTCGCTCCTCAAGCGCTACCCCGAGGTGGCCAACCTCGCCAGCGTCATCGACTACCAGCGAGACATCGTGATCATGCCCGACTACGACCGCGAGGCCGGGAAGGTCATCACGACGGAGTTCGACTGGCCGGGGTACTTCGAGCAGGCCCGGGTCAGGGACGGTTCCCAGCCGCTGCTCGACGAGCCGGCACCGATGGACGGAGCGGTGTTCCAGGCGGTCGACCGCGTCTCCGGCGAGCGCCCAACGGTGCGCGACGGCGTCCGGATCGGCGGCTTCTACGGCGAGCCCCTGGAGTGGGGCACCGGGGACCTCGGCGAGCGCTGGGCGACCTGGGTGCAGCGCGTGGCCATCGGCCGCAGCTCCGCCGGCATGCACAACCACAAGGAGTTCAAGGTCCTGCGTCCGCAGCCTTGAGCCGTTGACCAGTCGATCAGTCGACCAGTGCACCGGTCGACCAGGAAGGAGACGACATGGACGCGGACCTGACCGGCCGCCGGTTCACGCAATCCGAGGAATGGGCGCGGCGGGGGGAGCGCAGCGACGCCTGGGCCGCCACCCGGGGCGACATCCTCGCCGACGACCAGTTCACCCGCGGATACCCGAGGTACGTGGGCCGCGCCCGCGGCGCCTACCTCTGGGACGTCGACGGAAACCGCTACGTCGACTACATCCTCGGCTACGGGCCCGCGATCCTGGGCCACGCGCACCCCGAGGTGACGGCGGCGGTCACGCGCGAACTCGCGCTCGGCAGCTGCATGTCCCCGCTGTGGAGCCCCCGGCAGGTCGAGCTCACCGAGCTGCTCACGGCGGTGATCCCCGGCGCGGAGATGGCCTATCTGATGAAGACGGGCTCCGACGCCACCAGTGCGGCGGTACGCCTCGCCCGCATCCACACCGGGCGGTCGAAGGTCGTGCGCTGGGGGTACAACGGCTGGCACGACTGGACGGCACCCCGCCCGGCCGGGGTGCCGGAGTCGACGCTGGCCGACACCCTGAAGTTCCGCTACAACGACATCGACTCGCTGCGGGCGGTCTTCGCGGAGCACCCCGAGTCCGTCGCCTGCGTGATCATGATGCCCTTCGAGGTCGAGCCGCCCGAGCCCGGCTTCCTGGCCGCGGTGCGGGACCTCGCGCACGCCCACGGCGCGCTGTTCGTCCTCGACGAGATGCGGTCGGGCTTCCGGATGGCGCTGGGCGGGGCGCAGGAGTTCTTCGGGGTCCGGCCCGACCTGTCGACCTTCAGCAAGGCGATGGCGAACGGCTTCCCCATCTCCGCCGTCGTGGGCCGCGAGGACGTCATGCGCGGTCTGAGCGAGACCCACATGTCGTCCACCTTCTACGGCAACCCCGCCGAGATGGCCGCCGCCCTCACGACCGTCCCGATCCTGCGCGACACCGACGCCCTCGCCACGGTCTGGCGCCTCGGCGAGGCCCTGCAGACGGGGCTCGCCAAGCTGGTCGCGGAGTCCGGCCTGCCGGCCGAGGTGGTCGGCTACGCGCCGGCCCCCTTCCTCCGCTTCGCCGACGGCCACGAGGCCCTGAAGCTCTCCTTCTACGAGGAGACGACGCGCCGGGGCATCCTCCTCCACCCCAACCACCAGTGGTTCCTCTCCGCCGCGCACACGGACGAGGACGTCGAGTTCACCCTGGACGCGATCAGGGAGAGCCTCGGGTCGGGGCCGGTCGCGCGGGAGCTGGAGGCCCTCGATGTCCGCTGACGGCCCCGCTGACGGGTCCGCTGACGGTCGTCCCGAGGTGGACCTCCACATCCACACCCACTTCAGCAGCGACGCCGACCATTCCCCCGCCGAGGTCCTGGAGACGGCGGCGGCCCGGGGGCTCAGGGCCGTCGCGATCGCGGACCACGACGTCATCGCCGGCTCGGCGGAGGCGCTGGGCCTCGCGGCCGCTTACGGCGTGGAGGTCGTCCCGTGCGTCGAGCTCACGACGTTCCTCGGCGGCCGGGAGTTCCACGTCCTCGGCTACCTCGTCGACCCCGGGGCCAAGGGCTTCACGGACCGGCTGGCCGAGGTGCAGCGCCGTGACGAGGAGCGCGCCCGCGCCTTGGTGGACGCCCTGGTCCGGCTGGGCGTGGACTGCACCTACGACGAGGCCAGGGCGCTGACCCCGCGGGCCGTGCCCAAATGCTCCGTCGTGGTGCGGGCCGCGATGACGAACGGCCGCAACGACGGGCTGGCGCTGTTCGACGACTACCGGGAGGGCGGGCCCCGTGCGGGCCAGCCGTACCACAACTTCTTCCTGGACCACATGCGTCCCGGGGGTACCGCCTATGTGGAGTCGGACAGTTCGTTCTCCACGGTGGCCGCCGTGGCGCTCGTGAGGGAGTACGGGGGAGTGTCCGTACTGGCGCACCCGGGCGGAAGCCTGCCCCGCGGCGAGGGCACCGTCCTCCTCGACGAGCTGCGGGCCGCAGGCCTGGACGGCATGGAGGTGTTCTCGCCGTACCACTCGGCGGAGGACGTGGCCGGGCTGTCCGCGTACTGCGAGGAGGCCGGTCTGGTGCGCACGGCGGGCTCCGACTTCCACGGCGAGACCGTGAAGCCGGGGCTGCGGATCGGCGGTCCGGCGGAGAGCCCGTACGCCGTGGTGGAGCAGCTCAGGGAACGGGCCGAGCGGCGCTCCCGGAACCGTTCGTACGCGTGATCCGTACGCGTGATTCGTCTGTGTGATTCGTCTGTGTGAGAGGGAGGGACGTTCGTGAGTCTTGTCGCTCGGCGGCTCGCGACCACCGAGGCCGTCGTCTTCGACTTCTACGGGACGCTCGTCGAGCACGACACGGAGTTCCCCGCCATGTGGGAGTTCCTCAACAGCCTCGGCTACCGCAGCCACCCGGAGCTGGAGTCGGCCTTCGAGCCGAATGCCTTCGACGGGTGCCTGACGCCGACCGTCGCGGAGGACCCGGACCACCAGAGCTGGCTGGAGGGGAACTGGCGGCACTTCCTCCGGCTGAGCGGTGTGCCGGAGGACGACGTCGACCACGTCCTGAAGCAGCTCCAGGACTTCCAGGCCACCTACCGTCCCCGGGCCGTCGCGTGCGCGAACGACCTCATCGGAGTCGTACGAGAACGGGGACGGAAGGTCGGGCTCTGCTCCAACTGGGAGACGCCGATCCAGCCTTGCCTGGACGAGGCCGGGCTCCCACCGTTCGACGCGGTGACCGTGTCGGCCGAGGAGGGCGCGCGCAAGCCGCACGGTCTGCTCTTCGACCGCGTCGCCGCCGAACTCGGCGTCGCCGCCGACCGGATCGCCTTCGTCGGCGACACCTGGTCGGCGGATGTCGTCGGCGCCCTGCGCGCCGGCATGTCGCCGGTGTGGATCCGGGGCGGCAGGGCTTCCCGTGGACTCCCTGACCTCGTCGCAGAGTTCGACACCCTGGGTGATTTCCACCGATATATACGCGATTCCCTGTGACGAGAGCGAGGATGGGACAGCCATGGAGAAGATCACCGTCATCACGCTCACCCGAGGTCGCCCGGACCTGCTCCGGCGGTCGATCGAGTCGGTCCGGCGGCAGGACTACGCCGGTCCGGTCGAGCACCTGGTCGTGATCGACGACTGCGAGCGCACCGCGCGCGAGATCGCCGACGAGGTGAGCGCGAGCACGGACCGCCGGAGGGTGACCGCGCATCTCATGCGGCGCGCGGGGGCCGAGGACGGTGCCGGAAGAGGGGGCGGTCCGGACTCCAGGGCGTGGATCTACCCCCGGATCTCCCGCCTCCTGAACAAGGGCGCAGCCCTGGCCGATTCGACCTGGATCTCGTTCCTGGACGACGACAACGAGTACCGGCCCGACCATCTGCGCGGACTGATGGCGCTGGTCGAGCGGACGGGCTACCCCGCCGTGCACTCGGCGCGCAGCATCCACTGGGCGGACGGCTCCCCCTACCTGGAGCCCCGCTTCCCGTGGGCCCACGTCCCGGGGACCGCCGAGGAGATCTACGAGCTGATGTGCGCGCGCGGCATCTGGGTCCGGGGCACCAACGTCCTCCGGGACAGGGCCGTCCCGATCGACGTCTCCGTCTTCCGCAACAGCACGATCATGACGTCACGGGACGCGCCGTTCCTCGTCGACCAGAACATCTGGCTGATGCGCCGCGACCTCATGCTCGCGCACCCGATTCCCGACGTCTTCTCCGAGCGCGACCTCGACGAGAACATGGGGCCGGACGACATGCAGCTGAAGGTGCTGCTCTCCCAGCGGATCCCCATCGCCTCCACGGGCGAGCCGACCGTCCGGTACTACCTCGGCGGCGTCTCCAACAACCTGAGGCCGGTGCCGCAAGGGTGACCCACGCGCTTCATCCCGGATCAGGGTCAGGATCCGGATCAGAGTCAGGATCCCCCTCCGCCTCCATCCGCCGGCGCCAGTTCCGGGCCGCCTCCTCGCTGTTCGCCGTCATGGGCTTCCACACGGGCGCGTGGACGGTGCTGCTCGTCGACCTGTCCCACTGGTTCGGCCTCGACCTGCAGACGCTCGGCACGTTCATGACGCTCGCGTGCGTCGCGTCCGTACCGGTCCAGCTCGCCGGCGGATGGCTCTCGGACCACTTCGGAAGGCGTCCGCTCCTCTTCCTGGGGCTGGTCGGCATGGGCCTCACGCTCATGCTGCTCACCGTGGCGCGCAGCGATGTCGTGGCGTTCTCCGTCTTCGCCCTCATGGGTCTCTTCGGAGGAATCCTCGATCTCGGGGTCAACAGCATAGGAAGCGACTACGAAAGCCACTACGACGTTCCCGTCATGACCCAACTCCACGCCGGATTCAGCGGTGGAGCAATAGGCGGGGCGCTTTTCGTGGCCCTGGGAATGGGCGGACTCGGCTGGGATTTCCGGATCGTCTACGGAATCGACGCGGTGCTCCTGACGGCGTTCGGCGTCCTCGCTCTGCTGCTCCCGCTCTCGGGGCGCGTCGCCAAGCCCGACGGAAAGCTCCGCGGTGGCTTCGCCGAACTGCGCAAGCTCTCCGTGGTGCTGCCCGCGTCCCTGCTCCTTGCGCTCTATTTCTTCAGCGACAGCGCGATCGAGAACTTCTCGTCCCTCTATCTCCGCGACCTCCTCAAGGGCGGGGTCGTGGTGAGCGCCGTCGGCGTCGCCGGTTTCTATTTCGCTTCCTTCGTGGGCCGGCTGTGCGGCAGCGCGATCATCGGACGGCACGGTGAGGCGCTCCTCGTGAGGATCGCGGGGCTCGGCATGTTCGCCGGGATCATCCTCATCGTGACCGGTGGATCCCCCGTGGTCGCGGCGGCCGGACTGCTGCTCTTCGGCCTCTCCGAAGCACCCGTCGCACCGGTGGGCTTCTCGCTGGCCGGGCGGGCCACGTCCGACCGGGCGGGCCTGGCGATGGCCGTGGTGAGCGCGATCAGTTTCGGCGCGTACAGCCTGAGTCCTCTCGCATTCGGTGTCATCGCGAGCGGCTCGTCCTATCAGGTGGCCTTCTCCACTCTCGCCGGAACGGCACTTCTCATCTTCTTCTTCGGGTTTTCGCGAAAGGCCGGACTCTCGGGCGCCGCGCCGGTGTTCTCCTCGCGACGCCAGTGACACTCCTGTAAAGTTCGTGACCGGCTGTTGAGTCAAGCCCGCGGAAGAAGTGTGGTCATGCTGAGCGGTGCGATTGTTTCAGGGCGCGGGAAGAAAGAACGCGCGGCCCTGGCGCAGGCCCTCCTGGGGGGAATTCCCGTGATCGAGGGAGGTGATCGCAACCGACTGGACACCTTCTCCGCCGCCTGGTCCGCGCGTGACGGCGAGGCGACGCATCATTTCGTTCTCGGCGAGGACGCCGAGCCCGGCCCGGGCACCCTGGAGAGCCTTCGGCTGGCGGCCGAGACCTTTCCGGAAGCCGCCGTCTCCCTGTACGCGGGATGGGACGAGCCGAACGGCTCGGCGGTCCGCCTCGCGGCGCTCTCCCGGCACTCCTGGGCGGAGGGGATCCAGCTGCATTCCTTCCCCGCCACGGCCGTGCTGCTCCCCATGCGGCAGGCGGAGGAGTTCGCCCGGTTCCTGGAGCATTTCAAGGAGCTCGAACCGAGCTGCGACGCGGCGCTCTTCGACTTCCTCCAGCTCGCCGGCATCGACGTGTACACGATGCTCCCCTCGCCGTTGGACGCCGAGGGGAAGGCCGCCTGGTCCGCCCCCGACGCGCACCGCCTCCCCGACACACAGAGCATCCTCCACGGCTTCCGCGTCTGTCCCCACTTCCAGCGGGGCGTCGCCTACTGCCTGATCCGGTACGGCGGCGGGGGCGCGGGCGGCGACGACCACACCTGGCGGCACTTCCACTGGACGCGGCTGGCGCCCGAGTTCGGTCTCGACCCGGCGCAGCTGCGGCACGACTTCGACACGACGATCGCGAAGTCGGCGTGGGTCGAGGAACGGCCGGCGGGGGAACGGGAGTTCCTCTTCGGCTTCTGGATCACCGCGCTCCTGCTCGCGGTCGTCGCCCGCGCGACCTCGGATCCCGGGTCGGCACCCGCGGCGGCGATCCCCGACCGCCTCGTGGAGACCCTGGCCCTCGGCGGTCTCGTCGGATCGGCGCTGCCCGAGGGCACGTTCACGGGCCTGGAACCCGAGCTGAAGTCCATCGCCCTGGACGGGTACACGGCCGGAACGGCCCAGGGGGTGGGCGTGTGACCGCCGCACCGCCGCGCCTCTCGCTCGACGGCGTCGTCATGACCCACCCGCGCCGGAGCCACGCGGCGCGGGCGCTGTCGGCGGCACTGGGAGACCTGCGCGTCGTCATGGACCCGCACCCCGGCGGGTCGAACGCCCTCATCACCTCCATCGAGGCGTGGGGGGCCTACGCGCCCGATGCGACCCACCACCTCGTGCTCCAGGACGACGTGATCGTGCGGCCCGACCTGCTTGCGCAGGCCCGGCGCGCCGTGGAGCTCTTCCCGGACGCCGCGCTCTCCTTCTACGCGAACTGGGACAGCCTCAACGGCGCCGCCGCCCGGCTCGCCCTCATGGCCGGCTGCGGGTGGGTCGAGGCGGTGCGGTGGGAGTTCTTCCCGACGCTGGCCACGGTCCTGCCGGTGCGGCTCCTCGACGAGTACGGGCGGTTCGCGGAGGCCGCGGCGCAGGTCCACTTCGAGGACGACGAGGTCCTGTTCGACTTCCTCCAGGTGAAGGGGGTGCCCGGATACGTGTCCGTGCCCGCCCTGGTGGAGCACGGCGACCTGACGAGTCTCGTCGGCAACCCGAAGCGGAGGGCGGCCTGTTACGGAGGCGGCGAGCCGCTGCGGGGACCGGGGCAGGACCGGCTCGCCCACTCGCTCACCCTCTGCCCGTTCTTCTACCGGGGCATGGCCTTCCTCCTGGTCAGGGTCGGTGACCTGGACGATCACGCGTGGCGGTACGTCCACTGGAGCCGGGTCGCCCCGCGGCTCGGCCTCGACCCGGTGGCGCTGCGCCGGCGGTTCGACCGCGAGTTCGCGGCGTCCGTAGCGCCGTGGGCGTCCCAGGGGCAGACCGAGTTCCTGTTCTCGCTGTGGGTGGTCGCGCTGCTCCTCGGCCTGATCCCGCGGACCGGGCACCTGAAGATCTCCGGCCCGCCGGCCTCCGGCGCCACGGGAGAGGCCGACGCGACCCGGCACCAGGACCTGATCGCGGCCGCGCTCGGCACCCTGGCCCCGGGGGCGCTCATGGACTCGGCGCTTCCCGACGACGCCTTCGTGGGCCGGGCCGAGTGGCTGCTGAGGATCGCGCATGATGGTTACGAGGCCGGCCGCGAGGTCGGAGGCGGCGTGGGGCAGGTGGGGTTGACCTGACAGAAGGTGGCGCATAGCGTCGCGGCGCTGGGGTGAGCAAGCGCTTAGGAGGTCCTCGTGGTGGTGTCCGGCGGGCAGACGGGGGAGGCGCGGCTCAGCGCGCCCGGGGCGCCCTTCGCCGTGGAGGACGGGGTGTACACCGGCGGGCCGCGGACGCTGCGGGAGTTCGTGGAGGTCGTCTGGGCCTACGGCGACCGGGTGTTCCTGGTGTCCGAGACCGGGCAGACGACCTACCGGGAGTTCTTCGACGCCGCCTGCGGGCTCGCCCGGCAGCTCGTCGGCGAGTACGGGCTGCGGCCCGGGGACCGTGCCGTCGTCGCCATGCGGAACCTTCCCGAGTGGCAGGTCGCCTTCTGGGCCGCCCAGCTCGCCGGGCTCGTTGCCGTACCGCTCAACGCCTGGTGGACCGAGGACGAGTTCACGTACGCCCTCGACGACTGCGCGCCGGGCGTGCTGCTCGTCGACGGGGAGCGCGTCGGGCGCGTGCGGGCCTGGGCGCGGGAGCACCGGGTGCGAGGGATCGTCTTCCAGGGCGAGGCGGAGGAGGGCTTCGAGGCGTACGTCCCCGATCGTGATCCCTTCCTCGGGCCGCCGCCGGTCGACGTCCTGCCCGAGCACGACGCCACGATCATCTACACCTCCGGCACCACCGGCCGCCCCAAGGGCGCCGTCGCCACGCACCTCGCGCAGGCCGGGGCCGCCATGAACCCCCGCTTCTTCGCCGCCGCCGCGGCCCTCGCCCGCGGCGAGGTGCCCGGGACGGGGCCCGCGCCCGTGTCGCTGACGACGTTCCCCTTCTTCCACGTCGCCGCGTTCACGTCCTTCTACGCCGTCATGGCGGCCGGCGGGACCCTCGTCATGATGCGGAAGTGGGACGCCGGGGCCGCCCTCGAACTGATCCGCAAGCACGGCGTGACGCACTACGCCGGGGTGCCCACCACCGCGCTCCAGCTGATCGAGGCCGCCCGCGAGGCGGGCGACGAGCTGGAGAGCCTTGTCCTCCTCAGCACCGGGGGCGCCGCCGCCCCGCCCGGGATCGTCGCCGGGATCACCGCCGCGTACGGCGAGCGCGTCGAGCCCCGCAACGGCTACGGGCTCACCGAGACCTGCGGCGGCGTCCTGTCGAACGTCGGCGCCGAGTACCGCGCCCACCCCGGGAGCGTCGGCCGCCCCTCGCCCGCCACCGAGGTGCGCGTCGACCGGCCCGACGCGGAGGGCGTGGGGGAGCTGTGGCTGCGCGGGCAGTCGCTGATCCGGGGGTACTGGGGGAACGAGGACGCGACCCGTGCCGCCTTCACCGACGACGGCTGGTTCCGGACGGGTGACCTCGCCCGCGTCGACGCCGACGGGCGGGTCAGCGTCGTCGACCGGCTCACGGACATGGTGATCCGCGGCGGCGAGAACGTGTACTGCGTCGAGGTCGAGGCCGTGCTCCATGAGCACCCGGACGTCGTCGACGCCGCCGTCCTGGGCGTCCCGCATCCCGTCCTCGGGGAGGAGGTCGTGGCCGTCGTGCGGCTGCGTGCCGGGGCGGACCGCGACGTGGAGCGGCTGCGCGCTCACGTCGGGGCGCGCCTCGCCGCCTTCAAGGTGCCCGCCCGGGTCCTCGTGCGGGAGGAGGAGCTGCCCCGGAACCCGACCGGGAAGATCCTCAAGCGCCGGCTGAGGGACGAGTTCAGGGACGGGTTCGGGGACGGGTTCAGGAGCGCGTGACGCGGATGCGGTAGGCGCCCGTCGGCTCCTCGGCGAGGACGCTGATCCGGATGCCGTTGGCCCGGTCCGTGAAGATCTCGCCCGGGCGGTACGGGGCGTCCGACAGCTCCGCGTGGACGTTCGGGCGCCGCGTGCAGCCGCCGCTCGCGTGGTCGCTGTCGGACACGGTCACCGGGCCGTGGCCGGTGTCCACGTCGGACTCGACCCGGTAGACGAGGACGCCCTGCTCGCAGACCGCCTCGTCGTTGCCCTCCTTGCTGCGCACCTCGACCGCGTACCCCGAGGTGTCGGAGAGCGGGACGAAGGTGAGCTTGGGGCCGCCGGGGATGCCCAGCGGGGTGAGGGTGTAGTCGGCGCTGCCGGGGCCGGAGGCGCAGTTGATCTGGTCGTTGTCGAGCCAGCCCAGCTTCCACTTGTGCCAGCCGAGCAGGTCGTTGTTGGCGCCCCAGTCCTCGGACATGATGTCCCAGTGCCCGACGGTGCCGCCGCCGTCCGAGGTGTAGAGGTCGGGCAGGCCGAAGACGTGGCCGTTCTCGTGGGGCAGCACCCGGTAGCCGGTCTCGGCGAAGCTGCCGGAGCCGTCGTCCTGGCGGCTGTAGACGAAGGACGTGTTGGCGAGCGGCACGCCGTCGGCGTAGGGGGCGTCGTCGTTGCCGGAGAAGGTCACGGACAGGACGGTGTCGAGGGCGGACGGCCCGGCGTTCGGCGTGACGAGGACGTTGACCAGGTCGTACGCGCTGAAGTCCACCTTCGCGTCGGCGGCCTTCACGATGTCCTCGACGAGGGAGCGGTAGCCCGGCTCGTACGGTGAGCCGCGCTCGATCCCGTACGAGGAGAACGGCCGGGGCATCCGCAGCCAGTCGGCCATCGGGACCTCGGCCTGGTACTTCAGGCGCCCGTACGAGCTGGTGCGGAACCAGTCGGCGGTCTGCGGGAAGAACTCGCGGAAACGGCTCATCGCATCGCCCTCCCCGACGGCGTCGGGGAAGTCGACCATCAGGGTGAGGGCCCTGACGCGGCCCGTGGAGCGCACGTATCCGGGGGCGGTGGGCAGCCCCTCCGACATCTGCACACCCATCGTGGTGGCGATCCGGCACGGCCCGAGCTGCGCGCCGCGCGGCGCGGCGGCCACGGGGCCTGCCGACGCCGGGGCGGGGTCCGGGAGCGTCGTGCTCGCGGAGGCGAGCAGCGTGAGGGAGAGGGCCGTGGTCGCCGCCAGGGCGACGGGTCTGCGTATCCGTCGGCGGGGGTGCTGCATACGGGCGCCTCTCCGGTGGGGGCAGGTCTGCGGCACGGATCTCCTCGCGCGGGGGATGTCTCCCGCGCGAGGAGACGTCTCCTGTGCGACGCCTCCTGCGGGGGAGACGGAGATCCGTGTCGTGCGATCAGCCTGTGGTGATCGGCTCGGAGGCGCGCGTCGGGTGGACCGATCGTGTGGGTATTCCGTGCGGCGTGTCGCGAGTGACCCACGTCACACCGAAAGAGGGAAATAAGCGGGGACGCTGTCCCCGTTTAACCCTGTGTTCCGCGAAGTGGGGAGTCCTTCCCCGGATGTCATCGCATCGGTGATCGTTGAGGAGGTTGTGGCGTGACCAGCACCCCGGACACCGCGCCCGTGCGCCGCGTACCCCGCCCGCGCGCAGACGCCCTGCGCAACCGCGAGCGGATCGTGACGGCGGCCCGCGAGATGTTCGTCGAGTTCGGCCCCCAGGTGCCGTACGACGAGGTGGCGCGCCGCGCCGGCGTCGGGAACGCCACGCTCTACCGCAACTTCCCCGAGCGCGACGACCTCGTCCGCGAGGTCGTCCTCTCCCTCATGGCCCGCGTCACCGAGATCGCCGAGCTGGCCGCCGAGGAGGAGGCCGACACCTTCGCCGCCCTCCGCCGCTTCACCCACGCCGCCGCCGACGAACGCATCGGCGCCCTGTGCCCGATGCTCGACGGGGCCTTCGACAAGGACCACCCCGATCTGACCGTCGAGCGCGAGCGCCTTGAGGAGGCCGTCCAGGGTCTCGTCGAGCGTGCGCAGGCCGCCGGCCGGCTCCGCGCCGACGTCGGCGTCGGGGACCTGATGGTGGCGGTCTCGCAGCTGACGCGCCCGCTGCCGGGCACGGCCTGCGTGAACTTCGACCAATTCGTCCACCGTCACCTGCAGTTGTTCCTCGACGGCCTGGAGGCGCCCGCGCGCTCCGAGCTGCCGGGGACGGCCGCGACGCTGGAGGACCTGAGACGCGACTCCTGCCGGCGGTCGTGACGACCTCCTTCCGGCGGTCGTGATGACGCCCTGCCGGCGGTCGTGATGACGCCCTGCCGGCGGTCGTGACGACGCCCCGCCGGCGGTCGTGACGACCGTCCAGCGCCCCACGCACACCTTCCCTTTACGTCCTTTTTCGCCAGTACGCGCCAAGAGGTGGCTACCCCCATGTCCAAAATCCCCGAGAGCCCCGCGATCCAGGGAGCCGACCCCGGCCGCTGGAAAGCGCTCGTCTTCATCGCCCTCGCCCAGCTGATGGTCGTGCTCGACGCGACGATCGTGAACATCGCGCTGCCCTCCGCCCAGCAGGACCTGGGGATCTCGGACGGCAACCGGCAGTGGGTCATCACCGCCTACGCCCTCGCCTTCGGCGGTCTCCTCCTCTTCGGCGGCCGCATCGCCGACCTGTGGGGCCGCAAGCGGACCTTCGTCGTCGGACTGATCGGCTTCGCCGCCGCCTCCGCCCTCGGCGGGGCCGCGAACGGCGAGGCGATGATGCTCGGTGCCCGCGCGCTCCAGGGCGCCTTCGGCGCGCTCCTCGCGCCCGCCGCGCTGTCGCTGCTCGCCGTGACCTTCACCGACGCCAAGGAGCGTGCGAAGGCCTTCGGCATCTACGGCGCGATCGCCGGTGGCGGCGGCGCCGTGGGCCTGATCCTCGGCGGCTTCCTCACCGAGTACCTGAACTGGCGCTGGACCTTCTTCGTCAACATCCCGTTCGCGATCGTCGCCGCCGTCGGCGCGTACTTCGTGATCCGCGAGCCCGCGGGCGGCCGCAACCGCTCCTCGCTCGACATCCCGGGCGTGATCCTCTCCACCCTGGGTCTGGTCGCGCTCGTCTACGGCTTCACGCGCGCCGAGTCCGAGGGCTGGAGCGACGCCGGCACGATCGGCCTCTTCGTCGGCTCCGCCGTCCTGCTCGGGGTGTTCGTCCTCACCGAGGCCCGGGTGAAGTCGCCGCTCCTGCCGCTGCGCGTCCTGACCGACCGCAACCGCGGCGGCGTCTACCTGTCGCTGGGTCTCGCCGTCATCGCGATGTTCGGCCTGTTCCTCTTCCTGACGTACTACCTCCAGGTCGTGAAGGGGTACTCGCCGGTCATGACCGGCTTCGCGTTCCTGCCCATGATCGTGGGCATGATCATCGGCTCGACCCAGATCGGTACGCGGCTGATGACCCGGGTCCCGCCGCGGCTGCTGATGGCCCCCGGCTTCCTGACGGCCGGCCTCGGCATGCTGCTCCTGACCCAGCTGGAGGTCGGCACCTCGTACGCCGGTCTGATCCTGCCCGCGCAGCTGCTGCTCGGCCTGGGCATGGGCACGGCGTTCATGCCGGCCATGTCGCTGGCGACGCTCGGCGTGGACCCGCGGGACGCCGGTGTGGCCTCCGCGATGGTCAACACCTCGCAGCAGGTCGGCGGCGCCATCGGTACGGCCCTGCTGAACACGATCGCCGCCTCGGCGACCACCGCCTACCTGGCCGACCACGCGGCCGGCGCGACCACCCCGGCCGCGCAGAAGATGGTCCAGCTCCAGGGCATGGTCGAGGGCTACGCCGCGGCGATCTGGTGGGCCGTCGGCATCCTGGTCCTCTCGGCCACGATCGCCTTCGTGCTGATCAACACCGGGAAGCCGGAGACCGGAGTGGTCGCGGGCTCGGGCGAGGGCGCGGACGACGAGATGAAGATCCCCGTCATCGCGCACTGACCCCTTCCTTCCGGGTACCTGCCCTGGCTCGTTCCTCCCGGGTACCTGCCCTGGCTCACCGACCTGCCCTGGCTCCGCTCAGCGGAGCCAGGGCAGGTCCGCGTCCGGGTCCGCCGGTTCGAGGCCCTCGGCCATGACCCGCATGATCGCGCCGAGCTGCTCGACCTGCTCCGGTGCCAGCCGGTCGAACAGGGCCTGGCGCACGGCCGCCACATGGCCGGGCGCGGTGCGGCGCAGGACGTCCATGCCCTCGTCCGTGAGCCGCGCGAACTGGCCCCGCTTGTCGGAGGGGCAGTTCTCGCGCACGACCCAGCCGCTCTTCTCCAGCCGGGCGATCGCGTGGGAGAGGCGGGAGCGGGTGATCTTGGCGCTCTTGGCGAGCTCGGTCATCCGCAGCCGCCGGCGCGGCGCCTGGGAGAGCTGGACGAGCAGGCCGTAGTAGATGTGCGGCATCCCGGCGTCGCGCTGCAACTGGCGGTCGAGGTGATCCTCCAGGAGCGTGGTGGCGTGCAGGTACGCGCGCCAGGTGCGCTGTTCCTCGTCGTCGAGCCAGCGCGGTTCGGTCATGTCTCCCATGGGTCCCATCGTACGACTCGTTCTTGAAAGTTGAACTACATACGTTTACTCTGCAGATATCCAGCTTGAAGTTTCAAGTAATACGAGGATGCCGGAGGTCACCGCCATGGATGCCATGGACACCATGGACGCCACGCAGGAGCGGATGCCCGCCCTCTACCTGTCCCACGGCGCCCCGCCGCTCGCCGACGACCCCGTCTGGCCCGGCGAACTCGCCGCCTGGTCCGCGGACCTCCCGCGCCCCAAGGCGATCCTCATGGTCTCCGCCCACTGGGAGGAGGCCCCGCTGGCCCTCGGCGCCACCGAGACCGTGCCCCTCGTCTACGACTTCTGGGGCTTCCCCGAGCACTACTACCGCGTGCGGTACGCGGCGCCCGGCGCCCCGCAGCTCGCCGACGCCGTCCGCAAGCTGCTCCGCGCGCCCGGCACGCCCGTGCAGGACATCCCCGACCGGGGACTCGACCACGGCGCCTACGTGCCGCTCGTCGAGATGTTCCCGGGCGCCGACATCCCCGTACTCCAGATCTCCATGCCCACCCTCGACCCGCGCCGGCTCATGGACATCGGGCGCAAGCTCGCCCCGCTGCGCGACGAGGGCGTCCTGATCGTCGGCAGCGGCTTCTTCACCCACAACCTCGCCGCCCTCCGCCACACCGGCGGCGGCGTGCCGGGCTGGTCCGCCGAGTTCGACGACTGGGGGCACCGCGCCCTCGCGGCCCGGGACGTCGACGCGCTCCTCGACTTCGAGCACAAGTCCCCGGCCGGACGCCTCGCCCACCCGCGTACGGAACACTTCGCCCCCCTCTTCGTCACCATGGGCGCGGCGGACGCGGCCGGCGACCTCGACGCCGAGCGGTCCGTGATCGACGGCTTCTGGATGGGGCTCGCCAAGCGGTCCGTCCAGTTCGGCTGAGCCCTTCAGAAGACGGGCGGGTTCAGCTCGACGGAGCGGACGGCGGCGGCCAGCGCGAGCGGGTCGCCGACGTCCAGCGCCGTGTCGGTGAACTTGATCGTATGGTCGTCGCCGTGCGCAGCCGCCCGCTCGAAGACCTCCTCGGCGGTCGGAACGACCTTCTTGTACGGGAGCGGGTCCCGCGGGGTGTAGGCCGCCGTCACCGCGGCCGCAGCCGCCCAGGCCGCGCCCAGGCTCGGTACCCACAGCTCACGGGGGAGCGCGGGCAGCGCGCGGAGGACCGCGTTCGGTGCCGTCGCCGCGTGCACGAGCATGATCGGCTCGCCGTGGCCGTGCGTCGCGTACCGGTGCGTCGCCGCCGTCACCAGCTCGATGAGCCGCTCCTCGGCCGTGTCGGGATCCGGAGCCGTGCCCCACTGCGGGAACGCCGTCAGCTGGGCGAGCCGCTCCCGGATCCCGCCGTCCTGCCGCGGAACGGGCGGTACGGCGTCCAGGGCGGCCGCCGCGCTCGGCGCCGGGGCCAGCGGGGCGAGCGGCGGCAGCGGCCGGCTGCGGGCCGCCCAGTAGCCGAGGGCGTGCGCCAGCTCGGCGCGGCGCGGCGCCGTCTCGTCGCTCGTCAGGAGCGTCCGTACGGCGTGACCGGTACGGATCACGGGGTGCGTCGCCCCGGCCGCGATCCCCGGGAGCAGCCGGGGCCACCACTCGGCGAGGACCTCGCGCCAGGGGCGGGCCTCGGGCCCGTCGAGCCGCCGTGCGAAGAAGTGCGTCCAGTCGGTGATCCGGGCCGGGTCGCCGAGCGCCTCGCGCCAGTCGTCCGCCGTGACGGGGCGGTGCGCGGGCGGCAGCTCCTCCAGCTTGTGCGCGTAATGGTCGAGCCAGCGGTGCACGGCCCGGGCCTGGCCGCGGCGGACGAGCGCCTCGACGGCCATCGGGGCGTGGTTGGTGAGCCAGCCGTTGCGCTCGGGGCCGGTGGTGTGGAGGCGTTCGAGGGCCTCGTCGAGGATTCCGGTCGTGTCGCTCGCGTCGCGCGTATCGCTCGTAGCGCTCGTATCGCGCGTGTCGGCCGTGTCGCTCGTATCGCTCGTGTCGCTCATGGGGGCGACGCTAGGGCGGCGCGGGCGGGCGCGTAACGGGCTGGGGACCTAGGCCCGGGGGCGGAGGTCGAGGCCGAGGAGCGGCGCGGGCAACCCCATCGCCCGCGATGACGTCTGAAGAGATGACGCCGCATGTGATCGCGGTCTCACCGACAGTGTGGTCGGGGACCCCGCGAGCGGCGCCGGAACACCCTCCGTGCCCGGTCTGACCTGCGCCTCCGTGGGTTTCCGCGGCATGCCCGAAGGGGCGGCGGGCGCGCAGGATACTGCATGATCGCGAAAATCCATGTGCCGGGTGGGAATTCTGTCCTGATTCCAGTCGTTGTTTCCGTCGGATGCAGGGCACCCGAAAAGGTGTCGCGACCTACTCAGCAAGGGAGCACGCATGGCAACCCGTGCCGTCGCCCGTCGTCAGACCTCCGCCAATAGCGGGGCGAGCCGGGCCAGCAGCGTTCGCGCCGTGGGCGGGGACATCGCCGACCGCGACCTGGTCGGCATGTACCTCGACGAGATCGCGCGTACACCCCTGCTCGACGCCGCCAAGGAGGTCGAGCTCTCCCAGACGATCGAGGCGGGCGTGTACGCCCAGCAGATCCTCGACGGAGACGTAGAGAGCGAGGGAGGCGGAGCGGCCCGTGAGGAGCTCGAAGCGCTGGTCGCCGAGGGCGAGCGTGCCAAGGACCTCTTCATCAAGTCCAACCTGCGGCTCGTGGTCGCCGTCGCGCGGCGCTACCCCCGCAGCGGCCTGCCCCTGCTCGACCTGATCCAGGAGGGGAACGCGGGCCTGGTGCGCGCGGTCGAGAAGTTCGACTACGCGAAGGGCTTCAAGTTCTCCACGTACGCGACGTGGTGGATCCGGCAGGCCATCACCCGGTCGATCGCCGACCAGTCCCGGACGATCCGGCTCCCCGTCCACCTCGTGGAGGAGCTGGGCCGCATCCGGCGCGTGCAGCGCGAGTTCAACCGCGAGCACGGGCGGGAGCCGGAGCCGGCCGAGATCGCGGCGGAGCTGGACACGAAGCCGGAGCGCGTCGTGGACGTCCTGGACTGGGCGCGCGACCCGGTCTCGCTGAACATGTCGGTGGACGACGAGGGAGAGACCCAGTTCGGCGACCTCCTGGAGGACACCTCGGCGATCTCGCCCGAGCAGTCGGTGCTCACGCTGCTGCGCAGCGAGGAGCTCGACGACCTCATCGCCAAGCTCGACCACCGCACGGCCTCGATCATCCGCATGCGGTACGGCATCGAGGACGGGCGCGAGCGGACGCTGACGGAGGTCGGCAAGCAGCACGGCCTGACGCGCGAGCGGATCCGCCAGATCGAGAAGCACGCCCTGCTGGAACTGAAGAAGATGGCCCACGACACCGGCTTCGACGCGGTGGCGTAGGGGAGGAGCGACAAGAAGGAGGCGGGACGCCCGGGAGCGGGCGCCCCGCCTTCTCCCCTACCCCCGCGTCGACGTCGCCAGGCGGGTCGCCAGCTCCTCGACGTAACCGTGGAGGGTGGGCGGGCCGTGGATCGTGAAGGGGGCGTCGACGAGGGCCAGGCGGAGCGCCAGCCACTCGACGGAGTCGGCGGAGCGGGTGCGGAGACGGCAGGTCGTCGGGCCCGTCGCCGTCGGGACCAGGTGGGACGGGAGCCGGGCCGTCACGAAGTCGGCCGGGGCATCGAAGCTGACGTCGAGCTCCAGCTCGGGCTGCGCCCGGGACATGGAGCGGACCAGGAGCTGGGCCGCGTCGCCGGCCGGGAGCTCGCGCGGGGTGAAGCGGGCGCCCGTCGCGAGCGGGTCGCTGACCCGGTCCACCCGGAAGGTCCGCCAGTCGTCGCGCTCCAGGTCGTACGCGACGAGGTACCAGCGGCGCCCGGTCGAGACCAGCCGGTACGGCTCGACCAGCCGCTTCGACTCGGCGCCGTCGCCCGCCCGGTAGCCGAAGCGCAGCTTCTCCCGCCCGGTGACCGTGCCGGCGAGCGCCGTCAGGGTGGCGGGCGCGACCGTGGCGCCGTCGCCCCTGGTCAGCGGGAGCGTCGCGTTCTGGAGGGTGGAGACCCGGTGGCGGAGCCGCGCGGGCAGGACCTGCTCCAGCTTCGCCAGAGCGCGTACGGACGCCTCCTCGATGCCCTCGATGGCGTGCCCGGCACCGGCGCGCAGGCCGACGGCGATGGCGACGGCCTCCTCGTCGTCCAGGAGGAGCGGCGGCATGGCCGTACCGGCGACGAGGCGGTAACCGCCGACCGCGCCGAGGGTCGCCTCGACCGGATAGCCGAGGTCGCGCAGGCGGTCGATGTCCCTGCGGATGGTGCGCGCGGAGACCGAGAGCCGCTCGGCGAGCTCGCTTCCGGGCCACTCGCGCGGGGTCTGGAGGAGCGACAGCAGATTCAGGAGTCGAACCGGGGTATCTGTCATGTCTTCAAGGATGCGGCCCATCTAGGTCATCATTTGACCTAGATGACTTCTATCTTCTTCGTATGAGTTCACACGAAGCCGTCACGGATGCGGCCCCCACGGACACGAGCGACAAGAGGCGGTGGATCGCCCTCGCCATCGTGATGACGGCCGCCTTCATGGATCTGGTCGACGCCACGATCGTCAACATCGCGATCCCCAGCATCGAGCGGGACCTCGGCGCCTCCTTCGGGGCCATCCAGTGGATCACCGCCGGTTACGCGCTGGCCTTCGCGGCCGGGCTGATCACCGGCGGCCGGCTCGGTGACATCTACGGCCGCAAGCGGCTCTTCCTCCTCGGCACCGCCGGCTTCACGCTCGCCTCGGCGCTCTGCGGCTTCGCGGCCAACCCCGAGATGCTGGTCGCCTCCCGCCTCCTCCAGGGCGCGGCGGCGGCGATGATGGTGCCGCAGGTCCTCTCGATCATCCACGTCACCTTCCCGGCGCACGAGCGCGGCAAGGTCTTCGGAATGTTCGGCGCGATCATCGGCCTCGGGGCCGTCTCCGGCCCGCTGCTCGGCGCGCTGCTCACCCAGTGGAACATCGCCGGTCTCGAGTGGCGCCCGATCTTCCTGATCAACCTGCCGGTCGGCATCGCGGGCCTCATCCTTGGCCGCAAGTTCATCTCCGAGTCGAAGGCGCCGAAGGCGCTCCGGCTCGACATCGTCGGCATGCTCCTGGTGACGGCGGCGCTGCTGATGCTGATCTACCCGCTGACGCGCGGCCGTGAGCTCGACTGGCCGCTGTCGGGCCACCTGATGATGGTCGGCAGCCTGTTCGTCTTCGCGGCCTTCGTCCTCTACGAGAAGTTCAAGACGCGGAAGGACGGCTCGCCGCTCGTCGAGCTGTCGCTGTTCAAGGTGAAGAGCTTCGCCGCCGGCATCGCCGTCCAGCTGACCTTCGGCGTCGTCCTCGGCATCTTCTTCCTGGTCTGGACGCTGTACATGCAGATCGGGCTCCGCTGGACCCCGCTGAAGGCGGGCGTCACCGGAGTGCCGTTCTCGATCGCGGTCTCCGTGGCCGCCGGCCTCTCGGTGCAGAAGCTGGTGCCGCGCTTCGGCCGCAAGGTCCTCCAGGCGGGCGCGCTCACGATGATCGCGGGCGTCCTCCTCTACTTCTTCGTGGCGGGCCGCTACGGGACCGGGATCGAACCCTGGCAGATGATCGCGCCGCTGGTGGTCATGGGCCTGGGCATGGGCCTCATCGTGGCGCCCCTGACGGACGCGGTCCTCTCCGAGGTTCCGCGCGAGCACGCGGGCTCTGCCTCCGGACTCATCAACACGACGGGCCAGATGGGCAACGCGCTCGGCCTCGGCCTGGTGTCGGTCGTCTTCTTCGGCGTCATCGACGACCGGAACCTCGCCCAGGTCCCGACCGAGGTGGGAGCGGCCTTCACGGACGCCTTCCAGAACTCGCTCGGCTGGGCGGCGGGCGTACTCGCCGCGATCTTCCTGGTCATGTTCGCCCTCCCGGCGAAGCCGAAGCAGCACCTGGAGGGCGGCGGCGACGACGAGGACACCCCGGAGAACGTGGAGAAGGAGCCGGTGCTGACGCACTGACCCCCTCAGGAGGAAGGGCCCTGGTCCCGGGAATCTCCCCGGGACCAGGGCCCTTCGCCGTATCCGTCAGCTGCGGTTGACCGCGCCGCCGTACTTCAGGTCACCCTTGAAGGGGATGGCTCGCAGGGACCCCGGTGTCGGGGTCGCCTGCTGCACCCAGGGCTGGTTCCAGACGAAGGCGCCGCCCATGATGTTGCCCCGGGTCTGGAAGACCGTGCCGTCGGTGGTCACCACCTTGACGAACGCGTCGTTGCCCTGCGCCTCGATGGAGATGCCACAGGCGTTGGACGGGTAGTTGACGGGGACGTTCTCGTTGGGCGGGAGGAGAGCGTCGGTGAGGTCGTGCCACACGATCGTCCCGCCCGGGACGCTCGCCTTGCCGGCGTAGGCGACACCGTCCGTGAGGACGGCCTGGAAGTCCTCGGTGCTCGAGGGGCTGTAGGTGTCGATGTCGGAGCACGGCCCGGTGGGCCCGGTGGCTCCGGTGTCGCCGGTGGCTCCGGTCTCGCCCGTGGCGCCGGTCGCTCCGGTCTCGCCGGTGGCTCCGGTTTCGCCCGTGGCGCCCGTGGCGCCCGTGGCGCCGGTCTCGCCCGTGGCGCCGGTCTCGCCGGTGGCTCCGGTCTCGCCCGTGGCGCCGGTCGCTCCGGTTTCGCCCGTGGCGCCGGTCTCACCGGTCGCTCCAGTGGCGCCGGTAGCACCCGTAGCCCCGGTCTCACCGGTAGCTCCGGTGGCGCCCGTTGCTCCGGTCTCGCCAGTGGCTCCCGTGGCTCCCGTGGCGCCGGTGGCACCCGTCTCGCCCGTGGCGCCGGTCGCGCCCGTCGCCCCGGTCGCCCCAGTCGCGCCGGTGGCTCCGGTTGCACCTGTCGCCCCGGTCTCGCCAGTGGCTCCCGTGGCTCCCGTGTTGCCCTTCGGGCCGGGCGGTCCGGTCGGGCCGGTCGGGCCTGTTGGGCCCACCTTGCAGTCGTCGCCGCCGCCGGCCGGGATCGCGCGCAGGGCGCGGATGTCCTGGCCTTCGACCAGGGGCTTGATCGTGTCGTCCAGGAACTCCTGGAGGCCGTCGGCCTCCGGTGAGCCGCTCTGGCCGGCGTTGCGGGGGCCGCCGTGCTCCCAAGGCGGCGGGCCGTCCTGGTGTTCCCAAGGCGGCGGGCCGTCCTGCTGTTCCCAGGGCGGCGGACCTTCCTGGTGGTGCGGCGGCGGGCCGTCCTCGTGGTGCGGGGGCCGTTCCTCGCAGTGGTCGCCCGTCGACGGGGTCGCCGTCGTCCTTCCCGGGGGGTCCCAGGTAGCGGCGGCCGTCGCCGGTGAGGCGAAGCCCGTGAGGACGAGTGCGACGGAGGCGATGGCCCCGCCGACGACCCAAGGGCGTCGTCGGGGCAGGGGACCCAGCGGGGACCTGGTCCTGGCATCAGGACGCATGCATGCTCCTTCCTCCACCGGCCGCGCCGCGGCCGGTCCGAGTGATGTCCGGGGAAGCGTTCGCGCTTCCTGATCGGATCATCGGATCGCGCTTGCGAAGGCTTGACGGTCTCGCGGCAGTCCCAACGCCATGGCCTATCGCCCCTAGCCGAATGGATGCGTACACGAAGGCGAATTTCGAACCGCCCGTCGGCGCGCCGACACCGCTCGCTCCTCGGGCGTCCGTAGGGTCGCCCACCCGCCGAGCGCTCTCCCGCCCCCACCGGAAGTGGTGTTGCCGTGCAGCCGTCCATCTGCCTGTGCATGATCGTCAAGAACGAGTCCAAAGTCATCGAGCGATGCCTCGCCTCCGTCCGCGGTCTCGTGGACTCCTGGGTCATCACCGACACCGGTTCCACCGACGGGACCCAGGACCTGATCCGCACCGCCCTCGCCGGCATCCCGGGCGAGCTGCGCGAGGAGCCGTGGGTGAACTTCGGCCACAACCGCAGCCTGAACATCGCGCGGGCCCGCGGCCGGGCCGACTACCTCCTGCTCCTCGACGCCGACCACGTCCTGCGGCAGGACGGCCCGCTGCCGGACCTCACCGCGGACGCGTACATGATCCGCCACGAGGGATCCCTGGAGTACCGCATCAAACGCCTGGTCAGGGGCGATCTGCCCTGGCGGTACGAGGGGGTCACCCACGAGTACCTGACCGCCGACCGGGACCACGTGCAGCGGAATCTGGACGCCCTGTCCATCGAGGACCACGCCGACGGCGGGTCACGCCACGACAAGTTCGAGCGGGACGCCCGGCTCCTGGGCGCCGAGCTCGACCGGGATCCGGACAACCCCCGTACGGTCTTCTACCTCGCCCAGACGATGCGGGACATGGGCCGTGCCGACGAGGCCGTCCCCCTCTACGAGCGGCGCGCGGCCATGGGCGGCTGGGGCGAGGAGGTCTACTACTCCCTCCTCCAGTCCGGCGTCCTCCAGGCCGAGTCCGGCGCGTGGCCGTCCGCGATGGACGCCCTCTCCCGGGCCTGGGAGTCGCGGCCGCAGCGGCTCGAGGCCTGCTACGAACTGGTGGCGCGGCTGCGGAAGATGCGCCGCTACCGGGCGGCCCACGCCGTCGTCTCCGCCGTCCTGGACGGGAGGCAGCCGGACGACCTGCTGTTCATGCAGCCGTGGGTGTACCGGTACGGGCTGCTCTTCGAGTACTCGATCACCGCCTACTGGACGGGCGACTACGCCGCCTCGCTCGCCGCCTGCGACCGGCTGCTCGCGCTGCCGGAGCTGCCCCCGGCGTACCGCGAACAGACCCGCGCCAACCGTGGGTTCGCCGTGGGGAAGCTGGCGGAAGCCGGTGTTCAGGTGCCCGACGCCGTCACGCCGGACCCCGCCCCAGCCCCCGCCCCCGACCCCGCCCCGGCGCTCGTCTGACGGTCCGACCGTCGACCGCCGGGAGCGGGATGCGGGATGTGGGGTAGAGGATGCGGGACGCGCGGGCGTCAGCGGACCCGCGCGCGCGTCTCCATCGCCGCGCGGGCCGCGCGCTCGTCCTCGTACACCTCGCACATGTGACGGCCGTCCGGTGTCATCGTGTGCTCGATCTCCCAGAGGCTGACCTCGCTGCCGTCGAGCAGCAGGAACTGGTGCTCGTAGAGGGTGAAGCCGGCGTCCCGGCCCCCCTCCACCGCGCACTGCCGCCCGAAGGCCTGCGTGATGTGGTGGGCGAAGGCCAGGCGGAGCCGCCGGGCCGTCCGCTCGCCCGGCCGGTCCACGTTCTCCGCGCGCCGCAGGACGCGGCGCGCGTGGTCGGCGGAGTTGTCCGGCACGTACATCCGCGGCTGGGCGGGTATGGGGCGGGCGAGCAGGGCGCTGAGCAGCGCCATGTCATCGTCGTCGTCACCGTCGAGGGCGCGGCCGTCGGAGCGCTCCGCGGTCCAGCCCGGCAGCGGCGCGGCCGGCAGGCGGGAGGCCGCGAGCCGGGCCTCCGCCTCCTCGGCGTACAGCTCGTGCTGGTCGGTGCCGTCCCGGCCGGTGTTGTGCGTGAGCTCCCACAGGCTGAGCGCGCTGCCGTCGGCGAGCAGGTACGTGTGGCGGTAGGTGGTGCGGTGCAGCGACGCGCTGTGGTGCGAGGAGTGCAGCGCACTGGAGTGGGCGAGCGCCGTGCCGAGGCGCTCGACGGTGGAGTCGGGCAGGTCGAAGGAGTTGAGCGCCCGGCCGAGGAGCCGCTCAAGGTGCGTCTCGGTCGTCTCGTACGGATCGTGTGGATCCCGCGGATCGTTCAAGAGGGTCTCCAGGCCGTCGCCGCATGTCACTTGGTGCTTGCTAAACGTAGTCCCTGGGTCTGACATCGTGTCCTGGGTTCAGCAAAACGAAGGGCGCGCGCGGGAAGTTCCCGCGGGGTTCTTCGTCAACTCCCTTGCGGTTACCGGGAGTACGCGGGCCGGTCGCCTCGGATCCGCGCCGTACGGATCTCCGTACGGCTAGCCGCGCAGCTCGCCGTACAGCTCGCCGTACGACGGGAAATCCCCTCCCGGCCCGCGCAGCCCTCCCGGGGCCGCGAGCAGCGCCCGGACGATCGCCCGGGTCACCAGGTCCGCGCCGGCCGCCAGGATCTCGTTCAGGGCGAGCGGACCGGGCTCCTCCGGCAGCTCCCGCCGGCCGGTGGCGAGCGCGAAGACCGTGTCCCCGTCGTTCATCAGGTGCACCGGACGCACCGCGCGCGCGATGCCGTCGTGCGCGGTCCCCGCGACCTTCTGCGCCTGCGCGCGGGTGAGCACCGCGTCCGTGGCGACGACGGCGAGCGTCGTGTTCAGCGGGGGAGGGGCGCTCGCCGCCCGGGCCTCCGCGAGCCGCCGCAGCGCCGCCTCGTGCACCTCCTCCGCCGGGACGGCGGGCCTGCCGCCGTCGAACCAGCTCCCGTACGGGACGCCCGTCGCCGGATCGACGGCCGAACCCACCGCGTTCACGACGACCAGCGCGCCGACCGTGATCCCCGAGGCCAGGACCGTGCTCGCCGTCCCCACCCCGCCGCGCAGCCCGCCGACGACGGCCCCGGTGCCCGCGCCGACCGCGCCCGTCCCCACGCGCGCGTGGTCCCCGCTCGCGTCGGCCGCCTCCGCCGCCGCCCGGCCCGTCGCCGCGTCCGGCCTGGCCGAGAAGTCGCCGCCGCGCCCCAGGTCGAAGACGCACGCGGCGGGTACGACCGGCACCACATGGGACGGGTCGGGACCCACCCGCACGCCCCGGTGGCGCTCCTCCAGCCAGGCCATGACGCCGGAGGCCGAGTCCAGGCCGTACGCGCTGCCGCCGGTCAGGACGATCGCGTCGATCCGCTGGACCACGTTCCGGGGGTCGAGGGCGTCCGTCTCCCGGGTGCCGGGACCGCCGCCCCGTACGTCCACGGCGGCGACGGCCCCGCCCTCCGGGGCGAGGACGACCGTGGTCCCGCTCAGCGCGCCGGGCCCGGCCACGCGCGCGTGCCCCACGCGCACACCGCTCACGTCGGTGATCGCGTCCATGCCGTCCATGCCGTCCGTGCCGTCCGTCTGCTCGGGCTGTGTCATGTCCCCTGCCTACCACGCGGTTTGGCTCAGCGCTTGGGGCCGAGGTAGGTGCCGCCCGAGGCGTCGATCACGGTCCCGGTGATCCAGCGGCCGTCCTCGGAGGCGAGGAAGGCGACCGGGTCGGCGATGTCCTCCGGCTGCCCGACCCACGGCAGCGCCTGACCGCCGATCAGCATCCCCTCCAGCTGGGGCATGGCCGCCATGGCGGCGGTGAGCGCGGCGGTCTGCGTCGGGCCGGGGGAGATCGTGTTGACGGTGATCCGGCGCTCGCCGACCACGTTGGCGAGGGTGCGGGTGAAGGTCTCCATCGCTCCCTTCGTCATCGCGTACGCCAGCTCGTCGGAGAGGGCGATCCGCGTGACGGCCGACCCGATGTTGATGATCCGGCCGCCGTCCCGCAGCACCGGCAGCAGCCCCTGCACGAGGAAGTACGGCGCCCGGACGTTGACCGCGAAGAGCCGGTCGAACAGCTCCGGGGTCTCGTCCTTGAGGTGCCCGCCCGAGCCGGTCACGGCGGCGTTGTTGACGAGGACGTCGAGCGCGGCCTCCCCGGTGTGGGCGGCGAACCCGGCCCGTACGCCCTCGACGAGCGCGAGCACCCCGTCGTGCGTGGCCAGGTCGGCGCCCACGGAGAAGGCCCGGCCGCCGTCCCGCACGATCAGGTCCACGGTCTCCTGCGCGGCGGCGGCGTCCTGCCCGTAGTGGACGGCGACGACCATCCCGTCCGCCGCGAGCCGCCGCGCGACGGCCCGGCCGATCCCGCGCGACGAACCGGTGACGAGGGCGGTACGGGTGGTGGTGTGCTGGTCGCGGATCTGCTGCTGCATGGCGGTCTCCTCGGACTTCCGGTGCTCCCCGGGGCGTTTCCCCGGGGCACGAAAGGAAGACTCGCGCCGACCGCTGACGAGCCGCTGACCGAGCGCTGACAGCCCCTGGCAGCCCCTGACGGGCCCTGGCGTCCCCTGTCAGACGGCTCCTGACGGCTTCTGGAGGAGCGCGCCGGCCCCCTCGGCGAGGACATCGCGTGCACGGGGGTCGGTCATCGGGGCGGCAGGCCCGCCCGGCGGGCCGTGTCCGCCGCCCGGGTGCGGTCGGACGCGGCGGCGGCCGGGTCGCCGGCCGTGTCGTGGACGGTCGCGCGGCGGTGGAGCAGGTCGACGACGTCCTCGGCGACGCCCAGGGAGGAGAAGAGGTCCAGGGCCTCCGCGAGGAGGGGCAGCGGGTCGGGGGAGAGGGACGCCAGGCCCTCCAGGGCCGTCGCCGTGCCCCACCGGTCGCCGAGCGCCCGGAAACCGGCCAGGGCCTCCGTCAGGAGCGCCTCGGCAGCGGCCCGTACGTCCTCCCCGTCGTCGGCGGTCGCGGTCGTCAGGACGGCCCGGCCCACGAGGGCCAGCGACCGGGACCAGAGGTCGTCGCCCAGGCGCAGGCCCTCGACCGGGCCCACGGACGTCGACCACAGGAAGGCCGTGTACGGCTGCCGGAGCGGAGTCGTACGGGAGACGAGGAACCCCCCTGCCCGCTCGACGTGTTCGCCCTCGCGCAGGCCCGCCGCGAGCACGCACAGCGCGTACTCCTCGCCGAGTTCCGCCGTCGGCACCACCCGGTCCAGGAGCTCCGCGACCGGCGCCGCGACCCGGCCCCGGAGCCCGCGCAGCCACCAGTACGGGGTGAGCGCGGCCACCAGCCGCAGCCCGTCCTCCGGCCCGCCCCCGCGCAGCGCCGCCCGCAGGTTGGCGTCCTCGGCGTCCAGCCGGGCCAGCCACTCCAGCTGCGCGGAGCCGCGCAGTTCGGGGTCGGCGGCCTCCGCGAGCTCGCGGTAGTACGTGTGGTGGGCGGCGGCCACCGGGGCCTCGTCCGCCAACTGCCCGGCGGCGTACGCGCGGATCGTCTCCAGCATCCGGTACCGGCCGTCCCGCGCCTCGAGCAGCGACTTCTCCACCAGCGAGGCCAGCGGGCCGGTCCCCGCGCCGCACACCCGGGCCACGGCCTCCGCCGTCGCCCCGCCCCGGAACACCGAGAAGCGCGCGGCCAGTTCCCGCTCGCCGGGTTCGAGGAGCGACCAGCTCCACTCCACCACCGCGCGCAGGGTCCGGTGCCGCTCCGGCGCCGTACGGTCCCCGCGCGACAGCAGCTCGAACCGTTCGAGCCGCTCGCCCAGGCCGTCGGCGAGCTCGTCGACGGAGAGCGAGCGCAGCCGGGCCGCCGCGAGCTCGACGGCGAGCGGCAGCCCGTCGAGCCCCGCGCAGAGCTCCGCCACGCGCGCGTGGCCCGTGAATCCGGGCCGTACGGCCGCGGCCCGCCGCACGAACAGCTCCTCGGCCGCCTCGGGCGTCAGCGCCCCGAGCGGCAGCAGCGACTCCCCGGTGATCCCGAGCGCCTCCCGGCTCGTCGCCAGGACCCGCAGACCGGGGCAGGCGACGAGCAGACGGCGTACGAGGACGGCCGTCTCGTCGACGACGTGCTCGCAGTTGTCGACGACCAGCAGTACCGGCCGCCCGGCCAGCGCCGTCACGAGCCGCGCCTCGTCGCCGCCGCCCCGCACCCCGAGCGCCGCCGCGAACGCCTCGGTGACCTCACCGGGTCCGGCGACGGACGCGTGCGTGGCCCCCGTACCGGCCACCGCCCCCAGGTCCACGAAGCGCACCTCGCCCGGCAGGCCCGCGCCCACTTCCAGGGCCAGTCGCGTCTTGCCCGCGCCGCCCGGACCCACCAGGGTCACCAGGCGCGCGGCCGTCACCAGCGAGGCCAGCCGTTCCCGCTCCCGCTCCCGCCCCACGAAGTCCGTCAGGGGCGAGGGGAGGGGGACGGGAAGCGGTGCCTTGGGAGGAGGTACGGGGAGAGGCGTGCCCGCCCCGCCCCTCAGCAGCTCCAGGTGGACCGCGGACAGTTCCGGTGACGGGTCGGCCCCCAGCTCCTCGGCGAGCGTCGCCCGCACCTCCTCGTACACGCCGAGCGCCTCGGCCTGCCGCCCCGCCGCGCCCAGCGCCCGCATGTGCAGCCCGCGCAGCCGCTCCCGCAACGGATGCTCCCGGGCGGACCGTTCCAACTCCCGTATGAGGAAGGAGAGATCCCCGCCGGTGGTCAGTTCCGCCGCCGCCCACTCCTCCACCGCGTCGAGCCGCAGCCCTTCGAGCCGGGCCGCCTGGCCCGCCGCGAAGGGCGCGTCCCGTACGTCGGAGAGCGCCGGTCCGCGCCACAGCCCGAGCGCCTCCCGCAGCAGGCCCGCCGCGCGTACGGGATCGCCCGCCGCCCCGGCCCTGGCGCCCTCCCCGGCCAGCGCCTCGAACCGCAGCGCGTCCACGTCCGCCGCGGGGTCGCCGACGGTCAGCCGGTACCCGGCGGGCGAGAACTCCACCGCCACGCCCGGCGGCAGGACCCGGCGCAGCCGGGAGACCTGCGCCTGGAGGGCGCCCTGCGCGCCGGCCGGCGGCTCCTCGCCGTACAGCCCGTCGACGAGCCGGTCGACGGGGACGGTCCGGCCCGCGTCGAGGAGGAGCCGGGCCAGCAGGGCACGGACCTTGGGGCCGCCGGCGGCCGCGATCGGGGCACCGGCGGCGCCGGTCAGCGTGAGCGGTCCGAGGAGGCGGAAGATCATGGACCGGATTGTCGCGCAGGGACGGCCGACGCCTCCAGGGCCGCTACGGATCTCAGGCGGCCGTGGCCCGGGTCGCCGGGTTCCGGGCGGACAGCGTCACCCCGGTCGCGACCGTGGCCGCCGCGACGAGCCCCGCGGCGAGGACCGCCCAGCGGCCCGCGAACGTGCACATCAGGATCGCCAGCGAAGCCACCGGCAGCACCAGTTGCTGGGCGATGCCGACCTTGAAGTAGCGCGCGTGCAGCAGCCAGACGGAGAGCAGGAAAATGGCCGAGGGGATCGTGACGGCGGCGGACGCGGCGAGCGTCGAGATGTGGGCCTCGCCCACGGCCTGCTCGACGGCGATCTCCAGGCCCGCGCCGACGGCGGCGGCCGAGGCGAAGATGACGTAGTGGCCGTAGCCCCACAGGAAGCCCTGGCGGCTGGAGGTCAGCCGGTCGTGGGCGGGCACGACGAAGTAGATCCACCAGGCGGCGAAGACGAGGAGCAGGCCGCCGACGGCGATCGGCAGGAGCTCGCCGAGGGCGTCGTTCTCGACGATGCCGGACTTCACGGCGACCGTCGCGGCGGCGACGGTCTCGCCGAGCACGATGATGGTGAACAGGCCGTACCGCTCGGCGATGTGGTGCGGGTGCCAGGTGCTGGGCGCGTCCTTCTCCGCGTACACGGGCACGGCCATCTCCGCGAGCGCCATGACGAGGAAGATCCAGCCGCGCGCGGGCTCGGGCGCGAGGACGAGCGCGAGCCAGCCGAACTGGACGGCGACGACCCCGCCCGCGTACCGCCGGCACATCGTCCGCTCGGCGGGGTCGGTGGCGTGGTGGGCGGCGCGGAGCCACTGGAAGGCGAGCGCGAGCCGCATGACGGCGTAGCCGATGAAGACGACGAGG
This sequence comes from Streptomyces sp. Root431, assembly GCF_001426585.1. Classification (GTDB taxonomy): domain Bacteria; phylum Actinomycetota; class Actinomycetes; order Streptomycetales; family Streptomycetaceae; genus Streptomyces; species Streptomyces stackebrandtii. Next base: position 191,100 of record NZ_LMEI01000010.1, read on the forward strand.
AAGTCGTGCTCCTGGAAGGCGCGCGTGATGCCGGCGGCGAGGACGAGGACGCCGGCGATCTGGACGAGCGTGACGACGCGGTAGAGGACGTCGTCGTTGTCGTAGGCCGAGGCGAACCAGGTGAAGTTCATCCACGCCCACCAGATGGCGAAGAAGACCATCGCGTAGTTGAGGATCCCCTCGCCGGTGTGGTTCTCCGCGACCGCGTGGACGAGCTCGGCGCCGGCCTGTGCGACGGCGACGACGAAGCACAGGTCGAAGAAGAGTTCCAGGGGGGTGGCGGCCCGGTGCGACTCCTCGCGGGAGCGGGCGGTGAGGGGGAGGAACGGTTGCGTCATGCGTCCCAGGACAGCAGAGCGGTCGGCGCGTCCAGGGGTATGCCACGCGGTACGGGGCGGGCGGCGCCGTACGAGGAGGGGGGCGCGGTACGGGGCGGGTGGCGCCGTACGGAGACGGGGCCCTGGCGCCGTACGGGTGCGGACCTCCGTCAGGCCGCCCGCACGGCCTCTTCCGCCCGAGCGTCCGCGCAGGCCCCCGCGTACCGCGCCACCACAAGCCCCGCCAGGCGCGGATGCCCGGCCAGCGGCTCCCCGACCGCCCACGTGTCCGGGATCTCCGCGAGGGCGCGGGTGAAGCGGCCCGGGGCCAGCAGATGCGCGGCGACCGCGACGCGGCGGAAGCCCTGGGCGTGCAGGCGGGCGACGGCCTCGGCGGGGGGCGGGGCGCTCGCCGAGCAGTACGCGACGGTCACCGGCACCGGCAGGAGCGTCGCCAGCTGCCGGACCGCCGTGAGCGTGCCGTCGTTGCCGCCGGGCCGCGAGGAGCCCGCCCCGGCGACGACGACCGCGTCGGCCGGGCCGCCGGCCGCCCGTTCGGCGGCACGCAGCCGGTCGTACAGCGCGAGGGCCACCGCTAGCTCGCCGCTCGGCCCGCGCGTGACCGCACAGTCGAAGCGGCGGGCGACGGCCGGGATGTCGACGGTGCGGTGGTAGCCGTCGCCGAGGAGCAGCGGGACGACGACCGCGCCGGGCCGGTCCGCGAGGACGTACGGGAGGGAGGGCTGCTGGTGGTCGAGGTGACCGACGGCGACGGGCGCCCCGGTCAGCCGCCGTACCGTGTCGGCGAGCCGCCCGACCGCCGCCCCCGCCTCGGGGACGGCGCTGCCGTGCACGGCCAGGACCAGGTTCCGCATGCGTACCTCCACAGACGTTCCCCCGGGGGCCACGGGCGGCGGTGTCGTACGCCGCCGGTGGCCCCACTCCGTTCACGCTAGGCCCCGCCCCGCCTCCGTACCGCCGCCGTAAGACCTCGCCGGCAGGGCCACAAGTCCCCGATCCTCGGGCCTTTCACGGGCCCGACACGCCGGCCCCGCGCCCCTACGGTCGGAAGGGTGTGGCACCCCGAATCGCACCCCGCCTCGCATTCCGCCTCGCACCCCGCCGCGCACCCCGCCTCCACCCCGAACCCGAGCCCCACGGAGACCGCCATGGCAGCCCAGCGGACACAGACGCTCGTCCTCATCGGCCACGGCATGGTCGGCCACCGGCTCCTGGAGGCGCTGGCCGAGCGCGGGGCGCTCGTCGACCCGGCCGACCCCGCGGGGCCCGGCTGGCGGGTGACCGTGCTCGCGGAGGAGGACGTGCCCGCCTACGACCGGGTCCATCTCTCCTCCGTCTTCACCGGCACCGACCCCGATCAACTGGGGCTCTCCACCCCAGAGTTCCTCGCCGGGAACGGCATCGACCTGCGGCTCGGCGACCCGGCCGAGCAGATCGACACGGCGGCCCGCACGGTCACCACGACCTCCGGCGCGGTCGTCGCCTACGACGCGCTGGTCCTGGCCACCGGCTCGTACCCCTTCGTGCCGCCGATCCCCGGCGCCGACGCGCCCGGCTGCTTCACGTACCGCACGCTCTACGACGTCGACGCGCTCACGACGTACAGCGAGGCCTTGTGCAGAGGGGCCACGAACAGCGAGGCCACGAACGGCGCGTCCGCCGCGTCCGCCGATGGCGAGGCCCGTACCGGCGTCGTCATCGGCGGCGGGCTCCTCGGCCTGGAGGCCGCCGGCGCGCTCCGCACTCTCGGACTCGCCACGCACGTCGTCGAGTTCGCGCCCCGCCTGATGCCGCTCCAGGTCGACGACGGCGGCGCGGCGGCCCTGCGCTCCACCATCGAGTCGATGGGCGTGGCCGTGCACACCGGCGTCGGCGCCGCCGAGGTTGAGACGGACGCCGACGGGCAGGTGTCCGGCCTCCGGCTGTCCAGCGGCGAGCGGCTCCCCGCCGACGTCGTCGTCTTCTCCGCCGGGGTCCGGCCGCGCGACCGGCTCGCCCGCGAGGCGGGGCTCGCGGTCGGCGACCGCGGGGGAGTGGCGGTGGACGAGCGCTGCCGGACGACCGACCCGTACGTGTACGCGATCGGGGAGTGCGCGCAGACCTCCGACGGGCGGGTGTACGGGCTCGTGGCGCCCGGCTACCAGATGGCGGAGGCGGTCGCCGACCAGCTCGCGGGCGACGGGACGACCGTCTTCACGGGCGCCGACACCTCCACCAAGCTCAAGCTGCTCGGCGCGGACGTGGCCTCCTTCGGCGACCCCTTCGCGGGCGGCGGAGACGGCCCGGACGACGGCCAGGACGGCGGCCCGCAGGTCACCGAGATCGTGTTCTCGGACGGGCGCGAGGGCGTCTACAAGAAGCTGCTGCTCGGCCCCGAGGGGCAGCTCCTCGGCGGCATCCTGGTCGGCGACGCCGACGCGTACGGCTCGCTGAAGCCGCACGCGGGGCGGAAACTCCCCGCCCCGCCCGAGGCGTTCATCCTCCCCGCGACCGCCTCCGGGGCGGAGCTCCCCGGCGCGGACGCCCTCCCCGACGACGCCGTCGTCTGCTCCTGCCACAACGTGACCAAGGGCGCGGTGGCCGGGGCGATCGCCGAGCACGGACTGACCGACATCGGCGGGATCAAGCGCTGCACCAAGGCCGGCACGGGCTGCGGCGGCTGCGTGAACACCCTCCAGGCCGTCCTCGACGCGGCCGGGGTGGAGAAGCCGCGCGGCCTGTGCGAGCACTTCCCGACGCTCTCGCGCCCCGAGCTGTACGCGCTCGTCCGCGCCGAACACATCCGCTCCTACACCGAGTTGGCCGAGCGGTGCGGCTCCGGCGGCGCGGGCTGCACCGTCTGCAAGCCCGTCGTCGCCAACGTCCTCGGCACCCTCGCCCCCGAGCTGGGCCTGCGGCACGTCCTCGAAGGTGAGCAGGCCGCGCTCCAGGACTCCAACGACCTCTTCCTCGCCAACCTCCAGAAGGACGGCACCTATTCGGTCGTCCCGCGCGTCCCCGGCGGTGAGATCACCGCCGAACAGCTCATCGTCATCGGCGAGGTGGCCCGCGACCACGGCCTCTACAGCAAGATCACCGGCGGCCAGCGGATCGACCTCTTCGGCGCGCGAAAGGAGGAACTACTCACGATCTGGCGGCGGTTGATCGCCGCCGGATTCGAGTCGGGGCAGGCGTACGGAAAGTCCCTGCGGACGGTCAAGTCCTGCGTCGGGTCCCGCTTCTGCCGCTTCGGGCAGGGCGACTCGGTCCAGCTCGCGATCGACCTGGAGCTCCGCTACCGGGGCCTGCGCGCCCCGCACAAGATCAAGGGCGGGGTCTCGGGCTGTCTGCGCGAGTGCGCGGAGGCCCGCGGCAAGGACATCGGCGTCATCGCCACCGCCGGCGGCTGGAACCTCTACGTCTGCGGCAACGGCGGCACCGGCCCTCGCCACGCCGACCTGCTCGCCTCCGACCTGTCGGCCGCCGCACTGTTCGCTCTGATCGACCGCTTCCTCATGTACTACGTACGGACCGGCGAGCGCTTGGAGCGCACCTCGGCCTGGCTGGAGCGGCTGGACGGCGGCCTCGACCACCTCAAGGAGGTCCTGATCGAGGACTCGCTGGGGATCTGCGCGGAGCTCGAAGCGCAGATGGACCGGTACGTCGCCGCGTACCGCGACGAGTGGCAGGCGGTCCTCGACGACCCGGCGGCCCTGGCCCGCTTCGAGCCGCACGTCGCCGGGGTGGAGTTCCTGGAGCCGGGGCGCGGGCGCGCCGCCGTCCTCGAAGACGGCACGGAGGCGGCGCTCTTCCGGGACGGGGACGGCGAGGTGTACGCGGTGGGGAACCGGGACCCGTTCTCGGGCGCCGACGTCATCGCGGACGGGATCATGGGCAGCCGCGACGGGGTGCCGGTCGTGGCCTCTCCGATGCACAAGCAGGAGTTCGACCTGCGGACCGGGGCGTGCCTCGACGACCCGAAGGTGTCCCTGCCGGTCCTGCGGGTGCCTACGGCCTGACCGGGGTTGCCCCCGCCCGTCCTGCGGGTGCCTACGGCCTGACCGGGGCTGCCCCCGCCCGTCCTGCCGGTGCCTACGGCCTGACGAGGAGGGTTCCCTGCCCGTCCTGCCGGTGCCTACGGCCTGACCGGGAGGGGACCTACGCCCGCCCGTCCGGCGACCATCGGCTCTGACTTCCCCCTCATGCCCGGGCGCAGCCTGGAGGAGCAAGGAAAGTCTGCGAAAGCCGAGAAGGCGAAAAGGCAGGGAAGCGCCATGAGTTCCGTAGTCCAGTCCCAGGACCAGGGCAGCAGAAGGACGGGCGGGCCTGCTCCGTCGTACGACACGGAGCAGTACCGCCCCGGGAAGCCGATCACCGACTGGGAGCCCGAGAACGAGCTCTTCTGGAAGTCCATCGGCAAGAAGGTCGCGACCCGCAACCTCTGGATCGCGGTCCCGGCGCTGCTCGTGGCCTTCGTCGTGTGGCAGGTCTGGTCGGTCACCGCGACCAACCTCAAGGACGTCGGCTTCGGCTTCTCCACCTCACAGCTGTTCTGGCTGACGGCCATCCCCGGCCTGACCGGCGGCACGGCCCGGATCTTCTACACCTTCCTCGGTCCGATGGTCGGCCAGCGCCGCTTCACCGCGCTGTCGACGGTCGTCCTGATCGTGCCGCTGATCTGGCTCGGCATCGCCATCCAGGACCCGACGACCCCGTACGCCGTGATGGTCGCCATCGCCGCGCTCTGCGGCATCGGCGGCGCGAACTTCGCCTCCTCCCTCGCCAACATCGGCTTCTTCTTCCCCAAGGCGAGGAAGGGCAGCGCGACCGGCATCAACGGCGGTCTCGGCAACCTCGGCGTCTCCGTCGTCCAGCTCCTCACCCCGATCGTCATCACCTGGTCGACCATCGCGATCGGCTCCGCCCAGCACAAGGCCGACGGCACCCCCGTCTACCTGCAGAACGCCGCGTTCCTCTGGGTCCCGATCCTGCTGATCCTGGCCGCCGTGGCCTGGTTCGGGCAGAACGACCTCAAGGTGGCCTCGACCCCCTTCAGCCAGCAGAAGATCATCTTCAAGCGCAAGCACAACTGGCTGATGACCTGGCTGTACGTCGGCACCTTCGGCTCCTTCATCGGCTTCGCCGCCGCCCTGCCGATGCTGATCAAGACCACGTTCCCGGACTACTCCGTCGCCACCTACGCCTGGATGGGCCCGGCCGTCGGCGCCCTCGCCCGCTGGGGCGGCGGCTGGATCGCCGACAAGTGGGGCGGCGCGCGGGTCACGATCCTGTCCTTCGTGGGCATGGCCGTCTCCATCATCGGCGTGATCGAATTCCTGCCCTCGGGCAGTGACGGCGGCTCCTTCTACGGCTTCTTCTTCTGCTTCCTCGCCGCGTTCTTCTTCTCCGGAATCGGCAACGGCTCGACCTTCCGGCAGATCCCGGTCATCTTCCGCGGCACCCACCTCAAGGGCCTGGAGGAAGGCACCCCGGAATACACCAAGGCGCTGAAGCAGGCGGAGATGGAGTCCGGCGCCGTCACCGGCTTCACCTCGGCCATCGCCGCCTACGGCTTCTTCTTCATCCCGGCCCTCTTCGGCTCGGTGGCCGTGACCAGCGCGATGTGGGGATTCGTCGCCTTCTACGCCAGCTGCACGGTCGTGACCTGGTGGTTCTACGCCCGCAAGAGCGCGGAGGCACCCAGCTGAGCCCCTGGTTTTCCCTCAGGAGAAGGCCCCGCCACGGCGGGGCCTTCCGGCGTATCCGGAACAGGACCAAAGCCCGTCGACCGGTGACCAATGCCGACCGAAATGATCGATCAGAAGGAGTGGAATGGAGGTAAGCAACGACGCGATCGAATGAATCGAAGAGGGCGGTGCGGGCAGTGACTGCAACTCCTGCTGAGGCAATGGTGACCGATGGGGCCTGGAAGGGCTTCAAGGGCGGGCTCTGGCGCGACGCCGTCGACGTCCGCGACTTCATCCAGCAGAACTACACGCCGTACGAGGGCGACGACTCCTTCCTCGCCGGCCCCACCGAGCGGACCACCGCCGTGTGGAAGGTCATCACGGACAAGTTCCCGGAGGAGCGCGCCAAGGGCGTCCACGACGTCTCGTACGACATCCCCTCCACCATCACCGCCCACGCCCCCGGCTACATCGACCGCGACAAGGACCTGATCGTCGGCCTGCAGACCGACGCTCCGCTGAAGCGCGCGATCATGCCGTACGGCGGCTGGCGCATGGTCGCCGGCGCCCTGGAGACCTACGGCTACCCGGTCTCCGAGGAGCTCGAGAAGGTCTTCACCGAGTACCGCAAGACCCACAACGCCGGCGTCTTCGACGCGTACACCCCCGAGATCCGCGCCGCCCGCAAGGCCGGCATCGTCACCGGCCTCCCCGACGCCTACGGCCGCGGCCGCATCATCGGCGACTACCGCCGCGTCGCGCTCTACGGCGTCGACCGGCTGATCGCGGTGAAGAAGGAGGAGAAGGAGGAGCTCAACGCCCTCCCCGCCGGAAACCGTTCGCTCGAGGAGACCATCCGCCTCCGCGAGGAGCTCTCCGAGCAGATCCGCGCCCTCGGTGAACTCAAGGCGATGGCCGCCTCCTACGGTCACGACATCTCCGGCCCCGCCGGCACGGGCCGCGAGGCGATCCAGTGGCTGTACTTCGCCTACCTCGCCGCCGTGAAGGAGCAGAACGGCGCGGCGATGTCCCTCGGCCGGACGTCCACCTTCCTCGACGTCTACCTCCAGCGCGACATCGAGGCCGGTCTCCTCACCGAGGAGCAGGCCCAGGAGCTCGTCGACGACTTCGTCATCAAGCTCCGCATCGTCCGCTTCCTGCGCACCCCCGAGTACGACGAGCTGTTCTCCGGCGACCCCACCTGGGTCACCGAGTCCATCGCCGGCATGGGCGAGGACGGCCGCCCGCTCGTCACGAAGACCTCCTTCCGCTACCTCCAGACGCTCTACAACCTCGGCCCGGCCCCCGAGCCGAACATGACCGTCTTCTGGTCGCCGCAGCTCCCGCAGGGCTTCAAGGAGTTCTGCGCGCGGGTCTCCATCGACACGTCCTCCGTCCAGTACGAGTCGGACGAGCTGATGCGCCCCCGCTTCGGCGACGACACGGCCATCGCCTGCTGCGTCTCCGCGATGCCCGTCGGCAAGCAGATGCAGTTCTTCGGCGCCCGCGTGAACCTCGCCAAGACCCTCCTCTACGCGATCAACGGCGGCCGCGACGAGAAGTCCGGCGCCCAGGTCGGCCCGGAGAGCGGCCCGCTGCGTTCAATGGAGACGGGGGCGGCCGAGGTCCTCGACTACGACGAGGTCATGGCCAAGTTCGACGAGCAGATGGAGTGGCTCGCGAGCATCTACGTCCACGCCCTGAACGTCATCCACTACATGCACGACCGGTACGCCTACGAGCGCATCGAGATGGCGCTCCACGACCGCGACGTGCGCCGCACCATGGCCTGCGGCATCGCCGGCCTCTCCGTCGCCGCCGACTCCCTCGCCGCCGTCAAGTACGCCAAGGTCACCCCCGTCCGGGACGAGACCGGACTAGCCACCGACTACGTCATCGACGGCGACTACCCGGCGTACGGCAACAACGACGAGCGCGTCGACGAGATCGCGGTCCGGCTGGTCGAGGAGTTCATGCGGAAGGTCCGCAAGCACCCCACGTACCGCGGTGCCGAGCACACCCAGTCCGTCCTGACCATCACCTCCAACGTCGTCTACGGCAAGAAGACCGGCAACACCCCCGACGGGCGCCGTGCCGGCGAGCCCTTCTCCCCGGGCGCCAACCCGATGAACGGCCGCGACACCCACGGCTACGTCGCCTCGGCCCTCTCGGTCGCCAAGCTCCCCTACGAGGACGCCGAGGACGGCATCTCGCTCACCAACACCGTCACCCCCGACGGCCTGGGCCGCACCCCCGAGGAGCGGATCAAGAACCTCGCGGGCGTCCTCGACGGCTACATGGCCAGCGACGGCTTCCACATGAACGTCAACGTCCTCAACCGCGACGTGCTGATGGACGCCATGGAGCACCCGGAGAACTACCCGCAGCTGACCATCCGGGTCTCCGGATACGCGGTCAACTTCGTCCGGCTCACCCGCGAGCAGCAGCTCGACGTCCTGAACCGCACCTTCCACGGCTCGCTGTAGCCCCCTCACCGCTCCCGGGGTCGGTGGCCCTCACCGCCGGCCCCGGGACGCACCCGACACCCTCCGCAGGAGGCCCTGCCATGACCAGCCTCGCCATCGGACCCGCCACCCCTGTCACGCCCGCCACGCCGGCCGCCCCCGTCACTCCGGCCGCCGCGGCGACCCAGCGGCCCTCCGAGGGCTCGGTCCACTCCTGGGACCTGTCCACCGGTGTCGACGGACCGGGCACCCGCTTCGTCACCTTCCTCTCCGGCTGCCCCCTCACCTGTCTCTACTGCCACAACCCCGACACCTGGAAGATGCGCAACGGCAAGCGCACCTCCGCCGACGACGTGATCGCCGAGGCGGGCAAGTACGTCCGCTTCATCGCCGCCTCCGGCGGCGGGGCCACCATCTCCGGCGGGGAGCCCCTCCTCCAGCCCGTCTTCACCGGCGAGCTCCTGCACCGGATGAAGCACGAGCTCGGCCTCCACACGGCCCTCGACACCTCGGGCTTCCTCGGCGTCCGCGCCACCGACGCCCTGCTGCGCGACACCGACCTGGTCCTGCTCGACATCAAGTCCTGGGACCCGGACACGTACAAGAAGGTCACCGGGCGGCCGCTGCGGCCGACCCTGGACTTCGCCCGCCGCCTCGCCGACCTCGGCCAGGAGGTCCACGTCCGCTTCGTGCTCGTCCCGGGGCTCACCGACGCCCCCGCCAACATCGAGGGAGTCGCCGCCTTCGCCGCCGGCCTGGGCAACGTCTCCCGCGTGGACGTCCTCCCCTTCCACAAGCTCGGCGAAGCGAAGTGGCAAGCACTCGCCATGCCGTTCACCCTGCACGACACCCCGTCCGCGACGCCCGAGCAAGTCGCCGGGGCCCGCGAGGTCTTCCTCGCCCACGGCCTGCACGCTGTCTGAGCGACGCGCTCACCCCGCCACCCCGTAAAACAGGACGAAACGGTACGTACGCCCTTACCGTGGCCGCGTGACCGAGCCACCGCAGACAGCCGAGCCGACCCCCGCCCCCGGCGACCCGGCAGCAGGAGCCCCCGCCCCCGGCACCGCCGCGCCAGGCGACCCCGCAGCCGCCGGACACGCGCCACAGACCCCCGCCGCCGTGCGCCGCCGCGCATCCCTCGCGGGCACCGTCGTCTCCGTGCTCCTGATCCTCGCGATCGTCCTCGGCAGCCGTCTGCTCCGCGACTTCGACTCGGCCCTCCTGCCGTACGCCGTCGCCACGGTCTTCCTCGCCTTCGGTGTCGCCTACCGGTACACCGTCTGGATCTCCGCCCCCGGCGCCCGCCGCCTCTTCCGCAAGGGCTGGGGCTCCTTCTTCTCCGCCGCGAACTTCCGCAAGGCCCCCACCGCCCTGCCGAAGATGATCGCCACCTACCTCGGCTTCCAGAAGTTCCTCGGCGCCCGCTCCCACGCCCGCTGGGCCGCCCACCAGCTCATCTTCTGGGGCTGCCTGCTGGCCGCCGCGATCACCTTCCCCCTCACCTGGGGCTGGTTCACCTTCACCTCCTCCACCGGCGCGGGCCCCGGCTACGAGATGCGGATCTGGGGCTTCAAGGTCATCGGCTTCGACGCCCTCAGCGTCCTCGGCTGGCTCATGTTCCACGGCCTCGACATCGCCGCCGTCCTGGTCATCCCCGGCGCCGGCTACTTCCTCTGGCGCCGCATGAAGGACCGCGGCGCCATCACCGGCCAGCGCTTCGCCTACGACCTGGTGCCGCTGCTCGCCCTCATCGTCATCTCCGTGACCGGGCTGCTGCTCACCTTCTCGTCGATCTTCCTGCACGGCGGAGGCTACGAGTTCCTCGCCATCCTCCACATGGTGTCGGTCGTCTTCACCCTCATCTACATCCCCTTCGGGAAGTTCTTCCACATCGTCCAACGGCCCGCCGCCGTCGGCATGCAGCTGTTCAAATACACCTCCCGCGGCAAGGACGAGTCCGTCCTCGCCTGCCGCCGCTGCGAGGAACCCATCGACACCACCCCCTACGTCGAGAACCTCCAGGGCACCATGCGCGACCTCGACCTGGGCGAATGGGCCGAGTACTGCCCCCGCTGCAAGCGCGTCCTCCGCGGAAACGCCTACCTCGACCACGTCAAGAAGGGCTTCAAGTGACCGCGACCGACCCCGCGACCACCTCCGGGCAGCCGCTGCCGCTCGATCCCTCCCTCGCACCGCCCGGCACCCGTGCCTTCCGGGACGCCGGCGGCATTCCCGCCGACCGCTGGCACGCCGACCAGAACGGCGAGACGCTCGTGCCCACGCACTGCTGCTTCTGCGGCGTGCAGTGCGGCATGTACCTCCGGGTCGACCGCGGCGGCAAGGTCTTCGGCGTCGAGCCCCGCAACCACGACATCAACCGCATGCGGCTCTGCCCCAAGGGCATCAACGCCTACCAGCAGGTCAACCACCCCGACCGGCTCACCGCGCCCCTCATGCGGAGCAACCGCGACGAGGAGTTCCGCGAGGTCAGCTGGGAAGAGGCCCTCGACCACACCGTCGCCGAGATCCGCCGCATCCAGGGCGAGTACGGCAACGACGCCTTCGGGCTCCTCGGCGGCGCCAGCCTCTACTCCGAGAAGACCTATCTCGTCGGCAAGTTCGCCCGGGTCGCCCTCAAGACCCGGCACGTCGACTACAACGGCCGCCTCTGCATGGTCTCCGCCGCCGGAGCCAACAAGCTCGCCTTCGGCATCGACCGGGCCGGCAACCCCTTCTCCGACATCCTCCTCACCGACTGCCTCCTCATCGCCGGATCCAACGTCGGCGAGTGCTTCCCCGTCATGACGCAGTATCTGTGGGGAGCCCGCGACCGGGGCGCCAGCCTCATCGTCGTCGACCCGCGCGAGACCGCGATCGCCCGCACCGCCGACGTCCACGTCGCCCTCAAGCCCGGCACGGACTCCGCTTTCTTCAACGCCGTCCTCCACGTCGTCGTCGCCGAAGGCCTCACCGACGAGGCCTACCTCGCCGCCCACACCACCGGCTGGGCCGAGGTCAAGAAGACCGTCGCCGACTACCCGCCCTCCCGCTCCGCCACGATCTGCGGCGTGCCCGAAGAGCAGATCGTCCAGGTCGCCCGCATGTTCGCCGGCGCCGGCAAGGCCATGGCCTGGCACGCCCGCGGCGTCGAGCACCACTCCCAGGGCGTCGAGAACTGCCTCTCGATCATCAACCTCTGCGTCGCCACCGGGAACATCGGCAAGCCCGGCGCCGGCTACGGCACCATCACCGGCCAGGGCAACGGCCAGGGCGGCCGCGAGCACGGCCAGAAGTCCGACCTCCTGCCCGGCGGCCGTTCCATCACCAACCCCGAGCACCGCCGTCAGATCTGCGAGATCTGGGGCGTCGACGAGACCGAACTCCCGCTCGCCGGCACCTCCATGATGGAGATGGTCTGGCAGATGCAGCGCCAGGAGATCCGCGGCCTCGTCGGCATCTGCAACAACCCCTTCGTCTCCCTCCCGAACTACGCCACCGTCAAGGACGGCTACGACACCCTCGAATTCCACGCCCAATTCGACTTCTTCCTCTCCGAGACCGCGGCCAACGCCCACGTCGTCTTCCCCGTCACCGTCTGGGCCGAGGACGAAGGCGTCATGGCCAACGCCGAGGCCAGGGTCGTCAAGCACAACAAGGCCCAGGAGCCCCCCGCCGGCGTCCGCACCGACACCTGGGTCATGTGCGAACTGGCCAAACGGCTCGGCGCGGGCGACAAGTTCGCCTTCCCGGACTCCCGCTCCGTCTTCGAGGAGCTCCGCATCGCCTCCGCCGGCACGGTCAACGACTACTACGGCATCACCTACGAGCGCCTGGAGGAGACCGGCGGCATCGCCTGGCCCTGCCCGACCACCGAGCACCCCGGCACCCCCCGGCTCTTCGAGGACGGGAGGACGTACCACGCCGACGGCAGGATCCACATGCAGGTCGTCGAGTGGCACCCGCCCATGGACCCGTACAGCGAGGAGTACCCCCTCTCGCTCACCACCGGCCGGACCGTCGCCCACTTCCTCTCCGGCAACCAGACCCGCCGGCTCGGCGCCCTCGTCGAACAGACCCCCCGCCCCTGGGTCGAGGTCCACCCCTCCCACGGCTTCCGCAACGGCGACCCCGTCCGTGTCGTCACCCGCCGCGGCAGCGAGGTCTTCCCCGCCCTCGTCACCGAGGCCATCCGCCCCGACACCGTCTTCATCCCCTACCACTGGCCCGTCCCGACCGCGGCCAACGCCCTCACCATCGACGCCCTCGACCCCCGCTCCAAGATCCCGGAGTACAAGGTCTGCGCCGCCCGCATCGAGGCGGCCGAGCGCGTCGACGAGGTCCCCGCGCCGCCCACCGCCCCCGGCCGGCAGGCCTACCCGGAGACCCAGGTCTCCCGTCTCGACCCGCTGCCCCCCACCTCCCCCCAAGGCCGCGGCACCGCGGAGAGGAGCTGACCCGCACATGATGGGACGCACGATCTTCATCGACCCGGGCCGCTGCATCGGCTGCCAGGCCTGCGTCTCCGCCTGCCGCGAATGCGACTCCCACCGCGGCAAGTCGATGATCCACCTCGACTACCCCGACGAAGGCCACTCCGTCGCCTCCCTCCCCACCGTCTGCATGCACTGCGAGGACCCCGTCGCCCCCTGCGCCGAGGTCTGCCCCGCCGACGCGATCCTCGTCACCGCCGACGGCGTCGTGCAGCAGGCCGACACCACCCGCTGCATCGGCTGCGCGAACTGCGTCAACGCCTGCCCCTTCGGCGTCCCCAAGATCGACCTCCAGGCGAAGCTCCAGATGAAGTGCAACCTCTGCTACGACCGCACCGCCTACGGCCTCGCCCCCATGTGCGCCACCGTCTGCCCCACCGGCGCTCTCTTCTACGGAACGCTCGAAGAGCTCCAGGCCGAACGCCCCGGCGTCCAGGTCGCCGACTCCTTCACCTTCGGCACGACCACCGTCACGACCGGCGTCGCGATGGTCGTCCCCGCCGACAAGGTCCAGTGGCCGGTCCCGGGCGGCCTGCCCGTCGTCGAGATCAACGGAAGGGCCGTTCGATGAGCGTCACCGACCCCCAGCCGCCGGCGCCGGACCCCCGCGCCGACGCGGCGCAGGAGGCGCTCCGCGACCGGATCGCCGCCGACTCCCTCACCACCCGCCGCGACTACCTGCGGATCGTCGCCACCGTCTCCGGCGGACTGGCCGTCGGCGGCGTCGCCGTCGCCTCCGGCATCCTGCACCGCCACGGCGACCCCGACGGGACCCCCGAACCGAAGCGGATCGCCGACGGGATCCTGCCCGGCGAGTCCCTGGCCTTCCGCTACCCCGGCGACGAGGACCGGGCCGTCGCCGTCCGCATGGAGGACGGCACCCTCGCCGGCTACTCCGCCGTCTGCACCCACCTCGCCTGCGCCGTGCTGTGGCGCAAGGAGCGGGGGAGCGAGGGCGAGCTGTACTGCCCCTGCCACGAGGGGATCTTCAGCGCCCGTACGGGAGAGGTCACCGCCGGCCCGCCGCCGCGCGGGCTGCCGAAGGTGCTGCTCGTGGAGGAGGCCGACGGCAGCGTCTGGGCCATCGGCACGGCCCGCTCGGGCGAGAGCGCCCGCGAGGGCCTCTGCCGCCAGCTCGGCGGAACCCGCCCCGAACTCGCCGAACGCCTCGGCTGCCCCGGAGTCTCCGCCCGCGCGGAGACCGCCGAGAAGGAGAGGAGCGAGCGGACATGAGCGAGAGCGAGACCCCGTTCCCGCGGGACCCGGGGGCGCCGGAGCCGTCCGGGGCGCCCGAGGCGGCGACGGCGCCGCCCGCCTACACCCCCGGCAGCGCCCAGCCGCGTCTGAACCGGCCGGTGCACGAGCGGTATCCGCAGATCCGGCCCACGAGCGGCTACGGCGACCCGCGGATCCGGCACACCGGTCCGGGGCCCGGAGCCGGCACGGAGCAGGAGCCGGAGCGCTCCTCGAAGCTGTCCGCCCGCCTCGCGCTGGCGCTCACGGTCGTCATCGGCCAGCTCTGGGGGCTGACGATCGTGGTGGACGAGTGGATGGCCGGCGACACCGGCACCGCGTGGTGGGGCGCGGGTTTCCTCGTCCTGTCGTTCCTGGTCGTCCTCGGCATCTGGCTCGTCGACCCGAAGGACCGCTGAGCCGAACCCCGCTGATCGGAGGGGTACGGGGCGGGGGGAGCGGCGTACCCTGAAGGGTATGAGCACCGCCCCCGCCCACGGACCGCGAGACGCGAAGCAGGCTGGCTCCCTGCCCAACCCCCAGAACACACCGAAGCCGGTACTCGTCTTCGACGATCCGCTGGACCAGCAGTCCGCGGACGACACGGACCGCGGGTGGGGCGAGCGGCCTCCGGCCGGCAGCGACAGCGCCGCCGACCTCGCGCGCTTCCTCGACGAGAAGCCGCCGCACCACCTCTGATTCCGGCGCGCTCCGCCGGTCAGGAGGTGGAGTGCGTCCCAGCGCCGCCGCCGGAGCCCGAACCGGAGCCCGTCCCCGTGCCAGTCCCCGTCCCCGTCGAGGGGCCGCGCTGCGCGACGAGGTGGTCGCGGATCTCCTTGAGCACCTCCAGCTCGCTGATCTCCATGGTCTCCGCCACGCCTTCCTTCGCCTTGTCGTGCGCCGCACGCTTGGCGAGGATCTTGGCCATCGGCAGGACCATCAGGAAGTAGACGACGGCCGCGGTGATGATGAAGCTCAGGACCGCGCTCAGGACCAGGCCCCACTGGATCTGGATGCCCTGCATCTCGCCGTTGACCACCTTGCAGGGGTCCTTGAGGCAGGACGCGTAGCTCTCCAGGTCCTTCGTGCCGAAGGCGCCGACGACCGGGTTGATGATGCCCTTGACGACCGAGTTCACGATGTTGGTGAACGCGGCGCCGATCACGACCGCGACCGCCAGGTCGATCACGTTGCCACGCATCAAGAAGGCCTTGAAGCCTCCGAGCAAGCTTTCCTTCTTCTCGGCCACCGAAGTGCCTTTCGCTCTCGTCATGTGTGCTGTGTGCGGAGCCATTACGCCGTGAACGGCGCAGAGGCGTCCAATCCGTACACACGGACCGGTGACTTGACAGTGAGTCAGTGCGAATCAGCACAGTGTCACCGCCAGTTGGGACGTGACACCGGCGCCTGCCAGCGCCGCGGCGGTCGACCGTGGCACGGACAGGACGACGAGTGCCCCTCCGTCCGAACGAGTCTCGCCCGAGCGCGGAACTTCGGCCACTCGGGCGCCCGTCGCCACCACACGGGCCTCACCGGCGCCGCCCATCGGGGAGTTGGGGGCGGCGATCACGTCGACCCGGTCACCGGCGCGCAGCAGCCGTACGGTCTCGGCGTCGGCGATCCGCACCGGCGCGGACACCAGCCGGACGGCGACGGCGGCGGGCGGCCGCGCCCGAGGCGTCACGGCGACCCCGGAAGGCGATGCCCCCGCACCGGCCCCCGCGCCCCTACCCGTCCCCGCACCCGACCCTGCCACCGCCAGCGCGGCGAGCGTCACCGCGAGCAGCACGACCGGGGCGCGCCGCCCCCGCCCCAGGGCCCTCAGCGGTCGCCGCCGGGCGCCCCCGCCCCGTACCGGCTCGAAGGCCGGCACGACGCACGGCGCCGGAACGGAGGAACGGGAGAAGGGAACGGAAGAACGGGAGAGGGGAACGGAAGCGCGGGGGAAAGAGGTCGTCGTCATCGCGGGTACCGCCTGTCCTGGTCGGGAGTGGAGAAGAGCCACGCCCCACTCTCCCGGCCCCGCCGCATCCCCGCTCCGGCCTGGGGATCACCCGCCGACTGTGGACAACTCCCTCACCCCCGAGGGTGGTTTGAGCACCCTCAAGGCGCTCTACGGCAGCTCGATCCCCAAGTCCCACCCGTCGTGCGCCCGCACGCACAGGCAGTCCCGGTCGACCGTCGCCGGGAGCGTGCCCACCGCGTCGAACAGCACCTCCCGCAGCCGCCCCACGTTCTCGCCGAACACCCGCATCACCTCGGTGTGGGACACGCCCTCGCCGGTCTCGGCGCCCGCGTCGAGGTCCGTGACCAGCGCGAGCGAGGTGTAGCAGAGGCCCAGCTCGCGGGCGAGGACCGCCTCGGGGTGCCCGGTCATGCCGACGACCGACCAGCCGGCGGCGGCGTGCCACCGGGACTCGGCCCGGGTGGAGAAGCGGGGCCCCTCGACCACGACCATCGTGCCGCCGTCCACCGGCTCCCAGTCCCGCCCCCGGGCGGCCTTGACCGCGACCCGCCGCCCGTCGGGGCAGTACGGGTCGGCGAAGGTCACGTGGACGACGTTCGGCACGGCCCCGTCGGCCCGCCGCTCCCCGTCGAAGTACGTCTGCGCGCGGGTCTTCGTCCGGTCGACGAGCTGGTCCGGTACGACGAGGGTGCCCGGCCCGTACTCCTCGCGGAGCCCGCCGACGGCGCAGGGCCCGAGGACCTGCCGTACGCCCACGGAGCGCAGCGCCCAGAGGTTGGCGCGGTAGTTGATCCGGTGCGGCGGGACGGTGTGGCCGCGGCCGTGGCGGGGGAGGAACGCGACCTGCCGGCCGGCGATCGAGCCGAGGAAGAGGGAGTCGCTGGGGCTGCCGTACGGGGTGTCCACGGACACCTCCGTGACGTCCTCCAGGAAGGAGTAGAAGCCGGAGCCGCCGATCACGCCGATGTCCGCGTACGCATCATGGGTCGCCATGGCGGTCACCCTATGCGCGGCGCCCGGATACGCCGAGGGCCCCGTCGCGGACAAGCGACGGGGCCCTCGGTGAAGAGAACGGATCAGGCGGCCGAGCTGGAGCTTCCGGCGCTCGACGACGAAGAAGACGACGACGACGCGGAAGCGGTCGAGGACGACGACGCGGCCGGCTTCGAGTCCGACGTCGAGGACGACGAGGACGAAGACGACGGGGTCGAGGACTTCGACGAGGCCGGCGAGCTGCTGGACGACGAGCCGCGGCTGTCGTTCCGGTAGAAACCGGAGCCCTTGAAGACGATGCCGACGGCCGAGAACACCTTCTTCAGGCGTCCCTGGCAGCTGGGGCACTCGGTCAGCGCGTCATCGGTGAACTTCTGGACCGCCTCAAGGCCCTCGCCACACTCGGTGCACTGGTACTGGTAGGTCGGCACGTGACTTCCTCCTGGCACTCACACTCATCGAGTGCTAACGACGATCCATCTTGACGTATTCCGCGGTATCAGTCCACCGCCACAGGCACGCGGTGACCGATGCCACGTGCCGCGACCCGGCTGGTCTCGCGCGGCTTGAGCCGCGACCGGAGGGCGAGGAGCGTGGCCAGGGCGAGGACGGTGCCCGCCATCGGCACCAGGAATCCGGCGCTCGATCCCTGGGAGTCGGCGAGGCGGCCGGCGATCGTGACGGCCGCGGCCTGGCCGAGCGCGACGGCGCCCGTGAGCCAGGTGAAGGCCTCGGTACGGGACGACGCCGGGATCAGCGTCTCGACGATCGTGTAGCCGGTGATCAGGGCGGGGGCGATGCATAGACCCACGACCAGGCCCAGGGCGCCGAGGAGGAGCACCGAGTGCGCGGTCCACAGCAGGGAGGCCGCGACCGTGAGGCCGGCGTAGCCGAGGATCAGGCGGCGGCGGGGGCCGGTCTTCCAGGCGACGGCGCCCATCGCGATGCCCGCGAGCATGTTGCCGGCGGCGAAGATCCCGTACAGCAGGCCGTTGGCGCCGGGGTTGCCGATCTCCTCGGTGAAGGCGGTCAGGGAGACCTGCATGCCGCCGAAGACGGAGCCGATGCCGAGGAAGGCGACGATCAGGACGCGGACGCCGGGGATGGAGAGCGCCGAGCGGTGGGGGCCGGCGGCGGTGGCCGCGGAGATCCCGAACGGCGGCTGGGTGGCGCGCTGCGCGGCGAAGAACAGGCCGCCGACGAGGGTGAGGGCGGCCTCGGCGATCAGACCCGCGGCCGGGTGGACGCCGGTGCACAGGGCGGTCGCGAGGACGGGTCCGACGACGAAGGTGAACTCGTCGGTCACGGACTCGAAGGCCGCGGCCGTCGGCATCAGCGGCTTCCCGTCGAGCTTCGCCGCCCACCGGGCCCGAACCATCGGTCCGACCTGGGGGACGGAGGCGCCGGCGGGCACGGCGGCCAGGAACAGCGCCCAGAGCGGGGCGCCGGCCAGGGCGAGGACGACGAGCAGTACGACCGAGGCGGTGTGGACGAGGACGCCGGGGATCAGGACGGCGCGCTGGCCGTACCGGTCGGCGAGCTTGCCGCTCTGCGGGGCGAACAGCGCCATGGAGACGCCGGTGACGGCGGCGACGGCGCCGGCGCTGCCGAACGAGCCGGTGGTGTGCTGGACGAGCAGGACGATGCCGATGGTCAGCATCGCGAAGGGCTGCCGGGCGGCGAAGCCGGGGAGAAGGAAGGACAGCGCACCGGGGGTGCGCAGGAGCTGCCCGTAGCCGGGCCGCTTGTCCGAGATGACCGTGGACGCCACGGTCCTGGCCTTTCTGCCGCCTGGTAGCGCGCCCCGGCACGGTGGTGCGGGTGTCGCCGAGAGCTGTCCTCATGCGCGTTACTGCGGTAGATACCGGGCCGGCCCCACTGCGGAGGGGCGCCTCGGCCGCCATACGGTCGCGCCAGCTCTGCGTCAGGCAGAGTTGGTTCGATCAGGTGTGCCTTCATGGTACAGGGAGGAGCGTCTTCCCGCCTGGGAAAACGCTCCCGCATCTGAATTAATGCCTGGGATTAACCGGATGTTTTCTTCTGCGGGCCGTCGCTGTGGCTGCCGGGGAGGTGGAAGCGCATCGCCGTGCCCGCGTGGGACGTGACCGCCGTCGCCCCGCCCGTGCCGAGCCAGCCGGCGAGCTTGCCGCCCTGGCCGACCGCCCGCAGGCGCCGCTCCGTGGCGTCCCGCACCGGATCGGTCGCGACGACGAGGAGCTCGTCGCCGCGGCGCAGGACGGTCGCGGGCCCCGGTACGAAGCTCTTCTCCTCGCGTACGACGAGGGTGACCGCCGCTCCGGCCGGCAGCCGCAGCTCCGCGACCTCGACGCCGTGCATCCGCGAGCCCTTGGGGATGGCGACGGAGAGCAGGTGTCCGCGCAGCCGCTCCAGGGGGGCCGATTCGACGCCGAGGTCGGCGGCCTCGGCCGAGTCGCCCAGCTTCAGCGCCTTCGCCAGCCAGGGCAGGGTCGGGCCCTGGACCAGGGTGTAGACGACGACGAGGACGAAGACGATGTTGAAGATCCGCTCGCTGCCCTCGATCTGCCCCACCATCGGGATGGTGGCGAGAATGATGGGGACGGCGCCGCGCAGGCCGGCCCAGGACATGAGGGCCTGCTCCTGCCAGGGGATCCGGAAGGGCGCCAGGCTGACGAGGACCTCCATGGGCCGCGCGATCACCGTCAGGACGAGGCCGATGACGACGGCGGGCCAGAAGTCGTGGACGAGCTCGTGCGGGGTGACGAGCAGGCCGAGCAGGACGAACATGCCGATCTGGGCGATCCAGCCGAGACCCTCGGCGAAGCCCCGGTTGGCGGGGGCGTGCGGCAGCTTGGCGTTGCCGAGGACCATCGCGGCCAGGTAGACGGCGAGGAAGCCGGAGCCGTGGGCCAGCGCGCCGGCCGCGTACGCCACGACCGCGATGGCCATGACGGCGATCGGGTAGAGGCCGGAGGCGGGCAGGGCGACGTGGCGCAGTCCGTAGGCGCCGAGGAAGCCGACGGTGAGACCGACGGCGACGCCGATGGCCAGCTCCAGGGCGATCGTGCCGACGAGGACGTACCAGGCGTCGACCGGTCCGGCGGTGGAGAAGGCGACGACGAGGATGACGACGGGGGCGTCGTTGAAGCCGGACTCGGCCTCCAGGACGCCGGTGACCCGGGACGGCAGCGGCACCTTGCGCAGGACGGAGAAGACCGCCGCGGCGTCGGTGGAGGAGACGACGGCGCCGATGATCAGCGCCTGCTGCCATTCCAGACCGACGAGGTAGTGGGCGGCCGTGGCCGTGATGCCGACGCTGACGGCGACGCCGACGGTGGAGAGGACGACCGCGGCCGGCAGGGCCGGCTTGATCTCCTTCCACTTCGTGCCGAGGCCACCCTCGGCGAGGATCACGACGAGGGCCGCGTAGCCGATGACCTGGGTCAGTTCCGCGTTGTCGAACGCGACGTTGCCGATGCCGTCCTGCCCTATCGCGACCCCGATCCCGAGGTACAGCAACAGGCTGGGGAGCCCGCTCCGGGAGGAGATCCGGACGGCCGCGACGGCGATCAGCAACACGAGGGAGCAGATGAGCAGGAGTTCGTTGAGCTGGTGGACAGTCAGTGGCCGATCCTTCCCCTCGCATGCAGCTGGATCGTTCCTCCAGCGGCCGACACTTCGTTACCTTACCTAATCTTTAACGTTTTCTTGACGCCGTCTTTGCGTCGGTCCGCTCATCAGTACGGTTCTCTTCCTGACACCGAGTCCGGGCCCTCCGGACGCTGCGCCTAAGGTTGCTCCCGTACTCCAGGACCACCCTGCCCCTCGAAGGACAGCGATGCCCTCCAACACGACCGCGCCCCCCGCCAAGAAGAAAGGGCGGCGCGCCCGCCTGCTCCTCCTCGTCCTGGTCCTTGCGCTGGTCGCGGGCATCGGATTCGGCGGGTACTGGGGTGTCAGCACCGTCCGGGCCTCGTTCCCGCAGACCACCGGCGAGATCCGGCTCGACAGCCTCTCCGCCGACGTCGAGGTGAAGCGGGACGCGAACGGCGTCCCGCAGATCTACGCGGACAACGAGACGGACCTCTTCCGCGCCCAGGGCTACGTCCAGGCACAGGACCGCTTCTACGAGATGGACGTCCGGCGGCACGTGACCGCGGGCCGCCTCTCCGAGATGTTCGGCGAGAGCCAGGTCGAGACCGACTCCTTCCTCCGCACGCTCGGCTGGCGCCGGGTCGCGCAGGAGGAGTACGACAAGGTCCTGTCGGCCGAGACGAAGAAGTACCTCCAGGCCTACGCGGAGGGCGTCAACGCCTACCTGAAGGGCCGTGACCCGGCGGACGTCTCCGTCGAGTACGCGGCGCTGTCCTTCACCAACGACTACGCGATCGAGCCGTGGACGCCGGTCGACTCGGTGGCCTGGCTCAAGGCGATGGCCTGGGACCTGCGCGGCAACATGCAGGACGAGATCGACCGCTCGCTGATGACGAGCCGGCTGAGCGCGAGCCAGATCAAGCAGCTGTACCCGGAGTACCCGTACGCGCTCCACCAGTCGATCCTCGACAAGGGAGCGGTCGACGGGTCGACCGGTTCCTTCGACCCGAAGGCCAAGCCCGGCGAGGGCGACGGGTCGACGACGGGCGACACCCCGGGCACCAACCCCACCGGCACCGGTTCCTCCAGCGGCAGCGGCGTGGACGCCCAGCTCAGCGGGCTCTCCGAGGTCCTCGACGGCATCCCCGCGCTCCTCGGCCCCAACGGCAACGGCATCGGCTCGAACTCCTGGGTCGTGGCCGGCGAGAAGACGACCTCGGGCAAGCCTCTCCTGGCCAACGACCCGCACCTTTCGCCGCAGCTGCCGTCCCTCTGGTACCAGATGGGGCTGCACTGCCGCTCGGTCTCGGCGACCTGCCGCTACGACGTCGCCGGCTACACCTTCTCCGGCACGCCCGGTGTGATCATCGGACACAACGACAAGATCGCCTGGGGTCTCACCAACCTCGGCGCCGACGTCACCGACCTCTACCTGGAGAAGATCGGCCCCGACGGCTACCTCGTCGACGGCAAGGTCAAGCCCTTCACGGTCCGCGACGAGGTCATCAAGGTGGCCGGCGGCGACGACCGGAAGATCACGGTCCGCTCCACCGAGCGCGGCCCGCTCGTCTCCGACCGCTCCACCGAGCTGGAGAAGGTCGGCCAGAAGGCCCCCGTCGGCAACGCCGCCCCCGACCGCGGCACCGGCTACGGCGTCTCCCTCCAGTGGACCGCCCTCCAGCCCGGCAAGTCGATGGACGCGATCTTCGCGCTCGACCGCGCCAAGGACTTCACCACCTTCCGGGCCGCGGCCAAGAACTTCGAGGTCCCGTCCCAGAACCTGGTTTATGCCGACACCGCGGGCAGCATCGGCTACCAGTCCCCGGGCAAGATCCCGCAGCGCGCCAAGGGCGACGGCACCCTGCCGGCGCCGGGCTGGGACTCCACGTACAAGTGGAAGGGGTACATCCCCTTCGAGAAGCTGCCGTACGAGTACAACCCGGACCGCGGCTACATCGTCACCGCCAACCAGGCCGTGATCGACCAGAAGACCTACCCCGACCTGCTCACCAAGGACTGGGGCTACGGCTCGCGCAGCCAGCGGATCAACGACCTCATCGAGTCGAAGACCAAGGACGGCGGAAAGATCTCGCCGGACGACATGCGGACCATGCAGACGGACAACCGCAGCGAGATCGCGACCCTGCTCAACCCGCTCCTGCTGAAGGTCGACATCTCCGACCCGTACGTCCGCGAGGCGCAGAAGCTCCTGGAGGGCTGGGACTACACCCAGGAGCCCGACTCGGCCGCCGCCGCCTACTTCAACGCGGTCTGGCGCAACGTCCTCAAGCTCGCCTTCGGCGACAAGCTGCCCAAGGAGCTGCGGGCCGAGGGCGACTGCATCAACGTGCTCCCGGCGGAGACCACCGGCCCGGTCGACGAGCAGAACAAGCTCGTGCGCGAGTGCGGCGAGCGCGACCCCGACTCGGCGCAGCCGGACGGCGGCGACCGCTGGTACGAGGTGGTCCGCCCGCTCCTCAAGCAGGAGAAGAGCGAGTGGTGGACGACCCCGGGCGACCGCCTGGACGCGGCCACCGAGACCCGCGACCAGCTGCTCGCCCGGGCCATGAAGGACGCGCGCTGGGAGCTGACCGCCAAGCTCGGCAAGGACATCTCCACCTGGAGCTGGGGCCGGCTGCACCAGCTGACCCTGAAGAACCAGACGCTCGGCACCGCCGGGCCGGGCTTCGTGCAGCAGCTCCTCAACCGCGGCCCGTGGAACCTGGGCGGCGGCGAGGCGGCCGTCGACGCGACCGGCTGGAACGCGGCCGGCGGTTACGAGGTCATCTGGGTGCCGTCGATGCGGATGGTGGTCAACGTCGGTGACTGGGACAAGTCCCGGTGGGTCAACCTGACCGGGGCCTCCGGCCACGCCTTCGCCGACCACTACACCGACCAGACGGACACCTGGGCCAGGGGCGAGCTCTACGACTGGGCCTACGGCAAGGCGGCGGTGGACGCGTCGACGAAGGACACGCTGATCCTGAAGCCCTAAGGGGCCACGGGGAATCGGGTGACTCCCTCGGGGGTCACCACCGCGTGTACGGGGTGGTCGTGCGGTTCCTCCGGGACCCGGGCGACCACCTCGTCCGCGTACAGGAGCACCACCAGGGCCGGGTCGGCGCCCGCCTTCGCGAGCCGGGCGAGGACCCGGTCGTACGAGCCGCCGCCCCGCCCGAGCCGCATCCCGCGCGCGTCGACCGCGAGGCCCGGCAGCAGGACGGCGTCGGCGGCGCAGACGGCCTCGGGGCCGAGGCGGGGGCCGACCGGTTCGAGAAGTCCGCGGCCGGCCTTCGCGAGCCGCTCCGGACCTTCGTACGAGGCCCAGTCCAGGTCGTTGTCGGGCAGCAGTACGGGGAGCAGGACCCGCACCCCGCGCGCGTGCAGCGCGTCGAGCAGTGCGCGCGTGCCGGGCTCGCGGCCCACGGAGACGTAGGCGGCGACGGTGGACGCCTCGGCGAGCTCGGGCAGTTCCACTCCCCGGCGGGCGAGGGAGGCGGCCGTGTGCGCGAGGGATTCGGCACTCAGTGCGGCTCGGGCGGCCAGAAGTCGACTGCGCAGCAGGGCTTTTTCGGACAACTCGGGTGCCTCGGGTGTCATGACGGCCTCATCTGAATTCACGAAAGTCTCTCAACTGTCTTTATGTGGATGAAGTTAATCGAAGCCACATCTTTCTCTCATTCCGAACGACTAAGGTGCACCTCATGAATCAGTCGCTCCCCAGGCTCGGCCGGATCAGCAAGGCTGTCATCCCGGCCGCCGGCCTCGGCACCCGCTTCCTCCCGGCGACCAAGGCGACGCCGAAGGAGATGCTGCCGGTCGTCGACAAGCCGGCCATCCAGTACGTCGTCGAGGAGGCCGTCGCGGCCGGCCTCTCGGACGTTCTGATGATCACCGGCCGCAACAAGCGTCCCCTGGAGGACCACTTCGACCGGAACTACGAGCTGGAGGAAGCTCTGATCCGGAAGGGCGACGACGAGCGCCTCTCCAAGGTCCAGGAGTCCAGCGACCTCGCCACCATGCACTACGTGCGCCAGGGTGCCCCGCGCGGCCTCGGCCACGCCGTGCTGTGCGCGGCCCCGCACGTCGGCGACCAGCCCTTCGCGGTGCTCCTCGGCGACGACCTGATCGACCCCCGGGACCCGCTCCTGTCGCGGATGGTGGAGGTCCAGGAGCGCGAGGGCGGCAGCGTGATCGCGCTGATGGAGGTCGAGCCCTCGCAGATCCATCTGTACGGCTGCGCGGCCGTCGAGGCGACCGACGACGCGGACGTGGTGCGGGTGACGGACCTGGTCGAGAAGCCGGAGCCGGCGGAGGCGCCCAGCAACTACGCGATCATCGGCCGCTATGTGCTGGATCCGGCCGTCTTCGGGATGCTGCGCGAGACCGAGCCGGGCCGCGGCGGCGAGATCCAGCTGACCGATGCCCTGCAGAAACTGGCCTCCGACGAGAAGATCGGCGGGCCGGTGCACGGCGTCGTGTTCAAGGGGCGCCGCTATGACACCGGTGACCGCGGGGACTATCTGCGTGCCATTGTCAGACTCGCGTGCGAACGTGAAGATCTGGGACCGGACTTCCGGGCCTGGCTCCGGAGGTATGTCAGCGAGGAGATGTAGGACCTTGAGCAGCAGCGCGGCACCGTCGCCGTCGGGCGAGCACGGCGATGTCCATGACCACGAGCACGGCCCGGCGGACCCCTGCGCGGGTCCGGCCCGCGGTCTCTGGTCGGTGGACGAGCACCTGGCCGACATCCTCGCGACGGTCGGCCCGCTCGAACCCATCGAGCTCCAACTCCTCGACGCGCAGGGCTGTGTCCTCGTCGAGGACGTGACGGTGCCGGTCGCGCTGCCGCCCTTCGACAACAGCTCCATGGACGGGTACGCGGTGCGGGTCGCCGATGTCGCCGGTGCCACCGAGGAGTTCCCCGCCGTCCTCACGGTCATCGGCGACGTCGCCGCCGGTGACGGCGGGCTGCCGACCGTCGGCCCCGGAGAGGCCGCCCGGATCATGACGGGCGCCCCGCTGCCGCCCGGCGCCGAGGCCGTCGTCCCCGTCGAGTGGACCGACGGCGGTACGGGCGGGGGCGCGGCCACCGGCATGCACGCCGCCAGCACCGCCCCGGAGGGCGCGCGCGGCGAGGTGCGGGTGCACCGGTCCGCCGAGGCCCGGGCGCACGTCCGCGCGCGCGGCAGCGACGTACGGGCCGGGGAGCTCGCCCTCGCGGCGGGCACGGTCCTCGGTCCGCCGCAGATCGGCCTGCTCGCCGCGATCGGCCGGGGCACGGTGCGGGTCCGTCCCCGCCCGCGGGTGGTCGTGATCTCCACCGGCAGCGAGCTGGTCCAGCCCGGCGAGCCGCTGGGCGAGGGCCAGATCCACGACTCCAACAGCTTCGCGCTGGCCGCGGCCGCGCGGGACGCCGGCGCCCTCGCCTACCGGGTGGGGGCCGTCACCGACGACGCCGAGACGCTGCGGGCCACGATCGAGGACCAGCTCATCCGGGCGGACCTGATCGTGACGACGGGCGGGGTGAGCGTCGGCGCGTACGACGTGGTGAAGGAGGCGCTGACCGCCGACGGGCAGGTCGACTTCCGGAAGCTGGCCATGCAGCCGGGCAAGCCGCAGGGCTTCGGCGCGGTCGGCGCCGAGCAGATCCCGCTGCTCGCGCTGCCGGGCAACCCGGTCTCGTCGTACGTCTCCTTCGAGCTGTTCGTCCGGCCCGCGATCCGGGCCCTGATGGGCGTCGAGCACCTCCACAGACCCACGGTCCGGGCGGTCCTCGTCGCCGACAAGGCCCTCTCGTCGCCGGCCGGCCGCCGGCAGTTCCTCCGGGGGACGTACGACGCGGAGGCGGGCACCGTCACTCCGGTGGGCGGCGCCGGCTCGCACCTCATCGCGGCCCTCGCGCACGCGGACTGCCTGCTCGTGGTCCCGGAGGAGGCGGACGGCGTGGAGCCGGGCAGCGAGCTGGAAGTGGTCCTCCTCGGCTGAGGGGGCGAGGGTGGGGGTACGGTGTCGTCCCCATACAGCGACCGGGAGTGTCACGGCCATGAGCACGCAGCAAGGTCTCACCCACATCGACGAGGCGGGTGCGGCCCGCATGGTCGACGTCTCCGCGAAGGACGTCACGGCCCGCACCGCGCGGGCCAGCGGGCGGGTCCTCGTCTCGCCGCGCGTGATCGAGCTGCTGCGCGGCGAGGGCGTCCCGAAGGGCGACGCGCTCGCGACCGCCCGCATCGCCGGGATCATGGGCGCCAAGAAGACCCCCGACCTCATCCCGCTCTGCCACCCGCTGGCGGTCTCGGGCGTCACCCTGGACCTGGCGGTCACGGACGAGGCGGTCGAGATCCTGGCGACCGTGAAGACCACGGACCGCACGGGCGTCGAGATGGAGGCCCTGACGGCGGTCTCCGTGGCGGCCCTGACGGTCGTCGACATGGTGAAGGCGGTCGACAAGGGCGCGGTCATCTCCGACGTACGGGTGGAGGAGAAGACGGGCGGAAAGTCGGGCCACTGGACGCGGAGCGGGTCGTGACGCGCGGGGGCCGGGTGGCCGGGGTCCATGACCACGAAGCCCCGCTTTCCGCGTACCGGGCGCTGGTCGTCACCGCCTCCAACCGGGCGTCGGCCGGGGTGTACGAGGACAAGGGCGGCCCGCTGATCGCCGAGGGCCTGACCCGGATGGGCTTCGACGTCGACGGCCCGCAGGTCGTCCCGGACGGGGCGCCGGTCGAGGCCGCGCTGCGGGCCGGGGTCGAGGCGGGGTACGACGCGATCGTCACCACCGGCGGTACGGGCATCTCGCCCACCGACGAGACGCCCGAGGTCACCCGCCGGGTCCTGGAGCGCGAGATCCCCGGCATCCCGGAGGCCATTCGCGCGTACGGCCGCGAGAAGGTGCCGACGGCGGCGCTGTCGCGCGGGCTCGCGGGGGTCGCGGGCGGCACGCTGATCGTGAACCTGCCGGGGTCCACCGGCGGGGTGCGGGACGGGCTCGCGGTCCTGGAGCCGATCATCCGGCACGCCGTCGACCAGATCCGCGGCGGCGACCACCCGAGACCGTCATGATCCCGTCCTGGCCCGTGGTCCTGGTGGACGGGGACGTCGTCCTCCGCCCGATAAAGATGGGCGACCAGCGGGCCTGGCGCGAGGTGAACCGGCGCAACCGCGAGTGGCTGCGGCCCTGGGAGGCGACGGTTCCGCCCCCGGCGCCGGGCGGCCCGGTCGCGCAGCGGCCGACGTACCGTCAAATGGTCCGCCATCTGCGGTCGGAGGCGAAGGCGGGCCGGATGCTGCCGTTCGTCATCGAGTACCAGGGGCGTCTCGTCGGGCAGTTGACCGTGGCGGGGATCACCTGGGGTTCGATGTGCTCGGGGCACGTGGGCTACTGGGTGGACAGCGAGGTGGCCGGGCGCGGGGTGATGCCGACGGCGGTCGCGCTCGCTGTCGACCACTGCTTCCGCGCGGTCGGGCTGCACCGGATGGAGGTGTGCATCCGCCCGGAGAACGGGCCTTCGCGCCGGGTCGTGGAGAAACTCGGCTTCCGCGAGGAGGGGATGCGCCCCCGCTATCTCCACATCGACGGCGCGTGGCGGGACCATCTGGTCTTCGCGATGACGGTGGAGGAGGTGCCGGAGGGATTGCTGCGGCGCTGGCGTCAGACGAGAATGGCATAAACGTTCGAATTTAATCGCCAGTTGGCACACGAACGATCTGAACAATCACAAAAAAGTTCAGTGATATCAGCCAGATCGTGCGACACACCGGGCCAATTGGCCGATGCCCGTAACGGAACCCCTCTACCGTGTGAGGCGTGAGCAGCAGCGGCCTCATCTACGCAGTCATCGTCGGGGCCTGGGCCGCCTACTTGGTGCCGATGTGGCTCCGCAGGCAGGACGAGCTGAACGAAGCCCGTCCGACGGAACGCTTCAGCACCGCCATCCGGCTGCTGTCCGGACGGGCGGGGATGGAGCGCCGGTACGCCAAGGAGCTCAAGGAGCGGGACCTTACGGCGGAGGGACCGACGCCCGACGTGGACCCGGACGCGGCGACCGAGCATCTGAGCTCGGTCGACGTCCGGGCCTTTTCCGCGCCCGCGGCCAGGACCGAGGCGCGCCTCGAACTCCCGGCCCCCGAGCCGGAACCCGAGCCGGAACCCGCCCCCGCGCCCGCCTCGGCTCGCGCCGCCACCGGCGCGGCGGCCGAGCGGGCCCGCCGGGGCAAGGTCCTCGCCAGGCGCCGGCGCACCACGACGCTCCTCTTCGCCGGGTTCACCCTCGGCGCGGTCGTCGCGGCCGTCGGCGGCGTCCCCTTCCTGTGGGCGCCCGCGGTCCCGGCCCTGCTCCTGAGCGCGTACATCGTGCATCTGCGGGTCCAGGAGCGGCGGCGCTTCGTGTACGTGATGGACCGGCGCCGCGCGGAAGCGGCGGCGGCCCGGCTGCGCGAGAGCCGTCGCCCCACCCCGACGCCCGAGCCGGAGGCCGAGCAGTCCCCGGTCTCGACGCCGCCCGTGTCCCCGCAGGAGGCCGGCCGGCGCGCCCTGGTCGAGCAGACGGACCACGCGGAGTGGGTGGACCAGCAGCGCGAGCGTGGCCCGGCCCGCGGCGACAGCTGGGAGCCGGTCCCGGTCCCGCTCCCCACGTACGTCACGGCGCCGGTCGCGCCGCGCGCGTCGAGCGGCGTCGACATCACGGACCCGGAGACGTGGAGCGCGGCCCGCTCCTCCACGGCGGCGGACCCGACCCCCGCCCCGTCCCCGGCCCCCCGCCGCCGCCAGGCCCCGCCCCGCCGCGGCCGCGACAACGGCCGCACGCCCCTCTTCGACCAGTACGCGGAGGACGACCGCCCCCGGGCGGCCAACGAATGACCCCACCGGGGGCCCGCGACGAGCCCCCGGTGACCTGCGGCGGAACGGATTTTTGCGTGAGCCGGTCGGGATGCTAATGTTTCACACGTCGCAAGGGCCTGTGGCGCAGTCTGGTAGCGCACCTCGTTCGCATCGAGGGGGTCTGGGGTTCAAATCCCCACAGGTCCACAGACACTAAGGATCCCGTCCGATCGAAAGATCGGGCGGGATCCTTTCTTTGTGCCCGGCGGGATGCCCGGGCGGGATGCCCGGCAGGCGATCCTGGCCCGGGCGTGAGGGTCAGATGAGGCTCTTCGCGAAGCAGCGGCTGTTGGGGTAGTCGCGGTAGTGGCCGAACTTGGTGCAGGGTTCGTAGCCGCTGGAGGTGTAGAGGGCGATGGCTTCCGGCTGGGCCGTGCCCGTTTCCAGGACCATGCGGGTGCGGCCGGCCGCGCGGGCGTCGGCTTCGAGGGTGGCGAGGATGCGGCGGGCCAGGCCAAGGCCGCGGGCCTCGGGGATGACGTACATGCGCTTCAGCTCGGCGTCGCCGTCCGCGTAGCCCTCGTCGTTCAGGTCCTGCGTGCGCCAGCCGCCGGTGGCCACCGGGAAGCCGTCGGCGTCGTAGGCGAGGAGGTAGAGGCCGTGCGGGGGGTCGAACATCCCGGCGTCCAGCGGTGTGACATCGCCCTCGTCGCCGTAGCGGGCGGCGTATTCGAGCTGCACCGCGTCGTTGAGTTTGACGGCGTCGGGGTGGTCATAGGGCGTGGGCTGGATGTTCATGCGGAATATCGTACATGTATGCAGCAACTGGGTGTCGGTATTCTCCCGGGATGCTCACTGTCACGTCCGTGAATGTCAATGGTCTCCGCGCCGCCGCGAAGAAGGGCTTCGTCGAGTGGCTGGCCGGCACCTCCGCCGACGCCGTGTGCCTTCAGGAGGTGCGTGCCGAGGAGGCGCAGCTGCCCGCCGAGGTGCGGGCGCCCGAGGGCTGGTTCACCGCCCACGCGCCCGCCGCCGCCAAGGGCCGGGCCGGCGTCTCCCTGTACACGCGCCGCGAGCCCGACGCGGTGCGCGTCGGCTTCGGGTCGAGCGAGTTCGACGGCAGCGGACGGTACATCGAGGCCGACCTGCCCGGTGTGACCGTCGCCAGCCTCTACCTGCCCTCCGGCGAGGTCGGCACCGAGCGCCAGGACGAGAAGATGCGCTTCCTCGGCGAGTTCCTGCCGTACCTGAAGGAGCTCAGGGCCCGGGCCGCCGCCGACGGCCGCGAGGTCGTCGTCTGCGGAGACTGGAACATCGCCCACCGCGAGGCCGACCTCAAGAACTGGAAGGCCAACAAGAAGAACGCCGGCTTCCTCCCCGAGGAGCGGGAGTGGCTCGGGCGGGTCTTCGAGGAGGGCGACGGCGGGTACGTCGATGTCGTGCGGGCCCTGCACCCCGATCAGGAGGGGCCCTACTCCTGGTGGTCCTACCGCGGCCGCGCCTTCGACAACGACAGCGGCTGGCGCATCGACTACCAGGTCGCCACCCCCGGCCTCGCCGCCAAGGCCGTCAAGGCCTACGTCGAGCGCGCCGCCACGCACGCCGAGCGGTGGAGCGATCACGCCCCCGTGACCGCCGTCTACGAGCTGTAGACCGACCCCGGGCGGTAGCGTGCCGGGGAAGGCAGGGGATTCAGGGGGAGTCTTGAGCGCGCGCATCCTGGTGGCCGAGGACGATCCGAAGCAGTCGCGGCTGATCCGGATCTATCTGGAGCGGGAGGGGAACACCGTCCAGGTCATGGCCGACGGACGCTCCGCCCTGGAGCGCGTCCGGTCCGTCCGGCCCGACCTCGTCGTGCTCGACGTGATGCTGCCCGCCGTCGACGGGCTCGACGTCTGCCGCATCCTGCGCTCCGAGGGATCGGACGTGCCGATCCTCCTGCTGACCGCGCGCAGCACCGAGGAGGACATGCTCCTCGGCCTCGACCTCGGCGCCGACGACTACCTCACCAAGCCGTACAGCCCGCGCGAGCTGACCGCCCGGGTCCGCGCGCTCCTGCGCAGGTCCCGGGCGACCGGCGCCGCCGCCCGCGACGAGCTGCTGCGGGTCGGCGCGGTCGAGCTCGACACCGGCCGGTTCGAGGTGCGCGTCTCCGGCCGGCCGGTGGCCCTGACCTCCAAGGAGTTCTCCCTCCTGGAGGTCCTCGCCCGTGAGCCGGGCCGCGTCTTCACCCGGACGCAGATCATCGAGCGCGTCTTCGGCTTCGGCAGCGACGTCCTGGAGCGGACCGTGGACGTCCACGTCCGGAACCTGCGGCTGAAGCTGGAGGCCGATCCCGCCCGGCCCCGGTATCTGGAGACCGTGTACGGGCGGGGGTATCGCCTCTCGGAGGCGGAGGCGGAGGCGGAGGCGGAGGCGGAGGCGGCAGCGGAGGACTTGGGGGAGCGGGCTTGAGTTTCCGGCTGCGGGTCTTCTCGCTCATTCTGCTCGTCGCCCTGGCCGCCACCTCCGCCACCGCCTGGCTCACCCTGCGCCAGGTCACCGGCCAGCTCCGCGAGTCCGCCGCCGCCGACCGGCAGTCCGTCACGCGGATCACCGAGGAACTGCGCGCCTACGGCGCGAACCGCGGCACCTGGGACGGGGTCGCCCCCACCGTCCGGGCCCTCGCCGAGAAGACCGGACAGCGGATCAGGGTCGGCACCGACCGGCAGGGGCAGATCGCCGACTCCGACGTCCTCCTCGGCCGTGACCCGAGGCCCGGCGGCACCGCGCCCGCGCTCCTCGTCGACCCGCGGCCCGTGCTGGACTTCCCCCCGAGCTTCACCCCCGCGTCGATGCCCAAGGTGACGGCCTCGGTGATCCGCGCCTACGACTCGGGCGTCACCTACGCGGCCTGCCTGACCCGCGTCGGGCACAAGGTCACCGTCCTGCGCGGCAAGTTCGGGATGCCGCTCTTCCAGGACGGCGGAATTGCTCCGGGAGGCGTGCCCGGTGGCGCGCCCTGCACCGAGGACCGTACGAGCGGGCCGCGCCCCGCCGACGACGCCGCCACTCAGGCCTGCCGCTCGGAGCGGGCCGCCGAGGTGCTCACCTGCCTGCGCCGGGTCTTCACCGAGCGGACCGCCGCCGTCGCTCCCCAGCCGCTCACCGTGCGGCTCGGCGCTGTCGACGACGCAGGGCAGTCCCTCGCCGCAGGCCCCACCGCCGTCGTCGCGGCCGGGGTGGCCGCCGCCGCGCTCGCCTGCGCGCTGCTGCTCAGCCGGGCCGTCCTCCGCCCCGTACGGGCCCTGACGTCGGCCTCCCGGGGCCTCGGCGAGGGCGACCTCGGGCGCCGGGTGCCCGCCTCGGGCCGGGACGAGATCGGGGAGCTCGGCCGCTCCTTCAACCGGATGGCCGACTCGCTCCAGGACAGCGAGGAGCGGCAGCGCCGCCTCGTCGGCGACATCGCGCACGAGCTCCGCACCCCGCTCGCCAACCTCCGCGGCTATCTGGAGGCCCTCCGCGACGGCGTCCTGGAGGCCGACGCCGAACTCCTCGACTCGCTCCACGAGGAGGTGCTGCTCCAGCAGCGCATCGTGGACGACCTCCAGGACCTCGCGCTCGCCGAGGCGGGCGCCCTCACGTACCACCGCAGGACCCTGGACGCCCGCGAGCTCGTCGAGGCCTGCCGCACCGCGCACAGCGCCCGGGCGGCGGCGGCCGGCGTCGCGCTCGACGTGGTGGGGGCGGGGCCCGGCACCGTACGGCTGGACGGGGACCCGGACCGGCTGCGCCAGGCCCTCGGCAATCTCGTCGGCAACGCCGTACGCCACACCGCCCCGGCGGGCGGTGTGGTGCGGCTGGAGCTGACTGAGGAGGACGGACTCGTGCGGATCGCGGTACGGGACACCGGCAGCGGGATCCCGGCCGCCGACCTCCCGCACCTCTTCGACCGCTTCTGGCGGGCGGACGCGGCACGCGGGCGGGCCACCGGCGGCAGCGGGCTCGGGCTCTCGATCGCCCGTCAGATCGTGGCGGACCACGGCGGGGACGTCGAGGTGACGAGCGAGGTGGGGGTGGGCTCGGTGTTCACCGTCGTGCTTCCCGCGACCCGGAGCTCCGCTCTCTGAGCGTCACGGGCCGGCCAGTGCCACCGTCGGGGCCAGGCGGCTCGCCCGTACCGCCGGATAGAGCCCCGCGAGCATCCCGATCACCAGCGTCGCCCCCACCCCGGCCGCCGTCGCCCACACCGGGACCACTGTCGGCCAGCCCCTGCTCAGCGCATACGCCGCCGTGATCAGCGTCCCCAGGACCGTGCCGCCGAGGCCGCCGATCACCGACAGGAGCAGCGACTCCGTGACGAACTGGGTACGGATCTGCCCCTTGGTGGCCCCGAGCGCCCGGCGCAGTCCGATCTCCGGGCGGCGCTCCAGGACCGAGATCACCATCGTGTTGCCCACCCCGACCCCGCCGACGAGCAGCGCCACCCCGCCGAGCCCGAGGAGCAGCCCCGTGAGCGTCGACTCGGCGGCCTCGCGGGCCGCGAGCGCGTCCGAGGGGCGGGAGACCTGGACCTCGGAGGGGTTCGCCGGGTTCGCCGTGGCCGGGAGGACCGCCCGTACCGCCGCGACGGCGCTGTCGTCGGCGCGGACGTAGACCGTCGACGGACGACCGTCGAACCGGAGGTACGTCCGGGCCGCCGGCCAGCCGACGAGCGCCGCGCCGTCCAGCTCGGGAGCGAGGGGTACGGGGTCGAGGACGCCGATCAGGGAGAACCAGCGGCCCCCGATCCAGACCCGGGTCCCCGGGGCGTACACGTCGAGCCGCTGGGCCGCCGTCGCGCCGAGGACGACCGCCGGATAGGCCTCGGTCGCCGCGTCCAGCCAGCGGCCCCGGCCGACCCGGGCGCCGACGGCCGGGAGCAGGCCGTCGTCGGCCGCGAGGACGGTGAGGGAGCCCGTACGGCCCACGGAGATCCGCTCGTTGCGGTAGACCTTCGCCTCGGTCGCACCGGTGGCGGCGACCTCCCGGACCGGCGGTACGCGGTCGATCATGCGGACCGCGTCCGCCGGGAGCCACGTCTTCTCGCCGCCGAGCGTGGCGCCCGGCGCGACCCGCAGCAGATTGGTGCCGAGGGCGTCCAGGCGGCGGTCCACCTCCGCCCGGCCCGAGCCGGAGATGCCGACCACCGCGATCATGGCGGCGACGCCGATCGCGATGCCGAGGGCGGAGAGGAAGACCCGCAGGGGGCGGGTGCGCAGGCCGGTCCCGCCGAGGCGGACGACGTCGGCGGGGCGCAGTCGGGCCGGTCGGAGGAGAGTGGCGCTCCCGGCTCCCGCGGCGCGTCCTCTCCCTCGTGGGGACGGGATCATCCGAGGGCTCCGATCGTGGGTTCCGCTGTGGGATCCGCCGTGGGTTCGGCCGTGGGTTCCGTGCTCGTGTCGGCGACCACCCGGCCGTCGCGCATCTCGATGCGGCGGGGCAGGGCCGCGGCGATCTCCCGGTCGTGGGTGATGACGACGACGGTCGTCCCGGCCGCGTGCAGCTCGCGCAGGAGCGCCAGGACCGCCGCGCCCGACGCCGAGTCGAGGTTTCCGGTCGGCTCGTCGGCGAGCAGGACCGCCGGGCCGCCGACCACCGCCCGTGCCACCGCGACCCGTTGGCGCTCGCCGCCGGAGAGCTGGTGCGGCAAGTGGTGGACGCGGTGGCCGAGCCCGACCCTGGCCAGGGCCGAGGCCGCGCGGGCCCGGCGGCGGCGCAGGGGGAGTCCGGCGTAGAGGAGGCCGTCCGCGACCGCGTCCAGGACGGGGACGCCCACCGCGAGGTGGAACTGCTGGAAGACGAAGCCGATCCGGGTGGCCCGCAGGGCGGAGACCTCCCCGTCGGTGAGGGCCGCCACGTCGTGCCTGTCCACGAGGACCCGGCCCGTCGAGGGGCGGTCCAGGCTGCCCATCAGGTTCAGCATGCTGGACTTGCCGGAGCCCGACGGGCCCACGATCGCGACGAGTTCGCCGCGGCGGACGCGCAGGGTCACGTCCCGGACCGCCGCGACCCCGCCCGGGTACGTCTTCGAGACCTCGTGGAACTCCACCACGGTGTCGGGGGCGCTCATTGGGGGATCCTCACCTTCATGCCCTCGCCGAGCGCCGGGCCGCTCACCTCCACCATGCCGTCGGCGAACAGACCCGTCCGGGCCGCGACGAAGCGGCCGTCGGGGGTCTCCAGGCCGTGCCCGCCCTCGGCCAGGGCCACCAGGGCCGCGACCGGCACGGTCAGGACGTTCTCCCGCTTCCGGCCCACGTACTCGACGGTGACCGGGCCGCCCTCCAGGCGGCCGAGGGCCCGCTGGTCGGGGACGGTGACGGTGACCGGGACCGTCGGCGCCGCACCCGCGGCGCCGCCCTCGGGTGCGGTCGCCTCCCGGCCCACCGACGCGACCCTGCCCTTCACCGGGCTTCCGTCGGGCAGGCCGACGGTGACCTCGGCGCCGCGCAGGGCCCAGGCGGCCTCCTCCGCCGAGGCGTCGACGACGACCTTGCGGGTCGTGCCCGTGTACGTCAGGGCGTTCTCCCCGGCGGCCGCGCCGAGCCGGACGCCCGCCTTGCCGATGCGGATCCGGCCGGAGGCGTAGACGACGTCGCCGAGGCCGATCCGGCCGGTCTCGGGCAGGTCCAGGGACTTCTGCCAGCGCTTGACGGCCCGTTCGGTGGCGGACGTGAACTTCTCGTCGACGGTGAAGCCCGTGTAGCCGAGCGCGGCGAGGTTGGACTCGAACTGGAGGACGTCCATGCCCTGGAGGGGGCGCGGGGGTGTGGTGCGGGGAGCCGTCGTCGCCGGTCTCTTGTCTCCGTCCTGCTTCGGAAAGGCACTCGGTGGGGCACTCGGTGGAGTATCAGGGGCCGGGGCTTCCGGGGGCGCCGTGCCAGCCGTCATGCCCAGCTCGCGGTACATCGGCAGCGTGCCGTAGAGCAGCACCACCGGGCGGTCGTCCACCCGCAGCAAGGTGTCCCCGCGCTCGGCGGTCGCGCCCGCCTCCGGGAGCCAGGTGACCGTGCCGGTCGCCTTCACGGGGAGCGGTGTCTCGTTCCCGTATCCCAGTGTTCCCTCGACCTTGGTCCGTTCGACGAGGGTCGCGCGGGTGACGGCGACCGTGGAGCCCGCGCGTGGCGGGGCGGTCGGGGCCTCGCCGTCCCCGCCGCCGAGGCCGAGCGCGCCGACGGAGGCGATCGTCCCGACCACGACGACGGCCGCGGCGAGGAGGACGGTACGGCTCCGGCGGCGGCCGGGCGCTGAAGGGGCCGTGGCGTCCGTGGAGTCTGTGGCGTCCGTGGTGTCCGTGAACGTGTCGCTCATCGTTCAGCCCTTGCCCGGGCCATGCTCCACCGGGTCGCCGATGATCGGCGCGCAGGTGCGGGCGGCCTGTTTGGCGGCGGCCGTGGTCGCGTTCCACTGCTGGTCGTCCCCGTAGGCGTGGCCGTCGGCTTCGGGGTCGGGGAAGTCGGGGGCGCCGTTCTTCTGCATGCAGTCGGCGAACTCGAACTGCTTCTTGATCTGTTCGGGGGTGAGCTTGGGGGCGAGCCTGCGCTCGATCTCCGCCGGGACGGCCGCCTTGTCCGCGCTGCACTTCTCCAGGGCCCTGCGGCTGGTGGGGTCGGTCTTGAGCGGGCGGGCGTCGCCGAGGTCGACCTGGCCGTTCTCGTCCGGGTCGGGGGCGTCGATGCCGTTCGCGCGCAGGCACTTCACCCAGGCGCGCTGGGCGTCGACGTACGCGGTGACCTCGTCCTTTCCACTGCCGCTGCCACCGCTGCCGGTCGTCTTTCCCGTACCGCCGGACGCGGTGCTCTCGACCGCCGTCGGGATCTTTCCGGTCTCGTCGCCGTCCCCGCCGCAGCCGGTCAGCGCGAGGGCCAGGCCGGCCGCCGCGGCGGTGAGCAGCAGGCGGTTCGTCCTCATGTGTTCTTCCGTCCTTCCGTCGGGCCCCGGCCGCGAGCGCGGTGAGTGGCCCGACCGTAGGACCGGGGTCATGAAGAACTTTTGAAGAACCTGTCAGGTGGCCGTGATCAGGCGGTTCCGGGGTGGAGGCGGCGGTCCAGGGCCATCGACAGCTCCGCCTCCACCACGCTCTTCGCGAGCGGGCGCAGCCGCCCCAGGTCGTCCTCGGTCGCGTGGGCGCGCAGCAGGTCGGTGAAGAGCTCCGCGAGCGCGTCGGCGTGTTCGCGGACACGGGCGCCCGCCTTGAGGACCTCGGCGAGCGGGACGCCCTCGCGGACGAGCGCGGCGGAGACGTCGAGCAGCCGGCGGCTGATGTGGATGATCTCCTCGCCGTCGGTGACGAGGTAGCCGAGGTCGAGGGCGGCCGCGAGGTTCTCGGGGGTGACCTCGCCGGCGAAGTGGTCGGCGAGCTCCTCGGGGGTGAGGCGGACGGGCTCCTCCTCGGTGGGGGAGCCGAGGGCGAGGACCTCGCGGACGTTCCGGCCGCTCTCGAAGGCGGTGGTGAGGTCGGCGATGCCGGTGAGGGTGTGGCCGCGCTCCAGGAGGGCGGCGATGGTACGCAGCCGAGCGAGGTGGTGCTCGTCGTACCAGGCGATGCGGCCCTCGCGGCGGGGCGGCGGGATCAGTCCGCGCTCGCGGTAGAAGCGCAGGGTGCGCACGGTGATGCCCGCGGCCGTCGCGAGCTCCTCCATGCGGTACTCGCGTACGCCGTCGGGCGCTGCCTCGCGCGCGCCCGCGTCGGGTCCCTGTTCTTCGCCTGATCCTTCTGCCACGCACGCCAGCCTATGTTGTACCGCCGGTAACTTTCCCTCGCCGTACCCCTACCGCTCGGTATGGAGCTGCTCTACAGTCCCGACTGTGCCAGTGATTGCTGGCGTGATCTGCCGGGCGCACGGGAGGCGGCATGGCGAAGCACGAGCACGTACGGGTGGCGGTGATCGGATCGGGATTCGGTGGCCTGGGGGCCGCCGTCCGGCTGCGCCGCGAGGGAATCACCGACTTCGTCGTCCTGGAGCGGGCCGACTCCGTGGGCGGCACATGGCGCGACAACAGCTACCCCGGCTGTGCCTGCGACGTGCCCTCGCACCTCTACTCCTTCTCCTTCGCGCCCAATCCCGACTGGCCGCGGACCTTCTCCGGACAGCGCCACATCCGCGCGTACCTGGAGCATGTCACGGACACCTTCGGGCTCCGCCCCCACCTGCGCCTCGGCCACGAGGTGCTGCGGATGGAGTGGGACGCCGAGGCGCTCCGCTGGGAGATCGAGACCGGGCAGGGCTCCTTCAGCGCCGAGGTCGTCGTCTCCGCGACCGGACCGCTCTCCGACCCCAAGATCCCCGACATCCCGGGGCTCGCCGACTTCCCCGGCAAGGTCTTCCACTCCGCCCGCTGGGACCACGACTACGACCTGACCGGCAAGCGCGTCGCCATGATCGGCACCGGCGCCTCCGCCATCCAGATCGTGCCCGCGATCCAGCCCCTGGTCGAGAAGCTGACGCTCTTCCAGCGCACGCCCCCGTGGGTCATGCGCCGCATGGACCGCGCCATCAGCGGCCCCGAGCGCTGGCTCCACCGGGCCGTGCCCGTCACCGGCACCCTCCGCCGCGGCCTTCTCTGGGGCATCCGCGAACTCCAGGTCGGCGCCTTCACCAAGCACCCGAACGAACTCGGACTCATCGAGAAGCTCGCCAAGGCCAACATCGCCAAGGCGGTCAAGGACCCGGCGCTGCGGGCCAAGCTGACGCCCTCGTACCGCATCGGCTGCAAGCGCATCCTGCTCTCCAGCACCTACTACCCGGCCGTCGCCCAGCCCAATGTCGACGTCGTCGCCTCCGGACTGCGCGAGGTCCGCGGCTCGACCGTGGTCGCCGCCGACGGCACCGAGACCGAGGTCGACGCGATCGTCTTCGGCACCGGATTCCACGTCACCGACATGCCGATCGCCGAGCGGGTCGTCGGCGCCGAGGGGCGGACGCTCGCCGAGACCTGGAAGGACGGCATGGAGGCGCTGCGCGGCGCCACCGCCGCCGGCTTCCCCAACTTCATGACGGTCATCGGCCCCAACACCGGCCTCGGGAACTCCTCGATGATCCTGATGATCGAGTCCCAGCTGAACTACATGGCCGACTACCTGCGCCAGCTGGCTGCGCTTGATTCCTCTGGGCTAGGCGGGCGGGCCGCGCTCGCCGTCCGGCCCTCCGCCGTCGGCGCCTGGAACCGCAAGGTGCAGACGCGGATGGAGCGCACCGTCTGGAAGTCGGGCGGCTGCGAGAGCTGGTACCTCGACGCCAACGGCCGCAACACCACCCTGTGGCCGGGGACGACGGGCGAGTTCCGCAAGGAGACCCGGCGGGTCGACCTCTCCGAGTACGAGGTGCTGCGCGCGCCCAAGACGGCCCCGGCGGCGAAGACCCGTCCCTCCCGCAAGAAGGAGACCGCCAAGTGAGCCGGCACCTCACCTCGCTGCCCGCGTCCCGGGAGCTCACCGCCGTCTCCGCCGACGGCTCCCGCATCCACGTCGAGGCGTACGGCCCCGAGGGCGCCCCCGTCGTCGTCCTCGCCCACGGCTGGACCTGCTCGATCGCCTTCTGGGCCGAGCAGATCCGGGCGCTCGCCGCCGACCACCGGGTCATCGCCTACGACCAGCGCGGCCACGGCCGCTCCCCGCTCCCCGCCGGCCCCTCCGGATACTCCGTCCGGGCCCTCGCCGACGACCTCGAAGCCGTCCTCGCGGCCACCCTCGCCCCCGGCGAGAAGGCCGTCGTGGCCGGGCACTCCATGGGCGGCATGACCGTGATGGCGGCTGCCTCCCGCCCCGGCTTCCGGGAGCACGCGGCGGCCGTACTGCTCTGCTCCACGGGGCCCTCGCGGCTGACCGCCGAGGCCACCGTCGTCCCGCTCCGCCCGAGCGGACGGCGCACCCGGCTGACCCGGGGCGTCCTCGGCGCGAAGGCCCCCCTCGGGCCCGTCACGCCGATATCGAAGAAGATCCTCAAGTACGCGACGATGGGCCCCGGTTCCGCCCCGGAGCGGGTCGACGCCTGCGCCCGGATCGTGCACGCCTGCCCGCGCGGCGCCCGCGTCGGCTGGTCCCACGTCCTGTCCGAGCTCGACCTCGAAGCGGGCGTACGGGAGCTGGACCTGCCGGTGGCCGTCCTCGTCGGCACCGCCGACCGGCTCACCCCGCCCGTCCACTCCCGGGCCATGGCCGAGGCGCTCCCGCAGTGCGTGGGGCTCCTCGAACTCACCGGCGCGGGCCACATGACGCCGGTCGAGGCCCCCGAGGCCGTCACCGCGCGGATCCGCGAACTGACCGGCACGTACCTGAGGGACATGCTGGGAACGTCCCTCGAAGTGAAGGAGAAGGCATGAGCCGGGTCAGCCTGGAAGGACAGGTCGCGGTCGTCACCGGAGGCGCGCGCGGCGTCGGCGAACTCCTCGCCCGCAAGCTCTCCGCGCGCGGCGCGAAGATCGCGCTCGTCGGCCTGGAGCCCGAGCAGCTCAAGGACGTCGCCGGCCGGCTGCACACCGAGGCCGACTGGTGGCACGCCGACGTCACCGACCACGAGGCCATGGCCAAGGTCGCGGCCGAGGTCAAGGAGCGGTTCGGGAAGGTCGACATCGTCGTCGCCAACGCCGGTGTCGCGGCCGGCGGTCCGTTCGTCGAGTCCGACCCGGACGCCTGGCGGCGGGTCATCGAGGTCAATCTGATCGGCGGCGCCGTGACCGGCCGGGCGTTCCTGCCCGTCCTCATGGAGTCCCGCGGGTACTTCCTCCAGATCGCCTCGCTCGCGGCGCTCACCCCGGCCCCGATGATGACGGCGTACTGCGCCTCCAAGTCGGGCGTCGAGGCCTTCGCGCACAGCCTGCGCGCCGAGGTCGCGTACAAGGGCGTGCGGGTCGGCGTCGGTTATCTGTCCTGGACGGACACCGACATGGTGCGGGGCGCCGACCAGGACGACGTGATGCGCGAGCTCCGCTCCCGGCTGCCGTGGCCCGCGAACCGCACGTACCCCCTCGGCCCGGCCGTCGACCGGATCGTCGCGGGCATCGAGCG
This sequence comes from Streptomyces sp. Root431, assembly GCF_001426585.1. Taxonomy (GTDB): domain Bacteria; phylum Actinomycetota; class Actinomycetes; order Streptomycetales; family Streptomycetaceae; genus Streptomyces; species Streptomyces stackebrandtii. The sequence goes on from NZ_LMEI01000010.1 coordinate 232,679, forward strand.
GCGCTCCTCCCACGTGTACGCGCAGTGGTGGCTGCGCGGGATGCAGTCGGTCCGGGGCTATCTGCCCGGGATGATCGCGACGGTCGGGCAGCGCGAGATGCGGCGCTTCGAGCCGCGCCTCGGCTCCGTGTCCAAGGGGCTCGTGGGCGCGGGCGGCGCGGCCGACGAGCAGGAGCGGGCGGGGGACGCCTCCCGGCGGTGACGGGCGCCCGGTGACGGGGAGTGAGGGGGAGTGGCTGATCGAAATGCGTGGGATGTGCGCCCGTGCAAGGCTGGTCGAGCCCGATGGGGCACGACGCCCCGTCACCCCCACACACCCTTCTAGGAGTGAATCTTCATGGGCATGAAGGACCAGTTCCAGGACAAGGCGGAACAGCTCAAGGAGCAGGCCAGGCAGGCCGCGGGCAAGGCGAAGAACGAGGCGTCCGAGCGCGCCTCCCAGGGTCAGCGCCGCGAACGCACCGAGGACGAGACGCGCAGGGCCCAGCAGGAGGCCCAGGACCGTTTCGACCAGGACTACGACGCCTGACGACCGTCCTACGGACCCGTCCTGCGGACGGTCAGGTTGAGGAAGGCGCACCCGGGACGCCGGGTGCGCCTTCGCGTGTTCAAGGCTCCGGCGGGCGGGGGGCGCTGGGCACGATCGCGAAGGTCCGGTCGAGCAGGACGCTCTCGGCGCGGTTCTGGAGGCGGCGCGCGACCCGCTGGAGGTCGGCGGTCCGGGAGGACGGGAGCGATACGGCGAGGGCGGCCGCCGAGGAGCCGACCGTGATGGGGACGGCGGCGCAGACGGAGCCGAGGGCGTACTCCTCGTACTCCAGGAGGGGCTGTCCGCGCCGCTGCGAGGCGAGGCGGCGCTCGATGGCGGTGCGGCCCGCCACGGTGTGCCGGGTCAGCGGCGTCGCGGGGTGCCGGTCGAGGTGGTCGGCGCGCTCCTCGTCGCCGAGCTGGGCGAGGAGGGCCTGCCCGGCGGCGTGCGCGTGGCCGGTGAGACCGAATTCGGCCCATTCGGTGACGGGCGGGCAGTCGGGGTTCCGGGAGACGGCCGTCACCCGTATCTCGCCCTCGCGGTAGATGACGAAGTAGACAGCGGCGCCGAGTTCGAGACTGAGGGCGTCCGCCCACTCCTGGGTGGGGAGCCCCTCGGGCGCGGAGGGCTGCGGGACGGCGAGGCCGGCCGGGTCCGCGAGGGCGTATCCGTGGCGGTCCTTGCTCACCAGGCCCTCGTGGCAGAGGGTGCGCAGCAGGTGGTACGCGGTGGGAAGCGGCAGGTCCGTGTCGCGCGCGAGCTGCTTGGCGCTCGCGCTGCCGCCCCGGTGGTTCAGGGCGCGCAGCAGGTGGACGGCGCGCTGCACCGACTGGATGAGGGTCTGGCCGGTCGGTGGGCGATCGGGCATGCGGGTTCCTGTTCTGCATCTTCTGCATCCTGGACGGCGTGCTCCGCCCGGCGGGTCTCCGCCGAATCCGGCCCCGGGCCGCAGGATATTAGGGCGCCCTTTTCCCGGGCGAACGCATACCGTGCCCCCCATGCCTGAACTGCAGCGACTGCGCCCCGACCACGCGCCCGCCCTGCTCGTGTTCGAGCGGGAGAACCGGAGCTACTTCGCCGCGTCCGTGCCCGACCGGGGCGACGCGTACTTCGAGGAGTTCGAGGACCGGCACCGGGCCCTCCTGGACGAGCAGGAGACCGGTGCGATCCACTTCCACGTCCTGGTGGGGGAGGGCGGGGAGATACTCGGCCGGTTCAACCTCGTGGACGCCGTCGACGGGGCCGCCGAGCTCGGCTACCGGGTCGCCGAGAAGGCGACCGGGCGGGGCGTGGCGACGGCCGGGGTGCGCGAGGTGTGCCGGCTGGCGCGGGAGGCGTACGGGCTGACCAGGCTGACCGCCGCGACGACCCTCGACAACGCGGGGTCGAGGGCCGTGCTCGGGCGGGTCGGTTTCGGTGCGGTCGGGAGCGTGACGCTGGACGGGGAGCCGGGGACGTCGTACGAGCTGGACCTCGGCGCTGCCCACACGTAGGACGTGTGTGACGTCTACGCGTCGGACCTCGGCGGTAGTTTCGGGCGGGATCGGTCGGGGACGGCCTCGTAGCCCGGGGGGCTGGCCGGCGGGGTCTTCGCGAGGAGCGAGAGGGCGACGTGCACGGCGTCGTCGAGCTGGGCGTGCCGTCCCTCGGCCCAGTCGAGGGGGGTGCGCAGGACCGAGAGGTCGGGTTCGACGCCGTGGTTCTCCAGGGACCAGCCGTACTCGGGGAACCAGGCCGCGTTCATCGGGACCGTGATCTGGGTGCCGTCGCCGAGCCGGTGACGGCCGGTCATGCCGACGACCCCGCCCCAGGTGCGCTGGCCGACGACGGGCCCGAGGCCGAGGAGCTTGAAGGCGGCGGTGATCATGTCGCCGTCGGAGGAGGTGGCCTCGTCGGCGAGGGCGACGACCGGGCCGCGCGGGGCGTTGGAGGCGTACGAGACGGGCTGGGCGTTCCGGGTCAGGTCCCAGCCGAGGATCTTGCGGGTGAGTTTCTCTATGACGAGCTCGCTGATGTTGCCGCCGGCGTTGCCTCGGACGTCGACGATGAGCGCGGGCCGGGAGACCTCCATGCGCAGGTCGCGGTTGAACTGCGCCCAGCCGGAGCCGCCCATGTCGGGGATGTGGAGGTAGCCGCAGCGGCCGCCGCTGAGCTCCCGGACGACGGCCCGGCGTTTGGCGACCCAGTCCTGGTAGCGCAGCGGCCGTTCGTCGACGAGCGGGACGACGGCGACGCGGCGGGAGCGGCCCTCGCCCTCGGCGGGGGTGAAGGTCAGCTCGACGGTGGTGCCGCCGGTGCCGGAGAGCAGCGGGTACGGCCCGGCGACCGGGTCGACGGGCCGGCCGTCGACATGGGTGAGGACGGCGCCCTCGCGGATGCCGGTGCCGGCGAGCGGGGAGCGGGCCTTGGAGTCGGAGGACTCGCCGGGCAGGATCCGCTTCACCGTCCAGCCGGCCTCGCGGGGCACGAGGTTGGCGCCGAGCAGGCCCATGGGCCGCTGGTAGTGCGGCGGGCCCTCGTTGCGGCGGGCGGGGGTGACGTACGCGTGGGAGGTGCCCAGCTCGCCGACGACCTCGCGGAGCAGGTCGGCGAACTCGTCGGGGGAGGAGACCCGTTCGACGAGCGGCCGGTACTGGTCGAGGACGGCCGTCCAGTCGACGCCGCCCATGCCGGGCTCCCAGAAGTAGGCGCGGACGATCCGGCCGGCCTCGTCGAAGGCCTGCCGCCACTCGGCGCCGGGGTCGACCTCGTGGAGGATGCGCCGCAGGTCCAGGTAGACGGTGGAGTCGCCGTCGCCGGACTCGGTGGAGGGCACGGCCCGCAGCTCGCCCTCGTCGGCGACGACGAGCCGGGTGCCGTCGCCGCTGACCGCGAACCAGTCGAGGTCCTTGGCGAGTTCGGTCTTGCGGGCCTTGGTGATGGTGAAGTGTTCGAGCGAGGGACGGCCCGAGGTGTCGGCGGGGTTGGCGAAGGTCTCGCCGAGCGCCCCCGAGATGGGCCAGCGCAGCCAGACCAGGCCGCCGCCGCTGACGGGGTGCAGCGCGGAGTACTTGGAGGCGGTGACCGGGATGGGGGTGACCCGGTCGGGGAGCCCCTCGATCTCGACGGTGACGGTGCCGTCGCCGGTGTCCGTCTCGTCGTCGGCGGGGTCGAGACCGCCGGCCGCCGGGCGCCCGTCGGGCAGCAGCGCGAAGGGGGACGGCGTCGCGGAGGAGAGCGGTACGAGGTAGGGGCGGCAGCCGAGCGGGAACGACAGGTCGCCGGTGTGCACGTCGTACACCGGGTCGAAGCCGCGCCAGGAGAGGAAGGCCAGGTAGCGGCCGTCCCGGGTGAAGACCGGGTTCTCGTCCTCGAAGCGCCCGTTGGTGACGTCGACGACGGTCCGGGCGCCGGGGCCCGAGATGCGGGCCATCTTGATGGAGCGCAGGGAGCGGCCGATGCCCGGGTGGGACCAGGTGAGCCAGGAGCCGTCGGGGGAGAAGGCGAGGTCGCGGACGGGCCCGTTGACGGACCGGATCAGCTCGGTGACCTCGCCGTTGGAGTCCTCGGTGGCGTCGATGAGGAGGAGCCGCCCGTCGTGGGAGGCGATCGCGAGCCGCTCCCCGTCGGGGTCGGAGATGAGCTCCTCGACCCGGCCGAGCTGGCCCGAGGCGAGCCGGCGCGGCGGCCGGTCGCCGCTGGCGCGCGGCAGGTAGGCGACCTCGACGGCGTCCTCGCCCTCGGCGTCGGTGACGTACGCGACCTGGCCGCCGCTGCCGAGCATCTCGGGCAGCCGGACGCGGACGCCCGGCGAGTCGATGATCGTCCGGGCCGGGCCGTCGCGGTGCGTGAGCCAGTACAGGCTGCCGCGTACGGAGACGGCGCTGGCCCGGCCGGTCTCGTCGACGGAGACCGCGTCGACGTGGTGGGCGGCGGGCACCTGGTAGTGACGGCGGCCGACGCGCTGCCCGCCGAGCCGGACCTCCAGCTTCCGGGGGCGGGAGTCGGGGGTGAGGTCCTCGACGATCCACAGCTCGCCCGCGCACTGGTAGACGACCCGGCGGCCGTCGGTGGAGGCGTGCCGGGCGTAGAAGGCGTCGTGGTCGGTGTGGCGGCGCAGGTCGGTGCCGTCGGGCAGGCAGGAGTAGAGGTTGCCGACGCCCTCGTGGTCGGAGAGGAAGGCGACCCGGCCGCCGACGGCCATCGGGCAGTCCAGGTGGCCGCCGATGTCGGGCAGGAGCCGTTCGCCGTGCAGCCAGAGCCGTCCGGTGGCGCCGCCGAGGTACCGCTTCCAGGCGGCCGGCTCGTGCGGCGGCTTCCCGGTGAGGAGGAGGGTGCGGCGCTCGCCCTCGGCGCCGCCGCAGTGCTCGGTGACGGCGATGTCCGAGACCGGGCCCCAGGGCATGCGGAGGCCGGGGGAGCCGTCGGTGGGGACGGTGTAGGCCCAGGAGTAGTACGAGAAGGGCTGGCCGTGCGAGGAGACGGCGAGGATGTCGGAGCGGCCGTCCCGGTCGGGATCGGGGGGCGTCCAGCCGCACACGCGGGTGTCGGTCGAGCCCCAGTAGGTGAGGCGCCGGGCGGATCCGCCGTCGATGGGGACGAGGTGGATCTCCGGGTCGAGGCTGCGCCAGTTCGTGTACGCGATGTGGCTGCCGTCCGGCGAGAAGCGCGGGTGGCCGACCCGGGTGCGGTCGACGGTCAGCCGCCAGGCCCGGCCGGGGCGGTGGCCCTCGGGGGCGAGGGGCGCGATCCAGAGATCGTCCTCGGCCGCGAAGCACAGCAGGTCGTCGTGGAGGTGCGGAAACCGGAGATACGCGACGTCGTCACTCACCTGTACATGCTTTCCGCGCGGAGGGGGTGCGGCAACTCGTACGTATGTCCCGATGTCCTGTTGTCCCGGAAGGCGGGGACTGTGGGCCAGGACACGTACGAAACGGTTTCGTTTCGCTGGGGGCGCGGGTACCTTCGTACTGTACGAAACCGTTTCGTTCGCACCGTCGGATCGGAGGAGCCGTTCATGGCCCGCAGCAGACTCACTCCCGAGCGGGAGTCCGAGCTGTACGCAGCCGTGCTCGACCTCCTCCGCGAGGTCGGCTACGACGCCCTCACCATGGACGCCGTCGCCGCCCGCACCCACTCCAGCAAGGCCACCCTCTACCGCCAGTGGGGGAGCAAGCCCGAACTGGTCGCCAGGGCGCTGCGCGCCAACAAGCCCGCCGATCTCGCCGAGATCGACACCGGCTCGCTGCGCGGCGACTTCCACGAGCTCACGGAGCGGACCGACGACTGCCAGATGGAGAAGGACTCCGCGCTGATGCGGGGCCTGGCCCATGCCGTCCACACCAACCCCGAACTGCACCGGGCGCTGCGCGAGCTGCTCATCGAACCCGAGATGAACGGCCTCGACGAACTGCTGCGCCGAGCGGTCCGCCGGGGCGAGGTCGCCGCCGACAACCCGGCGCTGAAGCTCCTGCCCCACATGCTGATCGGTGCGTTCATCGCCCGGCCGCTGATCGACGATCAGCCGGTCGACCGCGATTTCCTGCGTACCTACGTCGACGCCGTCGTGCTCCCCTCACTCGGCGTCTGACCCACCTTCATCACCTGCACCACCCGCACCACCTGACGTCGAACCGCTCACGCCGTCGGGCCGGCTCCCCATGTCCTGTCCCACCCCACACTGGGAGTACGCCCCCGTGGCCACGTTCCTGTACAAGCTCGGCCGTTCCGCCTTCCGGCGCCGACGGCTCGTCGCCCTCCTCTGGGTGGCGCTCCTGGCGATAGCCGGGGTCGGCGCCGCCACCGCGCCCGCCCCCACGTCCGGATCCTTCTCGATCCCCGGCACCGAGGCCCAGCGCGCCTTCGACCTGCTCGAAGAGCGCTTCCCGGGCGCCGGCGCCGACGGGGCCACGGCCCGCGTCGTCTTCAAGGCCCCCGAGGGCCAGAAGATGACCGACCCGGCCCACAAGGCCGTCGTCGAGGAGACCGTCTCCGCGCTGAAGTCCGGCTCGGACCAGATCGTCTCGGTCACCGACCCCTACACCGCGCAGGCCGTCTCGCGGGACGGCTCCACGGCCTACGTCTCCGTCGCCTACAAGGTCAACGGGATGGAGCTGACCGACGAGACCCGCGAGGCGCTCACCCAGGCCGGGCAGAACGCCCAGGGCAAGGGGCTGACCGTCGAGGTCGGCGGCGACGCCCTCCAGTCCATGCCGGAGACCGGCGCGGGCGAGATCGTCGGCGTGGTCATCGCCGGCATCGTGCTCGTCATCACCTTCGGTTCGCTCGTCGCGGCGGGGCTCCCGCTGCTCACCGCGATCATCGGCGTCGGCATCGGCGTCTCCTCGATCGCGGCCCTCGCGAACGTCCTCGACCTGGGCTCCACCACCTCCACCCTCGCGATGATGATCGGCCTCGCGGTCGGCATCGACTACGCCCTCTTCATCGTCTCCCGCTACCGCGCGGAGCTCGCCGACGGGCGCGAGAAGGAGGACGCGGCGGGCCGCGCGGTCGGCACGGCGGGCTCGGCGGTCGTCTTCGCCGGACTCACCGTCGTCATCGCCCTCGTCGGCCTGGCCGTCGTCAACATCCCGATGCTGACGAAGATGGGCTTCGCCGCCGCCGGCACGGTCGTCATCGCCGTACTGATCGCCCTCACCCTCATCCCGGCGCTGCTCGGCTTCGCGGGGAACAAGGTCGTCGGCCGCAAGCAGCGCAAGGGCACCGCCACCACCGGCGACAAGCCGAACGGCGGCACCCGCTGGGCCCGCTTCGTCATCCGCCGCCCCCTGATGGTGCTGCTCGTCGGCGTCATCGGCCTCGGTGCGATCGCCGTGCCCGCCGCCTCCCTGGAGATGGGCCTGCCGGACGACGGCGTGAAGCCCACCTCGACCACCGAGCGCCGGGCGTACGACGCGCTGTCGGACGGTTTCGGCCCCGGCTTCAACGGCCCGCTGCTCGTCGTCGTCGACGGCGACAAGGCCACCGCGGACAAGACGGTCTCCACGATCAAGGGCCTCGAAGGCTGGGCGGCGGTCACCCCGGCGACCCCGAACAAGGCCGGCGACGCCGCGATGATCACGGTCGTCCCGAAGGACCGCCCGTCCTCCGTCGCCACCGAGGACCTGGTCCACGACATCCGGAACTCCACCGGCGACGACGTCCTCGTCACCGGTGCCACCGCGATGAACATCGACTTCTCGCAGAAGATGAACGACGCGCTCGTGCCCTACCTGGCACTCGTCGTCGGCCTCGCCTTCCTGCTCCTGACGGTGGTCTTCCGCTCCATCCTGGTCCCGCTCAAGGCGGCCCTCGGCTTCCTGCTCTCCGTCGTCGCCGCCCTCGGCGCCGTCGTCGCGGTCTTCCAGTGGGGCTGGCTCGGCAGCCTCTTCGGGGTCGAGCAGACCGGCCCGATCATGTCGATGATGCCGATCTTCATGGTGGGTGTCGTCTTCGGCCTCGCGATGGACTACGAGGTCTTCCTCGTGACCCGCATGCGGGAGGCGTACGTGCACGGCGAGCGGCCCGGCGAGGCGATCGTGACCGGCTTCCGGCACAGCGCCCGGGTGGTCGTCGCCGCGGCGGTCATCATGATCGCGGTCTTCTCCGGCTTCATCGGCATGACGGACCAGATGATCAAGATGATCGGCTTCGGTCTGGCCGTCGCGGTCCTCTTCGACGCCTTCGTGGTCCGGATGGCGATCGTCCCGGCCGTGCTCGCGCTCCTCGGCCACAAGGCCTGGTGGCTGCCGAAGTGGCTGGACCGGGTCCTGCCGAACGTGGACGTGGAGGGCGAGAGCCTCGCCGCGACGACGGGTGAGGACACGCCCGCCAAGCCGGACCTCGTGAAGGTCTGATCCCCGGGTCCGGCTCCGTAGGCCGCCCGTGAGCGTTACGCCGTCAGTGTGTCGTCAGCGACGTACTGGCGGCGTACGTGTGCCGGAGGAACCGGAGCAGGGCGGACGTGTCGAACTGGACGACCGCGACCCCGTCGGCGGTGTGGAACTCGACGACCGTCTGCACCCGGCCGCAGGGCCACACCCCGATGTCGCCGCGGCGGGTCGGGGTGCGCAGCCCGGTTTCGAGGAGGGTGCGCGGGAAGGACCACTCGATGTCGCCGGGGAAGCCGAAGCGGACGGTCTCGGGGGAGCGGTCGGCGTCGAAGCGGAGGCTCACGGGAACGGGCCGGGAGAGCGGGGCGTCGCTGATGATCCGTCCCTTGGCGTGGTCGTCGACAGCGTGCTCGTCCACCGCGTGCTCGTCGAGAGCACGGTCGTGGGCTGCGTGGACATCGACTGCGTGGTCGTCTGCGGCGCCCATCGTGAGCTCCTCACCGTTTGTCCTGCTATATGCCAATGTGTCACTCCTTCCCTCCGTGTGCGAGGGGCATGCTCCGTCTGCCCTGTGATCTGTGACCCATGCGCTCTTGCAACTCGTTCGCAAGAAGGCTCATCATTCGGGACGTGCATGTACCTGACGGATTCATCAACGCCCCCGTATCGGCCGTGGCCGGTGTCGTCGCCGCCGGCGCCGTAGCCGTGAGCCTGCGCGGGGCCCGCCGCGAGCTGGATGAGCGGACCGCGCCGCTGGCGGGTCTCGTCGCGGCCTTCATCTTCGCCGTGCAGATGCTGAACTTCCCGGTCGCCGCCGGGACCAGCGGACACCTGCTCGGCGGCGCGCTCGCCGCGATACTCGTCGGCCCGTGGACCGGCGTCCTGTGCATCGCCGTCGTCCTGCTGATGCAGGGCATCCTCTTCGCCGACGGAGGCCTCACCGCCCTCGGCGTGAACATCACCGTCATGGGCGTCGTCACGGTCGTCGTCGCGTACGCGCTCTTCCGCGGCCTCGTCCTCGTCCTGCCGCGCACCCGCCGCTCGGTGACCGTCGCCTCCTTCGCCGCCGCGCTCGTCTCCGTACCGGCCGCGGCCGCCGCCTTCACCCTCGTCTACGCGATCGGCGGCACCACCGACGTCCCGCTCTCCAAGGTCCTGACGGCCATGGTCGGCGTGCACGTCCTCATCGGCATCGGCGAGGCCGTCATCACCATGCTGACCGTCGGCGCGGTCGTCGCCGTCCGCCCCGACCTGGTCTACGGCGCCCGCGGCCTCACCGCCCCGCTCAAGCTCCGCGTCGACGGCGAGCTGGTCGACGCGGCGGAGCCCGCGCCCGTGGCCGCCGGCTCCCCGAAGAAGCTGTGGATCGGCGGTGTCGTCACCGCGCTCGTCCTCGCCGGCTTCGTCTCCTTCTACGCCTCCGCCAGCCCCGACGGCCTGGAGAAGGTCGCCGCCGACAAGGGCATCGACGCCAAGGTCGAGGAGCACGCCGCCGCCGGCTCGCCGCTCGCCGACTACGGCGTCAAGGACGTCGACAACGCCCGGCTCTCCGGCGGCCTGGCCGGCGCCATCGGCGTGGGCGCGACGCTCGCCGTCGGCACGGGCGCGTTCTGGGTCGTGCGCCGCCGGCGTACGAGCCAGGAAACCGCGGCGGTCTGACGTGGGATCCGGGCATGCTCACAAGCTCTACCGGCACGCGCACTCGCCGGTCCACGAGCTGCCCCCGCACACCAAGCTCGCCGCCGTCCTCGGCTTCGTCGTGGTCGTCGTCTCGACGCCCCGCGAGGCCGTCTGGGCCTTCGCCCTCTACGCCCTGCTCCTCGGTGCCGTGGCGGCGAGGGCCCGCGTCCCGGCCGGCTTCCTCCTGAAGCGGCTGCTCATCGAGGTGCCGTTCGTCGCGTTCGCGCTGCTCATGCCCTTCGTGGTGCCCGGCGAGCAGACGACCTTCCTCGGGGTGTCGCTGAGCGTCCCCGGCCTGTGGGGCGCCTGGAACGTTCTCGCCAAGGGCACCCTCGGCGTCGCTGCCTCCGTGCTCCTCGCCTCCACCACCGAACTGCGCGCCCTGCTCCTCGGACTCCAGCGGCTGAGGCTGCCCCCGCTGCTCGTCCAGATCGCCTCGTTCATGATCCGGTACGGCGATGTCATCACCGACGAGATGCGCCGCATGTCCGTCGCCCGTCGTTCGCGCGGTTTCGAGGCGAGGGGCGTCCGCCACTGGGGCGTCCTCGCGAAGTCCGCGGGCGCGCTCTTCATCCGCTCGTACGAGCGCGGGGAGCGTGTCCACCTGGCCATGGTCAGCCGCGGCTACACGGGCACCATGCCGGTCATCGACGAGGTGACCGCCACCCGCGCCCAGTGGACGTACGCCGCCGCGCTGCCGCTCACCGCACTTCTGATCTGCCTCCTGGGATGGACCCTATGACCGCCCCCTCACTCGACGTCTCCGGCCTCGCGTACGCCTACCCCGACGGCCACCAGGCCCTCTTCGGCGTGGACCTGACCGTCGGGCGCGGCGAGCGGGTCGCCCTCCTCGGCCCCAACGGCGCCGGCAAGACCACCCTCGTCCTCCACCTCAACGGCATCCTCACCGGCGGCGCGGGCACGGTCACCGTCGCCGGTCTCCCGGTCGGGAAGAAGCACCTCGCCGAGATCAGGCGGAAGGTCGGCATCGTCTTCCAGGACCCCGACGACCAGCTCTTCATGCCGACGGTCCGCGAGGACGTCGCCTTCGGCCCGGCGGCGGCGGGCCTCCGCGGCGCCGAACTGGAGGCCGTCGTGCGGAAGGCCCTCGACCGGGTCGGGATGGGGGAGTACGCGGACCGGCCGCCGCACCACCTGTCCTTCGGGCAGCGCCGCCGGGTCGCCGTGGCCACCGTCCTCGCCATGGAGCCGGAGATCCTCGTCCTCGACGAGCCGTCGTCCAACCTGGACCCGGCCTCGCGCCGCGAGCTCGCCGACATCCTCCGCTCCCTCGACGTCACCGTCCTCATGGTCACCCACGACCTGCCGTACGCCCTGGAGCTCTGCCCGCGCGCGGTGATCCTCAGCGAGGGCGTCATCGCCGCCGACGGGCGGACCGGCGACATCCTCGCCGACGCGGAGCTGATGGCCCGGCACCGCCTGGAGCTGCCGTTCGGCTTCGTACCGAGCTCCGTGGCCTGACGGGCCCGCCCGCGTGCACCTGACGGGCCCGCCTGCGTACACCTGACTGCCCCGTCCGCGTACACCTGACGGGCCCGCCCGCGTGCACCTGACGGCCCCGGAATCCGTCCTTCTCCCGTCGCGTTGCACCATGGAGGGTCGGAGCGACGAGTGAAGGAGTGGGGACGTGGACGTCCAGGGCACGGTGGCGGCGGGCTGGGAGCCGGTCAGGGACGCGTTCCTGCGCAACTTCGAGCAGCGCGGCGAGCGCGGGGCGGCCCTCGCCGTCCACCGCGACGGTGCGAAGGTCGTGGACCTGTGGGCGGGGACGCGCGATGTGGACGGGACGGATCCGTGGTCGTCGGAGACCGCGCAGGTCGTCCGCTCGGCCACGAAGGGCGTCGCCGCCGCCGTGCCCCTGCTCCTGCACCAGCGCGGCCTGCTCGACCTGGACGCCCCCGTGGCGACGTACTGGCCGGAGTTCAAGGCGGCCGGCAAGGACCGGGTGACCGTACGGCAGCTCCTCGCGCACCGCGCGGGCGTGCCCGTCCTGGACCGCCCCCTCACCCTCGCCGAAGCGGTCGACCTGCCGACGGCGACCCGTGCGATAGCCGCGCAGGGCCCCGTCTGGGAGCCCGGCACCGCCCACGGCTACCACGCCCACACCTTCAGCTGGCTGCTCTCCGGCCTCGTCCACCGCGTCACCGGCCGCACGATCGGCCGCTGGGTCGCCGAGGAGATCACCGGTCCCCTCGGCCTCGACCTGTGGATCGGGCTCCCCGAGGCGGAGGCCCACCGGGTCGGCCGCCTCGGCCCCGTCGAGGAGATCGACCCGCCCGGCGGCGGCGCCCTCAAGCTCCGCCCCAAGCGCTCCGTCAGCGAGGCCTACAAGGACCCGGACTCCCTGACCCGGCGCGCCTTCGGGGTCATCGAGCCCAAGCCCGACGAGAACGACCCCGTCTACCGGGCCGCCGAGCTGCCCGGCTCGGCGGGCGTCGCCACCGCCCGTGCGCTCGCCCGCTTCTACGCCGCGACCCTCGGCGCCGTCGACGGCGCCGAGCGCCTCTTCGCCCCGGCGACGCTCACGCTGGCCCGCACGGAGGAGTCGGCGGGACCGGACAAGGTGCTGCTCGTCGGCACCCGTTTCGGTCTCGGCCACATGCTCCACGGACCGGCGTCCCCGCTCCTCGGCCCGTCCTCCTTCGGCCACCCCGGCCGCGGCGGCTCCCTCGGCTTCGCCGACCCCGACTCCGGGATCGCCTTCGGGTACGTCACCAACGGCATGCGGAAGACGGTCACGGCCGACCCGCGCGCCCAGGCGCTGGTCCGGGCGGTGCGTTCGGTCGTGGACCTGACATTCTGATCCTTCGCCCGGCGGGTGCGGGGGCGGGTGGCCAGTACCGTGTGCGGGCCCACTGACCGGTGGGCAGGCACGGGGGTGCAGGTGAGCGAGATTCCGTCGCGGCCATCGGACTGCGCGACGAGCGGTGATCCGAAGAGTGATCCGAAGAGTGATCCGAAGAGGGAAACGAGCAGAGGTCCGAGCAGAGGTCCGAGCAGAGGTCCGAGCAGAGGCCCGAGCTGCGGACCGAGCGGGGGTCCGAGCAGCGGACCGAACGGCGATCCGCAGAGTGCGACCGTCCGGATCGCGAGCAGCCGGCTCTGGGAGATCTACGGCAGCATCGGGCTGCTCTCGGCGCACCGCGGCCTCGTGCCCTGGCCGTACGCCACCTGGGACAAGGCCGCCCGCCGCTCCCTGAGCCGCTCCGACGTGACCATCCCGGGCTGGCTCGTCCACCTCTTCCGGACCGGCGCCGGGAGCCTTCCGCCGTTCCTCCTCACCGTCCCGGCCTCGGACGCACCGGACCTGAGCGAGGAGCTCGCGCCCCTCGCGGCGGTCTCCCCGGCCCGGGCGCGCGCGGAGCTCGAACAGCGCTTCCCGCGGGGCGTGCCCGCCGAGGTGCGCCCGCTGTACGCGGACCCGGAGGCGCGCGCCGCCGAACTCCGCGCCTTCCTCCCGCGGTACTGGCGGGCCGCCCTGGCCCCGTACGCGGCGACCCTGCGGGCGGCGACGGAGGAGGACATCCTGCGCCGCGCCCGCACGCTGGCGACACAGGGCCCGGAGGCGCTCCTGAACGCGGTGGGCGGGATCGCGGTGCCCGGCGGGGTCGCCGTGCCCGGCGTGATGGCCGTGTCGGGCGTCTCCCGACTCGTCCTCGTACCCCTGCTGTTCGGCCGCGGAACGCCCTTCTCCGCCGTGAGCCCGGACGGCTCGGAGGCCGCCCTGTCCTACCCGGTCGAAGGGTCCGCCGTCCTCGTCGGGGAGGCGCCGCCCGAGCGGCGCGCCGACACGCCCGAGCGAGGCGACCGGCTGGAGATCCTGATCGGCCGCAGCCGGGCCGGAGTCGTCCGGGCGCTCGTCGTGCCCACGACCACCTCGGACCTCGCGACGTCCTTGGGCCTCGCCCCGAGCACGGTCTCCCAGCACCTCACGGCGCTGGTGGCCGCGGGGGTGGTGCGGCGGCGCCGGGCGGGCGTCCGCGTGCTGTACGAACTGGACCGCCCGGGAGTGGTGTTGCTCAGGCACCTGGATCATGCGCGCGGGATGCGGGCGGCCCGCTGACCGGCCAGTGGGGTCAATTCGCCGTACACGTACATCGGTTGCAAGAGGAGAGAGCTCATGTCCCAGGAAACGTACGAGAAGCTGGTCGCCCTGCTCGACGAGCGCGGCGCCGCCTACCGGGTGATCGAGCACGCGCCCGAGGGTGCCACGGAGGCGGTCAGCGCCCTGCGGGGGCACGAACTCGCCCAGGCGGCCAAGTGCATCATCGCCATGGTCAAGATCGGCAAGAAGGAGAAGCGGTTCGCGCTCGTCGTCGTCCCCGGTGACAAGCGGATCGATCTCGCGGCGGTGAAGGCGCTGTACGGCGGCACGTACGTCTCCTTCGCGTCCCCGGAGATCGCCGAGGAGCTCGCGGGCTCGGAGAGCGGCACCATCCTGCCGTTCTCCTTCGACGAGCGCCTGGAGCTCCTCGTCGACCCCGACCTGCTGACGCACGAGGAGTTCTACTTCAACGCCGCCCGTCTCGACCGCTCGATCGCGCTCTCCAGTGCGGACTACCGGTCGATCGCGGAGCCGCGTGTCGAGCGGGTGTCGTCGACGGGCTGAGGTTCGTTCGTCGAGGTCTCGCCGTCAGGCCATGGCGGGCGTCAGCGCGAGCAGCATCCCGAGTCCGACGAGCACGGTGCCGATGACCTTGTTGAGCACGGTCTGGCGCTGCAACAGGCGGGACCGCAGGCTCTGGTTGGAGAAGAGCAGCGCGGCGAGCGCGAACCAGACCAGGTGGGCGAAGGACATGAAGAGGCCGTAGCCGACCTGCTGGAAGACGGGGGTGTCCGCGCTGACGACCTGCGTGTACGTGCTCAGCACGAACAGCATGGTCTTCGGGTTGAGCGCGTTCGTCAGGAAGCCGGTGCGCAGCGCGCCGGCCTTCGACAGACCTTCGCCGCTCGACAGGTCGACGTCCACCTGGGTCTTGGTGACGAACGTCTTGTATCCGATGTACACCAGATAAGCGGCGCCGATCAGTTTCATCGCCGTGAAAAGCATCGGGGTCCTGGAAACCAGAAGTCCCACGCCCAGCATCGTGTAAGTGACGTGGACGAGAACGCCCAGGGCAATTCCGACGGCGGCGAGAACGCCGGCGGTCCGCCCGTACAGATAACTGTTGCGGACGGTCATCGCGAAATCCGCGCCGGGGCTGATGACAGCCAGAATGGTGATGACCGCCACGGCGATGAGCTGACCCATGTACGCGTCTTCCCGTCTTCTCACTCAAGGGTTGCGCGGGCGGGGGGCGGCGCCTTCGCGGACGCCGGCCCCCGCACCCGCGCCTGACATCAGGGCTTGTGACGGTAGGTCACGACCAGCACGTCGCGCGAGGCGGGGGCGGCGGAATCGATCTGCTCGATCGGCGAGACGCCGTGGTAGACCCGCTCGTCGTTGACCAGCGCAAGGTCGAGGGGGTCGGTCAGGGCGAACTTCTCGACCGGCTGCTTGTCCAGGTTGAAGACGGTGCTCTCGCCGCCGGTGGCGTTCGTGCGGCCGATCATCGCCATCAGGACGAAGGTGACGCCGTCGCGGTGGACGCCCTCGGGCGTCGGCAGGCCGATCTCGGCCCCGTCGACCTCGATGCGGAACTGGTGGGCCTCGATGTGCCACGCGGAGTACGGGGCGAGCCGGCCGAAGATGTCGCAGCCCAGGGTGACCAGGCTGTTCATCGTTGCGCCGCGCAGCGCCGCGTCCTCGAACGGCTCGTAGTGCCGGGCCACGCCGCCGTTGAGGTTGTTGTAGTCGAGCCCCTGGTAGTGCGGCTGGTGGGCCTCGACGCGGTAGTCGGCGCTCGACCGGGGCGCGCTCAGCGTGGCGTGCCGGCGGCGGCGGTAGCGCCCGCCGTCCGCCATGTAGCTGTCGAGCGGCATCCGGCCCCAGCTGTCGCGGAAGGGCTCCAGGTCGTCGAGCGCGGTTTCCGAGCGCTGGAGGAGAAGCTGCTTGACCTTCTCACCGGAGCGGAGGTCGAAACTCCGGGAAGAAAGGGACTCGCATATTTCCTCTACTCCGGATTCGTACGTCGAAGACATTGTTCCCCCTGTGTCCACGTGGTCAACGGCAGAGTTGATCGTGGTATTTGCGGCGGGTGCATGTCAAAGCCTTTCGGTCGTGGCCGAATTGCCACAACTCGCCTTTGTGAACGGAATGTTGCGGGCGGATGGTGCGAGGGGTAGGGGAAGGCACATGGACCCCATGACTCACGTGACACACACGGCGCACACGGCACAGGGAGCCCAGGCGGCACCCACGGCGCAGGCGCGGCGCTTCGACGGATACGCGGTACTGATCACGGGCGCGGCGCGCGGCATCGGCGCGGCCACCGCACGGCGCCTCGCGGCGGAGGGCGCGCGGGTGCTGGTCACGGACATCGACGAGGACGAGGCCGCGCGGACCGCCGCCGAGCTGCCCGGGGCGGTGGCCCTGCGCTGCGACGTCGGCGACCGGGACGCGGTGGAGGCGGCCGTCGCGTACGCGGTGGAGACCTTCGGCGGCCTGGACGTCCTCGTCAACAACGCCCTCGCGCCCGTCGCCCCCGACCGGGACCGCTTCGAGGACGAGCCCGACGGGGGCTGGGCCGGCCAGCTCGACGTGACGCTGATGGGCGCGGTCCGCTGCTCCCGCGCGGCGCTGCCGCACCTCGCGGCGGCGGGCGGGCGCGGGGCGATCGTCACCATCGGCTCGGTCAACGCCGAGGTGGACTTCGGCAACCACGCCTACAGCGCGGCCAAGGCGGGCCTCGCCTCGCTCACCCGGACGCTGGCGGGCGACGCGGCGCCGCGCGGCGTCCGCGTCAACCAGATCAACCCGGGGACGATCGCGACGACGGCCTGGGCGGGCAGGGAGGCCGGACTCGCGGCGCTCGCGGACCGCGTCTACCCCCTGGGCCGAGTCGGCACGCCGGAGGACGTGGCCGCCGCCGTCGCGTTCCTCGCGTCGCGGGACGCGTCCTGGATCACGGGGACGGTCCTGCGGGTCGACGGCGGGCTGCTGGCGGTGAACTCCCACTTCGCGGAGGTCCTGGCGGACTGAGGCCGGAGAGCTCCTCCGCCGGAGAACTCCTTCACCGCAGAACTTCTTCGACCGGTGAACTTCTTCGACCGGAGAACTTCTTCGACCGGGGACGCAACCCCGGGAGGTGCCACACGTCTGGTGGGTTGAAGGCGCCCTTCACGTCCCATCCCACCTCCTCCCTTGGAGAAGCCATGAACCGCAATCCCCGCCGCATCCTGGGTGCCGTCGCCGGTGCCACCCTGCTCCTGGGCGGTGCCTTCACGGCTCAGGCCGTCGCCGACTCGGGCCCCAAGCCTGCGCCGAAGGTCGTCACGCCGGGTGACGCGGCCGCGAAGCCGGCGCCGAAGCCGGCCGTGGTGAAGCCCGCGCCGAAGCCGGCCGTGGTGAAGCCGGCGTCCAAGCCCGCAGTGGCGAAGCCGGTCCCCGCGGAGAACGCGCCGCGCGTGATCGCGCCGGGTACGGGAGCCAAGAAGTAACACGGGAGCAGAGGGGGCGGGCCGGTCTCGAAGACCGACCCGCCCCACCCCCACCCCCACCCCCTCCCACTTCCCCTCCCCTCACGATGCAAGCGAGGCCCATGCAGTGCAGTACGCGATAGCCGCCGCGCCCCCTTGGTGGTCCCGTCTGCTCGCCCGCGTGTCCGGGGCCGAGGGCAGGGCGGTCGTACGGGAACTCCGCCCGCGCGCACGGGTCACGCCGTACGACGAGCGGCCGCCCACGCTGACCGACCTGTACAGCGCCCGCCGGCTCGACATGGTGCGACTGGCGCTGTTCCTCGTCGACGACCTGCACACGGCGGAGGACGTCGTCCAGGACGCGTTCGCGGCCGTGTGCCGCGCGTACGGCACGTCCCTCGACGGGCTCCAGGACCCGGCGGCGTACCTGCACACCGCCGTGGTCAACGCGGCCCGCTCCGTACTGCGCCGCCGCCGCACGGCCCGCGGCTACACCCCGCCGCACCAGCCGGCGAGCGCTCCGGTGGACGAACGCCTCCTCCTGGCGGAGGAACACCGCACCGTCCTCGACGCGCTGTCGCAGCTCACCGTCCGCCAGCGCGAGGTCCTGGTCCTCCGCTACTGGTCGGAACTGACCGAGGCACAGATCGCCCGGACGCTCGGCCTCTCGCGCGGCACGGTGAAGTCCACGGCGAGCAGGGCCCTGGACGCCCTGGAGAAGAGACTGGAGGCGTCCCGATGACCACCACCCCGCCCGCCGAAGACCGCCACGCGACGACGGAGACCCGCCTCAGAGCGGCCCTGACGGCCCGTGCGGCCCAGATCACCCACCAGGACCTCCGCCGGGAGGACCCGCCGCAGGGCCGCGCCTGGACCCTCCGCGCCCTGCGCGGCCCCGGCCTCGCCGCGCTGGTCGCGGCGGCGTCGGTGGCGGCGGTCTGCCTCCTGTACCTGTTCCCGGGCAGCCCCCTGGCCCCCGCCCCGGCCCCGCCGGCCGGCCCTCCGGGTGTCACCGACCCGACACAGCCGCCCACACCGTCGGCGTCGACCCCGTCGTCCCCCGCGACGCCCAGGGTCGTGCGGCCGTCGGACTAACCGGAAGCTGACCCTCTACTACCCTCTGCTGGTCCGCCCGGCCACGGGCGGTTCGGGAGAGGGGTGTTCATGAATCGGCAGGGAGCGGGATCAGGGGCGCGAGCGGGCAGCGGCCTGCGCATCGCGGCGCGCATCCTGGTGCCCCTAGGGCTGATCCTGGCCCTGGGAGGCGTCGGCTACTTCTTCACGACGTACCAAGGGGTCACCGTCATGGGCGAGTCGATGCGGCCCACGTACAGCCCGGGCGAGCGGCTGGTCGCCGAAGACGTCGCCGCGGACGGGATACGCAGAGGCGATGTCGTACTCGTCCACGTGCCCGACCGCTACCGGAGCGCGCCGGTCCTGCAACGGGTCATCGGGACGGGCGGCGACCACGTGACGTCCGACGGGGACCGGATCACGGTGAACGGGGAGCCGGTCGACGAGCCGTACGTGATGCCCGGCGACCTGGCCCCGGCGACCGATCCGTACGACGTCCGGGTGCCGGAGGGCCGGCTGTTCCTGCTGGGCGACAACCGTGGCAACGCGAACGACTCGCGCTTCTTCCTCGACGACAGGTCGGGCAGCGTCGCGACCTCCGCGGTACTCGGCCGCGTACGCGACGGCGCGGGCCTGCCGGTGGCCTCGGCGGTACTCGGAGTCCTCGGGATCGTCCTGACCCTGGTCGGGACGGGCCTCGGCATCGGCGGCTACGCGGCCGGCCGAAGCCCCCGACGGCTCACGGTGTGAGAGCACGGCCTCAGGGGGCCACGAGACGGCTCGTGAACCCCTGGTCCCGAAGCCGCTCGAAGGCGACGGCGACGGACCGGGGGACGTCCGTCGCCACCATGAACCCCTGTGCCGGGTAGACCATCAGCCGCTGCACGGCCCCGACGAGCATGTCGAGGACGAGCCGGGCGTCCCGGATCGAGTCGACGTACGCGGCGAGCGTCATCGGAGCCGACGCACAGACGACCTCCACCTCGGGCCAGAGCCGGCGCGCGGTCGCGTACGCCCGGCGCTCCTCGTACGGCTTGCTGACGAGCAGCACGGAGGCGACGTCGACGCCCCGCTGGGCGAGCAACTCCCGCGAGAACCGGATGTTCTCGCCGGTGTGCCGAGCCCGAGGCTCGACGAGCACGACGCCCTCGGGCACGCCCAACTCCACCGCCCGCTCCCGATAGTGCTCGGCCTCACCCCGGGGCATCCGCTCCATGGTGGTCCGACTGGTCGCCCCGGTGAACACGACGACCGGAGCGAGCCCCCGCAGGTACAACCCGGCGGCGACGTCGGCGACGCCGAGATCATGACTCCCGAGCCCGACGATGACGGAACAGGGCCGGGGTGCGTGCCGCATCTGCTGGAAGTCCCACAGCAGTTGGGCGTCCTCCATGGCGTGCGCGGGAACCACGGGAAGCTCGCGCCGGGCCACCGGCCTAGAGCCGCTCGTCCTTCACGGCCCCGACGAACGACGCCCAGGCCTCCGCCTCGAAGAAGAGGCACGGCCCGGCGGGGGCGGCCTTGCTGTCGCGTACGGGCACGGTGCCCGGGAGGTCGTCCCTGACCTCGATGCACTGGCCGTTCCCACTGCTGTAGCTGCTGCTTCGCCACATGGGCTCGGCGGGGTCGTGCTGCACTCCGAACACCTTCTCTCAGTCTTTCGCTGCCGCAACCATAGCCAGCAGATCGGCGCTGTCGTTCGGCCCGAGCGCCACCGCCTGAAGGTGCTCGAACATCGACTTGTAGCGCCGGATCTCCGCCTCCGACTCCAGGAACAGGTCACCGGCGGGGGTGTCCAGATAGACGAGCTCGGGGTCGTCCGCGTCCGGGAAGTCCATGTGCACGAAGCTGCCGGTCATGCCGGCGTGGGCGCCTTGCTCGAACGGAATCACCTGGAACGTGACGTGGGGCTCCGCCATCAGATCGAGGAGGTGCCGTGCCTGGCCCCGCATGACGTCGCGTCCGCCGACCGTGCGCCTCAAGGCCGCCTCGTCCACGATCGCCCAGAGCTGCAGCGGGCGTTCCTTGGTGAGGACGGCCTGCCGCTCCATGCGCGCCTGGACGCGCTGGGCGACCTCCTTCTGGCTGGCCATCGGCAGGACACCCTTGACGACTGCCGAGGCGTAGGGCTCTGTCTGGGCGAGTCCGGGAACGAACAGGGACTCGTAATTGCGGACGGTCCGCGCTTCTGCCTCGAACCCGATGTACGCGGTGTACTCCTCGGGCAGTTCCGAGTGGTACGGCCGCAGCCACCCTTGGTCGTTCGAGCCGCTCTGCAGGGCCAACAGGTCGGCACGAGCCCGGTCGTCGGCCTGGTACAGGTCCAACAGGCTGACAAGGGTGCGCTTTTGAGGGCGGGCGCGCGACCGCTCGATCCGGTAAAGGGTCGCTTCGTTGATCCCGGTCCGCGCCGTGACGTCCTCGCGCGTGAGCCCTGACTCGGCTCGAAGCTTTCTCAACTCGGCTGCGAGGCGCCGGAGTCTGACTGTCGGTGGGCGCGGTCGCTTGTCCGGCATGATGCGGTCCTTTCTCTGCCGAGTGATACCCGCGAGTGTGCGCGGTCAGCGCATCGACGCTCAACTCGATTCGAACGCCGAGAGGTATTTCGCAAGCCTTGCATTCTTGGCGCAGGCGCGGGCATGCTGTGACTGCGATCACTCACTGTCGCGCTTGCGTGACGGTGAGTGGATCTTGCTGGCCTGTGCGTGGAAACAGGAAGACCCCCGCGACCGTGCGACCGGTCCGGGGGCGTGGCCAACGCCTACTAGGAGCGTCAACATGGTGAACCCTATCGCCCGCCTTCTCGGGCTTGTCTTACGGCTGTTGCTGCCCCCGTCGGGGCGCAGGCGACTGGGCGGAGCGCCGCCCGTACCGCTCGCCCAGCCGGGTGCCGCGCCAACAGCTCCGCCCCGCTGCCGCGTTCCCCTCCTCCGAGGGGAGGACAGTCGTCTCGTACGGCCCTACCTCGACGAGGTCCGGTTGCAGCGGCAGCGGCGGCGGGCGTTGTGGTTGGCCGTGCACGGGGTCGACGTCGGGGCGCGGTCGATCCATGGCGTGGAGGTGGCCTGATGGGGCCCGCGCCGACGAACCCGCCGGACGACGACACCGTCGTACGCCGCTGGCGGCAGGCCGCCCGCAGCGTCCCCCTCGCCCGCCGCGAGCTGCGCCGGACGCTCGCCCGGTGGGAGTGGGGTGCCGTCGAGGACGCCGCCTCGCTTGTGCTCTCCGAGCTGCTGACGAACGCCGTCCGCCACGGCCGTGTGTCCGGGCGCGAGGTCGAGACCCACTTCGCCCGCGTGCCCGGCGGGGCGCTGCGCATCGAGGTCCATGACGCCTCCAAACAACGGCCGTTGATGGCCCTGCCGGAGAGTGGCGCGGACGGCGGGTGGGGGCTTCCGCTCGTCGATGTCCTCGCCGAGAAGTGGGGTGTCTGCGACCGTCCCGGGGCGGGAAAGCTGGTGTGGGCGGAGCTTGCCGTGGAGGGGGAGTCGGATGCGTCGTGAGGGAATGGCGTTAGGCCGCGTGGCGGGGCCGTACCACCGGGGGGCGCGGCGGCCGAAGCTCTGGGCGTTACGGGCCGACCGCTCCGGCAGCGGGCCGATCACCGAGGCGGAGTGCACCACCTGCCTGGACGGTTCCGGCGCGGCGGACGACGGGCGAGGGCCCGCCGTCTGGTGCCTCGCCCACGCCGAGGAGACCGGACACACCGGCTTCCGCCGCATCCGTACCGACTTCTTCCGGGCGACCTCGTCCGTGTCCAGCGACAGCGGTACCCAGTGAACCCCGTTTCTCGGTTGCTGTTCCTAGGGGCTCTAGGTTAAACCTAGAGCCCCTAGGAACGGTGTGGAGGAATGCATGGCACGGGCAGGGCTGACGGCGGATCGGGTCACCCTCGCGGGCGCCGAGTTGGCGGACGAGGCGGGGCTCGACCAGGTGACGATGTCGCAGGTCGCCCGGCGGCTGGGCGTGAAGGACGCGAGCCTCTACACGCACGTCCGCGGCCTGGAGGACCTGCGCGGCCGGATCGCCCTGCTGGCGGCGGACGAGAAGACCCTCCGCATCGCGGAGGCGACCGCCGGCCGTTCGGGCAAGGACGCGCTGGTCGCCTTCGCCGACGCCTGGCGGGAGTACGCCCACGCGCATCCGGGCCGCTACACGGCGACGCAGCTCCCGATCCGGATCGATCCCGAGCTGGCCGCGAACGCCCCCGGCCCGCGCCGCGCGGTCGAGCTGACCTACGGCATGTTGCGCGGTTACGGACTGGCCGAGCCGGACCTGACCGACGCGGTCCGGTTGCTGCGGAGCACGTTCCACGGGTTCGTCGCCCTGGAGGCCGCGGGTGGGTTCGGGCACGAGCGTTCGCCGCAGGACTCCTGGGTCCGCGCCCTCGACGCCCTGCACACCCTCCTGGAGCACTGGCCCCCGTCCCGAGAAGGAGACTCCGCATGACCGCCCCGACCACCGGCAGCCTGCGCGTGAACGGCGCGACCCTGCACTACGAAGTGCGCGGTCACGGCCCGCTCCTGCTGCTGATCCCCGGCGGGACGGGCGGGGCTGCCGCCTTCGACGGCTTCGCCGACGACCTGGCCGGCGCGTACACGGTCGCCACCTACGACCCGCGCGGGATGTCCCGCAGCGCGCTGGACGACCCCGAGGCCGAGCAGACCGTGGCCGAACACGCCGACGACGCGCTCCGCCTCCTGGACCTGCTCTCACCCCGCGAGCCCGCCCGGGTGTTCGGCGCCAGCTCGGGCGCGATCACCGCCCTGCACCTGCTCGCCACCCGCCCCGAACGCGTCGCACGCGTCGTGGCGCACGAGCCCCCGGCCGTCATGGTCCTGCCGGACGCCGCCGACCACCGCGCGCTCCTCGCGCGCGTGCAGGAGACGTTCCGTACGCAAGGACTCATGCCGGCGATGGCCGTGTTCGCCGCGGGGCTCAAGGGGGACGGTGATGCCGCCGAGCCGCCGTCCGCGGTGGCCGAGCTTCCGCCGCAGGCCGCGGCGAGGGCCGAACGGACCATGGCCGACCTGCCGTACTTCGTCGGCCGGATCGTCCCCGCCTTCATGTCCTCCACCCCGGACCTGAACCGGCTGGCGGCGCTGTCGGACCGGCTCGTGCTCGCCGGCGGCCGCGACTCGGTCGGTGAGTTGGCCTACCGCCCGGCCGCCCTCATGGCCGAGCGCCTCGGCCTGGAGCTGCTCCACTTCCCCGGCGGGCACGTCGGTTCGACCACGCATCCGGCCCCGTTCGGCGAAGCCCTGCGCGAGGCGTTCCGCGCCGGCCCCGGTCACCCCGCCTGAAGCATCAGGCCGATGCCGATGACCATCAGGCCCGCCGCCGCGACCCGTGGTGCGCCGAAGCGTTCCTTGAAGAAGAGGGCGCCGATCGCGGCGCCCACGATGATCGAGGACTCGCGGAGTGCGGCGATCGGGGCCAGCGGGGCCTTCGTCTGGGCCCACAGGACGAGCGCGTACGCCGAGACGGAGAGGAGGCCGCCGAGGGCGCCCCGGGCGGCGTACGGGCGGAGTTGGGGGATGAGGGCCGCGCGCCGCCGCCAGAGGGCGTACGCGGGGATCACGAGGCCCTGGAGGATCATCAGCCACGCGATGTAGCCGAGCGGCGTGCCGGAGGCGCGGACGCCGACGCCGTCGACGACCGTGTAGAGCGCGATCGACAGGCCCGTCGCGCCGGCGGCGAGCAGCGCCGGCCAGTGCGGGCGGGTGTCCTTGCCCCGGATGCCCCAGAGGGCGAGGCCCGTCAGGCCCGCGCACGCCACCGCCACCCCGAGCAGCTGCCAGCCGCCCGGCACCTCGTCCAGGAAGACCGCCGCGATCACGGTCACGACGAGCGGGGCCGTGCCGCGGGCGATCGGGTACATCTGCCCGAAGTCGCCCAGCGTGAACGAGCGCATGAGCAGGGCGTAGTAGCCGATGTGGAGGAGCGCCGAGATCACGAGGTACGGCCAGGCGCCGGCCGCCGGGAGCGGGACGAAGACCGCCGTGATCAGGCCTATCAGCGCCCCGCCGCCGGATATCAGCGTGAAGGAGAGCAGCTGCTCCTTGATGTGGTGCGCGATGGCGTTCCAGCTCGCGTGCGTGACGGCGGCGACGAGGACCGCGAGCGTGACGAGCGGGGTCACGACGCCGGGGTCTCGCGCACGTCCACCAGGGTGGCGCCCGCGTGGGCGACCAGCGTCTTCGGGTCCATGGCGAAGACGGTGTGCGGGGTGCCCGCCGCCGCCCACACGACGTCGTGGTCGAGGACGCCTCGGTCGGCGAGGACCCGGGTCCGGGTGCGGTGACCGAAGGGCGGGACGCCCCCGATCGCGTACCCGGTCGTCTCCCGGACCGCCTTCGCGTCGGCCCGGGTGACCTTCCCGGCGCCCAGCTCCTGCCGTACCCGCTCGACGTCCACCCGCGAGGCGCCGTCCATGAGGACGAGGACCGGCACCCCGTCGGCGGCGAAGATCAGCGACTTCACGATCTCGGCGACCTCGCAGCCGATGGCGTCGGCGGCCTGCTGGGCGGTGCGGGTCTCGTCCGGGAAACTGCGGACCTCGACGTGGAGGCCCAACTCCCGGAGGGCGGCGGCGAACTGGGGGTGCGCGGGGGAGGTGGTGTCGTCAGCGGTGCTCATGGCCCGCACGCTAGCGGTAGTTGTACGGGCCATGCGACAGAGTTCCGGGGGTCGGTCAGCCGGCCCTCAGGACCCGCGCGACCACCGGGCCCGCCGCGTCGCCGCCATGGCCGCCCGACTGGACGACCGCGGCGGCCGCGAGGTCGCCGGAGTAGCCGGTGAACCAGCTGTTGGACTCGTCCTGGTCGTCGACCTCGGCGGAGCCGGTCTTCGCGCCCTTGGGTGACGGGACACCGGCCATCGCCTTCGCCGCGGTGCCGTTGGTGGCCGCCTCGTTCATCATCCGGCGCAGCCCCGAGTGGACCTCGGGGGAGAGCGGCTCGGCCTTGGCGAACTCCCGGTCGCCGAGCTCCGCCGACACGAGGTACGGCTGGCGGAAACGGCCGTCCTTCGCGGTCGCGGAGAGCGAGGCGACGTTCAGGGCGCTCATCGTGATCCTGCCCTGACCGATGTACGAGGCGGCCGTCTCGGGCCCCTCCGACGCGGGGACGCTGCCGTCGGACGCGGGGACGCCGACCTGCCAGTTGAGGCCGATGCCGAAGGAACGGCGGGCGGTCTCGCCGAGGGCGGTGTCCGCGATGCCCTTGTCGTCGAGGGGCTTGACCGGCTTGATGAACGTGGTGTTGCAGGAGAGCCGAAAGGCGTTGGTGAGGTCGCCGGTCGACGAGAAGCCCTTGAGGTTCTCGAAGGTGCGGCCCTTCCAGGCGACGGTGGCAGGACACGGGACCGGGCTGCCGGGCTTCGCCAGGCCGTGCTGCATCATCATCGTGGCCGTGACGATCTTCATCGTCGAGCCGGGGGCCTGCCGGCCGAGGAAGGCGGTATTGAACCCTCCGGCCGGGCTGTTGGCGACCGCCCGTATCGCGCCCGTGGACGGCTCTATCGCCGTCACCGCGGCCTTGCCGTACGCCTGGACCGCCCTCTCGGCCGCCGCCTGGACCTTCGGGTCGATGGTCGTCTTCAGCGTGCCCGCCTTGCCCTTCGACAGGACGAGGAGGGTGGAGTCGGGGACGGTCGTGCTGCCCGAGTCGATCCACGTCTCGACCCCGGTCTCACCGCCCACCTCCGAGCCGTATCGCTTGCGCAGCTCGTCGATGATCGGGACGAGCGAGGGGTACTTCTCCGGGGTCAGCTCGTCGCCGTTGCGGTCGACGGCCTTCACGGCGGCCGTCTTCGCGACGCCCGTGCGCACGGTGGCCTCGGCGGTGAGCAGCTTCGGGTGGAGCACGGACGGCGCCCACTTCACCAGCGGCCGGCCGGTGGTCTGGCCCCGGACGACGGTCAGCTCGGAGGCGTACGACCAGGGCTTCGACACGTCCTTGTACGTGATGGTGGCCTTCACCGTGAACGGCACCTTCGCCCCGACGGGCGTCCCGGGCGTGATCACGGCCTCCGAGATGCTCGCGCCGTCCCGGTAGGCCGCGACGGCGGGCCCGGCCGAGACCGGGTCGTTCGTCAGCTGCCCGGCCTTCTCCGGCTCCCCGGCGGCCCAGGCCGCGAGGAAGTCCTTCGCGGTCGCGGTGACCTCCTCGTCGGTGACGGGCCCGGTCTTCGGAGCTTCGGCGGTGCGAGGACCGACGGACGTGTCACCGCCCGTGATCCCGTTGTAGAGGTTGAGTCCCCCGTAGCCGACACCGCCGGCCACGACGAGGAACACGCCCCCGACGATCGCGGTCTTCGCCCCACTGCGCATGACTGCGCCTCCCCTCCCCAGGTGGCCGTCCAGTCAAGCAGCGTGCCTTTGGTGTGTCGAGCAACTACCGCCACATCCGTCACAAAGGCAGTGGGCGTGGGCGGTTGCTCTATCGGAATCGGCGTGCCCGAACCTTCTTGCGCGGCTCACCGGAAACGGGGGATATGTCTGGGAATCTTCGTCTTCCAGGACTGCCGGCCGCTAGGAGAGATCTGATGGGTGTCACCTCTACGAGTACGTACGGCGCGTGGTTCTACGCCGGCCAGCAGGACGGTTCGCGGCGCTCCGCCGAGTGCGTGCTGCCGCTTGTGTTCGACCTCGTCAGGCCGTCGAGTGTGGTGGACCTCGGGTGCGGCACCGGTTCCTGGCTCGCCACCGCCCAGCAGCTGGGGGCGGCGGAGATCCTGGGCGTCGACGGACCCTGGGTGTCCGCCGACGCGCTGCGCATTCCCCCGCAGTGCTTCATGGAAAGGGACCTCACCCACCCCCTGCGCCTGGACCGGCGGTTCGACCTGGCGATGTGCCTGGAGGCCGCCGAGCACTTCGACGCGACCCGCGCCGACTCCCTGGTGGACGACCTGTGCGCGCTGGCGGACGTCGTCCTCTTCTCCGCCGCGATCCCCGGGCAGACCGGGACGGACCACCGCAACGAACAGTGGCCGGCGTACTGGCGCGGGCGTTTCGAGCAGTGGGGCTACCAGCTCGTCGACTGCCTGCGCACCCGCTTGTGGGACGACCCGGCGATCGAGCCCTGGTACGCGCAGAACGCCTTCCTCTACGTCAGCGGCGACCGGCTCGCCCGCGACGAGCGGCTGCGCGCGGCGGCCGCCGAGAACGGCCGGATGCCGCTGTGCGCCGTCCACCCGGGCGTCCTCGCGCTGTTCTCCGCCCCCTACGCGCCCGCGGAGCCCGAACCGGCGGACCGCCGGGGCGCACCACGCAGGTTCATCAGCGGCTGAGCCCGACAAAAACGCAGAGGGCGCGACCATCGGTCGCGCCCTCTGTGTTGTCCTTACGCGGCTAGATCCACGTGTCGAGCCACATCCGCCCGCGCCATTGGTCCAGCGGAATGGGAGTCCCGGTGTAGATGGGCCAGAAGTAGATGAAATTCCAGACGATCAGCAGAACGAGACATCCCGCCGCCACCGCGCCGAAAGTCCGGCGCCTTTCCGAGGAACCCCGTGGACCGATGATCGCGCCCAGCATCATGGCCACCGCGAGGCACAGGAAAGGCACGAAGACGACCGCGTAGAAAAGGAAGATCGTGCGTTCCTGGTAAAGGAACCACGGGACCCAGCCCGCGGCGATGGCGCAGGCGATCGCGCCCGCGCGCCAGTCGCGGCGGAAGGCCCAGCGCCACAGGACGTAGAGGATCGCGAAGCAGGCGGCCCACCACAGGAGCGGGGTGCCGAGGGCGAGGACCTCCTGGGCGCACTTCTCCTTGGCGGTGGCCGGGCAGCCGGCGGTGCCGGGGGCCGGGGACTCGTAGAAGTACGAGACGGGGCGGCCGAGGACGATCCAGGACCAGGGGTTCGACTCGTACGTGTGCGGCGAGGTCAGGCCCACGTGGAACGAGTAGACCTCGGACTCGTAGTGCCAGAGGCTGCGCAGCCACTGCGGCAGCCAGCCCCAGGTCCCGCCGCCGTCGATCTGGTCCTGCTTGGCGGCCCAGTCGCGGAAGTAGCCCTTGTCCGTGACGAGCCAGCCCGTCCAGGTCGCCACGTACGTGACGAGCGCCACCGGCACCACCGACACGAACGCCGGGACCAGGTCCTTCCTGATCACCGAGAGGTACGGGCGGACGGCGCCGCCCGTGCGGCGGCCCGCCACGTCCCACAGGACCGTCATCAGGCCGAACGCCACCATGACGTACAGGCCGTTCCACTTCGTCGCCGCCGCGAGGCCCAGCATGACGCCGGCCGCGATCCGCCACGGCCGCCACCCCATGCGCAGGGTCTCCGCGATCTCCGCGTCCGGCCGCAGCACCCCCTCCTCGTCCTCGGGGAGCGCCGCCGCGAGCCGTTTCCGGTTGCGGTCGCGGTCGAGGACGAGGCAGCCGAAGGAGGCGAGCACGAAGAACATCAGCACCTGGTCGAGGAGCGCCGTGCGGCTCATCACGAAGTGCAGGCCGTCGACGGCGAGCAGCAGGCCCGCGAGACAGCCCAGGAACGTCGAGCGGAAGAGCCGCCGGCCGATCCGGCACAGCATCAGCACCGACAGCGTGCCGAGCAGCGCCACCATGAAGCGCCAGCCGAAGGGCTCGAAGCCGAAGATCTTCTCGCCGACGCCGATGACCCACTTGCCCATCGGGGGATGGACGACGTAGCCGTGCTCCGTCGGCACGAGGACCGCGCCCGGGTCCGTCAGGATCGTCTTGTCGATGTCCTTCGGCCAGGCCCCCTCGTACCCCTGGTTGATCAGGGCCCACGAGTCCTTGGCGTAGTACGTCTCGTCGAATATCACCGCGTGCGGCTTGCCGAGGTTCCAGAACCTCAGCAGCCCGGCGACCGCCGTGACCAGGAGCGGACCGCCCCAGGCCATCAGCCGCCACAGCCGCTCGGCCGGGCCGGGCCCGATGCCGAGCGCCGACCACACGCGCGCCGACGGGCGGACGTACGGGGGGTCGAGCCGCTCCCGCAGCCCGATGGGAGCGGGGGTCTCGGCGCGGGGCGCGTAGCCGAAGCGCCGCAGCCTCTGCTGCCACGAAGAGGGCTCTGCCACGGGCTCTGCCATGGGGTGCTGGCCCTCCAGGGCCTCGGGTGCGGTACTGGTCACCGCGCCATCGTAGGGAACGCGCCTGTGCGCGTCGCCTGTCCGGGCTGGGAGGATGTCCTGTGTGACTGGAACGCTGGTACTCGCAGGGACCCCCATCGGTGACATCGCGGACGCTCCGCCCCGACTCGCCACCGAGCTGCAGAGCGCGGACATCGTGGCCGCCGAGGACACCCGGAGGCTGCGCGGCCTGACCCGGGCCCTCGGCATCCACACCTCGGGACGGGTCGTCTCGTACTTCGAGGGCAACGAGTCCGCCCGTACGCCCGAACTCGTCGAGGCGCTGGTCGGCGGCGCCCGCGTGCTGCTCGTCACCGACGCGGGCATGCCGTCCGTCTCGGACCCCGGCTACCGCCTGGTCGCCGCCGCCGTCGAGCAGGACATCAAGGTCACGGCCGTCCCCGGCCCGTCCGCCGTGCTCACCGCACTCGCCCTCTCCGGGCTGCCCGTGGACCGCTTCTGCTTCGAGGGCTTCCTGCCGCGCAAGGCGGGGGAGCGGCTCGGGCGGCTGCGCGAGGTCGCGGACGAGCGCCGCACCCTCGTCTACTTCGAGGCCCCGCACCGCCTCGACGACACGCTCGCCGCGATGGCCGAGGTCTTCGGCGCCGAGCGCCGCGCCGCCGTCTGCCGCGAGCTGACCAAGACGTACGAGGAGGTCAAGCGCGGCCCGCTCGCCGAGCTCGCCGCCTGGGCCGCCGAGGGCGTACGGGGCGAGATCACCGTCGTCGTCGAGGGCGCCCCCGAGGCCGGACCCGGCGAGCTCGACGCCGCGGAGCTGGTGCGCAGGGTGCAGGTGCGCGAGGAGGCGGGGGAGCGGCGCAAGGAGGCGATCGTCGCGGTCGCCGCCGAGGCGGGGCTGCCCAAGCGGGAGGTCTTCGATGCGGTGGTGGCGGCAAAGAACGCGGCAAAGGGCTGACAGGAAGAGTCCTGGTACGCGCAAAGGACTAATCTGAAAGGCAAAGCCGAACCCGGCGCCGGGACTCTTCACAGGGCGCTTGGCAAGGGAAGAGCCAAAAGCCTTCCATGGTTCGTCTCCTGCTGATGCGCTCCGGCCCGAAAAGGCGTCCACTGATCAGTGGAGAGGAGCTGGCATGAGCGAGATCACCGGCACCGGCATATCCGTCGCCCATGAGGCGTACGCCTTCGCCTGCATGCGCTGTGGATACGGCTGGGAGCAGGCGTACGACATCGAGCACCACGTCGACGCCGCCGGCCAGGAATTCGTCGTCTACAAGGCCGACGGGGAGCGGGTCCCGTCCCCGCTGTCCAGCCCCACCTGCATGAACTGCGGCGGTCACGTCGTCAGGATCATGCGCGCGGGGCAGGTGTCGTCGGTGCTCGACCTGATCGCCGCGACGGAGAAGCACCAGCACGGGGCGAAGGCGACCAAGCCCGTCTCGATGGCCGGGCCCATCGGGCAGGAACTGACCGAGGACACCGCGGGCCCGGAGACCCCGCCCGTGCCCCACCACTGGCACCTCTCCGACCTCCTGCATCCCTTCCGTAAGCACGGGTAACCCTGCACGCCGGCACTCGTGGCCCTCGTACGATCGGGGCCATGAGTGCCAAGGACGCCCCGCCGCCGCTGCCCGAACCCCTCCTCGTGGAGGTCGCGGACTCGCACACCCACCTGGACATGCAGTCCGGGACCGTGGAGGAGGCCCTGGTCAAGGCCGCCGCCGTCGGTGTGACCACGGTCGTGCAGGTCGGCTGCGACGTGAAGGGCTCCCAGTGGGCCGCCGAGACCGCCGCCGCCCACGAGCACGTGCACGCGGCCGTCGCCCTCCATCCGAACGAAGCCCCTCGGATCGTCCTCGGGGATCCCGACGGCTGGTCCCGGCAGGGCGCCCGCCCCGGCGGCGGGGACGCCGCCCTCGACGACGCGCTCGCCGAGATCGACCGCCTCGCCGCCCTGCCGTACGTCCTCGGCGTCGGCGAGACCGGCCTCGACTACTTCCGTACCGGCCCCGAGGGCATGGCCGCGCAGGAGCGTTCCTTCCGCGCCCACATCGAGATCGCCAAGCGGCACGGCAAGACGCTCGTCATCCACGACCGCGAGGCGCACGCCGACGTGCTCCGCATCCTCGACGAGGAGGGCGCCCCCGAGCGGACCGTCTTCCACTGCTACTCCGGCGACGCCGCCATGGCCGAGATCTGCGCCGCCAAGGGCTACTACATGTCCTTCGCCGGCAACGTCACCTTCAAGAACGCCCAGCACCTGCGGGACGCGCTCGCCGTCGCCCCGCTGGAGCTCGTCCTCGTCGAGACCGACGCGCCCTACCTCACCCCGGCGCCCTACCGGGGCCGCCCCAACGCCCCGTACCTCATCCCGGTCACCGTCCGGGCGATGGCGGCCGTGCGCGGGATCGGGGAGAACGACCTCGCCGAGGCGCTCGCCGTCAACACGGCCCGCGCCTTCGATTACTGATCGTCAACAACTGATCACTGATGGTGAAGCGGCGTGATACGCTGCGTACCTGCCTCGGCAGCGGTCAGGGCTTGGCCGTCCTGTGGACTTCGGTCGCAAGGGAGAAGCCCCCTCGTCCACGAGGGGGAGGAGTCACAACGGTTACGTGTCGTAGCCGAGTCGTTCGCGAGAGTAACCGGGGTCGAGAGGTAAGGTCCCGGCCTCGTGAGCACTTCCCAGGGCAGTCACCGAGCCGGACGGCGTACGGCGACCCTGCCCGTCCACGAGCAGCCGACCCAGGCGGCGCCGCTCGTCGTCCCCGCGGACCTCCCCGGTACGGCCCCCGGAGTCCCCGGCGCCGTCCCCGGGCAGGGCGGCTCCCGCGCCGGGGCCCGGCGCGCCGCCCGCCGCCGCAAGGCCTCGGGCTCGACCCGGGACGGGCTTCGGCGGCTCGTCCCGCAGGCCCTCGTCGTCGCCTTCCTCGCCGGCGGAACCAGCGCCTTCGTCGCCAACGACAAGGCCGTCCGGCTCTCCGTCGACGGCGTCCCGCGCAGCCTCCACACCTTCGCCGACGACATCGACGAGCTCCTCGCCCACGAGGGCCTCACCGTCGGCGCCCACGACATCGTCGCCCCCGCCCCCGGCGAGGCCCTGGCCAACGGCGACGAGGTCGTCGTCCGGTACGGGCGGCCCATCTCCCTCACGCTCGACGGACGGCGCCACCAGATCTGGACCACCGCGAGGACCGTCGAGGGCGCACTGCGCCAGCTCGGGGTCCGCGCCGAGGGCGCCTATCTCTCCGTCTCCCGCGCGGCCGCGATCTCCCGCCAGGGCCTCGCCCTCGACGTCCGCACCGAACGGACGGTCACCTTCCTCGCCGACGGCCGCGAGCGTGTCGTCCGCACCAACGCCGCCACCATCCGCGAGGCCCTCGCCGAGGCCGGGATCACCCTCTCCGGCCAGGACACCACCTCCGTCGCGGCCGACGCCTTCCCCCGCGACGGCCAGACGGTCACCGTGCTGCGCATCACCGGCTCCCGCCAGGTGCGGGAGGAGGCGATCCCGTACGCCGTCGAGAGGGTCCGCGACCCCGAGCTCTTCGCGGGCACCGAGACCGTCGAACGGCAGGGGATCGCGGGCGTCCGCCGCGTCACGTACACCCTGCGCACGGTCAACGGCGTCCGGCAGAAGCCCCGCAGGACCGGCGAGGAGATCGTCCGCGAACCCGTCAGCCGCAAGGTCCGCGTCGGCACGCGCGCGCTGCCCACCTCCGTCGCCGGGGCCGACGGCCTCGACTGGGCCGCACTCGCCGCCTGCGAGTCCGGCGGCCGCCCGAACGCCGTCGACCCCTCGGGGACCTACGGCGGGCTCTACCAGTTCGACCCCGGCACCTGGCGCTCCCTCGGCGGCACCGGCACCGCCCAGAACGCACCCGCAGCCGAGCAGACCTTCCGGGCCAAGAAGCTGTACGTGCAGCGGGGCGCGAGCCCGTGGCCCCACTGCGGCCGACGGCTCCACCAGTGAGCCGTCGGCCTACGGCCCCACCGGCGAGCCGTAGGCTGTACCGGTGAGCACCACCACCGGCCCCGAAAGCCCCGACGCCCTCCTCGGCCCCGCCGACATCCGTGAGCTGGCCGCCGCCCTCGGCGTGCGCCCCACGAAGCAGAAGGGCCAGAACTTCGTCATCGACGCCAACACCGTCCGGCGGATCGTCCGCACGGCCGAGGTGCGGCCCGACGACGTCGTCGTGGAGGTGGGGCCCGGACTCGGCTCCCTCACCCTCGCCCTCCTGGAGGCCGCCGACCGGGTCACGGCCGTCGAGATCGACGACGTGCTGGCCGCCGCGCTGCCCGCCACGATCGCCGCCCGCATGCCCGCGCGCGCCGACCGCTTCGCGCTCGTGCACTCCGACGCCATGCAGGTGCAGGAGCTCCCGGGCCCGGCGCCCACCGCGCTCGTCGCCAACCTGCCGTACAACGTCGCCGTGCCGGTCCTGCTCCACATGCTGGAGCGGTTCCCGACCATCGAGCGGACCCTCGTCATGGTCCAGGCCGAGGTCGCCGACCGGCTCGCCGCCAAGCCCGGCAACAAGGTCTACGGCGTCCCGTCGGTCAAGGCGAACTGGTACGCGGAGGTGAAGCGGGCAGGCTCCATCGGCCGCAACGTCTTCTGGCCCGCGCCGAACGTCGACTCCGGCCTCGTCTCCCTCGTCCGCCGCACCGAGCCGCTCGCGACCACCGCCTCCCGCAAGGAGGTCTTCGCGGTCGTCGACGCGGCCTTCGCCCAGCGCCGCAAGACCCTGCGCGCCGCCCTCGCGACCTGGGCGGGCTCGCCCGCCGCCGCCGAGGAGGCCCTGGTCAAGGCCGGGATCTCGCCGCAGGCGCGCGGCGAGGCCCTGACCGTCGAGGAGTTCGCGAGGATCGCGGAGGCGAAGGCATGAGCGAGGCCGTGACCGTACGGGTGCCCGCCAAGGTCAACGTGCAGCTCGCGGTCGGCGCGGCCCGCCCCGACGGCTTCCACGACCTGGCCAACGTCTTCCTCGCCGTCTCCCTGTACGACGAGGTGACCGCGACCCCCGCCGAGACGCTGACGATCACCTGCGAGGGCCCGGACGCCGACAAGGTGCCGCTGGACCGCACGAACCTCGCCGCGCGCGCCGCCGAGCTGCTCGCCGCCCGGCACGGCATCTCCCCGGACGTGCACCTGCACATCGCCAAGGACATCCCGGTCGCCGGCGGCATGGCCGGCGGCAGCGCGGACGGCGCGGGCGCGCTGCTCGCCTGCGATGCGCTCTGGGGCCTGAACTCCTCGCGCGAGTCGCTGCTCGAGATCTGCGCGGAACTGGGCTCCGACGTGCCGTTCAGCCTCGTCGGCGGGGCGGCGCTCGGCACCGGACGCGGTGAGCAGCTCACCGAGCTGCCGGTCGGCGGCACCTTCCACTGGGTGTTCGCCGTCGCCGACGGCGGGCTGTCGACCCCGGCGGTGTACGGCGAGTTCGACCGTCTCACCGAAGGCACCGACGTCCCCGAGCCGACCGCATCGCCGGCCCTGCTCGACGCCCTGCGCACCGGCGACACCACCGCCCTCGCGGCCGCCCTCACCAACGACCTCCAGCCGGCGGCCCTCTCCCTGCGCCCGTCCCTCGCGGCGACCCTGACGGCAGGCACGGACGCGGGCGCCCTCGCGACCCTCGTCTCCGGCTCGGGCCCGACGACGGCGTTCCTGGTGAAGGACGCGGAGGCGGCCGAATCCGTCGCCGCGGCCCTGATCGCCTCGGGCACGTGCCGCACGGCGCGGGTGGCGACGTCGCCGGCGCCGGGCGCGGTCGTCCTCCCCGCCTGACACCTTCCCGTCACCTTCGCCTGCCACCCTGGGCCCTTCGATCCGGACGGCCCAGGGGGTGGCGCGTGAAGGCGTGGCGGTGGTTGAAGGCGAGGAGAGCGCGGCACCGGCTGGTGCTGAAGCTCCTCGACGAGTGCGGTCAGGTCGTTCTCCTCAGCGGGCTGATCGTCGTGAACCTCGCGTTCTGGGACTCCGGCGAGGTCGAGGCCGCCCTGTCCCCGCTCCCCGGCGAGGCCTGGTGGAGGTGGGCGGGGTTCGCGTTCGCCGTCCTGGCCCTCCCCGCCGCCTGCCGGGGTGCCGTGCGCGCCTGGCGGGCGTGGCGCGGCGCCCCGGACCGCGACCCGGTCGCCTGACGCTCCTCAGTGCCTGTTCCTGTCAGTGCTTGTTCTTGGAGATCCGGGCCAGGAGCAGGTTCGGGTCCGGGTCCACCGTGTTGAAGAAGGCGGCGCTGTTCACGTAGACGGTCTTGGCGCGCACGGCCGCGGAGGTCGGGTTGTCGAGGCCGTCGGCGTGGGTGAGCACGGTCTTGTGGGTGCCGTCGGGCCGGACGAGTTCCAGCTTGTCGACCTGGTTCAGGGCGGCGAGGACCGTGTCGCCGTGCCCGGTGAAGGCGAAGTCGTCGATGGACGTGAGCCCGGTCGCCCGGGTCTCGATCGGACCGGCCGCGTGGTCGGGACCGGGACCGATCGGGATGCGCAGCAGCGTCGCATGGGCGGTGTTGGACACCCAGACGGCACCGTGGTGGACCTTGAGGCCGTTGGCGCCGAAGGGGATCTGCTCGGTGGGTTCGAGCGCGGCCCCGGTGGCCCAGGCCGTGGGCGTGCCGCCGGTCACCGGGAGGGACCACACCGTGCCGAGCCGCGTGTCGGCGGTGTAGAGGGTGCCGCACTTCTCGTCCAGGGCGAGCCCGTTGGGGAAGGCGTCCGCGGGGAAGAAGCCGATCTGCTCCGGCTCGCCGCCACCGGGCGCGATGCGCCAGACGCCGGTCTCCGCCTTGCCGGTGACGTACGTGACGTACAGGGTGCCGTCGTGGGCGCGGGCGATGCCCAGGACGACGGCCCCGCCGACGGGCGTCACCGCGCCCGGCACCTCGGGCAGGGTGGCGAGGACCGTCGTGTCGCCCTCCTTGGTGACGCGGGCGACCTGACGGGCGAAGGCGAAGGTGATGTCGGCGGAGCCGTCGGGTTCGAGGGCGATGTTCTCCGCGTTCTCCCCGGCGGCGAAGTCGAAGTGGGCGACGACGCGGGGATCGGACACGGTCGGATCGCCGCCCGCCGCGGGGCCCGCCGCGATCAGCGCGAGGGCGGCGGTGGCGGTGGCGACGGCGACCAGGCGTGGGTGTCTCGGCACGTGGTTCTCCTCGGGTGGGGGTGTGAGAAGAACATGACGGCCCGTCGGTCCGGGGCGTGGGCGGCCAGGCCGGGGGGTCGCCCGCGCGGTCGACGGCAAGGGGCCGGTTGGCACTGCGCCCGGCGCCGGTGCGCGTACTCAGCGGACGGTTGAGTATCCGCGCCCTGTCGGCACGATGGGCCCCCGCGGGACCGTACGAGCATGGGAATCAGCGCGCGTGAGCTCGCCGCCGCAACGCCGGCGAGCCGAGACCGGTACATCGACCTGCTCCGGGTCGCCTCGCTCGCGGTCGTCGTGCTCGGGCACTGGCTGATGGCGGCGGTCGGCCCCGACGGGCAGATCGGGAACCTCCTCGCCGTCGTCCCCGAGCTCCAGCTCGTGACCTGGGTCTTCCAGGTGATGCCGGTGTTCTTCTTCGTCGGCGGCTTCTCGCACGCCCTCGCCCACCGCTCCCGCCCCGCGTACGCGTCGTTCCTGCGGGCCCGGCTCCAGCGGCTGCTGCGGCCGACGATGGTCTTCGTCGCGGTGTGGGGCGCGGCCGCGCTCGTGCTGCAACTGGCCGGGGCGGACGGCGGGCTCACTGGGGTCGCGCTGCGGCTCGTGACGC
Organism: Streptomyces sp. Root431; assembly: GCF_001426585.1. Classification (GTDB taxonomy): domain Bacteria; phylum Actinomycetota; class Actinomycetes; order Streptomycetales; family Streptomycetaceae; genus Streptomyces; species Streptomyces stackebrandtii. The sequence goes on from NZ_LMEI01000010.1 coordinate 270,122, forward strand.
AGCCGCTGTGGTTCATCGGGATCTATCTCGCGATGGTCGCCTTCACCCCGCCGCTGCTGCGGCTCCACGAGCGGTGGGGCTGGGGCGCGTTCGCCGTGCTCGCCGGCGGGGCGGTCGCGGTCGACGTCCTGCGGTTCGCGGCGGACGTCCCCTTCGTCGAGTTCCTGAACTTCGCGTTCGTCTGGCTCGCCGTCCACCAGCTCGGGTTCCTGCGCGCCGACGGCATGCTCCGCCGGCCCGTCCTGCTCGCCGGCGCGGGGCTCGTCGGTGCCGCCGCGCTCGTGGCCCTCGGCCCGTATCCGCTGTCGATGGTGGGCATGCCCGGCGAGAAGGTCTCGAACATGGCCCCGCCGACGCTCGCTCTGCTCTGCCACGGCCTGTGGCTGGTCGGCGCGGTCGAGCTCCTGCGGGGGCCGGGGGCGCGGCTCGTCGCGCGGGCCGGGGTGTGGCGGACGGTGGTCGCCGCCAACGGCATCGCGATGACCGCGTTCCTCTGGCACCTGACGGCGATGCTCGGGGTGTACGGGGTGCTGCTCGGGTCCGGCGTCGCCCTGCCCGAGCCGGCGTCCGGCGCCTGGTGGGCGCAGGTCCCGCTCCGGATCGCGGCGGCGGCCGTCCTCACGGCGCTGCTCGTGGGCGTCTTCCGCCGCTTCGAGGCCCCGGTCCCGGCCGCACCGGCGACCGACGCGGGCGGTCCGCTCGCCGCGCTCGGCATCGCCCTCGCCCTGCTGGGCGTCCTCGGCCTCTCCATGACGGGCTTCGCGGGCCTGCTGTCCGGCCACTCGGCCACCCTGATCGCGGTCCCGGTCACGGCACCGGCCGCCGTCGGCCTGGCCTTGGCGGGGTGGCTGCTGGTGGAGCGGGCGGGGCGGATCAGATCGCGATGACGGTCGCCCGGCGTCCGCAGAGGACGGTGAGGTCCTCCGGGTCCGAGGTGAGCACCGTGACGGGACCGGGTGCCGCCAGGGCCGTCGCGGCGACCATCGCGTCGATGGCGTACTTGTGGCCCTGCAGTCCGTTCTCGGCCAGCAGGGCCGCCGCACCGCGGGCGACGGCGTCCGTCACCGGCTCGACGACCAGGCGGGACAGGGTCCATTCCAGGGCCGCACGGTTGATGCGCGGGTGCATCACCTCCACCAGGGTGGCGGCGCTCGTCACGACGCGCAGGTCGTCGGCGCGGGCGAGCGCGAGCCAGGTGGTGACCTCGCGGTCACGCAGGACGGCCTTGGCCAGTCCCTCGCTGTCGAGGACCAGCGTGCCGCCCGGGGCGGCGTCGAGGCGTGTCACGTGGCGCTCGCCCCGGTCGGCTTCGCGTCACCCTGCTGCTCCCGGGCCCGGCGCAGCTGCTCGCGCCGTGCCTGGACCTCCTCGTCCGTGACCGGTCCGTGCTCGGCCTCGGCCACCGCGATGAGCTCGTTGAGGTCGTCCCGCTCTATCTGCCGCGCGACCGCCGCCGCGACGTAGGCGGAAAGCCCCGAGGGTCCGCTGCGGGCCCGGGCGGCCTCCGCGATGTCGCGGGGCATGCTGATCGAGTACTTCTGAGTAGGCTCGCTCATGCTCCCTATGCTACCGCCGATGCTACCCGTCGGGCGGGGCATGGGCGGCGACGTACCCTGGGACGTCGATCGATCCCCCGTACAGGAGTCAACGTGGCCGTCAACCTGGTCAATGTCGAGGCCGTCAGCAAGGTGTACGGCACCCGTGCCCTGCTCGACGGGGTCTCGCTCGGTGTCTCCGAAGGGGACCGGATCGGGGTCGTCGGGCGCAACGGCGACGGCAAGACCACCCTCATCCGCATGCTCGCCAAGCTGGAGGAGGCCGACACCGGCCGCGTCACGCACAGCGGCGGGCTGCGCCTCGGCGTGCTCACGCAGCACGACTCGCTCGACCCGAAGGCCACCATCCGGCACGAGGTCATCGGCGTCATGGCCGACCACGAGTGGGCCGGCAGCGCCAAGATCCGCGACGTGCTCACCGGGCTCTTCGGCGGGCTCGACCTGGCCGGCTTCGAGCAGGGCCTCGACACCGTCATCGGCCCGCTCTCCGGCGGCGAGCGCCGCCGGATCGCGCTCGCCAAGCTCCTCATCGAGGACCAGGACCTGATCGTCCTCGACGAGCCCACCAACCACCTCGACGTCGAGGGCATCTCGTGGCTCGCCAAGCACCTCCAGGAGCGCCGCTCGGCGCTCGTCTGCGTCACCCACGACCGCTGGTTCCTCGACCAGGTCTGCACCCGCATGTGGGACGTGCAGCGCGGTGACGTGCACGAGTACGAGGGCGGTTACTCCGACTACGTCTTCGCCCGCGCCGAGCGCGAGCGCATCGCGGCCACGGAGGAGACGAAGCGGCAGAACCTGATGCGCAAGGAGCTGGCCTGGCTGCGGCGCGGCGCCCCCGCCCGCACCTCCAAGCCGCGCTACCGCATCGAGGCCGCCAACGAGCTGATCGCCGACGTGCCGCCGCCGCGCGACACCAGCGAGCTGATGAAGTTCGCCAACGCCCGCCTCGGCAAGACGGTCTTCGACCTGGAGGACGTGACCGTCACCGCCGGCCCCAAGACCCTGCTCAAGCACCTCACCTGGCAGCTGGGCCCCGGCGACCGCATCGGTCTCGTCGGCGTCAACGGCGCGGGCAAGACCTCACTCCTGCGCGCGCTCGCCGACGCCGCCGTCTCCGACGGGGAGCAGCAGCCCGCCGCGGGCAAGGTCGTCGTCGGCAAGACCGTCCGCCTCGCCTACCTCTCGCAGGACGTCACCGAGCTCCCCGGCTCGCTGCGCGTCCTGGAGGCCGTGCAGCAGATCCGCGACCGCGTCGACCTCGGCAAGGGCCGCGAGATGACGGCCGGCCAGCTCTGCGAGCAGTTCGGCTTCACCAAGGAGAAGCAGTGGACGCCGGTCGGCGACCTCTCCGGCGGTGAGCGCCGCCGCCTCCAGCTGCTCCGCCTGCTGATGGACGAGCCGAACGTCCTCTTCCTCGACGAGCCCACCAACGACCTCGACATCGAGACCCTGACGCAGCTGGAGGACCTCCTCGACGGCTGGCCGGGCTCCATGGTCGTCATCTCCCACGACCGGTTCTTCATCGAGCGCACCACCGACAAGACGCTCGCGCTGCTCGGCGACCAGACGCTGCGGATGCTGCCGCGCGGCATCGACGAGTACCTGGAGCGCCGCCGGAAGATGATCGAGGCGGCCGTCCCGGCGCCCGCCGCAGCCGCGGCCGCACCGCAGAAGGCGGGCGTCTCCGCCGCCGACGCGCGCGCCGCGAAGAAGGAGCTCCAGAAGGTCGAGCGGCAGCTCGACAAGGTCTCCCAGAAGGAGGCCAAGCTGCACACGCAGATCGCCGATAACGCCACCGATTTCGAGAAGGTGGCGAAGCTCGACGCGGAGCTCCGGGAACTCGTCGGGGAGCGCGAGGAGTTGGAGATGCGCTGGCTCGAACTGGCCGAGGACGCATAACCGGACACATAACAGGGCGCATAACAAGGGCATCACGGGCCGGTCCTCCCTTGGGTACAAGGGGCGGACCGGTCGCTTTTGCGCCGTCGCGTGAGTGGTAGAAAGAAAAGTCGCTCACGTCAAGGGGGAACCGCTGATGACCCAGCCGCCCAGCAACCAGCCGCCGGGGGGCTTCGGAGCCCCTCAGGACCCGAACCAGGCCCCGGCCCCGGGCATGCCGCCCGTCCCGCCCGTCCCGCCGCAGGCACCGCCGGTGCCGCCGCAGGCCCCGCAGGCCGGTGCGCCCGGCGCACCCGGTCCGTACGGACAGCCGCCGCAGCAGCCCGGTTACGGATATCCGCAGCAGCCCGGCCAGCAGCCCGGCCAGCCGGCCCAGCCCGGTCCGTACGGRCAGCMGCCGCCGCAGCCCGGCCCGTACGGCTACCCGCAGCAGCAGCCCGGCCCGTACGGCCAGCAGCCGCAGCAGCCGGGTCCGTACGGCCAGCAGCCCGGCCCGTACGGCGGTGGCTATCCCACGCAGCCCATGTACCAGGGCGGCCCCACCCCGCCGCCCGCGCCGGGCGGCGGTGGCCTCAAGGGCCGGACCGGTGTCGTCGCCGCCGTGGCCGCCGGTGCCGTCCTGATCGCGGCCGTGACCACCTGGGCCGTCGTCGGCGGCGGGGACGACGAGAAGGACCCGATCGCCCAGCCGACCGCGACCGCGAGCGCCTCCTCCTCGGCCTCCGAGGCCCCGAAGCCGACCGAGTCGGTCGACGCGGGCGACGGTTCGGGCGACGGCCGGGGCGGTGACGACGACCTCAACGCCGGCCGCAAGCCCGGTGAGGCGAAGGTCGGCTGGCTGCTCAAGAACAACGTCGACCTGCCGCGCAACGGCTCCGACGTCCTCGGCCCGTGGATCGTCGGCGACGTCGTCGTCAAGGCGATGTACAAGAGCATCGACGGCTACAGCCTGAGCGACGGCTCCCTGAAGTGGCACCTCGACGTGCCCTTCGAGCTGTGCGCGGCCCCGCCGGCCCCCTCCTCCGGCGGTTTCATGGTCTTCGGGCACAACGACAGCGCCAAGGACAACGCCAAGTGCCTCGGGCTCCAGCAGGTGAACCTCAAGACCGGCAAGGTGGGCTGGAAGAAGACCATCCCCAAGCCGACCGGTCTCTTCGCCTTCTCCGACAACACTCTGTCGATCAGCGGCAACACGGTCACCGCGGCGGGCTCCAGCTCCGCCTACGGCTTCTCCCTCACCGACGGCAAGCAGCTCTTCAAGGGCGCCACCACCGGCTGCAAGCCCTTCGCCTTCGCCGGCGGCAGCAAGCTGATCGCCGCGATGGACTGCCCCTCGGGCAGCACCACCAAGAAGATCCAGGCGGTCGGCGAGGTCAACCCCGCCACCGGCAAGCCCAAGTACACCTTCCAGCTGGAAGCGAACTGGCAGGTCGACAAGGTCTACTCGGTCGACCCGCTCGTCGTCTCCGCCACGCAGCGCGAGCAGAAGAAGTGGACCATCTTCGCGCTCGACGCCAACGGCAAGCTCCGCTCGCAGATCCAGGGTGGCAAGGACAAGTTCGCCCCGTCCTGCGGCGGCAGCTTCGTCGTCTTCGGCAAGAACCTCCAGGGCTGCACCGGAGTCGCCGCCGACGCCAACACCTTCTACATGGCCACCGAGACCTCGTACGGCACGTCCAACGAGGTCGTCGCCTTCGACCTGAAGACCGGCAAGGCCAAGTGGCGTTCCAAGGCGCCGGACGAGCAGACGATGACCCCGCTGCGCATGGACAGCGGCCAGGTCCTGGTCTACGTCGACCCGTCGTACGACAAGGGCGGCGCCGTCGCGACCATCGCCCCGACCGGCGGTGCGCCGAAGATCGTCCTCCAGCACCCGGCATCGACCGCCGAGATCGAGAACAGCTTCTACGACCCGGGGTTCGCCTACGGCGGCGGCACCTTCGTCGTGACGAGCGGACGGGTCTCCGCGTCGAACGACAAGGAAGAGAAGCAGGTCAAGACGATGATGGCGTTCAGCAAGTGAGGCAGCAAGTGAGGTATTCGGACCGATGACGCAGCCCCCGCCGCCCCCGCCGAACCAGCCCCCGGAGCCCCAGGGCGGCTTCGGCGCGCCCACGCCGCCGCAGCAGCCGCCGGGTTACGGCTACCCCCAGCAGCCGCCGCAGCAGCAGCCGGAGCCGGGGTACGGCTACCCGGCCCCGCCGCTGGGGGCACCGCCCGGGTCGCAAGGCCCAGGGGGACAGCCCGACGCCGGCTACGGCTACCCGCAGCAGCCGCCGATGGCTCCGCAGCAGCCGGCCCAGTCCCCGTACGGCTACCCGACGCCGCAGCAGCAGCAGCAGCCGGTCCAGCCCCCGTACGGCTACCCGGCCCCGCAGCAGCAGCCCTACGGCGGCTACCCGCAGACCGCCCCGGTCCCGGCCGTGGCGCCCGGCGGCAAGAAGCTGTCGGCGCAGCTCCAGATCGTGATCGCGGCGGTCGTCGCCGTCGTCCTGATCATCGGCGCCGGCATCTGGTACGCCAACTCCGAGGGCGGCGGCGGCAAGGACGACGAGGCCAAGGGCTCGGCGGGCACCTCGCAGGGCACCGGCGAGCAGACCGGCGGGTCCGGCGGCTCGAACGGCCTGGGCGGCGACGGCAAGGAGAAGGCCCCGGCGAACGTCCAGTCGAAGGAGGCCTTCCGCGTCGAACTGCCGAAGGTCCCCGACACCACCGACGTGTCCGGCTCCTGGCTCACCGACAAGGCGCTCGTGAAGACGGGCGTCAACTCCATCGTCGCCTACGACCTCGACAAGGGCACCGTCCTGTGGACGCTCCCGCTGACCGGACAGGTCTGCGGCGCGTCCCGGCACATGACCGCCGACCACAAGGTCCCCGTCCTCTTCGAGGCCGCCAAGCGGGTCGCGCCGCGCTACTACCAGAGCTGCACCGAGGTCGGCATGGTCGACCTCACCACCGGAAAGCTGCTGTGGTCGACCTCCGTCACCGGTGGTTCCGCCGGTGACCAGAAGGCCCGGTTCAGCGAGGTGACGCTCAGCGGGCAGACGGTGGCCGCGGGCGGCACCGACGGCGGCGCGGCCTTCGACGCGGCCAACGGCAACCCGCGCTGGAAGCCGCAGCCCAACGACCAGGACTGCTACGACCTGGGCTACGGCGGCGGTGCGGGTCTCGTCGCCGTCCGCAAGTGCGGTCCGTTCGACACCCAGTACGTGCTGATCCAGAACCTCAACCCGACGACGGGCGCGCCGCTCTCGCAGTACAAGATGCCGACCGGCGTCAAGTACGCGTCGATCATCTCCAGCAAGCCGCTGGTCGTCGCGGCCAACGTGGGCGACGCCGCCGACGACGGCAGCGGCATCTCGGACTTCTTCTCGCTCGACGAGAAGACCGGGAAGCTCAAGGCGAAGATCACGGCCGACCCGGACCAGTACGCGGGCCGCTGCCGTTCGACCAAGGTCGAGGCGTGCTCGCAGGTCCTCGTCGGCAACGGGCGCCTGTACGTGTCGACCGAGGAACACGAGGGCTCCACCGGCGAGTTCGGCGACGAGACCAACGAGATCGTCGCCTTCGACCTGGCGACGGGTCGGATGGCGCCCGAGAAGGCCGACGCGGGCGACCAGTACACGCTGCTCCCGCTGCGGATGGACGGCGGCGACCTCATCGCGTACAAGGTTCCCCCGTACGACAAGGGGGGTCGTCTCGTGTCCGTCAACGGGGGCACGATGAAGGAGACCCTCCTGATGGAGAACTCCCCGGAGAAGTCGTCCCGCGAGCGGGAGCGGAGCTTCAGCGTGAACGGGAGCGAGTACCACTACGGCGACGGCCGGTTCTTCGTCTCGCGGACGTACGTGAGCAAGCCCCGCGAGGGCGCGTCGGCGGCCGACCGCGAGTACCTCGTCGTCTCGCACAACGTCAAGGGCTGACCTCGCGGTCGGAAACAGAGGCGGGCCCCTCCGGAATTCCGGAGGGGCCCGTTTCGTCGCTCCGACCGGGTGGTGCGTGACCGCCCGGGAGAAGAACGCGATTGGTTCGGTGCGAGGCGGGGGAGCGTGTAGCTTGCCGGGTCAGGGTTGCCGTGGCACGGCCGGCCCGGAGGATGGGGGATGACCGGGATGGGCGTACGCCTCGTGGTCGTGGACGACCACCGACTGCTCGCCGAGGCGCTGGCCTCGGCGCTGAAGCTGCGCGGGCACCGGGTGCTCGCCGCGGCGGCGCCGGTGGCGGGTGCGGCGGAGCTCGTGGTGAGCAGGGCGCCGGAGGTGTGCCTGCTCGGCACCGCGGCCCCCGCCGAGCCGGGCGCCTTCGACGTGGTCGTACGGATCAAGCGGGAGCGGCCGCAGGTGGCCGTGGTGGTGCTCGGGCCCGTGCCGTCGCCGCGCGGGATCGCGGCGGCCTTCGCGGCCGGGGCCTCGGGGTACGTCCGGCACGACGAGCGCATCGAGGGCGTCGAGCGCGCGCTCGTGAAGGCCAGGGCGGGGGAGACGGCGGTGGCGCCGCAGCTGCTGCAGGCGGCCTTCGCGGAGCTGCTCAACCCCTCCGTGCGGCAGGACGACGAGGGCCAGCGGCTGCTGCGGCTGCTCACGCAGCGGGAGGTGGAGGTCCTCGTCCGGGTCGCCGAGGGGGAGGACACCCGGCTGATCGCGGCGGGGATGCGGATCGCGCCGAGCACGGCGCGGACGCACGTGCAGCGGGTCCTGATGAAGCTGGGCGTCGGCTCGCGCCTGGAGGCGGCGGCGCTCGCGGCGCGCACGGGGCTCCTCGACCGGGCGGTGCCGACGCAGCGAGGCACCCTTTCGTAACCCTTCGATCAGTCGTCCGGAGAGACGGCCGGCTTCGCCATTGACGGCGATGTTTGAATGTGATTCTTTGTGCGTGGTTCTGTTTGATCCCGCCCGGAGGGCACCCCCGTGAAGAAGACCGTCACCACGCTCGCCGACGGGCGCGAGCTGATCTACTACGACTCGCGCGACGACGCCGTCCGCGACGCCGTCGACCCGCGCCCGCTCACCCCCGTCGTCTCCCGCTCCGAGATCCGCCTCGACGAGCTCACCGGCGACCCCGTCGCCGTCGCCTCGCACCGGCAGGCCCGCACCTACCAGCCGCCGGCCGACGCCTGCCCGCTCTGCCCCGGCCGGGACGGCCACGAGAGCGAGATCCCCGCCGCGGACTACGAGGTGGTGGTCTTCGAGAACCGCTTCCCCTCCCTCTCCGGCGGCGTCGGCCGCTGCGAGGTCGTCTGCTTCACCGACGAGCACACCGCCTCCTTCGCCGACCTCACCGAGGACCGGGCCCGGCTCGTCCTCGACGCCTGGACCGACCGGACCCGCGAACTCTCCGCACTGCCCGGCGTCGAGCAGGTCTACTGCTTCGAGAACCGCGGCCAGGAGATCGGCGTCACCCTGCCCCACTCGCACGGCCAGATCTACGCCTTCCCGTACGTCACGCCCCGCACGGCCCGGATGCGCCGCCGCCTCGACGAGCACCGCGCGGCGACCGGACGGAACCTCTTCGACGACGTCGTCGCCCGCGAGCGGACCGACGGCGAGCGGGTCGTCCTGGAGACCGAGCACTGGATCGCCTTCGTGCCGTACGCCGCCCACTGGCCGTACGAGGTGCACCTGTACCCCAAGCGCCGGGTACCCGACCTGCTCGCCCTCGACGAGGCCGCCCGCACAGAGTTCGCACAGGTCTACCTGGAACTCTTGAGGCGCTTCGACCGGCTCTTCGGCCCGGACGAGCCGCCGACGCCCTACATCGCCGCCTGGCACCAGGCGCCGTTCACGGACGCGCGGCGGGAGGACTTCGGACTTCACCTGGAGCTTTTCACCGTCCGACGGGCCTCTGGCAAGCTGAAGTTCCTCGCGGGCACCGAGTCCGGCATGGGCGCGTTCATGAACGACGTACGGCCGGAGGACGCGGCCCGACGCATCCGAGAGGTGGCCACCGCATGACCACGACCGCGAAGAAGTACCTGGTGACCGGAGGGGCCGGGTACGTGGGCAGCGTCGTCGCCGCCCACCTCCTGGAGCGGGGCCACCGGGTCACCGTCCTCGACGACCTCTCCACCGGCTTCGCCGAAGGCGTCCCGGAGGGCGCCGAGTTCATCGAGGGCCGCATCCAGGACGCCGCGAAGTGGCTCGACTCCGGCTACGACGGCGTCCTGCACTTCGCCGCCTTCTCCCAGGTCGGCGAGTCCGTCGCCAAGCCCGAGAAGTACTGGGAGAACAACGTCGGCGGCACCATGGCCCTCCTCGCCGCCATGCGCGCGGCCGGGGTGCGCCGCCTCGTCTTCTCCTCCACCGCCGCGACCTACGGCGAGCCCGAGTCCGTGCCGATCACCGAGTCCGCGCCGACCGCGCCCACCAGCCCGTACGGCGCGAGCAAGCTGGCCGTCGACCACATGATCGGCGGGGAGTGCGCCGCGCACGGCCTGGCCGCCGTCTCGCTGCGCTACTTCAACGTGGCCGGGGCGTACGGCTCGCTCGGCGAGCGCCACGCGCCCGAGTCGCACCTGATCCCGCTCGTCCTCCAGGTCGCCCTGGGCCAGCGCGAGGCCATCTCCGTGTACGGCGAGGACTACCCGACCCCGGACGGCACCTGCGTCCGCGACTACATCCACGTCGCCGACCTCGCCGAGGCCCACGTCCTGGCCCTCGACGCGATGACCGCCGGGGAGCACCTGGTCTGCAACCTCGGCAACGGCAACGGCTTCTCCGTCCGCGAGGTCGTCGAGACCGTCCGGAAGGTCACCGGCCACCCGATCCCGGAGATCACCGCCGGGCGCCGCCCCGGCGACCCGGCCGCCCTGGTCGCCTCCGCCGAGGCCGCGCGCGAGCGCCTCGGCTGGACGCCGTCCCGCCCGGACCTGGCGGAGGTCGTCGCCGACGCCTGGGCGTTCGCGCAGCAGCGGGCGGGAGTCCGGTCGTGATGCCGAAGAGTGTCGCCGCCGGCTTCGAGGCGCTGTACGGCGCCGCTCCCGACGGGGTGTGGGCCGCCCCGGGGCGGGTCAACCTCATCGGTGAGTACACCGACTTCAACGACGGCTTCGTGCTGCCGCTCGCGCTGCCGCACACCGCCGTCGCCGCCGTCTCCCGCCGGGACGACGGCATCCTCCGCCTGCACTCCGCCGACATCGACGGCGGGATCGTGCAGCTGGAGGTCGAGGGCCTGGAGCCGCTCTCCGGCGGCGGCTGGGCGGCCTACCCCGCCGGTGTCGTCTGGGCGCTGCGGGAGGCCGGGCACCCGGTGACGGGCGCGGACGTCCACCTCGCCTCGACCGTGCCGACGGGCGCGGGGCTCTCCTCGTCGGCGGCCCTGGAGGTCGTCACGGCGCTAGCCCTGAACGACCTCTTCGGCCTCGGGCTCTCCCGGCCCGAGATCGCGCGGCTCGCCCAGCGCGCGGAGAACGCCTTCGTGGGCGTCCCCTGCGGGGTCATGGACCAGATGGCCTCCGCGTGCGCGGAGGCGGGCCACGCCCTGCACCTGGACACCCGCGACCTCTCGTACCGTCAGGTCCCCTTCGACCTGGCCGGCGAGGGACTCGAGCTGCTCGTCGTCGACACCCGCGTGAAGCACGCGCTCGGAGACGGCGCGTACGCGGAGCGGCGCGCCGGTTGTGAAGCGGGTGCGCGGGCGCTCGGCGTACGGGCCCTGCGCGACGTGAGCGCCGTGCACCTACCCGAATCCCTCGCACTCCTGAGCGACGAGACGGTTCTGCGCTACGTCCGGCACGTCGTCACGGACAACGCCCGGGTGGAGCGCGTGATCGCGCTGCTCGACGCCGGGGACCCCCGGGCCGTCGGTCCGGTCCTCACCGAGGGACACGCCTCGCTCCGGGACGACCTGCGGGTCTCCTGCCCCGAGCTGGACCTCGTCGTCGAGGCGGCGAACGCGGCCGGGGCGCTCGGCGCCCGCATGACCGGCGGCGGCTTCGGCGGCTCGGCCGTCGTCCTCGTCGAGACCGACCGGGCGGAGGCGGTCGCCGCCGCCGTCGGGAAGGCCTTCGCCGAGGCCGGGTACGCGGCCCCCGGGATCTTCCCCGCCGTCCCCGCGGAGGGCGCGCGCAGGCTCTGAACCCGGTCAACCGAACGTACGAGTTCGGACAGTTCCGCCAAACGGCCCCCACCGCGACGCCCCGCCCCTAACCTGAGGGGCGGCGCCGGTGGGGGCCGGTGCTGTTCAGGGGTCGAGACCTGCCGGGTACGGCGCTGCGAGCTGGGGTAACAGTCAACGCACGGCGGCGGCCGTGCGACCGACGGACCCGCCTCCGGCGCCGTGCCCGCGCCGGTCCGCTCCTCGACACTTGGGGGTGTCCGTGGCACGTATCCGGATCCTGGTGGTGGACGACCACCGCATCTTCGCCGAGTCTCTGGCCGCCGCTCTCGCGGCCGAGCCCGACGTCGACGTCTCCGCCGCGGGCAGCGGCCCGGCCGCCTTGCGCTGCCTGGACCGCGGGATCGCGGAGGGGCGGCGCTTCGACGTGCTGCTCGTCGACGCCGAGTTGGGGGCGGGGCCCGCGGCGGCGGCCGTCGCCGCGGCGCGCGCGGTTCCGGACCAGGCGGAGGTGGTGGTCGACGGGATCTCCCTGGTCGCGGGGGTGCGCAGGACCCAGCCCGCCGTCCGGACGATCGTCCTCGCCGAGAAGGACGACCCGCGCAGGGCGGCGCTGGCGCTCCAGGCCGGGGCCTCGGGATGGGTCGCGAAGGACTGCTCGCTCCAGCGGCTCCTCGCGGTGGTCCGCGGGGTGCTGCGGGACGAGACGCATCTGCCGCCCGCGCTGCTCACGGGCGTCCTGCGGGAGCTGACGGCGGCCCGCAAGCACCGGACGGACAGCGAGCGGCTCGTGGAGTCGCTGACCCCGCGCGAGCTGGAGGTGTTGCGCTGCATGGTCGCGGGCCTGGGCCGCAAGGCCGTCGCCGAGCGGCTCTTCCTCTCCCCGCACACCGTCCGTACGCACATGCAGAACGTGCTGGGGAAGCTGGGCGTCCACTCGACCCTGGCGGCGGTGGCGCTGGCCCGCCGCGCGGGCGTCGGTCCGGCGACGCTGGAAGGGGACCCGGCGGGGGCGCCCGCTCCGGAGCTATCCGGGGACGTTGTCGAACGGGGCGGTCAGCCGGCGTAGCAGCGCGGCCAGTTCGCCGCGCTGGGCGCGGGAGAGCTGGGCCAGGATGGCGCGCTCCTGGGCGAGGAGCCCGGCGAGCGCCTCGTCGGCGCGGTCGCGGCCCTCGGGGGTGAGCCGGACGAGGACCCCGCGCCGGTCGCTGGGGTCGGGGAGCCGCTCGACCAGACCCTTTTTGGTCAGTCGGTCGATGCGGTTGGTCATGGTGCCCGAGGTGACCAGAGTCTGCGTCAGGAGCTGGCCGGGGGAGAGCTGGTAGGGCGCTCCGGCCCGGCGGAGCGAGGTGAGGACGTCGAACTCCCAGGGCTCCAGCTGGTGCTCGGAGAAGGCGAGCCGACGGGCGCGGTCGAGGTGGCGGGCGAGCCGCGAGACGCGGCTGAGCACCTCGAGCGGTTCCACGTCGAGGTCGGGGCGCTCGCGGCGCCATGCTGCGACCAGTCGGTCGACCTCGTCCTCCATGACGATCAGTGTAGAGGGTCTGTTGACATAAAGTCTCTTGTGTTCAAGTTTCTCGGATTCAAGAATCTTGATTACGAGATATATTTCACCGATGTGTGGGGAAGAGACCGGGCCGGAACACCATTCCGTTTCGGACACTCGTTCCAGCAAGGGGGCTTCGAACATGCATTCCGTGGAATCCGCCGCACCAACCTGGGATCCGCAGCAGTACCTCCTCCACTCCGGCCACCGCACCCGTCCCTTCCTCGACATGCTCGCCCGAATACCGCGCCTGCCGGCCCAAGGGCGGCCGGCCCGCATCGCCGACCTCGGCTGCGGCCCCGGAAACGTGACGGCGCTCCTCGCCGACCGGTGGACCGACGCCCACATCACCGGCTTCGACCTCTCGCCCGACATGCTGGAGCGCGCCGAGAAGGACTGGTCCGGCACCACCCGGGGCGGCGGCTGGCTCGACTTCCGGCCCGCCGACGCCGCGCACTGGACCCCCGCCGAGCCCTTCGACCTGATCGTCTCCAGCGCGGCCCTCCAGTGGGTCCCCAACCACCCCGAGTCCTTCGCCGCGTGGATCGACGGACTCCGCCCCGGCGGCACCCTCGCCTTCCAGGTTCCCGCCAACTTCACCTCGCCCAGCCACGCCCTGATCGGCGAGCTCTGCGACGCCCCCGAGTGGCGCTCCCGGCTCGGCGACCAGGGCCGCCGCTTCGTCCACATCCTCGACGCGGCCGAGTACCTCACCCGGCTCACCGACCTCGGCTGCGAGACCGAGGTCTGGGAGACGACCTACAGCCGGCTCCTCCAGGGCGAGGATCCCGTTCTCGACTGGGTCATGGGCACGGCGTTGCGACCGATCCTCACGACGCTGGGCGACGACCACGAGGCGATCGACGCGTTCGTCGCGCAGTACCGCACCAGGCTCCGCCAGGCCTACCCGCCGGGCCGGCACGGCACGGTCTTCCCGTTCCGCCGGGTCTTCGCCGTCGCGCGCAAGCCATCGTGAGTGCCTTAACGCACGGGAGCCCCGCACCGGTTCTCCGGTACGGGGCTCCCGTGTTCTGCTCTGACGAACAGGCCTAGAACAGGTCGGCGTAGGTCTGGAAGCCGTGGCCGATCTCCACCCGGCGGGTGAGGGTGGCGCCGGTGCCCGTACCGAGGTACCGGTACAGGTCGCCCGCCGCGTTCACCGCGACCAGGTCGGCCTTGCCGTCGCCGCTCATGTCGCCAGGCGCCGCCAGCTTGTTGTACGTGCCCCAGCCCCCGCCGAGGTTCTTGCGCCCGGCGAACGGGGTGGTCGCGGAGCCGGTGCCCCGGTACAGCCACAGGTTGCCCGCGCGGTCGCGTGCCAGCAGGTCCGTACGGCCGTCTCCCGAGAAGTCGCCCGCGCCCAGGATGCGGTCGTACGCGCTCCAGCCGTCACCGACCCGGATCCGGGAGGCCACGGCCGTGCCCTTGCCGTTGCCGCGGTAGAGGTAGAGGACGCCGGAGCGGTCCCGGGCGAGCAGGTCGGCCTTGCCGTCGCCGCTCAGGTCGCCGGGGCCGACGATCAGGTTGTAGATCTGCCAGCCGCCGCCGAGGTCGGTCTCGCTGTTGCTGACCAGGCGGCCTTGGTAGACCTCCAGGAAGTCGGCGAGCGGGCCCGGGTCCAGCGCGGAGACGAACGAGATGTTCGCCCCGGCGAAGACGCCGGTGGCGCTCGCCTGCTGGCGGGCGTCGAGCCTGCCACTGTTCCGGTGGCGGTACTCGAAGAGCGTCCCGGCCTTGTCACGGGCGAGGAACCCGCGCTTGCCGTTCGTGGGGATGTTGCCCGCCGCACCGAACTGATCGACGTCGAGCCAGCTGCCGGAGAGCTTCAGTGGCGCCGAGTACGAGCCGTTGCCGAGGCCGCTGTAGGCCCAGAGGGCGCCGGCGCCGTCCCGGGCGAGCAGGTCGGCCTTGCCGTCGCCGTTGCGGTCGTCGGGGGCGAGGAGCTGGTTGTACGTGTTCCAGCCCTTGCCGAGCTCCCTGCGGGGCTTGAACGGCGACCTCGGGTCGCCGGTGCTGCCGTAGAAGTACAGGCGGCCGTCCGTGGTCCGGGCCACGACGTCGCCGCGGCCGTCGCCGCTGTTGTCACCGATGCCCACGAGCTGGTCGTAGGCGCCCCAGCCGGGGCCGACCTTCACGCGGCCGGCGAACGGCGCCGTCGCCGTGCCGGTCCAGCGGTAGTAGTAGAGGTCGCCGTTGTGCTGGCGGGCCAGCAGGTCGGCCTTGCCGTCGCCGCTGATGTCACCGGGCGAGAAGAGCTTGTTGTAGAGGGTCCAGCCCTTGCCCGACCAGGTGGTCGTGCCGCCGGTCAGGGTCGACTCCGAGTACAGCCGGAGCACGCCGTCCTCGGAGAGCGAGAGCAGCTCGGGCTTGCCCGTGCCGTTCTGGTCGCCGAGCGGAACGAGGTCGAAGCCCAGCCCGGAGCCCGCGGGCTGGTCGAACACGGTGGCGGCCGAGCCGTTGGACGGCGCGACGAACGTCCAGCCGGTCCACCTGCGGTGGATCAGGTCGGTCTTGCCGTCGCCGTTCACGTCGAAGCGGGACGGCACGACGGCGGTCGCCGCGGCGGCGCGGGCCGTGCCCGACTCCACCGCCGGCTGCGACATGTCCAGCTTCGGCGTCGACGTGTCAGCGGTCTGCGGCCGCTCCACGACGGGCCGGGGGCCGGACTCGGCCACGGCGGGCGAGGCGAGCACCATGCCGGCCGAGAGGGCGAGCGCGGTGCAGGTGGTGACGCGACGGGCGCGCCCGAAGAATGCGGAACGCAAAAATCCCCCCAGGGATGAAGCGGCCCGCACCGAAGCTTCGGTGCGGGCCGGGTCACGAACGGCGAAGCCGTTACGACATGGTGTTGTAGGCCTGGAAGCCGTAGCCGATCCTGGTCGCCTGCGTGAACTTGCTCCACGCGGCGCTCGACGCGGTGCCCAGGTAGCGGTGCAGCTCGCCCGCCGCGTTCACCGAGATCAGGTCGCCCTTGCCGTCGGCGTTCAGGTCACCGGGGGCGACCAGCTGCTTGAACGAGCCCCAGCCGCCGCCGATCTTCACGCGTGTGTCGAACGGCGTGGCGGCCTTGCCGGTGCCCGGGTACAGGTACAGGTCGCCGCCCGGGGTGCGGGCCAGCAGGTCCGTACGCCCGTCACCGGTGTAGTCGCCGGCGCCGAGGAGCTTGTTGTACGCGCCCCAGCCGCTGCCGACCCGGATCCGGGTGGAGAAGGCGTCGCCCTTGCCGTTGCCGCGGTAGAGGTACAGCACGCCGGAACGGTCCCGGGCGACCAGATCGGCCTTGCCGTCGCCGCTCAGGTCGCCGGGGCCGACGAGGGAGTCGTAGATGTCCCAGCCGGAGCCGATCTCCGCGGCGTCGATGTACAGGTCGCCGTGGACGGTGAAGGAGAGGTCGGAGGCGCCGTCCGGGTTCATCGAGGACAGGTGCGTCCAGTTCCAGCCGTTCCAGCTGCCCGCGCCGCTGACCTCCTGGCGCTCGCCCAGCTTGCCGGTGGTGGTGTTGCCGTACCAGTACATCGCCCCGCCGGGCGTGGTCGCGTAGGCCCCGTCCTTGCCCGTGTACGGGTTGTTGCCGGCGCCGGCGAACTGCGTGATGCCCGCCCAGCTGCCTGCCGCACCGACCTGCTGGCGCCCGGCCAGGGTGCCGTCGCCGTTGTGGGCGTAGAAGAAGAGCGCGCCCGCGTCGTTCCGGGCCAGCAGGTCGCCGCCGCCGGCGGGCAGGATCTGGTTGTACTCGCCCCAGCCGCGGCCGATGGACTTGGGGGAGCCGAACGGCTTGGTCTTGTCGCCCGTGCCGGGGTACCACCACAGCGAGCCGGTGCGGTCGCGGGCGTACAGGTCGCCGCGTCCGTCGCCGTTGCCGTCGCCGAGGCCCACGAGCTGGTCGTAGACGTTCCAGCCGCCGCCGACGCTGATCCGGGTGCCGAGCGGCGCGGTCGCGCTGTCGGTGGCCAGGTACAGGTACAGCTGGCCGTCCTGGGTGCGGGCGACCACGTCGGCGCGGCCGTCCTCGTTCACGTCACCGGGCGAGACGATCTTGTTGTAGACCTGCCAGCCGCCGCCGACCACCGACTTCTTGGTGGTACCGGCCGGGCCGACGTCGGTGTACAGGGTGAGCGTGCCGTTCTCGGAGAGGACGAGCACCTCGGGCTTGACCGACTGGCCGCCCTGGTTGCCGATCGGGATGACGTCCTTCGCGACGTCGCCGACCCGGCCGAGGTCGAACACGGCGTCGGTCTCGAGGGACGTGGCCGCGTAGAGCCCGCCGTCCACGGCGCGCATGATGATGTCCTCAAGGCCGTCGCCGTCCAGGTCGGAGAGCGGCAGCGAGACGGCCTCGGCCGCAGCGACGCCGGCGCGGGCCGCACCCTGCTTCGGGAGCGTCAGCTTCGGCGTCGTGAACGAGGGTGCCTTCTTCTCGACCGACGGGCGCGGCGCCGGAGTACCGGCGGTGGCCGTACCGGTGAGGAGCATGCCGGCGGAGAGGGCGAGAGCGGTGCAGGCGGTGACGCGGCCGGCACGCTTGGAGCGCAGGAAGAACAAAGAAGATCCCCCCCAGGGATCAGAGGTTCAAGGGAACCAAACAGGGGGTCCGTACAGGCATCGAACGGCGTCAGCGCAGGCCGGTGGGCGCGCGGGGACGGCTTCGTTCGAAGGTCGGAACAACCCCCCGGATGTTGAACACGAGTCTACTCATCGACGCCTCGGGCACCAGACGTTTCCCTGGCGAGTACATGAATAGACGGGCGCCCCGCACCGGAGGCCGGTGCGGGGCGCCCAGTGCACTCCTAGTACAGCGTGTTGTACGTGCCGTAGCCGGAGCCGATCTGCGCACGGCCGGAGATGGCCTTGGAGGTGCCGGTGCCGAGGTACCGGAACAGCTTGCCCGCCGAGTCGACCGCGAGCAGGTCGGCCTTGCCGTCGCCGCTCAGGTCGCCCGGAGCCGCGAGCATGGTGTAGATGCCCCAGCCGGAGCCGATCTGCTTGCGGCCGGCGAAGGGAGCCGCCGGGTTGCCGGTGCCCGCGTGCAGCCACAGGTTGCCGGACTTGTCACGGCCCACCACGTCCGCGCGGCCGTCGCCCGTGAAGTCGCCGGTGCCAAGGATCTTGTTGTACGTGCTCCACCCGTCACCGACGCGGGTACGGGAGCCCACGGCCGTGCCGTAGCCGTTGCCCTTGTACAGGTAGAGGACGCCGTCCTTGGTACGGGCGAGCAGGTCGGCCTTGCCGTCGCCGGTCAGGTCGCCCGGGCCGACGAGGGTGTTGAAGACTCCCCAGCCGCCGCCGAGGTTGACCTTTCCGTTGATGTGCAGGTTGCCCTGGTAGATCTCCAGGTAGTCGGCGGCCGAGTACTGGTCGAGCGCGGAGACGTACGTGAGGTTCACCTGCGACAGGTCGCCGTCGGCCCACAGCTCGCGCGGGGTCACCGTGCCGTCGTTGTTGTTGCCGTACCAGTACACCTCGCCGGACTTCGCACGGGCGAGGAACGAGCTCCTTCCCACGGTGGGGATGCCGCCCGACTGCGCGAACTGGTCCCCGTGGCGCCAGTTGCCGTTGAGCTTGAGCGGCGCCGTGAACGAGCCGTTGCCGAGACCGCTGTAGGACCAGAGGTAGCCGGCCTTGTCGCGGGCGAGCAGGTCGGCGCGGCCGTCGCTGTTGCGGTCGTCGACGGCGATGATCTGGTTGTACGTGTTCCAGCCCCGGCCGATCTCCCGGGGGGCCTTGAACGGCGTCGCCGGGATGCCGGTGGAGCCGTAGAAGAACAGGCGGCCGTCCGTGCGCCGGGCGACGATGTCGCCGCGGCCGTCACCGCTGTTGTCGCCGAGGCCCACGACCTGGTCGTAGACGCCCCAGCCGCCGCCGATCTTCACCCGGGAGGCGAAGGGCGCGCTGCCGCCGGTCCAGCGGTAGTAGTAGAGGTCGCCGTCGTACTCGCGGGCGAGGACGTCGGCCTTGCCGTCACCACTGATGTCGCCGGGCGAGAACACCTTGTTGTAGATGTTCCAGCCCTTGCCCGTCCACATGTACGTGGCGGTGGTGGCGGTCGTGTTGGTGTACAGGCGGAGGGAACCGTCCTCCGAGAGCGTGAGCAGCTCGGGCTGCGTGGAGCCGTACTGGTCGCCCAGCGGGATCAGGTCGAAGTGCGGCACCCTGTCGGAGGACGGGCTGAACTGGGCGGGGTCCGCGCCGCCCGTCGGGGCGACGTACGTCCGGCCGTTCCAGCTGCGGTAGATCAGGTCGGTCCTGCCGTCACCGCCGACGTCGAAACGGGGCTTCAGGACGGCCGTGGCACCGGCGATCCGGGCGTCGCCCGACTCGACCGCGGGCTGCGTCATGTCCAGCTTCGGCGCGGAGACGCCGGGCTGAGTCCGCTCGGCAACGACCCGCGGCCCGGTCTCGGCGACGGCCGGCGAGGCGAGGACCACGCCCGCGGAGAGGGCGAGAGCAGTGCAGGCGGCGATGCGCCCCGCACGCTTGGAATTCGTGAAACGCAAGAGATCCCCCCCAGGGATCAGAGGTTCGAGGGAACCAAACAGGGGGGCTCGTACAGGCATCGAACGGCGTCAGCGCAGGCCGGTGGGCGTGCGGAGACGGCTTCGCTCGAAGGTCGGAACACCCCCCCGGATGTTGAACGCGATTCTACCCAAGGGGGCGCCCTACGCCAGAGCTTTACTCAGTGAAACTGACCGAACCCGACCGTCCGGTTCGGTTCTTCCCGTCAGTTCTTGCGGTGCCCTATCAACCGCGGCTTCTGCTCCAGGCCGTCCAGCCCGTGCCACGCCAGGTTCACCAGGTGCGCCGCGACCTCCGCCTTGTCCGGCTTCCGTACGTCCAGCCACCACTGGCCCGTCAGGGCCACACTGCCCACCAGGGCCTGCGCGTACAGCGGGGCCAGTTTCGGGTCGAAGCCGCGGTTCTTGAACTCCATCCCGAGGATGTCCTCGACCTGGGTGGCGATGTCGCTGATCAGCGAGGCGAACGTGCCCGTCGACTGCGCCACCGGCGAGTCCCGTACCAGGATGCGGAAACCGTCCGTGTACTTCTCGATGTAGTCGAGCAGCGCGAACGCCGCCTGCTCCAGGAGCTCCCGCGGGTGGCCCGCGGTCAGCGCGCCCGTCACCCCCTCCAGGAGCTGCCGCATCTCCCGGTCGACGACGACCGCGTACAGCCCCTCCTTGCCGCCGAAGTGCTCGTACACCACCGGCTTGGAGACCCCGGCCTTCGCCGCGATCTCCTCCACCGACGTGCCCTCGAAGCCCTTCTCGGCGAACAGCGTGCGGCCGATGTCGAGGAGCTGCTCCCGGCGCTCCGCGCCCGTCATCCTCACCCGGCGGCCACGCCGGGGCTTCCGCTCGCCGCTTCCGCTGCCGGTGCTGCCGGTACCGCTGGTACTGCCCTCGATCGCCACGTCTTCCATCATGCCGCTTCTGCGGACGCGGTCTGCCGCCGGGCTTCGATGCGCTCCTTCGCCGGCCAGCGCACGTCCGACGCCCAGCCCGCGAGCTCGAACCAGCGGATCAGCCGCGCGCTGGAGTCGATCTGGCCGCGCAGCACCCCGTGCCGGGCCGAGGTCGGGTCCGCGTGGTGCAGGTTGTGCCAGGACTCGCCGCAGGACAGCACCGCGAGCCACCACACGTTGCCCGAGCGGTCACGCGACTTGAAGGGACGCTTGCCCACGGCGTGGCAGATCGAGTTGATCGACCACGTCACGTGGTGCAGCAGCGCCACCCGGACCAGCGAACCCCAGAAGAACGCGGTGAAAGCGCCCCACCACGACATCGTCACCAGACCGCCCACCAGCGGCGGGATCGCCAGGGAGAGGACCGTGAAGGAGAGGAAGTGG
Source organism: Streptomyces sp. Root431 (assembly GCF_001426585.1). Classification (GTDB taxonomy): domain Bacteria; phylum Actinomycetota; class Actinomycetes; order Streptomycetales; family Streptomycetaceae; genus Streptomyces; species Streptomyces stackebrandtii. Next base: position 291,021 of record NZ_LMEI01000010.1, read on the forward strand.
CGGGAGATCCCGCGGATCGCCGGGTCCTTGATCAGGTCGGGGGCGTACTTGTGCTGCGGGGTCCGCTCCTCGTCGAACATCCACGCGATGTGCGCCCACCACAGGCCCTTCATCAGCGCCGGGACCGTCTCCCCGAAGCGCCACGGCGAATGCGGGTCGCCCTCCGCGTCCGAGAACTTGTGGTGCTTGCGGTGGTCCGCCACCCAGCGCACCAGCGGCCCCTCCACGGCCAGCGACCCCATGATCGCGAGCACGATCCGCAGCGGCCGCTTCGCCTTGAAGGAACCGTGCGTGAAGTAGCGGTGGAAACCGATCGTGATCCCGTGGCAGCCGATGTAGTACATCGCCACCATCAGCCCGAGATCCAGCCAGCTCACGCCCCAGCCCCAGGCCAGCGGCACCGCGCCGAGCAGCGCCAGGAACGGCACCGTGATGAACAGGCCCAGCGCGATCTGCTCGGTCGAGCCCTTGCTGTCACCGCCCAGCGTGGCGGAGGGCAGAGCCGTGGCGTCGTCGGGCGCCTCGGGCACCGAGGTCACCTCGGGGCTGATGGTCATGAGTGTCCCCTGGGGGTGAGGGTGAGGGTGAAAAGAGCGGTATGACGGGCCGTGGCTACGCTTCCGTAACCTACGGCGTCGTAAGTATGGCAGCGCCGTGACGCGCGGCAAGGGGGCACGAGAGGGGCGTTGGCCACGCCGCCCCGGCGGACACCTATCCTGGGTGCGTCGGACAGCGCGGTCCGCAAGCCTCCAGTACCCCTCCAGACGTGCTCAAACACTGCAAGGAGCCGCACCTGTGAGCAGTGCCGACCAGACCCCCACCGCCAGCACCGAGCTGCGCGCCGACATCCGCCGACTGGGCGATCTCCTCGGCGAGACCCTCGTACGCCAGGAAGGCCACGAACTCCTCGACCTCGTCGAGAAGGTCCGCCGCCTCACCCGCGAGGACGGCGAGGCAGCCGCCGAGCTGCTCCAGGGCGTCGAGCTGGAGACCGCAGCCAAGCTGGTGCGCGCCTTCTCCACCTACTTCCACCTGGCGAACGTCACCGAGCAGGTCCACCGCGGCCGCGAGATGCGCGAGAAGCGCGCCGCCGAGGGCGGCCTCCTCGCCCGCACCGCCGACATGCTCAAGGACGGCGACCCCGAGCACGTCCGCGAGACGGTCAAGAACCTCAACGTGCGACCGGTCTTCACCGCGCACCCCACCGAGGCCGCCCGCCGCTCCGTCCTCAACAAGCTGCGCCGGATCGCCGCCCTCCTGGAGACCCCGGTCATCGAGGCCGACCGGCGCCGCCACGACCTGAGGCTCGCCGAGAACATCGACCTCATCTGGCAGACCGACGAGCTCCGGGTCGTCCGCCCCGAGCCCTCCGACGAGGCGCGCAACGCCATCTACTACCTCGACGAACTGCACGCCAACGCCGTCGGCGACGTCCTGGAGGACCTCGCCGCCGAGCTGGAGCGCGTCGGCGTCGAACTCCCCGCCGGCACCCGCCCGCTGACCTTCGGCACCTGGATCGGCGGCGACCGCGACGGCAACCCCAACGTCACCCCGCAGGTGACCTGGGACGTCCTGATCCTCCAGCACGAGCACGGCATCACCGACGCCCTCGAACTGGTCGACTACCTGCGCGGACTCCTCTCCAACTCCATCCGCTACACCGGAGCCACCCAGGAACTCCTGGACTCCCTCCAGCGCGACCTGGAGCTCCTCCCGGAGATCAGCCCCCGCTACAAGCGCCTCAACGCCGAGGAGCCGTACCGCCTCAAGGCGACCTGCATCCGGCAGAAGCTCGTCAACACCCGCGAGCGCCTCGCCTCCGGCACCCCGCACCAGGACGGCCGCGACTACCTCGGCACCGCCGAGCTGATCCACGACCTCACCCTGATCCAGACCTCGCTGCGCGAGCACCGCGGCGGCCTCTTCGCCGACGGCCGGATGGACCGCACCATCCGCACCCTCTCGGCCTTCGGCCTCCAGCTCGCCACCATGGACGTCCGCGAGCACGCCGACGCCCACCACCACGCCCTCGGCCAGCTCTTCGACCGCCTCGGCGAGGAGTCCTGGCGATACGCGGACATGCCCCGCGACTACCGGCAGAAGCTGCTCGCCAAGGAGCTGCGCTCGCGCCGCCCGCTCGCCCCGACCCCGGCCCCGCTGGACGCCGCCGGCGAGAAGACCCTCGGCGTCTTCCACACCATCAAGCAGGCCTTCGAGCGCTTCGGCCCCGAGGTCATCGAGTCGTACATCATCTCGATGTGCCAGGGCGCCGACGACGTCTTCGCCGCGGCCGTCCTCGCCCGCGAGGCCGGTCTCGTCGACCTGCACGCCGGCTGGGCCAAGATCGGCATCGTGCCGCTCCTGGAGACCACCGACGAGCTCAAGGCCGCCGACGTCATCCTCAACGACATGCTGGCCGACCCCTCCTACCGGCGCCTCGTCTCGCTCCGCGGCGACGTCCAGGAGGTCATGCTCGGCTACTCGGACTCGTCGAAGTTCGGCGGCATCACCACGAGCCAGTGGGAGATCCACCGCGCTCAGCGTCGCCTCCGCGACGTCGCCCACCGCTACGGCGTGCGCCTGCGCCTCTTCCACGGCCGCGGCGGCACCGTCGGCCGCGGCGGCGGCCCCTCGCACACCGCGATCCTCGCGCAGCCCTGGGGCACCCTGGAGGGCGAGATCAAGGTGACCGAGCAGGGCGAGGTCATCTCCGACAAGTACCTGATCCCGTCCCTCGCCCGCGAGAACCTCGAACTGACCGTCGCGGCCACGCTGCAGGCCTCCGCCCTGCACACCTCCCCGCGCCAGTCCGACGAGGCCCTCGCCCGCTGGGACGCGGCCATGGACACCGTCTCGGACGCCGCCCACACCGCGTACCGCAAGCTCGTCGAGGACCCCGGCCTGCCGGCGTACTTCCTCGCCTCCACCCCCGTCGACCAGCTCGCCGACCTCCACCTGGGCTCACGGCCCTCTCGCCGCCCGGGCTCCGGCGTCTCCCTCGACGGACTCCGCGCCATCCCCTGGGTGTTCGGCTGGACCCAGTCCCGGCAGATCGTCCCCGGCTGGTTCGGCGTCGGCTCGGGCCTCAAGGCCCTGCGCGAGGCCGGACTCGACGCCGTCCTCGGCGAGATGTACGGGAACTGGCACTTCTTCCGCAACTTCCTCGCCAACGTCGAGATGACGCTCGCCAAGACCGACCTGCGGATCGCCCGCCACTACGTCGACACCCTCGTCCCCGACGAGCTGAAGCACGTCTTCGACACCATCGAGGCCGAACACGCCCTGACCGTCGCCGAGGTCCTCAAGGTCACCGGCGGCGAGAAGCTCCTGGACTCCAACCCGGTCCTCCAGCAGACCTTCGCCATCCGCGACGCCTACCTGGACCCGATCTCCTACCTCCAGGTCGCCCTCCTCGCCCGCCAGCGCGCGGACGCGGAGCGCGGCGAGGACCCGGACCCGCTGCTCGCGCGGGCCCTGCTCCTCACGGTGAACGGTGTCGCGGCGGGCCTGCGCAACACCGGCTGATCCCCGCCGTACGCACGACCGTGCCCCCGCCGGAATCCTCGGACTCCGACGGGGGCACGGTCATGACGGCGCGGATCAGCCCTGCTGCGCCTTGCGGCGGCGGGTGACCAGGAACGCACCGGCACCCGCGAGGGCGACGGCGACGGCGGCCAGGACGCCGACGGGCGCGCTGGAGCCGGTCTCGGCGAGGTCGCCCTCACCCTTGCTGTCGGTACCACCGGTGCCGGTACCGGCGGTCTCGCCGGCGGGCGCGGTGGCCGACGGGGACTCGGTGCCGCCCGGCGTCTCGGACGGGGACGGGGACTCGGTGCCGCCGGGGGTCGACTCGGACGGGGCCGGCGTCTCGGTGCCGGGGGTCTCCGTGCCGGGGGTCTCCGTACCGGGAGTCTCGGTGCCGGGGGTCTCCGTGCCGGGGGTCTCCGTACCGGGGGTCTCGGTGACCGGAGGCGTGGTCTCGACCGGCGGCGTGGTCTCGGTGACCGGGGTGGCCGGGCAGGTGTGGGACAGGTTGAACCAGCCCTGCTTGACCGTGCCGCTGACCTCGGCCGAGGCGGCGACCAGCTTCGCGCCCGGCTCGGACACGGCGTAGGCGTGCTTGTCGCTCGGCGGGCCGAAGACCGTGATGGTCTGCTCGCCGCCGGGCTCGAACTCGACGGTCAGCTTGGTGAAGACGGCGGAGTCGTCCTTGCCGCTGCCCGGGAGCACGAAGTGCCAGCCGTCCTTGCCGGACGGGACCGTCGGGCAGTCGCCCTTCTCGAACTCTCCGGCGGTCAGCGGGAGATCCTCGATCTGGTGCAGCGGCAGCGGCGGCTGCTCGGACGCGGACGCGACCGGGGCGAGTACGAGGGAGCCGGCAAGGGCTGCGACCAGCGCGCCGGCGGAAATCAGGGAACGTCGCATGTGCAGTCGTCCATCTGTGGGAAAAGGGTTTGCCGTGGGAGGTGGCGGGGGCAGCCTATCCATCGCTTTAAGTCAGCCTTAACCCAGAGACCGGTAACAATCGCACCATCAACCCGCGCAGTTCGGTCAGAGCGTCAGGAACGCCGCCACCAACAGCGCCCCGCCCGCCCCCGCGAGCGACCACGCCGTCCGCGTCATCCGCAGCCCGCCGCCGATCACCGGCGCCGCGAGCAGCAGCGCACCCCCCAGCGGCAGCCACGCGTGCAGCCCGCCGCCCCATCCCGTCCGTACGCCCTCGCTCGTGCCCGGCTTCACCACCACGGGGATCGTCGCGCCCTTCTCCGCCGCGACCGAGGCCTCGATCGTCAGCGTCCGCCGCGTCGACGACGGGTCCTCGGCGGCGTACGTACCGCTGCACGTCTCCTCCGTGCAGCCCGTCACCGTCAGCGTCCCGTGCTCGCGGCCCTTGGCGAGCAGGACGTGCTGGGCGGAGTCCCACGACGCCCACGCACCCCCGACGACGAGGAGCAGGGCGACCAGGGTCATGGCGGCGTTACGGACGTGCGTCATGACCCGCGATCGTACAGTCGTACGTTCCCGGGGCCAGGGGGGCTAGGAGTTGTACGCGGACTGGGCCCGCTCCAGGCCCTCCGCGACCAGGCACTCCACCGAGTCCGCCGCCCGGTCCACGAACCAGTCGAGGTCCTTGCGCTCCGTCGACGAGAAGTCCTTCAGGACGAAGTCCGCGACCTGCATCCGGCCCGGCGGACGCCCGATCCCGCACCGCACCCGGTGGTACTCGGCGCCCATCGCCTTCGTCATCGACTTCAGACCGTTGTGCCCGTTGTCGCCGCCGCCGATCTTCAGGCGCAGCACCGAGTAGTCGATGTCCAGCTCGTCATGGATCGCCACGACGTGCTCCGTCGGCACCTTGTAGAAGTCGCGCAGCGCCGTCACGGGCCCGCCCGACAGGTTCATGTACGACATGGGCTTCACGAGGATCACCCGGCGGCTCGACGGCCCGGGAGGCCCCATCCGGCCCTCGACGACCTGCGCCTGGGCCTTCTGCGCCCGCTTGAACGAACCGCGCATCCGCTCGGCCAGCAGGTCCACGACCATGAAGCCGATGTTGTGGCGGTTGGCGGCGTACTCGGGCCCCGGGTTGCCGAGGCCGACGATCAGCCAGGGGGCGTTGGCGTCGTCCGTCATGTGCGTCAGGTCTCCTCGTGAGCGTGCGGGAACAGAGAAACGGGGTGACGGGCCGTACGGCCCGTCACCCCGTCACGTCAGGCAGAGCCTACGGCTCAGGCCTCGGCACCCTCGGTGGCCTCGGCCTCGGCGGCCGGCTCCTCGGCCTGGGCGGCCAGGACCTGGAGGACGACGGCGTCGGCGTCGGTCACCAGGGTGGAGCCCTTCGGGAGGGTGATGTCCTTGGCGAGGACGGAGGCACCGGCCTCCAGGCCCTCCACGGAGACCGTGACGGCCTCGGGGAGGTGGGTGGCCTCGGCCTCGACGGAGAGCGTGTTGAGCACGTGCTCCAGCAGGTTGCCACCGGCGGCGAGCTCGCCCTCGGCCTGGACGGGGATCTCGACGGTGACCTTCTCGCCGCGCTTCACGAGGATGAGGTCGACGTGCACGAGCGAGCCCTTGATGGCGTCACGCTGGACGGCCTTCGGGATCGCCAGCTCGGTGGCGCCGCCCTCGATGTCCAGGGAGAGCAGGACGTTCGGCGTACGCAGCGCCAGACCGAGCTCGTGGGCCGGGAGGGCGATGTGGACCGGGTCCGTGCCGTGGCCGTAGAGGACCGTGGGGACCAGGGAGTCGCGGCGGAGCTGGCGGGAAGCGCCCTTACCGAACTCGGTGCGGACGGCGGCGGCGAGCTTGACCTCGGACATGTGGCACTCCTCGTAGATGGTGACGAATCACAAGTGGTCACCCGGCCACGACTGGCGATGGCCTGCTACGAAGAGCGCGTCGATAACGGACCGCCGTGACCCTGTACATCCGTACGGGTTACGACATCCCTCGCCGAGCAACTCCGGCAGTCTACCCGCCGCCACCGGGCCGCCCAAATGGATCAACCGGCACCCCCGCCGACCTGCGGCCCGCGGCCCCTGGACCCCGTCAGCCCGTCCCGCCGCCGCCGGCCCGCTCCGCCAGCAGGTCACGCAGGACCGGGCCCGCCGAACCCGAACCGCTCTCCGCCTCCTCCACCACACACGCCACCGCGATCTCGTCGTCGTACGCGACGAGCCAGCCGTTGTTGTTCCCGTCCTCCGTCACCTCGGCCGTCCCCGTCTTCGCCCCCACCTCACCCGGCACTCCCGCGAGCACCTTCGCCGACCCGTCCGTCACCGTGTCCCGCATCAGCGACCGCAACTGCTTCACCACGCCCGACGGCAGCGGCTTCGTCGCCACCGCCGGCTGCTCCGTCCCCTTCACCAGCAGCGGCTGGTGGAACGTCCCCGACACCGCCGTCGCCGTCACCGACGCCATCGCCAGCGGATTCGTCCGCAGCCTCCCCTGCCCGAAGAGGGCCGCCGCCTTCTCCGTCTCGCTCGCGGGAACCGGCACCTCGGCGTCCACCGAACCGACACCCGTCTTCCACTCCGGCCCGATCCCGAAGTGCTCCTTCGCGAACACGGTCATCTCGTCGTTCGCGAGACGCCCCCGCAGCGCCACGAACGCCGTGTTGCACGAATGGATGAAGTCCTGGCGGAACGAGGCCCCCGGAATCTCCGAGGTCTCCACGTTGTGGAACTGCTTCCCGACCGTCAGGTACTTCGGACAGTCCACCCGCGACTCCGGAGTCACCGCCCCCTTCGCGAGCAGCGCCGCACTCGTCACCACCTTCCACGTCGACCCCGGTGCGTACGTGCCCTGGAAAGCCCGGTTGAAGCCGCCGGCCGGCCCGTTCGCCACCGCGACCACCTCGCCGCTGTCGATCCGCACCGCCACCAGACCCGCGTTCCGCCCGTCCAGATGCCGGGCGAGAGCCTTCTCCGCCGCCGCCTGCGTCCGCGCGTCGATCGTCGTCCGCAGCGGACCACCGCCCTCCCCGGGATCCGGCCCGAACCTCACGGCCGTCGCTCTCGTCTCGCCCGTGATCCGGTCCACGACCTGCACCTCGCCCCGCCGCTTCCCGCCGCCGAGACCCAGCACCGACACCAGCGAGGGATGCTCCGCCGCCGAGATCGCCTTCCCGTCCCGGTCCACCGCCGCGAGCTCCGCCGACTCCTCCTCCACCAGCTTGAACCGCTGCTCGGCGTTGAGCTCCGGATGGATCAGCGGCAACTCCCACCGCACCCGCCACCCCGCATCCGTACGCGCCACCGCGAGCTCCGAGCCGTACGACCACGTCCCCAGCTCCGCCACCGGCATCCTCGCCCGGTACGGGACACGGGCACCGGCGCCCGCCGCACCGTCCACGCGCGCCGCGCCCGGCGTCAGGACCGGCTTCGCGATCTCCAGACCCGCCGTGAAGCTCCGCAACGTCTCCTCGGCCTTCGCCGGCGAGTCCGTCAGCTGCGCCGCCGCGGCCAGATCCCCCGCCTCCCAGCTGCTCAGGAACGCCCGTGCCGTCCGCACCGCCCCGGGATCGGCCGAGCTCGGCGCCTCCTCACCCGCCAAGGGGCCGTACACGACCGCCCATCCGGCGGCCCCCGCCACCAGCACGCCCGTCACCACCACCGCCGGCCACCGGCGTCGCCGCCTCGCCCGCCCCACTCCTGCCCGATGTGTCGTCATCCTCGTCATACCGGCAGCGAAACAGACACGCGTGCGACCAGTCCAAGACTCGTATCGTCATGAAAGACATAGCCGAATGCCTATCCTTGCTGCTCATGGACCTGCTCCTGCATCTGCGGTACTTCAGGACCGTCGCCGAGGAACAGCACTTCGGACGGGCTGCCGCCCGCCTGCGCATGGCCCAGCCCTCCCTCTCCCAGCGCATCCAGCGCCTCGAACGCGAACTCGGCGTCCGCCTCCTCGACCGCGGAGCCCGGGGCGCCACCCTCACCCCCACCGGCCGCCTCGTCCTCGCCGAGGCCGACCACCTCCTCGCCGCCGCCGACCGGCTCACCGCCACCGTCGCCCGCGTCCGCAGCGGCGCCGCCGGCACCCTCCGCGCCGCCGTACCGCCCGGCCTCGGAGCCAGCGCCGTCGGCGCCCTCCTCACCGCCTTCCGTGAACACTCACCCGGCGCCACCCTCGAACTCCGCGAACTCCCCACCGCCGAACAGACCGCCGAACTCGCCGCGGGCACCCTCGACGTCGGCATCGTCCGCCACCCCTGCCCCGCCCCCGGCCTCGACTTCGGCCCCATCCTCCACCAGCCCCTCGGCGCCCTCCTCGCCGCCGACGACTCCCTCGCCACGCCGCCCGAACTCCCCGCCGCCGCCCTCACCGGCCGCGACCTCGTCCTCTTCCCCCGCGCCGAAGCCCCCGCCCTCCACGACGAGACCCTCACCGCCTGTGCCCGGCACGGCTGCACCCCCGCCGCCGTCCTCGCCGCCACCGGAGCCGACTTCACCCGCGGCCTCGTCCTCTCCGGCGGCGCCGTCGCCCTCCTTCCCCGCACCCCCGACGAGGCCGGCACCGTCTGGCGCCCCCTCCGCGGCTCCCCCGTCACCTGGCGCACCTCCACCGCCTGGCCCGAGGGCAAGGACAGCCCCGCCGTACGCCTCTTCGCCGACACCGCCCACGCGGTCCTCCGCGCCCACGCGGACATGCGCACCGCACCGTCCGCGAGGATGGTCTTCCCCCGCCCCGCATCGGAGTTCCCCCTGTGACCGCGCACGCCGCAACCCGCCGCCGCATCACCGCGGCCTTCGCCGACGCGGGCGTCACCGGACAGCTCCACGCCGCCGACATCGACACGGGCACCGCACTCGGCGTCGGCTCCGACACCCTCGTACCGACCGCCAGCGTCCACAAGCTCTGCCTCGTCGCCACCCTCTACCGGCAGGCGTCACTCGGCCTCGTCGACCCGACCCGTCCCGTCGACATCCCCGCCGAAGGCCGTGCCCCCGGCGCCACCGGCCTCTCCGTCATGCGCGACGCCGCCCGGCTCTCCCTCCGCGACCTCGCGAGCCTCGCCGTCGCCGTCAGCGACAACACCGCCGCCGACCTCCTCTGGGACGCCCTCGGCCTCGACACCGTCAACGCCACCATGATCGGCCTCGGGCTGACCCGCACCCACGCCGTCCAGACCATGCGTGAACTCTTCGCGACCGTCCGCGAGGACGCCCACGGCGAGCCCGCCGCACTCACCGACCCCGCCGTCGTCGCCCGGCTCCGCGCCCTCGACCCGACCCGTACCAACCGCTCGACCCCCCGCGAGATCACCGCCCTCCTCGCCGCCGTCTGGCGCGACGAGGTCTGCCCGGGGGAGTACGGCGAGGAGCTGCGCGCCCTTCTCGGCCGCCAGGCGTGGAGCCATCGGCTCGCCGCCGGCTTCCCCTTCGACGACGTCCGTGTCAGCGGGAAGACCGGCTCCCTGCCCACCCTTCGGCACGAGGCGGGCGTCGTCGAATACCCCGACGGCGGGCGCTACGCCGTGGCCGTCTTCACCCGCGCGGCCTCCACGGACGTCACGCTGCCGGCGGCGGACGCGGCGATCGGAGCGGCGGCGAGGATCGCGGTGGACGCGCTCAGGGCATGAAGAAGGGCCGCTTCCCCCAAGAGGGGGAAGCGGCCCTTCCTACGAGCTACTGCCTACCGGCTCAGTGCTCCTCGAAGAGGCTCGTCACCGAACCGTCCTCGAAGACCTCGCGCACGGCGCGCGCGATCGTCGGAGCGATCGACAGGACCGTGATCTTGTCGAGCTCGAGCGCACCCGGCACCGGCAGCGTGTCCGTGAAGACGAACTCGCTGACCTTGGAGTTCTTCAGACGGTCGGCGGCCGGGCCCGACAGGATGCCGTGCGTGGCCGTCACGATGACGTCCTCGGCACCGTGCGCGAACAGCGCGTCCGCGGCGGCGCAGATCGTGCCACCGGTGTCGACCATGTCGTCCACCAGGACGCAGACGCGGCCCTTCACGTCACCGACGACCTCGTGGACGGTGACCTGGTTGGCGACGTCCTTGTCGCGGCGCTTGTGGACGATCGCCAGCGGCGCGTCCAGACGGTCGCACCAGCGGTCGGCGACGCGCACGCGGCCGGCGTCCGGGGAGACGATCGTCAGCTTCGCGCGGTCGACCTTCGCGCCGACGTAGTCCGCGAGGACCGGCAGCGCCGACAGGTGGTCCACCGGGCCGTCGAAGAAGCCCTGGATCTGGTCGGTGTGCAGGTCCACGGTCAGGATGCGGTCCGCACCGGCCGTCTCCAGCAGGTCCGCGACGAGGCGGGCCGAGATCGGCTCGCGACCGCGGTGCTTCTTGTCCTGACGGGCGTAGCCGTACGACGGGATGATCACGGTGATGCTGCGGGCGGAGGCCCGCTTCAGCGCATCGACCATGATCAGCTGCTCCATGATCCACTTGTTGATCGGAGCCGTGTGGCTCTGGATCAGGAAGCAGTCCGCGCCGCGGGCCGACTCCTGGAAGCGGACGTAGATCTCACCGTTGGCGAAGTCGAACGCCTTGGTGGGAACGAGACCGACGCCCAGCTGGTGCGCGACCTCCTCGGCCAGCTCGGGGTGGGCGCGGCCGGAGAAGAGCATCAGCTTCTTCTCGCCGGTCGTCTTGATCCCGGTCACAGCACTGTCTCCTCAGACGTGTTCTCTGGCCGCGGACCCACGCCCTGCGAGCGCGTGTGCGAACCAGCCGAATTTGTGTGCACGTATCACGGTACGCCGAGTTCGACGCACCCGTTTCCGGTCAGCTTTCGCTTGCGGAGTCCCCAGAGGCGACCTGAGCGGCCTGCGCGGCAGCGCTTCCGGGCCGCTTCCGGGCCACCCAACCCTCGATATTCCGCTGCTGGCCCCGGGCCACGGCCAGTGCGCCGGCCGGGACGTCCTTCGTGATCACGGAGCCGGCGGCGGTGTAGGCGCCGTCCCCGATCGTGACGGGAGCCACAAACATGTTGTCCGAGCCGGTCTTGCAGTGGGAGCCGACCGTCGTGTGGTGCTTGGCCTCGCCGTCGTAGTTCACGAAGACGCTCGCGGCGCCGATGTTCGAGTACTCGCCGATGGTCGCGTCGCCCACGTACGACAGGTGGGGGACCTTCGTGCCCTCGCCGATCGTCGCGTTCTTCATCTCGACATACGTGCCGGCCTTGGCCTTCGCGCCGAGGTTCGTGCCCGGACGGAGGTACGCGTACGGGCCCACGGAGGCGCCCTCGCCGACCACGGCCGTGTCGGAGACGGTGTTGTCCACCCGGGCGCCCTTGCCGACGCGGGTGTCCTTGAGGCGGCTGTTCGGGCCGACCACGGCGTCCTCGGCGATGTGCGTCGCGCCGAGCAGCTGCGTACCGGGGAGGACGATCGCGTCGGCCTCGAAGGTCACCGTCACGTCCACGAAGACCGAGGCGGGGTCGACGACCGTGACGCCGGCCATCATGGCCCGCTCCAGGAGGCGCTGGTTCAGCAGGGCGCGGGCCTCTGCGAGCTGCACGCGGTTGTTGATCCCGAGGATCTCGCGGTGGTCGCCGGCGACGGACGCGCCGACGCGGTGACCGGCCTCGCGCAGGATCGACAGCACGTCGGTGAGGTACTCCTCGCCCTGGCTGTTGTCCGTCCGCACCTTGCCGAGCGCCTCGGCGAGCAGCTTCCCGTCGAAGGCGAACACGCCGGAGTTGATCTCGCGGATCGCGAGCTGCTCGGCGGAGGCGTCCTTGTGCTCGACGATCTCGGTGACGGCACCGGAGGCGTCCCGGACGATCCGGCCGTAGCCGGTGGAGTCCGGCACCTCGGCGGTCAGCACGGTCACGGCGTTGCCGTCGGCGGCGTGCGTGCCGGCCAGGGCCTTCAGGGTCTCGCCGGACAGCAGCGGGGTGTCGCCGCACACGACCACGACGGTCCCGTCGGGCGCCTGGCCCAGCTCCTCCAGGGCCATGCGCACGGCGTGCCCGGTGCCGTTCTGCTCCTCCTGGACTGCGGTCCGGGTCCCGGCGTAGTGCTCCTCCAGGTGACCCTTCACCTGCTCACGGGCGTGCCCGACGACCACGACGAGGTGCTCGGGCTCCAGCTCGCGGGCGGCGGACACGACATGCCCGACGAGCGAACGCCCGGCGATCTCGTGCAGGACCTTGGGGGTCTTCGACTTCATGCGGGTGCCCTCACCCGCTGCGAGGACGACGACGGCTGCCGGGCGGTTGGCGCTCACGGGAATGCCCTTCGGCTTTGGGTGGTGGACGCACGAAGGATACCGGGGGGCAGGGTGGCGGACATGCGTGCGGGTCCTGACCGTGATGGTCAGGACCCGTGTGAAGAAGCTCCCCCGCCAGGACTCGAACCCGGACATAAGGCACCAAAAGCCTCAGTGCTGCCAATTACACCACAGGGGATTGCTTATAGGGCCAAAACGGACGCGGTGTCAGTCCTGTGCCCCGGCGGCATCCACTATGCCGTACCAGGCACCTTCGACGCGACGGTATAGCTCCGCGCCCGACGGACCGATGTCCGGGCCGCCGGTGGCACCTACGGGGACGTGCGGTGCGCCCGTAGGGTGGAGGGCATGACCACAACGGGGGCAGATCGGGACGCCTTGGGCGTCCGCGCGGGGAGCTGGTGGTGGTGGGGGAGACGGCGGAGCGTCGTCCTTGATGCGGGGCTCGCGCTGGTGTCCGCGCTGGAGTGCGCGGTCGAGGGCGTCGGTTTCGCCGAGAAGGCTTCGCTGCCCGTGCCCGTGGGGGTGGTGTTCGGGCTGATCGTGGGGTCCGTGCTGCTCGTGCGTCGGCGGTGGCCCATCGGCGTCGTGCTCGTGTCGATGGCCGTGGCGCCCGCCGAGATGGGCTTCCTCATGGGGATCGTCGGGCTGTACACGCTCGCCGCCTCCGAGGTGCCGCGCCGGATCACCGCCGTACTGGCCTCGATGTCGACCGTCGCCGTGTTCGTGGTCACCGTGGTGCGCATGCGGCAGGACGTCGCCCAGGCCGACGCCGGTCAGCAGGACTTCGACCCGAGCGGCTGGTACGTGCCCGTCATGTCGCTCTTCATGACCCTCGGACTCAACGCGCCGCCGGTCCTCTTCGGCCTCTACATAGGGGCCCGCCGCCGGCTCATGGAGAGCCTGCGCGAGCGCGCCGACAGCCTGGAGCAGGAGCTGTCGCTTCTCGCCGACCGGGCCGAGCAGCGGGCGCAGTGGGCGCGGCAGGAGGAGCGGACCCGGATCGCGCGGGAGATGCACGACGTGGTCGCGCACCGGGTGTCGCTGATGGTGGTGCACGCGGCGGCCCTCCAGGCGGTCGCCCTGAAGGACCCGCAGAAGGCCGTGCGGAACGCGGCGCTCGTCGGCGACATGGGCCGGCAGGCCCTCACGGAGCTGCGCGAGATGCTGGGAGTGCTGCGGGAGGAGGCCGTGCCCGCCGCCCCGGCCGTGGTCCCGCTGGCCGCCGTGGGGCGTGCCGCTGCCGCCGCCGCCGAGGCCGCCGCGGACGACGGTCCGCGCCTGGACGCCCTGGAGGTGCTGTGCGAGCAGTCGCGGCTCGCGGGGGCGGTCGTGGAGTTCGTCGTGCTCGGGGAGGCGCGCGCGTATCCGCCGGAGGTGGAGCGGACGGCGTACCGCGTGGTGCAGGAGGCGCTGACCAACGTCCACAAGCACGCGGCGGGCGCCGAGGTCGTGGTGCGGCTCGCGCACCGGGAGGCCGAGGTCGCGATGCAGGTGGAGAACGGCCCTCGTCCGTCGGGCGAAGGCGGCTCGGACGTACGGCTGCCGAGCGGCGGGAACGGGCTCGTCGGGATGCGGGAGCGGGTCTCCCGGATCGGCGGCGTGTTCGTGTCGGGTGCGACGGACGCGGGCGGGTTCCGGGTGTCGGCCGTGCTGCCGACGGGGGAGTAGAGGGGGCTACTGCCCCGCCGTCAGACGGGTCGGCTGGACGCCCGTGACCAGGGTCGACAGGGCCGCGTCGATGTCCTTGCCCAGGTACCAGTCGCCCGCGTGGTCGAGGCTGTAGACCCGGCCCTCGACGTCCATCGCCAGGACGGCCTGGTGCTCGCCCTCCTCGCCGAGCGGCGCGAGCTCGGTCTCCAGGGCGCGCCCCAGGTCGGCGAGGGTGCGCGCGAGGTGGAGGCCGGCGAGCGGGTCGAAGCGGACGGTCATGGGCGCTATCGTCCGCCCGTGCCCGGGGGAGGTGATCCGCAGGCCGCCGAACTCCGCCCAGGCCTCGACGGCCGCGGGGAAGACGCTGTGCCGGTGCCCGGCGGGGGAGACGTGGGCGCGCAGGGCGTCGGCCCACTCTTCGGCGAGCTTGATGTCCCAGCGGCCGGGCTGCCAGCCGGCCTCGCGGAGGGCGGCGTCGACGTTGACCGGGAAGCGCGTGGTGCTGAGGTGGTCGGGCATGGGGGTGCGGTCAGCCGTTCTCGACAGGTGTCGTGGGGTCGACGGTGCGGACACCGAAGTGGGCGAGCATCGCCGTACAGGAGCGACAGGGTGCCGCGTAGCTGCCGTGGAGCGGGTCGCCGTCCTCCCGGATGCGCCGGGCGGTGAGCTTGGCGTGCTTGAGGGACCGGCGGGCCTCGCCGGGGGTGAGCGGCTTGCGCTGGGCGCGCTTGGAGCGGCCGTTCTCGGTGGCGGTGAGGTGTCGGGAGAGCAGGATCGCCTCGGGGCAGCGCCCGGTGAAGCGTTCCCGCTGGCTGCTGGTGAGGGTGTCCAGGAAGTCCTGGACGAGCGCGTGCAGGAGGGGCGGCCGGTCGCCGCGGCCCGCGGTGCACGTCAGGGTCTCCCCGCGTACGGAGAGGGCGGCGCCGACCGTCGGCAGGATGCCGTCGCGGCGGTGACGCAGTAAGGGCGCGCGCGTGGCCTCGGCGCTGCTGCTCCAGTTGAGGCGTGGGTCACCCTGTGTGGGCGTCGTTGCTGCGTGCATGGTGCTTGTCTTCCCCTCCTGCAATCCCCCGAGTTGCGTGCACAGCCTGCCAAATAGGGAGCCATATGGGGAAGCTGGGGGCGCGAATGGTGGGGCCGGTGTGTCGGAATCATGGTGCAACTGTCATGGCGTCGTGACACTTGGTCACCGTCGGGCGGGGGCCGTTCGGGCTCTTGTGGCAGCGCATAGGCTGTGCCAGATCAGTGGGTAGAAGCAGCAGTCAGCGACGCCAGTGCAGGGGGCAACCGCCATGACGACAGGTCGGCTCGGGCAGGACACCGCGCCACCGAACGCGGCCTATGCCGGGCAGGTCGTGCATTTTCCGGACCCGGTCCGCGCCGCCCGTCACCCCAGAGGGGTACGGATCGACGAGCACGGCCACCCGGACTTCTCGCCGTACGCGCGCGCGGCCGCGGAGATCGCCGATCCTCCGGAGGGCTTCGGCGTCGACGAGCTGCGACTCACGGACTACGTGTCGGCGAACGCGGCGATGGCGGCGACCGGTCATGAGCTGTGGGACACGATCCCGTCGGTGGCGACCCCGCACGGCTGGACCTGGCACCACGTGGCGCGCAGCCGCCGGATGGAGCTGGTGCCGGTCGAGGTGAAGGCGCTGCTGCGTCACCACGGTGGCGTGGCGACGGCTGCCGTCGATCACGCGAAGCGGGGTACGCGGCCGCTCCAGGAGACCCGTCCGGCGCACTTCGGTCTGCCGAAGACCCTCGTGTCCGTGTCGGAGACGCAGCTCCAGGGCGTCGAGGAGGACCTCGGCTACCGGCTGCCCGGTGCGTACCGCTCGTTCCTGAAGGCGGCGGGCGGGTGCGCCCCGGTGGGCGCGGCGCTCGACGCGGAGCTGGGGCTCCTGGTCGACCAGCCCTTCTTCACGGTGCGGGAGCAGGCGGGGGTCAACGACCTCGTCTACGTCAACAAGTGTCTGCGGGACCACCTGACCAAGGACTACCTGGGCGTCGCCTTCGTCCAGGGCGGTCTGGTCGCGGTGAAGGTCCGGGGCGACGCGATCGGCTCGGTGTGGTTCTGCGCGTACGACGACGCGCGGGACTCCGGGCCGGAGGCGGCGGGCTGGACGGTGGCCGAGCGGGTGGAGCGGCTGCTGCTGCCCTGCGGCGAGGACTTCGACGTGTTCCTGCAGCGCCTCGCCGGCAATCCGCCGGAGCTGGAGACGGTGGCGAACCTGATGGTGGACGGCGGCTTCGCGCGCGCCGTGCCCGTGGTCGCGGTAGGGGAGTGAGCTGGCTGTGGTGACGTTCGCGCAGGCGCAGGAGCGCGCCGAGGAATGGATCAACGGCGACCTGCCGGCGTACCAGCACCGCGAGGTGCGGGTGCGGGAGTTCGAGCTGGGCTTCGTGGTCTGGGCGGAGGACCGCCAGGGCGGTCCGGTCTCGGACGGCGGGCGCCAGCGGCTGGTCATCGCACGGGACAGCGGCGAGGCCACGCTGTGGCCGGGGCTGCCCGTCGGCGAGGTGATCCGGCGGTACGAGGAGGAGTACGGGTCGCCGGAGGAGGCGGCCGCTCCGGCGGCGCCGCAGCCGGCCCGGATCGATCTGAACCAGACGTCCTTCCTGCTGAGTCCGCCCGAGTGGCTGCAGGACGCGGCGGACAAGATCGGGCTGCCGCAGCGGCCGAACGCGTCGCAGGAGGGCGAGAGTTCGTCCGCGCCGGTGGACGACGCTTCGGACGCGGTGGCTTCGGTCCCGGTGCCGGATGCGGATGCGGTGGCTTCCGCTTCGGTGGCGGCTTCGGCCGGTGCCGGTGTGGATGAGCCGACGGCTCCGGTCGCGGCCGCTCCGGCGGCTCCCGCTGCTCCGGTGGCTCCGCCGGTTCCGCCCGCTCCCGTACCCACTCCGACCCCGATCCCGACCCCCGCTCCCGCTCCCGCGGCGAGTCCGTGGGCTGACGCGAACGCGAGTTCCGGTGGTGCGGACGGGGCGGTGCCGTTGCCCGCGACCGTGTTCGCGCCGCCGCTGTCGGGGACGGACGACGAGGACACCCCGCCCCCGTTGGTGGGTGCCGACGCGCCGACCGCCCTGATGAAGGGGGGCAGCGCGCTGCCCCCGACCGCGGTGGCCCCGCGGCTCGACCCGGCCGCGCCGCCGCCGTCGGCTCCGGTGGCGCCCCCGGCCCAGCCCGTGCCCCCGGCCCAGCCCGTGCCCCCGGCCCAGCCCGCGCCGCCGGTTCCGCCGGTGCAGGCGGGCGGGCCCGGTGTGCCGCCGCCTCCGCCGCCCGCGCCCCGCGCGCCGGGTGCCGGGGACATCGCGGACGCCGCGACGAGCAAGGCCGCGCTGCCGCCGAAGAGCGGGCGCGGTCCGGCGACGCCGCCTCCGCCGCCGGGCGCGCCGGGCGTGCCCGGCGGGTCGGGCGCCCCCGCGTACGTACCGACGCAGCTGGTCTCGCAGCTGGGGCCCGAGGGGCTCCAGCCTCCCGGTCCCCCCGGTCCCCCCGGTCCTCCCGGTCCGCCGACCCCTCCCGGTCCGCCGACGCCGCCGCAGCCCGTGCACCAGGCGGCGACGATGCTGGCGCACCCGGGTCAGGGTGGTCCGGGCGCGCCTCCGCCGCCCCCGCCGCCGCCGCCGGGCGTGCCCGGCGGGACGCCCGCGGGCGGTATCGCGCACGCGGCCACGATGCTGGCGCACCCCGGTCCGGGTGGTCCGGCGATGGCGCCGCCTCCGGGTCCGCCGGCTCCGCCGCCGCCGGTTTCCGGTGGGCAGACGCCGCCGCCCGGTCCCGGGCCGGTGCCTCCGGCGTACGGGTATCCGCAGCCGGCGGGTCAGCCGACGGTCGGTCCCGGCTACCAGGCGGTGCTGCGCTACCGCGCGCCCGACGGTTCCGAGGCGCAGATCATCCGGCGTTCGGCGCCGGGCACCCCGCATCCGGAGTGGCAGATCCTGCACGAGCTGCGCGCGATGAACGTGCCGCCGCAGCAGGTGCTCGAACTGCACACGGAGCTGGAGTCCTGTGAGCTGCCGGGCGGTTACTGCGCGCGGATGATTCGGGAGACGTGGCCGCAGGCGCGGATCACGAGCATCGCCCCGTACGGCCGTGATCACGCGGGCCGGCAGCAGGGCATGCGGCAACTCCTCACCCATCAGGGTGAGTTGCACCAGGTCGCGGACGGCCCGGCGCGTCCGGCGCCGGTGCGGGCTCCGCTGCCGCAGGTGCAGCCGGCGCCGCCGGTCCCGCCGGAGGCGATCGCGCAGGAGCTGGCGGGGGCGTTCGGTCCCGGCATCCTCCGCTTCGACCAGCACGCGGTGTCCCGGCAGGGCGTCCCGGAGCTGGTGGCGCGGACGCTGGTGTGGGCGGGGCTGCCGGCGGACTTCGGTCCGTTCTTCTGGGCGCAGCCCGCCGTGCCGGTGGTGCCGACGCTCGCGGAGCTGGCGGCGCAGCGGCAGGTGCAGCCGGCGCCGGACGCGAGCTCGTACCTGGTGCTCGGTTCGGACTTCGGGCGGGCGATCTGCGTCCAGTACGGGACCGCGCACATCGTGGCGGTGCCGGTGGAAGCCGGTCCGGGCGGGCAGTCGGTGCCGCCGCAGTTCGTGAACTCGGGGCTGCCGGAGTTCACGCGCTCGATGGCGCTGCTCGGCCGGATGTGGCGGCTGCGCTTCGGGCTCAACCCGGAGCAGGCGGGCCGCTGGACGGTCGACTTCCAGGCGCAGTTGGCGATGCTGGACCCGGCGGCGCTGTCGTCGCCGGAGAACTGGTGGTCCGTGCTGCTCGAGCAGATGTGGGACGGCCTTCTGTAGGTCCTTCTGTAGGTACTTCTGTAGGCACAGTAGGCACAGTTGGACAGAATGTGATGAAAGGCGCTCGACGTGTATCCACGTTGGGCGCCTTTTGTCCGTTCTGATGGCGCATCCTGGACGTTCGGGCCGTTGGGGTCACAGGGAAGGGGCGTCAGGGATGAATTTCGCTGTCGGACGGGGGCGCGGATACCGCCCCGAGCAGGTCGACCGGCACCTTGCCGCGCTCTCCGAAGAGAGGGACGGGGCGTGGGAGCGGGCGGCGCGGCTCACCGTCCTCGCGAAAGACATGGAGGCGGAGGCGGCGCGGCTGCGCGAGGCCGTGGAGGCGCTCGAACCGCAGCGGTACGAGGCGCTGAGTGACCGGGCCCGGAAGATCCTGGCGATGGCCGAGGAGGAGGACGAGACGCTCGTCCGCGCCGCGGAGGCCGAGGCGCAGGCCCTCGCGGAGGCGGCCGATGCGGCGGGCCGGGAGGCGACGGAGTCGGCCCGGGCGTACGCGGAGGGCGTCCGGACGGCGGCCGAGTCGGCGGCCCGCGCGACCCTGACGACCGCGCGCGAGCGGGCCGAGGAGCTGGCGACGGACGCGGGCCGTGAGGCAGAGGAGCAGCGGTCCGCGGCGCGGGAGGTCTTCGAGGAGACCGAGCACCGGGCGGCGGAGCTCCTCGCGGAGCAGCGCGCCGAGCAGACGGCCGTACGGGACGAGGCCGAGCGCACGGCGGAGGGCAAGGCGGCCGACCTGGACGCGCGCCACGAGGAGCTGGTGGCCGCCGGGGAGCAGCGGCTCGCGGAGGCGCAGCGTGCCCTGGCGGAGACCGAGGAGCAGGCCCGGCACGGCCAGGAGGACGCGGAGGCGCGCGCGGAGGAGGTGCTCGCCGAGGCCCGGATGAAGGGGGAGCGGGCCGAGCGCGAGACGGAGCGGGTGCTGCGGGAGCACGAGGAGGCCCGGGACGAGATCCACGGGCACATGGAGCACATCCGGAACTCGCTCGCGGCACTGACGGGGCGGGTGGCGCCGCCGGCGCCGGAGGACGACGGCGAGTCCTCCGCCCCTGACTCTCAACAGGGGCCGGACGCCGGGTAATTCGGCTCGCAGGGGTTCGGACGGCCGGACTAGTGTTCCCCTCCATGTATCTGAAGCTGACCGCCGTCACGCTCGACTGCGCCGACCCTCTGGCCCTGGCCGACTTCTACCACCGGGCCACCGGCCTGCCGCTCCACGAGCGGTCGGACGCCGAGTTCGCGGGCCTCGCCCGGGGGCCGGGGGCGTCCGGCCTCTTCCTGGGCTTCCAGCGGGTCGACGGCTACCGGGCCCCGACCTGGCCGGGCCGGGACGTGCCGCAGCAGCTGCACCTCGACTTCGACGTCGACGACCTGGACGAGGCGGCGGCCCGGCTCGTGGAGTGGGGCGCGACCGTGCCCGCCGACCAGCCCCGCCCCGACCTGTGGCGCGTCGTCCTGGACCCGGCCGGGCACCCGTTCTGCCTCACGCTGCCGCGCAAGCCCGAGGAGCCCGCGGAGTCGTAAGGGCCCTAGGAGCCGTAAGGGCCCTAGGGGGTGCGTTCGAGCAGCGCGAGGCCGAGTTCGCTGGCCCGGTAGTAGACCTCGCGCCGGTACCGGTGCCCGGTCACGAGGCCCGCGTCGCGGAGCACCGCGAGGTGCTGGGAGACCGCGCCGGGGCTCAGTCCGGTCTGCCGGGCGAGACCGGTGGTCGTGGTCGGGGTGCTCGTACGGCCGAGGAGCCCGGCGCGGCTGCGCCCGAGGAGCCGCGCGAGCCCGTCGCCCGGCTCCGCCCGCCGCTCCCACAGGGTGCCGACGCCGCGCGAGGGATAGACCAGGCAGGGCGGGGTGCCGTTCCGGCCGGGCCCGGCGGGCCGCCCGGGGAGCAGGACGCAGCGGGCCGTGAACGCACTCGGGGCGAGGGTGATCCCGCCCCCGTCCAGGGTGAGCCGGCCGACGGGCGGGCCCGTCCAGCTCAGCCGGTCGTCCGACCACCGCAGGCTCGGGTGGAGGTGGGCGAAGACCTCCTGGATGCCGTCCTCGGCGAGCTGCCGCGTGCGGTAGGCCAGGTCGGCCTCCAGGACGGCCCGTATCCGGGGCCAGTGCGGGCGTACCCCCGCCTCCCACCAGGCGAGAACGGGCGCGACGCGCTCGGGCCGCTCCGTGAGGGCGGCGAGCTCCTCCTCGATCTCGGCGAGCGGGCAGCGCGGGGGAGGGGCGAGGGCTTCGAGCTCGGCCAGGTGCGGGAGCAGGTCGGTGCGCTCCCGGCCGACCGTCAACGCCTGTTTGATCCAGGGGAGATGGAGGGCGTGACGCCCGGGGTCGGCGCTGGCCCGCAGGGCGGCGATCGTCTCCCACAGCGGCGACACGGCGAACCGGAGCTGTGCCAGGTCGTCGACCCCGAACCGTATGTCTCCCACCGGACCACGGACCCCCTCGTGAGCTTTTCGCCCAGACTAAAACAATGGCAGGGCCGGGCGGCGGCTGGTGATGTTCGCCGACATGACCACCACCACCGCCACCACCGCCGCCACCACCACCTCCCCCGGGTCCACTCCCCGCCCCCGGCTCTTCCGGCTGCCGGACTTCCGCAGGCTGTGGATCGGCGACACCGTCAGCCAGGCGGGTGCGGCCGTCACCGCCCTCGCCCTGCCCCTCGTGGCGATCGGCCCGCTCGGCGCGTCCCCCTTCGAGGCGGGGCTGCTCGTGATGTGCGAGTACCTGGGCTTCCTGCTCCTCGGGCTGCCTGCCGGGGCCTGGGTGGACCGGATGCGCAGCCGCCGGGTCATGATCGCGGGGGATGTCGGCCGGGCCGCGCTCCTCGCGACCCTGCCGCTCGCCGCCTGGCTCGACGTCCTGACGTTGGCTCAGTTGTACGGCGTGGCCTTCGGGTTGTCCGTCCTGACGGCGTTCTTCGACATCGCGTACCAGAGCCAACTGCCCCGACTCGTCGACGAGGACCGGCTGGTGGAGGCGAACGTGGCCCTCGAAGCGTCCCGCACGGTCACGGCGGCCGGTGGTCCCGGCGCGGGCGGCGCGCTCGTCGCGGCGGTGACGGCCCCGGTGGCGCTCGCCGTCGACGCGCTCAGCTTCCTCGCCTCCGCGCTCCTGCTCTCCCGGATCCGCCGCCCCGACCCCAAGCCCGAGCCGCGTCCGGGGGCCCGGCTGCGGGACGAGATCGCCGAGGGGCTGCGGTTCGTGTTCCGCGACCGGCTGCTGCGGGCGCTGACGCTCACCGCCGCGATCTCCAACCTCTGTGGCACGATCGGCACGTCGATGCTTCTCGTGCTGCTGGCAGGGAAGTTGGGCCTGTCGCCGTTCCTGTGCGGGCTCGTGTTCACCGCGGAGGCGGTCGGCGGCTTCCTCGGCAGTCTGCTCACCACCAAGGTGGCCGCCCGTCTCGGCCAGGGGCGCGCGATGTGCGCCTCCGTGGTCGTCAGCGGGGCGCTCTGGCTGCTCGCGCTGCCGTTCTTCCACGCGGACTGGCGGTACGCCGTGGCCTGCGCGCTCCAGGGCCTCGGCTGGACCGCCTTCATGACCTTCAAGATCAGCTCGGTGGCCCTCCGCCAGCGCGTCACCCCCGCCCCCCTCCTCGGCCGCGTCACGGCCACCGTCCGCTTCGTCGTCTGGGGCGCCATGCCCCTGGGCGCCCTGGCGGGCGGCCTGCTCGGCGAGTACGCGGGCGTCCGTACGGCCCTGTGGACGGGCGGGGTGGGGGAACTCCTCGCGGTGATCCCGCTGTTGCCGGTGGCGCTGCGGGGTCGGCGGGGTCGGCGGGGCGCGGCTCCGGCCGATGCCGCTACGCGAGGGTGAACTCCGCCCAGACCGTTTTCCCCGGCGCCCCGAGCCTCGGGCGCCACCCCCACCGGTCCGCGAGCCCGTCGACGAGCACCAGCCCCCGGCCGCCCTCCGCGAGCGCGTCGCCCGGCGTGGGCAGCCGCCCGGGCCTGGGTGGTACGCGCTCCGCGCGCGTAATCGGTCACCTCCACCCGCGTACAAGCCCTGCCTGTACGCGCGGGGGGCGGCCTACGATCACGTCCATGTCGATCTCCATATCCTCCCTCCCGGTACTCAGAGGCCGGGGCGGGGCCGTTCTGTCCGTCGATGACATCGGCCTCGTCCTGGACCTCCCACAAGAGCAGATCACCTTCACCCCCGACGGGTTGGGCCGGGTCCGCGCCGAGGGCAGCTCGGTTCTGATCGAGCTGCGGGCGCGGGCCGGGGAGACTCCCCGTGTCCATCGGATCGACGACGTGGACCCGACGGCGGCCGTCGCCCTCGCCGACGGGGTCAACGAGATCCTGGCGAAGCGGACGGACAGCGACGACGTCGACGGGGCTCCGTTCGCCCTGGTCCGTTCGCTCGCGCCCACCTGGCAGTCGAGGTTCCGTCGCCGGATGTGGCGGGGTGTGCTGGCGCACCTGCTGGTGCTCGTCGCCGTCTGCGTGGTGGCCGGCGTGCTGGGTGAGTGGATGCTGGTGCTCATCACCGTCCTGATCGGGGGCCTCGCCTGGCTGGGGCTGTGGGCGGGTCTGTTCGGCCTGCTCCGCGCGCGGCGGGAGCGCTGGCTGTTCCAGAACGGCGTCATGGTGACCGCCACTCCGGCCACGTCCCGAGGGGCGTACATCTACCCGGACGCGACCGGTACGTACCGCTGCCTGCTGCACAACGGGTTCGCCCCCGCGATCACCGTGTTCTACCCGCCGGAGGACCCGGCGGACGCGATGGTGCCGAGCTCGCCGTTCCAGCACCTGCTGGACGGGGTCCTGGGCGTCGTCCTGGTCTTCTGCGGTGGCATCTTGACGCTCCTCTTCCCCGTGCTCGCGGCGATCTTCGTCTCCGCAGACTGACGCCGCCCCCGTCAGTCCTCCTCGCCCGCCGCTTCCTTCAGCACCGGGAAGCGGCGCGGCGCCAGCGTCACCAGGGCCAGGAGCGCCAGCGCCGCCGCCCCCGCCGCGCCCAGGTAGACGTAGTCGACCGCCGCGTCGACCGCCCTGCGCAGCTGGTCGGCGGCTTCCTCCGCCGGGTTCTTGAGGGCTTCGGCGACGGCGTCGAGGTCGCCGAAGCCGCCGAGGCGGGAGGCGAGGACCGCGTTGGCGACCGCGCCGCAGAGGGCCGCGCCGACGCTCTGGCCGACCTGGCGGCAGAAGAGGACGGAGGCGGTGGTCGTGCCGCGTTCCTCGTACGGGACGGTCGCCTGCACGCCGACGATGAGCGGGAGTTGGAAGATTCCGAGCGCGCCGCCGAGCAGGAACATCAGCAGGGCCGGCTGCCACGCTTGGCCGGGGTACGGCAGGAACGGGAACGCGAGGAGCAGGAGCAGTGCCGCCGACATGCCGAGGACGGCGGTCAGGCGGAAGCCGATGCGGGTGTAGATCCGGTTGGAGAGCGCCGCCGTGACGGGCCAGCTCACCGTCCAGGTGGAGAGCACGAAACCGGCGGCTATCGGGCCGAGGCCGAGGACCGACTGCGCGTACGTGGGCAGGAAGACCGCCGGAGCGACCATGAGGAAGCCCAGGGCGCCGAGGGACAGGTTCACGGCGGCGATCGTGCGGCGGCGCCAGACCCAGCCCGGGATGATCGGTTCGGCCGCCCGCCGTTCGACGAGGACGGTCAGCGCGCCGCAGGCGGCGGCGCCGCCGAGGAGGGCGAGGGACGGCGCCGACAGCCAGGGCCAGGCCACCCCGCCCTGCACCAGCGCCGTGATGAGCAGCGCGCCCGTCGCGAAGACGGCGCACGCGCCCGCCCAGTCGATACGGGGCCGGGTGCGCGGCTCCGGGCGTGCGGGTTCCACCAGGTGGCGGGTGACCAGCCAGAGCGCCACGAGGCCGATCGGCAGGTTGATGAGGAAGATCCAGCGCCAGTCGGCGTACCCGGCGAGCAGGCCGCCGACCGCTGGTCCCGCGACGGAGGACGCGGCCCACACGGAGGAGAGCCGTGCCTGGATCTTCGGGCGTTCCTTCAGCGGGTACAGGTCGGCGGCGATCGTCTGGACCGTGCCCTGGAGTGCGCCGCCGCCGAGGCCCTGGACGACGCGGAAGGCGATGAGCGAGGCCATGTTCCAGGCGGCGGCGCAGAGCAGGGAGCCGATGAGGAAGAGGACGATCCCGGCGATGAGGACGGGCTTGCGGCCGAAGGTGTCGCTGAGCTTCCCGTACACCGGCAGGGTCACGGTCACCGCGAGCAGGTAGCCGGAGAACAGCCAGGAGAAGACGGCGAGTCCGCCGAGGTCGCCGACGATCTGGGGGACGGCGGTGGAGACGATCGTGCCGTCGATCGCGGCGAGCCCCATGCCGAGCATGAGCGCGGCCACGACGGGGCCTCGGCGTGCGGCCGTGCGGGGGGTGGGGGATGCGGTGGTGACCGGGGTTCCGGTCCCGTCCGCTCCTGCCGGTGGCGTGGACGGCTCGGTCACCGCGAGATTCCTTTCTTCGTACACCTAAATGTTCGCGGTCAGGGTCTCACTGGGACCACGGTCGTAGGAACCCCTAGGGGCCTCTCCCCCATACGGGCCAGGGGTCGTTCGTACCGGCGGAGGAGGAGAAGTCCCGTTCTTGCTTCTTAACTTGAACTTACAAACCCACCCACTGCTCCATCCCACTTCTAGGAGAAGACCGTGACTTCGGCTGTGACCATCCCCAGGCACGGGGGTACTGGAGGGCGAACGGCCGTCGCCGCTCGGGCGCGGCAGGTCGTGAAGGCGTACGGCACGGGGGAGACCCGGGTCGTCGCGCTGGACGCCGTCGACGTGGACATCGCCCGTGGCCGCTTCACCGCGATCATGGGTCCCTCGGGCTCCGGCAAGTCGACCCTGATGCACTGCCTCGCCGGGCTCGACACCGTCACCAGTGGCGAGATCCACCTCGACGAGACCGAGATCACCGGGCTCAAGGACAAGAAGCTCACGCAGCTTCGCCGGGACCGGATCGGCTTCATCTTCCAGGCGTTCAACCTGCTGCCGACCCTGAGCGCCATCGAGAACATCACGCTCCCGATGGACATCGCCGGGCGGAAGCCGGACGCCGAGTGGCTGCGCCGGGTCGTCGACACCGTCGGCCTCTCCGACCGCCTCAAGCACCGGCCGAACCAGCTCTCCGGCGGTCAGCAGCAGCGCGTCGCCGTGGCCCGCGCGCTCGCCGCCCGGCCCGAGATCATCTTCGGTGACGAGCCGACCGGAAACCTCGACTCCCGGGCCGGCGCCGAGGTCCTCGGCTTTCTGCGGCAGTCCGTCGACGAGCTGGGGCAGACGATCGTCATGGTCACCCACGACCCGGTCGCCGCCTCCTACGCCGACCGGGTCCTCTACCTCGCCGACGGGCGGATCGTGGACGAGATGGAGCGGCCCACCGCCGACGCCGTCCTCGACCGGATGAAGGACTTCGACGCGCGCGGGCGGACGTCATGACCGTCCTCAAGACCTCCCTGCGCAACTTCCTCGCGCACAAGGGACGCATGGCGCTCTCCGCCGTCGCCGTCCTCCTCTCCGTCGCGTTCGTCTCGGGGACGCTCGTCTTCACCGACACGATGAACACGACGTTCGACAAGCTCTTCGCGTCGACCGCATCCGACGTCAGCGTCAGCCCGAAGGGCGCCGCCGCCGCCGACGAGTCCCCGCAGACCGGCCGCCCCGAGTCCCTCCCCGCCTCGCTCGTCGAGCAGGTCAGGAAGACGGAGGGCGTCCAGGCCGCGGTGGGCGCGATCGCCTCCACCAGCGTCACCGTCGTCGACGCCGACGACAAGAACGTCGGGCCCACCAGCGGCGCCCCGACCATCGCCCTCAACTGGAGCCCCAACGAGCTCCGTTCGGTGGAGCTCGTCGACGGCCACGAGCCGCGCGGCCCCACCGACGTGGTCGTCGACGGCGCCACCGCCGAGAAGCACGGCCTGAAGATCGGCGACGAGCTGCGGACCATCGCCGTCGACGGCGACTTCACCGCGAAGATCTCCGGCATCGTCGACTTCAAGGTCACCAACCCCGGCGCCACCCTCGTGTACTTCGACACCGCCACCGCGCAGCGCGAACTCCTCGGCAAGGAAGGCCTGTTCACGCAGGTCCAGGCCGACGCCAAGCCCGGTGTCAGCGATGACGCGCTGAAGGCGGACATCGCCGCCGCCATCGGCGACGGCTACAAGCTCCAGACCGCCGCCGAGGCCGCCGACGCGGGCCGCGAGGACGTCGCCGGCTTCCTCGACGTCATGAAGTACGCGATGCTCGGCTTCGCCGGGATCGCCTTCCTCGTCGGCATCTTCCTCATCGTCAACACCTTCTCCATGCTGGTCGCCCAGCGCACCCGCGAGATCGGCCTCATGCGGGCCATCGGCTCCAGCCGCAAGCAGATCAACCGCTCCGTCCTCGTCGAGGCGCTGCTGCTCGGCATCGTCGGCTCGGTCGCCGGCGTGGCGGCGGGCGTCGGCCTCGCCGTCGGCCTCATGAAGCTCATGTCCTCGATGGGCATGGAGCTCTCCACCCGCGACCTCACCGTCGCCTGGACGACCCCCGTCGTCGGCCTCGCCCTCGGCATCGTCGTCACCGTCCTCGCCGCCTACATCCCGGCCCGCCGGGCGGGCAAGGTCTCCCCGATGGCCGCCCTCCGCGACGCCGGCACCCCCGCCGACGGGAAGGCCGGACGCGTCCGGGGCGGGCTCGGCCTCGCCCTCACCGCCGCCGGCGCCGCCGCCCTGTGGGCCGCGACCCGCGCCGAGGAGGCCGGTCCCGGCTCCCTCTGGCTCGGCCTCGGCGTCGTCCTCTCCCTCCTCGGCTTCATCGTCATCGGCCCGCTCCTCGCGGGCGGTGTGGTCCGCGCCCTCGGCGTCGTCGTCCTGCGGGTCTTCGGCCCGGTCGGCCGGATGGCCGAGCGCAACGCCCTGCGCAACCCGCGCCGCACCGGCGCCACCGGCGCCGCCCTGATGATCGGCCTCGCCCTCGTCGCCTGCCTCTCGGTGGTCGGCTCCTCGATGGTCGCCTCGGCCACCGACGAGCTGGACCGCTCCGTCGGCGCCGACTTCATCGTCCAGTCCGGCACCGGCCAGCCGATCGTCCCGCAGGCGCAGGCCGCTCTGGAGAAGGTCACCAGCCTCGACCACGTCACCGAGTACAAGTGGGTCGACGCCAAGGTCACCGACACGCGCGGGCGGACGACGACGGCCGACCTGGCCGCCACCGAACCGACGTACATGCAGGACCTCCGCCGGGAGACGGCCTCCGGCACGCTCGCCGACGCGTATGGCAAGGACGCCATGTCCGTCGGCAGCGACTACGCCACCGAGCACGGCGTGAAGGTCGGCGACGTGCTGACCGTCGCCTTCACGGGCGGCGGGAAGGCGAAGCTCAAGGTCGCGGCGATCACCGCGGACACCGGCCAGGTCGACAACGGCGCGATGTACACCGACGTCTCCACCGTCGCCCGGTACGTCCCCGCCGACCGGATGCCGAAGAGCCTGCTGATCCTCGCCAGCGCGAAGGAGGGCCAGGAGACCCAGGCGTACGAGGCGGTCAAGGACGCCCTCGCGCCCTACCCCCAGTACAAGGCCAGCAACCAGGCCGACTACAAGGAGGACCTCAAGGACCAGGTCGGCCAGCTCCTCAACATCGTGTACGGGCTCCTCGCCCTCGCGATCGTCGTGGCCATCCTGGGCGTCGTGAACACCCTGGCCCTCTCGGTCGTCGAGCGGACCCGCGAGATCGGCCTCATGCGGGCCATCGGCCTCTCCCGCCGCCAGCTGCGCCGCATGATCCGCCTGGAGTCCGTGGTCATCGCCCTCTTCGGCGCCCTCCTCGGCCTCGGCCTGGGCATGGGCTGGGGTACGGCCGCCCAGAAGCTGCTGGCCCTGGAGGGCCTCGGCGTCCTGGAGATCCCCTGGCCGACGATCCTCACCGTCTTCGTCGGCTCGGCCTTCGTCGGCCTCTTCGCGGCCCTGGTCCCGGCCTTCCGCGCCGGCCGCATGAACGTCCTGAACGCGATCGCGAGCGAGTAGCGGTCGCGGGACGGCAACGGGGGAGTGCGGCCCCGGTGGACCCTGCCAGGTCCATCGGGGCCGCACTGCTGCGATGAGCCGACCGGGAGCCGGCTCCTGCATCCCATGCGCGGCGACCGGTACCGGGCACAGGCTCCCGTCACCCTCCCGAGTGGCCCCTTTCCTTCGGGCGAGTGACAGTGGCACGTCGTAGGCTGGTCCCTAGCCGGGCCGTACGCGCCCGGCACCACCCCGGCCCGTGACACGTGTCGGGCTGTTCGCGTTGCCCGCCCCCGTACTCCGAACCCGGGATGGAAGCTCCATGAGCCTGCACGGCCTGCTTGATGTAGTCGTCAAGGACGCGGCCCTCGCCGAGGCGGTGAAGGCCGCCGCCGACGGGAACCGCCCGCACGTCGACCTGGTCGGGCCCGCCGCCGCGCGGCCGTTCGCCGTCGCCGCGCTCGCCCGCGACTCCGGGCGCCCGGTCCTCGCCGTCACGGCGACCGGGCGGGAGGCCGAGGACCTGGCCGCCGCGCTGCGCTCGCTGCTCGACCCGGACACGGTCGTCGAGTACCCCTCCTGGGAGACCCTCCCGCACGAGCGGCTCTCGCCCCGCTCCGACACCGTCGGCCGCCGCCTCGCCGTGCTGCGCCGCCTCGCGCACCCCCGCGACGACGACCCGGCCGCCGGCCCGGTCAGCGTGGTCGTCGCGCCCATCCGCTCCGTGCTCCAGCCGCAGGTCAAGGGGCTCGGCGACCTGGAGCCCGTGGCGCTGCGCAGCGGCCGGAGCGCGGATCTGAACGAGATCGTCGAAGGCCTCGCGGCCGCCGCGTACTCCCGGGTCGAGCTCGTCGAGAAGCGCGGCGAGTTCGCCGTCCGCGGCGGCATTTTGGACGTCTTCCCGCCCACCGAGGAGCACCCGCTCCGCATCGAGTTCTGGGGCGACGACGTCGAGGAGATCCGCTACTTCAAGGTGGCGGACCAGCGCTCCCTCGAAGTCGCCGAGCACGGCCTGTGGGCGCCGCCCTGCCGCGAGCTGCTCCTCACCGAGGACGTACGGGAGCGGGCCAGGGCGCTGGCCGAGGAGCACCCCGAGCTGGGCGAGCTCCTCAACAAGATCGCGGAGGGCATCGCGGTCGAGGGCATGGAGTCCCTCGCCCCGGTTCTCGTCGACGACATGGAGCTGCTGCTCGACGTGCTACCGAAGGGCGCCATGGCCGTCGTCTGCGACCCGGAGCGGGTCCGGACCCGGGCCTCGGACCTCGTCGCCACGAGCCAGGAGTTCCTCCAGGCCTCGTGGGCGGCGACCGCCGGCGGCGGCGAGGCCCCGATCGACGTCGGCGCGGCCTCCCTGTGGGGGATCGCGGACGTCCGGGACCGGGCGCGCGAGCTGGACATCGCCTGGTGGTCGGTGTCGCCGTTCGCGGCGGACGAGATCGTTTCCGGGGAGGGCGACACCCTCACCCTCGGCATGCACGCCCCGGAGTCGTACCGCGGCGACACCGCCCGGGCGCTCGCCGACACCAAGGGCTGGCTGGCCGACGGCTGGCGCACGGTCTACGTCACGGAGGCCCACGGCCCCGCGACCCGCACGGTCGAGGTCCTCGGCGGCGAGGGCATCGCCGCCCGTCTCGACGCGGACCTGGCGGAGATCTCCCCGTCCGTCGTGCACGTGTCGACCGGCTCCATCGACTACGGCTTCGTCGACCCGGCGCTCAAGCTCGCCGTCCTCACCGAGACCGACCTGTCCGGCCAGAAGGCGGCCGGCAAGGACGGCCAGCGGATGCCGGCCAAGCGCCGCAAGACCATCGACCCGCTGACCCTGGAGGTCGGCGACTACATCGTGCACGAGCAGCACGGCGTCGGCCGGTACGTCGAGATGGTCCAGCGGACCGTGCAGGGCGCGACCCGCGAGTACCTCCTCGTCGAGTACGCCCCCGCCAAGCGCGGCCAGCCGGGCGACCGGCTGTACATCCCGACCGACCAGCTGGAGCAGGTCACCAAGTACGTCGGCGGCGAGGCCCCGACGCTGCACCGGCTCGGCGGCGCGGACTGGACGAAGACGAAGGCGCGCGCGAAGAAGGCCGTCAAGGAGATCGCCGCCGACCTGATCAAGCTGTACTCGGCGCGGATGGCGGCCCCCGGGCACGCCTTCGGCTCCGACACCCCGTGGCAGCGCGAGCTGGAGGACGCCTTCCCGTACGCGGAGACGCCCGACCAGCTGTCCACCATCGCCGAGGTGAAGGAGGACATGGAGAAGACGGTCCCCATGGACCGGCTGATCTGCGGCGACGTCGGCTACGGCAAGACGGAGATCGCGGTCCGGGCCGCCTTCAAGGCGGTCCAGGACGGCAAGCAGGTCGCCGTCCTCGTCCCGACGACGCTCCTCGTGCAGCAGCACTTCGGCACGTTCAGCGAGCGCTACTCGCAGTTCCCGGTGAAGGTGCGGGCGCTGTCCCGCTTCCAGAGCGACACCGAGTCGAAGGCGACCCTGGAGGGCCTGCGGGAGGGCTCGGTCGACGTCGTCATCGGCACCCACCGCCTCTTCTCCTCCGAGACGAGGTTCAAGGACCTCGGCCTGGTCATCGTCGACGAGGAGCAGCGCTTCGGCGTCGAGCACAAGGAGCAGCTGAAGAAGCTCCGCGCCAACGTCGACGTCCTGACGATGTCGGCCACCCCGATCCCGCGAACCCTGGAGATGGCGGTCACCGGCATCCGCGAGATGTCGACCATCACCACCCCGCCGGAGGAGCGGCACCCGGTCCTCACCTTCGTCGGCCCGTACGAGGAGAAGCAGATCGGCGCCGCGATCCGGCGCGAACTCCTCCGCGAGGGACAGGTCTTCTACATCCACAACCGGGTCGACTCGATCGACCGGGCGGCGGCGCGGCTGCGCGAGATCGTGCCGGAGGCGCGGATCGCGACGGCCCACGGCCAGATGTCGGAATCGGCCCTTGAGCAGGTCGTCGTCGACTTCTGGGAGAAGAAGTTCGACGTGCTCGTCTCGACGACGATCGTCGAGTCCGGCATCGACATCTCCAACGCCAACACCCTCATCGTGGAGCGCGGCGACAACTTCGGCCTCTCGCAGCTCCACCAGCTGCGCGGCCGCGTCGGCCGTGGCCGCGAGCGCGGCTACGCCTACTTCCTGTACCCGCCGGAGAAGCCGCTGACGGAGACCGCGCACGAGCGGCTCGCGACGATCGCCCAGCACACCGAGATGGGCGCCGGCATGTACGTGGCGATGAAGGACCTGGAGATCCGCGGCGCGGGCAATCTGCTCGGCGGCGAGCAGTCCGGTCACATCGCGGGCGTCGGCTTCGACCTGTACGTCCGCATGGTCGGCGAGGCGGTCGCGGACTACCGGGCGCAGATGGAGGGCGGCGTGGAGGAGGAGGCGCCGCTGGAGGTCAAGATCGAGCTCCCGGTCGACGCCCACATGCCGCACGACTACGCGCCGGGCGAGCGGCTCCGCCTCCAGGCCTACCGCTCCATCGCCTCCGCCAACTCGGAGGAGGACATCAGGGCCGTACGCGAGGAGCTCACCGACCGTTACGGCAAGCTCCCGGAGCCGGTCGAGAACCTGCTCCTGGTGGCGGGCCTGCGGATGCTGGCGCGCGCGTGCGGCGTCGGCGAGATCGTCCTCCAGGGCCCGAACATCCGCTTCGCGCCCGTGGAGTTGAGGGAGTCGCAGGAGCTGCGCCTGAAGCGCCTCTACCCGCGGACGGTGATCAAGCCGGCGGTCCACCAGATCCTGGTGCCGCGCCCGACGTCGGGCAAGATCGGCGGGAAGCCGGTGGTCGGGCGGGAACTCCTCGCGTGGACGGGCGAGTTCCTGACGACGATCCTGGGGTCGTGACGCGCTGACCCGACCGGCCCCGGGCGTTCGTCGCCCGGGGCCGGTCGCGTTTCTTTCCGGTTCCGTCAGAGCTCGTCGAGGTCGAGCGCTCCGGCCATCGCCTCGTAGCCCGCGTCGTTCGGGTGGAGGCCGTCGCCGGAGTCGTACGCCGGGAGGATGCGGTCCGGGTCCGCCGGGTCCGCGACCGTGCGGTCGAAGTCGACGACGGCGTCGTACGCGCCGGACGTGCGGATCCAGTCGTTGACGGCGTCCCGCTTGGCCTCGTTCGCCGGGGTGTTGTAGGACGAGCCCTTGATCGGCGTGAGGGTCGCGCCGACGACCTTGAGGCCCTTCGCGTGGGCCTCGCGGATCAGCGTGCGGTGGCCCGCGATCAGCTGCGCGGCGGAGACGTCGGGGGTGGGCGCGGCGGGGAAGGTCGTCGTGCTGCCGCCGATGTCGTTGATGCCTTCGAGGACGATCACGGTCCGGACGCCGGGCTCCGCCAGGACGTCCTGCCGGAAGCGCTTGAGGCCCTTCTCGCCCGCCCAGGTGGTGTCGTTGACGACCTGGTTGCCCGCGATGCCGTGGTTGACGACGGCGCGCGGACGCCCGGCCTCGGCGAGGCGCTCGGCGAGCGCGTCGGGGTAGCGGCGGTCGGCGTCGACCGTGGAGCCGACGCCGTCGGTGATGGAGTCGCCGAAGGTCACGATGCCGTTCCGGCGCCCGGACTCGCGGCCGCCGGTGACCTCGACGCCGGAGAGGAAGTACCAGGAGGCGCTGGTCTCCTGGAAGGCGGCGCCGGTCAGGTCGGCGCGGCGGTCGCCGTCGGCCCGGTAGCTGGTGGCCGAGGAGATGTGGTGGAAGGTGGCGGGGCCGGTCTTCTCCGCCAGGTAGAGGGTGACGGTGAGCGACTCGAAGGCCTCGACGGGGAGGTTCGCCGCGTCGCTGAGGAGCGTGCCGCCGGCGGGGATCGTCACGGACGCCCGCCCGTCGAAACGGAGTTGGCGCACGGAGCCGGGGCGCACGGCGCTGCCCTCGGCGGTACGGGCGACGGTCGCGCCCGCGATCCGCAGCGGAGTGGAGCCGTAGCGGTTCGTCAGCTCGATCCGGGCGCGGGTGCCGCTGGTGGTGACCCGGACGACCTGGCGGACGGTCTGGTTGTCGAAGCCCTGCAGGGACCAGTTGGCGGTGAAGGGCGCGGTCGGCGACTGCGGCGACGCGGCCCAGGCGGCGCGCCAGGAGGAGCCCTGGTGGCCGGTGTCGGCGAGCGCGGTCGGGGCCAGTCCGAGGGTGGCGGCGGTGAGGAGGGCTATGGCGGAGCGGCGCAGGGTGTTCGTCGTGTGCATGCTTGCGTCAATTACGGGCCGACGCGGGGTATTCCCGGGTGGTCGCCGTGATGCGCCGTCTAGTCGCGCGATTCCGTGGTGAGTTGGCCGGTGAAGAGCAGGCCGGTCAGGGAGCGGAAGTACTCCTCCGGGCCCTGGTCGCCCAGTGCCGCCGTGATGTTCCGGGTCAGGAGCAGGGTCGCGAAGCCGTGGGCGAGCGACCAGGCCGCGATGCCGGCCGCGCGAGCGTCGGGGACGTCCGGCAGGTCGGCCACGCCCGCGCGGAGTTCGGCGGAGGCGCGCTCCTTGGCGGCGACGAGGTCCGGGTCGTCGGTGCGCAGCAGCTCCGGCTGGAACATGACCTGGAAGTGGGCGGGGTGGTCCGCCGCGAACCGCACGTACCGCACGCCGCGTTCGCGCAGCTCGGGCGTCCCGGCGAGGGCCGCGGCCAGGAGGTCGTACCCCTCGGCGGCGATCGCGGTGAGGAGTCCGGCGCGGTCCTTGAAGTGGTGGGCGGGGGCGGCGTGGGAGACGCCGGCGCGGCGGGCGAGATCGCGCAGGCTCAGCGCCCCGGGACCCTCGGCGGTGATCACGTCGAGGGCGGCGGCGAGGACGGACTGCCGCAGGTCGCCGTGGTGGTAGGTCTTCCGGCTCGTCATGGCAGCAGCCTAGCCGGTATCTAGGCATTGACAAGTTCACGAGGCGGGAGCAATCTAGTCAGTGACAAGTCGATGGGTGGGTCGGTACTCGATCACTAGGGAGACCGCTGTGGAAACCGGACGCGTACGTCAGATGTGGCACCTGCTCGAACCGCTGCACGCCCTGCTCGACTACGCCCCCGAGGCCTTCGACGAGGCCGCGGCCCTCGGCTACGACACCGCCGAGCGCTGGCCCTCCTACTTCGCCTGGCGCTCCGCCCCGCTGGGCGCCCCCGGCCCGGCCCGGGTGGCCTCGGCGTTCTACAGCTTCAGCCCCGCGATGGTCGCGCGGTACGTCCCGGGGGTCGGGGAGGGCTCCGACGAGGTCCCCGCCGCCGACCCCGCCGCCGTACTCGCCGCCCGACTCCGGGCCGTCGACCGCACCTACCGGGCCGTCCTCGGTGAGGACACGGTCAAGAGCCCCGAGCTCGCCGAGGCCGCCGCCCTCGCCCGCCGCGCCGCCGAGGCGGCCGGGACGGAGGGGCGGCCCCTCGCCGCCGCCAACGCCGCCCTGCCCTGGCCCGAGGCCCCGCACCTCGTCCTCTGGCAGGCCGCGACGATCCTGCGCGAGCACCGCGGCGACGGGCACCTCGCCGCGCTCCTCGTCGCCGGGCTCGACCCGGTCGAGGCGCTCGTCTCCTTCGCGGCGATCGGCGCCGCCCCCGAGCCGGTCTTCGAGAGCCGGGGCTGGAGCGCGGCCGAGTGGGCGGCCGCCCGCGAGCGCCTCACCGCCCGCGGGGTCCTGGACGCGGACGGGGCCGTCACCGACGAGGGCCGCGCCCTGCGCGCCGAGGTCGAGCTGCGGACGGACGAACTGGCCGCCGCGCCCTGGGCCGCCCTCGGCCCCGAGGGCACGGCCCGGCTCGCTGAACTCCTCGGCGGCCCCTGGCTGTCGGCGATCGGCTCCGGCCTGCTCCCCGCCGAGAACACCCTCGGCATCGGCAAGGTGTGAGGCCGGAGCGTCACCTGGTTCAGAGGTCGGAGCGTCAGGTGGTTCGGAGGTCGGAGCCTCACGTGGTTCAGCAGCGCGGTTCGCCCGAGGGGGAGCTCGAACCGGGAGGCGCGGGGGACGAAGCATCCCGAATCCACCCAGCCTAGGATTCCAGGGTGCTGACGTATCGAAAGACCCTCACCGCGACCGCCCTCGCCGTCACCGCCCTGGTGACCGCCGCCTGCACGCCCGGCACCGGCGCCGGCTCCTCCTCGTCCGGATCGCCCGGCGGCGGCTCCGGCGGCAGGCCCGCCGCGCGCGGGTCCGCGCTCGCCGCCGTGGACACCCTCACCGTCAAGGGCCGGGCCCCGAAGACCGGGTACGAGCGGGAGAAGTTCGGCCGGGCCTGGGCGGACGTCGACGGCAACGGCTGCGGCACCCGCGACGACATACTCAAGCGCGACCTGAGCGGCGTCCGCTTCACGGACGGCCGCTGCAAGGTCGCCTCCGGCACCCTCACCGACGACCCGTACACCGGTACGACCGTCACGTACGTCCGCGGGCGCAGCAAGGTCGACATCGACCATGTCGTGGCGCTCTCCGACGCCTGGCAGAAGGGCGCGGGGAAGTGGGACGCGGACACCCGCCGCCGCTTCGCCAACGACCCGCTCAACCTCCTCGCCGTCGACGCGTCGACGAACCGGCGCAAGTCCGACGGCGACGCCGCGACCTGGCTCCCGCCGAACAAGGCGTACCGCTGCGCGTACGTGGCCCGGCAGGTCGCCGTGAAGAAGAAGTACGAGGTGTGGGTGACCGGCGGCGAGCGGGACGCGATGAAGCGGGTGCTCGCCGGCTGCCCGCAGCAGAAACTCCCGTAGGGGACCGGCCTGTTCGGAGGATCGCCGGGAAGGCCGGGGAATGCGGCGGAAAATCGTTTTGTCCGCCCGAAAATGATCTTTATCCTGCTCGCATGGACCTGAACATATCGACCCTCGCCGCCCGTCCCGAGCTGGAAGGGCCGATGTGGAGCATGCTCGACCTCTGGCCTGAGTTCATGATGTACGACCCGGTCGGCTGGGCGAACATCGGCCGGATCGTGCGCGAGCTGCCGGAGTACGTCCTCGTCGCCACCGACGCCGAGGGCAAGGTCGTCGCCCGCGGCTTCAGCGTCCCCTTCCGGATGGACGTCGACGGCCGCCGCGAGCTGCCGCCCCGCGGCTGGGACGAGGTGCTGCTCTGGGCCTTCTCCGACCTGCGGGCCGGCCGTGAGGCGGACACCGTCAGCGCGATCGAGATCACGGTCGACACGAGTGCGCTGGGCAACGGCGTCTCGCACCGGATGCTCGCCGCCATGCGGGAGAACGTGAAGCGGCTCGGCTTCTCGGAGCTCGTCGCCCCGGTCCGCCCCAACGGCAAGCACCTGGAGGCCGAGTCCTCCATCCACGAGTACGCCTTCCGCACCCGCGAGTCCGACGGCCTGCCGGTCGACCCGTGGCTGCGC
The DNA here is from genome assembly GCF_001426585.1 of Streptomyces sp. Root431. Taxonomy (GTDB): domain Bacteria; phylum Actinomycetota; class Actinomycetes; order Streptomycetales; family Streptomycetaceae; genus Streptomyces; species Streptomyces stackebrandtii. The sequence goes on from NZ_LMEI01000010.1 coordinate 328,411, forward strand.
GTCCACGTCCGCGCGGGCGGTGTCGTCGAGGCGGTGGCCCCGGCGTCGATGACGATCGGCGGCTCCGTCGAGCAGTGGCGGAAGTGGACGGGCCTGCCGTTCGACACGGACGGTCCGGTCGAGGTCGACAAGGCCCTCGTCCCGGTCCACTGCGAGGCCTCGCGCGGCTACGCGGTCTACGTCGAGCCCAACGTGTGGGTCCGCCACACCCTCTGAGGGGCGAGAGCGGGGAAGGGGGCCCCGTGGGGCCCCCGGTCCTGGCGGTGCGTTGCTGCCTGATGCCTGCTGCCTGATGCCTGCTGCGTGCTGCGTGGTGACCGCCTGGGTCAGCCGAGCTTCAGCTCCCACTGCGAGGGGTTGTAGTCGAAGCCGGGGTTGACCTCGACGCTCAGGGTCTTGGCGGCCTTCGGGGTGTCGAAGGCGACGGTGAGCGTGGCCTTCTTGCCGGGCAGGACGGAGCCCTGGAAGCCCGCGCCGACCTTCTCGTCGAAGATCTGCTCCGCCTCGACGCCCTCGGCACCGGCCCGCGCGCTCAGCAGGACGCCGACCGCGTCGAACTTCTTCGTGCCGCCGTTCTCGACGACGACCGTGACCTGGTAGGCCTTGTTGCCCTTGGTGTGGCCGACCGCGTACTCGCTCGCGGTGTACGCCTTCGGGTCCGAGACCGTGATCTTCAGCTTGTCGTCGTAGACCGACGAGTCGCCGTCCGCCAGGCCCTTCCCCTTGTCCGCCGTCCCCTTGTCGGTGGTCCCGGCGTCGCCCGACGACCCCCCGGCCTTCGTCGGGTCCTGCGGCGCCGCGTCCTTGATGCTCTTGTCGATCTCCTCCACCGCGTCGCTGACCGCCGTGACCGTGATGATCAGGCCGACCGTCGCGAGGATCAGGGACACGAGGCCGAGGATCGCGCCGGTGAGCGTCACGCCCTTGTTGTTCGCCTCGCCGCGCTTCACGCGTCCCTTGCCGACGAGTCCCAGGATCAGGGCGATGACGCCGAGCGTCCCGGCCAGCCAGAAGAGCAGCGGGATCAGGCCGGAGAGCGTGCCGATGATGCCGAGGATCAGGGCCGCGGTGCCGAGGCCGTTGCGCATGGCCTGCCGCGGGGCGGCGGGCGGGACCTGGGTGTCGTACGACATGAGTGTGTCCTCCCGGACAGAGAAGCTGTCTGAAGCGATGGGTCAATCACAGCAGAGCCTGTGAACCGAGTCAACACGGTTCACGGAAAAGAAGTCCGCTCACGCTGTGAAGTGATGCCGTGCGCGTGCAGCAGTAAGATCGATGTCACACGAGGACGTGGACGTGGACGTGCACGTGGACGCGGGCGAGTCAGGGAGATGAGTCAGGTGCCAGAGGAGAGCGCAGGAGACACGGGCGCGACGGACGCGGGCTCGGCAGAGGTGACCGCCGCCGGGATCGCCCGGCTCGCGGGGGTCGGCCGGGCCGCCGTCAGCAACTGGCGCCGCCGCCACCCCGACTTCCCCAAGCCCGTGGGCGGCACGGAGGCCAGCCCGTCCTTCTCGCTCGCCGAGGTCGAGCGATGGCTCCGCGACCAGGGGAAACTGGCCGAGGTCCCGCTGCGCGAGCGCGTCTGGCAGCAGATCGCGGGCCACCCCGCCGGCGCCGCCACCGCCCTCGTCCACGCGGGCTGCGCCCTCCTTCTCGTACGGGACAGGTCGGCGGCCTGGCCGGCGCTCGCCGCGCTCCCGGACGAGCGGCTCACGGGCGTGCTCCCCGTCGCCCTGGAGGAGACGCTCACCGAGCGCCTCGGCCCCGAGCGGCCCGTCCTCACCCCCACCGCCGCCGCGCTGTCCGCCTCCGTCCCCCTCCTGCGCGGGGTCGCCGAGCTCGCTGCGGAGACCGGCGGGGTCCGGCCGGCCTTCGAGTTCCTGCTCGGCCGTCACCTCGACGCCAACCCCCGGCAGTACACGCTGACCCCGCCCGGCCCCGCCTCCCTGATGGCCGCCCTCGCGACCGGCCGCACGGAGCGCCCCGCCCCCGACGGCACCGGTGCCCCGCTCACCGTCCTCGACCCCGCCTCCGGCACCGGCGGCCTGCTCAGCGCGGTCGAGTGGCCCGCCGCGGTCTGCGGCCAGGACGCCGACCACGACCTCGCCGCGCTCACCGCCCTCCGCCTGGCCCTCTCCACCGACGCCGACATCCGCGTCCGCTCCGGCGACAGCCTCCGCGCCGACGCGTTCCCGGCGCTCGCCGCCGACGCCGTCCTCTGCCACCCGCCGTTCAACGAACGCAATTGGGGCCATGACGAGCTGGCCTACGACCCGCGCTGGGAGTACGGCTTCCCGGCCCGTACGGAGTCCGAGCTCGCCTGGGTGCAGCACGCCCTGGCCCGTCTCCGCCCCGGCGGCACCGCTGTCCTCCTCATGCCGCCGGCCGCCGCCTCCCGCCGTTCCGGCCGCCGGATCCGCGCCGACCTGCTCCGCCGCGGCGCCCTCCGCGCCGTCGTCGCGCTCCCGGCCGGCGCCGCGCCCCCGTACGGCATCCCGCTCCACCTCTGGGTCCTGCGCAAGCCCGTCGCGGGCGAGCGTCCCCCGGCCGAACTCCTCCTCGTCGACACCGCGTCCGAGCACACGGGCCAGGGCCGGGACGGCCAGGGGAGGGACGGCAGGGACAGCAGGGACCGGCTCGACTGGCCGGCCGTGCACGCGGTCGTCCTGGACGCCTGGACGGCCTTCGACCGGGACGGGACCGTCGTCGCGACCCCCGGGGAGAGCCGCGCCGTCCCCGTCATCGAACTCCTCGACGACGACGTCGACCTCGCCCCCGCCCGCCACCTCCCGCCCCCGGCCGCCGCCGAGGGCGTGACCCAGCTCGCCGTGGTCCGCGAGCGGCTCGCCGCGACCCTGCACCGGACCCGCGAGCTGACCCCGCCACCCGTGACCGGCCCGGCCACGGCGGGCGGCGAAACGGCGGTCGGCGGAACGGCGGTCGGCGGAACGGCGGGCCGGCTCACGGCCACGGCCGGCACGACCACCGTCGGCGAACTCGCGCGCGCCGGGGCCCTGACGCTGCACGCGGGCGGCACGGGCACGGCCCCCGCCGGCGCCCCCGTCGCCGTCCTCACCGACCATGACGTCCTCGCCGCCCAGCCGCCCACCGGCACGCTCCCCGACGGCCCGCCCGAGGAACCGGTCCTCCTCGCCGTCGGCGACGTCGTCGTCCCGGTCCTCGGCGGCGTCGCGGCGGTCCGCGTCGTCGGCGCCCCCGCCGAGGGGGCCGCCCTCGGCCGCAACCTCCAACTTCTCCGCCCTGACCCGGCGACCCTCGACCCGTGGTTCCTGGCCGGTTTCCTCCGGGCCACCGCCAACACCCGGCAGGCCAGCAGCTACGCGTCCACCGCGACCCGGCTCGACGTGCGCCGCCTCCAGCTGCCCCGCCTGCCCCTGGCCGAACAGCGCCGGTACGGCGAGCGGTTCCGCGCCCTCGCGGAGTTCGAGGAGACCCTGCGGCAGGCCTCCCGGCTCGGCGAACAGCTCGTCCAGGGCCTGTACGACGGCCTGGCGGACGGCACGGTCGCGCCCTGATCCGGACCGTCGCGGTCCGGTCCGGGCCGCCGCGGGCCTGAACTGTTCGACAACGGTTCCGGACAACCCGGAACCGTTGTCGGTGACGGTGTATACGCTCGTCCTCGACCCGATCCGATCCGTTCGAGCAGGAGCAGCAGCCGATGTACGGCCCCCCGCAGGCCCCGCGGCCGTCGCCGCAGTCGCCGCCCGGCCCCGCCTCCGGTGGCCTGATCGCGTTGCGCGTCCTCTTCGTCGCGCTCCCGCTGCTCAGTTGCGGCTTCCTGGCCTGGGCGCCGATGCTGCGTCTCGCGATCCTGACGCAGAAGGTGCGGGACTGGGTGTTCTTCGGTCTGGCCTTCGTCGTGGCCACCGCTCTCTTCGTGTACATGGGCATCACGGGCGAGAAGGAGACCTCCGACCTGGAGGCGGTCATCGGGGTCGGCACGATCCTGGCCCTGGGGGCCGGTTCCGTCGCCTACTACCTGGTGGGGGAGATCCGGCACTACGACCGCCGCCGCGCTCTGCCGGCAGCCGTGCCGCCCCCGTTCCGGCCGCTGGGGTACGCGTACGGACCGGACGGCTCCGCCGTCGCGACGACGCCGAGCGGCGCCCCCGCCCCGTACATCTGCGCCCCGCCGGCCCCCGCCCAGCCCCACCAACCGCCCACCGCGCCCCGCATCGACCAGGTCCGCGCCGAGCTCGACGAGCTGAGCGACCTGCTGCGCAAGGACGGACGGGAAGGCGAAGGCAGCAGGTGAACGGACGCGTCATCGGCGGGCGTTACGAGCTCGCCACCGTCATCGGCCAGGGCGGCATGGGTCAGGTCTGGACGGCGTACGACGGGCGGCTCGACCGCCGGGTCGCGGTGAAGCTGCTGCACCCCGCCGGCATCGCCGGGCCCGCGACCGCCGCCGACGAGCTGCGCCGCCGCTTCGTGCGCGAATGCCGGGTCACCGCGCAGGTCGACCACCCGGGCCTGGTCACCGTGCACGACGCGGGCAGCGACGGCGAGGACCTGTACCTCGTCATGCAGTACGTGGAGGGCGCGGACCTCGCCGACCACCTCGCCGAGAACGACCCGTACCCGTGGGAGTGGGCCGTCTGCGTCGCCGCGCAGCTGTGCGCGGTCCTCGCCGCCGTCCACGCGGTGCCGATCGTGCACCGCGACCTCAAGCCGCGGAACGTGATGGTCCGCCCGGACGGCACCATCACCGTCCTCGACCTGGGGGTGGCCTCCGTCCTCGACTCGGACACCACCCGCCTCACCCACACCGGTTCGCCGATCGGCAGCCCGGCGTACATGGCGCCCGAACAGGCCATGGGCGGCGCCGTCGGCCCGTACACCGACGTGTACGCGCTCGGTGTGGTCCTCCACGAACTCCTCAGCGGGGACGTGCCGTTCTCGGGTTCGACCGCGCTCGGGGTGCTGCACCGGCACCTGTACGAGCCGCCGCGCCCGATTCGCCAACTGCGCCCCGAGATCCCCGAGGTGCTCGAAGCGCTCGTCCTGCGGCTCCTCGCGAAGGACCCGCGCGACCGGCCGTCGGGCGCGCAGGAGGTGTACGAGCACCTGCTCCCGCTGCTGCCCGCCCGCGGCGCCCCGGCGGGCCCGATGGACCCGACCCGCCCGTTCCTGCGCCCGCACGCGCCCTGGCCGGACCGGAGCGCGACGCCGGTCGCGGCCCCGCCGCCCGTACCCGTACACGTACCCGTACCCGCACAGCCGGCGTCCCCGCCGCAGCCGGTCGACCCCCGTGCGTACGTGACGCCGCCGCCCGCCAAGCCCGACGTCGCCGCCGCCGTCGACGAGGTCAAGCGGCTGCTCGGCGAGGGCTCGCTGACGCAGGCCGTGGACGTGCTCGGCGGCATCCTGCCCGCCGCCGCGGCCGAGCACGGCGAGGGGTCGCCCGTCGTCCGCATCCTGCGCAAGCAGTACGCGTCGACGCTGATGGACGACGGCCAGTACCGGCGCGCGCTGCCGGAGCTGCGCCGCCTCGCGGAGGACCGTGCGGCGGAGGCGGGCCCGGCGGACCCGCAGACGCTCCAGTTCCGGTACGACGCGGCGGTGTGCCTGGAGCAGTTGGGCGAGACGGCCGCCGCGCTCGCGGAGTTCCGTGCCGTCCTGCCGTTCTACGAGCAGGGCGCCGATCCGGCCAGGGCCTTCGACATCCGGCACCGGACGGGACTGCTGCACCTGGCGACCGGGGAGCACGCGGCCGGACAGGCGGAGCTCCAGCGGCTGTTGTTCGACGCGGAGCGTGCGTACGGGCCTTATCACCCGCTTCCGGTGGACTTGCGGAGGGCTCTCGAGCGCCAGCGGCAGCTGGGACCGCGATCCTGACGTTGCGCCAGGATCACGACTCTGTATCTGATCGAGAAGTGGATCTTCGTGTTCCCCTTTGCCCGTTTTGGCGGATGTAACGTTCGCGTCTGATCATGCTCACGTCCCCCAAGGAATCCTCATGACGACGCCGTCCGCTCCCTCCACCCCCGAGCAGCCCGCCGCCTTCGGCGCCCCCGAGGCCCCCCAGGCGCCCTCGAAGGGCAAGAAGATCCTCAAGAAGGTCGGCGCCGTCCTCGTCGCGATCGTGGCCGTCCTGGCCTGGAAGCTCGGCGTCCCGTACCTCACGGGCGAGGCCCCGGTGCACGCCGAGGCGGGCGAGTGCGTCACGGTCACCGGCCCGGACAACGACCCGAAGGTCGACACCGTCGACTGCGCGGCCGGCAAGGCCGACACCTTCAAGGTCACCAAGGTCGTCGAGGACACCTTCGACGTGAACGCGTGCGGCACGAACGTGACCGCGCTCGCGCAGCAGCTGGAGTCCCTCAAGTTCGTGCTCTGCCTCGAAGAGGTCGCCGCGAAGTAGCGCCGCGGACGAGATTTCCGAAAAGGGCCGGAACCCCCTGGGTTCCGGCCCTTCTCGCGTCCTCTCCCCGGGGCTCAGGCGTGCGAGGGGAACATCTCCCACGGCGCCTGCGGGAGGACCTCGCCGGTCTCCAGGAGCGACTTGAGGTTGGAGAGTACGGCCGGCCAGCCGCGCGAGATCCCGTTGAGCATCTCCGTGTTGGGGAGGTTCTCGTGGGTCACGGTGAGGCGGACGATGTCCTCGTGCGGTTCGGCGAGGAAGGTGACCACGGACGGTCCTTCCGGCTTCTCGGTGCCGGGTGAGTCGTCGAAGGTGATGACCAGACGGTTCGGCGGCTCGGCGGCGATCACGCTGCCGACGACGTCGACGGCCCCCGACCCGTCGACGCGCCGGTGCTCCCAGTCCGAGCCCGGCTTCCAGTCCGACACGTTGGCGTGGTTCCAGTAGCGGGCGGTCAGGTCGGCATCGGTCAGGGCCTGCCACACCTGCTCGGCGCTCGCGCGGATGTAGGTGACGTAGACGTAGGTCGGGACGGATGTGGCTGCTTCGGTCGCCATGGCGTACTCCTCTGCTTGGTGCTTGATGGCGCTGAGGGCGAGCATGCGGGGCTTGTCGAACCCTGAGATCCAGCGCTCGTCGATCTCGTGGATCGGCGCGGGGTTGAGGTAGTGGAGCCGTTCCCGGCCGCGCCGTACGACGGTCACGAGTCCGGCCTTCCCGAGGACGTCGAGATGCTGGGTCGCCGACTGGCGTGCCATGTCCAGGTGCTCGCACAGCTCGCCGAGCGTCTGGCCGTTCTGCTCGCGCAGTCGGTCGAGGAGGAGTCGTCGGGTGGGGTCGGCCAACGCTTTGAAGACCGTGTCCACCTCTTTCGCTTCGAGGGCCACGATTCGATTATGCAGGTAGTTACCTGCATATCGTCAAGCGGGACCGGAAGCGGCGTGTCCCCGCGTAAGCCCCTGGGTCCACCTCCGGGCGGGGTCTAACGTCGGACGGATGGCACATCCGTCTGATGCGATCCAGCTCAACCACACCGTCGTCCACTCCTACGACCGCTCCCTCTCCGCCCACTTCCTGGCGGACATCCTCGGTCTGGAGGTCAGCGCCCCCTTCGGCCCGTTCCTCCCCGTCGAACTCTCCAACGGCGTGACCCTCGACTACTACGAGGAGAGGGTCACCCCGATCCATCCGCAGCACTACGCGTTCCTCGTCCCCGACGGGAGCTTCGACGCGATGATCGACCGCCTGGAGGCGGCCGGCGTGACGTACTACGCCGACCCCGGTCACACGGAGCCGGGCAAGGTGAACGGGCTCTTCGGCGGCCGGGGCGCGTACTTCGACGACCCGGACGGCCACAACATGGAGATCATTACCAGGCCGTACGCGCGGGCGTAGCGGGCGGGCGCGCGCGAGCATGCGAAAGGGCGGTCGCCTTCCCGGCCGGGGCGTGGCCGGTCGCGACGCGGCCGCTCACGACATCTCTTTAAGTACCCCAGGGCAAGTACCAACCCCACCCTTCCCATCCCCCGGCGGTCACCCTGACGGGGGCCGTCACTCACACGAGCGAACTCTGCCAACTGAGCTGGATTTCGGGGTGGTTGCCTGGCATATGCTCACGGCGACCCCACACTGGAAACAGTTCGGCCCCCGTCCGGGACTCGCAATCCCGGTCGAGGGCCTGACCAACGCGGAAGAGAGAGCCTTCCGGATGGATACCCAGCACCCTAGCGCGCCCGCTTCCCGCAGGGGCGTCATCCACGTCAACGCCGCCCACACGACCGGCTACGTGGTCGTCGGCAACCACCTCGCCCAGCACGCCGACCTCTCGCTCACCGCGATCGGCTTGGCCGTGCACATCCAGTCGCTGCCCGCCGGAACCCCCATCACCGTGAAAGCGCTGGCCAAGCGCCTCCCGGAGGGCGAGATCCGCATCGCCGGGGCCCTCCGCGAACTGGAGGCCGCCGGGTACTTGAAGCGGATCCGCGTACGGCTCGCGAGCGGCCGGATCGCGACGGAGACGTACTCGTACAACAACCCGGGCGCGCTAAGGGACTTGGGCCCGGACCGGGATCCCGACGCGGACCGGGATCCCGACCCGGACCCCGACCCGGGCCCCGACGCGGACCCGGGCCCCGACCCGGACCCTGACTCCGACCCCGAACCTGACTCCGGCGGCCGCCCGGAGCGCCGGCCCAAGGCGGCGCTCCCGCCCGCCTTGGCCCCTACCCCTAGCCCCGCCCCCGCCCCCACCCCAGCCTCCGTGCGCAACGAAGCCGCGCGGCTTCCGCAGGGCCCGGCCGCCGAGCTCCTCACGGGCCTGCGCCTCACCGACCCCCGCCTGCTGCTCTCGGTCCGGGACATCCAGCGTCTGGCCCCGGCCGTGGACACCTGGTTCGCCAGGGGAGCCGCCCCGGAGGCCGTCGCCCGCACATTGACGGCCGCCCTCCCCGCGACCCTCCAGCGCCCGGCGGGCCTGCTCGCCCACCGCCTGACCACGCTTCTGCCGCCGCCCGTGCCCGACCGGCCGCGCGCGGCCGCCCCGTACCCGCTCCAGTTCTGCGTGACCTGCGACGAGACGGCCTTCCGCGCCCCGGAGCCGGGTGAGTGCCCCGACTGCGTCGCCCTGGCGAGGGAACGCGCAGCGTGAGGCGCGCGCGGCCGGTGGAGCGTCACACGGGGTGGTGGCGGCCCCAGGGCCGGTTCACGAGCGGCGCCGCCGAGCCGACCGCCCCCACGAGCATGGCGAGCTCGTACGGATCGCCGCCCTCGGGCAGGCTGCAGTACGTCGCTCCCCTTCCGCTGCCGTGGCAGTCGAACCCCGGATGGACCGCGCCCGCCACACCCCAGCAGAACGCGACCGCGCCCGCGGTGGCGATCGCCGCCCGCCACCCCTGACTGATCATCCGCCGGATGCCACCGGCGCCCGGACGAGCCCCAGGAGTGCGACCCCCGTCACGGCAACGAGCGCGTCAGCCAGGCCACTTCGCCGTTCTCCTCCGTCGTCACGCGGTCCCGCTCGAAGCCGAGCTTCTCCAGGACGCGGAGCGACGGGGTGTTCCAGGTGCCGACGGTCGACCAGAGGCGCTTCCGGCCGGTCGCGACGGTGGCGTCGAGCACGGCGCGGGCCGCCTCGGTGGCGTAGCCGTTCCCGTGGACGCGCTGGAACAGCTCGTACGCGATCTCGGGCTCCTCCACGGTGGTGCGGCCGACGATCAGCCCGCAGTAGCCGATGAAGTCGCCCTCGGCGCGGCGCTGGATGGGCAGTAGGGCGAAGCCCGTGGTCTCCGTCGCGGCGAGGAACCCCCCGATGGCCTTCCGGATGCGGTCGACCGGGGGCTTCCCCTTGCCGCGTTCGGCGAGGAGGTCGCAGAACTCTTCGGCGTCCGACTCGGCCCACGGCCGCAGGATCAGCCGCTCGGTCTCCAGGTGGAACGGCATCGTCTCGTAGATAGCCATGATCCCTACTCTGCCCCAGGGGTCCGGCCCGACCCGCACGGCCCCTGCCCGCGCGCGTGCGAGCATGCTCCGGTGCGTGAACTGAGTGAGTTGATCGAGGTAGAGGACCCGGCATGGCCGGTGCTCGGCGGGGAGCTGCGCGACGCGGCCGTGCCCGTCGAGCTGCTGGACGCCGACGAGGAGCGCGCGGCCGCCGCGCTGGTGCAGACGCAGGTGACCGTGCGGTCGTTCCTGGGGGCGTTCGTGCTGCACAGCGGCGGGGCGTTCGTCGACGACGGCTGGCTGCGGGTCTACGGCAGCCCGGCCGCCGACAACGACCGGCGGCTCCCCTCCATCGCGCGGGTCAACGGCTACCCGCCCGTGACGATCCCCGACTGGCGGCCCCAGGCCGGGCTCGTCGTGGCCCACGACGTCCTGGGCGGGGTGTTCGTCATCCAGGGCGGGCCCGCGGACCAGGTCGGGCTGCCCGGCCGGCCAGGAGAGATGGTCTACTTCGCCCCGGACTCGCTCCGATGGGACGCGCTGGGCGCCGGCTACGGGGCCTGGCTGTCGTGGATGCTCGCCGGAGGCACCGAGGAGTTCTACGAGGGGCTCCGCTGGCCCGGCTGGCGCGACGAGGTCCGCGAACTGGACGGCGACCGGGGGCTCACCCTCTACCCGCCACTGTGGTCCGCCGAGGCGCACCAGGACCTCGCGGCGACGAGCCGCAGCATCGTGGCGATGGCGGAACTCCTCGACTTCGCCCGGGAGACGAGCGTGCAGTTCGACGAGGCCGACCCCGGATTCCTGGGGACGGTGTGAGGGACACGGCCCTGCGGACCGAGCGGCTCGACCTCGAACCGCTCGCCGTCGCCCACGCGCAGGAGATGACCGGCGTCCTGGCCGACCCCGCCCTGCACACGTTCATCGGGGGCACCCCGCTGACCGCACCCGAACTGCACGCCCGCTACGAACGCCTGGCCGCCGGCTCGCCGGACCCCACGGTGACCTGGTGCAACTGGGTCGTACGGCTCCGCGCCGAGGACCGGCTCACCGGGACCGTCCAGGCGACGCTCACCGACGGCGGCCGGGTCGCGGAGATCGCGTGGGTCGTCGGCACGGCCTGGCAGGGCCGGGGGATCGCCCGCGAGGCGACCCGGGCCCTCGTCGGACTGCTCGCGGACGGCGGCGTACGAACGGTCCTCGCCCACGTCCACCCCGAACACACGGCCTCCGCCGCCGTCGCCCGCGCGGCGGGGCTCGCCCCGACGGAGGAGCGGGAGGACGGCGAGATCCGCTGGCGGCTGGACCTCCCCTAGGGGCCGGTCACAGGCCCGGCGACACCCCTAGGGGGCGCCGCCGCCCCACACCGTGCCGATCAGGGCCTCCGCCGCCCCCGGGTCGCCCGCCAGGCGGCCCGCCTCGCGGATCTGGTCGGCGTTCACGGCACCGGACTTGGCCATCTGGATGGCCTCATGGATGCCGTCGCCGTCGCCCTCGTCGTGCGCGAGTGTCGCGAGGAACCAGCGCACCGCGCGCACCGGGTCGGGTTCGGTGCCGTAGCCGTCGCGGTAGCAGCAGGCGGCGGCGTGCATCGCGCCCGGGTGGCCGCGGTCGGCCGACCAGAGGTACCAGGTCAGGGCTTCCTCGTCGCGGTCCAGTTCCGACAGGTGGTCGGCGAGCAGGGCGCCGGCGAGGGCGATGCCGTCCCGGGTGGCCGTCTCCAGGAGGTTCCGGGACTCGTCGGGGTCGTCGACGAGTTGGGCGAGGTTGACGCAGGCGTACGCGTCCCCGGCGTCGGCGGCCGCCCTGAACAGCTCGGCGGCGCGGTCGTGGTCCTCCTCGACGCCGATCCCTTCGAGCAGCATGTATCCGTACGTGCGCTGCCCGGCCGGGTGCCCGGCCCCGGCCGCCGCGCGGGCGTACCGCACGGCGTCGGGCAGGGCCGACTCGTCGAAGTACTCCAGGTAGATCCCGGCCAGCAGCGCGGCGGCCTCAGCCGACCCCGCGTCCGCCTCGGGGACGAGGCCGACCGTCACCTGCGTCGCCAGCTCGGCGCCCTCCGCGCTGCCCTCCATGGCGGCCCGCACGAACGCGTGCCCGGCGGCCACCCAGTCCCCGGCCTCGGCGGCCTTTCGTCCCTCGTCCAGATGCATGCCACGACCTTAAGGCCGGGGCCGGGAACGCCTGATGGCGGTCAGGCGCCACAGCAGGAGGCCCGTCAGCGCCGCCGCTCCCGCCGCCAGGCCCGCCCGCAGGCCTGGTGGGCGGAACGTGCAGTCCACGGTTCCGGACGGCGGTGCCGGGACGGCGAGGAGACCGCCGTACGAGCTCGTGCGGGTGTCCGCGCAGTGCCAGCCCGCGATGTGGGGGGTCGCTATGACCACCGTGCCCGAGGTCGCGGGGACCGTCGCGCTGATGCCGTCCGGTGTGGGGCTGATCGCCGTGGCCGGAGCCGTGCGGAGGGCGTTCACCGCCGACCGTAGCCGTGCGTGGTCCAGGCAGCCGACCTCGGCCTTCTTTCCGCCGGCCGGGACCTCCACCTTCGTGCCCGCCGTCCGCTGGACGCCCAGCGAGGTCATCGCGGCGCTGCGCTTCGGCCGGCCGCCCAGGAGGTCGGCCGTGCGGGGGCCCAGGCGGGCCCGGCCGCTCGCGTCCGGGGCCCAGAGGAAGACTTCGGTGCCGACCGGGCAGGCGCCCGCGCGGGGAGCCTCGTACACCCGGGCTCCCAGCAGGAGTTCCTGGTTGCGGAAGGGGGAGGGGCCGTAGGCCGGGGGCGGGCCCGGCGGGCGCAGCGTCACCAGCGGCAGGTACGTGTCCGTACGGCGGACCGAGCCGTCCCGCCAGCGCGCGCCCACCCCGAACACCGCGTCCGTCACCGGGTTGTCCAGGCTCAGCAGGTTCCGGCCCCGCGAGGTCCAGCCGCCGCCGAGCGCCGTCAGCGTCTCCGTGAGGACCGCCGGAGTGTGGCTGCTGTAGTACGCGGCGCCCTGACCGCCCAGGAGGAGGGGGTCGTTCCCGGCGAACCGGGGGAGGCCCGCGTCCGTGCGGTACGCGGGCCAGCCGTCGGCCGCCGCGAGGGCCGCCGCCCGCCGCTCCTCCTCCGGACCCAGGGGCGGGTAGTCGTCCAGGCGGGTCAGGCGCTCGTGGTCCGCGTACGCCGCCGTCGCCGCGGCCTGGCCGAGCAGCGTCCCCGTGACGAGGAGCGCGGCGAGGATCCCGTACCGGCCCCGGCGGGGCAGGAGCAGCGCGCCCGCCACCGCCGCGAGGCCCGCGCCCGCGAGCAGCAGCGCCCAGCGGGTGACGACCGGGCTCGGCAGCGCGCCCGCCGCGAGCGCCACGACCACGCCCGCGCCGCCGAGCAGCGCCCGTCGGTCAGGGAGGCCGTGGGAGACGGCCGTCCAGGCGGCCAGGACGAGGACGCCGGAGAGGACGAAGGTCTGGCGGTACGGGCTGCCGTTCGGGGTGGCGAAGACATGCCAGACGAGGTGGGTCGGGCCCCACTGCATGGACAGTGCGACCGCCGCGCACAGGCCCGTCCACAGCCACCGCTCGCGGCCCGGGACGTCCCGGCGGAAGAGCAGCGTCCCCGCGAGCAGCGGCACCGCCGTGCAGACGAAGGCCGCCGGGGTGGCGAAGCTGTACGTCGCCGGGAGCAGTCGGGCGAGCACGTCCGTACCCGCCGCCGGGTCGAACTCCCTGACCACGCCGGGGTACGCGTGACGGGAGCCGAGGAAGACGGGGACGAGGACGGGGGCCGCGAGGCCGATTCCGAGCGCCGTCGTCACCGCCGCCCGGAGGAGCGTCCGCAGCGTCCCGGCCCGGACGGCGTCCGTCGTCGCCAGGCGGACCAGGAGCACGAGGGCCGCGCCGAGCGTCGCCATGTACGCCGTGTAGAAGTTCGCCAGCCAGCAGACCGCCACCACCAGCGGCCCCAGGAGAGGCCTGCGGCCCTCCCGTACCCACTCGCCGACCAGGCAGAGCAGCGGGAAGGCGATCAGGCCGTCCAGCCACATCGGGTTGTACGTGCCCTCCGCGAGCGACCAGCCGCACAGCGCGTACGCGGCGCCGAGGACCGCCGCCCACCACCACGCTCCGGGACCGGTGCGGCGCAGCAGGAACGTCATCGCGGCCGCCGCGACCGCCGTCTTCAGGACGGTCACCGCGTACACCGCGTACTCGATGTCCGTACGGGGGAGGAGGGCGACCAGCGGGGCGAAGGGGCTCGACAGGTAGGTGCCGTAGTCCGGGAGGAAGCTCGTGCCCCAGCCCGCCCGCCAGTCGAGCAGCAGCCCGCCGTCCGCGCGGCCCCGCAGCAGGTCCCAGAGGTGCGCGTGGAACGGCACGAACTGGTTCGCGAGGTCGTTGACGGCCCGGTGGCGCGGCCCGAAGGGGAAGACGCGGGCGACGGCGTCCCCGGCGCAGACGGCGGCCGCCGCGAGGAGGGCCGCGAGGGACAGGGCGCGGGTGGTGTTCGGCATGACGGGTCGAATATGCCAGCGCCCGCCGGGGAAAGGCCCGGCCCGGCGGGCCAGTTCACGCGATGGTCGCCTGCCCGTCATCCCGGCGGACCGGCCGGGTCACCGGGCTCCGTTGTCGTGGTCCGCGTGCTGCTCTCGATCGTGGTCCCGTGCTTCAACGAGGACGACGTCCTCACCCGCTTCCATGCCCGCGTGACCGAGGAATTCTCCCGTCTCGACGGGGAGTTCGAGCTGGTCTACGTGGACGACGGGAGCCGGGACCGGACCCTCCCGCTCCTCCAGGAGCTCGCCGCCGCCGACCCCGGCCGCGTCCGCTACGTCTCCTTCAGCCGCAACTTCGGCAAGGAGGCCGCGATGCTCGCCGGGCTCCGGCACGCCGCCGGGGACGCCGTCGTCATCATGGACGCCGACCTCCAGCACCCGCCCGAGCTCGTGCACCGCATGGTCGCCCTGCACGCCGAGGGGTACGACCAGGTCGTCGCCCGCCGCACCCGCGAGGGCGACCGGGTCACCCGCACCCTGACCGCCCGCCTCTACTACCGGGCGATCAACCGGCTCGTGGACGTCGAGCTCGTCGACGGCGTCGGCGACTTCCGGCTGCTCTCCCGCCGTACCGTCGACGCCCTCCTCGGCCTCGGCGAGTACAACCGCTTCTCCAAGGGCCTCTTCGCCTGGGTCGGCTTCCGCACCACGACGTTCTCCTACGAGAACGCCGTGCGCGAGGAGGGCCGCTCCAAGTGGACCTTCGGCAAGCTCCTCAACTACGGGCTCGACGGGCTCCTCTCCTTCAACAACAAGCCGCTGCGGGCCGCCGTCTACCTCGGCCTGCTCCTCGTCTCCCTCGCCGGCGTCTACGCGGCCTGGATCGTCGCCGACGCCCTGGCCAACGGCGTCGACACACCCGGCTACGTCACGCTCCTCGTCGCCGTCACCGCGCTCGCCGGCGTCCAGATGGTGATGGTCGGCCTGATCGGCGAGTACGTCGGCCGCATCTACTACGAGGTGAAACGGCGCCCCCATTACCTGGTGCAGGAGACAGAGGCGGGGCAGGAGGAGAAGGAGATGCGGGCCGACACCCGGCGTGCCGGTGACTCGTTGTGGGAAACAGTCGCTCCGAAGTAGTGGCTACGGCCCCGGCGACTCCCTACCATCGATCACCGCAAGGTCGTTCAACTGACGCACGACCCGCCCGGGAGGCTCCTGTGCACCGCCGCGATCGCCGCATTGCTCTCTCCGTCTCCGCCGCGCTCCTCGCGGCGCCGTTGCTCACCGCCTGTGGGAGTGACGCCCATCCAGGAGCGGCGGCCGTCGTCGGCGGCGAGCGGATCGAGGTGTCCACCCTCCAGGCGCAGGTCAAGGACGTGCGGGCCGCGCAGGCCGCGTCCCCGCAGGCCGCCCAGCTCCTCGGGACCAGTGGTGACCTCAACCGCCGCAAGCTCAACGGCCTGATCTTCGACCGGGTCGTGAGCAAGGTCGCCGAGGACAACGGCGTCACCGCCACCCGCGCCGAGACGCAGGCGACCCGCGCCGCGTTCGTCCGCCAGAGCGGCGGCGAGGACCGGCTCGCGGCGGCCCTGCTCCAGGAGCAGGGCGTGGCGCCCGACCAGATCGACGACGTCGTCCGCCGCAACGTCCTCATGAACAAGATCGCCGCCAAGCTGGGGATCACCGAGACCCCCGAGGGCCAGAAGAAGCTGACCGACGTCTTCACCGCCGCCTCGAAGGACCTCGACATCGACGTGAACCCGCGCTTCGGCGCCTGGGACGACGCGCAGGTCCAGCTGGCCGCCGCTGCCAGCCCGTGGCTGCGGCAGATCAGCCAGGACCCGGGGGCGGTCGAGGCCGGCGCCTGAGCCCGGGTAGGTTCGAGGGGTGACATCTGAGAGCCCCGGCCGCATCGTCCTGCTGACCGCCAGCCACCGCGTGGCGCCCGGACTGCTGTCCTGGCCCGCGTGGCAGGCGCTGCACGCCGCGGACCGGGTGCTCTGTCCCGACGAGCACCACCCCCAGCTGCCGTACCTGACGGAGGCCGGCGTCGCCGTCGAGCACGTCCGGCCCACCGCCCAGGAGCTCGTCGAGGACTGCGCGGGCGGCCGGACGATCCTGCTGCTGCCCTCCGGCGAGGGCGACCGCGCCCTGACCGACGGGCTCGCCCGGCTCGCCGGCTCCGGCCGCGTCTCCATGCCCGACCTGGAGCTGCTCCCCGGCTCGTACGACCTGCCCGGGTCCCGCCTCCTCGACCTGGTGCAGGTCATGGACCGGATCCGGCGCGAGTGCCCCTGGGCCTCGCAGCAGACGCACAAGGGGCTCACCAAGTACGGCATCGAAGAGGCGTACGAGCTCGTCGAGGCGATCGAGGAGGGCGACCGCGAGGAGCTCCGCGAGGAGCTCGGGGATGTCCTGCTCCAGGTCGTCTTCCACTCCCGGATCGCCGAGGAGGACGAGGAGGAGCCGTTCTCCGTGGACGACGTCGCCGGGACGATCGTCGAGAAGCTGATCCGCCGGCACCCGCACGTCTTCGGGGACGCGACCGCCGAGACGCCGGAGGAGGTCAAGGCCCACTGGCTGCGGACCAAGGCCGTCGAGAAGCAGCGGGATTCCGTGACCGACGGCGTGCCGCTCGGCCAGCCGGGGCTCGCGCTCGCCGCGAAGCTCGCGGGCCGCGTGCGGACGGCGGGCCTGGACGTGTCCCTGCCGGAGGGCGAGGGCATCGGGTACGAGCTCCTCGGCCTCGCCGCACGGGCGGAGGCGGCCGGGGTGGACCCGGAGGCGGCGCTGCGGGCCGCGGCCCGGACGTACCGTGACGCGATCCGCGCGGCGGAGGGGCTGTGACGGAGCCGACGGAGCTCCGGCGGCCGGCCGCCGCCAAGCAGTGGATCCAGATGATCCCGATCGCCCTGTTCGCCACGGCGAAGGCGCTGGACGACGCTTCGGCTTGGTGGGTGCGGGCCCTGTGCGCGCTGTTCGCGCTGTGGGCAGTCACGGGGCTGGTACGGGTGGCCGTGTGGCGCCTGCGCGGGCGCGCCCGTGTCGTCGCCCGCTTCCGCCGGGCCTGAGCCCCGGACGTACGGCTCAGGACTCGCGCGGGGCGCGGGCCTCGGGGTCGTGCCAGTGGAGTTGGGGCGGGCCGAGGAGGCGCTCGGCCGCGGTGCTCGGGCGGACCGTGAAGCGGCCGACGGCCGGCAGCGTGTCGTGGTGGATCCGGTCCGGGTCGGTGCCGAGCTCCGTCAGGACCTCGACGACCTCCGTCAGGAAGCCGGGCGGTCCGGCGAGGTAGACCTCGTGCGCGGCCCACTGCTCGCAGGCCTGGAGCGCGTGGACGAGCCGCTCGGTCGCCTGGTCGCGCCGGCGGCCCGGGGCGGCGGTGATGTAGGTGACGTTCAGTCCGGGGAGACGTTCCTTCAGGGCCTCGGCGTCGGGCCGTCCGTACAGATGGTCCTTCGCGCGGGCCACGACGAAGAGCCGGCCCTCCAGCTCGGGCTCCTCCTCGGCGGCCTCCTCCAGGAGGGCCTTGACCGGGGCCCAGCCCGTACCCGCGCATATATAGGAGCGGAGTCCGGCCGCCGCGCGCGCGGTGAGGCCGCCGCCCGCGGCGCTCAGCCGCAGGACCTCGCCGGGGCCGGTCTCCCCGACGAGCGCCGTGCTCATCGCGCCGCCGGGGATCCGGCTCACATGGAGGTCGAGCGTGCCGTCCTCGCGGGGCGCGTTCGCGACGGAGTAGGTGCGCCAGACGCGCGGGACGCGCAGCGAGCTGACGCTGACGTACTGGCCGGGGACATAGGGGAAGGGCTGCCGGGGCCGCAGGGTCAGGACGGCCAGGCTGTCGCCGTACCGCTGGTGCCGGACGACGTCGGCGTCCCACCAGGCGGGCTCCCCGGCCCCGGCGGCCTCATCGGCGCCCGCCTGCATCAACTCGACCACGAGCCCGTACGCCTCGGTCCACGCCTTCTCCGCCTCGATGCTCCACGCGGAGCCCGCGGCATGGGCGAAGGCGCCGATCAGGCTCTCCCCGACGGCGGCGTAGAGCGCGGGCGAGGCCAGGAACTTGCGGTGGTCGCGGCCCAGGTGCCCCAGGTAGGCGGCGAGGGAGGGGTCCTCCAGGTGGGTCACCACGTGCGTCAGCGCGGCGAAGAGCCGGTCCCGCTGGGGGACCATGTCCTCGGGGAAGAGGGCACGCACACCGGGGTTGTTCCAGAACAGGTGCGAGTAGAAGAAGGTGACGGCGTGCTCGGCCCGTCTCTCGACGACCGCGAACGTGCTTCTGATCAGCTGGGGATCCACTGACACGAATCTAGGGCACGCCCGGGGCCTCTTGATCACATGTTCTCCACATACGTGCCCCCACGGGCCTCCCCGGGGCCTCCCTGTACGGTCGGACGGTGAGTACCAACCCCGCCCCCGAGCTCTTCACCTGGGAGTTCGCCAGCGATCCGTACCCCGCCTACGCCTGGCTGCGGGAGCACGCGCCCGTCCACCGGACGAAGCTGCCGAGCGGGGTCGAGGCCTGGCTCGTGACCCGGTACGCGGACGCCCGGCAGGCCCTCGCCGACCAGCGTCTCTCCAAGAACCCTGCGCACCACGACGAGTCCCCGCACGCGAAGGGCAAGACGGGCATCCCGGGCGAGCGCAAGGCCGAGCTGATGACGCATCTGCTCAACATCGACCCGCCCGACCACACCCGGCTGCGGCGGCTCGTGTCGAAGGCCTTCACGCCGCGCCGCGTCGCGGAGTTCGCGCCGCGCGTGCAGGAGCTGACCGACCGGCTCATGGACGAGTTCGTGGAGAAGGGGAGCGCCGACCTCATCCACGAGTTCGCCTTCCCGCTCCCCATCTACGCGATCTGCGACCTGCTCGGCGTGCCCCCGGAGGACCAGGACGACTTCCGGGACTGGGCCGGGATGATGATCCGGCACGGCGGGGGGCCGCGCGGCGGGGTCGCCCGGTCGGTGAAGAAGATGCGCGGCTACCTCGCGGAGCTGATCCACCGCAAGCGCGAGGAGCCCGGTGAGGACCTCATCTCGGGGCTCATCAGGGCCTCCGACCACGGCGAGCACCTCACCGAGAACGAGGCCGCCGCCATGGCCTTCATCATCCTCTTCGCCGGTTTCGAGACGACCGTGAACCTCATCGGCAACGGCGTCTACCAGCTGCTGCGCCACCCCGAGGAGCGGGAGCGGCTCCAGGCCTCGATCGCGGCGGGGGAGACGGGGCTCCTGGAGACGGGCGTCGAGGAGCTGCTGCGGTACGACGGGCCGGTGGAGATGGCGACCTGGCGGTACGCGACGCAGGCGCTGACGGTCGGCGGGCAGGAGATCCCGGCAGGCGATCCGGTGCTCGTCGTTCTCGCCGCCGCGAACCGGGACCCGGAGCGGTTCGCGGGCCCGGACGTGCTGGACCTCTCCCGGCGCGACAACCAGCACCTCGGGTACGGGCACGGCATCCACTACTGCCTCGGGGCGCCGCTCGCGCGGCTGGAGGGGCAGGCGGCGCTCGCCACCCTGCTGACTCGCCTGCCCGATCTGCGACTTGCGGCCGATCCGGCCGAACTGCGGTGGCGCGGAGGGCTCATCATGCGGGGATTGCGCACGCTACCGGTGGAATTCACCCCTTCCGTACGGGTGCGGTGAACTGACGGTCCGTCAAGACTGTGATCTTTACGTGATCGGGGGGCCATCGACTTGTGATGGGTGTTCGAATGCCGCTACGTTTCCCGGCAGTCTCAGCCGTCACGCGAAAGGCGTTCCTATGCGCTCCGGGAACGGACGACACCGTCGCCCCCGTCAAGCCCCCGCCATCGTCGTCGCCGCGGGTGTGACCGGCTCCGCCTTGGCGCTGCCGCTGCTCGCCACCGGCTCCGCATCCGCCGCCGACGCCGCGACCTGGGACCGGGTCGCCGAGTGCGAGTCCGGCGGCCAGTGGAGTGCCAACTTCGGCAACGGCATGTACGGCGGCCTCCAGTTCACCCAGGACAGCTGGGAGCGGAACGGCGGCCTCGCCTACGCCCCCAGCCCCGACCTGGCCAGCCGCGCCCAGCAGATCGCGATCGCCGACAAGGCGCTCGCCGCCGGCAGCACCGACTGGGCCACCTGCGCGCCCATCGCCGGCCTCACGAACGACGGCACGGCCACCGGGGTCAACCCCGGCCCGGCCACCACCCCCAAGGCGCCCACGGGGCCCGTGGCGGAGTCGAACCGGACCGCGGAGGTCCCGGCCACGCCCTCGGAGGCCGCCGCCACGAAGGGCGCGGGGAAGGCCACCGAGTCCACGGGCTCCACCGGATCCACGGGCTCCGCCGAGGCCGGTACGCCGTCGAAGGCCCCCGCCACGTCGGCCACGCCCGCCACCCCCGCCACGCCGGTCAGCCCGACCACTCCGGCGACGGGGGCCACCCCGGGCGGTACGACCGCTCCGGGCGGTTCCGGTACGCCGACGGGCCCCGGCGCGTCGACCGGTTCGGCCACGCCGGGCACCCCGGCCACGCCCGACACGTCCCTTACGCCCGTATCGCCCGGAACGTCGACGGGTGATGCCTCGTCGGCCAAGCCCGGCACCGGCAAGCACCGGGGCGAGGCGGCCCCGGAGGAAACCGGCAAGACGGACACTGCGGCTGATTCCGGTCGACACGCCTCATCGACGGACGAGCTGGCGGAAAGCTCGGTCGCCACGCCGACCGCTGACGAGGCGAAGGATTCGGGCACAACGGACAGTCAGGGCACTTCGGGCGCGTACACCGTGCGTCCCGGTGACAATCTGTCCGAGATCGCCCAGGAGAACGAACTCCCCGGCGGCTGGAACGCCCTCTACGACGCCAACCGCGGGGTCGTGGGCCTCGACCCGGACCTCATCGTCCCTGGTCAGAGCCTCGACCTGACGGTCGGTTCGGAGAAGAAGGCGGAAGCGGAAGCCGAGTAACCGGCGGTCGGGGGCCGAGTGGTTCGGGTGCGTATGTCCGGTTCTGGGCAAGTGAGACATGGGTCTCTTCGCCCCAACTGGCGTGTCACGTCCGCGAACTTTGCCCCCGTCACCTCCCACCTGCACAAACACCCCCCGCCGGAAGGCAAGTAGGGG
This sequence comes from Streptomyces sp. Root431, assembly GCF_001426585.1. Classification (GTDB taxonomy): domain Bacteria; phylum Actinomycetota; class Actinomycetes; order Streptomycetales; family Streptomycetaceae; genus Streptomyces; species Streptomyces stackebrandtii. Next base: position 349,783 of record NZ_LMEI01000010.1, read on the forward strand.
CGTTATTTCCGCAATACGCCTCTTTGAACTTCCGGTGGGTCTGTGTCTACGGTCGTAACCGCTCGCCACCGCGGGCCCCGTCGACCGAAACGCCGAATCCTGCCGTCGGCCGATGGGAACAGTCGTCGCGCAAGCGCCGAAGGCAGGAGTGGGGGACCCAAGGTAAGTGCCGGTCCCGGCCGTTGAGAGACGGCCGACGAACGGCTTGGGGTGAAGCCGCGTGCTAGGACACGCGGCCGGGCAACTTTCCGGCCCGAACCCGACAGCTCACCTCACAGGCGTCGGTGAGGAGAATCTCCATGCTGTTTTCCGGTAAGGGCAAACACCGTCGTCCCTCCAAGGCCACCCAGGTCGCCACGCTCGTCGGCGTCACCGGTGTCGCCGTGGCCGCCCCGCTGATGACCGCGGGCACCGCCTCGGCCGCCACGGTCTCCGAGTGGGACACCGTCGCCGCGTGCGAGTCCGGCGGCAACTGGTCCATCAACACCGGCAACGGCTACTACGGCGGCCTGCAGTTCTCGGCCTCCACCTGGGCCGCGTACGGCGGCACCGCCTACGCCTCGACCGCCAACCAGGCGTCGAAGTCCCAGCAGATCGCCATCGCCGAGAAGGTCCTCGCGGGCCAGGGCAAGGGCGCTTGGCCGTCCTGTGGCGTGGGCCTCTCCAGCGCCTCCTACGACGGCGGCTCCGCCGAGAGCGCGCCGCAGCAGAGCACGCAGCAGCAGCCCCAGCAGTCGCAGCAGACCCAGCAGCCGCGCCAGGAGCGGAAGGCCGAGCAGCCGACCACCCGCAGCGAGCAGCGCCAGGCCCCGAAGAAGTCGACGCAGCAGCACGCCGCGCCGAAGGCCGCCACCAAGAAGACGGTCACCACCCCGACCGGCAAGGTGGTCAAGAAGGGCGACGGCGAGTACAAGGTCGTCGCCGGCGACACCCTCAGCAAGATCGCCCAGGCGCACGGCGTCAAGGGCGGCTGGGCCAAGCTCTTCGAGCTGAACAAGGACGTCGTCGAGAACGCCGACCTCATCTACGTGGGCCAGCAGCTCCACCTCAAGTGAGCCCGGCGGCTCGGGTGAGTCCGGCGGCTCACCCGACCCCGACGACCCTCCCGCGGTGACCACCCCGGTCCGGCGCACTCTCCCCCGTGCGCGCCGGACCGGGGTTCCGTGTGTCCGGCCCCCTCTTGTTCCGTGTCCGGACTCCTCTTATAGGGAGGACTCTGTGGCCCATGGGGAGGACTTCATGGTTACCGTCCAGTAGATCTGGGGTCCTTCGTCCCGAGATGCCTGCCCTTGGGTCCTTTTTCGTCCCAGGGGGCGGGCGCACGGCCGACCGGACCCCCTGAGCCGGTTAGGCTCTTGTCGCAAGGCCGAGCGACCCTGCACCGGCCATGCGTCACATCCAGCGTCACATCCCAAAAAGGAGATGCTCGTGCCGTCCATCGACGTCGTCGTAGCCCGGGAAATCCTGGACTCCCGAGGCAACCCCACGGTCGAGGTCGAGGTCGGCCTCGACGACGGCAGCACCGGCCGTGCTGCTGTTCCGTCCGGCGCCTCCACCGGTGCGTTCGAGGCCATCGAGCTTCGCGACGGTGACCCGAACCGCTACATGGGCAAGGGTGTCGAGAAGGCCGTCCTCGCCGTCATCGAGCAGATCGGCCCGGAGCTCGTCGGCTACGACGCCACCGAGCAGCGCCTGATCGACCAGGCCATGTTCGACCTGGACGCCACCGAGAACAAGGGCTCGCTCGGCGCCAACGCCATCCTCGGCGTCTCCCTCGCCGTCGCGCACGCCGCGTCCGAGGCCTCGGACCTCCCGCTCTTCCGCTACCTCGGCGGCCCGAACGCGCACCTGCTGCCCGTTCCGATGATGAACATCCTCAACGGTGGGTCGCACGCCGACTCCAACGTGGACATCCAGGAGTTCATGATCGCCCCGATCGGCGCGGAGTCCTTCTCCGAGGCCCTCCGCTGGGGTGCCGAGGTCTACCACACGCTCAAGAGCGTGCTGAAGCGCAAGGGCCTCTCCACCGGCCTCGGCGACGAGGGCGGCTTCGCCCCGAACCTCGAGTCGAACCGCGCCGCCCTCGACCTCATCGTCGAGGCCATCAAGGAGGCCGGCTACACCCCGGGCACCGACATCGCGCTCGCGCTCGACGTCGCCGCGTCCGAGTTCTACAAGGACGGCAAGTACGAGTTCGAGGGCAAGTCCCGCTCGGCCGCCGAGATGACCGAGTACTACGAGGAGCTCGTCTCCGCGTACCCGATGGTCTCCATCGAGGACCCGCTGTACGAGGACGACTGGGCCGGCTGGAAGGTCCTCACCGACAAGCTGGGCACCAAGGTCCAGATCGTCGGCGACGACCTCTTCGTCACCAACCCGGAGCGCCTCGCCCGCGGCATCGAGGAGGGCACCGCCAACGCCCTCCTGGTCAAGGTCAACCAGATCGGCTCGCTGACCGAGACCCTGGACGCCGTCGAGCTCGCCCAGCGCAACGGCTTCAAGTGCATGATGTCCCACCGCTCCGGCGAGACCGAGGATGTCACCATCGCCGACCTCGCCGTCGCGGTGAACTGCGGCCAGATCAAGACCGGCGCCCCGGCCCGCTCGGACCGCGTCGCCAAGTACAACCAGCTCCTGCGCATCGAGGAGATCCTCGACGACGCCGCGGTCTACGCCGGCCGCAGCGCGTTCCCGCGCTTCAAGGGCTGATCAGCTGATCACAGGCCGGGCTTCTCTCTGAAGCAGCCTCCGTACGTCCCCGCACTCGGTCCCGTACCGTGTGCGGGGACGTACGTATGAACAGGGGAGGCGACACGACATGGCCGCGAAGGACCGGGACCGGTTCTCGACCGCGACCCGGATCAGGCTGCTCGGCGAGCAGACCGCCGCCCGTGTCTACCGCTCCCAGAACCGCCGCCAGGCCCGCCGCTCCCGGCTCACCGGCCGCGCGGCCTTCCTCGCCCTCGTCGTCTGCTCCCTCGTCGTGGCCCTCGCCTACCCGATGCGGAGCTACGTCTCCCAGCAGGGCGAGATCGCCGACCAGGAGCGCAGGGCCGCCGAGGCCGCACGCCGGGTCGAGGAACTGCGGGACGAGAAGGCCCGCCTCCAGGACCCGGCCTACGTCCGTCGGCTCGCCCGCGAGCACCTGCACTACGTGCTGCCCGGCGAGACCGGCTTCACCGTGAACGACCCCGACGCGGAGCAGCGGCCCCGCGCCGACCAGGGAGCGGCGGAACGCCCCTGGTACGACAACCTCTGGGACGGCGTCGACCACGCCGACCGTCCCTGACCCCTCCTCCGCGACACACGAGCAAGGCAACCGAAAAAACATGGACACGCCCCCTCCGCAGACCGAACGCACCGAGCCCACCGAGAAGGACATCGCCGCCTTCGAGCTCCAGCTCGGCCGGCCGCCCCGCGGCCTGCGCGCCATCGCGCACCGCTGCCCGTGCGGCAACCCGGACGTCGTCGAGACCGCGCCCCGGCTCCCCGACGGCACGCCGTTCCCGACGACGTACTACCTGACCTGCCCCCGCGCGGCCTCCGCCATCGGCACCCTGGAGGCCAACGGGGTCATGAAGGAGATGCAGGCCCGGCTCGCCACCGACCCGGAGCTCGCCGCCGCCTACCGGGCAGCGCACGAGGACTACATCGCCCGCCGCGACGCGATCGAGGTCCTGGAGGGCTTCCCGAGCGCCGGCGGCATGCCGGACCGCGTGAAGTGCCTGCACGTCCTCGTCGGCCACTCGCTGGCCGCCGGTCCGGGTGTGAACCCGTTCGGCGACGAGGCGCTCGCGATGCTGCCGGAGTGGTGGGCGAAGGGCGCGTGCGTCACGCCGTGCGCCGACAAGGAAGCCAAGGAAGCCAAGGAAGAGGAGAAGGGCGAGTGACCCGGGTCGCCGGAATCGACTGCGGTACGAACTCCATCCGCCTCCTCGTCGCCGACGTCCACCCGGAGACGGGCGACCTCGTCGAGCTGGACCGGCGGATGACGATCGTCCGGCTCGGCCAGGGCGTCGACAAGACGGGCCGGCTCGCGCCCGAGGCGCTGGAGCGGACCTTCGCGGCCTGCCGCGCGTACGCCGAGGTCATCAAGGAGCTGGGCGCCGAGAGGCTCCGCTTCGTCGCCACCTCCGCCTCGCGCGACGCCGAGAACCGCGACGAGTTCGTGAACGGGGTCGTGGAGATCCTGGGCGTGGAGCCCGAGGTCATCACCGGCGACCAGGAGGCCGCCTTCTCCTTCACCGGCGCCACCGGCGAGCTCCACGGCGACGACCGCCGTCTCGTCGTGGACATCGGCGGCGGCTCGACCGAGTTCGTCACCGGCAACAAGCACGTCGAGGCCGCTCGCTCCGTCGACATCGGCTGCGTCCGGCTGACCGAGCGGCACGTCCGCCACGACCCGCCGACGGCCGAGGAGGTCGCCGCGATCCGCGCCGACGTCCGGGCCGCGCTCGACCTGGCGGCCGAGACCGTTCCGATCGGCTCGGCGGACACCCTCGTCGGCCTCGCCGGCTCGGTCACCACGGTCGCCGCGATCGCCCTCGGCCTCACCGAGTACGACTCCGGGAAGATCCACCACTCCCGGATCTCCGCCGCCCGGGTCGCCGAGGTCACCGACCGCCTCCTCGCCTCCACCCACGACGAGCGGGCCGCGATCCCCGTCATCCACCCGGGCCGGGTCGACGTGATCATCGCCGGGGCGCTCGTCCTGAGGGAGATCGTGGAGCGCGTCGGGGCGAGTGAGGTCGTCGTCAGCGAGCACGACATCCTCGATGGGATCGCCCTATCCGTGGCATAGCGGGCATCTATCGAGCGTCCTGACGACATGCCGTCGGGAAAGTTCGTGAAGTTCTTCACAAGGAAAAGGGCCCTGATGGCGTCCGAGAGGGGTTCGAAGGGGGTCTTTGGGCCCTCCGAGGGGCGTCTCAGGGCCCTTTCGCAGGCGTGGAGGCCTCTTCGCTCGTTGTTTCCATCGTGTGAATGCACCCGGTGGTTCAGCGTTAACGAGGCCTCTCCAGGCCAGTTCACGAGGGGTGAACAACGTTCGCCGTTGCACCCCGGTTCCTTTGCAGCGCCATGACATGGATCACGTGGGCGGCGGAGTGTAGCAGAGGTGCGCGAGGACCTTGTGAAGGGGCGCACGAGCAACCCCCCAGGGCTGGGTGGATACTCGATCCCATGAGCACCACGGAGCGTCCCAGGATCCTCGTAGTAGGCGGCGGGTACGTAGGCCTGTACGCAGCTCGGCGCATCCTCAAGAAGATGCGCTACGCGGAGGCGACCGTCACGGTCGTCGACCCGCGGTCGTACATGACCTACCAGCCCTTCCTGCCCGAAGCCGCCGCCGGCAGCATCTCGCCGAGGCACGTCGTCGTCCCGCTGCGACGCGTCCTCCCCAAGGCCGAGGTGCTCACCGGTCGGGTCACCACCATCGACCAGGACCGCAAGGTCGCCGTCGTCGCGCCGCTCGTCGGTGAGGCGTACGAGCTGCCCTTCGACTACCTCGTCATCGCGATGGGCGCGGTCTCCCGCACCTTCCCGATCCCCGGCCTCGCCGAGCAGGGCATCGGCATGAAGGGCATCGAGGAGGCCATCGGCCTGCGCAACCACGTCCTCGAGCAGCTCGACAAGGCCGACTCGACCACCGACGAGGAGGTCCGCCGCAAGGCGCTGACCTTCGTCTTCGTGGGCGGCGGCTTCGCCGGCGCGGAGACCATCGGCGAGGTCGAGGACCTGGCCCGTGACGCGTCGAAGTACTACCAGAACGTCAAGCGCGAGGACATGCGCTTCGTCCTGGTCGACGCGGCCGACAAGATCCTCCCCGAGGTGGGTCCCAAGCTCGGTCAGTACGGCAAGGAGCACCTCGAGGGCCGAGGCATCGAGATCTACCTCGAGACCTCGATGGACTCCTGCGTCGACGGCCACGTCGTGCTGAAGAACGGCCTTGAGGTCGACTCCAACACGATCGTGTGGACCGCCGGCGTCAAGCCGAACCCGGCGCTCTCCCGCTTCGGTCTGCCGCTCGGCCCCCGCGGCCACGTGGACTGCAACGAGAAGCTCCAGATCAACGGTCTCGACTACGCGTGGGCCGCGGGCGACAACGCCCAGGTGCCGGACATGGTCGGCCGCAAGGCCGGCAACCCGAACGCCTGGTGCCCGCCGAACGCCCAGCACGCGCTGCGTCAGGCGAAGGTCCTCGGCGACAACGTGGTGGCCGGCATGCGCGGCTTCCCGCAGGCCGAGTACAGCCACGCCAACAAGGGCGCCGTGGCCGGCCTCGGCCTCCACAAGGGCGTCGCGATGATCGTCATGGGCAAGGTGAAGATCAAGCTCAAGGGCCGTCTCGCCTGGTACATGCACCGCGGCTACCACGGCATGGCCATGCCGACCTGGAACCGCAAGATCCGCGTCTTCGCGGACTGGACCCTCGCCATGTTCCTCAAGCGCGAGGTCGTCTCGCTCGGCGCCATCGAGACGCCGCGCGAGGAGTTCTACGAGGCCGCCAAGCCCGCCCCCGCCCCGGCCGCGCCGGCGCAGGAGAAGGCCAAGGCCTCCTAAGGCACCGCAGTAACGCAACACCCCCGCAAGGGCCGTCCGCCATCCGTGGTGCGGACGGCCCTTCGCGTGTTTTGCCGACTCGTTGCGCTGCGCCGGGATGGGAAACCCCTACACAGGGTGTTCCCTTGGTGACGAGCATTTCTGGGGCACGAGATCACGGAGGTGTTGCATCATGGCCGACGCCGCGTCGCGGCTGACGACTCTCGCCGAGGAGCTCATCGGAGGACCGCTCCCGGTACGGCTGCGGGCCTGGGACGGCAGCGAGGCCGGCCCCGCGGGAGCCCCCGTCCTGATCGTCCGCGACCGCCGCGCCCTGCGGAGGATGATCTGGAAGCCCGGCGAACTGGGCCTGGCCCGCGCCTGGGTGGCCGGGGAGCTCGACGTCGAGGGGGACCTGTACGAGGTCCTGGACCGGATCTCGGGCCTCCTCTGGGAGCGCCCCGAGGACCACAGGAGCCGTCTCACGGCCGCACGCGACTCCGTACGGGACCCGAAGCTCCGCGCCGCCGCCCGGGCCCTGCTGCGGCTCGCCGGGCCCCTGCCGCCCCCGCCGCCGCCCGCCGAGGAGATGCGCGGCCGCCGCGGCCACAGCCACAGCAGGCGCCGCGACAAGCAGGCGATCAGTCACCACTACGACGTGGGCAACGACTTCTACGAGATCGTCCTCGGCCCGTCCATGGTCTACTCCTGCGCCTACTGGACGGAGGACGGGACCCTGGAGGACGCCCAGCGCGACAAGCTGGACCTCATCGCCCGCAAGCTGGACCTCAAGGAGGGCGACCGGCTCCTCGACGTGGGGTGCGGCTGGGGCTCCATGGCCCTGCACGCCGCCCGCGAGTACGGCGCCCGGGTCGTCGGCGTCACCCTCTCCCGCGAGCAGGCCGCGTACGCCCGCAAGCGCGTCGCCGACGAGGGCCTCACCGACCTCGTGGAGATCCGCGTCCAGGACTACCGGGACGTCGCCGACGGCCCGTACGACGCGATCTCGTCGATCGGCATGGCCGAGCACGTCGGGGCCGTGAAGTACCGGGAGTACGCCGACACCCTGTACGGGCTCCTCAAGCCCGGCGGACGGCTCCTCAACCACCAGATCTCCCGCCGCCCCGAGCCCGACGAGGAGGCCTACGAGGTCGACCCCTTCATCGACGCGTACGTCTTCCCCGACGGCGAACTCGCCCCCATGGGCCGGACGCTGTCCACTCTGGAGGACGCCGGCTTCGAGGTCCGCGACGTCGAGGCGCTCCGCGAGCACTACGCGCTGACGCTGCGCCGGTGGGTGGCGAACCTGGAGCGGGAGTGGGACCGGGCCGTCCGGCTCACCTCGCCCGGCCGGGCCAGGATCTGGCGGCTCTACATGGCGGCCTCGGCCGTCTCCTTCGAGCGCAACCGGATCGGCGTGAACCAGTTCCTCGCCGTGAAGACCCCGCTGTCGGGGAAGAGCGGGACGGCGCTGCGGCCGCGCGTCTGGAACGAGAAGACGGCCTGACACACGCCGAAGGGCCGGTCTCCCCGGGTGGGGAGACCGGCCCTCCGGCCGTGCGCTTCCGCTACTCGGCCTTGATGGCCGACAGCATGTTCAGCTTCGCCGCGCTCCGGGCCGGCCACAGGGAGGCGAGGACGCCGACCAGGGCGGCCAGGATCAGGAAGATCCCGATCCGGTCCCAGGGCAGGACCAGGGCGTAGCCCGGGATCTGCTCCTTGATGGTCTCGCCGATCGCCCAGCCGAGGAACGAGCCGAGGCCGATGCCGACGACCGCGCCGAACACCGAGATGACCACGGCCTCCAGACGGACCATCCGCTTGACCCGGCGCCGGTCGAGGCCGATCGCCCGCAGCATGCCGATCTCCTGCTGGCGCTCGAAGACGGACATCGCGAGGGTGTTGACGACGCCGAGGACCGCGATGATCAGGGCCATGCCGAGCAGGCCGTACATGATGTTGAGGAGCAGGTTGATCGGGCCGCCGAAGGAGTCACGGATGCCCTTGTGGTCCATCACCGTGATGTCGGGGTTGTCGCCCATGGCCTTGGCCAGGGCCCGCTCGTTGGCCGCGCTCGCGCCGCCCTCGGTGGAGACGAAGATCTGACGGATCTCCGCCCGCTCCTCGTGCGCGGTGACCAGCTTGTGGTCGATGAGGACCGGGGAGAGGAACTCGTTGGGCTCGAAGACCGCGCCGACGGTCAGCTTGGCCTTCTGCTTGTCGAGGTACTCGACGGGGACGGTGTCGCCGACCTTCAGGCCGCGCTTCGTGGCGGTCTTCTCGTCGACGGCGATCCCGCCCTTGCCGAGGGAGGACAGCGAGCCGTCCACGACGGTGAGCTTGAGGACCTTCTCGACGTCGCCGGGGGTGACGCCGGAGGCCGAGACGTACGAGCCCTTGATGTCGAGCGCGCCCGCCTGCTGCGGGGAGATCGCGGTGACGCCCGGAGCCTTCTCCAGGGCGGTCAGCGCCTCCTGGCTGAGGCTGTTGCCGCTGGCCATCGAGACCATGTAGTCGGCCTTGACCTGGTCGGTCGTCGCCTTGTCCAGGGCCGTGCCGACGGTCGCGCCGAGCACCGAGAGGCCGGTGACGAGGGTCAGGCCGATGGCGAGCGCGGAGGCGGTGGCGCCGGTGCGGCGCGGGTTGCGGACCGCGTTGAGGCCGGCGAGCTTGCCGGAGACCCCGAAGACGTTCACGAAGAGCGGGCGGATCACGGCGATCACGGGCCGGGACAGGAACGGGATCAGCACGATCACGCCCATGAGGGTGAGGAACGCGCCGCCCGCGATGAACATCCGGCCCTCGTCGCCGCCCTGGCCGGCGCCGAGCACGATCAGGACCGCGCCGAGCGCGGTGAGCGCGGCGCCGATGGAGTTCCGTACGACGAGCGACTTGGTGCTCGCGGTGGCGTGGACGCTGCTCATGGCGGCGACCGGCGGGATCTTCGCGGCGCGGCGGCCGGGCAGCCAGGCGGCGAGCATCGTGATCAGGACGCCGACGGCGAAGGCGCTGACGGCGGGGGTGGCGGTGAGGACCAGATCGCCGCCGGGGACCTTCATCTCGAAGGCGCTCATGGCGGAGCGGAGGCCGACGGCCAGGCCGATGCCGAGCACGTAGCCGACCGCGGAGGCGACCAGGCCGACCAGACCGGCCTCGGCGAGGACGGAGCGGGTGATCTGCTTGCGCGAGGCGCCGACGGCGCGCATCAGCGCCAGTTCCTTGGTGCGCTGGGCGACCAGCATGGTGAAGGTGTTGGAGATCAGGAAGATCCCGACGAAGAGCGCGATGCCCGCGAAGCCGAGGAGCACCTGGTTGAGCGCGCCGAGGCCGGCCTCGATGTCCTTGGCCTGCTGCTCGGCGAGGGCCTCGCCGGTCTGCGCGGTGGCGGACTTCGGGACGACCTTGAGGACCTCGTCGAGGAGCTTGTCGGCGTTCGTGCCGGGCGCGGCGGTGACGGTCAGGCTCCGGTAGAACCCGGGCTTCAGGTAGAGCTGCTGCGCGACGGAGGAGTCGAAGACGACGAGGCTGCCGCCGGCGTTGACGGCGCCGTCCTCGGTGGTGAAGACGCCGGAGAGCTCGTACTCCTTCACCGGTCCCGTGGTCGCGACGCGGACGGTGTCGCCGACCTTGTAGCCGCCCTTGTCCGCGGTGTCCTTGTCGAGCGCGACCTGCTCGTCGCGGACCGGTCCCGTACCCGTGGCGAAGGTGTACGCGCGGTCCTTGCCGTCCTTGCCGGGCGCGAAGTTGGTGCCCTTGTTGGACCAGCCGACGCCGATCAGCTTGCCGTTCCTGTCGGGCACACCGGCGAAGCCGTCGACGCGGGGGGTGACGGAGGCGACCCCGTCGAGCCCGGCGACCTTGTCGACGTCCTTCTGGGAGAGGCCGGGGGCCTTCCGGGCCTGCTCGGCGTTCGGGTACATCTCGACGGCGACGGCGACGTCGTCGTAGCTCTTGGCCGACTGGTTGCGGAAGGCCTGGCCGAGGGTGTCGGTGAAGACGAGGGTGCCGGAGACGAAGGCCACGCCGAGCATTACGGCGAGGACGGTCATCAGCAGTCTCGCCTTGTGCGCGAGGACGTTGCGCAGGGCGGTACGGAACATGGGTGTGTCCTGGAGGAAGAGGGACGGCAGGGGGCTGGGCTGCGCTACGGCGTCAGCTCGTACGGCCCTTGGCGTCGAAGGCCTTCATGCGGTCGAGCACCCCGTCGGCCGTCGGGTTGAGCATCTCGTCGACGATGCGGCCGTCGGCGAGGAAGATCACGCGGTCCGCGTAGGAGGCGGCGACCGGGTCGTGGGTGACCATGACGACGGTCTGGCCGAGCTCGCGCACGGAGTTGCGGAGGAAGCCGAGGACCTCGGCGCCGGAGCGCGAGTCCAGGTTTCCGGTCGGCTCGTCGCCGAAGATGATCTCGGGGCGGGAGGCGAGGGCGCGGGCCACGGCCACGCGCTGCTGCTGGCCGCCGGAGAGCTCGGTCGGACGGTGGCTGAGCCGGGCGGAGAGGCCGAGCATGTCGATGACCTGCTGGACCCACTGCTTGTCGGCCTTGCGGCCGGCGATGTCCATCGGCAGCGTGATGTTCTCCAGGGCCGTCAGGGTCGGCAGCAGGTTGAAGGCCTGGAAGATGAAGCCGATCTTGTCCCGGCGCAGCTGCGTGAGCTGCTTGTCCTTGAGGGTGGAGAGCTCGGTCTCGCCGATCCGCACGGAGCCGGAGGAGAAGGAGTCCAGGCCGGCGACGCAGTGCATCAGGGTCGACTTGCCGGAGCCGGAGGGGCCCATGATCGCGGTGAACTCGCCCTGCCGGAAGTCGACGGTGACGTGGTCGAGGGCGACCACCTGGGTCTCGCCGTGGCCGTAGACCTTCGAGAGATCCGTGGCGCGGGCGGCCACCGCGGTGGCGCGGGACACGGTGGGGGTGGTGGTCACGAGGAGGACTCCTGTCACTGCGGGGCTGCTGCGGGAACCCCTCCATCGTGTCGAGCGTTCCGCCCCGGGACGTCCGTCCACGTGCCCGTTCTCGGGGCAGCCTCGAGTCGGACCGGAGCCCTCGATCCTCCTCCTGAGGTATGACGGCGTCCCTGAGAGGCGGCTTCGCGCCGAGGTGACAGACCTGCGACGACTTTTCGTCATTCCGGTGGGCTCGGCTTTGCGCCTGCGACCCCGGTCACAGTTCGCCGAAAAGGCTCTCACCTGCACTGACGCACCCTCAGGCGTCAATAAAATAAGACAACATCGGGCCGATGTTCCGCTGAACGAGGGATAGGGCCCCGATAGGCTCCTGTGCCAACGCGGAGCTTCGCGCAACGCCCGGATGGTGGAATACGCAGACACGGCGAGCTTAAACCTCGCTGGCCCTCGGGCCGTGCCGGTTCAAGTCCGGCTCCGGGCACCGACCCGGGCCGCAGGCGAGTGCCTGGGGCCCGGCGAAGTCCCTCCACGAGTCCGGCCGCCTCGCACCCCCCCCGGACCTCCTCGTCGTACGGAAAAAGATCCTCCCCGAGCACTAGGGAGTTTCTTTTGCCTACGCATTACTCTTGACGCAAGGCCGCGCCGTGCGGTCTGCCATGGAGGAGTGAGATGAGGAGCAGTAACCCGGTCTTCTCGCGACGGGGGTTCAGCCGCGACAACGGCTACGCGGTGAACGCGCAGCAGCCGCAGGCCGGGGGCCCCGCCGTCGGAACGAACCCGTACGCCACCGGCAACCCGTATGCCGAGGGTGCGACGAACCCGTACGCCACCAACCCGTACGCCCCGCAGGACGCGCAGCTCGGCGCCCCGCAGCAGGCCCGCGGCAACGTGATGACGATCGACGACGTCGTGAGCCGTACGGCCATGACGCTCGGCACGGTCGTGGTCACCGCCGTCCTGTCCTGGTTCCTGCTGCCGGTCGACGCGGCCAACCTGGGCAAGTCCTACGGCATCGCGATCGGCGCCGCCCTGGTGGCGTTCGTCCTGGCGATGGTGCAGTCCTTCAAGCGCAAGCCGTCCCCCGCGCTGATCCTGGGCTACGCGGCCTTCGAGGGCGTCTTCCTCGGCGTGATCTCGGCCGCCGTCTCGACGTACATCGCCGACGGCGTGGTCATCCAGGCGGTCCTGGGCACGATGGCGGTCTTCGCCGGTGTCCTGATCGCCTACAAGATGGGCTGGATCCGGGTCAACCGACGCTTCTACGGCTTCGTGATGGCCGCTGCCATGGGCTTCATGCTGCTCATGGTGGTCAACCTGCTCTTCGCCGTCTTCGCCGGCGGTGACGGCCTCGGCTTCCGCAGCGGTGGTCTCGGCATCCTCTTCGGTGTCATCGGCGTCATCCTGGGCGCCTGCTTCCTCGCCCTCGACTTCAAGCAGGTCGAGGACGGCGTGAACTACGGCGCGCCGCGCGAGGAGGCCTGGCTGGCCGCCTTCGGTCTCACCATGACCCTGGTGTGGATCTACCTGGAGATGCTGCGTCTGCTGTCGATCCTGCAGGGCGACGACTGACGCGTGTGAGCTCGGGGGAAGGGCCCGTCCGGCTTCGTGCCGGGCGGGCCCTTTCCGCGTGTACGGGGGCCTAGCGCGCCGCGTCGATCAGGACGCGGGCCGCGGCCTTCGCCTGGGCGGCGGGCTCGGGGGAGCCGGTGATGCCGGCGACGACCATGGCCCCGTTGGCGAGCAGGGCGAGCTGGTCGGCGAGGGCGGGCGGGGCGCCGAGGGCGTCCGTCTGGGCGGCGAAGTACGCCCGCAGGGCCTCCTTGTGGTCGCGGGCGAGGCCGGCGACGTTCGGGGCGACGCCGCCGAGCTCCCCGAAGGTGTTGATGAACGCGCACCCCCGGAAGTCGGGCTCGGCGAACCAGTCGGCGAGCCAGTCGAAGGCCGCCAGCGCGCGCTCGTACGGGCCGTCGGCGACCCGGGCGCCGTGGGCCGCGAGGGCCTCGCGCACGGCGCCGTCGCGGCGCCTCAGGACCGCCTCGACGAGGACGTCCTTGGAGGGGAAGAGCTGGTAGAGCCGCTTGAGCGAGACCCCGGAGGCGGTGCGGAGCGCGTCCATGCCGACCGCCTGCACCCCGCGCTCGTCGAAGAGGCGCTCTGCGGTGTCGAGCACCTTCAGTTCGGCGGCTTCCGCGTCCATCGGCCGATCACCCCTTGCGTAGAGAACCATCGTTCTCGTAGCCTACAGGGCATCGGGAGAACGATCGTTCTCCCGACCGGATACGACACCGGAAACGGGGATTCCCATGTCCGCCTTCGCCCTGCGCGCCCACACCGTCACCGTCGACGGGCTCGACGTCTTCTACCGGGAGGCCGGCGACCCGGCCAACCCCACCCTCGTCCTCCTGCACGGCTTCCCGTCCAGCTCGCACATGTACCGCGGGCTCATGGCCGAGCTGGCCGACGCGTACCACCTCATCGCCCCGGACCACATCGGCTTCGGCGCCTCGGCCGCCCCGGCCGTCGGGGACTTCCCGTACAGCTTCGAGAAGCTCACCGAGATCACCCTCGGGCTGCTCGACCGGCTCGGCGTCGAGCGGTTCGCCCTCTACATCCAGGACTACGGGGCGCCCATCGGCCTGCGGATCGCCTCCCGCGACCCCGAGCGGGTCACCGCGATCGTCAGCCAGAGCGGCAACGCCTACCTGGAGGGCTTCACGCCCTTCTGGGACGTGCTCTTCGCCCACGCCAAGGACCGCGAGGCGAACGAGGCCGGGGTGCGGGAGCTGCTGACCCCCGAGGCCACCCACTGGCAGTACACCCACGGGGTGCCGGCGGACCGGCTGGACCGGATCTCCCCGGAGACCTGGACCCTCGACCAGGCCGGCCTGGACCGGCCCGGCAACAAGGAGATCCAGCTCCAGCTCTTCTGGGACTACCAGTTCAACCTGGACGGCTACCCGGCCTTCCAGGAGTACTTCCGCACCCACCGGCCGCCGCTCCTCGCGGCCTGGGGCCGCGGCGACGAGATCTTCGGGCCCGCGGGCGCGGAGGCCTTCGCGCGGGACCTGCCGGACGCCGAGATCCACCTCCTGGACGCCGGACACTTCGCCCTGGAGACCCACGGCGAGGAGATCGCCGGGCTCGTCCGCGACTTCCTCGGCCGGCACGTGAAGTGACGTAGGGTCGCGGGGTGCGTGATACCAGTGAACTGACCGTCGCCGTCGAGCGCTTCGCCGACCGGCTGCGGGCCGCCCCGCAGAGCCGCCTCCAGCGCGGGGCGGCCGCCGAGGGGCTCGCCCTCGCCCGGGAGCTCGCGGTGCGCGCCCAGCGCGCCGAGGACCCGGCGCGGGAGCCGCTGACGATGCCGGACGCGGGGGTCTTCACCGTCGCCGACCAGCTCGTCGTCGCCGGGAACGACCTGGCGGAGATCCTGCGAACGGCCCCGGCCGATTCCCGCGAGGGGGAACTGGGCGAGGCCGTGAGGCTGGTACGGGAGGCGGCGGAGCGCTCGGGGCTCTGAGGGTGTCCGGGGCGGGGGCCGGGGTCACGCCCGGCCGGTGCTCGTGCGGCCGGCGGCCGGAGGCCGCCGCAGCGCCCCGAAGCCCGTGGGGCCCTCAGGGGCCGGGCGGTGCGAGGGGCGCGGGAGGAATCAGAGGGACGCGATGACGCGGTCCGCCAGGATGTAGACGTTCTCCTCGTCGGTGTCGCCGTACGAGAAGGTGAGGGCGAAGGCGCCCGAGACGCCCGAGCCGCCGAGCAGCACCGGGGTGCGGCCGGAGCGCAGGGCCTCGGCGAGGCGCTCCGCGGTCTCGCGGTGCCCGGGGGTCATGCAGAGCGTCGTGCCGTCCGCGAAGACGTACACGTCCAGGGTGCCGAGCGGGCCGGGGCGCACGTCGGTCAGCGCCGTGCGGGTGTCCGCGAGCTCCTCCAGGCGGGCCACCGTCCGCTCGTGGTCGGTGACGACCGGGGTCTGCACGGGCACGAAGTCCGGGTGCGAGGGGTGGCGGCGGCGGGCCGCGGCCAGCTCCGCGGAGTCCTCGGGGAACTCGTCCAGCGCGTCGGCGAGGTCACCGAGGTCGCCGGCGCCGTCGAGCCCGCCGAGGCCGTCGAAACCGGAGACGCCGTCGAGCGCGGTCGCCTCCGCCTCCATGGCCTCCAGGGCCATCGCCTCCAGGCCCACGAAGTCGGCCTGGCGCGGGACGAAGAAGGTGCCGTCCTCGACCGGGCCGCCGAGCCCGCCGAGCAGGGACGGGGCGTCCGCCGCGTCACGGGCTTCCTGCGCGGCCCAGAAGGCGCGGGCCTCCGCGAGCTCGCGCTCGCGCTCCTCGGCCAGGGCCTCGGCGACCGCGGCCCGTATCTCCGCGGCGGGCGTGGCCCTGGCCGCGGGGACCGTGATGCCGCGGGCGGCCGCCAGCTCGCTGCGGAGGCCGGTGACCTCCTTGCGGAGACCGTGGACGGCGTGCAGGGCAGCAGCGCCCACGGCCGTGGCAGCGGCCGTGGTCAGCAGCAGGGCAAGAGACATGGCGCTCACTGACGTACTCCCGATTCCGAGTCGATCCCCCGACTTCCTACATCAGCTTGTCCTGGGGTGGTGCCCGCTGTCAGTGCATTACGTCACGAATTGGACAGGTATTTCGGCCGGGTGTTTAGTCCCGAAACGGCTCTGACCTGGGAAAACGAACTCCCCCGGGACGTAGGTCACATCCTGGGGGAGATTCGGTCACGGCTCGGACGCGGAGCGGTTGACCGCTCCCCGTCCAGGGTGACTACGAGAGCCGCTCGCTTCCTTGGTCGCGCTGAGCCGCGCCACCGCTGCGGGCAGGTGCCGCCTTCGTTCCTCAGGCAGCCCCTACCCTCCGCTACGGCTCAGCTCAGCCGCTCGATGACCATCGCCATGCCCTGCCCACCGCCGACGCACATGGTCTCCAGGCCGAACTGCTTGTCGTGGAACTGGAGGCTGTTGATGAGCGTGCCGGTGATCCGGGCGCCCGTCATGCCGAAGGGGTGGCCGACGGCGATGGCGCCACCGTTGACGTTCACCTTGTCCAGGTCCAGGCCCAGGTCCTGGTAGGACGGGATGACCTGGGCGGCGAAGGCCTCGTTGATCTCGGCCAGGTCGATGTCGCCGATGGTCAGGCCGGCGCGCTTGAGGGCCTGCTTCGACGCCTCGACCGGGCCGAGGCCCATGATCTCGGGGGAGAGGCCGGAGACGCCGGTGGAGACGATGCGGGCGAGCGGGGTCAGGCCGAGCTCGCGGGCCTTCGTGTCCGACATGATCACGAGCGCGGCGGCGCCGTCGTTCAGCGGGCAGCAGTTGGCGGCGGTGACCAGGCCGTCGGGGCGGAAGACCGGCTTGAGGCCCTGCACGCCCTCCAGGGTGACGCCGGCGCGCGGGCCGTCGTCCGCGGAGACGACGGTGCCGTCCGGCAGCGTCACCGGGGTGATCTCGCGCTCCCAGAAGCCGTTCTTGATGGCCTGCTCGGCGAGGTTCTGCGACCGTACGCCGAACTCGTCCATCTCCTGGCGGCTGATGCCCTTCCAGCGGGCCAGGTTCTCGGCGGTCTGGCCCATCGCGATGTACGCGTCCGGGACGATGCCGTCCTCGCGCGGGTCGTGCCAGGCCGAGCCCTCGGAGGCGGCGACCTCGGCCGTGCGGGCCTCGGCCTCGGCGAAGAACGGGTTGTGCGTGTCGGGCAGCGAGTCCGAGTTGCCCTTCACGAAGCGGGACACCATCTCGACACCGGCCGAGATGAAGACGTCGCCCTCGCCCGCCTTGATGGCGTGCAGCGCCATGCGGGAGGTCTGGAGCGAGGAGGAGCAGTAGCGGGTGACCGTACAGCCCGGGAGGTGGTCCATGCCCATCTGCACGGCGACGATCCGGCCCAGGTTGTTGCCCTGCTCGCCGCCGGGCAGACCGCAGCCCAGCATCAGGTCGTCGATGTCGCGGGGGTCGAGCTCGGGCACCTTGGCCAGGGCGGCCTGGATGATGGTCGCGGTGAGGTCGTCCGGCCGCAGGTCCTTGAGGGAGCCCTTGAAGGCCCGGCCGATGGGCGAGCGGGCGGTCGAGACGATCACGGCTTCGGGCATCACGGCTCCATGAGGGTGCGGAGTGAGCGGACTGAAAGGGAAGTTACCCGTACGTACCGCATGGGGTCACCGGCCGGGGCATGTGACGAGGGCCTCTTTTCTAAGCGAGCGCTCAGTCGGGAGGCGCCCCGCCTCGGCGGCGCCTCCGTCTCTGTGCGGGTTACGCCTGGGCGTCCTCCGGGGTTCCTTCCAAGCCTGCCTCCGGTCCGCCCGCGGTGGCCACCGGCAGCCGCCTCCGCCGGCGGTGCTTCAGCAGCGCCCACGGCGCCCGCGCGCCCGTGACCTCCGTGCCCGCCTCCTTCGCCGCCTCGGCCGCCGCCTTCGCCACCGGCAGGATGTTCTCCCGCCGTGCCGGCTCCAGCCGATCGGTTTCCGGCCACACGCCGAGGGATGCGCACAGCGTCGGCAGGACCGCCATCGCCGCCGTCGCGTACCCCTCCGCCGACGGGTGGAAGTTGTCCACCCCGAACATCTCGCGCGGATTCGCCGCGAACTCGGGCCCGAGCAGGTCGCCCAGCGACACCGTCCGCCCGCCCTGCTCCACCACCACGATCGTCTGCGCCGCCGCCAGCTGCCGCGAGGCCCGCCGGGCCAGCCAGCGCAGCGGCTGGTAGACCGGCTCGATCGTGCCGAGGTCCGGGCAAGTCCCGACCACCACCTCCGCGCCCGCCGTCCGCAGCCTCCGCACCGCCGCCGCGAGGTGCCGCACCGACTCCGTCGGCGGCATCCGGTGCGTCACGTCGTTCGCGCCGATCATGATCACGCAGACGTCCGGCGGTCCGACCGGCTGGGAGAGGAGGAGCGACACCTGCCGCTCCAGATCGTCCGAGCGCGCTCCCGAGAGCGCCACGTTCCGCAGGACCACCGGCCGCTCCGCCACCGCCGCGAGCCCGGAGGCGAGCAGCGCCCCCGGCGTCTGACCCGTGCGGCGCACCCCCTGACCCGCCGCCGTGGAATCACCCAGAAGGGCCAGCCGCAGGGGCGTCTCCGTACCGAAGGACCGGCCGTAGAGGCCGTCCGCCACCGGCGGCAGGGGCGCCGTCCCGTTCCCCACCGACCTCTTCGCCAGCTGCATCTCGGTCAGCAGCAACCCCACCGCGGCCACGCCAAGGAGCCCGATGCTCCCGCCGCCGTACGCCGCACCCGCCGCGATCCGTCGCGCCACCCTCGCCCTCGACATGAGGCCGTCACCTCCTTCAAGCCGTTCAGGGTCTAACTGCCCCGTAAGCCGCTCCGACTACGCATACGCTGGCCACACCATTACGGAGACCCCGGAGATTACGGTGCAATTCCACGACTCGATGATCAGCCTCGTCGGCAACACCCCGCTGGTGAAGCTCAACAGCGTCACGGCGGGTATCCAGGCGACCGTCCTGGCCAAGGTCGAGTACTTCAACCCGGGCGGCTCGGTCAAGGACCGCATCGCCGTCCGCATGATCGAGGCCGCCGAGCAGAGCGGCGCCCTCAAGCCCGGCGGCACCATCGTCGAGCCCACGTCCGGCAACACCGGCGTCGGCCTCGCGATCGTGGCCCAGCAGAAGGGCTACAAGTGCATCTTCGTCTGTCCCGACAAGGTGTCCCTCGACAAGATCAACGTCCTGCGGGCCTACGGTGCGGAGGTCGTCGTCTGCCCCACCGCCGTGGACCCCGAGCACCCGGACTCGTACTACAACGTCTCGGACCGGCTCGTCCGTGAGACCCCCGGCGCCTGGAAGCCCGACCAGTACTCCAACCCGAACAACCCGCGCTCCCACTACGAGACCACCGGTCCCGAGCTCTGGGAGCAGACGGACGGGAAGATCACCCACTTCGTCGCGGGCGTCGGCACGGGCGGCACCATCTCCGGCACCGGCAACTACCTCAAGGAGGTCAGCGGCGGCTCCGTGAAGGTCATCGGCGCCGACCCCGAGGGCTCCGTCTACTCGGGCGGCTCGGGCCGGCCGTACCTGGTCGAGGGCGTCGGCGAGGACTTCTGGCCGACCGCCTACGACCGGAACGTCACGGACCGGATCGTCGCCGTGTCCGACAAGGACTCGTTCCAGATGACCCGCCGCCTCGCCAAGGAGGAGGGCCTCCTCGTCGGCGGCTCCTGCGGCATGGCCGTCGTCGCGGCCCTGGAGGTCGCCAAGGAGCTCGGCCCCGACGACGTCGTCGTCGTGCTGCTGCCGGACTCCGGCCGCGGCTACATGTCGAAGATCTTCAGCGACGAGTGGATGGCCGGCCACGGCTTCCTGGAGGACACCTCCACCGCCACCGTCGCGGACGTCCTGCGCCACAAGGAGGGCGTCATGCCCTCCCTCGTCCACATGCACCCGGACGAGACGGTCGGCCAGGCCATCGAGGTGCTGCGCGAGTACGGCGTCTCCCAGATGCCCATCGTCAAGCCCGGCGCCGGCCACCCCGACGTCATGGCCGCCGAGGTCGTCGGCTCGGTCGTCGAGCGCGAGCTCCTCGACGCGCTCTTCACGAAGCGCGCCTCCCTGGAGGACCCGCTGGAGCGCCACATGTGCGCGCCGCTGCCGCAGGTCGGCTCGGGCGAGCCCGTCGCCGACCTGATGTCCGTCCTGGGCGAGTCCTCCGACGCGGCGATCGTGCTCGTCGAGGGCAAGCCGACCGGCGTCGTCAGCCGCCAGGACCTGCTGGCCTTCCTGGCCAACGGCGGCGCGAAGTAGTCCACGCACCGGGCGGGGCGGGGTGCGTGGAGTCGTTCGTACAACTGGTACGAGGGCGACACGTACCCGCAGCACCCGCTTAACACGCGTCCGGCACATTGGTGGTTGTCGGCGTCACGGACTTCCGGAGCGGCTCCCGGGCCTCCACAGACGCCGCGGACGCGGAGACCGGCCCTGACCCGGGCCCGTGTCCCACGCGGGGACCGCCGTCGTCCCGCCCCCCTTCACCGGGGGTGCGGCGGTCCCCGCGTCACGCGTTCCTCTTCCCTCACCCGTTCCCCTCCCGGCGCCCGCCTGCATATCCTTATGCAGAGGCAATCGTGGGTGAATAGGCGGAAGGGGGACGGACGGCATGAGCGACAGCCCGGCCGGACGGCTGCAGGCGCTCTTCGAGGGGCACCGGCTGACGCCGACGCAGCGGCGGATCGCGCACTGCATGGTGCGGCGCGCCGCCGACGCACCCTTCCTCTCCAGCGTCGAGCTCGCCGAGCTCGCCGGGGTCAGCCAGCCCTCCGTCACCCGCTTCGCCGTCGCGCTCGGCTTCGACGGCTACCCGGCGCTCCGCCGGCACCTGCGGGAGGTCGCGCCCCCGGAGCCCGGCGCCGCCGAGGCGAAGGACGCGGGGCACAACGAGTACCAGCAGGCCGTGCTCGCCGAGATCGAGAACCTCCAGCACCTCGCCGGGCTGCTCGCCGACCCCCGGCCCGTCGAACGGGCCGGCCGGGTCCTCGCCGCTTCCCGCCCGCTGCTCGTGCTCGGCCTGCGGGCGGCCTCCTCACAGGCGCGCGGCTTCGCCTACTTCGCCGCCAAGGTGCACCCCGACGTCCGGCTTCTCGACGAGGGCGGCTCGATGCTCACGGACCGCGTCGACGCGGCCGTACGGGCCGGGGCCACGGCGCTGCTCTGCTTCGCCCTGCCCCGGCACCCCCGGGAGGTCGTCGAGGCCCTGGAGTACGCGCGGGCGGCCGGGCTCACGGTCGTGGCCGTCGCCGACTCGGCCTTCGCGCCCGTCGCCGCCCACAGCGACCTGCTGATCCCGGCCGCCGTCGGCACCGGGCTCGCCTTCGACACCGCCTGCGCGCCGATGATGCTCGGCCGGGTCCTCCTGGAGGCCATGGCGGACGAACTCCCGGACGCGCAGGCGCGTCTGGAGGAGTTCGACACGAAGGCGGCCGCGCGGGGCCTGTTCGTCGAGTAGGCCCGGCTCCGTCGGCCAGGGGTCTCGTGGATCAGACCTGGAGCTCGGTCGCGATCTTCTTGAGCTGGTGGCGGGCCATCGCGAGGTTCGCGCGGTCCTTGTCCAGGGCGAGGTAGAGGAACAGGCCGTTCGTGCCCTGGCTCTTGAGCAGCCGGATGAGGTGGTACTGCCGGCCGAGGGTGATCAGGATGTCCTCGATCTCGTCGCCGAGGCCGAGCATCTCCATCGCCCGGACCTTGGCGCGGACCACGTCGGTGTTGCCCGCCGCGGCCACGTTCAGGTCGAGCTCCTTGCTGCCGCCGATGGTGCCGAGCGCCATGCCGCTCGTGTAGTCGACGAGAGCCGCGCCGACGGCGCCGTCGATCGCGGCGGCGTCCTTGAGTGAGGTCTCGGTGTTCGCCATGGTGTCGCACTTCCTTTTCGTGATCTTCTTGAGCTTCTTCGTGATCTGCGTGAGCTGTGCTTGGCCGTACTTCGGGTCAGGTCAGGTCCTTGCGCTCCAGCGCCCCGTCGACGAGCTCTCCTATCCGGGCGCTGGACCTGCGGGCCTCCAGATGGAGCCGCCCCACGTTGATCCGGGGCTCGGCGAGCAGCGTCAGGACGGCCGCGCCGCCCGCCGCGTACGTCGCCACGTAACCGCTCTCGCCGCGGACGAGGAGCTCGCGGAAGCGGCCCTGGCCCGTGCAGTCGGTCAGCCGCTGGCCGACGCCGAGCGCGGCCGCCGTCAGCGCGGCGACGCTCTCGGCCTCGCCGTCGACGGTGTCGTGGGCGAGGACGAGGCCGTCGGCGCTGGCGGCGAGGGCTCCGGTCAGCTGGGGCAGCCGCGCGCGCAGCCGTCTGAGCTCGCCGAGGACCTCGGTTTCTGCCGTCATGAGCTGTTTCCTTTCGGCGCGCAGGCGCAGGGCACGCCTCATCACAGGTGTGCCTCCAGGGCGTCACGGAGCCGGCGCAGCAGGGCGATGTCGGGGTCCGCCACCGGTAGGGCCGGTAAGGGGAGCGGTGGCGGCGGTACGGAGTCGGGGGCGGGCTCCGGTGGGGTCTCGACCAGGCCCGCGGCGGCGAGCCGCCGGACGTCGAGGAGCGTGTGGAAGGCGGGGCGGCCGAGCAGCCGGGCGAGCTCCGCCGGGGTCCGTTCCCCGTCGGCGGCGGCGAGCAGGGCCCGCTGCCGGGCTCCGACGGTCTGGCCGGGGGCGGCGGGGCGCGGCACGACCGGGGCGTTGTCGACGGAGGCGTACGGCCAGACGGCGTCGAGGAGTTCGCGGCGGCGGACGGTCTCGCGCTCGACGGCCTCGGCAGAGACCGGCCGGACCGTGCCGAACCAGTGGCCCACCCCGTACCGGAAGCGGGTCGGCCCGCTGGTGGGGGAGAGGGCGAAGAAGGCCGCGTCGAAGACGGCGCCGAGGTGGCAGATCTCCAGCTCGCCGTCGTGCAGCCGGCCGCTGTCGACGAGGAAGCGGCCGACGGCGCGGTGGGCGCCGGCCCGGTCGACGGCCTCGTCCCAGCCCTCGCGGGGCAGGCGTCCGCCGGTGGTCAGGAGGACGTCGACGCCGGGGGCGGCGGGGCTCTCGGCGTGTACGACGCGGCCGTCGACGAGGTAGAGCGTGCCGTGGTCGCGCAGCAGCGCGCCGGTGGCCTTCTCGGCGGCGAGCCGGACCAGCATCGGGGAGACCGGGGGTGCGGGTGGGGCGGCGACCGGGCTCATCCGAGGACCAGCCTCTCGGCGAGGTCGCGGAGGCGCATGCGGGCGAGGGCGAGGTTGCCGGTGTCGCGGTCGAGCCAGAGGTGGAGGAAGACGCTGCTGTCGAAGGAGGTCTCGACGAAGCGGAGGACGTGGTAGCCGGCGCGGGTGGTCACGATCAGGTCCTCGACGGGCGGTCCGGGTGGTGGCTCCGCCGGTGCGGGAGCCTGTCCCGTCGTGGCGAAGGAGTCGAACTCGGCGGCGGCGCGGGCGAGTTCGGCGGTCTCGGCGGCCGTCGTCTCGTGGTCGCCGGTCGGGGACTCGCCCGCCGTCCCGAGGGCGAGCCCGCTGGTCCAGTCGACCAGGGAGGCTCCGCGAGCGCCCGGCAGGGCCATGGCCTCCAGCAGGCACTCGTCGATTCCGGGCACGCGGATTCCCCTCCCGATACGGTGCGCGAACGAACGGCGGTGACGGTGACGTTACTGAACGTTCCGGCTCGCGGGGGGAGTTCTGGCATTTTCCATCGGAACATGCCAGAGGGTGGCGGGAATTGACCGATCCGTTTGCCTGAGATGCGTCCCAGGCGTCTCAGGAGCCTCAGGCGTGGGACTCGACGGCGTTCGCGATCTCGGACAGGTCCTTCGCGAGCGCCTTGGCGACGGCCTTCGCGCCGAAGCGGGCGAGCAGCCGGGCGACGAACCCGGGCGTGCGGCCGGGCGCCGGGGAGGCCGAGAACGCCATCCGCAGGGTCGTGGCCCCCTCGCCGTCGCCCTTGAGGGTGAGCTCGGAGACGTAGTGCATGCCGTGCGAGTCGGCGACCGTGACGTACCGGTCGGGCGGCTCGCACTCGGTCACGGTCATCTCCTCCGTGGCCTCCTTGCCCAGCATCCGCCGCGTCTCGCGCCAGCGCGTACCCACACCGAAGCCGCCCTCGGTGAGCACCTCGACCTTCTCGACGCCCGAGAGGACGCGGGGCATGTCCCGCAGGTCGGTGATCGCCTCCCAGACGCGCCCGGGGGAGGCGGCGACCCGGCGCTCGACGACGACGGAGGTGGTGTCCGTACCCGATCCAGTCATGTCCTCATCGAAGCCGTGCCGCCGCGCCCGCGCTACCCGACGAGCGCGTCCGGTCGCGCCCCGCCCGCCTCCGCGACGATCTCGTCGAGCGTCTGGGCCCGCCGTACCGTCGAGAAGGTCACGGCCCCGTCGTCGGCGACCGTGAAGCCGTGGATCCCGGGCCGGGGCAGACTGTTGTACGCGTAGTGGTGGGCGAAGTAGTACGCGCCGGTGTCCGGGACGGCCACGACGTCGCCGGGGTGCAGGAGCGGCAGCTCCCGGCCGGTGGCGAGCAGGTCCCCGGCGAAGCACGCGGGCCCCGCCACGTCCTGGACGGTGACGTCCCCGGCGCGGGGGCGGCCCTCGGAGTCGTACGGGAGGATCCGCAGCGGCCAGGAGTCGGGGGCGTAGACCGTACGGGTGGCGACCTGTACGCCCGCGTGGCTGACGGCGATCGGGCGGCCGCCGGAGGTCTTCGTGTACTCGACCCGGGCGAGGACCGTGCCGTGCTTGGCGAGCAGGGAGCGGCCGAACTCGGTGACCAGACGGTAGCGGCCGTCGAGGAGGCCGGGGGCGGTGTCGGCGAGCAGCCGGGCGTACTCGGCGTACGTCGGCGTCTCCTCGTCGGAGGCGAAGTTGACCGGCAGGCCGCCGCCGATGTCGAGGGTGTCGATCTGCTGCCGGCCCGCCTTGTGGTTGATCTCCTCGGCGAGCGCGTACGCCTCTCCGACGCCTTCCGCCATCAGGGAGAGCGGGACGCCCTGGGAGCCGGTGTGGGTGTGCAGCCGGGTCAGCCAGGGGCGGTCCAGGTAGGCCTGGACGACGCCGGCGCGGGCGCCCTCGTCGCGGAGCGCCACGCCGAACTTGGAGGTGGCGGTCGCGGTCGAGAGCGCACCGATGGAACCGGCTCCGACCTGCGGGTTCACCCGGAGTCCGAGGGGTGAGGCGGTGGGCGCGGAGGCGACGAGCGCGTCGAGGCGGTCCAGCTCCTGGAGGTTGTCGGCGTTCACGGCGATCCCGAGCGCGAGGGCCTGGCGGAGCTCGGCCGGGGTCTTGGCGGGGGAGTCGAGCACGGTGTGGGTGGGCGGGATCCCGGCGGCGCGGGCGAGGGCGAGCTCGCCGGGGCTGGCGACCTCGACACCGAGCCCCGCGTCGTGGAGGAGGCGCAGGACGGGGACGAGCGGGGCGGCCTTCACGGCGAAGGCGTGCAGGACGTGGGCATCGGTGACGGCGGCGAAAGCGCTGGTCAGGGCGGCGGCGGAGGCGCGGATGCCGGCGGTGTCGAGGAGTGCGACGACCGGTTCGGCGGCGGAGAGGAGTCCTTGGTCGACGGAGGCTCGGACGGCGAGATCACGACGGTAGGAGGCCATGCGGCCCATCCTCGTCCATCGCTTCACCGGTACGGGTGAGGGCGGCCCTGTTGACTACAACTATTCAGCGCGCCAAGATGTGAATATCTGATCGACATTCGAGGAGGCACCCCCATGTCAGGACCCCGCCCCGTCCGAGCAGCACGCGGTACGGAACTGAGCGCCCTGGGATGGCAGCAGGAAGCCGCCCTCCGGATGCTCCAGAACAACCTCGACCCCGAGGTCGCCGAGCACCCCGACAAGCTCGTCGTCTACGGCGGCACCGGCAAGGCCGCCCGCGACTGGCGCTCGTACGACGCCATGGTCCGCACCCTGCGCACCCTGAAGCAGGACGAGACGATGCTCGTCCAGTCCGGCCGTCCCGTCGGCGTCATGCAGACCCACGAGTGGGCCCCGCGCGTCCTCATCGCCAACTCCAACCTGGTCGGCGACTGGGCGAACTGGGAGGAGTTCCGGCGCCTGGAGCAGCTCGGCCTCACCATGTACGGCCAGATGACGGCCGGCTCCTGGATCTACATCGGCACCCAGGGCATCCTCCAGGGCACGTACGAGACCTTCGCCGCCGTCGCCGCGAAGAAGTTCGGCGGCACCCTCGCCGGCACGATCACCCTCACCGCCGGCCTCGGCGGCATGGGCGGCGCCCAGCCGCTCGCCGTGACGATGAACGACGGCGTCGCGATCTGCATCGACGTCGACCCGCGCGCCATCGAGCGCCGCATCGAGCACCGCTACCTGGACGTCAAGGCCGACAACCTCGCCCACGCCCTCCAGCTGGCCACCGAGGCCCGCGACGCCCGCCGCCCGCTCTCCATCGGCCTCCTCGGCAACGCCGCCGAGCTGCTCCCGCAGATGCTCGCCGAGGGCGCCCCGATCGACATCGTGACCGACCAGACCTCGGCCCACGACCCGCTCTCCTACCTCCCCGTCGGCATCGCCTTCGAGGACATGGCCGACGCGGCGGCGAAGGACCCGGCCGGGTTCACCCAGCGCTCGCGCGAGTCGATGGCCAAGCACGTCGAGGCCATGGTCGGCTTCATGGACGCCGGCTCCGAGGTCTTCGACTACGGCAACTCGATCCGCGGCGAGGCCCAGCTCGCCGGCTACGACCGCGCGTTCGCCTTCCCCGGCTTCGTCCCCGCCTACATCCGCCCGCTGTTCTGCGAGGGCAAGGGCCCGTTCCGCTGGGCCGCGCTCTCGGGCGAGGCGAGCGACATCCACAAGACGGACAAGGCACTCCTCGAGCTCTTCCCGGAGAACGAGTCGCTGCACCGCTGGATCAAGATGGCCGGCGAGCGCGTCCACTTCCAGGGCCTCCCGGCGCGCATCTGCTGGCTCGGCCAGGGCGAGCGCGACAAGGCCGGCGACATGTTCAACGACATGGTCGGCAACGGCACCCTCGCCGCGCCCCTCGCGATCGGCCGCGACCACCTCGACTGCGGCTCGGTGGCCTCCCCGTACCGCGAGACCGAGGCCATGCTCGACGGCTCCGACGCGATCGCCGACTGGCCGCTGCTCAACGCCATGGTCAACGTCGCCTCCGGCGCCTCCTGGGTCTCGATCCACCACGGCGGCGGCGTCGGCATGGGCCGCTCCATCCACGCGGGCCAGGTCACGGTCGCCGACGGCACCCCGCTGGCCGGCGAGAAGATCCGCCGCGTCCTCACCAACGACCCGGGCATGGGCGTCATCCGCCACGTCGACGCCGGCTACGACATCGCCGAGCGCGTCGCCGACGAGAAGGGCGTCCGCGTCCCGATGCGCGAGGGCTCCGACGACGAGGCCTCCGCGTGAGCGCGAGCTTCCACGCCATGTGGCAGTCGCTGCGGCCCATCGGCCGCAGCGACGCCTCGGGCGGCTACCGCCGCTACGCCTGGACGGGTGCCGACGCCGACTGCCGGCTCTGGTTCCGCATGCAGGCCGAGGCCCGCCGCCTCGACGTCGAGACCGACCGCAACGGCAACCAGTGGGCCTGGCTCGGCGACCCCACCGCCGGTGACGCCGTCGTCACCGGCTCCCACCTGGACTCCGTCCCGGACGGCGGCGCCTTCGACGGCCCCCTCGGCGTCGTCTCGGCCTTCGCCGCCCTCGACGAACTGCGCTCCCGCGGCGCGGTGTTCAGGAAGCCCCTCGCCATCGTCAACTTCGGCGACGAAGAGGGCGCCCGCTTCGGCCTCGCCTGCGTCGGCTCCCGCCTCACCGCCGGCCGGCTGACGAAGGAGCAGGCGTACGAGCTCCGCGACGCGGACGGCATCAGCCTCCCGCAGGCCATGGAAGCGGCAGGCTACGACCCCGACGCCATCGGACCCGACCCGGAGCGCCTCGCGCGGATCGGCGCCTTCGTCGAGCTGCACGTCGAGCAGGGCCGGGCCCTGGACCTGTCCGGGGACGCCGTCGGCCTCGCCTCCGCGATCTGGCCGCACGGCCGCTGGCGGTACGACTTCGCCGGCGAGGCCAACCACGCCGGAACGACCCGGCTCGTCGACCGCCGCGACCCGATGCTCACCTACGCGGAGACGGTCCTCGCCGCCCGCCGTGAGGCCGAACTCGCGGGCGCCGTCGCCACCTTCGGCAAGATCGCCGTCGAGCCCAACGGCGTCAACGCCATCCCGTCCCTCGTTCGCGGCTGGCTCGACGCCCGCGCCGCCGACCAGGGCGCCCTGGACAAGGTCGTCACGGGCATCGAGGCGGAGGCCCGCGCCTACGCCGACCGCCACGGCATCGACCTCACGGTCGTCCGGGAGTCCTTCACCCCGATCGTGGACTTCTCGCACACCCTGCGGGACGAGCTGTCCCGCCTCCTGGGCGAGAAGACGGGCTCCACCGCGAAGGTCCCCGTCCTCGGCACCGGCGCGGGACACGACGCCGGGATCCTCTCCGAATCGATCCCGACCGCCATGCTGTTCGTACGGAACCCCACCGGCGTCTCGCACTCCCCGGCCGAATTCGCGGCCGAGGACGACTGCGCGGCAGGGGTCCTCGCACTCGCCGACGTACTGGAGGGCCTGGCGTGTCGCTGACGACGTACTGGCTGGAGCACGCCTGGCTCGACACGAACGTCGAGCCGGGCGTGGCCCTGGAGGTCGCCGACGGCCGCATCACCGCCGTCCGCACCGGGGTCGACACCCCGCCCCCGGGCGCGGTCGTCCTGCGTGGCCTGACGATCCCCGGCCTCTCCAACGCCCACTCGCACGCCTTCCACCGCGCCCTTCGCGGCACCGTCCAGGTCGGCTCCGGCACCTTCTGGACCTGGCGCGAGGTGATGTACACC
Source organism: Streptomyces sp. Root431 (assembly GCF_001426585.1). GTDB lineage: Bacteria > Actinomycetota > Actinomycetes > Streptomycetales > Streptomycetaceae > Streptomyces > Streptomyces stackebrandtii. The sequence continues at coordinate 378,557 of NZ_LMEI01000010.1, forward strand.
GTCGCCCAGCGCCTCACCCCCGACAGCTACTTCGCCCTCGCCCGCGCCGTGTACGCGGAGATGGCGCTCGCCGGCATCACCTCCGTCGGAGAGTTCCACTACCTCCACCACGCGCCCGGCGGCACCCCGTACGCCGACCCCAACGCCATGGGCGAGGCCCTGATCGCCGCCGCCGCCGAGGCGGGCATCCGCATCACCCTCCTCGACACCGCCTACCTCTCCTCCGGCTTCGGCGCCGCGCCCGAGCAGCACCAGCTCCGCTTCACCGACGGCACGGCGGAGAAGTGGGCGGAGCGGGTCTCGGCCCTCAAGGACCGGGACGGGGTACGGATCGGCGCGGCCATCCACTCCGTACGAGCGGTCCCGGCGGACCAGCTCGCCACGGTCGCCCGGTGGGCGCAGGACAGGGAGGCTCCCCTCCACGTCCACCTGTCGGAGCAGACCGCCGAGAACGACGCCTGTCTCGCGGCGCACGGCCTCACCCCGACCCAGCTCCTCGCCGAGCACGGCGTCCTCGGCCCCCGGACGACGGGTGTCCACAACACCCACCTGACGGACGGCGACATCGGCCTCCTCGGCTCCTCGACCACCGGCACCTGCATGTGCCCGACGACCGAACGCGACCTGGCGGACGGCATCGGCCCGGCGGTCGCCCTCCAGCGCGCCGGCTCACCGCTCTCCCTGGGCAGCGACAGCCACGCGGTCATCGACCTCCTGGAGGAGGCGCGGGCCATGGAGCTGAACGAGCGCCTGCGCACCCGCACCCGCGGTCACTGGACGGCGGCGGCACTCCTGCGCGCGGCCACGTCCGACGGCCACGCGGCCCTCGGCTGGCCGGACGCGGGCACCCTGGAGACCGGCGCCCTCGCCGACTTCACGACGATCGCCCTGGACACGGTCAGGACAGCGGGACCGGTACCGCGTCTGGCAGCCGAGACGGCGGTATTCGCCGCGTCGGCCGCGGACGTCCGTCACACGGTCGTGGCCGGCCGTCACGTCGTACGGGACGGGGCCCACCACTCCGTACCGGACGTGGGCGCCGCCCTCGCGGACTCGATCGCCGCCCTGCGCGGCTGAAACGGCTGAAGGAGACACCTCTCACCATGAACACCGGCCCCGCGGCGACGAACAACCCGGCGGCGAGCTCCGCCCCCACGAGCGCGAACAGCGCCGTGGCGACGGCCGCCACCGCCATCGTCAACATCGCCAGCCTCGTCACGAACGACCCCTCCCTCGGTGATGGCAGCCCCCTTGGCCTGATCCAGGACGCGGCCGTCGTCATCGAGGGCGACCGTGTCGTCTGGGTCGGTGAATCAAGCAAAACACCCGCCACTGACAACAGGGTCGACGCGGCCGGCCGGGCCGTCCTCCCCGGCTTCGTCGACTCCCACTCCCACCTCGTCTTCGCGGGCGACCGCACCGCCGAGTTCAACGCCCGCATGTCCGGGCAGGCGTACGCGGCGGGCGGCATCCGCACGACCGTCGCCGCGACGAGGGCCGCCTCCGACGCGGACCTCTCCGCGAACGTGGCCCGCTTCATGCGGGAAGCCCTCCGCCAGGGCACGACCACCTTCGAGACGAAGTCCGGCTACGGCCTGACGGTCGAGGACGAGGCCCGTGCCCTGCGGATCGCGGCCGAGCACACCGACGAGGTGACCTACCTCGGCGCGCACATCGTCTCCCCGGACTACGCGGACGACCCGGCGGCCTACGTGGAGCTGGTGACGGGCGAGATGCTCGACGCCTGTTCCCCGTACGCCCGTTGGGTCGACGTCTTCTGCGAGAAGGGCGCCTTCGACGGCGACCAGGCCCGCGCGATCCTCACCGCGGGCAAGGCGAAGGGCCTGCACCCCCGGGTGCACGCCAACCAGCTGACGTACGGCCCCGGCGTGCAGCTGGCGGTGGAGCTGGACGCGGCGAGCGCCGACCACTGCACGCACCTGACGGACGCGGACGTGGACGCCCTGGCCTCCGGCAGCACGGTCGCGACGCTCCTCCCCGGCGCCGAGTTCTCCACCCGCGCCGAGTGGCCGAACGCCCGCCGCCTCCTGGACGCGGGCGTGACCGTCGCCCTCTCCACGGACTGCAACCCGGGCTCGTCCTTCACGTCCTCCGTCCCCTTCTGCATCGCCCTCGCGGTACGGGACATGGGCATGACCCCCGACGAGGCCGTCTGGTCCGCCACGGCCGGCGGCGCCGCCGCCCTCCGCCGCACGGACGTCGGCCGCCTCGCCCCCGGTGCCCGAGCCGACCTGACCTTCCTGGACGCCCCGTCCCACGTCCACCTGGCGTACCGCCCGGGCGTCCCGCTGGTGACGGAGGTCTGGCGCGCGGGCGTCCGCGTGTCCTGACGTCTGGGTAAGAGCGGTGGTCAGCCCTCCAGTTGATCACGGGTGCGGTTGAGTAGCGGTACTCATGTGGGCGGTCGGCGCCCGCCCACATGATTGCCGCATGAGAACACGCACCCGCTTCGTGAAGATCGCCATGGTGGCCGCGCTCGGCGGCATGGCCCTGTCCGCCTGCGGCACCGAGGGCTCCGCGGGCAAGTCCGTGGCCGCGGTTCCGGCCGTCACTCCGACCCCGACTCCGGAGCGGATGATCTCGGGGGACGCCCTGGAGACGCACCCCGACCCGGAGGTCCGGGTCCTGGCGCTGGCCACCCGGATCGCGAACGAGTGCGAGCCGGGCAGCATGCCCGAGCTGCCCGCCCTCCCGGCGGTCGACGACATCTCCGAGACGGTGGGCCCGGAGCAGCCGACGGAGAGCCCCGAGCCGGTCCCGCTCCCCCCGGACGTCCCCGAGCCGCCGTCCGCCGAGCCCACGAACGCCGGGCCGGCGGAGGAAGTGCCCCTGACCGGCATCGACAAGTGCATCGGGGACGCCCACGCCGAGCGCATCCGCAAGGCGTTCGGCGACACGCCCCCGGCCGACTACGCGGAGCTCAAGAAGGAGCTGGCCGCCCTGAACTACCTGCCGGAGTCCGTCCACCGGATGCCGGACCACGGGGGCGAGCCCCGGGCACGGATCGACCTCGGCGAACTGAGCCTGAACGTCAGGATGGTCCTGGACGTCACGGCCACCACGCGAGGGGTGACCGCCGACGCCTTCGGGGCTTCCCTGGAGCAGGACGTGGACATCACCAAGGTGAAGCGGAAGCCCGCCCTGGACGCCCCCAAGGCCTGACCGTCAGACGGCTGCCAGGGACCGCACGAGCGACTCCGCCTCCCCCAGAGCCGCCACCTCCCCGTCCGTCAGGTTCGGGTCCGCCGCCCGGCGCCTGCGGGCCGTCGCGAGGTGAGGGAGGAGCGGTGTGCGGGTGGCCGCGAGGAGCGCGGTGAGGCCCGCGCGGGCGCCGGGGGCGTACGGGGCGGGGGAGACCGCCACCTCCGCGAGGATCAGCGCGGACATCGCGTGGTCGAGCCCCGGCGGCAGGCCCACTTCCGCGGCCTCCCAGTCGATCACGACGGGGCCCCGGCCGGTCAGGACCACGTTCCCGGGGTGCAGGTCCAGATGGGCCGGCGGCGCGTCCGGCAGGGCGTGCAGCCTCGTCAGGAGCCCCGCGATCAGCTCCCCCGCCGGCTCCGGCTCGTACGCGCCGGAGAGCAGGGCGTCCAGCAGCGACGGTCCCGCAAGGCGCTCCATCAGCAGGTCGGGGCCCTCGGCGTGGAAGACGGCCGGGACCGGATAGCCCTGCCGTGCGAGCCGCTCCATGACCTCGGCCTCACGGGTCGCGTCGCCGCCGCTCCGGTTCCGGCGCAGGACCCGCGTCCCGTCTCCGGGCACCGCGAACACGTCCGCCGTCCTGCCCCGCCCGATGATCTCCAACTCGCCCGCCCCGTCCGTCGCTTGATCATCACTGCTCCCCGCCGTGTCCGCTCCTTCACGGGTTGGTCACGGAAAGACCGAGTATCCCTGCCTCCGAGGGTTGCGGACGGGTACCGTCCTGTCCTGGCAGCACTCAGGGGGTAGACCGGGGGGTCGGCAGGGTGAGCGCATTCCGTGTGCGGATCGTGAGGCCGGGGGAGCTGAGCGGGCGCGAGATCGAGGCGTGGCGGACACTGCGTGCGACGTCCGGAGCTCCCGCGAACCCCTTCATGGAACCGGAGTTCACCCGGGCCGTCGCCGAGGTGCGGCCCCGGTCGCGGGTCGCCGTGTGGTGGGAGGGGAACGAGCCGGTCGGCTTCTTCCCGTACGAGAAAGGCCCGTTGGGCCAGGGCCGGGCCATCGGCTTCGGCGTCTCCGACAGTCAGGGCGCCGTCCTGCGGCCCGGACTGCGGCCGGCCGCGCGGGCGGTCTCGCGGGCCTGCGGGATCGCGATGTGGGAGTTCGACAACCTGGAGGACGGTCAGCTCGTCTTCGCGGGCGCCGCCACCGAGTCCTTCGCCTCGCCCGTGATCGACGTCGGCGAGGGATACGCGGCCTACGAGGCGCTGCTGCGCGTCCAGTCGCCCAAGTTCCTCAAGACCACCCTCGCCAAGGAGCGCAAGCTCGGCCGCCAGGCGGACGGCGAGGTGCGCTTCGTCTTCGACGAGCGCGACCCGGCCGCCCTGCGCACCCTCATGGAGTGGAAGTCCGCCCAGTACCGGCGGACCGGCCGCGGCGACCGCTTCGCGAAGCAGTGGATCACCACCCTCGTCCGGCGCCTCCACGAGCAGCGCACGCCGGGCTGCTCCGGCGTCCTGTCCGTGCTGTACGTGGGGGAGCGGCCCATCGCCGCCCACTTCGGACTGCGCTCCGGGACCGTGCTGTCCTGCTGGTTCCCTTCGTACGACCCCGAGTTCGCGAAGTACTCGCCCGGCCTCGTCCTGCACCTGCGGATGGCCGAGGCCGCCGCGGCCGCCGGGATCGGACTGCTCGACCTGGGGCGCGGCGACGCCGAGTACAAGGACGCGCTGAAGACGGGCGAACTGACGGTGTACGAGGGGGCCGTCTTCGTCCCGGGCGCCCGGGCCGCCCTGCACTGGCTCGGGCGCGAGCCCGCCCGGCGGGCCCACAGCTTCGTCCGCAACCGGCCCGCGCTCGCGGCCCGGGCCCGGACCACTCTCAACGGGGTCGCCCGGCTGCGGGGAAACCGTTAGCCGCGGCCTGCCGGTGACGCCGTCCGCGGTGGTTCCGGCGTTATCGGCGCGGCCGAGCCCGCCGCATCCGTAGTCGTCGAGCCCGTGCCCGCCGCCGTACCTCCCTAGGGGATCCCCGTTGAGCAGCCGACCACCCCACCCCCGGTCCCACCCCCCATCCCTCCCGCCATCCCTCTCGGTCGCCGAGCTCGATCTCGCCGCGCCCGACGGGCCCGCCCTGTCCCTCCGTCCCGCGCCCGGCGGACCCGCCCTCGTGCCCGGTGACGTCTACGCGCTCGTACGGGTCGAGGGGCGTCCCGCCGCCACCGTCCTGGGCACGGTCGCGGAAGGCGACGACCCCGCCGAGGTGCTCACCGCCCTCGCCCGCGAGCGGCTCGCGGCGACCGGGCCCCGCGCCGACGCCGAGCGCCTCGCCGCCGTGCGGCCGCTCGCCCGGCCCGACGTCCTCGCCCGGAACCGGCAGGGGCTCACCCCGCCCCGTACGGCCGTGATCGTCGCCACCCGCGAGCGCCCCGAGCAGCTCGCCCGCGCCCTCGACTCGCTCCTCGCCCAGGACCACCCCGACCACGAGCTGATCGTCGTCGACAACGCGCCCCGCACCACCGACACCCACGACCTGGTCACCGGGAAGTACGCCGACCGCGTCCGGTACGTCCGCGAGGACACCCCCGGCCTCGCCGTCGCCCACAACACCGGCGCCGCCGCCTCCGACGCCACCGTCCTCGCCTTCACCGACGACGACGTGATCGCCGACCCGCACTGGCTGACCGCCCTCACCGAGCCCTTCGCCGCCGACCCCGGCCTCGGCTGCGTCACCGGCCTGATCCTGCCCGCCCGGCTGAGCACCCCCGCCCAGATCCTCCTCGAATCGCACGGCGGCTTCGCCAAGGGCTTCGCGCCCCGCCTGTACGACCCGGCCGAACCGCCCGCCGACGAACCGCTCTTCCCCTTCACCGCGGGCAGCTTCGGCTCCGGCGCCAACATGGCCTTCCGGGCCGCAGCCCTCCGCCGGGCCGGCGGCTTCGACCCGGCGACCGGCACCGGGACCCCGGCCAGGGGCGGCGACGACCTGTACGCCTTCGTCGCCGTCCTCTCCGCCGGCTTCCGCCTCCGCTACACGCCCGAGGCGCTCGTCTGGCACCACCACCGCGAGACCTGGCAGGACGTGCGGAACCAGGCGTACGGCTACGGCGCCGGCCTCACCGCCTACCTCACCGCGACCCTCGTCCGCCGCCCCCGCATGCTGCCCGCGCTCCTCACCCGGCTGCCGCGCGGCCTCGCGCACGCCCGCACGATGACCGCCCAGCGCGGCGGCGGGCACGAGGGGCAGGGAGTCCCCGGCGAGCACGGCACCCACCACCACCCCTGGCCCCGCAGCCTCTCCCGGCTGGAGCGACGCGGCATGCTCTACGGCCCGATCGGCTACCTGAAGGCCCGCACCCGGGGAGGGAAGCGATGACCGGTGCGCCCGTCCACACCCGGATACCCGTCCTCCTCTATCACGCCGTGATGGAGGACCCGCCCGACTGGATCGCCGAATTCACCGTCACGCCCAAGGAGTTCGCCTCCCAGCTCGACGCCATCGTCGCCAGCGGGCGCACCGCGATCACCGTCGGCACCCTCGCCGCCCACTTCGCGACCGGCGCCCCGCTGCCGCCCCGCCCCGTCGTCCTCACCTTCGACGACGGCTTCGCCGACCTCGTCGGGCCGACGGCCGAGGCGCTCGCCTCCCGCGCCCTGCCGTCCACCGCGTACCTCACCACCGGGGCCATCACCCCCGGCCGGCCCTGTCTGCTGCCGCCCGCGCCGATGATGACCCTCTCCCGGGCGCCGCGCCTGGAGGAGTACGGCATGGAGGTCGGCGCCCACACGGTCACCCACCCGCAGCTCGACACCCTTCCGCCCAACCTCCTGCGCCGCGAACTGCGCGACGCGAAGGCGGTCCTGGAGGACGTCCTCGGGCACGAGGTCCGGCACCTCGCCTACCCCCACGGCTACAACAGCCCGGCGGTACGACGGGCCGCCGCGGCCGCCGGATACGCCTCGGCCGTCGCCGTCCGGCACGCCCTCAGCTCGGCGGACGACGAGATCTACCGGATCGCCCGGCTCATCCTGCGCCGCGGGCACACGGTCGCGGACGTCGAGCGGTGGATGGAGGGGCGCGGCGCGAAGGCCGCGCCGTACCCGGACTCGCTGCCCACGATCGGGTGGCGGATGTACCGCCGGGCGCGCGGGCTACTCAACGGGCCCGAATTCGCCGGCTGAGTCACACCGCCCCACAAGATCATCAACTGCCTTGTCCGGGACGAGAGTTGAACCGGGGCACATAACCGAAGTACGTTCCCTTGCTCACCAAGGGGACATTGGGGGGAGAGCCGTCGTGCAGCACCAGCCGCCAACAACACCGGTGACCGGGGACGACGGCGTGCCGTCGCAGCCCTCCGGACGGGACCGCGAGGCCGCGGAGCGGGAAGCGGCGCGGGGCACGGAACGGGACACAGCGCGGGACACAGCGCGGGAAGCGGCGCGACGGGAAGCAGGGCCGGCGCCCGCCCCCCGGCCCCGGTCCGGCGCCCTCGCCGCGCTCCGCACCCCGGCCGCCCTCAACACCGCCCCGCTCGTCGTCGCCGCCGCGCTCTGGCTCTGGGCCCTGCCCCGCATCGACTTCCGGAGCATCGAGGAGTTCGGCCTCCTCGACCGCTTCCCCTTCGGCTTCTACGCGTCCCTCGCCGTCCTGACCGGCGGCTTCGTCCTCACCCTCCGCCGCGCCGGCACCGCGCCCCTCTGGCCCGCCACCTACTGCGCGGCGATGCTCGTCGCCCTCAAGGCGCCGCCCGCGATCCTCTACGACACCGTCCGCTACGCCTGGGCGTCCAAGCACGACGCGATCATCAGCAGGCTGCTCACCGAGGGCACCGTCCACCCCGGGCGGGAGCTCTCCGGCGGCATGTCCGCCTACGACCAGTGGCCCGGCTTCTTCTCCCTCGACGCGGCCCTCGTCCGCGCCTTCGGCGTCGACGCGGCCGCCTCCTTCATCAACTGGGCCCCGGTCGCGCTCGGTCTGCTCACCGTGCCCGTCCTCATCCTCGTCTACCGCACCTTCAGTGACGACTGGCGGCTCGTGTGGACCGGTGTGTGGATCTTCCAGCTGGCGAACTGGGTCGGCCAGGACTACCTCTCCCCGCAGGGCTTCTCCTACCTGCTCTACCTCACCGTCTTCGCCGTCGTCGTCCGGCACTTCGTCCTGCCCGGCTCGGCGGGCGCGCTCCGCGACCGCTCCGCGCTCGACCCGGCCGCCGCGGCCGTCCCGCCGCCCACGACGACCCGGCAGCGCGCGGTCGCCGTCCTCTTCCTCGTCCCGATCATCGCCACCATCAACGCCTCGCACCAGCTCACCCCCGTGATGCTGTGCGCGAGCCTCTTCGCCCTCTGCCTCACCCGCCGCTACCGCAACCTCGGGCTCCTCGCCACGACCGGCCTGATCATGCTGGTCTGGAACCTCACCATGGGCCGGGAGCTCTTCCTCGAAACCCTCGGAACCCTGCGCGAGAAGGCCGGCGACCTCCTCGGCAACTCCCGCCCCGGCTTCGCCGGCGACCCCACCGGCCCCGGACCGGAGCTCGTCGGCAGCGCCAACGTCCTGATGGTCCTCGCCCTCGGCGGGCTCGCCGTCGCCGCCGTACTGCTCCGCCGCAAGCTCGCCCGCAGCGCCCTGCCGCTCGTCCTCGCCGCCGCGGCGCCCCTCCCGATGTTCGCCGTCAACGACTACGGCGGCGAGATGATCTTCCGGGTCTACCTCTTCGGCCTGCCCGGCTCGGCCTTCTTCGCCGCCGCCGCGCTCGTCCCCGCCGTCGGGGCCGCGAGCCGCGCCGCCGCGATCGCCCGCCGCACGGCCGCCGTCGCCCTGCCCGTCACCCTCGTCGCCCTGCTCGCCGGCTTCCTGCCCTCGTACTACGGCAAGGAGGGCATGCACTACGCGCCGCCCGGCGAGACCGCGCTCACGCGCCGCGCCTTCGACCGGGCGCCCGAAGGGGCCCTGATCCTCGCCGCGACCGGAGCCTTCGCCGACTCGTACTACCGCTACGACCACTACGAGCGCTGGTTCTTCACCGAGCAGGAGGTCGACGAGAACCTCCGCATGCTGAAGGACCCGGCGACCTACCTCGCCGGCGGCATCCCCGCGGGCCGCCCGGCGTACGTGATCCTCACCCCCACCCAGGGCGAGGCCGTCATCGGCGAGGGCTACCTCCCGGAGGGCGGCTTCGACACCCTCCGCGACGCGCTCAAGAGATCACCGCTCTTCGCCGTCGTGGAAGAGAGCCCGTACGGACTCGTCCTCCGCTACCGGCCCACCACCACCGGCTGACCCGGCACGCCCGGCACACACCCGGACCGCCCGCGAACACGCACACCCGCACGCACGAGGAGTAGGTAGCCATGGCCGGCCCACGTCTGACCCCGCGAGTCCAGCGCAGAGCCGCCCTCGCGGCCTCCGGATGGATCGCCCTCGCCGCCACCGCGTTCCCCGGCGGCTCCCCGCTGCGCTGGATCCCCATCCTCGCGTTCGTCGTCCTCGCGCCGGGCCTCGCGCTGCTGCTCCCGCAGCCCCTCGGGCTGCGGCCCGGCGCCCGCCTGGAGGCCCTGGCGCTCGCCGCGCCCGTCAGCCTCTCCGTGGCCACGCTCACCGCGACCGCCCTGTTCCTGACGAAGGCCTTCTCGCTCACCGCCTTCCTCGTCGCCCTCGCCCTCTTCGTGAGCGTCGCCGCCACCCTGCCCGGGGTGCCCCTGCCCGCCGCCACGCGCGGCGCCGTCGAACGGGACGGCGCCCGCACCTCCGGGGGGCTCACGGCCCGGTTCCGCAAACGAAGGACCGGTGGAGGCGCATGACCGGGCGCCACGGCAGGGGCGACCCCTGGGCCCGGCTCGCCATCGCCCTCGCCGCCGTCGGCGCGCTGACCGCCGGCATAGGCGTCTGGTCGACCCTCTCCGAGGACGACGACCGCTGCGCGCCCGACACCCTGCTCGTCGCACCGTGCGGCGCCTGGTGGGGCGCGTACATCCCGTACGACAAGGACAGTTCGCTCACCCGGCCGGTGTACGCCTTCGAGAAGAAGATCGGCCGCAGGCTCGACCTCGTCTACACGTACCACGACATGTCGGGGAGCAAGGCCGACGGCGAGCTGCTCACCCCCGACGAGCGGGAGCTCGGCCGCGACCGGCTCCTCATGCTCGCCTGGGAGTCCACGGTGTGGACCGAGAAGCACCACGCCGACTGGACCGAGAAGCAGCTGGGCTGGAAGAACATCGCCGCCGGCACCTACGACACCTCGGTCATCGACCCGCAGGCCCTCCGGATCAAGGAATACGGCAAGCGGGTCTTCTTCGCCTTCGACCAGGAGGCCGACTTCCGCATCGAGCAGGGCGCCGGGACCCCGGAGGAGTACGTCGCCGCCTACCGCCACGTCCGGGACCGCTTCCAGAAGCTGGGCGTCACCAACGTCGTATGGGTCTGGACCGTCTCCGGCTGGCTCGGCAACGCCGCCCTGATGAAGCGGCTCTACCCCGGCGACGCCTACGTCGACTGGCTCGGCATGGACCAGTACAACTACTACCTCTGCCACAAGTCGCCGAACTGGCTCGACTTCGACAAGAGCCAACGCCCCAGCTACGACTGGCTCCGGAAGAACATCTCCGCCGACAAGCCCGTCATGCTCTCCGAGTTCGCCACCGCCCCCGACCCGAAACGGCCCGAGCGGCAGCGCGACTGGTACAAGGAGATCCCCGGGGTGGCGCCGACACTGCCGGAGGCGAAGGCGTACGTGCACTGGAACCGCGCCGTGCCCGGGCCCGGTTGTGACCTGACGGTCGACTCCGGGCCGGGCCTTGAGGGGTACCGGATCGCCGGCCGGGACCCGTACTTCAAGCAGCCCCTACCGCGCCGCTGACGACTCCTAACGCCGCCCCGCCGCCAGACCGCGGAAGGCGCAGACCGCCATCGTGGCCCCGGCCAGGCCCAGGAAGAGCGGGAGCGGGGCGGCGGCGAAGGCCTGCTGGCCCGCCCAGCCGGCCCAGACGAGCACCCACACCACCCCGGCCGTGACCCGCTCGCCCACGCCCAGCACCCGCAGCAGCAGGGCCGCGAGCAACAGGCACAGCGCCTGCAGCACGATCGGGGCCGCCGAGCTCGCCGACTCGCCGGTCCCACCGAGGAGTTCCGCGCCCGGACCGCCCGCCTCCGCCGGCCGCAGGCCCAGCAGCGGCGGCGCGGTGTGCAGCGCGAGGAACGTGGCGAGCAGGACCGTTCCGGCGAAAGCCGGCCGGAAGACGCGGAGACCGACGGCGGCGCCCTGGAGGGCGACGAGCAACAGCCCCGCGAGGAGCGTGACCGGCGGGAGCGCGGTCAGCAGACCCGTCCCGGAGAGCCGCTCCACGTCCAGCACGCCGGTTCCGGCGAGCGGGAGCCAGAACAGCACGGCGGCCAGACCCAGGCACAGCCAGAGCCCCAGCAGGAGCCGGCTCGCCGCCCGGTCCGGCGCGTCCGGCCGGTCCGCGGCTCCCGCCTCCCGCCGCACGGGGGCGACCGCCGGCCCGTCCGTCCGCTGCCGCGGTACGTACACGGGGATGCCGAACGCCGGCGTCACCGAGTCGTGCGTCCCCCGCAGATAGGCGCTCTCCCGCGCCCAGTTCGTGCCGTACCCGTCCTCCGCGCGCTCCTTCACCCGCGCGGCGGCCCGCGCCCCCTCGGACGGCACCCGGCCCTTGAGCGTGGCCCGCAGGCCCGGCACGGTCACCACCGCCATCAGCGTCATCGAGCCGAGGACGGCCCACCCCGCACCGGCGATGCCGTACGGCCCCAGGAGGACGACCGCGCTGCCGAGCACCAGGACGCACATCGCGCCCTGGAGGGCGGCGAGCATGCCCGTACGCCCCTGGACGCGCAGCACCCCGATGTACAGCTCGACGGCGACCCGCGGGAGCGCGGCGGCGGCGAGCAGCCGCAGCACCGTCGTGCCGTTCTCGGCGTAGTCCTCGCCGAAGGGCGTCAGGAGCACCGGCGCGAGCACGACGAGCACGAACACGACGGGCACGAGCAGCAGCACCATGCGGCGCAGCGCGCCCCGCACGCCCTCGGCGAGGGACTCGGGGCTGTGCGAGGCGTGCGCGGTGAGCGAGGAGGCCATGTTGATGGCCATGAACTCCATCGTGCCGCCGACGGTGTACGCCGTGTAGAAGAAGGCGTTGTGGGCGGCGTCGAAACGGACCGCGACCATCATCGGCAGCAGGCTGATCATCAGCAGGCTGAAGATCGAGCCGACGGAGTCCCCGGCGAGGAAACGGCCGATCTCGCGCATCGTCGGCGGCTCGCGGTCCCGGTCGGCGTGCGCCTGCCGGGGGATCAGACGCCGGAAGACGAGCCAGCCGACCGGCACCACGGAGAGCGCGATCGCCGCCGCCCAGGAGACGAAGACGCCGAGCACCGGCAGCCCGACGGCGAGGACGACGAGCAGCACGAGCTTGCCGAGCGAGAAGACGGCGTTGCCGACGGGCACCCAGATCGCCCGTCTGAGCCCCGTGAGGACCGCGTCCTGGAGGGTGAGCAGCGCCCAGCCGATGCTGGCGGCCGTGAAGAAGATCCCGGCGGACACGGTGCCGAGCGGGGCGTACGACGGTCCCCACCAGTCCAGGGTGAGCAGGAAGACGCCGCAGGCGACGCCCACGACCGCCGTGCTCACCAGGTAGAGGCGGACCACGAGCGGCCCGGTGGCACGCCCGGCCCGGGGCACATACCGGACGACGGCGCCGGTCAGCGTCGTCGCCGTGAGGGAGGCGAGCATCCGCTGGGCGGCGATGGCGGCGGAGCCCTGGCCGACCGCCTCCTCCGTGTAGTAGCGGGCCGCGACCAGCCAGAAGCCGAGCCCGAGGGCGGCGGAGACGCCGGTGGAGAGCATCAGCGCGTAGGCGTTGCGGAACATGGAGCGGTCGCCGTCGGCCTGCGTCCCGGTCTTCGCCTCGGGCTCGGCGGCCTCCGCCGTGGACTCTGCGGCCGCCGGGTCGTCCGTCGCCCGCAGCCGTACGGTGTCGGTCACCGGGCGCCGCCGGGGGCCTCCGACAGGCGGGCGGGGCGGGTCCCGGCCGCGCGCAGCACACCGAGGACCTCGTCCGCGCGGCGCGGGTCCACCGGCAGGGCGTGCCGGGCGAACCGGGCGGCGGCCTCCGGCGCGGGGGAGAGGTCGGTGAACGCCTCGCCCGCGTAGCCGTCGAGCGGCGGATCGTAGATGTAGCCGGTGGTGATCCGGCGCCGGGCGAGGGCGGCGATCGCCGCGTCCCGGTCCTCGACGAGCAGCGGCACCCGGAACAGCGGCTGGGCCGGCGCGTCCTGAGCCGCCCCGGGCGTGCCGTACTCGCTCGACAGGAGCCGGGCCGTGCCCGCGCGGTGGGCGGCGAGGACGCCGTCGAGCCGGGCCAGCTTCCGGGTGGTGCGGCGGAGCCGCCCGGGGCCCGGCCGGAGCCGGTAGGCGTGCATGTCGACCCGGACCCAGGAGTGGAAGGGGTCGAGCGCGGGCGCCGCCGGCAGGGCCCGCCGCAGCTCGTCGGCGCGGAGCGGCATCCGGATCTCCTCCCGCTCCTCCATCCCGAGCAGCCGTACCGCCGCGCGCGCGGCCCGGACGAGCCGCGTGCCGCGCAGGGCGGCCTCCGCGTACGGCCGCGCCAGGTAGGCGAGTTCGTCGACCGTACGCGTCGGGTGCAGCAACGCGTCGCGCGCGGCCGCGAGTTCCTCGCGCAGCGCCGGGTCGGCGAGGGCGAGGAAGCCGCCGGTCTTGGCCGCGGTGTGCTTCGAGAGACTGAAGACGGACGCCTCGCCGTACGTGCCGACCGGGCGCCCGCCGACGGTGGAGCCGATCGCGTGGGCGGCGTCCTCGATCAGCGGGATGCCGAGCCGGTCGCAGTGGGCCCGCAGCTCCGGTGCCGGGTCGGGATTCCCGTACAGATTGGTCGTGAGGACGGCGGACAGGCCGCGCCAGACGGACTCGGGGACGGCCGCCGTGTCGATCGAGCCGTCCCGGGGGTCGAGCGGGGCCTGCACCGGGCGGAGTCCGGCGGCGAGCACGACGAAGAAGATGACGTCGTCGTTGACCGGCGACATCAGCACCCGGCCGCCGGGCTCGCACCAGTGGCGCAGCGCGAGGTAGAGACCGAGGCGGCACGACGGCACGTAGAGGCACTCCCTGCCCCCGAGCCGGTCGCGCATCCGCCCTTCCAGTTCCGCGTACGCAGAAACCATGTGATTCCCCCCTGAATCCCCGGGCTCAATGTGGCCCAATCCGGACGGCGCGTCAACAAGGCCTCCGGGTCACGCGGTTGGCTCTCCGCGTGGTCATGCGGAAGGGCCCGTCCGGGCCTCTCCACGTGGTCGTGCGGAAGGGCCCGTCCGGGTCGTCAGACCGTGAACGGGCCCTTTCCTCGGCCATCTTGACGGCTCGGGGAAGCCGGCGGAGGTCATTCCTCCAGAGTGAGGCCGCGGCGCAGCCTGGCGAGCGTGCGGGAGAGCAGCCGCGAGACGTGCATCTGCGAGATGCCGAGCTCCGCGCCGATCTCCGACTGGGTCAGGCCGGTGACGAAGCGGAGGGAGAGGATGTGCCGGTCGCGGGCGGGCAGCGAGGCGATCATCGGCTTGAGGGAGGCGATGTACTCGATCCCGGTGAGCCCGTCGTCCTCGTAGCCGAGCCGGTCGGCGAGCGAGTTGTCCCCGCTGCCGGCCTCGTCCTCCTCGGTCCTGGCGTCCAGCGAGCTCGCGGTGTACGCGTTGCTGGCGGTCATGCCCTCGACGACCTCCTCCGGGGAGATCCCGAGCTCCGCCGCGAGTTCGGCGACGGTGGGGGCGCGGTCGAGGCGCTGGGCGAGCGCGTCGCCGACCCTCGCGAGGTCGAGCCGGAGCTCCTGGAGCCTGCGGGGCACGTGCACGGACCACGAGGTGTCGCGGAAGAACCGCTTGATCTCGCCGATGATGGTCGGCATCGCGAAGGTCGGGAACTCGACGCCGCGGGTCAGTTCGAAGCGGTCGATCGCCTTGATGAGGCCGATCGTGCCGACCTGGACGATGTCCTCCATCGGCTCGCTGCGGCTGCCGAACCGGGCGGCGGCGAACTTCACGAGGGCCAGGTTGAGTTCGACGAGCGTGTTGCGGACGTACGCGTGGTCGTGGGTGCCCTCCTCCAGTACGGCGAGCCGCGCGAAGAGCTGCTTCGACAGGGCGCGCGCGTCGACCGCGCCGATGCGGTCGAGGGGTACGTCGGGCAGGTCGGGGACGGCTGTGCGCTGGGTGGGCAGGTGGTCGAGGGGGACTGCTGCCGACGGCGCGTCGGGGGTACGCGGAACGTCGAGCCGGGGTGACATGGGTCTCCTTCGTCGTTCTTCTGCTGCGGTTTGCGGCGCCTCCGAGGCCGTTGTATCGGGTGTTCCTTAGGTGTTCTCTTCTAGCCCTACCTGGTCAACCGCGATGGTTGCAAGTGCCAATAATCCGTTTTGGGCAGGTTTGTGTGGGCCGTGTGTGCACGGAAGGGTGCCCCGCTTGTAGGGTTCGACGGACGTCAGTCGGCATCCGCGAGAGCGAGAAGAGGCACGGCCATGGACCGCCAGCACATCGGCAGCGCGCAACCCGCGCGCCTGCGGGTCGAGGTCCGGAGCGTGGACGCGGCGAGCGAACTCCTCACACCCGTGGGTGAGCTGGATCACCACACCGCCGAACTGCTGCGCGCCCCGCTGGACGCCGCGCTCGACGCGGGCCGGTCGCGGCTCGTCGTCGACTGCGCGGGCCTCGACTTCTGCGACTCGACCGGGCTCAACGTGCTGCTCGGCGCCCGGCTGAGGGCGGACGCCGCGGGTGGCGGGGTCCATCTGGTGGGGATGCGGCCGGCGGTCGCCAGGGTGTTCCACATCACCGGTGCCGAGGCCGTCTTCACCCTGCACGACACGCTCGACACGGCCCTCCCCGGTTGAGGCGGGCGGGCCCGTCCGGCAACCGGCGCCCGCACACCCTGTTCGACCCGCACGTCCCGCCCCTCTGTCTCGTCAATCGGTGAGGTGAAGCGCTGATGGACCAAGCTTCCGACGTCCGTACGCTCGCCCTCGGCGAGACCAGCGGCACCGTGCCGCTCGCCCGTGACTTCACACGGTCGGCGCTCCAGGAGTGGGGCTGGCTCCCGGCCGCGACCGCGGACCGCAGGGCCGCCGCGGAGGACGTCCTGCTCGTCGTCTCCGAACTCGTCACCAACGCCTGCCTCCACGCCGAGGGCCCCGAGCGCCTGCGCGTCCTGCGCGGCCCCGACGTCGTCCGCCTCGAAGTCACCGACCGAGGCGCCGGCCAGCCCGCCCCCCGCACCCCCCACCGCTCCGGACGCCCCGGCGGTCACGGCATGTTCATCGTCCAGCGCCTCTGCCTGGACTGGGGCATCGACCGCACCCCCGGCGCCCCCGGCAAAACGGTCTGGGCCGAACTGGCCGCACCCGCCTAGGACTTTCACCCGCTCGTCGGGAGGGCGGAGCCGGACCAGGTGAACATTCGTACGGACTTGTCCCGCGTAGGGCGGACAGGCGCGCGAACAGACGCGGGAGTGCGGCCGGGCCGTCTACGGTGACGCGTCATGACGGCATCCCCATCCACGGGCTCAGGTCAGGCCCGGCAGGCCGGGGAGAAGGTCGAGGGCGCCGGGCACGCCCGGTGGACGTTCCGGCTGCGGGTGTCGGTCACCGCTCAGGCCGCGTTGACGGCCGAGTGGGATCGGTGCCGCTGGGTGTGGAACGAGTGCGTCGCGAAGTCGAGGCAGGTCCACGCCTGGAACCAGGCGCGCCCCGAAGGGAGCGGTCTGCGGACGTGTGGTCCGGCGCAGCTGGACCGGATGCTGACCGAGGCGCGGAAGAGCGGCGGCTGGCTGCGGGAAGGGAGTTGTGTCCCGCAGCAGCAGGTCATCCGGGACTTCGGCAGGTCCAGGGCGAAAGCGCAGAAGGACATCCGGGAGCGGGTGGGGCAGCGGCGTCGGGCGGGGATGCCGACGCTCAAGAAGAAGCGTGAGGCGTTGCCGTCCCTGAACTACACGCGGCGCGGTTTCCGGGTGAAGGATGGCCGTCTGCACCTGGCCGGGGGCATCGTCCTGAGTGTGGTGTGGTCCAGGGCCTTGCTCGCCGCCCCCTCGTCGGTGCGGGTCCACCAGGACAGTCTCGGGCACTGGTACGCCAGTTTCGTCGTCCCCGCTCTCGTCGAGCCGCTGCCCAGGACGGGGGCGGTGATCGGTATCGACTGGGGTGTGACGCAGACCGCGACCACCACCTCCGACGCCCACGACCTGCCCCACGCCGAGCACGGCAGGAAGGCCGAGGAGAAACTGGCCCGCTATGACCGGATGATGGCCCGCCGCGGGCCGAAGAAGGGGCACGCTGGATCGAAGGGGTATCGCGAGGCCAAGCGGCTGCGCGCGAAGGTGCACAAGAAGGTCGCCCGCCGGCGCCAGGACACCGGACGCAAGTGGGCCAAGGCGGTGGTCCGTGACCACGACGCGCTCGCCGTCGAGGACTTCCGGCCGAAGTTCCTGGCGAAGACGACCATGGCCAGGAAGGCCGCCGACGCCGCCATCGGCGCCACGAAGCAGGCCCTGATCGAGATGGGCCGCAAGCACGGCAGGGCCGTGCATCTGATTCATCCCGCGTACACCACGATGGACTGCGCGCAGTGCGGAGCGAGAGCCAAGCACGCACTGCCGCTGGGTGAGCGCACCTACACCTGCGGCGCCTGTGGAGCCGAAGCCCCCAGAGACAAGAACTCCGCACGCGTCATGCTCGTCCGGGCAGGTCTGAACCCGGCTGGTGCCGATCGCGGAAGACCAGCCCAGGCGCCGCCTGGGACGGCAGCGTGAGCCAGAAATCCCCACCCACCCTTGAAGGCGAGAATCTCCCTTCAAGGAGGGGAGCATTCAAAAGTTCACCCGTTCCCTTCCCTCCGTGAGGCCCCAGGCGTACCTTGACGGCCAATCTGAAAGACCGTCAGTTACGTTGCGGTGAGGGGTGCTCGGGGTGTCCAAGGTGCCGAACCGAAGGAGAACGGCCGCCGGTCTCACGGCGGCGGTCGCGGTGGCGGGTGCCGCCGTGCTGGTCGGTGCGCCGGCCGCCCAGGCGACCGTCGTCGATGTGAACTACGCGTGCGTGACGAAGATCGGGCCGAAGAGCGCCGTCTCGCCCGTCGATATCAAGGCCGTCAAGAGCGGCAGCGGCTACACGATCACCATGTCCTTCGAGAAGGGCGTCTCCGACAGCCCGATCGAACTCCCCAAGGGAGTCATGACCCCGCGCGCCGAGCTCGTCCTCGGCGGGGCCGCCGAGGGCACGGTGAAGGTCAAGGGGACGCCGAACACGGTGGCCATCCCGCCGGACACCCCGATCAGCATCGGGACGCTGACCGGGACGTTCACGCCGAAGAAGAACGGCAAGGTCACCTTCACGGCCGGCAAGCTCATCGTGCACGCCCTCGGCATGGACGCGGCCGAATGCACCCCGAAGAACAACCCCAAGCCCTCGCTGGAACTCGACGTGACCGGTCTCGCGGGCGGCGGCGACGCCCCGCCGGCCGATGACGGCAACGGCGAGGACGACGACAACGGCTCCGGGACCGAACTGCCCAAGACCGGCCCGCTCGACTCCGCCATGGCGCTCGGGACCCTCGGCGGAACGGTCCTGCTGACCGGCGCCGCCGGAGTCCTCTGGCTCACGCGGCGCACGGCACGCTGATGCGGGCGGCGGTGCGCTCCGGTCTCGTCGCCGCCGCGACCGCCCTCGTCGGCGTGGTCGCGGCGACTCCCCCCGGGGACGCCTGGACGGCGGCGCCCGCCGCCGGGCGGCCGTACGCCTATCTGGAGGGTCCCGCGGGGAGCGTCCTCCAGGACACCCTGTCGGTGACCAACCCGGGCGCGCGGCCGCTCACCGTACGGCTCGCGGGGAAGGGCGCGCCGGTGGCCTTCGCCGCGCGGACCGTCACCGTGCCGGCCAGGACCCGCGCGGACGTGCCGTTCGCCGTGACCGTCACCGCCGACACCCCGCCCGGCGACCACCGGGGCACCGTGCGCGCCACGGCCGCCGGCCGCGAGCTGAGCGTGGAGCTGCTCCTGCGGGTGAGCGGCCCGCGCCTCGCCGCGCTCACCGTCGAGGACGTCGGCGTCGACGAGGCCACCGGCGCCCTGCGCTACACCCTGGTCAACCGCGGGACGACGGTCCTCGCCCCGACCCTCGCGGTCCGTGCCGAGGGGCTCCTCGGCACGGTCCTCGACCGGCCGGAGCGCGCCCTGCCGCTCACCCTGCGCCCCGGCGAGCGGACCACCCGCACAGAACCCTGGCCCGATCCGCCCTCCCTCGACTCCGTCACCGTCCGGCTGACCGCCGGCGCCCCCGGCGCGGCCCCCGCCACCGCCCGTACCGAGGCCGCCTTCGCCGACGGCCCCGCGCTCGCGGGCGCGGTCGGGGTGCTCCTCGTGGCGGCGGGCGGCGGGGCGTACGGGATCCGGTACCGGTTCCGGTACGGGAAGCGGCGGCGCGGCGGGCCCCGTACCCAGCGAGCGTCGACGGGAGCGACAACATGAGGCCGACGAGGCCGACGAAGCCGACGAGGTGGACACCGACCGCCGCCGCGCTGCTCACGGCGCTCCTCACGGTCCTCGCCCTCGCGCTGCCGCCCGCCGCCCCCGCGACGGCGGCGCCCGGGCCCGTCGTCGAGCTCTCGCAGGCCGAGGGCGGCAAGGGCGGCACGGTCACCGTCAGCGGCAGCGGCTGGAAACCGGGCGCGCTGCTCATGCTCCTGATCTGCGGCCAGTCCGCGCCCGGCAAGGGCGTCATCGGCGGCACCAACTCCTGTGCCAACAGCGAGGGCCGGGCCGCCACCGTCGACGCCAGGGGAGCCTTCAGTACGAAACTCCCGGTCTCCGAACCGCCGAAGCCCTGCCCCTGCGTGGTGCACGTGGCCGGCGTGACGGGCCAGCAGGACGCGGTGGACAAGGAGTTCACGGTCGCCGGACATCCCACGGCCCCGCTCCCGGAGGCCTCGGGGAACGGCCGGCTCGCCGTCCTCGCCTCCGTCCGCCTCGACGGCTCCAGCGGCCTCCTCGTCTGGTTCGGCGCGCCCCCGCGCCGGGAGGTCGTCTTCACCGTCGGCAACCTCGGCTCGGCGCCCGTCAAGGACCCGGTCTTCGAAGTCGGTACGAGCCACGGCGTCTTCGCGCCGCAGTACGAGGAACGCCAGTGGCGCGGCACGATCGAACCCGGCAAGAAGGCCCTGGTGCGGCTCCCGGCCGAGCTCACGGTGGGCGCGCACGGCGACTACCAGGTCTCCGTGCGGTACGCGGGCAAGGTCCTGGTCGAGCAGCCGTGGGGCGTGGGCCGCCCCTGGGGCGTGACGCTCTTCTGGGTGCTGCTCGCCGTCGTCGTGCCGGCGGCGCTCTTCCGGATCGGGATGGCCGTCGTCGACCGCACCCGCCCCGCCGCCGGCCGTCCCGCCCACGGCCGCTCCGCCGGCCGCCCCGCCGCCCGCCTTCCCCGTACGGCCGCGCTCCGCCGCCGTACCCGCGCGTCCGTCCCCGCCCCCGCGACCGGGGAAGCGAGGGACGACGAACCGACCACGGTCCTGCCGTGGTTCAGCCCTGACTCCGCACCGTCAGCGCCAGAGAGCAGTCCGACGACGAAGGGACATGCGTGAGTACGCAACGGAGGATGAGCGCGGCCGGGGTCGCGCTGATGCTCGGCGGCGCGGGGATCCTGATTTCCGCCGGCCCTGCACAGGCCGCCGAGGTCTCGTACAAGACGGAGTGCATCCCGCCGTCCATCTCCGGGCTCCCGCCCGTGCAGGGCACCACGAAGGTGCTCATCACCGCACCGGCGGAGGCCAAGGTCGGCGACGAGGTCGAGATCGTCTGGAAGACGGTCCAGGCCGCCTCGAAGAACCCCGACGTGCTCGACCTCGGAGCGGACACGGTCAAGCCGAGCGGTGTCCTGAAGGTGGGCGGCGCGGGGAGCGGCACCGTCGCGATGGAGGGGCCGCGGAAGAATCCGCCGATCCCCAAGAACAGCGCGATGGTGCTGCCCGAGATGAAGGGGAAGCTGAAGCTGGACAAGGCGGGCGACATCACGCTGACGCCCGACAAGTACACGATCAACGTGTCCAAGCCGCTGTCGACGGACACGAAGTGCACGCCGAAGGAAGCGGTCCCGGTCGGCGCGACGATCAAGGTGACGGCGGCCGGGGGCAGCAGCTCCGGCGGCACGACCTCCGGTGGCAGCTCCGGCTCCACCACGACGACAGGTGGCAGCACGACCACCTCGGGCGGAAGCAGTACGACCACCTCCGGTGGCAGCACCACGACCACCTCGGGCGGCGGCTCCACCACCGAGGGCCACACGGGCACCGGCGGCACCGGCAGTTCGACGTCCACCTCGGGCGGCAGCAGCACGACCACTTCCGGAGGAAGCTCCAGCTCGGCCGGCGGCTCCTCCGGCGGCAGCGGGGGCCAGACAGACTTCCCCGGCAAGGAGGTCACCGTCGCCTTCACCTGCACGTCCCCCGGCCCGCCGAACATCAACTCCAAGGTGACGATCAGCGCGAAGAAGAACGGCGCCGTGTACGACCTCACGGTCAAGACGGCCAAGGGCGTCATGAACAGCCCCGCTCCCCTCCCCAAGGGAGCTCTCGTCCCCACCATGGCGGTCAAGATCGGCGGGGCCGACAGCGGCACGGTGACGGTCACCGGCGCACCCAACTCCACCGCGGTCGCGGCGGGCGCTCCGGTGAGCCTGGAGGACATGAAGGGCACGTACAAGCCCGGCGCGACCGGGAAGTCCACGCTGAGCCCGGGCGCGCTGACCATCAAGGTCACGCTCGGCGAGGCGAAGATGGAGATCCCCTGCCAGGTCAAGGGCGCGGTGAAGGCCTCCCTGGAGCTGGACACGAGCAAGCAGGCCGGCGGGGCGAGCGGCGGCTCGGACGGCGGATCGAGCGGATCGGGCTCCGGCTCGGGCTCGTCCTCCGGAGGCTCGTCCTCCGGCGGCAGCGCGGCGGACTCCGGCGGTTCCTCCGGTGAGAACCTCGCCGAGACCGGCGCCGAGAGCGACGGCGCCCTGCGCGCCCTCGCCCTGGTCGCGGGCACGGTGATCCTCATCGGCGGCGCGGTGTTCACCTTCACGCCGTGGGCGCGTCTGAGGCGCTGACGGCGCGGATGACGGCGAAGGCCGCCGCACCGGGGGTGGTGCGGCGGCCTTCGCGTGTCCGTGCGGGGGGAACGGCGTCAGTGGACGCTGCCCATGAGCCCCTGGACCTTCTTGCGGTACATGTAGATCGCGATGCCCGCGAGGACGGCCAATGAGGCTTCCATCGCGATGATCCCCGTCCCGTTGAGGTCGACGCCGGCGAGCGAGAGCAGGCCGGTGGTGCAGTCGCCCGCGGTGACGGCGAGGAACCAGACGCCCATCATCTGGGAGGCGTACTTCTGCGGCGCCATCTTCGTCGTGACGGAGAGGCCGACGGGGGAGAGGCACAGCTCACCGATGGTCTGGATCATGTAGATCGAGACGAGCCACATCGGGGAGACCTTGGTGCCGTCGCCCGCCATGTTCATCGGGACGATGAAGACGAAGAAGGACGCGCCGACCAGGACGAGACCCATCGCGAACTTCACGATGGTGTTCGGCTCCTGGTTCTTGCGGGCCAGCCACAGCCACAGCCAGGCGAAGACCGGGGCCAGCGCCATGACGAAGAGCGGGTTCAGGGACTGGTACCAGGTGGCCGGGAAGCCGAAGCCGAAGACGCTGTCGGAGGTCTTGCCGTCGGCGAAGAGCGCCAGGGTCGAGCCGCCCTGGTCGTAGATCATCCAGAAGACGGCGGCGGCGACGAAGAACCAGATGTAGCCGGTCATCTTCGACTGCTCGGTCTTGTCGAGGTCCTTGTCGCGCTTGATGCGGACGAGGACGGCGACCGGGATGATCAGGCCGGCGAGGGTGATCGGGACGAGCGCCCAGTTCAGGGTGTACATGCCCAGGGCCACGACGACGCCGTAGAAGACGGCGACGAGCACGGTGACGAGCGAGACCTTGACCAGGATGGCCTTCCGCTCGTCGGAGGAGAGCGGGTTCGGGACGACGTTGCTCTTCGGGCTCAGGCTCTTGCTGAACGAGAGGAAGCAGGCGAGGCCGAGGGCCATGCCGGCGGCGGCCAGGGCGAAGCCCAGGTGCCAGTTGACCTTCTCGCCGATGGTGCCGACGACGAAGGGCGCGACGAAGGCACCGAGGTTGATGCCGATGTAGAAGAGCGTGAAGCCACCGTCACGGCGCGGGTCGTCCGGGCCGTCGTAGAGGTGGCCGACCATCGTCGAGATGTTGGCCTTGAGGAGGCCGGAGCCGGCCGCGACGAGCGCGAGGCCGAGGAAGAACATCGCCTGGCCGGGGAGGGCCAGCGAGACGTGACCGGCGATGATCACGAAACCGGCGATGGTGACGGTCTTGCGGGCGCCCCAGACGCGGTCGCCGAACCATCCGCCGGGCATGGCCATCAGGTAGACCATCGACACGTACACGGAGTAGATCGCCGTGGCCGTGGCCGCGGTCATCGCGAGGCCGCCGCCCTGGCTGCCGGTGGCCGCGTCCGCGCCGCCGGAGACCAGGTACAGAACGAGAAGGGCCCTCATGCCGTAGTAGGAGAAGCGCTCCCACATCTCGGTGAAGAAGAGGGTGGCCAGGCCGCGGGGGTGGCCGAGGAACGTCTTCCCGGAACCAGGGGTTCCGGTCGAAGCCGTCGTCAGGCTGGACGCCATGTCGATCCTTGCTCTGTCGGGACGCTCGCTTTGTGAGCGGGGTGCGCCCGGTGGGGGAGGCCGGCACCGGCAGAGCCGTTGGACTCCACCGGGATCCACGCCCCGGGAGGCGCGTCATCGCGTCCCGGAACCCGGCCCACAGGTCGTTCACTGTCCTCGAGGCCGGCGGAGCCGACCTCACGCAGAAAGAGGACCTTGGCGCATGAAGCTGGCCAAAGGTCCCCGATTACCGCTACAGACGTCGAGCCACCATACGACACGACAGTGCCGGATATGGAAGGACTTGAGAGATGGATCACAGGCAGTAGTGCAACCGCGCATGGTCATTCGAAGGTCATGAACAGGATGCCCGCAGGATCCCCAGGGGCCAACCGGGTCGAACGGATCCCGCCACGGCCCGGCGGCCGTGCGGACTACCATCACCCCATGACCCGTGTACTGCTCGCCGAGGACGACGCATCCATCTCGGAGCCGCTGGCCCGCGCCCTGCGGAGAGAGGGGTACGAGGTCGAGGTCCGCGAGGACGGCCCGACCGCCCTCGACGCCGGACTCCAGGGCGGAGTGGACCTGGTCGTGCTCGACCTGGGGCTGCCCGGCATGGACGGCCTGGAGGTCGCCCGACGGCTGCGCGCCGAGGGCCACGCGGTCCCGATCCTGGTCCTCACCGCGCGGGCGGACGAGGTCGACACCGTCGTCGGACTCGACGCGGGCGCCGACGACTACGTCACCAAGCCCTTCCGCCTCGCCGAACTCCTCGCCCGGGTCCGGGCCCTGCTCCGGCGCGGCTCCAGCGAGCCCGTCGTCGCCCCCTCGACCCACGGCGTCCGGATCGACGTCGAGTCGCACCGCGCCTGGATGGGCGACGAGGAGCTCCAGCTCACGGCCAAGGAGTTCGACCTCCTCCGGGTGCTGGTCCGGGACGCCGGCCGGGTCGTCACCCGCGACCAGCTGATGCGCGAGGTCTGGGACACCACCTGGTGGTCCTCCACGAAGACCCTCGACATGCACATCTCCTGGCTCCGCAAGAAGCTCGGCGACGACGCCGCCAACCCGCGCTACATCGCCACCGTGCGCGGAGTCGGCTTCCGCTTCGAAAAGAGCTAGGAAAGCGCCTTGCGCCGCCGCCTGATCAACTCCACGCTCGCCGTGGTGCTCGTCGTCATCGCCGTCTTCGGCGTCTCCCTCGTCATCGTCGAGACCCGCACGATCTCCAGCAGCGCGCAGGAGAGCGTGGACTCGGAGGCGCTGCGGATCGTCTCCATCGTCGACAGCCGGCTCATCGGCGGCGAGCCGGTCAACCCGGACATCCTGGCCGAGCAGAGCGGCGCCAAGCGGTACGCGCAGATCCGCATCCCCGGCCGGGACACCATCGAGATCGGCGTCCGCCCCACCGGGGACGTCATCCGGGGTCTCGCCGAGGGCGAGCGCGGCGAGACCGTGGTCGTCGAGGAGTCCCGCTCCGCGGTCACCGCCGAGGTCGGCCGCACCCTCCTGATCATCGGCGCGGTGGCGCTGCTCGCCGTCATCGCCGCCGTCCTCCTCGCCGTACGCCAGGCCGACAAGCTGGCGTCCCCGCTGACCGACCTCGCGGAGACCGCCGAGCGCCTCGGCTCCGGCGACCCGCGGCCCCGGCACAAGCGGTACGGGGTGCCCGAGCTCGACCGGGTCGCGGACGTCCTCGACGCCTCCGCCGAGCGCATCGCCCGGATGCTCACCGCCGAGCGCCGGCTCGCCGCCGACGCCTCCCACCAGCTCCGTACGCCCCTCACGGCCCTCTCCATGCGCCTGGAGGAGGTCGCCCTCGCCGACGACCTGGAGACGGTCAAGGAGGAGGCGACGATCGCGCTCACCCAGGTCGAGCGGCTCACCGACGTCGTCGAGCGGCTCCTGACGAACTCCCGGGACCCCCGTACGGGCTCCGCCGTCGCCTTCGACCTCGACGAGGTCGTCAAGCAGCAGCTGGAGGAGTGGCGGCCGGCCTACCGCAGCGCGGGGCGGGCCATCGTGCACTCGGGCAAGCAGGGGATGCGGGCCGTCGGCACCCCGGGCGCGGTCGCCCAGGTCCTCGCGGCCCTGATCGAGAACTCGCTCATGCACGGCGGCGGCACCGTCGCCGTACGGACCCGGGTCACCGGCAACCAGTCGGTGATCGAGGTCACGGACGAGGGCCCGGGCGTCCCGGCCGACCTCGGCGCGCGGATCTTCGAGCGGGCGGTGAGCGGCCGCAGCTCGACGGGGATCGGTCTGGCCGTCGCCCGCGACCTCGCGGAGGCGGACGGCGGGCGCCTGGAGCTGCTCCAGCAGCACCCGCCGGTCTTCGCGCTCTTCCTGAGCCGAGAGGTCAGGAGCAGCGTCTCGGAGGAGCCACAGGACCGCCCCGTACGGTAAAAGGGCAGGTCAGCTGGGGTGGGGGCTCAGACGCGGTCGGGCTGGCGGCGGGCCGCCTGCCGCGGGGGCTGCTCAAGGAACGATTCGGCGGCCTGCACCGCCTCCTTCGCGGGCAGCGCGCGGAAGACCCACGTGCGGTACGACCAGAAGCGGAACAGGGTCGCGACGCCGATGCCGAAGAACTTGAAGAAGTTGCTCGCGAGCGGGCCGTCCCAGCCGAAGCCGTAGGTCGCCGCGAACAGCAGACCGTTCTGGATCACCAGACCGATCAGGCTGAACAGGAGGAAGAGCGACATCTCCTTGGTGCGGCTGCTCTTGTCCCGGTCGCGGTACGTGAAGTAGCGGAACCCCACGTAGTTGAACGCGATCGCGACCAGGGTGGCGATGATGCTCGCGCGCACGACGGGAAGGTCCGAGAAGTGGCGCACGAGGTTGAACACCCCGAGGTCCACCAGGACGCCGATAGCCCCCACAGCCCCGAACTTGGCGACCTCACGGAAGAGCCCGTTGAGTCGCATGCGCAGCGCGCCGGGTTCACTCATGGTGATGGGTCTGTCCCGTCCGTCCGGGTGACGTCCGGGCGACGTCAACCCAACCATGCTAACCAGCCCCCCTGTCACCCGCCCGGGTACCTCGTAAACGACGGGGAAACCCGGCCCTCACCTCCCCTGTCCTTGTGACAAACCACAGGCGGACGAGTGTTCCCCGGTGGTGCGGATACCCTAAGAGAGTGACGTTCCCGGTAGTCGGCATGGTCGGTGGCGGTCAGCTCGCCCGTATGACCCACGAGGCGGGCATCCCCCTCGGCATGAAGTTCAAGCTCCTCAGTGACACCCCGCAGGACTCGGCGGCCCAGGTGGTCAGCGACGTCGTCATCGGCGACTATCGCGACCTGGACACGCTGCGTGACTTCGCGCGCGGATGTGACGTGATCACCTTCGATCACGAGCACGTCCCCACGGAGCACCTGCGGGCCCTGGAGGCGGACGGCATCCCCGTCCGCCCGGGGCCCGACGCGTTGGTGCACGCCCAGGACAAGGGGGTGATGCGCGCCAAGCTCGACGAGATCGGCGCGCCGAGCCCACGCCACCGCATCGTCGCGGACGCGGCGGACGCGGTGGCCTTCGCGGCCGAGGTCGGGGGCTTCCCGATCATCCTCAAGACCGTGCGCGGCGGCTACGACGGCAAGGGCGTCTGGTTCGTGCGTACGGAGGAGGAGGCCCGCGACCCGTTCCTCGCGGGCGTCCCGGTCCTCGCCGAGGAGAAGGTCGACTTCGTCCGCGAGCTCGCGGCGAACATCGTCCGCTCCCCGCACGGCCAGGCCGTGGCCTACCCGGTCGTCGAGTCCCGCCAGGTCGACGGCGTCTGCGACACCGTGATCGCCCCGGCGCCGGACCTCGACGACGAGCTCGCGGGCCAGGCCCAGGAGCTCGCCCTCCGCATCGCCAAGGAGCTGGGGGTCGTCGGCCACCTCGCCGTCGAGCTCTTCCAGACCACGGACGGCCGCATCCTCGTCAACGAACTGGCGATGCGCCCGCACAACTCCGGCCACTGGACGCAGGACGGCGCGATCACCTCGCAGTTCGCCAACCACGTCCGGGCGGTTCTCGACCTGCCCCTCGGCGATCCGCGGCCGCGCGCCCGGTGGACCGTGATGTGCAATGTCCTGGGCGGCGACTACCCGGACATGTACTCCGCGTACCTGCACTGCATGGCCAGGGACCCGCAGCTCAAGATCCACATGTACGGCAAGGACGTGAAGCCCGGCCGCAAGGTGGGACACGTCAACACCTACGGCGACGACCTGGACGAGGTGCTGGAGCGCGCCCGTCACGCCGCCGGCTATCTGCGAGGAACGATCACCGAATGAGCAGCACCGCCACCGCCCCCGTCGTCGGTATCGCCATGGGATCCGACTCCGACTGGTCCGTCATGGAGGCCGCCGCGCAGGCCCTCGACGAGTTCGAGATCCCCTACGAGGTCAACGTCCTCTCCGCGCACCGGATGCCGCGCGAGATGATCGCGTACGGCGAGGAGGCCGCGGGCCGCGGCATCAAGGCGATCATCGCGGGCGCGGGCGGCGCCGCCCACCTGCCCGGCATGCTCGCCTCCGTCACCCCGCTCCCGGTCATCGGTGTGCCGGTGCCGCTGAAGTACCTCGACGGCATGGACTCGCTGCTCTCCATCGTGCAGATGCCGGCCGGCATCCCCGTCGCGACGGTCTCCGTCGCCGGCGCGCGCAACGCGGGCCTGCTCGCGGCCCGGATCCTCGCCGCGCACGACCCCGAGCTGCAGACCCGGATGAACGACTTCCTCCAGGAGCTCAACGACCAGGCCACGGAGAAGGGCAAGCGCCTGCGGGCCAAGGTCGAGGGCGCGGAGTCGTTCGGCTTCGGCAAGTGAGCGCGGCCGACCGCCTCGCTGAGGCACGCGAACTCCTCACCGCCCACCCCGTCGTCGACGGCCACAACGACCTCCCGTGGGCGCTTCGCGAGCACGTCCGCTACGACCTGGACCGCATGGACATCGGCGCGGACCAGACCGGCGCGCTCCACACCGACCTGGCCCGGATGCGGGCCGGCGGCGTCGGCGCGCAGTTCTGGTCGGTCTACGTGCCCTGCCGGCTGGCCGGGGACGACGCGGTCAGCGCGACCCTGGAGCAGATCGACATCGTCGACCAGCTCCTGGAGCGGTACGCGGGCGACCTCGCCCCGGCGCTGACGGCGGACGACATGGAGGCGGCCCGGAAGCAGGGCCGTATCGCCTCGCTCAAGGGCGCCGAGGGCGGCCACTCGATCAACAACTCCCTCGCCACCCTGCGCGCGCTGCACGCCCTGGGCGTCCGCTACATGACGCTCACGCACAACGACAACAACGACTGGGCGGACTCGGCGACCGACGAGCCCGGCGTCGGCGGGCTCTCCGCCTTCGGCCGCGTGGTCGTCCGCGAGATGAACCGCTCCGGCATGCTCGTCGACCTCTCGCACGTCGCCGCCACCACCATGCGGGACGCGCTCGACGCCTCGACCGCGCCGGTGATCTTCTCGCACTCCTCGTCCCGGGCGGTCTGCGACCACCCGAGGAACATCCCGGACGACGTCCTGGAGCGGCTGCCCGCCAACGGCGGCGTCGCGATGGCCACGTTCGTCCCGAAGTTCATCCTCCCCGCGGCCGTCGAATGGACCGCGCGGGCGGACGACAACCTCCGGGCGCACGGCTTCGACCACCTCGACACCACCGCCGAGGCGATGAAGCTGCACCGCGCCTTCGAGGAGGAGAACCCACGCCCGATCGCCACCGCCGCCACGGTCGCCGACCACCTCGACCACATGCGCGAGGCCGCCGGCATCGACCACATCGGCATCGGCGGCGACTACGACGGCACGGCCTTCACCCCGGCCGGCCTCGACGACGTCGCGGGCTACCCGAACCTGATCGCGGAACTCCTCCACCGCGGCTGGTCCCACCCGGACCTCGCCAAACTGACCTGGTCCAACGCGGTCCGCACCCTCCGCGACGCGGAATCGGTCTCCCGCGACCTGACGTCCCGCACGGCCCCGTCGAACGCGACGATCGACGTGCTGGACGCCGCCGTCCCGGCCGACGCGCCGTAGCCGACCCGTCACCCGGACGGTCCACTCCGCCGCGCCCCCGCCCGGGGCCGGTGGCACGGTGGACGGTACTGCCCCGCCGCACTCGGCGGGGCGGTACTGCATCACCGAGTTCGGAGTAGCACCATGGCAGATCTCGACGATCATTCCCCCTTCTCTGCCGCCCCCGCCGCCGTCGGCGCGCTCGATCCCCCTGAACCACCGCCCCCGCTCGACGAGACGGCCCGGGCCCGCGCCCTCCTGGCCGCGCAGCCCGTCGTCGAGGGCCATACGGAACTGCCCCGGGCCCTCGACCCGGAGGACCTGCCGCCCGTCCGCGCGGAGGAGGCCGGAGCGCAGTTCTGGTCCCTGCACGTGGAGGCCGACGAGGGCGTCATCGGGACGCTGCGGCGGATCGACTCGGTCCGCGCCCTCGTCGCCGCCTGTCCCGAGGACCTGAGGCTCGTGTACACGACCTCGGAGATGGCCCACGCCGGGAACTGCGGCCGGGTCGCCGCCCTGCTCGGGCCGGTCGGCTGGCCCGCGCTCGGCGGCTCGGCGGCCACCCTGCGGGCCTACCACGCCCTGGGCGTACGGGCCGTCAACCTCACCCGCTTCGACCGCTTCGCCCGCGACGCCGTACGGGAGATGAACCGCCTCGGCCTGGCCGTGGACCTCTCGGGCGCCGACCAGGACACGGTCCGCCGCACCCTCGCGGTCACCCGGGCCCCCGCCCTGCTGACCAGGGCGGCACCGGAGACCCTCCCGGACGACGTCCTGCGGCTCCTCGGCGAGAACGGCGCCGTCTGCATGGTCACGGTCACGGACGACCCGGCCGCCGACGCCGACGTCCTCGACCGCGTGCGTACGGAGGCGGGCCCGCGGTCCACGGGCATCTCCCACACCACCGCCCCGGCCCTCGGCTACGTCCCGCTCTTCGCGGAGCTCCTCCGCCGGGGCTGGCCCGCCCAGGAGCTCGTCGGGCTCGCCCACGCCAACGCCACCCGGGCGCTGCGCGAGACGGAGTTCCTGTCGAGGACGAACCGGATCCGCCCGGCCGCGGCCTGACGGTACGGAAAAGGGGGAGAGGAGGCGCGTGACGAGCGCGCCTCCTCTCCCCCTTTCTCGCGTACGTCTCAGGCGCGCGGGCGGCCCATCGCGCGGTACGTCCAGCCCGCCGCGCGCCACAGCTCCGAGTCCAGCGCGTTGCGGCCGTCGAGGATCACGGGCGACGAGGCGACCGCGGCGAGCTCCGCCGGGTCGAGCTCGCGGAACTCCCGCCACTCGGTCAGGTGCAGCACCACGTCCGCGCCGCGCACCGCGTCCAGGGCCGTCTCGGCGTACCCCAGGGTCGGGAAGAGACGGCGCGCGTTCTCCATGCCCTTCGGGTCGTAGACGGTGACCTGGCCGCCCTGGAGGTGTATCTGGCCGGCCACGTTCAGCGCGGGGGAGTCGCGGACGTCGTCCGAGTCGGGCTTGAAGGTCGCGCCGAGCACGGCCACCCGGCGGCCCAGGAAGGAGTTCCCGCCGAGGACCTCCCGCGCCATCTCCACCATCTGGCCGCGCCGCCGCATGTTGATCGAGTCGATCTCGCGGAGGAAGGTCAGCGCCTGGTCGACGCCCAGCTCGCCCGCCCGGGCCATGAACGCCCGGATGTCCTTGGGCAGACAGCCGCCGCCGAAACCGACCCCGGCCCGCAGGAACTTGGCCCCGATCCGGTCGTCGTGGCCGATGGCCTCCGCCAGCTTGGCGACGTCGCCGCCCGCGGCCTCGCACACCTCCGCCATCGCGTTGATGAAGGAGATCTTGGTGGCGAGGAAGGAGTTCGCGGCCGTCTTCACGAGCTCGGCCGTCGGGAAGTCGGTCACCACGAACGGCGAACCCTGGCCGACGGGGACCGCGTACACCTCGCGCAGCGTCTTCTCGGCGCGCGCGCCGAAGTCCTGCACGCCGACGACGATCCGGTCCGGGCGCAGGGTGTCCTGCACGGCGAAGCCCTCCCGCAGGAACTCCGGGTTCCAGGCGAGGTCGACACCCTCGGGCAGCAGGCCCGCGAGCCGCTCCGCCGAGCCGACCGGCACGGTCGACTTGCCGACGACCAGGGCGCCCTCGCGCACGACCGCGGCGAGGGAGGCGAAGGCGGCGTCGACGTAGCTCATGTCACAGGCGTACTCGCCGTGCTTCTGCGGGGTGTTCACGCAGACGAAGTGCACGTCGCCGAAGGCGCCGACCTCCTCCCAGGAGGTGGTGAACCGCAGCCGGCCGGTCGATCCCTCGATGCCGGCCACGTGCTTCGCCAGCAGGTCCTCGAGTCCCGGCTCGTACATCGGGACGCGCCCGGAGGACAGCAGCTCGATCTTCTCGGGGACGACGTCCAGGCCGAGCACCTCGAAGCCCAGCTCCGCCATGGCCGCGGCGTGGGTGGCGCCGAGGTAGCCGGTGCCGATCACGGTGATCTTGAGGGCCATGCGGTACTCCAGTGACGTCGGGCGGAATGCCTGCCCGAGCATAGTCGTGCCCCGACCGGGGGCGATGGCCGAGTCCTGCCCTGCCGGCCGGCGGACAGGGGGGAGCGGACACGGAGAAGGGGCGCCCCCGGCGTACGGGGGGCGCCCCTTCTCACTCCGCGAGGTCAGCGGTTGCCCTCGACGGTGACCTTCTCGTCGTCCCGGATCTGCTGGACGAGCTGCTTCACCTTCGGCATGTCCCACCGGTAGGAGTTCTGCGGGGCGCTGCCGGCGAGCGGCATGTTCATGGACTTGCCGTCGCCGCCGCTGATGCCCTTCATCGCGAAGAACATCTTCCCGAGGTCGTACAGCGACATGTCCTTGTCCACGATCAACGTGTCCAGACCGGCGCCCAGCGTCGGGTACAGCGCGAACGGGTTGAGGATCGTGCCCGGCGTCGCCGCCTCGTTGGCCAGGGCGGAGAGGAACTTCTGCTGGTTCTTCGTCCGCGCGAAGTCCGACTCGGCGAAGGCGTACCGGGTCCGGACGAAGGCCAGGGCCTGCTCGCCGTTGAGGGTCTGCTCGCCCGCCTGGAAGTCGGCGCCGGACTTCTTGTCCTTGAAGCCCTTCTCGATGTTGAGGTCCACACCGCCGAGCGCGTCCACGATGTTCGCGAAGCCGGCGAAGCCGATCTCCGCGTAGTGGTCGATGCGCAGGCCGGTGTTGAACTCGACGGTCCGCACGAGCAGCTCGGGGCCGTCCATCGCGTAGGCCGCGTTCAGCTTGGAGCCGCCCCGGGCCGGGTACTGCTTGCCCGATTCCGAGCCGACGAAGGACGGGATCGTCACCCACGAGTCGCGGGGGAGCGAGACCATCGTGTTCCCGCTGGAGCAGGCCGCGAGGATCATCATCGAGTCGGTGCGCTTGCCCTCGGCGGAGCCGGTGTGCAGCTTCTTCTTCTCCTCGGCGGACATGCCCTCACGGCTGTCCGAGCCGACGATCAGGTACGTCGTGCAGTCGCCCTCCGACGGCCGCTCGATGACCTTGGAGAGGTCGACCTCGTTGCGCATCTGGGAGCTGGCCCAGGCGTACGTGCCGATGCCCCAGGCGAGGACGCCGACGACCAGGACGATCGAGCCGACCTTGGCGCGCTTGCGCCAGTCCGGGGCGGGCCGCCCCGGCTGCCCGCCCGGCCGCTGCGGGTACGACGGCGGCTGCTGAGGGGGTACGGAGCCGTGGCCGCCGCCCTGCGGGCCGCCGTAGACCTGGCCGCTGCTGTAACCGGAGTCGTACCCCGAGCCCTGTGCCTGTGTGAAGTTCGGGTTGTAGCCCTGGTCGTAACGAGGCGGCTGCTGCTGCTGCGGCCGCTGCACGTGACGCATCCGGCGAGCACCCTCGGGATCGGGGTTCGCGTTGCCACGGCCGTATCCGCCGTCTTCGGGCCAGTCATTCATACGGACCAGTGTGCCGGGCGGGGGAATCCCCTGGACAGGCCGGGTGGAATATCGGACCGGCCCTGTTGCCAAGCTGATGCAAAACGGACCGCATGGGGACGGTGACAGGACCCGGCATAAGGTGGAGGGCATGACAGAACAGGGCGATATCCCGGGCAAGCCCACCTCGGCCTCCCGCACCACCCTCAGCCACATCATGACGAGCCACGACACCAACCTCCTCGGTACGGTGCACGGCGGCGTGATCATGAAGCTGGTGGACGACGCGGCGGGCGCCGTCGCGGGCCGGCACTCGGGCGGGCCCGCGGTGACCGCCTCCATGGACGAGATGGCCTTCCTGGAGCCCGTCAGGGTCGGTGACCTCCTCCACGTGAAGGCCCAGGTCAACTGGACCGGCCGGTCCTCCATGGAGGTCGGCGTCCGGGTCATGGCCGAGCGCTGGAACGAGTCCACGCCCGCCACCCAGGTCGGCTCGGCCTATCTGGTCTTCGCCGCCGTCGACGCGGACGGCAAGCCGCGGCGCGTCCCGCAGGTCGTCCCGGAGACGGAGCAGGACAAGCGCCGCCACCAGGAGGCCCAGATCCGCCGCACCCACCGACTGGCCCGCCGTCAGGCCATCAAGGACCTCCGCGAACGCCGGGCCGCCGAGGGCTACGAGGACTGAACCCCGGAGGGCCGCGCGCGAGCCGCCCCCGGGCCGCTCCGGGCTACGTGCCCCCGAGCCGCTCGGGCCTACGCGCCCCCGGGCCGCTCCGGCCTACGCGCCCCCGGCCCCTACGGGCACACCACCTGATCCCCGGTGACCGCCTCGAACGGCCCGGCCCGGCCCGGGTCCTCCGCCCGCACCCCCGTGACGCCCCGGTAGTCCGCCCCCACCGTCACCCGCAGCGTCCCGCCTCGCCCCGCCACCGCCCGCAGCTCCGCCCCCGGCAGCGCCGCCGCGAGGGACTTTGCCGAGCGGTCCCAGCGGGGGTCGTACTCCACGAGCGTGCGCGCCCGCACCTGCCCCGTCCCCGTCATCGGCGTCCGCGTCGTGTCGAAGCCGGTGCCGCGCAGCGCGTCGTCCACCTTCCGGCCGAGCCCGTCCGTCCGGGTCCCGTTGTAGACCTGCACGCGGATGGTGCGGGGAGCCACGTCCACGACGACCGTTCCGGGGGCGCCGGAGCCCTTCCCGGAGGACGCCTTCTGCGCTGCGGGCGCCGGAGCCGTCAGGGGCCGGTCCTCGCGCAGCGCCTGGAAGAGCTTCTGCGCCTTCGCCGCGTCCCACTTCACCGTCGACCCGATCCCCTTGACCTGGAAGCTCATGTCGCCGATCGGCACGGACACGAACTCGGACGACGCCGGTGTGAAGCCCCGCATCGCCTTGGCCAGCGCCAGCATCTGATCCGTACCGAAGTCCTCGTCCGCCCGGACCGAGCTCAGCATCGTCGTGGCCATCTCGCGGAACCGCACCGGGTTCAGCAGCACCCCGCCGCTCGTCGCCCGGTCGATCAGCGCCGCGAGGAACTTCTGCTGCCGCTGCATGCGCCCGATGTCGGCGGCCCCGTCGATGTGCCGCGAGCGGACGTACTGCAAGGCCTGGCCGCCGTCGAGCTCGTGGGTGCCGGCCGGGAGGTCGAGTCCCGTATAGGAGTCCTTGACGGCCTTCGTCGTACAGATCTGCACCCCGCCGACCGCGTCCACGGTCCGCATGAAGCTCGTGAAGTCGACCTCCAGGTAGTGGTCGATCTTGACGCCGGTCATCGACTCGACGGTCCGCACGGTGAGCCCCGGCCCGCCCTCCGCGTAGGCGGCGTTCAGCTTCACGGGGTGGGAGTGGTGCTTCTTGCCGCTGGTCAGGTCGGTGTGCTCGGGCATCTCGGCGTACGAGTCACGGGGCAGGCTGACGATGCTCGCCCGCTCCCGGTCCTCCGAGATGTGCACGAGCATCACGGTGTCGGTGCAGTGGCAGGGGGCGCCGCCGAGCCGGTACTTCTCCTTCTCCTCCGGGGTGATCCGGTCCCGGCCGTCGGTTCCGACGACGAGGACGTTCATCCCGTGCCCGGCCTGCGGCCGGTTCTTCATGTCCTTGAAGGGGTCGACCCGGGTGATCCCGGTGTCCAGGCCCGTCACCACCGCGTGCCCGATCCCGCCCGCCGCGAGGACCACCACGGACAGCGCGGTCGCCATCCGCATCCCCCACCGGGGCCGCCGCGGCCGCCGCCGACGGGCCGGGACGGGCGGCCGGGGGACGGGCCTGCGACGGGGCGTGCGGGGCGGCGTGGGCACGGACGGACACCTCCGCGGGTGTGACAAGGGGAACCGTGAGCACCGTAGGCCCATACGATCAGCGCAAGGGTGCACCACCCATGCGGCGCGCACCCGTGTCCCCCGTTCGCGGTAACGTGGCGGGCAATACCGCTGTCTCCCGGGGGACGACCCCCGAACCCCCGAGGAACCATGCTGCCCCCCGTCTCCGTGATCATGCCGGTCCTCAACGAGGAGCGGTATCTGCGCACCTCGGTTCGCCACATCCTGGAGCAGGAGTACGACGGCGAGATGGAGGTGGTGATCGCCCTCGGCCCGTCCACGGACCGCACGGACGAGATCGCTGCCGAGCTCGTACGAGAAGACCCCCGCGTCCACACCGTGCCGAACCCCACGGGTCGCACCCCCGCCGCGCTCAACGCCGCGATCCAGGCCTCCCGCCACCCGATCGTGGTGCGCGTCGACGGCCACGGCATGCTGTCGCCGAACTACATCGCGACCGCCGTCCGCCTCCTGGAGGAGACGGGCGCGCAGAACGTCGGCGGTGTCATGCATGCCGAGGGCGAGAACGCCTGGGAGGACGCGGTCGCCGCCGCGATGACCTCGAAGATCGGCGTGGGCAACGCGGCCTTCCACACGGGCGGCGCGGCCGGCCCGGCGGAGACCGTGTACCTGGGCGTCTTCCGGCGCGAGGCCCTGGAGCGACAGGGCGGGTACAACGTGGAGTTCATCCGCGCCCAGGACTGGGAGCTGAACTTCCGCATCCGCGAGGCCGGCGGTCTCATCTGGTTCTCGCCCGAGCTGCGCGTCCAGTACCGCCCGCGGCCCTCCGTGAAGGCCCTCGCCAAGCAGTACAAGGACTACGGCCGCTGGCGTCACGTGGTGGCCCGCTACCACCAGGGCTCCATCAACCTCCGCTACCTGGCCCCGCCGGCCGCCGTCTGCGCCATCGTCGCGGGCCTCGTGGTGGGCGCGACGCTCACCCCGCTCGGCTTCGTGATCCCTGCGGGCTACCTCGCCGCGATCGCTGCGGGCTCGGTCCCGGCGGGCAAGGGCCTGCCGCTGAAGGCCCGTCTCCAGATCCCGGTGGCGCTCGCGACGATGCACATGTCGTGGGGGTACGGCTTCCTGACGAGCCCCCGCGCGCTGGCCAGGAAGGTCATCGCCAGCCGCCGCCCGGCGGTGAAGGCGGGCGAGACCGAGTCGGTCTGATCACCTGCACGACCGACGGCCGGGTCCCTTTCGGGGCCCGGCCGTCCGTTATGTGCGGGTGAGGAGGGAGCGGATCAGCTCTTCCCGTCCCACCGGTAGACCGAGTAGATGTCCATGCACTCCGCCTTGTCGTCGGCGCCGTCCGGCAGATCACCGGCGACCTGCGTCGGCTTCTTGTACGTGGTGCCCTCGCGCCAGTCCGCGCCGACGACCAGGGTGATGCCCTTCGCCTCGGCGTCGGCCCGGGCGGCCGAGTCGGGCAGCCCGAGCGCCTTCGCCACGGAGAGCGCGTTCGCCTTGCCCTGGTCGCCGTCCGCCTTGGGGTACGTGACCACGGTGTCCTTGCGGCCGCCGCCCTCCCGGGAGGCGTCGGCCTGGGTGAAGCCCTTGGCCTGGAGGGCCTCGGCCATGTGACCCGCGCGGCCCTCGACCGCCGGCTCGTCGGCGCCGTCGGTGCCGTTGACGACGGTCACGGGGAAGGAGCCGGGGGCCTCGGCCGGGGTCTTGGGCTTGGGCGAGGCGGTGGCCTTCGGCTTCGCCTTGGTGCCGGACTTGTCGCCGTTCTTGTCGTAGGCGACGTCGTCACGGAGCATCGCCCACATCTTGTCGGCGGAGGAGGGCCGCAGCTGGAGCCATTCCTTCGGCCGCTGCGGATAGGGGTCCGTGGGGACGGTCGCCGTCGTCAGGCGGTCGATCTTCACGTTCTTGAGCTGCATCGACAGATCGAAGAGCTTTTTCACGGTGTCGAGGTCCTGCGAGACCTTGAGGGACTTGGTGGCGGTCTCGGCCAGGCCCATCAGGCGCCCGGTGTCGGTCCAGGCGTTCTGCGCCTGGAGCTTCTTCATCATCCCGTTCATGTACATGTGCTGGGCCTTGGCACGGTTCTGGTCGCTGCCGAAGGCGTGCCGGGTACGCAGCCACTGGAGCGCCTGCACGCCCTGGACCTCGGTGGTGCCCTCCGGCAGCCTCAGTCCGGAGCCGCCCTTCACCAGGCGGGTCGACTTGTCGTGCACGCCCGTCTTGACGCAGACGGGGACGCCGCCGACCTCGTCCGCCATGGCCACCACACCGGCGAAGTCGACCATCAGCCAGTGGTCGATGTAGACCCCGGTGAGGCTCTCCCAGGTGGTGAGGGTGCAGCCGGGACCGCCGCGCTGGAGCGACTCGTTGATGGGCCGGTTCGTGGTGGCGGCGTAGGGAGTGCCCTTCTCGTCCTTGCACTCCGGGATCTTGACGACCGTGTCGCGCGGGATGGAGATCAGCGAGGCGTTCTCGCGGTCCGCGGAGACGTGGAGCAGCATCTGCACGTCGGCGAGCGGCTTGCGGTCCTTGTCGTTCCGGCCGCCGCCCAGGGCGATGTTCTTCTCGTCCTCGCGGCTGTCGGAGCCTATGAGGAGGATGTTGAGCGGGGTGTCGCCGAGCGCGTTCGGCGCGGCCTTCTTCACGCCGCTGCTGCCGCCCGCGCGGTCACCGCTGCGGATGTTGCCGTTGAGGTGCTCGTAGTACAGGTATCCGGCGCCGGCCGTGCCGAGTATCAGTACGGCCAGGGTGATCGCCACCCAGCGCAGCACCTTGTGCTTGCCTGCCTTCTTGGCCCGGCGGCGCGAACCGCCGCGACGGTGGCCCGTCCGGGCGTCGCCGCCGGCCCCCGTACCGCTTCCGCCGCCGTTGCCGCCGCGTCGTCGCTCGGCCCGGGTCGACGCCGCTGCGGAGGTACCGGAGGATCCGGCGTCCTCGGGGGTGCCGGCCGTCCCGGCCCCGCTCCCGGCGCCGGTCGCCTCCCCCGCTCCGTACAGGTCGTCGTCCCAGCCCAGTTCACGGGCGCGCGGAACGCGTCCCCGCGTTCCCTCCCCACGCACGTTCTGTCCCACCCCAGGTCCCCTCGTGAATCAGCCGCGCGCCGAGGCCTGGTGTTTCCAGGTCATTCGGCGCACACCTTCTTGTCGGCTTCTACCTTGTCGACGTCCGGCGCCTTCGTCGGACCCTTGACGGGCGCCCCCGCGCCCTTGAAGTCGGCACCGAGGACGAGCGTCATGGGCTCGCGTTCCCCGGCGTCCTGCGTGCCCGGCTTGAGCGCCGTGGCGGGCAGACCCATCATGTCCGCGAGCTTGCGGGCCTGATCGGCCTGGTTCGGTGCGTAGGTGAGTGTGGTCTTCGCCGCCTTCTCGGGGGCGTTGCTCTTGTTGGTGGAGCGGCTCACACCCATGTCGTTCTGCAGCCAGTTGATGGTCGACTGGGCCGCGCCCTGGATGCCGCTGCCGTTGTAGACGTCGACGCGTACGTCGACGGCCTCGGCGCGGGGGCCCTGGAGGAGCTTGGCCTGGGCCTGCGTCTTGGCGTTCTTGGCGTCCTTCTCCTTCTTCTTGACCTCGGTGAAGGAGACGTCGTTCTGGATCATGCTGAAGACCTGCGGCGCCTTGGTCTGGTCGAGGACGACCGTGGCCCGCTTGTTCGGCGGCTCGTCGGGGTTGTCGACGACCGGCACGGTCATGAAGCTGATGTTCTTGAGGTCGACCTTGCCGATCTCCTTGGCGAGGCTGGTCAGCTTCAGGGCACTTCCTATGCCCTTGTCGACCGTCAGCGCGTCGGTCGCCGCGTTCGCGACGTCGAGCAGCTGCGTCGGGCTGTCCAGCGTGTCTTCCTTCAGCTGGCGCATCATCGACGCGAGGAACTGCTGCTGCATCTTGATGCGGTCCAGGTCGCTCTCGTTGCCGAGGCCGTGGCGGTTGCGGAGGAACGCGAGCGCGTCCTCGCCCTGGATGCGGTGCTCGCCCGCGTCGAGGTTGAGCTTGGAGTACTGGGTGTCGCGGATGGGCTTGGTCAGACAGACCTTCACGCCGCCGACCGCGGCCGACAGCGTCTTGACCGCGTTGAAGTCGACCATCATGAAGTGGTTGATGCCGATGCCGGACATCTCCGTGATGGTGCGCATGGTGCAGCCGGGGTCGCGGCCGTTCACGCCGAACGACTCGTTGAACTTGGTCCGCCCGACCGAGCCGGGGATGACCTTGGTCGAGCCGTCGGGCTGCTTCGTGGGGCAGTCCGGGATCTCGATCTTGAGGTCGCGGGGGATGCTCACCGCGGTGGCGTTGGTGCGGTCCTCGGCGATGTGGATGAGGAACGTCGTGTCGGCGTGGCCGGTGACGTTCGTCTTGTTCCCGTAGCTCTCGTTGCCCTCGCCGGTACGGACGTCGTTGCCGATGACGAGGATGTTGAGCGGCCCGTCCATGCCCGGCGTCTCGACCGCCGCGTTGCCGACGTCGACGGCGTCGATGTTGCTGTCGAGCTTCTTGTAGAGCATGTACGCGCCGGTGGCGCCGCCCACGAGCACGAAGGCCATCGTCCCGCCGGTCCACAGGAGGACCTTCTTCTTGCGGGACGCGCCCTGCTTGCGCTTGCGGCGGCTCGCGGGGGGCTGCTGACCGCCGCCCTCGGAGACGCGACGGCGGCGCTGGCCGGGGACGGGTGCCTCGGTGGCCGTGCCGTGGCCGGCGGCGGCGCCGTGGCCGGTGTCGGCCGAGTCGGCGGCGGTGGCCGTGCTCGATCTCCGGGGCCGGGACGGTGTCTGCGGCTGCCCAGCGGAGTGGTCCAGTCGCAGTTCGTAGTTGCCGGTCTGCGGGTTGAGCACCCACTGGTCGGCGGGGTCGATCTCGTCCGCCCGTCCACGGCTGTGCGCGTCCACGGTTACTCGAGTCCTCCGTCGGTGCCACGCGAGGCGCCTCCCCCGTAGGGCGCCGCTCTCTCGGTCGTTTCGATCCTTGGTGAGTGCGACGACCACACGGTCGGGGTGCACCGGATCGCGTCACACTATCCGCCCAGTTCAGCGTGGAGCGACGTCAGTGACAAATTCCACGCCCCTTACAACCGGGCAATTTGCTCAAACCTCATCCGACCCTGCCCTCCCCTTGGCACGCCCTTTACCCACGGCGTCCGGGGTGTTCCTAAGAGCACACGCCCTCCGCCGCGTTCCGCCCCGTGAAGGTCGGAGTCGTGGAGGGCGTCGGGGCGTCCGCGTCGTCGGGCTTCCCGTCGCCGCCCGTCTCCCCGCCCTGCCGGCCGTCCTCCTCCTCGGTGTGCGGCGTCACGAGGACGGGCTTGTCCTCCCTTAGCTGCTTGAAGAGTTGACTCGCCGCCGGCTGTACCAATTCGTCCCGGTTCGCGTCATATCGGTACGAGCGGCGCGGCACCGTGAGGAACTGCACCTTCTCCGTCGGGACGGCCCGCATCGCGCGCGCCAGGTCGTACAGGTCCCGCAGCGAGTCGAGCCCCGGGTCGGTCGTGATCGCCTTCGTGGCCGCGTCGAGGACCGGGTAGAGCTTCGTCGGGTTCAGCAGGACCCCGTCGCTCTGCACCTTGTTGACGAGGGCGCCGAGGAACTGCTGCTGCCGGTCCATGCGTTCCGTGTCGCTGCCGTTGCCGATCGACTTCCTGGCCCGTACGAAGCCGAGCGCCTGCTCGCCGTGGAGCGTCTGGCGCCCCGCGGGCAGCTTCAGCTTCGCGTCGGTGTCGTTGACGGGCTCCTTGAGGCAGACCTCCACCCCGTCCACGGCGTCGACCATCTTCTTGAAGCCCCGGAAGTCGATCACCATGTGGTTGTCGACGCGGATCCCGGTCAGCTTCTCGACGGTACGGATCGTGCACGCCGTACCGCCGAACTCGAAGGCCCAGTTGAACTGCGCGAACTGCTCGCGGGTCCGGGTCCCGTCGGCCTTGGTGCAGCTCGGGATCGTCACCATCAGGTCGCGGGGGATCGAGACGGCCGTCGCGCTCGACTTCTCCGCCGAGAGGTGCAGCAGGATCGTCGTGTCCGAGCGCTGGGTGCCCTCGTCCTTGCCGTACTTGCGGTTCCCCTCGCCGGTCCGGGTGTCCGAGCCGATGAGCAGGATGTTCCGGGCGGCGGTGGCGCCCGCCGTCGGCCGCTCCTTCTCGTACTTCCGCAGCTCGGTCGCGGCCGTCGTGTCCGTGGTGATGTTGCCGTCGAGCTTCCGGTAGAACCACCAGCCGATTCCGGCCGCGATCAGCACCACGACCGAGACCGCGAGGGCCGTCCACCGCAGCCAGTGGCGTTTGTGCGGCTCCGCCGGAGCGTCGGGTGCCGCGTCCTCCGTCGCCGGGGGATCCGGTTCGGGCGGCGTGTCAGCACGGTCCGTCACGTCTGAGTCCGTCCTTCGAGGCGTCGGCGGCGCGCCCGGCGGCCGCCGGTCATGGAAGGAGACGGCCGAACCCGACGCATGGTTGTGCGGAAGGATCGACTCCCCCCGGCCGATCATGTACCGGAGTCGGCGCGGGGACCCGGGGACTCGGCGTGGTGCAGGGCCGAACGGGCTACGCGGAGGTGCGACGGCCGGGGGCCGGTTGGCTCAGCCGGGGGAGAGAGCGGTGCGGGCTCAGAGGGTGGTGTCGGTCACCCGCTCGCTCTCCACGCGCTTCTCCAGGGCCTCGGGCGCGAGCTGGTGCAGGTTCCGGCAGAGCACCACCGAGCCGCCGGCCGCGAGCGGCGCGTACAGACCGGACGAGAGCCCCTGCCAGTCGCCGTAGCCGAGACCGGACAGCAGCCGGGAGCCGGGAGCGAGGCCGAGCGTCGCCGCGTCCACGCGGGCCTGCTCGACGAGCTGCGCGCCGCTCCGTTCCCTACCGTCGACGACGAGGGCGGGAGCCTCCGGATCCACCGGCACGAACGGCGCGAACCGGTCGCCCTGGCTCGGCACCTCGACCGCGTAGTCCGCGTACCCGGCGGGCGGGGCGGGGAAGCGGCGGCCCAGCGGCGCCAGCGAGAGCGCGATCCGCTCACCGGAACAGGCGAGACCCGCCTCCAGCGTCTCCGGACCCGCGACCACGAGGTCGGCGTCCGCGGGATCGCCGCCGACCTCGACGGCCACCCCGACGGAGGAGCAGGCGAGCAGCCAGACGGCCGTCTGCCAGTGCGCGGGCAGCAGCAGCGCGAGCCGGTCGCCCGGCGCGGCGGACAGCTCGCCCTGGAGCAGGTTCGCCGTCTTGGCCACCCAATTGGCGAAGGTGGCGACGGACAATTCCACGCGCTCACCGGTGGCGTCGTCGTAGAAAGTGACCAAGGGGCGGGCGGGGTCCGCGGCGAGCGCGGATCGCAGCAGGTCGGCGGGGGTGCGGTCGCTGGCGTTCACGCCGGACAGCGTACGCGGGCGGGCGCGCCGGGTCCTCCGTACCGGTGACGCCGTCCACCGGTCGGCCCGACGGTCCGTCAATTTCCGCGCGGATTCCCGGCGCGCGGAACGCGCCGGGGATACGCACGATCGGCCCATGCGTGCCTCACTCGCCTCCTCGATCGCCGTCACCTGCGCGGCGGTGCTCGCCCTGCCGGTCTCCCTCGCCGCACCCGCGGCGGCCACGGCGCCACCGGCGGTCGCCGCGCTGCCACCGGGGCCCGAGCAGCTGCCGGGCTCCACCCAGTCGCTGCCGCTCGAAGCCCTGGACGGTTCCGTACGCGGCTTCGGCGGAACCGGGGCCGACCCGGCCGAGCGGGGCCTGGCCCGGCGCGACGTCAGGCCGTTCTCCCTCGTCGGCGTCGTCTGGGACGACCCGGCCGCCGCCCTGCACGGCTCCGTGCAGGTCCGCACCCGCGCCACCGGCGGCGGGACCTGGTCGGAGTGGCAGGACGTCGAGACCCACAACGACGAGCACGGCGCCGACCCGGAGACCACGGAGGGCGCCGCCCGGGCGCTCAAGGGCTCCACGGCGCCGCTGTGGGTGGGCGACTCGGACGGCGTCGAGATCCGCGTACGGGGAGAGGAGCAGCTCCCCGACGGCCTGCGCCTCGAACTGGTCGACCCCGGCGCGGAACCGGCCGGCGCCGCCCCCGGGGCCCGCGCGGCGGCGGTCCCGGCCGACCCGACGGCGGCCGAGGCGGCGGCCAGCTCCGTCAACTCCCAGCTGGCGCCGTACGGCGCGGGCTGGATCCCGGCGCTCTCCAAAGAAGAGACGGAAGTAGCGTTCCGCTACTTCCCGAAGGCGGCGAAGGCGGCCCAGGCGGCCCGGCCTCCGCAGGCGGCGCCCGCGAAGGTCGCCCCGGCCGCGGCGGTCGCGGCGAAGCCGTACATCGGCCCCCGCCCGAAGATCATCACGCGCAAGGGCTGGGGAGCCGACGAGAAGCTCCGCGAGAAGGGCTTCGTGTACACGAAGAGCATCAAGGCGGCCTTCGTCCACCACACCGCGACCGGCAACAACTACACCTGCAGCCAGGCCCCCTCCGTGCTGCGCGGGATCTACCGCTACCACGTCAAGAGCAGCGGCTGGCGGGACTTCGGCTACAACTTCGCCGTCGACAAGTGCGGAAACATCTACGAAGGCCGCGCGGGCGGCGTGGCCAAGCCCGTCCTCGGCGCGCACACGC
Source organism: Streptomyces sp. Root431 (assembly GCF_001426585.1). Taxonomy (GTDB): domain Bacteria; phylum Actinomycetota; class Actinomycetes; order Streptomycetales; family Streptomycetaceae; genus Streptomyces; species Streptomyces stackebrandtii. The sequence continues at coordinate 423,172 of NZ_LMEI01000010.1, forward strand.
TCGGGTTCAACACCAACAGCATGGGCGTCGCCGTCATCGGCACGTACAGCAAGAGCAATCCGCCGGCCGCCGTGCTCACCGCCGTCGCCAAGCTGACGGCCTGGAAGCTCGGCCTGCACGGCGTGAACCCTACGAGCACGACGTATCTCACCTCAGGGGGCGGAAACCTGTACAAGAAGGGCACGAAGGTCAAGCTCCGGACGATCTCCGGGCACCGTGACGGATTCGCCACGGAGTGCCCCGGCGCACGCCTGTACGGCAAGCTCGCGACGGCCAGGACGAGCTCGGCGAAGTACCAGGGAAGGCTCTGATGGGTTCAGCCGGGCAACCATCCGCATAAACTGACCGGTCATATCGCACGGACGACCGAGACGGGCGGGCGGACCGGCCCCGAACAGGAAGCAGAGACGACAAGGTGACTGAAGCGATCCTCCTGGTCGGTGGCAAGGGCACAAGGCTGCGACCCCTCACGGTCAACACGCCCAAACCCATGGTTCCGGCGGCGGGCGTCCCCTTCCTGACGCACCAGCTGGCCCGCGCCCGCGCCGCCGGCGTCGAGCACATCGTGCTCGCCACCTCCTACCTGGCCGAGGTCTTCGAGCCGCACTTCGGCGACGGCTCCGACCTCGGCCTGAGCCTGGAGTACGTCACCGAGGAGGAGCCGCTCGGCACGGGAGGCGCGATACGCAACGTCGCCTCGCGCCTCCACTCGGGCCCCGACGAGCCGGTCCTGATCTTCAACGGGGACATCCTCACGGGCCTCGACATCCGGGCCCTCGTCGACACCCACGCCACCTCCGGCGCGGACGTCTCGCTCCACCTCACCCGCGTCGAGGACCCCCGCGCCTTCGGCCTGGTCCCCACGGACGAGACGGGCCGGGTCACGGCCTTCCTGGAGAAGCCGCAGACCCCCGAAGAGATCGTCACGGACCAGATCAACGCCGGCGCGTACGTCTTCCGCCGCTCGGTCATCGACCGGATCCCCACGGGCCGCCCGGTCTCCGTCGAACGGGAGACCTTCCCGGAACTCCTCTCCTCCGGAGCCCACCTCCAGGGCATGGTCGACTCCACGTACTGGCTGGACCTCGGCACCCCGCAGGCCTTCGTCCGCGGCTCCGCCGACCTGGTCCTCGGCCGCGCCCCCTCCCCGGCTGTCCCGGGCCGCTGCGGCGACCGCCTGGTCCTCCCGTCGGCCCGGGTCGCCCCGGACGCCAAGCTGACCGGCGGCACGGTCGTCGGCGCGGACGCGCAGGTGGGCGAGGGCGCCCGCATCACGGGCTCGACGATCCTGGCGGGCGCGGTGGTCGAACCGGGCGCGGTGATCACCGACTCCCTGGTCGGCGCGGGCGCCCGCATCGGAGCCCGTACGGTCCTCACGGGCGCGGTGATAGGCGACGGCGCCCAGGTAGGCCCGGACAACGAACTCCGCGACGGCATCCGCATCTGGTGCGACACCACCCTCCCCGCCAACGCGGTCCGCTTCTCCTCGGACCAGTAGCGAGCTCCCACCGGGCCACGACCCACACCGCGGGCACACGGCCGGCCGGGGTGCCCCCACCCCGGCCAACCGCAGGGCGCTTCGGCACCCGCCACGTTGTGGGCATGCGTTCCGCCGGGGCGGAACGGGTGGGCACAACGCCCCCAGGGCGGCGCCCGTCCCCCTGCTCGTCCACCCCCAGGACCCGCACGGCACCAGGCGGGACCCGCACGCCCCGGGACCAAGGCCCCGCACAGGGACTCGCACGCCCCCGGGACCAAGGCCCCGCACAGGGACCCCGCAAGGACAATCCGGCCAGCCCCGCACACGCCCCGGCTACGCTCGTAGCCATGGCCGGCCGCTTCCCACCCCGTACCCCCACCACCCGCACCACGGTGCGCGGCGGCCACGTCCCCGTACCCGCCACGGCGGACGCCCCGCCGAACCAGGACGAGGTCCAGGACCTGGACCTGGACCCGGGTCCGGCGACGGCGACGGCGACGGCGACGGCGACGGCGACGACCCCGGACCTCGGCCTCACCCTCGGCCCCCTCCGCCGCGGCCCCGCCGACCCCACCTTCCGCGTCACCCCCGACGGCTCCGTCTGGCGGGCCAGCCGCACCCCCGACGGCCCCGGCACGATCCGGGTCGAAGTCCGCGACGGCCGACTCGCGGCCGAGGCCTGGGGCGCGGGCGGGCCCTGGCTCCTGGAGCGCCTCCCGGCGCTGACCGGCGCCGAGGACGACCCGACCGCCTTCGTCCCCCGCCACAAGCTCCTCGCCGCGACGCACCGCCGCCGCCCCGGCCTCCGCCTCACCCGCACGGGCCTGGTCCTGGAGTCCCTGATCCCGTCGGTCCTGGAGCAGAAGGTCACGACGGACGAGGCCTACCGGGCCTGGCGGTTGCTGGTACGGAAGTACGGCGAGCCGGCACCCGGCCCGTCGCCGGACGGCATGCACGTGATGCCGGAGGCCAGGGCCTGGACCCTGATCCCGTCGTGGGAGTGGCACCGCGCCGGCGTCGACGACAAGCGCGCCGCGACGATCGTGCGCGCGGCGAGGGTGGCCCGCCGGATGGAGGAGGCCGCGGACATGGCGCCCGCCGAGGCCCGTGCCCGCCTCGAACTGATCCCGGGCATCGGCCCGTGGACCTCCGCGGAGACGATCCAGCGCAGCAACGGCGCTCCGGACGAGGTCACCACCGGCGACCTCCACCTCCCGGGCATCGTGGGCTGGGCCCTCGCGGGCGACCGCGCCGCGGACGACGCGGCGATGCTCGACCTGCTGGCGCCGTACGCGGGCCAGCGCCACCGCGCGGCCCGCCTGATCCTCCTCAGCGGCCGCGTCCCGCCCCGCCGGGCGCCCCGCATGACGCCCGGCAACATCGCGCGCCTCTGAAAAAGAGGCTCAGCGCACCTCGATGAACTCCGTCGCCCGCCGCACCGGACGCTCGCGCGGCGCCCCCGCCGCGTGCCCGATCGCCACCGCGCCCATCGGGTCCCAGCCCTCCGGCAGCCCGAGGACCTCCCGGACGACGTCCCGGCAGAACATCGTCGAGGACACCCACGCCGAGCCCAGCCGCTCGCCCGCGAGCGCCACCAGGAAGTTCTGTACGCCCGCGCCCGCCGCGACCACGAACATCTCGCGCTCGGCGGCGTCCCGGCGCGGATCGCCGTAGTGGTGGGAGCCGTCCGTCACGAGGCAGGGCACGGCCAGATAGGGCGCGTTGCGCAGAACGTCCCCGCGCCGCACGCGCTTGGCCACCGACTCCTCGGACTTCCCGTCCCGCCGCAGGTCCGCGATCCACGCGTCCCGCATCGCGTCGAGCAGCCGCACCCGCGACTCCGGCGATTCGAGCAGGACGAACCGCCAGGGCGTGGTGTGGTGCGGGGCCGGCGCCGTCACGGCCGCGGCGACCGCGCGCCGTACCGCGCCGGGGTCGACCGGCTCGTCGGTGAACTCCCGTACGGTCCGCCGCAGCGTCACCGCCTCCCGTACGGCCTCCGACGTCCCGAGCCGGAACATGTCGTCGGCGGCGCCGCGTACGAGCGCCCGCGCCCCCGGCTCCTCGTCCCCGGCCACCACGTGCGGCAGGCCCCGGACGACGGCGACCGGCAGCCCGCTCGCCTTGCCCTTCACCAGGTCGCCGGCGGCGGCGAGTTCGTCGGCGGTGGCGACCACGGTCGCGCTCAGCGGATTGCCGTGCGCGTCGGTCCCGCCGCGCAGGTCGTCGAGGACCCGCACACCGGCCGCGCCGATCGCGACGTCGGTGAGGCCGCTGCGCCAGGGCCGCCCGAAGGTGTCCGTGACGACGACCCCGACGTCGACGCCGAGCGCCTCCCGCAGCCCCGAACGGATGCTCCGCGCCGAGGCGTCGGGATCCTCCGGCAGCAACAGCACCGTCCCGGACGGGGTGTTGGAGGCGTCGACCCCGGCGGCGGCCATGACGAGCCCCTGCCGGTTCTCGACGATCCGCAGCGTGCCGCGCCGCGCCACCACCCGTACCGTCTCGGCGTCTATCGCCGCCTCCCGGTCGTCGGCGGCGATCACCCGCCCCTCGGCCTTGCTCACGATCTTGGAGGTGACGAGGAGGACGTCTCCGTCGACGAGCTCGGGCGAGGGCGAAGCGGAGGCGATGAGCTTCGCCAGATCGTCCCCGGCCGCCACCTCGGGCAGCCCCTCCAGGGCCCAGACGCGGTACGCGGGAGGGCCGCCGGTCACCCGCGGACCTCCTCGGCGAGCGCCAGCGCCTCGCGCGCCATCGCGGCCGTCGCCTCCACGTCGGTCATCATCAGCGGCACCGCGCGGCAGCGGATGCCCGCCGCCTCGACGTCCGCCACGGCGCCCGCGTCCACGGTGTCCACGAGCCAGCCGTCGACGAGTTCGGAGCCGTAGTGCAGGGCGACCGCCGTCGCGGTGGCCTCCACGCCGACCGCCGCGAGCACCTTGTCGGCCATGCCGCGCACGGGCGCGTCGCCGACGATGGGGGAGAGGCCCACGACCGGCGTCCCGGCGGCGCCGGCCTCGACGATCGCCTCGCGGATCCCGGGCACGGCCAGGATCGTCCCGACGCTCACCACGGGGTTGGACGGCGGGAAGAGGATGACGTCCGCCGCGGCGATGGCCTCCAGGACGCCCGGCGCGGGCTTCGCCGCCTCCGCGCCGACCGGCACGACGGCCTTCGCGTCCACGGAGGCGCGCAGCTTCACCCAGTACTCCTGGAAGTGCACGGCCTTCTGCTCGCCGTCGACCTCGATCGCGACGTGCGTCTCGACGCGGTCGTCGGACATGGGGAGGAGCCGCACGCCCGGCTGCCAGCGGGCGCACAGCGCCTCGGTGACGGCGCTCAGCGGGAAGCCCGCGCCGAGCATCTGCGTGCGGACGATGTGGGTCGCGAAGTCCCGGTCGCCGAGGCCGAACCACTCGGGTCCGACGCCGTACGCCGCGAGTTCCTCCTTGACCGTGAAGGACTCGTCGAGGCGGCCCCAGCCCTGTTCCTCGTTGATGCCACCGCCGAGGGTGTACATCACCGTGTCCAGGTCGGGGCAGACCTTCAGCCCGAAGAGATGGATGTCGTCACCGGTGTTGCCGACGACCGTGATCTCCGCGTCCGGGGCGGCCTGCTTGAGGCCGCGAAGGAAGCGGGCACCACCGATGCCACCGGCCAGAACCACAATGCGCATGTCCAGCAGTCTGTCAGGCGGCGACGACGCTCGGGTCGGCCGGGGCGCACTGGCCCTGTACCGACTCGTGCATGGGCATGTCCGTCAGGCCGGGGAAGTAGACGTGCAGGCTGACGGCCGGTTCGAGGGAGTCGTTGACGACCTCGTGGACGTATCCCGGCGCGAACACGCGCTGCGCGCCGCCGTCGAGCGTCCGCACGCCCCTGTCCGTACGCTCCGTCAACTCGCCCTCCAGGACGGTCAGGACGCCGGAGGAGAGGCCGTGGTCGTGGAGCCCGCTGCCCTGGCCGGGCACCCAGGAGAGCAGCCACACCTCGTAGCCGGGGCCGGTGCGCAGCCGGTGGTACCAGCGGGTGGTGGCGTCGTACTCGACGTACGGGGCCCACTGGGAGCGGTCGTCGGCGATGGCGCGCGCGAGGCCGGCGAACTCGGCCACGGTGACGGGGTGGGCGCGCTCGGGCTGGAGGAGGTGCGGGACCTCGAGGATGTCGCCGGCGATCTGAAGGTCGCTGTCCATGTTCATGGGTGGGGAGGTTCCTCAGCAGAAACAGAAGCGGTGGGGGTCGCGAAGAGCGGTGACGCGAAATGACGCGAGAGAGGAGTGACGCGATGTGACGCTGGGTGACGCTTGAGGGAAGAAGCTGGAGCTCTACGGCATCAACAGCTGGAACAACAACAGCGACAGTCGACCCGGACAGCGCGGCGGAACCCACGGGCGTGGGTCGCGGCGGTCGCAGTGGTCGCTGGCATGCCACCAAAGGTGGCGGGAGGGGGACCCGGATGTCAACTCAATGCCCGATTTGGCGGTAATGTTTCACCTCATCCGGTTACAGTGCGCGGAGAAAGGTTTGTTCACGTGCGGACCAGGAGAGATGGCGCATCAACCGTGCCCGTAAACATGGCGGCGCCCGTGCGGTGAGCCCCTGGCTCGCCCGTCACTCTCCGCGATCGGGATGTGATCCGGATCGCTTCCATGGCTGGATCGCAACAAGATCCAAGTCTCGGACGTCCTTCCTTGCGTAGGGCTCGTGCGGTACGGCCAGGCCGGTGGCATGTGTCACGTTTTTTGGTGATTTGAACACTTTCCGCATAGGCTTGGTTCCGCAGAGTGAATACGGGGCCCAATAGCAGATCTCGGCTTGACTCGCACAGAGCACGAACTTGTAATTTCACTCGTGTCGTTCGGCCGGGTTCGGCAACGGCCACATCACGGGGACGCACAGAACAGACGAGGGGCGCACATGACCGAGTTGTTCCAGGAACTGCTGGTCGAGGACGCGGACGAGGAACTCGGCTGGCAGGAGCGCGCGCTGTGCGCCCAGACCGATCCCGAGTCCTTCTTCCCCGAGAAGGGCGGCTCGACCCGCGAGGCCAAGAAGGTCTGCCTCGCCTGCGAGGTCCGTTCCGAGTGCCTCGAATACGCCCTGCAGAACGACGAGCGGTTCGGCATCTGGGGCGGTCTCTCCGAGCGCGAGCGGCGCCGACTGAAGAAGGCCGCCGTCTGAGCGGCACACGCTCCCGGGCCACCCACCGGATACCGGCCACGGAACGGCTCCCGAAGCCTTCCGGCCCGCGCGCGCGGAAGCGCGCACACCAGGACATGACGAACGGTCCGCCCCCTGTGCTCTGTCCACAGGCGGCGGACCGTTCTGCGTTCCGCCCCGCGCACAGCCGTTAGTGTGGGCCTCCGTCCGAGACGCACCCCACGCCCCCCGCGGGCGACCCCCGGCCGGAGGGCCCGTAGCTCGATGTCCTCAACTCCTGAGTTTCCGCGACACGTCGTCACCGCCGTGCTCGTCACCCACGACGGCGCCCGCTGGCTGCCGGACGCCCTCGCCGGGCTGCTCGCCCAGGAACGCCCCGTGCAGAACGTGGTCGCCGCCGACACCGGCAGCGCCGACGACTCCGCACGGCTCGTCGCCGACGCCATCGGCGCCGACCGCGTCCTGCACCTCGCGCGCCGCACCGGCTTCGGCACCGCCGTCGAGGAGGCCGCCCGCACGGCCCCCGTCCTGGGGCCCGAGGACCTGCCGTACCTGAAGCGCCCGAGCGGCTGGGACCCCGTCAGCCGGACGTGGAACGACGACGCCTACGACCTCCCCGAACTCCCGCACGGCGAACCGGTCCAGTGGCTCTGGCTCCTCCACGACGACTGCGCCCCCGAGCCCGGCGCCCTCGCCGAACTCCTGCGCGTCGCCGACTCCGACGCGTACGCCGCCGTCATCGGCCCCAAGCTGCGCGGCTGGTACGACCGGAAGCAGCTCCTCGAAGTCGGCGTCTCCATCGCCCACAGCGGCCGCCGCTGGACCGGACTCGACCGGCGCGAGCAGGACCAGGGACAGCACGACCAGGTCCGCTCCGTCCTCTCCGTCTCCACCGCCGGCATGCTCGTCCGTCGCGACGTCTTCGAGGAGCTCGGCGGCTTCGACCGCCGCCTGCCCCTCATGCGCGACGACGTCGACCTGTGCTGGCGAGCCCACTCCGCGGGCCACCGCGTCCTCGTCGCCCCCGACGCCGTCCTCCGGCACGCCGAGGCGTCCGCCCGCGAGCGCCGCACCGTCGACTGCGCGGGCCGCACGGCCGCGAGCCCGCACCGCGTCGACAAGGCCGGCGCCGTCTACGCGCTCCTGGCCAACACCCGCGGCCGCGCGCTCCCCTACGTCCTGCTCCGCCTCGTCCTCAGCACCCTGGTCCGCACCCTCGCCTCGCTCGTCGGCAAGGTCCCCGGTCAGGCCGTCGACGAGGTCACCGGCCTCCTCGCCACCCTCCTGCGGCCCGAGAAGATCCTCGCCGCCCGCAAGCGGCGCAAGAACGCCGCCGTCGACGCGAGCGAGCTCCGCCCCCTCTTCCCGCCGCCCGGCGCCACCGTCCGCGCCGCCGTCGAACAGCTCGCGGCCAACGTCGGCGGCTCCGAGGCCGACTCCGGCGGCTCCCGCCACGGCGTCGTCGAGTCCGGACCCGGCGGCGACGACGCCGACTTCCTGGAGATCGAGCAGTTCGCCCGCCTCAAGAAGATCGCCCGCAAGCCGGGCCCGGTCCTCTTCGGCCTCCTGCTCCTCATCTCCCTCGTCGCCTGCCGCAACCTCTTCGCCGGCGGCTCGCTGGCCGGCGGCGCCCTGCTGCCCGCCCCCGACACCGTCTCCGAGCTCTGGTCGCGGTACGCCGACGCCTGGCACGCCCTCGGCACGGGCGGCACCCAGACCGCCCCGCCCTACCTCGCCGTCCTGGCCGCGCTCTCCGCGCTCTTCCTCGGCTCCACCTCCACCGCGCTGACCCTGCTGCTCGTCTGCTCGGTCCCGCTGGCAGGCTTCGCCGCGTACTTCGCGGCCCGCCCGATCGTCGAGTCCAAGCTCCTGCGCGCCTGGGGCGCCATCGCGTACGCGTTCCTGCCCGCCGCCACCGGGGCCCTCGCCACCGGCCGGCTCGGCACGGCCGTCCTCGCGATCCTGCTCCCGCTGATCGCCCGCGCGGCGGTCGCCGCCCACGGCTTCAACCGGCCGGACCGCGGCAGCTGGCGCGCCACCTGGGCCTACGCCTTCCTGCTCACCTTCGCGACGGCGTTCACCCCGATCGTGTGGCCGCTCGCCGTCCTCCTCGGCCTCGGCGTGCTCGTCGTCCACCGCTCCGACATCACCGCGTACGGGCTCCGCTTCCTCGCCGCCGTCGGCACCCCGATCCTCGCCCTCGCGCCCTGGTCGCTGTCCCTGCTGACCCATCCCGCGGCCTTCCTGCGCGAGGCGGGCCTCGACGTCCGTACGGGCACGGCCACGGCGCTCGACCTGCTCGCGACGAGCCCGGGCGGGCCCGGCACGACCGGCGGGCTCCTCCTGATCGGCCTCGTCCTGGCGGCCCTGGCGGGCCTCCTGCGCGAGGAGCGCAGGTTCGCCGTCCTCGCGGCCTGGGCGGCAGCCCTCGCCGGACTCCTCTTCGCCGTCCTCTCCAACGGCGCGGACGGCACGGGCTGGGCAGGCCCGGCGACCCTCGTCTACGGCGCGGCCCTCATCGCCGCCGGCATGATCGGCGCCGAGGGCGGGCGCACCCGCGTCGCGGCCCACGGCTTCGGCTGGCGCCAGCCCGTCGCGGCCCTCATCGCCCTCGCCTGCGCGGTCGGCCCCGCCGTCGCCGCCGCCGGCTGGATGATCGGCGGCGCCGACGGCCCGCTGACCAGGCGCGACCCGGTCCAGGTCCCGGCCTTCGTCGCCGAGGAGAGCGGTACGCGCGACCAGCCCCGCACCCTCGTCCTCGGCGGCACCTCGCCCGGCGAGGTCGCGTACTCCCTGGTCCGCGGCTCCGGCGCCCGCCTCGGCGACGGCGAACTCTCCGCGGCCGCCGAGACCGACCCCCGCCTCGACCAGGTCGTCGCTCACCTCGTCGCCGGCTCCGGCGCCGACCAGACCCAGGAACTCAGCGGCTACGCGATCCGCTACGTCCTCGTACGGGACGGGGCACCGCGCCAGATGAGCCGCGTCCTCGACGCGACCCCCGGCCTCAGCCGACTCAGCCAGCTCGACGGCAGCGCGCTCTGGCGCGTGGACCGCGAGATCGCCCGGATCATGATCGTCCCGCCGGCCGCGAAGAACGGCACCGCGGCGACCGGGGACACGGCCGCCGCCGACAGCGCGAAGTCCGTCGCCGTCGCCGCCGGCCCGGTCGAGGCGCACACCGACGTCCCGGCCGGCCCCGCGGGCCGCGTCCTGCGCGTCGCCGACCGCGCCGACGAGGGCTGGACCGCCACCCTCGACGGCAAGGAGCTGCCGAGGACCACCGTCGACGGCTGGGCCCAGGGCTTCGAGCTCCCCGCCCAGGGCGGCCGCCTCGACCTCACGCACGACCAGCCGCTCACCCACACCGTGTGGACCTGGACGCAGGTCGGCCTCGCCGTCGTCCTGCTCGTCCTCGCCCTGCCGGGCCGCCGCCGCGAGATCGACGACGACCTGCCCGAGGAGGAGCTCGCGATCCCCGCCCAGGCCACCGACGGCGACGGCCGCCGCGCCCGCCGCCTCCGCGCCGCCGCCGAGGCGGAGGCCGCCGAGGGTGCCGAGACCGGGGCGCCGGACGAGGACCGGAACCCGGTCGCCGTCCCCGTCCCGATCCCGGAGCGGCAGGCGTACGAGCCCCAGGAGCAGGCCTGGGAAGGCGGCGGGTACGACCCGGCCTACGCCCAGACCGCCCAGCCCGCCCAGGACCAGGCCCAGGAACAGAACCAGGCCCACGACCCGGCGCAGGCCCAGCCGTACGCGGACCAGAGCTACTACCAGGAGTACGCGGCGGACCCGTACCAGCAGCAGCCGTACGCGTACCCCCAGCAGGGCTACGAGCAGCAGCCGCAGCAGCAGTACGCCGACCAGGGCTACGAGCAGCAGCAGTACGACCCGCAGGCGCAGTACGACCAGCAGCAGCCGCAGCAGCAGTACGACCCGTACGCCTACGGCTACGAGTACCCCCAGGGTCACGAGACCGAGCAGCGTCCCGACGGGAGCAGCAACCAGTGAAGCGCACGACCCTCTCCCTGATCGCGGTCGCCACGGCCCTCGCAGCCGTCACCGGCTTCGCCACCCTGACCACCTCGGACGGCGCCGCGGCCCCCGTGGCCAAGGCCCCCACCCGGCTGCCGGTGCAGCGCGCGGGCCTGGTCTGCCCGGCCCCGAGCACCTCCGAGGTGGCCGAGAGCGTCTACACCTCGTACACCCCGACGAGCACGGCGGGCGCGGCCGCGACCGGCACGGGCGGCAAGGCCGAGCAGCCCACGGCCCAGCTGAGGCCGGCGGCGAGCGGGGCGACCCGCGGCGGCTCGGGCGGCGGCAAGAAGAAGACCAAGGCCCCGAAGGCCCCCGCGACCGTCACCGCCCCCGGCAAGCTCGTGACCGCCGAGGCCGACGGCAGTGCGGTGCCCGCCCTCACCGGCTCGGCGACCGGCACCCTGGCCCCCGGCTGGACCGTCCAGCAGACCACCGTCGTCACGGCCGGCGGCGCTCGCGGCCTCCTCGGCCTCACCTGCGGCGCCCCCGACACCGACTTCTGGTTCCCGGCAGCCTCCACCGCCAAGGAGCGCCAGGACTACGTCCACCTCACCAACCCGGACGACACGGGCGCCGTCGCCGACATCGAGCTGTACGGCCCCGAGGGCGTACTCAAGTCCCAGTTCACCGAGGGCATCCCGGTCCCGCCCCGCTCCACGGTCCCGGTCCTCCTCTCCACCCTCACGGGCGAGGCCGCCCAGCGGGACGTCACCGTCCACGTCACCACCCGCAGCGGACGCGTCGGCGCCGCCATCGGCGTGGCCGACGAGAAGCTCGGCAGCGACTGGCTCGCCGCCGCGGCCGACCCGGCGAGCAGCGCCGTGCTCCCCGGCATCCCGGCCGACGCCACCTCCGTACGGCTCGTGGCCTTCGTCCCCGGCGACGACGACGCCGACCTCAAGATCCAGCTGGCCACCCCGACCGGCACGATCGTCCCCGCGGGCGCCGGCTCCGGCTCCCTGCACGTCAAGTCCGGGATGACGGCCTCCCTCGACCTGCCGGGCCTGACCCGGGGCCAGGCGGGCTCCCTGCTGCTCAGCCCGAGCGACCCGAAGAAGGCGACCCCGGTGGTGGCCGCCCTCCAGATCGTCCGCGGCAAGGGCGAGAACACCGAGATCGCCTTCATCCCGGCGACCGCGGCGATCTCCGCCCGAGCGACGGTCGCCGACAACCGCGCCAAGGCCTCGACGCTCGCCCTCACGGCGCCCGGCGCCGACGCCCAGGTCAAGGTCACGGCCTCGGCGGGTTCACGCGGCGGCACGCCGGTGTCGAAGACCGTCACCGTCAAGGCGGGGACGACGGCGACCGTGGCCGACCTCGTGCCCGAGGGCCTCAAGGGCGCCTACGCGCTGACCGTGGAACCGGTCTCGGGCGGCAAGGTGCACGCGGCACGGTCGCTGGCCGTGCCGGAGGACGGCGTGCAGATGTTCACGGTCCAGACCCTCGTCGACGACCGGGGCACGGTCGAGGTCCCGTCGGCCCGCCAGGACCTCCAGGTCCTGGGGGACTGAAGCGGGGCGGGGAAGCCCCGTAAGGGCGGACCGTACGGGCGGTCAGTCCTGCCCGTACCGGCGGGGTTACTCCCGCCCCTACCAGGGATCAGTCCTGCCCGTACCGGGGATCGACCGACTCCGGGGAGAGCCCGAGGAGCTCGGCCACCTGCTCCACGACGACCTCGTGGACGAGGAGCGCGCGCTCGTCGCGGCTCTTCGAGCGGATCTCGACCGGCCGCCGGTAGACGACGACCCGGGCGGGATCGTCCTTGTCGGCGGGGACCGAACCGCCCAGCGGCACCGTCTCGCCCGGCACGGGCGGCGGCACCTCCATCACGAGGAACTCGATGTCCGCGAGCTGCGGCCAGTGCCGTTCGAGGCGCTCCACCGAATCCAGCACCAGATCGCGGAAGGTGTCGGCCCGGCTCGTGGAGAGCGGCACCTGGGGCGGGGCGACCGGCCCCCGCATCCCGCGCCCGTGACGGTCGCGGCGGCGGACCCGAGGCTCCGCCGGGGGCTCCGTGGAGGGGCGCGAGGGGTTCGGCGGCACAGGACTGTCCATCACTGACGCAGCGTAACCCTCCTAGGTGTTTCCGCACCGTGGCGGATCCTCGCCACGTTCCCCCGCGCCCCCACCCCCACTGTCGAAACCTGAACATTCCGGCCAACCGCGCGCCTGATTCGGCAGCGTGTCGCGATCGGCCATCTGGCCGTGGTTGACCGGATTTGCATCCCCGACTGTCCGGATCGCTTCCTGCCCCCACCGCCGTACGCCCTCTCCCACGCAGGTCAGCACCGCCGCGACACGAGGGCGGGTGTCGGAGGTCACAGCGCGACACGGGGGAGTGACCTGAGGGAGAGTCGTCGCGGCCCGGTCAAGAGTGCGGTACCGTCCAACGTCGTGAGCCCTGTACGTCGCTGTTCGCGCACCGCGTGCGGCCGCCCTGCCGTCGCGACACTGACGTACGTCTATGCCGACTCGACTGCGGTCCTCGGCCCGCTCGCCACCTACGCCGAGCCCCACTGCTACGACCTGTGCCTCGAGCACAGCGAGCGCCTCACCGCGCCGCGCGGCTGGGAGGTCGTGCGGCTCACCGATCCCTCCGCCCCGGCCCGCCCCAGCGGCGACGACCTCGAAGCCCTGGCCAACGCGGTACGGGAGGCGGCCCGCCCCCACGAGCGCACGGCCGAGGCCGGCGGCAAGGGCGGCGGAGGCCGAGGCGGAGACCCCATGGAGGTCGGCCGCCGCGGGCACCTCAGGGTGCTCCGTTCGCCCGACAACTGACGCCAACCGGCCACCGTCCGCGTACCCCCGATCCGCTCCGGGTAGTTTTGGCGTTCCTACACGCGCCGCACACGCGTGCCGAGAACTCAGGAGGGTGGATCCGTGACTGCCGATCTGTCGCAGATCGTGAAGGCGTACGACGTCCGCGGAGTGGTACCGGACCAGTGGGACGAGGCGCTCGCGGAGCTCTTCGGCGCCGCCTTCGTACGGGTGACGGACGCGGACGCGATCGTCGTCGGCCACGACATGCGGCCCTCGTCCCCCGGCCTCTCGGCCGCCTTCGCGCGAGGCGCCGCCCGCCTCGGTGCCGATGTCACCCTCATCGGGCTCTGCTCCACCGACCAGCTGTACTTCGCCTCGGGCAGCTTCGACCTGCCGGGCGCGATGTTCACGGCCTCCCACAACCCGGCCCAGTACAACGGCATCAAGATGTGCCGCGCCGGCGCCGCCCCGGTCGGCCAGGACACCGGCCTCGCCGACATCCGCGCCCTCGCCGAGGAGTGGACGGAGACCGGCGCCCCGGAGGCCGCCGCCACCCCCGGCACCATCACCGAGCGCGAGACCCTCGACGACTACGCCGCCCACCTCAAGGGCCTCGTCGACCTCACCGCGATCCGCCCGCTGAAGGTCGTCGTCGACGCCGGCAACGGCATGGGCGGCCACACCGTCCCCACGGTCTTCGAGGGCCTCCCCCTCGACACCGTCCCCATGTACTTCGAGCTCGACGGCACCTTCCCCAACCATGAGGCCAACCCCCTCGACCCGAAGAACATCGTCGACCTCCAGGCCCGCGTCCTCGCCGAGGGCGCCGACCTCGGCCTCGCCTTCGACGGCGACGCCGACCGCTGCTTCGTCGTCGACGAGCGCGGCGAGCCGGTCTCCCCGTCCGCGATCACGGCCCTCGTCGCCGCCCGCGAGCTCGCCAAGAACCCCGGCGGAACGATCATCCACAACCTGATCACCTCCTGGTCCGTGCCCGAGGTCGTCCGCGAGAACGGCGGCGCGCCCGTCCGCACCCGCGTCGGCCACTCCTTCATCAAGGAGGAGATGGCGAAGACCGGCGCCATCTTCGGCGGCGAGCACTCCGCGCACTACTACTTCAAGGACTTCTGGAACGCGGACACGGGCATGCTCGCCGCGCTCCACGTCCTGGCGGCCCTCGGCGGCCAGGAGGGCACCCTCTCCGACCTGGTCTCCGCCTACGACCGCTACGCCTCCTCCGGCGAGATCAACTCCACGGTCGCCGACCAGGCGGCCAGCACGGCCAAGGTCAGGGCGACGTACGAGGGCGGTGACGGCGTCACCCTCGACGAGCTCGACGGCCTCACCATCACCACCGCCGACTGGTGGTTCAACCTCCGCGCGTCCAACACCGAGCCGCTGCTCCGCCTCAACGTCGAGGCCCGCGACGAGGCCACCATGACCAAGATCCGCGACGAGGTCCTGGCCCTGGTCCGCGCGACCGCCTGACACCACCCCGCCGGGGGTACGGGAGGACCGGCCGCCGAGCCGCGCCCCCCGTCCCCCGGCGGTAGGCTGACCTGGCCCGAAGGGCAGCACCACCACCGTTTGTTCCGAAGGGACACCCCATGCCGCTCGAAGCCGGCCTCCTGGAGATCCTGGCCTGCCCCGCGTGCCACGCTCCGCTGAACGACCGCACGGCGGACGAGACCCCCGAGCTGGTCTGCACGGGCACGGACTGCGGCCTCGCGTACCCCGTCCGCGACGGCATCCCCGTCCTCCTCACCGACGAGGCCCGCCGCCCGGCCTGACCCACCGGTGCTCCCCGCCCCGAGCCCCCCGACACCCGGCCCCGGACCACGCCACGCGCCACCGGGCCCGGGTCGCGGAACGACGCCTCCCACCGGCGCGCCGGGCGAAGGACGCACCACCACGACGCCGACCGGCCGGGGACGCCCCGCACCTCCCAGGGCGGCACGGCCGGGCCGCCCGGCAGCACCCACCGGCAGGCCGATCCGTGCGGTACGCCCACGAGGCAACCCCCGCCGGGCCACCGCCCCGGGGTGCCTCGACGTACGGCCCACCCCGAACCACCCGGGCACGCCCACCACCCCGGCCCGCCCCGCGACCGCCCGCACCACCGCGCGGCGCACCGCCCCGCAGCCGCAGGGAGTCCCGTACGGCCGTCGTCCGACGGCGACGGCCGGCCCGGCCCACGGGTCCCGCCCACCGCGCCCGGAGGGTTCACCGCCGACGGCGGGCACCACCCACGGACGGACCCGCACCTCCGCGCTCCCTCCCGCACGGTCGGTGCGTGCGGGGATACGAGTCGCCCCGCCGACGGCAGGGCACACCACCAGGAACCACCACCCGCGAACACCCCGCACCCACCCGGGAGGCACCGCCACATGCTCGACGAGACCCTCCTCGACGCACCGGACGCCCTCGCCCTGGCCGACCGCCGCGGCCTCCTCCGAGGGGCCGCCGAAGCAGGCGCCCGAGTACGGACGGCCGCCCGCCACGCCAGCGAGGCGGGCATCGCCGATCTGCACCCCGAGGGCCGCCCCCGCGCCGTCCTCGTCGCGGGCCCCGGCACCGCCGCCGCGGGCGTCGCCGACCTGATCGGCGCGCTCGCCGGAGCCTCCGCCCCCGTCGTACGGCTCCAGCCGACCGGCGTCGCCCCCGCCGCCGGCGCCCTGCGCTGGGCCCTGCCGGGCTGGGCCGGCTCGGTGGACCTGCTCCTGCTGCCCACCACCGACGGCTCCGAACCCGGCCTCGCCGTCCTCGCCGAGCAGGCGTACCGCCGCGGCATCACGGTCGTCGCCGTCGCCCCCAAGGCCTCGCCGCTCGCCGAGACGGTCGGCGGCTCGCACGGCCTGTTCGTCCCGATGGCCATCGCCCCCAACGAATCGCCCGACGAGTACGCGGAGAGCCTCGCGGCGAGCCCCGGCGCGCTGTGGGCCCTGTTCACCCCGCTCCTCGCCCTCCTCGACCGCGTCGGCCTGATCGACGCGCCGCCGGAGGCCCTGGAGAAGGTCGCCGACCGTCTCGACCGGACGGCAGAACGCTGCGGCCCGGCCATCGCCACGTACAGCAACCCGGCCAAGACGCTCGCGGCCGAACTGGCCGACTCGCTTCCGCTGATCTGGACCGAGGGGAACGCGGCGGGCCCCGCGGGCCGCCGCTTCGCGAGCGTCCTCGCCGAGCTCGCCGGCCTGCCCGCGCTCGCGGCGGAGCTCCCCGAGGCCCTGCCCGCGCACGGCGTGCTGCTCGCGGGTGACTACGCGGCGGGCGCGGACCCCGAGGACTTCTTCCGCGACAGGGTCGAGGAGTCACAGGCGCTGCGCGCCCGGGTCGTCCTCCTGCGCGACCGGCCGGGCGACGGCCTGACCGCGGCCCCGGCGGCGCGGGAGCTGGCCCTCGGCCACGGGACGGCCATCAGCGAGCTGGAACCGGAGGAGGGCGGCGACCTGGAGACCCTGGCCGAACTGCTCGCCGTGACCGACTTCGCCGCGGTCTACCTGGCCCTGGCGACCCCGGGCCGCCCGGACCACGGCCACTGACACCACCTCACCCCTGCCTCACCCGCCCCGTCCACCACTCCGTCACCACCCCGCCCCCCGCCGCTTCACCCACCCGTCACCCGCCCCCTGTCACCTGTCACCCGACACCCCTCACCATCCGTCACCACCCCGAGGAGCTGGCAGGCATCATGGACCGCCTCGTCAACACCGTCCGTCCCTACGCCTGGGGGTCCACGACGGCCATCCCCGCACTCCTCGGCGTCGCCCCGACCGGCGAACCCCAGGCCGAGATGTGGATGGGCGCCCACCCCGGCGCCCCCTCCCGCACCGAGCGCGGCCCGCTCGACCGGCTGATCGCCGCCGACCCCGTCCGCGAGCTCGGCGAGGCCGCGGTCGGGAAGTTCGGCCCGCGCCTCCCCTTCCTGCTCAAGGTGCTCGCGGCAGGCGCCCCGCTCTCCCTCCAGGTCCACCCCGACCTGGAACAGGCCCGCGCGGGCTTCGCGGCCGAGGAAGCGGCAGGCATCCCCGTCGACGCGCCGCACCGCACGTACAAGGACGCGAACCACAAGCCCGAGCTGATCTGCGCCCTCACCCCCTTCGAAGGACTGTGCGGCTTCCGCGCCCCCGCCGAGGCCGCCGACCTCATCGCCGCGCTGGGCGTCGACTCCCTCAAGCCGTACGTGGACCTCCTCCACGCCCACCCCGAAGAGGCGGCACTCCGCGAGGTCCTGACGGCCCTGCTGACCGCCGACCACGAGGAGATGGCGCACACCGTCGCCGAGGCGGCGGCCGCCGCGGACCGCCTGGGCGGCGCCCACGCCCCGTTCGCGAGCCTCGCCCACCACTACCCGAGTGACCCCGGCGTCATCGCCGCCATGCTCCTCAACCACGTCCTGCTCCAGCCGGGCGAGGCGCTCTACCTGGGCGCGGGCGTGCCGCACGCCTACCTCGACGGCATGGGCGTCGAGATCATGGCCAACTCCGACAACGTGCTGCGCTGCGGCCTCACCCCCAAGCACGTCGACGTCCCCGAACTCCTGCGGGTCGTCCGCTTCGAGCCGAACGACCCCGGCGTCCTGCGCCCCGAGGCCTCCCCCTCGGGCGAGGAGGTCTACGACACCCCGATCGACGAGTTCCGCCTGTCCCGCTTCGTACGGGCGGAGGGCGCCGCCCCGACCGACGTCACCACCCCCACGCCGCAGATCCTGCTCGCCGTCGCGGGCCGCCCGAAGGCCGGCGAAGTCACGCTCGCCCCGGGGGAGTCCGTCTTCGTGCCGGCGGGCGAGCCCACCGAACTCTCCGGCGAGGGAACGGTCTTTCGCGCGACCGTCGTGGCCTGACCGCCGTGGCCTGATGCGAGAATGACCGGCCGAACCGCGGCGACAGAGCCGGAGCATCGACGAAGGGACCCCGTACACCCATGAGCGCGTCAGGCGGAACCAAGGCGATCGTGGCGGCACTCGCCGCCAACCTCGCGATCGCCGTAGCCAAGTTCGTGGCGTACCTCTTCAGTGGGTCGTCCTCGATGCTCGCGGAGAGCGTGCACTCGCTCGCCGACTCCGGCAACCAGGGCCTGCTGCTTCTCGGCGGCAAGAAGGCCCAGCGTGAAGCGACCCCGCAGCACCCCTTCGGCTACGGCCGCGAGCGCTACATCTACGCCTTCCTCGTCTCCATCGTGCTCTTCTCCGTCGGTGGCATGTTCGCCATCTACGAGGGCTACGAGAAGATCAAGGACCCGCACGCCATCGAGGCCTGGTACTGGCCGGTCGGCGTCCTCGTCTTCGCGATCATCGCCGAGTCCTTCTCCTTCCGGACCGCGATCAAGGAGTCGAACGAGGTCCGCGGCGGCCTCACCTGGACGCAGTTCGTCCGCCGGGCGAAGGCCCCCGAGCTCCCCGTCGTCCTCCTGGAGGACCTCGGCGCCCTCGTCGGTCTGGTGCTCGCCCTCGCCGGCGTCGGCCTCGCCCTCGGTACCGGCAACGGCGTCTGGGACGGCATCGGCACCCTCTGCATCGGTGTCCTGCTCATCCTGATCGCGATCGTGCTCGCCGCCGAGACCAAGTCGCTGCTCCTCGGTGAGTCCGCCGGTGTCGACGACGTCCAGAAGATCGAGGCGGCCGTCGTCGACGGCGACACCGTCACCCGCCTCATCCACATGCGCACGCTCCACCTCGGCCCCGAGGAGCTGCTCGTCGCGGCCAAGATCGCGGTCCGCCACGACGAGTCGGCGACCGAGGTCGCGAACGCCATCAACGCCGCGGAGGAGCGCATCCGCGCGGCCGTCCCGATCGCCCGGGTGATCTACCTGGAGCCGGACATCTACAGCGAGACCGCGGCCTCCGCGGGCGAGAACCCGGCCAAGGCACCGGGCGGCTCCGCCCACTGACCCACCACGGCGGGGCGACCCCCGCCGTCACCACGAGGCCCCCGCGACCCCAGGTCCCGGGGGCCTCGTGCATGCGTACGACTCATCGAGTGGATCAAGCCAGAACGGGCCGCCGCTGGCCGGAACCGACGCGATCCCGCCTGAACTGGCCCCCATGCGGACTGTGGGCCGCCGCACCGATCGGTGTAGATTCGAGATCAGCCAGACGTCGCTGCTGATGGCGGTCGGGCGGTCCCTCGGACCGTCCGAGGGAGAGAGGGCCTCCGACGACGGCACCGTGGAACCGCCCGGGCATTCCTGTGCCCAGGCCCTCCCGTGGTGCCCGGCGCCCCAACCGACCCTCGCACTCCCATCACACGAGGAGCAGCACAGTCATGACGACTGCCGCCCACCAGGACTTCAAGGTCGCCGATCTCTCCCTGGCCGTCTTCGGCCGCAAGGAGATCACCCTCGCCGAGCACGAGATGCCCGGCCTGATGTCGATCCGCCGCGAGTACGCCGAGCAGCAGCCGCTCGCCGGCGCCCGCGTCACCGGCTCCCTGCACATGACCGTGCAGACCGCCGTCCTCATCGAGACGCTGGTCGCGCTCGGCGCCGAGGTCCGCTGGGCCTCCTGCAACATCTTCTCCACCCAGGACCACGCCGCCGCGGCCATCGCCGTCGGCCCGAACGGCACCCCGGAGAACCCCCAGGGCGTCCCGGTCTTCGCCTGGAAGGGCGAGACCCTGGAGGAGTACTGGTGGTGCACGGAGCAGGCCCTCACCTGGCCGAACACGCCCACCGGCGGCCCGAACATGATCCTCGACGACGGTGGTGACGCCACCCTCCTCGTCCACAAGGGCGTCGAGTTCGAGAAGGCCGGCTCCGCCCCGGACCCGTCCACCGCGGACAGCGAGGAGTACGGCCACATCCTCCGTCTCCTCAACCGCACCCTCACCGAGAACCCGCAGAAGTGGACCCAGCTGGCGTCCGAGATCCGCGGCGTGACCGAGGAGACCACGACCGGCGTCCACCGCCTGTACGAGATGCACCGCGAGGGCGACCTGCTCTTCCCGGCGATCAACGTGAACGACGCCGTGACGAAGTCGAAGTTCGACAACAAGTACGGCTGCCGCCACTCCCTGATCGACGGCATCAACCGCGCCACCGACGTCCTCATCGGCGGCAAGACCGCCGTCGTCTGCGGCTACGGCGACGTCGGCAAGGGCTGCGCCGAGTCCCTCCGCGGCCAGGGCGCGCGCGTCATCATCACCGAGATCGACCCGATCTGCGCGCTCCAGGCGGCCATGGACGGCTACCAGGTCACGACCCTGGACGACGTCGTCGAGACGGCCGACATCTTCATCACCACGACCGGCAACAAGGACATCATCATGGCCGCCGACATGGCCAAGATGAAGCACCAGGCCATCGTCGGCAACATCGGCCACTTCGACAACGAGATCGACATGGCCGGCCTCGCCAACACCGCCGGCGTCGTCAAGGACGAGGTCAAGCCGCAGGTCCACACCTGGACCTACCCGGACGGCAAGGTCCTCATCGTCCTCTCCGAGGGCCGCCTGCTGAACCTCGGCAACGCGACGGGCCACCCCTCCTTCGTCATGTCGAACTCCTTCGCGGACCAGACCCTGGCCCAGATCGAGCTCTTCACGAAGCCGGAGGAGTACCCGGTCGACGTCTACACGCTGCCGAAGCACCTGGACGAGAAGGTCGCCCGTCTCCACCTCGACGCCCTCGGCGTCAAGCTGACGACCCTCCGCCCGGAGCAGGCCGCCTACATCGGCGTCGAGGTCGACGGCCCGTTCAAGCCGGACCACTACCGCTACTGATGACCCCGCCGGCGGCACCCGCGCACCGACGCGACGCCGCCCCGGACACCCGTAGAGGATTCAGGCAGGCCCCCCGCACCCCCGTGTCGGGGGGCCTGCCCCGTCCCCCCCCGCTACCGCCCCTGGAAGCGCCCCCTCCCGAGGACCGACCCATGCCCCGCGGCCGATATTCGCTCCATGACCCGCACGACCACACCCCCCTCGGTGAAGAACACTTCCACTGCGCCCCCGGCCCCTCCGGCTGGCGCTAC
Source organism: Streptomyces sp. Root431 (assembly GCF_001426585.1). Taxonomy (GTDB): domain Bacteria; phylum Actinomycetota; class Actinomycetes; order Streptomycetales; family Streptomycetaceae; genus Streptomyces; species Streptomyces stackebrandtii. The sequence goes on from NZ_LMEI01000010.1 coordinate 444,579, forward strand.
GTCTCCCAGACCGTCACCCCCTCCGGCGACCACCTCGGCTCCGTCGACCTGGCCGTCGACGAACTCGGCCGCCCCATCCGCCTCGAACTCAACGCCGCGAGCTGGCAGGTCCGCGGCGCGGCCCTCGACGGCGTCACCTGGGTCCGCACGGACCCCACCGGAACCCACGCCACCGAAGGCAATGTGCGCGCCCACGCCTTCACCGGCACGTCCCCGGCATTCCTCGTCGCGATCACGCGACTCCTGCGCCTCACCCCCGATTCCCCCGAGACCCGCCTCAGGCTCGTCGCCTTCACGGATCCGGTGCTCGCCCCCCTCACGGTCGACCAGTCCTGGGCCCTGCTGAAAAGTGAAGCGCACGCCACTGACAACGGCCCCCTGACCGTCGACGAATACCAGGTCAGCACCCTGGACACGGGGGAGCGGCACACCGTCCACATCGCCGGCGACGTGGTCCTCGCGGCCCCCGGCATCGAACTCGAAGCCCTCGAAACGCCGCCCTCGGTCTTCCCCTGACCGTCAGGCGGGCGGAGCGAACCCGGTGGCCCGCGGCCCGCCCTCCTCGGCCACCGCCCCGGCAGCGGGAACGACGGGAACAACGGGCGGCACGACGACCGGAGCGACAACGGAAGCAGCAGGAGCAGCGGCCAGGCCCTCCCGCGACGGAGCGAACGCCCGCCGGGAGTCCCGCGCCTGCCGCTCGGCGACCACCCCCGCAAGAAACGCGTCGGCCGGCACCCCCGGCGGCGGAGGCGTCCCGGTCCGCGCGACCAGTTCGTCGGCCAGCCGCTCCGCGAGCCGCCGCCCCACGAAGGCGTCCAGCTCACGCGCCCGCGTCAGGTACTGACGTATCTCCAGCCACAGGCTCTCCGGCACCGCCGACAGATCGAGCCCCGCGAACCGCCCCACGAGCCACGGCGGCGGAGGAGGCACCACAAGGGCCCGCGCCGCGGGTATGCGCTCCCGGACGACCAGGGTCCCCGCGAACACGTCACCGATCCGCCGCCCCCGCTCGGACACCAGCGAGGCGATACAGGCGATCACCCCGAAGGTCATCAGGATCTCCACGACCCCCATCGCACCCCGGACCAGCGCGTGCCGGAACCGGATCGGCCCCCCGTCGTCCCGCACCACCCGCAGCCCACAGGCGAGCTTCCCCAGCGACCGCCCGTGCGACAGCGTCTCCACCGCGATCGGCGCCCCCACCAGCACCAGCAGGAAGGAAGCGATCGACACCGCCGTCATCGCGGCCTCGTCCAAGGACGCCGTCGCGACGGCGAGCCCCAGCGTGACCAGCAGATAGACGGTCCACACGACCACGAGGTCGATGAGCACCGCCAACGCCCGGCTCGGCAGCCGCGCGGGCTGCAACCCCAGGACGACGGCGTCCCCCGTCACCACCCCACTCACGGCGCCCACCTCTCTCCGACTCTCCGAACGCCAGTCTGCCAAGCTGACCCGCAGCGCGCCGCAGTAGTACGGACCTGTCCACAGCCAGTGCCTGGAGCAGCAGCCGATCATGGACCTCGACGTCTACGTCACCGCCCACCGCGCCGAGTGGGAACGCCTGGACCTCCTCCTGCGCAAGGGCGGCAGACTCACCGGCGCCGAAGCCGACGAACTCGTCTCCCTCTACCAGCGCACGGCCACGCACCTCTCCCTCGTCCAGTCCACCGCCCCGGACCCCCAGCTCACGGCCCGCCTGACCCAGCTCGTCGCCCGGGCCCGCGCCACCGTCACCGGCACCCGCCGCTCCTCCTGGCGCGACGCCACCCGCTTCCTCACCGCCGGCTTCCCCGCGGCCGTCTACCGCTCCCGCCACTGGTGGGCCCCCACGGCGCTCCTCTCCACCCTGCTGGCCGTCCTCATCGGCTGGTGGATCGGTACGCACCCGGAAGTCCAGGCCTCGATCGGCGCCCCCAGCGAACTCCGCGAGATGACCCGCCCGGGCGGCCAGTACGAGACGTACTACTCCAGCCACCCCGCGGCGTCCTTCGCTGCCCAGGTCTGGACGAACAACGCCCAGGCCGCCGCCATGTGCCTGGTCCTCGGCGCGTTCCTGGGCATCCCGGTCCTCTGGATCCTCTTCCTCAACATGCTCAACCTGGGCGTCGGCATCGGCCTCATGTCCGCAGCCGGCCGCCTCGACGTCTTCCTGGGCCTGATCCTTCCCCACGGCCTGCTCGAACTGACGGCGGTCTTCGTCGCCGCCGGCACGGGCCTCCGCCTCGGCTGGACGGTCATCGACCCCGGCCCCACCACCCGCCGCGCCGCCCTGGCGGAGCAAGGACGCGCGGCCGTCGGCATGGCGATCGGCCTGGCTCTCGTCCTCTTCGTCTCGGGCCTCATCGAAGGCTTCGTCACCCCCTCGGGCCTGCCCACCTGGGCCCGCATCGCCATCGGCATCGCCGCTGAGCTGGCCTTTCTCGCCTACGTCTACGTCCTCGGCCGCCGCGCCTCCCGAACCGGCACCACGGGCGACCTCGACGAACCCGACCGCAGCGCCTCCCTCCCCACCGCAGCCTGATGTGCGGACACCCCCTCTGACCTGCTAGCCTCCTCCGGTGCCCACAAAAGCCGTTGACACGGTGGCCGTGGGGAGGTAGATTCAAACGGTTGCCTGGAACTGGACAGTTCGGCAGCAATCAAGTAGAGTCTTAATCACTCCGGTCGGGAATTCTTTCCACGGAGTCATCCCGATTCTCATTCGAATCACGAAAGCCGCCGATTAGGTCGGCCGAAATGATTCTGATAAAGTCGGAACCGCCGAAAGGCCCCCGGAGTGAAAACAAAAGGGACCGGAAAGCACCGAGGAAATCGGATCGAAAAGATCTGATAGAGTCGGAAACGNTTCTGATAAAGTCGGAACCGCCGAAAGGCCCCCGGAGTGAAAACAAAAGGGACCGGAAAGCACCGAGGAAATCGGATCGAAAAGATCTGATAGAGTCGGAAACGCAAGAACGAAGGAAAAGCCCGGAGGAAAACCCGCGAGGGTGAGTACAAAGGAAGCGTCCGCACCTTGAGAACTCAACAGCGTGCCAAAAATCAACGCCAGATTAGTTGATACCCCGTCCATCTTCGGATGGTCGAGGTTCCTTTGAAAAAGTCC
>NZ_LMEI01000011.1 GCF_001426585.1 Streptomyces sp. Root431
CTGTGTAATTGCCACCCCGAARGGTGGACTTTTTCAAAGGAACCTCGACCATCCGAAGATGGACGGGGTATCAACTAATCTGGCGTTGATTTTTGGCACGCTGTTGAGTTCTCAAGGAACGGACGCTTCCTTTGTACTCACCCTCTCGGGCTTTCCTCCGGGCTTCCCTTCGGTATTTCGTGTTTCCAGCTTAGCAGACCCGATTTCCCGTTTCTGCCACCCGCTGGAGCGGGCTGCCGGACATGGAATTCGCTTTCGCGCTTTCCGTTCCCGGCGGGGTCAAACATTACCAGGCTTTCTCGGTCCCCCTGACCACTCCCCCGGCGAGCTGACGCACGCAGAGGTGTAGACCACTGGGGTTAGGATCTGGCTTGATAGGTGCTGCCGACCCGCGACTCAAGGCCGCGTTGGGGTCAGGCAGGAGTACGACAGTACATCCCACCGTCAGTAGAGGCAAATCGTTTCGGGGTAGTCCTAGCTCCACCAAGTGGTACGTCTCGTGCGGAACTAGGACTTCTTATGACTTACGCTTCTGAACAGTACGCCGTCCAGGACAGGTAGTGACGGCGCCACACAATCTCCGCCCCTGGGAGGCTTCCCATGACAACCGTGACGTCGCCGCTTGCTGGACGCGCCATCGGTCTCGCCGCAGTTCCCGACCCGGTCTTCTCCGGTGCGATGGTCGGTCCCGGTACCGCCATCGATCCCGTGCGTGAGCCCTCGGAGGCGGTGTCCCCCATCGACGGGGTCGTCGTCTCCATGCACCCGCACGCCTTCGTCGTCGTCGACGACGAAGGGCACGGTGTGCTCACCCATCTGGGCATCGACACCGTTCAGCTCAATGGCGAGGGCTTCGAGCTCCTCGTCAACAAGGGTGACACCGTGACGCGCGGCCAGGCCGTCGTGCGTTGGGACCCCGCCGCCGTCGAAGCCGCCGGCAAGTCCCCCATCTGTCCCATCGTGGCCCTCGAGGCCACTGCGGACTCGCTGTCCGACATCGTCGAAGGCGACGTGAAGGCCGGCGACCAGCTCTTCCACTGGAGCTGAGTCCGTTCGTCCTCGTGACGACCGCGAGTTCGACATTCAACGCGGCGGCCGGGGCCGTCGCTCAATCGGAGACGGGTGAGATGGAGACAACGCTGCGAGGCGTCGGGGTCAGCCACGGTGTGGCGATCGGCGAGGTCCGGCACATGGGCACGGCGGTTCTCGAGCCGCCGGCCAAGCAGATTCCGGCCGACGAGGCGGAGCGCGAACAGGGGCGCGCCCGTCAGGCGGTGGAAGCTGTGGCCGCGGACCTGATCGCGCGGGGCAACCTGGCCGGCGGCGAGGCGCAGGCGGTGCTCGAGGCCCAGGCGATGATCGCCCAGGACCCGGAGCTCATCGCCGACGTCGACCGCCGGATCGTGGTCGGCAGCACCGCGGAGCGCGGTATCTACGACGCGTTCTCGCACTACCGGGAGCTGCTCGCGGGTGCCGGTGAGTACATGGCCGGGCGCGTCGCCGACCTCGACGACGTGCGGAACCGGATCGTCGCCCGGCTGCTCGGTGTCCCGATGCCGGGTGTGCCGGACAGTGACGAGCCGTACGTGTTGATCGCGCGGGACCTCGCGCCCGCCGACACCGCGCTGCTCGACCCGGCGCTGGTGCTCGGTTTCGTGACGGAGGAGGGCGGGCCGACCAGCCACAGCGCGATTCTCGCGCGGGCGCTCGGTGTGCCGGCCATCGTCGCCCTGCCGGGCGCGGGTGAGCTGGCCGAGGGCACGCTCATCGCCGTCGACGGTTCGACCGGTGAGCTCTTCGTGGATCCGAGCGAGGAGAAGAAGGCGGAGCTGACGCAGGCCGCCGCCGCGCGGAAGGCCGCGCTGGCCTCGTCCAGCGGTCCGGGTGCGACCTCGGACGGGCACAAGGTGCCGCTGCTCGCCAATGTCGGCGGTCCTGCGGACGTGCCGGCCGCGGTGGAGGCGGGTGCCGAGGGCGTCGGTCTGTTCCGTACGGAGTTCCTCTTCCTGGACGACAGCAAGCACGCTCCGTCCGAGGAGAAGCAGATCGAGGCCTACCGCAAGGTGCTCGAGGCCTTCCCCGAGGGCCGTGTGGTCGTGCGGGTGCTCGACGCGGGTGCGGACAAGCCGCTGGAGTTCCTGACGCCGGTCGACGAGCCGAACCCGGCGCTCGGCGTGCGCGGGCTGCGGTCGCTGCTGGACCACCCGGAGGTGCTGCGGACGCAGCTGACCGCGCTGGCGAAGGCGGCCGAGGGTCTGCCCGTGTACCTCGAGGTCATGGCGCCGATGGTGGCCGACCGTACGGACGCGAAGGCCTTCGCCGACGCGTGCCGTGAGGCGGGGCTGCGGGCGAAGTTCGGTGCGATGGTCGAGATTCCCTCGGCCGCGCTGCGGGCGCGCTCGATCCTCCAGGAGGTCGAGTTCCTGTCGCTGGGCACGAACGACCTCGCGCAGTACACCTTCGCCGCCGACCGTCAGGTCGGTGCGGTGTCGCGGCTCCAGGACCCGTGGCAGCCCGCGCTGCTCGACCTGGTGGCGCTGTCCGCCGACGCCGCCAAGGCCGAGGGCAAGAGCTGTGGTGTCTGTGGCGAGGCCGCTTCGGACCCGCTGCTCGCCTGTGTCCTGACGGGTCTGGGGGTCACCTCCCTGTCGATGGGCGCCGCGTCGATTCCGTACGTGCGGGCGACGCTGGCGAAGTACACACTGGCGCAGTGCGAGCGGGCCGCTGCCGCGGCGCGTGCCGCCGACACGGCGCACGAGGCGCGTCTTGCCGCGCAGGCGGTGCTGTCCGGGGAGTGATCCCTGGCGGTCGCTGACGTTTGGAGGGAAGGGGCTTCCCGTCACTTCGGTGGCGGGGAGCCCCTTTTCGGTGTCCGTGGTCAGTGGTGGGCGGGCCATTCCTCGTCGGGGTCGGGGGCGAGGGGGAAGCCGGCGCGGTAGTCGACGCCCGGCTCCGGGGAGAGGGGCTCTCCGGTGCGGGCGTCGGTGCAGTAGGCGGCGAAGACCTCTGCCTCGGTGAGGGGGGTCAGGGTGCCGTCGGTGAGGCGCCAGCCGTGGAGGTGGTCGCGGGTGGCGGGGTCGGTCGTGCGGAGGACGAGGCCGCCGGGTGCGGCGAGGGCGATGCCCGCGGCGAGGACGGCCGTGAACTCGGCGGCCTCGGCGCCTTCGGGGTGGGTCGTGCCGTGGGCGTGGAGGACGGCGAGGAGTTGGTCGTCCGCGGCGGGGACGCTGCAGACGAGGTGGTGTGCGCCGGGGCCGGCCGCTTCGAGGAGGCGTGCCAGGAGGCGGGAGGCCTGGGCGAAGGCGGCCTTGCCGATGTCCTTGCCGCAGGTCGCGCAGTCGCCCGCTGTGGCGAGGACCGTGGTCGCGTACTCCCAGGTGGCGTGACGGACGGCGGTGTCGACGAGCTCGGGCAGCAGGGTGCTGAGGGGCTGCCCTGTGTAGGTGACGCGGGCTCCGGTGGTGGCGAGGTGCGCGGTGAAGCGGCTGCGGCTCGTCGGGTGGTCGGGGTCGATGGCCGTCTCGGCGCAGTAGACCTCGTACTCCTCGGGGTCGAAGAGGGTGACCGTCGTGTGTCCGCCCTGGGTGGCGAGGGTTTTGAGGAGGGCTTCGATCTGCTGGAGGTAGGTCGTGTGGTCGTCGAAGGCGAAGGTGCGGTAGCGGCGCATGGCAGCGAAGTCCTGTGCGTCGGCGAGGAGGCCGACGGTGCTGGGGACTTCGCGGCGCAGGGCGCGGCGGAGGCGGGTCGTGGTGGTGGTGTCGGTCCTGGTCATGTCTCCCCCTGGTGACTGCTCCGATCAGTTCTCACTCACCGTAACCTTCGCCACTGACAGTGACGGTTCGGTGAGGCGTCGGCGGACCAGGCGGTTCTGGGCGGCACAGGTGGCGACGAGGGCCGCGCCGAGGAAGGGCCAGCCGAGCGGGCCCGTGGAGACCAGTCCCGTCATGAGGAGGGGTCCGGCGAAGCGCTGGGTGGACTGGGCGAGTCCGTGGACGCCGAGGTAGGCGCCTTGGGCGTCGTCCGGGGCGAGGGCGACGGAGAGCTCCCAGGAGGCGATGGTGTGGATCATCTCGGCGAACGTGAGGACGACGGCCGCGGTGACCAGGGCGGTGATGGAGAGGTTGGGGCCGGTGAGGGCCGACGCGGCGACGGCGAGGGTGCCCGTCGCGAAGAGGGCTGCCAGCGGGGTGTAGAGGCGGCGGGCGGCCTCGGTGGTCGCGCCGAAGCGGGAGAGCGGGACCTGGAAGACCACGACGAGGGCGCTGTTGAGGACCAGCAGGAGCGGTGCGAGACCGACGGGGGCTTCGGTGGCGTGGACGATCCAGAGGGGCAGGGCGACCTGGAGGATCGAGTCGTGGAGGAAGAAGACGCCGTCTCCGGCGGTGAAGGCCAGGAATCCGCGGTCGCGCCAGGGGTTGGAGCACTTGGCTGCGGGGGTCGCGTCGGTGGAGGCGGCGACGACGCGGGAGGCCTCGGGGGCCGGGGGCTCGGCGCAGCGGAGGGTGAGCGCGGCCATGACGAGGTAGGAGAGCGCGTCGCCGATGAGGAGGAGTTGGAAGGCGGTGGTGGAGCCGACGGCCAGGGCCGCTGCCGCGCCGAGGCCGCCGAGGGTCCAGCCGAGGTTGGAGGTCGTGCGGTTGATGGCCTGGTAGCGGACGCGGTCGGGGCCTGCGACGCGGGCCGCGTAGAGCTTCGTGAGGACGTTGGTGGCGCGGTCGGGGAGGGCGCCGACGGCGGAGAGCAGGACGAGGAGCACGTAGTCGTCGGTGGTGAGGAGGGCCAGGAGGGCCGCCGCGCGGAGGAGTTGGGTGCAGACGATGACGCGGACGAGGGGGAAGCGGTCGGCGAGGCGGCCGCCGAGGGGGGCGCCCGCGATGCCGGCGGCGCCGGAGACGGCGATGAGGAGGCCGACCTGGCCGAGGCCGAGTCCGGTGACGTAGGTGAAGTAGAGGGCCATGGCGGTGGACCAGAGGCCGGTGCCGCACTTGTCGATGAAGCCGACGAGGAGCATGCGGCGGCCGTCGCGGCCACCGGGGATGCGGTCCTTGTGGGGTGGGCGGGTCGGACGGGTGGTGCGGCTCATGGGTCCCCCTTGCATGTTCCTTTGTATTGATACATAATGTGTTACGTGGCAGCACAATATGTGATCGAAGGGGCTTCGGCCAAGGGGATCGCCGCATCCGTGGAGCGGGGCGTGGCCGAGGGCGGGCTCGCCCCGGGCGACGCCCTGCCTCCCGTACGGCGGCTCGCCGACGACCTGGGCGTGAGTCCGGGGACGGTGGCGACGGCCTACAAGGAGTTGCGGCAGCGGGGACTGATCGTCACGCGCGGCCGGGGCGGCACGGTGGTCGCGGACGTGCCGTCGGTCGCCTCCCGGCGGCCCCCGCGCGTGCCGGCCGGGCTCGTCGACCTCGCCGGCGGTCATCCGGACCCGGCCTTCCTGCCCGTACTGCGGCCGCCTTCGGCGGTCGCCCCGGTGTACGGCTCCCATCGCGCGGCCCCGCGGCTCCCGGCACTCGAAGCGCTGACCAGGGACTGGTTCGAACGGGACGGGGTGCCCGCGGAGCACGTGACGTTCGCGCACGGCGCCCTGGACTGCATCGCGCGGCTCCTCTCGACGGAGCTGCGGCCCGGCGACGCGGTCGCCGTCGAGGACCCCGGCTTCCACCACCTGCTCGACCTCGTCCCCGCGCTCGGGCTGCGGATGGTGCCCGTCGCGGTGGACGGCGAGGGGCTCGTACCGGAATCGCTGCGGACGGCGCTGCGGGGCGGGGTGCGCGCGGTGGTGTGCAGTCCGCGCGGGCAGTGTCCGACCGGGGCGTTCTTCACCCGGTCGCGGCGGGACGAACTGGTCGCGGTGCTGCGGGAGTTCCCCGAGGTGCTCGTCGTCGAGGACGATCACAACGCGGAGGTCGGCGGGGCCGCGGCGTACACGCTCGCGGCGGCGGGGCTCGACCGGTGGGCGCAGGTGCGGACCGCGTCCAAGCACCTCGGGATCGACCTGCGGTGGGCCGGGGTCGCGTGCGACGCGGTGACGCTCGCGCGGCACGACGGACGGATGCTGATGACCTCGGGCTGGGTCAGTCACGTACTCCAGGAGACGGTGACCGGCCTGCTCGGCGACGCCACGGTGCGGGAGCTGGTCGCCGCGGGCGAGGCCGCGTACGCCGAGCGGCGCGCCGCGCTGATCGGCGGGCTCGGCGCGTACCGGATCCGTGCCGTGGGGGCGAGCGGGCTGAACGTGTGGGTGCCCGTGCGGGACGAGTCCGCCGTGGTCAACGGGTTGCGGACGCAGGGCTGGTGGGTCGCCGCGGGCGCGCGGTTCCGAATCGCCGCGCCGCCGGCCGTCCGGATCACGACGGCGACGCTCGCGCCGGCGGACGCGGTGCGGCTCGCGGCGGACTTCGCGGGGGTGCTCGGCGACTCGCAGGCCACGTACGGGGGGTGAGGGGGAAGCGGTGGGGGTGGTGACGCGCCCGTGCTCCGGGGGAGTTCTCTTCCTCCCCCGGAGCACGGGCGCCACGCCTTGATTTCAGTTCATCGGGTGTCGGCTTATCGGGTGTCGGTCTATCGGGTCCGGAACGCGTTCCGCTGGGTCTGGGTGAGGGTGTTGCCTGCGGTGTCGGTGAGTTCGGCGCGGAGCGAGACCGTCCCGCCGGCGCCGGGGGTGCGGAACCCGGCCTGGCCGTCGACGACGGGCACCTTGGTCCAGGTGGTGCCGCCGTCGGTCGACATCGACACGGTGAGGGACCGGACGCCGGCCTGGGCCGCCGCGCCGCCCACGGTCACCGGGACGCGCACGAGGGCGCCCGCAGGGGCGGTGCCGTCGAGGGCGAGGGCCGGGGTGAAGCGGACCGTGCCGAGCGGGAGTTCGGCGGGGCGGGAGGCCGCGGCCGAGGTGAAGGTCCAGGACGCGGTGACGCGTCCGCCGGCGGTCGGGCCGCTGCCGTGGGTCGCCGTGGCCGTGAGCTTGTACGCGGCGCGGCCGGGCGTGGTGGTGAACTCCGCGCGGCCGGGGGCGCCGTTCCGGGTGCCGATGAGGACGCCGTCGCGGTGGAGCGTGGTGGTGGCGGCGTGGAAGCGCGGCGCGGACGGCGCGTGGCCCTCCCCGTCGGCGAGGAACGGGATGTCGAGGGCGAGGGTGTCGCCGGTGCGGAGGCCCGCGGGACGGGCGCCGGGGGCCGGGTCGAGGGCGGGGCCGAAGACCGCGTTGTCGAAGGTGTGGGTGGTGGTGGCGCCCGCGCGCACCGCGAAGCCGTTCGCGGAGTAGCGGTTGGGCGGGGTCTCGGGGGCGGCGGGCGCGGCGTAGCCGACGTCCCACTTGCCTCGCTCCGGGGTCACCAGGAAGGTCGCAGTGGCGAGCGGGGCGACGGGCTGCACGAGGCCGACGGTGGGGCCGGCGCTGGGCTGGATGTCGACGAAGCCGGTCCCGGTGACTCCGCTCGGGTTGGCGGCGCGGACCTTCACGGTGGCCAGCGCGGCGGGCGCGGGGTTCCTGACGAGACCGGTCAGGGCACGGTCGGAGGTGAAGGTGTAGCCGAGCGCGTAGTCGGCGCGCTCGCCGGACCAGTAGGTGTCGATCCATTCCTTGACCGAGCCGGATTCGGCGGCGGGGCCGAGGTGGGCCACGCGCAGGCCGTCGCTCGCCATCATGATGTTCGCCGAGCGGGTCGTCCCCTCGTGGGTGGCCTCGACGAAGGCCATGCTGTGGAGGTAGCGGGCGCCGCTCTCCTGCGGACGGACGCTCACCGGGGCCGTGGTGCGGGCGTCGACGGTGACCGCCGTGTCGCGGTCCAGGTCCAGACGGGGCTGGACGACCCAGTCGGTGCCGGCGGCCGGGTCCGCGCCGAGCAGGGTGGAGTCGAGCAGGTAGCGGCCCTTGGGCAGCCGGACCGTGACCGTGCCGGACTCGTCGTAGGGGGCGGCCGATGCGTCGGCGCCGGGGCCGGAGATGCCGGTGACGTTCGTCCGGTACCCGCTGGTGGCGGCCCCCGCGCGATCGAGGTGCCGGATGGTCAGCGCGTACGTCTCGGGGGCGCCGTCGGCGGCGACCGCGGTGGGGTTCAGCGTGGAGAGGGACGTGCCGGCGAGGACTCCGGCCAGGGCCAGGGTGCGCAGGACCGAGCGCCTGGTCGTGCGGCCGGGCGTGGGGCGGAGCGTGGACCGGGGTACGGACTGAGGTGTCGTGGGGTCGTTCATGCTCAGCACTGCTCGTGACGGGCGGGGCGTTCCCGTGACCTGAGTCACATCGAGGGCGGCTCCGGGGCGGGGGCACGTCGCGGGGGTCGCGGGGACCCGTCGCGGGCCGGGCGGCCCGTGGTGTGGTCCAGGTCACGGGAACTCCGGCGAACCAGCGCCCAGTGCCTGATGTGGAATCACCTATGAGAGATCGTTTCCGCGCCGGAGACCCGGCGGCGCTGGGCGAGGCGTACGACGAGCACGCGCGGGTCCTGTACCACTACGCGTTCCGGGTGTGCGGCGACCGGGCGGCGGCTGAGGACGTCGTCTCCGCCACGTTCCTCGAGGCGTGGCGCTGCCGCGGGAAGGTGCACGCCGACGGCGGGACCCTGCGGCCGTGGCTGCTGGGCATCGCGACCAACATCATGCGCGGCGCCGCTCGGGAGGCCCGGCGGCGGGACGCCGCGCTGGCCCGGCTCCCCGAGCGGGGTGTGCTGCCCGACTTCGCCGACGAGGTCCTCGCCCGGATGACGGACGGGGAGCAGGTGCGGGCCGCCCGCGCCGCGCTCGCCAAGCTGCGGCGCCGCGAGCGGGAGGTCTTCACGCTCGTCGTGTGGGCCGGCCTGGACTACGTCGCGGCCGGGGAGGCGCTGGGGATACCGGTCGGGACCGTCCGGTCCCGGCTGTCCCGGGCCCGTGAGCGGCTCCGCAAGCTCGCCGACGCCGAACTGCGCGCGCTGCGGAGGCGACAGCGGGCCGGTGTGCCTCGCGGCGGCGGTCCCGCCGAGCGGCCGGGCGACCGGAGCGCCGTCCGGTCCGCCGTTCAGCAGGCGGTCCCCTCCGGCGTTCGGCCCGCCGTGCAACCAGCCGGTCAGTCGGCCGTTCCGCCCGCCGGTCATCCCACCGTCCAGTCCGCCGTGCAGCCCACCGTCCGCCCCGCCCTCGTGCCCCGAACCACCCCGGAGACCCAGGCATGAACGCCTCCCGAAAGACGCACTCGTCCTCCGACGACCTCCTGCGCGGCGAGCTGACGGAGCTCCTCCCGCCCCCGCCCGTGCCCGAACTCGAACCCGAGCGGGAACACGCCCTCCGGTACGCCGTCCTGCGTGACGCCCTGGGCTCGGAGCCCGCCACGCGCCCGCGTGCACCCCGCGCGGTCCGCCGTCCGCTCCCCCGCCTCACCTGGATCGCCGCGCCCGTCGCCGCGTGCGCGCTGGTGGCCGGTGTCGTCGTCCTCGCGCCCGGGGAGGCTCCGGCCGGGCCCTCGGGCCGGGTGACGGCCGGGGAGTCGACGGCGCCCGGCGCCGAGCAGGTGCTCTCCCGCGCCGCGCTCGCCGCCGCCACGGCTCCGGCGCCGAACGCCCGGCCCCAGGACTTCGTCTACGTCAAGAGCCTGGTCGCCCATGCGGGGCGCAGCGCCGCCGGGGGCGTCGCCACGCTGCCGCCCGCCCACCAGCGTGAGGTGTGGCTCTCCGCCGACGGGAGTCGCGGCGGGCTGCTGCGGGAGGCCGGCGCCGCCGACTCCGTACTCTCCCCGAGCCTGCCCGTGTACGAGCTGGAACACCGGGGCGCGTCGCCGCGGCCGACCACCCTGGAGGCGGCGGCACCCTCCGTCACCCACCCGACCCACGCGTACGTGGCCACCCTGCCGACGGATCCCGAGGCTCTGCTGCGGCTGATCCGGGAGGAGACCCGCGGGGACGGGGGCGATGCCGATCAGCGGGCCTTCCGGGCGATCGGGACCCTCCTCGCCGAGACCTGGGCTCCTCCCAAGGTCACGTCCGCGCTGTACGAGGCCGCCGCGCGCATCCCCGGAGTCACCGTCCTGCCGTCCGCGAAGGACGCCGCCGGGCGCGAGGGCGTCGCCGTCGCCCGTACCGCCGACGGCGAGCAGACGCAGTGGATCTTCGACCGGGCGACGTCGGGCTTCCTCGGCGAGCGCACGGTGCTGACGGAGACCACTGCCGCGGGTACGAAGGGCTCCGTCCTCGGCGTGTCCGCCGTCCTCGTCAAGGCGGCCGTGGCCGGGACCGGCGAGCAGCCGGGCGGCGCGGGCGCCTGATCCCCGTAAGCGGAGACGAAGAGGCCGGTCCCCTTTCCCGGGGACCGGCCTCTTCTCGATGTGCGTCAGGACCTGCGGGTGGCCGCCAGGGTCTCGTAGAAGTGGAGGAGACCGAGGTTGTCGACCGAACCGGCGTTGACGGCCTTGGCCAGCGGGGTGCCCTGGAGCAGGCGCTTCACGGGGACCTCGATGCGCTTGCCGGTGAGGGTGTGCGGGACGCCCGGCACCTCGATGATGTCGTCGGGGACGTGGCGCGGGGAGAGCTCGCTGCGAATCGTCCGCTTGATCTTGCCGATGAGCTCCTCGTCCAGGGTGGCGCCCTCGACGAGGTGGACGAAGAGCGGCATCCAGTAGCCGCCGTCCGGCTCCTCCAGGCCGATCACCAGGGACTCGCGGATCTCGGGGAGGCGTTCGACGGCCTCGTAGATATCGGCGCTCCCCATCCGGACGCCCTGCCGGTTGAGGGTGGAGTCGGAGCGGCCGTGGATGACGACGGAGCCGTGCTCGGTGATCGTGATCCAGTCGCCGTGGCGCCAGGCGCCCGGGAACATCTCGAAGTAGCTGTCGCGGTAGCGGCTGCCGTCGGGGTCGTTCCAGAAGTGGATCGGCATGGACGGCATGGGGTTGGTGACGACGAGCTCTCCGACCTCGCCGATCACCGGCTTGCCGGAGGGGTCCCAGGCCTGGAGGTCGGTGCCGAGGCCCGCCGCCTGGAGCTCGCCGATGTGGACGGGGAGCGTGGGGACGGCGCCCGCAAAGCAGGAGCACACGTCCGTGCCGCCGCTGACGGAGGCGATCCACAGGTCCTCGCGGACCTCGTCGTGGAGCCAGCGGAAACCGTCGGGGGGCAGCGGGGAGCCGGTGGTGGCCACGCACTTCACGGCCGACAGGTCGAAGTCACGGCCGGGGTGCACGTCCGCCTTGGCGCAGGCCATGACGTACGCGGCGGAGGTGCCGTACAGGGTGGCGCCGGTGCGTTCGGCGACGCGCCACTGGGCGCCGGTGTCGGGGTAGCCGGGGCTGCCGTCGTACAGGACGACGGTCGTGCCGGTGAGCAGGCCGGAGACGAGGAAGTTCCACATCATCCAGCCGGTGGAGGTGTACCAGAAGAACACGTCGTCCGGGCCGAGGTCGCAGTGGAGGCCCAGCTGCTTGACGTGCTCGACGAGGATGCCGCCCTGGGACTGGACGATCGCCTTCGGCAGGCCGGTCGTGCCGGAGGAGTACAGGACCCACAGCGGGTGCGCGAAGGGGACCTGCTCGTAGACCGGCTCGACGTCGGCGGCGACGAGGTCGTCCCAGGCCAGGGTCCCTTCGGGGGCCGGGGTGCCGAGGAGCGGGATGTGGACGACCGCGCGGAGGGTGGGGAGCTCGGCGCGGAGTTCGGCGACGGTCTCGCGGCGGTCGTGCTCCTTGCCGCCGTAGCGGTAGCCGTCGACGGTGAAGAGGACGACCGGCTCGACCTGCTGGAAGCGGTCGAGGACGCTGCGGGCACCGAAGTCCGGGGCGCAGGAGGTCCACACGGCGCCGACGGCGGCGGTGGCGAGGAGGGCCACGACGGACTGCGGGACGTTCGGCAGGTAGCCGCTGACGCGGTCGCCGGGGCGTACGCCGAGGGTGCGCAGTTCGGCGGCGAGGGAGCCGACCTGGCGGCGGAGCTCGGCCCAGGTGGTCGGCGCGGGCTCATGTGTCTCGTCCACATGGAGCAGGGCCGTGTCATGGGGTCGCTCGTCGGCGGCGCGCAGCGCGTGCTCGGCGTAGTTGAGGGTGGCGCCGGGGAACCACTCGGCGCCCGGCATCGAGCGGTCGCCGAGGACCCGCTCGTACGGGGTGGAGAAGCGGAGGTCGAACCATTCGGCGACGGCCTGCCAGAAGGCTTCGAGCTCCTCGACCGACCAGCGGTGGAGCGCCGGGTAGCCGCCCTCGGCGGGGGCGCCGTGGTGTTCGGCCGCCCAGGCCTGGAAGCGGGTGACGGCGGCTGAGGCGATGCGTTCGTCGTCCGGCTGCCAGAGCGGTTCGGTCTGCGGCGATGTCATGGGGCTGCTCCCTGGCTGTACGCGGGGTCGGCGTGTGTCCCGCGCACGTGCTGGGGTGTGCGCGCGACGCGGCTGACAGGACGATGCCATGTGATCGTCTTTCGCACCAGGTCTGCCCGCCCATGGTCGGCTAGTTGAATATGTGCTCCCACCACGGGTGAACGGAAGTTGAACGGAGCTCGTATCGCCCCTGGTGGGTGGCAGGGTGATCACCATGGACGGTCGTGAACTGGTGCGTTCGATCAAGGTGTTCGGTTCGGTGCGGGGCTTGCGGACGGTACGGGCGGCGTGGCGGCAGCGGCGTACGGACGCGTGGGGGCTGCCGCCGAAGGGGGCGGAGCGGGCGCGGGTGCCGGGGCTCGCGACGGGGGCGGAGGGGCTGCCGGGCGGGGGGATCGTCCGGTTCGCGCGTTCCTCGCTGCGGATCCGCGTGTCGGTGGGCGGCGCCGTGTTCTGGGGGTGGGACGGGGCCGAGCCCCTGCCGTCGTACGCGCTGGCCGGCGAGGCGCCGGAGCCCGATCCGCGGGCGGCCCTGGAGCCGGACACGGACGGCGGGTGGCGGATCGTGTCGGAGCGGGTGACGGTGGCGGTCTCGCGGCACGGGGCGGTGGAGATCCGGACGCCGGGCGGGGTGATGCTGCGCAGGGATCTGCCGCCGCGCTGGTGGGAGCCGGTGGAGGCCGCCGGTGCGGCCGCCGCGCGTACGGCCTCGGATGAGCCTGTCGGTACGGCCTCCGGTGCGGCCGCCGCGCGTACGGCCTCGAGTGAGCCCGCCGGTACGGCGGCCTCCGGTGCGGCCGTCCGGTGGGTGCAGCGGAGCGAGGTGCCGGCGGACGCGCGCTTCTTCGGTCTCGGCGGGCGGGCGGCGGGCCCGCGCCTGCGGGACGGGTCGTACCGGCTGTGGAACACCGACCCCAAGGGGGGCTTCGTCCCCGGTGACGATCCGCTGTACCTCACCATGCCCGTGCAGTTCGTGGTCGCGGACGCGGGCACGCACCTCGCGTTCCACGACAACTCCTGGGACGGGCGGGTCACCCTCGCCGAGGGCGAGGAGGGTGCCGGGTCGGGGCACGACCGGCCGGGGACCAGCGAGGTCCGGATGGGCGGCGGGCCGCTGCGCTGCTGGGTGGTGGTGGGCACCCCCGCGCGCGTGCTGCACGGCTGGGCGGCGCTGATGGGCGCGCCCGCGCTGCCGCCGTCCTGGGCGCTCGGGGCCCAGCACGCGCGCTGGGGGTTCGGCAGCGCG
This sequence comes from Streptomyces sp. Root431, assembly GCF_001426585.1. GTDB lineage: Bacteria > Actinomycetota > Actinomycetes > Streptomycetales > Streptomycetaceae > Streptomyces > Streptomyces stackebrandtii. The sequence goes on from NZ_LMEI01000011.1 coordinate 13,523, forward strand.
CGGGAGGTGCGCCGGGTGGTCGCCGGGTACCGCGAGCGGGGGCTCCCCCTGTCCGCCGTACACCTCGACATCGACCACTACGACGGGCACCGGGTGTTCACGGTCGACCGGGAGCGGTTCCCGGACCTGCCGGGCCTGGCGGCGGAGCTGCGGGAGCAGGGCGTCCGGCTGGTGTCGATCGTGGACCCGGCGGTGAAGGCCGAGCCGGGGAACGCCGTGTACGACGGCGGCCGGGCGGCCGGGGCCTTCGTCAAGGACGGCCGGGGGCGGGAGGTCCGCGGCGAGGTGTGGCCCGGCGAGTGCGCGTATCCGGACTTCACCGATCCGGCGGTACGGGAGTGGTGGGGCGGCCTGTACGAGGAGCGGCTCCGGCAGGGCTTCTCCGGGGTGTGGCACGACATGAACGAGCCGGTGTCCTTCGCGCCCTTCGGTGACTCGACGCTGCCGCGCTCGGCCCGGCACGCGCTGGACGGGCGGGGCGGCGACCACCGGGAGGCGCACAACGTGTACGGGCTCACGATGGCCCGGGCCGGGTACGACGGGCTGCGCCGGCTGCGGCCCGACGAGCGCCCCTTCCTCTTCTCCCGCTCCGGCTGGGCGGGCATGCAGCGGTACGGCGGGACCTGGTCGGGCGACGTGTCGACCGGGTGGCCGGGGCTGCGGGCCTCGCTCTCCCTGGTCCTGGGGCTCGGGCTGTGCGGGGTGCCGTACTCGGGTCCGGACGTGGGCGGTTTCGACGGGAGTCCGTCTCCTGAGCTGTATCTGCGCTGGTTCCAGCTGGGGGCCTGGCTGCCGTTCTTCCGTACCCACTCGGCGATCGACGCGGGGCGGCGCGAACCCTGGGAGTTCGGCCCCGCCGTCCTGGAGCACGCGCGCGCGGCCCTGGCCGAACGGGAACGGCTGCGGCCGTACTTCGAGACGCTGGCCCGGCTCGCCCGGATGACGGGCGCGCCGTACGTCCGTCCGGTGTGGTGGGGGACGCCGGAGGACCGGGCGCTGCGCGACTGCGAGGACGCGTTCCTGCTGGGCGACGCGCTGCTGGTGGCGCCGGTGCTGACACGGGGCGCGGACCGGCGGGCGGTGCGGCTGCCGCGCGGCCGCTGGTACGACACGGCGACGGGGCAGGCGTACGAGGGCCCGGGGCAGGTACTGCTCGACGCCCCCCTGTCACGGGTGCCGGTCCTCGCCCGGGCGGGCGCGGTGCTCCCGGTGCGCGGCGACGGGGACGGCCCGTCCCTGGAGGTGTGGGCGCCCGCCGCCGGTCGCACGGGAGGCGGGCTCGTCGTCCGGGACACCGGGGACGGCTGGGAGCCGGCCGAGATCGAGCGGTACCAGTCGCGGCTCGTCGACGGCCGGGTGGTGGTCGAGCGGGTGACGGACGACGGGGTGGAGCCGGTGGGGCTGCCGGTGCGTGTGCGGGGGCTGTGAGGCGACTGAAGCAGCCGGGGGTTCCGGGGGGCCGAGGTGACGGAACCTCAGCCGTACTCCCCCGCGAACCACTTCCGTACCGCCTCCGTGTGGAGCGGGAAGGCCAGCTCCTCGGGGGTGTGGAGCAGGTGGTGGCCGCTGGTCTCGTTCGTCGGTGCCGAGGGTGGCAGGGCGGAGGCCGGGCGGACGGGGAGGAGGCCGAAGAGGAGGAGGTGGCCGGCCGGGGAGCTGAGGGCGTCGGCGAGGCGGACGTCTGCGGCGGAGGCCTGGATGCCGGTCTCCTCGCGCAGTTCGCGGGCGACGGCGGCGCGCCAGTCCTCGGTGTGGTCGATGAAGCCGCCGGGCAGGGCGACTCCGCCGCGCTGGGGCTCGATGGTGCGGGTGATGACGACGAGTCCCGTTCCCCGGTCCCCGTCCGTCACGGGGAGGAGGGCGACGGCGACGGGCAGCGGGTTGCGGTAGGCGGTGTGGCCGCAGGCGGGGCAGGTGCGGGGCCAGCCGGCGCCGGGCCCGTAGGGGGCGCCGCAGGCGGAGCAGTGGGAGTCCATCACGGGCCGACCGTATGCGATCACCCTTTCCCGGCGCTGCCGTTACTGATAGACGGTGCGCATGACACGACTCGCTTCCGCTCTCCGTGCCCTCGCCGTCACCGCCGCGGCCGGTCTGCTCGCCGTGACGGGCGCCGTCGCCGCGCCCGCTCCCCCGGCCTCCGCCGCGCCGGAGCCCAAGGCCCCTCGGGAGTTCGTGGCCCTGAGTTCGGTGGACCGGACGATCGTCCAGGAGATGCGCTATACGACCGCGCACAATTTCGTGGGCGAGCCGATCGACGGCTACCGGCAGCCGCTCTGCATCCTGACCCGGCCGGCGGCCGAGGCGCTGCATCGTGCGCAGGCGCGGCTGCTCGCCCGGGGTTACACGCTGAAGGTGTACGACTGCTACCGGCCGCAGCGGGCGGTCGATCACTTCGTGCGCTGGGCGAAGGACCTGGAGGACGAGCGGATGAAGGAGGAGTTCTATCCGCTCGTCGACAAGTCGAGGCTGTTCGCGGACGGTTACATCGCCGAGAAGTCCGGGCACAGCCGGGGTTCGACGGTGGACCTGACGATCGTGCGGCTGCCGGCGGTGCGCACGCGCGCGTACGTGCCGGGTGAGTCGCTGACCGAGTGCTACGCGCCCCGGGAGGAGCGGTTTCCGGACAACTCCGTGGACATGGGCACGGGGTACGACTGCTTCGACACGCGCTCGCACACGGACGATCCCCGGATCCAGGGCGAGCAGCGGGCCAACCGGCAGCTGCTCAAGGACGCGCTCGGCGAGCAGGGGTTCGTGAACCTGCCGGAGGAGTGGTGGCACTTCACCTTCAAGCCGGAGCCGTTCCCGAGCACGTTCTTCGACTTCCCGGTGGCGCGGAGGTCGGTGGCCGGGCACTGAGTCTTCCCGTCCGGTCAGTCGTGGTCTTCCCCGTCCGGGGTACTCGTGGTCTTCCCCGGCCGGTGCACCCGTGGTCTTCCCCGTCCCGGGCACCCGTGCCACACTCCTGACGGTTCGTCAGATCAGTGGTGTGTGGTGATCGGTGGTACGGGAGGCCTCGATGGCACGGACACGCAGACCGGTGGTGGCCCGCTGGTTCACCGACGACACGGTGCCGGAGGCGGAGTTCCGGCTGCTCGGGACCCGCTGCACGGCCTGCGCCTCGGTCTTCTTCCCGCGCGAGGACGATTGGTGCCGCAATCCGGGGTGCCCCGGCGGCGGCGAGCTCGCCGAGGTGCCGCTCTCGCCGCGCGGCCGGGTCTGGTCGTACACCGACGGCCGGTACCGGCCGCCCGCCCCGTACGTCTCCGACCCGGACGCGCCCTGGGAGCCGTACACCCTCGTGGCCGTGGAGCTGGCGGCCGAGGCGATGGTGGTCCTCGGGCAGGCGGCTCCCGGGGTGCGGCCGGCCGATCTCGCGGTGGGCACGGAGGTCGAGGTGGTGCCGGGCGTCCTGAACGAGGACGACGTGCACACCTGGACCACCTGGAACTGGCGGCCCGTCGCCGGGGAGCAGCGGCGGGAAGGGGAGGAGCGGTCGTGAACGACATCGCCGTACTCGGGGCGGGCATGCACCCCTGGGGCAAGTGGGGCCGGAGTTTCGTGAGCTACGGAACGGCCGCCGCCCGCGCCGCGCTCGCCGACGCCGGTCTGGGCTGGGAGGACGTCGGCTCGATCGTCGGGGCGGACACCATGCGGTGCGGCTACCCGGGATACGTGGCGGGGGCGACCTTCGCCCAGGCCCTCGGCTGGCAGGGCGCGCGGGTCACCAGCGTGTACGCGGCCTGCGCCTCGGGCGCGCAGGCCATCGCGACCGCCCGGGCCCAGATCCTGGCCGGGCTCGCGGACGTGGTCCTGGTCGTCGGCGCGGACGCGACGCCCAAGGGGTTCCTCGCCCCGGCCGGCGGCGAGCGGCCGGACGATCCGGACTGGCTGCGCTTCCGGGTGCTTGGGGCGACCAACCCCGCGTACTTCGCGCTCTACGCCCGCCGCAGGATGGCCCTGTACGGCGACACGGCCGAGGACTTCGCCCAGGTGAAGGTGAAGAACGCGGCGGCCGGCGCGCTCAATCCACTCGCCCGCTACCGGGCGCGCGTGACCGCCGAGGAGATCGCGGCCTCCGCCGTCGTCGCCGATCCGCTGCGGCTCCTCGACATCTGCGCGACCTCGGACGGGGGTGCCGCGCTGGTCCTGTCCAGCATGGAGTTCGCACGCCGGTACGGACGGCCCGATCCGGTGCGGGTCCGGGCCGTGTCCACGGTCTCCCCCACGTATCCCAAGGCCGTGCTCGACCTGCCCGACATCGCGACCGACTCGGCGGCCGCGGTCTCCCCCGCGCCGCACGGCTTCCGCGCCTCGATCGCCCGGGCCGCGTACGAGGAGGCGGGGCTCGGGCCGGAGGACCTGTCGCTCGCGGAGGTGTACGACCTGTCCACCGCGCTGGAGCTGGAGTGGTACGAGGACATCGGGCTGTGCGGGACGGGCGAGGGCGCCAAGCTGCTGCGCGAGGGCGTCACGGCGCTCGGCGGACGGCTGCCGGTCAACACCAGCGGCGGCCTGGGTTCCTTCGGGGAGGCCGTGCCCGCGCAGGCCATCGCCCAGGTCTGCGAGCTGACCTGGCAGTTGCGGGGCACGGCGGGCGACCGGCAGGTGCCCGGGGCGCGGGTGGGCATCACCGCGAACCAGGGCCTGTTCGGGCACGGGTCGGCGGTGGTGGCGGTACGCTGAACCCCCTCCGTCAGGAGGGGGTTCCTCAGGTGGCCGCCGGCGCGTGGCTCCTGTCCGCCAGGACGAGGGCGTGCTGGACGACCGCCACGAGGACGTTCTTCACGGACTCGCGGTCCCGCGCGTCGCACATCAGGAGCTCGACCTCGGGATCCAGGTCGAGTGCACCGCGCACGCTCTCGGCGGGGAACCGCCGCGCGCCCTCGAAGCAGTTGACGGCGACCGTGAACGGGATGCCGCGCCGCTCGAAGTAGTCGATGGCCGCGAAGCTGTCCTCCAGGCGGCGGGTGTCCGCGAGGACGACCGCGCCCAGCGCGCCCTGGGCGAGCTCGTCCCACAGGAACCAGAAGCGGTCCTGGCCGGGGGTCCCGAACAAGTACAGGACGAGGTCCTCGCGGAGGGTGATCCGGCCGAAGTCCATGGCGACCGTGGTGGTGGTCTTGTTCTCGACGCCGTGAAGGTCGTCGACGGGCCGCCCCGCCTCACTGAGGATCTCCTCGGTGCGCAGGGGCCTGATCTCGCTGACCGCGCCCACCAGCGTCGTCTTGCCGACCCCGAACCCGCCCGCGACGAGGATCTTCAGGGTCACCGGCTCGACGAGCGGCTTCTTGCGGCTAGAGCGCCCGAAGGCCATTGATCACCTCGCGAAGGATGCTCACGTCCGGCAGTTCGGCCGGCGGAACGGGGCGGGTCACATGGACGAGTTCGTCCTCGACGAGGTCGCCGACGAGGACCCGGACCACCCCTACGGGGAGGTCGAGTCCTGCGGCGAGCTCGGCGATCGACTGGGGCTGCTCGGAGCAGCGTTCGACGATCTCCACGTGTTCCGGGGAGAGCGTCTGGTCACGGCCGGGGTCGTCGGCTGCGGGCTCGGGGACCACCAGCGCGATCAGGTCGAGCCGGTGACGGGTCGCGGCGCTGGTCCGGCCGCGCGTCATCGCGTACGGACGGACCACCGGCCCGGCGTCGGCGTCGAACCAGTGGTGCCGGCCCGTCGGCCGGCCCTCGGTCGCCTGGTTCGGCTCGGCTGCGTCACTCATGCCCGTCCCACTCACCCTCCGGAGGGCAGGCCGGTCCGGGGGGCCGTCGTGAGGTGGGCCCCGACCCGCTTCACCATCAGGGTCATCTCGTAGGCCACCTGGCCGACGTCGGAGTCGGCATCGGCGAGGACGGCCAGGCAGCTGCCGTCGCCGGCGGCCGTGACGAAAAGGAAGGCGTCCTCCAGCTCGACGACCGTCTGGCGGACCTTGCCCGCCTCGAAGTGGCGGCCGACGCCCTTGGCGAGGCTGTGGAAGCCGGACGCCACGGCGGCGAGGTGCTCGCCGTCCTCGCGGGTGAGCTGCTGCGAGGCGCCGGTGGGCAGTCCGTCGCTGGACAGCACCAGGGCCTTGCGGATGGACCCGACGCGCTGGACGAGCTCGTCGAGGAGCCAGTTCAGCTCGCCGTTTCCGTGGCCGAATGCGGAGGTGGTGCTGGGTGCTGCGGCGTTCGGTGCGGTCATCGACCGTCCCCCTCGGGTGTCGTTCCTGGTGCTGACGTGTCGTCGTCCGGGTCCGTGGTGTGCCGTCGTCCGCGCTGCCAGCCGCGCTGCATGGCGGCCATGCGGGCGCGTACCTCCTCGGCGTCGCGCTCGAAGGAGTCGGGCCCGGGGGCGCCGACGGTCGTACGGTCGTCGGTGCCCGCTCCGGTGCCGCGCTCGGCCGGCGCGTCCTGCGGGGCGGGCTCGCGCAGCTGGGGCGCGAGGTTGGCCTGGCGGACGCGGCGGGGCAGCCCGCCGAAGGCCTCGGGGGCGTCCGCCGCCACGGAACCCTCCGGTGGTACGGGGACGAGGGTGGGCCCCGGGACGGGGGCGGGTCCGGGTCCGCGGCCGCCCGGTGCGGCGTCGGGGCCAGGCGCGGGGTGCGACCTGCCCGGCTCGTCGACGCGGCGGCCGCGGTCCACGACGAGCGTGGGGGTGGAGCGGCGCGGCAGCGGTACGGGGCCGCGCGCGGCGCCGTCGGCGTGCGCGTCGTCCTCGCCGCGGCCGGTCGTCTGGTCGGGGGCCTGCTGGTGCTGCTCGCCGGCCGGGGCGAGGCCGGAGCGGCGGCGGTCGCGGGGCCGGAAGAGGCCGCCGCGCTCGCTCTCGGTGTCGAGGAGGTCCGCGGACCGGTCGAAGAGCACGTCGAACTCGTCGGCGTCGAGCGGCGCCTCCAGCTCGACGGGGCCGTCCAGGACGCCGGGGGCCTCGGTCACGTCCGGGACGCGGGCGAGCACGGGACGGCGGGTGGGCAGCGGGGTGGGACCGGCGGGGGCGCCGTCGAGGCGGTCGGCGGTGCCGGCGCGGTCGGAGGCGGTCGGGTCCAGGGACTTGCGGTCCAGCCGGAATCCGGCGCCCTGGGTCTCGGGCGCGTCGGTGAGCAGCGCCGCCGGGATGAAGACGACCGCGGTGGTCCCGCCGTACGGAGAGGTCTGGAGCGAGACGCGGACGTTCTGCCGCTGGGCGAGCCGGCTGACCACGAAGAGGCCGAGGCGGTCGGTGTCCGAGAGCTCGAACTCGGGAGTCTCGGCGAGCCGGAGGTTGGCGTCGAGCAGCGCGTCGGCGTTCATGCCGAGGCCGCGGTCGTGGATCTCCAGGGTGAAGCCGTTCGCGACGCGCTCGCCGAGCACCTGCACGGCGGTGTGCGGGGGCGAGAACACCGTGGCGTTCTCCAGGAGTTCCGCGATGAGGTGGGTGAGGTCGGCGACGGCGGGGCCGCCCACGCCGAGGCGGGGCAGGCGGCGCACCTCGATCCGCTCGTAGTCCTCGACCTCGGCGACGGCGGCGCGGACCACGTCCATGAGCTGGACGGGCTTGCGCCACTGGCGTGAGGGTGCGGCGCCGGACAGGATGACGAGGCCTTCGGCGTGCCGGCGCATGCGGGTGGTGAGGTGGTCGAGCCGGAAGAGGTCCGCGAGCTCGTCGGTGTCCTCCGTGCGCCGCTCCATGGTGTCGAGGAGGGTGAGCTGGCGGTGGAGCAGGACCTGGTTGCGGCGGGCGAGGTTGACGAAGACCTCCGAGACCCCGCGGCGCAGCTCCGACTGCTTCACCGCGGCCTCGACTGCGGCGCGCTGGAGCGTGTTGAGGGCCTGGCCGACCTGGCCGACCTCGTCCTCTCCGTACCGGAGGTGGGGCACCTCGGTCCCGACGTCGACGTGCTCGCCTGCGGCGAGGCGGCGCATGACGCTGGGCAGGCGCACGCCGGAGACCTCCTGGGCCTCCTTCTGGAGGCGGCGGAGGTCGTGGACGAGTGACCGGCCGATGCGGACGGAGATGATGATCGAGGCGAGCAGGGCGAGGAAGCCGAGGACGCCGGCGACGCCGACCTTGAGGAGGACGCTGTAGGCGGCGGGCTGGACGCGGTCCTGGTAGCGGTCGCCCGCCGCGGTGTTCTCGCGGGCGAGGTCGTCCAGGACGGGGCTCGCCTCCTCCTGCCAGTAGGCGGCGGTGACGGCGCGCGGCTCGTCGGTGGGGCCCTCGTCGATGATCGCCTTCTCGGCGGCCCGCAGCGCGGCGGTCTCGGGGCTGCCCCAGTACTTCTCGAAGCGCTCGCGCTCGGCGGTCGGCAGGAGTTCGAGGTTGACCTCGTAGAACTGCTCGCGGTTGGCGACGAGGTCGGTCATCGTGCGGATCTCCGGGGCGGTGATCCGGTCGGCGACGAGGGCGGAGATGACGAGGGCGTCCTCGCGGGAGAGGACCTCGCGGGCGCGGGTGATGCCGACGAGGGCGCGACCCTGCTTGTCCATCTCCACGTTCTCGAGGGCGTGGAGGGTGACGAGGAAGCTGTAGCAGGGGTCGACGAGCCGGTTGTAGAACTCGAGGGCCTGGATCCGGCCGATGCTGCGCTTCTCGACGGAGCGGCGCAGCGATGCGAGGTCGTCGAGCGCTTCGAGGAGGGAGTTCAGCCGCTGGGTGGTGACGGGCCGCATCTCCTCGCGGACGCCCGGGTCGTCGGCGTTCGCGCGGATGCGGGATATCTGCCGGTCGGTGGCCCGGCGGGTCTCGCGCAGGGAGGCGAGGGCCGTGGAACCCCGGGGGTCAGCGAGGTAGATGAGCGACTGGCGGCGTTCGAGCTGGATGACGCGGGCGGTGTCCTCCAGCGGGTAGCCGACCTTGTCGACGATGTAGCCGACGTCGAGGAGCTGGTCGGCCTCGCGGCCCGTCAGGACCGTCGCGAAGCCCCAGAGGCCGGTCAGGGAGACGAGCGGTACGAGGAGCAACGCCACGATCTTCCGGCGGATGGACTTCCCGCGAAAGCGCATGGCCTCCCCCAGCTCGGCCCCCGCGCGCCACGGAGGTCCTTCACGTTCGTGACGTCGCGCGTCAACACACGGCGTCAACCTTCGGATTCAAACAAATGGCGGCGTGAGCCTACTACTGCATCACGGCCATCCCGAAGGCATGTCCGGACGTTTTTCAGCCTGTCGAGTGAGCGTTGATCATGAGATGTCCTGGTATTCGGGGAGTTGGGATCGGCCACTGTGGCACAGGACACCTGATGGTGTGCCATTTCTCCGGCCTGCGGAGATGGCTGGAATTGTGCGTTCCGCTCGGAATCAGGCGAAACCTTTTCCCTCTCCCGAGCGTCATTAAGTGCGGGGAGGGTCCTGTCCGCGTAAAGGCGCTCACAACGGGCAGCCACCCCTGGAGGCGTTCAGTGGTGGGGAGTGACAGGACGATGGAACACGAGTCGCGGTCGGCGCGGCAGTTGTGGGTGGACGACGAGAAGGGCCGGCAGCGGATGCCCGATCCGGTGCGTACCGCCGCCGTACGCGCCGTGATGATCACGTCGGTGACGCTCATCCAGGGGGTGGTGGCCTTCTTCTGTACGGTCGCGGGCTCCTGGCTGGCGTTCCCGATGACGGTCAGTTCGGTGGCGTCGACGGTCGTGGCCACATGGAGTGTCCTCGACGTCTGGATCACCCGGCAGGTGTGGCGCCAGCGCAACGGCGTCGTGTCCGAGCCGAGCAGCACGGCACGTCAGCTGCGTCGCGAGCGGCGCGCGGAGGGGCGGTCGGAGACGGCCCGGCTCTCCGAAGCCGCCTGACAGTACGACAGAACGGCCCGGTCCCCGGTGGGGGCCGGGCCGTTCTGCCGTCGTGGATCAGGCAGTGGCCGTCGGCGGGGCCGTGGGGTCGTCGGAAGCGTGCCGGCGGAACATCCGCGTCGCCGTGATCTCGCCGTGGATCGGCTCGCCCTCCCCGGCCGCCTGCGGCAGGCCCGGACGCAGGTGCTCCTCCACGCTGATGTACTTGAGTCCGGCCCGCAGGTCGGCGTCGTTGCGCAGCCGGATCACCAGCGGGAACTCGGCCAGCGCCGTCGTGTCGAACAGACCCGTCGTGTACAGCAGCTGGACGCCCAGCGCGTCCGACACGGCCCGCTGGAGCTCCAGCAGGTACGTGGCGTTGGCGCGGCCGATGGGGTTGTCCAGGAACAGCGTGCCCGCGTGGCGGTGCTTGTCGCGGCCCCGGTCGTTGGAGCGGAGCGCCGCCATCGTGCAGTACAGGGCGATGGCCGCGGTGAGCAGCTGACCACCGGAGAAGACGTCGCCCATCTGCCCGACGGGCACCCGCTCGGCGCGCAGCACGGCGTCCGGCTTGAGGATCTCGACGGAGACGCCCTTGGGTTCGAGCGCGGCCTGCACGCCCCGGAGCAGCAGGGACATGCCGTCGCGGCGCAGGTCGGAGTTCTTCTTCACGGCCGCCCGGGTCGCCTCGTCGACGACCTCGCCGAGCCGCTCCGCGAGGGTCGCCTGGTCGGGCTCCTCGAAGCGGATCCGCAGGAACTCCTGGCCCGACCACTCGCCGAGCCCCTCGGGGAGCCGGGAGAGCCGCTGCGCGGAGCGGAGGGTCGCGAGCGAGGACTCCACGAGGCCGCGCAGCCGGTCCACGATCGAGTCCCGGTTGCGCTCCAGCTGCGCCAGCTCGTCCGTGAGGACCCGGAGCCGGGGCGCGAAGGCCTCGGCCCACTTCGCGGCGTGCTCGGGCAGCGCGGACGCGGGCAGTTCGCGGATCTGCTGGCGGGCCGGGGTGCGGACCTGCTCGTAGCGGGTGGAGTTGGCGTGCCGGACGAGGATGTCGCTGGCCTCGCGTACCGCGGCGTCGGCGCCGGACAGTTCCGCGGTGCAGCCGCGCAGGGCGCGGCGCGCCTCGCCCGCCGTCGTGCGGGCCTCCTCCAGCGTGCCGGTGTACGTCTCGGAGGGATCGTGCTCCTCGTCGGTGTGGTCGCGGAGCAGATCGCGCAGGAGGGCGGAGGTCTCGTCGAAGCCGCCCGCCGCGTCCTCGGCGGCCCGGTGGTCCCGGAGCAGCCCGGTGTGCGCGGCGCGCGCCGACTCCAGGGCGTCCGTACGGGAGGCGAGTTCGCCGGTCGCGGTACGCAGCAGGGCCTGCGCCTGTTCGGCGTCGGCGGGCACCCGGTCCTCGGGGAGCTCGGTGTGCGCCTCGCCGTCCTCGGGGGCCAGGCGCTCGGACTCGCCCCGGAGGCGGCCGAGCTTCTCGCTCGCCTCGGTGGCGCGCGACTCCAGCATCTGCACGAGGGACTCGGCGCGGGCGGCGGCCGCCTGCCGGGACGGGCCGTCGGCGCCGTCCGTGGACTCCAGGAGCTGCTCGGCGCGGGTGCGGACCTTGTTGGTGAGGCGGTCGAGCTCGGCGAGGGCGGCGGACTCGTCGCTCTCGGCGCGGGCCTGCTCGGCGCGCAGGTCGGCGCCGACGCCGACCTTCTCGTACAGCTGGGAGGCGGCCCGGTAGGCCTCGCGGAGGGTGGGGAGCGCGGTGCGGGGCGCGGCCGGGTCCGCCTCGGGGAGGGTGTCGGGGGCGCCGGCGATCTCGGCGCGCTCCGCGCGCAGGGCGCGGGCGGTGCGGTGGGCGTCGTCGGCGGCGCGCTGGGCGGCGCGCCGGTCCTCGTCCGCGGCGCGGGCGCGTTCCAGACAGGTCTGGGCGCGGGCCTCGGACTCGGCGGCGTCGTCGGCGAGTTCACGGAGCTTGGCCTGCCAGGCGGAGCGCTCGCGCAGCCGGAAGGCGAGGCCCGCGAGGGCGTCGGCGACGCGGCGGGCGCGCTGGGCGGCCTCCTGGCGCTCGTCCCGGAGCTGGGCGGCCTCGGCGGCGACCTCGTCCGCCTCGCCGCGCGCCGTACGGGCCTCGGCGAGGGTCGCGGCGGCGGCCTCGGCGGTCTCGCGGGCGGTCGAGGCGACGGCCGCGAGCTCGGCGAGCATGCCGGGCGGGCAGTCGGCGCGCCAGGCGCCGATCCGGGAGGCGAGGGCGCGGTCGCCCGCGAGGCGGGCGGCGAGGGTACGGATCTCCTCGTCTCGGGCGGTCGCGCGGGCGCGCAGGGCGTGCCGCTCCTCGTCGGCGGCCTGCTCGTCGTGCATGGCGGGGTTCGGCGGTACGAGGAAGACGCCGCTGTCCTCGCCGGTGTCCTGCGCCGGTACGGGGGCGAGCAGGGCGGCTGCCGTGCCGACGGCCACGGTGGAGCGGGGCAGCAGGGCCGCCGTGCCGAGGACCTCGCGGGCGCGTCCGTACGAGACGGGGTCGGTGATCACGACGCCGTCGACGAGCTCGGGGCGGGCGGCGAGGACGCGGGCGTGGTCGGCGGGGTCCACGGCCTGGGCGAGGTAGCGCCAGCCGGGGAGCGCGGGGATGCCCTGCTCGCCGAGGTACTCGACGGTGGCGAGGACGTCGGGTCCCGGCGGCAGCAGACCGCCGTCGCCGAGGGCGCCGAGGATGCGGGAGTCGTCGGCCGCGGCGGTGCGCAGGTCGAAGAGCTGCCGCTCGGACGAGGTGACGGCCTGGTCGAGCATGCCGCGCAGCTCGTCGGCGTACCGGTCGAACTCGGTGACGGTCAGCGGCCCCTGGGGGGCGGTCGCGGCGGCCGGGCCGTCGGTGGCCGTGTCGGAGGTGTCGTCCTGCGCGGCGGGCTCGTCGGACGTGCCGGTGGCGCCCGCGCGCTGGCCCGGGAGGGGCGATCCGCCGGCCGGCAGGCTGAGCAGCTCGGCGAGGCGTTCCTCGGAGGCGAGGGACTCGGCGGCGCGGCGCTCGGCGTCGTAGGCGTTCCCCGCGGCCTCGGCGGCGTCCGCGGCGCGGGCGGCGGCGAGTTCGGCGCGCGCCTCGCCCGCGGCGGCCTCGCGGGCGCGGTCGGCGGCGGTACGGGCGGCCTCGCGGGCCGTGTCCCAGACGGCGACGGCGGTCTTCTCCGCGTCGCTCGCGGCGAGCGCCGCTCGGGCCGGGTCGGCGTCGGGCGCGGAGTCGTCGAGCCAGCCGGCCCGGACCGCCTCCGCGGTCTCCTGCTCGACCTCGGCGAGCCGCTGTCGCAGGTGGCCGGCCTCGCTGCGGGCCCGCTGGGCCTCGGTGGCGGCGGCCGTGGCGTCCCGGTGGGCGGTCTCGCCGGCGTCCTGGAGGGCCGTGGAGCGCTCCTCCTCCTCGGCCGCGTGCCGCTCGCCCTCCTCGGCCGCGGCGGCGAGCGCCCGTACGAGATCGGCGGCGGCCTTCGCGCGGGCCGCGAGGGCCGGGGCGGCGTCCCGCTCGGCCTCGCGGATGGCGGCGGCCACGCGCGAGGAGCGGTCGCCCGCGGCGCGGTGGCGGAGGACGACCTCGGCCGCCTGCCAGGCGGAGTGCATCGTCCGGGCGTCGGTGAGCTCGCGGCGCTGGGAGGCCGCGCCCTTCTCGGCGGCGGTCAGGGCCAGGGAGGCGTGCCGGTAGGCGAGTTCGGCGGAGATGGCGGCGCTGCGGCCGCGGGCGGTCTCGGCCTCGGCGACGGCGTGGGCGGCCGAGGTGACCTGCTGGGCCAGTTCGGCGGCCCGGCCGCGCTCCTCGTCGGCGCGGGCGGAGAGCCGGCGGGCGAGGGTGCGGGTGCGCCGCTCGGCGGCCGTGTGGACGTCGCGCGCGTGGGCCCGGGTCCCGGCGGCCTCGACGATGCGGCCGAGGAGATCGACGGAGCCGGCCGTGAACTCGCGCTCGGCGGTCAGCTCGGCGCGGCGGCCGAGCTTGTTGCCGAAGCCGCTCACGAGGTCGGCGAGGCCGTCGGTGTCCCGGGTGTCGGTGACGGCGCGCAGGAGGAGGTCGGTGAAGTCGGAGTCCTTCTTGACCGCGAAGAGGCCGGCGGCCTCGCCCTCGTCGGCGTTCATCTCGCGCTGGTAGCGGAAGAGTTCGGGGTCGAGGCCGAGCTCGCCGAGGTGCTCGTTCCAGCGGTCGTGGATCTCCTCCCAGACCACTTCCAGGTGCGGGTACGCCTTGCCGGCCTCGGTGAGGGCGTCGCGGAAGCCCTTCATCGTGCGGCGGCGGCCGGTGGCTCCGGAGGCGCCCTCGACGGGCCTGCGGACGGAGGTCGCCTCGGCGACGGGGAGGTTGTCCAGGCTGAGCCCGGGGCCGGGGCGGAAGGAGTACCAGGCCTCGGCGAACTTCCGCGGGTCGTTGGAGACCTGGCGGCCGCGCCACTCGCTGGCCTTGCCGACGACGACGAGTTCGCCCGTGAGGGTGTGCTGCCACTCCAGGGCGACGTGCCCGCAGTCGTCGGCGAGGAGGAACTTGCGCAGCACGCCCGAGCTGGCGCCGCCGAGGGTGTTGCGGTGGCCGGGGAGCATGACCGAGAAGATCAGCTTGAGGAGGACGGACTTGCCGCCGCCGTTCTCCAGGAAGAGCACGCCCGCGGGCGCGGGGCGGCGCGGCGGGCCGACCGGCTCCTCCTCGAAGAACTCCGCCTGCGTGGGAGCGGGGTGGGGCACGGGCGCGCCGACTCCGCGCAGGTCCAGGACGGTGTCGGCGTAGCGCGCACCGGCGGGGCCGATGGAGTAGAGGCGGACCCGGGACAGCTCGTACATGGCGGGGGACTCTCGTGCTCGTCGTGCTCAGGAAGGTCGGTTACGCGGCGCGGGGGCGGCGACGGCGCTACGCGTGGAAGGGGAGGCCCGCGTCGGCGGCGAGCTCCAGGTCGTCGCCCTCGGGCGGCGGGACGAGGGTCGCCGAGCCGTCGCTGACCGGCACGACACCGAGTTCGAGGAGCTCGGCCATGGCGGCGGAGCCGGCCATGTCGCGGACCTGGAGCTGGTAGCGGGCGGTGGTGCGGTAGGAGCCGCCGCCCTCGTCGCCGGTGCGCTGGAGGAAACCGGAGTCGGTGAGGAAGGCGGCGGCCTTGCCGACGATGCCGGTGGTGGATCCGGCGAGGCGGCGGGCGTCCTTCGTGGCGCCGGTGGCGCTGCGGCGGGCGTAGATCCGCCAGCCGGCCTCCAGGCCGGGGGCGTCGGAGGCCGGGTCCGTGTTCTCGCCCTGCTCCTCGGCCCGCTGCTCCAGCCGCAGGCAGGCCTGGCGGACGAAGGCGTCGACGCCGTTGACGGTGAGGCGGCCGATGTAGCCGTCGTCGGCGAGGTCCTCGGGGCGGGGGAAGGCCATCGCGGCGACGGCGAGGTGGGCCAGGCCGTGGAGGAACCGGTCGGCGGAGTCRGGCGAGGCGCGGCGGGCGTAGTCGCCCATGCGGACGGCGAAGACGGAGTCCTCGCCGGCGGTGACGGCCATCCCGGCGCGCGGGGAGACCTCCAGGACGATGAGCCCGAGGCCGGTGGCGACGGCGTCGGCGAGGCGCGCGAAGGCCGGGTCCTCGCGGTAGCGGCGGAGCAGCTCGGTGTACTCGGCGTCCCGGGCCGGGAGCAGCTTGGGCTGGAGCCCGAAGGAGACGAGCCGGGCCGCGTCGGCCGCGTCGGCGGGGGTGACGGCCGGCGAGGAGGTGGGGGCGGGGGCAGCCTGGGGGTGCGCGGGCTCCTGCTCGCTCCACGCGTCGGCGTACTCGGCGTGGGTTTCGCTCACGGCTGGGGCTCCTCGGTGCGGCTCTCGGGCGGTACGTCGTCGGTGACGGGTCGGGGCAGGGGCAGCGGTACGGGCGTGACGGCCGCCTGCGCGGGCGCGGGGCGGCGGGCGGGCGTGACCGGCTCCGCCGTGAGCCGCACGGCGCGCACGGTCGGGACGCTCCGGCGCCGGGAGGCGGCGTCGGCACGGGACGGCTCCGCGGCCGGTACGGCTCCGAGCCGGGGCTTCGTGCCGGGCTCCCTCGGGGGCTCGGCCCCGGTCTCGCCGCGCGGGCCACCGGGCCGGTCCACGAGCACGGCCCGCACCCGCGGTCCGGCTTCGGCACGGGTCCCGCCCGTGCCAGGACGGTCCGGCTCGGGTTCCGGCCGGCCGTCTGCCTCGGGGTGCTGCCCGGGGTCCGGCCGCGGGTCCTGCTCGGACTGCTTCCCGGGCGCGGCCGTCTCCGGCCTGGGGCCGGGTACGGCCGTGGCGCCGGTCGGCCCGTCGGCCGGGGCCGGCTCGGCCATCGAGGACGTGGACGGTTCGGCCACCGAGGACGTGGACGGTTCGGTCGCGGACGTCTCTCGTACCGACGACGGCTCGGTCGAGGTTCCGTCCGAGTCCGTCCGGGCCCCCGGGACCGTGGGGGCGGCCGTGGGGGCCGTGGGGGGCTCCTGCCGCGCGCCCGGCTCCGGTGCGGTCGTGCCGGTGGTGATCGGGGTGACGGTCACGTCGCCTCCGAGCGGTCGGCGGCCATGCCCACCGCGTCGAGGAGGGCCGTACCGACGATGAGGTCGGCGCCGCCGAACTCGGGGTCGTCGAGCGGGGTGCCGTCGTCGACGGCGAAGAGGAGGCGCTCCTCGCCCTGGCGGTAGGCCGTGCCGACGGGCGGGCTGGCCGCGTGCACGGCGAGCAGGGCGACGAGGTAGGGCAGGTCGTCGTCGAGGCGTCGGGCCTCGGCCAGCAGGCCGGAGAGGCGGCGCGGGGCGTCGTGCTCCAGGTCGAGCAGGCGCATGGCGCTCGCGAGCTGCTCCTCGCTGAAGCGGGAGTCGTCGGGGGTGGCGATGAGGTCGGGCTCGGGCATCTCCGCGCCGAGGTGCTCGCGCTCGACGGGCGGGGTGAGGAGCATGTCGACGAGGTCGCCGAGGCGGACGGAGGCGGGGGTGCGCAGTCCGGTGCCGTGGGCGAAGAAGGCGTCGGTGACCCGGCCGGCCTGCTCGACGGGGAGCGGCAGGATCGGGGCGACGAGCTGTCCGTACAGGTCGAGGCCGGTGTACGCGGTGGGGGCCGCGAAGGCCTGCCGGTCCTGTTCGGCGCGGAAGAGCGGCCCGGCCTCAAGGAGGCGGGACTGGAGCTGCGTGTGGCGCCGGATGCAGTCCTTGACGATGTCGACGAGCTCGGCGGCGCGGCGCTTGTGCTCGTGGTCCTCGGCCTCGTCGCGGGCCTTGCGGATGTTGGTGAGGATAGCGTTCTCGTGGCGGTAGCGGTCGGCCACGTGGTCGAGCGCCTCGTCGATCATGTCCGGGACCGCCTGGAGCCAGTCCACGGCACGGACGTTGCGCCGGGTGGCCTCCAGGGTCTTGCGGAGGGACTCGGCGTACTGCACGGTCCGGTACCGCGCCTGCTCGGCGGCGAGCTGGGCGTCGGCGAGGCGGCCCCGGCTGATGAGGACCTCCAGCTTCACCTCGGCGGCGATCTGGGCGCTGGTGACGTCGGTGTCGAGGGCGCCGACCAGGACGTTGACCGCTTCGTCGGTGGTGCGGAGGTAGACGCCGCCCCCGTAGCCGGGGACCTCTTCGATGAGCTTGAAGTCGTAGTCCCTGCGGACGTAGATCCCGTCGGTGCCGAAGGTGCCGTAGACGGCGCGGAAGCCCCGGTCGACGCTGCCGACGTTGATCAGGTTCTCCAGGACCCAGCGGGCCACGCGCTCGTGCTCGGCGGCGGGGCGGGAGGGGGCCTGGGCGGCGACGCGGGGCAGCAGCCTGGCCACTATCTGCTCGTGGTCGGCGCCGGTGTCGAAGTCCATGTTGAGGGTGACGAGGTCGATCGCGGAGAGGGCCACCTCGGCCATCGCGTAGACCGTGTACTCGCCGGCGAGGTTCGCCTTGCGCGCGTCGAGGTCGTGCAGCGGGGCGGTGCACGCGAGCGCGCGGAGGCGCCGCGCGAGCCCTTCGTCGGCGGCCGGACCCTGCGCGGGCCGCGGCGCCGCGCTGAGCTGGGGCGGAGCGAGGTCCGTCGAGGCAGGCGAAGTCACGGTGGACAGATTAGGTCCTCGAACTGACAACGGTCGAAACGGCGCAGATGCGACCGGGCTCCTGGAGGCCGCCGCCGGGGCGGTCAGGAGCCCTCCGGTTCGTCCACGGCCCGGGCGTAGGCGGCGGCGACGCGGGCGCGGGAGTCGTCGAGGTAGCGGGCGAGGAGGCGCTCGGCGGAGGCCTGCTCACCGGTGCGCAGGGCGTCCAGGATCTCCCGGTTCCGCAGGAGGTAGGGCTCGTGGAGCGCGCGCGGGTCGGCCACGACGTGGAAGGCGAGCCGGAGTTCGGCGAGGACGCCGCGCATCAGTTCGTCGGTGCGCGGGCTGCCCGCGAGAGCGACGAGTTCGCGGTGGAAGTGGATGTTGGCCGTGGAGACGCCCTGCCAGTCGTCGGTGCGGGCCGCGCTCTCGCCCTCCGCGACGGCGGCGACGAGGCCGTCGACGGCGTACGGCGGCTGCCCGAGGCCCCGGACGACGGCGCATTCGACGAGCCGCCGGGTGCGGTAGATGTCGTCGACGTCACCCACGGCGAGGACGCGGACGAAGACCCCGCGGTTGAGTTCGTGGACGAGGAGGCGCTCGTGGGTGAGGAGCCGGAAGGCCTCGCGGAGCGTGTTGCGGGACACGCCGAGGGCGCCGCCGATGCTCTCCTCGGAGAGCCGTGCGCCGGGCGGGAAGTAGCCCTCCGCGATCCGGGTCCGCAGGATGTCCGCGACCCGTTCCGCCGTGCTCGTCCGCCCGAGCAGCGCACGGTCGTCCGCCAGGCCTCCGGCCTCACTCACGCCACTCACGTCCACAGCGCCTCTTCCCTTCCGCCGCCGGCCGCCGGCCGCCGAGTCAACCGCAGGAACGGGGTCGGCGACAACACGCCTCTTGTTGGATTGTTGAACAATCCTCTACGTTGACGACACCGCACGACCAGGTGAGAAGGGAAGCGCCACATGACCGGGGCTTCGATCGACCTCAACGCCGATCTCGGCGAGGGATTCGGCCGCTGGACGCTGACCGACGACGAGCGGCTGCTCTCCGTCGTCACCAGCGCCAACGTCGCCTGTGGTTTCCACGCCGGGGACGCGGCCACGATGCGGCGCGTCTGCGAGCTCGCGGCGGAGCGGGGGGTGCGGATCGGGGCCCAGGTGTCCTACCGGGACCTGGCCGGCTTCGGGCGGCGCTCGATGGACGTCCCGGCGGCGGAGCTGGCCGCCGAAGTGGCGTACCAGATCGGCGCCCTGGAGGTCTTCGCCCGGGCGGCGGGCTCGCGCGTGGCGTACGTGAAGCCGCACGGGGCGCTGTACAACCGGGTCGTCCGGGACGAGGAGCAGGCGGCGGCTGTCGTCGAGGGCGTCCTGCTCGCCGACCGGACCCTGCCCGTCCTGGGGCTGCCGGGCTCCCGGCTGCACGAAGCCGCGGCGGAGGCCGGGCTCCCGGTCGTCCCCGAGGCCTTCGGCGACCGGGCCTACCGGGCGGACGGCTCCCTGCTGCCCCGGGGGCAGGAAGGGGCCGTCGTCAGCGATCCGGCCGAGGTCGTGGAGCGCTCGGTGGCGATGGCCAGGGCCGGGGTCGTGACGGCGCACTGCGGGAGCTCCGTCGCCGTACGGGCCCGGTCGCTGTGCCTGCACGGGGACACGCCCGGGGCGGTGGGCCTCGCCCGCCGGGTCCGGGAGGGCCTGGAGGCGTCCGGGGTCCGGGTGGAGGCCTTCGCGTGAGCCTGCGGACGCTGCGCGTGGGCGATCGGGCGCTCCTCGTGGAGCTGGCCGGCGGGGCGGAGACGGAGGCGTTCCACGCCGAGCTGCTGCGCCGGCGGGCGGCGGGGGTGCTCCCCGCCGTACGGGAGATCGTGCCGGCCGCGCGGACGGTGCTGCTCGACGGGGTGGCGGACCCGGCCCGGCTCGCGGCCGAGCTGGACGGCTGGGAGGTGGGGGCCCTCCCCGCGCGCGTGGGCGAGGCGGTGGAGGTGCCGGTCCGTTACGACGGGCCCGATCTGGCGGAGGTCGCCGCGCTGTGGGGGATGTCCGTCGAGGAGGCGGTGCGCCTCCACACGGAGACCGAGTTCCGGGTCGCCTTCTGCGGGTTCGCGCCGGGCTTCGGCTATCTGACGGGTCTCGGCGAGCGGTACGGGGTGCCGCGACGGGCCACTCCGCGCACCGCCGTCCCGGCCGGGTCGGTCGCCCTCGCCGGGCCGTACACGGGCGTGTACCCGCGCTCCTCCCCCGGCGGCTGGCAGCTGATCGGCACCACGGACGCGGTGCTCTGGGACACCGGGCGGGAGCCCGCCGCACTGCTGACGCCCGGCACCCGGGTGCGGTTCACGGTGGCCGGGGCGAAGGGCGGGCGGCGATGACGGACCGGGCCTTCGCCGTGGTCCGGGCCGGGGCGCTCACCACCGTGCAGGACCTGGGGCGCACGGGGTACGCCCATCTCGGCGTGCCCCGCTCGGGAGCCCTCGACCCGGGTGCCGTACGGCTCCTCAACCGGCTCGTCGGCAATGTCGGCGGCTCCGAGGGCGCGGCGGTCCTGGAGACCACCGTCGACGGGTGCGCCCTGCGGCCCCGGTGCGCGGTCACCGTCGCGGTGGGCGGCGCGCCCTGCCCGGTCCGGGTGGACGGGCGCCCCGCCGCCTGGGGGACGGCGGTCCGGGTGCCGGCCGGGTCCCTCCTGGAGATCGGCGCGGCCGTGCGCGGGCTGCGCTCGTACGTGGCGTTCGGCGGCGGGGTCGCCGTCGAACCGGTGCTCGGCAGCCGCTCCACCGACCTGCTGTCCGGGCTCGGCCCGGCGCCGCTCGCGGAGGACGCGGTGCTGCCGCTGGGCGCGGACACGGCCGTACGGACGCCGGTCGACGCCCCGCCCTGGCCGGGCCCTCCGGAGGAGCTCGTCCTGCGGGTGCGGCTCGGTCCGCGCGACGACTGGTTCACCGCCGACGCGCTGCGCACCTTCGCCACGCGCGCGTACCGGGTGTCGTCGGCGAGCAACCGGATCGGGCTGCGGCTCGAAGGGCCGGCCCTCGACCGGGCCCGGCCGGGTGAGCTGGCGAGCGAGGGCATGGTCCTGGGCGCGGTCCAGGTGCCGCCGGACGGGCGCCCGGTCGTCTTCCTCGCGGACCATCCGACGACGGGCGGCTACCCGGTGGTGGCGGTGGTCCGGGAGGCCGACCTGGGCGCGGTCGCGCAGGCGGTGCCGGGGACGCCGGTGCGGTTCGTTCCGGTGCGCTGAGCGGGGGGCTTCACGGGCCGGGTGGCGGCGGGCCGTAGCCACCGCCGCCGGGGGTGCGCACGACCAGGACGTCGTCGGCGCCGAGGTCGGCCGTCGCGGCGCCGCCGAGGTGTTCGACGGTGCCGTCGGCGCGTTCCACGAGGTTCTCGCCGAGGGCGCCCGGCTCGCCGCCTGCCATCCCGTACGGCGGGACCCGGCGGTGTCCGGTGAGGAGGGCCACCGTCATCGGCTCCAGGAAGCGGATGCGGCGCTCGACCCCGTGGCCGCCGTGCCACCGGCCGCGCCCGCCGCCGTCCTCCCGTACCGCGAAGGCGTCGACGCGGACCGGGTGGCGCCACTCCAGGACCTCGGGGTCGGTGAGCCGGGAGTTGGTCATGTGGGTCTGGACGGCGTCGGCTCCGTCGAAGCCGTCCCCCGCGCCCGAGCCGCTGGCGACGGTCTCGTAGTACTGCACGCGCGCGTTGCCGAAGGTGACGTTGTTCATGGTGCCGGAGCCCTCGGCCTGGACGCCGAGGGCCGCGTACAGCGCGCCCGTGACGGCCTGGGAGGTCTCGACGTTCCCGGCGACGGTGGCGGCGGGGTGGACGGGCGCGAGCATGGAGCCGGGCGGGACGCGGATCTCCAGGGGCTCCAGGCAGCCGCTGTTGAGCGGGATGTCCTCGTCGACGAGGGTGCGGAAGACGTACAGGACGGCGGCCATGACGACGGACGTGGGCGCGTTGGCGTTGCCGGGGAGCTGCGGGGAGGTGCCGGTGAAGTCGACGACGGCGGAGCGGCGTTCGCGGTCGACGCGGACCTCGACGGCGATGATCGCGCCGCTGTCGGTCTCGTAGCGGTACGCGCCGTCGTGGAGGCGGGCGACGAGGCGGCGGACGGATTCCTCGGCGTTGGCGCGGACGTGCCGCATGTAGGCCTGGACGACGTCGAGGCCGAACTCGTCGACGGTCCTGCGCAGTTCCTCGACGCCCTTCTCGTTGGCGGCGATCTGGGCGCGCAGGTCGGCGATGTTGGTGTCGGGGTCGCGGGAGGGGTGGCGGGCGCCGGTGAGCAGGGCCCGGGTCTCGGCCTCGCGGAGCCGGCCGTCCCGGACGAGCAGCCAGTTGTCGAAGAGGACGCCCTCCTCCTCGACGGTGCGGCTGAAGGCGGGCATGGAGCCGGGGGTGATGCCGCCGATCTCGGCGTGGTGGCCGCGGGAGGCGACCAGGAAGCGGAGGTCGTCGCCCGTGTCACCGAACACCGGGGTCACGACGGTGACGTCGGGCAGATGGGTGCCGCCGTGGTACGGGTCGTTGACGGCGTACACGTCGCCGGGCCGCAGGTCGCCCCCGCGGCGCCGCAGGACCTCCTTGATGGACTCGCCCATGGAGCCGAGGTGGACGGGGATGTGGGGCGCGTTGGCGATGAGGTTGCCCTCGGCGTCGAAGAGCGCGCAGGAGAAGTCGAGGCGTTCCTTGATGTTGACCGAGTGGGCGGTGTTCTCCAGGCGCACGCCCATCTGTTCGGCGATGGCCATGAAGAGGTTGTTGAAGACTTCCAGGAGGACCGGGTCCACGTCCGTCCCGGCCGCCACGCGCGCGGGGCGCGGGGTGACGCGGTGCAGGAGGAGGTGTCCGCCGTCGGTCGCGGTGGCGCGCCAGCCGCTGTCGACGACGGTCGTGGCGTCGGCCTCGGCGAGGAGGGCGGGGCCGTCGACGGTGTCGCCTGGCCGCAGGTCCTCGCGCCGGTGGAGCGGGGTGTCGTGGGGCGTGCCGCCGCTGTGCATCCGGACGGTGGTCCGGGGGGCGAGGGGGCCCGTCCGCTCGCCGGCGTCGACGAGGACGGGGCCGTGCGGCCCCGCGCGGCCGACGGCCTCCACGGAGACCGCCTCGACGACGACCGGCTTGTCCATGGTGAACGCGTATCGCGACCTGTGAACGGCCGTGAACTCGGTTTTCATCGATTCGGCGGGAGCGAGGTCGACGGGGAGGCTCGCGTCCGTCCCCGCGTAGCGCAGGAGCACGCGCGCGTGCGTGGTGATCGCCTCGTCCGGCAGTCCGTCGGCGCGCAGCTCCTCACGCGTCCGCTCGGCGAGTTCGGCGCAGAGGGCCGTCACGCGCGCGTGGGTGCCGGGGGCGTCGAGCTCGGCCTCGACGGACCGCTCCCGCATGGCCGTGGCGTCGGCGAGCCCGATGCCGTACGCGGAGAGCACGCCGGCCAGCGGGGGGACGAGGACGGTGTCGACGCCCAGGGCGTCGGCGACGGCGCAGGCGTGCTGGCCGCCGGCGCCGCCGAAGCTGGTGAGGGCGTAGCGGGTGACGTCGTGGCCGCGCTGGACGGAGATCTTCTTGACGGCGTTGGCCATGTTCAGGACGGCGATCTCCAGGAAGCCCGCGGCGACCTCCTCAGGCGTCCGCCCGCCGCCGATCTCCCCGGCGAGTTCCGTGAACCGCTCCCGTACGACCTCGGCGTCCAGGGACCGGTCGCCGCTCTCGCCGAACACGGCGGGGAAGTGGGCGGGCTGGACGCGGCCGAGCATGACGTTGGCGTCGGTGACGGTGAGCGGGCCGCCGCGGCGGTAGCAGGCGGGGCCGGGGACGGCGCCCGCCGAGTCGGGGCCCACGCGGTAGCGGCGGCCGTCGTAGTGGAGGACGGAGCCGCCGCCCGCCGCGACGGTGTGGATGCTCATCATCGGTGCCCGCATGCGCACCCCGGCGACCTGGGTGCCGAGTTCGCGCTCGAAGGCGCCCGCGTAGTGCGAGACGTCCGTGGACGTGCCGCCCATGTCGAAGCCGATGACCCGCTCGTGTCCCGTCTGCGCCGAGGTGCGGGCCATACCGACGACGCCGCCGGCCGGTCCGGACAGGACGGCGTCCTTGCCCCGGAAGTGGGCCGCCTCGCGCAGTCCGCCGTTGGACTGCATGAACATGAGGCGGATCCCGGCCAGTTCCCGGGCGACCTCGTCGACGTACCGGCGCAGGATCGGGGAGAGGTAGGCGTCGACGACGGTGGTGTCGCCGCGCGGGATCAGTTTGATGAGCGGGCTGACCTCGTGCGAGCAGCTGACCTGTGTGAATCCGGCGGCCCTCGCGGCCTCGGCGATCCGGGTCTCGTGGGCGGGGTGGCGGTAGCCGTGGAGCAGGACGACGGCGACGGAGCGGAACCCGTCCCGGTGGGCGGCGGCGAGTTCCTCGGCGACGGCGGTCGCGTCCAGGGGGCGGACGAGGCGGCCGTGGGCGTCGACGCGTTCCGGGACCTCGGCCACGCGCGCGTACACCGCCTCGGGCAGCACGATGTGCCGGTCGAAGAGGCGGGGGCGGTTCTGGTAGGCGATGCGCAGGGCGTCGCGGAAGCCCTCGGTGACGAGGAGGAGGGTCGGTTCGCCGCGCCGCTCCAGGAGGGCGTTGGTGGCGACGGTGGTGCCCATCTTGACGACGGCGATCCGGTCGGCGGGGACGGGTTCGCCGGGGCCGAGGCCGAGGAGCGCGCGGATCCCGGCGACGGCGGCGTCCTGGTGGCGCCCGGGGTCGTGCGAGAGCAGCTTGCGGGTGACGAGCCGTCCGTCGGGCCGCCGTCCGACGACGTCGGTGAAGGTGCCGCCCCGGTCGATCCAGAACTCCCAGCGCCCGTTCATCTCCCCATTGTGGCCGTGAGCGCGGCGGCGAGGGCGGCATCCGCGCGCGCGTCGAGGGGCCCGGTGCCGGAACCGTCGGCCCAATGGCGGAGTTCGGCGCCGGCGAGCAGGAGCAGCTGCGGGAGCAGGTCGCGGCTGCGGCGCAGCGCCCAGCCGGTCCCTGCGGTGGCGAGCCAGTGCAGGGCCTCCGCCCGGGTCGGCGGCGGTTGTCCTGGCTCCCGCGCGGGCGGTCTGCCGTGGGCCAGCCCGCGGGCGGCCAGGAGCCGGTGGAAGCCCGCGGCGACGGCTCGGTGGCCGCGTTCGCCCGGGTGGAGCCGGTCGGCGCTCCACAGGGCGCGGTTCTTGGTCCAGGCGGTGTCGGCGAGGTGGAGGTGGACCGCGTCGTACCGGTCGGACAGGGCGTGGACGACGGAATTGACGGAGCGCTGGCGGCGGGCGAGGGGGCGGGCCAGGGGCGGCGGCAGGCCGAGCATGCGCCCGGGGTCGGGCAGGCAGGCGGTCAGGAGGACGGCTCCGGCGGCGTCGAGGTCCGCGAGGACGCGGTCGAGGCGGCGGGCGAGCAGCTCGATGTCGAAGGATTGGCGCAGGGTGTCGTTGACGCCGACGACCACGGAGGCGAGGTGCGGCCGGAAGGCGAGGGCCCGGGGCCGCTGGTCCTCGTCGACGTCCCGGCTGAGGGCGCCGCCGACGGCGAGGTTCAGGAACGCCGTCTCCCGTCCCCCGGCCGCGAGCCCGTCCGCGAGCAGGGGCGCCCACCCGCGCCAGGTCCCGTTCACGCGGTCGCCGACGCCCTCGCTGAACGAGTCGCCGAGCACGGCGAACCGAAAGGGGCCGGGCGCTGCCTCGGCCGCCGTCGGAGGAGCCGTCGCCTCCATGGGCTCCCCCTTCATCGGCGTGCCTCCTGCGGAGGCGAGAGCCAAGAGGCGCCGGACGGGGAAGGATTCGGGACCGGAGGCGGAACGGGAGACGGGACCGGGGACGGACCGGGAGACGGGACCGGGGACGGACCGGCCGAGGGCAGTGCGTCGTGGGCCTGGAGGAAGGCCGCCACCGACCGGTCCCAGGTGAATCCCTCCGCACGCGCGCGTGCGCCCGCGCGCCGGACGGCCTCGGGAACGGCCAGCACCCCCCGTACCGCCTCCGCGAAGGCCTCCGGAGTGTCGGCGGCCACGGCGCCCGCGGACCCGACGACCTCCGGGAGGGCGGAGGAGGCGCTGACGACGACCGGCGTCCCGCAGGCGAGGGCCTCCAGGGCGGAGAGGCCGAACGTCTCGGCGGGCCCCGGGGCCAGGCACACGTCCGCCGCGGCCTGGAGGTCCGCGAGGGCCTCCCGGTCGGCGACGTGCCCGAGGAACCTCACCGGGAGGCACCGCTCGCGCGCCCGCCGCTCCAGGGCGCCCCGCAGGGGCCCGTCGCCCGCGACGACCAGCGCCGCCCGTACCCCGGCGCCCCGGAGCTCCGCGAGGGCGTCCAGGGCCGTGCCGGGCCGCTTCTCGACGGAGAGGCGCGAGCACAGCGCCAGGAGCACCCGTTCCCCGTCCGCGTACCGGGCGCGCAGCACGGTGCTGCGGCGGCCGGGCCGGCACCGTTCCAGGTCCACGCCGAGCGGAGCCCGTACGACGTTGCGCGCCCCGATCCGTACGAACTCGCGCTCCGCCCACTCCGTGGTGCAGACGATCCGGGCGAAGGCCCAGGCCGTACGGCGGTTGAGCCGGTCCGCCGCGCGGGCGGCGAGCGCGGGGGGAACGCCCCAGGTACGCAGCACCCCGTCCGCCGTCTCGTGCGAGACCATCACCGACGGCACCCGGGCGCGGCGTGCCCACTCCCCCGTCCAGCGCAGGGTCGTGCGGTCCGACACCTCGATCCGGTCGGGGGCGAGCTCGTCGAGGAGGCGCGCGATCCGGCGCCGGTCGGCGAGGACGCGGTAGCCGCCGGTGCCGGGCAGGACGGGCCCGGGGAGGGTGATGACCCGGCCCTGCTCGGTGCGGTGGTCGCTCGCGACGTCGCCGGGGACGACGAGGACGGGGTCGTGCCCGGCGGCGAGGTAGCCGCGGCCCAGCTGGTCGAGGGCGGTGCGCAGGCCGCCGGAGGTGGCGGTCACGAAGTTGGCGAGCCGCACGATCCGGAGCCCGCCCCTGCTTCCCGGAGCCGTACGAGGGCCGGTGGCCTCGCCGCTTCCCGGAGCCGTACGAGTGCCGGTGGCCTCGCCGCTTCCCATAGCCGTACCAGCGCCGTTCACGCCGCCACCGCCGTCCGCTCGCGCAGGACCTCCTGGTAGTGGCCGATCAGCTCGTCGCCGAGCGCCTCCCAGGTGCGGCCCGCGACGGCGGCCCGGCCGGCCAGGCCGTAGGCGGCGCGCAGCTCCGGGTCCGCGGCGAGCGAGGTGACGGCCTCCCGCAGGGCGTCCGGGTCGCCGGGCGGTACGAGGAGTCCGGTGCGCCCGTGGTCGATCAGGTCCAGGGGCCCGCCGGCGGCCGGGGCGATCACCGGGACCCCGCTGGCCATGGCCTCCTGGACGGTCTGGCAGAACGTCTCGTACGGGCCGGTGTGGGCGAAGACGTCGAGCGAGGCGAAGATCCGGGCGAGGTCGTCGCCGGTGCGGCGGCCCAGGAACCGGGCCTCCGGCAGGGCCGCCCGCAGCCCCGCCTCGCTGGGCCCGTCGCCGACGACGACGGTCCGGACGCCCGGTATGCCGTGTGTGCCCGCGAGCAGGTCCACGCGCTTCTCCGGCGCGAGGCGGCCTATGTAGCCGACGAGGAGTTCGCCGCCGGGGGCGAGTTCGCGGCGCAGCCCGTCGTCGCGCAGGTCGGGGCGGAAGCGGTCGGTGTCCACGCCGCGCCCCCAGAGCCGGATGCGTCGGATGCCGTGGGCCTCCAGGTCGCGCACGGCGGCGGACGACGGGGCGAGGGTACGGTCGGCCGCGCCGTGGACGGCGCGCAGCCGGCGCCAGGCGGCGCCTTCGCCGGCGCCCACGTACGTACGGGCGTAGCCGGCGAGGTCGGTCTGGTAGACGGCGACGGCGGGGATGCCGAGCCGGGCGGCGGCTGTCATGCCGCGCACCCCGAGGACGAAGGGTCCGGCGAGGTGGACGAGGTCGGCGCGGTGCGCGGCGATGGCGGCGGCGACGCGGCGGCTGGGCAGGGCGACTCTGACCTGGGGATAGCCGGGCAGGGGCAAGGAGGGCACGCGGACGACGGCGCAGGGGGCGTCGGCGTCCGCGGCCGGGTCGGCGACGGCGGGGGCGATGACGAGCGGGACGTGGCCCCGGCGGACGAGGTGGCGCGCGGTCTGGAGGGCGCAGTGCGCCACACCGTTGACATCGGGAGGGAAGAATTCTGTGACGATGACGACACGCATACGGGTGTTGTCGTCCCGCTTGGCGTGTACCCGCCGACGTCGATCTGGACGGCGGGGGAACGTCCCATGAGCGTTTCGCCGCGCGGGCCGCACGGCGTCCCGTCCCGTCTCCGGACGCCCGGGGCGGGGCCACGATCGGCGGGGTCTCCGCCGCAGGCCGCGCCGCCCCGGGGTCCGGGCGACGGGAGGGATGGTCCGGTCCGGTCAGGCCTGGGGAGGGGTCAGGTCTGGAACAGGAACCGGAACGGGAACGGGGTCAGACCTGGAGGTCCGGTCCTATCCGGTTGCGCACCGCGGTCTGGACCTCGGCTTCCTCGGCCGGATCGGCGGCGAGGCGTCGAAGTCGCTCGGCGACCCGTACGTCGCCGGTCTCGGCGTGCTGGGCGGCCACCTCGCGGGTGGTCTCCTCGCAGTCCCAGAGGCATTCGACGGCGAAGCCGGTCGCGAAGGTGGGATCGGTGGCCGCGAGGGCGCGCGCCACCCGGCCGCGCAGCTGGGAGGAGGCCGTCTCGCGGTAGACGTGGCGGAGCACGGGCGCCGCGCAGGCGATGTCGAGCCGGCCCACTCCGTCGACGAGGACGGCGAGCTGGGGGGCGTCGGGGCCGGCGGAGCGGATGGTCCCGCGCAGCGCCCCGAGGACGAGGCCGGCGTCCTGCGCCGTGCCGCGGCAGGCGAGGACCTCGGCGGCGGCCGCGCCGAGCTCGTCGGTCCGCCGGACCCACGCGCGGGCGCGGGCGACGGCGTCCTCGCCGCACATCCGCCGGTAGGCGGCGACGGCGGCCTCGGCGACCGGGCGGGAACCGCCGTCGACGGCTGCCTCCACGAGGTCGAGGACGGCGGGGTCCCGTGACGCGGCGAGGTGGTGGAGGGCGGCGCCACGCGCCCCCGGCGATCCGTCGCGGGCGGCGGCGAGGAGCTCGGGACGGTCCTCGGGACCGGCCACGGCGGCGAGGCAGCGGGCGGCGGGGCCGTCGAGGACGGCACCTCGCTCGTACCCCTCCTGGGCCCAGTCGAGGACGGCCCGCACGCTCCAGCCGGGGCGGGGCCCGGCGGGGCGCATCTGGCGCTGCCAGCGGTCGAAGGAGCCCTGTTCCTGGGCGGCCCTGACCCGGGCGCCGACGGCGTCCCGCTGGTCCTCGGCCCACAGGCGCCAGGGCCGGGGCTCGAAGGCGTCCCGGACGACGCCCGCCAGCTCGGCGTCGCCCGCCGGGCCGGCCGGGAAACGGGCGAGCACGGGCAGGGCGAGTCCGCGCAGCCCGGCGTCGTCGTCACGCAGGGCCAGCTCGTCCAGGGCCCAGGCCCAGTTCGCGCCGGTCGCCGCGTAGCGCCGGAGCATGAGCAGGGCGTCCTGGCGTCCGTAGGAGGCGAGGTGCCCCAGGACGGCGAGCGCGAGCCCGGTCCTGGACTCCTCGGGGTCGAGGTGGTCCTCGGCACCGAAGAGGTGCGCCTCGATCTCGTCGAGACCGCCGTGGAGGTCCAGGTAGAGACGGGCGTAGTAGAGGGAGCGGTTCTCGACCTGCCAGTCGTGGCGGGGGTCGGAGAGAACGCAGTGGCCGAGGGCCGCGAGGGCCTCGGCGCGTGGTGCGGCAAGGGCGTGCAGGGTGCCGTCGCCGCGGCCCCTCTGCAGCAGGCCGAGCAGGGTGCCGCTCGGCGCTATGACTGGATCGAACATGGAAGACGCCTCACATCAAGCTGTCGACACGACCGGGGAAGACCGGGATGACCCGGGTCAGGCGATACATCTCTGTACGCCTAGGCCGTGCGGCAACATGTCGGGCCGCTCGTCGTCCTGCGCTTGCCAGTGACCATCTTCCTCTGCCTCTCGTCGGTGGCCCGGTCCGCCGGGCCCGACGTCATGATGACCCACCCATTTCGCCACCGCGACCACATTTACGACGCTGCTCTCACCTGGGGTTCAGTACCCGTTCACCGGGATCCGAAGAGCTCCAGGAGTTCGGTCTTGCCGAACATGCGGGCGGTGTCGACGGCGGACGGAGTCCCGGACTCCGGATTCGCGCCGCCGGCGAGCAGCGCGCGGATGACGGCGTCCTCACCCTTGAAGACGGCGCCCGCGAGCGGGGTCTGGCCGCGGTCGTTGGCGCGGTCGGCGTCGGCACCGCGCTCCAGGAGGGCCGAGACCGCGGCGGAGTGGCCGTGGTAGGCGGCGAGCATGACGAGGGAGTCGCCCTTGTCGTTGGTGAGGTTCGCCGGGACGCCCGCGTCGACGTAGGCGGCCAGGGCGTCGGCGTCCCCCGTGCGTGCGA
The DNA here is from genome assembly GCF_001426585.1 of Streptomyces sp. Root431. Classification (GTDB taxonomy): domain Bacteria; phylum Actinomycetota; class Actinomycetes; order Streptomycetales; family Streptomycetaceae; genus Streptomyces; species Streptomyces stackebrandtii. Next base: position 43,686 of record NZ_LMEI01000011.1, read on the forward strand.
GGTCGAAGACCTTGGACGCCAGCTCGATGACCTCGGGGTCCGGAGTCTCGCTCATCGGGTGGAACCGCCTCTCTCCTGCAGTGATGACCTGCGCACGGCAAGCGCGGCCGTACGAGTGAATCGACAGGGTACTGCCCGTCGGGCGACACGACCGCGCCCCATTGAGGCAAAGATCACCGCGATCCGGACGGCCTGTCCCTAGCGCAGCGCCGCGATTTCGCCACCCGGCGAGGCATCCGCCTTGAGCCGGTGCAGTGAAATCGGGGGAATTTCACTCTAATGCACCTTTAGTCACATAGATACTTGCTGTGAACCTGGAAGGACTCATGGTGACTGTCCCCTCAACCAGGAGAACACCAAATGATCCTGTCCATCTCAGGCGTGGTCCTGCTCGGCATCATCTGCTTCCTGTTCTTCAAGAAGGACGGGATGAAGGCCTCGCACGCCCTCGTCAGCGCTCTGTTCGGCTTCTACCTCGCGGGCACCGCCATCGCCCCCAGCATCACGGCGGGCGGGCAGAGCCTCGCCGGTCTCCTGGGCGGAATCAAGTTCTGACGCCCGAGGGGGATTCCTGCCCCTGCCCCCTCCCCCAGCCCCTTCCACGACACACAGGAGTACGACGTGGCCCGGCGACCACTCCCCCGCATTCTGAGCAGCGGCAGCGCGCAGATCGCTCGTAGCCGAGAGATCGCGCGCACGGCCGCCGACAGCGCCACCGACGTGCTCCAGCCGCTGATCACGGTCTCCCGTGGTCTGCGGAAGCTGGCCGCGACCGCGCGCGCCAAGTGGGCCGCGACCCCCAAGGAGCGGCGCGGTCCCACGCTGCTCCTGGTCGCGGCCTGTGTCCTGGTCGTCGCCCTCGTGCCGTACGGGCCGCTGCTCGCGCTCGTCACGCTCATGGGCGCCGCCGCGTGGAAGGGGCGCGAACGCCCGGTCGTGAAGACCGGGCCCGACGACGCGGAGATCGCGCGGCTCAAGGGCCTGTACGAGGCCCTCGTGCCGTACTTCTCCGTCCCCGACGACCCCTCCCCGCTCTTCGCCCACGGCGGCGACTGGAGCGGCGCCTTCGGGGAGTACGCCTTCGACGACGACGGGCGGCTCACCCGGCTGAGGATCGCGTACCCCCCGTACTTCACCGACGGAGAACCCACCGCGCGCGCCCGCATCGAGCAGCTGCTGCACGCCAAGTCGGGGCGCGGCCGCGAGTACCACTTCGACTGGGACGAGGAGGGCAACCGGCTCGTCATGAGCGTCCTGCCCGCCCTGCCCACCACCATCGCCGCCCAGCGCTTCGTGACCGTGCCGGGCGAGACCGTCCTCGGCTTCACCGACGAGGACGCCGTGCAGCGGACCGTGCCCGTCGTCGCGGCGGACGCCACGGAGGACGCGCCGGCCGTGGTCTGGCGCACGGGCCCCCGCTCCTCCGAGCCGCACCTGCTGGCCGTGGGCCAGCCGGGCAGCGGCACCACCTCCCTACTGCGCTCGATCGCGCTCCAGGCCCTGCCGCACGGCGACGTGCTGATCGTCGAGGGCGGCGGCACCGGCGAGTACGCCTGCCTGACCGGCCGCGACGGGGTCCTCGCCGTCGAGTGCGGGCTCTCCGGCGCCCTGGCCAGCCTGGAATGGGCGGCGCACGAGACGGAGCGGCGGCTGATCGCCGCCAACCGCGCCCGGCAGGCGGGTCATCCCGCGCCGGAGGACACCCGGCGGCCGCTGTGGATCCTCCTCGACCGGCCGGGCATCCTCGGCCACCTCGCCGCCGCCGACGGCCGCCCCGACCCGCAGGAGCTGCTCCAGGTGCCGCTGCGGCACGGGCGCGCGGCACAGGTCACGGTGGTGGTGGCGGAGCAGTTCGACAGCGCGGACACGCTGAGCGAGACCGTACGGACCCACACCCGCGCGCGGATCGTGCTCGGTCCCGCCACCCCCGAGCAGATCGAGTCGGTCCTCGGCTCCGCGCCGCACACCACGCCGACGCCCCAGGTGCCGCCGGGCCGGGGCTACGCACGCCTCGGCACGGGCCCGGTCCTGCGGCTCCAGGTGCCGGCGACGCCCGACCCGTACGACGACGCCACGAGCGAGTCGCACCGCCAGGCCGTCCTCGCGCTCCTCCCCGAACGCCGGGCGCCGGTCGAGGCCCTGGCCGTCGACACCCCGGCGGACGGCAACCTGGCCGTCGACACCCTGGCGGTCGGCACCCTGGCCGTCGACACCGTGTCGGTCGAGACGGTGAAGACGATGGCGGTCGGTGCGGTCCCGGCCGCGGCCCCCGACCCGGCCCCGCGCCTCGCGCCGGATCCGGGCCCCGCACCCCGCCACGCTCCGGTCGCCGCCGAAGGCTGAGCGCCCCGCTCACATGCCGAGAGGCCGGTACGGACCCCAGGTCCGTACCGGCCTCTCGGCATGTGTCCTACGCGACGAACGAACGGGGCGGTTCCACTCCCCCGCCCGCCGCGCCCGACTCCACCAGGCGCGCCGCGGCGGCCAGCCGGGCGGCGGCCTCGTCGGCGACCGGGCCGCCGACCGTGAAGGGCAGCCGGATGAAGCCCTCGAAGGCGCCGTCCACGCCGAAGCGCGGGCCCGAGGGGACCCGGACGCCGACGCGCTCGCCCGCCTCCGCGAGCCGGGAACCGGAGAGCCCGCCGGTGCGGACCCAGAGGGTCAGCCCGCCGCGCGGCACGGAGAACTCCCACTCCGGCAGCTCCCTGCGGACCGCGGTGACGATCGCGTCCCGGTTGGCCCGTGCCTGCGCGCGCCGGAGGCTCACGGCCTCCTCCCAGCCGCCGGTCCCCATCAGCCAGTTCACGCCGAGCTGTTCCAGGACGGGGGTGCCGAGGTCCGCGTACGCCCGCGCGGCCACGAGCGAGCGGATGACGTCGGGCGCGGCCCGGACCCAGCCGATCCGCATGCCCGCCCAGAAGGCCTTGCTGGCCGAACCGACCGTCAGGACCGTCGAGCCCGCCGGGTCGAAGGCGCAGACCGGCCGGGGCATCTCCACGTCGTCGTCGAGGTGCAGCTCGGTCATGGTCTCGTCGACGACGAGGACCGTGCCGGCCGAGCGGGCCGCGTCGACGAGCTGCCGCCGCTGGTCCTCGTCCGCCAGCGCGCCGGTCGGGTTGTGGAAGTCGGCGACGACGTACGCGAGGCGGGGCGCGGCGTCGCGCAGGACCTGGCGCCAGCGGCCCATGTCCCAGCTGCCGAGCCCCTCCGACATGGCGACGGGGACGAGCCGGGCGCCGGCCTCCCGCATGAGCTGGAGGATGTTCGCGTACGAGGGCGACTCGACCGCGACGCGCTCGCCCCGCCCCGCGAAGAGGTGGCAGATGGCGTCGATGGCGCCCATGGCCCCGGTGGTCACCATGATCTGCTCGGGCATGGTGGGGATGCCGCGCGCGGTGTAGCGGTCGGCGAGCGTCTGGCGCAGCGCGGGCAGCCCGGCCGGGTAGTCGCCGTGCGTGTGGGCGTAGGGCGGCAGCTCCTCCAGGGCGCCCTGGACGCCCCGGGTGAGCCAGGGCTCGGGCGCGGGCAGCGCCGCGCAGCCGAGGTCGATCAGGGAGCCGAGGGCCTCCGGGGGCAGGGGTTCGAGGCCGCGCGCGGGCAGCGGGTTCCCGGCCGGAACGGCCGTCCAGCTGCCGGCCCCGCGGCGCGACTCCAGGAAGCCCTCGGTCCGCAGCGCCTCGTAGGCGGCGGCCACCGTCGTGCGGCTGACGGTCAGGGCGAGGGCGAGCTCCCGCTCGGCGGGCAGGCGGGCAGCGACGGGGACGCGGCCCTCCAGGACGAGGAGGCGGATGCCGTCGGCGAGGGCGCGGTAGGCGGGCGGCTTGCGGGCGCCGGGTCCCGCGGGCCGCGGCTGCTGCGCCTGGAGCTGCCGGGCGAGCTGCGCCGGCCCCACCGCCGAAGTCCACTGAGCCATCGAAATCAGTCCACCTTCATCGAATTGGCCATGGTTGGCACCCGATACCCCGCCACAGAGTGACATGAGCCAGTCCACCACCACCACCCTGGGGGGCAATCCCTTGTCCATCGCCTCCGGCCTCCACGGCCGGCACCTCACCCGCCGGCTCGTCCAGCTGTACGTCGGTCTGACGCTGTACGGGGTGAGCTCGGCGCTCCTGGTGCGCAGCGGGCTCGGCCTGGAGCCCTGGGGCGTCCTCCACCAGGGTCTCGCCGAGAAGACCGGGCTGACGATCGGCGTGGTGTCGATCATCGTCGGGGCGGCGGTGCTGCTCCTGTGGATCCCGATCCGCCAGAAGCCGGGTCTGGGCACCGTCTCCAACGTCTTCGCGATCGGCATCGCCATGGACGGCACGCTGGCGCTCGTCCCGGACGTCCACGGCCTGGCCGGACAGGTGCCGCTCCTCGTGCTCGGCATCACCCTCAACGGGGTCGCCACCGGCCTGTACATCGCGGCGCGGTTCGGCCCCGGCCCGCGCGACGGCCTGATGACCGGTCTGCACCGGCTCACCGGCCGGTCGATCCGGCTGGTGCGGACGGCGATCGAGGTGGCCGTCGTCGCGACCGGCTTCGTGCTCGGCGGTTCGGTCGGCGTCGGCACGGTCCTGTACGCGCTGGCGATCGGGCCGCTCGCCCAGTACTTCCTGCGCTGGTTCGCCGTGCCCGAGCCGGATTCCGTCGGCCCGGAAGCCTCGCCGGAAGTGGCGTCCGTCCGCCCGCAGGTCGCCCCCGAGACACCGGGACAGGCCATACTGCGCCCGTGACTCGCGTACGCCACCCCTATCTCGACCACCCCTCCCCCCTCGCGTTCGCCCACCGCGGCGGCACGGCGAACGGCCTGGAGAACACCGCGGCCGCCTTCCGCCTGGCCGCGGCGGCGGGCTACCGCTACTTCGAGACCGATGTGCACACGACGGCGGACGGGGCGCTCGTCGCCTTCCACGACGCGACCCTCGACCGGGTCACGGACGCCTCGGGCCGGATCCGCGACCTGCCGTGGGCGGCGGTCGGCGAGGCCCGCGTGGCGGGCAAGGAACCGCTGCCGCTCTTCGCCGACCTCCTGGAGGAGTTCCCGGAGGCCCGCTGGAACGTGGACCTCAAGGCCGAGTCGGCGCTGTACCCGCTGGTGAACCTCATCCGCAGGATGCGCGCCTGGGACCGGGTCTGCGTGGGTTCCTTCACCGAGGCGAGGGTGGCGCGGGCCCAGCAGATGGCCGGGCCCCGGCTGGCCACCTCGTACGGGGTGCGCGGGGTGATCGGGCTGCGGCTGCGCTCGTTCGGCATCCCGGCGGCCCTGCGGGTCGGTGCGATCGCCGCGCAGGTCCCGGAGCGCCAGGCGGGCATCCCGGTGGTCGACCGCCGTTTCGTGCGCGAGGCGCACGCGCGCGGGCTCCAGGTCCACGTCTGGACGGTGAACGATCCCGAGCGGATGAACTCTCTCCTGGACCTGGGCGTGGATGGCATCATGACCGATCATCTGGAGACGCTGCGCTCGGTGCTGACCGAGCGGGGGGCGTGGGTCTGAGCGCGCGTCGAGCCGGCGCGGCGACGGATCACGGGGACGAGCGAGGGGGCGCGGCCTTGACCGCAGACACCACCGAACCGGAGGAGTACGCCGCCGGTACCGCCGAGCGGCGGCGCGAGCAGCGCGGCTGGTACTTCTACGACTTCGCGTGCTCGGTGTACTCGACGAGCGTGCTGACCGTGTTCCTCGGCCCGTACCTGACCTCGGTGGCGCGGGCGGCGTCCGACGCGGAGGGCTTCGTGCACCCGCTCGGGATACCCGTGCGGGCCGGCTCGCTCTTCGCGTACGCCGTGTCGGCCTCGATCGTGGTCGCGGTCCTGGTGATGCCGCTGGTGGGCGCGGTGGCGGACCGTACGGGCCGGAAGAAGCCACTGCTCGCGGCGGCGGCGTACCTGGGGGCGGCGGCCACGGCGGGGATGTTCTTCCTCGCGGGCGAGCGCTACCTCCTGGGCGCCTTCCTGCTGATCGTGGCGAACGCCTCGCTCGCGGTGTCGATGGTGCTCTACAACGCCTATCTGCCGCAGATCGCGGAGCCGGACGAGCGGGACGCGGTCTCCTCGCGCGGCTGGGCCTTCGGCTACACCTCCGGCGCGCTGGTCCTCGTGCTGAACCTGGTCCTCTACTCGGGTCACGACTCGTTCGGCCTCACCGAGGGCGAGGCGATCCGGATCTGCCTCGCCTCGGCCGGTGTGTGGTGGGGCGCCTTCACCCTCGTCCCGCTGCGGCGGCTGCGCGACCGGCACGTCCGCGCGGACGGGGGCGAGCGGGCCGGCTCGGTCGGCAGCGGCTGGCGTCAGCTGCGGGCGACCCTGAAGGACATGCGCCGGCATCCGCTGACGCTCTCCTTCCTGCTGGCCTATCTGGTCTACAACGACGGCGTGCAGACGGTGATCTCGCAGGCCTCGGTGTTCGGCTCGGAGGAGCTGGGCCTCGACCAGACGACCCTGATCACGGCGGTGCTGCTGGTCCAGGTGCTCGCGGTGGTGGGTGCCCTGGGGATGGGGCGACTCGCCCGGACGCACGGCGCCAAGCGGACGATTCTCGGCTCGCTCGCGGTCTGGACGCTGATCCTGGCGGCGGGCTACTTCCTGCCGGCCGACGCGCCCGTGTTCTTCTACTGTCTGGCGGCCGCGATCGGGCTGGTGCTGGGCGGCAGCCAGGCGCTGTCGCGCTCGCTGTTCTCGCATCTGGTGCCGCGCGGCAAGGAGGCGGAGTACTTCTCGGCGTACGAGATGAGCGATCGGGGACTGAGCTGGCTGGGTCCACTTGTGTTCGGTCTCGCGTATCAGCTGACCGGAAGCTATCGGGATGCCATCATCTCTCTCGTGATCTTCTTCGTTGTCGGCTTCGCCCTGCTCGCCCGGGTCCCGGTGCGGCGCGCGGTGGAGGAGGCGGGCAACCCGCTGCCGGAACGAATTTAGACGCGGAAGTGAAAGGCCGGTAGTGTACGCCTTTGGCCTGCCAGGCGGACCGTTACTGCGTGCTGCTTTGGTGAAGACAGTGGGTCACATCTGCCGTCAGATGTGACAAAACGGGCACTGGTGGGTACAACAAGGGGCGGCACGACGGGCGACGCATGACCCGGCACGGGAATCTTTACCGCCGACCGGACGTTGACCGGATAACGACGACAGCGACACCTGTCCTGTGGGCGACAAGCCCGGGAGGCACGATTCATGAGTGAGCGAGCTCTTCGCGGCACGCGCCTCGTGGTGACCAGCTACGAGACCGACCGCGGCATCGATCTGGCCCCGCGCCAGGCCGTGGAGTACGCATGCGAGAAGGGCCATCGTTTTGAGATGCCCTTCTCGGTGGAAGCGGAAATTCCGCCGGAGTGGGAGTGCAAGGTCTGCGGAATCCAGGCACTCCTGGTGGACGGGGACGGACCTGAGGAGAAGAAGGGCAAGCCTGCGCGTACGCACTGGGACATGCTCATGGAGCGACGCACCCGCGAGGAGCTGGAGGAGGTCCTTGCCGAAAGGCTGGCCGTCCTGCGCTCCGGCGCCATGAACATCGCCGTGCATCCGCGCGACAGCCGCAAGTCCGCCTAGCGGGCAGCCGGACGAACAACGCCGCGGGGCCCGGTACACGATCCGTGTACCGGGCCCCGCGGCGTTTTCGCGTACGTACGCGATGCGCACACCCCCGAGGAGCGGACAGACGTCCGCGCACCCCCGGAGGGATGCGCGGAGTACGGCCTCGGTCAGGGCATGAGGGGCGGGCGCGGCTCCTCGGGCCGGCGGGGGCCCTGGCTCGCGTCCTCGCGGACGACCTCACCCTGGACGACCTTTCCGTCCGGGCGGTGGATGCGCGCCTGCTGGAAGGCGTCCTGGAGGCTGCCGGGAGGTGCGGCGGTCATCCGCCGCTCGACGGCCTTCTCCGCGTACCGCCCGAGGAGCGAGCGGACCTGCGGGATCAGCAGCAGGAGTCCGGCCGCGTCCGAGACGAGGCCGGGGATCATCAGGAGCAGGCCGCCGAGCATCAGGAAGCCGTTGCGGTCCTCCGCGCCGGTCCGCGCGTCCGCCGGGGGCGCCTCGCCGGCCTGCGCGGCCGCCTGGGCCTGCTGGAAGGTCGTCCTGAGGTTCCGGAAGGCGCGCCGGCCCGCCCGCTTCACCACGGTGGCGCCGAGGACGGCGCCGCCGACGAGCAGGGCGAGCACGGTCAGCGCGCCCGTCGCGTTCGCCACCACCGTGAGCAGCCAGATCTCCAGGACCAGCCAGGCGGCGACGGCGAGGGGAAGGAACGTGCGTGCGCGGGAGCGCTTGGGGGCGAGGGGAGGCGGTGCGCCGGTCGTCATGGCTCCCAGTGTGCCTGGCACCCCGCCGGAACGTCGTAAAGAAAGGATCAGTACGCGCGACGGGGGCAGGCCTGCCGTGGAGCCGTCAGGAGGACTTGCGGCCGAGCAGTCGGCCGACCTTCTCCGCCCGGGCCGTCAGGCCCCAGCCGGTGACCCGCCACAGCGCCTCGACGACGATGTTCCGGCTCATCTTGGAGTCGCCGATCTCGCGCTCGACGAAGGTGATCGGGACCTCGACGACGTGGAAGCCGGCGGCGACCGCGCGGCGGGCCAGGTCGACCTGGAAGCAGTAGCCGGCGGAGGCCACGTCCTCCAGGCCCAGGCCCTCCAGGGTCTCCTTGCGGAAGGCCCGGTAGCCGCCGGTGACGTCGCGGATCGGCACGTCGAGCATCACGCGGGAGTAGAGGCTGCCGCCGCGGGAGATGAACTCGCGGGACTTCGGCCAGTTCACGATCCGGCCGCCCGGCACCCAGCGGGAGCCGAGGACCAGGTCCGCGCCCTTGAGCGCGGTGAGCAGCCGCGGCAGCTCCTCGGGCTGGTGCGAGCCGTCCGCGTCCATCTCGACGAGGACGCCGTAGCCCTGCTCGATGCCCCAGCGGAAGCCGGCGAGGTAGGCGGCGCCGAGCCCCTCCTTGCCCTTCCGGTGCAGGACGTGGACGTGATCGTCCTCGGAGGCGATCTCGTCCGCGAACTTGCCCGTACCGTCAGGGCTGTTGTCGTCGGCGACGAGAACGTGCGCCTCGGGTACGGCCTCCCGCACCCGCGCGACGATCGGCTTGATGTTCTCCGCCTCGTTGTAGGTCGGAATGATCACCAAGGCCTTGCCGAGCGGGCCGTAACGCCTCTGGCCACCGTCGTTCACTACTGCCCCTTCGGATACATACGCAGAACCCCACCATAGCGAGGTCCTCGGAGTGCTCCGGCGCGGGTGGTCGTGCGGGGAAGGGACATATGGGGGCGGTTGCCGTGCGGTGCGGGGCCCGACGTCCTTCGGTCCGACCTGGGATCCGCTGGCTGCGGGTCGACCGAGAGCCGTTGTCTACTGAACGTCCGGGCCCCACCCGGGTCGCACCTTCCGCCGGAGAAACCTTCCCTCGCGGCCGAGGCGCGGGCGGCGGTCGGCGACTGCGGGGCGGTTTCACACGGTCGGACGTCCTGTGGTGGACGCGGAGAACCTACCCGCCCCCGACCGTCGACTGTCAACACCCGCTTGACCTGCGGAGACTCCAAGAAAGGCCAGGCCGGAGGGGAAGATCCGCAGGTCGGGGACAAGCGTACGGAGCAGTGATCCGTGGTCGGAAATATCCCTACATCACTCGTTCGGCCGTACGAACACCGTCTGTCCGTACACCACCGTGCGCAGGCACACGGGGAGCTCCGCGCCGGGCGACAGATCGGGCAGACCCGGCGTGCCGGAGCGGGGGTCGGTGGACCAGCGGGCCACCCGGTCGTCGGGCGCCTGGACGAGGAGTTCGCCGGTACGCCAGATCGCGTAGTCGGCGGGGGCGCCGGGGACGAGCGTCCCGGCGTCGTCCCGGCCCACGGCCCGCCAGCCGCCCCGGGTGTGGGCGGTGAAGGCGGCCCGGACGGAGATCCGGTGCTCGGGGGTGCGGTGGAAGGCGGCGGCCCGGACGGTGCCCCACGGGTCGAGCGGGGTGACCGGGCTGTCGGAGCCGAAGGCCAGGGGCACACCGGCACGCAGGAGCGCCGCGTACGGGTTGAGGGCCCTGGCCCGCTCGACGCCGAGCCGGTCGGCGTACATCCCCTCCTCGCCTCCCCAGAGCGCGTCGAAGGCGGGCTGGACCGAGGCGGTGAGGCCCAGCTCGGCGAAGGCGGCGACGGTCTCGGGGGTGAGCATCTCGGCGTGCTCGACGCGGTGCCGGGCGGCCCGGATGCGCGCCAGGCCGAGCTTCTCGGCGGCGGCGCGGACGCCCTCGACGACGGCGGTGACGGCGGCGTCCCCGATGGCGTGGAAACCGGCCTGGAGGCCCGCCTCGGTGCAGGCCACGACGTGGGCGGCGACGGCGGGCGCGTCCAGATGGGCGGCCCCCGTGTGGGCGGAGTCCGCGTGGTCGGCGTACGGCTCGTGGAGGCAGGCGGTGTGGGAGCCGAGGGAGCCGTCGGCGAAGAGGTCGCCGGCCGCGCCGAGGGCACCCAGCGCGCGGGCCCGCTCGATGTCGAGGTCCGCCCAGTAGCCGACGATCCGGGGCCCGGCCTCGGCGCGGGCGAGGTCCAGGAGGCCGGTGAAGTCCTCCTCCGAGGAGATCTGGGGTCCGCCGCACTCGTGGAGGGTGCCGATGCCGAGGGAGGCGGCGTGGCTGCGGGCGGCGCGCTGCGCCTCCGTGCGCTGCGCCGGGGAGACGGCGGCGAAGGCCGCGGCGCGGACGGCGTGATGTGCGTCACCGGTGAGCGGCTGCTGTCCGTCGTGGAATCCGTCCAGGTCGCGGACGCCGGGGACGAGGTCGAGCAGGGCGGTCGTGACGACGGCCGAGTGGACGTCGATCCGGGTCAGGTAGAGCGGGCGGCCGCCGGTGAGGCCGTCGAGCTCGGCGCGCGTGAGCGGGCGGCGCTCGGGCCAGCGGGAGGCGTCCCAGCCGTGGCCGATGAGGATGCGGTCCGCGGGACGGGCGGCGGCGTGGGCCCGGATCAGCTCCGCCGCCTCGGTGAGGGAGGCGGCGGAGGACAGGTCGAGCCCGGTGAGGGCGAAGCCGGTGGCCGTGGTGTGGACGTGCGCGTCGACGAACGCCGGCGTGACGAGCGCGCCCTCCAGGTCGACCACGTCGTCCACGCCGGAGGCGAAGGCGTCGGCCGCACCCTCCGAGCCCACCCAGGCGACGTGCCCGCGCTCCACCACCATGGCCGTGGCGAAGGGATCGGCGGGGCTGTGGACTTCCCCACCGCGCAGCAGCACGGTGCGGTGTTCGGCGGCGGAGGCGGCGGGCGCCCCGGACATGGACTCACTCATGCGCCCAGGCTAGGACCTTCCGGAGGCCGGTTTGTCCGGCAGGTCCCCGATCGGGTCGGGCGCGCGGCCGGACGCGCGGTCAGATGCGCGGCGGACGGGCCTCGTACGGGGTGGACAGGACGACCGTCGTACGGCTGGAGACCCCGGCCTGCGAGCGGATGCGGCTGAGCAGGTGCTCCAGCTCCAGCGGCGTGGCGACCCGGACCTTCAGGATGTAGTTCTCGTCGCCCGCGACGCTGTGGCAGGCCTCGATCTCCGGGATGTCGGCGAGCCGGTCGGGGGTGTCGTCGGGGGCGCTCGGGTCGAAGGGTTTGACCGAGATGAAGGCGGTGAGCGGCAGGCCCACGGCCTCCGGGTCGACGACGGCGGCATAGCCGCGGATGACACCGCGCTGCTCGAGGCGGCGGACGCGCTGATGCACTGCCGAGGTGGACAGGCCGGTGGCCTTGCCCAGGTCGGTGTAGCTCATGCGCCCGTCCTTGACGAGCAACTCCACGATCTGACGATCCAGCTCCTCCATGCGGTGACCCTAGTCCGCCCCGAGCGCCCGGGGTCAACCGGGGGCGACCCGTATAGGCCGCTATGGGCCGTCACGGGGCACCTGCGCCGGGCATGTGACGAACGCCACAGGTTTGCGCCCGGCCCGGGTGACCGGCTCACGGTTATGCGGAGTTCCGCATGGGAAGTGCTTGCTGTGGTCGAGGCCGTAACAGACCCGGCCGACGCACCCGAGGGGGAGATTCTCCATGCAGGATCCTGTTGAATCCGTCGACACGTTCGACGAGCTCGACGCGTACGACACCTTTGAGATGTTCCGGGTCGTCTGCCCGGAGTGCGTGCAGCCGATCGCGCTGCTCGCCGACGAGGACGTGCTGCCGGAGCACGCCCTCTGCCCCACGCCGTGGAACCCCTTCGTCCTGACGGTCTGCCCGGGGACGGGGCTCGCGGCCTCCGCGGCCCGCCCGGCGGACGACAGCCTGGAGGTCCAGGAGCAGGACACCGCGCTGCTCCTGACGCTCCCCCAGGGTCTCGACTGGCGGACGCAGCCCTTCTCGCACGTCGGCGGTCCGGGCTCGCGCCCCCTGCGGGTGCCCCAGATGCGGCGCGCCGCCTAGGACCCGTCAGGCCCTCCGGGTGCCCTCTCGGGGCACCCGTCTCACCAGTAGCTTCCCCGCACCATCGCCGCGAGCGTGGCGTGGTGCAGGATCAGGCCGTCCGGGTCTCCGGGCACCTCGACCTCTCCGAAGTGAGCCTGCCGGTACGCGATCCTCAGCATGACGATCGCGTGCCGCAGCGCCGCGTAGAGGGTGTGGAACTCCATGTCGCGCGGGGTGTGCCCGGTCAGTTCGGCGTACCTCCGCTCGATCGCGTCGCGGCGCAGGAAGTCGGGCAGGCCGGGCTGGCCGAAGGAGACCGTGAGGTCCTGGAAGAAGCGGTGGAGGTAGACGGTCCAGCCGAGGTCGACCTCGCGCGGCACGCAGGCCGCCATCTCCCAGTCGAGGACGGCGGCGGGCGTGAACCCGTCGTAGACGATGTTCCCGATGCGGGCGTCGCCCCAGCCGAGGACGGCCGGGCCCTCGTCGGCCGGCCAGTGTTCCTCCAGCCAGGCGAAGGCCGACTCGATGAGCGGCGAGGGTGAGAGTCCCTCCACCACCCAGGCGTAGTAGGCGCGTTGGGCATCGACGTGGCGCCGCAGCGGAGTGCCCGCGCCGTCCGGCAGCAGGAACTCGGCCTCCTTCGCCGGAAACTGGTCGTGCAGTCGGGCCAGTACGGAGACGGACTCGTCCTCCAGGAGGGCGCGTTCGGCGTCGGTGGCGGCGTGCAGCCAGTTCCCCTCGTACGTATAGGGCATGACGTCCGGCGGCACCCTGCCCTCGGCACGGGCCATCACGAAGAAGGGGGCGCCGAGCGGCTCCGGGTCCTCCTCCAGCCAGAGCACGCGCGGTACGGGGACGTCGGTGTGCTCGCCGACCAGCGCCATCACGCGGTGCTGGCGGGCCATGTCGTAGACGGGGAAGACGGTGTACGCGGCGGGGTCGGCGGCCAGCCGCAGGGCGCAGCCGCGTACGGGGGCGTCGGGGTGGTCCAGGTCGAAGAGCAGGGTCTCGCTGGACATGCCGTTGGAGCCGGGCACGGAGAGGCCGGTGACGCGGGCGCCGGGCAGGTGGCGGTCGAGCCAGGCGGTGAGGCGCCGCCCGAGCTCCTCGGGGTCGCGGGTGGTGGTGCGGGGACGGGGTGCCGTGGTCACGGGGCCTCCTCAGGTGGCCGTCGAGGTGTGATCGGCGAAGCCGCTGGGGTCGTGGCGGCCGAAGGAGCCGTGTTCGAATATGCCGTAGCCGGTGTGGCCGTCGAGGGTGAAACGGGCGGCGTGGTCGGTGACGCCGTAGGCGGCCATGGGGTGCGCGGACGGGTCGCTGAGGTCGTAGACGCGCCGGTCGGTCCAGCCGCGGCCCTGCCAGGTGCCGTGCTGCCAGTCGGTGGCGGGCGGATATCCCGCGCCGACGGCCAGGGGTGAGGAGGCGAGGATCTCGACGCCGATCTCCAGGGGCTTCCCGGCCGGGTCGGCGAGGTGGACGACGGCCCGTTCGGGGTGACGGGTGCCCGGGCGGTACGTGATGTCGGTGCGGGGCCAGCCGAGTTGGGTGTCGCGGTGGCCGTCGCGTACGAGCAGGGCTTCGTTGAGGGTGCGGTAGCCGTCCGCGTCCTCCTGGGCGATGACCATGAGGAAGCGGTCCTCGAAGCGCATCGGGATCCAGAGCCAGTGGAAGCCCTCGGGGCGGAACTCGGCGGCGCGGCCGGGTTCTTCGCCGGGTATCGGGCGGACTCCCCAGCTGCGGTCGCGGGTTCCGGTCCACTCCCCCGCGGTGACCGTGAACTCCTCGCCGCCGGCGCTGATCGTGCCCGCGCAGTGGCCGGCCTGGACGAAGCGGCGGCCTTCGAGGGTGAGGCGGCCGCCGTGGCGCTGGGTGTGGTGGGGCTCCCAGACCGTGGGGAAGTCGCCGGTCCAGGTGAGGTCGAAGGAGAGCCCTTCGGGGTCGTCCGGGTCGGCCTCGCAGCGCAGGGAGAGGCGCTTGAGGGGTTCGTCGACCGTGATGGTGAGGGGTCCGACCGAGAGGTTCGTGCGGTCGTCGCCGAGGGCGTCGGAGGCGCGGACGGCGTGCAGCCGGTCGCCGGTGCGCAGGGTCGCGTAGGCGTCGATGACGCCGGTGTTCGGGTAGACGCCGAGGCCGGCGATGAGCAGGGCCCGGCCCTGGTGGTCGAAGACGTGGAAGATGCAGCGGTCGTAGGCGTTGCGGTCGCTGCTGACGTGGTGCTTCATCGAGAGCGGGGCCTGGTGCACGGGGTATTCGTCGAGCGCGACGGGCCGGTCGTCGACGTGCCGGTTGACCGACATGGCTGACCTCCTGATCGGCGGGTGGTACCGCGTCGGCGGATGCTTCCGCGATGGAAGCTGACGGTACGTCAGGTAAATGCCGGGGGACCAGAGTCGCGCACCGGGTACCGGGCGAACTGCCGCTCGAATCCGTTCGGGGGTGACCCCGGGCCGCCGGGGCGCGTTGGTCCGGGCATGACCACGCTGCAACACACGACTTCCAGCGGCTACGGTCGGCACCGGCAGGCCGAACCGCATGCTGAAGAATCGGTTCCTCGGAAGGCGCCGGTGCCGCCGCAGGCACCCGCCCCCGCGCCCCTCTCCGCCCCCGCCGCTCCCGTACCGGCCCCGGTGCCGGTGCCGGTGCCGGTCCCCGTCCAGGTCCACCCCGACCCGCCCATCTACCAGGACGTCCTCAGCCTCTGGGCCAGCGAGGGCCGCACCCTCCCGGGCCACCGCGACCAGGAGTGGACCCGGCTCGCCTCGGGCCCCGTCTGGGCCGACCGCACCGTACGCGTCAGCGGGACTCTGGTCCGACAAGGTGGCGCGCGATGACCACCCGCTGGATCTGATTGGTGCCCTCGACGATCTGCAGCATCTTCGCCTCCCGCAGGTACCGCTCCACGGGGAAGTCCGCGGTGTAGCCGTACCCGCCGAGCACCTGCACCGCGTCCGTCGTGATCCGCATGGCGGCGTCCGTGCAGAAGAGCTTCGCCATGGCTGCCGTACGCCCGAACTCCCGCCCCTCGTCCCGGAGCCGCGCCGCCTCCAGGTAGAGCGCCCGGCCCGCCTCGACCTGGGTCGCCATGTCGGCGAGCAGGAAGCGGAGCCCCTGGAAGTCGGCGATCGGCCGCCCGAACTGCCGGCGCTCCCGCGCGTACGCGACGGCCTCGTCCAGCGCCGCCCGGCCGAGCCCGACCGCGCAGGCGGCGATGCCGAGCCGGCCCGAGTCCAGGGCGGCGAGCGCGATCGCGAAGCCCTGCCCCTCCGCGCCGAGCCGCCGCGCCTCGGGGACCCGTACCCCGTCGAAGTGCAGTTGGGCGGTGGGCGAGCCCTTCATGCCCATCTTCCGCTCGGGCGGGGCCGCGCTCAGCCCCTCGGCGTCACCCGGCACCAGGAAGGCGGTGATGCCGCGCGCCCCCGGACCGCCGGTGCGGGCCATGACCGTGCAGAAGTCCGCGATCCCGCCGTGGGTGATCCAGGCCTTGGTGCCGTCGATCACCCAGGAGTCACCGTCCCGGACGGCCCGGGTCCTCAGCGCCGCCGCGTCCGAGCCTGCGGAGGGCTCGGAGAGGCAGTACGCGCCGAGCAGACCGCCGCCCAGCATCGCCGGCAGGTGCTCGGCCCGCTGCTCCTCGGTGCCGAAGCCCGCGAGCGCGTGACAGGAGAGCGTGTGGACGCTGACGCCGAGGCCCACGGTCAGCCGGGCCGCGGCGAGCTCCTCCAGGACCTGGAGGTAGACCTCGTACGGCTGTCCTCCCCCGCCGTACTCCGGGTCGTACGGCAGTCCGAGCAGTCCCGACCGGGAGAGCAGCGCGAACAGCTCGCGGGGGAAGACCCCGGCGGCCTCCTCCTCCGCGGCGCGCGGGGCGATCTCCCGCCGGGCGATGTCGCGGACCAGGGCGAGCAGCTCCCGGGCCTCGTCGGTGGGCAGTCGGCGTTCCACGCCGTCCGCGGGGCTTTCGGACATGGCCGGGTGCTCCTCCCTGCGGGGCGGCGCGAGCGGGCGCGCGCGAGGTCGCGGGGAGTATGCCCGTTCCGTCCCGGGGGATCACACGGCCGGCGTCACATGAGGCCCGCCCGGGTGACGAAGACGGCGAGCACGACGACCAGGGTCCAGCCGAGCACGTGCTCCAGGATCTTGGGCCCGTCGCCGTCCTTCGGACCGCCCGTGCGGGCGCGGGTGAGGAGTCGGGCGTAGGTGGTTGCGGTCATGGCCACCACAGTGCGGCACGGGAACGGCCCCGGGGTAGAGACGTCGGTCACGTCCCCCGGGGCCGCCCGGCGCGGCCGGACGGTGCCGGGGGCCGCGAGGGCCTTGCGCCGAACGGGCGGCGGCCGGTCCGGGCCGGAGAGGGGGCAGCCCCTCCTGTGCCGGAGACCACTCGGCCGCTCGCGCCGTACCGCTCGGTAGGGAGCCGGACGGCGCCCTCCGCCGCAGGCAGGGAACCCCTACCTACGGCGCGAGCCGCTCCCGGCGCAGGGGGCGCAGGGGTTCGCCACCGTCACTTGCGGCCGACGCCCGCGTACATCGCGACGTCGGCGGAGGGTGTCTCCGGCCGCCACGCGGAGCAGGACACCACGCCGGGCGGCAGCAGTTCCAGGCCGTCGAAGTAGCGCGCGACGGCGGTCGGGGTCCGCTGGGTGAGCTTCGGGGTGCCGTGCTCGTTCCAGAACGCCACCGCCGCGTCGACGTCCGGCATGTCGGGGTGGGTGACCGTGTGGGAGAGGACGAGGTAGCTGCCGGGGGCGAGCGCGTCCAGGAGCCGGCGGACGATCGCGTACGACTCCTCGTCGTCCTCGATGAAGATGACGACCCCGAGCAGCATCAGCGCGACCGGCTGGGAGAAGTCCAGCGTCTTCGATGCGGCGGCCAGGATCGCGTCGACGTCCCGCAGGTCGGCGTCCAGGTAGTCGGTGCGGCCCTCGGGCGTCCCGACCAGCAGGGCGCGGGCGTGCGCCAGGACGAGCGGGTCGTTGTCCACGTACACGACCCGCGCGTCGGGGGCGACGCGCTGGGCGACCTCGTGGGTGTTGTCGGCGCTCGGCAGCCCCGTCCCGATGTCCAGGAACTGCCGGATGCCCTCCTGCTCGGCCAGGTGGCGGACCGCCCGCCCGAGGAACAGCCGGTCCGCCTTCGCGTACTCCCCGATTCCGGGATGCAGGTCCCGGATCCGGTCGCCGGCCTCCCGGTCGACGGGGTAGTTGTCCTTCCCGCCGGTCCAGTAGTTCCAGATCCGGGCGGTGTGGGGCCGCGAGGTGTCGATGCGCGATGCTATGTCGGTCACTCCCGCAACGTAGCGCAGCGCGCCGTCAACTCCCTTAGGGAGCTGACACATTGCACCCGTCGTTCACTTTTTGCACGCCTTAGACGCCCAGCTCGCGCGCGGCGAGCGCGGTGCCCTCCACGCGGGCCCGGATCTTGGCGAACGCGACATCGCGGGAGGTCGACGTGTCGTCGGCGTACGGCGCGAAACCGGCGTCGTCGCAGGTGCCGAGCTGCTCCACCGGGATGTATCGGGCGGCCTCCAGGACGCGGTCGTGGACCTCCTGGGCCGTCTCCACGCGCGGGTCCAGCGGGTCGGTCACGCCGACGAAGACCCGGATGCCGGGCCGCATTTGGTCGGCGATGACGCTCAGGACGCGGGCGCGGTCGGGCTCACCGGCCAGCTGGAGGTAGAAGTTGCCGACGGTGAGCTTGAACAGCCGAGGCAGCAGCTCGGCGTAGTCGACGTCGAGGCTGTGGGTGGAGTCCTGGTCGGCTCCAGGGCCGGTGTAGACACCGATCCGGGCGCGCTCGGCCTCGGTGAAGCGGGACAGCACCTTGTTGTTCAGGCCGATGAATTCCTCCAGCAGCCCGCCGCTCGGGTCCAGCTTGAGCGACAGGCGGGCTTCCTCGAAGTCCAGCTGGACGACGTGCGCGCCGGCGTCCAGGCAGCCGCGGATGTCCGTCTCCGCCTCGTTCGCCAGGTCGTCGAGGAACTGCTCGCGCGGGTAGCCGGCGATCCCGTCGTGCGGGTAGAGCAGGCTGAGGGCCGAGGGGGCGGCGACGGCCTGCTTCACCGGGGACTTCGTGTGCTTCTTCGCGGCCCGCAGGTACTCCTCCGCGTGCGTCTTGAAGCGGAAGGGCCCGGAGGTGAGGCGGGGCAGCTGCCGCGTGTGGCCGTCCGCGAACGGGATGACGACCCCGTCGGCGGCCAGGTCGGAAAGCCCCTCCACCGGATACGTGAGGAAGCTGGGCTTGGCCTGCTCGCCGTCGGTGACCACCGGCGAGCCGGCGGCCTCCAGGCGCTCGATGGTCTCGCGAGTGGCCCGGCCCTGCGCCTCGGCGAAGGCGGCTCCGTCGATCCGCCCCTTCTCGAAGTCCGAAAGCGCGGCCAGCAGTTCGGGCGTACGCGGGATGCTGCCGATGAGTTCAGTAGGAATCACGGCGGCAGCGTAGGAGGAGGGGCGGCGCAGGCCTCCGCCGACACGTCCGCGAGGGCCTGATCGGCCACTTTCAGGGCATGGGGCGGCGTGCGGTTGACCTCCTCGGTCAGCGGCGGGGAGCCGTGGCCGTGCTGGCGCGGACGACGAGGCGCGGCTCGACGGAGCGCGGCTCGGGCAGGGGCCCGGGCGCCTCGATCCGGCGGAGCAGATGGGTCACCGCGAGGGCGCCCATGTGCTCGAAGGGCTGGGCGATGGTGGTGAGGGAGGGGGAGCAGTACTCGGCGAGCTCGATGTCGTCGAATCCGACGACCGAGATGTCGTCCGGGACGCGCAGCCCGGCCTCGTGGAGGGCCCGGATCACCCCGAAGGCCATCTCGTCGCTCGCCACGAAGATGGCGGTGACGTCGGGGATCCGGGCGAGGACGAGTCCGTTGCGGTAGCCGGAGCCCGGCGACCAGTCGCCCTCCAGGGGCGGGGGGACGGTGCGCCCCGCGGCCTCGAGTGCGGCCTGCCAGCCGTCGCGGCGCTGCGCCGATTCGAGCCACTCCGCAGGACCGGAGATGTGCCAGACCGTCTCGTGTCCGAGGTCCAGGAGGTGCTGGGTGGCGGTGCGGGCGGCCTGCGCCTGGTCGATGGCGAGGATCGCGGTCGCGTCGGTGCGTGAGCCGTCGATGGTGACGGTCGGGGTGGAGCGGGTGAGCTGCTCGATCCGGCTGCTGGAGTGGATGAGCGGCACCGACAGGATGATGCCCTCCACGCCCTGGTCGGCGAGCCGCGAAAGGGCGTTCTCGATGGCGTAGGTGTCGAGCGAGGTGGTGGTGGCGGTGCTGACGGCGTACCCCGACTCGCGGGCGGTGTTCTCGATGCCGGAGGTGACGGCGGCCCGGGAGTAGAAGTTCGTCTGGAGGGTCACGACGCCGATGGTCCGGCTGCGGCCCGAGGAGAGCATCCGGGCGGCGTTGTTCCGCCGGTAGCCGAGCTGGTCGACCGCGGCCAGCACCTTCGCGCGGGTCTTCTCCTGCACGTTCGGGTGTCCGGCGAGCGCGCGCGAGACGGTCTGCGCCGACACGCCGGCGACGCGCGCCACGTCCGTCATGCCGGGCGGGCGCCCCCCGAGGTCGGCGTCACCGTGCTTTCCCATGAGGTCCCTTCCTCGCGATCAACCCCGTCGATGGTATCGCCATGCATGCCGCTGAAGTGAAGTTTCAGCGGCAGCAAGTTCCTCCGATGAGAGACATTGGCATCGATAACATTCTCTGCCATAGTTCGGCCATCGATACGAGCCGGACGCAGGGCGTCGGCGGCGACCTTTCGGCCGTGCGGCCGCGTAGGACGTGTCGGTTCTGTTTCTTGCTTGCGGCACTCAGGAGGAGCTGTGAAGCGTAGTTTCATCCGTTTTGTGGGCATTGGCGGGGCTCTGACTCTCGCCCTCGCGGCCACTGGCTGCACCGGATCGAGCTCCGGCTCCGACTCCGCGCCCGACCAGAAAGCATCGATAACATTCTGGGGCTGGGCTCCGGGCTACGAGGACGCCGTCAAGGCGTTCAACGCCTCCCACCCGGGCATCGAGGTCACCTACCAGACGGTGCAGCCCGGCGCGAAGGGCGGCTACCAGAAGATGCTGAACGCCGTGAAGGCCGGGAACGCCCCCTGCCTGGCCCAGGTGGGGTACGAGACGATGCCCAGCTTCGCCGCCCAGGGCGCGCTGCAGGACGTGGCGGAGCACGCGGCCCCCGCCAAGAGCGAGTACCAGTCCGCCGCCTGGAACTCCGTGACCCTCTCGAACGCGGTCTACGGGGCTCCCGTGGACACCGGCCCGATGGCCCTCTTCTACAACAAGAAGCTGTTCGACTCGCTCGGTCTGAAGCCCCCGACCACCTGGGCCGAGTACCGCGCGGCGGGCGAGAAGATCCACGCCTCCGACCCGAAGCGGTTCATCTCCTCGCCCTACCAGGACTACGACTACGCAGGCCTCGCCTGGCAGGCGGGGGCGGACTGGTTCGGGGTCGAGAAGGACGCCTGGAAGGTCAGCATGGCCTCCGCGGAGAACAAGAAGGTCGCCGACTACTGGCAGGGCCTCGTCGACAAGGACCTGATCAGCAGCGCCCCCATGTACGACCAGGCCTGGTACACCGGCCTCGGCAACGGCACCATCGCCACGGTCGTCGGAGCGGTCTGGCAGGCCGGCGTCATCAAGGGCGGCGCCAAGGAGGGTGCGGGCCAGTGGGCCGTCGCCCCCATGCCGCAGTGGGAGAAGGGCGACAAGAAGGTCGGCAACGCCGGCGGCTCCGCCACGGCCGTCCTCAACGGCTGCAAGAACACCGCGGCGGCGTGGGAGTTCGCCCACTGGCTGGGCACCGACAAGGACGCCTTCGGCAAGCTGATCGAGAAGGCGTCGCTCTACCCGGCCGCCAGTGACCTGCTGTACCTGCCGCAGCTGAAGGCCGACCCGTACTTCGGTGGACAGCAGATCTACGAGGTCTTCGCCGCCGCCACTCCCGATGTCGACCCGGAGTGGACCTGGGGCCCGCTGATGACCTCCACGGTCACGGACCTCAACGACGGCCTCGGCAAGGCGTGGACCGGCAAGGGCACCATCGCGCAGGCGCTGAGTCACGCGCAGGACTCCACCGTCGCCGAGATGCGCAAGCAGGGTCTGGCCGTCGCCCCGTAGAGCAGGCCCGCCGGGCGGTGTCCCATGCCCCCGCCCGGCGGTAGCCGCCCTGTCCGCCCGACCGGGGCGGTAGCCGCCCCTGTCCGCCCGACCGTCGCCGGGATTCCCGCCACCGTTCCGGCGACGCCGCAGTGAGGAACGCCCGTGACCCATGCCCCCGCCGCGCACCGCGCCCCCGCACGGCGCCCGGCAACCACCACCCCGTCCCGCCGGACGCGTGAGACACCCCCCGGACGCCCCCGACGACTCGGCCCGCTGCTCTTCTGCGCCCCCTTCGTCGTCCTGTTCGTCGCCATGTACATCGCGCCGATCCTGTACGCGGCCTACAACAGCCTCTTCACCATCCGCCGCTCCGGCCTGGGCCTGACCGCGCCCACGGAGGTCTTCGCACCTCTGGACAACTACGCGCGGGCCCTGCACGACGGCTCGTTCACGGCCTCGCTGGGCCGCGTGGCCCTCTTCGGCGTCGTACAGGTGCCGCTCATGCTGGGGCTCGCCCTCGCGCTCGCACTGCTCATCGACTCCAAGTCCGCGCGGGGCAAGGGCTTCTTCCGCCTGACGAGCTTCGTCCCGTACGCGATTCCGGGCGTCAGCGCCGCACTCGTGTGGTCGTTCATGTACTCGTCGACGTCGAGCCCGCTCAACCGGCTGCTCGAACCGCTCGCCGTCACCGTCCCCTTCTTCGACGAGGACGTCGTGCTCTGGTCCGTGGCCAACATCGTCACCTGGAGCTGGGCCGGCTACAACATGATCATCATCTACGCGGCCCTCCAGTCCATCCCCGCCGAAGTCCTCGAAGCCGCACGGATGGACGGGGCGTCCGCCCTGCGGATCGCCTGGAGCATCAAGATCCCCGCGGTGCGGGGCGCGCTGGTGCTGACCACGGTGTTCTCGATCATCGGCTCGGCCCAGCTGTACAACGAGCCGGCCGTGCTGCAGCCGGTCTCGGGCGGATCGATCTCCTCCGCGTTCACCCCTCTGATGTCGGCCCAGAGCGCGGTCGCGGCCGGCAACTACCCCTACGCAGCCGCCCAGTCGGTCCTGCTCGCGGTCGCCGTGGGCATGGTGTCGCTCATCTTCTTCAAGCTGACCCGCCGAGGAGACCACGCATGACCACGGTGATCCCCGCCCCCGCCGCCCGGATCCGGCCCCGGCGCGAGACGAGCCCCGCGAGTCGCCTCACCGTGCTCGCCCTGCTGGGACTGTCCGCGTTCTACTTCCTCTTCCCGCTGTGGTGGCTGCTGGTGGCGGCGACCAAACCCTTCGGGGAGCAGTTCGGCGGCAGCGGCCTGTGGTTCGACGGCTTCGGCCTGTTCGACAACATCGCGCGGCTCGGCGGTCACGACGGCGGCATCTTCTGGCGCTGGATGCTCAACAGCGTCCTGTACTGCGGCGTCGGAGCGCTGATCGGCACACTCCTCTCCGCCCTCACCGGCTACGCGCTGGCCAAGTACGACTTTCCCGGCCGCGGGGCGCTGTTCTCGCTGGTCCTGGCGGCCGTCCTCGTGCCCAAGGTGCTGTTCACGCTGCCGCTGTACCTGATGTTCTCGGGCGTCCATCTGATCGACAATCCCCTCGCGGTCCTGCTGCCGAGCGTCGTCAGCCCCTTCGGCGTCTACCTCGCCCGGGTCTTCGCCGAACAGAGCGTGCCCGACGAGGTCCTCGAAGCCGGCCGGCTCGACGGCGCCGGGGAGTTCCGCCTCTTCCGCACGGTCGCGGTGCGGATGATGCTGCCCGCCCTGGTCACGATCTTCCTCTTCCAGTTCGTGGAGATCTGGAACAACTACCTCCTGCCCGCCATGGTCCTGGGCGACGACCGGCTGCAGCCCGTCACGGTCGGCCTCGTCGGCTGGAACGCCAGCCACGTCGCCGTGCCCCCGCCCCTCGTCGTCATCGGTTCGCTGGTGTCCATCGCGCCGCTCCTGATCGCCTTCCTCTCGCTCCAGCGGTTCTGGCGCGCGGGCATGACCGCGGGAGCCGTCAAATGACCCCTCCGTAGAGGAGCGCCGGCCGACACGCCGCGCACCACCGCCCCGATCCCCCGGCCCGTTCGCCGCCCGAAAGGAACCCGTACCGATGTCCAGCCCTGACAGCGCCGCGTACCCCTCCCACACCGCCCACGAGATCACCACCCAACCCGACTGCTGGCGCAAGGCCGCTGCCGCCGCCGCGGATCACGGCGCCGCGCTGCCCGGCCGCGGTGAGCGCGTCGCCGTCGTGGGCTGCGGCACCTCCTGGTTCATGGCCCTGGCCTACGCCGAACTGCGTGAGCAGGCAGGTCACGGCGAGACGGACGCGTTCGCCGCCTCCCTGTTCCCCGTCGGCCGCCGCTACGACCGCATCGTGGCGCTGACCCGCTCCGGTACGACCACCGAGGTCGTGGACCTCCTGGCCCGGGTACGCGGCCAGGCCTCGGTCACGGTCGTCACCGCCGACGGCACCACTCCCGTGGCCGACGTCGCCGACAGCGTCATCGTGCTCGACCACGCCGACGAGAAGTCGGTCGTGCAGACCAGGTTCGCCACCACGGCCCTCGCTCTTCTCCGGGCCCATCTGGAGGGCCAGGGCCCCCTCCCCGAGGGCGTTCGCACGATCGCCGAGGCCGCCGAGGACGCGGAGCGGGCGGTCGTCGTGCCCTTGCCCGGCGACCTTTGCGCGGCGGAGCAGATCACCTTCCTGGGCGACGGCTGGGCCTACGGTCTCGCGCTGGAGGCCGGCCTGAAGATGCGGGAGGCGGCCGGCTCCTGGACGGAGGCGTACCCGGCGATGGAGTACCGCCACGGCCCCATCAGCATCACCGCGCCAGGGCGTGCCACCTGGGTCTTCGGGCAGGCCCCGAACGGCCTGGCCGACGACGTCGCCCGTACCGGCGGTGCGTACGTCGCCGAATCCGGCGGCGGCACCGGCGCGATGGACCCGATGGCCGACCTCATACGGGCACAGCGCCTCGCCGTGCACCTCGCCGGTACGCGGGGGCTCGACCCGGACCGCCCGCGGGCCCTGACCCGCTCGGTGGTGCTGGCCGACGCACCTGTCGCCCAGTGATCCTGACCGTCACCCTGAACGCGGCGCTGGACGTCACGTACTTCGTCGACGAAGTGACGCCGCACACCTCGCACCGCGTCGAGCGGACCGTCGAACGCGCCGGGGGCAAGGGCATCAACGTGTCCCGCGTCCTGGCCGCGCTGGGGCACCCCGTGCTCGCCACCGGGCTGGTGGGAGGAACCACCGGGCAGTCGGTGAGGGAGGACCTCCGTGCGGCCGGTCTGCGGGACGCACTCGTGCCCGTCCTGGGGGAATCCCGCAGAACCGTCACCGTCGTCTCGCAACGCAGCGGCGACGCCACCGTGTTCAACCAGGCCGGGCCGCACGTCGACCTGCGCTCCTGGGCCGAGTTCACCCGGCGGTACGCCGAACTCGTCGGGCAGGCCACGGTCGTGGTCCTCGCCGGGAGCCTCCCGCCGGGCCTGCCCGACGACGCGTACGCGGGGCTGGTGGAGACCGCCCGCGCGGCCGGAGCCGTCACCGTCCTCGACACCAGCGGCCCCGCCCTGCTCGCGGCGCTGGCCGCGCGGCCCGACGTGATCAAGCCCAACGCGGCGGAGATCATCGATGCCACCGGCCGCTCGGACCTCGCGCAGGCGGCAGCCGAGCTCCAGGCGCGCGGAGCACGCGCGGTCGCCGCCTCCGACGGCCCGCGGGGCCTCTACGCCGTCACCCGGGACGGACGCCACCGCGCGGTCCCGCCCGCCCGACTCCGCGGCAATCCGACCGGCGCCGGCGACGCGTGCGTCGCCGCCCTGGCGGCAGGGCTCGCGGCCGGCCTGCCCTGGCCGGAGATCCTCCGGGAGGCCGTCGCCCTGTCGGCGGCCGCGGTCGCGGCGCCGCTCGCCGGCGACTTCGACCGCGTCCTGTACGAGCAGTTCCGTACCGAAGTGAGCGTGGAGACGACCCTGTTGGCCGCACCCCCGCTGGAGCCAGCTCCTTTGGAGACGACCCCGTTGGAGACACCCCCATGCCCCTGACCCCCACGGACGACATCATCGGCCCCGCCCACGCCCACAACCGTGGTGTCGGAGCCTTCAACGTCGTCCAGCTGGAGCACGCCGAGGCCATCGTGGACGGCGCGCACCGGGCGAACCTGCCCGTGATCCTCCAGATCAGCGAGAACACCGTCCGCTACCACGGGTCCCTGGCCCCGATCGGCCGCGCCGCACTGGCCCTGGCCGAGGAGGCGACGGTGCCGGTGGCCGTCCACCTGGATCACGCCGAGTCCGAGGACCTCGTACGCGAAGCAGTCCGGCTCGGCTTCACGTCCGTGATGTTCGACGCCTCCCGGCTGCCCTACGAGCGGAACGTGGCCGTGACCCGGGCCGTCACGGAGTACGGGCACAGGGGCGACGTACTCGTCGAGGCCGAACTCGGCGAGGTGGGCGGCAAGGACGGCGCCCATGCGCCAGGGGTCCGCACGGACCCGGACGAAGCCCGCGAGTTCGCCGCCGCGACGGCGGTGGACTGCCTCGCGGTCGCCGTCGGCAGCTCGCACGCGATGGCCACACGCGACGCCGAGCTCGACTTCGGCCTGATCGCCCGCCTGCGCGGCAGCGTCGGCGTACCCCTCGTCCTGCACGGCTCCTCGGGCGTCTCGGACACGGACCTCGCCCGTGCCGTGCGGGCCGGCATGACGAAGGTCAACATCTCCACCCATCTCAACGGCATCTTCTCCCACACCGTGAGGCGGGAACTGGACCGCCTGCCGGCCGTCAGCGACTCCCGGAAGTACATCGGTCCGGCCCGCGAGGCCGTCGCGACGGAGGTCGCACGCCTCCTGAACGTCCTGGCGCTCGCCTGACACCTACGCGGCGGAGCGGGCGCGTCAGGCGGGCGGAGCGGTGCTGTCGCGGACGATGAGCCGCGGGAGCAGGAGACGCCGATGCGGTGCGTCGGACGGGGCACCGGAGACCGCTCCGAGGAGCAGTCCGATGGCTTCGCGGGTCATCTCCCGGGTGGGCAGGGCGACGCTGGTGAGGGCCGGACGGGTCAACGGCCCCTCCGGCGTGTCGTCATGGGCCACGATCGACAGGTCGGCCGGGATCGAACAGCCCTTGTCCTGGGCTGCCTGGAGCGCGCCGACGGCGAGCACGTCGTGCGTGGCGAACAGCGCGGTCGCCGCCGGCCGCGCCGTCATCGCCTCTGCGGCTGCCGCGATCCCGCCCTTGAGCGACGGCTCCGGCACGAGGCGCACGGCGGAGTCCGGGACGTCCAGGCCGTCCTCGGCGAAGGCGCGCCGGAAACCGCTCACCCGCATCATGTGGGCCGGGCCGGCGAGGACGGCCACGTTCTCGTGGCCGAGATCCCGGAGGTGGCGCCCGGCGAGGTATCCGCCGTGCTCGTAGTCGATGGTGACGACCGGGAAGCGGGCGGGAGCCCGCGCGCCCTCCCAGGCGCACAGGACGACGGGGAAGCGGGTGCGCGACAGCAACGGGAGGTGGTCGGTCAGCCCCTCGTCGCCCGCGATGAGCAGGGCGTCGACGGACCGGCTGGTCAGCCCCGCGAGATGTCTCCTGGCGCGCTCTCCGTCGCGGCGGGTGGTGCAGAGCAGCAGGCGGTAGCCGTGCTCGCCGAGGACGTCCTCCGCCTCTTCGACGAGTTCCGCGTAGAAGGCGGTGGACACGGTCGGGACGAAGAGGCCCACCGTGCGCGTGCTGCCGGTGGCGAGCGACCGGGCCACCAGATTGGGGACGTAGCCGAGTTCGGCGATGGCCTCGCGGACCCGGGCCTCGGTGGCGGGCCGAACGGCGACACGGCCGGAGAGCACGTTGGAGACCGTCTGCTTGGTGACGCCGGCCAGGTCCGCCACGTCCTGCATCGTCGCCATGACTACCTCGATTTTACCGATCCAAAAGCGGATGCAACGTACTGCCGGGACGGGGAAGCGGTCAACATCGCCACCCCGGCCCCACGAAGGCGGGGCAGCACCGGAGGCGCCGGAGGCACCGGTTCCGAGAAAGCTGAAGTTTTCCGCCCGAGGCTCTTGTTTTACCGGTCAAATTGGCCGTACGGTCCACCCACCGACGGCAACCGAGACCCGGTCGCCGGACGGATGCGGCGCCCCCCTCGCGCCGCGGAGCGGACACCTGAACCGCACGGGCCTCGGTCTCCGCGCCACGCCCCACCCCCCCACTCCCGCACCACCCGGCCACGACCGGATCCCCCCACCCGCATGCCCCGCCCCGGCCCTCCCTGAGCCGGACCGCGCATGCCGTATCCCCCCTCCCCGAAACGCCCCCGGCCGGACCGGCCCCGCGCGGTACGCCGTCCCAGGGCGAGACGCAGCCGAACCCGGGACGCCTCTCGGCCGTCCCGCATCACACCGCCGTCCCGAAGGACGCCGGACCTCCCACGGAGCCCTCCCCTCGGCTCCTCCGTTCAAGGAGTTCTCATGAACGCTCCTCGCACCAGACTGGCCGGAGCGCTCGTCGCAGCCGCGCTGGTCGTCACAGGCGGCAGCACGCTGACGATGCCCACGGCATCCGCGGAGACGAGCGCCGCCTCCTACACCGTCTCCGTCGGCGCCAAGGGCTCATGGACGTACGCGGACGACACGCCCGCCGGCACGTACATCGACAAGGACGGCACCTTCTACTTCCAGCAGGCCCACGCCCTTTACGGCGCGAACGACCCGCGCAAGTGGACCTTCTACACCGGAACGAACATCGACACCGCCACCCGTTCCAGCGCGATCAGCGACGCCGTCAACCCGGCCAACTCCGACGACCGCAACAACAACACCACCTGGCGCTGCAACTACAGCCCGACCGGCGTCGAGGCCACCCAATCGCCCGTCACCACCACCTACGCGCACCGCAACTACTGCGACCTCGCCGGCGTCTGGGTCGATCCGGACACCGGTGACTGGTACGGCCTGGTGCACAACGAGTTCACTCCGGAGCCCTTCGGCGACGGCTCCCACTTCGACGGCATCGACTACGCCGTGTCCAAGGACCAGGGCCGGACCTGGTCCATCAAGGACCACGTCATCACCTCGCCGTACAGCACCAAGCGCGGTGACANGACGGCATCGACTACGCCGTGTCCAAGGACCAGGGCCGGACCTGGTCCATCAAGGACCACGTCATCACCTCGCCGTACAGCACCAAGCGCGGTGACACCGCCGCCTTCCCACAGCAGACGTACCACTACGGCACCGGTGACCAGCGGCTCTTCGTCGACACCGCCTCGGGCTACTTCTACGCCTTCTACGGCTCCCGCATCGTGAACAAGGGCTACGGAGGCGGCTGGGCCGCGTTCTACGGACACGTCGCCCGCGCCCCGATCTCGGGCAAGATGGCGCCCGGCACATGGCAGAAGTGGTACGACGGCGCCTGGTCCCAGCCCGGCGTCGGCGGCCGCGAGAGCAACATGGTCCCGGTCGGCTCCGGCAACACGACGGGATACACGCCGACGTCCAAGGAGTACAACCCCGCCAACAGCGGCTCGGTGAGCCAGCAGGTCGCCGCCGGACTCACGCCCCCGACGTCCCCGATGTTCGTCATGGACATCACCTACAACGCCCACCTCGGCCTGTACATCGGCCAGCCCCAGGCGGTCGACCAGAGCGGCAACGCCTCCCAGGAGATCTACGCCACCGACAACCTGGCGACCCAGAAGTGGTTCCGCCTCGGTGACACCGGCAGCTACAAGAACGCCTCCTGGTACCGCTGGTTCCTCGACAGCGCCAACAAGACCAGCTCCACCATCGTCGGCAAGGACTTCCGCTCGTACTGCTCCTTCGGCTGCTCCGGCGGTACGTCGAGCGAGTACGTCAACCTGACGATCAACACGACCCAGCCGGCCGCCCCGGTCGACACCACCAAGGCCTACCGCATCTCCGCCGGCGGCCGGGTCCTGGCCCAGGTCTCCGGCAGCTCGGCCACCACCTCGCTCGCCGCCGCCACCGGCTCCGGCCTCGAGTCGTGGATCTTCACCTCCAACGGTGACGGCTCCTACCGCATCGCCAACTCCGACACCGGCGGGCTCCTGGGAGTGGGCGCCACCGCGACGAGCACCCGCGCCTGGGGCACCAAGCCCACCGTCACCACGGCCGGAACCGGCGGGCCCAGCGTCGGACAGCAGTGGTTCGTCATCGGCGGCACCTCGCCCACCGGCGGCACCCCCACCGGCACATTCAAGATCGTCAACCGGTACAGCGGACTCGTCATCGGCCTCTCCGCCGACTCCGGCCGCCTCGCGGAGACCACGCCCACCCGCAGCTGGACCAACACCACCGGCAACGCGGTCGGCGGCACCCGCACGGCCGGCGAGCAGACCCTGACGCTCACCCCGACCGGCCAGGCCCCCGCGACGCTCGACGGCGTCCACACCCTCACCGCCGGAGGCCGGGCTCTCGACAACCCCGACCACAGCAGCAGCGCCGGCACCCAGCTCATCACCTGGACGGCCACCGGCGGCGCCAACCAGAACTGGACGTTCACCCGGCAGACCGACGGCACCTACGAGATCAAGAACCTCGAGTCCGGCCTGTGCGTCGACGTCCACAGCGGCTCCACCAGCGCCGGCGCGGCGATCATCCAGTGGACCTGCAACGCCGGCACCAACCAGCGCTGGAACGTCACCCGGCTGGCCAACGGCGGCTACACCGTCGCCTCCGTGGCCAGCGGACTGCTCCTGACCACCGCCTCCTCCGCCGACGGAGCGGTCGTCACCCAGCAGCCCGACACCGGCAGCGCCCTCCAGCAGTGGACCGTCAACTGACGCTGCCGCGGGCGTGACGACCTGCCGGAGCCTCGTGCAGCACACGGGGCTCCGGCAGCCTTCGTACCGCTCTCCCCACGGCTCTTGTCCCCCACCCCGACATCCGCCAACTGATTCGTGAGGTCATGCCATGGTTCCCATGGACCGCCGGAAGTTCCTCGTCTCAGCGGCCGGCGCCGCAGCGGTATCGCTTCCCCATCTGACGGCGAAGACGCCGCCACAAGAACTCCTCGGAACGGACGCCGCGCCGGTCGCCGCCACGTCGGCAAGCGACCTGACCAAGATCAAGCACGTGGTCGTCCTCATGCAGGAGAACCGCAGCTTCGATCACTACTTCGGCGCGCTGAAGGGGGTGCGCGGTTTCGGCGACAAGAGCACCATCGACCTCCCGGGCACGCTCGGCGCGCCTGCGGGAAAGTCGGTCTTCCAGCAGCCCGACGGTTCGTCCTGGCGATACCCGTGGGCCCTGAACCGAGGGGGTCCCGACGGCTGGAGGAACGCGCAGGGGGTGGGTACGGCACACAGCTGGACCGACGGCCATCGCGCGTGGAACGGCGGGCGCCTCGACCGGTGGATCGCGGAGAAGGGGCAGCTCACCATGGGCTACTTCACCCGCGCCGACCTGCCGTTCCACTACGACCTGGCGGACGCCTTCACGATCTGCGACGCCTACCACTGCTCGGTGCTCGGCTCGACCGGCCCCAACCGCAACTACTTCTGGAGCGGCTCCACCGGGGTCGGGCTGATATCCCCTCCGCACCTGAACGGCGGGGACTTCGAGGGTGAGAACCAACCGTGGACGGCCTACGCGGAGGAGCTCCAGAACGCCGGTGTCACCTGGCGCACCTACAACGTCGAGACCGACAACTACGGGGACAACGCGCTGGAGTACTTCGCGGGCTTCGGCTCCGGCCCGTTGTACGACGCCGGTGTCAGGTCCGTGCCCCCGCTGCCCGGCGGAGGCAGTACGGCCGACCGGATCATCGAGGCGTTCCGCCAGGACGTCGTGGGCGGCACCCTGCGCCAGGTCTCCTGGGTGGTCACGGACGAATCCCACTCCGAGCACTCGGACGAGACGCCCAGCCGCGGGGCGGTCTTCGTGAAGCGCCTGCTCGACGCCCTGAGCGCCGACGCGGAGGTCCTCAGGTCCACGGCGCTGTTCCTCACGTACGACGAGAACGACGGGTTCTTCGACCACGTTCCGCCCCCGTTCCCGCAACAGGGCTCGACCGACGCGACGAACGAGTGGGCCACCTACGGCAACGTCTCCGGACCGGTGGGACTGGGCGCCCGCGTCCCCATGATCGTCGTGTCCCCGTGGACCACCGGCGGTCGCGTCTGCTCACAGACCTTCGACCACACCTCCATGCTCCGGTTCCTGGAGAAGTGGACCGCGGCCCTGGGCAAACCGGCGGTGTGCGGGAACATCACCGCCTGGCGGCGCAAGGTGTCCGGTGACCTGACAAGCGTCTTCGACTTCAGCAAGGACGCGTCCACTTACACCCTGCCGGCGCTCGGCGGCGCGGCCCCGGCGGGGCAGACGCCCGGAACCATCGGCACCGCGCCCGTGCCCCCGAGCACGAACACCCCGCCGCCTCAGGAATCCGGCACCAAGACGGCGTGCGCGCTGCCGTACCAGAGCAATGCCCACCTCGACCGCGTCGAGGTCGGCGGCGGCACCACGCTGATCTGGGTCGCCCTGCAGAACCAGGGGATCCACGCCACCAGCGCCGCGCACTTCAGCGTGTACGCCAACGCCTACCGCACCGGCGGCCCCTGGCAGTACACCGTCGATCCGGACAGCGGTACGGAGGACTTCTTCAACGTCGGCAGCGGTTACGGAAACGGCGCGTACGACTTCACGGTGACCGGTCCCAACCGGTTCTTGCGCCGCTTCACGGGAGACGCCTCCGGAATCGCCCTCGGCCGGCACGTCACCGTCAAGTCGACCTTCGAAGTGCACCCGTCCACCGGCAAACTGGCCGTCGTCTTCTCCATGAAGAACCACGGCACCCAGGGCGTCACCTTCCGCATCAGGTCCAACCAGTACCGCACCTGGGACAGCACCTACTCCGTAGCCGCCGGAGGCACGACCACCGAGTTCTTCAACGCCGTCGCGTACCAGCAGGGCTGGTACGACTTCACCATCACGGTGGACAACGACACGGCCTGGTCGGAGAGATTCGCCGGGCACATCGAGTACGGCGCCACGAGCATCACCGGCTGACCCGGCGTCACGGAGAGGTGGCGGGTGGCTCCGGCGCGGGGAGCGTGAGGATGAACCAGACGGCGTTGCCCGACGGAGTCTGCCGGTAACCCCAGCAGGTCGCCAGTGCGTCGACCAGGAGCATTCCCCGCCCGTGCTCCTGATCGGCGTCGGGCCGTTCGACGACGGGCACGCCCCCCGTACCCCCGTCCATCACCTCGAAGTACAGGTGGCGGCCGTGAGCGACCAGGGTCAGGGTCAGCACGCACGCCGGGGTGTGCCGGACCCCGTTGGTGACCAGTTCGGAGATCAGCAGCCGGAGATCGTCCGCGGACTCTCCGGTCGGGCACGAGCCCCACTGACGAGCCGTGTCGAGGACCTGCCGGCGGGTCTTGGCGACCAGGTCCGGCTCCGCGGCGATCATCCAGCTGTCCATGCGATACGTCGGCCGATCGGTCATGGCGTTCTCCTCCGGAGGTGAACCCGCCCCGGAGGAGTGCCCCCGGGGCGGGCCCCGGGCTCATTGCCCGTCTGTGTCCTTGGCCCAGTCGGGCGTGCGGAACGCGCCGCCGTACATCGGCAGTTCGATGGTCGACCCGTAACGGGCGAGCTGGCTCCAGGGGCGGTTGACGCCCGCCGAGCCGTAACGGCGGGTCCGGGTGACGGCGTCCAGGTCCAGGACGTCGACCAGGACCTCCTCGCCGGTACCGGCCTGCTGGCGGACGATGCCCTCGGGGTCGACGATGGTGCTCTCACCGACGCCCGCCGGATCGGAGGCGTTGACGTTGACCACGTAGATCTGGTTGGTCCAGGCGTTGGCCCGGGCGCAGACCAGTTCCATCTCCCGGTCGCGGGTGGTGGTCAGGGTCGGCTGGATGACGACCTCGGCGCCGAGCCAGGCGAGCTGGCGCATCGTCTCGGGGAAGGAGCCGTCGTAACAGATGGCCAGGCCGACGCGGCCCACCCCGGGGACCTCGAAGACGGTGAACGAGGTGCCGGGTACGGCCTGCTCGTACGGCTGCCAGGGGAAGACCTTGCGGTAGCGGGCGGCGATCTCGCCCTCGGGCGAGATCGCGAGTGCGGTGTTGTGGATCGTGCCGTCGGCCGCGCGCTCGAAGACGGTGCCGGGCACGAGCCACAGCCCGGTCTCCCTCGCGAGTCCGGCAAGGCGGTCGGTGAGCGGTCCGGGAATGGTGACCGCGGCCTGCTCCATCCAGTCCTCCGGGTGCTCGCCGAGCAGCGGCCCCTCCGCGGCGAGGAGCAGTTCCGGCACGACGACCATCTGCACATGCGGGAAGAGCTCGCGGACGGTCCGGACCTGATGGGCGAAGCGGGACCAGGTGGCGTCGAGGTCGTACGGCACGGGTGCGGTCTGAACGGCGGCAATGGCGAGGGTACGCATCGGTGTCAGCTCTCGTTCGGGATGGATTCGGTGGCCGTCGGTGCGACGACGGAGGTCTTGCCCTCGCGGAAGAAGCGGGGGAACTTGGCGCGGATCAGCAGGACGACCGGGAGGCCGAGGGCGACGGCGCCGACGCCGAGGAGGAAGACTCCGCCGATGCCGAGGAAGGAGGTGCTGCCGTAGTCGGGGG
The DNA here is from genome assembly GCF_001426585.1 of Streptomyces sp. Root431. Lineage (GTDB taxonomy): Bacteria > Actinomycetota > Actinomycetes > Streptomycetales > Streptomycetaceae > Streptomyces > Streptomyces stackebrandtii. The sequence continues at coordinate 77,696 of NZ_LMEI01000011.1, forward strand.
CGACCATGTCGTAGGCGCTGCGGGCGAGGGCGGCGACCATCATCAGGCCGCCGAGCAGCGGCAGCACGCCCTTGAACAGCAGGTCGCGCTTCGAGTCGAGCAGTCGGTGGCGGAAGCGCCAGACGCAGGCGAACGCGGTGGCGCCGTAGTAGCAGGCGATCAGCAGGCCGATGGAGAGGATCGCGTCGCCCAGGAAGCGGGGCGAGGCCAGCTTCAGGACCACCAGCGTCACGGCGGTGGCGGCGCCGAAGAAGACCGTGCCGACGGTGGGCGTCCGGTAGCGCGGGTGGATGCGCCCGAACGCCTTCGGCAGTGCGCCGTGGCTGCTCAGGGACAGGAAGCCGCGACCGCTGCCGACCAGGCAGGTCAGCATCGCGGACAGGGCGCTGACGCAGACGGCGAGCTGGACGACGGTGGCCAGGGAGCCGCCGAGGAGCGGCGGTGCGAGGGCCGCCAGGAAGTCCGTGGCGTTGTCGGGGTTGCCGAGGCCGATGCCGGTGGTGCCGGTACCGGCGTAGCCGACCGCGGCCACCGCCGTGAACAGGTAGGTGCCGAGCAGGACGAACGTGGAGATCAGCACGGCCCGGCCCGGAACACGGTCGGCGTCGCTGGTCTCCTCGTTCACCGTGACCAGGGCGTCCCAGCCCCAGTAGATGAAGAGACACAGCAGCACCGCCTCGGCGAACGGGCCGACACCGTCGAAGGCGAAGGGGTTGAACCAGGACAGCGACGGTGTGGCGGCGCCGGGCCGGGTGAAGGCCGCGTATCCGAGCCCGAAAAGGGCCACCAGTTGCAGTCCGAGCAGCGCGTACTGGACACCGGTGGCGATCCGCAGGCCTCGGCGGGCCAGTACGGTCGCGCCGGCGAGCAGGACGAGACCGGTGACGGTCACGGCCGCGCCGTCGCCCGCGAGCTCGTCCAGGCCGAGGACCGTCAGCAGGTATGTGGCGCTGACCTGGGCGAGCGCGGTCATCGCGAAGAGCGTGGCCATGGTCGGCACCCAGCTCCCGACGAGCCAGCCCGCCCAGGGACCGAAGGCGCGGGTGGTCCAGACGAAGGTGGTGCCGCAGTCCGGCATGTCCCGGTTGAGCTCACGGAAGGCGAAGGCGGTGAGAAGGATGGGCACGAAGCCGATCAGCAGGGCCGCAGGCGCCAGCTGCCCCACGGTCATGGTCACCAGACCGAGGGTGACGGCGATGGAGTAGGCGGGGGCGGTGGAGGACAGCCCCAGCGCGACGGCGCCGAGCAGTCCCACGCTGCCACTGCGTAGGCCCTTTCCGGCCGGGACGGGGGAAGCGGCGGCTCTGGGGCCGGGAGAGATGTCTTGCGAATCGAGCGTCACGGCGGAGACTCCTCACGGGAGACGCATCTGTTAAACACAGATTTAAGAACTGCGCTTCACACACGTCAAGAGCTGCAGTCTTGTGACTAAACACGAATTGAAGATCGCGTAACGATCGGCCCACTCCCCCCTCAGGAAGGCACAGGAGCCCCGCCGCCCGGCCTCTGGCCGGGGCGTGGATACGATTGACCGCACCACGAGAGATGGGCGGGGCATGGCGCGAGGGAAGCAGGGCAAGGAGGCCCGCCGGGCGGAGCTGAACGCCGCCGTGCAGCGAGCACTGCTCACACGCGGCCTGGACGGACTGCGCCTACGCGACGTCGCCGAGGAGGCCGGCGTGACACCGGCGGCCGTGCTCTACTACGGCGACCTCGACACCCTCGTCCACGAGACCTACCAGCAGGCCATCGAGCGCTACAGCCAGGACCGGGAACAGGCCGCGGAGCTGCACACCGACGCCCGGGAACAGCTGCGCGCCTGCATCGACCTCGGCCCGGCCACCGGCCCGGACGACACCCTCACCCGCCTGCTCTACGAATACTGGCCGCGCTGCCTGCGCGACGCCAGGGCGGCCTCTCTCGACAGCGCACTGACCGAACGTCAGATCGCCGTGTACCACGGCATCCTGGTGCTGGGTCAGGCCCAGGGCCACTTCACCCTCACCGACCCCGCCCGGCTGCTCGCGGCGAACTTCATCGCCATGGAGGACGGCTACCAGATGGAGATCCTCGCGGGCCGCCGCACCCGCGCGGAAGTCGTCACCGCCCTGCGGTCCTACGCCCGCGCGGTGACCGGATTCGACCTGGGCTGACGCCCGCGCGGTGACCGGATTCGACCTGGGCCGACGCCCGCGCCGACGCTCACACCAGACCGAGCGCCCGCAGCACCCGGAGCCGGCTCCCCGTCGGCCTGCCGGCCCAGTAGAGGTAGCAGACACCGCCCGTACCACTCCTGACCTTGCCGTTCGCGTCGTAGCGCTTGGTGCGGAGCCAGATGTTCTCCCATTCGCGGCGGTCGTAGACCCGGCGGACCGCCTCGTTGCTGGGCGAGGCCGGGTCGTTGGCGATGACGTCGCCGTCGGCGGTGAAGCCGACGACGGTCATGAGGTGGCCGGAGGTGCCGTAGCCGGCGCCGGTCAGTTCCTCCTTGCGGAAGGACTGGGACGTTATGGCCGGGATGCCCGCACGGACCAGGGCTTCGAGCTCCGTGAGCGAGCGCAGCCGGGTCACCACCGCGTTCATGTCGGGGTACGTGGCCGCGTAGGCGGCGTTGAAGGGCCAGTTGCCGCAGCCCTCGTACTGGTGGTCGTAGGTGAAGCGGGCCGCGTGGCAGACCTGGGGGTCGGCGAAGTCCGGGTTCACCCAGGCGAGTTCCTCGGCCGAGGGGCGGCGCCCCCAGTACTCGACGATCATCTGGGAGGAGGTCGGGCTGCACCAGGCCTCGCCGCCGTTGTCGTACTCGGGGTACTGCCCGACGTGGGTGTTCTGCGAGTAGCGCGGGACGCTCAGCTCGTGGGCGGGGCCGGGCTCCGAGGCGGGGACGGTGAAGCGGTCCGGGACGTCCGAGGCCATGGCGCCGAGCCGCCGGACGATCGGGGTGAGGTCGGTCCCCGGGGTGCGGTAGAGGGTGAGCCGGAGGCGGTACGAGCTCAGCCGCAGGCCACTCGCCGTGTCGTCGATCGCGAAGGTGTCGGTCCAGACGGTGCTCTTGCCGTCGGTCTGGTCGTCGACCGAGGTGCGCCGGACGTCGGCGTCGCCGGAGGCCCAGCGCCCCAGCACGTACCAGGGGGTGGCGGTGGCGTCGGAGTACGTGCCGGAGAGCTCGACCTGGAGCCAGGTGCCCGGCGGCGTGTGGGCGTTCCAGGAGGCGATGACCTCGGTGGCGGGCACGGTCGACGCGTGCACGGGCGAGGTCCAGCTCGCGTACTCCCAGGCCGAGGTCCGGCCGGTGTGCGGGTCGGTGTACTCGGTACGGCCCGCGGGGGTGGCGAGGACCAGGCCGGGGCGGTGACCGGCGACGGCCTTCGTCCCGGCCGCGCTGCCGCACCGCCAGTCGGTGTACGAGGACCAGAAGCGGTTGTCGACGAGCCCGGGTGCCGGGGCGTGGCCCCGGTCGGCTCCGTCGGCCGGAGCCGGGCGGACGCGCGCTCCGGCGGCGCCGTCGGAGGTCGCGGCCGAGGCGGGGGCGGCGCCGGCCGCGGCCGTTCCCGCGGCGGCCGCGAGAGCCGCGGCGAGGACGGTTCTGCGCGGGGTGGAGCTGGTCATGGGCGGTGACCCCCAGTCGAGAACGGCGGGCGTACGGACAGGGCTGCGCGGGCCCACTATCCCGGTCGCGCGGGGCCTCCGCCAGCACTTCGCGCCGCGTCGCCGTACCAATATTGGTCTCGACCACTGACGGTGGCACCTCCCTGACCTGCGGCGGTCCGCCACTCCCCTACCCTGGGCCCATGACCGACCTCGACCGCGCGGCACACGCCCTGCTCCGCCTCCCGCCCTCCTGCGGACCGGTGCGGCTGGTCGCGGTCGACGGCCACGCGGGCTCCGGCAAGTCCACGCTCGCGGCCCGCCTCGCCACCGCCCTCGGCGACGCCCCCGTCCTCCACCTCGACGATCTCGCCACCCACGAGGAGCTCTTCGCGTGGACCGGCAGGCTGCGTCACCAGGTCCTGGAGCCGCTCTCCCGCGGCGAGACCGCGCGCTACCGGCCGTACGACTGGAACCGCCGGGACTTCGGCGAGCCCCGCGCGCTGCCGCCGGCCCCGGTCGTCCTCGTCGAGGGCGTCGGCGCGGGCCGGAAGGCCGTGCGGCCGTTCCTGGCGTGGCTGCTGTGGATGGAGCGAGGCCCCGAGGAGTCCTGGACCCGGGGGCGGCGCAGGGACGGCCCGGAACAAGCCGATTTCTGGGACGGATGGACCTTGGCGGAGACTCGCCACTTCGCGCAGGACCCCTCCCGGCCCTTCGCCGACACCCTGGTACGGGAGCGTCCCGAGGGGTACGACTGGCTTCCCGGGCCCTCTGTGACAGCGGGCCCGGACCAGATCATCACACAGGGTGACGGCTTCCTGTCGGTGAATTGAGGGCCCGGAAGTCCACTTCCGCAAGTGCCTGAACTGCGCTTGACCCAAGGGGCGTACAGGTCTTACGTTCTCAATGTGCGGCTTTTCGGAGCCGCCGCGGACACGAAGCCCCCGGTTGTTCCCCCGTGATCGGGGGCTTCGTTCCGCCCCGATCACCCTCACCGGAGCCCCTGCGCGACCTCTTTCGCTCACCCAGGGTCACTGCTTCCGGATCATGCGCTTCTCCTTAAGCGCACACCCCCTGCGCAGGTACGATGCCCGCAGGTGCGGTCAAATCCCGTCCATGCGAAGACGGTTGTGGGGGACCCGATGGACATCGGCACGCAGGGCTCACTGGCCCCCGCCGAGCTCGCCTGGCTGCGCGGAGTCGACGCCTACACGATGGGCGCCTACCCGCAGGCGGAGGACGAGTTCCGGACGGCGGTACGGATCGATCCCGGGATGGCGGACGCCTGGCTCGGGCTGCACGCGCTCCGGGTCGACACGACGACGGCGCTGTTGCGCATGTACCGCAATCGAGAACGGTTCGGCGAGCAGCGCGCCCGGCACCGCCGCACGCTGAACTCCTGGTACTGGCTGGGCTGGTGGGTCCAGCCCGTCCTGGAGAGCCCGCGCGACCTGCTGCTCGCCCACGCCTCCCACTGGCTCGACGGGCGCCACGTGCCGGAGCTGGACCGGGCGCTCGCCGGGCTCCCCCCGGTCGACACCGACCCGCAGGTCCGCTTCCTGCACGCCTGCCGCGCCTATCTCGTCAAGGACTGGGACCAGCTCGTCCGCCATACGGAGACCCTCGTCGACGACCCGCTGCTCGGCATCGAGGCGGGCCTCTTCGGCGGCATGGCCCGGGTCCGCCTGGAGATGTACGGCCAGGCGGAGCCGCTGCTCTCGGCCTCCCTGATGCGCTGCCGCAGCGAGCAGCCGCAGCGCAAGGAGCTCCGCTACTGGCTCGCCCGCGCCCACGAGGGCACCGGGCGCAGCGCCGCGGCCCTGCCGCTCTACCGGGCCGTGCACCGGATCGACCCGGCGTTCATGGACACGGCCGCCCGGCTCGCGGCCATCGCCGAGTACGACGGCTTCGAGGGGTACGACGGCGTGGACGACCCGTCCGGGCTCGCGACGGTCGCCCTCGGCACCGTCGGCGGCGGCCTCGGCCAGGAGACGGTGGACACCGCCCCGGGCGCCGACCCCGACGCCGGGCCGCTCGGCGACGGGCTGCGGCTCGCGCCCGAGCCCGTACCGCCGATCGTTCCCGCCGCTCCGCCCGAGACCGTACGTCAGAAGACGCCGCTGCCCTCGCAGCCGGGGCCGCCGCGCTTCCCCGCCGGGCCCACCGACCCGGTCCTGCTCGCGGAGGCGCTCGCCGAGTTGGAGGGCATGGTCGGGCTCGACCCGGTGAAGCGCCAGGTCAAGGCGCTCTCCGCACAGCTGGAGATGGCGCGCCTCCGTGCGGACCAGGGGCTGCCCGTCCAGCCGCCCAAGCGCCACTTCGTCTTCTCCGGTCCCTCCGGCACCGGGAAGACGACGGTCGCCCGCATCCTGGGGCGGGTCTTCTACGCGCTCGGGCTGCTCGGCGGCGACCATCTCGTGGAGGCCCAGCGGGCCGATCTCGTCGGCGAGTTCCTCGGCCAGACGGCGGTCAAGGCCAACGAGCTCATCGACTCGGCGCTCGGCGGGGTCCTCTTCGTCGACGAGGCGTACGCCCTCTCCAACACGGGCTACAGCAAGGGCGACGCCTACGGGGACGAGGCCCTCCAGGTCCTCCTCAAACGCGCCGAGGACAACCGCGACCATCTGGTGGTCATCCTCGCCGGCTACCCCGAGGGCATGGACCGGCTGCTCACCACCAACCCCGGTCTGTCCTCCCGCTTCACCACGCGGGTCGACTTCCCCTCGTACCGCCCGCTCGAACTCAGCGCGATCGGCGAGGTCCTGGCCGCGGCCAACGGCGACTGCTGGGACGACGAGGCCCGCGACGAGCTCGGCTCGATCAGCGGGCACGTCGTGGAGCAGGGCTGGATCGACGAGCTCGGCAACGGCCGCTTCCTGCGCACCCTGTACGAGAAGTCCTGCGCCTACCGGGACCTGCGCCTCTCCGGCTACCCGGGCACGCCGACCCGCGACGACCTCGCGACCCTCCGGCTCGCCGACCTGATGCAGGCGTACGGCGAGGTGCTGTCGGGCCGCGGTCCGATCGACCGCGGCCCGCAGCAGGAGCCCCCGGGGTACTAGGCCGGGGCGGGCGCCGGCGTCATGCGGTGGGCAGGGTCGCGGACCTCGCCCACCAGCATCTCCAGGACGTCCTCCAGGGCGACCAGGCCGAGGACCCGGCCCGAGCCGTCCGCGACCTGCGCCAGATGGGTGGCGGCGCGGCGCATCACGGTGAGGGCGTCGTCCAGCGGCAGCTCCGCGCGGAGCGTCGCCATGGGCCGCCACAGCTGGTGCGGCACCGCCCGCTCCCGCTCCTCCAGGTCGAGGACGTCCTTCACGTGCACGAAGCCCATGAAGGTGCCGCGCGCCTCGGCGCGCACCGGAAAGCGGGAGTACCCGGTCCGTACGGTCAGCTCCTCGATCTCGCGAGGGGTGACGGACGGCGGGACGGTCACCAGGGAGGCCGGGGCGATGAGGACGTCCGTCACCGGGCGGCTGCCCAGTTCGAGCGCGTCCTCCAGGCGCTCCTGCTCGGCCGGGTCGAGCAGCCCGGCCTGTCCGGCGTCCTCCACGAGCCGGCCGAGCTGCGTCCGGGTGAAGACCGCCTCCACCTCGTCCTTCGGCTCGACCTTGAACGCCCGCAGGACGAGCCGGGCACAGGCGCCCAGCGCGACCGTCACCGGCCGGCAGAGCCGGGCGAAGCCGACCAGGGCCGGGGCGAGCCAGAGCGCGGTCCGCTCGGGCGCGGCCATCGCCAGGTTCTTCGGGACCATCTCGCCGATGACGAGGTGGAGCACGACGACCGCGGCGAGGGCGATGACGTAGCCGAGCGGGTGGATCAGGCCCGCCGGGACCCCGACGGCGTGGAAGACCGGTTCGAGGAGGTGGGCCACGGTCGGCTCGGCGACGGCTCCGAGGGTCAGCGAGCAGACGGTGATGCCGAACTGCGCCGCCGCCATCATCTGCGGCAGGTTCTCCAGTCCGTACAGGACCTTCTGGGCGCGGGCCCCGCCGAGCGGTTCGATCTGGCTGCGGCGGACGGAGACGAGCGCGAACTCGGCTCCGACGAAGAAGCCGTTGGCCAGGACCAGGAGGAGAGCGAGGAGAAGCTGGAGGGTGCTCATCGGACGCCCTCCGCGACCAGCGGGGCTGCGCGGTCCACCGCGCACGGGTCGGCGTACGGCTCCGCGTCCGGGCCGGGCTCCGGGCCCGGGCCCGTCCGGACGAGCCGGACTCGCTCGGCCCGGTAGCGGTCGACCTGGCGCACCGAGAGCCGCCAGCCGGGGAGCTCGACCCGGTCGCCGGGGGCGGGGATGCGCCCGAGGAGGTCGGCGACGAGCCCGGCCACCGTCTCGTACGGCCCGTCGGGCACGTCGAGGCCTATCCGGCGCAGGGTGTGGACCCGGCAGGAGCCGTCGGCCTCCCAGACGGGCCGGCCGTCCTCGGCGGGCGCGGCGGCCAGCTCGGGGCGGCCGTCGGCGAGGGTGTCGTGCTCGTCGCGGACCTCGCCGACGAGCTCCTCGACGATGTCCTCCAGGGTGACGACGCCGGCCGTGCCGCCGTACTCGTCGACGACCACCGCGATCGGCTGCTCCCTGCGCAGCCGCTCCAGGAGGGCCTGGGCGGGCAGCGACTCGGGGACGAGGAGCGGCGGGACCGCGATCCGGCCGACGCGGGTGCGCAGCCGGGCGTGCGGGGCGACGGCGAGCGCGTCCTTGAGGTGGACCATGCCGACGATCTCGTCGATGCGGTCGCGGTAGACCGGGAAGCGCGAGAGGCCGGTGGCCCGGGTGAGGTTGAGGACGTCGGCCGCGGTGGCGTCCCACTGCAGGGCGGACACCTTCACGCGCGGGGTCATGACCTGCTCGGCGGTGAGGCCGCCGAGCGAGAGGGTCCGTACGAAGAGGTCGGCGGTGTCCTGTTCGAGCGCGCCGGCCAGGGCGGAGTGCCGGGCGAGCGCGACGAGCTCGCCGGGGGTTCGGACGGAGTCCAGCTCGTCGGTGGGCTCGACGCCCAGGAGCCGGACCAGCCGGTTGGCGACCCGGTTGAGCAGGGCGATCACCGGCCGGAAGAGCGCGGAGAAGCGGCGCTGCGGGGTGGCGACGAAGCGAGCGACCTGGAGCGGCCGGGAGACCGCCCAGTTCTTCGGTACGAGCTCGCCGACCACCATCTGGACGGCGGAGGCGAGCAGCATCCCGATCACCACCGAGACCCCGGAGACGGCCCCCTCGGGCAGTCCGGTCGCGGTGAGCGGCCCGTGCAGCAGTCCGGCGAGCGCGGGCTGCGCGAGCATGCCGACGACGAGCGAGGTGAGCGTGATGCCGAGCTGGGTGCCGGAGAGCTGGAAGGACAGCTCGCGCAGCGCGGTGACGACGGTGCGGGCGCGCCGGTCACCGGCGGCCGCGGCCCGCTCGGCCTCGGCGCGCTCGACGGTCACGAGACCGAACTCGGCGGCCACGAAGAAGCCGTTGGCGAGGATCAGGAGAAAGGCCGCTGCGAGCAGCAGCAGGGAGACGATCATGCCGCCGCCTCCTGGGAGGGGGCGGCGCAGGTACTACCGGACGATCCGTCCATTGCTGGAGGGAGTCACTCCTCGGGTCGAAGGGCGGCCCCGCGGGCCGCGACGGCGGCCCTGCACATGCGAGGCGGTGGTGCCGCTCGGCACCACCGCCTCCAGAGTAGTCACGCGAACGCCCCGCGTGGCAGGGGGTCGGCCCCGGATGGGGGACGGATCCGGGTTCTCCCGCCCGGGATCCGTTCGCCGGGGCCGGGTCTCGGACCCGCTCCCCGGCCGCGGAACCGCCCCCGTGTCTCAGACCGTCTCGGCGACCGTCCCCCGGCTGTCGGCCAGGGCACGCAGGGCGCGGGCGTCCCGGATCGCCGCTTCCTTGGCGATGCCGGGCTGGATGCCGAGCGCGGGCATGCTGGTGCCGTCGCTCAGGTCAAGGAAGACCCACGGGTCGCCGGGGCGGAGGTTGACCTTGAGGATCTCCGCCCAGGCGAGCCGCCGGGTCCGGGTGATGTTGACGACCGTGACGCCCTCGTCGTCGGCGACGACCTTGGGGCGGCTCAGCATGATGAGGACCCCGAAGAGCAGCGCGGCGGTGAAGACGAAGCTGACGCGCTCGCCCGGCCCCAGTCGCTCCAGCATCAGCGCGACGACGGTGATGACGACGAACATCACGGTCCCGATGGTCAGCAGGACCGCCCGGGTGCGCCCCGGACGGAAGGTGACCGGGAGGGTGGGCAGCGGTGACTGGGACATCGGGGGTTTCCTCCGTGCCTCGGGGGGCGTACGGGCCGGGTAGCCGTCAGAGGCGGCAGGCGTGGATGGCGGTGGTGAGGATGGCGCGGGCGCCGATCTCGTACAGGTCGTCCATGATCCGCTGCGCCTCCTTGGCGGGGACCATCGCGCGGACGGCGACCCAGCCCTCGTTGTGCAGCGGGGAGACGGTCGGCGATTCGAGGCCCGGGGTGAGGGCGACGGCCTGCTCCAGGTGCTCGGCGCGGCAGTCGTAGTCCATCATCACGTACGAGCGGGCGACGAGGACGCCCTGGAGGCGGCGCAGGAACTGCTGGACCTGCGGGTGGTCGTCCGAGGCGCCGTGGCGGCGGACGACGACGGCCTCGGAGGTCAGGATCGGCTCGCCGATGACCTCCAGACCGGCGTTGCGCAGGCTGGTGCCGGTCTCCACGACGTCGGCGATGACCTGGGCGACGCCGAGCTGGATCGCGGTCTCGACCGCGCCGTCCAGGTGGACGACGGAGGCGTCGATCCCCTGGTCGGCGAGGTGCTTGGCGACGATGCCCTCGTAGGAGGTCGCGATGGTCATGCCACCGAAGTCCTCCGGGCCGTTCGCCGTGCCGGGACGCGTGGCGTAGCGGAAGGTGGAGCGGCCGAAGTTCAGCGCGAGGATCTCCTCGGCGCTGGCTCCGGAGTCCAGGAGCAGGTCACGGCCGGTGATGCCGATGTCCAGCTTCCCGGAGGCGACGTAGATCGCGATGTCCTTCGGCCGCAGGTAGAAGAACTCGACCTCGTTGTCGGGGTCGATGACGACGAGCTCCTTGGACTCCTTGCGCTGGCGGTAGCCGGCCTCATGGAGCATTGCCGACGCAGGTCCGGAGAGGGAACCCTTGTTGGGAACGGCGATGCGCAGCATGGGGTGAGCTTCCTTTGCCTGGGAGTGGTGGGGAGACGTGCTCAGAGGTCGTACTCGGAGGTCCTGCTCAGAGGTCGTACTCGGAGGTCCTGCTCAGAGGTCGTACTCGGAGGTCCTGCTCAGAGGTCTTGCTCGGAGGTCGTGCTCAGAGATGGGCGTAGACGTCGTCGAGCGAGATCCCGCGCGCGACCATCATCACCTGGACGTGGTACAGCAGCTGCGAGATCTCCTCGGCGGCGGCTTCCTTGCCCTCGTACTCCGCGGCCATCCAGACCTCTGCGGCCTCCTCGACGACCTTCTTGCCGATGGCATGGACGCCCTTGTCCACCAGTTCCGCGGTGCGGGAGGTGGCCGGGTCGCCGGTCTCGGCCTTGAGCTTGAGCTCGGCGAAGAGCTCTTCGAAGGTTTTGTTCGCCATGATGGTCCTAAGGGTACGGGGTGCGGGTGCGCCACTCAGCGCCAGGGTTCGCTGACCGTGCGCAGCGTGGTGGCGGTGGCGACGGCGGCGGTGACCGCTTCGTGGCCCTTGTCCTCGGAGGAGCCTTCGAGGCCGGCCCGGTCGAGGGCCTGCTCTTCGTTGTCGACGGTGAGGACGCCGAATCCGACGGGTACGCCGGTGTCGATCGAGACCTGGGTGAGGCCGTGGGTCACGCCCTGGCACACGTACTCGAAGTGCGGGGTTCCGCCGCGGATGACGACTCCGAGCGCGACGATGGCATCGTAGCCGCGACCGGCGAGGACCTTCGCCACGACCGGGAGCTCGAAGCTGCCGGGGACGCGCAGGAGGGTCGGCTCGTCGATGCCGAGCTCGCTCAGGGCGCGCAGGGCGCCGTCGACGAGGCCGTCCATGATCTTCTCGTGCCACTGGGCCGCGATGACCGCGACCCGCAGGTCGCCGCAGTTCTTCACGCTGAGGACGGGTGCGCCCTTGCCGCTCATTGATTCTCCTAGCCGGTCGTACGTACGTGATTACTGGTTGCCGCAGGTGGAGGCCGGGGAGCCGTCCAGCCAGGGCAGGTCGTGGCCCATCCGGTCCCGCTTGGTGCGCAGGTAGCGGAGGTTGTGCTCGCCGGCCTGGACCGGCATGGGCTCGCGGCCCTCGACCCTGAGGCCGTAGCGGGTCAGGGCCTCGATCTTGTCGGGGTTGTTGGTCATCAGGCGCAGGCCGCGGACGCCGAGGTCGACGAGGATCTGGGCGCCGGCCGCGTAGTCGCGGGCGTCGGCGGGCAGCCCGAGCTCCAGGTTGGCGTCGAGGGTGTCGCGGCCCTGCTCCTGGAGCTCGTACGCGCGGAGCTTGGAAAGCAGGCCGATGCCGCGGCCCTCGTGACCGCGCAGGTAGACGACGACACCGCGGCCGGCTTCCTGGATGCGGTCCATGGAGGCCTGGAGCTGGGGGCCGCAGTCGCAGCGCAGCGAGTGGAAGATGTCGCCGGTCAGGCACTCGGAGTGGACCCGGACGAGCAGGTCCTCGCCGTCGCCGATCTCGCCGTGGACGAGGGCGACGTGCTCGACGCCGTCGACGGTGGAGCGGTAGCCGTACGCGGTGAAGTCGCCGTGCGCGGTGGGGAGCCGGACCTCGGCCTCGCGGCGGACGGTCGGCTCGGCGGAGCGCCGGTAGGCGATCAGGTCCTCGATGGAGATGATCGTGAGGCCGTGCTTGCGGGCGAAGGGCACCAGCTCGGGCAGGCGCAGCATGACGCCGTCCTCACCGGCGATCTCGACGATCGCGCCGGCCGGGCGGAGGCCCGCGAGGCGGGCGAGGTCGACGGCGGCCTCGGTGTGGCCGTTGCGGGCGAGGACGCCGCCGGCCTTGGCGCGCAGCGGGAAGACGTGGCCGGGGCGGACGAAGTCGGTGGGCTCGTGGCTGCCGCTCGCCAGCATCCGCAGGGTGGTGGCGCGGTCGGCGGCGGAGATGCCGGTGGTGACGCCGTGCGCGGGGGACGCGTCGACGGAGACGGTGAAGGCCGTCCGCATCGACTCGGTGTTGTGCTCGACCATCTGCGGGAGCTGGAGGCGCTCCAGCTCGTCGTCCTCCATGGGCGCGCAGATCAGGCCGCGGCACTCGCTCATCATGAAGGCGACGATCTCGGGGGTCGCCTTCTCGGCGGCGATGACGAGGTCGCCCTCGTTCTCGCGGTCCTCGTCGTCGACGACGACGACGGGGCGGCCTGCGGCGATGTCACGGATGGCCTGCTCGACGGGGTCGAGGGCGAGGTCGGTGGCGTCCCAGAGGGGATGCGTGCTCATGCGTGGGCTCCTTCCAGGACGGTGGTGCTGCGGGAGCGCAGCCACCAGTCGCGCATGCCCCACAGGACGAGCGCGCCGTAGACGACGTAGACGAAGCCGGAGAAGGCGTAGCCGTTGGCGAAGTTCAGCGGGACGCCGACGAGGTCGACGAGCAGCCAGGCGAACCAGAACTCGACCATGCCCCGGGCCTGGGCGTACATGGCCACGATGGTGCCGACGAAGATGTAGGCGTCGGGCCACGGGTCCCAGGACAGCTTCGGGAAGGCCTCGAAGAGCAGGGCCACCGCGACGGTGCCGACGGCGGCTGCGGCGATCATGGCGACGCGCTCGCGCCAGGTGGCGAAGCGCACCGTGAGGTCACCGCCCTTGTCCTGCCCCTTGCCGCGCTGCCACTGCCACCAGCCGTAGAGCGCCACGACCACGACGACGGCCTGCTTGCCGGCGCTGCCGGCGAGGTGGCCGTAGAAGGCGCCGAAGAGGATGAGGCCGGCGAGGAACTGCACGGGCCAGGTCCAGACGTTGCGGCGCCAGCCGAGGGCGAGGGCGACGAGCCCGAATATGTTGCCGATCATGTCGGACCACATGATGTGCTGGTCGAGGACGGTGAACGCCTCGGAGTTGAGCCAGTTCACTTGCCGGTCTCCTGGGCGTTCGGGCCGAGCAGCCGCTCGACGTACTTGGCGATGACGTCCACTTCGAGGTTGACCGGGTCGCCGCTCTGCTTGATGCCGAGCGTGGTCAGGGCGAGGGTGGTGGGGATGAGGCTGATGGTGAACCAGTCGTCGGTGACCTCGACGACGGTGAGGCTGACGCCGTCGACCGTGATCGAGCCCTTCTCGACGACGTAGCGCGAGAGGTGGGCGGGCAGGCCGACCTTGACGAGCTCCCAGTGCTCGGACGGGGTCCGGTCGAGGATCGTGCCCGTGCCGTCGACGTGTCCCTGGACGATGTGGCCGCCGAGGCGGTCGCCCACGGCCATGGGCCGCTCCAGGTTGACGCGCGAGCCGGCCGCGAGGGCGCCGAGGCTGGACCGCTTGAGGGTCTCGGCCATGACGTCGGCCGTGAACTCGCCGTCGCCGAACTCGACGACCGTGAGACAGACACCGTTGACGGCGATGGAGTCGCCGTGCTGGGCGCCTTCCGTGACCAGGGGGCCGCGCAGTCGGAAGCGGGAGGCGTCCTCCAGCTGCTCGACGGCGACGACCTCGCCCAGTTCTTCGACGATTCCGGTGAACACGGTCAGCGCTCCTTGGGGGTGGCGGTGATGCGGATGTCGGGGCCGATGCGGACGGTCTCGGTGACGTCGAGCCGCAACGCTTCGGTGATGGTGCCGATTCCTGCGTCGGCGAGGGCCTGCGGGCCCGCGCCGAGGAGGACCGGGGCGAGATAGCCGACGACCTGGTCGACTGCGCCCGCGGCGACGAAGGCGCCCGCGAGGGTGGGGCCGCCTTCGAGGAGGACGGAGCGGACGCCGCGCTCGTGCAGGGCGTCCAGGAGGGCGGGCACGGACAGGCCGCGCTCGGCCCTGGGGAGGCGTACGACGTCGGGCAGGTCCGACTCGGCGTCCTCGGCGACGGCGATCAGGGTGGGGGCCGCGTCGTCGAGGATCCGGGCGCCGGGCTTCACTGCGGTCGCCTCGGTGTCGACGACCACCCGCAGCGGCTGTACGGCGCCTTCGACGCCCCGTACGGCCAGATGGGGGTCGTCGGCGCGGGCGGTGCCGGAGCCGACGACGACGGCGTCGGACTCGGCGCGCAGCCGGTGGACGTCGGCGCGGGACTCGGCGGAGGTGATCCAGCGGGAGGTGCCGTCGGCGGCGGCGATCCGGCCGTCGAGGGTGGCGGCGTACTTCCACCGGACGAAGGGCCGGCCGTGGCGCACGGAGGTGAGCCAGGCGATGTTGACCGCCTCGGCCTCGGCCTCCAGGAGGCCGCCCGTGACGTCGACGCCCGCGGCGCGGAGGGTGTCGGCACCGCCCGTGGCCTGCGGGTTCGGGTCGCCGACCGCGTACACGACCCGGCTGATCCCGGCCTCGACGAGGGCCTGGGCGCAGGGGCCGGTGCGGCCGGTGTGGTTGCAGGGTTCGAGGGTGACGTACGCGGTGCCGCCGCGGGCCAGGACGCCGGCCTCGCGCAGGGCGTGGACCTCGGCGTGCGGGCCGCCGGCGCGCTGGTGGAAGCCTTCGCCGACCTGGTGGCCCGAGGCGTCGGTGATGACGCACCCGACGACCGGGTTGGGGCTGGTGGCGCCGAGACCGCGTGCGGCGAGCTCGACGGCGCGTCGCATGGCGGTGATGTCGGCCTGCTGGGCCACCGGGTCCTCCTGCCTCTTCGGGCACGGACTCCGGGGCTGTCGATGACGACAGAGAGCGGGTGAGACGCCTCGCGCAGGGTGCGCCGAGGCCGAGTCCTCTGGGGACGCCGATCGGTTCCGATACGGCGACCAGCGGACGTACGGCTGACACACCCCTGACAGGGGTCGCCCGCCGCGCACTGCCTCCCATCCGGACTTTCACCGTCGGTCCAGGAGTTTCACCTGGTCAACCGGCCGCTGGCTGCGGACGGGTCGCGGACTATACCGCCGGTTCGGAATTACACCGACCCCGGAGTGCGCTGCTGCTGATACAGGGCCAGTCTGCCACGAGCCGCGCGAAGCGATGTGGCCGAGATCCTGTGGTCTGGCTCACAGAGTCCCACAGAACTCTTCGATGGTCCAGACCTATTGACGCACTGGTCTAGTCCTCTTAATCTCCGTGTCACCTCCTAGGAACGGCCCGGCGGCGTGCGCACTCCACGGGCCCAACACGACCCACCCCCTTGTTCGTTGTGTTCCATGACCTCCCCAGGAGGACCCGATCGTGTTGTCCCCCACCGCGAAAAGAGCCTCGCTGCTCTCCTCCGGCGCAGCCGTCGCCGGGCTGCTGCTCAGCTCGCTCGCCGGTGGCGTCTCGTACGCCGCCGACAACGAGTCCTGTCGCCCCGACGGGCTGTACAAGACCCCGGGCGTCGACGTCCCGTACTGCTCGGTCTACGACACCGAGGGCCGCGAGAAGATGGGCGCGGACCACCAGCGCCGCGTCATCGGCTACTTCACCGGCTGGCGTACCGGCAAGAACGGCGAGCCCGCGTACCTCGCCAAGGACATCCCGTGGGAGAAGATCACCCACATCAACTACGCCTTCGGCCACATCGGCAGCGACAACAAGCTCTCCGTGGGTACGGACGGTCCGAACAACGCCGCCACCGGGATGACCTGGCCCGGTGTCGCGGGTGCCGAGATGGACCCGGCCTACGCGTACAAGGGGCACTTCAACCTGCTCAACAAGTTCAAGAAGCAGCACCCGAACGTCAAGACGCTGATCTCGGTCGGCGGCTGGGCGGAGACCGGCGGCTACTTCGCGGACAACGGCGACCGGGTGAACTCCGGCGGCTTCTACTCGATGGCCACCAACGCCGACGGTTCGGTCAACCAGGCCGGGATCGACACCTTCGCGGCCTCGTCCGTCGACTTCATCCGCAAGTACGGGTTCAACGGCGTCGACATCGACTACGAGTACCCGACCACGATGAAGGACGCCGGCAACCCGCTCGACTGGCAGCTCGCGAACGCGCGCCGCGCCGGGCTCGTGCAGGGCTACGCGGCCCTCATGAAGTCCCTGCGCGAGAAGCTGGACGCGGCCGGCGCCGCCGACGGCAAGCACTACCTGCTGACCGTCGCCGCCCCCTCCTCCGGCTACCTGCTGCGCGGCATGGAGACCTTCCAGATGCAGAAGTATCTGGACTACGTCAACATCATGTCCTACGACCTGCACGGCGCCTGGAACGAGTACGTCGGCCCCAACGCCTCGCTCTTCGACGACGGCAAGGACGGCGAGCTCGCCGCCGCCAACGTCTACGGCTCGGCGCAGTACGGCAACATCGGGTACCTCAACACCGACTGGGCCTACCACTACTTCCGCGGCTCCATGCCGGCCGGCCGCATCAACATCGGCCTGCCCTACTACACCCGCGGCCACAAGAACGTCCAGGGCGGCACCGACGGCCTGTGGGGCAAGGCCTCCGCGAGCACCTGCCCGGCCGGCGCCGGTCTGACCAAGTGCGGTGACGGTGCCGTCGGCATCGACAACCTGTGGCACGACAAGGACACCGCGGGCAAGGAGTCGCCCGCCGGCTCCAACCCGATGTGGCACGCCAAGAACCTCGAGAAGGGGATCGTCGGCGACTACGTCACGCAGTACGGCTTCCCGGCGAACACCACCCTGACCGGCACCTACGCCCGCAAGTACGACTCGACCCTGGTCGCGCCGTGGCTGTGGAACGCCGAGAAGAAGGTCTTCCTCTCCACCGAGGACGAGCAGTCCGTGGCCGCCAAGGCCGACTACGTGGTCGACCGCGGCATCGGCGGCACCATGGTCTGGGAGATGGCCGGCGACTACGCCTGGAACGCCACGAAGGGCCAGTACGAGATGGGCTCCACGCTCACCTCGCTGATGTACGACAAGTTCAAGGCGGCCACCCCGTACGGCGCGAAGAAGTCCAACAAGGCGCTGCCGACGCAGGCCGTGAAGATCGACACCCAGTTCACCGAGTTCAAGCTGGGCGACTCGAACTACCCGATCACCCCGAAGATCAAGATCACCAACAACACCGCGACGGCGCTGCCGGGCGGCACGGAGTTCCAGTTCGACTACGGCACCTCGGCGCCGAGCAACGCCTCCGACCAGTCGGGCTTCGGCACGAAGGTCATCAGCAGCGACCACACGGGCGGCAACGTGGGCGGCCTGAAGGGCGACTTCCACCGCGTCTCCCTGAAGCTCCCGGCCTGGCAGTCGCTGGCCCCCGGCGCCTCGGTCGACCTGGCGTTCAACTACTACCTGCCGGTGTCCACCCCCTCCAACTGGACGGTGAACATCAACGGCACGACGTACGCCCTCGCCGGTGACCTGGCGCGCGGCACGACGGTCGTGGAGCCCGGCTCCACCACGCCGCCGACCACCCCGCCGACCACGCCTCCCACCACCCCGCCGACGACCCCGCCGACGACTCCCCCGACCACGCCTCCGACGACGCCGCCCACGGGCTGCGGCGGCACGATCTACAACGCGGGCAACGAGGTCTCCCACAACGGCCGCAAGTACAAGGCCCAGTGGTGGACCCAGAACGAGACGCCGGGCACGACCGGCGACTGGGGCGTCTGGAAGGACCTCGGCGCCTGCTGAGTGCCCGACCCACCGACGTACCACCTCGGAAAGACCCCCGGCGGCGGAATCTCACGGCCCTTGCCGCCGCCGGGCTCCCACAGCGCCGCGCCCCCCTGTCCGGGGCGCGGCGCTCCGCGTGTGCGGACCGGGTCGAGGGCGGTCAGGCTGGAGACATGAGCACGATCCTGGTCACCGGCGGCACGGGAACCCTCGGCCGGCCCGTCGTCGAACGGCTGCGTGCGGGCGGTCACGAGGTGCGGGTCCTCAGCAGGCACTCGCCTCCGTACGCGGTCGACCTTCGGCAGGGCGGCCCCCTGCTCGACCGGGCGGTCGCCGGGGTGGACGCGGTCGTCCACTGCAGCAACATCCTGCGCGGCGACCGGGACGCCGCCCGCGTCCTGATCGAGGCCGCGCGGCGGGCCGAGGTGCCCCACCTGCTGTACATCTCGATCGTCGGCGTCGACCGGGTGCCGCTCGGCTACTACCGCACCAAGTACGCCGTGGAGCGCATGATCCAGGGCTCGGGCCTCGGCTGGACCCTGCTGCGCACCACCCAGTTCCACGACCTGATCCTCCGGCTGCTCCAGGGCCTCGCCAAACCGCCCGTGATGCTGCTGCCCAAGGACGTGCGGGACCAGCCGCTGGAGGTGACGGAGGCGGCCGCGCGCCTCGCCGAGCTGGCCGCGGGGCCTCCCGTCGGCCGGGTCGAGGACATGGCCGGCCCCGAGATCCGCACCTTCGCCGAGCTGGCCGGGTCCTATCTGCGCGCGAGCGGCCGGCGGCGCCGCCTCGTGGAGGTGCCGCTGCCCGGACGCGCCTACCGGGGGCTGCGGCGCGGCGAGCACCTGGCGCCGGACCGGGCGGTGGGCCGGGTGACGTTCGACGAGTTCCTGGCGCGCCGGTTCGCTCCGTAGCCCGGGCGCTCACCAGGCCATGTCCATATCCGTCTCCGTCATCGGCGTCGCCGGTTCCTCCAGGCCCGGCAGCGGCCAGCTCTGGAACAGGGACAGGACGGCGAGGGCCAGGAAGGCAACGCCGACGACGACCGAGAAGACCGGGCCGAGCCGCCACAGCTTCTCGACGAAGATCACCCCGGCCAGCACCGCCATCGCGAGGACGTTCATGACGCCGAGCGGGACGAGGACGATCATCAGTCCCCAGCAGCAGCCGACGCAGTACAGGCCGTGGTGCAGCCCGACCCGCAGGTCCCGGGCCCAGGGCTTGAATCCGGCGTACCGCACGAGGGTGCCCATGGGGCTGCGGCAGTGCAGGAGGCAGGCCGTCTTCAGCGGGCCGAACTGGTGCAGCCCGGCGAGCAGGAACGCGGAGGCGCCGATCCAGCGCCCGGCGTCGGGGTGGTCCGCGACCAGGGTGCCGGTCAGGGCGAGGAGCCCGTACGCCAGGAGGCCGAAGGCCGTCCAGGCCAGCAGGTAGCCGCCGACGAACTGGGTCAGGCGGGAGGCTCGCGCGATGCCGGTCGACCGGCGGCCGATGGACCGGGCCCAGGTGAGGGCCACCGGTGCCACGGACGGGAACATCATGGCGATCATCATGATCAGCCACAGCAGCAGGAACAGCGGGACGCCCATGCCCATCGTGCCGGGCTCGATCCCCATGTCGCGGGCCTGGGCGACCACCAGGACCCAGGCGAGCACCGCGAGCGTCGCCATCAGGGACCAGGCGAGCGCGAGGTCCCTCGCCGACAGCAGGTTCGCCGTTCTCAGGGGCGGCGCGAGGGTCTTCCGGTCGAGCCTCACCCCTCCAGCTCAGCACAGTGGCCGCGGGGGCGCGACAGCTGTCCGCCCGTGCTCTGGCATCGGACGGGACGGGGGAGGAAAATCGGAGGTGGGGACCCCCTCCGAGGAGGCGGCGTGATGTCCGAGACGACGGCGACCGTCCCGCGGTGGCACACCGCGGGAGACTGGTTCGACACCTGCCGGTGCGACGTGCCGTGCCCCTGCTCCTTCGCCCAGGCGCCCACGTACGACCGGTGCGACGGGGTCCTGGTGTGGCACATCCGCGACGGACGCTACGGCGACGTACCGCTGGACGGCCTCAACGTGCTGATGCTCGGTTCCTTCGTCGGCAACGTGTGGGCCCATGAACACACCGACGCCTACGCGGCGGTCTTCCTCGACGAGCGCGCCGACGAGGCGCAGCGCGGGGCGCTGCAGATGATCTTCGGCGGTCAGGCGGGCAGCTGGCCCGCGCAGTTCGGGGAGATGTTCGGCGCGGAGATGCGCGGCATGGACTTCGCCCCGATCGAGTTCGAGGTGGCGGACGACCTGTCGAGCTGGCGGGCGTCCGTGCCCGGCCGGGTCGAGGCGAGCGGGGAAGCCCTCACGGGGCCGACGACGCCGGAGGGTGCGCGCGTGCAGTCGACGAACCTCCCCGGGGCGGAGACCGGACCGGGTCAGGTCGTGACCTGGGGCCGGGCAACGGCCGACCGCGCCGACGCCTTCGGCTTCCAGTGGAACTGGGACGGCCGCTCCAGCAAGCACATCCCCTTCGACTGGGCCGGCCCGTGACCCGGCCCGAGGTCTTCTAGACACGCTCCGGCGGCGAGCCGAAGAGCACGTCCTGCGCCGCGTCGCGGGCGAGGAGGAGGGCGCCGCGCAGCACGGCCGTGTCGCCCAGGGTGGTCGGGCGGACCTCCGTACGCAGCGGGGAGAGGGCCGCGACCGCCGATTCGACGCGGGCGGCGAGCGCGGTGCCGCCCTGGTGGCCGGTCTCCCCGCCGAGGACCACGCAGCCGGGGTCGAGGACGGAGGCGACCGCTGCCGCGCCGACGGCCAGCCGCCCGGCCAGGGCGTCGAGGAAGGGGCCGTCGGCGAGCGCCGATGACGGGTCGAGGCCGTGCTCGGCGGCGAGGGCCTCGACCGCTGCCGTGCAGGCCAGTTCGTGGAATCCGCCGTCGCAGCCGGTGGCCGAGGGGAGCCCGGACGTGCCCGGCACCGGCAGGAAGCCGATCTCGCCCGCGCCGCCGGAGGCCCCGCGGCGCAGTCTGCCGTCGAGGACGACGGCGGCGCCGACGCCCTGGCCGAGCCAGAGGAGGACGAAGTCCTCGCGGTCGCGGGCCGCGCCCTCCCGTAGTTCGGCGAAGGCGGCGAGGTTGGTCTCGTTCTCGACGAGGACCCGGGCCGGCAGGCGTTCCTGGAGGACGCCGACGAGCCTGCGGTGCCAGGCGGGCAGTCCCGAGGAGTCGCGCAGTTCGCCCGTGGCCGGGTCGATGAGGCCGGGGGCGCCGACGGCGACGGTGTGCAGCCGGTCGGCGCCTGCCTCCTTCGCGGTGCGCTCCAGGAGCGTGACCGCCGTGTCGACGGCCGGGCCCGTGCCGCTGTCGTCGCCGACGGTCGCGGAGGCCTCGGCGAGGGTGGTGCCGAGGAGGTCGGTGACGACCACGGAGACGGAGCGGGTGCGCACGTCGAGCGCGGCGAGGTGCGCGCGGTCGGCGACGATCCCGTACAGCTTGGCGTTGGGTCCGCGGCGTTCCGCCCCGGACTCCCCCACGACATGGACGAGCCCGGACTCCCGGAGCCGCTCGACGAGGTCGGCGACGGTGGGGCGGGAGAGTCCGGTGAGCGTCTTGAGCTGAGTGGCCGTCAACGGTCCCTCGTCCTGGAGCAGTCGCAGGGCGAGCCGGTCGTTGATGGCTCGGGCGGTGCTCGGGGATGCGGCCATGCGGCGATCCTCTCAGACTCGATTCCCGTGCGGTCTCTCCCTGCGGACTATTTATCAGGCAGGGTCCCTGATAGTTTACGCCCACACCACGACCCCGGGAGGGCACATGGCGGCGCAGACCGTCTTCAGCACCGAGCGGCTGCGGCGGGCACGCTTCGCCGTCGCCGCGGTCTTCTGCGTCCACGGCGCGGTGACCGGCAGCTTCGCGACCCGCATCCCGTGGATCCAGGAGCACGCGGGCGTCAGCGCCGGACAGCTCGGGCTCGCGCTCGCCTTCCCGGCACTCGGCGCCTCCCTCGCGATGCCGCTGGCCGGTGCCATCAGCCACCGCTTCGGCGCCCGCACGGCCCTGCGCGGCCTGCTCGCCCTGTGGACGCTCTCGCTGACGCTGCCCTCACTGGCCCCGAACATCTGGGGGCTCTGCGGCGCGCTCTTCGTGTACGGCGCGACCGCGGGCATGTCGGACGTGGCGATGAACGCGCTCGGCGTCGAGACCGAGAACCGGCTCGACAAGTCCATCATGTCGAGCCTGCACGGCATGTGGAGCGTGGGCGCGCTGCTCGGCTCGGCCGCCGGCACGGTCGCCGCCCACATCGGCGGCGACGCCCGAACCCACCACCTGATCGCGGCCCTCGCCCTCACCGCGCTCGGCCTGATCTGCTGCCAGGGCGTCCTCGACGTCCACAGCACCGAGGACGAGGAGGCGCCGCCGCGGTTCTCGCTGCCGCCGAAGGCCGCGCTGATCATCGGCGCCATCGGCTTCTGCGCGGTGTTCGCGGAGGGCGCCAGTCTCGACTGGTCGGCCGTCTACCTCCGGGACGAGCTGGGCAGCTCGGCCGGGCTCGCGGCCGCGTCGACGACCGCCTTCGCGCTGACGATGGCCGTGGCACGACTGGCCGGCGACCGCGTCGTGGACCGCTTCGGCGCGGTCCGTACGGTACGGGTCGGCGGCGCCGTCGCCACCCTCGGCGGGCTCCTGGTCGTCCTCGCCCCGCACGCCGCCGTCGCGATGGCCGGTTTCGGTCTCATCGGGCTCGGCGTCGCGGTCGTCGTCCCGCTCGCCTTCGCCGCCGCGGCCCGCAGCGGCCCGAACCCCAGCCAGGCCATCGCGGGCGTCGCCACCATCACGTACACCTCGGGTCTCATCGCCCCCTCGGCGATCGGCGGCATCGCCGACGCGACCTCCCTGGTCTTCTCGTTCGGCCTGGTCACCCTGCTGGCACTGGGTCTCGTGCTCGGCGCGGGCGTCCTCAGGCCGGGCGCGCGCGGGACGAAGGCGGCGGCCAAGGCGGACGGCGCCCCCGCGAAGAGCTCCGGCCCGGTCGCGTAACCGCCGCCGAGGGGCGGACGAACGACTCCGGCAGGCCGCGGCGCATACCATGTGGCTGATCTTTTGCGGTCGCGACACGGCCGCCGGAACCTCGGAACGGGAGCGACCTCATGAACCTCGGCGTGCGCTGGACTCTGCACGGCGACGGGAGAACACCCGCTCCCGGGGCCGTCGTCCGGCCGGACGAGCGGCTCTCCTGGCCTCGCACCGCCGGCCTCGGCGCCCAGCACGTCGTCGCCATGTTCGGGGCGTCCTTCGTAGCCCCGGTACTGATGGGTCTGGACCCGAACCTCGCGATCATGATGTCCGGTGTCGCGACCGCGATCTTCCTCCTCGCGACCCGCGGCACCGTCCCGTCCTACCTGGGCTGCTCGCTCTCCTTCGTCGGCGTCGCCGCCGCGATCCGGGCCTCGGGCGGCACCAGCGCGACCGTGACCGGCGCGATCCTCGTCGTCGGCGGGGTGCTCTTCCTCGCGGGCCTCGCGGTACGGAAGTTCGGCGCGCGGATCATCCACGCGGCGATGCCCCCGATCGTGACCGGCGCCGTCGTCATGCTGATCGGCTTCAACCTGGCCCCGGTCACCGCGTCGACGTACTGGCCGCAGGACCAGTGGACGGCACTGCTCGTCATGCTGTTCACGGGTCTGGCCGTGGTCTGTCTGCGCGGCTTCTGGTCGCGGATCGCGATCTTCCTCGGCCTGATCTTCGGCTACGCCATCTCCTGGATCTTCGACCTCGTCTTCGGCAAGATCCACTCGATGTCCCCGAGCGGTCAGATCACCGACCACTGGCGGCTGGACCTCTCCGGCGTGTCGAAGGCCGACTGGATCGGACTGCCGTCCTTCCACGGACCCAGCTTCGAGTGGTCCGCGATCCTGGTCGCGCTGCCCGTCGTCATCGCGCTGATCGCCGAGAACGCCGGCCACGTCAAGGCCGTCGGCGAGATGACCGGCGACAACCTGGACGACAAGCTCGGCACCGCGATCGCCGCCGACGGCGCCGCCTCGATGCTGTCCACGGCCGTCGGCGGCCCGCCGAACACCACGTACTCCGAGAACATCGGCGTCATGGCCGCGACCCGCGTCTACTCCACCGCCGCCTATTGGGCCGCGGCCGGCTTCGCGCTCCTCTTCGGCCTCTGCCCGAAGTTCGGCGCGATCGTCGCCGCCATCCCCGGCGGGGTCCTCGGCGGCATCACCGTGATCCTCTACGGCATGATCGGCCTGCTCGGCGCCCAGATCTGGATCAACGCCAAGGTCGACCTGCGCAACCCGCTCAACCTGGTCCCGGCCGCCGCCGGCATCATCATCGGCGTCGGCGGCGTGAAGCTCACTTTCACCGACACCTTCGAGCTGGGCGGCATCGCGCTCGGCACCATCGTCGTCATCACCGGCTACCACGTGCTGCGGGCCTTCGCCCCGGCCCACCTCAAGGAGCAGGAACCGCTCCTCGACTCGGGCACGAGCTCGTACGAGAGCACCCCGAGCGAGGAGCCCGCTCCGAAGAACTGAGTGATTCGCCCGTTCTGGGTAAGCCGGGCCCGTGGGAGTTCCCTCCGGGCCCGGCGGCTGGGAGCCTGCCCCCATGGCGCAGACCCAGCAGATCGGGCAGGACCTCACGCAGGACATCCGGCAGGACCTCGGGCAGTTCCTGGCGGTCGACCCCGTGGTGGACCGGATGCGGACGCTCCGCTCCACCTGGCATCCGGCCGACGGCGTCGCCGTCTTCAACCGGGTCTATCTGACGGTCACCGAGGAGATCCGCCACGCCATCGAGGCGGGCACCTTCGCCGACCGCCGGGCCGCCGCCACCCTCGACGTGCGCTTCGCCGAGCGCTACCTCGCGGCGGTCGACACCGTCGCCACCGGCGGCCCGGCGCCCGCCTGCTGGCGTCCGCTCTTCCGCTACCGGCGCCACCCCGGCGTACGCCCGCTCCAGTTCGCGCTCGCCGGGATCAACGCCCACGTCGGCCACGACCTGGCGCTCGCGGTGGTCGACTCCTGCCGGATCCTGGAGTGCGCGCCCGTCGATCTGGAGGACGAGTTCGACCGGGTCGGCGACATCCTCGTCCTCCTGGAGGAGCGCATCAGGGAGGAACTGATGCCGGGCCCGGACCTCCTGGAGATCGCGGACCCGCTGACGCATCTGCTCGGCTGCTGGAGCCTGGACCGGGCCCGCGACGGGGCCTGGCTGGCGGCTCGCTCGCTCTGGCAGCTGCGCGGGCTGCCGGAGCTGGCCGGGGAGTTCACGGAACGCCTCGACCGGTCGGTGGGCCTGGTGGGGCGGATGCTGCTCACGCCGCTCACCAGGCCGTGACCCGCGTGGCCTTCTCGGGGACGGGTCCTCCGGCGGATCAGTCCTCCGGCAGCTCGACCGGGGCGATCTCCTCGTAGACGTCGCCCGGGCCCGGGTTGGTGGCGTCGGTGCCGCCGCCGAAGTGGTGCATCACGCCCCACACCGCGTTGAGCGCCGTCTGCACCGCGCCCTCGGCCCAGCCGGCCGTCCAGGAGATGTCGTCGCCGGCGAGGAAGATGCCCCGCTTGTCCTCGGGCAGCCGGTCCTGCATGAAGTGCGTGAACAGGCGGCGCTGGTAGCGGTAGTGGCCCGGCAGGTTCGCCTTGAAGGCGCCCATGAAGTACGGCTCGTTCTCCCAGGAGACCGTCACCGGGTTGCCGATGATGTGCTTCCGGATGTCGACCTTCGGGTAGATCTCGCCGAGCGACTTCAGCATGACCTCCATCCGCTCGTTGGCGGAGAGCGGCAGCCACTTAAGGCTGTCGTCGCACCAGGTGTACGAGAGGCAGATGGTGGCCGGCTTGTCCGGGCCGTCGTCCAGGAGGTACGTGCCGCGGGTCATCCGGTCGGTCAGCGTCATCGACATGACGTCGCGGCCGGTCTCCTCGTCCTTGTCCAGCCAGAACGGCCGGTCCACGGGCACGAAGAGCTTCGAGGACTCCATGTAGTGGGTGCGCTCGATCGCCGTCCAGTGGTCGATCGGGAAGAGCGAGTCGTCACAGGCGATCTTGGAGAGCAGCATCCAGGACTGGGCGGTGAAGATCGCCGCTTGGTACGTACGGATGTCGCCGGAGGCGTCGGTGACGGTGATCCGGTTGCCGGCGGTGCGGTTCAGCCGGGTCACGGCCGGCTTCGGGGCGCCCTCGTGCAGGGAGCTGAGCGAGGTGCCCGGCGCCCAGTGGACGATCTTCTGCGGCTCGCGCTCCCACAGGCGCAGCGGCAGCTGCTGCGAGCCGCCCACGATGCCCCGGTGGTGGTCGTCCGCCTCGGTGTAGACGACGCGGAGGATCTCCAGGATGGAGTTGGGGAAGTCGGTGTCCCAGCCGCCGGTGCCGAAGCCGACCTGGCCGAAGATCTCGCGGTGCCGGAAGGACTTGAAGGACTCCGACTCGCAGAGGAAGCCGTAGAAGGTCTGGTTGTCGAGCTTCTCGACGAGCTTCGACCAGATCTCGCGGATGCGCGGGACGTCGCGCTCGCGCATGGCCTGGTTCATGTCGGAGAAGTCGGCGCCCTCGTCCAGACAGGCGTTCCACGCGTTCATCACGTCGCGGTAGACCTGCGGGAGGTCGTCGACGGTGGTGGCGTAGTGCGACTCGCCCTTGAGGTCGACGACGGTCGACGGGGTCGACTCGGCCAGCGGGTTCGGGAAGGGCGTGGTCTCCAGGCCGACGAGGTCGATGTAGTGCTGGAGCGCCGTCGAGGACGGCGGGAAGCGCATCGCGCCCATCTCCGCGGTGAGGCCCTCGGTGGCGGTGCCCTCGAAGCCCACGGTGCGCAGGCGGCCGCCGATCTGGTCGGCCTCGTAGACGACGGGCTTGAGGCCCATCTTCATCAGCTCGTACGCGGCGATGATCCCCGAGAGGCCGCCGCCGATCACGGCGACCTCGGTGCCGTGCTCGGTGGCCGGTATCTGGCCGAGCCCCGCCGGGTGGGCCAGGAAGTCGTCGTACGCGTACGGGAAGTCCGGGCCGAACATGGTGATGGGCGGCTGGCCGTCGCTGTGGGGGACGGCGGTCGTGGGCACCGTGGACGTCATGGGGTACGGACTCCTTGCGCGGAAAGGTGAGGCAGGTCGGGAAGGCGGAGGGCCGGCGGCTCAGACGAGGGGGCCGTAGAGGCCCGGGCGCCGGTCGCGGAGGTAGGGGTTCTCTGCGCGGGAGGCCGCCAGGAAGTCGGGGTCGACGTCGCCGATGACGAGGTCCTCACCGCGCCCGGCCCGGGCCCGGGCGGTGCCGTCGGGGCCGGCGAGGGCGGAGAGGCCGACGAACTCGAAGGCGCCCTCGGGGCCGGTCCGGTTGGCGTACGCGATGTAGAGCTGGTTCTCGAAGGCACGGACCGGCACCACGGACAGGGGCACGATCTCGGCGGGGTGCATCAGCGCCGTCGGTACGAGGAGGAGGTCCGTACCGGCCAGCGCGTGCGCCCGTACGTTCTCGGGGAACTCGACGTCGTAGCAGATCATCATGCCGACGGTGATGCCGTCGATCTCCGTCTGGACGACGGCCTGGTCGCCGGCGGTGAACCACTGCAGCTCGAAGTCGCCGAAGAGGTGGGTCTTGCGGTAGTGCGCGAGCGGGGCGCCGTCGGCGCCGATGAGCTGCGCGGAGTTGTAGAGGACCCCGTGGCGCTCGGTGTCCCGCTCCGGGTAGCCGTAGCCGACGGCGAGGCCGTGGCGCACGGCGATCGCCGCGACGGCGCGGGCGGAGGGGCCGTCGGCCGGCTCGGCCAGGCGCGCGATGTCGGCGCCGATGGCGTAGCCGGTGAGGAACAGCTCGGGGGCGAGCAGCACGCCCGCTCCGGCGGCTGCGGCGCGGGCGGCGGCCTCGTCGAGGATCTTGAGGTTGGCGGCCACGTCACCGAGCTCGCCGGAGCTCTGGAGCAGGGCGGTGCGCAGCGCGGGCATGCGTGATCCTCGGGGGGTCGAAGTACAGGGGGAAGACGTCAAAAACGGTACGGTTTCGCACTCCGTCGGGACAAGACGGCAGCGTTGCGGACCGACCAACGAACCGTTGCGCGATCGCCCCGGGCGGCGGCGATTCGTTGCGTACGGCTCCGCCCGGGGTCGTAGGGCTCCCCGCCGCACGGCGGAGACGAGGACCGTTCTGCGGCCCGACGTCCCGGCGCGGTCCGCGCGGAAGAGTTGTCCTCGTCCGGAAGACCTGCCGGACGACCTGCCGAGAGGACCGGGAAAGCCATGAACCGCCGTACCAAGACCGTCGCCGTCGCCGCCGCCGTCCTGCTCACCCTGGGAGCCGGGGGCATCGCCGCCGCCTCGGCGGACGACGCTCCCGCCCCGGCCGCCGCCACGGCCACCGTCAAGGAGGCCGCCGCGCTGACCGGCACCGCGAAGCTGTACCGGCCGGCCGGTGACGACATCACCTTCACCTTCGACGCCCATCTCGCCGACAAGGACCAGCAGGATCCGCAGAAGGCCACCGGCACGTTCCGCTTCAGCCACTACAAGGGCGACTGGGGCGGCTACGCGGAGGTGAAGGTCGACTGCCTGGCCACGGGCGGCAAGGTGGCCGTCGTGTCCGGCGTCGTCACCAAGACCGACGTGAAGGAGTTCCGGAAGGCGCGCGTCGGGGTCACCGTGCACGACGACGCCAACGGCGACCGGCTCGGCTACACCTGGATGACCGCCGACCCGCAGAAGGACAAGGTGCAGCCGTGCCTCAGCGGCGCGCCGTTCGAGAAGGTCAAGGAGGGGACGGGCGACTTCAAGGTCACGCCGTGGGAGTTCGTCTACCCGACCGAGTAGACCGCCCCACGGGGGTGGGCGGCGAAGAGGCGGTGCGGGAACCACGGCCCGCACCGCCTCGACAGTCCACACCGCGCGGGTCTACGCGGGCGAGCCCGAGGAGAAGCGCCGCAGCAGCGGCGAGAGCACCAGGACGGACTTGGTGCGCTCCACGAAGGGCTCGCCCGCGATCCGCTCCAGGACGCGCTCGAAGTGGCGCATGTCCGAGGCGAAGACCTGGACGACGGCGTCCGCGTCACCGGTGACGGTCGACGCGGACACCACCTCGGGGTACCGCTCCAGACCTCGCCGGATGTCGTCCGGCGAGGTGTTGTGGCGGCAGTAGATCTCGACGAAGCCCTCGGTCTCCCAGCCGAGCGCCGCCGGGTCCACCCGTACGGTGAATCCGGTGATGGCGCCCTCGGCCCTGAGCCGGTCCACGCGCCGTTTCACGGCGGGTGCGGAGAGTCCGACGAGCGAGCCGATGTCGGCGTAGCTGCGGCGGGCGTCTTCCGCGAGGGCGTGGACGATGCGTTCGTCGAGGTCGTTGAGTCGCACTACGGGTGGATCACTTCTCTGTCGATGCCGCTGATTCTGCGGGCGCCGCGGTGGCCAGTCGGGAGCGGCGCATTCCGTACAGGAAGTAGAACACGAGCCCGGCGGCCATCCAGCAACCGAAGACCGTCCAGGTGGTGGCGCCGAGGCTGAGCATGTTGTACACGCAGAAGCCGAAGCCGAGGACCGGGAAGAGCCAGCCGAGCGGGACGCGGAAGGTGCGCTTCATGTCGGGGCGGGTCTTGCGGAGGATGACGACCGCGATGTTGACCAGGGCGAAGGCGAAGAGGGTGCCGATGCTGGTGGCGTCGACGAGCTCGCCGAGCGGGATGGCCGCCGCGAGGACACCGCAGAAGACCGAGACGATCACGGTGTTCACCCGCGGGGTGCCGGTCTTGGGGCTGACCTTGCCGAAGACCTTCGGGACGAGGCCGTCGCGGGACATGGCGAAGAGGACGCGGGTCTGGCCGTAGAGGACGGTCAGGACGACGCTCGCGATGGAGATGACGGCGCCGGCGGCGAGCAGCGTGCCCCAGAAGGCCTGGCCGCTCACGTCGTTCATGATCGCGGCGAGGGAGGCCTCGGAGCCCTCGAAGTCCTTCCAGTTCCACGCGCCGACGGCGACGGCGGCGACGAGGACGTACAGGGCGGTGACGATGATCAGCGAGAGCATGATCGCCCGCGGCAGGTCGCGCTGCGGGTTCTTCGCCTCTTCACCGGCGGTGGAGGCGGCGTCGAAGCCGATGTACGAGAAGAAGAGGCTGGCACCGGCGGCGCTGACCCCGGCCATGCCGAGCGGCATGAAGTCCGAGTAGTTGCCGGACTTGAAGCCCATGAAGCCGATGGTGCAGAAGAGCACGAGCGCGGCGATCTTCACCACGACCATGATCGTGTTGGCGCGGGCCGACTCCTTCGCGCCGCCGAGCAGGAAGACCATCGCGAGCAGGACGACGATCAGGGCCGGCAGGTTGATGATGCCGCCCTCGCCGGGCGCGGAGGAGAGCGCGTCGGGGATGGTGACGCCGATGGTGCCGTCGAGGAGCTCGTTGACGTACTCGCCCCAGCCGACGGCCACGGCGGCGACGGAGACGCCGTACTCCAGGACCAGGCACCAGCCGCAGACCCAGGCGACGAGTTCGCCCATCGTTGCGTACGCGTACGAGTAGGACGAGCCGGCGACCGGGATCGTGCCGGCCAGCTCGGCGTACGAGAGGGCCGAGAAGAGCGCGGTGAGACCGGCGATCACGAAGGCCAGGGTGACGGCCGGGCCGGCCTGCGGGACGGCGTCGCCGAGGACGACGAAGATGCCGGTGCCGAGCGTGGCACCGATGCTGATCATGGTCAGCTGCCACATGGAGAGCGAGCGGCGGAGGCTGCCGCCCTCACCCTGCCCACCCTCCATGACCAGGCGTTCCACCGGCTTGCGCCGGGTGAGTGCGCCGAGCGCGGAGGTCTTGGGGGTGGTCGATTCGACGACCGGTGGGGCTGCGCCGTGGTCCAGCACTGCGGAGGCTCCTTATCGCTGCCTGTAGGCGGTGGGACGACCACGGCGGCACGCGGGCATGCCGAAGCAAGCCCACGGGGGGAGGGGAACCGCCGAGCAGGCGGTCGCCGCCACTCCTGGTACGGGGCACGAGCCTAAGGGGAGGTGGTTCGCACTCGTAATGCAGGGTTGTTGCGCACTGCCGGATGATCATTGCGCGCTCGCGGCACAAGCGGGGAAACATTGCGCGCCCCTGCATGAATCGGCACATTGGGGTCTCCGGTGGGTGTCTCCGAGGGCCTCCGCACGCGCGGGTGCACGTGCCTTGACTCCTCGTGCCCGATGACCCACGCTGCGAGCCCCCGGCAACCCCACGATCGGAGGCCTCGGTGGGCTGGCTCGCCCCGGCGCCCTTCCTGCGCGGCACGGCCTGGCTCGACGGGGACCGGCCGGTACGGGCCGACCCGACCGATCTGGAACGGCTCCCGTGGGACATCGCCGAGCGGGCCGCGCTGCCCATCGGCGTACGCGTCGAGTTCACGGCGGAGCCCGGGACGCGCGCGGTGGAGCTGCGCTACCGGGCGGCCGTCCCGGAGCCGGACGACCCGCTCGCGGCCCTGCGCCACTGCTTCGCGCTCTGGCAGGGCCGGCGGCTCGTCGGCGAGACCTGCGCCGTCCCCGCGCCGGAGGGCACGGTCAGCCTCCCGCTGCCCCCGTGCGGCGGTGTCTTCACCGTCCACCTCCCGGAGGGCCAGTCACCGGTCCCGCTCGCCCTGCGGGCCGTCGGCGGCCGCCTCTCCCCCGCCCCGGCCCGGCCCCGCTGGCTCGTCCACGGCGACTCGATCACCGAGGGCTGGTGGGCGACCCGCCCCGCGCACTCCTGGCCCGCCACGGCGGGACGGCTGCTCGGGCTCGACCCGGTCAATCTGGGGTACGCGGGCGGGGCGCGCGGCGAGCTCCCGCTGGCCGAGCACCTCGCGCGGCTCCCGGGCGAGGTGGTCACCCTCGCCTTCGGCACGAACTGCTGGTCCCGGGTGCCCGCGACGGCCGACTGGCTGTACGCGACGGTCCGGGCCTTCGTCGGCCTGGTCCGCCGGGGCCACCCGGCCGCGCCGCTCCTGATCGTCTCGCCCGTCCTGCGCCCGGAGGCCGAACACACCCGCAACGCCCTGGGAGCCACCCTCACGGAGCTCCGCAGGGCCATGGAACGCGCGGCCCACGACCTGGCGGCCGAGGGCGACCCCCACCTCCTGCTCCTCCCGGGCCGCTCCCTACTGGGCCCGGAACACCTGGCGGACGGCCTGCACCCGAACGACCGGGGCCACGCCAGAATCGCGACGGCGGTGGCGGAAACCTTGCGGGGATCCTTGAACCCGCCCCAGTGAGGGCCCCCGCGTTGGCCCGCGCCCCGCAGGCCGGTACCCCCCGTGTGGGCAATCGTCCCGCTGGGCGGGACGGGTGGGCACACGGGACGGCGCCCTTCGCGGCGCCTCCGCCTTCTGCGCCTGGACCGCACCCCCCGTACGCCGCACACGGGGTGCGGGTCAGGGCGCGGAAGCCTAGGCCCGGCAAGGGGCGCCGTCCCGTTGTGCCCACCCGTCCCGCCCCGGCGGGACGCATGCCCACAACGGGGGGTGCTGCCCAGGACGACGGCGGTCCGAAACGGAGGGGCTGGGCATTCCGGGGCCCCGGTCCGGTGGCACGACGGGCCGGGGCGCCGCCCAGCACGGCGGAGGTCCGCAGCGGGGGGGGCCGCCCCGCACCGGGCCAGAAAACGCCGTGGGCCCCCAGGAAGAGTCCCAGGGGCCCACGGCGTGGCGAAACGGCAGGTGCTAGCTCCAGCTGGCGTGCAGCGGCTTGCCCTCGGCGTAGCCCGCGGCGGACTGGATGCCGACCACGGACTTCTCCTCGAACTCGGCGAGCGAGCCCGCACCGGCGTAGGTGCAGGAGGAGCGGACGCCCGCGATGATCGAGTCGATCAGGTCCTCGACGCCCGGACGGGTCGGGTCGAGGAACATGCGCGAGGTGGAGATGCCCTCCTCGAACAGCGCCTTGCGGGCGCGGTCGTAGGCGGACTCCTCGCTCGTGCGGTTCTTGACGGCGCGCGCGGAGGCCATGCCGAACGACTCCTTGTAGAGCCGGCCGTTGGCGTCCTGCTGGAGGTCGCCCGGGGACTCGTACGTCCCGGCGAACCAGGAGCCGATCATCACGTTCGACGCGCCGGCGGCGAGCGCCATGGCGACATCGCGCGGGTGCCGGACGCCACCGTCGGCCCAGACGTGCTTGCCGTACTTCTTCGCCTCGGCGGCGCACTCCAGGACGGCGGAGAACTGCGGCCGGCCGACGCCGGTCATCATGCGGGTGGTGCACATGGCGCCGGGTCCGACGCCGACCTTGATGATGTCGGCGCCCGCCTCGATGAGGTCCTTGACGCCCTCGGCGGCGACGATGTTGCCCGCGACGATCGGGACCTGCGGGTCGAGCGCCCGGACGGCCTTGATCGCGGCGATCATCGATTCCTGGTGGCCGTGCGCCGTGTCGATGACGAGCGTGTCCACGCCCGCGTCGAGGAGCTGCTTGGCCTTGCCCACGAAGTCGCCGTTGATGCCGACGGCGGCGGCGATGCGCAGCTTGCCCTCGGCGTCGGTGGCGGGGGTGTACAGGGTCGCGCGGAGGGCGCCCTTGCGGGTGAGGATGCCGACCAGCTTGCCGTCCTTGTCGACGGCCGGGGCGTAGCGGCGGTTGGCGTGGTCCAGCGTGTTGAACGCCTCGCGCGGCTCGATGTCGGCGTCGAGGAGGAGCAGGTCCTTCGACATGACCTCGGACAGCTGGGTGAAGCGGTCCACGCCGGACAGGTCGGCGTCGGTGACGACACCGATGGGGCGACGGTGCTCGTCGACGACGACGCCGGCGCCGTGGGCCCGCTTCGGCAGCAGGGAGAGCGCGTCGGCGACGGTCTGGTGGGGCTCCAGGACGATCGGGGTGTCGAGCACGTGGTGGCGGCTCTTGACCCACGAGATGACGTCGGTGACGACCTCGATCGGGATGTCCTGGGGGATGACGACCAGGCCGCCGCGTCGGGCGACGGTCTCGGCCATGCGACGGCCGGCGATGGCGGTCATGTTGGCCACGACGAGCGGGATCGTCGTCCCGGTTCCGTCCGGCGAGGAGAGGTCCACCGCCTGGCGGGAACCGACGGCCGAGCGGCTCGGCACCATGAACACATCGTCGTACGTCAGGTCGTAGGGCGGCTTGACGTCATTGAGGAAACGCACGTGCTGACATCCCAGTCGTTCGGATCGGCCCCTAGGCATTTCAGCCAGGGGAAAAAGCACGTAGTTCATTGTCCCACGTCAGTACGAATACCAGCCCCGGGCGATTCATCCGAGGCTTGCGGGAGGAGCTTCGTCGGATCCTACGAAGCCCTCCCCCAGGGCGAGGAGGACGGTGAGGTGACCGGGGCGCTCGTCGACCGATGTGGCGAAGACGTCCTGGGCGGTCTGCCACTCGCGGGGGCGCGTTCTGGCGTATCCCTGCCAGCCGGTGACGACGAGGGTGACGGGCGCGGGGAGGTCGGTGAGGCAGTCGGCGAGGGCGTCCCAGTTCCGGCCGAACCACGCGGGCAGCTCCAGGGCCACGGCGCACCGGTCCATGAGGGCGGCCTTGTCCGTGACGCCGGCCAGGTCGAGGACGACGGCGTCGGCGAGTCTCATCCGAGCACCTCCCGGAAGCTCTCGTAGTGGTCGTCGGTCCAGTAGATCTCGCCGTCCCGCCCGGTGACGATCCGGCGCGCCCCGCGGTCGCGCTCGCCGGGGGTCTTCACGGTGTACTCGCGGTAGTAGCCGCGTTCCTTGCGGGGCAGGAGCCGCTCGAAGTTCGAGAAGACGGCGCCGTCCTTGGCGTACGGGTAGGGGCCGCCGCGCGCGATGAGGCCGAGCGTCCTGCGTGCCTCGGACGGCAGGTCCGCGGCCCGTACGGTGGGCAGCCCCGAGGTCCCGGTGGCGTCGGCGGCCGGTGCGGAGGTCGCGGGGGCCGCGGCGGTCGACCCCGTGGAGACGGTGTCGCTCGCGGCGGAGCATCCGGCCAGGAAGACGCACAGGACGAGCGCGAGGAGTACGCGAAGGGGCCGGAGCAACATGTCCCGAACATACCGTTACGGGATGGCTCCAGCCCCTGAAATCGCGTGGCGTCGGCTCAGCTGCCGTCGGGGTCCGTCCGGTCGAGCGCCGGGTGCGTGCCCGGGCTGGACTCGGTCAGGAGGTAGTCCGCGGCGGCGCGGTCCGTCACCAGGCTGGTGACGAGCCCGGAGCGCAGGACCGCCCCGATGGCCGCCGCCTTGCGCTGCCCGCCGGCGATCGCCACGACCTCGGGGATGCGGCGCAGCCGGTCCGCCTCGACGGTGATGCACCGCTCGCCGAGGTCGCGGCCCACGCGGCGGCCCTCGGCGTCGAAGAGGTGGGCGGACATCTCGGCGGCGACGCCCAGCGAGGCGTAGTGGGCGCGCTCCGCGTCGGAGAGCATGTCGTGCACGGTCGAGATGCCGGGCTCCCAGGAGCCGATGGAGACGCAGGCGACCGTCACCTTGTCGAAGTACTCGAAGGCCCGCGCGATGCCGGTCTGGCTGCGCAGCGCCGCCGCGGTCGCCGGGTCCGGCAGCAGCATGGGCGCGTAGATCGGGTGCGCCTCGCCGCCGGAGACCTGGGCGGCGCGCCGTACCGCCTCGACCGAGCCGCGCTCGGCGGTCCCGGCGTCGTACACGCCGGTGAGCTGCACGACCGTGCAGGGCGGCAGCCGGTCGAGCGCCGCCGCCATGTGGATGGTGGAGCGGCCCCAGGCGAGGCCCAGGACGTCGCCCTCGGTGACCAGCTCGCCGAGCAGGTCGGCCGCGACCTCGCCGAGGTTCTCCGGGTCGGGCGACTCGTCCTCGCCCTCCGCGGGGGATTCGACGACGACGGCGTGGCGGAGTCCGTAGCGGGCGCGGAGCGCGTCGGAGCGCTCGGCGTCCAGCTCGGCCGGCACGCGGATCTCGATGCGTACGAGGTCGCGCTCCAGGGCGGTCTCCAGGACCCTCGCCACCTTGAAGCGGCTCACGCCGAACTCCTCGGCGATCTGGATCTTGGACTTGCCCTCCAGGTAGAAGCGGCGCGCCATGGCCGCCGCCTGCACCAGCTCCGCGGGGCCCATCCGCAGGGCTGACCGTCCCGCCGACATACCGGCCACCGCGATCTCCTCACTGCTGTTCACGTACCGCTGTTCACATACGGCTGTCGTTCACACTCTGGACTCGCCGTTCATCCTGTCAGATCCGGCGGGCCTTGATCAGTCCTGTCGGCGGCCCGACGGACCGCGTTCATCCGGCGGAGGCTCAGTGGCCACACGCCCACGCGGCGGAGGCCGTCGCGGCCTCCGCGCGGGCCCGCAGCGAGGCGACGGCGGCCGCCGGGTCCGCCGCTCCGTAGACCGCCGAGCCGGCGACGAACACGTCGGCGCCGGCCTCGGCGCACCGCTCGATGGTGGATTCGGCGACCCCGCCGTCGACCTGGAGCCACAGCTCCAGACCGTGCTTCGAGATCAGCTCACGGGTGCGGCGGATCTTGGGCAGCATGATGTCGAGGAAGGCCTGGCCGCCGAAGCCCGGCTCGACCGTCATGATCAGCAGCATGTCGAGCTCGGGGAGCAGGTCCTCGTACGGCTCGATCGGCGTGGCCGGCTTGAGCGCCATCGAGGCCCGCGCGCCCTTGGCCCGGATCTCCCGCGCGAGCCGCACGGGGGCGGCCGCGGCCTCGACGTGGAAGGTCACCGATCCGGCGCCCGCCTCCACGTACTGGGGTGCCCAGCGGTCGGGGTCCTCGATCATGAGGTGGCAGTCGAGCGGCGTCCCCGTCGCCCGGGAGAGCGACTCGACGATCGGCACCCCCAGCGTCAGGTTGG
This sequence comes from Streptomyces sp. Root431, assembly GCF_001426585.1. GTDB lineage: Bacteria > Actinomycetota > Actinomycetes > Streptomycetales > Streptomycetaceae > Streptomyces > Streptomyces stackebrandtii. The sequence continues at coordinate 114,604 of NZ_LMEI01000011.1, forward strand.
GGACGAAGTGGTTGTCCATCACGTCGACGTGCAGCCAGTCGGCGCCCTCGACGGCCTTCGCCTCCTCGGCGAGCCGGGCGAAGTCCGCGGACAGGATGCTGGGGTTGATCTGCGCCATGTGCCAAGCCTCCCACGTTCTTGGGCACTTCTTTGCCGCTCGGCGGTTTCGGATCCGGTCCAGACCAATTTCGGTACGAAGCGACGAGCCCTGGACCGGGACGGACCGGGAGAATGCGGTCAGATGATCGAAGGGGCGGGCGCCCCCCGGGGGCGCCCGCGGTCAGGCCGTGCGGCGCAGCAGCGCCAGATACATGGCGTCCGTACCGTGCAGATGCGGCCAGAGCTGGATGTCCGGACCGTCGCCGAGCGCCGGGACTCCGGGCAGCAGCGGACGGGCGTCGATCAGCTCGGCGCCGCCGACCTTCTTCAGGACGTCGTCGACGACCACGCGGGTCTCGGCCAGGTGCGGCGAGCAGGTCGCGTACCCGACGATCCCGCCGACGCGCACGGCCCGCAGCGCCTCGGTGAGCAGTCCGCGCTGGAGCGGGGCGAAGCCGTCCAGGTCCTCGGGACGCCGGCGCCAGCGGGCCTCGGGACGGCGGCGCAGCGCGCCGAGACCGGAGCAGGGGACGTCCATCAGGACCCGGTCGAAGGAGCCGGGGAGCCACGGCGGGCGGGTGCCGTCGGCGGCGATGACCTGGTAGGGGCCGGGGTTTCCGGCGAGGGCGCGCTCGACGAGGCGGGCGCGGTGCGGCTGCTTCTCGGAGGCGAGGAGGGCGGCGCCGCGCTCGGAGGCGAGGGCGGCGAGGAGGGCGGCCTTGCCGCCGGGTCCCGCGCAGCCGTCGAGCCAGCGGGCGTCGGACCCTTCGATCGGCGCGTTGGCCAGGGCGAGGGCGACGAGCTGGCTGCCCTCGTCCTGGACGCCGGCCCGGCCGTCCTTGACCGCGTCGATGGCGCCGGGCTCGCCGCCCTCTGCCATCCGGAGGGCGTACGGGGACCAGCGGCCCGGCAGCGTCTCGGTGGCCGCGGCGAGCTCCTCGGTGGTGGAGCGGCCGGGGCGGGCGACGAGGGTGACCTCGGGGCGCTCGTTGTCGGCCTCCAGGAGGTCCTCGATGCCGGCGCGGCCGCCGCCGAGGGAGTCCCAGAGCGCCGAGACGACCCAGCGGGGGTGCGAGTGGACGACGGCGAGGTGGTCCTCGGGGTCCGCGTCGTACGGCGGGGCGACCTGGGCGACCCAGGCGTCGAGGTCCTGCTGCGAGATCTTCCGCAGCACGGCGTTCACGAACTTGGCCCGCCCGTCGCCGAGCACCACCCGGGCCAGCTCGACGCTGGCGGAGACGGCGGCGTGGGTGGGGATCCGGGTCCCGAGCAGCTGGTGGGCGCCGAGCGCGAGCACGTCGAGCACGGGCGGGTCGACCTCGCGCAGCGGCCGGTCGATGCAGGCGGAGATGATCGCGTCGTACGTGCCCTGGCGGCGCAGCGTGCCGTAGACGAGTTCGGTCGCGAGGGCCGCGTCGCGCCCGTCGAAGTCGCCCTTCTCCCGGGCCTTCTTGAGCAGCGGCGGCAGTACCAGGTTCGCGTAGGCGTCGCGCTCGTCCACCGCCCTCAGCGCCTCGAAGGCGAGCATCCGGACGGGGTCCTTCTGGGGCCTCCGGTAGGGCTTGTGGGGACGGCGGCGTGCCTGCTCGCTCAAAGGTGCTCCGGGTGACGAAATGAAGAGGTCGAACCCCCCAAGCCTACGTCCGCCGCGGCCGCGCCCGCGCCCGGGGCGCCGCCGTGCCCCGGGCGCCCTCCGCCTTAAGCGCCGAGGCGCTCGCCGGGGGCGATGCGGACGCCGCGGGCCCAGTCGGCGGCCTTCATCGGCTTCTTGCCCTGCGGCTGGACCCAGAGGAGCTCGACGGCGTACGAGCCGGTGCCCGCGTAGACGTTGTTCTTGCCGACCGCGAGCTCGCCGGGGGCCAGGTCGGTGCGGTCCGGGAGGGGGGTGACCTGGATCAGCTTGAGGCGCTCGCCGCGGAAGACGGTCCAGGCGCCGGGGGCCGGGGTGCAGCCGCGGACCACGCGGTCGACCCGCAGGGCGGGGGCCGCGAAGTCGACGTGCGCGTCCTCGACCTGGATCTTCGGGGCGAGGGTGATGCCCTCGACGGGCTGCGGGACGGCGTGCAGGGCCCCGTCCTCGATGCCGTCCATGGTCGCGGCGAGCAGTCCGGCGCCCGCGAAGGCGAGCCGGGTCAGCAGGTCGCCGCTGGTGTCGGTCGGGCGGATGTCCTCGGTGACGACGCCGTAGACCGGGCCCGAGTCGAGGCCCTCCTCGATGAGGAAGGTGGAGGCGCCCGTCACCTGGTCGCCCGCCATCAGGGAGTGCTGCACGGGCGCGGCACCGCGCCACGCGGGCAGCAGCGAGAAGTGCAGGTTGACCCAGCCCCGCGCGGGGATGTCGAGGGCGACCTTGGGAAGCAGCGCGCCGTAGGCGACGACCGGGCAGCAGTCCGGGGCGATCTCCCGGAGCCGGGCGAGGAAGTCCTCGTCGCGGGGCCTGGCCGGCTTGAGGACCTCGATCCCGGCCTCCTCGGCCCGCTGGGCCACGGGACTGGCGACGAGCCGCCTGCCGCGTCCCGCCGGGGCGTCCGGCCGGGTGACCACGGCGGCCACCTCGTGCCGGCCGGAGGCGAGCAGGGCGTCCAGGGCGGGAACGGCGACCTCGGGGGTGCCTGCGAAGACGAGCTTCATGGGTGGCGGCTGCCTGTCTGTCCGGGGGCGTTGCGAGCGACGCACCAGTCTAGGTCGTGTCGTCAGGGGGCTTCATGTGGGCCGAGCCCGGCCCGGCCGCACGAAGCCCCCTGGGGGCGTACGTGCGGACGAGCGCCCCGCGCATATGCGTGTACGCCCCCGCAGCGTGACCCAACTCCCGGTGGCGCGTTGGTCAAGAGAGATTGACCGAATCGGGTCGCCGTTCCCCCCTGCGGCCCGCCCCCTTTACACGCCGGTTCGAGAGGCTTTCACATGGCCGACCACGCAACCCACGACGCCCAAGCCCGGGCGAGTCTGCACCTGTTGGTGCGGGACATCGAGCGGGTCCGGCGGCAGGTGGACGCACTGCGCACGCTCACGGCCCAGCTGGGCAATGTCTACCGCCCCCGCCGCTCCGGCCCGTCGACGGGCTTCGTCGTCTACGGGCGCGCGCCCGCCCCGACCGTCCGCCTCGCCCAGGAGCTGCGGGACAGCGTCGAGACCCTGGTGACCGCGGCGGTCGACTTCGACCGCTCGCTCGGCTTCTCGTGGGACGCGGTCGGTTCCGCGCTCGGTGTCACCAAGCAGGCCGTCCACCGCCGTTACGGCGCCCGGCGCGCGCCCCAGCCGGGCCTCGCCGTGGAGCAGGACCACCCCACGGAGCCGAGTGTGCCCCGCCCGCTTCCCTCGGTGCCCGCCGCCCGCTCGATGCCGCCGCAGCCCACCTCGGGCAGCGCCACCCTCCGCGAGGACCCGCGCCCGTCGGCCTTCCCCGGCCCGCGCAACGGCTGACCCGTTCCCCCGCCGACGGCCGCCGCCCCCTGAGGGGCGGCGGCCGTCTCGCGTGCCGGTCGCTTCCGACCGCGCCTGCCGTCAGCCGATGTCCGGCGGGTCCACGCGGATCCGCACCGGCTCGCCTCCGCCGCGTGCGAGCCCGGTCGCCCTCGCCACCTTGAGGGCCGCCGCCAGGGCCGCCCCGCTGCCGGGCGGCACCCGGACCAGGGCCCGTTCCCACTGCTCGCCCGCCGGCGGATCGCCGGGGCGGCGCGGTCCGCCGGGGCGGACCACCGGCAGCGGCACCGGACCGAGGACCTCCGCGTCGCCGGGCAGCCCGGCCGCCGCCAGGAACCCCTCGACCGCGTCGGCCGGACCGGACACCGCCGCCATCCGGGAGACCGGCGGGAAACCCAGCTCGGCCCGCTCGGCCAGCTCTCGCTGGGCGTGCCCGACCGGGTCCCAGCGGACGAGCGCCTGCACCGGCCGGAGCGTCGGCTCGGCGACCACGACGACCGTGCCGCCCTCTGCCTGGCCCCGCACCAGCGAGGCCGCGTCGATCCAGCGGCGCAGCGCCTCCTCGCCCGCCCGCAGGTCGGGCCTGCCGAGCATGGCCCAGCCGTCGAGCAGGAGCGCGGCCGCGTAGCCGCCTTCGGCGACGGGTTCGGCGCCGGGGGTGGAGACGACGAGCGCGGGGCGCCCGGGCACGCTGTCGAGGATGTGGTCGCGCCCCGAGGTCCGTACCGGCACCGCGGGGAACGCCCGGCCGAGCTCCTCCGCCGTGCGCCGCGCGCCGACGACCTGGGCCCGCAGCCGGTTCGAGCCGCAGGCCACGCAGTGCCAGTCGGGGGCGCCGCGCCCGCACCAGCCGCAGCGCAGCCCCTGCTGCTCCGGGGCCTCCAGGGGCCCCGCGCAGTGCCGGCAGCGGGCGGGCGTCCGGCAGCGCTCGCAGGCGAGCCGCGGTACGTATCCGCGCCGGGGCACCTGGACGAGCACCGGCCCGGTCTTCAGCCCTTCCCGTACGGCCTGCCAGGCCAGCGAGGGCAGCCGGGCGGCGCGCGCGGCCTCGTCGCGGGCCAGCTCGCCGTCGCCGACGGTACGGATCAGGGGGGCGGCCCTGCGAACCTGCTCGCGTCCGGCGACGAGGGCCTTCGCCCAGCCGGACTCCACCAGCTGGGCCGCCTCGACGGTGCAGCTCGTGCTGCCGAGGAGGAAGGCGCACCGGTCGTGGGCGGCGCGCAGCAGCAGCACCTCGCGCGCGTGGGGCTGCGGGGCGTGCGGCTCGCTGTGGCTGCCGTCGCCGTCGTCCCAGATGACGGCGAGCCCGAGGTCCCGTACGGGGGCGAACATCGCGGCCCGGGTGCCGACGACGGCCCGCACGGAACCGCGCCGGACGGCGAGCCACTGCCCGTACCGCTTCTCGGGGCCCGCCTCGGCCGTGAGCAGGGCGTGCCGGCCCGGCCCCAGGACCTCGGTCAGCGCCGCGTCGACCCGCCCGGCCGCCCGGCCGTCGGGTACGACGACGAGGGCGCCCCGGCCGGAGGCGAGGGTCGCGGCGACGGCCCGGGCGATCTCCTCCGCCCAGTGAGGTCCCGGGAGCGCGTTCCACACGGCCCGGGGCGCGCCGCCGCGCGCGAGGGCGTCCAGGAAGGCGGGCCCCTGCTCGTACCGCGTCCAGCTCCCCGGCTCCGGGGGCTTCGGCGGCGGCAGGGGGTCCGGGGAGGTCCGGCCCTCGGCGCGGGCGCTGCGCGGCGGCACGGCGAGCTGGAGGACGTCGGCGAGGCTGCCCGCGTACCGGTCGGCGACGGCCCGGGCGAGGCCGAGGAGCTCGGGGCCGAGCACCGGCTCGGGCGAGACGACGTCGGCGAGGGCCGCGAGGGGCCCGGAGTAGTCGGAGGTGGCCCGCCGCTCGACGAGGAAGCCGTCGATCAGCCGCCCGCCCTCCCGGCGCCCGTTCCTCACCTGGTGCGCGCCCGCGCCGAAGCGAACCCTGACGCGGACCCCGGGCCGGGCGGCGTCGTCCAGCTCCTCGGGGACCGCGTAGTCGAAGAACTGGTCGAGGTGGAGCGACCCCTTGTTCACGACGACCCGGGCGACGGGCAGCTCCTTGGCCAGCGCGGCCCCTCGCCAGGTCCGCGGCTTGGCCTTCGGCACGTTCGCCTTCCGCACGGTCTCCCGAATGAGCGCGAGCTGCTCGGGCCCGTCGGAATTCTCCTTCTCGCTGCTCACAGCCCCATACCTACCAGACGCCACCGACAGTCGGGCAGACGGAAGCCCGGCACCCCCAAGGGGTACCGGGCTTCCGTCACGTACAGCCGGGGATTACAGACCGGCGGCCTTCTTCAGGGCGTCCACGCGGTCGGTGCGCTCCCAGGTGAAGTCCGGCAGCTCGCGGCCGAAGTGGCCGTAGGCGGCGGTCYGGGAGTAGATCGGGCGGAGCAGGTCGAGGTCGCGGATGATCGCGGCCGGGCGCAGGTCGAAGACCTCGCCGATGGCGTTCTCGATCTTCTCGGTCTCGACGGTGTGGGTGCCGAAGGTCTCGACGAAGAGACCGACGGGCTCGGCCTTGCCGATCGCGTAGGCGACCTGGACCTCGCAGCGCGAGGCGAGGCCCGCGGCGACGACNGCCGTAGGCGGCGGTCCGGGAGTAGATCGGGCGGAGCAGGTCGAGGTCGCGGATGATCGCGGCCGGGCGCAGGTCGAAGACCTCGCCGATGGCGTTCTCGATCTTCTCGGTCTCGACGGTGTTGGTGCCGAAGGTCTCGACGAAGAGACCGACGGGCTCGGCCTTGCCGATCGCGTAGGCGACCTGGACCTCGCAGCGCGAGGCGAGGCCCGCGGCGACGACGTTCTTCGCGACCCAGCGCATGGCGTACGCGGCCGAGCGGTCGACCTTCGACGGGTCCTTGCCGGAGAAGGCACCGCCGCCGTGACGGGCCATGCCGCCGTAGGTGTCGATGATGATCTTGCGGCCGGTGAGGCCGGCGTCGCCCATCGGGCCGCCGATCTCGAAGCGCCCGGTCGGGTTCACGAGCAGGCGGTAGCCGTCGGTGTCGAGCTTGATGCCGTCCTCGACGAGCTGCGCGAGCACGTGCTCGACGACGAACTTCCGCACGTCGGGGGCGAGCAGCGACTCCAGGTCGATGTCCGAGGCGTGCTGCGAGGAGACGACGACCGTGTCCAGGCGGACGGCCTTGTCGCCGTCGTACTCGATGGTGACCTGCGTCTTGCCGTCGGGGCGCAGGTACGGGATGGTCCCGTTCTTGCGGACCTCGGTGAGGCGGCGCGCGAAGCGCCCGGTCGGGTTCACGAGCAGGCGGTAGCCGTCGGTGTCGAGCTTGATGCCGTCCTCGACGAGCTGCGCGAGCACGTGCTCGACGACGAACTCGCGGATGTCGGGGGCGAGCAGCGACTCGAGGTCGATGTCGGAGGCGTGCTGCGAGGAGACGACGACCGTGTCCAGGCGGACGGCCTTGTCGCCGTCGTACTCGATGGTGACCTGCGTCTTGCCGTCGGGGCGCAGGTACGGGATGGTCCCGTTCTTGCGGACCTCGGTGAGGCGGCGGGAGAGCCGGTGCGCGAGGTGGATGGGCAGCGGCATCAGCTCGGGCGTCTCGTTCGACGCGTAGCCGAACATCAGGCCCTGGTCGCCGGCGCCCTGCTTGTCGAGCTCGTCCTCCTCGTCCCGCCGGGAGGCACCCTCGACCCGCTTCTCGTACGCGGTGTCGACACCCTGCGCGATGTCCGGGGACTGCGACCCGATGGACACCGACACGCCGCAGGAGGCGCCGTCGAAGCCCTTCTTCGACGGCCTTGTCGCCGTCGTACTCGATGGTGACCTGCGTCTTGCCGTCGGGGCGCAGGTACGGGATGGTCCCGTTCTTGCGGACCTCGGTGAGGCGGCGCGAGAGGCGGTGCGCGATGTGGATCGGCAGCGGCATCAGCTCGGGCGTCTCGTCCGAGGCGTAGCCGAACATCAGACCCTGGTCGCCGGCGCCCTGCTTGTCGAGCTCGTCCTCGTCACCCTCGACGCGCTTCTCGTACGCGGTGTCGACACCCTGCGCGATGTCCGGGGACTGCGACCCGATGGACACCGACACGCCGCAGGAGGCGCCGTCGAAGCCCTTCTTCNCGCTTCTCGTACGCGGTGTCGACACCCTGCGCGATGTCCGGGGACTGCGACCCGATGGACACCGACACGCCGCAGGAGGCGCCGTCGAAGCCCTTCTTCGAGGAGTCGTACCCGATCTCGAGGATCTTGTTGCGGACGAGGGTGGGGATGTCCGCCCAGGCCTTAGTGGTCACCTCGCCGGCGACGTGGACCAGGCCGGTGGTGATCAGCGTCTCGACGGCGACGCGCGAGGTGGGGTCCTCTCGCAGCAGTGCGTCGAGGATGGTGTCGCTGATCTGGTCAGCGATCTTGTCGGGGTGACCCTCGGTGACGGACTCCGAGGTGAACAGACGACGGGACACAACGCTCCCTGGGGTTGCAGCGGCTGCTGGCTACTCGTGACGGACCGGCAGGGGGCTGCGCCCCGCGACGTTCCACGAACAGTCTATCGGTCGAGCTCGGGCAATGGACCAGGTGTCTCGCCTGGTGAATGGTCGGTGGTGACCGAAACCGGCGTCCTGCCCGGCGGAAGAGCCCCTTCCAGTGGGGCGCAAATCACTCGGGAATCACTCGCGAGTCGGCGTTTCCCACCCCGCGAAACGCTTCCGCAGGGTGACATCGCGCCAAGATCGAGCTCGTCCCGGCCTCCCGCGGAATCCCTCAGACGGCGGGACGCAGAAGGGGCAGGACCAGGTCCCAGACCGTCTCGGCGAGCGCTTCCTTCGGCCCGTACGGGACGGGCGTCTCGGCGCCGTCCGCCGCGAGCACGACGGCCTCGTTCTCCTCGGACCCGAAGGTCTTGCGCTCCCCCACCTCGTTGACGACGAGCAGGTCGCAGCCCTTGCGGCGGAGTTTCTCGCGCCCGTTGGCGAGGACGTCGTCGGTCTCCGCGGCGAAGCCGACGACGACCTGGCCCGGCAGCGCGCGATCGGCGGAGAGCTCGGCGAGGATGTCGGGGTTGCGGACGAGCTCGACGGTCGGCGCTCCCCCGTCGTCCTTCTTCTTGATCTTCCCGGAGGCGTAGACGGCCGGGCGGAAATCGGCCACGGCCGCGGCCATCACCACGGCGTCGGCGTCGCCCGCCGCCTTGAGGACGGCCTCGCGGAGCTGGAGGGCGGTGCCGACGTGGACCACGTCGACCCCGGCCGGGTCGGGGATGCCGGTATTGGCCTCGACGAGCGTGACCCGGGCCCCGCGCGCGGCGGCGGCCCTGGCGAGGGCGTACCCCTGCTTGCCGGAGGAGCGGTTGCCCAGGTAGCGGACGGGGTCGAGGGGCTCGCGCGTGCCACCCGCGCTGACCACGACATGGCGCCCGGCGAGGTCGGGGACGGTGACGCCACGCGCCAGGATCCTGCGGCAGACCTCGAAGATCTCGGCGGGGTCGGGCAGCCGGCCCTTGCCGGTGTCGACGCCGGTGAGGCGGCCGACGGCGGGCTCGATGACCACGGCGCCGCGGCGGCGCAGGGTGGCCACGTTCTCCTGGGTCGCCGGGTGCTCCCACATCTCGGTGTGCATGGCGGGGGCGAAGACGACGGGACAGCGCGCGGTGAGCAGCGTGTTGGTGAGGAGGTCGTCGGCGAGGCCGTGGGCGGCCTTGGCGAGCATGTCGGCGGTGGCGGGGGCGACGACAACGAGGTCGGCGCCCTGGCCGATCCGTACGTGCGGCACCTCGTGGACCGACTCCCACACCTCGGTCGAGACGGGGTGCCCGGAGAGCGCGGACCAGGTCGCCGCGCCGACGAAGTGGAGGGCGGAGTCGGTGGGCACGACCCGCACGTCGTGGCCCGACTCGGTGAGCCGGCGCAGCAGCTCGCACGCCTTGTAGGCGGCGATGCCGCCGCTGACCCCCAGAACGACCTTCGGCTTCGTCACCACTGCTACTACCACTCCCCGCACTCGGATGCGTACGACTCCATGAGACACCAAAGGCCCGGCGGTTGTTCCGCCGGGCCTTCGGTGACAATCGTTACGTGCTTACTGAGCCGGGCCCTCGATGGCCTCGGACGTCAGCAGACCCGCGTTGATCTCCCGCAGGGCGATCGAGAGCGGCTTCTCGTGGACGTGGGTGTCGACGAGCGGACCCACGTACTCCAGCAGGCCCTCGCCGAGCTGGGAGTAGTACGCGTTGATCTGACGCGCGCGCTTGGCCGCGTAGATCACGAGGCTGTACTTCGAGTCGGTTGCCTCGAGCAGCTCGTCGATCGGCGGGTTGATGATGCCCTCGGGCGCAGTCATGGAAGAGGACACGCTCTACCTTCCGAAGATGGAAAAAAGATCAGACGGACACTGTGGTGTCTGGGGGCCCGCGGCCTCAGCCGCGATTGTCCGGGTCCCCAGAAGACAGCAGCATCAACGTTAGCAGCTCGCGGGCGACGTCCTCGACGGAGGTGTTGACGAGCGTGGTGTCGAACTCCGATTCGGCGGCCAGCTCGACCTTCGCGGCCGCCAGCCGGCGCTCGATGACCTCGGGCGACTCGGTGCCGCGGCCGGTGAGCCGGCGGACCAGCTCCTCCCAGCTCGGCGGGGCCAGGAAGACCAGCTGGGACTCGGGCATCGAGTCCTTCACCTGGCGGGCGCCCTGGAGGTCGATCTCGAGGAGTACGGGCTCCCCGGAGTCGAGGCGGTCCAGGACCGCGCCCCGCGGGGTGCCGTAGCGGTTGCCCGCGAACTCGGCCCATTCGAGGAGCTCACCATTGGCGATCAGCTTGTCGAACTCGTCGTCCGTCACGAAGAAATAGTGGACGCCGTGCTTCTCGCCGGGGCGGGGCTTCCGTGTCGTGGCCGACACCGAGAGCCAGACCTCGGGGTGGACCTTGCGCATATGAGCGACGACCGTGCTCTTGCCGACCCCTGAGGGGCCGGAGAGCACGGTCAGCCGCGGACGTACCTCTGCTGCCATGCAGCGATTATTCCAGCTTTACCGGTGTGCCCGGGACGCGCGTCCCGGATCAGGCGCCGGTGCTGCCGAACTCGCGCTCCAGGGAGGCGATCTGGTTGGAGCCGAGACCACGGACACGGCGGCTCTCGGAGATGCCGAGGCGCTCCATGATCTGCTTGGCACGGACCTTGCCGACGCCGGGCAGGGACTCGAGCAGCGCGGAGACCTTCATCTTGCCGATGACGTCGTTCTCCTGCCCGGTCTTGATGACCTCGTGGAGCGAGGCGCCGGAGTGCTTGAGTCGATTCTTGACCTCGGCCCGCTCCCGGCGAGCCGCGGCGGCCTTTTCGAGCGCGGCTGCGCGCTGTTCAGGGGTAAGGGGCGGAAGAGCCACGCCTACGTCACCTCGGATGTCGATCTGTCGGATACGGACCGGTGAGGAACCCAGCGCCCCACACCAGTGGAGCAACGTGCAACGGAGTGGCCGTTGAACGCCTGCTCTGCTCCGGAGACTAGCGGCCGAGGCCGCTCCAGTCAGCGAGAACAGCGGAAAAGTCCTGGTCAGCATCGACCGACCAGGACTTTTCCGGCATAACGACCCGGTTTTGAGCCAAGTTTTCGTCAAGTAGCGAGACGCTTGGTGAGACGGTTCCTCTCACGGACCCGTTTCCGGGCCGTTTCGACGGGCCGATCGGCTCCCACCTGCGGATTGACCGCGAGCCCGCCGAGAACGCGGTTACCCGCCGACGGCCGCGCGGATCTCGTCCGCGTACCGGTCCGCCGAGGCCCGCAGGGCGGACACGTCGGGACCGTGACGGAGAACACCCCGACTGACGTTCGGGACGACGTTGCGGACCGCGGCGCCGAAGACGGCGGGGAGGTCGGCCGGGGTCGCGCCCTGGGCGCCGATGCCGGGGGCGAGGAGCGGGCCGTTGATGTCCAGGTCGAAGGTGGACAGGTCGCCGAGCGTGGCTCCGACGACCGCGCCGAAGGAGCCCATGGGGGTCTCCCCCGCGTTCTCCTCGGCGAGGTGCGCCAGCATGGTCGCGCCGATCGTGCGGCCGTCCTCGCGCACGGCCCGCTGGACCTCCGCACCCTCCGGGTTCGAGGTGAGCGCCAGGACGAAGAGACCGGCGCCGGACTCCCGGGCCAGGTCGACGGCCGGCTTCAGGGAGCCGTAGCCGAGGTACGGGGAGACCGTCAGCGCGTCGGAGAAGAGCGGGGAGTCCTTGCGCAGGAAGGCCTCGGCGTACGCGGCCATCGTGGAGCCGATGTCGCCGCGCTTGGCGTCCATGACGACCAGCCCGCCCTCCGCGCGCAGATCGGCGACGGCGCGCTCCAGGACGGCGATGCCGCGCGAGCCGAAGCGCTCGAAGAAGGCGGCCTGCGGCTTGAAGACGGCGACGGTGCCGGCGAGCGCCTCGACCACCGTGAAGGTGAAGCGCTCCAGGCCGGCGATGTCGTCGGTCAGGCCCCAGGAGTCGAGCAGCGCGGCGTGCGGGTCGATGCCGACGCAGAGCGGGCCGCGCTCGTCCATGGCGGAGCGCAGTCGGGTGCCGAAGGAGAGTGTCACTTGGCGGCCTTTCGGGAGTCGGCGCCGACGGCCTCGGCGAGGGTGGCGTACGGAGAGGCGGCGAGGCGGGCCGCGAGGCCCTTGTGGATCGCGCGGGCGTAGAACGGGCCCTCGTAGATGAAGGCGCTGTAGCCCTGGATCAGGGTGGCGCCGGCGAGGATCCGCTGCCAGGCGTCCTCGGCGTTCTCGATGCCGCCGACGCCCACGAGGACCAGTCGGTCGCCCACGCGCGCGTGGAGGCGGCGCAGGACGGCCAGGGAGCGCTCCTTGACGGGCGCGCCGGAGAGGCCGCCGGTCTCCTTGATCAGAGCCGGGTCGGACGTCAGGCCGAGGCCCTCGCGCGCGATGGTGGTGTTGGTGGCGATGATGCCGTCGAGGCCGAGCTCCAGGGCGAGGTCGGCGACCGCGTCGACGTCCTCGTCGGCGAGGTCGGGGGCGATCTTCACCAGGAGGGGGACGCGGCGGTCGGTGACCGCGCGGTCGGCCGCTTCCCGTACCGCCGTGAGCAGCGGGCGGAGGGACTCGGTGGCCTGGAGGTTGCGCAGCCCAGGGGTGTTCGGCGAGGAGACGTTCACGACCAGGTAGTCGGCGTGCGCGGCGAGGCGCTCGGTGGACTTCACGTAGTCGGCGGCGGCCTCGGCCTCCGGGACGACCTTGGTCTTGCCGATGTTGACGCCCACGACGGTCCTGAAGACCGGCACGCGCGCGTGCAGGCGGTCCGCGACGGCGGCGGAGCCCTCGTTGTTGAAGCCCATGCGGTTGATCAGGGCGCGGTCCGGGACCAGCCGGAAGAGGCGCTTCTTGGGGTTGCCGGGCTGAGCCTCGCCGGTGACCGTGCCGATCTCGACGTGGTCGAAGCCGAGCATCGCCATGCCGTCGATGGCGACGGCGTTCTTGTCGAAGCCGGCGGCGAGGCCGAAGGGGCCGTGCATCCGCAGGCCGAGGGCCTCGGTGCGCAGCTCCTTGTAGCGGGGCGCCAGGACGGCGGCGACGAAGGTCCGGAGCACGGGGATGCGGGCGGCCGTACGGATCCAGCGGAAGGCCAGGTAGTGGGCCTTCTCGGGGTCCATGCGCTTGAAGACCAGGTTGAAGAAGAACTTGTACATGCGGGGAGTCCAGGTGTGCTCATGAAGAGGGGGACACCGCGGTGTCTCCGGTGTCCCCCCTGCTTCGTACGGGCTGCTAGTCGCGGGCCGCGGTCAGATGCTCCGCGTGTTCCTGGAGCGAGCGGACGCCGACGTCGCCGTGGTTGAGCGCGTCGATGCCCTGGACGGCCGCGGCGAGCGCCTGGACCGTGGTGAGGCACGGGACGCTGCGCGCCACCGCGGCCGTACGGATCTCGTAGCCGTCGAGGCGGCCGCCGGTGCCGTAAGGGGTGTTGACGATCAGGTCGACCTGGCCGTCGTGGATCAGCTGGACGATGGTCTTCTCGCCGTTCGGGCCCTCGCCCTCGCTGAGCTTGCGCACGACGGTGGCGTTGATGCCGTTGCGCTTGAGGACCTCGGCGGTGCCGGAGGTGGCGAGCAGTTCGAAGCCGTGGGCGACGAGCTCGCGCGCCGGGAAGATCATCGAGCGCTTGTCGCGGTTGGCGACGGAGATGAACGCGCGGCCCTTGGTGGGCAGCGGGCCGTAGGCGCCGGCCTGCGACTTGGCGTAGGCCGTGCCGAAGACCGCGTCGATGCCCATGACCTCGCCGGTGGAGCGCATCTCCGGGCCGAGGACGGTGTCGACGCCGCGGCCGTGGATGTCGCGGAAGCGCGACCACGGCATGACGGCCTCCTTGACGGAGATCGGCGCGTCGATCGGGAGGGTGCCCCCGTCGCCGTTCTTCGGGAGCAGGCCCTCGGCGCGCAGCTCGGCGATGGTGGCGCCGAGCGAGATGCGGGCGGCGGCCTTCGCGAGCGGGACGGCGGTCGCCTTCGAGGTGAAGGGGACGGTCCGGGAGGCGCGGGGGTTGGCCTCCAGGACGTAGAGGATGTCGCCGGCCATGGCGAACTGGATGTTGATCAGTCCGCGGACGCCGACGCCCTTGGCGATCGCCTCGGTGGAGATGCGCAGGCGCTTGATGTCGAAGCCGCCGAGGGTGATCGGGGGCAGGGCGCAGGCCGAGTCGCCGGAGTGGATGCCGGCCTCCTCGATGTGCTCCATGACGCCGCCGAGGTAGAGCTCCTCGCCGTCGTAGAGCGCGTCGACGTCGATCTCGATGGCGTCGTCGAGGAAGCGGTCGACCAGGACCGGCCGGGTGGGGCTGATCTCGGTGGACTCGGCGATGTACGACTCGAGGCGGGTCTCGTCGTAGACGATCTCCATGCCGCGGCCGCCGAGCACGTACGACGGGCGTACGAGGACGGGGTAGCCGATCTCGTCGGCGATGGCCTTGGCGCCGGCGAAGGTGGTCGCGGTGCCGTGCTTCGGCGCGGGGAGGCCGGCCTCGGCGAGGACCCGGCCGAAGGCGCCGCGGTCCTCGGCGGCGTGGATGGCCTCCGGCGAGGTGCCGACGACCGGCACGCCGTTGTCCTTGAGCGCCTGCGACAGGCCCAGCGGGGTCTGGCCGCCGAGCTGGACGACGACACCGGCGACGGGGCCGGCGAGCGTCTCGGCGTGGACGATCTCGAGCACGTCCTCGAGCGTGAGCGGCTCGAAGTACAGGCGGTCGGAGGTGTCGTAGTCCGTCGAGACGGTCTCCGGGTTGCAGTTGACCATCACGGTCTCGTAGCCGGCGTCGCTCAGGGCGAAGGAGGCGTGGACGCAGGAGTAGTCGAACTCGATGCCCTGGCCGATGCGGTTCGGGCCCGAGCCCAGGATGATCACGGCGGGCTTGGTGCGCGGCGCGACCTCGCTCTCCTCGTCGTACGAGGAGTAGAAGTACGGGGTCTTGGCGGCGAACTCGGCGGCGCAGGTGTCGACCGTCTTGTAGACCGGGCGGACGCCGAGGGCGTGCCGGACCTCGCGGACGACGTCCTCGCGCAGGCCGCGGATCTCCGCGATCTGGGCGTCGGAGAAGCCGTGGCGCTTGGCCTCGGCGAGGATCTCCGGGTCGAGCTTCTCGGCCGCGGCCAGCTCGTCGGCGATCTCCTTGATGAGGAAGAGCTGGTCGACGAACCACGGGTCGATCTTCGTGGCGTCGAAGACCTCCTCCGGGGTGGCGCCGGCGCGGATCGCCTGCATGACGGTGTTGATGCGGCCGTCGGTCGGGCGGACCGCCTCGCGCAGGAGCTCGGCCTTGTCGCCGGGCTCGCCGACGAAGGTGAACTGCGAGCCCTTCTTCTCCAGGGAGCGCAGGGCCTTCTGGAGCGCCTCGGTGAAGTTGCGGCCGATCGCCATGGCCTCGCCGACCGACTTCATGGTCGTGGTCAGCGTGGAGTCGGCGGAGGGGAACTTCTCGAAGGCGAAGCGCGGGGCCTTGACGACGACGTAGTCGAGCGAGGGCTCGAAGGACGCCGGGGTCTTCTCCGTGATGTCGTTCGGGATCTCGTCGAGCGTGTAGCCGACGGCGAGACGGGCCGCGATCTTGGCGATCGGGAAGCCGGTCGCCTTGGAGGCGAGCGCCGAGGAGCGGGAGACGCGCGGGTTCATCTCGATGACGATGATCCGGCCGTCGACCGGGTCGATCGCGAACTGGATGTTGCAGCCGCCGGTGTCGACGCCGACCTCGCGGATGATCGCGATGCCGATGTCCCGGAGCCGCTGGTACTCGCGGTCGGTGAGCGTCATCGCCGGGGCGACGGTGATCGAGTCACCGGTGTGGACGCCCATCGGGTCGAAGTTCTCGATGGAGCAGACGACCACGACGTTGTCGTTCTTGTCGCGCATCAGCTCCAGCTCGTACTCCTTCCAGCCGAGGATGGACTCCTCCAGGAGCACCTCGGTGGTCGGGGAGAGCGTGAGGCCCTGGCCGGCGATGCGGCGCAGCTCGTCCTCGTCGTGGGCGAAGCCGGAGCCGGCGCCGCCCATGGTGAAGGAGGGGCGGACGACGACGGGGTAGCCGCCGAGCGTCTCGACGCCCTTGATGACGTCGTCCATGGAGTGGCAGATGACCGAGCGGGCGGACTCGCCGTAACCGATCTTGGCCTTGACGGCCTCGACGACGCCCTTGAAGAGGTCGCGGTCCTCGCCCTTGTTGATGGCCTCGACGTTGGCGCCGATGAGCTCGACGCCGTACTTCTCGAGGACGCCCTGCTCGTGCATGGAGATCGCGGTGTTGAGCGCGGTCTGGCCGCCGAGGGTGGGCAGGAGGGCGTCGGGGCGCTCCTTGGCGATGATCTTCTCGACGAACTCGGGGGTGATCGGCTCGACGTACGTGGCGTCGGCGATCTCCGGGTCGGTCATGATCGTGGCCGGGTTGGAGTTGACCAGGATGACCCGCAGGCCCTCGGCCTTGAGGATGCGGCAGGCCTGGGTGCCGGAGTAGTCGAACTCGGCGGCCTGGCCGATGACGATCGGGCCGGAGCCGATGACCAGGACGGACTGGATATCGGTGCGCTTAGGCACGCTCGGCCTCCATCAGGGATACGAAACGGTCGAAGAGGTACGCGGCGTCGTGCGGGCCTGCGGCCGCCTCGGGGTGGTACTGGACGGAGAAGGCCGGCTGGTCGAGCAGCTGGAGGCCTTCGACGACCTGGTCGTTCAGGCAGACGTGGGAGACCTCGGCACGCCCGTAGGGGGTGTCGGAGACCTTGTCGAGGGGCGCGTCGACGGCGAAGCCGTGGTTGTGCGCGGTGACCTCGACCTTGCCCGTGGTGCGGTCCTGGACCGGCTGGTTGATGCCGCGGTGGCCGTACTTCAGCTTGTAGGTGCCGAAGCCGAGGGCGCGCCCGAGGATCTGGTTGCCGAAGCAGATGCCGAAGAGCGGGGTCTTGCGCTCCAGGACGGCCTGCATGACGGAGACGGGGCCGTCGGCGGTGGCCGGGTCGCCCGGGCCGTTGGAGAAGAAGACGCCGTCCGGGTTCACCGCGTAGATGTCCTCGGCGGTGGCGGTGGCGGGCAGCACGTGGACCTCGATGCCGCGCTCGGCCATCCGGTGCGGGGTCATGCCCTTGATGCCGAGGTCGACGGCGGCGACGGTGAACTTCTTCGTACCGATCGCGGGGACGACGTACGCCTCCTTGGTGGCGACCTCGGCGGAAAGGTTCGCGCCCTTCATCTGGGGCTGCTCCTGGACCTTCGCGAGGAGGGCCTCGTCGCGGACGCCGTTCCAGGCCTCGCCGGAGAAGATGCCGACGCGCATGGCGCCGCGCTCGCGCAGGTGGCGGGTGAGGGCGCGGGTGTCGATGCCGGAGATGCCGACGACGCCCTGGCGCTCCAGCTCCTCGTCCAGCGAGCGCTGGGCGCGCCAGTTGGAGGAGACGCGGGCGGGGTCGCGGACGACGTAGCCGGAGACCCAGATGCGGCCGGACTCGGGGTCCTCGTCGTTGACGCCGGTGTTGCCGACGTGCGGGGCCGTCATGACGACGACCTGGCGGTGGTACGACGGGTCGGTGAGGGTCTCCTGGTAGCCGGTCATGCCGGTGGAGAACACGGCCTCGCCGAAGGTCTCCCCCACGGCCCCGTAGGCGCGGCCGCGGAAGATGCGGCCGTCCTCCAGGACGAGTACGGCGGGAGTCTTGGCGGCTCCCCTGGTGGAGGTCGTCATCGTGCGATGCCTTCCGTCGTGGTTGCGTGGTTCATGGAGTTGAGGGCCTCGACCCAGGCGGTGTGCTCGGCCGCCCGGTCGGAGCGGAAGCCGGAGTCGAGCAGCTTCCCGCCGTGGGCCCAGGTGACGATCAGCAGGCCGCCCTCGGCGAGGACCTTGCCGGCGATGCCCTTGTCGAGGCGGGCCTCGCGCAGGGCGTCCGCCGGGATGAAGAAGTCGTTCGCCCCGGGGCGTACGACCGCGATCCCGGCGTCGGTGAGCGTGAGCTCGACGCGGCTGCGGGTGCCGAGGCCGTGGGCGACGATCCGGTCGAGCCACTGCCCGGCGGTCGTGGACCCGTGGTAGCGCCCGCCGAGAGTCAGTTTCGCCTCACCGGGAGCCTCCGGCGCGGTGGGCAGCTCGGGCAGGTCCGACTGGAGGCTGCCGCGCCACTTCCATCCCTGGCGCATCAGCCAGTAGACGAGGGTGATGAAGAGCAGCAGTCCGGCGACCCAGCCGATCCGTCCGGCCCAGTCGGTCACCTCCGCCGACTTCGGTTCCGCTGCCTGTGCGGCGATTGCGATGAGTGGTGTCACGCCAGCTTCCCGTCCACGACCGTTGCCCGGCCCCGCAGGATGGTGTGGGTGACGCGTCCCGGCAGCTCACGACCCTCGTAGGGGGTGTTGCGGCTGCGGGAGGCGAAGTCCGCGGGGTCCACGACACCACGGTAAGCCGGATCGACCAGCGTCAGGTTCGCGGGCTCACCAGCCGAGACGGGTCGTCCGTGGCCCTTGGCCCGTCCGATGCGGGCGGGGGCGAAGGACATGCGGTCGGCGACGCCGGCCCAGTCGAGGAGGCCGGTCTCGACCATCGTCTGCTGGACGACGGAGAGCGCGGTCTCCAGGCCGACCATGCCCATGGCGGCGGCGGCCCACTCGCAGTCCTTGTCCTCGTGCGGGTGCGGGGCGTGGTCGGTGGCGACGATGTCGATCGTGCCGTCGGCCAGCGCCTCGCGGAGCGCGAGGACGTCCTTCTCGGTGCGCAGCGGCGGGTTGACCTTGTAGACGGGGTTGTACGAGCGGACCAGCTCGTCCGTGAGGAGGAGGTGGTGCGGGGTGACCTCGGCGGTGACGTCGATGCCGCGGGACTTGGCCCAGCGGACGATCTCGACGGAGCCGGCGGTGGAGAGGTGGCAGATGTGGACGCGGGAGCCGACGTGCTCGGCGAGGAGGACGTCGCGCGCAATGATCGACTCCTCGGCCACGGCCGGCCAGCCGCCGAGGCCGAGCTCGGCGGAGACGATGCCCTCGTTCATCTGGGCGCCCTCGGTGAGGCGGGGCTCCTGGGCGTGCTGGGCGACGACGCCGTCGAAGGCCTTCACGTACTCCAGGGCGCGGCGCATGATCACGGCGTCGTCGACGCACTTGCCGTCGTCGGAGAAGACGGTGACGCCGGCGGCGGAGTCGTGCATGGCGCCGAGCTCCGCGAGCTTCTTGCCCTCCAGGCCGACGGTGACGGCGCCGATGGGCTGGACGTCGCAGTAGCCGGACTCCTTGCCGAGCCGGTAGACCTGCTCGACGACGCCGGCGGTGTCGGCGACCGGGTGGGTGTTGGCCATGGCGAAGACGGCGGTGTAGCCGCCGGAGGCGGCGGCGCGGGTGCCGGTGAGGACGGTCTCGGAGTCCTCGCGGCCGGGCTCGCGCAGGTGGGTGTGGAGGTCGACGAGGCCCGGGAGGAGGATCTGGCCCTCGGCCTCGATCACGGTGGCGCCCTCGGCGGACAGGCCGGTGCCGACCTCGGCGATGGTCTCGCCGTCGATCAGGACGTCCTGGACGTCGCCGCCCAGCACCTGCGCACCGCGGATAAGGATCTTGCTCATGGTTACTTGTTCTCCTCGGTGCGGGTGGTGCCGGGGGCGGGGGCGGCGGAGTCGTTGCCGCCGAGCAGCAGGTAGAGGACGGCCATCCGGATCGAGACGCCGTTGGCGACCTGCTCGATGACCGTGCAGCGGTCGGAGTCGGCGACCTCGGCGGTGATCTCCATGCCGCGGACCATGGGGCCGGGGTGCATGACGATGGCGTGCTCGGGCATCTTCGCCATCCGGTCGCCGTCGAGCCCGTACCGGCGCGAGTACTCGCGCTCGGTCGGGAAGAAGGCGGCGTTCATCCGCTCACGCTGCACACGCAGCATCATCACCGCGTCGGACTTCGGCAGCACCCTGTCGAGGTCGTACGAGATCTCGCAGGGCCAGGTCTCGACGCCGACGGGGACGAGGGTCGGCGGGGCCACCAGGGTGACCTCGGCGCCGAGGGTGTGCAGCAGGTCCACGTTGGAGCGGGCGACCCGGCTGTGCAGGACGTCGCCGACGATCGTGATGCGCCGGCCGTTCAGGTCCTTGCCGAGACCGGCGTCGCGGCCGACGAGGCGGCGGCGCATGGTGAAGGCGTCCAGGAGGGCCTGGGTGGGGTGCTGGTGGGTGCCGTCGCCGGCGTTGACGACGGGGGCGTCGATCCAGCCGGAGGTGGCGAGGCGGTACGGGGCGCCGGAGGCGCCGTGCCGGATGACGACCGCGTCGACGCCCATGGCCTCCAGGGTCTGCGCGGTGTCCTTGAGGGACTCGCCCTTGGAGACGCTGGAGCCCTTGGCCGCGAAGTTGATCACGTCGGCGGAGAGGCGCTTCTCGGCGGCCTCGAAGGAGATCCGGGTCCGGGTGGAGTCCTCGAAGAACAGGTTGCAGATGGTCCGGCCGCGCAGGGCGGGCAGCTTCTTGATGGGCCGGTCGGCCACCCGGGCCATTTCCTCGGCGGTGTCGAGGATCAGGACGGCGTCGTCGCGGGTGAGGTCGGCGGCCGAGATGAGGTGACGCATCATCGGGTTTTCTCTCCGTGGTGGGGAGGCATGAGGGCATGCGGGCGCGCAGGGGTGTGCCCCTGCCCCGCGGGGAAGCCGGTCCGGCTAGGAAGCGGTCTGGGAACCGAGCAGGACGGTGTCGCGACCGTCTTCCTCGGCGAGCTGGACCTTGACCGTCTCCCGCAGCGACGTGGGGAGGTTCTTGCCGACGTAGTCGGCACGGATGGGAAGTTCGCGGTGGCCGCGGTCGACGAGGACCGCGAGCTGGACGGCGCGCGGGCGGCCGATGTCGCCGAGGGCGTCGAGGGCGGCGCGGATGGTGCGGCCGGAGAAGAGGACGTCGTCGACGAGGACGACGAGGCGGCCGTCGACGCCGTCGGCGGGGATCTCGGTGCGGCCGAGGGCGCGGGCCGGCTTCAGCCGCAGGTCGTCCCGGTACATGGTGATGTCGAGGGAACCGACCGGGATCTTCGCGCCGGTGATCGATTCGAGCTTCTCGGCGAGCCGGCGGGCGAGGAACACACCGCGGGTGGGGATGCCGAGCAGAACCACGTCGTCGGCGCCCTTGGCGCGCTCGACGATCTCGTGGGCGATGCGGGTCAGGACCCGCGCGATGTCCGGGGCCTCGAGTACGGGCCGCGCGTCATCGTTGTGCTGCTGAGTGTCCATGGGAAACGGACCTCCTTCTCCGCCTCACGGGACGGCTCTTAAAGGACGTCGGATTTGCGCCGCCAACTCTACCAGGGGCGTGCGGTCGCGCCTCCGACGCCCCCGCCGCCACCCCGGGCGGGATCCCCCGGGAGGGGGCGGTACGGACCTTTCGGCTTGACGGGCGAGCGTAACGCTGCGTAACCTCACAGTGAGTTACCAGCCGCGCGGCGCAGCCGCATGTCGTCACAGCGTCCGGGAGCGTTATGTCCAGCGAATACGCAAAGCAGCTCGGGGCCAAACTCCGTGCCATCCGCACCCAGCAGGGTCTTTCCCTCCACGGGGTGGAGGAGAAGTCCCAGGGCCGCTGGAAGGCCGTGGTGGTCGGCTCGTACGAGCGTGGTGACCGCGCGGTGACCGTGCAGCGTCTCGCCGAGCTGGCCGACTTCTACGGCGTGCCGGTGCAGGAGCTCCTGCCGGGCACGACCCCGGGCGGGGCCGCCGAGCCGCCGCCGAAGCTGGTCCTGGACCTGGAGCGCCTCGCGCACGTCCCCCAGGAGAAGGCCGGCCCCCTCCAGCGCTACGCGGCGACGATCCAGTCGCAGCGCGGCGACTACAACGGCAAGGTGCTGTCGATCCGCCAGGACGACCTGCGCACGCTCGCCGTCATCTACGACCAGTCCCCCTCGGTCCTCACCGAGCAGCTGATCAGCTGGGGCGTCCTCGACGCGGACGCGCGCCGCGCGGTCGCCCACGAGGAGAACTGACCCTTCCGCTTGCCCTTCCGAGGCAACAGCAGAAACGTACCGCCGGGCCCGTGGACGTCATCCGACGTCCACGGGCCCTGTCGGTTTCCCGGGCCTGTACGGGTCGCTCAGGCGCTCCGGAGCCCTCCGCCGCCCCGAGGGACCCGGACGCGCCGAAGGGGCCCGCAGCATTCGTGCTGCGGGCCCCTTCGGCGTGTTCCGGTGACGTCCCGGGGGACGTACGGACTCGGGCGTTCGGACTCGGACTCAGGCGTCCGCGTCCCGGCGCAGGCGCGGCTTCAAGTCCTTGAAGCGCGCCAGCAGGCCGTTGACGAAGTTCGGGGACTCGTCGGTCGAGAACTCCTTGGCGAGCTGCACCGCCTCGTCGATCGCGACCGCGTCCGGCGTGCCGTCCTCCCAGATCAGCTCGTACGCACCGAGGCGCACGATGTTCCGGTCGGCGACCGGCATCCGGTCGAGGTCCCAGTCCACCGCGTAGGTGTGGATGAGCTCGTCGATGCGCGCGACCTGCGTCGCGTAGCCCTCGACCAGCTGCATGGTGAAGTCGCTGACCGGCGGCTGACGGTCGTCGGACCGCGCGAGCCGGACCTGGTCCGCGAGGACCTCCTGGACGGAGGCGCCGCGCTGGTCGGCCTCGAAGAGGATCTGGAAGGCCCGCTTGCGGGCCTTGCTCCGAGCAGCCACGGTTAGCTGTTCACCCGGCCGAGGTAGTCGCTGGTGCGGGTGTCGACCTTGACCTTCTCACCGGTGGTGATGAAGAGCGGGACCTGGATCTCGTGGCCGGTCTCCAGCTTGGCGGGCTTGGTGCCACCGGTGGAGCGGTCGCCCTGGACGCCCGGGTCGGTGTGCTCGATCGTCAGCACGACGGCGGCGGGGAGCTCGACGTAGAGCACCGAGCCCTCGTGCTGCGCGACCGAGGCGGTGAAGCCCTCGATCAGGAAGTTGGCGGCGTCGCCCACCGACTTGCGGTCGACGTGCAGCTGGTCGTAGGTCTCCTCGTCCATGAAGACGAAGTAGTCGCCGTCCATGTAGGAGAACTGCATGTCGCGGCGGTCGATGGTGGCCGTCTCGACCTTCACACCGGCGTTGAAGGTCTTGTCGACGACCTTGCCGGACAGCACGTTCTTGAGCTTGGTGCGCACGAAGGCCGGGCCCTTGCCGGGCTTGACGTGCTGGAACTCGACGACGGACCAGAGCTGGCCGCCTTCGAGCTTGAGCACCATGCCGTTCTTGAGGTCGTTCGTGGAAGCCACGGTTGCGGAATCTCCTGGACTCTGGACTGACGTGGGACCGTGGAGGCGTACGCGCCACTACAGCGCGAGCAGCTCCTTGGTCGTGATGGTGAGTAGCTCGGGTCCGCCGTCCGCCTCCTGGCGCACGACGAGCGTGTCATCGATCCGGACCCCGCCCCGGCCCGGGAGGTGGACCCCCGGTTCGACGGTGACCGGCACACAAGCGTCCAGTTTACCCATGGCCGAGGGTGAGAGCTGCGGGTCCTCGTCGATTTCGAGCCCCACCCCGTGCCCGGTGAGCGGCACGGCCGCCTCCGCATGGCCTCCGGCGTCCAGGATCTGGCGGGCCGCCCGGTCCACGTCGCGGTACTCGGCGCCCGGTGCGAGGGACTCTCGTCCGGCCCGCTGAGCGGCGAAGACGAGCTCGTACAGCTCGATCTGCCAGTCGGCCGGCGTCGTGCCGATGACGAAGGTGCGACCGATCTCGCACCGGTAGCCGCGGTAGTCGGCGCCGAGGCAGACGGAGAGGAAATCACCCTCCTCGACCCGGCGGTCGGTGGGCCGGTGCCGCCGGCGCCCGGAGTGCGGGCCGGTGGCCACCGAGGTGGCGAAGGCGGCGCCGTCGGCGCCGTGGTCGACGAGCCGCCGCTCCAGCTCCAGGGCGAGGTGGCGTTCGGTCCGCCCCACCAGGATCGACTCCAGGAGCTCGCCGAGGGCCTGGTCGGCGATCTCGGCGGCGATCCGCAGGCAGGCGATCTCGTCCTCGTCCTTGACGATCCTGAGCTGTTCCACGGCGCAGGCGAGGTCGGCGAGGTGGAGTCCGGGCGCGACGGAGCCCATCGCACGGTGCCGGGCCACGGTCAGGTCGTGCTCCTCGACGGCGAGCGCGCCGGCGCCCGCCCGCAGGGCGAGGTCGGCGGCCGCGACCGCCGGATCACCCCCGCCGGCCGGCAGGACCTGCTGCCTGAGCAGCTCGTCGAGCCGTCCGTCGGCCGGCTCGGCGCCGGGCGCGACGGGGCAGAGCAGGACGTCCGCTTCCGGCTCGGGGCCGACGAGCAGGACGGCTCCGGCGGGCGAACCGCCCGCGAGATAGCGGACGTTGGCGGGGCGGGAGACCAGGGCCGCCGGGCTGCCCGCGGCCGCGCACCGATCGCGCAGCCGTACACGGCGGTCCGCATACACCTCTGACATGCTCCGAGCCTACGAGGAGCACGCCGTGGTGGCCTGTTCTGAGCGGCCGACCGTGCGAGGCGCCCGGCGGGTCACCAGGCGGGCGGGCTCGCTATCGCGCGGGCGAGGACGTCGTCGAGGACGCGTGCGGTGGTCTCGACGTCGTACGTGGAGTTGTCGATGATCGGCAGGCCGGAGCCGTACCAGCCGGCCATGCGGCCGTGGATGGCCGCCACCTCCTCGTCCGAGAGGCGCCGGTTGCCGCTGCGCTCGGCGTTGCGCTCCAGGACGATCTCCAGGCCCGGCAGGAGCACGACGGGCAGCAGGCCGGGGCCGACGTGGCGCTTCCAGCCGCCGAGGCCGACGACGGGCCGGTCGGGGAAGACCGCGTCGTCGACGATGCAGGAGATGCCGTTGGCGAGGAAGTTGCGGGCGGCGAAGCCGCAGGTGCGGCGGGCGAGCCGGTACTGCGCCTCGGAGTGTTCGTTCCACCCGGACTGCGGGTCGGCGAAGCCGGAGCAGACCCATTCGCGCACGTCGTCGAGGCTGATGTGCGCGGTGGGCACGCGGCGGCGCTGGGCCCAGTGGCGGGCGACCGTCGTCTTGCCGGCGCCCGCGGGGCCGATGAGCAGGACGGCGAGGGTCGCGGCGCCGGTGCCCCCGCCGTACTCGACGGGCGGCGCGAGGGGCGCGCTCACGGGTGGCAGCGGGACGTGCCCGGTGAGGTCCGCGCGGTGCGGCGCCGGGGCGGAGTGGTGCGGGGCCGGATGCTGTGGGGCTGCCGAGCGCTGCGGGGCGGCGGGGTGCTGCGGCGTCGGCCCGTGCTGCGGTACGGCTCCGGGGGCGCCCCAGCTCGGTCCGCCGGGGCCCGGGGCCGGCGGTGCGGGGTGCGGGGGCTGCGGGGGCCGGGGGGCGCCCGCCTGGAGCGTGGGGTGCACGCCGAGCCGGGACCCGGCGGTCGGCCCGGGGTACGGGGCGGCCTGCGGGGGCGCCGGGGGGACGGGCGGGTGCGCGCCCTGCGCGCCGCCGCTCCCCGGCCCGGAGACGGGCCCGGAGACCGCGCCTGGGGCGGGGCCTGAGGGAGACCCTGGGACGGGCCCTGAGGCAAGCCCTGAGCCGGGCCCGGCCGCGGCCCCTGCCACGGGTCCGGTGCCGGGCGCCTGGCCCGGCGACTGCTCGGGCGGTGGCAGCGGGCCCCCCACTGCGTGCTGCATCCGGTGCCACTCCGTCTCGTACGACTGACTGATGTATCAGGGACGCCGGAACGTTACCGCCCCTGCCCCCCACATGGGGAACGGCCGGGGCGGGCCCGTAGTGCCCAGCCCCGGCCGCTCACCGCACGCACCGGACGGACGGCCGGTCAGGCCGTCAGTTCCTCGGCCAGCGCCCGCAGGGCCAGCCGGTAGGAGCCGATCCCGAAGCCGGCCACCGTCCCGGTCGCCACGGCCGCGACGACCGAGGTGTGCCGGAACTCCTCCCGGGTGTACGGGTTCGAGATGTGCACCTCGATGAGCGGGGCCGTCCGCTGGGCGGCCGCGTCCCGCATCCCGTACGAGTAGTGCGTGAACGCCCCCGGATTGAGCACCACGGGAATGGACCCGTCCGCCGCCTCGTGGAGCCAGCGGATCATCTCGCCCTCGTCGTTGGTCTCCCGGACCTCGACGTCGAAGCCGAGCTCCTCGCCGAGGGCCCGGCAGGACTCGACGAGCCCCTTGTACGAGGTGGCCCCGTAGATGTCGGGCTCGCGGGAGCCGAGCCGCCCGAGGTTCGGGCCGTTCAGCACCAGAACGGGTCGGGGGTCGGTCACACCGCCACCTCGCCGTACGCCGCGAACAGCACGGCCGGGTCGGGGCCCTCCAGGACGGCCGGCTTGCCGAGTCCGTCGAGCACGATGAAGCGCAGCAGGTCGCCGCGGGACTTCTTGTCCACCTTCATCGTCTCCAGGAGCTTGGGCCACTGGTCGCCGCGGTACGTGAGCGGCAGGCCGACGGACTCCAGGACCGCGCGGTGCCGGTCGGCGGTGGCGTCGTCGAGGCGCCCGGCGAGCCGGCCGAGCTCGGCGGCGAAGACCATGCCGACGGAGACGGCGGCGCCGTGCCGCCACTTGTACCGCTCGTTCTTCTCGATCGCGTGGGCCAGCGTGTGGCCGTAGTTGAGGATCTCGCGGCGGCCGGACTCCTTGAGGTCGCCGGAGACGACGTCCGCCTTGACCCGGATCGACCGCACGATCAGCTCGGCGGTGTGCGCGCCGGCGGGCGTACGGGCGGCCTGCGGGTCCTCCTCGATGAGGTCGAGGATCACCGGGTCGGCGATGAAGCCGGCCTTGATGATCTCGGCGAGACCGCTGACGTAGTCGTGCACCGGCAGCGAGTCCAGCGCGGCGAGGTCGCAGAGGACACCGGCCGGCGGGTGGAAGGCGCCGACGAGGTTCTTGCCCTCGGCGGTGTTGATGCCCGTCTTGCCGCCGACGGCCGCGTCGACCATGGCCAGGACCGTGGTCGGTACGGCGATCCAGCGCACGCCCCGCAGCCAGGTGGCTGCCACGAAGCCCGCGAGGTCGGTGGTCGCGCCGCCGCCGACGCCGACGATGACGTCGGTGCGGGTGAAGCCGGTCTGGCCCAGCGCCTTCCAGCAGTAGGCGGCGACCTCGGCGGTCTTCGCCTCCTCGGCGTTCGGCACCTGGATGGCGACGGCCTCGTAGCCCTGGTCGGCGAGGTCCGCGCGGAGCGCCTCGCCGGTGTCGGCGAGCGCCTCCGGGTGGATCACTGCGACCCGCTTGGCCCGGGGGCCGATCAGGGCCGGGAGCTCGGCGAGCAGCTGCCGGCCGACCAGCACCTCGTAGGGCTCCGTGCCCGCGCTGCCCGCGACCTGGATACGGGTGACTTCCTGGTCCGTCGTCATGCGTCCTTCTTCAGATCCAGTGCCGAGAGGACCGCGTCCGCGACCTCTTCGGGGGTGCGGTCGTCGGTGGTGACGACCACCCGAGCGACTTCGGTGTAGAGATGGCGGCGCGCCTCCATCAGCTCGCGCCACTGGCGGCGCGGGTTGACGGCGAGCAGCGGCCGCGCGGTGTTGAGGCCGACGCGGCGGACCGCCTCCTCGACGTCCATCGAGAGGTACGCGACGGGCAGCCCGGCGAGCAGGGCGCGGGTGCCCTCGTCGAGGATCGCGCCGCCGCCGAGGGCGAGGACGCCCTCGTGCGCGGTGACGGCCGCGCGGACGGCGTCCCGCTCCAGGGCGCGGAAGTGCTCCTCGCCGTCCTCGACGAAGATGTCGGAGATCTCCCGGCCCTCGGCGGCGACGATGTCGGCGTCGGTGTCCCGGTAGGGCGCGCCGAGCCGTTCGGCCAGGAGCGCGCCCACCGTGGACTTGCCGGAGCCCATGGGCCCGACGAGGACGACCAGCGGTCCGGCGGTCACCGGATGTGCAGGTTGTCGAGGTACGACTGCACGTTGCGGCGGGTCTCCGGGACGCTGTCGCCGCCGAACTTCTCGACGACGGCGTCCGCGAGGACGAGCGCGACCATGGCCTCGGCGACGATGCCGGCGGCGGGGACGGCGCACACGTCGGAGCGCTGGTGGTGCGCGGCCGTGGCCTCGCCGGTGACGACGTCGATCGTGGCGAGGGCGCGCGGGACGGTCGCGATCGGCTTCATCGCGGCGCGGACGCGCAGCAGCTCACCGGTGGTCAGGCCGCCCTCGGTGCCGCCGGCACGGCCGGAG
Organism: Streptomyces sp. Root431; assembly: GCF_001426585.1. Lineage (GTDB taxonomy): Bacteria > Actinomycetota > Actinomycetes > Streptomycetales > Streptomycetaceae > Streptomyces > Streptomyces stackebrandtii. Next base: position 142,670 of record NZ_LMEI01000011.1, read on the forward strand.
GTGCGCTTGATGCCGTCCTCGGTGCGGACGATCTCGTCGTGGGCCTTGGAGCCGGGCACGCGGGCGAGCTCGAAGCCGTCGCCGACCTCGACGCCCTTGATGGCCTGGATGCCCATGAGCGCGGCGGCGAGCCGGGCGTCGAGGCGGCGGTCCCAGTGGACATGGGAGCCGAGCCCGACGGGCACGCCGTAGGCGAGCACCTCGACGACACCTCCGAGGGTGTCCCCGTCCTTGTGGGCCTGGTCGATCTCGGCGACCATCGCCTTCGACGCGTCGGCGTCGAGGCAGCGGACCGGGTCGGCGTCGAGCTTCTCGACGTCGGCGGGGGTCGGGTAGACGCCGTACGGGGCCTTGGCGGCCGCCAGTTCGACGACGTGCGAGACGATCTCGATGCCCGCGGTCTCCTTGATGAAGGAGCGGGCGATCGCGCCGAGGGCGACACGGGCCGCGGTCTCCCGGGCGCTGGCGCGCTCCAGGATGGGGCGGGCTTCGTCGAAGCCGTACTTCTGCATGCCGGCGAGGTCGGCGTGACCGGGCCGGGGGCGGGTCAGGGGCGCGTTGCGGCCCGTCTCCTTGAGCTCGGACGGGTCGACCGGGTCGGCCGACATGACCTTCTCCCACTTGGGCCACTCGGTGTTGCCGACCATGACGGCGATCGGGGAACCGAGGGAGAGCCCGTGGCGGACGCCGCCGAGGAAGGTGATCTCGTCCTGCTCGAACTTCATCCGGGCGCCGCGCCCATACCCGAGACGACGCCGCGCGAGGTGGTCGGCCACCAGCTCGGTGGTGACGGGGACGCCGGCGGGAAGACCCTCCAGCGTCGCGACCAGCGCGGGTCCGTGGGATTCCCCAGCGGTCAGCCAACGCAACCTGCTCAACGATGCTCCTCATGCTCGCGCCTGGGTACTGCGACGGCGCGGCCGGGTGCGCGGCCCGGGCCCGCCGTCACCGATCCTCCCACGTCCGGGGCGACCGCTTGGTCCCCGGTCCAGCTATCGGACGGGAGCCGAGTCCTCCTGGACGTTCTCGACGGCCTCGGGAGCGTCCTCCGGCGTGGCGGAGGAACGGTTCCGCAACCAGGAGACGAAGCCGTACACCAGGGTCGATCCGAAGAGAGCGAGCACGGTGCACCGCGCCCAGAAGGGCAGCGAGCTGAAGAACCCCACCCACAGAAAGCGCACCACGTCGAAGCCGATGTCCCACTTGGACGCCAGCAGCAGTTCCTCGCCCATGTCCCCCGTCTTCCCCTCGGACGCCGATCACTCCGGCGCCTGCGAGCCTACCGGGCAGCCAACGCCCGCTCGCCCGCCGCCCGCATCGCCGCGAGCGGGCCGGGGGTGCGGCCCGTCATCTGCTCGACCTGGAGGACGGCCTGGTGGACGAGGAGGTCGAGGCCGCCGACGACCTTGCCGCCGCGGTCGGACCAGGCCGCGGCCAGCGCGGTGGGCCAGGGGTCGTACAGGACGTCGAAGAGCGTGCCGACCGTGTCGGGGACGGCGGTGGCGAGGGCGTTCGTGGTGCCGGCCGGGGTGGTCGCGATGACCAGCGGGGCGGCGAAGGCCTCGACCGCGCGCTCCCAGTCGGCGGTACGGACGTCCACCCCGAGGCGCTCGCCCCAGCCGCGCATCTCCTCCGCGCGCGCCTCACTCCGTACGTACGCGGTGACGGGGCCCGCGCAGACCCGGGCGAGCGCGGCCAGCGCGGAGGAGGCGGTGGCGCCGGCGCCGAGGATCGCCGCCGACTCCACCTTCTCGACGCCCCGCTCGTGCAGGGCGGCGATCATGCCGGGGATGTCGGTGTTGTCGCCGACACGCCGCCCGCCCTCACGCAGGGCGACCGTGTTGACGGCCTCCACGGACGCGGCGGTGTCGCTGATCTCGTCGAGCAGCGGGATGATCGCCCGCTTGAGCGGCATGGTCAGCGAGAGCCCGGCCCAGCTGCCGTCCAGCTCGCCGACGAAGCCGGCAAGACCGGCCTCGTCGACCTCGAAGCTGTCGTAGGACCAGTCGTCCAGCCCGAGCGCCTCGTACGCGGCCCGGTGCAGGACCGGGGAGAGCGAGTGGGCGATCGGCGAACCGAGGACGGCCGCGCGGCGACGCGTCTCACTGGTTCGTGCTGGCATTGAACTTGTCCTTCAGCTTGAGGAAGTCGGCGTGCGTCTTGGCGAACTCGGTCTTGTTCATGCCGTCCGTGGCCACGAAGTAGATCCAGCCGTCGTTCGTCGGGTCGAGCATGGAGGCCAGCGCCTGGTTGCCCGGGTTGCTGATCGGACCCGGCGGCAGTCCCTTGTGCTTGTACGTGTTGTACGGGTCCGTGTTGGTCCGGGTCTCCTTCTCGGAGATCTTGATCTCGCTCTGACCCTTCAGGTAGTTGAGGGTCGAGTCGAACTGCAGCAGCTGGTAGGTCTCGCGGTTGTCCGGCTGCAGACGGTTGTAGACAACCTCCGCCATCTTGCGGAAGTCGTCCGGAGTCTTGCCCTCGGCCTGGACGAGGCTCGCGACCGTCAGGAGCTCCCAGGGCCCTTCCAGGCCGTGCTCCTTCGCCTTCGCCGTCAGGTCGAGCTTGGTGTACTCCGCGTTCGCGCGGGACACCATCTTGCGGAGCACCTCCTCGGGCTTGGCCGTCTTCGAGACCGGGTAGCTCGCCGGGAAGAAGAAGCCCTCCAGGGGGTCCTTCACGTCCTTGTGGTCCTTGGCCCAGTCGGGCAGCCCGAGAGAGTCCGCCTTCGCCTGGGCGATGTCCTTGGTGGTGCCCGGCTTGAGGTCGAGGCGCTTGTCGAGCTGGTCGTAGACCCAGGCGTTCCGCTTGCCCTCGGGGATGACGAAGTTGGCCTGGCTCGCCGGGTTGAGCATGAGCGTGAGCGCGCTCTCGGCCGACATGCCCTTCTTCAGCGTGTAGACGCCGGCCTGGATCGAGTTGCCCTTGGGGTTCTTCTGCTGCGCCGAGACGAAGGCGTCGACGCTCTTGACGACGCCCTCCCTCTTCAGGATGTTCCCGATCTCGTTGCCGAAGGCGCCCTTGGGGATCTCGACCTGGACCTCGCCGCTGCCGCTGCCCACGAAGTCCTCGGCCGCGCCGAACTGGCCCTGCCAGAACTTGTAGCCGAAGTAGCCGATGCCTCCGACGCCGCCCACCAGGACGGCCGCCACGACCAGGCAGGCCATGCCGTTCTTGCCCTTGCGTTTCTTCGACTTGCTCCGGCGTTCGCGGTCGCCGCCGCGGGAGCCGCGGCCCGTGGCCGGGTCCTCGTCGTACTCGTCGTCGTCGGAGTCCTCGGCGCCCGTGAAGAAGGGGTGCTGCTCCTCCTCCGGCTCCGGGCGCGCCTCTTCCTCCGGCGCCCAGTCGATCACCGGCTCCGGCGGGTTCTGCCGGCGGCCGGGAGGCTGGGGCGGGGGGTACGCCTCGGGGGTGCCGTAGAGGTCGGGGTTCTGGCCGCCGTACGGATCGGCCGGGGGCGCGCCGTACGCCATCGCCGCCTGGCCCGACTCCCAGTTGCCGTCGTAGCCGCCGTCGTACTGCTGTCCGAGGTCCCCGGGCGTGTCGTAACCGCCCGGGTACCCCGTCCCGTACTGCTGCTGCTGGTACTGCTGCGGCTGCATCTGCTGCTGCTGGTACTGCGGATCCGCGTAGCCCTGGGACTGCTGCGGGTCCTGGTACTGCTGCCCTTGGTACTGCTGCTGCTGGTACTGGGGCTGCTGCTGATACTGCTGCTGCTGATACGGGTCGCCCTCGTACCCCTGGCCGCCACCCTGACCGTACTGGCTCGCCTGCGGCTGCTGCGGGTGCTGGTACTGCTGCTGACCTTCCCACCCCTGGTCCCCGTACAACGGGTCCGTGGGGTGCCACGGTTCGGAGCCGGGGCTCCGGCCATACTCAGTCATCGATCCCCAACCAGCCGCGAGGCTTCCGGACGATCCGCCTCTACGTAGTGCGGCAGTTGTTCGAAAACCGCCGCATCGCGCGGAACGTTACCGTATCGCGATCAGATGACCACTTCGACGCCCTCACCGGGCGGATTACCTGATACCCGTTCGGACTCAAGAGCGGCTTGAAGGATGATCACAGCGGCGGCCTGGTCGATGACGGACCGCCCCTTCTTCGCCTTCACGCCCGAGGCCCGCAGCCCCTGGGTCGCGGTGACCGTCGTCATCCGCTCGTCGACCAGCCGGACCGGCACGGGCGCGATGCCCTTGGCCATCTCGCGGGCGAAGGCACGGACCTTGGTCGCGGCCGGGCCCTCCCGCCCGCTGAGCGAGCGGGGCAGGCCCACGACGACCTCGATGGGCTCGTACTCCTCGACGATCTGGCGGAGCCGCCGGTGGGCGGCCGGGACGTCACGTCCCGGCACGGTCTCCACCGGCGTGGCGAGGACCCCGTCGGGGTCGCACGAGGCGACCCCGATCCGGGCGTCCCCGACATCGACCGCGATACGGCGGCCGCGACGCATCGTCACGCCGTCTCCACCACGAGACGCTCGACGGCGGCGATGGCCTCGCCGACGGCCTCCGGGTTCGTACCGCCGCCCTGGGCGACGTCCGGCTTGCCGCCGCCACCGCCACCGAGGGTCTTGGCGGCCGTGCGGACCAGCTCGCCGGCCTTCAGACCGCGCTCGCGGGCGGCCTCATTGGTGGCGATGACCGTGAGCGGCTTGCCGTTGGCCGTGGTGAACAGCGCCACGACGGCCGGACGGCCGCCGGAGATGCGGCTGCGCACGTCGAGGACCAGCTTGCGCAGGTCGTCGGCGGTGGTGCCGTCCGGGACCTGACCGGTCACCAGGGCGACGCCGCGGACGTCCTTGGCGGAGTCGACGAGCCCAGCGGCGGCCTGGAGGACCTTCTCCGCGCGGAACTTCTCGATCTCCTTCTCGGCGTCCTTCAGCTTGCCGAGCATGGCGGAGATCTTCTCCGGCAGCTCCTCGGGACGGCCCTTGACCAGCTCCTGGAGCTGGGCGACGACCGTGTGCTCCTTGGCGAGGAAGTTGTACGCGTCGACGCCGACGAGGGCCTCGATGCGGCGCACGCCGGAGCCGATGGACGACTCGCCGAGCAGCTTCACCAGACCCAGCTGGGCGGTGTTGCGGACGTGCGTACCGCCGCACAGCTCCTTGGAGAAGTCGCCGATGGTGACGACGCGGACCTGCTCGCCGTACTTCTCGCCGAACTCGGCGATGGCACCCTGGCGCTTGGCCTCGTCGATGGCCATGACCTCGGCGTGGACCTCCAGCTCGCGCGAGAGGATCTCGTTGATCTTCTGCTCGACGTCGGTGAGGACCGTGCCGGGGACGGCGTTCGGCGAACCGAAGTCGAAGCGGAAGCGGCCGGGCTGGTTCTCGGAACCGGCCTGGGCGGCCGTCGGGCCGAGGGCGTCGCGCAGCGCCTGGTGGGTCAGGTGGGTGGCCGAGTGGGCGCGGGCGATGGCCGTCCGGCGCCGGACGTCGATGGTGGCGTAGGCGGTGGCGCCGACGGTCACCTCGCCGACCTGGACCGAGCCCTTGTGGACGGAGACGCCCGGGACGGGCTGCTGCACGTCCCGGATCTCGATCACGGCGCCGCTGTGCAGCTTGATGCGGCCCTGGTCGGCGATCTGGCCGCCGCCCTCGGCGTAGAACGGGGTGCGGTCGAGGACGACCTCGACCTCGTCGCCCTCGGAGGCGGCCGGCGAGGGGACGCCGTTGACGAGCAGGCCGACGACCGTGGTCTCGCCCTCGGTGTTGGTGTAGCCCGTGAACTCGGTGGCGCCGTTGCCGTCGGCGATCTCCCGGTACGCGGTCATGTCGGCGTGGCCGGTCTTCTTGGCCTTGGCGTCGGCCTTGGCGCGCTCCCGCTGCTCCTTCATCAGGCGGCGGAAGCCGTCCTCGTCCACGGAGAGGCCCTGCTCGGAGGCCATCTCCAGGGTGAGGTCGATCGGGAAGCCCCAGGTGTCGTGGAGCAGGAACGCCTTGTCGCCGGAGAGGATCGTGCCGCCGGCGGCCTTGGTCTCGGTGACGGCGGTGTCGAGGATGTTGGTGCCGCCCTTGAGGGCCTTCAGGAAGGCGGCCTCTTCGGCGAGGGCGACCGTCTCGATGCGCTTGCGGTCGGTGACCAGCTCCGGGTACTGCTCGCCCATCGTGTCGATCACGGTGTCCACGAGCTCCTGGACGACCGGGCCGGTGGCGCCGAGCAGGCGCATGTTGCGGACGGCGCGGCGCATGATGCGGCGCAGCACGTAGCCGCGGCCCTCGTTGCCGGGGGTGACGCCGTCGCCGATGAGCATGACGGACGTACGCATGTGGTCGGCGACCACGCGGAGCGAGACGTCGCTGTCGTGGGCCTTGCCGTAGGCGACGCCGGTGAGCTCGGTGGCCTTGTCGATGACGACCTGGAGGGTGTCCGTCTCGTACATGTTCTGGACGCCTTGGAGGATCATCGCCAGGCGCTCCAGGCCGAGGCCCGTGTCGATGTTCTTCGACGGCAGCTCGCCGAGGATCGGGAAGTCGTCCTTGCCGGAGCCCTCACCGCGCTCGTACTGCATGAAGACCAGGTTCCAGATCTCCACGTACCGCTCGTCGTTGACGGCCGGGCCGCCCTCGACGCCGAACTCGGGGCCGCGGTCGTAGTTGATCTCGGAGCACGGGCCGCAGGGTCCGGGGACGCCCATCGACCAGTAGTTGTCCTTCTTGCCGAGGCGCTGGATGCGCTCGGCGGGGACGCCGACGACGTCGCGCCAGATGCGCTCGGCCTCGTCGTCCTCCAGGTAGACGGTGATCCAGAGCTTCTCCGGGTCCAGCCCGTAGCCACCGTGCTCCACCGAGCTGGTCAGCAGCTCCCAGGCGAGCTTGATGGCGCCTTCCTTGAAGTAATCGCCGAAGGAGAAGTTGCCGCACATCTGGAAGAACGTGCCGTGGCGGGTGGTCTTGCCGACTTCCTCGATGTCGGGCGTCCGCACGCACTTCTGCACGCTGGAGGCGCGCGTGAAGGGCGGCTTGACCTCACCCAGGAAGTAGGGCTTGAAGGGCACCATGCCGGCGGGGACGAGCAGCAGAGTCGGGTCGTCCGCGATGAGCGACGCCGAAGGGACGACGGTGTGCCCGCGCTCCTCGAAGAAGCTCAGCCAGCGGCGGCGGATTTCAGCCGACTCCATCAGTGGTCCTCATTCCGGTTGTACGAGATCGTGGGGATTGAATACGTCGTGGTCGGGCGCGCGGTGGGATCGAGCGCTGCCCTGCGGCGCGGTGCCGGAAGTTCGCGGTCCCGGTCGTCGGCGACCGGGGCGTCGAGGCCGAGCGCCTCGCCCAGTTCGGCCTCCCGCTGGACCATGCCGGCCCTCACGTCGAGGGCGAAGTCCTTGAGCCGGTGGCCGGTCTCGACGGCCTTGTTCGCCGCCTGGGCGGCGAGGCTCTCGGGCGTCAGCTGCTTCAGCTTCCGGTTGACCTTGGTGGTGGCCCACACGCCGGCGGCTGCGCCGGCCGTGAACCAGAACGTGCGGCGGAACATGGTGGTTCAGCCCTTCTGCTTCCGGCGCCGTGCGGACGGCACCGTACGGCCGACGATCACAGTACGTCGCGCGGTGGCCCGCGGCACGTCCTCGCCGTCCCGGCCGCGGCCGAGCGCCTTGCGCACGCCGTAGCCGAACGCGGCCACCTTGACGAGCGGGCCGCCGAAGGTGGACGCGACGGTGGAGGAGAGCGCGGACGCGTTGGAGGTGACTTCCTGGACGTCCGAGGCGATGGCGTCGACCCGGTCGAGCTGGGTCTGTGCGGAGCGCACGGTCGCGGAGGCGTCGGCGAGCAGGGGGACGGCCTGTTCGGTCACGTCCGCCACCAGCTTGGTGGTCGCCCTGAGCGTCTGCGCCAGCCTCACCAGCACCACGGCGAGGAAGGAGACCAGGATCGCCCAGAAGACGGCCACCAGGATCCCGGCAACCTCTCCACCGGTCACTCTGCACCGCTCTCTGCTGTCGTTCGCCCTTGGGGCCCTTGCCAAAAGTAGTCACCCGACCCTATCGCGCCCGGGCTGTCCCGCCGTACCGCATTACCGCCCGCAGGAAGGGAGTTACGGAATCCGATTGTACGGAGCGCGTGCGGGTGAGTACGCTCCGTGTCCCATGCGACGGAGCAATCTCCCGGCGGAGCCGAACCGGTTCGTCGGACGGGCCGCCGAGCAGGCCGAACTGGCGCGACTCCTGGAGGAGTCGCGCCTCGTGACGGTGGTCGGGGTGGGTGGGGTCGGCAAGACGAGGCTCGCGCTGCGCACGGCCGCCGCGGCGCAGAAACGCTACGGCGACGAGGTGCGGCTCGCCGAGCTCGCGCCCCTGCGCGACCCGGATCTGGTGGACCACGCCCTGGTCGAGGCGCTGGGGCTGACCGACCACACGCTGAGGGGCCCGCGCGAGGTCCTCGTCGAGCATCTCGCGGAGCGCCGGCTCCTGCTGGTGCTCGACGGTTTCGAGCACCTGGTGGAGAGCTGTGCGCCGCTGGTACGGGAGCTGCTCGCCCACGCCCCGGGGCTGACCGTGCTCGCGACGGGCCGCCGCCCGCTGCGGGTGGCGGGCGAGGCCGTGTTCAGGCTGGCGCCGATGGACGAGGCGGACGCGGTGACGCTCCTCGCCGAACGGGCGGCGGAGGCGGGCGCTCCGGTCGTCCCCGTGCCCGTGCAGGGCGCGTCCGTACGCGACCCCCTCGTACGCACCTCCTCCGTACGCACCTCGTCCGTGCACGGCTCCTCCCGGCACGATGCCGTCCACGGCACGCCTCCCCACGATCCCGTGCGCGAGCTCTGCCGTCGGCTCGACGGCATCCCGCTCGCCCTCGAACTGGCGGCCTGCCGGCTGCCCCTCCTCTCCGTCGAACAGATGCTGTCCCGTCTCGACGACCGCTTCCGGCTGCTCACGCTCGGCGAGCGCGGGGCGCTCCCCCGCCATCAGACCCTCCGCACGGCGATCGGCTGGAGCCACGAGCTGTGCACTCCGGAGGAGCGGCTGCTGTGGGCGCGGCTCTCCGTCTTCGCCGGCCCGTTCGACCTGGAGGCCGTGGAGTACGTGTGCGGCGGCCCCGAGCTGCCGCAGGACCGGATCCTGGACCTGCTCGGGGGGCTGCTCGCGCAGTCGCTCGTGGCGCGGGAGGACACGCCCGCAGGGCCGGGCTACCGGATCCTGGACACGGTCGCGGCGTACGGGGCGGAGTGGCTGGCCGCGCTCGGCGACACGGAGCGGCTGCGCCGGAGGCACCGCGACTGGTACATGGGGCTCGCGACCTGGTGCGAGCTGGAGTGGTTCAGCCCCCGACAGGCGGAGGTCGCGGCGCGGACGGACGCGGCGCTGCCGAACCTCCGGGCGGCCCTCGACCTGTGCCTCGAACTGCCGGAGGACGCGCATCTCGCCCAGCACCTGGCGGGCACGCTCTGGTTCGCCTGGGTGGGCTGCGGGCGACTCTCTGAGGGCCGGCACTGGCTGGAGCGGGCGCTCGCGCTGGAGTCCGGGCACGAGGAGGCCCGGCTGAAGGCGCTGTGGGTGCTCGGCTACGTGACGATCCTGCAAGGCGACGGTACGGCGGCGGTGGCGGCGCTCCACGAGTGCGGGGAGCAGGCCCGGGCCTCCCGTAACGCGCTGGCGGAGGCGTACGCGACGCACCGCATGGGCTGCCTGGCGCTGCTCTCGGACGACATCCCGCGGGCGGAGGAGCTGATCGGGCGGGCCCTGGAGTCGTACCGGGAACTCGGCGAACTGAACAGCAACGTGCTGATGGGGCAGGTCGAGCTGGCGATGGCGCGGGCCTTCGGGGGCGATCTGGAGGGGGCGGCCGCGATCTGCCGCGAGGTGCGGGAGGTCTGCGAGGAGCGCGGGGAGCGCTGGACCCGGGCGTACGCCCTCTACGTGCTCGCGTTCTCGGCGTGGACCCGGGGCGCGTACGAGGAGGCGCGGGAGCTGCTCGACGAGTGCGTGATGATCAACCACGCCTTCCGCGACCTGGTCGGGCTCGTCCTCGCGATCGAGCTGCTCGCCCTGGTGACGGTGTCCGAGGGCGATCCGGTGGAGGCGGCGGTGCTCCAGGGCGCGACGGTGCCGGTCTGGGACGCCGTCGGGATCCAGCTGTTCGGCTCGACCTCGTTCGACGCCCCCCGGGTGCTGTGCGAGCAGCAGGCGGGCGCGGCGCTGGGAGCCGAGGCGTACGCCTCGGCGTTCCGTGAGGGCCGGGGACTGTCCTTGGACGCGGCGGTGGAGCGGGCGCTCGCGACGCGCCGGGATCCGGCCGTGGGCGGCCCGCCGGGGACGGCCGGGCATGAGGCCCCGCGCCCCTTCCGTACGGCCAGGTCGGAGGCGGTCCGGGGAACGCGGAAGCCCGCCGGCTCCCCCACCGGTAAGGGTGGGGAAGCGGCGGGCTGAACACCGCGGAGGTGGTACTACGTCCCCCGGCTTCCGCCGGAGGCCCGGATCAGCGGGCGTAGTACTCGACGACCAGCTGCTCGTCGCAGATGACCGGGATTTCCTTGCGGTTCGGGTCGCGGTCGAGGCGGAAGGCCAGGGCCTTCAGGTTGACCTGCAGGTAGCGCGGGGTCTCACCGTCGGCGGCGAAGCCACCCTCACGGGCGACCTCGAACAGCGGCTTGGTGCGGCTGCGCTCGCGGACCATCACGACGTCGTCGGGACGGACGCGGAACGACGGCTTGTCGACCTTGCCACCGTTGACCTGGATGTGGCCGTGGACGACCATCTGGCGGGCCTGGTAGATGGTGCGGGCGATGCCCGAACGCAGGACCAGGGCGTCGAGGCGACGCTCGAGCTCGACGACCAGCGCCTCGCCCGTCTTGCCTTCGGCCTTCTTGGCGCGGTCGTAGGCGCGCGCCATCTGGCGCTCGCTGATGTCGTACTGGGCGCGCAGACGCTGCTTCTCGAGCAGACGGACCTTGTAGTCCGAGTTCTGCTTGCGGCCACGGCCGTGCTCGCCCGGCGGGTAGGGGCGGGCCTCGAAGTACTTGACAGCCTTCGGGGTCAGCGCGATGCCGAGGGCACGCGACTTCTTGACCTTGGGACGGGACTGGTTCGGCATGAACCAACCTCTCTACGTTGTACGAAACGGCTTCACCAGGGTTAGGGGAGGTCGCATCCGCAGCCGGGAAACCCGCCTGGTCCGTACGGGACGGACCTGCCGGGCAGCCGCTCCCAGGTCTGGGCACATACGTGCAGCACGCGAACGACCCACCGCCGCTCCCGGGATCCGGGTGGTGGTGGGTTGCCCGCGACACCTTCGAAGGTGCGCGACGCTCCTGGAAACCCCGCCCGAGGGCCGGGTCTCCGGCTGACTGTCCCGTTCTGGTGGTGCCGACCGGAGCCGGACACGGGACGCAGCAATCCCGACCAGTGTACCGGGTCCCCGGGCCGCCCTCGCACGGGGTGCCCCGGCCTCAGCGGCAGGTGTCCAGGAGCTCCCGGACGGCGTCCTTCTCGGGCGGGGAGACCGTCAGTCCGTACTTCGTCTTGATCCCCGTCCAGCGCCGGCCGTACTCGCACCAGTACGCCGTGCGGGGAGGCTTCCACTTGTCCGGGGTCTTGCTGCTCTTCTTCTGGTTCGTCCGCTTGTCGGTGGCGAGCAGGACGTCCAGGTCGTTGGCGAACGTCAGCCGCCGGGCGGGCGTCCAGGCCCAGGCGCCCGCCCGCCACGCCGCGCCGAGGGCGACGACGTGGTCGGTCTGGATCTGGGAGGCCTTGCGGTAGGAGTACGGCAGCTCCTTGCCGGTGTACGGGTCGTGCAGGACCCCCGAGAGGACGACGCACGGGTTCCGGTCGCCGAGCCGGAGCTCCGAGAGGTCCCGGCGCAGCACGTCGTCCCTGGTGTCGCAGCCGTTGCGCCCGCCGGGGGCGTCGGTCTCGTCGGACCAGCCGTCCCCGAACTCGGAGCGCTCGTACGTCTGCCAGTTCTCGCCCCAGGCCACCTTCAGCGCGGCGAGCTGTGTCCTGGCCCGCTCGGCCGTCGGCGGGAAGGCGGCGCCGACGAGGGGGACGGCGGAGCGGCCGGCCGGCGCGCTCTCCCGCGCCCGGGTGGGCGAGCACCCGGCGACGGCCGCGACCAGGACCAGGACGCCGACGGTACGGATCATGGGGCGAGCGTAAGCAGCGTGAACGGCGGGGTGCTACTCGTCGCTCTTCAGCCGGGCCCGCACGCGCTCCACGACGTCCGCGTAGCGCGCCTCCGCGCCGTAGCGCGTGGGCTCGTAGTACCGGCGGCCGTGGATCGCGTCCGGCGCGTACTGCTGGGCCGCGATGCCGCCCGGGACGTCGTGCGGGTAGACGTACCCCTGGGCGTGGCCGAGCTTGGCGGCGCCCTTGTAGTGGCCGTCGCGCAGGTGCGGCGGGACCGAGCCCGCGAGGCCGTTCCGCACGTCGGCGAGGGCGGCGGAGATCGCGGTCGTCGCCGTGTTCGACTTCGGGGCCAGGGCCAGGGCGATCGTGGCGTGGCTCAGGGTGAGCGCGGCCTCCGGGAAGCCGATCATGGCCACGGCCTGCGCGGCGGCGACGGCGATCGGCAGCGCGTTCGGATCGGCGAGGCCGATGTCCTCGCTCGCCGAGATCATGAGCCGCCGGGCGATGAAGCGCGGGTCCTCCCCCGCCTCGATCATGCGCGCCAGGTAGTGCAGGGCCGCGTCCACGTCCGAGCCGCGGATCGACTTGATGAGCGCGCTGGCCACGTCGTAGTGCTGGTCGCCGTCCTTGTCGTACTTCACGGCCGCGCGGTCGACGGTCTCCTCGACCGTCTGGAGCGTGATCTCCGGCTCGCGCTTGGCGAGGGCGGCGCCGGCGGCCGCCTCCAGGGCGGTCAGGGCGCGCCGGGCGTCGCCGCCGGCGACCCGGAGGAGGTGGGCCTCGGCGTCCTCCGGCAGGGTCACGGCCCCGCCGAGCCCCCGCTCGTCGGTGAGCGCGCGGGCGAGGAGGCCGCGCAGGTCGTCGTCGGTGAGCGGCTCCAGGGTGAGGAGCAGCGAGCGCGAGAGGAGCGGGGAGATCACCGAGAAGTAGGGGTTCTCGGTGGTGGCGGCGATGAGCGTCACCCAGCGGTTCTCCACGGCGGGCAGGAGCGAGTCCTGCTGGGCCTTGGAGAAGCGGTGGATCTCGTCGAGGAAGAGGACGGTCTCCTTGCCGTAGCCGCCGGCCGCGCGGCGGGCGCCGTCGATGACGGCCCGGACCTCCTTGACGCCCGCGGTGATCGCGGACAGCTCCACGAACCGCTTGTCGGTCGCCTTCGAGACGACGTACGCGAGGGTGGTCTTGCCGATGCCCGGCGGGCCCCAGAGGATCACCGAGGAGGCGCCCGCAGGCCCGCCGTCGCCGTCCCCGACGAGTCGGCGCAGCGGCGATCCGGGCTTGAGCAGGTGCTGCTGGCCCACCACCTCGTCAAGGGTGCGCGGGCGCATCCGGACGGCCAGCGGGCTGCTGGACGGGTCCTTCTCCTGGCGGTCTTCGGCGGCTGCGGTAAAGAGGTCGGGCTCCACAGTCATGAAGCCTAGGTCACGCCACTGACAGCGCCGGCGCCGTCAGCTGGTCCAGAAGTCCCACCAGCGGGTCAGGATCAGCATCCCGATGATCCCGATGTGGAGGACGGGCAGGAGCCAGGTGAACTCGTCGAAGAAGGTCTTCAGGCCGCCGGGGGCGGGGATGACGCCGCGCCGGACGTTGTGCGAGGTCACGTACCAGAACATGACGATGGTGGCGACCCAGGCCAGGCAGCACCACAGGCAGAGCGAGTTGATCTCGTACAGCGACTGGTACATGAGCCAGGTGCAGAAGCCGACGCCGAAGAGCGTGCCGGCGTTGAGGCCGAGCCAGTACCAGCGGCGGTAGCGGGCGCCCGCGAGCAGGCCCACGCCGATCGCGATGACCATCGCGTACGTGACGAGGCCGAGCATCGGGTTCGGGAAGCCGAAGACCGCGGCCTGCTCGCTCTTCATGATGTTGCCGCAGGAGACGATCGGGTTGAGGCTGCAGCCCGGCGTGAAGTTCGGGTCCTCGAGGAGCTTGATCTTGTCGATCGTGATGACCCAGGAGGCGAGCAGTCCGGCCGCTCCGGTGATCACGAGGAGCCAGGAGAAGGCCCGGCTCGCCCCGATCGTGCCGCCGCCGTCCCGGCCGGACGCGACCTCGTCCACCGCTGCCTTCGCCATGTCACCTGTTCCCTCGCTCGCGGGCCTTGTGGGCACGGTCATTCTGCCGTACGGGGCACGGTGACCACCGTTCGGTGGGGATAAGGACGGGGCCACGGGGACGCGGAGGGGCCCGGACCGCTTCCCGCGGCCCGGGCCCCTCCGTCCGTACGGTCCGTCAGACCAGCTTGGCGCGCACCGCGTCGAGCAGGGCGTCCACGGCGACGGCCTGCTGCTCGCCGGACTCCATGTCCTTGAGCTGGACGACGCCCTCGGCGAGGTCGCGCTCACCGGCGACGACGGCGAGCCGGGCCCCGGAGCGGTTGGCGTCCTTCATCGCGCCCTTGAGGCCCTTGCCGCCGAACGAGAAGTCCGCGGAGATGCCCTCCCGGCGCAGCTCGGTGACCTTGCCGAAGAGGATCCGGCGCGCCTCCTCGCCGATGGCCACGGCGAAGACGCTGGTGACGGCGGGGAGGTCGAGCTCGATGCCCTCCGCCTCCAGGGCGAGGACCGTGCGGTCCACCCCGAGCGCCCAGCCGACGGACGGCAGCGCGGGGCCGCCGATCATCTCGGAGAGGCCGTCGTAGCGACCGCCGCCGCCGACCGCCGACTGCGAGCCGAGGCCGCCGTGGACGAACTCGAAGGTCGTGCGGGTGTAGTAGTCCAGGCCGCGCACCAGCTTGGCGTCGTCCTCGAACTCCACGCCCGCCGCGGTGATCAGGGCGCGCACCTCCTCGTGGTACGCCTTGCACGCGTCGCAGAGGTAGTCGCCGAGCAGCGGGGCGCCGACGAGCTGCTTCTGCACGGACTCGCGCTTGTCGTCGAGGACGCGCAGCGGGTTGATCTCGGCGCGGCGCAGGGTCTCCTCGTCGAGGTCGAGCCCCCGCAGGAAGCCCTGGAGCGCCTCGCGGTAGACGGGACGGCACTCCTTGTCGCCCAGCGAGTTGAGCAGGATGCGGAAGTTCCGCAGCCCCAGGGACCGGTACGCCTGGTCGGCCAGGATGATCAGCTCGGCGTCGAGCGCCGGGTCCTCGGCGCCGATCGCCTCGGCACCGACCTGGGAGAAGTGGCGGTAGCGGCCCGCCTGGGCCCGCTCGTAGCGGTAGTACGAGCCGGAGTACCAGAGCTTGACCGGCAGGTTGCCCTGCTTGTGCAGGTTGGCCTGGAGGGCCGCACGCAGGACGGACGCGGTGCCCTCGGGGCGGAGGGCGAGGTGGTCGTTGCCCTTCGTGGTGAGGGTGTACATCTCCTTGGTCACGATGTCGGTGGACTCACCGACACCGCGGGAGAACAGCTCGACGTTCTCGAAACCGGGCGTCTCGATGTAGCCGTAGCCGGAGTTCCTCAGCGGCGTGGAGATCGCGTCCCGGACCGCCAGGAACGTGGCGGAGCGGGGCGGGATGAGGTCGTACGTGCCCTTGGGGGCCTGAAAGGTGCTCACGAAAGTCTCGTCACATTCCTCGTCGGGGAGCGTCCGTGCTCCCGAGACCGGCGGCCACGTCCCGCAGATAGGGGTTCGTGGCGCGCTCCTGGCCGATGGTCGTCTGGGGACCGTGTCCCGACAGCACCACGGTCGAGTTGTCGAGCGGCAGGCACACACGGGCCAGCGAAGCGAGCATCTCGTCCATGTCACCGCCGGGAAGGTCGGTGCGTCCGATGGAGCCGGCGAACAGCAGGTCCCCGGAGAAGAACACGGAGGGGATCTCCGTGGTCTCCGGCATCCTGAAGGTCACCGACCCCTTGGTATGACCGGGCGCGTGGGCGACGGAGAAGTCCAGACCGGCGAGCTTCAGCTCGGCACCGTCCGTCAGTTCTCGCACGTCGTCGGGCTCTCCCACGGTCAGCTCGCCCATGAGGGGCATCCCGATGGAGCGGCCGAGGGCCTTCTCCGGGTCGCTCATCATGTAGCGGTCGGACGGGTGGATCCACGCGGGGACGTCATGGGCGCCGCACACCGGCACGACGGAGGCGACGTGGTCGATGTGTCCATGGGTGAGGACGACGGCGACGGGCTTGAGCCGATGCTTCTTGAGCGTCTCCTCGACTCCCTGGGCGGCCTGGTGGCCCGGGTCGATGATCACGCACTCCTCGCCTGCGGCGGGGGCGACCAGATAGCAATTGGTCCCCCAGGCCCCGGCGGGGAACCCGGCAATCAGCACGTTCGTCCTTAGATGTCGTCCGGCACGGGGGCGCGGAGGTCGTGGAACCCGCAGAAAACACGGAATGCGGCAGATCAGAGCCTACCGGCGCTGCCGGTTCCACAGCCAACCCGTATACGGTACGGGCACACCCGGCCAGGACAGGAACAGACGAGCGACAGGAGCGGACCCGGTGGTCACGAGCGATCAGCGGCGGCGGCAGCTTGCCAGGGAGAAGTACGTACGGCAGCAGCAGCGGCGGGAGGAGAAGCGCCGCAAGGCGAAGCTGCGCAACACCGTCATCGCGGCCTCGCTGGCCGTGGTGCTGGCAGCCGGCGGTGCCGTGTACGCCTCGGTGGCGCTGACGGACGGTTCGAAGGACTCGGACAGCGCCGCGGGCGACTCGCCCACCACGCCGACGCCCTCGCAGAGCGAGTCGGCGTCCCCCGAGCCGAAGATGGCCGTGGACGCCAAGGGCACGTACGCGATGACCCTCAAGACCAACGAGGGCGACATCGCGATCGCCATGGACGCGGCGAAGACCCCGCGCACGGTGAACTCCTTCCACCACCTCGCGGCGAAGAAGTACTTCGACGGGACCAAGTGCCACCGCCTCACGACCGGGGGCATCTTCGTGCTCCAGTGCGGCGACCCGACGGGCGAGGGCACCGGCGGCCCGGGCTACAACATCCCGGACGAGAACCTGACCGCCCTGGGCAAGGCCGGCACGGACGGCAAGGTGACGTACCCGGCCGGCACCGTCGCCATGGCCAACACCGGGCAGCCCGGCACGGGCGGTTCGCAGTTCTTCCTCGTCTACAAGGACAGCAAGCTGCCGCCGCAGTACACCCCGTTCGGGAAGATGGACGAGGCCGGTCTCAAGGCGGTCCAGGCCGTGGCCGCGGCGGGTGGCGTCGGCGGTGCCTCGGACGGCGCCCCGAAGAAGCCCGTCACCATCGAGAAGGCCACCGTCGCGAAGAAGTGAGCCGGGGCGTCCGCACACCGGCGTGACCGTTGAATTTCGGTCGCGCTGAGTGCGGACAGCCGGGCCGCGGTTCGCCTAGATTGGCGTTGTGCAGCGTGGGCCGTCGGGCCGCGCGCTGCGGAAGGCGGGCGAGGCCCGCCGGGAAACTGTGGACGATGCCCGGGGGGTACCACCCCACGACGGCATCATGGTGAGGAGGCGCTGTGAGCAGCGACCCGTGGGGCCGCGTCGACGAGACGGGCACCGTGTACGTGCGGACGGCCGAGGGCGAGAAGGTCGTCGGATCGTGGCAGGCCGGCACCCCCGAGGAGGCCCTGGCCTACTTCGAGCGCAAGTACGAGGGCTTGGTGGTCGAGATCGGCCTGCTCGAGAAGCGCGTGAGGACCACCGACCTCTCGGCGAAGGACGCCACCGCGGCGATCGAGCACATCCGCCAGCAGATCGACGAGCACCACGCTGTCGGCGACCTGGCCGCGCTCGGCGTCCGGCTGGACAAGCTCGTCGCGTCGGTCGACTCGCGCCGCGAGGAGCGCAAGGCCCAGAAGGCCAAGCAGACCGACGAGGCGCGGGCCGCCAAGGAGGCGCTCGTCACCGAGGCCGAGGAGCTGGCCCAGAGCGAGCAGTGGCGCTCCGCGGGTGAGCGGCTCCGGGCGCTCGTGGACACCTGGAAGGGCCTCCCCCGGCTGGACCGCAAGTCCGACGACGAGCTGTGGCACCGCTTCTCGCACGCCCGCTCGGCGTTCTCGAAGCGCCGCAAGGCCCACTTCGCCTCGCTCGACGCCCAGCGCGAGGACGCCCGCAAGGCGAAGGAGCGTCTGGTCGCCGAGGCGGAGGCGCTGTCGAAGTCCACCGACTGGGGGACGACGGCGGCCCGCTACCGCGAGCTGATGACGGACTGGAAGGCGGCCGGCCGGGCGCAGCGCGAGCACGAGGACGACCTGTGGAACCGCTTCCGCGGCGCCCAGGACGTCTTCTTCGCGGCGCGCGGCGAGGTCTTCGCCGAGCGGGACGCGGAGCAGACCGAGAACCTCAAGCTGAAGGAGGAGCTCGCGACCGAGGCCGAGAAGCTCCTGCCGGTGACGGATCTGAAGGCGGCGCGTGCGGCCTTCCGCTCCCTCAACGAGCGCTGGGAGGCCATCGGCCACGTACCGCGTGACGCCCGCCCGAAGGTCGAGGGCCGGATGCACACGGTGGAGCGGGCGATCCAGGAGTCCGAGGAGGCCGAGTGGCGCCGGACGAACCCGGAGGCACGCGCGCGTGCCGCGGGTCTGACCGGTCAGCTCCAGGACGCCGTCGAGAAGCTGCGCAAGCAGATCGACGCGGCCCGTGCCGCCGGCAACGACGCCAAGGCCGACAAGCTCGCCCGCGAGCTGGAGGGCCGTCAGGCCCTGCTCGACCAGGCCATGAAGGGCCTGGAGGAGTTCGGCGGCTGACGCGTCAGCCGTGACCGTACGAGGAAGGCCCCCCGGCAGCGCGCCGGGGGGCCTTCCTCGTGGGCGTCGTTACGGCCTGCGGGCCGAGGTCACGCGGTAGACGTCGTAGACGCCCTCCACGCCCCGCACGGCCTTGAGGACGTGCCCCAGGTGCTTCGGGTCGCCCATCTCGAAGGTGAAGCGCGAAGTGGCCACCCGGTCGCGGGAGGTCTGGACGGCCGCCGACAGGATGTTGACGTGCTGGTCCGAGAGGACCCGGGTGACGTCCGAGAGGAGCCGGGAGCGGTCCAGGGCCTCGACCTGGATGGCGACCAGGAAGACGGAGGACTGGGTGGGTGCCCACTCGACCTCCAGGATTCGCTCCGGTTCCCGGGAGAGCGACTCCACGTTGACGCAGTCGCTGCGGTGAACCGATACGCCGCTTCCGCGGGTGACGAAGCCGATGATCGGGTCGCCGGGGACGGGCGTGCAACAGCGGGCCAGCTTCACCCAGACGTCCTCGACGCCCTTGACGACGACACCGGGGTCGGCGCTGGAGCGGCGCTTCGAGCGGCCGCGGGTGGGCATGGTCGCCTCGTCGATGTCCTCGGTGGCGGCCTCCTCACCGCCGAGGGCCTGGACGAGCTTCTGGACGATGGACTGGGCGGTGACGTGGCCTTCGCCGATCGCCGCGTACAGCGAGGAGATGTCGCTGTAGCGCATCTCGTGGGCGAGCGTGACGAGCGAGTCGCCGGTGAGGATCCGCTGGATCGGCAGGTTCTGCTTGCGCATGGCCCGCGCGATGGCGTCCTTGCCCTGCTCGATGGCCTCGTCGCGGCGCTCCTTGGAGAACCAGGCGCGGATCTTGTTGCGGGCGCGCGGGGACTTGACGAAGCCGAGCCAGTCGCGGGAGGGTCCGGCCCCGGCCGCCTTGGAGGTGAAGACCTCGACCAGGTCGCCGTTGTCGAGGGTCGATTCGAGCGGGACGAGCCGCCCGTTGACCCGTGCTCCTATCGTGCGGTGGCCGACCTCGGTGTGGACCGCGTAGGAGAAGTCGACGGGGGTGGCCCCGGCGGGCAGCGCGATGACGTCGCCCTTGGGCGTGAAGACGAAGACCTCGTTGCGCGAGAGGTCGAAGCGGAGGGACTCCAGGAACTCGCTGGGGTCCTCGGTCTCCTTCTGCCAGTCGAGGAGCTGGCGCAGCCACGCCATGTCGTTGAGGTGGTCGTCCTTGCCGGCCTTCTTCGGCACGTCGGCGCGGACCTTGGAGGCGCCGGCGACGGCCTCCTGCTTGTACTTCCAGTGCGCGGCGATGCCGTACTCGGCGCGCCGGTGCATGTCGAAGGTGCGGATCTGGAGCTCGACGGGCTTGCCGTTGGGTCCGATGACCGTCGTGTGCAGCGACTGGTACATGTTGAACTTCGGCATCGCGATGTAGTCCTTGAACCGGCCGGGGACCGGGTTCCATCGCGCGTGGACGGTGCCGAGGGCCGCGTAGCAGTCGCGGACGGTGTCCACGAGGACGCGGATGCCGACCAGGTCGTAGATCTCCGCGAAGTCCCGGCCGCGGACGATCATCTTCTGGTAGACGCTGTAGTAGTGCTTGGGGCGGCCGGTGACGGTGGCCTTGATGCGGGCGGCGCGCAGGTCGGTCTGGACCTCGTCGGTCACTATGGCGAGGTACTCGTCCCGCTTGGGGGCGCGCTCGGCGACGAGGCGGACGATCTCGTCGTACATCTTGGGGTAGAGGATCGCGAAGGCGAGGTCCTCCAGCTCCCACTTGATGGTGTTCATGCCCAGGCGGTGGGCCAGGGGCGCGTAGATCTCGAGGGTCTCGCGGGCCTTCTTCTCCTGCTTCTCCCGCTTGAGGTAGCGCATGGTGCGCATGTTGTGCAGGCGGTCGGCGAGCTTGATGACCAGGACGCGCGGGTCCTTGGCCATGGCGACGACCATCTTGCGGACGGTCTCGGCCTGCGCGGCCTCGCCGAACTTGACCTTGTCGAGCTTGGTGACGCCGTCGACGAGCAGGGCGACCTGGTCGCCGAAGTCGCGGCGCAGGGTGTCGAGGCCGTACTCGGTGTCCTCGACGGTGTCGTGGAGGAGACCGGCCATCAGCGTCGCCGGGTCCATGCCGAGCTCGGCGAGGATCGTGGTGACGGCGAGCGGGTGCGTGATGTACGGGTCGCCGCTCTTGCGCTTCTGGCCGCGGTGCCAGCGCTCGGCGACCTGGTAGGCGCGCTCGATCTGGCGGAGGGTCGCCGTCTCGATCTTGGGGTCGTTGGAGCGGACGATCCGCAGCAGCGGTTCCAGGACCGGGTTATACGGGGAGGAGCGCTGGACGCCGAGGCGGGCGAGGCGCGCGCGGACGCGGTTGGACGAGCCGCCCGAGCGGGCGGGGGCGGCCGGGGCGGGCCGGGCGGTCGAGGCCGGGGTGGGTGCCGGGGCCGGGGCGGGCGCCTCGGCCGCGGGCCCGGTCTCCGCGGGCTTGTTCTGGGGCGTGCCGGTTCCCTGCGCGGCCTTTTCGGCCTTCGGGTCGGGCTGCGCGGCGGAGAGTGACTGGGCCTCGTCTGGCAAGAGCGCTCCTCGTGCGGTTCCGGGTCCCCCGGTCAGGCCCGGAGAGGCCATCGTATCGAGCCACGACCCGCCCTGCTCACGCGCCCGGGACGCGGACGGTACGGACGCGGGGGAAGCGCGCCTTCCGGGCCCCGTACGGGGACATACCGGAAAAACAGCGGGGGCGCTCCGGGGATTCCCCGGAGCGCCCCTGTGGGCCTTGCTGTCGGACCGTGGGGTCAGACCGTGATCAGCGCCTTGAGCGGGGCACCGTTCAGGACCGGTTCCAGCCGGGCGCGGCCCGGGAGGAAGCCGAGTTCCATGAGGACGGCGACGCCCGCGACCTCGGCGCCGGCGCGGCGGACGAGCTCGATCGAGGCCTCGGCGGTGCCGCCGGTGGCGAGGACGTCGTCGATGACCATGACGCGGTCACCCGCGACCAGGTCCTCGGCGTGCACCTCGATCTCGGCGGTGCCGTACTCCAGCTCGTACGCCTGGCTGAGCGTGGCCCCGGGCAGCTTGCCGGCCTTGCGGACCGGGATGAAGCCCAGGCCGGCGCGGATCGCCACGGGGGCGGCCAGGATGAAGCCGCGGGCCTCCAGGCCGACGATCTTCGTCGCACCGTGCGCGGAGCACAGCGCGGCGAGGGCGTCGGTGAGGGCCGAGAACGCCACCGGGTCCGCGAGCAGCGGCGTGATGTCCTTGAACAGCACGCCCGGCTTCGGGTAGTCGGGGACGTCGCGGATGCGGCTGAGCAGCAGCTCGGTCACGTCCTGCGTACCAGCGGTCATCCGCGGTGCTCCTGAGCTCCGTGACGGCCGGCGCGCGGGCCCACGACGGCGGCCTCGGACAGCTCGTCCGCGGCGTCGAGCGGCTCGCCCTTGGCCGCGGCGGCGGCCCGCTTGACCATGATCCGCTTCTTGAGCGCCCTGATCGCCGGCTCGCGCTCCTTGAGGTCGGCGACGAGCGGGGTGGCGATGAAGATCGAGGAGTACGCGCCGGCGGCGAGACCCACGAACAGGGACAGCGAGATGTCGTTCAGCATGCCGGCGCCCAGGACGCCGCCACCGATGAAGAGCAGGCCGGCGACCGGCAGCAGCGCGACGACGGTGGTGTTGATCGAACGGACCAGGGTGCCGTTGATCGAGCGGTTGGCCAGCTCGCTGTAGGTGAAGCGGGTCTGCTTCGTGATGTCCTTCGTCTGTTCCTTGAGGGAGTCGAAGACGACGACCGTGTCGTACAGCGAATAGCCGAGGATCGTCAGCAGACCGATGACCGTGCCGACCGTGACCTCGAAGCCGACCAGTGAGTAGATGCCCACCGTGATCGTGAGGTCGTGGATGAGGGCGATCAGTGCCGCGACCGCCATTCTCCACTCGAAGGCGATGGCCAGGTAGATCACCACGAGGATCATGAAGACCCCCAGACCGGTCCAGGCCTTGTTGGCGATCTGCTCACCCCAGCTGGGGCCGACGAGCTCCGCCGCGATCTTGTCCTCGGGGACGTTCATGTCCTTGGCGAGTTCCGCGCGGACCTTGTCGGACTGGGCCGTGTCGAGGCCGCCGACCTGGATGCGGAGGGAGCCGTTGCCGAGCTGCTGGACGATCGCGTCGTGGCCCGAGGCCTCTTCCGCGTACTCCTGGGCCTGGCTGACGGAGACTTCCGACTTCGGGGTGGTGAAGACGGCGCCGCCCTGGAACTCGATGCCCATGTTGAGGCCGCGGACGGCCAGGGCGACGATGGCGGTGATGGTGATCAGGATGGACAGGCCATACCAGATCTTGCGGTTGCCGATGAAGTCGTAACCGACCTCACCGCGGTGGAGCCGGGCGCCGAGATCGCCGAGCTTCGACATCTCACGCCTCCTTCGGGTCGGCAGCGGCAGGGGCAGTGGCACGGCGGGCGCGGCGCAGCGGCGGCTTGGCGCCGAGACGCTTCGGGTCGAGACCCGACCACGGGTGACCGTTGCCGAAGAACTTGGTCTTCGCGAGCATCGTCATGATCGGCTTGGTGAAGAGGAACACCACGACGACGTCGAGCAGGGTGGTGAGGCCGAGCGTGAACGCGAAGCCCTGGACCTTGCCGACGGTGACGACGAAGAGCACGGCCGCGGCCAGGAACGACACGAAGTCGGAGACCAGGATGGTGCGGCGGGCGCGCGGCCAGGCGCGCTCGACGGCCGGGCGGAGCGAGCGGCCCTCGCGGAGCTCGTCGCGGATGCGCTCGAAGTAGACGATGAACGAGTCCGCGGTGATACCGATGGCGACGATGGCACCGCAGACGGCCGGCAGGTTCAGCGCGAAGCCGATGGCCGGGCCCAGCAGGGACATGATCACGTAGGTGAGGAGCGCCGAGACGCCGAGGCTGAGGATGGCGATCAGCGACAGGCCGCGGTAGTAGGCGACCAGGTAGATGATGACCAGGGCGAGACCGATGGCACCGGCGATGAGGCCGGCCTCCAGCTGGTCGCCGCCGAGCGCGGCGGTGACGGTGTCGACGCTCTGGGTCTCGAAGGTGAGCGGCAGGGCACCGTAGGACAGGATGTTGCCGAGGTCCTGGGCCGACTCCTGGTTGAAGTTGCCGGAGATCTCCGCGCTGGCGCTGAGCGTCTGGCGCACGGACGGCGCCGAGACGACCTGGCCGTCGAGGACGATCGCGAACCGGTTCTGCGGGTCGGCCTGCTGCGACAGCTTGCCGGTGATCGACTGGAACTTCTTCGAACCCTCGTCCGTGAAGTCCATGGTGACGATCCACATGCCGCGCTGCTGGTCGAACTGACCCTTGGCGTCGTCGACGTCCTTGCCCTCGACCTCGGCCGGGCCCAGGAGGTACTTCGCCCAGACGCCCGGGTTGTCCTCACCGCAGGCCACGGTGGGCTCGGTCGGCTTGACGCCCTGGCCGGCGGCGGCGCGCTGCTTGGGGTCGAGGCAGTTCAGGGTCGCGAACTTCTGCTGCAGCGCCGCGGTGGCGGCGTCCGCCGTCGGGGTCGCCTGCGGGGTTCCGGTGGCCTTCGGCTTCGCGGAGGACGAGGAGCTCGCCGTGGGCGTCGGGCTCGGCGCCTTGAGGGCCTCGCTGACCGCGCGGCCCTGCGTGGTGGCGGTGGCCGTCGGGGTCGCCGACTTCTCGCCGACGCTCGCGCCGGAGGCGGAGGAGGACGGCTTGGCCGAGGGAGTGCCCGAGGCGGAGCCCGAGGGGGTGGCGCTGGGCGCCGCCGGGGGTGCGCCGTCGGCGACGGTGAGAACGGGCCGGAAGTAGAGCTGGGCGGTGGTGCCGACCTGCTCGCGGGCCTGCTTCTCGTTCGTTCCCCGGGGAATGTTGACGATGATGTTCTCGCGGCCCTGGGTCTGGACCTCTGCCTCGGAGACACCCAGACCGTTGACACGGCGCTCGATGATGCCGACCGCGGTGTTCATGTTGGTCTCGTTGACCGCCGACTCCTGGCCGGGCTCGGCCTTCGCCTTGAGCGTGATCGACGTTCCGCCGGCGAGGTCGATGCCGAGGCGCGGGGTGGTGTGCCCCGACCAGAACATGCCGCCGGTGAGCGCGACCATGGCGATCAGGATGAATGCCAGGGCGCGGCCCGGACGGCTCTGTCCCCCCGCCGGCCCTCGGCCCTTCTTCGGTGCTGCCACCTGTCGTATCTCCCTGTCCAACCGTCTCGCGCCGGGTATGCGCGAGACGGCCACGAAGTGTGTGTGGGGACCTGCCCCCGCAGACGTGCAACCGTTCCGGAGACCGCGCACGCCTGTGGGCGTGCGCGGGGTCCCCGGCCGCGACTACTTCGCGTCGGTCTCGCCGTCGGCCTTGCCGTCCTTCTGCCCCTCGGGCGCGGCCTCGGCCGCGTCCGCCTTCTTCGTCAGGTCGGCCTTCGGCGCCGCGTCCTCGGACTCGGTCTCCGCGTCCTTCTCCGTGGCCTCGGCGGTCTCGGTGAGCGAGGAGGCGTCGTCCGGGACGACGGCGTCGGTGTCCGACTCCGGGTCGTCGCCGTGGACGATGCGGTTGTACTCGGAGTCCTCGAGGACCGCGCCGATCGCGTTCTTGGCGTAGACGGCGTGGACGCCGGGCGCGACCTCGAGGAGGACGGTCTCGTCGCCGATCTCCTTGACGGTGGCGTACATCCCCCCGATCGTCCGTACACCGGTGCCGGGCTGCATCTCGTTGCGCATCTGCGCCGCCGCCTGCTGCTTCTTCTTGGCAGAGCGGGTCATCAGGAACATGGCCCCGATGAGGACGATGAAGGGGAGGAGGGTCACGATGCTCACGGGACGGGTTTCCTTCGCACGGTCGCGGAGAACCCGCGGCCTGATCTTCGGGGGTGGGCGCGCCGACCAGAAAGGGCGGCATCGGCGGAGTCTAGGCGAGTCCGCATCGATGGAACAACGTCCAGCATCGCACCCCGGTTCCGGTCCGGGCGAGTGTCACCACCGTCACGCCCCGAAGAGCCCCTGTTGTCCCATTCCCGCGCCGTTCCCGCCGCTCCCTGGGCCCGCTGCCTGCGGCGGAACGAGTCCGAGGTGGGCCCATGCGGCGGGAGTGGCGACCCGACCACGGGGCGTACGGGCCAGCAGACCTTCCCGTACGAGGAAGGGTTCGGCGACCTCCTCGACGGTCTCGCGCTCCTCCCCCACGGCGACCGCGAGGGTCGACAGGCCGACCGGGCCGCCGCCGAAGAGCTTGAGCAGGGCCTCCAGGACGGCACGGTCGAGCCGGTCGAGTCCGCGGCTGTCCACCTCGTACACCCGGAGGGCGGCCTCGGCGATCTCCCGGGTGATGACTCCGTCGGCCCTGACCTGCGCGTAGTCCCGGACGCGGCGCAGCAGGCGGTTGGCGATACGGGGGGTGCCGCGGGAGCGGCCGGCGATCTCGGCGGCGCCTGCGGGGTCGATCTCGACGTCGAGCAGGCCGGCGGAGCGGTGGATCACGCGCTGGAGCTCGCCCGGGTCGTAGAACTCCATGTGGGCGGTGAAGCCGAAGCGGTCGCGCAGCGGGGGCGGCAGGAGTCCGGCCCGGGTGGTGGCGCCGACCAGGGTGAAGGGCGGGAGCTCCAGGGGAATGGCGGTGGCGCCGGGGCCCTTGCCGACGATGACGTCGACGCGGAAGTCCTCCATCGCCATGTAGAGCATCTCCTCGGCGGGCCGGGACATGCGGTGGATCTCGTCGAGGAAGAGGATCTCTCCCTCCTGGAGGGAGGAGAGGATCGCGGCGAGGTCGCCGGCGTGCTGGATGGCGGGGCCGGAGGTGATGCGGATCGGTGCGTTCATCTCGGCCGCGATGATCATCGAGAGGGTGGTCTTGCCGAGGCCCGGGGCTCCGGAGAGCAGGACGTGGTCGGCGGTGGCGCCGCGCTGGCGGGCAGCCTTGAGGACCAGGTCGAGCTGCTGGCGGACCTTCTCCTGGCCGACGAACTCGCTGAGGTCCTTGGGGCGCAGGGCGGCCTCGACGGCCTGGTCGTCCCCCTCGGCGGCGGCGTCGACGATCCGTGCCTCGGCCTCGGCTGCCTCGGCGGTGATGTCGTCGTCCCAGTTCACGGTGGATGCCTTCTCGTTCGTACGGTCGGGGGGTGGCCGGCCCGCCGGAGGGCCGGGGCGGGGTCAGCGGGTGCGGTTGAGGGTCTGCAGGGCGGCACGGAGCAGCTGCGGTACGGGCGCGGTTCCGGTCTCGGCGAGGGCGGCCTCGGCCTGCGGGGTGACGGCGCTGACGGCCTCCTCCGCCTCGCGGCTCGCGTAGCCGAGGCCGATCAGCGCGGCGGACAGCTGCTCGGTCCAGGGCGCGGGTCCGGAGGCGGCGGCGCGCTGGGCGCCGACCATGCCGCTACTGCCCAGGGGGGCGCCGAGCTTGTCCTTCAGTTCGAGGAGGAGCTTCTGCGCGCCCTTCTTGCCGATGCCGGGGACGGCGGTGAGGGCCTTCTCGTCGCCGGTGGAGACGGCGACGCGCAGCGCGTCGGGGCTGTGCACGCCGAGCATCGCCTGCGCGAGGCGGGGGCCGACGCCGCTGGCGGTCTGGAGGAGTTCGAAGACCTGCCGCTCGTCGTCGTCGGCGAAGCCGTAGAGGGTGAGCGAGTCCTCGCGCACGACCAGGGAGGTGGCGAGCCGGGCCTCCTGACCGATCCTCAGGGCGGAGAGGGTGTTCGGCGTGCACTGGACGGCCATGCCCACGCCGCCGACCTCGATCACGGCGGTGGTGGGGGCGAGCGCGGCAACCGGGCCGCTGACGAAGGCGATCATCGGGTTCGGCCTTTCACGGCGGATGCCTGGTGCGGGGTGGTTGATGCCTGGTGCGAGGTGGTCGTCTGCCGCTGAGCGGCTGCCTGCTGCTGAGCGACGGCCTGCTTCTGAGCGGCTGCCTGCTGCTGAGCGGCCTGCTGCTGGGCGGCCGCTTGCTGCTGGGCTGCCTGGTGCTTGGCGGCCGCCTGCTGGAGGCGGTTCTGGGCGACGGCCTGCTGGAGGCGGTTCTGCGCGGGGGCCCGCCAGATGTGGCAGATGGCGAGCGCGAGGGCGTCGGCGGCGTCGGCCGGCTTGGGCGGCGCGGAGAGCCGCAGGAGCCGGGTCACCATGGCCCCGACCTGGGCCTTGTCGGCCCGGCCACTGCCGGTGACGGCGGCCTTGACCTCGCTGGGGGTGTGCAGGGCGACGGGGATGCCGCGGCGCGAGGCGCACAGCATGGCGACCGCGCTCGCCTGTGCGGTGCCCATCACCGTACGCACGTTGTGCTGGCTGAACACCCGCTCCACGGCGACCAGTTCGGGTTCGAAGCGGTCGAGCCACTCCTCGATGCCGCGCTCGATGCCGACCAGGCGCACGCCGATGTCCGCGTCGGCTTCCGTCCGGACCACGCCGACGCCCAGCATGGTCAGGGGCCGGCCGGCGACGCCCTCGACGACGCCGACGCCGCACCGGGTCAGACCGGGGTCCACCCCGAGAACGCGCACTGTGCCCCTCCCTGGACCGCTGTCGCTCAACTGTTTGTGCAGGCTATCGGGTGGCACTGACAACGCAGCGGGCCGACGGGGGTGTGTCCCCGTCGGCCCGCTGCGGAAGAGCCGTGATCAGGCGTCGACCTTCTCCATGACCTCGTCGCTGACGTCGAAGTTGGCGAAGACGTTCTGCACGTCGTCGCTGTCCTCCAGCGCGTCGATCAGCTTGAACATCTTGCGCGCGCCCTCCTCGTCGAGCTCGACCTGCATGGTCGGGACGAAGCTGGACTCGGCCGAGTCGTAGTCGATGCCGGCCGCCTGGAGAGCGGTACGGACCGCGACCAGGTCGGTGGCCTCGCTGATGATCTCGAAGGACTCACCGAGGTCGTTGACCTCCTCGGCGCCGGCTTCGAGCACCGACTCCAGGACGTCGTCCTCGGACAGCTCACCCTTGGGGAGAACGACGACACCCTTGCGGTTGAACAGGTACGAGACCGAGCCCGGGTCGGCCATGGAGCCGCCGTTGCGGGTCATGGCCACGCGGACGTCGGACGCGGCGCGGTTGCGGTTGTCGGTGAGGCACTCGATGAGCACCGCGACACCGTTCGGGCCGTAACCCTCGTACATGATCGTGGCGTAGTCGACGCCGCCGGCCTCGAGGCCGCCGCCGCGCTTGACCGCGGAGTCGATGTTCTTGTTCGGGACCGAGCTCTTCTTGGCCTTCTGGATGGCGTCGTAGAGCGTCGGGTTGCCGTCCGGGTCGGCACCGCCGGTGCGGGCCGCGACCTCGATGTTCTTGATCAGCTTCGCGAAGAGCTTGCCGCGCTTGGCGTCGATCACGGCCTTCTTGTGCTTCGTCGTAGCCCATTTAGAGTGGCCGGACATCTGCCTGTCTCCTTCGCGTAACCCTTTACTGAACGAACCCGAGAGATCCTACCGGGATCGGATCAGCTCGCGGCGCGCACCATGTCGACGAAGAGGCCGTGGATGCGGTGATCCCCCGTGAGCTCGGGGTGGAACGAGGTCGCCAGGGCGTTCCCCTGCCGTACGGCCACGATGTGGCCGCCGTGCTCGGCGAGGACCTCGACCTGCGCGCCGACGGACTCGACCCACGGGGCGCGGATGAAGACGCCCTCGACGGGGCCGTCCTCGATGCCCGTGACGGCGACGCCGGCCTCGAAGGACTCGTTCTGCCGCCCGAAGGCGTTGCGGCGGACGATCATGTCGATGCCGCCGAAGGTCTCCTGGCCCGAGCGCGGGTCGAGGATCTTGTCGGCGAGCATGATGAGCCCGGCGCAGGTGCCGTAGACCGGCATGCCCGCGGCGATGCGCTCGCGGAGCGGCTCCATGAGGCCGAAGAGCTCGGCCAGCTTGGAGATGGTGGTGGACTCACCACCGGGGATGACCAGGCCGTCGACCTCGGCGAGCTCCTCGGGGCGCCGGACCGGCCTGGCCACGGCGTCAGCCGCGGCCAGGGCGATCAGGTGCTCCCGTACGTCGCCCTGGAGGGCCAGGACACCAATGACGGGAGAGGGGTTCATCGGTGCTTACCAGCCCCGGTTGGCGTAGCGCTCGGACTCGGGGAGGGTGTCGCAGTTGATGCCGACCATGGCCTCGCCCAGGTTGCGGGAGGCGTCCGCGATGATCTTCGGGTCGTCGTAGAAGGTGGTGGCCTTCACGATGGCGGCGGCGCGCTTGGCCGGGTCGCCGGACTTGAAGATGCCGGAGCCGACGAAGACGCCCTCGGCACCGAGCTGGCGCATGAGCGCGGCGTCGGCGGGGGTGGCGACACCACCGGCGGAGAACAGCACGACCGGCAGCTTGCCGAGCTCGGCGACCTCCTTGACGAGCTCGTACGGGGCGCGGAGCTCCTTGGCGGCGGCGAACAGCTCGTTGTTGTCGAAGCCGCGCAGCTTGGCGATCTCGTTCTTGATCTGGCGCAGGTGGCGGACGGCCTCGACGACGTTGCCGGTGCCGGCCTCGCCCTTGGAGCGGATCATGGCCGCGCCCTCGGCGATGCGGCGCAGGGCCTCGCCCAGGTTGGTGGCACCACAGACGAAGGGGGTCGTGAAGGCCCACTTGTCGGAGTGGTTGACCTCGTCGGCCGGGGTCAGGACCTCGGACTCGTCGATGTAGTCGACGCCGAGGGACTGCAGGACCTGGGCCTCGACGAAGTGGCCGATGCGGGACTTGGCCATGACCGGGATGGAGACCGCGCCGATGATCTCTTCGATCATGTTCGGGTCGGACATGCGGGCCACGCCGCCGTCCTTGCGGATGTCCGCGGGGACCCGCTCCAGGGCCATGACGGCCACGGCGCCGGCGTCCTCGGCGATCTTCGCCTGCTCGGCGTTGACCACGTCCATGATCACGCCGCCCTTGAGCTGCTCGGCCATGCCGCGCTTGACGCGCGCGGTGCCGGTCTCGGGGGACTGGAAGGTGGTGGAAGGCGTGGTGGACACGGATACCTCACTCGTGACAACGGGGGTTGACGACAAGAGCAGGAAACAGTCCACCCGGGGTCCACATCAAGGGCCAATGTGGACCCGGTGGATCGTTTTCGCAGGTTACGGGTGGTCAGGCCGGACGATCAGCAAGGGCCACCGGCGGCTCGTCGTCCATTTCGAAGGCCAGCGGGAAGGGCGCGTGGCCTGCGAGACGGAACCAGCGGACCTTGCGGTGGCGGCGCAGGGCGCGGGCGGCCCGTACGGCGTCGTTGTGGAAGCGGCGCGCCATCGGCACCCGGCGCACGGCCTGGGCCAGCTCCCCCGCGGCCTCGGGGCCGCCGGGCGCCTCCCGTACGAGCTCCACCTGCTCAGGCTCGCCGAAGACGGCCCGCAGCGCCTGGCTGAGCTCGCTCTCGGCGACCTCCCGGTGGTCCTCCTCGGCCTGCCGGGCGGCGTGCGCGGCCTCGTACAGCACGATCGAGGCGGCCGGGTCGAGGACGCCGGAGGTGGCGAGCTCCTGGGTGACCGAGGCCCGGCGCAGGAGCTGTGCGTCCAGGGCGGCACGGGCGGCGTCGATGCGGGAGTGCAGCCGGTCGAGCCGCCCGGCGGTCCAGCTGAGATAGACGCCGATGAGGATCAGCGCGACGACGGTCCAGATCAGGGTTTCGGTCACGGGCGCACAGGCTACCGGGGCGGCGGCAGCATCCCTTCCCAAAGGTCACGGTCATGGGCGAACAGGACACGCGCGGGACGGCCGGCGGCGAGCTCGGCGAGCCGGTCGAGCCAGGGGCGGTACGGGGTGCCGAACTCGGCCGCGAAGTCGTACGCCTGGCCCGCGAGGACCGTCACCCGGTCGCCGTGGTCGAGGAAGAGCGACTGGTGCCCGTCGGTGTGGCCCGGGGTCGGCACGACGAGGACGCCCGGGGCGATCTCGTGCTCGCCGTCGATCTCCTCGTACCGGACGCCGGGGAGGAGCGAGTCGATGGTGTGGCCGCCGGCGCGGGCGGTGGCGA
The DNA here is from genome assembly GCF_001426585.1 of Streptomyces sp. Root431. Lineage (GTDB taxonomy): Bacteria > Actinomycetota > Actinomycetes > Streptomycetales > Streptomycetaceae > Streptomyces > Streptomyces stackebrandtii. The sequence goes on from NZ_LMEI01000011.1 coordinate 174,236, forward strand.
GCTCGACGCGCTGGACGAGGACCGGGGTGCCGGGGAAGCGCTGGTTGCCGCCGATGTGGTCGAAGTGGAGGTGGCAGTTGACGATGACGTCCACGTCCCCGGGCCGGACGGTCAGCGGCTTGCGGACCGGCTGGTAGTGGGCGTCGGTCTCGGGCGAGCCGGTGCCCATGCCGGTGTCGAGGAGGAGCGCTCCGCGCGCGTGCCGTACGAGATACCCGAGGACGGGCTCCACGCGCGCGTGGAGCCCGCCCCACTCGGCGGCGGGACGGGTGAAGTGCCCGAGATCGAGCCGGTGCACGGTGATCGGATCCATGCCCGCACCCCTGCCCAGGGGCGCGGGCCGCAACCGTACGACGTACCCGGGGCCCCACCCGCGCTGGGAACACGGGGGGCACCGAGGGGCTCGGGCGTCCTATCCGACCCTGATCCGCCGGACAGGCCCTACAGCCCCAGGCGGGCCCGCAGTCCGACCCGTTCGTCCGTGTCCACCGCTGCCGCGCCGTCCGTGACCGTCTCGTAGACGGCGAGGATGTCCGCGCCGACCGTGCTCCAGTCGAAGCGGCGGACGTGCGACGAGCCGCGGGCGCTGAGCTCCGCGCGGCGCGCCTCGTCGCCCAGGAGACGGATGGCCGCGTCCGCGAGGGCGTCCGCGTCCTCGTTGGCGAAGAGCTCGCCCGCGCCGCCCTGGTCGAGGACCTGGGCGAAGGCGTCGAGGTCGGCGGCGAGCACCGGCGCGCCGGCCGACATCGCCTCGACGAGGATGATGCCGAAGCTCTCGCCGCCGGTGTTGGGCGCCACGTACACGTCGACGCTGCGCAGCAGCCGCGCCTTGTCCTCGTCGCTGACCATGCCGAGGAACTCCACCCGGGAGCGCATCTCGCGCGGCAGCGAGGCCACCGCCTCCTCCTCGTCGCCGCGCCCGGCGACGAGCAGCCGGGCCCCGGGCCGTTCGGTCAGGATCCTGGGGAGGGCACGCATGAGGACGGGCAGGCCCTTGCGCGGCTCGTCGATCCGCCCGATGAAGCCGAGCGTCTCGCCCTGCCACTCCTTCTTCGGCTCGGCGCGGGCGAAGAAGTCCACATCGACGCCGTTGGGGATGAGGACGGCATCGCCGCCGAGGTGCTCGACGAGGGTCCGCCGCGCGTACTCGCTGACCGCGATCCGGGCGCTGATCTTCTCCAGGGCCGGCTGGAGGATGGGGTACGCGGCGATCATCGCCCGCGACCTCGGGTTGGAGGTGTGGAAGGTCGCCACGATCGGCCCCTGCGCCGCCCAGCAGGTGAGCAGCCCCAGCGACGGCGAGGTCGGCTCGTGGATGTGGACGACGTCGAAGGTGCCGTCGTGCAGCCAGCGCCGGACCCGGGCGTGGGAGAGGAAGCCGAAGTTGAGCCGCGCCACCGAGCCGTTGTACGGGACGGGGACGGCCCGGCCGGCCGAGACCACGTACGGCGGGAGCGGCGTGTCCTCGTCGGCGGGGGCGAGGACGGAGACCTCGTGCCCGAGCCGGATGAGGTGCTCGGCGAGGTCGCGGATGTGGAACTGGACGCCGCCCGGCACGTCCCAGGAGTACGGGCAGACGATCCCGATCCTCACGCGTGCTCCCCGCCGTGCTCCGGGCGTTCTTCCAGGTCCGCGAGCCACAGTCGTTGCAGCATGTGCCAGTCCTCCGGGTGGTCCGCGATGCCGGCGGCGAAGGCGTCGGCCAGCGCCTGGGTCGTCACGGCCGTCCGCTCGGCCCGCGTGCCCGTCTCCGGTACGTCGATGGGCGGGTGGATCCGGCCCCGCATGACCGAGGTGTCGTCGTACCAGAGCGTCACCGGCAGCAGCAGCGCGCCGGTCTGCTGCGCGAGGATCGCCGGACCGGCCGGCATCCGGGCGGTGTCCCCGAAGAACGTGACCTCGATGCCGGAGGCCGACAGGTCGCGGTCGGCGACCAGACAGATCAGGCCGCCGGCCCGCAGCCGCCGCGCGAGGGTCCCGAAGGCGGAGCCGCCGGTGTGCGGCAGGACCTCCATGCCGAGGGACTCGCGGTAGGCGACGAAGCGGTCGTACAGCGTCTCCGGCTTGAGCCGCTCGGCGACCGTCGTGAACGGCAAGCCGAGCACGCGGGTCACCCACACGCCCGCGAGGTCCCAGTTGGCCAGGTGCGGCAGCGCGATGATGACACCGCGCCCGGAGGCGACCCCTTCGAGCAGGTAGTGGGCGTCCTTGATGTCGACGTCGCTCTCGACCCGCTCCTTGCTCCAGGTCGGCAGCCGGAAGGACTCCATCCAGTACCGCATGTACGAGCGCATGCCGGCCTTGGAGAGCTCGGCGAGCCGCTCGGGCGAGGCGTCCGGCACCACGCGCGCGAGGTTGGACTCCAGCCGCAGGACGCTCTTGCCGCGCCGCTTCCAGGTGAAGTCGGCGATCCGCCGGCCGAGGCCGGTCGCCACGGGCTCCGGCAGTTTCTTCACGGTCGACCAGCCGAGGCCGTACAGCCCGTCGGTCAGCCTGTCCTTCAGCGCGCTCACGAAGTCGCCTCGCTCCCCCTGGCCGCGGCGTCCGCCTCGGCCGACTCGCGTCGTACGGTCACCACGCGCTGCCCCAGCGTCACCGCACTGCCGACCGCCACGATCCACAGGGCGATCGGGAGCAGCACCTGGACCCCGGGCACGCCGAAGGCGTGCAGGCCGGCGAGACCGGCGGCGACCAGCGAGATCACGAGGCGCTCGGCGCGCTCGATCAGACCGTTGACGGCGACCGGCAGGCCAATCGATTCGCCACGCGCCTTGGTGTACGAGACGACCTGGCCGCTCGCGAGGCAGAAGATGGCGACCGCGCACATCACGTTGTCGTCGCCCTTGCCCGCGTACCAGAGCGCGAAGCCGCCGAAGATCGCGCCGTCGGCGACCCGGTCGAGCGTCGAGTCGAGGAACGCCCCCCATCGGCTGGAGATCCCCGCCTGCCGCGCCATGTTGCCGTCGACGAGGTCGGAGAAGACGAAGAGGGTGATGACGATCGTGCCCCAGAAGAACTCTCCCCGGGGGAAGAAGACCAGCGCACCGGCCATCACTCCCGCCGTGCCGATGAGCGTGACCGCGTCGGGGCTGACGCCCCGGCGGAGCAGAAACGCGGCGAACGGTGTGAGGACACGCGTAAAAAAGGCACGCGCGTACTTGTTCAGCATGGCCTTCCCGAGGTTCGGTGGGCCGCGCGGCCCCTATGACCACCGGCTCACCCATCGTAGCCACGCGCGTGCCGCCCACGTGGCGGGCACCCTTCCCCGCCGCGTCGGCGTCCCCCCGCGGGCCTGTCCGTGTACGACGTATGGACGCGTCCCGAAGCCGGTGCAAAGCTCGAAGGACCACCGCGGGCACGCGCAGGAGCCGCACCGCGACACGCCACTCCCCCCGCGCCCGCGTCCCGAAGCACCGTGCGAGCAGTCGGGAGGAACACATCATGGGTGACAAGGCGAACACGGCCGCCGGAGCCGCCGGCAGGGCTTTGACGGCCGACCGGCCCGCGTCCGTACGGAACGTGGTGCTGGTCGGCCACAGCGGATCCGGCAAGACGACCCTCGTCGAGGCGCTCGCCCAGACCGCCGGGGCGGTCAACCGGGCCGGTCGCGTCGAGGACGGCGGGACGGTCTCCGACTACGACGAGATCGAGCACCGCCAGCATCGCTCCGTACAGCTCTCCCTCGTCCCGGTCGGCTGGGACGGATTCAAGATCAACCTCCTCGACACCCCCGGGTACGCCGACTTCGTCGGGGAGCTGAGGGCCGGTCTGCGGGCGGCGGACGCGGCCCTCTTCGTCGTCTCGGCCGCGCAGGAGGCCGATGCCGTCGCCGCCTCCACCCGCATGGTCTGGGAGGAGTGCGCCGCCGTCGGCATGCCCCGCGCCATCGTCGTCACCCACCTCGACACCGCCCGCACCGACTTCACCGAGCTCACGGCCGTCTGCGCCGACCTCTTCGGGCGCGACGACCCGGACGCCGTCCTCCCCCTCTATCTGCCCGTGCGCGGCGCCGAGGGGGCCGACGGGCACGCGCCCGCCACGGGACTCGTCGGGCTGCTCTCGGAGCGGATCCTCGACTACTCGACGGGCGTGCGACGCGAGGAGGAGCCCGACGAGGGCCAGCGGGAACTGATCGCGGAGGCCCGGGCCCGGCTGATCGAGGGGATCATCGCCGAGAGCGAGGACGAGACCCTGATGGACCGGTACCTCGGCGGCGAGGAGATCGACGTGAAGACGCTCGTCGACGACCTGGAGAAGGCCGTCGCCCGGGGCACCTTCCATCCGGTCCTCGCGGCCGCCCCCGCCGCCGACGGCGGGACGCAGGGCCTCGGCACCCTCGAACTCCTGGAACTGATCACCGGCGGCTTCCCGTCCCCCCTGGAGCACGTGCCGCCCGCCGTCACCACGCCCGACGGGCAGCCCCGTCCGCCGATCACCTGCGACCCCGACGGCCCGCTGGTCGCCGAGGTCGTCAAGACCGCCGCCGACCCCTACGTCGGCCGGATCTCCCTGGTACGGGTCTTCTCCGGCACCCTGCGCCCCGACGAGACCGTGCACGTCTCCGGCCACGGCCTGGCCGACCGGGGGCACGAGGACCACGACGTCGACGAGCGGATCGGCGGCCTGACCTCGCCGTTCGGCAAGCAGCAGCGACCCCTGCCGCACTGCATCGCCGGGGACCTCGCCTGTGTCGCGAGGCTCGGCCGCGCCGAGACCGGCGACACGATCTCCGCCAAGGACGATCCGCTCCTCATGGAGCCGTGGAGCATGCCGGAGCCCCTGCTGCCGCTCGCCGTCGAGGCGCACAGCAAGGCCGACGAGGACCGGCTCTCGCAGGGCCTCGCCCGGCTGGTCGCCGAGGACCCGACCATGCGCCTCGAACAGAACCAGGACACCCGCCAGGTGGTGCTGTGGTGCCTGGGCGAGGCCCACCAGGACGTCGTCCTCGAACGGCTCCGGGGCCGGTACGGCGTCCAGGTCGACGCCGTGCCGTACAAGGTGTCGCTGCGCGAGACCTTCGGCGGCGCCTCGGCGGGCCGGGGGCGGCACGTCAAGCAGTCCGGCGGCCACGGCCAGTACGCGATCTGCGAGATCGACGTGGAGCCGCTGCCGGCGGGCAGCGGCATCGAGTTCGTCGACAAGGTGGTCGGCGGAGCGGTCCCGCGCCAGTTCATCGCCTCCGTCGAGAAGGGCGTACGGGCCCAGGCCGCCCGGGGCGTCGCCGCCGGCTATCCGCTCGTGGACGTCCGGGTCACCCTGCGGGACGGCAAGGCCCACTCGGTCGACTCCTCCGACGCCGCCTTCCAGACGGCCGGGGCGCTCGCGCTGCGCGAGGCGGCCGCCGAGGTCCCCGTCCACCTCCTGGAGCCGGTCGCCGAGGTCCGGGTCCTCGTCCCCGACGAGTACGTCGGCCCGGTCATGAGCGATCTGTCGGGGCGGCGCGGCCGGGTCGTCGGCACCGAACAGGCCGGTCCGGGCCGGACGCTGGTCATGGCGGAGGTCCCGGAGATCGAGATCGGCCGGTACGCGATCGACCTGCGCTCCGTCTCGCACGGCGCGGGCCGGTTCGACCGGGCGTACGCCCGGCACGAGCCGATGCCCCCGCACCTCGCGGACAGGATGCGCGAACAGGCCGAAAAAGGTGCCTAGTTGACGGAGCGACAGCGGTGAACGTCCGCCCGGCGCGTGCCGGGCGGGCGGCATTCGGCCGCGATATCCACAGGCCGTGACGCATCAGGCGGTACCCGGTTACGCTGTGGTGCCCAGCTCAGAAGGTGTGCGGGGCGCGGCAGTTGGGAACAGCCCGCACAGGTGATCGCGGCGATGGGGGCGACAGTGGCTTTCGACGGATTCGGACCCGGGGCTCAAGTCCCCCTCATGGGCTCGGACGGGCAGACCGGGGCGACCCACGCCCTCGCCTCCGCCGCGTACCGGGACAGCCCGCTCAAGACGATCCAGGAGGCGGACAACGACCTCTACAAGACGACGGTCAAAGAGGGGAGATGGGGGCTCTTCCGCCCCGACCTCGGCGAGGCCTTCTCCCGTGCCGTCCAGGTCCGTGTGCTCGGCGGCGCCCGCAAGGCCCTCATCCAGTCCTTCGGCGCCGACCCCCAGCCGGTCGTCGAGCACTGCCTCGCCGCCACGCACATCCGCCGGCAGCGCGACATCAAGCTGACCCTGGTCACCTTCGTCTGCGGAGTGCTCTTCCTGCCCGGTCTGCTGTTGTGGCTCGGCGTCATCCAGCTCCGCCGCCTCTCCGCCGGCTCCGAGAACAGGCGCGCGGGCGCCGCCGGCACCGCCCTCCTGATCGGGGCCGGGGTCGTCGCCGCGATCGTCCTGCTCAAGCTGCCCTTCAACGGCCTCCTGCCCAACTACCTGCGCGCGATGATCGTGGCGCCGGTCGTGGGCTGGTTCCTCGCGCGCCGGATCTGCGAGCGGTACGCCATCGACCTGCGCGAGCGGTGGACGGGACTGCTCAGCGGCGGCGGTGTGGGCCCCCACGTGCCCAAGTCCGCTCCGCAGGATCCGGGCGAGAAGTCGGCGGAGGAGCTCCGGGTCAATCTGGAGAAGCTCGCGGCCGAGCAGCAGTCCAACATCGTGTTCTACGCGGGCGCCAAGGGCGTCCTCGGTCTCGGGACCCGCTGGGGCAGTTGGACGCTCGCCGAGGAGCTCATCCCCCAGGCAGGCCGGGAGATCCACGCCTTCCGCGCCTGGGACGTCATACGGAAGATCCACGACGAGCTCACGCTCCTGGAGCGCGGCTCCCTCAAGACGGGCTTCCCCAAGCCGACCGTCAAGCACTGGATCGTCTCCCCGGTAGGCGAGGGCGCCGACGAGGTCAGCCGCCCCGAGGGCGACAGCATCGTGCACTACCAGGTCAAGCCGCACGAGATACAGCGCATCTGCAACGACCAGCAGTTCGGCGCGGGCAACCGCCACTACCTGGGGGTGCAGTTCACGCTCTGGGACGGGAACCTGGTCCTGACGATGATGGTGACGGTCACGTCGCTCCACCACACCCTGCGGATCGAGGTCACCGGCCACGCCCTCGGGCCCGTGCACGGCCTCTTCACCACCAAGCCGAAGGCCAAGACCAAGGAGGTCTCCAAGACCGTCCGCTTCTGGGAGACGCGGGAGATCCAGCAGGCGCTCCTGGAGACCGACGACATCGTCCGACTCGCCGTGCGCGCCCCGCTGACCTGGTATCCGCCGGTCCTGGAGTTCCTCGGCGGCAAGATGGTTCTGCCCGAGCCCTTCGGCCTGCGGCACGTCTGGGCGGGCCCGCTCTGGAAGAACCGCTTCATGGCCGACGACGCGATCCGCATGGCGACGCCGGTGCTGCGCGCGGTCCACTCCGCGACGATCAAGATGCTCGACGACCACGGTGTGGACACGGAGCGCTTCACCAACCGCTCGCTGATCCTCGGCGGCGGCGTCCAGGACCCGGGCCCGAAGAAGGCCGACGTCTACGACGCCTGACCCGAGGGGCTCGGCCTCGGGCCGCTCGGGCCCGGGGCTGATCGGGCCCGGGCCGCTCGGACCCGGGCCGCCGCTTGCGTACGGATCAGACGGTGGCCGGCCAGGCGTCGGCCAGCATCTTCCGGGTGTCGGCGAGCAGCTGCGGCAGCACCTTGGTGTGCCCGACGACCGGCATGAAGTTGGTGTCGCCGCCCCAGCGCGGCACCACGTGCTGGTGCAGGTGCGCGGCGATCCCGGCGCCGGCGACGGCGCCCTGGTTCATGCCGATGTTGAAGCCGTGCGCACCCGACGCCGTCCGCAGCGCGACCATCGCGCGCTTGGTGAAGTCGGCGAGCTCCGCCGTCTCCGCGACGTCCAGATCGGTGTAGTCGGCGACGTGGCGGTACGGGACGACCATGAGGTGGCCGCCGTTGTACGGGTACAGGTTGAGGACCGCGTACACGCTCTCGCCGCGGGCGATCACCAGACCGTCCTCGTCGGACTTCGCCGGAATCGAGCAGAACGGACAGCCGTCGTCGGCCCCCGGCCCGGTCGGCTTGTTCTCGCCCTGGATGTACGCCATCCGGTGAGGCGTCCACAGGCGCTGGAACGCGTCCCGCGTCCCGACTCCGATCTGCTGCTCCGGCTCAGTCGTCATGCTGTGCAGCATATTGCGTCGCCCGTTCGGAACGTGTCGCCGGGGCGGAAGATCCATGCGGCCGCCATGCTGATCCGATGAGCGCACGGCCACCGAAACCGCCCCGGCAGGAACGCTGGGACCGCCGCATGGAGACCCCGCTCGCCGTGGCCTCCCTCGCCTTTCTGACGGGCTACGCGGTCCAGGTCCTCGGTCAGCACGATCTCCCCCAGGTCTGGCTCGACCTCTGCCTCGCCGTCACCCTCGCCGCCTGGGCCGTCTTCATCGTGGACTACGCGGTACGGCTCCGCCTCAGCGGCCTCGGCCCGCTCCGCTTCGTCCGCACCCATCTCCTCGACACGGTGGTCGTGGTGATTCCGCTGCTGCGGCCGGTGCGGATGGTGAACATCTACGACCGGGTGCAGCGCCGCCACGACAAACCGCGGCTCAGCCTCTACGTGCGCGTGATGGTCTACTCCGGCCTCACCACGACCCTGCTGGGCTTCGCCGGAGCCCTCACCGTCTACAAGTACGAGGTGGACGCCCCGGGCGCCACGATCCGCACCTTCGGCGACGCGCTGTGGTGGACCTGCTCCACGCTCTCGACCGTGGGATACGGGGATGTGGCCCCGGTGACCACGATGGGCCGGTTGACGGCGGTGGGCGTGATGGCCTGCGGGCTCGCGCTGCTCGGCGCGGTGACGGGTTCGTTCTCGTCCTGGCTGATCCAGGCGTTCACGCGGGAGGACGAGAAGAGGCCCCCGGGGGATTCCCCGGGGGCCTGATCACGCGTGGGGCCGTCAGACCTGGACGCGGTCCTCGACGATCTTGGCGATCTTGGCGATGGCCTCGTCGACGGGGATGCCGTTCTCCTGCGAACCGTCGCGGTAGCGGAAGGAGACGGCACCGGCGGCCATGTCCTCGTCACCAGCGATGATCATGAACGGGACCTTCTGCTTCTGCGCGTTCCGGATCTTCTTCTGCATCCGGTCCGAAGAGGAGTCGACCTCGACCCGCAGGCCCTGCTTCTTCGCCTTGACGGCGAACTCCTGGAGGTAGTCGACGTGGGCGTCGCCGATCGGGATACCGGTCGCCTGCACCGGCGCCAGCCACGGCGGCATCGCACCCGCGTAGTGCTCCAGGAGCACGGCGAAGAACCGCTCGATCGAACCGAAGAGCGCACGGTGGATCATGACCGGGCGCTGCTTGGTGCCGTCCGGGGAGGTGTACTCCAGGTCGAAGCGCTCCGGCAGGTTGAAGTCGAGCTGCACGGTCGACATCTGCCAGGTACGGCCGATGGCGTCCCGCGCCTGCACCGAGATCTTCGGGCCGTAGAACGCGGCGCCGCCCGGGTCGGGGGTCAGCGGGAGGCCCTGCTTCTCGGCGACCTGCTGGAGGACCGCGGTGGCCTCCTCCCACACCTCGTCCGAGCCGACGAACTTCTCCGGGTCCTTGGTGGACAGCTCCAGGTAGAAGTCGTTCAGACCGTAGTCGCGCAGCAGGTTGAGGACGAAGGTGAGGGTCTTGTCCAGCTCCTCCGCCATCTGCTCGCGGGTGCAGTAGATGTGCGCGTCGTCCTGGGTGAAGCCGCGCGCCCGGGTCAGGCCGTGGACGACGCCGGACTTCTCGTACCGGTACACGGTGCCGAACTCGAACAGGCGCAGCGGCAGCTCACGGTAGGAGCGCCCGCGCGCGTCGAAGATCAGGTTGTGCATCGGGCAGTTCATGGGCTTGAGGTAGTAGTCCACGCCCTCGTCGAGCTGCATGGGGGGGTACATGCCCTCGGCGTACCAGTCGAGGTGGCCCGACTTCTCGAACAGCTTGCCCTTGGTGGCGTGCGGCGAGTAGACGAACTCGTAGCCCTCCTCCTCGTGGCGCTTGCGCGAGTAGTCCTCCATGACCCGGCGGATGATGCCGCCCTTGGGGTGGAAGACCGCGAGGCCGGAGCCGATCTCGTCCGGGACGGAGAAGAGGTCGAGCTCGTTGCCGAGCTTGCGGTGGTCGCGCTTCTCGGCCTCGGCGAGGAAGTCGAGGTGCGCCTTCAGCTCGTCCTTCGACGGCCACGCGGTGCCGTAGATCCGCTGGAGCATCGGGTTCTTCTCGCTGCCGCGCCAGTAGGCGGCCGCGTTGCGCATGAGCTTGAACGCCGGGATGTTCCGGGTGGTCGGCAGGTGCGGACCGCGGCAGAGGTCCTTCCAGCACAGCTCGCCGGTCTTGGCGTCGAGGTTGTCGTAGATGGACAGCTCGCCGCCGCCCACCTCGACGTTGGCCCCGTCGTCGGTGGAGGCGGAGCCCTTGATGCCGATGAGCTCCAGCTTGTACGGCTCGTCCGCCAGCTCGGCGCGGGCGTCCTCGTCGGTCACCACGCGGCGGGAGAAGCGCTGGCCGCGCTTCTGGATCTCCTGCATCTTCTTCTCGATGACCTTGAGGTCCTCGGGAGTGAAGGGCTTCTCGACGTCGAAGTCGTAGTAGAAGCCGTCCCGGACCGGCGGGCCGATGCCCAGCTTGGCCTCGGGGAAGAGCTCCTGCACGGCCTGGGCCATGACGTGGGCGGTGGAGTGGCGCAGGATGTCGAGACCGTCCGGGGAGGAGATCTCGACGCCCTCGACGACATCGCCCTCGGCGAGCTCGTACGAGAGGTCCTTCAGCTCGCCGCCGACGCGGGCGGCGATCACGGTGCGGTCGTCGGCGAAGAGGGCACCGGCGGTGGTGCCCGCGCTCACCGCCCTCTCCTCTGCCTCCGAGGCGGACTGGACGGTCACACGGACTTCAGACACTGGTGTTCTTCTTCCTTTGGGGCGCAGGCAGGCACGAGGTGCCGGCGCCGGCGGTGCGCGACAGAGACGAGGTGCCGCGTCGCCTCCGATCTTAAGGGCTCGGTTCGCCACCGGGGCGCTGCAGCCGGGCTCACAGGGGCGACCCTGCTCACCTCCCACGATGCTCGGGAGGCTCCGCGCGCTCGCCCCTGTTCCCCCGGCGCGCCCCTTCGGCTCACTCGCCGGTCCCGTAGGCGGGCGTACGCGACCGCCTAACGCGGCCGTCACTCCTCGTCCGGGCCGCACGCCTCCTCGAAGAAGTCGAGGTTCTCGTGGAGCGACTTCATCAGCCGGTCCCGTTCCGCCTCGTCCACCTGGACCGGGACGACCCCGGAGGCGTCGGTGAGCCGCCGGAAGCCGCCTCGGCTCTCCAGGCGGCCCACGACCCTGATCGGCAGCCCGACGAGATGGGCGTGGACGGCCGTGCGATACGCCTCCTCGCCGAGGGTGACGCGGACGTGCGGGACCTCCGCCCCGCCGAGCACCCGCAGCCGGACGGTGCCGTCGCCGCGCGCCCCCGAGCGTCGCATGCGGACGACGGCCCCCGTGATCCGTACCGGTACGGAGGGCTCGTCCGTCAGGTAGCGGGCGCTCGCCTCGCGCAGGGCGGGCAGGTCGCCCGGTGAGAACTCGACGGGCTCGGGACGGGCGGCGCACCCCTCGGGCGCTCCGGCGGCCGGGGCCCACTCGAGGGCGATCCTGGCTCCCTCGGTGCCCCGGACCAGGGCGACGAGGGCCTCGGTGAGCTCGCGGCTCACGCCCGCCTCGACGGCGGCGTCGAAGGCCTCCATGCCGCCGGTGGCCCGCTGGTAGTCGGTGGCCTCCCGGGCCGCGTAGAGCGCGTGGTAGAGCCGGACGGCGATCGGCCGGCCCGGTTCGACGGGCAGGAAGGCGGTCAGGCCGCGCCCGCCGGGCGCCGCGCCCACGACGACGGTCTCCAGGGAGGCCTGGGCGGGCCGGCGGTGGCGGGCGCCGTGGTAGCCGGCCCGGCCGCGCACGGCGAGGGCGCCCGCGAGGAGCAGCTGGCGGGCCGCCGACCTGAGCTGTTCCTGCACGGTCCAGGGGACCGTCCCGGCCGGGCCCGGCGGTACGTCGCGCCACCAGCGGATCTCGTCGCTGGGGACGGCGAGGCCGGTGAGGACCTCGCGCGCGGAGGGCGTGCCGCTGTGGGCGAGAGCGGCGAGCGCCTCGCCGAGCAGGTCCTCGCAGTCCGGGAAGGCCCGGCTCTCGGGGACGAGCAGGCTGGTGCCGCCGTGTCCGGTGCCGCCGGGGCCGCCGGGCGGGGTCCAGCGGCTGTAGCGCCCGGCGGCCCCGCCGCGCCGCCGCCAGCCGTGGCGGGCGAGGAGGGCGCCGAGGACGCGCGGGTCGACCCGCCCGGGGTCGGGCGGGCCCTGCGTGTCGGCCCAGGGTCCGGCGGGCGGTGCCGGGATCCCGGTCCAGGGCCCGGGGGTTTCGCCGGGCGCCGGGTGGGGCCGGTAGGGCGGCGGTACGGAGCCGGAACCGCGCCCGCCGCCCTCACCGCCGGTTCCGTAGCCGCCGGCTCCGTACCCGCCGTCGGGGTCGTCGATCGGTCGGTGCATCAAGGTCTCCCTCCCACGCCGACCCGGGTCATGATCTCGCAGAGCGCCCGGTCGTCGAAGATCCGCGCCGTCGGGATGCGCACCGTGGTCCGGCGGCGTCCCGTGACCGGGTGTCCGGCCAGGTTGATCCAGTAGCAGCAGTGCCGCAGGTCGAGCCGGTCGTGGCTCGCCCTGAGCCAGTCGTCCTGCGTCCTCGGGACGAGCATCACGACCAGGATCTTGTGCACGGACACGGGGGTCCTGGCGAGCTTCACGAGGTGGTCGTTGTCGAGGGTGAACGAGAACGAGTTCCCCGGCGGGTGCGGCGGTATCTGATAGGTGCACTTGAGCTGCACCTTGATGGTCACTTCGTCGTCGACGGTGTGTGCGGGCGAGCCGTGGCTGACGTGCCAGTCGATGCCGTTGTCCGGAAACGGCTGGGACAGTGAACAGCCGGCCGCCGCGGCGACCGCGTGGAGGTAGCCCACCTGGAGGGTCTCCATGCAGGCCGTGGTGGCGAGTGAGCCGCGCGTCGATGCTGCCCGCTGGGGCGGCAGCCCTCCCGACTCGGGCTGGGCGAGCGCCATGTCGATTTCCTTCCCCGTCCCTGATGTTGTGACCGGTCCGCGTACGGCGCAAACAGTCCGGGTATCACCGTTTCGGGCAGGGGGATGGCCATCTGCCGCTGGGGTGCGAGGAGTTCGGGGATGACGACGCACTGGTACGAAGGGCCCCTGGCCGCTTTCGACACGGAGACCACAGGAGTTGACGTCGAGGAGGACCGGATCGTCTCGGCCGCCCTCGTCGTACAGGACGCGGCCGGGGCGCGGCCGCGGGTGACGCGCTGGCTGGTCAACCCGGGCATAGCCGTGCCCGAGCAGGCCACCGCGATCCACGGCCTGACGGACGATCACCTCCAGCGCAACGGCCGGTGGCCGGCTCCGGTGATGGAGGAACTGGCCCGGGCGCTGGCCGAGCAGACCGCCGCGGGGCGGCCGCTCGTGGTGATGAACGCACCGTTCGACCTGACGATCCTGGACCGGGAGCTGCGCCGGCACCGGGCGTCGTCGCTGGGGACCTATCTGGCGAGTTCGCCGCTGTGCGTGCTCGACCCGCGGGTCCTGGACAAGCATCTGGACCGGTACCGCAAGGGCCGCCGCACGCTCACCGACCTCTGCGCGCACTACGAGGTGGAGCTGTCCGGGGCGCACGACGCGGCGGCCGACGCGACGGCGTCGCTGGAGGTCGTACGGGCGGTGGCGCGGCGCTTCTCGGCCCGTCTCGAGCGGCTGACCCCGGCGGAGCTGCACACGCTCCAGGCGGTGTGGCACGCGGCCCAGGCGCGCGGGCTCCAGGCCTGGTTCACCCGGCAGGGGACGCCGGAGACGGTGGACCCGGCGTGGCCGCTGCGGCCGGAACTGCGCACGGCGGCCTGACACATGGGGCGGACGGTCGAGAAGGCCGCCGCATGACAAAGGCCGGTCCGTCTTTCGACGGACCGGCCTCTCCCGGTGGGCGATACTGGGATCGAACCAGTGACCCCTTCGGTGTGAACGAAGTGCTCTCCCGCTGAGCTAATCGCCCGGGAACGGGTTGAACCATACAGCCCCGCAAGGGGTTCCTTCAAACCAGCCCGCCGCCCGACCGCCGCCCCTCAACGACGCTCGTCGAGCGACCCCTTCAACAGGGCCGCGAGTCCGCGCCGCCCTCCCCTCATCATCAGCGCGTGATTGGCCCGGAAGACGAGCCGTCCGGGGACGGCGAGGAGCCGCAGGAGCCGGGCGTGGACCTCCACCTCCTGCTCGTACACGACGCGGGTACCGGGCCCCTCCCCCGCGAGCGTCCAGCGGACCCATCCCTCCAGGTCCCCGCCGAGCCCGACCTCCAGGACCCTGGCGACGGGGTCGCGGCGCAGGGCGCGGGCGGTGACGACGAGGTCGTAGGGCAGGAGGGAGCGGAAGCGGGCGGTGCCGGTGGTGTCGTCGAGGGGGACGGCCTCGCGGACCTGGGGCCACCAGCGGGGGTAGTCCTCGGCGCGTTCGAGCACGGCGTAGACGGCGTCGGGCGGGGCGGCGAGCCGCCAGACACTCCGGAAGCGGTACCGGCACCAGTCCATGCCCCCAGTCTGGGGTACTCAGGCCGGGATCTGAGTACGGCGACGCATTCCCGTCGCCTGTGGCCGGGGCCACACTCCGGGTATGGACAATTCCCTGCCGCCCGCGGACGAGCTGGTGCTCGTCGACCGCGAGCTGGCGCAACTCGATGCGCGTCGGACCCAGTTGCTGACCCGCAGGGCCTGGCTGATCCGGGCGCTGTACCCGCCGGTCGCGGCGGCCGCGCAGCCGTGGGCCGGGAGCGGGGTCGCGGCGCCGCCGTGGCCGAAGGGCGGGCCGGTCGCGGACTCGACCCCGCGGAGCGCGCAGAACGTGCTGCTGACGCTCGGCGGGACGCTCCTGACGATCGCCGCGGTCGCCTTCACGCTCGTCAGCTGGGGCTCGATGGGCATCGGCGGTCGCGCGGCGGTGCTGCTCGTGGTGACCTCCGCCGCGCTGGCGGCGCCGGTGGCGCTGCTGCGGAAGGGACTGGTCTCGACGGCCGAGTCGGTGGGGGCGCTGGGCCTCGTCCTGATGGTCCTCGACGCGTACGCGCTGCACCGGGTGGCGCTGGCCGGCACGGACGGCCTGGGGTACACGGCGGTCGCGTCCGCGGTCCTCGCGGGCGCATGGACGGCGTACGGCTCGGCACTGCCGCGGCTGCGGATCCCGCGGCCGGTGGCCGTGGTCGCGGCCCAGCTGCCGCTGCCGCTCGGCGTGCTCGCGGCCGGGGGCGGGCCGACGGCCTTCGCCTGGGCGGCGCTGGTCACGGTCGCGGCGGATGCGGCGGTGGCGCTCTGGACCCGCCCGGCGGCGGTCCGGATCACGGCGGTCACCGGTGCGACGGCGCTGGGCGCCTGGTCGCTCCTGACGGGCGCCTGGCTCTCCCTGACCTCCCCGTGGAGCGGCGCGCCGCTCCTCCTGGCGATCGCGGCCCTGACCCTGTACGTGGCCTGGCGCCGTCCCCCGCTCGCGGCGGCGGCCTCGTCGCTCGCGGGCCTGTCGGCGGTGGCGGCCCTCGGCGGCCTCCTCCGCGCGGCCGTCCCGTCGGCCTGGGAGGTTCCGGGATACGTGCTGTGCGGTCTCGTCCTGGCGGCGGTGTGGCGGGTGGGTACGCCGGCGGCCACGGACGCGGCAGGCGAGGCGGGCCCCGTGTCGCTGCCGCGTGGGATCCGGCTCGGGCTGGCCGGTGCGGGCGCCGGTGTCCTGGCGCTCGGCGCCCTGTGGGCGCTGCCGCCCGCGGCCGTGGGTCTGCTGGGGCCGGTGGGCCGGACGACGGAGGTGTGGTCCGGCGAGCACGCCGAGCGTGCCCTGACCACGTACCCGGCGACCGCCGCCCTGGTCCTCCTCGTGGCCGCCCTCGCACTCGCGGTCGTCCCCCGGCTCTGGGCCCGCTGCGGCGCGTTCGCCGCGGTCTGGTCGCTGCTCACGGCCCTGCCGGTCTCCCTGGACCTGCCGTACGCGCCGACGCTCGCCCTCCAGCTCCTCACCACGGCGGCCGCCCTCGCGCTCGCCGTCCGCCCCGGCCCGCTGCTGCGCGGGGTCCGGCGGAGCCAGGCGCAGGACGCTCCGGCCGGGCAGCCCTCCGGTCCCGCCGTGCCTCCGCTGCCCGGTCCGGGGACTCCCTGGGGCACGTGGGCGCCCCGCCGGCCCCAGCCTCGGGCGACCGTCGTGGAGCCCCGTACCGCGCTCGGCTGGTGCGCGTACACCGGCGGGCTCGCGTCCGCCGTGAGCGCGGTCGCGCTCGCCCTGGACGTCCGCGGGGCGACCTTCGCCTCGCTGGGGGTGCTGCTCGCCCTCTTCACGGGCGTCGCCGTGCTCGGGGCGGGCGCGCGCCGGGTGCTGTCGACCTGCGCCGCAGTCCTCGCCGCGACGGGGCTCGTCCTCGCGGTGGCGTCCGCCGCCGGGTTCGAGGACCACTGGACGGCGCTCGCGCTGCTCCTGGTCCCTGCGGCCACCGCGGCGCTCGCCGCCCGGACGCGCACGGGCCCGGTGGCCCTGGCGACCGAGATCTCCGGTGCCTCCGTGGGGCTGCTCGCCCTGGGGCTCGCCGCGTCCCGGCCCGCGTTCCTCGCGCTCGCCCTCGCCCTCGGCGGGGTGATCGCGGCGGCGACGGCGGTCCGGCCGGAGCGGCGCGCCTTCGCCTCGTGGACGGCGGCGGTCCTGTTCCTCCTCGCCACCTGGGTGCGCCTCGCTGTCTCGGACGTGACGACCCCGGAGGCGTACACGCTCCCGGTGACGCTGCCCGCGCTGGCCGTCGGCTTCCTGCGGCGGCGCCGGGACCCGGAGGCCGCGTCGTGGACGGCGTACGGCCCGGGTCTCGCGGCGACGCTGCTGCCGAGCCTCGTCGCGGCCTGGGTGGACCCGGACTGGGTGCGCCCGCTGCTCCTGGGGGTCGCGGCGCTCGTCGTGACGCTGCTGGGCGCGCGGTTCCGGCTCCGGGCGCTGCTCGTGCTCGGCGGCACGGTCCTCGCCCTGGACGGGCTGCACGAGCTGGCCCCGTACGTCGTGCAGGCCGTGGGCGCGCTGCCCCGCTGGCTGCCGCCGGCCCTCGCCGGGCTCCTGCTGCTCGCGGTGGGCGCCACCTACGAGCAGCGGCTGCGGGACGCGCGGCGGCTGCGGGAGCGGCTGGGGCGGATGCGGTGAAACGCCGAAGGCCCGGAGACGGTGATCGTCTCCGGGCCTTCGGGCCGGGTGGTGGGCGATACTGGGTTCGAACCAGTGACCCCTTCGGTGTGAACGAAGTGCTCTCCCACTGAGCTAATCGCCCGGGCGCACCGCAAACATTACCCCATGTCAGCGGGGCTCCCGAACCATCGGAAGGTCACTCGTCGATCTTCCAGGGCATGACGATGCCGAACTTCCAGAGGTAGACGGCGAGCAGGGCGCCGATGATCACCAGGCCGACGGTGGTGAGGATGATGTTCCTGCGGCGGACCTTGGGATCGAGGGCGCGCTGGGCGGCCTCGGTGACCTTTCGCTTGGTCCAGCGGAGCACGAGCTGTGCCCAGACGAACTCGGTCGCCCAGATCGCCATGCCGCCGAAGATGACCAGCCAGCCGGGTCCCGGCAGCGGCAGCATCACGATGCCCGCGCCGACCACGGCCAGTCCCACGATGAAGACACCGACCTGCCAGCTCAGGTGCAGGCCTCGTCGGGACTTGATGAACTCCGGTGCGCGGGATCCCAATTCGGCTTCCTGGCCGGCTGCGGGATCCCCTGTGCGCTCGTCACTCTCCGCATGCATACCCCCCAACTTACCGGACTCGGGGGCCCCACCGGTATGGCGGTATTACCCAAAGTTACATGCGGCCATCCGAGCTACCTGAACGATCACAAAACCGACAGAGGGGTTTACAACGGCACCGGAGGTGGCATGTCGATTTCGCCGACGTGCGAATCCCCGAGCGCACACTGAGCGAAAGGCCCTGGCGCTTATGAACACCACGGTCAGCTGCGAGCTGCACCTGCGCCTCGTTGTGTCGAGCGAGTCCTCACTGCCTGTACCCGCGGGCCTGCGGTATGACACGGCCGATCCGTATGCCGTGCACGCCACCTTCCACACCGGAGCCGAGGAGACGGTCGAGTGGGTCTTCGCCCGCGACCTTCTCGCCGAGGGGCTGCACCGGCCCACCGGCACGGGCGACGTCCGCGTCTGGCCATCCCGTAGTCACGGCCAGGGAGTCGTCTGCATCGCGTTGAGCTCACCCGAGGGAGAAGCCCTGCTCGAGGCCCCGGCGCGGGCCCTGGAGTCGTTCCTGAAGCGGACCGACGCCGCCGTGCCACCGGGCACCGAGCACCGGCACTTCGATCTCGATACGGAGCTCTCCCACATCCTGGCTGACAGCTGAGCCAGGCCGAGAGCCGCACGGCGTCGTCCGACTCGGGGCGACGGCGCCGCGTGGGCAGTCACATAGGCACGACGACGGCGTTCCCCACCGCGCAGCCGGCGCGGTGGTGGGCGCCGTTGTCCCTTTCCCGGCCGCGCTAGAGTCAGCGCCATTCCGCGGGCGCCGCCCGCGGCCGGCCAGGGAGCGAATCGTGCTGATCCCCCACGACACCCGGATCGCCCTCGACACCGTCGTCGATCTGATGAACACCGCCCCTCAGGGCGACCGTCCCGACGAGCTCGCGGACCTCGAAGGGCTGCGCACCTTCGTCCACGCACACAAGATCAGCGACGTCGGCGAACTCGGGGCCGAGGACCTGAAGGCCGTGCGCGACGTGCGCGAGAAGTTCGCCGCCGTCTTCTCCGCACCCGAGCCCCGGATCGCGGCCCCGCTGATCAACCAGCTCGTGGCGGCGGCGGGCACCACTCCGCAGCTCACCGACCACGACGGCTACGACCTGCACGTGCACTACTTCGCGCCGGGCGCCTCGGTGGCGGACCATCTCGGCGCCGACTGCGGCATGGCCCTCGCGTTCATCGTCGTGGCGGGCGAGCAGGAGCGGCTGCGGCGCTGCGAGGCGCCGGACTGCGGCCGGGCCTTCGTCGACCTCTCCCGCAACCGCTCGCGCCGCTACTGCGACAGCCGCACCTGCGGGAACCGCCTGCACGTGGCCGCGTACCGGGCGCGCCGCAAGGAAGCCGCGGGCTGACGGGACACCCCCTCGGGGTCACAGCACGAAGAGATCGTGCACGGCGGCCGTCAGGAGCAGACAGCCGATGACCGCGAGGAAGATCATCAGCGGCGGCTGGGAGAGCGCGAACAGACAGCCGCGCGGTTCTTCCGCGGGGAGGTCGGCAGCGCCGACGGCATCGGGGGCGGCGGGGACGGGTTCCCGCGAGGTATCCAGCATCTCGGGGGGATGATGACGCACGCCGAGCCCGGAAAAACCCGAAACACGCCCCATTGCACGGGGTGTTCACCCCTTCCCGTGGATCACGGGAACGGGAAGCGCCAGAAGTGATCAGATTCCGTGCTTCTTCAGAATCGCCTCGATGTCACTGAAGTCCTCTCCGGCGGGCTGACCGGACTGAGCGGACTGGCCCGCCCTACCGGCCTGAGGCTTCGGCGCGACGGCTCGCGAGGGCGAGGAAGCGGCCGGGGCCACGGCAGCCCGCTCCGCTCCCCCGGTGGTCTCCTTGCGGCCGGCCCTGCGCCGCTCGACGGCCCGCGTGGACGAGAAGAGCAGCCAGGCGCCACCGAGCACGCCGAACCCGGCCCAGGCCACCGGACTGAAGGCCGTGTCGGCGAGCCAGTCGACGGCGCCGATCATCACGAGACCCAGCGGCACCAAGGCGTAGGCGGCGATCCGGGCGGCGGACAGATAGCGCTTCCGGTACGCCGTGATCGCGGCGATGCCCAGGCCCGCCACGGCCGCCGCGGAGCAAATGGTCTCGGCGAGCATGCGATCCTCCTGGTCCGGGTGATACGTCCCTTCCATCCTGCACCGCCGAGGGCGCCCGGGGCCATGTTCCCCGGCCCTTATCAGGGAGATCTCGGGGTCGCCGCGGCCGGATCTCCTCCCCAGGTCCCGGTGAGGGACACTGCTGGCATGAACGACTCCACCACCGCACCCGCCTCCCCCGTCGTCCTGGAGGCCTGGTTCGACCTCCAGTGCCCCGACTGCTTCGTGGCCCTCGACGACGTCCGCGCCCTGCGCGAGACGTACGGCGACCGGCTCGACGTACAGCTGCGCCACTTCCCGCTGGCGAAGCACAAGCACGCGTACGCCGCCGCGCAGGCCGCCGAGGAGGCCGTCGAGCAGGGCAAGGGCTGGCCGTACGTGGAGGCGCTGCTCGCCAGGACCGCCGAGCTCGGCGACCGGGGCGAGCCGGTGCTCCTGGAGGTGGCGACCGAACTGGGTCTGGACGCCGAGGAGTTCGACACCGCCCTGATCGACGGGCGCCACCTGCTGACCGTCGACGCGGACGAGGCCGAGGGCAAGGCGATCAAGGTCACCGGGACCCCGACCTATGTCATCGGCGGCGAGCGCCTCGACGGCGGCCAGAGCCAGGACGGCCTGCGGCAGCGGATCGCGGAGATCGCCGACCGCCTCCTGAAGGGCTGACCGCCCCGGCGCTCCCCTGCCGAAGCCTCCTGCAGCAGCTCCCCTACGGCAGCTCCCTCACAGCAGCTCCTTGGCGCTGTTCACGTAGGTCGTCCGGTAGCCGAGGGATTCGTAGAGCCGGATGGCCGGGGTGTTGCCCGCGAAGACGTGGAGTCCGAGCAGTTCCTCCCCGGCGTCCCGCGCGACCCGCTCGGCGAGCAGCATGAGGGCCCGGCCGTAGCCGCGCCCGCGCTGCTCCTCGGCGACCTCGATGTCGTAGACGAATGCCGCCCACCGTCCCGGTTCGAGCTCGATGCGGCCGGTCCACAGGAAGCCGGCGGGCCGGCCGTCCCGGACGACCACGTGGATCGCGACGCCGGGGGTGGCCAGGCCCTGCGGGAGGTACCGGCGGTGACTGTCGTCGGCCTTGGCACGGGCCTGGTCCTCGGGGACGCCGCGGTCGATCCAGCTCTGCGCGAAGCCCTCCTTGGCCCTCGCCTCCCACTCGGTGAACTCGCTCCCGGTCATGGGCCGGACCTCGACGCCCTCCGGCAGCGCCGGCGGCTCGGCGCCCAGCTCCTTGACCATGTTCCGGCTGCGCTCGGTGTAGCCGAGCGACCGTGCCATCCGCAGCGCCGCCTCCGCGTCGGCGGGCACCGATATCTGCACCTCGACGCAGCCCCAGCCCCGCAGCACCTCCTCGGAGGCGAGCGCGGCGACCGTGCCCCGGCCCCGCCGCCGGTCCGGCTCGTCGACCCGGAGCTCCCGGATCAGGCCCGATGCGGCGCCGAAGCCGGGATCGGTCGCGAGGTGGACGGAGCCGACGCGGCGGCTGTTCACGCACACGTCGTAGGTGCGGGAACGGCCGCCGTCGGGCGTCTGCTGAAGCGGCTCGGCCGGCCGCAGGGTGGTGGTCATCATGGGTGTTCTACCCACCCTCGGGCCGTCCGTCATCCGGATTTACGCGCGACGGTTCACGCGAACCGGTTCACGGGAGGCCGTTCGCGCGCGGCGGTTCACGCGAAGCTCGGGTCCCGGTCCCTGGCCGCGCGCTCGTCGAAGATCCGCATGGCCTTGGCGGTGACCGGCCCGGGAGCGCCGGTGAGGGCCCGCCCGTCGACGCGGTGCACGGCCTGGACGTCGCGGAGGGTCGAGGTCAGGAAGATCTCCTCGGCGGTCTCCAGGACGTCCAGCGGCAGGTCGGTCTCCACGGCGCCGGTCCACTCCACGGCGAGGGCGCGGGTGATGCCCGCGAGGCAGCCGGAGGAGACGGGCGGGGTGTGGATCGTGCCGTCGAGCACGACGAAGACGTTGGAGCCGGTGCCCTCGCAGAGCTGTCCCACGGTGTTGCCGAAGAGCGCCTCGGAGGCTCCCTGCTCGCGCGCCTTCGCGAGGGCGACGACGTTCTCCGCGTACGAGGTGGTCTTCAGGCCCGCGAGGGCGCTGCGCTCGTTGCGGGTCCAGGGCACGGTGATCACGGCGGTGGTGTCCGCGCGGCGGACGGTCTCGCCGAGTCCGACGACGAGGCTGCCGCCGGCGTCGCCGCGCTCCGAACCGAGCGGGGAGAGGCCGCCGGTGTACGTGATCCGCAGCCGGCCGAGCTCCATCGGGTTGGCGGCGAGGACGGCGGCGCAGGCGCGGCGGACCTCGTCGAGGTCCGGGTCGGGCAGGCCGAGACCGCGGGCGGAGCGGGTGAGGCGCTCCAGGTGGAGGGTGAGAGCAAACGTTTCTCCGCGCTCGGCCTTGACCGTCTCGAAGACGCCGTCACCGACGGTCAGCCCGTGGTCCAGTACGGAGACCAGGGCGGCCTCCGCGTCGTGCAGCCCGCCGTTGACCCAGAGTTTCATCGAGAGATGGCCTTTCCGCTCGCCTCGTAGGCGCCTGACTCGTAGGCGCCCGACGCTATCGCGACCAGCCGGGACGCCTTCAGCTCGGTCTCCTCCCACTCGCGCTCCGGGTCGGAGCCCCAGGTGATCCCGGCGCCGGTGCCGAAGCGGAGCACGCCCTCGGGGCGGTCGATCCAGAAGGTGCGTATGCCGACGGCCAGCTCGGCGGTGCCCGCGTCGGCGTCGACCCAGCCGATGCCTCCGCAGTACGGGCCGCGGGGCGCGGTCTCCAGGGCCTCGATGATCCGCAGGGCGCTGGACTTGGGCGCGCCGGTGACGGAGCCGGGCGGGAAGGTCGCGTCGAGGAGCGCGGGCCAGCCGGCGTCCTCGCGCAGGAGGCCGGTGACCGTGGAGACGAGGTGGACGAGGCCGGGGTGCTCCTCGACCGCACAGAGGGCGGGGACGGCGACGGAGCCCGTCTCGCTGACGCGCCCCAGGTCGTTGCGGACCAGGTCGACGATCATCACGTTCTCGGCGTGGTCCTTGGGAAGGAGGTCGGCCGCGGTGCGGCCGGTGCCCTTGATGGGGCCCGAGGTGATCAGGGCCCCCTCGCGGCGGAGGTAGAGCTCGGGGGAGGCCGTGGCGATCTCCACGCCGTGGGCGGGCAGCCGAATCGTTCCCGCGTAGGGCGCGGGGTTCCCCTGGGCGAGCAGCGCCGTCAGCGCGTCGACGTCGGCGGCGGCCGGGTCCGGCAGTGGCGCGGTCAGCACCCGGCAGAGGTTCGCCTGGTAGACCTCGCCCCGCGCGATGTGCTCGCGCACGCGCCGGACGCCCGCGGTGTACGCGGCGCGGTCGAGCGAGGACGTCCAGTCACCGGTCCCGGGGCCCCGCCAGGCGCCCGGGACGGGCGTGGGGACCGGATCGGGCCGCACGTCACCGAAGCGGGCGCAGGTCAGCCGGCCCTCGAAGTCCGCGCAGACGGCCCAGAAGCCGGTGGAGTCCAGGGCCTCGGGGTCATGGGTGACGTCCCGGAGGTCGGTCGCGACGAGGCCGCCGAAGCGGGCCAGAGGAGCAAAGTCGTACACGCATCGAGTCTAGGTCGGGTGGACCGCGGCTCCCGGGTCGTGTGCGCGGGGCGTGTGCGCCGGGGCTCCGTGCCACGCCGGGAACACGGCGAGTGAACGCCGCGCGAACCCTCCGGGGCGTCCGGCCGGGCACCCCGATCGGCGCGCAGGTCAGCACGCTGCGGAAACGCGTTTTTGTACTGGCCCAGGAATCCGCTAGAGTTCAACACGTCGCCGGGACGCGCAAGCGGAACGGAAACGACAAGCGGACGTGGCTCAGTTGGTAGAGCATCACCTTGCCAAGGTGAGGGTCGCGAGTTCGAATCTCGTCGTCCGCTCGATGTTGGGGGATCTTCCCGAACCCCCGTTATCACTCCTGGTGGAGTGGCCGAGAGGCGAGGCAACGGCCTGCAAAGCCGTCTACACGGGTTCAAATCCCGTCTCCACCTCCAAGGACGATTAGCTCAGCGGGAGAGCACTTCCCTGACACGGAAGGGGTCACTGGTTCAATCCCAGTATCGTCCACTGGATCTTCGGATCCTGGATCTCCGGATCCCCCGCGCGATTAGCTCAGCGGGAGAGCGCTTCCCTGACACGGAAGAGGTCACTGGTTCAATCCCAGTATCGCGCACACAGCACCCGGCACCGTCGTTCACGACGTGTGCACCACCCGCGCGATTAGCTCAGCGGGAGAGCGCTTCCCTGACACGGAAGAGGTCACTGGTTCAATCCCAGTATCGCGCACGCAGTATGGAGTATCTTCGGATACGACGTGTGTACGACCCCGCGCGATTAGCTCAGCGGGAGAGCGCTTCCCTGACACGGAAGAGGTCACTGGTTCAATCCCAGTATCGCGCACCACCTGAAGAAGCCCCCGGCCGCAGCTCGCGGACGGGGGCTTCTTCGTGCTCAGGAGGAGAAGAGCATCCGGCCGAAGCCGCGCTGGCGGTAGTGACCGCCGTGGTGGCCGCCCTGGTGCGGGGCGCCCCAGGCGGGGGCCGCGGGGGCGGGCTGCGCCGGGTAGGCCTGCGGGGCCGGCGGCGGCGCCTGCTGCGCCCACTGGGACTCCAGGCGGGTCAGGGCCTCCAGCTCGCCGAAGTCCAGGAATATCCCGCGGCAGCCGCTGCACTGCTCGATCTGGACGCCGTTGCGGTTGTACGTGTGCATGGCCGCATGGCACTTGGGACACTGCATGCTCGGCTCAACTCCCTGACATTGCCGTTCGAATGGTGGCTTCACCTTACGTGGACGCCGAAGGGGCCGATTCGGTTCGGTACCCGGCGATACGGGCACAGGTGTCGATCATCACGTCCTCGACCTCGTCGAGCGGCCGGCGCTCCGCCGTGGACTTCGCGAGGGCCAGGGCCGCCGTCTGGACCGTCAGGGCCCGCGCCGGAACGTCGAGTTGGACCCACGGATCGGCACCGACGGCCGGGCCGCCCGCCTCCTGGTACGCGCCGAGGAAACGGGACCACACCTCCGGCGGCAGGATGCCGGCGGCGAACCAGGCGGCGGGGCGGGCCAGATCCCACGCGGGATCGCCCAGGCCGAGGTCGTCCATGTCGATGAGTCGCCAGGGGCCGTCACCTACCGGCCGGGGTTCTCGCACCAGTTGACCGAGGTGGAAGTCGCCGTGGCAGAGCAGCCGGGGGCCTGACGTGTTGGTGTTGGTGTTGGTGTTGGCGTTGGTGGTGTTGGTGTTGGGGATCGTTTGCCATGCGCTCAGCACTGTGGCGGCCGCCGGGTGGTCGGGGGCCGTCCTGCGCATCCGGTCCACCGCCAGCTCCACCTTGAGCGGGGCGCGCATCGCCGGGAGCCGGGAGGCCAGGGGCGGCGGGGGCGCCGTTCGGTGGAGCCGGGCGAGGAGCCGTGCCGCGTCCTCCCACGGGGCGGCGTCCGGGTCGTCGGGGGCCACGGGCGGACCGTAAGGCCAGATGGTGACGGGGCGGCCGTCGATCTCGGTCGGGGCCTGCGTGGGGAGGGGTCGCGGGGGGAGGAGCACGCCTCCTACGTCGGGGTGGCCTGCCAGGGCCAGCCGGGCCCCGTGCGCCTCGGGGTCCGTGTCGGGGGCGTGCGCCTTGGCCACGAGCGCCCCGTGGCGTACGACGGTCCCGTCGTCCCGGTTCGCGAGCACTCCTACGAGGCCGCTCGCGCAGCGGCAGGGCTCGTCGGGGCGGTGCGCCGCCGCACGGGCGACGGCCGCGAGCCGGTCGAGCGGGGCGGGCTGCGTCGGGGTGCTCGGGAGCATCGTCGGTGAGGGTCGGGCGGCGTGGTCCACGCGGGGAGCGTACGCGGCCGGGGAGGGAACATGGCCGGAGGGCGTGGGCTCCGGGTTCCGGCGAGCGCCGGTTCCGGGGAGCGCGAAGGCCGGTCAGCTCCCCAGCTGACCGGCCTCACGCTGCCGTCCGCCACACCCCCGTCCCCACGGGGTTGATGGTCGGATGTCCCCGACCCGGGCCGCTCTCCCGGGTCCGGGCGCTGTTCAGCGCCCCAACATCACGCCCACGGACGACGCCTGTGTGACCACCGCTTCCCAGCCGCCGAAGACGACCACGAGCAGGGCCGCGAGAGGGAGGACCATGGCCGTGGCCACCAGGGGGTGACGACGGCCCGAAGGGCTGGTGGTCGACCGCGGTGCCGTGTACGCCATGGTTCCTCTCCTGTCGTGTCTGGCGCGGCGGGTACGTGACCTCGGGGGACGAGTGCTGCACCCGCCGCTGACAACAACACTAGGGATCGCGAGGCTCCCGGACGTCATGCCCGCGTACCTACTTCCGGGCCTCCCGGAGGATGAGGACCGGTCGTGCGGAGTACTCCCCTGGGTGGAGACGGGTGTCCGGAACTGGGGGTCTTCCCGGAGGGGTCGGCCCGACGGGAGTCCGAACGGGAGTCCGAGGAGGCTGCCGGACCGAGGCCCTTCCGGCGGCGCCGGCGGGTGCCGGGCAGGTCACCGGGCGTGACATCGCTCACTTCGCCGGATCTTCCGCCCGCCCCTGGCCCCCGGAGCCCGGACAGCCGCCCTTCGGGGTCTGCGGGGCCCTTCTCGACCCTCCGTCAAGTGGTCTGTGTTGACGGGTGGTTGGGGCACTACCGGGTTCGCGCGCCTTCTTCCCTTCCCCCTCAGCACTGACAATCGATCCCGCTGCGAGGGCGCGGCCTATGAGCGCGTTCGGGCGCCACTACGTAAGCTGTGCCACGTCGAACGGACGAGGGGACGGACATGGCGATGATGCGGCTCCGGCGCGAGGATCCGCGGATCGTCGGGTCGTTCCGGCTCCACCGCAGGCTGGGGGCCGGCGGGATGGGGGTCGTGTACCTCGGGTCCGACCGGCGCGGTCAGCGCGTGGCGCTCAAGGTGATCCGGCCGGACCTGGCCGAGGACCAGGAGTTCCGGTCGCGCTTCGCCCGCGAGGTGTCCGCCGCCCGGCGGATCCGCGGCGGCTGCACGGCCCGGCTCGTCGCCGCCGACCTGGAGGCCGAGCGCCCCTGGTTCGCCACGCAGTACGTCCCCGGCCCCTCCCTGCACGACCGGGTCGCCGAGGAAGGCGGGCTCCGCGCCGCCGACGTGGCCTCGATCGGGGCCGCGCTCTCGGAAGGTCTGGTCGCCGTCCACGAGGCCGGGGTCGTCCACCGCGACCTGAAGCCCTCGAACATCCTGCTCTCCCCCAAGGGCCCCCGGATCATCGACTTCGGGATCGCCTGGGCCACCGGCGCCAGCACCCTCACCCACGTCGGCACGGCCGTGGGATCGCCCGGCTTCCTCGCCCCCGAGCAGGTGCGCGGCGCGGCCGTCACACCCGCCACGGACGTGTTCTCGCTCGGCGCCACCCTCGCGTACGCCGCCATGGCCGACTCCCCCTTCGGGCACGGGAGTTCCGAGGTCATGCTCTACCGGGTCGTCCACGAGGAACCCCAGCTCCACGGAGTCCCCGACGCCCTGGCACCGCTGATCCGGGCCTGTCTGGCGAAGGACCCGGAAGAGCGTCCCAGCACCCTCCAGCTGTCCATGCGGCTCAAGGAGATCGCCGCGCGCGAGGCACAGGGCCTGCCCGTCTCGCGTCCGCCCGTCCAGCGCGAGCGGGCCGAGGAGCGGAACACCATCCGCCCCACCGAGCGGTACACCGAGCGCGACACCCGCGACCACGGCCCCGAGCGGGACACGGAGCGCGGGCAGCGGGGGCAGGCGCGGGGCGCGGCGCCCGCCTCACGGCCTTCGGCCGGGCCCCGGACCGGCGGGTCGCGAGCACCCCAGTCCCGTCCCGGCACCCGGCCGGGCGTCCGCTCGACGTCTACGGGCCGCCGTCCCGCCAACCCCCGTCTGCTGCGGCAGCGGCTCTTCGTCTTCGTCGTCGTGACGCTGGTCGTGGCCCTCGGCATCGCCGCCGCGCAGGCCTTGCAGGGGTAGATCCTTCCCTGAAACGCCCGCAAGCCGACCGGAAGGCTTCGGGGCCCTCGGTCGGCTTGTCGTGGTCGGCTCTGTGGTGGTCGGCTTCCCTCAGGACTCCGGGCGGCCCGTCGCCACCGCGTAGAACGCCACCGCCGCCGCCGCGCCCACATTGAGCGAGTCGACGCCGTGCGCCATCGGGATCCGGACCCATTCGTCGGCCGCGCGCAGCGCCTGCGTCGACAGGCCGTCGCCCTCCGCGCCGAGCATCAGCGCCACCCGCTCCAGCCGGTGCGGGGCCGCCTCGTCGATCGACGTCGCCTTCTCCGCCGGGGTCAGCGCGAGAATCTTGAAGCCCGCTTCCCGTACCGCCTCCAGGCCACGCGGCCAGGCCTCCAGGCGTGCGTACGGGACGGAGAAGACCGCGCCCATCGACACCTTCACGGAGCGTCGGTAGAGCGGGTCCGCGCAGTCCGGCGAGAGCAGGACCGCGTCCATGCCCAGGGCCGCCGCACTGCGGAAGATGGCCCCGATGTTGGTGTGGTCGTTCACCGACTCCATGATCACCACCCGGCGGGCGCCGGCCAGCAGCTCCGTCGCGTCCGGCAGCGGCTTGCGCTGCATGGAAGCGAGGGCGCCCCGGTGCACGTGGTACCCCGTGACGCGCTCGGCGAGGTCCGGCTGGACCGCGTACACCGGCGCCGGGACCTCGTCGATGACGTCGCGCATGACATCGACCCACTTGGCCGAGAGCAGCATCGACCGCATCTCGTACCCGGCCTGCCTGGCACGGCGGATGACCTTCTCGCCCTCCGCGATGAACAGGCCCTCCGCGGGCTCGCGTCTGCGCCGGAGCTCGACGTCGGTCAGGCCGGTGTAGTCGCGCAGGCGCGGGTCGTCGGGGTCGTCGATCGTGATGAGTTCGGCCACGGGGTGATACTGCCTTGTCCGGGGTGTGGTGCCAATGTGTGCGACGGTGTGCGACCGGGTTCGGTTACCTCTCGGTACCCGACCGGGTCACTTCACCAGCTTGTCGGGGCCCTCGGTGACGACGTCCCCGATGACGATGACGGCCGGCGGGCGGACCTCCTCCGCCTTGACGGTCTCCGCGACCGTCGCGAGCGTGGCGTCCACCCGGCGCTGCGTCGCCGTGGTGCCCTCCTGGACCAGGGCCAGGGGGGTCTCCGGGCTCTTGCCGTGGGCGATGAGCGCCTCGGCGATCTTCCCGATCTTGTCGACGCCCATGAGGATGACCAGGGTGCCCGTCAGCTTCGCCAGCGACGCCCAGTCGACGAGCGAGCGCGGGTCGTCGGGAGCGACGTGCCCGCTCACCACCGTGAACTCGTGGGCCACTCCGCGGTGCGTGACCGGGATGCCGGCCGCGCCCGGGACCGAGATCGAGCTGGAGATGCCCGGGACCACCGTGCAGGCGATGCCCTCGACGGCGAGCGCCTGGGCCTCCTCCATGCCGCGGCCGAAGACGAACGGGTCGCCGCCCTTGAGACGGACCACCGACTTGCCGGCCTTCGCGTGCTCGATCAGCGCGTTGTTGATGGCCTCCTGGGCCATGAACCGGCCGTACGGGATCTTCGCCGCGTCGATCACCTCGACGTGCGGGGGCAGTTCGTCGAGCAGGTCGCGGGGGCCCAGCCGGTCCGCGATCACCACGTCCGCCTCGGCGAGCAGCCGGCGGCCGCGGACCGTGATCAGGTCCGGGTCGCCCGGGCCGCCGCCGACCAGGGCGACGAACGGCGTACGGGAGCGGTGCGCGGGAGCGGCCAGCGAACCGTCGCGGAGGCCCTCGACGATCGCGTCGCGCACGGCGGCGGAGCGGCGGGGGTCGTGGCCCGTGAGCACCGCGACGGTGACGCCCGCGTCGCGGCCGGTGGCCGGGGTCCAGGCGGTGGCCGCCTCGGCGTCGTCGGAGCGCACGCACCAGGTGCGGGTCCGCTCGGCCTCGGCCGAGGCCGCGGCGTTGGCGGTCGCGTCGGTGGTGGCCACCAGCGCGTACCAGGTGTCGGCGAGGTCGCCGTCCTCGTACCGCCGCTTCACCCAGGTGATCTCGCCGGCCTCGGCCATCGCGTCCACGGAGGGGGTCGCGGACGGGGAGATCAGCGTGATCTCGGCGCCGGCGGCGATCAGCGCGGGCAGCCGGCGCTGGGCGACCTGGCCGCCGCCCAGGACGACGACGCGTCGGCCCGCTAGACGCAGACCGACGGGGTAGGCGGGGTGCGCCGCGTTCTCGGTGTGCTCGGCCATGGGTGGGCGGCTCCTCGGAGACTGTGAGGGTGCGGGGCCGCTGCTGCGGTGAAGCGGCTGGTGGGGCTCGTGTGGCCACGATATCGGGGGTGCGCGGGCGTCACTGTGTGACGGATCTCCCGGTGGTGCGTCCGTGCGTGGGGGACGCTCCGGGAGCGCGTTCGGGACTGCATGTTTTACGGCGCCTGCGGGTCCTGGAAAGGGAACCCGGCTGCACGCGCCACAAAACACGCTCTACGTCCCGAACACGCTCCCTGCGCGTCCCCCACTCCCCTGCGTGGGTGGGAGACGCGCCGGTGGTGCTACTTCTCGGTGACTCCCGCCGAGTCGAACGTGGCCACCTCGTGCATCGCGCGGGCCGCGCTCTGCACCAGGGGGAGCGCCAGGAGGGCACCCGTGCCCTCGCCGAGGCGGAGGTCCAGGTCGACCAGGGGGCGCAGGCCCAGCTTGTTCAGGGCCGCCACGTGGCCCGGCTCCGCGCTGCGGTGGCCGGCGATGCACGCCGCGAGCGACTCCGGGGCGATCGCGCGGGCCACGAGGGCCGCCGCGCCGGTGGAGACGCCGTCGAGGATGACCGGGGTACGGAGCGAGGCCGCGCCCAGGATCAGGCCCACGAGGGCCGCGTGCTCCAAGCCGCCGATCGCCGACAGGACGCCGATCGGGTCCGCCGCGTCAGGCTTGTGCAGGTCGAGGGCCCGGCGGACCACGTCCACCTTGCGGGCGTGCGTCTCGTCGTTGATGCCGGTGCCGCGGCCCGTGACCTCGGCGGCGTCGACCCCGGTGTAGACCGAGATGAGCGCCGCGGACGCGGTGGTGTTCGCGATGCCCATCTCGCCGGTGAGGATCGCCTTGTTGCCCGCGGCCACGAGGTCGCGGGCCGTTTCGATGCCCACCTCGATCGCGGCCAGGACCTCTTCGCGGGTCATCGCGAGACCCGTGGTGAAGTCGCCCGTGCCCGGACGGACCTTGCGGGGCAGGAGACCCGGGGTCGCCGGGAGCTCCGACGCCACGCCCACGTCGATGACGCAGACCTCTGCGCCGACCTGGTTGGCGAAGGCGTTGCAGACCGCTCCCCCACCGAGGAAGTTGGCCACCATCTGGCCCGTGACCTCCTGCGGCCACGGCGTGACGCCCTGGGCGTGGACGCCGTGGTCGCCCGCGAAGATCGCCACGGCCGCCGGCTCCGGGATCGGGGGCGGGCACACGCGGGAGAGTCCCGAGAGCTGCGCGGAGATGATCTCCAGCATCCCCAGGGCGCCCGCGGGCTTGGTCATCCGCTTCTGGCGCTCCCACGCCTCGCCGAGCGCCTTGGCGTCCAGCGGGCGGATGTTGGCGATGGTCTCCTGGAGCAGGTCGTGCGGCTCCTCGCCGGGCAGCGCGCGGCGGCCGTACGTCTCCTCGTGGACGACCCAGGCCAGCGGGCGGCGCTTCGACCAGCCCGCCTGCATCAGCTCGGGCTCCTCGGGGAACTCGTCGACGTATCCCACGCAGAGGTACGCGACCACTTCGAGGTGCTCGGGCAGGCCGAGCGTACGGACCATCTCGCGCTCGTCGAAGAAGCTGACCCAGCCGACGCCGAGGCCTTCGGCGCGGGCGGCGAGCCAGAGGTTCTCGACGGCGAGCGCGGAGGAGTACGGGGCCATCTGCGGCTGCGTGTAGCGGCCGAGGGTGTGGCGGCCGCCCCGGGTGGGGTCGGCGGTCACGACGATGTTCACCGGGGTGTCGAGGATCGCCTCGATCTTCAGTTCCTTGAACTGCTTCGCCCGGGCCTTCGGCAGCGACTTGGCGTAGGCGTCGCGCTGCCGCTGGGCCAGCTCGTGCATCGTCTGCCGGGTCTCGGCGGAGCGGATGACCACGAAGTCCCAGGGCTGCGAGTGGCCGACGCTGGGGGCCGTGTGGGCGGCCTCCAGGACGCGGAGCAGCACCTCGTGCGGGATCGGGTCGCTGCGGAAGCCGTTGCGGATGTCCCGGCGTTCGCGCATCACGCGGAGGACGGCCTCGCGTTCGGCGTCGGCGTAGCCGGGTGCCGGTGCGTCCGAGGCGGAGACGTCGGAGGCGGTGACGTCGGCAGCCGTGACGTCGGCTGCGGTGAGGTCAGAGGCCGTGGCGTCGGCGGCCGTGGCGTCGGCGGCGGTGACGTCGGCGGCCTGGATTTCGGGGGTGGAGGCGTCCGTGGGCGTCTCGGCGTCGGGGGTCGGGGCGTCGAGAGTGGGGATGTCGGACGCCACCTGGGCTTCGGGGGACGTCTCGACTTCGGGGGTCGGGATGTCCGTGGGCGCCTCGACGTCGGGGGTGGGGATGTCGGACTCCGCCTCCACGGCGGGTGCCTGGGGCTCCTCATCCGTCGTGGTGAGCTCTTCGGCTGCCGGGAGTTCGTCGGCTTCCACCAGCTCCGCGGCGTCCACGAAGCCCTCGGGGTCCGTCTCCGGCTGGGGTTCCGGGGCTGCCGTCTCTGCGGCCTGCGCCGGCTCCTCCGCCTCGACGACGGCCTCGACGACCGGCTCGGCCTGCGCCTCCACCGTCTCGGTCGGCTCGGCCACCAGGACGGGCTGCTCCAGCGGTTCCGGCGTCACGGCTTCGGCCGCCGCCTCCACCGGGATCTCTGCCTCTGCCTGGACCTCTGCCTCCGGCTCCGGGGCCTGCTCGGGCTGGGGCTCGGGGGTGGCCTCCGCGACGATGTGGGGCTCCGCCGGAGCCTCGGGCTCGACGACCGGCTCCGGCTGGGCCTCCGGCTCGGGTACGAGCACGGGGGCCTCCGCGGCCGGCTCCGCCTCGCGCGGGGCGGGCACGGTGGCCTGCGGCTCGGCGAGGTCCGGGGCCGCCGCCACGGACTCGGCCGGCTCCTCCGGCAGTTCGGGAGCGACGGGTACGGGAACCTCGGCCGGCTCCTCGGTCTCGGCGACCGGGGTCGGGGCCAGGTGCGGGGCCGTCGGGACGGAGCCCTCGACCTGGACGAACTGTCCGGTCTGCGGGACGACCGTTTCTGCGGGGAGCACCGGCTGGGGTGCCAGGGCCTCCTGCGGCTGCGCGGCCCACGGCTCGGCGCCCTGCGGCGCGAGCTGCTGGTCCTGCGGGATGTCGAAGTACTCGGGGCCCGTCGTGGGGGGTCCCGGGTTCCGTACGGGCATCGGCGCCGGTCCGGTGGCCACGACCGGCGTGGGCTGCGGGGCCGGGGCGGGCACGGCGGCCGGGCCGCGGTCCGCGAGCGAGAGGACGACGCCACCGGTGGCGTCGGGCACGGGCGGGCCCATGTGCAGCGGGCGGCGGGCGGGCGGCGGGGTCGGAGCCCCGGCCGGCGGCGGGACGCGGACGCCGCCGAGGTCGACCGAACCGGAGTCGCGGCCCGCGGCCTCGTGGGCGCCGGTGTCGAGGATGCCGGGCTCGTAGCCGTGGTCGGCGACGACGGGCTCCTGCGCGGCGACGGGGATGCCGTGCGCCGGGGTGCCCTGCACGGGAGTGCCGTGCGCCGGGGTGCCGTGGACCGGCGTCCCGTGCGCCGGCGTTCCGGCGACCGGTGCCTGCGGCGGGGTCTGGCCCTGGGGAGCGGTCAGTACGTCCGCGAGGACGAAGGATTCCGGGAGCGGGTCGGTGAGCGGGTCGCCCATCGGCGCCGGAGGCTGCACGCCCTGGTGCGGGACCACCGGCGGCACCTGCGGGGCCGGTACGGCGACCGGCGGCGCGGGCGCGACGCCCGGCGGGTGCTCGCTCCAGGCGCCCTGGGCGCCCGGCATGAGCAGGATCTCGTCGTCCTCGGCGTGCTCGGAGGGGTCCAGGAAGGTGTACGCGCCCGGTGCGGGGATGCCCGGCTGCTCGACCATGCCTGCGTTCTCCGGCAGTCCCTCGCCCGAGACCTGGCCGGTGTCCGTCATGCGTACCCCTCGCCCATCGCTTGTACTTCCTTCAGACTGCGCCCGTCGAGAACAACGAGCGCGCGCGCCGCGCGGCACGAAGGACGCGCGGACACCCACTCATTGTCGCGGCCCTCGGCCGTCGTGGCAGGCAGATCCGCCACGGCGTGCTGTGGACTGCGCCACGTCGCGCGGTCCCCCCTTTGCTGCGTACCACATCGGCGGTCCGAAAGGGCCGCCGATTTCGAGACATCAAGCGCGAAATGCCGAACGTCCCGGTGCGGTACAACAATCGGCCAGCCTACCTGCCCCGGCGGGGCGGCCGGGTCACGGGGCGCCGTCGCTCCTGCGTCCGGCCAGCAGGAAGACGACCGAACGCTCGCGCTCCGACCAGTCGTGCGGGTCGAGTCCGACGGTCTGGAGGAGGAGGCTCTCGACGGCGTAGCCGCCGTCGGCGAGTGCGGTGCCGATGGCCTCCGCCTCGTCGCGGGTGGAGGCGTGGGTGACGATCCGCTCGGGGCGCCGGTCGGTGCAGGCGGTGACGACGGGGACGCCGCCGGCCGCGATGCGGACGACATCGGGTTCGGGCAGGCTCTCCAGGACGTGCGGGGCGCGGCCCGGGACGGTCTGGAGGGGTACGCCGTGGCGGCGGGCGGCCGCCTCGGTGCGGGCGCAGGCGGCCGGGTCGGTGTCCACGGCGATGACGGCGGCGCCGAAGCGGGCGGCCTCGACGGCGAAGGCGCCGCCGGCGCAGCCGATGTCCCAGACGAGGTCGCCGACGCGGGGGCCGAGGCGGGCGAGCTGGGCGGCCCGCAGGGCCGGGTCCTCGCCGGCTCCGAGCCGGGTCGGCGGGGTGGCGCCCGGGACGTGGCCTCGGGGGCCGTACCCCTCGGTGGCGTACTCCTCGGCCGGCAGGCCCCAGCCCCGTACCGACCGCACGGCCGGGTCCTGGCCCATCAGCCAGGGGACGGCCGGGGTGCCGGTGCCTCCGGCGCCCACTCCCCCGATGACGAGGACGACGTTGGGGTCGCGCCAGGCGTGGTCGGCGGCCCGGTCGGAGGTGAGGACGGAGACCTGTTCGCGGTCGGTGCCGAGCTCCTCGCAGACGACGAAGGTGCGGTGGACCCCGTCGAGGAGGAGGGCGAGTTCGGCCGGTCCCGCGCCCGGCGAGGTGAGGACGGCGACCTTGGGGTGGGCGCGGCAGACGTTCACGGCGCGGCGCAGGGTGCGCTGGTGGGCGACGACGATCCGGGCGTCCTCCCAGGGCATTCCGGCGCGGGCGAAGGCGGCGGCGACGGAGGAGACGGCGGGAACGACCTCGACTTCGAGGCCGTGCTCGGGAGCGCGCAGGACGCGGACGACGCCGAAGAAGCCCGGGTCGCCGTCGGCGAGGACGACGGCGGTGCCGCGGTGGCCCGCGATGCGGCGGGCGGCGAGGTCGACGCTGCCGAGGCGGATGCGTTCGGCGCCGGGAGGCACCTCGGGCAGCGCCAGGTGGTGGGCGGCGCCGGCCACGAGAGTGGCGGCGGAGAGCGCGGACCGGGCCGCCGAGGTGAGGGGCGAGCCGTCCCAGCCGATCACCGTGACCCGGTCGGCCATCGTCGTCAGTCTCCTGTGGTGATGTCGCAGGTCGGGGGCGTGCCGAGCGTACCCCGGGTTGGCCTCGGGGGCTCAGCTCCAGTCGGTGTACGAGGAGTATCCGGCCTCGGCCATCTGGTCGGCGACGCCGTCGAGGTCCTCGGGGAGGAGGCCCCAGACGATGAAGTCGGTGCGCAGTTCGGTCCAGCTGCCGTCCTCGGTGCGGGTGCGGGCTATGCAGGCGTTGCGCAGGACGCCTTCGCTGATGCAGCCGATCTTCTGGGCGACCTGCTGGGAGGCGGTGTTGTCGGCCGCGGTGCGCAGTTCGAGGCGCTCGAACTTCTGGTCGCCGAAGAGCCACTGGGCGGTGGCGAGCGCGGCTTCGGAGGCGTATCCCTCGCCGCGGGCCCAGGGGGCGATGATGTAGGAGAGCTCGCTGGAGCGAACGCGCCAGTTGGTGTTGCCCAGTTGGACGATGCCCACGAGCCGCTGGGTGAGGAACTCGGTGACGCCGAGGTCGAGGCCGCGGCCGGCGGCGCGTTCGGTGGGGGCGTATTCGGTGATCCAGCGGCGGGCGGCGTCCTCGGTGTACGGCTGGGGGACGGCCGTCCATGCCCCGACCATCTCGTCGTTCATCATCTCGGCCAGGGCCGGGGCGTCGGCCTCTTCGAGCGCGCGCAGCACCAACCGGTCCGTGTTGATGGAGATGTCCGGAAAGGTGGTAGTCATGCTCAGCTCCATGCCGTGGACCGTCCGAATCGACCGTGAACGCACAGCATGCAGCATGCGGCCGTCGGTGCGCATGGCCGGGTGGGGAAGGACGAAGGCCCCGCGCATCGGACGGGATGCGGGGGCCTTCGTCACAAGGACTGTACGGGGGAACCGGTCTGACGGTTCCTCGGATGCCTGGCCTTACTTGGCGACGGCGCCGAAGGCCGGGATGACCGAGCCCTTGTAGGTGTCCTCGATGTACTTCTTCACCTCGGGCGAGTTGAGGAGCTTGGCGAGCTTCTGCACGCGGGCGTCCTTCTCGTTGCCCTCCTTGACGGCGAGGAAGTTGGCGTACGGGTTGCCTTCGGCCTTCTCCAGGGCGATGGCGTCCTTGGCCGGGGAGAGCTTGGCCTCGATGGCGTAGTTGCCGTTGATGACGGCGGCGTCGACATCGTTCAGGGCGCGGGGCACGGTGGCGGCCTCCAGCTCCTTGAACTCCAGGCCCTTCTTGTCGGTGATGTCGGAGATCTTGGCGTTGGTGCCGACACCCGGCTTGATGGTGATCAGGCCGTTCTCGGCGAGCAGCTGGAGCGCGCGGCCGCCGTTGGTGGTGTCGTTCGGGACGGCGATGGTCTGGCCGGCCTTGATGTCCTTCACCGACTTGATGTTCTTGGAGTAGAGGCCCAGGGGCTCCAGGTGGACGTTGACCACGGGGACGATGGTGGTCTTGTTCTTCTGGTTGAAGTCGTCGAGGTACGGCTTGTGCTGGAAGAAGTTGGCGTCGACCTGGCCGGACTGGGTGGCGGTGTTCGGCAGGACGTAGTCCGTGAACTCCTTCACCTCCAGCTTCAGGCCGGCCTTCTCGGCCAGGTTGTCCTTGACGAAGTTGAGGATGTCGGCGTGCGGCGTCGGGGACGCGGCGACGACGAGCGGCTTGGAGGTGTCGCCGGAGCCGGCCGAGTCCTTGGTGGAGGACGGGTCCGAGGAGGTGCCGCAGGCGGTGAGGCCGAGGGCGAGGGCGGCGGTGGCGGCGATACCGGCGGTGAGCTTGATGTTCTTACGCACGAAGAGTGCCTCTTTCCGGTGGAGCGGTGGACGCCTGGACAACAAGTCCGGGCTGTTCTTCGAAAAACGAAGCCTGGGGGGCGGGGCGGTACGGCTCAGGCCGTGCGGCCCCGGCGGGCGAGGAGCCGGACGACTCCGTCGCCGATGAGCTGGACGACGGTCACGATCAGCACCAGGACGACGACGGTGACGAGCATGAACGTGGTGTCGAAGCGCTGGTATCCGTAGGTGACGGCCTTGGAGCCGAGGCCCTCGCCGCCGACCGCGCCGGCCATCGCCGAGTAGCCGATGAGCACGATCACGGTGGTGGTGACGCCCGAGACGATCGAGGGCAGGGACTGCGGGAGCAGCACCTTGCGGACGATGGTGGGGATGCCGCCGCCCATGGCCTGGACGGCCTCGACGAGTCCGTGGTCGACCTCGCGGATCGCCGTCTCGACGAGTCGCGCGAAGAAGGGGATGGCGCCGATGGCGAGCGGCACGATCATCGCGGTGGGGCCGATGAAGGTGCCGACGACGAAGGTGGTGAAGGGGATCAGCGCGATCAGCAGGATGATGAACGGCAGCGAACGGCCGATGTTCACGATCGCACCGACGATCTTGTTCACCGGCGTGTTCTGCAGCAGTCCGCCCTTGTCCGTGAGGACGAGGAGGATGCCGAGCGGCAGGCCGCCGAGGACGGTGACGACGGTGGCCCAGAGGACCATGTAGAGCGTGTCGACGGTGCCCTGCTCCAGCAGGGGCTGCATCTCGGACCAGGTCACTTGGCACCATCCTTGGCCAGTACGGGAACGGTGTCGGCCGGCGCTTCGGCGGCTGCATCGGCTTCATCGGACTCGACGAGTTCGACCTGGAGGCCCTGCTCGCGCAGGAAGCCGACCGGGACGACGTTGTCCTCGTACCGTCCGGGGAGTTCGATCCGCATCCGGCCGATCTGCTTCCCGCCCACGGTGTCCATCGCCGCCCCGAGGATCGAGATGTCGATGTTGTAGGTGCGGGAGAGCTGGGAGATGACCGGCTGGGTCGCGGACTCGCCGTGGAAGGTGACGTCGACGACGGTGCGGTCGGGGCCGGTGGCGGCGCCGCTGACCGGGAAGAGCTCGGCCGCCAGCTGGGAGCCGGGGGTGGCGAGGAGTTCGCCGACGGTGCCGGACTCGACGACGCGGCCGTGCTGCATCAGGGCGGCGGAGTCGCAGATCGTCTTGACGACGTCCATCTCGTGCGTGATGAGCAGGACGGTCAGGCCGAGCTGCTGGTTGAGGTCGCGCAGGAGCTGGAGGATGGAGCGGGTGGTCTCCGGGTCGAGGGCGCTGGTGGCCTCGTCGGAGAGCAGGACCTTGGGCTCGCCCGCGAGGGCGCGGGCTATGCCGACGCGCTGCTTCTGGCCGCCCGAGAGCTGCCCCGGGTAGGACTTGGCCTTGTCGGCGAGGCCGACGAGGTCGAGGAGTTCGAGGGCACGGCGGGAGCGTTCGGCGCCGGAGACGCCGAGGATCTCCAGGGGGAGCTCGATGTTGTCCTTGACCGTGCGGGAGGACAGCAGGTTGAAGTGCTGGAAGACCATGCCGATGCTGCTGCGCGCGCGGCGCAGGTCCTTGCCGGCGCGGCGGCCCTTTCCGGCGAGGGCGGTGAGGTCGACTCCGTCGACGGTCACGGTGCCGGAGGTGGGGCGCTCCAGGAGGTTGACGCAGCGGATGAGCGAGGACTTGCCGGCGCCGCTCTGGCCGATCACGCCGAAGACCTCGCCCTCGCGGACGTGCAGGTCGACGCCGTCCAGAGCGGTGACCTGGCGGCCGCGCGACTCGTAGACCTTGGTCAGGCCCGAAGTGGTGATCACAGGGTTTCCGTCACTGTCGAGTGCGCGGCGCGGGGTCCGCCGGGCACGGGGCATTCGTCGTTCGGACAGTCAGGCGCACGGAGGCCGGTCCGGCTGGTGGCCGGAGGCGGTGTGCGCGCGGGGCAGGCACGGTCCATCGCCGGATGGCGGGAGGATCGGCTCGGCCGTCTGGTCTCGCTTCGGGGCGCGAGACTCTGCGGGGGCCCTCAGAAGGCGCACATTCGACACATACAACGAGCACCGGGCGTCGTGATCGCCTCGGTCGCAAGGGTGCGGCTGCTCGTCGTGGTCATGTCTGCAAGTAAAGCATGCGCAGTCGCGAACGAAAGGGGGGTGTCCGCATAGCGGACGTCCTTGAGACGCCATGCGGACACCTGCCGGGGGTTGTACGTGGCCTCCTCCCTCCGGGCGTGGCCTGCGCGGACGGGGCGGCGGGCCGGTGCCGGGGGCGCCGGTTCCGGACCGGGAGCGGGCGGCGGGTGTGGCCAAGGCCACGGTCCGTGCGTCCGGGTGCGGGAGGCGAGCGGAGGGGGCAACCGCAGGGGGCGAGCGGAGGGGGGCTGGCGGAGGGGGCGAGCGGAGGGGGGCTGGCGGAGGGGGCGAGCGCATCGGGCCTTTCGGACCGTAATACCCTCGGGCGCATGCTCGACGCCCTCACGGTCACGGTCTCCGTGGCCGCGCTCGCCCTCGCCGCCTGGTGCGGCTTCGCCGCCTTCCGGGACCAGCCGACCAAGGACTGGCACTTCATCGGCATGGCCGTGGTGAGCTTCCTGGTCCTGACCCAGCTGGTCGTCGGCATCGTGCAGCTCGTGCGCGGCGAGAAGGCCGAGGAGGGCACGACGATCTTCGTCGCCTACCTGCTGGGCGCGCTGTGCGCGGTGCCGATCGCCGGGTTCATGTCGCTCGCGGAGCGCAGCCGGTGGGGCTCGGCGACGGTGGCCGCCGGTGCGGTCGTCCTCGCCGTACTCGAAGTGCGTCTCTACGACATCTGGACGGTGGGCTGACCATGACCGAGACACAGGAGCAGACGGCGCAGGGCGCGAGGACCCGTCTCGTCTCGGGCCCGGGCATCCTGCTCGTCTGGCTGTACGGCGTCATGTCGGTCGGTGCGGTCTCGCGCTCGATCTACCAGATCGCGACCGAGTTCGACCGGGCGCCGCTGGCGTACGCCCTGTCGGCGGTGGCGGCCGTGGTCTACGCCTTCATCACCTACACCCTCGTACGGGGCGGGGAGAAGGCCCGCAGGGCGGCGCTGGTCTGCTGCGCCGCCGAGCTCGCGGGCGTACTCATCGTGGGGACCTGGACGCTGGTGGAGCCGTCCGCCTTCCCGGACGCGACCGTCTGGTCGGACTACGGCTACGGCTACCTGTTCATTCCGGTCCTGCTTCCGCTGACCGGCATCTGGTGGCTGCGCCGGTCGCGGTCCCTCACCGCCGCCTGAGTCAGGCGGCGGCCTTCTCCAGGGTCACCAGGGTGAGCTTGGGGCCGAGCTCGCGGGCGGCCACCTGCGCGTATCCCTTGCTGCGGTAGAGCCGCAGATTGCCCTCGCTGCGGTGGCCGGTGAAGAGCTGGAAGCGCTTGGCGGAGGGCTCCGCCGGTGCGGCCTCGGCGCCGAAGTGGCGCTCGATGCCGTCCAGGAGCCGGCCGCCGAGGCCGTGGCGCTGCATGCGCGGGTGGACGATCAGCTTGGCGATCCGCACCGTGCCGTCCTCGTCGAGGCGGGCCCGCACCGAGGCGACGACCTCGTCGCCGAGCCGGGCCACCAGGCCGTACCCCTCGTCCAGTTCGGCGCGCAGGGCGTCGAGCGACTGGGTGAGCGGTTCGATGGACCAGTCTCCGTACAGCTCCGCCTCACTCTGGTAGCAGAGGTACTGCAGCTTCAGGATGTGCTCCGCGTCCTGCGCGTCCGCTGCTGAGATGGTCACACTCAGGCCCATGTGTGCACGCCTCCCGCTCATGTGGTTCGCCGTCGGTTTATCGCACCCTTCCCCGTCGGCCGGGGGCGGGAACCTCTGCAGCCAGCATTCTGCGCAGGCATCCCAGGCAACGGGAACGCATCGGCCCCAGACTGCCCTGTGAGATACCCAACTCTCCTGCGATTTCCCGGTAGGTGGGGTCCTCCGGATCGAGCATCGCGGTGAGCACGCGCGGGCAGCGGCCGGGCGTTCGAGTGACCGCGGCGCGCAGGGTGCGGTGGCGTTCGGCGACGAGGAGGGAGTTCTCCGGGGAGCCGTGCGGGCCTTCGGTGTCCGGCGGCGGGGCGGGCTCGTCCTCGTAGGGGCGCTCCCGGTCGGTGGTCCGGCGGGCGCGGCGGGCCTCGGCGCGGACGGCGCGGCGCAGCCAGTCGGCGGGGCGCTCGGGGGCGCCCGTCTCCTGGAGGCGCTCCAGGAGGCGGAGCCAGACGGCCTGTTCGAGGTCGCCGGGGTCGACGCCGGCTGCCGGGGCCTCGGCGTCCGACTCGGCGGCGAGCAGCGGGGCGAGGGCGGCGAGGAGTCCGGTGCCCGCGAGGGCGTCGGAGGCGGGGGCCGGAGCGGTGGTGGTCTCGGGGGTGGTCATGACCGGCACGATGTCCGGGTGCCCGGGCGCGGTTGCGGTACGGGGCGTAAACCACCCGGGAGGAGGTCGTGCGGTTCCTGCCGCACGGCCTCCTCCCGGATCGGTCAGCCGCGGGCGGCCGTGAAGTCCGCGGCGGCGAGCAGCGCGGTGTCGGGGTTGTCGGAGAAGATGCCGTCGATGCCCGTCTCCAGGTACCGCTTCAGGGACCCGAAGGCGTCGCCGTAGGCCGTCGGGTCCGTGCCCCGGCGGAAGTCGGCGGGCAGGAAGCTGTTCTCGTTGCGGTGCGTGTACGGGTGGAGGATCAGCCCCTCGGCGTGCGCGTCGCGGACGAGGGTGGTCGGGGTGCCGAGGCGCCCGGTCGCGTCCTTGGGGATGACCAGGTCGAGGGTGGGGCCGATGCCCTGCGCGTACGAGGCGATCCAGCGCAGGCCCTCGGGCGTGACGAGGTCGGCGACGGTGCGCGGGTCACCGGCCTGGACGAAGTCCCAGGGGCGGCTGCTCGCGCCGGAGAGCAGGACCACTCCCGGGGAGTCGACCAGCTTCGCCAGGCGCTGGATGCTGCTGGGCTCGAAGGACTGGAGGAAGACCGGGGAGTTCGCGCGGTGGCGTCCGTAGCGGCGCAGGAGCTTGGCGAGCCGCTCCTCCAGGCCGAGGCCGAGGGAGCGGAAGTACGTGGGGTGCTTGGTCTCGACGTGCAGCCAGACGTCGCGGCCCCGGCGGCGGCCCTCCTCCTCGGCCCAGCGCAGCACCTCCTCGAAGGTGGGGATCGTCCAGCGGCCGTCGTAGAGGGTGTTCTCCTGGCGGGTGCCGGGGATGCGCTCCTTCGCCCGGAGGGTCTTGAGCTCGGCGAGCGTGAAGTCCTCGGTGAACCAGCCGGTGAGCGAGGTGCCGTCGACGCTCTTGGTGGTCTGCCGGGAGGCGAACTCGGGGTGGTCGGCGACGTCGGTCGTGCCGGTGATGTCGTTCTCGTGGCGGCAGACGAGGTGTCCGTCCCGGGTGGGGACGAGGTCCTGCTCGATGACGTGCGCGCCGAGGTCGAGGGCGTGCCGGTAGGAGCCGAGGGTGTGCTCGGGGCGGTAGCCGCTGGCGCCGCGGTGGGCGATGACGGTGGGGACGGGGAGGGAGCGGAAGCCGTGGCCGCGGCCCCGGGCGTCGGCGCGGGCCTCGTCGGCGTGGGCGGTGCCCGCGGGGAGGGCCGTCGAGGCCCCCAGTACCGCCGCTGCTCCGGCCGCTCCGAGAACGGTCCGCCGTGCCGGGGTCCGGCGCTCGCCCTGGGTCATGAAGGCTCCTCTTGTGTGATGTCCCGCACCTGTCAACGGGGAGCTCCGACGCTAGGCATAGAGGCCCTACGGACGGCAGACCTCTGCCGAACATGGCGGAAACACACGTCAACACTGCGTATCCACTCGGTGAACCCGATGTGCGTACGGCGGTGACCCGCGAGTATCGTCGCCAGCTGCACCGTCAGCCGGCCCGCACCCCGCGCCACCCCCGGAGGAACCGTTGTCCCGTCTCGCGATCATCAAGGCAGTGCTCGGGCCGGTCATGCGCCTGATGTTCCGCCCCCGCGTGGAGGGCGCCGAGAACATCCCGGGGACCGG
The DNA here is from genome assembly GCF_001426585.1 of Streptomyces sp. Root431. GTDB lineage: Bacteria > Actinomycetota > Actinomycetes > Streptomycetales > Streptomycetaceae > Streptomyces > Streptomyces stackebrandtii. Next base: position 217,519 of record NZ_LMEI01000011.1, read on the forward strand.
TCCCGTCATCCTGGCGGGCAACCACCTGACCTTCATCGACTCGATGATCATGCCGATCTGCCTGGACCGTCAGGTCTTCTTCATCGGCAAGGACGAGTACGTGACGGGCAAGGGCATCAAGGGCCGGGCGATGGCCTGGTTCTTCACCAGCGTCGGCATGATCCCGGTGGACCGGGACGGCGGCCGCGGCGGCGTGGCGGCGCTGATGACCGGGCGGCGCGTCCTGGAGGAGGGCAAGATCTTCTCGATCTACCCCGAGGGCACCCGCTCCCCCGACGGCCGGCTGTACCGGGGCCGTACGGGCATCGCGCGGCTCACCCTGATGACCGGTGCGCCGGTGGTGCCGTTCGCGATGATCGGCACCGACAAGATCCAGCCGGGCGGGGCGGGGCTGCCGCGTCCTGGCAAGGTCACGGTCCGCTTCGGCGAGCCGATGGAGTTCTCGCGGTACGACGGGATGGACCGCGACCGCTATGTCCTGCGGGCGGTGACGGACTCGGTGATGGCCGAGGTCATGCGGCTGTCCGGGCAGGAGTACGTGGACATGTACGCCACCAAGGCGAAGGCCGCGTAACGCTCCTACGGATGTGCCGGTGCCCCCGTACAGCTCGGCTGTACGGGGGCACCGTCGTGTTCCGCGGCGTCAGTGCTCGACGCCGTCCTCCAGCTTCTGGCCCCTGAGCAGGAACCAGGCCGCGACCGAGGCCGCGAGGAGGACCGCCGCGCCGACGCCGGCCGCGATCCGCAGTCCGTCGACGAAGGCGAGCTGGGCGGCCGACACCAGGGCCGCCGCCGTGTCCGGGGCGAGGGCGCCCGAGGCCTCCACCGCGCCGCCGAGCGACTCGTGGGCTGCCGAGGCGACGCCGGAGGGGACACCGGCCGGGGTGGCGAAGTCGCGGTAGACGCCGGTCACGATCGAGCCGAGCACGGCGATGCCGAGCGCGGCGCCGAGTTCGTACGCGGTCTCGGAGACGGCGGAGGCGGAACCCGCCTGCTCCTTCGGGACGCTGGAGAGGATCACGTCGGCGGTGACGGTGAAGGCGAAACCGGCGCCGACACCGACGACGAGCAGGCTCGCGCCGAGCAGCGGGTAGGCGGTGTTCCCGTCGATCGTCGTCAGGACGGCGAGGGAGAGACCGACGGCCGCGAGACCGCCCGCCACCACGGACCGCACGGAGAATCGCCGCGCGACGAGACCGGCGACGAGACCGGCCGTGACCGCGCCGATGGCGGCGGGGAGCTCGGCGAGTCCGGCCTCCAGGGGCTGGCGGCCCTGGACCAGCTGGAAGAACTGGGACAGGAAGAACACCAGGCCGGAGAGGCCCAGGATGGTCAGCAGGTCCGCGAGGACGGCGCCGGAGAATCCGCGGTTGCGGAAGAGGCGCATGTCCAGGAGCGGCGCCGGCAGGGTGAGCTGCCTGCGGACGAACCAGGTCAGGGCGGCGGCACCGGCGAGGGCGCCGAGGGCCGCGTCGAGGGAGAGGCCGTGGGTGGCCAGTTCCTTGATGGCGTATACGACGGCGATCACGCCGACGAGGGAGAGGCCGACGCTGGAGAGGTCCCAGGGGCCCGGGTTCGGGTTCTTCGACTCGGGGATCATCTTGATGCCGACGATGACGAGGACGGCCATCACGGGCAGGTTGATGAGGAAGACCGAGCCCCACCAGAAGTGCTCCAGGAGGAATCCGCCGACGACCGGCCCGACGGCGGCACCGGCCGAGGCCATGGCGCCCCAGATGCCGATGGCGAGGCTGCGCTCGCGCGGGTCGTGGAAGAGGTTCCGGATGAGCGCCAGGGTGGACGGCATCAGGGTGGCGCCGGCGACGCCGAGCAGCGCGCGGGCCACGATCATCATCTCGGGGCTGGTCGCGTAGGCGTTCAGGACGGAGACGGCGCCGAAGGCCGTGGCGCCGATGAGCAGCAGCTTCTTGCGGCCGATGCGGTCACCGAGGCTGCCCATGGAGACCAGGAGTCCGGCGATGACGAACGAGTAGACGTCGCCGATCCAGAGCAGCTGGGTGCCGGACGGCTCGAGGTCCTCGGAGAGGAAGGGGGTGGCGAGGCCGAGCACCGTGGCGTCCACGGCCACGAGGAGGACGGCCAGGACGAGAACGGAAAGGGCGAGCCACCGACCGGGGCGGTGCACGCCCTCCATATGGTCGGGGTGCTTGATGGTGCTGGTGCTCACTTCTCCACGCTCCTGCGCGCTCCGCCGAGCAGCAGCTCGACGATCATGTACTGGAAATCCTTGGCGGCGACCCGGCCGTCCTGTACGGCCCAGGCGCCGGCACCGATGAGCCCGTAGAGGGCCTCGGTGAGCCAGGCGGGGGTCAGGTCGATCCGGAAGGTGCCCTGTTCCTGGCCGCGCCGGAAGAGGTCGGAGACCCGGGCGTCGAGGCGGGCCCAGCCGTCGTTCTGCTGGTCGCCCTCGAAGAGCTGGTTCTCGGTCACGAGGAACGACAGCAGCGGGGCCATCGGCTCCATCCCGGCGACGAGCCGGCGTACGGCCTCGTCCGCGGTCCCCTCGTCGAGGCGGGCCTCGTCGAAGGCCGCCTCCAGCTCCTGGAGCGCGAGCTGCTCCAGCGCCCTGACCAGGGCATCGCGCCCGGCGAAGTGCCGGTGCAGCGTGGCCCGGCCGATCCCGGCGGCCCGCGCGACCTCGTCCATGGTGGCGGTCGCCTTGCGGGAGAGCAGGGCGGCGGCGCTGTGGAGCACCTGGGTGCGATCGACTGACATGAGACGACCATACACCGAATGAGACATCAATGTCTCGCTAGATAATTCCGTGCCTCACCGGGGACGGGAAAGGAATGCTGTGAGCATGACGAAGCCACTGCTGCTCATCGATGTGGACGGGCCGCTGAATCCGTACGCGGCACAGCGCGAGCGGCGCCCGGAGGGGTACGAGACGCACCGGATGCGGCCCGAGGGCTGGTTCGAGAAGCGGCGGCTGCGGGTGTGGCTCAACCCGGCGCACGGGGGCGAGCTGCTCGCGCTCGCCGAGGCGTACGAGCTGGTGTGGGCGACGACCTGGAAGGGCGAGGCCAACGCCTGGATCGGGCCGCGGCTCGGGCTTCCGGAGCTGCCGTTCATCGACTGGCCCCGGATGCACGGAAAGGCCCCTCGCGGGACCTTCTGGAAGACGCAGTACATCCTGGAGTACGCGGAGGGGCGGCCGTTCGCCTGGGTCGACGACGACATCACCTCGTACGACCACGAGTACGTGGAGCGGAACCACCTCGCCGCCGCCCTGTTGCTGCACGTCGATCCCCGGATCGGACTGATCCGGCCGGACTTCGACGCGCTCGCGGAGTGGGCGGCGGCGCTGTGACGTTCCGAGGGCTACTTCTTGGCGGTGGCCCAGGCGTGCTGGATCACCAGGTCCGCCTTGACCTCGACGAGCTGGACGGCGACCGCCGAGGGGGCGGTGCCGCCGCGGCCGTCGCGGGAGGCGAGGGCGCCGGGGACGTTGAGGACCGTGCGGACCTCGGGGGTGAGGTGCTCGGAGATCTTGGCGAACTGCTCGTCCGTGAGCTCGTCCAGCTCCTTGCCCTCGGACTCGGCGACCTTCACGCACTCGCCGGCGACCTCGTGCGCCACCCGGAAGGGCACGCCCTGCTTGACCAGCCACTCCGCGATGTCCGTCGCGAGCGAGAAGCCGGCGGGGGCCAGCTCCTCCATGCGCTCGCGGTTGACCGTGAGCGTGGCCATCATGCCGGTGAACGCGGGCAGCAGGACCTCCAGCTGGTCGCAGGAGTCGAAGACCGGCTCCTTGTCCTCCTGGAGGTCGCGGTTGTACGCGAGCGGGAGGGCCTTGAGGGTGGCGAGCAGGCCCGTCAGGTTGCCGATGAGACGGCCCGACTTGCCCCGCGCCAGCTCGGCGATGTCCGGGTTCTTCTTCTGCGGCATGATCGACGAGCCCGTGGAGAAGGCGTCGTGCAGGGTCACGAAGGAGAACTCCTTCGTGTTCCAGATGATGATCTCCTCCGCGATGCGGGAGAGGTTCACGCCGATCATCGCCGTGATGAAGGCGAACTCCGCGACGAAGTCACGCGAGGCCGTGCCGTCGATCGAGTTGCCGACCGAGCCGCGCTCGAATCCGAGGTCCTTGGCGACCGCCTCCGGGTCGAGCCCGAGCGAGGAGCCGGCGAGGGCGCCGGAGCCGTACGGGGAGACCGCCGTACGGGTGTCCCACTGCCGCAGCCGCTCCGCGTCCCGGGAGAGGGACTGGGCGTGGGCCAGGACGTGGTGGGCGAAGAGCACCGGCTGCGCGTGCTGGAGGTGCGTACGGCCGGGCATGGCGACGTCCGCGTGCGCCTCGGCGAGGCCGACCAGGGCGTCCTGGAGGTCCGCAATGAGCCCGCCGATGATGCGGGCGTGGTCCCGGAGGTACATCCGGAAGAGGGTGGCGACCTGGTCGTTCCGGGACCGGCCGGCCCGCAGCTTGCCGCCGAGGTCCGGGCCGACGCGCTCCAGGAGACCCCGCTCCAGGGCGGTGTGGACGTCCTCGTCGGCGATGGTCCCGACGAGGGTGCCGTCGGCGACGTCCGCCTCCAGCCGATCGAGGCCGGCGAGCATGCCGGTCAGCTCGTCGTCGGTGAGCAGCCCGGCCTTGTGCAGCACGCGCGCGTGGGCGCGGGAGCCGGCGATGTCGTACGGCGCGAGACGCCAGTCGAAGTGGACCGACGCGGACAGCTTCGCGAGGGCCTCGGCGGGACCGTCGGCGAACCGGCCGCCCCAGAGCCGGACGTCACCGTTGTTGCTGCTCACAGCTGCTACTCCTCGGGAGGGTGGGTGTACGCGTGCGGGTCACGCCACAGGTCGCGCCGGGCGTCGATCGCGCCCCCTGGTAGGCATAACTATGCAATGCACCGTATGTTTTGTCAACGCGGTCTCCGGGAGCCTCACCGGCGCCCGTACATCCCCACGATCCGTTAATCAGGGGCGTCCCGCCGCCCCGCGTCCTAGGCTCCGGCCATGTCGAGCAACGCGTACGAGGACGTCACGGACCGCCTCGCCCAGGTCCTGAAGGGGGCCGACGCGGGGGCGTGGGCCGATCTGGACGGCCACGTCAGGGGCTTGATCCGGTGGGGCGACCACGTCCCGGCGCCGGGCGCGTGGCTGTCGGCCGCGACGGGCCGTCGGCCCACCGACCTCGAACTGACCCTCGCCCTGTGCGGCCCCGACGGCCGGACCAGGGAGGCCGCCCTCCCGTACGTCACCCGCACCCCCGCGCTCCTCCCGCTGCTCGTGATCCGGTGCGCCGACTGGGCCGAGCCCGTACGGCAGCGCGCCCGGAAACTGCTGGGCGCCGAGCTGCCGGGGCTCTCGCCCGAGGCGCTCGCCACCGTGGCCGCCGTCGTCCTCCGGGAGACCCGGAGGCTGCGCGGAGAACCCGCGTACGACCTGCTGACCGCACGGCTGAGCGAGGCCCCCGCGGCGCACCTCCTCGCGCTGCGCGCCGCCGAGGACCGGGCCGTGCGGCGGCTCGCGCACCGGGTCACGGTCGACCGCGCCCTCCTCTCCCCCGCCCGGCTCGCCGCCATCGCCGCGACCGATCCCGACGTGATCGTCCAGGACCTGTGCGCGAACGCGGCGATCGCCGCCGGTGACGCCGTCGACGAGACCGTCCTCGCCCCCTTGCTGGGCTCCCGGACCGGTCGCGTGCGGGCGGCGGGTGTCACGGCGCTGCGCCGGACGGGGCGGGCCGCCGAGGCCGAGCCGTTCCTGTACGACAGGTCCGTGCTCGTACGGGCCTGTGCTCGATGGACCCTGCGGCAGACGGGTACGGATCCGCTGCCGCTGTACCGGGCCGCCTGCGCGGCCGGCGACCGGACGCCGGACTTCGCCGCGGTGGGTCTCGGCGAGTGCGGCGACCGGGCCACGGACGCGCCGGTGCTCTGGGCGCTCATCGCGCACGAACGGCCCCGCGTGCGGGCCGGCGCCGTGGCGGGTCTGCGGTTGCTCGACGCCGTCCGGTTCCAGCGGCTCGCCCCGCTGCTCGACGACAGTTCACCGCGGGTCGTCCGGGAGGCGGCGAAGGCGCTGGCCCCCTGGGCCGACCACTTTCCGGCCGGCGCCTTGTCCCTGGTGCCGGGCGACGCGCCCGCCGACGCAGTGACCGATGTAGTGGCCGAAGCGCCAGCCGTCGCCCCGGTCCGTGCACCGGACGGCGTGAGGACCCCGGAGCCGCGGCCGTGGGCGCTCCGGGTGCTCCGGCTCGCCCGGTGGCGCAACCGCAGCCGCTCGGCCTCGACTTGAGACGGCGGCGCTCCGGGTGATCGGAGCGGGCAGAATGCCCGCCATGGGTAAGACATACGAACATATCGACGGTCGGCTGCGGGACTTCATAGAGGCGCAGCCGGTCTTCTTCACCGCGACCGCGCCGCTCTCCGGGGACGGGCACGTCAACCTCTCCCCCAAGGGGCGGCAGGGCACGCTCGTCGTGCTCGACGAGCTGACCGTCGCCTACGTGGACTTCGGGGGCAGCGGCGCCGAGACCATCGCGCACCTGCGGGAACCGGGCAACGGGCGCATCACCCTCATGTGGACGGCGTTCTCGGGGCCGCCGACCGTCGTGCGGGTGCACGGGCAGGGCGAGGCGGTGCTGCGGGACGACCCGCGCTGGGCCGAGCTGTTCGCCCGCTTCCCCTCCGAGGCGGTGGAGGGGCAGGGCAGTGCCCGGGCGATCATCCTGGTGCACGCGCGCCGGGTCAGCGACGCCTGCGGCTTCGCCGTCCCGCTGATGGAGTACCAGGAGGACCGGCACCTCCACGCCGAGTACTTCAACCGCAAGACGGACGACGAGTTCAACGCGTACTGCGAGCGCAAGGTCGCCACCAGCCTCGACGGGCTGCCCGCGCTGCCGCTCCCGCTGCCGCCGCTGCCCGCCGGATAGCCGCGCAGGAGGGGCGGGGGGACGGCGCACGACCTAGCGTCGCGCCCATGCGCACCCTTCTCGCCCTCGGCGCCGCCCTGCTCTCCCTCGGCGGCGCGCCGGCGCCCGTACCCGCGCCCGGCCCCGCGCCCGTACTCGTACCGCTGCCCGCGCTGATGGCGGACACCGGCGGGGGCTCGCAGCTGATCACCGCCGAGGCGGCGGATCGGGGTGCCACCACGGGGAAGCTCACGTGGTGGGACCGGCGGGGCGGGCGGTGGGTGGAGGCGGGGTCCGCACCCGCGCGTTTCGGTGCGAAGGGGCTCGCGGAGGGCGCCCGGCGGCGGCAGGGCACGAACACGACGCCCACGGGGCTCTACCGGCTGCCGTACGCGTTCGGTGTGCGCGACCGGCCCGCCGGGACCCGCTTCCGCTACGCCCGGGTCACCGAGCGGTCCTGGTGGTGCCAGGACAACGACTCCCGCGCGTACAACCGCTGGGTCGAGGGGCTGCCCCGGGACTGCCGGGCGGCCGAGGCCGAGCACCTCGTCTCGTACGGCACGCAGTACGCGCACGCGCTCGTCATCGGCTTCAACTACGACCGTCCGGTGCGCGGTCGCGGCGCCGGGATCTTTCTGCACGTCAACGGGCGCGGCGCGACGGCCGGTTGTGTCTCCGTGCCGGCCGGCGCGATGCGCGCGGTCCTCGCCTGGGCGGATCCCGCGCGCCGGCCGCACATCGCCGTCGGCACGCGGAGCGGTCCGACGGCGATCAGGAACTACTAGCCGTTCTTCTGGGCCAGGCGCAGCAGGTGGTCGGCGAGCGCCTGGCCGCCCGTCGGGTCCCGGCTGATCAGCAGGAGGGTGTCGTCGCCCGCGATCGTGCCGAGGATCGCGTGGAGTTCGGCCTGGTCGATGGCCGACGCGAGGAACTGGGCCGCGCCCGGCGGGGTCCGCAGCACCACCAGGTTGGCGGAGGCCTCGGCGGCGATCAGCAGTTCGCCGGAGAGGCGCCGCATGCGCTCCTCCTTGGCGGACTCGCCGAGCGGGGCCTGCGGGGTGCGGAAGCCGCCCTCGCTGGGCACCGCGTAGATCAGCTCTCCACCGGTGTTGCGGATCTTCACCGCGCCGAGCTCGTCGAGGTCGCGGGAGAGCGTCGCCTGGGTGACGCTCAGCCCGTCGTCCGCGAGGAGCTTGGCGAGCTGGCTCTGCGAGCGCACCGGCTGGCGGTTGAGGATGTCGACGATCCTGCGGTGGCGTGCGGTGCGGGTCTGCGGAACGGACGGCCCGCCGTGCTCGTTCTCCTGCGCGTCGGTCATCGTCGTCTCATTCTCCGGTTCGTCCTTGCCCGTTCGCCACGTCGAGGACTCCGGGGAGGGCCCGGAGGAAGGCGTCCGCCTCGGCGTCGGTGAGGACCAGCGGAGGCATGATCCGTACGACATCGGGGGCGGGCGCGTTCACCAGGAGGCCGGCGTCCTGAGCCGCCTGCTGCACCTGGGGTGCGAAGGGCTCGGTGAGCACGATACCCAGCAGGAGGCCCGCACCACGGACGTGGGAGACCAGCGGGTGGCCGAGACCCTCGATTCCCTGGCGCAGCCGCTCCCCGACGGACTTGACGTGATCGAGGGCCGCGTCGGCCCCGAGGGTGTCCAGAACGGCGAGTCCGGCGGCGCAGGCGATGGGGTTGCCGCCGAAGGTGGTGCCGTGGTGACCGGGGCCGAAGAGCTCCGCGGCCGGCCCGAAGGCGACGGTCGCGCCGAGCGGCAGACCGCCGCCGAGGCCCTTGGCGAGGGTCACGACGTCCGGCTCGACGCCGTCGTGGGCCTGGAACTCGAACCAGTGGCCGCAGCGGCCGATGCCGGTCTGGACCTCGTCGAGGACGAGGAGGGTGCCGGTGGCGCGGGTGATCTCCCGGGCGGCCTTGAGGTAGCCGGGGGGCGGAACGACGACGCCGTTCTCGCCCTGGATGGGCTCGATGATGACGAAGGCCGTCTCCTCGGTGACCGCGGCGCGCAGCGCCTCGACGTCGCCGTACGGGACGTGGGTGACGTCGCCGGGCAGCGGGAGGAACGGGGTCTGCTTGCCGGGCTGGCCGGTGAGCGCGAGGGAGCCCATGGTGCGGCCGTGAAAGCCGCCGTCGGTGGCGACCATGTGGGATCGGCCGGTGAGCCGCCCGATCTTGAAGGCGGCCTCGTTGGCCTCGGCGCCCGAGTTGCAGAAGAAGACCCGGCCGGGGCGGCCGAAGAGTCCGAGGAGCCGCTCGGCGAGGGCGACGGGCGGCTCGGCGACGAAGAGGTTGGAGACGTGGCCGAGGCTCTGGACCTGCCGGGTCACGGCCTCGACGATCGCGGGGTGCCCGTGGCCGAGGGCGTTGACGGCGATGCCGCCGACGAAGTCGAGGTACTCCTTGCCGTCGGCGTCCCAGACCTTGGCGCCCTCACCGCGGACGAGGGGCAGCCGGGGGGTGCCGTAGTTGTCCATGAGCGAGCCCTGCCACCGCTGGGTCAGCCGCTCGTTTCCGGTGCCGCTCATCAGTCCCCCTGTCCGTCCGGCACGACCATCGTGCCGATGCCCTCGTCGGTGAAGATCTCCAGCAGGATGGAGTGCTGGACCCGGCCGTCGATCACGCGGGCCGTGGTGACCCCGTTCCGTACGGCGTGCAGGCAGCCCTCCATCTTGGGGACCATGCCGCTGGAGAGCTCGGGCAGCAGCTTCTCCAGCTGGCTCGCGGTGAGCCGGCTGATGACCTCGTCGCTGTTCGGCCAGTCCTCGTAGAGGCCCTCGACGTCCGTGAGGACCATCAGCGTCTCGGCACCCAGCGCCGCAGCGAGTGCCGCAGCCGCCGTATCAGCATTGACGTTGTAGACATGTCCGTCGTCCTGGGAGCGGGCGATGGAGGAGATGACCGGGATCCGGCCGTCCTCCAGGAGCGCCTCGATGGCGCCGGTGTCGATGGCGGTGATCTCGCCGACCCGGCCGATGTCGACCTGTTCGCCCTCGATGACCGGCTGGTGCTTGGTGGCGGTGATGGTGTGCGCGTCCTCGCCGGTCATGCCGATGGCGAAGGGGCCGTGCTGGTTGAGCAGGCCGACGAGCTCGCGCTGGACCTGGCCGGCGAGGACCATCCGTACGACGTCCATGGCGTCCTCGGTGGTGACGCGCAGGCCGGCCTTGAACTCGCTGACGATGCCGTGCCGGTCGAGGGCGGCGCTGATCTGGGGGCCGCCGCCGTGCACGACGACCGGCTTGAGTCCGGCGTGGCGCAGGAAGACGACGTCCTGGGCGAACGCGGCCTTGAGGTCCTCGTCGATCATGGCGTTGCCGCCGAACTTGATGACGACGGTCTTGCCGTGGTGGCGGGTGAGCCAGGGCAGGGCCTCGATGAGGATCTGGGCCTTCGGCAGGGCGGTGTGCTTCCGCGCGGGGGTGTTGGGGTTCTCGGGCTTGGTCATGACGAGTACGCGCTGTTCTCGTGGACGTAGTCGGCGGTGAGGTCGTTCGCCCAGATCACGGCGGACTCGGAGCCGGCGGCGAGGTCGGCGGTGATGGCGACCTCGCGGTAGCGCATGTCGACGAGCTCGCGGTCCTCGCCGACGGAGCCGTTCTTGCAGACCCACACGCCGTTGATCGCGACGTTCAGCCGGTCCGGGTCGAAGGCCGCCTGCGTCGTGCCGATGGCGGAGAGCACCCGGCCCCAGTTGGGGTCCTCGCCGTGGATGGCGCACTTGAGGAGGTTGTTGCGGGCGATCGACCGGCCGACCTCGACGGCGTCGTCCTCCGTCGCGGCGTTGATCACCTCGATCCGGATGTCCTTGCTGGCGCCCTCGGCGTCGCCGATGAGCTGGCGGGCGAGGTCGTCGCAGACGGCCCGTACGGCCTCGGTGAACTCGTCCTGCGCGGGGGTGACGCCGGAGGCGCCGGAGGCGAGGAGGAGCACGGTGTCGTTCGTGGACATGCAGCCGTCGGAGTCGACCCGGTCGAAGGTGACGCGGGTGGCGCCCCGGAGGGCGTCGTCCAGGCCCTTGGCGTCGACGTCGGCGTCGGTGGTGAGGACGACGAGCATGGTGGCGAGACCGGGGGCGAGCATGCCGGCGCCCTTGGCCATGCCGCCGACCGTCCAGGCGCCCTTGGTCACCACGGAGGTCTTGTGGACGGTGTCGGTGGTCTTGATGGCGATGGCGGCCTTCTCGCCGCCGTGCTCGGAGAGTTCGCCCGCGGCCTTCTCGACGCCGGGGAGGAGCTTGTCCATGGGGAGCAGGATGCCGATGAGGCCGGTGGAGGCCACGGCGACGTCGCCGGCGCCGACCTCGGGGCCCTTGGCGCTCAGGACCTCGGCGACCTTCTCGGCGGTGGCGTGGGTGTCCTGGAAGCCCTGGGGGCCGGTGCAGGCGTTGGCGCCGCCGGAGTTGAGGACGACGGCGGTCAGCTCGCCGTCGGCGAGGACACGCTGGGACCAGAGGACCGGCGCGGCCTTGACGCGGTTGGAGGTGAAGACTCCCGCGGCGGCGCGGCGGGGCCCGGTGTTGACCACGAGGGCCAGGTCCGGGTTGCCGTTCTGCTTGATTCCGGCGGCGATGCCCGCTGCCGTGAATCCCTTCGCTGCGGTCACGCTCACGGCGCAACTCCAATCGTGGAAAGTCCGGTGTCCTCGGGGAGGCCCAGGGCGATGTTCATGCTCTGCACCGCACCGCCCGCGGTGCCCTTGGTGAGGTTGTCGATGGCGCTGATGGCGATGATCCGGTTCGCGGCCGCGTCATACGTGACCTGCACCTGAACGGCGTTGGAACCGTAGACGGACGCCGTCGCCGGCCACTGCCCCTCGGGGAGCAGGTGGACGAAGGGCTCGTCGGCGAAGGCCTTCTCGTACGCGTCCCGTACGGACTCGGCGGTGACGCCCGGCTTCGCGGTGGCCGTGCAGGTGGCGAGGATGCCGCGGGGCATCGGGGCCAGGGTGGGCGTGAAGGAGACGGTGACCCGCTCCCCCGCGGGACCGCTGAGGTTCTGGATCATCTCGGGGGTGTGGCGGTGGCCGCCGCCGACGCCGTACGGCGACATGCTGCCCATGACCTCGCTGCCGAGGAGGTGCGGCTTGGCGGCCTTGCCCGCGCCGGAGGTGCCGGAAGCGGCGACGATCACGGCCTCGGGCTCGGCGAGACCGTTCGCGTACGCCGGGAAGAGCGCGAGCGAGACGGCGGTGGGGTAGCAGCCGGGCACCGCGATGCGCTTGGACCCTTCGAGGGCGGCGCGGGCACCGGGCAGCTCGGGCAGCCCGTAGGGCCAGGTCCCGGCGTGCGGGGAGCCGTAGTACGTCTCCCAGTCGGCGGGGTCCTGGAGCCGGAAGTCGGCGCCCATGTCGACGACGAGGACGTCGGGCCCGAGCTGCTCGGCGACGGCGGCCGACTGCCCGTGCGGCAGGGCCAGGAAGACCACGTCGTGCCCGGCGAGCTCCTCGGCCGTGGTCGGCGCGAGAACACGGTCGGCGAGCGGCAGCAGGTGCGGCTGGAGGGCGCCGAGCTTCTGGCCCGCGTTGGAGTGGCCCGTCAGGGTGCCGATCTCGACGTGGGGGTGGGCGAGAAGGAGGCGCAGGAGTTCTCCGCCCGCGTATCCGCTCGCACCCGCGACCGCTGCTCGTACCTTCATCGAAACCCTCCTCATAGATGGCATGACTATACGTGCGGCCGCAGTTTTATGCAACGACGACGATCGGCCGGACATGGCGGCCGGGCTCGCGGGCGCCGAGAGCGGCTCCGCCCGGCCGACTGTGACGCAGAGTGGCCGCCGGGTTCGTGTCACATCGGGCGGTGTCCTCGCGTCAAGGCGGTGACGACACCGACGAGGAGTGAGGCCCCATGCACGACGACACATTGCCCACCGCCCTGACCAGGTGCTTCGACGCCGATCGGGAGGAGTTGCGGGGTGTGGCCCTCCGGATGACGGGGTCGGCGGCCGAGGCCGAGGAGGCGCTTGCCGTGGTGCGGGCGGAGCTCGGGCGGGAGGGGGCGGTGGCCGTGCGGGGCTGGTTGGCCGGTCGTGTGGGGCAGGCGTGTGTGCGCGGGCTCCAGGAGCGGGCTGCCGCCGGCCGGACCGGGTCCGGGGGTGGCGTGCCGGCGGCCGGCGTTCGGGGCGGCGGACCGGCGGCCGGTGTACGGGGTGGGGTGGACGCCGTGTGGCTCGCGTTGCTCGTGGTTCTGGAGTCGCTCGGGGCCGAGGAGCGGCGCGCGTACGTCCTGCACGATCTGTTCGGGCTGCCGCCGTCCGAGACGGCACGGGTCACCGGCGGCTCCCCCGCGGACGCGGCGCGGCTCGCCCGGCGGGTTCGGGAGCGGATCCGGGGCGGCGGGGCGGCGCGGGCCGACGGTGATCCGGGGCGGCAGCGGGCGGTGGTGGAGCGGTTCCTGGCGGCGGCGCGTGCGCGTGACGCCCGCGCGCTGGCCGCCGTGCTCGCCCCGGACGCCGTGGCGTACTCCGCGCGCGGGCCGGTCCACGGTGCCCCGGCCGTCGCGGAGGCGGCCGCCTTCTTCGCCCGTCTCGCCGACGTGGCGAGGCCCGCGCTGGTCGACGGGTCCGTCGGGCTCGTCGCCTTCGTGGCCGGCGTCCCGGTCTCCGCGGTGGCGTTCGCGCTCCGGCACGACCGGATCGCCGTCCTCGACATCACCACGGGGGAGGACCGCGTGCGCGCTCTGGACCTGGCCTTTCCGGACGGGTGAGAGGCGGCGAGAGCTGCTCCGAGGGGGAAATCGCGGTGCGTCCGGGGGCCCGTCCCCGTACGCTCGCCGTATGTCTACGCCCCGAATCTCCTAGCTGCGGACCCACGCCCACGCCACCCGTGTGTCCCTCAGCTGTTTCGGAGCGTTATCCCATGATCACCGTTCGTGGTGCCGACGTGCGCGTCGGCGCCCGGCTCCTGCTGTCCGACGTCTCCTTCCACGTCGCCCCCGGCGACCGGATCGGTCTCGTCGGCCGCAACGGCGCCGGCAAGACCACCCTGCTCGACACCCTGGCCGGGCTGCACGCCCCGGCCGCCGGCACCGTCACCCGTACCGGCTCCGTCGGCCATCTCGCGCAGGACTCGCGGGCCGCCGATCCGGACGCGTCCGTCACCGACCGGATCCTCTCCGCGCGCGGCCTCGACCGGGCCGTCCGGCGGCTCGCCGAGGCGGCCCGCCGGCTCGGCGAGGCGCCCGACGCGCGGGCGTTCGCCGCCTACGACCGGGCCGAGGCCGCGTTCGAGGCGGGCGGCGGGTACGCGGCGGAGGCGGAGGCGGCCCGGGTCGCCGCCGGGCTCGGCCTGCCCGCCGAGGTGATGGACCGGCCCGTCGGCCGGCTGTCCGGCGGGCAGAAGCGCCGGGTCGAGCTGGCCCGGATCCTCTTCGCCGGGCACGGCCCGGAGGACACCCTGCTCCTCGACGAGCCGACCAACCACCTGGACGCCGACTCGATCGGCTGGCTGCGCGGCTTCCTGACCGCCCACCGGGGCGGCCTGGTGCTGATCAGCCACGACGTCCGGCTCCTCGCCGACGCGATCAACCGGGTCTTCCACCTCGATCCGCAGCGCGCCGCGCTCGACGTCCACAACACCGGCTGGGACGCCTACCTCGCGCAGCGGGACGCCGACGAGCGGCGCCGGGTGCGCGAGCGCGCCAACGCCGAGCGGAAGGCGGCCACCCTGCACGCCCAGGCGGCGCGCATGAAGTCCCGGGTGGCGACGGCGACGACAGCCCGCAGCATGGCGCGCCGGGCGGACCGGATGCTCGCCGGGCTCGACCCCGCGCGCCAGGCCGAGCGGGTCGCCCGCATCAGGCTGCCCGAGCCCGCGCCCTGCGGCCGTACGCCCCTGGGCACGGTCTCGCTGACCAAGGCGTACGGGGAGCGCCCCGTCCTCGACGGGGTGGACCTGGCGGTCGACCGGGGCAGCCGGCTGGTCGTCCTCGGGCTGAACGGCGCCGGGAAGACGACGCTGCTGCGGCTCCTGGCCGGGGCGGAGACGCCCGACTCCGGGCGGGTCGTCCGCGGCCACGGGCTGCGGCTCGGATACTTCGCCCAGGAGCACGACACCCTGGACCGGGGCCGTACGGTCCGGGAGAACCTCGCGGCGGCCGCGCCGCACCTGACGGACGGCGAGGTACGGGCGGTCCTCGGCGCCTTCCTGTTCCGGGGCGACGACGCCGACAAGCCGGCCGGGGTGCTCTCCGGCGGCGAGAAGACCCGGCTGGCGCTGGCCGCCCTGGTCCACTCCGGCGCCAACGTGCTGCTCCTCGACGAGCCCACGAACAACCTGGACCCCGCCTCCCGCGACGAGGTCCTGGCGGCCGTGGGCACCTACCCGGGCGCGATCGTGATGGTCACGCACGACGAGGGCGCCATCGACGCGCTGCGCCCGGAGCGGGTCCTGCTGCTCCCGGACGCGGACGAGGACCTGTGGAGCGAGGAGTACCGGGAGCTCGTCGCACTGGCGTGAGACGGGGAGGGCGGGGACGGGCCTCCGCTCCCCGGGGAGGGCGGGGACGGCCTCCGCTCCCCTGGGAGAGGGACGGCCTCCGCGAGGAGGTTGGTCCGCGGGGCCGACGGGAGCGGGTAACGTCTTTGTCATGTTCTCCAAACGCCGATTCGCGAGTGAGAGCGTGCTGGGCCCCCGCTGACGTTCCTCGACGTCGCCGCCCATCCCCCACCGCCGAATCCGTTGATCACCTCACATCACCACCGGGAGAACCCGTGACCGACAGCAAGAACATCAACAACCCCGTGGGCCAGGGCGGCGGCCAGCGCAAGCGGCAGTCCCGCGCCGAGCGGCAGAACAACGGGCCGCACCGCAACCTCGACCGCCAGAATGCGGCCGACCGGAAGGCGGAGCTGGTGCGCAAGATGCGCGAGAAGGCGGCCGCGCCCAAGGGTGCGGCGCAGGCGGGCGACGCCACCGCACAGAGCTGACGCGGCACCGCCGCGGGGCGGCACCGCACGGGACAGGGCCCGGACCGCGACGCGCGGTCCGGGCCCTGCCGTCTTCGACTCGGGTCACGGGACCGCCCTTAACCTGGCGGGCATGATCATCCATGCGCAGACCCACATACGGGTCGCCCGCCCCTCGCGGGACCTCGCCGCCGCCGAGCGGTTCTACGTCGACGGGCTCGGGCTCGACGTGCAGTGGCGGAGCACCGCCGGCGAACCCGGCGAGCACGACCTCCTCATGGTCGGCCCGGCCGGCGGCGGCTGGCACTTCGAGCTGACGCGCGACCCCGAGAACCCCGTGGAGCCCGCCCCCACCGTCGAGGACCTGTTCGTCGTCTACCTCGGCGCGCCCGTCGAGGAGGAGCAGGTCGAGCGGCTGCTCGCGGCGGGCGGTACGCGGATGACCGCGCACAACCCGTACTGGGACCGGTACGGCGTCACCGTCGCCGACCCCGACGGCTACCGGCTGGTCCTCTGCTCCCGCACCTGGGGCTGATGCCTCAGGCGGTGTCGTCCCTGTCGGGCTGACGGACGGCCCGGATGACCACGAACTTCGGGTCGCTCGCGACGAGTTCGCTGTTCCCGAAGATTCGGCGGAGGGTCACGTGGTAGCCGAGGTGGCGGTTGCCGACGACCCACAGTTCGCCGCCCGGCCGCAGCGCGCGCCGCGCTTCCGCGAACATGCGGCGGGCCGTGCGGTCGGTGGTGGCCTGGTGGCTGTGGAACGGCGGGTTGTTGAGGACGAGGTCGACCGAGCCGGCCGGCAGGTCCGAGAGCCCGTCACCGACGAGGAACTCGGCCTTGCGGTGGTCGCCCACGTGCGTGCGGAAGTTCTCCTCGGCCGAGGCGACCGCCTGGTACGACTCGTCGGTGAAGACCAGCTCCGCGTCGGGCTCGTGGAGGGCGATGGCGAGGCCGACCACGCCGTTGCCGCAGCCGAGGTCGGCGACCCTGGCCCGGCCGAGGTCACCGGGGAGGTTCGCGAGCAGGAAGCGGGTGCCGATGTCGAGGCGGTCGGCGCAGAAGACCCCGGCGTGGTTGGTGACCGTCAGGCCGGGGAGGCCGGGCGCGGGGGTGTCCGCCGGGAGGTCGTACCGGTGCGGCCAGGGGTTCGGACGCGGGGCGAGGCCCGGCTCGGGCGTGGTGTGGATCAGCCGGGCCTTCTTCACCGCGAGCGAGGTGCGGGTCGTCCCCAGGATCCGCTCGAAGAGGCGGAGGGTCGAGGTGTGGATGTCCTTGACCATGCCGGTGCCGACGACCACGGTGCCCTCGTGCACGGCGGGTGCCAGCCGGTGCAGCTGGTCCTCCAGGAGCGCGAGGCTCTTGGGGACGCGGACGAGGAGGACGTCGATCCGCTCGGGCGGCGGGTCCTGGGTGGTCAGCAGCCGGACGGCGTCCGGGGCCGCGCCGGCGCGCGCGAGGTTGGTCCGCGTGGCCTGCCGGCCGAGGTAGGAGTCGGAGATCTGGACGAGCTCGCCGGGACCGGCGGCCTGGAGTGCGGTGACGAGGGCTCCCCAGCGGTCGCCGAGGACGGCGACGGTGCCGGACAGGTCGGTACCGCTCTCGGCCAGGTGGCCCAGGAGGTACTCGTCGGACGCGTCCCAGGCCCGCAGCTGATCGCGCGGGTCCTCGGGGTGGCGGGTGAGCGTGAAGGCGCCCCATGACGTGGTCAAACGGTTCATCGTGCTCTCAGGCTAGCCGGTCGCGGCCTTCCGCTCCCCCTCCGCGTGCCCGGGTCGCCCGGGGGATGTGCGGCGACCTGGGCCTGGACGGCTTCGGACGGTCCCGGCCTGCGCCGGTCGGTCAGCGCAGGGCCGCGTCGAGCTGGAGGTGCCAGAGGCCGGGGCGGCCGGTGAGCGTGACGGTGGAGAGCGGGCGCACGTCGACGTTCCAGTACGTCGCGGGCGGCGCCTTCAGGGCGTACACGAGGGCGGCCCGTACGACCGAGGGCTCGGCGACGGCGACGATGGAGCAGTCCTCGGCGGGGCGGGTGTCGAGCCAGCTCCCTATCCGGGTGATGAAGGCGAGGAGCGGTTCGCCGCCGTGCGGGGCGGTGCGGGCGTCGGTGAGCCAGGCGTCGACGGCGGCCGGTTCGAGGGCGGCGACCTCGGCGAGGGTGAGCCCGCGCCAGCGGCCCATGTCGCACTCGCGGAGCGCGGGCTGGGCGAGGGGCGCGTAGCCGAGGGCGGTGCCGGTGGCGCGGCTGCGCGGGGTCGGGGAGCAGTAGCGGAGTTCGGCCGCGCCGAGCGGGATGAGTGCGGGCGCGGCGACCTGCACCTCGTACCAGCCGGCCTCGTCGAGCGGCCGGTCGTCGTCGAAGCGTTCGGCGAGCAGGGAGGAGCTGCGTGCCGCCGCGACGAGCGTGACCCGAAGACTCATGGCCGCGATCGTGAGGCCGGTGGCCGCCCAGGTCAAGGGGTCATTTCCCGGGACCTGGGGGGCGGCGGGTCACTGCTGCCCGAGAGCCATCCACTTGTCCGGATTCTGCAGTGGCGTGAAACCGACCTTCTTGTACACGCCGTGCGCGTCGGCGGTGGCGAGCAGGATGCGGCGCAGTCCGTGCGGTGCGAGGTGGTCGCGGACGGTCTCGACGAGCGCGGTGCCGAGGCCGGTGCCGCGGGCCTGCGGGTCGACATAGACGTCGCAGAGCCAGGCGAAGGTGGCGTAGTCGGTGATGACGCGCGCGTACGCGGCCATCTCGCCGGTCTCACCGTGGTACGCGCCGAAGTTGAGCGAGCCCGCGATGGCCGCGTCCTGCTTCTCCCGAGGTCGGCCGAGGGCCCAGTAGGCGTCCGTGGAGAGCCAGTGGTGGACGCGGGCCGCGTCGATCCGGGCGGGATCGGCTGAGATCTCGTACGCCCCGTGCATGACGGTGTCACCGGAGGGGGCGGAGGTGGCGCTGGGGTTCATGGCCGCAGGGTTCCAGGGGGCCGGGGACTTTGTCAGGCGAATTTGCCGCGCGCGGTGATCGCGGTGCGGCCCGGTCCGGGCCCTCGCCCGGACCGGCCGCGGCTCAGGCGGTGAGTTCGTCGACCGCCGCCCGCAGTCGGCGCACTCCCTCGACGATCTCGACGGGGCCCGCCACACCCGCGAAACTCAGCCGGATGTGCCCGGCGGGGGGTTCGGCGCAGAAGTAGGGGCGGCCGGGGGCGGCGGCGACGCCGGTGCGCAGGGCGGTGGCGAGGAGTGAGGCCTCGGGCAGGGCGTCGGGGAGGCGGAGCCAGAGGTGGTAGCCGCCGGAGGGGACGTGCGGCAGGGCGAAGTCGGGGAGGTGGAGGGCGACGGCGGTCGTCATGACCTCCCGGCGGCTCCTGAGCTCCTGGGAGACGGCCCGGAGGTGGCGGTGCCAGGCCGGGGCGCCGACGAGTTCGAGTGCGGCCTCCTGGAGGGGCCGGGGGACGAAGAAGCTGTCGACGACCTGGATGGCGCGCAGGCGTTCCAGGACGGGGCCGCGGGCGGCGAGGGCGCCGACGCGGAGGTTGGGCGAGGTGGGCTTGGTGAGCGAGCAGACGTGGACGACGACCCCGTCGGGGTCCTCGGCGGCGAGCGTCGCGGGGAGCGGCCCGGAGTCGTCGTGGACGAGGCGGCGGGCGAAGTCGTCCTCGACGACGAAGGCGCCGGCGGCGCGGGCGATGCGGACGACCTCCCGGCGCCGTTCCGGCGGGAGCGCGGTGCCGGTCGGGTTCTGGAAGAGCGGCTGGCAGACGAAGACCCGGGCCCCGGTGGCGCGGAAGGCGGCTTCGAGGAGTTCGGGGCGGACCCCGTCGGCGTCGCCCGGTACGGGGACGGGGCGGAGCCCGGCGGCGCGGGCGACGGCGAGCATGCCGGGGTAGGTGGGCGACTCGACGAGCACGGGGGTGCCGGGCGGGGCGAGGGCGCGCAGGGCGGTGGTGATGGCGGACTGGCCGCCCGCGGTGATCAGCACCTCGGCGGCGGTGATGCTGCCGCCGATCTCGCGGGCGAACCACTCGCGCAGCTCGGGCAGCCCGTCCGTGGGCGGCCTGCCCCAGGCTCCGGGGCGGCGGCCGGCGCGGGCGAGGGCGGCGGCGAGGGCGCGCTCGGGCTGGAGCGAGTGGTGGAGGTAGCCGCCGTTGAACTCGATCACTCCCGGCGGCGGCGCGGCGAGGGTGACGAGGACGCCGGAGGCGTCGACGGCCCGGGGGACGAGCTCGGTGGCGGTGTCGGCACTGAGCGCGAGCTCCTGCCAGGAGGTGTCCCCCGCGAGGGGGGTGGCGCGCGGCTCGGCACGGAAGGCGCCGGAGCCGGGGCGGGTGACGACGAGGCCTTCGGCGGCGAGCTGGGCGAGGGCTCGGGTGACGGTGACCGGGGAGACGCGGTAGCGCTCGACGAGCGCTCGACTCGACGGCAGCTTTCCACCTGGTGAGTAGCGGTTGAGCTCCGCCTTCAGGGATTCCGCCAGTTCCGCGACACTGCTACGCTCATGCATGAGAGCACAGGATAGCGCTACTGCCACCACCACGATAGCGGTCACCGCCACCGAGGGAAGCACTTCCGGCCGGACGGCGACCACCGGTCGAACCGCGACCACCGGTCCGACCGCGGCCACCGGCCCGACCGTGACCGGCGGCCGGAGCGCCCCCGCCCCCCGGACCCGCGGCACCCTGCTCGCCCTCCTCGGCGTGGTCTCCTTCTCGCTGACCTTCCCGTCGACCGTCTGGGGCCTGGAGAGCTTCGGCCCCTGGTCGCTGGTGGCCGTGCGCTCCACGCTCGCCGCGCTCATCGCCGGCGCCTTCCTCCTCGCCGGCCGGGTGCCGCTGCCGGAGCGCCGCCACTGGGGCGGCCTGGCCGTCGTCGCCGGCGGTGTCGTGATCGGCTTCCCGCTCCTCACCACGCTGGCCCTGCAGACCTCCACCACCTCGCACGCCGCCGTCGTCGTGGGCCTGCTGCCGCTCACCACCGCGACGCTCGCCGCGATCCGGACCGGGCGGCGCCCGTCCCGTACCTTCTGGTTCGCCGCGGTCTCCGGAGCCGTCGTGGTGATCGCCTTCACGATCCAGCAGAGCGGCGGCGCCCTGTCCAAGGGCGACCTGTACCTCTTCGGGGCGCTGCTCGTGTGCGCCGCCGGCTACACGGAGGGCGGCCGGCTCGCGTCGCTCATGCCGGGCTGGCAGGTCATCGGCTGGGCCCTGGTCCTGTGCCTGCCGCTGATGGCGGTCGCCTCTGCGGTCACGCTGTCGATCGAGCCGGTCCACCTCAACGCCCACGGCATCATCGGCCTGGTCTGGGTGGCCGCCGGCTCGACCTTCTTCGGCCTGTACGTCTGGTACCGGGGCATGGCGGAGATCGGCATCCCCAAGGCCAGCCAGCTCCAGCTCGCCCAGCCGCTGCTCACCCTGTTCTGGTCGGTCTTCCTGCTCGGCGAGACCCTGCCGCTGGCCGCTCCGCTCGCCGCCGTCGGGGTGCTCGTCTGCATCGCGGTCACCCAGCGGGCGAAGAGCTGACGCGGAAGTACCGGCGCGGGAGGGCCGACCCGGAAGGGCCGACGCGACGGATCGGGGTGACCCGGAAGGGCCGACGCGACGGATCGGGGTGACCCGAGTCACAATGGCAGACAGAGGCCCGAGTAGGACTGGCGCGTTCGCGAGGAGGGCATCCCGATGCAGGCGAGTGTGGGCGACAAACTGCTGGTGCACGGCCGCACCGTCGGTCACCACGACCGTACGGCCGAGGTTCTGCAGGTGCTGGGGGAGAACGGCACTCCCCCGTACCGCGTGAAATTCGACGACGACGGTCACGAGGCCCTGATGTCGCCGGGCCCCGACACCGTCGTACGCCACCGCCCGGAGGCCGGAGCGCTCTGAGTCGAGCGCTAGCTCCTCCCCTTCGGCGGACGGACCCTGGTCGGGTAGTGATCGGCCACCACGGTGGCCATCGCCCCGATCCGGTCCTCGGCGACCTCCTTCGCCGCGAAGAAGCAGTGCCCGCCGACCGACGGGTGGCGGGCGGCGAGCTCCAGGTGGCGTGAGAGCTCCTTCGGGTCCTGCCAGGCCGCGGGCTGGGCGGGGTCGCCCGCCTTGTAGAGCGCCTCGCCGACGTACAGGCCGACGCCCGTCCCCCGTACGACCTCGTCCCACCACGGCAGCAGCTTCGCGTAGTCGGCGGCGGGCAGGCCGATGTTCCAGTAGAGCTGCGGGACGACGTGGTCGATCCACCCCTCCCGGATCCACTTCCGGGTGTCGGCGTACAGGTCGTCGTAGGTCTGGACGCCGGCGCGGGTGTCCGAGCCCTCCGGATCGGTGGCGATGTTCCGCCACACGCCGAAGGGGCTTATCCCGAAGGCCACGTGCTTCTTGGTCTCCTTGATCCGGGCGGACATCTCGGAGACCAGCAGATCGGTGTTGTTCCGCCGCCAGGACGCCTTGTCGGGGAAGTCCCCGCCGTACCGCGCGTACGCCTCGTCGTCGGCGAAGACCTGCCCGGCCACCGGGTACGGGTAGAAGTAGTCGTCCCAGTGCACGGCGTCGATGTCGTACCGGCGCAGCGCGTCCAGCATCGCGTCCTGGACGAAGCCGCGGACCTCGGGCAGTCCCGGGTTGTAGTACAGCTTCCCGCCGTAGGGCAGCACCCACTCGGGGTGGAGGCGGGCCGGGTGGTCGGCGACGAGCCGGGCCGGATCCGTGTGATTCGCCACTCGGTACGGGTTGAACCAGGCGTGCAGTTCGAGGTCGCGCGCATGGGCCTCCTCGACGGCCGTGCCCAGCGGGTCCCAGCCCGGGTCGCGGCCCTGCGTACCGGTCAGGTACTGCGCCCACGGCTCGTACGGCGAGGGCCACAGGGCGTCGGCGGTCGGCCGGACCTGGAGGACCACCGTGTTGAGGCGGCGCTCGACGGCCGTGTCGAGATGGGCGAGGAGCTCGGCGCGCTGTTCCGCGGCGGTCAGGCCGGACCGGGAGGGCCAGTCGCGGTTGACGACCGTCGCCACCCACATCCCGCGGAACTCGCGCCTGCGGTGCGACCGCTTTCGGCCGGGCTCCGCGACCGGGTCCGCAACCGGGGTCGCAGCCGCCACCGCCGTCTCCCCCGTCACGTCCGATGTCGCTCCCGTCACCGCGAGCGCCGCCCCGGCGGCACCCGCCACGAACCCTCTTCTGCCGATAGGCCGCACTTGTACCCCTCTTCTGTCGGATACGTCACACGCACCCGGACAGCATGCCCGGCCCGGACGATCGATCATCGGTTAATGAGCGGTAACGTCGTGGGGGTCGAGGCGGACGCACCGGAATCACACGGGGCCCGCCGCAGTGAAGAGCGAAAGGCACGAGGTGACGGACTCCATGGCCGACATTGAGCGCGTCGGAGTGGTGGGTTGCGGCCAGATGGGCGCGGGCATCGCGGAGGTGTGTGCCCGGAGCGGCCTTGAGGTGAAGGTCGCCGAGACCACCGGCGAGGCGCTGGAGCTCGGCCGCACACGGCTCTACAACTCGCTGTCGAAGGCCGCCGAACGCGGCAAGATCAGCGAGGAGGAGCGGGACGCGACGCTCGCCCGCCTCAGCTTCACCACCGACCTGGGCGAGTTCGCCGACCGCGACCTCGTGATCGAGGCGGTCGTGGAGAACGAGCAGGTCAAGACCGAGATCTTCCAGGTGCTCGACCAGGTGATGACCCGGCCGGACGCCATCCTGGCCTCGAACACCTCCTCCATCCCGCTCGTCAAGCTGGCCGTGGCGACCTCCCGCCCCGACCAGGTCATCGGCATCCACTTCTTCAACCCGGCCCCGGTGCAGAAGCTCGTCGAGCTGATCCCGGCCCTCACCACCTCCGAGGGCACGATCAGCCGGGCGCAGGCCTTCGCCGAGAAGGCGCTCGGCAAGCACGCGATCCGCGCGCAGGACCGCTCCGGCTTCGTCGTCAACGCCCTGCTGGTGCCGTACCTGCTCTCCGCGATCCGGATGTTCGAGTCGGGCATCGCCAGCCGCGACGACATCGACAACGGCATGGAGTTCGGCTGCGCCCACCCGATGGGCCCGCTGAAGCTCTCCGACCTCATCGGTCTGGACACGATCGCCTCGATCGCCGACTCGATGTACGCCGAGTTCAAGGAGCCGCTGTACGCCGCTCCCCCGCTGCTCCAGCGCATGGTGGACGCGGGCCGCCTCGGCCGGAAGACGGGCTCGGGCTTCTACCCGTACTCCTGATCCACCCGTGGTCCTACCTCCCCCGTAGGCCCACCTCCCCGAAACACCGGACGGCCCGCACTCACGCACAGGTACGGGCCGTCCGGCATGTCACCGCGCCGTTCCTTCCCCGGGCCTCAGCCGAGCCGCAGGTGGTGGAGCATGAGCAGCCCGGCGGCCATGTTGGCGGCCGGGATCTCGCCGCGGGCGATCATGTCGGGGACCTGTTTGAGCGGGATCCAGGCCCGCCGTGAGGACTCGAAGGCGTCTTCGGGCGGGCCGGTGTACGTGGCCCGCTCCGCCCAGTAGAGGTGGTGGCGGGCGTCGGTGAGGCCGTTCGACGGCTCGACGGTGAGGAGATGGCGCAGCGGCCCCGGCCGCCAGCCGGTCTCCTCCTCCATCTCGCGCGCGGCGGCGGTCTCGACGTCCTCCCCGTCCTCGACGACGCCGGCGGCCAGCTCCCAGCCCCAGCTGTCGGTGATGAAACGGTGGCGCCAGAGCATCAGGACTTCGTCGGCCTCGTTGACGGCGGTCGCGACGGCGACCGGGCGAAGCCGGATCAGATAGTGGTCGAGGTGGCGGCCGTCCGGGAGTTCGACGTCCGCGAGGTTCACTTGGAACCAGCGATTCTCATAGACAGAGCGTTCGCTCAGTTTCGTCCACTGCACGTTCTTGCCACCTTCCGACTGGTCGGTGCTTGTTTGGTGGCAATATCGCAGCAGTTGACGGTCTACAGGGGAACGCGCAGGGCCCCGTCGATGAGAGCCGCCGCCTCCCGGGCGTCGACTCCGCCGCTCGCGAGGAGATGTTCCCGCACCTGACGCAGCCGGTCCCGCAGCCGCCGCGACTCCATCCCCCGCGCCCGCTCGGTCATCTCCACCGCCGTGCGCGCCGCCCCGTCGGCCTCGCCCTGCCGCAGCTCGATCTGGCACAGCATGGCCAGCCGGTGCACGCGGCCCCGGTCGTGCGAGGGCGTCCTGACCGCCGCCGCGGCGTGCTCGCGGGCCGCCGGGAGATCACCCAGACTGAGCAGGGCCTCCGCGACCTGCACGTTGACGAGCCCCGGCTGGACGTACCCCGTCTCGGCCGGCTCCGTTCCCGGGCTGATCCGCTCCGCCTCCGCCTCCGCCCGCCGGATACAGGCCAGCGCGGCCACCCCGTCGCCCAGATGCGCGTACGCCTTCGCCTGCATCGCCGTCAGATCGGCGGCGAGCGCCGGGGTGATCTGCCGGCCCGCGGTCCGCAGCGCCGCCTCCGCGAAGGCCACCGCCTGCCGGTACTCCCCCATGAACAGCGACTGGTTGACCAGGAGCGCGATCACGTACGCGCCGAGCCCCCGGTCCCCACTGGCCTTCGCGAGCCGCAGCGCCTGGTGGAAATAGCGCTGGGCCAGACCGTGCGCGTCCGCGTCGTAGGCGCAGATTCCGGCCACCGCCACCAGGCCGCCGGTGGCCCGGTGCAGCCGCCGGCCGACCGCGTCGCTGTACGCGCCGCGGAGCAGCGGCGCGGTCTCGGTGGTGAGGAAGCCGACGATCCGGGCCCGCGTCGCGATGCCCCCGGCCTTGCGGTACATCTGCTCGTAGTGGGAACGGGCGGCGCTCAGCACGGCGATGTCGGCCGCGGACACCGTGGTCCCCCGGCCCTCGCGCGAGACGTCCACGTCCTCCGGCGGGTTCTCCCACTCCCACACCGGCATCACCGCGGGCGTACCCGTCACGGCCTGCGCTCCGACTATGTGCGGGCGCTGCTGCTGGTCGGAGCGCCACAGGGCCGCCGCGCGCTCGACGAAGCCGGAGAGCGGCGTGCCGAAGGCGGGCGGCGGTCCGCCCGGCACCCCGAGGCCGATGTCGTCCAGGGTCACCTGCCGGTGCAGCCGGGCGGCGAGCACCTCGCAGATCAGGTCGGGCACCTGGCCGCGCGGCCGCTGGCCCTTCAACCAGCGGGCCACGGCGGTGTGTTCGTAGCGCAGGGGGATTCCCCTGGCCCGGCCGGCCCGGTTCACGCGGGCGGCGAGGCCCGCGTGGGAGACGCCCGCTTCGTCGAGCAGGGCGTCGAGCAGGGTGTTGGGCTGCATGCCCCCTCCGGTCCCTCGGTGAACTCAGCCTAGGGGGTGCCGGACCCGGCCCGTGGCCGATTCTCTACGGGTGATTTCGCACGGGGTGTGAACGAAGTACCCGTTCTTCCGGTCCGCGTACTCTGCCGGGCCCGGGCCCGCGCCGGTTGACTGTGCTTCTCGCCGCAAGGCGACGACCGGGCCGCCGGCTCCCCCCTCATACAGTGCGGCCGCCCGGTCCGCGTCGCCCGCCCCGCTGATCTGCCCGACACTCCGTGGCGGGGCGGGCGACGCCGGCGCCGGCCCCTCTTCTCAACAGTGGGAGGAGGGGGCGGGCCGGGGGCGGCGCAGCCCGGGTTCGGCGGGCTGCGCCGGCACCCGGACACGGTCGTTGCGGACGACGAGGAGCGCGATGTCGTCCGCGAGCCGGCCGCCCGTGTGATCGAGGATCGCCGTGTGGACCCGGCGGACCACGGTCGCGGGCGGCTCCCCTGCCACCGCGGTCAGGGCGTCGTCAAGGGCGAAGAACCGGCCACGGTGGTCCCGGGCCTCCTCCGCGCCGTCGGTGTACAGGACCATCGTCTCGCCGGGGAGCAGCCGGGAACCGGCGTACGGAGCGAGCACGGCGGGCAGCGGAAGGACCCCGAGCGGCGGAAGCGGGTCGCCGAGCGGCAGCCGCTCCACCCGCCGTCCGATGCGGTACGGGCCGGGGTGACCGCAGTTGAAGGCGGAGAGCCGCCCGTCGGCCGCGACCTCCAGGAGCAGCAGCGTCACGAACTCCTCGGCCACCGGATGCTCCGGATCCACCCCGCTCCGCGCCGGGTGCTCGTCGCGCGCCCGCTCCCGCAGGTGCCGTTCGAGGGCCCGCTCCAACCGCCGCAGTACGCCGCCGAGTTCGGCTTCGTCGTGGGCGGCCTCACGGAAGCTCCCCAGAACGGCGACCACGGCGCCGAGCGCGGCGAGCCCGTGCCCCCGCACGTCCCCGACGACGATCCGCACGCCGTACGGGGTGGCCACCGCCTCGTACAGGTCCCCGCCGACGGACGCCCCCCGCGAGGCCGACAACTGCCCGGCGGCAAGCGCCAGTCCGTCGAGCCGGGCCGGAGGAGGACGGAGCAGCACCTGCTGGGTGGCGTCGGCGACGGCCCGCACCCGGGCCAACTCCCGCGCGAGGCCTCGCCGGACACCGAGGAGCAGCCCGGTGCCGACGGTGAGGAAGACGACGCTGGTGGCGATCCGCATGGGAAGCCCCGGCTGCCGGGCCAGCGGACAGCCGAACTTCCACACCACGGCCACCGCGCCCCAGGCGGTGGGAAGAGCGAGCGGGGCCAGCCGGCGGAGCCGGGAGCCAGCCGAGACCAACGACCTGGAACGGATCATGCACGGCCCTTCCCGAGCCCCGACAGCGCCCGAAGGCCCTGCGGCCCACAGGTCCGCCCCTGCGGCCGCGTCGATTCTGCCGACCGTACGGGCCACGGGGGAACACCCCCCGGCGATCTCACCCGAAGGAGTGAGCACCCCCGGCGCGCTGCCTTTCGCCAGGGCTCCGCCACGCGCACGGGTGCCCGAACCACGAGCAGGCGACCGATCCCGGCGGGGAGACAGGGACATTCCGTCGGGCTGCGCACCCCGAGGGCGCGATCAGGTCCAGGACGTGCGCTCCCGGAAGAGCGCGGTGATCGAGCCGACGGCCTCGGCGACGAAATCGCCCTGGACCACCTCCGGTACCGGTACCCGGGGATCGATGTGCGCGAGCGTGCGGCGGAAGGCCAGCTCCGCCTTCGCGATCCTGTCCGTCTCCGTGTCGTCGTGCTCGTACTCGACCCAGCGCCGGCTGATGATCTCCGCCACGCCCGGAACGTTCAGCGCCAAGTTGTGGGCGAGCGTGTCGGCGTAGTCCGTCTTCCACTCGTACGCGGTGGAGTTGAAGATCAGATTCGCGGTCCACCAGTACCAGAAGACCGCCATCTCGGCGTACCGCTCATGTTCGGCGACGTGCTCGTACTCGAAGATCTCACCGGGCCCGACGGTGAAGTGGGTCGCCTCCAGGACGAGCTCCAGAGTGGCCATCAACGCCTGCTCGTTCTCCACCACTCGCGCGTAACGTGCCTCGCCGTCCGGAGAAGGCGACTCCTGACCGGTCATGTGGCTCCTCCGCAGATCACCGTGCAGATCCGACTGCTGGTCAGCGCGATCTCCTGTCCTCGGGCGTTGAGGTTCAGTTCGCGCCCCTTCTCCCCGCCGATCACTTCGATCGCACGCTGCTTCCAGCCGTCCACGAACCAGACGTCGTCCGCGTGTGCGGCGATTCCGCCGAGCATCGGCCGACGCGTGCGGACCACCTTGCTGACGACACGTGCTCCCCGGTCCACGCGCACGAGCGCACCCTGCATGTCGTAGATCCAGATGGCCTCCGACGTGGCGACCGGACGGCCGAACGGCACGGCGTGCAGGTCGAACGATTCGGCGACCGTGTTCATCAGGGGATCGATCCGGGACAGGGTCTGGCTCTTCGGACTGAGCACCCACACATCGCCGTCGACGGCGATCATCCCCATAGGCTGCTCGGGCACCGATACGACGGCTTCGACCCGTCCGGTCCCACAGTCCACGCGCAGCACGGTCGACGACCTCTCGGCCGCCACCCACAACACTCCTGCCTCGCCCTCGACGACATCGCCGAGGCCCGGCTCCAGCAGGTGCCGACCGACGATGGCGCCAGGAGCACCGTCGGCGCCGGGGTCGATCCGTACCAGTGAGTCGTCGGTCGTCACCCATACGGTGTCCGGCCCGGCGCGGACGGCATGGATCCGCTCACCGACATCCATCATGCGCACTTGCCATGTACCGAGGTCGACGCGGGCAAGCTCTCCCGTCGGACCACCGCCGCCCCATACGGTCTCGTCGCTGACGTCCAGTCCGAGCTGGTTCGACTGCTCGAAACGCGGCGGCAGACGGAACGCACGCTCCAGCTCAAGCGTGCCCCGGGCGTGGACGACGAGAATGGCTGCGGCCTCGCGGGCCGCGTCGCCCCCCGGCAGCAGGATCGACAGGACGAGCACGGCCGCGAAGAACACGAGGACGGCGGCCGCCTCCCCACCGTGGCGGACGACGGGGATCCACGCGAGGAGCGGTACGCACATGGCCAGCCGCACACTCCAAGGAACACGCGGATCGGCGGGTCGGCGCGTCACCAAGGCACGACGGGCCCGATCGTCCCAGGCCCACCACGTCGGCAGCAGGACGAGCATGGAGACGGCGGTCACGACCACGGCGGCGACGACGGCGCCGAGCACCCGACCCGCCAGATCGTCCCTGGCGAAATCCTGTACGGCGCGCTGGGCCGAGTCGGAGACGACGCCCGGCACGCGTGCCGCGAGGTCGCCGGTGTTCCGGGCCAGGTAGACCAGCGCTTCCACACCCAAGACGAACGGCACTCCGGCCAGCACGATGCCCAGGATCCACCGTGCGAAGGTGAGGATGTCCGTTCTGCTCCGCCGCGCTTGCTCGGCGGAGGCCGTGATCTTCCGGTCCGCCTCGGTGAGCCGTGCGTACTCCGTCCAGCCGGCCTCCCGCGCCAGTTCGGCGCTGACTCTCGACACGAACTCCTCGGTGTTCTGCCAGTACGTCGTGTGGTCGGAGAAGCTCGACCCGCGGTTGTGTACGGGCTGGGAGATCAAGCCCCGGCGGGGAGGACGTGCCAGCGACCCCTCGGGGACGGGATCCGCCGTGGCGAAGAGATCGATCCAGCGCAGGGACTCGCCGAGTTCGGGCAGCCCCAGCTGCGCGCCGGGACGTTCCGGGTCCGGCGGGCGGAGCTTCTCGGAGAGCCGGCCGAGGGCGAGGGCCACCACGACGGGAGCGATGGCGAACACGGCCCGGTCCGCGTACCAGAGAGCGACACCGCCGGCCAGCGAGAGGACCGCGAGAAGACGCGTACCGAAGCTGAGGCCCGCTCGGTCCAGGTCGAGGCCGCGGATGGCGGAGAGCTTGGCGATTCCCGCGCCGTAGGTGACGAACAAGGACACGTTCTCGGGCCGCGATCTGCGCAGCGCGGCATGCGCGATGGCAGCGCCCTGGGAATGCGCGACCACGGCCACGCGCTCGCATCTCCCCGCGAGCCATTCGACGTCCGACTGGACGCGGCTGACCATCGCATCGAAGACGAGCGGCTGGTCGGTCAGCGCGAAGCTGTCCCCGATCGACTCCGAGAGCAGGAGCTGGATCCGCTGGACGATCCCGCGCAGGGCGGGCACGACGCTGAGCACCACCAGCAGGGCGATGGCCACCTGGGCGACCAGGCCCACGACGAAGGAGAGCGTGTAGGCGGCGATCCGGCGCAGCGGGGGCAGTATGTACGAAAGGCACCACGCCAGGAACGTGAAGACGTCCTGCATCGTGTTGTCCTGGGGGACGTACTTCGCGACGAAGTCGCGCGCCTCCCGCCGTTCCTGCGCGAGGCTCTTCGGCGGCGAACCGACGAACCTCAGCTTGAAGTGCCGCTGCACCAGCCACGGCCCGGCCATGAGCGACCATCTCGCGAGCGTGCGGAACGACGGTGTGGGGAAGTCCTCGGCCCACCATGACTCCGCCAGGAGCCACGACCGCGAGGTGTGCGTGTCTCCGGTCCGCCCCTCGACCGTCAGCAGGGTGCTGGCGCGTGCGCCTTCGTCGCCGCGCCGCAGGAGCGTGCCCGACAGCGTGACGTCGAAGTCCTCGACGCCTCCCGACGACCGGGAGCCGGCCAGCCATTCCTTCAGCCAGAGGCGCAGCGGCTCGCCGCACTGCAGCAGTGTGTCGCCGCGTTTCTGGGAGCCGATTCCGTGGACGAAGAGGACGCCCAGTTCCGGCGGCGCTTCGGCTGCGTCCTGGATTTCCGCTTGGTGGTCCGGAGGATCATTGCCCACCAGCGGACGATCTCATGAGGGCCTCTCGCCGCCGGGTGACACGTCGCACGGGTGCCCGAGGTCCGCCTGATCGGAGTCCGGCTCCCGGTACGGCGGAGGGCCGCCCCGGTACGTGCCCGGGGCGGCCCTCCGTGTCGTGCTCGTGCGTGTCAGGCGCCGCGCAGGACGGCTCCCGTGCGCTCGGACGCCAGGGCGACGGCCGCATCGCGGGCCGCGCTGGCCTCGTCGACGGTGAGGGTGCGGTCCGTGGCGCGGAACTTCAGGGCGTACGCCAGGGACTTGGTGCCCTCGTCGAGCTGGTCACCGGTGTAGACGTCGAACAGGCGGATGGACTCCAGGAGTTCACCTGCGCCCTCGCGGAGGGCGGTCTCGACCTCGGCGGACGGGACCTCCGTGGCGACGACCAGGGCGACGTCCTGGGTGGCCACCGGGAAGGAGGAGATCCGGGGGGCCTTCAGGGGGCCCTCGTTCGCCTTCTCCAGGAGGTCCAGGTCGATCTCCATGGCGCAGCTGCGGGCCGGGAGGCCGAAGGCCTTCACGACGCGCGGGTGGAGCTCGCCGGCGTGACCGACGAGGACCTTCTCGCCGTCGACCTCGACGTGGAAGGCCGCGCAGCGGCCCGGGTGCCAGGGAGCGTGCTGGTCGGCGCTGATGATCAGCTCGACCCCGGCCTCGGCGGCCACGGTCCGGCCGGCCTCGACCGCGTCCGCCCAGTCGGACGGACGGCCCTTGCCCCACCAGCCGGCCTGCTCGCGCGCACCGGCGAGGACGACCGCGGCGCGGCGCGGCTGCAGGGGCAGCGCGGCGTTGACCTCGGCGACCTCCTCGTCGGTGGGGCGACGGTCGACGGGGAGCCGGACGGCGACGCCGGGCGCGCCCTCGAGCCGGAAGACGAGCCCGGTCTCGAAGAGCGCCAAGTCGTGGCTGCCCCGGCTGTCGTTGCGGCGGAGCGCACCGAGCAGGCCCGGGAGCAGCGTCGTACGGAGCGCGGGCTCCTCGTCCGAGAGCGGGTTGACCAGGGTCACGAGCCGGCGACGGGCGTCGTCCGCGTCGAGACCGAGGTTGTCGAGGGCCTGCTCGCCGATGAACGGGTAGTTCAGGGCCTCGACGTAACCGGCGCCGGCCAGGGCGCGGCCCACGCGGCGGTGGGTGCGCTGGCGCTCGGTGAGCCCGCGGCCGGCCGGGGGCTTCGGCAGCGTGGAGGGCAGGTTCTCGTAGCCCTCCAGGCGGATGACCTCTTCGGCGAGGTCGTTCGGCTCGTTGAGGTCGGGGCGCCACGAGGGCACGGTGACGACGAGCTCGTCCTGGCCGTAGACGTCGCAGCCGACCTCCTGGAGGCGGCGGACGACGGTCTCACGGCCGTAGTCAACGCCCGCGACCTTGTCCGGGTGGTTCGCCGGCAGGGCGATCGTGCGCGGCGCGGACGGGGCGCTGATCTCGGTGACGCCGGCCTCTGCCGTACCGCCCGCGAGCAGCACGAGGAGGTCGACGGTGCGCTGCGCGGCAGCGGCGGCGGCCTGCGGGTCGACGCCGCGCTCGAAGCGCTTGGACGCCTCGGAGGACAGCTTGTGGCGGCGGGCCGTGCGCGCGATCGAGATCGCGTCGAAGTGCGCGGCCTCGATGACGACCTCGGAGGTGCCGGTGACGAAGCCGGTCTCCGCGTCGGTCACCGGGTCGGCGATCTCCGTGTTGGCGCCGCCCATGACGCCGGCGATGCCGATCGGACCGCGGTTGTCGGTGATGACCAGGTCCGCCGCGTCCAGGACGCGGACGGTGCCGTCGAGGGTGGTGATCTTCTCGCCGGCCTCGGCGCGGCGCACCCCGATGGGGCCGTCGAGACGGCTCCGGTCGTAGGCGTGCAGCGGCTGGCCGAGCTCCAGCATGACGTAGTTGGTGACGTCCACGGCCAGCGAGATCGGGCGCATGCCGGCCTTCTGCAGGCGGCGCTGCAGCCAGATCGGGGAGCGCGCCTCGGGCGCGAGGCCGACGACGGTGCGCGCGGTGAAGCGGTCGCAGCCGATCGGGTCGGAGACCTGGACCGGGTAGCCGTACGCGTTCGGCGCGGGCACGTCGAGGAGCGCCGGGTCGCGCAGCGGCAGGCCGTACGCGGTGGCGGTCTCGCGGGCGACGCCGCGCATCGAGAGGCAGTAGCCGCGGTCCGGGGTGACGGCGATGTCGAGGACCTCGTCGTACAGCTCCAGGAGGACGGTGGCGTCGATGCCGATCTCGTACTCCGGCGGGAGCACGATGATGCCGTGCGTGCCGTCGTCGCCCATGCCCAGCTCGTCGCCGGAGCAGATCATGCCGCGGGACACCCGGCCGTACGTCTTGCGCTCGGCGATCCGGAAGTCACCGGGGAGGACGGCGCCGGGCAGGGCCACGACGACCTTGTCGCCGACGGCGAAGTTCCGGGCGCCGCAGATGATCTCCTGGGGCTCGTCGGTGCCGTTGGCCTGGCCGACGTCGACGGTGCAGAAGCGGATGGGCTTTTTGAACTCCGTCAGCTCCTCGATGGTGAGGACCTTGCCGACCACCAGCGGACCGGTCAGGCCGGTGCCGAGCTGCTCGACGGTCTCGACCTCGAGGCCTGCCGAAATGAGTTTGGCCTGGACGTCTCGGCCGGTCTCCGTCGCCGGCAGGTCGACGTACTCCCGCAGCCAAGAAAGCGGGACCCGCATCAGATCTCCATCCCGAACGGTCGGGTGAACCGGACGTCACCCTCGACCATGTCTCGCATGTCGTCGACGTTGTGGCGGAACATCAGCATCCGCTCGATGCCGAACCCGAAGGCGAATCCGCTGTACTTCTCGGGGTCCACACCGCAGGCTACGAGCACCTTCGGGTTGACCATGCCGCAGCCGCCGAGCTCGATCCAGCCCTCGCTGCCGCAGGTGCGGCAGGGGCGCTCCGGGTTGCCGACGGACTCGCCGCGGCAGACGTAGCAGAGCATGTCCATCTCGGCGGACGGCTCGGTGAAGGGGAAGAAGTTCGGGCGGAGCCGGGTCTTCATGTCCGGGCCGAAGAGCGCCTGGACCATGTGGTCCAGGGTGCCCTTGAGGTCGGCCATGGTCAGGCCCTCGTCGACGGCGAGCAGCTCGATCTGGTGGAAGACCGGGGTGTGCGTGGCGTCGAGCTCGTCGGTGCGGTAGACGCGGCCGGGGCACACCACGTAGACCGGGGGCTCCCGGTCGAGGAGGGTGCGGGCCTGGACCGGCGAGGTGTGCGTGCGCAGGACGACGCCGGACTCGTCACCCGTGGTGCCCTCGGGGCCCTGGATGAAGAACGTGTCCTGCATCTGGCGCGCCGGGTGGTCCGGGACGAAGTTGAGGGCGTCGAAGTTGAACCACTCCGCCTCGACCTCGGGGCCCTCGGCGACCTCGTACCCCATGGAGACGAAGACGTCCGCGACGCGCTCCATGAGCGTGGTCAGCGGGTGCCGGGCGCCGGCCGGGACACGGTCGTACGGCAGGGTGACGTCGACGGCCTCCTCGACGAGGACGCGGGCGTCCCGCTCGGCCTCCAGCTCGGTCTGGCGGGCCGCGAGCGCCTTGGAGACGGCGCCGCGGGCCTGGCCCACGACCTTTCCGGCGGCGGCCTTGGCCTGCGGGGGCAGGGCGCCGATCTCGCGGTTGGCGAGCGCCAGCGGCGAGGTGCCGCCGGTGTGCGCGGTCTTCGCGTGCGCGAGCGCGTCGAGGTCGCCGGCGGCCGCGAAGGCGGCGAGCGCCTCGTCCCGCATGCGCTCGATCTCTTCCGGTTTCAAGGCCTCGACCTCGACCGGGTCGTACGACTTATTCGGTGCCGACATCTCTTCCCGTGCTTCCGTTTGGCTGGCTGGGCGCGGCCCCGCTCGACGACAAGGGCGCAAACGTGCCAAAGGTCGAGTCTAACGGGGCGCTCGGACGGTGATGAGCCCGTGGGCGGACCGGACGGCCTCTGATCTCGTCAGATGAGATGGGCCGGGGTGCCGACGGGCAGGGTAAATCGGAACTCGGCCCCGCCGCGGGGGCCCCGTCCGACGGTGATGGTGCCGCCGTGGGCCTCGACGATGCCCTTGACGATGTAGAGGCCGAGGCCGGTGCCGCCGCGTTTGCTGCCCCGCCAGAAGCGGGTGAAGACACGGCTCATCGACGCTTCGGGGATGCCGGGGCCCTCGTCGCTCACGGTGACCTCCGTCCCCTCTTCTCCGTCGTCGCCCGCCGTACCGGGTGCCACCTCGATGGTGACGGTTCCTTCGCCGTGGCGCACCGCGTTTTCCAGGAGGTTGCCGAGGATCTGGTCGATCTTGTCGGGGTCGGCCCACAGCGCGGGCAGCTGCGGCCTGATCCGCACGAAGAAGCGGTCCGGGGGCTGGCCGCCGGTGGTGTGGACCTGGATGTGGCGGCCGATGGCGGCGGCGAGGTCGACGGGCTGGCGGCGCACTTCAAGGCGGCCGGAGTCGATCCGGGAGATGTCGAGGAGCTCGGCGATGAGGCGCTTGATGCGGCCGGCGTCGGCGTCGACGGTCTCCAGCATGAGCCGCTTCTGCTCGTCGGTGAACCGCTCCCACTTGTCGAGGAGGGTCGCGGTGAAGCCCTTGACGGAGGTCAGCGGGGAGCGCAGCTCGTGGGCGACGGTGGCGATGAGCTCGGCGTGGCTGCGCTCGGTGCGGCGGCGGGCGTCGGTGCCGCGCAGGGAGACCACGACGCGGCGGACCGGGCCGGTGGGGTACTCGCGGACGTACCGGGCGGAGACGAGGACCTCGCGGCCGCCGGGGAGCAGCAGATTGCGCTCGGGCTGGCCGCGGCGGGTGGCGAGTCCGCCGTACGGGTCGGTCAGGGTCCACCAGCGGCGCCCCTTGAGGTCCTCCAGGGGGAGGGCCTGGTCGAGGGGGAGGCCGAGGGCCTGGTCTGCGGGTACGGCGGTGATGCGGCCTGCCGCGGCGTTGAAGCAGACGACCCGGCCAGTCTCGTCGGCGACGACGAGCCCGTCGGGCAGGTCGTCGGGGTGGAGTCCGGCGAAGGCGGTGTCGGCCGCGGGCGGCTCCGGGGCGTGCGGCGCGTCGCTCCGTGCCTGTGCGGGACTGTCCGTGCCGACCGTCATCCCCGTATCCCACCCCTCCGTGTAGCGCAGTGGGCCCCCGAGTGCGTCACTCTACTGGGCCCGGAGGCCGGAATGGACCCCTCAGGCGGAGGTTCGGGGGCGCTGGGCGCGGGCGGAGGCGTACAGGCAGACGGCGGCCGCGGTGGCGAGGTTGAGGCTCTCGGCCTTGCCGTGGATCGGGACGCGGACGACGGCGTCGGCGAGGGCCCTGGTCTCCTCGGGCAGGCCCCAGGCCTCGTTGCCGAAGATCCAGGCGGTGGGCCCGCCCATGGTGCCGGCGTCGAGTTCGTCGTCGAGGTCGTCCTGGCCCGCTCCGTCGGCGGCGAGGATCCGTACGCCCGCGCTCTTGAGCCCGGCGACGGCCTGTTCCACGGGGACGCCGACGGCGACCGGGAGGTGGAAGAGCGAGCCGACGGAGGCGCGGACGGACTTGGGGTTGTAGAGGTCGACGGAGGCGTCGGTGAGGACGACGGCGTCGGCCCCGGCGGCGTCGGCGCAGCGCAGCACGGTGCCGGCGTTCCCGGGGTCGCGTACGTGGGCGAGGACGGCGACCAGCTTGGGGCGGGCCGCGACGATCTCCTCGAAGGGCGAGTCCAGGAAGCGGCAGACGCCGACGATGCCCTGCGGGGTGACGGTCTGGGAGACCTCGGCGAGGACGGCGTCGGAGGCGTGGTGGACGCGGGCTCCGGAGGCGAGGGCGGCCTCGATGATCGGGGCGTACCGCTCGGCGGCCTCGACGGTGGTGAAGAGCTCGACGAGGGTGGGTTCGCCGCCGGCCCCGCGGTGCTCGACGGCCTCACGGACGGCCTGCGGGCCCTCGGCGATGAAGAGGCGGTCCTTGCCCCGGAAGTTGCGCTTGGCGAGCCGCCGGGCGGCGACGACGCGCGGGGAACGCGGGGAGATCAGCTCGGGGGTGACCATGAGGTGCGGCGGTTCTCTCTTCGAGGGGGACGGCGACTTCGGGGGCCGACGCACCCGGACCCGCAGGCGCACGCGCCTGCGGGTCCGGGCAGAGGTACTGCGGCCTGGAAGATCAGGCGGCGGCCTTCGGGGCGTTGACGTCGGCCGGCAGAGCCTTCTGCGCGACCTCGACCAGCGCGGCGAACGCGTTGGCGTCGTTGACGGCCAGCTCGGCGAGGATCTTGCGGTCCACCTCGATGTTGGCGGCCTTCAGACCCTGGATGAGGCGGTTGTACGTCATGCCGTTCAGACGGGCAGCCGCGTTGATGCGCTGGATCCACAGCTGACGGAAGTCGCCCTTGCGCTTCTTGCGGTCGTTGTAGTTGTAGACCAGCGAGTGGGTGACCTGCTCCTTGGCCTTGCGGTACAGGCGCGAACGCTGACCGCGGTAGCCGGAGGCCGCCTCGAGGATCGCCCGGCGCTTCTTGTGGGCGTTGACTGCCCGCTTGACGCGTGCCACTTGTTAACTCCTTGTAGCGGGGTCGTGGTGGTCCTCACACGACCCGAAAAACGAATGGATCCCGGTCTGAGCCGGATGCCCCCGTCGCCGAGGGCGGGAGATCAAATCAGATGCCCAGCATCTTCTTGATCTTGGCGGCGTCACCCGGGGCCATCTCGGCGTTGCCGGTGAGGCGACGCGTCAGCTTGGACGACTTGTGCTCGAGCAGGTGGCGCTTGCCGGCACGCTCGCGCATGATCTTGCCGGTGCCGGTGACCTTGAAGCGCTTCTTGGCACCGGAGTGCGTCTTGTTCTTCGGCATCGCGCCGTATCTCCTCGTCAGTGGCGCTCCCCCGGTGTGAACACCGGACTGCCGGGAGCGTCAATTCTTCGTTTGGTGGTTCCGGGCGGGTCCCGGGGCTGCCTGGATGGCAGCCCGTCGGGTCACGCCTCGGGGTTCTCGACCGGAGCGTCGGCCGGGGCCTCGGCGACCGGAGCGTCGGTGGCCTCAGCCGCCTCGACCGGAGCGTCGGTGGCCTCGACCTCGTCGAACGCCTCGTCGGCGGCGACGCCCTGGCGCTCGGCCTTGCGCGCGGCCTGGGCCTCACGCGCCTCGGCCATGGCCTCGGTCTTCTTCTTGTGCGGGCCGAGAACCATGATCATGTTCCGGCCGTCCTGCTTCGGGTTGGACTCGATGAAGCCAAGCTCCTCGACGTCCGACGCCAGCCGCTGAAGCAGCCGGAATCCA
Organism: Streptomyces sp. Root431; assembly: GCF_001426585.1. Lineage (GTDB taxonomy): Bacteria > Actinomycetota > Actinomycetes > Streptomycetales > Streptomycetaceae > Streptomyces > Streptomyces stackebrandtii. The sequence continues at coordinate 255,662 of NZ_LMEI01000011.1, forward strand.
AGCTCGGGGCGGGACTGCTCACGACCACGGAACATGATCGTGATCTTGACCTTGTCGCCCTGCTTGAGGAACCGGACGACGTGACCCTTCTTGGTGTCGTAGTCGTGCGGGTCGATCTTCGGCCGGAGCTTCATCTCCTTGATGACCGTGTGCGCCTGGTTCTTGCGCGCCTCACGGGCCTTCATGGCCGACTCGTACTTGAACTTCCCGTAGTCCATGAGCTTGCACACGGGCGGACGGGCGTTCGCCGCGACCTCGACCAGGTCGAGGTCGTACTCCTGTGCGAGCTCCAGGGCCTTGGCAAGCGGAACAATCCCGACCTGCTCGCCGCTGGGTCCGACAAGTCGCACCTCGGGAACGCGAATCCTGTCGTTGATGCGGGGCTCGGCGCTGATGGATCCTCCTAGGTAGCACCACGCGACCGCCTGGCGGACGGACGCGCAACGTCTGTTTCACTGAAACCAACCGAACCGGAACGTAAAAAACGCCCCGGACGGGACACAGGCGGGGCTCCACGGAAATACCGGAGCACCGCCGCGGTCAACCGCGGGGCGCAAACTCGGGCGGTTCCATCGTCCGTACGGAACGATGGGCACCACCTGACCGGTGACCCGCCACCCGCGAGGGTGGTCAGGTGGGAGTACGGAGCCTCCACTTGTGGGCCGGGCACACAGGTGTCCGGCCGGTCGTTACACAAGGTTAGCAGCACCCGTGCCCATACGCGAACGGGGACGGCGGCGACAGGAAGACGTGCCGGTCGGCTTATCGTGTGAGGCATGAGCGAGACCCCCCAGAACGAGTCCGCGGACTCCCCCGACTCCCCCGACTTCGACGCCATGACCCGCGACATCGCGGAGGTCCCCGCGGTCGAGGTGATCGTGACGGTCGCCGTCAACCTGATGAGCGCCGCCGCGGTGAAGCTCGGGCTCACCGAGGAGGGCGACAAGTACAAGGACCTCGACGAGGCCCGCAAGCTGGTCCACGCGCTCGCGGGCCTGCTGGACGCCGGCGCGACGGAGGTCTCCTCCTTCCACGCCGCTCCCCTGCGGGACGGCCTGAAGTCCCTCCAGCTCGCCTTCCGCGAGGCGTCCCTGATCCCGGACGAGCCGGGCCAGGGGCCTGGCGAGAAGTACACCGGACCGGTGTACGGCTAGGACTTACTCCCTACCGCTTCACGTAGAAGGGCTCGCCCAAAGGCGTGGCCGAGGCCGGCAGCAGTGCCAGGTCGAGGCCCCGCACCAGGCGGGCCCTCAGTGTTTCGTCGGCGGCCAGGACGCGGGCCACGCGCTGGGCGGCCTCCGCCGGGGCGGCGTCGCGGTCCAGGACCAGGGCGAGGGTGCCGTCGGCCGTGCCGGGGCCCAGGTGCGCGCGGAGGACCGCGGGCTCGGCCGCGACGGCGGCCCGTACGGCCTCCCGTACGGCCGGGTCGTCCAGCGGGTCGGCGCTGGAGCGGCCCTCGGCGAGGGCGAGCAGCGCCGATCCCGACAGCTGGTACGGCACGGGGCCCGCGAGGTCCAGGACGACGGTGTCGGCCTTCTCGTGCGCGGCGGCCTGGAGCGCCTGGTGGAGCGGGACGGCCACGGGCCGGGCCTCCGGGTCCCACAGGGCGAGCGAGGCGATCGAGGTGAAGGCGGGCAGGGCGCGGCGGTCGCCCGCGGTGAGGGTGGGGACCGCCATGTCGCTGGTCTTCTCGCGCCGCAGGCCGTTCTCGTCCGTCTCGACCTCGCCGAGGACGGCGACGATGGGGACGAGCAGCCGGGCGCCCTTGAGCGCGTCGAGGACCGGGCCGTGCGCGGTCCTGTCCTCCGCCCAGGCCGCGAGGGCCGCGGCGAGCCGCGGGTCGGCGGTGCCGTCGTCGTCGGAGAAACCGGGGTCCGGGATGTTCTTGAGCGCCACGCACCGAGCCTAACCGTCGGCGGGCGCCGTCCCGTCCGCCGGGTCGCCGGCGGCGGCCCTCAGCGGTTGCGCTTGGTGCGCCCGAGCGCGAAGGCGGCCAGGAGCAGCAGGGCGCCGAGTCCGCCGGCGACGGGGGCGAGCAGCCCGAGGGGACGGCTCTCCTCGACGGCGGGGGTCGGGCCGGGGCCGAAGTACTGGCCCCGGTAGCCGGCGGTGGCGTTCTTGGGGTCGCCGCCCTTGCGCGCGGCCCCGGCCTCGATGGCGGCGGCCGGGTCGACCGTCCCGTACCCCTTGGCGTCGCTGCGGCCGCCCTTGGGGCGGTTGCGGGCGGTGTCGATGAGGAGCTGCTTCACCTGGGCCGGGGTGAGGTCGGGGTGCGCGGACCTGACGAGGGCGACGGCGCCGGACACGAACGCGGCGGCGGCGCTGGTGCCCCAGCCCTCGTAGTAGCGGCGGTCGGGGTCGGCGATGACGATCTCGAGGCCGGGGGCGCTGACCGTGGCGTACCAGCGGCGGGTGGAGAACGAGGCGTGGGTGCCGTAGCGGTCGACGGCGGTGACGGCGATCACGCCGGGGTAGGCCGCGGGGTACGAGATGTGGTCGCCCTTCTCGCCGCCGTTGCCGGCGGAGGCGACGACGGAGACGCCCTTGGCGAGGGCGTACTGGACGGCGGCGTCCTCGCCCGCGTCGGGGTGGGCGGACTTGGAGTCGTCGCCGAGGGAGAGGTTGATGACGTCGGCGCCGTGGTCGGCGGCCCAGCGGATGCCCTCCGCGAGGGCGGTGCCGCGGGTCTTGCGCGCCTTGTCGCGGGCCTTGTCGCTGCTTTCCAGGATGACCCGGACAGGCAGGATCTCGACGTCGGGGGCGACGCCGAGGACCCCGCTCTCGTCGCCCGGCCCGTGTCCGTGCCCGGCGATGATGCCGGCCATGGCGGTGCCGTGACGGGCCCAGGCGCGGTCGCCCTTGGAGGCGCCGAAGCCGATGAGGTCGTGGCCGGGGAGGACGGAGCCGGCGAGGTCCGGGTGCCCGGCGTCGACGCCCGTGTCGAGCACGGCGACCTTGATGCCCTTGCCCTTGGTGGTACGCCAGGCCTCCGCGGTGTGCATCGCCTCCAGGCCCCACTGGCGGGCCCGGATGGTGTCGGCGTGGGCGGGGGCGGTGGTCGCGGGCAGGACGGAGAAGAGGGCGGCGAGGAGGACGGCGGTGGTGGCGCGGGGGGTGGTGGCGCGGAGGGTGGTGGTCGGCCGGGGGGCGGGGGTCGTCGCCGGGGCTGCGGTCGCCCCGGCGGGGGCGGTCGCCGGGGTGGCGGTGGTCGCCGGGTTGGCGGTGGTCGCCTGGGCGGCGGTGGCCGCCTGGGCGGCGATCGTCCCCTGGCCTGCGGTCGTCGCCTGGGCTGCGGTGGTCGCCTCAGGAGCCGGGGTCGGCCGGGCGGGGGTGGGGCCGGTCACCGGGCGTTCTCCTTCTCCTTGACGGTCGCGGCGACGGTCTTGCGCAGCAGCGATTCGAAGCGCCCGGTGATGCCCTTGGCCTCGTGGCCGAGACCGGACTGGGCGGTGGCGTCGGTACGGCCGCGGGCCATGGCCCGGTCGGCGGGCTGCGGGCGGTCGACGGCCCGGCCGTCGGCGAAGCCGGCGACGGCGGTGACCACGACGGGGAGGTCGGCGGGGGCGCTCAGCCACCAGCTCGCGCGCTGCCGGGCGCCGAAGCGGGCCGCGACGGTGGAGGCGCCGGAGAGGGCCGGGGGGACGTCCTCCCCGAGGCGGGTGGTGAGGCCGCCCTGGCCGAGGGTGCGCTGCGCGCCGACGTCGGCGCGGGTGAAGACCAGGCCGACGGTGATCACGCTGCTGGCGGTGGCGTCGGTGTACGTGGCGCGCAGGACGCGCTCGCAGCCGAGCGGCGTGAGGGTGGCGAGCAGGCCCTTGGCGAGGACGGCGGGCGAGCAGCCGGCGTCCGGGGCGACGACGATCCGCGTCCAGGTGCGGTCGGCGGAGCCGGGACCCGCGCCGGGGCCCGCGAGGGTGCGGGGGAAGAGGGTGTCGACGGGGGCGTTGTGCCACAGGTCCTTCGCCTCGGAGTACCCGGCGGGTTCGGCGGGCTGCGCCGGGTCGGCGGCGGCCAGCCATATCCCGGCGAGGGCGCCGCCGATGAGCCCGACCCCGAGGACGACGCAGGCCGTGACCGCGAGCACGCGTCCGGTGCGGCGCTCGCGTACGGGCCGGAGTCGGGTGGTGGTCTCGACGGGCGCCTCGGGCGGCAGGGCGCCGACCGTCGCGTATCCGTACGCGGGCCTCGGCTGCGTGGCGGCGGGCCGCGCCGTGCGGGCCGTGTCGCGGATCGGCCGCAGCCGGGTGGTGGTCTCCACCTCGGGCAGGTCACCAGCGCCGTGCGGCGACGCCCAGGCGGGGGCGGGCACGGGCGCCTGACGGGACGACAGCGGTGCGGAGGCCGCCGATCCGGCGGCCCCACGCGGAGCCGCGGACGCGCGGCGCGCCTCGGCGGTCGCCGCGGGCGGCTGGTGGGTCGCGGTCGACGCCGGGCGGGGCGGGGCCGACGGGTACGCGGGCGCCGGGGTGCCCGTCGCCGCAGGCGGCTTCGGAGCAGCGGCCGGGGCGGGGCGCGGCGGAGCGGGGGTCGGCGGAACTGCGGCTGGCGCAGGGCGCGGCGGAGCGGCCGGGGGCGCGGGCTGCGGGGTGCCGGTCGCTGTCTGGCGCTCAAGACCGTTCGGAACGGGCGGTGCCGTAGGAAGCGCGGGGGCCGGGGTCTTGCTCGCCGTGGGGCGCCCGGGGGCCTCCGGGGAGGCCGGGCGTGGCGTGCCCGCCGGCGGCGCGGATGCCGGGCTGCCCGCCGCCGTCGGCGGCTTGGAGGCGGTCGCGCGCGCCGCTGGTGCCGGAGCGCCCGCCGCCGGCATCGCGGCGCTCTGAGGCATCGCGGATGCCGAGCTGCCCGTCGCCGGCATGGGGGCGGTCCGCGACGCCGGGCTGCCCGCCGCTGTCGGCGGCTTGGGAGCCGTCATGTGCGTCGCAGGTGCCGGAGTGGCCGCCGCCGGCATCGGGGCTCTCTGGGGCATCGCGGGTGCCGGAGTGCCCGTCGGCGGCTTGGGAGTCGTCGCCGGTGCCGAGGTGCCCGTCGGGGCCGGGGGAACTGCCGGGGCCGGAGGAACTGCCGGGGCAGGGGGAGCCGGCGGGGTCGGGAGGAGGGCGTCGGTGATGCGGGACGTGGGACGTGGGTGTTCCGCGGTCATCCCCGTCCCCCCGCTCGTGTCGACAATGCCCGTCACTCTACGGGCTGTTCCCGGCCGTACGGGAACCCGGGCGGCCGTGGTCGGGGGCTACCCACCCGTATACCTGTCTGGCAAGCTCGGGCCATGACTCCCCGCGCCGCCGACCGGGCCCGTTACGACCGTGCCACCGCTCATCTCGACGCGCCCGTGGCGATCGTCGATCTTGAGGCATTCGACGACAACGCCGCGGACCTCGTCCGCCGGGCCGCCGGAAAGCCGATCCGTGTCGCGAGCAAGTCCGTGCGCTGCCGCGCGCTCCTGGAGCGGGTGCTCGCGATGGACGGGTTCGCCGGGATCATGTCGTTCACGCTCGACGAGTCGCTGTGGCTGGCGCGGGCCGGGTTCGACGACGTGCTGCTCGCGTATCCGTCGGCGGACCGTGCCGGCTTCGCGGAGCTCGCGCGGGATCCGAAGCTCGCCGCCGCCGTGACCGTGATGGTCGACGACGTCGCTCAGCTCGATCTGATCGACGCCTCCCGTGCGGGCGGGGCGGAGGAGGTCCGGGTCTGCCTGGAGATGGACACGGCGCTCCAGGTCCTCGGGGGGCGGGTACGGGTCGGGGCGCGGCGCTCGCCGCTGCGCACCCCCGCCCAGTTGGCCGAGCTGGCGCGTTCCGTGGTGCGGCGCCCGGGTTTCCGGCTGGTCGGGATCATGGCGTACGAGGGGCACGTCGCAGGCGTCGGCGACTCGGTCGCGGGGCGGCCGCTGCGGTCGCGGGTGATCCGGCTCATGCAGTCGGCCGCCCGCCGGGAGCTGGCGGAGCGCCGGGCGGCCGTCGTGCGTGCCGTACGGGCGGTGGCGCCGGACCTGGAGTTCGTGAACGGCGGCGGCACCGGGAGCGTCCAGCACACGGCCGCCGAGGAGGCGGTGACGGAGATCGCCGCCGGTTCGGGGCTCTTCGTGCCGCGGCTCTTCGACAACTACACCTCGTTCAGCGGGCGTCCGGCCGCGCTGTTCGCGCAGCCCGTCGTGCGGCGCCCCGGCGTGGGCGTGGTGACCGTGCTCGGGGGCGGCTATCCCGCGTCCGGGGTGGCGGGCCCGGACCGGCTGCCCGTGCCGTATCTGCCGGAGGGGCTGCGGTACGACCCGCAGGAGGGTCCTGGCGAGGTCCAGACCCCGCTGCTCGGTTCGCCGGCCGACGACCTGCGGATGGGCGACAAGGTGTGGTTCCGGCACGCGAAGGCCGGCGAGCTGTGCGAGCGGTTCGATCAGATCAGGATGGTCGAAGGCGACCGGGTCACGGGCACCGTGCCGACCTACCGGGGTGAAGGGCAGACCTTCCTCTAGCTCATAGAGCTGGAGGAAGAGCGGGAGCCAGAGCTCCTATGACCGCGGCGTGCTGTCCGAGCGCCACCCCGTGAGACGCGGGTGCCTCGGCAGTTCGCCGCGGCCGGTGGCCCACAGCAGGGTGAGCCAGGGGTCCGCGCCGCCCGGAGCCTCGGGGAACAGGCGGGCGAGCACTCGCGAGCAGAGGTCGGAGGGCGGGGTCCAGGGAAGCCCGAGGCCTTCCGCCAGGTCGTGCATGTGCACCAGCGTCTCCTGCAGCGCCAGCGCCGCGAAGCCTTCGGGGTCCGACACCCCGGCGGCGTGGTGGGATCGGACCTCGGGCGGGGTGGTGCGCACCATGGCGACCAGCAGCGCGCCGCACGCCTCCAGCACCTGAATCAGGCCGGCCGGACCCGCGTCCCGCTCCGCGTAGAGGAAGACCGTGGGTCCGTCCGGCCTCTTCCGGTTCAGCGCGATGGGCACGTGGGTGTCCAGCGGCGGGCTCTGCGGTCCCAGCTGGACGGCGTAGTAGAGCAGGTCGTTGGCGAGGTGCTCGGCGGTCTCCCAGCAGTCCCACTCCAGCGAACCGGCCTTTCCGCCCCACCCCTCCGCGGGTGCGTCCCGAAGGGTGCCCACGGCGAGCCGCACGGCAAGGGCGACGTCGTCCGCGGTGACGGGGGACGACACTGATCCGGTTTCGACTGATCGAGACATGTCAGCACCGTATCGCGAGGGGACAGGCGCCCCCTTCCTCCTGTGAAGCTAGTGGAATTCCTCCAAGTCCGGCCCGGCATCCTTGTGTCGGTCAAGATCACTTCGCTCGTCGGGACGGCACCAGACTGGCGGGACGGGGTGGCCTCGGCGGTCGCCCCGGCCCGTCCGTGAACGACATCTGGGGGACCACACCATGAGCGAACGCGTCATCGCGCCCAAGAGCCGGGGCTTCCTCTTCCTCGACTCCCACCCCGACGGCTGCCGGCGGCTGGTGGACGAGATGTGGCAGGCCGTCCCCGACCCCGTGGCCGCCCCGGGCGGGGGCGAGGGGCCGGTGGCCCTGGTCATCGGCTCGTCCGCCGGATACGGCCTGGCCGCCACGATCGCGGGCCTGGCCCGTGTCGGGATCCGCGGCATCGGCGTGTGCTTCGAGAAGGCGCCCGCGCGGCGTACGGGCACGGCCGGCTGGTACCGCACCGCCGCCACCGCCCGGCTCGCCCGGGAGCACGGCCGGGACATGGTCTTCCTCAACGGCGACGCGTTCGGCGACGCGGTGAAGGAGGAGGTCGCCGAGCTCCTGACCGAGCGCTTCGGGGGGCGGCTCGACTACCTGATCTACTCGGTGGCCGCGCCGCGCCGCACGGACCCGGACACCGGCGAGGTGTACGCCTCGGTGCTCAAGCCGGTCGGCTCGCCGTACACCACCAAGACCCTCGTCTTCGACGAGTCCGGCGCCCCGGAGGTGACGGAGGTGACCACCGAGCCGGCCGAGGGCGACGACATCGAGCAGACCGTGGCGGTGATGGGCGGCACCGACTGGGAGCGATGGATCACGTTCCTTGCCGACCGGTCCCTGCTCGCCGACGGCTTCACCACCGCCGCCCTCTCCTACATCGGCTCGCCGCTCACCGCCGCGATCTACCGGCAGGGCACGATCGGCGCCGCGAAGGCCCATCTGGAGGCCACCGCGAGGACGCTGGACGAGCGCCTCGGCAAGACCGTGGGCGGCCGGGCCGTGACGTCGGTCAACGCCGCCGCCGTCACCCAGTCCTCCACCGCCATTCCCGGCATCGCCCTGTACGTCGGGCTGCTGCGCGGTGTCCTCGGCGAGGGCATGGTGGCCCCGATCGGTCAGCTGGTGGAGCTGTGGGACCAGCTGACCGGCGTCCGTCCCCTCGACCTCGACGACGAGGGCCGGGTCCGCCTCGACACGTGGGAACTCGCCCCGGCCGTGCAGGACGCCGTCGCCGAGCGGTGGTCCACCGCGACCAGCGACAGCATCACCGGGCTCGCCGACCTCGGCTGGTTCGGCGACGAGGTCCGGCGGCTCTACGGCTTCTCCGTCCCCGGCGTCGACTACACGGCCGCCGTCGAGACCGACGTCCCCTGGCCCACCGCCGAGGACGTCTAGAAGAGGCCGTCCAGTGGTGTGGCCGGGGATGGTTCACCGTGGTCGGGAGACGGCTCACGGGACGAGCGCGGTCCGCAAGGCGACTGGTATTACTGGTGCATGCAGGAAGAGACCGCGCGGTCCGCAATCGACACGTTCATCTCCGCCTTCAACGCCCCGGACGACAGCTATGTGACTGCGCTGCTCTCCCAGGCCCTCACCTCGGACGTGGTCTTCTGGGGACCGTTGGGCCGCAGTGAGGGGATCGAGGCGGTCGAGCGGTTCGTGCTGGACATCCGGCGCCACCCCGCGGGGACCGGCACGATGGTGCGCTGCTCAGCGGTGGACATGCCGGACGAGTGGGCCCGGTACCAGTGGGTCTTCAGCACGCCGGATGGAGGCCCCCGCCTGGCGGGAACGGACGTCGTCCATCTGCGGCGGAGCCTCATCGACCAGGTCATCGTCTTCGCGGGGGAGATCGAACCGTCAGCCTCCTGAGTCGTTCTCCTCTGGCGTTGGCGTTGTGCCGGCGGCACGGACAGGCTCGGCCACCGGGCCTCCAGCGGTCGGATCGGACGTCACCGCGCATCCGACCGCCACGACCACCGGCCCGGCGAACCCATGCGGTCAGAGCGCTGGTAGAGGGCGTCTAGAAGACGGTGTCCCGCTGGTCCGGGATCACCGTGCCGTCGGCCCGGCGGACCGGTTCCGCCGTGCCGTCGCCCGCCGTGTAGCCCGTGCTGGCGCAGGGGTACGGCGTCGCCTTCTGCTTCTTCGGCTCGATGAACATGGGGTTGACGACCCAACGGCCGTCGCCGTTCTCGTACGCCCGGCACATGAGTTCGTTCTTGTTGCGGTTGAGGACGAGCCGCAGGCCGGTCGCGTCCCGCAGGAAGGAGATGTCCGTGTCGGAGTCCCCGGCGGCGAACACCTGGCGCCGGGAGGCCGGCTGGACGCGCTCGGCGGCGGGTCCGCGCACGCCGAAGATCTCCTGGTTGATCCAGCAGCGCTTGCCGTCGATGTAGGTGATCATCTCGTCCTCGCCGTCCCGGACCGTGCCGCAGCCCTTGAGGTGGGCGGTGAGCCGGCCGCGCTCGGTGGTGTTGCGGATGCCGAGCGCGTGGGAGGGGTCGACGCCGACGCCCTTCGCCCAGACGTCGACGACGGGTTCGGGCGAGGCGGAGACGATCCAGACGTCGAAGCCCGCGGCCCGGAGGGCGCGGACGAGGTCGCGCTGCTGGTCGTAGTAGCGGACCCAGCCGGTGACCCGGGCGGTGCCGACCTGCTGGGTGGCGCCCTGCGGGGCGGCGAGGTTCTCGGCGCGGGCCGCGGCGGCGAAGGACTCGACCTGGCGCGTGGTCCAGCCGCGCAGGAGCTGGGCCAGCCAGGCGTACTGGGGCTCCATGCGGCGGCGGTCGTGGCCGGCGAAGGCGGTCTTCCCGCCGGTGGTGGCGCCCGAGCCGTAGACGGCGAGGAGCTCGTCGGCGCAGCGGGTGTCGGTGGCGGTGGGGAGGGTGCGGACGCCGGTGGGACAGGCCTCGCCGAGTGCGGTCGCGGCGTCGGGGGTGAGGTGGCGGCTGGTGGTGGACCAGTCGCCGTTGCGGGGCGGGCGTATGCGGTCGTTGCGCAGCAGCCAGTAGAAGGTGGCGTCGCCGACGTCGTTCTTGATGACGGTGTTGTCCCAGTCGAAGACCGCGACGGGCTTCTTGCCCTTGTCGCCGCAGTGGTCGGCGATCAGCGCGTCGATGCGCGCCTTGTTCTCGCCGTACCAGCCGTCGGAGATCTTCAGGGTGGGGCATCCGGCGGGCTTCGCCTCGGCCTGAGTGGCGGAGGCGGGGCCGGTCGTCGCGGAGGCGAGGCCGGTGGCCGCGAGGACGAGGGCGGCGGCGGCCGCGGACGTACGGAGTCGGTCGTTCATGATCATCACTCTCCTGTCGGGACTGATCCGGGCTGTGCCGGGCTGTGCCGGACTGCTCTGGAATGCCGAACAGCCGGGCGCCTTGCGACGCCCGGCTGCCGGGTGGGGGGTGTGGGGGGATGGGGAGGGAGTGCGGTCTAGAGCGGGGTGACGTACGCCCCCGAGATGCCGCCGTCGACGAGGAAGTCGCTGGCGTTGACGAACGAGGAGTCGTCGCTAGCGAGGAACGCGACGGCGGCGGCGATCTCCTCCGCCTCGGCGAAGCGCCCGACCGGGATGTGCACGAGGCGGCGCGCGGCCCGCTCCGGGTCCTTGGCGAACAGCTCCTGGAGCAGCGGGGTGTTGACCGGCCCCGGGCAGAGGGCGTTGACCCGGATGCCCTCGCGGGCGAACTGGACGCCCAGCTCGCGGGACATCGCGAGGACGCCGCCCTTGGACGCCGTGTACGAGATCTGGCTGGTGGCCGCGCCCATGATCGCGACGAAGGAGGCGGTGTTGATGATGGAGCCCTTGCCCTGGCGGCGCATGTAGGGGAGGGCCGCCTTGCAGCACAGGTAGACGGAGGTGAGGTTGACGTCCTGGACGCGCTTCCAGGCCTCCAGGCCGGTCTCCAGGATGGAGTCGTCGTCGGGCGGCGAGATGCCGGCGTTGTTGAAGGCGATGTCGACGGAGCCGTACGTCTCGAAGGCCGTCCTGAAGAGCGCCTCGACCTGCTCGGGGTCGGTGACGTCGACCTTGACGAAGGTGCCGCCGACCTCCTCCGCCGCGGCCTTGCCCGCGGTCTCGTCGATGTCGCCGCAGACGACGTTCGCGCCTTCGGAGGCGAGCCGCCGGGCGGTGGCGAGTCCGATGCCGCTGCCGGCTCCGGTGATGACGGCGGTACGGCCTACCAGGCGGCGGCAGATCGCGGGGGTCTGGGGGGAACCCCCAGGAGATGTCGCGGTTTCGGTGCTGGTCATGGGTGCTCAGGCCTCCGTGCTGATGAAGACGTTCTTGGTTTCGGTGAAGGCGGTCAGGGCGTCGGGGCCCAGTTCGCGGCCGAGGCCGGACTGTCGGTAGCCGCCGAACGGCGTCCAGTAGCGGACGCTGGAGTGGGAGTTGACGGAGAGGTTCCCGGCCCGGACGGCGCGGGAGGCGCGCAGGGCGCGACCGACGTCCCGGGTCCAGATCGAGCCGGAGAGGCCGTACTCGGTGGCGTTGGCGAGGCGGATCGCGTCGGCCTCGTCGTCGAAGGGCAGGACGACGGCGACCGGGCCGAAGACCTCCTCGACGGCGCAGGGGGCGTCCTCGGGCACGCCGGTGAGGACGGTCGGCGGGAACCAGAAGCCGGGGCCTTCGGGGGCCTTGCCGCGGATCCCCTGGAGGTCCTCGGTGACGTACGAGCGGACGCGGTCGAGCTGGGCGCGGGAGATGAGCGGGCCCATCTGGGTGCGCTCGTCAAGGGGGTCGCCGACGACGATCTCCTCGATGGCGGGGGTGAGGAGTTCCAGGAAGCGGTCGTACGCGCTCCGCTCGACGAGGATGCGGGTGCGGGCGCAGCAGTCCTGGCCGCTGTTGTCGAGGAAGGCCATCGGCGCCGCGGCGGCGGCCGCCTCGATGTCGGCGTCGGCGAAGACGATGTTGGGGCTCTTGCCGCCGAGTTCGAGGGTGAGCCGCTTCACCTGGTCGGCGCACTTCGCCATGATCGACTTTCCGACCCGGGTGGAGCCGGTGAAGACGATCTTCGCGATGCCGGGGTGCTCGACGAGGGCGTTGCCCGCGACGGGGCCCGTGCCGGGGAGGACCTGGAAGAGGCCTTCGGGCAGGCCCGCCTCCAGGGCGAGTTCGGCGAGGCGGAGTGCGGTGAGGGGGGTGGTCTCGGCGGGCTTGAGGAGCACCGCGTTGCCGGCGGCGAGGGCGGGTGCGGTGGCCCAGGCGGCGATCGGCATGGGGAAGTTCCAGGGGGCGATGACGCCGACGACCCCGAGGGGTTCGAGGATCGTGACGTCGAGGCCGCCTGCCACCGGGATCTGGCGGCCGTTGAGGCGCTCCACTCCCCCGGCGGCGAAGTCCAGCAGGTCGCGGACGTTGCCGGCCTCCCAGCGGGCGTTGCCGAGGGTGTGGCCGGCCTCGGTGACCTCCAGGCGGGCGAGTTCCTCGACGTGCTCGTCGACGACGGCCGCGAAGCGGCGGAGCAGCCGGGCGCGGTCGGCGGGCGCGGCGGCGGCCCAGCCGCGCTGGGCGGCGGTGGCGCGCGCGACGGCGGCGTCGACGTCGGCCGCGGTGGCGGCGGGGACGGTGGCGACCAGCTCCTCCGTCGCCGGGTTCAGTACCTGGAGCAACTCGTTCCTCTCAGCAGCGGGCGGTTCAGAGGCGTTCGTCAGAGGCGAGGCCTTCGTGTGAAGCGTCGGTCAGAGGCGTTCGAAGGAGCGGCGGAGTTCCCAGTCGGTCACCGCGGCGTCGAAGGCGTCGAGTTCGACGCGGGCCATGTTGCGGTAGTGGGCGACGACCTCGGCGCCGAAGGCGGCCTTGGCGATCTCGCTGGTCTCCCAGAGTTCGGCGGCCTCGCGCAGGGTGGTGGGGACGTGCGCGTACTCGGCGGTGTAGGCGTTCCCGGTGCAGGGCTCGGGGAGTTCGAGGCGCTGCTCGATCCCGTACAGGCCGGCGGCGACCAGGCCCGCGACGGCGAGGTAGGGGTTGACGTCGCCGCCGGGCAGCCGGTTCTCGAAGCGGGTGGAGCGGCCGTGGCCGACGACCCGGAGCGAGCAGGTGCGGTTGTCGTGGCCCCAGGCGACCGCGGTGGGGGCGAAGGAGCCGGGCTGGAACCGCTTGTAGGAGTTGATGTTCGGGGCGTAGAGGAGGGAGAAGTCGCGGAGCGCGGCGAGCTGTCCGGCGAGGAAGTGGCGCATGGTCTCGGACATGCCGTGCCGGTCGTCCCCGGCCATCACGTTCTCTCCGTCGGCGTTCTGGAGGGAGAGGTGGATGTGACAGGAGTTGCCCTCGCGCTCGTTGTACTTCGCCATGAAGGTGAGCGAGTAGCCCTCCTGGGCGGCGATCTCCTTGGCGCCCGTCTTGTAGACGGCGTGCCGGTCGCAGGTGACGAGCGCTTCGTCGTACTTGAAGGCGATCTCGTGCTGGCCGGGGTTGCACTCGCCCTTGGCGGACTCGACGGTGAGTCCGGCGCCGGTCATCTCGTTGCGGATGCGGCGCAGGAGGGGTTCGATGCGACCGGTGCCGAGGACGGAGTAGTCGATGTTGTACTGGTTGGCGGGCGTGAGGTCGCGGTAGTTCGCGTCCCAGGCCTGCTCGTAGGTGTCGTTGAAGACGATGAACTCGAGCTCCGTGCCAACGTGGGCGGTGAAGCCGTGCTCGGCGAGGCGCTCCAGCTGGCGGCGGAGGATCTGGCGGGGGGCCGCGACCACCGGGGTGCCGTCGGCCCAGGCGAGGTCGGCCGTCACCATGGCGGTGGCCTCGTTCCAGGGGAGGCGGCGGAGGGTGGTGAGGTCGGGGTGCATCGCGAAGTCGCCGTAGCCGCGGTCCCACGAGGACATCTCGTAGCCCTCGACGGTGTTCATCTCGGTGTCGACGGCCAGAAGATAGTTGCAGCCCTCGGTGCCGTGGCCGAGGACGTCGTCCAGGAAGAACTGCGCGGCGAACCGCTTGCCCTGGAGCCGTCCCTGCATGTCGGGGAAGGCCAGGACGACGGTGTCGATCTCGCCGCTCGCGACGAGGGCGCGCAGCTCCTCGACGGTGAGCGGGGGTGTGCGGTCTGCCACGGGATTGCTCCTCCTTCGGCCTGCCGGGAGCCATAAGGTATTGCCGAAGACCATTGCTTGGGAAGTGCTGGAGAAAGGGAAACGAGGAACGTGGCCAGTACGAGTGAATCGGCGGACCGGCTGACGCCCGTGCTGCGGCCGGTGCGGGCGGGCAACGGCTTCGAGGAGGCGCTGCAGCAGATCCTCCAGGTGGTGCGGCTCGGCCTCGTGCCCGGCGGGGAGCGGCTGCCCGCCGAGCGGGAGCTCGCCGACCGGATGGGGATCAGCCGGGTGACCCTGCGCGAGGTCCTCAAGGTCCTCCAGGAGCAGGGGCTCGTGGAGAGCCGGCGCGGCCGGTACGGCGGAACGTTCGTCCTGCCCCGCGTCCAGACCGCCGACGAGGACGAGCTGCGCCGCCGGATCGCCTCGGTCGACATGGAGGACACCCTGCGCTTCCGTGAGGTACTCGAGGTGGGGGCCGCCGGGCTCTGCGCGGCCCACGGGCTCGACGCGGCGGGCGCCGAGCGGCTGCGGGCCGCCGTGGCGGCGACCCATGACGCACCTTTGGCCGAATACCGCCGCCAGGACACCCTGCTCCACCTCACGCTCGCCGAGCTCTCCGGCTCGCCGACGCTGACCGCCCAGTACGCCGCCGTGCGGGCGACGGTGAACGACCTCCTGGACTGCATCCCCCTGCTCGTACGCAATCTGGAGCATTCCCAGCACCAGCACACCGCGCTGGTGGAGGCGGTCCTCGACGGGGACGCGGACGCGGCGCGCGAGGTGATGCGGGAGCACTGCGCGGGGACGGCGGCGCTGCTGCGGGGGTTCCTGACGTGAGCGGGGCCCCGACGCCGTAACCCGAAAGTAACGCACGGGGGTTGCGCATCCCGTACGGGCGCCGCAAAGGTATGGCTCCAATCCATTGGGCCCGTTGCGGGGAGCTGACGCTGCCATGACGCTCGACGAAACCACC
The DNA here is from genome assembly GCF_001426585.1 of Streptomyces sp. Root431. Classification (GTDB taxonomy): domain Bacteria; phylum Actinomycetota; class Actinomycetes; order Streptomycetales; family Streptomycetaceae; genus Streptomyces; species Streptomyces stackebrandtii. The sequence goes on from NZ_LMEI01000011.1 coordinate 270,836, forward strand.
GGAAACGCCTCCGGCGGCACCACCCCACCGAAGGACGACTACCTGGCGCGCCGAGCGCTGCGCCGCGGCAGCGCCGGCTGGCTGCTGCTCACCGGCCTCGGCGTCGCCTACGTCGTCTCCGGGGACTTCTCCGGCTGGAACATCGGCCTGTCGAAGGGCGGCTTCGGCGGACTCGCCGTCGCCACCGTCCTCATGGGCGCGATGTACGCCTGTCTGGTCTTCGCGCTGGCCGAACTCTCCGCCATCCTGCCCACCGCGGGCGGCGGCTACGGCTTCGCCCGCCGGGCGCTCGGCACCTGGGGCGGCTTCCTCACCGGCACCGCGATTCTCATCGAGTACGTCCTCGCGCCCGCCGCGATCTCCATCTTCATCGGCGACTACGTCGAGTCCCTCGGCCTCTTCGGCCTGGAGTCCGGCTGGCCGGTCTACCTCGTCTGCTTCGCGCTCTTCATCGGGATCCACCTGTGGGGCGTCGGCGAGGCGCTGCGGTTCAGCCTCATCGTGACGGCCATCGCGGTCGCGGCGCTCGTCGTCTTCGCGCTCGGCGCGCTCACCGACTTCCACGTCGACGGCCTGAACGACATCCCGGTCGACCACGAGGCCTTCGGGTCGAACTCCTGGCTGCCCTTCGGGCTCCTCGGGATCTGGGCCGCGTTCCCCTTCGGCATGTGGTTCTTCCTCGGGGTGGAGGGCGTGCCGCTCGCCGCCGAGGAGGCGAAGGACCCGGTGCGGTCGATGCCGAGGGCGCTCGCGATCTCGATGGGGATCCTGGTGCTGCTCGCCGTCGTGACCTTCCTCGCCGCCACCGGCGCGCGCGGCTCGGCGGCCGTCCAGGAGGCGGGCAACCCGCTCGTCGTGGCGCTCCAGGGCGACGGGGAGCCGACGGCGCTCAGCCGGTTCGTGAACTACGCGGGCCTCGCGGGCCTCGTCGCCTCCTTCTTCTCCCTCATCTACGCCGGATCGCGCCAGCTGTTCGCCCTCTCCCGGGCCGGCTACCTGCCCCGCTTCCTCTCCCTCACCAGCCGCCGCAAGTCGCCGTACCTGGGGCTGCTCATCCCGGGCGCGATCGGCTTCGCCCTCGCGGCCGGGACCGGGAACGGGGCGCGGATGCTGAACATCGCGGTCTTCGGCGCCACCATCTCGTACGCCCTCATGGCGCTCTCCCACATCGTGCTGCGGCGCCGCGAGCCGGGCCTGCACCGGCCGTACCGGACGCCCGGCGGGATCGTGACCTCGTCCGTCGCCTTCGTCCTCGCCCTCTCGGCGCTGGTCGCGACCTTCCTGGTGGACCGGACGGCGGCGTTCATGGCGCTCGGGGTGTACGTGATCGCTCTCGCCTACTTCGCGTTCTACAGTCGGCACCATCTGGTGGCCGGCGCGCCGGAGGAGGAGTTCGCGGCACTCGCCGCGGCCGAGGCCGAGCTCGCACGCGACTGATCCATCCCACCGAGTCACCGACGCTCCTGGAGGAAGCACGTGTCCAAGCCGCTCATCGGTGTGACCACCTACCTGGACCAGGCCCGTTGGGGGGTGTGGGACATGCAGGCCGCGCTGCTCCCCGCGCCGTACCCGCGGCTCGTCCGGGAGAGCGGGGGGCTCGCCGTGATGCTGCCGCCGGACGAGCCGGCCGCCGCGGCGGCGGTCGTGGCCCGGCTCGACGGTCTGGTCGTCGCGGGCGGGGCGGACGTCGAGCCCGTACGGTACGGGGCCGAGCCCGACCCCCGTACCGGCCCGCCGGCCCGCGCCCGGGACTCCTGGGAACTGGCCCTGATCGACGCGGCACTGGCCTCGGGCACGCCGCTGCTCGGGATCTGCCGGGGCATGCAGCTGCTGAACGTCGCCCTCGGCGGGACGCTGGTCCAGCACCTGGACGGGCACGTGGAGGCGGTCGGGGTGATCGGCCGGCACGCGGTCAAGCCGGTGCCGGGCACGCGGTACGCCTCCCTGGTGCCCGAGCTGACCGAGGTCCCGACCTACCACCACCAGGCCGTGGACCGGCTGGGCGCCGGACTCACGGTCTCGGCCCACGCGGAGGACGGCACGGTCGAGGCGGTGGAACTGCCCGCCCCCACCTGGGCCCTCGGCGTGCAGTGGCACCCGGAGATGGGCGAGGACCTGCGGGTGATGAGGGGACTGGTGGAGGCGGCGGGGGCGGAGGCTCCCCAGGGGTGACGGGGGCTCCCACGGGGATGGCGGGCTCCCACGGGGATGGCGGGGTCCCTCGGGGGGGGTGACGGGGGCTCCCCTGGGGATGGCGGGGCTCCCGCGGGGATGACGGAGGCTCGCCCGGGAGTGGCGGGGCTCCCCCGGGCTTGCCGGGGCTCCCCCAGGGATGACGGGGCCCCCGGGGGGTGACGCGCGGCCCCTCCGTCAGCGCGTCGGGGCCGCCAGAGGGGCCCAGGTCGACGGTTTCGCCGTGCACGGCCCCCCGTCGTGCACCAGGAGGCGCCGCTCCGCCGGGTCGACCGCGACCGTGGCCAGGGTCGCCCACCTGCCGCCGAGGGTCCCTCCGGCGGGGGCGTGGCAGCACACCTCCGCGCCGTCGTCCCGGTGCGCGGCGAGCAGGCCCACGAGCGCGTCGGCGCCGAGCGGGCCGGTGTGTTCGCGGACGCGGGCGGTGAGCAGGCGGTGGCGGTCGTACGTCTCCGGCTCCCGGCGCCCGCGCAGTTCGCCCGCGGCGAGGGCCGGGTCGAGGAAGTGGTTCGTGCGCACCAGCCAGCCCCGGTCGTCCGGAGTGACGACCGCGGACCCGCCGGGGGCGAGTTCGACGGAGGCGGCGCGGTCGGCCGTGACCACGGTGATGACCGTGGAGGCCGAGACCGGCGCGGCTGTGAGCAGGGTGATCGCCTCGGAGAACGACCCGGCCGTGCCCAGCACCTGACGGGCCACGAGGTGGACGGGGACGCCGGTGGCGGCGTCGCCCGAGTGGCCCAGGATGTTGAAGAGGACGCCCACCCCGGCGTCGTTGACGCCGATCTTCGCGAGGATGCCGTTCTCGGTGATCCCCGCGAAGCCCCGGGTGTCGCCGGTGACGGTCTGGAGGTGCCAGGCGTCGGCCAGCTCCTCGTGCCAGTCCCAGCACTGACCTCCGGTGGCCCCGGTGTCGCCGGTCCGGACGAGGGTGGAGCACTCCCCCGCCCGTGAGGCGCCCGCCTCGGCGAGGATCTCCGTGCGCGCGTTGAGCGCGGCGATCGTCCAGAACGGCATCCCGGCACCCTCGGCGACCCCTTCCATCTCCTCCACGAGCTCGGGCGCCCAGGCCCGGGTCGCGTCGGCGGTGCGCAGGGCGAGGGCGGGGACCCCGAGGTCCCGCACGCTGCGCGACTCGCCCGCGGCGACGGTGGCGAAGAGCTCCTCGTAGACCTTCCAGGAGCGGGCGATGCCGTCGCGGGCCTGCCGGCCCCGGTCCTCGCCGCGTCGCTTCGGTGTGTCCCCGCCGATCCGGAGGACCGTACGGGCGTTCATGCGCGCGCCCGGGCGGCGAGCACGGTGAAGTCGTTCCGCATGAGGAGGGCGTAGAGCGCCGCGGCGACGGTCATGCCGACGGGGAGGGAGAGGTCCAGGCCGCCGAGGGCCGCGGCGACGGGGCCGGTGTAGAGGGTGTTGACGCAGAGGGCGGCCGAGGTGACGCCGGCCAGGACGGCGAGGGCGCCCGCGAGGTTGACGCCTCCCGTGTACCAGAAGGGGCCGGCGGGGGTCTCGTCCCCGAGCGCGAGGCCGTCGTAGCGGCACCGGCGCAGCACGATGTCGGTCGCGTAGATGGCCATGAGGGGGCCGATCAGGACCACGACGACCTGGAGGGCGTTGCTGACGGTGTCGAGGAAGTTGGAGACGAGCAGCCCGTAGAGGGTCAGGGCCACGGCGACGGCGCCGTCGAAGAGGACGCTGACGGTACGGCGGATGCGGAGGCCGACGGCCTGGAGGGCGAGGCCGGCGCTGTAGGCGGTGAGGGCGTTGATGGAGATGGTGCCGAGGACCAGCGCGAGCAGGAAGACGGGGGTGAACCAGCCGGGCAGGATCGTCTGGAGCGCGTTCTGCGGGTCGCTCATGTCGACGGCGGTCGCGGCGAACGCGCCGAGCGAGCAGACCACGACGCTGGGCAGGAAGGCACCGAGCGCGGTCCAGGCGACGATCGCCTTCTTCGAGGCCGTGCGGGGCAGGTAGCGGGAGAAGTCGGCGCTCGTGGTGTACGAGAGCGGGCCCGAGGCGATCATCGTGGTGCCCGCGACGAGGAGGGTCCAGAGCGGGGCGCCGCTGAGCGTTTCGGCGGGGGCGTACGAGAAGTCGGCGTGGCGCAGGACGGCGAACGCGACGACGGCGAAGGCCGCGGTCAGGACGAGCGTTATCGGCAGGTACAGCCTGACGATCAGGGCATGGCCGAAGACGCTGATGGCCAGGGTGAGCGCGGCGATGACCACGATCACGGCCACCTTGACGGGGGTGTTCGCCGTGATGCCGGTCTTCTCGACGAGGGCGAAGGCGGCGGTCGCCGCGGCGGCGAGGTTGAGCGCGAAGTAGCAGACGGAGACGAGCCAGCCGCCGACCGCGTTGTTCACGCGGTTGCCCATGACGCCGTAGACGGCCCGGGTGATCACCTCGCTGGGCGCGCCCGCGGCGGGTCCCGAGGTGGCGAGGAGGCCGGTGAGCAGCCAGAAGAGGTTGCCGACGACGATCACGGCGACGGCCTGCCAGAGGGTCAGGCCCATGAGGACGAGGGCGCCGCCGATGACGAGGCTGAGGTAGTTGACGTTGGCCGCGGCCCACACGGAGAAGAGCTCGCGGGGGTGTCCGTGGCGTTCGTCGTCGGGGATGTGGTCGATGCCGTGGGCCTCGATGCGGCCGGGCCTGTCGGCGGGGGCCGACGGGGTGGCCCGACCCCCCTGGGAGCGGGGGATCGGGTCGGGGATCGTGGAAGCCATGCGGCCCTCCGGATGCTGGCGGTGCCCACCAGGCGCTCGTTCGATGCCCGCCTGGTTGCTTATTGGTCGCACACTCAATAGCATCCCGGGTATGTCGTCAAGCGTCCAGCGCAAGCGAGTTCGGAAATCACCGGAAGCCCGTCGGGCGGAGATCGTGGAGACCGCGGCCCGGGTCGCCCTGACCGAGGGGCTCGAGTGCGTCACCCTGCGGCGGATCGCCGATGAGCTCGCTGTCAGGCCCGGTCTGATCAGCCACTACTTCCCCTCGGCGGAGGATCTGGTGGGCGAGGCCTTCAGCGTCGCCTCCACCGGCGAGCTCGACGCCCTGCTGCCCGCGGACCGGCCGCACGGGACCCCCACGCAGTACCTCGCGCGCTACTTCGCCCTCTCGGCCGGCGACGCGTACGACGACATCAGCCGTCTCTGGATCAACGCCCGGCACCTCAGCCGCTACCGGCCCGTCCTGCGCGACCGGGTCGCCGAGCAGGAGCTCGCCTCCGACGACCGCCTTGAGGGGCTCATCCGCGAGGGCGTCGAGCGGGGCGAGTTCCGCACGGACGACCCGCGGACGGCGGCCATCCACATCCTGGTCGTGCTCGACGGCCTGGGCGCCCACGCCAACACCGACCGGAGCAACCGGCCGGAGGCCGTGACCCGGATGGCCGTCACCACGGCGGAACGGGAACTCGGCCTGGCGTACGGCGCCCTGACCGAGGTGACGCCGTTGGTCGAACCGGCGGGGGCGGAGACGGAGGCCGCCGACGCCGACGAACCGGCCGAGGCCGTCCAGCCCGGCGACACGGCCGAAGCGCCGGAGCCGACCTAACCTGCCGAACCGCCCGGGTCCGTCGGACCCGCCCCCACCCCGTACCCATTCCCCACCCCCGTACCTCCCTCCTCCCTGGAGCACCCGTGCGCACCACCCGACTCGTCCTGCTCTCCGCCCGACTGCTCGACCCCGGCACGGGGGCGTTCCTGCCGCAGACCGCGCTCGCCGTCTCCGACGACGGCCGGATCTCCGCCCTCGGCGACGACCGCGAGATCCGCGCCCTCGCCGGTCCCGCCACGACCGTCGTCGACCTCAAGGGCGCGGTCGTCACCCCCGGTCTCGTCGACGGCCACGTCCACCCCGTCACCGGCGCCGAGCTGACCGGCGGCCTCGACCTCTCGGGCTGCGCCGGCCTCGACGACGTACGGGAGGCGCTCGCCGTCGAGGTGCGCCGCCTCGCCCGCGGGGAGTGGCTGTTCGCCTGGGGCCTCGACCCGAACGTCTTCGGCGACCGGCCCGTCGGGATCGCCCCCTTCGACTCCGTACTCGACGGGGTGCCCGCCTTCCTGCTGCTCTTCGACGCCCACTCGGCGCTCGCCAGCCGCCGGGCGCTCGAACTCGCCGGGGTCGACGGGCCGCGTACCTTCGCGCAGGCCTCCGCCGAGGTCGTCTGTGACGCGGACGGCCGCCCGACCGGTCTGCTCCAGGAGGACGCGGCCTGCGAGCTGGTCGAGCGGGTCGCCCCCAAGCCGACGCGCGAGGAGCGCCGGGAGTGGCTCGGGGCCGCCCTGCGGTCGATGGCGGCGGCCGGTCTGACCGGCGGGCACGTCATGGACGCCAACGGCGAGAGCCTCGCGCTGTACGGCGAGCTCGACGCCGCCGGTGAGCTGCCGCTGCGGCTGCGCGTCGCGCCCTGGTGCCAGCCCGGCACCGGTGCGGACGGGGTGCGGACCCTGATCGAGCAGCAGGGCACGGGCGGCGCCCTGTGGCGGGTCGCGGGCGTCAAGCTCTTCATGGACGGGACCATCGACAACGGCACCGCGTGGCTGGAGCGGCCCGATCACCACGGCGAGTCCACGGCCGCGTTCTGGCCGGATCCCGCCGCGTACACCGAGATCATCGGGGAACTGCACCGGGCGGGCGTGGCCACGGCGACGCACGCGATCGGGGACGCGGCCGTACGGCACGTCCTCGACTCCGTCGAGAAGGCCCAGGCCTCCGCGGCGCTCCGGGTACGCCACCGGGTGGAGCACATCGAGACGGTGCCGGACGACACGCTGCGCCGCTTCGCGGAGCTCGGCGTCGTCGCCTCCATGCAGCCCACCCACTGCTGCGACTTCACCCGCGCCGACCACACCGACAACTGGTCGCGCCGCCTCGGCGAGGAGCGCGCGTCCCGTGCGTGGCGCTGCCGCGACCTGGTGGACTCGGGGGCGACCGTCGTCCTCGGCTCCGACTGGCCCATCGCGCCGTTCCCGCCGCTCGGCGTCCTGGCCGGCGCCCGGCACCGCCGCCCCAGCCGCGACCTCGGCCAGGCGCCGCACGGGCCCGAGCAGGCGCTGACGGCGCTGGAGGCGCTGCGGGGCATGACGACGGGACCGGCGTACGCGGCGGGCGAGGAGCACGAGGCGGGCCGGATCGCGCTCGGCCACCGAGCCGACCTCGCGGTCTTCGCGGACAGCCCGGTCACCACGGCGGCGACCGAGCTCCCGGACCTGCCGGTCCTCCTCACGGTCCTGGACGGCCGGATCACCCACCGGGCGGCGGGCGTCTGACTCCCCTGGGGGGTGTTCAGCCCGGGCCGGACACCCCCTGGGGGCTCCTCAGCCCGTCGGGCGGGCGCGGGTCAGGGAGAGGAGATCGCGGGCCGGGCCCGTCGGGCGGTGTCCGGCGGGCCAGACCGCGCGCAGGTCGCGGCGGAGCGTCACGCCCTCGACGGGGATGGCGACCAGGCGGCGGGAGGCCAGCTCCTCGGTGATGGCGAGTTCGCTGAGGACGGCCGGGCCCGCCCCGCTGACGGCGGCGGCCTTCACGGCCGTCGTCGAGGCCAGTTCGAGGAGCGGCTCGGCGAGACCGCCGTGGCCGGCGAGCGCCGCGTCGAGGACCTGCCGGGTGCCCGAGCCGCGCTCCCGCAGGATCAGCGGGGTCGCGGCCAGCTCCGCCGGGTCCAGGGGGCCGCGGCGGCGGGCCCAGGGGTGCGAGGGCGCGGCGACGAGCGCGAGCCGGTCGTGCGCGACGACGACCCCGTCGAGCCCGTCCGGCACGGCGAGCCCCTCCACGAAGCCGACGTCGGCCTCGCCCGTGAAGAGCCGTTGCGCGACCGCCGCGGAGTTCCCGGCCTGGAGCGACACAGCCGTGTCGGGGCGCTCGGCGCGCAGCGCGATCAGCCAGCCCGGCAGCAGGTACTCGGCGATGGTCATGGACGCGGCCACCCGCAGCCGCGAGTCGCGTCGTCCGCGCAGGGCCTGCGCGCCGACGTCGAAGGCCTCCGCGGCCTCGACGATCCGGCGCGCCCAGTCCGTCACGAGCGCGCCGGCGTCGGTGAGCCGCGAGCCGCGGGGCGAGCGGTCGACGAGGGCCACGCCGAGCTGCCGCTCCATCGAGCGGATCCGGCTGCTCGCGGCGGGCTGGGTGATCCCGACCTCGCGGGCGGCCGCGCCGAGGCTGCCGTGCCGGGCGACGGCGATGAGCAGTTCGAGCGCGCCGAGGTCCGGGACCCGGTGGGAGAGGTGCGGCCTCGGCTCTCCGCCCTGTGCTCCGTGCTGACCTGGTATCTCACTGCTCATAAAGGCAGCTTATGACGTCATAGCCACAAGATCCCTGGTGAGCGTGGAGAAAGGGCGCGACGGTGAGATCATGGCAAGCCTCGCAACACCCCGCACGGCCCCCCGTCAGGCCCCCCGCGCCACCACCCCCGGCGCACACCCGGCCGCCCCGGCCTCCTCCGCGGCCGCCCCGGCCGCCCACGCCTCCCCCGCCTCCCCGGCCCGTTCCGTCCGTCACCTCGGACCCAACTGGTACGCCTCCGTCATGGGGACGGCCATCGTCGCCAACGCGGGCGCGGCCCTCCCGGTGGACGTCCCCGGTCTCCGTGCCCTCTGCGCGGCGGTCTGGGCGCTGTCGCTCGCGATGCTGCTCGCCCTCGTCTCCGCCCGCGCGCTGCACTGGATCCACCACCGCGACCAGGCCCGCGCCCATCTCCTGGACCCCGCGATGGCGCCGTTCTACGGCTGCCTCTCGATGGCGCTGCTCGCCGTGGGCGGCGGCGCGATGATCGTGGGCCAGGACTGGATCGGGCTCCCCGCGGCCCTGGCGCTCGACACCGTCCTGTTCACGGCCGGCACGGCGACAGGCCTGGCGGCCGCGGTGGCCGTCCCGTACCTCATGGTGGTGCACCACCGGATCGAGAGCGCGTCCCCGGTGTGGCTGCTGCCGGTCGTCGCCCCCATGGTCTCCGCGGCGCTCGGCCCGCTGCTCGTGCCCCACCTGCCCGCCGGGCAGGCGCAGCAGACGCTGCTGATCGCCTGTTACGCGATGTTCGGGCTCAGCCTGCTCGCGACGCTCGTCATGCTGCCGCTGGTCTTCGGCCGGCTCGTGACCGGCGGACCGCTGCCGCTCGCGCTCACTCCCACGCTCTTCCTGGTCCTCGGCCCCCTGGGCCAGTCGACGACCGCCGCGAACAAGTTCGCCGACGCGGCCCCCGGCGTGCTGCCCGAGCCGTACGCGCACGGCTTCGCCGCCTTCGCCGTCCTCTACGGGGTGCCCGTGATGGGCTTCGCCCTGCTGTGGCTGGCACTCGCCGGGGCGATGGTGCTGCGGGCGCGGCGGCGGGGCATGGGCTTCGCGATGACCTTCTGGGCGTTCACCTTCCCGGTCGGGACCTGCGTGACCGGCGCCGAGGGACTCGCCCAGCACACCGGTCTCGCCGCCTACCGGTGGCTCGCCGTCGGCCTGTACGCGCTCCTCGTGGTGGCCTGGCTGGTGGCCGGATTCCACACGGTACGCGGGCTGCTCAGCGGTGCTCTGCTCGCAGGGCCCGGGACAGCGCCCGGGACAGCGCCCGCGGCGCCTCGGCCAGTGACGGCCCGTACCAGGTGAGCAGACGCCCGTCGACGAGGGCGGCGGCGGTCCCGGGGAAGGCCTCGGGGCCGTCGTTCGGCGTGAAGCGGTAGGGCTCGTCGGGCAGGACGACGAGGTCGGGGGCGGTGGCGCGGAGCTCGTCGAGCGGGATCCGCGGATAGCGCTCGGGGTGCTCCTCGTACGCGTTGCGGACGCCGAGGCGGCCGAGCAGGTCGCCGGCGAAGGTGTCGCTGCCGAGGACCATCCAGGGGCGGCGCCAGATCGGTACGACGGCGGTGAGCGGGCTGCCGTCCGGCGCGGGGTCCAGGGTTGTCACGGACTCCCAGGCGGCCTCGGCCTCGGCCAGCCAGCGGGGCCGCCGCGGCGCGCCGCAGGCGGCGAGGACCCGCTCCAGTTCGCGCAGGCCCTGGTCGAGGGTGCGGATCTCGGTGACGAGGACGTCGAGCCCGGCGGCCCGCAGGGCGGCGAGGTCGGGGGCGCGGTTCTCCTCCTCGTTGGCGAGGACGAGGTCGGGCCGGAGCGCGGTGATCGTGGCGACGTCGGGGTTCTTGGTGCCGCCGACGCGTACGACGTCGAGGCCGGCGGGGTGGCTGCACCACTCCGTCGCGGCGACGAGGACGCCGGGCGCGGAGACGGCGACGGCCTCCGTCAGCGAGGGGACGAGGGAGACGACCCGCGGACCGGTGCCTGCGGTCCTCATTCCTCCTCGACCTCGACGTGGTCGGCGACGGCGACGACGAGGAGGCGGGTGCCGGGCTCGGTGGCGCGCCAGCGGTGGCGTACGCCTCCGGAGAGGTAGAGCGTGTCGCCGCGGCCCAGCCGGTGGGCGCGGCCCTCGGCCTCGACCTCGGCGGCGCCGTCGGCCACGTACAGCAACTCGTCGTTCCGGTGCTGGAATTCGCGGCCCGCGTCCTGCTCGCCGGTGAACTCCAGGGCGTGCAGCTGGTGGCGGCCGCGGACGAGGCTGCGGACTCCTTCGGGGAGCGAGGCGGACCGCTCGTCGGCGCGGACGACGTCGACGGTGCGGGAGGCCTCGGCGACGGCGAGGAGCTCACCCGCGGTGGTCTCCAGGGCCTCGGCGACGAGCTCGAGGGAGCGGCGGCTGGGCCGGGCGCGCTCGTTCTCGACCTGGCTGAGGAAGGGCACGGAGAGACCGCTGCGGGAGGCGACGACGGCCAGGGTGAGCTGGAGCGCTCGCCGGCGTCTCTTGACGGCCGCGCCCACGCGGGGTGCTTCCTTCTCGTCCATGTCGGCTCCCTCCCTCGTGCCTCGTGTGCCTCGTGCGCGTCGCGTTTCCTCGGACCGCGTACCGGTCGGTTACCTGAACCTTACGCAGCTTTGGCTCCGGGTTTCGCGTCGTGACGAAAAGGGGTGGCCGCCGAATACACTCGGCGACCACCCCTTTCCGGACAGGAACGAATCCCGGTCCGCCGGGTGCTACTGCGGGGCGAGCTTCTCCGCGAGGCCGGGGTTGCGGTCCAGCCAGACGCGGACGGCCTGCTGTTCCTTGCCCTTGCCGGTCTCCTGGATGACGGCTTCGAGGTCCGTGAGCTGCTTCTCGGTGAGCTCGAAGTTCTTCAGCCAGGCGCCGACCTCGGGGTTGTCGGCGGCGAAGCCCTTGCGGGCGAGGGTGTGGACGCCGTCGCCCTTGCCCCAGGTGCCCTTGGGGTCGGTGAGCTTCTTCAGGTCGTGGGCGGAGTAGGCCCAGTGCGGGGACCAGAGGGTGACGACGACGGGCTCCTTGCGCTCGTACGCGCGCTTCAGCTCGGCGAGCATGCCGGGCGTGGAACCGTCGACGACCTTGTACTCGCCCTCCAGGCCGTACTCCTTAAGGACCTTGTCCTTGAGGATGCCCATCATTCCGGCGCTGGGCTCGATGCCGACGATCCGGCCCTTGAACTGTCCGGCCTTGCCCTTGAGGTCGTCGAGGGAGTCGACGCCCTTCACGTACGAGGGGACGGCGAGCTCGAGCGAGGTGGGGCCGTACCAGGAGCCGAGGTCCTCCAGCTTGTTCTTGTACTTCTCCCAGTACTGCTCGTGGGTGACGGGCAGCCAGGCGTCGGTCTGGAAGTCGAGCTGCCCGCCGGCCAGGCCGGTGTAGAGCGCGCCGGCCTCCAGCTGCTTGGTGTCGACCTCGTAGCCGCGGCGCTCCAGGAGCTCCTTCCAGAGGTACGTGGAGGCGATGCCCTCGTCCCAGGGGATGTAGCCGATGCTGATCTTCTTGCCGTGGCCGCTGTTCTTGCCGGAGGCGGCGGTCGAGGTCGACCCGCCGGAACCGCCGAGGAAGCCCGTGCCGCCGGCGACGAGCGCGAGCACGACGACGCCGACGAGGGCGGTGACGGGCTGCGGGCGGTGGGCCCAGAGCTTCGCGCCGGGGCGCTTGACGCTCGCGGCGCGGGCCTTGGCGGCGGCGCGGCGGCCCAGCGGGGAGACCTGGCGGCCGAGGGCGCCGGTCATCCGGTCGAGGTACATGGCGAGGACGACGATGGAGACGCCGGCCTCGAAGCCGAGGCCGATGTCGACGTTGCCGATGGCGCGGTAGACCGCGCCGCCGAGGCCGCCGCCGCCGACCATGCCCGCGATGACGACCATGGACAGGCCGAGCATGATGACCTGGTTGACGCCCGCCATGATCGTCGGCAGGGCGAGCGGGAGCTGCACGCGCAGGAGGGTGTCGCGCGGGGTGGTGCCGAAGGCCTCGGCGGCCTCGACGAGTTCGCCGTCGACCTGGCGGATGCCGAGCTCGGTCATCCGGACGCCCGGGGGCAGCGCGAAGACGATGGTGGCGATGATGCCGGGGACGACGCCGACGCCGAAGAAGATGATGCCGGGGATCAGGTAGACCATCGCGGGCATGGTCTGCATGAAGTCGAGGACCGGCCGCAGGACCGCGCTGACGGTCTTCGAGCGGGCCGCCCAGATGCCGAGCGGTACGGCGATGACCAGGGTGACGAGGGTGGCAACGAGGACGAGGGAGAGCGTCGCCATCGCCTCGTCCCACAGCTGCACCGAGTCGACGAGCGCGAAGCCCGCGAAGGCGAGGACGCCGGCGGCGAGGCCGCGCAGCCACCAGGCGACGACGGCGAGGATGCCGGCGAAGAGCAGCGGCTGCGGTGCGGACAGGACGGCGTCGATACCGTCGTAGAGGCCGGTGACGCCGGTGCTGACGGCGTCGAAGAGCCAGGAGAACTGGGCCTGGAGCCAGTCGACGGAGCTGTCGACCCACTCGCCGAGGGGAAGCCTAGGCACGGGCGGTCACCTCCTGCTCCTCGATGTCCTTGGCGGCAAGTCCGCCCATGACGCCGAGGAGGCGTTCGGTCGGTACGACGCCGAGGACGGTGCCTTCGGAGTCCTCGACGGTCACGGGGTGCGGGGCCAGGGCGGCGACGGCGCACAGGTCGGCGACGAGGGTGTCCGGTCCGACGGTCCGGCAGGAGCAGTCGGCGGGGCAGTCGGCCGGGGTGGCTCCCGCCGTCATGACGGCGGAGGCGGTGAGGACCCGCGAGCGGTCGACGTCCTGGATGAAGGAGGCGACGTAGTCGTCGGCGGGGCGGACGAGGATGTCCTCGGCGGTGCCGAGCTGGACGATCCGGCCGTCCCGCATGACGGCGATGCGGTCGCCGATGCGCATGGCCTCGTTGAGGTCGTGGGTGATGAAGACGATGGTCTTGTTCAGCCGCTGCTGGAGCACGAGGAGCTGGTCCTGCATGTCGCGGCGGATCAGCGGGTCGAGCGCGCTGAAGGACTCGTCCATGAGGAGCAGGTCGGCGTCGGTGGCGAGGGCGCGGGCGAGGCCGACGCGCTGCTGCATGCCACCGGAGAGCTCGTCGGGCCAGGACTTCTCCCAGCCGGCGAGGCCGCACAGTTCGAGGGCCTCGGTGGCGCGGGTCTCGCGCTCGGCGCGCGGGACTCCCTGGACCTCCAGGCCGTAGGCGGCGTTCTCCAGGACGTTTCGGTGCGGGAAGAGTGCGAAGTGCTGGAAGACCATGCTGATCTTGGTGGCCCGGACGGCGCGCAGCTCGCGGGGGGAGAGCGCGGTCAGGTCGCGGCCGTCGAAGAGCACCCGTCCGGCGGTGGGTTCGAGCAGGCCGTTGAGCATGCGGAGGAGGGTGGACTTCCCGGAGCCGGACAGGCCCATCACGACGAAGATCTGACCGGGTTCGACGACGAAGCCGGCGTCGACGACGGCGGCCGTCGTCCCTTCGGCGCGCAGTTCGTCGCGGTCGGCGCCGTCGGCGAGGCGCCGCACGGCTTCATCGGTTCGTCTTCCGAACACCTTGTACAGGTGGTCGGCCTGGAGCCTGGACACATAGACCTCACGGGTAGCAATGAGAACGGCCCGCCACCCCCGCGCGGCCGGGCCGTGGAGCGGGCGGGATCGGCCCGCGGCCCGTCGCGTACGGGGATTCCGTTGTTGAATCCCCGTACCGGGTTCCGCTCCGGGCTCGCGCCTGCCCGCCTTCACAGGGTGCAAACGCAAAGGTGACGGGGGTCACGTGTGGGGGGGCGGGACGGCCGGAACACGGGCGAACGGAGGCGACCGCTGTGCGCCCACCCCCGGAACCCGGCGAGTGAGCCGAAGGGGCGCGGCCGGGGGAACACCTCCGAGCGCGCGGAGCCCCCGACGAAGGAGGGGGCGAGCACGGTCGGGGGTGTGAGCCCGGCTGGAGCGCCCCGGAGGCGAACCGAGCCCCAAAAAAGGAGGGGGCGAGCACGGTCGACCCTGTGAGCCCGGCTTGAGCGCCCCGGAGGCGAACCGAGCCCTAAAATAGGAGCGGTGACGCGACGCCTGATGCTCCTCGACACCGCCAGCCTCTACTTCCGCGCCTACTTCGGTGTGCCGGACTCCGTCCGGGCCCCCGACGGCACCCCGGTGAACGCCGTCCGCGGACTGCTCGACTTCATCACCCGGCTCGTCCAGGACCACCGCCCCGACGATCTGGTGGCCTGCTGGGACGAGGACTGGCGGCCGCAGTGGCGGGTGGATCTGATTCCTTCGTACAAGGCGCACCGGGTGGCGGCGGAGACGGAGACGGGCCCGGACGAGGAGGAGATCCCGGACACGCTCTCCCCGCAGGTGCCGGTGATCGAGGACGTGCTGGCGGCGCTCGGCATCGCCCGGGTCGGGTCCGCGGGGTACGAGGCGGATGACGTCATCGGGACGCTGGCGGGGCGCGCCGCGGGGCCGGTGGACATCGTCACGGGTGACCGGGACCTGTTCCAGCTGGTGGACGACGCGTGCGGGGTGCGCGTGCTGTATCCGCGCAAGGGTGTCGGCGACTGTGACCTGGTGGACGACGAGCTGATCCGTACGAAGTACGGCGTGCGCCCCGACCAGTACGCGGACTTCGCGGCGCTGCGCGGGGACGCGAGCGACGGGCTGCCCGGGGTGAAGGGCATCGGCGAGAAGACGGCCGCGCAGCTGATCACGGAGTACGGGGATCTGGCCGGGGTGCGGGCGGCGGCGGAGGACCGGACGTCGAAGCTGACGCCGGCGAAGCGGCGCGGCATCGTGGAGGCGGCCGCGTATCTGGACGTGGCGCCGACGGTGGTGCGGGTGGCGGGCGACGTTCCGCTGCCGGCGTTCGATCCGGCCCTGCCGTCGGAGCCGCGCGATCCGGCGGCGCTGGCGGCGCTGGTGAAGCGGTGGGGTCTCGGCGGGGCGGTGGGGCGCCTGCTTCCGGTACTCGAACGCTGACCGCTCTGGGCCGTCCCCGCTCCAGGGTGTAGCTTAGGCATACCTAAGTTCGTCGAGTCAGGAGAGCCCCTCGTGGCAGAGCAGCCGGCCCGCAAGGCACCGAAGGCCACCGAAGCACGCGTGGTGCGCACCGAGCGGATCACACCGCACATGGTGCGGGTCGTCCTGGGAGGCCCCGGGCTCGACGCCTTCGAGGTCGGCGAGTACACCGACCACTACGTGAAGCTGCTGTTCGCGCCGGAGGGCGTCGCCTACCCGGAGCCGTTCGACATGGACCGGATCCGGGAGGAGTTCCCCCGGGACCAGTGGCCGACGACGCGGACGTACACGGTGCGGGCGTGGGACGCGGTCCACCGCGAGCTGACCGTCGACTTCGTGGTCCACGGCGACGAGGGCCTCGCGGGTCCTTGGGCGGCGCGGGCCCAGGCGGGCGAGACGATCCGCTTCCTCGGCCCGGGCGGCGGCTACGCGCCGGACGCTGCGGCGGACTGGCACCTGCTCGCGGGCGACGAGAGTGCGCTCCCGGCGATCGCGGTGGCCCTTGAGCGACTGCCCGCGGGGGCGCGGGTGCACGCCTTCATCGAGGTCTCGGACGCCGCGGAGGAGCAGAAGTTCGCGACGGCGGACGGTGTGGACGTCACATGGCTGCACCGCGGCGACCGTCCGGCGGGCGAGGCCGTCGTCGAGGCCGTGCGGGCGCTGGACTTCCCGGCGGGCGACGTCCACGCCTTCGTCCACGGCGAGGCGGGCTTCGTGAAGGACCTCCGCCGGCACCTGCGGATGGAGCGCGGGGTGGCGCGCGAGCGGCTGTCGATCTCGGGCTACTGGCGCCTGGGGAAGACGGACGAGGCGTGGCGCGCGATCAAGCGCGAGTGGAACGACCAGGTGGAGCGCGAGCAGGAGAACTGACGCGCAGATCCTGACGAGGGGGGGTGGGGGCCGGAGCCCTCACCCCCCTCGGCGTTACGTCGCGCGGCCGAAGGCGCGGTGCGAGGCGTCCACGTGGGCCAGCCGCCGCATCGCCGCGAAGATCGCGTCGCCGAGGACCGTGCCGACGACGACGCTCTCCACGAGCTCCTCGCGCGCCACATGGTGCGCCACGTACTCCAGGTCCGCCCGCGCCACCCGCTCCGCCGCGTCCGCGTAGGTGTCCAGGACCTCGGCGAAGCCGCCGTGGCCGACGTCTTCGAGGGCCGCGAGGGCCGTCGCCAGCGCCTCCCCCGCCGGGTTGTCCGGATAGGCGGTCCAGCCGCGCGCGGCGATCAGCTCCGCGACGCTCTTGCGCGCCTCCTCGATCCCGGCGTCCTGCTCGCGGTCGTAGCGCGGCACGATCCGGCTCGCCGCGGTGCCCAGCACCTTGTGCACCGGCCGCTCGGGGTCGTCGATCGCCACGATGACGTCGCGGATCCCCGCGACGGACAGTCCGCCCACGTCGAGGAGCGCCCGGATCAGCCGGAGGCGCTGGACGTGCGTCTCCCCGTACGAGGCCTGGTTCGGGCTCGTCAGCTCGCCGGCCGGCAGCAGCCCTTCCCGTACGTAGAACTTGATCGTCGGCACGGACACCCCGGTCCTGCGACTCAACTCTCCGATGCGCACCGCGTATTCACCTTCCCGGTTCTTCGGCGGCCTTGCCGACCGACACCCCCATCATAGATAGTGGCGCTATCAGATAGTGGCGAGTGCCACTATCTATACTTTCCCACGGGGGGATCCGTATGTCCTCACCCAGCACGACCTCGTCCAGCACGACCTCACCCGACCCGACCCCGGTCGGCCCGCTCGGCCCGCTGCGCGCACTGACCCGGCTGCACCGCCCGCTGGTCTGGTTCGCCGGATCGATGGTCGTCCTCGCGCTCGTCTCCGCCGTCGGCCTGCTCGTCGACGACCGGATCCTGGTGGGCGTGCCGATCTGGACCAAGCCGTTCAAGTTCTCGGTCTCGTTGGTCGCCTACACGCTCTCGCTCGCCTGGATGCTCTCCCTGCTCGCCCCGGCCTCCCGCGCCCACCGCGTCGGCTGGTGGGCCGGAACCGTCGTCGCCGGCACTTTGACGGCCGAGATGGTGCTCATCACCCTCCAGGTGGTCCGCGGCACCCAGAGCCACTTCAACCACGCGACGCCCTTCGACAGCGCCGTCTTCTCGGTCATGGGAGCCAGCATCGCCGTCCTGTGGCTGAGCGCCCTGGTCATCGCGGTACTCCTGCTGCGCGCCCGGCTCCTCGACCGCGCCACCGCCTGGGCCGTCCGCCTCTCCTCGCTCATCGCCCTCGCGGGCGCCGCCGTGGGCTTCCTGATGACGTCTCCGACCCCGGAACAGCTGGCGGTCGACGACTCCCCGATCAGTGGCGCCCACAGCGTCGGCGTCCCGGACGGCGGCCCCTCGATGCCGCTGACCGGCTGGTCGACCACCGGCGGCGACCTGCGCATCCCTCACTTCTTCGGCATGCACGCACTCCAGCTGCTCCCGCTGCTCCTGATCGTCCTGACCGCTCTCGCACCGCGCTTCGCCCGGCTCGCCGACGAGCGGGTCCGCCTCCGGCTCACGCTGACCGCCGCGGGGGTGTACGCGGCGACCTTCGTCCTCCTCACCTGGCAGGCGCTGCGCGGCCAGGCCCTGTTCTCACCGGACGGCGTGACACTCGCCGCGTCGGGAGCGATCGCGCTGCTCGGCGCCGCCGCCACGGCACTCTCCCTCCGCACCCCCGCCCCGTCCCCTACCGAGGAGGTCCTGGCGTGACCGGCTTCCTCTTCGAGCTGACGTTCTTCCTCGCGGCGCCGGTCTGGCTCCTGCTGATCGTCGCGCCGGCCTGGCGGATCACCGAACGCGTCGCCGCGTCGCCGCTGACCGTCCTCCCGCTCCTCGCGGTCTGGGCCGTCCTGGCCGCCCCGGTCCTGCCGGAGCTGTGGACGGCGGTCAGCAGCCCCGACATCGACACCTTCCGCGAACTGACGGCGCTCGCGAACGGCGCCGCCGCGGTCTGGGCCCAGATCCTCGCCTGGGACCTGCTCCTCGGCCAGTGGATGTACCGCGAGGCCCGCCGCCTCGCTCTCTCCCCCTTCCTGATGGCCCCCTTGCTCCTCCTGACGATCCTCCTCTCCCCCATCGCCCTGCCCCTCTTCCTGGCCATACGGGCCTGGAAGACCCGGCGCACGGCCAGGACCTAGGGCCCCGGCCTCTCCGGGCCTCATCCGCCGGACGGGCCCAGGGTCAGGCGGTCCCCTTCCGGGCCGTCAGCTGGAAGAGCCGGGCCGTGTGCGGGAACGGGGGTCGCGCGGTGGTGGCGAGCTCCAGGCGCTCCAGTTCGTCGTAGTACTCCTTGTCGTACTTGCGGGCGTCGTCGGTGATGTAGTCGCAGAAGGTGCGGATGCCGTAGTGCCGTACGTCCCTGCACCCGAGGCCCTGGAGGACCGGGATGACCTCCTCCGCCGTGTGGAGCGTCAGCTCCGCGTCGAACATCGAGGTCCGGAGCCGGTCGTCGTCGAGTGCGGCCAGCGCCGCCGCCGGATCCATCTGCCGGACGGCGATGTTCAGAGGCGCCGAGTGCCGGTTGATCGCCATCAGGGAGAACAGTCCTCCGTCCTTCAGTGGCGCGAGCGCCACGGCCAGGGTGCTCGGCACGTCGTCCACGTACTGCAGGAGGTTGTGGCACAGCACCACGTCGAACTCGCCGGCCGCGAGGTCGGCCGGCAGGGCGGTCACGTCGGCGCGGACGCGCGTCACCCGTTCCGACAGGCCTGCCGCCACCGCCCGTTCGGCCGCGGCGGCCAGCATGGCCGGTGCGTAGTCGACGAGCGTGACGTGGTGCCCCCGGGCGGCGAGGCGCAGCGCGTCGCCGCCGTCGCCGCCCGCCAGGTCGAGGATCCGCAGGGGCCGACCGCCGTCCTGGTCGTCGAGGTGGCGGGCAAGGTTCGCCTCGGCGACCGTGTAGCGGAGACGGCCCCAGGGGGCTTCCTGCCACTCCTGCCAGGCGGCCATCGCGGTGTCGAACTTCTCGGGATCTTCAGACATCCGGCGACGATATCGGACCCCGACACTCCCACCCCGGCCCCGACCCCGACCCCGACACGACCCCTCCGGGCCACCCCCGGCCCTGCAGACGTCAGTTCCGCGCGCGGACCGTGGCCAGGACGTCGCGGTCCGGCTGGAGGGTGAGGCTCGGGACCGGGCGTATCTCGTCGGTCGTGAGGTCCAGGTGGTAGCGGCGGGCGAGGACCGCCAGCACCAGGACGGCCTCGACGAGGGCGAAGCGGGTGCCGAGGCAGACGCGGGGGCCGCCGCCGAAGGGGAACCAGGCGTACTCCGGTATCTCCTCGGCCGGTTGGCCGTCCTCTCCGGTGAGCCACCGCTCGGGGCGGAAGGCCTCGGCGTCGCCGTACCAGCGGGGATCGCGCTGCGTGGCCCACTGGCTGGACCAGACGCGGGTGCCGACGGGCACGGGCGTCCCGCCGAGAGTGGCGCCCTCCTTGGCGATGCCGGTGATGAGCCAGATCGTCGGATAGAGACGGAGGGTCTCCTTGACCACGGCCTGGGTGTAGGTGAGGGAGGCGTAGTCGTCGTAGCCGGGCTCGTGGTCGGCGAGGACCCGGTCGAGCTCCTCCGTGAGGGCCTCGCGGACCCGCGGGTTGCGGGAGAGCAGGTGCCAGGCCCAGACGAGGGTCGAACTGGTCGTCTCGTGGCCCCCGATGTAGAGCGTCACCGTCTCGTCCCGGATCTCCTGGTCGGAAAGACGGGCGCCGGTCTCGTCCCGGGCCGCGAGGAGCCGGCTGAGGAGGTCCGGGCGCTCGGTGTCGCCGTCGCGGTGGCGGGAGACGACGCGGGTGACCTCGGCGTCGATGACGGCCGTGGCGCGCTTGATGCGGGTGCGCCCGGGCGTGGGGACCCAGTCGGGCAGCAGTGCTCCGATGCCGCTGAACTCGGCGCCGATCTCCTGTTGAGCGATGTCCATGGCCTTGCCGATGGCCTCGGCGTCGGCGGCGGTGTCGACTCCGAAGATGGTCCGGACGGCGATGAGTTGGGTGAGGGCGGCCATCTCCTTCTTGATGTCGATGTGCTGCCCGTCGGTCCACCGGTCGGCGAGCGCGACGGCGCATTCCGCCATGGTCGCCGCGTACGAGCGGACCTGCTTGGGGCGGACCGAGGGCTGGACGAGGGACCGCTTGCGCCGCCAGTCGGCGCCCTTGGCGACGACGACCCCGTTGCCCAGGAGCGTGCGGAAGGCGATGCCGAGGTCGGGTTGGTCGAAGGTGCGCTCGACCTCGGTGAGGAGTTCGCCGACGGTGTCGGGGTGGGCGATGAAGAGGGCGGGGCCGCGGCCGAAGCGCCAGCGGACGAAGTCGCCGCGCTCCCGCAGCTGTTCGAAGAAGGCGAGGGGGTCCTTGCCGAAGGCGGGCAGGTTCCCGAGGAGGGGTACCCCTCGGGGGCCGTCGACGATGCCCGGTGTCGGCTGTGCCGTGTCGCCGCGTGCCCCGGCGTCCGGACCGGCTTGCATGGTCATGCGCGTCCCCTCCCCAACTGGCCTTCCCCGTGTGCGAGTCCATGCAAGCGGAAGGGTCGACCCGGGCGCCACCCCTGTGGACAACGGCCTGTGGACAACCATGAGCACAGGGGACGGAACGCCCAGTGCCCTTGGCGCGATCGCCACGGGCACTGGCCGGAAGAGAGCCGGAAGGCAAGCAGAAGGGAACCGGAGCCTCAGCCCACCGAGCTGTAGGCGACCACACCCCGCAGCAGCGAGTCCACGGCCTTGCGGGCGTTCTTGGAGACCGTGCTGTTCTCCTTGGGCGCCGCGGCCGCGATCTGTCCGAGGACGTCGATGACCTGCTTGCACCAGCGGACGAAGTCACCGGCGGGCATCTCCGCCTCGCGGAGCACCTCGTCGAGACTCTTGTCGGAGGCCCACTGATAGGCGGCCCAGGCGAAGCCGAGGTCGGGCTCGCGCTGGCCGACCCCCTCCGCCTGGTTGATCTTGAACTCCTCCTCAAGGGCGTCGAGACGCCCCCAGATCCGGACCATCTCACCGAGCGCCGCCTTGGCGTTGCCCGTGGGCAGCTTCGGCGCGACGGCGTCGTCGGCCTGACGCGATTCGAAGACCAGCGCCGAGACGCAGGCGGCGAGTTCGGGCGGGGTGAGGCCCTCCCAGACGCCGTCCCTGAGGCATTCGCTCGCGAGCAGGTCGAGCTCGCCGTAGAGCCGGGCCAGCCGCTTGCCGTTGTCCGTGACCTCGTCGCCCCGCAGGTAGTCGAGCTCCGTGAGGAGCGCGACGATCCGGTCGAAGGTCCGGGCGATCGTGTTGGTACGGCCCTCGATGCGCCGCTCCAGCTGCTGCGTGTCGCGCTGGAGGCGGTGGTAGCGCTCGGCCCAGCGGGCGTGGTCCTCGCGCTCGTCGCAGCCGTGGCAGGGATGCGCACGCAGCGCGGTGCGCAGCCGGGCGATCTCGCGGTCGTCGGCTGCGGCCGAGCGCTGCTTGTGGTGCCGCTCGGGGTTGATGTGCCCGGCCTTGGTCCGCAGCGCGGTGGCGAGGTCCCTGCGCGACTGCGGGGAGCGGGGGTTGAAGGACTTGGGGATCCGCATGCGGTCGAGCGCCTCGACGGGGACCGGGAAGTCGATGGAGGCGAGCCTCTTGACCTGCCGCTCCGCGGTGAGGACGAGGGGCCGGGGTCCGTCGTGGTGCTCGAAGCCGCGGTGGCCGTTGGTCCGGCCCGCCGGGATGCCCGGGTCGAGGACGAGGGCGAGGCCGGCGAACTTGCCGGTGGGGACGTGGATGACGTCGCCCGGCTTGAGCTTCTCCAGCGAGCCGGCGGCCTGGGCACGCCGCTGCGCGGCGCCCTGCCGGGCCAGTTCCGTCTCGCGGTCCTTGAGGTCGCGGCGGAGCCGCGCGTACTCCTCGAAGTCGCCGAGGTGGCAGGTCATGCCCTCGCGGTAGCCCTCAAGGCCCTCCTCGTTCTTCTGCACCTGGCGCGAGATGCCCACGACGGAGCGGTCGGCCTGGAACTGCGCGAAGGACGTTTCGAGGAGCTCGCGGGAGCGGTGGCGGCCGAACTGGTCGACGAGGTTGACCGCCATGTTGTACGAAGGCCGGAAGCTGGAGCGCAGCGGGTACGTACGCGTGCCGGCGAGTCCGGCGAGGTGCCCGGGGTCGAAGCCGCGCTGCCAGAGGACCACGGCGTGGCCTTCGACGTCGATGCCGCGGCGGCCTGCACGGCCGGTGAGCTGGGTGTACTCGCCGGGTGTGATGTCGGCGTGCTGCTCGCCGTTCCACTTGACGAGCTTCTCCAGGACGACGGACCGCGCGGGCATGTTGATGCCGAGGGCGAGGGTCTCGGTGGCGAAGACGGCCTTCACGAGGCCGCGGACGAAGAGCTCCTCGACGACCTCCTTGAAGGTGGGGAGCATGCCGGCGTGGTGGGCGGCGATGCCGCGCTCCAGCGCTTCGAGCCACTCGTAGTAGCCGAGGACGTGGAGGTCCTCGGTGGGGATGGAGGCGGTCCGCTCCTCGACGATCTCGCGGACGCGCAGACGTCCCTCTTCGTTGTTGAGGCGGAGTCCGGCGTAGAGGCACTGCTGGACGGCGGCCTCGCAGCCGGCGCGGCTGAAGATGAAGGTGATGGCGGGCAGGAGCCCTTCGGCGTCGAGGCGCTCGATGACCTCGGGGCGGCCGGGGGTCCAGATGCGGGAGCGCTGGCGGCGCTCGCGCTCGCGGTCGGCCTCGCGGATCATCTTGCCGCGGCGCCGGTCGCGCGGGTTGTACGTGGAGTTCTCGGTGCGGGCGAGGCGGACGAGGTCGGGGTTGACCTCACGGCGGGCGGAGCCGCGGCCGCCGTGGTCGGTCTCCTCCTCGAAGAGGTCGTACATCCGGCGTCCGGCCAGCACGTGCTGCCAGAGGGGGACGGGACGGCTCTCGGAGACGATGACCTCGGTGTCGCCGCGGACGGTGTCGAGCCAGTCGCCGAACTCCTCGGCGTTGGACACGGTCGCCGAGAGCGACACGAGCGTGACGGATTCGGGGAGGTGGATGATCACTTCCTCCCAGACGGCGCCACGGAAGCGGTCGGAGAGGTAGTGCACCTCGTCCATGACGACGTAGCCGAGGCCGGAGAGGGCCTGGGACCCCGCGTACAGCATGTTGCGGAGGACTTCGGTGGTCATGACGACGATCGGCGCGTCACCGTTGACACTGTTGTCGCCGGTGAGCAGGCCGACCTTGTCGGCGCCGTACCGCTTGACGAGGTCGGCGTACTTCTGGTTCGACAGCGCCTTGATGGGCGTCGTGTAGAAGCACTTGCGGCCCTGGCCGAGGGCGAGGTGGACGGCGAACTCGCCGACGATGGTCTTGCCGGAGCCTGTTGGCGCGGCGACGAGCACGCCCTTGCCCGCTTCGAGGGCCTTGCAGGCCTCGATCTGGAAGGGGTCCAGATCGAAGCCGTACATCTCGCGGAAGGGGGCCAGCGCGGTCCGCTGCTCGGCATTTCGGGCGAGCGCGGCTGCGTACGCTTCGGCTGGTGTGAGGTCCTCTGTCATCTTGTCATCGAGCCTACCCGCCACCTGTGACAGTGACGCGATCTTTATCGGGGCAATGGCGACGGGGGTGCGGGAGGCGCCAGGACGCGCAGCGCGCCGGGCACGCACTCCACCGCGAGGGGCAGGTGGCCGAGCGGCTCGCCGTCGGCGTAGCCGGTGATTCCGGGGGCGTCGAGCGTGAGGGAACGGACCCGGTACGTGGTGACCGCGGGGTGGTCGAGGTGGGTGCCGCGGTAGACGCGGGGGAACACCTTGATCAGGGTGGCGCGGGAACAGGGGCCGACGACGGTGACGTCGAGGAGTCCGTCGTCGGTGCGGGCTTCGGCGCAGATGCGCATGCCGCCGCCGTAGGACGTGCCGTTGCCGACGGCGACGAGGGTCGCGTCGGTCTCGACGACCCGGCCGTCGTCGAGGGTCAGCCGGTAGGGGACGGGCCGGAAGGAGGCGAGCTCGGCGAGGATGGCGAGGTCGTACTTGAAGCGTCCCGCGGGCAGGCGCATGCGGTTGCCGCGGTCGTTGACGCGGGAGTCGAAGCCGGAGGCGAGGACGGTGCCGAACCAGCGTGAGGTGCCGGCCCCCGTGATCCGCCCGAGGTCCATCGCGTGCCCGCCGGTGTCCTTGAGGAGCTCGGCGGTGACGCGGGCGGCGGCGGCCGGGTCGCGGACGGGCAGGCCGAGGGTGCGGGCGAAGTCGTTCCCCGTGCCGACGGCGATGGCCCCGAGGGGCGTGCGGGTGCCGGCGACGGCCTGGAGCGCGAGGGAGATCATGCCGTCGCCGCCGACGGCGACGAGCGCGCCGGTCCCGGCCTCGACGGCCTCGCGGGCGCGCCGCAGGGCGTCCTCGGCGTCGTGCCCGAGGAGGGTGCGGACGGAGAATCCGGCGTCCCTGAGGGCCTGGGCGGCGGGCTGCGCGGCGTGGGCGCCCCGGCCGCGGCCCGCGGTGGGGTTGACGAAAAGGGTGATGTCGCTGGTCATGTGGGGGTCCCCCCGGACGGAGTCTGGGGGGACCCTACAAGATCAGGTGATGTCGTCGTAACCGTTGACCCGGTGGGCGGCGGAGCCCCCGGTCTCGCCCGGCCCGGTGGCCTGCTCGGGCAGGGCCCGCCCGGCGCTGACGGGTTCGATGGCTCCGACGGACTCGGGGGTGAGGTCGAGCTCGGAGGCCTCGTCGTCGTCGAGTGCGGCGTCGGGGTTGTTGCGCTTGCGCCGCCGGTCGTTGAGGAGCGAGAAGCCGACGGCCCCGAAGTACAGGATCGTGATGGGTCCCGCGAGGGCGATCATGCCGATCGGGTCGGTGGTGGGGGTGATGACGGCGCCGAAGACGAAGACGCCCATGATCACGCCGCGCCACCAGCCGGCCATGCGGCGGCCGGTGAGGACACCGGTGAGGTTGAGCATCACCAGGACAAGCGGGAGCTCGAAGGCGAGGCCGAAGACGAGCACCATGCGCAGGGTGAAGTCGAGGACGTCGCCGAGTGAGAGGAGGTTCGCCGAGCCGGCGGGCGTGAGGCTGATGAGCACCTTCACGCTGATGGGGAGGATCAGGTACGCGAGGTAGGCACCGGCGGAGAACAGCGGCACGGCTGCGCCGACGAAGGCGTACGTGTACTTCTTCTCGCTCTTGTGCAGTCCGGGCGCGACGAAGGCCCACAGCTGGTAGAGCCAGACGGGGCTGGCGATGACGAGGCCCGCGGTCAGCGACAGCTGGATCGTCGTGCTGAAGGGGGCCATCAGCGTGCTGAAGACGACCTGCGCGCAGTTGCCGCCGTCACTGGTGACACCGGGTGGGCACTTGGGCACCGGATCCGACAGGAACTGCATCAGCTCCTCGCTGTACACGAGGGCCACGATCGTCACCGCGGTGATGGCGAGGAGTCCCTTCGCCATGCGGTTGCGGAGTTCGCGCAGGTGCTCCACGAGGGGCATCCGACCCTCGGGATCCTTCTCCTGCTTGCGGGCAGACTTGGGCAACCCACGTCCTCATCTCGTGCGGCAGCCGCCGCACGGTGCGGCGGCCGCGGCGGACCGGGTCAGCGCTTGGTGGTGTCCGACGGCTCGGTCACGGGACGCGAGCTGGTCACGTCGCCGGGAGCGGCCTGGATCGTGCGCGGCGCGGGCTGCGCGTCCTGCGCTCCGGTTCCGGCGTGCGGCGGGTCGGCGGGGGCGCTCTGCTGGTCGTCCGACTTCATCGCCTTGGCCTCGCTCTTGAGGATGCGGGCCGACTTGCCCAGCGAGCGGGCCATGTCCGGGAGCTTCTTGGCACCGAACAGGAGAATGATGACGACGAGAATGAGGATGATCTCGGTGGGGCCGAGCCTA
The DNA here is from genome assembly GCF_001426585.1 of Streptomyces sp. Root431. Lineage (GTDB taxonomy): Bacteria > Actinomycetota > Actinomycetes > Streptomycetales > Streptomycetaceae > Streptomyces > Streptomyces stackebrandtii. The sequence continues at coordinate 297,136 of NZ_LMEI01000011.1, forward strand.
CCCATAGCTTTTACCTTCTTCACCGAGGCGACATTGGAGTGCTTGCCCGGCGGGTCGGACATGCGTCCGGCCACCGCGCTGTCTGCGATCGTAACCCGCAGGAGTAAACGCGAGGCAATGCCCGTGCATACTCCCGATTGCGCACCGCGAGCCCTGACCTAGGCCGCTTCGTGCAGCGTACGGCACCGACTCAGCGCAGTGTCTCGCCGGTTCGGGCCAGTCCCACGGCGGCCGTTTCGAGCTCTTCGGCGGCCTGGGTGATCCGCTCTGTGGTGCGGGCCACTTGACGGCCGAGGCGCTGTACCTCCAGGAACACCTTGATGCCGAGGACACCGAGGACGGCGATGCCGAGGAAGCCGAGGGCGATGGCGAGCATGGGCCAGAACATGGGCAGAGCCTAGACCTTGAGCGGGTACGGGTCGTTCAGACGGTGGTGTGGAGGCGCAGCGTGCGGACGCCGCCGCCGGTGAGGAGCTCGACGATCCGCTCGCCCGCAGGCTTGCGCACGGAGCTGCCGCACTCGGGGCAGGTGAAGGAGTAGAAGGTCGTACGCCGGCTGGCGCCGATGGCGAGGCGCAGGGCGCTCGCGGAGAGTTCGAAGCGGGAGCGGCAGTCGGGGCAGGCCGCTTTGAAGAGGACCGGGGCCATCGTCGCCGCAAGACCGTGCATCACGGACATTTCCCTCATCTCTCTACGGCAACAGCTACGTCAACACCAACGTCTACGACTGCATCCACAGCCGAAATCAGAGCCACAGCCACGACTGCTACGACCGCGTCCGCGGCTCTACACCCACAACAGCGTCCGCGAAGCGGAGAACGTCACACGCCCTCGTACGCGGCGAGCGCGGCGGTCGCCGCCTCCCGGGCACTGTCGGCGAGGTCGCGCGGCTCGACGATCCGCCCGTCGCTGCCCAGCCGGAGGGCGAGCCTCCGCAGCGAGGCGGGGTCCGGCGTCCGCAGGGTGATCCGCAGCCCGCCGTCGGGCAGCTCCTCGGCCCGGTCGTGCGGGTAGTACTCGGCGACCCACCGGCCGCCGGGGCCGACCTCGACCACGACCTCGGGGTCGTCGGCGGAGGGCTGGACCAGCCCCTCGGAGAGGTCGCGCAGCTCCAGCTCCGGCGGCGCGGCGTGCTCGTCGAGGAGCCGGATCTCGACGACCCGGTCGAGGCGGAAGGTGCGGCGCGCCTCGGAGAGCCGGCACCACGCCTCCATGTAGGTGTGGCCGACGGCGAAGAGCCGGATCGGGTCGACCTCGCGCTCGGTGAGCTCGTCGCGCGCGGGCGAGTAGTAGCGCACCCACAGCCGCCTGCGCTCGGAGATCGCCCGGTCGACCTCGGCGAAGACGCCGCCCTCGGACTCGAAGGTGACCGAAAGCCGGGAGCTGGCCCCGGCGGCCTCGCCGGCCGCGGCCTCCAGCTTGGCGGTGGCGCGGACCAGCGCGTCCCGGTCGCCCTCGCGGAGCCCCGGCAGGGTGGCGACGGCGCGGGCGGCGACCAGGAGGGCGGTCGCCTCGTCGGCGGCGAGCCGCAGCGGCTCCGCGACGTCGTCGGGGTTGTGCCACCAGATCCGGTCGCCGTCGGTGTCGATGTCGAGCAGATCGCCGCCGCGGAAGCTGGTGCCGCACATGGGCAGCACGTCCAGGTCGGAGATCAGCTCGTCCTCGGTGATGCCGAAGGCGCGCGCGACGTCGGCGACGTGGGCGCCGGGGCGCTCACGGAGATAGGTGACGAGGGACAGCATCCGCCTCGTCTGGTCGATCGCGTTGGCAGCCATGCGGTACGTCTCCCCCTCAGCCCTTGGCCACGGCGCGCAGCCGGTCCAGTACATCCGCCCGCAGATCGGCGGGTTCCCGTACGACGACGTCCGGGCCGAACTCGACGAGCCAGGCGTCGAGCCCGTGACCGTACGGGATCTCCAGCTCGTCCCAGCCGTCGTCGCCGACCTGGACGGACTGGGCTCGGGCCCGCAGCGGGTAGCCGCAGCCGGCGCGCAGCCGGATCCGGGCGGAGCGGGTGGCGGTCTCGCCCGCCCAGCTCTCGACGGTCTCGCGGACGGTGACGACGTCGGGCACGGGCGCGGTGAAGGCACCGGCCCGGGAGCGGACCTTGCCGGTGATCCGCGAGAGGCGGAAGACGCGCTCGGCGCCCCGGTCGCGGTCCCAGCCCGCGAGGTACCAGTGGCCGCGCCAGCATTCGAGGGTCCAGGGCTCGACCTGGCGGGTCTCGGGGCGGGCGGCGTTGGCCTTGCGGTAGTCGAAGACGACGGGCCGGCGGTCGCGGCAGGCCAGCATGAGGGGCTCGAAGGCGGCCTCGTGGACCGGGATGCGGGGTTCGAGGGCGCTGGGCTGGACGTCGTACGAGTCCTCCGCCTCGGGCATGCCGGCGGCGCGCAGCTTCTGGAGGGCGCCGCTGGCGGCTCCCGCGAGCCGGGCCTGCTGCCAGACCCTGGCGGCGAGGCCGAGGGCGGCGGCCTCCTCGGCGTCGAGGGTGATGGGCGGGAGTCGGTTGGAGTCGCGGCGGGCGAGGTAGCCCGTCTCGCCCTCCAGGTTCTCGACGGTCTCGATGACGAGGCCGAGCTCGCGCAGGTCGTCCTTGTCGCGCTCGAACATCCGGTTGAAGGCGTCGTCCCCGCTCGCTTCGAGGTAGGCCTCGATGGAGCCGCGGAGTTCGCGCTTGCTCAGCGGGCGGCGCGTCCCGAGCAGACACAGCGCGAGATTCATCAGCCGCTCGGACTTGGCAATCGCCATGGACGCCCCGCACCTCTTCTGCCGGATCCACTTGTCGGACGTCCGACCGTACCGCCCCGGAGTGTCGGGACAAAAGCCGAGGGCCCCCGCCATGGGTGGCAGGGGCCCTCGGAGGACCGTCACCGGTCGAACACGACGGGTCAGACGCCGACCAGGTCGCAGACGAAGATCAGCGTCTCGCCCGGAGCGATCTTGGCACCGGCGCCACGGTCACCGTAGGCGAGGTGGGCGGGGATGATCAGCTCGCGACGACCGCCGACCTTCATGCCCTGGACGCCCTGGTCCCAGCCCGCGATGACCTGGCCGACACCGAGCTTGAACTGCAGCGGCTCGCCGCGGTTCCAGGAGGAGTCGAACTCCTCACCGGTGGAGAAGGCGACGCCCACGTAGTGGACGGAGACGGTGGCGCCGGCCTTGGCCTCCGCGCCGTCGCCCTCCCACAGGTCCCTGATCTCCAGGTCCTTCGGCGGCTCGCCACCCGGGAAGTCGACCTCGGGCTTGTCGATGCTCACTGAACTGCTCCTCATACTGATGTACTGCGTGATCGGGACAGTCTTACATCTTCGTCAGGATGTCCACGGCGAACACGAGGGTGGAGTTCTTCGGGATGCCCTGCTGCTCCTTGTCGCCGAACGCCTCGGACGGCGGGGCGACGATGAGGACGCGGCTGCCGACCTTCTTGCCGACGAGACCGTCCTTCAGGCCCTTCAGCGTGAGCTGCTCGAGCGGGAAGTTCGCGGGCTTGCCGGTGGTGTAGGTCGAGTCGAAGACCTTGCCGTCCTTCCAGAGGGCGGCGACGTAGTTCACGACGACCGTGTCGGTCGCCTTGACGGCCTCGCCCTTGGACTCGAGCACGTAGTTCGAGACGAGCTTGGTCGGCGGGTCCGTCTTGGGGACCGTCAGCGTGGGCGCCTTGCCGTCGGTGTTCGTCCCGACCTTCGGCAGGTCCTTGTTGTCCTGCGCGACCGGGGTGCCGGTGGCGGACTTCGGGATCGTGACGGCCTTCAGGATGTCCACGACGAAGACGAGGGTGGCGTTGGGCTGGATGCTCGGCGGCGAACCCTTCTCGCCGTAGCCGAGCTCCGGCGGGATGCCGACCTCGATGCGGCTGCCGACCTTCTGGCCTTCGAGGGCCTGCTCCCAGCCCTTGATGACCTGGCCCTCACCCAGCGTCACGCTGAAGGGCTGACCGCGGTCGAAGCTGTTGTCGAAGGGGGTGGTGGAGTCCCAGGCCTGACCCAGGTAGTTCACCGAGAGCGCGTCGCCCTTCTTCGTCACCGGGCCGTCGCCCTCGCTGATGACGTTGACCTTCAGTTCCTTGGGCGGGTCGCCCTCGCCCTTGGAGAGGGTCGGCTTCTCACCGAACTTGGCCCCCGCGGTGATGGCGGGCAGCCCGTTCTTCATCGAAGCGGAATCGGAGCCCTTGTCGTCGCTGCCGCACGCCGCTGTCGAGAGCAGCAGCAGCGGGACGACGAGAAGGCCGGCAAGTCGGCGCACGTGTTCCTCAGATCTCAGACGGCACAGTAGTTGTGCCGACACTCTAGGCGGTCCTCCTGTCACGTCGAGGGCCCCGCACGCCAAACGTGCGGGGCCCTGCGGCTCGTACGCGCCGGTCCTACATTCCGGCGATCAGCTTTTCCACCCGGTCGTCGACGGAGCGGAACGGGTCCTTGCACAACACCGTGCGCTGCGCCTGGTCGTTGAGCTTGAGGTGGACCCAGTCGACGGTGAAGTCCCGGCGCTGCTCCTGCGCGCGGCGGATGAAGTCGCCGCGGAGTCGCGCCCTGGTGGTCTGCGGGGGCACCGACTTGCCCTCGAAGATCTTCATGTCGTTGCAGATCCGGGCCGCCTGCCCGTTCTTCTGCAGCAGGTAGTAGAGCCCGCGGCGGCGGTGGATGTCGTGGTACGCGAGGTCTATCTGCGCGACCCTCGGGTTCGACATGGTCATGTTGTGCTTGGCCCGGTACCGCTCGATGAGCCGGTGCTTCATGACCCAGTCGATCTCGGTCTCGATGCGGTCGAGCCGCTCGCTCTCGATGGCGTCGAGAGTGCGGCCCCACAGCTCCAGGACCTGGGCGACGGTGCCGGTGCGGATGCCGCGCCGGTCGACGAAGTCGACGGCCTTGTCGTAGTACTCGCGCTGGACCTCCAGGGCGGAGGCCTCACGGCCGCTGGCGAGCCGGACCTTGCGCTGGCCCGTGATGTCGTGGCTGACCTCGCGGATCGCCCGGATGGGGTTCTCCAGGGTCAGGTCGCGCATCACCGTGCCGGCCTCGATCATGCGGAGCACGAGGTCGGTGGCGCCGACCTTGAGCAGCATGGTCGTCTCCGACATGTTCGAGTCGCCGACGATGACGTGGAGGCGGCGGTAGCGCTCGGCGTCGGCGTGCGGCTCGTCCCGGGTGTTGATGATGGGCCGCGAGCGGGTCGTCGCGGAGCTGACGCCCTCCCAGATGTGCTCGGCACGCTGGGATACGCAGAAGACGGCGCCGCGCGGGGTCTGGAGGACCTTTCCCGCGCCGCAGATCAGCTGCCGGGTGACGAGGAAGGGAATGAGGATGTCCGCGAGCCGGGAGAACTCCCCGTGGCGGGCGACGAGATAGTTCTCGTGGCAGCCGTAGGAGTTTCCGGCCGAGTCGGTGTTGTTCTTGAAGAGATAGACGTCGCCCGCGATTCCCTCCTCGTGCAGGCGGCGTTCGGCGTCGACGAGCAGGCCCTCGAGAATGCGCTCGCCTGCCTTGTCGTGGGTGACCAGTTCGGTCACGTCGTCACATTCCGGTGTGGCATATTCCGGATGCGAACCCACGTCCAGGTACAGGCGGGCGCCGTTCCGCAGGAAGACATTGCTGCTGCGGCCCCATGACACGACACGGCGGAAGAGGTAGCGCGCCACTTCGTCAGGAGACAGTCGGCGCTGTCCCCTGAACGTGCACGTGACGCCGTACTCGTTCTCCAGCCCGAAAATGCGGCGGTCCATGTCTGAACATTACGCCTGACGGCGTGTGATGAAACCGGGTTGGGCGTTCCCGTTTCGATCATTTTCCGATCAGTGCGTGTTCTTTTCGGTGTGTACGGGGGTGGGGCCGCCCGCACTGACGGCGTGTCGCGCGGCGGGCTCCGCCGGGGCCACGGGCGCGCCGAGCACACGGCCGGTGGCGAGGAGCACGAGGAGGGCGACGAGGCCGCCCGCTCCGGCGACGGCGAAACCGGCGACCGTCCCGGCGAGTTCGACGGCGGGTCCCGCGACCGCGGAGCCGAGGGCCGAGCCGACGCCGAAGGTCGTGACGAGCCAGGAGAAGGCCTCGGTGACGGTGCCGGTCGGGGCGTGCCGGTCGACGACGATGAACGCGCAGGCGAGGACGGGGGCGAGGAAGACGCCCGAGAGGACCGACAGGCCGGTCATGGCCACCGGGCCGGGGGTCAGCGTGAGCGGCAGGTAGCAGACGGCGAGGAGCAGGACGAGGATCCGCAGCCGCTTCTCGGGTGCTCCGGCCCACGGGCGGGCGCCGTAGGCGACGCCGCCGAGGAGGGCGCCGAGGCCGAGGGCGGCCATCAGCCAGCCGTAGACGGAGGGGGTGCCCACGTCGTCGGCGTAGGACAGGGCGGCGACGGTGATGGAGCCGAGGGCGAGGCCGACGAAGAAGAAGGAGCCGAGGAGGGCGAGGAGGCCGGGCGAGCGCAGGGCGCCCAGCCAGTGGGCCTCGCGGGGCGCGGAGCGCCAGGCGCGGGAGGGCTCGGAGAGGACCACGGCGAGAGCGCCGAGGACTCCGAGGACGTTGATGACGAGGAGGGCGGCGGCGGGCGACCAGAGGGAGACGAGGAGGGTCAGCAGGAGGGGCCCGACGGTGAACATGACCTCCTGGGCGACCGCGTCGAGGGCGTAGGCGCGGTGGACCCGGTCCTCGCGGCCGAGGACGCTCGGCCAGAGGGCCCGCAGTCCGCCCTCCAGGGGCGGGGTGAAGAGACCGGCGATGACGACGGCCGCGTAGGCGACGGCGAGGTGGCCGATGCCGGCGAGGGCCAGCAGGACCATGCCGAGGGCGGAGAGGACCGCGGCGGGCAGCTGGACGCGCGGCTGGCCCTTGAGGTCGACGGCGCGGCCGAGGAGGGGCTGGCCGACGGCGGTGGCGACGCCGTAGGCGGCGATCAGGCCGCCGGCGAGGGTGTAGCTGCCGCCCTGGTCGCGGACGAAGAGGGTCAGCGCGATGGGGCCGACGCCGTTGGGCAGGCGCCCGACGAGCGTGCCGGTGAGCAGCCGGGCGGCGTGCGGCGCCCGGAGTATGTCGAGATAGCCGCCGTGTGCCGTGGCCTCGGTGGCCATGTCGTCTCCCCTCGCCCTCGGACCCCGCCGAGGTTTTACGTATAACGTCGAGGTCATACGTACCATGTCGCCAGTCCGCGGGTCCACCCCGCGCCCTGGACGCGACCGGGTACTGTCCGGATTCCACCCGACGTACCGCAGCGCCCGAGCAGGGCGGTGCGGACGAGACCCGTCCGACGCGGAGGCTTGTGTGCAGACCCCGGAGCCGCTCGGCGGCACGCGCCCGACCAGCCGGGACGTCGCCCGGGTCGCCGGCGTCTCGCAGGCCACCGTGTCGCTCGTCCTCGGCGACAAGTGGCGCGGGCGCGTCTCCGAGCGCACGGCCGACGCCGTACGGGAGGCGGCGCGGAGTCTCGGCTACCGCCCCAACCTCGCCGCCCGCAACCTCCGCCTCGGCCACACCCGGACGGCCCTGCTCGTCGTCCCGGCGCTGACCAACGAGTTCTTCGCCCGCGTCTACACGGGTGCCGCGACCGTCGCCGCCCGGCACGGCTTCGGCGTCGTCCTGTACCCCTCCCCCGACGGCGTCGGCCCCGCCAAGGACCCCTTCGCCTCGGCCCGCGCGGCCCTCGACGGGATCATCGCCTCCTCGATGGCCTCGGACGCCCTGAAGGCCTTCCGGGGCACCGACCTGCCCCTGGTCATGCTCGACAGCGACCCCGCCGACACCGGCGCCGCCGCCCACGTCAACCTCGACATCGCGGACGGCATGCGCCAGGTCACGGGCCATCTGCTCGCCCTCGGCCACCGGCGCTTCGTCCACCTCGCATCGGCCGTGCCGTCCTGGACCTTCGACGTCCGCGCCGCCGCCCTCGGCGAGGCCCTCGCCGGCGTGTCGGTACGGACCGTCCGCGCGCCCCTGGACGTGCACGGCGCGATGGCGGCCACCGAGCGCGCCCTCGCGGCGCCCGGCCCGCGCCCCACCGCCCTCGTCTGCGACGACGACATCCTCGCCGCGGGCGCCTGCAAGGCCCTGCGGCGGCTCGGGCTGCGGGTCCCCGAGGACGTCTCGGTCACCGGCTTCGACGACCTCGCGCTCGCGACCGCCGTCGAACCGGAGCTGACCACCGTCGCGCTGCCCGCGGAGCGCATCGGCGAGCGGGGCATGGCGGCCCTCCTGGCCGTCCTCGCGGGCGAACCGCCGCGCCCGGACGACCTCCCGGTCACCCTGGTCCCCCGCGGCTCCTCGGGGCCCGCACCGGCCGCCTGAGCCCCGCGCGACCCCGGAAATCGCCGAGGGGCCCCGGCCCGCTCGCGCGCACCGGGGCCCCTCGGACGGGTCCTAGGACAGGCCCTAGTCCTCGGGCACCTCGTCCGAGGGTTCGTTCGTCTTCGCGATGGCCGCGTTGTCCGCCTCCAGGAGGCGCGACAGCTGCCGGCCGACGATCCGCTTGAACTTGCGCTGCTGCGGCCGCGTACGGTCCAGGACCGCCACCTCCAGGCGCTCCGCGGGGATCTCCCGCTCGCTGCCGTTGGTGTCCCGGGAGAGCGCCTGCACGGCCAGCTTCAGGGCCTCCGCCAGGGACATGCCGTCCCGGTGGCGCTGGTCCAGGAAGGAGCCGATCTGCTCCGCGTTACCGCCGACCGCGACCGAGCCGTGCTCGTCCACGATCGAGCCGTCGTGGGGCAGCCGGTAGATCTGGTCGCCCTCGGGCTCCGTGCCGACCTCGGCGACGACCAGCTCCACCTCGTACGGCTTCTCCCCCGCGCTGGAGAAGATCGTGCCCAGGGTCTGGGCGTAGACGTTGGCCAGGCCGCGCGCGGTGACGTCGCCCCGGTCGTAGGTGTAGCCCCGCAGGTCGGCGTAGCGCACGCCGCCGATGCGGAGGTTCTCGTACTCGTTGTACTTACCGGCGGCGGCGAAGCCGATCCGGTCGTAGATCTCGCTGAACTTGTGCAGGGCGCGCGACGGGTTCTCGCCGACGAAGACGATGCCGTCGGTGTACTGGAGGACGACCAGGCTGCGGCCTCGGGCGATGCCCTTGCGGGCGTACTCCGCCCGGTCGGCCATGGCCTGCTGGGGTGAGACGTAGAACGGAGTGGACACCGGCGGTCCGTCCCTTTCTTCTGGGCTTCTACAGGGCGACGAGTGGTCAGAGCAGGGCGGCGCGCGGCCCGTCGGGCTGCTCGAGGCGCCGCTCGGTGACCGACCGGGCCAGCTCGGAGGACTCGGCCTCGCTGAGCCTGCGGAAACCCTCCTCGGTGATGACGGTGACGAGCGGGAAGATCCGGCGGGCCATGTCGGGGCCACCGGTCGCCGAGTCGTCGTCCGCCGCGTCGTAGAGCGCCTGCACGACCAGGGTCGTGGCCTGCTGCTCGGTGAGGTCGGCTCGGTAGAGCTTCTTCATCGAGCCGCGCGCGAAGATCGAGCCGGAGCCCGTGGCCGCGTAGCCCTGCTCCTCGGAGCGGCCGCCGGTCACGTCGTAGGAGAAGATCCGGCCCTTCCCCTTGCCCTCGTCCCAGCCCGCGAAGAGCGGCACGACGGCGAGCCCCTGCATGGCCATGCCGAGGTTGCCACGGATCATGGTGGACAGGCGGTTCGCCTTGCCCTCCAGGGAGAGCGTGGCGCCCTCCACCTTCTCGAAGTGCTCCAGCTCCAGCTGGAACAGCTTGACCATCTCCACGGCGAGACCGGCGGTGCCGGCGATGGCGACGGCGGAGTACTCGTCGGCCGGGAAGACCTTCTCCATGTCCCGCTGCGCGATCATGTTGCCCATGGTGGCCCGACGATCGCCGGCGAGGACGACCCCTCCGGGGAACGTGACGGCCACGATGGTCGTGCCGTGCGGGGCGTCCAGGACGCCCTCCGGCAGCTTCCGGCGGCTCGGCAGCAGCTCCGGCGAGTGGTCCGCCAGGAAGTCCAGGAACGAGGACGATCCCGGCGTCAGGAAGGCCGCCGGCAGACGCCCGGTGCTACGAGGGTTGGCTTCCACGCGATTCCTTCCGGGTGGGAGAGTCGGCCCGCCGTGCGACGCGCGGGTCGATCTTGGTTGCTGTGCACGGACCATACCCGTGCCGGTGCCTGTCATCCGTCCCCGGACCCACGGCTTTCTCCGGGGCTCCGGGGACGGAGGAGTACAGGCACGAGAGGCGGCTACTCGCCGCCCTTCTGGACGAAGCTACGAACGAACTCCTCCGCGTTGGACTCGAGGACGTCGTCGATCTCGTCCAGCACGGAGTCCACGTCGTCGCTCAGCTTCTCCTGGCGCTCCTGGAGGTCGGAGCTCGCCTCCGTGGTGGTCTCCTCGACCTCCTCCGTGGAACGCGTCGCCTTCTGCTGTCCGCCGCCGGTGTCCTTGGTCGCCATATCCCTCACCCCGCTCGAATCGGCCCGCTCGGTTGAGTCCGTACAAGATCAGACCCTATAGGTCGGGTCTGACTTCGGCCCCGCAGTTTCCACAACGCCCGGGCACTGATTCCATGATTCCCAGTGCCGGGGTATTTCAGGCCCGCGACGGGCCCCCGATCATCCGCCGGAGAGCACGCGGACGAGTTCCTCCGCCGTACGGCAGCGGTCCAGGAGCGCCTTCACATGGGCCTTGGTGCCGCGCAGCGGCTCCAGGGTGGGGACGCGTTGGAGCGAGTCGCGGCCCGGCAGGTCGAAGATCACCGAGTCCCAGGAGGCCGCGGCGACGTCGTCGGCGTACTGCTCCAGGCAGCGGCCCCGGAAGTAGGCCCTGGTGTCCTCCGGAGGCGCCGTCTGAGCCTGCTGCACCTCGGTCTCGTCCAGGAGGCGCTTCATGCGCCCCCGGGCCGCCAGACGGTTGTACAGGCCCTTCTCGGGCCGCACGTCCGCGTACTGGAGGTCCACGAGGTGCAGGCGGGCCGCGTCCCAGTCCAGGTTGTCCCTGCGCCGGTAGCCCTCCATGAGCTCCCGCTTGGCGATCCAGTCGAGCTCGCCGGAGAGGCTCATCGGGTCGTTCTCGAGCCGGTTGAGGGTGTCCTCCCAGCGTGTGAGGACGTCCTTCGTCTGCTCGTCCGCGTCCGAGCCGTACCGCTCGTCCACGTACTTCCTGGCCAGCTCGAAGTACTCCATCTGCAACTGGACCGCGGTGAGCGTCCGGCCGCTGCGGAGCGTGACCAGGTACTGGAGGGTCGGGTCGTGCGAGACCTGGTGGAGCGTCCTGACCGGCTGGTCGACGGCGAGGTCCACGGTGATGAACCCGTCCTCGATCATCGACAGGACCAGCGCGGTCGTGCCGAGCTTGAGGTAGGTCGAGATCTCCGAGAGGTTCGCGTCACCGATGATCACGTGCAGGCGGCGGTACCTCTCGGCGTCCGCGTGCGGCTCGTCGCGCGTGTTGATGATGGGCCGCTTGAGGGTGGTCTCCAGACCCACCTCGACCTCGAAGTAGTCGGCGCGCTGACTGATCTGGAAGCCGTCCTCCCGGCCGTCCTGACCGATGCCGACCCGGCCCGCACCGGTCACGACCTGGCGCGAGACGAAGAACGGCGTCAGGTGGCGCACGATGTCCGAGAAGGGGGTCTCCCGCTTCATCAGGTAGTTCTCGTGCGTGCCGTACGAGGCGCCCTTGTTGTCGGTGTTGTTCTTGTAGAGGTGGATCGGCTGGGCCCCGGGGAGCTGGGCGGCACGGACGGCCGCCTCCGCCATGATCCGCTCGCCGGCCTTGTCCCAGAGGACGGCGTCGCGCGGATTGGTGACCTCGGGCGAGCTGTACTCGGGGTGGGCGTGGTCCACGTAGAGCCGCGCCCCGTTGGTGAGGATCACATTGGCGAGGCCGATGTCCTCGTCGGTGAGCTGGCTGGAGTCCGCGACCTCGCGGGCGAGGTCGAAGCCGCGGGCGTCCCGCAGCGGATTCTCCTCCTCGAAATCCCAGCGGGCGCGGCGCGCCCGGTGCATCGCCGCCGCGTAGGCGTTGACGATCTGGGACGAGGTGAGCATGGCATTGGCGTTCGGGTGTCCCGGGACGGAGATCCCGTACTCCGTCTCGATGCCCATTACTCGCCGTACGGTCATGCGGCCCTCCTTGCCCGGCGTCGCTCACAGTGCGCGACTCGGCGTTACCGAAGAGCCTAGAGCGGCTCAGCGCTGGTGGGGAGATCACTTGCGGTATTTCCCGTGACGCCGGGAGAAACCCGTGCTGCCGGGATAAACCCTGGAAGGAATACACCGGCTGCGGATGCCCGGTTTCCGGACATCCGCAGCCGGTGTGCGTATTACAGGTACTGACCGGTGTTGGCCACCGTGTCGATGGAGCGTCCCGTGTCCGCGCCCTGCTTTCCGGTGACGAGCGTACGGATGAAGACGATCCGCTCGCCCTTCTTTCCGGAGATCCTGGCCCAGTCGTCGGGGTTGGTGGTGTTGGGCAGGTCCTCGTTCTCCTTGAACTCGTCCACGCAGGCCTGGAGGAGGTGGGAGACGCGGATGCCCTTCTGGTTGTGGTCGAGGAAGGCCTTGATGGCCATCTTCTTGGCCCGGTCGACGATGTTCTGGATCATCGCGCCGGAGTTGAAGTCCTTGAAGTAGAGGACTTCCTTGTCGCCGTTGGCGTACGTGACTTCGAGGAAGCGGTTCTCCTCGGATTCCGCGTACATCTGCTCGACGACCGACTGGATCATTCCGTGGGCGGCGGCCGCCTTGGAGCCGCTGTGCTCGGAGATGTCGTCCGTGTGGAGCGGCAGGGTGGCCGTGAGGTACTTCGCGAAGATGTCCTTCGCGGCCTCCGCGTCCGGACGCTCGATCTTGATCTTGACGTCGAGCCGGCCGGGCCGCAGGATCGCGGGGTCGATCATGTCCTCGCGGTTGGAGGCGCCGATGACGATGACGTTCTCCAGGCCCTCCACACCGTCGATCTCGGCGAGCAGCTGGGGGACGATGGTGTTCTCCACGTCCGAGCTGACACCGGATCCGCGGGTGCGGAAGAGGGATTCCATCTCGTCGAAGAAGACGATGACGGGGGTGCCCTCGCTCGCCTTCTCCCTCGCACGCTGGAAGACGAGGCGGATGTGCCGCTCGGTCTCGCCGACGTACTTGTTGAGGAGCTCGGGCCCCTTGATGTTGAGGAAGTAGGACTTCCCCGCGGGCTGACCGGTCACCTCGGCGACCTTCTTGGCCAGGGAGTTGGCCACGGCCTTCGCGATCAGCGTCTTGCCGCAGCCCGGCGGCCCGTAGAGCAGGATGCCCTTGGGCGGTCGGAGTTCGTGCTCCTTGAAGAGGTCGGGGTAGAGGTACGGGAGCTCGACCGCGTCGCGGATCAGCTCGATCTGGTTGCCCAGACCGCCGATCTTGTCGTAGTCGACGTCCGGGACCTCTTCGAGGACGAGCTCTTCGACCTCGCTCTTGGGGATGACCTCGTAGACGTAGCCCGACCTGGAGTCGAGCAGCAGGGCGTCGCCGGGGCGGATGGTGACGTCCAGCAGAGGCTCGGCGAGCCTCACCACCCGCTCCTCGTCGGTGTGCCCGACCACCAGGGCGCGCTCGCCGTCCTCAAGGATCTCCTTGAGGGTGACGATGTCCCCGGCGCGCTCGAACTCCATGGCCTCGACCACGTTGAGCGCTTCGTTGAGCATGACTTCCTGGCCTCGCCTGAGCTCTTCGAGCTCGACGCCGGGGCTCACGTTCACCCGGAGCTTGCGGCCCCCGGTGAAGATGTCGCACGTGCCGTCCTCATTGGCCTGCAGGAAGACACCGAAGCCGGCCGGCGGCTGTGCGAGCCGGTCGACCTCCTCCTTGAGGGCCACGATCTGGTCGCGGGCCTCACGGAGCGTATTGGCGAGCCGCTCGTTCTGCGCGGACACGCCGGCCAGGTTCGTCTGCAGCTCGACGATCCGCTCTTCGAGAATCCTCGTGTGTCGCGGAGAGTCGGCGAGCTTGCGGCGCAGGACGGCGATTTCCTGCTCGAGATAGGCAACCTGTCCGGCGGGGTCTTCAGACCCCCGTCCGGGCCGGATGCCGCGGTTGATGTCGTCGTCGTGGGCTGCCACGGTCCTCACCTCCTCCAAGGGGAGCTGGACGCTTCCTGACCCTACCTGCGTGGGTGGTGATTGAAACCCCTAGATCAAAAAGACTCCGGGCCGTGTCCGATCTTCACCCTTGCGGTTCCCCTCTCGCCAGGGGAATACCCACCCTTTCGCCGTCTGAAAGCGGGCGGTTGTATCGTCGTCATGGGCCAACACCCTTCAGAGGTGGCCCGACTTACCCGCGCGAAGCAGAAACGGCAGGAGAAATGACCGTGCAGAACGAGGCCCCGGCCACGGGCGTCGAAGAGGCGCTGGAGGTCTGGATCGACCAGGACCTGTGCACCGGGGACGGGATCTGCGCGCAGTACGCTCCCGAGGTCTTCGAGCTGGACATCGACGGGCTCGCGTATGTGAAGAGCGCGGACGACGAGCTGCTCCAGGACAGCGGGGCGACGACGCCGGTACCGCTGCCCCTGCTCCAGGACGTCGTGGACTCGGCGAAGGAGTGCCCGGGCGACTGCATCCACGTCCGCCGGGTCGCCGACAAGGTCGAGGTGTACGGCCCCGACGCGGAGTGACGGGTCAGGCGCTCCGCGCCTCGGCACGGGTGGCGCGGACGAAGGCGCCGCCCTGCCAGGCCCAGCTGACCTGCTCCTTCTCGTCGGGGCAGCAGCTGGGCACGTCGAGGGACGAATAGCCGAGGAGCGTGGCGTGTACCGCTCCGCCGCGCACGGCGAGCTCGGTGACGCTCTTGTGCTCGTCCGGTGCGACGAGCGTGGCCACCACGCGCGCGGGGGCGCCCGCGCCCTTGCCGCGGGTGAGGACGTAGATCCCGCTCGGCGGCGTGCCGGAGCCGGCTTCGCAGTGCACGACCGCAACGGTCTCCGGGTTCCCGTCGCCGTCGAGGTCTCCCGAGACGCGCTTCGCGACCTTGTGGGGGCCTCCCCCGCACTCCAGCGGGTAGTCGGCCGTGGCGGCCTCCGGAGCGGGCGCGGGGCGCGGGGCGGCGGGGGCCGCGGTGGCTCCCGCGGGGCCGGGCTGGAGGAGCCCGGCGAGGGCGACGACCGCGGCGGTCGCGGTGGCGGTCGCCAGCCAGTGCGCCGGCCTGGCGTGGGTGTGCGCGAGGTCGGGCAGATCCGCGGGGTCCTGGACGGCGGAGGGCTGCACGCGAGACGTCTCCTGTAGGGCTGTGCGGAGGGTTTCGGGCATCGTGCCATACGTCACAGGGGGACGGAACAGGCGGGGTCTCGCCACGCTCCACCCGGACTCGCCGAGCCTCGCCGCGCCCCGAACATGAGGACGCCGCCGTCGAGTTCCGGCCCGTGGGCGGGAACTCGACGGCGGCGCCGTGTGAGTGTCGGTACGTCAGCCCTTGTTGGGGCCTTCGTAGTCCTCGCCGTACGCGCCCTTCGCGGGACGGCGGCGGCGCATCGGGGGCTCGACGCCGTCCGCGAGGCGGCGGGCGGTGACGAGGAAGCCGGTGTGGCCGATCATGCGGTGATCGGGCCGGACGGCGAGGCCCTCGACGTGCCAGTTGCGGATCATGGACTCCCACGGCTGCGGCTCGGCGTAGCAGCCGAACTCGCGGATGGACTCCACGGTGCGCGCGAGCTGGGTGGTGGTCGCCACGTAGCAGCAGAGGATGCCGCCGGGGACGAGGGCCTTGGAGACGGCCTCCAGGCACTCCCAGGGAGCGAGCATGTCCAGGATGACGCGGTCGACGTCCGTGTCGGACAGGTTGTCCTGGAGGTCGCCGACGGTCAGCTGCCAGGCCGGGTGGGGGCCGCCGAAGTAGCGCTCGACGTTGCCCTTCGCGATCTCGGCGAAGTCCTCGCGGCGCTCGTAGGAGTGCAGCATGCCGCTGTCGCCGATGGCGCGGAGCAGGAAGCTGCTGAGCGAGCCGGAGCCCACACCCGCCTCGACGACGCGTGCGCCGGGGAAGATGTCGGCGAAGGCGAGGATCTGTCCCGCGTCCTTCGGGTAGACCACGGCGGCGCCGCGGGGCATGGACAGGACGTAGTCGGGGAGCAGGGGGCGCAGCGCGAGGTAGGCGACGTTTCCGGTGGTGCGGACAACGCTGCCCTCGGGGGCGCCGATCAGTTCGTCGTGCGGGAAAGAACCCTTGTGGGTGTGGAAGTTCTTTCCCTCTTCGAGCGTGAACGTGTAGTGACGGCCCTTGGGGTCGGTCAGCTGAACCTGGTCCCCGACCTTGAAGGGCCCGCGTCGGCGGGCGGCACCGGTCGGTTCGGACATGTGAGCACCTTATCAAGGGCTTCCTCACCTCCGGTCCGCCCGCGTCGGCTCGGAAGCCGTGTACAAGGCCTACGAAGACGGTCGTGCCATGGCCTTCACGAAGGCGCGCTCCACGTCGGTGGTGGCGAGGACGCCGTAGATCTCCCCGGTCTCCTCCACGACGAGGTACTCGGTGGCGGGGCTGGCGCGGAGGTGGTCGAGGAGGGGCTGGCCGGTGAGCTCGGCGGGGACGCGCATGCCGTCGGCGAGGTCCTGGGTGAGGGCGCTGACGGCGACCCAGGGGCGGCGGTGCTGGGGGACGGCGGCGATGGCGGCCTCGCGGACGATGCCGGTGGGGTCGCCGCCGCCGTCGACGACGACGAGGGCGCGGGCGCCGGCCTCGTTGGCGCGGCGGAGGGCCTCGGAGAGGGGCGTGGCCGGCTCGACGGGGATGGCGCGCCGGGTGAGGGTGCGGGCGCGGAGCTCGGGGAGGTGCTCGCGGAGCCGGGCCATGCGGAGGCTGTTGCCGGCGCCGGTCCAGATGATCGCGGCCAGGATGGCGGCGAGGAGGGCGTCGGTGACGGTGTTGAGGCCGCTGATGTCGTCGGTGGCGTTGCCGAGGAGGCCCGTGCGGGTGAGCAGGGGCAGGCCGACGAGGACCAGGACGGCGAGGGCGCGGCCGACCCAGGCGGCGGCGACGGTGCCGCTCATGGGCTTGCCGGTGATCTTCCAGACGACGGCGCGCAGCATGCGGCCGCCGTCGAGGGGAAGGCCCGGGAGCAGGTTGAAGAGGGCGACGATCAGGTTGGAGATCATCAGGCCGGCGAGGAGGACGCCGGGGACGGTGCCGGGCTCGACGGCGTACATCGAGAGATAGAACACGCCGGCGAGCACGAGGGAGAAGAGCGGGCCGACGAAGGCGAGGACGAACTCGCGGCCGGGGGTCTCGGTCTCCTTCTCGATCTCGGAGACGCCGCCGAAGAACTGGAGCTGGATGCGGCGCACGGGCAGCTTGAACCGGAGCGCGGCGATCGTGTGGGCCAGTTCGTGGACGAGTACGGAGGCGTAGAAGGCGACCGCGAAGAAGAGGGAGACCAGGTAGCGGGCGGCGCCGAGTTCGGGCAGGACCCGCTCGATCTGGTCGCCGAAGACCCAGGTGATGAGGGCGGCGACCAGGAACCAGCTGGGCGCGACGTAGACGGGCACGCCGAAGGGGCGGCCCATGAGGATCCCGCCGCCGGGCTCCTCGGTCCGCTGCGGCTTGGGCTCGTCCTGGTTCACGGGTTCCTTTCGTCGCGACGTGTGACCCACGTCGGTGCGTCACGGTTCGATCATGCAGTGCGACGGGGTCCCAGGTCGATGGTATTCCGCTCGCTGTCGGTGGCGGGTCGTAGGGTCTGAGTCATGAGTACGAGCGAGCAGGTGCCGGCGGAGCCCCGGGCGCCCATGTCGTTGTCGCCGTCGCGGGCGAGCGATTTCATGCAGTGTCCGCTGCTGTACCGGTTCCGGGTGATCGACCGGCTGCCGGAGAAGCCCAGTCCGGCGGCGACGCGGGGCACGCTGGTGCACGCGGTGCTCGAGCGGCTCTTCGACGACGAGGCGGCGGAGCGGACGGCGCCGCGGGCGAAGGCGATGGTTCCGGGGCAGTGGGCGCGGCTCCTGGAGTCGAAGCCGGAGCTGGGCGAGCTGTTCGCGGAGGATCCGGACGGGGAGCGTCTCGCGAGCTGGCTCGGGGAGGCGGAGCGGCTGGTCGAGCGGTGGTTCACGCTGGAGGACCCGACGCGCCTCGAACCGGCCGAGCGCGAGCTGTTCGTGGAGACGGAGCTGGATTCGGGGCTGCGGCTGCGCGGGGTGATCGACCGGGTCGACGTGGCGCCGTCGGGTGACGTGCGGATCGTCGACTACAAGACGGGCAAGGCGCCCCGGCCCGAGTACCGCGACGGCGCGCTGTTCCAGATGACGTTCTACGCGCTGGTGGTCTGGCGGCTGCGGCGGGTGCTGCCGCGGCGCTTGCAGCTGGTCTACCTGGGCAGCGGGGAGGTGCTGACGTACGACCCGGTGGAGGCGGACCTGCTGCGGGTGGAGCGGAAGCTCCTGGCGCTGTGGGACGCGATCCGGCTGGCGACGGAGACGGGCGACTGGCGTCCGCGGCCGACGAAGCTGTGCGGCTGGTGCGACCATCAGGAGGTCTGTCCGGAGTTCGGCGGGACTCCCCCGGTGTATCCCCTGAAGATCGTTTCCGCGCGCCCGCCGGAGTCGGGTGAATCGGGGCAGGGCAGAATGGACCCGGCGCCGCCGGCGCCGTGACAGCGGCCCAGCCCGTGAGGTCAGCCCGCCCCGTGAAGGAGCCCTTGTGACGATCCGCGTCCTCCTGGTCGACGATCAGCCGCTGCTGCGCACCGGCTTCCGGATGATTCTGGAGGCGGAGCAGGACATCGCGGTGGTGGGCGAGGCCGGTGACGGTCTCCAGGCGCAGGAACAGGTGCGCGCGCTCCAGCCGGACGTGGTGCTGATGGACATCCGCATGCCGCGGATGGACGGCGTGGAGGCGACCCGGCAGATCACCGGTCCTGGTCGGGACGGCCCGGCGAAGGTGCTGGTGCTGACCACGTTCGATCTGGACGAGTACGTGGTCGAGGCGCTGCGGGCGGGGGCGAGCGGCTTCCTGCTGAAGGACGCCCCGGCGATCGAGCTGGTGCAGGCGATCCGGGTGGTGGCGGCGGGTGAGGCGATGCTGGCGCCGTCGATCACGCGCCGGCTGCTCGACAAGTACTCGGCGCACCTGCCGACGGGTGAGGAGCAGATGCCGGACACGCTGGGCACCCTGACCGATCGTGAGGTCGAGGTGCTGAAGCTGGTGGCGCGGGGCTTGTCGAACGCGGAGATCGCGGCGGATCTGTTCGTCAGCGAGACGACGGTGAAGACGCACGTGGGCCATGTGCTGACGAAGCTGGGGCTGCGGGACCGGGTGCAGGCCGCGGTGTACGCGTACGAGAGCGGTCTGGTGCGGCCCGGCGGCAATCAGTAGCCGGCGACGGACGGTACGGCGGAGGGGCCCGGTGCGCGTGTCGCGCGCCGGGCCCCTCGTCGTTCACCTACTCCGGGGGCCGTCTCAGCCCTTCTTGAGCTCCCAGAAGCGGAAGACGGTGGAGGCGTCGAGGGTCCACTCGAGGCCGGTGACGTCGTCGCGGGCGACGGCGTACTGCTTGCCCTGCCAGAGCGGGAGGACCGGGACCTGCTCGGCGACGATGTCCTGGAGCTGCCCGTACTCGTCGGCGGTGCCGGCGCGGTCGGCGAGGGCGGCGGTCTTCGGGAGGATGCCGCCGGTGATGGTGGCGTTCTCGTAGTGGTTGCCGAGGACGTTGCCCTCGCCGAAGAACGGGGCGGTGAAGTTGTCGGCGTCGGGGTAGTCGGGGACCCAGCCCTTGACGTAGACGCCGTACTTGCCGGCGGCGATGTCCTTCTCGTACTGGTCGAAGGCGACGGACTTGACGTCGGCTTCGAAGAGGCCGCTGGCGTTGAGCTGGTCGGCGATGGCCTTGAGCTCCTGGTCGGTGGCCGGGCCGTAGCGACTGGGCGTGGACCAGAGCGTGAGCTTCACCTTGCCGGTGATGTCGGCGTCGCGCAGGGCCTTCTTGGCCTTGGCCTTGTCGGGGCTGCCGTAGGTGTCGAAGAAGGCGGTGTTGTGGCCGGCGATGCCCGCCGGGACGATCGAGTAGAGCGGCGTGGCCGTCGACTTGTAGACACCCTCGACGAGGGCCTCGCGGTTGACGAGGTGGGCGATGGCCTTGCGGACGCCGAGCTTGCCGACGACGGGGTCCTTCATGTTGAAGACGAGGTGCTGGACCTCGGCGCTGCTGCCCTGCGTGACCTCGATGCCCCGGTCGTCGGTGGTGTCGGAGGCTTCGAGGGCGGCGATGTCGTCGGCGGAGAGGCCTCGGTAGGCGACGTCGACGTCGCCGTCGGCGAGGGCCTTGGAGAGGGCCGCGCGGTCGCCGCCGTAGAGCTTGAGGGTGATGCCGTCGTTCTTGGGCTTGGCGGTGCCCCGGTAGCCGCCGTTGGCGGAGAAAGCGGCCTCGGTCTCGCTGATGGAGTCCAGCTTGTAGGGGCCGGAGCCGGTGGCCTTGCCGTCGGTGCGCAGGGCGTCGGCGGGGTAGTCGCGGTGGTCGACGATGGAGCCGGCACCGGAGGCGATCTTGCTGGGGAAGGTGGCGTCCGGGACCTTGAGGCGGAAGACGACGGTCCGCGCGTCGGGGGTCTCGATGGAGTCGATGGTGGAGAGCAGCGGCGCGGGACCGGACGGGTCGGCGATCCTGAGGGCCCGCTCGAAGGAGAACTTGACGTCCTTCGAGGTGAGCGGGTTGCCGTTGGAGAAGGTCAGACCGTCCCGGAGGGTGCAGGTGTAGACCTTGCTGCCCGCGGCGAAGCCGCACTTGTCGGCGGCCTCGGGCTCGGGCGCGGAGCCGCCCTTGGGGAAGGCCAGCAGGGACTGGAAGACGTTGTTGAACAGCAGCCAGGAACCGGGGTCGTAGCCGGCCGCCGGGTCCGTGGCGAGGATCTCGTCGGACATGCCGACGCGTATGCCGCCGCCCGAGCCGGCGCCCCCGCCCTGCTCGGTGCCGCAGCCGCTGAGGAGGGCGGCGGACAGGCCCGCGGCGAGCGGGGCCGTCAGCCACTTGTTGTGTGCCTTCACAGAACTTGCCTCTTGATCTCTTGCCAGGCCGGCCGCGCGCTGGTGCGCGGCCGGTGTAACCGATCCAGTCGAGGGGGTTTATGCGGTGCCGCGGCCCAGTTCCCAGAGCAGCAGGTCGGACGAGGTGTTGAGCGCGTACTCGACCCCGGTGAGGTCGTCGCGCGCGGCGACGTACTGCTTGCCCTGCCACAGCGGCAGGACGGGGACGTCCTCGGCGACGATCTTCTGGATCTGCTCGTAGACGGGGCTGGCGGCGGTGCGGTCGGCCTGGCGGCGCGACCGCGGGATGAGCTGGTCGCGGACGACCTTGTTGACGTACGGGGTGTTGAGGAAGTTGTCGCTGTCGAGGAACGGCGCGATGTAGTTGTCCGGGTCCGGGTAGTCCGGGAACCAGCCGAGGCCGTAGACGGCGTAGTCGCCGCGCTTCTGGGCCGGGCGGAAGGTGGACCACTCCGCGCCGCGGGTGGTGGCGTCGAAGAGGCCGCTGGCGACGAGCTGCTTCTTGAGCGCCTCGAACTCCTGGGCGGTCTCGGCGCCGTAGTGGTCGGTGGTGTAGTTCAGCGTCACCTTGACCGGGGTCTGGACGCCGGCGTCCTTGAGGATCTTGGCGGCGCGTCCGGTGTCGGGGTCGCCGTACGCGTCGTAGAAGGGGGTCGCGTGGCCGGTGATGCTGGAGGGGATCAGCGAGTAGAGCGGCTCGGCGGTGGGCCCGTAGACGCCGTTGACGAGGGCGCCCCGGTCGATGACGGCGGCCATGGCCTGGCGTACGGCCTTCTCCTTGACGGAGGGGGCCTTGGTGTTGAAGCCGAGGTAGCGGATCTCCAGGCCGGGAACCTCGGTGACCCGGATGCTCTCCTTGGGGGTCTCCGTGAGGTCCTTGATCTGCTTCTGCGACAGGGAGCGCGCCATCATGTCGATGTCGTCGCCCTCCAGGGCCTTGCCCATGGCGCCCGCGTCGGCGAAGGCGCGCAGCTCGACCTTGTCGTTGCGCGGGACGATGTCGCCCTTGTACTTCGGGTTCTTGGTGAAGACGAAGCGTGCGGCCTTGTCACCGTCGCGCTCGACCTTCATGGTGTACGGGCCCGAGCCGTCGACGTCGAAGCCGTCACGGAGCTTCCCGGCGGCGTACTTGTCCTTGCTGAGGATGCCGGCGACCGGGGTGGAGAGCTTGTACGGGAAGGTGGCGTCGGGCGCCTTCAGGTGGAAGACGACCTCGTCGGCGCCCTTGGTCTCGACCGTGTCGACGTTGGCGAGGAGGGCGGCCGTGCCGTTGTCCGACTTGATCCGCAGGACGCGCTTGATGGAGTACTTGACGTCCTCGGCGGTGACCGGCGTGCCGTCGGCGAAGGTGAGGCCGGAGCGGAGCTTGCAGCGGTAGCTCTCGCTGGCCTTGTCGGAGAAGCCGCAGTTCTGGGCGGCCTCGGGGACGGGCTCGCCGCCGCCGCGGGGCACGTGCAGCAGGGTCTGGACGGTCTGCCGCAGGATGTTCCAGGTGCCGGTGTCGTAGGCGAAGGCCGGGTCGAGGGGGGCGGGGGCGTCCTCGGTCGCGATGAACTGGTCCGTGGTGCCGACGACGATGGCTCTGCTGTCCTCGGCTCCGCCACAGGCGGCGAGCAGGGGGGTCAGCAGTACGGCCGCGGCGGGCAGCACCAGGGTCTTGCGGTTCATCAGGGACGTTCTCCTCATCCGGCACTGGATGCAGTGGTCTGTGGACACTCCGCCGCCGGGCCGCCCGGTCGGGGCGGGAGCGATCGGGCCGGTTGTTGCGATCGTCCTGTGTTCACGGCGACTTGGGTGTGCGCCGGTGCACGCGGTTATGCGGCGAAGTACTCGCGAAAGATTAGTGGGCGCGGCTGCTATTGCCCGACCGCGGGCAGGCGCAGGGGTAATCGCAGGGTGATCATGAATACGGCGGGTTCGATAGTCATGCGTCGCCGCGATGCGGACGGGGACTCCCGAACCGGGACACATGGGATCGTCGAAACCGGAAGATTCCGGGCGCTGAACGCGTCCGGGCCACCCACCGTCGGGCACTCTGGGTGACGAAGGTCACGTGGAGGCTTTATCGGTGAATGGCCCGGGCGATTTCCGCGCGCGAAAGCGCATTCCGTGCGCGAAAGCTCAGACGAAGCTCAGATTCCGGTGATCAACGTGCGCAGGAAGGGCACGTCGACCTCCTCCAGGGAGCGCACGACGACACGGCCGGGAGAGGCCGCGATCGGGGCGACGGAGGGCACCGCGACGACCCGGCAGCCGGCGGCCTCCGCGGCCGCCACACCGGTCGCCGTGTCCTCGATGACGGCGCACAGGGTCGGATCGGCGCCCACGCCGCGCGCGGCCGTCAGATAGGGCTCGGGGTGCGGCTTGGTGCGGACGACCTCGTCCCCGGCGACGGTGAGCGCGAAGCGGTCCGTGCCGAGCGAGGCGAGGATCCGGTCGATGATCCGCCGGTGCGAGGCGGAGACCAGGGCGGTGGGGATGTTGTGCCGGGCCAACTCGGCGAGGAGCCGCTCGGCGCCGGGCATGAGCGGGACGCCGCGCTCGATGCGCTGCTCGAACTTCTCGTTGAGCAGGACGGTCAGCTCGTCGAGCGTGATGTCGGCGCCGGTGGAATCGATGAGGTAGCCCGCGCTCCGGGTCATCGGGCCGCCGACGACGATGTCCCGCCAGGCCTCGTCCAGCCGGTGTCCGAGGTCGGCGAAGACCTCGACCTCGGCGTCCCACCAGAACCCCTCCGTGTCGACGAGGGTCCCGTCCATGTCGAGGAAGACCGCCTGCAGCGCGGAGCTTCCGTTCGTGCGGAACAGGGACGCGGGGACCGTACTGGTCATCCGGCACACCTTCCTTGGAGGGACGAGAAGGCCGGCCTCCCTCCCCGGTACGGGGAGGAAGACCGGCCTGCACTGGACCGATAAGTGTACGTCTCGATCAGCTGCGACGCCGAGATATACGCCGGGCAGTGGCCGTAATCGTCACGGTGGCCGCCGGGGCGGTCACCGTGCGTTGAAGTACTTCGCCTCGGGGTGGTGGATCACGATGGCGTCGGTCGACTGCTCGGGGTGGAGCTGGAACTCCTCCGACAGGTGCACGCCGATCCGCTCCGGCTGCAGCAGGTCCGCGATCTTCGCGCGGTCCTCCAGGTCGGGGCAGGCACCGTACCCGAGGGAGAAGCGCGCGCCCCGGTACTTGAGGTCGAACATGTCCTCGACCTTGGCCGGGTCCTCGCCGCCGAATCCGAGCTCGGAGCGGACCCGGGCGTGCCAGTACTCGGCCATGGCCTCGGCGAGCTGGACGGACAGGCCGTGCAGCTCCAGGTAGTCGCGGTAGGAGTCGGACGCGAAGAGCTTGGCCGTGGCCTCGCCGATCTTCGAGCCGACGGTGACCACCTGGAGGCCGACGACGTCGGTCTCGCCGGACTCCTCCGGGCGGAAGAAGTCCGCGAGGCACAGACGGCGGCCCCGGCGCTGGCGGGGGAAGCTGAAGCGGGTCCGCTCGTTGCCGGCCTCGTCGAGGATGATCAGGTCGTCGCCCTTGGAGACGCAGGGGAAGTACCCGTAGACCACGGCCGCTTCGAGCAGGTTCTCGGTGTGCAGCTTCTCCAGGAGACCCCGCAGACGCGGCCGGCCCTCGCTCTCGACGAGCTCCTCGTACGTGGCCCCGCCCGCGCGGGCCTGCTTGAGGCCCCACTGGCCCTTGAAGAGGGCGCCCTCGTCCAGCCAGGAGGCGTAGTCCTTGAGCGGGATGCCCTTGACCACGCGGGTGCCCCAGAACGGCGGGGTGGGGACGGGGTTGTCGACGGCCACGTCGGAGCGGCCGCCGGGCTCCTCCGGCTCCTCCACCTGGAGGACCGGGGTGTCGCGCTTGGGGACGCGGCGCGGCTTGAGCTCGGGCAGGGCAGCTCCGGGGACGCCGCGCTTGACCGAGATGAGGGCGTCCATGAGGCGCAGGCCCTCGAAGGCGTCGCGGGCGTACCGCACCTCGCCCTGGTAGATCTCGTGGAGGTCCTGTTCGACGTAGGCCCGGGTGAGGGCCGCGCCGCCGAGGATCACCGGGTACTTGGCGGCCAGCTCGCGCTGGTTCAGCTCCTGGAGGTTCTCCTTCATGATCACGGTGGACTTCACGAGGAGACCGGACATGCCGATGACGTCGGCGCGGTGCTCTTCTGCGGCTTCCAGGATCGCGGAGACGGGCTGCTTGATGCCGATGTTGACGACGTTGTAGCCGTTGTTGGACAGGATGATGTCGACGAGGTTCTTGCCGATGTCGTGGACGTCGCCGCGGACCGTGGCGAGGACGATGGTGCCCTTGCCCTCGGCGTCGGACTTCTCCATGTGCGGTTCGAGGTGGGCGACCGCCGTCTTCATGACCTCGGCGGACTGGAGCACGAACGGCAGCTGCATCTGGCCGGAGCCGAAGAGCTCGCCGACCACCTTCATGCCGTCGAGGAGGGTCTCGTTGACGATGTCGAGGGCCGGCCGCGAGGTCAGGGCCTCGTCGAGGTCCGCCTCCAGGCCGTTCTTCTCGCCGTCGATGATCCGGCGCTTGAGCCGCTCGTCCAGGGGCAGCGCGAGGAGCTCCTCGGTCTTGCCGGCCTTCATCGACTTGGTGTTGACGCCCTCGAAGAGCGCCATCAGCTTCTGCAGCGGGTCGTAGCCCTCGGCGCGCCGGTCGTAGATCAGGTCGAGGGCGGTCGTGACCTGCTCGTCGTCGAAGCGGGCGATCGGCAGGATCTTCGAGGCGTGCACGATCGCCGAGTCGAGACCGGCCTTCACGCACTCGTCGAGGAAGACCGAGTTGAGCAGGATGCGCGCGGCCGGGTTGAGGCCGAAGGAGATGTTCGACAGGCCGAGCGTGGTCTGGACGTCCGGGTGGCGCCGCTTCAGTTCGCGGATCGCCCCGATCGTGGCGATGCCGTCCTTGCGCGACTCCTCCTGACCGGTGCAGATGGTGAAGGTCAGGGTGTCGATGAGGATGTCCGACTCGTGGATGCCCCAGTTGCCGGTGAGGTCGTCGATGAGCCGCTCGGCGATGGCGACCTTGTGCTCGACGGTACGGGCCTGGCCCTCCTCGTCGATGGTGAGGGCGATGAGCGCGGCACCGTGCTCCTGCGCCAGCCGGGTGACCTTGGCGAAGCGGGACTCGGGGCCGTCGCCGTCCTCGTAGTTGACGGAGTTGATGACGGCCCGGCCGCCGAGCTTCTCCAGGCCGGCCTGGATCACGTCGACCTCGGTGGAGTCGAGGACGATCGGCAGGGTGGAGGCGGTGGCGAAGCGGCCGGCCAGCTCCTCCATGTCGGCGACGCCGTCGCGGCCGACGTAGTCCACGCAGAGGTCGAGCATGTGCGCGCCCTCGCGGATCTGGTCGCGGGCCATCTCGACACAGTCGTCCCAGCGGGCTTCGAGCATCGCCTCGCGGAACTTCTTCGAGCCGTTGGCGTTCGTCCGCTCGCCGATCGCCATGTACGCGGTGTCCTGGCGGAACGGCACGGTCTGGTAGAGCGAGGCGGCGCCCGGCTCGGGGTGGGGATTGCGCTCGGGAGGCGTGACGCCCTGCACGCGCTCGACGACGTGCCGCAGGTGCTCGGGCGTCGAGCCGCAGCAGCCGCCGATCAGCGACAGGCCGTAGTCGCGGACGAAGTTCTCCTGGGCGTCGGCCATCTCGGGCGGCGTCAGCGGGAAGTACGCGCCGTCCTTGGTCAGCACGGGCAGGCCGGCGTTGGGCATGCACATCAGGGGCGTACGCGAGTGGCGGGCGAGGTAGCGCAGGTGCTCGCTCATCTCGGCCGGGCCCGTCGAGCAGTTCAGGCCGATCATGTCGATGCCGAGCGGCTCCAGGGCGGTCAGCGCCGCACCGATCTCCGAGCCGAGCAGCATGACGCCGGTCGTCTCGAAGGCGAGCGAACAGATCAGCGGGACGTCCACGCCCAGGGCGTTCATCGCCCGGCGCGCGCCGATCAGGCTCGACTTGGTCTGCAGCAGGTCCTGGGTCGTCTCGACGATCAGGGCGTCCGCGCCACCGGCCAGCAGGCCCTCGGCGTTCTGCTGGTAGCCGTCGCGCAGGACGTCGTACGTGGTGTGGCCGAGCGACGGCAGCTTGGTGCCGGGGCCGATGGAGCCCAGCACCCAGCGCTGGCGGCCGTCTTTGGCTCCGTACTCGTCGGCGACCTCGCGGGCGATCCGGGCGCCGGCCTCGGAGAGCTCGTAGATCCGGTCGGCGATCTCGTACTCGCCGGCCGCGGAGTGGTTGGAGCCGAAGGTGTTCGTCTCGACGCAGTCGACGCCGACCTCGAAGTACGCCTCGTGGACCGAGCGGACGATGTCCGGCCGCGTCACGTTCAGGATCTCGTTGCAGCCTTCGAGGTTCTGGAAGTCCTCGAGGGTGGGGTCCTGCTCCTGGAGCATGGTGCCCATGGCTCCGTCGGCGACGACCACTCGGGTGGCGAGTGCCTCACGGAGGGCTGCGGCGCGGTTTCGGCTGTCAGCGGAAGGGGTCGGCAACGAGGCCATGGATGAGCTCCCTGGGATGCGACGGCTGTCGGCTTTGCACTCTCGGTGGAGGGTGCACGGGGTCAGCGTAACCGTGCTTGCCCCGGGGTGGACATGGCGTCCCACGGGGCGGACGGCATCCTGTGTGCGGGGACTCCCGGTACGGCCCGTTCTTGACCGACACTGTCATGTGTGAGCCAAGGTCGGCATCGACCGATAGTGTTCAGCATTGTCGAACAGCGTAAGAGGGAGAAGGGTCGGGCGATGGCGAAGAACATCCAGTCGCTTGAACGGGCGGCCGCGATGCTGCGACTGCTCGCGGGCGGCGAGCGCCGGCTCGGCCTGTCCGACATCGCGTCCTCGCTGGGGCTCGCGAAGGGCACGGCCCACGGGATCCTGCGCACCCTCCAGGCGGAGGGTTTCGTGGAGCAGGAGGCGACCTCGGGCCGCTACCAGCTGGGGGCGGAGCTGCTGCGGCTCGGCAACAGCTATCTGGACGTGCACGAGCTGCGGGCCCGGGCCCTCGTCTGGACGGACGACCTCGCGCGGTCGAGCGGCGAGAGCGTGCACCTGGGGGTGCTGCACCAGCGGGGCGTCCTGATCGTGCACCACGTCTTCCGGCCGGACGACAGCCGCCAGGTCCTGGAGGTGGGGGCCATGCAGCCGCTGCACTCCACCGCGCTGGGGAAGGTCCTCTCGGCCTACGACCCGGTGGCCCACAGCGAGGTGGTGGAGGCCGAGCGGGAGGCGCTCACGCCCCGGACGACCACGGAGCTCGCCGACTTCGAGTCGCTGCTCGACCTCGCGCGGGCCAAGGGCTGGGCGGCGGACGTGGAGGAGACCTGGGAGGGCGTGGCCTCGGTCGCCGCTCCGATCCACGACCGGCGGCGGATGCCGGTGGGCGCGGTGGCGGTCACGGGTGCGGTGGAGCGGTTGTGTCCGGGCGGGGAGCTGCGGCCCGAACTGGTGGCGGCGGTACGGGACTGCGCCCGCGCGGTCTCCCGGGACCTGGGAGCCGGCCGCTTCTGACGTCGCGGCGCACCTTGCCCGTACGCGCCCGGGCCCCCTCCCCGTACGAGCCCGGGCACCCGTCCCCGTACATCCGACAAGCCCGGGCGGCGCGCCCCCGAAACAACTCGACCCGTACGACCGAACCCGCCGGTAACGATCCCGTTATCGGCGGGTTTTTCACTTCCCGGACCCTTGACGCGCTGTTAACCCGGGGGCAAAACTTCCGTTCATCGGTCGGCATTGTCGAACACCTAACGGCAATACACGTTAGAGTGTGGCAGTGCCAAGGGCCGGCAACGCCCTCACACGAGGGCGCGAACCACCGGTGGGACCCGGGGTTCGGCTTCCCCTGGACGAAGGACAAAGGAGTCGCGGGTGTCCAGCTCCGACATCTTCCTCGGCGAGACCATCGGTACCGCCGTACTCATCCTGCTCGGCGGTGGCGTCTGCGCCGCCGTCACGCTCAAGAGCTCGAAGGCCCGCAACGCGGGCTGGCTCGCGATCACCTTCGGGTGGGGCTTCGCCGTCATGACGGCCGTCTACATGACGGCTTCCCTCTCCGGCGCCCATCTGAACCCCGCCGTCACGGTCGGAATCGCGATCAAGGACGGCGAGTGGGGCAACGTCCCCGTCTACATCGCGGGCCAGATGCTCGGCGCCATGATCGGCGCGGCGCTCGTCTGGGTGGCCTACTACGGCCAGTTCCAGGCCCACCTCAGGGACCCGGAGACCGTCGGCGAGAAGCCGATCGAGGGCCCCGGCCCGGTGCTCGGCATCTTCTCCACCGGCCCCGAGATCCGGAACACCTGGCAGAACCTGGCCACCGAGATCATCGGCACCGTCGTGCTGGTGCTCGCCGTGCTCACCCAGGGCCTCAACGACAGCGGCAAGGGCCTCGGCGTCATAGGCGCACTCATCACCGCCTTCGTCGTCGTCTCGATCGGCCTCTCGCTCGGCGGCCCGACGGGTTACGCGATCAACCCGGCCCGTGACCTCGGCCCGCGCATCGTGCACGCCCTGCTCCCGCTGCCGAACAAGGGCGGCTCCGACTGGAGCTACGCCTGGATCCCGGTCGCCGGTCCGCTGATCGGTGGCGCCATCGCCGCGGGTATCTACAACATCGCGTTCGCCTGAGCCGTCCTTCTTCCAGACCCCCTTGGAGCACACCGTGACCGACGCACACACGTCCGGCCCCTTCATCGCGGCCATCGACCAGGGCACCACCTCCTCGCGCTGCATCGTCTTCGACAAGGACGGCCGGATCGTCTCGGTCGACCAGAAGGAGCACGAGCAGATCTTCCCGAAGCCCGGCTGGGTCGAGCACGACGCCGCCGAGATCTGGACCAACGTCCAGGAGGTCGTCGCCGGCGCCCTGGAGAAGGGCGGCATCGCCGCCTCCGACGTCAAGGCCGTCGGCATCACCAACCAGCGCGAGACCACGCTGCTCTGGGACAAGAACACCGGTGAGCCCGTCCACAACGCCCTCGTCTGGCAGGACACCCGCACCGACGCCCTCTGCAAGGAGCTCGGCCGCAACGTCGGCCAGGACCGCTTCCGCCGCGAGACCGGCCTGCCCCTGGCGAGCTACTTCGCCGGCCCGAAGATCCGCTGGATGCTCGACAACGTCGAGGGCCTGCGGGAGCGCGCCGAGGCCGGCGACATCCTCTTCGGCACCATGGACTCGTGGGTCATCTGGAACCTCACGGGCGGCACCGACGGCGGCGTGCACGTCACCGACGTCACCAACGCCTCGCGCACCATGCTGATGAACCTGCACACCCTGGCGTGGGACGAGAAGATCGCCGAGTCGATGGGGGTCCCCCTCAACGTCCTCCCCGAGATCCGCTCCTCCGCCGAGGTCTACGGCAACGTCAAGGGCGGCGTCCTCGACGGCGTCCCGGTCGCCTCCGCGCTCGGTGACCAGCAGGCCGCCCTGTTCGGCCAGACCTGTTTCGCCGAGGGCGAGGCCAAGTCCACGTACGGCACCGGAACGTTCATGCTGATGAACACCGGCGACAAGATCATCAACTCCTACAGCGGCCTGCTGACCACGGTCGGCTACCAGATCGGCGACGCGAAGCCGGTCTACGCCCTGGAGGGCTCGATCGCCGTCACCGGTTCGCTGGTGCAGTGGATGCGCGACCAGATGGGCCTGATCAAGTCCGCCGCCGAGATCGAGACCCTCGCGTCCTCCGTCGAGGACAACGGCGGCGCCTACTTCGTGCCGGCCTTCTCCGGCCTGTTCGCCCCCTACTGGCGCTCCGACGCGCGCGGTGTGATCGCCGGCCTCACCCGGTACGTCACCAAGGCGCACATCGCCCGCGCCGTCCTGGAGGCCACCGCCTGGCAGACCCGCGAGATCACCGACGCCATGACGAAGGACTCCGGCGTCGAGCTGACCGCGCTCAAGGTCGACGGCGGCATGACCTCCAACAACCTGCTGATGCAGACCCTCTCGGACTTCCTGGACGCGCCCGTCGTGCGTCCGATGGTCGCCGAGACGACCTGCCTCGGTGCCGCCTACGCCGCCGGCCTGGCCGTCGGCTTCTGGCCGGACACCGACGCCCTGCGCGCCAACTGGCGCCGCGCGGCGGAATGGACCCCTCGCATGGACGCCGACAAGCGTGACCGCGAGTACAAGAGCTGGCTCAAGGCCGTAGAACGCTCCATGGGCTGGCTCGACGACGCTACCGAGGAGTAGATCGACATGACCACCCTGCAGAGCGTCCCTGCCCTTGGGACGCACCCGGCGTCCGGCTCCCTCCCGAGCCGCGCCGAGACCCGGGACCAGCTTGCCAAGGCGACGTACGACCTCCTGGTGATCGGCGGTGGCATCCTGGGCATCTCCACCGCCTGGCACGCCGCGCAGTCGGGCCTGCGGGTGGCCCTGGTGGACGCCGGCGACTTCGCCGGCGCCACCTCCTCCGCCTCATCCAAGCTCCTCCACGGCGGTCTGCGCTACCTGCAGACCGGCGCGGTCAAGCTGGTGGCGGAGAACCACTTCGAGCGGCGTGCGGTGTCCCGCCAGGTGGCACCGCACCTCGCCAACCCGCTCACCTTCTACCTGCCCGTCTACAAGGGCGGCCCGCACGGCGCGGCCAAGCTGGGCGCCGGCGTCTTCGCGTACTCCGCCCTGTCCGCCTTCGGCGACGGCGTCGGGCACCTGCTCTCCCCCGCCAAGGCCGCGCAGGACGTGCCGGAGCTTCGGACGGACAACCTGAAGGCCGTGGCCGTCTACGGCGACGACCAGATGAACGACGCCCGCATGGCGCTGATGACGGTCCGCGCCGCCGTCGACGCCGGGGCCACCGTCCTCAACCACGCCGAGGTCACCGGCCTGCGCTTCACCCGCGGCCGGGTCACGGGCGCCGAGCTCAAGGACCGCACCAGCGGCGACGAATTCGGCGTCACCGCCCGCCTCGTCCTGAACGCGACCGGCCCGTGGGTCGACCACCTGCGCAAGATGGAGGACCCGAACGCGGCCCCCTCCATCCGCCTCTCCAAGGGGGCGCACCTGGTCCTCAAGCGGACCTCGCCGTGGAAGGCCGCGCTGGCCACCCCGATCGACAAGTACCGCATCACCTTCGCCCTCCCCTGGGAGGACATGCTGCTCCTCGGCACGACCGACGAGGAGTACGAGGGCGACCCCGGCCAGGTCGAGGTCACCGAGAAGGACACCGCCCAGATCCTGGACGAGGCCGCCTTCTCCATCCGCGACCAGCAGCTCTCCCGCGATCTGATCACCTACTCCTTCGCGGGTCTGCGGGTGCTCCCGGGCGGTCCCGGCGACACCTCGAAGGCCAAGCGGGAGACGGTCGTCACCGAGGGCCGCGGCGGCATGCTGTCGGTGGCCGGCGGCAAGTGGACGACCTTCCGCCACATCGGCCGTACGGTGATGAAGAAGCTGGAGGCCCTCCCGGGCCACCCGCTGGGCGACGACTACGAGTCGGTCTCCACGTTGCCGAAGCGGCTCCCGCTGCCCGGCATCGCCAACCCGAACGCGGTCGCGCACCGGCTGCTCTCCGACGGTCCGGCGCCCGGCCCGCGGATGGCCGCCGACACCGCCAAGCACCTGGCGACGCACTACGGCTCGCTCTCCTTCGACATCGCCCGCATGGCGAACGAGAACCCGGAGCTCGCCCGGCGCATCCACCCGGACGCGCCGGAGATCTGGGCCCAGGTCGCCTACGCCCGCGACCACGAGTGGGCCGAGACGGCGGACGACGTCCTGCGCCGCCGTACGACGCTGACGATACGAGGCCTGGCGACGGACGAGATCCGCGCCGGGGTCGAGTCCATGCTGCGGAAGTAACTCCGCGGCGCTCAGGGGCGGTTCCTCTTCGAGGGGCCGCCCCTGAGGCGTACCCGCGCTCCCTTGGGGTGTGTCGCGCGCTCCCTTGAGGCGTGCCACGCTCCGTCCACACTGCCGCAACACTCCGCGCGCAGAGTGGACGCATGAAATTCCAGGTCCTCTCGATCGTCCCCCACTCCCCGCACCCGCTCACCGGCGAACTGCTCTCCGCCGCCGACCGGTTGGAGCAGGTCGTCACGCTCGGCGAGACCGCCGAGCGCCTCGGCTTCGACGCGTACGCCGTCGGAGAGCGCCACGCGGGCCCCTTCCTCTCCTCGGCCCCGACCGTGCTGCTCGCCGCGCTGGCGGCCCGTACCAGCCGGATCCGCCTGCTCACCGGCGTGACCGTCGTCGCGATCCTCGACCCCGTCCGGGTCGCCGAGGACTACGCCACCCTCGACCAGCTCTCCCGCGGCCGGCTCGAACTCGTCATCGGCAAGGGCGCGGAGGCCGGCCACTTCGACCTCTTCGGCCTGGACGAGGAGCGGCAGTGGGACCTACAGAAGGAGAAGTACGAGCTGCTGCGCCGCCTCTGGTCGGAGGAGGGCGTCGACTGGGAGGGCGAGTTCCGGCCTCCTCTGAAGAACGTCACCACGGTGCCGCGC
Source organism: Streptomyces sp. Root431 (assembly GCF_001426585.1). Lineage (GTDB taxonomy): Bacteria > Actinomycetota > Actinomycetes > Streptomycetales > Streptomycetaceae > Streptomyces > Streptomyces stackebrandtii. Next base: position 330,503 of record NZ_LMEI01000011.1, read on the forward strand.
CCGTACGCCGGTCCGCCCCGGATCTGGCACGGCTCGGCGACCAGCCTCAACTCCCCCGAGCTCGCGGCGAAGCACGGCGACCCGCTCTTCACCGCCAACGCGATCCAGCCGAGGGAGGCGTACGCGCGGCTCATCGCCCACTACCGCGAGAAGTTCGAGGAGTACGGGCACGACCCGGCCCACGCGCGCGTGGCGGCCGGTTCGGGCGGGCTGCTCATCGCCGACACGACCGAGCAGGCGATCACCCGCTACCGGGACCTGTACGAGGCGAAGGTCCGCCAGAGCTTCCGGCCGCACCTGGAGGGGAAGGCCGGCTACAACACCCCGTTCCGCACGATCGAGGACGCGATCGCGGGCGGTCCCCAGCTGATCGGTTCGCCGCAGCGGATCATCGACAAGATCCTCGGCTACCACGAGCACTACGGGCACGACCTCCAGTCCATCACGGTCGACGCCTTCGGCCAGTCCACGGCCGAGCAGACCGAGACGCTCCAGCGCTTCGCCGAGGAGATCGCGCCGGTCGTGCGGAGGGAGGCGCCGAGCACGCTCTGGGAGGAGTGAGACCGCCGTGTGCGGAGGCGAGTTCCTGGGTAGTCGATCAAGGCCGCACGGGTTTTCGGGGGTGTCCCGGGGCTGCGGACGGACCGCCGGAAAGCCGTAAGGTTGGTCCGTACGACAGGAACTTCGAAAAGGAGGCGCTGGGTGATCGAGCTCGAGGGGGTACCCGAGCTGATCGACCCGGTCATGGTGGCCGCGTTCGAGGGCTGGAACGACGCCGGCGACGCCGCCTCCACCGCGGTCGCCCATCTGGACCGGGAATGGAAGGGCGAGGTGTTCGCGGCCCTCGACGCCGAGGACTACTACGACTTCCAGGTCAACCGCCCGACGGTCTTCCTGGACAACGGCGTCCGGAAGATCACCTGGCCGACGACCAGACTCTCCGTGGTCCGGATCGGCGGCGACAAGCCGCGGGACCTGGTGCTCGTGCGCGGGATCGAGCCCTCGATGCGCTGGCGCTCCTTCTGCAACGAGCTGCTCGCCTTCGCCCACGAACTGGGCGTGGAGATGGTCGTGATCCTGGGCGCGCTGCTCGGGGACACCCCGCACACCCGGCCGGTCCCCGTCAGCGGGGTGACGTCCGATCCGGATCTTGCGCGGACGATGGACCTGGAGGAGACCCGGTACGAGGGCCCGACGGGCATCGTCGGCATCCTCCAGGAGGCGTGCACGCACGCGGGCGTGCCGGCCGTGAGCCTCTGGGCGGCGGTGCCGCACTACGTGTCGCAGCCGCCGAACCCGAAGGCGACGCTCGCGCTCCTCAACCGCCTGGAGGACCTGATCGGTCTGCGTATCCCGCTGGGCGAGCTGCCCGAGGACGCGCGGGCGTGGCAGCTGGGCGTGGACCAGCTGGCCGCCGAGGACAGCGAGGTCGCCGAGTACGTGCAGACGCTGGAGGAGGCGCGGGACACGGCGGAGCTGCCGGAGGCCTCGGGCGAGGCCATCGCCCGCGAGTTCGAGCGGTATCTGCGGCGGCGCGAGCCGGGCACCGGGCCCGGCGGCCCCGGGGTGGCGACGGAGGGCGGCGACTCGCCGTTCCTCCGGGACACCGGGAGCGGCCGGACGAGGCCGCCGAAGCCGGAGCGACCGGCTCCGGAGCCGAGTCCCGAAGAGACCGCCGGAGGAACCACCGGAGGAACCGCCGAGGGATCCGAGGGATCCGAGGGATCCGCCGAAGGCTCGTCCGACGAGGGCGAGAACGGCGACTCCGGGAAGTAGACGTCGGTACGGGAGGGGTGCCCGAGGAGGGCGCCCCTCCCGTACGCGTATCGGTCCGTCAAGCCATCACGCGGTCACGCGCAGGTGAACCGGGCCGCCGCCCAGTCCCCGTGGTCGCCGCTATTCGACCCGTTCGTGTCCGTGATCCGCAGCCGGACGTGCCGGGCACCGGTCACGTCGACGTCCACCGGCAGGGTCGCGGAGGCGCCCGTCAGCCGGGGCGACGTCCACAGGACCTTGCCGTCCGCCTCGACGGAGAAGGCCACGTCCCCGTAGCCGTTGATCTCGTCGTCGATGCCGACGTCGGCGGTGAAGGCGGTGCAGCGCCCGCCGAGGTAGACCTCGATGTCGGAGTCGGCGTGGCCGCCGATCCCCTTCTCGTAGGTCTGCCCGGCGAGGGTGAGCGTCCGGCCGTCGGCGGCGCCGGACTCGCCGTTGGAGCGGTCGCGTTCGGGCGGACCCCAGCCGTTCGTGGAGCGCAGCCAGACCAGGTCGCTCGCCCAGGCGTCGGCCGTCGGCGGCGCGGGCATCACGCCGACCGCGAACCGCTGTGTGGCGGTGCGGTCGGTGCCCGCGGCGCGGTGGCGCGCGCTCGCGGTGAGGGCGGCCTCGCCGGGCTTCGCGTCCGCGGCGGGAGTGACGGCGACGTCGACGCGCCGGGTGGTGCCGGCCGGGACACGACCGATCGGCGCGGCAGGGGTGACCTGCCAGCCGGCCGGGGCGTCGAGCGTGACGCGGACGTCGGTGGCGTCCCGCGTCCCCGCGGTGACGTCCACGGCGACCGTGCCCGGGGCGCCCGCGCCGAGCTCCTGCCCGGTGGGCGCGGAGAGGACGGCGGAGGCGCCCTGTACGGCGCCGCCGACCGCGCTGGTGTCGGTCAGCTTGAGCTCGAAGCCGCGGTCGACGGAGAGGGCGGCGGTCTTGATGCGGACCACTCCCCCGCGCTCGTCGCGGTCGTACCACCAGCCCTGGGCGGCGGCGTCGAAGGCTGCGCGGGAGGTGAGGGCGGGCAGCTTGCCTCCGTCGAGCAGGACGGCGCCGGGGGCGTCGCCGGTGTGGACGGTGAAGGCGTACGGCCGGGCGGTGGGCTTTCCGGTGTACGTGCCCTTGCTCGGGCCGATGCGGACGGAGACGTCGCCGGGGCCGCCGTTCGGGGCGCGGACGTCGGCGCGCTGGGTGGCGTACCGGCCGTCGCGGTGTTCGCGGGTGACGCCGTCGTCCTCGTACAGCTCGAAGGAGGAGCTGCCCTTCGGGTAGACGTCCCAGGCGATCGGGTCGCCGGGGGCACGGTCGGTGTACGAGCGGATGCCGCCCGGCCACATGGGGACGGTGGCCCCGGCGCGGACGAAGAGGGGAAGGGTGTCGAGCGGGGCGCTGTAGTCGTCGACGGTGACGGGGCCTTGGTAGGTGCGCCCGCTCCAGTAGTCGATCCAGGTGCCCTTGGGGAGATAGATACCGTCGCGCTCTACGGCGTCCTGGTAGACGGGGGCGACGAGGAAGTCCTCGCCGCTGAGGAACTCGTACTTCGCCGCGTCGCTCGCGGCCTTCGGGTCGTCCGGGTACTCCAGGGCGAGCGGCCGGGCGAGGCCGACGCCGGTCTTGGTCGCCCGGTGGGCGTGGCTGTAGATGTACGGGAGCAGGGCCTCGTGGAGCTTGAGGGAGGCGCGGTTGATCGAGGTGTAGGGCTCGCCGTACCGGAAGGGCTGCTTGTCGTTGGCGGCCCAGCCGTCCATGGTCATCGTGACGGGCAGGAAGGTCTTCCACTGGAGGTCGCGGGTGTACGTCTTGGCGCTGCCGCCGAAGATCCCGTCGACGTCGCCGGTGGTGTAGGCGAGGCCCGACATGGACGCACCGGCGTAGGTCGGGATCTGCCAGCGGATGTACTCCCAGGTGCCCGACTGGTCTCCGGACCACTGGACTCCGCAGCGCTGGGCGCCGGACCAGCTCTCGGGGGCCCAGGTGAAGCCGCGGGCGTCGCTGTGGGCCTCGATGCCGGCGTGGGCGTCCTTGCAGCCGTCGAGGGCGAACTTGTAGCCCGCGCCGACCCAGGCGACGTCGAGCTTGGCGACGCGCTGGCCGGCCTTGACCTGCTCTTCGAGCTTGTCGATGCCGTCCTCGGTCCACAGGCCGAGCTTCATGCCGCGCTCGCCGAGTCCGGCGGAGGCCTCGGAGAGGTTCTCGTAGCCGCAGCCGTAGCCGTCGTTGACGAGCATCCAGCCGTTGGGCATGTCGTTCTCGACGTAGCCGTCGGCGACCTTCAGGGCGTCGAGGGTGCGGCGTTCGCCGCGGTTGGCGTTGTGGAGGTAGCAGTCGGCGTCGCCGATCTCCAGGCCGTACACGGGCGGCATGAAGGGCTTGCCGGTGAGGCGGGTGTACTGGCCGATGACGTCCTTGACGGCGTCGCGGCCGGTGCCGGCGAAGTAGTAGGCGTCGAAGCGCCGTTCCTTCGCGGTGGTGGTGACGGGCTCGGTGAAGGCGTAGGTGTTGGGCGCGTAGGTGTTGCGGTAGACGCCGTAGCCGGCCGAGGAGAGGTAGAAGGGGACGGAGTTGGGGTGGCCGCCGTCGTTCCAGTTGTAGTCGACGCCGACCTCGACCGTCTTGTCGCGGTGGGTGGTGTTGCCGCGGCCGTTCTGCATGCCGGCGCCGTAGAACTGCTCGTCGGCGCCCCGGGCGAGGGTCTGGGTGGTGCGGTCCTGGTTCCAGGTGAGGCCCTGGGCCTCGGACCAGAGCAGGGTGCCGTCGGCGCGTACGGCCGAGAAGCGCAGCGGTGACTTGGTGACGCGCAGGGTCACCTGGGCGGTGGCGAGTTCGTACCGGTCGCCGAGGTCGCGCCAGCGGGTGGCCGGGGGCGGGCCCTGGGGCGTGACGATGTCGGTGCCGGTGGGGTCGGTGAACCTGCCGTCGGGGGCGAGTTCGATGCGGAAGGTGTCGGCGGTGACGAAGGAGACGCGGGCCTCCGTCCGGCCCGCGGTCAGCCGGTAGACGGCGCCGTCGGCGGCGAATCCGGTGACGTCGCCGACGGTGGTGTCGGACGGTTCGGCCGTGGCGCTGCCGCCGGGTCCCACGAAGGCGGTGAGGATCCCAAGCAGTGCACCGACGACGGTAGCTCTCATGCGCATTGATGATTGCATGGAGCCTATTTAGCGCAGATTCGAGCATCGCGACAGGACAAAAAGGAACCGCCCCCGGACTTCGTCAGGAAGTCCAAGGGCGGTCGCCTCACGGGCGGTCACGCCGGAGCGGGCACTACAGGGCGACGCCCAGGAGCGCGTCGACGGCGCGCGAGACGAGACCGGGGGCGGACTCGTCGGTGCCGCCCTCGGCCGTCTGGAGTTCGGCCCAGCGGTCGACGGCGGCCAGGGCGGCCGGGGCGTCGAGGTCGTCGGAGAGGGCCTCGCGGAGCTCCTCGACGAGCGCGTCGGCGGACGGACCGTCGGGGCGGGAGACCGCGGCACGCCAGCGGTCGAGACGCTCCACGGCGTCCTGGAGGACCTGGTCGGTCCACTCCCAGTCGGCGCGGTAGTGGTGGGAGAGGAGCGCGAGCCGGATGGCGGCGGGGTCGACGCCGTCGCGGCGCAGCCGCGAGACGAAGACGAGGTTGCCCCGGGACTTGGACATCTTCTCGCCGTCCAGGGCGACCATGCCGGCGTGGACGTACGCCTTGGCCATCGGGAACTCGCCGGTGAGCGACTGGGCGTGCGAGGCGCCCATCTCGTGGTGCGGGAAGATCAGGTCGGAACCGCCGCCCTGCACGTCGAAGCCCATGCCGAGGTGGTCGAGGGCGATCGCGACGCACTCGATGTGCCAGCCCGGACGCCCGGCGCCGAGGCTGGCGCCGTCCCAGCTCGGCTCGCCCTCACGGGCGGCCATCCAGAGCATCGGGTCGAGCGGGTTCTTCTTGCCGGGGCGCTCCGGGTCCCCGCCGCGCTCGGCGGAGAGGTGGCGCATCAGCTCGGTGGAGTAGTTCGAGACCTGGCCGAAGTGCGGGTCGGCGTCGACGGAGAAGTAGATGTCGCCTTCGAGCTCGTACGCGGCGCCGGAGTCGCGGAGCTGCTCGACGAGCGGGACGATGCCCGGTATGGCCTCGACCGCGCCGATGTAGTGCTGCGGGGGCAGCATCCGCAGGGCGGTCATGTCCTCGCGGAAGAGCGCGGTCTCCCGCTCGGCGAGGCCGACCCAGTCGATGCCGTCACGGATGGCTCGCTCCAGCAGCGGGTCGTCCACGTCCGTCACGTTCTGGACGTAGTGCACCTGCCGCTTGGTGTCGAGCCACACGCGCTGAACGAGGTCGAACGCGTTGTAGGTCGCCGCGTGACCCATATGGGTCGCGTCGTACGGCGTGATGCCGCAGACGTAGATACGGGCGACGGGGCCGGGGGCGAGGGTGACTCGTCCGCCGGTCGCGGTGTCGTGGATCCGGAGGTCGCGGCCCTTGCCGGGAAGGGCGGGGACCTCAGAAGCGGGCCAGGCATGCATGACCCGAGCGTAACCGGACAGGTGTTCCGGATACGAACCGGATCCGGGATCTTGACCGATTAGGCGCTCTTGCGGGTCGGAGGCTTGAGTGCATACCCCCCAGGGGTCCAGGCCCGCCCGGGGCGTGATGGCCGAAAACAATCGGCCCACTCGCGCCACGATCGCGCCACGCTCGTGCCATCCGGAAGCCGGTGCCCCAGCCGGAGCGCCGGGCCGTCGCCTCGGACCGAACCGCCGGGCCGGTGTCTCAGACCGGCGGCCAGGGGATCGCCGGCCACAGCCCCGAGGGCTCCGGGTGCCGCCCGCTCGCCCGCAGCGCGGCCACGCGCGCGCGTACCGCCGCCACCTCGGCCCCGGTCAGCAGTTCCGCCAGACGGGTCGCGAGCGGCGCTCCGGGCGCCAGGGACCGGTCCAGTCCGTCGAGGACCGCCGCCGACTCCTCGGGCAGCTCCTCGCCCGCCCAGCCCCAGAGGAGCGTGCGCAGCTTGTCGTCGACGTGGAAGGTGACGCCGTGGTCGATCCCGTACAGGCGCCCGTCGGGGGCCGGCAGCAGGTGTCCGCCCTTGCGGTCGCCGTTGTTGATGACGGCGTCCAGGACGGCGAGGCGCCGCAGCTCCGGGGTGTCGGCGTGGACGAGGAGCGCGGTGCGGTCCTCGGCGATCTGGGCGGGCCCGACGGCCTTCCAGCCCTCGGCGGCCTCGTCGTCCTCGGTGAGGGCGAGGAGCCGCGCCTCCGGGTCGGCCTCGATCCACAGCTGGACCATGCCCTCCCCGTACGGGCCCTCGCGGAGCACCGTCGGCGGGATCAGGCCCCAGCCGGTGGCCTCGGAGATCTCGTACGCGGCGACCTCCCGCTGCGCGAGGGTGCCGTCCGGGAAGTCCCACAGGGGCTGCTCCCCCGCGACGGGCTTGTACACGCAGGCGGCCTCGCGGCCCTCGTACGCGACGGAGCAGTAGAGCACGGCGTTGGACGCCTCGCCCACCCGGCCGCGCACGGTCAGCTCACCGTGGGCGAGCAGCTCGGCGGCCGACAGGGTCTCGGGGCTGCTGCTCATGCTCCGCGGCGGTATCCGTTCTGGCGCGGGCAGACGTGCCCCTCGGGGTCGAGCGGCAGGCTGCACAGCGGGCACGGCGGCCGGCCGGCGTTGACGACGTCCAAGGCCCGCTTGGCGAAGGACCGGGCCTGGGCGCCGCTGAGCCGGACGCGGAGCATCGGCGGGCCGTTCTCCTCGTCCTGGAGCAGCCGCTCCTCGGCCTCCGCGAGGTCCTCCTCGGACTCCACGTCGAGCTCGACGAGCGCCTGCGCCTCGACGATCAGGCGCTGCTCCTCGCCGTCCCAGGCGAGCGCCATGGTGCCGACCCGGAACTCCTCCTCGACGGGGGCGTCGAGCGGGGCGGTGTCCGCGATGTCGGCGGGGGCGATCGAGGGGACCGGGGCGTTGCCGCCGGTGCGGCGCACGACCTCGTCCAGAAGCTCGTCGATGCGCTCGGCGAGGGCGGCGACCTGCGCCTTCTCCAGGGCGACGCTCGTGACCCGGCCGCTCGCGGACGCCTGGAGGAAGAACGTACGGCGGCCAGGCAATCCGACCGTGCCGGCCACGAAACGCTCCGGTGGGTCGTAGAGGAACACCTGACGGGACACGTTCCCGGCTCCCTAAAGTCTCGACAGTCGTACTACAGCGGCGCGTCCACCCTACTGCGCGAAGGGATCACGGTGCGCCCACACCGCCCCCGACCTCCGCGGCGCCACCGCTGTCGGGGGTCTCCCGGGGGACGAGTCCGGCGAAGTCGCCGGTGTCGCCGAGGCGGAGGAGGAAGGGCCGCAGCCGCGTGTAGCGGATGACGGTGACCGAGCAGGGGTCGACCTGGATGCGCTGGAAGAGGTCGAGGTGGAGGCCGAGGGCGTCGGCCACGATCGACTTGACGATGTCCCCGTGGGAGCACATGACGTAGGTCGCGTCCTCGCCGTGCTCGGCCTCGATCCGGACGTTCCAGTCCCGTACGGCCTCGACGGCGCGGGTCTGCATCGCGCGCATGGACTCGCCGCCGGGGAAGGCGGCCGCGGAGGCGTGGGCCTGGACGATCTCCATGAGGGGTTCGTCCATCAGCTCGGCCAGCTTGCGGCCGGACCAGTCGCCGTAGTCGCACTCGCTCATCCGCTCCTCGACGTGGAGCGGAAGCTCCGGGCGGGCGTCGAGGAGCGGCCGCAGGGTCTCCTGGCAGCGCTGGAGGGGACTGGAGACGGCGGCGGCGAGCGGAACGCCCGCGAGGCGCCCGGGGAGCGCGGCGGCCTGCGCGGCGCCGCGCTCGTCGAGCGCGATCCCGGGCGTGCGCCCGGCGAGGACTCCGGAGGTGTTCGCGGTGGAGCGTCCGTGCCGGACGAGGATCAACGTGGCCATGCGGGCCAGCCTAGGGGGTGTCCTGCCCGTACGGTCGGGCTCGCATCCTTGAGGGCGGCGGGGGAGAATACGGCGCGTGATCGTGGACTCAGCCATCTACCGGGACGGGCGCCGGACTCCCGGGCCCGCCGACCTGTCCGACGCGCTGGACGAGGCGCGGGAGACGGGGGACGCCTTTCTCTGGGTGGGGCTGCACGAGCCGTCGGAGGCGGAGTTCGCCCACGTGGCCTCGGAGTTCGCGCTGCACCCCCTGGCCGTCGAGGACGCCTTGAAGGCCCATCAGCGGCCCAAGCTGGAGGTCTACGACGACTCGCTCTTCGTGGTGCTCAAGCCGATCGTCTACGAGCCGGAGAGCGACCGGGTCTCCTCCGGCGAGCTGATGGTGTTCATCGGCGACTCCTTCGTCGTGACCGTCCGGCACGGCGAGGGCGCCGCGCTGGCGGCGGTGCGCAAGCGCCTGGAGGCGGAGCCGGCGGTGCTGAGGCACGGGCCGACGGCGGTGCTGTACGCGGTTAGCGACGCCGTCGTGGACCACTACCTCGACGTGGCGGGCGAGCTCCAGGTGGACCTGGAGGAGCTGGAGGCGGACGTGTTCGCGCCGGCCGGCCGCAATCCGTCGAACACCGCGGAGCGGATCTACACGGCGAAGCGGCAGGTCCTGGAGTTCCGGCGGGCGAGCGGCCCGCTGGTGGGGCCGCTCGCCCGGCTGACGGCCGGTTCGGTGCCGTTCGTGCACGAGCACGCCCAGCCCTTCTTCCGCGACGTCAACGACCACCTGCTCCGCTCCAACGAGCAGGTGGAGGGGCTCGACCGGCTGCTGTCCGACGTCCTCTCGGCCCATCTCGCGCAGATGGGCGTGCGGCAGAACGACGACATGCGGAAGATCTCGGCCTGGGCGGCCATGGCCGCGGTCCCCACGATGATCGCGGGGATCTACGGCATGAACTTCGACCACATGCCCGAGCTGGGCTGGACCTGGTCCTACCCGGCGCTGATCGCCCTGATGACGGGGTGCGTCGCCGGGCTGTACCGGCTGTTCAAGCGGCGCGGCTGGCTGTAGGCCGCCCGGGGCGGCGGAGTCAGAAGGCCGGGGCGGGGGTCGCGGGACCTCCGAGGGCGTCGCGCCGCTCCGGCATGCGCAGATCGACCATCTTGTGCCAGCCCGCGACGCGCTCCCACGCGTACATGCCCCGGATCCCGGAGGCGAGGGCGGCCGCCTTGGGCTTGGGCCAGCGCAGGATGCGGCCCATGTGGCTCATGACGGCGAGGCTGACGTCGCGGTAGACCTGGATCTCGGCGAGCGCGGACTCGCGCAGGGTGCGCTGGATGAGCCGGCCGTGTCCCTCGCGCGCCAGCCGGAGCAGCTCCTCGTGGCAGTAGGCGAGGTGGTTCGCCTCGTCGTTGTCGATCATGCGGATGGCGCGGCCCAGTTCGGGGTGGTCCCCGAAGTACGTGACGAGCATGTCCATCTGGTCGGCGGCCCGCTGCTCGGTGACCCGGCTGTGGGCGAGGTAGACGATGATGTCCGCTTCGGTCAGCGGCTCCTCGCGGCGCAGCTTGTCGTGGGCGAGGCCGATCCCGCGCTGTTCGAGCAGCATCGTGTAGTCGGTCTCGGGCGGTACGGGGACGGGTTCGAGGCCGCGCTTCTTCATCAACGCGTTGAAGATCCGGCCGTGCTTGTCCTCGTCGGCGCCGTGCCGGGTGATCTTGGGCGCGAGCCCGCGCATGCCCGGGGCGACGAGCGCCGCGATCCGCGCGTTCTCCCAGCCGCCCTGGGACTCGCCGCTGGCGGCTATGGAACAGAAGAGCCGGAAGGACTCGTCGTCGTCGATGATTTCCTGGAACAGGCTCTTGGCCGTGAGCATCGCCGCCACCTCCGTGCGTAACCGCACTTCGTACGCCCCCGGAACACCGAGTCAAATGCGGTCCGGGGCGAAGGGCAACAGGAGGGCCGGACGGATCGGCCGAAAGAGTGAGACCCGGAGGCGTAACCGAGGGGCTCGGTGGAGCGTTGTTCCGCGTGACGGCCGTGGCGGGGAAGACCCCCGAGCCCCCACCACGGCCGCAGGCCACCTCTCCTCACGGCGCTCTCGCACCGATCGGCCCCTGAGGGCCTCGCGGGCTTCGAGCGCCCGCGCCGGACTCCGTCCGCCGAGTCCGGCGCCGCGTTCTCAGGGTTACGCCAGGCCCGCGCGCTCCATCGCCTCGACGCCCGCCCGCAGGGCCGCCAGCCGCTCGTCGAGCGTGAAACCGGCCGGGGCGAGGGTGAGGGTCGTGACCCCGGCCTCCGCGTAGGCCGTCATCCGCTCGGAGATCCGCTCGACGGAGCCGAGCAGGGTCGTCTGGTCGATCAGGCTGTGGGGGACGGCGGCAGCGGCGCCCGCCTTGTCGCCGGCCAGGTACTTGTCCTGGATCTCGGCGGCCTCCTTCTCGTACCCCATGCGCTGCGCGAGCTGGTTGTAGAAGTTCTGCTTGCGGCTGCCCATGCCGCCGACGTACAGCGCGGTGTACGGCCGGAAGACGTCGGCGAGCGCGCCGACGTCCTCGCCGAGGGCGAGCGGCAGGGTCGGACAGACGTCGAAGCCGTCCATGGTCAGCCCGGCCTTCTCGCGGCCCGCGCGCAGGTGCCGGAGGGCGGTCTCCTCCAGGTGCTCGGCGGAGGGGAAGATCAGCAGGGCGCCGTCGGCGATCTCGCCGGTCTGCTCCAGGTTCTTGGGGCCGATGGCGGCGATGTAGAGCGGGATGTGCTCGCGCTGCGGGTGGACGGTGAGCTTGATGGGCTTGCCGGGGCCGTCGGGCAGCGGCAGGGTCCAGTGCTCGCCCTCGTACGTGAGGCGCTCGCGGGTCATGGCCTTGCGGACGATCTCGACGTACTCGCGGGTCCTGGCGAGCGGCTTGTCGAACTTCACGCCGTACCAGCCCTCGGAGACCTGGGGGCCGGAGACGCCGAGGCCGAGGCGGAACCGGCCGCCGGTGAGCGAGTCGAGCGTGGCGGCGGTCATCGCCGTCATCGCGGGCTGGCGGGCCGGGATCTGCATGATCGCGGAGCCGACGTCGATCCGTTCCGTCTTCGCCGCGACCCAGGCGAGGACCGTGGGGGCGTCCGAGCCGTAGGCCTCGGCGGCCCAGCACACGTCGTAGCCGAGGCGGTCCGCCTCCTGGGCGACGGCGAGGTTGTCGCCGTCCATGCCGGCGCCCCAGTAGCCGAGGTTGATGCCGAGCCGCATTCCACACACCCCTTACCCATCGGTAACGTCCCTGTGCGCCGGACTCTAGCGCGCGGGTCCGGCATCCGTCAGGGGCCGGTTGTCCACAGGCTCTCTCCGCGTGGTGCCGTGGCCAGTAATCTCGCGCCCATGGAGCAACGGCATCTCGGACGTACCGGCCTGCGCGTGTCGCGCATCGGACTCGGCACGCTCACCTGGGGGCGGGACACCGACGAGCACGAAGCCGCCGAGCAGTTGAAGGCGTTCTGGGACGCCGGAGGCACGCTCGTGGACACCGCCGACGTGTACGGCGGTGGCGAGGCGGAGTACGTGCTCGGGCAGCTGATGGACCGCCTGGTGCCCCGGCAGGATCTCGTCCTGTCCACCAAGGCGGGCAGCGTGCCGGACCCCGACCGGCGCACCGACGGCTCGCGCGGGCATCTGCTCGCCGCGCTCGACGCCTCCCTCACCCGGCTCGGCACCGACCACGTGGACCTGTGGCAGCTGCACGCCTTCGACCCGTGCACGCCCCTTGAGGAGTCCCTCCAGGCCCTCGACATCGCCGTACGGAGCGGGCGGGCGCGGTACGCGGGCGTGGCGAACTTCTGCGGCTGGCAGCTGGCCAAGGCGGGCACCTGGCAGCTCGGCGGGGACCGGACCCGGCTCGCGGGCGCGCAGCTGGAGTACTCGCTGCTCCAGCGGGGCGTGGAGCGCGAGGTACTGCCGGCCGCCCAGGACCTCGGCATAGGTCTGCTGCCCTCCTCGCCCCTCGGCCGTGGGGTCCTGACCGGCAAGTACCGCAGCGGGACCCCGTCGGACTCGCGGGGCGCGTCGGAGACGATGGCGCCGTTCGTGGAGCCGTACCTGGACGAGGCGGCGAGCCGGATCGTGGACGCGGTCGCGACCGCCGCCGACGGGCTCGCCACGACCCCGCTGGAGGTGGCGCTCGCCTGGGTCCGGGACCGGCCCGGAGTGACCGCGCCGATCGTCGGCGCGCGCACGGCGCGGCAGCTCACGGCCGCGTTGTCGGTGGAGACCCTTAGTCTTCCTGACGAGATCTGCCGGGCGCTGGACGATGTGTCGGCGCCCGTGCACCGCTATCCGGATCACGACTGGAGCACCCTGTGACCGAGCCTGCCGGGGAGACCGCGCCCGAGGCACCCGAGGCCGTGGAACCCGAGGCCCCCGAGGCCGTGGAGCCCGCCGAGGACGTACGAGAGGGCGCCGAGGACGTGCGAGAAGGCACCGAGGACGTACCTGAGGACGCCGAAGCCGCCGAGGGCGACGACTCCGCCGAGGCCTCCGGCGCGGAGACGACCGGCACCGTGGCCGAGGGATCCGAGGCCGCTCAGGCTTCCGACACGCCCGAGCTGAGCGACGCTCAGGCCGAGCTCGCCGCGCAGCGCGAGCTGCGGGCCCGGATCGAGGCGCGGAAGGCCGAGAAGGAGGGGCCCGTCGCGAGCGGCGCCAAGCTGAGCGGCACCGCCGCCGACCTCCTCGCGGCGGTCCGGGCCGTCGAGGGCGGCGCGGCCACGGGCAGCGCGTTCTACGAGGTACCGGAGCCCGCGCCCCCGCGCCCCGCCCCCGAGGCGGCCCCGGCCGTGACCGTGCGGCCCCCCGCACCGGAGCGGGCCGCCGCCCCCGACCCCGGCACCACCACCGCCGTCCGCGAGGTCCTGGCCAAGGGCGGCGCCCCCGAGGCCCTGGCCGGCCAGGTCGCAGCCACGCTCGGCGAGGGCGCGGCCGCGGCCCTGCTCGACGACCCGTGGCAGCTGCTCTCCGTGCCCGGGGTGCGCCCCGAGCAGGCCGACGGCTTCGCTCGGGCCCTGCTCGGCTCCGCGTGCGGCCCCGACGACCCGCGCCGGACCGTCGCCCTGACCGTGTGGCTCCTGGAGCGGGCCGCGCTCCAGGGACACACCGCCCTTGAGATCCAGGCCGTGCGCGCCGGACTCGCCGGGCACGGGGTGCCCGATCCGGAGTCCGCGGTCGAGGAGGCGGTCTCGGCGGGCGCCGCTCTCGTCTTCCAGGAGGAGGAGACGGCCGAGGAAGCACCCGAGGAGGACGAGGAAGCGGCGGAGCCCGTCGCCGAGGAGCCGGCCGCGCCGGTGCTGCTCGGGCTGGACCGGTACGCGCTGGCGGAGGAAAGCCTGGCGGACGCCCTCGCCAGGCTGGTCAAGACCGCGACCCCGGCCGAGTGGGACGGCTCCGAGCTGGAGCGCGCCGCGGGTGCGCACGGCCTCGTGCTGCACACGGGCGGCGAGGCGTCCCGCGCCGAACCGGTGGCGCTCGCCGTGGCCGCCCACGGGCGCGGCCTTCGCACCCTGATCACCGTCCACGCGGCCGACGGACGGCGCACGCCCGACGCCGCCGGCGTGAACGTCGTCACGGTCGCCGACCTGCTCTCCGGGGCGGTCGGTCCCGGCCGCGACGAGGAGGGCTCGCTCGCCCTGGACCTCCTCGTGGTCCTCGACGCGCCGCAGCTCGACGTGGAGACGGCCGCGATGCTCGTGGAGTCGCTGCCGGACGGCTGCCGGCTGGTGCTGAGCGGCGACCCCGAGGTCCTGGGGGCGCCGGGCGCGGGCCGGGTCTTCACCGACGCGCTCGCCGCCCGGGTGTGCCCGCGGATCGCCTCGCGCGTGCCCGATCCGGGGCCGCTCGGCGAGCTCGTGTCGGGCATCGGCGTCGGTGAGCTGAACCAGGTCGAGGCGCCCGGCAAGGAGGTCGTGATCGTCCCCGTGCGGGACGCCGGCGAGGCCGTGCACCGTACCGTCCAGCTGGTGGCCGACTCGGTGCCCCGGGCGATCGGGGTGCCCTCGGAGCAGACGCAGGTCGTCACGGTCGGCCACGGCGGCTCTGCCGGGACGCGCGCGCTGAACGCGGCCCTCAAGCAGCGGCTCAACCCCGGCCCCGGCCGCTTCGGCGGCTACGACGTCGGCGACCGGGTGGCGTACGCGCCGGCGCCGGGCCGGACGGTGACGGGCACGGTGCTGTCGGCCGACGCCGAGGGGTTGCGGCTGCGCTGCGGGGACGAGGCGCTCCTCGTACCGAAGGAGCGGGTGGAGACGGAGCTGCGGCACGGCTGGGCGGTCACCGCGCATCAGGCGGCCGGGACGCGCTGGCCCGCGGTGGTCGTGGTGCTGCCCGGAGATGCCGCGGCGGGCCTGAGCCGCGCGTGGGTGTACACGGCCTTCGGCCGGGCGGAGCGCCATCTGTCGGTCGTGCACGGCGTGGACCAGGCGCTGGCCCGCGCGGTGGCCGAGGGGGTCGCCCCGGAGCGTACGACGCGCCTGCGTCCCCTCCTGGAGGCTCTCCTCGCCACGCCCGAGGAGTAGGGACGGGCAAGAAGCGGCCGAGGGCCGGGACACCGTGCGGTGTCCCGGCCCTCGGCCGTCTCCTCAGGCGCCGTCGCCCGCGGCCACTCTGTCCGCGCTGCCGTCGTGCTCGTGCTCGTCCTCGTGCTCGTCGAAGACGGAGCTCACGTCGAAGCGACAGACGATCCGCTCCGGATCGACGTGCTCGAAGGGGGCGTTGAGCCACTCCCCCGGTTCCGGGAGCTCCTCGGCCGCGGTGACCCACAGCGTGGAGTCGCCCTCCTCCAGGCCGAACTCCTTGTGCCGCGAGGCGATCTCGTCGGGTTCGTACTCACCGAAGAGCACACCGAGCGCGGCGAGCGGGGAGACGCCGGCCTTGCCCGCCGTCCCGGTCGTGTCCGCCTCGCCGTCGAGCTCGGCGACGCGCCGCGCCTGGGCGAGCAGGCGCTGCGGTTCCGCGACGGCGTAGTCGCGGCGGATCAGGAGGCTGAGGGCATGAGGTTCGTCAGGTCCGGCGTAGGGCGGCAGGGCGCCGTCGGCTCCGGGGATCTCGAAGGGGGTGACTTCGTCGTAGCGGTCGTAGAGGAGTTCGTCGTACTCCTCGGCGGCCGCGGCGAGGGCGTTGAAGGCCTCGTAGACGGCCGTGTCGTCGTCCCCCGTGCGGCGTTCGACCGCCGCGAGGTGACGGTCCAGTGCGGCTTTCACCGCCTCGGCGGCGGCGCGTACCTCGGCAGCGGTGGGCTGCGCAGCATCAGACATGGGACGCACGCTATCCGTAGCGGGCCCGTGCCCGCACAATAGATGCGATGCCGGAATACGAATTTGTCGATGTGTACGTGCCGCGCGGTGTCTCCCGCAAGGAGGCGACGCGCCTGCTGACCGACCATGCCGAGTACGGACACTGGGAGTTGGACCGTCTGAGCCTGCACCGGGACGGGAGCCGCAGAGTGCGGCTGAAGCGGCGGATCATCCGCCAGATCCGGGCGACCTGGTAGGACGACGAGAAGGGGCCCCGCCGCGTGCGGGGCCCCTGTGCGTGGTGCGGTGCGATCAGGCCGCGCTGCGGGCGCGGCGGTAGATCAGCGAACCGGCGAGCAGCAGACCGGCGCCCACGGGAACGACCACGCCGAGCGGACCGGAGCCGGTCTCGGCGAGCTCCTCGACGGCACGCGGCTGCGTGAGGCCGTGCGTATCGGGCGTGTTCGCACCGGGAGTGTGCGAGCCGCCGTCACTTCCCGGAGTACCGGGGTTACCGGGCGTGCCCGGGGTGCCGGGGTTGCCGGGCGTCCCAGGGTTACCCGGGGTGCCCGGGTTACCGGGATTCCCAGGGTTGCCAGGGTTACCGGGGTTGCCAGGGTTACCCGGATTCCCGGGGTTCCCGGGGTTCCCGGGATTGCCAGGGTTACCGGGGTTGCCCGGATTACCCGGATTCCCAGGGTTGCCCGGATGCGTCGGCTCGATGCCGTTGCCGCAGTCGTTGCCCGCGGCGGGGTTGCCCACGCCGATGCCGTTGACGCTGTTGCCGCAGACGTTCACCGGGACGTCGACCGGCACCTGCACGGTGTTGCCGGAGCCCACGCCGGGAGAGTTGCTCGTGTGCCCGCCGGCGGAGGAGCCGCCGCCCGGCTTCCCGGGCTTGGAGGTGTTGGCACACTTGTTGCCCATCGCCGGATTCAGCAGTCCGACGACATTGACGGTGTTGCCGCAGGCGTTGACCGGTACGTGCACCGGGACCTGGACGGTGTTTCCGGACGCGACGCCCGGGGAATTCGTGGCCGTACCGCTCGCGCCGGAATCGGCGTGCGCGTAACCGCCACCGATGGCGGCGAAAACGCCGCCCGCGGCCGCGACGGTGATGAGACCTTTGCGCGTGACCTGTCGCATAGCTTGTTCCCTGCCTTTTCGGCTCTCGCCTTCTCGGCTTCGAAAGAGCGCCACCGGGTGGAGAACCCGGGGCGGAAATGGCCACCGGCCCCGGAGTGCATGGCACGCACTCCGGGGCCGGACCGGCTCACACCCTCACGGGGCGAGGCACAACGTCAGGCGTTGACGCAGGTGTTGCCGAAGGCGGGGTTCAGCAGGCCGATCACGGAGACCGTGTTGCCGCACACGTTCACCGGGACGTGAACGGGAACCTGAACGACGTTGCCCGAAAGCACGCCGGGGGAACCGATGGCGGCACCCTGAGCGCCCGCGTCGGCAACGGCCATGCCCGCACCCGCGAGAACGAGACCGCCAGTGGCAGCCGCAGCAGCGACGACCTTCTTGATCATTATTCCTCCTAGTTGCCAATGCGATCCCAGCCGCGGACCGCACCACCTGTAACGAGGGGGAATGGAGGGGGCTACGAGCCCCCGAGTTCATTCACTCTTTCCGGTCACATGCGAATGTGCGGACGAATTCAGGAGGCGTCGAGGAAACGGTCGAGGACACGGACGCCGAACTTCAGGCCGTCGACCGGCACGCGCTCGTCGACGCCGTGGAACATGCCGGCGAAGTCGAGCTCCGGCGGCAGCTGGAGCGGCGCGAAGCCGAAGCAGCGGATGCCGAGGTCGTCGAAGGACTTGGCGTCGGTGCCGCCGGACAGCATGTACGGCACGGCGCGGGCGATCGGGTCCTCGGCGCGCAGCGCCAGCTGCATGGCGTCGACCAGGGCGCCGTCGAAGCTGGTCTCCAGCGCCTTGTCGCCGTGCACGTCCTCCCGCTTCACCTTGGGGCCGAGGATCCGGTCGAGGTCGGCCAGGAACTCCTGCTCGTACCCGGGCAGGAATCGGCCGTCGACGTGCGCCGTGGCCTGGCCGGGGATGACGTTCACCTTGTAGCCGGCGCCGAGCATCGTCGGGGCGGCCGAATTGCGCAGGGTGGCGCCGACCATCTTGGCGATGCCGCCGAGCTTGGCGAGGGTGCCGTCCATGTCCTCGGGGTCGAGCGGGGTGCCCAGCGCGTCCGAGAGCTCGTCGAGGAAGGACCGCACGGTCTTGGTCACCCGGACCGGCCACTGGTGGCGGCCGAGCCGGCCGACGGCCTCGCAGAGCTCCGTGATCGAGTTGTCGTCGTTGGTCATCGAGCCGTGGCCGGCCGTGCCCTCGACGGTCAGCCGCATCCAGTGCATGCCCTTCTGGGCCGTCTCGACCAGGTAGAGCCGCAGGTTCTCGTTGACGGTGAAGGAGAAGCCGCCGACCTCGCCGATCGCCTCCGTGACCCCGTCGAAGAGGTCCCGGTGCTTGTCGACCAGATGCCGGGCGCCGTACGTGCCGCCGGCCTCCTCGTCGGCGAGGAACGCGAGGACGATGTCGCGCGGGGGCTTGCGGCCGCTGCGCATCCGGTCGCGGACGACCGCGAGGGTCATCGCGTCCATGTCCTTCATGTCGACGGCGCCGCGGCCCCAGACACAGCCGTCGGCGATCTCCCCCGAGAAGGGGTGGTGGGTCCAGTCCTCGGCGTTGGCCGGGACGACGTCGGTGTGGCCGTGGATGAGCAGGGCCGGGCGGGACGGGTCCTCGCCCTCGATCCGGGCGACGGTGGAGGCCCGCCCCTTGTGCGACTCGATGATCTTCGGCTCGAGCCCGACCTCCGCGAGCTTCTCGGCGACGTACTCCGCCGCCGCCCGCTCGCCCGGGCCGGAGTGGTCGCCGTAGTTGCTGGTGTCGATGCGGATGAGGTCGCGACAGAGGTCCACGACCTCATCCTCGCCAGTGATGCCCCGCGCCCTGTTCGACTCGCTCACTCTGCTTCCTCCCACTACGTGCCCCACGTGGTTCCTGGTGATCGCCCCCATCCTCCCGCGTGGCCCCCTCACCGCCCAAGGGCGACGGCCGGCCGACATGCCGCCGTCACACGACGGAGGCCGAAAGGGGGTGGTGATCGACCCCCTCGAATGTTTGCTATTGTTTTCCTCGTCGGAAGGGCCGAGCGGCCAGGAAGACAAGACACCTTGTCCGGGTGGCGGAATGGCAGACGCGCTAGCTTGAGGTGCTAGTGCCCTTTATCGGGCGTGGGGGTTCAAGTCCCCCCTCGGACACCACACGGAGTCCCGGTCGAGATCATCTCGACCGGGACTTCTTGCATGAGTACGCGCGGCACGAGGCGGAGCGGTGAGACGGAGAGCGAAGGCGCCGGCCGCGCCGCTCCCCCAGCGGGACGGGATCGATCCCGTGCGGGTGCGGTTGCCGGAGGATCCGGGTGGGGTCTGGGGGACCGTGCGGGAGCATCTGGTCGATCGCTATGGCGCGGCCGTGGGCGTCGGGCGGGTCGAGGAGATGTTGCGGCAGGGGCGGTTCGTCGGGGTCGACGGCGTGGTGACCGGGGACGAGCCGTATGCCGTGGGGCGGTATCTCTGGTTCCACCGGGACTTTCCGGCCGAGGTGCCCGTGCCCTTCGACATCGGGGTCGTGTACCGGGACGAGCGGGTCCTGGTCGTGGACAAGCCGCATTTCCTGGCGACGATGCCCCGGGGGCGGCATGTGACGGAGACCGCGATGGCGCGGTTGCGGCGGGAGCTGGGGTTGCCCCGGTTGCAGCCCGCGCACCGGCTGGACCGGCTGACCGCGGGGCTCGTGCTGTTCGTCGTGCGGGAGGAGGACCGGGGGGCGTATCAGACGCTGTTCCGGGACCGGCTCGTGCGCAAGGAGTACGAGGCGGTGGCGCCGTACGACCCTGCCGTGGAGCTGCCGGTGACCGTGCGGAGCCGGATCGAGAAGGAGCGCGGGGTGATGGCCGCCCGGGAGGTGCCGGGCGAGCCGAACAGCGAGAGCCGGGTCGAGCTCCTGCGGCACGCGGGAGGGCTCGGGTGGTACCGGCTCGTGCCGGTCACCGGGCGGACGCATCAGCTGCGGGTGCACATGAACGCGCTGGGGCTGCCGATCCTGAACGATCCGGTCTATCCCGTCGTACGTGAGGACGGGTCGGAGGACTTCGCGCGGCCGCTTCAACTGCTGGCGCGGACGCTGGAGTTCACCGACCCGTTCACGGGGGACGTCAGGTGCTTCGAGAGCCGGCTGGCTCTCAGTGGCCTCGGTTGATCCATTCCTGGAGGTGCGGGGCCTCGGCGCCGATGGTCGTCGGGTCGCCGTGGCCGGTGCGGACGACCGTCTCCGGGGGCAGGGTGAGGAGCTTCTCGCGGATCGAGTCGACGATCGTCGGGAAGTCCGAGAAGGACCGGCCCGTCGCGCCGGGGCCGCCCTGGAAGAGGGTGTCCCCGGTGAAGACCGTGCCCAGCTCCGGGGCGTGGAGGCAGACCGCTCCGGGGGCGTGTCCCGGGGTGTGGAGGACCGTGAGGTCCGTGCCGGCGATCGTGAGGACCTGACCGTCGGCGAGGTCGCCGTCCGGGCTGTGGTCGGGGTGGGTCTGCTTCCACAGCGGCTGGTCGGCGGGGTGGAGCAGGATGCGGGCGCCGGTGGCGGCCGCGAGCGCCGGGGCCGCGTCGACGTGGTCGTTGTGGGCGTGGGTGCAGACGATGGCGCGCAGGGCGCGGCCGTCGAGGGCGGCGAGGATCGCCTCGGCGTCGTGGGCGGCGTCGATCACGATCGCCTCGGTGTCGTCGCCGACGATCCAGACGTTGTTGTCGACGTCCCAGGTGCCGCCGTCGAGGGAGAAGGTGCCGGAGGTGACCAGGTGGTCGATGCGGGCGGCCATCAGAGGACCACGACCGAGCGCAGGACGTCGCCCTCGTGCATGCGGGCGAAGGCCTTCTCGACGTCGCCGAGGCCGACGGTCTCGGTGACGAAGGCGGCGAGGTCGATGCGGCCCTGCTGGTGCAGGTCGATCAGCATCGGGAAGTCGCGGGAGGGCAGGCAGTCCCCGTACCAGGAGGACTTGAGGGCGCCGCCGCGGCCGAAGACGTCGAGGAGGGGGAGGTCGAGCCGCATCTCCGGGCTGGGGACGCCGACCAGGACGACGGTGCCGGCGAGGTCGCGGGCATAGAAGGCCTGCTCATACGTCTCGGGGCGGCCGACGGCCTCGATGACGACGTCGGCGCCGAAGCCGCCGGTGAGCTCACGGATCGACTCGACGGCGTCGGAGGTGCGGGAGTTGACGGTGTGTGTGGCACCCATCTCCTTCGCCTTGGCCAGCTTCCGGTCGTCGATGTCGACGGCGATGATCTTCGCGGCGCCGGCGAGGCGGGAGCCGACGATCGCCGCGTCGCCGACGCCGCCACAGCCGATGACGGCGACGGTGTCGCCGCGGCCGACGTTCCCGGTGTTGATGGCGGCGCCGATGCCCGCCATGACGCCGCAGCCGAGGAGGCCCGCGACCTCGGGGGCGACCGCGGGGTCGACCTTGGTGCACTGGCCGGCGGCGACGAGGGTCTTCTCGGCGAAGGCGCCGATGCCGAGGGCCGGCGAGAGCTCCGTGCCGTCGAGGAGGGTCATCTTCTGCTTCGCGTTGTGGGTGGCGAAGCAGTACCAGGGGCGGCCTCGCCGACAGGCGCGGCACTGGCCGCACACCGCGCGCCAGTTGAGGATGACGTAGTCGCCGGGCTCGACCTCGGTGACGCCCTCGCCGACCGACTCGACGATTCCGGCGGCCTCGTGGCCGAGCAGGAAGGGGAACTCGTCGTTGATCGCGCCCTGCTTGTAGTGGAGATCCGTGTGGCAGACGCCGCAGGCCTGGATCTTCACGACGGCCTCGCCGGGTCCGGGATCGGGGATCACGATCGTCTCGACCCGTACCGGTTCGTTCCTGCCGGGGGCGATGACCCCCTGGACGTGCTGCGGCATCGCGAACTTCCCTTCCTCCGACCGGATCTTGTAAGGCTCTTGCGTACCACTATCTCCTGACAAAAGGCGAGTCCCCCGCAGGCTGCGCCTGTGGGGGACTCGCCGGCTCCCGTGGGGAGAGTCTCAGTCCCGGTGCGTCGCGGCGGTCGTACGGACCCGGCGGCGGACCAGGAACCAGCCGCCGACGAGGGCCGCAGCGATGAGCGGCAGGCAGTTGACCGTGGTGCGGCCGATGCCGCCGTCCATCCACATGAGGACGAGGACGGAGGCGAGGAAGACCAGGGTCACGATCTGGGTGTACGGGGCCCAGGGCAGGTTGTAGCCGGGGCGGGTGAGCTTGCCCTGCTGGGCGTTGCGCCAGAAGAGCAGCGAGCAGACCATGATCATGGCCCAGGTGCCGATGATGCCGATCGAGGCGAAGTTGAGGACGAGCTCGAAGGCCTCGCCGGGCATGACGTAGTTGAGGGCGACGCCGAGGACGCCGAAGCCCGCGGTGAGCAGGATGCCGCCGTAGGGGACACCGCCCTTGTTCATGACGCCGGTGAACTTGGGCGCGGAGCCGGCGAGCGACATCGAGCGCAGGATGCGGCCGGTGGAGTAGAGGCCGGAGTTGAGGCTGGAGAGCGCGGCGGTGAGGACGACG
The DNA here is from genome assembly GCF_001426585.1 of Streptomyces sp. Root431. GTDB lineage: Bacteria > Actinomycetota > Actinomycetes > Streptomycetales > Streptomycetaceae > Streptomyces > Streptomyces stackebrandtii. The sequence continues at coordinate 353,032 of NZ_LMEI01000011.1, forward strand.
AGGTTCATCACGCCGGCGGCGCCGGGGATGCCCAGCTTGTCGAAGACGGTGACGAAGGGGCTCTGGTCGCCGGTGTACGCGGTGTACGGGAGGATCAGCGCGAGCAGGACGACGGAGCCGACGTAGAAGAGGCCCACGCGCCACATGATCGAGTTGATCGCCTTCGGCATGATCTTCTCGGGGTTCTCGGTCTCGCCGGCGGCGACGCCGCACAGCTCGACGGAGGCGTAGGCGAAGACGACGCCCTGGATGAGCAGCAGCATCGGCATCATGCCGTTCGGGAAGATGCCGCCGTTTTCCGTGATGTTGCCGAGGCCCGGGGTGTGGCCGCCGACGTCGTGCGAGGTCACGACGAGGAAGATGCCGATCAGCATGAAGGCGACGAGGGCGCCGACCTTGATGATCGCGAACCAGAACTCCATCTCGCCGAAGTACTTCACGGAGATGAGGTTGGCGGCGAGGACGACCGCGAGGGCGATCAGGGCGAGGACCCACTGGGGGACGTCGCTGAACATCGCCCAGAAGTGGGCGTAGGTCGCGGCGGCGGTGATGTCGGCGACGGCGGTGGTCGACCAGTTGAGGAAGTACAGCCAGCCGGCCGTGTAGGCGCCCTTCTCGCCCATGAACTCACGGGCGTAGGAGACGAAGGCGCCGGACGAGGGGCGGTAGAGCACCAGCTCGCCGAGGGCCCGCACCACGAAGAAGGCGAAGACGCCGCAGACGGCGTAGGCGATGAAGAGGGAGGGGCCCGCCTGGGACATCCGGCCGCCGGCGCCGAGGAAGAGGCCGGTGCCGATGGCGCCGCCGATGGCGATCATGTTGATGTGCCGGGACTTGAGGTCCTTGCGGTATCCGGCGTCGCCTGCGTCGACGTGGGGGGATGCGGCCGGGCTCGCCTGAACGGCGGACAGCGGCTCGGCCGCGGTGACGCGGTCACTCATGGAGTTGTTCGCCTTCGTGAGGGGGCTGTGCGGTACCCGGCCGTGCCTCGTGGGGGTTGTCCCCGGCACGGCCAGCGCACATCCTCACGGCAAGGAGCACCCACTGACTGTGGTGCATGTCACTGAACGCCCATATTTGAGCTAGTTCAGAGCTTGACGGCGCACTTGGCGCTTTTACGGGGCGAGGACGTCGAGCTCCTGGAGGGCGCCGACCGCGATCTGGCGGGTGAGCTCCTCGGCGCGGGCCGCGTTCCGCTCCCGTACCGCCTCGGCGACCTGGACGTGGAGGGTGACGGCGGCCGGGTCGGGGTCCTCGAACATCACGTGGTGGTGGGTGCGTCCGGTGAGGACCTCGGCGACGACGTCGCCGAGGCGGGCGAACATCTCGTTCCCGGAGGCGTTGAGGACGACCCGGTGGAAGGCGATGTCGTGGACGAGGTACTCCTCCAGGCGCCGGCCGCGCGAGGTGGCGACCATGCCGAGGGCCTGCTCGGTGAGCTCGCGGCACTGCTCGGGGGTGGCGTGGAGGGCGGCGAGGCCGGCGGCGACGGGTTCGACGGCCGAGCGGAGCACGGTGAGGGAGCGGAGCTGGCGGGGGCGGTCGGCGCCGGCGAGCCGCCACCGGATGACCTGGGGGTCGTAGACGTTCCAGCTCGCGGTGGGGAGCACGGTCACGCCGACGCGGCGGCGGGACTCGACGAGGTGCATGGACTCCAGGACGCGCACGACCTCGCGGACCACCGTCCGGGAGACGTCGAAGCGTTGGGCGAGTTCGTCGGTGCGCAGCACGGTGCCCGGCGGGTACTCCCCCGCGGTGATCGCGAGACCCAGGGTGGCGAGGACGTGCGAATGAAGCCCCTGGGCCGGTGTCGTCATGGTGGCAAGCCTATGCGGGCGGGCAGGGATGATCACCTCGGGAATTAAAAGTACTACTTTTACGTCACAGACCCTTGAATACGTCGTACCCAATGGGTTTCATGGGCGCGACGGATCGATGTCGAAGAAGACAGCGAGGCACCACCCATGAGCACCACCCCCCAGCCCGGGACAAGGGCAGTCGTCGTCGTGATGGGCGTCGCCGGGACCGGCAAGACCACCATCGGTCCGCTGGTCGCCGAGGCGCTGGCCTTCCCCTACGCGGAGGGCGACGACTTCCACCCGGCGGCGAACGTCGCCAAGATGTCGGCCGGCGTCCCCCTGGACGACACCGACCGGGAGCCGTGGCTCGACGCCATCGGGGCGTGGGCGCACGACCGGGCCGGGCTCGGTGGTGTGGTGAGCAGTTCCGCGCTGAAGCGGGCGTACCGGGACCGGCTGCGCGCCGCGGCCCCCGGTGTCGTCTTCCTCCACCTGACCGGCGACCGGGAGCTCATCGAGGGCCGGATGGCCGCGCGCAAGGGGCACTTCATGCCGACGGCGCTCCTCGACTCCCAGTTCGCCACCCTGCAGCCGTTGCAGGACGACGAGGCCGGCGTCGCCGTCGACGTCTCCGGCACCCCCGAAGAGATCGCCTCCAGGGCCGTCGTCGCGCTCCGCGGCCTCGCGTCCTGACCTCTCGTCCCGTCCCCGTTCCCCCGCTCGTACGAAGGACACCACCGTGCCCAGTCTCAGCGTCGAGATCCTGGCAGCGGACGCCGCCGAACCCATCACCTCGGCAGGCAACGCCCAGCTCGGCATCGCCGTCGTCGCCGGCATCGCCCTGATCGTCCTGCTCATCACCAAGTTCAAGCTGCACGCGTTCCTGGCGCTGACCATCGGGTCGCTCGCGCTCGGCGCGTTCGCCGGCGCGCCGCTCGCCGACACCATCAAGTCCTTCACCACCGGCCTCGGCGCCACCGTCGCCGGCGTGGGCGTCCTGATCGCCCTCGGCGCGATCCTCGGCAAGCTGCTCGCCGACTCGGGCGGCGCCGACCAGATCGTCGACACGATCCTGGCCAAGGCGAGCGGCCGGGCCATGCCCTGGGCGATGGTCCTCATCGCCTCCGTGATCGGCCTGCCGCTCTTCTTCGAGGTCGGCATCGTGCTGCTGATCCCGGTCGTGCTGCTCGTCGCCAAGCGCGGCAACTACTCCCTGATGCGGATCGGCATCCCCGCCCTCGCGGGCCTCTCCGTGATGCACGGGCTGATCCCGCCGCACCCCGGGCCGCTCGTCGCGATCGACGCGCTCGGCGCCAACCTGGGCGTCACGCTCGCGCTCGGTCTCGTCGTCGCCATCCCGACCGTGATCATCGCCGGTCCGGTGTTCTCCCGGTACGCCGCCCGCTGGGTGGACATCCCGGTCCCCGAGAACATGGTCCCCGTCCGTCCCTCCGACGACCTGGAGAAGCGTCCCGGCTTCGGCGCCACCGTGGCGACGATCCTGCTGCCGGTCGTCCTGATGCTGGTCAAGGCGCTCGTCGACATCGTCGTCGACGACCCGGAGAACGGGGTCCAGAAGGTCACCGACGTCATCGGCTCACCGCTGATCGCGCTGCTCGCCGCCGTCATAGTCGGCATGTTCACCCTGGGCCGGGCCGCCGGCTTCACCAAGGAGCGGATCTCCTCGACCGTCGAGAAGTCGCTCGCCCCGATCGCGGGCGTGCTGCTGATCGTCGGCGCGGGCGGCGGCTTCAAGCAGACCCTCATCGACATCGGCGTCGGCCAGATGATCCTGGACTTCTCCAAGAGCTGGTCCATCCCGGCGCTGCTGCTCGCCTGGCTGATCGCGGTCGCGATCCGGCTCGCGACCGGTTCCGCGACGGTGGCGACGATCTCGGCGGCGGGGCTCGTGGCTCCGCTCGCGGAAGGAATGTCGACGAGCGAGACGGCGCTGCTCGTGCTCGCGATCGGCGCGGGGTCGCTCTTCTTCAGCCATGTGAACGACGCCGGGTTCTGGCTGGTGAAGGAGTACTTCGGAATGACCGTCGGCCAGACGGTCAAGACCTGGTCGGTGATGGAGACGATCATCTCGGTCGTGGGCATCGTGTTCGTGCTGCTGCTGTCGCTGGTGTTGTAGCCGCCGGACGCTCCCAGGGCCGGTCGTGGCTGACAGACTGTCGGCCATGACCGGCCCTCTCGCGCTCAAGCCCTTGCTCCTCGCCTTCCCCGGACCCCTGCGGGACCGGCTCGTCTCGGCGGTGCTCGCCGGCGAGAAGACCGCCACGACGGGGCTCCTCATGGAGTACGAGGTCGAGAAGGAGGACCTGCCCGAGGCGGGCGAGCGCTCGGCGCTCATCGACTCGGACGGTCGCGAGGTGGCCGTCGTGGAGATCACCGAGGTCCACGTCCTGCCCCTGGGCGAGGCGGACCTCGCCCTCGCGCTCGGCGAGGGCGAGGGGTACCGGTCGGTGGCGGAATGGCGCGCGGGCTACGAGAGCTTCTGGCACAGCGGGGAGATGCGGGAGGCGCTGGGGGACCCGGAGTTCGTGGTGGACGACGGGACGATGCTGGTCGTGGAGTGGTTCAAGGTGGTCGAGGTGCTTCAGGTGGGGTGAGGGGCGAGGACGGACAGGAGGCGTTCGGCGAAGGTGCGGATCTCGCCCGTGGCCGTCTCGGCCTGGTGCCTGAGCAGGGCAAGGAGCTCCGGGTCGTCGCGCCGGGCGTCGGCGAGGATACGCAGGGCGTCGCGCCGGACCTCCGGATCCGGGTCGCGCTCGAGGCGGTCCCGGGCCAGGTCCAGCACGTCGGGCTTGTCGCCTCGTCGCCTGCCGAGCTCTCGGAGGGCGCCTGCCCTCACCGACACGTGGTCGTCCTCGGCGGCCCTTCCGAGAACCTGTCGTACGGCTTCCGGATCGTCGTCGTACCCGGCCAGCAGCAGGTGGCACGCCGTCCATCTGACGAGGTCGTCGGCATCGTGTTCGGCACGGTATCGAAGGGCGTCACGTGCCTCGCCGTCCGCGCAGTCGGAGAGGTACCGAAGGGCGCGAAGCTGGACGTCCGCGCTCGGGTCGCATGCGACACGCTCCAGCAGCAGGTCACGCACGCCCGGCTCATCGATCGTCAGCCGCCGCCCCAGGGCTCCTACGGCAGCGCCTCGGACGGCGTCGATGTCGTCGTTCCGCATCCGCTCGACGATGAGGTCGAACGACTCCCCGCCCGTGTCGCCTCGATCCGCGAGACATCCCAACGCGGCCGTACGCACCTCGGATTCCTCGTGTCCGCAGAGGCCATGGAGCAGCCGACGCACCGTCGGGTCGTCCGCCCTGACGTGCCGCAGGGCTCTTACCCCGGCCGCCGTCACCTGAGGGTTCTCCTCGTTCCACACTCGGTCGAAGAGCAGGCCCCGCACCCCGGGGTCGCGTCCCACGACCTCGTCCACGGCATCCAGTGCCGCTGCCCGAGTTCCGGGATCCTCGTCTGCCAGAGCCGTTCGCAGGGCCGCCGAGGCCGCCGCCGTGTCCTCCCTGTTCCTCACGAGCCAGTGGACCGTTCGGTACCGGACATGCGGAGCCGGATCCCGAAGGGCGGAGTCGAGCCCCGCCCGGACATCGTGGACGTCGAGGCTTTGATGGGGAAGAGAGTCGACGGCGGCGCACCTGACCTCCGCGTCGTCGTCATGCGCGAGCCGGTCGAGGGCGAGGAAGGTCCTCGTCTGCGCGTCGCCGCGCCGGACGTTCCTCGTGTGCTCCAGAATCTCCACCCGCACGGTGGGACTCTCCTCCTCCCTCAGGCGACGTCGGACACAGTCCCACGCGGCGGGGTCGTCGCCGAGATGGCTCAGGAGATGACGTACGGCGGCGATCCTCACCACCGGACTCGCACTCCGTGTCGCCAGGTCCACGAGGTCGTCGGTCCGGGACGTCTCCTCGCCGCCACTCAGGAACAGCGCGATGTCCATCGCGAGGTGATCCGGGCTGTTGACGGGGAGATACCGGTGATGCCGGGTCTTCTTGCGGTCGTGCCATGCCGGTTGCCACGAAAGATACGCGTCTCGGCCGTCCCATCGCCGCCCCAGGGCGGCAAAGGACGTCCCCAGAGAAGCGGCGTTCTGCCAGGGGTTGAACGAGGTCACTCCCAGCGCCTCGGCGAGGGTGAGTAGCCGGATGACTTCCCGCACCATCGCCACGCTCTGCGGTGCGAGCGCACCGAGCCGGCGGACCTCGGCCAGGGAACGGGCCACGAACGCGACCTCGACGAAGGCCTTGTCCCCTCGCTGGAGCGGGACACGGATGTCACGCGGCGCCAGGAGCCGGTCGATCACGCCCGCCACGAATCGCTCGTGCAGCAGGCCCACGAGCAGGAGCAGGACCTCGTGCCAGGCAGGGTCGTGGACCTTCGCCGCGAAGAGTTCCTGGAGGTCCTCCTCCGAGATTTCGCGCCTGTAGTTGAAGCGGTGGGCCAGGTCCGTCGCCGTGAGGTACTCCAGGAACGTGCGGTGGACGAAGCCGTAGATCTCGCCGCCGAAGCGGCTGAGGATGAAGTTGCGGTGGCGGAACTGGTCCAGCATCACGCGGGCAGCCGTGGCCGCGCGGTCCGGGGGCAGGAGGTAGTGGTCCTTGAGGTACTCCTCGAAGCTCTTGATGAGGTCGGGGCCCGCGATGTGGTTGCCGGAGATGCCTCCGTGGCCTTCCTGCATCTGGCGGGCGATGAGACAGAGGAGTTCACGTTTGTCCTCGGCGCCCAGGTACGGGAGATGTTCCTCGACCTGGCGGTCCTTGAGGTACTTGCTGGGGTCCCAGTGCTCTACCAGGACGTCGACGGCGTGCTCGTACACCGTGCGCCGGTCGCGCGGAAGCTCGCGGCGGCGGCCGATGATCGCGAGGATCGTGAGGATCAGGGGGTTGCCCGCGAGTTCGCGGACCGAGGGGGAGGCATCCACTGCCGAGGTGACCCGCTCGGTCAGTTTTCGGGCCTGGTCGTGGTCTTCGGGGTGCGCGAGGGCGAACCACCGCTCCGCGAAGGTGCCGATCTGCTCCCGGTCCAGGTCCTGGAGCATGAAGTTGGTGAAGCCCGCGCCGTCGAGGACCGTGCGCTGGTAGCCGTACCCGCGGGAGGTGACGACGATCCGGACCCGGGGGTGGCGGGCCGCGAAGCCGGCGATGCGGCGGGCGACCACGTCCCTGATGTCCCTCTCGAAGAGCTCGTCGAGGCCGTCGAAGATCACGATCGAGCTGTACGGGCCTCTGCCGTCGAGGAAGGTCGCCACCATGTCGGGCGGGAGGCCCAGACCCTCCGTCGCGTGCAGGTGGGCGAGGAAGTCCTCGAAGCTCCGGTCCCGCCAGGCGGCCTGTGCATAGTTGCGGAGTTCGACGATCAGCGGCAGCCTGCCGTGAAGCGCTTCGAGACCCTGTTGCGGTTCGGGGGCCGTGAGGGCCAGCGCCAGATAGCGGGCCAGGGTGGACTTGCCTGACCCGGGGTGGCCCAGGATGACGACCCGGTCGTGTTCGGGGGCGGTCAGGACGTCGAGGACGTCCTGTGGTGGCCGTTCCTGGTAGGCGCGGCGGACGCGCTCGACCGTCTCGCGGTCGATGCCGGGCGGCAGGTCGAGGAGCTCTGCCTCGACCGGGTCCATCAGGCGGTGCAGGAGTTCCTGGGGCAGCTCGACGGGCGGTGGGTTGGCCCGTACGGATTGTGGGACGAAGACGTCGCGGAGGTGGACGACGGGGTGTTCGTCCTGTTCCTGGAGAGGGGTGAGGACTTCGAGGTCCAGGCGGCCGTACCGCTGGCGTACGCGGGCGGCGTACTGCGCGCGGGCCGTCTCGATCTCCGGCGCCCCTGCCGGAGCCGGCTGGTGTGCGGCGACGAACGTGACGTCTCCTTGGACGCCCTGGATGAGGGTGATGGGGCCCTGGCTCGTCGCTCCCGCCGCCGACTGGGCGGCCGACCCGGAACTCTTCCAGCGCCTGAAGAACCACCTCACGGCGTCGGCCTCGGCGGCTCGATGCGTACCGAGCCGTCCACCCCGTCGATCTGGTGCACGTCCCCCGCCGTACGCGCCCCGTGGGCAGACTGTGTTCCGCCGGCGCTCTCGCCATCCGCGGGTGGGATGGTGGGCGGGGTGCTCGCCGTGCCTCCCCCTCCCGTGATGACCACGTCACCCGTGACGTTCCGGACCTGGTGCAGTGAGCCGCCGGTCACCGCGTGGTCCGCCGACTGGGCGGGGCCACGGGAGACGAAGCCCGCCAGGGCCAGGGCGAAGCCCGCAACCGTGAAGAACAGGCTGAGGACGCTGCTCCACTTGTCGGCCTCGTCGAGGCCCTGGAGGGCGAGGAAGGCCGCCAGGCCCGCCAGGGCCAGGAGTGCGCCAACGGCCGTGAGCAGTACGCGTTTTGTCACTCCGTCATCTTGCCCCGGCGGCGCCTTCGTCGTCAGCCGACCGGCGTCGGCTGACCCGCGTCAGCCGACCCGGGTCAGCCCTCCGTCGTCAGCCCTCCGCCGTCAGCCGACCGGCGTCAGCCGACCGCCTGTGCCGCCGCCCTTCCCGCCGCCCTTCCCGAGAAGATGCAGCCGCCGAGGAACGTGCCTTCGAGGGAGCGGTAGCCGTGGACGCCGCCGCCGCCGAAGCCGGCGGCCTCGCCCGCCGCGTACAGGCCCTCCAGGGGTTCGCCGCTCTCCGTGAGCACGCGGGAGGAGAGGTCCGTCTCCAGGCCGCCGAGGGACTTGCGGGTGAGGATGTTGAGGCGGACGGCGATGAGGGGGCCGGCCTTGGGGTCGAGGATGCGGTGCGGGGCGGCCGTGCGGATGAGCTTGTCGCCGAGGTACTTGCGGGCGCCGCGGATCGCCGTGACCTGGAGGTCCTTGGTGAAGGGGTTGGCGATCTCGCGGTCGCGGGCGGTGATCTCCCGGCGGAGGGCCGCCTCGTCGATGAGCGGCTCGTCGGTGAGCGCGTTCATGCCGCGGACGAGGGCGGAGAGGTCGTCCTCGACGACGAAGTCGACGCCCTTGTCCATGAAGGCCTGGACGGGTCCCGGGACGTCGGCGCGGGCGCGGCCGATCACGTCGCGGATCGACTTGCCGGTCAGGTCGGGGTTCTGTTCGGAGCCGGAGAGGGCGAACTCCTTGCCGATGATCCGCTTGTCGAGGACGAACCAGGTGTGGTCGTGTCCGGTCCGCATGATGTGTTCGAGCGTGCCGAGGGTGTCGAAGCCAGGGAAGAGGGGAACGGGCAGCCGCTTGCCGGTGGCGTCCAGCCAGAGAGAGGAGGGGCCGGGCAGGATGCGGATGCCGTGCCGGGCCCAGATGGGGTTCCAGTTCTCGATGCCCTCGGTGTAGTGCCACATCCGGTCGCGGTTGATGTGGTGGGCGCCGGCCTTCTCGGCGACGCCGAGCATGAGGCCGTCGACGTGGGAGGGGACGCCCGAGAGCATGCGGGCGGGCGGGGTGCCGAGCCGCTCCGGCCACTGCTCGCGTACGAGGTCGTGGTTGCCGCCGATGCCGCCGGAGGTGACGATCACCGCCTGGGCGCGGAGCTCGAAGGTGCCGGTGGTCGTGCGGCTGCTGGCCGTGCCCCGGTCGGCGGTGGAGGGCTCCAGGATCTCGCCGGTGACGGTGTCGACCGCGCCGGCGGTGCGGCCGAGGGCGGTGACGCGGTGGCGGAAGCGGAGCTGGACGAGGCCGCGGGCGACGCCCTCGCGGACCCGCTGCTCGAAGGGGGCGACGAGCCCGGGACCGGTACCCCAGGTGATGTGGAAGCGGGGTACGGAGTTCCCGTGGCCGTTGGCGTCGTAGCCGCCTCGCTCGGCCCAGCCGACGACGGGGAAGAACCGCACCCCGCGCGCGTGGAGCCAGGAGCGCTTCTCGCCGGCGGCGAAGTCCACGTACGCCTCGGCCCACTTCTTCGGCCAGTGGTCCTCGGTCCGGTCGAAGCCGGCCGTGCCGTACCAGTCCTGGAGGGCGAGGGCGTGGCTGTCCTTGACGCGCATCCGGCGCTGCTCGGGCGAGTCGACGAGGAAGAGGCCGCCGAAGGACCAGTGGGCCTGGCCGCCGAGGGACTGCTCGGGCTCCTGGTCGAGGAGGATCACGGTGCGGCCGGCTTCGACCAGCTCGGCGGTGGCGACGAGCCCGGCGAGGCCGGCCCCGATCACGATCACATCAGCGTCGTAGGACATGGATCGCATCTTGGATACACGGATGTATCGAGTCAACTGTTTCGCCGCTCCTGTCTCGTCGCCCTGCCCTCCTGTCTCCTTCGCCCCCGCCCCTCTTGTCTCCTCTCCCCCGCCCCTCCCGTCCCTTCGTCCCCGCCCCTCCCGTTTTCTAATGTCGAGCATTAATATGTTCGTATGGCACGGACGTCGGGACCCGAGACCCGGGAGAAACTGATCCGCGCGGCGGAGGAGCTCTTCGCCGCCCGAGGCGTCGACGGCGCGCAGCTGCGGGACGTCGTGGCCCTGGCCGGGCAGGCGAACCCCTCCGCGGTGCAGTACCACTTCGGCTCGCGCGGCGGCCTGCTCGACGCGGTCATGGCCGGTCGCCAGGCCCGTACGCGCCAGGTGCTCGCTCCCCTGCTCGACGCGGCCGGCGACGACCTGAAGGAGCTCGTCGCCGCCCTCGTCACGGCCGAGGCGAGCGAGCTGCGCACCGACAGGGGCCGCCGCTGCCTGCGGATCTCCGCGCAGCTCAGCCACGAGAGCGGGATCCGCACCCGCACCCCGCACCCCACGCTCGACGGCACCGTCTACTGGCACCTCATCGAGCGGCTCGCGGACCGGCTCGCCGCCTCGGGACTGCCCGAGCCCCTGCTCCTGGAGCGCCTCGACCTGGCGCTGACCGTGGTGGGCGCCGCCATGGCCGACCGGGCCCGGCAGTACCTCGACGGCACCGAGCCCCTCACCGGCGAGGAGCTCTTCCTCGCCGACCTGGTCGAGACGACCACCGCGCTTCTCCGGGCCGCACAGCCCCGGAGCGTCTGAAAGACCCCGAAGACCCCGAAGGGATCCCCACATGAACGACCTCACCGGCAAGACCGTGCTCATCACCGGCGGTGCCCGCGGCCTGGGCGCCGAGGCCGCCCGGCAGGCCGTGGCCGCCGGAGCCAACGTCGTCGTCACCGACGTCCTGGACGAGGACGGCAAGGCGACCGCCGAGGCGCTCGGCGACCGGGCGCGCTTCTTCCACCACGACGTGACCTCCGAGGAGGGCTGGGCGGCGGCCGTCGCCTTCGCCGTGGCGGAGTTCGGCGGGCTGCACGGCCTGGTGAACAACGCGGGCATCTCGACCGGCGCCTTCCTGGAGACCGAGTCCGTCGAGCACTTCCGCAAGGTCCTCGACATCAACCTGACCGGCGTCTTCATCGGCATGAAGGCCGCCATACCCGCGATGAAGGAGGCCGGCGGCGGCTCGATCGTCAACATCTCCTCGGCCGCCGGCCTGATGGGCCTGGCCCTGACCGCGGGCTACGGCGCCTCCAAGTGGGGCGTGCGCGGGCTGACGAAGATCGGCGCGGTGGAGCTCGGCACGGCGAAGATCCGCGTCAACTCCGTCCACCCGGGCATGACGTACACCCCGATGACGGCCTCGGTCGGCATCGAGCGCGGCGAGGGCAAGTACCCGAACACGCCCATGGGCCGGGTCGGCGAGGCCGACGAGATCGCGGGCGCGGTCGTCTTCCTGCTGTCGGACTCCGCCTCGTACGTGACCGGCGCGGAGCTCGCGGTGGACGGCGGCTGGACCACCGGTCCGACGGTCAAGTACGTCATGGGGCAGTGATCACGGCCGTCCTGCTTGGATGGCGGCCATGAGCGCTGAAGAGATCCACGACGTCGTCGACGAACACGACCGGGTGATCGGCCGGGCCCCGCGCGCCGAGGTGTACGCGCGGGGCCTGATCCATCGGTGCGTCTTCGTCCGGGTCAGGGACGCCGAGGGCCGGACCTTCGTCCACCGCAGGACGCCGGACAAGCTGCTGTTCCCCTCCCGGTACGACATGTTCGTCGGCGGGGTCGTCGCGGCGGGCGAGTCCTACGACGAGGCCGCCCTCCGCGAGGCCGAGGAGGAGCTGGGGGTCTCCGGACTGCCCCGGCCCGAGCCGGTCTTGAAGTTCCTGTACGACTCCGGGGGCGTCGCCGGGAAGTGGTGGTCGACGGTGTACGACGTGCGGTGCGAGCTGCCGGTGGACCCGCAGGTGGAGGAGGTCGCCTGGCACGCCTTCCTGACGGACGAGGAGTTCGCCGCGCGGCTCGGCGAATGGCCGTGGGTGCCCGACGGCCTGGCCGCGTACGAGCGACTGAGGGCGCACGGGAGCTGGTGACGTGAGCGGGTGACGGAGCCGGGGACGGGGCGGGCGACGGAGCGGGCGACGGGCATCGGGCGTGCCGAACATCTGGCCGTTAGGGTGCACGTGTGAGCGATTTTGTGCAGAGCCTGCGGCTGTGGTTCGCGCCGCAGCGGATCCGGGACGAGGGGGAGACGCCGGACTACCGCTTCTCCCTGGCCAACGAGCGGACCTTCCTGGCCTGGATCCGGACCGCTCTGGCCCTGGTCGGCGGCGGCTTCGCCGTCGACCAGTTCCTGCCGGACCTGCGCTGGGGCGTCCGCGTCGGGCTTGCGCTCGCACTGCTCGCGGCCGGGGTGCTGTGCGCGCTGCGGGCGGTCAACCACTGGGTGCGCTGCGAGCGGGCGATGCGGCGCGGCGAGGACCTGCCGGCGTCGCGGTTCCCCGCGGTGCTGAGCCTCGCGGTGGCCGTGGTGGCGCTCGCGATGGTGGTCGTCGTGGTCTTCGGCTGGACCGGCCGGTGACCGGGCGGTGACGGAGGCCCGCGGCGCCGGTGCCGCCGACCCGGAGGCCCGTGACCCCGGGCTCCAGCCGGAGCGGACACGGCTCGCGTGGCGGCGTACGACCCTGTCGTGGACGGTGGTGGCGGTCCTCGCCGTCAAGCTCGCGCTCCATGAGGACACCACGCCGGCGGGGCTCGCCGCGCTCGCGCTGTCGGCGCTCGTGTGGATCGGCTTCCTGGCCGTCGCCCACCGCCGGATCCACTCCCTGAGCACCGCACGGCCGCGCTCGCTCTCCCACCGGGGCGCGCTGCTCGCGGCGGGCTGCACGATCGCGCTGGCCGTCTTCGGGGCGGCGCTGATCTGGTGAGGCGGCCCGCAGTGATGCCGGCCCGCCCGACCTTGAGATCGGCCCGCCCGTTCAGGGGACGGTGACGACGACCTTGCCCTGCAGGCCGCCCTCGGCGTTGGCGCGCTGGGCCTCGGCCGCCTGCTCCAGGGGGAACGTCCTGGCCACCCGTACGGAGAGGACGCCCTCGTCGACCAGGTCGCCGACGGCCGCGAGGTCGGCGGCGTCGGGGCGGACCCAGAAGTAGCGGCCGCCGAGGGCGAGGACCTCGCCGTCGGCGATGGAGGCGAGACGGCCTCCCGGGGCGAGCAGGGCGGCGGAGAGCCGCAGGAACGGGCCGCCGAGCGTGTCGAGGACGGCGTCCACGCCCTGCGGGGCGAGGGCCCTGACCTGCTCGGCGAAGGTGGCCTCGTCGTAGCGGACGGGCTCGGCACCGAGCTCCGCGACCCGCTCCTGGCCCGCGTCCCGTGCCGCGCCGATGACCCGACAGCCCATGTGGCGGGCGATCTGCACGGCCATCGAACCGACCCCGCCGGCCGCCGCGTGCACGAGGACGGTCTCGCCGGGGCGGACCGCGAGGGCGTAGTGGAGCGCCTGGTAGGCGGTGAGGCCGACGAGGGGCAGGGCGGCGGACTCCTCGAAGCCCAGGGTGCGCGGCTTGCGGGCGAGGGTGCGGATCGGCGCGGCGACCAGCTCGGCGAAGGTGCCGCGGGAGAGGAAGTCCTCGCGGACGTACCCCATGACCTCGTCGCCCACGGCGAACTCGGTGACGGAGAAGCCGGGCCGGATGACGACACCGGAGACGTCCCAGCCGGGGACGACGGGGAAGACCGCGTCCAGGATGCCGTCGAGGTATCCGGCCTGCGCCTTCCAGTCGACCGGGTTGACGGAGGCCGCCCGCACCTCGACCAGGACCGCGTCAGGTCCGATCTTGGGGTCGGGCAGCTCGCCGTACTCGAGGACCTCGGGACCGCCGTACCGGCTGTAACTGATCGCCTTCATACCCCGACCCTCGACGGGGCTCGGGGCTCTCGCAAGTCGGGATGGAGGGCATGATCACGGCAATCGTCATGAATCGTGACGAGAGGGATGCGGGGAACTAGCCTGGAAGGGTCAGCCACCCGTCGCGGAGGCCACGTCATGACCGTTCTCCATCACGAGCACCCCACGCACGCGCATTCCCACAGTCCCTCGTGCGGGCACACCACCGTCCCCCACGGGGACCACGTCGACTACGCCCACAACGGGCACCTGCACCGCGAGCACTCCGGACACTGGGACGAGTGCGAGACCACCTCACATGTCCCGCACACCCACCCGGACCACACGCACGGGCCGGAGTGCGGACACACCGCCGTCGCGCACGGCGACCACGTCGACTACGCGCACGACGGGCACCGGCACGCGCCGCACGGCAACCACTGGGACGAGCACTGACACCGCCACCGACCCGGACGGCTTTCCCCCGGCTTCTGCCAACTGGCACTCTTCCCCTGTCCAGTTGAGCTCAGCACCGGGGGAACCCCTCTTGTCTGCCACCGATCCCACCGACCCCTACGTGGTCGAACTCGCGCCGAACGTCCACGCCTTCGTCCAGCCCGACGGCGGCTGGTGCCTGAACAACGCCGGCTTCCTCGGCGACGCGGGCGAGTCCCTCCTCGTCGACACCGCGGCCACCGAACGCCGGGCGCGGCTGCTGCGTGAGGCGGTCCTCGCGGAGGGGCTGCCGCTGCCGCGGACGATCGTGACCACGCACCACCACGGCGACCACACCTACGGCAACGGGGTCTTCGTGCCCGAGGCGCGGGTCGTCGGGCACGAGAACTGCCGGACCGAGCAGCTCGCCGCCGGTCACCAGCTCCATCTGCTGTGGCCGCAGACCGACTTCGGGCGGGTCGACATCCTGCCGCCGTCCGTCACGTACCGCGAGCGGCTGACGCTGTACGTCGCCGGGATCGAGGTGCGGGTGATCCACCCGGGTCCCGCGCACACCACGGGCGACTCGATCGTGCACCTCCCCGAGCAGGGAGTGGTCTTCACCGGCGACCTGGTCTTCCACGGCGGGACGCCCTTCCTTCCGATGGGTTCGCTCGCCGGGTCGCTGCGCGCGCTCGACCTGCTGCGCTCGCTCGACGCGCCGACGGTGGTGCCGGGGCACGGGCGCGTGACCGACCCTTCGTCCTACGACACGACGGAGCGGTATCTGCTCTGGGTGCGCGAGCTGGCCGCCGAGGGGTACGCGAAGGGGGCGACGCCGCTGGAGACGGCGCGGGGCGCGGAGCTCGGGGAGTTCGCGGCGTGGCAGGAGAGCGAGCGGCTCGTCGCGAACCTGCACCGGGCGTACGCGGAGCTGGACGGGCTGCCGGAGGGCTCGCCGCTCGACCCGGCGGCGGTCTTCGGGGACATGGCGGCCATGAACGGCGGGGTGCCGGTGGCCTGCCACGCCTGAGCCCCGAGCCCCGTATCCCGTATCCCGGGGTGTGCTCACCAGCGCGGGACCGGTGGCGTGCGCCAGTCCGGGTCCGCGACCCTCATCGCCGCCGCGTCGTCGCGCTCCCGCAGCGTGCCGTCGTCGTCGAGCCAGCGGCGGTGCAGGGCGGCCAGCGCGGTCCGGTCGAGTTCGACGCCGAGGCCGGGCGCGTCGGAGACCGCGAGCCGGCCCTCGCGGAAGACGGGCCGGGTGGTGACGACGTCCTCCGTCTGCCAGGGGTAGTGGGTGTCGCAGGCGTGGTCGAGCTCGGGCAGCGTGGCGGCGACCTGGGTCATGGCGGCGAGGCTGATGCCCAGGTGCGTGTTGGAGTGCATGGAGAGCCCGACGCCGTACGTGCGGCAGAGCGCGGCCAGTTCGCGGGTGCGGCGCAGCCCGCCCCAGTAGTGGTGGTCGCAGAGGACGATCCGTACCGCTCCCTTCGCGAAGGCCTCCGGGACCTCCTCGAAGGTGGTCACGCACATGTTGGTCGCGAGCGGCACGTCCGTACGGGCGGCGATCTCCGCCATCGCGGGGGTGCCGCTCGCCGGGTCCTCCAGGTACTCCAGGACGTCCTTGAGCTCGCGCGCGACGGCGAGCGAGGTCTCCACGGACCAGGCGCCGTTGGGGTCGAGGCGGAGCGGGCGGCCCGGGAACTCCTCGGCGAGCGCGCGGATCGCGGCGATCTCCCGCTCGGGCTCGAACACCCCGCCCTTGAGCTTGAAGGAGCGGAAGCCGTACAGACGGTCGAAGCGGCGGGCCTGGGCGACGATCCCGGCGGGGTCGAGGGCGGCGCCCCACTCGTCGGTCGGGCCGTCCGCCGGGGAGGCGGGCAGGCCTGTGGCGCCCGGGTGGGCGGCCCAGCGGTAGAAGAGGTAGGCGCTGTACTCGACGCTGTCGCGGACCTTGCCGCCGAGGAGGGCGTGGACGGGCAGCCCGAGGGTCTTCCCGAGGGCGTCGAGGCAGGCGGTCTCGAAGGCGGAGACGACGGAGAGACGGAGCTTGTCGGCGGTCCTGACGCCCCGCAGTCCGCCCGCGTCGACGCCCTCGGCCGCCGGGAGGGCGGGATCGGCGGCTGCCGCCAGATCGAAGAGCGCGTTCATGTCCGTGACCGAGCGGCCGGGCAGGGCCTCGGCGAGGGGGCGGGCGAGGTCGAGGTAGACGCTGTCGCCGTAGGTCTCCCCGAGGCCGACCACCCCACCTCGGGTGATCACCTCCACCACGAGCCGGGGCGTGAAGGGCTGGTGGACGCCCTGGACGTTGAGGAGGGGCGGGTCGGAGATGAGGATCGGGGTCAGCCGGACTTCGTCGACGAGCAGCTTCAGCGCATCCATATGTGAACCCTATTCAGGGATGGGATCGAGAGCCAGAGTGCGGTACGGGGTTTCCGGGCGCCCCTCTGGACGACATACCGACTGGTCGGTCATCATGAACGCCGACCGAAGCCGAACCGGAGGTACGCACCATGAGTTCCGCCCCGCCACCAGGTCTGGACCCCGAACAGCTGCGCCGGTTCCTCGACCGCGAGCGGCCCGGCCTGGTGTCCGGCCCCCTCGAAGCCCGGCTGATCGAGGGCGGCCGGTCGAATCTGACGTACGTCGTGACCGACGGCACCGGACCCGGCTCCGGCCGCTGGGTCGTCCGCCGGCCGCCGCTCGGGCACGTCCTCGCCACCGCGCACGACATGCGGCGCGAGCACCGCGTGATCAGCGCCCTGCACGCGACGGACGTGCCGGTCCCGCACACGCTGCTGCTCTGCGAGGACGAGTCCGTCCTCGGGTCGCCGTTCTACGTCATGGAGTTCGTCGACGGGACGCCGTTCCGGTCGGCCCGGGAGCTCGCGCCGCTCGGCCCGGAACGCACCCGCGCCGCCGTCCTCGGCCTGGTCGACACGCTCGTCGACCTGCACGCCGTCGACCCGGCGGCCGTCGGACTCGGCGACTTCGGCCGCCCCGAGGGCTTCCTCGACCGGCAGCTGCGCCGCTGGGGCAAGCAGCTCGACGCCTCGCGCGGCCGTGAGCTGCCCGGCATCGAGGAGCTGCACGCGGCGCTCGGCCGCGCCCTGCCGGCCTCTCCCCCGCCGACCGTGATCCACGGCGACTACCGCCTCGACAACGTCCTCATCGGCGAGGACGACCGCATCAAGGCCGTCCTCGACTGGGAGATGTCCACGCTCGGCGACCCGCTGACCGACCTCGGCCTGCTCGTCATGTACAGCACGCCGCTGGATCTGCCGGACTCCCCGATCTCCACGACCGCCACGGCCCCCGGGCACCCGAGCGCCGCCGAGCTGGTCGAGCGCTACGCCGCCCGCTCGGGCCGCGACACCTCCGCCCTCGCCTGGTACACGGCCTTCGCCTGGTTCAAGCTCGCCGTGATCCTGGAGGGCATCCACTACCGCTACACCCTCGGCCAGACGGTCGGCGCCGGCTTCGACCGCATCGGCGAGCTCGTCCCCGTCTTCATCGAGCACGGCCTCACGACCCTCCAGGAAGGCTGATCCGCCATGGACTTCGCGTACGACGCCCGCACCGAGGAACTGCGGGCGAAACTCCTCGCCTTCATGGACGAGCACGTGTACCCGGCCGAGGCCGTCGCCGAGGAGCAGCGCGCCCTGCTCGCCTCCCCGTGGGACACCCCGCAGGTCGTGGAGGACCTCAAGGCCGAGGCCAAGCGCCAGGGCCTGTGGAACCTCTTCCTGCCGGACGCCGAGTACGGGGCCGGGCTGACCAACCTCCAGTACGCGCCGCTCGCGGAGATCACCGGCCGCAGCCCGCACCTGGCGCCCACCGCCCTCAACTGCGCGGCCCCCGACACCGGGAACATGGAGCTGCTCGCCCAGTTCGGCGACGAGGCGCAGAAGAAGCAGTGGCTGGAGCCGCTCCTATCGGGCGAGATCCGCTCGGCCTTCGCGATGACCGAGCCCGAGGTCGCCTCGTCCGACGCGACGAACATCGAGACCCGGATCCGGTGGGACGACGGGGGCACCTCCCGCTCGAACGGAGCCGAGGGCGGGGGATCGTACGTCGTCGACGGACGCAAGTGGTACATCTCCGGGGCCATGAACCCCGACTGCCGGATCTTCATCGTCATGGGCAAGACCGACCCCGACGGGACGGACCTCCGCCGCCAGCAGTCGATGATCCTCGTGCCGCGCGACACCCCCGGCGTCGAGGTGCGGCGCGCGATGCGGGTGTACGGGTACGAGGACCACTACCACGGCGGCCACGCCGAGGTGGTCTTCGACAACGTCCGCGTCCCCGCGTCGAACCTGGTCGGTGAGGAGGGCGGCGGCTTCGCCATCGCTCAGGCCCGGCTCGGCCCCGGCCGGATCCACCACTGCATGCGGCTCATCGGCATGGCCGAGCGGGCGGTCGAGCTGATGTGCCGGCGCGCCGTCTCCCGTACCGCGTTCGGGAAGCCGCTCGCCCAGCAGGGCGTCGTGCAGAACTGGATCGCGGACGCCCGGGTGACGATCGAGCAGCTGCGGCTGCTCGTCCTCAAGACGGCCTGGCTCATGGACACCGTCGGCAACCGCGGCGCGCACACCGAGATCCAGGCCATCAAGATCGCGACTCCGCGCGCGGTCGTCGACATCATCGACAAGGCCGTGCAGGCGCACGGCGCGGGCGGGGTCTCGCAGGACTTCCCGCTGGCCGAACTGTGGGCGGCGGCGCGGACGCTGAAGCTCGCGGACGGACCCGACGAGGTGCACCAGCGGTCGCTGGCCCGCCGGGAGCTGAAGAAGTACCTGTAGCCGAGAACCGGTCAGGGACGCAGGGCCCGCAGCAGGAGGTCGGCCAGGTGGTCGGCCACCTGCGCGGGGGTCAGCGGACCGTCCGGGCGGTACCAGGTGGACAGGTGGTGCACCGACCCGAAGTGGTAGTCGACCACCAGGTCGGACGGGGTCGCCGAGGAGAACACCCCGGACTGCTGGCCCTCCTCGATGAGGGCCTTGAACCGCTCGTGGTAGCGCCGCCGCTCGGCCCTGACCTGCTTGTTCTTCTCGGGGCTGAGGTGGTGCATGGAGCGGAAGAAGATGGCGGCGTCGTCGAGGTTCTCGATGGTGGTGACGACGACGTCCGCGGCGGCGCCGCGCAGCCGGTCCGCGACCGGCGCGTCGGCTTCCGCGTAGGCGTCGAGCCGCTCCTGCTGGAGGCGCAGGACCCGGGAGTAGACCTCCTGGAGGAGGTCCTCCTTGGAGCCGAAGTAGTGGTAGAGGGCGCCCTTGGTGACCCCGGCGGCCTCGACGATCTCCTGGACGGAGGTGCGGTCGTAACCCTGCTCCGCGAAGAGCCGGGTGGCGGCGGCGAGGAGCCTCTGGGGGACCGGTGCCCCGCTCTCGTCCGTCGTCCTGGCCATGCTCCGCCGCCTTCCCTCGTGATCGTTCCTGGTCGGGGGAACACCGTTCCCGTCCGTAGATCTTCCCATCCGCCGGGGCCCCCGCTAGCGGGCGCCCGTCTCCCACGTGCGCTGGACGTGGTTCATGGTGCCCAGCCAGCGCTCGGGGTCGGTGGCGCGGTTGCGGTAGTAGCCGGCGACCTCGGGGTGGGGCAGTACGAGGAAGCGGTCGGCGGCGATCGCGTCGAGGAGGGCGTCGGCCACGTCCTCGGGCTCGATCGCGGTGGGGGCGAGGACGAGGTCGCCGGCCGATCCGGCGGCGGTGAGCATGTCCGTACGGACGCCCTGCGGGCAGATCGCGTGGACCTTGAGGCCGCGGTGGCGGTAGGTGAGGGAGAGCCACTCGGCGAAGGCGTACGCGCCGTGCTTGGAGACGCTGTACGGCGCCGCTCCGATCATCGTGAGCAGTCCCGCGGCGGAGACGGTGGAGACGAAGCGGCCGCTGCCGCGCTCCAGCCAGTCGGGGAGCAGGGCGCGGGCCGCGCGGACGTGGGCCATCACGTTGACGTCCCAGGCGGCGGCCCAGACGTCCTCGTCGGCGAAGGCGTCGCCGGGCGAGGAGAGGCCGGCGTTGGCGCACCAGACGTCGACGGTGCCGCCGAGGGCCTCGCGGGCCTCGTCGACGACGGCGGAGGCGTCGCCCGGGACGGCGAGGGCGCCGATCTCCTCGGCGACGGCCTTGGTGCGGACGGGGTCGAGGTCGTTGACGACGACCCGGGCCCCTTCGGCGGCGAAGCGGCGGGCGAGGGCGGCGCCGATCCCGCCGCCCGCTCCCGTGACCACCACTGCGGCGCCCTGGAGCTCGTTCCTGTCCGCGTTCATGGACCCACCTCTCGGCTGTGACGACTCGGACAGACTAACCAGTCGGTATGGAGGGACGGAAGACCCGTTCCGCATGCCTCGTTCCGCACGCCTCGTTCCCCGGGAGGGTCGGGAGCGCTAGCGTGCGTGCCCATGCCATCCCGATCACCCCGGTCACCACGAGGAGGTTCCATGAGCCTGTCGCGACGGAGTCTGCTGGCCGCCGGAGGGGCCGTCGGGGCCGTGGCGGCCACCGCGCCCGCCGCGGCGGCCGTCCCCGCCTCCGGCCACGGCCGGGTGCGCACCGGCTTCGAGCGCCTCGCGGCGGACGGGTACGCCCTGCTGGCCGGCGAGCGGGTCGGCGTCGTCACCAACCCGACGGGGATCACCGCCGACGCCCGGCACATCGTGGACGTGATGCACGCCGACGAGCGGGTGGACCTGGTCGCCGTCTTCGGCCCCGAGCACGGCTTCCGGGGCACCGCCCAGGCCGGCGGTTCCGAGGGGCGCCACGACGACCCGGCGACCGGGCTGCCGGTCTACGACACGTACCTGAAGAGCGGGCAGCCGCTGGCGGACGTCTTCACGGCCTCCGGGGTGGACACGGTCGTCTTCGACATCCAGGACGTCGGCGCGCGCTTCTACACGTACATCTGGACGCTGTACGACTGCATGGTGGCCGCCGCGCTCGCCGGGAAGCGGTTCGTCGTCCTCGACCGGCCGAACCCGGTGACCGGGCGGGCGGCCCTCGGCCCCGTCCTCGACCGGGCGTTCGCGACCTTCGTCGGGCGCGAGCCGATCGCACAGGCGCACGGCATGACGGTGGCCGAGCTGGCCCTGCTCTTCAACGCGGAGTTCCTGGCCGTGCCCGTGGCCCTGGAGACCGTCCGCATGACGGGGTGGCGGCGGTCCGAGTTCTTCGACGCGACCGGGCTGCCCTGGGTGCCGCCGAGCCCGAACATGCCGACGCCCGACACCGCGCTCGTCTACTCCGGCACGTGCCTCTTCGAGGGGACGAACCTCTCCGAGGGCCGGGGCACGACCCGGCCCTTCGAACTGCTCGGCGCCGAGGGGATCGACCGGCGGTGGGCGGAGTCGGCGAACGCCCTCGGCCTGCCCGGAGTCCGCTTCCGCGAGGCGTACTTCGCCCCGACCTTCTCCAAGTTCCAGGGGAAGACCGTGGGCGGCGTGCAGCTGCACGTCCACGACCGCGCGGCCTTCGACCCGGTACGGACCGGGGTCGGGCTCCTGGTCACCGCGCGGAGCTCGTGGCCGGGCTTCGCCTGGCGCCCGGACAACTGGATCGACAAGCTGACCGGCTCGACCCGGGTGCGGACCCTGATCGACGCGGGCGGCGACACCGACGAGGTCGTCGGTGCGTGGGAGGCGGACCTGGCGGCCTTCCGGGCCGCGCGGCGGGAGCATCTGCTCTACCGCTGACGGGGGGTTGGCCCCCCTTCCAGCACGGGGGCGGGCGGGATGTCCCCCGGGGCGTCCCGCCGACGAGGCTTGCCCCATGAACATCAGGAAGCTTTCCTTACGGCGCCGCTCCTCCCGCGGCGGCTCGGTCCTCGTCGGCGTGCTGGTCGCCGCCTGCCTCGGCACCCTGGCGCCCGCCGCCGGAGCGGCCGACCGGCCCGCGCCCGACCCCGCGCGCGAACTCGCCCGCTCCGCCCACCCCCTGACCGACCTGCGCCCGCTCGACCGGATGATCGGCTCGGCGAAGGTCGTCGGCATCGGCGAGGCCACCCACAGCTCGGGCGATTTCTTCGCGGCCAAGCACCGGATCTTCGAACACCTCGTGGAGAAACAGGGCTTCACCACCTTCGCCCTGGAGGCCAACTGGTCGACCGGGCTGCTCGTCGACGAGTGGGTCCGCACCGGGCGGGGCGACATCCGGGCGATCATGCGGGACGAGTTCCAGGAGTCGTACCGCCTCTGGAACACCGAGGAGTACCTCGACCTTTTCCGGTGGATGCGGAAGCACAACCGGCTCCACCCCGGGCACCAGGTCCGCTTCATGGGCAACGACCTCGGCTACGCCGGGCCGAACGTCTTCGAGGCCGTCACCTCCTACGTGGCCCGCACCCGCCCCGCGCTCCTCCCCCGCTTCCGGGAGCTGTACCGGGATTCCCGGCCCTCCGGCGAGGTCGAGGCCTGGATGAAGGCGTACATGGTCAAGCCGCTGCCCGAGCGGCGGCGGATGGCCGCCGACGTGAACCGGGCGCTCGCGCTCCTGGAGGAGCAGCAGCCCGGCACGGGCCGGGCGGCGCGGGAGGCGCACACCTGGGCGGTCCAGCACGCGCGCGCCATCGCCCAGGTCGGCACCGAGTTCTCGCACGACATCTTCTCGGACACGGGCGTCGCCGCGGCGATGCTCTACCGGGACCGCGTCATGGCCGAGAACACCGTGTGGTGGCAGCGGCAGACCGGCGACCGGATCGTGCTCTCCGCGCACAACGGGCACGTCGGGTACGTGACGCCGAAGCCGGACCAGTACCCGCGGCTCCAGGGCGCCTTCCTGCGGGACGCCCTCGGCCGGGACTACGTGAGCGTCGGCGCGTCCTTCGGGCAGGGCTCGTTCAACGCGCACGACACCGAGGCGCCGGGCGAGCCGCTGCGGGCGTTCACCGTCGGCCCCCTCGGCCCCGGCAGTCACGCCGACACCCTGGACCGGGTCTCCCCCGCCCCCTTCTACCTGGACCTGCGCCGGACGACTCCGGCGGCGCGCGACTGGCTCGACGCGCCCCGGCCGGCCTGGCACATCGGGACGGCGTACCCCTGGTCGGACACGGTCGTGCCCTCCCGGCTCCCCGCCTCGTACGACCTGCTCGTCCACTTCCCCCGGATCTCCGCGGCGCGGCTGCGCTGACGGGACGCCAGGAGGGCCGCCCCGGCACGTCTGGACGGGGCCCCGCGCGGGCATGCTGGCCGTGGAGCCGCTGCCCGCGCACCCGCGCGTCTCGGCGCGGCGGCCACCTCGACGTGGAGGGACGGTCGGGCCGTGACCGGGATGAGTGTGGAACCGTACCGGGAGATCACCTTCGACAAGGACGGCGACGGGCCGGCGGGACAGTCCGCGGCCCTCGCGGCGCTGGCCCGGCAGGGGGTGACGGACCTGGTGCTGCTCGCCCACGGGTGGAACAGCTCCCCGTCCGGCGCCACCCGCCTCTGCTCGGACTTCTTCGCTCCCTTCCCCGCGCTGTTCGGTCCCGGGGTCGAGGCGGGGTACGCGGGGGTGATCTGGCCCTCGATGATGTTCACGGACGAGCCGGTGCCCGACTACCGGGCGCTCGTGACGGTCCTCCCGGAGAAGGAGCCGGTCCTCGGGCGGCTCGCCGAGCTGCTGGCGCTCGCTCCGGCGGAGGAGGCGGCGTTCGCCGAGTTCGGGGAGCTCCTGAGGGAGCTGACCGACGTGCCCCGGTGCGGGGCGGGTGTTCCTTCCGTCTCCGGGGTCGCGCAGTCCGTGCCGGAGTTCCTGGTCGCGGATCCGGTGGAGGTGTGCGCGCTGTTCACGGAGGCCCTGGAGGGCCGTACGGAGCAGGACTTCGGGGAGGGGCTCAAGCGGTACTGGAAGGGGGCCAGGGAGGCGCTGCGGCAGGCCACGTACTACGTGATGAAGCGGCGGGCCGGGCGGGTCGGCGAGTTCGGACTCGGGCCGCTGCTGGGCGAGGTCGCCCGCGCGGCCCCCGGTCTGCGCGTCCACCTCGTGGGGCACAGCATGGGCGCCCGGCTCGTCGCGTACGCGCTGCGGGGCCTTCCGGCGGAGGCGCGGCCGGTGGCCTCCGTGACCCTGCTTCAGGGGGCCTTCTCGCACTACGCCTTCGCCGCCCGGCTGCCGCACGACCCCCGGCGGTCCGGCGCGCTGCGGGACATGCAGCGCCGGGTGCGGGGGCCGGTGGTGGCCTGCTACTCGCGGCACGACACGGCGCTCGGGGTGATGTATCCGCTGGCGTCCCGGCTCGCGGGCGACTCCGAGTCCCTGACCGGTGTGCCGGGCGGCCTGCTCGGCTCGGACGACCCGCGCTGGGGCGCGATCGGGCACGACGGCGTCCAGGCCGTGCCGGGCACGGCGCGGCGGACCGTGGCGGACGTGCCGTACGAGGGCGTGCCGGGCTCGGGGTGCGTGAACGTGGACGCGGCGGAGGTGGTCCGCTCGCACAGCGACATCCGCCGTCCCGAGCTGGCCAGGGTGGTGGTGGCGGCGGCCCGGGCGGGGCGCCCGTAGACCGCGCCGAGCCCGCCTCTGAACCGCACCGGACGTGCGCGTCGACCACATCGGACGCGCGCGTTCCGCTGGGCTCCGGTGATCCCTCCCGCCCCGTTGATGGCTGCCATCCGATATTCGATGGAACACGACGGGCCACTCGTTCGTCCCTCTGATACCGCGGTAGGACCAGCGACGGAGGTGGCGAGAGATGGCCGGTTTCCGGAGTCTCGCGAGACAGGTGCGCGATCCCGGGTGCGACACGGCGCTGCGCAGGTACTCACTGCGCAAGTGTCTGGAGCGCTTCGCGCCGTACGGACACAGGGCGACCTGGGACCATCTGTGCCGCAGGCACAGGTTCGGTCCCGAGGACCGGGAGCTCGATCCGGGGCGGCTGGTGGCCGCCCTCGACGAGCTGGAGGAGGCGCGGGCCGTGTGGCTCGCGTACGAGGAGCAGTTCGCCGCGCGGCGGCGGCGCGAGAAGCACGACGGGCTGCGCGGGCTCGGCGCCCTGGACGACTGGCACCGGCGGGTCTGGGGCGGCAACGGCGTGGTGCGGTGCGGTGATCCGGCGGTGCACCCCTCGGATCCGCTGCCGGAGGTGCTGCGCCGGCTGATCGCCGCCCTGGAGGACGGCCCCGGCGAGCGGTGCCCGGTGTGCGAGGGACCGCGGATCGGATGGGCGGCGGCGTCGGGGGACGCGTACGAGCCGTGGCTCGGTCCGGTGTGCGGGGACTGCGGTGTGGGCGTCCCGCGCGCGGTGCTGACGTCGGGTGCGCTGGCCCGTGCCCGCGGGGAGCTGCGCCGGCCGCTGGCTCCGGCGGCGTGAGGACGGGCGCGACGGACGGCCCCGGGGCGCCGCCGGCGCTTCAGGTGTGTCTCAACGGGTCACGGGGGCCCGGGGGCGCGGCCGCTGTGCCGATGTCGCCCGCGTCGATCGCCGAGGCCGCGGCCCTGGCGGTGGCGGCGGGCGCGCGGGACGTGCGTGTGCACCCGCGGACGCCCTGCGGTGCGGAGTCCCTCTCGCCGCGCGTGCTCGCCCCCGTCCTGACGGCGGTCAGGGCGGCCGTCGCCGTGCCGGTGGGGGTGACGGCGAGTGCGTCCGCCGAGCCCGATCCCGGGCTGCGGGTGGAGCGGGTGCGCTCCTGGGCCGTCCTCGCGGAACCGCCGGACCACGCCTCGGTCGACTGGCACGAGCCTGGCGCCGAAGAGGTGGCGGCGGCGCTCCTGGAGCGCGGTGTCGGCGTCGAGGCCGGAGTGCGGTCGGGGACGGACGGGCCTGCGCGGTTCGCGCGCTCGCCCCTGGCGTCCCGGGTGCTGCGGGTCCGCGCGGAGGTCGCCGACCCGGACCCGGCGACGGCCGGGGCCACGGCCCGGGCCCTGCTCGGAAGCCTGGACGTCCCGTCCGGGGTGCCGGTCCTGCTCCACGGCGTCGACGGCGGTACGTGGCCGGTGCTGCGCCTCGCCCGCCGCCTCGGCCTGGGCACCCGGATCGGTCTGGCCGACACCCTGCTCCTGCCGGACGGCACCCGGGCCCGGTCCAACGCCGAACTGGTCGTGGCGGCGCTGGCGTAACGCGCCGGCGGGTGTCAGTCCTCCTTGGCGGACCGGCGGACCGGCATCAGGCGGGAGCCCGCCATCTGGTCGCCGAGGACGTCGTCGGGGTTGGAGAGGACGCAGGTCTCCAGGGACAGGCAGCCGCAGCCGATGCAGTCCGTCAGGTGGTCGCGCAGCCGGCCCAGCTGTTTGATGCGCTCGTCGAGCTCCGTGCGCCAGGCCGCCGAGAGCTGCGCCCAGTCCTCGTTCGTGGGGGTGCGCTCCTCGGGGAGCCTGGCGAGCGCGTCGCGGATCGTGGCGAGCGGGATGCCGACGCGCTGTGCGGCCCGGACGAAGGCGACCCGGCGGAGGGTGTCTCGGCCGTAGCGGCGCTGGTTGCCCGTGGTGCGGCGGCTGCTGATGAGCCCCTTCGCCTCGTAGAAGTGCAGGGCGGAGACGGCGGCCCCGCTACGGGCGGAGAGCTGGCCGACGGTGAGTTCGTGGATCTTCTCTGGAATCTGCGGCACTCAGCGACCCTACTGGTCCGTCGGGGACGGCCGTTGACAGCGGCCTTCGGACCCCACATGCTGAGCAAGCGCTTAGATACCAAGCGGTATGTCGTACGAGAAGGGACGAGGAACATGGCCGAGCCGAGGATCTTCACCTCCGCCGAGGAACTGCGCGCGGGGGTCGGCGAGCAGCTGGGGTACAGCGACTGGCTGGAGATCGACCAGAAGCGCATCGACCTCTTCGCCGAGGCCACCGGCGACCACCAGTGGATCCACGTCGACCCGGAGCGCGCCGCCGAGGGCCCCTTCGGCGCGACGATCGCGCACGGCTATCTGACGCTGTCGCTGCTGCCGCTGTTCGTCCCGCAGGTCCTGCGGGTCGAGGGCATGAAGATGGGCCTCAACTACGGCACCGAGAAGGTGCGGTTCCCCGCCCCCGTGCCGGTCGGCTCGCGCCTGCGCGCCACGGCCGTCCTCACGAAGGTCGAGGAGGCCGGCGGCGGCGTGCAGGTGACGGCGGCGGTGACCGTGGAGCGCGAGGGCGCCGACAAGCCGGTCTGCTTCGCCGAGTCGGTCTCCCGCTACTACTTCTGAACCCCGACCATCCGCAGCACGAGGTCGGCGTAGAGCGCGCCGACCTCGTCGGGCGTCCGGCGGCCCTGGGTGTTGAACCAGCGCGAGACGTCGATGCAGAGGGAGAGCACCGCGACCGTGGTGCCGGGGACGTCCGGCACCACGAACTCGCCCGCCGCTACGCCCTCTTCGACGATCCGGCGCACCGCCGCGTCGGACTGCCTGCGCAGCTCCACGATCTCGGCGCGGTGCTCGGGGCCCAGGGCGTCGAGCTCGTACTGGACGACCCGCGCGGTCGTGTGACGCTCGGCGTGCCAGCGGACGAAGGAGTGCACCGCGTCGGCGAGCCGCTCGGCGGCCGTGCCGCCGCCGTCGGCCGCGGCCCGGAGGATCTCCAGGGCCTTGTCGTGGCCGATGCGGCTGATCCGGTGGAGCAGCTCTTCCTTGGTCTTGTAGTGGATGTAGAGCGCGGCCGGGCTCATGCCGGCGCGGCCCGCGATGTCCCGGGTGGTGGTGGCGTGGTACCCGCGCTCGGCGAACGCCTCGACGGCGGCCACCAGCAGCCGCCTGGCCGCCTCGGGCGTGACCTCGCCCCAGGGCATGTCCTCGCCCCCGGGCGTCTCCTCCGCCGCGCTCATCCCACACTCCTTCTCGGACCCCGTCAGGACGAACACCATACAACGAGGGTGAGCAAGCGCTTAGAGATCGGCGGTCGGAGCTTCGACACCTCGATGGCTCAGAGGCCCGGAAGCTCCGAGGCCCCGAGGCTCGGAAGCTCCGAGACTCCGCGGCTCAGAGGCTCAGAGCTTCTGGAAGGGGTCGTGCTCGGCGAGGAGCTTCTCCAGGCGGGCCTGGTCGACGCGGCTGACGATCTGGCCGGCCTCCTGGCGGTCGCGGACGACCTTGGCGAGCGTGAAGGCGGAGGTCGTGAGGTAGAGGACCGCGACGGCGAGGAAGGCCCGCACCCAGGCGCTGGCCTCCAGCTGGAAGATCCCGATGGCCACGGCCGCGAGGGCGATCCCGAAGGAGAGGACGGCCTGCATGTAGTAGGCCGCGGTGTTCTGCTGCTTGACCGGTGTGTCGCTCATGCACGACAGCATCGTCCGGATGTGGCCGGCGCCACATCCGTCCGCGTACTCAGAGGCGTACAGCTTGGTACTCAGACCTCAGAAGGCCGAAACCCCCGTCAGCGCCCGTCCGATGATGAGCTTCTGGATCTGGCTGGTGCCCTCGTACAGGGTCATGACGCGGGCGTCGCGGAGCAGCTTGCCGACCGGGTACTCGTCGATGTAGCCGTAGCCGCCGAAGACCTGGAGGGCGTTGTTCGCGGCGCGGACGGCGGCCTCGGAGGCGAACAGCTTCGCCTTGGAGGCGGCGGTGGCGAAGTCCTCGCCCCGGTCGATCAGGTCGGCGACGCGCCAGGTGAGGAGCCGGGCGGCGTCGACGTCCACGGCGATGTCGGTGATCAGCTCCTGCACGAGCTGGTACGAGGCGATGGGCTTGCCGAACTGCTCGCGCTCCCCCGCGTAGCGGACGGCGGCGTCGAGCGCGGCCTGGGCGATGCCGACGCAGCCGGCGGCGACCGACATGCGGCCCTTGGCGAGGGCGGACATGGCGACGGTGAAGCCCTTCCCCTCGGGTCCGAGCAGGGCGGCGGCCGGGACGCGGACGTCCTCCAGGACCAGTTCGGCGGTGGCCTGGCCGCGCAGGCCGAGCTTGCCGTGGACGGCGCGGCGGGTGAGGCCGGGGGTGTCCGTGGGGACGAGGAAGGCGGAGACGCCCCTGTGGCCCGGGGCGTCGCCGGTGCGGGCGAAGAGCAGGACGACATCGGCCCAGGTGCCGTTGGTGATGAACATCTTGGTGCCGTTCACGACGTAGTCGTCGCCGTCGCGGACCGCGCGGGTGGTGAGGTTTCCGGCGTCGGATCCGGTGCCCGGCTCGGTGAGGCCGAAGCAGCCGAGCGCCTCGCCGGCGGCGAGCCTGGGCAGCCACGCCCGCTTCTGCTCCTCCGTGCCCCAGGCGGCGAGGGTCTTGGCGACGAGCCCGAGGGAGACGGAGACGATGCCGCGCACGGAGGAGTCGCCGCGGCCGAGCTCCTCGGTGACGAGGCAGTACGCGAGGTGGTCGCCGCCCGAACCCCCGTACTCCTCCGGGATGGTGAGCCCGAGGAAGCCGACGGCGCCGAGCTTCTTCACGATCGCCCGGTCCACCTCCTCGGCGCGGTCCCACGCGACGGCGTGCGGGGTGACCTCGCGGGCGACGAAGTCCTCGGCGAGCCGCCGTACGGCTTCCTGCTCCTCGCTCAGTTCCAGATTCATGCGGTGCCACCCCACTCGGCCATTTAATTACCACTGCTAGTTTTCACTGTGCGGGCCTACTATGTGCGCCATGGCCCGACCGCGCAAGCCCCTGCTCAGCCGAGACCTCATCGTCGGGACGGCGGGTGCGCTCGTGGACGCGGAAGGGCTCGCCGCCCTCTCCACCCGGCGGCTCGCGGCCGAGCTCGGGGTGAGCGGCCCCTCGCTCTACAACCACTTCCGCACGAAGGACGAGATCCTCGACGCCGTCGCGGACGCGGTGAGCGCGAAGATCGACCTGTCGATGTTCGAGGAGACCGACGGGCGCGACTGGCGCACGGCGCTGCACGACTGGGCGGTCTCCTACCGCGCGGCCCTCGCCGACCACCCGCACATCGTCCCGGTCCTCGCCCAGGGCCCCGGCCGCCGCCCGGCCGGCCTGCGGGTCGCCGACGCGGTCTTCGGCGCGATGGTCCGGGCGGGCTGGCCCCCGGCCCAGGCCACCTCCATCGGCGCGCTGATGCGGTACTTCGTCACCGGCTCCGCCCTCGGCTCCTTCGCCCGCGGCTTCGTCGACGACGAGACGGCCTACGACCCGGCCGACTACCCCCACCTCGGGCAGGCCCACCTCCTGGCCGAGCACCGCCAGAAGGTCGACGAGCGCGCCTTCGAGACGGGCCTGCGCGCCCTGCTCGACGGGCTGCTCGTCCAGTACGAGGCCCAGGTGCGGCGGGCGGGGACGCCGGACGGTTCAACTTCCGACAGTTCGGCGAACGCCGAACGGTGAGTGCGGGACCCTGGGGTCATGGCAGCCAGTGATCTCGCCGCGCTCGCGGCGCTCTTCGCGGACGAGAGCCGCGCCGCGTTCCTGCTCGCCCTGCTCGACGGACGGGCCTGGACCGCCGGGGAGCTCGCCCGCCACGCGGGCGTGGCGCCGTCGACCGCCAGCGAGCACCTCGGCAAGCTCGTCGCGGGCGGGGTGCTCACCGAGGAGCGGCAGGGCAGGCACCGGTACGTCCGGCTTGCCGACCCGGGAGTCGCGCACCTCGTCGAGGACCTGGCCGCCCGGTCGGAGCCCCGGGTGGCAGCGCCGGCCGGCTCGCTTCGGGCCGCGAGCGCCGGGCGGGCGATGGCCCGGGGGCGGACCTGCTACGACCACCTCGCCGGGCGCCTCGGGATCGCGATCACCGAGGCGATGACCACGCGCGGACTTCTGCGCCAGGACACCGGGTTCGCGCTCACGGACCGGGGCATGGGGTGGTTCGAGGAGCTGGGCGTGCCCCTCGTACGCAAGGGGCGGCGGCCCGTCGCGCGCGGCTGTCTCGACTGGACCGAGCGCAGGCCGCACCTCGCGGGGATCGCGGGCGCCGCGCTGTGCGGCCACGCGCTCGACGCCGGGTGGTGCGTGCGGATCGGGTCCGAGCGGGCCGTGAAGGTGACGGCGGAGGGCGAGTCCGCGCTGTACGAGACGCTGGGCATCGCCCCGGCGGCCCTGCGCTGAGTCGCCCGGCGGTCGGGCGCCCGGCGGTCGGGCCCAGGCGGCCAGGCCCAGGCAGCCAGGCTCCGAACTCCGGGCTCCCGGCTCCCGGCTCCGAGCTCCCGGCTCCCGGCTCCCGGCTCCCGGCTCCCGGCTCCCGGCTCCCGGCTCCCGGCTCCCGGCTCCCGGCGATATTGCGGTGAACGCCGAACGGTCCGCGGCCTACGGTCGAGCCATGCAGAACCGAACCTCGCGCCTCGCGCTGGCCGCCGCCGGTGTCACCGTCGTCCTCTGGGCCTCCGCCTTCGTCTCCATCCGCAGTGCCGGGGCGGCCTACTCCCCCGGCGCACTCGCCCTCGGGCGGCTCCTCGCCGGGGCGCTCGTCCTCGGCTGCGTCCTCCTGATCCGGCGGGAGGGGCTGCCTCCCCGGGCGGCCTGGCGCGGGATCCTGATCTCGGGGCTGCTCTGGTTCGGCGTCTACATGGTGGTCCTCAACTGGGGCGAGCAGGAGGTCGACGCGGGCACGGCGGCGATGGTGGTGAACATCGGGCCGATCCTGATCGCCCTGCTCGGCGCGAGGTTCCTGAAGGAGTCGCTGCCGCCCCGGCTGATCGCGGGCATGGCCGTGTCCTTCGCCGGCGCGGTGGCCGTGGGCCTCTCCATGTCGTCCGGCGGTTCCGGCGCGCACGCCTCGGTGCTCGGCGTGGTGCTCTGCCTGGTCGCGGCGGCGGCGTACGCGGGCGGGGTCGTGGCCCAGAAGCCGGCGCTCGCCCACGGCAGCGCGCTCCAGGTGACGACCTTCGGCTGCCTGGTGGGCGCGGTGGCCTGTCTGCCGTTCGCCGGGCAGCTCGTCGAGGAGGCGGGCCGGGCCCCGCTGTCGGCGACCCTGAACATGCTCTACCTGGGCGTGTTCCCGACCGCGCTCGCCTTCACGACCTGGGCGTACGCCCTCGCCCGGACGACCGCGGGCCGGATGGGCGCGACGACGTACGCCGTGCCCGCCCTCGTCGTCCTCCTCGCCTGGCTCTTCCTCGGCGAGCTGCCGGGCGTGCTGACGCTCGCCGGGGGCGCGCTCTGCCTGGCGGGCGTGGCCGTGTCCCGCTCGCGTCCGCGGCAGCGGGCGGCCGCCGCTCCCGGAACGGCCGAATCCACCTGACAGGTGATGGTCATGGTTCCGGTCACTTCGCGGGCCGGTTCCGCTCCGCACCCGCCCGCGACCTGGAGAGAAGACGCCCGTCAAGCTCCGTTTCCGGCCTGAGGCGCCGGACGTGACGTTTCGCCGCCGCCCGGCCGGATAGTTTCGAGACGGTCACAGGCGCGAGCCGGAACATTACGTTCCGGCACCTTCTCGCACAGTCCACGGGGGAGCTCATGGCGATTCAACAGAGGGCGGAACGGACGAGACAGGAGATCCTGTCGGCGGCCGCGCGGGTCTTCGACGGACTCGGCTACGAACGCGCGTCGCTCGCCAGGATCGCCGGCGAGGCCCGGGTGACCACCGGCGCCCTCGTCTTCCACTTCGCGACCAAGGCGGACCTGGCGACCGCCGTACGGGGGCGGGCCCGGGCGGTCACCAGGACCACGGTCGAGTCGGCCTGTCTTTCCACGGAGGGCGTGGGCGGCACCGCGATCGACAAGCTGGTGCTCACCACGCACGCGCTGATCCGGCTCTTCGAGACCGACCACGCGGCACGGGCGGGCGAGCGGCTGGCCCGCGAGCTGGACGCCGCAGGCCCCGCGCCGTCCGGGGAGTGTCCCTGGCGACGCGAAGTCGCGCGGCTCGCCCGGTACGCCGCCGCGGAACAGGCGTTAAGACCCGGGGTCGACGCGACCGCGGTGGCGGCCCTGATCGGCTACGTGATCACCGGCGTGGAGCTGGAGATGCGCTCGCCCAGCACGACGGACGACGACGAGACCTGGCCGCCGACCGGGACCGGCGCCATCCTCGGCCCGGCGGAGGAACGTCTGCGCCGCATCTGGGAGTTGATCCTGCCGGGCCTGGTCCATCCGGCCGCCCGACGGCCCCGGCCCACGACGGCGTCGACCGTCAAGGCCTTCTCCCCGGCGATGTTCCCGGCGCCGACGACGTTCCCGCCCACGGCCACGCCGAAGACCTCCGCCCCGGCCGCACCCTCCGCCCAGGAGCCGGGCGCCACCCCCTAGAACCTGTCGGCTGCGGTCACACCGTCAGTTCCCGCGCCCGGAGCGCAGCAGCTGGCGGGCGAAGACCGTCAGCGACCGGCCGATGCGCTCGGTCGAGAGGCCGAGTTCGTGCCGCTGGAATTGGAAGAGCTCCGGCGCCAGCGGGCCGAGCGCGATGTCGACCATCGGGTCCGGGTCCTCGACCCCGTGATCGACGAGCAGCGTGCGGACGTGCACGCGCCAGAATCCGTACGCGCCCGTCCTGAAGCGCGCGGCTCCGGTCTCCGCCCCCAGCGCCAGCGGCAGATGACGTTCCAGCAGGTCGAGCATGGCGAGGTAGAAGGCCGCGAGCCGCTCCCCCGCCGGCGCCCCGGGCCCGAGCGGCGGCGGTCCGTAGATCAGCTGGCCCTGGAGCCGGCGCTCGTGCTCGTCGAGGAGCGCGACGGCGACGGAGGGCGGGTCGGGGAAGCTCCGGTAGAGCGTGGCGCGGCCCACGCCGGCCGCCTTGGCGATGCGGTCCATGGTGACCGACCGGGGGTCCCGCTCGGCGAAGAGCTGCTCGGCGGCGGCCAGGATCTGGGCACGGTTCCGCTCCGCGTCCGCGCGTCTGCGCGGCGCGACCGGCTGTTCCTCCGCCGCCTGCAGATCGCCGAGGAGCCCGCCGACCCGGTGCACGGAGGAGGCTCCACGACCTCGCTGCTCGTCGTCGCTCATGGACCAGACCTTACTTCCCTCAGCCCTAAGTGGACACCTTGTCCGCTTGGATGGTTGCATGGCATGCTAAACGGACTCAGTGTCCACTTACCGCTCGCCATCCCGCCCCAGGGAGATCCAGATGCACACCGCGCTCCTCGCCGCGGCCCTGCTGGTCGGCTGCCTCCTGGCCGTCCAGGCCTCGGTGAACCTCCAGCTCAACTCCGCCGTCGGCACCCCGTACGGCGCCTCGACCATCCAGCTCGGCGTCGCCACCGGACTCCTCACCGTGCTCGCGGTGGCGGCCGGAGCGCTCGGCGCACTCGGCAAGCTGCCCGACGTGGAGCCCTGGCAGCTGCTCGGCGGGCTGGCCAGTCCCCTCTACATCACCAGCGGCATCCTGCTGTTCCCCCGGCTCGGCGCCCTCGCCGCCGTCGGACTCTTCGTCACCGGCCAGATGTTCGCCTCGCTCGCCCTCGACCTCTTCGGTCTCCTGGGTCTCGAGCAGCAGGACCTCAACCCCGGGATCGTCATCGGCGCCCTCGCCGTGCTCGCGGGCATCGTCGTGATCATCCGGGGCATGAAGGCGGCGGCCCCTCCCGGCGCCCCGAAGATGTCGAGTGCCGGGCGCGCCGGCTGGCTCGCCCTCGGTGTCCTCGCCGGAGCCGTCCTGCCCGTGCAGGGCGCGGTCAACGCCCAGCTCCGCGCCCAGCTGAAGGAGCCCATCACCGTCGCCGTGATCAGCTTCGCCGTGGCGACGTTCACGATCGCGGTCGTCCTGCTCGTGCTCTACGCGACCCGCCGCACGCCCAAGCCGAAGATCGCCCCGCTGAAGAAGATGCCCTGGTGGGGCTGGCTCGGTGGCGCGTGCGCCGCCGCCTACGTCACCGGCACCTTCCTCCTCATGCCCACCATCGGCGCGGCGGTGACCATCGCCCTCACCGTGACGGGGCAGCAGCTCACCTCGGCGCTGATCGACCACAAGGGCCTGTTCAAGCTCCCCCAGCGCTCCCTGACGAAGCCGCGCGCCCTGGGCCTCGTCCTGCTGATCGCCGGCTCCCTGACCATCCAGCTCGTCTGACCGTCCGACCGAGGGATGTGCCATGAAAGCCTCCTACACCGCCGGGCCGGACATCCACGTCCTCCCCTCGGCGCTGCCCATACCCGGCCTCGGCGACCAGCCGGTCAACGCCTTCCTCGTCCGGTCCGACCAGCCGTTCCTCGTGGACACCGGCATGCCCGTCGACCGGGAGGGCTTCCTGGACTCCCTCTGGTCGCTGATCGATCCGGAAGAGCTCCGCTGGATCGTCGTCACCCACGACGACCGCGACCACACCGGCGCCCTGGCGCGGATCCTGGAGACCGCGCCGGGTGCGCGGGTGCTGACCAACGCGATATCCCTGACGCGAATATCCGAAGAGTTCGACATTCCCCAGGACCGGGTGGTGACGGCGAACCCGGGAAGCCGTGTGAAGCTCGGCGACCGCGAGCTGAGTTTTCACCGGCCGCCCACCTTCGATTCACCCGGGACACTCGCCGTGTTCGACCATTCCGACGGCACGCTCTACAGCTCCGACAGCTTCGGGACCGTGGTCGAGGAAATAACCCATGACTTCGCCGATCTCAGCGAGGCGGAATTCTTCGAGGGATTCGACGTCCTGAACCGGGCCATCGCCCCGTGGACCGCGCTGGTCGACGAGGAGAAGTTCCTCCGGCCCGTACGCGCACTGGCCGCGCTGCGTCCGGCGCGGCTGCTCAGCGCCCACGGGCCGACCGTCCGCGAGGACGCCGTGCCGCGGCTCTTCGAGGCCATCGCCCGCATCCCCTCCCTGCCCGCCTGGCTCCCCGGCGCCGACCTCGACCTCGAGGCGGCGCTCGACGCCCACGCGTCCCCCACCGACTGAGCCCCGCCCGGCCGCCTCCCGAATCCGGCCGCTTCCCGAATGAGGAGAACCATGCCCGACCCGACCGACACCACCGCCCGGGCCGCCTTCGACCCGGCCACCGTCGACCTCACCCCGCAGCGCGGGGTGGTCACCGTCTTCTCCGACATCTGGTGCTCCTTCGCGCACATCGCCATCCACCGGCTGCACGCCACCAGGGCCCGGCTCGGCCTGGCGGAGCAGGTCTCCTTCGACCTGCGCGCCTTCCCGCTGGAGCTGCTCAACGACGCCCCGAGCCCGCGCCCCGGCACCGACAGCGAGGTCGCCCGGATGGCCAGCCTGGAGCCGGCCGCCGGCTGGCAGCTGTGGCAGGCGAAGGACTGGTCCTACCCGTCGACGACGCTGCCGGCCCTGGAGGCGGTCCTCGCCGCGAAGGAGCAGAGCCTGCACGCCTCGGAGCAGCTCGACCTCGGGCTGCGCCGGGCCTTCTGGGCCGAGTCGCGCACCATCAGCCACCGCAAGGTGATCCTCGACGTGGCCAAGAACACGGGCGCGGTCGACGTCGAGGCCCTCGCCGAGGCGCTGGACGACGGCCGGGCGCGCCGGACGCTCTCGGACCACGCCGCCGTGTCCCGTACCGACCGGGTGAACTGCAGCCCGCACCTGTTCCTGTCCGACGGCTCCGACTACGCCAACCCGGGCATCGACGTGGGCTGGGAGGGCGGCTACGGCATCGGCTGGCCGGTGATCAACTCGGACGACGCGAAGGTGTACGAGGACATCCTGCTGCGGGCCGCCACCGAGTAGTTGAATTCGCAGCCAATAGCGGCATAATCTCCGGAACGACGGTTCGGCATTCCTTTCGCGGAATGCCGGACCGTCGTTCCTTTTTTTCATCGGCAGAACATCGCGGTGATTATTAAATGCGTGACCCGGCCGTTATTCGCAAGGCCGCTCGAAGCTCCTAAAGTCGTTCCCGCCGCCGGAATTCCGGAAGCAGATCCGTATCGACAGCGGGAGTGTTCTTCATGTCGTTGACCGACAAGGCAGACGTCAGCACCTTCGTCGACCTCACCCAGCACGAGATCGAAGCGCTGAAGACCCGGTTCAACCTTGCCGACGCGCACACCCACCAGCGGCAGTCCGCCTCCCAGGAGGCGATCGTGCAGCGGCTGCCCGAGCTCTGGCACGAGTCCGAGTCGAAGCAGCAGGCCCACTTCGAGCGCAAGTTCCTGGACGCCTTCTTCCGCCTGCACCAGCAGCCCACCGCCCGGGCGATGGACCGCACGCTCCTGTCGTACTCGGCCAGCGTGTCGACCATGGTCGCCGGCATGTTCCTCAAGCAGCGCGGCAAGTCGGTGCAGCTGGTGGAGCCCTGCTTCGACAACCTCGTCGACCTGCTGCGCAACATGCAGGTGCCGATCTCCCCGCTCGCGGAGTCCGCGCTGCACGACAAGGACGCGATCTACGAGCGGCTCGTCGAGCAGGTCGACGCGGACGCCCTCTACCTCGTCGACCCGAACAACCCCACCGGCTTCACGCTCCTCGCCGAGAAGCTGGAGGGCTTCGGAGAGGTCGTCCGCTACTGCGTGGACCACGACAAGGTCCTCGTCATGGACTTCTGCTTCGCCTCCTTCGCGCTCTGCGACGAGGGCATCGGCCGGGTCGACATCTACCGGCTCCTGGAGGAGTCCGGCGTCACCTACATGGTCATGGAGGACACCGGGAAGACCTGGCCGATCCAGGACGCCAAGTGCGCCATGATCACCGCCAGCCGGGACATCCAGGAGGAGGTCTACAACCTCCACACGAGCGTCCTCCTGAACGTCTCGCCCTTCGTCCTCAACATGGTCACGGAGTACGTCGAGGACTCCATCGCCGACGGGTTCGCCTCCGTGCGCGACATCATCCGCACCAACGGCGAGGCCGCCCGCGCCGCGCTGAGCGGCACGATCCTGGAGTTCCAGGAGCCGGTCGTCGGCACCAGCGTCGCCTGGTTCCGGATCACCGCCGAGCACCTGACCGCCACCCAGCTCCAGGCCGTCCTCTTCGACGAGGAGGTGTACGTCCTGCCGGGCACCTTCTTCTACTGGAACACGAAGTCGAAGGGCGAGCGTTACGTCCGCCTGGCCCTGGCCCGCGAGCCCGAGGTCTTCGCCGGCGCCATGGAGCGGATGCGGAAGGTGCTCGAGCGCTATGCGGCCTGACGCCACGTCCGAGGTGTTCATCGACGCCACGCTCTTCATGGGGATGCACAGCGAGAACGACGCCGTCCGCGTCGCCTCCAAGGCCTTCTTCGCGGACCGCCTCGCCGCGGGAACCGCCGGCCGGGTCGTCATGAGCTGGGAGCAGGTCGGCCGCTGCGACGACCTCGTGTGGGCGTACGAACGAGGGGTCCAGGACGACTACTACCCCTTCATGGACGTCCTCCACACGGACCTCGCCATCGACCGGATCGCCTACGAAGAGGCGGACGTCCGCCGGGCCTTCACCGCTCCCGGGCTCGACGGCCTGCCCACGCACGAGCGCCTGCTGCTCGCCCAGGTCATCGGCCGAGGGGGCACGCTGCACACCGCGAGCCCCCGGCTGCTGGGGACCGCCGGACTCCCCGTCGTCCCGATCGCCCGGGCCGGCGCGCCCGCGCCGGTCGCGGAGCCGTCGTTCCCCCCGTACCTGGAGGACCTCTACCGGCGCTCGCTGGTCCTGACGGTCGCCTCCGAAGACCTCTGAACCCACCTCCCGAAGGGCACCGCACTCATGCCTGGCACCTACTCCGGGACGATCGTCCCGCTGATCACCCCTCTCGACGAGAACGGCACCGTCGACGAGCAGAGCGTCGCCCGCCTCATCGGCCACGTTCAGGCCGAGGTCGCCGGGCTCATGCCGGCCCTGACGTCCGGCGAGGGCTGGAAGCTCGACGCCAAGCAGTGGCAGGACGTGGTCACGTACACCGTGAAGCACTCCGGCGGCCTGCCCGTCCTCGCCGGGATCCAGCTCCCGGACACCGACTCGGTGATCGACCGGGCCCGCACGGCCGCCGCGATCGGCGTCGACGCCGTCGTCGTCACCACGCCGTTCGGCGCGGACGTGACGCAGGACCGGATCGTCGACCACTACCTGGCCATCCGTGCCGCCCTCGACATCCCGATCTTCCTCTACAACGAGGAGGCGCTGTCGGGCAACCGGATCGAGTTCGACACCCTGCTGCGGATCTGTGAGATCCCCGGGATCGTCGGCATCAAGGAGTCCAGCGGGGACGCCGCGTTCACCCGGAGGATGGCCGAGGCGAAGACCGGGATACCGGTCTTCGAGGGCTGGGAGAACCTCCTCGTCGACGCCCACGGCATCGACGGCTTCATCGGTCCGCTGGCCAACATCGAACCCGGGCTCTGCAACCGCATGCTCGTCGACCCGACGCCCGACCGGCAGGCGGAGATCAACACCGTCTGCGAGCGGTACGGGGTCTTCCGCGACGACTGGTACCGCTGGGTGAAGAAGGAACTGCACCGGCGCGGCGTGATCAGCTCCCCCACCACGCACGAGGAGGTCAAGGCGGCATGAGCGCCACGCCCTCCGCCTCCCCCTCCACCTCTGCGTCCCTCTCCGTCTCCACCGGCGCCCCGGTCGTCGCGCACTCCGTCACGGCCCCCGCCGCGACCGCCCAGCGCGACCTGCACGCCTTCTACCGGCGGGTGCCCAGCCTCGGCGACTACGGATCGATGGCCGCGATCGAGGAACGCTGGATCCTCCCCGTGGCCCGCGGCCACGAGGCCGCGGCGCCCCGATTCGCGAACGCCGGCGAACTGCTCGGGGCGCTCAAGGAGTTCCTCGCCGAGGAGGAGGCCGCCCTCCCGGAGAGCGCGACCTTCCTCGCCGAGCAGGCGACGCTGGAACAGTTCAAGGCCGTGGTGGCGCAGTTCGCCCTCGACGGGCTCACCGAGTCCGAGTCGCTGCTCCCGGTCGTGCCCCGGCTTCCGTACCGCTCGGGCATGGCGGTCTTCCGGGTCCTCATCGACGAACTCGGCTGCGGCAACGACGAGAAGGCCCACTCCCAGCTCTACCGGGACCTGCTCACCGAGCTCGGCATGAGCACCCGGCTCGACGACTACCTCGATACGACGAGCCCCGAGTGCTACGCCTACGTCAACATGTTCCACTGGCTGGCCAGCCGGGCGCCCTCGCCCCAGTACTTCCTGGGGGCGTACGCCTACTTCGAGACGAGCGTGCTCTACGCGTTCCAGAGTTACGCCCGGGCGGCCCGGCGGCTCGGCATCGCCCACGACGCGTACTACACCGAGCACCTCTACATCGACACGTACCACAGCAGTCACATGCGGACGGCGATCCGGGCGCTCGACGAGCCGGATCTCGCGAAGATCTGGGCGGGCGTGCGACTGGCCTCCGAGATCGTCGGCGCCGCCACCGAGGCGGCCGTCGCGCGGGCGCGGGAGACCGTCGGATGACGGCCGTGCCCGCCGGGCGCCGGCGGGGGGCCGACGAGCCCGTCGTCCGGCAGGTGACCGAGGAACTGGTCCTGGTCGAGGCCGGCGGCCACAAGGTGCTCGCCTCCGCCGTCTGCCCCCACCGAGGGGGCCGGCTCAAGTACGGCAGGGTCGACGGGGACAGGCTGCGCATCACCTGCCCCCTGCACCACACGACCTTCGATCTGGCGAGCGGCGAGCGGACCTCGGGCGCCGCGTGCGCCGCCCTCCGGGTCGTCGACGTGCTGCCCGACACGCAGGACGGCGCCCCCGGGGGCGCCCCGTGACCACCACACCGACCGGGGCGGCGTCGATCGTGACGCCGCCCCGTGCGGCGGTCGGGCACGACGGCATCGCGCCCGTGCCCGAGGCCGAACGGACCTCCTCCCCCGCCGACTTCGGCTGGATCTGGCCCTCCGCGCAGTTCTCCTTCGGCACCGTCGTGCTCGGCGCGCTGCCCGTGGTCTTCGGCCTCGGCTGGTGGGCCTCGGCGAGCGCGATCGCCGTGGGCGTCGCCGTCGGTTCGCTGCTGCTCGCGCCCCTCGCCCGCTTCGGCGTCCGTACCGGCGCCAACGACCCCCTGGCCAGCGGGGCGCACTTCGGGGTGCGCGGCAGGATCGTCGGCAACGTCATCACGGTGGTGACGGCGCTCGGCTTCTTCGCGATCGCCGTCTGGACGGGCGGCACCGCCGTCATGGTCGCGGGCCACCGGCTGCTGTCGACCCCGACGGGACCGGGCGCGCTGACGGTCGCGATGGGCGTGACGGCGGCCGCGGTCGCGCTGGTCGCCGTACGCGGCCACGAGACGCTCGTCCGTACGTACCGGGTGACCGCGATCACCGGCGGGATCGTCCTGCTCGGGACCGTGCTCGTCCTCGCCCCGCGCTTCGACGCCGGATTCGCCGGTCACGCGGCGCAGCCCGGCGGGACGCTCGCGCTCGGCAGCGTCCTGCACACCTGGCTGCTCGCGGCCACCGCCGCCGCGGCGATGCCGCTGTCGTACGCCACCTTCCAGGGCGACTACACCCGTTTCATGCCCTCCGGCACGTCCACCGGGCGGGTCGTCCGGGCCAGCGGGATCTCCATGTTCCTCAGCAGCCTCGCGGCGCTGCTCACCGGCGCGTACGTGACGACCCTCTTCCCCGTCCCGGACGTGCCGTGGCTCCAGGGCCTGACGGACGCGGTCCCCGGCTGGTTCGCGGTGGCGGTCGTGGTCTTCGGCTTCGCGGGCACCCTGCCGCAGGCCGGACTGTGCCTGTACGCGGCCGGGCTCTCCGCCAACTCGGTGTTCTGGCGGGCCTCGCGGGCCGGCGTCACCGCGGTCGTCGCGCTGCTCGCCGCGGCCGTGCTCTACGTCGGGGCGGTGGTCTACGACGCGATGGACGCGATGTCGGCGTTCGTGACGCTGCTCCTCACGGTCGTCGCGCCGTGGGCAGCGGTGCTCTCCGTCGGCTACGTGCTCCACCGCGGCCGGTACGACGCGGAGGCGCTGCGCACCTTCACCACCGGCGGGGGCGGGCGCTACTGGTACGCGCACGGGGTCAATCCGCGGGCCGCCGCGGCCTTCGCCGCCGGTTCGGCCGTCGGGCTCCTGTGGGTCAACAACCCCTTGTACACCGGCCCGTTGACGGGGCTGACGGACGGCGTCGACCTGAGCCTGCCGGCCTCCTTCGCGGTCGCCGCCGCGCTGTACGCGGCGCTGTGCCGCGTGTGGCCGGAGCCCCTGCTGCCACCGCACCTGCCGTCCTTCCCCGGACCGGGAAGGGCCGCCGCCCCGCCCCGAGGAGACACATGGCCATGACGACGATTCGGCTCACGGTCCGGTCGGCCGTCCGGGAGGCCGAGGGCGTCCTCGGGCTGCTGCTCGCCGACCCCACGGGCGCCGCACTTCCCCCGTGGGAGCCCGGCGCTCATCTGGAGGTGACGCTGCCGTCCGGGACGGTCCGGCACTACTCGCTCTGCGGCGACCCGGCGGACCGGAGCACGTACCGGCTCGGGATCCTGCGCGAGCCCGCCGGCCGGGGCGGCTCCGAGGAGCTCCACACGGCGGTCGGCGAGGGCACGATCCTCGGGGTCCGGGGCCCGATCAACCGCTTCCCGCTCGTGCCGGCGGAGCGCCATCTGTTCATCGCGGGCGGCATCGGCATCACCCCGCTCCTGCCGATGGTCCGCTCGCTCCCGCCGGGTACGTGGTCCCTGCTGTACGGGGGCCGGAGCCTCGCGGCGATGGCGTACCGCGACGAGCTCGCCGCGCTCCCCGGGGTCACGCTCGTCCCGCAGGACACGGCGGGGCTGCCCGACCTGGACGCCGTCCTCGCCGGGCTCGCCCCGGACACGGCCGTGTACTGCTGCGGTCCCGAAGGGCTGCTGCGGGCGGTGGAGGAGCGGTGGTCCGGGCCGCTGCACAGCGAGCGGTTCGGGGCGGGGTCCGCCGAGGTGACCGCGGCGGAGGGCGGCTTCGAGGTCGAGCTGCGGCGGACCGGGCGGGTTCTGCGCGTGAAGTCCGGGCGGAGCCTGCTCGACGCCGTGCGGGAGGTGGTGCCGGGTGTCGCGTACTCCTGTGAGGAGGGGTGGTGCGGCACCTGTGAGACGAAGGTGGTCGCGGGGACGCCCGAGCACCACGACTCCGTCCTCGGCGAGGACGAGAAGGCGTCGGGGACCACGATGATGATCTGCGTGGGCCGCTCGTGCGGCCCGCGCCTCGTCCTGGACCTGTGACGGACGCGGCCCGCACCACCTTCGCCGGGTGGTGCGGGCCCGCGTGTCAGGGGAAGACGACCAGGGCCCGGCCGCCCTTGCCCGCGAGCATGTTGTCGAAGGCCGCCGGGATGCCCTCCAGGGTGATCCGCTCGGTGACGAGGGCTCCGAGGTCGAACCGGCCCGCCCTGATGTGCTCGGCGAGGACGGGCAGGTCCTCGGCCGGGTTCGAGTTGCCGTAGACGCAGCCGGCCAGGGTGCGGCCCCAGTGGAAGAGCTCCAGGGCGTGGAAGGTGACCTGCTGCTCCTTGCCGCCGATGCCGACGACCGTGGTGCGGCCGCCGCGGCGGGTCGAGTCCCAGGCGGTCCTGATGGTGACGGCGCGGCCGACGCACTCGACGGCCACGTCGACGCCCTGCCCGCCCGTCAGCTTCCGGATGTCCTTCGCCGTCGTCTCGGAGGCGACGACGTACTCGGTGGCGCCCGCCGCCCTCGCCAGGGCCTCCTTCTCCGGGGAGACGTCGACCGCGACGATCGTGGACGCGCCCGCGATCCGGGCGGCCTGGAGCGTGGCGAGGCCGACCCCGCCGACACCGAACACCGCGACGGTCTCGCCCTCCCTGACCCGCGCCGAGTGGTGGACCGCGCCCCAGCCGGTGAGGACGGCGCAGCCGAGCAGGGCGGCGTCGGTGAGCGGGATGCCGTCGGGGACCGGCAGGACGCAGTTCCCGGCGACGACCGTCTCCTCGGCGAAGGCGGCGACGTTGAGTCCGGGGTGGAGCTCGGTGCCGTCCTCGGTGCGGGCGTGGATGTTCGCCGAGCCGGCGAGGGCGTTCGCGCAGAGCCAGACCTCGCCGAGTGAGCAGGGGTGGCAGCTGCCGCAGGACGGCGCCCAGTTGAGGACGACGCCGTCGCCGGGGGCGACGTGCGTGACGCCCTCGCCGACCGACACGACGGTGCCGGCGCCCTCGTGGCCGAGGACGGCCGGGACGGGCACGCGCATGGTGCCGTTGGACAGGGACAGGTCGGAGTGGCAGACCCCGGCGGCGGCGAGCCGGACCCTGACCTGGCCGGGGCCGGGCTC
Source organism: Streptomyces sp. Root431 (assembly GCF_001426585.1). GTDB lineage: Bacteria > Actinomycetota > Actinomycetes > Streptomycetales > Streptomycetaceae > Streptomyces > Streptomyces stackebrandtii. Next base: position 397,201 of record NZ_LMEI01000011.1, read on the forward strand.
GGGGAGTTCGATGCCGGTGATCTCCAGGGGAGAGCCGACGGCGGGCAGGACGGCGGCGCGGATCACGCGTCTCTCCTCGGTTCCTAGGGCCTGTCTGACAATTGGCGTCGGATCAGGCCGGGTCGTTCGGTGCGTGCGATCGGCGTGCGGCCGGGACGCCCTCGTAGCGGAGCTACGTGGGCGGGCCGGACCCGGCGGGAATTGTCAGACAGGCCCTAGAACTGCAGGGACTTGGTCTGGAGGTACTCGGCGAGGCCGTGCGCGCCGAGCTCCCGGCCGACGCCGGACTGCTTCCAGCCGCCGAAGGGCGCGAGCGGGTTGAACCGGCCGCCGTTGATGTCGACCTGGCCGGTCTCCATGCGGCGCGCGAAGGCGACGGCCTCCGCGGGCTCGCCCCAGACGGCTCCGGCGAGGCCGTACTCGGTGCCGTTGGCGATGGCGAGCGCGTCGGCCTCGTCCTCGTACCGGATGATCGAGACGACCGGGCCGAAGATCTCCTCGCGGGCGATGGTCATGTCCGGGGTGACGTCGGCGAAGACGGTCGGGGAGACGTAGTAGCCGGTCTCGCGCGGGGCGTCGGGGCCGCCGGCGACGAGCCGGGCGCCCTCCTCGACGCCCTTCTCGATGTAGCCGCGGACGCGGTCCCGCTGCTTGGCGTTGACGAGGGGGCCGACGCGCTCGCCGGGGACGTACTTGGCGACGGCCTCGGCGGCGAGCGCCACCGCCTCCTCGTACCGCTCGGCGGGGACGAGCATCCGGGTCCAGGCGCTGCACGTCTGGCCGGAGTTGGACATGACGTTGGCGATGCCCACGGCGACGGCCTTGGGGAGGTCGGCGCTCGGCAGGATCACGTTGGCGGACTTGCCGCCGAGTTCGAGGGCGACCCGCTTGACGGCGCCGCCCGCGAGGGCGCCGATGCGGCGGCCGACGGCGGTGGAGCCGGTGAAGGAGACGAGGTCCACGTCCGGGTGTTCGGCGAGGGCCTGCCCGGCGACCGGGCCGAGGCCGGTGACCAGGTTGAAGACGCCGGCGGGCAGGCCCGACTCGTGCACGGCCTCGGCGAAGAGCTGTGCGGTGAGCGGGGTGTCCTCGGCGGGCTTGAGGACGGTCGTGCAGCCGGCGGCGAGCGCCGGGGCGACCTTGGCGACGATCTGGTGGAGCGGGTAGTTCCAGGGGGTGATCGCGGCGACGACGCCGACCGGCTCGGCGTAGACGGTGGAGTTGCCGACCTTCTCCTCGAAGGAGTGGGTGGCGGCCAGTTCGGCGTACGTGCCGGCGACCGCGATCGGCAGGCCCGCGTGGACGGCGGCGGCGAGCTGCGGCGGGGCGCCCAGCTCGGCGGTGACGGTGGCGGCGATCTCCTCCGCGCGGGCGGCGAGCGCGTCGCGCAGGGCCGTGATGCGGGCGGCGCGCTCGGCGGGCGGCGTGGCGGCCCAGCCGGGGAGCGCGGCGCGGGCGGCGCGTACGGCGGCGTCGACGTCCTCGGCGGTGCCCGCCGGGACGTGGGCGATGACCTGCTCGTCCGCCGGGTTGATCACCGGGACGGTCTCCGTCGAGGCGGCGGGACGCCACTCCCCGCCGATGTACATCGCGTCGTGGGCCTTCATCCGCTGTCTCCTCACGTTACCGACGGGTTCGCCGCTCCGACCCAAACTAGCGCTGTTAGTTTTCTGGCACCAGGGTCCGCGGAGTGCCCCCGGTCTCACTGCCGAACCGATCGTGCCGCCCCGGCGCCGGCCCTGTCCACGGACGCCCCGCACAGCCGTGCGGCCCCGGAACTGGCGGAAGCCTCCTTGCGCCGTGGCCGTGCCCCTCGGCCCGCTCGCGCCGGCACCCGTCGGACCTCCGGTAATTCCCCAGTAACGGCCCGGTCCTAGCGTCCCCGACCGAGCCCGCCCCACCTCCCCCAGGGCCTTCCCCCAGGTCCGTACGTACGGGGTGGCGGGGCGCCGGCTTCCCCCGTACCAGCGTTGGAGGAGCCCCACACATGCACCTGCCCCGCTCGCCGATCCGGCGCGGAACCACCGTCTGGGCCACGGCCGCCGCCACCCTGACGGCCCTGCTCGTGACCCCGGCCGTGGCCGCGGCGCCGGCGCCCTCCCCCCGGGCGGCCGTCGACCCCGGCGTCACCGCCGCCGTCGCCGCCGACGGTGAGGCGACCTTCTTCGTCGTCCTCGCCGACCGCGCCGACCTCTCCCGGGCCCGCTCGCAGCGCGGCCACGAGAAGAAGGCCCGCACCACCTTCGACGCCCTGCGCGCCGAGGCCACCCGCAGCCAGCTCTCGCTGACGCGATTCCTCGACCGCGCCAAGGTCGGCTACGAGTCGTACTGGATCGCCAACGCCGTCAAGGTCACCGGCGACAAGGCCCTGGTGGAGAAGCTGGCCGCCCGCCCCGACGTCGCCTCCCTCCGCCAGGAGCGGCACTACGCCCTCGACACGGTCGAGCAGTCCTCCGCGACGGCCGCGCAGGCCTCCGCCACCGCCATGCAGTCCGCCGCGACCGCCGGGCAGTCCGCCGAGGAGGCGGTGACCCCGGAGTGGGGCGTCAAGGACATCGGGGCCGACCAGGTCTGGTCCCGGTACGACAACCGCGGCGAGGGCATCGTCGTCGCGAACATCGACTCGGGCGTGCAGTACGACCACCCGGCCCTCAAGGGCAACTACCGGGGCAACCTGGGCAACGGCACCTTCAGCCACGACTACAACTGGTACGACCCGACCGGTCAGTGCACCGGCGGAGCGCCCTGCGACAACAACGGCCACGGCACCCACACCATGGGCACCATCGCCGGCGCGGGCGGCGTCGGCGTCGCCCCCGGCACCACGTGGATCGCCGCCAAGGGCTGCGAGGCCCGCAGCTGCTCGGACTCGTCGCTGCTGAAGTCGGGCCAGTGGATCCTGGCGCCGACCGACCACAACGGCGAGAACCCGCGCCCCGACCTCGCCCCCGACATCGTCAACAACTCCTGGGGCGGCGGGAACACCACCTTCTACCAGGACATCATCCAGTCCTGGAACGCCGCGGGGATCTTCGAGGCCTTCGCGGCGGGCAACTCCGGCGACGGCACGAGCTGCTCCACCACCGAGGCCCCCGGCGCCCAGGCCCCGGCCTACGGCGTCGGCGCCTACGACGTCAACGGGAAGATCGCCGGCTTCTCCGGCTTCGGCCCCTCCCTCGTCGACGGCTCGATGAAGCCCAACATCTCCGCCCCGGGCGTCGACGTCCGCTCCACCTGGCCGGGCGACACCTACCGCGCGATCTCCGGTACGTCGATGGCCACCCCGCACGTCGCCGGCGCCGTCGCCCTGCTCTGGTCCTCGGCCCCCTCCCTCATCGGGGACATCGACGGCACCCGCGCCGCCCTGAACGGCGCCGCCCGCGACGTCGACGACACCCACTGCGGCGGCACCGCGGCCGCCAACAACGTCTGGGGCGAAGGCAAGCTCGACATCCTCGCCGCCGTGGACCGCGCGCCGCACTCCGCGGCCACCGTCACCGGCACGGTCACCGACCGGGCGACCGGCTCCCCGCTCGCCGGGATCACCGTCACCGCCACCGCCGGCGAGGCCCGCCGCTCGGTGACGACGGACGCCACCGGCGCCTACCGGCTGACGCTCGCGGCCGGCACGTACTCCCTCACGGTCGGCGGCTACGGCTACCGGGACCTCGTCGAGGACGCGCTCACCGTCACCACCGGCCAGTCCCTCGCCCACGACCTCGGCCTGGCCGCCGTGCCCGCGCACGCCGTCACCGGCACCGTCCTGGACGTCAGCGGAAAGCCCCTGAAGGGCGCCACCGTCCGCTTCACGGACGCCCCCCTCGCCCCCGTCGTCACCGACGCCGCCGGCGCGTTCCGCTTCCCGGCCGTCGCCGAGGGCTCGTTCACCCTCACCGCCGCCCCGGCGGCCCCCGCCCTCTGCAACGGCGCCTACAGCGCCGCGCTCACCGTCGACGCCGCGGAGACCGTGACCGCCGCCCTGCCCGCCCGTACCGACACCGCGGGCAACGCCTGCCTGCCCGCCGCGTACTCCTGGATCGGCGGCAGCGCCAAGGTCGCGCTCTCCGGAGACGAGAACGCGAAGACGATCGCCCTGCCGTTCCCCGTCACGTTCTACGGCGTCCCGTACAGCCAGGCGAGCGTCACCACCAACGGACTGGTGAACTTCCTGGCGCCGCGGCTCGGCGACTACAAGAACACCGCACTGCCCTCCCCGGGCCAGCCCAACGGCATCCTCGCCGCCTTCTGGGACGACCTGACCCTGGACTCCAAGTCGGCCGTGAAGACCGCCGTGAGCGGCACCGCCGGCCAGCGCCGGTTCGCGATCGTGTGGGAGAACGCGGCCTTCGCCGCCGACACCGCGAAGCGCGTCACCTTCGAGGCCGTCTTCGAGGAGGCGACCGGCGCGGTCGTCCTCCAGTACCAGTCGATCGGCGCGAACGCCCTGGAGACCGGCGGCGGCGCGACCGTCGGCATCGAGAACCAGGCCGGCACGGACGCCCTGCAGTACTCCTTCGACCAGGCGGTCCTCGTGGACCGTTCGGCCATCCGTATCTTCCCGAAGGCGGCGTGATGACCCACCGTTCCCGGCGCGGCGTGCGCCTCGCCTCCGCTCTCGTCGCGGCCGGCCTCGCGCTCACCGCACTGCCCGCCACCACCGCGTACGCCGACGACGAACCCCTCGGCCGGGTCCTCACCGACGCCCAGGCCGACGCCCTGGAGCGGCGCGCCGAACCGCAGGCGCCGCTCGACGTCACCCCGCAGGACCCGGCGCGGAGCACCCTCCAGGGCACCGCCGACACGGCCGACACCGCGGAGAGTGCGGCCGGGGGCCTGAGCCTCACCACGGCCTCCGCCCTGGAGACCTACCGCGGCCAGGCCGACACCGCCCAGCTCGGCGGCGGTCGCGGCGACTTCCTCGCCGTGCACAGCCTCGGCACCGTCACCCGGCTCTCCGAGGACGGCCGCACGGTCTGGAAGCGGGACAACGCCTCGCTCTACGCGGACTGGCAGGTCAAGAACATCCGTCCGTGGCAGACCGAGCCGTACCCGGCGCGGATCACCACCGGCTACCACGCCAACGGCCCGTTCAACGACACCTCCGACCGGGGCTGGACGCAGGGCGACCTGACCGGCGACGGGGTCGCGGACGTCGTCTTCACGGCCGACGTCGGCACCAGCCCGTACCGCCCGTTCACCTCCCCCGGCTCCTCGCTGACGACCGGCACCTTCGTGACCGTCCTCGACGGCGCCTCGGGCCGGACGCTGTGGTCACGGCTCTTCGCCGACGCCCAGCAGGTCACGCTCGTGGGCGACACCCTGCTCGTCGGCGACCAGCCGTCGACGAGCCTCAACTCCCCGAAGGACGCCACCGCTTCCCTCCGGGCCTTCCGCTTCTCGTACGCGGACGGGCAGCTCGCGCCGTCGGCGACCTGGACCTACGAGACGGGGCAGCGCCACGGCCGGTGGGGCTCGACCGTCCCGCTCGGGAACGGACGCGTCGCCGTCTCCTGGTACGTGAAGAAGACCGACACGGCCCCCGCCTCCGGCCACACCCTGGTCCTCGACACGGCCGACGGCTCGGTGGCCTGGCAGACGGACGACGACCTGTACTCCCGCCAGCTGGCCTACGACACGGCCCGGAAGCGGCTCGTCGCGCTCGAGCAGGCCGACTACCGCGACGGCGTCCGGTACGAGCTCGCCGCCTACGACCCGGCCGACGGGACCCGCACCACCCTCGACACCCGGGTCAACGCCCTCGGCATCGGGCTGCGCATCGGCCAGCTGCGCGGGGACTCCGCCCCGGAGTACGCGGTCAGCGAGTCGACCCTCGACGAGTACCTGTACGTCAACACCGCCACCGTGCGCGCCCTGGACGGCGGCGACGCCACCGAGCTGTGGTCCCACACCGTCAAGCGCGCCGAGGACAACGTCAAGGACGGCGACTCGGCGCTCGGTCTGCGGATCGTCGACGGCAAGGTGCTCGCCTCGTACGTCACCACCGAGGGCAAGGAGACCGCCGCGAACCCGGGCGGCAGCCGCTTCGGCACGCTGACCGCGCTGAACGGCCGGGACGGTGAGGTCCGCTGGCGGAACACCGGCGCGACCGTCTCGCCGATCTACGCCCAGCCGTACCGCGAGGACGACGAGTGGCGCGTGCGGACCGTGGACAACGAGCAGAACATCCGCTCGTACCGGCTCGGCAGCGGCCGGCAGGCCTCGGTCACCCCGCTCCAGGCCGACCTGAGCACGGGCCTCGCGGCCGACGTCAACGGCGACGGACGCCAGGACGTCGTCGTCGGCGGCCAGTCCCAGGGCCTCTGGGCGTACGACGGGCCCTCGCTGGTCTCCGGGAAGCCCCGGATGCTGTGGCAGGCCACCCTGCCCGGCTCCGTGCAGGGTGACATCCGGATCGCCGACACCGACGGCGACGGCCGGCGCGACGACCTCGTCGTCGCGGCCGACGCGGCGGCGGTGGTCGTGGACGCCCGCACCGGTCGGGTCCGCGAGACCATCGACGGGAAGGGGCAGTTCGTCCGCTCCGTCACGGTGGCGGACCTGGACCGGGACGGCGACGAGGAGATCCTCGTGCCGACCGACGCGGTCCGCGCCTACAGCGGCGACGGTCGGGCCCTGTGGTCCTACGCGCCCGCGCCCGGCCTGGTCTTCTCCGACCTCGCCGTCGCCGAGGGCAAGGTCCTCGGCTCGTACCAGACGCGCGGGGTGAGCGACGGGACGGCCGTCGTCGGCGGCACGGCCCTCGACGCCCGGACCGGCAAGGCCCTCTGGTCGGCCGACCCGACCTGGACCGGCGACGCGGACACGAAGGTGTACGCGGCGCAGCTCTTCCACGGCGTGTACGCCTCGCCCGGCATCCCGTACGCGGACGGCCACGCGGTCGTCTACTCGTGGATCGTGCGGGAGGGCACCGGCTGGGTCACGTACTTCGAGTTCCGTGACGTCCGCACGGGCGAGGTCGTGCACACGTCGACCGGCGGCGGCGCCTGGACGCTCGGCAACTGGTTCACCGGCGACGAGGGCCTCGTCCTCGCCGGCACGGCCTCGCTGCGCACCTTCGGCAAGGACGGCGAGGAGTACGAGATCTACACGCTGCCGACCCTGCACCGCGCGGAGTTCGGCACGGGTCCGGGCGGGCGGCGACTGATCTTCGGCGGCACCGAGGGCGCGACCTACCTGTGGGACCCGGCGGTGCTCACGGCGGGCGACCAGTACCCGGACCAGGTGGCCGAGCTGGGCGGCTACGCGATCCAGAACCAGGTCGTCGCCGACCTCGACGGCGACGGGGTGGACGAGGTCGTCGGGCTCGGCAAGGACGACACGGGCTTCGACCGGACGATCGAACTGTCCGGCGGGCGCTACCTGCTCCAGGACAACTCGATGCACGGCATGGTGACGGGCCGGCTGACCGCTCAGTAACCCCTCGCGGGCCCCGCCCCTCGGCGACCCCCGTCCGGACCACCGGGCGGGGGTCGCCGCGTCGGAAATCCGGACCACACCATTCCGGTGCACGGGGCACCCATTACAGTGGGCGCCCTCATGAGCGCAGACATACCAGCGGGCGCGCCTCCGATGCTGCGAGTGCGCCTCTTCGGCGGGTTCCGGGTGGACCGGGACGGCGGGCCGCCGCTCTCCGAGCGGTGGCCGCGTCCGAGCGCGCGCACGCTGGTGAAACTCCTCGCGGTCTCCCCCGGCCACAGCCTCCACCGCGAGCAGGCGATGGAGATCTGCTGGCCGGACGCGGATCCGCAGGCCGCGCTCGGCAGTCTGCGCGTCGCGCTCCACGCGGCCCGCCGCGCGATCGAACCCGAGCTGGCGCCCCGGTCCGTCTCCTCCTATCTGACCGGCGAGGGCTCCCTGCTGCGGCTCGACCCGCGGACGGTACGGATCGACGCCGACGGGGCCGAGGCCCTGGCGGAGGCGGCGCTCGCGCACGGCGGGCGCGCCGAACTCGCCGCCGCCCTGGCGGCGTTCACGGGAGAGCTGCTGCCCGAGGACCGCTACGCGCCGTGGGCCGAGCCCCGCCGCGAGCGGCTTTCCGCGCTGCGGGAGCGCGCCCTGCTCGCCCTCGCCGCCGCCCACCTGTCCGCGGGCGCCCCCGAGGAGGCGGTCCCCGCGGCCGAGCAGGTCCTCGCTGCGGCCCCGGCGGAGGAGGAGGCGCACCGGGTCCTCATCGAGGCGTACGTACGGCAGGGGCTGCGGCGCCGCGCGGTGGCCCAGTACCACCTGTGCCGGGAGGCGCTGGACGCGGAGTTCGGCGTGCGCCCGGGCCCGGAGACCGAGCGGCTGCACCGGGCCGCCCTGGCCGCGCCCGTGCCGGCGCCCCGCTCGGTGGGGCCCGTGCTTCCGGCCGTGGTGCGGCAGCCGCCCACCGCTCCGCTGCGCGGCCGGGACGAACTCCTCTCCCGGCTGCTCGCCGCCGATGCCCCGCCCGTGCTCGTGCTCACCGGGGAGGCGGGGCTCGGCAAGACACGTCTCGCCGGGGAGGCGGCCCGGCGGGCGGCCGCCGGGGGGACGGCCGTGCTGTGGGGTGCGGGTCACGACGCGGAGGGGCACACGCCGTACGGCCCGTTCACCGAGGCCCTGGACGGCTGGCTGGCGGACCGGCCGACCGCGGAGCGGGCCAGGGCGGGCGCGGAGTATCCCGAACTGGCGGCGCTCCTGCCGTCCTTGGGGCGGGTGCGTCCGGAGAGCGGGCGCAGTCCCGAGGAGGAGCGGGACCGGCTGTTCCGGGCGACGGCGGGGCTGCTCGGAGAACTGGCGGCCGAGCGGCCCGTGATGGTGGTGCTGGACGACCTCCACGCGGGGGACGCGGGCTCGTTCCAGCTCCTCAGCCATCTTGCCCGCCGGTCCCGGGAGGTGGGAAGTACCTGGCGATTTCTCGCCATTGTCCGTCCTGAGGAACTTCCGGCGTCCGACCTTCGACGCCAGGTGCTCGACCAGCTCCTTCGCCAGTCCCTCGCCGGTTCCGTCGAACTGCCCCGGCTGTCCCGCGAGGCGTGCCTGGCGCTGACGGCGGACGCGCTGGGCGCCGACGGAGCCGTACCGGAGCGGGTGTGGGAGCTGTCGCTCGGCAATCCGCTGTTCGCCCTCGAACTGGCCCGTGCCGTGCGGGACGGGGACGGGCGGACCGGCACCCCGGAGGGCGTACGGCAGTTGGTCGCGGAACGCCTGGGCCGGCTGGGTCCCGCGGCCCGCCGGGTCGTCGACGCGGTCGCGGTCGCCGGGCAGGACGCGGCCCTCACCGAGGTCCTCGACGTGGCCCGGCGCGGCGGCCATCCGCGGCTCTCGGCGGCCGAGGCCACGGAGGCCGTGGAGGTGGCCGTCGCCGCGTCGGTGGTCGAGGAGCGGCGGGTGGTCAGCGAGGGCCGGCCCGTCGCCGGGCTCGCCTTCCGTCATCCGCTGGTCCGGCTGACCTGCTACGAAGGGCTCTCGGCGGCCCGTCGCCGGCTCCTGCACTCGGCGTACGCGGAGGCCGTGCTGCGCCGCCGCCCCGATGCCGTGGACACCCTCGCCACCCATCTGACCCGGGCGGACGACCCGCGCGCCACGGGCTATCTGCGGCAGGCCGCCGAGCGGGCGGCGGCGCTCTACGCGAACGACACCGCCGACCGCTACTACGCCGAACTCACCGGCCGTCTCGACGCGCTCGCCGCCGAGTCCGCGCGGGCGCGGATCGACCGGAGCGCCGTGCTGCGCCGCCTGGGCCGCTTCGACGAGGCGGCGCGGCTGCTCGGCGAGGCCCTGGAGGAGCTGGAGAGGCACGGGGACGCGGACGGCCGGGTGCTCGCGGCGGCGCGGCTCGCGGAGCTGATGCCGAAGACGCGCGGTACGGAGGACGGTTTCCGGCTGCTCGACTCCTGCCCGCCCGGGCCCGGGACGCCGGCCGCCGTGGGAGCGCCCACCATCTGGCCCGCGGGGTGCTGTGTTTCGTCGCGGGCCGGTACGAGGAGGGCGTGGTCGCCGCGCGGGCCGCGGAGGACGCGGCGCAGGCGGTGACGGGTCCCGAGCGGCGCGGGCTGCTCGCCAGGGCGCTGGCCGCGCGGGCGACGTCACTGGGCCTCGCGGGCCGGTTCGGCCAGGCGGGCCCGGTCGCGGACCGGGCGCTTCCGCACGCGGAGGCGTACGGCGATCCGCAGTTGCTGGCCTCGGTGCTCTCGGTGCTGCGTGAGACGGCGCGGCGGGCGGGCCGGCTGCGGGAGGCGATCGCGACGGGCCGCCGGGCGCTCGCGCTCGCGGAGCGCTCGGGCGATCCGACGGCGACGGTCTTCGAGCGGGCCAACCTGGCGGAGCTCCACCTCCTCGTGGAGGAGGTGGCGGAGGCTCGGGAGTTCGCCGAGACGGCGGTGCGGGACACGGAGTCGCACGCGGTGTGGTGCGCGCCGTACGCGCTGGTGGCGCTCGCCCGCGTACGGATGCGGGACGCCGGTCCCGGTGGGAGCGAGCTGCTGGACCCGGCCGAGCGGACGGCGGTGACGCAGGGCGACCATCAGGCCGAGTACGAGGTGCGGTCGGCGCGGGCCGAGCTGGCGGTGCGGGAGGGCAGGCCGGAGGAGGCGCTGCGGCTGCTCGCGGGGTACCAGGAGGCCGGCACGGCGCAGTTGAGGGCCTGGGCGCTGCTGGCGTGCGGGCGGGCCGCGGAGGCCGCGGAGGTCGCGGGCGCCGAGGTCGGGCGGGCGGAGCGGGCCGGTGAACGGCTCGCGGAGACCGACGCCCGTACGGCACGGGCCGCCGCGCTCGCGGCGCTGGGCCGGGAGCGGGAGGCGGCGGAGGGCTTCGACCGCGCGGCCGTCCTGGCGGAGGAGCTGCCGTATCCGGCGGGCGCACGCCGGGTGGCGGGAGCCCGCCGGGGCGGGGCGGGCGGCGGACGCGGATAGACCGACGGGCGCGGCTGGGGCCCGTCGGTCGGATCGTCAGATCGTCCGGTCGATGTCGGTGAGGTGGGCGAAGACGACGATGTTCGCCTCGTAGCCCGTACCGCGGTCGAATGCTCCGCCACAGGTGAGCAGCCGCAGTTCGGGCCGGCCTGTGGCGCCGTACACCTCCTTGTCGGGGAAGTCGGCCTTGGCGTACGTCCGGACGCGGTCGACCGTGAAGACGGCGACCTTGCCGTCGGCGCGGGCGACCCGGACGGTGTTGCCGGGGCTGAGGGAGTCGAGGTTGAGGAAGACGGCGGGCCCGCTGCGGGTGTCGCGGTGCCCGACGACGACGGCGGTGCCGCGCTCCCCGGGGGTGGCGCCCTTCGCGTACCAGCCGACGACCCGGGGGTTGTCGACGGGCGGGGTGGCGAGCCGGCCGGCGGCGTCGAGACCGAGGTCGATGACCGGGGCCTCGATGGTGATGGCCGGGACGGCGAGCGCCGTGGGGCGCGAGCGGGCGAGCGGCGGGGGTGGCGGCGCCGGCCGGGACGAGGGCGCGGCCTTGGGGAGCGCCCGGGCCTTGGCCTTGTGGTCGAGGGCGGCCGGGGCGCCGGCCGCCGCCCCCGCCGCGGCGGGTCCCGCCGCGGCGGGGGCGGCCGAGCCCGCGGCGAGCGGCGGGTCGGCCGGTTCCCCGTCCCCGGACCACCAGGCGACCCCGGTCACCAGGACGCACGTCACCGTGACGGTTCTGGCGAGCCGGAGGAGTCGCCGCCGCCGCCGCGTGAGGCGGCACCGGCGCGTAAGGCCGGACCTACGCGGCGCCATTGTCGCGGCGGCGCGAGCGACGGATCAGGACCAGTCCGGCCGTGCCGGCGAGGCCCGCCGCGACGGCCGCCCCGATGCCGAAGGCCGAGGAGTCCTCGGCGGCGATCGGCGCGCTGCCGCCGCCGCCCGCGCCGACCGGGCCGTGCGGGGGCTTGTGGTGCGGGGGCTTGCCGTGACCGTTCCCGCCGGGGCCTCCGCCGGGTCCGCCGTTCCCGTTGGTGGCGGTCGGAGTCGGCGTCGGGTTGGTGATGACGCCGCCGGGGCAACTGACCCGGAAGACCTTCGACTTCGCCGCGCCGTTCTGGCCCACCCACGTCCATTCGACCTTGTACATGCCGGACGACAGGCCGGTGATGTCGTCCGTGTGTCCGTCACCGTTGCTGTCGACGGCGATGCTGCCGTTCTTCAGCGACGGGTCCTGGTTGCCTGGCTGGCCCGGCTGCTCGTAGATGTTCCACTGGATGCTCTGCAGGCCGTCGAAGTTGAAGGCCGCGAAGCGGAAGACGCATCCGACCCGGGGCTCGTTCTCCTGGCTGGTGTCCGGGGTGCCCTGTCGGTGGACCTTGACGTCACCGTTGTCGCCGGGCGCAGCGAAGGCCGCCGGGGCGCCGGCGAGGGTCACGCTGCCGAGCGCCAGGGTGGCGAGTGCCGCGCGGAGCAGAGTGCGGGTGGGGGGAGTCGTCATGGGGAGGTCCTCCAGTCGTGAGTGAGCACAGCGGACGCGCATTGCGATAATCCGACTATCTGTCACGACATGGACACAAACGGTGACGACCCGACCGTGCCGGCCTCCGTCTCCACCCGTCCGGCCCACTCCCCGTCGCCACACGGGAGGGGCCGGGCCGGGGCCGCCCGGCTCAGATGATCCCGAAGAGGATCCCCGCCGCCAGCACGACCAGCGAGGTCAGCGCGGCCCACTTCACCGTGAACCGGGTGTGGTCGCCGAACTCCACCTTCGCCATGCCGACGAGGACGTACACGGCGGGCACGAGCGGGCTGGACATGTGCAGGGCCTGGCCGACCAGCGAGGCCCGGGCGATCTCCAGGGGCGACACGCCGTGGGCCGCGCCGGCCTCCGCGAGGACCGGCAGGACACCGAAGTAGAAGCCGTCGTTCGACATGAAGTAGGTGAGCGGGAGGCTCAGGACGCCGGTGACCACGGCCATGTGCGGGCCCATGCCCTCGGGGATGGCGCCGACCAGCCAGTCGGCCATGTGCTTGACCATGCCCGTACCGGTCAGCACGCCCGTGAAGACGGCGGCGGCGAAGACCATGCCCGCGACGTTGAGGACGTTCTCCGCGTGGGCGGCGATCCGGGCCTTCTGCTCGGCCATGTTCGGGTAGTTGACGGTGAGCGCGAGCGCGGCGCCGAGGAGGAACAGGACCGGGATCGGCAGCAGCTCCAGGATCATCGCGGTGAGCAGCGCGACCGTGAGGCCTGCGTTGAACCAGTACAGCTTGGGGCGGAGGGTCGTACGGTTCGGGTCGAGCCCCTGGAAGCCGTCGCCGTCACCCGTACCGGCGCTCTCGCCGGATCCGCCGACCGGCTTCTTCGCCGTGTTCGTGCTCGCGTTCGTGTCCGTACCGCCGCCACCCGCCGCGACCAGCACGGTCTCGGTCTCCGGGACCAGGACCTCGTCGAGGGTGAGGTAGCCGATGCGCTTGCGCTCCCGGCGCCCGAGGACGTACGCCAGGACGAAGACGAAGAGCAGGCCCATGCCGAGCGCGGGGATCATCGGGACGAAGATGTCGGCGGCGTCCAGCTTCAGCGCGGTCGCGGCGCGGGCCGTGGGGCCGCCCCAGGGCAGGGTGTTCATGACGCCGTTGGCGGTGGCCGCGACACCGGTCATGACGACCAGGCTCATGCCGAGCCGCTTGTAGAGCGGATACATCGCCGAGACGGTGATCATGAAGGTGGTGGAGCCGTCGCCGTCCAGGGAGACGATCGCGGCGAGCACCGCCGTGCCCACGACGACGCGTACGGGGTCGGCCTTGCAGAAGCGCAGGATGCCCCGGACGATCGGGTCGAAGAGGCCGACGTCGATCATGACGCCGAAGTAGACGATCGCGAACATCAGCATCGCGGCGGTCGGCGCCAGCTTGCCGACCCCCTCGATCACGTAGTCGCCGAGCTGGGCCCCCTGCCCCACCGCGACGCAGAAGAGCGCGGGGATCAGCACGAGCGCCGCGATCGGCGACATCTTTTTCATCATGATCAGGACCAGGAAGGTCGCGATCATGGCGAAGCCGAGGACGGTCAGCATGGAGGACACCTCACGTTCACCCTTGAACTGCCGCCGAGCGGCGGTCCGGATGACGGTAGGTGCCCTCTTCTGCCGTTAACAAGATGTTGACGCGTGAGCAATACGAGCAAAACCCCAGGTCAGAGCCGAGGTCACGGCAGGGGCGCCACCTCGACGGGGAAGCCGTTGAGGACGGCGGTGCCGGAGAGGGGGTCGATCCGGGAACCGTCGAGGAGCTGGTTGACGTTGACGCCGGGCCGCGCGGCCGCCACGGAGAGCCGGGTGCCGGGCCGGTCGTGGCCCCAGCCGTGCGGGAGGCTCACCACGCCGGGGCGCACCCCGTCGGTGATCTCCACCGGCACGTCGAGGGAGCCGCCGTCCCCGGTGATCCGGGCGGGTGCGCCGTCGGCCAGGCGCAGGCGGGCCGCGTCCTCGGGGTGCACCTGGAGGGTGCAGCGGTTGGAGCCGCCGCCCAGGGCGGGGGTGTTGTGCAGCCAGCTGTTGTTCGAGCGCAGGTGCCGGCGCCCGACGAGCTGGAGGGTGCCGGGGGCCGGTACGGCGTGCAGCGCGGCGCGCAGGCGGGGCAGGTCGGCGGCGATCGGCGCGGGGAGGAGTTCGATCCGGCCGCTGCGGGTCTTGAGAACCTGCTGGACGCGCGGCTTGAGCGGGCCGAGGTCGATGCCGTGCGGCCGGGCCCGCAGCTCGTCGAGGGTGAGTCCGTACGGGCCGAGGCGCAGCATCAGGTCGAGGCGGCGCTCGGGGCCGGTGGCGCCGGTGAGCCCGGCCGCGTACTCCTTCGGATCCGCGCCGTACGCCGGTGAGTGCTCCTGCGCGACGGCCTTGGCGAGGGTGGTGTCGATCGCGAGGTCGTCGACGGCGGACGGCGGGGCGCCGTGCATGCCGGAGACGGCGAGGATCAGCCGGGCGTGGATCTCGCACTCGTCCATCGCGTCCGCTTCAAGGGGGACGGCGGCCGGGGTGTAGCGGGCCTGGTCGCGGACGGCGAAGCCGTTGAAGGCGAAGTCGAAGTGGGCGCTCCGGGAGGGCGGGGGCGGGGGCAGGACGACGTCGGCGTGGCGGGTGGTCTCGTTGAGGTACGGATCGACGGCGACCATGAGGTCGAGGGAGCCGAGGGCCGCGTCGAGCCGGTTCCCGTCGGGGGCGGACAGGACGGGGTTGGCGGCGACGGTGATGACCGCCCGGATGCGTCCGTCCCCCGGCGTCTCGATCTCCTCGGCGAGCGCGACCAGCGGCAACTCCCCCTTGACCTCGGGGTGGTGGGAGACGCGGCTGTGCCGGCGGCCGAGGTCGAAACCCCTGCCGGGGCCCGGCGGACGGGGGGCCGGGGCGGTGGCGGAGAGCGGGAAGAGCGCGCCTCCGGGCCGGTCGAGGTTGCCGGTGAGGACGTTGAGGACGTCGACGAGCCAGTTGCCGAGAGTGCCGTACTCCACGGTGGAGCTGCCCATCCGTCCGTAGACGGCGGCGGAGGGCGCGGCGGCCAGTTCGCGGGCGAGGGTACGGATCGTGGCGGCGTCCACGTCGCAGGCGGGGGCGACGGCCTCGGGGGTGAACTCCCGCACCGCCGCCCGTACCTCCTCGACGCCTTCGACTTGGGCGGCGAGCGGGCCGAGGTCGGTGAGGTCCTCCGCGAAGAGGGTGTGGACGAGGGCGGCGAGGAGGAGCGCGTCGGCGCCGGGGCGGATGGCGACGTGGCGGTCGGCGACGCGCGCGGTGCGGGTGCGCCGGGGGTCGACGACGGTGAGGGTGCCGCCGCGCCGGCGGAGCGCCTTGAGCCTGCCGGGGAAGTCGGGGGCGGTGCAGAGGCTTCCGTTGGAGTCCAGCGGGTTGGCGCCGAGGATCAGGAGGTGGTGGGTGCGGTCGAGGTCCGGGACGGGCACGGCGAAGGGGTCCCCGAACAGCAGGCCGCTGGAGACGTGCTTGGGCATCTGGTCGAGCGTGGACGCGGTGAAGAGGTTCCGCGTGCGCAGGGCGCCGATGAGGAGGGGCGGGTAGAGGGCGCCGGCGATCGTGTGCACATTGGGGTTGCCGAGGACGATACCCACGGAGTCCGGCCCGTACTCCTCGATCAGCGGCCGGATCCGGGCGGCGATGGTGTCGAACGCCTCGGCCCAGCTCGCCTCCTGGAGCCGGCCGTCCTTGCGGACGAGCGGGCGGCGGAGCCGGTCCGGGTCGGCGTCGACCTCGGGGAAGGCGGCGCCCTTGGGACAGACGAACCCCTGGCTGAAGACGTCCTCGCGGTCGCCGCGGGCTCCCGTGACCCGGGAGCCGTCGGGCGTCAGGGTCAGCGTCAGTCCGCAGGTCGCTTCGCAGAGGGGGCAGATGCGCAGGACGGTGGGCATGGCGTCTCCCTGGTGCGTCGGGTGGCGCCGAGCATACCGACCGGTAGGCACGTACGGGAGGGGTGTGCGGGAGCCGGGTGCGGGAGCGAGGCGTCGGCTCCCCCGCGGAGGCTAGGAGAGCGAGGGCGCCAGGTAGGCGTACAGGAGTTGGCGGGTCTCGTCGACGAGCGCCGGGTCGCCGTCCGGGTCCGTCCGGAAGGCGAGCCGGACGAGGGCGTCGGCGGTCTCGACGCCGACCAGGACCTTCCGGCGCAGGGCCTCGTCGGCGGCGCGGCCGAGGTGGACGGCGAGCAGCGAGCAGAGCCGATCGGCGACGAGGTCGTTGGGATGCCCGGCGGAGCCGTCCGCGTCCTCCCCCGCCTCGTCGGCACCGGCCTCGGAGTCCTCCGCCGTCTCGCCCGGCGCGCCTCCCGGCACGCCGAAGTCGACGAGCGCGAAGCCCGGGACGGTCCGCTTCATGGCGATGAACTCGTCGAGGACGCCGTCGATGGCTCCGTACGCGTCGAGGACGGGCGTCGCCGCGAAGCGGGTGGAGATCCGCTCGGCGTACTGGTCGAGGTTGCGGTGGGCGAGGGCGGCGACCATCGCCCGCTTGTTGCCGAAGAAGCGGTAGACGGAGCCGATGGGAACGCCGGCGCGGGCGGCGACGGCCCGGGTGCTCAGCTGTTCGTAGCCGGTCTCGTCGAGGAGGACGGCGCAGGCGTCGAGGATCCGGGCGAGCCGCTCGGCGCTGCGCTGCTGGACGGGGGCGCGGCGGAGCACCGGCGGGGTCTTCGGGCGGGTCTGGGGCACGGGGACCATGATGCCGTTCCGGTCGGGATGAGGCTCACTCGCCCAAGAGGATTCCGCGATTCCCTTCGGGCGTCAGGCGATGAGCAGGCCGATGCCTCCGAGGGTGTACGCGATCATCAGCACGAACAGCGGCAGTTGGCCCGCGACGGCGCGGGCCGGCGGGAAGAGCCGGACGGACCGGTCGTGGGCGGCGACGACACCGAGGACGTGACCGGTGACGATCGCGGCGACCTGGAGGGTCGCGAGGCCGCCGGGACCCAGTGGTGGAGCGGGCGAGAGGGCGTTGTCAGTGCCCGCCGCCATGATGACTGTACGTGGTCCTTCGGTGACGAAGAGCGAGAAGTAGTGGGCGACGAGGTAGCCGAGGGCGATGGGCAGGAGCGAGTGGGCGAAGGAGGTGAGGGGTGTGGTGAGGGACCGGTCCATGAGGCGCAGGGCGCCCGCGCAGAGTCCGTAGAAGGCGGCGACGAGGGCGACGACGGCGAGCAGGCCGAGCGTGGCGGTGACGGTGGGGTCGAGGGAGGAGGTCTGGAGGGTGGTGATCCAGCGGGGGTTGTCGGAGAGGCCGTCGTAGGCGGTGGAGCCGAGGAGGACGCAGACGGTGGCGACGAGACCGGGGGTCTGCGGGGTGGAGTCGAGGCTGTGGAAGGGGGAGCGCAGGACCAGGCGGCCGTCGGCGCGGCGGCCGAGGGGTGAGAGCCGGGCGAGGAGGGAGGAGTAGACCTCGAAGGGGTCGGCGTGGGCGAACCAGCGGTCGCCGTAGCGGGCGGCGCCGATGAGTTGGACGCCGGCGTGGACGGCGAGGGCGATGAGGAGGGTGGTGGTGGAGGTGTTGTCGGGGGCGACGAGTTCGAGCCAGGTGAAGAGGAGGAGTCCCGCGGCGGCCGGGCGGATGCCGAGTGCGGCGGGGATCGGGCGGGGGCTCCGTGGCGGGCGGAGGGAGTGGAGGGTGCGGAGCGGGTTGAGGAGGCGCCAGACGGGGCCGAGGAGGAGGGAGGCGGGGACGAGTCCGACCCAGAGGAGGACGTAGAGGGCGCCGGGGGCGGGGTTGCGGTCCGGGTCGTCGGGGCCGAGGAGGAGGTGGAGGAGGAACAGGAGGGCGGCGGCGGCGCCCAGGAGCCGGAGGGTGGTGCGGGTGGCCGGAGCGTCGGCCACCCGCTGGAGGGCCGCCGGGACGGGCCGCCCGGCCTCGTCGCCGCGGAAGCGGGACGAGGACCAGAGCAGCCCTAGGGCGAGGAAGGAGACGAGGAGTGCGGTGAAGGCGCCCGCGTAGGCGTAGAAGGGCGAGAGGGGGAGGTCGTGCCGGGAGCCGACGCCGTGGGCCAGCGGGACGCCGGTCACCGGACGACGAGTTGGGTCAGGAGGAGTCCGGAGTCGTGGGTCTCGACCTCGAAGAGGCCGGTGCGGTCCGCGGTGAGGGTGAGGGTGGCGGGGACGCCGGGAGAGAGGGGGAGTTCGCGGTCGTAGCCGTGCACGTGGAGGGTGTCGGCGCGGTCGCCGGTGACGCGGAGGGTGAGGCGCTCGCCCTTCTTCAACTCGATGCGGTCAGGGGGTGGCTGAACGGTCTTTCCGGTGATGGTGAGGGTGACGGTCCGGCCGGTCTCGGACGGCAGGGGGGTCGGCGGGGCGGTGGTGGCGGTGTCCGTGCCCGTGGCGGACGGCGGGGTGGTCGGCGGCGCGGCGGTGCCCGTGCCCGTGGCGGACGGCGGCGCCGAGGCGGCGGGGGTGCCGTCCAGCCGGACGGTGGCCTGGACGGGGGCGCCGGCGACGGCCCAGACGGTGTGGTCGTCCGCGTGGAGGCGGACGGTCAGGGTACGGACGCCGGGAGGTACGTACCCCCAGGCGCCGTACAGGCGGGCGGTCTCCCGGCCGTCGGCCAGGAGGCGGGCGTGGCCCCGGCCGGGGAGGGCGGCGCCGCCGGTGCTGTCCGGGGTGAAGCGGAACCTCTCCACCGTGAGGTGGACGTTCCAGCCGCCCTCGGTGTCGGGCCTGACCTCGACCCGGACCGTGGGGGCGGTCGCCGCGGGGACCTCCCGCAGCCGGTGGCCGGACTCGTCGCGGGCGGGGAGCAGGGTGCCGCTGCTTCCACTGGCCTCCTCGTGGGTGGTGCCGGGCTTGTGGTGGGTGGTGGCCCGGCCGCCGCAGCCCGAGAGGGACAGCGCGGCAGCCAGGACGAGCACCAGGGAGAGGAGGGGCGCCGCCGCCCCGCGCGGGTGCGTCACGCCGTCCCCTCCTCACGGGGCCGCGGGTCGGCGGAGGACCCAGGGAGGACGGTGGCGGGCTCCGCCTCGGACGCGGACGCGGACTCCGCCTCGGGCTCGGACCCCCTCTGCTCCCCCGGGATGGTCGTCCGCGGGGTGCGGGCGCCTGCCGCGATCACCGCCCAGAGGACCCAGACGACGCCGAGCAGCAGGCGGAACCAGGCGGGGCTGAGGGGGATGCCCGGGACCATCAGGACCGCCTTGTCGAAGGCGTCGAGCAGGGTGAGGGCGCCGAGGGCCACCGTGGTCCAGGCGAAGACGGGGCGGGTGGGCCGCAGGGCGAGGCCGATGACGGTCCACCAGACGCCGGTGAGGAGCAGTGCGAGGGCCGGGACGACGGTCGGGGTGAGGGCGAGGGTCGAGCCGGCCACGTCCAGGATCAGGCCCGCGAGGCCGAGGAGGGTGGCCACGGCCGCGAGCCGGTTGCCGCGCAGGCGACGCCACCACAGGGCGAAGCCGGCCAGGGCGAGGACGAGGGCGCTACCGAGGGCGAGCTGGGTCTCGACGCGCTGGAGGCCCCGGGCGCCGTACCAGTCGCAGCCTGCCGGGAGGCGGCGCGCCTGGACGCTGTAGTCGGCGCAGACGAGGAGCTGGGCGAGCTTGACGGGCTCGCCGACGAGGCGGTCGGTGTTTCCGGAGACGTCGCCGCGGCGCGCCCCGCAGCCGGGGAGGGCACCGGGGCTGGCGGCGCCGGCATCGGTCTGCCAGCAGTTGCCGCTGCCCTGGCCGTCCCACCAGACGTCGGTGCGGTTGGGGCGGGAGTTGCCGGCCTTGTCGACGCCGAGGTGGTTGTCGGCGTAGCGGTTGTGGTGGGAGGTGTCGGTCTGCTTGCCCCAGGCGGACTCGCCGCGGATGAAGGCGGGCACGGCGTTGAGGTAGAAGGCGGTGCGCTGGTGGCCGTACACCCAGTTGTTCTCGTAGAGGTTCCAGTTGCCGCCGGCGGTGATGATGCCGGTGCCGGGCGGCATGGAGATCTGGGGGCAGACGACGCCGCGTTCGTAGCCGCGGTCGACGGGCGGCTTGGCGCAGGTGCCGTCGGCGACGTATGGGTAGTAGTTCTCGTTGTTGTCGTGGATCAGGTTGCGTTCGAAGCGGGCGTGGTTCTGGGGCAGTCCGGGGTGGCCGGGGAAGGCGGAGTCCATGGAGGCGCCGCCCATGTTGTGGTCGAACTCGTTGTCGTGGACCCAGACGGAGTCTCCGGCGGTGCCGGAGTAGCCGACCATGTTGTGGTGGCTGCGGCAGCCGGTGATCTCGATGGAGTAGCGGGGGACGTCGTAGCCGCGGCCGTCGTTGATGTTGGAGGCCGAGCCGGGATAGATGCCGGAGTCGCCGTTGCCGTACGACTCGCAGTTCTTGTAGAGGCCGTGGTCGGAGGCGAAGGTGAGGAAGCCGTACTCGTCGTTCCAGCGGGTGAGGACGTCGTCGATGACGAAGCCGTCGGCGGCGAGGACGTAGAGCGAGTTGAAGGTCGTGCGCTGGGCGGTGAAGTTGCGGAAGTAGACGCCGTCGGACTGGTCGGCCCGGATGGCGTTGAGCTTCTGGTACTTGGCGTCGAAGACGACGTCCAGGCGGGAGGCGCCGGTGCCTTCGATCTGGAGGTCCTTCTTGCCGAGGATCGCGACCAGGTTCTGGTTGTGCGGGCACTGCCGCTGCTGCTCGTAGCTGAGGATCTGGTAGCCGAGCGAGGAGTTCGGGGCCTTGAGCGCGGCGCACGCGCCGGTGGGCTTGGGCAGTGAGGGCTCCTCCTCGTAGAGCCCGGGGAGGACGGCGATCGTCATCCCCGGCCGGTCGACGGCGTCGACGGCCTCCTGGAGGTGGCGGTAGCCGTCGCGGGCGCAGCGGTCGAGGAGGGCGAGGTTGCGGGCCTTCACCGGGGCGGGGAAGCCGGATATGCGACGTGCGAAGTCGGCGCGGTCGGTCTTGCAGACGAGGAGGTCGGGTTCGCCCGTGCGGGGCTTCGGCACGGTGCCGGAGCCGTCGGGGAAGGTGACGGGCCGCTCCTCGTGGGCCTGGGCCCCGGGCGCGGCGAGCAGGGCTCCGGCGAGGGCCGCGAGCACGACCGAGAGGACGAGGACGAATCTTCGGGTCCAGGACATGCGCGTGAGAGTAGAGCATTGTTCATCTTTTCTGACCCCCTCGTGCGGCATCAATCCGGAACACCTCCGGCCACACCCCGTTGACGTGAGCGTCGCGGAATCCTACGGTCATGCATAGGATTCCCTTGTGGGCTCAGGACAGGAGCGGGCGATGACCACGGAGCAGGCCAGGAAGACGGCCGAGGCGCTCGACTACAGCACCGGATTCGGCAACGAGCACAGCTCGGAAGCGGTCCCCGGCGCGCTGCCGCACGGCCGCAACTCGCCGCAGCGCGCACCCCTCGGCCTCTACGCCGAGCAGCTCAGCGGCAGCGCCTTCACCGAGCCGCGGGCGCACAACCGCCGCTCCTGGCTCTACCGGATCCGCCCCTCGGCCGCGCACCCGCCGTTCACGCGGATCGACGACGGCTCGCTGCGCGGCGCCCCCTTCACCGAGACGGTGCCCGACCCCAACCGGCTCCGCTGGAACCCGCTGCCCGAACCGGCCCCCGGCACCGACTGGCTCGCCGGCCTGTGGACCCTCGGCGGCAACGGCGACGCGACCCAGCGCACCGGCATGGCCGTGCACCTCTACCACGCGAACGCCTCCATGGAGCGGGTCTTCGGCGACGCCGACGGCGAGCTCCTGATCGTCCCCGAGCGCGGCGGCCTCCTGCTCCGTACGGAGCTCGGCCTGCTCGCCGCCCACCCCGGCGAGGTCGCGCTGATCCCCCGCGGCGTCCGTTTCCGCGTCGAGCTCCTCGACGAGACGGCCCGCGGCTACGTCTGCGAGAACTACGGGGCGCCCTTCCAGCTCCCCGACCTCGGCCCGATCGGCGCCAACGGCCTCGCCAACGCCCGCGACTTCCGGGCCCCCGTCGCCGCCTACGAGGACGTCGAGGGACCGGTCGAGGTGGTCAACAAGTACTGCGGCCACCTCTGGGCCGCGACCTACGGCCACTCCCCGCTGGACGTCGTCGCCTGGCACGGCAACCACACCCCGTACGTCTACGACCTGCGCCGTTTCAACGTCATCGGGACGATCTCCTACGACCACCCCGACCCGTCGATCTTCACGGTCCTCACCGCGCCGTCCGACACCCCGGGGCTCGCGGGCGTGGACTTCGTCGTCTTCGCCCCGCGCTGGCTCGTCGGCGAGGACACCTTCCGCCCGCCGTACTTCCACCGGAACGTGATGAGCGAGTACATGGGCCTGATCGAAGGCGCGTACGACGCCAAGGCCGAGGGCTTCGTGCCCGGCGGCGGCTCGCTGCACAACATGATGTCGGCGCACGGCCCCGACCGGGAGACCTTCGACAAGGCCAGCGCGGCGGAGCTGAGGCCGCAGCGGATCGACGACGGCCTGGCCTTCATGTTCGAGACCCGCTGGCCGGTGACCGCGACCCCGCAGGCCGCGAACGCCGACCATCTGCAGAAGGGATACGACGACGTATGGCAGGGTCTTGAGCGCCACTTCCGGCCGTAGAGTCCCGGCCGTAAGCCCGTAGCCCTCGTACGGAGAACACGTGACCGCCTTCGCTCCCGACTCGCTGGTCCTGAACCGCAAGCTGCCGCTCTGGTATCAGGTCTCGCAGTCGCTGCGCGCCTCGATACTGGGCCGCACGCCCGACGCCTCGCTGCGGCTGCCCACCGAGGAGCAGCTCGCCGCCCACTACGGCGTGAGCGTGCTGACCATGCGCCAGGCCCTCAAAGAGCTGGAGGAGGAGGGCCTCATCAGCCGGCACCGGCGGCGCGGCACCTTCATCGAGCCGGGTGCCCGCCGCTCCACCCCGCGCCGGCTGCTCGGCTCGATCGACGCGATCGTGGCCCAGCAGTCGGGCGAGCGGACGACGGTCCTCGGGCACGGCGCCGTACCGGTGCCGGGCGAGCTCGCCGAGTACTTCCCGGACGTGGCGGAGGTCGTGGCGTACCGGCGACTGCGCCGCGACGGGGAGAGCGGCGAGCCGACGAACTGGGTGGAGAACGCGGTCCTGCCGGAGCTCGCCGCGGCGATCGATCCGGCGGACCTGGAGCGCTGGCCGATGACGAAGGTGCTGCGGGACGTGGTCGGGGTGCGGATCAGCCGCATCACGGACACGGTCGAGGCCCGCCTCGCCGACCCGGAGACGGCGGGCCTGCTCCAGGTCCCGCTGCTCTCGCCGATCCTCCACTACACCGGTGTGACCTACGACGAGGACGGCAGGGTCGTCGACGTGGCCCGCATCCGGTACCGCGGCGACCGCTTCTCCTTCACCGTCACGGTGGAGGCGCACTGACGCCTGCGGAGCGGCGGCGCCTGCCGGACCTTGGAGCAGAGACGGCGGCGCCTGCCGGACCCTGGCAAAGGCGGCGGCGACACGCTGCCGGAACCGGCCTCTCGCCCTCCGGTCCGCACCGTGCGAGGCTGACGGCGGGGGGTTGACCACATGAGGCACGTACCGTTCTTCCGCTGGGTCCTGACGGCCGGTTTCACGCTCTTCGCGTGTTCGGTCGGGTTGTACGCGATCGAGCCGGACGGGGGGCTGCCCGCGTCGCGCCAGATCGACCTGGCGGTGGTCCACGAGGAGGCCGACGGCACCTGCCGGGTCCGGTGGAGCGATCCGTACGCGGAGAAGACGCGCGAGGGGCCTTACCACTGCGACGCCGGCCGGAGCGACAGCCTCAAGGCGCCGAACTACGGAGACAGCCGGGGCTACGGCTGGGAGTCCGGGTTCATGCTCACGGAAGGACCGGACCGGGGGGACCTGTACGACGTCGCAACCGACGCGGAGGAGGACCTCACCACCGCGGACGCCCTCCTGCTGCTGGGGGTGCTGCTCATCATGACCGGCCTGGTCGGGGGAAACCTCCGGGCCCTCCCCCGGGTCCTCGGCGTGGAGGCGCGGCTCGTGCGCCGCGCGATCCGGCTGGCCGAGGCCGCCGGGTGGGCGTCCGAGGACTACGCGCGGGCGGTCGACGCGGTGCGGGACACCGGGCGGCGAGGGGAGCTCGGCGCGGCGCCCGATCCCGAACTGGTCCGCGCCCTGTGGGTGCTGCGGGAGGCCGGACCACAGGCGCGGGCGGCGGCGGCGACCGCCCGGGAGCTCGCCGACCGGCTGCGCCCGCTGCTGGAGACGGCGGCCCCCGCCGCCGGGCTGGGCAACAGACTCCAAGCCGGACCGGCTGCCCG
Organism: Streptomyces sp. Root431; assembly: GCF_001426585.1. Lineage (GTDB taxonomy): Bacteria > Actinomycetota > Actinomycetes > Streptomycetales > Streptomycetaceae > Streptomyces > Streptomyces stackebrandtii. The sequence goes on from NZ_LMEI01000011.1 coordinate 421,803, forward strand.
CGCCGACGCCGCGGCCGCCGTCGCCGAACTGCGTCGGCTGCTGGCCGACGCAGAACGGCACGGCCTGCGGGAGCGGTTCACGCAGACCTCGGTCGACCTGCTCCGGGGACAGGACGGCGAGCGGGCCGCCCTCGCGGCCGGGGCGGATTTCGAGCAGGACCCCGAGGCGTACCGCCGCCTCCTGGAGGACCTCGCTCCGCTCGAACCGGCGGCCCGGCCGAAACCCCCGCGCCACCGCAGGTGGCGCCGCTGACGGACCCGCCACGGCGCGGCCGCTTCTGGCCGCGCGCGGACGGCGCTCGTTAGCATGCGGGGCGTGACGGAAGCCCCCCGGACGCAAGCCCCCCGCGCCGACGACGAGCCGCCCCTCCTCGACGAGCTGATGCCGTGGGCCGTGGCCCCGCTGCGGTTCGGGCGGGCGTGGGTCGTGGCTCCCGACGCCCGCACGCTGAGGGCCCGCTGGGACAGGCTGGCGGCGGCCGAGGGGGCGGAGCGGGAGGCGTTGTTCCGACCGAGTCGGGCGCGTACGCCGGGGAGCGCGGTGGCGGCGTTGCCGGGTCAGCGGACCGGGACGGCGCGGTTCGCGCGTGAGCCGGGGCCGTGCCCGGAGCCGGTGCGGGTGGCGCACGGGCCGTTCGACGAGCAGTGGCTGCTCCCCGACCACCGCCTGATCGACACGGCGCGCCCGGAGCTGTGGCGGGTGGCCGGTGGGCCGCAGCTCTTCGCCGTGGAGCAGGGGTACGTGCCGGGGGCGCCGGGTCCGGCGCTCCTGGTGACCGCCGCGCTCCCCGAGGGGCGTTCCCCGGCGGGCCGCCCGGGCCGCATCCGGCCGCTGTTCCGGCGCCCCGGGGGGCTGGAGCCGAACCTCGCCCCCGGCCTGCTCGACTTCCTCGGGGAGCGGTACGGGCGCGAGGTCGACGCCCGGGAGTGGCTGGCGTGGACCGTGGCTGCGGCGCTCCCCTCCCCCGCCGGGTGCCGGGTCCCGCTGCCCGGGGACCCGGAGGTGTGGGCGGCGGGCGTGGCGCTCGGCCGGGAGCTCGTGGACGTGCAGGCGCGCGGAGCGTGGAGCGGGACGAAGCCGCGGCTGCCGGGCGGGCGCCGGCCCTATGTGCGGGCGGCGGTTCCGGCGCGGCCGACGGCGATCGCGTACGACGCCGGGGACGAGGTGCTCGATCTCGGCGGGGGCCGGATCTCTCCCGTGCCGGTGGAGGCGTGGGAGTACCGGGTCGGCGGGGTGCGGGTGCTGGAGCAGTGGTTCGCGCACCGGACCGCGCCGGCGGAGCCCGGGTCCCTGGAGGCGATGGGGCCGGGCGACTGGCCGCAGGAGTGGACCTCGGAGCTGCTCGACCTGATCACCGTGCTGGCGTTGCTCGGCGCGCGGGAGCCGGAGCGGGCCGCGTTCGCCGCCGGGGGTGTCGGCGGGGCGGACCTGCGGGCCGCGGGGGTGCTGCCGCCGCCGGACCGGGCGCGCCGCCCGGCGTCCGTCCTCGATCACCAGGAGGAGGGTCCGGAGGGGCAGTTCATGCTCCTGTGACGCTCGTTCCCCCGGTCGGGGGCGCGAACGAGTCGAGGAGGCGGGCGATGGTCATCGCGAAGATCTCGTCGGGATCGACGGGCGCGGCGGGGGCCTCGGCGAGCAGTCCGGCGAGGTGCGGGTAGCGTCCGCTCGTCACCTGTCCCATGAGGTAGGCGCCGCGGACGGCCTGCTCCTCCGCCTCGGACCAGGGAAGTCCGCGGGCGCGTTCGGCGATGGCCTGCTCGTTGGCGACGGTCGCCATGACCGTGCCGTTGACCATGGCGATCAGCTGCATCTTGAGCCCGGCGGGGGCGTCCAGGGGCGTGAGGCAGCCCAGGCACCACTCCAGGAAGCGCAGGGCGTTGGGGCTGAAGCCGTAGGCGGTGGTCATCACGCGCGGCAGCCAGGGGTGCCGGTACATGATCGCGCGGCTCTGGTGGGCGATCGCGGTCATGTCGGCGCGCCAGTCGCCGCTGGGCTCGTCGGGTAGCTCGTACTCGCCGCTGACCGCGTCGACCATCAGCTCGTACAGGTCCTCCTTGCGGGGGACGTAGTTGTAGAGCGACATGGTGCCGCAGCCCAGTTCGGCGGCGACGCGGCGCATGGAGACCCCGTCGATGCCGTCGGCGTCGGCGATGCGGACGGCCGCGTCCACGACGTCCCGTCGGGTGTACGCCGGCTTCGGGCCGCGGCCCGTCCGCTCGGGCCGTGCCCAGATCACTTCCGGTTCGGCCGCTCGGCCCGCCATGGATCATCACCTCGCTCACCATCGTAGTTACGTACGCCGTACGTAGTGGGGTATGGTCGCGCCATGACGACTACGTACGCTGTACTTAGTGAGGGTCTGCAGAAGCGATACGGGGAGGTCCACGCCCTGCGCGGGCTCGACCTGGCCGTCCCCGAGGGCACGGTCTGCGGCGTCCTCGGCCCCAACGGCGCCGGCAAGACCACCGCCGTCCGGGTCCTGACGACCCTCGTCGCACCCGACGCGGGCAGCGCCCGGGTCGCCGGGCTCGACGTGGTGCGCGACCCTGCGGGCGTGCGCCGCAAGATCGCGGTCACCGGCCAGTACGCCTCCGTCGACGGCGACCTGACCGGCGCCGAGAACCTCCGGCTCTTCGCCCGGCTCCTGCGCGCCCCGCGCTCCCGCGCCGGCGAACTCCTGGAGCGGTTCGGCCTGACCGCCGCGGCCGACCGGCCCGCGCGCACCTACTCGGGCGGGATGCGGCGCCGGCTCGACCTGGCCGCGAGCCTGCTCGTCCGGCCCGCCGTCCTCTTCCTCGACGAGCCGACGACCGGCCTCGACCCGCACAGCCGGAACGGGATCTGGGACGCCGTACGGGAGTTGGCGTCCGAGGGCACGACCGTCCTGCTGACCACCCAGTACCTGGAGGAGGCCGATCAGCTCGCCGACGACATCGTCCTGATCGACGAGGGACGGGTCGCCCAGCGCGGCACCCCGGCCGAGCTCAAGGCGCTCATCGGCAGCCACGCCGAGGTCGTCGTCGCCGACCCCTCGCTCCTGGAGGCGGCCGCCGCCGTCCTCGACCGGCTCACCGGCGGCGCCCCGGTCCTGGACGCCGAGCGCCGCACGGTCGGCGCGGTGACCGCGGACACCACGCTCACCCTCCCCCGGATCGTCCGCGAGATCGACGCCGCCGGGGTCCACATCGTCGACGCGTCCCTGCGTCCGCCCACCCTCGACGAGGTGTTCCTGCGCCTCACCGACCGGAAGGAGCTCATCGCGTGAGCGCCCTCGTGCACGACGGGACCGCCGTCCTCGGCCGCCACCTCCAGCGGATCCGGCACGCCCCCGCCATCACCGTCATGACCCAGACGATGCCGATCGTCTTCCTCCTCTTCTTCGGGTACGTCTTCGGCAGCGCGCTCGCCATGCCGGGCGCCGAGTACCGGGCCTATCTGGTCCCCGGCATGCTCGTGGCGACGGCCGCAGGCGGCCTGATGACCGGCATGTTCCAGGCGGCGCAGGACTCGCACCGGGGCGTCATGGACCGCTTCCGGACCCTGCCCGTGAGCCGCGCCGCCGTCCCCCTCGGGCAGGCGCTCGCCGACCTCGTCGCGAGCGCGGTCGGCACGGTCCCGCTGATCCTCGTCGGCCTCGCCATGGGCTGGCGGATCGAGGGCACCGCCCTGGAGGCCCTGGGCGCCTTCGGCCTGCTGCTCCTCTTCCGCTTCGCGACGACCTGGGTCGGCATCCTGCTCGGCCTGGCCTCGCAGAGCGAGGAGGCGGCCGGCCAGCTGGGCAGCGCCACGTTCATGCTGCCGCTGCTCTCCAACGCGTACATCCCCACGGACGGCATGCCCGGCTGGCTGCGGACGGTCGCGGAGTGGAACCCGATCTCGGCGGTCACGACGGCGGTGCGCGAGCTCTTCGGCAACGCGCCCGTACCGGCGGACGCGGCCTGGCCGGTGGCCCACCCGGTGGCGGGGTCGCTGCTCTGGTCGCTCGCCCTGATCGCGCTCTTCGCCCCGCTCGCGGTCCGCCGCTACGCCCGCCGCTGACGGGTGCGGCCCACGGCGCGACCCGCCCGGGGTGACGCATCCCCTGATGACAGGGACGGCCCGGCAGGGTAGGCAGGGCTGTCATGAGCACTCAGCCACTCCCCCTCGAAGGGATCACGGTCGTCGCCGTCGAGCAGGCCGTCGCCGCGCCCTTCGCCACCCGGCAGCTCGCGGACCTCGGCGCCCGCGTCGTCAAGATCGAGCGCCCCGACGGCGGGGACTTCGCCCGGGGGTACGACACGGCCGCCCGCGGCCTCGCCTCGCACTTCGTGTGGTGCAACCGCGGCAAGGAGTCGGTGGCGGTCGACCTCAAGGACCCCCGGGGCCTGGCGCTCGCCCGGCGCCTGGTGGCGGGCGCCGACGTCTTCGTCCAGAACCTGGCGCAGGGCGCCGCGGCCCGGCTCGGCCTCGACGCCGCCACGCTCTGCGCCGCTCACCCGCGGCTGATCGCCGTGGACGTCTCGGGGTACGGGGCCGCCGGTCCGTACGCGCACAAGCGGGCGTACGACATGCTCGTCCAGTGCGAGGCGGGCCTCGTCTCGGTGACCGGCACCCCGGACCAGCCGGTCAAGTCGGGGATCCCGGCGGCCGACATCGCCGCCGGGATGTACGCCTTCTCGGGCGTCCTCGCCGCACTCGTACGGCGCGGCACGACCGGCCGCGGCGGCCCCGTCGAGGTCTCCCTGCTCGACTCGCTGGCCGAGTGGATGGGGCACCCGCTGCACCACGGGTCGCACGGAGGCACGGCCCCGGCGCGAACGGGGCTCGCGCACGCGGTGATCGCCCCGTACGACGCCTATCCGACGGCCGACGGGGGCCTGGTGCTGCTCTCCGTGCAGAACGACCGCGAGTGGCGGCGGCTCGCCGAACAGGTCCTCGGCCGCCCCGAGCTCGCCGAGGACCCGGCCTTCGCGACGAACACGGCCCGGGTCGCGGGGCGCGCGGCGACGGACGCGGCGGTGGCGGAGGCCTTGGCCCCGCTCACGGCCCCAGAGGCGCTGGCGCGCCTCGACGCGGCGGGCGTCGCCTGCGCCCGGCTGAACTCGGTCGCGGAGCTCGCGGACCACCCCCAGCTGACGGCCCGGGACCGCTGGAGGCCGGTGGACTCCCCGGTCGGGCCGCTGCGTTCCCTGCTGCCGCCGATCGTCTTCCCGGACGGGCCCGAGGCGCGGATGGACCGGATCCCGGCCCTCGGGCAGGACACGGACGAGGTCCTTGGGGAGCTCGGGGTGCCCGAGGCGGAGGTGAAGGAGCTCAGGAGCGCGGGCGTGATCGCCTGACCGTCACGCGGCGGCACGCCGGGACGGCGCCGACCGGCACGGCCGGACGGCAAGGCCGACCGGTGCGGCCGACTGCCTGTGGGCGACTGTCTGCGGCCGACCGCCTGTGGCCGACTGCTGCGGGTACGACGAAACGCCGGACGGGCGGGGACACGTCCGGCGTTGTCGCGAGCGGATTCGTACGGGAGTCCGGGCGGAAGCGGGCGGGCGACCTCGGGGACGCGCGGCCCGGCTTCCTCAGTGGCGCGCGCCGAAGAGCGAGCGACGCAGGCGGCGAAGCGGGGCGAAGAGCGAGACGCGCGCACTGCGGCCGCGGTGGCTGTGCACCGGCGCCTCCGGCATACGCGACGTCAGTTCCCGCATCAGCAGCGTCGCCTCGGCCACCTCGCGCTGGGGCACGGCGGGACCGCCGAGCACCGCGAGATGGCGGTCCAGCCGCGAACTCGTCGCGCTGCTCCCGCAGGTGATGGCAGGCACTCGCGGCCTGCTGCGCATTGCTATCTGTTCCATGTCACTCCCCACCCGTACAAGGGCACCCGGCCCGGGCAGGCTAACCCTATCGCTCCACTGTCACACCCGTGTATCCCACCGACGGGATTCACCGCACCCGTACGAGGGTTGACGGTCACCGTCCGAATCCATCTGATTCCAGGGTGAGTTGGACAGGCCTCGAACACCTGTCGAACCGTCACGAACCATCCTGCACCCCGGGCTGCGACCTCCGGACACGGAGACGTGTGTGATCTCCGACACCAAGATCGTCCCGCCGCGCGATCCCGTACGGAACGGAGTCGGAGGGACACCGCTCGGTTACCGTGGAGCCATGACGGTGATCGCGGGTCGTTACCGGCTGCTGGACGTCCTCGCGGAAGGGGCGACGGGCACGGTCTGGCGCGCCCTCGACGAGACGCTCGTCCATGAGGTGGCCCTCAAGGAGTTCCGCGCCCCGGCCGGACTGCCGGCCGACGAAGTCCCCCTGCTGTACGCGCGCCTGGAGCGCGGGGCGCGGGCGGCCGCCCTGATCTCCCACCCCTCGGTGGCGACGGTGTACGGCGTGGCCACCGAGGACGGCCGGCCGTGGGTCGTGATGGAGCTGATCCGCGGCCTCACCCTCGCCGAGACGCTGGAGGCCGGCGGCCCACTGGCCCCGCCGGAGGCCGCGCGCGTCGGCGCCGAGGTTGTCGCCGCGCTCCGGGCGGCGCGGGAGGCGGGGGTCCACCACCGGGGCGTGAACCCGGGGCACGTCCTGCTCGCCAACGACGGCCGGGTCGTCGTCACCGGATTCGGTACGGGAATCGGCGTCCCGCCCCCCGAGGGCGAGCCGGACGCGGCGGAAGAGGCGCGGTCCCTCGGGACGCTCCTCGACGCCGCCGTGGGCGGGCGGCCGGGGCCGCTGACGCCGGTGATCGACCGGCTGCTGAGCGAGGACCCCGAGTCGGCCCTGACGGCGGATCAGGCCGAGACGGAGTTGCGGCGGATCGCCCCGAAGGCCCCGTCGCGGACGGCGGGGTCCGCGCGGTCCCAGTCGTCCCCCGTACCGGGGAACGGGGAAGGCGAGGGCCCGGGGGCCCGGGCTTCGGCGGCGCGTTCCGCCGGGGCGCCGCCGCCCCGGCGATCGGCACGACCCCGCCGCGGCCCGGTCCTGACGGCCGGGCTCGTCGGGGTCCTGCTGATCACGGGGGCGTTGACGTACCACCTCGTGCGGGACGGGGAACCGGGCGCCGGTCCCGGTCCGGGCGGGGTGACGAGCACCGCGCCGGCCGGTCCCGGCTCCACGGGTCCTGGGGACGGGTCCGCTACGCCGCCCCGTTGAAGGACGGCAGGTAGCCGCCCGACTGGCCTGCGGCGGTCGGGTGGTAGGACTCCCCGATGTTGAGCCAGTTGACGCTGTGCAGCCAGGCGGAGCCGGAGCAGATCTCGTGGCCGGTGAAGGGCGGGACGACGCTGGCGAAGGCGAAGCCGTGGTCGGCCGCGCGCTTGGCGACGGCCGCGTTGAGGTAGTCCGACGCCCCGTTGATGGCGGAGCGCTCGCTCTCGCTCAGGCCGGCGACGCAGTTGCCGCCCAGCTTGTAGAAGCGCGGGTAGCCGAGGACGACGACCCGGGCGGCGGGTGCCTTGTTCCTGATGGCCGTGTAGACGGAGTCGAGCTTGCCGGGCAGCGTGGAGTCCACGTACGCCTTGGCTTGATTCACACGGCTGATGCAGGTGGCCTCGGACTGAAGCACACAGGTCGTCATGACGTCGGCGAAACCGGCGTCATTTCCCCCGATCGTGAGGGAGACCAAGTCTGTGGCGGCGGACAGGGGGCCGAGCTGATTCGCGGTCACATCACCCGTTCGGGCGCCCGAGCAAGCGGTGAACGCGAAGGATGACGGGGCGTTGGCGTTCTTCCAGAGCACCGGAAACGCCTTCGTGGAGCGCTTGCAGTCGCCACTGGCGCTGTCATAGCTGCCGGCGCCGACGCCGGAGGAGTACGAGTCCCCCAGTGCCACATAGTCGAGGGCGGCTGTTTCGGCCGCCTGAGCCGCGCTCGCCCCGGTGAGGGCGAGGACGGCGCCGAGCAGGAGCGAGGACGAAAGGGCCGCGAAGCGGGACAGTCTCATGGAACCTCCCTGTAGCAGGATCTCTGCGTTACCAGGTAGTAGCATCGGATCCGGCCGACCGGAAGTGTTCATGTCAAAACTGGGGATGAACTCCACTGCCCCTCAAGCGATCCTCCGGTGCCGACCGTCGAGATCCGGCCACGACAGGAAGCGGAACCTCCGCTCCCGATATGTGATCGAACGAGAACGCGACACATTCGCACAACAAAGCACAGAAGCGTGACCCCGCATCACTGTTCCCTGCATGCAAACGGATTGATCAAATCCGACCGGGACAGTTACGCATCTGACCGGCGAAGCTTCGCCAAACTGCGGAAAAGCGGGCCACAGATCAGGGACTTGCCATACAGTCCCATTCATCAATACCGTCGTACATCTCACCCGCACAGGTCCATCGGCACAGCGGCTCAGGGGAGGGCCCTAGCGTCGCGATGGCTCCCGTGCGGGGCGCGGTAGGGGGGTGCCGTGCTCGGTGTTCGTACGTGCGCCGGGTCGCGGGTACCGCGCGGCCAGTCATGCCAACTCGCCGATCCCGCAAGGAGATCCTTCCTGTGCGGGCGGGGCGAGCACCCCCCTTTCGAACCGGACACACCATCGGACCGCCCAAGGGGTGGGCGGCCCACCGGACGAGAGGGAATCCAGACCCATGAGCTCGTTCCTGCGCCCGGCCACTACGGGCCAAGAAATGACCGAGCCGAGTCGAATAGCGGCCCAGTACCGCGCTATCACCTCGCATTTGGCGATCACTCCCCCGGTGAGTGTCGTCATTCCCGCAATGAATGAAGCCGAAAATCTTCCGTACGTCTTCAAGACGCTGCCGGAATGGATCCACGAAGTCGTCCTCGTCGACGGAAATTCCACCGACGACACCGTGAACGTCGCCCGCGAACTCCGGCCGGACGTCAAGGTCGTCAAGCAGGTCGGCAAGGGCAAGGGCGACGCCCTGATCAGCGGCTTCGCCGCCTGCACGGGCGACATCATCGTCATGGTCGACGCGGACGGCTCGGCCGACGGCCAGGAGATCGTCTCCTACGTCTCCGCCCTCGTCGGCGGCGCCGACTTCGCCAAGGGCTCGCGATTCGCCAACGGCGGTGGCACGGACGACATGACGACCATTCGCCGGCTCGGCAACTGGGCGCTCTGCACGCTCGTCAACCGGAAGTTCGGCGCCCGCTACACCGACCTCTGCTACGGCTACAACGCCTTCTGGCGCCACTGCCTCGACAAGGTCACGCTCGACTGCACCGGATTCGAGATCGAGACCCTCATCAACATCCGGGTCGTCAAGGCCGGCCTCAAGGTCCAGGAAGTGCCCAGCCACGAATACCTGCGCATCCACGGCGTCAGCAACCTCAACGCCGTGCGCGACGGGATCCGGGTCCTCAAGGTCATCCTGCGGGAGAAGGGCCTCAAGAAGGCCGCCCGCCGCCGTCCCGCCGCGTTCTCGGTCAACGTCCCCCGGGGAGAGGCGTCTTGAGCGACAGCACGTCCCCGCACGGCTTCTCGGTGGTGATCTGCGTCTACACGGAGGAGCGGTGGGAGGACATCCTTGCTGCCGTCGACTCCGTACGGAAGCAGTCGCTGCCGCCGCTGGAGACCCTGCTCGTGGTCGACCACAACGAGCGGCTCCTGGAACGGCTCACCGAGGAGTACGCGGACGAACGGCTCCGTGAGGAGGTGCGGGTGCTCGCCAACGCGGGCCCCCGCGGCCTCTCCTCCGGCCGCAACACCGGAATCGCCGCCTCCCGGGGCGAGTTCGTGGCCTTCCTCGACGACGACGCCGTCGCCGAGCGGGACTGGCTCCACCACTTCGCCGCCGCCTACGACGGGCCCGAGGTCATGGCCGTCGGCGGCCGGACCCTGCCCGCCTGGGCCTCCGGCCGCCGGCCCGCCTGGTTCCCCGAGGAGTTCGACTGGGTCGTCGGCTGTACGTACCGGGGCCTGCCCCCGGGCCGGGTCCGGGTGCGCAACGTCCTCGGCGGCAACGCCTCCTTCCGCCGCACCGCCTTCGACGCGGCGGGCGGCTTCGCCACCGGCATCGGCCGGGACGGCGACCGGCGGCCCCTCGGCTGTGAGGAGACCGAGCTGTGCATCCGGCTCGCCAAGTCGCTGCCCGGGGCGATCCTGCTCATCGACGACCGGGCGGTCATCCACCACAAGGTGCCCGCCGTCCGCGAGCGCTTCGGCTACTTCCGCACCCGGGTGTACGCGGAGGGGCTCTCCAAAGCGCTCGTCGCGCAGAGCGTCGGCGCACAGAAGGGCCTGGAGTCCGAACGGCGCTACACGACACGGGTGTTGCCCTCGGGCGTCCTGCGCGGGGTGGGCGACGCGCTGCGCGGCCGGTCCGGCGGCGCGGGGCGGGCCGGGGCGATCGTGACCGGGGTGACGGTCGCCGCCGGCGGCTACGCGCTGGGCACCCTGCGGGCCCGGCGCGGCGGGCCGGCCTTCTCCTGGGGACCGATCGAACGGACCGAGGACAGCACGGCGAAGGACAGCGCGGCCAAGGACGGCACGGTCAAGGGCAGCGCGGCCAAGAGCAGCGCGGCCAAGAGCAGCGCGGCGAAAGGCAGCGCGGCCAAGGGCAGCGCGCCGGAGGACAGCGCGGCGCAGGCGCCCGCGGTGAAGGTGTCCGCCGGGCAGGACAGCACCCCCGAGGGGGCCACCCCGTGAGCGCGGAGACCGGAGCCGTACCCGCCCGGGGCGTGCCCGTCCTCATGTACCACGCCGTCGACCGGGATCCGGCCCCCGCCACCCTGGGGCTCTCCGTCACCCCCGAGGCGTTCGCCGCGCAGATGGCGGTGGTCGCCGAGCGTGGGTTCACCCCGCTGACGACCGCGGCGCTCGCCACCGCCTGGCGCACCGGCGGCCCGCTGCCCGAGCGGCCGCTCCTCGTCACCTTCGACGACGGCTACGAGGGCGTGCACCGGCACGCCCTCCCGGTGCTCGCCGAGCACTCCTTCGCGAGCACCGTCTTCGTCTCCACCGGCTGGCTGCGCGGCAAGCACGAAGTAGGCGGGGCCCTCGACACCATGCTCGACTGGGGACAGGTGCGCGAACTGGCCGACGCGGGCACGGAGATCGGCGGCCACAGCCACACCCATCCGCAGCTCGACCAGCTCGACGCGCGGCGGCTGCGCTTCGAGACGCTGCGCTGCCGGGAGATCGTCGGCGAGGAGCTCGGGACCGCCCCGGTCTCCTTCGCGTATCCGTACGGCTACTCCAGCCGGCGGGTCCGGCGGACGGTCCGGGAGGCCGGGTTCGCCCAGGCGCTCGCCGTCGGCAACGCCCTGGCCTGCCGCTGCCAGGGGCCGTACGCCCTGGAGCGGGTCACCGTGCGCCGGTCGACGGACATCAAGGAGTTCACCCGGCTCGTGGAGGGCCGGGCCCTCGCGTGGAACTTCGCGGCGGACCGGGTCGCGACGAAGGGGTACGCGCTCGTGCGGCGCGCCCGGGGGGCCGTGCGGGGCCACTGGATCTGACGTACCGCCAAGCCGGGGACCGGGGGGAACGTCCCGTTCAAAACACGGTGCACGGAATGCCCGGTTGCCGGATCATGGGCGCCATGGCTGACACCCCACCGGTACCGTCCGAACCGCAGCGGTCGCTGCCGATCAGGCTCAACCTCGACGACAGCGACTCGCCGGCCGACGTCGTCGACGCGCTCTTCCTCGGCCGCTTCGCGACCGGCGAGCAGCCCCACTCGCACAGCACCACCCTGGACCGGGTCAAGCCCGAGGCGACGCTCCTCCCGGCGGGCGCGCGGGTGCTGCGGGCCGCGAAGGACGACGACCGCAGCGCCGTGCTCGCCGAGGGCGAGGGCTGGACGCTGCTGATCTCCCGCTGGAACCGCGGCGCGGACGTCACGGTCACGGCCTCGGAGGCGGAGCTCGCCGAGCGGGTCCTGAAGGAGGCGACCGACGGGGCGAAGGACGAGCCGGAACCGCAGCCGGAGAACGTGACCATGGGGTTCTGGTACGTGTCGCCCCGGCGCGGCCCGCATCGCACCACCCGGCAGATCAGCGCCGGGACGTGGGAGGAGGTCCGGCCCAACTACTCGGCGCCGGTGGCCGATTCCATGGACCGGCTGATGAAGGTGACGCCCGAGTCGATCGCGGGCCGGCTCCTGCTGCTGCACGGGCCGCCGGGGACGGGCAAGACGTCCGCGCTGCGGACCCTGGCCAGGTCCTGGCGCGACTGGTGCCAGGTGGACTGCGTCCTGGACCCGGAGCGGCTGTTCAACGACGTCGGCTATCTGATGGACATCGCCATCGGGGAGGACGAGGGCACGGCGAAGGGCCGCTGGCGGCTGCTGCTCCTGGAGGACTGCGACGAGCTGATCCGGGGCGAGGCGAAGCACACGGCGGGGCAGGCCCTGTCGCGGCTGCTCAACCTGACGGACGGGCTGCTCGGGCAGGGGCGCAACGTCCTGGTCGGTGTCACCACCAACGAGGACCTGGAGCGGCTCCACCCGGCCGTGGTCCGCCCCGGCCGCTGTCTGGCCCGCGTCGAGGTCGGGCCGCTGACCAGGGCGGAGTCGGTCTCCTGGCTCGGGCGCGAGGAGGGCGTGCCGCGCGAGGGCGCGACGCTGGCGGAGCTGTTCGCGCTGCGCCGCGGCACGCCCTCGACGGAACTCCCGGAGCCTCGTACGGCGGGGGCGGGGCTCTACCTGTAGGGCGGTGGAGACGGTCCGTCAGTCGTCGTACGCCGCGCGCAGGGCCTCGCTGACCGCCGCCTCCGCCGCCTCTCGGCTGAGGCCGAGGCGGTGGGCCTCCTCGGCGTACTGGGCGGCGGCGGTGGCGGCCCGGCGGGTCGCCGCGTCGCCGGCCGCCGCGACGAAGGTCCCGTGGCGGCCGCGGGTCTCGATCACCCCGTCCGATTCCAGTGCCTTGTACGCCTTGGCGACCGTGTTCGCGGCGAGGCCGAGCTGCTCCGCGAGCCCGCGTACCGTCGGCAGCTTGTATCCGACCGGCAGTCTGCCCGACCGGGCCCGCTCCGAGATCTGGGCACGCAGCTGTTCGTAGGGAGCGGTGGTGGATTCGTGGTCCACGGCGATGGTGAGTGTCACCCCTCCGATTCTGCCCCCACCCCGCAGGAAAATGGGAGGCGGCGGCGCATCCTCCGCACGTAGCGTGCGGCCACATGACTGTGATCGTCCGTGATGTACGTGCCGAGGACGCCGAGGGCTTCGCCCGGGTGCGCCGGGCCTCTGTTCCTTACATGCTCGCGACCGCCGAGCAGCTCGTGTTCGACTGGGCGAACGCCCACCCCGACAGCCACGAGCGACCGCTCGTCGCGGTGACCGAGGACGGCGAGATCATCGGGACCGTCCAGCAGCGGATCGCCCATGACGCGCAGGAGCCGGGAATCGGCTCGGTCAACGTGTACGTGGACCCCGCGCGGCAGCGGATCGGTGCCGGGACGGCGCTGCTGCGCGCGGCCGAGGAGCACCTCGCGGAGCAGGGCGCGCGGACGCTGTACAGCTGGGTCATGGACACGCCGGAGGACCGCGCGTGGGCCGAGCGACGGGGCTACGCGCCGAGCCGTTCCGCCCACTTCCTCCGCCTCGACCTGACGACGGCCGAACTGCCGCCGCTCCAGGAGCCGCCGGCCGGTGTCGAGCTGCTGCCGGCGGAGGCCTTCGACGCCGATCCGCGGCCGATCTTCGAGCTGGACGCGGTGACGACCGCCGACGAGCCGGGTGACGTGGGGGCCTCGCTGGACGACTACGCGCACTGGCGGGAGACCACCTGGAACCATCCCCTCCACGACCGGGCGCTGACGACGATCGCGGTGGTGGACGGGGTGCCCGCGGCGTTCAGCGCGGCGCAGACGGACGGGCTCGGCCGGTACAACTCGGGGATGACGGGCACGGCGCCCGCCTTCCGCGGCCGCGGGCTCGCGAAGCTCGCCAAGACCGCGTCCCTGCACCGGGCCCGTGCGGCGGGTTGTGTGGAGGCGTTCACCAGCAACGACGCCGGCAACGAACCGATGCTGGCGATCAACAAGTGGTTCGGATACGAGATCGGTGCGGTGGAGGTACGGCATGTCCGGACGATCGGTTGAGATCACCCTGGTGAAGGCGGGGCGGACGAAGATCCGCTACCCGGCTGAGGTCCTCACGGAGGAGGGGGGCCGGCTCTCGGTCCGCGCCCCGTGGGCCGCCGAGGGGGTACGGGACTTCGGCTTCGTGCGGTTCGAGCCGGGTGACGTCTTCGTGGAGCACTACTGGCGCGACCGCTGGTACACGGTCAAGGAGGTGTGGTCCGCCGACGGCACCCTCAAGGGCTGGTACTGCGACATCACCCGGCCGGCCGAGATCGACGGCGCGGGGGTGGTGGTCGAGGACCTGGACCTGGACCTGTGGGTGTCGGCGGACGGCAGTGAGGTGCTGCGGCTCGACGAGGACGAGTTCGAGGCGAGCGGCCTCGCCGCCTCCGACCCGGAGGCGGCGGCCCGTGCGGTCGTGGCCCTCGACGAGCTCGAAGTGCTCGGCCGTGAGGGCCTGGTCGACCTGCTGGGTCGGTAGGGGTCAGTGCAGCTCGACGTCCGACTTCTCCGTCGCGAGGAAGCCGGGCGTCGGCAGGCCCATCTCGCCGGCCGTGAGCTGCACGAGGGTGGCCTCGACGCGGGCGGCGCCTGGCTGGTAGGCGGGGTCCTTCACGACGGACGTGTTGACCCACTCGTGGGTCTCCCCGTCGCACACGGCCCGGGTGCCGCCGATCCCGACGGAACGGTTCCCCTGGACGAGGGTGGAACTGACGAAGACGGGACCCGCGCTGTCGTCGACGCAGCGGTACGTGCCGGAGAGAGTGACGGTGCTGTCGTCGGTGACGGTGCCGTAGCCGTGGACGGAGAGGCCGTCGGCCTCTCCCGCCTGGGCGAGAGGGGCGACGGCGGCGGCGAGCAGGATGCCTGCGGCGAGGGCGGTGAGGGCGGTGCGGACGCGCATGGGCGGGGTCCCTTCGGGGCGTGGGGGATGGTGCTGCCCGCCAGGGATACCGGATCAAGCCGCCCGATGTCCGAAACTCACCCCATCGGGGGCGAGTTGAGGACTTTTCGGTCAGGGATACGATCGTACGGTCCGCCCGCGCTCCGCCCGTCCGTCAGGCCGCCACGTGACGGCGGCGGACGATCACCTTCCTCAGCAGCGGCCAGGCGAGCAGGATCACGACGACGGCGTACACGGTGACCGAGAACGGCGTGTTCACCAGGCCCGTCAGGGAGCCGTCGCTGATCTGGAGGGCCCGGCGGAGCTGCTGTTCGGCGGCCGGGCCGAGGATGACGCCGATGACGGCGGGCAGCACCGGAAGTCCGTAGCGCCGCATCCCGAGGCCGATGAGCCCGATGACGAGCAGGATGACCAGGTCGAGCGCCTCACCGCCCACCGCGTACGCGCCGACGGCGGCGAAGAAGAGGATGCCGGCGTAGAGGTACGGGCGCGGGATGCGCAGCAGCTTGGCCCAGACGGGCGCGAGCGGCAGGTTGAGCGCGAGCAGCAGCACCATGCCGACGAAGAGCGAGGCGATCAGGCCCCACACCAGGTCGGGTTCCCGCTCGAAGAGCAGCGGGCCGGGCTGGATGCCGTACTGCTGGAAGGCGGCGAGCATCACGGCGGCGACGGCGGTCGTGGGCAGGCCGAGGGTGAGCATCGAGACGAGCGTGCCCGCCGCGGAGGCGGAGGCCGCCGACTCGGGTCCGGCGACGCCCTCGATGGCGCCCTTGCCGAACTGCTCCTTGTGCTTCGAGAGCCGCTTCTCCGTGACGTACGAGAGGAAGGTGGGGATCTCCGCGCCGCCGGCCGGGATCGCGCCGAGCGGGAAGCCGATCAGGGGGCCGCGCAGCCAGGACTTCCAGCTCCGCGTCACGTCGTCCTTGCCCAGCCAGGGCCGGCCGACGGGGATGGCCTCGCCCATCGTGCGGCGCAGGTGCGCGGCGACCCACAGGGCCTCGCCGATCGCGAAGAGGCCGACCGCGACGATGACGACGTCGACGCCGTCCGCGAGCTGGAGCGAGCCGAAGGTGAGGCGCTGCTGGCCGGTCATCTGGTCGAGGCCGACCAGGCCGATCGTGAGGCCGATGAGGAGGGAGGCGAGGCCCCGGATGCGGGAGGAGCCGAGGACGGAGGTCACCGCGATGAAGGCGAGGACCATGAGGGCGAAGTAGTCCGGGGCGCCGATGTCGACGGCGAGCGCGGCGACGGTCGGGGCGAGGACGACGAGCAGGATCGTGCCGATCATGCCGCCGGCGAAGTGGCCGATGGCGGCGGCGGCGAGGGCCTGCGCGCCGCGGCCCGCCTTGGCCATCGGGTTGCCCTCGATGGCGGCGACGACGGCCGCGCTCTCGCCGGGGGTGTTGAGCAGGATCGAGGTGGTGGAGCCGCCGAACATGGCGCCGTAGTAGATGCCGGCGAACATGATGAAGGCGCCGGTCGGTTCGAGTCCGTACGTCACCGGGAGCAGCAGGGCGACGGCCATGGCGGGGCCGATGCCGGGCAGGACGCCGATGGCGGTGCCGAGGAGCACGCCGACGGCGGCCCACAGCAGGTTCATCGGGGTGAGGGCGGTCCCGAAGCCGTCGATGAGGGAGTACAGGGAATCCATGGATCAGATCACTCCCATCAGCGGGCCGCCGGGCAGCGGGACGCCGAGCAGCTTGTCGAAGACGCCGTAGGTGAAGAGGGAGAGGGCGGCCGCGATCAGCGGGTCGCGGTGGAGGTGGCGGCTGCCGAGGGCGTAGGCCGCTCCCCAGAAGAGGAGGGCGCCGGCGACGGGGAAGCCGAGGGGGCCGATGAGGACGGCGAAGGCGAGGAAGACGCCGGCGAGGAGCAGGACGGTGCGCCAGTCGGCGGGCTCGGTCAGGTCGACGTCCTCGCCGGCCTCGGCCTCGCCGCGGCCGCCGCGCAGGACGTCGACGCTGAGGAGGACGGCGACGACGAGGAGGCCGCAGCCGACGACGAGGGGGACGGTGGCGGGGCCGACGGGGCCGCGGCCGGTGACGTCGGCGTCGAGGGTGAGGGCGTCGGTGAGGACGAGGACGCCGAGGAGGAAGAGGAGCACGCCGACGCCGAGCTCGGACCGCTCGCGCAGCCAGGTCTTCAGGTTCGTGGTCACAGGCCGAGCTCCTTGAGGACGGAGGCGACGCGCCGGTCCTGCGCGGTGAGGAACGTGCCGAACTCCTCGCCGGGCAGGAAGGCGTCGTTCCAGCCGTGCTTCTCCAGGGACTCGCGCCACTGCGGCGAGCCGTGCAGCTCGGTGACGAGGCCGACGAGCTTCTCGCGTTCGGCGTCGGAGAGGCCGGGCGGTGCGACGATGCCGCGCCAGTTGGTGAACTCGGTGTCGAGACCGGCCTCGCGGAGGGTGGGGGCGTCGAGGCCGGGGACGCGCTTCGGGCCGGTGACGGCGAGGAGGCGGAGCTCGCCCGCCTTGATCTGGTCGAGGTACTCGCCGACGCCGGAGACGCCGAAACCGACCTTGTTGCCGAGGATGGAGGCGAGGAGTTCGCCGCCGCCGTCGAAGGGGACGTAGTTGACGTCCTTGGGGGCGATCCCGGCGGCCTGGGCCATCAGCATCGGGGCGAGGTGGTCGGGTCCGCCGGGCGACGAGCCGCCGCCGACGGGCAGCTTGCCGGGGTCCTTCTTCCAGGCGACGAGCAGTTCCTCGATCGTCTTGTACGGGGAGTTCTTCCCGACCACGACGATGTCCTGCTCCTCGGTGAGCCGGGCGATCGGGGTGGTGTCGGCGAGGGTCCTGGGGGTCTTGTTGGTGTGGACGGCGCCGACGACGCCGAGGCCCATGGACATGGCGAGGCGGCCGTTGCCGCGCTCGCCGACGAGCCGGGTGAGGCCGACGGTGCCGCCCGCGCCGGGCAGGTTGAACACCTCGATGTCGCCGGTGAGGCCCGCCTCCTCGGCGTTCTTGGCGGCGGTCCTCGCGGTGATGTCGTATCCGCCGCCGGGGGTGTTGGGAACCATGAAGCGCAGTCCGGGTATCTGCGTGCCGGTGTCGGATCCGCTGCCGGTGGTGAGCAGCGGCGGACCCAGGAGGACCAGCAGCGCCGACCCGAGGAGAGCGAGGGGGGTGCGCAGACGCACGTGTGCCGCCTCTCAGGTAGGAGGGAATGGGGGGTGTGAGGTGGCCCACATGTTGCCGGTACGTGAAGAAGCTGTCTCTCTTCCGCAATCAATGGACGTTGTGGTCGTTGTGGTCGCGACCTAGCGTGTCGGCGTGACGAATGTGCTGGTGGTGGACGACGACTTCATGGTCGCCAAGCTGCACTGCCGCTATGTGTCGGCGGTGGAGGGCTTCACGGTGTCCGGGGTCGCGCACAGCGGCGCCGAGGCGCTGCGCGCCGCCGAGCGTCTCCGGCCCGACCTCGTACTGCTCGACGTCTTCCTGCCGGACATGGACGGCATCCAGGTGCTGCGGGAGCTGCGCGCCGCGGGCATGGGCATGGACGCGCTCTTCATCACGGCGGCGCGGGACGTCGGCACGATCCGCTCGGCGCTGCGCGCCGGGGCGCTGCACTATCTGATCAAGCCGTTCAGCCAGGCGGCGCTGCACGAGCAGCTGCGCCACGTCGCCTCGCTGCGCAGCCGCCTCGACGACCTGGCCGAGGCCCGCCAGGAGGACGTGGACCAGATCTTCGGCACCCGCCCCCGGGGCTCCCGCGAGCTCCCGAAGGGCCTCGCCGCCCACACGGCCGACCTGGTCGACTCGATCCTCCGCACCCACCCGGAGGGCCTCTCGGCGACGGAGTGCGCGGAGGCCGGCGCCTTGTCCCGGGTGAGCGCCCGCCGCTACCTGGAGTACTTCGCCCAGACGGGCCGCGCGGAGATCACGCTGCGGTACGGGGGGACGGGGCGGCCGGAGCGGCGCTACCGGCGACTGGGGTAGGGCCGGCTCCCGGGCTGTTCCTCAGGCGCTTCTTACCTCCGCCTTAAAGGGGTCCTAAGGATCGCCATCTCCCCCTCTCCACCGGCTTTTTCGCGGGTCCGGGCGGCTAGCTTCCTTGCCAACCCCCCACGCTCACCCTCGTGAAGGAGCTGTCCCCCCATGACTTCTCGCCGTACGGCCGCGGCCGTCACCGCCACCGCGCTGCTGGGCCTGTCCGGGCTCGCCTCCGCGCCCGCGTTCGCTCACGGGTCGATGACGGACCCGGTGAGCCGGGTGTCGGCCTGTTACGCGGAGGGGCCCGAGGCGCCGCGGTCGGCGGCCTGCAAGGCCGCGGTGGCGGCGAGCGGGACCCAGGCGTTCTACGACTGGAACGCGGTGAACATCGCGAACGCCGCCGGGAAGCACCGGGAGCTGATCCCGGACGGCAAGCTGTGCAGCGCGGCCAACGACAAGTACCGCGGCCTCGACCTGGCGCGGGCCGACTGGCCCGCGAGCCGGCTGGCCTCCGGGGCGCACACCTTCCGTTACAAGGGGACGGCTCCGCACCGGGGTTCGTTCGAGCTGTACGTGACGAAGGACGGGTACGACCCGTCGAAGCCGCTGGCGTGGTCGGACCTGGAGGCGAAGCCGTTCGCGACGGTGACCGACCCGCGGATGGAGAACGGCGACTACGTCTTCGAGGGGACGGTGCCGAAGAAGTCCGGCCGGCATCTGATCTACTCGATCTGGCAGCGCTCGGACTCCCCCGAGGCGTTCTACACCTGCTCCGACGTGGTGTTCGGGGAGGAGTCCGGCGGGACCGCTCCGGCGCCGACGGCCTCCGCGCCGAGCGAGGAGCAGATCGAGGACGGGAAGGACGAGTCCTCCGTGGAGCACGGCGGGCACGGGGACGCCGACCACGCGACCGGTGCGGAGGAGACGGCGGCGGCGCCCGCGACGGCCGCCCCCACGACGGCCGCCCCCGCCACGGCCGCTCCGGCCACGAAGCCGGCCGCCGAGGCCGCCGAGACCACCACCCCGGCGCCCAACGCGCCCGCTCCCGCGGCGGGTTCGGAGTCCGGTGTGGAGCTGGCGGAGACCGGCGGCGACGCCACCACCCCGTACGTCGCGGTCGGTGGCGCCGCCGTGCTCGCGCTCGGTGCGGCCGTGCTCTTCGGGACGACCCGGAAGCGCCGCAGCCGGCGCTAGGGGGTGTCAGATGCCGCAGCCGGAAGCGGACCAGAAGCGGCTGGGGCGGTGGTCGACGTGGGTGTGGTCGCTGTGCCCGGGGTAGCCGGGCCCGAGGATGCCGTTGAAGCCGTGGTTGCGGGCCTGCTGGGCGAGGCGGCACAGCGAGTGGGGTCCGGAGCCGAGGTCGGCCGCGTCGCCGTAGAGGTGGCGGCTCGACGCGGCTCCGCCGACCGCGTCGTTGCAGGCCTGGCTGCGGAAGCCGCTGGTGACCCGGATCGACTGGTCGCCGAGCGCGTGCCGGAGGGCCTCCAGCTTCCACATCGTGCGCAGCGCGTTGGACTTGGCGGTGGCCGCGCTGACCGCGCCGCCCGCCCAGGTGGTGTTGCAATTGTTCAGCTCGGCGTAGGTGAAGTGGAGGGGTGTGCAGTCGTCGTCCTGGAGGCTGTAGATCTTGCTGAAGGTCGCGGGGCCCGCGACACCGTCGGCGGCCAGTCCGTAGGCGGACTGGAAGCGCTTGACGGCCGCGGCGGTCCCGGGGCCGTAGGCTCCGTCGATCGCGAGGACGGCGCCGTAGCCGGGGTAGCCGGCGACCCGGATCTGCAGTTGCGTCACATCGGCGCCGGAGGCTCCCTCGGAGAGGGTGCGCGACCAGGTGTAGCAGCCGTCCGCGTGAGCGGTGCCGGCGGTCGCCACCACCCCGCCCACCACGGACGCCATGAGCATGACAATCGAGAGAAGTAGGCGGACGAACGGGGAACGTGCGGTGCGTCGGGGCATCGAGCCTCCATTGCCTCACAGGACCGGGGGTGGCCCGTGGAGCCGGGCCACCCCCGAGACTGGCCGTCGCGTCGACGCGCGTCAACCATGCCTGACCGGCGCCATAGGGCGGACCAATGGCGGGACCGCCCCTGGAGGCCTTCCCTAGCCGATCACCGAGAGGCAGGTGGTCGGGGTCGCGTGGGCCGGGTCGAGGGCGTTGGCCACCTCGTGGAAGGTGACCCGGTCCACCGTGCCGATCGCCACGTGCTCGGAGAGGTCGAGCGCGCACTTGTCCTGGATGAGGACGTTGGTGACGTTCGGGCCGGACAGGAACTGCGAGCGGTACGGGGTGACCACCTCGTCGTACTGGGTCGCGATGACGTGGTAGCGGACCCCGGGGACCGTGTCCCCGCCCTCGTTGAGCTTCGTGATGAAGGCCGAGCCGGCGATCTGGTCGGCGAGGCCGGGGGTCGCGGAGCTGATCAGGTCCTCGGCCCCGGGGAAGTACGGCAGGAGCTTGGTGAGGCCGAGGAGGGTGGTGCCGTGGTTGTCGGGGGCGATCCCGACGAGCGTGTTCACCTTCTCGGCCCCGCCGAGGAACTTGAGGTACCAGCGGGGCATCATGCCGCCCTGCGAGTGCCCGACGAGGTCCGCCTCGGGGGCGCCGGTCGCGGCGAGGACCCGGTCGACGTACGCGTCGAGCTGCTCGGCGGACTTCGCGATGGGGCCGAGGCCGTGGAAGAAGGGCACGTTCGGCAGCTGGCCGTAGTCGAGCGAGAAGACGCAGTAGCCGCGGTTGACCAGATAGGGCGCGAGGACGAGCCAGTTGTCGACGGAGTTCCCGAGGGTGCCGTGGACGAGGACGACCGGGCGGGGGTGTGCGGCGGAGGGCTTGCAGGACCAGTCGTTCCAGCCACGGCTGGAGGCGGCGGTCTCCGTCTGGGCGGAGGCGGCGGTGGTGGGGGCGAGCGTGGCGGCGGCGGTCAGCAGCAGGACGGACAGCGCTCTGACGGCGTGCTTCCAGGACTTCCGGGGCAGCATCGGGCGATCTCCTTGCGGCTCAAGGGGAAGGTGGGGGTGCTGGGGGTGTCTTGCCGGTCAGGCCTGATCAGGGAGCGGGACCTGGTGCCGTGCATCGCAAGGCGGAGGAGGGAGTCATGGCGGAGCCATGGCGACCGACGACAACGCGGCGAGGCGCGGCACCAGGCCCCGCGAGCCCGGCATGATCGGCAAGACACCCCCTAAGCCCTGCGGTCCGGACCACAAGTGGGGATGCGCTTCAGCCAAAGCTACGCACGGGTAGCCTCGGCTGGGAAGTTACGCGTCGGTAAAAAGTGATGTGTCGTCATGCGGGCGCGTGATCGGCGAGTTCAGGCCGCCAGCGAACCCGGCAGCACCGCCCTCGGCCCGAACTTCGCCCGCGCCCGGTCCGCCACCGCCTCGATCCGCCGCGCCTTCTCGTCCGCCGGATCCAGGGACAGCTGGTACGCGGCCCCTTCGGCGCCCGTCAGCCCCTCGGCGCGCAGCGTGATCCCCCGCACCCGGGCCCGCTGGAGGCCGAGGGAGTCGTGGAGCGCGTACGCGAGGGAGCCGAGCGCCGCCGAGTGGGCGGTCGCCTCGGACAGGGTGCGGCTCCGCGTCGTCGTGCTCCGGTCCGCGTACCGCACGGTGAGCGCGAGCGAGCGGCACACCTGCCCCTCCGTCCGCAGCCGGGCGCCGAGTTCGCCGGCGAGCGCGAGGAGGGCCTTGCGGTGTTCCGTACGGTCGATCTCGTCGTGCGGGAAGGAGCGCTCGGCCGCCAGCATGGGGGTCCCCCCACGCGTTGAGCTGTGGGGGAGGGAGACCGCGTTCGGGGCGACGGGGGTGCGGTCGACGCCCCGCGCCCGCTCCCACAGCTCGCGGCCGGTCCGCGCGCCGACGAGCCGCTGGAGCACCGCGAGCGGCGCGTCGGCGACCCGGCCGACGGAGTCGAGCCCGTAGCCGCAGAGGGTGCGGGCGGTGGCGCGGCCGACGCCGTCGAGCGCGACGACCGGCCGGTCGCGGAGGAAGGCGGCCGGGTCCTCGACGACGAGGGTGACGCCGGGCCGGGCCTCGCGGGCCGCCATCCGGGCCAGCATGGGGTTGGGCCCGGCGCCGATGACGCAGTCGACGCCGTACAGGGCGAGCGCCCTGACCCGGATCACCGAGGCGAGCTCGGTGGGGCTCCAGTCGAAGTAGCGCAGCGCGCCGCGCACTTCGGCGAGCGCCTCGGAGGGCGGGGCGGCCTCGACGGTCGGGGTGAACTCGCCCAGGAGTTCCATCAGTCGGGGAAGCAGGGCCTCCCCGGCCGGTTCGAGGCGGAAGCGTACGCAGAGGATCATCCCGCGCTCCCCGGGCTGCTGTGCCAGAGCTTCCTGGGCGGCGCCGTCGCGCCTTCGCCGGCCGGTTTGAGGTCCGCCCAGGGGTTCATCTCGTAGCCGGTGGACATCGCGATGCGGCGGCCGGAGTCGCCGTCCCCACCGGCCGGCGCGGGCTCCGCGAGCCGCGCCCCCACCGCCTCCAGGCCGCCGGACGCCCGCAGTTCGACCAGTTCGGCGAGGTTCCAGGCGGCCGAGCCGACCACGCTGAGGCTGCGCGGGCCGCGCCGCTGCACCACGCCCCGGACCAGGAGCAGCCAGGAGTGGAAGACGGTGTGGGCGCAGCGCTCGTGGGCGTCGTCGAAGAAGGCCAGGTCGACCAGGCCGGTGCCGTCGTCGAGCGTGCTGAAGATGACCCGCTTCCCGGAGCGGATCGGCGGGGTCTGGGTGGCGGCCTTGGCACCCGCGACCAGGACGGTCCTGCCGTGGGGGGTGTCGCGGAGCCGCTGGGCGGAGACGACGCCGAGTTCGCGGAGGAAGGCGTGGTGGTCGTCCATGAGGTGGCGGGAGGCGTCCATGCCGAGGATGCCGAGCTCGGCGCTGAGGCGTTCCGTGTCGTCGAGGTCGGGCAGGCCGACGGGGGCGGTCTTCCCGCCTTGGGCGAGCGGGAGTTGACCGCCGTGGGAGGCGGCTCCCCGGTGGATGCGCCGGAGTTCGGTGAGGTGGAGCAGAAGGTCGCGGCGGTTGGCGCCGAAGGCGTCCAACGCGCCTACCTGGGCGAGCCGTTCGGCGACGGGGGTGCGGGGGCGGGCCCGCTCCCAGAAGTCGAGGAGGGAGGCGTACGGCTGCCCGGCCTCGATGCGGGCGCTCTCGGCCTCGCTGATGCCGTGCACGTCGACGAGGCCCAGCCGGAGCCCCCACCGCACAGGAGAATCAGACACCAGTTCGATACGGTGAGCGACCGCCGACCTGTTCACGTCCAGCGGCAGCACCGGCACCCCCCGCCGCCGCGCGTCCGCGAGCAGCAGCCGCTTCGGGTACATGCCGGGGTCGTGGGTGAGCAGCCCGGCGTAGAAGGCGGCCGGGTGGTGCGCCTTGAGCCAGGCGGACTGGTACGTCGGCACGGCGAAGGCGACGGCGTGCGCCTTGCAGAAGCCGTACGAGCCGAAGGCCGCGACGATCTCCCAGGTACGGGCGACGACCTCGTCCCCGTATCCGCGCGCGGAGGCCTCCCGGGCGAACCAGAGCTTGATCCGCCCCTGCGACTCGGCGTCCGAGAGCCCGCGCCGCACCTGGTCGGCCTCGTCGCGGCCGCAGCCGGTCATGATCCGCACGATCTCGATGATCTGCTCGTGGAAGACGACCACGCCGTACGTCTCCCGCAGGGTCTCCTCCAGGTCGGGGTGCGGGTAGCGGACGGGGGCGCGGCCGTGCCGGGCCTCGATGAAGGGGCGGACCATGTCGGCGGCGACCGGGCCCGGCCGGAAGAGCGAGATGTCGACGACGAGGTCGTGGAAGGTCGCGGGCTGGAGCCGGCCGACCAGGTCGCGCTGGCCCGGCGACTCGATCTGGAAGCAGCCGAGGGTCTCGGTGGAGCGGATGAGCCGGTACGTCTCGGGGTCGCCCTCCGGGACGGCGTCGATGTCCGGGCGGGTGCCGGTGGCCCGCTCGACCTCGGCGACGGCATGGGCCATCGCGGACTGCATCCGCACCCCGAGGACGTCGAGCTTGAGCAGCCCGAGGTCCTCCACGTCCTCCTTGTCGAACTGGGACATGGGGAAGCCCTCGCCGCTGGTGGGCACCACGGGGGTACGGGTGAGCAGCGAGGCGTCCGAGAGCAGGACCCCGCAGGGGTGCATGGCGGTGCCGCGTGGGAGCGCGTCGAGGGCCTCGACCAGCTCCCAGAGCTTTCCGAACTTCTCTCGCTCGCCCGCGAGTTCGCGCAGTTCGGGCAGTTCGTCGAGGGCGGCGAGGGCATCGCGGGCGCGGATGTGCGGGAAGGCCTTGGCGATCCGGTCGGTCTCGGCGGGGTCCAGGGAGAGGGCCGCGCCCACGTCCCGTACCGCGTGGCGGACCCGGTAGGTCTCGGGCATGGAGACGGTGGCGACGCGCGCGGTGCCGAAGCGGCCGATGATCGCCCGGTAGACCTCCAGGCGGCGGGCGGACTCCACGTCGATGTCGATGTCGGGCAGGGCGATGCGGCGCTTGGAGAGGAAGCGTTCCATCAGGAGGCCGTGCTCGACCGGGTCGGCGTGGGCGATGCCGAGGAGGTGGTTGACGAGGGAGCCGGCGCCGGAGCCGCGGGCGGCGACCCGGATCCCCATGCCCCGGACGTCGTCGACGACCTGGGCGACCGTCAGGAAGTAGGTGGCGAACCGGTGGTGGGCGATGACATCCAGTTCGCGGTGCATCCGGTCCCAGTAGGCGCCCCGTTTCTCGTACCCCTTGAGGATCATGCCGGCGGCGGCCCGGGAGGTGAGGACGCGCTGGGCGGTGCGGTGCTCGGCGCCGACGAGGTGCGCTTCGGGGAAGTGGGCGGAGCCGATGCCGAGGTCGTCCTCGGGGTCGACCAGGCAGGCGGCGGCGACCGCCGCGGTCCGTTCGAGGAGCCGGTGGGCGGTGTCCCGGCGGAAGCCGGCGGCCTCGACGATCCGCTCGGCGGCGGCCAGCATCTCGCCGGCGCCCTTGAGCCAGGCCTCGCCGCTGTCGAGCTCCTTGCGGGGGTCGACGGGGACGAGACGGCGGGCGGAGTCGAGGACGTCGGCGACCGGGCCCTGGCCGGGGTCGGCGTACCGGACGGCGTTGTCGATGACCGGCAGGACGCCCTGCTCGGCGGCGAAGCCGACGGTACGGGCGGCGAGCCGCAGGGAGCCGGGCCCGGTGCCGGTGCGGCCGTGGTCGACGGCCGCGAGGCGCAGCGCGTCGCCGTACCGCTCGCGCCAGGGGGCGAGCAGCCGGGCGGCCCGGTCGGGGCGGCCGGCGGCGAGGGCGCGGCCGACGTCGGACTCGGGGCCGAGCAGGACGAAGACGTCGTCGTCGCACAGGGCGGACCAGGGCAGCAGGGGCCGCTCCGCTCCCCCGGCGTGGGCGGCGGTGATCATCGCGCAGAGGGAGGCCCAGCCGGTGCGGGAGCGGGCGAGGAAGAGGGCGCGGGGCGCGGACTCGTCGACGAAGGCCCCGCCGCGGACGGGCGCGCGCCGGACGTCCTGCGGGCCGCCGGACGTCCGCTCCCGCACCGTCGGCTCGTACCCGAGGTCCACGCCGAACAGCGGGCGGACCCCCACCTTCGCGCACGCCTTGGCGAAGCGGATCGTGCCCGCGAGGGTGTCGCGGTCGGTCAGGGCGAGCGCGTCCATGCCGCGCTCGGCGGCACGCGCGGCCAGTCGTTCGGGGTGGGAGGCGCCGTAGCGCAGGGAGTAGCCCGACGCGGTGTGCAGGTGCGTGAATCCCGGCATGGCGCACCTCCCGGCTCCCGCATCGAATTCGTACGTACGTTCCCACCCCCTCGCTCCCACCCTAACTCATTTCGAACGTGCGTACGATAACCCGCACGGGTGACACCCCACCGCTCTCCGAGTCAGCCATTCGGCCCCCTCCCACCTGCGGAAACACCCTTCGCCCCGGAACCTGGGGGGCATGAGTCTCGTCGATGAACTGAAAAGCGCCGTCACCCCCCGAGCCGCCCTGCTCGTCGTCGGCGTCTTCGCCCTCCAGCTCCTGTTCATCACCTCGTACGTCGGGGCCCTGCACCACCCGAAGCCGAGGGACGTGCCCTTCGGCGTCGTCGCTCCCCCACAGGTCTCCGCCCGGCTCGTCGGGCAGCTGGAGAAGCTCCCCGGCGCGCCGATCGACCCGAGGACCGTCACCGACGAGGCCGAGGCCCGGGAGCAGATCCTGAACCGGGACATCGACGGGGCCCTCGTCGTCGACCCCACCGGCCGCACCGACACCCTGCTCGTCGCCTCCGGCGGCGGCACCGTCCTCTCCTCCGCCCTGGAGGCGATCTTCACCAAGGTCGAGGCGACCCAGCAGCGCACCGTGCGGACGGTCGACGTGGCCCCCGCGTCCGCGGAGGACTTCGACGGACTCTCCGCCTTCTACCTCGTCGTCGGCTGGTGCGTCGGCGGCTACATCTGCGCCGCGATCCTGGCGATCAGCGCGGGCTCCCGGCCCGCGAACCGCGAGCGCGCGATCATCCGCCTCGGCGTCCTCGCGCTCTACGCGGTCCTCGGCGGCCTCGGCGGCGCGATCATCGTCGGCCCGATCCTGGGCGCCCTGCCCGGCAGCGTCGCCGCCCTGTGGGGTCTGGGCACCCTGGTCGTCTTCGCCGTCGGCGCCGCCACCCTCGCCCTGCAGTCGGTCTTCGGGATCGTCGGCATCGGCCTGGCGATCCTCCTCATCGTGGTCGCGGGCAACCCGAGCGCGGGCGGTGCCTTCCCGCTGCCGATGCTGCCCCCGTTCTGGGAGGCGATCGGTCCGTGGCTGCCGCCGGGCGCGGGCACCTGGGCGGCGCGCTCGATCGCGTACTTCAAGGGCAACGACATGACCGGCTCGATGCTGGTCCTCTCGGCCTGGGCGGTCGTCGGCTCGGTGGTCACCCTGGTGATGTCCTCGCTGAAGCGCAAGCCCGATGCGGAGCCGATCGCCACGGAAGTCGACGCCACGGGCGAGGCCCCGGCCCGCTGAGCGGCGAGTGCTCGAAAATGACTGGTCACCGGCGCACGCACCCCATACCCTCACGGGGCATCGCCCACCGATCCCCGAACTGACAAGGTTCTCTGTGACATTGGTCCGCTCCGCCCGTCCCGACGAACTTCCCGCCCTGGTCGAACACCCCGACGACCCCGAGCGCAACGCCGCCACCCGCGCGTACCTCGCCCAGCTCCTCGACAGCGCGTGCACCAGGCCCGAGTGGTGCCTGGTCGCCGAGGACGGTGACGGGCGGCTCACCGGCAGCGTGGTGCTGTGGACCATCCCGGGGCACGAAGTCCCTCTCGCCTTCGTACTGTTCGAGGTACCGGAGGACGCCCCGGAGACCGCGGCGGCCCTGCTCGACGCGGCGGCCGCCAAGGCCCGGGAGCTGGGCGCGAAGGAGCTGGAGCACGTCGTCGACTCCCCCGCCCAGGCCCCGCAGTTCCAGCGGAACCCGGAGCGCCGGGGCGAGCTGCTGCGGGCGTCCGGTTACGGCGTGGTC
Source organism: Streptomyces sp. Root431 (assembly GCF_001426585.1). Lineage (GTDB taxonomy): Bacteria > Actinomycetota > Actinomycetes > Streptomycetales > Streptomycetaceae > Streptomyces > Streptomyces stackebrandtii. The sequence continues at coordinate 450,076 of NZ_LMEI01000011.1, forward strand.
CGCGACGGCCGCCGGTTCAGCCTCGGCACCCCCGGCGCACCGGGCGGGCAGCCCGCCGACGACCCCCGGCTGACCTTCCGTTCGCTCGCCGAGCTCGGCCGCGAGCCCTTCGTCGCGGCCCTCGCCGAGCTGCTCGCGGACACCGCCGACGCCCGGCTCGCGGCCGACGTACGGCAGCACGGCGCCCGCCGCGCGGCCGAGCTCCTCTTCGAGGAGACGGCCGAGCTGAAGTACGAGCCCGAGTGGTGGGAGCTCGGCTACGACGCGGACGGCACCGTCGCCGTGATCAGCCTCCCCGCCGAGAACCCCAGCGTCGCGGTGATCGGTTTCGTCGGCGTCACGCCCGCCCACCGCGGCAAGGGGTACGCCACCTCCGTCGTCGTCCGGGGCACGCGCGTCCTGGCCGCCGCCGGGGCCACGGAGATCCGCGGCGACTGCGACGCCGCGAACGTGGCGATGGCCAAGGCCTTCGAACGGGCCGGGTACGTGAACTTCGCCGACCGGCTGGAGTTCGCCCGCTCCCTCTGAGACGTACACGCGACACAAGGCCGCCCCGCGCTTCCTCGCGCGGGGCGGCCTTCGCATCCGTACGGCGTGCGACGTACGGCGTGCGGCGGCTACTTGCCGTAGTACGCCCGGGTCATCAGTTCCTTCATGTCGTCGATCATCGGCATCCGCGGGTTGGCCGGCGCGCACTGGTCGGCGTAGGCGTTCATGGCCTGCTGCGGCAGGGCCTCCAGGAAGGCCGCCTCGTCGACGCCCTCCTCCTGGAAGGAGGCGGGGATGCCGCACCGCTCTCGGAGCTCCTCGACGGCGCGGGCGTAGGACTCCACGCCCTCCTCCGGCGTCGCGGCCGGCAGGCCGAGCATCCGCGCGATCTCCTGGAAGCGCTCGGGGGCCCGGTAGACCTCGGCCTTCGGCCACGGCACGGCCTTGTGGGTGACGGTGCCGTTGTGGCGGATCACGTGCGGGAGCAGCAGCGCGTTGGTGCGGCCGTGGGCGACGTGGAAGGTGTTGCCGAGGGTGTGGGCCATGGCGTGGACCAGGCCGAGGAAGGCGTTGGCGAAGGCCATGCCGGCGATGGTGGACGCGTTGTGCATCTTCTCGCGGGCCTCGGGCGCCTTGGCGCCCTGCGTCACGCAGGTCTCCAGGTTCCGGAAGATCAGCTTGATCGCCTGGAGGCACTGGCCGTCGGTGAAGTCGTTGGCGTAGGCGGAGACGTACGCCTCGGTGGCGTGGGTCAGGGCGTCGAAGCCGGAGTCGGCGGTGACGGTGGCCGGGAGGTGCAGCGGAAGGACCGGGTCGACGATGGCGACGTCGGGGGTGAGCGCGTAGTCGGCGAGCGGGTACTTCTGCGCGGCCTCGGGGTCGGAGATCACCGCGAAGGGGGTGACCTCGCTGCCCGTGCCCGAGGTGGTCGGGATCGCGACCAGCTTCGCCTTCTCCCCCAGCTTCGGGAAGCGGTAGGCGCGCTTGCGGATGTCGAAGAACTTCTCCTTCGTGTCCGCGAACTCGACCTCGGGCCGCTCGTACATCAGCCACATGATCTTCGCCGCGTCCATCGGGGAGCCGCCGCCGAGGGCGACGATGGTGTCCGGGCGGAACTCCCGCATGGCGGCGGCGCCGGCCTGGACGGTGGCGAGCTCGGGGTTGGGCTCGACGGAGTCGATGACCTGGATCACGACCGGTTCCTCGCGGCCGTTGAGGATGTCGGTGACCTTCTGGACGAAGCCGATCTCGCCCATGGTCCGGTCGGTGACGATCGTGACCCTCTTCAGGCCCTCCATCTCGCCGAGGTAGCGGATGGCATTGCGCTCGAAGTAGATCTTCGGCGGAACCTTGTACCACTGCATGTTGGTGTTGCGCCGTCCGATCCGCTTGACGTTGATCAGGTTGACCGCGGTGACGTTGTTCGACACGGAGTTGTGTCCGTACGAGCCGCAGCCGAGCGTGAGCGAGGGCAGGAAGGCGTTGTAGACGTCGCCGATGCCGCCGAAGGTGGAGGGGGCGTTGACGATGACGCGGATCGCCTTGACGCGCTTGCCGAACTCCTCGGCGAGCTCCTCGTCCTCGGTGTGGATCGCGGCACTGTGGCCGAGGCCGTGGAACTCGACCATGCGGGCGGAGAGTTCGAGGCCGTGCTCGGTGGAGTCGGCCCTGAGGGCGGCCAGGATCGGGGAGAGCTTCTCGCGGGTCAGCGGTTCGCCCTCGCCGACCTCGGCGCATTCGGCGAGGAGGATCGAGGTGTTCTCGGGGACCTCGAAGCCGGCCTGTTCGGCGATCCACCGCGGGGACTTGCCGACGACGGCCGCGTTGAGCCTGGCTCCGCCGCAGTTGGTGGCGTAGGCGGTGGTGCCGAAGACGTACTCCTCCAGCTTGGTCTTCTCGGCGGCGGTGACGACGTAGGCGCCGAGCCGCTCGAACTCGGCGATGCCCTCCTCGTACACCTCCTCGTCGAGGATCACGGCCTGCTCGGAGGCGCAGATCATGCCGTTGTCGAAGGCCTTGGAGAGCACGATGTCGTGGACGGCGCGCTGGAGCCTGCCGCTCCGGGTGACGTACGCGGGGACGTTTCCGGCGCCGACGCCGAGGGCGGGCTTGCCGCACGAGTAGGCGGCCCTGACCATCGCGTTGCCGCCGGTGGCGAGGATGGTGGAGACGCCTTCGTGGTTCATGAGGAGGCCGGTGGCCTCCATGGAGGGCTCCTCGACCCACTGCACGCAGTCCTCGGGCGCCCCGGCGGCGACGGCGGCGTCGCGGACGATCCTGGCGGCCTCGGCCGAGCACTTCTGCGCGGAGGGGTGGAAGGCGAAGACGATGGGGTTGCGGGTCTTGAGGGCGATGAGCGCCTTGAAGACCGTCGTCGAGGTGGGGTTGGTGACGGGGGTCATCGCGCAGACGACGCCGACGGGTTCGGCGATCTCGGTGATGCCGTTCAGCTCGTCGCGGCGGATGACCCCGGCGGTCTTCAGGCCGGCCATCGAGTGGGTGACGTGCTCGCAGGCGAAGAGGTTCTTGACGGCCTTGTCCTCGAAGAGGCCGCGCCCGGTCTCCTCGACGGCGAGCTTCGCCGGTTCGCCGTGCGCGCTCAGCGCGGCGAGCGAGGCCTTCTTCACGATGTGGTCGACCTGCTCCTGGTCGAAGGTCTCGAACCGGTCGAGCGCCGCGAGCGCGCCCCGGACCAGTCCGTCCACCATCTCCTTGGCCTCCATGGCGGGTACTCCTTCATCGGTCCCTTTTTCCGTTGTCTTCATTCGACACCCGAGGGTGGCCGAAAAGGGTCCGAGAAAGCCCTCGGCGATCAGGACGAAAGACCTTCGAAGATCGACATGAAGCCCACAGAACCACCCGTGACCTGCGTGGATACCTCGGGACCAAAGCCCCTTGAGAGCTTGTGAAAACTTTCACAAGAATTTCGCCACTACGCTCCCGGGCCATGGGAAAACGAGTGCGCACCGACGACGGCCGCCTCCTGGTGGCCGAGGAATGGGGGAACCCCTCGGGGACCCCCGTACTGCTGTTCCACGGGACGCCCGGCACCCGCCTCGGCACGGCGCTGCCCGACACCGCCGACCGGCACCCCGGCGTCCGCTTCCTCTCCTACGACCGCCCCGGGTACGGGGACTCCGACCGCAGCCCCGGCCGCCTGGTCGCCGACGCCGCCCGGGACGCGGCCGCCGTCGCCGACGCCTTCGGCGTGGACCGCTTCGCCGTCGTCGGCCGGTCCGGCGGCGGCCCCCACGCGCTCGCCTGCGCCGCCCTGCTGCCCGACCGGGTCCGGGCGGCCGCCGTCCTGGTGGGGCTCGCTCCCCCGGACGCGGCCGGCCTCGACTGGCTCGGCGACATGACCCCGTTCAACGTCGAGGAGTACGGCCGGGCCCACGCCCACCTGGACGGCCGGGACCCCGGCGGCCTCGACCGGGACCTCGCGGCCCGCGCCGCCGCGATCCGGCGGGACCCGGCCCGGCTGATCGAGGATCTGCGGGCCGAGCTCTCCCCGCACGACCTGCCGGTCGTCGAGGATCCGCGGGTGCGCACGGTGCTGCTGCGCACCTACCGCGAGGCGCTGCGCGTCTCCCACCACGGCTGGCTGGACGACTGCCTGGCCTTCGTCCGCCCGTGGGGCTTCGACGTCGCCGCGGTCACCGTGCCCGTCCTGCTGTGGCACGGCCTCGACGACGCCTTCTCCCCCGTCGGTCACACCCGCTGGCTGGCCGGGCGGATCCCGGGGGCCGAGCTCGTCCTCGTACCGGACGCCGGTCACTTCGCCGCCCAGTACGCGCTGCCCGAGGCCCTCGCGTGGTGCGAGCGGGCGGACGGTCAGGGGGCCGGGCGCTGATACGCGCTCGACCGCGCGCCCTTGAGCGCGTCCAGGATCCGCTCGTGGCTGTCGCCCACGGTGTCGGCCACCCGGACTTTGAGGTACAGGGCCTCGACCCGGTCGACGAAGCGCTGGGAGAACGCCCCCAGCATCATCGTCTCGTAGGTTCCCGTGCCCACGAGCGGGAAGTTGCCCACCATGACCAGCTGGAAGTCCTCGCCCGCGGTGAGCCCGGCCGCGGTCAGCACCGCCGCCGCGCCCTGGACGTCCGTCCACGGCGCGGCGGTGGGCCCGGGCTCGCCCCGCAGGACGACCAGGCAGGCGTACTCCTCCACCATCACCGTGTGCGAGCCGCCGTTGAGCAGGCCGACCTGCCACTCGGGCACGCCGCCCCGCAGATTCCCGGCGGACCAGTCCGACCGCCAGCCGAGGAACGGCCGTACGGTACGGGCGTACTGGGCCCGGGCGAGGACCGCGCCGGCCGCCACCGCGAGGAGGCTGCCCAGCGGCTCCATGTCGAGCACCTGGAGCCGCCAGGGCCAATCGGTCCGCGCCTCCGCCGACATGTTGGCCCGGACGATCTCCCAGCCCAGCACCAGCGTCAGCAGCACGAGGAGCACGATCGGCGCCGTGAAGAGCAACGGGCTTCGGCGCACCCGTCGTTGGGCATCGGAGGCGGGTATCGGCCCACCGTTCCTGACGACGCTCACGTACGACTCCCCCCATGGTCGCGGAAGGCACCCGGCCGGAGTGCGGCCGGGTGCCTCGACTGTGACCATGGTGCTCCGCACGGGCCCGCGAAGGCCAGGGGGCGCCTAGAAGACGCTGACCCCGTACGCGCTCAGCGCCTCCGTCACCGGCTGGAAGAAGGTCGTGCCGCCCGAGGAGCAGTTGCCGCTGCCGCCCGAGGTGAGGCCGATGGCCCGGCTGCCGGAGTACAGCGGGCCGCCGGAGTCGCCCGGCTCGGCGCAGACGTTCGTGCGGATCATGCCGTAGACGATGTCCCCGCCGCCGTAGTTGACGGTGGCGTTGAGGCCGGTCACCGAGCCGCTGTGGGTGCCGGTGGTGGAGCCCCTGCGGGTGACCGACATGCCGACGGTCGCGTTGGCGGCGCTGGTGATGTCCACGCTGCCGACGGTGCCGGACTTGGTGACCGTGGAGTTGGTGTAGCGGACGATGCCGTAGTCGTTGGTCGGGAAGCTCGACCCGGCCGTGGTGCCGAGGACGGTCGACCGCGAGGAGTTGGAGTACCAGGTTCCCGCGCCGTCGGTGCAGTGACCGGCGGTGAGGAAGTAGTAGGCGCCCGCGCTGTCCCGGACGTTGAAGCCCAGGGAGCAGCGCCAGCCGCCGTCGGCGTAGATCGCGTCGCCGCCGGAGATCAGCTTGGTGAACCTGCCGGGGGTCCGCTCGACCTTGATGGCACCGGCGTCGGCGCCGGCCTGCCGCTTGATCGCGGCGATCTCGGCCGGGGAGACGGTGGAGTCGGCGGTGACGACGACCTTCCCGGTGGCGGTGTCGATGTGCCAGGCGGTGCCGGCCACGTCGGCGGCGAGCACGGCGTCGCTCGCGGCCGAGAGCCGCTCGGCGCCGAAGGTCTGCGCGGAGTCGGCGCTCGCGGTGGGGACGGCGAGTGCCGCGGCGGCGGCGAGACCGGCGACGACGGCGAGCAGCCGGACGGTTCTCGTGGGGGTGGTGCGCGTGGTCCTCACTTCTCGTTCCTCCAGAGGGGAATCGGGGGCCCGCCGTGGGGTGCCGGGCCCGTGAGGCGCGGCCCGGGGGGCCTGCGCTGTGGGGGAGTCTCGGGCCGTACGACTTCCGGCCGCAAGGGCGCGTTTCGGTCGCACGGCCTTCGACAGGCCTTGCCGGAACGGGAGTTGCAGCGGTCTAGTAGAGGCTGACCTTGTACTTGGCGAGGGCCTCCGGCACCGGCTGGTAGAAGGTCGTGCCGCCGGTGGAGCAGTTGCCGCTGCCGCCCGAGGTGATGCCGAGCGCCTTGGTGCCGTCGTAGAGCGCGCCCCCGGAGTCGCCGGGCTCGGCGCAGACGTTGGTCTGGATCATGCCGCGGACGGTGCCGCCGCCGGAGTAGTGGACGGTGGCGTCGAGGCCCGTGACCGTACCGCTGCGGGTTCCCGTGGTGGAGCCGGAGCGCTTGACCGACTCGCCCACGTAGGCGTCTGCGGCGGTGAAGCCACCGGTGTGGCTGAGCGAGGTGTTGTCGTAGCGGACGAGCGCGTAGTCGTTGCCGGGGAAGCTGGAGCCCACGGTGGCGCCGATCAGGGTGGACTGCGCCGAGTTGGCGTACCACGTGTTGGCGACGTTGCCGCAGTGGCCGGCGGTGAGGAAGTAGTACGTGCTGCCGCTGCGCACGTTGAAGCCGAGCGAGCAGCGGTAGCCGCTGCCGTAGATGGCGTCGCCCGCCCCGAGCAGGGGCTTGAAGACGCCGGCGGTGCGCTGGACGCGCAGGGCTCCGGCGTCGGTGCCGGCCGCCGCGCGGATCTTCGCGATCCCCGCGTCGGTGACGGTGGAGTCGGCGGTGACGACGACCCGGCCCGCGGCTCTGTCCACGTACCAGGCGGTGCCGCCGACCCCGGCGGCGTCGACGGCGGCGTCGGCGCGGGCGAGCTGGGCCGCTCCGGCCGGGGCGGGGACGGGGGCCGCCTGGGCACCCGGGAGTCCGAGGGCCGTCACGGCGGCGAGCCCCGCGGCGAGCGCGAGCATTCGGGTGGTGGTGTTCCTCACTTTGCTCCTCACAGTTCTCCTTCTGGGAAAAGCGGAGTGGCCCGTGGGTAGCGGGCCCGTGAGGCGCCGTCAGATGACGTGTTCCTGACATGCACCGTGAGCGATAGTGACCCCCGTGGAGCGGACGCACAAGACCGCCGGACGCACGGGCGCCCCCGGCCGTCGTGGCCGGGGGCGCCCTTTCGCTCCGTACGTCCTGCAGAAGCCCCTGCTCAGGCGGGGTTCAGCCGCCGCTCCCCCGCCGGCACCGCGGTGTCGAGCGTGTTGCCCGGCGGCGGGAAGGGGCAGATGAAGTGGTCGGCGAAGGCGCACGGCGGGAGCAGCGCGCGGTTGAAGTCCACCGTCACCGAGCCGTCCGCCGCCGGGGCCGCCGGCCGCAGGAAGCGGAAGCGGTAGCTGTCCCGGCCGCTGGTGGCGTCCGCGAAGACCGTCCACAGCGAGCCGTCGTCCTCGACGGCCACCTGGAGGGTGTGCTCGCCGCCGTGCAGCTCGAAGGCCAGCTCGCCGGCGAGCCCGAGGCCGCGCTCCCGGCCGTCGGCGTTCTCGACCCGCACGCTGCGCGTCTCCTCGTACGGACGGAAGACGCCGGGCACGACCCAGCGCTCGTCGTACGGGGTGGCCTCGATGCCCCGGAAGGCGGTGCGGGCCTCGGAGCCGGGGTCGAAGTCCCGTACGGCCCAGAGCCCTTCGCGCCGCAGGACGACGAGCCGCCGGCCGGCCGACTCGACCCGGGACTCGTGGATCGGGGCGTGGTCGGCGGTGAGGCGTACGGTGCCGGTGAAGGGCTTCCCGTCGACGGTGATCGCGTCCTCCGCGTCCGCCGTCAGGACCACCTCGTCGCCGTCCTCCCGCCACTCGCCGGGAACGGCCGGAATTCGACCCTCCGGGTGATCCGAGAGCCAGTGCGTGCCCGTGAGGGAGAGCGGGCCGTACGAGGAGGCGACCGCCGCCTCGCGCTGCTCGTGCCAGTGCTGCCAGTCCTGCTGCGGATCCGTGCTCATGGTGTTCCACCTTTTCATACGGGCTGCGGAAGCCCGGGGCGCGCCGTGGGTCAGTTCTTGGTGCGGGGCAGGCCGGGCGGGTTGATCTCCGACTTCTCCACGGCCTCGCTGCCCAGACCCCAGCGCTTGAGCACCTCGGCGTAGGTGCCGTTCCCGACGATGTGGTCGATCGCGGCCCCGTAGGCGGCGACGAGGCCGCTGCCCTTCTTCGTGGTGGCCGCGATCTTGCCCTGGAGCCCGGCGCCCGCGCCGGAGAACTTCCCGGCGACCTCGGTCTGTCCGGCCGAGGCCACGTGGTAGGCGACGACGGGGTTGGGGCCGAGGTAGCCGTCGATCCGGCCGGACTGGAGGGCCAGGTAGTAGTCGCTGGTGTTCTGGAAGTACGAGATCTCGACGCCCTTGCGGCCCGCCTTCTCGTTCTGCGCGGACCAGTCGACGAGGATCTTCTCCTGGTTGGTGCCGGAGCCGACGGCGATCTTCTTCCCCGCCACGTCCTCGGGGCCCTTCACCGTCCAGCCGGAGCCCTTCTTCGCCTCGAAGGCGAGGTCGTCGAGGCGGTAGGTGGCGAAGTCGTACTTGTCCTTGCGCTCCTCGGTCACGGTGACGTTGGAGAAGACGGCGTCGTACTTGCCGCTGTCGAGGCCGACGAAGAGGTTCTCCCAGGAGACCGGCTCGAACTGGGGCTTCAGGCCGAGGGTGTCGGCCACCAGCGTCGCGAGGTCGAGCTCGGTGCCGATCAGCGTCTTGTCGTCGGTGGCGCGGAAGGCGAGCGGCGGACTGCTGTTCGCGGAGACTCCGATGACGAGCGTGCCTCTCTTGCGGACGGCCTCGGGCACCTGGGCGGCGATGGCCTCGACCTTGGCGGTGTGGACGCGCTTCTGGTCCGGGCCCACGTTGATGCCGCTCCCCTTCTGCCCCTCGGGCTTGATGTCGGCGGTGGCGGCGTCCCCCGCGCCGCAGGCGGTGAGGACCCCGAGGGCGGTGAGCGAGGCGAGGGCGGTGAGGACGGCGCGACGGGACTTCATGACGGGACTCCTGGTGCGGAAGAGAAGGGAAGGGGAGAAGAAGGAGACGGGCGGTCAGAGGACCTTGGAGAGGAAGGCGCGGGTGCGCTCGTGGCGTGGGCTGTCGAGCACCTCGGCCGGCGGACCCTGCTCGACGATCCGGCCCTCGTCCATGAAGACCACGGTGTCGGCGACCTCGCGGGCGAAGCCGATCTCGTGCGTGACGACGATCATGGTCGTGCCGGTGGCGGCCAGGTCCTTGATGACGTCGAGGACCTCGCCGACCAGTTCGGGGTCGAGCGCGGAGGTCGGCTCGTCGAAGAGGAGCAGCCCCGGTTCCAGGGCGAGCGCGCGGGCGATGGCGACCCGCTGCTGCTGTCCGCCGGAGAGCTGCTTGGGGTACGCCTCCGCCTTGTCGGCGAGTCCGACGCGGTCGAGCAGCTTCCGGGCCGCGGCCTCGGCCTCCTTGCGGGGGCGCTTCAGGGCCGAGACGGGGGCCTCGACGATGTTCTCCAGGACGGTCAGGTGCGGGAAGAGGTGGAAGTTCTGGAAGACGAAGCCGATCCGGGTGCGCTGCTTGAGGATGTCGCGCTCCCGCAGCTCGTAGAGCTTGTTCCCGGAGCGGCGGTAGCCGACGAGGGTGCCGTCGACGCTGACCGTGCCGCTGTCGACCTTCTCCAGGTGGTTGATGGTCCGCAGGAGGGTCGACTTGCCGGAGCCCGAGGGGCCGAGGACGACGGTGACCTCACCCGCCCGGACGTCGAGGTCGATGCCGCGCAGGACGTGGAGCGCGCCGAAGTTCTTGTGGACGGAGCGGATCTCGACCTTGGCGGTGGTGGCCTCGGGGACGGTGGTGGTCGCGGAGCTCATCGGGCGCTCCCCTTCGCGTAGTGGCGTTCGACGTAGTGCTGGACGACGGAGAGCGCGGTGGTGAGCAGGACGTACCAGGCGGTGGCGACCATGAGGAGCGGGACGACCCGTCCGTTGCGGCCGTAGACGACCTGCACCTGGTAGAAGAGTTCGCCGATCGCCATGACCGAGACGATCGAGGTGCCCTTGAAGAGCGAGATGATCTCGTTGGCGGCGTTGGGCAGGATCGAGCGCATCGCCTGCGGCAGCACGATCCGCCGCAGCTGCCGGAATTTCGGGATGCCGAGGGAGGCCGCCGCCTCCGACTGGCCCTCGTCCACGGCGAGTACGCCGCCCCGGACGATCTCCGCCGCGTAGGCCGCCTGGTGGAGGGCGAGCCCGAGGACGGCGGCGCTCATCTCGCCGACGAGGCCCATCGTGTCGAAGGAGAGGAAGCTCGGCCCGAAGGGGATGCCGATGCTCAACTCCTTGTAGAGGTAGGCGAGGTTGAACCAGAAGAGCAGCTGGACGATGAGCGGGATGGAGCGGAAGGCCCAGATGTAGCCGAAGGCGACCGAGCGCAGGAACGGGTTGGCCGAGAGGCGCATGAAGGCCAGCACGATGCCGATGGCGAAGCCGAGGGCCGTGCCGTAGAAGGTGAGCTGGAGGGTGACCCAGACGGCCTGGAGGATCGTCTCGGTGGTGAAGAAGGCGGCGAAGACGTCCCACTCCCAGCCGGGGTTGGTGACGAGGCCGTGGGCGAACTGCACGAGCAGGACGGCGGTGGCGGCGACGGCCACCCAGCGCCAGGGGTGGCGCACGGGGACGACCACGAGCTCGGCGGGTGCCGGGGGCGTGGCGGTGGCGGTCGGGTCCTTCGTGAGGGTGGCGGTGGAGGGTGGATCGCTGGTGAGAGCCATGGCGGTTCCTCGGGAACGGGTCGGGAGGCTGAAGGGGGAGCGCGGATCAGGCGCTCAGCGGGGCCGGACGACGACAGCTCCGGCCGCCCTGGTCGCTCAGGACGCCCCGGTCGGCCAGGTCGGCCCGGTCGCTCTGGACGCCCCGGTCGTCGCTCCGGTCGCCCCGGTCACTCCGGTCGCTCCGGACGTCCTGCTCGCTCAGGAAGGTCAGCGCGGCCCGTGCGGCGATGTCGTTCTGCCCGAAGGCGATCCCGCCGGTACGGGGCCGGGTGAAGGCCCCGCCCGCCCGGGCGGTGGTGTGCGGGCCGAGCGCGAAGCGGCGCGGGTGCGGGCGCCCGTCGCGCTCCAGGATCCGGCCGTCGGCGGGGTCGACGACGAGGAGTCCGCTGGCGGTGGCCCGGGCCCCGTCCTCGTACAGCGCGCGCAGCAGCGGGCTGCCGGTGAGCTCCAGGGTGGGGTCGGGCAGCCGGGCCTCGACGAGGGCGCGCGCCTCGGTCCACTCCCCCGGCACGGCGGCGGACGCGGCGCGGAAGACCCCGCGCTCCTCGTCGGTCTCGACGGTGACCTGGGGTCCGAGGAAGCGGACCACGCCGGCGCGGGAGAGCGCGAGGAGCTGCCGCAGCCGGGGGCCGGGCGGGCCGGAGGCGAGGTAGCTGAAGAAGCCGTGCCACCAGCCGCCCAGGTCGACGCGGCCGCCGAGGCTCAGGAGCTGGGCGTAGACGGAGAGGAGGGCCGCGAAGACGGCGGCGTCGGGGCTGTGGGCGGGGTCGTGGCGGCGGGCCAGGTCGTCGGTGACGTAGTCGCGCAGGCCGTGCTGGAGCGCCTCGGCGGAGACGAAGCGGACCCCGTCGAGGGGGTGGTCGAGGGCGTCCGGGTCGAACCGGTCGGCGGGGTCGGGGACGGCCGCGGCGACGAGCGCGGCGATCTCCGCACTGCGCGGCGGCGCCTGCGCGTACGCCTCCTCGAAGGAGGTCCGGTCGAGGGAGGTCCGCTCGGGGTGGGTGGAGAAGAGCCGGTGGTAGTGGGCCCAGCCGAGCTCCTTGTCGATGAGCGGCCACACGTCGCGCCGGAAGTCGAGCGGCCCGTCCCGTTCCAGGAGGGCGTCGGTCTGCTCGGTCCCGAAGAACCGGGGCAGCGGGGGCCGTTCGCCGTCGAGCGCGTACCCGATCTTCGAGTGGTACGGGACGCCCCGCCGCGAGCCGACGTGCAGCACGGGCTCCCGGCCGGAGGGTACGTAGACGAGGTCGTCGCCCTCGCCCTCGTACCGTCCGCCGCGGCCCTCGGTGAGGAGCACCATCAGGTCGACGAAGGCGAGGCCGAAGCCGCGGACCAGGACGGGCTCGCCGGCGGGCAGGGCGGAGAGGTCGCTGTCGGCGGTGAAGTCGGGCGGGAGGTGGACGAGCCGGTGGCGGGCGGCGAAGCCGGCGAGCGCCCGCTGCTCCGGGTCGGGTTCGGCGTCGAGGTGGCCGACGGTGAGGACGACGAGGTCGGCGAGGAGCGGCTCGGCGCCGGCCTCGAGCCAGACCCGCTGGCGTCCGTCGCGGGGGCCGCCGATCCGCAGCGCGGAGGTGCGGTGCTCGTGGACGGTGACGGAGACGGGCAGGGCGGCGAGGGCCCGCTCGTACACCCAGCGCAGGTAGGCGCCCTGCTGGGGGCGGGTGGGGAAGGTGCGGCCCTCGATGCCGGCCCAGTCGGCGAGGGTGGGTCCGGGCAGGACGGGCCCGTCGAGCCGCACGGTCTCGTCGGTGAACATGGTGACGTCCTCGGCCTGGGAGTTCATCCAGAGCAGCGGGGACTGTTCGGTGCGCCAGATCCGTCCCGGGCCCGGCGGGTGCGGGTCGACGAGGTGGAGGTCGAGGGGGCCGTCGCCGTACAGCTCGGGCAGGTTGGCGGCGAGCCGTTCGAGGAAGCCGGTCCCGCGCGGCCCCGCGCCCACGATGACGATCGAGGGCGTCGGGGATGCCGAGGGGGCGGGGCTCATCGGGCACCGCCCGTGCCGCGGGCGTAGTACCGCTCGACGTAGTGCTGGCCGAGGCTGAGGACCGAGGTCACCGCCACGTACCAGAGGGTGGCGACGAGGAGCAGCGGGATGACCTCGTACGTGCGGTGGTAGACGAGCTGGGTCGAGTAGAGCAGGTCCTGAACGGCGATGACGGAGACGATCGAGGTGCCCTTGAGGGTGCCGATCAGCATGTTTCCGGCGGGCGGGACGATCGAGCGCATCGCCTGGGGGAGCACGATCCGGGTGAGCCTGCGCCACCGGCCGAGGCCGAGGGACTGGGCGGCCTCGATCTGGCCGCGGTCGACGGAGAGGATGCCGCCGCGCACGACCTCGGCGGCGTAGGCGGCCTCGTGCAGGGTGAGGCCGATGACGGCGACGGAGACGGGGCCGAGGAGGTTGACCGTGTGCACGCCGAGGACGGTCGGGTAGAGCGCGCCGATGTTGAACCAGAAGAGCAGCTGGACCAGGATCGGGGTGGACCGGAAGAACCAGACGTACCCCCAACTGACCGCGCGCAGAACGGGGTTGGCGGACATCCGGAGGACGGCGAGCAGCGTGCCGAGGACGAAGCCGAGGGCCATGACGAGGGCGGTCAGCCACAGGGTGAGACCGAGGCCGCGCAGGACGGACGCGGAGGTGAAGTACTCGGCGACGACGTCCCACTGGAAGGCCTTGTTGCGGACGACCGAGAGGAGTCCGAGGCCGAGGAGGACGAGGACGGCGGCCGCCGCTGTCCACTGGCCGGCGCGGCGGGTGGGGACGACTCGGGGAGGCGGCTCGGCCGGCGGGGCCGTGGAGGGGATCTTGACGAGGGTCGCGGACATGCGAAGGCTCCGTGGATGCCAGAGGGCGGATCGAACACGGGAGTGCGCCTTCACACGCGGCGGAGCACGGATCCGGGCCCCTCAGCCCGATCCGCCCTTCGAGGCTATGCGGTCAACATGCCCTGCTGTCAAGGGTGTCCACAGGGTGAGCCGTGCGTCTCATCGTGGTTGACGCGGAAACGGATGCCTGTTCCACTGGGGCCATGCATCCGCAGCAGCTGGTCACCCGCTCCCACATCGACTTCGGTCGCGTGTGGTCCTCTTCCTGTTGAGCTGACCTCCGCTCTGCCCTGCTCTGCCCGCGTGCTGTTTTCCGCGGCGCCTTCACACACAGGCCCCTCGTGAGTGCCTGAGCTCTCCCCTCCCCTCGCTCTGCCCCGCTTGTCCTCCTTCGCCCTGAAGGACCGTCATGACCTTCGCGCTGTCCGTGTACCGGACCACGACCACCGACCCCCTGGCCCGCCCGCTCCTCGACGAGCTGGCGTACGAATACACGACCCGGTACGGCTCCGCGCACGATCTGAGCCTCTATCCGGCCACCGAGTTCGCCCCTCCCGACGGCGCCTTCCTGCTCCTCATGGAGCAGGGCCGGCCCGTGGCCGGAGGCGCGTACCGCCGCTACGACGACCACACCGCCGAGCTGAAGAGGATCTGGACCCACTCGGCACACCGCAGGCGCGGGCTCGCCCGCCGCGTCCTCACCGTGCTCGAACGCGAGGCCGCCGCCCGCGGCTACTCCCGCATCTATCTGACGACCGGCGGGCGCCAGCCGGAGGCCAGGGGCCTCTATCTGGCGACCGGCTACCGGCCGCTCTTCGACGTGTCCGCCGCACCCGAGTCGCTCGGCCCCCTGCCGTTCGAGAAATTCCTGGAGAACCCGAAACCATGAGCACGCGTACGAGTTCCGGCACCGCCCGCACGACCCTCGGCTTCGCGCTGATCACCGCGGCCGCGCTCACGCTCACCGCCTGCGCCGGGGGCGAGCCCACGACGGCTCCGGCCGGGGCCTCGGGAGCGCCGGGCGCCGCGAAGGGCACGCTTCCCACCGAGGACGTGGTCTCGGCGGTCAAGAAGAACGAGGCCGCGGCGAAGCTGCTCCCGGCCGACGTCCGGCAGCGGGGCAGTTTCACGGTCGCCGCCTCGGTCGGGACCCCGCCCAGTTCGGCCTACCTGCCCGACGGCAGGACCGTGGTCGGGGTGGACGCCGACTTCACGGGCGCCGTGGCGAAGGCCCTCGGCCTGGAGGTGAAGCGCGAGGCGGTCGGCTTCGAGGCGATCCTGCCGGCGCTCGGCAGCGGCAAGTACGACGTGGGCACCGGGAACTTCGGGGTGACGGAGGAGCGGCGCAAGACCATCGACTTCGTCACGTACGTCAACGACGGGCAGGGCTTCGCCACCCGGGCCGACAGTCCGCTGAAGGCGGTCACCGACCTCACGCAGCTGTGCGGCCTGAAGGTCGCGACCGGCGCCGGCACCACCTTCGAACGGACCCTGGAGCAGAACAAGGGCCGGTGCGCGGAGGCCGGGAAGCCGGCGTACGAGGTGAACGTCTTCAACGAGACGGGAGCGGTCTGGATGGCGCTCCAGCAGGGCCGCAGCGATGTCGTGATGAGCACGATCAACGGCGTGCGGTACGCGGTGACGCAGCAGAAGAACGTGAAGTTCCTCAACGAGTACCGGCGGCTCGACGTCGGCTTCGCCTTCAAGAAGGGCACCCCGCTCGCCCCGGCCTTCCAGGCGGCGGTGAACGGCCTGAAGGCCGACGGGACGTACGACCGGATCCTGAAGAAGTGGGGCGTGACGGAGTCGGGCATCGAGCGGTCGCAGATCACCCCGCCGGAGATCCCGGCGCCGACGAAGTAGCGGGTGCGTCGGCCCGGCGGGGTGTCCGCCGGGCCGGTGGGCGTCCCGCCGGGCCGACGGGCGTCCCGCCGGGCCTGTGGGGCGTCCCCGCCGGGCCGACGGGGTGTCAGCAGTCGCAGCCGCAGCTGCAGTCCCCGCAGCAGCCGTCGCCCTCGCAGCAGGAGGAGCAGTTGCTGCAGCAGTCACAGCAGTCGCAGCAGCTGCCGGGGTCGCACTGCTGGCAGAGCCCCTCGCGCCGCTGCCGGCTCCAGGGGTCCTCGAAGGTCCCGCAGCACATCTGGCAGGTGCAGGCCAGGCCGACCCAGAGGGCGCATCCGGCTATCAGTCCGCGCCGGTTCGGCGGCCCGGGCGGGAACGGCCCGCCGGGACCTCCGGGGCCACCGGGGCCGGGGGCGTAGGGCCCGCCGGGTCCACCCGGGCCGCCGGGGCCGGGGGCGTACGGGTTGCCGGGGACGGGTCCCGGCCCGTGGGGCGCGTACGGGTTCCCCGGCACCGGACCCTGCCCGTGCACCGGCCCCTGCCCCGGCGCTCCGTGCGAGCAGCTCGTCGTGCCGAAAGCGCGGTCCACCGAGGTACGGAGCTCGTGGGCGAGCAGGACGTGGACCAGCCTGCCGTCGGTGAACTCGGCGTCCCGCAGGGCGAGGCGGATGCCGTGCAGGGCGTCGTCGGCGAGCCGGCGGGCCTCCTCCCGGGAGGTGCCGGTCGCGGTGAGCGGGTTCCAGGCGCCCGCCGCCGCGTCGGCCGGCTGGTCCTCGACGGCGTCGAGGAGGTGGGCGAGGCGGCCGAAGAGCCGGCCCGCCTCGGCGAGCGGCGCGGCGTTCCCCGGGCGCCCGGCGAGGACGGCGGTGTGCGCGAAGGCGGCCGCGGTCGCGGTCTCGGTCGGCTCGGTGACGGCGAGCAGCGGCGTACCGATGCCGGCGAGGGACTCGAGCCCGGCCTGCCGGTCGACGGCGTCGACGAGGACGGCGGTGTCGAAGCCGAGGGCGCGGCCGGTCCTGGCCCCGGCCCGGTCCCAAGAGCGGGCGACACGGCGGGCCGCCAGGGCGACCGGCTTGCGCGCCAACAGGCCGTCCCGGTCGGCGACGTGGTCCCGTACCTTCGCGGAGGCGAGGACGAGCGAGACGGCGGCGGCGAGGCGCGCGCCCTCCCCCTGGGCCACCGGCGCGGTCCGCATCCCGCGCAGCGGGCAGGGTCCCGCGGTGCGCCGCCCGGTCGCCACCGTGCCGGTCTGAGCCTCCGTCAGAACCGAGACGATGAGCCCGTCATAGTTGGTGACGACCCGGGCGAACTGCCCGTGGTCCGCCCGAAGCGCCAGGCAGAGGCCGCAGAGGTGGGCCATCCAGTCGACTTTGAGTCCGTCGGTGAGCCGGTGCGTGCAGGGTCTGACGATTCCGAACATGAGGTGCCCCCGTGAGCCGTACGAAGTGCCGTCGAGCGGCTTCGCGGCATCGTAGCGAGCCGCGTCGTTCACCCGTACGCGCCCATCGTCACCCTTCTGGCCCGACTTTCATATTTTAAGTTGCACACCCCTCCGTCAGGCCCCGCATACCGCAAGATTCCTGACGTATCGCCAGAAATCGACGCTCACGTTCTGCACCAGTACCGTCACGAATCCCCTGCGCGCCGTGTATCCACTTGGCGCGCGATCCGCATCATGGACGACGATAGGGATTGCGGAACCACAAGTGACCGCGCTGAAAGGAGGCGTCCATGGGATCGGTGCGCAAGGCAAGTGCCTGGCTGGGACTCGTCGAGGACAACGACGAGCGTTACTACGACGACGAGTACGCCGACGGTGCCGAGAACGGCGACGCCTGGGTGACGGACCCCCGTGTCCGGGTGGCCACGGACACCGCCCAGGATCAGGGCCGCCGGATCGCCACCGTCTCCCCCGACGGCTTCCGGGACGCCCGGGGCATCGGAGAGCTCTTCCGGGACGGTGTTCCGGTGATCGTGAACCTGACCGGGATGGAGCCGCACGACGCCAAGCGCGTGGTCGACTTCGCCGCAGGCCTCGCCTTCGGTCTGCGCGGCTCGATCGAGCGCGTGGCGACGCGGGTCTTCCTGCTCACTCCCGCCGACACCCAGATCGTCGGCGGAGAGTCCCGTCGGCGTCCGCAGGACGGTTTCTTCAACCAGAGCTGAGCGGGTCCGCCGGCCCGACCGGGCACCACCCGAGGAATCGGGTCAGTGCGCCGGACGTCCCGAGCCGGCGGGCTCGATCGCTTCCCGGGTCGCGGGCACCCGCGGCTCGGCCGGCTTGCCCGGAGCGTCCGAGGGGCTCGCCGCGTGCGCCCCGTCCACCGTCGGCGGCTCGCCCACCTCCGGCGACGCGTACACCTCGTACGACTCCCCCGCTTCCGCCGGACACTCCATGACCCGGGGCAGTCGCCGGGCCATCAGCGCGCCGACGAGCAGCAGGACGGCGCTCACGCAGAGCGTGATGTGCAGCCCGTCCACGAAGGCGTGCCGGGCGGCCTGGTGCAGGGCCGTGCCCGCCGTGCCGCCGAGCTGGTCGGCGACCTTGTAGGCCTCGCCGAGGGAGTTCGAAGCGGCGCTGCTCGCCTCCGCCGGCACCCCGGGGACCGAGGCGAGCCCGGGGGCGTACGCGGCGTTCATCACGCTGCCGAGCAGCGCGATGCCCATGCCGGCGCCGAGCTGGTACGAGGTCTCGCCGATCGCGGCGGCGCCGCCCGCGCTCCGCTGCGGTGCCTCGCTGAGCATCGACTCGTACGCCGAGAAGAGCGTGGTCTGCAGGCCGAAGCCGAGCAGCACGAAGCCCACCGTGAGCAGCAGCGGCCGGTCGTGCTGCCCCATGAAGGTGAGCAGCAGCACCGCGGCGGCGGTGAGCACGAAGCCCCAGCCGACCATCCGTCGCGGGCCGATCCTGCGCAGGGTGTACGAGCCGGTGGCACCGGCCGCCATGGCGGCGAAGGTGAGCGGCAGGAGCCGGAGCCCGGTCTCCAGGGGGCTCAGTCCGAGGACGAGCTGAAGGTACTGGACGGCGATGAGCTCCAGGCCGACCAGGGCCAGCATGCCGATGACGATGCAGCCGACCGAGGTGGTGAAGGCCGCCCGGGAGAAGAGCCGCATGTCGATCAGCGGGTGCGGGCGCCGCTTCTGCCGGCGGACGAAGAGGACGAGGAGCGCGGCGCCGACGAGCAGCGGTCCCGCGGTCGGGAGGGCGAGCAGCGGCTCGCCGGCTCCGGCGCGCTTGACCCCGAGGACGCAGCCGAGGACTCCGGCGGCGGCCATGAGGGCGCCGAGGACGTCCCAGGGGCCGTCGGAGTCTCCCCGGGATTCGGGGAGGAGACGGCGGCCCAGCGGCAGGATCAGTGCCATCAGCGGGATGTTGATGAGGAAGACGGAGCCCCACCAGTAGTGCTCGACGAGGAAGCCGCCGAGCACCGGTCCGGTCGCGGCCCCGACCGCGGCGACCGCGGTCCAGATGCCGATGGCGGTGGCGCGCTCCCTCCGGTCGGGGAAGACCGTCCGGAGGATGGAGAGCGTCGCGGGCATGATCATGGCGCCGCCGACGCCGAGGAGCGCGCGGGCCGCGATGAGGACCCCCGGCTCGGTGGCGAGGGCGGCGATCGCCGAGGCGACGCCGAACAGCGCGTAGCCGAGGAGGAGGACCCGCCGTCTGCCGACCCGGTCGCCGAGGGTGCCGAAGAGGATCAGCAGCGAGGCGCAGATCAGTGGGTAGGCGTCGACGATCCAGAGCAGCGCGGTCGAACTGGGGCGCAGGTCCTCGGTGAGCGAGGGGACGGCGACGTGGAGGATGGTCGCGTCGAGGGCGACCAGGAGAAGGCTGACGCAGAGGACGACCAGGACGACCCAGCGATTGGTTCCGCCGTCGGCGGCACGCTCTCGTGCTCGGGCCGTGATCGTCCGCGACATGTACGTACCTCCCAGTGAAGCTCTCGCGCTCGGCAGGCGCCGACCAGGGCGTTTGCCCCCTGGGGCGGCCCGACATCGACGGGCGAGTGAGCCGTCAGCGTACGCGAGTTCACCCCCCGAGCGCGTGGTGCAGCTCTCACCCCGGCGGGCCTCCGCCTGTGGCGTACGCCACTCGGCGCGGCCCGCGCGTCGCATGGAATTCCGTACGTATACCTGTTTGAAGCAATTCCCCTGCGTTCAAACACTCTTCCGAAAAGAGACTCTCCGGCAATAGGGCTGAAGGTCATCGGATTTACCGACGGACGCCGGGAATGAAACGGCGACTGAGACCTACTCCACATCACATGGTCATCACGAAGGCACCGGATCGACCGGGACGGCTTCTCACTCCCTGTAACGTCGATTGGGTGCGTACCGACATCTTTGCCCGGCTGGACCGGGAGCCGGAACCGCCGAAGATAGAGGTCCCTCGGATGACCCGCACGCGTCTCGCGCTCTTCGGCGGGACGTCGGCGTTCTATCTGGCCATTGTCGTCGCGGTGCTGCTGTCGACGTGGCTGGTGACCCTCGACTGGAAGATCATGTTGTTCCGGCCCTATCAGCAGTGGCCGGAGATCCATGGCTTCCTCGACTACTACGTCGTCCTCGGTCAGCGCGGCCCCACGGCCGTCATGGTGGCCGCATGGCTGGGCTGGCGCTCCTGGCGTCAGCACACCCTGCGGCCATTGCTGTGTCTCGGCGCGGCGCTGCTGCTGCTCAACGTCTCGGTCGGCGCGGTCAAGCTCGGGCTCGGCCGCCTCGGCCCCCACTACGCGACGCAGGTCGGCTCCGCCGAGCTCTTCGCGGGCGGCGATATATTCCCCTCCGGTCACACCGCCAACGCGGTCGTGACCTGGGGCATCCTCGCCTATCTGGCGACCACACCGAGGGCCAGGCGCTACCTGTCGGCCCTCTCCGCCGTGGTCGCGCTCGGCGTCGGCCTCACCACCGTCTATCTGGGCACGCACTGGCTGAGCGACGTCCTGCTCGGCTGGGCCGCCGGGCTCCTGGTCCTGCTCGCCCTGCCCTGGTGCGAGCCGGTCCTCGCGGTGGCGGAGTCCTGGATCCTCGCGCTGCGCGACCGGCTCCTGGACCGGCTGCGCGACCGCCGCCGGCTGGTGCCCTCCCTGCCCGTGGCCTCCGGCGGACCGCGCCCCGGGTTCTTCCCGCAGCGCCCGACCGGAGCCGAGGAGCCCGTCCGCGAGACCGTGGGAGTGGCCCGCGGCCGCGCCCCGGCGACGCGCGGCTGACCTCACCCCCTGCGTGAAAGGAAAGGCCCCGACCGTCCTCGGCCGGGGCCTTTCCCCTGTTCACAGCCCTGGTCTCAACCGATCCAGCAGCGGGTGACGGCGCCGTCCTCGACCTCGAAGTTGATACGCCCCGACAGGTATTCCATGGTGATGATCGAACCGGGCGGCAAGGACCTGACGACCTTCCAGCCCCGTGCCCTGGCGAGCTGCTCGGCACCGTCGCCGTCGAGTCCCACATAGGACTCGGGAGCGTCGCGGGGCGGTTCGGGAGTGCGCGATGTGGGTGACATAGGCCTCACGTTAGCCTCTTTGCGGTCACGCTTGTGTCACAAGTTCTCGACATATGTTTGACACGCCCTCCGTCACTCGAAGGGACAGTTTCGGGTCGATTCTCCAGCAATTCCCCGCGGCTTCCAGCAGTTCGCACGAAGGGTTTCACCACACTCGTAAGTCCCGCGGAATTCCCTGTTCCCCACGCGTGGCACGGTGAATTACCCCCGGCCGTACACGCGCCGCCCTCACGCTTCCCTTACACAATGCTTACGCCGACCGCGCCGGGGAAGTGTCGGCCGACCGGAGCAGTGGTCCCTCCGCCTCCCTCTCCCGCCGCCCCGCCGCGCGCATCATGTCCGGACGCCCGGCGAGCAGGACACGCCCCGGGGGCGAGGCGGAGGCACGATGGGCACCGAGACAGCGACCGCGACCGTCGAATCGGCCCGGCAGCGGCAGGGCCGCATCCTGATCGACTGGATCACCACGACCGACCACAAGAAGATCGGTCACCTCTACCTGGTCACCTCGTTCGTCTTCTTCCTGCTGGCCGGGCTCATGGCGATGCTGATGCGGGCCGAGCTGGCCCGCCCGGGGCTCCAGCTCGTGTCGAACATGGAGTTCAACCAGGCCTTCACGCTGCACGGCACGATCATGCTGCTGCTCTTCGCCACGCCCACCTTCGCCGGCTTCGCCAACGAGCTGGTGCCGTTGCAGATCGGCGCCCCCGACGTCGCCTTCCCGCGGCTGAACATGTTCTCGTACTGGCTGTTCCTCTTCGGCGGCCTGATGGTGATCGGCTCGCTGCTCACCCCGAGCGGCCCCGCCGCCTTCGGCTGGACCGGCTACGCCCCGCTCAACAGCCTGGAGCGGTCGCCGGGCGTCGGCGTCGACCTGTGGATCATGGGGCTCGCGCTCTCGGGCTTCGGCACGATCCTCACCTCGGTGAACTTCCTCGCGACCATCGTCGGGATGCGGGCGCCCGGCATGACCATGTTCCGGATGCCGATCTTCACCTGGAACATCCTCTTCACCGCGGTCCTGGTGATCGTCGCCTTCCCGGTGCTCGCGGCGGCGCTGCTCGTCCTGGAGGCGGACCGGCGCCTGGGCTCCGTGGTCTTCCAGCCCGAGAACGGCGGGGCGCTGCTGTGGCAGCACCTCTTCTGGTTCTTCGGCCACCCCGAGGTCTACATCATCGCGCTGCCGTTCTTCGGGATCGTCAGCGAGATCATCCCGGTCTTCGCCCGCAAGCCGATCTTCGGCTACGCGACGCTCGTCGCCGCCACCATGGCGATCACCGGCCTGTCGGTGGTGGTCTGGGCCCACCACATGTTCGCCACGGGCGCGGTGCTGCTGCCGTTCTTCTCGCTCCTGTCGTTCCTGATCGCGGTGCCGACCGGGGTGAAGTTCTTCAACTGGACCGGGACGATGCTGCGGGGCTCGCTCTCCTTCGAGACGCCCATGCTGTGGTCGGTCGGCTTCCTGGTGTCGTTCCTCTTCGGCGGGCTCACCGGGGTGATCCTGGCCTCGCCGCCGATGGACTTCCAGGTCACCGACTCGTACTTCGTCGTGGCCCACTTCCACTACACGGTCTTCGGCACCGTCGTCTTCGCGACCTTCGCCGGCTTCTACTTCTGGTGGCCCAAGTTCACCGGCCGGATGCTCGACGAGCGGCTCGGGAAGATGCACTTCTGGACCCTCTTCGTCGGCTTCCACCTGACGTTCCTGGTGCAGCACTGGCTCGGCGCGGAGGGCATGCCCCGGCGGTACGCCGACTACCTGGCCGCGGACGGCTTCACCGCCCTCAACACGGTGTCGACGATCGGCGCCTTCCTGCTCGGTGCGTCCACGCTGCCGTTCCTCTACAACGTCTGGTGGACCCACCGGTACGGCGCGAAGGTCGACGTGGACGACCCGTGGGGCTTCGGCCGCTCGCTGGAGTGGGCGACCTCGTGCCCGCCGCCCCGGCACAACTTCGACGCCGTGCCGAAGATCCGCTCCGAGTCGCCCGCCTTCGACCTGCGCCACCCCGAGTACGCGGCCTACGAGCGGATGCGGATCACGAGCCCGCCGCCGTCTCCCCTGCCCTCTCCCCCGTCGTCCGATCGAGAGCGCGGGACAACCGGTCCCTGAGGTCGCGGACCCGTTCCGTCAGCTCCGGCGGATCGACCACCTCGAAATCGATCCCCATGAGCACCACGTGCACCACCGCGACCTGGAGGTTGTGCGCCCCCGCCCGCAGCAGACAGCTCGCCTCGCCCTCGGGCTCCAGGACCCCGTCCATCGGACCGACGATCGCGGCGGCCTCGGCCGGCGGCACGAACAGCCGGACGGTGACCTCCGTCGCGTACGCCGAACCGGACACCCCCTTCGACACGTACGCGGCGAGGTCCTCGGCCGGCGGCTCGCGGGGCGGGAAGCGCGGCCCGTGCGGCGGCTTGGGCTCGATGCGGTCGGCCCGGAAGGTCCGCCAGTCGCCGCGGTCCACGTCCCAGGCGACCAGGTACCAGCGCCGCTCGGTGCAGACGAGCCGGTGCGGTTCGACGGTCCTGCGGGTGGCGGTGCCGCCGTGGTCGCGGTAGGCGAAGCGGAGCCGCTCGCTGTCCCGGCAGGCGTTGGCCAGCTCGGTGAGCACCTCCGGGTCGACCCGTTCCCGGGGCGTACGGAGCATGGGCACCGTGAAGTCGGTGAGCGCGCCCACCCGCCGCCGCAGCCGCGCCGGCAGGACCTGCTCCAGCTTGGCGAGGGCGCGTACGGACGTCTCGCCGATGCCCTCGACGCCCTGGCCCGCGGCGGTGCGCAGGCCGACCGCGACCGCCACGGCCTCCTCGTCGTCGAGGAGCAGCGGCGGCAGCTCGGCCCCGGCCCCGAGCTGATAGCCGCCGCCGGTGCCGGGGCTGGCGTGCACGGGGTAGCCGAGCTCGCGCAGCCGGTCGACGTCCCGTCGTACCGTGCGCGAGGTCACCCCGAGCCGGTCGGCGAGATCGGCACCGGACCACTCCCGGTGGGCCTGGAGCAGCGAGAGCAGACGCAGCAGCCGTGCGGAGGTCTCCAACATGCCCCGAGTCTGCCAGCCATCGCGGACACCTACGGTCCTCGATGCCACCGCGGTCCGACGCGATGAAGACCTCAGATGAAGACGTCGGGATGAAGACGTCAGCGGAAACGGCCGAGCAGGCCGCGGACCAGCCGGCCCGCCTTCGCCTTCAGGACGTAGACCGCGTCGACGGCCCGGCCGATCTCGTGGTGCCGCCGGGCGCGCCCCGCCGAGTGGACGCGCCGGCTCGCGCCCCGGTCGACGAGCTCCGTCCAGAGCGCCTCGTGCCGGGCGGCGATCCGGACGGGGTCGAAGCGTTCCGAGGAGGCGAGCGCCGCCCGCGCGGTCTTCGCGCGCAGTTCGTCGTCCTCGACGAGCCCGCGCAGCGCCGCCGCCACCGCGGCCACGTCGTCGACCGGCACGAGCCGCCCGTCGACCCCGTCCTGGATGATCTCGCGCGGTCCGTTCGGGCAGTCGGTCGCCACCACCGGCAGCCCGCAGCGCATCGCCTCCACGATCGTCAGCCCGAAGGACTCCCGCTGCGAGGTCACCGCCGCGATCGAGCCCTTGACCCACTCCGGTTCCATCGCCTCGACGGCGCCCATGAGGAAGACCTGCCCGCCGAGCCCGTGGTCGGCGATCCGCCGGGCCAGCGGGGCCGTGAGGTCCTCGGCCGCGTCCCCGGTGCCGTAGATCCGCAGCGTCCAGTCCGGGTGGTCGGTGGCCACCTCCGCGAAGGCGTCGACGAGCACGTCGTACCGCTTCACACGGGTGAGCCGGCCCGCCGCCACGACGGTCCTCGCCGCCGGGTCGGCGGGCGGCAGCGCGGGCGCGGGCACGCCGTTGGGCACGGCCTCGATCCGTACGCCGGGCAGCCCCATCCGCCGGTAGGCGCGGGCGTCGGCCTCGGTGACCGTCGTGACGGCGTCGAGGAGGCGGTACTCGTGGCCGATGTCCCACCGGAGCCGGCGGCTGTGACCGGCGAGGACCAGGTGCTCCTGGCCGACGAGGACCGGCCCCCGCCGGGCCTGCCGGGCGAGGTGCACGTTGAGCCCCGGGCGGGTGCCGACGAGGACGTCGGCCGCGACCCCGCGCAGGTACTCCCCGATCCGGGCGTCGGTGAGCGCGCTGTACTGCTTCCAGCGGCCGTCGCCGCGCGGGAAGACCTCGGCGGGCCGGTGGAGGTCGGGGTGGTCCCCGTCGTATCCGGGGCTGTCCTCCCGCAGGTCGACGAGGTGACGCAGCGTCACGTCCGCGGGGAGTCCGAGGACCGGCCGGTCGCGGTGGCGGAACACCGAGACGATCTCGACCTCGTGGCGCCTGGCCAGTTCCTCGGCGAGCGTGAACGTCGCCCGGATCGTGCCGCCGTAGTGGTAACCGTTGTGAAGCAGAAAGGAGATGCGCATCGGGCTGCCGGTTCCCCCCGGTCAGTCAGGCTGTCGGTCGGTCGGTCGCGCCGACTGTACTGCCGGGACGGACGCCCGTTTGACCGGCAATGTCCCGAGAGCGAGGCCCCACGGGCGAGGCCTCGCGGGCCAGGGGCACGGGCGGCGGTTCACGGGCGATAGCCGAGTTGGGGCACGGTGGCGCAGTTCTCCGTCATGTCGCCCTGGCCCACCCAGCCCCGGCCGTCCTCCCAACGGGCCACGGACAGACAGGTGTGACGGGTCTCGGGCGGCCGCGCGAGGCGCTCGAAGCGGACGGGCAGCAGCAGTCCGCGCGCGGTGTACGGCTCCGGACGGTTCAGGAACTCCTCGACGCACCCACGGGTGAGCCCGGCCCCCGCGAGGCAGGAGCGGGCCGCGTCGGTGAACCACATCGCCGCCGCCCACCCCTCCAACTGCCACTGGGACAGCGGCCGTTGCCCCATGGCCGCGCGGAACTCGCGGACCGCGGGATCGCCGGTGTCCTGGTGGTTGCGGCTGGACCCGGTCACCCACAGGGAGTTCAGGCAGCCGGGGGCGCGGGCGTAGTCGCGGGCGACGGAGGAGGACCAGTTCTGCACGTTGGTGACCTTGGCGTCGACGCGGACCCCGAGCGCCTCCATCGCCTCGCACAGCCGCACGTTCCCGTGGGTGTCCATCGCGTCGAAGAGGAGGTCGACCTTCCGGTCCCGCAGATCGGCCGCGACCGCGCGGAAGTTGGGCAGGGCGAAGTCGACCTGCTCGTCGACGACCTCGTAGCCCTCGGCGCGGAGCCCGTCGGAGACCAGCCGGGCGTACGCGGCGGACGCGGCCTGGTTGTACGAGACGACGGCGGCGGTCCGCGCCCCCTTCTCCCGCTCGAACCAGCGGTAGACCTCGGTCCCGCCGTACAGCGTCCCGTCCCAGCCGGGCTTCCCGCCGGTGCGCGGGGCGGAGCTGCCGTAGATGCCGTAGAGGTGGGGGTAGGTGTCGTAGGCGGGGGTGAGGGGCTGGCCGCCGATGTCGGGGACGCCCGCCTTGGCGACGAGGGGCGCACCCGCGTAGTTCAGGGCGGTGGTCGCGACGAGGGCGAAGACGTGGCGCTCGTCGATCAGCCGGTGCACGCAGGTGTTGTTGCCGACGCCGCTGCCGCCGTCGTCGCAGGTCTCGACCTCGACCCGGCGCCCGTCGAGGCCGCCGCGGGCGTTGAGCGCGTCGAAGTAGGCGCGGGCGCCGTCGCGCGGCCCGGTGAAGGCCTGCCCGCCGACGGGGCTCGTGGCGCTGGTGATGATCCCGACGCGGAGCGGCTCACCGCCGGAGGGGTTGGCGGTGGGCCGCGTCTCGAAGGCGCGCTCCGGGAGCCGGCTGCCGCATCCCACGAGGAGCGTGAGCAACACGGCCAGGAGCAGCGCCGCGACCGCTTCAGCAGCCCGGAACGGTGACACCGCTCAGCTCGACCAGGCCGCAGAGGGTCTTCACGGAGACCTTCCAGGTGCCGTCCTGGAGGATCGAGGTGCCCTGGGAGTCGGGCAGGGCGGGGGCCCCGCCGACGAGCAGGTCGTAGGTGACGTTGGCTTCGGTGGCCGAGGTGAACTCCACGCCCGTGACCTTCGCCGAGGTCGCGGCCGCGTTCTCGTTGCCGGCGAAGGCGGCGAGGACCGGCTGCATCGCGGCGCCGTTCTCCAGGACCTTCACCTTCTCGGCCGCGGTGGCCTTCGGATCGAAGAACGTCGTCCAGTTCTTGGTGATCTCCGCCTCGGCTGCGGCCGGGTCGGCGGGTTCGCCGTCCCCCGGCGGCTGGGCGGTCGTCGCGGGCGGGGGTGTCTCGTAGCCCTGGTTGCCGCTCGTCCCGTCGTCCGAGCAGCCCGCGACGGCGGGCACGAAGGCCAGGACGGCGACGGCCGCGAGGGCGGCGAGCCGGGGGCGTCCGCCGAGTCGTGCGAGGACCATGTGGCTCACCACCGGGTGTCTCTCCAGACCGGACGGTCTGCTGCTTCCAGGGTGGGGCGAACCGGGGCATAGTGCAAGGAAAGGAAGAGCCGAAGGGGAAGCGAATCGAAGGAGGCCCGTGCCGAGATCCCGGATCCTGCTCTGGGGCGGTGTCGCGGCGGCCGCCGCGGGCGCGGTGCTGTGCGTCCTCGGCTGGTACGGGATCTCCGGCGAGCGCTTCGCCGAGCGGCAGCTGCCGTATCTGGCCTCGTGCACGGTGCCGGGGGCGGCGCTGATCGTGGCGGGCGCGGTGCTCGTCGCGGCGGCGCTGCTGGTGCCCGTACGCCCTCCGGAGGCGAGCCCGCCGGAGCAGGAGGAGACTCCCCCGCCCTCCTCGGACGGCCCGCCCCTCCGGGTCCCCGGCGGGACCCTGGCCCACCGCCCGGACTGCCCGCTGGTGGCGGGAAAGCCGGAGGCCACGGAGGCGGGGGACGCGCCCCTGGAGCCCTGCCCGGTATGTGAGCCATGGCCTCCCTGACGTACGAGCTGACCCTCGCCGGCCTCGCGGTCGGCAGCGCCGCCGCGCTCACCGGGATCGGCCTGATCGTCACCTACCGGGCGACGGGGGTGCTGAACCTGGCGCACGGCGCCGTCGCCATGATCTGCGCGTACGTCCTGCGGCAGCTGGTCGTCGTGTGGGGCTGGCCGCTGCCCCTGGGCGCCCTCGTCACGCTCCTGGTCGTCGCCCCCGGCCTCGGCCTGATCCTCGACCGCGGCGTCTTCCGTCCCCTCGCCCTCCTCGGCTCGAACCCCGCCCAGACCCTGGTGGCCTCGATCGGCGTCTTCGTGCTGCTCGTCGGCGGGGCGGCGCTGCTGTGGGGCGGCGGGGCGCGGGACGACGCGCCGGTGCTGCTCGGGGACGACCCGTGGACGCAGCTGGCGGCGGTGGTGGCGCTGGCCTGCCTGGTGGCGGCGGTGACCCGCTGGACCCGGTTCGGCCGGGAGCTGCGGGCGGTGGTGGACAACCGTCCGCTCGCCGTCCTGTCGGGGGTCGACGCGGACCGGGTGGCGGCGGCGGGGTGGGCGTTCGGCTCGTTCACCGCCGGGCTCACGGGCGTGCTCCTCGCCCCGTACGTACGGCTCGACCCCTACGGGATGCCGCTGCTCGTCATCGAGGTGATCGCGGTCGCGGTGATCGCCCGGATGCGCTCGCTGCCGGTCGCGGTGGCGGCCGCGATCGCGATCGGGGTGGCCCAGGCACAGCTGACCCGGCTGCACCCGGAGGGCTGGGCGGGGCCGCTGGTGCAGGCGCTCGGGGCGAACCTGTTCGTGGTGGCGCTCCTGGTGGCGGCGCTGGTCCTGCCGGGCGTGGGCGGCAAGGGCCGCGACGCCCTGCCCCCGCCGCCCCGCGCCTCCCGCGTCCCCACCCCCGTCTGGCTGGTCACCGGCATCCTGCTCCTCCTCCCCCTCGGCTTCGCGGGCTCGGACCTGCACACGGCGGTGCAGGTCCCGGCGCTGGCCGTGATCCTGCTGTCCCTCGTCGTGGTGGCGGGCCGGGGCGGCCAGATCGCCCTGGGCCAGGCGGCGTACGCGGGCCTGGGCGCCCTGCTGACCGCTCTCCTGGCGACGGCAGGCGTCCCCACCCTCCTGGCCCTGGGACTCGCGGTCCCGATGGTGGCGGTGGTGGGCCTGGTGACGGCCTGGCCGGCGATCCGGCGCCACGGCCTGGCCCTCGCCCTGGCCACCCTGGCCACCGGGGTGGCGGTGAGCCGCTTCGTCCTCACCCAGCCGTACGCGACGGCCGGCCTGTCCCTGGGCCGCCCCGCGGGCTTCACCGACGACCGCGCCTACTACGCCCTCGAACTGCTGCTCCTGGCCGGCTGCCTGGCCCTGGTCGCGGCGCTGCGCCGGGGCCGCACGGGCCGCGCGCTCGCCGCGCTGCGGGACCACGAACCGGGCGCGGAGGCGTCGGGCGTCCCGGTCCCCGGCCTCAAGCTCCTCGCCTTCGTCCTGGGCGCGGCCCTGGCGGCCCTGGGCGGCGGCCTCCTGGGCATGGGCCTGCGCGCCTTCGACCCGGAGGCGTACGACCCGATACGCGGCCTGCTCTGGTTCGCCGCCGTCCTGGTCCTGGGCGCCGACAGCCTCCTCACGCCCCTGGCGGCCGCCGCCCTCCTGATCACCCTGGACGCAGGCCCCCAAGCAGGCACGGCAGCAGCCCTGATAGGCCTACTGGCCACCCAAACAGGCCACCTCCCCCCACTGACGACCTGGCTGACCCCAAGCCCCAAGCCCCCCACCCCGCCGGGCGAGCCACACCCCCACGGCCCCACAGCCGCCGACGGCCCGCAACATCCCACGGGCAGGCCCGCACCTCTCCCACCCACCCGCACCGGCGGTGCGGCTCGAAACCCCAACCCGACCGCAAGCCGGACGCACCCCCACGGCCCGCCGCCCGCCGACGGCGCCCCACCGCCCACGGGCAAACCCGCACCTCTGTCGACCACCCGCACGGGCGGTGCGAGTGGGAACCCCAGGCCGACCGGAGGTCGGGCGCACCCCCACCGGCCCGCACCGGGCCACGCACCCGCGCCCCCCACGCCCCCCGCCCCGGAACTCCGCGCGGACGACCTCACCCTCACCTACCCCGGAGGGATCACCGCCCTCTCCCACGTCACGATCACCCTCGCCCCCGCCCGCATCACCGCCCTCGTCGGTCCCAACGGCGCCGGCAAGAGCACCCTCTTCGACTGTCTCGCCGGGACCCTCCACCCCCGCCGGCACCAGGGCCTGATCACGCTCGGCGGCACCGACATCACGTCCCGCCCGGCGCACGCCCGGACGCGGCTCGGGATCGCGCGGACCTTCCAGCGGCTCGCCGTGTTCCCGTCGCTCTCCGTCGAGGAGAACGTCCGCCTCGGCGCGGAGCAGGGCCGGGTCCGGGGCGACCCGGCAGCCGTCGAGCGGAGCCTGCGCCTCTTCGGCCTCGCCGGCCCCGTACGGCACCGCGCCGCCGCCGACCTGCCCACCGGGACGCTGCGCCGCGTCGAGCTGGCCCGCGCGCTCGCGGGGCGGCCGCACACGCTCCTCCTCGACGAACCCGCCGCCGGCCTGGACGCCGACGAGACCGCCGCGCTCGCCCGGATCCTCGCCGCGCTCGCCGCCGACGGCCTGACGGTCCTCGTCGTCGAGCACGACCCGGATCTCGTCGCCGGGATCGCCCACACCGTGCACACGATGGAAGGCGGCCGGATCCTGCCATGAGCGTCGAGATGGAGCTGCGCGCGGGCCGGGTCCGCTACGGCCCCCTGGAGGCCCTGCACGGCCTCGACCTGCCCGTGCCGGCCGGCACCGTCACCGTGCTCCTGGGGCGGAACGGCGCGGGCCGCACCACGGCCCTGCGGGCCCTCGCCGGCACGGTGCGGCTCTCCTCCGGCCGGGTGCTGTGGCGCGGCGCCGACGTGACCCGGCTGCCGCCGCACGAGCGGGCGCGCCGCGGGCTGTGCTTCGTACCGGATCTGCGCGCGGTGTACGAGGGGCTGACCGTCGCGGAGAACCTCGCGCTCACCGCGCCGGGCGCCCCCGCCCCGTACCCCGAGCTCGTACCGCTGCTGTCCCGGGCCGCCGGGACCCTCTCCGGCGGGGAGCGCCGGATGCTGGCCCTGTCCCGTGCCCTGCTGGGGCCCGCGCGGGTGGTGCTGGTCGACGAGCCGTCGCTCGGCATGGCCCCGCCGGTCGCGGCCCGTACGTACGGGCTCCTCGCGGCGCTCGCCGTGGAGCACGGGGCGGCCGTGGTCCTCGCCGAGCAGCGGGTGCCGGACGGGCTGCCGCGCGGCTCGCTCGTCCACGAGCTGCGGCGCGGCTCCCGCGCGGCCTGCGGAGAGCTGTCCGAGTTCGCCCCGGGCCCCACGGCGTGACGTCAGAGCGGCGCGATCCGCAGCATCGTGCCGACGACGATCCGGTTCGGGTCGGGCCCGATGAGGCTCCGGTTCGCCGCGTAGAGCGCCTGCCAGCCGCCCTTGACGGCGAAGCGGCGGGCGATCGAGCCGAGCGAGTCGCCGGGCTGGACGGTGTGGACGCGACCGCTCAGCCCGTACCGCTTGGAGCAGACGGGCCAGGCGCCCCAGCCCTGGGTGCGGAGGACCTCCTCGGCGATGGTGATCTGCTGCGGGCGGGTGGCCAGGTCGGCGCGCGGGGCGAACTTCGTTCCGCCGTGCTCGACCCAGGTGGGCTGCCAGAACTGGAGCCCGCCGTAGAAGCCGTTGCCGGTGTTGATGTGCCAGCGGCCGCTGCTCTCGCACTCGGCGACGCATCCCCACGGCCATTGGTCGACGGCGCAGGCGTATCCGGGCACCGCGGCCGCCGCGCGCACGGCGTCGGCGGAGGCGGCCAGCGCCCCGGAAACCGTCTCCGGGACACCCGCCCCGGAAACCGTCCCCGGGACCCCCACTCCGGCACCCGTCCCGGCCGCCGCTCCGGCCGCCGCTCCCGCCGCCACCCCGGACATCGCCCCCGCCGTCGCCCCGGCCACCGGCGCGACGGCGGTCTCCCACGGTCCCTCGGACGCGTCACGCGCCTGCGCGGACACCGGCGTCAGGGTGATCAGCGCCGCCGCCGCGGCCGCCACGGAGCCGGCCGTCCAAAATCGGATCTTCGACATCGGGGCAGGCTAGGCAGCCTCGCGGCACCCCCGGCCCGTGCCGCGCGGAACACTGTTCACACCCCACCCGGTCGGAGGCACGGGCCCCGCCGCACACACCACTGGCAAGTTGCCTCGCTTCCACGCGTGACCCCGGCCGATCCTGACCCGTTGAACTCGGCATGAGACGCCCGGGATCGGCCCGGCGTCCCCCCGTACCGAGTCCAGGGAGCCCCCCGTGCCGCGCATGCTCGACGTCAGCGAGGACGTACGCGCCGAGATCGGCGACGAAGAAGCCGACCGGCTGCTTGCCGGCGACAACGCCCCGGGCAGCTACGACTGCACCTCCTGCCGCACGCCGGGGGACTCCGAGCAGGAGCGCACCAGCACGGTGCTGTTCGTCGGTGAGGAGACCGCGGTTCTCGCGTTCGCCCACGCCAGCTGCATCCCGTCGCAGGTCGTCAAGGTCGCCGAGGCGCAGCTCCAGGGCGCCGTCGCCTCGATCACGGCGTCGGACGCCGCCGACGCGCTGTCCGCCGCCCACCCCGAGCAAGCCGTGCTCGGCGTCACCAGCGGTCTCGTCCTGATCGAGGGCGAGCTGCACCCGGCGCTGGTCGTGGAGCCGACCGCCCCCGTGGCCCGCCCGGGCACGGACGGCCTCGTCGACGAGTTCCTGCCGCTCCTCGCGGAGCAGGGCTTCCGGCCCGTCAACGACCTCGGCGAGAAGCCCGCGGTGCTGCCGGGCTGGTCGGTCCTGGTCGCCATGGGCCAGCTGCACTCCGTCCTCCAGCCGGGGCCGAACGGCGCCGGCCAGGCCGCCTGGTGGCAGGCGCACCAGCCGCTCCAGGTCACCGAGGGCTGGCGTGCGGCGGCCAACAAGTCGCACACGGTCCTGGTCTTCGCCGCGCCGGTGGGCTCCATCGGCCAGCAGCCGCGAGAGGACTTGCTGCGCGACGCCCTGGAGAAGGCCGCGGCGAACGGACGCCTGGTGGCGGCCGCGATGCCGCTGGCCGGCACCTGATGGACGACGGCCGGCCAGGCATAGGGCCCGCGCGGACCCCGGGGGTACGGGCGGGACGTCCCGCGCCCGCGGGACCGGGCGAGCCCGGCGGCCTGAGCGGACCGGCGGAGCACGGCGGACCGGCGGCGCCCGTCGGTCCGCCGTCGCCGGGCGCCCGGCCGGGGACGGCCGCCGCGCGGGTCGTGGGAGGCACGGCGGGACCGGAAGTCCCCACCGTGCCGCGCCCGCGGCGGGCGTCTCTTTCGGAGAGCCGCCCGCATCCGACCGGCGGCGGGGTCGTTGGCACGTACGTGCACCCATACGACCCTTTCCTCCAGCCGCATCCGAGCCAGATCCCCGCCATGCGCCCGGCGCAGGACGGATCGGCGGGCCAGTCGGCCACGCCGATCTACGACGCCCTGTTCTCGGAGTTCCGCCGGTCGTTCCGCACGCTGCCGGGTGACCGCAGCGGCGAGGAGGACGTGGTCTTCCGGGCCTTCGGCACGACCGCGAGCACGGGTCTGTACGGAAACGGCCAGGGATACGGGGCCGGCCAGGGATACGGCGGCGGGCAGCGGTACACCTCCGCGTATCCCCCGGTGTGGCCCGCGCAGCAGCACCACACCCCGGCGGCGCTCCCGCCGGGTCCCCGCCGGGGCTTCTGAGGACGGCGGACACCGCAGCGGACACCTGTGACACGGCCGAGGGCCGGGGCTCGTCGCCCCGGCCCTCGGCCGTGTCGTACCGCGCTGCCGACTACTTCTTGCGGCCGCGCTTCTCGCGCACGCGCACCGAGATGTGGATCGGGGTGCCGTCGAAGCCGAACTCCTCGCGCAGACGGCGCTCGATGAAGCGCCGGTAGCCGGCCTCCAGGAAGCCCGAGGCGAAGAGCACGAAGCGCGGCGGCTTGGTGCCGGCCTGCGTGCCGAAGAGGATGCGGGGCTGCTTGCCGCCGCGGATCGGGTGCGGGTGGGCCGCGACGATCTCACCGAGGAAGGCGTTGAGCCGGCCGGTGGGGACGCGGGTCTCCCAGCCGGCGAGGGCGGTCTCGATGGCCGGGACCAGCTTCTCCATGTGGCGGCCGGTCTTGGCGGAGACGTTGACCCGCGGCGCCCACTCGACCTGCTGCATCTCGGTCTCGATCTCGCGCTCGAGGTAGTAGCGGCGCTCCTCGTCGAGCTCGTCCCACTTGTTGTAGGCGATGACGATGGCGCGGCCCGACTCGACCGCCATCGTGATGATGCGCTGGTCCTGGACCGAGATCTTGTCGGTGGTGTCGATGAGGATGACGGCCACCTCCGCCTTCTCGATGGCGGCGGCGGTCCGCAGGGAGGCGTAGTAGTCCGCGCCCGACTGGAGGTGGACCTTCTTGCGGATGCCCGCGGTGTCGACGAACTTCCACGTCACGCCGCCGAGCTCGATGAGCTCGTCGACCGGGTCGCGGGTGGTGCCGGCCAGCTCGTTGACGACCACGCGGTCCTCGTTCGCCACCTTGTTGAGCAGCGAGGACTTGCCGACGTTCGGACGGCCGATGAGGGCGATGCGGCGCGGGCCGCCGACGGCGTTGCCGAAGCGCTGCTCGGGGGCCTCGGGCAGCTTCTTCAGGACCTCGTCGAGGAGGTCGCCGGTGCCGCGGCCGTGCAGCGAGGAGACGGGGAACGGCTCGCCGAGGCCCAGGGACCAGAGCGTGGCGGCGTCGGCCTCGCCGGACTGGCCGTCGACCTTGTTGGCGGCGAGGACGACCGGCTTGCCGGCGCGGCGGAGCAGCTTGACGACGGCTTCGTCGGTGTCGGTGGCGCCGACGGTGGCGTCCACGACGAAGAGGCAGGCGTCGGCGGCCTCGATGGCGAACTCGGCCTGGGCGGCGACGGAGGCGTCGATGCCGAGGACGTCCTGCTCCCAGCCGCCGGTGTCGACGACCTTGAAGCGGCGGCCGGCCCATTCGGCCTCGTACGTGACGCGGTCGCGGGTGACGCCCGGCTTGTCCTCGACGACGGCCTCGCGGCGACCGATGATGCGGTTCACCAGGGTCGACTTGCCGACGTTCGGGCGGCCGACGACGGCGAGGACGGGGAGGGGGCCGTGGCCGGCCTCCTCGATCGCGCCCTCGACCTCTTCGGCGTCGAAGCCTTCTTCCGAGGCGAGCTCCATGAACTCCGCGTACTCGGCGTCGCCAAGTGCCCCGTGGTCGTGCTGGTCGTTCATGAAGTCCGTTCCTTGATCATTCGTGGTCGGTGGGTCCCCGAGCCGCGGGGCCCACTACTGAAAGTCTCGCTCAGCGCCCGGTGAGGCGCCTGGCGTTTTCCAGGTGAGCGGTGAGCTGCCCCTGGATCCGTACGGTGGCCTCGTCGAGCGCCTTGCGGGTGCGCCGGCCGGAGCCGTCCCCCGCTTCGAAGGCGTCGCCGAAGACGACGTCGACACGGCCGCGCAGCGGCGGCAGCGCCTTGATCAACCGTCCGCGGCGCTCGGTGCTTCCCAGGACGGCGACCGGGACGATCGGCGCGCCGCTGCGGACGGCGAAGTAGGCGAGGCCGGCGCGCAGCGAGGCGAAGTCGCCCTCGCCGCGGGTGCCCTCGGGGAAGATCCCGAGGACGCCGCCCTGCTCCAGGACGCCCAGGGCGTTGCCTATCGCGTTCCGGTCGGTGCTGTCGCGGTCGACCTTGACCTGCCCGATGCCCTCCAGGAAGGGCCCGAGGGGCCCGACGAAGGCTTCCTTCTTGATGAGGAAGTGCACCGGGCGGGGTGCGGTGCCCATGAGCATGGGGCCGTCGATGTTGTGCGCGTGGTTGACGGCGAGGATGGCGGGGCCGGAGGCCGGCACCCGCCAGGCGCCGAGGACGCGCGGCTTCCAGAAGCCGTACATCAGGCCGATGCCGATGCGGCGACCGACGACGGCGCCCTTCGCGGAGGGCAGGGTCACTTGGCGCCCGCCCTCTTCTCCTCCACCAGGGTGACGACGCACTCGATGACCTGGTCCAGGGTGAGGTCGGTGGTGTCGACCTCGACGGCGTCGCCGGCCTTCGCGAGCGGGGAGGTCTTGCGGCTGGAGTCGGCCGCGTCCCGCTTGATCAGGGCTTCCTTCGTCGCGTGCACGTCGGCGCCCTTGAGCTCGCCGGAGCGGCGGGCGGCACGGGCCTCGGGCGAGGCGGTGAGGAAGATCTTCAGGTCGGCGTCCGGCAGGACGGTGGTACCGATGTCCCGGCCCTCGACGACGATGCCGTGCTCGGCGCCCTTCGCGATGGACCGCTGGAGCTCGGTGATGAGCGCCCGCACCTCCGGGACGGCGCTGACGGCGCTGACCTTGGAGGTGACCTCTTCGGTACGGATGGGGCCGGCCGCGTCGGCACCGTCGACGGTGATCGTGGGGCGGCTCGGGTCGGTGCCGGAGACGATGACCGGCTTGGCGGCGGCGTTGGCGACGGCCTCGGCGTCGGTCACGTCGACGCCGTTGCTGATCATCCACCAGGTGATCGCCCGGTACTGGGCGCCGGTGTCGAGGTAGCTCAGCCCCAGCTTGGCGGCGACCGCCTTGGAGGTGCTCGACTTGCCCGTGCCGGACGGCCCGTCGATGGCGACGATCACGGATTCCACGGTGGGAACACCTTCCTGGGGGAGCGATAGGGCCTCGGCGGAGATGCAAGGGGCCCCCACAAGGTTACCGAGTCCCACGCACCCGTTCGGCCCAGCCCGTGCCGGACCTCCTGCGGGGCCCTGACGAGGCCCCCGCAGGAGGTGCTCGGCGGGCGCCCGTCGGCTCGTCCGCGGCCCCCGTCGGCTCCGTCAGCCGGTCCGCAGCGCCCAGCCGCGTTCCTGGAGGGCCGCGCCCAGGGCCGGGGCGGCCGCGGGGTCGACCATGAGCTGGACCAGGCCGGCCTGCTGCCCGGTCGCGTGCTCGATGCGGACGTCCTCGATGTTGACGCCCGCGCGGCCCGCGTCGGCGAAGATCCGGGCCAGCTCGCCCGGCTGGTCGCTGATGAGGACGGCGACGGTCTCGTAGGCCGTGGGGGCGGCGCCGTGCTTGCCGGGGACGCGGGAGCGGCCGGCGTTCCCGCGGCGCAGGACGTCCTCGACGCCCGAGGCGCCGTCCCGGCGCTTGTCCTCGTCGGCGGACTGCAGGGAGCGCAGGGCGCGGACCGTCTCGTCGAGGTCGGCGGCGACGCCGGAGAGGACGTCGGCGACGGGGCCCGGGTTGGCGGAGAGGATCTCGACCCACATGCGCGGGTCGGAGGCGGCGATCCGCGTGACGTCGCGGATGCCCTGCCCGCAGAGGCGTACGGCCGACTCGTCGGCCTCCTCCAGGCGGGCGGCGACCATCGACGACACCAGCTGCGGGGTGTGGGAGACGAGGGCGACGGCCCGGTCGTGGGCGTCGGCGTCCATGACGACGGGCACGGCGCGGCAGAGGGCGACGAGCTCCAGGGCGAGGTTCAGGACCTCGGTGTCGGTGTCCCGGGTCGGCGTGAGGACCCACGGCCGCCCCTCGAAGAGGTCGGCGGTCGCCGCGAGGGGGCCCGAGCGCTCCTTGCCGGACATCGGGTGCGAACCGATGTACGCGGTGAGGTCGAGGCCCAGCGCCTCCAGCTCCCGCTTCGGGCCGCCCTTGACGCTCGCCACGTCGAGGTAGCCGCGGGCGAGTC
Organism: Streptomyces sp. Root431; assembly: GCF_001426585.1. GTDB lineage: Bacteria > Actinomycetota > Actinomycetes > Streptomycetales > Streptomycetaceae > Streptomyces > Streptomyces stackebrandtii. Next base: position 487,700 of record NZ_LMEI01000011.1, read on the forward strand.
CGGCGGACATCGCCTCGGCGAGGGTCGCGGCCACGTGCGCCGGGGGTACGGCGACGATCGCGAGGTCCACGCGGCCCTCGGGCGCCTCGTCGGTGCCCGCGCCGAGCGCGGCGGCCGTCCGGGCGCGCGCCGGGTCGTGGTCGCGGAGGTGGACCGTGACGCCCCGGCCCGCCAGGGCGATCGCGGCGGAGGTGCCGATCAGTCCGGTGCCGATCACGAGCGCTGTTCTCACTGGGCGATGTCCTTGCGCAGGGCGGCCGCGGCACCGAGGTAGACGTGCGCGATCCGGGACTTGGGCAGATCGGTCTCGACGTGGGCGAGGAGCCGGACGACCCTCGGCATCGCGCCCTCTATGTCGAGCTCCTGGGCGCAGATGAGGGGTACGTCGACGATCCCGATCCCCCTGGCCGCGGCGGCGGGGAAGTCGCTGTGCAGGTCCGGCGTGGCCGTGAACCAGATGCTGATGAGGTCGTCGGCGGTGAGGTCGTTGCGCGCGAGGACGGTGGTGAGCAGCTCCTCGACCTGCTCGCGCATGTGTCCGGCCTCGTCCCGCTCCAGCTGGACGGCGCCTCGGACCGCTCGTACCGCCACGTCGTGCTCCTTCGCCTGCGTCAAGTGCTCCGTTCAGCCTAGTCAGCGGTGGGGCGGGTGCGTCGCGGCGCCCGCCTTCCGAGACGGAGGGCGGGCGCCGGGACGGGCCCTACAGCTGCTGCCGGCGGATGATGTCCTCCAGGGAGCCCTGGGGCACCGAGCCGGCCGGGGTGAGCTTGTCGACGGCCTGGGGCAGGGACTGGGCGATCCGGTCGGCGGCCTCCTGCGGGCTGACGCCGGCGTCCTGGGCGACCTTCTGGAGGGTGTCGTCCGGGAGGGCGTCGGCGATCTGGGCGCCGCTGACGGGCTTGTTCTCGCCGGTGCCGACCCAGGACTGGGCCTGGTCGACGAGACCGGACTTGGTGAGCATGTCGAGGAGTCCGCCGAGCGGGTTCGCGCCGTCGGCGCCGCCGCTCTTGGCGCCGCCGAGGGCGCCGAGCAGGGAGCCGAGGATGCCGCCCGCGCCGCCGCTACCGCCCTGGCCGCCGCCTCCGAGGAGGCTACCGAGGAGACTGCCGAGGTCGTTTCCCGCCATCGTTCTGCCTTTCGTCCGGTTCGAAACACGAACAATCTCACCCATAGCACCCTGTTCCGCCACTCGGTGTACACACCGGACGCGGTAGAACAGTCGGCATGCTGCTGCACGTCGTACCGCTGGCCGACTGGTCCGCCGACCCCGCCGATCCGACCGCCCCCTACGCCCCGGCGTCGCTCGCCGCCGAGGGCTTCGTCCACTGCTCGGCCGACGAGCCCGCGGCCCTCGCGATCGCCGACGGCCCCTACCGGGCCGTGCCCGGCCCGCTCCTGGTCCTCGTGATCGACGAGTCCCTGCTCGGCGGCGAGGTCCGCTGGGAGGGCTCGGCGGGCCGGCTCTTCCCGCACGTCTACGGACCGATCGAGCGGGCGGCGGTGACGGCGGTCCTGGAGGTCCGCCGGGACGCGGACGGCCGTGCGAGGGAGCTGACGCCCCGTCCGTAGGCGTGTTGCGGGACCGCTGGCCGCGGCGCCGCCAAGCTGGCGCCATGACTCCACGCGCCACGAACCGCCGTACCGTCCTGTTCGCCGCCGCGGCCCTGACGACGGGCTGCGGCTCGGACGGCGGGGGTGACGGCGGTACGACCACCAGCGCCCCGGCCACTCCCGGCACGTCGGCCGCGCCCAGCACCCCCGCGACATCCGCCGCGCCCGAGTCGCCCGCCGCGTCGGCCACGACGACCGGTGCTCCCGCTCTGGCCAGGACCTCCGAGATCCCGGTCGGCGGCGGCACGGTCTTCAAGGAGCAGAAGGTGGTCGTCACCCAGCCCGCGGCCGGGGAGTTCAAGGCCTTCTCCGCGATCTGCACCCACCAGGGCTGCCTGGTGAACAAGGTCGCGGACGGCACCATCGACTGTCCCTGCCACGGCTCCAAGTACCGCATCGCCGACGGCTCGGTGGTGGCGGGCCCGGCTCCCCGCCCGCTCCCGGCCGAGCAGATTAATGTCTCGGAGGGATCGATCACCCTCGCGTAACCTCTCGCCATGACTCCGGACGAGCTGGTGCGCGATCACACGATCTACTCCTGCGTGATGGGCTCGCGCGCCTTCGGACTGGCGACCGAGGGCAGCGACACCGACGTGCGGGGCGTCTATCTCGCCCCGACGCCGCTCTTCTGGCGGTTCGACAAGCCCCCGGCCCATGTGGAGGGCCCCGGCGAGGACCAGTTCAGCTGGGAGCTGGAACGCTTCTGCGAGCTGGCCCTGCGCAACAACCCGAACGTCCTGGAGTGCCTGCACTCCCCCGTCGTCGAGCACCTCGACGACATGGGCCGCGAACTCCTCGCCCTGCGCGGGGCCTTCCTGTCCCGGCAGTCCCACCGGACCTTCGTCCGCTACGCCGGCGGCCAGCGCCGGAAGCTGGACGCGGACGTCCGCCAGGTCGGGCAACCGCGCTGGAAGCACGCGATGCACCTCGTGCGGCTGCTGACGAGCTGCCGCGACCTGCTCCGCACGGGCGAGCTCCGCGTCGACGTCGGCGAGGAGCGCGACCGCCTCCTCGCCGTCAAGCGGGGCGAGGTGCCGTGGCAGGAGGTCGAGTCCTGGATGAACCGCCTCCAGGACGAGGCGGACCGCGCCCACGACACGAGCCCGCTCCCCGCCGCCCCGGACCACGCCCGCGTCCAGGACTTCCTGATCCGCGCCCGCCGCGCGTCCCTCTGACGCCCCGGGCCCCGCGCCCCGCTCAGACGTCCCAGAGCGCCCCGAACGTCAGCAGGTCGCTCCGGTACTCGACGCGCTCCGCCCACTCCTTCGGCCAGGCGTCCGCGCCCAGGTGCGCCCCGGCGAAGGCGCCCGCGAGGGCGGCGATCGAGTCGGAGTCGCCGCGCGTGCAGGCCGCCCGGCGCAGGGCCGTGACGGGCTCGCCGGGGAAGAGCAGGAAGCAGAGCAGGCCGGTCGCGAAGGCCTCCTCGGCGATCCAGCCGTCGCCGGTGTACTCACAGGGGTCGAGCTCCGGGTCCGCCGTGCGCTGGACGGCGTCCAGACGCTCCAGGACGGCCAGGCACTCGTCCCAGCCGCGCCGGACGAAGGACAGCGCGGAGGGGTCCTGGGAGCGGGTCCACAGGTCGCCGAGCCAGTGCTCGTGGTAGCGGTCGCGGTTCTCGTACGCGTACGAGCGCAGCTGTCCGACCAGGCCGGCCGGGTCCACGCCCTGGGCGAGGAGGTACACGGCGCGGGCGGTGAGGTCGGAGGCGGCGAGTGCCGTGGGGTGGCCGTGGGTGAGGGCCGACTGGAGCTGGGCGGCGCCCGCGCGCTGCTCCTCGCTCAGCCCGGGGACGAGGCCGATCGGCGCGACCCGCATGTTGGCGCCGCAGCCCTTGGAGCCGATCTGGCTGGCGTCCTGCCAGGGCCGGTCGCCGTCGAGGAGCATGCAGGCGCGCAGGCAGGTGTTGCCGGGGGCCCGGTTGTTCTCCGGGGAGTGGTACCAGGAGACGAACTCGTCCCGGACCGGCCGGACGAGGCGCAGCGGGGCGAGCACGCCCCGGTCCATGGCCGTGCGGATGCCCCGGGCGAGGGCGAGGGTCATCTGGGTGTCGTCGGTGACGTACGCCGTCCCCCGGGCGAGCGGGAGCGGCATCTCCCGCCAGGGGCCGACCGAGGCGAGGATCGCCGGCACGTCCTTGAACTCGGTCGGGAAGCCCAGGGCGTCGCCGAGCGCGAGGCCGACGAGGGATCCGGTCGCGGCCTGCTTCACCGCGGTGCGGGTCGGGGTCATGAGGAGGGTCGTCCTTCCGGTCGCAGGAGTGGCGGGTGCAGGGCCGTGGCCTCGCCCGCCCGGTAGAGAGCGGCCGGTTTCCCCCGTCCGCCGGTGCGGCGCGGCGGTCCCTCCACGGCCCGGACGAAGCCGGGCGTAGTGAGGACCTTGCGCCGGAAGTTGGGGCGGTCGAGTTCGACGCCCCAGACCGTCTCGTACACCTGCCGCAGCTCGCCGAGGGTGAACTCGGGCGGGCAGAAGGCGGTGGCGAGGCAGGTGTACTCGAGCTTGGCGCCGACGCGTTCGCGGGCGTCGGCGAGGATCCGGTCGTGGTCGAAGGCCAGGGGCCCGTACGAGCCGTAGGGCAGCCACCGCGCCTCGACGGCGTCGCCGCCGCCGCGCGGTTCGGGCAGGCCGGGGACGAGCGCGGTGAAGGCGATGGAGACGACCCGCATCCGGGGGTCCCGGTCCGGTTCGCTGTAGGTGCGGAGCTGTTCGAGGTGGAGTCCCGCGACGGTGGCCCCGGGCAGTCCGGTCTCCTCGGCGAGTTCGCGGCGGGCGGCCGTCTCAGCGGACTCGCGGGGCAGGACGAAGCCGCCGGGCAGCGCCCACTCCCCCGTGTAGGGCTCCTGGCCGCGCTGGACGAGGAGGACGTGCAGGCGTTCCTCGCGGACGGTGAGGACGGCGAGGTCGACGGTGACGGCGAAGGGCTCGAAGGCGTGCGGGTCGTAGCCCCCGGGCGCCGGAGGGGTGCTCATCGGCGCTCCGGGTGGGAATCGGCAGGGATCAGGCCCTCGGCGAGGAGCGCGTCGACGGCGGCGACGGCCGCCGCGAGCCGCTCCTCGTGCGGGCCGCTGAGGACGGCCGTCCGGCGGCCGGAGTGGGCGAGCTGGGTGAGGAGGCGCGCGGTCATCCAGGGCCGCAGGAGCTCCTCGTCGCCCTCGGCGTTCTCGCCTGCGGCGACGCCTCGGTGGTCGGTGAGCAGCCACAGGTGCTGTCGGCCGTGGGCGGCGATCTCCCCGGTCTCGGGGCTCGCGGTGCCCAGGTACCGCTCGTGCCGGATGGCGGTGGCGAAGGCGTCCGTGTCGCAGAAGAGGACGGGCGAGCCGGCCCTGGCCGCCTCCTCCTCCCGTTCGGCCTGGTGCTGCGCGATGACGGGGAAGTCGGAGGAGCGGAGGGTGACGTCGGACCGGGTGGCTCCGGGGCGCTCGGCGCGGAGCTCGGCGAGCTTGAGTGCGCCGAACTCCCGCTCGTACGCCGGTACGCACCGCGTGCGGGCCCAGACGCCGCCGCGCCGCCGGTAGTGGTCGGCGAGGGCGAGGGCCATGGTGGTGGTGCCGCTGGACTCGGCACCGAGGACGACGACGCGCCGGGTGAGCGCGGAGCGTACCGGCGGCTCCAGGAAGTCCCAGCAGCCGGCGGGGTCGGCGCGGACGGCGGCGTCGGTGACGGGGAAGCGGGTGGGGTCGGGGTCGACGCGCACGGTCTCCGCACCGAAGCGACGGCCGAGCTCCGCTCCGTACGACTCTCCGTACGAATCCGCGGACGACGCTCCGTACAGCTCTCCGTACGGCTCCGCGGACGGCTCTCCGTACGAATCCGGGTACGGCCCCACCGGGAAGACGGCGTCGACGGGCTCGGGCACGGCTGCCCGCAGGCCGGCGGGGCTGTCGTCGGCGGCCGAGACGACGAGGGCGTCGGGGTGGATCTCGCGCATCCAGGCGACGCGGTCCGCCAGGGACGGGCTCTCGTCCGAGGAGCCGCGGACGAGCACGGTGAGGCGCTCGCACCGCTCGCGCGCGGTGCGGACGAGGTGGTGGTGACCGGCGTGCGGCGGAGAGAAGCCACCGACGACGAGACCGTGACCGTAGCGCTTCACGCCACCTCCCTCCTTTAGAGTCATCCTGACTATAAATGAAGGCGCACTCCGGCCACAAGCACGGGAAAGGCCCGTGACCGACCTGCGGTCACGGGCCTCTCTCGGCGAGGAGGGGGATTACATCCCGACTTCCTTCATCAGCATGCCGACCTCGGTGTTGGTCAGACGGCGCAGCCAGCCCGACTTCTGGTCGCCCAGGGAGATCGGGCCGAAGGCCGTACGGACCAGCTTGTCGACCGGGAAACCGGCCTCGGCCAGCATCCGGCGCACGATGTGCTTGCGGCCCTCGTGCAGGGTGACCTCGACGAGGTAGTTCTTTCCGGTCTGCTCGACGACACGGAAGTGGTCGGCGCGGGCGTACCCGTCCTCCAGCTCGATGCCGTCCTTGAGCATCCGGCCGACCTCGCGGGGCAGCGGGCCGGTGATGGCGGCGAGGTAGGTCTTCTTCACGCCGTACTTGGGGTGCGTGAGGCGGTGGGCCAGCTCGCCGTGGTTGGTGAGCAGGATGATGCCCTCGGTCTCCGTGTCGAGCCGGCCGACGTGGAAGAGCCGGGTCTCACGGTTGTTGACGTAGTCGCCGAGGCACTGGCGGCCTTCCGGGTCCTCCATGGTGGAGACGACGCCGGAGGGCTTGTTCAGCGCGAAGAACAGGTAGGACTGGGTGGCGACGGTGAGGCCGTCCACCTTGATCTCGTCCTTCTCCGGGTCGACGCGCATGCCCTGCTCGATCACGATCTGGCCGTTGACCTCGACGCGGGACTGCTCGATGAGCTCCTCGCAGGCACGCCGCGAGCCCACGCCGGCGCGGGCGAGGACCTTCTGCAGACGCTCGCCCTCCTGCTCGGCGCCGGGGAAGGTCTTCGGGGTCTTGATCTCCGGCTTGCCGGCGTACCGCTCCCGGTTGCGCTCCTCCGTACGGGCGTCGTACTCGCGCGAGCGGGACGGCTCGGTACGGCCGCCACCGCGCTGCGGGGACTGCCGGGGGCCACCCTTGGCGCCGCCGCGCGCGGAGGAGCCGCGGCCGCTCTTGGGGCCGCCGGCGGAGCCGCCGAGGCCGGGTACGTCGTACTGGCGCTCTTCGGGACGCGGGTTGCGCGGCCTGCTGCTGCCGCTGCCCTGCCTGTCGTCGCGGCCGCCGCCGGCGCCGCGGTAGCCACCGCCACCGCTGCCACCGGAGCCGCGGTAGCCGCCACCGCCACCGCTGCCACCACGACCGGCGCCGCCACCGCTGCTGCCGCCACGGCCTCCGCCGCCACCGCTGCTGCCGCCGCGGCCACCGCCGCTGCCGCCGCGGCCGCCGCTGTTGCCACCACGGCTCCCGCCGTTGTTTCCGCTGCTGTTCCTGCCGCTGCTGCTTCGCATCAAATTTCCGTCTTGTCGTCTACGTCTGCGTCCGGATCGAACGACGGGACGCCTTCCAGCGAGTCCGGCTCGACCGCCTCGGCCTCGGGGAGGAAAGGCGCGAGCTCGGGGAGTTCGTCCAGGCCGCGCAGGCCCATCCGCTCCAGGAAGTAGTTCGTCGTCCTGTACAGGATCGCACCTGTTTCGGGTTCCGCGCCCGCCTCCTCCACCAGACCCCGCTGGAGGAGGGTCCTCATGACCCCGTCGCAGTTGACCCCGCGGACCGCGGAGACCCGGGAACGGCTGACCGGCTGGCGGTACGCGACGACCGCGAGGGTCTCCAGGGCCGCCTGGGTGAGCCGGGCCTGCTGCCCGTCGAGCACGAAGGCCTCGACGGCCGCGGCGTGGGCGGCGCGGGTGTAGTAGCGCCAGCCGCCGGCCACCCGCCGCAGCTCGAAGCCGCGGCCCTGGGCGGTGTACTCGTCGGCCAGCTCGTGCAGGGCGTCGGCCACCTCGCGCGGGGCGCGGTCCAGGACCTTGGCGAGGTGCTGCTCGGTGGCGGGCTCGTCGACGACCATCAGGACGGCTTCGAGGGAGGGCTTGAGGTCGCTCACTCCTGGGCCTCCGTTTCTGGGGCCGGTTCCGCATCACGGGCGGATTCCGGGTCCGGGGCGGATTCCGGGTCCTGGGCGGGTTCCCGGTCGAACTCGTCGGTGACGCGGGTCTCCCCGTCGCCGCCCGCCCACGTGACGGTGAGCTCCCCGAGGGCCGTCTCCTGGTCGAGGCCGACGGCCTTCTCGCGGTAGAGCTCGAGAAGGGCGAGGAAGCGGGCGACGACCGTGAGGGTGTCCCCGGCGTCCTCGATCAGCTCGCGGAAGGCGGCCGTCCCGCGCTCGCGCAGCAGGGCGACGACCACGGCGGCCTGCTCCTGGACGCTGACGAGCGGGGCGTGGATGTGGTCGACGTACACCTGGGGCTCGGCCTTGGGCTGCATGGCCTTGACCGCCAGCCTGGCGAAGCCCTCGGCCCCGATGGAGATGACGACCTCGGGGAGCAGCTCGGCGTGGTGCGGTTCGAGTCCGACGGTACGGGGGTGGCGGCGGCCCTCGGTCTCCCAGCGGTCCTGGAAGATCTCCGCGATCCGCTTGTACGCGCGGTACTGGAGGAGGCGGGCGAAGAGCAGGTCGCGGGCCTCCAGGAGCGCGAGGTCGGCCTCGTCCTCCACCTCGGCGGCGGGGAGCAGCCGGGCGGCCTTGAGGTCGAGCAGGGTGGCGGCGACGACGAGGAACTCGGTGGTCTGGTCGAGGTCGCCGTCGGGGCCCAGGGCGCGCAGGTGCGCCATGAACTCGTCGGTGACCTGGGAGAGGGCGACCTCGGTGACGTCGAGCTTGTGCTTGGTGATCAGCTGGAGGAGCAGGTCGAAAGGCCCCTCGAAGTTCGCGAGCCGCACGGTGAACCGCCCGTCACCGGCCTCGGCGGCCTCCGCGACCTCGACGGGCTCCGTGTCCACGCCATCCAAGGCGTCCACGCCGTCCACGCCATCCAAGGCGTCCACGGCGTCGACCGCGTCGACCGCGTGCACCGCCTCCATGACGGGAGCGACGGATACGGGCTCCGCCGCCGCACCCCCCTGCGTCTCGCCCGGGCCGCGGCCCAGGGGGCGGCGGCCCGTCGGGCGGGACGTTTCGTCAGAGGCGTGGCGCATGGGGGTCCAGGGGGAACGGAGAGCTCGGCAGCCCGCAGGCTACCGTCAGCGGCCGCGCAGGCGGCGCACGAGGATGCTCGCGTCGCCGCGGGACTCCAGGTCCGCCAGGACGACGGCGACGGCCTCACGGACGATCCTGCCCCGGTCCACAGCGAGACCGTGCTCGCCCCTGAGGACGAGGCGGGCGTGCTCCAGGTCCATGAGCTCCTCGGCGGAGACGTAGACCGTGATCTTCTCGTCGTGGCGCTCGCGGCCGCTGGGCCGCCGGTTCGGGGTACGGCCGCCGCGCCGCCGCGCCGCCGGTGCCGGCACCGTGGCGGGGTTCGCCTGCTTCGGGGCGGCGCCTTCCGGCTCCGCCGTCCGGGCGCGCGGTTCGGCCGCCTCGGAGTCCGCCGCCGCATGCTCCGCGGAGCCCTCGGCCGCCGTCGGGTCGCTCTCGCCCGCCGGAGCCGGGACGGCCCGGCGGGGTGAGGACGACTGGAGCGCCGTCCCCCCGGTCGTACGGAAGAGTTCGTCGGCGCCGGGCAGACTCACTCGGCGTGACACCGGGCGAGCACCTCCCTGGCGAGCTGACGGTAGGCGGCGGCGCCCACGGAGTTCGAGGCGTACGTGGTGATGGGCTCGCCCGCGACCGTGGTCTCCGGGAAGCGCACGGTCCGCCCGATGACCGTGTGGTACACGTGGTCGTCGAAGGCCTCGACGACGCGCGCGAGGACCTCACGGCTGTGCACGGTCCGCGAGTCGTACATCGTGGCGAGGATGCCGTCGAGCTCCAGCTCGGGGTTGAGCCGCTCCTGGACCTTCTCGATCGTCTCGGTCAGCAGCGCCACTCCGCGCAGGGCGAAGAACTCGCATTCCAGCGGCACGATGACCTTGTGAGCCGCCGTCAGGGCGTTCACGGTCAGCAGGCCGAGCGAGGGCTGACAGTCAATCACGATGTAGTCGTAGTCGTTCATCAGCGGCTTCAGGGCGCGCTGGAGCGTCGACTCGCGCGCGACCTCGCTGACCAACTGGACTTCGGCGGCCGAGAGGTCGATGTTGCTCGGCAGCAGGTCCATGTTGGGAACGGCGGTCTTGAGGAGGACCTCGTCCGCCGACATGCCCCGCTCCATGAGCAGGTTGTAGACGGTGAGGTCGAGCTCCATCGGGTTCACGCCGAGGCCGACCGACAGGGCTCCCTGCGGGTCGAAGTCGACGAGCAGCACCCGTCGTCCGTACTCGGCGAGCGCGGCACCCAGGTTGATGGTCGACGTGGTCTTGCCGACGCCGCCCTTCTGGTTGCACATCGCGATGATCTTCGCGGGTCCGTGGTCGGTCAGGGGACCCGGGATCGGGAAGTACGGCAGGGGCCGTCCGGTGGGGCCGATCCGCTCGCGGCGCTGACGGGCAGCGTCGGGTGCGAGGGTGGCCGCGTACTCCGGGTCGGGCTCGTACTCGGCGTCGGGGTCGTAGAAGTGCCCCTCGGGCACCTCGTCAAAGGCGGCGAAGTGGGTGGACTCTCGGCCCATCTCGTTGCCGGCCGTGGCGTTCACGTGTAGGCCGTCCATCGTCTTCATCGTGTGGGCTGTCGTCATGGGCTGGTGCGTCGCGAAGGTCCGCACCGCGACGGAGCCGATCGGAGCACCTGGCGCACCGCTCCCGGGAGTAATTGTCGACTCATTCACAAGTCGTCTTACCTCCTTGGATGTCACCAGGAACATTTATCGATAGGTCAGCGTGGCACCATGCCGACGGTTGGCGACTCTATGGCGTGTCACCGCTCCGCAGCAACACAATCCGCCGGACCCGGCCGGATGTGTCGGCAACCGAACACGTCTCTGTCAAGGGTGCGCAGGCATGCATCCGCACGTTTCGGGGGTGCGCGAAACGGTTAAAGGGTTACGTTCGAGGCGAGTTGCGCGGGCCCCGGACGGGGCCGGACGCACAGCCGGCCGGACCTTGTCGAACAAGGTCCGGCCGGGTGTGTGGCATTGACGGCACGCGTTGACGGCGGCGCCTCGGGGGTCAGCCCAGGAGGGTGCTCAGCTCGACGTGCTCGAGGCCGTGCGCCTCCGCGACCTCCTTGTAAACCACCTTGCCGTCATGGGTGTTGAGACCCAGGGCGAGCGCGGAGTCGCGGCGCAGGGCCTCGGCCCAGCCGTTGTTCGCCAGCGACACGATGTAGGGCAGCGTGGCGTTGGTGAGCGCGTAGGTGGAGGTGTTCGGGACCGCGCCCGGCATGTTGGCGACGCAGTAGAAGACCGAGTTGTGGACCTGGAAGGTCGGCTCGGCGTGGGTGGTCGCGTGGGAGTCCTCGAAGCAGCCGCCCTGGTCGATCGCAATGTCGACAAGGACACTTCCGGGCTTCATCTTGGCGACGAGCTCGTTGGTGACCAGCTTCGGGGCCTTGGCGCCCGGGATGAGGACGGCGCCGATGACGAGGTCGGCCTCGACGACGGCCTTCTCCAGCTCGTAGGCGTTGGAGACGATCGTCTTCACCTTGGTGCCGAAGATCTTGTCGGCCTCGCGGAGCTTGTTGATGTCGCGGTCGAGCAGGGTCACGTGGAAGCCCATGCCGACGGCGATCTGCGTGGCGTTCCAGCCGGAGACGCCGCCGCCGATGACGACGCACTCACCGGCGTGGGTGCCGGGGACGCCGCCGGGGAGGACGCCGCGGCCGCCGACCGAGCGCATCAGGTGGTAGGCGCCGACCTGCGGGGCCAGGCGGCCCGCGACCTCGGACATCGGGGCGAGCAGCGGCAGGGCGCGGTTCGCGGTCTCGACGGTCTCGTAGGCGATGGCCGTGGTGCCGGACTCCAGCAGCGCGTCCGTGCACTCGCGGGAGGCGGCGAGGTGCAGGTACGTGAAGAGGGTCTGGTCCTTGCGGAGGCGGTGGTACTCCTCCGCGATGGGCTCCTTGACCTTGAGCAGCAGGTCGGCGGTGGCCCAGACCTCGTCGGCGGTGGCGAGGATCTCGGCGCCGGCGCCGACGTACTCCTCGTCCGTGATCGAGGAGCCGACACCGGCGTTCTGCTCGACGAAGACCTGGTGGCCGTTGCGGACGAGCTCGTGGACACCCGCAGGGGTGATGGCCACGCGGAACTCGTTGTTCTTGACCTCGCGGGGGATGCCGACCTTCATCGTCGATCACGGTCCTTGAATCTGAGGGGGGACAACTGGGGTACTGCGATACATACCCGGATGCACTGCGGCGCACCGGGGCAGACCACGTTCGAACGCGGCGGACCCAGTCTAATGAAGGAGTTCCCGGTGTCTAGCCTTTCAAAGTACTAATCTTTCTCGAACCCACTGCGGATTTCGTAGGCTGGGGCTTCCGTTTCCAGCAATCGCTCGGCTGCGGCCCTGTGCAGCCTGGCGGCGGCCGGGTCGCCGAGCCGGTCGAGCGTGTCGGCGAGCCGCAGCTGGAGCGCCGCCTGGAGCCGGGTGTCCCGCGCCCGCCGGGCCCACTCCACGGCCTCCTCGCAGGTCCGCAGCGACTCCTCCGGCCGTCCCGCGTACTCCTGCACCCGCGCCGCCTCGCTCAACGCCCGTGCGTATCCCGGGAGATCGTCGAGCCTGCGGTAGCCGGCCGCGGCGGCCCGCCAGTTCCGCAGGGCCTCGCCGTACCGCCCGGCGTAGGTCTGTACGGCGCCGAGGCGGCCGTACAGCCGGGCCTGGTCGGCGCGCTCGTCCCGGGCGAGGCGCTGGGCGAGCGCCCGCCCGTACCAGTCGCCCGCGCGCTGCCAGTCCCCCAGCTCCTGATACGAGCCACCTACGGATTCCATTGCGCGACCGGTGGCGTACGGATCATTTGCTGCCCTTCCGGCATCCAATGCCAACCGATATCGCAGCAGAGCGTCCTTCGTGCGTCCGGTCCTGGCATCGAGGTCGGCCAGGTTCAGCAGGGCGGCGGCCCGCTCGCGGTGCAGTCCGCGGCGCTCGGCCACGTCCAGGACCAGCTGGTGGAGGCCGTACAGCTCGGGCGCCGCGGCCTCGGCGCCCCGGTGCGCGGCCAGCGCCCTGACCAGGGAGGCGATCAGGCGGCGGGCCAGGGTGTCGAGCTCCCCGTCGGCGACGGCGAGGCGGGCGGAGGCGAGCAGCGCGGACTGCCGGGACCGCAGCCAGTCGGCCCCGGCGGCCTGCGTCGGGAAGCGCAGGGCGCGCGGCAGACCGGCCAGTTTCCGCCGGCCGGCCGAGCCCTCGGGTTCGGTGACCGCACGGCACGACTGGAGGAGCCGTACGGTCCGCTCCAGCATCCGGGCCCGGGCGAGCTGCACCTCGGCGGGCCGGTCGCGCTCCTCCAGCTGAGCGCGAAGGAGGGGGACGAGATGGGCGGGGACCTCGTACTGCCCGTCGTCGCCGCCGGAGACGAGCCCCAGGGCGGCGAAGTCGGCGAGGGTGGCGGCCGCCGCGGAGACCGAGCAGCCGGCCAGGGCGGAGGCGGTGTGGGCGTCGGCCCGGCCGAGCGGGGCCAGGGAGAGGAATCGCAGTATCCGGGCGGCGGTCGCGGGCAGCGCCTCGTGGGCGAGCAGGAAGGTCCGGGTGAGCGGGTCGCCGCTCAGCCCGCGGAGCTGCTTCGCGAGGTCGGCGACGGAGGCCTTGGGGCGGGCGGCGAGCCAGCCCCCGGCGAGGACGACCGCGCCGGGCATCCCCCCGCACGTCTCGACGAGCGTCTCGGCGGCCTGCGGGTCGACGGTGATGCGGACGGAGCCGGTGAAGGCCGTGAGCAGCTCGATGGCCGATTTGGGGTCGAGTCCGCCGAGGGTGCAGGGCCGTACGTCGGGGATGCCGGTGAGCGGTCCGCGCGAGACGCCGACGACCAGGCTGTCGGGGTTGTCGGGGATCAGCGGGTCGGCCTGCTCGGCGTCGACGGCGTCGTCGAGGATCAGGACGGCCCGGCGCTCGGCGAGGGCATGCCGGACCAGTTCGGTCAGCTCGTCCTCGCCGGCGCCGGGCGGCTCCGCCACGCCGAGCGCGGCCAGGAGTTCCTGAGCGACGCGGGCGGTGGGGACGGGGTCGCCGCCGGGCTCGGTGAGCCGGGCGCGGAACACCCCGTCGGGGTAGCGGTCGGCGAGCCCGCCGGCCAGCTCCTCGGCGAGGGCGGTACGCCCGGAGCCGGGCTTGCCGGCGACGAGCAGGACCCGGGCGCGGGGTGCCTTGCGGCCCGTGAGGGTGTCGAGGCCGGTCCGTTCGATGTCGGCGCGCAGGGCCTTCAACTCCCGCTGCCGGCCGAAGAACCGCCGGCCCACGGCCGCCGCCACCGCCTGATCCGTCACGGGCCACGCTCCCGTCCACCTGCGCACGAGCCGATCCCGCAGGGGTCTCCGCACGGGCGATCCCGAGCGTAGTTCAGGGCGCGGCACGGACCCGGTGGAGCGCGGCGGTGACGTCCCCCGATCGGATCAGCCGATGGTCACACCGCCGGACCCGGCCACACCCCGAACGGACGGGCTACGCCTCGAACGACCGGGCTACGCCTCTACGCCGCCCAGGGACGGGGGCCACACCGCTCAGGGACGGGCCACGCCTCAGGGACGGGCCTCGCCGCCCAGGGACGGGCCAAGCCCCCCCAGGGACGGGCCAAGCCCCCCAGGGCCGGGCTACGCCTCGAACGGGCGCGCCGGCCAGGGCGCGTCCGCCGGGCGCAGCGCCTCGACGCCCTCGCCCGCACGCGCGGCGACCAGCGCCAGGACACCCACGACCAGGCAGTTGTTGTGCAGCTCGCCCGCGAGGATCCCGCGCACGAGCTCCGCGAGCGGCACCCGCGCCGCCTCCATGTCCGCCTCCTCGTCGGAGACCTCGTAGCGCTCGCCCTCCGCCTCCGCGATGTCCCGGGCGAGGAAGATCCGTACGGCCTCGTCGCAGCCGCCCGGGGTCGTGTAGACGTCGGTCAGGACCCGCCAGTCCTCGGCCTTGACGTGGGCCTCCTCGTACAGCTCGCGCTGGGCGGCGTGCAGCGGGTTCTCCCCCGGCACGTCGAGCAGCCCCGCGGGGATCTCCCAGAGCTTCTGCCGCACCGGGTGCCGGTACTGCTTGAGCAGCAGCACCCGGTCGTGCTCGTCGAGGGCCAGGACGGCCACCGAGCCGGGGTGGACCTGGTAGTCGCGGCGGGCGACCGTGCCGTCGGGCATCTCCACGTCGTCCGTGCGGACACTCGTCTTCTTGCCCTGGAAGGGGGTCGTCGTGGCGACGACCCGCCACTCCTCCGGGGTGTCCTGCAACTCCATGTGCTGTCCTCCCACATACGAAAGCCGGGGTACGCGTCGTCAAGGACGCGTACCCCGGCAACGTTAACGCCCGGCGGTTACTTGACCGGCTTGCCCGTCTTGCGCTCGACGGCCGCCTTGACCAGGCCCGCGAAGAGCGGGTGCGGGCGGGTCGGGCGGGAGCGGAGCTCCGGGTGCGCCTGCGTGGCGACCAGGTAGGGGTGGATCTCGCGCGGGTACTCGACGTACTCGACGAGCTTGTTGTCCGGGGAGGTGCCCGAGAAGACCAGGCCGGCCTTCTTCTCCAGCTCCGCGCGGTAGGAGTTGTTCACCTCGTAGCGGTGGCGGTGGCGCTCGTCCACGTACGGCTGGTCGTCGTAGACCTCGCGGACGATCGAACCCTCGGCGAGCTTCGCCGGGTACAGGCCCAGGCGCATCGTTCCGCCCAGGTCGCCGGCGCCCTCGACGTACGCGAGCTGCTCCTCCATCGTGGAGACGACGGGGTGCGCGGTGGCCGGGTCGAACTCGGTCGAGTTGGCGTCCGGGATGTCCGCGAGGTTCCGCGCGGCCTCGATGACGATGCACTGCAGGCCGAGGCAGATGCCGAGCAGCGGCACCTTGTTCTCACGGGCGTACTGGATCGCGCCGATCTTGCCGTTCACACCGCGGTCGCCGAAGCCGCCGGGGATGAGGATCGCGTCGACGTCGCCGAGCTGCTTCTTGGCGCCGGCCGGCGTCTTGCAGTCGTCGGAGGTGACCCACTTGACCTTGACGCGGGCCTTGTTGGCGAAGCCGCCGGCGCGCATGGCCTCGGTGATCGAGAGGTAGGCGTCGGGCAGGTCGATGTACTTGCCGACGAGCGCGACCGTGACCTCGTGGTCGGGGTTGTGGACGCGGTCCAGCAGGTCGTCCCAGGTGGACCAGTCCACGTCGCGGAACGGCAGGTCGAGCTTGCGGACGACGTAGGCGTCCAGGCCCTCGGTGTGCAGGACCTTCGGGATGTCGTAGATCGACTTGGCGTCGATCGCGGCGACGACCGCGGCCTCGTCGACGTCGCACATCAGCGAGATCTTGCGCTTGATGGCGGTCGGGACCTCGCGGTCGGCGCGCAGGACGATCGCGTCCGGCTGGATGCCGATGTTGCGCAGGGCGGCGACCGAGTGCTGGGTCGGCTTGGTCTTCAGCTCGCCGGAGGGGCCGATGTAGGGCAGCAGCGAGATGTGCACGACGAAGACGTTGTCGCGGCCGACCTCGTGGCGGAC
Source organism: Streptomyces sp. Root431 (assembly GCF_001426585.1). Lineage (GTDB taxonomy): Bacteria > Actinomycetota > Actinomycetes > Streptomycetales > Streptomycetaceae > Streptomyces > Streptomyces stackebrandtii. The sequence goes on from NZ_LMEI01000011.1 coordinate 503,891, forward strand.
CTGGCGGACGGTCTCCAGGAACGGCAGGGACTCGATGTCGCCGACGGTGCCGCCGACCTCGGTGATGACGACGTCCACGTCGTCCGTCGCCATGCGGCGGATGCGGGACTTGATCTCGTTCGTGATGTGCGGGATGACCTGCACGGTGTCACCGAGGTACTCGCCGCGCCGCTCCTTGGCGATGACCTGCGAGTAGACCTGGCCGGTGGTGACGTTGGCCGAGCCGTCGAGGTCGACGTCGAGGAAGCGCTCGTAGTGGCCGATGTCCAGGTCGGTCTCGGCGCCGTCGTTGGTGACGAACACCTCACCGTGCTGGAAGGGGTTCATCGTGCCCGGGTCGACGTTCAGGTACGGGTCGAGCTTCTGCATCGTGACCCGCAGGCCTCGGGCCTTGAGGAGCGCACCCAGGCTGGAGGCGGTAAGGCCCTTGCCGAGGCTGGAGGCGACACCCCCGGTGACGAAGATGTGCTTGGTCGTCGTGGTGTTGGGCGGCATCGCCAAGAGGGGGCTCCCGTGGTCGCGTTCTGGAGGTGCGTACCGGCGTCCCCTCCGGAAGAATCGGGGGGTGCCGTCGCTGCGGTTTCGGGGTCCTCGGCTGTCGCCGTTTCCCACCGGTCCACGGGGTACCAGGGTATCAGCGACATCGGGAGACCGCTTCCGGCCACACGCGGCAGTCGGGTGTTCACGGACGGCTACGGAAGGGGTGGGGCGGGATCCGTCCGGTGGGGTGATCGAAGGGGTCACGGGCCTGTTCACCCGATCGGAGCAGCGCCGTTACCTGGGTGATCACCGGGTCACTAGGGTGCGACGTATCCTGCTCGGACATAGCCCGCCGAGCCGGCCGGCCAGCGGCACCACCCCGCCTCTTCACCGGACCGAAGCTCGTCGACGATCCCTTGACCGCTGAGACACGCAGACCCGGCTGACACCCAGCCGGCGCATCTGGAGCAAGCGCCCCGCGGGGCGGACATGGCCGTTCGACTGGAGTGAAGCACGTGGCCGGGCGCATCGAGGATTACGCACTCATCGGAGACATGCAGACCGCCGCCCTGGTCTGCCGGGACGGCAGCGTCGACTGGCTGTGTCTCCCCCGCTTCGACTCGCACGCGGTCTTCGCCGGACTGCTCGGTACCGAGGAACACGGATTCTGGCGGGTGGGACCCGCCGTGTCCGAGGGCGCCGAACCGCCCCCGGCCGACCGGCGCCGCTACCGGGGCGACTCCCTGATCCTGGAGTCCGAGTGGGACACCCCGCGCGGCACGGTCCGGGTGACGGACTTCATGCCCCCGCGCGACGGCGCCCCGCAGATCATCCGGATCGTGGAGGGCGTTACCGGCCGCGTGCCGATGAGCTCCGCGCTGCGGATGCGCTTCAGCTACGGCCGGATCGTGCCCTGGGTCCACAAGGTCGGCGACCGCACGGTCGCGGTCGCCGGGCCCGACTCGGTGTGGCTGGACACGGACGCGGAGACGCACGGCGAGGACCTCACCACGTACTCCGAGTTCACCGTCTCCCCCGGTGACCGGATCACCTTCACGCTCTCCTGGCAGCCCTCCCACAAGGAGCCGCCCGCGCTGCCGGACCCGGAGGGCTCCCTGGAGGCGACCGCCGACTTCTGGCGCGAGTGGGTCGACCACTGCACGTACCACGGCCCCTACCGGGAGGCCGTGGTCCGTTCCCTGATCACGCTGAAGGCGCTGACGTACGCGCCGACCGGCGGGATCGTGGCCGCGCCGACCACCTCGCTGCCCGAGGAGATCGGCGGCGTCCGGAACTGGGACTACCGCTACACCTGGCTGCGGGACGCGGCGATCACCCTCTCCTCGATGCTGCGCACCGGCTACCGCGAGGAGGCCCGCGCCTGGCGGGACTGGCTGCTCCGCGCGGTCGCGGGCGACCCGGAGAACCTCCAGATCATGTACGGCATCGCGGGCGAGCGGGAGCTCGGCGAGGCGGAGCTCGACTGGCTCCCGGGGTACGAGAACTCCGGCCCGGTCCGGGTCGGCAACGGCGCCGCCAACCAGCTCCAGCTCGACGTCTACGGCGAGGTCACCGAGGCCCTCCACCTCGCGCACATGACGGGGCTCTCCCGCAACGACTACGCCTCGCTCCTCCAGCTGAAGCTGATCAGGTACCTGGAGACCCACTGGGACCAGCCCGACGAGGGCATCTGGGAGGTCCGCGGCCCGCGCCGGCACTTCACCCACTCCAAGGTGATGGCCTGGGTGGCCGTCGACCGCACGATCAAGCTCATCGAGTCCGGGGACGCCGACGGCCCGCTGGAGCGCTGGCGCGACCTGCGCGACGAGATCCACCGGGACGTCTGCGAGAAGGGCTACGACCCGGAGCGGAACACCTTCACGCAGTCGTACGGCTCCAAGGAGTTGGACGCCTCGCTGCTGCTGATCCCGCAGATGGGCTTCCTGCCGCCGGACGACAAGCGGGTCATCGGCACGATCGAGGCGATCCAGCGGGAGCTGTCCACGGAGGACGGCTTCGTGCTGCGCTACCCGACGGCCGGCGAGGAGGCCGGCGTCGACGGCCTGGAGGGCGACGAGGGCGCGTTCCTCGCCTGCTCCTTCTGGCTCGCGGACGACCTGGCGATGATCGGCCGGGTCGACGAGGCCCGCACGCTCTTCGAGAAGCTGCTCTCGCTCCGCAACGACCTCGGGCTGCTCGCCGAGGAGTGGGACCCGCGGCTCCAGCGCCAGGTGGGGAACTTCCCGCAGGCGTTCAGCCACGTCCCGCTGATCGACACCGCGCTCCGTCTGACGGCCAGCGGGGCGTACGGCGGCTGACGCGGCCCCGCGCGGGGGACAGTGCCCGGACCTACGATGAGAAGGTCCTGTCCCCCGTACGAAAGGGGGGCTCTGATGGCTCCCCACATCTCCGAGAGCGCCCTGGCCGGACTGGTCGAGGACCTGGCCGGACAGGTGATCATCCCCGGCGATCCGGGCTACGACGAGGCCCGTGCCCTGCACAACGGGATGATCGACCGGCGTCCGTCGGTGATCGCCCAGTGCGCCACCCGGGCCGACGTGTCGAACGCGGTCCTGTTCGGCCGCGCGGCCGACCTGCCGATCGCGGTGCGCGGCGGCGGACACAGCGTCGCCGGGAGCTCCATGATCGACGGCGCGCTGATCATCGATCTCCGCCGGATGCACGGCGTGGTCGTGGACCCCGAGGACATGACGGTACGGGTCGAGGGCGGGGCGACCATGTCCCATCTGGACCACGCGTGCCAGCCGTTCCACGTGGCGACCACCGGCGGACGGGTCTCCACCACCGGCGTCGGCGGATTCACGCTGGGCGGCGGCTCGGGGTGGCTGGAGCGGAAGTTCGGCCTCGCCAGCGACAACCTGCTCGCCGCCGACCTGATCACCGCCGAGGGCAAGCACGTCCACACGGACGCGGAGGAGAACGCGGAGCTGTTCTGGGCGCTGCACGGCGGCGGCGGCAACTTCGGGGTGGCGACCTCGCTGACGCTGCGGCTGCACCCGCTGCCCAGAATGAGCGTCGCGATGCTGTTCTTCCTGCCCGAGAACGCGCCCGAGGTGGTGCGCACCTTCCGTGATCTCGGCGCCCGCGCGCCCGACGCGATGGGCGGCGGCGCCATCTACCTGCCCGCGCCCCCGGAGCCGTTCGTCCCCGAGGAGCTGGTCGGCAAGCTGGTCTGCGGGGCCCTGTTCACCTACACCGGGCCGGTCGCCGAGCTCCGCGATTTCGCGGCGCCGCTGTTCGCGCTGAAGCCCGTGATCGAGATCGTCACGGACATCCCGTACGTCGACCTGCAGTCGATGCTCGACGACCCGCCGGGGCTGCGGAACTACTGGTCGGCCGAGTACCTGCGGGAGTTCCCCGACGAGGCCGTGGACGTCTTCTGCGACCGCGGCGCCCGGATCCCGGCGTCGACCGCCACCCAGCACGTGCTGTTCCTGATGGGCGGGGCGGTGGCCGCGGGGCCCTCCGAGTACCCGCAGCCGTGGCGCACCGCGCCATGGGCGGTGCACCCGTTCGCGACCTGGGAGGACCCCGCGTACGACGAGCAGGCGAAGCAGTGGGTCCACGACGTGCGGGCGGACGCGCGGCCGTGGGCGATCGACGCGACGTATCTGAACTTCGTCGGCGCCGAGGGCGAGCAGCGGATCGTCTCCTCCTTCGGTGAGGAGAACTACCGCCGGCTCGCCGCCGTGAAGGCCGCCTACGACCCCGACAACGTGTTCCGCTTCAACCAGAACATCGTGCCGGCCGGCTGAGCCGGCTCAGCGCAGCGCGTCGATCACCTCCTTGGCGGCGCGCTCGCCCTCCGTGGCGCCGCCCTCCATGAAGCCCTGGAAGTCGTAGCTGCAGTGCTCGCCGCCGATGTGGACGTTGCCCTGGGCCTTGCCCTCGTATCCCGCGTAGCGGTGGAGGTAGCCCACGGGCCAGCAGGAGTACGCGCCGAGGGCGTACGGGTTCTTGTGCCAGGCGGAGAGCTGGGCGCGGCCGGTGTACGCCGTGGAGGTGCCGGGGAAGAAGGCGTCGATGCCCGCGAGGTAGCGGGTGACGAGGCCGCGCACGTACGGGTCGGACTCGGTGGAGAACGGCCCGGCCGGGTTCAGGTTCCTGGCCAGGCTGCCGCCTCCGTACTGGAGGAGGATGCCGCCGGTCCCGCCCTGGATCTTGGTGGTGTCCCAGGTCTGCTGCACCTCGCTGTCGGTGAAGCAGTCACCGGCGGAGACCCCGGGCCAGGGGCCGGTGCCGCGCCAGGGACGGGTGCCGAACTGCATGTTGAGCTTGGTGCAGTAGCCCATGCGGGCGTCCCGGAGCAGGTTTCGCATGAGGGGGTCGAAGCCGGCCTGGGAGACGTCGAGCTGCTGGAGGATCGGCAGCGGGAGACAGAGGACGGTGTGGTCGGCTGTGACGGTCCGGGTGGTGCCGGCCTCGGTGAAGGTCAGCGTCTGGGTGCCGTCGGCGTTGGCCCGTACGGCGGTCAGGGACCAGCCCCGGCGCAGGGTGCCGGGGGTGAGGGCCCCGGCGATGGCGTTCGGGAGCTGATCGTTGCCGCCGACGATGTGGTACCGCTCGTTGGACAGGCCCCAGATGTTGAAGTTGCCCGGATTGGTCTGGTAGCCCATGAGCAGGACGAGGGCGAGCGAGGACTGTTCGGTGGTGTCGGCGCCGTACTCCACGTTGTAGGCGACGTCGATGAACTTGCCGAGCGGCGAGGAGTGCCCGCCGGGGACCCGGGTCTCGATCCATTCGTACACGGACATGTTGTCGAGGGCGGTGCCGGTGGGCGTGGTCTGGTTCCAGAAGACCTCGCCCGCCTCGGAGAGGTCGCGGCGCAGTGCCTGGTAGACGCCGTTGAAGTCCTCGTCGGCCTGGTGGCGCGGGTAGTAGCCGCCGCCGAACCAGAGCACCTCCTCGGCCCCGTTGGGCCCGCCGCCGAGGAAGTCCTCGACGTCGAGGTCGAAGCGGCGGCAGAGCTCCAGGATCTTCTTGTGGCTGGTGTCGATCAGCTCGCCGCCGATCTCGGAGGTCTGGCCGTACGCCCAGTGGGTCCGCTGGGTCCACATGCGGCCGCCGACCCGCGAGGGGTTGGCCTCGTAGAGCACGGGGCTCAGGCCGGCGTCCTGGAGGGTGAGGGCGGCGGTGAGACCGGATATCCCGGCGCCGACGACGGCGACCCTGGCGGTGCTCTTGACGGGCGGGTCCGGGGTGACGGCGGCGCGGGCGGGGGCGGCCCCGCCGAGACCGGCGGCCCCGGCGGCGCCGACGGCGACACCGGCGGCGGCCGCGTACTTGAGCAGGGAGCGGCGCCCGAGGGCGTCGGCTCTCATGCCTCTGAGCTCGTCGACGGGGATGTCCAGCCGCCGGGCGTCGGCGTGCTCGGCGGCGAGGCGCTTCAGGAGGTGCATCGGGTTGGTGCGTGCCATGGAGCGCTCCTTGGGGAAAGGGGGAATCGGCTCTGCGGTACGACGGAGAGATAGGCCCTGCTGGGATACGACGGAGAGAGGGGCCCTGCTGGGATACGACGGAACGACGGGGGATCAGCCCTGGGACGCGACGGCGGGGGCGGGGACGTCCGCGTCGGGGCGCTCGGTCGCGTCCTCCAGGACGATCCGGCCGATGATCTCGTAGCGCTCGGGCCGCTTGGCCTTGAGGTAGAAGCCGAGGCCGAGGCCGCCGAAGAAGACCGCGCCGACGATCCAGGGGATCGCCTTGAAGAAGAGGGAGTCGGCGGCGAGACCGGCCGCGGTCTCCATGTTGACGACCAGCAGGACGACGACGGCGATCATGCCGATGCCGCCGAGGAGCGGGGCGGTGAGGGTCCTGAACCAGTGCCGGTCCTCGGGGTGGTTCTTGCGGAAGTAGCCGATGACGGCGAACGAACAGAGGGTCTGGACGATGAGGATCGCCATCGTGCCGAGGATCGCGAGCAGCGTGTAGAGGTGGATGTAGGGGTCCTGGCCGGTGAGCCAGAAGGCGACGACGAGGCCGACGGCGATCGCGCTCTGCACGTAGGAGGCGATGTACGGCGAGCCGTGCCGCGCGTGGGTGCGGCCGAGCGCCGGGTGGAGGAAGCCCTCGCGGCCGATGGCGTACAGGTAGCGCGAGGCGCATTGGTGGAAGGCCATGCCGCAGGCGAAGGAGCCGGTCAGCAGCAGCCACTGGAAGGCGTCGACGGCCCAGGCGCCGATGAAGGTCTGGGTGGGGGCGAAGAACAGGTCGAGGGGGCTGGCGGAGGCGGACAGCTTCACGGATCCGGCGAGGCCGTTGCCCGCGATCGTCATCCACGACACGTAGATGTAGAAGAGGCCGACGCCGATGACGGAGATCAGCGTGGCGCGCGGGATGACGCGCTTCGGGTCGCGGGACTCCTCGCCGTACATGGCCGTGGACTCGAAGCCGACCCAGGACCAGAAGGCGAAGAAGAGGCCGAGGCCCGCGGAGGTGCCGGTGAAGGCGTTCATGGGGTTGATCGGCTCGACCGGGATGCCGTCGGGTCCGCCGCCGGCGATCAGTACGGCGGTGGCGACCGCGAAGAGGACCGCGATCTCGGCGATGAGCATCACGCCGAGCGCCTTGGCGGTGAGGTTGATGTCGAAGTACGAGAGGACGGCCGTCACCGCCAGCATGACGGCCGCGTACAGGATCCAGGGGATGTCGACGCCGAGCTGGTCGGCGACGGTCGTCTCGGCGAAGTACGCGAAGACGCCGACGATCGAGGCCTCGAAGACGATGTACGCGAGGACCGCGAGCATGCCGGAGGCCATGCCGGCGATCCGGCCGAGGCCGTGCGAGATGTAGCCGTAGAAGGCGCCCGCGGCCGTGATGCGCTTGGCCATGGCGACGTAGCCGACGGAGAAGACGGTCAGGACGAGGGTCGCGAAGAGATAACCGGCGGGTGCGCCGGTGCCGTTGCCGAAGCCGACGGCGATGGGGAGGTTGCCGGTCATCGCGGTGATCGGGGCCGCGGTGGCCACGGCCATGAAGACGACGCCGACGAGACCGACGGAGTTCGCCTTCAGCCGGTGGACCTCTGGGGTGGAGTTCTTTGCCATGGCGCGAGAGCATCCTCGCGTGTGATGCAGGCCACAATCGACATCCGGTCGCACAAATCCCGCCAGGGGGCGACGAGTTGTCGCCCCGGTGTACGAAGTGTCCGGTCCCGTAACCGTGGGGTGATGTCACCGGAACACGGACGCGGGTAGCGTCCGGCCCCATGGACAATCAGGGCGGGATCACCGTGCAGCGGGCACTCGAACTCCCGGGGCTGCGCAGCGGGCTCCCGGAGGTCGTCGCCGGTGCGGACCGGCTGCACCGCACGGTGCGCTGGGTGCACGCGGGCGAGGTGCCGAACATCGCGTCGCTGCTCAAGGGCGGCGAGCTGCTGCTCACGACGGGCCTCGGACTGGGCACCCGCCCGGCCGAACAGCGCGCCTTCGTCCGCCGCCTGGCGGACCGCGGCATCGCGGCGCTCGTCGTCGAGCTGGGCCCGCGCTTCGCCCGCCTCCCGGCGACGATAGTGGAGACCGCGCGGGCGGCCGGCCTGCCGCTCGTCCAGCTCCACCGCGAGGTCCCCTTCGTCGCCGTGACGGAGGAGATCCACACCGAGATCGTCAACGGCCACTACGCGCTCCTCCGGCAGGCCGAGGAGGTCCACCGGCAGTGCACGGAGGCCCTGCTCGGCGGCGGGGGGATCCCGCAGGTCCTGCGGATCCTCTCCGACTTCGCCGCGAACCCGGTGTTCCTGGAGACGCCCGACGGCCAGCTGCTGTACGCGGCGGGCACCGAGACCGGCCCCGCGGACCCGCTCCAGGTCTGGGACGGCCTGCGCGGCCAGCGCGCGGCCCGCGAGTCCGGCCCGCCCACCGGTACGGTCCTCGTCGACGTGCCGGGCGGCGGCCCCGGTACGGGCTCGGTCCGGGCCCGCCTGGTGCTCCTCGCGGTCTCCGGCGCCCTCTCCCCCGTCCACCGGATGGCGGCCGAGCGGGCGGCGGGCATCCTCGCGGTCGTCCTCATGCAGGCCCGCCAGGAGGAGGAGCTCGCCGCCCGCGGCCGGGGCGACTTCCTGACGGACCTGGCGGAAGGCCGGATCACCGCGGAGGCGGCTCCCGCCCAGGCCCGGGTCCTCGGCTTCAAACCGGGCGACGGCCCGCTGCTGCCGGTGGTCATGCGCCTGGCCTCGGAACTCTCCCCGTCGGGCAACTGGGCGCTCCTGGCCCGAGCGGTCCTGGAAGAACTGGCTTCGGTCGGCGTCCCGGTCCTCCTGGGCGTCCGCCCCGTGGAAGGCCGGGTCCCCCTCCTCCTCGGCCTCCGCTCGGAATCGGAACGCACGGCGGTCGCGGACCGGGTCGCGGCGGCGCTCCGCGCGGGCGTCGAACGGGCCGGCCTGGAGCGCTCGGGCGTCCACCCGCCGGTGGTCGTCGTCGGCGTCGCCGGAAGCTGGGCGGCGGCCTCCGCGGGCCTGAGGCACGCGGCGGAGACGGCGACAGCCGCCCAGGGCCTCTCCGACCTCCCCTGGTACGACGCCCGCCGCCTCGACATCGACCTCCTCCTGTGGCGCCTCCGCGACCACCCGGACCTGGCCGCCTTCGTGGACCGCGCCATCGGCCCCCTCCGCGACCACGACCGCACCTCCCGCCCCCCGCTCCTCCCCACCCTGGAGACCTACCTGGCCCACGCGGGCCGCAAGGCCGAAACAGCCCGCGAACTCCACCTCAACCGCCAGACCCTCTACAACCGCCTGGCCCGCATCTCCGAACTCCTGGGCACCGACCTGGACGACCCCCAAACGGTCCTCGCCCTCTCCCTGGCCCTGAGAGCCCGCCGCCACGCGACGTAACGGCCGCGGGGGGCGGGGCAGCCCGCCCGGACGGGGCGACGCGCGAAGCGGGTAGCGGGGGGGCGGGGGCGAAGCCCGTCGCCCTGCTCGGCGGCGCGAAGCCGCCGCGCCGGGGGCAGGGGCAGAACCCCGGCCCTACCCAGGCGGCGCCAAGCCGCCGCAAAGAGGCGGGGCAGAGCTCGTCGCCCCGCCCGGCAGCGCGAAGCCACCACGCTGGGGGGCAGGGGCAGAACCCCGGGCCCACCCAAGCGGCGCGAAGCCGCCGCAAGGACGCGAGGGCGAAGCCCCTCGCCCCGCTCGGCGGCGCGAAGCTGCCGCCCCAGGGGGTTCGGGGGCGGAGCCCCCGGTCTCGTCAGAGTTTCGGGAAGGGGCGGGCGGGGGAGGAAAAACCGCCCCGACCTACCCCCTCAGCGCCCCGCCAACTCGTCGTACACACTCAGCACGTGCGCCACCGTCTCGTCCTCCGTCGGCCACGTCCCCGCCTGCACCCGCCCCGCCGCCGCCAGGTCCATCCGCCGTTCGGCGTCCTCCAACAGCCCCCGCACGGCGAACGCGAGGGCCTCCGCGTCCCCGTACGGCACCAGTTCGGCCGCGTCGCCGACCAGTTCCGGGACTCCGCCGACCGCCGTCGCGACCAGCGGTACGCCGAGCCGAAGCGCCTCCTGCGCGAGCAGGGAGCGGGCCTCCCGGCGTGACGGGAGGACCGCGACGTCGGCCGCGGCCAGCAGCTCCGCGACGTCGTCGCGCCGCCCGATCAGCCGCACCGCGAGCCCCTCCGCGGTGATCCGCCGCTGCAGCGCGGCCCGTTCGCGTCCCTCGCCCGCGATGACGAGCAGCGGCTGCGGGTCGAGGTCCCGCCACAGCCGTGCCGCGTCGAGCAGCGTCCGGTATCCCCGGCCCCGTTCGAGCGCCCCGACGGCCATCAGCAACGGACGGTCGACCGCGCCCAGTTCGGCGCGGGCCTTGCCGTCGTGGAGGCAGACGGGCCCCCGCGCGGCCGGCACGGTGACGGGCGCGAGCCGGGCGTCCCGCGCCCCCCGCCGCCGCGCCCGGTCGACGAGTTCGGACGAGGTGCCGAGGACGACGGACGCGGCCCGTACGGTCCTGCGCTCCAGGAGCCGCTGCACCCCGCCCCGCGCCCCGTCGAGGTGGTTGCGGCTGTGCCAGGTCGTGACGAGCGGCGTGCGCCCGCCACCGGAGGGTCCTCCGCAGAAGGGCGCCCCACCGGACGGCGCCGACAGCGCGAGCGCGGCCCGCACGGAGGCCTGGAGCCCGTGCGCGTGGACCACGTCCGCGCCGATGCAGGCGTTACGGAGCGCGGTGACGGTCGCGGGGTCCCCGAGGCGCGGCAGGGGCACGAAGTGCGCGCCCGCGCCGAGGTAGTCGTAGAGACGGTCGAGTTCCGGCGGGGCGCACACGGTCACCCGCACGCCCCTCGCCACAAGGCCCGAGGCGAGTGATCGGACGTGAGAGCTGCTGCCCGCGCTGCCGCCGCCCAGCACTTGGACCGTACGGAGCTGTGTCACGCGCCCAAGGATGCCAGCCCGGGCCACCGACCGTACGCACGTTCCGGCACCGAAACGGCGTCGTTCCCTTGTACGGAGGGCGTCCACCGTCCGGGCCCGCCCCAGGGTTCACTCACCCGGGCGAGCGCACGAAACGGCGACGCGCTCCCCCCACACCGCTGCGGCGACGAGCCCCGCCGCGTGCGCGAGGAGCCCGAACCGCCCGTTCCCGGCGGCGATCGCGCCGCCGACGGCCGCGCCGAGGGCGTGCGCGCCGGTGTCACCGAGCATGGTGCGCTCCTCGAGGTCCTCGCCGAGGACCGCCGCCGCCGCACCCATCGGCGCCGCGGCGAGCGAGCCGCGCAGCAGCCCGGGCGCGCCGAGTGCGAGCACGGTCAGGCCGGCCCGCCCCGGCCGTACGTCCACGAGGTTCACGAGGTGGGCGCTGCCGGCGATGACGACGCCGGCCAGGACCTTGTCGAGGGGCCGTTCCTTGAGCATCGCCCCGGCCAGGAGCGAGGCCGCGCCGATGCCGATGAGCTTGACGGCCCCGCTGGTCATCTCGCCGTCCCGAAGCGCCGTCAGATGCGCCCGGAAGCCCCTCCGGTGGTCGCCGCGCAGATCGTCGTACCGCCCGCAGACGGCCGAGGCCGCGACGGCCAGGGCGGCGCCCGGCGCGAGGGGCGCGGCGGCGGCCGCCGAGCCGAACGCGGCGGCGGCACCGGCCTGGAGGAGGACGGGCCGGCCCGCGTAGTTGACCCGCTCCCAGCTGCGCGGGTTCCCCGGCGGTCGCCGCTTCAGCTGTCCGTACGCGAGCCGGGTGGCGCCGAAGGCCACGGCGAACGTCCCGACGCGCCCCAGATCACGCCTCATGCCCCGCACCTCAGGTCTGGCCCCACGCCACCCCTCACCGTCACCCGTCCGCCCGCGCCGTCGCGAGCAGTTCCTCCGCGTGCGCCCTGGCCGTCTCGGAGTCCTCCTGGCCGGCGAGCATCCGGGACAGTTCCCGCACGCGCTCCTCGCCTTCCAGGACGGTGACCCCGGACCGGGTCACGGAACCGTCGTTGGTCTTCTCGACGAGCAGCTGGCGGTCGGCGAAGGCCGCGACCTGCGGCAGGTGGGTGACGACGACGACCTGCGCGGTCTTGGCGAGCTTGGCGAGCCGACGCCCGATCTCCACGGCCGCCTTGCCGCCGACGCCCGCGTCGACCTCGTCGAAGAGGTACGTCGGTACGGGGTCGGTCCCCGCGAAGACGACCTCCACCGCGAGCATTACGCGGGACAGCTCACCGCCGGACGCGCCCTTGGCGATCGGCCGCGGCGGCGCGCCGGGGTGCGGGGCGAGCAGCAGCTCGACCTCGTCGGCCCCGGACGGCCCGTACGCGACCCGCCGGCCGCCGACCTCGACGCCCTCCGGGTCCTCGGTCTGGCTGATGTCGAACGACACGCGCGCGTGCGGCATGGCGAGCGAGGCGAGCTCGGCGGTGACCGCCCCGGCGAACCGGTCGGCCGTCTCCGTACGGGCGTCGGTGAGCCCCTGGGCGAGGACGGACAGTTCGTCGCGCAGCCGGTCGCGCTCGGCGGTCAGCTCCTCGACGCGGTCGTCGTCGCCGTCCAGCTCGCCGAGCCGGGCCGCGCTCTCCTCCGCCCAGGCGAGGACGGACGCCATGCCCTCGCCGGCCCGCCCGTACTTCCGGGTGAGCTGGGTGAGGGCCGCGCGCCGCTCCTCGACGGCGGCGAGCCGCAGCGGGTCGGCGTCCAGGTCGTCGGCGTATCCGGCGAGCTCCCCGGCCACGTCGCCGAGCAGGATGGAGATCTCCCCCATCCGGTCGGCGAGCGAGGCGAGCGCCGCGTCGTGGGACCGTACGGCCTCCAGGGCCCGGCCCGCGCCCGCGACGAGGGTCGTCGCGTCGACGGCCTCGGGGTCCTCGGGATTGCCCGCGAGCGCGCCGTGTGCGAGCGCGGCGGCGGAGGCGAGGGCCTCTGCGTGCCCGAGCCGCTCCGCTTCCGCGGCGAGTTCGACGTCCTCCCCGGCGCGCGGGGTGACGGCCTCGATCTCGGCGAGCCCGAAGCGCAGCAGATCGGCCTCCTGGGCCCGTTCCCGGGCGCGGGTGGTGATCTCCTCCAGCTCGGCCGTCACGGCACGGAGCCGCTTGTACGCCTCGCCGTAGGCGGCGAGCGGGACGGCGACGGCATCGCCGGCGTACCGGTCGAGCGCGCCGCGCTGCCGGGCGGGCTTGAGCAGGCCCTGCTGGTCGGTCTGGCCGTGGACGGCGACGAGCTCGTCGGCGAGCTCGGCGAGCAGCCCGACGGGCACGGAGCGCCCGCCGAGGTGGGCCCGTGAGCGTCCCTCGGCCGAGATGGTGCGGCTGACGAGGAGCACGCCCTCGTCGAGCTCCGCCCCGGCCTCCTCCGCGCGGAGGGCGGCGGGCGCGCCCGCGGGCACGCTGATCCGTCCTTCGACGACGGCCGAGGCCGCGCCGATCCGCACGAGGGCCGGGTCGGCCCGTCCACCGAGCAGCAGGCCCAGACTGGTCACGACCATGGTCTTGCCCGCACCGGTCTCACCGGTCACCGCGGTGAAGCCGGGCGACAGCTCGACCACCGCGTCGTCGATGACCCCGAGCGACCGTATCCGCATCTCCTCCAGCACGCCCCAGACCATACGAGGTTTCCCTGGTCCGATGCGACATCGCCCCGGGCGTAACTCTCCGGCGCGCCGATCGTTCGGGCTGCGGGAGCCGGCGCCGCGAGAAGCCGGGAGCAGTGCGGTACGTCAGTGCGGGGCGCCCCGCCACCCGGATACCGGCAGGGCGAACTTGGCGACCAGCCGGTCCGTGAAGGAGGCGTGGTGCAGCCGGGCCAGCCGGACGGGGACGGCGCCCCGCCGCACCTCGACCCGCGCGCCCGCCGGAAGCTCCACGGTCCGCCGCCCGTCGCACCACAGCACGCCGTGCGGGGTGTGCGGCTCGACCTCGACGGCGAGCACCGACTCGGGGGTCGTGATGAGCGGCTTGGCGAACAGCGCGTGCGCCCCGATGGGGACCATGAGCAGGGCCTCGACCTCCGGCCAGACGACCGGTCCGCCCGCCGAGAAGGCGTACGCGGTGGAGCCGGTCGGTGTCGCGCAGATCACCCCGTCGCAGCCGAAGCCGGTCACCGGGCGGCCGTCGATCGCGAGCACGACCTCCAGCATCCGCTCCGGGGACACCTTCTGGACGGCCGCCTCGTTGAGGGCCCAGTCGCGGTGCAGGACGTCGCCGTTCTCGTACACGACGACGTCGAGCGTCATGCGCTCCTCGACCTCGTACGCCTTCGTGACGACGCGGTCGACGACCTTGTCGAGGTCGTCGCGCTCGGCCTCCGCGAGGAAGCCGACGCGGCCCAGGTTGACCCCGAGCATCGGCACCCCGGAGGCCCGGGAGAATTCGGCGCCGCGCAGCAGCGTGCCGTCGCCGCCGAGGACGACGAGCAGCTCACAGCCGTCGAGCGCGTCGGAGCAGGCCTCCGGCACCTTCTCCACGGACGGCGGCAGCGGCAGGTCCGAGGCCTCGGCCTCCAGGACGCGGACGCCGATGCCGCAGCGCAGCAGCCCCAGGACGACCAGTTCGGCGCTGCGCACGGCGGCGGGCCTGCCGGTGTGCGCGAGCAGGAAGACGGTGCGTGATGTTCCCGATGGTGCTGCTGTTGAGCTCAACGAGGTCCCTCCGCCACGGCGCGGTCGACGTCCGCCGGATCGAGCGCGGGCGCGCCTGCCCGCAGCCACAGAAAGTACTCGACGTTCCCGGAGGGCCCGGGCAGCGGGCTCGCGGTGACGCCGAGGACGCCGAGTCCGAGTTCGGCGGCCCGCCGGGCCACGTTCTTCACGGCGTCGGCGCGGAGTTCGGTGCTCCGCACGACCCCTCCCGTACCGAGCCGCTCCTTGCCCACCTCGAACTGCGGCTTCACCATCAGGACGAGGTCGGCGCCGGGCGCCGTGCACGCCGTCAGGGCGGGCAGGACGAGGCCGAGCGGGATGAACGACAGGTCGCCGACCACGAGGTCGACGGGGATGCCGTCGATCGCGTCGAGCGTCAACTCGCGTACGTTCGTCCGGTCCTTCACGGTGACGCGCTCGTCGCTCTGGAGCGACCAGGCGAGCTGCCCGTAGCCGACGTCGACGGCGACGACGTGGGACGCGCCCGCGCGCAGCAGCACGTCGGTGAAGCCGCCGGTGGAGGCCCCGGCGTCCAGGGCGCGCCGGCCCTCGACCTCCAGCCCGAGCGGGACGAAGGCCTCGAAGGCCCCGGCGAGCTTGTGGCCGCCGCGCGAGACGTAGTCGGGGTCGGAGTCGTCCTGGACGACGACGATGGCCGCGGCGGTCTCGACCTGGGTGGCGGGCTTGGTGGCGACGGTCTTGCCGACGGTCACCCGGCCCGCGGCGATCAGCTGGCTGGCGTGCTCGCGCGAGCGCGCGAGCTTGCGCCGTACCAGCTCGGCGTCGAGACGGCGGCGTGCCACTCCTGCCACGTTCGGTTCAGCTCCTGTTGTCGTGCGGACGGGGTGCGGGGTGTGCGTCGAGCGAGGTCAGCTCGGCGCGCAGTCCACGGTGTACATCCTCGTACACCTCCAGGTGTCCGTCCGCCGGGAGGTGGTCCACTTCGGCGAGACGCGCCAGGTGGGCGTCGACGGCGGCGTGGCCGGTGGGCTCCCGGTCGACGCCGAGCGGCGCGGGCGCGGCGGGCGCGTGGTCCTCCGCGGCACCCGTCGCTTCCCGCTCGGTGGGCTCCGGCTCGGTCGTCGCTTCGCTCATCCCCCGACGCTATCGCGAAGCCCTGGGGTACGGTCGTCCGCGATGGCGACGATCACTGAGTGCCGTGGCGCACTGGACAGACTTTCGGACAATCTCGCGCGGGCCGACGGCGACGTGCGGGGTGCGACCGCGCTCGACCGCACCCTGAGCTGCCACCTCACGGACCTCGACACGACCTTCACGGGCCGTCTCGCGGGCGGCCGGATCGAGGTCGAGGACACGGTGCAGGGCCCGCCGCCGGCGAAGGCGCAGATCCGGCTCGCGATGACCGGCGACGACCTGGTGGCGATGGTGGGCGGGGAGCTGAACTTCGCGAAGGCCTGGGCCTCCGGCCGGGTCAGGCTGGAGGCCGGCTTCCGCGACCTGCTGAAGCTGCGCTCACTTCTGTAGGGCGGGCTCCTGCGCCGCCCCGCGGCCCCGGGCCTTGCGCCCGGCCGGCACGACCAGCGGCGTCCCGGTCTCCGGGTCCTCGATGATCTGGCAGCGCAGCCCGAAGACCCGCTCGACGAGCTCGGCCGTGACGACCTCGGACGGCGGGCCCTCGGCGACGACCTCGCCGCCGCGGACGGCGATGAGGTGGGTCGCGTACCGGGCCGCGTGATTGAGGTCGTGCAGGACGGCGACGAGCGTCCGGCCCTGCGTCTCGTGCAGCTCGGCGCAGAGGTCGAGGACGTCGATCTGGTGCTGGATGTCGAGGAAGGTCGTCGGCTCGTCGAGGAGCAGCAGCGGCGTCTGCTGGGCGAGCGCCATGGCGATCCAGACGCGCTGGCGCTGCCCGCCGGAGAGCTCGTCGACGTACCGCTCGGCCAGTTCGGCGACGCCGGTCGAGGCCATCGACTCCTGGACGATCCGCTCGTCCTCGGGCGACCACTGGCGCAGCAGTCCCTGGTGCGGGTAGCGGCCGCGGGCGACGAGGTCGGCGACGGTGATGCCGTCGGGGGCGATGGAGGACTGGGGCAGCAGGCCGAGGGTCTTGGCGACCTTCTTGGCGGGCAGGGAGTGGATCGACGCCCCGTCGAGCAGGACGCGGCCCTCGGAGGGCTTCAGCATCCGGGAGAGGGCGCGCAGGAGGGTCGACTTGCCGCAGGCGTTGGGCCCGACGATGACGGTGAAGGAGTTGTCGGGGATCTCGACGGACAGGTCGCGGGCGATGACCCGCTGTTCGTACGCGAGGGTGACCGACTCCGCGCTGAGACGCTGCTTCTGCCGACCCGTCATGTCCGTGCTCCTGTTGTCCGTGTTCGTGGTCATATCCGGCCCGCCTTGCGTTCGGTGACGAGCAGCCAGAGCAGATAGCAGCCGCCGAGGATGCCGGTGACGACGCCGACCGGGAGCTGACGCTCGCCGAAGGCGTTGGTGGCGATCCAGTCGGCGCTGAGCAGCAGCGCCGAGCCCATGAGGGCGGAGGCGGCGAGGTTGGGGCCGGGCGCCCGGGTCAGCCGGCGGGCGAGCTGGGGCGCGCTCAGCGAGACGAAGACGATCGGCCCGGCGGCCGAGGTGGCGACGGCGACGAGCAGCACGGCCGAGGCCATGAGGACGATCCGGGTCCGCTCGACCTTCACCCCGAGGGCGTACGCGGCGTCGTCGCCCATCTCCAGCATGCGCAGGGCCCGGCCGTGGCCGAGGACGAGCGGCAGCAGGACGCAGCAGACGGCGAACAGCGGCCAGAACTGGGACCAGTCGCGCCCGTCGAGGGAGCCGGTCATCCACACGGTGGCGCGGGTGGCGTCCACCAGGTTGGCCTTGGTGATCAGGTAGTGGATGACGGAGGTGAGCATGGCGGCGGCGCCGATGCCGACGAGGACGAGCCGGTAGCCGTGCACGCCCTTCTTCCACGCGAGCAGGTAGATCGTCACACCGGTGACGAGCCCGCCGACGACGGCCCCGCCGGCCGCCGCGGCGGCGTCGCCCTGGAAGAGGACGATGACGGCGAGCGCGCCGACGGTGGCGCCCTGCCCGAAGCCGATGACGTCGGGGCTGCCGAGCGGATTGCGGGACACCGACTGGAAGACGGCCCCGCCGACGGCGAGCGCGGCGCCGACGAGGACGGCGACGAGGACCCGCGGCAGCCGCAGGTCCATGACGGTGAACTTCTGGACGACGGTGCCCTTGCCGAGGAGCGTGTCGACGACCTCGCCGGGCGTCATGGGGAAGTCCCCGGTGCCGATGAGGACGACGGCGACGGCGGCGGTCAGCACGAGCAGACCGAGGACGGAGAGCGCGGCCCGGGGCTCGTACCGTACGGAGAGCCCGCCGCCGGCCCGCAGGGTCTTGGTGGTCACAGCTGGGCCATCCTCTTGCGGCGTACGAGTCGGATGAAGACGGGTCCGCCGATGAGGGCGGTCACGATGCCGACCTGGAGCTCGGAGGGCCGGGCGACGAGCCGGCCGACGACGTCGGAGCCGAGCAGCAGGACCGGCGCGAGGACGGCCGCGTAGGGCAGGATCCAGCGCATGTCGGGCCCGGTGATCGCCCGCACCATGTACGGGACCATCAGCCCGAGGAACACGATGGGCCCGCAGGCCGCGGTGGCGGCCCCGCACATCAGGGTCACGGACACCATGGCGACGACCCGGGTCCGGTTGATGTTCGCGCCGAGTGCCCGGGCGGTGTCGTCGCCCATCTCCATGGCGTTCAGGGGCCGCGCGATGAGCAGCGCGAGGACGGCGCCACCCAGGATGAAGGGGGCGACCTGGCGGATGGTCTGCATGTCGGCGGAGGCGAGCGACCCGACGGTCCAGAACCGCAGCCGGTCGAGGGCGGCGGAGTTCAGCAACTGGACGGCGTTGACGTACCCGTAGAGCGCGGCGGTGGCCGCGGTCCCGGCGAGCGCCAGGCGCACGGGAGTGGCGCTGCGGCTGCCCCCGAGCAGATAGACGACCACCGCGACGACGGCGGCTCCCACGAAGGCGAACCAGACGTAGTCCTTGACGTCCGACACCCCGAGGAACGCGATGGCCGAGACGACGGCGGCGGCTGCCCCCGCGTTCACCCCGAGCAGTCCGGGCTCGGCGAGCGGATTACGGGTCAGCCCCTGCATCACGGCCCCGGAGAGCCCGAGGGCGAGCCCGACGAGCAGACCGAGGAGGGTGCGGGGGACGCGTACGTCATGGATGACGACGTCATTGCCGACGCCGCTGTTCCGGAACAGCCCGTGCCACACGTCGCCGAGCGGCACCGGCTTGGCGCCGATCATGATGCTCAGGACACAGACCAGCAGCAGGACCGCGACGGCCACCACCAACCCGACGGCGCGCACGGAATTCCGGCGCTTCGGAGGCTGGGCGGCGGACGTCGGCTCCGCGCTCGCTCGGGAGGGACTCTCAACCAACACGGAGTTAGGTTAGCCTACCCAATTTTCCGGCCCGCGCCCGAGCTTCACCCACCGCGACGGGATCAGCGCGTCCTCACCGCCCCACCAACGCCAACGCCTTCCCCGCGTCCGCCGCACACACCCCGTCCCCCGCGGCCGACCACGCGGCCCCGCACAACGCCCGCACCCCGTCCATCACATCCGCCCCCGCAGCCCCCTCAAGCACCAGCTCGCCCCCGCTCACCGAAGCCCGCCACCCCCCGCACACCACGAAGCCACCGGCCTCCGCCACGACCTCCGGCTGCTCCACCAGCAGACCCCGCAGATCCGCCGCCACATACGTCGGCCGGTGCTCCGGCGGCGCCACGAGCAGCTGCGCCACATCCGTCACCCCGGTGAAGACGAGCAGCGAGTCCACCCCGCCGTTGAACGCGCCCTCGATGTCCGTGTCCAGCCGGTCCCCCACCACCAGCGGCCGCGCGGCCCCCGTCCGCAGCACCGTCTCCCGGTGCATCGGCGGCAGCGGCTTCCCCGCGACCTTCGGCTCCGCACGACCCCCCGCCGCGATCCGTACGACCTCCACCGCCGCCCCGTTCCCGGGCCCGATCCCCCGCGCGCCCGGAATCGTCAGGTCCGTGTTCGAGGCGTACCACGGCACACCCCGCTGCACCGCGTAGGCCGCCTCCGCGAACCGCCCCCACGGCAGGTCCGGCCCGCCGTACCCCTGGACGACCGCCGCCGGCTCGTAGTCCGCCGACTCCACCGGTACGAGGCCCCGCTCGCGCAGCGCCACCCGCAGCCCCTCGCCCCCGATGACCAACACCCGCGACCCCGGCGGCACTTCGTCCGCGATCAGCCGCGCGACCGCCTGCGCCGAGGTGACCACGTCCCCGGCCACCGCCGGCACCCCCAGCTCGGTGAGGTGCGCCGCGACCTCCTCGGGCGTCCGCAGCGCGTTGTTGGTGACGTAGGCCAGGTGCATGCCGCCGCCCCGCGCCACCCCGAGCGCCTCGACCGCGTGCGGGATGGCCTCCCCGCCCGCGTACACGACACCGTCCAGGTCGAGCAGAGCCGTGTCGTACGCCGCGCTCAACGGCACCGCGCTGCTCCCCGGAAGCGTCCTGCCACCATCGCCCTGCCGACCCTGTCCGCTCCGCACCGTCACCGCACACTCCTCGCCTCGCCGGGTGGAATTCCCCCGCTCCCCCGATCATCGCTCATGCCCGCGCACACATACGATGTCGAGATGAACACCTCAGGTCACGCGGCCGACGCTGTCCGCGACGACACCGCAGGGCTGCACCTGGCCCCGTTCCGTGGACTCCGATACGTCCCCGAGCGGGTCGGCAGCCTCGCCGCCGTGACGTCTCCGCCCTACGACGTCGTCGTACGACCTGACGGACTTCTCCATCTGGAGTCAGCCGACCCGCACAACATCGTCCGGCTGATCCTCCCCCAGGCCATCACCGCCGGCACCCGCCACCGCAAGGCCGCCGTCACCCTCGACCGCTGGCTCGCCGACGGCGTCCTCGCCCCGGACCCCGAGCCCGCGCTCTACGTGTACGAGCAGAACGGCGACGGCATCCTCCAGCGCGGCATCATCGGCGCCCTGGAGCTCTCCACCCCGGACGAGGGCGTGGTCCTCCCCCACGAGGACGTCATGCCGCACGTGGTCGAGGACCGCGCCGCCCTCATGCGGACTACGGCCGCCAACCTGGAGCCCCTCCTCCTCACCTACGTCGGCGAGGCGGACGGCGGCGCCGACGCCGTCATCGAGCGCGCGATCCAGCGCGAGCCCCTGCTCTCCACCACCACGGAGGACGGCTTCCAGCACCGCCTCTGGGCGGTCACCGACCCGGCCGAACAGGCCGCCGTCGCCGCCGAACTCCGCCTCCACCAGGCCCTCATCGCCGACGGCCACCACCGCTGGGCGACCTACCTCCGCCTCCGCGAGGAGCACGCGGCCCCCAGCCCCTGGAACTACGGCCTCGTCCTCCTCATCGACACCGCCCGCTATCCCCTGCGGGTCCGTGCCATCCACCGCCTCCTCAACCGCCTGCCGGTCGCCGACGCCCTGGCGGCCCTCGGCGACTCCTTCCGGGTGCGCCGGATCGAGCGCCCCCTGCCGGAGGCCCTGGAGGCCCTGGCGACGGCGGCGGCCGAGGGCAACGCGTTCCTCCTCGCGGGCGACGGCGCCTTCCACCTCATCGACAGTCCGGACCCCGCGCTCCTCGACCGGACGATCCGCACGGACCGCCCCGAGGCCTGGCGCACCCTGGACGCGACCGTCCTGCACTCCACCCTCCTGGAGCACGTCTGGCACATCCCGGACGCCCCCGAGGACATCGCCTACATCCACGACACCGAGGCCGCGGTCGCCCAGGCGGAACGCCGCGGCGGTACGGCCGTCCTCATGCACCCGGTACGGGAAGAGGTCGTACGGGACCTGGCACGGCAGGGCGTGACGATGCCCCGCAAGTCGACCTCGTTCGGCCCGAAGCCCGCGACCGGCCTGGTCCTGAGAAGCCTCGCACTGGACTGACCCCGGGAAACGGAAAAGGGCGGTACCCCTCGGGGTACCGCCCTTCTCACATCACCACGACATCAGCGGTCGTCGCCGTCCTCGACGGCATCGACCTCGTCGATCTCGTCGATCTCGTCGTCGATGTCACCGTCGCGGAGCTCGACGCCACCGTCGATGTCATCCTCGTCGTCGTCCTCGTCGATCGCACCCTCGACACCTTCGATGCCCTCGTCCTCCGAGTCGTCGAAGGCGTCCACGAACTCGACGCCGTCCAGCTCGGCGAGCCGGTCGGAGGCGTCCGTGACGCCGTCCTTGTCGGCCTCGAGCGCCTTGGCGAACCAGTCCCGCGCCTCGCTCTCACGCCCGGCGGCGAGCAGGGCGTCGGCGTAGGCGTACCGCAGACGCGCGGTCCACGGGTGAACGGCGCCGGACGCGAGCTCGGGGCTCTGCAGCGTCACGATCGCGGCGTCCAGCTGGTCCATGTCGCGACGGGCGCCGGCGGCCACGAGACGCATCTCGACCTGCCCGGCCTTGTCCAGCTTCTGCACCTCGGGCTCGCCGGCCATCGCCAGCGCGCGCTCGGGACGGCCCATGCCGCGCTCGCAGTCGGCCATGACGGGCCACAGCTCGACGCCACCGCTCATGCGGCGCGCGGCGCGGAACTCGGCCAGCGCCTCGGAGTACTTCTGCGTGGCGTACGCGGCGAAACCGGCGGCCTCGCGGACGGCCGCGACACGCGACGCGAGCCGCAGGGCGATGCGGGAGTACTCGTACGCCTTGTCCGGCTCCTCGTCGATCAGCTGGGCGACCATGACCAGGTTGCGCGCGACCTCCTCGGCCAGCCCCTTGGGCAGGCTCATGAGCTCCTGGCGCACGTCCGGGTCGATCTCGTCACCGGTGACCTCCGGCGGGATCGGCAGCCGCTTGATCGGCGCACGGTCGCCGCGGTCGCGGTCACGGTCGTCACGCGCCCCGTAGCCGCCCCGGTCGTCACGCCCACGGAACCCACCGCGGTCGCCGCCGTCACGCCGGTCGTCACGCCCACGGAAGCCGCCGCCGCGGTTGTCGTCCCGACGGTCGTCGCGACGGAAGGGGGGACGCTCGTCGCGACGCTCGTCACGACGGAAGGCCGGCCGCTCGTCCCGACGGTCGTCGCGGCGGAAGCCACCGCCACCGCGGTTGTCGTCACGGCGGTCGTCACGCTGGAAGGAAGGACGCTCGTCACGACGGAACCCACCACCGGTGCCGCCACCACGGTTGTCATCGCGACGGTCGTCACGGTGGAAGGGGGGCCGCTCGTCACGACGCTCATCGCGACGGAACCCACCACCGGTGCCACCGCCACGGTTGTCGTCACGTCGGAACGAGGGACGCTCGTCCCGACGGTCGTCACGACGGAAGCCACCGCCACCGCGGTTGTCGTCACGCCGGTCGTCACGCTGGAAGGAAGGACGCTCGTCACGACGGAACCCACCGCCGGTGCCACCGCCGCGGTTGTCGTCCCGACGGTCGTCACGACGGAAGCCGCCACCGGTGCCGCCACCACGGTTGTCGTCACGACGGAAGGAGGGACGCTCGTCCCGACGGTCGTCACGACGGAAGCCACCGCCACCGCGGTTGTCATCGCGGCGGTCGTCACGCTGGAAGGAAGGACGCTCGTCACGACGGAACCCACCGCCGGTGCCACCGCCACGGTTGTCGTCACGACGGAAGGAGGGACGCTCGTCCCGACGGTCGTCACGACGGAACCCGCCGCCGGTGCCGCCACCGCGGTTGTCATCGCGACGGAAGCCACCGCCGGTGCCACCGCCGCGGTTGTCGTCCCGACGGTCGTCACGACGGAAGCCGCCGCCGGTGCCGCCACCGCGGTTGTCGTCACGACGGAAGCCGCCGCCGGTGCCGCCACCGCGGTTGTCGTCACGACGGAAGCCACCGCCGGTACCGCCACCGCGGTTGTCGTCACGACGGAAACCACCGCCCGTGCCGCCGCCACGGTTGTCATCGCGACGGAAGGAGGGACGCTCGTCCCGACGGTCGTCACGACGGAAGCCACCGCCGGTGCCACCGCCACGGTTGTCGTCACGACGGAAACCACCGCCCGTGCCGCCACCGCGGTTGTCATCCCGACGGAAACCGCCACCGGTACCGCCACCGCGGTTGTCATCCCGACGGAAACCGCCACCGGTACCGCCACCACGGTTGTCGTCACGACGGAAACCACCGCCCGTGCCGCCACCGCGGTTGTCATCCCGACGGAAGCCACCACCGGTACCGCCACCACGGTTGTCGTCACGGCGGTCGCCACGACGGTCATCGCGCTGGTGCGAGGGCCGGTCGTCGCGACGGAAGCCGCCACCGCCGCCGCCCCGGTTGTCGTCACGGCGCGGCCCGCGGAAGCCGCCCCGGTCGCCACCGCCACCGTCGTTGCGACGCGGCTCGCGCTCCGGACGGTTGTCGGGAGAGTTGGTGGACATGTGGGTGACTCCTGTCTTCGGGTACTGCAGTCATTCTCGCGCAGCCGGCACTCAGCCGCGCATCGGCAAAATCAAGCAAAAACAAAAGGACCCCTGGTCCAGCGTGAACGCTGGGACCAGGGGTCCTGAAATATTGTTCGGCGGCGTCCTACTCTCCCACAGGGTCCCCCCTGCAGTACCATCGGCGCTGAAAGGCTTAGCTTCCGGGTTCGGAATGTAACCGGGCGTTTCCCTAACGCTATGACCACCGAAAC
>NZ_LMEI01000012.1 GCF_001426585.1 Streptomyces sp. Root431
CACGGACGACCCGTGTACATCGACGGATACACACCACGCGTGAACGGGTACGAACCCGGCTCGCCCAGCTTCTCGGCGGGATCCCACCCCTCCAGAGCCTCCGGCCCGTAGACCGGCTCGATCGGCAGCCCCGACTCCGACTCGCGCGCCATGTGTTGTGCCTTCCCGATAGACCTGCTGCTCAGCGGTACCGACCCTCGCGACGGACTGTAGCTGCGGGCGTGCGGCCGGTGGAGGGCAGCACGCTGGGACCTTCCTCACAGCTTGCCCGCGCTTCTCTCCGATCTTCGTACGCGCGTGCGCAACCGCACGCGCGCGGGAAGCATCCCTACGTACACACGACTCGCCTCGGGGGGCAACGATGAAGCGGACCACGTCCGTCATACGCAGAGCGGTTCTGGCAGCGGCAGCGGTGGCGCTGGCCGCGGGCTGTACGGCCCAGGCGGCCGATCCGGGAGGCGGCGGCGCGAGCCCGTCGGCGGGGGCGACGAAGCCGCCGACGACCGCGGCGCCGACCGGGACGGCGTCCCCGAGCGACTCCGCGACGGGCTCCCCGACCGACGCGCCGACGACCGACTCCCCGACCACCGACGGCAAGCCGCCGTCCCCCTCCGCGAGCCCCAGCACCTCGGCGTCCGCGTCCAAGGCCCTCATGGCCGACGGCGACGAGACCGAGCAGGTCCGCGAGCTCCAGGCGCGGCTCCGGCAGCTCGGCCACTTCGACCGTGCCCCCACCGGTTTCTACGGGACGATGACGGCGGCTTCGGTCACCGCGTTCCAGAAGAAGCAGGGGCTGCCGGGGACGGGTTCGGTCGACGAGACGACCTGGCAGCGGCTGCTCGCGGGCAGCAAGAAGCCGACCGCCGACGAGCTGAAGCCGTCGACGACGAACCAGCTGGACACCCCGGACGCGCGCTGCATGACCGGCCGGGTGCTGTGCATCAGCAAGGAGAGCCGGACGCTGGCCTGGATGATCGACGGCCGGGTCGTCTCGTCCATGGACGTCCGCTTCGGCTCGGAGAACACCCCGACCCGCGAGGGCACGTTCAGCGTGGGCTGGAAGGCCCGCAAGTGGACGTCGACGATCTACCACACGCCCATGCCGTACGCGATGTTCTTCAGCGGCGGCCAGGCGGTGCACTACTCGGCGGACTTCGCGGCCCGCGGCTACAACGGGGCCTCGCACGGCTGCGTCAACGTCCGGGACAAGGCGAAGCTCTCGGCCCTCTTCGACCAGGTGAAGGTCGGCGACAAGGTCGTCGTCCACTGGTAGTGGCGGGGAGAAGAAGGGGCGCGGGTGGGACCGGGGGAACGTGCCCCACCCGCGCCGGGTGCGCGGAGCCGTAGGTACGGGGGGAACCCCGGCTCATCGCGCGGCCGATGACCAGTCGGCTCACTCAGTACTGCGCCGACGGCCCGAAAAGTGTCACACCTGGAGCGACGAGGGCTCCGCGGCGGTTCCTGTCGGTGTGCCCGGAGCCGCGGTTCCGGCGCTCGGAGGCCTCGCTCCCGCCGTCGTCCTTCTTCGCGCCGGCGTCCTTCCTCCGGTCGCCCTTCCCGTCGTCCTTGCCGTCGTCGCTCTTCCCGTCGTCACTCTTCCCGTCGTCCTTCTTGCCGTCCTCCTGCGGGTCGGCGGACGCGCCCGTGCCGCCGGAGCCGAGGATCCGGTCGCAGTACCGGCGGAGGGTCTCGCCGCCCAGGGTGCTCGACAGCTCCCGGTTGCCGGCGGAGTCCAGCCGGCCGGCCCGGTAGTCACGACAGGCCTTGAGGGCCTTCTCCTTCGCGGTCGGGCCGCTGGTGACCTTGTCCCCGCCCGGGCGGGACGTCGTCCGGCCCGGGTTCGGGGTGTGCCGGGGGTCCGGCGGCGTGGAGAGCGAGGGGAAGGGGGACGTGGAGGGCGAGGCGGGGGAGGCGGAGCCTCCGGTCGTGGGCGACGAGCCGGGTGAGTGTGCGCCGCCGTCCGGGCCCACCGGGGGGACCTCGGGGTCCTTCCGTATCCCGGGCGTACCGGTGACGGCCGGCGGGTCGGGGCTCTCCCCCGCCGTGACGGAGGCCGCGGGCTCGGGGCCCACCATCGGCAGCATGCCCGTACCGGCGGCGACGGCGACGCCGCCGACCGTGACGGCGGCGACCGCGGCGGCCAGCCCGTACCGCACGGAACGTCCCCAGCGGCGCACGGGCGCGGAGACGGGGGCGATACGGACCCGGCCCAGTTCGACGCGCTCGGCGTGGGCGGCATGGGCGGCGTGGGCCGCCCGCTCGGCGTGGGCGGCGCGTTCGGACGTGGCCCTGCGGAAGGCGGCCAGTGCCGCCGCCTCGCCGGGCAGTTCGGTCTGACCTGCGAGGGCGGCGGTCGGCGTACGGGCCGCGTCGAGGGCCTCCGCGAGACGTCCGGCCTCGATGCGTGCGGGGTCGTCGAGGGCGTCGACCGGCTCGCCCCGGAGCAGCCGCTCCGCGGCCTCCTGGTCGAGCCACTGGTAGCGCTCGTCGGCCATCACATGTCCTTCTGCGTACGCGGACGTGAATGCGTCACACCTCCGGGGCCCGTGGGCCCCGGTCCGCGCCCGCGTTGCGGAGGGACACCGTCCAGCGGGACGACATCCTCGCCGGTCCCGTCCGCCGGTCCGTCCGCCGATCCGCCCTCCCCGAGGAGTTCGGCGAGCTTCTTGAGACCACGGTGCGCAGCGGTGCGTACGGCGCCGGGGCGCTTCCCCAGGGTGTCGGCGGCGCTCTTCGCGTCCAGGCCGACGACGACGCGCAGGACGACGGCCTCGGCCTGGTCCTGCGGAAGTTGGGCGATCAGGTGCATGGTGTGGCCCGTGGCCAAGGCTTCCAGTGCCTCGTCCGCGGTGTCGGAGTCGGCGGGCTTGTCGGTGAGTTCGGTCTCGTCTGCTCCCACTGCGGGCCGGCGGCCGCGCATCCGGATGTGGTCGAGCGCGCGGTTGCGGGCGATCCGGGCCGCCCAGCCGCGGAAGCGGTCCGCGTCGCCGCTGAAGCGGTCGAGGTCGCGCGTGATCTGGAGCCAGGACTCCGAGGCGACATCCTCGGCGTCGCCCTCGCCGACCAGTGTGCGTATGTAGCCGACCAACCGAGGATGCACGGCGCGATACACAGTACGGAACGCGATCTCGTCCCCGTCCTGCGCAGCGAGCACCGCGGCGGTCAGCTCCGCGTCGTCCCCCAGCACTCCCCAAACCCTGTTCGTCGGTCGCGTCCTCGCGTCGTCGCGGCCGGTCACCACCGCCACGCCGCCTCGCGCATCTGCACGCTACGTCGTGCCCCCGCGCCGCGTCCACGCGATCCGGGGTCTTTGTACAACTTGCAACCTTCGAGATCGGAGCCGTGATGCACGTGCGGGTGCACGTGCCGGTGTGACAGAAAACGCACCACTGGCGCTGTATGGAGTACGGAGCCGTGCTGCGGCTCCGTGGATGACGACCGGGGCCTCTCCTGTGGGGGGTGGCGGCCCCGGTCGTCTCCCTTTTTCACCTCTCTCCCCCTCTGACGTCGCCCGTTCCCCGGGTTGGGCACCTCATGCCCTTTTCACTGTCAACCGTCGGTTGACAGTGCGGGACTGTCAACCTAGGGTTGCCTCATGACGAATCCAGTCGTTCCGAACGTCCCCGTCCGTCTCGACGAGCTCATCGAAGCGATCAAGAAGGTCCACTCCGACGCCCTGGAGCAGCTCTCCGGCGCCGTCATCGCGGCGGACCACCTCGGCGACGTCGCCGACCACCTCATCGGCCACTTCGTGGACCAGGCCCGGCGCTCCGGCGCCTCCTGGACCGACATCGGCCGCAGCATGGGCGTCACCCGCCAGGCGGCCCAGAAGCGGTTCGTGCCGAAGGACCCCGACGCGTCCACGATGGACCCGAACGCCGGGTTCAGCCGCTTCACCCCGCGCGCCCGCAAGGTGGTCGTGGCCTC
The DNA here is from genome assembly GCF_001426585.1 of Streptomyces sp. Root431. Taxonomy (GTDB): domain Bacteria; phylum Actinomycetota; class Actinomycetes; order Streptomycetales; family Streptomycetaceae; genus Streptomyces; species Streptomyces stackebrandtii. The sequence goes on from NZ_LMEI01000012.1 coordinate 3,928, forward strand.
GCAGGAGGAGGCCCGGACGGCCGCCAACGCGGAGATCGTGACCGGTCACCTCGTCCTCGGCCTGCTCGCCGAGCCCGAGTCGCTCGCCATGCGGTGGCTGACCGGGCACGACGTGACGGCGGAGGCGGTACGCGACGCGGTGACCCCGACGCTGCCGCCGCGGGCCGAGACGATCCCGGCGCTGATCCCGTTCGACGCGGACTCGAAGAAGGTCCTGGAGCTGACGTTCCGCGAGGCCCTGCGCCTCGGCCACAACTTCGTCGGCACCGAGCACATCCTGCTGGCGCTCCTGGAGCACGAGGACGGCGCGGGCGTGCTGGCGGGCCTGGGCCTCGACAAGGCCACGGCGGAACGCGAGATCGCCGAGGCGATCGCGTCGGTGTCGATCCAGGAGCCGGAGACCCCGGAGGCCTGAGCCGCCGTTCCGTACGAGAGAGGCTTCGTACGAAGCGAGGTCCGTACGAAGCGGGTCCGTACGAAGCGAGGGGGTGGCCGGCGCCGGCCACCCCCTCGTTCCTTTCCTGCGCGGCTCAGGCGGTCCGCGCCCGGCGCGAGACGACCGCGCGCAGCACCCGTCCGCCCTCGGTGGACAGCTCGCGGGCCCGGCGCAGACCGGTCGGTCCGTGCGCGGCGGCTTCCAGGACGGCCTGCTGGCGGCGGAGTTCTCCGGCGTGGAGCGGGCCGGCCTCGGTCGCGTCGTACAGGCGGTGCACGGCGAGCGCGACCGCCGAGCACTGCCCGGCCCAGGCCCGCAGGGGCTCATCGGCCCACTCCGCGGGGACTCCGTCGAGCATCGCGTGCACCATCGTCACGACCCCGCCGGCGTCCGCGTCCTCGCCTCCCACGCCGTCCAGCTCGACCCGCGCCTTGCCGACGGCCTCGGCCCACGCCCCGCCGTCCCCGCGCGCCACCGCGGCCCACGCGGGCCGGAGCACCTCGGCGCGCTCGGGCGCGAGCAGCGGCAGACACCGGTCCAGGCACGCGAGCCCGGCGGCCGCGAGGCCCCGCACGTCGGCGCGGTCGATCAGATCCTGCATGCTCGTGCTCGTCACGGACGTCATGGACGCCTCCTCGCCAGCGATTCGGACGCAGTACTTCCACTACTGCGCCGGGGCGCGACTTTTCGTCACTGCGGCCGGAATCATGCCAGTGGCGCGGCGCGCTGCATAGGGGCCGAACAGTGCCCTACAGCGCCCCGTGGGTCTTCTCGTTGAAGACCTCCACCGGGCACTTGGCCCGAGTGGCACGCGCGCCGCCCTCGATACGCCCGTCACTCGTCACGAGCGGCACGTCATACCCTTCGGCGAGCGCCACGTACACGGCGTCGTACGCGCTGAGGTTCGCGTACAGCTCGCGCACGCGTGGCAGCAGGAACAGATGCTCCGACCTGCGCAGCGGCAGCTCCGCGAACGCCGCACAGGCGTCATCCAACTGCCGGTCGGTCAGCTTGCCGCCGCGATGCCTGCCGAGGAGCGCGGATGTCACCTCGACATCCACCAGGTATGGGGCGAGCAGCCGCTCCCCCCTCACCCGTTCCCTCAGCGCCGCTCCGACCGGTCCCGCGTCGGCGAGCAGCATGACGAGCGCGCCCGCGTCCACGACGATCACTCGCGCCGCCCCCGGTCGATCTCGTCGAGCACACCCTCGGTGGAGAGCCGCGCCGTGGCCTGCTCCTGGATGCGGGCGATCACGCTGTCCAGCGACGGGCTCGCGGCTTCCTGCTCCAGCAGTGTCCGCGCGTACGCCTGAAGGGACTGCCGGTTACGGGCGGCCCTTATCTTCAGCTCGGTCAGCGCTTCCTCGGACAGGTCTCGCACGTAGAGAGTGGCCATGCGACAACATTAGTCGCATGGCCAGCACTCTGCTAGCAGATCCGGCTCAGCGCACCTTGGCCGCCAGCGCCCGGAACTGGTCCCAGGTCGGCGTCGGCTTCCGCTCGTCCCACAGCTTCTGCGCCGTCGCCGTCAGGGGCAGCCGGATCCCGTCGGCCACCTGGGCCTGCGTCTGCGACCGGGACAGGTCGCACCAGACCGCGAACCGGCCGCCCAGGATCTGGGGTCCGTACCGGGCCGGCACCGGGGTCGTGCCCCGCAGCACCAGCGGGGTCCACTGCTCGTAGATGCGGCGGCCCGTCGGGTACGTGAAGTCGTTGGGCTGGCCGAGGACGTAGTAGAGGTACTCGTCGTTGAGGTTCACGACCTTGCGGCCCTCGGCCAGGTACTCGGCCGGCGGCCGGGCCCCGATCTCCTTGCCGGTCCAGTACTCGACCTCGATGTCCTTGTCGGCGTTGACGACCCCGCCCCGGAAGAAGCCGTCGTTCCAGGCCTTCGCCACCTTGCCCGTGTCGCGCACCACCGCCGCGCGGTCGTTCAGCCAGCCCTCCGCCAGGTCCTGGACGCGCGCCTGCGCGCCGTACTTCTGGCGGGCCGCCGCGGCGAGCTGCGGATAGGAGGTCTCGGGTGACCGGACGGTCAGCGCCTGGTACTCGTCGGCGCCGACGTGGAACCAGCCGCCGGGGAAGAGGGCGGCGTACTCGCGCAGCAGCTCGTCCACGAGCCGCGCGGAGGCGGGCTTGGAGATGTCGATGGCACCCTGCCGCGGGACGCCCTGGACGTTGAGCAGCCGGAGGTCCGGGTAGGCGCGCAGGACGGCGCCGAGGTGTCCGGGCGAGTCGATCTCGGGCACGACGGTGATGTGCAGGGTCTGCGCGAGCGCGAGGATCCGGCGCACCTCGGCCTTGGTGAGGTGCTCGGCCGAGACGATCTCGGGATGGGTGTCCGAGGCGATCCGGAAGCCCTGGTCGTCGGAGAAGTGCAGACCGAACTGGTTGAGCTTGAGGTCGGCCATCTCCCGGAGCCGGGCCTCGATCCACTCCGCCGTGAAGAACTTGCGGGCGATGTCGAGGTTCAGCCCGCGCTGGGGCTTCGCCGGGGCGTCGGTGACGGTGCCCTCCGGCATCGAGCCCGAGCCCTTCACCGACTGCTTGAGGGTGCGGGTCCCGTAGAAGACGCCGGCCTGGTCGGGGCCGGTGATCCTCACTCCGTTGTCACGGGTGGTGAGCGTGTACGACTCGGGGGCGCCCTTGCCGCCGAGGGCCAGCTCGACGTCGCCCGCGCGGGCGGCGACGGCACCCCGGTAGGCGATCTTGAGTTCCCCCGCGAGCAGCTGCGCCTCGTCGGCGAGCCCCTCGCTGCCCGCGGCGATGACGATCCCCGCGGTGGGCGTGGGCTTCCAGCCGGGGCCGCGGGCGGCCTCGTGGTCGCGGACTGCGGGGATGGTGCGGGGCGCGGTGGAGAGGGGGTAGGTCCGCGTCGGCGTGGGGCTGGGCGGCGGCGCGCTGCTGGGCGCGGCGCTCGTGGACGTACCGCCGGAGCCGGAACCGGAGGGGGAGGCAGGCGACGGCGCTCCGGAGGGAGAGCCGCTCGAACAGGCCGCCACGGTGGCCAGTGCCACCGCGGTCGCCATCAGTGCGGTGCCCCCGCGGGGCACCCGTATGGAGTACCGCATCATTCGGAATCCTCCCGTACGGAAGACGGTCCGGCCAATCGGGGGAACGGAACCGGATCGTCCATCACATGTTCCGAAACTCTCCCTTCCGGGTGAAATTCGCGCATCCGTCGGACACTTCCCTCATCCCGTCGATAACGTTGCGTCACGCCCACCCCGCCCGTCCCGGAGTACCGGAGCCCACGCTGACCAGCGACACCCACGCCCCCTGCCGGAATCCGGGCTCCACGGACACGCCTGCCATACCTGCCCAGCACCAGGGCCCGACCCACTCTCCTCCCTCCGCGACCTCCCCTCTCCATGGGCTGACGCGCTTCAACGCCGCCTCGTCCGCCGAGGCCGAGGCCCTGCTCCTCTCCTGCTGCCGCAGCCGGCGCTGGGCCGAACGGGTGGCCGCGCACCGCCCGTATCCGACGGTCGACGCGCTGCTCGCCGCCGCCGACGAGGCCGGTTACGACCTGTCCCGCGCCGATCTCGACGGGGCGCTGGCCGCCGAGTCCTCCGCCCCGCCGCACCCCGACGCCCCGCCGGCGGCGCGGACCGCGCTGCGGGCCGCCCACGCCGCGTACGAGAGCAGCTTCGGACACGCGTTCGTGATCAGCCTCGAAGGAGTAAGGCCCGGAGAGCGTCTCGACCAGGTATTGGCAGGCATTCGGTCACGTCTCGGCAACGAACCGGAGGAAGAGCGCGTGATCGCCGCCGACGAACTGAGGCGGCTCGCCCGCGCCCGCCTGGCCTTCCGCCTGTCCGAGGGCCTCACGCTCCGACACTCCGAAGCGTGATTCCGACCGGAACAGGGCGATTTCGGCTTGTGGGATAGCCCGTCCGTGCCTGTTTGATCACACCGATGGACCCCGCGCGAGCGAACCGACAAGTCGTCGCTACGATGACCGGGGCCGGTGGACCGTACCCGGCCGGGTCAGACCGACAGAGAAGCCGGCCGACCCTGATCCCCGCTCCCGGAGGGTTTTTCCGTGCCGGCTGGAACGCTGTACCGCGGCCGGGAAGGAATGTGGAGCTGGGTGGCTCATCGAGTCACCGGCGTCCTCATCTTCTTCTTCCTGTTCGTACACGTGCTGGACACCGCTCTCGTCCGCGTCTCGCCCGAGGCGTACGACGAGGTCGTCGCGACCTACAAGACGCCGATCGTCGCTCTTCTGGAGTACGGCCTCGTCGCCGCCATCCTCTTCCACGCGCTGAACGGCCTCCGGGTCATCGCCGTGGACTTCTGGTCCAAGGGCCCGCGCTACCAGAAGCAGATGCTCTGGACCGTCGTGGGCATCTGGGTCGTGCTGATGGCGGGCTCGCTGTACCCCGTCCTCGGCCACGCCGCACGTGAACTGTTCGGGAGCTGACGCCAGATATGTCCTCTGACACCACCTCCGCCACGATCGGCCCCGTCGAGGGCGCCCAGTACGACGCGGACAACCCCGCGCCGTACATCGAGGCCCCGCGCAAGCGCACCGGCAAGACGCCGCGCGCGACCCGCGGCAACTTCGAGATGGCCGCGTGGCTCTTCATGCGCCTCTCCGGCGTGGTCCTCGTCGTCCTGGTCCTCGGCCACCTGCTGATCCAGCTCTTCCTCGACGGCGGCGTCTCCAAGATCGGCTTCGCCTTCGTGGCCGGCCGCTGGGCGTCCCCGTTCTGGCAGGTCTGGGACCTGCTGATGCTCTGGCTCGCCATGCTGCACGGCGCCAACGGCCTCCGTACGGTCATCAACGACTACGCGGAGCGGGCCAACACGCGCCTGTGGCTCAAGGGCCTGCTGTACACCGCCACGGTGTTCACCATCCTTCTGGGCACGCTGGTGATCTTCACCTTCGACCCGAACATCCGCTAGGCACGGGGCTGAGGTAATCCACGTCATGAAGATCCACAAGTACGACACCGTCATCGTCGGCGCCGGCGGCGCCGGCATGCGCGCCGCCATCGAGTCGACGAAGCGCAGCCGCACCGCCGTGCTGACGAAGCTCTACCCCACCCGCTCCCACACGGGCGCGGCGCAGGGCGGCATGGCCGCCGCGCTCGCCAACGTGGAGGAGGACAACTGGGAGTGGCACACCTTCGACACGGTCAAGGGCGGTGACTACCTGGTCGACCAGGACGCCGCCGAGATCCTGGCGAAGGAGGCCATCGACGCCGTCCTCGACCTGGAGAAGATGGGCCTGCCGTTCAACCGCACCCCGAACGGCACCATCGACCAGCGCCGCTTCGGCGGTCACTCCCGCAACCACGGCGAGGCCCCGGTCCGCCGGTCCTGCTACGCCGCGGACCGCACCGGCCACATGATCCTCCAGACGCTGTACCAGAACTGCGTCAAGGAGGGCGTGGAGTTCTTCAACGAGTTCTACGTCCTGGACCAGCTGATCACCGAGATCGACGGTGTGAAGCACTCCGCGGGCGTCGTCGCCTACGAGCTGGCCACCGGCGAGATCCACATCTTCCAGGCCAAGGCCGTGATCTACGCGTCCGGCGGCACCGGCAAGTTCTTCAAGGTGACCTCCAACGCCCACACCCTGACCGGTGACGGCCAGGCCGCGTGCTACCGCCGCGGCCTGCCCCTGGAGGACATGGAGTTCTTCCAGTTCCACCCGACGGGCATCTGGCGCATGGGCATCCTGCTGACGGAGGGCGCCCGCGGTGAGGGCGGCATCCTCCGCAACAAGGACGGCGAGCGCTTCATGGAGAAGTACGCGCCGGTCATGAAGGACCTCGCGTCCCGTGACGTCGTCTCCCGCTCCATCTACACGGAGATCCGCGAGGGCCGCGGCTGCGGTCCCGAGGGCGACCACGTCTACCTGGACCTGACGCACCTCCCGCCGGAGCAGCTCGACGCCAAGCTCCCGGACATCACCGAGTTCGCCCGTACGTACCTCGGCATCGAGCCGTACACGGACCCGATCCCGATCCAGCCCACCGCGCACTACGCCATGGGCGGCATCCCGACCAACGTCGAGGGTGAGGTCCTGTCGGACAACACCACCGTCGTCCCGGGTCTGTACGCGGCCGGCGAGGTCGCCTGCGTGTCGGTGCACGGCGCCAACCGCCTCGGCACCAACTCGCTGCTCGACATCAACGTCTTCGGCAAGCGCTCCGGCATCGCCGCCGCCGAGTACTCCGCCAAGAACGACTACGTCGAGCTGCCGGAGAACCCGGAGTCCCTCGTCGTCGCGACGATCGAGAAGCTCCGCAACTCCACGGGCCACGAGCGGGTCGCCGACATCCGCCGCGAGCTGCAGGAGACCATGGACGCCAACGTCATGGTGTTCCGCACCGAGCAGACGATCAAGACGGCCGTCGAGAAGATCGCCGAGCTGCGCGAGCGCTACGAGAACGTGTCCATCCAGGACAAGGGCAAGCGCTTCAACACGGACCTCCTGGAGGCCATCGAGCTGGGCAACCTGCTCGAACTGGCCGAGGTCATGGCCGTCTCGGCCCTCGCGCGCAAGGAGTCCCGCGGCGGTCACTACCGCGAGGACTACCCGAACCGCGACGACGTCAACTTCATGCGCCACACCATGGCGTACCGCGAGGTCGGCGAGGACGGCTCCGAGACCGTCCGTCTCGACTACAAGCCGGTCGTCCAGACCCGCTACCAGCCGATGGAGCGTAAGTACTGATGGCTACCCCCGTACTGGACAAGGTCGAGGCGGAGTCCGCCGCCTCCCCGTACATCACGGTCACGATGCGGATCCGCCGCTTCAACCCCGAGGTGTCGGACGCCGTGGTCTGGGAAGACTTCCAGATCGAGATCGACCCCAAGGAGCGCGTCCTCGACGCCCTCCACAAGATCAAGTGGGACGTCGACGGCACGCTGACCTTCCGCCGGTCGTGCGCGCACGGCATCTGCGGCTCGGACGCGATGCGGATCAACGGCAAGAACAGGCTCGCCTGCAAGACGCTGATCAAGGACATCAACCCCGAGAAGCCGATCACGGTCGAGGCCATCAAGGGCCTGACGGTGCTGAAGGACCTCGTGGTCGACATGGAGCCCTTCTTCCAGGCGTACCGGGACGTCATGCCGTTCCTGGTCACCAAGGGCAACGAGCCGACGCGCGAGCGCCTGCAGACCGCCGAGGACCGCGAGCGCTTCGACGACACCACCAAGTGCATCCTGTGCGCCGCGTGCACGTCGTCGTGCCCGGTCTTCTGGAACGACGGCCAGTACTTCGGTCCGGCCGCGATCGTCAACGCGCACCGCTTCATCTTCGACTCGCGTGACGAGGCCGGTGAGCAGCGCCTGGAGATCCTGAACGACAAGGACGGCGTGTGGCGTTGCCGCACGACCTTCAACTGCACCGACGCGTGCCCGCGTGGCATCGAGGTCACGAAGGCGATCCAGGAAGTCAAGCGTGCGCTGATCACGCGTCGCTTCTGACGTCTCGTCCGGCCGTCTCGTTCGGCCATCTCGTTCGGTTGTAAAAGCCCGCTTCTGTACGCTGCGCGTGCAGGAGCGGGCTTTGTCGTAGTGGAAAGCGGGGACTGATGAGCGAGCCGAACCCTTACGCGGACGGGGAGTACAAGTGGGGGCCTGGCCAGGGTGCCGGGACGCCCGGGTACGGGTACCCGCAGGACGCGACGCCGGGGCCGGGGCCGTACCAGGCGCCCGCCTACCAGCCGACGCTGCCGGGCGGGGTGGCCCTGCCGCCGCAGTACGCGACGGGCGGGGCGCCGTCGTTCGCCATCGGGGACATCAGCGTCGTCGGCGACCAGATCCTCACCCCGGCCGGGCCGATGCCGCTGCGGGGCGCCGTGTGGAACGCGATGGACCTGTCGCGGACCGAGGAGAAGATCTCGACGGTCGGCATCGTCCTCGCCTGCCTCTTCGTCGCGGCCTGCGGACTGGGGCTGCTGTTCCTGCTGATGAAGGAGCAGACGACGACCGGCTTCGTCCAGATCACGGTGAACAGCGGCGGCAAGCACCACTCGACGATGATCCCGGCGGTGCGGCCCGACACCATCCACTGGGCGATGGCTCAGATCAGCTACGCGCGCTCGCTGAGCATCTGACCCGGTCTCGGCCGCGCGCTCAGTCCCAGTGGCGCGTGTGCTCCGCGCTCTCCGCCTCGACCATGATGCGGCGCAGCAGGTCGTTGAGCTGGTTCCGCTCCTCGGCGGAGAGCACGCCGAGGAGGCGGTACTCCTCGTGACCGAGGACGTCCATCGCGCCGAGCCAGGTCTGGTGGCCGGAGTCGGTGAGTTCGACGACGACCCGGCGCCGGTCGGTCGTGGACTGCGTACGGCGGACGAATCCGCGCTTCTCCAGGGCGTCGAGGCGGCCGGAGACGGAGGCGGGAGCGAGGTCGAGGTCCTGGGCGAGCTCGGAGGGCGCGGCGCTGCCGCCGCGGCCGGCGAGCTTGTGGAGGGTGTCGAACTCGTGGCGCTCCAGGTCGAAGTCGACGAGGGACTGCTCCCTGACCCGGCGGAAGTGGACGGAGAGCTTCTTCATGCGGGTGACGGCACCTTCGACGACGGGGTCGAGGCCGGGCAGGACGGGCTGCCAGCGGGCGACGTGGTCGTCGGTCCAGTCGCGCGGTTCTTCGCGGGGTGCGTCGCGCGGTTCGTCGGCGGCACGCGGTTCGTCGGAGGGCGCCATGAGGTGATCGTACGTCGGCGCACGGGCCATCTCCCGGCAGAAGTAATTCGTTGACGAATTATTCGGTACCGAAATACTCTCCTTGACATGCCCGCCGCACCCGCGCGCGCCGTCGCGCCCGCTCCCGTCCCGCACCCCCTGCGCACCCGCTCCTTCCGCCTCCTCTTCACCGGCCGCGCGCTCTCCCTCCTCGGTGACGCCGCGATCCCCGCCGCCCTCGCCCTCGCCGTCCTGGAGGCCACAGGATCCACGTCGGCCCTCGCCCTCGTCCTCGGCTGCGCGATGGTCCCCAAGCTGCTCCTGCTGCCGCTGGGCGGGGTCGTCGGCGACCGCTTCGACGCCCGTACGATCGCGCTGACGACCGACCTCGTACGCTGCGCCACCCAGCTCCTCGTCGGCGTGCAGCTGCTCGGCGGCGCCCCGAGCCTCGCCGTCCTCGCCGTCTCCGAGGCGCTCGGCGGGGCGGCCGGGGCCTTCGCGATGCCGACCGGCTCGCCGCTCGTGAAGGGGACCGTGGCGCCCGAAGCGCTGCACCGCGCCAACGCGGCCATGGGGGTCGCCAAGAGCGCCTCCCGGCTCGCGGGACCGGCGCTCGCGGGCACCCTCGTACTGACCGTGGGGGCCGGCTGGGCCTTCGTCCTCGACGCGGCCACCTTCGCCGTCAGCGCCCTGCTCCTGACGGCCGTACGGGTGGAGAGGGTGCCGATCCCGCGCCGCTCGCTCCGCGCCGACCTGGCGGAGGGCTGGCAGGAGGTCCGCTCCCGGGACTGGTACTGGACCAGCCTGATCGGCCACAGCGCCTGGAACGGCGCCGCGGCCGTCCTGATGACGCTCGGGCCCGCCGTCGCCCTGCACCGGCTCGGCGGCGAGGCCACCTGGGTCGTCCTGCTCCAGGTCGGCGCCGTCGGCTTCCTCCTCGGGGCGCTGCTCGCCGACCGGGCCCGCCCCAAGCGCCCGGTCCTGACGGCGAACCTCGGGCTCGCCACGTACGCCCTGCCGCTCGTCCTGCTCGCCGTGGCCGCGCCCGCGCCGCTGACGATCGCGGCCTACGGGCTCGCGCAAGCGGGGCTCGGCTTCCTCTCCCCCGTGTGGGACACCGCCGTCCAGCGGGCGGTGCCCGACCACGCGCTCGCCCGGGTCACCTCGTACGACTGGCTGCTCTCGCTGGCCGCGATGCCGCTGGGCTACGCCCTGGCGCCGCTCGCCGCCTCCGCCTGGGGGCCCGAGGTGCCGCTGATCGCCGCCGCCGTCGTGGTGGGCGGCTGCTGCCTCGGTACGGCGCTGGTCCCCGGGGTGCGGCGCTTCCGCTGACCTCCCGTCACGACCGCCCGGCGGCCTCCGCGAGGAACGCGGTGAGCAGCCGGGCGGTCTCGTCCGGGCGCTCCAGGGCGGGGAGGTGTCCGGCCCAGTCGAGGTCGAGCCGGCGGGCGCCGGGCAGGAGGCCGGCGAGGTCGTCGGCGACGGCCCGGAAGTCGGGCAGGTCGTGGGCGCCGATGGCGACGAGCGCGGGGGCCTCGAACCGGGCGAGGTCGTCCCGGGTGACCTCGGGGTCGACCGGCGAGAAGTCGTCGGGGGCGGCGAGCTGGAGGTCGAAGGCGCGGCGCTGCATCTCCCGTACGAGGGCGCGGGCGGCCGCGTCGGCCTCGGGGCCGAGCCAGGTGTCGACGTTGAGCTCGACGGCGGCGTCGACGTGGCCGGCTTCGAGCAGCGCGTCCTCGCGGCCGCCCCAGGCCCGCAGCTCCTCGCTCGGCTCCATCCAGGGGCTGGCGGGGCCGAGCAGGGCGAGGGCGGTGACGCGGCCGGGGTGGCGGGCGGCGAACTCCAGGGCGACCCGACCGCCGAAGGAGGAGCCGACGACGGCGGCGCGGTCGGCCCCGAGGTGGTCGAGGAGGTCGCGGACGTCGTCGGCGTGGGTGTGCGGGGCGTCGATGGGGGATGCGCCGAAGCCGCGGAGGTCGCAGCGGACGACGCGGTGGCCCGCCTCGGCGAGTGCGGAGAACTGTCCGTCCCACATCCGGCGGTCGCAGACCCCGGAGTGCAGCAGGACGACGGTCGAGGGGCCTTGGCCGGCCAGGTCATGAGAGAGCGTCACCCGCCGACCCTAGACGGGGCGGGGAGGGGCGGCCACGGGATTTCCGGAGGCGCCACGAAGGGACTTGAACACGTTCAAGAAGGGGTCTACAGTCATGCCCAACAGCCTTTTGAACGCGTTCAAGGGAGGGTGGGGCATGGACCTCACTGTCGTCGCGTACATCGTCTACCTGCTGATCAGCGTGGCACTGACCGTCTGGGTCGCCCGCACGCTCAGCCGCAACGGAAGGATCTTCCTCGCCGACGTCCTGCACGGGAACGAGAAGCTCGCCGAGGCCGTCAACCACCTCCTCGTGGTCGGCTTCTACCTCGTCAACTTCGGCTTCGTCGCCCTCTACCTGAGCCAGGAGCGGGCCGTCCTCGACGCCCGCGCGCTCTTCGAGGCCCTCTCCGTCAAGCTCGGAGTCGTCCTGCTCGTCCTCGGCGTGATGCACCTGGGCAACGTCTACGTGCTCAACAAGATCCGCCGCCGGGGCGTCATGGAGCGCGAACAGACACCGCCGGTCGGCCCGCAGGGCTGGACCGCGACCCCCAAGGGCGGCCCCTGGGCCCCGCCCGCGCCCCAGGCCTGAGGGACCCGGCCATGCCGACCCCCGTGGGACGCCTGACCGTGCTGTACGACGCCGACTGCCCGCTCTGCGTGCACCTCAGGCACTGGCTGGTGCGCCAGCGGCAGATCGTCCCGCTGGATCTCGTACCGGCCGGATCGCACGAGGCCAGGCGCCGCTTCCCCGACCTCGACCACTCCGCCACCCTGCGGGAGATCACCGTGGTCGGGGACCGGGGGCAGGTCTACCGCGAGACCAACGCCTGGATCGTCTGCCTCTGGGCCCTGGCCGACCACCGGGCCAAGGCCCACTGGCTGGCCACCCCCGCCGGGCAGCCCTTCGCCCGGATGACCGTCCTGGCCGCCGCGAAGTGGCGGGAGGCGCTCAAGGGCCCGGCCTGCGAGGACGGGCGCTGCGAGACACCCGGCCGGCCCGGCTAGGCTCGGGCGCGTGAAGGACGTGAAGGAAGAGAAGCCGGCCGAGGACAAGTCGACCGAAGGCACGTCGGCCGAAGGCAAGTCGACCGAGGGCAAGTCGGCCGAGGCGAAGTCGGCCGCACCGAAGACGGCCGCACCGAAGTCGGCCGACGAGAGGAAGGCCGACGAGAAGAAGGCCCCGAAGAGCGAGCAGACCCGCACGCTCATCCTCGAAACCGCGCTCCGGCTGTTCAAGGAGCGCGGTTACGACAAGACGACGATGCGGGCCATCGCCCAGGAGGCCGGAGTCTCCGTCGGCAACGCGTACTACTACTTCTCGTCCAAGGAGCACCTCGTCCAGGGCTTCTACGACCGGATCGCCGAGGAGCACCAGGCGGCCGTCGAGCCCATCCTGACCGGCGGCGAGAAGGACCTGACGGCCCGGATCCGCGGCGTCTACCTCGGCTGGCTCGACATCGCGGAGCCGTACCACGAGTTCGCTTCGCAGTTCTTCAAGAACGCCGCCGACCCGGACAGCCCGCTCAGCCCCTTCTCACCCGAGTCGGAGGGCCCGCGCGAGGCCGCGATCGAGGTCCACCGGCGGGTCATCTCCGGCGCTTCGGTGAAGGTCGACCCGGAACTCGCCGAGGCGCTCCCGCGGTTGCTGTGGCTCCAGCAGATGGGCCTCGTGCTCTTCTGGGTCTACGACCGCTCGGAGAACGCCGAGAACAGCCGCCGGCTCGTCGAGCGGCTCGCGCCGGTCACGGCCCGCGCGATCTCGCTCTCCCGCTTCCGGATCCTCCGGCCGCTCGTCAAGGAGACGCACGAGCTGCTCTCCGACTTCATGCCGACGGCGGCCGGGATGGCGGCCTCGGGCAAGCCCAAGCGGGCCACCCCGAAGCCGCCGGACGCGAAGCCCTCGGCCCAGGAGAGCTAGATCCAGTTGAGCTCCCAGAGGCGCCAGATGCCGGTGCCGTCCGTGAGGTACTGGGAGCCGCCCACGGCCTCCGAGGCGAGGACGTAGTCCTTCTTCTGCCACAGCGGGACGAGCGGGACCTCGTCGGCGACCTCGGACTGGATCGCTCGGAAGTCCCCGGTCGCCCGGGACCGGTCGCTGTACTGCTGCGTCGAGGAGACCAGCGAGTCGATCCGCTTGCTGGAGAAGCCGTTGTGCAGGGTGTTCGCCGTGCCGACGAGGGGCGCGGTGAAGCTGTCGGAGTCGGGGAAGTCGGGCAGCCAGCCGACGGTGTACGCGTCGTAGGCACCCCGGGCGTACGCCTTCTGGAAGTTCTTCCAGTCGGACTCGACGACCTTCACCTCGAAGAGGCCGGTCTTCTCCAGCTGCTTCTTGATCTCGGCGGTCTCGGCGGCGTACGTGGCGTCCGCGCGGAAGCCGAAGGTGAACTTCACCGGCGTCGCGACCCCGGCGTCCTTCAGGAGCTTCCTCGCCTTCTTCACGCTCGGCGCGGGGGTGATGTCGTAGAAGGCCGTGCTGTGCCCCACGAAGCCCTGCGGGATGAGGGAGTAAAGCGGCTCGACGGTGCCCTTGTAGGCGCCGGTGGTGATCTCCGGGCGGTCGATGACCGCGGCGACGGCCTGGCGGACGGCCTTGTCCGCCATCGGCGAGCCGGGCCGGACGTTGAAGTTGAGGTTGCGGATCTCCGCGCTCTCCGCCTCGGTGAGCCGGGTCCCGCCCTGACCCTCGGCCTCCATGCTCGCCAGGAACTCCGGCGGCAGCTGCCGGTGCGTGACGTCGACCTGCTGCGACTTCCACGCGCCGGCGAGGTCCTCGGACTTGGCGAAGTACTTCACGAGGACCGGGCCGCCGGCCTTGGTGATGGCGCCCTTGTACTTCGGGTTGGGCTCCAGGAGCGCGGACTCGCCCGGCTTGTACTCCTTGAGGACGTACGGGCCGGAGCCGTCGACGCCCAGCCCGCCGCGCAGCGTGTCGGCCGGGTACTGGTCCTTGTCGACGATCGAGCCGGCGCCCGTGGCGACCTTCAGCGGGAAGGTGGCGTCCCGGCCGCTGAGGTTGAAGGTGACGGTGCGGCCGTCGGCCACGACGTTCTTCAGCGTCGGGAAGAGCGGCTGCGGACCGACGTCCGTCTTGATGCGCAGCATCCGCTCGAAGGAGTACTTGACGTCCTCGGCCGTCACCTTGCGCCCGTTGGCGAAGGTGAGGTCGTCGCGGAGCGTGCACTCGTACGTGGTGAGCTTGGCCCCCACGAACTTGCAGCTCTCGGCGGCGTCCGGCACCGGGGTCGTGAACCCCGGCTTGAACGTCAGCAGCGACTGGAAGACATTGCTGTACATGGCCCAGGAACCGGCGTCGTAGGCGCCGGCCGGGTCGAGTGAAGTGACTTCGTCGGTCGTGCCGACGCTGATCGGATCGGTCCGGACGTCGTCGGAGGGCAGGAGTTGCCAGCCCCCGATCCCGGCCGCCACCAGTACTCCACAAGTGATGAGGATCCGCAGACGGACCGTCGACCGCATTGCCGTGCTTCCTTTTTTCGTACCACCCCAGGCACGACGCCCCCCGAAAACGCCGCATTGCCGTCAGCCAATCACACGACTTTCACAAGTGGAAGGAAAAACTTTCACACAGCAGGTATATGTCCGGGATATGAGACTTTAAGCCGATGAGCAGCACGTATCGGTCCCGGAGCAGGGAGTGACCCCCCTGCTCCGCCGTCCGATTACGCCTGCTTCGAGGCGAGTTCGACGATCGTGATGTCGGACGGCGCACCGACCCGGACCGGCGGCCCCCAGGCACCCGCGCCCCGCGAGACGTACAGCTGCGTGTCGCCGTACCGCTCGAGCCCGGCGACCGTCGGGTTGGCCAGCTCGGCGAGGTAGTTGCCCGGCCAGAGCTGCCCGCCGTGGGTGTGGCCGGAGAGCTGGAGGTCCACGCCGTTGCGCACGGCGTCGTGGATGACGATCGGCTGGTGCGCGAGGAGGACGGCGGCGCGGGCCCGGTCGCGGTCGCCGAGGGCGCGGCCGAAGTCGGGCCCCTGGCCCTCGCTCTCGCCGGCGACGTCGTCGACCCCGGCGAGATCGAATCCGGCCGCGATCTCCACGCGCTCGTTGCGCAGCGGTCGCAGTCCGAGCTCGCGTACGTGGTCGACCCAGGCGTCGGCGCCCGAGAAGTACTCGTGGTTGCCCGTCACGAAGAACGAACCGTGGCGGGCACGGAGCCGGGCGAGCGGCTCGGCGGCGGGGCCGAGGTTCTCGACGGTGCCGTCGACGAGGTCGCCGACGATCGCGATCAGATCGGGCTGGGTGGAGTTGATCGCGTCCACGATCCGCCGGCTGTGGGCACGACCCAGGATCGGCCCGAGGTGGATGTCGGACACGACGGCGATCCGGTACCCGTGCGCGGCCCGCGACAGCTTGGCGAGCGGAACGGTCACCCGCTTGACCCGGGGCCCGCGCAGCACGCCGTACGTCCCGTACCCCACGGTCCCGAGAGCGACGGCCGCGGCGGACCCGCCGACGACACGCGAGACGAAGAGCCGCCGGGAGACGTCGACGGGAGCTTCAGCGGCCGGCGGGGCGGCCTCGGCCGGAGGCGCGGCCGTGACCGCATCGGGCACGGAGACGGGCACGGGGACAGGCGCTGCCTCCCCCGGCGCCGCGGCCTTCGCGCGGCGTTCCAGCCGAGCACGCAGGACGGGCCGCACGGCCTCGCCGACGACCAGGGCCAGCGTCACGTACAGCAGCAGGGCGAGCCACAGGAACCCCGGCCAGGCGACGACCTGCTGGAACCAGAAGGGCGCACCGGCGCGCGAGGAGGTCAGAGCCGCGAGCGAGAACAGCGGCAGGGCGACGACGGCGACCGTACCCAGCCGGCGCGGCAGCCCGCCGGCCACCGTCACATCGCGGACGAGCCGCCGCCACACGTACCAGTGCACACCGCCGAGCACGGCGAGCACCACGACCAGGACCAGCAGAAAGGCGACCACGCCCCGAACCCCCTCTTTCCCTCCGGAGACCTAAGAACTGTGACCGGCGTCGCTGCGCGCGGCGACGGGGGAGCCCGCCTCCACGACCCGGCGGGGGCGGTTCGATACTGGCAGGGAACGCCCCGCCCACCCCGAAGGACACCTCATGAAGCTCAGCCGCCGCGTCTCCTGGTTCCTGCTCGCGTTCGGCGTCTGGTCCTGGGTGATCTGGGTGACCTTCGCGAAGAACCTCTGGAAGGACGGAAGCGGTCTCGCCTTCGACGACGCGGGAGACCCCACTGCGTACTTCTGGGTCCACCTCGCCCTCGCTGTCACGTCGTTCATCCTAGGGACGGCCGTCGGCGTGATCGGCTTCCGGGGTGTCCGGGCGAGCAAGAAGTAAGGCCCCGCCCCTACGCCACGGAGTTCGGCGCACAGACGGGGCGGTCTTGCGGTCAGCCGATGAGGGGAACGGGCTGATCGGAATCGTCCAGCCACGCGGGCTCTCCCGTGGCGGTCGCGGTCGCACCGAACAGCACGGGTCCGGGCCGGTCGTGCATCGTCCACCACGCGTACGCGATTTCCGCTTCGTTCCAGAGGCGCCGTGGCCCGTGCTGCCACACGGTGAAACGGTCCTCGGACGTGCCGTCCCAGTCGACGGCCGCCCACGAGGTGGTGCCGGTCGTCGCGAGCCCGGAAGATCGCCCGGCGCCGTACTTGGGCCAGGCACCGGAGCGCCGGGCCCCACCGACTCGCATGTCCGCAACGCGTTAACCCCGAAGGATCCGAGCACCTTCCCGCGATGCGGAGAGTCGGTACACGGGAATCTCCGGCTATCCCTTGTGGGCGGCCTCCGGGTCGCGGCTGATGATCGGCGCAACCCAGATCGGGCCCCGTTTCAGCTTGACTTCGGAGTCCTGAAGATCGACGAAACCGTCGGCAACTTCGTCATATTTCTGCGGTATGAGACGCAGGCCTGTGCTGAACTTCTCCGAAGTCATCCCGAGTTCATGTGCAACAGGACCGGAGACCACATTCCGACGATCCTTGACTTGCGCCATGACATGTCGGGGCAGCGCATCAGATACCGGCTTGGGGAAATCGCCGTCCCATTCGACTCGGAAATAGGTCGTCCGCCAGCGCGGAGCGATGCCGAGGATCTTTGCCTTTCCGTACGGGCGCACGTTGGAGAACATGGCGAAGGCCCACTCCCCTTTGAGGCCAAGAAAGAGCAGCACGAAGTTGAGGGAGAATGCGGCCAGAACAACTACGGCCCCGGCACTCCACTCCCCCTCGCGCGGCGTGGACGTGGCAGCGGATTTCCAGACGAGCACGGCGGCGGCGCAATAGATGCCTACGAGAAGGGCGTCCGCTAGTCCACCCTTAATCCTGCTGCCGTGCAGCGTGTGATTTCCGATGACGTAGCCGGAGAGCCCTCCGATCACGATGACCGTCACCAACAGAGCAGCGTTCGAGTTCAACAGTTCCGTGAAGGACTGGCTTCCCCCCAGAGCCTCGTACCAGAACGCGAGGGCGATGAGTGCGAAGTGCGCGTTCCCCAAGATGCTGAACGCCAGGTGGAGCCCGGCACACACCAGGAAAGCGATGTCCAGTCTGTAGTTGAGCAAGAGCATGACTCCCGCACCCAGTTCGCCGAGTACGACGGCTGCCGGAGACAGCGCAACGAAGAGCTTGGGAGCCCGCACATGAAAACTGGACGCCTGACGGTTAACCATCCCCCTGGCCAGGCTTCGGTCGGACAGGAGAAACTCGCTGTTGCATTTGAATACGCCTGCGGCAACGTACAGGTAGCCGAGCAGCATGCGAGCCTCTACAACGTGCTCGGCCGGTGTCGAGAAGGCGAAGACCAGCACGCCGAAGAGAGCCAGCCAGACGTGATTCGACATGCGCAGGCTCTGAATCGATGACCAGAGAAGCAGGGTGACCAAGGCGGCGAATGTTGCCGCTCGACCCCCAAGAATCATCAGTATCGAAATCACCGGTACAGCGGCAATCTGCACGGCAGTGAACACCGGACGCGGAAGCGTGAGCCCCAGAGCGGGCGCGAAGCTCAACGTCAAGTATTCTCGCCTGTACATGAGTATGTAGATGAACTGATGCGCGAGAAGCCCGATGCTCAGAAGTACAGCAAACAAAACGTGTCCCCATGGTTTCGAAGTTCAGAGCAGCCCGACCCGGCATGCCATGGATACCAACCGCGGAACTTCGGGAAAACGCTCACGGCTGTAGAACCACGACAGGAACTTCTGGGAAGTCCCGCGTCTTCCGAAGTGGTCCGGCCATGAGGATCAAGGAGGTGAGCGCCAGAAAAGCCATCGTCCCCCATGCCACGGCTCGCGTCCCGAAGAGCGATGCCAGCGCCCCTGCAGAAAGCGCCCCGACGGGAATGAAGCTGTAGCGCAGCACTCTCATGGCACTGGTGATTCGTCCCAGCATGTGCGGCGGGCAATACGCCTGTCTGAAACTTCCCTGAATAATGTTTCCCGCTGTGATCCGGGCACTGACGGCCATCCCGCCGACTGCCATGAGGACCAACCCTGCGCCGGAAGTCGTCAGGGGAATGAGCAGGCTGAACGGAGCCAGTATCAGCTCGCACAGAATGACACTGCGAGCGCTCCCAAAACGGTCAGAAACCCGACGTACCACGAGCGCTCCGAAGAGACCGCCTACGCCCATCGAAGTCAACAGCAGGCCAATTGCCGCCGGGGGCGCCCCCACGTCCTTCATCAGGAAGGGCATCTGGATCGCCTGGAAGCCGATAAGAGCCATGTTGGTCGCGGCGCCAGAGACAGTGAGAGTACGGATATAGGGATCGCGAATCACGAACTTCAGCCCCTGGCTAATTTCCCTCCTCAGTTTGCCGCGCCCCGGCTGGTCCATCGCACCGGACGCCCGATGATTCGACTTCGACGGCCCCATGGACAACAGGCACAGCATGGATACGAGGAAGGACATCCCGGTGGCGAACAGAGCACTGATGGCTCCCACGGCTTGAGCGAACGCTCCACCTATGCTGGGGCCGGCGATTTCGGCCACCGACTCGGTGCCTCTGATCTTCGCATTTCCCTCGATAAGATCATCCCTGTCCACGAGATCCGACACGAAGACGAAAGAGGCGATCTTGATGAATACCTTGGTTGATCCGGTCAGGAGAGCCACCAGTATCAGGTGATACACGGACAGCACATCCAGCAAATGCGCAACCGGGATGCTCGTGTAGAGCACGAAATTCACGCCCTGGCACACCAGCATGAGTGGACGGACCGACATCCGGTCCACCCAGGCGCCGGCAGGCAGCCCGATGAGGAGCCAGGGAAGCCAGACCGCGCCTGTCAGCAAACCGAGCGTCATGGGACTTGCCTGCAGGTCGACGACCGCCACCATGGGCAGTGTGATCACCGCGACTGAAGCGCCGAGCGCGCTGGAAGCCTCGCTGAACCAGAAGAAACGAAAGCTCTGATGCCAGAAGAGTCCACCGCGCCTCTTCCTCGGCATGGCTACAGAGGCCCTGCTCACGTCATCCATTTCACACTGCAACAAAGGAGGTGAACGTCTCGCCAGCAGAGTCCCGAGTCTGCCTCAGCGCAATGTTCTCGCGCTCCAGGCCGATCAAGAACTCGCTGAGCGTCAGATTGTTTTGCGCGATGTACGATCGAGCTTGAGGAAGGACGCTTTCCTTGTTTCGCTGTATTCCACCGAGGAGCCGCGACAAGCGGGAAGCCCGTTCGAAATCCTCGCCGGACATCGCCGAAGAGTACAGGGCGCGAAACATTCGGTCCGGGTCCCACGCATAGCCAAATTCATGCCTGTGGTCCCAGATCTCAGTGTTGGGAAGGACCTTGAGGCAGCCACTGGTGATTTCGGCAGCAGTTTCGGCATAACACTTGTCGATCGTCTGGAGCCACTCGTCGAACGTTTCGCCAGGCAAACCGTAGATGGTATTCACCACCACCTCGATCCCTGCATCGATCAACCGATTACAGTTTTCCAGTACAACATCCACCTTCTCGCGGCGCTTGATCAGTTTCTGAGATTTCACATGGATGGTCTGGAGGCCTGCTTCGACAAAGGAGCAGACCCCACTCAGCGCCTCGATATCCTCCGGTCGAAGCATGTCGACCTTGAGCTCCGCGCTGAAGGTAGACCCAGGCAATTCATCACGCAAGAAATCAAGAAGACGATGCATCCGAGCACGGTCGAAGTTGAAGGTGGGGTCGAGGAAGATGAAGTGCCTTGCCCCCAAGTCGTACAATTTCCGGAGCTCTTCTGCGAGTTCTTCGAAGGACGCCAGGCGAGCCTTGCGCCAGCCTTGATCGCAGAAGGTGCACGAAAATGGGCAACCGCGCGCTCCCTCGACGATGGCCGTCTGCGTCCTCTTGAGTTCGTCCCTCATGATCTCTTGCGTGATGTAGGGACTTTGAATCGAGGTAAACGAGGCATTCTGCCCCTCAAGGAACTGCGGAAGATCCTGCGGAGGCAGGCTGAACAGATACGCGAGCGCGGCCTCGCCCTCGCCACTCACACAAGTAGATATCTTCCCTTCCCGCAGGAGACGCTGCAGTTCCTCATCGTCCCGGCTTACGTGTGGACCTCCCACCACGATCGGGAACTCGGGGTTATGGACCTGCAGTTCCTCGATCAACGCTATCGTCGAAACGTAGTTCCAAACGTAGAGACTGAGGCCGAGGAAATCAGGATTCTCCTGGAGGATATTCTGCGCAGCCACTTCAGCCGAGGTGTCCGACTTCACCGCGACCACCCGCACGTGCACGTGATCGGCATCTTGGGCGTGGTCAGGATCCCCTTGGTCGTTGAACTCCGCCTCTATGGAACCGGCCAGCACAGCCGAGCCGAAGGGACCCAGCTGATACTGGTCAGCCAAATAGCTCGCAAGGACGAGTCGCTTGTACAGAGGCGCTCCCTGGCGACCTTGGGGGGCGACGCCGGTTTGGACACTGAGTAGCGGCAGACTTGTCACCGTATCTCCTCAAACTTAATGTGAAACGTTCTGGGTTCGGTAGACACCAGGCACGCGACGGAACAGTCCGCTCATTTTGAGGCTCTGAAGAGGGGCGAGAATGCCGAGCTCCGAAAGGCCAAGAGATCCTGAAGGTGGCGTGGAGCCTTTTCGCGGCCGCCATCGCACTTTGGAGAAAAAGCCAGCGCTGTCCGACTGAAGGATCCAGTCAGACAACGCTGACGTGTGTCGTCCGTAACGGAACGACGAATGCTTTTTCAGTTATGCACCCTGAGGTGCGGGGCCTCGGACGGTCAGTCGAGTTCCGCCCACGGCAGGCTGCGAACAGTTCCCGCCGGCGCCTCGTCCGCGTTCATCGCGTCGAGGATCGCGTCGATCGAATCGATGCCCTTGATTTCCTTCTGCTCCATCTTCGCCCCTTTCAAGGATGTAGAGTTTTTCGCCGAGATAATTCCCCGACTTTCTGCTGCAAATTGATCTTAAACACACCCGTTGCCGCCCCACAAGGCCCGACGTCGTTTATCCAGTGCTGACCTCTTTCGCATAACGGGTTCTGTTCGCCCTGTTTGTCGTACGTGTTCGCGGCCGTCATCGTCGACCGCCACATGGCCAGTTCGTCGCGGCCTCGGTTAAGACCGGCCTTGCGGTCGGCCTGTAGTTCGGCGATGGAGTTCCGGGCGTGCTCAAGCCGTGCCCATACTCGTCCAGCGACGTAGTCGTCGGCATCCGTGCGCTGGCTCCGCGCAGACGCTCCGCCTTGATGTCGCTGTCCTGCTTCGCGAGTGCCGCGATCAGCGCGAAGGTCACGACGCCGATCGCGTTCGACGTGTCGGGGAACGGTTCGAGGACGGAGACGAAGCGGACTCCGTACCTCTTGAAATCTTTGTCGATCTCCAGGGCGTCGTGCGCGCCCTTGCGGGGCGGCCGGGAGAGTTCGTCGACCACCACCACGTCGACCTCGCCCGCACGCACGGCGGACATGAGGTCCGCGGAAGAGGGATGGATCACATGTGGATCCCCACTCGACCTCCCCACGTCTTTGAGCGTGTGAACAACCTCCCACCCCCTGCTCTCCGCCGGCGCCGCACCGGCCGCCACCTGCGCTTCCGGGGACGAATCGGACGAGTCCGGGCGGGCCTTCGACTGTCGGGCGTACACGGCCACTCACACCGTGTCGAGTTGCCCGGAGCTCAGCGTCGAAACCAAGGGGGACACGGCTCTCACCTGCTTCTTTCTGTCGTGTGCCTACTGATTGACCGTCGTTGGAAAGCGATTCAGATGAAACAGCCACGCATGCCGCACACCAGTCCGACGGGGGAAACACGGCGGCTGAGCCAACCGGAGCCCCTGCCGCCGTCCGCTTCCCCACGCCCGCGTCCGGGTGGACGAGCCCGGACGAACCGCCCGGTGGGGTTCGGATACGTGTTCCGTACCTGTACGTTCTCGACCGTGTCTGCTTCGAAGAAGACCGCTTGGGCGGTCGCCACTGCCGTACTCCTGCCTCTCGTCATCGCCGCGCCCGCGGCTCACGCGGACGAAGGGAAGGACGCGAAGGACAAGCAGCCCAAGCCGCCCGCCAACATGTCCGCGGTCGGCGGTGCGGCGCTCGGCAGGCCTGGGACTCAGGTGCTGCTGGGGCCCGGTGCACCCGTGCTGCCCAAGGAGCTGTCCGCGCGGTCGTGGATCGTCGCGGACGCGGAGAGCGGGCAGGTCCTCGCCTCGCACAACGCGCACTGGCGGCTCGCGCCGGCGTCCACGCTCAAGATGCTCTTCGCGGACACCGTGCTGCCGAAGCTCCCCAAGACGCAGAACCATCTGGTGACCAACCGGGACCTGGCCGGGATGGGCTCCGGCTCCAGCCTGGTCGGCATCAAGGAGAAGCAGACCTACAGCGTCCACGACCTGTGGCTCGGCGTGTTCCTGCGCTCCGGCAACGACGCCGTCCACGTCCTGTCGGCCATGAACGGCGGCGTCCCGCAGACCGTGAAGGACATGAACGCCCGCGCGGCCGAGCTCCAGGCGCTCGACACCTACGTGGTCTCGCCGGACGGTTACGACGCCCCGCGCCAGGTCTCGTCCGCGTACGACCTCACGCTCATCGCCCGCAGCGGCATGCAGAACGCGGATTTCCGGGAGTACGCCGCCACGCCCCGCGCCGCCTTCCCCGGCGAGCAGAAGCCGGGCAAGAAGCGCGAGACCTTCGAGATCCAGAACACCAACCGGCTGCTGACCGGTGACCTCGGCGTCGCCCCGTACCAGGGGATCGCGGGGGTGAAGAACGGCAACACCACACACGCGGGATCCACCTTCACGGGGGTCGCGGAGCGCGGCGGGAAGGTGCTGCTCGTCACCGTCATGAACCCGTCGTCGAAGGAGCAGCACGCGGTCTACAAGGAGACCGCCCGGCTGCTCGACTGGGGCTTCGCGGCGGCCGGGAAGGTGACGCCGGTGGGCGAGCTGGTGCCGCCCACGTCCGCCCGTACGGGGAAGGGCACGGGTACGGGTTCGGGGGCCGGCACCGGGGCGGCGACCGGGGGGTCGGACGGAGGAGCGGAGCCCGCTCCCGGGAAGAACGCTCCCGACGGGTCCGCCGCCTCCGCCGCATCCGAGGAGAAGTCCGGCGGGGTCGGGATCGCGCTGAGCGTAGCGGGCGGGGCGCTCCTGCTGCTCGCCGGCGCCGTCTTCCTCGTCAACCGTCGCTGGCCGCTGGCCGGTTCGGGGTCGCGCCGTCGTCGCTCGCAGACGCCTCTGGATCCCGACGTGAACCCGTAGCCGTCCAGGCCGCGCAGAACAGCAGCAGTTTCGCGGTGAAGTTGATCCACAGCATCAGGGCGATCGGGGTGCCGAACGCCCCGTACATCGACTTCCCCGCGACCCCCTTCATGTAGCCGCCGAGCAGCAGCTTGAGCAGTTCGAAGCCGATCGCGCCGATGACCGCCGCCACCAGGAGGCGGCGGCGGGGCGGCTGGACGCCGGGCAGCAGCGTCAGGAGGTAGAGCAGCATCAGGAAGTCGGCGGCCGCGGCGACGAGGACGGCGGCCGCCTGGAGCAGGTAGCCGCCCGCGCCCTCGCCGGAGATGCCGGCCTTGTCGGCGGTCCAGCCGACGGCGGTGGAGCCGAGCCAGGACGCGGCGAGCGAGCAGAGCGCGACGCCGCCGAGCCCGAGGAGCACGAGCGCGTCCTTGCCCTTGCGGACGATCGGATTGCCCTCCTCGACGCCGTCGAGCCCCCACACGGCGCGCAGGCACTCCCGCATGGAGCCGATCCAGCTGATGCCGGTGAGGAGCAGGAGCGCGCCGGCGATGAGTCCGACGGTGCCGGCGTTGGCGACGAGCCCGTCGATGTCGAGCTGGTCGGAGATGCCGGGGACCTGGTCGGCGACCTTCTCCTCGATCTTGTCGAGCTGCTTGGTGGAGAGCAGCGCGGCGCCGATCGCGGCGGCGACGGTGATCAGCGGGAAGAGGGCGAGGAAGGAGAGGAAGGTGATCGCGGCGGCGAGCCGGGTCCAGTGGACCTCGTCGAGGGTCTCGTACGAGCGCCAGGCGTGAGTGCGCATGAGGCGGGCGGCCACGGGGCCGATGACGGGGAGCTTGGTCAGCCAGTCCATGTCGTACGCCTACCCCTTGATCCGTTGGTCCGAGAGTTGCCCGGAGTACGAGAATCCCCCGGCGGAGCACGCGCGCCGGTGACCGACATCCCGGAGGCAATGGCGGCATAAGCGACAGACGCGGCTATACGGTCACCCTGATGGCTGTCGAGACCCCCGCCCTCTGAGGAGTACCCCACCATGAAGGACGCCTTCGGCACCCCGCAGTCCCTGCTCGTCCTCGGCGGCACCTCCGAGATCGGCCTCGCCACCGCGCGCCGGATGATCACCCGCGGCGTCCGGACGGTCTGGTTGGCCGGCCGCCCCTCACCCGCGCTCACCGCCGCCGCGGACTCGCTCCGCGCGCTCGGCACGGACGTGCGGACCGTCCCCTTCGACGCGCTCGACACCGAGTCGCACCCGGAGCGGCTCGGCAAGATCTTCACCGAGGGCGCCATCGACATCGTGCTGCTCGCCTTCGGGGTCCTCGGCGACCAGGCGCACGACGAGGCCGACCCCGTCGCCGCCGTCCGGGTCGCGCAGACCAACTACACGGGCGCCGTCTCGGCCGGGCTGGTGTGCGCGGGCGCGCTGCAGGCGCAGGGGCACGGCTCGCTGGTGGTGCTCTCGTCCGTGGCGGGCGAGCGGGCGCGGCGGACCGACTTCATCTACGGGTCGTCGAAGGCGGGGCTGGACGTCTTCGCGCAGGGGCTCGGGGACGCGATGTACGGCACGGGCGTGCACGTGATGGTGGTCCGGCCCGGGGTGGTGGTCCGGCCCGGGGTGGTGGGGCGTGGGGCGGTGCGGCCCGGGTCGGCGGGGCGTGGATCCGGGCGGTTCGGTTCCGGGTTGCCCTCGGTGACTCCCGAGGCCGTCGCGACCGCGATCGAGCTGGGGCTGCGGCGCCGCTCGGAGACGGTGTGGGTGCCGGGGTCGCTGCGGATGGTGATGGCGGCGGTACGGCACGTGCCGAGGTCGCTCTTCCGGCTCCTGCCCCTGTGAGGACGGGGAGAGGGAGGGCTCAGCCGGCGGGGGTGACGGTCGGCGTGTCGACCGGGCTGCCGCCCTGCGACGGGACGGCCGAGATCGGCCGGCCGCTGCCGAACTCGTAGTCGTACAGCTTCCGCCAGACGCCGTCCGGGCCCTGCTCGTACAGCGCGAAGGAGCGGCACGTCCAGGCCGCCTCGTACCCGGCGAGCTCCTCGAACGCCCGGTCCATCCCCTCCTCGGAGATGGCGTGCGCCACGGTGACGTGCGGGTGGTACGGGAACTGGAGCTCGCGCGCGAGCGGGCCCGCCTCGTCCCGGATCTGGTGCTGGAGCCGGTTGCAGAGGGGGACGCCCTCCTTGAGCTTCACGAAGACGACCGGGGAGAGCGGGCGGAAGGTGCCCGTGCCCTTCAGGCGGACGGGGAACGGTTCGTACCCGGCGGCGACCCCGGCGAGGTGCGCCTCGATCTCGGGGAGCCGCTCCTCGTCGACCTCGGTCGGCGGGACGAGGGTGACGTGCGTGGGGATGCCGTGCGCGGCGGGATCGCCGAAGCCCGCGCGCCGCTCCTGGAGCAGGCTGCCATAGGGCTCCGGGACCGCGATCGAAACGCCGAGCGTTACGGTCCCCACGTCGTTCTCCTCCGTCGTCCGTCGAATGGTGTGCGGTGGGTGGTGCAGCCGCCAGTGTGCGTCCTGCACCACCCTCGTGGCCAGGGTCCCAGGACTCAGTGCTTGGCGGGCAGGAAGCCCATCCGGTCGTACGTCTGCGCCAGCGTCTCCGCGGCGACGGCGCGGGCCTTCTCCGCACCCTTGGCCAGGATCGAGTCCAGCGTCTCCGGGTCGTCCAGGTATTCCTGGGTGCGGGCCTGGAAGGGCGTGACGAAGTCCACCATGACCTCGGCGAGGTCCGTCTTCAGCGCGCCGTACATCTTGCCCTCGTAGCTCTTCTCCAGGTCCGCGACGGACGTGTCGGTGAGCGTGGACATGATCGTGAGCAGGTTGGAGACGCCGGCCTTGTTCTCCGGGTCGAAGCGGATCACGGTGTCGGTGTCGGTGACGGCGCTCTTGATCTTCTTGGCGGTGACCTTCGGGTCGTCCAGGAGGTTGATCAGGCCCTTCGGCGTGGACGCCGACTTGCTCATCTTGATCGTCGGGTCCTGGAGGTCGTAGATCTTCCCGGTCGCCTTGACGATGTGCGGCTCGGGGATCGTGAAGGTGTCGCCGAAGCGGCCGTTGAAGCGCTCCGCGAGGTCGCGGGTCAGCTCGACGTGCTGGCGCTGGTCCTCGCCGACCGGGACCTGGTCCGCCTGGTAGAGCAGGATGTCCGCGACCTGGAGGATCGGGTAGGTGAAGAGGCCGACGGTGGCGCGGTCCGCGCCCTGCTTCGCCGACTTGTCCTTGAACTGGGTCATGCGGGAGGCCTCGCCGAAGCCGGCGAGGCAGTTCATGACCCAGCCGAGCTGCGCGTGCTCGGGGACGTGACTCTGGACGAAGAGGGTGCAGCGGTCCGGGTCGAGACCGGAGGCGAGGAGCTGCGCGGCGGCGACGCGGGTGTTGGCCCTCAGCTCGGCAGGGTCCTGCGGAACCGTGATGGCGTGCAGGTCGACGACCATGTAGAAGGCGTCGTGGGTCTCCTGCAGTGCGACGTACTGGCGGATCGCACCGAGGTAGTTGCCGAGATGGAACGAGCCCGCCGTGGGCTGGATTCCGGAGAGCGCGCGAGGTCGGTCAGAGGCCATGCACATCATTCTCTCAGGTGTGGGAACCGATCCCGGACTGCCGGTGTATCAAGAGTGTGAGGACGCGGGAGGGGACCCGGGAGGGGGGCCTGGTCGACGACGAGGCCGTGGTGATCGCACGGGTGCGCGCCGGAGAGCCGGAGGCGTACGCGGAGCTGGTCCGCGCGCACACGGCGGTGGCGCTGAGGGCGGCGGTGGCGTGCGGGGCGGGCCCGGAGGCAGAGGACGTGGTGCAGCAGGCGTTCTTCAAGGCGTACCGGTCGCTCGGGCGTTTCAAGGACGGTGCGGCGTTCCGGCCGTGGCTGCTGCGGATCGTCGTCAATGAGACCAGGAACACAGTGCGCTCGGCGGGTCGGCAGCGGGCCGTCGCGGACCGGGAGGCGGACCTGCTCGGTGGCGAGCCGCGGATACCGGAGTCGGCGGACCCGGCGGTCGCGGCCGAGGAGCGGGAGCGGAGGCGGCGGCTCCTCGAGGCCTTGGACGGGCTCTCCGAGGACCATCGGCAGGTGGTGATCCACCGCTATCTGCTTGAGCTGGACGAGGCGGAGACGGCCGATGCGCTGGGCTGGCCGAGGGGGACGGTGAAGTCCCGGCTGAGCCGGGCGCTGAAGAAACTGGGACTGGTGCTGGAGGGAGGTGAGGAGCGTGGGTGACGAGCGTCTGCCGGAGGAGCGGCTTCCCGAGGAGTTGCGGGAGCTGGGACGGCGGCTGCGGGTGCCGGACGTGGACGGCGAGTCCATGGCGGAGCGGGTGCTCGCGCAGCTCCTCGCCGAGCACGTGGCGACGCCGGTGGCGGAGCCGGAGCCTCTGCCGGTGTGGCGGCGGTGGTGGGCGTCGGTGCGGGGGTGGGCGCGGGGGCGGTGGCGGGCGCTGGTGGCGGGGCTGACCGGGGTGCTGATCGCGCTGGTGCTGACCCCTCCCGTGCGGGCGGCGGTGGCGGACTGGTTCGGCTTCGGCGGGGTCACCGTGCGGTACGACGACGACCCCTCCGGGCGCGGCGTGCCGCCCGGCGGGGCGGTGCCGGGGTGCGCCGCCCCGGTGCCCCTGGCGGAGGCCGGGCGTCTGGCGGGGTTCGAGCCGCTGATACCGAAGGCTCTCGGCGCGCCGGACGCGGTCGCGGTGACGGGGTCGGCCGAGCGGGGCCGGGCGGTGATCAGCCTGTGCTGGCGCGACGGGGAGAGAACGGTCCGGCTGGACGAGTTCCCGGCGCGGCTGGACATCGGCTTCGCCAAGGAGGTCACGACGCAGCCGCAGTGGGTGGACCTGCCGGACGGCGCTCAGGGCTACTGGTTCGCGGCGCCGCACCTGCTGACGGTCCCGATGACGGACGGGACGGGCGGGGTGTGGACCCATGAGGTCCGCACGGCGGGGCCCACGCTGCTGTGGACGCGGAACGGGATCGCGCTCACCTTCCGGCTGGAGGGGATACCGGATCTGGAGGAGGCGCGGGCGGCGGCGGAGTCGACCGGCTGACGTGTCTGCTCGGCGTGGGCTTGTCGAGGCGTAGGCGTGGGCTTGTCGGGGCGTAGGCGTGGGCTTGTCGGAGCGGTGGGCGCGCCGTCGTCGAGGTTTCCGCGTCCGGCGCGCGAGCGACGATAAGAAGGGGAGCCACAACCCCTGAGCTCCCGGGCCGCAGGACGAACGGAGACCCCGTGTCGAGGACGCAAGACGCGATCGCTTCCGCGGAGGCGCACAGCGCTCACAACTACCACCCCCTTCCGGTCGTCGTCGCCTCGGCGGACGGCGCCTGGATGACCGACGTCGAGGGGCGCCGCTATCTCGACATGCTCGCCGGATACTCGGCGCTCAACTTCGGGCACGGGAACCGGCGGCTGATCGAGGCCGCGAAGGCGCAGCTGGAGCGGGTGACGCTGACGTCGCGCGCCTTCCACCACGACCGCTTCGCCGAGTTCTGTACGCAGCTCGCGGCGCTGTGCGGCAAGGAGGCGGTGCTGCCGATGAACACGGGGGCGGAGGCGGTCGAGACGGCCGTGAAGACCGCCCGGAAGTGGGGGTACGAGGTGAAGGGCGTGCCGGACGGGCACGCGAAGATCGTGGTCGCGGGGAACAACTTCCACGGCCGGACGACGACGATCGTCAGCTTCTCCACGGACCACGAGGCGCGGGACCACTTCGGTCCGTACACGCCGGGGTTCGAGATCGTGCCGTACGGGGACCTGACGGCTCTCGAAGCGGCGGTCACCGAGAACACGGTGGCGGTGCTGCTCGAACCGATCCAGGGCGAGGCGGGGGTCCTGGTGCCGCCGGCCGGCTACCTGCCGGGGGTGCGGGAGCTGACGCGCCGGCGGAACGTGCTGTTCATGGCGGACGAGATCCAGTCGGGTCTGGGCCGGACGGGGAAGACGTTCGCGTGCGAGCACGAGGGCGTCGTGCCGGACGTGTACATCCTGGGGAAGGCGCTGGGCGGCGGTGTCGTGCCGGTGTCGGCGGTGGTCGCCGACCGTTCGGTGCTCGGGGTGTTCCGGCCGGGTGAGCACGGCTCGACCTTCGGCGGGAATCCGCTGGCCTGCGCGGTGGCCCTGGAGGTGATCGCGATGCTGCGGACGGGCGAGTTCCAGGAGCGGGCGACGGAGCTGGGCGAGCACCTCCACGCCGAGCTGGGGCTGCTCGTGGGCGGCGGAGCGGTGGAGGCGGTGCGCGGGCGCGGCCTGTGGGCCGGGGTGGACATCGCGGCGTCGCGGGGCACGGGCCGGGAGATCTCGGAGAAGTTGATGGAGCGGGGGGTCCTGGTGAAGGACACCCACGGGTCGACGATCCGGATCGCGCCGCCGCTGGTCATCTCGAAGGAGGATCTGGACTGGGGACTGGAGCAGTTGCGGGACGTGCTGGCGGAGTAGCGGGGTGACGGGTTGACGGGCTGACGGGGTCGTTTCGCTTCGGGGAGGCGGGCGGGTCAGGTGCGCAGGGCCTCCAGGGGCTCGACCGTGGCCGCCCGCATCGCCGGAGGGAAACCGGGTCGGCTCCGTCGGCCGGGGCCGCGGCCCCGAGCCGGTCGGGAGGCCTGTCGTCGACTCGAGCCACGCCACCGGGGACGGGACAACTCGGGCCATTGACACGACAGTTGGTCTAGGCCAATGATGCCGCCATGCCGAGACTCCGTCTGCGTCACGCCGTGCGTGCCGCGCTCGCCGCCCTCGTCCCCCTCGCGCTCCTCGGCGCGTCCTCGGGACCCGCGCACGCCGCCCCGCGGGCGGCCTGGCCCGAGCCCGTCCCGGTGGTGTCGCACGTCGAGACCACCGACCCGGTCGTCTTCATCACCATCGACGACGGCTGGTACCACGACCCCGCGGCGGCGAAGCTGCTGCTCGACCGCCGGGTGCCCGCCTCGCTCTTCCTGCTGCCGGGCGCCTACTCGTACGACTCCGGCTACTTCCACACCCTGCTGAACCAGGGCCGCTCCCGCGTCGAGAACCACACCGTCAACCACCCCGACCTGACCACGCTCGACGCCGCCGGGCAGAAGGCGGAGGTCTGCGGGGCCCGCGACCAGCACCTCGCCCGGTTCGGCGACGGCCCGCGGCTGCTGCGCCCGCCGTACGGCACGTACGACGCGACCACCCGGACCGTCGCGCGCGCCTGCGGGGCGAAGGCCGTGGTGACCTGGACGTACGACCTCACCACCTGGGGGCAGTGGACCCCGCCGACGCCGACGCTCAAGGCCGGCGACATCATCCTGCTGCACTTCAACGAGACCCTGGAGCAGGACCTGGCGCGGGCCCTGGACCTGGCCGAGGCGGCCGGCCTCAAGCCCGCGCCGCTGAGGGAGTACGTCGCGGAATAGCCGGGGGCCTACAGGATCACGTGCGGGAGGAAGCGGGCGTACTCGTCGGTGACGAGGCCCGCCGACTCCCGGATCCCGAGCCCCGCCGCCTCGTTCTCGACGACCCACGCGCCGAGCACGACCTTGTTGCCGTCGAAGTCGGGCAGCGGGGCCAGCTCCTGGTAGCAGCAGGCCTCCCCGTCCCGTACGAAGGGCTCCGTACCGGCCTCGTGCAGGGTGACGCCCGCGCCCTCGCGGCCCAGCAGCGGCTTGGCGACCCACCCCGTGGTCGAGGCGAGCTCGCGCGGACCGTCGAGGTAGGCGGGCAGCAGGTTCGGGTGGCCCGGGTTGAGCTCCCACAGGATCGCGAGCAGCGCCTTGTTGGAGAGGAGCATCTTCCAGGCGGGCTCGATCCAGCAGGTGGTGCCGGTGCCGCCGCCGTTGTCGAGGGTGTCGAGGACGTGCTTCCCGAAGCGGTCGGTGGTCAGCCACTCCCACGGGTAGAGCTTGAAGCAGCTGCGGATGAAGCGGAGCCGGTCGTCGACGAAGCGGCGCGAGAGCCGGTCCCAGCCGATCCGCTCGACGGAGAGCGCCTCCGTGTCGAGCCCGGCCTGCTGCGCGGTCTCGCGGAGGTACGCGACCGTCATCAGGTCCTCGCCGAGCTCGTCGCCGTCCGAGTGGACGAAGTGGACGGGGCCCGGCGGCAGGAGGTGCGCCTGGCGCTTCCAGGCGTCGACGAGCCGCTCGTGGAGGGAGTTCCACTGGTCGGCGCCGGGGAACCGCTCCTCCATCCAGAACCACTGCGGGCTCGCGGCCTCCACCAGCGACGTGGGGGTGTCGGCGTTGTACTCCAGCATCTTGGCCGGGCCGGTGCCGTCGTACCGCAGGTCGAAACGCCCGTAGAGGGAGGGGAGTTCGTCCCGTCGCCGCCAGGCCTCGGCGACCAGGGACGCGAGCTTCGGATCGGTGATCCCGAGCTCGGCGAACCGGTCCCGCTCGACGATGTGCGCGGCTGCCGCCAGGCACATCGCGTGCAGCTCCTCGACGACCTCCTCCAGGGCCTCGACCTCGGGCAGGGTGAAGGAGTAGTACGCGCTCTCGTCCCAGTACGGGCGCAGCGAGCCGTCCGGGTAGCGCGTCAGGGGGTAGACGACCCCCTGCTCCTCCACGATCCGCTGCCAGTCGGGCCGGGGGTCGATGGTGTGCCGCTTCATGTGCCGGGTCCTCCTCAGCCGCCGCCGGAGCCCGAGCAGCCGAAGCCGCCGGTGTCGACGGCCGCCTTGCTGAAGCTGCCGCCGCTCACCTTGCCGCTCCGGACGGAGCCGCCGTAGTAGTACGAGCCCCGGGTCGTGGTGCCGTTGCTGTCGTCGTCGTCATCGCCGCCGCCGCTCTCGCACCGGTAGCTGGGCAGCTCTTCCCGGGTCAGCGGGTCCACGCACCGCTGGTCCGGCTCGGAGCCGCACGCGGTGATCGTCGCCGCCAGCACACCCATCCCACCGAGCACCACCGTGCTCGACCTCAGCCTCCGCATGGTCCGTCGCCTCCCCTTCGCGGTCGCGTCCGTCGTGGCCACGACAGTCGCGACCGCACAGTGTAGGCCGGTGATTTCCGGCCTCAGGACCTAGAGTCGCTTCGTGCTCCTTGGGATGATTTGCGCGTTTGCTTCGGCCTTCTGCTTCGGCGCGGCCTCTGTCCTTCAGGCCATGGCGGCCCGGGCCTCGCAGCCGGGGACGGGTGGCGGCGTCGACGTCGCCCTGATGTGGAGGGCGCTGCACCAGTGGCGCTACCTCGCCGGCCTGGGGATGGACACCCTGGGCTTCGCCCTGCAGATCGTGGCGCTGCGGACCCTGCCCATCTACGTGGTGGGCGCGGCGCTCGCCGCGAGTCTGGCGGTCACGGCGGTCATCGCGTCCCGGCTGCTGCACGTGCGGCTGAGCCGGGTGGAGTGGACGGCCGTCGGTGTGGTGTGCCTGGGGCTCGCGATGCTGGCGCTCGCCTCGGGGAAGGAGGGGCACCGGGACGGCTCGGATGCGCTGCGGTGGGCGCTGCTCGGCGTCTCCTTCGGGGTGCTGCTGCTGGGCATGGCAGCGGGACGGCTGCCGGAGAAGCCGCGCGCTCTCGTGCTCGGCCTCGGGGCGGGCTTCGGCTTCGGGGTGGTGGAGGTGGCGGTCCGGCTGATCGACGGCATCGATTTCGCCGATCCGGTCTGGTACGCGCTGCTCGTGGGCGGCGGCGCGGCGTTCCTGCTGCTGACCTCGGCGCTCCAGCGGGGCGCGGTGACGACGGCGACGGCGGGTGCGGTGCTCGGCGAGACGATCGGGCCCGCGGTGGTCGGGGTGGTCTGGCTCGGTGACCGGACGAGGGAGGGGCTCGGGTGGCTGGCGATCCTCGGCTTCGCGTTGGCGGTGGCCGGCTCCCTGACCCTGGCCCGCTTCGGCGAACCGCCCGCGCCGGCGGAGGCCCCCGGTGAGGACGAGGCGGAGAAGCGCCTCGGCGCGGGACCGGCACCCGAGCACGGACCCCGCACGCCCTGACCGGCGGCGCGCTCAGGGCAGCACCCCTGCACAGGGGCGCGCTCAGGGCAGCCCCCTGCACAGGGCCTGGAGCGCGCTCAGGGCAGCACCCTGCACAGGGCCTGGAGTGCGCCCTGCCAGCCGCTGTCCGGGGGCGTGGCGTAGCCGACGACCAGGCCGTCCAGGGTCGGCTCCACGCCCTGGCGGCGGAACTGGTTCACCCCTTGCACGGCGAGACCGTGCCAGGCGGCGGCGCGCAGGACGTCCTGCTCGGTGCCGGGCGGCAGGGCGAGGACCGCGTGGAGGCCGGCCGCGATCCCGCTGACCCGGGTCAGCGGCGAGTGCGCGGCGACCGCCTCCACCAGCTGGTCCCGGCGTCGCCGGTAGCGCAGCCGCATGGCCCGTACGTGCCGGTCGTACGCCCCCGAGCCCAGGAACTCGGCGAACGCCAGCTGGTCGGGCGCGCTCGACGCCCAGTCCACGGCCCCCTTCGCGGCGACCACCTCGCCCACCAGCCCCTCCGGCACCACCATCCACGCGAGCCGGAGCCCGGGCGCCAGGGACTTGCTCGCGGTCCCGAGGTAGACGACCCGCTCGGGGTCCAGCCCCTGGAGCGCACCCACCGGCTGCCGGTCGAAACGGAACTCGCCGTCGTAGTCGTCCTCCAGGACGAAGCCTCCCGAGGCGCGCGCCCAGTCGACGACGGCCGCCCGCCGGTCCGGCGGCAGGGCGCCGCCCAGGGGGAACTGGTGCGCCGCGGTGAGCAGGACGCCCCCGACGCCGGTGAGCTCCTCGACGCGCGTGCCGCGTTCGTCGAAGGGCAGGGTCGGGGTGCCGAGTCCGGCCCGGCGGAGGATGTCGGCGTGGACGCCGAGCCCGTACGACTCGACCGCCACGTGCCGCACCGCCCGGCCGCGCAGCACCTCGCCGATCAGCATCAGGCCGTGGACGAACCCCGCGCAGATCACGATCCGTTCGGGCCGGGCGTGCACGCCGCGCGCGCGGGCGAGGTACTCGGCGAGCGCGGTGCGCAGTTCGATCCGGCCGCGCGGATCGCCGTAGCCGAGGGCCTCGTTCGGGGCGGCGGTGAGCGCCCGCCGGTACGCCTTGAGCCAGTCGGCGCGCGGGAAGGAGGCGAGGTCGGGGGTGCCGGCCTTGAGGTTGTGCGCGGGGGCGGTGAGCCGGGACCGTACCGCCGTCGCGGGCGCGGGAGGGGGCTTTCGCGGCTCGGTCCGGCGCGGCTCGGCCCTGCGGGCGACGCGCGTGCCCGAGCCCTGTCGGGCCGTCAGCCAGCCCTCGGCGACCAGCTCGGCGTAGGCGTCGGCGACGGTGTTGCGGGCCATGCCCAGGTCGGCGGCGAGCGACCGGGAGGACGGCAGCCGTGTGCCCGCCTCCAGGCGCCCGCTGCGCACCGCCTCCCGGAGCGCGTCCATGAGTCCGGCGCGCAGGTGCGGACCACGCACTTCCAGATGAAGGTCGGCGCCAAAAGTGGCCCACTCGTTTGCCATGGAAATGGACCATACTCCTGCGCCACCCCGCTCGTACGGTGAGAAGCATGACCACGAGCACCGCAGCAGCGGCGACCACCGAGAAGACCGCTTACGCGCACGAGCACGCGCCCCGCCTCGCCATGTCCGAGCGGGTCCCCGAGTTCTACCGGGCGATGCTCCGGCTGGAGGCGGCGGCCGCGAAGGACGTCGACCCGACCCTGTACCACCTGATCAAGATCCGGGCCTCGCAGGTCAACCACTGCGCCTTCTGCATCGACATGCACGCCAAGGACGCGCTGGCGGAGGGCGAGACCGTCGAGCGGATCGTGCAGCTCTCCGCCTGGGAGGAGTCCCGGCACTTCTACACCGAGCGGGAGCTCGCCGCCCTCGCCCTGACCGAGTCCGTCACCGTCCTCACCGACGGCTTCGTCCCCGACGAGGTGTACGCGCAGGCCGCCGCGCACTTCGACGAGACCGAGCTCGCCCGGGTCATCGCCGCGATCGTCACGATCAACGCCTGGAACCGGATCGGCGTGACGACCCGGATGACGCCCGGCCACTACACCCCCCGCTCCGCGTGAGCGGCGGCGGCGCGACCACCGGCGTGCTGCGGGCCCTGCACCGGGGCCGGGCGGCCGACGATCCGCTGGTGCTGCCGGGACCGTGGGACGCCGTGAGCGCCCGCGCCTTCGAGGAGGCCGGATTCCCGGCGCTCGCGACACCGAGCGCCGGGATCGCCGCCGCCCTCGGGTACGAGGACGGGGCGACGCCGGCGGCGGAGATGTTCGCCGCCGTGGCGCGGATCGCCCGCTCGGTCTCCGTACCCGTCACGGCCGACCTGGAGGGCGGCTACGGGCTGCCGGCCGCCGAACTGGTGGAGCGCGTACGGGAGTCCGGGGCGGTCGGGGTGAACCTGGAGGACAGCGACCCGGCCGTCGGCCTCAAGGACCCGCAGACCCATGCCGCGTGGCTGGCAGAGGTGCGCGCGGCCGCGGGCCCGGGGCTCTTCGTCAACGCGCGCGTGGACGTGTACATCCGGAAGGCGCCCGAGGGGACGGCGCCCAGGGACGCGTCGATGGCCCGCGCCCGGCTCTACGCGGAGGCCGGCGCGGACTGCGTCTACCCGATCGCGGCCCCGCCCGCCGACCTCCCGGCCCTGCGCGCCGCGCTCGGCGACCTCCCCCTCAACGCCCTGGCCGTCCCCGGCGGCCCGTCCTTCACCGAGCTCGGCCTGCTGGGCGCGACCCGCGTCACGTTCGGCGACGGCCTGCTCGTCCGCGCCACGGCCGGCCTCACGGCTCTGGCGGCGCGGCTCCGGGACGGCGACGCGCTCACGGACTGAGCGGGCGGCCGTCCCGGGGTCCGGGGACGCCGGGCGTCAGTGCGCGCCCGGGCGGAAGAACTCCAGCGCCACGCGCAGCACTTCGCGCTGCTTGGGCCAGTCGGCCTCCGGGCCCGCGGAGAGGATCGCGTAGTGGTTGCCGTCCGCCGCCGTGAAGGCGCGGTCGACGACCTTGCGGCGGCCGCCCTCGCGGTCGTACGCGTACACCAGCTCGGCGGAGTCGGCCGGGGCGCCCGGTTCGCCGGTCACCCGGTCGAGGCCGATCTCCACGTAGCCCGGCTTGTTGGCCTTGCCGTCGTCGGAGGCTCCGCGGAGGGCCTCGTACGGCGTCAGGTCCGGCTCGGTGATGACGAAGACCTGGAGGAGGCTCTTCCCGTCCGGCGCGTTGTAGAAGATGCCCTGGTCGGACTCGGTGCGGTCCCAGCCGTCGGGGACGGCGATCGTGAAGCCCTTGAGGTCCTTCTGCACGCTGTACGCGGGCGGGGGGAGGTCGTCGGTGGGCTGGGTGGAGGCGGAGGCGGAGGGGGACGCCGTGTCCGTCGGATCGACCGTCGGGGAGTCGGTCGGGTCCTCCGTCGGGGAGTCGGTCGGGTAGTCCGAGGGCGTCTCCACCGGGGCCGAGACCGAGACCGCAGGACCGCCGCCCGCCCCGGCCTGCCCGCCGTCGTCCTTGCCCCAGACCAGCCAGGCGCCCACCGAACCCGCCGCCAGGACGGCGACGGCCGCCCCCGCCGCGACGGCGCCACGCGTCCGCGCTCGGCCGCCGGCGGCCGGGGCCGGGGCGGTGGGGTACTGCCACTCCCCCGTCTCCGGGACGTACGCGGGGGCGTGCGTGGGGGCGGGGGCGTACGAGGGCGGGGCCTCGGGTGCGTACGAGGGCGGGGGCGGAGGCGGAGGCACGACGGGACCGGCACCGGGAGCTGCCACCGGCCCCGGAGCGGGCTCCGGTATCGGCGACGGGCCGGGGGCCTGCGTCCCCCCGACCGTCTCCCAGCTCTGCGTCTCGTCGTTCCAGCGGGCGCTCATCTCACCCTCCGAGCAGGGCGCCGACGGCCTGCCCGACGGCCACGCCCGAGGCGAGGATCCCGCTCACCGCGCCCGCGTCCGCGAGCGCCTGGCGCAGCCGGGTCAGGCGGCCCGTGCCGGCCCGCCCGGTGCCCTCGATCTCGTCCTCGGCGTCGGAGAGTTCCTCGTCCAGGGCGGCGGTCTGCTCGGAGGCGACGACCCCGCCGAGGTCGGCCCGGAGCTTGCGGATGGCCTGGAGGAGTTCCTCCTGCTGCGGGTCACGGGCCGGCTGCGCGCCGCCCACCGTGTTGGTGACGGTGTTGTTGTCGCCGATGGTGACGTTGCCGCTGGTGTTGGTGACGTGAATGCCGCCGCGGGCCCTGTCGTTGCTGTCGCTGCCGGTGTCAGCCACGGTCGCCTCCGGTCGTCGAGGTGGTGAAGGTCTTGTTGGTGACGGTGTTGTGGTTGCCGAGGGTGACGTTGCCCTTGGTGTTCTCGATGAAGGTGCCGCCCTCGGCGACGTGGATGATCTTCTGCTCGAACTCGGCGGTCTCGTAACCGGCTTCACGCAGCGCGACGGTCACGCCGTTCGCGACCCGGTCCTGAATGCTCTTCAGGTAGCGGCTCACGTCCATCTCCTGGAAGAGGGAGGCCTCGTCGTCGGAGCCGTACTCGCGGACCGAGAGCCAGGGCCCCTCGGGCAGCGCGTTCGCGTGGCCTCCCGTGAGCAGCCGCCAGCCGTGGCCGAGCGCCCGCCAGAGCGTGGCGACGGCCTGCCCGGCGGAGCGCGGGGTCCGGCCGAGCGCCCAGACGGCCTTGCCGAAGTGGTGGTTGTGCCGGTAGCGGTGGGCGATCCGGTCGGCTTCCCGGTAGAGCCGCTTCACGGGTCGCAGGACGTGCGGGGCGACCTCCAGCATCAGCATGCCGCCCTGCGTGTGGACGCGGACGAAGACGGTGGCGACGATCTCCTCGCCCCAGCCGCCGACTCGGACGCGGAGGAAGTGGCGACGGGTCTCGCCGCCCTCCTCGATGGCGCCCGAGCGATGCAGCTCGAAGCCCTCCGGGGTGTACGGGGCGGCGGTGCGGGCCGGCAGTCCGTCGACGGGCAGGAAGACGACCTCGTCGATCTCCAGCTCGCGCAGCCGGTCCCGTACGGCGGCCTGGATCTGCGGCGAACCGTGCGGGGACGGCACGCGCAGCGCCTCCACGAGCGGGACGACATGCCGCATGATCGCGCTGTTGTCGAGCGGCTCGGGCGCCTTGCCGTCGAGGTTCTTGCGGGGGCGCAGCTCGATGGAGAGCGACCAGGGTTCGTACGGGGCTCCGGCGCCGCAGAACGGGTCGTCGGAGCCGTACATGACGAGGCGGGCGTGCTGCTCGACGCGGATCCGGTCGCGCAGGCGGCGGGAGCGGGCGCCCTCGGCCTGCTCGGCCGGGTCGGAACGGAGGTCGGGGAAGCGCTCCTTGGAGAGCTCCTGGGTGAGCGCGCGGGCGAACTGGCCCTGCTGCGTCGCCACCGCCCAGGCCACGAGCAGCGGCACGGCGATGGTGATCCACACCTCCAGCGGGCTGATGCCCCACATCTCCTCCGCGGCGAGACTGAGCGCGAAGCCCAGGAACTCGCCCGTCTCGGAGACGTCGCCGAGGAACTCCCAGCCGGCCTCGTCGTCGCCGAAGGCGAGGAAGAGGAGGAGCAGCGCCGACTGGACGAACATGATCCGCCCGTACCAGCGCAGCACGAAGGCGGGGACGGTGCGGTAGAGGGGTGCGGCGGCGGACCGGCCGCGGACCCAGCGGGCGAGGCCGAGCACGAGGAACGGCACGATGAGGAGGGTGATCAGGCCCTTGGTGAGCGGGATCGCGATGATCCAGAGGGCCAGGATGCCGGCGGCCCAGGCGAGTTCGATGCGGCGGGCGCGCAGCGCGTGCGCGAGGACGCGGCTCGCGTCGAAGCCCAGGGAGGGTGCGGCGAAGCGCTCCTCGTGGACGTACAGCTGGTCGATGACGGCGTCCCGGAAGCCGTCGTCGAGGTAGGTGCCGGCACAGAGCAGGCGGGTCGACTCGCTCGCGGAAGGTAAGCGGCGCGCATCGACGGCGGGCGGGGTGCCCGGCGGCGTACTGGGCGGCCGGCCGGGCTGCTGAGGAACGAACGATTGCGCCAAAACTCCCCCGATTGCTGCGGAACGGTCCGTGATCACGACCCACTTGGGCGGGACCGGTGGGACAGCATAGGGGAGGTGGGGGCGCCTTGTCGGCGCGAGAAGACGGCGCGGAAGGCGGCACGAAGGGCGGCGCGGAAGGCGGCGCGAAAAGACGGCGCCCCCGGGCCGTACGGTCGGTCGTACGGTCCGGGGGCGCCGGGCATGTGATGCGCCGTCAGGCCGTCAGGCGGTCAGGCCGCCTTCGGGCTCTCGGGCAGCGGCTCAGATGAGGCCGAGCTCGCGGACCGCGTCGCGCTCCTCCGACAGCTCCTGCACGGAGGCATCGATGCGGGTGCGGGAGAACTCGTTGATGTCCAGGTTCTGGACGATCTCGTACTTGCCGTCGGTGCAGGTGACCGGGAAGGAGGAGATGAGGCCCTCGGGGACGCCGTAGGAGCCGTCCGACGGGATGCCCATGGAGGTCCAGTCGCCCGCGGCGGTGCCGTTGACCCACGTGTGGACGTGGTCGATGGCGGCGTTCGCGGCGGAGGCGGCGGAGGACGCGCCACGGGCCTCGATGATCGCGGCGCCGCGCTTGGCGACGGTCGGGATGAAGGTGTCGGCCAGCCACGCCTCGTCGGCGACGACCTCGGCGGCGTTCTTGCCGGCGATCTCCGCGTGGAAGATGTCCGGGTACTGGGTCGCCGAGTGGTTGCCCCAGATGGTGAGGCGCTTGATGTCCTCGACGGAGGCGCCGGTCTTCGCCGCGAGCTGCGAGAGCGCGCGGTTGTGGTCCAGGCGGGTCATCGCGGTGAAGCGCTCGGCCGGCACGTCCGGGGCGGCGGCCTGGGCGATCAGGGCGTTGGTGTTGGCCGGGTTGCCGACGACGAGGACCTTGATGTCGTCCGCGGCGTGGTCGTTGATGGCCTTGCCCTGCGGCTTGAAGATGCCGCCGTTGGCGGCGAGCAGGTCACCGCGCTCCATGCCCTTGGTACGGGGGCGGGCGCCGACGAGCAGCGCGACGTTGGCGCCCTCGAAGCCCTGGTTCGGGTCGTCGAAGATGTCGATGCCCTTGAGCAGCGGGAACGCGCAGTCGTCGAGCTCCATGGCGGTGCCCTCGGCGGCCTTCACGCCCTGCGGGATCTCGAGGAGGCGCAGCTTGACCGGCACGTCCGCGCCGAGCAGGTGGCCCGAGGCGATGCGGAAGAGCAGCGCGTAGCCGATCTGGCCGGCCGCGCCGGTGACGGTGACATTCACGGGAGTGCGGGTCATGGCGATCTCCGTAAGACAGCTGGCGGTGGGGGTCCCTGCCCCGGGTTCCGGACACCTCTCCGTGATCGACGATCGACGATCGATCAGCGTGATCGATCGGTGTCTCGACGTGAAGAGATTTCCAGCGGTCAGGCTATCCGACCCGGGGCCCCACGAACCCCCACCCCCTTGTGGTCCGGCTCACTGCCACCCGTCCGAGACCACGGGGGTCCGTCAGTTCGCGGTGCGGTGCTCGGTCGGTTCGCGGGTGCGCCGCGCGGTCGGTTCGCCGTGCAGTGCTCGGTCGGTTCGCCTTGCAGTGCTCGGTCAGTTCGCCGTGCAGTGCTCGGTCAGTTCGCGGTGCAGTGCTCGGTCCCGTCCGCGAGGGTGGCGCAGGCCGTCGCGTCGGTCCCGGCCGTGACCGCGAGCATCGGGGTGTACGCGTCGGTGTCGGCGCCCGCGCTCACCACCTCGGCGCGCCGGGTCGCTCCGCCGGCGCTCACCGTGACGGCGTCCCCCGGCGCGGCCCCGCTGATCCGGGCCCAGGCCGCCGCGCAGGTCGCGCTGTGCCGGACCTCGACCTGGACGGTCCCGACGCGGGTGCGGGCGACAGTGGTGGCGAGGGGCCCGCCACAGCCCATGGCCTCCGGGTCGCGGCCGGTGCAGCCGGCGCCCGCGCACTTCACCCCGGCGGGGAGGCTGGTGCTCGGCGCGGCGGTCGGGGTGGTCGGCGAGGGCGGGGTGACGGCGCGGTCGTCCGTACCGTCCGCGCCGCCGAGGTCGACGAGGAGGAGGGCGGCGGTGACGACGAGCAGGGCGCCGAGGGTCCCGACGGCGTAGAGGAGGAGGGGGCGACGGCGGGCCGCTGGGGGCGCGGGTGGCGGGGAGGCGACCGGGGCGGGGCCCGGTGCCGCGATCCGCCGGATCTGCATGGTCCGGTCGTCGGCGTCACTGGGGCGATCTGCGTCATCGACATCGACAGTGCCGCCATCGGGTCGGCCGCTCCTCGACCACCCCCGTTCGGCCCGCTCCCACTCCGCGGCGAGGTCCCCAGGATCCGTCCCGGTCACTTCCGCGAGCGCCGCCACCGCACTCCTGGGGACGGGCCGCCGTGCGTCCAGGCAGGCGTCCCACGTGGCCCGGTCGTGTCCGGTGCGCTCGGCGACGGCGGTGACGCCGAGACCGCTGCGGTCGATCAGCCGGCGGAGCCGCTCCGTGAACGCCCTGACGTCCGGGTCGAGTTCGTCCGACAGCGCCTTCCAGCCAGGCATGTACGCCCCCCTTGTCCGCGACCTCCCCTGCGTTCTCGAAGGATGGCAGCTCCGAGGGCGATCCGCGCCCCGGATGCGGAGGCGAGGTGGCGGAATGGTCACTTCCGTGACACAGCGAGCGGCCTGAACTTGCTCCAGGTTGGCGCGTACATGACTCTTGATCGCAGCGGCGCCCGCCCTCCCACGGGGGAGAGGGCGGGCGCCGTACACGAATCAGTGCCGCTACGTCACCGTTCCTACGTCACGGTGAGATGGAGGATGTCCTCCAGGAACGGGATCCGCAGCCAGGGTTTCGGCTGCACCATGAGCGCGAGCAGCACGATCAGGCCGCCCATGACCCCGTACGTGATCATGTCCGTGAAGCGGGACCGCACGGCCAGCATGCCGACGGACGGCACCACCCGGCGCATCACGGCGCCGAGGAGCAGGGCCGCGCCGACCGCCATCGTGCCCACCCGGAAGGCATGCGGGAACGGGTCCGTGCCGACCACGACGAGGCCGAGACCGGCGAGGACGAGCACGGTGAGCAGGGGCCACTGACGCGCGGGCGCGGAGGCGTCGCGGGGCGCCGCCCGGCCGCCGCCCTCGGGCCGCGCCGTGTCGGTGGTGAGGCTGGGCGGCGGGCGGCGGATGCCGCCCTTGGCGGGCTCGCTCCCGGCCGACTCGCCCTCGGTGGCCCCGCTCCCTGGGGCCCCACCCTCGGCGGCCATGTCAGAGCGCCGCGGCCGCGCGCTCGGCGGCCTCGACGACGTTCACGAGGAGCTGGGCGCGGGTCATCGGGCCGACGCCGCCGGGGTTCGGGGAGATCCAGCCGGCGACCTCCGCGACACCGGGGTCCACGTCGCCGAGGATCTTGCCCTCGCCGTTGCGCGAGACGCCGACGTCGAGGACGGCCGCGCCCGGCTTCACGTCCTCGGGCTTGATGAGGTGCGGGACGCCGGCCGCCGCCACGATGATGTCGGCGTTGCGCAGGTGCGCCGAGAGGTCCCGGGTGCCGGTGTGGCACTGCGTCACGGTCGCGTTCTCGGAGCGGCGGGTGAGGATGAGCGGCATCGGGCGGCCGATGGTGACGCCGCGGCCGACGACCACGACCTCAGCGCCGTTGATCTCCACGCCGTGCGCGCGGAGCAGGGTGATGACGCCGTTCGGCGTGCAGGGCAGCGGGGCGGGCTCGTTGAGCACGAGACGGCCGAGGTTGGTCGGGTGCAGGCCGTCCGCGTCCTTGGCCGGGTCCATCAGCTCCAGGATGCGGTTCTCGTCGATGCCCTTGGGCAGCGGGAGCTGGACGATGTAACCGGTGCAGGTCGGGTCCTCGTTGAGCTCCCGTACGACCGCCTCGATCTCCTCCTGCGTGGCGGTGGCCGGAAGGTGACGCTGGATGGAGGCGATGCCGACCTGAGCGCAGTCGCGGTGCTTGCCCGCCACGTACTTCTGGCTGGCCGGGTCGTCGCCGACGAGGACGGTGCCCAGGCCGGGCGTGACGCCCTGCTCCTTGAGGGCCGCCACACGGACGGTCAGTTCGGACTTGATCGCGGCTGCGGTGGCCTTGCCATCGAGAATCTGGGCACTCATGGAGACATCCTCCCGGATGACCCCCGCCTTGTTCCAATTCGCTCCCGCCGGGCGGCTCGTCATACCGGGCGACAGATTGCACTTGCACAACTCCGCCGCGTATCGACTGGACAAAAAGTCGACGGTACGACAACGATGACCTGCGAAGTACCGCGGAAAGTGCCGGGGGGAAATCCGCTCAAATGCCGTGAAAGTCCTCCGCGCGGGCCGCGTCGTCCCCGCACAGAAAACTTCACGGAGGAATCCCGCGATGAGCTTCGGCGACTCGAACAACCCCTACGGCCAGCCCCAGGGCCAGCCGCAGCAGCCCGGCTACGGCTACCCGCAGCAGGCCCCGCAGGGCGTACCGCCGCAGCAGGGATACGGCTACCCGGCGGCCCCGCCGGTCTCCCCGTACGGCGGCGGCGGTTACCCGGCCGCGGTCACGGAGATGCCGGGCACCGTCAAGGCCGCCCGCGTCATGCTCTTCGTCATCGGCGGTCTGCAGATGATCGGCGTGATCTTCGGTGTGCTCGGCGCGCTGAGCATCGCCGCCGCGAAGAACGACCCGCAGCTGAAGGACGACGTCCAGTTCCAGCAGATCGCCGACATGTCGTCCGGCGCCGTCTGGGGCTTCACCGCGCTCATCCTGGCCTGGGGCGTCCTCGCGATCGTCCTCGGTGCCAAGTTCGGCAGCGGCGGCAACGGCATCCGCATCACGGCGATGGTCTTCGCGATCATCACCGCCATCTTCGGTCTCTACCCGTTCGTGGTCATCGGTCTCGCGCACACCGTGATGGCCGTCCTGATCGCGGTCTTCGTGGGCAAGTCGGACGGCGGCGCCTGGTTCAACCGCAACAAGCAGCCGCAGTACTGAGCCGAACGCCGAGGGGCCGGGTTCCGTACGGAAAGTACGGGACCCGGCC
Source organism: Streptomyces sp. Root431 (assembly GCF_001426585.1). Lineage (GTDB taxonomy): Bacteria > Actinomycetota > Actinomycetes > Streptomycetales > Streptomycetaceae > Streptomyces > Streptomyces stackebrandtii. Next base: position 48,610 of record NZ_LMEI01000012.1, read on the forward strand.
CCTTCGCCGTTCCCGGCGAACAAGACGTGCCTACCGGCTACACCCTCTTGAGCACCGCGAACCCGTCCGACCGGTACGTGATCTCGTACCGCGCCTCCGGATGCAGTTGCGAAGCCAGCTGCGCCGGGTCCGTGACCTGCTGCGACCAGCCGCGCAGGTCGAAGGCGAGGTAGTCCGGGGTGGCGCCCTTCGACGTGCCCACCCAGTAGACCCGGTGGTCCGCCGTGAGGTGGGCGAGGAGCGAGACGTCCGCCTCCACGCTCGCGCCCTCCGGCACCGCGTCCACCGCCGCCCGCGCCTGCTCGGCCCGGGCGTCCGTGCGGTACGTCTCCGACTTCGTCAGCTCCCGCAGCGGCAGGTCCATGGCGAGCACGAGCGCGACCGCCGTCGCGACGGGGACGACGACCTTCCCGTACGCGACGAGCCAGGCGCGCGGCGAGGTGCGCACGGACCGGGCCGCGTCCACGAGGGCCAGGAAGACCACCGGCATGAGGATGGCGCTGTAGTGCCAGTGCATGCCCCAGTGGTTGGAGTCCTGGGAGAGGAAGCGCCAGCCCAGGGTGGGCAGGACGAGCAGGATCAGCGGGGAGCGCAGGGCGAGGAAGCCGACGATCGCGAGCAGGAAGAACACCATCTCCCAGCGCTCGCCGGAGACGAGGGCGTCGCCGATGACCTGCCCGATGGAGGTCTCGGTGCCCTGGCCCGTCTTCTCGATCTTGGACCAGTAGTCGTACTCCCCGACCCGGCTCGCCGCCGGGATCAGGACGAGGACCGTGAGGGCGAAGGCCGCCACGCCGAAGCCGGCGAGGGCGGCACCCAGCCGCTTCTGGCCCTTGATGAAGAGGACCGCGCCGACCATGGAGACGGTGAGCCCCATGTCCTCCTTGACGAGGACGAGCGGGGCGGACCAGGCGACGGCCGTGGTCCAGCGCCCGAGGATCAGGGCCCGGCAGGTCAGGGCCAGCATCGGGACGGCGAAGGCGATCTCGTGGAAGTCGGACTTGACGGCTTCCTGGAGCCCCCAGGAGAGCCCGTACGCGATCGTGAGCCCGATGCCGGCGGCCCGGCTGCCGAGGATCTGCTGGGTGGTGCGGCCGACGACGACCGCGGAGGCGGCGAAGAGCGCCGCCTGCCCGAAGAGCAGGGATGCGGGCGAGGGCCAGATCCAGTAGAGGGGCGCGAGCAGTGCGGTGACCGGGCTGAAGTGGTCGCCGAGTATGTGGAAGCCGGGGCCCTTGATGTCGACGACGGGCGCCCGGAACTCCGCGTACGCCCTGACGGACTGCCCGAAGATCCCGAGGTCCCAGGAGGGGGTGAGGAAGTGCGAGTACTGCACCCAGGAGTAGAGGAAGTACAGACCGCAGAGGACGGCCGCGAGGATCAGATAGGGCCTGAGCGGTGCCGGGGAAAGGCCGTCCGACGCTTCGGCGTCGGTGGTATCCGCAGCGGGCCTGTTCAGTACGTCCAACACCACGTCCCCCACAACCGGCGGCCGACAAAAGAGCAACCCATTAGACCAGAGTCCACCCGATCGGCGGATCCGTCGCCGCCGGGCGGAACCTCCCCCCGCGGCCGCGCTCTTCTCCGTAAGCGGTACGTGACGTTCTGCATTCGTTTATCGCCGCTTCCTACCCTGACCCGCACGCAGACCTCGGGGAAAGGAAGCGTCATGTACAGCATCATCGTGGTGCCCGCACCGGACACCGGCCCCGGGAGCCAGATCAGGCTGGCGCCCGGCGAGAGGCTCCACTTCGGCCGCACCGCCCCGCGATCGACAGCCCCGCGGACGGCCGGGGCACCGCGCCATCTGGACATCCCCCATCCCGGGGTGTCCCGCACCGCCGGCGAGATCGGTGCGACGGCGAGCTACTGGACGCTCAGCAACTTCAGCGCGGCCTCGACCTACGTCGTCGAGAACCCGGAGGGCGCCGGAGAGCACATCAAGATCGCGCCGGGCCGGGTCGACGCCCCCGTGCCGTTCGAGTTCTCCCGGGTCGTGCTGCCCGCGGGCGGCGACCTGCTCGACTTCAGCGTCTGGGCGCCGCGCCACGACTACGTGGAGCGCGCCCGCTCCGCCTCCGCCGAGGACGGCGAGCCGACCGCGCTCGCCTTCCCCCTCGACCGCTCGAAGCGGTACTTCCTCGTCCTCGCCGCGCTCTGCGAGACGCGCCTGCGCGGCGCCCCGCACGCGCCGCTGCCGACGGTCGACCGGATCGTGGAGCGGCTGCGGCCGCTGTGGCCCGCGGTGAACCGCGCCTCGGTGCAGTGGAACATCGACTACCTGGCGGTGAAGTTACGGCTCAAGCCGGGCCCGGACACGGCCGACGCGGGCCCGCGCCTCAACGGCAAGAAGGAGTCGCTGGTCTCGCTCGCGCTCCGCTTCGACCTGGTCCGCGAGGACGACCTGACGACGCTGACCACCCCCCGCCCGGTCCGTGCGACCTCGCTGCCCGCTCCGACCCCTCCGGCCCTGCCGGAGGCGGCGCGGTGAACGGCTTCCCGCTGATCGTGCCGACCGGATACGAGGTCGGCGACTGGACGATCGAGCGCCCGCTGGGCGCCGGCGCGTTCGGCAGCGTGTACGCGGCGGCCCGCCGCACCGACGACCGGGACGAGCTCCCCGCCCGGGCCGCGCTCAAGTTCCTCCCCACCGGCACCCACACCCCGCGCCAGCTGCGCCACCTGCGCGACCTCGCCGACCGCGAGGTCGACCTGCTGAGGCGGCTCCGCTCGCCGCGCCTGATCCGCCTGTACGAAACCCTGACGGTCGACGACCCGGCGCACCCAGAGCTGGACGGCGCCACCGTCCTCGTACTGGAGGAGGCGGAGCGACCGCTCCAGTCGCTGCTCTCGGACACCGCCGCGCCGCCGCCGTCCGGCCCCGCGCTGCTCGTCCAGATCTGCGAGGGCCTGCACCAGCTCCACACGGCGGGCTGGGTGCACGGCGACCTCAAGCCGGGCAACGTCCTGCTGATGAAGGACGGCAGCGTCCGGCTCGGCGACTTCAGCACCGCGAGCGAACTGGAAGGCACCCACGCCTACGCCGCCGGCTTCGCCACACCCGACTACACGCCGCCCGAGCTGCTCTGGTCGGAGGTCGGCGACCGCGGCACACGGATCCGCCCCAGCGCCGACGTCTGGGCCTTCGGCGTCCTGACCCACACCGTCCTGACCGGCACCTCACCCCTCCCCGGCGGCACGCCGACCGCCCGCCGGGACGCCGCCCTCCGCTACGCCCGCGGCGAGGAGGAACTCCGCCTCTCCCCCGCACTCCCGCCCGTGTGGCGCGACATCGTCACCGACTGCCTGAGCCGCACCCACGAGGAACGGGTAGCCCATGACGCGCGGTCCGTGCTCCGCCGGGTCCGGGAGGCGGCGGCGGGCCGGATGCCGCGCCGCCGGCGCCGCGGCCGACGGCTCGTCCCCCTCCTCGCCGCCTCCCTGGCGACCCTGACGGCGGCGGGCCTCGGCCTGAACGCACTCCTCGACCGGCAGGACGGACGGAACACCGCGGCGGGGTACGAGCGGTGCGCGCCGGGTTACGTCTGCTTCTTCTCCGAGGAGGGCGGGAGGGGCGAGATGTGTGCCTGGGAGAACGACGACCCCGAGTGGTTCGACGGCGACACGGTCTGCGCGTGGGCACGGAAGGACGGGCCGCGCTCGGTGTTCAACAACGGCGCCGCCGACTCCCGGGGCTTCGTCCACGTCTCCTTGTTCGCGAAGAACGACCTCAAGGACGGCCTGGGCTGCGTACGGCAGGGCGGGCGGCGCGACCTCGCGCTGTCCCGGCCGATCGCCTCCCACACGTGGACGAAGACGTGCGAGGAGTCCGTGGCCCTCTGATGTCCGAGTACGGCCGTCGGGCCGAACCTCGGGACGGTGGACCCACCTGACCGCGAGAAGGGAGCACGAACGTGTCCTCCGCACGACTGCGCACCGCACTCCTGACCTTCCTGATGGCTCTTGGCCTGACCCTCGGGCTCGGCGCCACCACGGCCGGCGCCACCGCCTCGGCCGAGGCCGCCGCCCCGCCCGCCGGGAAGCCGGACTTCCAGCTGCCGTTCGCCTGCGGCACCACGTGGCAGCTCGACACCTGGGACCACACTCCGGCGCTCGACATCGTCAAGGAGGGCAACCCCGGCTCCGACGGCCTGCCCGTCTACGCCTCCGCGCCGGGCACGGTCTCGGCCGCCTACTGGAACAACGGCTCGGGCAACACCCTCCAGATCAGCCACGGCAACGGCTGGTTCACCGCGTACTACCACCTCCAGGAAGCACCGGACGCGTACGTGAAGGTCGGCAGCCAGGTCACCGGCGCCACCCAGATCGGCCGCGTCGGCAAGTCGGGCGCGGCCGGCGACTGGGCCCACCTCCACTACGAGCAGCGCTACCTGGCCTCCGGCACGTTCACGGACGAGACCCACCGCAAGCCCGTCCACTTCGGCGGGGCCGAGTACAGCGGGGCCGGGCGCCAGTGGTCGAGCGTCACGAGCGTCAACTGCGCTCAGCCCCAGACCACCCCGTACCAGCCGTGGAACTGCCCCAACGGCTCCGTCTGCTTCTTCTCCGAGACGGGCGGCAAGGGCACGGTCTGCAAGACCGACAGGAACGTGCCGGCGAGCACCTGCGGCCTGCGCAAGTCCTTCTTCAACAACGGCCACCCGGAGGCCGGCGGCGACCACGTGTACGTCTCCTTCACGGAGGGCGGCACGTCCTGCCTCCACCACGGCTGGGCGGACGGCCGGGGCGACTTCGCCGCCGGCGGCCGGACGATCAAGGCCGTGACCTGGGGCGGCGAGTGCCCCTGACCCTCTCCTAGGAGTTACGAGGTACCCCGCTCCGGGCCGCGCCGCAAAGGTGTGACCGGGCCGCACAAACGGTGCGGCCCGGTCACCCGGGGGGCTCGGAACCATGACGTCCACGTTCGTTCGCGCCTGCGCCGTCGCCCTGGTCCTCATGACCGCGGCGACCGGCTGCACGGACCGGCCGGCCACCGGAACCGGCCCCGGCCCGGGGGTCGGTGCCGGCACCGACCCCCGCCCCGAAGTCTCCGACACCGACCGCGCGTTGCTCCATCACACGGAGCAGGTGCTCGTCGAGCGCTGCATGCGGGCCAAGGGATTCTCGTACCGGGCCGGAGCGCGTCCGACGCCGGACGAGAGCTTCACCGTCGGCTATCTGCTGACGGACGCGGCCTGGGCGCGGAGGAACGGCTACGGCAGCCGGATCGCCGCGAGGGTCCTCGCGGCGCGGAAGACGGACCCGAACCTGCTGTACGTCGACGGGCTGCCGCCCGAGCGGCGCGCGGCCTACCGCACGGCCCTGGACGGCGGCGCCGGAGCGCGGACGCTCTCGGTGGAGGCACCCGGCGGAGGAACGATCGGCCGTCGGCTCGGGGGCTGCGAGGAGACCGCCCAGAACCGGCTGTACGGCGACCCGGCGGCCTGGTTCCGGGCCGCCAAGACCGCGACCAACCTGACCCGGCTGTACGTGTCGAAGCTGAGCCGCGACCCGGAGTTCACCAGCGCCCAGGCAGCCTGGGCGGCCTGCATGCGCCGGGCCGGCCACCCGTACGCGACCCCGTCGGCCGCCCGGGCCGCGCTCCCCACGAGCGGGCCCGAGGACACGGACTTCGCCGCCGAGGTACGCCTCGCGACGGCCGAGGCCGAGTGCGCCGGTTCCTCGGGCTTCGCCCGCACCGGGACGGCCCTGGAGCGCCGGTACGTCGACGGGCTGCGCGGCGAGTACGGCGACGAGCTCGACGCGTACGCGCGACTGGAGCACGAGGCGCTGGTCCGCGCCCGCTCCCTCACATGAGCTCCCGCGGCGCGAGGCCGCGGGCGAACGGAGGAGGAACCATGAAGCGTCTCATCGGAAGCGCCGCGGCGGTGCTGGGCCTGGCGGCCGGCTCCGTACTGATCGGTTCGCCGGCACAGGCGTCGACCGCGTGCGACAACTTCTACAACAACACGGCCCGGTCCGGGTACATGTACGCGTGGAACCTGCCCAACTGTTCCGGCCTGCTCGGCGGGGACGTGGACAACGACGCCGACTGGGGCGACTCCTCCGGGTCCTTCCAGGGAAGCGACACCAACAACGCCGAGTCCGTCATGAACAAGGGGACGGGCAGTACGTACCACATCGTCCGATTCTACGACTACACGGCCTACAACACGCCCAACGGCTACGGCTGCCTGCACCCGGGCGAGTACTACGCGAGCGACCTGCGGGACAACAAGCTCAGCGACGGCGGTCCGGCCGCCAACAGCATCAGCTCGCACAACTGGGTCTCCAGCTGCGACCACTGGCTCGACTGATCCACGCGCCACACCTCACGCACCACGCACGGGCSGCCCGCCCGTCATCGATCAGCGTCAGTGATCAGTGCTGACTGCTGAGTGCTGAGTGCTCAGTGGAAGAAGTGACGCGTACCGGTGAAGTACATCGTCACGCCCGCCTTCTTCGCGGCCTCCACGACCTGCTCGTCACGGACCGAGCCGCCCGGCTGCACGACCGCCTTCACGCCGGCGGCCGTGAGGATCTCCAGGCCGTCGGGGAAGGGGAAGAAGGCGTCCGAGGCGGCGTACGCACCGGCCGCCCGCTCCTCGCCCGCCCGCTCGACGGCCAGCTTCGCGGAGTCGACGCGGTTGACCTGGCCCATGCCGACGCCGACCGAGGCGCCGTCCTTGGAGAGCAGGATCGCGTTGGACTTGACCGCGCGGCAGGCCTTCCAGGCGAAGGCGAGCTCGGCGAGCTCCTCGGCGGACAGGGCCTCGCCGGTCGCCAGGGTCCAGTTCGCCGGGTCGTCGCCCTCGGCCTGGAGGCGGTCGGTGACCTGGAGCAGCGCGCCGCCGTCGATCGGCTTGACCTCGACCGGGTTGGCCGGGGCGCCGTCGGCGCGGAGCACGCGGATGTTCTTCTTCTTGGCCAGGACCTCGACGGCGCCGTCCTCGTAGCCGGGGGCCACGATGACCTCGGTGAAGATCTCGGCGACCTGCTCGGCCATCTCGACCGACACCGGGCGGTTGACGGCGATGACGCCGCCGAACGCGGACAGCGGGTCGCAGGCGTGCGCCTTGCGGTGGGCCTCGGCGACGTCGGCGCCGATCGCGATGCCGCACGGGTTGGCGTGCTTGATGATCGCGACGCAGGGCTCGGAGTGGTCGTACGCGGCCCGGCGCGCGGCGTCGGTGTCCGTGAAGTTGTTGTAGGACATCTCCTTGCCGTGCAGCTGCTCGGCCTTGGCGAGGCCGCCCGTGCCGTCGACGTAGAGCGCGGCGCCCTGGTGCGGGTTCTCGCCGTAGCGCAGGACGTTGGAGCGCTCGTACGTGTGGCCGAGGAAGTCGGGGAAGCCCGAGTCGTCGGCGGCGGCGTAGTCCGCGGCGAACCAGGAGGCGACGGCCACGTCGTACGCGGCGGTGTGCTGGAAGGCCTGAGCGGCGAACCGCTTGCGCAGGCCCAGATTGGACCCGCCCTCCTTGACCGCCAGGAGGACCGCGTCGTACGCGCCCGGGTCGGTGACGACCAGGACCGACGGGTGGTTCTTGGCGGCGGCGCGGACCATCGACGGGCCGCCGATGTCGATCTGCTCGACGCACTCGTCCGGGGTGGCGCCGGAGGCGACGGTCTCCTTGAACGGGTACAGGTTCACGACGACCAGGTCGAAGGGCTCGACGCCCAGCTCGGCGAGCTGGTTGCGGTGGTCCTCCAGGCGCAGGTCGGCGAGGATGCCGGCGTGCACGCGCGGGTGCAGCGTCTTGACGCGGCCGTCCAGGCACTCGGGGAAGCCGGTCAGCTCCTCGACCTTGGTGACCGGGATGCCGGCGGCGGCGATCTTCGCGGCGGTGGAGCCGGTGGAGACGAGGGCGACACCCGCCTCGTGCAGGCCGCGGGCCAGCTTCTCCAGGCCGGTCTTGTCGTAGACGCTGACGAGTGCGCGGCGGATGGGGCGCGTCGTACCTTCGGCGGTCACGGGATTGTTACCTTTCGTCCCTCAATGCGGTAGCCGTGCCGGGCCAGACGCCCCACGACCTCGACGAGCAGCGAGCGCTCGACTTCCTTGATGCGCTCATGGAGCGCGCTTTCATCGTCCTCGTCCCGGACCTCGACCACGCCCTGGGCGATGATCGGGCCGGTGTCGACACCGTCGTCGACGAAGTGGACGGTGCACCCGGTGACCTTCGCGCCGTACGCGAGGGCGTCACGCACCCCGTGGGCACCGGGAAAACTGGGCAGCAGCGCCGGGTGGGTGTTGACGACCCGGCCGCCGAAGCGGGCGAGGAACTCCTTGCCGACGATCTTCATGAACCCGGCCGAGACCACGAGGTCCGGCTCGTGGGCGGCGGTCGCCTCGGTCAGGGCGCGGTCCCACTCCTCGCGGGTCGCGTGGTCCTTGACGCGGCAGACGTAGGTGGGCAGCCCGGCGCGCTCGGCGCGCTCCAGACCGACGATCCCGTCACGGTCCGCACCGACGGCGACGACCTCGGCCCCGTACCCCTCGGGGTCGGCGGCGATGGCGTCGAGGAGGGCCTGGAGGTTGGTACCGGAACCGGAGACCAGGACGACGAGGCGGGCGGCAGCCACTGGGTCACTCTTTCCGTGGTGTTTGTGCGGTCGTACGAACGAATCGTGTCGCTCGATACGGGGAACCCTACGAATGGCTCGACCGTCAGCAACGATACCGGCACACCGGACGGCCCCCACGGGACGGGGGCGGAGCAGGGCGGTAGCGTCAGGGTCCGACGCCGGACAGACAACGGACGAGACACCGGACGAGACACCGGACAAGACGCCGGACGCCGGAACGAGATGCCGAGCACGGCACGCAGCAAGGCACGACGAAGAGACAGCAGCGAGACCGCGGGTGCGGCCGCGGTCGCGACGACAGAGGGAAGACGTCCAGCACATGCCGGAGCGCCAGTCCACGAACGACAACAACCCGTTCGCGCCGCCGCCCGAGGGCCGGCCGGATCAGCCGTGGCAGCCGCGGCGACCGGAGGGTTCGGGCGACGACGCGTCCGGTTCCTCGGGGTCGCCGGACGCTTCGGGATCGGAGCCGGGCGAGCCTTCCGGCTCGTCCGGTGCGTCCGACGGCCGCTGGAGCCCGCGCCAGCCGGGCCGTTCGACGGACGGCTTCGGCCGGGATCCCGATCGCCGCGGAGGCCCGGAGGGCGGGCCGGGCCAGGGCGGGCCCGGGCGCGAGAAGGGGATGCGGTGGGATCCGACGGACCCCGCGCAGCGGCGGGCTCGCTACGCGATCCTCTCGGGCATGTGGGCGTTCTTCTTCGCCATCTTCGAGATCCCGGAGCTGGCGCTGCTGCTCGGCGCCCTCGGGCTCTACTGGGCCATCAGCTCGCTGCGGATGAAGCCGAAGGAGCCGGCGCCGGCCGCCGAAGGCGCGCTGTCGGCGACGTCGCCGGACGCGCCCACCGCCCCGCCCGTCACACCCGGCTCCGCGCCGGTGCCCGCCACGGCGCCCGTCCGCTCGATGCGGACGGCCGCGATCAGCGGTCTGGTGGCGGCGAGCGTGGCCCTGATGATCGTCGCGGTCGGCTTCACCATGCAGCTCGTCTACGCGGACTTCTACGAGTGCCGTGACGACGCCCTGACCCACGCGGGCCAGCTGGCCTGCAACGACCTCCTGCCGAAGCCGCTGCGCGCGGGCTTCGGCGTGCGGGAGTAGCGCGGGAGCCGGTCTTTCAGGCCTTGGGGTCCGGCGGCGGCGGGGAGGGCTCCCACGCCGCCGGGAGGTAGTCGTACGGCTCGTAGCCCGGATCGTCGTCCAGGTCGAGGTCCAGGGCCGGAGCGGAGGCGGGGGCAGGAACCGGCGTCGAGGCAGGGGGCGTCGGGGCTGCGGCGGCCCGGGGGCCGGGATCGGTCCCCGTGGCCTGCGGCGCCGGGCCGCCCGGAGCGGCGTCCGGTGCCGCGTCCGGCTGCGCCTCCAGGTCGAAGGGCTCCCCGATTCCCGTCCCCGAGGGCGCGCTCGCCGATACGGATGCCGGTACGGGTACGGAGGCGGGTGCCGGCACGGACAGCGGCAGCGGCAGGGGCTTCGGGCGCAGCGCCCGGCGGCCCCAGGCTCGTACCGTCAAGGCCACCGGTACCCCGAGACAGGCACCCCACAGCACCGTCGCCGCGCCCGCCTGCCACCACACCGGGCCGAAGGCGGACAGCCGACCGGAGCCGAGCGGGCCGCCCGCGGCGGCCGCGAGGACGGCCACGGCCGCACCGCACCCCCAGGCGCTCGCCAGCGCCGTCAGGGCCGCGTCCCGGGCCTGCCAGCCCTTGGCCGTGCGGCCCACGCGCCAGCCCTGCACCAGGGTCGCGGCCAGCGGGACCGCGGCGGCCGCCCAGTGGACCCACGTACCGCGCCCCTCGGCGGGCAGCGCCGCCAGGAGCGGGAACGACGGCACGGCCGGGTCGCCGGCGAGACCGAGCGGGGTCGCGAGCACGCCCGTACCGAGGGTGAAGCCGGGACCGAGACCGTACGCCGCTCCCCACACGGCCGCGTTCGGCAGGAGCGCCAGGACGAGGAGCAGGACCGCCGCCCGCCCCGACCACTCCCCCGCGAGGCCCGTGAAGGCGGCCTGCGCCTCACCCGCGTGCCAGGCCAGCGAGACGGCGGCGAGCACCGCGCCGCCGCCGCACAGCGTCACGAGCCCGAGCCCCGTCGCGCGCAGGGCGGCCGCCGCCTGCCGCTGTCCGGGCAGCGGGCGGCCGAGCGCCGTCCAGACGCCCGCTCCCGCCGCACCGAGGACGACGGCGGGCAGCCACAGGCCTGCGGTGATCAGGTCGGCGGGCAGCGGGCCGCTCTCGCTGTAGACCACCACGACCGCCGCGACCAGGAGGTATCCCCCGGCCACCGCGGCCACCGTGCCGCTCGGGGAAGGGCGCGGCCGGTCGCCGTCGTCCCCCGGGTCGAGGGTGTCGCGGGCGGCCCGGTGGACGAGCCAGACGGGCAGGGCGGCGAGGAGCATCGGCGCGATGCCGAGGGGCGCGGGCAGGCCGGACAGCGTGTCCGTACGGACCACGTCCACGCCGTGGGCGAGGAGCCAGAGCCCGGAGGCGACGTGCAGGGCGCCGCCGGGGCCGCCGTCGGGGTACGGGGAGCTGATCCAGGCCGCGGTCACCAGGACGGCGAGGGCGCCGAGACCGAGCCCGGCGGCGACTCCGCCGCGGACGCAGGCGGTGGCCAGGGCGGCGGAACGGCCGCCTTGGACCAGGGAGTGCTCGGTCGGATGGGTCACGGGGCCATGCTGCCAACGACACGCGCTTAAGCCGCGTAACAGGCAAACCTCCGCTGTGTCGCTCAAGATACGTTTATGTACTTTTCCGCCCATAGCAGCTCTGCGGGAGGTCGACGCCGATGAGCCGGAGCACCACGGATTCCGCATCCTCCGTCACCCTGCCGACACCGAAGGAGCGGCGCAGGTTGCGTGAGGCCCTCGCCCTGAGCGAGGAGCAGGTCGCCGAGGCCATGGGCGTCACGAAGGCCACCGTCAAGGCCTGGGAGACCGGGCGCTCGTCCCCACGGGGGCGCAAGCGCGAGGCGTACGCGAAGCTGCTCGGCGCGAGCGAGGCGGCGGAGGCCATCCGCGCGTCCTCGGGTACTCCCACTGGCGTATCCGATGCATCCAGTGCACCCGGTGCATCAGCGTCTGCGAAGCCCGACCCCGAGCCCCAGCCCGCACCGGCGCCCGTCAAGCCCGTCCCCCGCGAGCCCGTGTTCCCCTCCGTCAACGTCCGGCCCAAGGCCGCCGTCAAGCGGGCGGCCAAGCCGCCGGGGCCGCCCTCCGCCGTACGGGCCGTCGCCCCCGGCCCGGCCCGCAAAGGCGCCCCGAAGCCGCAGGAACGCCTGAAACCGGCCGCTGCGGAGCCCGCCCCGGCCCCGGAGCCGGCCGGGCCGCCCGCCGCGCCGGGCCTCACCCCCGAGGAGGCCTTCGACGCTCTGTACGCGCACGCCGCGCCCGGCCTCGTCCACCAGACCTACCTGCTCACGGGGCGCCGCCGGCTCTCCCGCGAGTCCGTCGAGTACGCGTTCCACCACGCCTGGGAGCACTGGCCCGAGGTCGCCGTCGACGCGGACCCGGTGGGCTGGGTGCGGGCGACGGCGTACGAGTACGCCCTCTCCCCCTGGCACCGGCTGCGGCGCGCCCACAAGCACCCCGACTCCCCGCCGACCGAGGCGAACCGGCGGGCGCTGCTCGCCGCGCTGCTCGAACTGCCGCCGCCGTACCGCCGTACCGTCCTCCTCTACGACGGGCTCGGCCTCGACCTGCCGGACACGGCCGCCGAGACGGAGGCGAGCACCCCCGCCGCCGCCAACCGGCTGCTGCACGCCCGTACGGTCCTCGGGCAGCGGATCCCCGAGCTCGCCGAACCGGAGGCCCTGCACCGGCGGCTGCGCGAGCTGGTCTCCGAGGCTCCGACGGCGACCCTCCCGGCGGCGCGCGTGGTCCGGACGGGCAGCGAGCGGCGAACCCGCAGGTGGACGCGGACGGCGCTCGGGGTGACGGCGGTCCTCATCTGCGCGACGGCCTTCACGGCGGCGACCGCGCCGACGCGCTACCTGCCCGTGGAGGTCCCCGGCGAGACCGTCAACGGGGTGCCGGTGCGCGGCGGCCCGCAGAAGCTCGGCCCGGAGGACGTCGAGCTCCGCGACCGGCTCCGGTCCCAGCCGAACCCGGGTCCGGAGCGGCTGATCCCGTCGGCCGAGTAAGCCGGTGACCCACGTACGCGAGTGGGCCCCGCCCCCGCCCGGTTTCCCGGGAGGGGCGGGGCCCACTCGCGTATGACTGCTGGTGTCGCTGTCCTACGGCTGGTGTCAGCCCGCGAGGATGGCGCGCGCCAGCTTGGCCGTCTCGGTCGGCGTCTTGCCGACCTTGACGCCCGCGGCCTCAAGGGCCTCCTTCTTCGCCTGGGCGGTGCCGGAGGAGCCGGAGACGATGGCGCCGGCGTGGCCCATGGTCTTGCCCTCGGGCGCGGTGAAGCCCGCGACGTAGCCGACGACCGGCTTGGTGACGTTGGCCTTGATGAAGTCGGCCGCACGCTCCTCGGCGTCGCCGCCGATCTCGCCGATCATGACGATCAGGTCGGTCTCGGGGTCCGCCTCGAACGCCGCGAGGGCGTCGATGTGCGTGGTGCCGATGACCGGGTCGCCACCGATGCCGACGGCGGACGAGAAGCCGATGTCACGGAGCTCGTACATCATCTGGTACGTCAGCGTGCCGGACTTCGAGACCAGGCCGATGCGGCCCGGCTTCGTGATGTCGCCCGGGATGATGCCGGCGTTGGACTGGCCCGGGGTGATGAGACCGGGGCAGTTCGGGCCGATGATCCGGGTCTTGTTGCCCTTCGACTGCGCGTACGCCCAGAAGGCGGCGGAGTCGTGGACGGCGATGCCCTCGGTGATCACGACGGCCAGCGGGATCTCGGCGTCGATCGCCTCGACCACGGCGGCCTTCGCGAAGGCCGGCGGGACGAAGAGGACGGACACGTCGGCGCCCGTCTCCTTCATCGCCTCGGCGACGGAGCCGAAGACCGGGACCTCGGTGCCGTCGAAGTCGACGGTCGTGCCGGCCTTGCGCGGGTTCACGCCGCCGACGATGTTGGTGCCGTCACCCAGCATGAGCTTGGTGTGCTTCATGCCCGTGGCACCGGTCATGCCCTGGACGATGACCTTGCTGTCCTTGGTCAGGAAGATAGCCATGGTGTTCTGACCTCGTCCCTTACTTCGCAGCCGCGAGCTCGGCGGCCTTGTCGGCCGCGCCGTCCATGGTGTCCACGCGCTGCACGAGCGGGTGGTTCGCGTCCGACAGGATCTTGCGACCCAGCTCCGCGTTGTTGCCGTCGAGACGCACGACCAGCGGCTTGGTGACCTCTTCGCCCTTCGAGGCGAGGAGCTCCAGCGCCTGGACGATGCCGTTGGCGACCTCGTCACAGGCGGTGATGCCACCGAAGACGTTGACGAACACGGACTTGACGTCCGGGTCGCCCAGGATGATCTCCAGGCCGTTCGCCATGACCTCGGCGGAGGCGCCGCCACCGATGTCGAGGAAGTTGGCCGGCTTCACGCCGCCGTGGTTCTCACCGGCGTACGCGACGACGTCCAGGGTCGACATGACCAGGCCGGCGCCGTTGCCGATGATGCCGACCTCGCCGTCGAGCTTGACGTAGTTGAGGTTCTTGGCCTTGGCGGCAGCCTCGAGCGGGTTGGCTGCGGCCTTGTCCTCGAGGGCCTCGTGGTCGGGCTGGCGGAACTCGGCGTTCTCGTCGAGAGACACCTTGCCGTCCAGGGCCAGGATGCGGCCGTCCTTGGTCTTCACCAGCGGGTTGACCTCGACGAGGAGCGCGTCCTCGGCGACGAAGGTGTCCCACAGGGTGACCATGGCCTCGGCGACGCCCTCGGCCACCTCGGCCGGGAACTTCGCCAGGGCGACGATCTCGCGCGCCTTGTCGATGTTCACGCCCTCGACGGCGTTGACCGGGACCTTCGCGAGGGCCTCGGGGGTCTTCTCCGCGACCTCCTCGATGTCCATGCCGCCCTGCACCGACGCCATCGCGAGGAAGGTGCGGTTGGTGCGGTCGAGGAGGTACGAGACGTAGTACTCCGCCTCGATCTCCGGGGACAGCTCGGCGATCATCACCTTGTGGACCGTGTGGCCCTTGATGTCCATCCCGAGGATGTCCGTCGCACGGGCGACGGCCTCGTCCGGGGTGGCGGCCAGCTTGACGCCGCCGGCCTTGCCACGGCCACCGACCTTTACCTGCGCCTTGACGACCGACTTGCCGCCAAGACGCTCGGTGGCCTCGCGCGCCGCCTCAGGCGTGTCGATGACTTCACCGGCCAGCACCGGTACACCGTGCTTGGCGAAGAGGTCCCTCGCCTGGTACTCGAACAGGTCCACGCGCGTCCGTCCCTTTTCTGATGATCGCGGTTCGTTGTCTGCGTGGGCGTGCCGCGAAGGGCAACGTGACTGCGCTGTCACAAGGGAGGCGTACACGGTGACCGTGGACGCGGCATGTCCGTCTCGCAGGTTATCCCCGAGGGACGTAGGTCCCTAAATCGCAGGTCACAACGGAGCGGTGATACGGGTCACAGAATGTAGGGGGCACGGGGCGGTCCGTAGGGGTTGCGGAGTAAGGGCATCCGCCCTTCGCAGCAGGCGGGGACTGGGCTCCCGGCCCCTCACGACGCGCCGGACGGCGAAGTGAGGGCCTCTCGGAGGGCTGTGTGATATGGGCCTCAGTCACCCCCGGAGCACCCGTGCGAGTGGTCCTGAGGCTGCGGATTCCGCACCCGCCGGACGGGCGACGCCACCCGCCGCGGGCAGGCCTGCGCCGCCGCGGTCAGGCGGTCGGTATCGGCAGCGGGCGCTTCTCCAGGGCGGCGGCCATGATCTCGGGGAAGAGATCGGGAGTGCAGGCGAAGGCGGGGACGCCGAGCGCGGCGAGCGCCGCGGCGTGGTCGCGGTCGTAGGCGGGGGCGCCCTCGTCGGAGAGGGCGAGCAGCGCGACGAACTGGACGCCGGAGGCCTTCATCGCCGCGACCCGCTTCAGCATCTCGTCGCGGATGCCCCCCTCGTACAGGTCGCTGATGAGGACGACCACGGTGTCGGCGGGGCGGCCGATCTTCGCCTGGCAGTGGGCGAGGGCGCGGTTGATGTCGGTGCCGCCCCCGAGCTGGGTGCCGAAGAGGACGTCGACCGGGTCGTCGAGCCGGTCGGTCAGGTCGACGACGGCCGTGTCGAAGACGACGAGCCGGGTGGCGATCGACCGCATGGAGGCGAGCACCGCGCCGAAGACCGAGGCGTAGACGACGGAGGCCGCCATGGAGCCGGACTGGTCGATGCAGAGCACGACCTCCTTCCGCACGGCGCGGGAGGAGCGGCCGTGGCCGACGAGCCGCTCGGGGACGACAGTGCGGTGCTCGGGCAGGTAGTTCTTGAGGTTGGCGCGGATGGTGCGGTCCCAGTCGATGTCCCGGTGCCGGGGGCGGCTGATCCGGGCCGAGCGGTCGAGGGCGCCGGTGAGGGTGGCGCGGGTGCGGGTCGCGAGGCGCTTCTCCAGGTCGTCGACGACCTTCCGCACGACGGCCCGCGCGGTCTCCCTGGTGGTCTCCGGCATGGCCTTGTTGAGGGAGAGGAGGGTGCCGACGAGGTGGACGTCGGCCTCGACGGCGTCGAGCATCTCCGGCTCCAGGAGGAGCGTGGCGAGGCCGAGCCGGTCGATGGCGTCGCGCTGCATGACCTGGACGACGGAGCTGGGGAAGTACGTCCGGATGTCGCCGAGCCAGCGGGCGACGGAGGGCGCGGAGCCGCCGAGCCCGCCCGAGCGGTCCCTTCCCTTGGCGTCGGGCCTGCTCTCGCGGCCGTAGAGCGCGGTGAGGGCGCCGTCCATGGCGGCATCGGTGCCGGTGAGCGCGCGGCCGGTGCCGTCGGCTTCCCCGCCGCCCAGGACCAGCCGCCAGCGGCGCAGCCGCTCGTCGTCGGTCGTCGTGCCGCCGTTCATGCCGGCGTTCGTGCCACCGTTCGTGCCTCCGTTCGTGCCTCCGTTCATGCCGTGACCTCCGTGCCGAGGATGAGGTGAAGGAGCGGGAGGACGGCGTCCGCCCGCTCCCGGTCGAGTGCGGCGGCGAAGCCCGGGACGCCACCGGGCGTCGCGCGGCCGGGCCCGTCGGGCTGCGGGCCGCGCGCGACGAGCTCGCCGAGGGTGCGGCGGACACCGGGCTCGTACGCGGAGAAGGTGCGGCGCAGCAGCGGCAGGACGTCGGTGAAGGCCGCGGGCGGTACGGAGGTGAGCCAGGTGTCGATCAGGCCGAGGAGCCGCTCGTCGTGGACGAGGAGCAGTCCGCCACCGGAGGCTCCGCCGGCGAAGCCCTCGATCCAGGCGGCGGCGTCCTGGGGCGGGGCGCCGGGCGAGAGGGCGCGGCTCATGAGCGGCGCGGCCTCGTCCTCGGTGATCCGTCCGTCGTCGAGGAGCAGGCGGGCGGCCCGGCCGCGCAGGACGCCGGGGACGCGGTCGCGCCGGGCGAGCCGGTGCAGGACGCCCGCCCAGCGGTCGGCGGGCCGTGCGGTGTCCGGCAGCAGGACGAGCGCCTGGTGGACCTCGTCGATCCGGTCGCGCATGGCGGTGGCGGCGTCGGCGTCGAGCCCCGCGCAGGCGGGTGGCAGGCCGACGCAGATCCGCTCGGCGAGCCCGGCGGCGACCTCGGCGAGGGCGGCGGTGTCGGTGCCGCGGACGTCGCCGTAGCGCAGGGAGCGGGCCAGGGCCGGGAGGGCCTGGGCGAGGTGGGTGACGTCGGTGTCGAGGGCGGCGCGGTCGGCGAGGGCCCGCATCACGACGGGCAGGGCGTCGGCGAGTCCGGCGAGGAGGCACTGCTCGGCGAGGGCGGTGATGTCGGCGAGGGCGGTCGCGGCGAGGGCGCGGGACTCGGCCTTGGCGGTGGCGGCGGCCTCGACGGTGGTGCCCCAGACTCCGGCCTCGGCGACCTGGACGTGCAGCTCGGGCTCCCAGCGCAGCCGCCAGGTCTCCCGGAAGGTGCCGGTGCCGGCCCGGCCGGCGGCCGGGACGCCCCAGTCGACGCCGAGGAGTCGCAGCCGGTGCAGCAGTCGGCTGCGGGCGCCGTCGGTCTCCTTGCGGAGGTCGAGGTCGAGCTCGCGCTCCTGCGCCTCGGGCTTGAGGCGCAGGGAGCGCTGGAGGCGGCTCAGGTCGCGCTGGAGGGGTACGGCGGGGGCGCCGGCCGGGACCTCGCCGAGGACGTCGCCGACGACGAGGCGGTCGCGGACGAGGTCGAGCGGCACGTCGGAGCCCTCGCAGAGGACGGCGCGGACGGCGTCCGTGGTCTCGTCGAGTCCGGGGTGCGGGCGGCCGCGCAGGGCGGCGAGGGTCTCGGCGAGCCGGACGGCCTCGATGACGTGGGCGGTGGAGACGAGGTGGTCCTCCGCCCTGAGGAGTCCGGCGACCTTGGTCATCCAGCGCTCGACGGGCCGGTCGGGGGCGGTGAAGAGGTGGCCGTACCAGCCGGGTGCCTGGATGCCCGCGCCGTAGCCGGAGCGCCGGGCGAGCCTGCGGTGGGTCCAGGGGACCCAGGTGAGCTCGGTCTTCACCTTGGGCAGGCCCTTGAGGAGGGCGCGGTCGGCGGCGACGGTGGTCTTCCGGGTGAGGGCGGGGACGTGCCAGGCGCCGCAGACGACGGCGACCTCGTCGCCGAACTCCTTGTGGGCGGCGCGCAGCTGGAGCCGCATGTACGCCTCGCGGACGAGGTCGCGGGGGTGGCCGCCGTGTCCGTACGCCTCGCGCAGGGCGCCCATGGCCTCGGCGAGGGCCTCGAACGGCGCGGTGGGGTCGCCGTCGCGCAGTTCGACGACGTCCTCCCACCACTGCTCGGCGTCCTGGTGCCCGGCGGTCCTGGCGAGTTCGGCGAGGGGGTCGATCCGGAGCCCGGCGGCTTCGGCCCCGCCGCCGTCGGCGCCCTCGCCGTCGGACCAGGTGGGGTCGGCGGCGGCGAGGGTGTGGGTGGCGGGCAGGTCGACGAACCGGACGGCGGCGCCCCGGTCGAGGGCCCAGCGGATCGCGACCCACTCGGGCGAGAACTCGGCCATGGGCCAGAAGGCGGCCCGCCCGGGGTCGTCCACGGCGTGGGCGAGCAGGGCGACGGGCGGCCGCATGGACGGGTCCCCTGCGAGGGCGACGAGGGCGTCGGCCTCGGCGGGTCCTTCGACGAGCACGACGGCCGGCTTCTCCGCCTCCAGGGCGGCCCGCACGGCGCGGGCCGAGCCGGGCCCGTGGTGCCGCACCCCGAGCAGCAGGGGCCGCCCGCGCCGCCCGCCGTCCCCGGCCCTGATCGCGCCCCGGCCGGGGGCGGGACCCGGGGCCGTGGTGGTGGGTGTCATGCGCTCACCTCGCGGCAGGCGCGGTAGAAGTCCTTCCAGCCGTCTCTCTCCCTGACCACGGTCTCCAGGTACTCCTGCCAGACGACCCGGTCGGCCGCCGGGTCGCGGACGACGGCGCCGAGGATGCCGGCGGCGATGTCCCCGGGGCGCAGGACGCCGTCGCCGAAGTGGGCGGCGAGCGCGAGGCCGCCCGTGACGACGGAGATGGCCTCGGCCGTGGAGAGCGTCCCCGAGGGGGACTTGACCTTGGTCCGCCCGTCGGCGGTGACGCCGTCCCGCAGCTCGCGGAAGACGGTGACGACGCGGCGGATCTCGTCCGCTCCGGCCGGCACGGCCGGCAGGTCGAGGGAGCGCCCGATCTGCTCGACGCGCCGGGAGACGATGTCGACCTCGGCCTCGGGGGTCGCGGGCAACGGCAGCACGACGGTGTTGAAGCGGCGGCGCAGCGCGCTGGAGAGTTCGTTGACGCCCCGGTCGCGGTCGTTGGCCGTGGCGATGAGGTTGAAGCCGGGGACGGCCTGCACCTCCTGGCCCAGTTCCGGGATCGGCAGGGTCTTCTCGGACAGGATCGTGATGAGCGTGTCCTGCACGTCGGCGGGGATGCGGGTGAGCTCCTCGACGCGGGCGGTCATGCCCCGCGCCATCGCCCGCATCACGGGGCTCGGCACGAGGGCGTCGCGGCTGGGGCCGTGGGCGAGGAGCCGCGCGTAGTTCCAGCCGTACCGGACGGCTTCCTCGGGCGTGCCCGCGGTGCCCTGGACGAGGAGGGTGGAGTCACCGCTGACGGCGGCGGCGAGGTGCTCGGAGACCCAGGTCTTCGCGGTGCCGGGGACGCCGAGCAGGAGGAGCGCCCGGTCGGTGGCGAGTGTGGTGACGGCGACTTCGACGATGCGGCGCGGTCCCACGTACTTGGGCGTGATCACCGTCCCGTCGGGGAGCGTGCCGCCGAGGAGATAGGTGGCGACGGCCCAGGGCGAGAGGTGCCAGCGGGCGGGCCGCGGGCGGTCGTCGGCGGCGGCGAGTGCGGTGAGTTCGTCGGCGAAGGCGTGCTCGGCGTGCGGCCTCAGGGCCTCGGCGGCGGCCTCGGGCAGGCCCGGTCCGGTGTCCGTCTCGACACCGGAACCGGGCTGCGCGACAGTTTCGGGCACGGTCATGGATCCCCCTCAGATCGTTCGACCTGTTGTGCGATCCACGGTGCACCATCCCACTGACAATCGGCCTTCACCGCTGGTCAGGGGCCTTGCGGGGCAGGCGGGGTGAGGGTGCGTCAGCCGACGACCGGGGAGACGGCCACGCAGCCGCCCGCCATCGCCTGCTCGCCCTTCGACTCCTTGATGACCTTGCCCTGGTAGACGATCTTGCAGGTGAGGCTCGCAGGGTCGAGCGAGATGGGCATGACGGCCGGCGGCATGATGCCGTGCAGCTTCACCGTCTTCTTCCACGGCACGGCCGGCTTCTTCTCCGACTCGACCTGCGGCGCCACGGCGGTGCCGTCGCCGGCGTGGAAGTCGATGGACTCGACGCTCTTGCCGCTGACCTCGTACGTGACCTCATAGGCCTCGGTGACGGACTTGTCGACCTGGTCGACGGCCTTCTCCGCGGCCTCCGAACAGGCCCCGAGGCCGAGGGCGAGCCCGGCGACGGCGAGGGCCGCGACGGCGGTACGGGTGGTGCGCTTCATGAGGTGGATCCCCCTGGTGGTGCTGATCTTGGGTCACGCGCAGAAAATCTTAAAGAAAGGGTAAAGTCAAATCCCTTTCCTCAGGCCAGGGGCGTTGTCAGTGGCGGCGTCTACGGTCGGTGACATGAATGCCATGGGGGTGCGCTGGACGGCTGATCAGGTGCTGGCACTGGCTCCTGACGAGGCCTCACGCAGAGCGGGGAGCAGGCTCGGCACGGCCGGGGTGTGGTCGGGCACGGGGTGCGGCGACGGGGCCGTCTGGGGCGTCTGTGCGGGCAGTGGCGGCCGGTCGTACGAGACGGTCGTCGACCTCACAGGACCCGCGTACACCTGCGCGTGCCCCAGCCGGAAGTTCCCCTGCAAGCACGCGCTGGGACTGCTGCTGCTCCACGCCTCCGACGGGACGGCGGTCGCGGAGGGCACCCCGCCGGAGTGGGCGGGACCGTGGCTCGCGAAGCGCCGGGAGCGCGCGGAAGCCCCTTCTCGGCCGGCCGGGACGGGCGCCTCCGGGGCCACCGCGGATCCCGAGGCCGCGCGCCGCAGGGCCGAGCGCAGGGCCGCCCGGATCACCGCGGGCGCGCAGGAGCTGGAGCAGCGGCTCGCCGACCTGATGCGCGGCGGCCTCGCCACGGCCGAGCAGGCCGGGTACGGCCTGTGGGAGGAGACCGCGGCCCGCATGGTCGACGCCCAGGCGCCGGGACTCGCGGGCCGGGTCAGGGAGCTCGGCGCGATACCGGGCTCGGGCCCCGGCTGGCCCGTGCGGCTCCTGGAGGAGTGCGCCCTGACGCACCTCCTCGACCGGGCCTGGCTCGCCGCCGACCGGCTGCCCGCCGACTTCGCCGCGACCGTACGGACCCGGGTCGGCCTCACCGCCCCGGCCGACGGCGCCCCGGTGCGCGACCACTGGCTCGTCCTCGCGCAGTACGACACGGCCGACGCCCGGCTGACCACCCGGCGGGTCTGGATGTACGGCACCTCGACCGGACGGACGGCGCTCCTCCTCTCCTTCGGCGCGGCCGGCCGGGCCCCCGGTCTGGCGCTTCCCGTGGGCGCGCTCCTCGACGGCGAGCTGACCCCGCACTCCGGCGCGGGGCGGCTGCGCGCGGAGCCGGGCGAGCACTTCGTCCCGGTCGACGCCCCCGTCTCCCCGCCGCCGGGCGGACCGGTGGGCGAGGCCCTCGGCGCGTACGGGCGCGCGCTGAGCGACGACCCGTGGCTGGACTCCTGGCCCGTGACGCTCCGCCAGGTCGTCCCCACGCGGGCGGAGTACGGCTGGCAGCTCGCCGACGCGGACGGCCGCGAGGCCCTGCCGCTGACGCCCGCCGCGCAGAACCGGCCCGGACTCTGGCGCCTCGTCGCCCTCTCCGGCGGCGCCCCCCTGACCGTCTTCGGCGAGTGCGGCCACCGGGGGTTCACCCCACTCGCCGCCTGGTCGCCGGAGGCCCCGGCCGAGACGGTCCCCCTCATATGACGGCCCGCCGCCTCCCCCGACCGCACGGAGGACCCCGATGAACACGCGCGCGACCACGCCCGCCCCGTCCGCCACGGGCTCCGAAGGCGACCGCGACGACAGCGCCCGCGTCTGGGAGGAGCTCGTCACCTCCGCCCTGCTCGGCACGGACCGCCGCCCGCCCTCGGTCCTCGCGGCGGCGACGGTCACGGGTGTGACGGGTAAGGGCATGACGGGCCCGGGCGTGACCGACCCGAACGTGACGGGCCCGGGTGTCACGGGCCCGAGCGGGACCGGCGCGGGTGTCACGGGGCGGGGCATGACCGGCCCGAGCACGACCGGCCCAAGCCTCACCAGCCCGAGCGTGACCGGCCCGGGCGTCACGGGCCCGAGCGTGACCGGCCCGGGCGTCACGGGCCCGAGCGTGACCGGCCCGGGCGTCACGGGCCCCGGCGTCACGGGCCCCGGCGTCACCGGCTTGGGCGGGACCGGCGCAGGCGTGACCGGCACTGGTCTGACCGGCGTGGACCTGCCGGGGGTGCTGCTCGACGCCGCCGCGGTGCACACCGTACGGCGCAGGGCGGGGCTTCGCCCCGGGCCCGCCGCGCCACCGCTCGACCTCGCACCGGACGATCCGCGCCGGCCGCTGCCCGCGGGGGCGCGGAGGCGGCTCGACCAGCTCCTCGCCGGGCGGGCCGCGCCGTCGCCCGCCGCCGGGAGGCGCGGGGCCGCGCCCGACCTCGCCGAACTGCTGCCCCAGTGGCTGACCCTCGCCAACGAGCGCGGGTACAAGGCGCCGCCCGCCGCCCTGCCCGCCCTCCTCGACGCGGCCAGGGCCCGCACCGACCTGCGGCCCCAGGCCCTCCGGCTCGCCGGGCCGCGCGGCCTGTGGCTGGCCGGTCTCAACCCCGAGTGGCGGTTCGCGCTGCGGGGCACGGGCGCGGCCGGCCGGCTCCCGTCCCCCGGGGACGCCGAGGGCGTCAGGCTGCTGTGGGACGAGGGCCTGTTCGCGGAGCGGGTCGCGCTGCTCGCCGCCGTACGGACCGAAGACGCGGGGGCCGGTCTCGCGCTGCTCGCTTCCACCTGGCCCGCCGAGCGCGCTGAGGACCGGCTGATGTTCCTGGACTCGCTGCGGGCCGGACTCTCCGACGCGGACGAGGAGTTCCTGGAGGCGGCCCTCGCCGACCGCAGCCGCAACGTCCGCGCCACCGCGGCCGAGCTGCTCTCCGCCCTGCCCGCCTCGGCGTTCGCGGGCCGGATGGCCGGCCGGGCCGCCACCTGCGTCGGCCTGGACCGCACGGCGGAGACGCCCACGATCTCCGTCGAGGCCCCGCACGAGTGCGACGCGGCGATGCAGGGCGACGGTCTCGTGCCGACG
Source organism: Streptomyces sp. Root431 (assembly GCF_001426585.1). Classification (GTDB taxonomy): domain Bacteria; phylum Actinomycetota; class Actinomycetes; order Streptomycetales; family Streptomycetaceae; genus Streptomyces; species Streptomyces stackebrandtii. Next base: position 72,012 of record NZ_LMEI01000012.1, read on the forward strand.
CCGCCGGCCGGGCGGGGCGAGCGTTCCTGGTGGCTGGGCCAGCTCGTCGAGGCCGCGCCCCTCTCCTGCTGGCCCGCCCGGTTCGGCGGCCGGACCCCGGAGGAGATCGTGGCGCTGCCCGTCGCCGACGACTGGCAGGGCGAACTGCACGCCGCCTGGTGCCGGGCGGCCGTACGGCAGCGGGACGCGTCCTGGTCCCGCGCACTGCTCGGCGCCCCCGCGATCCCGCCCGCGACGGGCCCCGGGACCTCGTCCCTGGCCGAGCGGGCGCAGCTCCTGGCGACGCTCCCCGCGGACGAACGGGCGCGCTGGGTCGCCGCCTTCGTCGCCGCCCACGGCCTGTCGGAGGCGTTCCAGCTGCTCGGCGTCTGCGCCGTGCCGTGGGCCGAGCCGCTGGGCGCCGCGGTGATCGACGCCCTCGACATCGCGCGGGACGCGGGCAGTTACCCGTGGAGCTTCAGCGGGGTGATGGGCCTCGCGGAGCGCTGTCTCGCCCCGGAGGCGGCGCGGCAGCTGGAGTCCCTGACGGCCCTGCCCGACGAGGAGGAGGACACCGCCCCCGGCGCGGGCGGCTACTGGTCCGAGGCCTTCCAGCGCCTGGTCTCCACGCTCCGGCTGCGCGCGGCGATGCACGCCGAGCTCACCGAAACCGGAACCGGCACCGGCACCGGCACCGGCAGCTGACGGGCCGACGCGGCGGCATACGGCGAAGGGCCCTCCCCGAAGGGAGGGCCCTGGCAAACGCGGTCGCGGGAGGCGGTCAGGCCGCCACGCGGACGTTCGCGTTCACCCAGTCGACGATGGACGCGGTCGTCGCGCCCGGCGTGAAGATCTCCGCCACGCCCTTCTCCTTCAGCGGCGCGATGTCCGCGTCCGGGATGATGCCGCCGCCGAAGACCTTGATGTCCTCCGCGTCACGGTCCTTCAGGAGCTCCAGGACCTTCACGAAGAGCGTGTTGTGCGCGCCCGAGAGGATGGAGAGACCGATCGCGTCGGCGTCCTCCTGGATCGCGGTGTCGACGATCTGCTCGGGCGTCTGGTGGAGACCGGTGTAGATGACCTCCATACCGGCGTCGCGCAGTGCCCTCGCGATCACCTTGGCCCCGCGATCGTGGCCGTCGAGACCCGGCTTGGCGACCACCACGCGGATCGGACCGGTCACACCCATCACTGCCTCCACATGCGACCCCCGCGCTTGATTGCCGGGGAGGTGAACGAACGTTATCGCCAGCATCCCGCAACCGGCCGTTTCACGGTGGCGAGCGAGGGGGAAATCACACGTGGGACATGTTCGCCATGCGCCGTTCCCCGCTTCGGGCCCTCCTCCTGGGCCCACCAGCCGCAAGCGGGGCCCGGTCGCAAGGGAGCCGCGACGAGGTCGCCGTGCCTCCGCGCCGCCGTCCGTGCGGCGCGGGTGTGCGGCGCACCTCCGTATCGTCCGGCCCCCGCGTGCCGCTCGGGAGGTCGGCGATGGAGCTCTCCAAGGTCACCGCCCTGATGAAGGCCACCGCCTTGGAGTTCGCGATCCTCACCGGGCATCTCGTCCTCTATCCCTCCGGGATCGTGGCCGAGCGCCTCTCCCCCAAGGCGCCCGCCGCCGACCCGTCCACCGGCCCCGACGCGACGATCGCCCCCGGCGGCCTGCGCCCGGTCGTCCTCCTGCACGGCTTCGTCGACAACCGCTCCGTCTTCGTCCTGCTGCGCCGCGTCCTCACCCGGCACGGCCGTGACTGCGTCGAGTCGCTGAACTACTCACCGCTCACGTGCGACCTGCGGAGCGCCGCCGAGCTGCTCGGGCGGCGGGTGGAGGAGATCCGCGCCCGCACGGGACACGCCGAGGTCGACATCGTCGGGCACAGCCTGGGCGGGCTGATCGCCCGTTATTACGTACAGCGCCTGGGCGGTGACACACGGGTGCGCACCCTGGTCATGCTCGGCACCCCGCACTCCGGCACGACCGTCGCCCCGCTCGCCGACGCGCACCCGCTGGTGCGGCAGATGCGGCCCGGTTCGGCGGTGCTGCGGGAGCTGGCGGGCCCGGCGCCCGGCTGCCGTACCCGGTTCGTCAGCTTCTGGAGCGATCTGGACCAGGTGATGGTGCCGGTCGAGACCGCGCGCCTCGACCATCCCGATCTCCACGTGCACAACATCCGCGTCAGCGGCATCGGCCATCTCGCGCTGCCCGTCCACCCGACGGTGGCCGCCGGGGTCCTCGGCGCGCTGGACGCCGCTGGACCCGTGGCGCCGGGCGCTCACGAAGGGGAGCCGGGCGCCGCCTCCGTCGCCTGACGTCTTCTCGCCACGCCGCGTTCTTCGAACGTTCCTCGAACACAAGGCCAAAGCTCTCTCCCCGAGCTGGCGAAACACGGCCGATTGCCCGTTTCCTGTGGGCCCAAACCCCTTCGAAGATTGTCGGTTGCGCATACCGCCGGGTACAGTCGCGCCACTGCTTCCCCCGGGACACCCCTCATGGGGCCCGCCCCGGAATGGTCCTGCTGCCGAGGCGAGAGAGACGTTGGTGAACGACCAGCAACCCCACGCCGGGTACGTCGGAGACGACGCCCACCTCACAGGCAGCTTCGCCGTCGACCCACTGTTCGGCGCCTACCCCACGGGTCAGGCCGACCACAGTGGTCAGTGGGACTTCGGCCAGTACGGGATGACCGGTCAGTACGACACCGCAGGTCAGCAGCAGTACGACACGACGGGCCAGTGGGACACCACGGGCCAGTGGCAGGCCACCGACCCCTACGGCAGCGCCGCCCCGCACGCGCAGTACGACACCGGCGCGCAGCAGTACGACACCACCGGCCAGTGGGATGCGTCCGCCTGGACCGACGCCCAGCAGACCGGCCAGTACGAGACCGTCCACGCCGGCGCGTACGCGGCCCAGGGCGCGTACGGGTACGAGGCCTACGACGCCACCGGCCAGTGGGCGGCCCCCGCCTTCGCGACCGAGACCGGCGCGTACGACGCGACCGCCTGGAACCAGGTGGTGGCCCCCGAGGCCGAGCCGCACGTACCGCAGCAGTACACCCCGCAGCCGGACCACACCGCCGAGTTCGTCTACGCCGACGAGCTCGTGGACGTCGTCGACAACAACACCGTCGTCGACGACGGCTTCCACGGCGACACCGTCCACGACGACGTCGCCCACGCCGAGTACACCGACGAGCCCGTCGCGTACGCCGACGAGCCCGTCGCCTACACCGACGAGTCCGTCGCGTACACCGACGAGCCGGCCGAGTACACCGACGAGTACGCCGTCGACCACACCGACGAGCCCGCCCCGTACACCGACGAGCTCCGCACGGAGCCCCCGCTCGCGGGCCGCCCCGTGCGCCGCGGCTCCGGCAGCAGCCGCGGTCGCCGCCGTACGCCCGCGAAACGGTCCGCCCTGCTGACCGTCGCCGTCCCCTCCGCCTGCGTCATGGGCGTCGCCGGCATCGCCGCCGCCTCCGTCGGCGGGCTCACCAACCCCACCACCGACGGCGGCAAGAAGGACACCACCGCGCTCGCCGCGGCCGACCCCGGCTCCGTCAAGCAGGTCGCCGCCAACAGCGCGCTGGACACCCAGCTCGCCGCGCTCAGCGAGGACGCCCGCGACTTCGGCGACCGCGCGAGCCGCACCCAGGAGCGCATCGATCTGAAGGCCCGCCAGGCGGCCGACAAGAAGAAGCGCGAGGAGGAAGCGGCCCGCAAGGAGGCGCTCCGCCCCAAGTACATGCTGCCGGTGGAGCTCCACCGGCTCAGCGCGCGCTTCGGCCAGTCCGGCGTCAACTGGATGTCCGTGCACACCGGCATCGACTTCCCCGTGCAGACCGGCACGCCCGTCATGGCCGCGACGGACGGCACCGTCCGCACCCAGATCAACAGCGCCTACGGCAACATGGTGATCGTGACCGCCCCCGACGGCACCGAGACCTGGTACTGCCACCTCAGCAGCGCCAAGATCCGGTACGGCCAGGTCAAGGCCGGCGACGTCATCGCGTACTCCGGCGACACCGGCAACTCCACCGGCCCGCACCTCCACTTCGAGGTCCGGCCGGGCGGCGGCTACGCCATCGACCCGCTGGCCTGGCTGCGCAGCCACGGGCTCGACCCGACGAGCTGACCTTCATCCGCGTACGAAGAAGGGCCCCGGCGGAAGCCGGGGCCCTTCTCGTGCGACGTACGAGTCCGCGCTACAGCTTCTCGACCGGCGCGTACCGCAGGAGCAGCCGCTTCGGCTTCTCGTCGCCGAAGTCGATCGTCGCCTGGGCGTCCGCGCCGACTCCCGTCACCGCCGTCACCGTGCCCAGACCGAACTGGTCGTGCGTGACGCGGTCGCCGATCTGGAGCGAGATCACCGGCTTCTCGCCGGCGCGCCGGGTCGCGAAGCCCGAGGGGCCGGAGCGCGCGCGGGACGAGGAGAGCGAGGAGGTGATGCCCGAGGTCGGCCCGGCGGGCTTCGCCATCGGACCGGTCCGCTTCCACTCCAGGTACGCGGGCGGGATCTCCTCCAGGAAGCGCGAGGCCGGGTTGTACGAGGGCTGGCCCCAGGCGCTGCGCATCGACGAGCGCGTGAGGTAGAGCCGCTCGCGGGCGCGCGTGATGCCGACGTACGCGAGGCGCCGCTCCTCCTCCAGCTCCTTCGCCTGGCCGAGGGCGCGCATGTGCGGGAAGACGCCGTCCTCCATGCCGGTGAGGAACACGACCGGGAATTCGAGGCCCTTGGCGGTGTGCAGCGTCATGAGGGTGATGACGCCCCGGCCCTCCTCGTCCTCGTCCGGGATCTGGTCGGAGTCGGCGACGAGCGCGACCTTCTCCAGGAACTCGGCGAGGGTCGCGGGCTCCTCGCCGCGCTCCTGCTCGAATTCGAGGGCGACGGCGGCGAGTTCCTGGAGGTTCTCGATGCGGGTCTCGTCCTGCGGGTCGGTCGAGGCCTGGAGTTCGGCCAGGTAGCCCGTGCGCTCCAGGACGGCCTCCAGGACGACGGCGGGGCCCGCGCCGGACTCGACGACGGTGCGCAGCTCGTCCATGAGGGCGTTGAAGCGCTTCACGGCGTTCGCGGAGCGCGCGGCCATGCCGTACGCCTCGTCGACCCGCTTGAGGGCCTGCGGGAAGGTGATCTTCTCGCGCAGGGAGAGGGCGTCGATCATCGCCTCGGCGCGCTCGCCGATCCCCCGCTTGGGGACGTTGAGGATGCGGCGCATCGGGACGTTGTCCTCGGGGTTGGCGAGGACGCGGAGGTACGCGAGGACGTCCCGGACCTCCTTGCGCTCGTAGAAGCGCACGCCGCCGACGACCTTGTAGGGCAGTCCGACGCGGATGAAGATCTCTTCGAAGACGCGGGACTGGGCGTTGGTCCGGTAGAAGACGGCGACGTCGCCGGCCTTGGCCTCGCCGGTGTCCGTGAGCCGGTCGATCTCGTCGGCGACGAACTGCGCCTCGTCGTGCTCGGTGTCGGCGACGTAGCCGGTGATCTGCGCGCCCGCGCCCGCGTTCGTCCAGAGGTTCTTGGGGCGGCGGGACTCGTTGCGCTCGATGACCGCGTTGGCCGCGGAGAGGATCGTCTGCGTGGAGCGGTAGTTCTGCTCCAGGAGGATCGTCGTCGCGTCCGGGTAGTCCTCCTCGAACTGGAGGATGTTGCGGATGGTCGCGCCGCGGAAGGCGTAGATCGACTGGTCGGCGTCGCCCACGACGCACAGCTCGGCCGGGCCGAGGTCCTCGTAGCCGGTGCCGACGAGCTCCCGTACGAGCGTGTACTGGGCGTGGTTGGTGTCCTGGTACTCGTCGACGAGGACGTGGCGGAAGCGGCGGCGGTAGTGCTCGGCGACGTCGGGGAACGCCTGGAGCAGGTGGACCGTCGTCATGATGATGTCGTCGAAGTCCAGGGCGTTGGCCTCGCGCAGCCGCGCCTGGTACATCCGGTACGCCTCGGCGAGCGTCTTCTCGAAGCCGTCGGCGGCCTGGTCGGCGAAGGTCTCCTCGTCGATCAGCTCGTTCTTCAGGTTCGAGATCTTGGCGCTGAAGGACTTCGGCGGGAACTTCTTCGGGTCGAGGTCCAGGTCGCGGCAGACCAGGGACATCAGGCGCTTGGAGTCGGCGGCGTCGTAGATCGAGAAGGACGAGGTGAAGCCGAGGCGCTTCGACTCTCGGCGCAGGATGCGGACGCACGCGCTGTGGAAGGTCATGACCCACATGGCGTTGGCGCGCGGGCCGACGAGCTGCTCGACGCGCTCCTTCATCTCGCCGGCGGCCTTGTTGGTGAAGGTGATCGCCAGTATCTGGCCGGGGTGGACGTGCCGCGTGCCCAGGAGGTGGGCGATGCGGTGGGTGAGCACCCGGGTCTTGCCGGAGCCGGCTCCGGCGACGATGAGCAGCGGGGTGTCCGTGTGGACGACGGCGGCGCGCTGCTGTTCGTTCAGCCCGTCCAGGAGCGCGGCGGGGTCGACGACAGGACGCGCCGCGCCGTCGCGGTAATACGCGTCCCGGGGCGGGGGCGCGTCGAAGTGCTCCCCGAAGAGGTCGTGCGGGACCTCGTCCGGGGTGTGGGCGCCGTGCTCGTCGTCCTCGGGCGGGGGCGGGGCCTCCCCCGAGGAGTGGTTCTGGAGGCCGGCCAGGAAGCTGTCGTCAAAGAGGCTGCTCATCGCCTCACGAGTCTAGGACGCCCCACCGACATCCGGGTCCGCCTTGGGGACGGCCTTCGTCACGCTCCCCCGGGAACGCGTCCGGGAAGGCGTCCGGGAAGGCGTCACGCTCCCCCGGAGCGGGTCACGTCCAGAGGGTCGCGATGAAGATGTTCGCCGTGGTCAGGGCGCCGACCGCGGCGAAGACGCCCTTGTCGACCTTCTCCTCGTCCCGCTTGACGTAGACCAGGCCGAGGACGACGACGAGCACGGCCAGCTTGATGCCGATCTTGAGGTTGTTCACGGTCTGGTCGTCGGCCTGGTTGAGGCCGACGAGCGCGACGCCCGTGATCAGCATGACCAGCGCACCGTGCAGCATCGCCGGGGTGAAGCGGGCCGTACCGGCGCCCATCGCCTTCATCTGGGTCAGGAATCCGCCCAGGAGGGAGGCGATACCGATGATGTGCAGGGCGACGAAGACATTGATGAGTACGTCCATGGGGCGGAGCCTAACCGGGGCCTTAGCACCGCTCTCCGGCCGGGTCCACTCCCTCCGCCGCTTCGGTCGGTCGTCTGCCGCAATGTCCCCCGGCCCGTCATCCCGGACGGAAAAGATCGGTCCATGTCCGTCACCTGACGCCAATAGCGGTCAAGTCGCTGCCCGGGCGTGACCCCCCGGTTTAGCGTCCTCCAGCAGGTGGCCGGCTCCCACCACCGCCGGTCACCCGGCGGCTGCCGGCCATCCCCGCCAGGAAAACCCGGCGGCGGTCCGTCTCCCCTGTGCGGCCCGCCGTCGGCCCGGCGGGCACCGTTCCCCCGCAGGGAAGAGGATGTGACCCGCCCTCGTGGCAGCGCACCGAAAACCCAGGCAGTCCCCGCTCGGCGGCCCGGCGGTCCGCACCGCCGCCACCCTCGCCCTCGCCTCCGCGGCGACCGCGACGCTCTTCGAGGGGTCCGGGCACGCGGACCCCCGCCTCACGACCGCCCAGGTCAAGGCGAAGGTCGACCGGCTGTACCAGGAGGCCGAGGTCGCGACGGAGAAGTACAACGGGGCGAAGGAGCAGGCCGACGCGTCCCGCGCGGCGTTCGACCGGCTGCGCGACGAGGCCGCCCGCAGGACCGAGCGGCTCAACACCGCGCGGGACGGGCTCGGGGCCATGGCCACCGCGCAGTACCGCTCCGGCGGCCTCGACCCCGCCGTACAGCTCGCCCTGACCTCCGACCCCGACGAGTACCTGGAGCGGGCGGCCCTCGCGGAGAAGGCCGGGGACCGGCAGGCGGCGGCCGTCACCGCCGTACGGCGCGAGCTCGGCGCGCTCCGGCAGCTGCGCGGCGAGGCCGCGGGCAAGCTGACCACGCTGCGCGGGCACGAGGAGGAACTGCGGCGGCAGAAGGCGGCCGTCCTCGGCAAGCTGGAGGCGGCCAGGACCCTGCTCGCCCGGCTGACCGCGGAGGAGCGCGCCCGGTACGACGCCGCCGTCGCGGCCCGGGACAGCGGCCGCGCCCCGGACGGCACGCGCGCGACCGGTGGGACGAGCGGCGGTACGGGCACGGCGGCCGCGACCTTCGCGACCGGCGGCTCGGCCGCGGCCCGCGCCGACCGCTCATCGGGCGGCGAGCGCGGCCCCGTGACCGCCCCGAACACCCGGGCCGCCGAGGCCATCTCCTTCGCCCGCGCCCAGCTCGGCAAGCCGTACGTGTGGGGAGCGACGGGTCCGTCCGCGTACGACTGCTCCGGCCTCACCCAGGCGGCCTGGCGCGCGGCCGGCGTCTCCCTGCCGCGCACCACGTACACCCAGATCAACGCCGGGCAGCGCGTCTCCCGCTCCCAGCTCGCCCCCGGTGACCTGATCTTCTTCTACTCGGGGATCAGCCACGTCGGGCTCTACATCGGCGGCGGCCAGATGATCCACGCCCCCCGCCCGGGCGCCCCGGTGCGGATCGCCCCGATCGACGAGATGCCCTTCGCCGGAGCGACCCGGGTGGGGTGAGCCCGGTGGGAAGCCGCCGGCGGGCTTCGGCTCAGACCAGGCGGCGGGCGGTGGCCCAGCGGGTCAGCTCGTGGCGGTTGGAGAGCTGGAGCTTCCGCAGCACCGCCGAGACGTGCGACTCGACCGTCTTCACCGAGATGTAGAGCTGCTTGGCGATCTCCTTGTACGCGTAGCCGCGGGCGATCAGCCGCAGCACCTCGCGCTCCCGCTGCGTGAGCCGGTCCATGTCCTCGTCCACCGGCGGCGCGTCCGTCGAGGCGAAGGCGTCGAGGACGAAGCCGGCCAGGCGGGGGGAGAAGACGGCGTCGCCCTCCTGGACACGGAAGATCGAGGCCACCAGGTCGGTGCCGGTGATCGTCTTCGTGACGTAGCCGCGGGCGCCGCCCCGGATCACCCCGATCACGTCCTCCGCCGCGTCCGAGACGGACAGCGCCAGGAAGCGGACCGGGTCCTCGGCGGCCCCCATCAGGTTCGCGCAGCGGCGCAGCACCTCGACGCCGCCGCCACCCGGAAGGTGGACGTCGAGGAGGACGACCTCGGGCCGGGTCGCGGTGATGACCGTGACCGCCTGGTCGACGTCGGCGGCCTCGCCGACCACCTCGACCCCGGTGACCTCGGTCCTGCCGATCTCCGCCTGCACTCCCGTACGGAACATCCGGTGGTCGTCGACGAGCACGACCCGCACCCGGCGCTCCGTCCCCGGCGTCTCCGCCCCCGCCTCGGTCCCGGTCGTCGCCCCGGTCTCGTCGCTCATCCGTCCGCCCTCTCCATCTCAAGCTCCACTTCGGTTCCCCCGTCCGGCACGGACCGCAGCCTGGCCGAACCGCCGTTGCGCTGCATACGGCCGATGATCGATTCCCGTACGCCCATCCGGTCCTCGGGCACCGCGTCCAGGTCGAAACCCGGACCCCGGTCCCGCACCGAGACGAAGACCGTGCGGCCCTCGACCTCGGCGAACACCTGCACCGCCCCGCCCTCGCCACCGTACTTGGCGGCGTTCACCATCGCCTCGCGCGCGGCCTGCATCTGTGCCGTCAGTTTCTCGTCCAGCGGGCAGTCGCCGACGACGACCACCTCCAGCGGGACCCCGTGCTTGTCCTCGACCTCGGCCGCGGCCTTCTTGACCGCCTCCGCGAGCGTCGAGGGCTCCTCCTCGTCCCTGCCGGTGCCCTCGGGCTTGTACAGCCAGTTCCGCAGCTCCCGCTCCTGCGCGCGGGCGAGCCTGCGCACCTCCCCCGCGTCGTCGGCGTTGCGCTGGATCAGCGTGAGGGTGTGGAGCACCGAGTCGTGGACGTGGGCCGCGACCTCGGCGCGCTCCTGCGCGCGGATGCGCATGGTCCGCTCCTCCGTGAGGTCCTGCGACATCCGGACCAGCCAGGGTCCGGCGAGCAGGGCTATCCCGGTGAGGACCGCGACGGAGGCGGTGAGGGCCGTCCCGAGCTGGGCGACGGAGCCGCGGACCACCAGGAAGACCGCGAGGCCCGTGCCGACGAGCGCGACACCGACGAGTCCGCGGACCAGTTGGAGAGTGCGTCTGCGCCGTCCGACATCGGTCCAGCTGGCCCGGCGGGCGTTGTCCGCCTGGCGCCAGACGAGGATGACGCCGCCGCAGATGAGGAGGACGGGCCAGACGTACCGTCCGAACTCGTTGTCGACGTTGATGTTCCCGACGAGGATCGCGCCGCCGACCGTCAGCGCGATCAGCGCGAAGACCTGTCCGCGGTCGGGCTTGCGCAGCCGGCGGCGGCCGTCCGGCGTGGTCTCGAAGACGGGGCGGGGAGCGGCCCGGCCGCCCACGCCGAGCGGGACGACGATCCAGAAGACCGCGTAGAGCAGGGCGCCGAGCCCGTCCGTGAGGACGAGCACCGCGAACAGCGCGCGCACCCAGACGACCGGAAGCCCGAGGTGGCCCGCGAGGCCGCGTGCGACACCGCCGAGCCACCGCCCGTCGGCGCTCCGGTAGAGCCTGCGCACGGGTGGTTCGTCGGTCTCGGTGACACGAGCGGCTGCGGACATGCACCGATCGTCACACGTTCGGCCCGCCCCGGACATCAGGGTCCGCCCTGAGATCGTCCCTGGTAACGCCTCGGGGGCGAGACCCCTTCGAATATCAGGGTCGGGCCAGGGTCGATCCCGGTGCCGCGGCGGGTCACGGGCCGTCACCATGGACGCATGACGAGTTCGAAGCCTTCGACCCACGAGGCCCCGCCGCCGGCGGAGGCCGATGCCTCGCTGCCTCTGCAGCGCTCGCGGAGCGGCAAGGTCGTGGGCGGGGTCTGCGCCGGTCTCGGCCGGCACTTCGACCTGGACCCGGTGATCTTCCGGATCACGGTCGGCGTGCTGTCCGTGACGGGCGGCGTCGGCCTGATCTTCTACGGCTTCGCGTGGCTGCTCCTCCCGCTCGCGGGCGAGGACGAGAACGAGGGCCGCAGACTGCTGACCGGCCGGGTCTCCGGAGCCTCGCTCACGGCCGTGTTGATGGCGCTGATCGGCTGCGGGATCCTCCTGTCGATGCTGCGCAGCGGGTCGATGCTGGGCTTCACGATGCTGCTGTCGCTCGCGGTGTGCGGTGCGGCGGTCTGGTCGCGGCGCCGGGCGGCCGTCGGGGAGGCGGAGAGCCGGATCGAGGCGGCGGCCTCCCACATGGTCGCCGAGGCTCCTCCCGAGACCAAGGCCCCGCCGCGCTTCGCGCACCAGTCCTGGTGGAAGGACCCGATCGTCAAGGACGGGTCGACGGGCCCGGTGGCCCTCGGCTACCTCTGGGGGCCGCACGGCCTCATCGACGAGGACGGCAAGGTCGACGGCAAGGTGCCGAAGCCGGGAAGCCAGTGGTCGCCGGGTCCCTCCCGCACCGACCGGCCGAAGCCGTCCGTCCGCCGGAGTCCGCTCTCCATCGCGGGGATCGTCCATCTGCTCGCGCTGCTCGCGGCCGTCGCCGGCACGGCGCTCACCTGGGAGTCCGAGCCGCTGGGCCGGAGTCTGCAGACGGGTCTGGTGGCCGCCCTCGCGGTCTTCGGCCTGGGCCTGGTCGTCAGCAGCTTCCTCGGCCGCACCGGCTTCGGGACGGTCGTCCACACCGTGATCACGGCCTGCCTGCTCGCCGGGGCGGTCGCCCTGCCCGACCGGATCACCACGGACTGGGTCCGCGAGACGTGGAAGCCGGCCACGGTCGCCGCGGTGCAGCCCCGCTACGAGCTGGGCACCGGCGCCGGTCTGCTCGACCTGTCGGCGCTCCCGGTCCCCGCGGGCACGACCGTCACCACCCAGGCCGAGGTGGGCGCCGGGCAGCTCAAGGTGATCGTCCCGAAGGACGTGGTCGTGAAGCTCCACGCCGAGGTGGGCCTCGGCGACGTGCAGCTTCCCGGACAGCCCGCGGACGACATCGACATCGCCCCGGACCGCGTCGAGACCCGCACGATCGCCCCGCCGGCCGGGACCGTCCCGGCAGGCACGCTGGACCTCTCGCTCGAGGTCGGAATCGGACAGGTGGAGGTCACCCGTGCTGCTTCATGAGTTCCGCCCCGGCCGGCTGCTCGTCGGCCTCACCGCCCTCGCCCTCGCCGCCCTCTACGCGGGCGACGCCGCCGGGGCCTGGACGACCCCCTGGTACACGGTGATCCCGGTGCTCTGCGGCGGCCTGGGCGCGGCCGCCCTCACGACCTGGGTCGCCTATCGCGTGCGGCGCCGTCGATCGGCGAGGAGCCTGTCCACCGACAGCACGGACGCCCCGGCCAGCAGCAGCGGGAGCCAGGCCATCAGATAGGCGAGGTCGTTGCCCAGGTAGTACGGGTTCACCTGCCAGCTCACGGTCAGCCACAGGCTCAGGGAGATCAGCGCGCCGCCGAGCGCCGCCACGCGGGCGTAGAGGCCGAGCAGGGTCCCGATCCCGACGGCGAGCTCTCCGAAGGCGATGGCGTACCCGAAGCCGCTGGGGTTCTTGAGGGCGAGGTCGACGAGGCCGGGGATCGCCGAGCTGTCCCGCACGGCGCGCATCGTCTCGCCGATGGAGCCGCTGCCGTCGGCGGCGAAGAAGGCGGAGTCGGTGAGCTTGTCGAACGCGGCGTAGACGAACGTGACGCCGAGGAAGAGCCGCAGCGGAACGAGGGCGTAGCGGGAGGCGACGGCCTTCCACTGGGCGAAGGTGGCCTCCCACCGGGCGAGGCGAGCCTTCCGCTCCGCACGGCGGTCGGGTCCGTCGGACCCGCCGGCGCCGCCGGAGGCGCCCGGGTCGCCGCTCGTGCCGTTCGTCCGGTCCGCTTGTCCCGCCATCGTCGGTCACCTCTCCATGCCCCGTACGACTGTTCGCGGAACGATTCTCCTCGGACCTCGGCCCCAGGGACACGTGGAGGGGGCCGGACGCTCAGTCGACGACGTCGATCGTGACCCGATTGGTCTCGACGCCCGCCGCCGTCACGACCGAGACCTCCACCCGGCCCGGCTCCACGTCCGCCGGGAGGGGGACGGTGAGGGCCGCGTCCGTCGGGTTCGCGAAGCCGCCGGGGACCGGGACCAGGGGGACGTGGGCGTGGACGGTGCCGATCCGCACGACCAGCCGGGTCAGCGGATCGGGGGCGGCGGCGCCCGGCGGGACGAACCCGCAGCCGCGGATCTCGATGTCGTCGCCGGTACGGATCGGGGCGTCGAGGTCGCCCGCCTCCCGGGAGCGGACCACGGAGTGGATCGTGGGACGGACGCCCTCGGTGCACTTCGCGGCGAGGTGCCAGGCCGCCGAGACGGCGAGGAGCAGGACGAGCGACCACGGCACCTCGGGGAGCCGGCCGGGGTCGCCGGCGAGGCCGACGGCCGTCAGGGCCAGGACGGCGCAGGAGACGAGGACGTACTGGACGTCGGCGAGGCTGGCCCGGCCGCCGTCGTCGCAGAGCAGGTCGGCGGCGCGCGGGCGGTCGGCGCGGACCTTCTGGAGGCGGCAGGCCGCGATCCGGACGGAGACGACGAGGCGGGCGGCGACGGTGACCGCCGAGACGAGGGCGAAGACGGTGAGCAGGCCGGCGCCCCGGGAGAGCCCGAAGGCCGCCGGGCCGGGCGACCGGAAGGCCAGGAAGAGGAGGGTGAAGCCGAGGAGGAGGAGCCAGGCGCCGGCGACGGCCCGGGTGGTGGAGAGCCGGTTGTCCTCGCCGATCAGCGGGGCGAGGAGACCGCCGCGCGCCCGGTGCGCGTGCGCGGCGGCGCTGAGCAGGACGGCGAGGACGAGGGCGGTGCACAGCCCGGCCGTGCGGGCACCGGTCCAGCCGGTGCCGATCGCGGTGAGGGCCTGGCCGAGCAGGAGGGCGAGGACGGCGCCCCAGACGGCGCCGATGCCCCCGCTGCGTACCCGGTCGAGCCAGGCCACGCCGGCCTCACGGCCCCGCATGGCCACGGCGCGGGCGGACTGCGCCAGTTCGTCGGAGACCCACTGGCGGGCGGCGACGGGCGAGTGGGCGACGGCCGCGGGGACGCCGTGCCCGGCGGCCAGCTCGTCCCGCCGGGCGAGGAAGGCGGCGACCGCGCGCCGGTGGCCGGCCTTCCCGCAGTGGGCGCAGCCGGCGCAGGCCGTCGCGTGTTCGCCGTACTGTCTCGCCTCTTGAACCGCCACGGTGCTCACTTCCCGAGCTCACTTCACGACCCGTTCCGATGCTTTCCGGTGCGCTCCGATGCGTGCCGAACGGTCAACCAGCCGTTGATTCACCGGAATTGTGTCGCACCGGCGGCTCCCGGAGCTGCCGTGTGCGCCCCGCCGGAGAGTGATTGCCGCGCCATCGCATTGACGTACAGAAGGGTGAAGCGATGGTGTTACGACAGGAGTTCGGGCTCCGCTCGGCTGATCCTGCGCCACAGCGGCTGGTAGTTGATCCAGCCGACGAGGTCGCTGCCCAGTTGCTCGCGGGTGGTGACCGCGTCCCGGTGGTCGATCGGCACCGGCTTCCCGGCTGCCCGCGCGGCCAGTTGGACCTGGGCGCAGCGTTCCATGGCGATGAACCACCAGGCCGCCGCGTCGACGGAGGTGCCGACGGTGAGCAGCCCGTGGTTGCGCAGCACGATCGCCTTGAACGTGCCGAGGGCGAGGGCGATCCGGCGGCCCTCCTCGGCGTCGACGGTGACGCCGGTGTACGCGTCGTAGAGGGCGTGGTCCTGGTAGAAGGCGCACGCCTCCTGGGTGAGCGGGTCGAGGAGTTCGCCGAGGGCGGCGAGCGCCCGCCCGTGGAGGGAGTGGGTGTGGGCGACGGCGACGACGTCGGGCCGGGCCCGGTGGACCTGGGCGTGGACGGTGAAGGCCGCCTGGTTCACGTGCTGGCCGCCCCGGACGACCTGCCCGTCGCCGTTGACGAGGACGAGGTCGCTCGCGGTGAGGTCCTCGAAGGGCGCCCCGAAGGGGTTCACCCAGTAGCAGTCGGGGAACTCCGGGTCGCGGGCGCTGATGTGGCCCGAGACGCCCTCTTCGTATCCGAGCCGTCCGAAGAGCCGGAGCGCGCCCGCGAGCCGCTGTCTGCGGTGGGTGCGTTCCTCTTCGGCCGTCGCGTGGACGGGCGGCATGGCAAAGTGGAGCCGGTCGACGGGGACGGGCACGGGTATCACGCTCATGCGCCGGAAGGTAACGCCCGGCCGGGCAAGTCACCAGAGTCCGGACGTGAACACGCCGAAGCCGCCGCCCCGGAGCACCGGGACGACGGCTTCAGGCACCTGCGGGAGCGACTACTCCCACTCGATGGTGCCCGGGGGCTTGCTCGTGATGTCGAGGACGACGCGGTTCACGTCGGCGACCTCGTTGGTGATGCGGGTCGAGATCTTCGCCAGCACGTCGTACGGCAGGCGCGACCAGTCGGCCGTCATCGCGTCCTCGGAGGAGACGGGGCGCAGCACGATCGGGTGACCGTAGGTGCGGCCGTCGCCCTGGACGCCCACCGAGCGGACGTCGGCGAGCAGGACGACCGGGCACTGCCAGATCTCGCGGTCGAGACCGGCCGCGGTGAGCTCCTCGCGGGCGATGGCGTCGGCCTCGCGCAGCAGGTCCAGGCGCTCCTTGGTGACCTCGCCGACGATGCGGATGCCGAGGCCGGGGCCGGGGAAGGGCTGGCGCTGGACGATCTCGTCGGGCAGGCCGAGCTCCTGGCCGACCATCCGGACCTCGTCCTTGAAGAGCTGGCGCAGCGGCTCGACGAGCTGGAACTCGATGTCGTCGGGGAGTCCGCCGACGTTGTGGTGGGACTTGATGTTGGCGGTGCCGGTGCCGCCGCCGGACTCGACGATGTCCGGGTAGAGCGTGCCCTGGACGAGGAACGCGACCTCGGGGCCCTCCTCCTGGAGGATCTCCAGCTGCGCCTGCTCGAAGACCCGGATGAACTCGCGGCCGATGATCTTCCGCTTGGTCTCCGGGTCGGAGACGCCGGCGAGCGCGTCGAGGAAGCGCTCCTGCGCGTCGACGACCTTCAGGTTGGCGCCGGTGGCGGCGACGAAGTCCTTCTCGACCTGCTCGGTCTCGCCCTTGCGCATCAGACCGTGGTCGACGTAGACGCAGGTGAGCTGCGAGCCGATGGCCTTCTGCACGAGCGCGGCGGCCACGGCGGAGTCGACGCCGCCGGAGAGACCGCAGATGGCGCGCTTGTCGCCGACCTGGGCGCGGATGGCCGCGACCTGCTCCTCGATCACGTTGCCCGTGGTCCAGCTGGGCTCGATGCCGGCGCCGCGGTAGAGGAAGTGCTCCAGGATCTGCTGGCCGTGCGTGGAGTGCAGCACCTCGGGGTGGTACTGGACGCCGTAGAGCTTCTTCTCGTCGTTCTCGAAGGCGGCGACCGGCACGACGTCGGTGGACGCGGTGACGGAGAAGCCCTCGGGGGCGGCGGAGCAGGCGTCGCCGTGCGACATCCACACGGACTGCTCGACCGGGGTGCCCTCGAAGAGGGTCGAACCGGCCTTGGAGACGTGCAGCTCCGTACGGCCGTACTCACGGGCTCCGGTGTTGTCGACGGTGCCACCGAGGGTCGTCGCCATCAGCTGGAAGCCGTAGCACATGCCGAAGACGGGGACGCCCGCCTCGAAGATCGCACGGTCGAGGCGGGGGGCGCCTTCCGCGTACACGGAGGACGGGCCGCCGGAGAGGATGATCGCCTTCGGGTTCTTGGCCAGCATCTCGGCCACCGGCATGGTGGACGGGACGATCTCGCTGTAGACCCGGGCCTCACGGACGCGGCGGGCGATGAGCTGGGCGTACTGGGCGCCGAAGTCGACAACGAGGACTACGTCCGGGTTGGAGACGTCGGGCGCGGCAGCGGGGGTCGCTGATGACACTACGGCGGCCTTCCGGCGGTAGGAGGGGGTCCCCCGAAGGGGGGTGCTATTTGTCGATTCTACCGGCGCGCCGGTAGCACTTTTCGTCTCACCATCCGAACCCGGGTTGGCCCGGGGTCCGCGGCGGGGTCCATACTGTCGCCATGCGCAAGCTCTCGACCTTCGTCTTTACCTATGGCACCGGCCCGTCCGGCTGCCATGGTCGTGCTGCTTGAGCAACTGACAAGCGACTTCCCAGGCGCCCCGGGCCGACAAGGCCCGGGGCGTTCTGTCGTTTCCGGGCCGTGTCGCCCCGGGGCTCCGCACCCGACACCCCATGGAGCCCCGCATGACCGCCCTGACCCAGACCGAGAAGACCGGCGCCCGTACCGACGAGGCGGCGACGCTGATCGGGGACGCCCGTGAGCGCATCGACTCCCTCGACGACCGGATCATCGGTCTCATCCAGGAACGGATGGCCGTCTCGGCCGTCATCCAGGAGGCCCGGATCTCCTCCGGCGGCCGCCGGGTGAACCTGGCGCGCGAGATGGAGGTCCTCGGCCACTTCCGTGACGCGCTGGGCAAGCCCGGCACGGCCCTCGCGATGACCATGCTGGAGCTGTGCCGGGGTCGCATCTGAACGACGGCGTCCGGGTAGGGCCCGCATCTGAGTTCGGTACCGCTCTCACCCGTACGGCGCGTGACCGCCCCGGACCCGGCTTCGTTGGTCCGGTTGTCCGTGCCAGCCAGGGGCGGGCCCGTAGAAACCACGCGTGGCTTCGCTGGGGCGTGTGGCGTACCTCCGGTGCGCCGTGGGACCTCGCACCAGCGCGTGTGGCCGGGCAGCAGGGGACAGCAGCCCGGTCACCCAGAAAGGGCGGTCGGCCCCGGGGACGCCCGGGGCCGGCCGCAACCGGCTCAGAACGAAACCCCGAACCCCGTCCCCCTCTCCTCCCGCTCCCCCTCCTCCTTCGTTTCTCTCCGCTCGGCGCAACCCCCCGGCGCCGACGCCAAAGGGCCCCGTACCGCGACCGGAATCGCGGCACGGGGCCCTTTCCCGTGCGCCCGCACCTCCCGAAGCTCCAGCGTGACGCGCGTCACACGAAGATCCTGTGCAACCGCTACAACCAATCCCGTCGGTCGCGGGTCATCTATGCAGCATCACCAAAAGCAGGAAAGGCGCTGCACTCGGAGGGGGGTGCAGCGCCTTTTCTCATGCCTGGCTCACGCTTGGCTCATGCCCGGCTCACGCCCGGCTCTCCGGGTCCTTCTTCGGCGGGACCGCCGGGATCCCCAGGAACGGCAGCCGCAGGGCGCCGAAGGCCCCGGCCGGGACCGCCGGCGACTTCGGCTCGACCGCCGCGAGCCGTACGTACGCCTCTCCCTGCCGCGGCCGCGGGTCCTCCTCGCCCTTGTTCGGCCAGAAGGACATCGCCCGCTCCGCCTGCGCCGTGATCGTCAGGGACGGGTTCACGCCGAGGTTGGCGGAGACGGCCGCCCCGTCGACGACAGAGATCCCCGGGTGGCCGAAGAGCCGGTGGTACGGGTCGATGACGCCGGACGCGGCATCGGCGCCGATCGGGCAGCCGCCCAGGAAGTGGGCGGTGAGCGGGGTGCCCATCAGCTCGCCGACGTTGGAGCCGGCGAAGCCGTTGATCTCCTCGGCGAGGAGGGTCGCGGCCCGGGTGGCCTCCGGGATCTGGACCGGGTTCGGCGCGCCGTGCCCCTGGCGGGCCGTGAGCAGGCCCTTTCCGAGTCCGCCGGGCTTGCGGTAGGTCGTCAGGGAGTTGTCCAGGGACTGCATGACCAGCCCGATGATGGTCCGCTCCGACCAGTGCCAGTTGGAGAGCGAGCGGGCGGCGAGCGTCGGGTGCCGGAGCAGGTTGAGGAACCAGTTGCGCACCCGGTGGGCCCCGTAGGGCACCTGGAGGACGGTCAGTCCGCCCATGGAGTTGGAGCCCTTGCCGTACCGCACCGGCTCGATGTGGGTGTTCGCGTCGGGGTGGATCGAGGAGGTGATGGCGACGCCCTTGGTGAAGTCGGCCTTCGCCTTGCCGTGCCGCTTGCGGTAGCGCCGGTCGGTGGTCTGCGCGCCGACCAGGCCCTCGGAGTTGGTACGGGTGAGCTCGCCGAGCCGCTGCGAGATCCGGGGCAGCAGCCCGCCGTCCTTCATCCGGTGCAGCAGGGTCTGCGTGCCGTACGTACCGGCCGCGATCACCACGCGGCGGGCGCGGAAGGTCCGGCCCTTCCCCTTCTTCCGGTTGTCGGTGGGGAGGGTCTGCACCGCGTAGCCGCCCCGCGAGTCCTCGGTGACGGTGACGACCGTGGTCATGGGGTGGACGGTGGCCCCCGCCTTCTCGGCGAGGTGCAGGTAGTTCTCGTTCAGGGTGTTCTTGGCGCCGTGGCGGCAGCCCGTCATGCACTCGCCGCACTCGGTGCAGGCGCGCCGGGCCGGGCCGGCGCCGCCGAAGTACGGGTCGGCGACCTCCCCGCCCGGCTTCGCCTTCGCCGTGCCGCCCCCCTCCCCGCCGACGGCGTCCTTGCCGTCACCGAAGAAGACCCCGACCGGCGCCATGTGGAAGGTGTCGCCGATGCCCATGGCCTGCGCGGCCGCCTTGAGGTGCACGTCCGAGGGGGTCGTCGTCGGGTTGAGCCGCACGCCGAGCATCCGCTGCGCCTGGTCGTAGTACGGCCGCAGCTCGTCCTGCCAGTCGGTGATGCCCTTCCACTGCGGGTCGTCGAAGAACGGCTTGGGCGGTACGTAGAGGGTGTTGGCGTAGTTGAGGGAGCCGCCGCCGACGCCCGCGCCCGCGAGCACCATCACGTTGCCCAGCAGGTGGATGCGCTGGATGCCGTAGAGACCGAGGGCCGGGGCCCACAGGAAGTTCTTCACGTCCCAGGAGTTCTTCGGCAGGGTCGCGCGGGTGAAGCGGCGCCCGGCCTCCAGGACGCCGACCCGGTAGCCCTTCTCGGTGAGCCGGAGGGCGGTGACCGAACCGCCGAAGCCGGAGCCGACCACGAGGACGTCGTAGTCGTACGCGTCGTCCTCCGCCTGCTCCTGATTTTGGGTAGGGGGTACCGCGGTCATGGCTCTCCTCGTACGGAAAGGGCGGAAAGGGGCGGTAGCGGTCGGGAGCCCGGCCCGGGGTCCGGCCCGGGGCGGCGTCCGGGCGTCAGCGCAGGCGCAGGGCCTTCATCGCCTTCAGGGACAGGCTCATCACGGCGGCGTACTTCTCGTCGTCCATGCCGAAGGACGGCGCGAGCGGCATCAGCCGCTGCTGGGCGACGGTCTGGGCCTCGGTGTACTTGAGGATGCCCTCCGATCCGTGGCGGCGGCCGAGCCCGGAGTCCTTCATGCCGCCCATCGGGGACTGCACGCTGCCGTAGGCCGGCGCGTACCCCTCGTTGATGTTGACGGTGCCGGTGCGCAGCCGGGCCGCGACGGCGTGGCCGCGGCGCGAGTCCTTCGTCCAGACGGAGGAGTTCAGGCCGTACGGGGTGGCGTTGGCGAGGTCGACGACCTCGTCCTCGTCCGTGAAGCGGTAGATCGAGACGACCGGGCCGAAGGTCTCCTCGGAGCAGACGGCCATCGGGGCCTCGACGCCGTCGAGGATGGTCGGCTCGTAGAAGAGGGGGCCGATGTCGGGGCGGGCGACGCCGCCGGCGACGAGCCTGGCGCCCTTGGCGACGGCCTCCTCGACGTGCTTCGTGACCGTCTCCAGCTGCCGGTCGCCGACGAGGGAGCCCATGTCCGCCCCGTACGCGAGGGAGCTGCCGAGCCGCATGGCCTTGGTGCGGGCGGCGAAGCGGTCGAGGAAGGCGTCGGCGATCGACTCGTGGACGTACAGCCGCTCGATGGAGATGCAGAGCTGTCCCGCGGAGGAGAAGCAGGCGCGGACGGCTCCGGCGGCGGCCTTCTCGATGTCGGCGTCCTTCAGGACGAGCATCGCGTTCTTGCCGCCGAGTTCGAGGGAGACACCGACGAGCCGGGCCGCCGCGCCCTGGGCGACCTCGCGGCCGGTGCGGGTGGAGCCGGTGAAGGAGACGTAGTCGGCGTGCTTGACGACCTCGGGGCCGACGACCGGGCCCTCGCCCAGGACGACCTGGAAGACCTCGGCGGGCAGCCCGGCCTCGACGAGCAGGTCACGGGCCCACAGTGCGGTGAGCGCGGTCTCGGTGTCGGGCTTCATGACGACCGCGTTGCCCGAGACGAAGGCGGGGAGCGCGTCGCCGACGGAGAGCTCCAGCGGGTAGTTCCAGGGCGCGATCTGGCCGACGACCCCGCGCGGCTGGCGCAGCTCGGTGACCTTGGTGAGGGTCGGTACGACTCCCGTGTGGCGCTTGGCGCGCAGGTAAGAGGCGGCCTTGCGGCCGTAGTGGCGGGCCGCGACGGAGACCGCCTGGACCTCCTCGTGGGCGTGGAGGCGCGCCTTGCCCGTCTCCAGCTGGATGAGGTCGAGGACCTCGGACTGTCGCTGGAGGACGAGGTCGTGGAAGCGGAGGAGGACGGCGGCGCGGGCCTTGACCGGGGTGGCGGCCCAGGCCGGCTGGGCGGCGCGGGCGCGCGCGAAGGCCTCGGCGACGTCCTCGGGGGTGGACTCGGGCAGCTCCGCCAGCTTCTCCCCGGTGAAGGGGGTGTGGTTGGCGGTACGGCCGGAGCCGACGACCCCGCGGACGAGCCGGGCGGCCACCTCGGGCGTCACGACGTCGGCGGCGGTCCGCACGCCGGCGGGCGCGGGCGCGACCGGGTTGGTCGCGCCGGCGGGCGCGGCCGCTCCGTCCTGCGCGGCGGGGGCGTCGGGAACCGAGGGGGCGGCGGGGGCCTGCGAGTCCGTCATGAGGGCGAGCGTAGGCGGCGTTCCGCCCTTTGGGTACCCGTCGGTAACGCGTTTTCACCGGCTGCACACATCGCGCCAGCGATCACTGGCACATAAGCCCTGATCAGCGGCTTATGGCTGCGGGCAGGCCCCGCAGACCCCCTCAGGAGATTTTTCCGGAGGATTCAGTCGCCCGGCGCCCGCCAGTGCTGGACGACGATGTCGAACTGCTCGCGGGTGGTCTCCCAGCTCGACTCCGGCGAGGACATGTACAGGGCGTACTCCGTGCCGTCGTCCTCGTAGTACATGAGGTCGATCGCGTGCCGCGGCCCGGGGAACTCCTTCTTCTCCGTCCAGCTGAACTCCCACTGGACGGACCGGACCTGGTCGCGGTAGGTGACCTGGCCGAGCTTGTGCCGGGTGTAGTCCATCCGCTTCTGCAGGACGCGCTCCAGGTCGAGGGCGTGCATGTACGGGTTCTCGAAGTCGGGGCTCTTGTCGACGCTGATCCGGATGCGGTGGTTGCCGTTGTCCGGGGTGTAGTCGACCTGGTCGCCCGCCGTCTGCCGCTTCCAGCCCTTCGGTACGAGGAGGCTGAAGCCCTTCGGGTCGACGACGCGGTGCCAGCCGTCCGGGATGCCGGTCCCGGTGCCCTTGGTGGAGGGGGCCGGGCCGGTGGCCGTGGTCCGTCCGCCGCCGCCGCCGTCACGGTCGCCGCCCGCGTACTGCATGGCCGCGAAGACGGCGCCGCCCGCGACGGCACCGGCGAGCAGGGCCGCGAGGACGACGGTGCGCCAGCGGCCCCGGCCGCCCGAAGACGCGGGGGTGGAGGGGAGCAGGGTGGGAGGTGACTGCGCCGGCTGGTGGCCGTGGGCCGACCGGGGCTCGTTGGCCGGGTGCGGCCACGGTGCCGTGGACGTCCGGGGCCGGCCGGGCTTCCCGCCCGTGCTCCCCGTGTCCGCCGAGTCCGCGGACGCGCCGGACGAGCCCGCCGAGCCCGCGGACGAGCCCGTGGAGTCCGCCGTACCCGCCTCGTCGCCCGCGGTCGTCCGGTCTCCCCCGACCGGGCCCGTCGTCAGGCCCTCCCTCGCCACGCGCTGCGTCGGCACGTACGCCTGCGCCGCCTGCGGCGTCCGTCCCTCCATCGCGTCGAGCAGCATCCGCTCGGCCTCGTCCGCGCGCGGACGGTGGCCCGGATCCTTGCGCAGCAGCGCCACGATGACGGGCGCGAGCGGCCCCGCCTGCTCCGGGTACGGCGGCTCCTCCGTCACCACGGCCTGCATCGTGCTGATCGGAGAGGTCCGGCGGAACGGCGAGGTCCCCTCCACCGCCGTGTACAACGTGGCCCCGAGGGACCAGAGGTCGGAGGCGGGACCGGGATCGCCGCCCCGTACCCGCTCGGGCGCCAGATAGTCGATGGAACCGACGATCTCCCCCGTACGCGTGATCGTCGAGTCCCCCTCGATCGCCGCGATCCCGAAGTCGGTGATCAGTACGCGCCCGTCCCGCGCCAGCAGGACGTTGCCCGGCTTGACGTCGCGGTGCAGCACCCCGGCCGCGTGCGCGGCGCGCAGCGCGCCGAGGACGTGCAGCCCGACCCTGGCCGCCTCACGGGGTTCGAGCGCGCCCGTCTCCTTGGCGGCGTCGGCGAGCGAGGGCCCGTCGACGTACTGCATGACGATCCACGGACGGCTGTCGTGCTCCAGGACGTCGTGGACGGTGACCACGCCCGGGTGGGTGATCCGCGCGGCGGCCCTGGCTTCCTTCTGCGTCCGCGCGTGCAGCACGAGCCGGTCGGCCTCCGCCACGAACCGACCCGCCGTCAGCTCCTTCACCGCGACCACGCGGTGCAGCACCTCGTCGTGCGCGCGCCAGACCTTGCCCATACCGCCGCGTCCGATGCACTCGCCGAGCCGGTAACGACCCGCGAGCAACAACCCCGCTCCTGTGCTCTGAGAATGTTCCACTTGCCCCCGCCCGTTCCTTCGGGTGACAGGTTACGGAGGGGGGCGGGCGGTGCGGAACCTCGGGGCTGCCATAGGAACAGCACTGTGACCAGGGGCCGGTGACGGCCCGGTATCGCGGCCGGTCCGCGCACCGCCCCGGACGGGTCAGCGCCCCGGACGGGTCAGCGTCCCGGGCGGAAGCCCTTCGTGGCCTCGTCGTAGATCTCGGAGACCTTGTCCCGCTCGCTGTTCGGGCCGATGACCACCACGACGTGGTAGCGGCCGCCGGAGATGACGGCGAGGTTCCTGACGGAGACCTGACGCCCGGTGCTGTCCAGCCACCAGTAACTGCCCGTGGCCGTCGCCGTCGTGCCGATGTCGACCCGGCGGGACGACTCCGTACCGGACCAACTGGACGCGCGCAACGGCTCCAGCTCGCGCTCCCTGGTGTTCTGGTACTCCAGCGGGTCGGATCCGTGGTCGGCGACCGAGTCCCTGCCCGGGACCACGATCATCGTGAAATCGCCGCCCGTGTAGCGCACTTGCCCGGCGTCGTTGACCGGGCTGCGCCGCCAGCCGTTCGGGACCCCGATCCGGAAGCCCTCCGGGTCCTGGCGCAGGGTGTACCCGGCGGCCAGGGCGGGGCCCGACGGATCCGCCGGGGGTGGGGTGGTGTAGGGCTTGGTGGGCTTGGAGGACGGCTCGGTCGACGGCTCGGTCGACGGTTCGGCGGGCGCGTCCGTGGTCGCGGACGGGGCGCCCGTGGGCGCGTTGGTACGCGGGGACTGACCGGCCGTCGGAGTGCCCGCGCCCGGCTCCCCCTCGCCCGGCAGGAAGAAGACCGCGTACGCCACGGCCCCGCCGAGCAGGAGCAGGACGAGGAGCAGCAGCGTACGGCCGAGGGCGCGCGGCGAGCCGTCGCCCCGGGCGGGGTTGCGGGGCGCGCGCGGGGTCCTGGGAGCGCGGGGCGCGCGCTGGGGGATCTCCTCCTGGTACTCCGCCCGCGTGTCGGCGTACCCGCTGTCGTACCCGCTGTCGTACCCGCTGTCGTGCGCGACCTCGGGACCGGCCTCGTGCAAGGCCGCCGCGGGCGGCGCGGGGCGGGGGTCCTTGCCCCGCTTGTGCCGGTGCCGACCGGCTGCGGTGCCCGCTCCCTTGCGGCGCCGGCGCACCAACTCGCCGCGGCGGCGCACGATCGGCAGCCGCGTCTCGTCGAAGGACGGCAGCGGTACGACTCCGAGGCCCGCCTCGGGCTCCGGGGCCGAGCGCACGAGGGAGCGCAGCCAGCCGCGCAGCTCCTCGAAGTCGGGGCGCTCGGTGGGGTCCTGGCGCAGCAGGGACTCCACGATCGGGCGCAGCGGCCCGCACTCCTCGGCGAAGGCGGGCGGCTCGGCGCAGACCAGCTGGACGAGCTCGGCTGCGCTGTCCTCCGGGTAGGGGGCGTGGCCCTGGACGGCCCGGTAGAGGAGCGCGCCCAGCGCCCACAGGTCGGTGGCGGGGCCGATCGGCGGGGCGAGCCGCCAGTTCTCGTGCACGGGACCGGCCTGCTCGGGCGCCCAGCGCTCGGTGACCGCACCGACGACGGCGATCCGGGTCTGGCGCGCCCTCTCGGCGTCGAGGCGCGTGGTGGGGCCGCGGTGGGCTTGGGCCGGTACGGCGACGCGCTCGGGCGGCCCGGGGGCGCCGGCGGGCACCGGGAGGCTCGCGGGGTCCGGGGTCGCGGCCGTGTAGCCGGCGGGCAGCGCCGGGCGGCCCGAGCCGGGCAGCACGGGGCCGGAGCCGCCCGCGGGGATCGGTCCGGAGCCGTCGCGCGCGGCGTGCGGCCCGTCGCTCCAGTTCCCGGCCAGGTGGACGCGCGGCGGAGGACCGGCCTGCGGGCCGCGGTACGCCGTACCGCCGCCCTCGTCGTCCTCGTCGTCGTCCTCGTCGTCGTCCGCCGTCTGCGACCACCACTGCGGCTCGGGCGCGCCGGACGCGGGCACCGGGGCGGGCGGCGGGGGTGTGGGTGCGGCGGGGGGATCCGTCGGCGCGGAGCGCTGGACGGGGAGCGCCCCCGATTCGCCGAGCCGCGCCGCGGCACGGGCCCCCGCGCGGTACGCGGCGATGGCCCCGGCCCGCGCGGCCCGCACGTCGGCGGTGGGCGGCGTGGCGGCGGCCGGGGGCTCCGCCCCGGCCCGGGGCTCGGCCGAGGCCCTCGCCCCCGCACCGTACGGGTCGACGCCGTAGGGCTCACGCCCGTACGCGCCGGATCCGGAAGCGTCGTCTCCGGACACGTCGGATCCGGGCGCGTCGGAACCGTCCGGGTCGGAACCGGCGGGGTCGAACTCGCCGCCGTAGCTCCCGCCGCCATACACGTCAGTCCCGTACGAATCGGACCCGTACGCGTCAGTCCCGTACGAGTCGGACCCGTACGGCTCGGGCCCGAAGTCGTCGCCCGTCTCGCCGAGAAGCTCCTCGTCCGAGTCCGCCCCGTACAGGGCCTCCTCGTAGACCTCGGCTTCCTCGGCTTCCTCGGCCTCCTCCGCGTCCTCCTCCTCGGTCTCCTCGTAGACCTCGGCCTCGTACAGGTCGGAGCTGTACACCTCGGCGAACTCGGGCTCGGGCGCGAGCGGGAAGTCGGGCTCGAACTCGCGGGACGCGAAACCGGAGCCCGTCCCGGGCGCCGCCCCGGCGCCGTACCTCGCCCCGAACTCCCGCCCCTCGTCCCCCGGCTCCGGCACGGGCGCGTAGCCGCACAGGGCCTCCTCCGCGGCGCCCACGGCGAGGCCCGTGAGGACCACCCGGCCGTCGTCGCAGACGAGCACGGTCCGGGAGGTGATATTCCGGTGGACCCAGCCGTGGGCGTGGAGCGCGCGCAGGGCGGTGAGGACGTCAGCGCCGATCTCGGCCGCGCGGTACGGGCTCAGGGGCTGCTCGGCGAGGAGCGCGGCGAGCGGCCTGGCGGCCACGACCTCGCTCACTATCCACAGCGACCCGGCTTCCGCGAAGACGTCGAAGACCTGGTCGAGGAGCGGATGGTCGGGGATCTGCGCGGCGGCCTGGGCGGCCTCGATGGCCCGGCGCACGACGGGCTCGGCCGGTCGGCGG
The DNA here is from genome assembly GCF_001426585.1 of Streptomyces sp. Root431. GTDB lineage: Bacteria > Actinomycetota > Actinomycetes > Streptomycetales > Streptomycetaceae > Streptomyces > Streptomyces stackebrandtii. The sequence continues at coordinate 98,726 of NZ_LMEI01000012.1, forward strand.
GTCGCCCGCCCCGCGCTCCCGTAGGCCTGGGCGGGACCGTCCGCGCCGTCGAGCACCTCGGCGTCGACGAACTCCGGCAGCGGCACCTGGCGGACCAGGACCTCCTGCCCGCTGTACGTGTCGAAGGCACGCGTCTCGGCGAAGTCGTACGCGTCCGGGCCCGCGCCCGCCTCCGCGCCGGTCGGCGGCAGCGGCAGGCGGTAGCGGTCCGCCAGCACCCTTCCCGCGTAGTCGTCCACGACGCCTCCCCACGCGCGCACGCTGTCCCCCGTGGACCCGCGGATCCGTCGGATCACACGAGTCCGTCAATTCCGGTCCGGCACCGTGCAGTTAGCGGCAATTGTCGACTGCGTACGGTCCACGAGCTCTCACGATACGTGGCGCCGGTCAGTCCTTGGGGCTGAACGTCGCGAACGCCGTCTCCCGCAGCGTCCGGCACTCCGCGCCGTCCCACTCGTCGGCCTTGCAGGTGATCATGATGGAGTAGCCGTGCGTGTCGTCCACCTTGAAGCCGCGGTTGAGCACGCGGACGGTCATGCCCTTCTGCGTCCGCTTGAACTCCCAGTCCGCGACCGTCGGGTAGCCCTTGTACGAGACGGGCTTGATGCCGATGTGCTCGTAGTCCTGGCTGGTGACGGCCACGCCCGCCTTGGCCAGCGCCCAGGCGCTCTCCGCGTTGTCCTTCGGGCTGTCGTTGAAGTCGACCTGGACGCGCGGGAAGCCGCCGCTCTCGCTGAAGATGACCCCGAGGTCGTATCCCGGTATCGGGCGGGGCTTGAAGCCGGCGGGCATCGCCATCGAGAAGTGCAGCTTGGAGTTGGTGACGAGGGCGTAGCCGGCGGGCAGCTGCGCGCCGGTGCCGCCGCTGGGCTTGCCGGACGGCGTGGTGCCGCCCTGCCCGGTGGTCGTCCCGACCGTCGTGCCCGTCGTCGTTCCGGTGGTCGTCCCCGTCGTGCCCGTGTCGCCCGTCGAGCCGTTGGAGCCGGTGCCGCCGGGCTGTGCGCCGCCCTGCTGGCCGGGGCCGCCCGGCGTCTGGCCCTTGCCGCCGGAGCCCTCGGATCCACCGGACCCGTCGGCGCCGCCGCCGGACGCGCCGGCCGAGGCCGTCGTGCCGCCGGTGCCCTTGCCCTCGTTGCCCTCGTCGCCGCCGCCGTTGAGGGAGACCGCCAGGATCGTCCCGAGCAGGGCGAGGACGGCGACCGCGGCGATGATGATCAGCGTGCGGCGCGGCACCACGTCGGTCAGCGACGCACGGGCCGGGGCCTGCCGGCCGCCGCCCTGCACCGGCACGGCGGGCTTCGGCTTCGGCTCGGCCTTCGCGGAGGCCGCCGCGTTGCGCACGGACTTCAGCGCGCCTCGTACGCGGTCGACACCGGCGGTCGCCTCGGGCGTCGCGTCCCGGTCGGCGGCCGGGGCCACCGGGGTCCGCTCGGGTCGCGGCGGGAACGGAATGGCCATGGTGGCCTCGGGAGAGACCTTCGGCGCGGCGGCGGGGGCGTCGAGCACGGCCCGCAGCAGGACCCGCGCGCGGGCGTCGTCGAGGCGCTGGGCCGGGTCCTTGGCGAGCAGGCCGTAGATGACCTGCTCCAGCTCGGGTCCCGCGTTCTTCGGCGGGTCGACCGGCTCGGTCATGACCGCCGTGAGGGTGGCGATGGCGGAGCCCTTGTCGTACGGCGGGCTGCCCTCGACCGCCGCGTACAGGAGGCCGCCGAGCGACCACAGGTCGGCGGCCGGTCCGGGCTTGTGGCCGCGGGCGCGCTCCGGCGAGATGTAGGAGGGCGCGCCGACGAGCATGCCGGTGGAGGTGATCGAGGGGTCGCCCTCGACCTGGGCGATGCCGAAGTCCGTCAGGACGACGCGGCCGTCCTCGGCGATCAGCACGTTCGACGGCTTCACGTCGCGGTGGAGGATGCCCTCGCGGTGCGCGGAGCGCAGGACGTCGAGGATGGCGAGGCCGACCTCGGCCGCGCGGTGGGGCGTGAGCGTGCCGTCCTCACGGACGGCGTCGGCGAGGGACTTGCCCTCGATGAGCTCCATGACGATCCAGGGACGGTCGTCCTCGTCGACGACGTCGTACACGGTCACGGCGCCGTTGTTGCGGATCCGGGCGATGGCCTTGGCCTCGCGCAGGGTCCGGGTGATGAGGCGTCGCTTCTCGTCGTCGTCGATGCTGGTGGGGAAGCGGAGCTCCTTGACGGCGACGGTGCGGCCCAGGGTCTCGTCGACCGCGCGCCACACGGTGCCCATGCCGCCGCGCCCGAGGACCACGCCCAGCCGGTAGCGGCCGGCGAGCAGCCTGCCCTCGGTCACCGGGTCCTTGCGCATCCGGTCGCCGCCGAAGGCACTGCCGCGCTCGGCGCGTCCGGTGCCGCCGTCGCCGTCCCCGGCGCCGAAGCCGGCCCTGCCGGTCGACGGCTCGGTGCCCCGCAGCCGGCCCGGCGCGCCGGCCGGTTCGCCGGACACCCCGCCCGGGACGGCGTCCCGGGGCTCGTCGGGGACGGCGTCGCGAGGCTCGCCCGCCGCGTCACCCTTCGAGCCGCCCGTGCTCCCGGCGCCGCCGTCTCCGGCACCGCCCGAGCCCTCGACTGCCTTGGCTCCCGCGTCATCCACGGCGTCCTCCGCGTCCGTCACCACGTCCGTGACCTGCGCGTCCTTCGCGTCCCGCGGGTCCCGCTCCGCCTCGCGCGCGGCCGGGACCGCCCCTCGGTCGCCGTCGGTCGCGGCCCCCGCGGCGGCGTCCCGCCGAGGGTCCTTCGCCGTGTCCCGCGACTGCTCCGCCTCCGACATGCGTCCCCTCTGCGATCCCTGTTCTCCGCCGCGTCTGCCGCTTCCCGCGCGATGCGGTAACCCGCCCTGGAAGAGAGGCCATTGTCCCTCACCTCGGGACCGGTGCCGCCCCCGGGTCCGTACTCCGGGATGACGACGCCCCCGGACACCCCTCAGGTTCCCGCAGGATTCCGGACGACACGGACCTCCCGCCGGAAACGGGCCGTCAGATCGGCACGATGTCCGGCGCTCCGAGCCGTGCGGCGTCCGCCGTCAGGTCGTCGGGCTGCCGCTGCGACTCGCGTTCGGCCTGCACTCTCTTCTCGTAGTGCTCGACCTCCTTGTCGATCTGGTGGGCGTCCCAGCCCAGGACGGGTGCCATCAGCTCCGCGCACTCGCGCGCGCTGCGCGTGCCGCGGTCGAAGGTCTCGATGGAGATCCTGGTCCGCCGGGTGAGGACGTCGTCGAGGTGGCGCGCGCCCTCGTGCGAGGCGGCGTAGACGATTTCGGCGCGCAGGTAGTCGTCGGCCGCCGCGAGCGGTTGCCCGAGGCCGGGGTCCCGGGCGATCAGGTCGAGGATCTGCTCCGTCAGCGACCCGTACCGGTTGAGGAGATGCTCGACCCGGACGACGTGCAGCCCGGTCCTGGCGGCCGTTCTCGCCCGGGCGTTCCACAGGGCCCGGTAGCCCTCGGCGCCGAGGAGCGGGATGTCCTCGGTGACACAGGCGGCCACGCGCTGGTCGAGGCCGTGGACCGCCTCGTCGACCGCGTCCTTGGCCATGACGCGGTACGTCGTGTACTTGCCGCCGGCCACCACGACGAGGCCGGGGACCGGGTGGGCGACGGTGTGCTCGCGCGAGAGCTTGCTCGTGGCGTCCGACTCGCCCGCGAGCAGGGGCCGCAGGCCCGCGTAGACGCCCTGGACGTCGTCCCGGGTGAGCGGGGTCTGGAGCACGGTGTTCACATGCTCCAGGAGGTAGTCGATGTCGGCGCTGGACGCGGCCGGGTGGGCCTTGTCGAGGTCCCAGTCGGTGTCGGTGGTGCCGACGATCCAGTGCCGCCCCCAGGGGATGACGAACAGCACGGACTTCTCGGTGCGCAGGATGAGTCCGGTGGTCGAGTGGATGCGGTCCTTGGGCACGACCAGATGGATGCCCTTCGAGGCACGGACGTGGAACTGGCCGCGCTCGCCGATCAGGGCCTGGGTGTCGTCCGTCCACACCCCGGTGGCGTTGACGATCTGCTTGGCCCGGATCTCGTACGCGCCGCCGGACTCGACGTCCTGGACGCGCGCGCCGACGACCCGCTCGCCCTCGCGGAGGAAGCCGACGACCCGGGCCCGGCTGGCGGCCTTCGCGCCGTAGGCGGCGGCCGTGCGGACGAGCGTCGTGACGAAGCGGGCGTCGTCCATCTGGGCGTCGTAGTACTGGAGGGCGCCGACCAGGGCGTCCTTCTTGAGGCAGGGCGCGACCCGCAGGGCGTTCCGCCGGGAGAGGTGGCGGTGGACGGGCAGGCCGCGGCCGTGTCCGGAGGAGAGGGACATCGCGTCGTACAGCGCGACGCCCGAGCCCGCGTAGAACCGCTCCCAGCCCTTGTGCTGGAGCGGGTAGAGGAAGGGGACGGGCTTCACCAGGTGGGGTGCGAGCCGCTCCAGGAGCAGTCCGCGCTCCTTGAGAGCCTCCCGCACCAGCGCGAAGTCCAGCATCTCCAGGTACCGCAGGCCGCCGTGGATGAGCTTGCTGGACCTGCTCGACGTGCCGGAGGCCCAGTCGCGGGCCTCGACGATGCCGGTGGAGAGGCCTCTCGTGACGGCGTCGAGGGCGATCCCCGCGCCGACCACACCCGCGCCGACGACCAGCACGTCCAACTCGCGCTCCGCCATGGCCGTGAGCGCCTCGGCGCGCTCGGCCGGTCCCAGTGTCGCTGTCCTCACGGTTGCCGCCTCCCGTCGTCCCCCGTGCCGTTCCCGGTTTCGATTCTGGCCCGCATCGGTGACTTCAGCCACCGCCTCGCCGTCACCCTGTGGATAACACTCGGCGACCTTCACGGATAACACTCGGCGACCTTCGGCCGCACAATGCCGCATATCGGTCATATTTACGCCTAGTCTGACATTGCGTTCACCCCGTTCTGTCCACCGGGGTTGCGCCTCGCGTCCCCTCCGGCTACTGGGAAGGACGGCCCACCCCCCATGCCCGCTGATCTCGCCGTCATCGGCCTCGGCCACCACGGACTCCCCCTCGCCCAGGCCGCCACCGCCGCAGGCATCGACACCATCGGCTACGACACCGACCCCCGCCCCGTCGCCGAACTCGCCGCCGGCCGGTCCCCGGTCGACGGCTCGCTCACCGCCCCGGAGATCCGCCGGATGCTCGCGGGAGGCTTCCGGCCCACCACGAACACCGCCGAACTCGGCCGCGTCCGCACCGCCGTCCTCTGCGCGCCGACCCCCCTAGGCCCCGACCGCACCCTCGACCTCACCGCCGTCACCGACGCGGCCCGCGCCCTCGCCGCCCGACTGCGCCCCCACACCACCGTCCTCCTCGAATCCCCCGTCCCGCCGGGCACCACCGAGGGCCCCCTCCGCGAGGTCCTCGAAGCGGGCTCGGGACTCCGCGCCGGCCGCGACTTCCACCTCGCGTACTCCCCCGGCCGCCTCGACCCCGGCAGCCGCACCCACGGCTACGCCGGCACCCCCAAGGTCATCGGCGGCCTCACCCCGGCGTGCACGGAGTCCGCCGCGGCCTTCTACGGGCGTCTCACCGACAAGGTGGTCCGCGCGCGCGGGCCGCGCGAGGCCGAGACGGTCAAGCTCCTGGAGACCAACTTCCGGCACGTCAACATCGCCCTCGTCAACGAGATGGCGGTCCTCTGCCACGAACTCGGCGTCGACCTCTGGGACGTCATCCGCTGCGCCGAGACCAAGCCCTTCGGCTTCCAGGCCTTCCGCCCGGGCCCCGGCGTCGGCGGCCACGGCGTCTCCGTCGACACCATCGGCGCCCACCGCCCGCTCCGTCTCGTCGAACTCGCCGGCCAGGTCAACGAACGCATGCCGCAGTACGTCGTCCAGCGCGCCGCCACCCTCCTCAACGAGCACGGCAAGTCGGCCCGCGGAGCGCGGATCCTGCTGCTCGGGATCACGTACAAACCCGATCTCCCGGACCGTCAGGGCTCCCCCGCCGACGAGATCGCCCGCCGCCTCATGGACCTGGGCGCGGCCGTCAGCTACCACGACCCGCACGTCCCCGACTGGCGCGTCCGCGAACTCCCCGTCCCCCGGGCCGACTCCCTCTACGAGGCCGCCGCCCACGCCGACCTGACGGTGCTGCTCCAGCACCACCGCACGTACGACCTCCAGGGCCTCTCGGTGAAGGCCCAACTCCTCCTCGACACCCGGGGCGCCACCCCCGGCGGTGCGGCCCACCGCCTCTGAGCCGCACCGGCGCACGCGAAACCCCCTGTGGCACCGTCACAGGGGGCTGCTAACCTCCGGGCCTCCTGTTCGCACAGCCGTGCGTCCACGTCCCTGGGGGGATCCACACCATGAGCCAGCCCGTTCCGCCGCCGTCCGGCAACCCGTTCGCCGACGGCGGCGTACCCGGCCCGTACCCGGCCGCCCCGCCGCCCGCCCCGGCCCGAAACAACCTGGGCCTCGGCCTGCTCGCCGGCGTCGCCGCCGCCGTCGTCGGCGCACTCGTCCTGGGCGGCATCATGCGCGCCATGGCCGACGAGGACGGCAGCTACACCCAGCTCGGCATCCTCGCGCTCGCCGTCGGCGCGCTGGTCGGCTTCGCCCTCGGCAAGGTGGGCGGCTCCCACCCGGTCCTGCCGTTCGCGGGCGTGCCGCTCGCCCTGCTGGGCGTCTTCGCGGGCCAGCTCTTCGGCTACGCCCTGATGATCAGCTGGTGGGCCGAGCTGGAGACGCCGTACCAGGCCCCGACCGTGACCGAGGTCCTCACCACGCACTTCTCCGACCTCTTCCAGGCGTGGAAGGAGGAGCTCGGGGCCATGGACCTGCTCTTCTTCGGCATCGCCGGCTACGAGGGCTTCATCATCACCAAGAAGGTCTCCGCCTGACCCCCGCGTCCGCACGTCCGTGTACGTACGCGGAAGGGCCCCGCACCACCCGGTGCGGGGCCCTTCGGCGTACCGGACGAACGTCAGCGCTTGTGCTGCGCGTCCGCGACGGTGACCTCGACGCGCTGGAACTCCTTGAGCTCCGTGTAGCCCGTCGTCGCCATCGCCCGGCGCAGGGCGCCGAAGAAGTTCATCGAACCGTCCGGGATGTGCGACGGGCCCGCGAGGATCTCCTCGGTGGTGCCGACGATGCCCAGGTCGACCAGCTTGCCGCGCGGCACGTCCTCGTGGACGGCCTCCATGCCCCAGTGGTGGCCCTTGCCGGGCGCGTCCGTGGCGCGGGCCAGCGGGGAGCCGATCATGACGGAGTCGGCGCCACAGGCGATCGCCTTCGGCAGGTCGCCCGACCAGCCGACACCGCCGTCGGCGATGACGTGGACGTACCGGCCGCCGGACTCGTCCATGTAGTCGCGGCGGGCCGCGGCCACGTCGGCGACCGCGGTCGCCATCGGGACCTGGATGCCCAGCACGTTGCGCGTGGTGTGCGCCGCGCCGCCGCCGAAGCCGACGAGGACGCCCGCCGCGCCGGTGCGCATCAGGTGCAGGGCCGCGGTGTACGTGGCGCAGCCGCCGACGATGACCGGGACGTCCAGCTCGTAGATGAACTGCTTCAGGTTCAGCGGCTCGGCCGCGCCCGAGACGTGCTCGGCGGAGACCGTCGTGCCGCGGATGACGAAGATGTCCACGCCGGCGTCGACGACGGCCTTGGAGAACTGCGCGGTGCGCTGCGGGGAGAGCGCGGCGGCGGTGACGACACCGGAGTCGCGCACCTCCTTGATGCGCTGCCCGATCAGCTCCTCCTTGATGGGGGCGGAGTAGATCTCCTGCAGACGACGGGTCGCGGTGGCCTCGTCCAGCTCCGCGATCTCGTCGAGCAGCGGCTGCGGGTCCTCGTACCGGGTCCAGAGCCCTTCGAGGTTCAGGACGCCGAGGCCGCCCAGCTCGCCGATGCGGATGGCGGTCTGCGGCGACACGACCGAGTCCATGGGAGCGGCCAGGAACGGCAGCTCGAAACGGTAGGCGTCGATCTGCCAGGCGATCGAGACCTCCTTCGGGTCCCGGGTGCGCCGGCTCGGGACGACGGCGATGTCGTCGAACGCGTACGCCCTGCGGCCGCGCTTGCCGCGCCCGATCTCGATCTCAGTCACGATGTGTGGCCTTTCCCTCTACGTCTGCGCCTACCAGTATCCCCGACACAAGCGTGGGGGGCGGCTCCGGCCACATGCCGGAACCGCCCCCACGCGTCGCGCTGTGTTACTTCCTGCTGTAGTTCGGCGCCTCGACCGTCATCTGGATGTCGTGCGGGTGGCTCTCCTTGAGGCCCGCGGACGTGATCCGGACGAACCGGCCCTTGGACTCCATCTCCTCGATGGTGGCCGCACCCACATAGCCCATCGTCTGGCGGAGACCGCCGACGAGCTGGTGCAGGACGTTGGCCAGGGGGCCGCGGTAGGGCACCTGGCCCTCGATGCCCTCGGGGACGAGCTTGTCGTCCGAGGCCACCTCGGCCTGGAAGTAGCGGTCCTTCGAGTACGACCGGCCCTGGCCGCGGGACTGCATCGCGCCGAGCGAGCCCATGCCGCGGTACGACTTGAACTGCTTGCCGTTGATGAACTGCAGCTCGCCCGGGGACTCCTCGCACCCGGCGAGCAGGCTGCCCAGCATGACCGTGTCGGCACCGGCGGCGAGCGCCTTGCCGATGTCGCCGGAGTACTGCAGGCCGCCGTCGCCGATGACCGGGACGCCGGCCGCGCGGGCGGCGAGCGCCGCCTCGTAGATGGCGGTGACCTGCGGGACGCCGATGCCGGCGACGACGCGGGTGGTGCAGATGGAGCCGGGACCGACCCCGACCTTGACGCCGTCGACACCGGCGTCGATCAGGGCCTGCGCGCCGTCACGCGTCGCGACGTTGCCGCCGATGACGTCGACGCCGACGCTGGACTTGATCTTCGCCATCCAGTTCAGGGCGTTGCTGTTGTGGCCGTGGGACGTGTCGACGATCAGGAAGTCGACGCCCGCCGCGGCCAGGCCCTGCGCGCGCTCCAGCGCCTCGGGGCTGGCGCCGACGGCCGCGCCGACGAGCAGCCGGCCCTCGGCGTCCTTGGCCGCGTGCGGGTACTTCTCGGCCTTGACGAAGTCCTTGACCGTGATGAGGCCCTTGAGGATGCCGGACTCGTCGACGAGCGGCAGCTTCTCGATCTTGTGGCGGCGCAGCAGCTCCATGGCGTCGACGCCGGAGATGCCGACCTTGCCGGTGACGAGCGGCATCGGGGTCATGACCTCGCGCACCTGGCGGCTGCGGTCCGACTCGAAGGCCATGTCGCGGTTGGTGACGATGCCGAGGAGCTTGCCCGCCGGGTCGGTCACCGGGACGCCGCTGATGCGGAACTTGGCGCACAGCGCGTCGGCCTCGGCCAGCGTCGCGTCCGGGTGGACGGTGATCGGGTCGGTCACCATGCCGGACTCGGAGCGCTTCACGAGGTCGACCTGGTTGACCTGGTCCTCGATCGACAGGTTGCGGTGCAGGACACCGACGCCGCCCTGCCGCGCCATGGCGATGGCCATGCGGGACTCGGTGACCTTGTCCATCGCCGCGGACAGCAGCGGAATGTTCACGCGCACGTTGCGCGAGATGCGGGACGAGGTGTCGACCGCGTTCGGGAGGACCTCGGACGCGCCCGGCAGCAGCAGCACGTCGTCGTAGGTCAGCCCGAGTGTCGCGAATTTCTCGGGCACTCCGTCGACGTATGCAGTCATGACACCTTCCCCAAATGGCCTTGATCGGTGCGGATGTCCATGCTAACGGGCCGAAGCCGTGTCTCATTCCACGATCAAGATCAGCCGGAAGCTTTGGACGTTTGTACGTGTACGAAAGGGCTGATCGGCCTCGGCAACGCTTACTGCCCGGCGTAACAGCCCCGCTCGGCAGCTACTGCTCGGCCAGCGCGCGGAGCCGGCTCAGCGCGCGGTGCTGCGCGACCCGGACGGCCCCCGGGGACATGCCGAGCATCTGCCCGGTCTCCTCGGCGGTCAGCCCGACGGCGACCCGAAGGACGAGCAGCTCGCGCTGGTTCTCCGGAAGGTTGGCCAGCAGCTTCTTGGCCCACTCGGCGTCATCGCTGAGCAGTGCGCGCTCCTCGGGACCGAGGGAGTCGTCGGGCCGCTCCGGCATCTCGTCGGAGGGCACGGCCGTGGACCCCGGGTGCCGCATGGCGGCCCGCTGGAGGTCGGCGACCTTGTGTCCGGCGATGGCGAAGACGAAGGCCTCGAAGGGCCTGCCCGTGTCCTTGTAGCGCGGCAGGGCCATGAGGACGGCGACGCAGACCTCCTGGGCGAGGTCCTCCACGAAGTGGCGGGCGTCGCCGGGCAGCCGGTTCAGGCGGGTGCGGCAGTACCGCAGGGCGAGCGGGTGCACACGCGCCAACAGGTCGTGCGTGGCCTGCGCGTCGCCCTCGACCGCGCGGCGTACGAGCGCGCCGATCTCCCCCTGCCCGGCAGGCATGGGGGAACCCACGGTCTCGTCGTCGCGCATCGCTCCATGGTGCCCCGACGCTTCAGCGTTCGTGGCACCGCGTCCGTAGTTGTGCACCGAAGCGTTATGAGCAGGTGCGCCGGTACTCATCTCGCGCGCCCTCCCCTCCCGCTCGATCGACTCGTCCCCGAGGAACTCCACATCTCAAGGATGCGGCATCGCGCGGGGAAGTGACACAAGCCCACCCCGTCCACCCCGCGACGGGCGCGGATGCGGACGGGGATGTGGCCGGTGACCTGCGATTCAGCGCACCAGGCCCCAGCGGAAACCCAGCGCGACGGCGTGCGCCCGGTCCGAGGCGCCGAGCTTCTTGAAGAGGCGCCGGGCGTGCGTCTTCACGGTGTCCTCCGAGAGGAAGAGCTCGCGCCCGATCTCCGCGTTGGACCGGCCGTGGCTCATTCCTTCGAGGACCTGGATCTCGCGCGCGGTGAGCGTGGGCGCGGCGCCCATCTCGGCCGAACGGAGCCGGCGCGGGGCGAGCCGCCAGGTCGGGTCGGCGAGCGCCTGGGTGACGGTGGCCCGCAGTTCGGCGCGCGAGGCGTCCTTGTGCAGATAGCCACGGGCACCCGCGGCGACCGCGAGAGCGACGCCGTCGAGGTCCTCGGCGACCGTGAGCATGATGATCCGGGCGCCGGGGTCCGCGGAGAGCAGCCTGCGGACGGTCTCCACGCCACCCAGACCGGGCATGCGTACGTCCATCAGAATCAGGTCCGAGCGGTCCGCGCCCCAGCGGCGGAGGACTTCCTCGCCGTTGGCCGCGGTGGTCACGCGCTCGACGCCGGGCACGGTCGCGACCGCGCGCCGGAGCGCCTCTCGGGCAAGCGGGGAGTCATCGCAGACGAGGACGGATGTCATGACTGACCTCCGTGGCTCTCGCAGCTGTTGCGCGTCACCTTGAGCCTCCAGGGCTGGTACGTATCGTCACCTGTGCGATTGACGCTCTCGGACACCTGCCCGATCGCTTGTTCCTTCAACCGCCTCCGCACACTCAACGACGGTCACTCGAAAGAGTTACGGGTCGGACGGCAGCCTTCGGCACTCTACGTGAGGAGCCGTAAGCGGAGGAGAGCGACGCGGCCCTTCTGCCCTTCATCGAAAGCTATGCCCCATTTAGCGGGTTTTCTTCCCTTTTTGCAGTGTCTGTGGCTAGATTCGCAATGAGTCATATTTACATCTACTTCGACAGTAGTTGTACTTCCCCGACACCTCGGGGCCCGAGGAGCCCCGGTCGATCAGCCATCCACCCGCCCACCTATCCCGTTCGACACGGTTTCAAGGGGACTAGCGCAATGGCAGATTTCTCCCGCCTTCCCGGACCCAACGCCGATCTGTGGGACTGGCAACTCCTCGCGGCCTGCCGCGGGGTGGACAGCTCCCTGTTCTTCCACCCTGAGGGAGAGCGCGGCGCGGCACGGAGTGCGCGCGAGAACTCGGCGAAAGAGGTCTGCATGCGGTGCCCGGTACGCGCGGAGTGCGCGGCACACGCACTCGCCGTGCGGGAGCCCTACGGCGTATGGGGCGGCCTCACCGAGGACGAACGCGAAGAGCTCATGGGACGCGCCCGGAACCGCCTGATCACGGCGGCACCGACGGCCGCACCCGTCACCACCGTGACGTCCATGACGACATCAGCGGCGGCTGCGGGCCGCCCGATCGTGGAGCGCATGTGAAGGAACGTTTCCTCAACAACGACCGAGCCTGAACCGAACACGAGCGAGTCGCGCCCACGCGCGCGTGGCGGTGTCGCCTACGCGCGCGTGGCGGCGCGGGTGAGTTCGTCGAGCGTGGCGGCGACGGCCGGGACCTGGGCCAGGTCCGGCAGGGTCAGCGCCACGATCTCCCGCTCCACCGCGGGCTCGACGGTCACGGTCCGGGCCCCCTTGGGCCGTACGGACTCGATGGCGAGCTCGGGCAGGACGGCGACGCCCAGACCGGCGCCGACCAGGCCCACCACGGCCGGGTAGTCGTCGGTGGCGAAGTCGATGCGGGGAGTGAAGCCCGCCTCCTCGCAGACGTCCACGAGCTGGCGGCGGCAGCGCGGGCAGCCCGCGATCCAGGACTCCTCCGCGAGCTCGGCGATGCCGACCGAGCCGGCCCCGGCGAGCCGGTGCCCCTCGGGCACCAGGCCCACCAGACGGTCCGCGAGCAGCGGGCGGACGACGAGGTCGTCCCACTCGGCCTGCCCCGCCCCGTACCGGAAGGCGAGGGCCACGTCGCAGTCGCCCTCCCGGAGCATCTCGATCGAGCGCGGCGGTTCGGCCTCGACGAGGGAGACCCGGGTGCCGGGGTGCTTGGCGCGCAGGGCCGCGAGGGCGGTGGGGACGAGGGTGGAGCTGCCGCTGGGGAAGGAGACCAGGCGGACGCGGCCCGCCCGGAGCCCGGCGATGGCGGCGACCTCCTCCTCGGCGGCGGTGAGCCCCGCGAGGATGCCGGAGGCGTGGCGGACCAGGACCTCGCCGGCCTGGGTGAGGCGCATCTCGCGGCCCGTACGGATCAGCAGCGGGGTGCCGGCGGACGTTTCGAGCGCCTTCATCTGCTGGCTGACGGCGGGCTGGGTGCAGCCCAGTTCGCGCGCGGCGGCCGAGAAGGAGCCGGTGGCGGCGACGGCGCGCAGGACGCGGAGGTGGCGGGCCTCGATCATGCGCTCAAGCATAAGCGAATCTTGGGTGAAGCGGCGAATGTCCAGGCGATCCTTTGAGGAGTGGGCCCTGTGGATATCTTCCGAGGGGTGTCCCCGTATCCCCGTAAAGTGCCCGCATGACCTTGTTGAGCGTGAATGTGGGCCGGGCCAGGGCAGTGGACTACACGGACTCCGCGTCGGGGACGACGGCCATCGACAAGCGCCCCGTCGACGGTCCCGTGCGCATCGAGGCGCCGGGTCCGCCCGGGGTCGGACGGAGCGGGGTCGCCGGGGACACCGTCTGCGACCTGCGGTTCCACGGCGGCGACGACCGGGCCGCGTACGCCTTCGCCCGCGAGGACATGGACCTGTGGGAGCGGGAGCTCGGCCGCGAACTGGCCCCGGGCTCCTTCGGCGAGAACCTCACGACCCTCGGGCTCGACGTCAACGGCGCCCTGATCGGGGAGCGGTGGCGGATCGGCGAGGACGTCGTCCTCGAAGTGACCGGCGGCCGCATCCCGTGCCGGACGTTCGCGGGCTTCGTGGAGGAGAAGGGCTGGGTCAAGCGGTTCACGCAGTCGACGGCCGGACCCGGCGCGCTGCTGCGGGTGATCGTGCCGGGCGAGGTGCGGGCGGGCGACCCGATCACGGTCGTGCACCGGCCGGACCACGACGTCACCGTCGCGCTGCTGCACCGCGCGGCCACCGCCGAACGCACGCTGCTGCCCGCCACCTTGGCCGCGGCGGAGTGGATGGAGTCGGGGCTGCTGGCGCTCGCGCGTCAGTACGCGGAGAAGTACGGGCGCGCGAGCGGCGAGGCGTAGGGCGCGAGCGGGGCACTAACGTGCCGGTATGACGACTGCACTGATTACGGGCGCCACCGCGGGCATCGGGGCCGCCTTCGCACGGAGACTGGCGGCGGACGGTCACGACGTCGTGCTGGTGGCCCGGGACGTGAAGCGGCTCCGGGAGCAGGCCACCGAACTGCACGACCGGCACGGCGTCGAGGCCGAGGTCCTCTCGGCGGACCTGGCCGAGGAGAAGGGCATCGCCGCCGTCGAGGCGCGGCTCTCCGACCCGAAGCAGCCGGTCGACGTGCTCGTGAACAACGCCGGTTTCGGCAACAAGGGCCGCTTTCTCGAAGTCTCCATGGCCGACGAGCTCAAGATGCTGACGGTGCACTGCGAGGCGGTGCTGCGGCTGACCTCGGCCGCGGCCTCCTCCATGAAGGAGCGCGGCCGCGGCGCGGTCGTGAACGTCGCCTCGGTGGCGGCCTTCGTGCCCCGCGGGACGTACGGGGCGTCGAAGGCCTGGGTCGTGCAGTTCACCCAGGGCGCGGCGCGGGACCTCGCGGGCAGCGGGGTGCGGCTGATGGCGCTCTGCCCCGGCTTCGTACGGACCGAGTTCCACGAGCGGGCCGGGATGGGGACGGACAACATCCCGGGCTGGATGTGGCTCGACGCGGACAAGCTGGTGACGGCGGCGCTCGGGGACCTGGAGCGGGGGAAGACGCTGTCGATCCCCGACCCCCGCTACAAGGCCCTGATGGGTGTGGTGAAGCTGGCGCCGCGCGGCCTGCTCGGCGGGGTCTCCTCCAAGGCGGGCCGCAAGTACGGTCCGAAGTAGCGCCGTACGGGCTCTAGTTCACGCCCGGTCCCTCGTACGCCCCGATGTTCGGAACCGACGTCGCCGACACGGCGTTTCCGAACCAGTCCCTGCCGCCGTTGTCCGCGATGAGCGTGCCGGCGGTCAGGGCGGGGGAACCGGCGCCGAGCCGCAGGTCGGGGCGGAGCAGGGGGTCGGCGGTGAGGCCGCCGGGGTTGGGGCGGGTCATGGCGATGCCGTGGAAGAGGTTGTGAGAGAAGGAGAGCCCGGGCGTCGGGTTCTTGAAGGCGTAGCCGTCGCTCGCGCCCTCGTTGACGAAGACGTTGTTGCGGATCGACAGCTCGTGCTGGGTGGTGGCGGGGCTGCCGGCGTCGTCCTGGACGAGGTAGGCGGGGACGGTGGTCCTGTTGACGAAGGTGTTGTTGTAGATCTGGGTGTTGAGGATGGGGCCCCAGCAGTTCTGGATGAGCCGGGCGCCGTCGTCGACGCTGACGTTGTAACGGACCACGGTGTCGAGGGTCTTGGCTCCGCTGTAGGGGCAGATCAGCAGGAAGCCGCCCTGGTTGTCGTGGCTGTTGTTGTACTGGAAGACGGTGCCCTTCGAGGCTCCGTCGGCGTCGAAGGACATGCCGTCCTTGGTGCCGCCGCCGCCCGAGACCTCGTTGTGCTCGATGAGGGTGTCGTCGGTGTTGAAGGTCCAGACGCCCGCGTTGGCGGCCTTGGAGCGGAGCTGGAAGCCGTCGATCCTGTTGTGGTCGACCCGGGCGCCGCTGGTGGTGTCGAGCTTGATGCCGTCGCCGGCGAGCGAGGTCAGCGTGTTGTGGTGGATCCGGACGCGGAGGCTCGGGGTCCAAGCGCCGGGGTAGGCGTTCGGGTCCTGCTGGTTGCCGACGAGGTCGCGCTTGGAGAAGCGGGACTTGAAATAGATGCCCTCGCGGTCGACGTCGCGGATGTCGTTGTGGTGGATGTCGAGGCCGTCGTACCAGCTGGGGATGGTCGTTCCCTCGACGGCGACGTGGATCGCGCTGGATCCTGTGAGGGTCTTGAAGTCGCCGCCGCGGACGTCGTGGATCGACAGGTGGTCGAGCGTGATGCCCTTCGCGGCGCCGTAGTCGGCCAGGCGGAGGCGGACGCCGTTGCGCTCGGTGCCGGGGGCGGCCGCGTTGGTGATCTCCAGGCGGGTCAGGCGCAGGTACCGGGTGTCGGCGAGGAGTACGGCGTCGTGGGCGCCGTTTCCGTCGATGACCGCGCGGCCGGCCGCGGCCCCGTAGTCGGCGATGGTGAAGGGGTACGCGGCGGAGCCGGCGCCCTGGGGCTGGAGCGTGCCGGTACAGGTGGTGCCGCGCTTGAACAGAAGCTTGTCGCCGGGCCCGTAGGGGTGGGCGTTGGCCTCGGCGAGGCTGGTCCAGGGGCGCTGGACGCTGCCGTCGCCCGTGCTCTGGGCCGAGCAGTCGACGTGGTGGCGGTGGCCGGGCGGGGCGGCGGCCTGGGCGGGGACGGTCGCGAGCAGGGGGAGTACGAGGGCGGCGGCGAGGGCGTGGGCACGGCGCTGGGTCACAGATCCTCCGGAACGAGGGCGTCGAGGTCCAGTCGGGTGGTGGTGCCGTTCTGCCAGGTCACGTGCAGGGTGTGGCCGGTGACCCGGACGTCTGCGAGGTCGGCCACGGGGACCGGGGCGGCTTCGGCGGTGAGGGAGGCGAGGGCGACGAAGAGGCTCTCGGGGCCGCCTGTGGCGCCGTGCAGGGCGAGGGCGCGGCTACCGGAGCCCTGAAGGGTTTCCCCGGCGGGGAGTTCGGTCGCGTCCGGGCCGTATCCGTGGACCGGGTGGAGTGCGGCCCGCGGGCCGTCGGGGGTGGTGGCCCAGCCCGTCTGCCGTACGGGCGTCCCTGCCGGGGCGCCGAGGACGAGGTGGGCGCGGACCTCCGCGCGGCCGTGGGCGAGGGTCGCGGAGACGACCCGGGCGCCGGGCAGCGGGTGGTGGACGGAGGCGGCCCAGCCGGGGCCGGTGCCGGCCGGGACGGCGGCGCCGCGCCGGGTGGCCTCTCCCCCGACGAGCAGGGCGAAGTGGTTGTCGGCGGGTGCGGGCCCGGTGCTGGGGCCGGTGCGGGTGGAGTAGGCGTGGCGGGCGTAGCCGGGGTCGTCCTCGGCCGCTCCGGCGCTGTGGACGTGGTTGCTGCCGTGGTTGTGGAGGCGTACGAGCCCGTCGGCGGCGGTCGTCTGGACGAGCAGTCCGGCCGGTGCGAAGGGGCGGACGGTGTCGGCGACTTCGGCGGGCAGGGCTTCCTCGGGGGCGGTCCAGGCGGGGTGCCCGGCGGGCAGGAGCAGGCCGAGGAAGCCCTTGGACGCCCAGTAGGGGGAGCCGGGGCCCGAGTACTCCTGGACGAGGGGCGGGTACGGGCCGTGCCAGCCGAGGGTGAGGAGCCCGCGCTCGTCGGTGGCGCCGCGGTCGAGGAAGTACCGCAGGGAGCCGGAGGCGAGGCGGCGGGTCGCGCCGGGCGTGAGCGGGGTGTGGCCGGTGAGGGTGCCGAGCCAGGGGGCGGCGGCTGCGGCGAACCGGTAGATCAGGGACCGCCCGTACGGGAGGGGGGCGCCGTTCGCGTCGAAGAGGTGGGTGTAGTCGTCGAGGTGGCGGCGCAGGCGGGGGCCGTACCGGTCGAGGAGGGTCCGGTCGCCGGCGAGGTGGGCGTGGAGGACGGGGTAGAAGTGCAGGGCCCAGGCGTTGTAGTGGTCGAAGGCGCGGTTGTCGCCGTCGCTGTACCAGCCGTCGCCGAGGTACCAGTCCTCGACGCGGGCGAGGGAGCGGTCGATGGTGGCGGCGGCCCGGTCGGTCTCGATGCCGGCGTCCTGGAGGAAGCCGGCGACGGTGAGGCCGAAGAGCCACCAGTTGTTGTCGACGGGTGACGGTCCGAGGGCGGGGCGGAGCCAGTCGGCGACCCGTTGGCGGGTGAGGTCGTCGAGGCGGTCCCAGAGCCAGGGGCGGGTGAGGCGGAGGCCGAGGGCGACCGAGGCGGATTCGACGACCGCCTGGCGGGTGCCGGTGGTGAGGGGCCAGGAGTCGGGGTCGTCGCTGCCGGGCTTCTCGGTGCCGGCGGCGAGGCCTTCGGCGTACCGGTCGAGGTGGCCGTGGGGGTCCTCTCCCTGGGCGCCGGCGACGCGGAGGGCCGCGAGGAGGAAGGTGCGGGCCCAGCCCTCCAGGCCGTCGGAGCGGGCGCCGGACCAGCTGGGGCGGGGTCCGGGGAGGTCGATGAGGCCGCCGCGGGGCGAGGCGTGGGGGCGTACGGACAGGAGGAGGCGGTCGGCCGTGGTCTCCCAGTGGGCACGGGTCCAGCCGGTGTACGGACTGAGCTCACGGTTCTCGGGCGGCGTGGGCATGATGCTCCCTGAGGGCTCCCTGGGTGACGGCTGCGTCGCCGGGAATCCTGAACAGGCTTCGATCGAACGTCAAGGGAATCGGAGCGAATGATCGAAACTCCCGTCGTTCGATCATTTGTGGACTAGAGTCGAGAGACCTGATCCAGGGACCACCACCACCGCGAGGGGGAACCGCACCGTGCGCGAGAGTGCCGCCGAACGACACGACCGACTGCTGGCCCTGGTCCGCGAGCGCGGCACAGCGCGCGTCGCCGAACTGGCCGAGCGGCTCGGGGTCTCCCCCGTCACCGCCCGCCGGGACGTCGAGGCGCTGGCCGGGCAGGGCCTGCTCGACCGGGTGCACGGCCAGGTGTCCTGGCCCCAGGGGCAGGGCGCCCCGGGCGCGGGCCGGCCGGGCGAGGGCCTGGTCCTCGGCCTGCTCGCCCCCTCCGCCACGTACTACTTCGCCGAGGTCATCCGGGGTGCGCACGAGGCGGCGGCGCGCGCCGGCGCCCGGCTGGTGCTGCGCGTCTCGGACTACCGGCCGGAGGAGGACCGTGCCCGCACCGAGGGGCTGCTCGCGGCGGGCGCCGAGGGCGTCCTCGTCGCGCCCGGCTGGCGCGGGCCCGAGGACCGGCTCGCCTACGGGGACTGGCTGGCCGAACTCCCCGTACCGGCCGTGCTCCTGGAGCGCAGGGCCGAGCCGGGCAGCCCGCTCGACGGCCTGGACCGGGTCGTCTCCGACCACGGCCACGGCGTCCTCCTCGCCCTGCGCCACCTCATCGGACTCGGCCACTCGACGCCGCTGCTCGTGGCCCGCGGGGACTCCCCGACGGCGCTCGCGGTGCGCGCCGGGTACACCGAGGCGCTGGGGACACTCGGCCTCGAAGAGCCCCGGCCGGTCATCGAATCCGTACCCGCCGAGGCGGACCCGGAGGGCTTCGAGCGGGCCGTGCGGGCGCTGTACGAGGCGGTCCGCTCGGGTCTCGCGGGCGCGGCGCTCGTCCACAACGACGTGGACGCGATCGAGATCGTGCAGCGCCTGGCCGAGCTGGGCGTGCGGGTGCCGCAGGACCTGGCCCTGATCGCGTACGACGACGAGGTCGCGGCCCTGGCCGACACCCCGCTGACGGCGGTCGCCCCGCCCAAGCGGCAGGTGGGGCGGTACGCCGCGGAGCTGCTCGTGGAGCGGCTCACCGAAGGCGGTGAGGGGTCCGGCGAGGAGGCGCCGCGACGCCATCTGAGCCTGCTGCCGCGGCTGCGGGTGCGGGACTCGTGCGGGGCGGCTTCGGGGCACGCGGGTCCGGGGCTCTCCGCACGATCGATCTGATCTTTTTTCGATCAATCAATCTTTCGCTCTTGACTTCGGTCATGAACGGTCACAGGATCACGGCCACAACCTCCCAGCCGCCCCGCCCCCAGGAGCCGTGCCGTGACCCGTACTTGGAGCAGAACGTCCCGCGTCATAGCCGGCACCGCCACCGCCCTGGCCGTCCTCACGGCCTGCGGCGGCGGCGGTGACGACACCGCAAGCAAGCCGAACGGCCCCGTGACCATCACCTTCTGGGGCTGGGCCAAGGGCTCCAAGGACGTCGTGGACGCCTTCAACGCCTCCCACACCGACATCCAGGTGAAGTTCGAGGAGATCCCCTCCGGCACCGCCGGCGGCTACGCCAAGATCTCCAACGCCGTGAAGGCGGGCAACGCCCCCGACCTGGTCTCCATCGAGTACTCCTCGCTCCCCGAGTTCGTGAGCTCCGGCGCACTCCAGGACATCGGCGGCGAGTTCACCGAGGCCGAGCGCGCGAAGCTCCTCCCGCAGACCGTCGAACTCACCACCCTCGGCGGCAAGTCCTGGGCCGTCCCCTTCGACGCCGCACCGCAGGCCTTCTTCTACCGCAAGGACCTCTTCGCGAAGTACAAGGTCCAGGCCCCCACCACCTGGGACGAGTTCAAGAAGGCCGCCGAGCAGGTCAAGAAGGCCGACGCCAAGGCCCGTATCGCCACGTTCTTCCCCGACGACCCGACGACCTTCGAGGCGATGGCCTGGCAGGCCGGCGCCCAGTGGTTCAAGGCCGAGAACGACACCTGGAAGATCGACACCGCCGACCCGGCCACCACCAAGGTCGCCGCCTACTGGCAGGGCCTCCTCGACGCCGGCCTCGTCCACAAGAACGCCTCGTTCAGCCCCGAGTGGACCGGCTCCCTCAAGAACGGCACCACCATCGGCTACCTCGGCGCCTCCTGGGGCGCGGGCGTCCTCAAGGGCACGCTGCCCGAGCAGAGCGGCAAGTGGGCCGTGGCGCCCATGCCCAGCTGGGACGGCAAGCCCGCCAGCGGCATGCTCGGCGGCACCTCCTTCGCCGTGACCAAGGACAGCAAGCAGAAGGCGGCGGCCGTCACCTTCGCCGAGTGGATGTCCACCACCGAGGAGGGCGTGAAGGCCCGCATCGCCTCCGGCACCTCCTCCGCCTTCCCCGCCGCCGCGAGCCTGCGCCCGGTCGCCAAGAAGGCCTTCGACGCGAGCTACTACGGCGGCCAGGACATCTACGCCCTCTTCGAGGCCTCCGGCGCGTCCATCAACCCCAGCTGGTCCTGGGGCCCGACCACCGGCACCACCAACACCACGATCAAGGACCACTTCGGCAAGATCGTCCAGGGCGGCCCGACGATCGCGGACGCCGTCAAGGCCGGCCACGACGCCACCGTCGCCGAGCTCACCAAGCGCGGCCTGAAGGTCGAGGGCTGACCGCGTGAAGGCCCGCACCCGCGCCGCCGCGATCCTGCTGACCCCGTTCTTCCTGCTGTTCACCGCGGTGATGGTGGTGCCGATCGGCTACGCGGTCTGGCTCAGCCTCTTCACCGAGAAACAGTCCGGACTGGGCTTCGGCGGCGCCGAGACCGTCTTCAGCGGCCTCGACAACTACACGGCGGCGCTGGGTGACCGGGCCTTCCGCGAGGGCTTCGGCGTCCTGCTCGGATACTGCCTGCTCTACATTCCGCTCCTGCTCGTCGGAGCCCTCGCCCTCGCCCTCCTCCTCGACTCGGCCCTCGCCCGCGCCCGCCGCTTCTTCCAGCTCGCGCTCTTCCTGCCGCACGCCGTCCCCGGCATCATCGCCGCCCTGATCTGGGTCTACCTCTACACACCCCAGCTCAGCCCGGTCGTGCAGGCGATGGAGGCGGGAGGCATCGGCTTCGACTTCTTCTCCCCCGCAGGCGCACTGCCCTCCATCGTCAACATCGCCCTGTGGGAGTGGCTCGGCTACAACATGGTCATCTTCTACGCGGCCCTCCAGGCCATCGACCGGTCCGTCCTCGAAGCGGCCACCGTCGACGGGGCCGGCGCCTGGCGCATCGCCTTCTCCATCAAGGTCCCGCTGGTCAAGGCCTCGCTCGCGATGGTCGGCCTCTTCACGATCATCGGCTCCCTCCAGCTCTTCACCGAGCCGCTGATCCTCAACAAGGGCACCGGCTCCGCCGTCACCTCCACCTGGACGCCGAACATGTACGCCTACACCGCGGCCTTCGACCGCAACGACTACGGGCTCGCGGCGGCGGCCTCCGTGCTCCTCGCCCTGACGGCCGCGCTGCTCTCCTTCGTCGTGACGCGCCTGACGGGCCGCCGCAAGGCGGGGAAGGAGCGCACGGCATGAGCAAGCCCCGCACCGGCAACGCCTGGCTCTCCAAGGCCGCCGTCAACGGCGCCCTCGTCCTCGCCGTCGTCTACATGCTCTTCCCGCTCGTGTGGCTGCTGACCGCCGCCACCAAGGACGCCGGAGGCCTCCTCGCCGGAAACGCCTTCTCCTTCGAGGGCTTCGACCTCGGCGGCAACCTCTCCCGGCTCGCCGAGTACAACGACGGCATCTACTTCCACTGGTACCTGAACAGCCTCCTCTACGCCGGATTCGGCGCCCTCGCCTGCTCGCTCGTCAGCGTCGCCGCCGGATACGCCTTCCACGTCTACGACTTCCGGGGCAAGGAGAAGCTCTTCGGCCTCGTCCTCCTGGGCGTGCTGGTCCCCACCACCGCGCTCGCCCTGCCGATGTACCTCCTCGCCAGCGAGGTCGGCGTCGTCAACACCTACTGGGCCGTCCTGATCCCCGTCCTCGTCAACCCCTTCGGCGTCTACCTCTCCCGGGTCTTCTGCGCGGGCTACATCCCCGACGAGGCCCTGGAGGCCGCCCGGATCGACGGGGCCGGCGAGCTGCGCGTCTTCTGGTCCATCGGCCTGCGCATGGTCATGCCCGGCTTCGTGACCGTCTTCCTCTTCCAGTTCACCGCCATCTGGAACAACTTCTTCCTCCCCCTGGTGATGCTCTCGGACCAGAAGCTCTACCCCCTGAGCCTCGGCCTGTACGCGTGGAACAGCAACGCCCACGCCGAACCCGACTTCTACCCCCTCGTCGTCACCGGATCCCTGCTCGCCGTCGTCCCCCTCGTCGTCGCCTTCGTCTCCCTCCAGCGCCACTGGAAGGCGGGTCTGACCGCCGGCAGCGTCAAGTGAGGAGCACACGTCCCACGATGCACCCCGCCACTGACAACCGCCCCGCCCTCCTCCTCGCGATGGGCCCCGACACCGCGGAACGGCTGCTCACCGACGCCCACCGGCAGCGCCTCGCGGCCCTCACCCGAACCGACCCGCACCTCGTCGCCCACGACCTGACCGCCCCCGACGCGCGGACCGCCGCCGCCCTCGCCGAGGCCGAACTCCTCCTCACCGGCTGGGGCGCCACGCCCCTCACCGCCGAGATCCTCGACCGCGCGCCCCGCCTGCGGGCCGTCGTCCACGCCGCCGGCTCCGTCAAACACCACATCACCGACGCCTGCTGGGACCGCGGCCTCCGCGTCACCACGGCCGCCGCCGCCAACGCGCTGCCCGTCGCCGAGTACACCCTCGCCGCGATCCTCTTCGCCGGAAAGCAGGTCCTCCGCTCCGCCCAGCGGTACGCCGAACTCCGCACCGGCCACGCCTGGATCACCGAATCCGCCGCCTGGGGCAACCACCGCCGCACCATCGGCATCGTCGGCGCCTCCCGCATCGGCCGCCGGGTCATCGACCTCCTCCGCCTCTTCGACTTCGAGATCCTCCTCTACGACCCGTACGTGACGGACCCGCCGCCCGGCGTGGAACTCACCGGCCTCGACGACCTCTGCGCCCGCAGCACCGTCGTCTCGGTCCACGCGCCGCAACTCCCGTCCACGTACCGCATGATCGGCCCTGCCCAGCTCGCCGCGATGCCGTCCGGCACGACCCTGATCAACACGTCCCGCGGCTCCCTGATCGACGAGACGGCCCTCCTCCCCCACCTCCTCGCGGGCCGCCTCCACGCGATCCTCGACGTGACCGACCCGGAACTCCCGCCCCCGGACTCCCCGCTCTACACCCTCCCGAACGTCCTCCTCACCCCACACGTGGCCGGCTCCCTCGGCAACGAGCTGCACCGCATGGCGGACCAGGCGCTGGAGGAGGTCGCGCGGTACACCCACGGCGAGCCGTTCGCGGAGGAGGTACGGGCGTCAGACCTCCAGCGCTCGGCGTAGGCGGTCGGCCTCGGCGAGGACGAACGGAATCGCCTCGGGCGCAATGGCGAGCACGGCCGGCAGCACGTCCCGCCACTCCCCGAGCCGCAGCGCGAGAACGGCCCAGCGCCGGGCCAGGGCGGGATCGGGTTCGGCGCGGGCGAGGAGGGCGTAGCCGTCGCCGCACGGAGGGCCGAGGTAGTGCAGGCCGTCGAGGAGGGTGGCGGCATGGCCGTACTGAGCGGCTCGCAGGAGCTCGGTGACCAGCTTGACGGGCGACCACCGCCGTAGCGTGGGCTGTGGCTCCCGCAGGAGGCCGACCGCCTCGTCGTAGGAGCCGATGACGACGAGCACGAGAGCCGAGCCCCGCTGCCACTCGATCCGCGCCGAGACGTCGGCTCTGAAGGGGGGCGCGAGGTTCGGTTCCAGGGCGAACTCGGCCCGCAGGACGTCCAGTACCTTGGGCGCGTCGGGCTCCTTCTCACGGGCGACCGCCAGGAAACGCTCGGCGTCCTCGCGGCGCCCCTGCCGCACGCAGGCCATCGCCATCCGCGCGGACACCGCCGCGACGTGGGCCGGCTCGGAGAGGCGCGACGCCAGCTCTCGCGCCCGCTCCCAGGCGCCCGCGTCCGCCATGGTCACGGCCGCCTTCTTGACGAGGCTCGGCAGCGCGTCCGGGTGCTCGACCAGCCGCAGGGCACGATCCCATTGCCCCGCGCTCGTGTACGCGGCGACGAGCAAGGGGAACAGCACCCGCTGCTGGTACACCCGCGTCGCCCCGGCGAACGTCTCCGCCCACTCCGGCCGCCCCGCCGCGAGCGCCGCGAAGGCGGCGCTTTCCGGGTCCAGGCCCGGCTCGGCCTCCACGGCCCGCAGCAGACGCACCGCGTCGTCGCACCGCCCTGCCTCCCCCAGCGCCCGGGCGAACGCCACCAGCTCCCCGACAAGGGTCTCGCGCGCCGGCACCCGGACCCTCGCCTGCTCGCCCGCGAGCATGCCCCGGGCCTCCGTGGCGTGGCCCGCGCCGTACAGCACCTCCGCGAACACCGCGAGAACGTCCGTGTTCTCCCCGATCCCCCTGACCACCGCACGGGCCCGGTCCACCGCGCCCTCCCCGACCAGTCGGCGCAGGAAGGCGTCGAGGACCCGGAGGCGTTCGGGGCGCTCTCCGGTCCATTCCGCCGTCCGGTCGGGCGTCTCCGCGAGTCTTCCGCACAGCGAGGCGACGGCGTCCAGGTCTCCGCGCGCCAGCAAGGCCGAGGCGATGACCGGCCAGGGGTCGTCCGAGAACCAGGGTCCGCCCGTTTCCGGGGCCATGTCCATGGCCCGCTCGACGTCACCGGCTCGGGCGAGCTCGCGGGCGGCGCGTCCACGCACAAGATCCTTGGTGTGGCCTTCCTTGTCCCCGACGAGTTCCAGGGCCTCCTCCCACCGGCCGTTCCTCGCCAGTACGGGGGCGAGCGCGCGGACTCCGTCACCAGCGCCGGCCACGCGCGCCGCCTCCACCTGCCCGGCGGCGACCAGCGCGTCGAGCAGCCCCCAACGGAACTTGACGGCCCCGCTGCTCCCCATGCTCATCCGGTCCAGCGCAGCCCCGCACTGCGCGCCCAGCGCGTCGTCCCCGTAACCGGCCTCGCTCAGGGCGACCGAGAGCCGCAGCAGCACCACCGCCCGTACGGCCAGTTCCTTGTCCGGTGCCCACGCCTCCCGGATCGCCTCGTCGACGCGGCCGGCCCGGACCAGGGCCTCGACGATGCGGCTCCGCACGACGATCCGCTCGTTCGGAAAGGACTCTTCCCTCCCCAGAACGACGGCCCGTTCGTACCGCCCCGCCGCGAGCAGGGCGTCCACCAGCGCCCTGCGGGGGCGGACGCCGTCGTACGTCGTGATCGTCCTCAGCCGCTGTTCCGCCCTCTCGTACGCGCCGAGCCGGACGAGCACCAGGATGACGGCGGCCGCCGCCGGATCGCGCGTATCGCCGGTCGGAAGGCCCTCCCCCAACCGCGCCGCCTCGTCGGCGAGCGCCTCGGCCCGCTGCCGCTCCCCTTGGTCCAGCAGCTTCCACGCCACCGCGCAGAGGCCCTCGACGGCACGGACTCCCGCCATGCTCCGGGCAAGCGCCACTGCCCGGTCCGGCTGTCCGACGGCGACCCAGCCCACGAGCAGCGGGAGCGGCACGTTTCCGCTGTCCCGCAGCAGCAGTGCCCGGGCCAGCGCCAGCCGCAGCGCCGCCGCCACCGAGCCCTCGCGGTCGGCCCGGGCCAGGACCGCGTCCTCCGCCGCCCCGATCTCCGCCAGCGCCGCCGCGTCGCCCCCGGTCACGGCCAGCAGCCGTTCGTGGCGCCGCCCGTCCCCCGCGCAGGCCACCAGCCGTTCGACGTCCCCCGCCGCCCGCAGCATCGGCACGTACCCGTGGAGGAGATGGTCGGGGGTCTCCTCCGGCCAGCCGCGCTCGCGCCAGGTGTCCGCCCACGCGTGCAGCACCGCCCGCCACCGGTCGAGCTCCCGCTTCCCCAGCATCTCCCGTGCTCCCGCGAACAGTTCCTCGTGCGCGAGGAGGTACGCCTCGCCTCGTACGGCGAACGTCCGCCCCGGGCCCGTCCGCAGCACGTCCCGCACCCGGTACGGGACTTCGCCCGTCAGTTCCGCGAGATCGTCCGCCGTCAGGCCGCCGCCGGCGGCGGTCAGCAGGGCCAGGAGCTCGTACGGGAGTCCGCCCGCCTCCAGGAGCCGCTTCAGCTCGCGCTCCGCCTCCGCCCGGATCGCCCGCGCCTTCGGGGACGGGGAGAGGATCCGTACGGCCCCGGGGTCCCGGAGCGGGTGGTCGTCCGGCACGTCGACCGGCAGGGGCGGGTTCAGGCGGCCCGAGACGATCACCCGGAGGTCGTACGGCAGCAGGCTCGCGATCGAGTGGGCGTCCGGGCCCGTGGTCACGCCCCGGTCCTCGTCCAGGCCGTCGACGAGGAGGACCAGCCGCTCGCCGCGCGCGGCGCAGGACGCGGCGGCCGAGGCGTACAGGCGTAACAGGTGGGCCTCGCGGGTGGCGGCGGTGAGGAGGGCGGGGAGGCCCTCGCCCGCCAGTTCCGCCAACTGTTCCAGGACGACGTCGACGTACGCGACGACGTCGTTCTGCGCGCCGAGACGGGCCGTGACGAAGAAGGGGACGATCCGCACGCCCGGCGGCGGGTTGAGGGCGAACCAGGACAGGAGGGCGGTCTTGCCGGCCCAGGCCTCCGCGCGCCACCAGACGTACGCGGGGCCGGAGTCGGCGCGGCAGAAGGCCGCGAGCTCGGCCAGTTCGCGTTCGCGGTCGACGAGTTCCGTGGGGGCGATCCGGCGGACCTGCTCCCGGTATCCGGAGCGGACCGCCATCGGTTCCGGTGCTCCGATCCGGTTGTTGTCGCCGATGACGACGACGCCCGCCCCGTTCTCGACCGTGACCGGCGCCCGCCGCTCTCCCCCTGCCCGCTCCATGCGTCCAACCTAGACTGGAAGGGTCCTGTCCCGGGGTCGGGAGGCGTCATGACCTTCGTACAGATAATCGACTGCAAGACGAGTCGGGTGGACGATCTGAACCGGCTCATGGACGCGTGGGTCGAGCAGACCGAGGGCAAACGGACCGCGACTCACAACATCGTCGGCAAGGACCGCTCGGACGCCTCCCACATCGTGGAGATCGTCGAGTTCCCCTCCTACGACGTGGCCATGCGCAACTCGCAGCTCCCCGAGACCGACCGGATCTTCCGGGAGATGGTCGCGCTCTGTGACGAGATGCCGACCTTCACCGACCTGGAC
The DNA here is from genome assembly GCF_001426585.1 of Streptomyces sp. Root431. GTDB lineage: Bacteria > Actinomycetota > Actinomycetes > Streptomycetales > Streptomycetaceae > Streptomyces > Streptomyces stackebrandtii. The sequence continues at coordinate 126,052 of NZ_LMEI01000012.1, forward strand.
GTGGTCCGGGACGAGGCGCTGTACAAGACCAACGCCCGGCGGCTCCTGGAGATGCTCGCCGCCGAGCCGGAGCTCGCGCTGCTCGACGAGGTGCTGGCCGAGGGGTACCACGACCACGATCCGACCAACGAGCAGGACGTCATCGGCATGGACGCCGTCCGGCGCGAGGTGGAGATGTGGCGGGGCGGCTTCGACTTCACCTTCGCCGTCGACGACCAGCTCGCCGAGGGCGACCGGGTCTGCACCCGCTGGACGTGGAAGGGCAGCCACACCGGGGACTTCATGGGGCTCCAGCCGACCGGCATGGACGTGACCATGAGCGGCACGACCATCCACCGGTTCCGGGACGACGGGAAGATCGTCGAGGGGTGGTGGCAGTACGACCTGCTCGGGCTCATGGGGCAGCTCGGCGCCGTGGAGGGATGAGAGAGGGATGACGTAAGAGAGAAAAGCACGAGGCCCGGTGCCCCCGCGACGGGGGCACCGGGCCTCGGTGATCAGCTACGAGCTAGGACACGCCTCAGTGGGAGTGGCCGTGACCGTGGCCGTGGCCCGCGTCCGCCGGCTCCTCTTCCTTCTTCTCCACCACGAGGGTCTCGGTGGTGAGGAGGAGGGAGGCGATCGAGGCGGCGTTCTCCAGGGCGGAGCGCGTCACCTTCACCGGGTCGATGACGCCGGCCTTGACCAGGTCGCCGTACTCGCCGGTCGCGGCGTTGAAGCCCTGGCCCTTGTCGAGCTCCGCCACCTTCGAGGTGATGACGTAGCCCTCGAGGCCGGCGTTCTCGGCGATCCAGCGCAGCGGCTCGACGGCGGCGCGGCGGACGACCGCGACACCCGTGGCCTCGTCGCCGGTCTTGCCGAGGTTGCCCTCGAGGACCTTGACGGCGTGGACCAGAGCGGAGCCACCACCGGAGACGATGCCCTCCTCGACCGCGGCGCGGGTCGCGGAGATGGCGTCCTCCAGACGGTGCTTCTTCTCCTTCAGCTCCACCTCGGTGGCGGCGCCGACCTTGATCACGCACACGCCGCCGGCCAGCTTCGCGAGGCGCTCCTGGAGCTTCTCGCGGTCCCAGTCGGAGTCCGTGGACTCGATCTCGGCCTTGATCTGGCTGACGCGACCCGCGAGCTCGTCGGCGTTGCCGCCGCCCTCGACGATGGTGGTGTCGTCCTTGGTGATCGTCACGCGACGGGCGGTGCCCAGCACGTCCAGGCCGGCCTGGTCGAGCTTGAGGCCGACCTCCTCGGCGATGACGGTGGCACCGGTGAGGGTGGCCATGTCGCCGAGCATCGCCTTGCGGCGGTCGCCGAAGCCGGGGGCCTTGACGGCCACGGCGTTGAAGGTGCCACGGATCTTGTTCACGACCAGGGTCGACAGGGCCTCGCCCTCGACGTCCTCGGCGATGATCAGGAGCGGCTTGCTGGCGCCGGCCTGGATGACCTTCTCCAGGATCGGGAGCAGGTCCTGGATCGAGGAGATCTTGCCCTGGTTGATCAGGATGTACGGGTCGTCGAGGACGGCCTCCATACGCTCCTGGTCGGTGACCATGTACGGGGACAGGTAGCCCTTGTCGAAGGCCATGCCCTCGGTGAAGTCGAGCTCCAGGCCGAAGGTGTTCGACTCCTCGACGGTGATGACACCGTCCTTGCCGACCTTGTCCATGGCCTCGGCGATGAGCTCGCCGACCTGCTGGTCCTGCGCGGAGAGCGCGGCGACGGCGGCGATGTCGGACTTGTCCTCGATCGGGCGCGCGGTGGCGAGGAGCTCCTCGGAGACGGCCTTGACGGCGGCGTCGATGCCCTTCTTCAGGGCGGCCGGGGAAGCGCCGGCGGCGACGTTGCGCAGACCCTCGCGGACCAGGGCCTGGGCGAGCACGGTGGCGGTGGTGGTGCCGTCACCCGCGATGTCGTTGGTCTTGGTCGCCACCTCCTTCACCAGCTGGGCGCCGAGGTTCTCGAAGGCGTCCTCGATCTCGACCTCGCGGGCGATCGTGACACCGTCGTTGGTGATGGTGGGGGCGCCGAACTTCTTGTCGATGACGACGTTGCGGCCCTTGGGGCCGATCGTCACCTTCACCGTGTCGGCAAGCTTGTTGACGCCGCGCTCAAGGGCGCGACGGGCGTCCTCGTCGAACTTCAGGATCTTCGCCATGGGAGCGGTTCAGCCCTCTCGGAATCGGGTGGAACGAACTGCGCCCCCGGACGCCCTGTGCGGGGTCAAGGGGCGCAGCTCGAAGCATCTGCTTCAGATACTTCAGGTACTTCGGTGAATTACTTCTCGATGATCGCGAGCACGTCGCGAGCCGAGAGGACGAGGAACTCCTCGCCGTTGTACTTCACCTCGGTGCCGCCGTACTTGCTGTAGAGCACGACGTCGCCGACCTGAACGTCGAGCGGAAGACGCTCGCCGTTCTCGAAGCGGCCCGGGCCCACGGCGAGGACAGCACCCTCCTGGGGCTTCTCCTTCGCGGTGTCCGGGATGACCAGGCCAGAGGCGGTGGTCTGCTCGGCGTCGAGCGGCTGGACCACAATGCGGTCCTCGAGCGGCTTGATGGCAACCTTGGAGCTGGTGGTCGTCACGATCCGACCTCCCCCTTCGGAGATTACGGGGTCAACTGTCTGAGGTGGCGACCAGGTGGATCCGTCGTCGCGGGTGCCGGACCTGCCCGTCGCTGTGTTGGCACTCTCCAGTGGGGAGTGCCAGACCCGAGACTATGACCGCGATTAGCACTCGGTCAAGCGGAGTGCCAATTCCGCGCCGCCGCGCGTCGTTCCGGTCTCGGTATGGGCAACGCCGCGGCGGACCCCCGGGTTCCGTACGAGGGTGCGGCCATGACGACCTCCCCGCCCCCGGTACGGCCTTGGGCCGACTTCCTGTCCGGGCTCGTGCTCCTCGTCCTGGAGGCCGTGCTCGCCGCGGTCGCCGCCTTCACCCTGGGGATGCGGAGATGGGCCGAGGGCTACGATCCGCAGCCCTCGGCACCGCCCCCGACGGACTGGGTGCCGGTGCTGGTCTTCGGCGCGATCACGGGGGGCGTGCTGCTGCTCGCGTGGGTGTCGGTACGCAGCCACTGGCCCTGGACGGCCGGGGGCCAGTTCCTGGCCGCCGCGCTGCTCGGCATCGCCACGCTGACCTTCGGGATCCAGGAGTGGTCGCGGGCGCATCCCGCGCAGCCGCGCCCCGAGGTCTCCCCGACGTCGTCCGCGTCCCGGTGCGTCTGCACCAGCGGGGGCGGACCCTGCGAGTGCCCGGGAGGGTGACGCCCCCGGGTCGGTCGGCGCGCAGGGGTCAGTCGGCGTGGCCGTCGCGCCGGCCGAGGTCGTCCGCACGTGCCGGGCGTACGGGTTCACCACCGGCCCGGGACGTTCCCTCCGCCACGGTCGCCGCCTCCGCCTCCGCTTCCCCCTCCGCCACGGTCGCCGCCTCCGCCTCCGCCACCGTCGCCCCGTCCCGCGTGCCCATCCGTTCCGCCGCCTTCCGCCCCAGCCGCTCGATCGGGTCGACCGACGAGGCGCAGCCGGTGAGGGCGAGGAGGGTGCCGGCCAGTGCCGCGCCCGTGAGGGCGCGGCGCAGGCGGTGTGAGGTCGGGCCGGTCACACGTAGTCCTCGAGCTTCGCGACCGCGTATCCCTTGGCCGTGATCACGTTCATCACCCGCCGGATCATGTCGGGCATGCTGCCCTTCCAGTCCTCCTTGCCCCGGAAGTGGGTGAGCACGATGTCGCCGGGGTGCAGGTCCCGGTCCCACTCGCGCCACTCCATGTGGTCCGGGAAGGCCTCGGCGGCCCACAGCGGGACGGCCTTGACCCCGCAGGACTTCGCCGCGCGCAGGGTGTCCTCGTTGTAGTTGCCGTACGGCGGGCGGAAGAGCGGGGGCCGCTTGCCGAAGCGCTTCTCGATGACGTCCTGCATCCCGCAGATCTCGCGCTTCTGCTGCTTGTACGACAGCCCGGGCAGGTAGCGGTGGTTGAGGGTGTGGTTGTGCAGGGCGACCCCGGACTCCTGCGACTTCTGCATCCGCGCGAAGTAGGCGTAGTCGTCCTTGACGACGTAGTCGCTGAGGAAGGCGCTGTAGGGGATCCGGAGTTCCTTCATCATCCGCAGCAGCGCGGGGTCCTTCTCCGCGCCGTCGTCGATGGTCAGGAAGACGACCTTCTGCTTGGTCGGGACGGTGGTGAAGACGGGCGGCAGGCCCTCGCCGTCCGTCTCGAAGCCCTTGCGGGTGGTGATCCTCGGCTTGACCTTCGGCGGGGCCGGGGCGTCGAGCGGGGGCCGGGCGAGGCCCCACTTCTTGGCGGCGAGCGCGCGGGCGGCCTTCTGCTTGCGGACCTTCTCGACGTACGCGTTGAGCGCGCCGGCCGAGCCCGGGGCCTGTGCCGGGCCCGGCCGGCCCTGCGCGGGGGCGGGGGCGCCGCGCTGCGGTTCGGCGGGGTCCGAACCGGAGCAGGCCGTGGCGGCGGAGGCGAGGGCTGCGACGACGAGGGCGGCCGCGAGGGTCCGCCGGACAGGGTGCGCGCTGATCACCATAAATTCTTCCTCTTGTCGTACAAGCGGTATGGCGCCGCATCCTGTCAGTGCGGCCGCCCGCTCCCGAGCACGACACCGCCGTACGGCTCCACCGTCCCCCGGCCGGCCCACAGCACCGCAGGGCCCACAATGGGACGGGTGACCGACCTCGCCCACTTCACCGCCCTGCTCACCCCCGAGGGACAGGCCCTCCTCGCCGCCCTGCGCGACTACGAACCCGCCCAGGAGCTGGCGGTCGTCTCCCGGCTGCGCCGCGACCACCCCGCCGAGCTCGTCACGTCGGCGGTCGGCCAGGCCCGGCTGCGCCAGCGCGCGGTGGCGAAGTTCGGCGCCGAGGACGCGTACCGGATGTACTTCACGCCCAACGGCGTCGAGCAGTCGACCCGCGCCTCGGTCGGCACGTACCGGGCGGCCCGGTTCAAGGCGCTCGGCATCGGCAGCGTCGCGGACCTCTGCTCCGGGATCGGCGGCGACGCGATCGCCCTCGCCCGCGCCGGGATCTCCGTCCTCGCCGTCGACCGCGACCCGCTCACCGCGGTGGTGGCCCGCGCCAACGCCGAGGCGCTCGGGCTCGGCGAGCTCATCGAGGTCCGCGAGGCCGATGTGACCGCGATCGACACGAGCCCGTACGACGCGGTCTTCGTCGACCCGGCGCGGCGCGGCGGCCGGGGCAGGATCTTCGACCCCGAGGCGTACTCCCCGCCGCTCTCCTGGGCTGTCGAGGCCGCCCGCAAGGCCCCGCACGCCGCCCTGAAGGTCGCCCCCGGCATCCCGCACGAGGCCGTCCCGGCGGAGGCCGAGGCCGAGTGGATCTCGGACGGCGGGGACGTGAAGGAGGCCGTGCTCTGGTTCGGTACGGAGCCGGGCGCCCGCCGCGCCACGCTGCTGCCCTCGGGCGCCGGGATCGTCGGCCGGGGACTGCCCGACCCGGCGGTCCGGCCGGTCGGCCGCTACCTGTACGAGCCGGACGGCGCCGTCATCCGCGCGCACCTCGTCGCCGAGGTCGCCGAGGACGTGTCGGGCGGGCTGATCGACGAGACGATCGCCTACGTCACGGCCGACGAGCTCGTCCCCACCCCGTACGCCGCTGCGTACGAGATCACCGACGAACTCCCCTTCAACCTCAAGAAGTTGAAGGCCCTGCTGCGGGAGCGCGAGGTCGGCACCCTCACCGTGAAGAAGCGGGGCTCGGCGGTCGAACCCGAGGAGATCCGGCGGAAGGTGAAGCCGAAGGGCCCCAACTCCGCGACGGTCCTGCTCACTCGGGTCGCGGGAGCCCCGACGATGCTGATCGGCCGCCCGGCGGGCGGAGGCCGCTGACTAAAGTGCCGTGAACAGGGGGGAAGAGATCATGGCGCTGCATCCGGAAGGCATGTTCACCACGGGGCCGCTCGCGCACCTCGTCGGACTGGCCGCCGGCGGACCCGAGCCGCTGGAGTGGGAGGTCCTGCGCTTCGGCCGCGCGACGCGGACGGAGTACTGGGACCCCGCCTGGCGGCACACCCCGCAGACCCTCGCCTCCCAACTCGACTACATGGCGACGGCCTTCAGCGAGGAGTTCTTCGCGACCTGCCCGGAGGGGACCCGCCACGCCTGGCGGACGGCCGCCGGCGCCAAGAGCGTGCCCGTGTTCATGACCGAGCTCGCGATGCTGCTGCGGCTCGCGGACCGCGAGGGCGACGCCCCGTACGAGGACGTACCGCTCGCCGCGTGGGAGGCGAGGGCGCGGTTCCCGCTGCTGATGTCCCTTGACGGCTGGGCGTACGACGGCGAGTACGCCTCGTACGAGGAGAGCATGCGGGCCTACATCGAGGGCGAGCACCCGTACTGCTCCTACGAGGTGGTCCCGCGCCTCACCCAGGCCCTGGAGGCGCGCACGCTCTGCGACGAGTCGGCGGCCTTCGCCGCGTCCTTCCGGAAGCTCGCGCCGGAGGCGACCCCGGAGGCGCTGGCCGTCATCACCCGCACCACGTTCACCCACATGACGGAGCACCACATATGAGCGCCACCTTCCACGACGAGCCCTTCCCCGAACTCCTCGGGAACGCCTCCCAGGTGATCGTCAGCGCCGACGGGCAGTGGATCGCGGCCAATTCGGTGTGGAGCGGCCTGAGCAAGGTGGCCGTGTACCGCGCCGCCGACCTCTCCTGCGCGCACCTCCTGACGTTCATGCTGGACGCCGAGGCGATCGACTTCCACCCCACGCTCCCGCTGCTGTCCATCGGCCTCAACAACGGCGACGCGTACCAGCGCGAGGGCTGCCTCACCCTGTTCGAACCCGGCACGGGCCACCGTGTCGACTTCGCCGACCCCGGCCACGGCATCGAACCGGCCCGCTGGCTGGACGCCCGCACGCTCGAACTCACCTTCTTCACCTGGGAGTCGGACTGCGCACCGCTCCAGTCCCGCGCCACCGTCGTCCGCGACGACTGGCTCGGCCTCCCCTCCGATGCCCTCGACCTGCGCACGCTGCCCCGAACCACGCTCCCCCCGGACACCTTGGTCGAGTACCTCGACTCGGAACCCACGCGCCCCCTGCTCGAAGCCCTCGCCGAGCGCGCGGGCCGGAGCTACGACGCCCTCGGCTGGGTACGGGCCGTGGCCGGGCTGAGCGACGGCCGGGTGCTCGCCACCCGCAGCCACGCCGTGGTGGAGTGCCGGTCCCCCGACGGCTCGCTCCTGTGGAGCGTTCCCGCGCCGTCGGGGATCGGCGGCAGCCGCATCGAGGTCTCCGCGGACGAGCGGACGGTACGCGTCGCCGTCGCCGGTCCCGACTCCCGTACCCGGACCGACTTCCCGCTCGTCGACCTCTCCGACGGCACGGTCCTCGACCGCCCCTCGGTGCCCTTCGCGGCCGCGCTGTCGGCCCGTACGGACGGGGTCTGGGCGATCCGGGACACGTACGACCGCGGCTCCGAGGCCGAGCCCCCCGCCCCACCCAACACCCGGACCTTCGCCGCCGACGGCACCCCGCTCGGCACGGTCCACGAGCCGGAGCGGTACGACCTCGTCCCGATCGACGTCCGCCGCTGCCCCGAGCTGCTGTACGGGCGCCGCCGCCGCGAGGTGATCGCGCTCGACCCCGTCACCACCGCCGAGACGGTGCTCTTCGCGCTGGAGCCCTTCATGGTCGACCGGCCGCTCGGCAGGGCGGTGTACGTCTCCGACAGCGCGGGCCCCTCGCTCCTGCACGGCCGGACGGAGCTGGTCCGCCGGACCTTCCCCGCCGGGGACGTCGTCTGGACCGTGCCCACGGACTCCACGATCGTCGACCTCGACGCGCACGCCGGCGTCCTGCACGCCCTGTGCGCCGACGGCACCCTGCTCTCGGTCGACACGGCCGACGGCACCGTCCTCGACCGGCGCACCCTGCCCCCGTACGGCCCGCTCTCGGTCCACGCGGCCCCCGACGGCTCGGTCCTCGTCGGCACGGCGGCCGGCCAGATCCTGCGCTACTGACCGCGGCCGCCAAATCCTGCGCTACTGACCCCGGAGCGCCCGCGCGCGGCCGAGCAGCAGATCCCGCTCCCGCGCGTTCCGGGTGAGCGAGGCCGCCCGCTCGAACTCCGCCCCGGCCTCCGCCGACCGCCCGAGCCGGGCCAGCAGGTCGCCCCGCACGCTCGGCAGCAGGTGGTAGCCCGCCAGGGCGGGTTCGGCCGCCAAGGCGTCGACGAGCGGGAGGGCCGCGGCAGGGCCCTCGGTCATCGACACGGCGACCGCGCGGTTCAGCTCGACCACCGGGGACGGGACGAGGGTCCCGAGCCGCCCGTACAGCGCGGCGATCGTCGCCCAGTCCGTCTCCTCGTACGAGGCGGCCCGCGCGTGGCAGGCGGCGATCGCGGCCTGGAGGGCGTACGGCCCGTAGGTGCGCCCGTCCCCGGCCCGCGCCAGGGCGGCGAAGCCACGCCGGACGAGGAGCCGGTTCCAGCGGCTCCTGTTCTGGTCGGCGAGGAGCACCGGCTGCCCGTCGCGGCCGGTGCGGGCCGCCGTCCGGGAGGCCTGGAGCTCCAGGAGGGCGGCGAGCCCGTGGACCTCGCCCTCCCCGGGCAGGAGCGCGGCGAGGCCGCGGGCGAGGCGCAGCGCGTCCTCGCACAGGCCGGGCCGCAGCAGGTCGTCGCCGGCGGTCGCCGCGTACCCCTCGTTGAAGATCAGGTAGACGACCTCCAGGACGGAGCCGAGACGGGCGACCCGCTCCTCCCCGTACGGCACCTCGAACTCCACGCCCGCCGTCGCGAGCGTCCGCTTGGCGCGGGTGATCCGCGCCGCGACCGTCGCCTCCCGTACGAGGAAGGCGCGGGCGATCTCGTCCGTCCGGAGCCCGCCGACGAGCCGCAGGGTGAGCGCCGTGCGGCCGTCGGCGGAGAGCACCGGGTGGCAGGTGGTGAAGACGAGCCGGAGCACATCGTCGTCGATGTCGCCCGGGCCGGACGGCTCGGGGTCGTACGACTCCTCCGTGAGCGTCCGGCCCACCTCGGCGAGCTTGCGGGCGTACGTCTCGCGCCGCCGCACGAGGTCGACGGCGCGGTGCTTCGCTGCGGCCGTCAGCCAGGCTCCCGGGCGCTCCGGGACGCCCGACCGCGGCCACTGCTCCAGGGCGGAGACGAGCGCGTCCTGGGCGATCTCCTCGGCGATGCCGACGTCCCGGACGATCCGCGCCACGGTGGCGATGATGCGCGCCGACTCCATCCGGAAGACCGTCTCCAGCGTGCTCTGCACCGTCGCGTCCCGTGTCACATCCCGTATGACAGCACAGCGCGGGTCAGCCTTCCGGCATCTCCTCGACCTCGCGGACCTCCAGGCCGACCTTCCACTGCGGCGGGTGGACGGCCAGGAAGCGCCGACCCCACTCGACGGCCTCGGCCATGTCCTTGCACTGGAGCATCGCGTAGCCGCCGACGACCTCCTTGGTCTCGGTGAACGGTCCGTCGGTGTACGACAGCTTCCCGTCCGACCAGGTGATCCGGGTGGCCTCCGCGGTCGGCCTGAGCCCGGCCGTGTCCACCATGGCGCCGGCCTTGGTGATCTCCTCGAAGAGCGCGCCCATCCGCTCCTCGAAGCCGGGGTCGGCGCTCTCCATGTCGATGGTGTTCTCCTCGATGCGGACGAGGGACAGGAAGCGGGGCATGACGACTCCTCGGTGGTGCGGTGGCGGGGCCGTTTCCCCGCCTTCCACACATACGTCGAACGGGCCGGTCCCGCATCGACACCGCGCCCGGGAATCTTTTAGACGTAGTCCTCCAGGCGGGCGACGGTGAAGCCCTGCTCCTGGATGCGGCGCAGCATCGTGGCCGTCATCTCGGTCATCGTCCGGCCCTTGAGCTCGGACGGGCCCCGGAAGTGGGCCAGGATGATGTCGCCGGGGTGCAGCTTCCTGTCCCCGCGCTGGTACTGCATGTTCTTTATCTGCATGGACTCGCGCCACAGCACGATCGCGTCCACCCCGCAGGTGCCCGCGGCGGCCCGGGTGTCCTCGTTCCAGTTGCCGTACGGCGGGCGGAAGAGCCGCGGGGTCGTCCCGTACTCCTTCGCCAGCTTCGCCTGCTGGCCGCATATCTCGCGGCGCTGGGCGTCCCCGGAGAGCGTGCGGAGGTTGGGGTGGGTGAGCGTGTGGTTGGCGACGCCGTGGCCCTGGGCGGCGAGCGGGGCGAAGTAGCGGTAGTCGGCGCGTATCGCCGAGTCGGTGAGGAACATCGTCACCGGGACCTTGAGGTCCTTCATCATCCGCACGAACTCGGGGTCCTTCTCGGCCCCGTCGTCGATCGTGATGAAGACGATCTTCTCGGTGGTGGGTATCTCGCTGATGACGGGGACGGGGCCGCCGGGCTTGCGGACGACCGGCTTGACCGCCGGCGGGGCGGGCGGGGCGGCGAAGGGCTTGAGCCCCCACCTGCGGTACGCGGCGGCCGCCGCGGCCTCGGGGGCCTTGTCACCGGCGGCCCCGGCGGACGGGGAGGCCGCGGGGGCGGTGGTGACCGTCCCCCGGACGGGGGCGGCGGCGGATTCCTCCACCCCGCAGCCGGTCACCAACAGAGCGACGGCGGTCAGCGCCGCCCACACCACGATCTTCTTGTCCACGCCCTAGGGGATGCGCGAACGGCCCCCGGGGTTGCTCAGGAGGTCTCGACCGCCTCGAAGCGCCAGCGGTGGACCGGACGGGTGATGAGCTCCGCCTCCGGCTCGGGCAGCTCGGGCAGCTCGGCGTCGAAGGCCTCCGCCTCCCACCACGTCAGGACCAGGACCCGGTCCTGCGGGGCGCGGAAGATCTCCCGGCGCAGCGGCTCGTGCGCCAGGACCTGGGCCCTGGCCCACTCCAGGAGCTCGGCGCCGCGGCCCTGCGCGGCCCGCGCCTCCCACATGAGGGTGAGCCTCACGAGTACAGGTTCTCCTTGCTGACCTCGTGCACGTGATCGTGATCGTGGTCGTGCGCGTGCGCGCCCGGCACGTGCGGGTCCGTCACCGGCAGGGAGGAGTCCGCCGACAGCTCCAGGTCCGATGCCGGCCGGTTGCGGGCGACCATCTCGGAGCCGAGCGCCGCGACCATCGCGCCGTTGTCCGTGCACAGGCCGGGGCGCGGCACGCGCAGCCGGATGCCGGCCCGCTCGCAGCGCTCCTGGGCGAGGGCCCGCAGCCGCGAGTTGGCGGCGACGCCGCCACCGATCATGAGGTGGTCGACGCCCTCGTCCTTGCAGGCCCGGACGGCCTTGCGGGTGAGGACGTCCACGACCGCCTCCTGGAAGGACGCGGCCACGTCCCGTACGGGCACGTCCTCGCCGGCCGCCCGCTTGGCCTCGATCCAGCGGGCCACGGCGGTCTTGAGGCCGGAGAAGGAGAAGTCGTACGCGGGGTCCCGGGAGCCGCTCAGTCCGCGCGGGAAGGCGATCGCCTTCGGGTCGCCCTCCCTGGCGAGCCGGTCGATGACCGGTCCGCCGGGGAAGCCGAGGTCGAGGACGCGGGCGATCTTGTCGAAGGCCTCGCCCGCGGCGTCGTCGATGGTGGCGCCCATCGGCCGCACGTCTGAGGTGATGTCGGAGGAGAGCAGCAGCGAGGAGTGCCCGCCGGAGACGAGCAGCGCCATCGTCGGCTCGGGCAGCTTGCCGTGCTCCAGCTGGTCGACGCAGATGTGCGAGGCGAGGTGGTTGACGCCGTACAGCGGCTTGCCGAGGGCGTACGCGTACGCCTTGGCGGCCGAGACGCCGACGAGCAGCGCGCCCGCGAGGCCGGGCCCGGCCGTGACGGCGATGCCGTCGAGGTCCTTCGCGGAGATCCCGGCCGTCTTCAGGGCGCGCTCGATGGTCGGGACCATCGCCTCCAGGTGGGCGCGGGAGGCGATCTCGGGCACGACGCCGCCGAAGCGGGCGTGGGTGTCGACGCTGGAGGCGACGGCGTCGGCGAGGAGCGTGGTGCCGTGGACGATGCCGACGCCGGTCTCGTCGCAGGAGGTCTCGATGCCGAGTACGAGGGGTTCGTCAGCAGCCATCAGAATCAGTCTCAGTTCCTTGAACGGTCAGTCGCATCACGAGCGCGTCCACGTTTCCGGGCTGGTAGTAGCCGCGCCGGAAACCGATGGGCTCGAAGCCGAAGCGCTCGTAGAGCTTCTGGGCCCGGGTGTTGTCCACGCGCACTTCGAGGAGGACCTCGTCGCACTCGAAGGCGGTGGCGTGGTGGAGCAGGTCGGTGAGGAGCCGGGCGCCGAGGCCCGTGCCCCACTGGTCGCGGGCGACGGCGATCGTCTGCACGTCGCCGAGTCCGCCGGCCGCCGCGAGTCCCGCGTACCCGACGAGCCGCCCCGCCGCGTCCTCCGCGACGAGGTAGCGGCGGGTGGCCCGCGGCCCGCGCGCGTGCGCGAGCTCCGACCAGAACATCCCCGCCGACCAGGCGTCCTCGGGGAACAGCTCGTCCTCGAGGGCGAGCACCGGTGCGATGTCCCACCAGCGCATCTCGCGCAGTTCCACGCCGCCGGTCACTTGGGCGTGACCACCTTGTAGTTCTTGGGCACCTGCGCGTCGGGCCGGCGCAGGTACAGGGGCAGCGGCTCCAGGAAGCCGTCGCCGCCGGCCGCGAGCTTCTCCGCCGCGAGCGCGGCGAGCGCCGCCGCCGACTGGTGCTCGGGGTCGCGGGCGTCGGGGAAGGCCTCGGGGTAGAGCCGGGCGCCCGCGCCGACGACGGGCAGGCCCGCGAGCCCCTCGGCGATCTCGGCGGGCCGGTCGACGGCCGCGTCGGTCACCCGGGTGCGGGAGTCCTCGTACCGCGCCCAGTAGACCTCCTTGCGGCGCGCGTCCGTCGCGACGGCGAAGGGCTCGTCGAGCCCGGAGGCGTACGCGAGGCCGTCGAGGGTGCACAGGCCGTGCACCGGGACGCCGAGCGCGGAGGAGAAGGCCGCGGCGGTGACGAGACCGACGCGGAGTCCGGTGTACGGCCCGGGGCCGACGCCGACGACGATCCCGGTGACCGCGTCGATCTTCAGCCCGGCCTCCTTGAGGACCCGGTCGACGGCGGGCATCAACAGCTCCCCGTGGCGGCGGGCGTCGACCTGACTCGACGAGGCGATGACGGCCTCGCCGTCGTGGAGGGCGACGGTGACGGCGGGGGTGGCGGTATCCATGGCGAGCAACAGCACGCGAACAGCCTACGGCTCCCGGGGCGGGCGGCGCCCCGGGAGCCGCCCCCGGGCACGGCGCCCCGCCCCCGGGGGCACCGGCTGCTACCGTCACCCTTCGATACGTTCGTACGAGAGGTGGGCACGGTGGCAAGGAGCAGCTCGGGATTCGTGGCCGGGCTCACCGCGGCGGCCGTCGTCGCGGTCGGCTTCCTCGCGTACCAGGCCTCGGCGAACGCCCCCGCCGATCTGTCGGCGAAGCCGAAGGCGTCGGGCACCGCCGCCCCTTCCGTGTCGCCGAGCGGCGGCCCGAAGCAGCCGGTGAAGAACCCGCTGACGGTCCCCGCGGGCTCGGGCACCGGCGAGCGGGTCGTGTACGCGCTCGCCGACCGCCGGGTGTGGCTGGTGAACGACAAGGACAAGGCCACCCGGACGTTCGCGGTGATGCCGAGCACGGTCGACCCGCTGCCGGGCAGCTACACGGTCACCTCGCGCTCGGGCTCGGTGCGCGGCTCGGACGGCGTGCAGATCGAGCACGTGGTGCGGTTCGCGACGGCCCAGGACGTGGCGATCGGCTTCAGCGCGGCCGTGGACGGCTCGACGCCGAAGCCGGACCCGTCGAAGAAGACGGGCGGCATCCGCATGAAGCGGGCGGACGGGGACGCGCTGTGGACGTTCGCGTCGATCGGCGCGAAGGTCGTCGTCGTCGCCTGACGCGCCTGAGCGCCCCCGCGCCCTGTACGACCCTGATCCGCCGGACAGGCGCTAAGCGGCTTCGTCCCGCCGAACAGCTCCGTCCCCCTCACCCGGGCCCTCACTCTGCTCGGGCCCGGGGCGGCGGGGCGGGGTGGACAGGGCACGCGCCGCGGCACAGGACGCCAGCAGCTCGCCCATCGAGACGTGGTCCCGGCCGTGACCGGCTTCCGCGCGCTGTGGCGTGGCCATGCATGCCTCCCGTAGGTTAGGTACACCTAACCAGCTCGTGCATCCATGTCACCACGGCACGTACGACCCACGCAATATCTTCCCGACACGTTGTCGGAAGCTCCTACGTCCTCAGCCCAGATCGAGGTCCTCGTCGGCCCAGCGCGAGCCGATCCCGCGCAGCACGACCGTGCGCCGGTCGTCGTCGGTGTCGCCGGTCACGCGGTGGATGAGGACGTGCAGGCGGTCGTCGGTCAACTCCTCGACCTTGCCGTCACCCCACTCCACGACCACCACGGACTCGGGCAGCGAGACGTCCAGATCGAGGTCCTCCATCTCGTCGAGGCCGCCCCCGAGGCGGTACGCGTCGACGTGCACCAGGGCCGGGCCGCCGACCAGGGACGGGTGGACGCGGGCGATGACGAAGGTCGGGGAGGTGACGGCACCCCGCACGCCGAGGCCCTCGCCGAGGCCGCGGGTCAGGGTGGTCTTCCCGGCGCCGAGCTCACCGGTGAGCATGACGAGGTCGCCGGGGCGGAGGAGTTTCGCGAGCCGGCGGCCGAGGTCCCCCATCTGCTCGGGGGAGTCGATGGCGAGGGTGGCGCCGGAGACGGGCGGGTGCGCTGCTTCCATACCCGCCAACCTAACTCGTGCCGGCGTCCGTCCTCACCGTCGCGGGACCGGGGACGGCACCGGCCCGCACGAGCAGGTCGGCCAGCCGGTCGGTGACGGCCTCGGGGTGCTCCAGCATCACCAGATGGCCCGCGTCGGGGACGATGACCAGCTCCGCGTCGGGCAGCAGATCGGCGAGGGCCTCGGTGTGGGAGCTGGGGGTGACGAGGTCGTTGTCCCCGGCGAGCGCGAGCACCGGCAGGTCGGCGAAGGCGGTAAGGGCGGCGGCCTTGTCGTGCTCGGCGAAGGCCGGGTAGAACTCCGCGACGACGTCGATCGGGGTCGACTCGATCATCCGCTCCGCGAAGCGGGCGACCGCCGGGTCCACGTCCTTCGACGCGAACGAGTACTTCTTGATCAGCCCGGCGAAGAGGTCCGCCGTCGCCCGGCGCCCGCGCTCGACCAGCTCCGCCTGGGAGCCGAGCGCCCGCAGCACTCCGGGCAGGACCCGCCGGACGGCGTTGACGCCGGCGAGCGGCAGCCCGTACGACACCTCTCCCAGGTTCCCGGCGGAGGTGCCGACGAAGGCGACCCCGACGACCCGGTCGCGGACGAACTCCGGGAACCGCTCGGCGAGCGCCATCACCGTCATGCCGCCCATCGAGTGCCCGACCAGGACGAGCGGGCCCTCGGGCGCGGCGACGTCGAGGACGGCCTTGAGGTCACGGCCCAGCTGGTCGATGGAGACGGGCACGCCGTCGGCCCCGGACTGGGCGACGCCGTGGCCGGAGCGGCCGTGGCTGCGCTGGTCCCAGTGGACGGTGCGGACGAGACCGCGGAGCGCGGCCCGCTGGAAGTGCCAGGAGTCCTGGTTGAGGCAGTAGCCGTGACTGAAGACGACGGTGACGGGGGCGGGGTCCCTGCGTCCGAAGAGCCGGCGGCGGCGGGCGGGCCGGGCGTCCGCCTCGACCCGGTCCACGCCGTCGACCTCGTCGACCTCGTCGACCTCGTAGTAGAGGACGGTCGAGTCGTCCGCGAGCGCCCGGCCGGAGGTGCCGCGGAGGCTGCCGTACGGGCCGGTGGAGTCCAGGGCGAGCCGGGCCTTCTGACGCACGGAGCGGCCGACCGTGAGCCGCTCGACGGCGACTCCGGCGGCGGCGCCCGCGGCGAGGACGCCTATCGCGGCACCCGCGAACCCGGCCCTCCGCCAACTGCTCGTGCCGCTGGACTCGCCCACGGACAGCTCCTATTCGTCCAGGTAGACGCGCGGGACGCGCGCACCGATCCGGGTGACGATCTCGTACGCGATGGTGTCGGCGGCCACCGCCCAGTCCTCGGCCGTCGGCTCGCCCCGGTCGCCGGGGCCGAAGAGCACGGCCTCGGTGCCGGGCTCGGGGACGTCCCCGCCGAGGTCGACCACGAACTGGTCCATGGCGACGCGCCCGGCGACGGTGCGGACCGTGCCGCCGACGAGGACGGGCCCGCGCCCGGAGGCGTGCCGGGGGATGCCGTCGGCGTACCCCAGCGGGACGAGACCGAGGGTGGTCTCGTCGCCGGTGACGTAGTGGTGCCCGTAACTCACCCCGTGCCCGGCCGGGACGTGCTTCACCAGGGCGACGCTCGCCTTGAGCGACATGACCGGCCGGAGCCCCAGCTCGGCGGAGGTGCCGAGCTCGGGGCTCGGCGAGACGCCGTACATCGCGATGCCGGTCCGCACCAGGTCGAAGTGGGCCTCGGGGAGGGTGAGGGTGGCCGGCGAGTTGGCGATGTGCCGGACCTCGGGCTCGACGCCCGCCTCCTCCGCGTAGGCGAGCATCGAGCGGAAGACGTCGAGCTGCGCGGCGATGGAGGGGTGGTGGGGCTCGTCGGCGCAGGCGAGGTGCGACCAGAGCCCGGTGACCTTCACGAGCCCCTCGGCCTCGGCCTTCAGCGCCGCGCCGACCAGCTCGGGCCAGTCGGCGGGCTGGCAGCCGTTCCGCCCGAGGCCGGTGTCGCCCTTGAGCTGCACGCGGGCGGGCCGGCCGACGCGGCGGGCCGCCTCGACGACCTCCTCAAGCGCCCACATCCCGCTCACGGACATGTCGAGACCGGCCTCGATGCCCTGGTCCCAGGGGTCGCCGGGGGTCCAGAGCCAGCACATGACGGGGACGTCGGTGATCCCGGCGGCGCGCAGCGCGAGCGCCTCGTGCGGGGTGGCCGTGCCGAGCCAGTCCGCGCCCGCCTCCAGGGCGGCGCGGGCACAGCGCACGGCGCCGTGTCCGTACGCGTCGGCCTTGACCACGGCCATGATCCGGACATGGGGGGCGACGCGGGCGCGCAGCGTGCGGACGTTCGCACGCAGCGCACCGAGGTCGATCTCGGCGCGGGCTCTGCGGGGCGGCGGTGTCTCAGTCATCGCGCCCAGTCTCTCAGGTGTCAGCTACCGGGCCGCTTTCCCCAGATGTAGACCCGGTCACCCTTGCGGAGGACGTCCCAGAGTTTCCGGGCGTTGGCGTAGCCAAGATTGACGCAGCCGCGGCTGCCGGTGGGCGTGGCGATCTGCCCGTAGACGGCGTGGAAGGCCTGACCGCCGCTGAAGAACTGCGAGTACGGCATGGGGGTGTTGTAGATGGACGACCAGTGGTCCTTGTGGCGCCAGTAGACGCTGTGCCACCCGGTCCGTGTCGCATACCCGACCCGCCCGCTCCTCATGTTCACCACCCCGAAGGTCACCTTCTTGCCCTTCCGCACCCACATCAACTGCCGATCGAGATCGACGCAGACGACGGCGTACTTCTTCACGGGGCAGCGCCGCCCCGGATCCAGGTTCTTCCGCGCGGCCAGCAACTCGGCCCGCGCCCAGGTGACGGGCCCGGCGTACCCGTTGGCAGGCTTGATCTTCTCCCGCGTCTGGAACGCCTTGACGGCCGCGCAGTCGGCCCCCGACTGCTTCCCGTCCACCTTCAGCCCCAGCAGCCGCTCGACCTGCCGCTGATAGGCCCCGGCGGTGGCGGTGCAGGCGGCCCCCACGACACTCCGCGGCAGGTACTCGACCAACTCGTCCACCCCCTCCTCGGGCTCGGGCACGGGCACGCCCCCCTCGCCCTCCTGCAACGGCGGCAGCACTTGATCAGGCGTATCCATCGGATACTCGGCCCGCCCACCGCCGGGGACTCCGGGCACGAGGGGCTCGACGGGCGCGGGGGTGACGGGGGCCGGGTCGGAGGAGGTGGGTGGGGAAGGCTCGGCGGACGCGGGCGAGCCGGCGGCGACGGCGGGTGCGTCGGCGACGGCGGGCGAGTCGGCGGTGGCGACGGCGGGTGTGTCGGCGACGGACACTGCGGGCCCGCCAGAGCCGACGCCGGACGCGGGCGAGCCGACGCCGGGCGGAGGCGTGTCGGCAAGGGCTGCCGTGGGCCCGAGGGCGAGGACGGCGGCGAGGGTGAACAACAGCGGCGCGGTACGACTTCTCCAACTGATCACCCCACCCACCCAATCCCCGGCACGGGCAAGCAGCGCGCCGGATCCCACGGGTGGGGCAACGGGTTCGCCCGACTGGACGCCGATCAACCCACGACACCCCGAGCGCCAAGCCGCGAGGCACACGGACACGCCCCGGCGCCGCGAAGCGGGCGCCCGTGCAGAGCGGCGGCGCCGCGCAGCCGGCGCGCTGGGGGTCCGGGGGCGGAGCCCCCGGGAGAGAAGGTTTCCCACCCTCACCCCCACCAGCCCCCGGCAGGGTTTCGGGAAGGGGCGGGGTGGGGCCCTGCCCGAGCCGGAGGGCGCCGCGAAGCGGGCGCCCGTGCAGAGCGGGGGGGGCCGCACAGCGCACACCGCCGCTCCCAGGCGGGGCGCCACGCAGCCGGCGCGCTCCCCGGAACAAGCACCCCGACGCGAAGCGGGCGCGCGCCCAGCACAACCCCCCAGCACAAGCACCGCGCCGCGAAGCGGGCGCCGCCGGGCCGTGGGCGCCGCGAAGCCGGCGCACGGGAGGTCCGGGGGCGGAGCCCCCGGGAGAGAAGGTTTCCCACCCTCACCCCCACCAGCCCCCGGCAGGGTTTCGGGAAGGGGCGGGGTGGGGGAAGAGCCGCCCCGACCTGGGGGAACCGCCCCGGCCTACGACACCACGTCCCCCCACGCCCCCCGCAGCGCCTCCGCCACCTCGCCCGCCGTCACCGGCCCCGCCGAAGCCCCCGCTCCCGCTCCCGCACCCGCCCCCACCGCCGCCCTCCGCGCCGCCAGCCCGTGCAGGTACGCCGCCGCCGCCCCCGCGTCCCCCGCCCGCAGCCCCGCCGCGAGGAGGGAGCCCGCCAGGCCGGAGAGGACGTCGCCGCTGCCGGCCGTCGCGAGCCACGCCGTGCCCGTCGGGTTCACCCGAACCGGCCCGCCCTCCGGCCCGCACACCAGCGTCGTCGACCCCTTGAGCAGCACCGTCGCCCCGAAGCGCCCCGCCAGCTCCCGTACCGCCGCGAGCCGTCCCGCCTCCACTTCCTCCCGGGAGACGCCGAGGAGCGCCGCCGCCTCCCCCGCGTGCGGGGTGAGGAGGGTCGGGGCGGGGCGCCGGGCCCGTACGACCGCGGGGTCGAGCCCCCGCAGGCCGTCCGCGTCGACGAGGACCGGCACGTCGGAGGCGAGGACCTCGGCGACCGCGACGGCCGTCCCGGGCCCCTCGCCGAGCCCGGGCCCGACGACCCAGGCCTGTACGCGCCCGGCCTTCTCCGGCCGCCCGGAGTGCACCAGGGTCTCCGGGTGCCGCGCGAGCACCGCGTCCCCGGCGGGCCCGACGTACCGCACGGCGCCGGCCCCGCCGCGCAGCGCCCCCGCCACCGCGAGGACCGCCGCGCCGGGGTAGCGGGCGGAGCCGGCGACGACGCCGAGGACCCCGCGCCGGTACTTGTCGCTCACGGCGCCGGGCACGGGCAGCAGCCTTGCGACGTCCTCGTGCTGGAGGGCCTCCATCTCGGGCACTCCGGGGAGGTAGGGCGCGAGGCCGATGTCGACGAGCCGCAGCGCCCCCGCGTACTCCCGCGCCGGGTCGACGAGCAGCCCCGGCTTGTACGTCCCGAAGGTCACCGTCGCGTCGGCCCGCAGCGCCTCCCCCGTGACCTCGCCGGTGTCGGCGTCGACGCCGCTCGGCAGGTCGACGGCGACGACGATCGCGTCGGAGCCGCGCGCGGCCCGGGCGACGGGGACGGCGTCGGGCCGGAGTCCGCCCTGCCCTCCGATGCCGGTGATGCCGTCGAGGACGAGGTCGGCGACGGCCAGCGCCTCGAAGGGGTCGTCGGCGATCCGCCCGCCGGCCGCCCGGAGCGCGGCGAGTCCGCCCTCGTGGGCCCGGGCTCCGAGCAGTACGGCGGTGACGCCGGCCCCGCGCCGGGCGAGCCGCGCCCCGGCGTACAGCGCGTCGCCGCCGTTGTCGCCGCTGCCGACGAGCAGGACGACCCTCGCTCCGTACACCCGCGGCAGCAACCCGCTGCAGGCGGCGGCGAGTCCGGCGGCTGCCCGCTGCATGAGCGCGCCTTCCGGAAGGCGGGCCTTGAGTTCGGCCTCTGCGGCCCGGACGGTCTCGGCGCGGTGAGCGGTACGCATGTCCAGCAGTCTGCCGCAGTCCCCGGCCGCTCGCCCGGAGCGCTCAAGCACGCGCCCGGAGCGCTCAAGCACCCGCCCGAAGCCGGGGGTTGACGCCCCCTCACAGATCAACTTAGGTTTGCCTTACCTAACTAGCCACCGCCTGGAAAGGCAGCTTCGCCATGCGCACCCGCCCCCTCGCCCGTGCCGCCCTCACCCTCGCCTCCGCCGCCGCCCTCACCGTCGGCCTCGCCTCCGCCGCCTCAGCGGCCACCGCCGGCCGCACGGTCACCGACGGCACCCGCACGTACAACCTCTCCCTGACCGCCCCGAACACCGCCTCCGCCGCCGGCACGAACGTCACCGTCACCGGCTCCGGCTACAACCCCGACCAGGGCGTCTACGTGGGGCTCTGCGCGATACCCGCGGGGGTGAACACCGCCGACCCCACCACCTGGAACAACAAGCCCACCCCCTGCCTCGGCGGCCAGGACGAGACCGGCACCACCGGCGCGTCCCACTGGGTGAACAGCGACTGGTACTGGATGTCCCCCTCCAACTCCTCCCCCTTCACCGAGTCCGGCGGCCTCGGCTCCTTCGCCGTCCAGATCCACGTCAAGGCCAAGCTCTCCGACACCGTCACCTGCGGCCAGGGAGGCGTGACCTGCGCGATCGTCACCCGCGCGGACCACTTCGACAGCTCCGACCGGAAGTACGACGTCTACGTGCCGGTGACCTTCCAGTGAGAACCGCCCTCCTGACGGCCGCCGCCGTGCTCGTCCTCACGAGCACGGCGGCCACGCCGCCACCGCCCCTCCCGCTCCACCAGAACCTCCGCACCCTCACCCCGCCCTCCGGCAGCGCCCTCGACGCCGAGGTCGACCCGGCCGCCGACCGCCTCTACGTCAGCAGCAGCGACGGCACGGCCCACCACCTCACGGTCTACGACACCTCCACCGGCGCGCCCGTCGGCGACCCGGTCGCGCTCCCGGCCCCGGCCACGGTGCTGGCCCTCGGCGCCTCCGGCACGCTCTACCTCGGCCTGTCGACCCGTATCGCCGTCTACGACACCGCGAGCCGCACCCTCACCGACCACCGCGTCACGATCGACGGCAGCGTCACGCACCTCGCCGCCGACCCGGTGCAGGGACGGCTGTACGTCGGCAACCAGGCCGCCAAATCGGTGACGGTGTACGACACGGCCACCGCCGCACCCGTCGGCGACCCCGTCGTCCTCCCCTTCCACCCGGCCGGTCTCGCCGTCGACACCACCCACCACACGGGGTACGCGACCTACGTCGGCGGCGCCGTCGAGAACGGCTCCGTCGTCTACCGCAACGTCCTCAACGCCGTCGACGGCACCACCGGCCGCCTCACGGGCACCGTCAGCCTCGGTACGACCGCCCTCGGCAGCATGGGCGTCGCGGTCGACCCGGTGGGCCGCACGGGATACGTGGCCAACCTGGCCGCCGGTACGGTCTCGGTCGTCGACCTGAGCGAACGTAAGGTCACCGGCACGGTCACCGTCGACGGCAACCCGAAGGCCCTCGCGTACGACCCGGGGACCACGACCTTGTACGCGGCGCGGACCGGCGCCTCGTCCGTGGCGGTCGTCGACGCGGCGAAGGGCGAGGTGACGGAGACGATCACGACGGGCGAACGGCCCGCGGCACTCGCCCTGGACCCGGAGGAGCACACGCTCTACACGGTGGCGGGCGGAGCGGTCACCCAGACGGTACGGAAGGCGGCCCCGGAACCGACCCCGGAACCGACGACCCCCGAACCGACCCCGACCGACCCGACGCCGACGGACCCGACCCCGGAACCCACACCGACGGACCCGACCCCGACGGAACCAACCCCGACGGACCCGACGACCACCGAACCGACGCCCACGGAACCGACACCCACACCGACCGCGACCACGTCCACCACCGCCCCGACGCCCTCGGACTCCACGACACCGCCCCCGACGGCGACGACGACGGCAGCACCTCCCGAAGCAACAGAAGCACCCACAACCGCGCCCCCGCCCCCACCCTCGGCCCCGGACACCCCCGAAGCCACCACCCACACCGGCGGCCTCGCCGCCACCGGCAGCCGCATCCTCCCCGCCACCCTCGCGGCCGTGAGCCTCGCCGCGCTCGGCGCCGCGGCCCTCGTCCTCTCCCGCCGCCGCAAAGCGGCGGACAAGCAGGACACCCCCTAGAACGCGCGCGGCACACGCATCCCGCCGCCGGCCCTGGCAGCCGCGCGCGGACGACCGGGGCCCGACCTCGAAAGGCCGGGCCCCGGTCGTCGTACACGCAGCGGCCTCACCCCTCGGCGATCACCACCGCCGAAGCCACCCCCGCGTCATGGCTCAGCGAGACGTGCCAGTTCTTCACGCCGAGCTCCGCGGCCCGCGCCGCCACCGTCCCGCACACCCGCAGCCGCGGCTGCCCGGTCTCCTCGACGTACACCTCGGCGTCCGTCCAGAGCAGGCCGCCCGGCGCGCCGAGGGCCTTCGCGAGCGCCTCCTTCGCGGCGAAGCGCGCCGCGAGCGAGGCGTCCCCCCGCCGCTCGCCGCTCGGGAGCAGCAGCTCGTCGTCGACGAAGAGGCGCCGGAGCATCCCCGGTGTGCGCTCGATCGACGCGGCGAACCGGTCGATCTCCGCGACGTCGATCCCCACCCCAATGATCATTTCCCACTCACTCCACGGTCACGGACTTGGCCAGGTTGCGCGGCTGGTCGACCTCGTTGCCCCGCGCGGTGGCGAGCTCGCAGGCGAAGACCTGGAGCGGCACCGTGGAGACCAGCGGCTGGAGCAGCGTAGGCGTCGCCGGGATCCGGATGAGGTGGTCGGCGTACGGGACGACGGCCTCGTCGCCCTCCTCGGCGATCACGATGGTCCGCGCACCGCGCGCCCTGATCTCCTGGATGTTGGAGACGATCTTGTCGTGGAGGACGGAGCGGCCCTTGGGCGAGGGCACCACGACGACGACCGGCAGGTCCTCCTCGATGAGCGCGATCGGCCCGTGCTTGAGCTCTCCGGCGGCGAAGCCCTCGGCGTGCATGTACGCGAGCTCCTTGAGCTTCAGCGCGCCCTCCAGAGCCACCGGGTAGCCGACGTGCCGGCCGAGGAAGAGGACGGTGTTCTTGTGGGCGAGGGAGCGGGCGAGGGCCCGGACGGGCTCCATCGTCTCCAGGACCCGCTCGACCTCGTCGCCGATGCGGGCGAGCTCGCGGACGACGGCGTGGATCTCGTCGCCCCACTTGGTGCCGCGCACCTGGCCCAGGTACAGCGCGAGCAGGTAGCAGGCGACGAGCTGTGTCAGGAAGGCCTTCGTGGAGGCGACGGCGACCTCGGGCCCGGCGTGCGTGTAGAGGACGGCGTCGGACTCCCGCGGGATCGTCGAGCCGTTGGTGTTGCAGATGGCGAGGACCTTGGCGCCCTGCTCGCGGGCGTGCCGGAGCGCCATCAGGGTGTCCATGGTCTCGCCGGACTGGGAGATCGCGATGACCAGGGTCTTCTGGCCGAGGATCGGGTCCCGGTAGCGGAACTCGCTGGCGAGCTCGACCTCGCAGGGGATGCGGGTCCAGTGCTCGATGGCGTACTTGGCGATGAGGCCGGCGTGGAAGGCGGTGCCGCAGGCGATGATGACGACCTTGTCGGCCTCGCGGAGCACGGCGGCGGGGATGCGTACCTCGTCGAGGGTGAGCCGGCCGGAGCCGTCGATCCGCCCGAGGAGGGTGTCGGCGACGGCCTTGGGCTGCTCGGCGATCTCCTTGAGCATGAAGTAGTCGTAGCCGCCCTTCTCGGCGGCGGAGGCGTCCCAGTCGACGTGGTACGCCCGTACGTCGGCGGGTGCCCCGTCGAAGTCGGTGACGGTGACGCCGTCGCGGGTGAGCTCGACGACCTGGTCCTGGCCGAGTTCGATCGCCGAGCGGGTGTGGGCGATGAAGGCGGACACGTCGGAGGCGAGGAAGTTCTCGCCCTCGCCGACGCCGACGACGAGCGGGGAGTTCCGGCGGGCGCCGACGACCACGTCGGGCTGGTCGGCGTGGACGGCGACCAGGGTGAAGGCTCCGTCGAGCCGGCGGCAGACGAGCCGCATGGCCTCCGCGAGGTCTCCGGCGGAGGAGAACTCCTCGGCGAGGAGGTGGGCGACGACCTCGGTGTCGGTCTCGGAGACCAGGTCGTGGCCGCGTTCGGCGAGCTCGGTGCGCAGGGCGGCGAAGTTCTCGATGATGCCGTTGTGGACGACGGCGACGCGCCCGGCGTTGTCCAGGTGGGGGTGCGCGTTGAGGTCGGTCGGCCCGCCGTGGGTGGCCCACCGGGTGTGGCCGATGCCCACGGAGCCGCCGGCCAGCGGCCGGTCCACGAGCTCCTTCTCCAGGTTGACGAGCTTGCCCGCCTTCTTGGCCGCGGCGAGTCCCCCGTCGGAGAGCACCGCGACACCGGCCGAGTCGTAGCCCCGGTATTCGAGCCGCTTCAGGCCCGCGACCACCACATCAAGTGCCGACTGCCCGCCGGCGTATCCCACGATTCCGCACATGTCGGAAGCGTAGGACGGAAGGGGGCCGGAAGGCCGGAGTTCGGCGGCAGCGCGTCGGCGGCCGACCGAACCCCGCCCCTGGAGGGTGACGTCAGCCGAGCTTGGCGGCCTGCGCGGTGAGGACGGCCTTCGGCAGCGCCTTGACCGTGCCGCCGAAGCTGAGCGTGGAGAACGAGGCGAGGGTGTTGCCCTGGCGGAAGACGACCACCTTGGTGATCCAGGGCCGGCCCTCGACGTCGGTGGTGACCGTCCAGGCCAGCGCCTCCTCCCCCGCGGTCACCGGCTCCGGCGCGATCCGGGAGATCTTCGTCCGCTCGCCGCCGCCGATCAGCGTGAAGCCGCCCGCGCAGTCGGTGCCGGCCGTCTTCATGGAGGCGAAGGCCTCCTGGGCGCCCTGCCCGTCGTACGAGGCGAGGGCCACGCCCGTGACGGGCGCCGCGAGGGCCCCCAGGGCGTCCTCGGGAGAGGCCGTCTTGCCTTCGGTCTTCGGCACCTCGATGGCCTTGCGGTGCGCGGACGCGGCCGGCTTCCCGGGGGCGAGGTACGACATGGCGTGGGCGAACGGCGTGCAGGACGGCTTGTCGGCGGAGACCGCGGCGGCCACGGGGATCTCCCCGGCCTTGGCCTTCTGCACCTGGTGGCCCGGCAGGTCGGCCTGCTCGACGATCAGCTTCTCCAGCTCGGCGGCGGACAGCGCCTTGGCGGGCGCGCTGCTCGTGGCGGGCGCGGCGCTCGTGGCGGAGGCGCTCGGCGCGGCCCCGGTGCCCTTGCCGGCGTCCTTGCCCTGGTCGCCGCTCTTCTCCCCGCCACCGCAGGCGGTGACGAGCAGCGCGAGGGAGACGGCGGTGACGGCGACGGCGGTGCTTCTCATGGACGTACGCATCTGTGGTGGCCCTCTGCTTCTCTTGGCGATCGCCTCGCGATCGCTTCGCGATCTTCACGCCGCCCGACGGCGGCTCCCCCGCGTGAGATCCGTCAGGACACGCGGCACCCGTGCATGATCGCCCCGGGGCCGATGCCGGACAAAGGCATTTGTCGCGTGACCGACCCCACGGCCCACGGACGCCGCCGACCCACGACAATGGCGGGGTGATCACTTCGCCGCCACGAAGCTCCGACGGAGACGGCCCCCGCGCCGCCGCCGGGACCGGCAGTCCCCGGAACGGCGCCGGCCACCGCCGGCCGTCCGAGGCGACCCCGTACGTCGACCTCACCCGCGCCGAGTGGAGCGACCTCCGCGACAAGACGCCGCTCCCCCTCACCGCCGACGAGGTCGAGCGGCTCAGGGGCCTCGGGGACGTCATCGACCTCGACGAGGTCCGGGACGTCTACCTCCCGCTCTCCCGGCTGCTCAACCTCTACGTGCAGGCCACCAGCGGCCTGCGCGGCGCCCTCAACACCTTCCTGGGCGAGAGCGCGGAGCAGCGGGGCACCCCCTTCGTCATAGGGGTCGCCGGTTCGGTCGCCGTCGGCAAGTCGACGGTCTCCCGTCTGCTCCAGGCCCTCCTCGCCCGCTGGCCGGAGCACCCGCGCGTGGAGCTGGTGACGACGGACGCCTTCCTCTATCCGATGGAGGAGCTGAAGGCGCGCGGCCTCATGGCCCGCAAGGGCTTCCCCGAGTCGTACGACCGCCGGGCGCTGACCCGGTTCGTCGCGGACATCAAGGCGGGCAAGGAGGAGGTCACGGCCCCGGTCTACTCGCACCTGATCTACGACCGCGTGCCCGGCGAGCGGCTCGTCGTCCGCCGCCCCGACATCCTCATCGTGGAAGGGCTGAACGTCCTCCAGCCGGCGCTGCCGGGCAAGGACGGCCGCACCCGCGTCGGTCTCGCCGACTACTTCGACTTCTCGGTGTACGTGGACGCGCGGCCGGAGGACATCGAGCGCTGGTACCTCAACCGCTTCCGCAAGCTGCGGGACACCGCGTTCCAGAACCCGTCCTCGTACTTCCAGCGGTACACGCAGGTCTCCGAGGACGAGGCCCTCGACTACGCCCGCACGATGTGGCGGACCATCAACAAGGTCAACCTCCTGGAGAACGTGGCGCCCACCCGCGGCCGCGCGACCCTCGTCGTCCGCAAGGGCCCCGACCACAAGGTGCAGCGCCTGAGCCTCCGCAAGCTCTAGGGGGTGTCTTGCCGATCAAGCCGGGCTCGCGACAAGACACCCCCCATCCGACCTCCGTAAGCTCTCCGGCATGCTGCACCTCCGGATGATCGTCCCGCCCGACCGCACCCCGGCCGTCGTCGAACTGATCGAGTCGACGGTCGGCACGACGCACCTCGTCGTGCTGCCGGGCACCGCCCGGAACCCGGCCGGTGACGTCGTGATGTGCGACGTGGCCCGTGAGGCCGGCCACGAACTGCTCAACGGGCTGCGCGGGCTGAGGATCGATCAGGACGGCTCGATCGCCGTCGACGACATCGACTTCTCGCTCTCCCGGCGCGCGGACGCCGCCGAGAAGGAGGCCCCGGGCGAGCCGGCGGACGCGGTGATCTGGGAGCAGCTGGCGGGGGCGACGCACGAGGAGTCGACGCTCTCGATCACGTACAGCGCGTTCATGATCCTGGCGACGATGATCGCGGCCTGCGGTGTCGTCCTGGACAACGCGATCCTGATCGTGGGCGCGATGGCGGTCGGCCCGGAGTTCGGCCCGCTCGCCGGGGTCTGTACGGCGGTGGTGCAGCGCGCGCCGAGGCTGGCGGCCCGCTCGCTGATCGCGCTGCTCGTCGGCTTCGCGGTGGCGATCGTGGCCACGACGGTGTTCAGCCTGGGGATGGACGCGCTGGACCTGTTCAGCAAGGAGCAGCTGGACGCGGACCGCCCCAACACCAGTTTCGTCTGGCAGCCGGACCCGTTCTCCTTCGTCGTGGCGCTGCTCGCGGGCGTGGCCGGCATGCTC
Organism: Streptomyces sp. Root431; assembly: GCF_001426585.1. Lineage (GTDB taxonomy): Bacteria > Actinomycetota > Actinomycetes > Streptomycetales > Streptomycetaceae > Streptomyces > Streptomyces stackebrandtii. The sequence continues at coordinate 153,696 of NZ_LMEI01000012.1, forward strand.
TCCCTCACGTCCTCCAAGTCGGGCGCCCTGGTGGGCGTCGCGATCTCGGTGACGACGATCCCGGCGGGCGCGAACGCGGCCGTGGCGCTCAGCTACGGCGACCTGGGCCAGATGTGGGGCTCGGTCGAGCAGCTGCTGCTGAACCTCGGCGGCATCATGCTGGCCGGGGTGCTGACCCTGTACGGGCAGAAGCTGCTGTGGCGCACCCAGCGCGGCCGCTGGCGGCGCTCGCCCACGTCCTGATCGACCGGAGGAAGAAAGAGGGCCCTGCCGCACCCCCACGGGTGCGGCAGGGCCCTCTCCTGCATGACGGTGCTTCAGAAAGGCTAGCCCAGCGCGGACTTCACGACGTCCGCCAGGCGCTGCGCGACCGCGCGGGCCTGCTCGATGTCCGCGGCCTCGACCATGACGCGGACCAGCGGCTCGGTGCCGGAGGGGCGCAGCAGGACGCGGCCGGTGGAGCCGAGCTCCGTCTCGGCGGCGGTGACCGCGGCGGCGAGGTCACCGGAGGTCTTCACGCGGGACTTGTCGACGTCCGGGACGTTGATGAGGATCTGCGGCAGCCGCTCCATCACACCGGCGAGCTCCGCGAGGGACTTGCCGGTGGCGGCGATCCGCGCGGCGAGCATCAGGCCGGTGAGGGTGCCGTCGCCGGTGGTGGCGTGGTCGAGCACGATGACGTGCCCGGACTGCTCGCCGCCGAGCGCGTAGCCGTTCTCCTTCATGGACTCCAGGACGTAGCGGTCGCCGACCGCGGTCTGGACGAGGTTCAGGCCCGCGCCCTCCATGGCGAGCTTGAAGCCCAGGTTGGACATGACGGTCGCGACGACGGTGTCGCCGCGCAGCGTCCCGGCCTCGCGCATGGCGAGGGCGAGGACGGCGAGGATCTGGTCGCCGTCGACCTCGTTGCCGGCCGCGTCCACGGCGAGGCAGCGGTCGGCGTCGCCGTCGTGCGCGATGCCGAGGTCGGCGCCGTGCTCGACGACGGCGGCGCGGAGCAGCCCGAGGTGCGTGGAGCCGCAGCCGTCGTTGATGTTGAGGCCGTCCGGCTCGGCGCCGATGGTGACGACCTGGGCGCCGGCCCGGGTGAAGGCCTCGGGCGAGACGCGGGAGGCTGCGCCGTGGGCCTCGTCGAGGACGACCTTGAGGCCGTCGAGACGGTTGGGGAGGACCGTGAGGAGGTGGGAGACGTACGTCTCGAAGCCCTCGTCGTAGTCGCGGACCCGGCCGACGCCGGCACCGGTCGGACGCGCCCAGGGAGCGCCGGTGCGGTGCTCCTCGTACACGGACTCGATGCGGTCCTCGAGGTCGTCGGCGAGCTTGTGGCCGCCGCGGGCGAAGAACTTGATGCCGTTGTCGGGCATCGCGTTGTGGCTCGCGGAGAGCATCACGCCGAGGTCGGCGCCGAGGACGCCGGTGAGGTGGGCCACGGCGGGGGTCGGGAGGACACCGACGCGCAGCACGTCGACGCCGGCGCTGGCGAGGCCCGCCACGACGGCCGCTTCCAGGAACTCTCCCGACGCGCGCGGGTCCCGCCCGACCACGGCGGTCGGCCGGTGGCCCTCGAAGGTGCCCGCTTCGGCCAGCACGTGCGCCGCCGCGACCGAGAGGCCGAGCGCGAGCTCCGCCGTCAGATCCGCGTTGGCGACGCCGCGTACGCCGTCCGTGCCGAAGAGTCGTCCCACAGCTGTCCTCCGAAAATACGTGCCCAAGCCGATGAAAGAGTGGTGAAAAAGGTTATGAAAAAACGTACGCCCCGACGGCACGGGCAGTGCCGCCGGGGCGTACGAAAACAGTCCGAGCAGGCGTGATTAACGCTTGCTGTACTGCGGGGCCTTACGGGCCTTCTTGAGACCGGCCTTCTTGCGCTCGACCGCACGGTCGTCGCGGGAGAGGAAGCCGGCCTTCTTCAGCGCCGGGCGGTTGTTCTCGACGTCCGCCTCGTTCAGCGCACGGGCCACACCGAGGCGCAGGGCGCCGGCCTGGCCGGAGACACCGCCACCCGCGATGCGGGCGATGACGTCGTAGCGGTTGTCGAGCTCGAGCACCTTGAAGGGCTCGTTGACTTCCTGCTGGTGCACCTTGTTGGGGAAGTAGTCCTCAAGGGTGCGACCGTTGATCTTCCACTTGCCGGTGCCCGGAACGATCCGGACGCGGGCAATGGCGTTCTTGCGACGGCCCAGGCCGGCGGCCGGCTGCGGGTCGCCGAAGCGGGACGCGAGGGACTCGGAGGTGTACTCACCCTCGACGAGCTCGGTCTCGGTGGTGTACTCCTCAACGCCCTCGAACTCGTCGACGGGGGTCTCGGGGGTGGTCTCGGCCACGATGCTCCTCAGATTTCTTTCGTTCTTAGGGGGTGTGGCCGGAACTACTGCGCGACCTGGGTGATCTCGAACGCAACCGGCTGCTGCGCAGCGTGCGGGTGGTTCGGGCCCGCGTAGACCTTCAGCTTCGAGAGCATCTGACGGCCCAGGGTGTTCTTGGGGATCATGCCCTTGATGGCCTTCTCGACGGCCTTCTCGGGGTTCTTCTCCAGCAGCTCGTCGTAACGGACGGAGCGCAGACCACCCGGGAAGCCGGAGTGGCGGTACGCCAGCTTCTGGGTCTTCTTGTTGCCGGACAGGTGGACCTTGTCAGCGTTGATGATGATGACGAAGTCGCCCATGTCCATGTGCGGGGCGTAGACCGGCTTGTGCTTGCCTCGCAGGAGGTTCGCAGCCGTGGTCGCCAGACGGCCCAGGACGATGTCCTGCGCGTCGATGATGTGCCACTGGCGAGTGACATCGCCGGGCTTGGGGCTGTACGTACGCACTTCGTAGCCTTCGCTTCTTCAGTGGATGGGATCCAGACACACCTGAAGCGATCATGCAGCTGGGGCCTGCACTGCCGGGACACCGCCCGTATGCGAGCCACTGGTAACTGCTCCAGGGAACCTGCGTAAGGGCCCTTCGCGTGAGAACGACGAAGCCAATACGCATAACAAACCGCAACAGTACCCGCGCCACCCCGGACGGGTCAAAACGCCGCAGGCCCCCTCCCCCACGCCGCCCTCGCGCGGCTCGGCCCCGAGGGGCCTCCCCGGCTTCGACCGGCTGCGCCGGACTCCGTCCGCCGACCCGGTCGGCTCAGAAGCGGCGCCACCGCCCGCTCCCGCTCACCGCGCCCGCTCCACCCGCCGCTCGTCCCACACGGGCTCCGTCGTCTCGCGTACGACCCCGTCCGAACCGAAGACCAGGAAGCGGTCGAAGCTCTTCGCGAACCACCGGTCGTGCGTGACCGCGAGGACCGTCCCGTCGTACGACTCCAGGCCGTCCTGGAGCGCCTCGGCGGACTCCAGGTCCAGGTTGTCCGTCGGCTCGTCGAGGAGCAGCGCCGTCGTCCCCGCCAGCTCCATGAGCAGGATCTGGAACCGGGCCTGCTGGCCGCCGGAGAGCTTGTCGAAGGGCTGGTCGCCCTGGCGCTCCAGCTCGTACCGCCGCAGCATCGACATCGCCGCGCCCCGGTCCTTGGCGTGCTCCGACCACAGGATGTCGACGAGCGGCCGCCCGGCCAGCTCCGGGTGCGCGTGGGTCTGCGCGAAGTGCCCGGGGACAACCCGCGCGCCCAGCTTCCAGTCACCCGTGTGGGCGACCGTGGGGTCCCCCGCGAGCAGCCGCAGGAAGTGCGACTTCCCGGAGCCGTTCGACCCGAGGACGCCGACCCGCTCCCCGTAGAAGATCTCCAGCGAGAACGGCTTCATGAGCCCGGTCAGCTCGAGGTTCTCGACGGTCACGGCCCGCACCCCGGTCCGGCCGCCGCGCAGCCGCATCCGGATGTCCTGCTCGCGCGGCGGCTCCGGCGGCGGACCCGCCTCTTCGAACTTCCGCAGCCGGGTCTGCGCCGCCGCGTACCGCGAGGCCATGTCGTGGCTGACGGACGCAGCCTGCCGCAGGTTGACGACGAGCTTCTTCAGCTGGGCGTGCTTCTCCTCCCAGCGCCGCTTCAGCTCCTCGAAGCGCGCGAACCGCTCGCGCCGCGCCTCGTGGAAGGTGTCGAAGCCGCCGCCGTGCACCCACACGTCCGAGCCGGCCGGGCCGGGCTCGACCGCGACGATCTTCTGGGCACCCCGGGAGAGCAGCTCCCGGTCGTGGGAGATGAAGAGCACGGTCTTACGGGTCTCCCGCAGCCGCTCCTCCAGCCACCGCTTGCCGGGCACGTCGAGGTAGTTGTCCGGCTCGTCGAGGAGCAGCACCTCGTCGGGGCCGCGCAGCAGCGACTCCAGGACCAGCCGCTTCTGCTCGCCGCCGGAGAGCGTCCGCACCTCCCGGAACTGCGCCTTCTCGTACGGGACGCCGAGCGCCGCCATGGTGCAGATGTCCCAGGCCGTCTCGGCCTCGTACCCCTGCACCTCCGCCCAGTCGCTGAGGGCCTGCGCGTACTTCATCTGCGCGGCCTCGTCGTCGACCGTCATGATCAGGTGCTCGGCCTCGTCGACCGCCTTCGCGGCCTCCCGGATCCGCGGCTGCGCCACCGAGACCAGCAGGTCACGGACGGTGGACGCGTCCCGTACGGAGCCGATGAACTGCGGCATGACGCCCAGGCCGCCACTGACGGTGACCGAGCCGCCGTGCGGCTGGAGCTCCCCGGAGATCAGCCGGAGCAGCGTCGTCTTGCCGGCCCCGTTCGCGCCGACGAGGGCGACGACCGCGCCCTCCCCGACCCGGAAGGAGACGTCCCCGAGCAGGACCCGCCCGTCCGGAAGGTAGTACTCAAGATGTGCGGCCTCGACATGTCCCATGAGGTGCATTGTCACCGCACGCATCCCCTTCGCCCAACCGGATTAGGATGCGCGGCATGAGCTTTGGGGGACCGCAGTGGCCGCAGGAGCCGCAGCAGCAGGGGCAGGGACAGCAGGGCTACGGACAGCAGCCCGGCTACGGACAGCAGCCACAGCCCGGGTACGGGCAGCAGGGCCAGGGACAGCAGCCGAACCCCTTCCCGGGGGCACAGGGCGGCGGACCGACCCCTGACTGGGGCGCCCTCGCCGACGCCTCGGCCAGCCGCAACCGCCGCAAGCGCTGGCTGCTGATCGGCGGCGGGGCGCTCGCGACCCTCGCCGTGGGCGCGATCGTCGCCACGGCCGTCGTGTCCACGAACAAGACGAACGACGAGTCGAAGAACGGCGGGATCCCCACCGCCTCCGTCACCCCCACCGGCTCCCCCACCCCGGACCCGACCTTCTCCTCGGTGGCGCCGCCGCCCCCGCCGAACCCGAAGGACTACATCTCGGACCCGAAGAAGGACAAGGCGCCGCTCACCGCGGAGGGCCTCTTCCCGGGCAAGAAGATGAGCATGAACGGCCGCCCCTACAAGAAGGGCGCGACCTCCGCCACGACGAACTGCGCGTCCGTCACCCAGGGCGGCCTCGGCGCCGTCCTCAAGAAGAACGGCTGCCAGAAGGTCCTGCGCGCCACCTACGTGAAGGACGGCGTGGCGATCACCGTCGGCGTGGCCGTCTTCCCCTCCGAGGCCGCGGCCCTCAAGGCGAAGGCCCAGGCGAGCGGCGGCATCGCACCGCTCGCGGGCGCCGGCGTCCGTGAGTTCTGTCACGGCACGGTCTGCCTGCGCCGCGCGAACTCCGCCGGCCGCTACGCCTACTTCACGCAGGCGGGCTTCGCCAACGGCAAGAAGGTCACCAAGGCCGACAAGCCGGTCTTCCAGGCCAGCGACGACCTCGGCACCTTCGCCTTCAACCAGATCTACGCCCGCGGCCGCGCACAGGCCTCAGCAGCAGCCAACACTCCCGGGGAGTGACCGCTTGTTCCGGGCCTCCTTGCTGCGCGCGGCAAGGAGGGCGTCCTCCGGGTAGCCGACCTCTTCGAGGGTGAGGCCGTGCGGCCGTACGACATGGACGGCCGAGTCCCGCACACCGGCGGCGAGCACCTTGCCGGGCCAGTCGACCGGCCGGTGCCCGTCACCGACGAAGAGCATCGCGCCGACGAGCGAGCGGACCATGTTGTGGCAGAAGGCGTCCGCCTTCACGGTCGCCTCCAGGATGCCGTCGGCCCGCCGCTCCCACCGCAGCACCTGGAGGGTGCGGATGGTCGTGGCCCCCTCGCGCTTCTTGCAGAAAGCGGCGAAGTCGTGCTCGCCGACGAGCGCGGTCGCGGCCTCGTTCATGGCGTCCATGTCGAGGGCCCAGTCGTGCCACAGGACGTGCCCGCGCAGGAGCGGGTCGACGCCCCCGGGGTTGTCGGTGACGCGGTAGGCGTAACGGCGCCAGATCGCCGAGAAACGGGCGTTGAAGCCACTGGGGGCCTCTTCCACCTTCCACACCCGTACGTCGTGGGAGAGCCGCCCCGCGAGCCGCCTGAGGAGCTTGTCCCGGTGCTCCTCCCACAGCTCGACGGGCAGGTCGACGTGCGCGACCTGGCCGCGCGCGTGCACACCGGCGTCGGTCCGGCCGGCGACGGTCAGCTCGTACGTCTCCGTGGACCGCGTCACGGTCCGCAGCGCGGCCTCGATCTCGCCCTGCACGGTGCGCCGACCCTGGGGCTGCTTGGCCCACCCGGAGAAGTCCCTGCCCTCGTACGAAAGGTCAAGGCGTACCCGTACGAACCCGTCCTGCACGTCATCGCTCACGCGGAATCATCCTCTCGAAACCATCGAACACGGGTGCGGGCCCGCACCCCCAGAGGGGTACGGGCCCGCACACGAGAACAGTCGGTCGGAACGCTTACGCGTCCTTCGACTCCTCGGCCGGAGCCTCGGCGGCCGCGTCGGCCTCCTTGACGGCGCGCACGGTGGCGGCCTCGGCCTCGGCGACGGTCGCCTTCTTGGCGATCTCGCCCTCGACCAGCTCGATCACGGCCATCGGGGCGTTGTCGCCACGACGGTTGCCGATCTTGGTGATACGGGTGTAACCACCCGGACGCTCCGAGTAACGCGGGGCGATCTCGGTGAAGAGGGTGTGGACGATGCCCTTGTCGGTGATCGTCTGCAGCACCAGGCGACGGTTGTGGATGTCGCCCTTCTTCGCCTTGGAGATCAGACGCTCGGCGACGGGACGCAGGCGACGGGCCTTGGCCTCGGTCGTCGTGATGCGGCCGTGCTCGAAGAGGGACTTCGCCAGGTTGGCGAGCAGCAGACGCTCGTGAGCGGCGGAACCGCCGAGGCGGGCACCCTTCGCGGGACGCGGCATGGTGTTTCTCCTTGGTGTCTGCCCCGGCCGTATCAGGTACCGAGGTCAGTATCCGAGCGGGCGGTCACCCGTCGGAGATCCAGGCCCCCGAAGGGGCCTGGAAGGGGCGCGGGGAACTGCGCGATCAAGCACAGCGCTCCCGCACCCAGGCACGGACCGTGAGGCCCGAATTCTTAGTACTGCTCGGTCTCGACGAAACCGGCATCCGCATCGTCGTCGGCGCCGAAGGCGTCCGCGGCGGCGGTCGGGTCGAACCCGGGCGGCGAGTCCTTCAGCGCGAGGCCCATACCGGCCAGCTTCGCCTTGACCTCGTCGATCGACTTCGCACCGAAGTTGCGGATGTCGAGCAGGTCCGCCTCGGAGCGCGCCACGAGCTCACCCACGGAGTGGATGCCCTCACGCTTGAGGCAGTTGTACGAACGAACGGTGAGCTCGAGCTCCTCGATCGGCAGCGCCAGGTCGGCGGCAAGGGCGGCGTCCGTCGGGGACGGGCCCATGTCGATGCCCTCGGCGTCGATGTTGAGCTCGCGGGCGAGCCCGAAGAGCTCGACGAGGGTCTTACCGGCCGAAGCCATGGCGTCACGCGGACGCATGGCCTGCTTCGTCTCGACGTCGACGATCAGCTTGTCGAAGTCGGTGCGCTGCTCGACACGGGTCGCCTCGACCTTGTACGTGACCTTGAGCACCGGCGAGTAGATGGAGTCGACCGGGATACGGCCGATCTCCTGGCCCGCCTGCTTGTTCTGCACGGCGGAGACGTAGCCGCGACCGCGCTCGACGGTCAGCTCCATCTCCAGCTTGCCCTTGCCGTTGAGCGTGGCGAGGACGAGGTCGGGGTTGTGCACCTCGACACCGGCCGGGGGCGCGATGTCGGCGGCGGTGACCAGACCCGGGCCCTGCTTGCGCAGGTACATCACGACCGGCTCGTCGTGCTCCGAGGAGACGACCAGCTGCTTGATGTTCAGGATGAGGTCGGTGACGTCCTCCTTGACGCCCGGCACGGTGGTGAACTCGTGCAGGACACCGTCGATGCGGATGCTGGTGACAGCGGCACCCGGGATCGAGGAGAGGAGGGTACGGCGGAGCGAGTTGCCGAGGGTGTAGCCGAAGCCCGGCTCCAGCGGCTCGATCACGAACCGGGAGCGGAACTCGTCGACGACCTCTTCGGTCAGCGACGGACGCTGAGCGATCAGCATGTCGTTATGTCCTTCTGTCGTGGACGCCCACTATTTGACGCCCGACGGGATGTAGCACCTACAAGGGTACGGGCGGCACGGTCCGAAGAGCCGTACCGCCCGAAGTCCTGGTCAAGCAGCCGTGCGTCAGACGCGGCGGCGCTTGGGGGGACGGCAGCCGTTGTGCGGCGTGGGGGTGACGTCCTGGATCGAACCGACCTCGAGGCCCGTGGCCTGGAGGGAGCGGATCGCGGTCTCGCGGCCGGAGCCCGGACCCTTGACGAAGACGTCAACCTTGCGCATGCCGTGCTCCTGCGCGCGGCGAGCGGCCGACTCGGCGGCCATCTGCGCGGCGAACGGGGTGGACTTGCGCGAGCCCTTGAAGCCGACGTGGCCGGCGGAGGCCCAGGAGATCACGTTGCCCGAGGGGTCCGTGATCGAGACGATCGTGTTGTTGAACGTGCTCTTGATGTGCGCGTGGCCGTGAGCGACGTTCTTCTTTTCCTTGCGGCGCACCTTCTTGGCAGCGCCCTGACGACCCTTGGGGGGCATCTATTACTCCTACGGGAGGTGGTCGGTCCTACAGCGAAGACCGCTTGGTCAAGCGTCCGCTGAGGACTACTTCTTGCCCGGCTTCTTCTTGCCGGCGATGGCGCGACGCGGGCCCTTGCGGGTACGAGCGTTCGTGCTGGTGCGCTGACCGCGAACGGGCAGGCCACGACGGTGGCGAAGACCCTGGTAGCAGCCGATCTCGACCTTGCGGCGGATGTCGGCGGCGATCTCGCGGCGGAGGTCACCCTCGGTCTGGAGGTTGGCGTCCACGTACTCACGGATCTTGACGAGGTCTTCCTCGGCAAGGTCACGGACACGGGTGGACTCGTTCACGCCGGTCGCGGCGAGAATCTCCTCGGACCGGGTACGCCCGATGCCGAAGACGTAGGTGAGTGCGACCACCACACGCTTTTCGCGCGGGATGTCAACACCGGAAACGCGTGCCATTCAATGGCTCCTGTGTTCTCGGGGGTCTGCTGCAGAACCGCTCCCGACCGCCGACCCTCTGAGGTGTTCAGAAGAGTGGTACGTCCGGGTCCCCGGCCCCCGCCGGAGGTGCCGTCAACCGTGGAACACGGCCCGACGGGCTCTGCTGATGTACGTACTGCTATGCGTCGCGCGAAGAACTGCGAAATGCAGGTCGGTCGGCGTGCGTCAGCCCTGGCGCTGCTTGTGGCGCAGGTTGTCGCAGATGACCATGACCCGGCCGTGACGGCGGATCACCTTGCACTTGTCGCAGATCTTCTTGACGCTCGGCTTGACCTTCATGGGATGTGAGGTTCTCCGGGTCAGTGCCACCACCCGCGCACGGAGGCGGGGTGCGGGCAAGATCTACTTGTACCGGTAGACGATCCGGCCACGCGTCAGGTCGTACGGAGAGAGCTCCACGACGACCCGGTCGTCCGGGAGGATTCGGATGTAGTGCATCCGCATCTTGCCGGAGATGTGCGCGAGGACCTTGTGACCGTTCTGGAGTTCCACCTTGAACATGGCGTTCGGGAGGGACTCGATCACGGTGCCCTCGATTTCGATGGCACCTTGCTTCTTGGCCACGCTTCGCCTTTCGAATCGGCTACCTTGATCGACTCTCGCCGCCGTATGCGGACACACGGGTACACGAGAGCCGACGCATCAGTCTACGTCAGGCCCCTGGAAAAGACGAATCCGGGAAGTTTGCCCACGGTAGAAGATCATTACTCAACGAACTACGCCAGCGGGTCCGGCGCCGCCGTCACGCCCAACTCCGCCAGCTTCGCCTTGCCGCCATCGACCGCGGTCAGGACCAGGGGGCCCTCCTCGGTGAGGGCGATCGAGTGCTCCCAGTGGGAGGACCAGGTGCCGTCGGTCGTGACGACCGTCCAGTCGTCCTTGAGGACCTCGGTGTGCGGGGTGCCCAGGGAGACCATCGGCTCGATCGCGAGGCAGAGGCCGGGGACCAGCTTCGGGCCCTTGCCGCGCTTGCGGGAGACGTAGTTCAGCAGGTGCGGGTCCATGTGCATCTCGGTGCCGATGCCGTGGCCGCCGTAGTCCTCGACGATCCCGTACCGACCGAGGCTGTGCTCGCCGACCGAGGGACGGGGCTGCCGCTTGATGTACGTCTCGATGGCCTTCGAGATGTCGACGAGGCGGTTGCCGAGCTTCATCGCCGCGATGCCCGCCCACATCGACTCCTCCGTCACCCGGGAGAGCTCGACGAGCTCGGGCGCGTGCCCGGTGCCCACGAAGGCCGTGAAGGCCGCGTCACCGTGCCAGCCGTCCACGATCGCGCCGGCGTCGAGGGAGATGATGTCGCCGTCCTTGAGGACGGTCTTCTCGTCGGGGATGCCGTGGACGACGACCTCGTTCACCGAGGTGCAGATCGTCGCGGGGAAGCCGCCGTACCCGAGGAAGTTCGACTTCGCGCCGTGGTCGGCGATGACCTTCCGCGAGACCTCGTCCAGGTCCCGCGTCGTGGCGCCCGGCACGGCCGCCTCACGGGTCGCCGCGTGGATGGCGGCGACGACCAGCCCCGCCTCGCGCATCTTCGCGATCTGCTCGGGGGTCTTGATCTGCACCATCGTCGGGGGCCCTTCCTTGCGTGTACACGGGACAGAACAACGATACGGCCGCGGCGCCCCTCAAGGGCACCGCGGCCGTATCGAACGAACCGGGGTTACTTCTTCAGCGCGGCCATGGCCTTCGCCGTGACCTCGTTCACCTTGCCGAGCGCGGAGATCGTCACGACCAGGTTCTGCGCCCGGTAGTAGTCGATGATCGGCTCGGTCTGTGTGTGGTAGACCTCCAGGCGCCGGCGGACCGTGCCCTCGGAGTCATCGTCACGCTGGTAGAGCTCGCCGCCGCAGACGTCGCAGACGCCCTCGGTCTTCGGCGGGGTGTACGTCACGTGGAAGACGTGCGCACTGTCGTTGCGGCAGATGCGGCGACCCGCGATCCGCTTCACGACCTCGTCCTCGGGGACCTCCAGGTCCAGGACCGCGTCGAGCTGCATGTCCTCGGCCTTCAGGACCACGTCCAGGGCCTCGGCCTGCGCCACGTTCCGGGGGAAGCCGTCCAGCAGGAAGCCGTTGACGGCGTCGTCCTGGGCCATCCGGTCCTTGGCCATCCCGATGGTCACCTCGTCGGGGACCAGGTCGCCGGCGTCCATGAAGGCCTTGGCCTTGAGACCCAGCTCCGTGCCCTGAGAGATGTTGGCGCGGAACAGGTCACCCGTGGAGATGTGCGGGATCTTCAGTTCCTTGGCAAGGAACGCAGCCTGCGTACCCTTGCCCGCACCGGGCGGTCCGACGAGGACGATTCGCATCAGCGGAGGAACCCTTCGTAATTGCGCTGCTGGAGCTGGCTCTCGATCTGCTTCACGGTCTCCAGCCCCACACCCACGATGATGAGGATGCTCGTCCCACCGAAGGGGAAGTTGGCATTGGCGCCACCGAAGCCTGCCAACGCCATCGTCGGCACAAGAGCGATCAGACCCAAGTACAGCGAGCCCGGCCAAGTGATCCGGTTGAGCACGTAGCTCAGATACTCGGCAGTAGGTCGACCAGCCCGGATACCCGGGATGAAGCCACCATACTTCTTCATGTTGTCGGCGACTTCCTCGGGGTTGAACGAGATCGCCACGTAGAAGAAGGCGAAGAACACGATCAGGAGGAAGTACGTGGCGATGTAGTAGGGGTGGTCACCCTTGACGAAGTGGGCTTCGATCCAGGTCTTCCACCCCGCGGTGGAGTTCGAGAACTGCGCGATCAGCGCCGGGATGTAGAGCAGCGACGACGCGAAGATGACAGGAATCACACCTGCCTGGTTCACCTTGAGCGGGATGTAAGTGGACGTACCGCCGTAGGAGCGCCGGCCGATCATGCGCTTCGCGTACTGCACGGGGATGCGTCGCTGGGCCTGCTCGACGAAGACCACGAGGGCCACCATCGCGAAGCCGACGAGGATCACGGTGCCGAACTCGATCCAGCCGTCGGCGAGGTCGCCCTCGACCTTGATCTTCCACAGGGCGCCCGGGAAGCCGGCGGCGATCGAGATGAACATCAGGATCGACATGCCGTTGCCGATGCCACGGTCGGTGATGAGCTCACCGAGCCACATGACGACGGCGGTGCCCGCGGTCATCGTGAGGACCATCGTGGCGATCGTGAAGATCGACTGGTTGGGCACGACCTGGTCGGCGACGACACAGCCGCTGAACAGCGCACCGCTCTTGGCCGTGGCCACGAGACCCGTGCCCTGGAGGATGGCGAGGGCGATCGTCAGGTAGCGCGTGTACTGCGTGATCTTGGCGGTACCGGACTGACCCTCCTTCTTGAGGGCCTCCAGACGCGGGATCACGACGGTCAGCAGCTGCAGGATGATGCTCGCCGTGATGTACGGCATGATGCCGAGCGCGAAGATGGTGATCTGCAGCAGCGCCCCGCCACTGAACATGTTGACCAGGCCGAACAGGCTGTTGTTGCCCTCGCTGGCCTGCTTGACACACTGCTGAACAGCCTCGTAGCTGACGCCGGGCACCGGGATGTGCGCGCCGAGGCGGTACAGCACGATGATGGCGAGCGTGAAGAGCAGTTTCTTGCGCAGGTCGGGCGTCTTGAACGCCCGGGCGAACGCGGTGAGCACGGTGCCTCCTGCGACCCCCGCGTTACGCGCGTGAGGGTGACGGTTTGTATGCGAGCAAGAACAGAACACGGCAGCCGCACGCCAGAAGCGCAGACTGCCGGGGAAGCTAACAGGCGCTACCATACCCGCCCCCACTGCCTGCGGGAAACGTCTCCGAGGCACGTCAACTCGGTATCGACCGCAGGCGGGCGTCCCGGTCCCCGCCATCCGACTTTCGTCGGGTGCGCCTCCCGACCAAGAGACGTGATGACACGGCGTCCCACCCTCAGAAGACTGCTGCGAGCGGCTCCGGATCCGACCGGCCGGAACCCGCCCACCGCAACGACCACCGTTCTGGGGGAATCACCTGTGAAGAAGTCACTCACCGTCGCGGCCGCCGCGTGCGCCGCACTGCTGCTCGGATCGACCGCCGCCTCGGCCGAAGCCCCTGCCGCGCCGCCGGCCTCCGCACCGAAGGCGGCAGCCGCACCGGTGGCCGCGGCCGCGGGCTGCTACCTGAAGGTGTACACGCCGTGGAAGGAGAACGTCTCTCCCACGGGCGTCAGCGACCACGCCCGCGGCAAGTACCACACGGTGAACAACTGCAGCGCCTGGTACAACACCGCGCTGCTGCAGTACCACCGCTGGGACGGCTGGAACCGCATCGCCGGTACGGAGTGGGTCGGCAACCGCGGGACCAGCTACCTCCAGTGGAAGTGCCAGGGCAAGGGCACCTTCACGTACCGCACGAAGGGCTCCGTACGGGGCGGCAGCCCGGCCCGGGTCGGCTGGGCCACCAGCGCGGAACGCCGATTCACCTGCTGATCGTGAAGCGCCACGCGAAAGCCCTCGCGGGCTGCGTCGCGGTGACGGCCGCGGTCGTGGCCGTCGTCCTCGGCCTCCCCGACGCGGAGCGGAAGGCCGGCGCCGCTGCAGTTGACGACGTCGCCGACACCCGGGCCGGAGCCTCCGTCGCCCGCATCCAGTTCACGGAGGCGGCACCGCTCGACTCCGACCAGTCCGTCATGTCGCACCGAAAGGTGGAGATGTTCGCCGAGCACCGGGGCGACGAGGTGAGCACGCTCCGCTTCGTCGTCACGATCGACGGACGGGTGGCGGAGGAGCGGCTCTGGAGCGCCGACCGCCCCGGGTCCATCACCGCGCGGAACTGGGATTCCTGCACGACCGCGGACGAGCCCACTCCCGCTCCGGAGCCGGACAGCCTGGACGTGATCCTGCGCGGATACTTCGGGCCGCGCGAGGTTCCGCGCGACGCGGAGAAGGACGCCGGCGGCGCGAGCCGCTGGGAGACCCCGACGGGGATGATGCTCATGGCGTACACCGACCTCGGCGGTCCGTACCCGGACCGGGTCGTCGAGATCAAGGGCCCGGACGGCTCGATCGGGTCCACGATCAGCGGCACGCGGATCAGTGACCACCCGTCGCTGCCGGAGTGGCGAGCGGGCTGGCAGGAATGCCGGCCGGTGCCCGGGGCGGTCTGAGCCGACCGGCTCACGACGAGAAGGAAAAGTGCGGCCCATCCCGGTTTCCGGGAAAAGGCCGCACTTTTTTCGTCCTTACGGAGACGGAACATCAGGTACCGCTCAAGTCCCGCGCCGTTGTCACAGGGCCTCGATAGAGTCGTGATCACCCATAGGAAGCGATCGCGAAGTGGGGGAAATGAGCACGCGACACGATGCCCATGTCCTTGTTGCCGACGACAGCCCGGCCCGCACTCTCGGAATCATCCAGATCGTCAGAGAATTCTCGTACGTGAGAACGATCAGCACCAGCAGCTTCAGTGAACTGGCCGACGCGGTCGACCGCACCGCCCCGGACCTCGTCCTGCTCGGTACGGCCGAGTCGCCCGACTCCCCCGACGACGACCTGACCGCCCTCGTCCGGCACCGGACCGGGAACCGTGTCGTCCGCTACATCACGTTCGGCGATCCGGCCCAGACCCGAGTGACGCCTTCCAGTGTCTCGGCGGGCCTCCACGGATTCCTGCCCGACAGCGCGACGCCCGAGGATTTCGACCGCGCCCTTTCCTCGGCCCTCGCGGGATTCACGTATTTCCCTCGCGAAATGACAGAGGAATTGACCGAGCGCCGCATGCGCTTCCCGGAACTGACCCGCCGGGAACAGCAAGTGCTCGATCTGCTTTCCGGCGGGCTCAGCAACCACCGGATCGCGAGATCCCTGGGAATCAAGGAGGCGACGGTGAAGATGTACGTGACCCAGGTGCTGGCCAAGCTCAACGTCGAAAGCCGGCTCCAGGCCTGTCTCAAGGCCCGCGGACTCACCTCGGCCGCGGCCTGAGACCGCCCGGGCCACCGCACCGCACCGCACCGCACACGACAAAAAGCCTGGCCGGCTCCCCCGAGGGGGAACCGGCCAGGCTCAGTGTGTCAGGCCGAACTCAGACGAGCTCGGTGACGGTGCCACCAGCGGCAGCGATCTTCTCCTTGGCGGAGCCGGAGACGGCGTCAACCGAAACCTGCAGCGCCACGGTGATCTCGCCGGTGCCGAGCACCTTGACGAGGCTGTTCTTGCGAACCGCGCCCTTGGCGACCAGGTCGGCCACCGTGACCTCTCCACCCTCGGGGTAGAGAGCGCCGAGCTTGTCCAGGTTCACGACCTGGAACTCGGTGCGGAACGGGTTCTTGAAGCCCTTGAGCTTCGGCAGACGCATGTGGAGGGGCATCTGCCCACCCTCGAAGCGCTGCGGAACCTGGTAACGGGCCTTCGTACCCTTGGTACCACGACCGGCCGTCTTACCCTTGGACGCCTCACCACGACCGACACGGGTCTTGGCGGTCTTGGCACCGGGGGCGGGACGGAGGTTGTGGGCCTTCAGCGGGCTGTTCTCCGCCATGTTATTCAACCTCCTCGACCGTCACGAGGTGGCGGACGGTGTGCACCATGCCGCGGAACTCGGGGCGGTCCTCCTTGACAACCACGTCGTTGACCTTCTTGAGGCCAAGCGAGCGCAGGGTGTCGCGGTGGTTCTGCTTGCTGCCGATGTACGACTTCGTCTGCGTGACCTTGAGGCGAGCCATTACGCACCCGCCCCAGCACGCGCACGGAGCAGAGCCGCGGGAGCGACGTCCTCGAGGGGCAGACCACGGCGAGCCGCGATCTCCTCGGGACGCTGCAGGCCCTTGAGGGCCTCCACGGTCGCGTGCACGATGTTGATCGCGTTGTCGGAGCCGAGCGACTTCGACAGGATGTCGTGAACGCCGGCGCACTCGAGCACCGCGCGCACCGGGCCACCGGCGATAACACCGGTACCGGGGGAAGCAGGCTTCAGCAGGACAACGCCGGCCGCCTTCTCGCCCTGGATCGGGTGCGGGATGGTGCCCTGGATGCGGGGAACCTTGAAGAAGTTCTTCTTGGCTTCCTCGACACCCTTGGCGATGGCCGCGGGAACTTCCTTGGCCTTGCCGTAACCGACACCTACCGTGCCGTCGCCGTCACCGACGACAACCAGGGCGGTGAAGCTGAAGCGACGACCACCCTTGACAACCTTGGCGACGCGGTTGATCGCGACAACGCGCTCAACGTACGCGGTCTTCTCGGCGGCAGCGCCACCGTCGCGGCCCTTCCGGTCCCGCCGCTCGCCGCCACCGGCACCGCTTCCGCGGCGCTGGGGTCCAGCCATTGGATTACCTCTCTCTGTTACGTCCGTTAGTCCCGGAACCGGGGCTTAGAACTTCAGCCCGGCTTCGCGGGCGGCGTCAGCCAGAGCGGCAATGCGCCCGGCGTACCTGTTGCCACCACGGTCGAACACGACAGCCTCGACACCGGCGGCCTTGGCGCGCTCGGCGACCAGGGAACCGACCTGCTTGGCCTGCGCGGACTTGTCACCCTCGCCGCCGCGGATCGACGCGTCCAGGGTCGACGCAGACGCAAGGGTGTGACCCTTGAGGTCGTCGATGACCTGAGCGGTGATACCGCGGTTGGAACGCGTCACGACGAGGCGCGGACGCTCCGCCGTACCCGACACGTTCTTGCGGATGCGGATGTGGCGGCGCTTCTTGGCGGCGCCCTTGTAGGCGTCGCCCTTGGCGATCTTCACACCGTATGCCATGGCTTACTTACCAGCCTTTCCGACCTTGCGGCGGATGACCTCACCCGCATACTTCACGCCCTTGGCCTTGTAAGGGTCAGGCTTGCGAAGCTTGCGGATGTTGGCGGCGACCTCGCCGACCTTCTGCTTGTCGATGCCCTCGACCGAGAACTTGGTCGGCGACTCGACCTTGAACGAGATGCCCTCGGGCGCCTCGACGAGGATCGGGTGGCTGTAGCCGAGCTGGAACTCCAGGTTGGAGCCCTTCGCGGCAACGCGGTAACCGACACCGCTGATCTCGAGCGCCTTCACGTAACCCTGGGTCACACCGGTGATCATGTTGGCCACCAGCGTGCGGGACAGGCCGTGGAGGGCCTTGTTCTGACGCTCGTCGTTCGGACGGTTGACGTTGAGCACGCCATCCTCGCCCTTAACGATCTCGATCGGAGCGGCGACGGTGTGGCTCAGGGTGCCCTTGGAACCCTTCACCGTGACCGTGCGGCCATCGATGGTGACGTCCACGCCGGCGGGAACCTGGATAGGCAGCTTGCCAATACGCGACATGAGCTTTCCTTCCTTTCCCGACTACCAGACGTAGGCGAGGACTTCCCCACCTACGCCCTTCTTGCCTGCCTGCTGGCCGGTCAGGAGGCCGTGGGACGTGGAGATGATCGCCACGCCCAGGCCGCCGAGAACCTTCGGCAGGTTGGTGGACTTCGCGTAAACCCGGAGACCGGGCTTCGAGATCCGCTTGATGCCCGCGATGGAGCGCTCACGGTTCGGACCGAACTTGAGCTCGAGGACGAGGTTCTTGCCGACCTCGGCGTCCTCGACCTTCCAGCCCGTGATGAAGCCCTCCTGCTGGAGGATTTCCGCGATGTGAGACTTGATCTTGCTGTGCGGCATCGTCACGGAGTCGTGGTATGCCGAGTTCGCGTTACGCAGACGAGTCAGCATGTCCGCGATCGGATCAGTCATGGTCATGAATTGGCCTTCGGCCTCTCTCGCCGGGGTTTCCTGTATGCGCCATCCCTCTCCCCACACAGGGGCGGGACGGGTGCGGCGCGGGGACCTACGGCGTAGTAAGTCGTACGGGCGGCGGACGCCCAACCCTCCTAGCCTAAGCCATGGAGGGATGGGCGGCCGCCAACCCAGTGCTTACCGAGAGACTCCGGTCATCCCAAGTAAGGGATTACCAGGAGCTCTTGGTCACGCCCGGCAGCTCGCCACGGTGAGCCATCTCACGGAGGCACACGCGGCACAGGCCGAACTTGCGGTACACGGAGTGGGGACGACCACAGCGCTGGCAGCGCGTGTAGCCGCGCACGCCGAACTTGGGCTTGCGGGCAGCCTTCGCGATGAGAGCCTTCTTCGCCATCTCGCTTACGCCTCCTTGAACGGGAAGCCGAGGTGACGGAGAAGGGCACGGCCCTCAGCGTCGTTGGTCGCCGTGGTCACCACGGTGATGTCCATACCCCGGACACGGTCGATCTTGTCCTGGTCGATCTCGTGGAACATGACCTGCTCCGTGAGACCGAAGGTGTAGTTGCCACGCCCGTCGAACTGCTTGGGGGACAGACCACGGAAGTCGCGGATGCGCGGAAGCGCGAGCGACAGGGTGCGGTCCAGGAACTCCCACATGCGGTCGCCACGGAGGGTGACGTGCGCACCGATCGGCTGGCCCTCACGCAGCTTGAACTGCGCGATGGACTTGCGAGCCTTGGTGACGGCCGGCTTCTGACCGGTGATCGTGGTCAGGTCGCGGATCGCACCATCGATCAGCTTCGAGTCACGGGCGGCGTCGCCGACACCCATGTTGACCACGATCTTCACGAGGCCGGGAACCTGCATGACGTTCTCGTACGAGAACTCCTCACGCAGCTTGCCCGCGATCTCCTCGCGGTACTTCGTCTTGAGACGCGGAGTGGTGGTAGCCATCAGATGTCCTCACCCGTCCGCTTGGCAACGCGGATCTTGTTGCCCTCGTCGTCGAAGCGGTAACCGACACGCGTGACGACCTTCTTGCCGTCCTTCTCAACGACCAGCTGGACGTTGGAGACGTGGACCGGCGCCTCGGTCGTGACGATGCCACCGGCCTGCGACGGGCCGGCCTTGGTGTGCTTCTTGACCCGGTTGACACCCTCGACGAGGACGCGGTTCTCGCGGGGGAAGGCCGTGATGACCTTGCCCTGCTTGCCCTTGTCCTTACCGGTGATGACCTGGACCAGGTCGCCCTTCTTGATCTTCATGCTTACAGCACCTCCGGCGCGAGCGAGATGATCTTCATGAACTTCTTCTCGCGCAGCTCACGGCCGACCGGGCCGAAGATACGGGTGCCACGAGGGTCGCCGTCGTTCTTGAGAATGACAGCGGCGTTCTCGTCGAAGCGGATGTACGAGCCGTCCTGGCGGCGGCGCTCCTTGACGGTGCGAACGATGACCGCCTTGACGACGTCACCCTTCTTCACGTTGCCACCGGGGATCGCGTCCTTGACGGTGGCGACGATGACGTCACCGATGCCCGCGTAGCGGCGACCCGAGCCACCGAGAACACGGATGCAAAGGATCTCCTTGGCACCAGTGTTGTCGGCGACACGCAGTCGCGACTCCTGCTGGATCACGTCTATCTCCTGATTGTCTGCCGGTTCCCGGCCGGGGCTTCAGAAGAAGCCCCGGCCGAGCCTGGCGGAACGAACTTGAAGGGTTACCCCTTCAAGAATTACTTGGCCTTCTCGAGGATCTCGACGACGCGCCAGTGCTTCGTCGACGACAGCTTCCGGGTCTCCATCAGGAGGACGCGGTCGCCGATGCCGGCAGCGTTCTGCTCGTCGTGAGCCTTGAGCTTGTTCGTACGGCGGATGACCTTGCCGTACAGCGCGTGCTTGACGCGGTCCTCGACAGCGACGACGACGGTCTTGTCCATCTTGTCGCTGACGACCAGGCCCTCGCGGACCTTGCGAGCGTTGCGCTCGGTCTTCTCAGTCACGTTGCTCTCGCTCATCAGGCGTTCTCCACCGTCTCGATGCCCAGCTCGCGCTCACGCATCAGGGTGTAGATCCGGGCGATGTCCTTACGGACGGACTTGAGCCGGCCGTGGTTCTCGAGCTGGCCCGTCGCCGCCTGGAAGCGGAGGTTGAACAGCTCTTCCTTGGCCTCGCGGAGCTTGTTGAGAAGCTCCTCGTTGCCCAGCTCGCGCAGCTCGGACGCCTTGGTACCGGCCGACATCACAGCTCACCTGCTTCGCGCTTAACGATCTTGCACTTCATCGGCAGCTTGTGGGCCGCACGGGTCAGGGCCTCGCGCGCGATCTTCTCGTTCGGGTAGGACAGTTCGAACATCACCCGACCCGGCTTGACGTTCGCGATCCACCACTCCGGAGAACCCTTACCGGAACCCATGCGGGTCTCGGCAGGCTTCTTCGTCAGGGGGCGGTCCGGGTAGATGTTGATCCAGACCTTGCCGCCACGCTTGATGTGGCGGGTCATCGCGATACGAGCAGCCTCGATCTGGCGGTTCGTCACGTACGCCGGCGTGAGGGCCTGAATGCCGTACTCGCCGAACGCAACCTGCGTACCACCCTTGCTCATACCCGAGCGCTTGGGGTGGTGCTGCTTGCGGTGCTTGACCCTACGGGGGATCAGCATTTCGGTCAGGCCTCCGTTCCGGTGCTCTCAGCCGGAGCGGCAGCGGCGGCGGGAGCGTCGGCCTTGGGGGCCTCGGCAGCCGGCGCGGACTGCTGCTGCGGCTTGCGGCCGCGGCCGCCACGCTCGCCACCACGGCCACCACGGCCGGCCGGGCGGTCGCCAGCGCCGGCACCACGGGCCGGGCGGTTACCCGCACGGGCCGCAGCGTTCTCGGCGCGGACCTCGGCGATGTTCTTGACGTCGCCCTTGTAGATCCAGACCTTGACGCCAATGCGACCGAAGGTCGTCTTGGCCTCGAAGAAGCCGTAGTCCACGTTCGCGCGGAGCGTGTGCAGCGGCACACGACCCTCGCGGTAGAACTCGGAGCGGGACATCTCGGCGCCGCCGAGACGACCGCCACACTGGATCTTGATGCCCTTGGCGCCGGCCTTCATCGTGCCCTGCATGCTCTTACGCATGGCGCGACGGAAGGAGACGCGGGAGGAGAGCTGCTCGGCAACGGCCTGAGCAACCAGCTGAGCGTCCATCTCGGGGTTCTTGACCTCGAGGATGTTCAGCTGGACCTGCTTGCCCGTGAGCTTCTCGAGGTCACCGCGGATGCGGTCGGCCTCGGCGCCACGGCGGCCGATGACGATGCCGGGACGCGCGGTGTGGATGTCCACACGCACACGGTCACGGGTGCGCTCGATCTCAACCTTCGAGATGCCGGCGCGCTCCATGCCGGACGTCATCATCCGACGGATGGCGACGTCTTCCTTGACGTAGTCCTTGTACAGCTTGTCGGCGTACCAACGGGACTTGAAGTCCGTGGTGATGCCGAGCCGGAACCCATGCGGGTTAACCTTCTGGCCCATTACCGGGTTCCTTCCTTGCTGCTGACGACCACGGTGATGTGGCTGGTCCGCTTACGGATCCGGAATGCACGGCCCTGAGCACGCGGACGGAACCGCTTCAGGGTCGGGCCCTCATCGACGTACGCCTCGCTGATGACCAGCGAAGAGGCGTCAGTGTGGTCGTAGTTGTGTGCAGCGTTGGCAATGGCGCTGTCCAGCACCTTGCCAACCGGCACGCTCGCGGCCTGCGGGGCGAAACGCAGGACCGCCTGAGCCTCCGTGGCGTCCATGCCACGGATAAGGTCCACCACTCGGCGGGCCTTCATGGGCGTGACGCGGATGTACCGCGCCTGGGCCCTGGCTTCCATGGTTGTCCTTCCAGTGTCTGTCATGGTCGATTCCACCCCGCTACTAGCGGCGCTTCGACTTCCGGTCGTCCTTCACGTGACCCCGGAAGGTGCGCGTCGGCGAGAACTCGCCGAGCTTGTGGCCGACCATCGACTCGGTGACAAACACCGGAATGTGGGTCTTGCCGTTGTGCACCGCGATCGTGTGGCCGAGCATGGCCGGGATGATCATCGAGCGACGGGACCAGGTCTTGATGACGTTCTTGGTACCGGCTTCGTTCTGGGCGTCCACCTTCTTGACGAGGTGGCCGTCGACGAAGGGTCCCTTCTTGAGACTGCGCGGCATCTAAACCCGCTCCTAGCGCTTCTTGTTCGTCTTGCGGCGGCGGACGATGTACTTGCTCGAAGCCTTCTTCGGCGAGCGAGTACGACCCTCCTTCTGACCCCACGGGGAGACCGGGTGGCGACCACCGGAGGTCTTGCCCTCACCACCACCGTGCGGGTGGTCCACCGGGTTCATCGCCACACCGCGAACGGTCGGGCGAACGCCCAGCCAGCGCTTACGGCCGGCCTTGCCCCAGTTGATGTTCGACTGCTCGGCGTTGCCGACCTCGCCGATCGTCGCGCGGCAGCGGGCGTCGACGAGACGGATCTCGCCGGACGGCATACGAAGGTGGGCCATCGTGCCCTCCTTCGCCAGCAGCTGCACGGAGGCACCAGCGGAGCGCGCGAACTTGGCGCCGCCACCGGGACGGATCTCGATCGCGTGGATCGTGGTACCGACCGGGATGTTGCGGAGAGCCAGGTTGTTGCCGGGCTTGATGTCCGCGCCGGGGCCGTTCTCGACGCGGTCACCCTGCGTCAGACCCTTGGGGGCGATGATGTAGCGCTTCTCGCCGTCCACGTAGTGGAGCAGCGCGATGCGCGCGGTGCGGTTGGGGTCGTACTCGATGTGAGCGACCTTCGCCGGCACGCCGTCCTTGTCGTGACGACGGAAGTCGATCACCCGGTAGGCGCGCTTGTGGCCGCCACCCTGGTGTCGAACCGTGATCCGACCGGTGTTGTTACGGCCGCCCTTGCTGTGCAGGGGGCGGACCAGCGACTTCTCCGGCGTGGACCGCGTGATCTCGACGAAGTCGGCTACGGAGGAGCCACGACGGCCCGGCGTAGTCGGCTTGTACTTGCGGATTCCCATTTCTCAGTCCTCGTCCGATTCCGGACGATCCAGACCGCCCTTAGGCGGTCGGACCGCCGAAGATGTCGATACGGTTGCCCTCGGCAAGGGTCACGATGGCGCGCTTGGTGTCCTTGCGCTTACCGAAACCGGCCTTGGTGCGCTTGCGCTTGCCCTGGCGGTTGATCGTGTTGACCCCGGTGACCTTGACCGAGAAGACCGCCTCGACGGCCTGCTTGATCTGGGTCTTGTTGGAGCCAGGCGCGACGATGAACGTGTACTTGTTCTCGTCCAGCAGGGCGTAGCTCTTCTCCGAGACAACCGGCTTGACGAGGATGTCACGCGGGTCCGAGAAGGTCTTGCTGGTGACGACGGCCTCAGTCATCAGGCGTCGCTCCCTTCGGTCTCAGCGGTCTGGGGGCCAGACACGAAGGACTCGAGGGCGGCCTGGGTGAAGACCACGTCGTCAGAGACGATCACGTCGTACGTGTTGAGCTGGCCCGGCTCCAGGATGTGCACCTGGGGCAGGTTACGAGCGGACAGCCACGCAGCCTCGTCCGAGCGCTCGACGACCAGGAGCAGGTTCTTGCGCTCCGAGATCTTGCCGAACAGCGTCTTGGCGGCCTTGGTGGAGATGTCACCCTCGACCACGCCGGTGACGACGTGGATGCGGGAGTGGTTCGCCCGGTCCGACAGGGCACCGCGGAGGGCGGCGACCTTCATCTTCTTCGGGGTCCGCTGGGAGTAGTCACGCGGCTGCGGGCCGTGGACGACGCCACCACCGGCGAACTGCGGGGCGCGGGTCGAACCCTGACGGGCGCGGCCGGTGCCCTTCTGGCGGTACGGCTTCTTGCCGCCACCGCGGACTTCGCCACGGGTCTTGGTCTTGTGCGTGCCCTGACGGGCAGCGGCCAGCTGCGCGACGACGACCTGGTGGATCAGCGGAACGCTGACCTTGGCGCCGAAGATCTCCGCGGGGAGCTCGACGGTCCCGGCCTTGTCGCCTGCCGGCGAAAGGATGTCAATGGTGCTCATCGGTTCCTCAAACCCCCTTGGCCGCGGTGCGGACCAGGACGAGGCCACCGTTGGGGCCGGGGACGGCGCCCTTGATGAGCAGCAGACCCTTCTCGGCGTCAACGGCGTGGACGGTCAGGTTCTGGGTGGTCACACGCTCGTTGCCCATGCGACCGGCCATCTTCATGCCCTTGAAGACACGGCCCGGGGTGGCGCAGCCACCGATCGAACCGGGCTTGCGGTGCACGCGGTGGGCACCGTGCGAAGCCTTGCCACCACGGAAGTTGTGGCGCTTCATGACACCGGCGAAGCCCTTGCCCTTGCTCTTACCGGTGACGTCGACCTTCACGCCGGCCTCGAAGAGCTCGGCGGTGATCTCCTGGCCGAGCGTGTACTCGGAGGCGTCAGCGGTGCGGAGCTCCACCAGGTGGCGGCGCGGGGTGACGTCAGCCTTGGCGAAGTGACCCTTGAGGGGCTTGTTCACCTTGCGAGGGTCGATCTCGCCGAAGGCGATCTGGACCGACTCGTAGCCGTCGACGTCGTTCGTACGGACCTGGGTCACGACATTCGGGCCGGCCTTGACGACGGTCACCGGGACGACCCGGTTGTTCTCGTCCCAGACCTGCGTCATGCCGAGCTTCTCGCCCAGGATGCCCTTGATGTTCTTAGCCATCTCGCGCGCCCTCAGAGCTTGATCTCGATGTCAACGCCCGCCGGGAGGTCGAGACGCATGAGCGAGTCAACCGTCTTCGGCGTGGGGTCGAGGATGTCGATGAGGCGCTTGTGCGTGCGCATCTCGAAGTGCTCGCGCGAGTCCTTGTACTTGTGCGGCGACTTGATGACGCAGTACACGTTCTTCTCAGTGGGCAGCGGCACCGGGCCCGCGACCGACGCACCAGTGCGCGTCACCGTCTCGACGATCTTCTTCGCCGAGGAATCGATGACCTCGTGGTCGTAGGCCTTGAGCCGGATGCGGATCTTCTGTCCCGCCATGGCTACTAGTAGTCCTGTCTCTCGTAACGCTCTGGACTCGGGGGTTCTCTTGACTCTGTCTCCGACCCACGCGGTCGGGCGTGTCGCACTCCCTCTACGCAGAAATCCCGAAGGATTTCCCAACCAAGGGGGTGCGGTCCCAAGAACCGCGAGCCGGGGGCAGAACACCACCCGAGTGCCTGGTCTGCACCCCGCTGACGCTTCCCGGAAGATTCCCGTACGTCCGCTCCTGAGAAGGAGCGACGAGTACTGTGGGACTCGCTTCCGGTCCTCCCGACGGGAGGCGCGCAGCATCGGCACTCAACCGAGCAACCCCGACAGTCTGCCATACGGGACCTTCCGGCCGCCAATCGGGGGCGAAGACTGTACCCCACGTCACGTACGGGCAACCGTCGGGGCGCACCCACGGCCCCACGAGTCCCGTTCCGCCCCTCTCATCCCAACCGGCGTGCCCGTTCCGTCAGATGGCGGCGCTCCGGAGCGCTCGTCGCGTGACGGGCCGCCTCGCGGTAGGCGGCGGACGCGTTCTCCTCGTCGCCGAGGAGTTCGAGGAGGTGCGCGCGGGTGGCGAGGAGCCGGTGGTGGTGGGCGAGGCGCTTGTCCTGCGCCAGGCCGGCGAGGAGCTCGAGACCCGCTTCCGGGCCGTGGACCATCGCGACCGCGACCGCGCGGTTGAGCGTGATCACCGGGTTGTCCCCGGTCTGCTCCAGGAGCTCGTACAGGGCGAGGATCTGCGGCCAGTCCGTCTCCCCCGCGGACTCGGCCTCGTCGTGCACGGCCGCGATCGCCGCCTGGAGCTGGTACGGGCCGACCCGCCCCTTCGGCAGCGTCCGGCTGATCAGCTCGACGCCCTCGGAGATCAGCCGGCCGTCCCAGCGGCCCCTGTCCTGCTCCGCGAGCGGCACCAGCTCGCCGTGCGGGCCCGTGCGGGCGGGGCGGCGGGCGTCGGTGAGCAGCATGAGCGCGAGGAGGCCCGCGGTCTCGGTGTCCTCGGGGACGAGCCGGTGCAGGAGCCGGGCGAGCCGGATCGCCTCCGTGGCCAGTTCGGGGACGGTGAGGTCGTCGCCGCCGCTGGCCGTGTAGCCCTCGTTGAAGACGAGGTAGAGCACGTGCCGGACCTCGGCGAGGCGGGCGGCCCTGTCCTCCCCCGCGGGCACGGCGAACGAGCCGCCGGCCGCCTTGATCGTCTGCTTGGCCCGGCTGATCCGCTGCGCCATGGTCGACTCGGGGACGAGGAACGCGGCGGCGATCTGCCCGGTGGTGAGGCCGCCGACGGCGCGCAGGGTGAGCGCGATCCGACTGGGGGGCGACAGCTCCGGGTGGCAGCAGAGGAACAGCAGGGACAGGGAGTCGTCCTCGGCACCCTCGGGGGCGTCCGCCGCCCGGGCGACGAGCTCGGAGTCGGGGGTGGCGAGCGCGAGGGCGTCCTCGCGGCGCCGGCGCGCGGCCTCGCTCCGTACCAGGTCGATGTACCTGCGCTGGGCGACCGTGAGCAGCCAGGAGCGCGCGTTGTCGGGGGTCCCCTCCTCGGGCCACTGCCGCGCGGCGGCGATCAGCGCCTCCTGGACGGCGTCCTCGCAGAGGTCGAAGGTGCCGTACCGCCGGACGAGCGCGCCGAGGACCTGCGGCGCACACGTGCGCAGCAGGCCCTCGATCTCGTGGGTCCCGGTCACACGTCCGCCGCGGACTCGTGCAGGATCGGCCAGAGCTCGACGGGGTCGGTGTCCGCGAAGGGCATGTCGGCGGCGATCTGCTGGGCGCGCTCCAGGCTCTCGCAGTCGAGCAGGTAGAAGCTGGCCAGGTATTCCTTGGTCTCCAGGTACGGCCCGTCGGTGACGACGGGGGCACCGGCCTCGCGGCGGACGAGCTGGGCGGCGGCCGCGTCGGCGAGTCCGTACGCGCCGATCAGCTCGCCGCTCTCCCGGTACTTCCGGTTGAAGGCCTCCTGCTTGGCGATCGCCTCGGGCCAGGCCTCGGCGGGGAAGGAGTCCCACTTGGCCTGGTTGCCGTAGATCATCGCGACGTACTTCATCTCGGGTGTCCTCCCCGTCCCGCGTGCCCCTGTGGCGCGCTGTCACCCATGGGTCGGAGCCGCCGGCGCGGTCTCGACATCGGACGACAGTATTTCCCGGAATCTTTCGAAGATCATGGAAACGGGAACGCGAGAAGGCCCCGCACCGTGAGGTGCGGGGCCTTCTCTATGGAGCTCGTGGAGCTACCGGGTCAGAACACCGATCAGGCGGTGATCTTGACGACCTGGCCGGCGCCGACGGTCCGGCCACCCTCACGGATGGCGAACTTGAGGCCCTCCTCCATGGCGATGGGCTGGATCAGCTCAACGCTCATGGCGGTGTTGTCGCCCGGCATGACCATCTCGGTGCCCTCGGGGAGGGTAACGACGCCGGTCACGTCCGTGGTACGGAAGTAGAACTGCGGGCGGTAGTTGTTGAAGAACGGGGTGTGACGGCCACCCTCGTCCTTCGACAGGATGTAGGCCTGGGCCTCGAAGTTGGTGTGCGGCGTGACC
Organism: Streptomyces sp. Root431; assembly: GCF_001426585.1. Classification (GTDB taxonomy): domain Bacteria; phylum Actinomycetota; class Actinomycetes; order Streptomycetales; family Streptomycetaceae; genus Streptomyces; species Streptomyces stackebrandtii. The sequence goes on from NZ_LMEI01000012.1 coordinate 181,301, forward strand.
GAGCCCGGCTTGATGATGACCTGGCCGCGCTCGACGTCCTCACGCTTGATGCCACGGAGGAGCAGACCGACGTTCTCACCGGCCTGGCCCTCGTCGAGCAGCTTGCGGAACATCTCGATACCGGTGACCGTGGTGGTGGTCTTCTCGGTCTTGATACCGATGATGTCGACGGTCTCGTTGACCTTGAGGATACCGCGCTCGATACGACCGGTGACGACGGTGCCACGACCGGTGATCGTGAAGACGTCCTCGATCGGCATCAGGAACGGCTTGTCGACGTCACGCTCGGGCTGCGGGATCGACTCGTCGACGGCCTTCATGAGACCGAGGAGAGCCTCGCCCCACTCCTTGTCGCCCTCGAGCGCCTTGAGCGCCGAGACGCGGACGACCGGAAGGTCGTCGCCCGGGAACTCGTACTCGGAGAGGAGCTCACGCACCTCGAGCTCGACGAGCTCCAGGATCTCCTCGTCGTCCACCATGTCGGCCTTGTTCAGGGCGACGACGATGTACGGAACGCCGACCTGGCGGGCCAGGAGCACGTGCTCCTTGGTCTGCGGCATCGGGCCGTCGGTGGCCGCGACCACGAGGATGGCGCCGTCCATCTGCGCCGCACCCGTGATCATGTTCTTGATGTAGTCCGCGTGACCGGGGCAGTCAACGTGGGCGTAGTGACGCGACTCGGTCTGGTACTCGACGTGCGCGATCGAGATGGTGATACCGCGCTGGCGCTCCTCGGGAGCCTTGTCGATCTGGTCGAAGGCCGAGGCCTCGTTCAGGTCCGGGTACGCGTCGTGCAGCACCTTGGTAATGGCGGCCGTGAGGGTCGTCTTACCGTGGTCAATGTGACCGATGGTGCCGATGTTGACGTGCGGCTTAGTCCGCTCGAACTTTGCCTTCGCCACTGAATCCTCCTGCGGAGTGGTTCTGTACGCCTTGCTCATCGGCGCCAGGTGATCTTTGCTGGGATGCCAGTCGCCGGGGCCCGATCCTCGGGGTTCCGGGGTGAAACCCCGGCGACTGGTGTCAAGCCTAAAGCGTGAACTCGGGAGAGTTACTCGCCCTTGGCCTTCGCGATGATCTCCTCGGCGACGTTCCGCGGAACCTCGGCGTAGGAGTCGAACTGCATCGAGTAGCTTGCGCGACCCGAGGTCTTGCTGCGGAGGTCTCCGACGTAGCCGAACATCTCCGAAAGGGGCACGAGGCCCTTCACGACGCGGGCGCCGCTGCGCTCCTCCATGGCCTGAATCTGACCACGGCGGGAGTTGATGTCGCCGATGACCTCACCCATGTAGTCCTCGGGCGTGGTGACCTCGACGGACATCATGGGCTCGAGGATGACCGGCGAAGCCTTGCGCGCGGCCTCCTTGAAGGCCTGCGAACCGGCGATCTTGAACGCGAGCTCGGAGGAGTCGACCTCGTGGTAGCCACCGTCGAGAAGGATGACGCGGACGCCAGTCATCTCGTAGCCGGCCAGGATGCCGAACTGCATGGCCTCCTGCGCACCCGCGTCGACCGAAGGGATGTACTCCTTCGGGATGCGGCCACCGGTGACCTTGTTCACGAACTCGTACGAGGCGTCGCCGCCCTCGATGGGCTCGATCGCGATCTGCACCTTGGCGAACTGACCGGTACCACCGGTCTGCTTCTTGTGGGTGTAGTCCACGCGCTCGACGGCCTTGCGGATCGTCTCGCGGTACGCGACCTGCGGCTTGCCGACGTTCGCCTCGACCTTGAACTCGCGACGCATGCGGTCGACGAGGATGTCGAGGTGAAGCTCGCCCATACCACCGATGATGGTCTGGCCGGTCTCCTCGTCCGAGTGCACCTGGAAGGAGGGGTCCTCCTCCGCGAGACGCTGGATGGCAACACCCAGCTTCTCCTGGTCACCCTTGGACTTGGGCTCGATCGCGACCTGAATGACCGGCGCCGGGAAGTCCATGGACTCCAGGATGACCGGGTTCTTGTCGTCGCACAGCGTCTCACCGGTGGTGGTCTGCTTCAGGCCCATGACGGCGACGATGTCGCCGGCGCCCACCGAGTCGATCTCCTCACGCTTGTTCGCGTGCATGCGGTAGATCTTGCCGATGCGCTCCTTCTTGCCCTTGACGGAGTTCAGCACCGCGGTGCCGGCCTCCAGGCGACCGGAGTAGATCCGGACGAAGGTGAGCTTGCCGAGGTGCGGGTCGCTCGCGATCTTGAACGCGAGGGCCGACAGCGGCTCGTCGTCGGACGGCTTGCGCTTGACGACCAGCTCCGCGTCCTTGACGTCGTGGCCCTCGATGGCCTCGACGTCCAGGGGGGAGGGAAGGTAGCGCACGACCGCGTCGAGCAGGGGCTGGACGCCCTTGTTCTTGAACGCGGTGCCACAGAAGACGGGGGTGACCGTCTTCTCGCCGCCACCCTTGCCGGAGGCAATGGTGATGCGACGGACGGCGGCGTAGAGCTGCTCCTCGGTGGGCTCGACGCCCTCGAGGAAGAGCTCCATGAGCTCCTCGTCGTTCTCGGAGACGGCCTCGACCAGCTTGCCGCGGTACTCCTCGGCCAGCTCGGTGAGGTTCGCCGGGATGTCGACGACGTCGTACATCTCGCCCTTGGACGCTTCGGCGGACCAGACGAGGGCCTTCATGCGGACCAGGTCCACAACACCCTCGAAGTCGGCCTCGGCGCCGATGGGCAGCTGCATGACGATCGGGACCGCGCCAAGGCGGTTCACGATCATGTCGACGCAGCGGAGGAAGTCGGCGCCCGTACGGTCGAGCTTGTTGACGAAGCAGATACGCGGAACGCCGTAGCGGTCCGCCTGACGCCAAACAGTCTCGGACTGGGGCTCGACGCCGGCCACACCGTCGAACACGGTGACAGCACCGTCGAGCACGCGCAGCGAACGCTCCACCTCGACGGTGAAGTCGACGTGGCCCGGCGTGTCGATGATGTTGATCGTGTGATCGACATTCTCGAGCGGCCAGTGGCAGGTCGTCGCGGCCGACGTGATCGTGATGCCGCGCTCCTGCTCCTGCTCCATCCAGTCCATCGTGGCAGCGCCGTCGTGGACTTCACCGATCTTGTAAGAGACGCCGGTGTAGAACAGGATCCGCTCGGTGGTGGTCGTCTTGCCCGCGTCGATGTGCGCCATGATGCCGATGTTGCGCACCTTGGCAAGGTCAAGCGAAGTGGTAGCCATATCGGCTCAGTCTTCTCTCGGTCTCGATGTGGGTTGCGACTACCAGCGGTAGTGCGCGAAGGCCTTGTTGGACTCGGCCATCTTGTGCGTGTCCTCACGCTTCTTGACCGAAGCGCCGAGGCCGTTCGAGGCGTCGAGCAGTTCGTTCAGGAGGCGCTCGGTCATGGTCTTCTCGCGGCGGGCGCGGGAGTAACCGACGAGCCAGCGCAGCGCGAGGGTGGAGGCGCGACCGGGCTTGACCTCGATCGGCACCTGGTAGGTGGCGCCACCGACACGGCGGGACTTGACCTCGAGGGACGGCTTGACGTTCTCGAGAGCGCGCTTCAGCGTGATGACCGGGTCCTGGCCGGTCTTCTCGCGAAGACCCTCCATGGCGCCGTACACGATGCGCTCGGCGGTGGAACGCTTGCCGTCCAGCAGGATCTTGTTGATCAGCGAGGTGACAAGAGGAGAGCTGTAGACCGGGTCGATGATGACCGGGCGCTTCGGGGCGGGGCCCTTACGAGGCATTCTTACTTCTCCTTCTTGGCGCCGTAGCGGCTGCGAGCCTGCTTACGGTTCTTGACGCCCTGCGTGTCGAGGGAACCGCGGATGATCTTGTAGCGAACACCCGGCAGGTCCTTCACACGGCCACCACGCACGAGCACGATGGAGTGCTCCTGCAGGTTGTGACCCTCACCCGGGATGTAGGCCGTGACCTCGATGCCCGAGGTCAGACGCACACGCGCGACCTTACGGAGGGCCGAGTTCGGCTTCTTCGGGGTGGTCGTGAACACACGCGTGCAGACGCCACGACGCTGAGGGGAACCCTCAAGTGCGGGCGTCTTGTTCTTCTCGACCTTGTCCTGCCGGCCCTTACGGACCAGCTGCTGGATCGTAGGCACTACTTCTCCGGTTTCTGTGTGCCGTCGGTGAAACTAACCTGGAACACTCGCCGACCCACGCGGTCGGGTGTGTCGAATCTCGCGGACCTCCGCCGAAGGCGGAAAAGGCGCGGATCACGGTGGCCGTTTCGCGGACTCGCCGTGCGGCGGAAGACACGCACGCGAGCCCAGGCACACCCCAGGCACAAGGCATGAGCGTACCTATCGCATGGACTCCGGTCAAAACAAATGGCCACGCGCGCGGAGCTCCGGGCACGCCGGGACGTGCCGGATCGGCCCCGGGAGTCGCCCCGGGGCCGTACGGAGAGGGGTCACCGGGAGGGACCCGGCGACCCGGAGCGTCGGACCGGCCGCGGGTCAGTCGCGCGCGGTGCGCCTCGCCTCGACGGCGGCGGCGTCGTCGGCGCCCTCCTCGTCGGGCTCCAGGAACTGGTTCACGACCTTGACGAAGACGCCCAGGCGCTCGTCGGGCACGCCGAGCCAGCGAGCGAAGTCCTCCATGGTCGGCTGCCAGTCGTTGGGCGGCAGCAGGTCCGCCGCGAGCGGCAGCTCCTCGGGGGTGACCCGGCCGGACCGGATCAGCATGTCCCGGACGGAGACCCCGAGGAGCGGGGCGATCCGGCGCATGGTCTCCAGGTCGGGCATGCTCTGGCGCTGCAGCAGGCGCGTCACGGCGGCGCGGTGCACGCCGGCCTCGTCCGCGATCCGGGACTTCCCGCCGCCGCGGGGGCTGTCGATGTCGTAACCGCGCGCTCTCATCAGGCCTTCGACCCAGCCCGCGAATTCGTCGAGCCCTTGACTGGTCATGTGTGTACCGCTCCCTTATCTCCCCACCCTCCGGATTCCATACTTTAGCGTGCTTGCGCGCACAGAATTACGTGCTTTCGGGCACGCAATCGTGTCGAATCGATGAAGACCCAGCCAGGACATCCCCACAAGTTTGTTGCGCGCTCGCACGCAACGTGTAAGGCTGCTCATCGCCGCACTCGCCGGCCCCCTGAGCCCCAGAAGCCCCACCGGCCCCATGGACGCCCCGGTGGCCCCGGACCGTGGAGAAACCTCTTGTTCCCGACCGACCCGTCCCCCTGGCAGGCCTCCGCCGCGTGCGCCGGCCTCTCCCCGTCCGTCGTCTTCGCCCGCCGGCCCAAGGACGCGGCCCCGGCGCTGCGCGCCTGCGCCGCCTGCCCCGTCCGCCGCGAGTGCGAGGCGGCCGTGGCCCCGGCCGAGAGCTACTTCGACGGCGTCTGCGCGGGCCGCCTGTGGCGCAACGGCCGCGCGGCGGACGCGCAGCGCGTCGCCAAGGCGGTCGCGATGGCGGGGAGCCGCCGCCGTGGCTGACCTCACCGACCACACCGCCCCCGCTGCCCCCACCGCCCACGCCGTCGAGCTCGTGGTGCGGGACATCGCCCTCTGGACCGCCTCCCTCGTACGGCAGTTCCCCGAGCTCTCCGAGGAGCTGGCGCCCGGCCGCCGCTCCCCCGCCGGGACCGCCCCCACCGCCCCGCACCCCGGCCGCGACGAGCTGATCCGCGAGGAGCGGCGCGAGGCGCTGCTCCTCGAACAGCGTCACGGCCTCGCCGTCCCCGGGCACGGCGCCGCCCCGATCCGGCTCCACATCTCCGACGCCATCCGGGACATCACCGACGGCGTCGTGGAGCTGGAGGACGCGGTCTGCGCCCGGCTCGGCCTGCCGCGGCCCCGCCGCGCCGGGGTGATCGAGCGGCTGCGGCGGATCGTCGGACTGCTCGACGCCGTCGCCGCCCACCCGGTCCTCGCCCGGCACGTCCGGGACGAGATCCGGCGGATGGCCCGCCGGTGCGCCAGGACGCTGGGCGACTCGGAGACGATCGTCCGGGTCTCGGGGCGCTGCCCGTGGTGCGACTCGGTGTCGCTGCGGGCGTTCCCGGACCGGCGGGCGGTGCTGTGCGTGAACCCGGCATGTGTGTGCACGGACACGGCGTGCGGCTGTCAGGACGACCCGGCGTACCGGCACCTGTGGCCGGAGAGCGCGTGGGGGGAGCTGACGGAGGCGTCGGGAACCCGTACCGAGGAGATCGAAGCGGCGATGGACGACACGAAGGAGACCTCATGCTGAGCTCGCCCGCGATGCCCTCGATGACCGGGCTGCCGGCACTGGGCGCACTGCCCGCGCTGATCCCCGGGCCGCTCGCCGCCGAGGAGGCCGGGGTCGCCCCCGCGACGATCCGCAAGTGGGTCCAGCTGGGTCACCTGCGGGCCGCGGGCAAGGCGGGCCGCGCCCAGCTCTTCCGCCTGGAGGACGTCTTCGCGGCGGAGCGGCTGGCCCGCCGCCGTACCCGTACGAGTACCGCCTGATCGTTCGTCATCGAAGCGCCCCGATTCCGGATCCCGGAGTCGGGGCGCTTCCGCGTGCCGTCACTCCCTCAGGAAGGCGCGGAGGGAGTCGACCAGGGTGTCGGCGAAGCGCTCGCGGACCGGCTCGGGGAGGAGGTCGAGGGAGAGGTACGGGTTGAGGTCCTCCAGCTCGACGAGGAGCAGCCCGCCCTCCGGGGTGCGGCAGGCGTCGACGCGCTGGATGCCGTGGTCGAGGGTGTTCCAGTCGATGAAGCGGCGGGCGAAGGCGAGGTCCTCGGCGGTCGGTTCGTACGGCTCCAGGACCCAGCGGCGCTCGGGGTCGGGGGCGTGGAGCGCGTACTGGAAGAGGTCGTCGACGAAGTAGAAGGAGACCTCGTAGCGGAAGGGGATCCGCGGCTGGACGAGGAGCTCGCCGTACGCGAGGCCGGGGAGGTCCGCGGGCGCCACGAAGCGCAGGCCTATGGAGTCGGCGCCGGCCTTGGGCTTGACCGCGTACTCCGCGGCGTCGGGCAGCCGGTGGAGGTCCTCGGGGCGGTCGGCGGTGGGGATGACGGGGTATCCGGCGGCGGTGAGGTCGAGCAGGTACTGCTTTCCGGCCATGTCGCCGCGGCCGTGGAGGGGGTTGTAGACGCGGGTGCCGAGGGCCAGGGCGCGCTCGCGGAAGGCCTCGTACTCCTTCTGGTAGGCGAGGACCGGGCCGCTGTTGCGGACGACGACGGCGTCGAAGCCCTCCATGAGGGCGGCGGCGTCGAGCGGGTGGCAGAGGGCGAGGTCGAAGTCGGCGCGCAGCCGGGCGGTGAGGTGGATGTCCTCGTCGCCGTAGCGCCGCCCCTTGGCCGGGTAGGTCAGGTCGGTCACGTAGAGCAGGCGGGGGCGGTCGGCGGGCACGGGCGGCTCCCTCGGTTCGGTGGCGGCCAACCTATCGAGCGGGTCGTTCCCGGACTCCGGGAGATCCCCTCACCGTTCTAGTTGCGTGCGCGCACGATCGCTGTCACAGTTGGTGCAGCGGCGGAGCTGCGCCCGCAGGACGGGACGCGGCTCCGCCGTCCGCCGTCCGGGCGCGCTGCCGCGCCCCGCCCCCCTCCCGCCGGAGCGCCCCGGACGGCAACCCGTCCCGCCCACTCGGTCGGGACACCGTCCGCCCGAGTGGCTGGCACCCGGTCCGCCCGCCCCGGGCGGCACACCCGTCCCGCTGTCCCTCCCCTCTCCCGAGGAGAACCGTCATGACCACTCCCCCGAGTGCTTTCCCGGACGTCGAGAAGCTGGTCGTCGACGTCCTCAAGGCCGACCCCGCCCTGGCCGGCGCCACGATCGCGGTCAACGCGCCCGCCGGCTTCGACGGCACGACGAGCGCCGTCCTGGTGAACCGCCGCGGCGGCGCCTGGATCGGCGACCAGCACGTCGACATGCCGCTGATCGAGTTCGAGGTGTACGGGCCGAGCAAGACCGCCGCCCACGTCCTCGCCAACGCGGCCCGGCGGTGCCTGCTCGCCACCATCGGCAAGCGCATCGGCGCCAACAACGTCGTCCACGACGTGGAGGAGCAGGACGGGCCGCGCTGGCTGCCCGACTACCTCTACCGGGGCGCCAACCGCTACCTCTGCGTGATCCGCCTCTCCCTGAGCGTCTTCTAGCCGCTCCCCGAGCGTCCTCCCGGCACTCCCCGAGCGTCGTCCCGGCGCTCCCCCGGGCGTCCCCCCGAGCCGCTCCGGCTCCCCGACGGGCGACGGACGCCCGCCCCACAGACCAGGCCTCGCCGACCGGCGGGGCCTTTGCCGTACCCGGACCGGATGTCCGGGGACGGTCGCCCTCTCAACCCGAGCAACCCAAGGAGAAACACCACCATGGCTGGAAACAACTCTGCCGAGATCCGCGTCGCAGGTACCGGCAAGCTCTACGTGGCCGACGCCGGCACCCCCGCCCCGGCCACCTTCGGCACCGACACCGCCGTCGACTGGTCGGGCGCGGGCTGGAAGGACCTGGGCTTCACCTCCGGCGACGGCGTCACCTTCTCCAAGAAGGACAAGCTGGAGGCCATCGACTCGTGGCAGTCGGTCTCCCCGGTGCACTACATCTACTCGGCCCGTGACCTCTCGCTGAAGTTCTCGATGCTCCAGTTCAACGAGGACACGCTGCCGTTCTTCATGGGCGGCGGCGCCGTAAAGGCGGAGCCGACCCCCGCGGTCGACACGTACCGCTACGAGATCGCCGAGCGCCCGTTCGCCGATGTGCGCGCCCTCGGCCTGGAGTTCACCGACGTGAAGGCCGGTGGCACGACCGCGGTCACGTACCGCTTCATCATCCCGCGCGGCCAGGTCACCGCCTCCGACGACATCAAGCTGGCCCGCAAGGCGGCCTCCCAGCTCGGTGTCACCTTCTCCGCCATGTCGAAGGGCGACGGCAAGCCGCTGGCGACCTTCCTCATGAAGGACAGCCAGTACTCCGCGACCGTCTGATCCTTCTCCACCCGGGGCGGGACGGCCGACCGCCGTCCCGCCCCACCCCTCTCCTCTTCACTCACTCGAACAAGGAGTACGCATCACCATGGCCCGTTTCGACGTCAACGCCGCCCGCGCCCAGCGCCAGGAGGCCCACGGCCGCACCTGGTCCTTCGAGCTGGACAACGAGAGCTACACCCTGCCCACCGAGCTGAGCCGCGCCACCGCCAAGGCGCTGCGGATGCTCGACGACAACGACGTGGACGGCCTGCTCGCGCTCCTGATGGGTGAGGAACAGTTCGCACGCTTCGAGCACCACGACGTCACCGTGCAGGACATCGCCGCCATCCTGGAGGCCTACGGCAAGGAGACCGGGCTCGGCCTGGGGGAAGACTGAGCCTCGTCGAGTTCGTCGAAGAACACGCCGAGGCCCTTGAAGCGGACTTCCTCCGCTACTACGCCACCGATCTGCTCGACTGGCACCGCGGCGAGCTCTCCAGCCGCCGGGTCCTGGCGCTGATCAAGCACCTGCCGCGGGACAGCGCCGTCCAGCGTGAGCTCCACGGCGAGGCCGCCGAATGGTCGATCACCGATCACCTGCTGGCGGCCACGGTGGACCATCTCGCCGTCGCCAACTGGATGTTCGTCTGTGTCAACACGGGCGAGGACGGCGACACGCCCGAGGCACCGAAGCCCGTCCCCCGTCCGGGAAACGAGGACGAGGACGAGGACGAGGGCCGGGAGGGCGCGGACCGGAACGGACCGAACACGCCCGCGGGAGAGGGCGAAGGCGTTTCTCCCCATGCCATCGCCCGCTTCTTCGGGTGATCCCGCGGCCCCCGGAGCCCCTTCCCGTCAGGGAGTGGGCTCCGGGGGCGCTTCCTGTGCTCGCTCGGCGGTCATGTCCTCCGTGAGTGCCCTGGCCCGGTCGGACAGCCGGCGTCCCTTGCTCGCGCGCGACTCAGGTACGGCCGGTTCGGGCTCGGGCTCGGGTTCCGGTTCGCGGCGCTCGGCGGGCGATGCCGGCTGGATCGGCACGCCGGCGAGCGGCGGGACGATCGGACGTCCGCCCTTGCCGCGGACGACCTTCCGTACCGGCTGGGCGTTGCGGCGGGTACGGCTCTCCTGAGCAGTCAGCAGGACCTCGGGTTCCGCGTCCGGTTCGGGTCCGGTCCGGTGCTCCGGTTCGGGCTCGGCGCGCTGGTCGAACAGCTCGCGCTCCTTGCGGACCCGCTCCTCGGCCTCGACGACGGCCGCGGGCGGTTCGAGGAGGCGGGCGAAGGGCAGCGCGATGACCCGGGCGCCCTCCTGGCCGACGTCCGTACGGCGCTGGGGGCGGCGGATTCCACGCGCGTCACCCTGGCCCTGCGCGTAGGCGTCGGCGACGCGCTTCTCGTACTCCCTGCGGATCCGGGGGAGTTCGTCCGACACCGCCTCGGCCCAGCCGGCGGTGAACGCGGCGGTCTCCCGGCGGTCGATCTCGGCCCGCGGGATCACGACGAGTTCGTCGGGCGCGTACCCGGCGAGGTGGACGAGCTCCGAAAGGTAGGCGAACAGGTGGGGCAGATCAGGGTGGGCGTCGAGCCAGTCGACTACCCGTTCCCCCCGATTGGCGCCCGGCTCCGTTTCCATGCGTCAGTACTGCCTTCCGCCCCCTGGGGTCCCCGCGCGCCCCTCGCGCCCCTCGCGCCCCGAAGTGGTCGGCCCCAGGAATGCGTCCTCCAGGTTACCCGGTCGAACGCATGACCCGATCAAGGGCCAACCCGCCCGGGGAGCGCCGAATGAGACACGCCGTCAGCAGTTTCCCGCTCGACAAACATCGAACAGATGTTCCACACTCTGTTCGCACAGTAGTTCGAACACACGTGGTGCCCCCGCTCCTCAGTCCGCGGCGCCGCCACACACGCACGGGCAAGCAACCGGAAGGCAGGCGTCCATGACCCAGCAGGCCGAGGCATCGCGACCGCAGATCCCTCTCCAGGACCGCCTCCGCCAGCTCCTCGACGGACCCGCCGCCCTCGACAAGAGAGCGCTGCTCGGCACCTTGTACGCCGAGGTGTCCCGCCGCGAGACCGTCGCGTACGCGGCCGGCTGGAACGACGCCCTCGCGACGGCGCGCCGCGGCTCCCGCAGGGCCGAGGACGCCTAGCCGCGCCGGCTGCCCCCAGACGAACGAGCCCCCGCCGGGACCGGCGGGGGCTTTTCGGCGCTTGGCCGTCACCGGCCGGAAGCGGAGTAACCCATGGCAGACGTAACAACGGAGGATCTCTCGATCCAGATCGCGGGCCTCCGGCACTATCTCTCGAAGATCGACCATGCCCCGCTGCCCACGACCGAGTGGATGAAGCAGCAGCTGGCGCCCGTCAACAAGCTGATCGAGGAGCTCAAGGCACAGCAGGACAAGGTCGCCGAGGAGGTCGTCAAGCCCACCTGGGAACAGGTCATGGAGAAGCTGGGCCTCGGACCGGTCGCCGAGATCATCAAGAAGGGCATCGAGGGGGGCATCGGAGCCGCCCTCATCGCTGGCATCGTCGCCCTCGGCGGCGTCATCGTCCCCCTCCTCATGATCGCGCTCGGCGCCTTCGTGGTGTTCCAGCTGCAGAAGTGGCACGCCGGCAGGAACGCCAACAACGAGACGGTCGGCATGCGTCCCGACGGCAGCTTCGGCCGACGGAACTTCAACGACATCCGGAACGAGCGCAACGGCGTCGCCGGCGGCGGCATCGCCGACCTCCCGGCGAACGCCAACTTCGACGCCCTGCGCAACCAGCTCACGCTGCTGAACCCGCACCTGGAGACGTTCAACAAGCACGCCCCCGACTTCGTCACGAACTTCAAGAAGCTGCCGTCCGAGGGCAAGGCCACCAAGGCGGCGAAGGGCGTCAAGGCCGTCGCCGAAGCCGTCGAAGGCGTCAACCACCAGGCGATGCCCCTGGTCGCCAGCGGCATGGGCAAGATCAACGGCGCCGTGAAGAACTCGGACCCCAAGAAGACGGCCAGGTTCGCCGACGGCATCGGCAAGCTCAAGCTCGCCATGACCGGCCTCGACGTGGACAAGGTGCCCAAGGCCGGGACCTTGGGGCAGGCCGCCGACGCCGCCCACCGGCTCGCCGAGAAGACCGGGACCCTCGCGCAGAAGATGCGCGACTTCGCCCGGGAGGTCAACACCATCAACCAGGAGCTCGGCGGCGCCACCACCTGATCCCCCGTCACCACGAAAGGAGGAACACCCATGTCTCTCGTCAGAAACCTCAAGAACGCTTCCACGTCGCTCGGCAACCTCAAGACCCAGGCGTCCGGCGCCGGCACCTCGGTCAAGAAGGTCGGCGACGCCGGCAAGGCGGCCTCCGGCCACCTGAAGAACCTGCGCACCAACGCCCAGGGCTCCACCGGCCAGCTCAAGAACCTGAAGACCGCCTCGGACCAGGCCGAGCGCGCCATGAAGAAGGCCGGCGACACCGCTCAGTCGGCCGGCGGAAAGCTCGGCAAGTACGAGTCGGGCGCAGGCAAGGCCGCCAAGGGCCAGGACAAGCTCAACAAGTCCATGAAGGGCAACATCCTCGCCCGGCTCCTAGAACTCTTCATGCCGCTCATCGAGAAGATCGTCGAGATGGCGATGCGCTCGAAGACGATGCAGACGGTCATGAAGAAGGCGTTCGACGCCATCAAGACCGTCATCAGCGCCGTCATGAAGGCCATCGGGCCGATCATGAAGAAGGCCGGCGACCTGATCAAGACGGTCTGGAACGGCATCAAGAGCGCCATCTCCACCGTCGTCAAGGCGGTCGCGACGGTCATCAAGACCTACGTGAACATCTGGAAGTCGGTCATCACCACGGTGATGAACGCGATCAAGACGGTCATCAGCGGGGTCTGGAAGGGCATCAAGGCCGTCATCACGCCGGTCGTCGACTGGATCAAGGACGCGATCCCGAGGGCGTTCACCGCCGTCAAGGACAAGATGTCGTCCATCTGGAACGGCCTCAAGGACATCGCGTCCCGGGCGTTCGACGGCATCAAGAGCGGCGTGAAGGGCCCGATCAACTCCGTGATCGGCCTCATCAACTCGATGATCGGCAGCCTCAACCGCGTCAAGGTCAGCGTCCCCGGATGGGTCCCGGTCGTCGGCGGCAAGACCTTCGGCGTCAACCTGCCGACGATCCCCATGCTCGCCACCGGCGGTGTCGTCATGCCCCGCCACGGCGGTGTCCCGGCGATCCTCGCCGAGGCCGGCGAGGCCGAGGCCGTCCTCCCGCTCTCCAAGCTCGACCGGCTGCTCGCCCTCACCGCCCAGCGCGCCCGCACGGCCGCCGGCCCCCAGCTCGGCCGGGAGGGCGCCGGACTGCACATCGAGCACTACCACGCCGCCCGCGGCAGTGACCCGCAGTCCACGGCGGACGCCCTGATGTACCTGGCGAAGGCACGCGGATGAGTGCCGTCGCCGCCATGCCGAACTTCCGCGGGACCGTCGGACCGATCGACAACCTGCTGCGGGGACTCGGCTCGGTGGGCGGCTCGCTCAAGCAGCTCAAGCAGGGCGTCCAGCAGGCCTCGAGGGGGGTCGGCGGCCTCCACACCGCGGCCCGTAACGCCGGGACCACCCTGCGGCCCCTCGGCCAGGGCGCGGCCGCCGCCGGCGGCTCCATCGACAGGATCCGCCGCTCCACCGCGCCCGCCGGCGTCAAGCGGATCGGCACCGCGGCCGGCAAGGCCCGTACCGCCGCGGGCAAGATCGGCACCGGTGTCGGCGCGATCCTCGCCCTCCTCCTTCCGATGCTCCCCGTCACCGACGTCATCGCCGGACTGATGGGCACCTTCGGCACCGTCATGACCGTCGCCTCCGTCGCGATGACCGCCGTCAACGTCGCCATGCGGGCCAACCCGCTCGGCTTCGTCGTCGGCATCATCGTGCCCATCGCGGCGGCCATCATCGAGTTCGCGCTGAACTCCGAGACCGGCCAGCAGATCATGCAGCAGGTCTTCGAGTACGCCCTCGCGGTCATCGAGGAGATCTGGGCGTTCCTCGCCCCGTTCGTCGAGATGATCGGGACGGCGGTCGGGACCTACTTCGAGGGGTACCTGGCCGTGATCACCGGAGTGATCACCGGCATCGGCGTCGTCATCGGCGGGGTGTCGAAGCTCGGCTCCGCCGTCTCCTCAGCGTGGAACGCGCTGAGCGGGATCGCCTCGGGCGCGATGGAGGGCGTCAGGAACGCCGTACGGCCGGTGGTCTCCTGGATCACCGAATCCGTCCCCGGCTTCTTCCGGACCGCGAAGGACGCGGTCTCCGGGGCCCTGCGCGGGATCGGCGACCTGATCGAGGGCGCCCTGAGCACCGTGATCGGCGTCGTCAAGGGACCGATCAACGGCCTGATCGCCTTCGTGAACTGGATCATCGACGGGCTCAACAAGCTCAGCTTCGAGATCCCCCTCACCGGCAAGAAGTTCGGCGTCGACCTCGACAAGATCCCGATGCTCGCCGACGGCGGCATCGTCTTCCCGGGCGGCGACGCGGACGAGTACCGCATCGACCCGCTCTCCCAGCTGGAGAACCGCCGCGTCCCGGCCCTCACCGAGCCGCCCCGGCAGCCGCACCGCATCCGGGAGTTCCACGAGGCGCCGGGCGCCGGGCCCCGGTCGACCGCCGAGGACCTGCTCTTCCTCGCGGCCGCCAACCACTGATCGGCGCCCCGCGCGCAGAACGGCGGCCCGCGCGACCAGCCGCGCGCCGGCCGCGCGCAGAACGGCCGCGTGCCCGCTGCCCGGCGACCGCCCGCCACCGATCGGCCGGCCCTTCGCCGACCCACCCCGCCGACCTCCCATCAGAAGTGAGGTGACGGCCCCCATGGCCGTGAACACCACCGCATACGCCGGAAACACCTACACCGCCGACCTCGCGCCCGGCTCCCTGATCACCCAGGACGGGCAGATCCAGTGGGCCGGGCTTCTCATCGGGCCCGGCACGCCGTTCAACGTCGACAAGTCCGGTCTGTCGGGCTGGGAAGACCTGCCCGAGTACGACTCCTCCGACGCCGACCGGCCGACCTCCCACGGAGCCTGGCCGGGCTCCCGGTTCGCCAAGCCCCGCAAGGTCGGCGGCACGATCGTGCTGATCCCGGAGTACAACCAGGCCCCCGAGGCCATCCGCGCCCTGCGCCAGGCGCTCGCCCTCCTCGACGAGGAGCGCTGGCTCACGGTCCGGCTGCACGGCGAACTGCTCGCCGTACGCGCCCGGATCGCCCAGCGCGTCGTCCCCGCCGACCAGGGCTTCGCCACCCAGGGCAGCTCCCGCATGTCCGTCCAGTGGCTGGCGTCCGACCCCCGCCGGTACGGCGTCACGGAGCAGATGGTCAGCACGACGGCCCCGCAGCCCGAGCGCGGTCTCGAATGGCCGCTGACCTGGCCGCTCACCTGGGGCGAGGCGAAGAGCACCGGTGACGCCGTCGCCGTGAACACCGGCTCCGCGCCCTGCCACCCGGTGATCGTCTTCCGCGGCCCGTGCTCCGTCCCCACCGTCACCGAGCGGACCACCCGCCGCCGGCTGCGGTACGCGATCGACCTGGCCGCCGGCGACGAACTCGTCATCGACACCGGCGCGGGCACGGTCATGCTCAACAACTCGGCGTCGCGGCGGCACACCGCGATGGCCGACTCCAACCCGGAGGAGCTGTTCGCGCTCGAACCGGGCGGTACCGAGCTGTCCTTCCGGCCGGACTCGGCCACCCCCGAGGCCACGATGACGGTCCGCTGGCGCAGCGCCGAGTGGTGACCGGCCGCCTCTGATCCCTGGCCGGGCCTGACCTCGGGCCGGGCCTGACCTCAGGCCGGGCCTGCACCGATCCCGCGGCCGGCCCTGCACCCGCCGGCACTGATCCCCGGCCGGGCCGCTGTTCCCTGCCCAGAACCTGGCGGGCCCGGCCCCTGCCCAGAACCCGGCCCGGGTCTGTCCTGATGCCCGGGTCTGTCCTGTTGCCGGGCCTGCCCTGATGCCCTGGCCTGCCTCAGTGCCCGGCCGGGCCCGTTGCCCGGCCGGCCCTCCCCCGATCCCCACCCCTGACCGCACCACCCCGACCGTCACGGAGAGGTGACCCATGACCGTACGCGCCGCTTGGCTCCAGACCACCGGCCAGACCCGCGAGGACACCCGGCTCACCCTCGCCGCCCTGCTCACCCCCAGTGGCCAGAGCGCCGAGGAGACCCCGCTGCGCTCGCGCCCGGGCATCGTGCCGGGCGGTCTCGTCCTCACCGGCAGCTCGCCCATGCAGTGCACCATCGGCACCGGCCGGGCGATCGTCCAGGGCAAGGACACCGCCCAGGGCGCCTACCTCGTCGCCGTCACCTCCCCGGAGTCGCTCACCATCGCCGACGGCGACCCGATGTACGACCGGATCGACCTGATCGAGCTGGCCGTCGTCGATGACGCCTACGACCGCACCGGTGCCACGGAGGCGGTGGTGCGCCTGGTCAAGGGCGTCCCCGCCGTCTCCCCCACGGCCCCGGCGAGCGGACCGGGCAGCACGATCCCGCTCTACTCGGTCCTGGTGCCGAAGGGCACCTCGGCCGGCACCGGCGGCATCCCGTGGACCACCTCGGCGGTCACCACCCTGCACTGGCCGGTCGTGGCCCTCGGCGGCATCCTGCCCGCCAGCGGCTTCAAGGGCGCGTACGTCGGCCAGTACCGCGACACCGCCGGACTCCTCCAGCGCTGGGACGGGACGACCTGGGTCTCGTACCCCAAGCCCGTCGGCGGCATCGCCCCGAGCACCACGACGAACGGCGCCTACACCGGCCAGTACCGGGACAACGGCGGCGGACTGCAGCGCTGGAACGGTTCTTCCTGGCAGTACGTCGAAGGCGCCTCGACCGTGCTGTTCAGCGCCACGCAGTGGCTGACCACCCAGGCGCAGAGCGTCCCGCCCAACACCTGGACCGTGCTCAACCTGCCCACCGTCGAGGTCGACGACGCCACCGGCTGGACCACGAGCAACACCTACACAGTGCCGCGCACCGGCTGGTGGCGGATCTCCGCACACGCCACCTGGGCCAACGAGTCCCAGACCGGCATGCGCGGCGCCCGCGTCTCGGTCGCCGGCGTCGGACAGGGCCGGCTGACCTGGCTCACCCCCGCCGGCAACGGCGCCATATCCGTGGGCGGCAGCGGCCTGATCAGGCTCGTCGCCGGCGAGACGCTCCAGCTCTCCGGCTACCAGAGCCACACCGCGGCGATCAAGACCCTCGGCGGCTCGGGCTACGCCTGCAACCTCTCCGCCGAATGGATCAGGTCCTGACACCCGCGGACGCCGCACCGTCCCCCGACTCCTCGAACACCTCAACCTCCTCGAACACCTCGAACACCTCGAACGGAGCAACCCCATGAACCTGCGCAGCAGCTGGGTCGCCGAGACCGGCCAGACCCGCGAGGACACCCGCCTCACCCAGACCGGCGTGACGACGCTGACCAACCCCGTCCAGGTGCGCTCCGGCGTCCTGCCGGGCTCGTACACCGGCGAGCACCGGCTCTCCGGCTTCTGGACCTTCGGCGCCTCCGCCATGACGGCGACCGTCTCCGAGGGCCGGGCCGTGATCCAGGGCGAGATCTCCCAGGGCGTCTACCCGGTGACCCTGCCGAGTTCCGTGGACGTCACCTTCGAACCGGGCGACGCCCAGTACGGCCGCATCGACCTGATCGTCATCCGGATCTACGACAACCTCTACGACTCCTCGAACCGCAACGAGGCGAAGGTCGAGATCATCAAGGGCGTCCCCGCCCAGGCTCCGCAGGCGCCCGCCGTCCCGGCGCGCAGCCTCGTGCTGTACGAGGTGACCGTCCCGGCCACCGTCAGCGCGGGCAACGGCGGCATCCCGTGGGCGACCGCCCTGAAGGACCTGCGCACCCCGGTCGTCGCCCTCGGCGGCATCCTCCCGGTCGAGGGGCCGGTCCACGGGGGCGCCTACCCGGGCCAGTACCAGGACTCCGGCGGCGCGCTCCAGCGCTGGGACGGCAGCGCCTGGGTGCCGTACCCGTCCGCGCTGGGCGGCATCGCCCCCGCGGGCACGGTCTCCACCGCCAGCTACACGGGTCAGTACCGCGACGCCGGCGGCAGCCTCCAGCGGTGGGACGGCGGCGCCTGGGTGCCGATCGGCGGCATCGCCCCGGCCGGCACGATCACCAACGGCACCTACGCGGGCCAGTACCGGGATGCCGGCGGCACCCTCCAGCGCTGGAACGGCACGGTGTGGGGGCCGGCGGTGCCCGGGACGTCGTTCGTCGACAACAGCGACTACGGCGACACCACGTCGATCACGTGGACCTCGACGCTCGCGGGGCGCGCGACGAACCCGCTCACGCTCAACTTCGTCGCCCCGGCCTCGAAGGCCGTCGTGGTCAGCTTCGGCTGCCGCCTGAAGTCCCACAGCGCCGACCACTACGCGTTCATGGCGCTCAAGCTCACCCAGGGAGCCACGGTCGTCGGCGACCTCGACGACGAGTACGCGACGCTCGCCGCCAGCCCGCACCTGATCTCGGTGTCCACCACGCGCCGGCTGTCGAACCTGACCGCGGGCGCGACGTACAACCTCACGGCCTTCTACCGGATCATCACCAACTCCACGGGCCTCAAGGCCGGTTACGACAACACGTTCATCAAGGTCGACCCGCTTCCGTAACCGCCGCCCGCCACCACCTCCCGGGAGAACCCATGACCTTGCACACCGGTTGGCTCGCCACCTCAGGACAGACCCGCCAGGGCACCCGCCACATCTCCGTCGGCGCCACCACCCCGGCCGCTCCGCTCACCGCCCGCTCCGGCATCCTGCCCGGCACCGGCGACGGCAAGTTCCGCGTCGGCGGCCTGTGGATGAGCGGCAACGGCCCGATGACCGCCACCGTCTACGCCGGCCGGGCGGTCGTCCAGGGGCCGGCCGTCCAGGGCACCTACCCCGTCGTGCTCGACCAGGACACCGTCGTCACCTTCGCCGACGGCGACCCGCTGAACGCCCGGATCGACCTCGTCGTCCTCCGCGTGTACGACGACCAGTACGACAGCTCGAAGCGGAGCGAGGCCGCCATCGAGATCATCAAGGGCACCCCGTCCGCCGCCCCCGTGGCCCCGGCGGCGCCCCCGGTCTCCCTCCCCCTGTTCAGCGTCAAGGTGGTGGCCGGCGCCTCCGCCGGCTCCAACGGCATCCTCTGGTCGGGGACCGGTATCGTCACCGACCTGCGCGTCACGACGGCGGGCGTCGGCGGCATCCTGCCCGTCTACAACAACGCGGCCGTGCCCGGCTCCTACCCGGGCCAGTACCAGGACAACGACAACGCGCACTTCCTCCAGCGCTGGGACGGCACCGCCTGGGTCGCGTACCCCAAGGAGGTCGGCGGCATCGCCGCCAACGGCACGCTGAACGCCGGCAGTTACACGGGGCAGTTCCGCGAGGCGAACGGGGTCCTCCAGCGCTGGAACGGCACCGTCTGGGCCACCTACCACCCTCCGGTGGAGGTCGAGACCGCATCGGGCTCGCTGAACGCCTACGGCGGCTGGACCGCCACCTACGCCGCGCGCCGCACCCGCGGCATCGCCACGGTCAGGATCAGCGTCACTCGCACCGGCGCCGACATCACCGCGGGCGCCAACGGCTACATCAGCGACCAGCCGATGTGCGCCCTGCCCCCCGGCTGGTTCCCGGGCGTCGCCTTCGAGGCGCTGGCCAGCGACACCATGGCCACCGGCTGCGCCAGCATCAACGCCATCGGGATGGTCACGCTGCGCTCCTGGACCCCGACCGCGATCATCCGCAACGGCGGCGTCACGTCCGTCTCCGCCACCTACGTCCTGTAAGGGAGGAACGCGATGGCACTCGACACCCCCTACCGGGCGATCTTCTGCGATCTGCTCTCGGACCAGACCATCGACATCCTGCCCCTGCGGGACGTCCAGTTCGACGACTACATCGGCAAGGCCGGCTCCCTCTCCGGCACCATCCCCATCCCCGACCGGGAGATCGCCACGCGCGTCCGCCAGGTCCAGGAGGGCCGCACCGCGGTCTACCTGGAGCGCGGCGGCGACCTGTGGTGGGGCGGCATCATCTGGACCAGCACGCTGCAGAGCAGCGAGCGCGGGGTGCTGACCCTGTCCATCCAGGCCGCGACCTTCGACTCGTACGCCGCGCGCCGCCGCATCCGTACGAAGATCGACGTCACGACGCCCACCGACCAGCTGGCGATCGCCCGGAAGCTCTGGGAGGAGCTCCAGAAGCCCCTCGGCGGCAACATCTCCGTCGAGCCCGGCGAGGAGGTCTCCACGACCAAGCGGACCGCGAGCTGGCGCAAGGGCGACGAGACCCTCTACTCGGAGGCGCTCGAACAGCTCGCCTCCCTCGACGACGGCTTCGAGTACCAGATCATGGTCTACCGGGACCCGGTCGACGGGCGGCGGATCCGGCAGCTCCGGCTCGGCGCCCCCAAGATCCGTACCGGCGCCACCGATCTGGTCTTCGACCGGCCCGGCACGATCCTGTCGTACTCCTTCCCGCGCGACGCGACCCGCGGCGGCACCACCTCCATGGCGCGCGGCGCGTCGATCAACTCCAACGCCGCCGCCGAATCCCGGCCGCTGTTCTCGGGCGAGAAGGAATCCCCGCTGATCAAGGGCGGCTGGCCGCGGATCGACCTGTCCTCGGACCACAACGAGATCACCTCCCAGGCCACCCTGGAGAAGGTCGCCGACACCGAGCTCACCCAGGCCGCCGGCGCCGTCGTGATCCCCGAGATCACCATCCGGCTCGGCGGGGTCGTCCCGCCGGCGCTGCTCGGCCGCTCCGCCCGGATCCGGATCACCGACGAGTGGCACACCCCCGGCCTCGACGCCCGCTACCGCATCATCGGCGTCAAGGTCAGGCCGCCGGAGCGCGGCCGCCCGGACACCGCCGAGCTCTACCTTGAGGAGGCCTGATGCCCCAGCTGCCCGAGGACATCATCGACCGGCTCACCCAGATGGAGCGCCGGATCCAGGCGCTGTCCACCGCGGTCAACACCCGGCCCGCCCAGAACGAGGTCACCGACGGCGCGTTCAACGTCAGGCTGCCGAACGGCACGTCGGTCCTCCAGGTCGGCAAGTGGGACGAGGACCCGGAGAAGAGCGAGTACGGGGTGGCGATGCGCCGCCAGACCGGCGAGCTGGCCATCGCGCTCTACAACGGCAGCGGCAGCGACACCACCCGGCAGGTGCTGCGGCTGTACGACTCGTACGGTCACGAGGTCTTCTCCGACGACATCGTCAAGGGCGGCCTCGCCCGGCCCTGGCTCGCGATGCTGCCGCCGCAGGACCTCGCCTCCGCGAACTGGCCGGCGACCACCTCGCTCAACACCTGGGCGACGATCGCCCGCTCCTACAACCCGGTCTGGCAGCCGCGGATGCGCCTGCTCATGGAGACCCGGGCCAGCGCGGGCGCGACCGGCGAGGTGAAGGTGATCATCGACGGCGCCACGCAGTTCGGCGGGGTCGTCGCCGCCGGCAGCCAGTTCGACGTCACCGACGCCATCGTCGCCGACATCACGACGCGCTTCGGCACCACCGCCAAGATCGAGATCCAGGCCCGGGTCACCAGCGCCTCCGGCACCGTCTACGCCAAGCCGGTGCTGATGTACGGCACCCAGAGCTGAGCAGTCCCGCCCCCATGGAGAGGAACCCCCGCATGATCATCGACCCGGCCCAGCCCTGGGGCGTGGCCATCGACTACGCAGGCCGCGCCACCGTCACCGACAGCGGCCACACGCTCGACGTCCGCATCTACGACACCACCCTCGGCGGCGCGCTGGAGGTGGACCCGATGACCGGCGAGTACCCGCAGGTGTACGTGACCGCCCAGCTCGGCGAGACCGGCGCGGCCGGCTCCGCGCTGCGCGGCAGCGGACTCGTCATCCTCAACGCCCAGGGCGGCCTGCCCGTCGGGCCGAACCCGGAGGCCGTCCGCGACGCCGTCGCCGCCGCGCTCGCGGACTTCGAGTCCCGGCGGGCGGCCTACGCCGCGCTCTGCGCCACCTGGGCGCCGCCGGCCCCGGACCCGACGCCGACGCCGACCCCGGACCCGACCCCCACGCCGGACCCGGCGCCGACCCCCACGCCGGACCCGGCGCCGACCCCGGAGCCCACCCCCGAGACGACCCCGGAGCAGCCCGGCTCCGAGACGCCCAAGACCCCGGATTCCACCCCGGCCGAGTAGCCGCTACCCGCGCCCCACCCGTACGTCCGCCCGCCCGAGTGCGGGCCTTCTTCATGTCCGGAGGACACCAGATGGCCACTCCCCTGCCCGCGGACCGGCTCCTCGCCGCACTCCGCGCCGAAGGCGTCACCGTCGTCGAACACCCCGGCTGGCGCACCCACAACCGCAATCACACCGGCGCCTGGGGCCCCGTCACCGGCGTGATGATCCACCACACCGTCTCCACCGGCACCGCCTCCTCCGTCGAGCTCTGCTTCAACGGCTACGAAGGCCTCCCCGGACCGCTCTGCCACGGCGTCATCGCCAAGGACGGCACCGTCCACCTCGTCGCCAACGGCCGCGCCAACCACGCCGGCGGCGGCGACCCCTCCGTCCTCCAAGCCGTGATCAGCGAGACGTACGGGGACCGCCCGCCGGCCCCCCGCGCCCACCAGGGCAGCCCGAACGCCGTCGACGGGAACTCCCGCTTCTACGGCTTCGAGTGCATCAACCTCGGCAACGGCACCGACCCCTGGCCGGCCGCCCAGCTCGACGCCATCGAACGCGTCTCCACCGCCCTCTGCCGCGCCCACGGCTGGGGCGCCAGGTCCGTCATCGGCCACCTGGAGTGGTCCGACTGGAAGAGCGACCCCAAGGGCTTCGGCATGCCGACGATGCGCGACCGCGTCCAGGCCCGCCTCAACAAGGCCCCCGCCAAGAACACCCCCGCCGCCGGAAAGCCGGCCGCCCCCCGGCTCCACCCCTTCCCGGGCACCTCGTTCTTCCGCAAGGAGACGAGCTCCCCGGTCATCACGGCGATGGGCCGCCGCCTCGTCGCCGAAGGCTGCTCCGCGTACACCGTCGGCCCCGGCCCCCGCTGGGGCGAGGCCGACCGGCTCAGCTACGCCAAGTGGCAGCACAAGCTCGGCTTCCGCGGCACCGACGCCGACGGCATCCCGGGCGCCGCCTCCTGGAACGCCCTGAAGGTCCCGTACACGAAGTAACCCCGCACGAGAGGAGACCCCGATGTCCGATGCCGCCAAGCGCACGGCCCGCACCGTCCTCCAGTCCGCCGTCGGCATCGCCGTCGTGCTCCCCGCGATCGTCGACGCCTCCGGCGTCCCCGCGACCCTCCCCTGGGTCGCCGGGGCGCTGGCCGTCGCCGGCGGACTGACCCGGGTGATGGCCCTCGACGCGGTGCAGAACCTGCTGCCGTCCTGGCTGCGCAGCACCCCGGGCGGTGCCGATGACCGAGTCTGACCCGAACGACCCCGTCGCCGTCGCCCTCGAACTGGAACGCCTCCGCGGCACCCTGGAGGCCGGCTTCGCCCGCGTCGACGGCTCGCTCGCGCTGCTCGTCCAGCGCAGCGACCAGACCGACAAACAGCTCGCCGACCACGAGGCCCGGCTCGACGCCCTGGAGCGCGCCCGCTGGCCGCTGGCCAGCATCGCCGCGCTCACCGCGAGCGCGGGCGTGCTCGTCGCGGTCTGGGAACTGGCCGCCCGGTAGGAGCGGCCGGGTACGCCGAAGGGCGGTCACCCCGTAACCGGGGTGACCGCCCTTCGCACCACTACTTACTGGTTGTACGGACCGTAGTCGTAGTCCTCCAGCGGAACGGCCTGGCCGGAGCCCGAGCCGAACGGCGAGTAGTCGATGTCGTCGTAGCCGACGGCCGAGTACATCGCGGCCTTGGCCTCTTCGGTCGGCTCGACCCGGATGTTGCGGTAGCGGGCGAGGCCCGTACCGGCCGGGATGAGCTTACCGATGATGACGTTCTCCTTGAGGCCGACCAGGGAGTCCGACTTGGCGTTGATCGCCGCGTCGGTCAGAACCCGGGTCGTCTCCTGGAAGGACGCCGCCGACAGCCACGACTCGGTGGCGAGCGAGGCCTTGGTGATACCCATCAGCTGCGGACGGCCGGAGGCGGGGTGACCGCCCTCGGTGACCACACGACGGTTCTCGGTCTCGAACTTCGAGCGCTCGACGAGCTCGCCCGGCAGCAGCTCCGCGTCGCCGGACTCGATGATCGTCACGCGGCGCAGCATCTGCCGGATGATGATCTCGATGTGCTTGTCGTGGATCGACACGCCCTGCGAGTTGTAGACCTTCTGGACCTCGGCGACCAGGTGGACCTGGACCGCACGCTGACCGAGGATCCGCAGCACGTCGTGCGGGTTGGTGGCACCCACGGTGAGCTTCTGGCCCACCTCGACGTGGTCGCCCTCGCCCACGAGCAGACGGGCACGCTTCGAGATCGGGAACGCCGTCTCGTCGGTGCCGTCGTCCGGGGTGACGACGATCTTCTTGGTCTTCTCTGTCTCCTCGATGCGGATGCGGCCGGCCGCCTCCGAGATCGGGGCGACACCCTTGGGCTGACGAGCCTCGAAGAGCTCGACGACACGGGGCAGACCCTGGGTGATGTCGTCACCGGCCACACCACCGGTGTGGAAGGTACGCATCGTCAGCTGGGTACCGGGCTCACCGATGGACTGGGCGGCGATGATGCCGACCGCCTCACCGATGTCGACCAGCTTGCCGGTGGCGAGCGAACGGCCGTAGCAGAACGCACACGTACCGACGGCGGACTCACAGGTCAGGACCGAACGGGTCTTGACCTCCTCGACGCCCGCGTTGACGAGGGCGTCGATGAGCACGTCACCCAGGTCGACGTTGGCAGGCGCGATGACCTTGCCGTCGACGACGACGTCCTCGGCGAGCATCCGCGCGTACACGGAGGTCTCGACGTCGTCCGTCTTCCGCAGGACACCGGCCTCGTCCTTGGCCGCGATCCGCAGCTTCAGACCGCGCTCGGTGCCACAGTCCTCCTCGCGGATGATGACGTCCTGCGAGACGTCCACCAGACGACGGGTCAGGTAACCCGAGTCGGCGGTACGCAGGGCGGTGTCGGCGAGACCCTTACGGGCACCGTGCGTGGAGATGAAGTACTCGAGGACGGTGAGGCCCTCGCGGAACGACGCCTTGATGGGACGCGGGATCGTCTCGTTCTTGGCGTTCGACACCAGACCACGCATACCGGCGATCTGACGCATCTGCATCATGTTTCCTCGGGCACCCGAGTCAACCATCATGAAGATGGGGTTCGTCTTGGGGAAGTTCGCGTTCATCGCCTCGGCAACCTCGTTGGTCGCCTTGGTCCAGATCGCGATGAGCTCCTGCGTGCGCTCTTCCTTGGTGATCAGGCCGCGCTCGTACTGCTTCTGGACCTTCTCGTCCTGCGCCTCGTAGCCCTTGACGATCTCCTTCTTCGCCTCGGGAACGACGACGTCGGAGATGGCCACGGTGACGCCGGAACGGGTCGCCCAGTAGAAGCCCGCCGCCTTCAGGTTGTCGAGCGTCGCCGCCACGATGACCTTGGGGTAGCGCTCGGCGAGGTCGTTGACGATCTCGGAGAGCTGCTTCTTGCCGACGGAGTAGTCGACGAACGGGTAGTCCTCGGGCAGCAGCTCGTTGAAGAGCGCGCGGCCCAGGGTCGTCCGCAGACGGAACGAGTCGCCCTGCTGCCACTCACCGGCGGCGACGGAGTCGTCACCCTCCTCCGTGACCGGGGGAACCCAGCCGCGGGGAGCGACCGTGCCGACGGGGAAGCGGATGTCGATCTCGGACTGCAGCGCCAGCTCGCCGGCGTCGAACGCCATGATCGCCTCGGCCGTGGAGCCGAACGCGCGGCCCTCGCCCTTGGTGTCACGGAGCTCACCGTCGGTGGTCAGGAAGAACAGACCGAGGACCATGTCCTGGGTCGGCATCGTGACCGGACGGCCGTCGGCCGGCTTCAGGATGTTGTTCGAGGACAGCATCAGGATGCGGGCCTCGGCCTGCGCCTCCGCGGAGAGCGGCAGGTGCACGGCCATCTGGTCACCGTCGAAGTCCGCGTTGAACGCGGTGCAGACGAGCGGGTGGATCTGGATGGCCTTGCCCTCGACCAGCTGGGGCTCGAAGGCCTGGATGCCGAGGCGGTGCAGCGTGGGCGCACGGTTCAGCAGAACCGGGTGCTCGGCGATGACCTCTTCGAGGACGTCGTACACGACCGTGCGGCCGCGCTCGACCATCCGCTTGGCGCTCTTGATGTTCTGCGCGTGGTTCAGGTCGACCAGGCGCTTCATCACGAACGGCTTGAAGAGCTCCAGCGCCATGGCCTTCGGCAGACCACACTGGTGCAGCTTCAGCTGCGGACCGACGACGATGACGGAACGCGCGGAGTAGTCCACACGCTTGCCGAGCAGGTTCTGACGGAATCGACCCTGCTTGCCCTTCAGCATGTCGCTGAGGGACTTCAGCGGACGGTTGCCGGGGCCCGTGACCGGGCGACCACGACGGCCGTTGTCGAAGAGGGCGTCGACCGCCTCCTGGAGCATCCGCTTCTCGTTGTTCACGATGATCTCGGGGGCACCGAGGTCGAGCAGACGCTTCAGACGGTTGTTGCGGTTGATCACGCGGCGGTACAGGTCGTTCAGGTCGGAGGTCGCGAAGCGGCCACCGTCCAGCTGCACCATCGGACGCAGGTCCGGCGGGATGACCGGCACGCAGTCGAGAACCATGCCCTTGGGGCTGTTCGCGGTCTGCAGGAACGCGGAGACGACCTTGAGGCGCTTGAGCGCACGGGTCTTCTTCTGGCCCTTGCCGGTGCGGATGATCTCGCGGAGGCGCTCGGCCTCCTCCTCGAGGTCGAAGGACTCCAGGCGCTTCTGCAGGGCAGCCGCACCCATCGAGCCGTCGAAGTACGTGCCGAAGCGGTCACGCAGCTCGCGGTAGAGGAGCTCGTCGCCCTCCAGGTCCTGGACCTTGAGGTTCTTGAAGCGCGACCAGACCTCGTCCAGACGGTCGATCTCGCGCTGCGCACGGTCGCGCAGCTGCTTCATCTCGCGCTCGGCACCCTCGCGCACCTTGCGGCGCACGTCCGCCTTCGCACCCTCGGCCTCAAGCTCGGCCAGGTCGTTCTCGAGCTTCTTGGCGCGGGCCTCCAGGTCGGAGTCGCGACGGTTCTCGATCTGCTGACGCTCGACGGAGACGTGCGCCTCGAGGGAGGGCAGGTCACGCGTACGACGCTCGTCGTCGACGAACGTGATCATGTACGCCGCGAAGTAGATGACCTTCTCGAGGTCCTTCGGGGCGAGGTCGAGCAGGTATCCGAGGCGCGACGGGACGCCCTTGAAGTACCAGATGTGGGTGACGGGAGCGGCGAGCTCGATGTGGCCCATCCGCTCACGACGCACCTTGGCGCGGGTGACCTCGACGCCACACCGCTCACAGATGATGCCCTTGAAGCGGACACGCTTGTACTTGCCGCAGTAGCACTCCCAGTCCCGGGTCGGACCGAAGATCTTCTCGCAGAAGAGTCCGTCCTTCTCGGGCTTGAGCGTGCGGTAGTTGATGGTCTCCGGCTTCTTGACCTCGCCGTGGCTCCACTGACGGATGTCGTCAGCGGTAGCCAGACCGATCCGGAGCTCGTCGAAGAAGTTGACGTCGAGCACTATGCGTCAATCCCTCTCAGGGTTGTAAGTCTTGGGGTCTGGAACGGGGGTCCTGGGGCCGGCCGGGGATTCAGCGATGCTTCACCGAATCCCCGGTCCGGACTCCCGTCAGACCTCTTCGACGCTGCTCGGCTCGCGCCGGGACAGGTCGATACCGAGCTCCTCCGCTGCGCGGAAGACGTCCTCGTCGGTGTCGCGCATCTCGATGGACATGCCGTCCGAAGAGAGCACCTCCACGTTGAGGCACAGGGACTGCATCTCCTTGATGAGCACCTTGAAGGACTCGGGGATGCCGGGCTCAGGGATGTTCTCGCCCTTGACGATGGCCTCGTAGACCTTCACGCGGCCGGTCACGTCGTCGGACTTGATCGTCAGCAGCTCCTGGAGGGCGTACGCGGCGCCATAAGCCTCCAGCGCCCACACCTCCATCTCACCGAAGCGCTGGCCACCGAACTGGGCCTTACCACCCAGCGGCTGCTGGGTGATCATCGAGTAGGGACCGGTCGACCGAGCGTGCAGCTTGTCGTCGACCAGGTGGTGGAGCTTGAGGATGTACATGTACCCGACCGAGATCGGGTCCGGGAACGGCTCGCCGGAGCGGCCGTCGAACAGCCTCGCCTTACCGGTCGGGAGCACCATGCGCTCGCCGTCGCGGTTCGGGATGGTGTGGTTCAGCAGGCCCGCGAGCTCGTCCTCACGCGCACCGTCGAAGACCGGGGTCGCGACGTTGGTGCCGGGGGCGACCTGGTCGGCGCCGATCGCCTGGAGGCGCTGCGCCCACTCGTCCGCGAGACCGGAGACGTCCCAGCCGCGGCTGGCGAGCCAGCCGAGGTGGATCTCCAGGACCTGTCCCGGGTTCATTCGGGACGGGACACCCAGCGGGTTGAGGATGATGTCGACCGGCGTGCCGTCCTCAAGGAAGGGCATGTCCTCGATCGGAAGGATCTTGGAGATGACACCCTTGTTGCCGTGACGGCCGGCGAGCTTGTCACCGTCGGTGATCTTGCGCTTCTGGGCGACGTAGACGCGGACCAGCTGGTTCACGCCCGGGGGAAGCTCGTCGCCCTCCTCGCGGTCGAAGACGCGGACGCCGATGATCTTGCCGATCTCGCCGTGGGGCACCTTCAGCGAGGTGTCACGGACCTCACGGGCCTTCTCACCGAAGATCGCGCGGAGCAGACGCTCCTCCGGGGTCAGCTCGGTCTCACCCTTGGGCGTGACCTTGCCGACGAGGATGTCGCCGGCGACGACCTCGGCACCGATACGGATGATGCCGCGCTCGTCGAGGTCGGCGAGGACCTCCTCGGAGACGTTCGGGATGTCCCGGGTGATCTCCTCCGGACCCAGCTTGGTGTCACGGGCGTCGACCTCGTGCTCCTCGATGTGGATCGAGGAGAGGACGTCGTCCTGCACGAGGCGCTGCGACAGGATGATCGCGTCCTCGTAGTTGTGACCCTCCCACGGCATGAACGCCACGAGCAGGTTCTTGCCGAGCGCCATCTCGCCGTCTTCGGTGGCGGGACCGTCGGCGAGGACCTGGCCCTCGATCACGCGGTCGCCCTCGTCGACGACGACCTTCTGGTTGACCGAGGTGCCCTGGTTCGAGCGCGAGAACTTGTGCAGGCGGTACGTGATGTACGTGCCGTCGTCGTTGGCGACCGTGACGTAGTCGGCCGACAGCTCCTGGACGACACCGTCCTTCTCGGCCTTGAGCACGTCGCCGGCGTCGGTGGCACAGCGGTACTCCATGCCGGTACCGACGAGCGGGGCCTCCGACTTAATCAGCGGCACCGCCTGACGCATCATGTTCGCGCCCATGAGGGCACGGTTGGCGTCGTCGTGCTCGAGGAACGGGATCATGGCGGTCGCGACCGACACCATCTGGCGCGGCGAGACGTCCATGTAGTCGACCTCGGACGGCAGGACGTAGTCGACCTCGCCGCCACGCTTACGCACCAGGACGCGGTTCTCGGTGAGCCGCATGTCGTCGTTGAGCGCGGCGTTGGCCTGCGCGATGACGAAGCGGTCCTCCTCGTCGGCGGTGACGTAGTCGACCTCGTCGGTGACCTGGCCGTCGACGACCTTGCGGTACGGCGTCTCGATGAAGCCGAACGCGTTGACGCGGCCGTACGAGGCGAGCGAACCGATCAGACCGATGTTCGGGCCTTCCGGGGTCTCGATCGGGCACATGCGTCCGTAGTGGGACGGGTGCACGTCTCGGACCTCGAAGCCGGCCCGCTCACGGGACAGACCACCAGGGCCCAGCGCCGAGAGACGACGCTTGTGCGTCAGACCCGACAGCGGGTTGTTCTGGTCCATGAACTGGGACAGCTGGCTGGTGCCGAAGAACTCCTTGATGGAGGCGACGACCGGCCGGATGTTGATCAGGGTCTGCGGCGTGATCGCCTCGACGTCCTGGGTGGTCATCCGCTCGCGGACGACGCGCTCCATACGAGCCAGACCCGTGCGGACCTGGTTCTGGATGAGCTCGCCGACGTTGCGCAGACGACGGTTGCCGAAGTGGTCGATGTCGTCGGTCTCGACGACGATCTCGTTGCCGTTCTCGCCGACCGTCTCGGTCTCGCCCGCGTGGAGCTTGACCAGGTACTTGATCGTGGCGATGACGTCATCGGTGGTGAGCACGCCGGCGTCCAGCGGCTCGTCGGCGCCGAGCTTCTTGTTCACCTTGTAGCGGCCGACCTTCGCGAGGTCGTAGCGCTTCGGGTTGAAGTAGAGGTTCTCGAGCAGCGTCTGAGCGGCCTCACGGGTCGGCGGCTCGCCCGGACGCAGCTTGCGGTAGATGTCGAGCAGCGCGTCGTCCTGGCCCTGGGTGTGGTCCTTCTCCAGGGTGGCGCGCATGGACTCGTACTCGCCGAACTCCTGCAGGATCTGCTCGGTGGTCCAGCCGAGAGCCTTCAGCAGAACGGTGACCGACTGCTTGCGCTTGCGGTCGATGCGGACACCGACCAGGTCGCGCTTGTCGATCTCCATCTCCAGCCAGGCACCCCGGGACGGGATGATCTTGGCGGAGAAGATGTCCTTGTCGGACGTCTTGTCGATCGAGGAGTCGAAGTAGACGCCGGGCGAACGGACCAGCTGCGACACCACGACACGCTCGGTGCCGTTGATGACGAAGGTGCCCTTGTTGGTCATGAGCGGGAAGTCGCCCATGAAGACCGTCTGAGACTTGATCTCGCCGGTCTCGTTGTTGGTGAACTCGGCGGTGACGAAGAGCGGGGCGCCGTACGTGAAGTCACGGTCCTTGCACTCGTCGATCGAGTTCTTCGGCGGCTCGAAGCGGTGGTCGCGGAAGGTCAGCGACATCGACCCGGAGAAGTCCTCGATCGGCGAGATCTCCTCGAAGATCTCTTCCAGGCCGGACTTCGTGGGGACGTCCTGTCCCGACTCAAGGGCAGCCTCGACGCGAGCCTTCCAGGCGGCGTTGCCGAGCAGCCAGTCAAAGCTCTCGGTCTGCAGCGCGAGGAGGTTCGGAACCTCGAGGGGCTCCTTGATCTTTGCAAAGGAGATGCGCAGCGGGGCGGTGCTTGCGCCGTTGTTCGTATTGGTCGAGGCGTTGCGCGAGGCGGCCAAGAGGGGGTCCTTCCGAGGGCTCGGACTCACTACGCGCGTACCGGTCCCCAGCAATGCTTTGCGGCAGACGTTTCCTGAGATGGCCAAAAGGCCAGGTCAGACGGGGTCGGTCCACGAAGCGGATGCGAAGGTATGCCCCTGGTGACGGGCAGGGGGCAGCTAACAGGCAGCGCAAAGGGTCAGTGTAGCCACTCGGCTCACTGATGTCCAGGGCGAATAATTCGCGACCCTCGTTGCTCTCAACTCCGCGGTACCTCGCGCCGTGCGGCGCACCTCGATACTGCCCGTTCAGTCGTCGATCCATGCCTCGGATACGGATCGTTGTGACGACGCGTCCTGAGAATTGCGCGCTGCGTGCGGTTCGTCAAGGCCCCCCGGTCTGCGGGGCGCACGGCGAAGATCACCATACTCCGCCTCCGGCTGCCCTCGGGGACCCCGCCACGCCCTTCCCGGGGAACGCCGAAAGGCGACCACCCAGAAGGGTGATCGCCTTTCGATGCCCTCGCGTTACACGGGGGCAGGAGTCAGCTTCAGCGACTCGAAACGGTCTTACTTGACCGTGACGGTGGCGCCGGCGGCCTTGAGGGACTCGGCAGCCTTCTCGGCGGCCTCCTTCGCGACCTTCTCGAGGACGGCCTTCGGGGTGCCGTCGACGAGGTCCTTGGCCTCCTTGAGGCCCAGGGAGGTGAGCTCGCGCACGACCTTGATGACCTGGATCTTCTTGTCGCCGGCACCCTCGAGGATGACGTCGAACTCGTCCTGCTCCTCGACGGCCTCGGCACCGGCGACCGGGGCGCCCGGGCCGGCAACGGCGACGGCCGCGGCGGCGGTGACGTCGAACTTGTCCTCGAAGGCCTTAACGAACTCGGAGAGCTCGATGAGGGTCATCTCCTCGAACTGGGCGAGGAGGTCGTCCTGAGAGAGCTTCGCCATGATGGGCGATCCTTCCACTAATTCGGCAGGTGCCGATGTGTCTTTAGAGGCGGGCGTAACGGCCCGCTACGACCCACGCACTAGGCGGCGTGGATCAATGCGCGAGCCGAATTACTCGGCACCGCCCTGCTCGGCGAGCTTGACGCGAAGCGCTTCCGCGGTGCGGACGAACTTCGACGGCAGCGCCTGGAAGAGCGAGGCAGCCTGAGACTGCTTGCCCTTGAAGGCACCGGCCAGCTTGCTGAGCAGAACCTCGCGGGACTCGAGGTCCGCAAGCTTCTTGATGTCGTCGGCGGAGAGAGCCTTACCGTCAAGGACACCGGCCTTGATGATGAGGTTCGGGTTCTCCTTGGCGAAGTCACGCAGGGCCTTCGCCGACTCCACCGGGTCACCGGTGACGAAGGCGACCGCGGTCGGACCAGCGAAGTGCTCGTCCAGTGCGGTGATCCCGGCCTCGTTGGCCGCAATCTTGGTCAGCGTGTTCTTCACCACGGCGTACTGGGCGTTCTCACCGAGCGAACGACGCAGCGTCTTGAGCTGCGCAACGGTGAGACCCCGGTACTCGGTCAGCACGGCGGCGTTGGAGCTCTGGAACGCGTCCTTGAGCTCGGCCACCGATGCAGCCTTGTTGGGCGTCGGCATAGTGCTTCGGCCTCCTTCCGGGTGATGAGGACCGCTCAGAAGGAGGCTGAACAAAACAAAACGCCCCGGCGCAGGCGCACGGGGCTGAGCTCGACCGAACGATTAAGTCCGGGAACCATCCACAGTCACCTGCGCGGGTCGTCCGTTGTCAGCGGATCCTTCGGCCACCGCACCCGGTAGGGCACAGCAACGACCAGCGGTCTTTGGCTTCTGTGGAAGCGTACGTGACGGCTTGCGGTTCGGGCAAATCAGCTCTGCTTGAGGCCCTCGCCGAGCTCCTTGAGCATCTCGAAGAGGTCCAGGGTGTCCTCGGCCGGCGGGGCCTGGACCGCGGCCTTGGTGCCGTAGTCGCTGTAGTCGGCCCGCATCTGCATCGAGCCCTCGGCCATCTTCATGCCGATGTCCATGCGCGCCGGGTAGCCGTCCTCGTTCACCCAGACCTCGGTGTCATAGCCCTTGAGGCCGGCCTTCTGCACGTTGGCGAGGAGCTTGTCGTAGTCCTCCTTGGGGAGCAGCTTCGAGGAGTCGCCGGCCTTGAGCATCTGCTCGACCGTGAGCGTCCCCTTGTAGTGCTGCGTCTCCATGCCGTTGACCTTCTCGGCGCCGACGTGCTTGAGGTTCGGCGAGTCGAGGAGCAGGGCGAGCTGCTGGGCCGGGTCCTGGTTCATGCTCTCCAGGCCGCCGGTCATCTGCTTCTGGAGGGCCTTGTCGCCGGCGGCGTCCGCCGCGGCCATCAGGTCCAGCTTCATCCAGCGCTTGCCGTCCATCTCGGCGGCCTGCTTCGCGCCCATGTCCATGTACATGACGTTGTCGAGCATGATCATGCGGACCTGCTCGGGGGCCTCGCCGCCGGCGCCGGCGCCGGCCGCGCTCAGCATGGAGCCCTTCATGGTGATGTCCATCACCGAGGGGCCCCAGCCCTGGACGCCGGTCAGCTCGGCGGTGCCCGAGTCCGCGCCGGCACCCTCCATGCTCATCGTCATCTTGACCTTGGCGGCCTTGGCCTCCGAGGTCTTCTGGTACGCGGCCTGGATGACCTTCGTGACGTCGCCCAGGCTCTGCGTCTTCGGCGCGTCGGCGGCCTTCCCCTCGCCGTCCTGACACCCCGCGACGCCCACGACGACGGCCGTGGCCGTCAGAGCGACGCCCGCGCGCTTCCATGCGGACATGTTCATGAGTGTTCCCCACCCCTTGCTGCGTCTTTACGGTCCTTTGAACCGTAACAAAGAACAGGCCCCCGCCTCTCCGGAGAGAGGCGAGGGCCTGTTGACCACTCAGTGAACCGGTGAGGTTCAGACCGCGGCCGGGTCCTCCTCGACGAGGAGGTTACGGGTGCGGTTGGAGTCCAGCGGGATGCCGGGGCCCATCGTCGTCGTCAGGGTCGCCTTCTTGATGTAGCGGCCCTTGGCGGCGGACGGCTTCAGACGAAGGATCTCGTCCAGGGCCGCGGCGTAGTTCTCGACCAGCTTCGTCTCGTCGAAGGAGACCTTGCCGATGATGAAGTGCAGGTTCGAGTGCTTGTCGACGCGGAACTCGATCTTGCCGCCCTTGATGTCGTTGACAGCCTTCGCGACATCGGGGGTGACGGTGCCGACCTTGGGGTTCGGCATGAGACCACGCGGGCCGAGGACGCGGCCGAGGCGGCCGACCTTGCCCATGAGGTCCGGGGTGGCCACAACGGCGTCGAACTCGTTCAGGCGGTTGCCCTTGGAGATCTCGTCGATGAGCTCGTCGGAGCCGACGATGTCGGCGCCAGCGGCGATCGCGGCCTCGGCACGGTCACCGGTCGCGAAGACCAGGACCCGGGCGGTCTTGCCGGTGCCGTGCGGGAGGTTCACGGTGCCGCGGACCATCTGGTCGGCCTTGCGCGGGTCGACGCCCAGGCGGAAGGCGACCTCGACGGTTCCGTCGAACTTGGTGGCGGCGGTGTCCTTGGCGAGACGGACGGCCTCGAGGGGGGCGTAGTTGCGCTCCCGGTCGATCTTGGCGTCCGCGGCGCGGAGAGCCTTGCTGCGCTTCACTTCTTCTCCTGTTGGTTCAGGTGTGGAGTCGTGGTGCGGGCCGGCGCGGGCCCTACCACTAGGTCACGAGGGGGGTGATCAGCCCTCGACCGTGATGCCCATGGAGCGGGCGGTGCCAGCGATGATCTTGGACGCGGCGTCCAGGTCGTTGGCGTTCAGGTCGGGGAGCTTGACCGTGGCGATCTCGCGGACCTGGGCGGCCGTGAGCTTGGCGACCTTGGTCTTGTGCGGCTCGCCGGAGCCCTTGTCCACACCAGCGGCCTTGAGGATCAGCTTGGCGGCCGGCGGAGTCTTGGTGATGAAGGTGAAGGTGCGGTCCTCGTAGACCGTGATCTCCACCGGCACGACCATGCCACGCTGCGACTCGGTCGCGGCGTTGTAGGCCTTGCAGAACTCCATGATGTTGACGCCGTGCTGACCGAGCGCGGGGCCGACCGGCGGGGCCGGGTTCGCCGCACCGGCGTTGATCTGGAGCTTGATAAGCCCCGTGACCTTCTTCTTCTTGGGAGGCATTGCTCTCTCCGGGTCCTAGTGAGAGTGTTCAGCCCGCCTTCCGGTCATCCGGATGCAGGCATACCGCACAACGATAACGGGTATAGACGCGCGGCCAAAAACCGAGCAGGTCAGAGCGGCTGTGAGAGCCACTCTGACCTGGTCGGAAACTTGTGAGATCAGTTCTTCTGGATCTGGTCGAAGCTGAGCTCGACCGGGGTCTCGCGACCGAAGATCTCGACGAGGCCCTTGACCTTCTTCGAGTCCGGGTTGATCTCGTTGATCGTGGCCTGGAGGGTCGCGAAGGGACCGTCCGTGACCGTGACCGAGTCGCCGACCTCGAAGTCCAGGACCTGGACCTCCAGCTTGCGGGCGGGAGCGGGCTTGCCCTCGGCCTCCGCGGCCTCGCGGGCGGCCTTCTCCTCGGCCTCCGGGGCGAGCATCTTGACGATCTCGTCCAGGGTCAGCGGGTACGGGTCGTAGGCGTTGCCCACGAAGCCGGTGACGCCGGGGGTGTTGCGGACGACGCCCCAGGACTCGTTCGTCAGGTCCATGCGGACGAGAACGTAGCCGGGAAGCTTGTTCTGCTTGACGTTCTTCCGCTCGCCGCCCTTGATCTGGACGATCTCTTCCTCGGGGACCTCGGCCTGATAGATGAAGTCCTCGACGTTGAGCGAGACGGCACGCTGCTCGAGGTTGGCCTTCACGCGCTTCTCGTAGCCCGCGTAGGTGTGGATGACGTACCACTCACCGGGCAGGGTGCGGAGCTCCTCGCGAAGCGCGGCGACCGGGTCGACCGGGGCGGCCGGCTCGGCCTCTTCCTCGGTCTCGTCCTCGGCCTCTTCGTCGTCGGACTCCTCGGACTCGTCCGACTCGTCTTCCTCGACCTCGACCTCGTCCTCGGCGTCCTCTTCGGACTCCTCGGCTTCCGCCTCGTCCTCGTCCTCGTCCTCGACGTGGAGAGCGGCTTCCTCGGCGGCCTCGCCAGCAGCGTCGTCAGCAGCGTCGGCCTGGTCCTCGTCGGCGGCCTCGACGATGTCCAGCTCGTCCTCGACGGACTCGGACTCGAAGGCGTCGTTCAGGTTCGCGTCAGACACGGTGGCTGCTTCTTCCTGCGATACAGATGGGGTGGAACAAAAAGTCAGCCGAAGACGTACTTGACTGCTTCCTGGAAGCCATAGTCAATCACGGTGACAAGGCCGATCATGATGACGACGAAGATAATCACCACAGTGGTGTACGACGTCAGCTGGCTACGGGTGGGCCAGACGACCTTGCGGAGTTCCGCGACGATCTGGCGGTAGAAGAGCGCGAGACGGCCCAGAGGGCCCTTCTTGCCGCGCTTGCCACCCTTGCGGGCCTTCTTCTTGGACTCAGAGGCCTCGTCGTCGGCATCAGGCATGTCGATGGAGCCTACGGCGTCCGTCACGATCTCTCACCTGATTCCGGGTCGGCCGTGCCGCGCCCGGGATGGAGCCGCACGGCGGTGCAATGAAGTACGTACATGCGCACAACACCTGGCGGTGTGTGTAGCAGGGCCGGAGGGACTTGAACCCCCAACCGCCGGTTTTGGAGACCGGTGCTCTACCAATTGAGCTACGACCCTTTGTTGGTGTCCCTCAACCTACCGCATCGTGAGATGTGGTCGGTGCGGGCCAACGAGCAGTGAGCATACGTGGTCATGGGGGTCCGCGTCGAACAGAAACCACGCCGACCTGCTCTCGGATGGACGTACGACCGGGATTGACCGTTCCTGTCCGGTCCGTGAAACCTGTGTGCCGGGCCCTGATCCGGTCTGGGACGATGGGCCGCATGAGCGCTGCTACCCCTCCCACCGAGCGTCGGGTCTCCGCCCGCATCGGTGCGATCTCCGAGTCCGCCACCCTCGCCGTCGACGCCAAGGCCAAGGCCCTCAAGGCCGCCGGGCGCCCGGTGATCGGCTTCGGTGCCGGTGAGCCCGACTTCCCGACCCCCGACTACATCGTCGAGGCGGCCGTCGAGGCTTGCAGGAACCCGAAGTACCACCGCTACACGCCGGCCGGCGGTCTGCCCGAGCTGAAGGCCGCGATCGCCGCCAAGACGCTGCGCGACTCGGGCTACGAGGTCGACGCCTCCCAGGTCCTGGTGACCAACGGCGGCAAGCAGGCGATCTACGAGGCCTTCGCCGCGATCCTCGACCCGGGCGACGAGGTCATCGTCCCGGCGCCGTACTGGACGACGTACCCCGAGTCGATCCGTCTCGCCGGCGGTGTCCCGGTGGAGGTCGTGGCCGACGAGACCACCGGCTACCGGGTCTCGGTGGAGCAGCTGGAGGCCGCGCGCACGGAGAAGACCAAGGTCGTCCTCTTCGTCTCGCCGTCCAACCCGACCGGCGCGGTGTACTCCGAGGCCGAGACCGAGGCGATCGGCCGCTGGGCCGTCGAGCACGGTCTGTGGGTCCTGACGGACGAGATCTACGAGCACCTGGTCTACGGCGGCGCCTCGGCGGTCTCCCTGCCGGCGGTCATGCCGGAGCTGCGCGACAAGTGCATCGTCGTCAACGGTGTCGCCAAGACGTACGCGATGACGGGCTGGCGCGTGGGCTGGATCATCGGCCCGAAGGACGTCGTGAAGGCCGCGACGAACCTCCAGTCGCACGCCACGTCGAACGTGAGCAACGTGGCGCAGGTGGCCGCACTGGCCGCCGTGTCCGGCAACCTGGACGCCGTCGCGGAGATGGGGCGCGCCTTCGACCGCCGCCGCCAGACGATCGTGCGGATGCTCAACGAGATCGAGGGCGTCTACTGCCCGACGCCGGAGGGCGCGTTCTACGTGTACCCCTCGGTGAAGGGTCTGCTCGGCAAGGAGATCCGCGGCAAGCGCCCCGAGACCTCCGTCGAGCTCGCGGCCCTGATCCTCGACGAGGCCGAGGTCGCGGTCGTCCCCGGCGAGGCCTTCGGCACGCCCGGCTACCTGCGCCTGTCGTACGCGCTCGGCGACGAGGACCTGGTCGAGGGCGTCTCCCGGATCCAGAAGCTGCTGGCCGAGGCGACCGCCTGATCGCTCGACCCCGCGGGCCCCGGTTCTTCGGAACCGGGGCCCGTTTTTGCGTTCTAGCAAGGTCCCGATCGGGGAAAGGGGGTGCCTTCGTCCATTCGGGTGCGGCAGGATCAGTCGATGGAGCACGTTTCACGCGACATCACCCTGCTGCCCAAGGCCCATCTGCATCTGCACTTCACCGGTTCGATGCGGCCCACGACGCTCATCGAGCTGGCCGACAAGTACGGCGTCCATCTTCCCGAGGCGCTGAGCAGCGGTACGCCCCCCAAACTACGGGCGACCGACGAGCGCGGCTGGTTCCGCTTCCAACGCCTGTACGACATCGCGCGCTCCTGCCTGCGCGAGCCGGAGGACATTCGGCGACTCGTCCGCGAGGCGGCCGAGGAGGACGTCCGGGACGGTTCGGGCTGGCTGGAGATCCAGGTCGACCCCACCTCGTACGCCCCCCTGCTCGGCGGGCTCATCGCGGCGATGGAGATCATCCTCGACGCGGTCGACTCGGCCTCCCGGGAGACCGGGCTCGGGATGCGGGTCCTCGTCGCCGCGAACCGGATGAAGCACCCCCTGGAGGCGCGGACGCTCGCCCGGCTCGCGGTGCGGTACGCGGACCGGGGCGTGGTCGGCTTCGGGCTCTCCAACGACGAGCGGCGGGGCCTGGCGCGCGACTTCGACCGGGCGTTCTCGATCGCCCGCGACGGCGGTCTCCTCGCGGCCCCGCACGGCGGGGAGCTCACCGGCCCCGCCTCCGTACGGGACTGCCTGGACGACCTGCGGGCCTCGCGCGTCGGCCACGGGGTGCGGGCGGCGGAGGACCCCCGGCTGCTGCGGAAGCTGGCCGAGCGCGGGGTGACCTGCGAGGTCTGCCCCGCGTCGAACGTGGCCCTCGGCGTGTACGAGCGGCACGAGGACGTACCGCTGCGGACGCTCTTCGAGGCGGGCGTCCCGATGGCGCTGGGCGCGGACGACCCGCTGCTCTTCGGCTCGCGGCTCGCGGCGCAGTACGAGATCGCCCGCCGGCACCACGGGTTCACGGACGCGGAGCTGGCGGAGCTGGCCCGTCAGTCGGTGCGGGGCTCGGCGGCCCCGGAGGGCGTACGGGAGAAGCTGCTCGCGGGGATCGACGACTGGATCGCCGACTGACCCGCACGCCCTAGCCGATCCCGCGCATCAGCGTGCGCGCGATCGCGCGGGCGAAGTCGTCGAGCGGCCCGGGGCCGTCCTCCGTCATCTCGTACGCGAAGGCCCGCTGGACGCAGGCGCCGAGGAGGAGCGCGGCGGCCGCCCGCGGGTCGGCCTCGGCGCCGATGCGGCCGAGGCGCTGCTCGGTGCGGAGGTAGGCGGTGAGCCCCTCGACGGGCCTGTGCGGTCCGGCGCCGAGCCGGCGCATGCCCTCCTCGTGGCGGGCCTTGAGCTGCGGCTCGGCGTAGAGCGAGGCGGCCATCGGGAAGCTCTCCTCGTAGAAGAGGGCGGCCTGCCGGGCGATCTCGGTGAGGTTCTCCTCGACGGTCCGGCTGCCGGGGTCGGCGGCGAGGGCGCCGAGCAGCCCACCGAGCCGGGGCAGCCGCTCGTCGAGGACGGTCAGGAAGAGCTCTTCCTTGCTCGTGAAGTACTTGTAGAGGGCCGCCTCCGAGCAGCCGGCCGCCTTGGCGATCTCCTTGGTCGTGGTGCGGGCGAGCCCCGCCGTCCGCATGAGGTCGCGCGCGGCGTCGACGATCCGTACGCGGGTCGGTTTCTGTTCCATGCATCCTCCAGCCACCCTTGACGCGTGAGTGAGTATCCACCCACCCTGAGGGTGAGTGAATACTTACCCACCCTGGGAGGGTGCGACATGAAGCTCACCGTCTTCGGCGCGACCGGCGGCATCGGCCTGGAGCTCGTCCGCCAGGCACTGGCCTCGGGCCACGAGGTGACGGCCGTGGTGCGGGACCCCGCGCGGCTGACCGTCACCGGGGAGCGGCTCGTGGTCCACCGGGCCGACCTCGCCGACCCCGAGACCCTGCGCGCGGCCGTCACCGGCCGGGACGCGGTGCTCTCGGGTCTCGGCGCCCGCGGTCGCGCGGACGCGGCCACGGGCGTGGCGGCCCGGCTGACCCGCTCGGTGCTCGCGGCAATGGAGGCCGAGCGGGTCCGGCGGCTCCTGGTGGTCAGCGCTGCCCCGGTAGGCCCCGCCGCGGAGGGCGACGGGGTGCTCGACAAGGCCGTCCTCGCGGTGATCAACAGCGTCCTGAAGGACGTCTACACCGATCTGCGGACGATGGAGTCCGCGCTGGCGGCGAGCGCCACCGACTGGACCGCGGTCCGCCCGCCGAAGCTGACGGACAAGCCGCTCACCGGCCGGTACCGCACGGTCGTCGGCGGCAATCCGCCCCGCGGCCGCACGCTGGCCCGCGCGGACGTGGCCCACGCGATGCTGGCGATGATCGACGCCCCGGGGACGGTCAAGCAGGGCGTGGGCGTCGCGTACTAGCGGACCCCGACGCCCTAGAGCTCCACGCCCACCGTGACGGGCTCGTTGACGAGGGTGATCCCGAAGGCGTCCCGCACTCCGGCGACGACCTCGCGGGCGAGGGCGAGGAGGTCCTCGGTGGTCGCCTCGCCGCGGTTGGTGAGGGCGAGCGTGTGCTTGGTGGAGATCCGGGCGGGCCCGGAGCCGTACCCCTTGGTGAATCCGGCCCGGTCGATCAGCCAGGCCGCGGAGGTCTTCACGGCGCCGTCCTCGCCCGTGGGGAAGGCCGGCGGGGTGACGTCGGGGCCGAGCCGCCCGGCGACGCGCGCGAGGAAGGTCTCGTACTCCCCCGCCGTGAGGATCGGGTTGGTGAAGAAGGAGCCCGCGGACCAGGTGTCGTGGTCCTCCGGGTCCAGGACCATGCCCTTGCCGGCGCGCAGCCGCAGCACGGTCTCGCGGGCCTGCGCGAGCGGCACCCGGTCCCCCGCCTCGACGCCGAGGGCGCGGGCGGTCTCCGGGTACTTGATCGGCGCGGACATCCCGTCGGCGTCCTCCAGCGCGAAGCGGACCCGCAGCACCACGTACCGCTCGGGCTCGTCCTTGAAGAGGCTGTGCCGGTACGAGAAGGCGCACTCGGCGTTCGTGAGAGTGACGGTCTCTTCGGCGCGGCGGTCGTAGGCGACGACCTCGGTGACGGTCGCGGAGACGTCCTGCCCGTAGGCGCCGACGTTCTGGATCGGGGTCGCGCCGGCCGAGCCGGGGATGCCGGCCAGGCACTCGATCCCGGCGAGCCCGGCCTCGACGGTCCGCGCCACGGCGTCCGTCCAGACCTCGCCCGCGGCCAGCTCCAGGCGCGTGCCCTCCAGGGCGAAGCCGGTGGTGGCGATGCGCAGCGCCGTGCCGTCGAAGCCCTTGTCCCCGATGACCAGGTTGGAGCCGCCGCCGATGATCAGCAGCGGGGTGCCCGCGGCGTCGGCCTCGCGGACGGCCGCGACCACCTCGTCGTCGGTGGTGGCGGTGACGAGCCGGGTGGCGGGTCCGCCGAGCCGGAAGGTCGTCAGGGGCGCGAGGGGGGCGTCGTGGAGTGGCTGCACGGGCTCAAGAGTACGTTCCACCCGTGGAGGGAAGCTTTCCTCCACGGGTGGAACGACGGCGTCAGGCGAGCGCGACCACGGCCCGGCTCATGCCGAGGACCTTCTGGCCGGCGCTCATCGCGGTGATGTCGACCCGGACGCGCTTGTCGTCGAGCTTCGCGGCGACCTTGGCGCTGACCTCGACGAGGGCGCCCCGGTCGTCGTTGGGGACGATGACCGGCTTGGTGAAGCGGACGCCGTACTCGACGACGGCGGCGGGGTCGCCGGCCCAGTCGGTGACGACGCGGATCGCCTCGGCCATGGTGAACATGCCGTGGGCGATGACGTCCGGGAGGCCGACCTCGACCGCGAACTTCTCGTTCCAGTGGATGGGGTTGAAGTCCCCGGAGGCCCCGGCGTACTGCACGAGTGTGGCGCGCGTCACGGGGAAGTTCTGCGCGGGCAGCTCGGTGCCGACCTCGACCTCGTCGTAGGCGATCTTGGCGGTCATGGTCAGGCCCCCTCGGGTGCGCGGGAGACGAGCTTCGTCCAGGCGGTCACGACGTGCTCGCCGGAGGCGTCGTGGACCTCGCCGCGGATGTCCAGGATGTCGTTGCCCGCGAGGGACTTGATCGCCTCGATGGTGGAGGTGACCGAGAGCCGGTCCCCGGCGCGTACGGGCCGGGTGTAGGCGAACTTCTGGTCGCCGTGGACCACGCGGCTGTAGTCGAGGCCGAGCTGCGGGTCCTCGATGACGGCGCCGGCGGCCTTGAATGTGATGGCGAACACAAAGGTGGGCGGGGCGATCACGTCGGAATGGCCGAGCGCCTTGGCCGCCTCGGTGTCGGTGTACGCGGGATTGGCGTCACCGATCGCCTCGGCGAACTCGCGGATCTTCTCGCGGCCGACCTCGTAGGGCGGGGTGGGCGGATAGGTCCGGCCCACGAAGGACTGGTCGAGCGCCATGGACTCGATACCTCCTGGATTTGTTGCCGACAAACGACACGAGGCCGCCCCCTGGTGGGGACGGCCTCGTGTACGAGCCTGTTTAGCGCGTCTCGCGGTGCGCAGTGTGCGAGTTGCAGCGAGGGCAGTGCTTCTTCATCTCAAGACGGTCCGGGTTGTTACGCCGGTTCTTCTTGGTGATGTAGTTCCGCTCCTTGCACTCCACGCAGGCCAGCGTGATCTTCGGGCGGACGTCGGTGGCAGCCACGTGAGTGCTCCTTGGACGGATGGGACGGATGAACGCATAAAAGAGTAGCCGATCGAAGGACCGACCCCACAATCGGCTACCGTGTGTAGCGGTGACCGGACTTGAACCGGTGACACAGCGATTATGAGCCGCTTGCTCTACCGACTGAGCTACACCGCTTTGATGATCTGGATCCCGCCCGAGGGCGGGGTCCTTCTCACCAGAGCCCCAATACGGAATCGAACCGTAGACCTTCTCCTTACCATGGAGACGCTCTACCGACTGAGCTATTGGGGCGAGCGAGGAAGACATTACACGGTCTCCCGCCCATCGCCCAAATCCGTTTCCGCGCGCCCCCGCGACGGCCCTCACCAGGCGTCACGTACGCCACTCGTGGACTCATCGGTACGACTATTGCGCTCCTCCTCGAAGGTCGCTCCGAGCCCCCCTAGGCTCTGCCCCACCTTGCGCGATCTTGATCTTGAGGAGCCTTGAGGAGCCCGATGTCAGCCGACAGCAAGCAGCCCCAGCCGCCCGAGGACGGGGCCGCCACCACCGCCGACTCGACCTCGCTCCTGCTCTCCCACGCCCGCCTCACCGACGGCCGGACCGTGGACGTGCGGCTCGTCGGCGGGCGGATCGAGGCCGTCGGCACCGCCGGCAGCCTCAGCGCCGTCGGCGGCTCCCGCGTCGACCTCGCCGGCTACCTGCTGCTGCCCGCCGCCGCCGAACCCCACGCCCACGCCGACACCGCGCTCTCCGCCGACACCCCGGGCCCCGTCTCGTACGCCCCTGACGAGGTGCAGCGCCGGGCCACCGAGGCCGCCCTGCTCCAGCTCGGCCACGGCGCCACCGCGCTGCGCGCGCACGTGCGGATCGGGGACGTGCAGGGCCTCGGGCCGCTGGAGGCCGTGCTCCAGGCGCGGCGCTCGCTGCGCGGCCTCGCCGACCTCACGGCCGTCGCCGTCCCCCGGCTCCTCACCGGGGTCGCGGGCGCGGACGGGCTCGCGATGCTGCGGGACGCGGTGAAGATGGGCGCCGGGGTGGTCGGCGGCTGTCCGGACCTCGACCCGGACCCGGCGGGATACGTGG
Source organism: Streptomyces sp. Root431 (assembly GCF_001426585.1). Taxonomy (GTDB): domain Bacteria; phylum Actinomycetota; class Actinomycetes; order Streptomycetales; family Streptomycetaceae; genus Streptomyces; species Streptomyces stackebrandtii. The sequence continues at coordinate 225,346 of NZ_LMEI01000012.1, forward strand.
AGGCGGTCCTGGAGCTCGCGGCCGAGCACGGCTGCCCGGTCGACCTGCACACCGACGGGGACGACCCGGCCCGGCTCGCCCGGCTCGCGGCGATGGCCGGCGGGCTGCGGCCCGGGGTGACGATCGGGCCGTGCGCCGGGCTCGGCCGGCTCCCCTCGGAGGCGGCGCGGCGGGCGGCGGACCAGCTGGCGGCGGCCGGGGTGACGGTGGTGTGCCTGCCGCAGGGCGGCTGCGGGGGGACGGAGCTGCGGGGCGCGGCCCCGGTCAGGCTGCTGCGGGCGGCCGGGGTGCGGGTCGCGGCGGGCAGCGGGGCGCTGCGGGACGTGTCCAACCCGGTGGGGCGCGGGGACCCGCTGGAGGCGGCGTACCTCCTCGCCTCGCTCGGCGGGCTGCCGCCCCAGGAGGCGTACGCGGCGGTGAGCGGGGGCGCGCGGGCGGCGATGGGGCTGCCCGAGGTGCGGGTGGAGGCGGGCTTCCCGGCGGAGCTGCTCGCGGTGCGCGGCGAGCGGCTCGCGGGCGTGCTCTCCCTCGCGTACAGCCGGATCGTGGTGCACCGGGGGCGGGTGGTGGCCCGGACGAGCGCGGTGCGGGAGTACTGCGACTCGGCGGCCGCCCTCGACCTGCCCCGACAGGTGCGTCCGGAGCGCCCGCCCGAGCCGGGGAGCCCTCCGGCCGGTCCCGTCGTACGGTCGTGAGTATGCGCATCGTCATCGCTGGAGGACACGGACAGATCGCCCTGCGCCTGGAGAGGCTGCTGTCGGCGGGCGGACACGAGGTCGCGGGGATCATCCGCAGGCCCGAGCAGGGCGACGACCTACGGAACGCGGGCGCCGAGCCGGTGATCCTGGACCTGGAGACGGCGTCGGTGGAGATGGTCGCGGCCGTGCTCCAGGGCGCCGACGCGGCGGTCTTCGCCGCGGGCGCGGGCCCGGGGAGCTCGGTGGACCGCAAGGACACGGTGGACCGCGCGGCGGCCGTGCTCTTCGCGGACGCGGCGGAGCGGGCGGGCGTGCGGCGCTACGTGGTGGTGTCCTCGATGGGCGCGGACGCGCACCACAAGGGCGACGACGTCTTCGACGCCTACCTCCGCGCCAAGGGTGCCGCCGACGACGCGGTCCGCGCCCGTACGACCCTGGACTGGACGATCCTGCGCCCCGGCTCCCTGACGAACGACGCGGGCACGGGCCTGGTCCGCCTGGAGGCCCACACGGGCCGGGGCATGATCCCCCGCGACGACGTGGCGGCGGTCCTCGCGGAACTCCTCGACACCCCGGCGACGGCCGGCCTGACCCTGGAACTGATCAGCGGCTCGACACCGCTCTCGGTCGCGGTGAAGGACGTGGCCGGAAACTGACCCGGGGCCCGGAAGTCTCGGGAGTCCCTGAAGTCCCGGAAGCCTCCGGAAACGAGTGAAGGTCCCCGGTGAGAACACCGGGGACCTTCTTCACGTGGCGACGCCAGGATTCGAACCTGGGTAGGCTAAGCCGACGGATTTACAGTCCGCTCCCATTGGCCACTCGGGCACATCGCCATGAGATCGCTGCCGTGGAGCCGCTTTCGCGGTGTTCCGTGGCAACGACGTAAACAATACCTGATCCCGGGGGGTGGTCCGCCACCGGATTGATCAGCGGTTCGAGTCGCGGCGAACCCCCTAGGCTTTGGGCTGTACCCCACAGCAACCGAGCAAGGAGCCACGAGTCATGGCCGACTCCAGTTTCGACATCGTGTCCAAGGTCGAGCGGCAGGAGGTCGACAACGCCCTCAACCAGGCCGTGAAGGAGATCTCCCAGCGCTACGACTTCAAGGGCACCAACGCCTCGATCGCCTGGTCGGGCGAGAAGATCCTCATGCAGGCGAACGGCGAGGAGCGCGTGATGGCGATCCTCGACATCTTCCAGACCAAGCTGATCAAGCGGGGCATCTCGCTGAAGTCGCTGGACGTCGAGGGTGAGCCGCAGCTGTCCGGCAAGGAGTACAAGCTCTTCGCGTCGGTCACCGAGGGCATTTCGCAGGAGAACGCCAAGAAGGTCGCGAAGGCCATCCGGGACGAGGGCCCGAAGGGCGTCAAGGCGCAGGTCCAAGGCGATGAGCTGCGCGTCAGCTCGAAGAGCCGGGACGACCTGCAGGCCGTCCAGGCGCTGCTCAAGGGCAAGGACTTCGACTTCGCCCTCCAGTTCGTGAACTACCGCTGACCCGTCGAGGCTCGTGTCCGAATTCCGCCAGCCCGAGGGTCGGCGGGCCCCGCACACTGGATCGTGGAAGACCCGTGCGGGGAGAGGAACCAGTCATGACCGTGTACGCGTACGTCGACGGCCCCCTGGGCGAGATGCTGCTGGTCGGGCGGCTCGCCGAAGGGGGCCGTGCCGTGCTGTGCTCGCTGTCCCTGCCGGGGCAGAAGGGCGGCGTCGAGGTCGAGGACGGCTGGACGTGCGCGCCCGGGGCGTTCGAGGACGCCGCCCGGCAGCTGGGCGAGTACTTCGCCGGCCGCCGGGACCGGTTCGACCTCGCGTACGACCCGGGCGTCGGTACGGAGTTCCAGCGGCGCGTCTGGCGGGCGCTGGAGGAGATCCCGTACGGCACGACCGTCTCCTACGGGGACGTCGCCCGGCTCGTCGGCTCGTCCGGGGCCGGGGTGCGGGCCGTGGGCACCGCGATCGGGCGCAATCCGCTGCTCGTGGTGCGGCCCTGCCACCGGGTGATCGGGGCCGACGGGAGCCTGCGCGGGTACGCCGCCGGTCTTGAGCGGAAGGAGCGGCTCCTCGGGCTTGAGGGCGCCCTGGAGCGGTCCGCGTGAGCGAGGGGCTCTTCCCTCGCGAGCGGGCGGTCGTCGCGCCCGGGGCCGTGCACGTGCCCGGATGGCTGTCGCCCGCGCGGCAGCGGGAGTTGGTGGACGCCTGCCGGGAGTGGGGGCGGGGGCCGGTGTCGTACCGGCAGACCGTGCTGCCGGGCGGGGGCGTCATGTCGGTGCGGTCGCTGTGCCTGGGCCGGCAGTGGGAGCCGTACCGCTACCTCGACTCGGTCGGGATCGAACTGCCCGGCTGGCTCGCCGCGTTGGGGCGGGAGGCGGTCGCCGAGGCGTACGGGAAGAGTGGGGACTTCTCGCCCGATACGGCGCTCGTGAACTTCTACGGGCCCGGCGCCCGGATGGGCATGCACCAGGACAAGGAAGAGCGGTCCGGGGCTCCGGTGGTGTCGTTGAGCCTCGGGGACCGGTGCGTTTTCCGGTTCGGGAACGCGGAGAACCGCGGCCGGCCGTACCGGGACGTCGACTTGGCCTCCGGTGACCTGTTCGTCTTCGGCGGGGCCTCGCGCTGGGTCCACCACGGGGTGCCCACCGTCCACCCGGGGACGGCCGATCCGGCGCTCGGTCTGGTCGGGCGGCTCAACATCACGCTGCGCGAGACCGGTTGCTGACCGCCCCCTAGGCTGAGGTCGTGGCAGAGGAACTGCGCCGGTCACTCGGCGTCTTCGACGCGGTCGTGATCGGGCTCGGCTCGATGGTCGGGGCCGGGATCTTCGTGGCGCTCGGACCGGCGGCCGGTGCGGCCGGGTCCGGGGCCGGGCTCCTGTGGGCGCTCGGGATCGCCGCCGTCGTCGCGTACGCCAACGCCATGGCCTCGGCCCGCCTCGCCGCCCTCTACCCGGCCTCCGGCGGCACCTACGTGTACGGTCGCGAACGTCTCGGATCATTCTGGGGGTATCTGGCCGGCTGGGCCTTCGTGGTCGGCAAGACCGCCTCGTGCGCGGCGATGGCACTGACCGTCGGAGCGTACCTCTGGCCGGCCCACGCGCACGCGGTGGCAGTCGCCGCCGTGGTGGCCCTGACGGCCGTCGACTACGGGGGAGTTCAGAAGTCCGCGCTCTTCACGCGGGTCGTCGTGGCGGTGGTCCTCGCGGTGCTCGCGGGGGTCGTCACGGTCTCCCTCGGAGCCGGCCGGATGTCCCCCGCCACGCTCGGCGGGGAGGTCGTGGGGGGCTCCGTGCTCCAGGCCGCTGGTTTGCTCTTCTTCGCATTCGCGGGGTACGCGCGGATCGCCACGCTCGGCGAGGAGGTCCGCGATCCGGCCCGCACGATCCCCCGGGCGGTGCCGGTGGCCCTCGGGATCGCGCTCGCCGTCTACGCGGCGGTCGCGGTGAGCGTGCTCGCCGTCCTGGGGCCCGCCGCCCTGGCCGCCTCCCCCGCGCCGCTCGCCGACGCGGCCCGCGCGGCCGACGCGGGATGGCTGGTGCCGCTCGTCACGGCGGGCGCGGTGGTCGCCGCGCTCGGCTCGCTGCTCTCGCTGATCCTCGGGGTCTCCCGGACGACCCTCGCGATGGCGCGGGACGGCTACCTGCCGGGCGGGCTCGCCGTCGTGCACCCCCGCTTCCGGGTGCCGCACCGGGCCACGCTCGCCGTGGGCGCGGTGGTGGCCCTGGTGGCGGCGACGGCGGACGTGCGGGGCGCGATCGGCTTCTCGTCGTTCGGCGTGCTCGTCTACTACGGGATCGCGAACGCCTCCGCCTGGACCCTGGGGGGCCGGAACCGGCCGCTCGCCGCGCTCGGGTTCACCGGCTGCGCGGTGCTCGCCTTCGCGCTGCCGCTCGGCTCGGTCCTCGCGGGGTCCGGGGTCCTGGCGGCGGGGGTCGTGGCGTGGGCGGTCAGTCGAGGACGAGCCGTACCCCCGCGTCCGTGAGCGCGTCCACGAGCTCCTGGAAGGTCGCGGGGCGGCGCCCCCTGTAGGGCAGGACGCCCAGGCAGGCGCGGGCCACCTCGGCGCGGTGCCAGACGACGGTCGCGCCGGACAGCTCCTCGCCGATCGCCCCGGGGGCTCCCGCGCGGAAGCAGCGGCCGGGGCCGAGCACGGTCTCCCCCAGCGCGCAGTGGAAGGAGTCCTCGTCGACGATGTCGGCGCCGTCGAGGTGGTACGTGGCGCCGGGGAGGAGCTCCGGGGCGCCGTACGAGCCGTGGGCCGCGGCCCGGTCCAGCCACTCGCCGCGCGCCGCGCCGGAGAACCGCTTCCAGGTGCCGGGCTCGGTGGGCCTCGACTGCCAGAACAGGTCCCATATCTCGCCGGTCGCGGGCGGCACCAGGCGCGTACGGGGGAAGGACAGGGTGAGGTCGAGGAGGCCGCGGTGGCGGGCGGAGGTGTCCCAGCCGGTGATCCGGCCCGCCTCGCCCTCGTGGTGGTGGTTCCCGATCCGGGTGAGCCCCTGGTAGCGCACCTCCCGGAACTCCTCCGCGCCCGCGGCGAGGGCGTCGCGGAGCTCGCCGCGCGGGGAGCAGCCGACGAAGGTGACGTCGGTGTGGGTCTCCTCCTCGGGTGCGGCGCGCGTGACGCGTATCAGGTTCCCGCAGGGGACCGGGTCGGCGGAGTGGTGGGTGCGGCGCGGTTCGCCGGCCGCCTCGACCGTGACGACGTCGCCGCGCATGCCGAGGATCCGGGTGTCCGCGAGGGTCCACCGGGTGCCGTGGAGGTCCACGACGAGCGTGCCGAAGGGGGCCGTGCCCTCGACGACCGCCTGGGTGACGGCCCGGGACAGCTCGCCGCGCGGTTCGCAGCCGCGGAGCTCGTAGCGGACGCGGGCGGGCCGGGCCGGTTCCGCGAAGAGGCCCGCCACGTCCTTGCACAGGGCCAGGGCGTGGCGGGCGGTGTCGCCGGGGGCGGGCACCAGCACGTAGCGGGGGAACTGCATCAGCGGACCGCGTACGCCTGGTCCGTGGGGACGATCTCCTTGCCGAGGGGGAGCAGGGATACGGGGATCAGCTTGAAGTTCGCGATGCCGAGCGGGATGCCGATGATCGTGATGCAGAGGGCGATGCCGGTGACGATGTGGCCGAGGGCGAGCCACCAGCCGGCGAGGATCAGCCACAGAACGTTGCCGATGCAGGAGGGCGCGCCGGCGTCGCGGCGGTCGACGACCGTGTACCCGAAGGGCCACAGGGCGTAGAGGCCGATGCGGAACGCGGCGAGGCCGAAGGGGATGCCGATGATCGTGATGCAGAGCAGGACGCCCGCGAGCATGTAGCCCAGGAACATCCAGAATCCGCAGAGGATGAGCCAGATGATGTTGAGGATGGTCTTCACGGGCGGTGACCTGCCATCTGTTCGAGTCGGGCGATGCGCTCGGCCATCGGCGGATGGGTGGAGAACATCTTGGACATGCCCTTGCCGGGGCGGAACGGGTTGGCGATCATCATGTGGCTCGCCGTCTCGATCCGGGGCTCGGGCGGCAGCGGCAGCTGCTTGGTGCCCGCGTCGAGCTTCCGCAGGGCGCTGGCCAGGGCGAGTGGGTCGCCGGTGAGCTGGGCTCCGGAGGCGTCCGCCTCGTACTCCCGGGATCGGGAGATGGCGAGCTGGATCACCGAGGCGGCGATCGGGCCGAGGATCATGACCAGGAGCATCCCGAGGAGTCCCGGGCCGTCGTCGTCGTTGGACCTGCCGACGGGGATCAGCCAGGCGAAGTTGACCAGGAACATGATCACGGAGGCGAGCGCTCCGGCGACCGAGGAGATGAGGATGTCCCGGTTGTAGACGTGGCTCAGCTCGTGGCCGATGACGCCGCGCAGCTCGCGCTCGTCGAGGATCGCGAGGATGCCCTCGGTGCAGCAGACGGCGGCGTTGCGCGGGTTGCGGCCGGTCGCGAAGGCGTTGGGCGCCTGGGTCGGCGAGATGTAGAGCCGCGGCATCGGCTGGCGGGCCTGCGTGGAGAGCTCCCGCACCATCCTGTACAGCGCGGGGGCCTCGAACTCGCTGACCGGGCGGGCCCGCATGGCCCGCAGCGCCAGCTTGTCGCTGTTCCAGTACGCGTACGCGTTGGTGCCGAGCGCCACGAAGAGCGCGACGATCAGCCCCGTCCGGCCGAAGAAGCTGCCGATGACGATGATGAGGGCGGAGAGCCCTCCGAGGAGGACGGCGGTCCTCAGCCCGTTGTGCCGGCGGTGCACGGTACGCCCTCCAAGTGGTGCGGCAGGGGAACCCTTTGCTGCGTGGTGGTCCACTCGTCCAGTGGACCCTCCCGTACTGGTCAACGCCAGGCGGGAGGCTCGGGTTCCCCCGGCCGTACCGGGGCGGCCGTGGGCCTGTCCGGCGGATCGGGGCGCCGGACGGGCCCTGGGGCCGTTCGGGTGAGGCGATGCCTAGGGGGTGTCTTGTCGATCACGCCGCGAGCCCGGCATGATCGGCAAGACGCCCCCTAGCGGGCCGCCGGGACCGTCAACTTCTCGAGCTCGGCCGCGATGGGCTCGACCTCGCTGGTGCAGTGGGCGCAGCGGGAGGCGATGGCCGGGATCTCGGTGAAGCAGCGGGGGCAGTCGCGCTTCTCGGACTTGGGGTCGGCCGCCTCCTCCTTCGCGAACCTCTCCTGGACCTTCGCCAGCGGGGCGACGATCAGGAAGTAGAGGACCGCGGCGGTGATGACGAACGCTATGGCGGCGGAGATGGCGAGGCCGTAGGGGAAGACGGTCTTGCCGACGCTGAACTTGGCCTCGCTGAAGTCACCGACGGAGCCGGTCGCGAGACCGATGAGCGGGGTGATGAAGGCCTTGCTGAAGCCGGTGACGACGGCGGTGAACGCGGTTCCGACGGCCAGACCGATGGCCATCGAGATGACGTTCCCGCGAAGTATGAAGTCCTTGAATCCGTTCAGCACGGGGTGTTGCTCCTCGGTGTTTCTTTGTGGGGGGCGCTATGGGGGTCAGAACAGCGTCGTCGACGCGAAGCGGAGGGCGAACTGCGGGTAGCCCGACAGCACGGCTCCGGCGGCGGCGGTCAGCACGATCGCCACGGTGACCGGCACGGAGGCCTTGTGGGGTACGGGGGCCCCCGCCGGCGCGCGGAAGAGCAGCGCCGTCCAGCGCAGGTAGTAGTACAGCGCGATCACGACGTTGACGCCCATCACCACGGCCAGCCAGCCGAGGCCCGCGTCGACGGCCGCCGAAAAGACGGTCACCTTGGCGAAGAGGCCGATGATACCCGGGGGCAAACCGGCCAGATTCAGGAGGAAGAACCCGAGCGCGAGGGCGGCGGCCGGGCTGGCCGCGTACAGGCCCCGGTAGTCGGAGATGCGGTTCCCGGGGCGGGTCCGGGCGACGAGGGCGACGACCGCGAAGGCGCCGAGGTTCACGACGGCGTACATGAGGGCGTACGCGACGGTGGCGCCGACCTGGTCGTCGCTGGAGTACGCGGCGGCGGCGATCGGCACCAGGAGGTAGCCGGCCTGGGCGACGGAGGACCAGGCGAGCAGCCGGACCGCGCTCCACGCGCGCGTGGACACCTGGCGGAGGGCCGCGACGTTGCCGGCGGTCATGGTGAGCGCGGCGAGGGCGGCGAGCGCCGGGCCCCAGACGTCCGCGTACGAGGGGAAGGCGACGACCGTCACGAGGATGAGCCCGGTGAAGCCGACGGCCTTGCCGACCACGGAGAGGTAGGCGGCGACGGGCAGCGGGGCGCCCACGTACGTGTCGGGGACCCAGAAGTGGAAGGGGACTGCGGCCGTCTTGAAGGCGAAGCCGACGAGGGTGAGGGCCACGCCCGCCTCGGCGAGCGTCTCCAGCTGTCCGGGGACCTCGTCGAGGCGCTGGGCGATCTCCGTGAGGTGGAGGGTGCCGGTCGCCGCGTACACGAAGCTGACGCCGAGCAGGGTGACGGCGGTCGCGGTGACGGAGGAGAGGAAGAACTTGAGGGCGGCCTCGCCGGACATGCGGTCGCCGCGCTTGAGGCCGACGAGCGCGAAAGCGGGCAGCGAGGCCACTTCGAGGGCGACGACGAGGGTCGCGAGGTCACGGGAGGCGGGCAGCAGGGCCGCGCCGGCGGCCGAGGAGAGCAGCAGGAACCAGAACTCGCCGGCGGGCAGCTTCTCGCGGGTCGCGTCCAGGGAGAGGATCGCGGTGAGCAGCGCGCCGCCGAGGACGAGCAGCTGGATGACGAGGGTGAAGTGGTCGGCGGTGTAGCTGCACGCGGCCGCGTGCCCCTGGGCCTGGGCCTCGGCGGTGAGGCAGAAGGTGGAGCGGTCGCCGGCCCGCAGCGGGACGAGGAGCGCGAGGGCGGCGACGAGGCCGCCGATCGCGGTCCAGCCGAGGAGCCGCTTGCGCTCCGGGGGGACGAAGAGGTCGGCGACGAGGACGACGAGGGCGACCACGGCCGTGAGGGTCGGGGGCGCGATCGTGAGCCAGTCGACGGACTGGACGAGCGACGACGTCACTGGGTGCCTCCGGCGAGGAGCTTCTGGACGGCCGGGTCGGTGAGGCCGAGGAGGACGGCGGGCCAGAGTCCGGCGAGGACGGTGAGGGCGACGAGCGGGGTCCAGGCGGCGAACTCGTACCCCTGGACGTCGGCGATCGCCGTCTCCCCCGCGGGCCGGGGGCCGCCCATGCAGACGCGGCGGACGACGAGGAGGAGATAGGCGGCGGTGAGGAGGGTGCCGAACGCGCCGATCGCCATGAAGGTGAGGAACGCGGGGCGGCTGAGGCCCTCGGCCGGCTCGAAGGCACCGAAGAGGGCCAGCATCTCGCCCCAGAAGCCGGCCAGGCCGGGGAGGCCGAGGGAGGCGACGGCGGCGAAGGCGAGGAGCGCGCCGAGGCGCGGGGCGCGGCCGTAGAGGGCGGCCCCGGTGGCGCCGGCGAGGGTGTCGAGGTCGGCGGTGCCGTACCGGTCCTTGAGGGCGCCGACCAGGAAGAAGAGCAGGCCGGTGACGAGGCCGTGGGCGATGTTGGCGAAGAGCGCGCCGTTGACCCCGGTGGGGGTCATGGTGGCGATGCCGAGGAGGACGAAGCCCATGTGGCCGACGGAGGAGTACGCGATGAGGCGCTTCAGGTCGCCCTTGGCACCGGGGCGCACGAGGGCGAGGCAGGCGAGCGATCCGTAGATGATCCCGGCGACGGCGAAGGCGGCGAGGTAGGGCGCGAAGGTCCGCATGCCGTCGGGGGCGATCGGCAGGAGGATCCGGACGAAGCCGTACGTGCCCATCTTCAGCAGGACGCCGGCGAGGAGGACGGAGCCGACGGTCGGGGCGGCGGTGTGGGCGTCCGGGAGCCAGCTGTGCAGCGGCCACATCGGGGTCTTCACCGCGAGCCCGAGACCGATCGCGAGAACGGCGGTGACCTGCACGGACGTGGTCAGTTCCCGGCCGTTGTCAGTGGCCAGTGCCACCATGTCGAACGTGCCCGCCTGTACGCCGATGAGGAGCAGGCCGAGCAGCATGACGACGGAGCCGAGCAGCGTGTAGAGGATGAACTTCCAGGCGGCGGCCTGCCTGCCCTCGCCGCCCCAGCGGGCGATGAGGAAGTACATCGGGATGAGGACCATCTCGAAGGCCAGGAAGAACAGGACGAGGTCGAGGACGGCGAAGGTCGCCAGGGTGCCGGACTCGAGGACGAGCAGCAGGGCGACGAAGGCCTTCGGGGACGGGCCCGACGGCATCTTGAAGTAGCTGTACAGCGCGCAGAGGAAGGTCAGCAGCGCGGTCAGGACCAGAAGGGGGAGGGAAATGCCGTCGATGCCGAGGTGGATCCGCACGTCGAGCGCGGGGATCCACGTGATGTCCGTCGTGGCCTGCATCCTCGACGGCTGGTCGTGGTCGAAGCCGAGCGCGAGGACGATCGCGGCCAGCAGGATCACGCCGGTGACGGTGACGCCGTGGCGGAGCACGGCCTGGTCCGGCGACTTCCCCTTCAGCCCCGGCGGGGCGGGGAGGAAAGCGGCGGCCGCGCCGATGAGCGGGCCGACGACGGTCAACACGAGAAGGAACTGCATCACGGATTCGCTGATATCGATCACGGCTCACGCTCCGGCGACGGCGTTGGCGAGGGCGACTGCGGCGATCACCAGGACGACGGAGCCGGCGAGCAGGGCGCTCAGATAGGTCTGGATGTTGCCGGTCTGGGCGCGGCGGACGAGCCAGCCGAGGCCCTGGGCGGAGTTGCCCGCGGCGCGGACGTACGTGTCGACGACCTCGCGGTCCAGGAAGCGGACCAGGGAGGCGGCGGCGAGGACGGGGCGGACGAAGGCGGCCCGGTAGACGGCGTCCAGGTGGAAGCCGTCGGCGGCGGGGGCGTGCAGCGGGCCCAGGAGGGCGCGGCCGGGGTCGGCCGGGTCCTCGGCGGGGTGCGGCAGGTGCAGCGCCTCGGCCTCGACCAGACCGGCGTCGGCGTCGGGGTGGGCCACGTGCGGGACGGGGGGCTGTACGGTCCCGGTCCTCGCGGCGAGGGTGCGCCAGACCGCGTAGGTGATCACGGCTCCGGCGGCGGCGAGGCCCGTGCCCAGGACGGCCGTGGTGACGGTCGGGGTGAGGGCGTGCCCGTCGAACCAGTCGTCGACGTACGTGACGGTCAGGCCGAAGCCCAGGGAGGGGATCGCGAGCACCCACAGGACGGTCGTCATGGCGATCGGCTGGCGGCCGTGGTCGGGGGCCTCGGCGCCCCGGCCGCGGAAGGTCCGCAGCCACAGGCGGAGCGCGTAGGCCGCGGTGAGGAGGGCGGTGAGCAGCCCGGCGACGAGGACGGTCCAGCCGGCCCCGGCGGGGGCGCCGGGGCCCTCCCCGAGCGCGGTGTGCTCGGCGGCCACGAGGACGGCTTCCTTGGAGAAGAAGCCGGCGAAGGGCGGGATCGCGGCGAGCGCGAGCAGGGCGACGGTCATCGTCCAGTACGCGTCGGGGACGCGCTTCGCGAGGCCGCTCATCCGGGACATGGCGGTGAGCGAGTTCGTGCCGGCGGCGTGGATGACCGTGCCGGCGGCGAGGAAGAGCAGCGCCTTGAAGGCGGCGTGCGACAGGAGGTGGAAGACGGCGGCCCCGCGGTCGCCGACGGCGAGGGCGCCGGCCATGTAGCCGAGCTGACCGATCGTCGAGTAGGCGAGGACCCGCTTGATGTCGTCCTGGGCGAGCGCGGCGAGCGCCGAGCCGACCATCGTGATCGCGGCCATCACGGCGAGCACGGTCATCGCGGCGGCGGATTCGGCGAAGACGGGCAGCAGCCGGGCCGTGAAGTAGATGCCGGCGGCGACCATCGTCGCCGCGTGGATGAGCGCGGAGACGGGGGTGGGGCCGGCCATCGCGTCCGGGAGCCAGGTGTGCAGCGGGAACTGCGCGGACTTGCCCGCCACGCCCGCGAGCAGCAGCAGCGCGATCAGGGTGGGGTGGTCGATGCCGCCCTTCTCGACGGTGTCGAGGACGCCGGTGATCCGGAAGGTGCCGGCGTCGGTGGCGAGCGCGAAGAGACCGATGAGGAAGGGGACGTCACCGAGCTTGGTGACGAGGAAGGCCTTGAGGGAGGCGGCCCGCGCCTCGGGTGTCTCCCAGTAGTGGCCGACGAGGAAGTACGAGCAGATGCCCATGATCTCCCAGCCGACCAGGAGCACCATCAGGTCGCCGGAGTAGACGACGAGCAGCATCGCGGAGGTGAAGAGGGAGACGAGCGCGGCGTACGACGGGTAGCGGGGGTCGTCGCGGAGGTAGCCCGTCGAGTAGATCTGCACGCAGGTGGCGATGACGCCGACGAGGACGGCGACCAGGGCGGCGAAGCCGTCGATGTACAGGCTCAGATCGATGGGGATGGAGCCCGTCGGCGTGAGCTGGGTGGAGGCGTCGATCACCTCGTCGCCGCCCTGGCGGATGGCGACGAGGACGGCGAGGACGGCCGCGGCGAGCGTCGGGAGCACGGCGAGCGGCCGGACGAAGCCGGGCGCGGTGCGGCCCAGGAGGAGTCCGGCGACGGAGCCGAGGAAGGGGAGGAGGGGGACGAGGACGGCGAGGGTCGTGGTGGTCACGCGGTGGCCTCGGCCTTCTCGCCGTGGGGCGTGTCGTCTGCGGGTGCGTCGCCGTCGGGTGCGTCGCCGTCGGGTGTGTCGCCGTCGGGTGTGTCGCCCGGGGACTCCGGCCGCTCCGCCGTGTCGCGGAGGCGGTCGACGTCCGCGGTGCCGCGGTTGCGGTGGACCATCAGGACGATCGCGAGACCGATGCCGATCTCCGCGGCGGCGACGGCGATGGTGAAGAGGGTGAGGGCCTGCCCGGCGTGCAGGGTGTCGCGGAGCCAGACGTCGAAGGCGACCAGGTTGAGGTTGACGGCGTTGAGCATCAGCTCGACGGACATCAGGACCAGGATCGCGTTGCGGCGGGCGAGGACGCCGTACACGCCGACGCAGAAGAGGAGGGCGGCGAGGACCGCGGGATAGGCGAGGTGCATCAGCGCTCCTGCTCCTTCTTGCGGGAGAGGACGATCGCGCCGACCAGCGCGGCCAGGAGGAGCACCGAGAGGGCCTCGAAGGGCAGCACCCAGTGCTTGAAGAGGGTGGCGCCGGTGACCTCGGTCGAGCCCTGGACGGCCCCGTCGAGGTCGATCCAGGTCGTGCGGAACGCGTCGACGACGACCCAGACGAGCGCGACGGCGGCGGCGAGCGCGACGCCGAGGGCGACCGGGCGGTTGCCGGAGTCGGCGTCCGGGGAGCGGCCGATGGGGGCCTTGGTGAGCATGAGGCCGAAGAGGAGGAGGACGACGACCGAGCCGACGTAGATCAGCACCTGCACCCAGGCGATGAACTCGGCGGTCAGGAGCAGGTACTCGACGGCGAGCCCGCCGAGCGCCACGACCAGCCAGAGCGCGGCGTGGACGAGCTGGCGCGTGGTGACGGTGACGACGGCCGCGCCGAGGGTGACGAGGCCGACGAGGAGGAAGGCGATCTCGACGCCGGAGGGCGAGAGGAAGCCGTGGGCCTCCGCGGCCGCTTGTGCTGCCGGGATCACTGCTGCTCCTCCTGGGCCTGGGCCTCCGCGGCGGCCGCCGCGGCCTCCGCCGCCGCCTTCTCGGCCGCCTTCTCCGCCGCCTTGCGGGCCGCGGCGATCTCCTTCGGTTCCTCCGCCTTCGCGTCGAGCGCGGGCGGCTCCGGGACCGTCCACATCCACTCGCGGAGCTTGTCGCGCTCGTGGGTCAGCTCGTGGATGTCGGTCTCCGCGTACTCGAACTCCGGCGACCAGAAGAGGGCGTCGAAAGGACACACCTCGATGCAGATGCCGCAGTACATGCAGAGGGAGAAGTCGATGGCGAAGCGGTCGAGGACGTTCCGGCTGCGCTCGCGGCCGCCGGGGGCGGCGGCCGGCACCGTCTCCTTGTGGGAGTCGATGTAGATGCACCAGTCGGGGCACTCGCGGGCGCACAGCATGCAGACCGTGCAGTTCTCCTCGAACAGTCCGATGACCCCGCGGCTGCGGGGCGGCAGCTCGGGCTGGACGTCCGGGTACTGCGCGGTGACGGTCTTCTTCGTCATCGTGCGGAGCGTGACGGCGAGGCCCTTGGCGAGGCCGGATCCGGGGATGGGCATTACTGGATCGCCACCTTCACGATGCCGGTGAGCGCGATCTGCGCGAGGGCGAGCGGGACGAGCGTCGTCCAGGCGAGCTTCTGGAGCTGGTCCTCGCGCAGGCGCGGGTAGGTGACCCGCAGCCAGATCACGACGAACGCGAGGACGGCGGCCTTGAGGAGGGTCCAGACCCAGCCGAGGCCGTCACCGCCGAAGGGGCCGTGCCAGCCGCCGAGGAAGAGGACGGTGGTGAGACCGCAGAGGACGACGATGCCCGCGTACTCGGCGAGCAGGAAGAGCGCGAAGCGGAGGCCGGTGTACTCGGTGTACGCGCCGAAGATGATCTCCGAGTCGGCGACCGGCATGTCGAACGGGGGCCGCTGGAGCTCGGCGAGACCGGCCACGAAGAAGACGATCGCGCCGACGATCTGCCAGGGCAGCCACCACCACTCGAAGGCGTTCAGGATGCCGGGGAGGGAGACGGTGCCGGCGGCCATCGCGACGGAGGCGGCGGCGAGCAGCATCGGGAGCTCGTAGGCGAGCAGCTGGGCGGCGGTACGGAGGCCGCCGAGCAGGGAGAACTTGTTGGCGGACGCCCAGCCGGCCATGAGGCTGCCGAGCACGCCGACGCCCATCACGGCCAGCACGAAGAAGATGCCCGCGTCGACGACCTGGCCGACGGCCCCCTCGCTCGGCCCGATCGGGATCGCGACGAGCACGAGGAGGTACGGGAGGAGGGCGACGGCCGGCGCGAGCTGGAAGATCCGGCGGTCGGCGTCCTTCGGGACGACGTCCTCCTTCTGCGCGAACTTCACGCCGTCGGCGACGAGCTGGGCCCAGCCGTGGAAGCCACCGGCGTACATGGGGCCGAGGCGGCCCTGCATGTGGGCCATCACCTTGTGCTCGGTCTGCCCGACGACGAGGGGCAGCACGAGGAACACGGCGAAGACGATGAGAAGCCGGACGGCGACGTCGAGTGCGTCGTTCACGCGGGGTCGCCTCCGGCGGGGTTGGTGGGGTCGGTGGGGTCGGGCTCGGCGGGTGGTTCCTGGCCGGAGGACGGGGGGCCTTCGGGGGCGGGGGCCTCGGGCTCGGCGGGGGTGGTCGGGGCGGCCGGGGCGTCGGGCTCGGCCGGGGCGTCGGGCTCGGCCGGAGGGCCAGCCTCGGCCGGCTCCGCCGCCGGGGTGGCCGGTGTGGCCGCCTCGGTCGGGGGCTCGGGCGGAGTCGTCGGCTCCGGTGTCGTCGGGGTTTCCGGCTTCTGGGGGGTCTCGTCGAAGGCCGGGCGGGCGTGGTGCCACGGGGCGTCCGAGCTGCGGGTGCGCGGGGTGGCCGCCGCCGGGCCGTCCGTCGCCGCGCCCGGCTCCGGGGCCGTCTGGCTCGCCGAGCCGTCGGCCGTCGTGCGCGAGCGGCGCGGCGGGCGGGCCGTGGGGGCGGCCGGGGTTCCGGGCTCCGCGCCCGGCTCCGGGGTCGCCTGGCTCGCCGAGCCGTCGGCCGACGAGCGGGAGCGGCGCGCCGTGGGGGCTGCCGGGGTCTGGTCCTCCGCCGGAGAGGCCGCGTCCGGGGTCGCCTGGCTCGCGGAGCCTTCCGTCACCGAGCGGGAGCGACGTACCGGAGCACCTGCCTCCGGGGTCGCCTGGCTCGCCGAACCCTCCGTCACCGAGCGGGAGCGGCGTACGGGTGCGCCTGCCTCCGGGGTCGGCTGGGTCGTGGAGCCCTCCGTCACCGAGCGGGTGCGGCGGGCCGGGCGGTCGCCTGCGGTCGCGCGGGCCGGGCGGGCCGGGGCCGGGGGGAGCTGGCCCTTCATGGGGCCCCATTCGTTGGGGTCCGGCACACCCGGCGGGAGCATCTGGCGGCGCTTCGGGCCTCCGCCGTCGTGGGACTCGCCCGGCTCCTTCGCTCCCGGCCACGCCTTCGCGACCCGGGCCGCGAGCACGAAGTCCTTGCGGAGGGGGTGGCCCTCGAAGTTCTCGGGGAGGAGGAGAGGGACGAGGTGGGGATGCCCCGTGAAGTCCACGCCGAACATCTCGTGGGTCTCGCGCTCGTGCCAGCCCGCGCCCGCGTACACCCCGATCGCCGTCGGAAGGGCCGGGGCCTCGTGCGGGACCGTCGTACGGACGAGGAGGCGGCGCGGGGCGTGGCCGGCCGAGAGGGCCGCCACGTGCGCGCAGACCCGGAAGCCCGTGCCCGGCTCGTCGACCGCGCTCAGCCAGTCGAAGTAGGTGCAGCCCAGCTCGTCGCGGGCGGTGGTGAGGGCCTCGATCCAGGAGGCCGGCGGGACGTCGACCGTCAGCAGGTCGTAGGCCTGCTCCGCCGTCGCCTCCTCGCCGAAGACCTCCGTGACGGCGTCCGGGAGGGAGTCGTAGAGGGCGGGGGCGTTCCCGGCGCTCATGCCGTGCCTCCCGGCGGGGGCGTCAGCGGGCTCGTCAGCTCGGAGACGGACGGGGTCGTCGCGTACCGCTCCGCGAGGCTCTCGCGCGCGATCTTCTCCTGGAGCTTGAGGATGCCCTGGAGGAGCGCCTCGGGACGCGGCGGGCAGCCCGGCACGTACACGTCGACGGGGATGATCTGGTCGACGCCCTTGGTGACCGAGTACGAGTCCCAGTACGGGCCGCCGCAGTTGGAGCAGGCGCCGAAGGAGATCACGTACTTCGGTTCGGGCATCTGCTCGTACAGGCGCTTCACGGCCGGCGCCATCTTGTCCGTCACCGTGCCCGAGACGATCATCAGGTCCGCCTGGCGCGGCCCCGGCGCGAAGGGGATCACGCCGAGCCGGATGAAGTCGTGCCGGGCCATCGACGCGGCGATGAACTCGATCGCGCAGCAGGCGAGGCCGAAGTTGAAGACCCACAGGCTGTAGCGGCGGCCCCAGTTCAGGACCACCTTCATCGGCTCGGGAGCGAGGCGGGCGAGCGGCCCCAGCTTCGGAGCGGGCAGGGGTGTTACGTCCATGACAGGACGCCCTTCTTGTACGCGTAGAGCAGCCCCACGGCCAGGAAGCCGAGGAAGACGAACATCTCGACCAGGGTCGTGGCGCCGTAGCCGGGCGCGGCGAAGACCGTCGCCCAGGGGAAGAGGAAGATCGAGTCGACGGCGAAGATGACGTAGAGGAAGGCGTACACGTAGTAGCGGACCTGGGTGTGCGCCCAGCCCTCCCCCACGGGGTCGACACCGCACTCGTAGGTGAGGAGTTTCTCGGGTGTCGGCACGACGGGCCTGAGCAGTCGCCCGGCGCCGAACGCCACGGCGACGAAGAGCACGCCGACGACGGCGATCAGCCCGACGACGGAGTACGTCTGGAAGTAGTCCGCCGCGTCGGCCGCGACAACGGTCGGTTCCGGCACGTCCGCCCCTCGGTCTCGGTGTCTCATGGGTCACTTCTGTTCTGTACGGACGCGAGTCTAGGCCCTGCTAAAGGGACCGTAAGCAGTCCCCGGGTAGTCCTCCGACAGTCCCCAGGTCGTCCCCGGTGGGGATATCCCTACTGCCTCTCACCCACCTCCCCCATGGCGTCGCGCGCTTCGCGACCGGCAGGCTGGGGACCATGAGCGCCGATCTTGAATCCCCCGCTTCCGCCGATGCCCCGCGTCCGCCCGTGCGGTCCGCCTACGGGAAGGAGACCTGGAAGGAGATCTCCTTCCTCCTCTCCAATCTCTTCACGGCCCTCGCCGGGTTCGTCTACGCGGTCGTGACCGTCGTCCTCGGCGTGGGCCTCTCCGTCACGGTGATCGGGCTGCCGCTGCTCGCCCTCGGGCTCGGCGGCGCGCGCTGGATCGGCCGCTCGGAGCGGGCGCGGGCCCGCGCGCTGCTCGGGGTACGGGTCGCGGAGCCCTCCCGGATGCCGCCGAGCCGCGGCTTCTTCGCCTGGCTGTGGTCCTCGCTGAAGGACCCGGTCGCCTGGCGGACCCAGCTGTACGGGCTGATCCGGCTGCCCTGGGGCATCGTGACGTTCACCGTCACCCTCGTCTCGCTGCTGGTCCTCTGGCCCGTCCTGCCCTTCCTCTCGCGCGGCCTCTCCAACGCCGACCGGGGCATGGTCCGCGGGCTGCTCTCGCCCTCCGACGAGCTGGAGCGGCGGATCGCCGAACTGGAGTCGGACCGGGGCGTGGTCGTGGACACCGCCGCCGCGGACCTGCGGCGCATCGAGCGCGATCTGCACGACGGCGCGCAGGCCCGGCTCGTCGCCCTCGCGATGGGGCTCGGGCTCGCGAAGGAGAAGCTCCTGGAGGACCCGGAGGGGGCCGCGGCGATGGTCGACGAGGCCCACGGCGAGGTGAAGCTCGCGCTCCAGGAGCTGCGGGACCTGGCCCGGGGCATCCATCCGGCCGTCCTCACGGACCGCGGGCTCAGCGCCGCGCTCTCCTCGGTGTCCGCGCGCTGCACGGTGCCGGTGAAGGTGTCGGTGGATCTGGCGGAGCGGCCGGCCGAGGCGATCGAGGGCATCGCGTACTTCACGGTCTCGGAGCTCCTGCAGAACGTCTCCAAGCACGCGCGGGCGCGGTCCGCGTCCGTGGAGGTGTGGCGGTCCGAGGACCGGCTGATGCTCCAGGTCCGCGACGACGGCGCCGGCGGGGCGCGGCTCGACGGCGGGACGGGGCTCGCGGGTCTCACGGAGCGGCTCGGTGCGGTGGACGGTCTCCTCGTCGTCGACTCCCCGGTGGGCGGTCCGACGACGGTCACGGCGGAGCTGCCGTGGCGCTCCCGCCCCGTCGCATGAGCACCGCCGCATGAGCACCGCCGCGTGATCGCCGGGTAGGGAAAACCCCCGGCCGGAGACGCCCACTCCCCTCATGGTCCGGGGCGCGGCGAAACGGAACCCTGGAACACGTAACGCCCCACCCCTTGAGCAGAGAAGGACGACCGCGATGGCCTCCCCCCGACTCCCCGCCGCGATCCGCGCGCCGTTCGAGGCCCGCACCTGGCGTGCCCTCGGATACGTGCTGATCGGGCTGCCGCTCAGCGTCTTCTGGTTCGCGCTCTCCGTCGCCCTCGTCTCGGCCGGCGCGGGGCTGCTCGTCACCTTCCTCGGAGTGCCGATCCTGGCCGGGGCGCTCGCGATGTGCCGGGGCTTCGGCGCTGTCGAGCGGGCCCGGGCGCGGGCGCTGCTCGACCTCGACGTGCGGGCGCCGGAGCCGGTGCGGGGCAAGACCGGCGGGGCGTTCTCCTGGATGGGCGCGATGCTGAAGAGCGGGGCGTCGTGGCGCCACCTGCTCTACGCGCTCCTGCACATGCCGTGGGCCATCGTCGGCTTCACGGTGTCGGTGGCGCTGTGGGCCTGGGGCTGGATGCTCTTCACGTACCCGCTGTGGCAGTGGGTCTTCCCCGCGTACGTGGGGCAGGACGGCCTCCAGCTGTACGGGGACGGAACCCACAACTTCTACCTCGACTCGCCCTTCGAGACCGGCGTGACCAGCGCCATCGGGCTGCTGTTCGTGCTGGCCGGGCCGTGGGTGCTGCGCGGGATCGTCGCCGTCGACCGCTTCCTCGTCGCGGGGCTGCTCGGCCCGTCGCGGCTGGCCTCGCGGGTGACGGAGCTGGAGTCGGACCGGGGCGTGGTCGTGGACACCGCCGCGGCGGACCTGCGGCGCATCGAGCGGGACCTGCACGACGGCCCGCAGGCCCGGCTCGCCTCGCTCGCCATGGACCTGGGGCTCGCGAAGGAGAAGCTGGCGGAGGACCCGAAGGCCGCGGCGGCGATGGTCGACGAGGCGCACGGCGAGGTGAAGGTCGCCCTCCAGGAGCTGCGGGACCTGGCCCGGGGCATCCACCCGGCCGTCCTGACCGACCGGGGCCTGGACGCGGCGCTCTCGTCGGTGGCCTCCCGGTGCGCGGTCCCGGTGTCGGTGGACGTGGACCTGCCGGGCCGGCCGGTCGCGGCGATCGAGGGCATCGCGTACTTCGCGGTCTCGGAGCTCCTGCAGAACGTCTCCCGGCACGCTCGGGCGCGGCGCGCCTGGGTGGACGTGTGGCGGTCCGGCGGCCGGCTGATGATCCAGGTGCGGGACGACGGCGTCGGCGGCGCGGAGGCGGCGGCGGGCCGGAGCCTGGCGGGGCTCACGGAGCGGGTCGGGGCGGTGGACGGGGTCGTGGCGGTGGACTCGCCGACGGGGGGTCCGACGACGGTGACGGTCGAGCTGCCCTGGCGTGCGTAGCGGTACCCGTACCTCCTTTCTCTCCCTCTCGGTCCGCTCCGGGGTCCTCCCCCGGAGCGGACCGCTTGCTGCGATGCTGGGGGCCACATTGACCTTCGGGACAGGGGGCTGCGGGACGTGGGTGTACAAGAGGTGACGGACCGGGTGCGGGTGGTCATCGCGGAGGATTCGGTGCTGCTCCGTGAGGGGCTGACCCGGCTGCTGACCGACCGGGGGCACGAGGTCGTCGCCGGAGTGGGTGACGGGGAGGCGCTGGTCAAGCTGGTGGCCGGGCTCGCGGACGAGGGCGCTCTGCCGGACGTGGTGGTCGCGGACGTACGGATGCCGCCGACGCACACGGACGAGGGCGTCCGGGCGGCGGTGCGGCTGCGCAAGGAGTACCCGGGGCTCGGCGTCCTGGTGCTGTCGCAGTACGTGGAGGAGCAGTACGCCACCGAACTCCTGGCCGGTTCGAGCCGGGGTGTGGGCTATCTGCTGAAGGACCGGGTCGCGGAGGTCCGCGAGTTCGTGGACGCGGTCGTCCGGGTCGCCGGGGGCGGTACGGCCCTGGATCCCGAGGTCGTGCAGCAGTTGCTCGGCCGGAGCCGGCAGCAGGACGTGCTCGCGAACCTGACCCCGCGCGAGCGGGAGGTCCTCGGTCTGATGGCCGAGGGACGGACGAACTCGGCGATCGCCCGCCAGCTGGTGGTGAGCGACGGCGCGGTGGAGAAGCACATCAGCAATATCTTCCTGAAGCTGGGCCTCTCGCCGAGTGACGGTGATCATCGGCGGGTACTGGCGGTGTTGACGTATCTGAAGTCCTGAAAATCTGACACTCTGTCAGAATCCAGCGCGGCCGCGCGTGACCGAGTGCGGCCGAGTGCGGCTGGAGCGAGGCCGGAGCGACATCGGGGAGGCTGCCGACCGTCCGACAACCGGAGGGTCCTAGATCCAATGGATGAGGCGTAACGCGACCTTCCGGAACAATCCGGGTGGCGACAGAACGTGACAATTCAGGGCAAGAGGGCGTCTCAAAAAGAGGTCCGGTATGCGAGAAGTCCCGGGAGGGCCCCCCTTACCGTCGTAGGGTGGGCCACGGGACGACCGGTGATCGGCCGGCGTCTCCCGAGCCTTCTCCCGCCTCCGGCGGAGAGTCCCCTTGCCACGAGGGAGGTCCAGTTCAGTGACCAGCCAGGTCAGTAGCGAGGCCGGTGAGGCCCTGCTCGGGGAGCAGCGCAGCGCCCCGGCGACGGCCCACCACGGCACCGAGAAGGAAGTGCGCCGGCTCGACCGGGTGATCATCCGCTTCGCGGGCGACTCCGGTGACGGCATGCAGCTCACGGGTGACCGCTTCACCTCGGAGACGGCGTCCTTCGGGAACGACCTCTCCACGCTGCCGAACTTCCCGGCCGAGATCCGCGCACCCGCCGGAACGCTGCCGGGCGTCTCGTCCTTCCAGCTGCACTTCGCCGACCACGACATCCTGACCCCGGGCGACGCCCCGAACGTGCTGGTCGCGATGAACCCGGCCGCGCTCAAGGCCAACATCGGCGACGTGCCGCGCGGCGGCGAGATCATCGTGAACACCGACGAGTTCGCCAAGCGCGCCATGGCCAAGGTCGGCTACGCGACCTCGCCCCTGGAGGACGGGTCGCTGGACGGCTACCGCGTCCACCCGGTGCCGCTGACCACGCTGACCCTTGAGGCCCTCAAGGAGTTCGGCCTGCCCCGGAAGGAGGCCGAGCGCAGCAAGAACATGTTCGCGCTCGGGCTGCTCTCCTGGATGTACCACCGGCCGACCGAGGGCACCGAGACCTTCCTGCGCCAGAAGTTCGCGAAGAAGCCGCAGATCGCCGAGGCCAACGTGGCCGCCTTCCGGGCCGGCTGGAACTTCGGCGAGACCACCGAGGACTTCGCCGTCTCCTACGAGGTCGCCCCCGCGACCCGGGCCTTCCCCACCGGCACGTACCGGAACATCTCGGGGAACCTGGCCCTCTCGTACGGCCTGGTCGCCGCCTCCCGCCAGGCGGACCTGCCGCTGTACCTGGGCTCGTACCCGATCACCCCGGCCTCGGACATCCTGCACGAGCTCAGCAAGCACAAGAACTTCGGCGTGCGGACCTTCCAGGCCGAGGACGAGATCGCCGGCATCGGCGCCGCGCTCGGCGCGGCCTTCGGCGGCGCGCTCGGCGTGACGACGACGTCCGGCCCCGGTGTGGCGCTCAAGAGCGAGACGATCGGACTGGCCGTCTCCCTGGAGCTGCCGCTCCTCATCGTCGACATCCAGCGCGGCGGCCCGTCCACCGGTCTGCCCACCAAGACCGAGCAGGCCGACCTCCTCCAGGCCATGTACGGACGCAACGGCGAGGCCCCGGTGCCGATCGTCGCCCCGAAGACGCCCGCCGACTGCTTCGACGCGGCGATCGAGGCGGCCCGGATCGCCCTCACCTACCGCACGCCCGTCTTCCTGCTCTCCGACGGCTACCTGGCCAACGGCTCCGAGCCCTGGCGCATCCCGGACGTCGACGAACTCCCGGACCTGCGGACGCAGTTCGCCACCGGCCCGAACCACGAGCTGGCCGACGGCACCGAGGTCTTCTGGCCGTACAAGCGCGACCCCGAGACGCTGGCCCGCCCCTGGGCCGTGCCCGGCACCCCCGGCCTCGAACACCGCATCGGCGGCATCGAGAAGCAGGACGGCACCGGCAACATCTCGTACGACCCCGCCAACCACGAGTTCATGGTCCGCACCCGCCAGGCCAAGATCGACGGCATCGACGTCCCCGACATCGAGGTCGACGACCCGGACGGCGCGAGCACCCTCGTCCTCGGCTGGGGCTCCACCTACGGGCCGATCACGGCGGCCGTCCGCCGCATCCGCCGGGAGAACGGCCACATCGCCCAGGCCCACCTGCGCCACCTCAACCCCTTCCCGAAGAACCTCGGGGAGGTCCTGAAGCGGTACGAGAAGGTCGTGATCCCCGAGATGAACCTCGGGCAGCTCGCCACCCTCGTCCGCGCGAAGTACCTCGTCGACGCCCGCAGCCACACCCAGGTCAACGGCATGCCGTTCAAGGCCGAGCAGCTGGCCGCCGCCCTCAAGGAGACCATCGATGCCTGAGCCCACGGAGCTCCTGCTCAACCTGGTCCCCAAGGCCGAGGCGCAGCAGTCGATGAAGGACTTCAAGTCCGACCAGGAGGTCCGCTGGTGCCCCGGCTGCGGTGACTACGCCGTCCTCGCCGCCGTCCAGGGCTTCATGCCCGAGCTGGGCCTGGCGAAGGAGAACATCGTCTTCGTCTCCGGCATCGGCTGCTCCTCCCGCTTCCCGTACTACATGAACACCTACGGGATGCACTCCATCCACGGCCGCGCCCCGGCGATCGCCACCGGCCTCGCCACCTCCCGCCGCGACCTGTCCGTCTGGGTCGTCACGGGCGACGGCGACGCGCTGTCCATCGGCGGCAACCACCTCATCCACGCGCTCCGGCGCAACGTCAACCTGAAGATCCTGCTCTTCAACAACCGGATCTACGGGCTGACCAAGGGCCAGTACTCGCCCACCTCCGAGGTCGGCAAGATCACCAAGTCGACCCCGATGGGCTCGCTCGACTCGCCCTTCAACCCGGTGTCGCTCGCGCTCGGCGCGGAGGCGAGCTTCGTGGCCCGCACGGTCGACTCCGACCGCAAGCACCTCACCGAGGTGCTGCGGCAGGCCGCCGACCACAACGGCACGGCGCTCGTCGAGATCTACCAGAACTGCAACATCTTCAACGACGGCGCCTTCGAGGTCCTCAAGGACAAGGACCAGGCCAAGGAGGCGGTCATCCGCCTGGAGCACGGGCAGCCGATCCGCTTCGGCGCCGAGCTCGACAAGGGCGTCGTCCGCGACCAGGCCACCGGCGACCTCCGGGTCGTCACGGTCACCCCGGAGAACGAGTCGCACATCCTGGTCCACGACGCGCACTCCGCCTCCCCGACGACGGCCTTCGCGCTCTCGCGGCTCGCCGACCCCGACACCCTCCACCAGACGCCCATCGGAGTCTTCCGGTCGGTGGAGCGGCCGGTCTACGACACGCTGATGGCCGAACAGCTGGAGACGGCCGTGGAGCAGCACGGCAAGGGCGACCTGAGCCGGCTCCTCACCGGCAACGACACCTGGACGGTGGCGGGATAGGTCGGCGGGCAGCACCCGGCCACGACCCTGGGGCCCGGTCCGTACATCCGTACGGGCCGGGCCCCCGTCATGTCCCGCTCTGCGCCGCCTGCTGCGCCGCCTTCTGCGCCGCCTCGTCGAACTTCCCGAGGAAGACGGGCTTTCCGCCCTTCACCTGCCACAGGAAGAGCCCCACGAGGGCCGTTTCCTTGCTGTCCCTGCCCTTGCCGGCGTACAGCTTGGCCAGTCCTTCGTAGACCTCCCGCACCAGGGTGTTGGCGATGCTGGAGGCCTTCGAATCGGCGCCGTCCCGGACCGCCGAACGCAGCGCCTCCGTGACCCAGTTGACGGCGTCGTACGCCTCCGTGGCATACCGGTCGACGGGTGTCGTCCCGGACAGTCCCCACCGCTTCCGGTACGCGGCGGCGAAGGCCTTCGCCGCCGGGATGCCGTCGGGGTCGACATAGCTCGTGCCGAAGTACCAGCCCTCGGCCGCCGGGCCCGCGAGGGTGAGGAACTCCGGCTGGAGGACGTACTCGACGGTGCCGCAGGGCCCGTCGTACCCCTGCTCGCGCAGGGCCTTGGCGCACAGTGCTGCCCGGCGCGGCGAGTCGCCCGCGTACATCACGCCCTGCGGGTCGGTCGCGAGGGCGGCCCGTACGGCGGACGCGAAGTCCTCGCTGTCCGCCTCGACGGGGTGCGAGGTCACCACCCCGCCCCGCTCCGTCGACGGCGGGGTGGCCTTCATGCTCTTCACGGCGAACCAGCTGTACCGGCCGGCGGCGCGGTCCTCCACGACGGCCGTCCGGAGGGCCTTGGCCTCGGTGAGGTAGCGCCCGAAGGGCACGATCATCACGTCGGGGGAAGGCCGCGCCTCGAAGTAGGTGCGCCGGACGGTCTGTCCCTCCATCAGCTCGCCGGTCGGGAGCGCGGCGAGGACGCTGACCAACGAGACGTTCCGGTCGACCAGTTCGCCTCCCGCGGCGAGGGCGGTCGGGGCGGTCGCCGGGCCGACGACACCGACCAGGTTCTCGTCCTTGAGGAGGGTCAGGACGCCGGCCTTGGCGCGCCGGGGGTCCCCGCCGTCGTCCGCGACCCGCAGGAGCAGGTCGAAGGGGCGGTCCCCGCGGGCGTTGAAGGTCTCCACGGCCACCCGGGCCCCGCGCTCCTGGGCCCTGCCGTCCTTCCCCGAGGGGCCGCTGAGATCGGTGAGCAGACCGAGCGTGTACGTGGAGCGGAGAGCCCCCGTGCCGCCCGTCCCGCCGATCGTGCCGCCGCCCGTGCCCGTCCCCGCCGGTGCGCGGGTCAGGAGCCAGGCGGTCAGGCCGCCCGCGGCCGCGACGGCCGCCGCCGAGCCGCCGACCAGCAGCCCGCGCCGCGAAACCCCCTTCGGGGGCTCGGAGTTCACCAGCAGCGTCGGTTCGGCGACCGGCAGGTCGAGGACCCGCGAGGACCGCTGGGCGATGAGCGCGGGCAGGCCGGGCGGCAGCCAGTCGCCCGCCGGGCCCTCGGCCTCCCCCAGCGCGGCCCGCACCTCGGCCGCCGTCGGCCGGTCCGCCGGATCCTTCGCCAGACAGGCTCCGACCAGCGGCAGGATCGTGTCCGGTACGTCGTCGAGGGCGGGCTCCTCGTGGACGGTGCGGTAGACGACGGCCGCCACCCCACCCGTACCGAAGGGGCGCTCCCCCGTCAGCGCGTACGCGAGGACGCAGCCGAGCGAGAAGACGTCGCTGGCCGGGCCGACCTCGCCGGCCCCGGAGACGCGGGCCTGCTCGGGGGCGAGGAAGCCGGGGGTGCCGATCATCGCGTCCGTGGCGGTCAGCGCGGTCGCCCCGGCGGAGCGGGCGATGCCGAAGTCGATGAGCCGCGGCCCGTCGAGGGCCAGGAGGACGTTGCCCGGCTTGACGTCCCGGTGGACGAGCCCGGCGGCGTGCATGTCGGCGAGCGCGGCGGCGAGCCGGGCGCCGAGGGCCCGTACGGTCGGCTCGGGCAGGGCGCCGTGCAGGCCCACGGCCTCGGCGAGCGACGGCCCCGGCACGTACTCGGTCGCCAGCCAGGGCCCCCGCGCCTCCGGGTCCGCGCCGAGGACACGGACGACCCAGCGGCCCGTGATGCGTTCGGCGGCGCGGGCCTCGCGGCGGAACCGCTCCCGGAAGCCGGGGTCGGCGGCGTGCTCGGACCGGATGAGCTTGAGCGCGGCGAGCGCCCCGCCGCCGGAGCGGGCGAGGTAGACGACGCCCATGCCACCGGCGCCGAGGCGGCCGAGGAGCCGGTAGCCCGCGATCGAGGACGGATCGGCCTTGCGGAGAGGCTGCACGTCGGTCAGGCCCTCTGCTTCCCTGTGGTCGCCTTCTTCGCGGGGACGACGGGTGCGGTGCCGATCAGCTTGAAGGCGCCGTTCTGCACGGCGTGCACGAAGGTGCCGCCGTTGGTGAGGTCGCCGTTCTTGTCGAAGGTGTAACCGCCCATGACGCCCGTGTACTTCTGCTTCCGCAGCGCCTCCCACAGCCCCTTGCGGGCCGGGGCGCGGCCCGCCTTGGCGCGCCGCGCGAGCTCGGCCAGGGTCATGGTGACGACGTCGTACGACTCCCCCGTGTAGTACGCGGGGGCCGCGCCGAACCGCTTGCGGTGGGCCGCGGCGAAACCGGCGGCCTCCTTGCGAGTGACGGAGTCGAGCACGGGGGCGCCGAAGAACCAGCCCTCCGCACTCGCGCCGGCCTCCTTCAGGAACGCCGGCCCGAAGGCCAGCTGCCCGGCGAACTTCGGCCCGGTGAAGCGGAGTTCTTCGAGGGCGCGGGCGGCGAGGACGGCGGTGCTCCGGACTCCGCAGTGGACGTACGCGTCCATGCCGGCGTCGATCATCCCGCCGAGGATCGTCCGGTAGTCCCGCGCGCGGGCCGGGACCACGCGGAAGCGGGGCGCGAGGCCGGCCTGCCCGAGGCCGAACTGGACGCCCCGGACGAGCTGCCAGCTGTACTGGTCGTCGGTGCGCTCCTGGAGGACTCCGGGGCTGCGGATGGCGGACAGGAGCGTGACGGCGTAGGCGAGGTGCATCCCGGCGTAGACGTGGTGGGGGATCGCCCGCAGCACCGTGGTGTTCGGCGAGCTCGCCGCGTCCCGGAGGGTGAGCAGGTTGTAGCCGGCGGAGACGGTGAGCAGCGGGAGACCGGCCTCCTCGAAGGCGGGCAGCGCGTTCTGGGCGGTGTCGTCGGAGGTGGCGCCGAGCACGGCGAGCACGCCCGGGTCGGTGGTGAGCCTGCGGGCCGCCTCCCGGGCGGTCGCCGGATCGCCCCGGTCGTCGGAGACCTTGAGTTCGAGCCTGTACGGCTTGTCCTTGCGGGCGTTGAACTGCTCGACGGCGAGGCGCGCGCCGCGCTCCTGGGCCAGGCCGATCTCCTTGGCGGGCCCCGACAGGTCGGCGAGGACGCCGATCTTCCAGGTGGTGCGGGGCGGCGCGGGCTTCTTGCCGTCCGTCCTCCCGTCGTCGCCGTCGTCGTCGCCCGTCAGGGCCGACCAGGCGGCGACGGAGCCGCCGCCCACGGCGAGGACGGCGGCGCCGGAGGCGAGGAGCAGGAAGCCCCGCCTGCTGCGCTTCGGCTCCTCCGCCGGTGCCGTGCCGGACGCGGTGGCGTCGATCTCGGGGAGGGCGAGCATCCGGGCGGAGCGTTCGGCGATGGTCCGGACGACGGGGGCGGGCAGCCAGTCGGCGGCTCCCCCGGGGGTGTCCTCGACGAGCCGGACGCCGATCTCGGCGGCGGCGGGCCGGGCGGCCGGGTCCTTGGCTAGGCAGGCCCGGACGAGGTCGAGCAGCCCTTCGGGTACGCCGGTGAGGTCGGGCTCGTCGTGGACGGTCCGGTACATCAGGGCGTCGACGGCGCCGGTGCCGAAGGGCGGGCGGCCGGTCGCCGCGTACGCGAGGAGGCAGCCGAGGGCGAAGACGTCGGCGGGCGGGCCGATGGCCCCGGTCCGGGCCTCGGCCTGCTCGGGGGCGAGGAAGCCGGGGGTGCCGACGACCATGTCGGTGGCGGTGAGCGCGGTCTCGCCGGTGGCGCGGGCGATGCCGAAGTCGATGAGGCGGGGGCCGTCGACGGCGAGGAGGACGTTTCCCGGCTTGACGTCCCGGTGGACGAGCCCGGCCGCGTGCACGGCGGCGAGGGCGCGGGCGACGGCCCAGCCGAGGAGGCGGACGCTCCGCTCGGGCAGCGCGCCGTGCGCGGTGACGGCCTCGCCGAGGGAGGGGCCGGCGACGAAGGCGGTGGCCATCCATGGTTCGGGGGCGTCCGGGTCGGCGCCGGTGACGGGGACGGCCCAGGGGCTGGAGACCCGGCGGGCGGCCTCGACCTCGCGGCGGAAGCGGGCCCGGAAGTCGGGCTGGTCGGCCTGGTCGGCGTGGGTGACCTTGACGGCGGCGAGCTCGCCGTTCGCCGTACGGCCCAGGTAGACGACGCCCATGCCGCCCGCGCCGAGCCGGCCCAGGAGGCGGTAGGCGGCGATCGAGGACGGGTCGGAGGGGAGGAGCGGCTGGAGGGCGCCGGGCTCGGGCTCGGGCCGACGCTGCGGCCGGGGCTGGGGCTCGGGCTGGGGCTGGGGCTTGGGCTGCGGCTCGGGCTGGGGCGGCGTGGGGTTGCTCATGACTGGACCTCCAGCTCGTCCTGGACGCGTTCGAGCATCGTGACGAGGGCCTGGACCTGGGCGGGGACGGTGCCGACCTTCGTACCGGAGTCCTGCTCGGCGTAGCCGGGCGCGCCCTTGACGACGGTGGCGACGGTGACCTGGCCGATCCGCGACTGGTACCAGCCGTAGAACTGCTCGCCCTTCACGGCGTCGTTGACGTACACCCCGCGCTCCCCGAGGGAGTCGTCGGCGGTGTAGTTGCCGCCGACGCCGAAGGGGTTGCCGAGGGAGATGAGGCCCGAGATGCGTTCGCCGTCGCGCAGCTTCTGGTCGGGGCAGCGGAGCGCCTCCTCCAGGGTCCCGGCCATCTCCCAGTCGGCGTCGGCCTCGGTGCGGTGGACGGTGACCGTGGCGGCGACCCGGAGGTTCCCGAGGGCGCCGTCGGCGGGGACCTCGCTGTAGGCGGTGACGCTGGCGAGGGCGGTGGAGGGCCGGGTGCCCGTCTCCCAGGAGCAGTTGGCGCCGAGGACGGGCCAGTAGTCCGGCTCGCTGAGGTGCGGGGTGCGCTTCACGTAGTCCGGGCCCCAGACGTCGGGCCCGGCGACGACGGCGAGCGCGATCCGCCGGGCGTCGGCCTCGGTCTTCGGCGCGCGCTTCGGGTCGGGGACGAAGCCGAGGTCCGTGGGCGCCGGGGCGACGGTGGTCGGAGCGGCGCTGGTCGGGGCCGCCGACGTACTCGTACTCCCCTTGCCGTCGGGTCTCTTGCCGCCGTCACCGCCGCCGTCACCGTCGCCGGAGCAGCCGGTCAGGAGCAGTCCGCCCACCAGTAAGCCGCAGCACGCGCGCAGCAGATTTCTGTCCCCGTACGCCACAAGTCCCCCACGGTCCCTCACGGTTTCCCCACGAACGTGAGCAGATCGTACGACTTGAAAGGTCAACTCGCCCCGGCTACCGCATCATTGAGACGAGACGGTGGCACTCTCGCGACGTGCCGCGTCGTACCGGGCGCGGGCCTCCTCGACCGCCGCGACCCGGCTGTCGGTCCAGCGGGCGAGCTCCCAGACCCGGCGGGCGGCCTCCTCACCCATGGCGGTGAGGCTGTAGTCGACGCGGGGCGGGATGACGGGCTTGGCGTCGCGGTGGACGAAGCCGTCGCGCTCCAGGGTCTGGAGCGTCTGCGTGAGCATCTTCTCGCTGACGCCGCCGACCCGGCGGCGCAGCTCGCTGAAGCGGTACGCGCGCTCGCGCAGCGCGATGAGGATCAGGACCCCCCAGCGGCTGGTGACGTGCTCCAGGACGAGCCGGGCGGGACACATGCCACCGCCGACGACGTCCGCCGTCAGACTCTTCGGCTTCGCACTTACTTCCATACCAGTACCTTACTTCAAAGTGGGTACTTTCGGAAAGATAGCGCCC
Organism: Streptomyces sp. Root431; assembly: GCF_001426585.1. GTDB lineage: Bacteria > Actinomycetota > Actinomycetes > Streptomycetales > Streptomycetaceae > Streptomyces > Streptomyces stackebrandtii. Next base: position 255,925 of record NZ_LMEI01000012.1, read on the forward strand.
GCCGTACGGTAAGTGCATCGCCCAGCGCACCCCACGGGAAAAGGAACAGGACCCACCATGAGCATCGTCGTCACCGGAGCCACCGGACAGCTCGGCCGTCTCGTCATCGACGCCCTCCTCGCCACCGTCCCCGCCGGGTCCGTCGCGGCCGTCGTCCGCGACAAGGAGAAGGCCGCCGACCTCGCGGAGCGCGGCGTCGAGCTGCGGATCGCGGACTACGGCAAGCCCGAGACCCTCGCCGGGGCCTTCGAGGCCGGCGACCGGGTGCTCCTCATCTCGGGCAGCGAGGTCGGGCAGCGCGTCCCGCAGCACGCCGCCGTGATCGACGCCGCCAAGGCGGCGGGCGTCGCCCAGCTCGCGTACACCGGCGTCCTCGGCGGCCCGGAGGCCGACTTCGACCTGGCCGCCGAGCACAAGGAGACCGAGCGGCTGATCCTCGCCTCCGGCCTGCCGCACACCTTCCTCCGCAACGGCTGGTACAGCGAGAACTACACCGCGAACCTCGCCCCCGTCCTGGCCCACGGCGCCGTCGTCGCCAGCGCCGGCGAGGGCCGGATCGCCTCCGCCGCCCGCGCCGACTACGCCGCCGCCGCGGCCGCCGTCCTGACCGGCCCGGCCGAGGAGCACCTGGACAAGGCGTACGAGCTGAGCGGCGACACCGCCTGGTCGCTCGCCGAGTACGCGGCCGAGGTCGCCGCCCAGTCCGGCCGGGAGATCGCGTACAACAACGTCCCCGCCGAGACGCACCTCGCGGTCCTCACCGGCGCCGGGGTCCCGGAGCCCTTCGCCGCGATCCTGGTCGACGTCGACCGGGCCGTCGGGCACGGCGCGCTCGCCCTGCGGACGGGCGACCTGGCCCGGCTGATCGGCCGCCCCACCACCCCGATCGCCGTGACGATCAAGGAAGCCCTCGCCGCCTCCTGAATTGTCATGACCGTATGGCGATACGGGCATGACAACCCGCCCCGTGCGGCGCTACCTTCGACAGGACAGCGCGGCGCGGGGCAGGGCAGGGCGGGAGGTCCGGTGGAGACGAAGACGAAGGTGAAGACGGAGAGCGAAGGACGAGCAGGACTGCTCTACGGGATCGGCGCCTACGGCATGTGGGGACTGGTCCCTCTCTTCTGGCCGCTCCTCAAGCCCGCCGGCGCCGTCGAGATCCTCGCCCACCGGATGGTGTGGTCGCTCGTCTTCGTCGGCCTCGCGCTGCTCGCGCTCCGCCGCTGGAGCTGGATACCGGAGCTCGTGCGCAGCCCGCGCAAGCTCGCCCTGATCACCGTCGCCGCCGCCGTCATCAGCGTGAACTGGGGCCTCTACATCTGGTCGGTCAACGCCGGCAAGGTCGTCGAGGCCTCCCTCGGCTACTTCATCAACCCGCTCGTCACCATCGCGCTCGGCGTCCTCGTCCTCAAGGAGCGGCTGCGCCCGGCGCAGTGGGCGGCGGTCGGCGTCGGCTTCGCGGCCGTCCTCGTCCTGGCGATCGGGTACGGGCAGCCGCCGTGGATCTCGCTCACCCTCGCGTTCTCCTTCGCGATCTACGGCCTCGTGAAGAAGAAGCTCAACCTCGGCGGCCTGGAGTCGCTCGCCGCCGAGACCGCCGTCCTGTTCCTGCCGGCCCTCGGCTATCTGATCTGGCTCGGCGCCCAGGGCGATCTGGCCTTCGGCTCCGAGGGCGCGGGCCACGCGGCCCTGCTCGCCTCCACCGGCATCGTCACGGCGGTGCCGCTGGTCTGCTTCGGCGCGGCGGCCATCCGCGTACCGCTGTCGACGCTCGGCCTGCTCCAGTACCTGGCGCCGACCTTCCAGTTCCTGCTCGGGGTCCTGTACTTCCACGAGGCGATGCCGCCGGAGCGCTGGGCGGGCTTCTCCCTCGTCTGGCTCGCCCTGACGCTCCTCACCTGGGACGCACTGCGCACGGCGCGGCGGAGCCGGGCGGCGATGGCGGAAGCGGTGGCGGATGCGGTGGCCTCGGTCGAGGCGGCAGCGGCCACAGAGGCCGGGTCGGCGGCGGAAACCCTGGCGGCCGAGGCCCCGGCGGCGCACCCCGGGCGCTGACCCTCACACGCTCAGAAGGTCGTGCTCCCGGATCAGCCAGCAGACCGCCGTCAGCCGCAGGGTCACGAAGTCGTGGCCCGCGGGCTCGGTCCACTCGACCTCGGAGAGCCCGTCGGTGAAGCCGAGGACGTAGTCGGCGAGCTCCTCCCGCCGTACGGTCCGGCCCTCCGGGCCCCGCTGGCCCGGGACGAGCGCGTCGCACACGGCGGCGGCGTGCTGGTCGACGGCGGCCGCGAGGCCCGGCTCGGAGGTGACCTCCGCGAGCCGGGGCATGTACGCGACGGCGACATCGGTCAACGGGCAGCCGGGAAAATCACTCATCGCTCCACATTAGGTTTGAATCCGTGCCAATCAGGGCGTTCGGGCCGTGACCTTGCTCGCACTACGGTTCCCTCTTGTAACCGACCCGGTCCTGCGCCAGGATCGGCGTCATGGATGAGAGCGCCCTGAAGGCGGCACCGAGCCACTGCGCGGGAAGCTACGGAAGCGACGGGGACCCCGATCCCTTCCAGTGGGACACCCGCGAGGACTGCGAGGTCCGCCAGATCCTCGACCGCGTCGCCGACAAGTGGTCCCTCCTCGTCATCGCCCTCCTCGACCGCCGCGTCCTGCGCTTCACCGAGCTCAAGCGCGAGATCGACGGCGTCAGCCAGCGCATGCTGACCGTGACGCTGCGCCAGCTGGAGCGCGACGGCCTGGTGAAGCGCACCGTCCACCCGGTGGTCCCGCCCCGCGTCGATTACGAGCTCACGCCCCTCGGCGGCACCCTGCACACGACGATCCGTTCCCTCGTGACCTGGACCGAGCAGCACCAGAACGAGATCGCGGCGGCGCGCGAGGCGTACGACGCGAAGGAGGCGGCACTCGCCTGAGGGCCGGGACCCCGGACGGACCACCGGACCCCGGACGGACCGCCGGACCCTCGACGGGCCGCCGGACCCCGGACGGACCACCGGATATCCGGTGGTCCCTCGACGGGCCGCCGGATATCCGGTGGCCCCGCCCCCGGGGCTTCGCGCACCCTGACGGGCATGGAAGAACCGAAGTACCGGATCCGGGCGCTCCACACCCCGGACACCGTCACCGTCTACCAGGCGTACCGCCCGGAGATCGGCCTGCCCGCCGCCCGCGACGGTCGATTCCCGGCCGCGTGGAAGCGGGACCGGATGACGTGGATCAAGCCGTCGTTCCTGTGGATGATGTACCGCTGCGGCTGGGGCCTCAAGGAGGGCCAGGAGACGGTCCTCGCCGTGGAGATCACCCGCGAGGGCTTCGAGTGGGCCCTGCGGAACTCCTGCCTCTCGCACTACGTACGCGGCCACCACCCCGACCAGGCCTCCTGGAAGCGGCAGTTGGGGCAGTCACCGGCCCGCGTCCAGTGGGACCCGGAGCGCGACCTGCACCTGCGACCGCTCCCGTACCGCTCGCTCCAGCTCGGCCTGTCGGGCGAGGCCTCCCGGCGGTACGCGGACGAGTGGACGGTCTCCGTCACGGACGTGACCCCGCTCGCCCACGACGTCCACGCGCTGGTCCGCGCGGGCGACCTGGCCGGCGCCGGCCGGCTCCTGCCCCGGGAGGAGCCGTACCCGACACCCGAGGGGCTCCTGGCCCACCTCCTGGTTCAGGAACCGGCCACCGAGACCGAGAAGTTGAAGTCGCCGGTGCCGAGCGTCCCGTAGAGGCGCAGCCACAGCTGCACGAGCTGCTCGGCGGCCCTGGCGCTCGTCAGGTCGCCGAGGTCCCGGATCCGGTCGGCGGGCCAGCCGAAGGAGCGGAGCAGCTCCGCGACCACGGCCTTCGCGGCCTCGTCGTCGCCGCTGAGGAAGACGTCGTGGAGGCCCGGCACCCGGCCGGGGTCGACCATCACCGTGTTGTTCATGGTGTTGAGCGTCTTGACGACGCGGGTCTCCGGGAACGCCTTCTGGAGGTGCTCGGCGACGCTGCGACCGTCGGGCATGCCGACCTTGGGCGGGAAGCCCTCCGAGAAGTCGAGCGCGTTGGACACGTCGACGAGGACCTTGCCGCGGAGGTTCTCCGCGCCCGCGGCCTCCAGGACGGCGAGGGAGACGAGCCCGCCCGTCGCGTTCACCACCAGCTCGGCGGGGCCCGCCGCGTCGGCGAAGGTGCCGTGCCCGCCGCCGTACTCCGCGGCCCACTTCACGGCCTCGGCGTTGTCCGCGGTGCGGGAACCCAGGGTGACCTCGTGCCCCAGCGAGACGAGCTTTCCGGCGAGCCGACGACCGACCTCGCCCGTTCCCAGTACGGCGATCCTCATGACGTGCGCTCTCCTCGGTGTCCGAAAACCAACGACCCGGCGGCCCGACCCTACGACGCCGAGGGCGCCTTCGGTGGCCCGAACCGTCCCGCGTCGTCCCGTACTCGCGCGTGCAGGTGCATGTCGTGCCGGCCGTCGTCATGGACGGCTGCGCTCCGCTTGGTTCCCTCCCATGCGTAACCGGAAGCCAGGGCGACCCGGCAGGAGGCCTCGTTACGGGTCGAGTGGTCCAGCTCAAGGCGGTGGAACCCGATGTCGTCCAGGGCCCACGCGCTGAGCGCCCTCAGGGCGCGGGAGGCGACCCGCGCGCCCCGCGCGGCGGGGAGCACCCAGTACGCGCAGACGGCCAGGCCGTCGTCGAAGTCCATGCCGCGCAGCGCGATCCGGCCAAGGACCTCGCCGTCGGCGGCGGCGATCGCCCAGTGCCCGCCGCGCTCCCCCTCCCAGTCCCGGCGGTACCCCTCGAACCAGGCGCGGACCGCGTCCTCGGACGCGGGCCTGCGCGTGTGCCAGCGCCGGATCGCGGGGTCCTGGTAGGCGGCGAGGAAGACCGGGGCGTCGGCGTCGTCCCAGGGACGGAGCACCAGGCCGCCATCGGCGGCGAGTTCGGGCTGCGGGGAGCCGGCGATGGCACCGGCGGGGAGGGCGGGCTCCGTGGAGAATTCACGAGTCATGGCCCCATCCTTTCCTCCCCATCCTTTCCTCCCCGCCCGACCCTCCCCGCCCGTCCTCCTCGCCCGTCCTCCTCGCCCTTCCTCCCCGTCCTTTCCTCCCGGCCCTCGCCTTGCCGCCCTCCCCTCGGCGTCACCCGAGGCTCCGCACGATCTCCCCCATCACCCCTTTCCAGTGGGCGCGTTGCCGCTCGCGCTCCTCGGCGCTCGCCATGTGCTCCTGATGGAAGCGGAGGACGGTCCGGTCGTCGCCCGCCGGGGTGACCGCGACCTGGAGGACGGTCTCGCCGTACGACAGGCGGACCCGGTCACGGGGCCGGAGGCTGCGGAGGGCGGGGTCGCCGTCGGCGGGGAGCGCGGCGCCGGGTCCGAGCCAGAGGGCCAGGCCCTCGGGGCTCACGAGGAAGTCCCAGACGGCCGCGACGGGCAGGGGCAGGGTCCTGGAGACGCCGATCTCCCAGCCGGCGTCCCGCGTCAGTCCCACGGGCATCACGGTTCCCCTTCCGAAGGGGTACGGGCACGGTGCGCCCGCACCTTGTGGCGGTTGCCGCACCGTTCCATCGAGCACCAGCGGCGGCGCCCCGGGCGCGAGGTGTCGGCGAAGAGCAGGGCGCAGTCGTCCGCGCCGCAGACGCGGATCCGGTCGGCGTACGGGCCGGTCAGGAGCTCGACCGCGTCCTGGGCGACCGTGGCCAGGAGCCGGGTCCCGGTGGCTCCGGGGGCCCAGGCGCGGGTGCCGTCCGGGCGGATCACGGCCGCGAGCGGCGCTCCCGCGGCGGCCTCGTTGACCGCCGCCAGGTCCCCGGGGCCGTAGGCCTCTCCCCCGGCGCGCGCGAGGGCCAGCCGCCAGAGGGCGTCCCGTACCGTCCGCACGGCCGCCAGTTCGGCGGGCGTGACGGTCACGTCCGGGCCGGGGGCGAGGCGGCAGTCCCTGATCCAGTCGTGGAGCCCCCGGACGTCGTCGAGGACTTCGTACCGGGCGGCGACGGGGCCGGGGCCTCCGGTGAGGAGCAGCTCCAGGCACAGCGCCCCGGCGTCGAAGTGGAACCTCTGTCCGTCGCGGTGCTGGAGCGTCATTCCCGGGCGTGTTCCGGTGGCGGCCTGAGTCACGTAACCAGTATAAGTAGTTACATGACTGCGCTCCAGTGGAAGCTCGTGATCGACTGCTCCGACCCGCACGCCCAGGCAGCGTTCTGGGCAGCCGCGCTCCGGTACCTGGAAGAGGACCACAGCGCCCTCGTCGAGCAGCTGCTCGGCGCGGGGGCCGTCCCCGCGGACCAGACCGCCACCGTCCACCCCGGTACGCCCGAGGAACGCCTCGGCTGGCGCACCCTCGCCGCCGTCCGCCACCCGGACGACCCCAAGGACCCGGTCAACGGCGCGGGCCTCGGCCGCCGGATCCTCTTCCAGCAGGTCCCCGAGCCGAAGACCGTCAAGAACCGCGTCCACGTCGACGTCCACGCCGAGCCCGGCACCCGCGACACCGAGGTGACCCGCCTGGAGGGACTGGGCGCCACGGTCCTGCGCCGGGTGGCGGAGCAGGGCGGGTCGTGGGTGGTGATGGCGGACCCGGAGGGGAACGAATTCTGCGTGCAGTGAGGAAGTGACTGCCGGGTGGGGTGGGGTCCCCACCCCACCCGCAGTCACACGCTCACAAGGTGAGCAGCGCCTCGTGCGCGGCACCCGGGACGCCCGGGTCCCGCAACGGCCGCAGAGCGAGCCGCATCAGGGCCAGGGCGTTGTCGTCCCCGGCGATCCGGTTGACGCTCAACTCACCGCAGGACAGGCACTCGTGGACGATCATCCACTCGCCGTCCGGGCGCACGGAGACGCTCAGCGCCACCATCCGCCCATGGCAGTCCGCGTCCCGGTCACCCGGCACCCGGCGGTCCACGTGCAGGCTGACCAGGCAGTTCGGGCAGTGGTTGCGGTGGGCGGTGCCGGGCGCGGACAGGGACACGTCGAGCCGGCACCCGGCGCACCGGAAGTCGTGCGACCGGTGATGCCGCCCCTGCCCGTGGAGCACGTCCTTGCGCCGCTGGGCGACGCGGCGGACCCGGGCGTTCTTGCGCCGCGCCATGTCACAGCTCCCCGAACGCTTCGAGCGGGAAGGGTGGTTGCGCGAGCGGCCGGACAGCCATCCGCATCAGGATGAGCCGGTTGTCGTCCTCGGCGACGGGGCTGGAGGTCAGCTCGTCGCAGCGGACGCACCGGTGGATCACCCGCCAGTCGCCGTTGCGGAGCACGGCGATGGAGATGGGCGTCATCCGGGCGGCGCACTCGCTGGGCCCGCCGTCGACGTGGTCGACGACGTGCCGAGAGTGCAGGCAGGACGGGCAGTGGTTGCGCCGCGGCCCGTCGGCGGGGTGGGCGTGGACGGTCAGACCGCACCACACGCAGAGGAAGGTGTCGATGGAGGTGATGGGCACCCGGGGGCTCCTTGCTGAGGAATCGTCGATAACAGCAGGAGTCGGCCGAGCGGCCTCGGAGTACGGCTACGCGGTGGTGCGTCGAGGCGCGCTCGGCGCGGGCCGGGGCATACAACACCCTCTCTAAGGGGCAGGGCCGGGCGGGTCGGGCCGAGGGAGGCGGGACCGGACCGGGAACGCACGGACGGAAGACCCTCCGAAACTACGACCCCAGCGCCCCGACCCGCCACCGCTTTTCCGTGCGTACGGTGTCACGGCCGCCGCACCTCGTAGAGGAAGCAGCCGTACTCGACGGCCCGTACGTGCACGAGGGCGACGGCCGGATCGGCGAAGGCCTCGGCGAACGCCCGCTCCACCTCCTCACCGGCGGCCTCGGACAGCTCCAGCAGCCGCCCTCCGACGATCCGCCCCGCCGCGTCGTACCGCCGGACGGCCCGCAGGACGCCGGCGCGCACGAAGGGGTACGCCTCCGAGGGCGCGGGTCCGCCGCACTCCTCGGCGTGTACGAAGACGGGCCCCTGCTCGTCGTACGCCCCGGGGTCGACCCCGGCGTCGGCGGCCCAGCGCCGCAGCGGGGCGTACGACACGAGGGCGATCCGCTCCCCGGCGCGGGCGGCCCGCAGACAGCAGCGCAGGGGACCGCCGTCCTCGGGGGCGACGAAGGGCCGGCACTCCCGCCCGGCGTCGTCGACGCGGCGCAACTCGGCGAGGACGGAAGAGGGGACGGGAAGAGGCAGGTACGTGGCAAGGAGGCTCATGCCCCCAGGTTCACGCGCGACCAAGGCGCCCTGCTGGCGGAATTCGGACGAGGAGCTGGGGGGGGGAGGTTTCCGAGGCACCGGGGGCGGGCGGTTCTCGCGGGCTTCTGGTGGGACCGCCCTCTTTCCGAGAGTCGCAGCTTCCACCACCGCGTCAAGGGCAAGTCGGCTCCGCCGATGGCCTGCGGCCACCCTTGACCCGGCGCCGGAAGCTGCGCAACAACTCTCGGAGGGCGGTCCGGGGGCCGGGGTCACGCGGGGCTTCGGGCAGTCCACTGCGCCGTAGGCGAGTGGCGGGTGTGGGGGTGGGGGCTGGGTTCGCGGTCGGGGTCGGTGGGCCTCACCCGTGGCGCGTGGGTGCGCGGTCGTTGAATGGGGCAGCGGGGCGAGGCTTAGCGGGCGACGGCCGTCAGTTGGTGGGGATTCAGGCCCCGCTGATCACTCCCGGTGGGGGGAGAAGGCGACCACCGGCGGACCGGACTTCGCACCAGAGCCGCCCAGTCGGGGAGGCAAGGAGTCGACCTCGCCCAACGGCAAAGCGAGTTGAGGCATGTCCCGCTCCCACAGAGGAGACGCGAGGCGTGAGGCGAGTCATTCGTACAGATCGATCATCGAGGGAAGGCGAAAGGACTGCCCTTGCGGCATTCCCGGCCCCGGTTACCCGGAGTATCTGCACGTTAAGCATGCCCGGCACGCCTCCACCCACCGGGAATGACCAGCGGGGCCTGAGTCCCGGCCAGGCGACGACCGTTCGACGCTAAGCCTCGCCCGGCTGCCCCATTCAACTGCCGCGCACCCACGCGCCACGGGTGAGGCCCACTCGCCCCCGCCGCGAACCCACCCCCCACCCCCACACCCGCCACCCGCCAACGGCGCAGTGGACTGCCCGAAGCCCCGCGTGGCCACGCCCCCCGGCCGCCCTCCGAGTGTGAAAAGGCGGCCTCCGCCGCCGGGTCAAGGGTGGCCGTCGGAAAGAGGGCGGCCGCACCAGAAGCCCGCGAAGCAGGCCCACCCCCAGAGGCCCTACAACCTCCGCAGCACCTGCGCCTCCGCCCGTTCCACCGACGCCCTCCCGTGCACGTGCACCAGTGCCAGGTGGAAGAGGGACGGGGCCAGGGGGGCCCAGCGGTGGAGCCGTTCCGGGGAGAGGAGGTAGCGGGTGACGTCCGCCGTGCGGAACGGGACGTACTCGATCGTGCCGTGCTCCCAGCGGTCCGCGACGCCCCTGCCCATGCGGGCCTGGAGCTGCTCCCCCGTGAGGTCGGTGAGCCGGGCGTAGAAGTGCGCGCTCCAGTGGCGCTTGCTGACGTCCAGGACGAAGGCGAGGAGCGTGAGCGTGTACTCGTGCGGCTCGATCGCCAGCTCCTCGCGCATGCCCCGGCGGGCGACCGAGTGCAGGTCGGGGGCGTTGCGGCCGGCGGAGTCGATGTGGCGGGAGAGACCTTCGTTGACGGAGGAGTTCCACAGTCCCGGGGCCATCCGGACGCGGTCGCTGCGGCGGCTGACGACGAGCAGGTGGTCGGCGGTGACGACGGCGATGTTGGTGGCGAAGCTGCACTGGAGGAACGCGGGCGAGGTGAGCGGCGCGTCCGGGTCGAGGTAGCGCCCGCGCGGGGTCGTGCCGTCCGGGAGGCGGCGGTCGAGCTGCTGGGCGGCGAGGAAGGTGTAGTAGTCGGTGGGCCGCAGCCGCAGGTGGACCTCGGACTGCTCGTCGAGGGCCGAACGGGAGATCTCGACAGACTCGACGGCGTACCGGGGCCCGTTCCAGACGGGTCTGCGTTCCCCGGCCTCGGCGGCCCGGCTCTCCTCGGTCTCGATCTCGTCCCGCCACTCCACCATCTCGTCCGGCAACTCGGCGTCGCCTTCGAGGACTTGGACGTGGACGGATTCCGGAGCGATGGCCCGGTCGCCGTCGCCCTCGACGATCAGGGCGGGGGTGTGCAGCGGGCCGAGGGAGAACGCGGCCCAGGCACGGCCCGGCTCCTGCCGGTAGGTGAGGCTGCGGACGACGCCGGCGGAGCGGCGCCTGACCTTGAACCACAGGTCCTGGGTCCACTGCTGGAAGAGGGTCGCGAAGACGACGCCCAGGATGGCGCCGACGATTCCGTTGCCGAGGTCTATTCCGCTCACGGGGAGCAGGTTAGGTCATGATCATGACCTAACCTGCCGCCCGTGAAGGTCGCGCAACCATGCGACAACCGGCCCGAATTACCGGCCGTACGCCCCGACGAAGCCCGCCCAGGCGGCCGGGCCGAAGGCGAGTCGGGGGCCGTCGGTGCGCTTGGAGTCACGGACGTGGACGGTGCCGGGGGAAGTCGCGACCTCGATGCAGTCGTTGCCGTTACCACTGTCGCTGTAGCTGCTCTTGAACCAGTTCAGCTCGGGGGTGCCGATCATGTCTCTCCCAGCAGTTGCTCGATGAAGTCCCGTGACTCCGCCGGAGTGAGGGCCTTGGACCGGATGATGCCATAGCGCAGCTCCAGCATCCGGAGTCGCTTGAGGTCAGAGACAGGACGACCGCCGAAGTCTCCGTCCATGCGACCCACCGCCGTTCCGTCTCCGAACTTGAGAAGCGCGATCCGACCGCCCGTCGCCGGGTGATCGGCCCGCTCGGTAGGCATCACCTGAATGTCAACGCTGGGCAATTCACTCACTTCCAGCAGGTGTTCAAGCTGGCGACGCAACACCATTCTCCCTCCGATGGGCCGCCTCAGCGACACCTCTTCCTGAATGAAGGAGAACTCGGGCGCAGGGCTCTTCTCCAGAACCGAGCGCCGCGCCACTCGCGCCGACAGATAGCGCTCCAGCTCCTCCTGTCCGTAGGCCGGGCGCCATGTCCGCAGAATCGCTCGCGAGAACTCCTCGGTCTGGAGAAGTCCGTGGACGTCGAAGTTGGAGTACATGCAGAACTCGACCGCCCGGTTCTCCAGCTTCGCGAGGTCCCTCACCTGCTTCGGGTAGCGGACCTCCGCGACATCGCCCTTCATCGCCGCGATCAGCCCATTCGCCCCCAGCACCCTGTCCGAGTCGTCCAGGAACTCCGCGCGCGGGATGCGGTCCCCCCGCTCGATCTTGCGGATCATGTCCTCGCTGTAGCCGGTCAGGTCACCGAAGTCGGCAACCCGCACACCCTTCGATTCCCTCCACATCCTGATCTGGCGGCCGACCGTGGCCAGGACCGCCTTGCCCGACTCGTCGCCCGGGTCGATCTCCCACCCCGAGTCGTCGACAACCGCGCCCTCAACCTCGTCCACGCTCATGCGTGCCCACCTCCTTGTGGCGGCCCTCTACCCGGGGTGGTGTCCGAGACAGTCGAGACAGCGCAGGACAGCCGCAAGACAGTAACCGTACGTAAGGGCATGTTCGATGGGCAGCGTAGGCAGCCGCCGCCAGGCTGGGTGCCATGAACCGTGAAACCAGTCAACTGGTGGCGTGTGAACGCCATTTCTGCCTTCAGTTGTCCTCCACCCGCCGAGGTGCCCGGCTCGCCCGGCTCCTCGCGGTCGAGCAGGTGAGGGCCTGGGGGCTGCCCACCATCACGGAGCCGGCGGCGCAGATCGTGGCCGAGTTGGCGGCCAATGCCGTGACGCACGGGCGGGTCCCGGGACGCGACTTCCGGGTCGAGCTCTTCGCGGCGGCGGACACGCTCCGTATCGAGGTCACCGATACGCGGGGTGACCGACTCCCGGTCGCCGGGGAGCCGGGGGGCGCCGAGTCGGGGCGCGGGCTCCTGATCGTCGGCGCCTTGGCGCGGAGTTGGGGGGTGCGGCGGGGGCCCGAGCCGCGCAAGACGGTCTGGGCCGAGCTGCCCCTTCGGTGAGGTGCGGCCTCTCTCCCCCGCGCGCGGCTGCACCCACTCCCCCCGCCCCGGTCGGGTCCGGGGGGATCGCCGCCATCTCCGCCCCTCTGTCCGTTGAGCGAACGCACCTGACCGGTTTCCGCTCTTGACGCGGAGTCAAACTCTCACTGAACATTCAGCACGCACAGCAGAACAACTGAACACCGCACATGCACTCGCACAGCTCCAGCGCCTCGTGGCACCCAAGCCCGAGGCGTCTCGCACGTTCCGTCCCATCCCCGTTCGGAATCCGGAGCCCCCACATGAACATCTCCGTGCCCAGACGCGTCACCGCGGTCGCCGCTCTCGCGGCCCTCGCGCTCGCCGGTCTCACCGGTACCGCCGGTGCAGAGGCGCAGGCGGCCGCCGCCGCGCCCGACATCCCGCTGGCCAACGTCAAGCAGCACTTGACGGACCTCCAGTCGATCGCCACCGCCAACGGCGGCAACCGCGCCCACGGCCGTACCGGCTACAAGGCGTCGATCGACTTCGTGAAGGCCAAGCTCGACGCCGCCGGATACACCACCACCATCCAGCAGTTCACCTCCAGCGGCGCCACCGGCTACAACCTGATAGCCGACTGGCCGGGCGGTGACCCGAACCAGGTCCTGATGGCCGGCTCGCACCTCGACTCGGTCACCTCCGGCGCCGGTATCAACGACAACGGCTCCGGTTCCGCCGCGGTCCTGGAGACGGCCCTCGCCGTCGCCCGGTCCGGCTACCAGCCCTCCAAGCACCTGCGCTTCGGCTGGTGGGGTGCGGAGGAGCTCGGCCTCGTCGGTTCGAAGTACTACGTCAGCCAGCTGCCGACGGCGGAGCGCGCGAAGCTCTCCGGCTACCTGAACTTCGACATGATCGGCTCGCCGAACCCGGGCTACTTCGTCTACGACGACGACCCGACGATCGAGCAGACCTTCAAGAACTACTTCACGGGCATCGGCGTCCCGACCGAGATCGAGACCGAGGGCGACGGCCGCTCCGACCACGCCTCGTTCAAGAACGTCGGCATACCCGTCGGCGGTCTCTTCACGGGCGCGAGCCGGGTCAAGACCAGTGCCCAGGTGTCGAAGTGGGGCGGTACGGCCACGGCCTTCGACCGCTGCTACCACTCGTCGTGCGACACCACGTCGAACATCAACGACACCGCGCTGGACCGCAACAGCGACGCGGTCGCGCACGCGGTGTGGACGCTGTCCGGCAGCACGACCACGCCGCCGACCGGCACGGTCTTCGAGAACGCGGCCGACGTGTCCGTCCCGGACAACGGCGCCGCGGTGACCTCCACGGTCAACGTCACCGGCATCACGGGCAACGCCCCGGCCAACCTCGCCGTCGGCGTGGACATCGTCCACACCTACCGCGGTGACCTCATCGTCGACCTCGTCGCCCCCGACGGCTCGGTCTACAGCCTGAGCAACCGCGCCGGCGGCAGTGCCGACAACATCGTCCAGACCTTCACCGTGAACGCCTCCTCCGAGGTCGCCAACGGTGCCTGGAAGCTCCGCGTCCAGGACAAGGCCTCCGTCGACACGGGCTACATCAACAACTTCAAGCTGACGTTCCCGTCGGCCTGAAAGCAGAACTCCCGGGTGGGTCGGTGACCATCGCCCCCGACCCGCCCGGGGTCCCAATCCAACTGCTACTTACCGGCGTTGGCCGCGTTCACCAGCGCGTCCTGCGTCACCGCGCCGACGTAGACCTTGCCGTCGTCCGTGAGCAGCGCGTTCACGAGCTTCGTCTTGAAGACGGTGCCCGAGCCGAACTTCCCGGTGACCTTGTCGCCGAAGGAGTCCAGGAGACCCTGGATCTCCTTCGGCGCTTCGTCGGTCTTGGGGGCCGGGGCGCCCGAGTCGAGCTTCGCGATCGCCGTCCAGCCCTCGCCGATGACGTTCAGGCCGCCGCCCTCCCCGAGGTCGCCGAAGCCGCCGAGGCCGCCGAGCTCCTTCGCGAGGTCCTCGGGGAGCTTCTGCTCCGCCGCGGCGTCCTTCTCCGCGGCGCCCTCCGTGACCTTGGCGCCCTCCGGGACCTTGAAGTCGAAGTCCGAGGCCGCGGGCTTGCCGAAGTCGACCTTGGTGAAGCCCGCGTCGACGACCGGCTTGCCGCCCTCGACCGAGGCGAGGGTGAACTTCAGCGGGGTGCCGGTCGCCGCGTCCACGGCGATCCTGATCGACTCGACGGTCGAGCCGGACTGCTTCGGCTTGATCATCAGCTGGTACGCGTCCCGGCCGGCGACCTTCGCCGTGCCGCCGACGGTGACCGACGTGGTGTCGCCGGCCGCCTTGAGGATCTCGTCCGCCATCTCCTTCGGAGTGGCCGGAATCTGCTTGTCGCCGTCGACGCCCTCCGGGGCGCCGGACGCGCCCTTCTCGTGGAAGACCTCCTTGGACTTGCTGTCGTAGGCCCAGACGTCGTCGCCGTTGTGGATCAGGCTGTACTCGTCGGAGCCGTCGAGCAGCGTCAGCTTCTGGCGGTCGGGGCCGTCGGCGGCCACGCGCAGCGTGTGCGTGCCGGAGACGAGCTCGGTGAGCTTCTCCGTGGGGTCCGCCGAGGAGGAGCCGTCGCCGCCGCCGGCCAGGGCGCCGAGGTCGGCCAGGCCGCCGAGGGGCAGACCGAGGTCGGTGGAGATCTTGAACGTGCCGGACAGGGTCTGGGTGTCCGAGGCGGCGATCTTCTCGATGAGCTGCTGGGCCGTGATCTCGGGCAGGTCCGGGTCACCGGACGCGGCCAGTGCCGGGACGAGCCCGATGGTCGCCGCGGCCACTCCTGCCACCGCGACCGGGACGATGAACCGGCTCGCCTTACGGGTGTCTGCCATGGTCTCCGCTTCCTCCGTGCTGCGCCCTAGTGGTCGATGACTCCATCTGACCAAATCGGGGGCACGGAAGCGTCAGCCCCCGGGATCAACCTCACGTACTGCTTCGGGATGACCCCACCCTGAGATTCCCTCACCCCCGTGGTGGACCCCCGGGGGTGCGGCGGAGCCTCAGCCCGCGCGGTGGACCACCGCGTCGCACAGCTCCTGGAGCGCCGCCTTCGCGTACCCGTCGGGCAGCGGCGCGAGCATCGCGCGCGCCTCTTCGGCGTACCGCACGGTGTCCCTGCGGGCCTGCTCCAGGGCCGGGTGGACGCGGAGGCGCCGCAGGACCTCGGCGTGCCGGTCGTCGTCCGTCAGGTCGCCGTCGACGAGGGCGACGAGCTCGACGTCCTCCGGGCGGCCGTGGGCGGCCGCAGCGGCCCGCAGGCGCAGGACGGGCAGGGTCGGGATGCCCTCGCGGAGGTCGATGCCGGGGGTCTTGCCGGACTCGTGGGAGTCGGAGGCGATGTCGAGGACGTCGTCGGCGAGCTGGAAGGCGACGCCGAGCCGCTCCCCGTACTGGGTGAGGATGTCGACGACGCTCTCGTCGGCGCCGGCCATCATCGCGCCGAAGCGGCAGGAGACGGCGACGAGCGAGCCGGTCTTGCCGCCGAGGACGTCGAGGTAGTGGTCGACGGGGTCGCGGCCGTCGGTCGGTCCCGCGGTCTCCAGGATCTGGCCGGTCACGAGCCGTTCGAACGCCTCGGACTGGATCCGTACGGCCTCGGGGCCGAGGTCCGCGAGCGTGTGCGAGGCGCGGGCGAAGAGGAAGTCACCCGTCAGGACGGCGATCGAGTTGCCCCAGCGCGTGTTGGCGCTGTCGACGCCGCGCCGGACGTCGGCCTCGTCCATGACGTCGTCGTGGTAGAGCGTGGCCAGGTGGGTGAGCTCGACGACCACGGCGGAGGGCACGACGCCCGGCGCGTAGGGGTCGCCGAACTGGGCGGCGAGCATCACGAGCAGGGGGCGGAACCGCTTGCCACCGGCCAGAACGAGGTGCTGCGCGGCCTCCGTGATGAAGGGGACATCGCTCTTGGTGGCGTCCAGGAGGCCCGCCTCCACAGCCGCCAACCCGGTCTGGACATCGGCCTCAAGAGCCTGGTCCCGCACGCTAAGACCGAACGGCCCGACGACGGTCACGAGGGGGTCTCCTGTCTGCTGACGCCTGCTGACGATCACACGGATTGTTCACATGGACTGCTCACGATCACACGGATTGTCGATGTGTCGCTCGATTCACTCAAGCCAGCGTATCCGGTCACCTTTCGATCACCGTGGGCGCCTTCCCGTCACCCCCGGTATGTTCGTGATCAGCTCATACGACCAGGAGTAGGCGTTTTGTCCCGAACAGCAATCGATACGGATCCGAACAGTGAGCAGCCGCCCCCGGAGGACGATCACGCGTTCTTCGGCCATCCGCGGGGCCTGCTCACTCTGTCGGGCCTGGAGGTCTGGGAGCGGTTCTCGTTCCTCGGCATGCAGGCGATCCTCGTCCTCTACTTCGCCGCGAGCGTCTCCGACGGCGGCCTCGGCATGGCCTCCGGCACCGCCGCCTCGGTCTCCGCCGCCTACGGCACGCTCGTCTACCTCGTCTCGGTGGCCGGCGGCTGGCTCGCGGACCGCATCCTGGGCTCGTACCGCGCGGTCCTCTGGGGCGGCATCCTGATCGCCTGCGGCCACTACGCCATGGCCGTGCCGACGGCCGCCATGACCTGGGTGGGCCTCGGCCTGATCAGCGCCGGCACGGGCCTGCTCAAGCCGAACGTGGCGACGATGGTCGGCAAGCTCTACCGCACGGACGACGACCGCCGCGACGCCGGTTTCGCGCTCTACTACATGGCGATCAACATCGGCGCCTTCGCCGGCCCGCTGATCACCGGCTGGCTCGCCGACCACAAGGGCTACCACTGGGGCTTCTCGGCCGCCGCGATCGGCATGACCTTCGGCCTGATCCAGTACGTGGCGGGCCGCCGTCACCTGGCCGGGCGCAAGCACGCCGCCGAGTTCGCGCTCGCCCCGGACGCCATGCGCCGGGCCGTCCGGACGATCGCCGTCGGGGCGGTCGTGACGGCCGTCGTCGCCGTGGCGCTCGCCCTCGCGGGCTGGCTGACCATGGACCGGTTCGTCGACCTGCTGACCCTGATCTCGGTCATCGCGCCCGTCGTCTACTTCTGGGTGATGTTCAGGAGCCCCCGGGTCACCGCCGAGGAGCGCGGCCGGCTCAAGCCGTACATCGTGCTGTTCCTGGCCTCGGTGGTGTTCAACTTCATCCTCTTCCAGGCGTACTCGACGATGATCCTGCTGGCCTCCACCAACGCCCGCACGACCATCCTCGGCTTCGACTTCCCGGCCAGCTGGTACGCCTCCGCCCTCGGCGCCTTCGAGGTCCTCCTCGCGCCCGTCGTGGCCGCCGTCTGGGCCCGGATGGGGCACCGGCAGCCGCACGCCTCCAACAAGATCGCCTTCGGTGTGATCCTCGGCGGTCTGTCCTTCCTCCTGATGGTCCTGCCGACCTCCGGGCACGCCGACGACACGTACCAGATGGCCGCCTGGTGGATCGTCGGCTCGTACTTGCTGCTCGGCCTCGGCGACGTGCTCCTGGAGACCTCCGGGATGTCCGCCACGAGCAAGCTCGCCCCGAAGGCCTTCTCCAGCCAGACGATGTCGCTGTGGTTCCTCTCGCTCGCGCTCGCCAACGGCATCCAGGCCCAGACCGTGAAGCTCTACGACGACGTCTCCAAGCCCGTGTACTTCGGCGTGAACGGCGCCGTGGCCGTCCTCGTCGGCCTCGCCGTGATCGCCCTGGCGCCCTGGCTGCGCCGCACCATGCACCCCGTCCACTGAGGCCACCCCGAGGGGACCTGATGCCGAAGCCGAAGATCCGTACCGACTTCCCGTACGAGACCCGCCACGAGGACGTCCGCATCCCGCTGCCGGACGGCACCCGGCTGTACGCCAGGATCTGGCGCCCGGTCACCGAGGAGCCCGTACCGGCCCTCCTGGAGTACCTGCCGTACCGCCTGAGCGACTGGACCGCGCCCCGCGACTGGCAGCGGCACCCCTGGTACGCGGGCCACGGCTACGCCTCCGTACGGGTCGACGTCCGCGGCCACGGCAACAGCGAGGGCCTCCCCGGCGACGAGTACGACCCCGTCGAGCTCGCCGACGGCGTGGCCGTCGTGAACTGGCTCGCCGAGCAGCCCTGGTGCACGGGCAAGGTCGGCATGTTCGGCATCTCCTGGGGCGGCTTCAACTCGCTCCAGATCGCCGCCCTCGCCCCCGAACCGCTCAAGGCGATCGTCACCGTCTGCTCCACCGACGACCGGTACGACAACGACGTCCACTACATGGGCGGCTCGGTCCTCGGCGTCGACATGCACGCCTGGGCGGCCACGATGCTCGCCTTCGTCTGCCGGCCGCCCGACCCGCGGTACGCGGGCGAGGAGTGGCGCGAGCGGTGGCTGAAGCGCCTGGAGGCCGTGGACCCGCTCATCCACACCTGGCTCGCCCACCAGACCCGCGACGCGTACTGGCGGCACGGCAGCGTCTGCGAGGACTACTCCGCGATCCGGGCCGCCGTCCTCGCCGTGGGCGGCTGGCACGACCCGTACCGGGACACCGTCCTGCGGCTCGCCGAGCACCTCCCCCAGGACCGGGTGCGCGGCATCATCGGCCCCTGGTCCCACCAGTACCCCGACCGCGGCCTGCCGCCCGGACCCGCCATCGGCTTCCTCCAGGAGACCCTGCGCTGGTGGGACCACCACCTCAAGGGCGTCGAGAACGACGTGATGGCCGAGCCGCTGCTGCGCGCCTGGATCAGCGAGACGCACCCGCCAGCCACCGTGTACGAGGAGCTGCCGGGCCGCTGGGTCACCGACCCCGCCTGGCCGTCGCCGAACGTCACCCCCGTCACGTACGCCTTCCAGGGCGCCCCGGTCGTCGTCGACTCCCCGCAGCAGACCGGCATCGACGCCGGCCGGTTCTTCCCCTTCGGCAACGACGCCGACCTGCCGCCGGACCAGCGCGAGGAGGACGCCCACTCGGCCTGCTTCGACTTCCCCGTCCCCGAGGACGGCGGCCCCATCGAGATCCTCGGCCGCCCGTCCGTGAGCCTCCACCTGCAGACGCCCGCGCCGACCGGTCAGGTCGTCGCCCGGCTCTGCGACATCGCCCCCGACGGCTCGTCCACTCTCGTCACGCGCGGCGCGCTGAACTTCTCCGCCCGCTACGGCCGCGACCGGGCCGTGGAGGCGCAGATCGGCGAGTGGGAGAGCTTCGTCTTCGAGCTGAACGGCATCGGGCACACCTTCCCGCCCGGCCACCGGGTGCGGCTCGCGGTCTCCTCCACGTACTGGCCGTGGATCTGGCCGCAGCCGGACGCGAAGGGCTTCACGCTCGACCCCGCGGGCTCCTCCCTCACCCTGCCGGTCCGCCGCCACACGGAGGACGCCGTCCAGTGGGAGGAGCCGGAGCAGTCCGAGCCGCTGGGCGTCGCCTACCCGCGCACCCTGGAGGAGCCGCGGCCTGAGCGGGTCGTGGTGCGGGACGTGGCGAAGGGCGAGTGGAAGCTGGAGGTCGACCCGAAGTACGGCGGGACGCGGGTGTACCCGGACGGCCTGGAGTTCACCGAGGACGCCGTGGAGACGTACACGATCGACGAGGGCGACCCGCTGTCCGCGCGGACCCGCTCGGAGTGGTCGATCCGGCTGCACCGGCCGGAGATGGCCTGGGACGTCACGGTCGACACGCGCTCGGAGATCTCCTGCGACGCGGACGCCTTCCACACCGCGAACGAGGTGGTGTGCAAGGAGGGCGGCGAGGTCGTCTTCCACCGCACCTGGGAGAAGAGCATCCCGCGCACGGCGGGCTGAGGACGGCTTCCGGACACGCGCGAAGGCGCCCGCACCGGGGTCGGTGCGGGCGCCTTCGCCGTGACTTACGCGTTCGCGCCGGCCTTGCGGCGGCGGGCGAAGACGAGCGCGCCGGCGCCGAGGACGACGGCCCCGGCGGCGGCGAGGCCGAGCGGCAGGGTGTCGTTCGCACCGGTGGCGGCGAGGGCGCCGTTGTTCACCGCGGTGTTCGACGAGCCGCCCTGCTGGGTGGTGTTGCCGTTGCCCGTGGAGGTGACGGTCGGCGCCGGGGTCGGCGTCGTGGTCGACGGGGACGGCTCCGGGGACTCCGTCGCCGAGGTGGGCTTCGGGGTCGGCTTGTCGTCCTTGGCCGCGAGGATGTCGAAGTGGGCGGTCGCGACGTCCTCGGCCATGCCGCAGGCGTCGTCGGCGTTGGTCTCGTACGCGCCGCCCGCGAAGGCCACGCCCTTGCCGACAGGAGCGTCCTCATCGACCGTGAGGCGCAGCTTCACGTCGGCGGAGCCGCCCTTGACCAGCTTGCCGACCTCGATGGCGTCGGACTTCTCGGTGAACTCCGTCCACTCCAGGTTGTCGGCGGAGGACCACTCGACCTGGATGAGCTGGTTCTCCCAGTCCGTCTCGTCGTCGATGACGTCACCGGACTCCGGGAGCTGGAGGGCGCCGGCGTAGGCCTGGACCGACTCCAGGGTCCGGTCGGAGATGTTGGTGACCCGCAGCGAGAAGACGGCGCTGCTGCCGGCGGTGATCGTCTTCGGCCCGTTCAGCGCGACCGTGAGGGAGGGGTCCTTCTCCATCTCCTCCTCCTCGCAGATCGCGCCGCCCTCGAACTCCTCCAGGGCGGCCTCAGCGTCGGCGAGGTCCTGCTCGGCCACCACGATGTCGGCGGCGAGCAGACTGGCCTTCTGGGAGAGGGCGACCCGCGCGTTCTGGACGGCGAGGTCCGCGTTCTTCAGGCGGAGGTCGGCGGCGGTCGTGCCGGCGACGGCGGCCTCGACGGCGGTCTTCGCGTCGGTGACGGCCTGCTCGGCCGCGGCGATCTGCTCCGGCGTGGCGGTGCTGCCGGTCTCCTTCAGCTTCGCCAGCGCCGCCTCGGCGGTGACGAGTGCCGCGTCGGCGGTGGTCTTCGCGGTCTTGGCGGCCTCGACGGCGGCCTTGGCCGCGGCGAGCTCGGTCTTCAGGGCCTCGCCGACGTTGCCGTCCCGGAGGTCCTGCACGACCGCCTTGCGCTGGGTCTCCAGCTCCTCGAGCTTCTCCTCCGCCGCGGTGACGGCGGCGAGCAGCTTCTCGTACTCGGCGAAGTCGTCGCCGTCCGATTCCTCGTCCGGGGCGGGCTTCTCCGTCGAGGCGGGCGTCGGCTTGGTGTCGGCGAACGCGGGCGCGGCGGAGAGGAACAGGACCGGGGTGGTCACGGCGGCCGCCACGGCGGTCGCGAGAATGCGGCGAATCTTCACAGTGCGGGACCTTTTTCCTGGTCAGGGAGGGTGAGAGAAGTGCGGGGCACGCGCCTGCGGTAGCTTCACGCGGCGCGGTACCACTGTGATCCTATGACCGGGAACAGCCCTACGGGAGACCTGTTTTCGCAGCTCGGCGCCGGGTCCGAGACCCACCGTGGACGCAAATCGCGCGAAGCCGGACAGTTGCTCACGGAGGCCGCACTTTCTGTGTGATCCATGTCATCAGCGCCCGGCGGCAGGCCCCGTAACGTGTCCCCCACACACGTGGAAAGCGAGGCACGCACAGATGTCCGAGCACAGCCCGCTCGACCTGGCCGAGGGCGATCCCTTCGGCCCGCACAACCTCCCGTACGGCGTCTTCACCACCGCCGACGCGCCCGAGCGGCGCCGGCTCGGCGTCCGGATCGGCGGGTACGTGCTGGACGCGGGCGCCGCGGCGCACGCGCTCGGCTCGCCCTACGCGGCCCTGCTCGCCCAGCCGAGCCTGAACCCGCTGCTCGCGGCCGGGCGGACCGCCTGGCGCGATGTGCGTCGGGCGCTCACCGCCTGGGTGACGGTGCCCGCGCACCGGGCGGACATCGAGCCGCTCCTGTACCCGCTGGACGCGGTGACGCTGCACCTGCCGTACGAGGTCGCGGACTACGTCGACTTCTACGCGAGCGAGCACCACGCGACGAACGTGGGCCGGATCTTCCGCCCGGACGGCGACGCGCTGACCCCCAACTGGAAGCACCTGCCGATCGGTTACCACGGTCGCGCGGGCACGGTCGTGGTCTCCGGCACCGATGTCGTACGCCCCTCCGGGCAGCGCAAGGCGCCGGCGGACGCGGCCCCGGTCTTCGGGCCCTCGATCAAGCTGGACATCGAGGCGGAGGTCGGCTTCCTCGTCGGCGCCCCGTCGGAGCTGGGGAAGCCGGTCGCGCTCGGCGACTTCCGGGAGCACGTCTTCGGCCTGTCGCTGCTCAACGACTGGTCGGCGCGGGACGTCCAGGCCTGGGAGTACGTGCCGCTCGGCCCGTTCCTCGGCAAGTCGTTCCAGACGTCGGTGGCGGCCTGGGTGACGCCCCTGGAGGCGCTGGACGCCGCCCGGACCGCCCCGCCCGCGCGGGACTTCCCGCTCCTTCCGTACCTGGACGACGCGGCCGAGGAGGAGCCGGGCGGCTTCGACGTGCGGATCACGGTGGAGATCAACGGCGAGGCCGTGGCCGAGCCGCCGTTCGCCACCATGTACTGGACGGCGGCCCAGCAGCTCGCCCACATGACGGTGAACGGCGCCTCGCTGCGCACGGGTGACCTGTACGGCTCCGGGACGGTCTCCGGGCCCGAGGTGGGCCAGCGCGGCTCGCTGCTCGAACTCACCTGGAACGGCCGGGACGCGATCGAACTGGCCGGTGGCAAGCGGACGTTCCTGGAGGACGGCGACGAGGTCGTGCTCACGGCCTGGGCACCGGGCCCGGACGGCACGCGGGTGGGTCTCGGCGAGGTCCGGGGCCGGATCGTTCCTTCCGCCTGACTTCCTTCCGCCTGACCGCTAGCGCAGGCGCCAGAGGGCGGGGACGTTCGGCGGCTCCCAGCCGGCCTGGGCGGTGTGTGCCTGGAGGCACACATAGCCCGGGCCGCCGTACGTGACGGTGTCCCCGGCCCGGTAGGCGGTCCCGGCGGCCCAGGTGCCGCCGGGCGTCCCCGTGGGGCTCGGCGTCGGGCTGGGGCCGGGGTCCTGCGGCACGTTCAGGACGAAGTCGAAGGCGGCTTCCCGGGCCCCGCCCGCGTCCCGGACGGTCATCAGGAGCCGCGGGTCGAAGATCGTGTCGGTGTTGTTGCGGGGTTCGTTCGGGAAGTACAGCTGCGTGGTGAGCACGGGCCGGCCGGGGGCCTGGAGCTTGACGTGGAGGTGCCGGGTGCGGCCCGGGTAGAGGCCGGGGACGATCGTGGTGAGCGCGAAGGCGCCCCGCGCGTCGGTGAATTGGTGGCCGCGGAAGCGGAATCCGGAGTTGTCGTAGGCGCCGTTGGTGTCGGCCTGCCAGAAGTCGAGCAGGACGCCCGGTATCGGCTTGCAGGCGAGCCCGAAGACATAGCCGCTGACGGTGAGCCGGATCCCCGGGGTCCCGGCCTCCAACAGGCTGGTCCTTCGCGGCGAGTTGGGCTTGAAGTACGGGCCCTCGGTCTGCGGCGGAGTCGGGTCGTCACCGTCGTCGCACGCCGGGGTGAGCGCGGGCACCGCCTCGCCGGCGGTGAGAGTACGGGCGAGCGCCGGGACGCCCATGAGCACGGCGGGCGCCGCCATACCGGCGGCGAGCGCGGCGCGCAGCACCGCCTTGCGGGTGACGTGCCCGGTGCTGGTTTCGTTGTCCATGCCTGCCTGCTCCTCGCGTGGGGGCTGAGGGGGTTCGGCAACGAACCTAGGCGGGGACGCCGCCGTCTTCGATGGACGGAACGGGGCCGTCATGGTGTTTTCGGAAGTCCCCCGGGCTGCGTCCCGCCTCCCGCCGGAAGAAGCGGCAGAAGTACGCCGGATCCTCGAACCCGACCCGCGCCGCCACCTGCCGCACCGACAGCGAGGTGGCCACCAGCAGCCGTTGCGCCTCCCGCACCCGCGCCTCCCGCAGCAGTACGGCGGGGGTCCGCCCGGTGGCGGCCCGCACGAGCTCGGTCAGGTACCCCGGGGTGACCCCCAGCCGCCCGGCACACTCCCGCACGGACACCCCGCCGACCCCGGCGTCGGACGCGATCCGCAGGAACTCCCCGGCAAGCCCCTGCGGCGGCACCACGACCCGCCCGCCCGGCACCCGGGCGGCCCGCACGAGCAACACGTGCAGCAAGGACCGCAGCACCCCGGCGAACCCGTCGTCCCCGCCCCGGTACTCCTCGGCGAGCTCCCCCATCAGCAACGAGGTCCGCTCGTGCGCGCTCCGGTCGAGATCCACCCAGGGCCGCTCGCCGAGCCGCCGCAGCAGCTCCTCGTCCCCGACGCCGCCCACCAGGAACTCGGGCGTGAACAGCACGAGGGACCCTTCGAGCCCCCGCACCCCCTCCCACCGGTGCACCTGCCCGGGAAGGATCACCCCCAGCTGGGGAGGACGGAGGACGAACCGCTCCGCGTCGAGCACGTGCACGCCCGTCCCCTCGACGACGTGCACGATCTCGTAGAACGTGTGCCGGTGCGGATAGTCGGCCCGGGACATCGGCCCCATCGCATCGAACCCCCCGGCCGCGAACGGCACCCGCTCCGGCAGCCGCACCTCCAACCGGTGCACCGGCGGCTCCCCGGCTAAAACCGCGGTCCCACGCACGGAATCCTCCCCGACAGGTACAGACCATTCGGCGATCCACGATCCCACGCGAACCGCCCCCTGTCAGGAGGCCCCGCGTCACCGGCCGCGCCGGCTCGGGTACGCCGAAGGGCCCGGCTCGCTTCGAGCCGGGCCCCGCACGCGCGCGTGACGCCTACCGGACGAAGACGCTCGCCTGGTTCGCCAGGTTCAGGAAGTACTGCGGCGCGAGGCCGAGCACCAGCGTGACCACGACGCCCGCCGTGATGGTGAGTGTCGTCAGGGCCGAGGGCACGGCGACCGTGGGGCCGTCCGCCTTCGGCTCGCTGAAGAACATCAGCACGATCACTCGGATGTAGAAGAACGCGGCGATCGCCGAGGAGAGCACGCCGACCACGACGAGCGCGCCCGCGCCGCCGTCCGCCGCCGCCTTGAAGACCGCGAACTTGCCGGAGAAGCCGGAGGTCAGCGGAATGCCGGCGAAGGCGAGCAGGAAGACTGCGAAGACCGCCGCGACGAGCGGCGAACGGCGCCCGAGACCGGCCCACTTGGAGAGGTGGGTGGCCTCACCGCCCGCGTCCCTGACCAGGGTGACGACGGCGAACGCGCCGATCGTCACGAAGGAGTACGCCCCCAGGTAGAAGAGGACGGACGAGATGCCGGCGGGGGTGGCGGCGATGACACCGGCCAGCAGGAATCCGGCGTGCGCGATGGACGAGTAGGCCAGGAGCCGCTTGATGTCGGTCTGGGTAATGGCGACGATCGCACCGCCCAGCATGGTGACGATCGCGACGCCCCACATGACCGGCCGCCAGTCCCAGGTGAGGCCCGGCAGCACCACGTACAGCAGGCGGAGCAGCGCGCCGAACGCGGCGACCTTGGTCGCGGCGGCCATGAAGCCGGTGACCGGGGTCGGGGCGCCCTGGTAGACGTCCGGGGTCCACATGTGGAACGGCACGGCGCCGACCTTGAAGAGGAGCCCCGCGAGGACCATGGCGAAGCCGATGAGCAGCAGGACGTCGTTGCCCATGGTGCCGGCGAGCGCCGGGTCGACGGAGACGACAGCGCCGTCGACGACGCGGGCGATCGTCGCGTACGAGACGGAGCCCGCGTAGCCGTAGAGCAGGGCGATCCCGAAGAGCAGGAACGCCGAGGAGAAGGCGCCGAGGAGGAAGTACTTGACGGCCGCCTCCTGCGACATCAGCCGCTTGCGGCGGGCGACGGCGCAGAGCAGGTACAGCGGGAGGGAGAAGACCTCCAGGGCGACGAAGAGCGTCAGGAGGTCGTTGGCCGCCGGGAAGACCAGCATGCCGGCGATCGCGAACAGTGCGAGCGGGAAGACCTCGGTGGTGGTGAAGCCGGCCTTGACGGCCGCCTTCTCCTGCTCGCTGCCGGGGACGGCGGCGGCCTCGGCGGCGAAGGAGTCGACCTTGTGGCCGTGGTCGGCCGGGTCGAGCCTGCGCTCGGCGAAGGTGAAGACCGACACGATCGAGGCGAGGAGAATGGTGCCCTGGAGGAAGAGGGCGGGTCCGTCGACGGCGATGGCGCCCATGGCCGCGATCTGGGCCTTGGTGGAGCCGTAGCCCCCGGCCGCCAGGCCGACGACGGCGGCGAAGGCGGCGGCGAGGGCGAGGACCGACAGGAAGACCTGGGCGACGTACCGGCCCTTGCGGGGCACGAAGGCCTCGACGAGGACGCTGAGGATCGCGGCGGTCAGCACGATGAGTACGGGCGAGAGCTGCGTGTACTCGATGTGCGGTGCCGGGATCTTGTTCAGCGGCTCGACCGCCGCCGTCGTCCACAGGCTGTGGACAGCCGTTGTACTCACTGGGCGGCCTCCACGTTCGGCACGGTGGGCTGGGGGTCCTTCTGCTGGACGTCGGACATGGTGTGCTGCACCGCCGGGTTGACGATGTCCGTCAGCGGCTTCGGGAAGACGCCGAGGAAGATCAGGACGGCGATCAGCGGGACGACCACCGCCAGTTCACGCACGCGCAGGTCCGGCAGCCCGCGCACCTCCTCCTTCACCGGCCCGGTCATCGTCCGCTGGTACAGGACGAGGACGTAGAGCGCGGCGAGGACGATGCCGGTGGTGGCGATGATGCCCGCCACCGGGTACCGGGCGTAGGTGCCGACCAGGACCAGGAACTCGCTGACGAACGGCGCCAGTCCGGGCAGCGACAGGGTCG
Source organism: Streptomyces sp. Root431 (assembly GCF_001426585.1). Classification (GTDB taxonomy): domain Bacteria; phylum Actinomycetota; class Actinomycetes; order Streptomycetales; family Streptomycetaceae; genus Streptomyces; species Streptomyces stackebrandtii. The sequence goes on from NZ_LMEI01000012.1 coordinate 282,588, forward strand.
CGAGGCCGCCGATCAGGAAGGTCCCGGCGAGCACCGGGGCGACCTTCTGCACGCCGCCGTAGTCGGCGATGAGCCGCGAGCCGCGCCGGGAGATCAGGAAGCCGGCGACGAGCATCAGCGCGGCCGTCGAGATGCCGTGGTTGACCATGTAGAGCGTGGCACCGGACTGGCCCTGGGTGGTCATCGCGAAGATGCCCAGGATGATGAAGCCGAAGTGCGAGATCGACGCGTAGGCGACCAGCCGCTTGATGTCCCGCTGGCCGACGGCGAGCAGCGCCCCGTACACGATGCTGATGAGCGCGAGGACGATGATCGCCGGGGTGGCCCACTTCGAGGCCTCGGGGAAGAGCCCGAGGCAGAAGCGGAGCATCGCGAAGGTGCCGACCTTGTCGACGACGGCGGTGATGAGGACGGCGACCGGGGCGGTCGCCTCCCCCATCGCGTTCGGCAGCCAGGTGTGCAGCGGCCAGAGCGGCGCCTTCACCGCGAAGGCGAAGAAGAAGCCGAGGAAGAGCAGCCGCTCGGTGTTGGTCGCCATGTCGAGCGAGCCGTCGGCCCGCGCCGCGGCGATCTCGGTGAGCGAGAAGTTCCCCGCGACCACGTAGAGCCCGATGACGGCCGCCAGCATGATGAGGCCGCCGACCAGGTTGTAGAGCAGGAACTTGACCGCCGCGTACGAGCGCTGGGCCGCCGCGTTCTCGTCGGAGCCCGAGTGCGCCCGGTCGCCGAAGCCGCCGATGAGGAAGTACATCGGGATGAGCATGGCTTCGAAGAGGACGTAGAAGAGGAAGACGTCGGTGGCCTCGAAGGAGAGGATCACCATCGCCTCGACCATGAGGATCAGGGCGAAGAAGCCCTGGGTCGGGCGCCAGCGCGGGGACTTCGTCTCCAGGGGGTCGGCGTCGTGCCAGCCCGCCAGGATGATGAAGGGGATCAGCAGCGCGGTGAGCGCGATGAGCGCCACCCCGATGCCGTCCACGCCGAGTTCGTAGCGGACTCCGAAGTCCTTGATCCAGGCGTGGTTCTCGGTCAGCTGGTACCGGTCGCCGCCGGGTTCGAACCGTACGAAGACGACGGCGGCGAGCACCAGCGTGGCGAGCGAGACGAGCAGCGCCAGCCATTTGGCGGCGGTGCGACGGGCGGCGGGGACGGCGGCGGTGAGGATCGCACCGGCCGCCGGCACCGCTGCCGTCAGCGTAAGGAGCGGGAAGGACATGGGAGTTACACCGCCCTCATCAGCAGGGTCGCGGCGATCAGCACCGCAGTACCTCCGAACATGGAGACCGCGTACGTGCGGGCGTAGCCGTTCTGGAGCTTGCGCAGCCGGCCGGAGAGTCCGCCGACGGCGGCCGCGGTGCCGTTGACGACGCCGTCGACCAGGGAGTGGTCGACGTAGACGAGGGAGCGGGTGAGGTGCGTGCCGCCCGTGACGAAGACCGCGTGGTTGAAGTCGTCCTGGAGCAGGTCGCGGCGGGCGGCCCGGGTGAGGAGCGAGCCGCGCGGGGCGACCACCGGGACGGGCCTGCGCCCGTACTGGAGGTAGGCCAGCCCGACGCCGATCACCATGACGGCGACGGTGGCGGTGGTGACGGCGGCGGCGCTGAGCGGCGAGTGGCCGTGGGCGAAGCCGGTGACCGGCTCCAGCCACTCGACGAAGCCGGCGAACTCGAAGTAGGCGCCTGCGGCGACCGAGCCGACGGCCAGCAGGATCATCGGGATCGTCATGGACCTGGGCGACTCGTGCGGGTGCGGCGGGTTGCCGTTCTCGTCGTCCTGCCAGCGCTTCTCGCCGAAGAAGGTCATCAGCATCACGCGGGTCATGTAGTACGCGGTGATGGCCGCGCCGAGGAGGGTGACCGAGCCGAGGATCCAGCCCTCGGTGCCGCCCTTCGCGAAGGCCGCCTCGATGATCTTGTCCTTGGAGAAGAAGCCGGACAGACCGGGGAAGCCGATGATCGCGAGGTAGCCGAGGCCGAAGGTGACGAAGGTGACCGGCATGTACTTCCGCAGGCCGCCGTACTTCCTCATGTCGACCTCGTCGTTCATGCCGTGCATGATCGAACCGGCGCCGAGGAAGAGCCCGGCCTTGAAGAAGCCGTGCGTCACCAGGTGCATGATCGCGAAGACGTAGCCGATGGGGCCGAGGCCGGCCGCCAGGATCATGTAGCCGATCTGCGACATCGTCGAACCGGCGAGCGCCTTCTTGATGTCGTCCTTCGCGCAACCGACGATCGCACCGAAGAGGAGCGTGACGGCGCCGACGACGGTGACGACGAGCTGCGCGTCCGGCGCCGCGTTGAAGATGTCGGCGGAGCGGACGATCAGATAGACACCGGCGGTCACCATCGTGGCCGCGTGGATGAGGGCCGAGACCGGGGTCGGGCCCTCCATCGCGTCCCCGAGCCAGGACTGCAGCGGCACCTGGGCCGACTTGCCGCAGGCCGCGAGGAGCAGCATCAGGCCGATCGCGGTCAGGGTGCCCTGGGAGGCCTCGCCGGTCGACGCCAGGACCGGCCCGAAGGCGAAGGTTCCGAAGGTGGTGAACATGATCATGATGGCGATCGACAGGCCCATGTCGCCGACCCGGTTGACCAGGAAGGCCTTCTTCGCGGCGGTGGCCGCGGTGGGCTTGTGCTGCCAGAAGCCGATCAGGAGGTACGAGGCGAGGCCGACGCCCTCCCAGCCGAAGTACAGGAGCAGGTAGTTGTCGGCGAGGACGAGCAGGAGCATCGCCGCGACGAACAGGTTGAGGTAGCCGAAGAAGCGGCGGCGGCGCTCGTCGTGCTCCATGTAGCCGATGGAGTACACGTGGATGAGCGTGCCGACCCCGCTGATCAGCAGGACGAAGGTCATCGACAGCTGGTCGAGCTGGAAGGCGATGTCCGCCTGGAAGTTCTCGACCGGGATCCAGGTGTACAGCCGCTGGTGCATCGCCCGGTCGTCGGCGCTCTTGCCGAGCATGTCGGCGAAGAGCGCCAGGCCGATGGCGAAGGATGCGGCCGCGAGCAGGGTGCCGAGCCAGTGCCCGGACTTGTCGAGCCGCTTGCCGCCGCAGAGCAGGATGGCGGCGCCGAGCAGGGGTACCCCGACGAGCAGCGCAATGAGATTTTCCACGGGTCAGCCCCTCACAGCTTCATCAGGCTGGCGTCGTCGACCGAGGCCGAGTGGCGGGCACGGAAGACGGACACGATGATCGCGAGCCCGACGACGACCTCCGCGGCGGCGACGACCATCGTGAAGAACGCGATGATCTGGCCGTCGAGGTTGCCGTGCATGCGGGAGAAGGTGACGAACGCGAGGTTGCAGGCGTTGAGCATGAGCTCGACGCACATGAAGACCACGATCGCGTTGCGCCGGATCAGTACCCCGGCGGCGCCGATGGTGAACAGCAGGGCCGCGAGATACAGGTAGTTGACGGGGTTCACCGGGTGGCCTCCTCTTCGTCCCGGTCCCGGCCGAGCCGCTCCTCGGAGCGCTGCTCCAGGGCCTTGAGGTCGGCGAGCGCCTCGCTGGACACGTCCCGGATCTGGCCCCGCTTGCGCAGGGTCTGCATGACGGTGAGCTCCGACGGGGAGCCGTCGGGCAGCAGGCCGGCGACGTCCACGGCGTTGTGCCGGGCGTAGACGCCGGGTGCGGGCAGCGGCGGCACGTGCGTGCCCTGCCGTACGCGCTGCTCGGAGAGCTCGCGCTGGGTGCGGGCCCGCTCGGTGCGCTCGCGGTGGGTGAGCACCATCGCGCCGACGGCGGCGGTGATGAGGAGCGCGCCGGTGATCTCGAAGGCGAAGACGTACTTGGTGAAGATGAGGGCGGCGAGGCCCTCGACGTTTCCGCCGCGCGCGGAGTTGGCCGCGCCGAGGCCGTTGAACTCGGTGAGCGAGGCCTGGCCGATGCCGGCGATCAGCAGGATGCCGAAGCCGAGGCCGCAGGCCGCGGCCCACCAGCGCTGGCCCTTGATGGTCTCCTTCAGGGAGTCCGCGGCCGTGACGCCGACCAGCATGACGATGAAGAGGAAGAGCATCATGATCGCGCCGGTGTAGACGACGATCTGGACGATGCCGAGGAAGTACGCGCCGTTGGCGAGGTAGAAGACCGCCAGGATGATCATCGTGCCGGCCAGCGACAGCGCGCTGTGCATGGCCTTCTTCATCAGGATCGTGGCGAGGGCGCCGGCGAGGGCGACGGTGCCGAGGACCCAGAACTGGAAGGCCTCGCCGCTCGACGTGGTGTACGCCGCGAGGTTCGCGCTCATGCGTCCGCCCCCTCCGGCTCGCCCTGCTCACCCTTGGAGACGGCGACCTGCTGGACGGTCCCGGGCGCGGCCTCGGTGACGAGGCCCCGGTAGTAGTCCTGCTCGGTCATGCCGGGGAAGATCGCGTGCGGCGAGTCGACCATCGTCTCCTCCAGGCCCGCGAGGAGCTGCTCCTTGGTGTAGATCAGGTTCTCGCGGGAGGAGTCGGCCAGTTCGAACTCGTTGGTCATCGTCAGCGCGCGCGTGGGGCAGGCCTCGATGCACAGCCCGCACAGGATGCAGCGGGCGTAGTTGATCTGGTAGACGCGGCCGTAGCGCTCGCCGGGCGAGTAGCGCTCCTCGTCCGTGTTGTCCGCACCCTCGACGTAGATGGCGTCGGCGGGACAGGCCCAGGCGCACAGCTCGCAGCCGACGCACTTCTCCAGGCCGTCGGGGTGACGGTTGAGCTGGTGCCGGCCGTGGAAGCGGGGCGCCGTCGTCTTCTGCTGCTCCGGGTACTGCTCGGTCAGCCGCTTCTTGAACATGGCCTTGAAGGTCACGCCGAAGCCGGCCACCGGATTCTGGAAGTCAGACACCGTCCGTCTCCTTTCCCTCACTCGCAGTAGCAGTATCGGAGGCGCCACTGACAACGAGGTCCCCCTCGTGCCGCGGCCTGCGCCGGGGCACGGGCGGCAGGGACTGTCCGGGCTTGGGCGGTACGGGGAAGCCTCCGGCCATCGGGTCGAAGGCCGGCGCGTCGGCGGGTTCGCCCGCCTCCGCCTTCGCCTTCCTGTCGCGGAACGTGTCGAAGAGGAAGGAGAGCAGCAGCAGTCCGAGGACGGCACCGGCCACGTACAGGACGATGTTGGAGAAGCCGATGTTCTCGTTCCGCAGGGCCCGGACGGTGGCGACGAGCATGAGCCAGACCACGGAGACCGGGATGAGGACCTTCCACCCGAGCTTCATCAGCTGGTCGTAGCGGACGCGGGGCAGGGTGCCGCGGAGCCAGATGAAGAAGAAGAGCAGCAGCTGCACCTTGAGGACGAACCAGAGCATCGGCCACCAGCCGTGGTTCGCGCCCTCCCAGAAGGTGGAGACCGGGTACGGGGCCCGCCAGCCGCCCAGGAAGAGCGTCACCGACACGGCCGAGACCGTCACCATGTTCACGTACTCGGCGAGCATGAACATCGCGAACTTGATGGACGAGTACTCGGTGTTGAAGCCGCCGACGAGGTCGCCCTCGGACTCCGGCATGTCGAAGGGGGCGCGGTTCGTCTCGCCGACCATCGTGACGATGTAGATGATGAACGACACCGGCAGCAGGATGACGAACCAGCGGTCCGCCTGCGCCTCGACGATCGCCGAGGTCGACATCGACCCGGAGTAGAGGAAGACGGAGGCGAAGGCCGCGCCCATGGCGATCTCGTACGAGATCATCTGGGCGCAGGAGCGCAGACCGCCGAGGAGCGGATACGTGGAGCCGGAGGACCAGCCGGCGAGGACGATGCCGTAGATGCCGACGGAGGCGACCGCGAGGACGTACAGCATCGCGATCGGCAGGTCGGTGAGCTGCATCGCCGTGCGCTGGCCGAAGATCGACACCTCGTTGCCCGCGGGCCCGAAGGGGATCACGGCGATCGCCATGAACGCCGGGATGGCGGCGATGATCGGGGCGAGGACGTAGACGACCTTGTCGGCCTTCTTGACGATCAGGTCCTCCTTGAGCATCAGCTTGATGCCGTCCGCGAGGGACTGGAGGAGGCCCCAGGGGCCGTGCCGGTTGGGGCCGACGCGCAGCTGCATCCAGGCGACGACCTTGCGCTCCCACACGATGGAGAAGAGCACGGTGACCATCAGGAAGGCGAAGCAGAAGACGGCCTTGATCGCGACGAGCCACCAGGGGTCCGTGCCGAACATGGACAGGTCTTCGGCGGCGAGGAGGGTGTTCATGCCGGGACCTCCGTCGTGGTGACGCCGCCGATGCGGACCAGGTCGCCGGGGTGGGCTCCGGTGTCGGAGTAGACGCCGGCCCCGGTCGAGTTCAGCGGGAGCCAGACCACGCGGTCGGGCATCTCGGTGACCTGGAGGGGGAAGGTGACGGAGCCGGCCGGGCCGGTGATCTCCAGCGTGTCGCCGTCCTTGACGCCGGTGTCGGCGGCGGTGGCGGCCGACAGCCGGGCGACCGCCGCGTGGCGGGTACCGGCCAGGGCCGTGTCGCCCTCCTGGAGGCGGCCGAGGTCGAGGAGGAGCCGGTGTCCGGCGAGGACGGCCTCGCCGTCGCCGGGCCGGGGCGCGGCCTGACCGGGCTCGGTGGGCTCGGAGGCCCGCTCCTCGGTCCAGCGGCCGAGCCGGTCGATCTCGCGTCGCGCGGACCGGAGGTCGGGCAGGGCCAGGTGGGCGTCCATGGCGTCGGCGAGCATGTGGAGCACGCGCGCGTCCGACGGCGACAGGGTCCTCGTCATCTGCTCGGGCTTGAGCGCGGCCTCGAAGAGCCGGGCCCTGCCCTCCCAGTTGAGGAAGGTGCCGGGCTTCTCGGCGACGGCGGCGACCGGCAGGACGACGTCGGCGCGGTCGGTGACCTCGCCGGGCCGCAGCTCCAGGGAGACCACGAAGGCCGCGTCGAGCGCTTCCCGCGCGCGGGCCGGGTCGGGCAGGTCGGCGACCTCGACGCCGCCGACGAGCAGCGCGGCGAGCTCGCCGGTGGCGGCGGCCTCCAGGATCTGGCCGGTGTCGCGGCCGTAGCGGTGCGGGAGTTCGCGGACGCCCCAGGCGACGGCGACCTCCTCCCGCGCGCGCGGGTCGGTCGCGGGCCGGCCGCCGGGCAGCAGCGCCGGGAGCGCGCCCGCCTCCACCGCTCCGCGCTCGCCGGAACGGCGCGGGATCCAGACGAGCCGGGCGCCGGTGGCGGCCGAGGCCCGCAGGGCGGCGGTGAGCGCGCCGGGCACGCCCGCGAGGCGCTCGCCGACGGCGATGACGGCGCCGTCCTGGCGGAGGGCCTCGGCGGCGGCGAGTCCGTCGCCTTCGAGGCCGACCCGGGAGGTGAGCGCGTCGAGCCACTCGGTCTCGGTGCCGGGGGCGGCGGGCAGCAGGGTGCCGCCCGACTTCTCCAGGCCGCGGGTGGCGTGGGAGGCGACCGCGTAGGTCCGCTGCCCGTGCTTGCGCCAGGCCTTGCGGAGCCGCAGGAAGACGCCGGGGGCCTCCTCCTCGGACTCCAGCCCGACGAGGAGGACGGCCGGGGCGGCTTCGAGCGAGGTGTACGTGACGCCCGTGCCGTCCAGGTCGCGTCCGCGGCCGGCGACGGCGGAGGCCAGGAAGTCGGCCTCCTCTCCGGAGTGGACCCGGGCCCGGAAGTCGATGTCGTTGGTGTCGAGGGCGACCCGGGCGAACTTGGCGTACGCGTAGGAGTCCTCGACGGTCAGCCGGCCGCCGGCGAGGACGCCGGTGCGGCCGCGGACGAGCCCGCGGGCGGCGGCCTCCAGCGCCTCGGGCCAGGACGCGGCTTCGAGCTCACCGGTCTCGGCGTTGCGGACGAGCGGGGTGGTGAGCCGGTCGCGCTGTTGCGCGTACCGGAAGCCGAAGCGGCCCTTGTCGCAGATCCACTCCTCGTTGACCTCGGGGTCCTCGGCGGCGAGCTTCCGCATGACCTTGCCGCGCCGGTGGTCGGTGCGGGTGGCGCAGCCGCCGGAGCACTGCTCGCAGACCGACGGCGAGGAGACCAGGTCGAAGGGGCGGGAGCGGAAGCGGTAGGCGGACGAGGTGAGGGCGCCGACCGGGCAGATCTGGATGGTGTTGCCGGAGAAGTACGACTCGAAGGGGTCGCCCTCGCCGGTGCCGACCTGCTGGAGCGCGCCGCGCTCGATCAGCTCGATCATCGGGTCGCCCGCGACCTGGTTGGAGAAGCGGGTGCAGCGGGCGCACAGGACGCAGCGCTCGCGGTCGAGCAGCACCTGCGTGGAGATGTTGACCGGCTTCTCGTAGGTCCGCTTGTGGCCGTCGAAGCGGGACTCCGACTGGCCGTGGGACATGGCCTGGTTCTGCAGGGGGCACTCGCCGCCCTTGTCGCAGACCGGGCAGTCCAGCGGGTGGTTGATGAGCAGCAGCTCCATCACGCCGTGCTGGGCCTTCTCGGCGACGGGGCTGGTCAGCTGCGACTTCACCACCATGCCGTCGGTGCAGGTGATGGTGCAGGAGGCCATGGGCTTGCGCTGGCCCTCGACCTCGACGATGCACTGGCGGCAGGCGCCGGCGGGGTCGAGGAGCGGGTGGTCGCAGAAGCGCGGGATCTCGATGCCGAGCTGTTCGGCGGCGCGGATGACCAGCGTCCCCTTGGGGACGGAGATCTCGATGCCGTCGATGGTCAGCGTGACGAGGTCCTGGGGCGGGAGCGCCGCCTCGCCGCCCCCGGAGGGGGCAGACGTGGTGACTGTCATGCGTTCACCTCCGTGTGGTCTGCGCGCCGGTCGGCCCAGACGGTCGACTTGGCGGGGTCGAAGGGGCAGCCCTTGCCCGTGATGTGCTGCTCGTACTCCGCGCGGAAGTACTTGAGCGAGGAGAAGATCGGCGAGGCGGCGCCGTCGCCGAGGGCGCAGAACGACTTGCCGTTGATGTTGTCGGCGATGTCGTTGAGCTTGTCGAGGTCGGCCATGACGCCCTTGCCGGCCTCGATGTCGCGGAGCAACTGGACGAGCCAGTACGTGCCTTCGCGGCAGGGTGTGCACTTGCCGCAGGACTCGTGGGCGTAGAACTCGGTCCAGCGGGTGACGGCGCGGACGACGCAGGTGGTCTCGTCGAAGCACTGGAGGGCCTTGGTGCCGAGCATGGATCCGGCGGCGCCGACGCCCTCGTAGTCGAGGGGCACGTCGAGGTGCTCCTCGGTGAACATGGGGGTGGAGGAGCCGCCGGGGGTCCAGAACTTGAGCCGGTGGCCCGGCCGCATGCCGCCGCTCATGTCGAGGAGCTGGCGCAGCGTGATGCCGAGGGGGGCCTCGTACTGGCCGGGCGAGACGACGTGCCCGCTGAGCGAGTAGAGCGTGAAGCCCGGGGACTTCTCGCTGCCCATCGAGGTGAACCATTCCTTGCCGCGTTGGAGGATCGCGGGAACGGACGCGATGGACTCGACGTTGTTCACGACAGTGGGGCAGGCGTACAGACCGGCGACCGCGGGGAAGGGGGGTCGCAGCCGGGGCTGGCCGCGGCGCCCTTCGAGCGAGTCGAGGAGGGCGGTCTCCTCGCCGCAGATGTACGCGCCGGCGCCGGCGTGCACGGTGATGTCCAGGTTCAGTCCGCTGCCGAGGATGTTCCGGCCGAGGTAGCCGGCCGCGTAGGCCTCGCGGACTGCCTCGTGGAGGCGGCGCAGGACGGGGACGACCTCGCCGCGCAGATAGATGAACGCGTGCTCGGAGCGGATCGCGTAGCAGGCGATGATCATTCCCTCGATGAGGGAGTGCGGGTTGGCGAAGAGGAGCGGGATGTCCTTGCAGGTGCCGGGCTCGGACTCGTCGGCGTTGACGACGAGGTAGTGGGGCTTGCCGTCGCCCTGCGGGATGAACTGCCACTTCATGCCGGTGGGGAAGCCGGCGCCGCCGCGGCCGCGGAGCCCGGATTCCTTGACGTACGCGATGAGGTCGTCGGGGCTCATCGCGAGGGCCCGCTTGAGGCCCTGGTATCCCTCGTGCCGCTCGTAGGTCTCCAGGGTCCAGGAGTTGGGCTGGTCCCAGAAGGCGGAGAGGACGGGGGCGAGAAGCTTCTCGGGGCTGCTGTTGTCGATCTCGGCCGCCAAGGTCATCACTCCCCCTCCTGACGGGTTGCCTCACCGCGCGGGTGAACGATTCGGTGGTGGAGCGGCTCGCCCTTGGACAGGCGCAGGCCGACGAGGGAGGCCGGGCCGGCTCCGCCGGTGGCCTCGACGGCGCCGGGGCGCTCGTCCGGGAAGCCCGCGAGGATGCGGGCCGTCTCTTTGAAGGTGCAGAGGGGGGCGCCGCGGGTGGGTTCGACGGTCCGGCCGGCCCGCAGGTCGTCCACCATCTTCTTGGCGGACTCGGGGGTCTGGTTGTCGAAGAACTCCCAGTTGACCATCACGACGGGTGCGAAGTCGCAGGCCGCGTTGCACTCGATGTGCTCAAGGGTGATCTTGCCGTCCTCGGTGGTCTCATCGTTGCCGACGCCGAGGTGGGCCTTGAGCTCGTCGAAGATGGCGTCGCCGCCCATGACCGCGCAGAGCGTGTTCGTACAGACGCCGACCTGGTAGTCGCCGGAGGGCTTGCGCCGGTACATCGTGTAGAAGGTGGCGACGGCGGTGACCTCGGCGGTGGTCAGGCCGAGGAGTTCGGCGCAGAACCGCATGCCGGTACGGGTCACGTGGCCCTCCTCCGACTGCACGAGGTGCAGCATCGGCAGGAGTGCGGAGCGGGAGTCCGGGTAGCGGGCGATGATCGCCTTCGCGTCCTCGGTCAGGCGCTCGTGGACCTCGGCCGGGTACGCGGGGGCGGGCAGCTGGGGCATCCCCAGGCTGACGTTCTCCGTCATCGGTCGACGCCTCCCATCACGGGGTCGATGGAGGCGACGGCGACGATGACGTCGGCGACCTGGCCGCCCTCGCACATCGCGGCCATGGCCTGGAGGTTGGTGAAGGACGGGTCGCGGAAGTGGACCCGGAAGGGGCGGGTGCCGCCGTCGGAGACGACGTGCACGCCGAGCTCGCCCTTGGGTGACTCGACGGCCGCGTAGGCCTGCCCGGCCGGGACCCGGAAGCCCTCGGTGACCAGCTTGAAGTGGTGGATCAGGGCCTCCATGGAGGTGCCCATGATCTTCTTGATGTGGTCGAGGGAGTTGCCGAGGCCGTCGGGGCCGAGCGCGAGCTGCGCGGGCCAGGCGATCTTCTTGTCGCCGACCATGACCGGTCCCGGGGCGAGGCGGTCGAGGCACTGCTCGACGATCCGGAGCGACTGCCGCATCTCTTCCAGGCGGACGAGGAAGCGTCCGTAGGAGTCGCAGGTGTCGGCGGTCGGGACGTCGAACTCGTAGTTCTCGTAGCCGCAGTACGGGTCGGTCTTGCGCAGGTCGTGCGGGAGGCCCGCGGAGCGCAGGATCGGGCCGGTGGCGCCGAGGGCCATGCAGCCGGTGAGGTCGAGGTAGCCGACGTCCTGCATGCGGGCCTTGAAGATGGGGTTGCCGGTGGCGAGCTTGTCGTACTCCGGCAGGTTCTTCTTCATGGTCTTCACGAACTCGCGGACGGCGTCGACGGCGCCGGGCGGCAGGTCCTGGGCGAGGCCGCCGGGGCGGATGAACGCGTGGTTCATGCGCAGGCCGGTGATCAGCTCGTACAGGTCCAGGATCATCTCGCGGTCCCGGAAGCCGTAGATCATGATCGTGGTGGCGCCGAGCTCCATGCCGCCGGTGGCGATGCACACCAGGTGGGAGGAGAGCCGGTTGAGCTCCATGAGCAGGACGCGGATGATGCTCGCCCGGTCGGGGATCTGCTCGGTGATGCCGAGGAGCTTCTCGACGCCGAGGCAGTACGCCGTCTCGTTGTAGAACGAGGTCAGGTAGTCCATGCGCGTGACGAAGGTCGTGCCCTGCGTCCAGGTCCGGTATTCGAGGTTCTTCTCGATGCCGGTGTGGAGGTAGCCGATGCCGCAGCGGGCCTCGGTGACGGTCTCGCCGTCGATCTCCAGGATGAGCCGGAGCACGCCGTGGGTGGACGGGTGCTGCGGGCCCATGTTGACGATGATGCGCTCGTCGTCGGCCTTGGCGGCGGACTGGACGACCTCTTCCCAGTCGCCGCCGGTCACCGTGTAGACGGCGCCTTCTGTCGTCTCGCGGGGAGACGCGTGGGAAGTGCTCACGAGTACGACCTCCGCTGGTCCGGAGCCGGGATCTGGGCGCCCTTGTACTCGACGGCGATGCCGCCGAGGGGATAGTCCTTGCGCTGCGGGTGGCCCTGCCAGTCGTCCGGCATCATGATCCGGGTGAGGGCGGGGTGGCCGTCGAAGACGATGCCGAAGAAGTCGTACGTCTCGCGCTCGTGCCAGTCGTTCGTCGGGTAGACGGCGACGAGGGACGGGATGCGCGGGTCGGCGTCGGGCGCCGAGACCTCCAGGCGGATCAGCCGGCCGTGGGTGAGCGAGCGCAGGTGGTAGACGGCGTGCAGCTCGCGGCCCTTGTCCCCGGGGTAGTGGACGCCGGAGACGCCGGTGCAGAGCTCGAAGCGGAGCGCCGGGTCGTCGCGCAGGGTCCGGGCGACCCGGACGAGGTGCTCGCGCTCGATGTGGAACGTGAGCTCGTCGCGGTCGACGACCGTCTTCTCGATGGCGTTCTCCGGGAGCAGTCCCTGCTCCTCCAGTGCGCCTTCGAGCTCGTCGGCGACCTCGTCGAACCAGCCGCCGTACGGGCGGGAGGCCGGCCCCGGGAGCCGGATGGAGCGGACGAGGCCGCTGTAACCGGACGTGTCGCCGCCGTTGTTGGCGCCGAACATGCCACGCTGGAGGCGTACCTCCTCGCCGTGCTCCCCGCGCTGGCCCGGCAGGTTCTGCTCGCTCAGCTCCTTCTCGGGGTTGGGTGTCTCGTCACTCACCGGAGCAGACCCTTCAATTCGATGGTCGGCAGCGCCTTGAGCGCCGCCTCCTCCGCCTCGCGCGCCGCCTCCTCGGCGTTCACGCCGAGCTTGGAGGTCTGGATCTTCTGGTGGAGCTTGAGAATCGCGTCGAGGAGCATCTCCGGCCGCGGCGGACAGCCGGGCAGGTAGATGTCGACGGGCACGATGTGGTCGACGCCCTGCACGATCGCGTAGTTGTTGAACATGCCGCCCGATGAGGCGCAGACGCCCATGGAGATGACCCACTTGGGGTTCGGCATCTGGTCGTAGACCTGCCGCAGCACGGGCGCCATCTTCTGGCTGACGCGGCCGGCGACGATCATGAGGTCGGCCTGGCGCGGCGAGCCGCGGAAGACCTCCATGCCGAAGCGGGCCAGGTCGTACCGGCCTGCGCCGGTGGTCATCATCTCGATGGCGCAGCAGGCGAGGCCGAACGTCGCGGGGAACACGGACGCCTTGCGCACCCAGCCCGCGGCCTGTTCGACCGTCGTCAGCAGAAAGCCGCTCGGGAGTTTCTCTTCGAGTCCCATAGGTGCCCCTCAGCCCCTCAGTCCCATTCCAGGCCGCCGCGACGCCACACGTAGGCGTAGGCGACGAAGACGGTGAGCACGAAGAGCAGCATCTCCACGAGCCCGAAAAGCCCCAGGGCGTCGAAGGTGACCGCCCAGGGGTAGAGGAAGACGATCTCGATGTCGAAGACGATGAAGAGCATCGCCGTCAGGTAGTACTTGATCGGGAAGCGGCCGCCTCCGGCGGGAGTGGGTGTCGGCTCGATGCCGCACTCGTACGCCTCAAGCTTTGCCCTGTTGTACCGCTTTGGCCCGATAAGCGTGGCCATGACCACGGAGAAGATCGCAAACCCCGCACCCAGGGCACCGAGCACGAGGACGGGCGCGTACGCATTCACGCTCCTCGCTCCTTCCAGTCGTCCTTGACCGTTGGATCGCACGACCGGACCGTGAAAGATCGCCCCCATGTGAGGCAGTTCACAAGCCCGGCTGCCCCGCATCTTATGCCCGCCCCTCTGTGATCTGCGACACGGGGTACAGCAACGAGTTTGTGATCTCCACCACCTGACGAAGGATCATGAAGCCGGATGAGCGGTGATCTTGTTGCGCGAAGCGCCCAGGTGATCACCAGATGTGACATCCGTACCGGAAGTCGCTGCTCGGAGGGGGTGTCGCACTATCAAGCCATGGCCCATACAGGCAAATTGGCGATGGGATGGATCAAGGTGATAAAGGAAGCGCGCGTCGCCCGGTCGGGGGGTCCGGCGTACGGAGGTGGACGCGTGCACCCGTTCACGAGCTCGGCTGTGACCTGCGTCACGTCGCACAGGGGCCTGGGAAAGCGGGGCTTGGCCACTCAGGTGAAGAGATGGTAAGTGACGGGCAATTCGGACGTTTTATTGAAAACACATGATCAAGGGCGCGATGACGCGTGCCCGATTTGCCCGTTACGGCGTCAATAAGGGCGCCAGAGAAGCGGATTCAGCCGCTCCTGGGGCAACTGTGGCGCAGCCCACGTTTCTTGAAGGGAACCACCAAGCCCTGATAGCGGTTGTTCCCATGTCCCACACCGCTCACATACCCAGCCACCGGAAGCCCCGCCGCAGCGCCTCGAAGCTCGCGCTCCGTGCCGGAGTTGCCGGTGGCGTCCTCGGCACCATCGCGGTGGCCGGTGCTGCCGGGCCGGCGAATGCCGAGCCGGTGACCGAGACCATCGAAATGCCCACGCTCGGATCCCTCGACACCGCGGGCCTGGCGAGCGCCGTCGCCGCCTCGGCCGAGACGTCCCAGCAGGAGGCCCTCGACCAGAGCCTCCAGGCCCAGGAGAACGCGGCCCTGCAGAAGGCCGCCAAGGAGGCCAAGAAGGCCAAGGCCGAGGCGGACCGCAAGGCCGAGGCCGAGCGCGCCGAGAAGGCCCGCGCCGAGGCCGAGGCCAAGGCTCAGGCCGAGCAGGAGCGCAAGGACGCCGAGGAGCGCGCCTCCCGCGACCGTGCGCGCACCCAGCTCTCCACCACCTCGACGACCTCGGGCAACACCGGCTCCACCGTCTCGGACTCCGACTCCAACGGCTCCGGCTCCACCGGTTCCTCCTCCTCGGACGGCGGCTCCTCCGCGGGCAGCAGCACCGAGACGCAGGCGCCCTCCGGCACCGCCGCCGCGATCGTGGCCTTCGCGCGCGCCCAGGTCGGCGACGCGTACGTCATGGGCGGCACCGGCCCCAACTCCTGGGACTGCTCCGGCCTCGTCCAGGCCGCCTACGCCTCGGCCGGCATCGACCTGCCGCGCATCTCCGGCGACCAGTCGAGCCGCGGCACCTCGGTCTCGCTGAGCAACCTCCAGCCGGGCGACGTCCTGTACTGGGGCAGCCGCAGCGGCTCGTACCACGTCGCGATCTACGTCGGCGGCGGCAAGTACATCGGCGCGCAGAACCCGTCCACGGGCGTCGTCGAGCGCTCGCTCGACTGGGACACCCCGTCGGGCGCCGTCCGGATCCTCTGATCCGACGCACCACGTGAGCGGAAGGGCCGTCACTCCTCGGGGGAGAGACGGTCCTTCCGCTTTTGTCCTGCTTGAGACGTGGCTTCCGTAATGTTCCTATCGGCCGGAATGTGCCGTCGGTCGGAATGTACCGTCAGCCGGAATGCGCCGTCGGTCGGAAAGCGTCGATGAGGCGCGCGTAGCTGTCGCCGCCATGACCGGACTCCACCGCCGAGCGCATCAGATCCAGGTGCAGGCGCGGCAGGCGCCCGTCCACGCCCCGGGCCTCCCCCGCGTGCAGCAGGTGGCCGATGGCCGCCACCTGCACGTCGATGGTGGCGTCGTCCCCCGGGTACTCCCCCGCGTCGATCTGCTCCGCGTAGCCGCTCATGAACCAGGAGACGGTCTTCAGCCAGCGGTTCGAGACCTCCGTGAACCGTGCGGCCGTCACCCCGTCCGCGCCCGCGAGCGCCGTCGCGTGCAGCCAGCCGCCGAAGACCGACCACATGAGGCCGAGGAGCCCGGCGTCGTACAGCGAGGCGAGTCCCGCGTCCGCGCCGAGGTCGACCGGGTCCCCGAGCGCGGCCAGCGACGGGCGGTGCGCGGCGAGGAGCTCCGGGGACCCCGAGTAGAGAATCATGTTGGCGCTGTCGCCGATGCCGGGCGGGGTCGTCATGATCCCGCCGTCCAGGTAGCCGATGCCGTGCTCCGCCGCCCACTCCGCCTCCGTACGGGCCTGCTCGGGCGAGCCCGTCGTGAGGTTCACGAGGGTCTTGCCGCGCAGAGCCGCGGCGGCGGGGGCGAGCAGTTCGCGCACGGCCGGGTAGTCGAGGACACAGATCAGGACAAGTTCCGCCCCCGCGACGGCCTCGGCGACGCTCGCGGCGCGGACCGCTCCCCGGGCCGCGAGCGGCTCGGCCTTCTCCGCGGTGCGGTTCCAGACGGTGGTGGGGTGGCCGGCGGCGAGGAGGGCGGAGGCGAGGGCGGCACCCATCTGGCCGAGGCCGATGACGGTGACGGGGGTGGGGGTGGGGGTGGGGGTGGGGGTGGCGGTGGCGGTGTTCTGGTTGCTGCTCATGGGTTCCACGCTCGCAGCGGCGGGATCCGGCCGACAGTGGCAGAACTGACCCTGTGCGCACGGTTCCTGCCATAGCCTGGCGGTCATGGGTGCAGGGGCGGGAGCGGGTACGCGTACGGGCGCGGGGGTCGTCGCCATCGCCGTCGTACCGGACGGCAGGGTCGGACTCACCCTCTGGGAGCTGTACGAGATCTCCCTCGCGTCCGCGGTCTTCGGCATCCCACAGCCGGATCTGGCCGATTCCTGGTACGAGTTGCGGCTCTGCGGCGACCTGACGGCGGCGCCGGCACCGGGACCGCTCTCCCTGCGCGTCACGCACGGCCTCGACGGGCTGGTCGGCGCGGACACGGTCATCGTGCCGTCCGTGCCCGAGGCGGTCGTCGACGACGGCGAGGAGGTGCCCGCCGAGCTGGTCGCGGCCCTGCGCGCGGCGGCCGACTCCGGCGCCCGCATGGTCTCCCTGTGCACGGGCGCCTTCGCGCTCGCCGCCGCCGGGCTCCTCGACGGCCGGCGTGCGACCGCGCACTGGCAGCACACCGCGCGGCTCGCCGCCCGGTACCCCGAGGTCATCGTGGACGACTCCGTGCTCTACACGGACGAGGGATCGGTGTTGACCAGCGCCGGTGCCACCGCCGCGCTCGACCTGTGCCTGCACCTGGTCCGCAAGGACCTCGGCGCGGGCGTGGCGGGCCAGTTGGCCCGGCGGCTCGTGGTGCCTGCCCACCGGACCGGCGGGCAGGCGCAGTTCATCGAGGCGCCGCTGCCGCCCAGCGACGACGACAGCCTCGGCCCGGTCCTCCAGTGGGCGACGGAGCACCTGGCCGAACCGCTGACCGTGGAGGACCTGGCCCGGCGGGCCCGGCTGAGCCCGCGGACCTTCCACCGCAGACTCCAGGAGACCTGCGGGACCACACCGCTCCAGTGGCTGCTCCAGCAGCGGGTCGCGCGGGCGCAGACCCTGCTCGAGTCGACCGATCTGCCGGTGGAGCAGATCGGCGACCGCAGCGGGCTGGGCACGGCGGCCAATCTGCGGCGACATTTCACCCGGACGGTGGGGGTCTCGCCGAGCGACTACCGGCGGGCGTTCAGGCCGTCTTCCGGGGGATCGGGGACGGGTACGGGACCGGGCGCGGGACCGGGCGCCGGTTCGCGTACGGACTCGGGCTCGGGCGCCGGATCGGACGCGGTCTCCGGATCGGGCGCGGGCTCGCGTACGGACTCGGGCTCGGGCGCCGGATCGGGTGCGGGCTCCGGCTCCGGTCAGTGGCGGAGTGCCTCGGCAGGTTCGATCCGGGAGGCCCGCCAGGCCGGGTAGAGACCGGCCACCACCCCGGTGGCCAGTCCGATCACGGGGGCCGCGACGACGACCGTGGGGTGGACGACCGGGGTCCAGTCCCGCACGAGCGCCACCCCGATCACCGTACAGACGCCCATCGCCGTCCCGACGAGCCCGCCGACCGCGCCCAGGGCCCCGGACTCCGTGAGGAACTGGACGGTGATGTGGCGCCCCCGCGCGCCCAGGGCGCGCCGCAGTCCGATCTCGCCGGTCCGCTCCAGGACCGCGACCAGGGTGGTGTTGGCGATGCCGACCGCGCCGATGACCAGGCAGATCCCGGCGAGCAGCAGGAACAGCTGGTCGAGGTCGCCGGTCACACCGGCCCGCAGCGTCCTCGGGTCCGGCGGCGGGACGGCCTTCAGGTACTCCGGATGGTCCGGGCGCAGCGCGACCGGGGCCTCGTCCGCGATCTGCCGGGCGGCCCCCGTCTCCGTGGCGACGAGCATCCGCGCCTCCCCGGCCCCGGGCGGCCCCCACATCCGCTCGGCGGTCGTCCGGGGCACGCTCACGGACATCAGGACGTCCGGCCGGCGTTCGACGTCGTCGACGATGCCGGCCACGACGAACGGCTCGTCCCCGATGAACACGGCGGGCCGGGTCTCCAGGGTGGTGATGCCGAGCCGGGCCGCGACGGTCGCCCCGATGACGGCGACCGGCTGCGCCTTCGACGAGGCGAACTCGTCGTAGAGCCGGCCCTGCGCGAGGCGGGGGACGGCGGCCCGGAGCGCGCCGGGCGAGGCGGCGACCACGTCGACCGGTACGCCGTCCGCGCCATCGCCCACGGGGGCGGCGCGGACGGTGACGTCGGGGCCGAGCCGGACCGTCCAGTAGACCCCGGCGTCCCGGACGCCGCCGAGCCGCTGGATCCGGGCGTCCGCGTCGGCGGGGAAGCCGGGGCCCGCGAACTCGTTCTGCTCCCGCGCGATGTCCTCGACGGTCACCTCGGTGGCGGTCAGCAGGTTGAACCGGGAGTCGATCCGGGAGGACGTGGTCGCGGTCAGGCCGAGGATCGCAACGAAGGTGCCGACGCCGAGGACGGTGCCGAGGGCGGTGAGCACCGAGCGGCCGGGACGCTGGAGCATGCCCGCGACGGCCTCGGAGAGCGCGTCGCGGGCGGCGAGGCGGGAGGGCTCGACGACCCGGCCGGACCGGGGGCGGATGATTCTCATGCGGGGTCCCGTTCGGGGCGGTGTACGCCGTCCCGGGGCGCGTCGGCCTGGGGTGTGCCGTCCCGGGGCGCGTCGGCCCGGGGTATGCCGTCCCCGGGCGCGTCAGCCCCGGGCGCGTCGGCCGCCCGCTCTTCGCTCAGGATGCCGTCGCGGATCGTCACCGTGCGCCCGGCCCGAGCGGCGACGTCCCGGTCGTGGGTGATGACGACGACCGTCATGCCGGAGGCGTGGAGTTCGCCGAGGAGCGCGAGGACCGTGTCCGCGTTGCCGGAGTCGAGGTTGCCCGTCGGCTCGTCGCAGAGCAGCAGCGAGGGCCGGCCCGCGAGCGCGCGGGCGATGGCGACGCGCTGGCGCTCGCCGCCCGACAGGCGGCCGGGGAGCGCGTCGAAGCGGTGGGCGAGGCCGACGCGTCGCAGCGCGTCCCTCGCCCGGGTGCGGCGCTCGGCGCGGGGCACGGCCGAGTACACCATGGAGAGCATCACGTTCTCCGTGGCGCTGCGGTGCGGCATGAGGTGGAACGCCTGGAAGACGAAGCCGATGCGGCGGCCGCGCAGGGCCGTGCGGTCGGCGTCGGAGAGGGCGGCCGTGTCGATGCCGTCGAGGAGGTACGTGCCCTCGGTGGGGGCGTCGAGGAGCCCGGCGACGTTCAGGAAGGTGGACTTGCCGGAGCCGGAGGGCCCGACGACGGCGACGAACTCCCCCACGTCGACGGAGAGTTCACAGGGCCGGAGGGCGTGGACGGGTGGCGGCCCGGGGTAGGTGAGGCCGACGCCCCGGAACTCCATGACGGGGCTCACTCCTGCCCCCGCCCGTCAGCGGTACCGCTGTCCCGCACGCCGGTCACCACCTCGGCACCCTCCTTCAAGGCTCCCGCCGCGAGCGGGACGACCTCGACGTACCCGTCGCCGAGGGTGCCGGTCCGCACCTCCACGGGCGTACGCCGCCCGTCGCCGGCCACGACGGTGACGAGGGTCCGGCCGTCGGCGCCCGCCGAAACGGCGGTGACGGGGACGACGAGGGCCTCGCCGTCCGTGGACGCCGCCTCGATCGTGAGCCGTACGTCCTGGCCGGCGAGGGCGGGCGGGATCTCCTTGTCGGGGACGGCGGTGAAGAGATAGCCGGCCGGGCCCTTGTCGGGGGCGGCGCCCTCCTGCCCCTCCTCCTGGCCGGTGCCCTCCTGCGCGGTGCGGGGGGTGGTGGGCGTGGGGGCGACGGTCCCGACCCGGGCGGTGAGTTCGGTGCCGGTCACCTCGTCGACGACGCGGACCTTCTGGCCGGGGCGGACCATGCCCTTCTGGTGGTCCTGGAGGTAGCCCTGGGCGAGGAGCCGGCCGGAGGAGAGGGACATCAGCGTGCCGGAGACCGGCGACCCGGGGCGTACGGCGGTCGACGCCACGCGGGCGGGGAAGCGCTCCACGAAGACGACCTCCCCGGCGGGGACCATCGGCCCGGCGGCGGCCCACACCGTGCCGAGCGCGGTACGGGCCTCGGCCAGGTCCTCGACGGCCCGGTCCCGCGCCTTGCGCAGGCTCTTCCTCTGGGCCTCGTCCTTGTTCTCGGCGAGCGCGTCGCGGGCGTCCTCGACGGCCCGTTCGGCGGAGGTCACGGCGGAGGTGGCGGCAGCCACGCCGGCGCCGCCGTCGTCCACAGCCGGGCGCGGGTCGTATCCGGCGGCGGCGTAGAACCCCTCCACGGCGACCTTCGTCCCCGGACCGTACGTCCCCGACGGGTCACCGCCCCGCCCGAGTCCGAGCGAGGCGAGCGCGCTCTGGAGCTGGGCGACGTCGTCACCGGTCGCCCCCGGCTTGAGGTCCCGGTAGACGGGCAGGTGCCCCGGCAGGACGAAGAGGGGCCGCCCGGATATCTCCAGGAGCACCTGTCCCGCCCGCACCGCCGCCCCCACCGCGAACGGCACCTTGGTGACAACGGCCACCCCACCCTCACCACCGGTCGCAACAGGCGCCACCTGCACGGTCTGCCCGGCGGCGACGGTGCCCCGCAGCACGACCGTCTCGTGCAGAACCCGCCGCTCGACGGGGGCGGTGAGCACGTCGGCGGGAGGTGGGGCGGCGTCCGCCGCGACCTGGGCGGGCGACTTGATCACCGTACCGGCGAAGGCGCCGGCGGCGGTCAGGACGACGGCCCCGACGACGAGCGCCCCCACGGCGAACCGCCCACGCCGGGCTCGGCGCTCGGGGCCGGGTCCGGTGTCCTGCGTGCTGCTGGGCTCCATGGCGATGTCCCTGTCCGCATCCCTGTCCGCACCCCTGTGCGTATCCCTGTCCGTATCCCTGTCCGCGTCCACGCCGGTGACTCGGTCGGAGACGGGCGCGGTGCCGAGGCTGCCCGGAAGCAGGTGCTCGCACTTCCGGCGCGGAACGGGCCGGGCACGTCGTACGGGTGCTCGACCGGCGCCACTCTAACCAGAAGGGGAAGGACGCCACTTACCAACTGCCGGACAATTCCGGCCTGTTGCCCACTTCGACCGACAGGGCGCGGCGGCTGGAGTACCAGGTGCGACGATTCCCCCTCTTCCGAAAGGGAGAGGGGAATCGTCACGTGGCCGGCGGTCGGAAGGGTCAGCCGCCCTCGACCGCGTTCCCCTGGCCCTCCTGGTTCTCCGCGGACACCGGGCCGCATTTGCGGAGGATCTCGGGGAGCTTGGTGTCGTACTTGAGGGCTTCGCTTTCCGGGAGGCGGCCGGTCTTCGGGTCCGGGTCGGGGTAGTCGGGGTATCCGTTGCGTCGGACGCATTCGGACACGGCCTTGTCGCGCTTCAGTTGTGCCTGGTCGACGGGCAGTTGGCTGGGCATCAGGCTTTTGCAGGCCTGGTCGGCTTCGCGCTGGGCCTTTTCGCTGTTGGCGTCCTTGTCGACGCGGCGGGCGCCGCCCTCCGTCTCCTCCAGCTTCAGGCCCTGCTCGGCGAGGCAGTCGTAGAACGGGGCGAAGGCGGATTCCGCCGCGGATGTCGGGTCCGGGCGGGCGGCGGGGGGTTCCGCGCCGTCTCCGCCTCCGCATCCGGTGAGCGCGAGAGCGGCGAGGAGTAAGGGGGCGGCCAGCAGGCGTCTCATCGGTGCACGTCCTTATCCGGGGTCCCGATGCCCGGGACATCCCGATACGGGGGGGTGGCGCTCGGGGGCCGGTGGCGTGGTGCGCCCCCACGGCTCGGCGCGGAACAGGCCGAGCGCCTCGTGCGGCTGCTCGACCGGTGCCACTCTAACCACCCGGGAGGGACGGGGGACCTCTCTCCAACTTGCTTGTTGTTTCTGCCTGTTGATTGCGTTTTCGGCCATGGCGCTTTGGAATCCCTCGACTTGACATAGTCGTCGTGGCGCCGCTTGGCCAATTCCCTTGCCGTGACGTCTACTTCCCTGTCGTCACCGCACAGGCACCCTCCGTCACACAGCTCTCGTGCAGCCTCCCTCGTACCGAAAGGCAAGGACATGAAGAACACCGCCCTCAAGCGCGCCCTCAGCACCGTCGTCGTCCTCGGCACCCTCGGAACGGGCGTGCTGGCAACCGCCGGCAGCGCCTCGGCCGTGACCAGGGACGGCTACCTGGACATCCGGGAGTTCGGCCTGTTCTACAACTCGTCCCTCGGCGGCTCATTCATTGACCTGTACATGGCAGACGGCGACCTCTCCAACGACCGGTTCATCAGCCCCGGGCCCGGCCAGGGTTACGTCGTGGGCAACAACGCCGCCTCGTACTTCAACAAGGACAAGGTCACCTGGTACGTCTACACCGGCGCGAGCGCGGGTGGCATCGAGGGCTGGATCCCCCCGGACCGCTTCGGCACCTTCTCCGACACGTTCAAGAACGAGGTCTCCTCGGTCTACCACTTCAAGGCCCGCTGACCCGCTGATCCGCTGCTCGCTTCCTCCCTGCCTCGCCCCTCCCGGAGCTCTCCATGCGTCCCCGCCGTCCACTCGCCGCCGCTGGTCTCCTGCTGAGTGCGGGGCTGTCGCTCACCGCCTGCTCCTCGGGCGAACCCGCCGTCTCCGCCGGCGCGAAGCCGCTGTCCGACCCTGCCAAGGTGTCCGCCGCACAGCTCGTGTACCCCCTGGACCCCTACAAGACGTCGAACGAGCAGATCCGCAGCCTGGAGAAGGCGCAGGACCTGCTGACGGCGGACTGCATGAAGCGGTTCGGGTTCACGTACAAGCCGCCGGTCCGGCCCCTGCCGCGCCCCCAGGGCACGTCCTCGCGGTACGGGGTCACGGACGCGGCGACGGCCGCCCGGTACGGGTACCTCAAGCCCGGCGTCGGCCCCGGGCCCGGCAAGGGCGCCGAGGACCCCCTCTCCCCGTCCGAGCAGCTCGCGCTGAGCGGACCGCCCCTCAAGGCCAAGCCGGGCGGCGGCATGGCGCTCCCCCCGCTCACCCTGGAGGAGTCACGCAAGACCGACAGCGGCCGGACGCTCAACGGGCAGAAGGTGCCGGTCGGCGGCTGCGGCCGGGAGGGGCACCTCCGGCTCTACGCGGAGAAGAAGGACCCCGTGGACCTGCTCTACGTCTTCGGGATGGAGTCGGAGGCGTTCTCCCGGGCCAAGGAGGCCCCGAAGGTGGCGAAGGCCCTCAAGGCCTGGTCGGCGTGCATGGCGGAGCAGGGGTACCGCGTCACCGACCCCATCTCGCCCCAGAAGGCCCTCGGCCTGACGTCCGAGGCCGACTTCGGCACCGCCCCGGCCATCGCCGCCGCCAAGCAGGACGTCGCCTGCAAGAAGCGCACGGATCTCGTCTCCCTCTGGTACGCCGCCGAGACCGGGTTCCAGAGCGAGCTCATGGACGAGCACGCCGAGACCCTGAAGCAGGTCAAGGTGGAGCTGGACGAGCGGATCCGGAAGGCCGCCTCCGTCAACGGCAGCTGAGCATGGGCGGCTGAGCAGATGCGGATACGGCGCTGCCCCCTCTTCCCGGGAGGGAGAGGGGCAGCGCCGTAAGAAGGTCGGCAGCGCCTCGCCGTCAGGCCTTCGGGGCCACCTTGGTTCCACCGAGGTAACCATCGGACGGGAAATTTCCTACCGCCGGTGGTAGGTTTTTGGGTATGAGCAGTCACGTGGCACCCCAGGCCGTCGAGCGGGCCGGCAAGAGATCCGTGTCGCTCGCCCAGTCACTGATCAAGGAAGTCGAGGAACGCGCCGGCAAGAGCGGATTCTCCTCCGTCGTGGCCGAAGCTCTGGAGGAGTGGCTCGCCGCGCAGAAGCTCCGTGAGGTCGTGACCGCCGACCGCAAGGCGTTCGGCCCCGTCTCCGCCGAAGCGCGGCGGCAGGCGGAGGAGGAGTGGTAAGCAAGCGCCTCAAGATCAAGGCAAAGAGCGAGGGCACGCTCGTCCTGGACGCCCAAGGGCTCTCACTGCACGTCGACGGTGACGAGGGGATGCGTGCGCGCATCGAGGTCGCTCAGCAGAGCGGCCGGCGCGTGGCGCTGTCCGCACTGACACCCTTGGAGGTGCGCCGGACAGGGGAAGCCGCCAAGCGACTCCGGTTCCTGCTGTCCCGGTTCGACGTGAAACCGGTCAGCGACGCGGTGACGGACGCCGCAGCGAATCTGCTGGACGCCTCGGGCCTTGACGGACACGAATGCCTCGTGGACGCCCTCGTGGTCGCCACGGCCGCACTCTGCACTCCCCCGGTACTACTCGTCACTTCCGACAAGTCGCACATCCCGGCGCTGTGCAAGGCCGCCGAGGAGCTTCCCGGCTCACCGAAGGTGAAGATCGTCAACGTGTGACGGCCAAACGCCACGAGCCGGGCCGCTCGACTGTCCAACGAGCGGCCCGGCGTCGAACCGTCAAGCTCGGGGTGCCACCTTCGAGAGGCCGTTGATGATGCGGTCCATCGCGTCGCCGCCCGTCGGGTCCGTGAGGTTCGCCAGCATCTTGAGGGTGAACTTCATGAGGAGCGGGTGGGTCAGGCCG
Organism: Streptomyces sp. Root431; assembly: GCF_001426585.1. Classification (GTDB taxonomy): domain Bacteria; phylum Actinomycetota; class Actinomycetes; order Streptomycetales; family Streptomycetaceae; genus Streptomyces; species Streptomyces stackebrandtii. Next base: position 307,397 of record NZ_LMEI01000012.1, read on the forward strand.
CGCTGGGTCGCGATCTTCATGACCTTCGGGTTGCCGATGAGCTTCACGAAGGCGCGGCCGAGCGTGTAGTAGCCGCCGTAGGTCTCCTTGAGGACCTGCGGGTAGTTCCGCAGGGCCAGCTCGCGCTGGGCCGGGGTCGCGCGGGCGTGGGCCTGGACGATGACGTCGGCCGCGATCTGGCCGGACTCCATGGCGTACGCGATGCCCTCGCCGTTGAACGGATTGACCATGCCGCCGGCGTCGCCGACGAGCAGCAGGCCCTTCGTGTAGTGCGGCTGGCGGTTGAAGGCCATCGGGAGGGCGGCGCCGCGGATCGGCATCGTCATGTTCTCCGGGGTGTACCCCCAGTCCTCCGGCATCGAGGCGCACCAGGCCTTGAGCACCTCGCGCCAGTCGAGCTCGCGGAAGGCGGAGGAGGAGTTGAGGATGCCGAGGCCGACGTTGGACGTGCCGTCGCCCATGCCGAAGATCCAGCCGTAGCCGGGGAGCAGCCGGTCCTGCGGGCCGCGGCGGTCCCACAGCTCCAGCCAGGACTCCAGGTAGTCGTCGTCGTGGCGGGGCGAGGTGAAGTACGTGCGGACGGCGACGCCCATCGGGCGGTCCTCGCGGCGGTGCAGGCCCATGGCGAGGGAGAGCCGGGTGGAGTTGCCGTCGGCGGCGACGACGAGCGGGGCGTGGAAGGTGACCTCGCGCTTCTCGTCGCCGAGCTTGGCGTGGACGCCGGTGATGCGGCCGGTGCGGTCGTCGACGATCGGGGCGCCGACGTTGCAGCGCTCGTACAGCCGGGCGCCGGCCTTCTGGGCCTGCCGGGCGAGCTGCTCGTCGAAGTCGTCGCGCTTGCGGACGAGTCCGTAGTCCGGGTACGAGGCGAGCTCCGGCCAGTCGAGCTCCAGGCGGACGCCGCCGCCGATGATGCGCAGGCCCTTGTTCCGCAGCCAGCCGGCCTCTTCGGAGATGTCGATGCCCATGGAGACGAGCTGCTTGGTGGCGCGGGGGGTGAGGCCGTCGCCGCAGACCTTCTCGCGGGGGAACGCGGTCTTCTCCAGGAGCAGGACGTCGAGTCCGGCCTTGGCCAGGTAGTACGCGGTGGTGGAGCCGGCCGGGCCCGCCCCGACGACGATCACATCTGCGGTGTGCTCGGAGAGGGGGTGCTCGGTCACGGCAGAGTCTCCCGGGTGTTCGGCGATGAGGACGTATCGCAGTCTATGGGGGGCGGGTGCGGGAGAAACGGAGGGTCACCCCACCGCTTTCCCGCAGGGTGAACACGTGTTCCCATGTGCCGAGCGTGATGGCAGATTGATCTTCCGTGACCGACTTCCGATTCGACCTACGGCGGGGCGCGCTGATCACGGCCGTCCTCGCCCTCCTCTGCTCGGTGTTCTACGTGCTGCCCGCGAACGCCGAGCCCACCGACTACGCCGACTGCCCGGCCGCCACGCTCTGCCTCTACTCCGGACCCGACGGGACCGGCGTGCGGCAGGACTTCACCGACCGGCAGAACCTGGAGGGCTACGAGCCTGCCTGGGACGGCAAGATCCTTTCGGCGAAGAACAACACCGCCCTCTGGGCCTGCGTCTACGGCGACCCCGCGTACGGCGGCGTCCTGCAGACCGTCAAGCCGGGCAACCCGGACGCGTACGCGCCCGGCGCCGTCCGCTCCCACAAGCTGGTCCCGACCCGCGCCCGCTGCTTCACCGGCTACGAGCGCTGCCCCGACAACCGGGTCTGCACCTTCACCGAGCCCAACGGCCGCGGCGCGATGACCGTCCACCTCCCGAAGACCGACCCGGTCACCCAGAACTACGGGAACAGCTACGGCACCGGCCCCATGCCCAAGTCCGTCTGGAACCACACGCAGAAGCACGTCTGCTTCTACCCCGAGCCGACGTTCAGCGGCGGCTGGACCGACAAGGCCGACTCCAAGAGGTACGGCGCGTACGTCGTCCTCCGCGGCAACAGCATCACCGTCCCGGAGCCGTTCGTCACGTCCCTCCGCTCCCACGAGCTCGTCGACGGAACGGCGGCATGCCAGTGACGAACCGCCTCCGCCCCTGGGTGGCCGTGGCCGCCGCGCTCGGCGCCGCCCTCACCCTCACCTCCCCCGCCGCGCGCGCCGACGAACCGGCGCCCGCTCCGACCAGCAACTGGACGAAGGACACCACGGTGGACACCATCACCGCCGGCGTCACCCGCACCACCTGGCACGAGAAGGTCCTCGCGGACGGAACGAGCCCCGAGAACCGCGCCAAGCCCCGGATCCTCCAGATCGTCGAGATCGACCCCACCGCCGGGGCACTCACCCTGGAGAGCACCATCGGGACGAGCGGCGGATCGGCCGAGAAGGTGATCGACCAGCTCACCGAGGTCTCCGACACCCCGGCCCGCCGCCCGTACGCGGGCGTCAACGGCGGCCTCTTCCAGCCCGAACCCGCCGGGGCCGGCGCCGCGGACACCGCGGCCCACTCCAGCGTGTCGGCCACCGACGGCGTCCTGCACAGCTCCAGCTGCTGGAACGACGGGAAGGGCAGTACCGGTGCGGTGATCCAGTACGGCACCCCGTACATCACCAAGCTCCTCACCTACCTGGAGCTGACCGGGCCCTCCGGCGAGACCGTGCGCTTCGACGACTTCAACCGGACCCCGGGCCGGCCCCCGCACTGCGCGCGGGACGACGAGGACACGCGGGTGAGCACGAAGCCGTCCGTCTACACCGACCCCGACGAGATCGTCGTGTTCACCGACGACTACGGCCTTCCCGTGCCCAAGCCCGGAACCGACCCGAACATCGCCGCCACCGCCGACCCCGGCTTCGAGGTCGTCGTCGACGCGCACGGCGTCGTCACCAAGGTCCGCGAGGGCCGCGGCGGGACCATCGTCCCGGCGGGCGGCCGCATCATCCAGGGCATCGGCACCGGGGCCCAGTGGCTCCGCGACCGGCTCGCCGTCGACGACCGGGTGACGATCGGCCAGAGGCTCCGCGACGTCACCCTGGCCCGCGACATCCCGCTGGACGACTCCGTCGACGTCGTCAGCTCCTTCCACCAGCTGCTCCGCGACGGATCGATCCCCGATGAGCTGCGCAACACGTGCAGCGAGCCGAGGACCGGCAAGGACGGCACGACCCCGATCTGCATCGACTCGCGCACGGCGCTCGGCACCAACGTCTACGGCCGCACGGTGCTCGTCACCCTCAGCGGCGAGACCGTCCCGCCCGACTCGACCGGCAAGTACACCCAGACCAACGAGGACGGCGCCTACCTGCGGGACTTCGCCACGCTCCTGAACGACCCGGCGCTCAACCTCCGGATCATCGACGCCATCAACCTGGACGGCGGCGGCTCCACGACCCTGGTGACGCGGCCGACGACGGGCTTGACCGTGAACACCCCGCCGACGGACCGGGTGAACGGCGAGTACGTGCACCGGAAGGTGGCGGACTCGGTGTACGCCGGAGTCGGAAGCTACGGCATGTACGCGAAGTAACCGCCGCCCGTCAGACGGCCTTGAACCCCCGGTGGAGCGCCACGATCCCGCCGGTCAGGTTCCGCCAGGCCACCTTCGACCAGCCGGCCTTCTGGAGCAGTCCCGCCAGGGTCGGCTGGTCCGGCCAGGACTGGATGGACTCCGCCAGGTACACGTACGCGTCGGGGTTCGACGAGACGGCGCGCGCCACCGGCGGCAGCGCGCGCATCAGGTACTCCTCGTACACCGTGCGGAACGGCGCCCAGGTGGGGTGCGAGAACTCGGAGATGACGACACGGCCGCCGGGCTTCGTCACCCGGTACAGCTCGCGCAGCGCCGCCTCGGTGTCCTGGATGTTGCGCAGCCCGAAGGAGATGGTGACGGCGTCGAAGACGTCGTCGCGGAACGGCAGCTTCGTGCCGTCGCCCGCCGTGAACGGCATCCACGGGTGGCGCTTCTTGCCGACCTGGAGCATCCCGATCGAGAAGTCGCAGGGCACGACGTACGCGCCCGCGCGGGCGAAGGGCTGCGAGGAGGTCGCCGTACCCGCCGCGAGGTCGAGGATCTTCTGCGCGGGGCGGGCGTCGACCGCCTTCGCGACCTCCTTGCGCCAGCGGCGGTCCTGGCCGAGGGAGAGCACGTCGTTCGTGAGGTCGTAGTTCGCCGCCACGTCGTCGAACATCGAGGCGACTTCGTGCGGCTGCTTGTCCAGGGATGCTCGGGTCACCCGGCCATTGTGGCAGCCGCCGGAATCCGTCTTCGTACCGCTTCAACCTTTTGGGCCCGGCCGCGCTCAGGGATGGGTGAGTGCATGACAGCGGCCGGTACGCGCCGGCGAGGAAGGCAGGGGTGCGATGGCGGTATCGACCGGATGGAGACCCGGGCCGGTGGACGGGTCGACGGACGGGGCGATGGGCAGGGCGACGGACGGGGCGACGAACGGGTCGATGGCCCTTGGCCACGGGCCGGCTGCGGTCACCGTCGAGGGGTTCGAGACCTTCGCCCGTGGCGCGCAGCAGCGGCTGTACCGCACGGCGTACCTGCTCTGCGGCGACGCCGAGACCGCCCGCGACCTGACCCAGACCACGCTCGCCAAGCTCTACCAGCACTGGCGGCGCGCGGGCACCGCCGAGCACCCGCACGCGTACGCCAAGACCGTGCTGACCAGGACGTTCCTGGCGGAGCGGCGCCGGCGGCTGCGGGATCTGCTCGTCCTCACCCGGGCGGGGGGCACCGTGCCGGAGCCCGCCGCCGACCACACCGATCTGCGCGTCACCCTGCTCGCGGCACTCGCCGAGCTGCCGCCGCGGGCCCGGGCGATGGTCGTGCTGCGCTACTGGGACGACCAGAGCGTGGCCTCCGTGGCCTCGCAGCTGCGGTGCAGCGAAGCCACCGTCAAGAGCCAGTGCTCGCGCTCGCTCGCCCGACTCCGCCTGCGCCTGGCCGACGCCGGGCTCTCGATCTGAGGAAGGGGTCCGCTGTGGACACCGACGACACCACTCTGCTCCGCGACGCCCTGGACCGTACGACGGACGGTCTTCCCCCGCTGCCCGACCTCGCCCCGCTCGCCGTGCGCGAGGGGCGGCGGCGGAGGGCCCGGGCCCGGATCGCCGTCGCGACGACCGCCTTCGGCGTGGTCACGGCGGGGGCCCTCGGCCTCACGCTGCTGACGGGGACGACCGGCCCGGGCGTGTCGAAGCCCGCCGCCGGGGGCGCGAGGACGAACTACCCCCCGGTGGTCGTGGAGGAGACGCCGGGCGTCACGCCGCCGGACAACCCCGAGAGGCTTTCCGAGGCCGAGCGGGAGCGCCGCGCGCAGCACCAGCAGAAGATGGCGGCGCTCCTGGACGAGCTGCTGCCCCCGAAGATCACCGACATCCGCCCGGTGAAGGACCGGACGGCCGAGTACCGGATCACGGCGGGCGGCGAGACCTTCCACATGGTCGCGTCGGTGCGGCCGGAGAACGATGCGGTCCTCCAGCGCTGCGCGAACAGGCAGAAGGGGATGCCTCCCTGTGAGGAGGACACGAAGCTGAGGCCCGGTTTGATGATCGCGTGGCCCACCCGGGCGACCGTGCAGTACTGGTTCCGCAAGAGCGTGGTCGAGCTCTCCGTGTACGGCGCGAAGGTGGTGCCGGTGACGGGACGCGTTCTGTCCGACGTCGCCAAGGACCCGCGCTTCCTGGAACTGGTGAAGGACGCGGACGCGCATCCGATGGAAGCGGAGGGGAGCATGATCGGCTCGGGCATTTCCTGGTAAGGGCTTCCCCGAGCGGCCTCCGGGAAAGGTCAGCGGGCCCGGTAGACCAGCCGGCCGTCGATGACCGTGGCGACGCAGGTCGACGCGCCGAGCCGGACCAGCGCGGCCCGGTCGGGGACGTCGAAGACGGCGAAGCGGGCCGGGCCTCCCGGGGCCAGGCCGGGAAGCAGGACCAGCGGCGCCGGGGAGAAGGACGGCGGGCCGGGGAGCGTGTCGGGGCGCCGGCCGATGACGAGACCGGCCCGGCGTACGGCGTCCACGGCGCCCTGGCCGCGGAGTTCACCGGCGACGCCGACCGTCCCGTGCGCCAGCATCCGCTGCACGCCCCGGCGCGCGGAGGCGCCCCGGCGGGAGGGGTCCATCCGGAAGATCCGCTGCGCCCGCTCCCCGGGGATCGGCTCGGTGCCGAAGCCCGCGGCCTCCCGGGGGTCCGGGTGGTACATGCCTTCGAGGAGCTCGGGGCCGTACGGGTTGAGCAGTCCGGGCGTGAGGATGCCGGGCCACTGCCGCACCCGCGCCTCGGGGCGCAGGGCGGCCAGGTCCTCGTACGGGCCGACGGCGGCGACGAGCGCGCCGTCGACCAGGACGGCGGTCTCGGGCGACGCCTCGGCGTAGTGGATCGTCAGCACGGTCGCGTCAGTTGGCGTCGAGGAGCTTCAGCTCGGGGTGTGCCGTGCCGCCCTCGATCGCCGTGGAGGAGATGTGCGAGGCGACGCGCTCGTCGACCGGGTCGTTCGCCGGGTCGTCGTGGACGACGAGGTGCTCGTACGTCGTGCTCCGCTGCGCCGGGACGCGGTCCGCCGTGCGGATCATGTCGATCATCTCGCGCAGGTTGGAGCGGTGCTTGGCGCCCGCCGAGGAGACGACGTTCTCCTCCAGCATGATCGAGCCGAGGTCGTCCGCGCCGTAGTGCAGGGTCAGCTGGCCGATCTCCTTGCCCGTGGTGAGCCACGAGCCCTGGATGTGGGCGACGTTGTCGAGGAAGAGCCGCGCGATGGCGATCATGCGCAGGTACTCGAAGAGCGTCGCGTGCGTACGGCCCTTGAGGTGGTTGTTCTCGGGCTGGTACGTGTACGGGATGAAGGCCCGGAAGCCGCCCGTCCGGTCCTGCACGTCACGGATCATGCGCAGGTGCTCGATCCGCTCGGCGTTGGTCTCGCCGGTGCCCATCAGCATGGTGGAGGTCGACTCGACGCCCAGCTTGTGGGCGATCTCCATGATCTCCAGCCAGCGCTCGCCGCTCTCCTTGAGCGGGGCGATGGCCTTGCGCGGCCGCTCGGGCAGCAGCTCGGCGCCGGCGCCCGCGAAGGAGTCGAGCCCCGCGGCGTGGATCCGGGTGATCGCCTCCTCGACGGAGACCTTCGAGATCCGCGCCATGTGCTCGACCTCGGAGGCGCCGAGGGAGTGGATGACCAGCTGCGGGTAGGCCTGCTTGATCGCGGCGAAGTGCTTCTCGTAGTACTCGACGCCGTAGTCCGGGTGGTGGCCGCCCTGGAACATGATCTGGGTGCCGCCGAGCTCCACGGTCTCCGCGCAGCGGCGCAGGATGTCGTCGAGGTCGCGGCTCCAGCCCTTGGCCGTGTCCTTCGGCGCCGCGTAGAACGCGCAGAACTTGCACGCCGTCACGCAGACGTTCGTGTAGTTGATGTTCCGCTCGATGATGTACGTCGCGATGTGCTCGGTCCCCGCGTACCGGCGGCGGCGCACGGCGTCGGCCGCGGAGCCGAGGGCGTGCAGCGGCGCCGAGCGGTACAGGTCGAGCGCCTCCTCGGGGGTGATCCGGCCACCCGCGGCAGCGCGGTCGAGAACAGACTGGAGCTCGGCCTTCTCGGTCACCGGATGCGTCCCTTTCGGAGGGGTTCTGACTGTCCGAACCAGCGTACGCCAGGGGGTGTCACGGCTACCGCAGGGTCTTCGGCGGGAGCAGTTCCACCCGGACGTCGGCCGGGAAACCCGTCGTCGGGCCGGTGCGGCGGGCGAACTCCCGCACGCCCGCGAGCTGCTCCGGGCCGAAGCGGAAGTCGAGCGTACGGAAGTACCGCTCCAGGAGTTCGGCGTCGAAGGTCTCCCAGCGGGCGGCCTGCTCGGCGACCTTGGCGACCTCTTCGAGGGAGAGGTCGCGCGAGGCCAGGAACGCCTGGTGCACCTCGTGGACGGTCTCCGGCTCGCGCGCCAGGAAGTCCTTGCGGGCCGCCCAGACGGCGAAGACGAACGGCAGCCCGGTCCACTCCTTCCACATGAGGCCCAGGTCGTGGACCTGGAGCCCGAGGCGGGGAGCGTCGTGGAGCGAGGCCCGGAGCGCGGCGTCGCCGATGAGGACCGCCGCCTCCGCCTCCTGCATCATCACGCCGAGGTCCGGCGGGCACGTGTAGTAGTCGGGCTTCACCCCGTACTGCTCGGCGAGCAGCAGCTGGGCGAGGCGCACCGAGGTGCGGGAGGTGGAACCGAGCGCCACCCGGGCGCCGTCCAGCTCCCGGAGCGGCCGCTGGGAGACGATCACGCAGGACATGACGGGGCCGTCGCAGCCCACGGCGATGTCGGGGAGGGCGACCAGGTCCTCCGCGTTGCGGAGGTACTCGACGAGGGTGATGGGGCCGACGTCGAGGTCGCCCCGGACGAGCCGCTCGCTGAGCTTCTCCGGGGTGTCCTTCGTGAGCTCGAGATCGAGGAGCGTTCCGGTCCTCGCCAGGCCCCAGTAAAGGGGGAGGCAGTTCAGGAACTGGATGTGTCCGACGCGGGGCCGGCTGCGCTGGTGGTCATTGGTTGCATTGTCCACATCGCGAGGCTAGACCCGCCTCATGGCGGGGGCATCGCCGGGGCTCGCGACACGGCGGGCGTCAGCATGGAACCGCAGATCAAACATGTGGGTGACGTGATCTTTCCCTCTACCGCCCGCCGAGTTCTGCGTGCTAGGCTCATCGCAAGTTGCAGTTTGGTTTCCCTTGCAGTACAGAGCCTGCGGAGCATGTGACCCGCAGGCTTTTGTAGTTTTCAGACTTGTTTGCAGGTTCTGGAGCAGGGCAACCCTTTGGCCCAAGGAGGGCTTATGGCTACCGGAACCGTCAAGTGGTTCAACGCTGAAAAGGGCTTCGGCTTCATCGCCCAGGACGGCGGCGGCCCGGATGTCTTCGTCCACTACTCCGCGATCAACGCGAACGGTTTCCGTTCGCTTGAGGAGAACCAGCTCGTGACCTTCGACGTCACGCAGGGCCCGAAGGGCCCGCAGGCGGAGAACGTCACCCCGAGCAACTAAGTTGCCTGGGTCGGCGGAGTCGCACGACTAGAGCAGTACCCAAGGAGCCCCGCTCCGTGCCTCACCGCACGGAACGGGGCTCCTGCCTTTGGCCGGGCCGGTCAGCAGGTGGGGATGACCGTCCCGTTGTTGTCGCGGGCCTCGTCGTTGCCCCAGCGCGACAGGTAGTACGCGGAGACGTACGCTCCGTAGCCGTTCTTCCCGGCGTAGACGGTGTCGAGGTCCGTCCTCAGCCACCAGTGGTTGAAGTTCCCTGAGCCGTCCCGGACCTCCTGGCCCCAGACCTTGCAGTAGACGTAGTTCGTGCCCGCGTTCAGCACGCCCTGGGCGTCGTTGGTGTTCGCCTGGGCGTAGCCCGTGGCGTTGGCGAAGGTGTCGACCCAGTACTTCCCTCCCCCGCCGCCCGAGCAGCCGTTGTCGCTCGTCAGGTACTTGGAGCCGTAGGAGCCCGGGTAGGGGGCGAGGGAGGCGCCGTTGATGACGATGGGCTGGCCGACGCCGTTGTAGAGCTGCTCGTAGTGGATGTGGGCGCCGGAGCTGTTTCCTGTGGTGCCGGTGGTGCCGATCTGCTGCCCCTGGGCGACCCAGGCGCCGTTGGCGACGGAGTACGCGTTCAGGTGGAAGTAGTACGTCTTCCAGCCGCTGCCGTGGTCGACCACGATGTAGTTGCCCGCGCCGGACGGCTGGGAGTAGCGGTAGGCGGTGCCGGACGCCGAGGCGAGGACCGGGGTGCCGGCCGTCGTGCCGCCGTCGGAACGGATGAAGTCGAGGGCCTGGCGGACCTCGGCGGAGTGGTGGCTGTAGGTCCACTTCTGGCCGCACGGGTAGGGCGCCTTGAAGAGCGGCGCCGCCTGGGCGGGGCTGGAAGTGGCGAGCGCGGTGAGCAGGCCCGCGACGAGCGCCAGCAGGGTGCCGAGCGGGGTGATCCGTGCACGCATGCGTCCTCCGGTACGAGGGTGGGGGCGGGGATCGGTGGCGCGGGGACCCTTGGGGGATCAGGGTCGACGCGCGTTGAACGGACCACAGCGTGCCGGAAGATCGCGTGCCGCAGTAGACCGCGAGAACCACACTCGTGCGGCGGTGATTACGTAGTCTGGACACATGACCGAACGGAAACCGCCGGGCGTGAGCTTCGAGTCATTCGTCGACAAGCAGATCCGGGAGGCCTCGGAGCGCGGCGAGTTCCGCAGTCTGCCCGGCTTCGGAAAGCCCCTGCCCGACGACTCGGCCCCGTACGACGAACTGTGGTGGATCAAGGGCAAGATGCACAGCGAGGGCGCGTCCGTGCTCCCGCCGTCGCTCGCCCTGCGCAAGGAGGCCGAGGACGCGGAGGAGGCGGTGGCCGCGGCCGTCTCGGAGCGCCAGGTCCGCCGGATCCTCGGCGAGATCAACACCAAGATCGCCGAAGCCCTCGCCCGGCCGCCGGCCGGACCCCCGCTCAACCGGACGCTCTTCGACGTCGAGGCGACGGTGGCGCGGTGGAAGGCGGAGAGGAGCCACCCGTGAACCCCGCGACTCCCAGGCATCTCGCGCATCTCACGCATGCCACGCATCCCGTGAACAGCGCCGCACTCCTGGTGGACGCGTTCGGCCGGATCCGCGAGGTCGTCCGCGATGCCGTGGAAGGGCTGACGGAGGACGAGCTCGCCGCCCGGATCGACCCGGACGCCAACTCGGTCGCCTGGCTCGTCTGGCACCTCACCCGGATCCAGGACGACCACCTCGCGGACGCCTTCGACACGGAGCAGCTGTGGGCCTCGGACGGCTGGGCCGCCCGCTTCGCCCTGCCGTTCTCCCGCCGGGCCACCGGGTACGGGCAGACGAGCGCCCAGGTCGGCGAGGTGCGCGCGTCGGCGGAGCTGCTGCTCGGGTACCACGACGCCGTGCACGCGCGGACGGTGGAGCTGATCGGCTCGGTGACGAACGCGGACCTGGGCCGGATCGTCGACACCGCCTGGGACCCCCCGGTCACCCTCGGCGTCCGACTGGTCTCGGTGATCGCGGACGACCTCCAGCACGCGGGGCAGGCGGCGTTCGTACGGGGCGTGGTGGAGCGGCGCGCAACGTCGTGACGCGTGTCAGCGGCGGCTGATAGCCTCCGCTCGATCTTCGTGTGAGGCAACTGTTCCGGTTGGGGGGCACCACCGGCCGCCTCCGCGCACCACGACCGCGTCGCAGCCTGCCTTCGCGCGGTCGCCCCTGGGGAGGACCGCAGCTTTGTCGTACCGCCTTCGCTCTACTCCACCGCACCCGCGTACGTCCGGTGTTCGTACGTCCCACCGTCTGCTCGCCGTCACGGTGGGCACGGTGCTCGCCGTCACCGCTGCCGTCACCACGGTCGTACCGGCCGCCGCGGCACCGGTCGCCACCGCGCCCGTCACCACGCCCGCCACCGCGCCCGGCGCGACCTCGGACGTCACGCTGCTTGGCCACAACATCCCGGCCGTGCTGGACCTCGACGCGGTCGGGAGCCGCTTCACCATGGCGTGGCGGCTGAGCCGGACCGACGTCGAGGTGACCGTCAGGATCCGCAACACCCGCACAGGCGAGACCCGGACGGAGGACGTCCGTCCGCTGAGCGTCCCCGACTACGAGTACGCGCGCTTCACCTGGCGGGGCGAGGTCACCTGGAACGGCACGGGCGACCAGTGGACCGGCGCGCAGAGCGGCCCGTACACCTGGGAGATCGTCGCGGTGCCGCTCGACGGCGTCGGCCGGGACCTGCGGGCCTCGGGGTCGTTCACGGTCGCCCGCGCACCCGGTGCGCACGACTACGACGGCGACGGCTCGCCGGACGTGCTCGTACGGGAGGCGGCCACGGGCCGACTCTGGATCAACGACACGTTCCCCTCTCCCTACTGGGACCGGCTGGACCAGAACCCCGGGCTGCTCGTCGGTACGGGCTGGCAGGTCCACGACCGGATCGAGGCCGTCGGGAACGTCGGCGGCGCGGCCTTCAGCGATGTCGTGGCCCGGGACAGGACGGGCGTGCTCTGGCTGTACCAGGGCACCGGGATCGCAAAGGCCCCGCTCGCCACCCGGGTCAGGGTCGGCGCCGGCTGGAACGCCTACACACAGTTCACCGGCGGCAGCGACCTGACCGGCGACGGCCGGGCGGACCTGGTCGCCGCCGACGGGGCCGGGGCGCTGTGGCTCTACAAGGGCACGGGGAAGGCGAGCGCCCCCTTCGCCACGCGGAAGAGGATCGGCAGTGGCGGCTGGGGCGCGTACGACCAGCTGACGGCCGTCGGGAACATCGGCGGAGGCACCGCCGGGGACCTCGTCGCCCGCGACCGGGCCGGTGTCCTCTGGCTGCACCTCGGGAAGGGCGACGGCACGTTCGCGGCCCGCACGAGGATCGGCGGGGGCTGGAACGCGTACAAGCAGCTCGTCGGCATCGGTGACGCCAACCGGGACGGACACCCCGACCTGTACGTCGCCGAGGCGGACGGCCGTGGGCCGGCGGCCCTCTACAAGGGCACGGGCTCCTGGAAGCAGCCGTTCCGTGCCGTGGGGGAAGTCGCTCACCTCGGCTGGCTCGACGACCCTTTCTTCGACATCTTCGTCTGACCCCGTACGGAAGGCGTCGCCGGCGGACCTCCTCCGCCGTACAACCACTGAAGCCGATCATGAGTCCAACCAAGCGTGGCACTCGCCATGTTCGTTTGTCTTGGGGGGATTTGACCTTGCAGAACCGTTTGTCCGGCCGTCGCCGTCACCTCGTCGCCGCCGTGGCCGCCGTCCTGTCGATCACCGCCGGTACGGCCCTGGCCGCCGGCCCGGCCATCGCAGCCGTTCCGGCCGCCCTCGCCGCCGCACCGGCGGCCGGCACGGCCGCCCAGGCACCGGCCGCCCCCGCTGCCGCCGCCGAGGACGTGAACGTGCCGTTCCCGGTCGACGCGGAGATCGCGGGTGCCGGGGCCACCGGCTTCCTGACCCGGAACCAGGGCGGCGAGCTCCACTGGACCCGGTACGCGGACGGCATCAAGACCGAGGTCATGTACGCCGCCGGCGGCGGTGTCGACCGTACGGGCACGGACATCCTGGTCATCGGGGACTCGAACACCCCGGACCTGATGCGCTCCGTCACCCTCCGGAACATGGCCGTCCCCGGCACCCCCTCCGTCCACTTCGACCTCGGCTCGCTCTGGGCCAGGTACGTCGAGGCCATCGGGCCGGACTCGGTCCTCGCCAAGCGGGTCGGCTCGGACAACACCGAGAAGCTGCTCATCGTCACCAACGAGAACGGCATCGCCCGCGAGCGCGAGGTGACCGGCCTTCCCGCCGACGCGAACGGCTTCTTCGCCGGCGCTCCCTTCCTCGACGGCAAGATCCTCGTCGGTTACGAGACCGGCTCCCCCGACCTGCGCGATGACGCCCGTGCCGTCATCGACCTGACCACCGGCGCGGTCGTCGAGACGTACCCCGCCGGCGCGTCCGGCTCCGCCCACCACCAGCTGGCCCTCTCGGCCACGCACGTCGCCTGGACCTCGTTCTCCGAGAGCGACGGCATCATCTACACCACGGTCGACCGGAAGACCCGCGTCTCGCAGCATCACACCTTCGGCATCACCGACGAGTACTTCATCGGCCTGGCGGGCCACTGGCTGGTGTACGGCGCCACGAGCAAGCTGACCGACAACGGCACGTTCCCCAACACGAAGCTGCAGGCCGTCGACCTGACGGCCGGTCCGAACTCCGAGCCCGTCGAGATCGCCGCGTACGCCCGCTCGATGGAGGCCGCGGGCGACGGCACCCTGCTGGTGCGGGGCGGTACGGTCGCGCAGGGCGAGGGCCTCTACAAGGTGTCCTCCTCCGCGGGCGGGGAGCTCGCCGTCCAGAAGGTCGCGACGACGGGGCAGCCGACCGAACTGACCTACCTCGGCTCGCAGGTGCCGGCCGTCGTCGACCTCGACCGGGACAGCGAGGCCGAGCTGAAGTGGCGGATGTCCCGGCTCAACGCCGACGTCCACCTGAAGCTCACCCACAAGAAGACCGGGCAGAGCTTCGTCCGCGACCTGAAGCTGCGCCGCGACTTCCCCTCCCGGCACACCTTCGACGACATCACCTTCGGCCTGACCTGGCAGGGCCTCGTCGACGACCTCTCGCTGGACGACAAGTCGGCCTTCAACGGCGACTACACCTGGTCGTTCCGCGCCGTCCCGCAGAACGGCATCGGCGCCGCCGTGGAGCAGTCGGGCACCTTCAAGGTGGTCCGCTCGGTCAAGCCGCACGACTACAGCGACAACGGTTCGCCGGACCTGTTCGCCCGGGACGGGAGCGGCTCCCTGTGGCGCTTCGACAGCACGTACAACTCGTACACGCGGAAGCTCGCGCCGACGTACCAGCGCACGGCGGTCGGTCCCGGCTGGAACGCGTACGACCGGATCGAGTCCGTCGGGAACGTCGCGGGGACCAACGTCGCCGACACCGTCGCCCGTGACAAGACCGGCGTCCTGTGGCTGTACCAGGGCACCGGCGACGAGACGAAGCCGCTGGGCGCCCGTACGAAGATCGGCTCCGGCTGGGGCGTCTACAACCACCTCGCCGGCGGCAGCGACCTCACCGGTGACGGCAAGCCCGACCTCGTCGCCGCGGACAAGGCCGGGGACCTCTACCTCTACAAGGGCACCGGCAGCACCACCGCGCCCTTCGGCGTCCGGAAGAAGGTCGGCGGCGGCTGGGGCGGCTACAACCAGCTCACCGCCGTGGGGAACCTGGCCGGCGGCCCGGCCGGCGACCTCGTCGCCCGCGACACGGCCGGCGTCCTCTGGCTCCACCTCGGCAAGGGCGACGGCACGTTCGCGACCCGCGTCAAGGTCGGCAGCGGATGGAACGGCTACACCGAGCTCATCGGCTTCGGGGACGCGAACAAGGACGGCCGCCCCGACCTGTACGCGTGGGGAGGCCCGGGCCGCCCGTCGTACTACTACGCCGGTACGGGCAACTGGAGCACGCCCTTCGCGGGCCGCGCCCCGGCCGAGCTGCTGATGTACGGCAGCGCGGGCTACCAGCACGCCTTCTGACGCCCGGCGGCACGTCGCCGCCCCTTCCGAATCCGGGACTCCCGTTCCGACGACTCCCGTGTCGACGACTCCCGTTCCGACGACTCCAGAGGAAACGATCCTTTGACTCGCTCGCGTACCCCCCGACGTCACCTCGCCGCCGCCGTCACCGCCGTCCTGGCGCTCACGGCCGGCACGGCCCTCACCACCGTCCCGGCCACGGCGGCCCCCGTCCCCGGCCCGGCGGTCGGGCAGACGGCCGAGGCGATCGGCACGATCCCGCAGGACGCGCGGGTCACCAGCGCCGGGACCACCGGCTTCCTCAGCACGGTCCAGCACTACGACACCTACACCACCGACTACCTCTGGACGAAGTACGCCGACGGCTCCACCACTGTCCTGAACAAGCCGAACACCTCCTTCTTCGGCGCCGGTTCGGACATCGTCTGGGGCCACCAGATGGGTTCGCTCTCGTTCTCGATGTACGACATGACCCACCCGAGCACCGCCGTGGGCGGCGTCTCGATGAACAACGGCACCTACGTACGCGGGGCCATCGGCTCGGCTCTCGTGACCACCACCGAGGACCGCAACACGGGCGCCGTGAGCGTCGACATCCTCCGCAAGAGCAGCTCCGGCTCGCCGGTCTCCACCCCCGTGACCGGAAACCCCGGCATCCCCGGCAACGCCAACCTGATCAAGGTCGTCCTGACGACGCCCGGCACGGCCGTCATCGCGTACGAGACGGGCAGGGACTCCACCCTCCGCTACCACCTGGCCGCCGTGGACACCGTGACCGGCGAGGTCCTGGAGACGCGCCCGGAGAGCTCGCTGGAGCTCGCCGACGTCACCCTCTCCCCGACCCACTGGTCCTGGATCGAGTACTACTACGTACCCGACGGCCCGCTCGGCCCGGGGAAGCGCGCCGCCCGCCTCCACACCGCCCCGCGCGGCGGCGGCGCGCCCACCACCACCGACCTGGGCCTCGTCGGCGGCGGAAAGACCATGCACACGGGCCTCCTGGGCGACTGGGTGACCTACACCCGCACCGGCGGCTTCCAGTCCACCGGCACGTCGGCGTACTACCCGCTGACCGCCCGCCCCCTCGGCGGCGGGGCGCCGGTCAAACTCCTCGACCACGTCGTCTCCGCGGTCTCGGACACCGACGGCTCGCTCGTCGTGCGCGGCGGCAGCCTCACCGAGGGCGAGGGCGTCTACAAGGTCACCGCGAACGAGACGGGCGGCGCCCCGATCGTCACCAAGGTCGCGACCTCGAACACCCCGACGGCACTCGGGATCGTCTCCCAGGACGCCGCCCCGACCGTGGTCGACCTCGACAAGAACCAGGGCGCGAGGTTCAGCTGGACCCTGACCCAGCCGAACGTGGAAGGCTCGTTCACCCTGCGGCACACCCGCACCGGCAAGACCGAGCAGATCTTCATCTCGACCACGGACGGGACGGCCAACCCGGACAACAAGGCCACGGTCGACTGGTCGGGCAAGCTCGCCTACTCCTCCATCGACGCCTACAACGGCGACTACACCTGGGAGCTCCGCGTCAAGCCGCGCAGCGGCATCGGCCCGGAGCTGAGGAAGAGCGGCGCCCTCAAGGTGGTCCGCAAGGCCGCCGCGCACGACTACTCCGACAACGGCACCCCGGACTTCCTCGCCCGGGACTCCGCCGGCCGGGTCTGGCGCGACGACATCAACAGCACGACGCCGCTGGACGGCGTCCCCACGTCCACGCGCACGCTGCTCGGCTCCGGCTGGGGCGTCTACAGCCACATCGAGGCCGCGGGCAACATCGCCGGCGCCTCCGTGAGCGATGTCGTCGCCAAGGACAAGGACGGCAACCTCTGGCTGTACCTCGGCAAGGGCGACGGCACCTTCGCGCCCCGCACCAAGATCGGCCCCGGCTGGAACGCGTACAACAAGATCACCGGTGGCAGCGACGTCAACAACGACGGCTGGTCCGACCTCTTCGCCACCGACACCTCCGGCGTCCTCTGGCTCTACAAGGGCACGGGCAACTGGCGGACCCCCTACGGCAGTCGGACGCGGGTCGGCGGCGGCTGGGGCGCCATGAACCAGATCACCGCCACCGGCAACCTCGGCGGCACCGTCCACGGCGACCTCGTCGCCCGAGACACGACCGGCGTCCTCTGGCTGTACCCGAGCACGGGCAGCGGCACCTTCGGCACGCGCGTGCGCGTCGGCGGCGGCTGGGGCGGCTACACCCAGCTCGTCGGCGCCGGCGACATCAACCACGACGGCCGCGCCGACCTCTTCGCGTACAGCCCGGGCGGCGGCTCGTACGTCCACCAGGGCACGGGCAGCCTCTCGACCCCGTTCGCCCCGCGCACGAGCATCGGCGTCTACCTGCCGGGCTCGACGGCGCACAACCCGGTCATCTGACACGTCGGTGTCGTGACGGGCCTGACGGGTCCGAGGCCATCCGGACAGTCGTACAACCTTGCGACGCCCTCGGAGGTCATGTGGGTGCGGCGTGGATCGCCGCACCCACACCACCCGAGGGAGAAATCCGCTTTGTCCCAGGCCCGTTCGCCCCGCCGCCACCTCGCCGCCGCCGTCGCCGTGGCCCTCGCCGCCGCCTGCGCGGGCACGCTCACGGCCGGGACGGCCGCCGCCACGACGACCGCCGCTTCGAGCAGCAGCACGGCCCAGGAGGGCGTGGCCGCCCTCCTGCCGGACTCCCGGATCGCCGGTCACGGGCCGACGGGGTTCCTGTCCGAGCACCAGGAGAACAGCGTCGCGCCGTACGAGTACCGCTGGACGCGGTACGAGGACGGCACCACCACCGACCTGCCCGCGGGCAGCTACCGGGGCGGCCTCGGCTCGGACGTGATCGTGAAGACCGAGGGAACCACGTACACGCTGTACGACATGGCCACGGGCGCCACCCCCACAGTCATCGACACGAGCTCTCTGGGCTCGACCGCCAAGCTCGCCGCGCTCTCCGGCTCGACCCTCGTCATGCGGGTCCCGCGCGCGACGGGCGGTGCCGACATCCACCTCGTCGGCAAGCCGGACGGCACCCTCGTGGACCGTGTCGTCACCGGGCTGCCCGCGGCCGCCCAGAACGACGTGTACGCCGTGTACATCGCGACCCCACCGGGCACGCTGCTGATCCGCTACAGGGTCCCCGGGGAGACCGCCGCGCGCGTGGCCCGCGTGGACCTCGCCACCGCCCAGGCCGTGGGGGACCAGGTCCTCACCGGCTCGGACACCAACCCCACCTTGACCGGTTCCGCCACGCACCTGGCCTGGACCGAGCCGTACGTCCACGGCAGCGACTCCAGGGCCCTCCGGGTGGCCCGGCACGGCGAGGCGGAGTCCAGCCGGATCCCGATCGGCAAGAGCGGCCAGATGACGGTCGGGTTCCTGGGCGACGACTGGGTGACGTACGCCGACGCGGAAGGAATGTGGTCCTACGACACCAACCCCCTGGACGCCCTGACGGCCACCTCCCTGACCGACGGCCGGACGGTCAGACTCCTCGACCTCGCGATCCGCATCCTGCCCGGCAGGAACGGCGAGCTGCTCGTCCACGGCGCCACCCTCGAACACGGCGAGGGCCTCTACCGGATCACCGTCGGCCAGGACGGCGAGCCGGTCACCACCCTCGTGGCGACCACCGGCGTTCCCCTCGCGTACACGGTCACCAGCGTGAACATCCCCGCGACCGTCGACCTGACCACGGCGAGCGGCGACCCGACCCTGAAGTGGAACGCCACCGGCATCAGCTACGGGAAGGTGACCATCGAGCTGACGCACACGGCGACGGGCGCGCGCGCGACCATCCTGACGATCGCCAGAAGGTCCGCGGCCCAGTCCTGGAACGGTCTGCTCGACGACCGAACGGCCGCCCCCCTCGGCGACTACACCTGGCGGTTCACGACGGAGCCCAGCAACGGCATCGGCCCGAAGACCGAGCGGACGGGCACGCTGAAGGTCATCGGCAAGCCGGGACCGCACGACTTCTCGAACAGCTCCGCGCCGGACCTGCTCCAGCGTGTCGGCGGCCGGCTCTCCGTCTTCGACACCCGGCAGATCCTCGCGCGCGAGTTCGGCAGGGACCCGGTGTCGGAGGTCGTGGTCGGCAACGGCTGGGACGCGTACGACCGGATCGCCACCCCCGGCAACCTGGGCGGCTCCGCGCACGCCGACCTGCTCGCCCGGGACAAGGGCGGCGTGCTGTGGTCGTACGAGGGCACCGGCAACCCGTCCGTCCCCTTCAAGACGCGTACGAGGGTCGGCGGCGGCTGGGGTGTCTACAACCAGCTCACGGCGGGCGGCGACATGAGCGGCGACGGCCGTCCCGACCTCCTCGCCACCGACAAGGCCGGTGTCCTGTGGCTCTACAAGGGCACCGGATCCACCACCGCGCCGTTCTCGAAGGCCGTACGGGTCGGCGGCGGCTGGGGCGTCTACAACAAGATCACCGCCACCGGGAACATCGGCGGCGGCCCCGCCGGAGACCTCATCGCCCGCGACGCCTCCGGCAAGCTCTGGCTCTACCTGGGCAAGGGCGACGGCACGTTCACGGGAAGGACCTGGATCGGGTCCGGCTGGAACTGGTTCCACGACATCGTCGCCGTCGGCGACGCCAACCGCGACGGCCGCAACGACCTCCTGGTCAGCCACCGCGGCGAGGGGACGGCGGGCCGGCTCTTCCTCTACCCGGGCACCGGCGACTGGCGCCTTCCGTTCCGGGAGTCGGAGTTGCAATCCGTCCTCACGCCGCCGCAACTCGCCCAGACCGACTCGCGACTCTTCTGACCCGCCACCCGCGCCACGCGGCCGAAGAGTCGTACAACCACTGATCACGATCACGAGTCCGACCGGGCGTGGCACACGCCACGCCCGGCTTTTCCTGGGGGGAACACGCCTTGCAGAACCGTCCGTCCGTCCGCCGCCGTCACCTCGCCACCGCCGTGACCGCCGTCCTCGCGATCACCGCCGGTACGGCCCTGGCGGTCACCCCGGCGACCGCCGCCGCGCCCCTGGCCGTCCAGGCCCCGGCGGCGCCCCTCGACGGCGCGATCAACATCCCCCAGGCGCACCGGATCCTCGGCTCCGGCCCCTCCGGATTCCTGACGGTCGAGTACCAGGACGGCGTTCCCGTCCACCGCTGGACGAGCACCGTCGCCCGTACGACCACGACCCTGCCCAAGCAGGGCGACTATTTCGCGGGCCACTCCGACACGGTCGTCACTCAGACGCCCACGACCGGCCAGTACCTGCTCCGGGACATGTCGGTGCCGGGCGGCTCGACCGCCGTCATCGAAGTGAACACCCCCGGGACGCGCCTGCGCGGGGTCGTCGGCCGGACGCTGCTGCTCTCCACGTTCGACGGCACGAAGGGCGGGCTCCGGCTCAAGAGCGAGGGCACCCACGCCGACTCCGACCGCGCGGTGACCGGCCTGCCCGCCGACACCCGGGTCGACTGGGCCGAGGCGGTCTCGCCGACGACCGCTCTCGTCCGGTACGACGCCGGCCCGTACCCGTGGACCTCGCACCTCGCCGTCGTCGACATCACCACCGCCCAGGTCGTGGAGACGCGCCCGGCGAACGCGTCCGACACCGCCGCCGACGCCTCCTCCTTCGCCTGGGTCGAGGGCGCCAAGCTCCGCTTCGCCGCACGCGGGGGAGCCGAGGCGGCCCCGGCCAAGGACCTCGTGCCCCTCGTCGACGAGGGCTGGAACTTCGCGAGCATGCACGTCGGCCTCGTCGGCCCCTGGGTGACGTACGCGCTACGGGTCGGCTACGAGGACGACCGCCGCTCCCGGTACAACCCGCTGACCGCGGTCGACTCCCGCAACCCCGCCGCCAAGGTCACCCTCCTCGACCACGCCACCTCCACGGTCTCCGCGGCCGACGGCACCCTGCTCGTCCGCGGCGGCACGGTCGCCCAGGGCGAGGGCGTCTACCGGATCGCCGTGAACCCGTCCACCGGCAAGCCGGCCGCCACGCTCGTCGCGAGGACCGGGGAGTCCACGGCCCTCGCCCTCCTCAAGACGGAGATCCCCTCCCCCGTCGACCTCGGCGCCCCCAACAGCCGCTCGGCGAAGCTCAGCTGGACCCTTTCCCGCAGCGCCTTCGAGGGCAAGGTGACGCTGCGGCACAAAGCGACGGGCCAGGCGACGTCGTTCACGGTCAACTCGTACGTGAACCCGCCGGAGGACGGCAGGTTCACCATCGGCTGGAACGGCACCATCGGCGAGTCCGGCGCCTACGCCCCGGCCGGTGACTACACGTGGGAGCTGAACGCCACCCCGGACAACGGGATCGGCCCGGCCCTCAAGAAGACCGGCGCGTTCAAGGTCGTCCGGAAGGCCGGCCTCCACGACTTCACGTCCAACTCGAGCCCGGACATCCTGGCGCGGGACGCCTCGGGCAAGCTGTGGCGGGACGACACGGCCACATCGGACGCGGGCGACGTCACCTCGGCCGGACGGTACGCGGTCGGCCCCGGCTGGCAGATCTACAACCGTCTGGAGGCCGTCGGCAACCTCGCCGGTTCGGCGGCCCCCGACGTCGTCGCCCGCGACGCCTCGGGCGTCCTGTGGCTCTACCAGGGCAACGGCAACGGCGGCTTCTCCACCCGGGCGAGGATCGGCTCCGGCTGGAACGCGTACACCAAGCTCACCGGCGGCTCCGACCTGAACGGCGACGGCCGCTCGGACCTCCTGGCCACCGACACCACCGGCGTCCTCTGGTTCTACAAGGGCACCGGCAGCGCGACCGCCCCCTTCGCGGGGCGCGTCAGGGTCGGCGGCGGCTGGGGCGCGTACAACCAGATCACGTCCGTCGGCAACCTCGCGGGCACGGCGGCCGGCGACCTCGTCGCGCGCGACACCGCCGGAGTCCTCTGGCTGTACCAGGGCGACGGCCGCGGCAAGTTCACGACCCGCGTGAAGGTCGGCGGCGGCTGGGGCGAGTACACCGACCTCGTCGGCATCGGCGACGCCGACCACGACGGCCGTGCGGACCTCTACGCGGCCGGGCCGTACGCCTCCCGGCTCTACGCGGGGACCGGCAGCGCGACGAGGCCCTTCAAGGCGGGCGTCGCCACGGACATCCACTCCGGCACGGACCGGTTCAACGCGATCTTCTGACACCCGAAAGAGACACCGCCCTGCCCACGGGCACGTACGACGACCGGTCGTCCGGCCCCGTCCCGGCGGAGCTCTCCCGCCCGTACCCGACGCAGTTCCGACCTCCGCAGAGAACCGAGGAAGCAGAGCCTTGAACCGCACGAGCAACACCCGGTACCGGCTCGTCGCCGCCGTCACCGTCGCCCTCGCCGTCACGGCGGGCGCGGCGGTGGCGGCCGCGCCGGGGGCGATGGCGACGACGGGGGCGGTGACGGCTGCCGCCGGGCAGTCGACGCAGGAGGACGTCGCCGTCCCGTTCCCGGTCGACGCGACGGTCGTGAGCGCCGGTCCGACCGGCTTCCTCAGCGCCCAGAGCGGCGAACAGCTCACCTGGCGGTGGACGCGGTACGCGGACGGCGTCGCGACCGTGCTCCCGCCGGGCTCGTACCGGGGCGCCAAGCAGACGGACATCGTGGCGAGGACCGACGGGAGCGGCGTCTACACGCTGTCCGACATGGCGACGGGAGGCGACCCGCTGGAGGTCGACACCCGCCCCCTGGGCGAGGGTTACACCCTCGCCGGGGTCGCGGGCACCACCCTCGTCATGAGGAAGGCCACCGCGACCGGCGGCACGGAGCTCCACCTCGTCGGGAAGGAGCAGGGCGCCCTCGTCGACCACACGGTGACCGGGCTGCCCGCCGGGATCGTGAACCCCTTCGTCATCGTGGACTCGCCCGGCACCGTGCTGGTCCGGTACACGGCCACGGTGGACGGGGTGAAGCGGAGCCGCGTGACCGTCGTGGACGTCGCGACCCACGCGGTCGTCGAGGAGCACGAGACGTCCGACGTCCCGGTCATCGGCATGGCCCTGTCGGCGACCCACATCGCCTGGGTCGAGAAGCCGGCCGACTCGACGGTGAAGGTGGCCGTGGCACGGCGGGGCGGCACCGCCGAGACCGTTCGCCACGACACGGGCAGCACGGCCAACGTGGCCATCCAGATCGTGGGCGACTGGCTGACGCACCGGCGTTACTCGGTCAACGCGCCCACCACGGCGAACCCCCTGTACGCGCTGTACGCCCGCCCCCTGTCGGGTGGCGAGCCGGTCAAGCTCCTGGAACACACGCTGAGCTCCACGGCCGGCCCCGACGGAACCCAGCTCGTGCGGGGCGGGACCTTCGAGCACGACGAGGGCCTCTACCGCATCGCCCCCGGCACCGCCGGTGCCCGGCCCGTCGTCACCCTCGTCGCGAGCACCGGCCAGCCCACCACCCTGGAGCTGGTGAGCCACACCGTCCCCACGACGCTCGACCTCGACCTGCCCGGCGCCGGCGCCCTGACCTGGACCCTGAGCCGGGGCGCGAACGCGAGCCTCGAACTCGTCCACAAGGCGACCGGGAAGACGGCGAAGCCGGGCCTCCCCACCATCACCGAAGGAGTCCACACCGCGCGCTGGGACGGTCTCTTCTCCGACGGCATCACCGCCTACAACGGCGAGTACACGTGGAAGCTGACGGCGACGCCCTGGGACCGCGTCGGCCCCGACCTCGTCCGCACCGGCACCTTCAAGCTCGTCCGCAAGCCCACCTCGCACGACTTCGACGACAACGGCAGCTCGGACCTGCTCCTGCGGAACGACCTCGGTGAGCTGCTGGTGCACGACAGCCACATGGACCCCTACCAGCAGGGACCGGTCTGGCAGAAGAAGGCCCCCGTACGGATCGGCACCGGCTGGAACACCTACGACCAGGTGCTCGTCGCGCCCGGGAACATCGCCGGATCCGCGTACGCGGACATCGTCGCCCGCGACAAGACGGGCGTCCTCTGGCTCCACCAGGGCGCCGGGCGGACCCTCGCGCCCCGGGTACGCGTCGGCGGCGGCTGGCAGATCTACGACCGGATCACCGGCGGCAGCGACGTGAGCGGCGACGGCCGCCCCGACCTCCTCGCCACCGACAAGGCCGGCGTCCAGTGGCTCTACAAGGGCACCGGATCCACCACCGCGCCGTTCTCGAAGGCCGTGCGGATCGGCGGCGGCTGGGGGATCTACAACAAGATCACCGCCACCGGGAACATCGGCGGCGGCCCCGCCGGGGACCTCGTCGCCCGCGACAAGGACGGCGTGCTGTGGCTCTACCTCGGCAAGGGTGACGGCACGTTCGCCCCCCGGACCCGGATCGGCGGCGGCTGGGGCTCCTTCCCGCCCACCGCGATGGGCGACGTCGACCGCGACGGACGGCCGGACCTCGTGGCGTACCGCAACGAGACGGTGTACTTCGCCAAGGGCACCGGGAACTGGAAGGCGCCCTTCGCGCCCGTCCGGGAGTCCACGTACCTGCCGACCAACTCGTACGCCCCGACGGTGTTCTAAGGCGCGAGCGGGACCGGCGGAACAGTGGGGACGGCCGCCCGGACCGTCTTGCCGACAGACCGGTCCTTCACGCCCCACGCGGTCGCGAGGGCGGCTACGAGCAGCAGCCCGTAGCCGTCCTCGTCGGGCTGCCCGGACGGTAACGGGCGACGCTCGCCCCGCGCTCCGAAGATCCCCAGCTCGCCGTCAATCCCGCAACGTGGTCGGCCTTCGTCTCGTACGCTGCGGAGGAATCGTAAAGATCATGAGCGGGTGGGGTGTCGTGTCGCGCCGCACCCGCTCCTCAGGGGGGCAACACACCATGAACCACGCGCACATACGCGGCCGCCGGCTCGCCGTGGCCGTCACCGCCGTGCTCGCCGTCACCGCTCTCGGCGGGACGCTCGTCACCGCCGCCGCGCCGGCCGCCGAGGCCGCGGTCGCGGGGCCGGTGGCGCCGACCGCGGACGCCACCTTCCCGGCGGGCGAGCAGCTCGTGAGCGCCGGGACCACCGGTTTCCTCACCTCGAAGGACGACGGCGCGGGCGGTTCCGCGCTGACCTGGACGCACTTCGACGACGGGTCCACGTGGCCGGTACCGGCATCGCTCGCCTACCAGAGCCGCTCGGACACGATCGTCACCCGCGAGGGGTACCGCTTCATCCTGCGGGACATGAGCGCGAACGGGATCTCGACCTACGTCGAGCCGATCGGGCTCGGCACGGACTACAAGGTCGCCGGGGCGGCCGGTTCGACGCTCTTCCTGAGCGTGCCGAACCCGACGTACGGGGGCGAGGACCTCTACCGGCTCACCCGTGTGAACGGCGTGCAGCAGCAGGAGAGGGTCACGCCCTTCGGCCGCGGCCGTGACTACAAGGTCCTGTCCCACTCGCTCGCCGACGCGGTCGTCGTCTACACGCAGGACTCCGGCACCGGACCGGTCTACCGCCGCGCGATCGCGGACCTCGGCGGCGGTTTCCTGAAGTCCGAGCGGGCCCTCTTGTCCTTCGACCCGGCCACGGTCACGACCGCGATCAGCCCGTCGTACATCGCGTGGACGGAGTACGTGGACGGCGCCGCCAGGGTGGCGATCGAGAAGCGGAGCGAGTACGAGCCCTTCAAGCGCATCTCGCTGGGCGCGGGCTCCAAGGGTGTCGTCGTCGGCTTCTCCGGGGACTGGGTGCTGTACGGGGTGCCGGGCGGGCTCACCGCCCCGACCGGCAACCCGCTGTACGCGCTGACCGCGCAGAACGTCCTCACGGGCCAGACGCACCAGCTGCTCGACCACTTCACGTCCTCGTCGACCGCGCCCGACGGGACGATCCTCGTCCACGGCGGGAAGTCGGCCGACGGCGAGGGACTGTTCCGGGTCACCGAGGCAGAGTGGCCGCAGATCGCGCTCGCCGCGCGGACGCCGGGCGCCTCGACCTCGCCGACCGTCCTCAAGAGCACCGTCCCGGCCGTCGCCGAGCTCGACCGCAACGGCGGTCAGGTCGCCATGGAGTGGCAGCTCTCGCGGTACAACGTGAACCTGGACGTCACCCTGCGGCACAACGTGACGGGCAAGACGTACACGAAGCGGCTGACGCGGCCCACCGCGCCCGCGCGGCTCACGTGGGACGGGCTGACCACGGACGGCTTCAGCGCCCCGAACGGCGACTACACGTGGAACGTCGTCCTCACGCCGACCAACGGCATCGGGTACCCGGGATACGCGTCCGGCGCCTTCAAGGTCACCCGGAAGGCCAACCCGCACGACTACAGCGACAACGGCTCGCCCGACCTGCTCGCGCGCGACGCGGCGGGCGTGCTGTGGCGGGACGACCTGCTCGACTGGCCGGTGGCCGGTCAGGTGACACCGGCGAAGCCGCGTGCGCGGATCGGCACCGGGTGGAACACGTACAACCTCATCGAGTCCGCCGGGAACATCGCCGGCAGCGGTGTCGGTGACGTCCTCGGGCGGGACACGGCCGGTGTGCTGTGGAACTACCTCGGCAAGGGGGACGGCTCCTTCGGGACGCGGATCAAGGTCGGTCCCGGCTGGGGCATCTACAACAAGCTCGCCGGCGGATCCGACCTGAACGGCGACGGCAGGGCCGACCTCGTCGCCACCGACGCCGCCGGCATCCTGTGGTTCTACAAGGGCACGGGCAGCGCCACCGCGCCGTACGCGGGCCGCGTGAAGATCGGGCCCGGCTGGGGCGTCTACAACCAGCTGACGGCCGTCGGGAACATCGCCGGGGGTGTCGCCGGGGACCTCGTCGCGCGGGACGCGGCGGGCGTGCTCTGGCTGTACCTGGGGAAGGGCGACGGTACGTTCGCCGCCCGGACCAGGATCGGTACGGGCTGGGGCGCGTACAGCCAGCTGGTGGGCGTCGGCGACGCGAACAACGACGGCCGGCCCGACCTCGTCGCGTACGGGTCGGCGGGCACGCACGTGTACCTCGGGACGGGGTCGTGGTCGGCGCCGTTCACGAAGACGACGACCTCGCTGTACGCGGGCGAGGGGACCAAGTTCACGTCGGTGTCGTGACGCTCGCCCAGCGCGGTACCGGGCGGTCTCGCCCCGGAACGCTCGTCGTAGCATCCGGGGCGTGACCTACCGGAACTTCGTCCTCTTCGACGTCGACGGCACCCTCATGGACGCCGTCGCCAACCAGCGCCGCATGTGGCACCAGTGGGCCGCGCGGTACGGACTCGACGGCGACGAGGTGTACGCGGTCGCGCTCCGGACCCGGCCCGTCGAGACCTTCGCGGCCGTCGCCCCGGGGCACGACCCGGACGAATGCCTCGCCCTCCTGCACGAGTTGGAGGACGAGGACGTCCGTACGGGTACGTACACGGCCTTCGACGGTGCCGCCGAGCTGCTCGGCGGGCTTCCGGCCGACCGGTGGGCACTGGTCACGTCGAACTACGAGCACCGGGTGCGGGGCCGCTTCGAGCGGACCGGGCTGCCGCTGCCGGGGCTGATCGTGGACGCGGCCTCGGTCGCCGAGGGGAAGCCGTCCCCCGTCCCGTACCTCCTCGCGGCCGAGAAGCTGGGCGCGGACCCGGCGCGGTGCCTGGTGATCGAGGACGCGCCCTCCGGGGTCCGCTCGGGGCTCGCCGCCGGCATGACGGTCTGGTCGGTCAACGGGCCGGCCGCCGTGGACGGCGCCCACCGCCACTTCCCGACCCTGGCCGACGCGGCGCCGCACATCCTGGCGTCGCTGGGCTAGGACTCCGGGCGGGGCGACCGGCGTTGCCTTCGGCACCTTGCGATCGTGCACACGGTCATTCGCTTGGCTGGTCAATTCGCCTGGACGGTCATTTCACCTGGACGGTCATTTCGCCTGGCTGGTCATTTCGCCTGGCTGGTCAGGACACAGTTCGGATAGTCGTTGTCCGGGTCTCCGATGGCGGCCCAGAGCTTCAGGGTCTCGCCTTTCTTCAAGGCGGAGTAGGGGTCGGGCGTCCGTCCACGCGTTTCGGGGTGATCGACGTCGAAGGTCACCCCGACGAAGCTTTGCTCCTTGTTGGAGCCTCGACTCCAGGTGCCTGTTCCGGACCAGGCCAGACTGTCGTACCAGCCGACGGCGACACAGACCTTGTCGGCGACGAACGTCCCGTCCTTCTTCAGCGTGAGGGTGCCGTCATCGGCATCGGTCCACGTGGTCACAAGGTCAGACGTCTTCAGAAGGACCGGTTCGCCCTCGGGCGGCGGCATGACGGTGAGCCTGCCGCAGGCCGTCAGGGAGAGAGCCATGGCGAGCAGGATGAACGTCGCAGGACGACAGGAACGCAACACACTCCACCCCTAGCGGGTTCCGCGGGCCGCGTGCGCGACCGATGGGATCAAGGACTCAGGGCGTACCTTGGCACGGAGTTTGAACACGTTCAAGTCGCAGGGGGCGAGGGGCCGCTCGCAGGAGCGCGCCGTCGGCGAAAAGCGACCGACAGGGGGCGGGCGGTTCTCGTGAGCTTCTGGTGGGACCGCCCTCTTTCCGAGAGTCGCAGCTTCCACCACCGCGTCAAGGGCGCCTACGGCGTCGGCAAGCCGATGGCCTACGGCCACCCTTGACCCGGCGCCGGAAGCTGCGCAAAAACTCTCGGAGGGCGGTCCGGGGGCCGGGGTCACGCGGGGCTTCGGGCAGTCCACCGCGCCGTAGGCGAGTGACAGGTGTGGGGGTGGGGGCTGGGTTTGCGGCCCGGGCCGGTGGACCTCACCGGTAGCGCGGGGGTGCGCAGTTGTTGAATGGGGCAGCCGGGCTCGGCTTGGCGAGTCACGGCCGCCGTTGGGTCGGGATTCAGGCCCCGCTGGTCACTCCCGGTGGGAGGAAGGCGCCCACTGGCGGACCGGACTTAGCGCCATCAAGTCCCAGTTGGGCAGGCGCGGGGGCGGCCGAACTCCGCGCCATCAAGCTCCAGTCGAGCAGGCATGGGGGCGGCCGGCCTCGCCGCATCCTGCCGATACGTGACCAGCGGCAGCACGGGCCGAGGCCTGTTCCTCCAAGTGCGGCGTGAGGCGAGTCATTCGTGCAGTTCGATCATCGGGGGAAGGCGAAAGGACTGCCCTTGCGGCATTCCCGGCCCCTGCTACCCGGAGTAACTGCACGTTAAGCACGCCCGGCACCCCTCCACCCACCGGGAATGACCAGCGGGGCCTGAATCCCGGCCAAGTGACGGCCGTTCGACGCTAAGCCTCGCCCTGTTGCCCCATTCAACGACCGCGCACCCCCGCGCCACCGATGAGGCCCACCGGCCCGGGCCGCAAACCCAGCCCCCACCCCCACACCCGCCA
The DNA here is from genome assembly GCF_001426585.1 of Streptomyces sp. Root431. GTDB lineage: Bacteria > Actinomycetota > Actinomycetes > Streptomycetales > Streptomycetaceae > Streptomyces > Streptomyces stackebrandtii. Next base: position 336,625 of record NZ_LMEI01000012.1, read on the forward strand.
CCCGCCAACGGCGCAGTGGACTACCCGAAGCCCCGCGTGGCCACGCCCCCGGCCGCCCTCCGAGTGTGAAAAGGCGGCCTCCGCCGCCGGGTCAAGGGTGGCCGCAGGCCATCGGCTTGCCGACGCCGAAGGCGCCCTTGACGCGGCGGTGGAGGCCGCCACACTCGGAAAGAGGGCGGCCGCACCAGAAGCTCATCGGAGACGTCCGCCCCCAGGACCCTGGCGACCCGCGCCCTCCTGCGGCTCATCCGCTGTTCCTGGTCCGCCCTCCGCGACCCCCTCACCGCTGCGTGCCGGTGGCGGCGATCTCGCGGGCCGCGTCGGCGACGGCGCGGAAGTCCTTGCGGAGGATCTTGGAGTGGTTGCTGGGGACCTTCTTGCTGAGCTGGATGTGGGGGTTGCGGGCGGTCACCGGGGTGAGGTGGCTGCGGATCTTCTCCATGAGCGCGGGGTCGCCGCCCAGGTTGCCGCCGGTGGCGAGCACGTACCGGGTGGGGACGGTGATGCGGTCGAAGACCGGGTCGAGCGCGGCGGGTGCGCAGAGCTCGTTGACCTCGATGTTGATCTCGGCGTGCTGCTCGGCGCTCATCCGCGCCGCCATGCCGATCCGGCGGGCGACGGGGAAGAGGGGGCTCATGCGACGGAACAGCTTGCGGACCTGCGCCTTGGCGGCGTCGTCGAGCCACGAGTGGGGCAGGGCGCCGTCCACGGACACGACTCCCAGGACGCGGTCGGGGTTCCGGGCCGCCCAGTGCACGGCGAGCATGGCTCCGTACGACCAGCCGACCAGGATCGGGCGCTCGACGCCCCGGGCGGTGAGGACGGCGTCGAGGTCGCGCAGGCACGCTTCGAAGGAGTAGTCGGCGGAGAGCTCCGACTTGCCCCGGGCGCGCTCGTCGTAGGTGATGTGGCGGTAGTCGCCGCCGAGTTCGGTGATCACGCGCCGCCAGTGCGACCGGTCGGCGTAGGAGCCGTTGAGGTAGACCACCGGGCGGCCGGAGCCGCCGGTGTCGGTGACGGCGAGGGCGGTGTCGTCGACCTGGATCATGCCGGTCCAGGCGGCGGGCTGCCGAGTGATGGTGTCGGCGGTCATGGCGGGCCTTCTTTCGGTGGTGTTCGGGCGAGGCGAGGGGTGGGGGCCGATCAGAGGCTGCGGGCGGTGATGTCGCCGTGGGCGGTCGTCGCGCGGATGGCGAGGCCGGCGGCGGAACCCTCGCCGTTCTGGAGGGAGTTGACGATCCGGCCGTAGGTCGTACCGGCGTCGAGCGTGGCCGAGACGCCCCGGCCCGCGCCGACCTCCAGGTCGCCGGACTCCGTACGGAGCACGACCTCGCCGCGCAGGGCCTCGGCGACCTTGATGTCACCCTTCTGCGTGCGGAGCTCCGCCGCGCCGCCCAGGCGGCCGACCGCGATGTCACCGGCCTGGAGGGNCGGAGCACGACCTCGCCGCGCAGGGCCTCGGCGACCTTGATGTCACCCTTCTGCGTGCGGAGCTCCGCCGCGCCGCCCAGGCGGCCGACCGCGATGTCACCGGCCTGGAGGGTGAGTCGGGCGCTCGCGGCCTCGTCGAGCTTGACCGTGCCCTGCGCGCCCTCGAAGGTCACGTCCCCGAGGCGCCCGACGCCCCGGAGTTCGGCGGCGGCCGCCTTGGCCTCGACACGGGAGCCGGCGGGGAGCTGGACGGTTACCTCGACCGCTCCGGAGCTGCCCAGGATCCGGCTCTTGGCCTCGGCGGCCTCGATCCGCAGCACACCGTCGGCGTAGGCGACGGCGATCCGCTCGGCGGCCTTCACGTCGCTGCCCTTCGAGGCGTTCGCCGGGAGGACTTCGACCGTGGTGTCGGCGCGGTCGGCGGCGATGAAGCGGATGTGGCCGGCGGGGACGTCCAGGAGGACGGCGATCGGGGCGGCGGTGGCGAAGTTCTGCATGGCGCGGGCTTCGGACTCTTGTCCGCGCCGTTTCTGACAAGAGAAACGCTACGTTGCATTCAAAGATCGAGCAACAAGCATGTTGCGTCAGATCCCCATAACTACAGGTCAAAGCCTGGATTTCATTGCAACCGTCATGCGACATAACGCAACACCCATCCGTTGCTTGTTGCAATGGAGTGGGAGTGAACGCGCCGACAGGGCCGCAGTGTGACGCGGCCCACAGGGAACGTCCTCCTGGGGTGCCTCCTCCTCAGGGTGTCGGTAGTTCACCAACACTCCGGGGGTTCTCGTGGTCGACATCAACGCACGGCGGCGGGCGGGCCAGGCGGTCGCCGGTCTGCTCGCCGCGGACGGGCTCGCGCACGTCTACTGGGCCACCGGGCTGACCTGGCCCGCGCCCGACCAGCGGGCGCTGTCGCTCGCCGTCATCGGCGCGGTCGTGTCCTTCGCGCCGCGCGTGGTGGTGCCGCTGGCGCTGGTGCTGTTCGGCGCCGCGACGGCCGTCCTCGCCGGCGCGTACGGCAGGGGCGGGTGGGTCACCAGGCTGGTGTCCTTCGGCGTCGCCGCCGGGCTCCTCGTCCGCGGGCTGGTCGGCCTCGCGTGGGCGCTCGGCGCCGGGGACGGGGCCGGTCCGGTGTTCTACTGGCTCAACCTGCTCCTCTACACCCCGCTCTGCCTCGGCTTCGGCTGGCTGGCCGCGACCCGCCTGGTCGCCTCCCGGACCCGGAACGTCCTCGGGCTGCCGCTCGCCCCCGCCCCCGCCCGGGTCCACCCCGACCGGGTGGACCCGCTGCTGGAAGAGTTCCCCCGTGACCGCTGACCTCAGGGACCACAGAGATGCCAGGGACCACAGAGAAGCCAGGGGCCAAAGAGACTCCTGGGACCACCAAGACTCCAGGGATCGGGGAGTCGCCCTTGCGCGGGCCGCGCGGGCCGGCGACTCCCTCGCGCTGCACCGGCTCCTGGACCACCTCACCCCGTACATCGCCCGGATCTGCACGCCCATCGCCCTCGCCGACGGCCCGGACGCCACCCAGGAGACCCTGCTCGCCGTGTTCCGGTCCCTGCGGTCCCTGAAGGACCCCCAGGCGCTGTACGGGTGGGTGCGGGCCATCGCCGTGCGGGAGGCGGTACGGATCGCCCGGCGGGCGGCGCGGGCTCACCCCGCCGAGCTGGCCGACGTACCCGAGCGAGGTGATCCGCAGCTCGCCACGGACATCGACGACGTACTGGCCCGGCTGTCCCCCGAGCACCGGGCCGTCTTGGTGATGCGGGACGTGGAGGGCCTGGACGAGGAGGCCGCGGCCGCCCTGCTCGGCGTCCCGGCCGGCACCGCCAAGTCCCGGCTGCACCGGGCCCGGATGAGCTTCCGAAAGGCATGGTCCTCATGACGACGTACGAGGCGGCGACGCACGAGATGACGACGCACGACATGACGGCGTACGAGATGACGACGCACGAGATCGACCCGGTGGAGCGGCTGCGCATCATGGCGGCCGGGGTCCGCGGCGCCCGGATCGCCGAGGGGGTGCTGCCCGTCCCGTTCGAGGAGGTGTGGGCGGTGATGGCGGATCTGGAGGGCGAGTTCGGCCGGTTCCAGCCGGACATGCGCAGGGTGCGGGTGCTGCGGGTCGCCGGCGATCGGGTCGAGGCGCTGGCCCGTAGCAAGTACGGCTTCCGCGCTCACCTGCGCGGGTTCGTCCGGCCGGGCTGGTGCTGGCTGCAGAGCCGGTTCCTGATCATCGGCATGGCGGCGGCCCCGGTGCCGGGGCCGGGCGGCGGCACCCGGGTGGCGCTGACCGGGGGTGTCCGGGTCCGCTTCCCGGGGCGGGCCCCGGCGGTCGTCCCGTTCGGCACGGCGTCCGAGCTGGCGCAGGCGATGGACCTTCTCGCGGAACGCGTGAGCGACCGGCGGACGGGCCCGGTCAGGTGACCGTGCATCCGTCCCCCGGTCGCGGCGGATTCATTCACGTGCGAACCAGAGGTCAGGGAGCAATGGTTGGGGTGGGGGTGGCGGTGGGGCTCAGAGGCTGCGGGCGGTGATGTCGCCGTGGGCCGTCGTCGCGCGGATGTTCAGGGCGGCGCCGGAACCCTCGCTGTTCTGGAGGGTGTTGGTGATGCGCCCGTAGGTGGTGCCCGCGTCGAGGGTGGCGGAGACGCCCCGGCCCGCGCCGACCTCCAGGTCGCCGGACTCGGTGCGGAGGGTGACCTCGCCGCCCAGGGCCTCGGCGATCCGGATGTTGCCCTTCTGCGTGCTGAGCTCCGCCGCGCCGCCCAGGCGGCCGATCGCGATGTCACCGGCCTGGAGGGTGAGGCGGGCGCTCGCGGTCTCGTCGAGCTCGACCGTGCCCTGCGCGGTCTCGATGGCGACGTCACCGAGGCGTCCGACGCTGTGGAGTTCGGCGGCGGCCGTCGTGGCCTCGACGTGGGAGCCGGCGGGAAGGTGGACGGTCACGTCGACCGAGCCGGAGTTGCCCAGGATCCGGTTCTTGGCCTCGGCGGCCTCGATCCGCAGGACACCGTCGGCGTACTCGACCGTGGTCTGCTCGGCGGCCTTCACGTCGTTGCTCTTCGTGGCGTTCGCCGGGAGGACCTCGACGGTGGTGTCGGCGCGGTCGGCGGCGATGAAGCGGATGTGGCCGGCGGGGACGGCGAGGACGACGGCGATCGGGGCGGTGGTGGCGAAGTTCTGCATGACGATCTCCTGTGTTTCCGTGCTTGCGGGGCTCTCGGACTCTTGTCCGCGCCGTTTCTGACAAGAGAAACGCTACGTTGCGTTCAAGGCTTGAGCAACATGCTTGTTGCGCAGAACCCCCATCATTGCAGGTCAAGACTTGGATTTCATTGCAACGATTATGTGGAGTAATGCAACAACCCCCTCTTCGCGTTGCAATGGATTGAGAGTGAACGCGCCGTCGACGCCACCGCCTACCGTTCAACCCCCGTACAGAAAGCAGCACTTGGGATCCGCACGAATGTGAATCACTGTCAGCTAATGTGTGGCCCATGCAGGGGGAACTGGAAGACCACTCTGGCTTGGGCAGTCTCGAAGGCAGCGGAGCCATGCCTCTGGAAGCGGGGGATCCCCGCCACATAGGGGCGTTCCGGCTGCTCGGCGTGCTCGGGTCCGGGGGGATGGGCCGGGTCTATCTCGGCGCGGTGCCCGGGAAGTTCGCGGCGGTGAAGCGGGTTCTTCCCGTACTCGCCGAGGACGCCGACTTCCTGAGCCACTTCGGGCACGAGCTCGACAACCTCGCCCGGCTGCCCGCCGGAGCCAACACGAAGCTTCTCGCGAGCGACCGGACGGCCAAACCGCCTTGGTTCGCGACCGAGTTCATCCCGGGGATCACCCTCAACGAGGCCATCCGGCTGCACGGCGGCCCGCTGCCCGGGGAGTCGCTGTGGCGGCTCCTGCGGGACGCGGCGGCCGGGCTGCGGGTCGTGCACGGCGCCGACATGGTGCACCGCGACCTCAAGCCGTCGAACGTCATGCTGACCGGCGACGGCCTCTCCCTCATCGACTTCGGCGTGGCCCGCGCCGCCGACCAGAGCCGGCTGACCAAGACCGGCATGGTCATCGGGACCCCCGCCTACATGGCCCCCGAGCAGGCCGTAGCCGACCGGCAACTGACCGGTGCCGCAGACGTGTTCGCCCTCGGGAGTCTTCTCCTGTACGCGGCGAACGGGCGGCCCCCGTTCGGTGACGGCTCCGGGCCCGACCTCCTCTACCGGGTCGTCCACGGCGAGCCCGACTTCGGGAAGCTCACCGAGACCGACCCCGAGCTCGCCGCGCTCGTCCGGACCTGTTTCGCCAAGGACCCGGCAGAGCGGCCGACCGCCGCCGAGCTCGTCGAGCGGGCCGAGGAGGGGGCCGCCGGGGCGGCGTGGCCCGCGGTCGTCGCCGAACGCATCGGCGAGCGCGCGACGTTCGCCGCCGGGGCACCCACCGCCGAGCACCTGGCGGAGCTGGAGCGGATCGAGCCGGCCCAGGACGTCGCGACCGCCTCGCTCACCCCTCAGGGCGGCAAGGAGCCCGCCACCGCGTCCCCCGACCCGCTCGCGGTCACCGGGGCCGCCGCCGGCGGCAAGCGGGTGCGGCGCAACCGGTTCGTCATGTTCGCCGTGCCCGTCGTCGTGGCGACCGGCACCACCCTGACCGTCGCCCTCGGCCCGTACGTGGTCGGCCGCGACACGGCGGCCGACGGCGCCTCCTCGTCGCCCTCCGCCGTCGCCTCGCAGCCGGCGCCCGGCAACCCCGCGGCCGTACCCTCCTCTTCGTCCGGGAAGCCGAGCGCGTCCACGTCCGCGTCCGCTTCCTCCTCCACCTCCGCGGGGCCGTCGTCCGCCCCTCCGGGCGGGTCGACGGCGGCACCGCCGCCCGGCACGGGTGACGCGGGCGGCGGCGGGACCATACCCGGCGACGGGAGCGGCTCGGGGAATGGATCGGGTGGATCGGGCAGCGGGTCCGGGAGCGGATCCGGAACCGGCACCGGTTCCGGCAGCGGGTCGAAGACGACCAGCCCGGGCGGCGGCGGGTCCACCACGACCAGCCCCGCCGGCGGCGGTGGCGGGTCGACTCCCGACCAGCCCGCGCCGCAGCCCTCACAGACGACGACCCGGCCCGCTCCCCCGCCGTCGACCGGCGGCTCGGGGCCCTCGGGGACGTACTCCATCGAGAACGTCTCCAGCGGAGAGTGTCTGTCCGAGAGCCACCCCGGGTGGGGCGGTGTCATGGTCAACACCGCCCCGTGCGGTACCCCGCCCAGCAGCGGGACCATCACCTACTCCTGGACCTACTCGTCCATGGGGAACGGAACCTTCCGGCTGGTCAACAAGGCGAGCGGGTTGTGCCTCCAGCCGGGTGGGACACCCGGCTTCACCGCCAAGGACTGCAACGGCTCCAGCCTCCAGTCGTGGACGTTCGGCACCAAGACGTCCGCCGGCAACACCATCAAGAACGTGAACAGCGGCGACTGCATGATCCCCGGCCCGCCGTTCCTGATGATGTACGACTGCAACCCGAGCGACAGAAGCCACCTCTGGCGGAACGTCTCCCCCGTATGAACCGCTGACTCCCCGTCCCCCGCACTAGATTGACCCCATGCGGGGGATGGTGTTGGACGGCCGTTACGAGCTCGTCGAGCGGGTCGGCGCCGGAGGCATGGGCGTCGTCTGGCGTGCCGAGGACCACCGGCTCGGCCGCCGCGTCGCCGTGAAAGTGCTCGCCGCGCCCGAGGAGACGCCCGAGGCGGACCGGGAACGGCTGCTCGCGCTCTTCCACCGGGAGGCGCGGGCCGCGGCGGTCCTGGAGAGCTCGTACATCGTCGGCATCCACGACCACGGGACGGCGGTCGGCGAGGACGGGCGGGACGTTCCGTACCTCGTGATGCCCCTGCTCACCGGGCGGACGCTCGCGGCGCGGCTGCGCGAGGAGGGGCCGCTCGCACCCGGCGAGGTGGCACGGGTCGGCGCCCAGATCTGCCGGGCGCTCGCCATCGCGCACCGGGCCGGGGTCGTGCACCGCGACATCAAGCCCGCGAACGTCTTCCTCACCGACGAGAACCTGGTGAAGGTGCTCGACTTCGGGGTAGCCACCTTCGTCGACGCCGCGACGCAGCGGCTGACGCGCACGGGCGACGGGCCGAACGGGACCGTGCCCTACATGGCGCCGGAGCGGTTCAAGGACAAGCCCGACGACCCGCGCGGCGACCTCTACTCGCTGGGCTGCGTCCTGTACGAACTCCTCACCGGGAGCCCGCCGTTCATGGCGGGCGCGGCGGCGGCGCTGATCCATCACCACCTCCACGAACCGCCTCCGCCGATCGACCGGGCCCGGCCCGGGCTGCCGGACGGCTGGGCGGAGCTGGTCACCGACCTGCTGGCGAAGGACCCGCTGGAACGGCCGGACGCGGAGACGGCGATCGAGCGGCTTGAGGCGCTGGCCGGGGCGGGGACGGGGACGGGGGGCGTGTCGGCCGGGACGGCTGCCGCCGCCGCTTCCGTACCGGAGCCCGTACTCGATCCCGTACCGGAGCCCGTACTCGATCCCGTACCCGCCGCCTTACCCGATCCCGTACGCGTACCCGAGCCCGCACCCTCGCCCGATCCCGTACCCGATCCCGATCCCGTACTCGCACCGGAGACCTCCTACCGGATCGCCCCGCCCGAAGCGGAAGCCGAGCAGGCCGAGGCCGAGAGCACCGCTCAACCCCCCTCCCGTCGCAGCTTCCTGTCCGTCGTCGGGGCCGTGGTCCTCGGCGGTGGCGGCATGGCCCTGGGGATGCTCGACGAGCCCGGCGGTCACGGGAGCGGTGGGGCGGGGAGTACGGGCTCCTCCGTCCCGTACGACACGCCCTTCGGTACCGCCGCCGACTCCCGGGGTCCGGCGCCCGCTCCCGACGGGGCCCGTCGGGGCGGGGGCGTGACGATCCTGAGCTCGCCGCTGCCCGACTCGTCCGGTCCGGGCAGGCTCGCGTCCGAGGAGGGCCTCGCCCAGCTCCGTCAGCTCGTCTCGCGCAGTCTCACCGGCTACAAGCGCGCGGCGGACGGCCGTCTCCTGCTCGTCGGCGATCTCGCCACCGACCCGGGGCGGACGATGGACGGCGGCCGGACGTGGACGTTCACGCTGAAGGAGAACGTCCGGTACCAGGACGGCACCGCCGTCACCAGTGCGGAGTTCACGCGTGCCTTCACCCGGCTGGACAAGGACAGCTCCCCGGACCCTCTCGGGGTCGTGTTCACGGCGACAGTCAGGACGGTCGAGGCGCCTGACCGGCGGACCGTCGTCTACCGGCTGAGGAGGCCGGACACCGGTTTTCCCTTCCTCCTCGCCGGGCCGGCGGGGGCACCGGCCCCGGTCGCCACCGACCCCGCGCGCGACGAGGCCACGCGGCCCTCCTGCGGGCCCTACCTGATCGCGCGGAACCAGGTCGGTGACGGTACGCAGTACCCCTCGCTCGAACGGAACCCGCAGTGGGACGCCGCCACCGATCCCCTGCGGACGGCCCTCCCCGACGGGTACCGCTTCGAGGTGTCCGATGCGGCCGGGGAATCCCTGGCCGCGCGGATCGCGTCGTCGCCCGCCGGACGCCCCGTGGTGGCTTTCGACTCCGACGTTCCCGGTGCTCAGGGCGCTCCCGGCATTCCCGACACCTCCGCCGCGCCGACTCTGCGGTTCGCGCAGGGGTCGAGCACCACGGTGAGCTTCTACGTGGTCAACACGCGGCGGGTACGGGACCGAGGCGCACGGCTGGCCCTGGCGCTGGCGTTCCCCCGGCAGGACGTGCATCGGATCGTCGGGGACGACCGGGCCGTGCCCGCCACCCGCCTCCTGCCGCCCGGCGTGCGCGGCCACCTGGAGGCCGGCGCCGGGCCGCTCGGGACGCCCGAGAACGGAGACCCGGAGCGCGCCCGGATGACGCTCGCGAAGGCGGGAGCGCCGGCGCACGAACTCGTCGTCGGGTACACGCAGGGCGAGCCGATGGGCCGCGAGCGGGCGCAGGCCGTCGTGGACGCGCTGCTGAGGGCCGGGTTCCGGGCGCGGGCGGCCGATGTGGGGGCGCCGATGCCTGTCGCGTCCACGACCCGTACCGGCTCTTACGGATACGACCTGCACGTGGTGACGCTCTCCACGTACTCGCCGGATCCGGCGCTGTTCTTCCGGTCCTTCTTCGACACGCGGGTGCCGAACGGCCAGGGGCTCGGCGCGCTCGCCGACCGCGACCTGCACGCGGCGATCGACCGCGCGTCGGCGGCGACGGGCGGCGGTGCGCAGGCGGCCGCGTGGGCCGCCGTGGACGAGTTCCTCGTGAAGCACGGGGTGGTGGTGCCGATCTGCCGGTACGAGAGGCTCCTGCCGTACCGCCGGGGCCTGGAGGGGATCACCCTCGACGGGCGGGGTCCCTCGCTGGCCACGGCCTACGTGTCGTGACAGGGGGCGGTGGGGGCCTCAGGAACCGGTGGAGGCCGATCCCGGTCTTCACGAACCCGTCGTGAAGACCGGCACCGTCACCTCGCCCTCCGCCCGGAAGGCGACCCGCAGCTCCATCCCGATCCGCAGCTCCGCCTCCGGCACGTCCACGACCTCCGTCATCATGCGCGGGCCCTCGGCGAGGTCGACGACGGCCGCGACGTACGGGACGCGCTCGCCGAAGGGCGGGAGGTCGTTCCGGTGGACGACGGACCAGGTGTAGAGCGTGGCCCGGCCGCTCGCCCGCTCCCAGCGGACGTCCTCGCTCCAGCAGTGGGGGCAGAACTCGCGCGGGTAGTGATGGGTCCTGTCGCAGGCCGCGCAGTGGCGCAGGAGCAGGTGCCCCTCGGCGGCGGCGTCCCAGTACGGGCGGGTGAAGGCGTCGATGTCGGGGTCGGCGGCCGTCATCAGAAGAGTCCGATCGCGGAGTCGAGGGACCAGGTCTGCCAGGACATGGCGAAGAGGGCGACCAGGGAGATCAGCGCCATCATCGCGTTCTGCCCCTGCTCGGCCCAGTCGTGGATCATCAGGACGAGGTAGAGGAGGTTGAGGAGGAGGCCGCCGATGAGGGCGACCGGGGTGAGGAAGCCGACGACCAGGCCGAGGCCGAGGGCGAGTTCGGCGTAGACGACGACGTACGCCATGGCCTTGGGGCGGGGGGCGACGACGGTGTCGAAGCCCTTCTTGACCTGCGGCCACTTGTGCTTGGCGGCGACGTCGGCGGCCCAGGCTATGCCGGTGCCGCGCTCGAACCAGCCCTTCCTGTCCTTGTGGCGCCAGCTCTCCAGCCACCAGAGTCCGAGGCCGATGCGGAGGACGGCGAGCCATTCGGCGCCGGTGAGCCAGACGGTCTGCATGCGCGCCCCTCGAGGAGTCGTATCTGACGGTACGTCAGTTCAGCGCAGGGCGCGCCTCCCGCGCAAGGGGTGGGCGGGAGGGTCACGGCTGGAGGAGTCGGTCGAGGGAGGCGCCGGTGGCGCCGACGTGACCGATTCGCAACCGAAATCCCTCTTGGTCGAGACCCACTGCGTGTACACGTCATTACGCTCAGCATTCATGGTCACCACCCCCCAGCAACGCTCCAGCCACCCCGTGTACGTCATCGGCGGCGGCCCCGGCGGACTCGCCGTCGCCGCCTCCCTGCGCGAGCGGGGTGTCCGGGTCGTCGTCCTGGAGAAGTCCGACGCCGTCGGCGCCTCCTGGCGCACCCACTACGACCGGCTGCGGCTGCACACCACCCGGCGCCTCTCCGGCCTCCCGGGCCTGCGGATACCCCGCTCCTTCGGCCGCTGGGTCGCCCGCGCGGACGTCGTGCGCTACCTGGAGAAGTACGCGGAGAAGCACGAGCTGGAGGTCGTGACGGGCGTCGAGGTCTTCCGGGTCGAGCGGGCGGGGGCGGAATCGACCGGGGCCGAGTCGGCCGGGGCCGAGTGGATCCTCCACGCGACCGGCGGGCGGCGGCTCATCGGCCGCGCGGTGGTCGTGGCCACCGGCTACAACCACACCCCGTACGTACCGGAGTGGCCCGGCCGCGACGCCTACGAGGGCGAGCTCAGCCACGCCCGCGCCTACCGCAACCCCGGTCCGTACGCGGGCAAGGACGTCCTCGTCGTGGGCGTGGGCAACACCGGCGCGGAGATCGCCGCCGACCTCGCCGAGGGCGGCGCCGGGCGCGTACGGCTCGCGGTGCGGACGGTCCCCCACATCGTGCGGCGGACGACACTCGGCTGGCCCGCCCAGCGGTCCGGCATCCTGATCCGGCGACTGCCCGCAGGGCTGGTGGACCGGCTGGGCGCGCTCCTCGCCAGGTTCGCGACGCCGGACCTCGCGGCGTACGGCCTGCCCCGGCCGGACACGGGCCTCGCCACCCGGCAGCGGGAGGGCGCGGTCCCCGTGCAGGACGTGGGCCTGATCGACGCCGTCCGGTCCGGGAAGGTCGAGGTCGTCGCCGCCGTCGACGGCTTCGAGGGCGGCGAGGTGCTCCTCGCGGACGGCACCCGGATCGCCCCGGACGCGGTGATCGCGGCGACCGGCTACCGCCGGGCCCTGGAACCGCTCCTCGGACACCTGGACGGCGTGCTCGACGAGCACGGCCGGCCGGTGGTGCACGGGGCGCGCTGCCCGCGTGACGTGCCGGGGCTGTACTTCACGGGGTTCACGAACCCGATCAGCGGGATGTTCCGGGAGCTGGCGATGGACGCGGAGAAGATCGCGCGGAGGATCGCCCGGAGCCGCTAGGGGACGGCCAGGGGCCACTGGAGGCCGCCAGGGGCCGGATAGGGGCTGGGGGCCGCCAGGGGCCACCAGGGGCGATCACGCGACGGACCGCCCGGAGCCGCCGAGAGGACCGCACGAAGGCATCGGGCCGGCCCTCCGCCCCCGCATCACCCCAACATCCCAACATCCCCACCGCACGCCCATTCCTGACTGACCGTCAGTTCTGTAATCTGACCATGCGTCAGGTCAGCAGTCATGGGCGGAAGGTGGAGCGGAACGATGCTTGGATCGACTCACGGCACCTTCACCACCGATCTCCGCGCACGGGTGGTCGCCTGCGGGGAGGCGCCCACCGCCGTCGTGCACGGCGTCACCGTCGCCCCCGGCGACCAGGACGTTAGCGGGCGGCCGTTGCACGCCCCCGTGCCCGATCTCGACCGGTTCTTCCGGCCCGGGTCCGTCGCCGTCGTCGGCGCCTCCGACACCGAGGGCCGCCCCAACACCGGGATCACCCGGCAGCTGCTCGCCTGGGCCGAGCGCGTCGGGGCGCGGATCCATCCGGTCCATCCGACCCGGGAGAGCGTCTTCGGGATCGACTGCGTGCCCTCCGTCGGTGCGCTCGCCGAGCCCGTCGACCTCGCCGTCCTCCTCGTCGCCGACCCGCTCCCCGTGATCGAGGAACTGGCCGACACGAAGGTGAAGTTCGCGGTCGCTTTCGCCTCCGGCTTCGCCGAGACCGGTGAGGCGGGCGCCGCCGCGCAGGAACGGCTCGCCGCCGCCGTACGCCGCTCGGGGCTCCGGCTCCTCGGCCCCAACACCAACCTCAACGCCTTCGAGCGCTTCCGCGAGGACCTCGAAGGCCCCGCCGTCGCGCTCATCACGCAGTCCGGCCACCAGGGGCGGCCCGTCTTCACCCTCCAGGAGCTGGGCGTCCGGCTCTCGCACTGGGCCCCGACCGGCAACGAAGCCGACCTGGAGACCTCCGACTTCATCTCGTACTTCGCGGGACTTCCCGAGGTCGGGGCCATCGCCTGTTACGTCGAGGGGCTCAAGGACGGCCGTTCCTTCCTCCTCGCCGCCGACCGGGCCGCGCGCCAGGGCGTCCCCGTCGTCGCCGTGAAGGTCGGCCGGACCGAGACCGGGGCCCGTACCGCCGCGTCCCACACCGGCAAGCTCACCGGCGCCGACCAGGTCGTCGACGCGGCCATGCGGCAGTACGGGGTGATCCGGGTCGACGGGCTCGACCAGCTCCAGGACACCGCGACCCTGCTCGCCCGCGCCCGCAGGCCGCAGGCCGACGGGGTCGTCGTCTACTCGATCTCCGGCGGTACGGGAGCCCACTTCGCCGACCTGGCCACGGCGGCGGGACTCGAACTCCCCACGCTCCCCCAGGCCAAGCAGGACGAGCTGCACCAGTGGATCCCGGAGTACCTGAGCGTCTCCAACCCCGTCGACAACGGCGGGCACCCGGTGGGCGACTGGCGCGGCCGGAAGATCATCGACGCGATCCTCGCCGACCCCTCCGTCGGCGTCCTCATCTGTCCGATCACCGGCCCCTTCCCGCCCATGAGCGACAAGCTCGCGCAGGACCTGGTCGACGCCGCCGAGGCGACGGACAAGCTGGTGTGCGTGGTCTGGGGCTCGCCGGTGGGGACGGAGGAGGCGTACCGCACGACCCTCCTCGGCTCCTCGCGGGTCGCGACCTTCCGCACCTTCGGGAACTGCATCGGGGCCGTCAAGGCCTACCTCGACCACCACCGCTTCACCACCGGCTACCGCTCCCCCTTCGACGAGGCGCCCCGCACCCCCTCCCCCTCCCTCCGCAAGGCCCAGGCCCTCATGCGGCCCGGCCGGCGGCTCAGCGAGCACGCGGCGAAGCAACTGCTGCGGGCGTACGGGATACGGGTGCCGCGCGAGCAGCTCGTGACGAGCGCGGCGGCGGCGGTCCGGGCGGCCGGGCTCGTCGGCTACCCGGTCGTGATGAAGGCGTCCGGCGCGCAGCTCGCGCACAAGACCGAGCTGGGCCTGGTGAAGGTCGGGCTGACCTCGGCGAGCCAGGTCCGGGACGCGTACCGCGAGCTCACCGACATCGCCCGGTACGAGTCGATCGACCTCGACGGCATCCTCGTCTGCCAGATGGTCGGGCGCGGCGTGGAGATGGTGGTGGGCGTGACCCGCGACGAGCTCTTCGGCCCGACGGTGACGGTCGGACTCGGCGGGGTGCTCGTCGAGGTCCTGAACGACACGGCCGTCCGCGTCCCGCCCTTCGGCGAGAACGAGGCCCGTTCCATGCTCGCCGAGCTGCGGGGCCGGGCGCTGCTCGACGGCGTACGGGGAGCTCCGCCGGCCGACGTCGACGCGCTCGTCGAGGTCGTGCTGCGGGTGCAGCGGATGGCCCTCGAACTCGACGGCGACCTCGCCGAACTGGACATCAACCCGCTGATGGTGCTGCCGCGCGGGCAGGGGGCGGTGGCCCTGGACGCGCTCGCGGTCTGCCGATAGGAGCACTTGTGACCGACGTCCTCCACGCCGTCGAGAACGGCGTCTCATGGATCACGCTCAACCGCCCCGAGGCGATGAACGCGGTCACCTGGGAACAGCGGGAGCGGATCATCGCCCTGCTCGGCGAGGCCTCCGCCGACCCGGACGTCCGGGCGGTGGTCGTCACGGCGACGGGCCGGGGCTTCTGCGCGGGCGCGGACCTGCGGGGCGCGCCCGCCACCGGGGACCGGGTCGCGGGGGACGTGGCCCGGATGATCCGGCAGGGCGCGCAGCGCTTCATCGGAGCGGTGATGGACTGCGAGAAGCCGGTGATCGCGGCGGTGAACGGCACGGCGGCGGGGATCGGCGCGCACCTGGCGTTCGCGTGCGACCTGGTGCTGGCGGCGGACTCGGCGCGCTTCATCGAGGTGTTCGTCCGGCGGGGCCTGGTCCCGGACGGCGGAGGCGCGTATCTCCTCCCCCGGCTGATCGGCCCGCAGCGGGCGAAGGAGCTGATGTTCTTCGGCGACGCGGTCGGCGCGGCGGAGGCGAAGGAGCTGGGCCTGGTGAACCGGGTCGTCCCGGCGGAGGACCTGGAGAAGACGGCCCGCGAATGGGCGGAACGCCTGGCGGCGGGCCCGACCCGCGCCATCGCCCTGACGAAGCAGCTCGTGAACGCGTCCCTGGACACGGACCGCGCGACCGCCTTCGCGACGGAGGCGACGGCCCAGGAGCTGAACATGACGACGCGGGACGCGCAGGAGGGGGTGGCGAGCTTCGTGGAGCGGCGGGAGGCGCGGTACGAGGGGCGGTAGCGGAGGCTGTCCTACCGGAGCCTTATGGTGTGTCGCGCATATGCCACACACTGCCGCTCCGGGGGGAACGGAATGCCCAACTCCGCGCGCTCGCGCAAAAGATCCCGCAGGTCCCGAAGATCCCTTCTTCTCGTTCCCGCGCTCCTCACTGCTCTGCTGAGTCCGATGCTGCCGGCGGGGGTCGCGGTGGCGGCCACGCCGGCGGCGACCGCGAGCACGGCTCCCGCGCCGGAAACCGAACCGGAACCGGAACCTTCGTCGACGCCGACGGACCCGACACCGGACCCGACACCGACCCCGACGGTCGAGCCGGCGCCCACCCCCACCGTGGCCCCCACCATCGACAACTGCCCCGCCCTGCCGCTCGCCCCCTTCGGCGACCCGGGCGACGCGGTCAGGACGGTGTCCGTGCCCGCCCCCGGCTCCGTCTGTTTCACGGTGACGGTGGAGCGGCCGGGACTGCACAAGGTGCTGGGCACCGGAAACCTGGCCGCCACGTTCTCCTCCGGCGGAACGCCCGTGTGCCCCACGGCCGGTATCGGCTTCGTGTCCTGCGACCTGGCCGTCGGCACGTACCGGCTCGACATCGCCAACCACGCGGGGGGCTACACGGGTGAGACGCGGATCGCGGTCCTCCCGTTGATGCCGGGCCCGGGCTGTACCGGCCCCGTCAGCACCGACATCGGCGCACCACCGACGACCGGCACCCTCTCCGACACCCTTGGCCTCATCTGCCACTCCTTCACTGCCGAGCAGGGCGCCTTGGTCAAGGCGCAGCTCCGAGGTGTCTCCGGGTACGCCACGTTCACCGGGTGGATCACCGACGACACGGGCAAGCACCTCTGCAGCGTCGGCTACACCTGCGTGCTGCCCGCCGGGACCGGCGGCTACCGCGTCCTTTCGGACGTCAGCGCCGGCGGCTCCTCCGGCCCCCTCACGTACACCGTGCAGGTCCGACGCCTCTCCGACCCCGTCGGGTGCGCGGTGGCGTCCGTGACGCCGTACGGCTCCGGTCCCGCCGACGCCGTGTCTCCTCTCCCGTGCAGGACGTTCACGCCGGCCACCTCCGGCTCGTACGAGATCCAGGCCTTCGACGCGGACGGCGTCCCCCGCGGCGTCGAGATGTACGGAGCGACCGGACAGGTCTGCGACCACGAGTGCCGGCTCACCGCGGGCGTCACCTACACCCTCATCGGCGGCGACCCTCTGCGCATCACCGACCCGCGGTCCTCGCAGGGCTGCTCGGACTCGGTGTTCGCCCAGCCGCAGTGGTACTCCCTCACCGAGCCGGGCGAGATCGACTGCGTGAACCTGGCGGCCCCCCAGGGCGCCAAGCTGGCCCTCATGACGAGTTCGTCCGCATACGCCGGCGCACAGATGAACGTCACGGTGCGGGACGCGACCGGCGCGCCGATCTGCTGGGGCCTCCCCGCCGTGGGCACCTGCCTCCTCAGCGGCACCGCCCCGTATCGCGCGCTGGTGACGGGCAGAAGCAGCTCGTTCACCGGTTCGTACGGGCTCGTTGTCCACCGCACGGACGTGTCGAGCGCCTGCCGGCCCTTCCCCGCGGGCGGCTTCGGCGCCGACCCGGCCCAGGTGAAGGCGACCGTCGAGGCCGACGCCTTCGCCGACTGCCTGACGATTCCGGCGGACGCCCACACGAGCCGCGAACTCCTGGAGATCACGAACGCGACCGGCTACAGCTCCCTCGACGTGGCCGTCGTCGACGAGAAGGGCCGTCGGGTCTGCGACGCGGACGAGGATGACAGCACCTTGGCGAACTGCTCCCTGACGCCCGGGCTCTCGCACACGGTGCTCCTCCGTAGCGCCGGCTCCCCCTCCGAGCACACGCTCACCCGCCGGGACATCACCGCCACCGCGCGCGGCTGCGTCACGACCCCCGCCACAGCGGTCGGCCGTCCGTCGGCCGCGGGCCTCTCCGCCGTGTCCGGCCGGCTCGTCTGCCACCGGGTGACCACCGCCGACGCCCGGGACACCCTGCACGTGGACGCCCGCGCCACGCCGGACCCCTCCGCCTCTGCCCTCGGCGTGTACCGGCCGGACGGTGCGGATGCCTGTGACGACCCGTTGTACGGCTGTGCCGTCACCGGGTCCACCGGCTACCAGGTGATCGTCGAGGTCGAGAAGGACGCGACCACCACCCCCGCCTACCGCCTCGACGCACTCCGGATCGGCACCGCTGCCGGGCCCGCGCCCGAGTGCGCCAAGGTCCCCAATGTGAGCTACGGCTTCGGGCCGCTCGTCGCCACCCTTTCCGAGCAGAAGACCGCGATCTGTGCCGTGCTCCCGACGATGTCGGGCGACCGCTTCGTCATGCCGCAGACGTCCGGTACCACCCTTTCGGGCACGCCGACCCCCAGGCTGTACACGCTGGCGGACCGCCAGGACGGCTGTACGGAGCGGTACTACTACGGGCGCTACGAGTGCGAGGTTCCGACGGCGGACGAGTGGTACCCGGTGTCCCGGCCGACCGTCCTCCTGATCGGCATGCCGTCGAAGCCCGCCACGTCCTCCGTGCCGGTATCGGCGAAGTTCTCCTGCGTGTACTCGCCCTGCGGCACCGACTCCCGGACCATCGGCACCGTCACCCCCGGCACCGTCGGCGCCGGGAAGATCACCATGAAGGTCACCGGCACCGCCCTGCACGAGAAGGACGTCGTCGAGCTCACCTCCGGCTCCTACCGCGCCCGCTCGACGACGGTCTCCGTCGCGACCGACCGCCGGAGCATGCTGGTCTCACTCGACCTGACGAGCGCCCCGCGCACCAGGCTGTACGCGACCGTGGTCACGCACGACGCCGAGAGGTTCGCGCGCGGCCAGATCACCGTCATCGCCCCCCTCCACGTCACCGCCGCCCCCAAGATCACGGGCACGGTCGTCGTCGGCGGCAAGGTGACGGCGACGAGCGGTTCGTGGTCACCGGCGGCCGAGGGGTACGCGTACCAGTGGCGGGCCAACGGCGTGATCATCGCGGGGGCCACGGCCTCCTCGTACACGATCCCGTCGACCCTCCAGGGCAAGCAGCTGTCGGTCTCGGTGACCGCCCGCAAGGCGGGTCACCCGGCCGTGACCGGCGCCAGCGCGACCGCCGTCGTCAAGGGCGTCGCCCCCAAGGCGACCAAGGCCCCCTACACCACCGGCACCGTCAGGGTCGGCCGGACGCTGACCCTGAACCGGGGGACGTGGACGCCGGCGCCGACCTCGTACGCCTACCAGTGGTACGCGAACGGGCGGGCGATCAGCGGGGCGACGAAGGCCTGGTTCACGCTGACGTCGGCGCAGCGCGGGCTGAAGATCACCGTGCGGGTGACGGCCTACCGGACCGGGCACCTCAACGGTGTCGCGTGGACCCCGGCGACCTCGGCGGTCGTCGGCTGATCCTCGTATCGGGATGAAGCATGCCCCCCGGGGCGGCGGACCGCCGTCGCCCCGGGGGCTTCCTATCTGACGAACCGTCAGCTTCAATGGACGGTGTGATGGGACACGCCGGGATGGCGGCCACCGCCGTCCGACACCTGAGAGCGGCCGGTTCGCCGACGGCCGTCGAACCACTGCCACGGCCGGTACTGCGCGCGGTACGGGAGGACGAGCGACCGCCCGTCGACCCGGCCGAATTCCGCCGCGTCCTCGGTCACTTCGCGAGCGGGGTCACGATCGTCACGGCCCTCGGCGACGACGGCCCGGCGGGCTTCGCCTGCCAGTCGTTCGCCTCGATCTCCCTGGACCCGCCCCTGGTCGCCTTCATGGTCGCCCGTACGTCGACGACCTGGCCCCGGATCGCGGACGCGGGCACCTTCTGCGTCAACATCCTCGGGGCCGAGCAGGGCCCGCTCTGCCGGTCGTTCGCGGTCAGCGGGGCCGACAAGTTCGCGGGGGTGGAGTGGGACCCGGCGCCGGCGACCGGCTCGCCGCGCCTGGCCGGCTCGCCCGCCTGGATCGACTGCACGATCACCGCCGTCCACACCGGGGGCGACCATCTGATCGTCGTGGGGCGGGTGGAGTCGCTGGGGGCGGAGGAGGACGGAGACCCGCTGCTCTTTCACCGGGGGAAGTTCGGGCGCTTTCGCGCCTAGTCGCGCAAGCGCCGTCAGGCCTCGATCACGCCCATGTGCAGTCCCAGGCTGCCGAGCAGGAACACGGTCAGCACCGCGACCGTCCCCCACACCAGCAGCGCCACGAAGTAGCCCCGCCGCGCGTGGCGCGTGACAAGCGCCGCCGTGGCCAGGCACACCGTCGCCACCAGCCAGCCCGGCCCGCCCGCGAGCGGCCACAGCAGGGCCCCGGCGGCGGTCGACAGGAGCAGTTGCCAGCCGGTCGGGCGCCCGCCCAGCCGGCGCGTCAGGGCCTCGCCGAGGAGCACGATCGGCAGCACGAGCGCGGCGGAGACCGCGAACGCCGGAAGCAGCCAGAACACCGCGAGGAACGGGAGCGCGAGGAGGGTCAGCGCGCTGAGGCGCTCCTCGCCCGGCTCCGGCTGCCCGGCGTCCCCGAACACCACGAGGAGGATGAGGGCGACGGCCCCCTCCAGGGCGAGTGCGAGCACCGAGGCCCACAGCATCCGGCTGTATGTGCGCCCCTCGTCCCGCTTGCTCATGACTCGCTCGTTCACGGCCCGGTCACGGACGCCACGCTCGCGCATCCCACGCTCGCGCAACTCACGCTCACTCATCCCGCGCTCGCGCAACCCGCGCTCACTCGTCCCGCGCTCACTCGTCCCACGCTCACTCGTCCCACGCTCACGCATCCCACCCTCGCGCACCCCACGCTCACTCATGCGCGATCACCCCCTGGTGGCCATCATGCTCCCGCCA
The DNA here is from genome assembly GCF_001426585.1 of Streptomyces sp. Root431. Taxonomy (GTDB): domain Bacteria; phylum Actinomycetota; class Actinomycetes; order Streptomycetales; family Streptomycetaceae; genus Streptomyces; species Streptomyces stackebrandtii. Next base: position 356,870 of record NZ_LMEI01000012.1, read on the forward strand.
GGGTCACCGTCTCCGTCCGGGGTCGGCGGATGACCAGGGCCATCAGGGCCGCCGCCGCGCAGAGCGCGCCCGAGGCGTACCAGACGACGTCGTACGAGCCGAAGACGTCCCGGGCGACGCCGCCCCCGAAGGCGACGAGGGCCGCGCCGACCTGGTGGGAGGCGAGGACCCAGCCGAAGACGATCGCGGAGTCCTCGCCGTAGTGCTCGCGGCAGAGGGCGATCGTCGGCGGGACGGTGGCCACCCAGTCGAGGCCGTAGAAGACGATGAAGAACAGCATCGGCGGGTGCACGGACGGCGCGAGCAGCATCGGCAGGAAGAGGAGCGAGACGCCGCGGAGCGCGTAGTAGACGGCGAGGAGGCGGCGGGCCTCGAAGCGGTCGGTGAACCAGCCGGAGGCGATCGTGCCGACGACGTCGAAGACGCCGATGACGGCGAGGAGTCCGGCCGCGGCCGTGACGGGCATGCCGTGGTCGTGGGCCGCGGGCACGAAGTGCGTCTTGACCAGGCCGTTCGTCGAGGCGCCGCAGATCGCGAACGTGCCGGCGAGCAGCCAGAAGGGGCCGGTGCGGGCCGCCTTGAGGAGGACGGTGACGGCCCGGCGCGCGGCGCCCGTGACGGGGGCGGGCTTCTCGGCGTACTCCCCGCCGTACGGGGCGAGACCGACGTCCGCCGGGTGGTCGCGGAGCAGGAGCCAGACGAAGGGGACGACCGCGAGCGCGGCGAGCGAGACGGTGACCGCGGCGGGGCGCCAGCCGTGGTGCTCGACGAGCCAGGAGAGGAGGGGGAGGAAGACGAGCTGTCCTGAGGCGCCGGCGGCGGTGAGGATGCCGGTGACGAGGCCGCGGCGGGCGACGAACCAGCGGTTGGTGACGGTCGCGGCGAAGGCGAGCGCCATCGAGCCGCTGCCGAGGCCGACCAGCACGCCCCAGAAGAGGACGAGCTGCCAGGCGGCGGTCATCCACACGGTGAGGACCGAGCCGGCGGAGATGATCGTCAGCGCGACGGCGACGACCCGGCGGATGCCGAAGCGGTCCATGAGGGCGGCGGCGAAGGGGGCCGTGAGGCCGTAGAGGGCGAGGTTCACCGAGACGGCGAAGCCGATCGTGCCGCGCGACCAGTCGAACTCGCCGTGCAGCGGCTCGATCAGCAGGCCCGGCAGGGAGGCGAAGGCCGCCGCGCCGATGATCGTGACGAAGGTGACCGCCGCGACGAACCAGGCGCGGTGGACGCGGGGCGTGCGGCGGGGCGGGGGCTGGAGCGCCGACGCGGGGCTCTCGGTTGTCTGGGCCATGCCACTGAGCATCCCGTCCGCGACCCCGCGCCGACCATTGGCCCGGATGACAGCTTTCCAAAGGATCGGGCCACGGATCGTTCATCAGCGCCCTATACCCGTGGCAGCGTCCTGATCGGCCGTACGACGAGCAGCGCCGCCACCACGCAGACCGCGACTCCCGCCCCCGCGAGCAGCACCCGTTCCGTGCCGACCGCCGCCGCGACCGGGCCCGACAGGGTGCGCCCGACGCCCATCATGAGGAGCGAGCCGGCCACGTCGTACGCGTGCATCCGGTTGAGGGCTTCCTGCGGGACGTGGGTCTGGACGGCGGTGGACCACATGACCAGCCAGAAGGCGAAGCCCGCGCCGCCGATCAACTGCCCCGCGCCCAGCAGCCCCACGGAGGCGTCCGTGCCGAGCAGGAAGAGGTTCACGGGGAGGCCGAGGAGGGCCACCGCCCCGGCCGCGAGGGGGCGGCGGGGCCGCAGCCGGAGGGCGAGGAGGCCGCCGACGGCGCTGCCCGCGCCGTTGATCGCCATGAGCACGCCGTACGTGGCGGAGCCGTGGTCGCCGGTGACCAGGCTCGCGGTGAGCGGCACCATCGGTCCCGCGACGGTCAGCCCGTACACCGTCCAGATGGAGATGACCCCCCACAGCCAGCTGCGGGAGCGGAACTCGCGCCAGCCGCCGGCGAGTTCGGCGCCGAAGGAGTCGCGGCGGGCCGTGTCCGACGGGATGGGGGCAAGCCGCATGAGGGCGAGGCAGAGGGCGCTGACGGCGAAGGTCGCGCCGTTGACGGCGAAGGCCGCGCCCGCGTTCCAGAGGGCGACGAGCAGGCCCGCCGCGGCCGGTCCCGCCATGACCATGAGGGCTTCGACGACCCGCAGGACGGCGTTGGCGCGCTGCACGTCGGGGGCGATGCGCGGGATCGTGGAGGCGACGCCGGGCTGGAAGAGGGCGGCGCCGATGCCGCTGAGGACGGAGAGGGCGTAGACGGCCCACAGGGGCGGGCTGCCGAGGGTGAAGGAGACGGCGAGGACGGCGGCGCCGGGGAGCCGGAGCAGGTCCGCGAGGATCATCATGCGGCGGGCGGTGAACCGGTCGGCGAGGACGCCGCCGAAGAGCACGAAGAGCGCGAAGGCGGCCGTCCAGCCGCCCAGCGCGTAGCCGACGGTGGAGCCGGGGTGGCCGGCGCCGAGGAGTCCGGCGGCGTAGGCGACCGGGACCATGCCCTCGCCGAAGACGGCGACCGCGCGGGCGACGAAGAAGAGCCGGAAGTTACGGTTCCACAGTGCGGGCGGCTCTGCCGGTACGGGAATCCGTTCGGCGGCCTCAGACTTGTACGTGTTGTCCGTCACGGAGACGAAGAGGTACCAGTAACTGGTCTGGACCACCACTGAATTTCGGAGGGAGCACCGCCCGTGCCCACGTCCACGCCCGCACCCCGGCCCCACCGCGTCGCCGTCCTCGCCCTCCCCGGGCTCCTGCCCTTCGAGCTCGGCATCCCGCACCGCATCTTCGGCCGCGCCCGGGACGCCGACGGCACGCTCCTGTACGAGATCGTCACCTGCGCCCCGGTCGCGGGACCGGTCCCCACCGACGCCGACTTCTCCGTGTACGTCGAGCACGGCCCCGAGATCCTCGCCACCGCCGACACGGTCGTCGTCCCCGCCTCGTACGAGCTCGGCCCGGTCTACGAGGAGGGCAGGCTCACCGACGAGCTCGCCGCCGCCCTCGCGCACATCCGGCCCGGCACCCGGCTCGTCTCCATCTGCACCGGCGGGTACGTGCTCGCCGCCGCCGGCTTCCTCGACGGGCGCCCGGCCACCACCCACTGGTCCTCCGCCGCGCACTTCCAGCGGCTCTTCCCGAGCGTGCGGGTCGACGCGGACGTCCTCTTCGTCGACGACGGCGACGTCCTCACCTCGGCGGGCGTGGCCGCCGGGATCGACCTGTGCCTGCACATCGTGCGCCGCGACCACGGCACGGCCGTCGCCAACGACGTCGCCCGCAGGACCGTCGTACCGCCGCACCGGGACGGCGGCCAGGCGCAGTACATCGAGCGGCCCCTCCCCGAGGCGGGCACCCACACCACGACCACCGCACGGGCCTGGGCGCTCGCCCACCTCCACCAGCCGATCCAGCTGCGGGACCTGGCCGAGAGGGAGGCGATGAGCGTACGGACGTTCACCCGCCGCTTCCGGGACGAGGTCGGCATCAGTCCCGGGCAGTGGCTCACGCAGCAGCGCGTCGAGCGCGCCCGGCACCTCCTGGAGTCGACCGGCCTGCCCGTCGACCGGATCGCGCAGGACGCCGGCTTCGGCACGGCCCAGTCGCTGCGCGTGCACCTGATGAGCGCGATCGGCGTGACCCCGACGTCCTACCGCCGCACCTTCCGCTCCTCCGCGTCCACGACGGGCCCCGCCTCCTGAACCACGGGGGTACGGCGGGTCAGCCGCCGCTCCCCCACCGCGCCGACCGCCGTGAGGAGCACGGTCAGCGCGACGCCGTAGAGGATCGCGGTCGACGGGGCGACGACCTTGAGCAGGCCTCCGGCGAGGGCGCCGCTCGCCGCGTAACCGGCGCCGACGGCCGCGTACATGACCGAGTAGCCGGCGGCGAGCGCGGACGGCGGGAGGAGGCGGCGCAGGGCGAGGTTGCGGGTGAGTCCGGCGGGGGCCTGGAGGAGTCCGGCGGCGACGAGGACGGCGCCGATGGCGGCGGTCCAGGGCAGGAGGGCGACGAGGGCGACGCCCGCGGTCACGGCGAGGACCAGGACGACGGACTGGACGAGCAGCGGGCCCGGCCAGTGCCCCCGCAGGCCGTAGACGAAGGCGCCGACCGCCGAGCCGATCGAGAACCCGGCGAGCAGCGGACCGGCCCAGCCGATGGCGATCCCGCGCTGTTCGAGCAGGGCGGGCAGGAGCAGCTCGGCGAGCGCGAGCAGCGAGAGTCCGGCGGCGCCGAGGACGTACACGGGCCAGGCCCGCAGCAGGGCCCGCCGCGCGGAGACCCCCTTCTCCGGCGGTTCGGCGGCCCAGCCGGCCGGCAGCAGCCACATCCCGGCGACCGCGAGCGCCATGAGGGCGGCCATGAGGAGCAGCGGTACGGCGGGGCCGACGCCGAGCGCGAGGCCGGTGGCGAGGGCGGGGGCGGCCGCCCAGACGCCGAAGGTCAGCATCGACTCCATGCTCATGGCCTGGGTGACGGCCCGTTCGGGGACCATGCTCGTCAGGAGCGCGCGCAGCCCGCCGGCCACGGCCGCAGGTCCGGCGCCCGCGATCACCGCGAGGGCGGCGAGGACGACGGGGTGGGCGTGGGGCGCGAACCCGAGCCCGGCGAACCCGGCGGCGCCGACGGCGAGTCCGGCGACGAGCTGCGGCCGGGCCCGCTCGGCGTTCATGCGCAGGCCGAGGACGGGTGCGGCGACGATCTCGCCGATGACGTAGGCGGCGGCGAGCGCGGCCCCGAGGGAGTACCCGCCGGGCCGCTCGCGCACGAGGAAGACGAGCGCGAGCGGCGCCATGGCGACGGGCAGGCGCCCGGCGGCGGTGACGGCGCACCAGGCGAGGACGGGTCGGGTGGCGAGCTCGCGGTAGGACATGGCCACGACCGTAGCCCTCAGGTGGTGCTGTCACCCAGGGGAATTACGGGGGCGGCCCCGCACCTCGGAGCAGGCGTCTCAGAAGGTGAGCACGCCCCGCGCCACCTTCCCCTGCTCCGCGTCCTCGACGGCCCGCGCGAACTCCTCGACGGGGTACGTCCGCGTCACCAGTTCGTCGAGGAGGAGGCCGCCGGAGCGGTACAGCTCCGCGTAGAGCGCGATGTCCTTCTGGGGGCGGGAGGAGCCGTAGCGGCAGCCCAGGATCGACTTGTCCAGGAACATCGCGGCGGGCGGGAAGCTCGCCTCGGCCGTCGGCGCGGTCATGCCGAGGAGGATCGCCTGGCCGTGCCGGTCGAGGAGTTCGATGGCGGTACGGACGAGGCCGGTGTGCCCGACGCACTCGAAGACGTGGTCGGCGCCGGTGGGCAGGATCTCCCGTACGCCGTCGGTGGAGGCGAGGAAGTGGGTGGCGCCGAACAGCCGGGCCACGTCCTCCTTCTCCGGGTTGGTGTCGACGGCGACGATCGTCGGGGCGCCCGCGATCCGGGCGCCCTGGATGACGTTGAGGCCGATGCCGCCGGTGCCGATGACGACGACGGTCTCGCCGCGGTCGACCTTCGCGCGGTTGAGCACGGCCCCGACGCCGGTGAGGACGCCGCAGCCCATGAGGGCGGCGGAGGTCAGCGGGATGTCCTTCGGGATCCTCACGGCCTGGACGGCCTTGACGACGGTCCGCTCGGCGAAGGACGAGTTGGACGCGAACTGGAAGAGCGCCTGTCCGGTCGACGCGCGCGAGAAGGGCTGCCCCGGCATCCCGATCGCCTTGCGGCACATGGTGGGCCGCCCCCGGTCGCAGTCGGCGCAAGCGCCGCAGTTCGCGAGGGTGGAGAGGGCGACGTGGTCGCCGGGGACGACGTGGGTGACGCCGGGGCCGACGGCCTCGACGACTCCGGCGCCCTCGTGGCCGAGGACGACGGGCGGCGGGAAGGGGATCGTCCCGTCGACGACGGACAGGTCGCTGTGGCACAGCCCGGCGGCGGCGATCCCGACGAGCACCTCCCCGGGCCCGGGCGCCCGCACCTCCAGGTCGTCGACGACCTGCACGGACTTCCCGTCGAACACGACACCACGCATGAGCCGACTCCTCATCTCCGGGGCGCGTGCCCCAACGATCCTGTGGGTGTTACGCGTTGGGGTGGTCGTCACGCGTTCGGGCGGGTGCCCTCCGCCGCCGCCCGGGCCATCTCCTCAAGGCGTTCCAGCATCGGCATCGGGTCGACGCCCACCGTCCCCGGCAGGAAGTCCGCGATCCGCTCCGGCGTCCACGCGCCGCCCTCCGCGTACCCGGCCCGCAGCTCCCTCGGCTGCGCCCACACGGCGATCTTGGGGCCGGCGATCGTGTACACCTGGCCGGTGATCCTCTCGGCCCTGGCCCGCTCGGAGAGCAGGTAGACGACGAGCGCGGCCACGTCCTCCGGCTCTCCGATCTCCTTGAGCTCCATCGGGACGTTCGCGGACATCCGGGTCCTGGCGACGGGCGCGACGGCGTTGGCGGTGACGCCGTACTTGTGGAGTCCGAGGGCGGCGCTCCGTACGAGCGAGATGATCCCGCCCTTGGCCGCCGAGTAGTTGGCCTGCGCGACGGAGCCCTGGTGGTTGCCGCTGGTGAAGCCGATGAGGGTGCCCGTGCCCTGCTTGCGCATGACCGCGGAGGCCGCGCGGAAGACCGTGAAGGTGCCCTTGAGGTGGGTGGCGACGACCGGATCCCACTCCTCCTCGGCCATGTTGAAGAGCATCCGCTCGCGCAGGATGCCCGCCACGCACACGACGCCGTCGATCCGCCCGTACTCCGCGAGGGCGACGTCCACGACCCGCTGCCCGCCCGCCATCGTCGAGATGTCGTCGGCGACGGCGACGGCCGTGCCGCCGGCCGCCTCGATCTCCTTCACGACGGAGAGGGCGATCTCCGAGGTCGGTTCGCCGCCCTCGATCGACACCCCGTAGTCGTTGACGACGACCTTCGCGCCCTCCGCCGCGCACGCGAGGGCGACCGCGCGGCCGATGCCCCGCCCCGCTCCCGTGACGGCGACGACCTTGCCAGCCAAGAAGTTCCCCATGCCCGGCCCCTCCCACAGTTTCTGACGGTCCGTTAGATTCATTCGTCGTCAGGATTCTACGGCCCGTCAGATACGGGAAAACAAGACCCCGGAGGCCCCGATGTCTCTGCCCGCCGCATTTCACGAGATCGCCAAACGCGTCAACAACTGGGGCCGTTGGGGCCAAGACGACGAGATCGGCACGCTCAACCTCGTCACCGACGAGGTCGTGCGCGCGGCCGTCGCCACCGTCCGCACCGGCCGCCGCGTGCCCCTCGCCGTCGACCTCAAGCAGGACGGCGTCCAGACCGGCATGATCCCGGGCCGCGTCAACCCGCTCCACGTCATGGTCCAGGTCAATCAGGAGCTCTTCGGCCCCGGCACGGTCGCCACCAGCGACGATGCCGTGACCCTCGGCCTCCAGGCCGGCACCCACTGGGACGCCCTGACGCACGCCTCCCACTCCGGGCGGATCTACAACGGCCGCCCCGCCGGCACGATCACCGCGCACGGCCGGGCCGAGTTCAGCGGCATCCACACCGCCCGCCAGGTCGTCTCGCGGGGCGTCCTGCTCGACGTGGCCGCCGCGAAGGGCGTCGACCGGCTGCCCGGCGACCACGCCGTCACTCCCGAAGACCTCGACGAGGCCGCCGAGTTCGGCGGGGTCACGGTCGGGGCCGGCGACATCGTCCTCGTACGGACGGGCCAGATGCAGGTGTACCTGGCCGGGGACAAGCACGGGTACGCGTTCCCGTCACCGGGGCTCTCGGTCCGTACGCCGGAGTGGTTCCACGCCCGGGACGTCGCGGCCGTCGCCAACGACACGCTCACCTTCGAGATCTTCCCGCCGGAGATCGACGACCTCTGGCTGCCCGTCCACGCCCTCGACCTCGTCGAGATGGGCATGCTCCAGGGCCAGAACTGGAATCTCGAAGAACTGTCCACAGCCTGTGCACAAGAGCGGCGCTACGCCTTCCTGCTCTCCGCGATGCCGGAACCTTTCGTCGGCGGCACGGGCACACCGGTGGCCCCGATAGCGATCCTCTGACCTCGCTACGGCCCCTGCATCCCCACGTCCACGGGCGGCGGCGCGCTCGCGCGCGCCCCGAGCACGGCACGGTCGCGCCGCCACCCGGCCACGACCCGCACTCGCCGAGGGCAGCACACGGCGACGCCCTCGGCTCCCCTCGCCACGAATCGCTCACACCAGAGTGGGCAAAACGGAACGAACCGTCAACAGGGCACCCGGCCGGGCGACACCGCGCCCTGCCCGCGCACGGGGGCCACCGACACCGGGTCGACCTCGCACCAGATGCTCTTGCCGGCGCCCTCGGGCTGCCAGCCCCACCGGTCCGCGAGGCCGTCCACCAGCTCCAGGCCGCGCCCGTTGGTGTCGTCACCCTCCGCGTGCCGGGGCTGCGGCGGACGGTCGCTCGCGTCCGCCACCTCGACCCGCACGCCGCCCTCCGCCGCGAACAGCATCCGCAGCACGGCCGGGCAGCCCGTGTGCACCACGGCGTTGGTCACGAGCTCGGAGATGATCAGCACCAGCGTCTCCGCCAGCGGCTCGTCGTCCCCTATGCCCGAACCGGCGAGCCGCGACCGCGCCCACCTCCGGGCTCGCCCCACCTCGGCCGGGTCCGGCCCGACCTCCAACTGCACCTGAAGCACCTGCACCGCTCACACCATCCGAACCGGCGGACACACCTTCACGGAACGTGATTCCCTTATGGGACAGCATGGTTGACGTACAGTCACCGCAACAAGCGCTTCGGGCATATTCCAGCGCGAAGGAGTACGCATGGTCCATACTGTGCGACGCACGCTGCGGGTAGTCGAACGCCGGGCGCGAGCGGCGGGCATTCCCGGGCCCGGAGTCACCTCAGGGGCGACACCGGGACGATCCGGGCCAACGAGCACTCGCATCCCACGGAGAGTACCGGAGCCGAAGACCGACTCCGGGCCGTGACGGCCCCGCCGAAGGACACAACCCGATATCAACATTCCGTGACTCGGTGAACGCGGAGCGCTACAACTGTTCGGCCACCACCTCCTCGGCCCGCGCGGCGGGCAGCCGCAGCCGCGCCCGCACCCAGGCCCGCTTGAGGTGCAGGTGCACGTCCGCCTCCCACGTGAAGCCCATGCCGCCGTACACCTGAAGGCAGTCACGGGCGTTCCCGGTCGCGGCCTCGTCGGCGAGCAGCTTGGCCCCGGCGATCTCGACGGGATCCCCGGTCACGGCAGCGGCCCGCACGGCCACCCGAGCCAGCTCGGCCCGCACGAGCATCCCGGCACACAGATGCTTCACCGCCTGAAACCCCCCGATGACCTGCCCGAACTGCTCCCGCTCCCCCGCATACGAAACAGCCGTCTCGGTGGTCGCCTCGGCACTCCCGACTTGCTCGGCGGCCGTGAGCAGCACAGCCACGAGCTCGTCCGCTACGGGCAGGACACCCGCGCCCCCCGTTGTGGGCGTGCGTCCCGCCGGGGCGTGGGGGTCCCTCCTCTGGGGGAGGGTGGGCGCAACGGGACGGCGCCCTTGCGGGCGCGTTCCGCCCTCGTCCCCGGCGCCCCCGATGCCGGGCACCCTGTGCAGCGGCGTCAGCGGGTCGACCGACCGCAACGGAACGGCCCCCTCGGTCGAACCCAGGACGACATCCGCCTCGTCCAGCCAGGCGACCAGCCCCTCCGACGCGTCGGTCACCACGACCTCCCCCTCCGACGCGCCCGGCACCACCCCCGCCGCCACATGCGTAGCAACAAGCGGCCCCGGCAGCAGAACCCTCCCCGCCTCCTCGAACAGCAGCACCGCCTCCGGCAACCCCAGCCCCACCCCGCCCTCCTCCTCCGGCACCCGCAGCGCGAAGAACCCGGCCGCGCCGAGCTCCCGCCACAGCTCCCGGTCCAGCGACGGCGCGTCCACGGCGGCCCGGAGCGCCTCCCGGTCGAAGAGCCGGGCGAGGAGCTCGCGTACGCCCTTCCGCAGTGCCCGCTGGTCCTCGGTGAGTCGGAAGTCCATGGCGGGGGTCACCGTCCTTTCGGGAGGCCGAGGATCCGCTCGGCGACGATGTTGCGCTGGATCTGGGAGGTGCCGGCGGCGATGGTGTACGAGAGCGAGGACAGCCGGTCGAGGGTCCAGTCGCGGTCGAGGTCGAGCGCGTCGGGCCCCAGGACGGCGGCGGCGGCCTCGTACAGCTCCTGGCGGGCGTGCGAGTAGTGCAGCTTGAAGACGGAGCCGCCGACGCCCGGGACCCCGCCCGTCGCCTGTGCCTCGCTGACGTTCGCCTGGGTGAGCCGCCACAGCGCCTGGAACTCGGCGGAGAGCCTGCCGAGCTTCCGCCGCAGGACGGGGTCGTCCCAGGTGCCGTTCTCCCGGGCCGTGCGGGCGAGTTCGCCGAGGAGGCGGCGGCAGGCGACGACCTCGCCGACGAAGGCGGTGCCGCGTTCGAAGGAGAGGGTGACCATGGTGACGCGCCAGCCGTCGTTCTCCTCGCCGACGCGGTTCTCGACGGGCACCCGCACCTCGTCGAGGAAGACCTCCGCGAACTCGGTCGAGCCCGCGAGGGTCCGCAGCGGCCGGATGGTGACGCCGGGCGCGTCCATGGGCATGGCGAGCCAGCTGATGCCCCGGTGCTTGGCGGCGCCGGGGTCGGTGCGGACGAGGAGTTCGCACCAGTCGGCGACCTCGGCGTGCGAGGTCCAGATCTTCTGTCCGGTGACGACGTACGCGTCGCCGTCGCGGACCGCGCGGGTGCGGAGGGAGGCGAGGTCGGAGCCGGCGTCGGGTTCGCTGAAGCCCTGGCACCAGACGTCGTCGCCGCGCAGGATCGACGGCAGCCAGCGTGCGCGCTGTTCGGCCGTGCCCTCGGCGGCGATCGTCGGGCCCGCGTGGAGGAGCCCGACGAAGTTCGCGCCGACGTAGGGCGCGCCGGCGAGTTCGGTCTCCTCCAGGAAGATGAGCCGCTGGGTGGGTGAGGCGTCCCAGTGGACGTCGGCGTATCCGGCGTCGTGCAGCCGGCGCTGCCAGCCGCAGTCGTAGGCCCGCCGGGCCGGCCAGTCGAGCGGGTCGGGCCGGGCCGGGAGCGTGGGGAGCACGGCGGCCAGCCATTCCCGCAGCCGGGCCCGGAACTCCTCCTCCTCCGCCCCGTAGGCGAGGTCCATCAGACGATTCCCAGGTCGAGCATGCGGATGGCGTTGCCGCGCATGAGCTTGTAGATCGTCTCGTCGTCGAGGCCCTTGACGTGGTCGAGGGCGACTTCCTTGGTGTGCGGGAAGGTCGAGTCGACGTGCGGGTAGTCGGTCTCGAAGGTGGCGTTGTCGCGGCCGACGACGTCGAGGGACGCGATGCCGTGCTTGTCGCGGAAGAAGCAGCAGAAGATCTGCCGGTAGTAGTACGTGGACGGGGGCTCGGGGATGAGGTCGCGGACGCCGCCCCAGGCGCGGTGCTCCTCCCACACGTCGTCGGCGCGTTCGAGGGCGTACGGGATCCATCCCATCTGGCCCTCGCTGTAGGCGAGCTTGAGCCTGGGGAACTTCACGAGGACGCCGCTGAAGAGGAAGTCCATCATCGAGGCCATGGCGTTGTTGAAGCTGAGGGAGGCCTGGACGGCGGGGGGCGCGTCGGGGGAGGCGGCGGGCATCTGGGAGCTCGACCCGATGTGCATGTTGACGACCGTGCCGGTCTCCTGGCAGACGGCGAAGAAGGGGTCCCAGTAGCCGGAGTGGATGGAGGGGAGTCCGAGGTGGGTGGGGATCTCGGAGAAGGTGACGGCCTTGACCCCGCGGGCGGCGTTGCGCCGGATCTCGGCGACGGCCAGGTCGATGTCCCAGAGCGGGATGATGCAGAGGGGGATCAGCCGGCCGCCGCTGTCCCCGCACCATTCCTCGACCATCCAGTCGTTGTAGGCGCGGACGCAGGCGAGGGCGACCTCCTTGTCCCGGGCCTCTGCGAAGGTCTGGCCGCAGAAGCGCGGGAAGGTGGGGAAGCAGAGGGAGGCCTCGACGTGGTTGAGGTCCATGTCGGCGAGGCGCGCCTTGGGGTCCCAGCAGCCGCGGCGCATCTCCTCGCGGGTGATGCCCTCCAGGGTCATGTCGTCGCGGTCGAAGCCGACGGCGGCGATGTTGCGCTTGTACGGGAATTTGAGGTCCTCGTAGATCCACCAGTCGGTGGGCGGCCCTTCGGGGTCCATCGTGATCTGGTACTTGCCGGCGACGTAGGCGAGCTCGCCGATGCCGGCCGTGAGGGCCTTGGGGCCGCGGTCGCGGTACTTCTTCGGGAGCCAGGTCTCGAAGAGGTGGGCCGGCTCGATCACGTGGTCGTCGACGCTGATGATGCGGGGCAGTTCCGTCATGGAGCCCTCCCGGATTCGGCGGACCGTTCCCGATCCGTTTCTGATGACCCGTCAGATCTGACGGGATCAGGCTAGCCCCGCGCCCCTGGACCGACAAGCGCCGGACCTCTACGCTCTCCGCACGATCTGACGGAACGTCAGCCAAGAGGAGTACGGTCATGGATACGGCCCTGGACCAGACCGCGCACGCCCTGGGCGAGTCCCGCACGCTCTGGGAGCTCGTCGAGCGCCGCGCCGCCCTCACCCCCGACCGGCCCGTCCTGCTCCAGGGCGACCGCGTCCTCACCTTCGGTGGCCTCCGCGAGCGCGCCGAACGCTGCGCCGCCGGGCTGTACGGGATGGGGGTGCGGCCCGGCACGGTCGTCGCCTGGCAGCTGCCCACCCGCATCGAGACCGCGGTGCTCTCCTTCGCGCTCGCCCGCCTCGGAGCCGTACAGACGCCGGTGATCCCCTTCTACCGCGACAAGGAGGTCGGCTTCGCGCTGCGCGAATCCAAGGCCGAGTTCTTCGCCGTCCCCGGCGTCTGGCGCGGCTTCGACCACACGGAGATGGCCCGGCGGCTCGGCGCGCGCGGGATCTTCGAGGCGTACGGCCCCGACTCCCTCCCCGACGGCGACCCGGGGATCCTGCCGCCGCCGCCCTCCTCCGGGACCGACGTCCGCTGGATCTACTGGACCTCCGGCACGACCTCCGACCCCAAGGGCGTCCTGCACACCGACCGCTCGCTCCTCGCGGGCGGCTCCTGCCTCGCCCACGCCCTGCGCCTGACGGCGGACGACATCGGCTCGATGGCCTTCCCGTACGCGCACATCGCCGGGCCCGACTACACGGTGATGCTCCTGCTGTACGGATTCCCCGCCGTCATGTTCGAACAGTTCGCGCTGCCCGAGGCGCTCGACGAGTACCGCGCGCACGGCGTGACCGTCGCCGGCGGCTCCACCGCCTTCTACGCGATGTTCCTCGCCGAGCAGCGCAAGCAGCCGGGCGAGCCGGTCATCCCCACGCTGCGGCTGCTCGCGGGCGGCGGGGCGCCGAAGCCGCCGGAGATCTACCACGCGGTACGGAAGGAGCTGGGCTGCCGGCTCACCCACGGGTACGGCATGACCGAGGTCCCGATGATCACCATGGGCGACCCCGAGGACACCGAGGAGAACCTCGCCACGACCGAGGGCCGCCCGCCCGCCGGCATGGAGATCCGGATCACCGCCTCCGGCGAGGTCCGGCTCCGCGGCGAGGCCGTCTGCCAGGGCTATCTGGACCCGGCGCAGACCGCGGCCGCCTTCGACGAGGACGGCTTCCTCATCACCGGGGACGTCGGACACCTGACCCCGAGCGGCCACCTCGTCCTCACGGGCCGCATCAAGGACATCATCATCCGGAAGGGAGAGAACATCTCGGCCAAGGAGATCGAGGACCTCCTCCACGGCCACCCCGACGTCGGCGACGCCGCCGTCATAGGCCTGCCGGACGCCGAGCGCGGCGAACGTGTCTGCGCCGTCGTCGAACAGCCCCCGGGCGCAGCCCCGCTGAGCCTGGGGACGGTCACCGCCTACCTCCGCGAGGCCGGCCTCTCCGTCCACAAGCTCCCGGAACAACTGGAGGTCGTCGCCGCCCTCCCCCGCAACGAGACCCTGCGCAAAGTGCTCAAGTACCAGCTCAGGGAGCGGTTCGGCCCGTCGCGCTGACCGCCGCCGGGACGTCCCCGTACACGTCGAAGAGCCGCCGGACGCCGAGCGCGGACAGGACCCGGTCGACGTGCCCGACCCCGCCGTCGATGCCGCCCTCGGGCAGGATCAGGCGGAGGCGGCCCCCGCAGGAGCGGAGGAGGCGGCGGGCGGCGATGAGGACGCCGACGCCGCTGGAGTCGCAGAACCGCACCGCCGAGAGGTCTATCACCAGGTCGTGGCGGCCTCCCGCGACGGCGTCGTGGACGCGGCGGCGTATCCGGGGGGAGGTGACCAGGTCCAGTTCCCCCCGGATGCTCAGGACAGTCCAGGGGCCTTGCTCGTCCTCGTCGACCTCGATCGTCGTCACGGTCGCCGCCTGCCCCGGGGCGACCGGCCGAAACCCCCGGGCCGCAGGATGGCTCTTTCCTTACCATCCAGACCCGCGTCAAGGGCGCACTTGCGGCAAACAGGCGTGCGCTGTCGGCGCGGCCCATTACTTTGGAGAACGAGGACTCGGGGACCGGCAACCGGCAGGGGACGGAGGATTCGCATGGCGATGGAGACACCACCGCGTTGGGACCGCAAGATGCAGCAGCGGCTCGCACGCGGGGAGGCCGCCGCGCTCGGCGAGTTCTACGACCGCTTCGCCTCGCTCGTGCACAGCCTGGCCCACCGGGTGCTCGACGACGACGACGCGGCCGACCAGGTCACCCGCGAGGTCTTCGGCTACATCTGGGAGAACCCCGACGACTACGACCCCAAGCAGGGGAACATGCGGTCGTGGGTCGCCCGGCTGACCCAGCGGCAGGCCGTCCACCGCCTGCGGCAGGCCGAGGCCACGGCCTACGCGGAGACCGGACAGGGCTCCGCCGAGGAGCTGGAGCAAAAGGTCCGGCGCGCCTCCGTCGCCGCCCGCGCGGACTACATCGTGACCTCCATGCCGGCGCCGCTGCGGGCCGCGCTCGAACTGGCCTACTTCCAGCGGCGGGACTACCGCCAGACCGCGGCCGACCTCGGGGTCACGGAGGACGAGGCCCGGCGGCGCCTCCGGCTCGGCCTCCAGCTGCTCTCCTCCGCGAACACCCGCCCCCTGGAGGGCTCCTCACCGCCCGGCTACGGGCGGACGCTGTGACGGGGGCGAACGGCGACGCGGACGACGTCGCACGCGCCCCGTGGATACCCGGACCGCGCCGGTCGGCGGACGACCACGCGGACCTGACGGCGGACCCGACCGTGGCCCCGGCGACGGACCCGGCCGCACAAACCCCGGACGCCGCGGCGGAAGCCGACGTACCGGACGAGCCGGACGTGCCTCAGCTGACGCACCGCGTACTCAAGTCCCTCCTCGGAGCGTGGGCGCTCTCCGCGTGCTCCGCCGGGGAGACGCGGGCCGTCGAGGACCACCTCACCGAGTGCGCGCCCTGCGCCGAGGAGGCCCTGCGGCTGCGGGACGCCGTCGCACTGCTCCACGAGGACCGCGATCTGGACCTCGACCCGCTGCTGCGGTCCCGGGTCCTGGAGAACTGCCTGGGCCGCCGGCCCGCCCGCGTCCCCGTACCCGAGTGGGTCACGCCGTACGACGCGGAGACCGCCCGCCTCGACGCGCTGCTGCGGGACATCGGCGAGTCGGAGTGGCACGCCCCGGTGCGGCTCAAGTGGTACGAGGACGAGCGCGTGACGCGCCGGAAGACCACCGTCGCCGGGGTCATCGGCCATCTCCTCGCGGTGGACGGCCTGGTCACCTCGGCGCTCGGCATCAAGGACCCGCTGGGCGCGGGCGTGCCCGAGCTGTCGCCGACGGAGCGGACCGAGGCCTTCTGGTCGGCGCTCGACCGGCCGCCGAACCGCGCGCTGCGCGGGCCCTGGCGGGACCAGACGCACACCCTGATCCGTACGGTCTCGTTCGCGGGCCGCGGCGTGGGCGACCTCACCGTCACCTACAAGGACTTCGCGCTGCCGCTGCGGGACTCGCTCCTGGAGCGGGCCTTCGAGTGCTGGGTGCACGCGGACGACATCGCCAACGCGGTGGCGTATCCGTACGCCCCGCCGAGCGGCGCCCATCTGCACGGCATGATCGACCTGGCGGCCCGGCTGCTGCCCGCGGCCCTCGCCGGACGGCGCCGCAGCGGGCTCGCGGCCCCGGCCCGGCACCTCGTCGCGGCCGGCGCGCCCGGCCGCTCGCTCCATCTGGAGGTCGAGGGGGCGGGCGGCGGCCACTGGTACATCGCGCTGGACTCGCCCGCGGCGGTCGGCTCGCCGGACCTGGCCGTGGCGCAGGTGGCGATGGACGGGGTGGAGTTCTGCCAGCTGGTGGCGGGCCACATCTCCCCGGAGGAAGCGGCGGCCGGCCAGGACGGCGACCGGGAGGCCATCCGTGACGTCCTCTCGGCGGCCGCGTCCCTGAGCCGCCTGTAAGCCCCGGGGGGGTTTACGCGAAGACGACCGTGCGGCGGCCGTTGAGGAGGATGCGGCGCTCGGCGTGCCACTTCACCGCGCGGGCCAGTGCCTGGCACTCCACGTCGCGGCCCACCGCGACCAGCTGGTCCGGGGTCACCTCGTGGCCGACCCGCTCGACCTCCTGCTCGATGATCGGGCCCTCGTCGAGGTCGGCCGTCACGTAGTGCGCGGTCGCGCCGATCAGCTTCACACCGCGCGCGTGCGCCTGGTGGTAGGGCTTGGCGCCCTTGAAGCTCGGGAGGAAGGAGTGGTGGATGTTGATGATGCGGCCGGAGAGCTGCTTGCACAGGTCGTCGGAGAGCACCTGCATGTAGCGGGCGAGGACGACCAGCTCGACGTTCTCCTCGCGGACCAGGTCGAGGAGCGCGGCCTCGGCCTCCGCCTTGGTGTCCTTGGTGACCGGAATGTGGCGGAACGGGATGCCGTACGAGCCGACGAGCTCCGCGAAGTCCGTGTGGTTGGAGACGACGGCGACGATCTCCACCGGCAGCGCGCCGATCCGCGAGCGGAACAGCAGGTCGTTCAGGCAGTGCCCGAACTTGGAGACCATGAGCACGACGCGCATGCGCTCGTCGGCGCGGTTGATGTCCCACTCCATGCCGTACGAGTCCCCGACCGCCGTGAAGCTCGCCCGCAGCTTCTCCACGTTCACCGGGGCCTCGGCCGAGAAGTGGACCCGCATGAAGAAGAGACCCGTGTCGCGGTCTCCGAACTGCTGGCTGTCCTCGATGTTGCATCCCGTGATGAACAGGTAGCTCGACACGGCGTGCACGATGCCCTGCTTGTCGGGGCACGAGAGGGTGAGGACGTACTGGTCGGTCATCCCGTCAGCCTGCCACACCGGGGAGGCCCGCAAGAGCCACCGTCCGTCAGGCGGACCGGGTCAGGACCGGGTCATGATACGGAGCACGTCGAGGGAGCGCGGGGGCGTGTCGGGGTCCTCCCCGTCGGCCTGCGCCATCCGTACGTGTGCCTCGCGGGCGGCCCGTACGGCCTCGGGCCAGCCCTGGTGCTCCAGGTAGGCGGAGACGGGGGCGTCCGGGCCCACCTGGTGCATGATCCGGAGCACGCGGAGCACGGCGGCGTCGACGAGGGCGGCCTCGCCGCCGTCGCGGAAGACCGCGCCCACGTACTTCTCGGCGGACCAGTTGTCGAGCCAGGTGTCCTCGACGAGGCGGTAGACGGCGTCGGTGACGTCGCCGTATCCCTCCTGGCCGGCCAGCCAGGTCGTCTCGTGGAACCCGGGGTCGGAAAGCATGTGCAGCGCGGAACGCACGTTGATGCGCCAGCGCCACCACGGCATGTCGTTGAGCGGCATGCCGCCCATGGTGGAGGAGCGACGGCCGCGACGGGAAGAGTTAACCGAACCGGAGACTGGACTGGACACGTTTCGATCGTACGTTCCCCTGCGGGATAAGCGGACTCGCCCCCTCCTCATCAGCGGCCCGCCCCCGTAATTCACCTTCACGTCACCCTTCGTTGAACCGCGCTCACTCCCGCGTTACCCGTGGGACGGAAATGTGCATGCCCATGACCGGTAGGCGACTGACCTCACTCCTCGCGTACGTCACGACTGCGGCGACCGGAGCGTCGCTGCTCACCGGGTGTGGCGTGCTCCCTGGGGCCACGGGGGGCTCCAGGGAGCCCGTCACGGTGATGACCTGGGCTCCCGACCAGACCCGAGCGACCAACATGCCCGGAATGCCCGCAATGGCGCAGGCTTATGCCCGTTGGGTCAACTCCCAGGGCGGCATCGACGGCCACGAACTCCGCGTGCTCACCTGCAACGAACACAACACCAGCGCCGGCGCCGCCGCCTGCGCCCGCCGGGCCGTCCGCGAGAAGGCGGTCGCGGTCGTCGGCTCGTACAGCCAGAACGGCAGCGCGTTCCTCGCCCCGCTCGAAGCCGCGGGCGTCCCGTACATCGGCGGCTACGGCATCTCGGAGGACGAGTTCACCAGCTCGCTCTCCTACCCCGTCAACGGCGGACAGGACTCGCTCATCGCCGGCCACGGCATGCAGCTCGCCGAGTCCTGCCGCCGGGTCTCCCTCGTCCGGCCCGACACCGTCGACGGCGACCGGCTCCCCGACCTCCTCAACTCCGGCCTCCGCCACGCGAGTCACCGCAGCGCCGTCGACATCCCCGCCGTCGAGGACGCCGCCGAGTACACCGAGCAGGCCGGCCGGGCCCGCGACAAGGCCGGCGACGAGAAGGGCTGCGTCACCGCCGTCCTCGGCGAGCGCACCCAGACCTTCTTCGACTCCTTCCGGCGCCTGCCGGAGGACGGGAAGAACGACGGCTCCGGCAAGAAGAGCGACCCCGTCCGCATCTCCTCCGTGCTCGGCAGCGTCGCCCAGCCCGTCATCGACCGCACCGGCGGCGCCCACAGCCCCTTCGAGGGCGCGTACGTCACCGGCTGGTACCCGGAGGCCGCCGACAAGAGCTGGGCGCCGATGCGCAAGGTCATCCAGGAGCACGCCTTCGCCGACAACCGGGTCGACCCGGCCGACGCCGGCGTCCAGACCACGTGGATCGCCTACACGGTCCTCAAGTCCGTCATCGAGTCCCTCGACAAGGACCGGATCAGCGCCGGACAGATCACCGAGGCCCTCGACCGGGGCGCGCGCATCGACACCGGCGGCCTCACCCCCAGCCTGCGCTGGAAGTACGAGGACCTGCTCGGCGCCCCCGGACTCACCCGGGCCGTCAACCGCGAGGTGACGTTCCAGGTGGTCCGCAAGGGGCGGCTCGTGGCGCAGAAGCCCGGCTTCGTCGACGTCGGCGAGACGGTCCTCAGCGCCCCGTAAGCGCGCCCGGCTGCAGCCGGGCGGGCATCAGAGCCCGGTCGGCATCACAGCCGGGTCGGCCCGGTCGGCATCACAGCCGGGTCGGCCCGGTCGGCACCACAGCCGGGTCGGCCCGGTCGGCACCACAGCCGGACGGGCATCACAGCCGGGTCGGCATCACAGCTGGGTGGGCGTCCGCTTGTCCAGTCCGTACTTCGTGGCGGTCGGGTTCCACAACCCGGCCGCCTGCCGCTTCGCGGCCGTGGCCTCGCCGCTCTTCTTCTCCGCCTCGGCCAGCCGGTTGGTCCGCTTGGCCTTGCCCTTGCAGGCCTTCTTGGCCTTCATCTGGTCGGCCCAGGCCGCGTAGTGGTCGTCGGCGGCGGCCGAGGCCTGCCAGGCCTTGGTCAGCGCGGCCGTCAGCGCGGAGTTGTTCGGGATCTTGTCCACCGAGAGCGTCTGGAGCTTGGTGACCAGGCCCCGGCGCTGCTCGGCGGCGCCCCGCAGGTCCTTCGCCGCCGCGTCGAGGTCCTTGCACTGGTTGATCTTCGCGACCGAGCTGATCACCGTGTCCCGGCTGCTGTTGCTCGTCGCGAGGAGCTTGTCCAGCTCCTTGGCCTGCGGCTCGGCCGGGTCGGCCGGCTTCTCCGCGGGCGCCTCGGTGGTGGCGGAGGGCGCGGCGGAGCTCGCCGCGACGTTCTGCCCGGGCGTCTTGGGGTCCTTCTCGTCCTCGCCGCTGAGCAGCATGCCGGCGCCGAGGCCGACGACCGCGCAGCCGACGACGACGGCGGCGATCAGCGCGACCGGCGACTTGCGGCGCGGCGGCTCGGGCTCGTCGTCGTAGTAGGCGTCCTGGTACGCGTACTGCTGCTGTGGCTGCTGGTAGCCGTGCTGTGCCTGGTGCTGCTGGTACGCCGGCGGGGCGGGCTGCTGGTGCTGCTGCGGCGGCTGGTAGGCCTGCGGCTGCTGCGGGGCCCGCGGCGCCTCCGTACGGAAGAGGTTGTCGAACTCGGCGGGCGGCTGCCGCTCACCGGGCTGCTGGTGGGCCGGAGGCTGGGCCTGCGGCGGTATCGGGGCGATGTACTGCGTCGCGTCCGAGGCGCCCGCGGCCTGCCCCGGTCCCTGGTGCGCGAGCGGCCCCGTCCCCAGGAACTGGGTGTGGCCGCCCGCGCCCGGCTGCGGGTGCGGCGGCACGGCCGCGATGTGCTGCGTCGCCTGCATGTCCCCGGCGGCCTGCGCGGCCGGCGGCGGGTAGCCGTAGCCCGGCTGCGGCGGCTGCACCGGCGGCATCGCGCCCGGGACCGGCGCGATGTGCTGCGTCGCCTGCATGTCGGCCGCGGCCTGGGCGGCCGGCGG
Source organism: Streptomyces sp. Root431 (assembly GCF_001426585.1). Classification (GTDB taxonomy): domain Bacteria; phylum Actinomycetota; class Actinomycetes; order Streptomycetales; family Streptomycetaceae; genus Streptomyces; species Streptomyces stackebrandtii. The sequence goes on from NZ_LMEI01000012.1 coordinate 377,461, forward strand.
CGGGTAGCCGTACCCGGGCTGCGGCGGGACCTGCTGCGGCATCTGCGGTATCGGCGGGGCCTGGTGCTGCGGGACCGGCGGCAGGTACTGCGTGGACTGCATGTCGGCGACGCCCGGCGCCGCCTCCGGGGGCAGCGGCTGCGCGGGCGGCAGCGGCTGCCCGCCCGGCTGACCACCGGCGGGACCCCAGGCGCCGTCCCACGGCTGAGCTCCCCCGTGGGCACCGTCGTGCGCGGGGGGCACCGCCGGGTACTGCGGCTCCGGACCCTGTCCGTTCTGCGTCACCGGGACTCCTACTGATGGACCTACCTACGGAATCGTCGGCTCACGCTACCGGGTGCGCGCAGGGCTCCGCACACACGTGTGAGCCCGGTTACACAACCTTCTTGTACGGCGACGGATCCAGGAGATGCCCTGCGGATGTCCTATGCCGCGGAGAGGTCCATCCGCGCCCCGAACTCCCGCACCACCGCCTCCCCGGCGTACGGCTCCAGGCTCTCCCGCAGGTCGTCCAGATACTCCGCGCCCCGCGACGACCGGAGCGTGCCGAGGAGTTCGAGCGCGCGCGTCCCCGTCCGGCAGGCCTGCTCCACCTCCCGCTGCTGCACCTGCGCCGTGGCCAGCAGGGCAAGCCCGATCGCCCGGCGCCGCGCCCGCGTCTCCGGATGCCCCGCGATCGACTCCCGCGCCGCCCGCGCCGCCGCCTCCGCCTGCCCCAGGTCCCGGTAGCAGTGCGCCAGTTCGTCCGCGAGATAGGCGTGGTCGAAGTGCGCGATCCACACCGGGTCGTCGCCCGCCTCCGGATCGGCCTGCTCCAGGGCGCGTACGGCACGGCCCGCCGCCGTCTCGAAGGAGCTGAGGTCCCCGAGCAGCGCGTGGCCGCGCGCCTCGGCCGCGAGGAACATCGCCTCCGCGCGCGGCGGCACCTTCCCCCGCGCTCCCTCCTGCGCCGCCCGCGCCAACTGGGCGATCTCCCGGGGGTTGCCGAGCTGCGCGGCGAGGTGGCTCATCGACGCGGCGAGGACGTAGCCGCCGTAGCCCCGGTCCCCCGCCGCCTGCGCGAGCCGCAGCGCCTGGATGTAGTACCGCTGCGCGAGCCCCGGTTCGCCCGTGTCCACCGCCATGTACCCGGCGAGTTCGGTGAGCCGCGCGGCCGCCGCGAAGAGCTGCCGGCCCACGGCCTCGCGGTACGAGCCGGAAAGCATCCCCGACACCACGCTGTTGAGGTAGTGGACCACCACCGGCCGGACGTGGCCGCTGCCGAACCGCCGGTCGAGGTCGACGAGCGCGCTCGTCATCTCCCGTACGGCCGCGACGTCCGCGACCCCGACGCGCGCGCCCGCGAGCCGCGCCACGTGCGCGTCCGGGCCGGTGATCAGCCAGTCCCTGCTGGGCTCGACGAGCGCGGAGGCCGCGACCGTCGAGCCCGTCAGGAAGTCCCGGCGGCCCACGTCGCTGCGCCACAGCTCGCAGACCTGCTCGATGGCCCCGAGGACGGTCGGCGCGAACTGGAGTCCCACGCCTGCGGCGAGGTTCCGGCCGTTCGCCATCCCGACCTCGTCGATCGTGACCGTCCGGCCCAGTTTGCGGCCCAGCGCCTCCGCGATGATGCCCGGCGCCCGGCCGCGCGGCTGCTGCCCGCGCAGCCACCGCGCCACCGACGTCTTGTCGTACCGCAGGTCGAGGCCGCGCTCCGCGCCGACCATGTTGACCCTGCGGGCGAGGCCGGCGTGCGAGCAGGCCGCCTCCTGGATGAGCGCCTGGAGCCGTTCGTTGGGCTGACGCGCGACGAGTGGCCTGGCTGCCATGAGTTACCCCCTGAGGCCGAGCGGTGATCACAGGTGCAGTGATCACGAGAAGTGATCAATGCCCGGTGGATATCCGGTCAATGCCGATGTGAACACGCGAAACCGGACAGGCCGGTACGTGCCCCCCACCCGTACGTACCCATCCCCGCTCCCCGGCCCCCCGCGCGCCCCCGCCGGTGCACCCGTGCGCCCCATGTGCAGGATCGATGCGTCACACCGCTCTCCCCCGCGCCCGTAACCCCAGGTGACGGGGGCAGTTGTGCTCACCGTGGAAGAGACCATCGGAGTCACGGAAGCCGCACAGATCCCCCAGCAGCGAGGCGAGCAACTGCTGGACAACGCCGTGCGGTACGCGGAAGAGCGGCACTGGGACGTGTTCCCCGGGACCTGGCTTGAGGCCGTCGAGGGCAGGGAGCGCTGCTCCTGCGGCGCGGAGTGCGCCGTCCCCGGCGCGCACGCGGTCAAGCCCGACTGGTCGACCCAGGCCACGGGCAGCGGCGTCGGGGCGCGGCGCATGTGGTCGAAGACGCCGAAGGCGTCGATCCTGCTGCCGACGGGCCGGACGTTCGACGCGATCGAGGTGTCGGAGTCGGCCGGTTTCCTCGCGCTCGCCCGGATGGAGCGCATGGACCTGACGCTCGGCCCGGTGACCTGCACGCCGGACCGCCGGATGTTCTTCTTCGTGCTGCCGGGCGCCGCGACCAAGGTGCCCGACCTCGTCCGGAAGCTGGGCTGGGTCCCGGGGGCGATCGATCTCGTCACGCGCGGCGAGGGCCATTACGTCGCGGCCCCGCCGACCCGGATCGGCGGCGTCGGCGCGGTGCAGTGGGCGCGGCGGCCCACTCCGGCGAACCGCTGGCTGCCCGACGCGGAGGAGCTGATCAGCCCCCTCGCGTACGCGTGTGGCCGGGAGGCGGCGGAGGCGCGGAACCGCACGCAGTGATCCCTGGGCCGGGCCTGGCCTCACCCGTATGGTGGTGCCCGTATTCACGGGGACAACCGAAGGGTTGACGGACCATGCCTGACCAGGCATTTGACGGAGTTTTCGAAGAGGCGGGCGCCGCAGCGGGCACCGCACCGGGTGCCGGTGCGGTGCCCGCTGTGCGTGTCGAGGGGCTGTGGAAGCGTTTCGGCCAGCAGATCGCGGTGAACGGGATCGATCTCGTCCTGCCCGCGGGGAAGTTCATCGGGCTCGTCGGGCCCAACGGGGCCGGGAAGACCACCACCCTTTCCATGATCACCGGCCTGCTCCGGCCCGACCAGGGACGGATCACGGTCGCCGGCCACGACGTCTGGTCCGACCCCGAGTCGGTCGCCCGGGTCAAGGCGCGGATCGGCATCCTGCCGGAGGGACTGCGGCTCTTCGAGCGGCTCTCCGGCCGCGAACTCCTCGCCTACAGCGGGCGGCTGCGGGGGCTGCCCGGTGACGAGGTCGACAAGCGGGCCGCGCAGCTCCTCGACGTCCTCGACCTGACGGGCTCGCAGAACAAGCTGGTCGTCGACTACTCGACCGGCATGCGGAAGAAGATCGGTCTGGCGGCCGCCCTGCTCCACAACCCGGAAGTGCTCTTCCTGGACGAGCCGTTCGAGGGCGTCGACCCGGTCTCCGCGCAGACCATCCGCGGGGTCCTGGAGCGGTACACGCAGTCCGGCGCGACCGTCGTCTTCTCCAGCCACGTCATGGAGCTGGTCGAGTCGCTGTGCGACTGGGTCGCCGTGATGGCGGCGGGCCGGATCCGCGCGCAGGGCCCGCTCGCGGAGGTCCGCGGCGACCGGCCCTCGCTCCAGGCGGCGTTCCTGGAGCTCGTCGGGGCGAACGGGCGCGAGACCGCCGGGGAGTCCCTGGACTGGCTGGGCGGCGGGGCGCAGCGATGAGCACGACCACCGCCACCTCGCCTGTTGCCGGCACCGCCCCCGTACCGTCCCTGACATCCACCTTCGTACGGCTCAAGCTGTCGCTGCTGAAGAACGGGCTGCGGCAGTCGGGCGGGCGGACCGCCGCGTACATCGCCTCGATCGTCTTCGGCGTCCTGTTCGCCGCGATCACGGTGCTGGGGTTCGCCGTGATGCGGGGCAGCGTGTCGGCCGCCACGGTCTCGGTCCTCGTCATCGGGACGCTCGCGCTGTCCTGGACGGTCATGCCGCTGTTCGTGCCGAGCGGGGACGAGACCCTCGACCCGTCGCGGCTCGTGATGCTGCCGCTGCAGCCCCGGCCGCTGGTCCGGGCCCTGCTCGTGGCGTCCCTGGTGGGCGTCGGGCCCGTCCTCACCCTCGTCTTCGTGTTCGGTGCGGCCCTGTCGGTCGCGCGGGGCACGGCGGGCGTGATCGTCGCCGTCCTCGCCGTCCCGCTCGTGACGGCCGTGTGCGTCGCCCTGTCCCGGGCGGTGGCCGCCGCCAACGTGCGGCTCCTGACCTCCCGCAAGGGCCGTGACCTGGCGCTGCTCAGCGGTCTGGTGATCGCGGTCGGCATGCAGGTGGTCAACTTCGGCGCCCAGCGCCTCGGCCAGACCGGCGGCATGGGTCCGCTCGAACCGGCGGCGGCCGTCGTCGGCTGGCTCCCTCCGGCCGCGGCGATCGGCGCGGTCGACGCGGCGAGCAACGGCGACCACGTGGTGGCGGCGGCCCGGCTGCTGCTCACGGCGGCGGCGCTGGTGGCCCTGTTGTACTGGTGGCAGCGGAGTCTGGTGCGGCTGATGGTGGAGCCGGACGGCTCGACGATCGGCGCGTCGTCCGGGTCGGGGGCCGCCGAGAAGTCCGGGGGTACGGGACTGCTCGGCCGGATCCTGCCGGGCGGGCGCACGGGCGCGGTCATGGAGCGCAGCCTGCGCTACATCTGGCGCGACCCGAAGACGAAGGCCGCGTGGGTGACCTCGCTGGCCATGGGCCTGATCGTGCCGCTCTTCAACGCCTTCCAGGGCACGGGCACGATCTACTGGGCGTGCTTCGCCTCGGGCATGCTCGGCGTCCAGATGTACAACCAGTTCGGGCAGGACACGTCGGCGTTCTGGATGGTCGCGCAGACCCTGTCGACGACGGCCGACGCGTACGCCGAACTCCGGGCGCGGGCTCTGGCCCTGCTGACGATCACCCTCCCCTTCACCGCGCTGGTGACGGTGGCGACGGCCGCCGTCCTCGGCGACTGGTCGGCCCTCCCGGAGGCCCTCGGCCTGTCGCTCGGCCTGCTCGGCGCGCTGGTGGGTTCGGGCGCGGTGGCCTCGGCGGTCTTCCCGTACTCGATCCCGCAGGACAGCGGCTACAAGAACGTGGCGCCGGGGCAGGGCGGTCTGGCCTGGATGTCGATCCTGGGCGGCATGGTCGGCTCGGCGCTGCTGTGCGCCCCGCTGATCGGCGCGACGGTCTACCTCCACCTGTCCGACCGGCAGTCCGCCCTGTGGCTCCTCCTCCCGGCCGGTGCCCTCTACGGCGCGCTGCTCGTCCGGGCGGGCCTGAAGCTGGCGGCGCCGCGCACGGCGAGGCGGCTGCCGGAGATCCTGGCGGCGGTCAGCAAGGGGTGAGCCGGCGGCCTCCGCCGGTGCTCTCCGGAGCTCTGGAATAGCTCAAGTCCCTTGCCTCCCCGGTTCCTTGTCGGCAATGTCGACTGCACCATCTGACCAGTGGTTCCGGGGGGACAAGAGCATGAAGATCAAAGAGACCTTCCTGTCGGCGTGCGCCGTCGCCGCGCTGCTTGCGGGCACGGCCGCGTGCACGTCCGACAGCGACGGGCCGGCCGACAAGGCCGGGCCCACGACCGGTGCCGCGTGCAAGAACGGCACCTACACGTGGTTCAACGTGGACAAGAAGGACGTCCTGACGGGCATCAGCGAGAAGCAGAAGATCGGCAAGGGCGGCGGCGAACTCGCCTCCACCATGAAGCCGCTCCACACACCGCGCACCGCCGTCACCTTCGACAAGGGCACGAGGGGCGACGCGAAGGCCGCGCTGCTCTCGCTGGGCAGGCGCATCGGCGAGGTGAGCGCCGATGACGACGGCGTGAGCCACGAGTTCGCCAATGTCCGCAGGCAGGTACCGAGTCTCGTGAGCCACACCCGGGTCACCGCCGCGGGAAGCTTCGTCGACTACGCGTGGGTGGAGGAGGTCACCGGCGACTTCCGGTACACCTGCGGGACCGAGAAGCCGGTGACGGGCCGGGCCATCGGCTGGACCATCGACGGCGGGGGCATCCTGGAGTGTTCCGAGCCGGTGGTGGAGCAGCGCGAGAGGCACGCCATGGAGGCGGCCCTGCTGGCCTGCGGCCCGGACGCTCCGGCGGCGAAGGCCCGACCGGGGTCGAGCGGTGCGAGTCAGACGCCGAAGTCAGGCGGGTGACCGGCGCCGTACGAGGGAAGTGACGGCCAGGCGGGTGACCGGCACCGAACGAAGGAAGTGACGGTCAGGCGGGTGACCGGCGCCGCAGGAGCGAGGCGAGCGCCGTGACGCCGATGACGAGGGCGAGGGAGCGGAGGGGGAGGAGCGTCCCGGGGGCGTCGTCGATGACGTCGATGCCGTTCCCCACGGCGCCGATCCAGACCGCGGTGCCCACGAGGACCATCGGCCAGACCTTCCGCTCCCCGCTGATCCGCATCCCCGCCCACAGGACGAACGGCATCACCAGGAACGTGTTGATCAGCGCGTTGGTGAAGGCCTGGTCCGCCGAGTAGCCGGGGGCGGCGCCCAGCGTCGAGGCCGCCTGGCTGCTGAAGGACAGGCGCAGGGTGTCGGACAGGACGAGATGCGCCGCCGCGACGGCGAGCAGCGAGACGAACAGCGCCTTGAGGAGCCGGGGGGCGGTCGCGGTGCGCGGGGACGGTGCCATGCGGCCGACTATACGCAGTGCGTATACACCGGGTTTATAGGGGGGCGGAGGGAGCTCGACCTCGACCTCGGGCTCCGGCACCGGCACCGGCACCGGCACCGGCACTGGCACTGGCACCGGCACGCGCCGCCACGGCGCCGCCCCCGGTCTCCGACCCGGAGCGGGAGTCGGGGTGAGCTCCGGGGCGGCTCAGGGTGATCACCGATGAGCAACAGGCCCTGCTGGCGCGAAGGTTGGACCAGCCGCAGTCAGGCGAAGAACCGAGCCGCCCGCACCGTCCCCAGGAGCCACCGATGAGCACCCTCCCCCGCACCCTCAGTCGCCGCCTCGCCGCCACCGGCCTCGCCCTGGCCGCGTTCACGGCTGGCGTCGGCGCGGCCCCCGCGGCGACGGCCGCCTCGGCCACCCACCACTCCCCCGACGCGGTACGGGCGTTGCTCGCCACGATCCCGGACGACGTGACGGACGCGGCCCTGGTGCGGATGGCGGGTCGGGGCATGCGCAAGCCGTACACGGGGACGGCGGGGCCGGTGGCGGCGGACGCGCGGTTCCCGGTGGGGAGCGTGACGAAGGTGTTCACCGACGCGGTGGTCCTCCAGCTCGTCGCCGAACGCCGGATCGGCATCGACGAGCCCGTACGCCCCCGCCTCCCGGAGCTGATCCCGCCCGCGTACGCGGACGTGACCGTGCGCCAGCTCCTCGACCACACCAGCGACTTCCCCCGCCCGGCGCGGGTGCCGCTCGACCCGCGCGGGGTGGTGACCGCGTCCTTCGAGGCGGACGCGACGGCCCGGCCGGGCCAGGTCCCGGCGCCCGGGACCGTCCAGCAGTACAACGGGCTCAACAGCTTCGTCGCCGGGCTGCTCGTGGAGCGGATCACCGGCCGCACCTTCGCCCACGAGCTCGACCGGCGCATCCTGCGCCCCCTGGCCCTGCGCCACACCGCCCTCTCCGAGGAGCCGGCGATCGCCTGGTCCTGGGCGGAGGGCGGACTGACGTCCACCGCGGCCGACCTCGACGCATTCCTGCGCGCGCTACTGGGCGGGCAGCTGCTGCCTCGGGCCCAGCAGCGGCACCTCTTCGAGATACCCGCGGTTCCCGGCGCCCCCGAGAACACCAGCTGCCCTCCGGCCACGGCCTGCTTCAGCGCCGGCGGGCTGATGGGCCTCGATCTGAACGGCACGAAGGTCTGGGGCAAGACCGGCTCCAGCGGCGGCTGGACGAGTGGCGTCTTCGCGACCACCGCCCCGCACCGCCGGGTCGTCTACACCCTGCGCCCCGACGCCGAGGCCGGCCCGAAGGCCCAGCGCGACCGCGTCGAGACCGTGGTAGGAGCAGCCCTCAATGACCGGTAAAGACAGAGCAGTTAACCCATCTCGCCTCCGCGCCTCCGACGACGAACGGGAAGCGGTGATCGAGCGGCTGCGCGACGCGGCGGCCGAGGAACGCATGAGTGTCGGAACCGCTCGGGGCCCCTGAGCGGAGGCCTTGACCTCGGTGTTATGCGTGTGGGCGACGGAGTCGGGATCCGGCGCCTCGATCGCCCACGTCAACGTGTAGGGACGTCCCTCTCAGCGGAAGTCCGCCGCGTGATCCACCGCCCACTCCTGGAAGGATCGGGCCGGGGTGCCCGTGATGCGCTCCACTTCATCGTTGACCGGCTCCGGGTTGTCGAGCAGCTCCGCCTGGGCAGGCAACACGGCCTCCACCAGCTCTGCCGGGTAGCCTGCGGCCTTCATCTGCTCGGCGGCCTCGTCCAGTGCGATCTCCTCGAACCGCACCGGTCGCCCGATCGCCTCGCCGATCAGGGCCACCTGCTGTTCCTGGGTGATCAGTTCGGGGCCGGTGAGCAGCGGGCGGACGCCGAGCAGGGCGTCGGTCGTCAGCGCCTGAACGGCGACGGCAGCAATGTCCGCCTCGTGGATCAGCGGGCGGGCCAGCCTTGCCAACGGCGCCTGCACCGCACCGGTGGTGCGGACCTCCTCCGCCCAGCCCAGCGTGTTGCCGGCGAATCCGGTGGGCCGCAGCGCCGTCCACTCCAGGCCTGATGCCTCGATCAGCCGCTCCAGTTCCGTGTGGAACATGGTGATCGCCTCGCCCGGCTTCTCCTTCTCGCTCCCCACCCCGGCAGATGACAGGTACACCACGCGTCGAGCGTGCTTCCCGATCACGTCGATCACTTCCGACGCGCCCTCAGCGCTCAGGAACGGCCACACCAGGAAGACCGAATCGACGCCCTCCAGAGCCGCGCCCAGAGACGCGGGATCACCGAGATCGCCGCGCACAGCCTGCACGTCCTCCGGGAAGTCCGACTCCCCACGCACCAGCGCCCGCACGGGCACGCCCGCCGCACGCAGTTGGGTCACCACCGCACCGCCGACCTTTCCGGTCGCGCCGGTCACCAGAATCATGGGCTTTTTCATCGGGATCCCCTCGTCTCGCCGTTCGATGAACACGACTCTCCTACCTCAACCAAGATTGAGGTCAAGTGCGGCCGGTGCGGCCGCCAGGTGCTGTTCCGACCAGCGATCCGCCCGCGCGGCTACGCAGGGGAGGACGGAGAGCATTCGCACCCGGCGCGGAGAGCATCGCCTCGCCACGGATCCCGCGCATGTCGGCACGTTCCGAGAGCGGCCTTCGGCATGTCGAGTCGCACGGTCAGCGCGCCTTCGGGAACAGGCCGTTGAGTTCAGGGAAGGGGATGGCGTCGGCAAGCGGTTGGTAGTCGCCGGTGTCGTACAGCTGCTGTGCGGCATGGCGGGTGGCGGCGTGGGCGGCCTGGGCGACACCTGAGCCGAGGCTGACTCGGGCGACCCCGAGGCGGCCCAGCTCGGCGACGTGCGGCGCTCCGGGGCCGGCCATGATGTTCAGTGGGACAGAGATGCCTGAGGCGAGTTCCGCGATGGTGGAGGGGTCGGTGACGCCGGGGACGAAGATTCCGTCGGCACCGGCGTCCACGTACCTACGCGCCCGCTCCAGGGTGTGCTCCAGTCGGGTGGCGGGGTCGCCGAGGCCGAACAGGTAGGTGTCGGTACGGGCGTTGAGGAAGAGGGGCACGCCCGATCGTTCTGCCGCAGCCCGGGCCGCCGTGAGCCGCGCCCCGAGTTCGGCCGAAGGACGGGTTCCGTCCTCGATGTTGACGCCCACGACGCCTGCTTCCAGCAACCGCGCGATGGTCTCGGCGACGCCGGCAGCGTCCTGGCCGTACCCGCCTTCGATGTCGGCGGTGACGGGTACGTCGACTGCCGCAACCATGCGGGCGATGTGGTCCACCGCCCGGTCGGGAGAGAGGGTTTCCCCGTCCGGATGACCGAGTGACCAGGCGATCCCGGCGCTGGTGGTGGCGATCGCAGGTGCCCCCGCGGCCTCGATGAGACGGGCGCTCACCACGTCCCAGGCGTTGGCGAGCGCGAGAGGGCGTGCGGAGCTGTGGAGGGAGCGGAAGAGCAGGGCCTTGCCCATGGGCGCTGTGATCATGGGCTCAGCCAACCAACCGCCCAAGCCTCGTGTCCGGCAGGAATCCGACACCATCGTCACCCGGCCGTGTCCATCGCGGGCGCGCGGCCATGTCTTCCGCGTGAGGATCACGGGTGGAGCGTGGCGCGGAGGTGGGCCGCCCAGGCGCGGGGGTGGGTGGTGTTGCCGTTGTGGCCGCCGGGGAAGGTGATGACCTCCTGGCCGATCAGCTCCCCCAGGCTGTGCGCGGCCTGGTAGTCGAAGACCGTCGTCGGCGTGGTGCGCCCGGTGGCCGGCAGGATGCGGGTCGGGGTGGCGCGGAGGCGGTCGCGGCAGCCGGGGTCGGTGCGCAGGGCGGTGAACTCGGCGGTGATGAAGTGGGCGAAGTTGGCCCGGCGCCGGTCGTCCATCGGCTGCGGGGTGAGACCGGGTTCCGCGCCGGGCTGCGCCGGGTCGATGCCGAGGGACGCCGCGATGGCCGGCAGGGCGACCGGCAGGCCGCCCGTCGCGAACAGGTCCTGGAGGTGCGCGAGTTCGCGGCGGTGCGCGTCGGACGCGGTCGGCGCGTCGAGCAGCCAGGGCGCGACCGGCTCGTGGGCGATGAGGGTGTCGACCTGCTCTCCGTACGCGGCGGCCAGGTGCAAGCCGATGACCGCGCCGAAGCTGCATCCGAGCATGAGCGCCGGGCCGTCGGCGACGTGCGCGAGGAGGCGGTGCGCGTCGTCGACGTGATCGGCCATGGTGACGGGCTCGCCGGGGGCGTCGAGCGTGCTGCGGGACAGGCCGCGCCGGTCGTACGTCAGGACGGTGAAGTCGTCGGCCAGGGCGTCGACCAGGTCGGTGGTGCGGCCCGCGTCGCCTTCGCCGCTCTGCGAGATGAGGAGGAGCGGGCCGGTGCCGCGCTGCTCGAAGTAGAGGGTCGCGCCGTCGACGGGCAGTAGGCCGGTCGTCGTGGTGGCAGCCGTGGTCGTGGTCGTGGTCATGTGAGGTCCCCCTTCGCCTTGTGTGGACCCCACATTAATACATCAGTTCTGATGCATCAAGAGTGATGCATCCGTATCGATGTATCGTGGTCGCGTGAACGGCATGGATCTGGCCCTGCTGGGCCGCACGTTGATGAAGCTCGGCGAGGCCTCCATCCCCACCGAGGGCATCGGCGGCCACGGCACGAGCGCGCAGTCCGTGATCATCGTCGCGGCGGACATCAAGGCCCACCCGGGCACGCCCGTGAAGGACGTCGCCGCGAGGACCGGCTTCCCGCAGAGCAAGGTCTCGGCCTGCGTGGCCCGCCTGCGCGAGGCGGGTGCGGTCGAGACCCACACCGACCCGGCCGACCGCCGCCGCACCCTCATCAGCCCCGCCCGGACGACCTCCCCCCGCGTCGCCGAGGTCCGCTCCGCCGACATCGACGGCGTCCTCACGCGCGTACTGGAGGACCCGGAGCGACTGGACGAGGTCAAGGCCGCGCTGCGGGTCCTCGCCGAACACCTCGGCCCGAGCACCCTCACCCGCCTCGGCGACTGACCGCGACCCGACAGATCCCGAATCCGAGGCTCCCCCCGGGATGCCCGGCATGCCCGGCAGGGGCGGATCATGATCGAAGTAAGCTGGCCCGTTGATCACTCAAGAGGAAAGACGGGCAAGGAACTTGAATCGCATACGAACGACGGTGGCGCTCGGTCTGGTGCTGTCCGCGGGTCTCGTGACCGGATGCTCCGGAGGCACGGAGCCCGATGCCAAGCCCAGTGGCGGGGAGACGGGCAAGGTCACGGAGTCCGCGTCCGCGTCCGCGGCGCCGAAGACCCCGGTCTTCAAGGGCAAGCCGGTGCCCGGCCTGGCCGCGAAGCCGGCCTGGAGCCTGGCGAGGGACGAGGCGGGGAACTGCGCGGGCAAGGCGTCCGTGAAGGACGCGTCGCGGAACGACATCTGCACGGTCGGGGACGCCCTCATCGTCACCAGTTACACCAACGGGCCGGATGGCACGGGCGTCTTCACCGCCCGGCTCCTCGACGCCGAGACCGGCAAGCTGCGCAAGAAGCTCGACTTCGTCCACCCCGCGGGTGACGGCAGGCCCGAGTCCGCCTCGGCGGTGACCATCGCGCAGGTGGGCGAGTGGCGGGACGGTTCGCCGGCCCTGCTGATCCGCAGCCGCGTCGACACCCCGGCGAGCGGCCTGAAGAAGGCCTCGTCCCAGACCGTGCTGACCATGTACGCGCCGTCCGGCGAGAAGCTGGGGAGCTCCTCCTTCGACGAGGACACCCACATGTCCACCCCCGTCCGGAACGGCTACATCGTGGACGCCAGCTCCATCGGCGCCGGCACCACGTTCACCCCGATCGGTGACGGGGAGACCGTGACCAGCGATGTCTCGGCCTTCGACCTCAAGGGGACGGTCGGCTCCGGTCTCGGCTACTACTCGGAGCCGGACATCTCCTACCAGCCCTCCGCCGACTGGCTGATCGCCAAGGACGTCCGTACGGACAACAAGGCGTGGACCAGCGAGGACCTCACGCCGCCGGCCGCCATCGCCAAGCTGGTCACCTCGGACAAGGCGACCAGTGCGCGGCTGATGCCGTTCCGGGGCGACAAGGCCCTCCTCGAATGGTCCTCGTACGGCGACTCCGAAGCGGTCATCACGCTGATCGACGTCAAGAGCGGCCGCCGGCTCGCCGAGGGGCCGGCCATCGACACCAACGGCACCACCGACGACGACAGCCTCGCCGTCTCCCCGGACGGCAAGACCGCCGTGGTGCAGTACGGCAAGGGCGCGGTCGCCTGGAACACGGAGACCGGCAAGGAGCTGTGGCGCCAGGCGGATGACGAGGTGACCATCGGGCCGGGCGAACTCCCGGGCAACGGCGTCCTCTACGCGTACCTCGACGGAGTCGGAGCCGCGCTCGACGCCGACGACAAGAAGCTGCTGGCCTCCGACATCGCGGAGATGCCGCAGTTCACGACGAACGGCTACGCCGCCATCCACACCTCCGAGGGCCTCTTCGTCTTCGCCACCCAGCCCGTCTGACGGACGCCCCGCCCCCGGTTCAGGGGGCCTTGGGCGAGGACTCGACCTCGCGGGACATCACGTACATGTTCCCGATGTCGGGATCGCCGACGAAGAAGAACAGCTCCAACTCGTCGCGCTCATCACGGCCCACATGGAAGCGCCATAGGTCGACGGAGAGCGAGTCGACGGTCGGGGTGGGTGTGACCGGGACCGCCGAGGGGGAGGGCGAGGTCGAGGGTGGGCGGGACGTGACCTTCGTCCGCTTCGTCAGTTCCAGACGGACCCTCTGCCCGCCCTCCTCGTCGGTGAGTTTCCACGTCCCCGTGCCGGAGAGCCGCCACCCGTCCTCGAAGGCGAAGTCCGGCTCGTCGAGCGCCTCGACCTGGGCCGTTCCGTCCTTACGGAGTACGACCCGGGTGCCCTCGATGTTCTCCCACGCCCCGGCGACCTCGGCCGCCGTGGCGTCGTGGACCCCTGTCCCCTCGTAGTACTGATACGGCCCGGCGCACCCCGTCAGGACGACCAGCGCCAACACGAGGCCGCCAAGGACGGACCCCCGCGCGCGCAACCCGCTCCCCCGCACCACCACACCCACCTCCGAGTCGATGGGTGACACCTTGCCAGAGCTGTTGAACGCGTTCAACTCTCATATCTCCTTGAACGCGCGATGCCGCGACGCCGACGGTGACCGCATGCATGACGTGAAGCTTTCGGATGGCGTTGTCCCCCGCCACGTCGAACCGCAGGTCTCGGTGGATCCGGAGAACTCCCGGTCGGCAGCGGTCGCGCGACGGTCGGGCTTCACCTACGACAAGCGGGTTCCGGAAGCGGACGGCAACCCATGCGACCGGTACGTCCGCAACCTGACCGCCGACCGCGTGACCACGCCGCGCCCTAGGTGAGCAGACCCCTGGCGTACTTGTCGAAGTGGTCACGCCAGTCGACCGGGCCAGGGTCGGGGGCGCTCCGGGGGCGGGGGTGGCGGCGTTCGTGGGCTTCCCTGGCCGCCTCCCTGCGGCATGGGCCGCAGTGCGTCTCGTCGGCCGCCGGGCGGAAGACGTGCGGGGCTCCCGGACCCTCGCAGGCGATCAGGGGCGCCGGGCCGGCGAGCGCCTCGGGTGCGGTGTCCGCCGGGTCCGCCGGGGGCGGCATCTTTTCCGTCAGGCGGTGTCGCAGGAAGCCGACGGCCGACCGTACACCGTTGCTCGGCAGGTACGCCGTCAGGGCGCGGCGCAGATCTGCCGCCGGGATTCCGCGACGGAGCCATTCCGCCGCCTGATCGGCCAGCCCCCGCGCCTCCCGGACCCCGAGGAGGAGATCCCTGTGCGAGTGCCGGAGGGAGAGCAACAGGCGCTCGGCCAGGAGGAGTTCCGGGTCGTCGTCGTTCGCCTCGGGATCCCCTTCCGGGTTCGGGGCCGGTTCGCATTCCGGGTCCGCTGGGGAGGGCGGGTGGGGAAGAGTCTTCCCACAGTCTTCTTCTACCGGTTTATAGGTTCGGACTTTCCGCGTACCCAAAGAACCGACCATCGGATCCCGCTCACTCGGTGGCTCCGCCGGAGGACCCCCGTCCCGAAGCGCGATCGCCTCATCGCTCGTCAGCGTGACGTTCGACGTGAGCTGGTCCGTGACCCAACGCCCGCGATCGTTCTGCCACTTCCACTCGTGGAGGTACCCGTTCGCGATCAGGTCCTTCCTCGCGTTCCGGTACTGCCGGGGCGTCAGCCCCAGCGCCTCCGCGTACGAGCCGAGCGCGTCGTACCGGTCCTTCTCGGGGAGGCTCTGGACGACGAGGAGCAAGACCTTCGCGTCGTTGTTCATCCGACGCGAGTGGAGGATCTCGTTCGAGACCTTCGTATAGCTGCGCACAGGCGCGATAGCATGCCGAAGCATTTCTTGTGGACCTGTCTTCCACTCGGAGTGAAGGTCCTCGGTCGGGTGTTGGCGCACCCCCGAGGGCCGCTCCATTTACGGAGCGTGATAACGCGCTTACCGTAGCGCAGACTTCACGGTCCAATGCAACAACTTTGCTTCTACGAAAGGATCTTCGAGCGTCGGCCGCGACCTCCAGTCCAATGGCCAGGTCACCCCGCACAACGCCGGAATCCCGACGTACGCCCCTGGCGCCGAAATCGTCTTCACCCGCCTAAGCACCTTCATCTCCCTCTACGCCCAGCAGCGCAGGTAGAGCGGCTACGACACCTCACCGCGAGCGGGAATCGGATCGCCACGAGCGGAGTTGGTGAGGGAAGTCAGCCGTTTCAGGAGGGGTCATGCGAGCGATTCAGGTTTCCGAAGTGGGCGGTCCCGAGGTACTGCGACCGGTCGACATCGATCAACCGGTGCCGGGCCCGGGCCAGGCGGTCGTGGAGGTCGCCGCGTCCGGCGTCAACTTCCTCGACGTATACCACCGCCAGGGCCGCTACACCCTCCCGCTGCCCTTCACCCCGGGCACTGAGGGCGCGGGCACGGTCCTCGAGGTTGGACCCGGCGTCACCCACGTCGCTGTGGGAGACCGGGTCGGCTGGGTGGAGATTCCCGGCACCTATGCCGAGCGGGCCGTCGTGGACTCCTCCCGGCTCGTGCCCCTGCCCGACGGCGTCGACTTCGAGGCCGCCGCCGCCGTGCTGCTGCAGGGCATGACGGCGCACTACCTCGTCAAGGACGCCTACCCGGTCCAGCCAGGCGACACGGTGCTCGTGCACGCTGCTGCCGGCGGCATGGGGCTTGTGCTGACCCAGCTCATCACCCACCTCGGCGGCAGAGTGATCGGCACGACCTCGACGCCGGAGAAGGCCCAGCTGGCGCGGCAAGCCGGGGCCGCCGAGGTGATCCTCTACTCCGCAGTGGACGATCTCGCGGCCGAGGTGAAGCGACTCAATGGCGGCCAGGGCGTGCCTGTCGTCTTCGACGGCGTCGGCAGGGACACCTTCGATGCGAGCCTCGCCAGCCTGCGGACCCGCGGCCACCTGGTGCTCTTCGGCGCCGCGAGTGGTGCGGTGCCGCCCTTCGACCCCATCCGGCTCGCCCAGGGCGGTTCGCTGACCCTGATCCGGCCGAGCCTCGGGCACTTCATCGCCGATCGGTCCGAGCTGCTCCGGCGCGCCGCCGACGTGCTTGAGTTGGTGCGCACCAAGGCGCTTGAGACCACGGTGACGGCCCGCTACCCGCTCGCCGAGGTCGCCCAAGCTCACCGCGATCTGGAGGCTCGGCGTACCACCGGCAAGCTCCTCGTCATCCCCTAGGGCAACCGACGGAATCGACTGACCTGAAGGAACGCGGCTTCCGCTGTCGGCAAACGATCGTTTGACGGCACGGAGGCGTCGTGCCCCTCGCCGTTCCCTCCCTCTCCGTCTCCCCCTCCGCCTGGGCCGCGTTCCTCGGCGCCGTGTGATCCCCACATACAGCGAAGGCCTCCACCCTGAGGTGGAGGCCTTCACGTCAGTACGTCACTACATCAGAACGCGCCGTTCAGGTCGTCCCAGTCGAGGTCGACCGCCTGGCCCGCCGCCAGGGCACCCGTGCCGAGGCCCGCGTAGGTGACCAGCCAGCCCTGCTCGCCCGGGACTCCGTCGATGACGAAGCTGCTGCCGCTGATCGCCGCGAGGTCGGCGCGGCCGTCGCCGCTGAAGTCGCCGACGGCGAAGAGCGAGCCCAGGCGGTTCCAGCCGCCGGAGCCGATCAGTACGCGCGCGCCGAGCGTGCCCGTCGCAGTGCTCGGGTACAGCCACAGCTTCGCGGTGGACGCCTCGCGGGCGATCAGGTCGGGGTGACCGTCGCCGTTCATGTCGCCGGCGCCGACCAGGGCGTTCATGGCGTTCCAGCCGCCGGTGCCGAGGAGCACGCGGGCGCCCAGGGTGCCCGTGGGGGTGCTGGGGTACATCCACAGCTTGCCGGTGGTCTTCTCGACGGCGAGGAGGTCCGAGCGGCCGTCGGCGGTCAGGTCACCGAAGGCGGTGATCCGGTCCATGCCGTTCCAGCCGCCCGTGCCGATCAGCACGCGGGCGCCGAAGTCGCCCGTGCCGGTGCCGGGGTGCAGCCACAGCTTGCCCGTGGCCTTCTCGCGGGCGATGACGTCCTCGCGGCCGTCACCGCTGACGTCGCCGTGCCGGGTGAGGGCGTCGGCGCCGTTCCAGCCGGTGCCGACGATCCGGCCGGTGCCGTCGCCCGGCAGGAACCACAGGCGGCCCGCCTGGTCGCGTACGAGGACGTCGGCCTTGCGGTCGCCGTTCAGGTCACCGAAGCCGGACGCTTCGGGGGCCGTCTCCGACTGCCACGCCGGGTAGGCGTTGCCGGCGCACTCGCGCGTCGTACCGACGAACTTCAACGAGCCGGTGTTCGGCTCCCCGAAGACGAGGTAGCCGTCGGCGCCGTCCGGGAACACCACCCGGTCGACGGGGTCCTGACGGACGTAGTTCTCGCTGTCGTACAGGCACGCGACCTGCGAGGTGCGGTTCACCACCGATCGGAACGCGTTGTTCCACTCGCCGAGCGTCGCCGCCGACTCGTTCGTCTTGAACATCGTGCCCGTGGCGTTGTCCGTCTTCCAGGCACAGAAGTACCCCGACGGGCAGTCGCTGACGGCCGCCTGTGCGGGGGCCGCCATGGTCACGCCGAGAACCCCCAGCGTCGCCAGGCCCAGCACCGACGCCAGACCGCGCTTCACTACCGAACGCAAAACTTTCCCCTCCCCTGGGCGCGTGCGAGGGGACACGCCCCTCGCACGCGGTGTCGCTCTACTTCACTCGCCAGGCCGGAAGGCTCAGAAGGCGCCGTTCAGCTTCCACCAGCTGTCGGTCTCCGGGAAGCCCGCCTGGAACTTGCCGGTGCCCGTACCCGAGTAGAGGATCAGGGCGCCTTCGCCGCGGAACACGTTGGACGAGTAGCTGCTGTTGGTGATGGCCGCCAGGTCGTGGTGGCCGTCGCCGTCGTAGTCGCCGACGGCGAGGAGCGAGCCCATGACGTTCCAGCCGCTGCCCAGGAGCGTGCGGGCGCCGAAGGCGCCGGTCTTGCCCGGGTACATCCAGAGCTTGCCCGTGGACGCCTCGCGGGCGAGCAGGTCGGGGCGGCTGTCGCCGTTCAGGTCGCCGGTGCCGGCGAAGGCGTTCATGCCGTTCCAGCCGCCGCTGCCGAGGAGCACGCGGGCGCCGAGGGTGCCGGTGGTGGTGCCCGGGTAGAGCCAGAGCTTGCCCGAGGACTTCTCGACGGCGACCAGGTCGGAGCGGGTGTCGCCGTTCAGGTCGCCGACGCCGACGAGGCGGCTCATGACGTTCCAGCCGCCGGTGCCGATGAGCTTGCGGGCGCCGAGGGTGCCCGTACCCGTGCCCGGGTACAGCCACAGCTTGCCCGTGGCCGCCTCGCGGGCGATCACGTCCTCCTTGCCGTCACGGCTGAAGTCGCCGTGGCGCACGAGGGCGTTGAAGGCGTTCCAGCCGCCGGAGCCGACGAGCTTGCCGCTGCCGTTGCCGGGCAGGAACCAGAGCCGGCCCGCCTTGTCGCGGACGAGGACGTCCGCCGTCCGGTTGGCGTCGAGGTCACCGAAGCCGGCCGCCTTGGGGGCCTCGGCCGCGTGCCAGACCGGGTACGGGTCCATGGCGCACTCGCGCTCGGTGGCGACGAACTTGAGCGAGCTGACGGAATTGGTGCCGGGGCCGCCCCACTCGGTGCCCGAGGGGTCGGGGTACACCGAGTAGACGTCGCCGTCGGTGCCGTGGTTCGGGTCGTCGTACAGGCAGACGAACTTGTTCGTGCGGTTGACGATCGAGCGGAACGTGTTGTCCCAGGTCCCGAGCGTCGACGCGTTCGCGTTCGTCTTGTACATCGTGCCGGTGCCGTTGTCGGTCTTCCAGGCGCAGAAGTAGCCCGACGGGCAGTCGCTGATCGCGGCCTGGGCGGGCGAGGCGCCCGCGCCCAGCAGGGCGGCCGAGGTGAGCCCGAGCGCCGTGGCCGCGGTGGCCAGGCGCTTCAGCAGTGATGTGCGCAAATTCGTTTCCTCCCTGAGGTGGCGCGGAGAGGCCTCGACGCGCCACCGGGGCACCGTACCTTGCCGTGCGCGGCTCACGGCAAGGGGGTTTCACTTGCTCGTCTTCAGGGGGTGAGTACGCCGCTCAGGGGGTGAGCACGCCGTTCAGGAAGGGCTCGACCGCCTCGCTCCAGGCCTCCGGGTGCTCGTAGTGGAGGAGATGGCCCGCGTCGGGGATCTCCGCGTACGCCCCGTGGGGCAGGACCCTGACCATCTCCTGGGCCTCGGCGCGGCCCAGCTCGCCGTCGAGGCCGCGGACGACGAGCGTCGGGCAGCGGACCTGCGCGAGGGACTCCCAGTGAGCGTCGTGGACCCACGTCTCGCGGGAGGTCAGCATCTGCGCCGGGTCGAAGACCGGACGCCAGCCGTCCGGGTGCTCGGCCATCACCTCGGCGAAGAAGGCGGCCCGGGCCGGGTTCGGGCGCTCGACCCACGGGTCCTCCTCGCCGAACCAGCGGCGGACCGCGTCCAGGGAGGGAAAGGGCGCGGGCCAGTCCCGGAACCAGTCCTGCCACGCGCGCTGCGAGGCGGCACCGAGGGCCGAGGCCCGCATGTCGCAGATGACGAGGGCGCGGACCAGGTCGGGGCGCTCGGCGGCGAGCTGCCAGGCGGTGAGGGCACCCATGGAGTGGCCGACGAGGGTGACCGGTCCGAGGCCCAGCTGCTCGACGGCGGCGGCCGCGTCCGCCACGTACGCCTCGCGGGTGAAGGGACCGGCGGGCGGCTTCTGGCTGTGGCCGTGGCCGCGCTGGTCGAGGGCGATGACACGGTGGCCGCCGGTGAGCCTGCGGGCCGCGGGGGCCCAGTGGGCCGCGTGGCCCATGAGGCCGTGGAGGAGTAAGACGCCGGGGGTGGATGCCGGGGCCTGGGCGGGGGCCTGCGGCGTGGGGGTGGTCGCCGTCCGGGGGCCGGGTGGGCGGGGGACCGACCGTGGGGCCGCCTTCGGGTCGCCTGCGGCGCGTGCGTCACCCACGGCGTGCGCGCTGCCCGCGCCGACTGCCGTGCCTGTGTCGTCCTCGCCGGTCAGCGTCGTGTAGTCCCAGGCGGCCAGGCGTACGCCGTCGGCCCCGGTGACGTCGAGTCGTCGCGCCATGACCCTGGCACCCCCTCTTTCCCGTCGAACCGCTTCAGACTATCGAACTCGCATTCGAAAATGCGCTTCTGCCACCCAACACCCCTCGTTCGAGTGACAGGGCTCAAGGATTGACTCCCGCTGCCGAGGGGAGATCTTGAACGGGAGGCGGACCGCTCGGGGAAAAACGGTCCGACGGGACTGACCTTGAGAGCTCGGGGCTCCAGGTCAGGACAGGGGAGGACAGGCCCCGGCGCCGCAAGGCGCCGGGGCCCTCTGCTGTTTGCGGCCCTCTGCCGTCCGTAGCCCGCATGACCTCACCCCCTCCACCCACGACTCGTACCAGCGTGGCACGCCGAGGGGGCGGGCGTGGCCATTCCGGCGTAAACCGGGGCGCACACCGGGTGTTGACCCTGAACGGGTCCAACCCGAGCCGCTTCCGTGACCTTTACCCGTACAACCCGATGACCCGTTCGTGGGTCAATCGGGTCATGCTCAGCCCACAAGTCCTCGGCAAGGGGGACCAGTCGACCGTCCTCCGGCCCGACCGTCTGACCACGACGGACGGCCGGTGGATCACGCACATCCCCCTGGCCGCGATCCAGGAGGTCCGCCCGGACGGCGACACGGCCCTGACGATCATCCTGACCGACGGCGTGCCCCGCCGGCTCACGGGCGGGAACGCGTACGCCGCCTCCGCCTTCCTCACGGCCCTGACCGCCGCCCTGCCCGAGCAGCGGGACCCCGCCGGAAGCGCCCTCATCACGACCGAGGAGGGCGGGCGCATCATCAAGGTGTGGCAGGTGTGGTGCGGCGCACTGGCCCTCCTCGCCGCCTACGTCGGCTACGTCTGGTGGACCGGCGCCACCCACGGCGAAGCGATGGGCTTCGCCGCCTTCTTCGCGGCGCCCGGGGTACTCCTCGGCGGACTCCTCAGCTTCTCCGTCTACTTCAGCTTCGACGGCAGACTGGTCCTCCGCCGGCGCGGCATCACCGTCGCCGCCACCCGCCACTACCACCCGAACGGCAAGCGGGCCGGCTGGTACAAGTACACCGACACCAGCGGCAACGAGCACACCACCAGCTACGGAGCCAACCGCACCACGGAAGAGATCCACGTCGTCTACGACGCGGAGAGGCCCCCGTTCAGCCTCGCCGTGGAGCCGCTCTACTCGACCGTCGTGAAGCACGTCCTCGGCGGGGGCGCCTCGCTCGCGATCCTCGGGCTGGGGCTGTGGGGAGTCCTCGCGCCGTACATCTGACGCAGGCGCACCTCTGACGGCCGGAGGCGGAGACGCGTGAGGGGCGCCCGGTCGGACGCCCCTCACTCCGTACTCCGTACTTCGCGCTCCGTACAGCCTCAGCGCTTCGCGACGAACACGTGCGCCGCGACGTCCGCGTCCAGCTCGGCCGCCTCGCCGCTGCTGCCCACCAGGACACCGCCCGGCGACTCCGTCACCGACACCACGGAACCGGGCTGCACGCCCGCCCTCCGCAGCGTGTACATCAACTGGGCGTCCGTCTGGATCGGCTCGCCGATCCGGCGCACGACGACCGTCTTGCCGCCGCTCGCGTCCAGGTCGGCCAGGGAGACCATCGAGTCGTCGAGGAAGGCCTCGGCCTCCGCCTTCTCGCCCAGCTCCTCAAGGCCCGGGATCGGGTTCCCGTACGGCGACTCCGTCGGGTGACGCAGCAGCTCCAGGACCCGCCGCTCCACGGCCTCGCTCATCACGTGCTCCCAGCGGCACGCCTCCGCGTGGACCTGCTCCCACTCCAGGCCGATCACGTCGACGAGCAGACACTCGGCGAGCCGGTGCTTGCGCATGACGCGGGTCGCGAGACGACGGCCCTCGTCCGTGAGCTCCAGGTGGCGGTCGCTCGCCACGGCCACCAGACCGTCGCGCTCCATCCGCGCCACCGTCTGGCTCACCGTGGGGCCGCTCTGGTCGAGCCGCTCGGCGATCCGGGCACGCATAGGGACCACACCTTCCTCCTCAAGCTCGAGGATGGTGCGGAGATACATCTCCGTTGTGTCGATCAGTCCGGACATACGTGCCCCTCGATGAGTCGTGCGCTGGCCCTGCCCCAATTCTGACGCATCGGGCCGACAACCGGGCCGCACCGGGGTGAGGCGGTATTGACAGAGCAATGGTCCAGACCGCACCGTGATCCGCGACCACGACGAGAAGGAGCCGCCGCCATGGGCGAGAGCAAGCTGGCCGGACAGTTCTTCGACGCCGCGATCGGGCTGCTCCAGCAGGTCCGAGACGGGGACTCCGAAGAGATCGCCGCCGCCGGAGCCGCGATCGCCGAGGCCGTCGCGAACGGCAACCGGCTCTTCGCCTTCGGCGCGGGCCACTCCTCGCTCGCCGCCCAGGACGTCGTCTACCGGGCCGGCGGCCTCGCGCTGATGAACCTGCTCGCCGTCCCCGGCGTCGTCGGCGTCGACGTCATGCCCGCCACGCTCGGCTCCGCCCTGGAGCGGGTCGACGGCCTCGCCGGGGCGGTCCTGGACTCCTCCCCCGCCAAGTCCGGGGACATCCTGATCATCATCTCCCTCTCCGGACGCAACGCCCTGCCCGTCGAGATGGCGATGAACGCCCGCGCGCTCGGCCTCACCGTCATCGGCGTCACCTCAGTGGCGTACGCGACCGAGACGAAGTCGCGGCACGTCTCCGGGACGTACCTCAAGGACCACTGCGACATCGTCCTCGACTCCAGGATCGCCGTCGGGGACGCGGAGCTCACCCACGAGGGCATCGAGGCGCCGTTCGCGCCCGCGTCGACCGTCGTGACCAGCGCGCTCATGCAGGCCACGATGGCCGCCGCGGCCGAGGAGCTCGTACGCCGGGGCATCGAGCCGCCGCTGCTGCGCTCGGGGAACGTGGACGGCGGGCACGAGTGGAACGGACGTGTGATGACGGAGTACGGGGACCGGATCTTCTTCCGGCACTAAGCGGAGAACGCGGACGGGGGAGCCGTCACTCCCCCGCCGGAACACCGAGCTCCGCCGCGACCCGGGACGCCACCGTCTCCGCGTACACCACGTCCTCCCGCTCGAACCCCGGGCGGCACGCGGCCCGCAGGAACGTCAGGACGCCCAGCGTCCGGCCCCGGGTCCGCAGGACCACGCACAGCGCGTGCGCCGCGTCCCCCGGCCACTGATGGGCCTCCGCCCACACCTCGGCCGTACGGCCCGCGCTGGCCCGCACCGCGCCCGCGCGGTCCCAGGCCTGGAACGCCGGATGCCGCGGCCCGTACCGCAGCGGGATGCCGCCGCCCACGACCGGCGACGACGGACCGGGCGCCCCGGGCGGGGTGGCCAGGGCGCGGGTCAGACGGCGCTCCCCCACGACCAGGTCGACCAGCGCGTGATCCGCGAAACCCGCCAGGGCGAAGTCCAGCAGGACCGTCACCGCCTCCTCCGGGTCCTCGCACTCGGAGGCCGCCACGCCCGCCCGGTGCAACTGGCTCCACCGGAACCGCAGCCGGTCCGCCTCGCGCACCGCGAGCCGCTCCTCCGTCACGTCCTGGAACAACCACGCCACACCCAGCGGCACCGGCTCCTCCGCCATCGGCGAGGACAACCGCAGGAAACCGCTGCGCCAGCACCGGCGCCGCTCCCCCGACGAGCTCCGCAACGTCACCCACACCTCGGCGGGCGCGGGCGGCGTGCCCTCCGCCAGGACGTGCAGCAGCGCGCCCTCCAGCTCCTCGGCGCCGTGCACGACGACATCGCCGAGGGGACGCCCGAGCAGGGCCGTACGACCCGTACCGAAGGCGCGGGCGGCGTGACCGTTGACGACGGCCGGACGCAGGTCGGCGTCGACGAGGACGACACCCCAGGAGGCGTCCTCGAAGAGGGCCTCGCTCAGGGCGACCGAACGCTCCAGATCGAGCTGTACGTGGACCTCGCTGAAGGCGCAGTAGACCCCCGCCGGCGCACCGTCGGCACCGCGCACCCCGGCAGCCTGACTCCGCACGAGCACCCGCCCGCCGTCCTTGCGCAGCAACGCCAACTCGTGCACCTGCCGGCCGGGCCCCTTCATGGCCCCCATCAGCCGCCCGAGGGTCTCCTCGGCGTCCGCACTCCGCGCCGCCCACCCCCCGAACCCACGCCGCCCGACGGCCTCCTCCGCGGACCACCCGAGGATCCGCTCGGCCTCACGATTCCAGTGCGTGATCGTCCCGTCGGCGTCCAGCGCGCACAGCGCCGCGTCCATCCCGTCGAGCAACGCGGCCAACAGATCGGCCCCGGCCCCCGGAACGGAGGCGGTATCACTCGCGGCCCCCGTGAAAGCACTCATCCCGGTACCCCCCATGCTGCGCCCATTCAACTGGAACGTGACGCAGAGCACATCACCTTCCTCGAAATCACTGCGCTCGGGAAACGGACGAGGAACCGGACATGGCAGCCGAGCCACAGGGGTGCGTGACCCAGATCACACTCCTCCTTCTCGGGGTCAGGACCGGTCTGCTCGGTCGTCGCCCGTCTTCGCCGGTACGCCCCCGTCGTCGAGATCCACGTCGAAGAGAACTCCTTCGACATCCCCACCCTCAGCGCGGCGGAGGAGTCGGAAGCACTCGGCGGGCAGGCACCCACACGCGTCCGAACGGGCGAGAGGTGCGCCTACTGCGGAGCGTCCGGCGTCCCGCTCAACGTCGACCACATCCGGGCCCGCGCCCGCGGTGGCACCGACCGCCCCGCCAACCTCCTCCTCGCGTGCGTGCCCTGCAACGAGGCCAAGGCGGCCCGTCCCGTCGAGGAGTTCCTGGCCCATCGGCCCGAGCGCCTGGCCACCGTTCTGAGCCGACTGCGGTCGCCCCTCGGCGACTCGGCCGCCATGAACGCGACGAAGGCGCGGCTCCTCCAGCTGCTCGAAGGGACCGGCCTGCCGGTGCGCTGCTGGCCGGCGTCCCTGACCTCGGCGAATCGCACTGCCGTGGGGCTGGCGAAGTCCCACACGCTCGACGCGCTCTGTGTGGGCCCGCTGGGTTCCGGCGCCGGAGACACCATCGTCCGCGTCGTCGCCTCCGTGTACGTCTTCGCGTCCACGGGTCGCGGTTCCTACGCCCGCACCACCCCGGACCGCTACGGCTTTCCCCGTCTGCTGCGCCCGCGCCGGAAGCGGCACCAGGGCTTCGCGAGCGGCGATCTCGTACGGGCCACGGTGTTGAAGGGCCGTTGGACAGGAGTCCGGACCGGTCGGGTCTCGGTGCGCAGTACAGGCCGGCACAGCGTCGCCACGCCCCTCGGCCGGTTCAACGCGTCCCACGAGAACCTGCGCCTGCTCCAGCGGGCCGACGGGTTCGCCTACGCCTGGCGCATCGAGGCCGAGCCGAACTCGTCGAATAAATCGGTTGAGCCCCCTGAGCGGAGTTCGTAACGTGTGAGCCACGCCCGAAAGGAGGTGATCCGGAAGTGATTTCTTACCGGACCAGCGAGGTGGCTGCGGGCTAAGGCCTGCACGTCGCACTCTGTGCACCTCGGCAGGCCGAACTGCCGAAGAACAACGCAGTCACCCGACCGTGAGTCGCCGGTAAGTCCGGCCGGCTCCCGTCCGAACCTAGGCGGACGGGACCAGACTCACGGTCGTCTGCGTTTTCCGGGGGCCGTCCCGTGGTCAGGGAGCGAGTCGCTCCACGCGCCAGGTCTCGTCCTCGCGGACGTAGCGCAGGCGGTCGTGGAGGCGGTTCTCGTGGCCCTGCCAGAACTCGATCGTGTCGGGGACGACGCGGATGCCGCCCCATTCCGGGGGGACCGGGACCTGCTCGCTCTCGGGGTAGCGGGTCTCCAGTTCCTCGTAGCGGGTGAGGAGTTCCTCGCGGGAGGCGATCACCGTGGACTGGTGGCTCGCCCAGGCGCCGAGCTGGGAGCCGTGGGGGCGGGTGCGGAAGTAGGCGACCGTCTCGTCGCGGCCCGTGCGGAGTGCGCGGCCGGTGACGATGACCTGGCGGGCGAGCGGGTGCCAGGGGAAGAGCAGGGAGATCTGGGGGTTGGCCGCCAGCTCCTGGCCCTTGCGGGAGCCGTAGTTGGTGAAGAAGACGAAGCCGGCGGCGTCGTAGTGCTTCAGCAGGACGGTCCGGGAGGACGGGCGGCCGTCGGGGGTCGCTGTGGAGACGACCATCGCGTTCGGCTCGTGGATCGCCGGGTTCTCCGCGGTCTCCTTGAACCAGCGGGAGAACTGCGCGATCGGCTCGGGGGCGAGGTCCGAGACGGTCAGCTCCGTGGTGCGGTACACCTCGCGCATGTCGGCGGGATCCAGGGCGTCGGTCACGGGATCGGTCGTGGCGTCGTTCACGGGATCGGTCACGGGGCCATCCTGCCGCAGCACCTGAGTCTGCCCGGCACCGCCCGGCCCTAATCCTCTCTCGCCGGATCGGCGCAGTGTGCCGGATGTCACGCTTCCCCGCATCATCGGAACCGTACAGACTCTTCCGCTGGATGACTGTTGATTCCCCACCATCGACCACCGCACGGTTGATCGATCATCGATAGAGGAGCCGCCTGATGTCCGACTTCGTACCCGGGCTCGAGGGAGTCGTCGCGTTCGAGACGGAGATCGCCGAACCCGACAAGGAGGGCGGCGCCCTCCGCTACCGAGGCGTCGACATCGAGGACCTCGTCGGCCACGTCTCGTTCGGCAACGTCTGGGGCCTGCTCGTCGACGGCGCCTTCAACCCGGGTCTGCCGGCGGCCGAGCCGTTCCCGATCCCCGTGCACTCCGGTGACATCCGGGTCGACGTGCAGTCCGCGCTCGCGATGCTCGCTCCCGTGTGGGGCCTCAAGCCGCTCCTCGACATCTCCGTCGAGCAGGCCCGCGACGACCTCGCCCGCGCCGCCGTCATGGCCCTCTCGTACGTCGCCCAGTCCGCGCGCGGCCAGGGCATGCCGATGGTCCCGCAGAGCGAGATCGACAAGGCGGAGACGGTCGTCGAGCGGTTCATGGTCCGCTGGCGCGGCGAGCCCGACCCGAAGCACGTCAAGGCCGTCGACGCCTACTGGACCTCCGCCGCCGAGCACGGCATGAACGCGTCGACGTTCACCGCCCGTGTCATCGCCTCCACCGGTGCCGACGTGGCCGCCGCGCTCTCCGGCGCCGTCGGCGCCATGTCCGGCCCGCTGCACGGCGGCGCGCCCTCCCGCGTCCTCGGCATGATCGAGGAGATCGAGCGCACCGGCGACGCCACCGCCTGGGTCAAGCAGGCCCTCGACAAGGGCGAGCGGCTCATGGGCTTCGGCCACCGCGTCTACCGCGCCGAGGACCCGCGCGCCCGCGTCCTGCGCCGCACCGCCAAGGAGCTGGACGCCCCGCGCTACGAGGTGGCCGCCGCGCTGGAGAAGGCCGCCCTGGAGGAGCTGCACAACCGCCGCCCCGACCGGATCCTGGCGACGAACGTCGAGTTCTGGGCGGCCATCGTCCTCGACTTCGCCGAGGTCCCGGCGCACATGTTCACGTCGATGTTCAGCTGCGCCCGTACGGCCGGCTGGTCGGCGCACATCCTGGAGCAGAAGCGCACCGGGCGGCTCGTGCGCCCGTCCGCCCGCTACACGGGTCCCGGCCAGCGGGACCCGCGCGAGATCGAGGGTTACGCCGACATCGTCGGCTAGGACGCCAGAGCCGGCTGAGTCTCCGGGTGCAGCAGCAGGTCCGCGTGGTGGCGGGCCGCCACCAGCGGGTGGGCCCGGAGCTTGCCCTTCAGTTCGTTGCGGCCGTACTCGGCGAACAGCGGGTTCGCCGGGTCCGCCGTGACGCCCGGGGCCGCGGAGGCGTACGGGAAGGTCAGCGGCGCGATCCGGGCGTCGAGCCGCGGGTTGTAGAAGAACGGGACGGAGTAGCGCTCCGTCGCCCCGGGCGGGGAGACGACCCGGTGGTTCGTCGCGATCAGATAGCCGTTGGTGGCCACTTCGAGCAGCTCGCCCAGGTTGACCACGAAGGCGCCCGGCAGCGGCGGCACGTCGTGGAACTCCCCGTCCTCGCGCTGGACCTGGAGTCCGCCGACCTGGTCCTGGAGCAGCAGCGTCAGGAAGCCGTAGTCCTTGTGGGCGCCGACGCCCTGGTCGTCGCCCTCGCCGCTGCTGCCCGGGTAGCGCACCAGCTTGAGGTGCGGGTGGGCGCGCGGGCCGAAGATGTCGTCGTAGAAGTCCGCAGGCGCGCCGATGGAGGTCAGCAGCTCGTGCAGGAGCCGCTCGGCGACGCCGCTGAGGCGGTCGATCCAGTGCAGGGCGGCGGTCCGCAGTTCGGGGAGCGCGGCCGGCCACTGGTTGGGGCCTTCGAGCCACCAGTAGGGGGGTTCCCAGGGCGCGGGGGCGTGCGCGGGGCGCTCGGCGCCGATGTCGAGCTGGTCGCGCCAGTCGCGGGCGCCTGCGGTCCGCTCGTCGCCGATGCGGGTGTAGCCGCGGAAGTGCGGTGAGTTGATGTTGTCGAGGGCCAGCCGGTCGGCCTCGGGCAGCGCGAAGAAGGCGCGCATGGCGGTGGTGAGGGCGCGCGTCTCGGCCTCGGTCACGCCGTGCCCGACGAGCTGGAAGAAGCCGACGTCGTGCGCGGCGGAGTGGAGCTGGGCGTGCAGCAGGCGGCGGGCCTGGGGGCCCCGGTCGGCGGCGGAGAGGTCGACGATCGGGAGCTGCGCGGCGTACGAGGGGTGGATCCGGGAGCCGGGCACCGGCTCGTGGGAGCGCGCGCTGCGGGTCTGCTGCTGAAGGGAGGTCGAACTGCGAGTCATGGGTGCGTCCGCGGGGTCTACGGGGTGCCCGGGACGGCCGCCAGGGGTGGGGCGGGGGCCACGGGTGCCGGTCGGCTTTGGGCTCTGAGCGAGGGACCCGGGGGGCGGTGTGTGGTGCCCTGGGGGTCAGGCGGAGCGGCGACAGCTCATGCTCGTGACGCGGACGAAGTCCACGTGGCGACGGCGTACGAGCGAAGGCATGCGAACAGCGTACTGCGGCGGGGCCCGGAGGGGTGTGGTCCGGGTCACGTCGCCGGTCCGGTATGCGTCACGTCGCCGGTCCGGCCTGCGTCACGTCGCCGGTCTCTCCCCCGGTGCTTCTCGGGCTCTGGTCAAAACGGCGGGCGTGCGCGAAGATCGCCGCCACGCGTGTCACGCGCATGCCAAACGTCCCGTCGCAGCATCCCATCGCAGGAGGATGTCCATGACCCGCCGCCGCACCTCTCGTGGCCTGGTCGCCGCCGTCGCCGTCGCCGGCACGGCCGCCGCCGCCCTGCTCCCGTCCTCGGGGGCCGTCGCGGCCTCGCTGCCGCTGCCGCAGGCCCGCGTCTTCATGGTGAACCCGGTGCAGTCCTCCGGCGACCAGACCCTCGCCGACCACAAGGACGCGGCGAGCGACGTCCCCGCGTCCGCCTACGCCACCGTCACGCTGCGGAACCTCGACGCGAGCGGCGGCCTGTCCGGGAAGTGGGCCGCCGTCCGCTCCGAGACCGGCAAGCCCGCCGCCGTCGCCGACGCCGGCACCTTCGACCGCTCCGACGACCGGTTCGAGCAGGTCATGGCGTACTTCTGGGTCAACGAGGCGCAGGAGTACCTCCAGGGCCTCGGCTTCGGCACCGAGCTGCCCGGCGCGAACGACCGCGTCCAGCCGGTCCGGCTCAACCAGTGGGGCGCCGACAACTCCTTCTTCACTGACAAGAAGGCCGAGATCCGCTTCGGCAAGGGCGGCGTCGACGACGCCGAGGACGCGGACGTGATCATCCACGAGTACGGCCACGCCGTGCACCACGCCCAGGTCCCCGGCTTCGGCACGACCCCGGAGTCCGGGGCGATCGGCGAGGCCTTCGGCGACTACCTCGCCGTCGCCGTCGGCACGCACGCGGCCGCGAAGTACGGCTGGCCGCTCAAGGCCGACGCAGCCTGCGTCGGCGACTGGGACTCCACCGGCTACAGCGAGGCGCCGCACTGCCTCCGCCGGATCGACGGCACGAAGACGTACGCGGACCGGGAGGGCGAGGTCCACGCCGACGGCGAGATCTGGTCCCGGGCGCTCCTCGACATCCGTACGTCGCTCGGTGCCCGGACCGCCGACCGGATCATCGTCAACGCGCAGTTCGGCTTCGCGCCCGACACGAGCTTCCGGGACGCGGCCCTGACGACGGTCGCGACGGCCGAGCGGATGTACGGCAAGGCCGCGGCGGCCGCGGTACGGGACGCCTTCCGGGCGCGGGAGATCCCCGGGGTCTGACGGGGGATCCCGGACGTCCACGGGAGATCCCGGGGGTTTGAAGGTGCAGCGCTTTCAGGGGCGCTTCTTGTCGGTCAGGGCCTGGGGCGCCTCGTGCGTCCCAGGCCCCTCCTGTGTTCCGAGTGCCTCTTCCCGGTCGGTGAGCCGCGGGTCGACCGGGCGCTCGAAGAAGGTCTCCAGGACCACCGTGGCCTGCGTCCCGCTGACCCCGTCGATGGCGTAGATCCGGCGCAGCACGTCCTGGAGCTGCTCGGTGGTCGCCGTCCTCACCTTCACGAGCACCGAGGCGCTGCCGGCGATGACGTGCGCCTCCAGGATCTCGGGGAGCGCGGCGAAGTCCTGCGCCGAATCGCCCATCCAGGACGTCGAGTCGACCATCACGTAGGCGAGGACGCCGCCGCCCACGGCCGCCGGGTCCACGTCGACGGCGGTGCGCCGGATGACGCCGCGCTCCCGCAGCTTGCGCACGCGCTCGTGAGCGGCGCCCGCGGAGAGGCCGACGGCCTGGCCCAGGGCGGCGTAGGACTGGGTGGCGTCCTGCTGGAGCTGCGCCAGCAGGGCGCGATCAACGTGATCCACAACTCTCCATTCACGATCTTCTTGCGAAGACCGTAGCTCATCCTGCAATCTTCGCCATAGGCCAGATGACATTCAGTGCACGATGGCGATGGGAAGGGGTGGGCTCCGTGACCGGCGAGCTCCCTGGGCTGTACGAGATGCTCGACGACCGGTTCCGTACCGGGCGGTGCATGAACGGCGACGACGCGCTGGAGATCCTCTACACCGGGTGCCGCTGGGCCGAGGGACCCCTCTACGTACCCGCGTGGCGGCAGGTGATCTGGAGCGACATCCCCAACGACAGGATGCTCCGCTGGGACGAGGAGACGGGCGCCGTCTCCGTCTTCCGCCGCTCCGCCGGACACACCAACGGCAACACCCTCGACCGTGAGGGCCGGCTGATCACCTGCGAGCAGGGCAACCGCCGCGTGACCCGCACCGAACACGACGGCACCGTCACCGTGGTGGCGGACCGGTGGCAGGGGAAGCGCCTCAACAGCCCGAACGACGCCGCGGTGAAGTCCGACGGCTCGATCTGGTTCTCCGACCCGGACTTCGGCATCACCAGCGACTACGAGGGCTACCGCGCGGAGAGCGAGATCGGCTCCAACAACGTCTACCGCGTCGATCCGGCCACCGGCGAAGTGCGGCTGGTCGCCGACTGCTTCGCCGCGCCGAACGGGCTGGTCTTCTCCCACGACGAGCGGCAGTTGTACGTCTCCGACACCCGGGCCGGCTTCATCCGCGTGTTCGACGTGCGCGACGACGGGACGCTGTCCGAGGGCAAGGTCTTCGCCGACGCAGCGGCCCGCGAGAACGCCCGCTTCGACAACCTCCGCTTCGACGCCGACGGCCGGCTCTGGGCCGCCGCGATGAACGACGGCGTGCACTGCTACGACCCCGACGGCACCCTGATCGGGCGGCTCAACGTCCCCGAGGCGGTCGCCAACATCGCCTGGGGCGGCGCCAAGCGGAACCGGCTCTTCATCGCCGCCGAGACCAGCCTCTACTCGGTGGTCATGGGCGCCACGGGCACCCACCCGACCGGGCCGGGACGCCGTCCCTGGCTCGACACCCACTGAGGCCGGCCGGCTGTCAGGCCAGCTCCTCGTTCACCAGCCGCGCCCACTGGGCCACCACCCGTTCCCGGCGGGCGCGGTCGTCCGTCAGGAGGGTGGCGAGGCCCAGGCCGCGGGCCATGTCCAGGAGGCCCTGGACCGTCTCGCGGACGCCGGGGCGGGACTCGTCGGCGCCGAGGAGTTCGACCGCGATCCGGTGGGACTCGCGGCCGACGCGGGCCTCCAGTTCGGTGACGCGGTCCCGGAGCTGGGCCTCGTCGGAGGCCGCGACCCAGAGGTGGAGCGCGGCCCGGAACAGCGGACCGGTGTAGAGGTCGACGAGGGCCGCGACGGCCTCGTGGCGGTCGCGGCGCGGGAGGGCCCGCAGGGCCTGCGAGCGTTCCTCGGCGACGTACTCGACGGCCGCCGTGAAGAGGTCCTCGCGGGTCGGGAAGTGGTGCTGGGCCGCGCCCCGGGAGACGCCGGCCCGCTCGGCGACGACGGCGACCGTGGAGCCCGCCCAGCCGTGCTCGGCCAGGCAGGCCACGGCCGCCTCCAGGAGCCGCTGCCGGGTGGCGCGGCTCCTGTCCTGCTTGGGTGCGGTCACAGCCGCCATTCCGGGTCCCGTCGTTCGAGGAAGGCCGTCATCCCTTCGCGCGCCTCGGCCGAGGCGAAGAGCGTGGCCGACCTCTGCACCAGGTCCTCCGCGTCGCGTTCGAAGGTTTCCAGGACTCTAGCGGTGACCAGCCGTTTCGCCTCGCGCAGGCCTTGCGGGGAGCCCGCACGGAGGGCGTCGAGGATGCCGGGGAGTTCGGTGGCGGGAGCCGTGACCAGGCCCATGGCGATCGCCTCGGGAACGCCGAACTTCTCCCCCGTCAGGTAGTAGCGGGCGGCCGCGCGCGGGTCGAGCCTCGGGAGCAGGGTGAGGGAGATGACCGCGGGCGCGACCCCGATCCGCACCTCTGTGAGCGCGAAGTCCGACGTCTCCCCGGCCACCACGATGTCGCAGGCCCCGAG
The DNA here is from genome assembly GCF_001426585.1 of Streptomyces sp. Root431. Classification (GTDB taxonomy): domain Bacteria; phylum Actinomycetota; class Actinomycetes; order Streptomycetales; family Streptomycetaceae; genus Streptomyces; species Streptomyces stackebrandtii. Next base: position 410,458 of record NZ_LMEI01000012.1, read on the forward strand.
CAGGCCGAGGCCGCCGGCCCGGGCGTGGCCGGTGACCAGGCCGACGACCGGTTTCGGGAGCTCGACGAGCTGCCGGAGCAGGTCCACGAAGGCGTACGGGCTGGGCGGGGCCTTCAGGTCGGCGCCCGCGCTGAAGGTGGAGCCGGTGTGGGTGAGGACCACCGCCCGGACCGCCGGGTCCTTGCCGCAGGCGGTGAGCGCGTCGGCGAGCTCGGTGACGAGGTGCGTGGAGAGGGCGTTGCGGGTGGCCGGGGAGTCGAGGGCGAGGGTGGTGATCCCCCGCTCCTCGGTGACGGCGACCAGGGGCCTGGGTGGGGTCATGCGCGGTCCCTCAGTTCTCTGCGGAGGATCTTGCCGGAGACTGCCCGCGGGATGCTCTCGACGAACTCCACGCTCCGGACCTTCTTGTACGGGGCGACGCGTTCGGCCACGTACGCGACGACGTCCTCGGCCGTGAGGCCGGGCGCGGCGGGCTGGCGTACGACGAAGGCCTTGGGGATCTCCGTGCCCTCGGCGTCGGTGACGCCGATGACGGCGGCGTCCGCGATGCCGGCGTGCGTGAGGAGCAGCGCTTCGAGTTCGGCCGGGGCGACCTGGAAGCCCTTGTACTTGATGAGCTCCTTGACCCGGTCGACGACGAACAGCCAGCCGTCCTCGTCGACGCGCCCGATGTCGCCGGTGTGCACCCAGCCGTCGCCGTCGATCATCGCGGCGGTGGCGTCGGGGCGGCCCAGGTACCCCTTCATGACCTGCGGCCCCCGGATGGCGACCTCGCCCGCCTCGCCCGGTGCGGCTTCCTTCGACGGGTCGTCGAGGGAGAGGATCCGCAGCTCGGTGGAGGGCAGCAGCTTGCCGACGGTGCCGGGCGGCGGGTTCTCGACGTCGAGCGGGGTGACGTGGGTGCCCGGGGAGAGCTCCGTCATGCCGTACGCCTGCCGAACGGGCGGCAGGCCGAGCCGGGCCGAACAGGCCTCGGCGAGGGCCGCGTCGAGCGGGGCGGCGGAGCTGACGATGTACTTCAGGGACGACAGGTCGTAGTCGGCGACGGCCGGGTGCTTGGCGAGGGCGAGGATGATCGGCGGCGCCACGTACAGGCCGTTGATGCGGTGTTTCTGGATCGCGCCGAGGAAGGTGTCGAGGTCGAAGCGGGGCAGGACGACGACGGTGGCGCCCTGCCGGAGCGGGGCGTTCATCAGGGCCGTCAGGCCGTAGATGTGAAAGAAGGGGAGGACGGCGAGGATGCGGTCGCCGGGGCCCATCGGGACCAGCGGGGACAGCTGGGCCAGGTTGGTGGCGATCGACGTGTGGGTGAGCATGACGCCCTTGGGGACGCCGGTGGTGCCGGAGGAGTACGGGAGGGCGGCGATGTCCTCGTCGGGGTCGATCGGGTGGTCCGGGACGGGGCCGGTGGCGGCCAGGAAGGACTGGAGCGAGCGGACACCGTCGCCATCCGATCCGTCCGGTCCCTTCGGCGCCTGGTCGCAGACGAATATCTCCTCGATGCCGCCCGCGAGTTCGGCCGCGGCCCGGGCCGCCGGGAGCAGCGGTGACACGGTCACGATCCAGCGCGCGGACGCGTCGCGGAGCTGCTTCGCGAACTCCTCGGGCGTGGCCAGCGGGTGGACGGTCGTGACGGACGCGCCGGCGCGGGTGGCGGCGTAGAACGCGATCGGGAAGAGGACCGTGTTGGGGCTGTGCAGGGCGAGGACGTCGCCCTTGCGGACCCCGGCCTCGGCGAGGCCCGCGGCGACGAGCCGGTGGAAGGCGTCGACCTGGGCGTACGTGAGGGTCAGCTCGCCGGCCCCGTCGATCAGGGCCGGGGCGTCGCCGAATTCGGCGGCGCGGCCGAGGACGGCGTCGTGGATGGGCAAGGAGAGCGTGGAAACGGCCTCGTACTCGCTGTGGAACACCATGCGTTGACCCCCTGGAGAGGTGAGCGGTGGTCGCCAGGATCGCTGTCTCGGGCGGGACTTGGGGAGACCCTGTCAGCCCTCCGAAAAACAATCAAGCATGCCTGCATGATTCTTGGAGCGAACAACGGCCCGCCCTTCCAGGGGGCGGGCCGTGCACCACGGACAGGTACTCCTGCAAGCTCGCCGCGCGTCAGCGCTCGCAGGCGACTCCGTCGCCGTCGCGGTCCAGGTGGCGGCCGTAGCCGGGCTCTCCGCTATGGATGGGGTCGGCGCCGGCGGCGCGGACGGCGGTGCAGTTGGCGTAGTAGACGGCCGGTTCGGGCTCGGCCGTCTCCGGGGGCTGCGTCGTCTGGGCCGGCTTCGGCTTCACGGGCTTCGGAGTGGTGCGGGTGGGCTCCGGGGCGCGGGTGGTCGGAGCCTGGGTGGTCGGAGCCTGGGTGGTCGGCTCGGGGGTCGGGGCGTCGGTCGTCGGCTCCGGGGTGGGCGCGGTGGTGGTCGGGGCCGGGGTCGTCGGGGCCGGGGTCGTCGGGGTGGGAGTGGTCGCGGTGGGGCTCGGCTCGGTGGGCGTCGGGGTCGCGGGGGCCGTGGCCGTCGTGGTGGGCTTCGGGTCGTCCGTGCCGTTCTGCTTCGGGTCGTCGATGGCGAGGGCGACGACGAACCACAGGGCCGACAGGACCGTGGCCACGATCTTGGTCCGGCTGCTCCAGCGGCTCAGCCACGCCAGGGCTATACCGCCCGGCGGGAAGATCACCAACAGGGTGATCACCAGAGCGGGATGCTGCCACCAGCGGCGGGGCGCCACCCACGGCGGCGGGGGCTGGTACGGGTTCGGCTGCTGGTACACGCGCGTCTCTCCCCTGGCTCAAGGCGCTCGGACGTGAGCGAAGTGAGGGGAGCGTACACGCGGTCTTCACAAACGGAGGTCGGATTGGCCGAGCTGAGACGTGAGGCGCCGGTCCAGGGACCGCTGCCCCCGGGCGAGCCACCGCACCGGCCAGTGGAGCAGCACGGCGAGGCACAGCAGCCAGCCAGCGGCGTGGACAGTCCAGACGCCGGCCATGGTGGGGCCGCCCCAGGCCTGGTGGTAGTCGGTGTCCAGGTACCAGATCGGGTAGCCGAAGTTGCGGACCGAGTTGAACAGCGCGTACCCGACGAGGGCGAAGGCCGCCGCGTCCAGGGGCAGCCCGAGGACCGTCCGGCCGAGCATCCGGCCGCCGGTCCAGCCGCCGGCACCGGAGCCGTCGTCGGTCAGCCGGGCCCGCAGCCTCGCGGCCCGGTCGCGCTGCCCCGTCAAGGTCAGCGCGGCCGCCGCCAGGCCGCACGGGAGGGCGAGGAACGCGCGGGCGCCGGTGCGGACGGTACGGGTGATCGGGGACATCTGCGGGCTCCTCACCCTCGCTGGGCTGACGTCCCGTACTGTCCCGCCCCGACGGCGTCACCGTCGTCGCACCCCGGAGCCAGATCCGACCCCCTACCTCGGTACGACTCCCTCGGCACGACGGCCCCGGGACGACTGCCTCAGTACGACTTGGGGAGACCCAGCGTCTGGTGCGACACGTAGTTCAGGATCATCTCCCGGCTGACCGGCGCGATCCGGGCCACGCGGGCCGCCGTGATCAGGCGGGCCAGGCCGAACTCCTTGGTGAGGCCGTTGCCGCCGAGCGTGTGGACGGCCTGGTCGACCGCCTTCACACAGGCCTCGGCAGCCGCGTACTTGGCCATGTTGGCGGCCTCGCCCGCGCCCATGTCGTCGCCCACGTCGTAGAGATGGGCCGCCTTCGCCATCATCAGGCGGGCCAGTTCGAGCTCGATGTGGGCCTGCGCGAGAGGGTGCGCGATGGCCTGGTGGGCGCCGATCGGGGCCTTCCAGACCTGGCGCTCCTTCGCGTACGTCACGGCCTGCGCGAGCGCGTACCGGCCCATGCCGATCGCGAAGGCCGCCGTCATGATCCGCTCCGGGTTGAGCCCGGCGAAGAGCTGGAGGAGGCCCGCGTCCTCGTCGCCGACGAGCGCGTCCGCCGGCAGGTGGACGTCGTCGAGGGTGAGCTCGAACTGCTTCTCGTTCGCGTCGAGTTCCATCTCGATGTGCCGCCGGCCGAAGCCGGGGGCGTCGCGGGGCACGATGAAGAGGCAGGGCTTCAGGTTGCCCGTGCGGGCGTCCGACGTGCGGCCGACGACGAGGGTCGCGTCGGCGATGTCGACGCCCGAGACGAAGACCTTGCGGCCGTTGAGGACCCAGCCGTCCTCGGTGCGGGTCGCGGTCGTCGTGATGCGGTGCGAGTTGGAGCCCGCGTCGGGCTCCGTGATCCCGAAGGCCATCGTCTTCGAGCCGTCCGCGAGCCCGGGCAGCCAGGCCTGCTTCTGCTCCTCCGTGCCGAAGCGGGCGATGACCGTGCCGCAGATCGCGGGCGAGACGACCATCATGAGGAGCGGGGCCCCGGCGGCGCCCGCCTCCTCCAGGACGATCGACAGCTCGGCCATGCCGCTGCCCCCGCCGCCGTACTCCTCGGGGAGGTTCACGCCGAGGTAGCCGAGCTTGCCCGCCTCGGCCCAGAGGGCGGCCCGGTCGAAGCCGGGGCCGTGGCGGTGGCCGAGCGCGGAGACGGCGGCGCGGAGTGCGGTCTGTTCCGGAGTGTCGATGAGGGTGCTCATGCTGTCTGGTCCTCCTGTGCTTCGGTCGAGACGTCTGCCTGTGCGAGGTCCGCCTGTACGACGGCGAGCAGGGCGCCTACCTCGACCTGGCGGCCGGGTGCGGCGTGGAGCGCGGTGAGCGTGCCGGAGGCGGGAGCGGTGACGCGGTGCTCCATCTTCATGGCCTCCAGCCAGAGGAGCGGCTGTCCGGCGGTGACCCGGTCGCCGACGGCGAGGCCGTCCGCGACCCGGACGACGGTGCCGGGCATGGGGGCGAGCAGGGAGCCGGGTTCCCGCTGGTCGGCGGGGTCGGGGAAGCGGGGGCGGAGGGTGAGGCGGTACGGGCCGACGTGGACGGTGTCGCCGTACCGGGCGACGTCGAAGTCCCGTACGACTCCGGCGACTTCGAGGCGTACGCGATCGGGCGCTGCCGACACGACCCGGACCCCCTCGGGGGCCGTGACCTCGTGGCCCCCGGCGCGGCTCGGCCGGTAGCGGATCTCGTGGTCCCCGTACGTCCTCGTCTGGTCCTGGGAGGGGACGTTCCGCCAACTCCCGCCGAACCGCGACCTGTTGGCGGACGCCTCGGCGAGGGCGGCTGCCGTCGCCGCGTACTCCTCGCCCTCCGGAGCGGCGGTCAGGGCAGTGAGGTTCCGCTCGTAGAAGCCGGTGCCGAGGGCGTCCAGGCTCTCGGACGAGAGGTAGTCGGGGTGGCGGAGGGACGCGACGAGCAGCTCCCGGTTGGTGGCGGGGCCGTGGATCCGGGCCCGCTCCAGGGCGTGGGCAAGCTTGCGGGCGGCCTCGGCGCGGGTGGGGGCGTGAACGACGATCTTGGCGAGCATCGGGTCGTAGTGGACGCCGACCGTGTCGCCGGAGACGTACCCGGTGTCGACCCGGACCCGGCCCTCGCGGGGGACGTCGAAGCGGTGCAGGACGCCCGTCTGGGGCGCCCACTCCCGGGCCGGGTCCTCCGCGTAGAGACGGGCCTCGATCGCGTGGCCGCTCGGGGCCGGGGGCTCGGGGGGCAGTTCCCGGCCCTCGGCCACGGCGAGCTGGAGGGCGACGAGGTCGACCCCGTACACCTCCTCCGTCACCGGGTGCTCGACCTGGAGGCGGGTGTTCATCTCCAGGAAGTGCGCCCGGCCGTCCTTCACCAGGAACTCGACCGTGCCCGCGCCGACGTAGCCGACGGCCTTCGCCGCGCGGACGGCCGTGTCGAGGAGGGAGGCCTCCAGGGCGGCCGGAAGGCCGGGCGCCGGGGCCTCCTCGATGACCTTCTGGTGCCGGCGCTGGAGGGAGCAGTCGCGGGTGCCGAGCACCCAGACCGTGCCGTGGGTGTCGCAGAGGAGCTGCACCTCGACGTGCCGGCCGTTCTCCACGTACGGCTCGACGAAGACCTCACCGTCACCGAAGGCACTCGCGGCCTCGGCCGACGCGGCCCTCAACTCCTCGGGCAGCGCCGAGAGCTCGCGGACGATCCGCATGCCCCGGCCGCCGCCGCCCGCCGCCGCCTTCACCAGGACGGGCAGGTCGGACGCGGTGACGTCCGCCAGGGGCTCGACGCCCAGGAGCTCCTTGGCGCGGGTCTTCGAGGCCATCGCCTCGATCGCCTCCGGCGGCGGCCCGATCCAGACGAGCCCCGCGTCGGTCACGGCCCGCGCGAAGCCGGCGTTCTCGGAGAGAAAGCCGTAGCCGGGGTGAACGGCGTCCGCGCCCGCCGCGAGCGCCGCCTTCACGACCAGGTCGCCGCGCAGGTACGTCTCCGAGGGCGCCGCCCCCGGCAGCCGTACGGCCGCGTCGGCCTCCCGGACGTGCAGGGCGTCGGCGTCCGCGTCGGAGTACACGGCGACGGTGGAGATGCCCAGCTCACGGCAGGTGCGGAAGACCCGGCAGGCGATCTCCCCGCGGTTCGCGACCAGCACGGTCGAGATCAACTTCTGCGTCCTCATCTGAGCCCTCACATTCGGAAGACGCCGAAGCCGCCGCGCGCGCCCTCGACCGGTGCCGTGTGGATCGCGGACAGGCACAGCCCGAGGACCGTGCGGGTGTCGCGGGGGTCGATGACCCCGTCGTCGTACAGCCGCCCCGACAGGAACATCGGGAGGGACTCCGACTCGATCTGCGCCTCGACGAGCGCGCGCAGACCGGCGTCGGCCTCGTCGTCGTAGGGCTGCCCCTTCGCCGCCGCGCTCGCGCGCGCCACGATCGACAGGACGCCCGCGAGCTGCTGCGGGCCCATGACGGCGGACTTCGCGCTCGGCCAGGCGAAGAGGAAGCGGGGGTCGTACGCCCGGCCGCACATGCCGTAGTGCCCGGCGCCGTACGACGCGCCCATGAGGACGGAGAGGTGGGGGACGCGCGAGTTCGCGACCGCGTTGATCATCATCGCGCCGTGCTTGATGATGCCGCCCTGCTCGTACTCCTTGCCGACCATGTAGCCGGTGGTGTTGTGGAGGAAGAGGAGCGGGATGTCGCGCTGGTTGGCGAGCTGGATGAACTGCGCCGCCTTCTGCGACTCGGCGGAGAACAGCACGCCCTGCGCGTTGGCGAGGATGCCGACCGGATAGCCGTGCAGGGACGCCCAGCCGGTCGTGAGCGAGGTCCCGTACAGCGGCTTGAACTCGTCGAAGTCGGAGCCGTCGACGATCCGGGCGATCACCTCGCGCGGGTCGAAGGGGGTCTTGAGGTCGCCGGGGACGATCCCGAGGAGCTCGTCCTCGTCGTACTTCGGCCCTTCCGCGAGCTGCGGATCGGCGTGCGCCTTGCGGTGGTTGAGGCGGGCGACGATCCGGCGGGCCTGGCGGATCGCGTCGGTCTCGTCGACGGCGTAGTGGTCGGCGAGGCCGGACGTCCGGGCGTGCATCTCGGCGCCGCCGAGGGACTCGTCGTCGCTCTCCTCCCCCGTCGCCATCTTCACGAGCGGCGGGCCGCCGAGGAAGACCTTCGACCGCTCCTTGATCATCACGGCATGGTCGGACATGCCGGGGACGTACGCGCCGCCGGCCGTCGAGTTGCCGAAGACGACCGCGACGGTCGGGATGCCGGCGGCGGAGAGGCGCGTGAGGTCGCGGAAGAGCGCCCCGCCCGGGATGAAGATCTCCTTCTGGGAGGGGAGGTCGGCGCCGCCCGACTCGACGAGCGAGATGACGGGCAGCCGGTTGGCGAACGCGATCTCGTTGGCCCGCAGCGCCTTCTTCAGCGTCCACGGGTTGGAGGCGCCGCCGCGCACGGTCGGGTCGTTGGCCGTGATCAGGCACTCGACGCCCTCGACGACCCCGATGCCGGTGACGAGCGAGGCGCCCACCTGGTAGTCGCTGCCCCAGGCGGCGAGCGGCGACAGTTCGAGGAACGGCGAGTCGGGGTCGACGAGCAGCTCGATGCGCTCGCGGGCCAGGAGCTTGCCGCGCCCCCGGTGCCGGGCCGTGTACTTCTCGCCGCCGCCCGCGAGGGCCTTGGCGTGCTCGCCTTCGAGGGCGGCGAGCTTGTCGAGCATCGCGGCGCGGTTCTCTCGGTACTCGGGTCCGCCGGTGTCGAGGGCGGAGGCGAGGACGGTCACAGCAGTACCTCCGGTATGTCCAGGTGGCGGGAGCGGAGCCACTCGCCGAGGGCCTTGGCCTGGGGGTCGAAGCGGGCCTGTGAGGCGACGCCGTCGCCGAGGATCCCGGCGACGGTGAAGTTCAGGGCCCGGAGGTGCGGGAGGACATGCCGCTCGACGGTCAAGTCGGCGGTCTCGGGGAGGAGTTCCCGGAACTCCTCCACGGTGAGCACGTGTGCGAGCCAGGCCCACTCCTCGTCCGTGCGGACCCACACGCCGACGTTGGCGTCGCCGCCCTTGTCGCCGCTGCGGGCGCCCGCGATCCGGCCGAGAGGGGCGCGACGGGTGGGGCCTGCCGGGAGGGGCGGCGGAAGCTCAGGGGCCGGGACCGGCACCAGGTCCGCCGTCCGGGGCGGTACGGGGACGGGGACGCGGGTGCCGTCCGGGAGCACGGCCGTGTGCGGGACGTCGGCGGCGGGGACGTACGCGCTCCCGAAGACGCCGTAGGGGGCGCCCTTCCCGGGAGGCGCGGTGACGTGGAAGCCGGGGTAGCTCGCGAGGGCCAGTTCGATCGCGGCGCCGGTGACGGTGCGGCCGACGGCCTCCGGGGACGGGTCGCGGACGACGAGGCGGAGCAGCGCGCTCGCCGTCTCCTCGGTCGCGGCGTCCTCCCGGTCGGTGCGCACCAGCTCCCAACGGACGTCGGCGGGACGGGAGTCGGCGTGCTCCAGGGCGTCCTCGACCTGGTCGCGGACGAGCCGCGCCTTGGCCTCGACGTCGAGGCCGGTGAGGACGAACACGACCTCGTTGCGGAAGCCGCCGAGGCGGTTGAGGCCGACCTTGAGGGTGGGGGGCGGGGCCTCGCCCGTCACGCCGTGGATCCTGACCCGGTCGGGGCCGTCCTGCGTGAGCCGTACGGTGTCGAGCCGGGCCGTCACGTCGGGTCCGGGGTAGCGGGCGCCGGCCGTCTCGTACAGCAGCTGGGCCGTGACCGTGCCGACGTCGACGAGTCCGCCCGTACCGGCGTGCTTCGTGATGACGGCGCTGCCGTCGGCGTGGAGCTCGGCGAGCGGGAAGCCGGGGCGGCGCAGGACGGCCGGGTCGTGGTCGGCGAAGAAGGCGTAGTTGCCGCCGGTGGCCTGAGTGCCGCACTCCAGGACGTGCCCGGCGACGACCGCGCCCGCCAGCCGGTCGTACTCCTCCGGGCCCCAGCCGAAGTGCCACTGCGCGGGCCCGGTGACGAGGGCGGCGTCGGTGACCCGGCCGGTGACGACGACATCGGCCCCGGCGGCGAGACAGGCGGCGATGCCGGCCCCGCCGAGATAGGCGTTGGACGTCAACACGCCGTCGGTCGGCGGGAGCCGGTCGCCCTCGACGTGCGCGATCCGCGTCGGCAGGCCGAGCTTCACGGCGAGGGTGCGCAGGGCCTCGGCGAGGCCGGCGGGGTTCAGGCCGCCCGCGTTGGCGACGATGCGGACCCCGCGCTCGTGGGCGAGGCCGAGGCCCTCCTCCATCTGGCGCAGGAAGGTCTTCGCGTATCCGGCGGCCGGGTCCTTGAGCTGGTCGCGGCCGAGGATGAGCATGGTCAGCTCGGCGAGGTAGTCGCCGGTGAGGACGTCGAGTTCGCCGCCGGTGAGCATCTCGCGGACGGCGTCGAAGCGGTCGCCGTAGAAGCCGGAGGCGTTGCCGATGCGGAGGACCACGCCTACGCCCCCTCGGGTGCGCGTCCGGCGCCCGCCGGGCCCGCGAAGGCCTGGGCGATGCCGAGCCAGCGCTCGGCGTCGGGGCCGTGGGCGACAAGGGCGGTGTCGTCGCGGTGGACGCGCTGCGTGACGAGGAGGCAGAAGTCGAGGGCCGGGCCGGTGACGGTCTGGGCGGCGCCCTCGGGCCCGTACGCCCACGTCTCCCCGTCGGGGGCGGCGAGTTCGACACGGAAGGGCTCGGCGGGCGCCGGGATGCCCCGTACCAGGTAGGCGTAGTCGCGGGCGCGGACACCGATCCAGGCGACGTGCCGGAGGCGGGCGGTGGGCGTGCGGGCGACCCCGAGGGCGTCGGCGACGTCCTGGGCGTGCGCCCAGGTCTCCATGAGCCGGGCGGTGGCCATGGCCGGGGCGCTCATCGGCGGCCCGTACCAGGGGAAACGCGCACCGGGCGGAACGGCCCGCAGGGCCTCCTGGAGGCGCTCCCGGCCCGCCCGCCAGGCGGCGAGGAGCTCGGCGGGCGGCAGCTTCGCGCCCTCCTCCGCGCCCTCGTCGACGAAGCGGTCGGGAGCGGCGAGGGCCTTCTCCGTCTCGACGGCGAAGGCCTCGGGGTCGGTGGCGGCGAGGAGGGCGGCCCGGTCGGTCCAGGCGAGGTGGGCGATCTGGTGGGCGATGGTCCAGCCGGGTGCGGGGGTCGGCGCGCCCCACTGCTCCTCGCTCAACTCGCGTACGAGTACGTCGAGTTCCTCGCTCTCCTCGCGCAGATCGTCGAGGACGACGGCGGGATCGGACACGGTGCGCTCCCCTCGGGACACGGCCACGGCACGACGACGGCCGGACGACGGCGCGTCGGCGTGCCCCGGAGCATGGCAGCGAACCAGAAAACAATCAAGCATGCTTGCTTTGATTAATGGAGGCGGTCGACGTCGACACGGCCCCGGTCCGACGGGGCAGACGGGTCCGACAGGTCAGACAGGTCAGACGGGTCCGACGGGTCCGACGCATGGTTGTGGTGGACGCGCTCCGGTCGACGTCGTGATCGTGTCGCCCTGTGCACTGTGTGACGGACCTCTGCCGAACTCCCCACCCTTCTGCAACACTTGACGAGCACCGTTTCGCGCGACCACGGGGGTCCCATGAGCATGGACATCGAACTCGCCGACCTGCTCGCCTCGCTCCGCTCCGAGCTCAGCCGCGCCCGGCTGGAAGCGGCGAACGAGGACGTGAAGTTCCGTATCGACTCCATCGACCTGGAGCTCCAGGTCTCCGTGGAGAAGTCCGCCGAGGCGAACGCGGGCGTGAAGTTCTGGGTGGCCTCGCTCGGCGGCAAGGCCGGCGCGAAGAACGGCCAGACGCACACGGTGCGGATGACGCTCTCCGCGGAGGACGCCGCGACGGGCCAGAAGGTCCGCACCGGGGACGACGTGACCGACCTGCTCGGCGCCGGCTGAGCGGCCCGTGACGGTACCCGACACGGCCCGGGTGGCGGAGGTCGTCGTCACGGGGAACGGCACGGCCGAGTACGGCTCCGGCTACCGCATCGCGAACCGGCTCGTCCTCACCGTGGACCACCTCTTCGGCGCGGACCCGAACCCCGGCACGTGCACCGTCCGCCTCGGCGGCGGCGACGTCGCACTGTCCGCGACACCCGTGTGGCGCGGCAAGAACGGCCGGGACCTGGCGCTGTTACGCCTCGACGACGCCCCCGCGGACACCGTGCAGGCGGTGTCCTTCGGCGCCCTGCCGCCGGGCGCCGGCAGCGTGCCCTTCATCGGGATCGGCTTCCCCGGCTTCGCGACCCGCCCCGAGGAACCCGGCGTCACGGGCCTGCGACGACGGGACAGCCGCCAGGCCGAGGGGTTCTTCCTGCTCGGCTCCAACCTGAAGTCGCGGCTGCTCGACCTCCAGTACACGACGACCGCGCCCCGCCCGCCCGGCGGCGGCGACCCCGACCCGTGGCGGGGCATGTCCGGCGCCGCGCTCCTGACCCCCTCCACCGGGCTCCTCATCGGAGTGCAGGCACACCGACTGCCCGCCGCCGGAATCTCCGGCGCCGAGGCCGAACCGATCGCCGACGCCCTCGACGACCCGGAATTCTGCCGCCAACTCGCCCTGGGCGGCGTACGGTACGACCCCCGGCCCGTCACCCTCGGCGACGAACCGCCCGACCCCGAGCCGCTGCTGCGCGCGGTCATCCACCAGCACGAACTCGTCAGCGGCTTCGGTGACTTCAAGAAGAACCTCACCTCCGAGCAGCTCTCCTTCGTCTCCCCGGGCCCCGACCACCCGGCCGAGCCCGCCAACCTCTTCGTCCGGCTCGTCAGCTCGGGCGACCGGGGCGTCCTGCTCGTCGGCGCGGCCGGCACGGGCAAGACCCGGGCCGGCATCGAGGTGGGCCGGATCGCCCTCGAAGCGGGCTGGCGCGTCCTGCACGTCCTGCCCGGCGAGGACAGCTCCGTCACCGACGTCATCGCCGAACAGGTCTGCGCCGAGCAGACCCCGGCGCTCGTCGTCGTCGACTACCTCAACGAATCGCAGCTCGACCTGCCGGCGCTGCGGCACCGGCTCATCCCGGAGGCCCGCCGCCGCGACATCCGCGTCGCGCTCCTCGCGTCCGTACGCCCCGGCTGGCTGCGGAAGGCCAACCGCGGGCAGCTGCACGACCTGTTCGACGAGGTGGAGCTGCGCCAGGACGACGACTTCCAGAAACAGGTCGCCGACAACGCCCTGCGCACGCTCGCCCCGGCGGCGACCGAGCGGTTCGGCATCGGCCGGATGCGGGACATCTGCGGCCGGCGCCCCATCGTCGCGCTGCTCGTCGCGCGCGAGGTGGAGCGGCGCTTCACCTCGGGCCTGTCCCTGCCCGATCAGACGGGGCTGCGCGAGGGCGGGGAGATCCCCCGGTGGCTGAAGAGCCGCCTCGGCGAGGACGAGCTGTCCGTACCGGGCCGCGAGCACGCCTTCGTCCCCGCACGCGCCTCCCACTCCCTCGTGGCCGCCGCCGCTGCCACGGCCGCGTGCCCGCAGGCGCGCGAGGACGTGACGTCGGCGGCGCGGGCGGCGCTGGGGACGATGGGAGCACCTGGGATACCGGGGGTACCTGGGATACCGGGGGTACCTGGTACGCCGGGCACCCCCGGGACGCTCGGGGGCCCCACCGCACCCACTGCCCCCACCGCACCCACCGGCCCCACCGGCCTCACCGGCCCGCAGGGCATGGCCCCGCAAACGGTCGTGCCGCGCGCCGAGGACGTGGTCGCCACCCTCCTCTCCCTCGGCTGGCTGGAGACGGAGCCCGACGGCACGCTCTCCGTCGCCCACGACCTCGTCACCGACCAGCTCGTCGAATCCGTCCTCCTCCCCGAACGGGACGAGGCGCCGGACACCGACGGGGCCCACGCCCTGCTCGCCGGCTGCCTCGTGAGCCCCCGCGCGGTGGGCCGGGCCGCGCTGAACCTCGGGCGGGTCGTCAACGACCTCGCGCTCGCGGACCGTTCGGGCCCGGTGTCCGCCGTACTGAACTCCTGGTTCACCCGGCACGCCACCACCCTCGGCGCCGTCCTGCGGCTCGACGCCGGCATCGGCAGCTACGCCCTCGGCGCGGTCTGCTCGGGCGCGCCCTGGTCCGCCTCGGCCGTCCAGTGCTGGTCGCAGGTCGTCAGCCCCTGGCTCGCGGACTTCGGCACCCGCATCGTCGCCCGGCACCTGCTCTACCGGGGCCTCCACCACCTCCCCGAGGAGGCCGCCCGGCTGCTGCTGCCCACGGTGTGGTCGTGGCTGGCGCGGCACGGGCAGAACGGACAGGCGAGTTTCGTCCTCGGCCCGTTGCTGTCCCGCACCGACCTCGGCCCCGACGCGGCGGCGAAAGCGATCACCGCCGCCCTCGCCTGGCTCACCACCCACACGACGACCCAGGAGGCTCAGTTCGTCCACAGCCGCCTCCTGGACCGTACCGACCTCGACCCCGACGCGGCACGAACGGCGATCACCCACGCCCTTACCTGGCTCGCCGCCCACACCACCGCCCGGGAAGCCCAGTTCGTCCTCAACCCCCTGCTCTCCCACCCCGGCCTCGACCCCGACACGGCGCCGAGAGCGACCGCCGCCGCCCTCACCTGGCTCACCACCAACGCCACCACGCAGGACGTCGGTTTCGTCCTCGCCCCCCTGCTCTCCCGCACCGACCTCGACCCCGAAACGGCGAGGAAGGCGATCGCCGCCGCCCTCATCTGGCTCGGGATCCACGGCACCACCCCTGAGGCCCAGTTCGTCCTCGGCCCCCTGCTGTCACGGACCGACCTCGACCCCGACACGGCGGGGACGGCGATGGCCACCGCCCACGTCTGGCTCAGGAACCACGGCACGACCCCAGAGGCCCAGTACGTCCTCGGCGCACTGCTCAAGCAACTGCCGCACGGAGCCGCCTCCGCCGAAGTACGGGACATGGTCGACACCTGGGTGGGCCTCCACACGCCACAACAGGACTTCGCGTACTTCAGCAAGTGGGTGCTGCGGCAGAGGTTGATGAGCCCGACGATCCTCCGGGCCCTGCTCGACTGGGCCCACGCCAACCCCGACAACGAGGACCTCATCCCCCGCATGGCGGGGACAGCGTTCCAGCTGGGGCCGTACCTCACGACGTGGGAGGCGGCCCGCGACTGGCTCCGCACCGTCGAACTCTGCCTCGACCACGCCGAGCGCCACGGGCCGCCCTCGAACGCCAACGGCGTCCTGGACACCCTCGTGTCGACGCTGCCCCAGCACTTCCGTACGGGAGTCGGCGCGGCCTGGGCCGACGACTGCATCCGCAGGTGGCTCGCGCTCCCCTTCGCCATGGACCCCAAGGTCTTCCGCCACCACCACGGGATCATCACCCGCTGCCACGCCGTGCTCGTCGGCGGCGGGTACGACCGGGCCGAACGGGAGCGCGTCGCCCGGCGGTTACGGACTTGGGTGGCGTCCTGGCCGACCCGTGAATGGAACGCGGCCGTCTTCACCTACATCGACACGCACATGCTGCCGCCGCGCCCGGGCCCTCCGGCACCACGCCCTGCCCCTGACAGCGTGCCTCAGGACAAGCCCGCCGCTGCCACTCTTGCTTCGTCTCCTGCTGCCACTCCTCCTGTCACTCCTGCTTCCTCTCCTGCTTCCTCTCCTGCTGCCACTCCCGCCGTCACTCCTGCAGTCATTCGCCCTGCCACTTCCCCTGCCACTCCTCCTGCCACTCCCGCCGTCAGTCCCACTGCTGGTCCGCCAGGGACGTGACCGGCTGCGGCTTGCCGATGACGGCCAGGGCGATGAAGAAGTTGATCTGCCCGATGGCGATGGTGAGGGTGGCAAGCGCCTTCTCGTCGTAGTGCTTCGCCACCTCGGCGTACAGCTCGTCGGAGACGCGCTCCTTGCCGTGCGGGGCGGGCTGGAGGGTGGCCTCCACGAGGGCGAGCGCGGCGCGCTCGGCGTCGGTGAAGTAGGGGGCGTCCTGCCAGGAGGAGACGGCGGTGATGCGCTCCTCGGACTGCCCGGCCTTGCGCAGGAATCCGGTGTTCAGGATGGTCAGGTAGGTGTTGCGGACGATCTGCCCGGCGCGCAGGTGGACCAGGTTCATCGTGGTGCGCGGCACCGACTGGTTGCCGGTGGCCCGGAAGAGGGCGGCGCTGATGTCGTTCAGCTCGGGAACGAACTCGGCGGGGTTGGCCATCCGGGAGATGGAAGCGGTCGTGTCCGCGGTCGTCTTCGGGTTCGTGTTCGTCATGGCTGCTGTCCTCCGTGTCGGCCTCGTCGGCGTCTTCACAGCACTGACGGAGGGCCGCACGGAGTTGTGACCGGATTCCGGAAGGAGTTTTCGCGGGCCCGGGCAGCGGGGGCTGACCCGTGCAAGGACGCGGCCTTCGACCGGGCCGCGAAGGTCCTGCGGAGCTAACAGGGCCTGTCGTCGAGGTGACTCTCGACGACCACTCCTAGGCGACGGCCCGGCGCGGGCGCGGGACCAGCTCGCCGCCGCAGTTGGGACAGACGCTTTCCATGGCGTCCGCGCACGGCACGCAGAAGCTGCACTCGTACGTACAGATTCGGGCGGGCCCGTCCACGGTCAGAACCGCCGTCTCGCAGCGCTCACAGCGGTCTCGCATCTCCAGGGCCATGGTCGGCTCCCCTCCTCGTAGGTCCGGTGTCCGGTGACACCCCTCATCCTCCGAGGCACCCCCACACCCCCGAAACAGGCCGGAAGCCAAACATCGAACGGATCGGGCCAGCGACCGCCGAGGCCGCGCCTCAGTGCCGTACCCCGCGCAGTCTCGGAGGGGAGTCAGGCGAGGCAGAACTCGTTGCCCTCGATGTCCTGCATCGTGATGCACGATTCGTTGACGCCATCGGCGCGCTGCGTCAGCACGTGCTTCGCACCGAGCGCCATCAGCCGTGCGCATTCGGCCTCGAGTGTCGCCAGGCGCTCGTCACCCACGAGCCCTGTGCCGACCCGCACATCAAGATGCAGCCGGTTCTTGACGACCTTGCCTTCGGGAACTCGCTGGAAGAGCACGCGCGGGCCCACACCCGAGGGATCAGCGCACGCGAAGTAGACCTCGTCCTCGGGCGGCAGCGTGTCGTGGTACTCCTCCCACGTGGCAAAGCCCTCCGGGACGGTCGGTACGACGTACCCCAGCACCTCGCACCAGAAGGCGGCGAGGCGCGCAGGTTCCGCGCAGTCGAAGGTCACTTGGAACTGCTTGATCGTTGACATCGGCGCACGATAACAGGGGCCTTGCACATCTCCCTGAGCGGGTGGATCCACGCGTTGCGCATTCTCCATCCTGGACGTGACCGACCAGCCGAGCCCGCTCCGGCCGGGCGTCGGAGACTCCTGGCTGTTCGACTCCATGACGCCTGCCCCGTGCGGCCAAGTGCCGTGCGGGCCGTCGGCTCAGTGCCGGACCAGGCAGAACGGATGCCCGGCGGGGTCGGCGTACACCCGCCAGCTCCGCTTGCCGTCCGCCTCGTCCAGGACGGTCGCGCCGCGGGCGAGGACCTCCGCCTGGGCCGCGTCGAGGTCCGGGACACCGAAGTCGAGGTGGAACTGCTGGGGACGCTCGGGGTCCGGCCAGGCCGGCGGGCGGTGGTCGTCGACGCCCTGGAAACAGAGGACGAGCCCGGCGGGGGTGTGCAGGGTGGACCAGGCGTCGCCGAGGGACCAGCGGGGATCCGGCCGGTCGACCTCCCCGCCGAGGACGGAGCGGTAGAACTCCGCGAGGGCGCGGGGCGCGGGACAGTCGATCACGAGGCACTGCAGGTCGGCGATCATGCGCGGAGTGTATGAGCCGAGCGGGCTCAAGCCGCGTCCTGGCCCGCCCGCTTGGCCGCGCGGACCTGAGTGCGGACCGCGCCCATGCTCGCCGCGATGACGAGGGCGATGGCGAGGGCGTCGACGACGGACAGGGCCTGGCTGAGGATGAGGAAGCCGGCCGCCGCGGCGATGGCCGGTTCCAGGCTCATCAGGATCGCGAAGGTGGGCGCGGGCAGGCGGCGCAGGGCGAGGAGTTCGAGGGTGTACGGCAGGACGGACGACATCAGCGCGACCCCGAGGCCGAGCAGGATCGTCGACGGTACGAGGAGCTTGTCGCCCGCCTCCGCGATGCCGAGCGGCAGGCTGAGGACGGCGCCGAAGGCCATGGCGAGCGCGAGCCCGTCGGCCTGCGGGAAGCGGCGGCCCGTACGGGCGCTGAAGACGATGTACGCGGCCCACATCGCACCCGCGGCGAGCGCGAACGCGGCACCGACGGGATCGAGGCGGTCGAAGCCGCCGCCGCTGAGCAGGACGACGCCGCCGAGGGCGAGCCCGGCCCAGAGCAGGTTGCCCAGGCGGCGCGAGGCGACCACGGAGAGGATCAGCGGGCCGAGGACCTCCAGGGTCACGGCGGCGCCGAGCGGGATCCGGTCGGCCGCCTGGTAGAAGAGGATGTTCATCCCCGCCATGGCCGTGCCGAAGGCGACGATGGTGCCCCAGTCGGAGCGGCTGTAGCCGCGGACCTTGGGACGGCAGACGGCCAGCAGGACGACGGCGGCGAGCACGAGCCGGAGGGTGACGACGCCGAGGGCGCCGGCGCGGGGCATCAGGAGGACGGCGACGGCGGAGCCGAACTGTACGGAGAGTCCGCCCGCGACGACGAGGGCGACGGGCCCGAGGTGCCGGCCCGCCTTTCCGGGCGCGGGAACCCCCTGGGGCTTCCCGGGTGCGGAGACTCCCGAGGGCTCGACCGTCACGGCGACAGGCGGCACGTCCTTGACCGGACTGTTCACCGGACCACTCCTCCACTCACTCGCTCACACCACACCACACCATCACTAGTTCAGCACACTGTACTCCAAGTCCAACACACTGGACTCGCCGTCTACTCCCACCAGGATTCCCCTCCCACGCTACGAGCCCCCGCGCGGCACCGGAAATGCCGATTGCGCTGCGGTTATGCTCCGAAGACATGAGCATCGAGCTGCGTCACCTCCGCTGCTTCCTCGCCATCGCCGAGGAATCCAGCCTCACCAGGGCCGCCGCCCGGCTCCACCTCACCCAGCCGGCCGTCTCCCGCACGCTCGCCGCGCTCGAACAGCACCTCGGCGCGCGGCTCGTCGACCGCTCCACCCACCACCTCGCCCTCACCGCCGAGGGCCGCGCCTTCCACGACAGGGCCGCCGCGGCCCTCGCCGCCTTCGAGGCCGCCGTCGACCCGGCCAGACTCCGCCACCGCCCCCTGCGCCTCGGGCACGCCTGGTCGGCCTTCGGCCCGTACACCACCCCGCTGCTCCGGCGCTGGCAGCGGCAGCACCCCGAGACCCCCCTCGAACTCCTCCGCATCGACGACCGCACGGCCGGACTCGCCCGCGGCGAGGTGGACGCGGCGCTGCTCAGGGGCCCGGTCGACGCGCCCGGTCTCGTCACCGAGGAGCTCGCCACGGAGGAACGGGTCGCCGCGCTGCCCGCCGACAGCCCGCTCGCCGACCGGACCGACCTCACCCTCGGGGACCTGGCCGCCGAGACGATCGTCCTCAACACCGTCTCCGGCACGACGACGCTCGCGCTCTGGCCCGCCGGCGCCCGCCCGGCGGCCACCCTGACCGTCGCGAACACCGACGACTGGCTCACCGCGATCGCCGCGGGCCGCGGCACCGGCGTCTCCTCCGCCTCCACGGCCGCGCTCCACCCGCACCCGGGCGTCGCCTACCGCCCGCTGACCGACGCGCCGCCCCTGCCGGTGGTCCTGGCCTGGCGGGACGCCTTCCCGCACCCGGCGACGGGCGCGCTGGTCGCGATGGCCCGGGAGATCGTCAGCGGGGACTGACGGAGGAGCCGAGCGCCTCCCACTCCTCGCGGAGGATCCCGTACGTGATCGAGTCCCGCCAGGCGCCCCGGACGTGGACGTGCCCCCGGATCCGCCCCTCCTCGACGAACCCGGCGGCGAGCAGCGTCCGCGCGGAGGCGGTGTTGAGGGGCGCCCGCGCGGCCCACACCCGATGCAGATCGAGCTCCCCGAAGGCCAGCCCGAGCAGCAGCCCGACGGTCTCCCGCCCGTACCCGACGCCCCACGACTCGGGCCGCAGCGCGAACCCGACGGTCGCCGCGCGCTGTTGATGCGGATCCACCGCGAGCCGCCCGAACCCGACGAGCACACCGGTGGCCCGCTCGACGACCCCGAGGGCGTACTCCTCGCGGGGAACGGCCCGCGCGGACGCGAGGGACCGCTCGACGACCCCCCGGACCTCGTCGAGGGAACGCGTCGGAAAACTGAGGTGCTCGGTCGCGACCTCGGAGCCGTAGATGCCGTGCACGGCGGACACGTCGTCGGCGGCGAGCTCACGGAGCACGAGCCGGCCGTACGCGGACGAGACAGGTCGCTCCATACGCCCGAGCGTATCGGGACTCCCGCTCGGACGACGGGAGTTGCACCGACCCCACGCCGCAACGAACCCCCCACGTGCCGGGCCCCACACGTGCCGGGCCCACGCGTGCGTCTCCGCACTCTCGTGCGAGCAGAACAACCCGGCGGAGGAACCGCCCGGGCGCGGGAAACTGCGGCCAGGTGCAAGGGGTGGGCCGGGTGCGCGGGCTTCTGGTGGGACCGCCCTCTTTCCGAGAGTCGCACCTTCCGGCGCCGCGTCAAGGGCAAGTCGGCTCCGCCGATGGCCTACGGCCACCCTTGACCCGGCACCGGAAGCTGCGCAAAAACTCTCGGAGGGCGGTACCGCGCCGTAGGCGGGTGACAGGTGTGGGGGTGGGGGCTGGGTTCGCGGCAGGGGTGAGTGGGCGAAGTTCGTCCGGTGGTGGGTGCGCGGTTGTTGAATGGGGCGGCCGGGCGAGGCTTAGCGGCGAACGCCCGTCGCCTGGCCGGGACTCAGGCCCCGCTGGTCACTCCCGGTGGGCGAGTGGCACGGGCATACCGCGCCGGGATCGAGGACACACCCTGACCTACATGCTCCCTACCGTCGGTCCATGACCACTTCCCCGGAGAACCCGACCGAACTCCCTCCCCTCGAAGGCGAGCGCGGCGAACTGCTGCATGCGCTCGCGGAGCAGCGGGAGTTGCTGCTGATCACGGTCCGAGGCATCGACGACGCTCAGGCCGCGCAGCGCACGACCGTGAGCGAACTGACCCTGGGCGGGATCGTCAAGCACCTCACCCGCGCCGAGCAGGTCTGGACGCAGATCATCGCCAAGGGCGACGGAGAGCTGCCGGAGGGCATGCTCGACATGGAGCAGTACCGCATGGCGGACGGCGAGAGCATCGCCGAATTCCTGGAGCAGTACACGGCTGCGGGGAAGACGACCGACGCGATCGTGTCCGCCCTGCCGGACCTGGACCGCCGCCTGCCCCTCCCTCGGACTCCGTGGTCTCCGCCGGAGACCGTCTACTGGTCCGTGCGCCGCATCCTGCTCCACCTCATCAGGGAAACGGCCCAGCACGCCGGCCACGCGGACATCATCCGGGAAACCCTCGACGGATCCAGCACCACCGCCCAACGCTGACCCTCGACCGAGCCCTCTCCAGGGGAAGCGTGAGGCGAGTCATTCGTGCAGTTCGATCATCGAGGGAAGGCGAAAGGTCAGCCTTTGCGGCATTCCCGCCCCCGGTTACCCGGAGTATCTGCACGTTAGGCATGCCCGGCACCCCTCCACCCACCGGGAATGACCAGCGGGGCCTGAATCCCGGCCGCCCACCGTCCGTCCGACGCCAAGCCTCGCCCAGCTGCCCCATTCAACAACCGCGCACCACCCGCTCACGGGGCTTCGCCCACCGGCCCCGACCGCAAACCGAGCCCCCACCCACACACCCGCCACGCGCCTACGGCGCAGTGGACTGCCCGGGCCCCCTGCGTGGCCACGCCCCCGGCCGCCCTCCGAGTGTGAAAAGGCGGCCTCCGCCGCCGGGTCAAGGGTGGCCGCAGGCCATCGGCGGAGCCGACTTGCCCTTGACGCGGTGGTGGAGGCCGCCACACTCGGAAAGAGGGCGGCCACACCAGAGGCTCACGGTGCCGGGTCACCCCGGCACCTAAGAAACCCAAGCTCAGCGGTACTCACACAGGTACGCGGTCGCGACCTCGACCTTCAGCTGGAACTTGCTGTCCCCCGGGACCTCGAACCGCGTGCCCGCCTCGAAGGTCTTCCAGTCACCGGCGTCCGGCAGGTTCACCGTCAGGGCGCCGCTGACCACGTGCATCGTCTCCGGAGCGGCCGTGCCGAACTCGTACTCGCCCGGGGCCATGACACCGACGGTCGCCGGACCTTCCGTCGCCTCGAACGCGATCGACTTGACCGTACCGTCGAAGTATTCGTTGACCTTGAACATGACCGTCCTCCGGGGGAACTCGTCGCGCGCCGCTACTGGCGAGGCGAGTGTACGAGTCACCTTTCCTGCCCCTCCTCCAAGCCCTCCGCCAGCACCTCCGCCAGGTGCCTGGCCCTGCCGCCCGCGAGGTCGGCGATCTGCGTCCTGCACGAGAACCCGTCCGCCAGGACCTCCGATCCCTCCGGGGCCGCGCGGAGGGCCGGCAGGAGCTGGTCCTCGGCGCAGGCGACCGAGACCTCGTAGTGGGCCGGTTCGAAGCCGAAGTTGCCCGCCAGGCCGCAGCAGCCGCCCGACAGTTCGCCCGTGAGGCCCGCGTGGGCGCGGAGGCGGCGGTCGGGGGCGTCGCCGAGGACCGCGTGCTGGTGGCAGTGGGTCTGGCCGGCGACCGGGCGGTCGAGGCGGGGCGGGGTCCAGTCGGGGGCCAGGGTCTCCAGGGCCTCGGCGAAGGTCAGGACGGAGGCCGCGAGGCGGGCCGCTCGGGGGTCGTCCGGCAGGAGTTCGGGCAGGTCCGTGCGGAGAGTGGCCGCGCAGGAGGGTTCGAGGACGACCACCGGTCCGGGGGCGGCGGAGAGGCCCAGGACGTCCAGTGTCCGGCGCATCGCCTTCCGCGCCGCCCCCAGCCGCCCCGTCGACACGTACGTCAACCCGCAGCAGACCCGCCCCGGCGGCAGCGCCACCCCCAGCCCCGCGTCCTCCAGAACGCGCACCGCCGCCCGGCCCACCTCCGGGGAGAGGTGGTTCGTGAAGGTGTCCGGCCACAGGGTGAGGGTCGGCGGGCGGCGGGAGCCGCGTTCGCCGAACCAGGACACGAACGTCCGGTCCGCCACCCTCGGCATCGACCGCTCCGGCGTCACCCCCGCGAGCCGCGCCGCGAACGGCAGCCGCGTCGCCGCGTTCACGCCCCGGCCGAAGAGGGCCAGCCAGCGGGGCAGGCCGCCCATCGTCCAGTGGGAGCGCGGCCGGCGCAGCAGGCCGAGTGGGCCCGCGTAGTGCCGGTCCAGGAACTCCGCCTTGTACGCGGCCATGTCGACGCCTACCGGGCAGTCGCTGCGGCACCCCTTGCAGGACAGGCACAGATCGAGCGCCTCCCGGACCTCCTCCGACCTCCAGCCGTCGGTGATCACCTCGCCGAGCGCCATCTCGTGCAGGAGTCGCGCCCGACCCCGCGTGGAGTGTTTTTCCTCCCCCGTCGCCCGGTAGGACGGGCACATCACCGTCGCTCCCGAACTCGGGCCCTCCACGCGACACTTGGCGACCCCCACGCACCGCGCCGCCTCCCGGCCCACGCCCACCAGCGGCAGCCCCTCGAAGCGCAGTCCGGAGTCCAGCGGCTTCGGGCGGACCAGCATCCCCGGGTTCAGGCCTCCGTCCGGGTCCCACACGTCCTTCACCGCGCCGAAGAGGCCGACGAGCTCCTCCCCGTACATCCTCGGCAGCAGCTCCGCCCGCGCCTGCCCGTCGCCGTGCTCGCCGGAGAGCGAGCCGCCGTGGGCGACCACGAGGTCCGCCACCGCCTCCGAGAAGCGGCGGAAGTCCCGTACCCCCTTCTTCGTCCACAGGTCGAAGTCGATCCGGACGTGCACGCACCCGTCCCCGAAGTGCCCGTACGGGATCCCCCGGAGGCCGAAGTCGGCCAGCAGCGCGCGGAATTCCCGCAGGTACGCGCCCAGCCGGGCCGGCGGCACCGCGCAGTCCTCCCAGCCCGGCCACGCCTCCCCGCCCCCGGGGAGCCGTGTCGCCGTCCCCGCCGCGTCCTCGCGGATCCGCCACAGGGCCCGCTGCCCGGCCGGGTCCCGGACCACGACGGAATCCAGCGCGTCCGCCGCCCGGACCAGGCCCGCAGCGGCCGAAGGACCGTCCGTCTCCACGAACAGCCACGCCCCGCCCCGGGGCAGCCCCCCGGCCCCGGCCCCGCCCCGTACGAGGTCGGCGGCCATCCCCTCCACCGTCAGCGGCCCGTACGGGAGCAGCCCCGCCGCCGCCTCCGCCGCCGCGCTCTCGTCCGGGTACCCGAGGACGACGAGCACCGGGTCCGCCGGCAGCGGGACGAGCCGTACCGTCGCCTCCGTCACCACCCCCAGCGTCCCCTCGCTCCCGCAGAACGAGCGGACCACGTCCACGCCCTTCTCCGGCAGCAGCGCGTCGAGGGCGTAGCCGGAGATCCGGCGCGGGAGGCCGGCCGGGTAGCCGGTCCGGAGGAGGGCGAGGTTGCGGCCGACGAGGTCGAGGAGTCCGGCGGGGGCGCCCCGCCCGTCCCGGCCGAGCGTCAACCTCTCTCCCCCGTACGTCACCACATCCAGCGAGCGCACGTTGTCCGCCGTGGTCCCCCACGCGACCGAGTGCGCCCCGCACGCGTTGTTGCCGATCATGCCGCCGAGGGTGCAGCGGCTGTGCGTGGACGGGTCGGGGCCGAAGGTCAGCCCGTACGGCCGCGCCGCCTCCCGCAGCCGGTCGAGGACGAGCCCCGGCCGGACCACGGCCGTCCGCTCCTCCGGGTCCAGGGAGACGAGCCCGGCCATGTGCCGTGTGAGGTCGAGCACCACGCCCGTACCGGTGGCCTGGCCGCCGATGGAGGTGCCGCCGCCCCGCGCGACGACCGGTGTCGTCCCGTGCGCCCGGCACACCTCCAGGACGGCCGCGACGTCGGCGGCGTCGCGCGGCGCGACCGTACCGACAGGCACACGGCGGTAGTTGGAGGCGTCCATCGTCGTCAGGGCCCTCGCCGTGACGGAGAAGTCGACGTCTCCGGCGACGGCGGCGCGCAGCTCCGCGGCGAGGGCGGACGCATGATCCTCGTGTGTTCCCACAACGCCAGGATGTCTCAGTCCTCGTCTCATCCGGCGGACATCCCGCGACCGGCCCCTTCCGGACCCGATACTCTCCGCCTCGTGGCTGAGATCCAGATTCCCGCTGACATCAAGCCCGCCGACGGCCGTTTCGGCGCGGGCCCCTCCAAGGTGCGTACGGAGGCGCTGGACGCCCTGGCCGCGACCGGCACCTCTCTCCTCGGCACGTCCCACCGCCAGGCTCCGGTCAAGAACCTGGTCGGCGAAGTGCGTGCCGGCGTCTCCGACCTCTTCTCGCTGCCCGAGGGCTACGAGGTGATCCTGGGCAACGGCGGCTCCACCGCCTTCTGGGACATCGCGACCCACGGTCTGATCGAGAACAAGTCGCAGCACCTCACCTTCGGCGAGTTCTCCTCCAAGTTCGCGAAGGCCGCCAAGCTGGCTCCCTGGCTTGCCGAGCCGACCGTGATCTCCTCCGACCCGGGCACGCACCCGGAGCCGGTGGCCGAGGCGGGCGTCGACGTCTACGCGTACACGCACAACGAGACCTCCACCGGTGTCGCCGCCCCGATCAAGCGGGTCGCCGGTGCCGACGAGGGCGCGCTCGTCCTCGTCGACGCGACCTCGGGCGCGGGCGGTCTGCCCGTCGACATCGCCGAGTCGGACGTCTACTACTTCGCCCCGCAGAAGTCCTTCGCCGCCGAGGGCGGCCTGTGGCTCGCGGCGTTCTCCCCGGCCGCTCTGGAGCGCGCCGCCCGTGTCCACGCCTCGGGCCGGCACATCCCGGAGTTCTTCTCGCTGCCGACGGCGATCGACAACTCGCTGAAGAACCAGACGTACAACACCCCGGCGCTCTCGACCCTCTTCCTGCTCAACGAGCAGCTGAAGTGGATCAACGGCCAGGGCGGTCTCGACTGGGCCGTGGCCCGGACGAAGGAGTCCTCGGACGCGCTGTACGGCTGGGCCGAGGAGTCCAAGTACGCCTCGCCGTTCGTGGCGGACGCGGCGAAGCGCTCGCAGGTCATCGGCACGATCGACTTCGCGGACGAGGTCGACGCGGCGGCGGTCGCGAAGGTGCTCCGCGCCAACGGGATCGTGGACACCGAGCCGTACCGCAAGCTGGGCCGCAACCAGCTGCGGGTCGCGATGTTCCCGGCGATCGACCCGGCGGACGTGCGCGCCCTGACGGCGTGCATCGACTACGTGATCGAGAAGCTCTGATCTTTCGCGGCTTCTCGGAGCTTTCATAGCTCTCGAAGCTCTCGTAGCTCTCGTAGCTCTCGAAGCTCTCGAAGCTCTCGAAGCTCTCGTACGAAGGGCCCGGCACGGACATCGTCCGTGCCGGGCCCTCGTGCGTCACCTGGCTCGTGCGTCATCTGGCTCGTCCGTCACCGGCTGAGCGCCTGGTAGCGGCGGACCGCCAACGGCAGGAACACCGCCGTGAGGACGAGCGGCCACGCGAACGCCATCAGGACCGCGTGCTGCTCGACCCAGGTGCCGCCGTCCGCGCCCGGGTTGCCGAAGAGCTCGCGGGTGGCCGTCACCGTGGACGAGATCGGGTTCCAGGCGGCGACGGGCCCGAGCCAGGAGGGCATCAGGGACGGTGCCACGTACACGCTGGAGATCATCGTGACCGGGAAGATCACGGCGTAGAGCGCTCCGGCCGCCTCGGTGTTCGGCACCATCAGGCCGCACCACACGCCCACCCAGATCAGACTGAACCGCAGGAGCAGGAGCAGGCCGAAGCCGAGGAGGGTCGGGCCGGTGCCGCCGTCCGAGGTCCAGCCGATGGCGAGGGCGGTGGCGGCGAGGATGGCGAGTTCGGCGGCGGCGACGAGGAGGTCGGAGAGGCCCCGGCCGGTGGCGACGGCGGACGGGGCCATCGGCATGGAGCGGAACCGGTCCACGACGCCCTTGCCGCTGTCGGAGACGACGGCGGTCGCGGTGTTCATGAGGCCGAAGGCCATGGTCATGGTGAACATGCCGGGCATGAGGAACTCGCGGTAGTCCCCGCCGCCGGGCACGCGCATCGCGCTGCCGAAGACGAATCCGTAGAGCAGGACGGAGACGATGGGGAAGCCGAGCTGCCAGACGATCGCGATCGGCTGCCGGCGGTAGTTGAGCAGGGTGCGGCGGACGAGGGTCCAGCAGTCGGCGACGGCCCAGTAGGCCCGGCCGCCGAGGGTGTCCGCGGGGGTGGTGACGGTGCTCATGCGGCGGCCTCCTGGCCGGTCAGGCGGAGGAAGACGTCGTCGAGGGCGGGGCGGCGCAGGGCCAGGTCCTCGACGGCGATCCCCTCCCGCTGGAGGGTGCGGGCGACCTCGGTCAGGGCGGCGACGCGGTCGGTGACGGGGGCGTGGACGCGCCGTTCGGACTCGTCGGTACGAGGGTCGGTGCCCGCGACGCGGGCGAGGACCGCGCGGGCGGCGGGGAGGTCGGCGTGCTCGGCGACGACGACCTCGACGCGGTCGCCGCCGACCCGGTCCTTGAGGCCGTCGGGGCTGTCGTCGGCGATGGCCCTGCCCCGGTCCATGACGGTGATCCGGGAGGCGAGCCGGTCGGCCTCGTCGAGGTACTGGGTGGTGAGCAGGACGGTCGTCCCGCCCGCGACGAGGGTGCGGACCGCGTCCCAGACCTCGCCGCGGGCGCGCGGGTCGAGGCCGGTGGTCGGTTCGTCGAGGTAGAGGACGGCGGGGGCGAGGATCATCGAGGCGGCGAGGTCGAGGCGGCGGCGCATGCCTCCGCTGTACTGGCCGGCGCCCTTGTCGGCGGCCTCGGTGAGGCCGAAGCGGTCGAGGAGTTCGGCGGCGCGGGTGCGGGCGCGGCGGGCGCCGAGGTGGAAGAGGCGGCCGAAGAGTTCGAGGTTCTGCCGCCCGGTGAGGCCCTCGTCGACGGCGGCGTACTGCCCGACGAGACCGATGCGGGCGCGGGCGGCTCGCGGGTCTCGGGTCACGTCGACGCCGGCGACCCGGGCCTGGCCGCCGTCCGGTTTGAGGAGGGTGGCGAGGATGCGGACGGCGGTGGTCTTGCCGGCGCCGTTGGGGCCGAGGAGGCCGTGGACGGTGCCGGCGCGGACGGCGAGGTCGAAGCCGTCGAGGGCGTGGGTGGCGTCGTTCTTCTTCCCGTACCGCTTGCGCAGTCCTTCGGCGAGGACGGCGTGTTCGTGCAT
Source organism: Streptomyces sp. Root431 (assembly GCF_001426585.1). Lineage (GTDB taxonomy): Bacteria > Actinomycetota > Actinomycetes > Streptomycetales > Streptomycetaceae > Streptomyces > Streptomyces stackebrandtii. The sequence continues at coordinate 438,020 of NZ_LMEI01000012.1, forward strand.
GGAGGCCTCCCGGTTCTGAGTACACCGCATTCTGAGTACACCGTACTCAATTAAGAGTACACCGTACTCAGTTTTAGAGTGGCGGCATGACGACGAGCAGCCTCGACCTCCTCTGGGGCACCGGCGACCGCCCCAGCCGCGGCCCCAAGCCGGGCCTCACCCTCGACCGGATCGTCACGACCGCCGTCGGGATCGCCGACGCCGAGGGGCTCGACGCCGTCTCGATGCGGCGGGTGGCGAGCGAGCTCGGCGTCGGCACGATGTCGCTCTACCGGTACGTCCCCGGCAAGACCGAGCTCCTCGACCTGATGCTCGACCGCGTCCAGGGCGAGTCCCTCGACGACGCCCCGAAGGCCCCCACCCACTGGCGCGACACCGTCACGGCGCTGGCCCGGACCACCCTCGCCCTCTACCGGGCGCACCCCTGGCTGCTCAAGGTCAACGAGGCCCGCTCCGTCCTGGGCCCGAGCGCGCTGCGCGGCCTGGAGCTCTGCCTCTCGGGGCTCAAGGGGCCGCACGGCATGGGTCTGAGCGACCCCGAGACCGTCTCGGTCATCATCACCGTGCAGGGCTTCGCGGCGGGGATCGCGCGCATGGAACTCCAGGCCGTCGAGGCGGCGAAGGAGACGGGCGTCGACGACGAGGAGTTCTGGCGCACGCAACGGCCCTACCTGGAGCGTGCGATGGCCAGCGGCGACTACCCGCTGATGGCGGCGCTCGCCGCCGACACCTTCTCCCACGACACCGACCACTTCGCCTTCGGGCTCGCCCGCCTCCTCGACGGCTTCGAAGCCCTGGTCGGCTCGGTGCGAAGCGCCTGAGTGCCGGGCTCGCCCCGGCGGATCAGCGGCGCAGGAGGCGCTTGATCCCGAGGACGAGGACGGTGGCGCCCGCGAGGACGAGGAAGCCGACGGTGGCGTTGCCCTGGCTTCCCTGGTCGCCGCCCGTGACGGCGGAAGGCTTCGGGGTCTCGCTCTTCCCCGGCGTCTCCGTGCCCGACCCGTCTCCCGTGTCCGACCCGTTCCCCGTGTCCGGCGGACGGTTCTCCGCATCGCGGTCGACGCGGACCACCTTGCTGTTCGCGCCCTCCGAGCCGAACATGAACGCCGAGCCGTCCGTCGTGTACGTCACCGACTCCGCCTGCCCCTGGAAGGGGGCGCCGACGCCCGTGCCCCCGTCGCCGAGGCGGCCGTCCTTCCAGGCGTACTCCTTCGCGCTGAAGTAGCCGCGCAGGACGAGCCGTCCGCCGTCCGGGGAGAAGGCGCCGTCGGTCACCCACGGCACCTCGTCGACGCGGCGGAAGACGTTCGTCCCGGACGAGGAGAGCCGCTCGGGGCCCGCGTACAGGCCGCCGCCGTCCTGGTTCTTGCTCGCGATGTACACCCGGCCGGTCTTCGGATGGACCATCAGCGCCTCGGCGTTGCGCGGCCCGTCGGCGTACTTCACGACGTACTGCTTCGCCGCCACCTTCTGGTCCTTGAGGGTCTTCGGCTCGGGGAAGCGGTAGATCCAGACGTGGTCCCAGGAGCCGTCGAGGTTGTCGCCGATGTCGCCGACGTAGATGTCGCCGTCCGGGCCGACGGCGATCGCCTCCATGTCGCGGGGCGTGCCGACGCCCTGCATCGTCAGGGTCGCGACGGTCTCGCCCGTGCGGGAGTCGATGCCGTAGATCAGGGGCGCGTCCTGGTCGTTGTGCGTCCAGTAGATCCCGGGGTGGGCGCGGCTCGCCGCGAGGCCGCTGGACTCGGTGATCCGGGGGTCCGCGATCGTGAAGTCCCGGTCGGGGTCCTGCCCTTCGGCACGGGCATGGCCGGCGGGGAGCAGCACCAGGGCCGCCGCCGCGCCGAGGGCGCACAGAGCAGTTCGCATGGCCTCAAGCCTGCCATGGGGCGGGGGAAACCTGCTTGACCAGCGGAGGAGCCCGCTGTCATGGTCACGCGCATGCCCACTTTCACCGCGCCCGACGGCACGGAACTCGCCTACCACGTCTCCGGTTCCTTCCCCGGTTCCGGCGCCCCGCTCATCTGCCTGCCCGGCGGTCCGATGCAGGACTCCGCCTATCTCGGGGACCTGGGCGGGCTCACCGCCCTCCGTACGGTGATCCGGCTCGACCTGCGGGGCACGGGCGCGTCCGCGGTGCCGGACGACCCGTCCTCGTACCGCTGCGACCGGCTCGTCGAGGACGTCGAGGCGCTGCGGATCGAGCTCGGGCTCGACAGCCTCGACCTCCTCGGGCACTCGGCGGGCGCGAACCTGGCCGCGCTGTACACGACCCGGTACCCGGAGCGCGTCGCCCGGCTGGTCCTCGCGACCCCGGGCGCGGCGGCCGTCGGGCTCGACACGACGGGCGAGGAGCGGCTCGCGGCGGCGCGGCTGCGGAGCGCGGAGCCGTGGTTCGGGCCGGCGTACGCGGCTCTTGAGGAGCTCGCGGCGGGGCGCGGGTCGGCCGAGACCTTCCAGGCGGTCGCGCCCTTCTTCCACGGCACGTGGGACGAGGCCGCGCGCGAGCGGCACGCGGAGAGCCACCGTCAGCTGAACGGCGAGGCAGGGGGGGTCTACGGCAGCGAGGGCGCGTACCAACCGGCGGCCACGCGCGCCGCGTTCGCGGAGTTCGACCGTCCGGTGCTCGTCGTCGCCGGGGAGGGCGACGCCAACACGCCGGTGCCGACGGCCACCGCGTACGCGGAGCTGTTCCCGAAGGCCACGCTCGCGGTCCTGGCCGGGGGCGGGCACTTCCCGTGGCACGACGACGAGCGCTGGTTCGCGGAGACGGTCGACGGCTTTCTGGGATGACCCCTGCCCGGGGCCGTGTCCCGGATCACGTCGCCGCCCCGGGGAGCGGTCCGCGATGATGTGACCATGCGTTTTCTGTTCGTCGGCGACAGCATGACCATCGGACGCGTCGGCGACTGGACCTGGCGCCACCGGATGTGGCAGCACCTGGAGTCGACGCTCCCGGGCCGGTACGAGATCGTCGGCCCGCGCACCGGGCTCTACGACCCGACGGCGGCCGACGACCCCAACGGCGTCGAGGCCTACGCCGACCCCGCCTTCCCCGCCCCCGCCCGGCGCCACCTGGCCGGCTGGGGCGAGGGCTGGCTGCACATGGCGCCGGTGATCGGCGGGACCGTCACCGCCACGGGCGCGGACGTCCTGCTGATCTCCCTCGGCCTGATCGACCTCGGCTTCTACACGAACAGCGACCAGACCGAGGAGAACGTCCGCGCGTTCGTCGCGGCGGCCCGCGCCGCGAACCCGCGCGTGCGGGCCGTGCTCCTGCCGGTCATACCGAACGTCCGCGCCGAGTACGACGCCCCCTTCGCCGCCGAGTGCGCCCGCTTCAACGAGCTCCTCGCGAAGGCGGTCGCCGACCTGGACACGGCGGCCTCGCCGCTGCTCCTGGCGACGATCCCGGAGTCGTACGACATCCACACGGACACCTACGACGGCACCCACCCGGGCGTGACCGGCGAGCACAAGCTGGCCGCCGCCTTCGCCACGGCGATGCACCAGGCCTGGGGCCTGGGCGGCCCCTACTCCCCTGAGGTCACCATGGAGAACCCGCCCCACCGGTGGGGCGGCGCCGAGGACGTCCCTCTGCACAAGGAGCCGAGCTGACGGGCCGGTCGGTCACGCGGCGCGCGTGAGGCGGTTCGCGAGCGTCGAGACCGTGTACGTACCGATGCCGAGGACGACCTCCAGGGCGTTCCGGCGGGTGTAGCCGGCCTTCTCGAAGGCCGCCAGCTCCTCGTCGCTCACGGCGCCCGAGGAGGCGAGCACCCGGAGGGTGAACGTCCGGACGGCGGCGAGGCGTTCGGCGTCCGGGGCCGGGCCCAGGGCCGCCATCTTGGCCTCGTGCATGTCGACGCAGAGGTGGCACTGGTTCCGCTCGGCGACGGTCAGGATGACCGTCTCGCGGGAGTGCGGGTCGAGGGTGGTGGACTCGAAGATCGCGCTGAGCTTGAGGAAGCCGTCGAGGGTCTCGGGAGACTCCTTGAGGAGAGCGACGGCGGCGGCGGTACGAGCGGACATGTCGATCGGTGCGGACAAGGTGGTTCCCCCGGACTAGAATGGACAACATGGTTGACCATGTCGCTGGAGAAAACGTAAACCAGGTTGTCGATAACGGCAAGGGGGTACCCGTCGACACCCCCGGATACGAACTCCCCCTGCTCCTCTTCGGCGGCTTCCGCACCCTCATCGACCGGCTCCACGCCCGCCTCGCCGACGAGGGCCACCCCGACATGCGCCCCGCCCACGGCTTCGCCCTGCAGGCCATCGGCACCGGCGGCGCCACCGCCAGCGACATCGGACGCCGCCTCGGCGTCTCCAAGCAGGCCGCCGGCAAGACCGTCGACCGGCTGCTCGCCCTCGGCTACGCGGAACGCGCCGACGACCCCGCCGACGCGCGCCGCAAACTCGTCCGCATCACCCCGCGCGGCCACGACGCCCTCGCCCGCTCCGCCGCGATCTTCGACGAACTGCGGGCGGAGTGGGCCGCGACCCTCGGCGCGGACCGCGTCCGGGACATCGAGACGGCCCTGCGGAACGTCGTCCCCGCGGAGACGGCGTTCCGCCTGGACGCCACGAGCTGGCTCGGCGCGCCCTGAACCCTCACCGGGTCACCAGGCGAAGGCCTCCGGGGACGGCCCCGGGCCCGGGAAGATCTCGTCGAGACCCGCCAGGACCTCCTCGCTCAGCTCCACCTCCAGGGCGCGCAGCGCGCTGGTCAGCTGCTCGGGCGTGCGGGGACCGACGATCGGGCCCGTGACCCCCGGCCGGGTGAGCAGCCACGCGAGGGCCGTCTCGCCCGGCTCCAGGCCGTGCTTGTCGAGCAGGTCCTCGTAGGCCTGGAGCTGCGCGCGGGACGCCGGGTCGGCGAGGGTGGCCGCCGCGCGGCCCTCCGTACGGCGCTTGCCCGCGGCCTCCTTCTTCAGGACGCCGCCGAGCAGGCCGCCGTGGAGCGGCGACCAGGGGATGACCCCGAGGCCGTACTCCTGCGCGGCCGGGATGACCTCCATCTCCGCGCGCCGCTCGAAGAGGTTGTAGAGGCACTGCTCGCTGACGAGGCCGACCGAGCCGCGCCGGGCGGCGGTCTCGTTGGCCTGGGCGATCTTGTAGCCGGGGAAGTTCGAGGAGCCGGCGTAGAGGACCTTGCCCTGCTGGATCAGGACGTCGACGGCCTGCCAGATCTCGTCGAAGGGGGTCGCCCGGTCGATGTGGTGGAACTGGTAGACGTCGATGTAGTCGGTGCCGAGCCGCTTGAGGCTGGCCTCCACCGCGCGGCGGATGTTCAGCGCGGAGAGCTTGTCGTGATTGGGCCAGGCGTCGCCGTCGGCGGCCATGTTCCCGTACACCTTGGTGGCGAGAACGGTCCTGTCGCGGCGGCCGTCGCCCTTGGCGAACCAGGAGCCGATGATCGACTCCGTCCGCCCCTTGTTCTCCGCCCAGCCATACACGTTGGCCGTGTCGAAGAAGTTGAGCCCCGCGTCCAGCGCGGAGTCCATGATGGCGTGACTGGTGGCTTCGTCCGTCTGCGGTCCGAAGTTCATCGTGCCGAGGACGAGTCGGCTGACCTTGAGTCCGGTGCGTCCGAGCTGCGTGTACTCCATGAGGGTCAAGCCAACTGCTTCGAGTCCGCTCGAAGCAAGGAGATTCCCGCAGAGGGAGACGGAGGAAGGCGTCTGCTGACGTGCCCGGTGCGTGCCTACTGTCCGGTGACCGCCGCCACCGCGATGATCGCGAACATCAGTACGAGCACGCCGGCCATGATTCGGTTACGGGTCTTCGGGTCCACGCATCGAGGTTAACCCGAGCGGCCCGCTCCCCCTTCAAGGGGCCAGCCGTCGAGCTTCTCGTAGCGGGGCTGCTCGCCGCGGACACCGCTCACCGGCAGGTTCGAGCGGACGAGCGCCAGCTCCGCCACCTGCCAGCGGTCTCCCTCGAAGGTGTGGAGGACGTCGAGGAACGGGTGGAGGTCGACCTCGTCCGTCCGTGCGCGGGCGAGCGTCAGATGGGCCTGGTAGCGGCGGTGCTCGTCCATCGCGACCCCGGCCCTGCGGGCGGCGGCGTCGGACCGCTCGGCGAGCAGCCGCAGCTCGTCCAGGTCCCCGGCGAACCCCGTCCACAGGGCGCGGCGGCCGAAGTGACCGCCGCCGTGGAGGCGCAGCGGGAACGGCGGGGTGCGGTGCGCGGCCCGGGCGAGCCGGACGCGCAGTTCGGGCAGCAGCTCCTCGTCGACCTCGCCCATGAAGGCGAGCGTGAGGTGCCACCCGGGCCGCGAGGTCCAGCGCAGCCCGTCGGCCCCGGGCAGCCGGTGCAGTCGGTCCGTGACACGTCCGAGCTCGGCCAGCTGCTCGGCGGGCGGCAGGACGGCGGCGAAAAGCCTCATGGGGAGAGTCTGGCAGGCCGCCGGAAAACCCGGGACAGGCTCTAGCCTCTGTGGGATGAAGATCCGGAAGGGCGGGGTGGAGGACCTCCCCGCGATACTCGCAGTCCTTGACAGCGCCGTGGTGTGGCTCAACGGCAAGGGGATCACCGCCCAGTGGGGCACGGAGTCGTTCTCGGCCCGCCCCGCGGCGGTGAAGCAGGTCGAGGACACGATGGCCGAGGGCGATCCGTGGATCGTCGAGATCGACGGCGTACCGGCGGGCACGATGACGCTGACGCCGCATCCGGGCAAGCACGTGCCCCCGGCGGACGAGCCCGAGGTGTACGTCCGCCTGCTCGCGACCGACGCGCGGTTCCACGGGCACGGGGTGGGTGCCGCGCTCCTCGCCCACGCGGTGAAGGAGACCCGGCGGCGGGGGGTGTCGCTGCTGCGCGTGGACTGCTTCGCGGGCAGCGAGGGACGGCTCGTCGCGTACTACGAGGGCCAGGGCTTCACCCGGACCGAGCCCTTCGCGGTGGGCGAGTGGCAGGGGCAGATCCTGGAGCGGCGGGTCTGAGGAGGGACGGGCGGTAGGGCGTTAGGGCGGTAGGGGTACGGGGGCGGGTACGGGGACGGGGGCGGGCCTTCGAAGAGCCCGCCCCCGTACGTGTGCCAGGGCGGGCCCGCCGGAAGCCCGGCCCCCGTCCCCCTGCCGTCAGGCCGCCGTAGCCAGGCGCTCGCGGGCCACGAACCGGACCTGCGGGTGCCCGTGGCGCCAGGCCAGGGCGACCTTCAGGCCGCCGACCTTCGCCAGGACCAGGCCGATGACCCCCGCCGCGAGCAGCGAGATCACGCCGCCCGTCGCGAAGCCGACGCGGGCGCCGTACGTGTCGGTGACCCAGCCGAGGAGCGGTGCCCCGATCGGCGTGCCGCCGGCGAAGACCATCATGTAGAGGCTCATCACGCGGCCCCGCATGGCCGGGTCGGTCGCCATCTGGACGGCCGAGTTCGCCGTGATGTTGACCGTGAGGCCGATCATGCCGATCGGCACGAGCAGCAGCGCGAACAGCCAGAACGCGGGCGACAGCGCCGCCGCGATCTCCAGGACGCCGAAGACCGCCGCCGCGACGACCAGCATCCGCAGCCGGGTCGAGCCCCGGCGGGCCGCGGCGAGGGCGCCCACGAGGGAGCCGGCCGCCATCAGGGTGTTGAGGAAGCCGTACGTACCGGCGCCGACGTGGAAGACCTCCTCCGAGAAGGCCGTGAGCCAGATCGGGAAGTTGAACCCGAACGTGCCGATGAACCCCACGAGGACGATCGGCCAGATCAGGTCCGGCCGCCCTGCCACGTACCGCAGGCCCTCCCGCAGCTGGCCCTTGCCGCGCGGGGCGCGCTCCACCTTGTGGAGCTCGCTCGTCCGCATGAGCAGGAGGCTCACGAGGGGGGCGAGGAACGACAGGCCGTTGAGCAGGAACGCCCAGCCGCTGCCGACTCCGGCGATCAGGACACCGGCGACGGCGGGGCCGATGAGCCGGGCGGACTGGAAGTTCGCCGAGTTCAGGGAGACGGCGTTGCGGAGCTGGGCGGGGCCGACCATCTCGGCGACGTACGCCTGGCGGGCCGGGTTGTCGACGACCGTCACCATGCCGAGGAGGAAGGCGATCAGGTAGACGTGCCAGACCTGGACGGAGCCGGAGAGGGTGAGGACGGCGAGCGCGAGTCCGCAGAGGCCGAGGGCGGCCTGGCTGACGAGGAGCAGGTTCCGCTTCGGGTAGCGGTCGGCTATGACACCGCCGTACAGGCCGAAGAGCAGCATCGGCAGGAACTGCAGGGCCGTGGTGATGCCGACGGCGGCGGCCGAGCCGGTGAGGCTCAGGACCAGCCAGTCCTGGGTGATGCGGGCCATCCACGTACCGGTGTTGGAGACGATGGCTCCGGTGAAGAACAGCCGGTAGTTGCGGATACGGAGCGAGGAGAAGGTTTCCCCCCGCCCACGGGTCTTGAGGGTGGGTTGATGGACGGGTGCGGAGTCTGCTCCGGGTCCCGTACTCAAAGTGCGTTCGCCTCCTTGGCGCGTCGGTCAGAGGTGAGCGAGCTTCTCCAGGACCGGGGCGGCCGCGCGCAGCTTGGCCCATTCGTCCTCGTCCAGGCCTTCGGCGAGAGTGGCCAGCCAGGCGTTCCGCTTGCGGCGGGACTCTTCGAGCATGGCCTCGGCCGTCTCGGTCTGGCGGACCACCTTCTGTCGGCGGTCGTCGGGGTGCGGCTCCAGCCGGACCAGTCCCTTGGCTTCGAGCAGCGCGACGATGCGGGTCATCGACGGAGGCTGGACGTGCTCCTTGCGGGCCAGCTCACCGGGGGTGGCGGAGCCGCAGAGCTTCAGAGTGCCGAGCACCGACATCTCGGTGGGGCTCAGCGACTCGTCGACGCGCTGGTGCTTGAGGCGTCGGCTCAGTCGCATGACGGAGGAGCGGAGCGCGTTCACGGCCGCGGCGTCGTCGGCGGTGCCGTGGGACAGGTCAGGCATGTAGTTAGCCTAACTCATTACTCTTCCTAAATACCAACCGAAACGCGCCGACGTCGTGTGGATCACACGGGAGAGGACGTGGATCACACGGGAGGGGGACACACCTGGCAGCCCAGATCACGCTTCGGCATCCATGTATCACCCAAACGAGTGAGCCCGATCCGGAAAGTGACGCAAAGGGGCACCTGCTGCCCCGACCCTGAACGGCATGGGATCGACAGTGCTCAGCCTGCGCATCGACGGTGAGCTGCTCGACCGGCTCAGGAGCCACGCCGCGAAAAGAGGAATGAGCGTCCAGGACTATGTCGTCCGGACGCTCATTCGGGAGGATTTCGACGAGCGGTTCAAGACCGCCGTCGACGAGACGGAGAGGTTCTACGGGGAGGCGTCAGCCGGAGCCGGGCCCGCGCCCGAGCCGTCGCCCGGGGATCACGTGAGGCCGAGCGCCGGCATCGCGTAGTAGAAGACGAAGACCGCCGACACGACGTACATGGCCGCCGGGACCTCACGGCCCCGGCCGGCCGCCAGGCGCAGCACGCTGAAGGCGATGAAGCCGATGCCGATGCCGTTCGTGATCGAGTACGTGAACGGCATCATCAGCATGGCCAGGAACGCCGGCACCGCGATGGTGAAGTCGCTCCAGTCGATGTCCTTGATCGAACCGGCCATGATCAGGAAGCCGACCGCGAGCAACGCGGGCGTGGCCGCCTGCGACGGGACCATCGTCGCGAGCGGCGTGAGGAACAGCGCGACCGCGAAGAGACCGCCGGTCACGACCGAGGCGAGGCCCGTGCGGGCGCCCTCGCCGACGCCCGCCGTGGACTCCACGAAGCAGGTGTTGGCCGAGGAGGAGGTGCCGCCGCCGGCCGCGACCGCCAGGCCGTCGACGAGCAGCACCTTGTTGATGCCGGGGAAGTTGCCGTCCTTGTCCATCAGCTTGGCCTCGTCGCCGACGCCGAGGATCGTGCCCATCGCGTCGAAGAAGCAGGACAGCAGCACGGTGAAGACGAAGAGGACGCCGGTCAGCAGGCCGACCTTCTCGAAGCCGCCGAAGAGGCTGGCCTCGCCGACCAGGCCGAAGTCGGGCGAGGCGACGGGGTTGCCCGGCCACTTCGGGGTGGTGAGGCCCCAGGACGGGACGGTCGCGACCGCGTTGATCACCATCGCCACGATCGTCATGACGACGATCGAGATGAGGATGGCGCCCGGCACCTTGCGGATGATCAGCGCGAGGGTGAGCAGCGTGCCCAGGATGAAGACGAGGACCGGCCAGCCGGTGAGGTGCCCGTCGCCGCCGAGCTGGAGCGGGACGGTGGTGTGCGCGGCGTCGGGGATGCGGGAGACGAAGCCCGAGTCGACGAGGCCGATGAGCATGATGAAGAGGCCGATGCCGATCGCGATGCCCTTGCGTAGGCCAACCGGGACGGCGTTCATGACGCGCTCGCGCAGACCGGTCGCGACGAGCAGCATCACGACGATGCCGGCGAGGACGACCATGCCCATGGCGTCCGCCCAGGACATCTTCGGAGCGAGCTGGAGCGCGACGACCGTGTTGACGCCGAGGCCGGCGGCGAGGGCGATCGGGACGTTGCCGATGACGCCCATGAGGAGCGTCGAGAACGCCGCCGTGAGGACGGTCGCGGTGACGAGCTGGCCGCCGTCGAGCTGGTGCCCGTACATGTCCTTGGCGCTGCCGAGGATGATCGGGTTCAGCACGATGATGTAGGCCATCGCGAAGAAGGTGGCGAAACCGCCCCGGACCTCGCGGGCGACGGTCGAACCGCGCTCGGAGATCCGGAAGAAGCGGTCGAAGCCCGAACCCGGCTGCGGAGAGTTCACGGGCTCGGGGGACGTGGCCTTGGCGGTGGCCGTGGTGCTCATGGGGGTTCCTCTTCGGAAGAAGTCCTTTTTGGCGGTTCATACGAGGGAAACCCGCCAGAGGCAAACCGTTTCAGTATGAACACATGAACGAGCGAGCGTCTATCTCCGCGCGTAGATACGATTTCCCGCCGCCTAGACTGGGCCCATGGCGAAGTGGACACCGAAGCACGAGGCACCCGAGCCCCTCGAAGGGCCCGTCGTCGCCACCATCACCGGCGGCACGATCCTCTGGTTCGTCCTCTTCCTCGTCCAGGTCCCCTTCTACGGCTGGTTCGACGACCGGGACCTGACCTGGTGGGTGTGGACCTGCCTCGCCGGCGGCGGGCTCGGCCTGATCGGCATCTGGTACGTCCGCGGGCGTGACGCGGCGATCAAGCGGCACGAGGCGGCGGCACGGGCGGCGGAAGCCGGGCAGTCGGCGGAGTCGGCGGAAGCCGGGCAGTCGGCGGAAGCCGGGCAGTCGGCCCAGAACCCCGAGACGACCTCGGGCACCCCCTAGCACCAGGGGACGATTCCGGTCCTCCCCCGGTCTGATCTTCGCCCTCCTCGGCAGGTGAACGGCCCCTTCCGGTCGTACCGTCGAAAACATGACTCAGCGGGCGAAGATCGACACGGGCGGCAGCGAGACCGAGGCGGGCGAACCGCCCGTCGTGCACCGACCGGCCGGGCTCACCTCCGCCGAGGTCGCCGAGCGGGTCGCGCGCGGCGAGGTCAACGACGTTCCCCTGCGCAGCTCCCGGTCGACCACCGACATCGTCCGCGCGAACGTCTTCACCCGCTTCAACGCCATCATCGGCGTGCTGTGGGTGATCATGTTCATCGTCGCGCCGATCCAGGACAGCCTCTTCGGCTTCGTGATCGTCGCCAACACGGGCATCGGCATCATCCAGGAGCTCCGCGCCAAGAAGACCCTCGACGGGCTCGCCGTCATCGGCGAGGCGAAACCGACGGTCCGGCGCGACGGGGTCGCCGCCGAGCTCTCGACCTCCGAGATCGTCCTCGGTGATCTGATCGAGCTCGGCCCGGGCGACAAGGTCGTCGTCGACGGCGTCGTCGCCGAGGCCGACAGCCTGGAGATCGACGAATCGCTCCTCACTGGCGAGGCCGACCCGGTCGTGAAACAGCCCGGCGCCGCGGTCATGTCCGGCTCGTTCGTGGTCGCCGGCGGCGGCGCGTTCACCGCCACCAAGGTCGGCCGCCAGGCCTACGCCGCCCAGCTCGCCGAAGAGGCCTCCCGCTTCACCCTCGTCCACTCCGAGCTGCGCAGCGGCATCTCCACGATCCTGAAGTACGTGACGTGGATGATGATCCCGACCGCGATCGGGCTGATCATCAGCCAGCTCGTCGTGAAGGACAACGACCTCAAGAACTCGATCGCCCGCACGGTCGGCGGCATCGTCCCGATGATCCCCGAGGGCCTCGTCCTCCTCACCTCCGTCGCCTTCGCGGTCGGCGTGATCCGCCTCGGTCGCAAGCAGTGCCTGGTGCAGGAGCTGCCCGCCATCGAGGGCCTGGCCCGCGTCGACGTCGTCTGCCTCGACAAGACGGGCACGCTGACCGAGGGCGGCATGGACGTCACGGAGCTCCGTCCCCTCAACGGCTCGGACGAGGCGTACGTACGGAAGGTGCTCGGCGCCCTGGGGGAATCGGACCCCCGCCCGAACGCCTCCCTCCAGGCGATCATCGACGCCTACCCGGACTCGGTCGACTGGCGCTGCACGGAGTCCCTCCCCTTCTCCTCGGCCCGGAAGTACAGCGGCGCGGCCTTCAGCGAGGGCAACGGCGAGGACTCGACCTGGCTGCTCGGCGCCCCCGACGTCCTCCTGTCCACCGACGACCCGACCCTCGCCGAGATCGACCACCTCAACGAACAGGGACTGCGGGTCCTCCTCCTCGCCCGTACGGTCCACGAGCTCGACTCCCCCGAGGTCGCCACCGACGCCCGGCCGACCGCCCTCGTCGTCCTGGAGCAGCGGCTGCGCCCCGACGCGGCCGACACCCTCGCCTACTTCGCCGACCAGAACGTCGCCACGAAGATCATCTCGGGCGACAACGCGGTCTCGGTGGGTGCGGTGGCCGGAAAGCTCGACATGCCGGGCGCCGAGAACACCGTCGACGCCCGGCAGCTCCCCACCGACCGGGAGGAGATGGCGAAGGTCCTCGACGCGAACGCGGTCTTCGGCCGGGTCAGCCCGCAGCAGAAGCGGGACATGGTGGCGGCGCTCCAGTCCCACGGCCACACGGTCGCCATGACGGGCGACGGCGTCAACGACGTCCTCGCCCTGAAGGACGCCGACATCGGCGTCTCGATGGGCTCGGGCTCGGAGGCGACGCGGGCCGTCGCCCAGATCGTCCTCCTGAACAACTCCTTCGCGACCCTGCCGTCGGTGGTGGCGGAAGGCCGCCGGGTCATCGGCAACATCACCCGCGTGGCCACCCTCTTCCTCACCAAGACGGTCTACTCGGTGCTCCTGGCCGTCCTGGTGGTCTGCTCGCAGGTGGAGTACCCCTTCCTCCCCCGCCACCTCACCCTGCTCTCCACCCTGACGATCGGCGTCCCGGCCTTCTTCCTCGCCCTCGCCCCCAACAAGGAACGCGCGAAGCCGAACTTCGTCCGCCGGGTCATGCGGTACGCGATCCCCGGCGGCGTCATCGCGGCGGCGGCCACCTTCACCACGTACCTCCTCGCCCGCCACCACTACAGCGGCGAGGGTGCCCTGGAGGCGGAGACGAGCGCGGCGACGCTCACCCTCTTCCTGGTCTCCATGTGGGTCCTGGCGATCATCGCCCGCCCCTACACGTGGTGGCGCCTCACCCTGGTCGCCGCGATGGGCGGCGCCTTCCTCCTCGTCCTCGTCGTCCCCTGGCTCCAGGACTTCTTCGCGCTGAAGCTGGTGGGCACGACGATGCCGTGGGCGGCGGTCGTGATCGCGGCGGCGGGCGGGGCGCTCCTCGAGCTGTCGTACCGGTGGGTGAGCAAGAGGTTCCCGACGTAGGGGGCGTGAGCCCAGGCCTAAGGGTCAGTCGCCGCTCGGCCGCCACGCGCGGGCCTGCCGGACGGCGACGCGGGAGGCCCAGGCCCACAGGAGCACGCCGACCGCGAGGACGACGCCGGCCGCCGAGAGGATCAGCCCTCCGGTGATGTGGGACGCGTCGCTGGAGGTGATCGGCGCCGCGATGGCGGCCGCGACCGCGGTGCCGGCGGTTCCGGCGAGGGCCAGCGGGGCGAGGACCGCCCACGCCGCACTCGTACGGAAGACACGCAGCCCCCCGGTGAGCACGGACATGGGCGCGAGGGCGCGGCCCTGCCGCAGGAACTCCGCCATCGCGCTGAGACCCGCCGTCAGGGCGAGCACCGCGATCCCGATCGTCCCGAACAGGGCGCTCCAGCGGCCCTGGTCACGGTTGACGGCGCCCACGGTGACATCACCCTCCCCCGGGGCGCCGACGCCCGCGCCGAGCGGGAACACCTCGTGCGACAACCGCTTGAGGGCGGGCACGGAGAGCGGCCGCCCGTCCGGCCGTACGAGGGCGAGGGTCGACGTCTCGCGGTCGCGATCGGCGGAGGCGGAGGCGGCGCGTTCCGTCAGCGCCGCGGTGCCGGCGCGGCGGATCCGCAGCGCCCCGTTCCCGTAGGAGGTCCACCGGAACAGGTCGGCAAGGCTCGATTTCTCCGGGAACCCGGCGACGCGGGTCTCGCGCGCAGGGCACGGGAGTCGCAGGGCGGTCAGGGCGGCGCAGTCGCCGTACAGGGTCGTCACGTGGCGGTCCTCGGGGCCGCCGCCCCGGGTCGTCAGCAGGACGGCCTCCGCCTCCGGCACGCGGGCGAGGAAGCCGGCCACGGCGGACGCGGACACGGTGCCGCGGACGCCCACGGAGGCGACGCCGCGGTCCATGCGGACGCTGAGCTGCCGCGCCTCCGTGGCCTGGGACCCGAAGATCCCCTGCCACGCGACGGCCTGCATGAGCACGATGAGGGCGCCCGAGACGCCCGCGACGAGCCGGGCGGTCGCGCCGGGATGGGTGCTCGAACGCCGCCCCGCGATGAGCGTGCCGGGCAGGCCGCGCGCCCGCGCCCGGCGGGTGAGCAGGTTTCCGGCCAGGGCGGTGACGGTGGCGAGGGCGGCCGGCAGGGTCAGGACCGTGCCGACGGTGCTCGCCCAGCTGGTGAGCGTCGGCAGGACGGGCGGCGATACGAGCCCGGGTCCGTACACCGCCAGGAGGATCGAGAGCGGGCAGAGCACGGCGAGGCGGGGCAGCCAGGCGCTGCGGGAGGTGCCGCGCGGCCTGGTGCCGGACGCGCCGCGGCGGGGCGCGAGGTCCGCGAGCACGACGGTCGCCAGGACGATCAGGAAGGCCGCGAGGGGCGCGAGGACGGCGGCGGTCCAGCCGTACGCGCGAAGGTGGGAGGCGGAGAGGAGGTAGTCGGTGTGGGGGACGCGGAGGTCGTGCAGGAGGGCCGCGCCGACGGCAGCGGCACTGATCACCGCGCCGAGGGCGGCGGCAGGCCCGGCCTCGCCGACGGCGATCAGGGCGCGGTCGAGCCGTCGGCCGCCGAGCGCGGCGACGAGCGCGGTCCTGCGGTCGCGGGTGTGCGCACCGGTGCGGGCCGCGACGACGAGGAGGACGACGGCGGGCAGGACGAGCAGGCCGAGGACGACGGACTGGAACATCCACGCGGACTTGTCGTTACGTCCACCCCAGCCCGGCTCCCAACCGGACACCATGCGTCCGGCCGCGGACGGGCCGAACCCGGTGACGACTTCGGCGACGGCGCTGGTGTTGCCGGCGGCCCGGTCAGGGCTCAGACCGTCGCGCGGGCGGACGTAGGCGAGCCATTCGGACGGCTCGTCCAGCCCTTCCGCGCCGATCGTGCCGGCGAGCCGGCCGTACCGGTGATCGATGTCCTCCCCGGCGCCCGCCCTCCGCAGCTCCGGCGAGAGGACCGCCTCGCCCGGTTCGGGCCAGCGCTCAAGACCGGGAGGGAGCGGCGCGTCCCCCCGGAGAGGGGACACGTACACGACGCTGAACGGCCGCTCGTCGTCGAGGGAATCCGTCAGCTCGAGCCACGCCGTCGCGTCGGCCTCGCGCTGCCCGGCGGCCCTGTCGGGGGCCGATACGGGCGTCCTCGCCACTCGGCGCTCGTCCTTGCCCGCGTACACGGCATGGACGGCGACGAGGCTCGCCAGGCCGATCCCGAGGACGAGCGTCGCGAGGAACAGCGCGACGAACCGCACGCCTCCCGCCTCGGTACGCCGGCCCGCCGCGCGCCCGACGGCGAGGAGCCGCCGCGCGAGCGTCATGCGGACGCTCCGGAGGAGACCGGCGTCAGGGCCCCCGCCTCAAGCCGCAGCGCGCGGTCGGCGCGCTCGGCGATGCCCGGATCGTGGGTCACGACGAGCAGCCCGCAGGGGTGACGCCGGGGCAGGTCGAAGAGCAACTCGGCCGTACGGTCCCGGGTTTCCGTGTCCAGGGCGCCGGTCGGCTCGTCGGCGAGCAGCAGAGCGGGCTCGTTGATCAGGGCCCGGGCCACGGCGGTCCGCTGCCGCTCGCCGCCGGACAGCTCCTCGGACGTCGCCGCGTCCGGCACGCCGAGTTCGCCGAGGAGCGCCTGCGCCCGCTCCCGCGCGCGGTGCCGATCGGTGCGGGCCAGCAGCGCCGCGAGGACGACGTTGTCCAACGGACTGAGTTCCGGAAGGAGTTCACCGAACTGGAAGACCATGCCGACCGACCGGGCCCGCAGTTCGGCGAGTCGCCCGGACCGCAGCCCGACGATGTCGGTACCGGTCACCTTCACCGATCCCGCCGCGGGCTTGATCAGTCCGAGCACGCAGGACAGGAGCGTGCTCTTGCCCGATCCGCTCGATCCGGTCACGGCGACGGATTCACCGGCCCTCAGGGTCAGGGAGAGGTCGGTGAACAACTCCCGTGCTCCGAGGGAATGCGTCAGCCCCTCGATCTCCAGGACGGGCCGTAAGGATTCCGTGCCGTGTGCGGTGGCCACTCGCGGTCCTCCTGAGCGCAGACGGAATCCGTCACGCTCGCACGACGGAATTCCCCCTGCAACGACGCGCAGGAATGTCCGTCACATCAACCGCCAATCGGCACAGCCGGCCTCCGGGCCACGGCTGCGGAACGAACCGCGCCACCCGGACCAGCCCCCAGGCCGCCCCGGACCGGGTCGGCCGACAGGCCGATGGCCGCGTGTCCTTCTCCCGACGGGCTCGTTGCCGTCGGCATGAAGAAGATCATCGCCGTGGCCGGTATGGCCCTCGCCGCAGCCGCCATGTCCGCTCCCGCCCACGCCGACAACGACTCCCACTTCGGCAGCGGCGTCAACGCCGCCAACAACTGGAACTTCACCGCCGCCGACGTCTGCGTCCAGGAGCTGGCCGTCGTCCCCGCCCTGAGCGATTGGACCGGCAACCACGCCAACAACTGCTCCAACGGCAACGTCATCGATCACCAGGGCTAGAACGCCTCGCCTGTCCTGTCCTGTCCTGTCCCGTCCCGTCCCGTCCTGTCCTGCCCTGTCCCGGGCAGGACGCACCCGGGCCGCGCACGAGACCGTGCGCGGCCCGTCGCCGGCCGCCGCGCTTCCGCGCGGGACGGCGCGCCCCCTTCTGGGGCAAGGCGGGTCCTCCGTACGGAGGCGAGTGATCGTTTCTTCTGTTGCGGACACGCCGAGGGCCGGAAGGGAAGCGGCATGTTCTCAGCACCGTTTACCTCCTCCGTCCCCGGAGGAGCCCGCCCGTGATCCTCGTCATCGCCGTCGCCGTCCTCGCCCTGCTCGCCGGACTCGCGGCCAACCACTACCTGCGACCCCGGCTGCTCAGCGAGGACGACGACACCGGCATGGCCGTCAAGGACCTCGTCGGCCCCCTGCTGACCCTGACCGTCCTGCTGCTCGCCTTCGTCCTCGTCACCGCCAACGGCTCCTACGGCAAGGCCGAGGTCGCCTCCCGGGGCGAGGCCCGCGCCCTGGACCAGCTCGTGGAGACCGCCGAATACGCGCCCGAGGCAGAGCGGGCGAAGATCCAGGCCGCCGCCGTCTGCTACGCCCGCGCGGTACGCACGCAGGAGTGGCCCGCCATGGCCGACGGCGAGGCGTCACGGGTCCCCAGCGTGTGGTCGACGGACTTCCGCCGGACCTTCCGCGACCTGGAGGGCAAGCCCGTCTTCGGCATGCTGATCGCCGCCGACAACAAACGCTCCGACGAACGCGAGGAACGCCTCACCCAGGCCACCGCCAGCATCCCCAGCGCCATCCTCTGGTTCCTCCTGGCCACCCTCGCCATCACCGTGGTCGCCCTCGGCACCTGCATCCCCCGCAGGAACAACCGGGGCCAGCTGATCACCCTCGTCGTGATCACCGCGCTGCTCACGGCCACGCTGTGCATCATCCGCGACGTCGACCGCCCCTTCGGCGGCATCATCAACGTCGAGCCCACCGCGATCGCCGAAGCCGAACGCCAGGCCACCCGCGACTTCGTCGTCAACCACCCGGCCACCGAACTCCCCTGCGACGACAAGGGCAACCGCCGCGCCGTCTGACGGGCCGACCCCTTCAGCGCACGCCGACGACGTCGGCCCTTGGCCACCGGCTCGGGGCCGACGTCGTCGGCGTCTGGTTCGCGGAGGTGCGTGGGGGGGGCCGGGGGGCAGGGCCCTCAGTCGAACCAGCGGTCCCTTGCCAGTTCCGCTGTGCGGGACGGGTCTTCCAGGAGGGCCGCCACCTCGAAGCGGCGGGGCCACTGGCCCGCCGACCAGGCCAGGCCGGCGGCCACGCCTTCCAGGGTGGAGGCGTGGAGGACCCCGTCGGGGGTGACCCGCCAGTCCAGTTCCACGCCGGCCGCGCGGAGTTCCTCGTGCTCGATGTACGAGGCGGGGGTCGCCGGGCCAAGGAGGGCGTGGACCGAGGGCGGGACCTCGTGTTCCTCGCCGACCGTCGTCACCTCCGCCTCGAACGTCTCGCTCAGACGGCGGACCTGGAGCAGTTCCGCCAGGTCGGCCGCCCGGGACGGGGCGACCGGGAGGAGCGGGGTGTCGCCCGTGAGGGGGAGGAGGTCCGGGGCGTCCGCCACCAGGGCCTCCGCCGCGTCCACCACCACCAGCTCCCCGTCCACCACCGCGCGCAGCTCGTCCGGGAGCGTGACCTGGTCCGGGTCGAGGTCCGCGAGGGCCGTGTAGAGGGCGTGGAGCTGGGGGGCCGTGACCTCGCGCTCCGGGTCCGCCAGGCGGGTCAGGAGTTCCGCCGCGCCGCCCGGTTCCTCCAGGAGCGCCGCGACCGACGTGCGCACGCCGAGCGCCCGCAGGACCTGCTCGTCGTCGAAGCCGGTCGCGTCGGCGGAGTCGTACAGGCCGGTCAGGAGCGGGTCCGAGCCTTCGGCCCGCAGGCCCGCCGGGCGGCGGCCGTCCAGGACCGGGTGGTCTCTCAGCCACCACGCCGTGTACGAGCGGACCGTCTCCGTCGTACCGTCCGGGAGGAGGACCCGTACGGGCTGGGTGAGGGCGTCACGGAGCGGGGGCTGCGCCAGCAGCGCCAGGGCCTGCGGCCAGGCGTCGTCGTCGACCAGGTCCAGGTCCCGCACCGCCACGATCTCCGTCGCCACCGGCGGCACCGGCGACTCCGGCAGCCGGTCCAGGACGTCCTCGCACCACACGTCGACCGCGTCGAGCAGACCGGCGTCGTCCGGCTCCGGGTAGTCGCCCTCGCGGGGCTCGACCTCGTCCGGGTCGAGGACCAGGTCCGTCGCACGGACCAGGGCGAAGTTGGACAGTACTCCGCAGGCCGCCAGGGGGCGTTCACCCCAGCGGGACGCCAGGTCCCCGTCGACGAAGGGCAGTTCGTCCTCTCGCATGACCGATGCGAACGGCGAGCCCGGGAGGACCAGTTCGCCCGCCGGGGACAGTTCGCCGTCCTCGTCGGGGAGGGCGAGCGCGCCCAGCCACGGCTCCTCGCCCGGTTCGAGTTCCGCGTCCCGTACGAGCGCGAGGACCGTCTCCGCCAGTTCCTCCGCGTCCAGCGCGTCCGCGTCCTCGTCCCAGATCTCCCCCGCGTCCAGCGAGGCCGCCACCGCCGCCCGCACCTGCGGGGTCGTCAGGACCGCGCGGGGCGTGGCGGGCAGGGCGCCCAGCTTCTCCAGGAGCGGGTGCGCCGCCTCCGGGTGCGCCACCTTCAGGCCGAGGCGGGTCAGCTCGGCGGGGGTCCGCTCCTGCGGGAGCAGGACCTGGCGGGGGCCGATCGTCGTGCGGATGCGGACGTCCTCCTCGTCGGAGTCGTTCGCGAGCGGCACCGGGAGGCCCGTCAGACGGTCCGGGTCGACGCCGGCGAGGGAGTCGTAGAGCCGCCACCACCACGTCGGGGCCCTGTCCACGCCCGCCAGCCGGTCGATCGCCTCCGTGAGGGGGACGCGGCCCACGCCGAGCGTGCGCAGCTCGGGCCGCCGCTCCAGGCCCGCCGGGAGGAGGGTCGGGAAGACCTCGGCGAGGACGTCGACGGTCTCCGCGCCCGCGCCCTCCGCGACCTCCGCCTCGATCGGGCGGAGCGCCGGGAGCTCCTCGGACGGCGCGGCCGGCGCCAGGAACGCGACCCGCGGCAGCCGGTCGAGGATCGCCTCGCGCAGCGCCCCGTCGAGCGGCCCCTTCCCCAGCGGGCCGGGGACGAGGTCGAGGGTCGCGGTCGTCACCGGGTGCCATTCGGCGAGGAGTTCGGCGTACGCGTCGGCCGCGCGCTGCACCAGGAAGTCGGTCAGCGGACCGGGCGCCGGGTGGCGCCGCGCGGTGTCCAGCGGCAGGGACGCGATGAGGAGGGCGGGGATGCCCAGCGGCTCGTCGGTGGGCGTCGGTGCGTGCACGACGGGCTCGGTACGGGGGTGGAGCGGGGCGCCCTCCGCGTCCACGGGTACGGCCCAGGTGACCGACCAGTGGGGGCGCAGCCGCTCCTCCACCGGGCGGTCCTTGAGGAGTCCGGCGTCGAGGGGCCCGGTGTGGGAGACGGTCCGCCAGCGGTGGGTGCCGGTCGCGCTGTCGTCGATCCGTACGTATCCGTCGTCCTCGGAGCGGCGGAGGGTCCGTACGCCCTCGGCCGTCTCGACGACGATCTCCGCGAGGCCGGGGAGGGTGAGGAGCAGCGCGTCGTCGACCGATTCGAGGAGCCGCTCGGCCAGGTCGCGGGCGGCGGCGTCGCGCAGCGGGAGGACGACGACCGTGTCGTAGCCGTCGGGCGCGGTGCCCTCGGCGGGCAGCGGGAGGCGGAGGAGCGGGACGTGGCCGTCGCGGCGGCGCAGCTCGTCGCCGAGCCCGGGGCTGTACCGGGCGGACTCCGCGGCGAGTTCGCGGGCCTCCGCGAGGGACCAGCGGACGCCGCCGTGGCGGCCGAGGACGGCGGGCTCGTCGGTCACGGCGAGGACGGCCGCGAAGCCGACACCGAACCGGCCGACGGCCCCCGGACCCTGCTCCCGCTTCGCGGACGCGCGGAGCGTCGACAGCGACTCGGCGCCGGTGGCGTCCAGCGGGGCGCCGGTGTTGGCGGCGGCGAGCATCGCGGGGCTCTCGTCGTCCGCGGGGTGGAGCGTGAGGCGGAGGCGGCCGGTGACGCCGGCGCGGTGGGCGGCGTCGGCGGCGTTCTGGGCGAGCTCGACGACGAGGCGGTCGCGGTAGCCGCCCAGCGCGAGGTCCTCCTCGGCGTTGGCGTCCTCCCGGAACCGGGCGGGCGAGGCGCCCCAGGCGTCCAGCACTCCCCGCCGCAGCCGTGCGGTGCCGAAGGGATCGGTTCCGTCGGTCGTCGTCCGGACGCTGACGCTCACGTCTGACTCCACTCTGCGGGGCGGTGATCGGTCCCGGACCTTTGGATTCGGATCCGGGGGCCCGAAGGTACCGCGCCCCACGATCCGGTGACGGCCGGGGCACGTGCGGGGCGGGGGGCGCGCGGGGTCGTTCGGCACCGGGGGCGCGGGGAGGGTTGGGGCGGGGACGTTGCTGGTGGGGACGTTGCCGGTGGGGGCGAGCTGCGTCCGCGTTGCGGGCCGCGCCCTGTCCGCACCGTTGCGGGCATGCGATCCGCCGGGGCGAGGCGGGGCTCCCCGCCGGACAGCGTTGCTGGCCCGCGCCCTGTCCCCACCGTTGTGGGACCGCGTCCCGTCCGCACCGTTGTGGGACCGCGCCCTGTCCGCACCGTTGTGGGACCGCGCCCCGTCCGCACCGTTGTGGGCATGCGTTCCGCCGGGGCGTGGGGGTCCCCCTCTGGGGGAGGGTGGGCACAACCCACGACGGCGCCGCACCGTCGGCGCACCGTTCAGACGCCGAAGCCTGGGCCCGGCAGGGGGCGCCGTCCCGTGTGCCCGCCCGTTCCGCCCTGCGGGGCGAGGACGATTGCCCACACGGGGCGGGAGTGACGGGCGCCGCCGGCCCACGGGCCCCAGGGGCGTGACGCCTCTCCACCCCAGCGGAGGGTGGTGGGGGCGCCTGCCCCTGCCCCGGCGCTACGAGTGGCCCAGGTCCTCGGAGGAGTCGTCGGGCTCCGTCGTGGAGCCGGAGTCCTTGGCCGGGCGGAGCGGGAAGACGTCCGCGGCCATCGAGTCGAGCACCGGCAGCGCCGGACGCGGCGGCTTCGGCATGACCGCGGCCTCCGAGTGGCCCCCGCAGCCGTACGCCAGCGAGACGACCCGGCCGTCCGCCGGGGAGAACTCGTTCGCGCACACGCCGAAGGCCTGCTTCAGGGAGCCGGCCAGCGGCACCAGGAAGGCACAGGACTCGCAGGACGCCGGCGCGGCCTGCGCCATCGGCGTCTTCGCGCCGAAGCTCTCGTCCCAGCGGTCCGCGGCCACGTGCAGGCCGTACCGGGAGAGGACCCGGGCGCGGCGCATGCCGAGCTCCTCGGCGACCGAGGCGATCGCGCCCCGCGAGGGGGTACGGGAGACGATCTCGGCGTCCTCGGCGTCGAGGTGGTCCGCCAGCTCCTCCGAGACCGCCGAGTTCGGCGGCGGCGCGTCCTCGCCCGAGTAACCGGGCTCCAGCCGCAGGTCGTCCTGCTCGGTGGGCAGCAGGTCGCCCGGGCCCATGTCGCCGGGGCGGAGCCGCTCGCTCCACGGCACCCACTCGGGGGCGAGGAGGGCGTCGGCGCCGGGCAGCAGGACGGTTTCGTCAAGCGTGACGTTCTTGGCACGGGAGGCGCGGGTGACCGTCACCGCCCAGCGCCAGCCGCGGTAGCCCGGCTCCTCGCACTCGAAGAAGTGCGTGACGACCCGGTCGCCCTCCGCGACGACCTCGACGTGTGCGCCCACCTTGCCGGGCGCGGCCGCCTCCTCGGCGGCCTCCCGCGCGAGGTCTACCGCCTCGACGCACAGGCGGTCGGGGGTACGCGTGGCTCGCGGGGTACGCGGGGCACCGCTTCGCGTCGTCGCAGCACTCACAGGTCTCGCTTCTCTCCTACGCCGTCTCACGGGTGCGCCGGCCGAGGGGAGAAAGCGAAGCCACGGGCGGCGGGCGGAGCGGACCAGGGGGCCGCATCGACGTCCGCACCCGACTTGTCTCGCGTGTCTCGGGCACACCTATCGCCATCCATTCTGCGGGATGCCGAAGAGGCGCGCGGCCGAGAACTTCCGCCGGTGACGCGCTACGCACGCTACCCCGTTCGCGGGCCTCCGCCCACCTGCCCGCCTCAAGTGGCCCGGATCGCGGACGGTCCGGGGCCTCTCGCCGACACCCCGATGACCCCCTCGTACCCCCTCGTACCGTCCCGGTATCGCCTCCGTACCGGCTCCCTCACCGGCTCCCCACCACCCCCGTACCGCCTCTGTACTGCCTCCGTACCTCCTCCGTTCGCCGCGCCACGGTTCGTCCGGCGCGCCGGTGGGGCACTATGACGGAGTGGCAGCCGCACGGTCTCCCGCACGATCCGAAGATCATGCCGGACCGCTCCGCCGAGCGGGCCGGTCGGTCGGACGCGCCCTGCACCTGCCCTTCACCGGGACCGCGAAAGGCATCCGGAAGGCCACCCACGCCCACGGCGCGGGCGAGTCGGGGCTCGGGAAGCTGATCGAGCTGCACGCCGTGAACGGCGCCGGGGACGTCATGATCACCGTCGCCCTCGCCTCCACCGTCTTCTTCTCCGTGCCCACCGACGAGGCCCGCGGCCGCGTCGCCCTCTACCTCGCCGTCACCATGGCCCCCTTCGTCCTGCTCGCCCCGGTGATCGGCCCGCTCCTGGACCGCATCCCGCACGGCAGGCGCGCGGCGATGGCGGGCGCGATGCTGACCCGCGCCGTCCTGGCGATCATGATGTCGGGCGCGGTCACCACCGGCGGCCTGGAGCTGTACCCGGCGGCGCTCGGGGTCCTGGTCGCCTCGAAGGCGTACGGGGTGGTGCGCAGCGCGGTCGTCCCGCGCCTGCTCCCACCGAAGTTCTCGCTCGTGAAGGCGAACTCCCGGGTCACCCTCGCCGGGCTGCTCGCCACCGGGATCGCCGCGCCCATCGGGGCGGGGCTCCAGCTGCTCGGGCCGCGGTATCCGCTGTACGGGGCGTGTGCGCTGTTCCTGCTCGGCGCGTTCTGGGCGCTGCGGCTGCCGCCCAAGGTGGACTCGGCGAAGGGTGAACGGCGCGCGCACCTGCTGACGCACGGCGAGCGGAAGCCGAGCCTGCGGACGGTCGGCCCGTCCGTCCTCCACGGCCTGGAGGCGAACGCCGCACAGCGCATGCTGTCGGGTTTCCTGATCTTCTTCCTGGCGTTCCTGCTGCGCGACCATCCGCTGTCGGGGCAGAGCGCCGCCGTCTCCCTCGGGATCGTGGGCGTGGCGGCGGGCGTCGGGAACGCCTGCGGCACGGCGGTCGGCTCGCTCCTGCGCGACCGGGGCCACGGGCCCGAAGTGATCATCGCCACGATGATCACCGTCGTGTGCGGTACGGCGATCTGCGCGGCCATCTTCTTCGGCGGCGTGATGGTCGCCGTCCTCGGCGCGGTCGCGGGGCTCACCCAGGCCCTGTCCAAGCTGTCGCTGGACGCGCTGATCCAGCGGGACGTCCCGGAAGTGGTGCGGACCTCGGCCTTCGCCCGCTCGGAGACCGCGCTCCAGATGGCATGGGTGGTGGGCGGGGCGATCGGCATCGCCCTGCCGCTGAACGGCCAACTGGGCATGGCCGTGGCGGCCGGGATCCTGGCCCTGGGCGCCCTCCTCGCCGTCCGCGGCCTGCTGACCGCGGCCCACCGCAACCAGGGCCCACCGGGCCCGCAGGGGCGCCACAAGGCGCGGGTGGCGTAGCGGGGGCGGGGGCGGTACGGGGCGCCCTGGGCGGCTTCCGGGCGACTCCCGAGCGACTCCGGGGCGTCTCGCGGACGGCTCCCGGGGGTGGCCCGAGCGACTCCCGGACTCCCCCTCCCCCCGTCTCCCGAGGTCACGGACCGGCGGCGCGCCGTACCCCCGCGTGGCGCGGGCGCGGCGGCCCGATAGCCTTCGGCTCATGACCGTTGCGTTCTTCTCCGGCTCGCGCCGCCGGGCCGCCGTCGCCCTCGGGGCCGTCTCCGCCGGGCTCCTCGTACTCACCGCCTGCGACAAGCCGACTCCGATCGCGACCATCACGGTCGGGACCGAATCGATCCACTCCGAGGCCGCCTGCTACAACGACGGCGAAGCCATCAAGGAGTCGCAGATCCAGCAGTGCCTCAACAAGAAGGCCGAGAAGTCCATCACCGTGGCGACGGACGACAAGATCCGTTTCGGGGTCGACCCCGAGATCGCCGACAACGGCTGGACGATCTTCCTCGGCGGCCAGCAGGCCGAGCCCGAGCCGTACAAGAAGACGTACCGGACCATTCCGGCCAGCGCCTTCTTCTCCGGCCAGAGCCAGACCGGCGAGACCACCGACCAGACCCAGGTGACCATCGTCGAGAACACCGGCAAGAAGCTGACCGGCATCTGGCACTTCCAGCTGAAGAAGGAATCCTGATCCGCCGGTGGTCCACCGGATCCTGATCGTGACGGCCGTCGCGGCGGAGGCCGACTCCGTCGCCGCCGGCCTGGATCCCGACCCCCCCTGGGAGCCCCTGGCGCTCCCGGGTGGCCTCACCCTGCGCCGCCACGCCGACGGAGTGGATCTCCTCGTCGGCGGGGTCGGCCCGGCGGCCGTGGCCGCCGCGACGGGCACGGCACTGGCGTACGCCTCGTTGGCCGACGCCACCGCCCGTACCCCCTACGACCTCGTCGTCTCCGCCGGAATCGCCGGCGGGTTCGCACCCCACGCCCCGATCGGCACCGTCGTCGTCTCGGAGGCGATCGTCGCCGCCGACCTCGGCGCGGAGACCCCCGACGGGTACCTCGCCGTCGAGGAACTCGGCTTCGGACGGTCCGTCCACCCCGTACCGCACTCCCTGACCGGCCCCCTCGCCGCCGCCCTGCGCGCAGCCGGCCGGCCGCACACCGTCGCGCCCGTCCTCACCGTCTCCACCGTCACCGGCACCGCCGGCCGCACCGCCGAGCTGGCCGGGCGCCACCCGGCGGCCGCCGCCGAGGCGATGGAGGGCTTCGGGGTCGCCGAGGCCGCCGCCGCGTACGGCGTGCCCGTCGTCGAGATCCGGGCCGTGTCGAACGCCGTCGGCCCCCGCGACCGCTCCGCCTGGCGCATCGGCGAGGCCCTGGACTCCCTCCGGCAGGCCTTCCGGGCGCTCGGCCCCACCCTCTCCGTGGAGGCGAAGTGAAACTGAAGATCGCTTACTCGCCCTGCCCCAACGACACCTTCGTCTTCGACGCCTGGGCCCACGGCCGCGTCCCGGGCGCCCCGCGGCTCGACGTGACCTTCGCCGACATCGACGTCACCAACGGGTGGGCGGAGAGCGGCGCCGACGACCACGACGTCCTGAAGGTCTCGTACGCCGTGCTGCCGTGGATCCTCGACGAGTACGCGCTGCTGCCCTGCGGCGGCGCGCTCGGCCGGGGCTGCGGGCCGCTCGTGCTCACCCGCGAGGCCGGGGTGGACCTGACGGGGAAGACGGTCGCGGTGCCGAGCGAGCGCTCGACCGCGTACCTCCTCTTCCGGCTGTGGGCGGCCGAGACCGTGCCGGGAGGCGTCGGGAACGTCGTCGTCATGCCGTTCCACGAGATCATGCCCGCCGTCCGCGACGGCAAGGTCGACGCGGGGCTCGTCATCCACGAGGCCCGCTTCACGTACCAGAACTACGGCCTGCACTGCCTCGCCGACATGGGCGAGCACTGGGAGGCCACGACCGGGCTGCCGATCCCGCTCGGCGCGATCGTCGCCCGCCGCTCCCTGGGCGAGGACACGCTGCGGCTGCTCGCCGAGTCGGCCCGCGCGTCCGTCCGCATGGCCTGGGACGACCCGGCGGCCTCCCGGCCGTACGTCCTGGAGCACGCGCAGGAGATGGACCCGAAGGTGGCCGACCAGCACATCGGCCTCTACGTGAACGAGTTCACGGCCGACCTGGGCGAGCACGGCTACGCGGCGGTCCGCGGGCTGCTCACCCGCGCCGCGGCCGAGGGACTCGTACCGCCCCTCGGCCCGAACGCGCTCGCCTTCCCGTAACCGTACGGATCAGACGTCGAGCTGGTCGGCGACCGCCCGCAGCAGGCCCGCGATCTTCTTGCCCTGGGCCTTCTCGGGGTAGCGCCCGCGCTCCAGCGCCGGCGTGATGTTCTCCAGGAGCGTCGTCAGGTCCTGCACGATGGACGCCAGTTCGTCGGGCTTACGGCGCTGCGCCGCGGCGACGGACGGCGTCGGGTCGAGGATCGCCACGGAGAGCGCCTGGTCACCACGCTGACCGGCGACGACCCCGAACTCGACCCGCTGGCCAGGCTTCAGTGCGTCGACTCCGGCAGGGAGCACCGACGAGTGCACGAAGACGTCGCCGCCGTCGTCGCGGGAGAGAAAGCCGAAGCCCTTCTCGCTGTTGAACCATTTGACCTTGCCGGTAGGCAAAGCACGCACCCCATTCCACCAGTCAGCCGAAACACTGTCGTCGCAGGTCAGGCCATCCAGCGCTTGCTCGTGCCTGCCGTCGTTCGAAGCCTCCCCAGCTCTTTACCCCCCGTCAAGCAGCTCCACCCATCCCGGCCCGCAGTCCTGGCCGGTATCGATCGCAGCTCGCCGGGGCGAGAAGGCACGCACATCACAGCACACGTACGGGACCCCCCGAGAGGTGATTACGCATGGACGCACGACAAACCCCCCTCCCGTAGTGAATACGGGAGGGGGGTTTGTCAGGTCGGGCTCCAGAGGCCGACGCGCGATGACTCCCGGCCACCATGATCACCTACCGAGCCGCCCCGCCCCTTCGCCCCGTCCGTACTCCCGTTCGTACGCGTTCAGGCGGCCTCGCAGCGTCATGGGCAGCTCCGTCGTCCCGTAGGTCCGGGTCAGGTCCTCGCGGGCCACCGGGTCTTCGAGGAGATGCGGGGACGCCCAGTGCCGGGGAACGTTCCATCCACACCAGATCCACTCCACCGGCTCCGGCATCACGAGCTTCTGCTCCGCCGCGAGCCTTCCGATCTCACCGAGGTCGAGCACGGCCCCGGAACGGTTGCCCCGGGCCATGTCCGGACGGCAGTCGCGCCAGACCCACATGGTCACCTTGTACTCCGCCAGGAAGGACCGCCGGTCGTCCTGATCCTTCCCGTCCCACACCTCGCCGTACTGTCGTCCGGTCGGCCTGATCTGCGGATTCCTGCGTTCCTGTTCCTGCTTCTCCAGGTGGCGCACCTTGCCGGACAGCGACTTGTGCATCCGCCAGTAGGACTCCTCCTGGCCTTCGCCGTCGTACTTGCCCGCGAGGAAGCCGACTTCGAGCCGGGTGAGCCTGGCCTCGGCTGCCGCGAGTTCCTTCTCGTGCGAAGGGCCCGCGCCCGCGCGTTCGTACTGCTGCCACTGCCCGACGCTCTTGAGGACGATGTCCTCGGCGACCCGATCCAGTTCCTCACACTCGACGTAGGCCCCCTTCTTGCAGGAGCCACCGCGGAATCGGTTGGTGCACCGGTAGTAGTACCGCGAAGGCGACCGGGTGCCGTCCTTGCGTTTGGCCCCGGAGGTCGAGACCCGGGCCAGCGGTGCGCCGCATTCTCCGCACTTGGCGATCCCTGCCAGCAGGCTCTTGGCGGCTCGGGTTTCGGGTCCTCCGGCGCTCGTCCTCTTCGGAGCGATCCTCTCGACCAGGTCGAACCACTCGTCCATTTCCGCGTGAGGGCGATCCGGCAGGATGAAAGGCTCGCCGTCATCGCCGAGGACGGCTTCGCCCTTGTACGTGTAGATGCCCGGGAACCAGTTCGAGCGGACCATCTTGTTGATGATCGTGGCCTGCCACATGACCCCCTTCGGGGCCTGTCCCCTCCGCTCCCGCAGATGATCACTCCACGTGAGAACGCCCTTCTCGTTGAAGTCCTTGGCGATCTTGTGGGTGCTCTGATCCTTCTCGCCGATCCGCGTCTTGATCTCCTCGATCACGGCCCAGTAGGTCTCGTCTCGCGCAAGGACCTTTCGGCGCTCCCCTGCCACAGGGACGATCTCGTATCGAACTACCCTGGCCCGATGCGTACTGAATCCCCTGCCGTGCCGGTGAACGACAGCGTCCCCGGTGACGGGCTCGTCAAGGTCGGTGTCGTGTTGTTCGCCGTGGGGGCGGTGGCGACGCTGGTCACGGTGGCTCCGCTGTTCCTGGGGACCGATCCGTTCCCCACCGTCGCGTACACCGTGTCCATGCTCATGGGCGTCGGATTCGCCGTGGCCGCCGCCGGGGTGCTGCGGTCGATCGCGGCCCAGCGGCGGCAGGCCCGGGAAGGGGCGGGCGCGGCCGTTCAGGCGCGGTAGGTCTCCAGCCAGGGGCGGAAGTCCGTCAGGTCCGTGAGGACCACGTCCGCGCCGGCCTCGCGGAGCTCCTCGGGGGCGCAGGGGCCGGTCGCCACGGCCACCGCGACGGCGCCCGCGGTGGCGGCGCCGCGGACGTCGCCGACGTGGTCGCCGACGTACACCTGGGCGTCGTGGGCGCGCAGGGCCTCCGCCTTGCCCTCGGCCCAGAGGCCGCCCACGACCGCGTCCGGCTCGATGCCGAGGTGCGCGAGGTGCAGCTCGGCGTGCGGGCCGTTCTTGGCGGTGACGACGATCGTGCGGCCGCCCGCGTCGCGCACGGCCTGGATCGCGTCCCGGGCGCCCGGCATCGCCGGCGAGGGCTCGATCGCGTACGCGGGGTAGAGCGCGCGGTAGCGGGTCACCATCTCCGCGACCTGCTCCTCGGGGAACCAGTACGCCATCTCGTGTTCGAGGGGCGGGCCGAGGCGGGTGACGACGAGATCGGCGTCGATCTCGGCGCCCGTCTCCGCGGCGAAGGCCTCCCAGGCCGCCTTGATGCCGGGGCGGCTGTCGACCAGCGTCAGGTCCAGGTCGAAGCCGACGGTCAGCGGGAGCGGGGAGGGGGTCTGCGGGGGCTGCTGCTCGGTCGTCATGGAGCCATTGTCGGGGAGCGGGAGATCCCGGACGTTCGTTTATTCGAATAATGGGTGCCGTTTACAGCTGTTTAGACTGAGGCCAGCCTTACCGAACCCCTACCCCCCGCACTTCCGCCGATGGGTCCCGCATGCCAGCCGCTTTCCCCTCCAGACGGGTCCTCGCGACCTCGGCGGCTGTCGTCGCCCTGCTGCTCGCCGTCCTCCTCAGCCTCGCCGTGGGCGCCCGCGCCATCGCCCCCTCGACCGTCTTCGACGCCCTGCTGCACGGCGCCACGGGCGACGACGCCGAGGTCGTCCGGGAGCTCCGCGTCCCCCGCACCCTCATCGGTCTGATGGTCGGCGTCGCGCTCGCCCTCGCCGGCACCGCGCTCCAGGGCATCACCCGCAACCCGATCGCCGACCCCGGGATCCTCGGCATCAGCCAGGGCTCGTCGGTGGCCGTCGTCCTCGCCATCGCCTTCCTCGGGGTGCACGACCTGAGCGGGTACGTGTGGTTCGCCTTCGTCGGCGCCGCGCTCGCCTCGGTCGCCGTCTACGCCATCGCCTCCGGCGGCCGCGGCGGCGCCACCCCCGTGAAGCTCGCGCTCGGCGGCGCCGCGATCAACGCGCTGCTGCTCTCCGTCACGACCGGCGTCCTCACGACCCGCGCCTCGGCGCTCGACGAGTTCCGGTTCTGGCAGATCGGCTCCCTCGACGGGCGCGACACCGAGATCGTCGGCCAGATCTGGCCCTTCCTCCTGATCGGCGCGGTCCTCGTGCTGTCCGTGGCGCGCGGCCTCGACGCGCTCGCGCTCGGCGAGGACGTCGCCAAGGGGCTCGGGCAGCGGGTCGCGACCGTGCGGATCGTCGGCGGGCTCGGCGCGACCGTCCTGACCGGCGCCGCGGTCGCCGCCGCCGGGCCCGTCGCCTTCGTCGGCCTCGCCGTCCCGCACATCGCGCGGGCCGTCGTCGGCTCCGACCACCGCTGGGTCCTGCCGATGGCCGCGCTCATCGGGCCGGTCATGCTGCTCGTCGCGGACGTCGCCGGGCGGATCCTCTTCCCGCCGGGCGAGGTGCCCGCCGGGGTGATGACCGCGCTGATCGGGGTGCCGTTCCTGGTCACCCTCGTGCGGCGGAAGGCGGTGCCCGCGTGAGTACGACGATGTCTCGCGTGCGGCCCGCCGGGTACGCGCTCGTGCGCGCCGGGCGCGGCTCCTTCCTCGTCCACCGGCGCTCCGCCCTCGTCGCCGGCGGGCTCCTCCTGCTCCTGGCCGCCGCCTCCGTCGCGTACCTCTGTGTCGGCGAGCGGTTCGTCGGCCCCTCGGAGGTCGTACGGATCCTCCTCGGGCAGCCGTCGCCCTCGGCGTTCGTCGTGGAGGAGCTGCGCGAGCCGCGGCTCGTCGTCGCCCTCGCCGTCGGCGCCGCCTTCGGGACCGCCGGCGCGCTCATCCAGACCGTCGCCCGCAACCCGCTCGCCAGCCCCGACATCATCGGCATCAGCCAGGGCGCCGGGGCGATCACCGTCGCCGCGATGACCTTCGGCCTCACCTCGTACACCGTGCTGCCGTACCTCTCGATCGCGGGCGGCATCGCCGCCGCCGCGCTCGTGTACCTGTTCGCCTGGCGCGGCGGGCTGCACGCCACCCGCTTCGTCCTCATCGGCATCGGCTTCGCGATCGCGCTGCGGTCCCTCACCACCCTCTTCATGACGAAGGGCGACTACCTCGTCGCCCAGCAGGCCCAGATCTGGATGACCGGCTCCCTCAACGGGCGGGGCTGGGACGAGTCCGCACCGATCCGCTGGACGCTGCTCCTGATGCTGCCCGCCGTGCTGTGGGCCGCCCGCGCCCAGCGGACGGTCTCCCTCGACGACGACACGGCGACCGCGCTCGGCGTACGGCTCGGCGGGGTCCGCCTCGGGCTCGTCGCCGTCGGTGTCGTCCTCGCCTCCGTCGCGACCGGCGTCGCCGGACCGGTCGACTTCGTGGCCCTCCTCGCCCCGCAGATCGCCCGCCGCATGACGCGGACCGCGCAGATCCCGCTGCTCTGCTCCGCGCTCGCGGGCGCGGTGATCGTCGTCGTCGCCGACCTGCTCGCGAGGCGGCTCCTCTCCCCCGTCGAACTGCCCGTGGGCGTCCTCACGGCGGCGGTCGGCGCCCCCTACCTGATCTGGCTCATCGTCCGGAGCCGCACGGAAGGAAAAGCATGACCAGCAGGCTGACCGCGCGCGGTCTCACGCTCGCCTACGAGGACCGGACCGTCGTGCACGAGCTCGACCTCGCGGTCCCCGACGGCAAGGTGACGGTGATCGTCGGCCCCAACGCCTGCGGGAAGTCCACCACCCTCCGCGCCCTCGGACGCCTCCTCAAGCCGGCGGGCGGCGCCGTCCTCCTCGACGGCGAGGAACTGGCCAAGCTCCCCACGAAGCGGATCGCCCGCTCCATCGGGCTCCTTCCGCAGACGCCCGTCGCGCCGGAGGCGATCACCGTCGCCGACCTCGTCTCCCGGGGCCGTCAGCCGCACCAGGCCTGGTGGAAGCAGTGGTCCGAGGAGGACGAGCGGGCGGTGACCGACGCCATGGCCCGTACGGACGTGGCCGCGCTCGCCGACCGGTCCGTCGACGCGCTCTCGGGCGGGCAGCGGCAGCGGGTGTGGATCGCGATGGCGCTCGCCCAGGAGACCGACCTGCTCCTCCTCGACGAGCCCACCACCTACCTGGACATCTCCCATCAGGTGGAGGTCCTCGACCTGGTGCGCCGCCTCAACCGGCTGCGCGCCCGGACCGTCGTCCTCGTCCTGCACGACCTCAACCAGGCCGCCCGGTACGCCGACCACCTCGTCGCCATGAAGGACGGCCGGGTGGTCGCGGAGGGCCCGCCGGAGGAGATCGTGACGGCGGAGCTCGTACGGGACGTCTTCGGCCTGGAGTCGGTCGTCGTCCCGGACCCGGTCACGGGCTCGCCGCTGGTGGTGCCGGGGGCGCCTTGGCACGCGGAGGACGCGGACGGTGTCGAGGACGCGGACGGTGTCGCGAGCGTGGACGGCGTCGAGGAAGGTGTGGGGAAGGGCTTCTGACGTCAGTGCCTGCGGGAGCGCCAGAGCAGGAACAGCGCCGAGGCGACCGCCGCGCCCCGCAGCACCCACGGCCAGGTCTCGGCGATCGCCGCGCTCATCGCCGGGCCGCCCGGGGCCACCGCCTCCCCCCAGCGGCCCTCGACGCGGCCCCACAGCCAGACGGCTCCGGCCGTGGCGCTGAGGCCGGGGATGACCAGCACCGCAGCCTTGATCTCGCCGGGGGTCAGCCGGCGTGAGGCGTAAGCGATGAGCCAGCCGGCGGCGAGCGCGACGAGCGAGCCGAAGACGGCGCCGCCGAGCAGGAGCAGCGCGGCCAGCAGGACGAAGGGGTTCGCGAGGCGGGGGCGGCCGGGGGCTGTCTCCGCCTCTTCCGGCTCCTCCACCTCCTCCAGGTCCGGGTCGAGGACCTTCTTCCGCCGCAGGACGACGCGGGCGACGCGGCGCCACCTGCCGGGGGCGGCGTCCTCGTCCCCGTACTCCTCGTCCTCGTCGACCACGGGCGCCGGGGGCTCGAAGAGGTCCGGCCGCTCGATGCCGCCGACGAAACCGGGGAGTCCTTCGGTCACGTCGATGTCGGTCGCGTGGGTGGCGTCGGTACGCCACCAATCGGGGTCCAGGCGGCCGCCGCTGTCGCGGGGCTGGGGCACGGAGGGGGAGGGTGGGGTGGGTGGGGTGGGTGGTGTCGCGGCGGGCTTCGTGGCCTTCGTGGGCTTCCCGGGCTTGGCCTGCTTCGAGGCCTTCGAGGCCTTCGCGGGCTTCGCTGTCGCCGATCTCGGGGACGGGACCTGTGTCCCGGCGTTTCCGGCAGTCCCGGCGTTCCCGGCAGTCCCGGCCGTCCCACCAGTCCCGGCCGTCCCCTCCGGTCCCTCGTCCGCCCGTTCCACCACCTCGTCCGGCGTACCCAGCGCGCCGAGGATCCCCCGTACCGCCGCCGGGCTCTCCTCGCCGTAGGTGGCGCGGCGCCGGTCGATCTCGTTCCGCAGCGTCGACACCAGCTTCATCCGGTCGCTCGCCGGCAGCTGGCGCTGCTGTGCCAGATCGCCGACCCGGCTCAGGTAGTCGTAGACCAACTGGTCGCTCTCGATCCCCACAGTGCCCCTCCACGGCCGGTTCGCCCGGTACGCCCCGACGTTAGCGCGCGGGCAGGGGCTAACGTGGTGCGGATGGGGATCGGTGAGTTCGACCGGGAGGCGTACGTGGCCGAAGCATCTGGCGCCGCCGCGGCGCCGCGCACGCTCGCGGAGGCGCTGCGCGCGCGGGGCGACGACGGCCTGGCCGCGCTGCTGCGCGCCCGGCCCGACCTCCTGGGGCCCGTGCCGAACGACCTGACGCAGCTGGCCACCCGCGCCGGTACGCGCGGTTCCGTGATCCGGGCGATCGAGCGGCTCGACCGCTTCTCGCTCCAGGCGGCCGAGGCGCTCGCCGTGGCGCCGGACCCCACGCCGTACCCCGTGCTCCTCGCGCTGCTCGCCGGCGACGAGGGCGACGCGGAGATCGAGGCGGCGCTGCCCGCCGCCGTCGCCCTGCTGCGCGAGCAGGCGCTCGTGTGGGGCGGGGACGAGCGGCTGCGGCTCGTGCGGACCGCGCGGGAGCTGCTCGCGCCGTCGGCGCAGCACCCGTCGCCGACCGGGCTCGGGCCGACGGTCGCGGAGGCGACGTCCGGGATGTCGCCCGGGCGGGTGCAGGAGATCATCGCGGCGGCCGGTCTGACGTCGACGCACGACCCGGTGTCGGCGGTGGCGGCGCTGACGGAGCTCTTCACGGACCGGACGCGGATGGGCGAGCTGCTCGACACGGCGCCGCCGGAGGCGCTCGCCGTCCTGGACCGGCTGGTGTGGGGTCCGCCGTACGGGGAGGTGACGGCGAACCCGGCGCCGCCCGTGCGCTGGCTGCGCGACCGGGGGCTGCTGCTGCCCGTGTCGCCGCGGACGATGGTGCTGCCGCGCGAGGTGGCGCTGCACCTGCGGGGCGGGCGGGCGCACCGGACGCCGGAGCCGGTGCCGCCGGAGCCGGTGGTGCAGCGCGACTACCGTCCACAGGTTGTGGACAGTGCCGCCGCCGGGCAGGCGTACGTGGCGCTCGCGACGGTCGAGGAGCTGCTGAAGTCCTGGGACCGGGGCGGCCCGCCGGTCCTGCGCGCCGGCGGACTCGCCGTGCGGGACCTGAAGCGGATCGCCGCGGCGCTGGACGTGTCGGAGCCGATCGCCTGTTTCTGGCTGGAGCTCGGTTACGCGGCGGGGCTGCTCGCCTCGGACGGCGAGGCCGACGAGCGGTACGCGCCGACGCCCGCCTACGACGACTGGCTGGACCTGCCGCCCGCCGAGCGGTGGGCGCGGCTCGTCACGCCGTGGCTGACGGCGACCCGCACGTCCGGTCTGGTGGGCGGGCAGGACGCGAAGGGCCGGACGCTGTCGGCGCTCGGCCCGGATCTGGACCGCTCGTCCGCGCCCGAGGTGCGCCACCGGGTGCTGCTGCTGCTCGCGACCCTTCCGCCGGGCGCGGCGGCCGACCCCGAGTCGCTCCTCGCCCGGCTGCGCTGGGAGCGGCCGCTGCGGGGCGCCGAGGGCTCCGCCTCCACGGCCGACCTGCGGTCCCGGATCGCGCGGTGGACTTTGGAGGAGGCCGAGCTGCTCGGGCTCACCGGGCGCGGCGCGCTGTCCGGCCCCGCCCGCGCGCTCCTCAACCTGCCGCTGGCCGAGGCGGCGACGCCCGCCGAGCCGGGCGGCGGGGTGGAGCTGTCGGTGGCCGCGACGCGGGCGGCGACGCTGCTCGCGCCGCTGCTCCCCGAGGCCGTCGACCACGTCCTGCTCCAGGCCGACCTGACAGCCGTGGCGCCGGGCCCGCTGCGCCGGCCGCTCGCCGACGCGCTGGGCGTCCTCGCGGACGTGGAATCGAAGGGTGGTGCGACGGTCTACCGGTTCACGCCCGGCTCCGTGCGGCGCGCGCTCGACTCGGGGCAGACGGCGACCGACCTCCACGACTTCCTCGCGAAGCACTCGACGACGCCCGTCCCGCAGCCGCTCGCCTATCTCGTGGACGACGTCGCGAGACGCCACGGCCACCTCAAGGTCGGGGCGGCGTCCGCGTACGTGCGCTGCGACGACGACACGGTCCTCGGCGAGATCCTGGCCGACCGGCGGTCCGCTCCCCTGGGGCTGCGCCGCCTCGCGCCGACCGTGCTCGCGGCGCAGACGGACCCGGTGTCGCTGCTCGACGGGCTGCGGTCGATGGGGTACGCCCCGGCGGCGGAGTCCGCCGAGGGCGATGTCCTGATCGCCCGCGCCGACGCGTACCGCACCCCGGCCCGTACGGCCCCGGTGCCCGTCCCCGACGGCCCGCCGTCCCCGGATTCCACCCTCCTCTCGGCGGCGGTCAAGGCCATCCGGGCGGGCGACCGGGCGGCGACGGCCGTCCGCAAGGAGCCCACGACCCCGACGGCCGCCGGCACCCTCCCCCGCACGTCGGCGGCGGAGACCCTGGCCACGGTCCAGGCGGCCGCGATGACCGGCTCGGCGGTCTGGATCGGCTACGTCAACGCGGAGGGCTCGGCGAGCCAGCGGGTCATCGCCCCGGTCCGCGTGGAGGGCGGCTTCGTGACGGGCTACGACCACACGGCCGACGAGGTCCGCACGTACCCCCTGCACCGGATCACGGGCGTGGCGGAACTGGCCGACGACCAGGTCTGACCCGGACATCGCGACAACCACCGTCCATCAGGCAGACTGGAGGATTGGCCGCCGTCCTCGGAGCGGCCCGGGAAGGACTGATCGCGCGTGAATGGGCCCCTCATCGTCCAGAGCGACAAGACGCTGCTCCTGGAGGTCGACCACGAGTCCGCCGAGGCCTGTCGGCGGGCCATCGCGCCCTTCGCGGAGCTGGAGCGGGCGCCCGAGCACATCCACACGTACCGGCTGACGCCGCTCGGGCTGTGGAACGCGCGGGCCGCCGGGCACGACGCCGAGCAGGTCGTCGACGCGCTCGTCGAGTACTCCCGCTACCCCGTGCCGCACGCGCTGCTCGTCGACATCGCCGAGACGATGGACCGGTACGGGCGGCTCACGCTCTCCAAGCACCCCACCCACGGGCTCGTCCTGACGAGCACCGACCGGCCCGTCCTGGAGGAGATCCTCCGGTCGAAGAAGGTGCAGCCGCTGGTCGGCGCGCGGATCGACGAGGACACCGTCGCCGTGCACCCGTCCGAGCGCGGGCAGATCAAGCAGACGCTGCTGAAGCTCGGCTGGCCGGCCGAGGACCTCGCCGGGTACGTCGACGGGGAGGCCCACCCGATCGAGCTCGCCGAGGACGGCTGGACGCTGCGCCCGTACCAGCGGCAGGCTGTCGACGGCTTCTGGCACGGCGGTTCCGGGGTCGTCGTGCTGCCCTGTGGTGCCGGTAAGACGCTGGTCGGGGCCGGGGCGATGGCGGAGGCCAAGGCCACGACGCTGATCCTGGTGACCAACACCGTCTCCGCCCGGCAGTGGAAGAGCGAGCTCGTGAAGCGGACCTCGCTCACCGAGGACGAGATCGGCGAGTACAGCGGGACGAAGAAGGAGATCCGGCCCGTCACCATCGCCACCTACCAGGTCCTCACGACCAAGCGGAAGGGCATCTACCCGCACCTGGAGCTCTTCGACTCCCGGGACTGGGGGCTCGTCGTCTACGACGAGGTGCACCTGCTGCCCGCGCCCGTCTTCAAGTTCACCGCCGACCTGCAGGCGCGGCGGCGGCTCGGCCTGACGGCGACGCTGGTCCGCGAGGACGGGCGGGAGTCGGACGTCTTCTCGCTGATCGGGCCCAAGCGGTTCGACGCGCCGTGGAAGGAGATCGAGGCGCAGGGCTACATCGCGCCCGCCGACTGCGTGGAGGTCCGGGTCAATCTGACCGACTCCGAGCGGCTCGCCTACGCGACGGCCGAGCCGGAGGAGAAGTACCGCTTCTGCGCGACGACGGCGACGAAGCGGAAGGTGACCGAGGCCCTGGTGAAGAAGTTCGAGGGCCAGCAGATCCTCGTCATCGGGCAGTACATCGACCAGCTCGACGAGCTCGGCGAGCACCTCGACGCGCCGGTCATCAAGGGCGAGACGTCGAACGCGCAGCGGGAGAAGCTCTTCGACGCGTTCCGCACGGGCGAGATCAGCGTCCTCGTGGTGTCGAAGGTCGCGAACTTCTCGATCGACCTGCCGGAGGCGACGGTCGCGATCCAGGTGTCGGGCACCTTCGGGTCCCGGCAGGAGGAGGCGCAGCGCCTGGGCCGGGTCCTGCGGCCGAAGGCCGACGGGCACCAGGCGCACTTCTACTCGGTGGTCGCCCGGGACACGATCGACCAGGACTTCGCGGCGCACCGGCAGCGGTTCCTCGCGGAGCAGGGGTACGCGTACCGGATCGTCGACGCGGACGAGCTGCTGGCTCCGTAGGGCGTCCGGGGGCTCAGTCCATCAGTGCGAGGAACGGGCCCCCGATCGCCAGGCAGTACTGGGCGATGACGAGTCCGCGGCGGGGCACGATCAGGGCCGCCAGGCCCACCACGGCTCCGGCGAGCAGGGTCCAGAAGCCGGCCGTGATGAAGACGCCGCCCCGGCCGTCGCCCTGGATGGCGTCGGCGAGGGTGATCATGAAGGTGGCCGCGAGGCAGGCCGCGAGGAGGAGCAGTCCGCCGCCCGCCGCGAGGCGGAGGGCGAGAGGGGTCGGGCCGGTGGTGTCCGTGCCAGTGGTGTCCGTGCCAGTGGTGTCCGTGCCGGTGGTCGTCGTCTCCATGTGCTGATCACATCAGGGGCGACGGGGCGGCCTCCAGGCGTTCGCGTACTCAACCGGGGCCGGGGACGTACTCAGTCGGGGCCCGGCGCGTACCTCGGGCGCGGGTTCCTCACGCCGGCCTCGGGCGGGCCGTAGTCGCCGAGGAGGACGACGCCGGCCGCCGCGCCGCCGAAGGCGCGTATCGCGCGGAACGCGGTGGCGAGGGGGCGGGTGCGGGGTCGGGGGACGGTGGTCACGAGGGTGAAGGTCGTCGCGGTCATGTCTCCATGATGGAATCCGGACATTCCGAACACATCGGCCTGGGGGTGGAACCCTCGTCCCCCTTACGTCGGACCCCGCCCCCTACGGATATGGGGGCTTCCGGTGGAGTGAAGCGGGGTGAAATCGATTCGCCCCTCGCGTCCGCGCGGAGTTACACTCGCCAGCTTCCCCGCCTCCCTGAGTGGAGAGCCGCCGCCCGGCCGGAAACCGGCGGCCACTTCGTCGTGTCCGTGTATCCACCTGCTCGGAGGCTTCACCGTGTCCGTTTCCGACTCCGTTTCCGACCCTGTGTCCGAGTCCGCGCTCGATCCGCTCGCGCGGGAGCGCGCCCATCTGATCTCCTCCCGCGCCGCCCTGCGCGCGATGCGCGAGGACGTCGAGGCGCTCGACATCAAGGACGTCACCGCGAACTGGGTCAACTCCCTGGTGCTCGGGCGCCAGATCGAGGACCGGATCAAGGCACTCGCGGACCTCGCGGACACCCCGCTGTTCTTCGGCCGCCTCGACTACCTGCACACCACGCAGGAGGGGCAGCGCTTCTACATCGGGCGGCGGCACGTCCACGACGCCGACGGCGACCCGATGGTGATCGACTGGCGAGCGCCGGTGTCGCAGCCGTACTACCAGGCGTCGAAGAAGGACCCGCAGGACGTGGGACTGCGGCGCCGCTTCGGCTACACGGCCGGGGACCTCACCGCGTACGAGGACGAGCACCTCTCCGACCCCGCCGAGCTTGAGACGACGAGCCGGCTGCTCCAGGCGGAGATCGAGCGGCCCCGCGTCGGCCCCATGCGGGACATCGTCGCGACGATCCAGCCCGAGCAGGACGGCATCGTCCGATCCGACCTGTCCGGGACGGTGTGCGTGCAGGGAGGCCCCGGCACCGGAAAGACGGCCGTGGGCCTGCACCGTGTCGCGTACCTCCTCTACGCGCACCGCGAGCGGCTCGCCCGCACGGGCACCCTGGTCATCGGACCGAACCGCTCCTTCCTCCACTACATCGAGCAAGTGCTCCCCGCGCTTGGCGAGTTGGAGGTCCAGCAGGCGACCGTCGACGACCTCGTCGCCCACGTCGAGGTGCGCGGCACGGACGAGGCGGCGACGGCGGTCGTCAAGGGCGACGCCCGGATGGCGGAGGTGCTGCGGCGCGCGGTCCGCTCGCACGTCGCGATGCCGAAGGAGTCCCTGATGGTGGTGCGCGGCTCCCGCCGGTGGCGGGTGCCCGCGTACGAGATCGAGGAGATGGTCCGCGAGCTCCTCGACCGGGACATCCGGTACGGGGCGGCCCGCGAGGCCCTTCCGCAGCGGATCGCGCACGCGGTCCTCGTGCGGATGGAGGAGGCCGGCGAGGCCCCCGACGACCGGGTGCAGAACGCGGTCGCGCGGAACACGGCGGTGAAGGCCGTCGTGAAGGAGTGCTGGCCGCTGGTGGAGCCCGCGAAGCTCGTCCTGCGGCTGCTCGGCGACGCGGAGTTCCTGGCGGAGCACGCCGAGGGGCTGCTCACCGAGGACGAGCAGAAGCTGCTGCTGTGGGCGAAGCCGGCGCGGAGCGTGAAGACGGCGAAGTGGTCGGCGGCGGACGCCGTGCTGATCGACGAGGCGCGGGACCTGGTCGAGCGGACGCACTCGCTCGGGCACGTCGTCCTCGACGAGGCGCAGGACCTGTCCCCGATGCAGTACCGGGCGGTGGGCCGCCGGTGCACGACCGGTTCGGCGACGGTTCTCGGCGACCTCGCGCAGGGCACCACGCCGTGGGCGACGGAGAGTTGGGCGCAGGCGCTCGGGCACCTGGGCAAGCCGGAGGCGGTCGTGGAGGAGCTGACCGCCGGCTTCCGCGTGCCGCGCGAGGTCATCGCGTACGCCTCGCGGCTCCTTCCGCACATGTCGCCGGGGCTCGCGGCCGTGGAGTCCGTCCGGGAGAACCCCGGCTCGCTGGCCGTCCGGCACACGGAGGACCCCGAGGCCCTGGACGCGGACGTCGTCGCCGCCTGCGTCGAGTCCCTGGCCCACGAGGGCTCGATCGGCCTGATCGCCGCCGACGCGCGGATCGCCCCGCTGGCGGAGGCGCTGACGGCCGCCGGGCTCGCGTACCTCTCCCCCGGCGAGGAGACCACCGCCGAGTCCCGGCTGACCCTGGTCCCCGCCTCGCTCGCGAAGGGCCTGGAGTACGACTACGTGGTCCTCGACGAGCCGGCGGCGGTCGTCGACGGCGAACCGGACGAACGGACGGGCCTGCGGCGCCTGTACGTGGCGCTGACCCGTGCCGTGTCCGGTCTGATGATCCTTCACTCGGCCCCGGTTCCCGTGCAGTTGGGGGCGTTGTGACCCCTACACCCGCCGTCGGGGCCCTGCATCACGTCGAGTTGTGGGTGAGCGACCTGGAGAGCGCCGAGACGAGCCTCGGCTGGCTCCTCGGCGCCCTCGGGTACGCGCCCTTCCAGCGCTGGGAGGGCGGCCGCAGCTGGGCGCTCGGCTCCTGCTACCTCGTCGTCGAGCAGTCCCCGGCCCGCACGGCGGACACCCACGACCGCCTCCGGCCGGGCCTGAACCACCTCGCCTTCCACGCGGGCGACCGGGCCGCCGTCGACGCGCTCACGGCCGAGGCGCCGGCTCACGGCTGGCGGCTGATGTTCGCCGACCGGCATCCGTACGCGGGCGGCGAGGGCCACTACGCGGCGTACCTGGAGAACGCGGACGGGTTCGAGGTGGAGCTGGTGGCGGGCGACGGGTGACGGAGACTCTCTAGCGGCCGGCCGGCCTCGCCGTGAGGAGGCGGAAGCGCATGCCGTGCCGGGCGTACAACCGCCAGAGTTCGATCGCGGCGATCAGCGTGGTCGCGGCGGCGCCGCCGAGGGGCAGCAGGACGGAGGAGTCCGGCCAGCGGGTCAGCGGGAAGAAGACGTCCTGGAAGGCGAGTTCCCAGGCGAGCGCCACCGTGATGAGCGCCGGGAGCGCCTGGTGGATCTCGACCGTACGGAACATGTGGCGCGAGACCGCCGGGAGGGCGAAGCAGAGGAACGCGACGCCGCGCGCCACCCCGTAGACGCAGACCGCGATCACGGCGACCGTCAGGACGGGCTGCTCGTCGAAGTAGGCACTGCCCATCCACATGGCGGCCACCGCTCCCCCGGCCGCGAGCACGAGATGGCCGAGGAAGGCGCCGGCCGCCGTGAGGGGGCCGCGCAGCCGCTCGCCGAGACGGCCCTGCGTGGGCGGCCGGACGATCAGGACGTACGCGGCGATCACGAGCGGCGCCGTCAGGAGGAGCAGGAACGGGACGAGGAGCAGCCGGATGCCGCCGTCCCGTAACCAGAACAGGATGAGGTTGCCCTCGTTCACGACGAGGGGCCATCTCACGGCCAGCGCGACCGCGATGCCGCCCCAGAACCTGACGGCCTGGAGGATCGCGATGGGGACGTCCCGCAGGACGGCGTCCCCGCGCGGTTCCATCCAACGCCGGGCCAGGACCCGGTCCTTGTGCTCCTTCGGGACGTGCGTGACCCCCGTCATGCGCCGGATTGTGGCAGCGGGGGTCGGTGGACGACAGCCTTCCGTCAGGGGAGGGGGCGGAGGACGGTCTCGCGGACGGCCCGGGCGTACTCCTCGGCCTCGGAGCGGTCGGCGCCCTCGGCCACGAAGGTGACCGCTCAACACGCGTCACATCAGCGGGGAGTTCCGGCGGGTCAGGCGAATTCGGGCAGCGCCTCCGACCAGGTCCGGTGGGCGACGGCGGCCAGGACCGGGTTCGTGACGCGGTAGTAGTGCTCGGTCACCAGGCCCCAGCACAGGGCCCAGCCCCGGCCGCGCTCCCAGGTCGCGTCGTCGACCCGCGCGGCCTCGCGGAAGAGCGGCCGGGTGTCGGCGGTGAGGAGGGTCCAGGCGGGCATCGTGTCGCAGGCCGGGTCGCCGACGCCGAGGCCGCCGAAGTCGATGACGGCGCTGAGGCGGCCGTCGCGGCCGAGGAGGTTGCCGGGGAGCAGGTCGCCGTGGATCCAGACGGGCGCGCGGTCCCACTGCGGGAGCGCGAGGACCGACTCCCATGCCGCGGTGGCGAGTTCCGGGTCGACGGTGCCGTCGGCGCCCAGGTCGCGGATCGCGCCCGGCATGTGTCCCTCCTCCCAGGCGGTGACCGGCCCGCCCCGGAAGGAGGCCGGTCCGCCGCTCGCGTCGACCGCGCGCAGGGCGGCGCCGAAGCGGCCGAGCTCGACGGCGGCGTGGGCGAGGTCGGTGAGCGGCGCGTCGAAGGCGTCGGCGCCGTCGAGCCAGCGGTAGACGGACCAGGGCAGCGGGAACTCCGCGCCGCCCTCGGCCCGCCCCACGGGGACGGGCACGTCCAGCGGCAGGTGCGGGGCGAGGAGCGGCAGCCAGCGCTGCTCCTTCTCGACGTGGCGGGCGGCGTACGGGACGCGGGGCAGCCGGACGACGAGGTCGTCGCCGAGGCGGAACATCGCGTTGTCCGTCCCGGCCGAGTCCACGGCCCGCACCGGCAGTCCGGCCCATTCGGGGAATCGTCCGGCGACGAGCCGCTCGACGAGCGCGGTGTCGATGTCGAGTTCGTCGGGTTGCATCTTGCCGGTGGCTGCCATGCCGGGCAGGTTAACGATCACGTCGCGCCTCGGCCAGGCATTTTGGGAGCGGGGCCGGGCCTGGGAACGCGTACCTCCGTCCCCGGCCCGGCCCACCCCTACGCGTCGACGGCCTCGCGCCAGACCCGTACCGCGTCCGCCGAGACGGGGGCGGCCCAGCCCTGGGGGCGGGCCGCGCCGCCGATGTGGAAGGCGTCGAGGCCGGCCGCGCGCAGCTCGGGGAGGTGGTCGAGGCGCAGGCCGCCGCCGACGAGGATCCGTGCCTCGTAGCCCGGCTCGCCCGCGCGGGCGGCCTCGGCCTTGAGGGTGGCGAGGCCGTCGTCGACGCCGGTCGCGGAGCCCGCGGTGAGGTAGGTGTCCAGGCCCGGCAGGTCGGCGAGCCGCTTGCGCAGCCCGTCGCGGTCGGCCGCGCGGTCGACGGCCCGGTGGAAGGTCCAGCGGGCGCCGTCGAGGACGGCGATCAGCCGCTCGACGGCGACCAGGTCCGGCTCGCCGTCGGAGGTGAGGAAGCCGAGGACGAACTCGTCCGCGCCGGCCTCGCGGAGCTCCGTGGCCCGGGCCACGAGCGCGTCGATGCCGGCGGGCCCGCCGGCCGAGAACCCGTCGGCGAGGCGGAGCATCACGCGCAGCGGGATGTCGACGGCGGCGCGGATGGCGGCGAAGCCGGCCCGGGACGGGGTGAGCCCGTCCGCCGCCATGTCGGTGACGAGTTCGAGCCGGTCGGCACCACCGGTCT
The DNA here is from genome assembly GCF_001426585.1 of Streptomyces sp. Root431. Lineage (GTDB taxonomy): Bacteria > Actinomycetota > Actinomycetes > Streptomycetales > Streptomycetaceae > Streptomyces > Streptomyces stackebrandtii. The sequence continues at coordinate 482,629 of NZ_LMEI01000012.1, forward strand.
GGGCAGCGACCGCGTCTTCCTCGTCGAGGGCGATCACCTCAAGGACAGCACGGTTGCTCATCGAGCCCATTCCTCCATGAATGACGGCTACAGGTCTAGTCCAATGACCAGACTAGCCGTGCGTGTGGCCTCCCGCATCGCCCGTGGCCTCACTGGTCGCGGGGACGGTCGTCTCGGGCGCCGGAGTGGTGGCCTTTCCGGCTCCGGTTCCGCTTCCGCTTCCGGTGCCACTTCCGCTTCCGGTTCCGTTTCCGGCGGTGACCGTGAAGGCCGCCGTCCGGACCTTGCCCCCGTGCTGGAAGTCGAGGAACAGACGGTACGTCCCGGCGCTGGGCGCCGTCGCGGTGAAGGAGACGTCCGGGCCGGGGCCGCCCTCGTTCGGGTGCACGTGGAGGTAGGCGAGGTCGCCGTCGCGCAGGGCTACGAGGTGTCCGTACGCGCCGAGGTAGGGCTCCAGGTCGGTGACGGGCTTGCCGGCCTTGGTGACGGTGAGCTTGAGCTCGCCGGCCTTGCCCGGGTCGAGCGTGCCGCCGAGGCGGACCCGGTAGCCGTCGACGTTCGCGGTCGGGGCGACGGCCGGCATGGGCTTCGGGGCGTACGCGCCCGGCACCGAGAGGTCGGCGCCGAGCGTGACGCCCTTGGCGCCGGGGGCGGCGGGCTTGAAGTCGGCGAAGGCCTTGTAGCCGCCGGCGGCGGGCAGGTCGACGGGGGTCGTCCAGGTGCCGTCCGCGGCCTTGACCGGGTGCAGGTGGCGGAAGGTGTTGAGGTCGCGCGAGGCGACGATGAAGTGCAGTTCCTTGCCGTGCTCGGTGGTGAAGGCGGTGACCTTCTTCCCGGCCGCGTCCTTGATCGAGAACTTCAGGACGCTCTTGCCGGTGGCGGGGGTCGGCGTCTCCAGGGCGAGGGTGTAGCCGCCGTCGGAGACCTGGAGTCCGCCGGGGAGGTTCGCGGCGGCGGGCGCCTCCGCGGTCGCGCCCGCCTCGTGGCCGGCGTGGCCGTCGGCGGCGGCGCTCTTCGACGGGGCGGGCGCCGCGGCGTGCTCGCCGTGCTCGGCCTTCTTCGGTTCCTCGACGGGTCCGACGCCCGTGCCGACCCCGTACGCGGCCCCGAAGGTCGCGGCGAGCGCGGCGGCATAGGCAGTGATCTTCACACCGGTGTTCATGGCTGCTCTCCCGATACGTGGGGTGGGTGCGCGGGGTGGCGCGGTACCCGTTCGATGCACTTCACCATACCCCTGGGGGGTATCAAGTCAAGTCAGGGATCCGCTTGCGTCGGATACCGCCGGGGGGTATACATGAACTCACCACCGGATACCCCCCGAGGGTATCGCGGCCCGAGGAATCGACCGAGGAGAAGCCATGGGCTCCTGCTGCACCCCTGACAACAGCTGCTCGACCAGCGGCACCGACACGACCACCGTCGCGATCGCCGAGAGCACCGTGACCGTCTACGCCGTCTCCGGCATGACCTGCGGCCACTGCCGGACCGCGATCACCAAGTCCGTCAGCGCGCTGGACGGCGTCATCACCGTCGACGTCGACGTCAACGGCGGCCTGGTGACCGTCACCACCGGCGGCGAGCCGGACGACGCCGCGATCGCCGCCGCCGTCGACGACGCGGGCTACGAGCTGACCGGCCGCGCCTAGGCCAGGCCCTGAGCCGCACGACCCCGGCCGCCGGGACCCGCCCACCACGCCCGGGTCCCGGCCCCCGCCTCCGCTACGAGCCCGGCCGCCGCGAGCAGGTGCCGTCGCCCACGGGACCGGCGAGTGAACCGAAGGGGCGCGCCGGGGGAACAGGGACGAGCGCGCGGAGCCTCCCGAGGAACGAGGGAGGCGAGCACGGTCGGCCCTGTGAGTCCGGCTCGAGCGCCCCGGAGGTGAACCGAGCCCTAAGAAAAAGGGAGCAACGCTCATGACCACGACCACTCCGGGCACCGCCCAGGTCGAGCTCGCCATCGGCGGCATGACCTGCGCCTCGTGCGCGGCCCGTATCGAGAAGAAGCTCAACCGCATGGACGGGGTCGAAGCCACCGTCAACTACGCCACCGAGAAGGCCAAGGTCACCTTCGACGCCGACATCGACGTCGCCGCGCTGATCGCGACCGTCGAGGCCACCGGCTACACCGCCGCCGAGCCCGCCCCGCCGAAGAGCGAGACGCCCGGCGCCCCCGACGGACCCTCCGACGAGGAGAAGGCCGACGAGGAGCTGCGGCCCCTCAGGCAGCGGCTGATCACCGCCGTCTCGCTCGCCGTGCCCGTCATCGCGATGGCGATGATCCCGGCGCTCCAGATCGAGTACTGGCAGTGGCTGAGCCTCACGCTCGCCGCGCCGGTCGTCGTCTACGCCGCCTGGCCGTTCCACCGCGCCGCCTGGACCAACGCCAAGCACGGCGCGGCCACCATGGACACCCTGATCTCCGTCGGCACGATCGCCGCGTTCCTCTGGTCGCTGTGGGCGCTGTTCTTCGGAACGGCCGGTACGCCGGGGATGACGCACCCCTTCGAGTTCACCATCGCCCGTACCGACGGCGCCGGGAACATCTACCTGGAGGCCGCGGCCGGCGTCACCGCCTTCATCCTGGCCGGCCGGTACTTCGAGGCCCGCTCGAAGCGCAAGGCGGGCGCCGCGCTCAAGGCGCTGATGCAGCTGGGCGCCAAGGAGGTCACCGTCCTGCGCGGCGGCCAGGAGGTCACCGTACCGACCGCCGACCTCCAGGTCGGGGACCGCTTCCTGGTCCGCCCGGGCGAGAAGATCGCCACCGACGGCACCGTCGTCGAGGGTTCCTCCGCCGTGGACGCCTCCATGCTCACCGGCGAGTCCGTCCCGGTCGAGGTCTCCGTCGGCGACTCCGTCACCGGCGCCACCCTGAACGCCGGCGGCCGCCTCGTCGTCGAGGCCACCCGCGTCGGCTCCGACACCCAGCTCGCCCGCATGGCCAAGCTCGTCGAGGACGCGCAGAACGGCAAGGCCGCCGCCCAGCGCCTCGCCGACAAGATCTCCGCCGTCTTCGTACCCGTAGTCATCGCCCTCGCGCTCGGCACGCTCGGCTTCTGGCTGGGTACGGGCCAGGGCCTGACCGCCGCCTTCACCGCCGCCGTCGCCGTCCTGATCATCGCCTGCCCCTGCGCCCTCGGCCTGGCCACCCCGACCGCCCTCATGGTCGGCACCGGCCGCGGCGCCCAGCTCGGCATCCTCATCAAGGGCCCCGAGGTCCTGGAGACCACCCGCAAGGTCGACACGATCGTCCTCGACAAGACCGGCACCGTCACCACCGGCCGCATGACCCTCATCAAGGTCCACACCGCCGAAGGCACCGACGAGACCGACGTCCTGCGCCTCGCGGGCGCCCTGGAGCACTCCTCCGAGCACCCGATCGCCCAGGCCGTCGCCACCGGCGCCGCCGCCAAGGTGGGCACCCTGCCCACCCCCGAGGACTTCGCCAACATCCCCGGTCTCGGCGTCCAGGGCATCGTCGACGGCCACGCCGTCCTCGTCGGCCGCGAGAAGCTCCTCGACGAGTGGGCCATGACCCTCCCCGCCGAGCTCAAGACCGCCAAGGACACCGCGGAGAAGACCGGCAAGACCGCCATCGCCGTGGCCTGGGACGGCGAGGCCCGCGCGGTCCTGGAGGTCGCCGACGCCGTCAAGGAGACCAGCCCCGAGGCCATCCGGCGGCTGCGCGCCCTCGGGCTCACCCCGATCCTGCTCACCGGCGACAACAAGGCCGTCGCCGAGGCCGTCGCCGCCGAGGTCGGCATCGACGAGGTCATCGCGGAGGTCATGCCGCAGGACAAGGTCGACGTCGTCAAGAAGCTCCAGGCGGAGGGCCGTTCGGTCGCCATGGTCGGCGACGGCGTGAACGACGCCGCCGCGCTCGCCCAGGCCGACCTGGGCCTCGCGATGGGGACCGGCACGGACGCCGCCATCGAGGCCGGCGACCTGACCCTCGTACGGGGCGACCTGCGGGCCGCGGCCGACGCGATCCGGCTCTCCCGCAAGACCCTCGGAACGATCCGCTCGAACCTCTTCTGGGCCTTCGCCTACAACGTGGCCGCCCTGCCGCTCGCCGCGGCCGGACTGCTCAACCCGATGATCGCGGGGGCCGCGATGGCCTTCTCCTCGGTCTTCGTCGTCGGCAACAGCCTGCGCCTGCGCGGCTTCCAGTCCGCCGACCGCTGACGAAGTCCCTTCCGCGCCAATCTCCGAGGAGCCCGCCGTGGCCGGTTACGGACAGCACAAGGAAGACATCATCAGACGCCTGAGGCGCATCGAAGGCCAGGTCAGGGGGGTGCAGCGGATGGTCGACGAGGACACGTACTGCATCGACGTCCTCACCCAGGTCTCCGCCATCAACGCGGCCCTCCAGTCCTGCGCGGTGGCCCTCCTGGACGAGCACCTCAGCTGCTGCGTCACGGAGGCGATCGCCCAGGGCGGGGACCAGGCGAAGGTGAAGGTGGGCGAGGCCTCGAAGGCCATCGCCCGGCTCATCCGGACCTGAGGGAGCAGGAGGGGCCTCAGGCCTCGAAGGAAGCACAGCAGTATCAACCGCCCTTGCGTGAAGGGCACTCAGCGGACAGCTTGATGCTCAGGCGGAGACAGAGCCCGAGCACCTGCCGGAGGAGCACCAGCTCCGCCGAACCGGGAAGACCGGGGCCGCAGAGCTTCACGCAGGGGCGGTTCTTCATGAGGGCGCTCAGGGGAGCGGTCAGGGGAGCGGCCAGGGGGCTGCGCAGGAGGGTGCTCAGGGGAGTGCTCGGCGAGGTCGACATCCCGCCAATGTACCCCTGGGGGGTATACCTGAGCGAGGGAGGCGGCCCGTACGATGAGCCGCCCAGGGGGAAGGGGATCCACGTGCGCCGGCTGGGAGAGCTGGAGGCCGAGATCATGGACCGGTTGTGGGTCTGGCAGCGACCCGCCACCGTCCGCGAGATCGTCGACGACATCAATCGGGGACGCCGGGTCGCCTACACGACCGTCATGACGGTGGCGGACATCCTGCACCGCAAGGGCTGGCTCCGCCGCGAGAAGGCGGGCCGCGCCTGGCTGTACGAGCCCGTCCGCAGCCGCGAGGAGTACACCGCCGGCCTCATGCGGGACGCCCTCGGCGACAGCCAGGACCGGCCGGCCGCCCTGCTGCGGTTCGTCGAGGTCATCTCGGACGAGGACATGGCCGCCCTGGACGCGGCCCTCCGCGCCACCCGCGGCGGCGGCCCCGGCACGGGCGGTGGCGCGTGAACCACCACGCCCTCGTCCCGCTCGGGCTCGTCCTCGTCACCGGATTCCTCGTGCCCTGGCTCGTCGTCCGCGCCCGCTGGGCCCAGCAGGTCCCCCGCCTCGCGCTCGCCGTGTGGGCCGCGTGCGGCGCCGTCTTCACCGTCGCGACCGCCCTGCTCCCCGCCCAGCTCGTCCTGACCAGCGAGAGCAGTCACCGCCTCACCGACATGGTGCTCACGCTCCGACTCCCCTCCCCTGAGCGGCTGTTCGCCCTCGAAGGCCGCGAGCTGCTCGCCTTCGCGATCGCCCTCACCGTCGTCTCGCTGCCCGGCGTCGCCTTCTTACGGAGACTGGCGCGGGCCCGGCGGGTGCGCCTGCGGCACGCCGGGGTGCTGCGGCTCGTCGGACGGTACGACCCCGACCTGCGGGCCACCGTCCTCGACGACGACCGCCCCGCCGTCTACTGCCTGCCCGGCCGCTCGCGCCGCGTGGTCGTCTCCTCCGGAGCGGTCCACACCCTCACGCCCGCCCAGCTCGCGGCCGCCCTCGCGCACGAGCGCGCGCACATCGCCGGGCGGCACCACCTCCTCGTCGCGGCGGCGGAGTCCTTCTCGGCCGTCTTCCCGCGCCTCCCGCTCGCACGACACGGCGGGACGTCCGTACCCCTGCTCCTCGAAATGACCGCGGACGACCGGGCGTTGCGGCGATGTACACGCGACGCGCTCGCGACGGCGCTGTACGCGCTGGCCTCCGGGCGGGCCCCGCGGTCCGCCTTCGCGGCGGGCGGCCCCTCGGCGGCGCTGCGGATGCGGCGCATCCTCACCCCGTACAGCGCGGGACACCCCGTCCTGCGCGGGCTGTTCACCATCACGTCGGCGGCACTCGCCATGACACCGCTGATCATCGCCTGCTGTTCCTTCCCCGGCTAATTGTCCCGCCGCACCGTCCGACCCCCCGAACACCGTTATTTACTAAGCGAATTCGTAGATTTCGCATCGGTCACGGGCAACTTAATTCACCGCTATTGTGGGTATGTTGGGGCTCTGGCTCGGCACGTCGAAGGGTACGAAACCTATGCAGCTGGCTGGCGTTCGAACGGCCGCGGCCGGCGATGCGACGACGATATCCAGGCTGCTCGCGGACGCCATTCGGAGCAGCTACACGGGAATCCTGGACGAAATGCCGATGCGGCGGCTGATCTCGGCCCAATGCGCGCTCCCCCGCATACGCGCGGAAATTGAAATTCCGGGAGGCGCACCCGGCTGGCTCGGCTGGCTCGTCGCCACCGACCCCGAGGGCACTGTCGTCGGCGTCGCCGCGGGCGGGGTGCCCGTACCGGGCGAGGGCGAGGTGTACGCACTGGCCGTGGCGGACGGATCCCGCCGCCACGGAGTCGGTACGGCCCTGCTGACCGCGGCCACGGACCGGATGCGGAGCTACGGCGCCCAGGAGCAGCGGGTCGAACTCCCGGCGGAGACCGACCCGGCGCTCCCGTTCTACACACGGATGGGGTTCGGCGCCCTCAGCCCAACCCGCTGGAGCAGGCGCCTCTCTTAAAGGGCTCGTTCGCCTCCGGGGCGCTTCAGCCGGGCTCACACCCCCGACCGTGCTCGCCCCCTCCTTCGTCGGGGGCTCCGCGCGCTCGGGGGTGTTCCCCCGGCCGCGCCCCTTCGGCTCACTCGCCGGGTCCCGTGAGCGAGGCCCCGCCCCCTGAGTGATCCCGGCGCGCGTGAGCGAGCCCGGTCCCCCGAGCGAGCCCGGGCCGCGTGAGCGAGCCCGATCCCCGGAGCAAACTCGGCCCGCGTGAGCGAGCCCGGTCCGCGTGAGCGACCGGGGTGAGCCGCCGCGGCTCGCTGCCCTCCCCAGCCACGCATCGCCCGGCCCGGCGCAGACCCGTACGAGCGTCGAACCGACGGCCGTGGCAGATCCACGCCATCGCGTGTTCACGCAGCCCGATCCGGTGGATCGGCGCTCCCCCGCCAGGTCAGGATGGGTCCAGCGGCGCGGTCCCGGCGGCACGGGTACCTCGTCCGGACGGCATGGACCGAGCGAGCCCCTGGAGGAGCGATGCACACACCGAGCGGCATTTCCCTGCCCGTCGTGCCCGCAGCGTTCGCTCCGGTCCTGCCGTCCCGATACGACCGGGAGCGGGAGCCGGCCCCCGGCGCCGGCATCCGGATCAAGTCCGACACCCTGCCCGGACTCGAATCGGTCTCTCCCGCCGACGAGAACTCGGTCTGGCTGCACGACGCCCTGCTCGGCCCGCACAGCGCGGACATCGTCCGGTACCTCGGCCTCGCCCGCTCCACCGGCGGACCCGTCCTGGACCTCGGCTCCGGCGCCGGGCGGCTCTCCGTCCCGTTCGCCCGGCACGGCTTCGCCGTGGAAGCCGTGGACCGGGACGCCTCGGCCCTCGAGCGCCTCGAAGGCTGGGCGCGCCGGATCGGCCCGCAGGTCGCCGGGCTCGTCGTCACCCACCGGGCCGACCTCACCGAGCTGCGGCTCGAAGGGAGTTACCGCCTCGCGCTCCTCGCGGGCGCGATGGTCACGGCCGTCCCGCCCGCCCACCGGCCGGGGCTGCTGCGCGAGGTCGCCTCCCACCTGGAGACGGGCGGGGCGCTCGCCCTCGACTACACGGCGCACCAGCTGCCCGGACTCATCGCGGAGCCGCGCAGGACCTGGGCGTTCCAGGTGCCGCGCTTCGACGGGATCGACGAGTGGGTGGTGGCGCGCCAGGTCTTCGACCTGCCGTCGATGAGCGAGCGGATCACGTACTACACGGCCCGCACCGGCAAGCTCTCCACCGAGCGGGTCGTGCTGACCACCGACAAGTGGATCGTGGATCCCGAGCGGCTCGCGGCGGAGCTGCACTCGGCCGGCCTGCACATCGAGGGCCGGCGGCGCCACCGGATCGACGACCGGACGGAGAGCGTGCTGCTGGTGTGCAGGACGGACGACTGACGGACCGGCCCTGCGCGGAAGGCCGACGGACGACCGTGAAGCGGCCGAAGAGCGCCTGACGCTCTTGACGGGCAAGAGGTACGATGCCCACAAAAGTTTGAGCCGACCAGGTGGCGGGCGGAGAAGATGGCAGTCGTGGAAGAGCTGACGGGTCGCGAGGCGGTGATCCAGCGCCTGCGCGACGTCGGGCTGCGGGTCACGGGCCCGCGCCTGGAGGTGCTCACGGTGCTCGCCGCCGGTGGCCATCTCGACGTCGAGGCGATCACCACGACCGCGCGCGAGCGGCTCGGCACGCTGACCAGCCAGGCCGTGTACGAGATGCTGCGGCACTTCCAGGAGACCGGCCTGGTCAGCAAGTTCGACCGGCCGGGCCTGCCCGCCGTCTTCGAGATCTCCGGTCCCGCGCACCAGCACGCGCTGTGCGTCGTCTGCGGCCGCGTGGAGAACGTCGACGCGGCCACGCCGAAGCCGCCCCGGGGCGCGCTGCCGGAGTGGCGGGTGGACGACGCCGAGATCGTGTTCAAGGGCCTGTGCCCCGACTGCCGGGCGAGCGCCCCCACCGCCTGAGCGGTCGCGGGCCCGTCCCCGCCCCCGCCCCGAAGCCGCCCCGCCGGCGCCGTGAACCGTCCTGAGCTGCGGTGAACTCCGTGCGTGTCGTTCGAATGTATGGCAGGGTCTAGCGGGGCGATTCATGAGGATCCAGCGGGATCCGAGGGGAGTCTGCTGCGCCGTGTCCAGAAACGCCGCCGTGGCCCGTACGGGCAGCGAACAGGCTCTCGCCGTCTACCAGGAGCTCCGCGCCCGTCCGGGGACGACCTTCGACCAGGTCGCGGACCGGCTGGAGCTCTCCGCCGAGGACCGGGAGCGATGTCGTGACGAACTCGCTTCCTTAGGCCTGACCACCCCCTCCCTCGACTCGAACGCCGTCGTGGACCCCGATGTCGCCCTGCTGCGCCTGCTGCGCCGGGAGCGCGACCGGCTCCAGGAGCGCCTCGCCGCGACGAGTCGCGCGCACACCGCCCTCGAAGCCCTCGCCGGACCGTTTCTGCGGGCCGGCGCCACCCCGCGCGGGGAGATCGAGGTCGAGATCGTCGACGACCCCCACCGCGTACGGCGGAGCCTCGCCGATCTGACGGACTCCGTTCGGACGGCCGCGCACTTCATGCACACCGGCTCCGTGCGCCGTGAGGAACTGCCGGGCGAGCTGGCCCAGGACCGTCTGTGGGCCGACCGCGGGGTCCGGATCCGGGCCATGTACAGCCGGCGGGCCGCCTCGGTGCCGGAGATGGTGCAGCACCTGGAGAAGCGGGCCGCGCTGGGCGTGGAGGTCCGCTTCGCCTCCGTCGTGCCGATGAACATGGTCCTCGCCGACGAGAACTTCGCGCTCCTGCCCACCGATCCGCACGACCTGTCCTCCGCCGTGATCCTCGCGCGCGGCCCCGGCCTCGTCCGCTCGTACCTCGCCCTGTACGAGTACTGCTGGACGGCGGCCGCCCCGTACGGCGAGGAGGAGGCGGCGGAGAAGGGCGGCGACGGGCTCTCCGAGCAGCAGCGGGCGGCGCTCCTGATGCTCGCCTCCGGCATCAAGGACGAGCAGATAGCCCGGAATCTGGGGGTCTCGCTGCGGACGGTGAGCCGGCTGCTGTCCGAGGTGATGCAGGAGCTGGGGGCGGCGAGCCGCTTCGAGGCGGGCGTGAAGGCGGCCCGGCTCGGCCTGCTGGACGGCGAGGGAGTCGAGCGGGGCGCGTAAAACGGTCCAAGGGCGGGATACCCCCGGGGAGTTCGGATGGCGCACGATGGACGCACGACCGGTCGGACCGGTCGGATCGGCATGACGGACGGCCGCCCAGCCGTGTGACAGGGTGACGGCGGCGCGACTCGAGGGAACAGGGGGTCACTTCGCCTTGATCACCACCGGCGGCGGTACGGGTACGGGGAACGGGACCGAGCGCTCGGAGGGCTCACCCGATGCCGTGGTGCACCTCTACCAGGAACTGCGCAGGCGCGGAGTGTCCAGCCTCGGCGAAGTGGGGGCCCAACTCCGCCTCTCTCCCGAGGAGTACGAGCGATGTCGGTGCGAACTGACGGACCTCGGGCTCATCGTTCCGACCAACCCGGCCCAGCACGGCGCCCGCGGCGAACTCCGGGCCGGCGGCGGCAGCGGCGGTGGCACCGGTCTCGGCGGTCGGCTTCGGGAGGGCGCCGGTGACGAAGCCGGCGATGGTGACACGGTCGCGGTGATCGACCCGGAGATCGCCCTGCTCCGGCTGCTGCACCGGGAGCGGGAGCAGCTGCGCGAGCACCTCGACGAGGCGGACCGCGCGTACGACACCCTGGAGACCCTGGCGGGGGCGTTCCTGCGGGCCGGTTCGCTCACGCGGGCGGACGCCGATGTGGAGCTCCTCAGCGATTACCGCCGTATCCAGCAGGTCCTCGAGGACATCACGGACGTCATCCAGCACAGCCTGGCGTCGATGCATCTGACGTCGCTGCGGCGCGAGGTGGGCGAGCGGGTGCTGAGCCGGGACCGGCGGCAGATCGAGAACGGGGTGCGTGTCCGCGCCATGTACAGCGAGCAGGCCTGCGTCTCGCCGGAGGTGGCGGAGCATCTGCGGCGCCGGGTCGAGGCGGGGGTGGAGGTGCGGATCGCGTCGGCGGTCCCCATGCCGCTGATCATCGCGGACGAGCAGTTCGCCGTGGTGCCCGTCGATCCGGCCGAGCCGGCGGCGGGCGCGGTCCTGGCCAGGGGCCCCGCCCTCGTCCGCTCGTACCTCGCGCTGTACGAGCACTGCTGGCACACGGCCCTGCCGTACGGGGACGGATCCGCGCCGGACCTGGGCGGCGACGGGCTCTCCGAGCAGCAGCGGGCGGCGCTGAGCATGCTCGCCTCCGGGATGAAGGACGAGAAGATCGCGCGGGGGCTCGGGGTGTCGCTGCGGACGGTGAGCCGCATGCTTTCCGAGCTGATGCAGGAGATGGGTGCGACGAGCCGGTTCGAGGCCGGGGTGCGTGCCTATCGGCTGGGCTGGGTCGACTGAACCCCGTTATTTTCGCGGGCGGTTCGGCCGGTTGCCGGGCGCACGGAAATGACTCCGCAGCCGCCCTTTACCGGGGCGGCCGCGGAGCCTTTCTTTCGGATTCCCGACGACTCAATTGGCAGATATCGGCGCCGGGGGGATCTTGTCCCACTCGTTCCCGTTGGACGGGGACGGGGTGGGAGTGGGGGTGGGAGTGGCGGTGGTCCCGTCGGACGCACCGTCCGCCACCACGTGCTGGGGGGCCGAGACCGCGCTCGGGGCCGTCGCCAGGGCCGCGCCGCCGGCGACGGCGAGACACGCTGCCGCGGCGAGGGCGAACTGACGGACGATCTTGCGGGTCCCCGTGGCGTGCTCAGCAGACATGATTCCTCCAGGAGTGGGAATGTGAATTCCGCCTTCCGGGGCCCGTGCCGCCGGGCGTTCCCTGAAGACATCTCCATTCTGTCCCCGCCCCGGAATCCGATCCAGGGATTCTCTGTGCGTGGACTCGCCATGGCGTGGATGCGTCAATATGCCTGCACAGCAACGGAATTGAAGAATCCGGAGTCTTGCATATCTTTGGTCGAACCAAAAGTGATGCTAGACTTGAGCCACGGCCTTCTCGTTCCTCCAGGAGAGAGAGGCCGCCGGGGCAGGGGCGTGCCGCCGCCCCTGCCCCACCCCCTGGCCCAGCCCCTCCGCCAACGCCTCCCGGTACACCTCGACGGTCCGGGTGGCGGAGGCACGCCAGCTCATCCCACGCGCGTGGCGGACCGCCGCCTCCCCCATCGACTCCACCGCCTCCGGGTGCGCCGCGAACCACCGCAGCCGGCGCGCGTACTCCACCGGGTCGTGGCCGTGCACCAGGAGCCCCGTCACCCCGTCCCACACCGCCGTCGGCAGCCCGCCGACCGCCGCCGCGAGCACCGGAGTCCCGCAGGCCTGCGCCTCCAGGGCCACCAGGCCGAAGGACTCGCTGCGCGAGGGCACCACGAGCACGTCCGCCGCCCGGTACCAGTCCGCCAGCTCCTCCTGCGGTACGGGCGGGCAGGACCGCAGCACATCGGTGACGCCCAGCTCCCCCGCCAGCTTCCAGGCCGTCCCCTCCCGGGTCGCGCCCGAGTGGCCGCCCACCACCGGCACCAGCAGCCTGCGGTGCAACCCCGGCTCCTGCCGCAGCAGTTCCGCGATGGCCCGGACCAGCACGTCCGGGCCCTTCAGTGGCTGTATGCGGCCGGCGTAGAGCGGGATGAACGCGTCGACGGGGAGCCCGAGCCGGGCCCGCGCCGCCACCCGGCCTCCCCCGGAGCCTTCGGCCCGGGAGGTACCCCCAGCCGGCCGAAAGGTCCGCAGGTCGACCCCGGGGCGCACGACCTCGGTCCGCTCCCCCGCCGCTCCGTACAGCGTGCGCAGCGCCTCCGCCTCGTCGGTCGTATTGGCGATCAACCGGTCGGCGGAGCCGACCACTTGGAGTTCCCCGCGGACGCGGAGCTCGGGCTCGGGGGTGTCGCCCTCGGCGAGCGAGGCGTTCTTCACGCGGGCCAGGGTGTGGGCGGTGTGCACGAGCGGGATCCGCCAGCCGACCGAGGCGATCCGGCCCGCCTGGCCGGAGAGCCAGTAGTGCGAGTGGACCAGGTCGTAGCGCCGGTCCTCCTTCAGCAGGGCCAGCGAGAAGGGCACGACGAGGTCCGGCATGGCCTCCTTGGGCAGCGGCCCGCGCGGCCCGGCGTGCAGATGACGGACCCGGACCCCGGGGGCGAGCTCGACGAGCGGGGGCAGCCCCTCACCCCGGCAGCGGGTGAACAGGTCGACCTCCACGCCCAGTTCGGCGAGGGCGCGGGAGAGTTCGACCATATAGACGTTCATCCCGCCGGCGTCCCCCGTCCCGGGCTGGTGGAGCGGGGAGGTGTGGACGCTGAGCATGGCGACGCGCAGGGACACGTGGAGCTCCTGTGGAGTGGGGCCACGTGTCCCTGCGCGTCGCTCGCGCGCGCACGGTCACGCGACAGGGAGGAATCGAACGGAACGCTTGCTCACTTGGATGCGGATGTACTTAGTTGCTTAGTAGTAGGAGGTCGGAAGGGTGGTCGGGAGGAGAGGAGCGGTCGGGAGGGGTTCAGAACCCGAAGACCGGGCCCGAGGGCGGCGCGAGCCGGGTCCCCGGAAGGGGGCCCATCAGCGCGTGCCAGTCGACCGGCCGGCCCGGCAGCACCTGGAGCGCCGACGCGAGCCGGTCCGCACCCTCCGGCATCACCGGCCGCGCCCACGCGGAGAGCGCCGAGGCCACCGCCAACTGCGCGGCCAGCGCCGGAAGATGACGGCAGGAGGTACTGGGCCGGCACCGCTCGTGCGCGTTGACGTGACCGAAGTCGGCCACCGAGCGGACCATCTCGTCGAGGACGGCGACCGCCCGGCGCGGGTCGAACGCGTCGGGGCCGTACGCCTCGCGCAGGTCGTCCACACCTCGGTGGAGCCGCCGCTCCAGGATCTCCCAGCCCGTGCCGCCCGGCAGCGCCTGCGGGGCGAGCCCGCCGCACTCCTCCCGTACGGAGGAGAAGAGCCGCCCGAGCCAGCTGTTCCAGCTCTCGTCCAGCTCCCGGCGGGCCGCCGCGAGCCTCTCCCGCTGGAAGACGGTCCTGCGTCCCAGCGGGCGGGCCTGGAGGACGTGCCGGCGGAGGGTGTCGGAGCCGTACTCGGTGAGGAGGTCGAGCGCCCAGACGTTGCCCTCCTGGACGCCTTCCTCGATCACGTACGACTCGTTGACGTTGAAGTCCTGCGGCAGCTTGATGTCCTGCGCGAGGAGCAGCACCGGCAGCAGCACCGCGTGGCAGAAGGCGTGCCCGAAGCCGCAGAAGTGGATGGCGCGGCGGGGCAGTGGGCCCTTCGTGTCGTAGCCGAAGAGGTGCATCGCCGCGGCCTCGAAACAGCCGTCGATCCTGTGGTCGGGGAAGCCGTCGACCGGCACCGGAAGGCCCCACTCGGCGGGGTGGCCGACGGCGATGTCCGGCAGCCCGTCCTCGACGAGCGACTCGCACAGGGCGGCGAGCCGGGGCGGGAGCCCCGCCGTCGCCCAGTACTCGGCGAGCGTCTCCCGGAACGGCTCCAGGGGCACGTACAGCCGGCGGCAGCGGCGGGCCACCGCCGGGGTGTCGCAGACCGCGCAGCGCGCCGAGATGAGGTCCCCGCCGTCGTTCGGGCGGGCGCACTCGTGGCACATGCCGCCGTCGCTGTCCGCACCGCAGTGCGGGCAGCTGCCGGTGGCGTGCGCCCCGTACAGCCAGCGGTCGCACGGCTCGCAGTAGGGCAGGAGGCGGGTGCGCGGGGCGATGACCCCCTGCGCGAACAGTCTGCTGAAGAGGTCCTGCACCCAGCGTCCGTAGCCCTTGTCGCGCCGCGGACGCACGATGTGGTCGAACTCCACACCCGAGCGCAGCCAGTCGGCGGTGATCGCGGCACGGTAGCCCTCCGCGACCTCCTCGGGCTTGCGGTTGTGGCGCAGCGCGCGGACCTCGACGGAGCTGGCGTGGTCGGCGGTGCCGGTGGTGAACCGGACCGCCTCCCCCTCGGCCCGCAGATAGCGGGTGAGGACGTCGGCGGCGACGTACGGCCCGGCGAGATGGCCGATGTGGAGTTCGCCGTGGGTGGCGGGAGGGGTCGCGGTGATCCAGACGGGGGTGCTCATGGGGCTGGAACCTCCTTGACGCTGTGGTGCGGTGGGCTCAGCGCGGTTCGAAGTGGAAGGAGCGGATGAAGCAGTCACGCGGCTGCTCGACGGCGTACACGATGCATTCGAAAAGGGCCTGGGTGGTCAGCTTCTCGTCGGGCGCTATTCCGTCCGGATTCGAGCCGTCCCATTCCGCGAACCGCGGGTCCGAGGTGGAGAAGTCCGGCGGGAAGAGCGAGAAGACGCGGACGCCGGAAGGGCGGAGGCGGCGCGAGAGGATGTCGGCGAAACCGGCCTGCGCGCTCTTCGCCGCCCAGAAGGCCTCGTGGGCGGCGCCGGCGGTCGCCGCGGAGGCGCCCTCGGCGTCGCGGACGGCGACCATGTTGACGATGTCGGGCCGCAGCGAGCCGCGCAGCAGCGGCAGGAAGTGCTTCACCATGAGGACCGTGCCGCCGGCCGTCGACTCGATCGTCTCGACGATCTCGCGGTCGCTGGCGGCCTCCAGGTCCATGCCGTCGAGCCAGCGCGCGCCGTTGTTGACCAACAGGTCGACCCGGTCCGTGCGTTCGCCGACGCGGGCGGCGAACTCCCGGATCTCGGCAGGCTTGCTCAGGTCACAGCCGAAGGCGTGGATGCGGTCACGGGCCGATCCCATGACTTCCGTACGGGTGCGTTCGGCGGCCTCGACGGTCCGCGCCGATACGTAGACCTCGGCACCGAGGTGCGCGAATCCGACGGCGAGCGCGCGACCGAAATAGCGGGACGCTCCGGTCACGACGACACGCAGATTCTCGAATTTCATCTGTGTCTGCTCTCCCCACGGATACCGATTGCCGGTCCATTTCAGCGTGGCAGAGAAACGACACGGCGGGCCCGGCGAGAGGGGTGCGCGTTCACGCCGTTGCGTGGATACGCCACGGCAGTTCCAGCCGCCCGAGGACGGTGGCCCGCTTGTGGTGGACGCGCACCCGGTCCGGCGCGGTGGAGACGGTCACAGTACCGCCGGGGGTGCGGACGGGGCCGGTCGGCGCGGGCACGACGGTCCCGTCGATCGCGCCGGCGGCGGCGAGTGCGGCGGCCCCGGTGAGCGCGAGCCGCGGATGCCAGCCGCCGACCGTGAGCGCCCGGACGGCCACCCCTTCGGGTCCCGCGGCGAAGGCGGCGATCTTGGGGAGGGCGGAGCGGGGCGGATACCCGAGGACGCGGGCGGCCTCGGCGCGGAGGGCGAGGAGGTGGTGCCGGAGGGCGGCCTCGTCTTCGGGGAATTGGCAGGCATCGACGAACACGTACGGATTGCCGTACCGCACGAGCGAGACGGGCACGCCGAGGAGGACGTCGACGGGGCGACCGGTGGGGAGGGTGCCGGGGGCGGTCGGCGGCTTGAGGAAGGAGAGGGTGTAGGCGTGGCCGGCCGCACCGTCCTGCGGCTCGCGTTCGCTGAGCACCGTGTCGCCGGTGGTCACGGCATGGACGGTGACGGGTCCGGGGCGGCCGTCCGCGACGACGCAGGCGAGGAGGGAATGACCGCAGCCGGCCCGGAAGTCGAAGGCGCGGTCGGGGAGGGCTTGGACGAAGCGGTAGCCGAGATCGGGGCGGGGGGTGGGGCCGGGGCCGCGGCCGGTACGGATGGCGGGCCCGGTGCCGGGGCCGGTACGGATGGCGGGCCCGGCGCTGGTACCGGTCCCGGTACGGATGGCGGGCCCGTACAGGGCGATCTTGTGCAGGTCCGCGTACGCCGTCCCGGCGAGCGCCTGGCGCAATCGCGCCAACTCGCCCCCGAGCGCGAGCGCCCCGACGGGGAGTTGGTCGAGACGCAGGACGAGGGTGGGACCGGGGGCGTCCTCGGCACGGACGACGGTGGCGAGGACGGTGTCTGCGGAGCTGGTGCCCCTGCGGTGCGCCGTGGCGCGCCGGGCCCCGATGCGGGCCTCATCCGTCGCGGGCGCCTGACCGTTCCGGGCCCCGACCGTTGCGGGCGCCTGCCCGTTCCGGGCCCCGGCCGTTGTGGGCATACGTTCCGCCGGGGCGGAACGGGTGGGCACAACGGACGGCGCCTTCGCGGGCGCCTCCGCCCCCTGTAGCCCACGACCACGTGCGGGGTCCTGAACGGTGCGGGCTCCGGTGGTGCGGGACAGGGGGGCGAGGGCGCCGCCAAGGGCGCCGTCCCGTGTGCCCACCCGTCCCGCCCCAGCGGGACGATTGCCCACACGGGCGGGGCGAAGGCCCCCCGAGGCGCAGCCGGGCGAAGGCGCGGGGCACAGCTCGGGCGCGGGCCCCGGCGCGGCGCAGGAGGGCTCGGCAGCACCCAGTGGTTCGGGGCCCTCGGGGTCAGGCCGCACAGCCCACCGGGATTCGCATGCCCTGTACGACCTCCGTCCAGAGTTCGTGGACGGCCAGGGCCCAGAGGGCCAGGGCGTCGTGGTGGGAGGGGCGTTCGAGGTGGCGGGTGAGGAGTTTTTGGACGCGGTCGGCGCGGACCTTGCCGCCGAGGACGAGGCGGGCCGGGGAGAGGAGGTCGCGGACGGTGTCGAGGAGCGGGCTGCCGGGGGCGAGCATCGCCGCGAGCGGGAGCGTGAAGGGTTGTTTGGGGCGGCGGAGGACGCCTGCGGGGAGGAGCTCGGTGCCCGCTTCGTACAGTGCTCGCTTGCCCGTCCGTGCGGCGGTCGGGAGCCCCCTCGCGTGCGCTACTACCGACGGCTGGCAGAAGGGCATCCGGGCTTCCACCGCCCACGCCATGGACAGGTGGTCCACGCGCCGCAGGTGGTACGCGGGGAGTCGCCAGCGCGTCTCGAAGGCGGTCATCGCGGTGAGCCGGTCCGCGCCGACGGCCTCGGCGGAGCGCAGCTCCTGCTCGATGCGGTCGGCGGCGGAGCCCTGATCGGCGATGTGGGCGCGGTAGTTGGCCGTGTAGAGGTGGTCGCGGAGCAGCCGCGGCGCGGCCGACAGGGCGTCCGCGTACGCCCCGGCCCAGTCCGCCCCGGCGGGCGCTGCCAGCGCGGCCCGCATCCGGTCGTAGCCGCCGAAGAGTTCGTCGGCGCCGTCGCCGGCGAGCGCGACGGTGAAGCCGTTCTGCCGGACGGCGCGGAAGAGCGCGTACGTGGAGAGGGTGATGGGGTCGGCGTTGGGCTGGCCGAGGTGGCGGACGGTCCGGGTGAGGAGGGAGGAGAGCTCGTCGGGGTCGACGGAGACCTCGTGGTGGACGGTCCGGGCCCGGCGTGCGACGGAGCGGGCGAACGCGGCTTCGGAGTCGGGCCACTTGCCCCGGTAGGTGAGGTGGAAGGTGTGCAGCGGCGGCGCGCCGGTCTCGCGGGCGTGCTCGGCGGCGAGCGCGGTGACGAGGCCGGAGTCGAGGCCGCCGCTGGTGATCGCGCAGACGGGCACCTCGGCGTGGGCGAGCCTCCGGACCTCGTGACGCAGGATGTCCTGCGTGTCATGGGTGGCGGGGGTGGCGTGGGTCGCGTGGGTCGCGTGGGTGGTGCCTCCCGGGGTGCCCGCCCGGGGGCCTCTGCGTCGTACCACCGGGGGCGATCCCGGGCGTACCAGCGCCGTGGCTCCCGGCGGCAGCACGCTCACGCCGTCGAGGGCCGTGTGCGTCGAGAACGGCGTGCGCGTGGCGAGGACCGTGTCCAGGGCGTCGTCGCGCGGGGAGATCCGTACCCCTTCGAAGGCGAGGAGCGCGGGGATCTCGGAGGCGAAGCGGGTGGAGCCGTCGTACGGGTCGTGGTGGAAGTACACCGGCTTCATGCCCATGTCGTCGACGGCGAGGACGAGTTGGGCGCTGCCGGGTCGGAGGTCGAGGATCGCGACGGCGAACATGCCGTCGAGGTGCTCGGCGAAGGCGGGGCCGTACTCGGCGTAGAGCGCGGGGAGCACGGTGCCGTCGCAGCGGTCGGGGAAGCGGTGGCCGCGGGCGGCGAGCGCGCGGCGCAGTTCGGCGTGGTTGTAGATCTCGCCGTTGAGCACGGCGAGGATGCCGGGGAGGTGCGGCAGCCGGTAGGGCTGCTGCCCGCCGCACGGGTCGGTCACGGCGAGCCGGTCGCAGCCGAGCGACCAGCCGGGCCCGGTGAGCACGTGGTGCTCGTCGGGGCCGCCGTGGCGCTGGCGGGCCGAGACCGCCGCGAGCTCGGCGGGGTCCGGGCGGTCCGCTCCCGCGGCGATGGTGCCGAGAATCCTGCACATGGCGGTCGCCTCCGTATTCCGAAGTCACTGTCCATCTCACACTGGTCGCACCCAATGATTTGAATCTACCAAGTTTTTGAATGGCGCGTAAGTGCCATGTCCAGTTCACGCCACGGGTTGGCCTTGCGACGCTCCCGCCACCCCAACAGGCTTGCCTCATGAGGGACATGGAGGATTTCGAGAGGGGCCGCGGCGCACCCGCATCCCTGCTGGTCGTGGCCGCGCACCCGGACGACATCGAGTTCTGCGTCAGCGGCACCGTCATGCAGTGGATCGAGCGCGGCACCCGCGTCACGTACTGCATCGTCACGGACGGCGGCGCCGGCGGTTACGACGAACAGCTCCCCCGGCAGGCGATGGCGGATCTGCGCCGCGCGGAGCAGGTCCACTCGGCGAAGCTCAGCGGCGTCGCCGACGTCCGCTTCCTCGGCTACCCCGACAGCTTCGTCGAGGCCTCCGTCGAGCTGCGGCGCGACCTGTGCCGGGTCATCCGCGAAGTACGCCCGCAGCGGGCCATCATCCCCTCCCCCGAGATCAACTGGGCGCGCGTCGCCGACCTCCACCCCGACCACCGCGCGGTCGGGGACGCCTGCCTGCGCGCCATCTACCCCGAGGCCCGCAACCCCTTCGCGCACGCGGAGCTCCTCAAGGAGGAGGGCCTGGAGCCGTGGACCGTCCACGAGCTGTGGCTGATGACCGGCCCCACCCCCAACCAGTACGTGGACGTCACCCCGGTCTTCGAACGCAAGGTCCAGGCACTGCGCATCCACACCTCCCAGACGGCCCACTTCGACGACCTCGCCGGCCTGCTCCGCGACTGGCTCGGCGAGCACGCGACGGCGGGCGGACTGCCGCCGGGCCGGATGGCGGAGGCCTTCCAGATCGTGCACATCGACTGAGCCGCGCGCCTCGCGGACTTCTTGTGGCGGCACGGGGTGCGTGAGACGGTTTTCGCCCAACACTCGGTACACCAGGGGGAGTTCCGACATGGCGATCGAACCGACGGCCGGCGAACAAGCTCTCGTCGACCAGTACGCCCTGCCCTGGATCGAAGCGAACGAGGACGGCTCCTCCGCCGCAGACGGCAGCCTGCGCTCGTACGCGTCGTCGCTGGAGAACGACGGGGCCGACGCCACCAAAGCCGTCCAGCGCCTGGTCTCCAGCGGCAAGGGCGAGGCGCTGAAGGCGCTCGAAGCGCACTGGTCCCGCGTCCACGCGTACTTCGGTCAGACGACCAGGGCCGCCATCGCGATCGCCGCCGAGATCCAGGCCTCCGGCGACACCATCGTCGTCGGGAAGCACCGGGCCCAGGACCTGATCGCCCACCTCTCGACCTCGGGCTCCGGCGCCTCCAACGACGCCCAGCACACCATGCTCATGGAGCGGCAGGCCGACATCACCCGGCAGGACCTCCAGGCGAACGCGAAGACGGCCCTCTCCGAGACCAAGGCGGGCGCGGCCCGCGCGCAGGGCGACCCGGACGTCGCCACGCTCGGGAGCATCCCCTCCACCCTCGCCGGCCTCCTGGGCGGCGCGGAGGGAGGCCTCGGCCGGGGCATCGGCGCCGGTGGCGGCGTCGCGAACGGCATCGGCGCCGGTGGCGGCGTCGCCAACGGCATCGGCGTCGGTGCCGGTGTCGCCGCGGGGATCGCAGGTGCGGCCGGCGGCAGCTCGGGGATGCGCGGGGACGACGGGGGCGGAGGGGACGGGGTGGGCGGTCCGGGCGGAAGCGCGGGGATGCGCGGGCAGCACGGCAGCCCCCAGGTGGGGACGAACGCGGGGCAGTGGAACATCTTCCTCGACCACGACGAGCACAAGCGCGCCGCCAACAGCCTCGCCGCGGCCGCCGAGAAGCTCTACGGCCGGACGACGCAGGCACTCGCCCGCGCCCGGTTCGACCTGGACACGCTCTCCGCCGGCGGCTCCCTGGGCGCGTCGATCACCGCCGACTACGCCCCGCTGCTCGACGACCTCGACGGCGCCACCCGCGCGCTCGCCAACCACCTGGACGGTCCGCTGCGGGACCTGGTCCTCGGCATCTCCACCGACCAGCAGAAGACCGACGAGGCCAACAGGGATCGCCTGGGCCGGCTGGACTGACTCAGCCCCTGTGCCGGCGGTCTGCGGGCAGTCGTCAGCGGACGACGTCGAAGACCTGCTTCTGCAGACCGTTGGCGTAGACCTCGTGCTCGACCAGCTTCAGCTTCTGGGTGTCCTTGTCGGTGGTGCTGAAGAGCCGCTTGCCGGCGCCGAGGAGCAGCGGGAAGACGAGCAGGTGGTAGCGGTCGATCAGGCCCGCGTCCGAGAGGGCCTGGTTCAGGGTGGCGCTGCCGTGGACGATGATCGGGCCGCCCTCGGTCTCCTTCAGCGCGGCGACCTCGTCGAGGGAGCGCAGGATCGTGGTCTCGCCCCAGTTCGAGACGAGGTCGTCCTCGGTGAGCGTGGTGGAGACGACGTACTTCGGCATCACCTTGTAGTCGGCGAACTCCTCCATGCCGGGCCACACGGGGCTGAAGGCCTCGTAGCTCGTCCGGCCCAGCAGCATCGCGGCGGCCTCCTTCTGCTCCCGGCCCTTGATCTCGTAGGCCTCGGGCAGGAACTCGACGTCCTTGAAGGTCCAGCCGGAGTTCCGGTAGCCGGGCTCGCCGCCCGGGCCCTCCACGACGCCGTCGAGCGAGATGAAGGCGGTGCTGATCAGAGTGCGCATGTCGATCCCTCGGTGTCTCGGTGACTCGGTACTGCTCTTCGTTTCTCGGCGCCGCGCGCCCACTGCCCACTATGACCGCGGACCTCGGGAAAACTCATCGGTCGCCGCCGAAGCCTAGGATCGGAGTATGGCCATGCGGTGCGACTCATCCCTGTCCCTCTGGTCGCGGGACTCGTTCCTGTCCGTCGGGTCGGTCGGCTCGACGCTGTCGATCGGCTCGGTCGGCTCGTTCCTCTCCGTCGGCTCGGTCGGCTCGGCCCTGTCCATCGGCTCCGTCGGCTCCTGGGCGAGCGCCGGCTCGCTCCTGTCCGCCCGTTCGAGCTGGTCGGTCCTCTCGTACCGCTCCTGCCGGGGAGTGCTCGCGGCGGGCGCGGTCCTGGTGGTCGCGGGGCTGGCGGTCACGGGGGCGGCCGCCCTGAAGCGGTGATCGTTTCCGCTCACTGCTCCAGGCGGCACCGATGATCCGATTGGTGGGCGCCACGGCGTGATCATGACGGATGCGGCGCGGGAGGCGTCGATGCAGGCGCGGGAGGCGTCAGCGCGTGCGTACGCCGTCGATGGCGAGCCTCAGCAGGAGTTCGGCCTCGGCAGGGCCGTCGGCGTCACGCTCGGTGGCGAGGGCGATGGCGCCGACGAGCTTCAGGAGCCGGGTGACGGTGACCCCGGGGCGCACGGCGCCCGCCGCCCGGGCGCGGGCGAGGAGGGCGTCTCCGGCAGTGGTGATCATGTCGTGGCAGGTCTCGCCCAGCGCCGGATCCGCGTCGCGCATCAGCGAGGATCCCAGTCCCCGGTTGGCCACGGCGTGCGCGGCGACGGCGTGCAGCCAGGTGGCCAGGGCCTGACCCGGGTCCGCTTCCGGGTCGGCGAGGAGATCGTCCGCCTTCGCGCACAGCGTCTCCACCCGGTCCTTGAAGACCGCCTCCAACAGAGCCTGCCGGGAGGGGAAGTGGCGGTGCAGGGTGGCCGAGCCGACCCCTGCCCGGCGGGCGACCTCCTCCAGGGAGGCCTCGGCGCCGCGCTCGGCGATCACGGCCCCGGCGGCGGCCACGATCTTGTCGAGGTTGCGGCGCGCGTCGGCCCGCATCGGCCGGCGGAGCGGGGTGGCGGCGTCCTTCGACACGGGCACTCCTGACGACTTGTTAAACGGGGTGGTCCTCCATATCGTAGCGAACGAGAAACGGAGGGCCACCCCACTTACGGGGATGGCTCCCTTTCCGCACGGACGCAGGGGAGTTGAGGGTGATGAGGAACGTGAAGGCGCATCGGGGGACCGTCGCGGTCGCGGGTGCGACCGGCCTCCAGGGCAGAGCCGTGACACACCACCTGCTCCGCGACGGCTGGCAGGTCCGTGCACTGACACGCGACCCGGACGGGCCGCGGGCCACGGCACTGGCGCGGGCCGGCGCACAGCCCGTCCGGGCCCGGATGGAGGACGTCGACTCCCTGACCGCCGCGGCCGAGGGCGCCTGGGGCCTGTTCAGCGTCCAGCCCACCGTCGGCTCACCCGGCACGGCGCCGGACTTCACCAGCGAGGACGAGGTGCGCTGGGGGGTGAACGTCGCCGAGGCCGCGCACGCCGCGGGCATCGCGCACCTCGTCTTCACCTCGGTCGCCGGAGCGGACCGGCATCTCGACGAAAAGCTGCCGGCGAACCTGGTCAGCAAGTGGCGGATCGAGCGGCACATCGCCGAACTCGGCCTGCCCGCCACGATCTTGAGGCCGGTGTCCTTCATGGAGAACCTCACCGGCGGATACGCGCTGCGCGACGGGAACCTGTCGACCGGGCTCGCGCCCGAGGTTCCCCAGCAGTTCATGGCCGTCGACGACGTCGGCGCCGTCGCCGCGCTGGCGTTCTCCCGGCCGGAGGAGTGGATCGGCCGGGCCGTCGCCCTGGCCGGGGACGAACTCACGCCGGTGCGGATCGCCGAGGCCATCGGTCGGGCACTCGGCATCACGCTGCCCTACGTTCAGGTCCCGATCGACGCGATCCGGGCCCTGAGCGAGGACTTCGCCTACGCCAACGAGTGGCTCAACGAACACGGTTACCGCGCGGACGTCTCCGCCACCCGGGAGATCCACCCCGGCACGATGGACTTCCGCACGTGGCTGGAGCGCACCGGCGCGTCCCGGATCGCCGCGTTCCTCGATTCGCCGTACGCCGACTCCGTACGCACCGCCGGGCAGGACGCGTGAACGCCCTCACGCACAGCCGCGAGCTCATCGGTCGCATCGGGATCTGGGCGGGGAACTTCGACCACCTCTCCACACGGGAGGTCCGCGAGGCCGCCGTCGCGATCGAGGGCCTCGGCTTCGGCACGCTGTGGTTCCCCGAGACCACGGGGAGGGAGGCCATGGCACAGGCCGCGATCCTCCTGGCGGCCACCCGCCGCATCACCGTCGCCTCCGGCATGACCGACATCTACGCCCGGGACCCGGTCACGGCCGCCGCCGCGCAGCGCACCCTGGAGGAGGCGTTCCCCGGACGATTCCTGCTCGGCCTGTGGGAGAGCCACCCGAGCCTGGCCCAGGACGTCCGCGGCCACCGGTTCGGCCCGGCCCCGGTCGCCATGCGCGCCTACCTCGACGCGCTGGACGGCGCCCCGTTCGGGCCGCCCGGCGCGGCCGGCTCACCGCGCCGCGTACTCGCCGCACTGGACCCCGACATGCTCGCCCTCGCCGCCGAACGCGCCGAAGGGGCGACGGTGTTGGGCATGCCCGTCGAGTACACCCGCGCGGCCAGGACCGCTCTCGGGGACGACGGCCTCCTGGCCGTCACACAGCTCTGCGTGCTGGGCGACGGCCACGCGGACACCACCGATCCGGCCCGCACCACGGCTGAAGCCGCCCTGCCGAACCGCCGCGGCCTGCTCCGCGGACTCGGGTACGAGAACCCCGACGCGCTCGACGGCCGGCTGGTCGACGCGCTGGTGGCCCACGGCCGCGCCGAGGACATCGCCCGCCGCGTCCAAGAACACTTCGACGCGGGAGCCGACCACGTCAGCCTCCATCTGGTGACCACCGCACCCGGCTCCCCGTCCGTACGGCAGTGGCAGCGACTCGCCGCGCACCTGCCGCTCCGACCCGGCGGTCACGCACCTGCCTTCGCCGCGTCGACCTTCGACTGAAGGTTGTTCAGCAGGAGCTGGAGCAGCTCGATCGTCACCTCGTCGGTGAGGTTGCCCTCCGCGTCGAAGCGCTCGTGCGAGCGGAACACGTGGATCTCCGGCTTCACGACGACGTCGCTGTCCGTCCAGACGAAGACCTGGCGCAGCGCGAGCTGCGCGCGGACGGTGCCGAAGTTGGTGGGCGCGGCGCCGAGGATCGCGGTGGGCTTGCGGTTCAGGGGCAGGCCCTCGGTGCGGGTCCAGTCGGTGCTCAGCCAGTCGAGCGCGTTCTTGAGGACGCCGGGGATGGAGTAGTTGAACTCCGGTGTGGCGATGAGCAGTCCGTCCGCCTCCAGGACGCGGCGGCGGAGCTCGTTCACGGCCGCGGGGCGCAGCTCGGGGGTGTCGAGGTCCTGGTCGTACGGCGGGATCTCGCGCAGGCCCTCGTAGATCTCGATGTCCTGGCCGGTGTTGAACTTCTGGGCGGCGCGCAGCAGTTGGGTGTTGTGCGAGTCGGCGCGGAGCGATCCGGAGATGGCCAGGATCGTGGACGGGGACGTGGCGGGGGACGCGGAAGGGGACGTGGACATGGTGGCTCCTCGGGTGGGATGTCGTGTCGTCGCATCTCGACGAGCAAGAAGCTAAACCGATCGGTTCAGTCTGTCAACGGAACGGTTCAGTCTTGACAGTGAACTGAATGGTGTAGTTCATTCGACGCATGGCCACACCCCAGACCGCCGCACGCGCCCCCACCCCCGCCCCCGCCCCCTACGGCGGCCTGGTCCTCGCGCTGCTCGCCGCGCCCGCCGCGATGGGCGTCTCCGGGCCGACCCTGGCCCTGCCCGAGGCCGCCCGCGGACTCGCCGTCTCCCCGGGGACGGCGGCCTGGCTGCTGACCGCGTACGGGATCGGCATGGCGGTCGGTACGCCCCTGCTGTCCGCGGCCGGCGGGCGGCGCGGCCCCGCCGGGACCGTCCGGGCCGGCGCGGCCGTCCTCGTCCTGGGCGCGGCCCTCGCCCTCGCCGCCCCGAACCTGCCGCTGACCGTCGCCGGGCGCGCCCTGGAGGCGGCGGGCGCGGCCGGCCTCAACGTCGCGGCCTTCCAGATCGCCGGCCGGGACCGCACGGGCCGGGCGCCCGGACTCGTCGCGATCGGCAGCGCCGTCGGCGGCACGTCGGGCCTCTTCGTCGGCGCCGCCGTCGCCGGGGCCCTCGGCTGGCGCGCGGCCCTGGCGCTCCCGCTCCTCAGCCTGCTCGCCCTGATACCGGCGCTGCGCCTCGCGGGCCGCGCCGTGCCGGAGGCGGGGCCCGGGAGCGGGCACCGGCCCCGTACCCCCGCGCTCCCCCTCGATGTACTGCGCGATCCCGGCTTCCGCGCCGCCGCCGGGCTCATGCTCGCGCTCTCCACCGTCAACTTCGCCCTGCTGTACGCGGCTCCGCGCCGCGTCGCCGACCTCACCGGCTGGACCGGTGTCGAGACCGGCGCGGCGGCCTCGATCGCCACCCTGGTCGGCGCCGTCCTCTCCTGGCAGCTGGTCCGCGCCGCCCCCGCCCTGGGCTCCCGCCGGACACGGCTCCTGCTCGCTGCGGGCTCCGTGACGGCCGCCGCCCTCGCCTCGTTCGCGCCTTGGGCCGCGGTGGTCCTGATCGGCTCGGCGACCAGCTCACTCGTCACGGCCGGCGGTCAGGGCCTGCTCACCGGCCCGGCGACCGGGCGGCTCCCGGAGGCACGGCACGGGACCGCGATCGGGCTGTTCAACCTCGCCTTTCTCATCGGGGTGGCGGCGGGCCCGGCCCTGGCGGAGGCTCTGACAGGCGCCTGATCCCCAACCTCAGCCCACACACAGCACACCGCACACCGAGCACCAAGCACCAAGCACCCCAGGAGTTCCCCATGTCCCTCCTCCACCCCTCCTACCCCGCCCCCCGCTACTTCGGCGAACAGGGCGAGCTCACCGCCCGCTTCCGGCCCGCCACCGCCGAGCCCGACTTCGTCTCGGGCTCCGGCGACAGCGGCACCGCGTACCACTACCTGTCCACCAACACCTCCACGGACGGCGAATACGGCCTGTACCGCGTGGACATGGGGCCCGAGGCCGGCGGCCCGAGCACCCACTTCCACAAGGCCATGTCGGAGGCGTTCTTCGTCCTCTCCGGCAGCGTGCGGCTGTTCGACGGGGAGCAGTGGGTCACCGCCACCTCCGGCGACCACCTCTACGTCCCCGTCGGCGGCCTGCACGCCTTCCGCAACGAGGCCCCGGAACCGGCCTCGATGCTCATGCTGTTCGCCCCCGGCGCGCCCCGCGAGGAGTACTTCGAGTCGATCACGCAGCTGGCCGACCTCAGCGACGCCGAGCGGATCGAGTTCTGCGAGCGCCACGACAGCTTCTTCGTATAGGTCACGTCGGGCCGAGCTTTGCAGACCAAACCGTTCAGTTCATATACTGGCGGACCCCCGCCACCACAGCTAAGGACACCGCCATGGGAGCCGAGGCACAGGACGCCCAGGGCGCCACCGACGAGTACGGGATCCCGATCATCCCGGACCCCGCAGACGCCGCCTCTCGCAAGCGCCAGGCGATCATCGACGCCGCGCTCGCCGAGTTCCTCGCCGAGGGGTACTCCGCGGCGTCCATGGACGCCATCACCCGCGGATCCGGCGTCTCCAAGGCGACGATCTACAAGCACTTCGGCAGCAAGGAACGCCTGTTCCTCGCCGTCATCGGCGGTGTCCTGCCGAAGACGTACGCCGACCTGGAGCCGTCCAACTCCACCATCGCCGACGCCCCCGACCTGCGGGCCGCGCTCGTCCGGCTCACCACCGACTGGGCGCGGATCCTGCTGCGGCCCGACATCATGTCGCTGCGGCGCCTGGTGATCGGCGAGATAGACCGTTTCCCGCAGCTCGGCCAGCTCTGGTACCGGGTCAGCTACGACATGAACAACGGCCCGCTCGTCGAGGCCTTCACCGAGCTGAACGCGCGCGGCGCCCTGGCCGCGCCGGACCCGAAGCTCGCCGTGCAGCAGCTCGTCGCGGTGACGGTGGGGGTGCCGCAGCTCGTGCGTACCTTCTCGCCCGACGCGGTGATCGAGGACGCCGAGCTGACGCGGGTCATCAGCTCGGGAGTGGATCTGTTCCTGGCGCGGTACGCGACCGCCTGACGCTCCTGAACCGGGCCCACACCAGCAGGCCCGCCGCCCACGCCCCCGTGGTCAGGAGCTGGGTGCGGCTCGCCGCGTCGCCCAGCATGAAGAGCAGCACCCCGCCGATCCCCGCGAGGGCGACGACGGACCGTACGGACGGGCCGTGCAGGCGCAGGTGGGAGGCGGCGATCAGCGCCCAGACGACGAGGATCGCGGCGCCGATCGAGTTGAGCAGGAACGGGAAGACCGTGCGCGGCCAGAGCAGGCTGAGGACGACCGAGACGAAGCCGAAGGCGGCGGAGGCGAGGACGGCCGCGTACGGGACTCCCGTACGCAGCCGGCCGAGCGTGCGGGGTGCGTCGCCGCGGCCCACGAGGGCGAACAGCATGCGCGAGGAGCCGTAGATGTTGGCGTTCATCGCGGACAGCAGCGCGACGAGGACGACCGCCTTCATGAGGTCGGCGGCGCCGGGGACGCCGATGCGGGCCATGACGGCGGCGTACGGGCCGTCGGCCACGGCGGGGTCGTTCCACGGGACGAGGGCGACGATCACCGCCATCGAGCCGAGGTAGCAGACGGCGACCCGCCACATGACGGCCCGTACGCCGGAACGGACCGCGCGGACCGGGTCGTCGCACTCGGCCGCGGCGATGGTCACGGTCTCCAGGCCGCCGAAGGCGAAGACGGCCGCGACCATGCCGACGGCGACGCCGTACCAGCCGTGCGGCAGGAAGCCGCCGTCGCCGGTGAGGTGCGCGGTCCCGGGCGAGGGGTGACCGGGCAGGAGGCCCGCGAGCACGACGGCGCCGAGGACGAGGAAACCGCAGATCGCGGCGATCTTGAGGCCGGCGAACCAGAACTCCAGCTCGCCGAAGTTCCGGACGCCGCCGAGGTTGCTCGCGGTGAACACGGTCATGAAGACGGCCACCCACGCCCAGCCGGGCACGGCCGGGACCCAGCCCTCGACGATGTGCGCCGCGCCGACGGCCTCGGCGGCGACGCTCACGACGAGCAGCGCCCAGTACATCCACCCGGCGAGGAGCCCGGCCCACGGCCCGAACGCCGACCGCGCGTGCTCGGCGAAGGAGCCGGTGACCGGGCGGGCCGCCGACATCTCCCCCAGCATGCGCATCACCAGCACGGTCAGGACGCCGGCGATCCCGTACGAGACGAGGATCCCGGGCCCGGCAGCCGCGATCCCGAAACCGGAGCCGACGAAGAGCCCGGCCCCGATGGCCCCGCCCAACGCGATCATGGCCAGATGCCGCTGCCGCAGCCCCGCGCCGAGTACCTGCTCTGTCACGATTCCCCCCGAAATTCAGACGATCAGCGCAGGAGCTTCCCTGCTGATCCGCCCTGAATCAAACCGGTTCCGGACGCTGAGACATCGCGGGGGGGGTGCCACTGCCCGTCGTTGCTCGTCCGTTGGCAGACCGTTGCTCCGGGCCGGGAGGGTGCTCACCACCGGACGGAAACGAGACCCGGCGAAGGAACACCCTCCGCCTCGGTTCCGCGCGAAGGGAAGAGGGCCATGCGTCCACTGACGAGGAAGATCGTCACGCTCGGCGGAGCGGCCGCACTGACCGCCACCGGAATCCTGGGGGTGGCCTCCCCCGCCTCGGCGGCGACGAGCTGCTACGCCGCGGGCTGCAACGGCAAGGACCCCGGCACGACCGTCTGCCAGAACGACGCGCGGACCGTCGCCACCGGCTGGACCGGGGTGGAGCTGCGGTACAGCCCAACCTGCCGCGCCGTCTGGGCACGGAAGACGAACCAGTCCAACGGGTCGACCGTCAACGTCCACAACACCGACGGCGACTACGCCTGGACCTCGGTCCCCGCCTGGTCCAAGGGGTGGACCACCATGGTGAACGACGCGGGCATCACCGCCCAGGCGATGGAGACGATGGACGGCGGCGGTGTCGCGACCACCGACTGGTACTGACGGCGGTCCCGGCGGTCCTCCGTCACATCACAAGACCCACCGCCAGCGCCGCGATCAGCAGCCCCGAGGCCAGGGCCGTCGTCAGACGGCCGCGAGGACCCGTGACGAGGTGGCCGAGGAGGGTGCCGCCGGTGGCGAGGAGGAGCTGCCAGCTCGCCGAGGCCGCGAAGGCGGCGACGACGAAGGCCGTCGCCTCCGCCGCACCCGTCGTCGAGTGCCCGCCGAGGACGAGGGCCGTGAAGTAGACCACCGTCATGGGGTTCAGGATCGTGATCCCCAGGAAGGTGAGGAACGCGCGGCGCGGCGCCGGTGGCGCGGTCTCGACGGTCTTCGGGCCCGCACGGTACGCACGGACGGCCGTCACCGTGGAGTGGACCGCCAGGATCACCAGGACCACGGCCGAGGCCCAGCGCAGCGGGGCCGCCACGGGAGCGAGGAGGGGGACGAGGGCCGCGCCCCCGAGGACCGCGAGCAGGGCGTACAGCCCGTCCGCGGCGGCGATGCCGAGCGCCGCGCCCGCCCCCGTACGCCAGGGGGAACGCGCCGCGACCGCCACCAGGTGGGCGCCGACGGCGCCGACCGGGATCGCGATGCCGTAGCCGGCCAGCAGGCCGGCCACCACCGCGGTCGTCACGCGACGGCGGGGATCGCGCCTTCGGGGGTGCCGGACCGCTGCTGTCGGCGGTAGTCCGCGCCGTCCTTCGTCCGGGCGAGGAAGCCGCCGATCACGAGGTAGCGGCGCAGTGCCGAGAAGTCCTCGTGGACGGTGCGCAGGGCGTCGTTGACCTCGGACTCACGGTACGACCGGTCCGCGTCGAAGAGGGTCGCGGCGAGGTGCGCGAGCAGCGCCTCGCGGCGGGCGGGCCTGCGCGGGATCGCCCTGAGGCGCCCGTCGGCGGAGAACAGGTCCGCGACGGGGCGGGAAGGATGACTGGTCATGGGACGGAAGCCTGGCGGCCACGCCCCCGCCCCGCAAAGGGTTTTAGGGAGCGGCGCTCCCTACTTCAGGATCACGTTCACGGCTTCCTGCACCGTCGGCAGCATCGACCGGACGCCGTTCCGGTCGAAGATCGGCCGGGCCCTCTCCACGAACGCGAGGAAGTCGTCCTCCGAGTCCCAGAAGTCGACGACCCGCCAGCCACCGGACCCGTCCGGCCCGGCCGCGTGGGCGATGAACCCGGCCGGCGGGAACCACTCCTCGGCTTCCAGGAGCCTCGTGGTCTCCTCGTACTGCTCCTTGGTGCCGCCGGGGATCTCGACGGTGACGATGACGGCCATGCTGCTGCTCCTGCCGGTACGGGGTGGGGTCCCGACCAGCAGAACAGCCACTCCCCCGCCCCGCACGGCGGCCGACCCCGAACGGGCTACGCCGAAAATCACTGCGCGGATCGCGGGGCGCGGTGCGAGGATGACCGGCGCGTTCCGGCGGCCGGCCGGCACGACAGGTTTCGAGGCGTACGGAGACTTCATGGCCAAGGAAATCCAGGTGACCTACGACTGCGTCGACCCGCGCGCGCAGGCGGAGTTCTGGGCCGAGGTGCTGGACTACCGGATTCCGCCGGCGCCGGAGGGCGAGCACCCGAACGACTGGGCGGCCATCACGGATCCGGACGGCAAGGGGCCGCGGATCTACTTCCAGAAGGTCCCGGACGCGAAGCCCGACACGAAGAACCGCCTGCACTTGGACGTCCGTTCGGCAACCGGCCTGACCGGGGACGAGCGCATGGCCGCGCTCGAAGTGGAGTGCGCCCGGCTTGAGGCTCTCGGTGCGAAGCGGCTGTACCGGCTCGACGCCGACGAGGAGAACGAGGGGATCATCGTGATGGGCGACCCCGAGGACAACATCTTCTGCCTGGACTGAGCGCGTAGTGCCCCCTGCCGCTCTCCCCACGGTTCGAACCGAAGGGAGAGCGGCAGGGCGGCCACACCGCCTCACGCCACGGCCGTTCCCTCCAGCTCGACCAGCAGGCCGGGGATCGCCAGTCGCGTCACCCCGAGCATCGTCGACGTCGGCGCCACCCGCTCCGCGCCCAGCCGGGCCGCCAGCACCCCGTAGTGCTGGAAGAGCGCGTCGACGTCGGTCGTGTAGACGTTGAGCCGGACGAGGTTCGCGAGGGTCATCCCGGCCTCGCCGAGCACCGCCTCCAGGTTGTCGACGCTCAGCGCCAACTGCCCGGCCATGTCGCCGTCATGCTGCGGCTTGCCCTCGTCGTTCGTCGCGGTCTGGCCCGAGATGTACAGGGTCCTGGCGTGCCCGGAGACGACCTCGCCCTGATGGAATCCCAGCGCTTGCGACCACGTCACCGGATTGATCGCCGTACGTTCCATCGCCACGTCAACTCCCCTTGCATTACGTTCTGTTCGCTTCGTCGATCGACGTCGCATGAACGAATTTCGCAGCGCATCACGACACCCTGTGTCATGTATTCGCATAGGGTTCCGGGATGCGTGCCGACCGGCTGGTCTCCCTGGTGCTGCTGCTCCGCCAGCGCGGCCGGCTGACAGCGGACACGCTCGCGCGCGAGCTGGAGGTGTCCACCCGTACCGTCCTCCGCGACATCGAGGCGCTGTCCGCGGCCGGCGTCCCGGTCTACGCCGAGCGCGGGAGGCACGGCGGGTTCGCGTTGCTGCCCGGGTTCCGTACGGAGCTCACCGGGCTGAACCACGACGAGGCCCTCGCGCTCCTCGCCGCCGGAACCGCCCGCGGCGAGCGGGTGTTCGGCCTCGGATCGGCACTCGCCTCGGCCCGGCGGAAGGTGGTCGACGCGCTGCCGGAGAGCCACCGGGCCTCCGCGAGCGACGCGGCCCAGCGCTTCCTCGTCGAACCGGAGACCGACCTGCTCTCCCGCCGGCTGGTCACCGACGAAGTCCCCGACACCACCATGGCCGTGGTCAGGCGCGCCGTACTCGCCGGGCACAAGCTGCGCATCCACTACGAGGCGGCCGGCGACGGGACACCGCAGTGGCGGACGGTGGACCCGATCGGCCTGGTCACCGTCCGCGACCGGGGCTACCTGCTGGCCACGAAAGCCGGCGAGGACCGCACCTACCGGCTGTCGCGGGTGCGGGCCGCCGAGGAGCTCCCCGAGACGGCGGAGCGGCCGGAGCGGGTCGATCTCGACCGGATCTGGCGGGAGCGGTCCGCGCGGTTCCTCGCCGACGGCCACCTCACCGTCCTGGTGCGGGTGGCGCCGGCCCGGCGGGAGGACCTGCTGGACAAGGCGCTGGCCGTCCGCGCGGAGGAACCCGACGCGGACGGCCAGCTGCGCCTCGAAGTCACCTTCCAGGACGCGTGGCACGCCGAATGGGCGCTGTGGCAGCTCGGCACGGACGCGGAAGCCCTGGCCCCGGAGTCGCTGCGCACGTCCCTGCGCGCCCGCGCCGCCGCGATGGCCGCCCACTACGGAGATTCCCGAGGAGAAGAAGGATGCCCGACGTGAACACCTACTTCCCCGATCCGACGCGACCCCGCCCCGTCCTCCCCGGCGAGTACCCGCTGTGGGAGGAGGCCCTCGGCCTGGTCAACCGGGACCTCGCGGCGACCCTGCCCGACCAGGAGCCCTTGCGGCTGATGGCGCTCCCCGCGTGGGACGACGGCGACGGCCTCGACGGGGCGCGCGGCGAGGACCTCTACGTGACCATGGCCAACGGCGAGTGGCAGGGCAACTGTCTGGAAGCGGACGCGGAGAACGGGCACGCCGACGCCGTGGCGTCCCTCGCCGACGCCGTGGCTTCCGTCGCGGACGCCGCGCAGGAGACCGTCAGCGAGCTCCTCTGGCAGGCGTGGCCCGTCTGCGGCGAGCACGGCCTCGGCATGCATTCGCGCGTGACCGACGGGGAGGTCGCCTGGTGGTGCTCGGGCGGGAGGTCGCCGCGCGAGCCGGAGCACATCCGCGCCGCCGTGGGCGCCCTCGACACCCTCGGACGCCCGCACCGCCCGAACCGCAAGCAGCGGCGGCGCGAGCGCTGACGGCCCCCCGGGGGCGCCGCTACTCGCCAAGCCGGTAGCGGATCTTCTTGACGAGTTCCTTCAGGTCGGGCTGACGCAGGAGGCTGTAGTGGTCCGCGTCGAGCTCCACCACCGTCGGGGGCCGGGTCGACCAGCCCTCGACGTTCTCCAGGAAGGAGTAGTCGTCACCCTCCGCCTTGAAGAGGGTGACGGGGCAGGTCACGTGACGCTCCGTGAGTTCCTTGAAGGTGTACGTGAACTCGAAGGTCTCCTCGACGATCGCGACGATCCGGGCGATCAAGTCCGGGTCGAGGGAGGGGAAACGGTCCGCCACGAGGGAGACGAAGGACATGCGGTCCTCCGCCGTCACCGTCGGGTCGATCTCGCCCGCGAAGACCGAGTAGAGGATCGTCACGAACGCCGGGTTCTCGTACGAGGCACCGCCCGACTCCGACGAGCGGACCTTCGGCGAGCCGGGGGCGATGAGGAAGAGGTTCTCCACCTGCTCCCCCGCCGCCTCCAGGAGGTGCGCCGACTCGAAGGCCACCCGGGCGCCGAAGGAGTAGCCCCAGAGGGTGTACGGGCCGGTGGGCTGGCGGCGGCGGATCGCGGCGACGTCGGCCGCCGCCATCTCGCGGATCGTGGCGTACGGCTCCTCGCCCCGGTTGATGCCGTAGGCCTGCACCCCGTAGACCGGGCGGTCGATGCCGATCCCCTCGGCCAGGTGCCGCAGGTTCATCGTGTAGCCGCCGAGACCCGGCCAGCAGTACACCGGGGACCGCGCGCCGGCCGCGTGCAGCCGTACGAGCCGGGAGGCGGGGGCCGCGGCGGCGCCGTCCACCCGGTGGGCGAGCTTCTCGATCGTCGGCGACTCGAAGAGGATCTGGAGCGGGAGCCGCGCGCCGAACTCGCGGTTGATGCGCGTGATCAGGGCGACGGCGATGAGCGAGTTGCCGCCCGACTCGAAGAAGTCGTCCAGGACGGAGACCGCCTCGACCTCCTCGTACTTGAGCGCCGCCGCCCAGATCTCCGCGAGCCTGCCCTCCGTGCGCGTCCTCGGCAGGACGTGCGGGCGGCCGTGCAGGCCGGCGTTGACCACGGCCAGGTCGCCGAGCGCCTTCGCGTCCACCTTGCCGTTCGCCGACAGGGGCAGCCGGTCCAGGACCACGACCCGGTTCGGGATCATGTAGTCCGGCAGGTGGTGGACGAGGTCGTCGCGGATCATCTCCGCCGGGCCCTTCATGTGGACCGTGTCCTCGTACATGCCCTCGCTGAGCCGCTGCTCCTCGCTGACCCTGCCCCCGACGAAGAAGTACGAGGGACCCGTCGGCCGGTTCGCCGCCGTGAGGATCTCGTCCATGCGGCGGGCCGCCGGCAGCGGGTGGCCCGACTTCGAGCTGTAGCCGGAGGACATGAACCCCAGGCCGTGATCGCCGAGTTGGAGGCGCTGGAGCGCGCGACCCAGGTCGACATAGGCGCGCCGGACGTCCTGCGTGCGGCTGACCACCGTGATGCCGAGGGAGGCCCGCTCATAGACCGCCTGGTTGATGGCGATCACGTGCTTCTTCTCGACGAGGGAGGGGGAGAGAAGAGTCAAGTCGCCGTCGCAGTAGGCGTATTGACCGGCCGGGAGGTCCGGCATCCCGCCCCCCTCGTGGGACTGGACATAGACGTCCACCTCCGGGTCGGTCCCGGGGGCCTCCGCGTCGTACGGGATCACCTCGAAGGTGCCGTCGTCGGCGGGGCGGATGTCGAGGCCGTAGCCCGGGAGGATCTCCTCGAAGAGGCCGACCATGTGGCCCGTCTCGATCTCCAGGACCTCCTGGATGTTGTTCTTGTAGACCGGCTCGATGGCGGACCGCTTGCCGTGGAAGGAGAAGCGGAGCGAGGCCGGTTCACCGGAGGCGGGGAGCTCGCCCGTCAGGTACAGCTGGTGGCGGACCGGGTGGTAGTAGTACGTGCCCGGGTCCAGGCCCGCGATGCCGCGCACCTCCACGGACAGCTGCGTGGCGTACAGCGCGCCGGGCGAGGCGTAGCCGTACTTCGGGAGGAGCCGCTCCTCGCTCGTGAACTGGCCGAACCAGCGCAGCAGTTCACCCAGGTCGGCCAGGGTGAGGCTGCCGACCCGGCGGGAGCCGATGCCCTCGGGGCGGCGGGCCAGGGCCGCCAGGACGTCGGCGCGGGTGACCTCGCCTCCCTCGTAGAAGCGGTACGTCTTGCGGGCGAAGACCGTGCGGCGCATGCGGGCCGTCGGGGTGCGGCCCGGGAGGGCGACGGCCGGGCGGCCGGCCAGGTCGGCGTCGTCGCGGGTGCCGGCGTTGGAGAGCTGGGCCTTGACCTGGAGCTTCGACTCCTTGGACTGGTGGTGGGCGCCGTGGTTGCCCTGGTCCATCAGGGCGGCTTCCTTCGGGGAGAGCTCGACGCAGGCGACGAGGTTCTGGAAGCCGGTGCGGGGCTCGTTCTTGACGATGACCGCCGCGTTCTTCACCCAGTCGTGGTTCTCGATGGCGAGGGCGATCTCGTCCAGCTCGACGCGGAAGCCGCGCAGCTTGATCTGGTTGTCGGCGCGGCCCGCGAACTGGACGGTGCCGTCCTCGTTCCAGTGGGCCAGGTCGCCCGTGCGGTAGAGGCGCTCGCCGGTGTCGGTGGTGACGAAGCGTTCGGCGGTGAGCTCCGGCCGGTCCAGGTACCCCCGCGCCACCTGGACCCCGCCGATGCACAGCTCGCCGTCGCGTATGTGGAAGGTCGTGTCGTGCGCCGGTCTGCCGATGGGTATCGCAGACGGGCTTTTGGACAGGGTCTCGCGGTCCACCGTGTGCGAGGAGGCGTTGATCGTGCACTCGGTGGGGCCGTAGAGGTTGATCAGCTCGGCGTCCGGCAACTCGGCGAGGAGCTGCGCCGCGAGGTTCCGGGAGAGGATCTCGCCGCCCGAGTAGACCCGGCGGAGGGACGTGCAGGTGGCGAGGCGCTCGGTGTCGACCAGGGCCTGGAGGAGGGTCGGCACGCCCTGGAGCATCGTCGCGCCGTGCGCGCGGACGGTATCGATCAGGGCCTCGGGATCCCGGTAGACGCCGGGCGGCCCGACGGCCACGCGGGCGCCGACGGCGGGGGCGAGGATCTCCCACTGGGCGGCGTCGAAACTCATCGGCGTCTTCTGTAAGACGGTCTCCGCCGGGCCGAGTCGATGCTCGGCGGCCATCCAGCGCATCTGGGCGACGATCGAACGGTGCTCGATCATGACGCCCTTCGGTCTGCCCGTGGAGCCGGAGGTGTAGATGACGTACGCGAGGTCGGTGTCGGCGACGGCGTACGGCTCGGGTTCCTCGCCGGCCGTGCGCCAGGCGTGCTGGACGGCGTCCTTGAGGGTGACGACGGTCGTCCCGGGCGGGGCGAGCTCGGCGACGCGGGCGCTGAAGCGTTCCTGCGTGAAGACGATGCGGGCGCCGCTGTCCTCGATCATGTAACGGAGCCGCTCCTCGGGGTACTCCGGGGAGAGCGGGACGTAGGCGGCACCGGAACAGACGACGCCCCACGCGCCGATGACCAGCTCCAGCGAGGGATCGACGTGCACACCGATCCGGGTGTCGGCGGTCGCCCCGAGGCTCCGGAGATGTGCCGCGAGAACGGCCGCGCCTTCCGCCAGCTCGCGGAAGGTCAGCGTCTCGTCGTCGAACACGACGGCGGTTTCGTCGGGGCGCGCGTGGGCCTCGGCGCGGAGGAGACGGTCGAGCGTGAACATGGCTTCCCTTCGTCTGCGGGTCCGCGGTCTGGACGGTGCCCAACCGTTGTGGACTGGGCGGTGCCCACCCCCGTTGTGGGCAGTCGTTCCGCTGGGGCGGGACGGGTGGGCACACGGGGGTAGGCGCCGCCCAGCAGGGCGCGGGCCCACACGGGCGGAGGCCAGCGGTCCTCGGGCCGCGCGGCCCGCCTCGTCAGCGGTAGATCAGCAGTTCGTGTTCCGTCGCGCCCGTCAGTTCGTACCGCGTGCGCACCAGCGGGCGGCCCGAGTAGATGCGGATCAGGGTCGCCGCGTCCCCGTGGAAGCGGGCCGGTTCCCGGCCCTCGATTTCGTTGCCGAGGGCGACGGGGTGGTGTTCGCGGCCCTCCAGGACGCCCATCAGGCGCGGCGTCTCCCGTTTGCGGCTCGTGACCGAGAGGAGGGGGAGCGCGAGGTCGAGGCTGTCGCCGCAGTACGCGCCGGGTTCGCCGAAGGCCTCCCGGACGTCTCCGGCGTGGACCCACTCGCCGAGCGCGACGGCGTCGAGCCGACCGTCCTCGCGGGCGGCGATGACGGGGCCCGCCTCCGTCAGGCCGCGTTCGAGTTCGTCGAGGATCCGCCCGAGGGGCCAGTCCTCGCGTTCGGCCACGTCGCACGCGTTGGCCTCCGGCAGGAACACGCCTTCCTCCAGGCGGTCCTCGACGATGCGGACGAGGGCCGCCCCGCAGTGGGCGACGACCTGCCGGGCGGTCCAGCCGGGGCAGGCGGTGCGCAGTTCGTACGCCTCCGGGGGCGTGCGGCGCAGCAGCGGCATCAGCAGGTCCCGCTCCGTCGTCAGGAGCCGGTCCGGGAGCCAGGGGTCACGGGTGTCGTCCGTGCAGTCCGTACACATGCCGGCTCAGTAGCGGTAGTGGTCCGGCTTGTACGGGCCCTCCACCGGGACCCCGATGTACGACGCCTGCTCGGGGCGGAGCGTCGTGAGGCGGACGCCCAAGGCGTCCAGGTGCAGTCGCGCCACCTTCTCGTCGAGGTGCTTGGGGAGGGTGTAGACGTCCACCGGGTACTCCTCCGGCTTCGTGTACAGCTCGATCTGCGCGAGGGTCTGGTCGGCGAAGGAGTTCGACATGACGAAGGAGGGGTGGCCGGTCGCGTTGCCGAGGTTGAGGAGGCGGCCTTCCGACAGGACGATGACCACCTTGCCGTCTTCGAACGTCCAGGTGTGGACCTGCGGCTTGACCTCGTCCTTCACGATCCCCGGGATCCGCGCCAGGCCCGCCATGTCGATCTCGTTGTCGAAGTGGCCGATGTTCCCGACGATCGCCTGGTGCTTCATGCGGGCGATGTCGGACGCCATGATGATGTCCTTGTTGCCGGTGGTCGTGATGAAGATGTCGGCCGTCTCGACCACGTCCTCCAGCGTCGCCACCTGGTAGCCGTCCATGGCCGCCTGGAGCGCGCAGATCGGGTCGATCTCGGTGACGATCACGCGGGCGCCCTGGCCGCGCAGCGACTCCGCCGAGCCCTTGCCGACGTCGCCGTAGCCGCAGACGACCGCCGTCTTGCCGCCGATCAGCACGTCCGTCGCGCGGTTGATGCCGTCGATGAGGGAGTGCCGGCAGCCGTACTTGTTGTCGAACTTCGACTTCGTCACGGCGTCGTTCACGTTGATCGCCGGGAAGAGCAGCGCGCCCTCGCGGTGCATCTCGTACAGGCGGTGGACGCCCGTCGTGGTCTCCTCCGTCACGCCGCGGATGCCGGCGGCGATGGTCGACCAGTCGAGTTCGCTGTTCTCCAACAGGGCCCGCATGACGGTCAGTTCCTCATTGGACGCCTCGGGCAGCCTGCCGGTCTTCCGGTACTCGACACCCAGGTGGACCAGGGCCGTCGCGTCACCGCCGTCGTCCAGGATCATGTTCGGGCCGAGGGACGAGGACCGGCCATCAGACGCAGCGGGGCCGTCGGCGCCGGGCCAGGTCAGCGCCTGCTCGGTGCACCACCAGTACTCCTCCAGGGTCTCGCCCTTCCAGGCGAAGACCGGGATGCCGGCGGCGGCGATCGCGGCGGCCGCGTGGTCCTGCGTCGAGTAGATGTTGCAGGACACCCAGCGGACCTCGGCGCCGAGCGCGACGAGCGTCTCGATGAGGACGGCGGTCTGCACGGTCATGTGGAGGGAGCCGGTGATCCGGGCGCCCGCCAGCGGCCGCGTGGCCGCGTACTCCCGGCGGATGGACATCAGGCCCGGCATCTCGTGCTCCGCCAGGGTGATCTCCTTGCGGCCGAACTCGGCGAGGGAGATGTCGGCGACCTTGTAGTCGGTGAAGGTGAAGGCGTCAGACATGGACAACGCTCCTTGCGCTCATGATGGTTCGGTGGATTTCCAGGGCCGCCGTCGACTTGTTCAGCGTGATGTAGTGCAGGCCCGGCGCGCCCTCGTCGAGGAGTCGCAGACCCATCTGCGTGGCGTGCTCCACGCCGATGCGGTACGCCGCGGCCGGGTCGTCCTTCGCCGCCTCCAGGCGGTGCGCCAGGTCCTCGGGGAAGGCGGCGTCGCTGAGCTCCGCGAAGCGCCGGATCTGGCGTACGTCCGTCGCCGGCATGATCTCCGGGATGATCGGGGTGTCGCAGCCGGCCGCCGCGACCCGGTCCCGCAGCCGCAGGTAGTCCTCCGGGTCGAAGAACATCTGCGTGATGGCGTAGTCGGCGCCGGCACGGCACTTGGCGACGAAGTGGGCGAGGTCGGAGGCCGGGTCGGGCGACCTCGGATGGCCTTCCGGGAAGGCGGCCACGCCGATCCGGAACTCGCCCAACGAGCGGACGAGTTCCACCAGTTCGTAGGCATACGCGAAGCCCTGCGGGTGCGGAGTCCACGCGCCGCGCGGATCGCCCGGCGGGTCGCCGCGCAGGACGAGTACGTCCCGTACCCCGGCATCGGCATACGCGCCGATGATGGCCCGCAGTTCCGCGACCGAGTGCCCGACGGCCGTCAGGTGCGCCACCGGCCGCAGGGTCGTCTCGGTCGCGATCCGCTTCGTGACGTCGATGGTCCGGTCGCGGGACGAGCCGCCCGCGCCGTACGTCACGGAGACGAAGTCCGGGGACAGGGCCTCGACCCGGCGGATCGCGTCCCACAGGGTCCGCTCGCCCTTGTCCGTCTTCGGCGGGAAGAACTCGAAGGAGTACGTGGGGCTCACCTGCGGCCTCCCGCGTTGAAGTAGCTCGCCTCGGGGTGGTGGACGACGATCGCGTCCGTCGACTGCTCGGGGTGCAGCTG
The DNA here is from genome assembly GCF_001426585.1 of Streptomyces sp. Root431. Taxonomy (GTDB): domain Bacteria; phylum Actinomycetota; class Actinomycetes; order Streptomycetales; family Streptomycetaceae; genus Streptomyces; species Streptomyces stackebrandtii. The sequence continues at coordinate 523,504 of NZ_LMEI01000012.1, forward strand.
GTACTCCTCCGACAGCTCGACGCCGATCCGCTCCGGGCGGAGGAGGGCGGCGATCTTCGCCCGGTCCTCCAGGTCGGGGCAGGCCGGGTAGCCGAGGGAGTAGCGGCAGCCCTGGTACTCGGTGCGGAGCATGCCGGCGATGCCGGCCGGGTCCGCGGCGCCGATACCCCAGTCGGCGCGTACCCGCGCGTGCCAGTACTCGGCGAGCGCCTCCGCCAACTGGACGGAGAGGCCGTGGAGTTCGAGGTAGTCGCGGTAGGCGTCGGCGGCGAAGAGCCGGGCCGTCTCCTCGCCGATGCGGGAGCCGACGGTGACGACCTGGAGGGCGACCGCGTCCACCTCGCCGGAGTCCTCGGCGCGGTGGAAGTCGGCCAGGCAGAGGCGGCGGCCCCGCTGCTGGCGGGGGAAGGAGAAGCGGGTCCGCTCGCCTCCGTCCTCGTCCAGGACGATCAGGTCGTCGCCCTTGGACACACAGGGGAACCAGCCGTGGACGACGGCTGCTTCGACGAGGCCCTCGCGCTCGACACGGTCGAGCAGCGCCCGCAGCCGTGGCCGGCCCTCCGCCTCGATGGTCGCCTCGTCCTTCAGGCCCCACTGCCCCTTGAAGAGGGCCGTCTCGTCGAGCCAGGGGGCGTACGCGGCGAGCGGGATGTCCTTGACGACCCGCGTCCCGAGGAAGGGAGGCTCGGGTACGGGGTTGTCGGCGGCGACGTCGGAGCGGCCGGCCGGCTCGGGCTCCCGCACCTCCGCGACCGGGGCCGACGTCTCCCGTTTCGGTACCCGCCGCTGCTTGAGCGGCGGGAGTACGGCTCCGGGGACGCCCCGCTTGACGCCCATGAGCGCGTCCATGAGGCGCAGGCCCTCGAAGGCGTCGCGGGCGTACCGCACCTCGCCCTCGTACAGCTCGTGGAGGTCCTGTTCGACGTACGCCCTGGTGAGGGCGGCGCCGCCGAGGATCACGGGGAAGCGGGCGGCGAGGCCGCGGCCGTTCAGCTCCTGGAGGTTCTCCTTCATGATCACGGTGGACTTCACGAGGAGACCCGACATGCCGATGACGTCGGCGCGGTGCTCCTCGGCGGCCTCCAGGATCGCGGAGACGGGCTGCTTGATACCGATGTTGACGACGTTGTAGCCGTTGTTGGACAGGATGATGTCGACGAGGTTCTTGCCGATGTCGTGGACGTCGCCGCGGACCGTGGCCAGGACGATCGTGCCCTTGCCGTCCGCGTCGGTCTTCTCCATGTGCGGTTCCAGGTGTGCCACGGCCCTCTTCATGACCTCGGCGGACTGGAGCACGAACGGCAGCTGCATCTGCCCGGAGCCGAAGAGCTCGCCCACGGTCTTCATGCCGTCCAGGAGGACGTCGTTGACGATCTCCAGGGCGGGGCGGGCTGTCAGGGCCTCGTCGAGGTCCGCCTCCAGGCCGTTCTTCTCGCCGTCGACGATGCGCCGCTTGAGCCGCTCGTCGAGCGGCAGCGCGAGGAGCTCCTCGGCCTTGCCCGCCTTGAGGGACTTCGCCGTCGCGCCCTCGAACATCTCCAGGAACCGCTGGAGCGGGTCGTACCCCTCCCGCCTCCGGTCGTGGATGAGGTCGAGCGCGACCTCGACCTGTTCCTGCTCCAGGCGGGCGATCGGCAGGATCTTCGACGCGTGCACGATCGCCGAGTCGAGACCGGCCTTCACGCACTCGTCGAGGAAGACCGAGTTGAGGACGATCCGCGCGGCCGGGTTCAGGCCGAAGGAGATGTTGGAGAGGCCGAGGGTCGTCTGCACGTCGGGGTGGCGGCGCTTCAGCTCGCGGATCGCCTCGATCGTGTGGATGCCGTCCCTGCGGGACTCCTCCTGCCCCGTGCAGATGGTGAAGGTGAGGGTGTCGATCAGGATGTCCGACTCCCTGATCCCCCAGTTCCCGGTGAGGTCGTCGATGAGCCGCTCGGCGACGGCCACCTTGTGCTCGACGGTACGGGCCTGGCCCTCCTCGTCGATCGTCAGCGCCATCAGCGCCGCGCCGTGCTCCCTCGCGAGGGCCGTGACCTGCGCGAACCGCGACTCGGGGCCGTCGCCGTCCTCGTAGTTCACGGAGTTGACGACCGCCCGGCCGCCGAGCTTCTCCAGGCCGGCCCGCAGCACCCCGATCTCGGTCGAGTCGAGGACGATCGGCAGCGTGGAGGCCGTCGCGAAACGGCCCGCCAGCTCCGCCATGTCCGCGGTGCCGTCCCGGCCCACGTAGTCCACGCACAGGTCGAGCATGTGCGCGCCCTCGCGGATCTGGTCCCGCGCCATCTCGACGCAGTCGTCCCAGCGGCCGTCGAGCATGGCGTCGCGGAACTTCTTCGAGCCGTTGGCGTTCGTCCGCTCGCCGATCGCCATGTACGCGGTGTCCTGCCGGAACGGCACGTGGCTGTAGAGGGAGGACGCGCCCGGCTCCGGCGTCGGCCGCCGGTCCAGGACGGCCGCGCCGCGCACCCGCTCCACGATCTCCCGCAGGTGATCCGGGGTCGTCCCGCAGCAGCCGCCGACCAGCGCCGGCCCGTACTCCCGTACGAACCTCTCCTGGGCGTCGGCCAGTTCGGTCGGGGAGAGGGGATAGTGGGCGCCGTCGGAGGTCAGGACGGGAAGGCCCGCGTTCGGCATGACGGAGATCGGGATGCGGGCGTGCCGGGACAGGTGCCGCAGGTGCTCCGCCATCTCGGCGGGGCCCGTGGCGCAGTTCAGGCCGATCATGTCGATGCCGAGCGGTTCGAGCGCGGTGAGCGCCGCGCCGATCTCCGAGCCGAGCAGCATCGTGCCCGTCGTCTCCACCGTGACCTGCACGATCACCGGCAGGTCCACGCCGACCCAGTCCAGGGCCCGGCGGGCGCCGATGACGGCCGCCTTCGTCTGGAGCAGGTCCTGCGAGGTCTCGATGAGGAGGGCGTCCGCACCGCCGCGGATCAGGCCCTCCGCGTTCTGCTGGAAAGCCTCGCGCAGCGGCTCGTACGTGACGTGGCCGAGCGTCGGCAGCTTCGTACCGGGCCCCATGGAGCCGAGGACCCAGCGGGGGCGGCCGTCGGCGGCCGTGTGCGCGTCGGCTGCGGCGCGGGCGATCCGGGCGCCGGCCTCCGACAGCTCGTACACCTGGTTCTCGATGCCGTACTCGGCGAGCGCGGCGAGGTTCGCCCCGAAGGTGTTGGTCTCGACGCAGTCCACGCCGACCGAGAAGTAGGCGTCGTGGACGGAGGCGACGATGTCCGGGCGCGTGAGGTTGAGGATCTCGTTGCAGCCTTCGAGGTTCCGGAAGTCGTCCATCGACGGGTCGGCGGCCTGGAGCATCGTGCCCATCGCCCCGTCGGCCACCACGACCCGCGTCGCGAGCTCTTCTCGGAGAGACCGCCTCACGTCAGCCCCCTCAGATGGGTGACGAGGGTGGCCGTGCAGCCCACCCCGTACGTCGTCCTGATCCGGTCCAGGAGGGAGTCCCGGTGCAGCCGGTACTCCTGCGTCCCCACGTAGTCGAGGACGGTCGCCGCGACCGCGCAGCCCAGCTGCGCCGCGCACCGCTCGGGCACGCCCCACAGCGTCCCGGCGAGGAAGCCCGCCCGGAAGGCGTCGCCGACACCGGTCGGGTCGACGACCCCGGCGACCTCGACCGCCGGGACGGCGAGCGTGGCGCGGTCCGCGCCGCGGATGCGGACGCCCGCCTCGCCGTGGGTGGTGACCCAGGTGCCGACCCTGCGCAGCACCTCGGCCTCGCTCCAGCCGGACTTCTCCAGGAGCAGGGCCGTCTCGTACTCGTTGGTGAAGAGGAACCGCGCCCCGTCCACCAGCTCCCGCACCTCCGCGCCGTCCAGCCGCGCCAACTGCTGCGACGGATCGGCGGCGAAGGGAATCCCCAGGTCACGGCAGGTGCGGGTGTGCCGGAGCATGGCTTGGGGGTCGTCCGGGGAGACCAGGACCAGTTCCAGCCGGCCGGTGCGCGCGACCACGTCCCGCAGGTCGATCTCGCGCGCCTCGGCCATCGCCCCCGCGTAGAAGGTGGCGATCTGGTTCTGGGCCCGGTCGGTGGTACAGACGAAGCGGGCGGTGTGGAGCGACTCGCTGACGCGCACCGAGTCGGTGTCCACACCGTGGTCCTTCAGCCAGACCCGGTACGGCTCGAAGTCGGCACCGACCGCGCCCACGAGGGCGGGCCGCAGCCCGAGCACACCGAGCCCGAAGGCGATGTTCGCTGCCACTCCGCCGCGCCTGACCTCCAGGTTGTCGGCGAGGAACGACAGGGAGACCCGGTCCAGCCGGTCGGCGAGCAGCTGCTCGCTGAACCAGCCGGGGAAGGTCATCAGATGGTCGGTCGCGATCGAACCCGTGACAGCGATACGCATGACCTAAGCCCCCACTGCCGACTTCAGGGCCTCCACGCGGTCCGTACGCTCCCAGGTGAACTCCGGGAGCTCACGGCCGAAGTGGCCGTAGGCCGCCGTCTCCGCGTAGATCGGCCGCTTGAGGTCCAGGTCGCGGATGATCGCGGCCGGCCGCAGGTCGAAGACCTCGCTGACGGCCTCCTGGATCCGCTCGTCCGGGAGGGTGCCGGTGCCGAAGGTCTCCACGAAGAGGCCGACGGGCTCCGCCTTGCCGATCGCGTACGCGACCTGCACCTCGCAGCGGCGGGCGAGACCGGCCGCGACGACGTTCTTCGCGACCCAGCGCATCGCGTACGCCGCCGACCGGTCCACCTTCGACGGGTCCTTGCCGGAGAAGGCGCCGCCGCCGTGCCGGGCCATCCCGCCGTACGTGTCGATGATGATCTTCCGGCCGGTGAGCCCGGCGTCGCCCATCGGGCCGCCGACCTCGAAGCGCCCGGTCGGGTTGACCAGGAGCCGGTAGCCGTCGGACTCCAGGCTCACGCCCTCCTCGACGAGCTCCTTGAGGACGTGCTCGACGACGTACTCGCGGACGTCCGGGGTGAGCAGGCCCTCGACGGAGATGTCGGCGGCGTGCTGTGAGGACACGACCACCGTGTCGAGGCGGACCGGGCGGTACCCGTCGTACTCGATGGTGACCTGCGTCTTGCCGTCGGGCCGCAGGTACGGCACGGTGCCGTTCTTGCGGACCTCGGTCAGCCGGCGGGCCAGCCGGTGGGCCAGCGCGATCGGCAGCGGCATCAGCTCGGTGGTGTCGTCGCAGGCGTAGCCGAACATCAGGCCCTGGTCGCCGGCGCCCTGGGCGTCGAGCTCGTCGCCCGCGCCCTCGACCCGGGACTCGTAGGCCGTGTCGACGCCCTGCGCGATGTCCGGCGACTGGGCGCCGATGGACACCGAGACACCGCAGGAGGCGCCGTCGAAGCCCTTCGCGGAGGAGTCGTAGCCGATGTCGAGGACGGCCTCGCGCACCAGCTTCGCTATCGGCGCGTACGCCGTGGTGGTGACCTCGCCGGCGATGTGCACCTGACCCGTGGTGATCAGGGTCTCGACCGCGACCCGCGAGGACGGGTCCTCGGTGAGCAGCGCGTCGAGGATGGTGTCGCTGATCCGGTCGGCGATCTTGTCGGGGTGTCCCTCGGTGACGGACTCCGAGGTGAAGAGGCGGCGGCTCATGCCTGGACCTCCGCCGGGGCCTTGAAGAAGTGCTGCTCGATGGCGCCGAGGGTGCGGATCGACTCGACCTCCAGGGTCTCCATCTGGATGGAGGTGCCGCTCTCCTGCTCCAGGAGGAAGACGAACTCCACGAAGGACAGCGAGTCGATGAGCCGGTTCTCGATCAGGTCGAGGTCGGAGGCGATGTCGTCGCGCTCGGGGTGACGGTCGAGGATCCAGTTCTTCACCGTCTGCAGGCCGTCGGCCATGGTTGATCTCCTTTTAGCTGCTGCTGGATACGTATGAGGTGGGGGCGCTGATCGGGGCGGCGGTGATGATCGGGGCGGCCACCGCCACCGCGTAGTCCACGTCGTGGCTGATGGACACGGTGATCTCGGTGATCCCGGACTCGGCCGCCATCTCGGCGGCGGCCCGGTGCAGCTCCACGAGCGGCCAGCCGCCCTCGGAGCGGCGTACGACGATGTCCGGCCAGGGCAGGAACCTGCCCCTGACCCGTAAGGTCTTGAAGGCCGCTTCCTTGGCCGCGATCCGCCCGCACAGGCTCAGGACGTCGAGCCCGGAGGACGTACGGCAGTCGGCGAGCTCGCCGGGGGTGAGCATCCGCTCGAAGAACGTCTCGCCGTACTGGGCGAGGAGCCTGCGGACACGGTTGACGGACACGATGTCCATGCCGAGGTTCGCCCACCCCAGGCCGCCCGCCGGCGGGGCGGCGGGACGGGCCGGCACGTCAGATCACCGGCCCGGCCGCGCCACTCGCATCGGCCCGCGTGCGGGCGTTCGCGTCGAGCACCGCCTGCGTGGCGGACTCCCAGCTGCCGTGGCGCCGGGTCAGTGCGGACAGCCATCGCTCCAGGCCGAAGGCGACGCAGCTCGTGAAGGCCGCTCCGCCGGTCGACTCCAGGGTGATGTCGCACCGGTCGCCGAAGAAGTTCCGGTGCGTGTTGACCGAGGCGATCGCCAGGTCCTCGTACAGGAACTCGTACTTCACCGGGGTGAGCCGCTGGAGGACCGCCTTGGAGCCGCCCTTGTCGAAGAAGGGGTCGCAGGCGGCCTCCTTGCGCAGCGGCAGGTCGAGCGCCGTCGCGAAGGCGTGGATCCGGGCGGTGAAGTCGGCGAGGTGCGTCTCGGCGTGCTCGCGCGCGCCGATGGCGACGATCTCCCGCATGCGGAAGCCGAGTTGGCGCCGCATGCCCTCGTAGTGGGTCTCCTTGCGGAAGCACCAGGAGCAGATCGTCACGAGGGTGTCGTCCGCGACCCGGGTGCCCTGGTGGTCGAGGTAGACGGCGTAGCAGGACGCCGAGGGCAGTCCGAGCGCGGCCGGTTCGAGGGCGTCGCTCGGGAAGCAGCCGGTGTCCGCGGAGAAGGGCGTGGTCGCGCGGCGCTCCAGGTCGAGCGGGGCGGCGACGACGGCCTGGTGCGGGAAGTTGTCGTAGTAGTCGAGTTTGGCCAGGTCGGCGGCCGGCAGGAGCGGGGGCATGGTCATCGGGCGGGCGCCCGCGGCCGTTCCCCAGCCCTCGAAGGTGTCGTCGAGGAGCCGCAGGAGGCGGGTCCCCTCCGGGCCGAGCGAGGGCAGGCCCCGGGTGGTGCCCGGGCGGGCGGGCTGCGGCTCGCGCTGCGGCCCGTCCTGATTCTCCCCGACTGTCTCGGGGGCCCCGGCTTGCGCGGGGGTCGTCACGGTCATGATCTCTTCACCTCTCGGGTGGGAGGTCCAGGGCCCGTCTGAGGGCGCGCTCAGACGACGGGCAGGGTGTCGTCGGAGAAGATCCCGGTCTTCAGGAAGAAGGAGAGCGGCTTGCGGATGGCCTTGCGCTCGTGCGGGCGGCGCCGCTCGTCGGCGACCAGCGAGTTGCGCAGGGCCAGCGGGTCCGGGATGCCGGCGTCGCGGTAGACATGCGGGTTGTAGAGGGAGTTGGTGCTGTAGACGACGTACCGCTTGAGGTACGCCTCGACCTCACGGACCCGCTCGGCGCTGACCGACTGGCACATCCGGCTGTAGAGGAGCGAGACCAGTTCACGGCCGAAGGCGATGTGGCGGGACTCGTCCTGGTGGTGGATGCGGTTGACCTCGCGGATGGTGTGGCAGAGGGAATCGTCCTTCGCCATCCGGGAGTTGTAGTGGTCGACGAGCTCCTCGAAGAAGAGGATGCGGGTGAAGACGAGGAAGTTCTCGACCTCGGGCTCCCAGGCCGCGTCGGCGCGCATCGCGGTGGAGCCGTAGATCTTGTGGCCGTAGCGGCGGCAGAACTCGGAGAAGAACCACATGTGTTCGTTCTCCTCACCGATGAAGTGGTGGAAGAAGTCCGAGGGGACCTCGAAGCCCGGCATGTGGATGCGGCCGACGACCTCGATGAGGAGCTCGCGGATGCCGTGCACGTTCAGGCTGTAGAAGTTGATGGACTCCCACTTCGACAGGCGCTGAAGCGTTTCCTCACCGAGGGTGTCGTAGTGCTCGGTGCCGTAGACGGTGAGCAGCTCCGGCGTCATCCAGAAACGGTTCTCCTCCAGCGTCTCGGGCCACTGGAAGGTCTGGTACGGGTTGTAGTAGTCCTCGACGGAGCGCTCGCTGAGCCGCTCCAGGACTTCCATGAACCGGTCGGTGACCGGCAGGGGGGCGGTGGTGCCCATGATGGTGCTCCTCTTCTTTTCGGGGCTCGGTTCGCCTCCGGGGGCCTTGAGTCGGGCTCACGCGTCCGTACGTGCTCGCTCCCTCGTTCCTCGGGAACTGCGCGCGCTCGGACGCGTTCCCCCGACGGCCCCCTTCGGCTCACTCGCCCTCGGGCGCGGGGAGTGCGGGGCCCCGGGGATTCAGGGCCGGACTTCGTAGACCGCGTTGACCGCGGTCTCCGTGGCGCGGCGCCAGCGGGTGAAGCCGGCCTCCTCCGCGATGCCCCGGAAGGCCTTCTCGCCGGAGTGGTTGCCGAGGGCGTGCGGGCCGCGCTGCGCGACCGCGACCGGCAGGCACATCACGGCCGACAGGGCCATGAACATGCGGGCGGCGGGCGTCTGCGTGTCGATGTCCTGCGGCGACACGTTCGACTCGACGAGCATCCACGTGCCGTCCGCGTCCAGGGACTTGTGGACGTGCTGGGCGGCGGCGACCGGGTCGCCCATGTCGTGCAGGGCGTTGAAGAAGCACACCAGGTCGTAGCCGGAGCCCGGGTAGTCGTCGGCCGAGGCGACCTCGAAGACGACCCGGTCGGAGAGACCGGCCTCCTCGGCGAGCTCGCGGGCGATCGAGATGGCCTCTTCGGAGTAGTCGAAGCCGTGGACCGTGGCCTGCGGGAACGCCTTCGCGATCAGCAGCGTGGTGTGGCCGACGCCGCAGCCGACGTCCGCGACGGTCCCGCCGGCGGCGAGCTTGTCGGTGACCTCGTGCAGGGCGGGCAGCCAGTCCGGGACGAGCTTGTGCTCGTACGTGGGCTGGAAGAACGAGCCCATGCCGGTGTCCAGGGCCGCGTCGTGCTCGGCCCAGCCGACGCCGTCACCGGTGCGGTACGCCTCGACCAGCAGGTCCTCCGTCGCGTACAACGCCTTGAGGGCGGTGAAGAACCCCGCGGCGTACGTCACGGCCTTCGGGTCGGCGAGGACCTCGACGTGGTCGGCGGGGAGCGTGTACGTGAGCGAGCTCGGGTGCCGATCGACGTACCCGGCGGAGAGCTGCGCGTGCAGCCACTCCTCGATGTACCGCTCGTTCGTCCCGGTCGTCTCCGCCAACTGCCCTGCGGTGAGCGGGCCCTGCTCGGCCAGCGCCTTGTACAGGCCGAGGCGCTCGCCGAGGGCGACGGTCAGACCGCGGACGGCCGCGCCCGCGTCGGTGATGACCCGCTGGTGGAAGTCGTGGGCGCTCATGCCGCCTTCTCCTCGCTGTGAGTGGGCAGGTCGCACGTGAACAGGAACGACCTCGGGACGCCCGGGAGGGCGCGCGGCGCGACCTGGTAGGGCCAGCGATCGAAGTCGGCGCCCGCCTCGCCGGGCTGCTTGACCTCCCGTACGGACCAGCCGCAGTCGTCGAGCAGCGCCTCGGGCTCCTCGGTGCCGAAGAGCCACGGATTGCCGTCGTCCTTCAGGGCCTGGAGGAAGGTGCGGGCCAGGGGGTTGACCAGGGCGGCGCGGGAGATGACGTCGCCGAGCAGGACGGAGCCGGGCGCGGCGTGCGCGGAGAGCGTCGAGATGAGGGTGCGCACGGCCTGCTCCGGCAGGAAGAACAGCAGCCCCTCGACGACCCAGAGGACGGGCTCCTCGCTCTTCCAGCCGGCCTCCTTCAGGGGGCCGGTCCAGTCCTGGGTCAGGTCGACCGGGACGGTGATCCGGGTGCGGCCGGCGGGCTGCGGCTCGTCGGCCAGCATCTCGGCCTTGGCGGCGAGGAGCGCGGGGCGGTCGAGCTCGTAGACAGTGACGCCGTCCGGCCAGGGCAGCCGGAAGAAGCGGGTGTCCATGCCGGCGGCGAGGAAGACGACCTGGCGGATGCCCCGCTCCTCCACCGCCTTGACGATGGCCCGGTCGAGGTAGGTGGTGCGGATGGCGAGGAACGGCACGATGCCGCCGCCGTCGTAGCGCTTGAGCAGTTCGAAGCCGATCTCGTCGGCGACGGTGCGCGCGTAGGGATCGGCGAACAGCCGGTCCTCGCGCTCGGTCTCCAGGGCGCGCGCGGCGGCGGTCCACTGGGCGGTGCGGGATACGGCCTCCACAGGAGGTCCCCCTTCACTGGCGAACAGGGTGGGAAGAGTCGGGGTGGGGAAGGTCGGGTACGTCGCGTGAGGACGTGCCGTCGGGGATGTGCGGACGGCCGTGTTCAGGGCCCGGCGGAGGACGGTCCGTCAGGAACTCATGGCCGGAACAGCGCTCTTCACCGCCGGTCGCGCGCAGGCGACGGGGTCCTCGGCCGCGGGCATCGACGACAGATGGTCGGCCTCGGAGTCGGCGGGGCGCCGGCGGAAGATGCTGTGCAGGATCATGCTGAACACGGCCGTCCCGTCGGCGGCCACCAGGGTGCACCGCGGTTTGACGGTGCCGGTGGTGCGGTTGAACGGCGACGGGGTGGAGCCGAGGATCTCGACGCGCGCGGTGAGGACGTCGCCCGGGCGGACGGGCCGCAGGTAGCGGACCTCGTCGATGCCGGGCGAGCCCATACAGGCGCTGTAGGCGAGCAGGCCGTCCACGTACCGCCGCATGAACATCGACTGCGTGTGGAAGCCGCTCGCGATCAGGCCGCCGAACTGCGAGCGCTCGGCGAGCGCGGGGTCCGTGTGGAAGGGCTGCGGGTCGAAGCGCCTGCCGAACTCCAGCACCTCCTCCGCCGTGACGGTGACGGCGCCCAGCTCGTGGACGTCGCCGGGCCGGAAGTCCTCGAAGTAGCGCATCGCGCGCCCCCCTTGACCTAGGAGTGGTCTTTCCCTGGCGACATCCAATCTACGAATCAGTCATTTATTTTGTCAACCCAAAAGAAGGACGGAGAAGGGAACGGACTCCCTTCAGCCGAGGGCCTGTTCGACGTCGGACCAGAGGTCGTCGACGTCCTCGATGCCGACGGACATCCGCACCAGGCCCGCACCGATCCCGGCGGCGGCCAGCGCCGCCCCGTCCAGCTCCCGGTGCGAGGTGGAGGCGGGGTGCGTCACGAGCGTCTCCACTCCGCCGAGGGAGAGCGCGAGCTTCGCCACCCGTACGCGCTCGACGAAGGCCCGGCCCGCCTCCCGGCCGCCGGCCAGCTCGAAGGAGAGCAGCCCGCCGCCGCCCGAGAGGACCTTGCGGGCGTTCTCGCGCGAGGGGTGGCTCGCGAGCCACGGGTAGTGCACGGCCGTGACGTCGCCGCGGACCTCGGCCCGCTCGGAGAGCGCGGCGGCCAGCGAGACGGCGTTGGCGCAGTGCTCGCGCATCCGCAGCGGCAGGGTGGGTATCCCGCGCAGGGTCAGCCAGGCCGCGAACGGGTCGGCGCAGGCACCCAGTTCGACGGTCCGGGGCCACACGCGGTGGCGCAGCTCGTCGTCGGCGAAGACGGCGGCGCCGCCGAGGACGTCGGAGTGCCCGGAGAGGTACTTGGTCGTCGAGTGGACGACGACGTCGGCGCCGAGCTCCAGGGGCCGGCACAGCACGGGCGAGGCGAGGGAGTTGTCGACGAGGCTCGTGATGCCCGCGGCGCGGGCGACGGCGAGCAGCCCGGGCAGGTCGGGGACCTGGCCGGTGGGGTTGGCGATGGTCTCCAGGACGAGGAGCCGGGTGGCGGGGTGGACGGCGGCCGCCTCCAGCTCGGCCGGGTCGTCGCCGGAGATCCGGACGACCTCGATCCCGTACCGCTCGGCCAGGTCGGCCAGGACGGAGTGGGTGCCCCCGTACAGGCAGCGCTGGGCCACCACCCGGTCGCCGGGCCGCAGGAGGGCGAGCAGGACGCCGCTGACGGCCCCCATCCCCGAGGCGAAGGCGATGGCCCCGGCGCCGCCCTCCAGGCCCGCGAGCGTCTGCTCCAGGGCCCGTACGGTCGGATTGCCGCGGCGGCTGTAGACGTACCGCCCGTCGGGCCCGGCCATCGCGTCGGCGAGCTCGGCGGCGGAGTCGAAGGCGAAGGCGGAGGACTGCACGAGGGGCACGGACAGCGGCCAACTACCGCTGGGAAAGGGCTCGTTGAAGACGTGCACGGCGCGGGTGGGGAGTTCCATGGCGTTCCTTTCCGGATACGGGAAAGGGGCCGCCCGACGTCCGGTGACGGACATCGGGCGGCCCCTTCGGGTGTCGTGCCGATCAGGCGCTTCACCCGCTTCGGGCACTTCGGCGTTTCAGGCGCTTCAGGCGGAGACCTTCTCGCCCTGCGGGGCGGGAGCGGCGGCGGCCTCGGCGGCGACGGCCTTGTCGCTCTTCATGACGAGGAGGGTGATCACACCGCCGACGGCGGCGATGATCGCGGCGCCGATGAAGGCGGACGAGAACCCGTCGGTGAGGGCGGGCAGGTTGCCGAGCTGGTCGGCGCCCTGGGACATGGCCACGGCGGTCAGCGCGGCGAGACCGAGCGCGGAGCCGACGTTGTAGGTGGTGTTGACGATGCCGGAGGCGAGACCGGCCTGCTCCTGCGGGGCGCCGGACATCGAGGCGATCATCGCCGGGATGTAGGCGAGGGACATGCCGAGCGCGGCGACGAGCGAGGCCGGCAGGACGTCGACGAGGAAGGTGCCGGTCGGCGGGACGGCCGCGAGCCAGACGAGACCGGCGGCGAGGACGAGCAGACCGATGCCGATGAGCGGCTTGGCCCCGACCTTCATCATGAGCCGGGCGGTGATGGCCGTCATGAAGATCATGAGGAGCACGGTCATCGGGAGCAGGGCGGCGCCGGAGGCGAAGGCGCCGTAGCCCAGGACCTGCTGGAGGTACAGGTTGAGGAAGTACCACATCGGGATCCACGCGGCACCGAGCAGCGTCATCGCGAGGTTGGCCGAGCCGAGGCGCGGGACCCGCCAGACGCTGAGCGGCATGAGCGGCTCGCGGATGCTCTTCTGGATCACGAAGAAGAGGACCAGGAGGACGGCGGCGCCGACCAGCTGGAGGATCGTGCCGGTGGAGCCCCAGCCGACCTCGGGGGCGCGGACGACGGCGAAGACGGCGAGCGCGAGACCGGCGGTGACGGCGACGGCGCCGAGGACGTCGACGGAGCCGCGGCGGGAGGCGACGTCCGGCAGGAGCTTGGTCGCGGCGAGGGTCGCGAGGCCGATCGGGATGTAGATGATGAAGACCCACTGCCAGGCGGCCCACTCGGTGAAGACGCCACCGAGGAACACGCCCGCGGTGCCACCGGCGGGAGCCGCGGCGCCGTAGAGCGCCATGGCCTTGCCGAGCTCCTTCGGGTCGTGCATGAAGAGCATCATCAGCAGGGTCATCGCGGCGGGCGCGATGAGCGCGCCGCCGACGCCCTGGACGGCGCGGCCGGCGATCTCGACCCACGCGGTCTGCGCGGCCGCGGCGAGGATCGAGCCGGCGATCATGACCGCCCAGCCGGTGACGAAGATCCTGCGCGCCCCGATGAGGTCGGAGAGGCGTCCGCCGAGGAGCAGCAGGCCGCCGAAGACGATCACGTAGGCGTTGAAGACCCACTGGAGCTCGCCCTGCGTGAAGCCCAGGTCCTTCTGCATCTCGGGGAGCGCGACCCCGATGATCGAGGTGTCCATGATGACCATGAACTGAGCGGCGGCGAGCACGACAAGTGCCCACCAGCGCCGGGGATTGACGGTTGACATTGCCCTGACCCTTCACTCGCTGCTGCATACCCCAGGGGGGTACCTTCGCGGAGCACCGTAGCATACCCATGGGGGGTATGTAAGAGTGAGATGAGGGCGGACCGGACTCCCCCGCTCCGAGGTCGGCGCCGGGCAGAATGCCCCCATGACCGCCGAGGAACACCCCGAGCTGCTCCAGCGCTGGAACTCCACCCTGCTCGCCGCCCGCTCCGGCCACGAGGGCCCGGACCCCGCCCCGTACGGGCGGAACCTGCTCTCCCGCTGGGCCGAGCCGCAGCGCCGCTACCACACGGTCGACCACCTGCGGGCGGTCCTCGACCGCATCGACGAACTCGCCGACCAGGGCGGGGAGGGCGGCGAGCTCGAACTCGTCCGCCTGGCCGCCTGGTTCCACGACGCGGTCTACCGGCCGGACCGCTCCGAGAACGAGGAACGCTCGGCCGCACTGGCCGAACGCGCCCTGACGGAAGCGGGTCTGACGGAGCATGAGGTACGAGAGGTGGCCCGGCTCGTCCGCCTCACGATCTCCCACGACCCCGCCGCGGGCGACCTGAACGGCGAGACCCTCTGCGACGCGGACCTCGCGATCCTCGCCACCCGACCGGATACCTACAGGGGGTATGTGGCGGCGGTCCGCGAGGAGTACGCCTTCGTCCCCGAGGACGACTTCCGCAAGGGCCGCGCGGCCGTCCTGCGCCAGCTCCTCTCCCTCCCGCGCCTCTTCCACACGCCGTACGGAGCGGCAGTGTGGGAGGAGCGGGCACGAGACAACATGGAAAAGGAACTCAAGGAGTTGACGGGCGATTCCGGCGCGAATTGAGTCCGGGCTGATCCGACGTCAAAACGTAATGAGAGCCGACCTCTACCGCCGGTAAGATCATTCTGTTTGTTCGTCGCCAGCGAGAGATGCCAGGAAAGACCATGAAACTGCGCAGGGCCCTTCCGATCGCCGCCGTCATACCGGCCCTTCTCGCGCTGTCCGCGTGCAGCGGGGAATCGAAGGAATCCGACGGCAAGAAGCCGAATGCGAGCGCGAAGGAAACGCAGAGCGCCGAGCAGAAAGAGGCCGCGGAGGCGAAGCGCCTGGGCGCGCTCGACGGAAAGGCCCTCGAAAAGGTCGCCATCACCGGGAAGACCGCGGGATTCGACGCCAAGAAGATCGCCAAGGCGGAGGTCGAGGCCGGCCGCGACATGAAGGCCGACAGGAAGGCCTGCCAGCCCCTCGCCAGCCTCATCGGCGGCTTCACGCACGTCCCCGCGGTGTCCACGGTGCACCGCTCCCTCCAGCCCGGCGAGGCGACCAACGCGACCGTCGGCTCCATGTGGCTCGCCTCGCACTCGGAGGCGAACGCCACCCGGGTGATGAAGGAACTCCGCACGGCCGTCACCGACTGCCCCAAGGGCTTCAAGACCCTGGGCCTCACCTACGGCAAGGTCGAGAACCTCCCCGCGCCGAAGCTCGGCGACGAGGCCGTCGGCTACCGGATCACCGGCGACATCGGCAAGCAGAAGGTGCCGATGACGTACACGGTGGTGCGCAGCGGGGGCGTGATCGCCGCGTTCTACGGGGTGAACATGCTGGACGCGAGGAAGGCGGCGATCCCGGAGCCGGTGATCAAGGCCCAGCTCGACCGGCTCTGAGCCGACAGGCGAAAGCCCCGTAAGCGAAAGAAGGGGGCCTCCCCGGTGCGCGGTGCACCGGGGAGGCCCCCTTCGTCATTGCCTCAGGAGGCCCTGATCGCCTGATCGATCTCCGCGCCGGTACGGGCGACGACGACAGGCCACTCGTCCCTCAGGGCGGGGACCAAGTGCTCACGGTCCTCGTCCCGCTGGAGGATCGTCGCGCCGCCCGGAACGATGAGCACGGCGTCCAGCCGTTGCAACAGGACGGCGATGAGATCCATGATCCCGTCCCCTCCGAAGCGGTTGAAGGTGATGCTGGTCGGGCTGCCGAGGTACACGTCCGCTTGCTCTCCCTCCCCCGTGCTCACCTGAAAGAAGTTCAGCTCAAGGTCCCGCGCCACCACATGGGGGTCGAGGACCTCGTGCGCGGCGACCAGGTCCAGTGGCGCGGGTTCGCCGTTCTCGAACCGGCACACGTAGATGTCGAAACTCATGGGTCTCTCCGTATCACGAGCGAGCGCCGGCGCCCCCGGAAGGCCCGGGGGCGCCGACGACTCGACTACGGGGTCGGCGGCACGAAGAACAGCTTGATGTGCGCGAGCTCAGGATCTGCGGAGAACAGCCTCTTGGCCTCCAGATAGGGCTTCTCTTCGGCGACGTACCAACTGATGGGAGTACCCGAGGGCGCCCCGCGTACCTGCCTCAGCGCCTGCGGCACCCAGTCGTCCGCGATGATCGTCGGCCGGATACCCATCAGAAACGCGTACGTGGGCCCCTTGGCCTCGATCAGGACGCCGGCCTTGTAGCCGTCAATCGCCACGACTCCCGTCGTATTCGGCGTATTCCTGAGCTGGTAGCCGAGTCCGGCCGGAACTCCGGTGATCTGGAATTCGTAGGCGACGGCCTTCGCCGACTTGTTCTCGGTGGTGAACACCCAGAAACCGGGACCGCCCGTCTCGAACCAGCACGCCGGATCCGGAGCACCGGACGCGGAGAATGCGACCATGCTGAAGGTGGCGGGGCCGTCGAGCTTCTCGCAGGCCTTCTGCCCCTTCTGGATCACCCTCGCGGCGATACCCGCGATGGCGCCCTCGGCCAGGCCGATGGAGCGCAGCGCCACCCAGGCCTCGGCGAAGCCGATACCCGTCTTCATGGCGGCGTCCAGCGCCGTGACGGCGGCCTTCGCGCCCTTGAAGAGTGCGCCGGCGACGAACCAACTCGCCGCCCAGGCGCAGTCGCCCCAGCTACCGCCCGACAGACCCGGCGTGAGGAGCTTGGCGCAGCCGATGAAGTCGCCGAGAAGGATGTCGATCGGGTCGATGCCCGAGTTGAACTCGAGCATCGTCAGCGTGATCGTGAGCGTCTTCGTCTCCACCGGAGACACGTCGGGCTTGAGGTAGATCGTGTCGTCGGCCGGGCAGCTGCCCGTGGTGGTCGCGTACGTCTCCCACGCCACCGCGCACATGTACACGTCGACGTACGACCTGTACGTGATGTCCGCCGTGATCTTGCAGTCCCCGCGGTGGATGAACGGGTCGCAGTTCTCCTTGATGACGTTCTTCGGCTCACCGATGTACTCGATGTGGTCGAGAACCGCCCACACGTCATTGACGCCGGTGGTGACACCCTGCGAGATCTGCTCGCTGTTGCCGCTCTTCTCCGTGCGGTCCGCTGCCTCCTGGGCCTCCGTCGCCGCGTCCCGCGCGCCTTCGGCGGCCTTCTCCGCCGCCGTCGCGTCGGTCTCCGCCTGGGTGGCGGTGGCACGGGCGCTCGCCGCGTCCTCCTCGGCCTTGGTGGCCACGGCGCGGGCGTTGGCGGCGTCCTTCTCCGCCTCGGTCGCCGCGGCGTCGGCCGCGGCCGCGTCCGCTTCGGCGTCCATCGCCGCCGACGAGGCCTTCAGGGCGTCCTCGCCGGCCGACTTGGCGTAGCCGTCGGCCCGCCCGGCCGCCGCCTGGGCGTCCTTCGCGTCCGCCGCGGCCTGGGTGGCCGAGACCTGGGCCCGCTGGTACGCCTTGGCGGCACGGGCCGCGTCGGTCGCCGCGGCCGCGGACGACTGCGCCGCGACCTTCATGTCCGCCGCGGCCTGCTCGGCCAGGGCCTTCGCCTCGGCGGAGAACCCTTCCGCCTGGGCCGCGGCAGCCGCTGCCACGGCCGCCTGCTGCTGCGCGACCGTCAGGGACTGCTGACCGGTCAGCACCGCGAACGCCGCGGAGCTGTCGGCCTCCTGGAACGGGCCGCCGAGGGCGATCGCCTCGTCGGCCGGCTTGATGACCGCCTTCGCGGAGTCACGGGCCGCGGCCGAGGCCTGCACGGCCGCGAGGGCCTTGCCGGCGGTGGTCGCCGCCCAGGCCGCGGTCTGCAGCGCTTCGCTGCGGGCGGCCGCCGCCTCGGTCTTCGCGGTCTTGGCCGCCGCGGAGGCCTTGTCCGACTCCTCCTTGGCGCCCTTGGCGTCGGCCGCCGCCGCCTCCGAGGCGTCGATGGCCTCGGCGGCCGCGGCGTGCGCCGCTGCCGCGGAACCGGCCGCGACCATGTAGGAGGCCCAGGCGCTGTCGGACGCCGCCCTGGCGCGGGACGCGGAGCCCTGCGCCTTCGTGGCCGCCTCACGGGCATCGACGGCCGCGGCCGTGGCCGCGTTCGCCGACGCGCGGGCGTTGGTGGCCGCCGTGGTCGCCGTGTTCGCGGCCGACCGGGCATCGGTCGCGGCGGTACGGGAGGCGGTGGCCGCGTCCGTACCCAGGTCGGCGTCGGCCTTGGCCTCGAAAGCCGCCGCCTTCGCGTTCAGCGAGTCCCGCCGCAGCTCGGCCTCAAGGGCCCGGTCGCGGGCGGCGACCGCGTCGCGCTCCGCCTGCTCGGCGACGCCCCGCTTGGAGGAGGCCGTGGATCCCGCCGCCTCCGCCGAGGTGCGGGCGTCGCTCGCGATACGGCCCTGGGCGACGGCGTCGGCCTCGTGGGCCTTCGCCTTGTTCCGCTCGCTCTCCGCGGTGGCCCGGTAGGCCGCCGCGTTGGCGCGCTCCAGCTCGGCGACGGCACGCTGCTGCTGCGCCTTCGCCGCGGCCTTGCGGGCGTCCTCCTCCTCCGCCAGCGCGGTTTCCTTGGCCTTCTTGGCCTTCTCGGCGTTCGCCGCGGCCGAGGCCGCGTAGGCGTCCGCACTGTCCGCCGCGGCCTTCGCCTGGGCGGCGGCCTCCTGGGCGGCGATCCGGCGGAACTCGGTGTTCACCGCGTGCGCCTGGGTCTGCGCCAGGGCCAGCAGCGTCTGGGACGTCGCGACCGTGGCGTTCGCCGCGTTCAGCGCCGTCTCCGTCGCCTTCGCGGCGGCCGTCGCGGCCGCGCCGGAAGCGCGGGCGACCTGGACCGACTGCTGGGCGTACATCAGGCCACGGCCGCGCGGCACGTCGGCGCCGTCCGCGATCGTCCACGCCTGCTGCTGGGCGGTCACCGCGCGCTGGGCGGCGGCGGTCGCCAGGGCGGCCTGGTCCTGGGCCTTGGTGACCAGGGCCTGGACCTTGCCGCGGGCCTTCACCAGGTCCGCGTCGGCCTGGTCGAAGAGCGCCTTCTTCGGCTTGAAGAGGTGGTTCGGGTCCTTCGCGAGCTGGTCGTGCCAGTACTTCTGCCACAGCAGGATCTGCTCGGCGAGCCACGCCTGACCGATGGCCTCGATCATGTTGTCCGTGGCGGCCTTCGTCGCCGCGGCGGCGTCGGCCTCCGCCCGCATGATGACGGCGCGCGAGGCGTTCTGCCCGGCGTACTCCGCCTCCCACTCGGCCGAGGCCTGTGAGACGACGTCGCTGAGGGCGTTGCGCGGATCCACCGGGTCGCCGTGGTTGCACGTCGCCCAGGCCTGCTTGAGGTTCTCGACCTCGACGCGGAACTCGGGCGTGCCGTCGGTGACCTTCTTGGCGGGGAAGCCGCCGTGCCGCAGGTAGGTGGCGATGTCGGCGGAGGTGGTGCCGCCCCAGAACATCGTGTTGGTCGGGCCGGCGTTCCGCAGCAGGGAGTCCGCCGCGAAGTCGTGCCAGTCGTCCTTGCCGCGGTTCTGCTCGGTGACCGCCTTGGCCTGGGCGATCGCCTCGGCGCTGGGGTTGGTGTGCCCGTCCCAGCCGAGACGCGCGGACAGCTTCGGCTGCGAGGCGTGCGTGAACTCCGTGATCCCGGCGCCGAACTGCGGTGCGTGCAGCGTGATCTCGTCGCTGAACGAGCTCATCGCGTACGGCCTGTTGGCGTCCTCCAGGACGGCCTTGCGGGCCGCGATGGCGTCCACGTACTCGTACGCGGCCTGCCGGTCCTGGGAGTTGGCCTGCCCCAGGGGCATCAACTGGAGCCAGGTGAGGTCACCGATGACCGCGTGCAGCTGCGCGTCGGTCCCGGTCAGGCCCTCGATGGCCTTGGCCTTGGTCTTGGCGCCGCCCGCGTGCAGGGCGACACCGGTGATGCAGCGCTCGAGGCGCGGGGTGGAACGGACGGCGCTGATGTCGGCCGCCAGCTCGTTGAGCCGGCGCAGGGCCTTGTCGGCGTCGTCGAAGATCTTCCGCATGCCGTCGGAGACCTTCTCGATCGCCACGGCGAGCGCGGGGATGCGACCCACGATCACCGACGACGACGGGATGTCCACGAGCGCCCAGAGGCAGTCGTCGACGTCCCGCGAGGCCAGGCAGTCCTTCACCTTGGCGGCGTCGAGCTGCTCGAAGAGGATCTGCCCGCCGTTCGCGGTCGCCCAGTCGACGACGTTCACCGAGACGGCCGCGAGGCCCTTGCGGTACTCGTCGACACAGCTCTGGCCACACGCGTCGAGCAGGATCCGCTCCTCGCGCTCACCGAGCGCGGGCCAGTTGGAGGCACCGCCCTTGATGGGCGTGGTGCCCTCCTCCAGGGCCTCCTGGTGCGCGGCCTCGTTCTTCTCGCGCTGCTCCCGCTCGATCTTCTCCGCGGCCTCCTCGGCCGCGGAGCTGTCGCCGGCCGCGTCGGACGCCTTGTCCTCGGCGTCCTTGGCGTCCTTCTCCGAGTCGGTCGCCTTCTTCGCGGCCTCCAGGGCCGCCTCGGCGGACCGGTCGGCCTTCTCGTTCGCCTCGGCGGCGTGCCGCTCGGCGTCCGTGGCCTCACGTCCGGCCTCGGCGGCGATGCCGCTCACCTCACCGGCGGTGGTACGCGCGCCGAGCGCGTCGACCCCGGCCTGCTCGGCGTGCCCGGCGGCGGCGTCGGACGCGTCCTTCGCGCCCTTCTGAGCGCCGGACGCCCGAGCCGCTGCCGACTGGGCGCGGGACACGGCCTCGGCCGCGCGCGCCGAATCGCTCGCCGCACGGGCGGCGGCCTCGGCGGCGAGCTTCGCGTCGCCGGTCGCCTGCGCGGCGGTCTGCTGCGCGGACTCCGCGGCGGCAGCGGCGGCGGTGGCCTTGGCGGCGGCGGCCGCTGCCTGCTGCTCGGCGACCGTCTTCGCCGACTGACCGGCCAGCACCGCGAACGCGGCCGAGCTGTCCTTCTCCTTGTACGGAGTACCGACGGAGACGGCCGTGTCGGCGGCGGCGATCGCCGCATTGGCACTGTCGCGAGCGGCCAGGGCGGCCTGACCGGCCGCGTACGCACGGCCGACCACGGTCGCGGCCGAGGTCACGGCCTCGGCGGCGCTGGTCCCGGCGGCAGCCGACTCCTGCTGCGCCTTCTTGGCGAGCTCGGTGGCGTTCTCCGAGGCCGTCGCCGCGTTGTCGGCGCGGATGGCCGCGTCCTGCGAGGCGTCGAGCGCGGTCGCCGCGGCGGCGTGCGCCGTGGAGGCCTCGCCCTGGGAGGCGTAGTACGCGGACCAGGCCGTGTCGGCACTGGCCTTCGCGCGCCCGGCGGCACCCTCCGCCGTGGTCGCGGCGGAGCGCGCGGCGACGGCGGCCGTGGTGGCCTGGTCGGCGGCGGTCTGCGCGGCGGTGGCGGCGGTGGTCGCCTGGTTCGCGGCCGTACGGGCGGCGGTGGCCGCGGCCCGGGTCTCGGCGGCCGCGGCGCTGCCCTCGGCGGCGGTGGCGGCGGCTTCGAGCGCGGCGGCGCGGGCCGCGGTGGCCTGCTTCGCCTGGAGAGCGGCGATCGCCTTCTCGCGGGCGCCCTGCGCGGCCTTCGCCTTCTCGTCGGCGAGCTTCCGCTTGGCCGCGGCGGTCGTGGTCGCCGTTTCCGCGGCCGTGTCGGCGGTCCTCGCCGTCGTCTGGTGCGTCGTGGCGCGGTCCTCGGCCGCCTTGGCCTTGGCGCGCTCGGTGGCGGCCTTGGCGCGGGAGGCGGTGGCCGTGGCCTGCTCCGCCTGCGCCTTCGCGCGCTCGGAAGCGGCGGTGGTCGCGGCGGTCTTGGCCTTGTCGCGCTTCTCCTCGGCCGTCGTCTGCGCGGCCTTCGCGGTGTTCGCGCTCTCCGTGGCGGCCGTGGCGTTCGCCTCGGCCGTGTCCGCGGCGGCCTTCGCCTGGGCGGCGGCCTCCTGCGCGGCGACGCGGCGGAACTCGGTGTCGAGCGCCTTCATCTCGGTCTGCGCCTTGGCCAGCAGCGCGTCGGTCGTGGCGACCGTGGCGTTGGCGGCGGCGAGCGCGGTCTCGGTCGCCTTCACGGCGGCCGTGGCGGCGGCCGAGGAAGCACGGGCGACCTGCACCGACTGCTGCGCGTACATCAGACCCCGGCCGCGCGGCACCTGGGCCGCGTCGGCGACGCCCCAGGCCGCCTGCTGCGCCGCGGTCGCCTTCTGGGCGGCGGCGGTGGCCTGGGCTGCGTGGGCCTTGGCCTCGGTGACCTGGGCGGCGACGTTGGCGCGGTAGCGGGCGAGGTCCGCGTCGGCCTTGTCGTACATCGCCTGCGTGGGCCGGCTCGGGTGCTCGGGCCATGCGGCGACGGCGTCCAGCCAGCCCTTGCGCCAGGTCATGAGCTGCTCGGCGAGCCACGCCTGACCGATGGCCTCGACCATGTCGTCGGTGGTCGCGCGGGCCGCCGCCGAGGACTCGGCCTCCGCGCGCATGATCGCGGCGCGCTGGGTGGCCTGACCGGCGTACTCCAGCTCCCACTCGACCATCGCGGTCATGACGGGCTCGTTGAGCTTGCGCGACGGGTCGTACGGGTTCGCGTAGTCACAGGCGGCCCAGGCCTGCTTGAGGTCCTCGACCTCGACGCGGAACTCCGGGGTGCCCTTGACGGGCGCCACGGTCGGGAAGCCGCCGCGCTTCAGGTAGGACGCGATGTCGGTGGAGGTCCGGGCGCTCCAGCCGACCTGGCTGTCGCTGAGCATGCTCCGCGACGCCCAGTCGTGGAACTCGTCCTTGCCGCGGTTCTCCTCGGCGATGACCTTGGCTCGGGCGAGAGCCTCGGGGCTGGCCTCGCTGAGGGTGGCGTCGATGAGGTGCCGGGCGAGTTCGCGCTGGGTGCCGATGGTGAAGTTCCAGACGGCGTCACCGAACTTCGGCGCCAGCCACAGGAGTTCGTCATTGGCCTCGGTCTTGGCGTAGACCTGGTTGGCGACGGAGAGGGCCTCGTCACGATCCCGGACGGTGTTGGCGTAGACGCCGCCGGCGTCCTCGTCGGCCTTCGCGGCCTGGCCCAGGGGGCCGTAGGTGATCCAGCCGTCACCGAGGATCGCCGTGAGCTCCTCCTCGGTTCCGGTGAGTCCCTCGATGGCTTTGGCCTTCATCAGGGGACCGCCGATGTGGAACGCGTGCGCGCCCTGACACCGTTCGAGGCGCCGGTCGGAGCCGATGCTGTTGCGGTACTGGGTGAGGTCGTCCTGTTCGGGCTCGGTCGCGGCGACGACAGGGGCCGCCTGGATCATGCCCACGAGGACGGCGGACGCCGTCATCAGAGCGGTGGTACCGGTGGCCCTGGTCAAGGCCGCCCGTATGCGACGCCGGCGTCCGCCGGCGTCTCTGAGCAAAGACATGTCCCGCCTTGCAATCTCGCGATCGTCCGGCAGCACTCGATATGGCGCGGGCATGACAGAACAGCGGCTGGCCGCACAGGACACACTCCCCCGGTGACGGCCGCCGGCACGCTCGCCCCCCACGAACCGGCGCTACCGCTTGCTTCGTGACGATGTCACGCACGGCACCCGCAAGGAAGATCAAATAATCCTCACCAAAGCCCCACAGTGGCCGGAAAGAGCCGATAACGATGACTGGTTGATCATGTTGTTACCGACCGTAAGGAAGCGGGGCAGGGGCCCACGCGTCTCGCATCGCAAGACATTCCCCACACCCGGAATGACAGGCACAAAATCCAGGTTTACGCATGTCATGCCCTCCCTCTCCGCCGAAGGCGCCACCCCGGACCCCACGACAGCCCCCACCCCCGCCGCCGCTCCGGCCCCCACCCGGATGCCCCTGGCGGTCTACATCCTCGGGCTCTCCGTCTTCGCACTCGGCACGAGCGAGTTCATGCTCTCGGGACTCCTCCAGCCCATCGCGGAGGACATGAACGTCTCGATCCCCCGCGCCGGACTCCTCATCTCCGCCTTCGCGATCGGCATGGTCGTCGGCGCGCCCCTGCTCGCCGCCGCCACCCTCCGCCTGCCCCGCAAGACCACCCTGATCGCCCTCATCACGGTCTTCGGCCTCGGCCAGATAGCGGGCGCGCTCGCCCCCAACTACGCCGTCCTCTTCGCCTCGCGCATCATCAGCGCCCTCGCCTGCGCCGGATTCTGGGCGGTCGGCGCGGCCGTCGCCATCGCCATGGTCCCGGTGAGCTCGCGCGCCCGCGCCATGGCGGTCATGATCGGCGGCCTCTCCATCGCCAACGTCCTCGGCGTCCCCGCCGGCGCGTTCCTCGGCGAGCACCTGGGCTGGCGCTCCGCGTTCTGGGCGGTCGCCGCCGCCTCCGCGATCGCCCTCGTCGGCGTCCTCACCCGCATCCCCCGCATCCCCCTCCCCGAGACGAAGCCCCGCCTCAAGCGGGAAGTGGCCATCTACCGCGACCGGCAGGTCCTGCTCCAGGTCGCGATCGTCGCGCTCGCCGCCGGCGGCGTCTTCTGCGCCTTCTCGTACCTGGCCCCGCTCCTCACGGACGTCGCCGGCCTCGACGAGAGCTGGGTCTCCGGCGTCCTCGCGCTCTTCGGCATCGGCGCCGTCATCGGTACGGCGATCGGCGGCCGCTTCGCCGACGCCCACCTCTTCGGCGTCCTGCTCACCGGCATCACCGCCTCCACCGTCTTCCTGGTCGCCCTGGCGTTCCTGGCCTCCAGCCCGGTGGCGGCGATCGTCCTCGCCTTCCTCCTCGGCGTCTCCGCCTTCTACACGGCCCCGGCGCTCAACGCCCGCATGTTCAACGTCGCCGGCGCCGCCCCCACCCTCGCCGGCGCCACGACCACCGCCGCGTTCAACCTCGGCAACACCGGCGGCCCCTGGCTCGGCGGCACCGTCATCGACGCAGGCCTCGGCTTCGCCTCCCCGGCCTGGGCGGGCGCGGCGATGACCGCCGTGGCCCTCGGGGCGACGGCGCTGGCGGTGAAGCTCCACAAGTCCCCGTCCCGCGTGGTGACTTCGGGCGGGGTGCGGGAGCGGAAGGCCGTATCGTCCCGCTGACGTGCCACACGCACCACAAGGGGGATCCATGACCACGACCACCGAAACCGCCACCACCGCGGTCACCGTCATCGCACGGCTCAAGGCCGCACCCGGCAAGGAGCAGGCCGTACGGGAGCAGGCGCTCGCCCTGGTCGCGCCGACGCTCGCCGAGCCGGGCTGCCTGTCGTACCGGCCGTACGAGGACCCGGTGGAGCCCGGCTCCTGGATCGTCGTCGAGGAGTGGACGGACCGCGACGCCTTCGCGGCGCACCTGAAGAGCCCGCACCTCGCGGCGGCGATGGCGGCCGGGCCGGAGCTCCTCACCGGACCGCCGCAGGAGACCGTGCTCGTACGAGCAGCCTGAGGAGACCCTGCTCGTACGAACCGCCCAAGGCGTGACGCGGTCGTACGAGCAGCCCGAGGCATTACGCGGCCGGGCGGGCCGTCCGAGGCGTCACGCGGCCGGGCGGGCCGTCCGAGGCGTCACGCGGCCGGGCGGCCCTTCGGGCGGCGGAGGCCCGCTTCCGTGAGGCGGCGCAGCAGCTCCTTGGCGCCGACCTCGACCGCGCCGCCCGCCACCGCGTCCGGATAGCGCTCGGACGGTATGTCGTAGTGGTCCCGCTCGAAGGCGCGGGCCGGGGCGCCGATCGACGCGGCGAAGGCGTGGAGCTCCTCGAAGGAGACGTCGCTGACCAGGTGCGACCACATGCGGCCGTGGCCCGGCCAGGTCGGCGGGTCGATGTAGACGGTCACGCCCTGCCCCCTGTCATGCCCGGCTCCCTGTCATGCCCGGCTCCCAGTCATGCCCGGCTCCCTGTCACTTCCGGCCCCCTGTCACGACAGACCTCCCACCGGCGCCACCACCACGCCCTGCTTGCCGCAGACCCAGTGCGGATCCGGGCCGAGCTCCGGCTCCACGTCGAGGGCGTGCGGGTCGCCCGAGGCGCAGATCGGGCAGATCGGCCAGCGTCCGTACCGTTCGAGGAGGGCGTCCTGGACGTCCTGGGCGACGAGCCCCGCGACGTACGTCACGCCCTCCGGCCACTGCTCGACCCACCAGCGCCGGTGGGTCACCGCGTCCTCCACCATCGACACGACCTCGGCGGCGGCCACCTCTCGGGCCACCAGGTCGGCCAGTACCAGCGCGCGAGCGGCGTGCAGCGCCTGCTCCACCGGGTCGATCTCGTCCATGGACTCATTGTCACCCGGCGCCGGGGAAGGACGAAGGTCCCGTCCGCATCCGGGACCGATCCGGGACCGAGGGGGTCTTGTCGGCCCACCCGGCCGAAAGTATCTTTCAGATGTGACCAATGAAGTGAAGGAAAGTTTCACGAGCGACGCGCCCGCCGCGCCCCCCGCACCCGCCGCCCTCGCGGCCAAGGTGCGGACGCTCGCGCCCTCCATGACCCGCTCGATGCAACGGGTCGCCGAAGCTGTCGCCGGAGACCCGGCCGGCTGCGCCGCCCTCACGGTCACCGGCCTCGCCGAGCTCACCGGCACCAGCGAGGCGACCGTCGTCCGCACCGCCCGGCTCCTCGGCTACCCCGGCTACCGCGACCTCCGCCTCGCCCTCGCCGGCCTCGCCGCCCAGCAGCAGTCCGGCCGCGCGCCCGCCGTCACCGCCGACATCGCCGTCGACGACCCGGTGGCCGACGTCGTCGCCAAGCTCGCCTACGACGAGCAGCAGACCCTCGCCGACACCGCCGCCGGACTCGACACCGTCCAGCTCGGCGCCGCCGTCGCCGCCCTCGCCACCGCCCGCCGCATCGACATCTACGGCGTCGGCGCCTCCGGCCTCGTCGCCCAGGACCTCGGCCAGAAACTGCTCCGCATCGGCCTGATCGCGCACGCCCACAGCGACCCGCACCTCGCCGTCACCAACGCCGTCCAGCTCCGCTCCGGCGACGTCGCCATCGCCATCACCCACTCCGGCTCCACCGGCGACGTCATAGAACCGCTGCGGGTCGCCTTCGACCACGGCGCCACCACGGTCGCGATCACCGGCCGCCCGGACGGCCCGGTCACGCAGTACGCCGACCACGTCCTGACCACCTCCACCGCCCGCGAGAGCGAACTGCGCCCCGCGGCCATGTCGTCCCGCACCAGCCAACTCCTGGTCGTGGACTGCCTGTTCACCTGCGTCACCCAGCGTACGTACGAGACGGCGGCCCCTGCCCTCGCCGCCTCGTACGAAGCCCTCGCCCACCGCCACTCGCCCAGGAACCGCTGACCACCCCGTAAGAGCTGACCACCCCGGAAAGACGCCCCGACCGACCGCCCGCCGAGCGTCACACGTCGACCGCCAACGACGCCGACGACGTCCACGCACCGAAAGAGCCACACATGTCCACTTCCACCCCTTCCACCACCTCCGGCGCCTCGGCCACGTACTCGGAGCTCCGCGCCCAGCTGGCCACCCTCACCACCGAGGCGTTCCGCCCCGAGCTCGCCGAGATCGACCAGCTGCCGACCCTCGACATCGCGCGGACCATGAACGGCGAGGACCAGACCGTCCCCGCCGCCGTCGCCCGGCAGCTCCCCGCCATCGCCGCCGCGATCGACGCCACCGCCGAGCGCATGGCCCGCGGCGGCCGGCTGATCTACATGGGCGCCGGCACCGCGGGCCGCCTCGGCGTCCTCGACGCCAGCGAGTGCCCGCCCACCTTCAACACCGACCCCTCCCGGGTCGTCGGCCTGATCGCGGGCGGCCCCTCCGCCATGGTCAAGGCCGTCGAAGGCGCCGAGGACTCCAAGGAGCTCGCGGTGGAGGACCTGACCGCGCTCGGGCTCACCGCCGACGACACCGTGGTCGGCATCTCCGCCTCCGGCCGCACCCCGTACGCCATCGGCGCCGTCGAGCACGCCCGCACCCTCGGCGCGCTGACCATCGGCCTGTCCTGCAACGCGGACAGCGCGCTCGCCGCCGCCGCCGAGCACGGCATCGAGGTCGTCCCCGGACCCGAGCTCCTCACCGGCTCCACCCGGCTCAAGGCCGGCACCGCCCAGAAGCTCGTCCTCAACATGATCTCGACGATCACCATGATCCGCCTCGGCAAGACGTACGGAAACCTGATGGTGGACGTCCGCGCCTCCAACGAGAAGCTCCAGGCCCGCTCGCGGCGGATCGTCGCCCTGGCCACCGGCGCGCCGGACGAGCAGATCGAGGCCGCCCTCACCGCCGCCGACGGGGAGGTCAAGAACGCGATCCTCATGATCCTCGCCGACATCGACGCCCCCACGGCCGCCCGGCGCCTCACCGCCTCCCAAGGTCACCTGCGTGCGGCGCTGCACGCAACGACGACCACCTGACCCCCGCCGGACTCCCCCACCCCCGCACAGCAAGGCCCACCGCACCATGAGCAATGACGACAAGAACCGCGCCATCGCCGCCGCGATCCTCCCCCTCGTCGGCGGCGCCGAGAACATCTCCTCGGTCGCCCACTGCATGACCCGCCTCCGGCTCGGTCTGCGGGACCGCTCGCTCGTCCGGGACGAGGCCCTCAAGGCCCTGCCGTCCGTGATGGGTGTGGTGGAGGACGACACGTACCAGATCGTCCTCGGCCCGGGCACGGTCGCCCGCGTGACCCCCGAGTTCGAGGCCCTGGTGGCCGAAGCCCCCCAGCACACGGCGGAGGAGCTGGCGGACCGGGGCGCCGCGCTGAAGGCCGCGCAGAAGCAGAAGAACGCCACCCCGTTCAAGCTCTTCCTGCGCAGGATCGCGAACATCTTCGTCCCGCTGATCCCCGCCCTCATCGGCTGCGGCATCATCGCCGGCCTCAACGGCCTGCTGATCAACCTCGGCTGGCTGCCCGGCGTCACCCCCGCCCTCGCGGCGACGGCGAGCGGCTTCATGGCGCTCATCGCGGTCTTCGTCGGCTACAACACGGCCAAGGAGTTCGGCGGCACGGCCATCCTCGGCGGCGCGGTCGCGGCGATCATCGTCTTCCCCGGCGTCGCCAAGATCGAGGCCTTCGGCCAGACGCTCTCCCCCGGCCAGGGCGGCGTGCTCGGCGCGCTGGGCGCGGCGGTCCTCGCCGTGTACGTGGAGAAGTGGTGCCGCCGCTGGGTCCCCGAGGCCTTGGACGTCCTCGTCACCCCCACCCTCACCGTCCTCGTCTCGGGCCTGGTCACGATCTTCGGCCTGATGTTCGTGGCGGGTGAGATCTCCACCGCGATCGGCGAGTTCGCCAACTGGCTCCTCGCGAACGCGGGCGCCGGAGCCGGCTTCCTCCTCGGCGGCCTGTTCCTCCCGCTCGTCATGCTCGGCCTGCACCAGGCCCTCATCCCGATCCACACCACCCTCATCGAGCAGCAGGGATACACGGTCCTCCTCCCCATCCTCGCGATGGCGGGCGCGGGTCAGGTCGGGGCGGCCATGGCCGTCTACCTGAAGCTCCCCCGCAACGGCTCCATCCGCCGCACCATCAAGTCCGCGCTCCCCGCCGGCTTCCTGGGCGTGGGCGAGCCCCTGATCTACGGCGTCTCGCTCCCCCTGGGCCGCCCGTTCATCACGGCCTGCGTCGGCGGCGCCTTCGGCGGCGGCTTCATCGGCCTCTTCAGCATGCTGGGCGACTCGGTCGGCTCGACCGCGATCGGCCCGTCGGGCTGGGCGCTCTTCCCGCTCCTCGACGGCAACAAGGGCCTCGGCGAGACGATCGCGATCTACGCGGGCGGTCTGCTCGTCGGCTACGCGGTCGGCTTCGTCGCCACGTACTTCTGGGGCTTCAGCAGCGAACTCCTGGAGGAGTTCAACGTGGATACGGAGGCATCCGCAGAGGTTCAGGTGGCGGCGGGAACCCCGGCGACCACCCCGACTCCGACGACGGAACCGGAACCGGCGAAGGTCTGAGAAGAGAAGGCGTACGGATACACGGATACGGGGGAGGGCCCGGGCGGCACCAGCCGCCCGAGCCCTCCCCGTATCCATGGGCGTCACCGGCAGAGAACGTCCTCGGAAGGCCGCACGCCCTGGGTCAGATAGCGGGTCACGGCCGCGTCCCCGCAGGCGTTGCCGTTGCCCAGGTAGACCCCGTGGCCGCCGTGGTCGACCGAGACGAGACGGGCCCGCTCACCGAGGGCGGCACGCATCCGCAGACCGTTGGAGTACGGAGTCGACGGGTCGCGCAGGTTCTGGATCATCAGGATGTTGGACGGCCCCCGGTCGGTGATGCGGACGGGCTTCTCCGCCGCGCCGCCCTTCCAGAAGGAGCAGGGGGTGATGTTCGCCGGCATCCCGGCCGTCAGCGGGTTCCGCGCCCTGTCCTTCGCGACGGCCCGCTCGTACGCCGGCACGGACGCGGGCCAGTTCACGTCGTTGCAGATCACGCCCACGGTGATGGCGGCCGCGTCGTCCGGCATCGCGCCCGCCAGCTCACGCGGCAGCACCGGCTCGCCCTGCGGGTCGCGCGCCTCCGTCACCAGCTGGGCGAAGGACGGGAAGAACCCGTCGGAGTAGAGCGCGAGCTGGAGCGCCTGGAGCAGCATGGACCCCGTCAGCGGAGGCCCGGCGGTCACGGGCGCACCCGGCGCACCGGGCAGCACGGAGGCATGCGGCTCCCGATCGAGCCGGGCCGCCAGATCCAGAACCACCGCCCGTACGTCCTCGGGCCGTTCGGCGAGCCGCAGCCCCTCGTCCGCGCGGTCCGGGTGCGCCGCCCAGGCGGCGAAGTCCGGGAAGCGGTCCTCGGCGCCCCGCGCCATACCCTCCAGCCAGCCCCGGGCGACCCGCTTCGGGTCGGGGTCGTTGCTGCTGTCGAGAACCCAACGATCGGTCCGGTGCGGGTACTTCTCGGCGTACGAGGCGGCGACATACGTCCCGTACGACACGCTCCACGCCGACAGCTTCCGCTCGCCGAGCGCCTGCCGCAGCCGGTCCATGTCCCGCACCTGGTTGGCGGTGGTCAGCCCGCGCAGCATGGCGCCACCGTTCCGGGCGCAGGCCTCGGCGATCCGCTTCGACCGGGCGACGTTCTCCTCGATCCCCCCGTCGGCACCCGGCCACGACCGCAGCGTCATCATCCAGCGGTCGCCCTCGTCGAGCCCGCACCGCGCCTTGGCGGAGCCGCCGATCCCCCGCGGGTCGAAGGCCACGAGGTCGTACGCCCCGTCCATCTCCTTCGCCAGGGCAGCACCCTTCTGCGCCAGCCGCTGCACCCCGGAACTGCCGGGCCCACCGGGGATCACCATCAGCGTCCCGCGCCGCGCCTCGGGCCGCGCACTGGCCAGCCGGGAGACGGCGAGCTGGATCTGCTCCCCGTCGGGCCGGGCGTAGTCCAGGGGTACGGAGAGCATGGCGCACTGCTGCCCGGGCAACGGCCGCAGGGCCGGGGCGCAGTCCCCCCACACCAGCCCGGCGCCGGCACCCCCGGTGGCGGCGACCGCGACGGGGGCGCCTCCGGTGAGAGCGGCACCGGCGACGGCGGCGGCGGAAAGGGCGAGGAGGAGCGTCTTGCGTCCACGGTTCGTTGTCATGCGCACAGCCTCGCGCAGGCCGGTTTCCCACCCCATCCGGCAGGCATGCGGGTCCAGGGTGGGGGCAACCCCCGCCTGGAACTGGGGTGTTCGGGCCCCACGGGGAAGGCACCGGGGGCGGGCGGTTCTCGCGGGCTTCTGGTGGGACCGCCCTCTTTCCGAGAGTCGCAGCTTCCGGCGCCGCGTCAAGGGCAAGTCGGCTCCGCCGATGGCCTACGGCCACCCTTGACCCGGCACCGGAAGCTGCGCAAAAACTCTCGGAGGGCGGTACCGTAGGCGAGTGGCGGGTGTGGGGGTGGGGGCTTCGGGCAGTCCACCGCGCCGTAGGCGCGTGACGGTGTGGGGGTGGGGGCTCGGTTTGTGGCGGAGATCGGTGGACCTCACCGGTGGCGCATGGGTGCGCGGCCGTTGAATGGGGCAGCCGGGCGAGGCTTAGCGTCGGACGGCCGCCGTGTGGCCGGGATTCAGGCCCCGCTGGTCATTCCCGGTGGGCGGAAGGCGACCACCGCCGAGCCGGACTTCGCGCCATCACGTCCCAGTTGGGAAGGGGCGGGGGCGGCCGAACTCCGCGTCACCAAGCTCCAGTCGAGCAGGCATGGGGGCGGCCGAACTCGCCACATCCTGCCGATACGTGACCAGCGGCGGCACGGACCGAGGCCTGTTCCTCCAAGTACGGCGTGAGGCGAGTCATTCATGCAGTTCGATCATCGAGGGAAGGCGAAATGGCCGCCTTCGTGACCTTCCCGGCCCCGGTTACCCGGAGTATCTGCACGTTAAGCATGCCCGGCACGCCTCCACCCACCCAGAGTGACCAGCGGGGCCTGAATCCCGGCCGTCCACCGGCGGTGACCCGCTAAGCCCCGCCCGGCTGCCCCATTCAACAACCGCGCACCACCCGCTCACGGGGCTTCGCCCACCGGCCCCGACCGCGAACCCAGCCCCCACCCCCACACCCGTCACCCGCCTACGGCGCAGTGGACTGCCCGAAGCCCCGCGTGGCCACGCCCCCCGGCCGCCCTCCGAGTGTGAAAAGGCGGCCTCCGCCGCCGGGTCAAGGGTGGCCGCGGAAAGAGGGCGGCCGCACCAGAAGCCCGCGAAGCAGGCCCACCCCCAGCACCTCCAGGCGGTACCTAGACTCCGCTCCCATGACGACCACACCGACGACCCCGCCGGACCCCGCCCACCCGTCCGCCTCCGCCGCCGCCTCCGCCGCCGTCGCCGCCGACCTGGCCCCCACCGGCACCCTCCGCGCCTCCATCAACCTCGGGAACCCGGTCCTCGCACAGGGCACCCCCGACGCGCCCTCGGGCATCACGGTGGATCTGGCGCGCGAGATCGGCGCGCGCCTCGGCCTGCCCGTCGAGCTGCTCTGCTTCGACGCGGCGCGGAAGTCGTTCGAGGCGATGGCGGACGGCCGGGCCGACCTCTGTTTCCTGGCGGTCGACCCGGCGCGCGAGAAGGAGGTCGCGTTCACCTCTCCGTACGTCGTCATCGAGGGCGTGTACGCCGTGCCGCGCGGCTCGGCGATCACCACGGTCGAGGAGGTGGACGCCCCGGGTGTCCGGATCGGCGTCAAGCAGGGTTCGGCGTACGACCTGTTCCTCACCCGTTCCCTCGCCCACGCGACCGTCGTCCGGGGCGAGGAGGGCGTCGACGTGTTCCGCGCCGAGGGCCTGGAGGTGGGCGCGGGCATCCGGCAGCCGATGACCGCGTACGCCGCCGCGCACGCGGACGACGTGCGACTCCTCGAAGGCCGCTTCATGGAGATCCGCCAGGCCGTCGGAACGACCGTCGACCGCCGACCCGAGACGGTCGCCTTCCTCCGCGACACCGTCGAGGAGCTGAAGGCGAACGGCTTCGTCACCGCCTCCCTCCACCGCGCTGGCCAGGACCCGGCCCTCCTGGCGCCCTGAGCCCCGCACGACGCACGCACGAAGGGCCCGGCCGTGACGGCCGGGCCCCTCTCTGTGCGACGGAGCCGGGTCAGTACAGACCCTTGAACCCGTTCCATCCGCTGGAGCCGATGACAGCCCGCGTGCCGTAGAGCCCGTTGCCGGTGCCCTTGTACGCGTACAGCCGGCCCGCCGTGTCACGGGCGACGAGATCCGCGCGGCCGTCGCCGGACAGGTCGCCGACGCCGACGAGGGAGGAGTAACCACCCCAGCCGCCACCGACCTTCACCCGAGCGGTGACCCCGCCGGTCGCCGTGCCGTAGTACCGCCACAGCACGCCCGCAGCGTCCACTCCGAGCAGGTCACCCCGCCCGTCGCCGTTCAGGTCGCCCGCGCCGACGATCTTCTTGTACAGCTTCCAGTTGGAGCCGATCCGGACCCGAGCCTTCAGCCGGTGGTCGACCGTCCCGCCGTAGAAGTACACGTCCCCGGTGGAGGCCTGACGTGCGATCAGGTCGGCGAACCCGTCGCCGTTCACGTCACCGGGGGACGTCATGACGTCGTACGCGCCCCAGCCCGTACCCACGAGGGTGTACGGCGAGGAGGCCGAGACCACCTTCCCGCAGCCCGGCCGGTACGCCCGCAGCTGGTCGCCCACGCGGGCGTACACGTCCGCGCACCGGTCGCCGTTCAGGTCGCCCGTCGGCACGAACACCGACGAGGTCGCGAACTTCGTCCCCGTACCGGCGATCCGCGCCGAGACCGCGCCCGTACCCGTACCCCGGTACATCGACACGAGCCCCGCCGTGTCCATCACCAGCAGGTCACCGAAGCCGTCGTCCCCGGCCAGGTCGCGCCGCACGGCGGCCCCGCCGGTCACGGAGAGGGTCCCGGACTGGACGAGGTCGGCGCCCTGGCCGTCGGCCGGCTTCACCGTCAGGGTCCAGGTGTGGGCACCGTTCGCGACGAACTTCCCGGCCGCGTCCTTCCCGTCCCAGACGGGCGTCACGACGCCACGGCCCTCACCGGTGAGGGTGCGGACGGTCACGCCCGTCGCCTTGCGCTTGAGCGCGAGAGACCACTTGCCGGGCTTGGACAGGTGCCAACGCGGCTTCCAGGAGGTGGACTTCAGGTTCACCGACGTCGGCACCGCCGAGTCGAGGGCCGTCACGCGGCTGGTGGCGCCACCGAGGCCGACGACATGGATCTTCTGCTGGGCGTCGACGTAGGCGACGCCCCCGCCGAAGCGGTCGATCGTCCAGTTCTGGCCGTTGTTGGTGACACCGGGCGTGAGGGTTCCGATGGCGCGCACGACGGGCGTGCCGGAGCGGACGTCGATCACGCTCAGCGGGTCGCCGTCGTTGCCGTTGCCGTACTCGGTGTAGGCGATGAAGCCGTCACCCAGCGACGGCCGGGCGTACGGGGACACCTGGAATCGGACCGCCGCCTTCTTCTCCCGGTCGTACACGACGGTGGACGTGTTGTCCTGGCACCGGGCGTAGATCCACTTGCCGACGACCTCGAAGTCGAAGGTGCCACAGTTCGTCCCGAGGTCCACCGTCGCGACGGTGGCCCCGGTGCGCAGGTCGACCGCCGAGACGGTGTCGTTCTCCGTCGACGCGGTCCAGAGCCAGGTGCCCCACAGGGACTGGTTCCCGTTGCTGGAAACCGAGAGGACCTTGCCGGTCTCGATGTCCGCGACGACCGAACGGGTCGCGTAGTTCTCGGTGGCGAGGAAGTGCACGTAGCGGCCGGAAGCGCCGTAGAAGCGGGCGGGCCTGAGCCTGCGCGTGGTGTCCAGCGCGATCTTGCGAGTGGTCGCGCCCGGCGCGGCCGTCGTCACGTGCACCGTCGGGACGCACCAGCCGCAGGGCGCCTCCCCGCGGGACGGCGGAAGGTCGTCCGCCCCGAGCGTGACGAGGCGGCCGTCCCCGGTGTCCGCCCAACGGGCGCCGACGAACTCCGGGCCGGCCGGCGGGGCACACGGCGAGGTGCCGGCGGAGGTCACGGCACAGCTCCAGACGGAGGCGGCCGTGTGCGGCTCGGTGAGGGACACGTCGTATCCCCGGAGGCTGCGGTAGCCGTCCTCGTGCTCGGTCGTGACCCGGCCGTTCGCCACGGACAGGCCCGTCCGCCGGACCGGCTGGGGCGGGGTGCTCAGGACCTGGGCGGTGACGGGCACTGCGGCGGCGTCGGGGGTGACGCGTCGGACTCCCCAGTGGGTGGAGTCGGTGCCGCCCACGAAGTAGAGGGAGCCGTCCGTGCCGGTCTTGAGTTCGGAGTCCGCGGCGGCGGAGACGTTCAGGTCTCGGGTCGCGCCGCTGGTGAGCGAGGTGGCCTTGAGCCGGCGGGGCGCGTACCGGTCACCGTAGTGGCCGACGATCCAGTCGCCGAGGAGAGCGAGACGGCCGTCGTCGGAGCCGGTGTTCGGCAGCTTGACGGTGGTGCCGGGACCCGCGGGAGTGGCACGGGGGACGACGTACGCCTCCGCCGTGCTGTACTCGCTGTAGAGGGCGATGCGGTCGTCGCTGAGCGCGGCCTTCGGGTAGGCGGGGAGACCGGGCCCGGCCGGCAGCGGGACGAGCGTGGCGGTGGCGAAGTCGACGAGCCCGGCGGCCTGGCCGCCGGACGCCCGGGTGTAGTGGACGACGGCGCCGTCGGCGTCGAAGGCCAGGACCTCGGGGCGGCCGGTGATCCGCTCGGTCGTCGTGACGTCGGCGTCCGCCGGGGCACCCTCGCCGAGGCCCGGCAGATGGAGCGTCACGGCGCCGTCGGCGTCGGCGCTGTAGCTGAGCAGCCGGTCCGTGCCGAAGGCCCGCAGCCACGTGTGGCCCTCGGGACGCGTGCGGGTCAGGGTGGTGCCGGTGGTCCAGTCGTGGACCGTGGCTTCGTCGGCGTCGCCGTGGTAGCCGACGCAGCCGAACCGGTCGCCGTGGAAGGCCATCCTGTCGGTCGAGTCGCAGGCGCTGCGGAAGGCGACCCGCCCGTCCGCGAGGCTCTGCCAGCGCAGGCCCTTGGCGGGGTCGGTGGTCTGCAGACCGGTACCCGCGCCGAAGAGGTCCTGGGGTGGTGGGGTGACGCTCGGCGGCGCGGCGATCGTCACCTCGTACGGCGCGCCGGACGCCGCCGCGGCGGACGGTGCGACGGCCGCCAGGCCGGTGAAGCCAAGGGTGGCGCTCAGAGCGAGCGCGACGACTCTTCGTACGGACAAGTCCTGTGTCCCCTCGTACGGATGTGAAGACGGGTACGACACGGGAGGGGCGGCGCGAAGGCGGGACGGGCAGGACGGCAGGAAGAAGCGGGCCGCACGGCCGGGGCCGGCGGGACCCCCCCTGTCGGCAGTCGGATCGTACATTCACGCGACACAGGAGTTCGGAAAGTTTCCTGGGGGCCACCCGTGAAGCCCTCTTCCCGGGCCTGGAGGCGGGCGCGCAGGGCCCCCCGCACCGGGGCCGTGTCCGGGGTCCGCGTCGCGTCCCAGCGGTCGCCCAGGGCCCGTACGGCGGATCCGCATACCGCCTCTGACCTGGGCTTTTAGCTCTTCTCCCCCTACTCTGGAGATCGATTCGGAGGGGGATCCCCATGGACCTGAACAACCGTGACATCCGCACCGTCGAGGACGTCCTGCGCCTGCTCGACGGACTCTTCGCACCCGGCGCCGACCGGTGGACGGAGGGCGGGGCCGGCTGGTGGGACGGCTTCTACGCGGACCGGGACAAGCCGGTGCCGTTCTTCGTCGCCAAGCCGGACGAGAACCTCGTTTCGTACGTCGAGCAGGGGCTGCTCCCGGTCGGCGGCAGGGCCCTCGACCTCGGCTGCGGGCCCGGGCGGAACGCCCTGTACCTCGCGTCGCTGGGCTTCGACGTGACCGCGGTCGACCTCTCGCCCACCGCCATCGCCTGGGCGGAGGAACGGGCCAGGGAAGCCGGCGCCGAGAACGTCGGGTTCGTGTGCGGCGACGCCTTCGGCAGCGCCGCCCTGGAGGGTCCGTACGACCTCGTCTACGACTCCGGCTGCTTCCACCACCTGCCCCCGCACCGCCGCGTCAGCTACCTCGCGCTCCTCGACCGTGTCCTCGCACCCGGCGGGCACTTCGCGCTCACCGCGTTCGCCGCCGGCGAGGGCGGCATGGGATCGGAGCTGCCGGACGCCGACTTCTACCGGCAGGGGAAGCTGGACGGCGGCCTCGCGTACACCGACACGGAACTGCGCGCGCTCTTCGCCGACCTGACGGAGATCGACGTCCGCCGCATGCGCGACGAACCCGCCACGTCGGCGGCCTTCGGCGAGTCCTTCCTCTGGACGGCCCTGTTCCGTCACCGCTGACAGCGGCGATCACATCGTCCGCACGTGCTCCGCCAGGCGGTCGTACTGCTCCCTGACCCCCGCCTCCATGCCCGCCGCCAGCGCCTGGTCCCTGATCTCGTTCGACGGCCAGATCGACGTGCTGGTCAGGGCCGTGCCGCCGTCCGGGGTCGCGTCGAAGGTGAGGGTGACGCGGACCGGGCCGGCGTCCGGCATCTGCTCGAAGACCTCCGTGTAGTCGAGCCGCTCGGCCGGGACGATCTCCTCGTACGTGCCGGAGAAGACGATCTCCTGCCCGTCCGGGGCGGTCTGGCCCCAGCGCCAGGCCCCGCCCACCCGCAGGTCGACGTCGACGACCGTCGTCGTCAGCGCGGAGACGCCGTACCACGCGCGTACGTGCTCGGGCCGCGTCCACGCCTCCCAGAGCAGGCCCGGCGGGGCGTCGAAGGTCCGGGTGATGACCAGTTCGCGGTCGGCGGGTGTCGTCAGCAGGGTGACCATGGGCTCAGCCCTTCCACGATGGTCCTTCTGCGGTATCCCTTCCAGGATCGCCCCGGCTGTCCCCCACAGCCACTCCCGTGCCACTCCCGTGCCGCTCCCGCACCGCTGCCGTACCGCTGCCGTAAAGGGAGTGAACACGTTCAACAGGTGAGCGCTAAAGTTCTGCCACGCGGCCGTCCCGATCACGTGCGACGCCGCCATCACAGACCTGTGGGGGGTCCCTTTGCCGCGCTCAACGCGCAGGCTTCCGCACGCCCTTGTGCGTGCGGCAGCCGTCTTCGCTCTCTCGGCGGCCGTCACCGTGCCCGCCG
This sequence comes from Streptomyces sp. Root431, assembly GCF_001426585.1. Lineage (GTDB taxonomy): Bacteria > Actinomycetota > Actinomycetes > Streptomycetales > Streptomycetaceae > Streptomyces > Streptomyces stackebrandtii. Next base: position 561,890 of record NZ_LMEI01000012.1, read on the forward strand.
TCGTCCACGCCCCGGCCGCGCACGCGGACTGGACGGGCGCGTCCGGCATCACGCTGGACGACGGACGCTACCGCCTGTCCCTGCCCACGAACGCGCTGTGGGTCAAGGTCAGCGTGCTGGCCTCCACCGCTCCGGACGCCGCCGTCCTCGCGTCCACGGAGGCGCTCACGGCGAGCTCCTACAACTGGATCACCGACGCGCCCTTCGCGCTCCCGGCGGGCACCGCCTTCGGCGACTACCCGGTCCGGGTCGACTACCGGCTGCCCGGCGAGACCACGAAGAAGTGGACGGGCGGCACGTACTCGTTCCGACCGCACATCGGTGTCTCCGAGATGTCCTGGAACCGCGCCACCACCAGCTACGACCAGCGCCAGGCCGTCCTCTCCGGGAAGACGACCCTCTGGAACCCGGCGACCGGCGACCGGACCGCCGCGCCCCAGGGCACGAAGGTGTCGCTCAAGATCAGCACGTACTCCGGCAACTACGGCACCATCACCACCACGGCCACCACTCGCGCGGACGGCACCTTCTCGGTGCCGGTCACCCCGAACGGCTCGGTGCAGAGCGGCACCGCGACCGTGGTCACCGCCGGCACCGTCAACGACCCGGACGCCGACGCCTACATCCCGTCCCTGGGCGTCGACCCGCTCGTCTACCGGATCAGCGCCAACGTGAACAAGTACCGCGTGCTCGCAGGTACGAACGTGCAGGTCACCGGGCATGTGCAGCGGTACACCCCGAGCGGCTGGAAGCCCTTCGCGGGCGCCCCCGTCGTCGGGACCGGCACGGAGCCGGGCTACAACGACACGACCGCGGTGAACGTCCTGGGCGGTGCCACCTCCTCCGCGACCGGCACCTTCTCCTTCGCCGCGAAGGCCCAGTACAGCACCGACTTCGTGTACACCTCGCTTCGGCCCTCGGTGTACATCCAGAACTCCCGCGCGTTCGACCGCAGCGACATCGTCGTCCCGCAGCAGTTCACGTTCTCCCCGTACGTGATCACCCTGGACGAGCACGGCACGGTCACCGCCACGGGCGGGTTCAACGGCTACTGCACCGTCACGCAGCCCGTACAGCTCCAGGCCTCCCTGGACGGCGGACGCACCTGGCGCGTCCTCCGCTCCGGCACGAACAACACGTACTGCGGCTACAAGTTCGTCGTCCAGGGCTACGCGAGCGCCCTCTACCGGGTCCACCACCCGGAGACGAACGAGTTCGTCGCCAAGGCCGGTCCGTCCCTGAAGCGGGCCCGCACGCCCAGCCGCTTCTCCGCCTTCACCATCAGCCCCACCCGGCCCGCGGTGAACGGCAAGATGACCGTCTCCGGCACCGTCCAGCGGAAGGTCGGCGGCCTCTGGAAGCCGCTCGCCGGGGCCAAGCTGACCCTGGTCTTCAAGCCCCGGAACGAGAGCCAGTGGTACTGGGTGACCAAGAGCATCACCACCGACAGCAGCGGCCGGTTCAGCTACCGCGCCACCGCCTACGAAGACGGCTCCTGGGCCGCGTACCTCAACACGACGGGGACCTACTTCTACAGCGAGACGAAGGCGGTCTACATCGATGCGCGCTGACCTCCGCCCCTCCCGCTCCCTCACGGCGCGCCTCACGGCGCGCCTGACGGCCGGCCTGGCCGCCGCCGCCGCCCTCGCCGCAACGACCCTGGCCGTCACGGCCGGGCAGGCCTCGGCGGCCGACCCGCTCGTCGGCGTCGGCCGGGCCGTCACCGACGACGCCCAGCGCGGCATCTTCCAGGTGACCGCCTGGACCGACGCCCCGCAGGCGAGGATCACCCGTGTCTCGGCCAAGGTCCGGCAGGGCGACACCGTCCTCGTCGACATCCCGACCCTTCCCGTGGTGCCCGACCCCTGGGACCCGTCGGTGGCCAACCTCTTCCGGCTGCCGGACACCGCCGTGCTGAAGCTCGTCGAGGACGGCGGCCGCATCCCGGCCCTCGGTACGTACGCCATCGACGTCACCGCCACCGACTCCCTCGGCAACAAGGTGACCCGCACCGACGCCGGACAGCTCGACTTCCGGCTCCGCCCGGAACTCACCTTCGACCCCGGCAAGCCCACCTACGCCGACCGCAACGCCCGCCCCTCGGGCACCCTCGTCGGCATCCAGCCCGGCTCGGGGGACCGCGTTCCGCTGGTCGGCCGGCCGGTCTCCGTCGAGCGCCTGGCCCCCGTGAAGACCGCCGCGCAACAAGCGGTCACCGACGCGGCCGGCCGGTTCACGGCGGCGCCGTACCCGGTGCCCAGCGCGGATCTCGAAGCCGGGACCAGGTTCCACGCGGCGTTCACCGACGACTCGGCCGAGGTCCACGGCACCGTGGAGGACTACCGCGATCTCTCCGTGTGGGTGCCGCGCAAGGTGGCCGTCACCGCCACCGCCGACAAGAAGCGGGCGCTCAGCGGGCAGACCGTCACCATCAGCGGCCGGATGACCGACCCGGCGGCGGCGAACGCCCCGGTCGCGGACCACCCGGTCCGCGTGCGGCTCGGCGGCCCCTACGGAACGGGCCCGAACGCGACCGTCCGGACGAGTGCGGACGGCCGGTTCACCGCGCGGCTCGTCGCCGCCGCGGGCAGGTACTCGGGCGGCTGGACGGTCGAATCCTCCGACCGGTACGTGGACTTCCCGACGCGCTCCGGCGCGCTGGCCATCCCCCTGGAATCCCGCACCGACCTGACCTCCATCCGCCTCTCCGCCGACGGCCGGGTCACGGTCTCCGGCACCTTCCGCGCCCGGTACGAGACCGACCCGTCCTTCCCGGCGGCGCAGTTCGTCCGGCTGGAGCAGCTCGTCGGCGGCGGCTGGAAGGCGATCGCCTGGGCGAGCGTGAACTCGGCCTACTACAACGACTTCACGCTCTCGGCGGCGAGCAAGGGCGGCTGGTTCCGCGTCCGGCACCTCACCACCGACGACTTCGCCGAGTCCGTCACCCCGTCGTTCCGGCTGACCCGGCTCGACACCCGGATCGTCTCCCTGAACGCCGGCCCCGAGCCGGTCGCCAAGGGCGGGTACGTGACGGTCACCGGCGGGCTCCAGCACTACGCGGACTTCAACTGGCGCGCGTACGCGAACGCCCCGGTCGTCCTGCAGTTCCAGCCGCGGGGCTCCACGGCCTGGAAGCAGATGGCGACCGGCCGCTCGAACGCGAGCGGCAACGTCTCCCTGAAGGCGAAGGTGACCGGGGACGGCACCTGGCGCATCCGCCACTACGGCGACGCCAAGCACTTCAACACCCCGGCCTCGGCCGGCGGTGACTACGTCGACATGCGCTGACCGAGCGCACCACGGCACACCACAACGCCCGAGGGCGGCACCCCCCTGCTGGGGAGTGCCGCCCTCGGTCGCGTTCAGCAGTACAGCGGTACTGCGATGAACCACCGATCCCGGAGGATCAGAAGTCCATGTCACCGCCCGGCATGCCGCCGCCGGCCGGCGCGGACGCCTTCTCCGGCTTGTCGGCGATGACGGCCTCGGTGGTGAGGAACAGCGCGGCGATCGACGCGGCGTTCTGCAGCGCGGAGCGCGTGACCTTCGCCGGGTCGATGATGCCCTCGGCGATGAGGTCGACGTACTCGTTGGTCGCGGCGTTCAGGCCGTGGCCGACGGGCAGGTTGCGGACCTTCTCCGACACGACGCCGCCCTCGAGGCCGGCGTTGACGGCGATCTGCTTCAGCGGAGCGTCGAGCGCCTTGCGGACGATGTCGGCACCGGTGGCCTCGTCACCCTCGAGCTCGAGCTTGTCGAAGACGCCATCGGCCTGCACCAGGGCGACGCCGCCGCCGGCGACGATGCCCTCCTCGACGGCCGCCTTCGCGTTGCGAACGGCGTCCTCGATGCGGTGCTTGCGCTCCTTGAGCTCGACCTCGGTCGCGGCACCGGCCTTGATGACCGCAACACCGCCGGCGAGCTTCGCCAGGCGCTCCTGCAGCTTCTCGCGGTCGTAGTCGCTGTCCGAGTTCTCGATCTCGGCGCGGATCTGGTTCACGCGACCGGCGACCTGCTCGCTGTCACCGGCACCGTCGACGATGGTGGTCTCGTCCTTGGTGATGACGACCTTGCGGGCGCGGCCCAGCAGGTCGAGGCCCGCGTTCTCCAGCTTGAGGCCGACCTCCTCGGAGATGACCGTGCCGCCGGTGAGGATGGCGATGTCGTTCAGCATGGCCTTGCGACGGTCGCCGAAGCCCGGGGCCTTGACCGCGACGGACTTGAAGGTGCCGCGGATCTTGTTGACGACCAGGGTCGACAGGGCCTCGCCCTCGACGTCCTCGGCGATGATCAGCAGGGGCTTGCCCGACTGCATGACCTTCTCCAGCAGCGGGAGCAGGTCCTTCACGGAGGAGATCTTGGAGTTGACGATCAGGAGGTACGGGTCGTCGAGCGACGCCTCCATACGCTCCATGTCGGTGGCGAAGTACGCCGAGATGTAGCCCTTGTCGAAGCGCATGCCCTCGGTGAGCTCGAGCTCCAGACCGAAGGTCTGCGACTCCTCGACGGTGATGACGCCTTCCTTGCCGACCTTGTCCATCGCCTCGGCGATGAGCTCGCCGATCTGGGTGTCGGCGGCGGAGATGGAGGCCGTCGAAGCGATCTGCTCCTTGGTCTCGACATCCTTCGCCTGCTCGAGGAGGGCGCCGGAGACGGCCTCGACGGCCTTCTCGATGCCGCGCTTGAGGGCCATGGGGTTGGCACCGGCGGCGACGTTGCGGAGGCCCTCGCGGACGAGCGCCTGGGCGAGAACGGTGGCGGTGGTCGTACCGTCGCCGGCGACGTCGTCCGTCTTCTTGGCGACTTCCTTGACCAGCTCGGCGCCGATCTTCTCGTACGGGTCCTCGAGCTCGATCTCCTTGGCGATGGAGACACCATCGTTGGTGATCGTGGGGGCGCCCCACTTCTTCTCGAGGACGACGTTGCGACCCTTGGGGCCGAGGGTGACCTTGACGGCGTCAGCGAGCTGGTTCATGCCGCGCTCGAGACCGCGCCGGGCCTCCTCGTCGAACGCGATGATCTTGGCCATGTGAAGTGGTCCTCCCGGACATGGGGTGGATAACGCTCCAGGACCGCGCCGACGCCCGCGACGGACGGCCTCCGGATGCTCCGCGTGGTTCCTTGCCCCACCCGGCCGGCGGCCTCGTCTGCCCGATCCTCGTAGCACTCTCACCTTCCGAGTGCTAACGCCAATGATTAGCACTCGCCCTAGGAGAGTGCAAGCGACTCTCGACTTTCGGGCACCTCTGGCGCCACCCCCGCAGCCGCCCCCGCACAGGTGTGGGAACGCGCGAGGGGCCCGCGTCCCCTCAGGGATGCGGGCCCCTCGACGGCGTTGCGTCGGTGGCCGATCGCGCCGCGCTCAGACGGCGAGCTTGACCATGTCCGCCTGCGGACCCTTCTGGCCCTGCGAAATCTCGAACTCGACCCGCTGCCCCTCTTCGAGGCTGCGGTAGCCATCCATCTGGATCGCGCTGTAGTGGACGAAAACATCCGCACCACCGTCGACCGCGATGAAGCCGTAGCCCTTCTCCGCGTTGAACCACTTGACGGTGCCCTGAGCCATGCCTAACTCCCCTATTACTGGCCCTTGCGCGGGAACCGCACTTCGCGGACCCGGGTCAGACCCTGCGCCGGAACGCGTCGACCGCCGCTGAATGTATCTGCCCAACTGCCCTCTGCAACAGGTCATTCGAGCGAGAATTCTGGGCACGGCGGAAAGGGGAATTAGGGAGAATCCCCGGAGTTCCGGGGCAAGTCGGGCCCGGCAAAACGCGCAGAACGTACACAACGCACACGCACTTTGGCTGCTTCCTGTCGCGCAGGGACGCATTCTCATATGCGTCCGGCATGAGCAGCGGAGGGGACTTCCCCAACTCTACCCCGCTCAACCATGCAGAATTGCCCCCTCCGCTTTATGGAGCGGAAGGGGCAATTCAAGAAAGACGGGACAACTTATGCGACGGGTGGGGCGGTTCGGGAACCGCCCCACCCGTGCCGGATCAGCCTCCGGCGACGGCCGGAATGATCGAGACGCCCGCGCCGGCCGGGGTGGCCGTCTCCAGGCCCTGCTCGAAGCGCACGTCGTCGTCGTTCACGTAGACGTTGACGAAGCGGCGCAGCTTGCCCTGGTCGTCCAGGACGCGGGCGGCGATGCCCGTGTGGTTCTTCTCCAGGTCCGCGATGACCTCGGCGAGGTTCGCGCCCTCGGCCTGGACCTCGGACTGCCCGCCCGTGTAGGTGCGGAGGATGGTGGGGATGCGGACGTTCACGGCCATGTCTTCGTACCTCTCAGAGGGCGAGGCCCGCGGCGCGGAACGCGTCCAGGCTCGGTCGGATGGTGGCGGTCGCCTGCGAGCCCTCGGCCACGGCGTCCAGGGTCTTGAGGCCGTCGCCGGTGTTCAGCACGACGGTGGTGAGCTCCGGGTCGATCAGACCGGCCTCGACGAGCTTCTTCGTGACGCCGACGGTCACGCCGCCCGCGGTCTCGGCGAAGATGCCCTCGGTCTGGGCGAGCAGCCTGATCGCGTCCACGACCTGCTCGTCGTTGACGTCCTCCACGGCGCCGCCGGTGCGGCGGGCGATGTCGAGGACGTACGGGCCGTCGGCCGGGTTGCCGATCGCGAGCGACTTGGCGATCGTGTTCGGCTTCTGCGGACGGACGACGTCGTGGCCGGCCTTGAAGGCGACGGAGACCGGGGAGCAGCCCTCGGCCTGGGCGCCGAAGATCTTGTACGGCTTGTCCTCGACGAGGCCCAGCTTGATGAGCTCCTGCAGACCCTTGTCGATCTTGGTGAGCTGCGAGCCGGAGGCGATCGGGATGACGAGCTGGTCGGGGATGACCCAGCCGAGCTGCTCGCAGATCTCGTACGCCAGCGTCTTGGAGCCCTCGCCGTAGTACGGGCGGAGGTTGACGTTGACGAAGCCCCAGCCCTCGCCGAGCGGGTCGCCGATGAGCTCGGAGCAGAAGCGGTTGACGTCGTCGTAGTTGCCCTCGATGGCGACGAGGTCGCCGCCGTAGACGCCGGCCATGACGACCTTGCCCTGCTCCAGGTCGTGCGGGATGAAGACGCAGGAGCGGAAGCCGGCGCGGGCGGCGGCGGCGCCGACGGCGCCGGCCAGGTTGCCGGTGGAGGAGCAGGAGAGCGTGGTGAAGCCGAAGGCGCGGGCGGCCTCGATGGCCTGCGCGACGACCCGGTCCTTGAAGGAGTGGGTCGGGTTGCCCGAGTCGTCCTTGACGAAGAGCTTGCCGGGGGCGACACCGATCTCGCGGGCGAGGTTGTCGGCCTGGACGAGCTTGGTCCAGCCCGGGTTCAGGTTCGGCTTCTCGGCGACGTCGGCCGGGACGGGCAGGAGGGGGGCGTAGCGCCAGATGTTGGCGGGGCCTGCCTCGATCTGCTTGCGCAGCGCCTCGGGGTCACCGGTGGGGAGGTCGTACGCGACTTCGAGAGGTCCGAAGCAGAGTTCGCAGGCGAAGATCGGTCCGAGTGCGAAGACTTCACCGCATTCGCGACAGGAAAGCCCGGAAGCGGGACCGAGGTCGACGGTGGTGGCGGAAGCGACGGTCTGTACAGCCATTGGAGGCGAGGCCCTTTCTCCTCATCTTTCCCATGGCGAATTTTTCGCCATGAGACGGATTTGGCACCTTCCCGAGTCGGGGACCTCGCTGGAGGACGAGTAACCGACTGGAGGGTTGCCGGGGCTTCAACGGGCCGTTTCCCTCTGCCCCTCTGGATGAGCGGTATTCGATTGTGAAGTGCGGTGAAGTCCTTGCGGGCTTCGTTCCTGCGCTCCGACGCGGGCGGCACCCCGACGTGCATCGGGCATCCGCGTTGTTCAAGACTGTAACCGAAGGCCTGGAAGCTTGGACGGGCCGTCCGTACCGCGAGATGGAGATCACGTGCTGGAAGAGGTGGAGCGCTGGCTGGACCGGCGGTCCTGGTCCGTGGCTGACCGGCCGATGGAGCGGATCCTCGCCGCCAAGCGAAACACGAAGGTCAGCGTCGTGCTGCCGGCGCTGAACGAGGAGGCGACGGTCGGCGACATCGTCGCCGTGATCCGCCGCGAGCTGATGTCCGACGCGGTGCCGCTCGTCGACGAACTGGTGGTCCTCGACTCGGGCTCCACCGACCGTACGGCGGAGGTGGCCGCGGCGGCCGGGGCACGGGTGGTCGCGCGGGACGCGATACTCCCCCGGATACCGGCCGTCCCCGGCAAGGGCGAGGTCCTGTGGCGGTCGCTCATGGTGACGAGCGGGGACGTGGTCTGCTTCGTCGACGCGGACCTCAGGGACTTCTCGGCGGACTTCGTGACGGGGATCGTGGGCCCGCTGCTCACCGACCCGGACGTCGACTTCGTCAAGGCGATGTACGACCGCCCCTTCGGCACTGAACTCGATGGGCTCGCCTCCGGCAAGACCCCAGGTCAGGGCGGCCGTGTCACGGAGCTGGTGGCGCGCCCGCTGCTCAATCTCCACTGGCCGCAGCTGGCCGGCTTCGTCCAGCCGCTCGGCGGCGAGTACGCGGCGCGGCGCTCGCTGCTCGAACGGCTGCCCTTCCCCGTCGGTTACGGAGTGGAGCTGGGGCTGCTCGTCGACGCGCTGCACACGGTGGGCCTGGACGGGCTCGCCCAGGTGGACGTGGGCGTGCGCAAGCACCGGCATCAGGACGAGCGGGCGCTGGGCCGGATGGCGGCGGCGATCTACCGGACGGCGCAGCTGCGGCTTTCGCGCGGGCACCTGGTGCGGCCGCGGCTGACGCAGTTCGAGCGGGGCGAGGAGGGGTTCACTCCCCGGACCTACGCGGTGGACACGGAGGAGCGGCCGCCGATGCTCGACATCACGGAGTACACGCGCCGCCGCGTGGCGTAACGCCACCAGATGATCCGTTTTGCCTACATTGCCCTTTTATGCGCTTCAGACAACAACACCTGGGCAGTGTGGCGGCGGTCGTCGGCCTCGTGGCGGCCTCGCTCGCGCTGGCGACGGCCGGGACGGCCTCGGCGGATGTCGTCGAGCCCTTCGGCAAGCGGTACGACGAGTCGCTGTACGGCGACTTCGCCACGATCGGCAACACGGTCATGGGGTGCCCCACCTCCCCCGCCGACATGGCGGCACGCTGCAGGACGGCGTCGGCCGGGCAGGGCTCCGACAACAACAACACCTTCGAGATGCACCGCAGGGACGCGGCCGGCCTGTCGCCCGACTTCGGCTCCAGCACCGGCCACGTCGTGATCCCGGCGGGCGCCGAGGTCGCGTACGCCCGGCTGTTCTGGGGCGGCAACGACGGCACGTACAAGGGGCCGAGCGGGGCGCAGCTCACGCGCTGCGACATCTCCGGCGCCAACGTCGAGTTCTCCCCCGGCGACCCGGCGACGACCGCGCCGGTGATCAAGGTCGGGGCGGGGGCCGCGACCCCGGTCTCGATCGACAGCATGGTGACGGACCCGGCCGACACCAACGGCCCGCACTACTACACGGGCGAGTCGGACGTGACGGCCGCCTTCGCGGGCGTCTCGGGGACGGACGCGCAGGTGGCCGTCGGCAACATCTGGGCGCCGACGGGCAAGGGCTGCGTGGGCGGCTGGTCCCTGACCGTCGTCCACAAGTTCCCGGGCCCGGACCCGGTGAAGGCCCCCGAGCGGCGGAACGTGTACGTCTACGGCGGCCACGTCCTGCAGCGCTCGACCTCCCCTGCGACGACCATCACCGTCGACGGCTTCCACCGGGGCCCCGGCACCGTGCGGGCGAGCGTCACCGCGTACGAGGGCGACTGGAACACCCCGGGCGACAAGTTCCTCGTCGACGGCAAGAACGTCACCGAGGGCCACACCGGCAACACCAACAACTTCTTCATCAGCGAGGACGACGGGGCCGTCACACCCAAGCTCGTCAACAACCTGAGCATCGACGCCAAGGCCTTCGACGTCCCGGCCGGAGCGGTCCCGCCGGGCGCGAGCAAGGCCGATCTGACCTTCTCGACGAGCGGCGACACGTACGTACCGTCGGGCCTCGCCTTCTCCGTGCCGGTGCCCGACCTGGAGATCACCAAGACGGCGAGCCCGCGCACGGTGAAGCCGGGCGACACCCTCACGTACACGATCACCGCGAAGAACATCAGCGCGGTCGACTACCCGAACGCCAAGTTCAGCGACGACCTGACCGGGAACCTCGACGACGCCGACTACAACGGCGACGTGCGGACGGACCTGCCCACGGGCACGGTGTCGTACACGAAGCCGAGGATCGGCTTCGTGGGGAACATCCCCGCGGGGAAGACGGCCACCGTCACGTACTCGGTGAAGATCAAGAACCCGGTGACCGGCGACGGGAAGCTCCGCAACAGCGTCGAGGTGGAGAGCCCGCGCTCCAACTGCGGCACCGGCAGCGAGGACCCGGCCTGCGTGGTGGCCCCGGTGATCGACAAGCCGAAGCCGACCCCGACGCCGACGCCCACCCCGACGGACCCGACGGAGCCCTCGAACTCGCCGACGCCGACGACCCCGGCGCCGACCGAGCCCACGGACTCCCCGTCGGGCTCCCCCACCTCCCCCGCACCCTCCACCTCGGTGCCGGCGTCGACGTCGGCTCCGGCGAACACGTCCACCCCCGTCCCCCCGGCCCCCGGGCCGCACGGCCAGAACGGCGGCTCGATGGCCGAGACGGGCAGCAGCGGTGAGCGGCTGTGGCTGCTCGGCGCGCTCGGCGTGGCACTCGCGGCGACGGGCCTGGTGGCGAAGGCGGCGATGCGCGGCCGACGCGACCTCTGATCCCCCGGATCCCCTGCGGATCCCCCGCGGATCCCCCGCTGACGCTCGCTGACCCCCGTTGACCCTCCGTGGCCGGATCGGCCCGTCTCGTATACGTACGTTTGAGCGTTTACGGGACGGGCTAGGTTCGCCACATGGCTACTGTGCTCGTGGCATCCAACCGGGGACCCGTCTCGTACACGCTCGGCGAGGACGGTGAGCTCGACGCCCGCAGGGGTGGCGGCGGCCTGGTCTCGGGCCTGAGCGCCATCGACTCGCAGGACAGCCTGTGGGTGTGCGCGGCGCTCGGCGAGGGCGACCGGGAGGCCGTACGGCGCGGGGTCGCCGAGCCCGGCGTGCGGATGCTGGACATCGCCCCGGACGTGTACGCCGACGCGTACAACGGCATCGCGAACTCGGTGCTGTGGTTCCTCCACCACCACCTGTACGACATCCCGCGCGAGCCCGTCTTCGACGCGGAGTTCCGGCGCCGGTGGGAGGCGTACCGCGCCTACAACCGCGCCTTCGCGGAGGCCCTCGCCGCCGAGGCGGACGAGGGCGCGGCGGTCCTCGTGCAGGACTACCACCTGTCGCTCGTCCCCTGGATGCTCCGGGAGCTCCGCCCCGACCTGAAGATCGGGCACTTCACGCACACCCCGTGGGTCTCCTCCGAGTACCTGCGGATGGTGCCGGACGACATCGTCGAGGAACTGCTGTGGGGGATGCTCGGCGCCGACGAGCTGGGTTTCCACACCTGGGGATGGGCCTCGCTCTTCATCGGCTGCTGCTCCCAGCGGGACGACGCGACGGGCATGTCCCAGGGCGTCTGGCCGAGCGGCGACCCCTGGTACGGGGTGACGTACCGGCGCTACGGCGTCGGGAAGGGCCGCACCCGGGTCCGGGCGTTCCCGCTGGGCGTGGACGGCGAGGAGCTGCGGGCGCTCGCGTACCGGCCGGAGGTGGACGAGCGGGTCGCCCTGCTCCGCGAGGAGGTCGGCGACCGGCGGACCATCGTCCGCGTCGACCGCACCGAGCTGTCGAAGAACATCCTGCGCGGCCTGCTCGCCTACCGGGAGCTGCTGACCGTCCACCCCGAGTGGCGCGACCGGGTGGTCCACCTGGCCTCGGCGTACCCGTCCCGGCAGGACCTGGAGTCGTACCGGGCGTACACGGCCTCGGTGGCGGAGCTGGCGGAGGAGATCAACGCCGAGTTCGGCACACCGGAGTGGACACCGGTCCTGGTCTCCGTGGAGGACGACTTCACCCGCTCCCTCGCCGCCTACCGCATCGCGGACGTGGCCCTGGTGAACCCGGTGCGCGACGGCATGAACCTGGTCGCGAAGGAGATACCGGTCGTCTCCGAGGAGGGCTGCGCCCTGGTCCTGTCGACGGGCGCGGGCGCCCACCGCGAGCTGGGCCAGGACGCGATCACCGTGAACCCCTTCGACGTCTCGCAGACCGCCGAGGCCCTCCACACCGCCCTCTCGATGCCGGCGGCCGAGCGCGCCGACCGCACGAAGCGCCTCGCGGCCGCTGCGACCGCCCTGCCTCCACAGCGCTGGTTCCTGGACCAGCTGGAGGCGCTGCGGGGCAGCTGAGCCCTGGGGCGGACACGCGGACACGCCTTAAGCGCCCCGCTCCCCCCGCTCCCGCCGTTCCCGCCGCTCGCGCCCCCAGGCCGCGAGCGGTTCGAGGGCTTCGATGAGGCGCGTCCCGTCCTTGGTCAGGCCGTACTCGACGCGGGGCGGGACCTCGTCGTACGAGACGCGGTCGACGATCCCGTCCGCCTCCATCTCCCGCAGGTGGGAGGCGAGGACCTTCTCGGTGATGCCGGGGACGATGCGCCGCAGCTCGCCGAAGCGGCTCTGCGGGTACGTGTGGAGCGCCCAGAGGATGAGGACCTTCCACTTGCCGCCGATCACCTCCATCGAGGTGTCGATCCCGCAGACGTGCCCGTCGTCGGTTGCCGGCCGGTTCAGCGTCGCCATCTGCCCCACCCTCCTGACCTGTTCGCTCACCTCAGGGTAACCACCCACTTCCAAGTGGGTACTTGAGCGGCCCGAGGCCCTCGACCAGCCTGGTCGTCATGACAGCGAACACACGCGAGAAGACCTCCACCTCGGGCAAGACCCCCGTCACCCTGCTCGGCCTCGGCGCGATGGGCACCGCCCTGGCACGTACCTGGCTCGCCGCCGACCACCCGCTCACCGTCTGGAACCGGACCCCGGGCCGCGCTGCCGGGCTCGTCGGCGAGGGGGCGAAGCCCGCCGGCAGCGCCGCGGAGGCGGTCGCCGCGAGCACCCTGGTCGTCGTCTGCCTCCTGGACGACGCCTCGGTCGGCGAGGCCCTCGCCGAGGCCGACCTGGCGGGGAAGGACCTCGTCAACCTCACCACCACGACCCCGGCCCAGGCCCGCGCCCGCGCCGAGTGGGCCCGCGAGCGCGGCGCCCGCTACCTGGACGGCGGCATCATGGCCGTACCGCCGATGATCGGTGTCCCGGAGGCCGGCGGGTACGTCTTCTACAGCGGGTCGACCGAGCTGTTCGAGGAGCACGGGGAGACGCTCGCCGTGCCCGCGGGCACCCGGTACGTCGGCGAGGACGCGGGCCACGCGGCCCTGCACGACGTGGCCCTGCTCAGCGCGATGTACGGGATGTTCGCCGGCGTCCATCACGCCTTCGCCCTGATCAGCAAGGAGGAGAGCATCGACCCCGTCACGTTCGCCCCGCTGCTCGCCGAGTGGCTCTCCGCGATGGCCGGGGGTGTGCATCTCACCGCCGACCAGCTGCGGAGCGGCGACTACACCAAGGGTGTCGTGTCCCATCTCGCCATGCAGGTCGCCGGTACGCCCACCTTCCTCGCCACCGCCGAACAGCAGGGCGTCAGCACGGAATTGCTCCGCCCGTACTTCGACCTGATGGCCCGGCGCCTGGCCGAGGCGGGTGGCGAGGAGGATCTGACGGGTGTGGTGGACCTGCTGCTCCGGTAACACCGCCGAAACAGTGAAATTTTACCCTGATCAACCCCTCCTCCCTACGGGTCCTTTCGTGCCAGACTCTGCCGCGATCGTTCCCCCAGGCGATCCGTTTTCCCCCATGAGCACCATGAGGCAAGCGGAAGGATCGCAAGAAACGTGAAGAAGATTGTCGTGAGCATGACCCTCGGGTCGGCGCTCACCGCACTCCTCGCCGCGGGGCTCACCCCCGCCGCCGCGCAGGAGCCCCAGGACACGGCACGAGCGGGCGCGGGAGCGGCCCCGCACCGGTCCGACAACCGTCCGGGACCGCTTACCAAGCAGCGCACCGAGCTGCGTGAACAGGCGATCGACAAGATCGCGAAGGGCAAGGCGCGGGCGAACGCCGACGGCGTCGTCGAGGTGGCCAACAGCAAGTTCACCGAGACGGTGACGACCACCGCCGACCGCCAGGAGAAGATCTTCACGATCCTCTCCGAGTTCGGCACGGACGGCTCCGGCAAACTCGGCACCGCCCCCGGCCCCCTGCACAACGAGATACCCCAGCCCGACCGGAGCGTCGACAACTCCAACGCCTGGACAGCCGACTTCGACAAGGCCTACTACGAGAACCTCTTCAACGGCTCCGGCGAGTCCATGAAGTCGTACTACGAGAAGCTGTCGGGCGGCCGCTACTCCGTCACCAACGTCGTCGAGGACTGGGTCAAGGTCCCCCACAACGCCTCCTTCTACGGCGACAACGCCGTCGAGGACACCGGCGGTTCGTGGGCCTTCGTCCAGGACACCGGCGACGCCTGGTGGAACGCCCAGATCGCGAGCGGGAAGACCCCCGCCGAAATCGACGCGTATCTCGCCCAGTTCGACGTCTGGGACCGCAACGACTGGGACCACGACGGGAACTTCGACGAGGCCGACGGCTACATCGACCACTTCCAGGCCGTCCACGCCGGCATGGGCGAGGACGCCGGCGGCGGCGCGCAGGGCGAGGACGCCATCTGGTCCCACCGCTGGTACGTGAACGGCGACGACTACGGCCTGACCGGCCCCGAGGTCAGCGGCGTCCAGAACAAGGCCGGCGGCGCCCGCATCGGCCAGTCCACGTACTGGCTCGGCGACTACACCACCGAGGGCGAGAACGGCGGCCTCGGCGTCTTCTGCCACGAGTTCGGCCATGACCTCGGCCTGCCGGACTACTACGACACCGACGGCGGCGAGAACTCCACCGCCTTCTGGACCCTCATGAGCTCCGGCTCCTGGCTCAGCCACGGCGCCGCCGCGAACCAGGGCATCGGCACCCACCCCGGCCTCATGGGCGCCGAGGAAAAACTCTTCCTCGGTTGGCTGGACCACACCGACGCCCCGCTCGGCGCCTCCGGCACCTACACCCTCAACCCGGCCCAGCTCCAGGTCACCGGCAAGGACCAGGCGGTCCGCGTCACGCTCCCGGACAAGACGAGCAGCACCACGTACACCACCCCCACCTCGGGGACGCACGCCTGGTGGACCGGGTCTGCCGACGGACTCAACCAGTCCCTCACCCGCTCCGTGCCCGCCGCCCCGCGCGTCACCGTCAAGGCGAGCGCCTGGCACGAGATCGAGGCGGACTACGACTACCTCTTCGCCGAGTACTCCCTCGACGGCGGCGTCACCTGGGCCCGCGCGGGCGAGGCCGTCGACGGCTCCTCCGGCGGCAAGTGGACGACGCTGCGGTACTCGTACGACGCCGGGGGTCAGGCCTCCCTCTTCCGGTTCCGCTACCAGACCGACGGCGGCGTCCACTTCGCCGGCGCGTTCCTCGACGACATCTCGCTGACCTCGGGCGGTACGAGCCTGGCGTCCGACGACGTCGAGAGCGGCGCCGGCGGCTGGACGGCCTCGGGCCGCTGGAAGATCTCGACCGGCACCGAGACCGCCACCTCCTCGCGCTACTACCTCCTGGAGAACCGCGAGTACGTCGGCGCCGACGCGCTCCTCGCCGAGGGCCCGTACCAGTTCAGCAAGGGCGTCACGGCGCCGGACTGGGTGGAGTGGTTCCGCTACCAGAACGGCCTGCTCGTCTGGTACGTCGACCGGTCCTTCGACGACAACAACGTCAGCAACCACCCCGGCGGCGGCCAGGCCATGGCCGTCGACGCCCGCCCGGCCCCCTTCAAGTACGCCGACGGGACCGCGCCCAGCAACCGACGCCAGCCCTTCGACGCGACCTTCGGCCTGGAGGCCACGGACGCGACCTGCCTCCACAAGGAGGTCCTGGTCGGCAAGGGCGGCAACAGGACCGTCGAGACGCAGGCGGCCTGCGCCCCCTCCGTCCCGGGCATCCCGGTCTTCGACGACACCGACCCGAACGCCTACTGGGACGCCTCGGCGCCGCAGGCCAGCGTCAAGGTCGCCGGTCACGGCGTCCGGGTCACCGTGACCGGCGACGCCGGTGACGACCTGACGATCAGCGTGACCAACCCGGCCGCGCACTGATCCGTACGGCCGAAGGGGCGGTACGGGCGGGCCTCAGGCCCGTTCCCGTACCGCCTCCGCGAGCGCGGTCAGGAACTCCACCACCCCCGGCGGGCCCGCCACCGACAGGTCCGCGCGGTCGGCGAGCTCCGGGACCTCGGTGGAGCCGCTGCACACCAGGAGGCCGGGGATGCCGTCCGAGCGGAGCTTCTCCACGGCGGCGAAGGCGGGCAGGTCGCCCAGGTCGTCGCCCGCGTAGAGCACGGACCCGGCGCCCGTCTCCCGTACGTACTCGGCGAGCGCCACGCCCTTGTCCATGCCCGGGGGCCGCAGCTCCAGGACCATGCGGCCCGGCTCCAGGACCAGGCCGTGGTGGGTGGCGAGTTCGCCGAGGGGGCCCTTGAGGGCCTCGAAGGCGCCCTCCGGGTCGAGCGCGCGGCGGGTGTGGACGGCGACCGCCCGGCCCTTCTCCTCGATCCAGACGCCCGGCCAGGCGCCCGCCCGGTCGAGGAAACCGGGGAGTTCGGCGCGGACGGAGGCCACGCCCGGGTGCGGGGCGGCGGCCCGGACGGTGCCGCTGACGGCGTCCCAGCGTTCGGCGCCGTAGTGACCGAGGACGACGAGGTGTTCGAGGCCGGGGACTCCGGCGAAGCCGCCGTAGCGGACGGCGACCCCGGCGGGGCGGCCGGTCACGACGGCCACGGAGGCGACCTCGGGCGCGAGGGCGGCGAGGGCGGCGACGGCGCCGGGGTGGGCGCGGGCCTGCTCGGGGTCGGGCACGATCTCGGCGAGGGTGCCGTCGAAGTCGAGGGCGACGACGGCTTTCTCGGGCCGCGCGAGGAGCGCGGCCAGACCGTCGCGGCCGGCGGGTGTGGTCGGGTGCGGAAGGCTGCTGACCATGTTCACGACCCTACCGACGCGCGGCCCCGGCGTCAGCGTGGCCGGAGTCACCGGCACCCCGGCTTGACCGCCCTACCGCCTCTGCTGCCGCTCCGCCCTCACCCGGCGCAGCCGGTTGACCGTCACGGGGTCGTGCTCCAGGGCACGCGGGTCGTCGAGGAGGGCGTTGAGCAGCTGGTAGTAGCGGGTCGGCGACAGCCCGAGGCCCTCACGGACGGCCCGCTCCTTGGCACCGGGCCCGGGCCAGGAGCGGCGCTCGACGGCGAGGAGGGCCCGCTCGCGCTCGCCGAGCCCACCACCGCCGCCGTCCCGCTCTTCGGTCATACGACCAACCTATTACTACTCGCTACTCGGCGTTACTCGGCGTTCTCCGCCGCCGTCGCCGCCCGGCCGATCCTGCCGAGGACCTCGGAGGGACGGCCGGCGGGGGTGACGGCCTTGCCGATGTTCTGCTTGACGTTCTCGCTGACCGTGGCCCACGAGGTCTTGCCGACGGGCGGGAGCTGGGCGTCCGGGAGTCCCTTGAGGAACTCGCGGAGGTTGGCGTACTCGGGGTCGGTCTCCATGCGGGCGGAGGCGCTGACGGTGACCGGCAGCAGGTCGTTGTCCCCGGCGAACTTCAGGACGTTCTCGTCGCTGAAGACGAAGTTGAGGAAGTCGCCGATCTCCTTGCGGTGACCGTTCTGCTTGAAGCCCATGATCCAGTCGGCGACGCCCATGGAGCTCTTGGGCTTGCCGCTGATGCCGGGCAGCGGCACCTGGCCGACCTCGACGCCCTTCTTCGCGGCCTCCTTGAGCAGCGAGGGGTGGCCGTTGAGCATGCCGACCTCGCCGCTCGCGAAGGCGGCGAAGGCGGCCTTGCGGTTGAGCTTGCCGGGGGCGACGGGACCGGTGAGGCCCTTGCCGACGAGGTTGTCCTTCAGCCAGGTGAAGGTGTCGACGTTCGCGTCGGAGTCGACGGCGTAGTGGTCGGTGGCGTCGGTCCAGCCGCCGCCGCCGCTGAGGAGCCACATCAGGGCCTCGGCCTGGGCCTCCTCGGGGCCGAGCGGCAGCGCGAAGGGGGTGCGGACGCCCTTGTCCTTGAGCTTCTCGGCGGCTGCGGCCAGCTCGTCCCAGGTGGTGGGGGCCTCGGCGCCGGCCTCCTCGAAGAGGGCCTTGTTGTAGAACAGCGGCCGGGTGGAGGCGACGAAGGGCAGCCCGTACTGGGTGCGCTTGGTCTCTCCGGCGGCGGCGAGCGGCGCGAGGAAGTTGGCCTGGACGGGGATGGAGAGGACCTCGTCGGCGGAGTAGAGCTCGCCGGCGGCGGCGTAGTCGGCGTAGGCGCCGATCTGCGCGATGTCGGGGGCCTCGTCGGCCTTGACCATCTCGGCGACCTTGCGGTCGACGTCGTCCCAGGACTCGATCTGGATCTCGACCTTGACGCCGGGGTTCTTCGCCTCGAAGGCGGCGACGAGGTCGGTCCAGTACTTCTTGGTCGTGTCACCGCCGGTGAGGTCGTAGTCGGCGGCGACCAGTCTGAGGGTCACGTCGCCGGAGTCGCCCCCGAGGACGCCGCACCCGGCGACCGTCGCGGTCAGTCCGAGGGCGGCGGCGGCCGCGGTCAGTCCAAGGAATCGTCGCCGCTCCACGGCTTCATCCACCTTTTCGCTCGTCGTTGAGCTGCGGTCGAGCTGCACGCGCGCCACACACGCACGACGTACGAGACGTGCACGCACCGCGTACACGTGACGCACGAGACACGTGCGTGCCACGCATGTGCCACGCGCGCACCACGTACGTGGCACATTCGCGTCGCGTTTGCGTCGCATTTGCACGGTATTCGCACCGCTGTGAGCTGCGCGTTTGCTCTCCGCAGGGCCGCAAGTCTCCCCCGCAAACGGGCATGAGGTCTACACCACCTGGGTATCACTTCCGCAACACAGCCGGGACCATGGACCCATGACGGGTCCCGAATTTGTATCCGTACGCAACAATCCTCGGCAGTGGACTAGACCTTTTGGGTCCCCGCGCGCCAAACTGTCCCCCGTGAGACACGTCATCGCCCTGGATGTGGGCGGCACCGGCATGAAGGCCGCCCTAGTCGGGGCGGACGGCACCCTGCTCCACGAGGCCCGCCGCGCCACCGGGCGCGACCGCGGCCCCGAGGCGGTGGTGGAGACCATCCTCGGCTTCGCCGAGGACCTCCGCGCCCTCGGCCAGGAGCGCTACGGCGAGCCCGCCGCGGCCGCCGGAGTCGCCGTCCCCGGCATCGTCGACGCCGAGAACGGCATCGCCGTCTACGCGGCCAACCTCGGCTGGCGCGACGTTCCCATGCGCGAACTCCTCAGCCGCCGCCTCGACGGCATCCCCGTCGCCCTCGGCCACGACGTGCGCACCGGCGGCCTCGCCGAGGGCCGCATCGGCGCGGGCAACGGCGCCGACCGCTTCCTCTTCGTGCCCCTCGGCACCGGCATCGCCGGCGCCATCGGCATCGGCGACCGCATCGAGGCCGGCGCCCACGGCTACGCCGGCGAGATCGGCCACATCGTCGTCCGCCCCGGCGGCACCGACTGTGGCTGCGGCCAGCGCGGCTGCCTGGAGCGGTACGCCTCCGCCTCCGCCGTCTCGCAGGCCTGGGCCGCCGCCTCCGGCGACCCCGAGGCCGACGCCGCCGACTGCGCCAAGGCCGTCGAGTCCGGCGACGCCACGGCCGTACGGGTCTGGCAGGACGCCGTCGACGCCCTCGCCGACGGCCTCGTCACCGCGCTCACCCTGCTGGACCCCCGCACGCTCATCATCGGTGGCGGTCTCGCCGAGGCAGGGGAAACCTTGTTCACACCACTCCGGGCCGCGGTGGAGGAGCGAGTCACGTTCCAGAAGCTGCCCGCCATCGTCCCGGCGGCCCTCGGGGACACCGCCGGATGCCTGGGCGCGGGCCTCCTCGCCTGGGACCTGCTCGCCGACCAGCACCCCACCGACTCGGAGGTTTCCGCCTGATGGCCGATCACCAGGTTCTCGCCGGCGCACACGTCGTGCTGCCCACCGGAATCGTCGAGAACGGACGCGTGATCGTCGAGGGCGACCGCATCGCCGGAAGCTCCCCCGAGGGCGCCCCCAGCATCGACCTCACCGGGCACTGGCTCGTCCCCGGCTTCGTCGACATGCACAACCACGGCGGCGGCGGCGCGTCCTTCACCTCCGGCACCGTCGACGAGGTCCTCAAGGGCGTCCACACGCACCGGCTGCACGGCACCACCACCGTCGTCGCCTCCTTCGTCACCGGCGAGATGGACTTCCTCACCCAGCGGGCCGGGCTGCTCTCCGAGCTCGCCGAGCAGGGCGAGATCGCCGGCCTCCACTTCGAGGGCCCGTTCATCTCCCCCTGCCGCAAGGGCGCCCACGACGAGACGCTCCTGCGCGACCCCGACCCGGCCGACGTCCGCAAGCTGATCGACGCCGCCCGCGGCCAGGCCAAGATGGTCACCCTCGCCACCGAACTGCCCGGCGGCCTCGACTCCGTACGCCTGCTCGCCGAGCACGGCGTGATCGCCGCCATCGGCCACACCGACGCCACCTACGAGCAGACCGTCGAGGCCATCGACGCGGGCGCCACCGTCGCCACGCACCTCTACAACGCGATGCCCGCCCTCGGTCACCGCGCGCCCGGCCCGATCGCCGCCCTCCTGGAGGACGAGCGGATCACCGTCGAGCTCATCAACGACGGCACGCACCTCCACCCCGCCGCCCTGGAGCTCGCCTTCCACCACGCGGGCGCCGACCGCGTCGCCCTCATCACCGACGCCATGGACGCCGCCGGCTTCGGCGACGGCCGCTACATGCTCGGCCCGCTGGAGGTCGAGGTGAAGGACAGCGTCGCCCGGCTCGTCGAGGGCGGCTCCATCGCCGGCTCGACGCTCACCCTGGACCGCGCCTTCAAGCGCGCCGCCACCATCGACGGCCTCCCCGTCGAATCGGTCGTCCAGGCCATCTCCGCCAACCCGGCCCGCCTCCTCGGCGTGTACGACCGGGTCGGCTCCCTGGAGCCCGGCAAGGACGCCGACATCGTCGTCCTCGACGCCGACTTCACGCTCAAGGGCGTCATGCGCAAGGGCGTCTGGATCGTCGACCCGACGGCGGACACCGCGGTCTGATCAGGAGTCATACGGAGGGGCGGTAGGTCGCGGGTCTGGGCCAACCGCCTTTCGTTTGGCATGATCGGTGCCCGTCGGGGCGCCCGTTCCGACGGACGACACACGGAGTACGGGGGTGCACAGGTGATTCTGACGGTCACCCTCAACACGGCGCTGGACCTGACCTACCGGGTCCCGGCCCTCACCCCGCACGCCAGCCACCGCGTCACGCAGGTCATCGAACGCCCCGGCGGCAAGGGGCTGAACGTCGCCCGCGTGCTCGCCGCCCTCGGTCACGAGACCGTCGCCACCGGCTTCGCGGGCGGCGCCACCGGCGCAATGCTGCGGGACCTCCTCGCCGCGACCCCGGTCCGGGACGAGCTCGTCGGGACCGCCGGCCCCACCCGCCGCACGGTCGCCGTCGTCGACACCGCGAGTGGCGACACGACCCAGCTCAACGAACCCGGCCCGGCCGTCACCGCAGACGAGTGGGCCGCCTTCCGCGCCCGCTTCACCGAACTCCTCGACGGGGCCCGGGCGGTCGCCCTCTGCGGCAGCCTGCCGCCCGGCATCCACGTGGGCGCGTACGCGGAACTCGTCCGCCTCGCGCGCGCCGCCTCCGTACCCGTACTCCTCGACACCAGCGGGGAGCCCTTGCGGCGGGGCATCGCCGCCCGCCCCGACCTGGTCAAGCCGAACGCCGACGAGCTCGCCCAGCTCACCGGCTCCCGCGAACCCCACCGCGCCACCCGCGACGCGCGCCGCCGCGGCGCCCACGCCGTGGTGTCCTCGCTCGGCCCCGAGGGCATGCTCGCCGCGACCCCCGAGGGCCTGTGGCGCGCGGCCCCGCCCGCCGCCGTCAAGGGAAACCCCACGGGCGCGGGCGACTCGGCCGTCGCCGGCCTGCTCTCCGGCCTGGTCGACGACGCCCCCTGGCCCGACCGCCTCACCCGCGCGGTCGCCCTCTCGGCGGCGACGGTCCTCTCCCCGGTGGCCGGCGAGTTCGACGCGGCGGCCTACGAGGAGCTGCTGACGCGCGTGAAGGTGACGCAAGAGACCCCCTGATCCCGGAAGGGACAGGGGGCCGAAGGCCGAAGGGCCGCATGCCGAAGGGCGGAACGCCGCGGGCTCACTCGCCGGGCGTGACTTCCAGCCAGTCGAGCAGCACGTTGCACTGGTTGCCAGCCTCGCACGAGATCTTGATCTCGTTGTCGCCCTTCTGGAGGGTGACCGGCGCCCAGGTGGTCTGCCAGTTCTTCTCCAGGTTCGGGTCCGAGGAATGGACGAAGTTCTTCAGGCCGAGGGGCGAGGAGTTCGCCTTGCCGTTGACCGTCAGGGTGGCGTTGGCGTCGACCGCGGGGATCGCGTAGCGCACGGTCAGGCGGTACGCCCCCTCCGTCGGCATGTTCGCCTTCCACGTCACGGAGGAACCGACCTGGTTGAAGCCGGAGACGTAGGTGCCGCCCACGCCCTCGGCGCCCTTGACGGTCTTCTCCGTGCCGGCCGAGCCGCCCAGCTTCAGCGTCGCCGCGTCCTGCTTCGGCAGCTTGACCGGGGTCGGCTCCGTGCTCGGCTCGGTGCTGGGCTCCTCGGAGACCTGGGAGGGCGCGGTCGACGGCGTGTTGCCATCGGCCTGGCCGTTCTTGTCGTCCTTGTTGCCCTGGTTCGTGATCACGGCGGCGGCGATGCCGACGACGACGACCGCGACGACCGCGACAGCGCCGATCAGCAGACCCCTCGTGTTGGGGCCGCGGCCGGAGTTGCCGCGCGGGGGCTGCGGCGGGGTCTGCCGGGTCGGCGGGCCGCCGTAGGTCTCGGGCGCGGCGTACTGCGCGTGCGGCTGGCCGTACGGGGCCTGCTGCTGCGGCGGAACGTAGGGCTGCGGCTGGTGCTGGTGCTGCCCGTACTGGCGCTCGCCGACCGTCCTGACCTGGTTGTACGAGGTCCGGGGCACGCCGGGCTGAGCGGGTCCGGGGCCGGGGTAGCCGTAGCCACCGCCCTGCGGCGCCTGGGCGCCCGCCGCCTGACCGTCTTCGTACAGGTAGCCGAACGGATCGTCGTCCTCGGGCTTGCTCGCGCCGTCGTTACCGGCAGCCATCCGGGTCACTCCTATCCATGCTCGCCAGCCGTCGCCGACCGGCCGAGCCTACCCCGAACGGACCAGCGCCCGGAGCGGGCCTTGACAGGCGGACGGGTGGCGGTGGCCTCAGCCGGCCCGGCGCTGGACCTTGGCGCGGGAGCGCTTCTCGACGTACATCCGCTGGTCGGCGGAGTTCAGGACCTCTTCGACGGTCATGCCGCACTCGGCCCAGCCGATGCCGAAACTGGCCCCGACACGGACCGCCCGGCCGTCCACCCGGATCGGGGGAATGATCGCGTTCCGCAGGCGTACGGCCAGATCGGCGGCGTCGGCCGCGCCGAGGCCGTCGGCGAGGACGACGAACTCGTCACCGCCGAGCCGGGCCACGGTGTCCCCGTCCCGGACGCCGGTGGTGAGCCGACGGGCGACCTCGATGAGGACGGCGTCGCCGGTGTGGTGCCCGAAGCGGTCGTTGATCGACTTGAAGCCGTCGAGGTCGCAGAAGAGGACGGCGAGCCCCTTCGTGCCGTCGTCGACCTCGCCGGTGGACGGGGCGACGATGTGGACGTGGTGGTCGTACGGCCCCGCGCCGTTCGCCGGCTCGAAGCCGAAGCCGTGCTCGTGCTCGTACGGCGACTCGTAGGCGGAGTCGTAGCCGGGCCCGGACTCGTAGACGGGGACGGAGTCGTAGCCGGCCGCGGATCCGTATCCGGAGTCGTGGCCCGCGTCGTGGCCGGTGTCGTGGCCGGCGTCGTGGCCCGAGCCGTAGCCGCCGTCGCGGGCGGAGTCGTAGCCCCCGGCGTGCCCGCCCCCGCCGCCGTAGCCGTCGTAGCCGGCGGTCGCCGCCGCGCCGACCGCCTGCGCGGGGCGCTCGCAGAGGCGGGCGGAGAGCCGGGAGCGCAGCTCGGCGCTGTTGGGGAGTCCGGTGAGGGCGTCGTGCGAGGCGCGGTGGGCGAGCTGGAGCTCGTGGCGCTTGCGCTCCTCGATGTCCTCGACGTGGGTGAGGAGGAAGCGGGGCCCGTCGGCGGTGTCGGCGACGACCGAGTTCCGCAGGGACACCCAGACGTACGTGCCGTCGCGCCGCCCGAGGCGCAGCTCGGCGCGGCCGCCCTCGGCTGAGGTCCGGAGCAGGGTCCCTATGTCCTCGGGGTGGACGAGGTCGGCGAAGGAGTAGCGCCGCATGACGGAGGCGGGCCGGCCGAGGAGCCGGCACAGGGCGTCGTTGGTACGGAGCAGCCGGCCGTGCTGGTCGCCGCCCATCTCGGCGATGGCCATGCCGGAGGGGGCGTACTCGAAGGCCTGCCGGAAGGACTCCTCGCTGGCGCGCAGGGCCTGCTGCTCCCTTTCGAGCCGGACGAGGGCGCGCTGCATGTTGGAGCGGAGGCGGGCGTTGCTGATCGCGATCGCCGACTGCGAGGCGTACATCTGGAGCGCTTCCTGGCCCCAGGGGCCGGGGTGCCGGCCGTTGCGCGGGCGGTCGACGGATATGACGCCGAGCAGTTCACGGCCGGAGCCGGAGGCGTACATGGGGGCGTAGAGGCGGTCGTGGGGGTGCCACTCGTCCTCGAAGCGGGGCGCGGGGCCGTCGGTGTGCCACTGGGGGACGTCGTCCTCCATGAGCACCCAGCCCTCGGTGTGTGGGATGAAGCGGAGGTCGCCCCACTCGGAGCCCATGGACAGGCGGCGGTCCCAGGAGGCACGGGAGCCGACCCGGCCGGTGATCAGGGCTTCGGCGGCGGAGCTTCCGGCGAAGGCGGCGACGACGAGGTCACCGTCGGGGCGTACGAGGTTGACGCAGGCCAGCTCGTAGTTGAGACCGGCGACCACACCGTCGGCGACGGTCTGCAGGGTGTCCGCCAGGCTGCGGGCTGTGTTGAGGTCCGCCACGACCTGATGCAGCTGCCGCAGGGTCGAGAGACGGACGTACGGCTCCGACTCGGTCTCCATCGCTCGCTCTCCCCGAGACCTCGACAGCAACTCCAGGGTTCTCATCGGCTTCGTGCTGCACTGTCCCTGCCACTGAATCACAGCGAGCTGCGCACCCGGTACACAGGGTCAGCAAATACTGGCGTCTGTGACTCAAGTCACAAGAGGTCATGGCGGGTCGCGCACAACCCTCCGCGGTGGTCTGGGCCTAGGGGTCTCCGCAGTGAGACACGTGCCACCTGAGGCCGCCGAGGGGGCGGGCGCCCGCCGGGCTCGGCCGCCCGGCCTCAGTCGCCGGCCGGCAGGGCCGGGGGCTTGCGGAGCAGCCACTGCCCGAAGGCCCGGCACGGGACGCGAGGGTCCCGGGCGGGGTCCTAGGACCCCCGGAGGTGGCGGACTGGTCCCCGGGCCCGATGCGGCTCGCCACCGGCCCGGTCTAGCGTGCTGGTGTGCTGCAGAAGACCCCCGCCCCGCCCCCCGTCTCCGATCTGGCCATCCCTCATGCTGAGGGGGTGAGCAACGACGAGTTCCGGGCGGCGATGTCCCGCCTCGCGGCGGGCGTGGTCCTGGTGACGGCGCACGACCCCGACGAGGGCCCGCGCGGCGAGGACGTCGGCATGACGGCCACCGCCTTCATGTCGGTCTCCCTCGACCCGCCCCTGGTCCTGGTCAGCCTCCGCAACGGCTCCCGCATGGACGACCTGCTCGCGGAGGTCCCGGTCTGGGCGGTGTCGGTGCTCTCCGATGGCCAGCGGCAGGTCGCCGGGCGCTTCGCGATGAAGAACCGCGTCAGCGACCGGCTCCTCTTCGCCGACCTTCCGTACACGCGCGGCGAGGAGAGCGGCGCGCCGCTGCTCGGCGGGGCGCTGGCGGTCCTGGAGTGCCGCACGGAGAGCCGGGTCGTGGCCGGGGACCACACCCTGGTCGTCGGCCGGGTCCTGGCGGCCGGTCTGCCCTCGACGGACGGCAGCGGCCCGCTGACGTACTTCCAGGGGAAGTACCGCCACCTGAGCTGAGAGCGACGAGGGGGGCCTCGGAGGAGGGGGGCCTCAGCCCCAGTCCCCCCGGGAGTTCCGGGTCCGCTTGGTCTCCGAGCGCTGCTTCTTCTCGCGCAGCCGGCGTTCGTTGATGCCGCGCGGGATCTTGGTCGCCCTGCGGGGCTTCGGCGGCGGGGCCGTCGCCTCGGCGAGGAGGGCGGCGAGGCGGACCGCGGCCGTCTCGCGGTTCCGCCACTGGGAGCGGTGCTCCGAGGCGCGGACCGTGACGACGCCGTTGACGAGGCGGGAGGCGAGGCGCTCCAGGGCGCGGGCCTTCCACACCTCGGGGAGCGACGCGGTGGCCGCGAGGTCGAAGCGGAGCTCCACCTGCGAGTCGCTGGTGTTCACGTGCTGCCCGCCCGGCCCCGACGACCGCGAGAAACGCCACTGAAGCTCGGCCTCGGGGAGCGAGACGGAGCCGCGGATGGGATAGGGACCGGACATGCCCCCCATGTTCCCCGCAGTGGGCCGTTGGAGTCATCCTCTTTTCACCGGGAACCCTCCGGGAACCGCTGGAGGCCCGCGCGCGTTTCTCCAGGCGAAGACACCACGATGAAAGGGACTTTCCATGGCTGTGAGCCTGTCCAAGGGCGGCAACGTCTCCCTGACCAAGGAGGCCCCGGGCCTCGCCGCCGTCACCGTGGGCCTCGGCTGGGACGTCCGCACCACCACCGGCACCGACTTCGACCTCGACGCTTCCGCGATCGGTGTGGACGCAGCCGGCAAGGTCGCCTCCGACGCCCACTTCGTCTTCTTCAACAACAAGGCGACGCCGGACCAGACCATCGTCCACACCGGTGACAACCGCACCGGCGAGGGCGGCGGCGACGACGAGCAGATCAACGTCAACCTGGCAGCGCTGCCGGCCAACGTCGACAAGATCGTCTTCCCGGTCTCGATCTACGACGCGGTCGCCCGCTCGCAGAACTTCGGCCAGGTGCGGAACGCCTACATCCGCATCGTCAACCAGGCCGGCGGCGCCGAGCTCGCCCGCTACGACCTCTCCGAGGACGCCGCCGTCGAGACCGCCATGGTCTTCGGCGAGCTCTACCGCAACGGCGCCGAGTGGAAGTTCCGCGCGGTCGGCCAGGGCTACGCCTCGGGCCTCGAGGGCATCGCCCGCGACTTCGGCGTCAACCTCTAGGACTCCTTAGAAGAGCCGTAGAGAAGAGCCGTAAGGCAGAGCCGTAAAGCAGAGCCGCAAAAGGCTCGGGAGCCCCGGCGCGATTTCTCCGCGCCGGGGCTCCGCGCGTGTCTACCCTTGCCGCGTGATCGTCGAAGCCCTCGCCCCCAAGGCCCTGGAGGACGGCGCCGCCCTCCCCGGCGCGCTGCTCACCGAGCTCACCGCGCTCTACGCGTCGAACGAGGAGTTCCAGCAGCTCAGCGGCGACTTCCCGGACCCCTCCGACATCCGCCCCGAGCAGGTCGCGGCGGCCCTCGCCGACGAGCTCGCGCAGCCCACCGCCGAGGTCCTCCTCGCCCGCTCCGAGGGCCGGCTCGTCGCCGTCGCCGTCACCCTCGGCCGCCACCCCGACCCGGCCGATCCGGACCCGTGGCTCGGACTGCTCATGGTCCACACCGGCGAACAGCGCGCCGGCCACGGACGCCGGCTCGCCGCGTACGTCGAGGACCGCTTCCGCGCCGCGGGCCGCACCGGTCTGCGGCTCGCCGTCCTGGAGAACAACCCGAAGGCCCTCGCCTTCTGGACCTCCCTCGGCTACGAGGAGACCGCCCGCCGCCCGGACCTCGCCCACGGCCGCCCGTGCGTCGTCCTGCGCAAGAGCCTGAGCGGCTAGCCGTCGGCTACGGGGCGGACGGCTTGTCGTCTCCGTACAGCCAGACCTTCCACAGCGCGCCGAGGTCCTTCCCCGCCACGCTCTCCGCGTAGGCCGTGAAGTCGTCCGTGGAGGCGTTGGCGTGGCGGTACTTCGCGGGCCAGCCGCGCAGGATCTCGTCGAAGGTGGCGTCCCCGACCGTTTCCCGCAGCTTGTGGAGGACCATCGCGCCCCGCTGGTACACGGGCGGGTCGAAGAGGTTCTCGGCGGCGGGCGGGGCGGCCGGCGGGAAGGCCCAGTTGGCGTCCTGGGCGAAGGCCCGCTCGAAGTGCGTCCGCGCGGGGACGCCCTCGTGCTCCTCCGTGTACAGCCACTCGGCGTACGTGGCGAAGCCCTCGTTCAGCCACAGGTCCCGCCAGGTCGCGGGGGTGACCGAGTTCCCGAACCACTGGTGGGCCAGCTCGTGGACGAGGGTCGTCCGGTCGAAGGCGGCGGCGGGGAAGACGGGCCGCGTCTGGGTCTCCAGGGCGTAGCCGAGGGTCCCGTCGACGGTGACGATCGCCCCGGCGGCCGAGAAGGGGTACGGGCCGAAGCGCTCGGCCTGCCGGGCGAGGATCGCGGGGATCTCGCCCCGCAGCGCCGCGCTGCCCGCCGCGACCGACGGCTCGGCTGCCGTCAGGACGGGCAGGGACGCGGGGCCGGTCGCCGACGCCGTCTCGTACCGGCCGATCGCGACCGTCGCCAGATAGCTCGCCATCGGCTCGGCCGTGTGCCACACGGTGGTGACCCGGCCGTCCCGCTCCGTCCGCCGCTCGGTCCTGACGCCGTTGGAGAGCCCTTCGAGCCCGGCCGGCACGGTGAGTGTGATGTCGTAGGCGGCCTTGTCGGCGGGGTGGTGGTTGCCGGGGAACCACGTCATGGAACCCTCCGGTTCGCCGACCGCGACCGCCCCGCCGGCCGTGCGCAGCCAGCCCTCCTCGGAGCCGTCCGCGTCCGTGATCGGCTCCGGCACGCCCGTATAGGTGACGGTGACGGTGAACTCCGCCCCGTCGCGGATGTCCTCGCGCGGACGGAGCGTCAGCTCGTTCCCCGCCCTGTTGTACGCGGCGGGGGCGCCGTCCACGGTGGCGCCGGAGACGCGGAGCCCGGCCAGGTCGAGGTTGAAGGCGCTGAGGTCCTGGCCGGCGCGGGCGGTGATCTCGGCGGTGCCGTCGAGGCGGCCGGTGCCCGGGTCGTAGGCGAGGGACAGGGCGTAGTGCCGCACGTCGTAGCCGCCGTTGCCGAGCCTGGGGAAGTACGGGTCGCGCAGCCCGGCGGCCCCGGGGGCGCCCTCGACCCCGCCGCCGACCGCTGTGCAGCCGCCCGCGAGGAGCGCGAGGGCGAGGAGGCCCGACGCGGCCCCGATCCGCCGGCGCCGCCGGGTCACGTCCCCGTTTGCGTCCATGCACCGATCCTAAGCAGGACGGACGGGCGGGGCCGGGCACGCGAAAACGGTGGTGGCGCCCGGCGGGGGATCCGGGCGCCACCACCAGCTGGGGGGCTACTGCCGAGCGTGAGCTCAGTTGGCGAGGGCGGCCACGCCCGCCTGGGCGAACTTCTCGTCCAGGTCGCCGGACGGGGCACCCGCGACGCCGATGCCCGCGATGGGCGCGCCCTTGGCGGTCACCGGGGCGCCGCCGGCGAGGAAGAGGGTGCCGGGGATGTCCTTCAGGGTCGGGGCCTGGGCGAGGCGGCCCGCGAGGACGGAGGTCGGGGCGTTCCACGAGACGGCGGTGAAGGCCTTGCGCTCGGCGGACTCGTAGGACTGCGGGCCGGCGCCGTCGCCGCGCAGGGTCACGATGGTGTTGCCGTTGCGGTCGACGACGGCGACGGAGACGCGCTGGTTCTCCTTCTCGGCGGCGTCGAGGGTCGCCCGCGATCGTCAGGTGCGTCGACTGCTGGAGGTTGGCGTTGCCGGCGTCGGCACGGACGACGGCGGCGGGGGCCGCGGCCGGGGCGGAGGCGTTCGCGGAGACCGCGCCGAAGGTGCCGGCGGCGACGACAGCGGCGGCGGTGGCACCGAAGAGGATCTTCTTCATGAGGGACTCCGTGAGGTGAGGTGGGGCGAGGAGGAGAGGGGAGGGCGTTCGGGGCGAGTTCGGGGCGAGGAGGCCGTTCGTTCGCTCTGAGATCCATCCTGTGGCCGGACCCGGGGCCGTTCGGTCCACGGTCCGGCTGCCCTCGCCGCGCACACTGGAGGACGGCCGGGTCAGCCGATCGGCTGATGCCGGTCTGGTCCCTCCGGGTCAGGATGGATTGATATCCCCAGGTCAGACCCGTTGGTATCCCTCTGCCAGACCCGTACGTCAGACCCCGGGTACGTCAGACGGGGTACGTCAGACCCCAGGTACGTCAGACCCCGGGTACGTCAGACCCCGGGTACGTCAGACCGCCACGTCCGTCAGGAAAGGAGTCCGGAATGGAAGCCAGGCAGGCGACACGGCCGCCCACCGAGCAGGACCCGGACGCCCCCTGGCTCGCGCGGGTCATGCACATCGCGTTCTTCCTCCTCCTCGGCGCCTCCCTCGCCCGCTTCCTGCTGCGCCACCCCTGGGAGGACCGCAGCCCCTGGATCGTCGCCCTCTCCGGCGCCCTCGCCTCCCTCTACCTGCTCGGCCCCGTCGTCGGCACCCGCGCCGCCCCGCGCCGGATCGCCTGGCTGAGCACGGTCGTCGCCGTCTGGATCGTCCTCGTCGTCCTCGCGCCCAGCTTCGCCTGGTGCGCGGTCCCGCTCTTCTACACGGGCCTGCGCACCCTCCCCCCGCGTGCCGCGCTCGGCCTCGTCGTCCTGCTCACCGCCTTCGTCGTCTTCGCGCAGGTGCAGCTCGCCCACGGCGGCTGGGACCCGAACCTGATCGTCGCGCCGCCGGCCGTCGCCGCCATCGCCACCGGGGTGTTCGTCTACTCCGACCGGCAGGCCGCGCGGCAGCGGGCACTCATCCACGACCTGATCCGCACCCGGCGCGAACTGGCCGCCATCGAGCGCCGCGAGGGCACCCTCGCCGAGCGCCAGCGGCTCTCCATGGAGATCCACGACACCCTCGCGCAGGGCCTGTCCAGCCAGCAGATGCTGCTCCAGGCGGCGGACCGCACCTGGGACAGCGACCCCGTCACCGCGCGCCGCCACGTCCGTACCGCCGAGTCCATCGCCGAGCGGAACCTCGCCGAGGCGCGCCGCTTCGTCCACGACCTCGCCCCCGCCGACCTCGCCGAGGGCGGCGGTCTCGAAGAGGCCCTGCGCGGTCTGGCGGCCCGCGAGTCGGCGGACTTCCGGGTGGACGGCACGGCGGTGCCGCTGCCCGACCGGACGCAGTCGGCGCTCCTGCGGATCGCGCAGGGCGCCCTCTCCAACATCCGCGAGCACGCGGGCGCCGACACCGCCGCCCTGACCCTCACGTACCTGGACGACCAGGTGGTCCTGGACATCGCCGACGACGGCCACGGCTTCGACCCGGCGCTCACGCGCGACCCGGGCCTGCGCGGCCACGGGCTGCGCGCGATGCGGGTGCGGGCGCAGCAGCTCGGCGGCACCCTGACGGTCGAGTCGGCCCCCGGCGAGGGCACGGTCCTCTCCGTCGCGATACCCCTGACACCCTGAACCCCGATGACCCTCTGAACCCCGAGCCCCCCCACCCCTGGACCTGGAGTCGTGAATGTCCGTACGGATCCTCCTCTGCGACGACCACGTCGTCGTCCGCGCCGGCCTGCTCGCCCTGCTCGGCAGCACCCCCGACATCGAGGTCGTCGGCGAGGCCGGCAGCGGTGAGGAGGCCGTCGCCATGGCGGCCAAGCTGAAGCCCGACGTCGTCCTCATGGACCTCCAGCTCGGCCCGGGCATCGACGGCGTCGAAGCGACCCGGCAGATCGCGCCCACCGGCGTCCACGTCCTCGTCCTCACCACGTACGACACCGACGCCGACATCACCCGGGCCATCGAGGCGGGCGCCACCGGCTACCTCCTGAAGGCCGAACGCCCCGAGGAGCTCTTCGCCGCCATCCACTCCGCCGCGCAGGGCCGCACCGCCCTCTCGCCGCCGGTCGCGAGCCGGGTCATGGACCGGATGCGGGGCGCGGCGGGCCCGAGCCTCACCGACCGCGAGCGGGACATCCTCGGCCAGCTCGGGCGGGGCCTCGGCAACCGCGAGATCGCGCGGGCGCTGTTCATCAGCGAGGCGACGGTGAAGACCCACCTCGGCCGGATCTACGCAAAGCTCGGCGTCGACACGCGCGCGGGCGCGGTGGCGGTGGCGAAGGAACGCCGCCTGCTGCCGTAGCGGCGACACGGCCCCGAGACGCGACCCACACTGCTACCGTGCGTTGCCATCCATACGCACGGTGTCATGACCCAGTCTCAGTGGGAGCGCACGTGAAGCTCGCCATCGTCGGCGGCGGCCCCGCCGGCCTCTACCTCTCGATCCTGCTGAAGCGGCAGGACCCGTCCCACGACATCGCCGTGTACGAACGGAACCCCGAGGGCTCCACGTACGGCTGGGGCGTCACCTACTGGGCCGGGCTGCTCGACAAGCTGCGCGCCGGCGACCCCGAGTCCGCCGCGGCCGTCGCGGAGGCCTCCGTCACCTGGACCGACGGCGTCGCGATCGTCCGCGACGAGCGGACCGTCCACCGCGGCGACGCGGGCTTCGGCATCGGGCGGCGCCGGATGCTCGCGCTCCTGGCCGACCGGGCCGAGGAGCTCGGCGTACGGGTCTCCTTCGAGCACGACGTGACCGGCCCGGACGCGCCCGAACTGGCCGACGCGGACCTGGTCGTCGCCGCCGACGGGGTCAACAGCGTGCTGCGCGCGGCGCACGCGGACCACTTCGGCAGCGAGGTCACCGCCGGCCGCAACCAGTACATCTGGCTCGGCACCACCAAGGTCTTCGACTCCTTCAGCTTCGCCTTCAAGGAGACCGAGCACGGCTGGATCTGGTGCTACGCCTACGGGTTCAGCGGCGAGCGCTCCACCTGCGTCGTCGAGTGCTCCCCCGAGACCTGGACCGGCCTCGGGCTCGACACGAGCAGCGAGACCGACAGCCTGCGCCTCCTGGAAAAGCTCTTCCACGACCTCCTCGACGGCCACGAACTGATCGGCCGCGCGCAGACCGCCGGCGCCGACGGCGCCGCCCGCGCCGCCCAGTGGCTCACCTTCCGCACCCTCACCACCCGGGTCTGGCACCGCGGCAACGTGGTGCTCCTCGGCGACGCCGCCCACACCACGCACTACTCGATCGGCGCGGGCACCACCCTGGCCCTGGAGGACGCGCTCGCCCTCGCGGACGCCCTGCGCGCCCCCGAGGCGCTGCGCTCCCCCGCCGGTCTCGACGCCGCCCTCACCTCGTACGGGAAGCGCCGCCGCGCCGAGCTCGTCTCGGCCCAGAGCGCGGCGCGGTACAGCGCGCAGTGGTACGAGAACCTCCCCCGCTACATGCGGCTCGAACCGGCGCAGATGTTCGCGCTCCTCGGCCAGCGGCACTCGCCGCTGCTCCCGCACATCCCGCCGCAGCTGTACTACCGGATCGACCGGGCCGCCGGACAGCTGGAAGCCCTGCGGCGCCTCAAGCGCTGGCTGGGCCCCCGCGTCGCCCGCGCGGTCCACGGTCGCCGCTGAGTCCCCCACGGTCCACGGCCGCCGCTGGGTCCCGCACGGTCCGCGGTGAGTCCCCCACCGTCCACGGCCGCCGCCGAACCCTCTCCCGCACGCCGGCCGCGTCACACGTCCCGGCGGTGGACCGCGATCAGGGCCACCGCCACCGCCCCGAGCGACCAGGCCGCGTACACGGTCCACGCCCCGCCCGCCGTCCACGGATAGTCCACCGGCACCGGCGAGTCCCCCACCTGCGTGAGCCGCCGCCACGCGCCCTGCGGCAGGGCGTGCAGGAACGTCGCGGACCAGCGGCTGCGGTCGTCGACGAGCGCCGGCAGCAGGAGCAGGACACCGGTGACGGTGACGATCGTGGTCGCCGTGTGCCGCAGGAGCGCCCCGAGGCCGAAGCCGGCGAGCGCGCACACGGGGGCGAGCAGCGCGGACGCGGCGACGGCGGCCGGCGCGCCCTCGTAGGTGATCGACATGCCGACGCCCCGGCCGGAGAGGACGGCCTGCGTGGCGGCGAAGGAGACGGCGGCGACGAGGAACCCGTACAGGAGCATGACGCCCGTGAGGACGAGCGTCTTCGCGGCCGTCACGGCGCGCCGGTCGGGTACGGCCGCGAAGGTCGTACGGATCTGGCCGGTGCCGTACTCGCCGACGATCACGAGCGCGCCGATGGAGCCGGTCGCGAGCATGAAGATCATGGCCCCGCCGAGGGTGAAGGCGTCCCGCATCGCCCAGATGGGCACGAACAGGTCGCGGATGCCCTGGGCGTAGTTCGGGTAGTTGCGGTAGTCGGCGAAGGTCGCGTTGAGGTTGACGCCGAGCACGGCGAACGCGCCGACGCCGAAGGCCCAGGGGGTGGAGCGGAGGGACCACAGCTTCATCCACTCGGCGGCGAGGAGATCACGGAAGCGGACGGCGGGCGCGTTCATCGGGCCTCTCCCTCTTTCTTCTTCCGGAACTCGACGCTGTCGGCGGTGAGTTCCATGAACGCGTCCTCCAGGGAGGAGGTGCGGACGGCCAGTTCGGCGAGCGCGGCGCCCGACCGGAAGGCGAGCGCGCCGACGCGGTCCGCGTCCATCCCGGTCACGGTGAACGCCCCGCCCGCACCTCCCGGGGGCCGTACGGTCGCGCCCTCGCGGGCCAGGGCGGCGGCGAGGCCCGCCGCCGCGGCGGGGTCGGCGGTCCGCACGGTCACCCCGCCGCCGGAGCCGCGCGCGGCGAACTCCGCCAGGCTCTCCGCGGCGATCAGCGCGCCGCGGCCGATGACGACGAGGTCGTCGGCGGTGTGCTCCATCTCGCTCATCAGATGGCTGGAGACGAAGACCGTGCGCCCCTCGGCGGCGAGCCGCCGGAACAGGCCGCGCGCCCACAGGACGCCCTCCGGGTCCAGGCCGTTGACCGGCTCGTCGAAGAGCAGGACCGGCGGGTCGCCGAGCAGGGCGGCGGCGATCCCGAGCCGCTGCCGCATGCCGAGGGAGTAGCCGCCGATCCGGCGCCGGGCCGCCTCGGCGAGCCCCACCTCGTCGAGGACCTCGCCGACCCGGCGGCGCGGGAGGCCGTTGGTGCGGGCGAGCGCGGCCAGGTGCCCCTCGGCGGTCCGGCCGCCGTGCACGTCGTGCGCGTCGAGCAGCGCCCCGACGTGCCGCAGCCCCCGGGGCAGGTCCCGGAACCGCAGCCCGTCGACGGTCGCGCTCCCGGAGGTGGGTTCGTTCAGCCCCAGGATCAGCCGCAGGGTCGTGGATTTCCCGGCCCCGTTGGGCCCGAGGAACCCGGTCACCCGCCCGGGCCGGACGGTGAAGCTGAGCCGGTCGACGGCGACGCGACCGCCCCCGTCCGAGGCCGGACCGTCCGAAGCGCGCCGGGCGGAGAGAAAGAGGCGGCGGTGAGGCGGCCGAGGGCGGCCATAACGTTTCGTCAGTTCTCGTACGTCGATCACCCGGCCCACGGTGCCGGGAGGGCGCCCCCGCCGACATCGGCCCGCCGGCCACAAGAGCCCCGGCGGGGTGGCCCGGAGGCGTACGCCCGCGGGCCGATGACCGGCCGCACGCCCCCGCCTACGATCGGCCCATGCCCGCCACCGCCACCGCGACCACCGCCCCTCCGCCCACCGGGCGCGTGTCCGGTGGGGTCGTGCCCGCGGTCCTGGCCTGGTGCACGGCCGCCGCCCACCCCTTCGTCGTCTTCTTCGGCGTGCAGGCCGGGCCGTTCCGCTCGACGGAGCTGCGCCTCGCCCTCACCACCCTCGGCATCGGCATGCTCCTGCCCCTGGCGCGGCGCCGGCCGGAGGCGGCGCTCGGCCTGCTCCTCGTCGGCCTGTTCGCGGCGGCGACCACCCGGCCGGTCCCCGAGGCGACGTACCTCCTCGCCCTCGCCGCCGACGCCGGCGTCGGCCGGCTGACGGCCCGGCGGCCGCTCAAGGTCGCGGTGCCCGCCGCCCTGGCGACGCTCGCCGTGCAGATCGGCGCGGCGACGTACACGACCTCGGGGCAGAACGTCTTCGTCACCACGATCGTCGCGCTCGCCCTCGCGCTCCTCACCGCCGGTCTGCTCGGCCATTCGGTACGCGAGCGGCGCACGCACGCGGCGGAGCTGCGCGCCCGGACGGCTGCGGAGGCCGTCACCGCCGAGCGGCTGCGGATCGCCCGCGAGCTGCACGACGTCATCGCGCACAGCATCGGCGTCATCGCCATCCAGGCGGGCGTCGGCCGCCGGGTCATCGACACCCAGCCCGCCGAGGCCCGCAACGCCCTCGCCACCATCGAGACCACCAGCCGGGAGACCCTCGCGGGGCTGCGCCGCACCCTGGGCGCGCTCCGGGCCCCGGCGAAGGACACCGACGGGCGGGGGCCGGGGGCCACGCCCGCGCCGCGCGATCCCGCGCCGGGCCTCGCCGATCTGGACCGGCTCGTCGCGTCCACGGCGGACGCGGGCGTACGGGTCGAGGTGCGGCGGCTCGGGGACCCGGGACGGTCCCTCCCCCCGGAGGTCGACCTCGCCGCGTACCGGATCGTGCAGGAGTCGCTCACGAACGTCGTGCGCCACGCCTCCACACCCGCCTGCCGGGTGACCGTGGAGCGGAGCGAGGACACGCTGCTCGTCGAGATCACCGACGACGGCGGCCCGGCGAGGCCGTCCGGCCCGCCCGCCGGGGCCGGGTACGGCATCGTCGGCATGCGGGAGCGGGCCGCGCTCCTCGGCGGCCGCTTCACCGCGGGCCCCCGCCCGGGCGGCGGCTTCCACGTGACCGCGGCCCTGCCGCTCCCGACCGACACGGCCCTGTCACTCCCGACCGACACGGCCCGACCGCTTCCGACCGACACCGACCTGTCACTCCCGACCGACGCGGCCCGACCGCTCCCGACCGGCCGCCCGGAAGGAACCCCCGCCCCGTGAACCCTGTGAACCCTGTGAACCCCGTGGACCCCGTGGACCCCGTGGACCCCGTGGAACCCGTGGCCCCCGTGGACCCCTCGACCCAGTCCATCCGCGTCCTCCTCGTCGACGACCAGCCGCTCGTACGGGCGGGCCTGCGCGTCCTGATGGCCGACTCCCCCGACCTCGTGGTCGTCGGCGAGGCGGGCACCGGCACGGACGCCGTCCGGCTCGCCCGCGACCTCCGGCCCGACGTGGTCGTGATGGACGTCCGGATGCCCGGCATGGACGGCATCGAGGCCACCCGGCTCGTCACCGCGGGCCCCGGCGCGCCCCGGGTCCTCGTCCTCACGACCTTCGACGACGACGAGTACGTGTACGGCGCGCTCCGCTCCGGGGCGAGCGGCTTCCTGGTCAAGGACATGGCCCTGGACGACATCCTCGCGGCGCTCCGCGTGGTCGCCGCCGGGGACGCCCTGATCGCGCCGGCCGTCACGCGCCGGCTGATCGAGGAGTTCGCCGCCCGCCCCGAACCGGGCCCGGCGCCCGCCCCGCGCCGCCCCCTCACCGGCGTGACGGCGCGGGAGCGGGAGGTGCTCACCCTCGTCGGCCGCGGCCTGTCCAACGGCGAGATCGCGGTACGGCTCCACATCAGCGCGGCCACCGCCAAGGCGCACGTCGCGCGCCTCCTCGCCAAGCTGGACGCGCGCGACCGGGTGCAGCTCGTCGTCCTCGCGTACGAGACGGGCCTGGTGCCGTGACACCATCGGTCCCGTGCTCGACATCGGCTACTCCCTCTCCCGTCGCTTCCCCGACCCGCCGCAGACCGACTACCGCCGCGCGGACGTCCACACCCTGCGCCACGACCTCTTCTGCGGGGACGTCTATCTCGCCGACACCAAGGCCGACCGCGAGGTGTCCACAGCCTGGGGATGGGTCCCGGTCCTCGACTTCGCCTGGGCCCTGTGCGACATCGTCGAGCAGCTCGACCAGGACCCGCGCGGCAGCCGCGCGGCGCAGCCGCAGTACGCGGAGCTCGACTTCACCGAGTCCTCGGACCGGATGCTCTTCGAGCGCCGCTTCGGCTGGGTCGACGTCGAGGCCGACTGGATGCCGGGCGACGAACCGCCGGTCACCTTCAACCACGCCGAACTGCGCCGCGAGGCCCGCGACTTCCTGCACGACCTGATCGCCGACCTCACCGACATGCACGAGGGCCTCGGCGACAACCCGGCCGTCTGGTCCCTCCAGGCCCGCTTCCCCCGCCTCCCGTAGGACCCCCGCAGAACTCCCTGGCGCCCCGATGTCACAAACGCGCCCCCGCCATCCGTCCCCCACATGAACCGGGAACGGATCGGCACGGGAACGAGGGAGACGGACATGCGCAAGCTCACGATCATCGGGGGCGGCTTCGCGGGACTCACCGCGGCGATCACCGCCGCCGAGGCCGGCGCGAAGGTGACCGTGTACGAGGCGCACCGGACGCCCGGCGGCCGGGCCCGTACCGCCGAAGGCCCGTACCTCATCAACGAAGGCCCGCACGCCCTCTACAACGGCGGCCCGCACTGGACCTGGCTCAAGCAGCGCGGCCTCATCGGCCCTCTCGCCTCGCTGCCGCCCGCCGAGGCCCTCCGCTTCCGCATCCACCGTGACGGCGCCCTGCGCCGCACCCCGCCGCTCGGCCTGCTGCGCCAGGCCCGCCGTACCGCCGCAGAGGCCCCCGTCGACGTCGACTTCCGCACCTGGGTCACCGGTCTCGCGGGCGAGCGCACCGCCCGCGTCGCCGCCGCGTACAGCGCGGTGGCGCTCTTCCACCACGACCCCGGCTCCCTCTCCGCCCGCTTCGTGCAGGAGCGGCTGCACCGGGCCGCCTGCCTGCCGCCCGAGGCGCACTACATCCGGGGCGGCTGGGGCCGGCTGATCGAGCGGATGGTCGCCCGCGCCTGGGAGATGGGCGTACGGATCGAGACCGGGGCCCGCGTCGACACCCTGCCGCTCGGCGAGGGCCCGGTGGTCGTCGCCACCGCCCTGCCCGCCGCCGCCCGGCTCATCGGCGACCCGTCGCTGACCTGGGAGAGCGGCCGTACGGTCCTGTTCGACCTGGCCCTCGGCACCCGGAAGGGCGACCCGTTCGTGGTCTCCGACCTGGACGCGCCCGGCTGGATCGAGCGGTACACGGCACAGGACCCCTCGCTCGCCCCGGCCGGGCAGCAGCTGATCCAGGCACAGCTTCCCATCGGCCCCGACGCGTCCAAGGCGGACGGCGTCGCCCACGCCGAGCGGCTCCTCGACCTCGGCTTCCCCGGCTGGCGCGAGCGGACGGTGTGGCGGCGCGAGGCCGTGTCCCAGGGCCGTACGGGCGCGGTGGACCGGCCCGGCACCACCTGGCGCGACCGGCCGGCCGTCGACCGGGGCGACGGCGTGTACCTGGTGGGCGATCAGGTGGCGGCTCCGGGCGTGCTGGCGGAGGTCTCGTTCACGAGCGCGATCGAGGCGGTGTCGCTGGCCGTCCGCACGGAACTGCTTGACCTCAAGCGTGCTTGAGGTCGGAGGCTCTTCCTGTCACCGCGAAAGCAGCAGTAGGACGACACACGACAGGGGAACCGCCATGCACGCCATCCGCCTCCACGCTTTCGGACCCGCCGAGAACCTCACGTACGAGGAGACGACCGACCCCGTGCCGGCCCCCGACCAGGTCCGCATCCGCGTCGCGGCCGCCGGCGTGCACCTCCTGGACACCGCGCTGCGCCTCGGCCACACCGGCCCGTTCCCGGCCCCCGCCGAACTGCCCACGATCCCGGGCCGCGAGGTCGCCGGCACCGTCGACGCGCTCGGCGAGGGCGCCGACCCGTCCTGGCTCGGCAAGCGGGTCGTCGCCCACCTCGGCATGGCACCCGGCGGGTACGCGGAGTTCGCCGTCGCCGACGCCGCCCGCCTGCACGCCCTGCCCGAGCACCTCGGGGAGGCCGAGGCCGTCGCGATGATCGGCACCGGCCGCACGACCCTGGGCATCCTGCAGTTCACCGAGCTCGGCCCCGACTCGATCGCGATCGTCCCGGCCGCCGCGGGCGGCATCGGCACCCTGCTCGTCCAGTACGCGAAGAACGCCGGCGCGACCGTCATCGGCCTCGCCGGCGGCCCCGCGAAGGTCGCGCTCGTCGAGGCGAACGGCGCCGACCTCGCCGTCGACTACAAGCAGCCGGACTGGCCGGAGAAGGTCCGCGCCCACCTCGGCGAGCGCTCCGCGACCGTCGTCTTCGACTCGGTCGGCGGCGAGACCGGCCGCGCCGCAGTCGACCTCCTCGGCAAGGGCGGGCAGCACGTCGTGTTCGGCTGGTCCAGTGCGGGCCTGCACGACGGCGAGCCGCTGACGTTCACGCCGGAGGAACTCGCGGCGCGGGGCATCACCTCGGAGTCCGTCCTCGGCCCCGTCATGATCCGGAAGGCGGGCGGCGACGTCCGGAACCTCGAACTCGCCGCCCTCGCCGCCGCGACCGACGGCACGCTCCGCCCGGCGGTCCACCGCTTCCCCCTGGCGGACGCGGCGGGGGCCCATCGCGCCCTGGAGAACCGGGGCACGACGGGCAAGGTGGTCCTGATCCCGTAGAAGGTCCTCAGGTCCGGGGAGGACTCGGCGAGGGCCCGGGGAGGACTCGGCGAGGGCCCGGGGAGGACTCGGAAAAGGCCCGGGAGGACTCGGCGAAGGCCCGGGGAGGGCTCAGACGCCGATGACGTCCCAGGAGTGCGCCTTGAACTCCTTCTGGAAGTCGGCGTGGTCCTCCCACATCCGGGCGGCGGAGCGCAGCACGTCCCAGTTGTGCTCAAGGGCCTGGTCGACCACGGGCCGCAGCTCCGGCGCCGACTCCCGCTTCTCCACGAGCCCCTTGACCGCCGACGCGGCCTGCACCGTGTAGCGCAGGGCGCGCAGGGCCCGGGACGTGTCGTCCATCCCGAAGCCGTGGTCCTTCCCGTTGGCGGGGTCGAAGAGGGGCGTCAGACGCGCCTCGATGAAGTCGGTGATCCGCTGAAACCGCTGCTCGATATCCATGGCTCTTTCCTACAACACTTCCCGGACGGCCCCGGACCCGCCGCCGAGCTCGGCCAGCGCCCCGTCCGTGAGGCGGTAGACCGTCCACTCGTCCTGCGGGCGGGCGCCCAGGGACTCGTAGAAGTCGATCGACGGCTTGTTCCAGTTCAGTACGGACCACTCCAGGCGCTCGTAGCCGCGGTCCACGCAGATCCGGGCCAGCTCGCTCAGGAGGGCCTTGCCGTGGCCGCCGCCCCGCGCCTCGGGACGGACGTACAGGTCCTCCAGGTAGATGCCGTGGACTCCGCGCCAGGTCGAGAAGTTGAGGAACCAGAGCGCGAAGCCGACGACCTCGCCGGACTCGGTCTCCGCGATGTGGGCGAAGGCGGCGGGGCGGTCGCCGAAGAGGGCCTCGTGGAGCTGCTCCGGGGTCGTACGGACCTCGTGGAGGGCCTTCTCGTACTCCGCGAGGTCGCGGATCATGGCGAAGACGACGGGGACATCGGCAGGGGTGGCGGTACGGATCATGGGGCCAGCCTGCCCCGGATCACGCCCTCCTGGCCAACAGGATTCGCGCGAGCGCGACCTGCTCGGCGTCCAGCGCCGGCTCTCCGTCCTCGACGTCCCAGAGTCCGTTCTGCAGGACCCGGCCGAGCGTCCACGCCACCGCACGCCGCCGGTCGCCGACGACCTCGGCGAGGAGGTCGAACCGCCACAGTAGCTCGTCGGGGTCGGGGTCGAAGCGGTCCGTCAGCGCGGGCAGCAGGTCGAAGCCGGGGTCCCCGGCGAGCGGCTTGGGGTCGATGGCCAGCCAGGGCTCCCGCTCCGCCGCGAGCACGTTGTTCAGGTGCAGGTCCCAGTGGAGCAGCCGGTCACCGGGCTCGCCCGCCACCTCCCGTACGGCCGCGGCGCAGTCCCGCAGGACGGCCGCGTCCGCAGCGGAGAGCCGGGCGGCCGCCTCCGGTACGTCCGCCAGCATCGCGGCGGCGATGTCGCCGAGGGTCCGCAGTCCCGGGGGCGCCGGGACCGCCACGAGCCGGGCGAGCAGCCCCGCCACGATCCGCAGGGCCTCCCGGGTGTCCGCGACCGAGGACAGCGGCCGGGCGGCGTCGAGCCACTCCAGGAGCATGGTCCCGGTCCCGGCGTCGTGCTCGACCAGCCGCACCGCACCGGCCCCGTCCCACACCCGCAGCCCGACGGGCTCCCCCTCGGACTCGTCGTCGAGGAGCTGCATCTTCAGCGCGGCACGGCCGCCGTCCGCGACCCGCTCCACGGGCAGCACGAGCGAGGCGACCCCGTACATCGAGGGCCCGGTGACCCGCAGCCCCCACCGGCCGAGGAACTCCTCGGCCAGCACGGGCAGCCCGGCGACGAACGCCCGCCCCGCCTCTCCGTTGTACTTGGCCTGCGACCGCGCGAGTTCCTCGGGTACGTGAATCACGCACCCGACCTTAGACACCGGCGTCGCGCAGCGCCTTCGAGAATGCGGCGGCGTCGTACAGCGCGTCCCCGCCGGGCAGCGCGGTCCCGTCGACGAGCACGGTGGGCGTACCGCCGACGCCGGAGGCCTCGAAGGCCTTCTGCGAGTCGGCGACCCACGACCGGTACGACTCGTCCCGCACGGCCCGGTCGAAGGAGGGCGACCGCAACCCCTCGACCTGATCGGCGATCCGCAGGAGATGGTCGACGGAGAACCCGCCCTCGGCACCCCCGGAGGGCTGGGAGGCGAACAAGGCAGCCTGATACTCGGCAAACTTCCCACCCTCGACCCCGTCCCCGGCATCCCCGCCATCCCCGGCGTCCACGCCATCCCCGGCGTCCACGGCGGCGCGCAGGGCGTTGGCCGCACGAGCGGAGGCGGTCCCGCCGGTCCGGGCGTCGAGGAAGGAGGCGACGACGTACTCGACGCGCAGGTTCCCCGCGGCGGCCTCGTCGGCGAGAACCGTCCCGGCACTCGCCTCGAACTTCGCGCAGTAGCTGCACCGGGGATCGACGTACACGGTGACGGTATGGGGAGCGGCCGGCCGGCCGACGACGATCTTCGCACCGTCCACGGCCGCGGGAAGCGTGGCGAGCACCTCGGCGTGCTCGCCGGGAGCGGCGGTCACGGCCGCCGCGACGGGCGTGCGCGCCTCCGAACACCCCACCGCCACAAGCCCGATGAGGCCGACGGCGACAGCGGCGGCGACAGCG
Organism: Streptomyces sp. Root431; assembly: GCF_001426585.1. Classification (GTDB taxonomy): domain Bacteria; phylum Actinomycetota; class Actinomycetes; order Streptomycetales; family Streptomycetaceae; genus Streptomyces; species Streptomyces stackebrandtii. Next base: position 605,112 of record NZ_LMEI01000012.1, read on the forward strand.
CGCCGGGTCCTGCGGACGACCATGGGAAAGCCCTTCCGGAGCAACGAAATCCGCACGGATGCGACGCGGAGTACGCACCGGATCCACTCCCCCGAACCTAGGCCGGGCACGGCCCGGAAACCGCCGCCACAAGACCCGTATCCACAGGCCCAAGGCCCCGGGTAACGTCCCGCCCACGCACCCGGCAGACGGACTGAGGAACGACACATGAGTACGGTCAACGGCGGCATCTCGTTCTGGTACGGGCAGGAGGGCGCCCCCGAGCCCCGCGAACCGCTCCCCGGCGACACCACGGCCGACGTCTGCATCGTCGGCGGCGGCTACACCGGCCTGTGGACCGCCTACTACCTCAAGAAGGCCGTCCCCTTCCTCAACATCACCGTCCTCGAAGCCAAGTTCTGCGGCTACGGCGCCTCCGGGCGCAACGGCGGCTGGCTCTACAACGGCATCGCCGGGCGCGCCCGCTACGCCAAGCTCCACGGCCACGAGGCGGCCGTCCGCCTCCAGCAGGCCATGAACGCCACCGTCGAGGAGGTCCTCGACGTCTGCGAGACGGAGAAGATCGAAGCGGACCAGCACCGCGGCGGCGTCCTCGAAGTGGCGCTGTCCCCGGCCCAGCTGTCCCGCCTGAAGGAGTTCCACTCCACCGAGCTCGGCTTCGGCGAAACGGACCGCGAGCTGTACGGCGCCCGCGCGACGGCCGCACGGATCCGCGTCACCGGAGCCGTCGGCTCGTCGTGGACACCGCACGGCGCCCGCCTCCACCCGGTGAAGCTGGTCAAGGGCCTCGCGGCGGCCGTAGAGGCCCTCGGCGTCACGATCCACGAGTCGACCCCGGTCACGGAGATCAAGCCGAAGCACGCGATCACCCCGTACGGCACGGTCCGCGCCCCGTACGTCCTGCGCTGCACCGAGGGCTTCACGGCCTCCCTCGCGGGCCAGCGCCGCACCTGGCTCCCGATGAACTCCTCGATGATCGCGACCGAGCCGCTCACCGACGCCCAGTGGGAGTCCATCGGCTGGGAGGGCCGCGAGACCCTCGGCGACATGGCGCACGCCTACATGTACGCGCAGCGCACGGCGGACGGCCGCATCGCGCTGGGCGGCCGGGGCGTCCCGTACCGCTACGCCTCGAAGACCGACAACGACGGCCGCACCCAGCCCCAGACGATCGAGGCCCTCCGCGAGATCCTCGTCCGCTTCTTCCCGCAGCTCGCCGGCGTCGGCATCGACCACGCCTGGTCCGGAGTCCTGGGCGTCCCCCGCGACTGGTGCGCCACGGTCACCCTCGACCGCTCGACGGGCCTGGGCTGGGCGGGAGGCTACGTCGGCTCCGGCGTCGCCACCGCCAACCTGGCGGCCCGCACCCTCCGCGACCTGATCCAGCAGGACTCGGGCCAGTCGGGCCCCACGGACCTCACCGCACTGCCCTGGGTGAACCACAAGGTCCGCAAGTGGGAACCGGAGCCGCTGCGCTGGCTCGCGGTCCAGACGATGTACGCGGCCTTCCGGGGCGCGGACCGCCGCGAACTCACGGGCCACAGCGCGGAGACGGACAGGGTGGCGACGCTGGCGGACAAGGTGGCGGGCCGGCACTGAGGGCGGACGGCCCGGACGGCGACAAACCGCCCGGGCCGCCAACAGCCCCACTCACTCCACTTCGATACCGAAGTCCCCGACCAGCTCCTCAAGGCCGCCCCGGTACCCCTTCCCGCCGAGGACGAAGTCCCAGTTGCCGCCGGAGCGCCGCCGGAACGATCCGAGGACGAGCGCCGTCTCCCCGGGCCGGCCGTCGGACACCTCAAGGCGGTCGAGCTCGACCCCGGAGTCGTCCCGCAGCCGGATCCCGGCGTCGGCGAACCCGCCGAGATCGGCGTCGGGGTTCACCTCGGGATCCACAGCGGCGACCAGCACGAGCCGGTCGGCTCGGGTGGGCAGCGCGTCGAAACCGACGCGTACGGCCGCCCGGTCGCCGGGGGCGGCGGCGACCATCGCGACGGAACCGTCGGGCGTGGCCGGGTTGTTGAAGAAGACGAACCATTCGTCGCCGAGTACGCGGTTGCCGGCACACACCAGGGCGCACACGTCGAGGCCGACGGACCCGGACCACACCATGCCGAGCAGATTGAAGTCGTCGTCGGCCTCGGCGGTAGCGCTCCCCACAGGCCCGTCGGAGACGGGCGGCGGCGCGACCTCCCCCGACCCCAACCGCCCCCGCAACCCGTGCTGATGAAGCAGATCGACGAGCTCGGTCCCGGAGATCAGCGTCAACGGCTTGCCGTTGGCGAAGGCGTAGGACCCGGGCCCGAACTTCGAGGTCGTGACGAGGACGCCCTTGTTGGCGCCGGCGTCCTGCACGGTCCCGTACAGGTCGCGCACGGCGGTCGGCGGGACGGTGTTCCGGTACCGCTTGACCTGCACGACGATCGAGCCGCCGCTGATCGGATCGGAATCCAGCGCCTCGACGTCCACGCCGCCGTCGTTGGAGCGGCGCGTGGTGACGGCCTGGAGCCCGCGGGCGCGGAACAGCTCGGCGACGAGCCCCTCGAAGGCGATGGGATCCATCGCCAGCAGGTCGGGTTCCTCCCCGTCGCCCTGCACGACGACGTCGGACCCGACCTGGTCCGGCGTGCGCAGCGGGGCGACGGCGACCCGCTCCTCGGGCTTGGTGGACAGCCGCCCGGCGAGGGCCCCGGTCAGACACTCCACGGCCCCGACGAGCTGCAGGTTCAGCCGGTCGAAGTCCTGCCGCCGCACGACGACGGACGCGACGCAGACGCGCCCGGCAAGCCCGGTGGCGGGATCGACACCGCCCACGTACCCGTTGAGGGCGACGCTCTCCAGCACCCCGCCGACATCGGCGGAGAACAACTCCCGCACGGCGAGCAGGACGCTCTGCGCGAGCACGTCCCGATAGAGGGCGCGCCGCTGCGTCACAGGCCGGGGCACTTCCTTCTCCTGGTCGGTGCTCGGCAGGTACTTGACGCCCTTGGCGGCCGGCACGACCTCGTACCCGGGCAGGTCCCAATCGAGAACGAACGTCCGGCCCGCGCGGTCGTAGGCGGCGGCCACCTCGCGAGGGAAGCCCTCCGGCCAGGAGGTGGAGGCAAAGAGCACGGCGGAGAAGAAGTCGACGACGGTGGAGGGCTCACCGGCCCTCAAGGCGTCAGCGGTCCCGGCAATCCCGTCGTTGTGCCGCCGGATCTCCTCGATCCGCCCCGCAGCCCAGGATTCGTACTCCCGCCGATAGGCGGCGAGTTGCTCAAGCCGCCGAGCCTCGGCGGCCTGCGCCGCGTACCAGTCCCGCTCGAACCGCGCCCGCCCGCCGCGCTCCTGGTAGTACCGCTGGTCCGGCATGGCGACGGGCACACCCAACGCACCCGGGGCGAAAGGCTCGATGTCCTCGCTCCGCCGCAACCCCGCCACGTCGAAGGCGGGAGCCCGGCACCCCAGGACGAGCAGCCCCTGAAGCTGAGCGACCCGCGCGTCCAGCTCATGGGTCCGCCGCAGGGCGTCCTCGTCCCGATGCCGCCGATAGGCGGCCCGCTGCTCCTTCTGCATCCGGGCGACATCCCGCTCGTGCGCCCGCTGCGCCCCCTCCGCCTCTCTCCGCTGCCGCAGCACCGCCTGCTGCTGCCCTTCCCGCTCCCTCTGCGCAATCCGCTGCTGCTCGGCCCAGATCCCGATCAGCCCACCGGAACGCCGCCCCATCCGCACCCCTCCCCGAACGCCACCAGTACGCCCCCCGTAACGCACAAGTGTCCCGGACGACGCCGGCCGGGCGACACGGAAACGACAACACCCCGCAGGCGCAGAGCCTCGCGAACACCTGCCTCAGGGTCTGCCGAGGCCGTGACGTCGGCGAAGCTCGCCGAGCCTCGATCAACATCGGTGGGAGGTCTTCGCATCACCCCTGGCGCCTCCTGCCAGGACGGCGCTCTCTGTCGTAGGCGCCTGACAGGATCGCGCACGTGACAGCCATCGAAGATCTCGTTCCCCGCGTAGCGGCGAAGGCCAAGGCCGCTACTACGGACTTGCCTCCCACCGCCGGCGCTGAGGAAGTGGCCAGGGCAGAGACAGTTCTCGGCTTCGCACTCCCGCCCCTGCTGGCGAGCCTGTATCGGGAGGTGGCCAACGGTGGCTACGGCCCCGATTACCAGCTTCTTCCGCTGGTGGGGCCAGGGCGTACGGCACTGAGCGAGTACCAGTCCGAACGATCCGCCTCAGCCGAGGGAGAGACGCCGTACTGGCCGGCAGGCGTGCTGCCGATCCTCGACTGGGGCTGTGGCATGTACGCCGCGGTGGACTGTCTCAGCGAGACCGCCACGGTCCTCCTCTTCGAGCCGAACGCCATGACGGACGACGGAGCCGCCGCCTGGTTCGTCGACGCCGGGAGCCTGGCCGAGTGGCTCGAAACCTGGCTTGCCGGAACAGGGTGGTACCGCGAAGACGCCGATGAGTACGAAGACGTGGCAGAGCCGACCCCATGGGAAATGGCCGCCTCCCGGATCGCGGAGTGAGTGAACGAACCGCGGCCGACCGTCGCCGTCGATGTCACCCGTAGATGCCAAAGACCCCCAACCAAGATCGGTTGGGGGTCTTCGCGTTTCCTACCTGGAGCCCCCTGTCGGGTTCGAACCGACGACCCCCGCTTTACAAGAGCGGTGCTCTGGCCAGCTGAGCTAAGGAGGCAGCGAGTGCAGTGTAACCAACCGCGCCCGGGCAGTGGCCGGAAATCTTGCGGCCTCGAGATGCTGACAGATCGGGCACGGCCAGGTAGCGTCACTTGCGGTTCACCCAGGTGGACTAGACCTCAATCCTTCCTTTACTCGGATCGTCCGGCACGTTCCTGCCGGTGAAGGGACACATCACCATGGCTTCCGTCACTTTCGACAAGGCGACCCGGGTGTACCCCGGTGCCACCAAGCCCTCCGTCGACCAGCTCGACATCGAGATCGCCGACGGCGAGTTCCTCGTCCTCGTCGGGCCCTCCGGCTGTGGCAAGTCGACCTCGCTCCGCATGCTCGCGGGGCTCGAGGACGTCAACGCCGGCTCCATCCGCATCGGTGACCGCGACGTCACGCACCTGCCGCCGAAGGACCGGGACATCGCGATGGTGTTCCAGAACTACGCGCTGTACCCGCACATGACCGTCGCCGACAACATGGGCTTCGCGCTCAAGATCGCCGGTGTCAACAAGAGCGAGATCCGCGCCAAGGTCGAAGAGGCCGCGAAGATCCTCGACCTCACCGAGTACCTGGACCGCAAGCCGAAGGCGCTCTCCGGCGGTCAGCGTCAGCGTGTCGCCATGGGTCGCGCCATCGTGCGTGAGCCGCAGGTCTTCCTCATGGACGAGCCGCTGTCGAACCTCGACGCGAAGCTCCGTGTCTCGACCCGTACGCAGATCGCCGGCCTCCAGCGCCGCCTGGGCATCACCACGGTCTACGTCACCCACGACCAGACCGAGGCCCTCACCATGGGCGACCGCGTCGCCGTGCTGAAGGACGGTCTGCTCCAGCAGGTCGACTCCCCGCGCAACATGTACGACCGTCCCGCCAACCTCTTCGTCGCCGGCTTCATCGGCTCCCCCGCCATGAACCTGATCGAGGTCCCGATCACCGACGGCGGCGTGAAGTTCGGCAACAGCATCGTCCCGGTCTCCCGCGATGCCATCGCCGCCGCCTCCGCCAACGGCGACACCACGGTCACCGTCGGCATCCGCCCCGAGCACTTCGACGTGCAGGGCTCGGAGAGCGACCAGGGTCTCGCCGTGACGGTCAACGTCGTCGAGGAGCTCGGCTCGGACGGCTTCATCTACGGCTCCACCCGCGTCGGCGGCGACGACAAGGACCTCGTCGTCCGCGTCGGCGGCCGTGACGTCCCCGCCAAGGGCTCCACGCTCCACGTCGTCCCGCGCGCCGCCGAGCTGCACGTCTTCTCCACCTCCACGGGCGCCCGCCTCAGCGACTGACCCGTAGCTGCTCCTCGCTGAACGGCCCTGTGCCCGCAGCGCCTCGCTGAACGGCCCCGCATCTCTTGCAGATGCGGGGCCGTTCGCCTAAGAGGCCGAAGTCGGGGTTTACCCCGGAAAACCCCGGCATTCAGGGCCCTCCCCGGCCCCCCGCGTCAACACGGAATTCGAAAAGCCGCCTCGAACCATCCCCCGCGAGAGTGACTAAATGTCGCCATATCACTACCGGCCGCTACGCTCGCTGGCGTGACGCACACTGCCCGCCGAATCGGCCGCTCTCTCGCCCTCGTCCTGCCCGTCGTCCTGGTGCTCTCGGGAACGCTCGCGGTATCCGCCGTTCCGTGGGCCGGCCAGGACTCCGCCACCCAGCTGACGGCCTCCTCCACGGACGTCTCCGTCCGCGCCAAGTCCCGTGCCCCGCAGGATATTCTCCGCGACCAGCTCCTCGCAGAGCTTCAGGAGAAGGACCCCGGCATCGCCCTCACGCACCTCCAGCGCGAGGTCGAGAACCGGCCGTCGATCGCCGAGCACTGCATGTCCATCGCCCGCGCCCTCGGCCGCGCCGCCGTCAAGCACTACGGCCCCTCCCGCGCCCAGTCCTTCTCCCGACCGGTCTGCGACACCGCGTACGCGACCGGCGTCATGCGCGCCAGCTGAGCCGCGAGCTGAGCACGGAGCATCCTCCACGCCGCCGCCGACCGTATCCGGCCGTCCCGGCGTGCGGGCGCCTATCGTTCCCCGTATGCACACCAATCCGACGCAGGCCGTGGTCCTGGCGGGCGGCCAGGGCTCGCGGCTGCGCCCCTACACCGACGACCGCCCCAAGCCGATGGTCGAGATCCCGGGCACCGGGACCCCGATCATCGGCCATCAGCTTTCCTGGCTCGCCGCCGAGGGCGTCACGGACGCCGTCGTCTCCTGCGGGCACCTCGCCGAGGTCCTCCAGGAGTGGCTGGAAACCGCCGACCTCCCCCTCAAGGTGACCACGGTCGTCGAGTCCGAGCCCCTGGGCCGCGGTGGCGGCCTCAAGTACGCCGCCGCGCACCTCCCCGCACCGGACCAGCCCTGGTACGCGACCAACGGCGACATCTGGACCCGCTTCTCGCTCCGCGAGATGGCCGCGTTCCACGCCGAGCGCGACGCCGTCGCGACGCTGGCCCTGGCCCGCCCCCGCATCCCGTGGGGCGCCGTCGAGACCGACACCTTCGGGCACATCACCGACTTCGTCGAGTCGCCGCCGTCGCCGTACCTCATCAACGCCGGCGTGTACGTCTTCTCCGCCGCCTTCACCGAGCTCCTCCCCGACCTCGGCGACCACGAGCGGACCACCTTCCCCCGCCTCGCCCGCGAGCGCCGCCTCGCCGGCTTCCCCCTGCCCCAGGGCGCGTACTGGCGGGCCATCGACACCGCCAAGGACCTCACCGAGGCCGCCAAGGAGCTCGCCGCCCAGCGGGCCTGAGGCAGGCAGGGAGCAGGAAACCCGGGATTCACGTCCGTACGCGTACGAGAAGGGCGGCACCGCGGAAGACGCGGTGCCGCCCTTCTCCCTGCCCCTCGCGCTCAGCCCAGCAGGCCACCGATCGGGTTCCTCGCGCCGCCCGTCGACGAGCCGCTCTCCGTCGGGGTGCTGCTGCCGCCCGTCGAGCCCGTGGACCCGGTGGAGCCGCCGCTCGACGTGCCGCCCGTGCTCGTCGGGGTGTCGCTGGTGGTCGGCGGGGGCGCCGGGTTCGACTTCGTCGGCGGGCGCGTGGTCGTGGAGGAAGAGGACGAAGAGGAGCCCGTGCTGGTGCTGCCCTGCGTGGCCGTCGGGCGCTGCTCCTGCGTGCGGGTGGCCTCGCGGGTGGTCTCGGGCTGCCGGGTCGCCTCCTCGGTCTCCTCGCGGCCGGCGGTGGCCTCCGTGGTCTCGGAGGTCGCGGCGGGCTCGGGCGCCGTGGAGGCGCTGCTGGACGGGGCGCGGCGCGTCGGCTCGGTGGGGAGCGGCCGGCCCGGGAGGTGGTTGATCGGGTCGTCGTTGGGGCCCGGGACGGTGACCATCTCGGTCGAGCGGACCGCGCCGCCGAGGACGGAGCCGATGAGGAGGGTGAGGCCGACGACGACCGAGGCGAGGAGCGTGCTGCGGCGGGTGACGCGGCGGCGCAGGGCCCAGAGTTCGGCGCGGGGGCCGAGGGTGCGCCAGGCCTCGCCGGCGAGGCGGCCGTCGAGCGAGTAGACGGGGGCGCCGGCGATGATCAGCGGGGACCAGGCGGCCAGGTAGATGATGTCGGCCGAGTCGTAGACCGGGACGGTCTTCCAGCTGACGGTCAGGATGAGCGCGGCGGAGAGCAGGGCGCCGACGACGGCCGCCGCGCGCTGCCAGAGGCCGAGGACGGTGAGGACGCCGACGACGACCTGGAGGAACGCGACGGTGAGTCCGGCGCCCACGGGGTGCTGGAGGGCGAAGTCGCGGAGCGGCTCGGCGAGGGGCCACGGGTGGAGCGAGTTGAGCCACTTCACCATGGAGCCGCGCTCGCCGCCGTCGAAGTAGACGGGGTCGCAGAGCTTGCCCATGCCCGCGTAGATGGAGATGAAGCCGAGGAAGACGCGGAGCGGGAGGAGGACGACACCGAGGTTCATCCGGCGGCCGGGGTAGTACGCGTGCCGGACGGGGTCGTGCGCCTGGCGCCGGCCGTCGCGGCCTTCGCGGCCGTCCGCCGTGGCGTCCTCGTACGGTCCCGGGGTCTCGGGCCGGAGGTCGTACACGTCGTCGTAGGCGCCCTCGGCACGGCGCATCGGCGGCAGCAGCGGCCCGGCGGCCTCCGCGGGCACGACCGGGGTGGGCATGGTGTCGTCGATGCGCGGGATGGCCTGGGTGGCGCCTGCGTCGAGGCCGCCGTGCCCGAGATGACCGCCGGGGCCGCCGTGGCCGACGGCCGGGTCCAGGGTCGAGACGGAGGAGGACTCGCGTACGGCCTGGAGGAGTCCGGTCGCGCCCGGCGCGGACTTCCCCGTCCATACGACGGGGCGGCGGCGCGGCGCGCCCCCTCCCGTCCCCCCGCCGGCACCGGCTCCGGAGAGCGCGGCGACGCGCGGGTTCGCGGCGAACGTCGGCGCCTGAGCCGGCGCGAGCCGCACACGGAAGCTGGCGTGGTTCACGATCACCTGGGCGGGATCGGAGTCCACTTTGACCATGCTCAGCGCGGGCTGATCGTCGAACCCCGGCCGGGGCGTTCTGGTGTCCACACTCATCTAACCGAGTGATCTGGGTTTAGGACACTGCCTTGACAGCTCGCAAATGTCCGAGACCCGTCAAGATCAACGCCGCGGCCGGGGCCGGGTCGTACGAGGGGGTGTTACGCCATACGGCGGCGGGCCGCTTCGTACAGCACGACACCGGCGGCGACACCGGCGTTGAGCGACTCCGCGCCGCCCGGCATGGGGATGCGGACGAGGTAGTCGCAGGTCTCGCCGACGAGGCGGGACAGGCCCTTGCCCTCGGAGCCGACGACGATGACGACCGGGCCGGACAGCGCCTCCAGCTCGTGGACCTCGTGGTCGCCGTCGGCGGCGAGGCCGACGACCGTGAGACCGGCCTTCTGGTACTGCTCCAGGCAGCGCGTCAGGTTGGTGGCGCGGGCGACCGGCGTACGGGCGGCGGTGCCGGCCGAGGTCTTCCACGCACCGGCGGTCATGCCGGCGGCGCGGCGCTCGGGGACGACCACGCCGTGGCCGCCGAAGGCCGCGACGGAGCGGACGACGGCGCCGAGGTTGCGCGGGTCGGTGATGCCGTCGAGCGCGACGATCAGCGGGTCCTCGTGCTCGTCGTAGGCGGCCGCGGCGAGGTCCTCGGGGTGCGCGTACTCGTACGGCGGGACCTGGAGGACGAGGCCCTGGTGGTTCAGGTTGTTCGTCATCCGGTCGAGCTCGGGGCGCGGCGCCTCCATGATGTGGATGTTGCCGCGGCCGGTCGCGAGGTTCAGGGCCTCGCGCACGCGCTCGTCGTTGTCGATGAACTGCTGCACGTACAGGGTCGTGGCGGGCACGCCGTCACGCAGGGCCTCGAAGACCGGGTTGCGGCCGACGACCATCTCGGACGTCCCCTTGCCGCCGCGGCGCGCGACGGGCTTGCGCTTGGCCACGTTCCGGGCCATCGCGTTGGAGACGCGGAACGCCTTGTGGCCCTTGCGGTCGGTGGCCTTGGGCGTCGGGCCCTTGCCTTCGAGGCCCTTGCGCCGCTGGCCACCGCTGCCGACCGTCGCACCCTTCTTGTTCGACGTGCGACGGTTCCTGCGCTGGCTGTTCCCGGCCATGACTACCTGTTTCCTCTATTGCCTGCGTACACAAGTCTGTAACTGAAGTGTGCCGCCCGGAGCCCCGAGCGGCACGTCTTCTAACGGTTGCCCAGCGTCCAGCGGGGGCCGTCGGGGCTGTCCTCGATGGCGAGGCCGGACTGGCTCAGCTGATCGCGGATCGCGTCCGCGGTCGCCCAGTCCTTTCGCTCGCGGGCCGACTCGCGCTGCTGGAGCACGAGCCGTACGAGGGTGTCGACGACGCCGTGGAGCTCCTCGCCGCCACCGGACTCCTCGGCCCAGTGCGGGTCGAGCGGGTCCAGGCCGAGGACGCCGAGCATGGCGCGGACCTCGGCGAGGCGGGCGATGGCCTCGTCCTTGTCGTCCGCGGCGAGGGCGCTGTTGCCCTGGCGGACGGTGGTGTGGATGATCGCGAGCGCGTGCGGCACGCCCAGGTCGTCGTCCATGGCCTCGGCGAAGGCCGGCGGCACCTCGGCGGCGGGGGCGACGGTCGTCCCGGCCTTCTCGGTGGCGCGCTGGACGAAGCCCTCGATACGGGCGAACGCCGACTCGGCCTCGCGCAGGGACTCCTCGCTGTACTCGATCATCGAGCGGTAGTGCGGGGTGCCCAGGTAGTAGCGGAGGACGATGGGACGCCAGTTCTTGACCATCTCCGACACCAGCACGCTGTTGCCGAGCGACTTCGACATCTTCTCGCCGGCCATGGTGACCCAGGCGTTGTGCACCCAGTACTTCGCGAACTCGTCGCCGTAGGCCTTGGCCTGGGCGATCTCGTTCTCGTGGTGCGGGAAGATCAGGTCGAGGCCGCCGCCGTGGATGTCGAAGGCGGAGCCCAGGTACTTGTGGGCCATGGCCGAGCACTCCAGGTGCCAGCCGGGGCGGCCGCGGCCCCACGGCGTCTCCCAGTCGGGCTCGCCCGGCTTGGTCGCCTTCCACATCGCGAAGTCGCGCGGGTCGCGCTTGCCGGTGATGCCGTCCTCGGCGGGCTGCCGCAGGTCGTCGATGTCCTGGTTGGACAGCTCCAGGTACCCCGGGAAGGAGCGCACGTCGAAGTAGACGCTGCCGTCGGCCTCGTACGCGTGACCGCGCTCGATGAGGCCGCGCATCATCTCGATCATCTCGGGGACGTGCCCGGTGGCGCGGGGCTCGTAGGTGGGCGGCAGGCAACCGAGCGCGTCGTAACCGGCGTTGAACGCCCGCTCGTTCTCGTACCCGATGGACCACCAGGGGCGGCCCTGGTCCGCGCCCTTGGCGATGATCTTGTCGTCGATGTCCGTGACGTTCCGGATGAACGTGACGTCGTAGCCCCGGTAGGCGAACCAGCGGCGCATGATGTCGAAGTTCAGCCCCGACCGGATGTGGCCGATGTGCGGGGCGGCCTGCACGGTCGCGCCACAGAGGTAGATCGAGACACAGCCCGGTGTGAGCGGGGTGAAGTCACGGATCTGCCGGGCGCTGGTGTCGTACAGGCGAATAGTCACCACTCCAGGGTAGTGGGCGTGTGGTAGTGCCCCGCGACCTGTTGGCGATCGCGGGACACGATTTTCCCCGGCTTTCACCGGGCCTGGGGGGACGTCTGAGGCGATACGGGGTACACGAGGGCGGTCGCGAGGGCGGCGAGGCCCTCGGCGCGGCCGGTCAGACCGAGCCCGTCGGTGGTCGTGCCGGAGACGGAGACGGGCGCGCCGGCCGCCGTGCTCAGCGCCTTCTGGGCCTCGTCGCGGCGCTTGCCGACCTTGGGGCGGACGCCGACGACCTGGACGGCGATGTTGCCGATCTCGTACCCCTCGGCGCGGACGATCCGGGCGGCCTCGGCGAGGAGGGTGACGCCGGAGGCGCCGGACCACTCGGGGCGCGAGGTCCCGAAGTGCGCGCCGAGGTCGCCGATGCCGGCGGCGGAGAAGAGGGCGTCGCAGGCGGCGTGGGCGGCGACGTCACCGTCGGAGTGACCGGCGAGACCGTACTCCTCGCCCTCCCAGAGGAGGCCGGCGCACCACAGCTCGCGGCCCTTCTCGAAGGCGTGGACGTCGGTGCCGATGCCCGTACGGGGGATCACGGACGGGGGTGCCCCCTGATCGAGCGGAGCCGAGAGCTTGGGGGAGTCAGAAGCCATCGTTGGCCCTCCTGCGGGCGAGTACGGCCTCGGCGAGGACGAGGTCGAGCGGACGGGTCACCTTGAACGCCTCCTCGTGGCCGGGCACGACGACGACGGGCGCGCCGAGCCTCTCGACCATGCCGGCGTCGTCGGTGGCGCCCTCACCGGTGAGGGCGATGGTGGCGTGGGCGTTGACCAGCGTGTCGTGGTCGAAGCCCTGCGGGGTCTGGACGGCGCGGAGGCGGGCGCGGATCGGCGTGGCGACGACCTGCTCGGGGTCGCCCGGCTTCTCGGCCGGCTCGACCTCCTTGACGGTGTCCGCGACGGGCAGCGCGGGGACGACGGCGACGGCCCCGTCCCGTACGGCCTCGATGACGGCGTCCACGGTGTCGACGGGGACCAGGGGGCGGGCCGCGTCGTGGACGAGGACGGTGGTGATGCCCTCGGGCAGTGCCTGGAGGCCGAGGTGGACGGACTCCTGGCGGGTGTCGCCGCCGGGGACGACGACGTAGTCGGTCCGCTCGGGGAGGGCGTGGGCGTCGAGGAGGTGCTTGACCTCGGCGGCGCCGTCGGAGGGGGCGACCACGACGACGAGCGAGACCGCGCGGGAGGCGGCCATCGCGCGGACGGCGTGGATGAGCATGGGGGTGCCGTTCAGCGTGCGGAGCGCCTTGGGGGCGCCCGGGCCGAGGCGTACGCCCCGTCCGGCAGCCGGGATCACCACGGCGGTACGAGAAGGACGCGCTTCGTCTGACATCGGTTGCACTCCGGCAGGTTTGTTTCCGCGGCCGACATGGGTATGGCCTCACCGTGCCGGACGCGACGCCTTGACCGGGCCCTTTCCGTGACGACGGTCGAGGCGTTGCCGCGTGAGCACAGGGGTTCGGACGTAACAGGGGGTGCGGGTTCTTTCAGCGGTACGCACGGGGCGGCGATTCAGCCGACGGTCCGCCCGGTGGCGGCCCATCCGGTGGCAGTCCGGCCGACGGGAATCCGTCAGGCGACAGTCTGTCCGGCGAGGGGCCGGCCGCGTGTGTACGGTCGCGCGTACGCTCCGCAAACGTACGCGAACATGCCGCAGCGCCCGGCGACAGCGCTGTGTGGTTCACAGCGCGCCAGCGGGCACCGCGGCATCGCTTCACTTGGAAGCACGCTCACAACGAATCGCCCGGAGAGATCCCTTTCCGGTTGCCCGGAGGGATCCGGAGCGATTCAGAGCGCGCTCACTCAGGACGCGAGGACCTCGTCGAGGAGAGCCTCGGCCTTGTCCTCGTTCGTGTTCTCCGCGAGAGCCAGCTCGCTCACCAGGATCTGCCGAGCCTTGGCAAGCATCCGCTTCTCACCGGCGGACAGCCCGCGCTCGCGCTCCCGGCGCCACAGGTCGCGCACTACTTCGGCGACCTTGATGACATCGCCGGAGGCGAGCTTCTCGAGATTTGCCTTGTAGCGACGGGACCAGTTCGTCGGCTCTTCGGCGTACGGCGCGCGCAGCACCTCGAAGACCCGGTCCAGCCCGTCCTGACCGACCACGTCGCGAACACCGACGAACTCCGCATTGTCCGCCGGCACACGAACCGTCAGGTCGCCCTGCGCGACCTTGAGCACCAAGTAGGTCTTGTCCACGCCTTTGATCTGGCGAGTTTCGATGGCCTCGATCAGCGCGGCCCCGTGATGGGGATAGACCACGGTGTCGCCAACCTTGAACGTCATGTGACAGGTACCCCTTCCGTGGCTATCCAGGGTAACACGGATACTGCTTCTTCTGAATGGCGTTTTCGCAGGTCAGAGCATATCTCGGGGCTTGACAACAGCATCACGAACGTGCTGCGGAGGGCTTCCGGAAGGCGGTATTCGCAGGTCGGAGCGGCTGTGCGGACGGAGAGAAACGCGCACGTTACACGTACCTGGAGCCCCTCCAAGGAGGGGCGATGTCCCGGTTTGTCGGGTTCGGAGCGTGCTTCTTCGCGTACTCCGTTCGAGGATCGCCCACCCGTACGGATGTACGCCGGGGTGATTCCCGAATTGATCAGCGTGACGGCGGTCCATGATTTTCCGGAGCGGGGCTCCGGGGAATGCGGGGCGGCCCCCGAATTGATCAAGGCGGTTATGTGAACAACAGGTCAATGGGTCGCGATCCGGCCACGGCGAGTCGCTGAGAGCGACGGTCGGACACCCCTCGGAACCGCCCGGTAGCGGCCCGTAGGCCGCCCCTGGCGCCACCCCGAGGCCGGTTAGGGGCGGGTCGGGTGCGGGACGGAGAGTGCGGCTCGGTAACCTAAGCGCGCTGACACACCTTTAGCTCGTCCTTAGTCCTCCAGCCTGTCCGTTCGTCCTAGGAGATGCCGCCGCCGTGAGCCGCAGCCTTCGACGCGGCGCCCTCGCCGCTACTGCCATCGTGTTCTCCATCGCCGCGCTGTCCGCCTGTGCCGCGGGCAACGACGCGCAGACGCTCGGCATCAAGCCGGACAACGCAGCCGTCACGGTGGACGACGTCAAGATCCAGAACGCGCTCGTCATCACGCAGCCGCACCAGGGCGTGAAGGGCCCGGCCGCCGTCTCGGCCACCGTCTTCAACAACGGCAGCACGCCGCAGACCCTCGACGCGATCACCCTCCCGGGCACGACCGCGACGGTGAAGCTGACGCCCGCCGCGGGCGGCGCCGGCCCGATCACCATCCCGTCGCTCGGCTCCGTCGTGATCGGCGGCAAGGGCAACGCCACCGCCGTCATCGAGAACGGCACCGAGGCCACCAAGAACGGCGACGCGCAGCGGGTCGTCTTCAAGCTGAGCAAGACCGGCGACGTGGGCATCAGCGCCTTCGTCGTCCCGTCGACGAGCTACTTCAAGGAGTTCGGCCCGTCGATCGTCCCCGCTCCCCCGGGCTCCTCGCCGACCGCCTCGGCGCCGGCCGAGGGCGAGCACGGCAGCGGCGAGGGCGAGCACGGCGCCGAGCCCTCGGGCGAGGCGACGACCGCCGGTCACTGACCGCGGCAGCAGGACATGCGTGAAGGGGCGCCCCCGGCCGGGGGCGCCCCTTCACGCGTAACGCGTACCTCACAAGCCCGTGCTCACAAGCTCTTCCTACGGCTCGAACTTGTAGCCCAGGCCGCGGACCGTCACCAGGTAGCGCGGGGCGCCCGGGTCGGGCTCGATCTTGGCGCGGAGGCGCTTCACGTGGACGTCGAGGGTCTTGGTGTCGCCGACGTAGTCCGCGCCCCAGACCCGGTCGATGAGCTGCATACGGGTCAGCACGCGGCCCGCGTTGCGCAGCAGCATCTCCAGGAGGTCGAACTCCTTCAGCGGCAGGTCGACCTTGCCGCCCGAGACCGTCACCACGTGACGGTCGACGTCCATGCGGACCGGGCCGGCCTCCAGGGCCGCCGGGGTGACCTCCTCCGGCTCCCCGCGGCGGCGGAGCACCGCGCGGATGCGGGCGACCAGCTCCCGCGAGGAGAAGGGCTTCGTCACGTAGTCGTCGGCTCCTATTTCCAGGCCGACGACCTTGTCGATCTCGCTGTCCTTGGCGGTCACCATGATCACCGGGACGTTCGAGCGGCCGCGCAGCTGGCGGCACACCTCGGTACCGGGCAGCCCCGGAAGCATCAGGTCGAGGAGGACGAGGTCGGCTCCATTGCGCTCGAACTCGTCGAGGCCGTCGGGCCCGGTCGCCGCCACGGCGACCTCGAAGCCTTCCTTGCGGAGCATGTACGACAGGGCGTCGCTGAAGGATTCCTCATCCTCGACGACGAGCACTCGGGTCACGGAAGGACCTCCGGGGCGGGAAGCGGTTCGGTCATGAGATCTGGGGTGGGAGAAGAGACGGGCCGGCGGTCCCGCGCGGAGCCCGCCTCGGGCAGCCGCAGGGTGAAGGTGGAGCCCTGACCCTCGGTGCTCCATACGGTGACCTCCCCGCCGTGCGAGGCGGCCACGTGCTTGACGATGGCGAGGCCGAGCCCCGTACCACCGGTCGCACGGGAGCGGGCCGGGTCGACGCGGTAGAAGCGCTCGAAGATGCGCTCCTTGTCCTTGTCGGGGATGCCGATGCCCTGGTCGGTGACGGCTATTTCGATCAGGTCGCCGCCGGGCGCGGCGATCTTGCGTGCCGCGATGCCGACGCGGGTGTGGGCGGGTGAGTAGTTGACCGCGTTCTCGACGAGGTTGCCGAGGGCGGCGGCGAGCTGGCCGCGGCTCCCCCAGACGCGCAGGTCGGCGGCGCCGCCGGAGACCATGGTGATCTGCTTGGTGGAGGCGGTGTGCCGGGAGCGGTCGATCGCCTCGACGACGAGCTCGTCCACGGACACCGGCTCGGAGTCCTCCAGCGGGTCGTCGTTCTGCACGCGGGAGAGGTCGATGAGCTCCTGTACGAGGTTGGTGAGGCGGGTCGCCTCGATCTGCATGCGGCCGGCGAAGCGGGTGACCGCCTCGGGGTCGTCCGAGGCGTCCATGACCGCCTCGGAGAGCAGGGAGAGCGCGCCCGTGGGCGTCTTGAGCTCATGGCTCACGTTGGCCACGAAGTCACGCCGTACCGCTTCGATGCGGCGGGCCTCGGTGAGGTCCTCGACCAGGAGCAGGACCAGCCGCGAGCCCAGTGGCGCGACCCGGGCGGAGACGGCGAGGGCCTCGCCGCGTCCGGTGCCGCGCCGGGCCAGGTCCAGTTCGACCTGTCGTATCTCCCCGTCGCGGCGGGTGTCGCGGGCCATGTTGAGCATGGGCTCGACGGCCAGCTTCCCGCCCCGGACCAGGCCGAGGGCGTACGCCGCCGAACTGGCCTTGACCACGGAGTCGCTCTCGTCGAGGACGACCGCGGAGGAGCGCAGTACGGAAAGGACGGTGTCGACGCCGGGCGGAAGCACGGCGTCGGTGTGCAGGGAGGTTCGGGTGGGCCGCGCCTGGTCGCGCTCGCTCCAGCGGAACGCCAGCATGGCGATCACGCCGGTGCACACGCCGGCGATCGCTGCCAATGCGGCGACCGCCGCGTTCACGTCCATGCCCTCAAGGTTATGCGGCACGACGGACACTCTCCCAGCCGTCCGAGTGGCTCCTCGAACAGTCGTCGCCCAGAGTTCACCGTGGAGACGGTGGTGATTCATTTGCTGCGACGGCTGCGGTGGCGTGCGTCGCCCAGAGTTCACCTAGAGGAAAGTGTCGATTCACATGAGGGGGTGGAACCGGACGCGTAGGGGGCCGAACGTGGGAGCGTGGGGGTCCGAAGCCCCACCCGGACCCCGGAGCTTTGCGTAGAGAGGGACATCCATGCGGGACGCGTACCACGAGGAACTGGACTCGATCGGCGAGAGCCTGGTCGAGATGGCCCGACTCGTCGGATCGGCGATCGGGCGGGCCACGACGGCGATGCTCGACGCGGACCTGAAGCTCGCGGAGAGCGTGATCGCGGCGGACCAGAAGGTCGACGACCTCCAGCACGATCTGGAGGCCCGCGCGATAGCGCTGCTCGCGCGGCAGCAGCCGGTGGCGACGGACCTGCGGATCGTGGTGACCTCGCTCCGGATGAGCGCGGACCTGGAGCGCTCCGGCGACCTCGCGCAGCACGTGGCGAAGCTGGCGCGGCTGCGGTTCCCGGACACCGCGGTGCCGCGGGACCTGCACGCGACCATCCTGGAGATGGGACAGCTGGCGCAGCGCCTGATGGCGAAGGCGGCGGAGGTCATCATCACGAAGGACGTCGACCTGGCGCTCCAGCTGGAGCAGGACGACGACGAGATGGACCTGCTGCACCGGACGCTGTTCCAGCACCTGATGGACGACCGCTGGCGGCACGGCATCGAGACGGCGGTGGACGTGACGCTCCTCGGCCGGTACTACGAGCGGTTCGCGGACCACGCGGTGTCGGTGGCGAAGCGTGTCGTCTACCTGGTGACGGGTGAGCACGCGGACGAGCTGCAGGCGGCGGACGCGCCGGTGGAGGGCGCGTAGGCGCACGGGGCGCCGATGCGCCGTTGATGCGCCGGTCCGAGTGGGCATGCAATGGGGGGAGGCGACGCGCGCCTCGAAAGGGAGGGACCCCCATGGCCGATTCCCCTATGACGACCGACCCCCAGCAGGAGGCCCCGCGCGGGACGGAGTTCCTGCCTGTCCTCGGCGCCTGCGGCTGCGGCTCGGGCTGCGGCTGCGGCTGCCAGTCGGGCGGACCGTGCCAGTGCGGGGGCTGCTCGGGCTGACCGGTCGGGGAGGAGAGGGGGAACCCCCTCTCCTCCCCGGGCTCCGCGAACCTCCCGAACTCCCGCCCCGGGCGCCTCAGACGTCGATCACGCCGACGGTCTGACCGCCGCTGCTCTCGCCGGTCGTGCGGAAGCCGAGCTTGCGGTAGAACTCGCCGGGCCCGTCCTCGCCGGGTTCCCAGGTCACGTACAGCAGCTCCGTGCCGCGCCGGCGCAGCTCGTCGCGCAGCGACTCGACGGCGAAGCGCCCGTACCCCTTGCCCTGCCCGTCGGCGGTGATGTTGAGCCGCCAGAGCCCGCTGCGGCGGTCGGTGGGGTCCTTCTTCTCGTTCCACGGGATGTCGAGGAAGGCCATCAGGAAGCCGACGAGCTCGTCGCCGTCGAAGATCAGCCGGGGCCAGGCCGCCTCCCCGAAGGCGTACGCCTCGGCCAGGGACTTCACCACGGGGGCGACGTTGCGCTCCTGGTGGGGGTGGACGCGCAGCGCGAGGGCGGCGTCGATGTTCTCGGGGGTGACGGGCGCGAGGCGGAGGGATGTGCGGGGCGACTGTGGCGTGCTCATGACCCGGAACGGTAAGGGATCCGGCGCGCCGCCCGCCCGCGATTTTCGCAGCTCAACGGCCCCCTGGCCGGTCGGCGAGGGGGCCGTCGAAGCGCGCTCTCCCCTAGTTGGGGAGGAACAGGACCGAGCGGAGCGTGAGGCGGTCCGTGGCGGGGCGGCCGTGCGGGCGGAGGGTCCAGGTGTCGCCGGTGCAGTCGGGCCCGGTGAAGACGACCGCGTACTCGTCGGTGTCGTTGTGCGGCGCGAAGGCGGGCGCGGAGGCACCCGGGTCGGCGGCCTCGGGGATCGTGACGCACTCCGCGGTCGCCGGGTCGTACAGCGTGGCGGTCTGCACCTCGCCGCTCAGCCCGACGTACCGGTAGTGGAACTCGCCGGTGGCGGCGTGGGCGGGCGTGGCCAGGGTGGCGGTGAGGGCAAGGGCGCCGCAAGCGGCGGCGACGGAGTGCCGGATACGCACGAGGACTCTCGTTTCGTGAGAGGGAGCTGGTCACGGCAGACCTACCGCGCCGCGCGTCCCGTATGCGCCGCCCCCGAGCCGTAAGGTTTCGCCCTCACTCGTCCGGCGCAGCACACAGCCCGGTGGCCCGGAGCGGGCGGGAACGCCGCGGGCGGTCACTCTCCCCGTCTGTTGCCGGAGGTGTCGCACAGCGCGCGGTCGACGAGGTCGGCGGCGGCCTTGTGGTGCCGGAGCGCTGTGGCGAAGTCGTTGTAGCTGGTGGTCATGGAGACGGTGACGGCGCGGCCGCCGTCGCCGGTGACGCCGTTCAGGGTGATGTAGCCGGCTTCGCCCCCTTCGTGGTTCCAGTAGGTGCCGCCGCAGCTCAGGGGGCGGTTGACCAAGCCGAGGCCGTAGCGGCCGCCGGGCCAGATCACCTCGAACTGCTTGGCGACCGGGACGGTGTCCCGCATCTCGGCCATGCGCGCCTCGGACAGCAGCCTGCCGCCCAGCAGTCCCCGGAAGAACCGGTTGACGTCCGCCGTGGTGGACACGTAGCCGCCGAGGTCGGGAACGATCTGTTCGGTGACGTCGGTCCGTTCACCGGAGGCGAAGACCTGGTAGCCGCGGGCGTGCGGGCGACGGAGGGTGGGCGTGTTGCCCGACAGGTAGGTGTGGTGCATGCCGAGCGGTTTCAGGATCCGGCTCTCCACCTCCTCCCGCCACGGTCGGCCGGTGACCTTCTCCACGATCATGCCGAGGACGACGTAGCCGGTGTTGGAGTAGCTCCAGCCGGTGCCGGGCCGGAAGTCCGGGGGGTGCTTCATGGCCCGGGCGACGATCTGTTCGGGGGTGTAGGTGTCGTAGCGGTGCCGGTAGTAGTCCTGCGGGGTGTCGAAGCCGGGAAGGTCGTCGTGGAGGCCGCTGGTGTTCTGCAGGAGCTGCCGCACGGTGATCTTCCGTCCGTCGTTGCCGTTGCCGTCGATCACTCCGGGCAGCCGGCGGTCCACCGTGTCGTCCAGAGAGAGCCGCCCCTCGTCGACCAGCCGCAGGACCACGGTGGCCATGAGCGCCTTGCCGGTACTGGCGATCCGGAAGTAGCCGTCGCGGGGCACCGGGCGGTTCGTGCCCGCCACGGCGACGCCCGCGGCGGAGACCAGGTCCCGGCCGGAGGCGGTGGTCACCCGCGCTTGGACGCCGGTGATCCCCCGGGCCTGGAGGGCGGCGGTGTCCCGGCGCAGGTCCTCCTGCCGGTAGCCGGGCGCGGAGGGCGGTGCGGCCGCGGCGCCGTCCGCGGGCCGGGCGGCCGCGGCGGCGGCGACTGTGCCGAGTAAGGCCGCCGCGACGGCCGGCCACCACCGGCCGATCCGGCGATGACGCTGCGGGGAACGCTGCGGGGACGGGTGGTGCTTCGGCGCGGAGGCCGGGGTCGTGGATCTCATGGGCCTCACGCTAGGCAAGCGTGGCGTTACGGGTCGCTACCGTGGGCTGCCCCTCGAAACCTACAGCCGGCTGTAGTGCCACAGGGGGCGCCCGGCACGTACCGTGGCGCGTCCGAGGGCCCGTCCCGGTCCCGTACGACGGCCGAAGGCGAGCCAGTGCGCGGTGTGAACGGCAAGGCCCGAGCACGGTCGGTCCAGGCCTTGGTCCAGGCCCTGGTCCAGGCCTTGGTTCAGGCCTTGGTCCAAGCCGGACGCAGCGGTCGCTACCTGCTCGGCACCCTGCTGACCGCGACGGTGACGCTCGTGGCGGCGCCCCTGCTGTGCTTACCGTCGCTGACGGCTCCCTGGGCGGAGCGCCACCGTCGCCGCGCCGGGGCACTGCTGGGCCGGCCGGTGGAGCCGCGCCCGCGTTCCCCGCGCCGCGACCTCGGGTGGCTCGCGACGCAGTTGGCCACCGGGCTGCCGGCGGGCGTGCTCGCCCTGTTGTGCCTGGGCAACCTGCTCCTCGTCCTGGTCATCACCGTGGGGTGGTGGGCCTTTCCCGCGTCGGATCCGGCACGCCTGCCGCTGCTCGGTGTCCATGTCGACAGCTGGGCCCTCGCGCTGACGGCCGGTCCGGCGCAGTTCCTGATCCTGGCGGCGTCGGCGGCCATCGCCCTGCCCCCGCTCGCGCGGGTACACGCGAGGTGCTGCCTGGCGGTGACGGCGCCGACTGCCGCGGAGCGACTGGCCGCACGTGTCGGCGAACTCACCCGGACGCGCGCGGACGTCCTGCGGGCGCACGGCGCGGAACTCCGCCGGATCGAACGCGACCTGCACGACGGCACCCAGGCCCGGCTGGTGGCCATCGCCATGCGTCTCGCCGTGGCCGGGGAGATCCTCCCCCGGGACCCCGAAGCGGCCGCCGTGCTCGTACGGCAGACCCGAGCCGAGACCGAGGAGGCCATGACCGAGCTGCGTTCCGTCATCCGCACCGTCTACCCTCCGGTCCTGGCCGACCAGGGCCTCGTCGGCGCACTCCGCGCCCTGGCCACCAGGGCCGGCGTGCCGACCCGCATCGACATCGGCGAGCTCGGTGAGGTCCCTGCCGCGGTCGAAGCGGTCGCCTACTTCGCGGTCACCGAGGCGCTGTCGAACATCGCCCGGCACAGCCGGGCCACCGAGGCCGCCGTCCGCGTCACCCGTGACGGAGCACTGTTGTCCGCGGAGATCACCGACGACGGGGCCGGCGGAGCGGACGCGTCCAGAGGCAGCGGCCTGGACGGAATCCGCCGCCGCGCCGCCGCCCTGGACGGCACCATGAGGCTCGGCAGCCCGCCGGGCGGGCCGACCGTCGTCACCGTGGAGCTGCCGTGCGTGTAGTCATCGCCGAGGACAACGTCCTGCTGGCCTCCGGACTCGAACTCCTGCTGGGCTCCCAGGGCTTCGAGGTCGCCGCGATCACGGTCGACGCCACCGGCTTCCTCGCCGCCGTCGAGACCCACCGGCCGGACGTCACCATCGTCGACGTGCGGCTGCCCCCGACCTTCCGCGACGAGGGCATCCGCGCCGCCCTCCGGGCCCGCCGCGACCGCCCCGGACTTCCCGTCCTGGTCCTGTCCCAGTACGTCGAGCAGGAATACGCCGGCCGTCTCCTCTCCGACACCCGCGGCGGCATCGGCTATCTGCTCAAGGACCGGGTGAGCCGCATCGCCGAGTTCACCGACGCCCTGCGTCGCGTGGCCGCCGGCGGCACCGCCATGGACCCCGAGGTCATCGCCCAGCTCCTCGCCGTCCGCGGCGATCCCGTCGACGCGCTCACCCCCCGCGAACGCGAGGTGCTGGCCCTGATGGCCGAAGGGCACGACAACACCACGATCTCCCAGCGGCTGTTCGTCACCGACAACGCCGTCCACAAGCACATTGGCAGCGTCTTCCTCAAACTCGGCCTGTCGGCCGGCGACAGCGGCCACCGCCGCGTCCGCGCCGTCCTGGCCTACCTCCGCCGGCACGGCGGCCCCGAACCCGGCCCCCCGTGACACGAAGGAGCCCCCTGCCTGCGGTTTCTCCGCAGGCAGGGGGCTCCTTCGTGTCAGAGCTCAGTCAGGGCCACAGCAAGGGCCAGGGCAAGGGCTACTTCTTGCCCTGGTTCTTCACGGCCTCGATCGCCGCGGCGGCGGCGTCCGGGTCGAGGTAGGTGCCGCCCGGGTTGAGGGGCTTGAAGTTCTCGTCGAGCTCGTAGGACAGGGGGATGCCGGTCGGGATGTTGAGGCCCGCGATGTCGGCGTCCGAGATGCCGTCGAGGTGCTTGACCAGGGCGCGGAGGCTGTTGCCGTGGGCCGCGACCAGGACCGTACGGCCGGCGAGGAGGTCCGGGACGATGTTGTCGTACCAGTACGGGAGCATCCGCTCGACGACGTCCTTGAGGCACTCCGTCTGCGGGCGCAGCTCCGGCGGGATCGTCGCGTAGCGCGCGTCGTGGGCCTGCGAGTACTCGTTGTCGTCGGCGAGGGCCGGCGGCGGGGTGTCGTACGAGCGGCGCCACAGCATGAACTGCTCCTCGCCGAACTCGGCGAGGGTCTGGGCCTTGTCCTTGCCCTGGAGGGCGCCGTAGTGGCGCTCGTTCAGCCGCCAGGAGCGGTTGACCGGGATCCAGTGGCGGTCCGCGGACTCCAGCGCGAGCTGCGCCGTGCGGATGGCGCGCTTCTGGAGGGAGGTGTGCAGCACGTCGGGCAGCAGGCCGGCGTCCTTGAGCAGCTCGCCGCCGCGCGTCGCCTCCTTCTCGCCCTTCGCGGTGAGGTTCACGTCCACCCATCCGGTGAACAGGTTCTTCTCGTTCCACTCGCTCTCGCCGTGGCGGAGGAGGATCAGCTTGTACGGTGCGTCGGCCATGCGTACGAGCCTAATAGACCGCCGACGATTGACGCGCGTCGTCAATTCGCTGGCGTCCGGCACCTGAGATACGTAAGTTACGAGGGCCGTGATAGGGGCTTACAAGTAGCAAGGGGCCGGCCACACATGTCCATCGATTCGCTCAGACGATCAGCTCGCGCGACGGTTTCCGGGTTCCCCCGGGGCTTCTGGTGGCTCTGGCTGTCGACCTTGGTCAACCGGACCGGGGCCTTCGTCCTGACTTTCCTCTCCTTGTACCTGACGCAGGAGCTCGGGCACTCCGCCTGGTTCGCCGGGCTCGTCGTCGCCCTCCACGGCCTCGGCGGCGTCGCCGGCTCGCCCCTCGGCGGCGCGCTCACCGACCGCTGGGGCCGCCGCCCCACCATGGTCACGATGCACCTGGCCGCCGCCGCCTGCGCCGCCGCCCTCGCCGTCGTCACCAGCGCCTGGGCCGTCGCCACCGTCGTCCTCCTCATGGGCGTCGCCATGCAGGCCGTCCGGCCGTCCATCAACGCCACGATCGCCGACATGGTCCCCGCCCACGACGTGCGCCGGGCGTACGCCCTCAACTACTGGGCCCTCAACCTCGGCTTCGCCATCGCCTCCATCGCCGGCGGCGCCGCCGCCTTCCTCGGCTACCGCACCCTCTTCGTCGTCGACGCCGTCGCCACCGTCCTGTGCGCCGTCATCGTCTTCCTGCGCCTCCCCGAGACCCGCCCCGAGGCCGCCGTCGACAAGTGCGGCGAGCCCGTCGCCGAAGAGAAGGTCAGCATGCTGACCGTGCTCCGCGACGCCCCCTTCCGCACGCTCGTCCTCCTCAACCTCCTCGTCTGCGTCGTCTTCACCGCCCCCTGGATCGGCCTCCCGCTGACCATGGCCGGCCAGGGCCTGCCCCCGTCCTCCTTCGGCATGGTCATCGCCGTCAACGGCATCGTGATCGTCGGTTTCCAGCTCCTCGTCAACAAGCTGACCGACAAGCGCTCCCCCGTCGTCCTCCTCACGCTCTCCGCGCTCCTCTTCGCCCTCGGCACCGGCGCCACCGCCCTCGCCGGCTCCTCCGTGGCCTTCGCCGCGACCGTGATCGTCTGGACCGTCGGCGAGATGATCCACGTCCCGACGAACGCCGCCGCCACCGCCCGCCTCGCCCCCGAGCACGCCCGCGGCCGCTACCAGGGCGTCATGGGCATGTCCTGGGCCGTCGCCGGGTTCATCGCCCCCATCGCGGCCGGCGCGATCGTCGGCGGTCCCGGCCCCGACGTCCTGTGGACGGCGACCGCCGTCATCGGCGTCCTCGCCGCCGTCGGGTACTCCCTCCGGCTGCGGAAGGCCCTCGCGGACGACGACGAGACCACGGAGACCGAGATCCGTACGGCAGTTACGACAGTTACGGCGGTTACGGCGGTGAAGAGCGCCGACCCCTCGGACGCCGCCGCCGGGCAGGCCTCCGTCAACGCCTGACCCCCGCCCCGTACACGGCGCCTCACCCCGCCCCGTACACGGCGCCTCACCCCGTCCCGTACGCCGCCCACCGTACGAGGCCGAACCCCTCCCCCTCCCTGCGCACTTCGGCGGCACCGGCCCCGCCGAAGTGCGCGGGCACGACCAGCTCCCGCTCGTCGGCGGCCCGTTCGAGGATCCGGCGGCGGCTGACCGCCGCCCCGCCCGGGTCCAGGCAGAAGCAGCTGGCGCAGGACGGTTCGAGGATCTGCACGGGGCTGTGCAGCAGGTCGCCGACGAAGACCGCCCGGTCTCCCCCGGACGCGAGCCGCAGGACCGCCGAGCCGGGCGTGTGGCCCGGCGCCGCCTCCAGGGTCAGGTTCCCGTCGACGCGGTGCACGCCCTCCCACAGCCGCACCTGCCCCGCACGGTGGACCGGCGCGACGCTCTCCTCGTAGACGAGCCGGTCCTCCTCCTGGAGGCCGTTGCCGTAACCGTTCCGCGGGCCGTAGTGGAAGTCGTCGGCGGCCGGTACGAGGTACTCGGCGTTCGGGAAGGTCGGCACCCACTCCCCCGCCACGTCCCGCGTGTTCCAGCCGACGTGGTCGGCGTGCAGATGGGTGTTGACGACGACGTCGACGTCCTCGGGGCGGATCCCCGCCCGCTCCAGCCGGCCCAGGAAGCCGTCCCGCCGCCGGTGGAAGTGCGGCGAGTCCGGCCGCTCCCGCCCGTCGCCCACCCCCGTGTCGACCAGCACCGTCCGGCCCCCGCTCCGCAGCACCCAGCTCTGCAGCGCCATGACCGCGCTGTCGCTGTCCGGCGCCCAGTGGTCCGGCGCGAGCCACTCCTCGTTGTCCTTCCACACCTCCGCCCCGGCCCCCGGGACGATGCCCCGGGCCGGACCGAACGGGCCCTGCCACTCGACGACCCGGATGACCTCGACGTCTCCCAGCACCATGCGCTGCGCGCTCTCGCTGCTCTTCATGGTGACGAGCCTAGGGAGAGGAGGTGAGCCGATCGATGCCTCTTCTGCTCGTTCCGATACGCAATCAGCTCAACGGGGAGGCCGTGGGGCTAATCTGACGCCTCATGGATCTGGTGAGCGACGCGATCTCGGCCGTACGCGTCGGGCGGCCCTCCTCCGACCGCGTACGGGTCGGCGGCACCTGGTGCGCCCGGCTGGACCCGTACGACGGCGCCGGCTTCCACGTCGTCCTGAAGGGCGGCTGCTGGCTGCTGCCCGACGGCGGCGAGCCGGTCGCGCTCGGCGCCGGGGACGCGGTGCTGCTGCCGCACGGCACGGGGCACGTCATCGCCGACTCGCCCGCCGACGCGGCGACCGTGGCGCGGGCTGTGCCGTTCACCCGGTGGGCCGACCGGGCCCTGCCGCAACCTCCACTGCCGGAGCCCGCCCTGCCGCGAGCGCCCCTCCCGCAGCCTCCACTGCCGGAGCCCGCCCTGCCGCAGCCTCCCCGCCCCGCTTTCCAGACAGGCGAGCGCGAGGTGGAGATGCTCTGCGGCAAGTACCGCCTCGACCACGGCCGCGCGCACCCGCTCCTGGCCGAGCTGCCCCCGCTCGTCCACCTGCCGAACCGCGTCGGCCGCCACCCCGAGCTCCGCGCCGCCGTCGACCTGCTCGGCGGCGAGCTGGGCGAGCCGGCCGAGCGGCGGCCCGGCTCCGCCGTCGCGCTGCCCAGCCTGCTCGACCTGCTGCTCGTCTACATGATCCGGTCCTGGCTGGCCGAGGCCACGGACGGCGCCTGGCCGGCCGCGCTCGGCGACCCCGTGACCGCCGCCGCCCTGCGGGCGCTGCACTCCGACCCGGCCGCGCCCTGGACCAACGACCGGCTCGCCGCCGAGGCGGGCGTCTCCCGGCCCACCCTGGCCCGCCGCTTCACCGCCCTGGTCGGCCGGCCCCCGATGGCGTACCTGACGTGGTGGCGCCTCACGCGCGCCGCCGCCCTGCTCCGGGACACTCCGGACCCGCTGGCGACGGTCGCCCGCCGCGTCGGCTACGCCAGCCCGTACGCCCTCTCGCACGCCTTCCTCCGCGAGTTCGGCACGACCCCGGGCCGGTACCGGAGCGGCGCGGAGGCCGCTAGCTCCGGCTGAGCGCCCGCTGGGCCTCGTACAGGTTCCGCGGACGCACCGACTCCGGGCTCCCGTACGCCTCCACGCGCGCGTGCAGGTCGCCCGCGAAGTCCGGGACGTCGGTCTGGTCGAACTCGCGCACCTCGCTGATGCCGACCGTGGCGCTGTACGGGGCGACGGTGTCGAGCTTCACGAGGCCGGCCCGGCCGTTGGTCACCGTCACGTTCCAGTGGGCGAACCGGGCGCCGTAGAGCGGTCCTGCGGAGGCGTCGCCGCCGTGCCGGCCGTTGTTCTCGACGGTGATCTCGGTCCGTACGTTCGCGAAGGGCATGCCCCGGTGGGTGTCGAAGGTGCCCATCTCCATGACCCCGCGCGACCAGACGTTGTGGCTGGACAGGCCCTCGACGTTGATGCCGTGGAGCTGCGTGCCCGCCGGGGCCGGGACCGTACGGGCCGCGATCCGGAAGTCCTCGACCAGGTTGTCGTGCGCGCCCTCCCGGCAGAAGTACGGGTGGTGGGAGCCGCGCCCCTCGACGCGCGTGCGGCGCAGGGTGCAGGCGGAGGCGGCGACGAGCCCGAAGCCGTTGTCGACGTGGCGGACGACGACGTCCTCGGCCCAGCAGTCGTACGCACACTGGAAGGTGACGCCGTTGAAGCCCTTGTCGAGGAGGTGCGGCGACTGGGCCAGCAAGGGCGCCTCCAGGGTCAGGCCCACCACCCCCGAGCCGGTGAGGGGCGCGGCCCCGGAGACGAGTCGGGGGTCCCACTCGGGGCGGAGGTCCAGCGGCAGGGGCCGTTCGAGGGTGACGCGGCGGCCCGCGATCCCGGTGATCCGTACGGGCCACTCGTGGGGGACGTAGGAGGTCAGCTTGGTCTTGTCGTCCCAGGTGTACGCCTCCGGGCCGGGGCCGCCGCCCGCCATGTGCTCCAGGAGCGTGTGGCCGGGGTCGTCGGCGAGGCGGAGGACGACCAGCTGTCCGCGGGCCAGGCCCGACGGGTCGTCGACGGTCACCGACCGGTCGCCCCGGCGGGCCGGGCGGAGGGTGGTGAGCGTGGTCCATTCGTCGCGCCGGTTGCCGGTCCAGCCCTCGAAGGGCCAGGCCCGGTCCCGTATCGCGGCGACGAGGGAGGCGTGCCGGGCGTGCGGGGAGAGCCAGACGAGGCCGCCGGCCCAGGACCAGGAGGACTTGTCGCCGCCGTAGCGGGAGCCGTACGGGCCGATCAGTTCGGTGAGGCTCCGGGTCGCGAGCAGGGTCGTACGACCGGAGCCCGCGCCGCGCAGGACGACTCCGCTGTGGCCGATCCGGAGGTAGTCGTCGATCCGGTACGTGCCGGGCGGCAGCAGCACCGTGCCGCCGCCCCGCTCCCCCGCGTCCGCGAGGGCGCGGTTGATCGCGGGGGCGGAGTCGGCCGAGCCGTCCGGTGCGGCCCCGTAGGTGACGGCGTCCGCCACGACCCGGGGGCGCGGGAGGCGCCGGGCGCCGCCGTGGGCTCCCGCGCGGGCCACGTAGGGGATCTGGGGGTGGGTGGTGGGGGCGGCCTCGAACTCCCGCCAGAGCTGGGCGGGGCGGGTGGGGGGAGGGGACCCCGGCGTACCCCTTGTGGCTCCCGTGGCTCCGGTCGCTGCCGTGGCTCCGGTCGCTCCGGTCGCTCCCGTGGCTCCCGCCGCCCCCACGACCGCCACCGCACTGCCGACGAACTGCCTTCTGCTGAGTGCCATGCCCCTGAACCTTTCACGTATATGAATGGTGTTCAGATCTGCGCCGGGCGCGAGCATGGCAGGGGAAAGCCCTTGCCGGAAGGGGTCAGCGGGTGGGTTTCTGGGTCAGGTTCTTGAACGCGTCGAGGTTGCGGGTCGACTCGCCGCGCGAGACCCGCCACTCGTACTCACGCCGGATCGCCGACGCGAACCCCAGCTCCAGGAGCGTGTTGAAGTCGCCGTCCGCCGCTTCGAGGACCGAGCCGAGCAGCCGGTCCAGCTCCTCGGGCGTGACGGCGGCGAGCGGGAGCTTGCCGGCGAGGTAGATGTCGCCGAGGCCGTCGACCGCGTAACTCACCCCGTACAGCCGGAGGTTGCGTTCGAGCAGCCAGCGGTGGACACCCGGCTCGTTCTCGTCGGGGTGCCGGATGACGAAGGCGTTGAGGGAGAGCGAGTGGCGGCCGGCGCGCAGCGAGAGCGTCGTGAAGAGCTTGCGCGTGCCCGGGAGTTTGACGACGTACGAACCGGGCTCGGGGGACTCCCACTCCAGTTCCGCGTCGTCGAAGGTCGACTCGATGATCCGCCGCACGTCCCCGACCGGGGTCTTGACCTCGTCCTCAGCCATGGTGGGAGCGTACGCGACGGCGGTTCTCCCGGACCCGGTGGTCGTGCATGGCGGCCGTGTACACGTCGGCCGTGCCCGAGGCCGCCGTGTCCCAGCCGAACGAGCCCGCGTGCAGCGCCGCCGCCGCGCCCATCCGGTCCGTCAGCGCAGGATCGGCGACGAAGCGGCCGAGCGCGCGGGCGTAGTCCGCCGGGTCGTGCCCCTGGACGAGGAAACCGGTCACGTCGTCCCGTACGGCGACGGGCAGACCGCCCACCGCCGCCGCGACGACCGGGGTGCCGGCCGCCTGCGCCTCGATGGCGACCAGACCGAAGGACTCGCTGTACGAGGGCATGACGAGGACGCTCGCCGCGCGGAACCAGTCCGCGAGCCGGTCCTGCCCCACCGGCGGGTGGAAGCGCACGATGTCCGCGATCCCGAGCCGGGCCGCGAGCTTCTGGAGGCCCTCCGGCTTGGCCAGGCCGCTGCCGCTCGGGCCGCCGACGACCGGGACGACCATGCGCGAGCGCAGCGACGGGTCCTGGTCCAGGAGCCGGGCGGCGGCGTGCAGCAGGATGTCCGGGGCCTTCAGGGGCTGGATCCGGCCGGCGAACACCGGGATGAAGGCGTCCTGCGGGAGCCCGAGGCGGGCGCGGGCTGCGGCGCGGCCGTCGGCGGGCCGGAAGTGGTCGAGGTTGACGCCCGGGTGGACGACCGCGATCTTGCCGGGGTCCGCCTCGTAGAAGCGGGCGAGCTCGTCGGCCTCCTCGGCCGTGTTGGCGATCAGCCGGTCGGCGGCGGAGACGATCTGGGTCTCGCCGATGACGCGGGCGGCGGGCTCGGGCGTGTCGCCCTCGGCGAGCGCCGCGTTCTTGACCTTCGCCATGGTGTGCATCGCGTGGACGAGCGGGACGCCCCAGCGCTCGGCGGCGAGCCAGCCGACGTGGCCGGAGAGCCAGTAGTGGGAGTGGACGAGGTCGTAGTGGCCGGGGCGGTGGCCCGCCCACGCCTGCATCACGCCGTGCGTGAAGGCGCAGAGCTGGGCCGGCAGCTCCTCCTTGGCCAGGCCCTCGTAGGGGCCCGCGTCGACATGCCGGACGAGGACGCCGGGGGTGAGCTCGACGACCGGCGGGAGGCCGCCGGTGGTGGCCCGGGTGAAGATCTCCACCTCGATGTCGATGGCGGCGAGGCGCTTGGCCAGCTCGACGATGTAGACGTTCATGCCGCCCGCGTCGCCCGTGCCCGGCTGGTGCAGCGGGGAGGTGTGGACGCTGAGCATGGCCACCCGGCGCGGGGTGCGGTTCCGGCCGGGGAGCCGGAGCCGGGTCGGCGCCTGGTGCCGGTGCCGGGTACCGGCGAACCGGGACACGTACTGGCTCACGTCGGCGGTCCTTCCGCTCGGGGACTGAGCTGAACACGGTGGAGCTGGACACTGCGGGCTGAGCACGGTGGAGCTGAAAGCGGTCCGGCATGGCGGCCGAGCCGCGTCGGGCATGACGGCTGAAGGACGGGTCGCGCCCTTCAGCCCCCACAACAGCGGAATGCTCCCTTTCATTTCCGACGCCCCCGGCGCTTTGCCAATTCATTACCGGTCGCGAGCGCTCAGGAACGGTCGTACCTGGTCACGACCGGTCCCCCGCACCCCACCCCGTACGCTCGTGTCATGGCCCCGCGCACCACCCGCCCCGTCGGCACACCGACCCGCGGGACCACCAACCCCAACCGTCTGCGCCGCATGGACCGCTGGATCGCCGCCGTCCACGGCCCCGCCCTGCGCCGCTCCCCCGAGCCGCCGCTCGCCGTCGACCTCGGTTACGGGGCCGCTCCCTGGACCGCCGTCGAGCTCCTCGCCCGGCTGCGGACCGCCGAGCCCCGCACCCGGCTCTACGGCATCGAGATCGAGCCCGCCCGCGTCGAGGCCGCGAAGCCGTACGAGCACGAGGGCCTCGCCTTCCTGCACGGCGGCTTCGAGGTGCCGGTGCCCGGCGCGGTCGCCCTGATCCGCGCGGCGAACGTGCTCCGCCAGTACGACGAGGAGCAGGTCGCGGCCGTCTGGGCCCGGCTGTGCGGGCGGCTCGCGCCCGGCGGACTGCTCGTCGAGGGCACCTGCGACGAGATCGGGCGGCGGCACGTGTGGGTGGCCCTCGACTCGGACGGGCCGCGGACGGTGACCTTCGCGACCCGACTCGGCTCGCTGGAGCGCCCCTCGGACCTGGCGG
Source organism: Streptomyces sp. Root431 (assembly GCF_001426585.1). Lineage (GTDB taxonomy): Bacteria > Actinomycetota > Actinomycetes > Streptomycetales > Streptomycetaceae > Streptomyces > Streptomyces stackebrandtii. Next base: position 637,005 of record NZ_LMEI01000012.1, read on the forward strand.
AGCGGCTCCCGAAGGCCCTCATCCACCGCAACGTCCCGGGCGAGCCGGTGCACGCCTTCCTGCGGGACTTCGACCGGGCGTGGGCGGCGGCCTCCCCGTACGCCTCGCTGGGCGCGCGACAGCGCTGGATCCGTTCCGTACGCGAACTGGCGGCGGACTGGCCGCTGACGGACGGTCCGCGGCGGTGGCGGCAGGGCGAGGTGACGGTGCGGTGGGAGGCACTGGCGCCACGCCCCTGACGGCGCCCCCACCGCTCCCCTGACGGCGGCCCCGCCTCGCCCCTGACGCCGACCCCGTCGCTCCTCTGACGGCGCCCCCGCCCTCCCCCCTTCCCCCGCTTTCCCCAACTCCCGCTGAATTTCGCGTACGTCGGGAACGCCCCTCGCGTATCGCTCGTCCCCCTGAGGGGAACCGGCCCGGCAGGCCCAGGTTTCCCCTGTTGTTTTGCGGTTTCGCATGGCACTATCGCCAAGGTCACCGCTAAGTTACTGACGGTAAATCAGATAGAGACGCGGGCCGTTTACGAGGGGGAGCTTGTGAACCGACGTCGCCACACCACCGCCGCGATCACCGTGATCTGCGCCCTGGCGGTGCTGGCCTCACCGGCTTTGACCCTTCAGGCCGCCGCCGCGCCCCTGCCGCCTCCCCCGCCGAAGAAGAGCCTGGAGGAGGTGCGCAAGGAGATAGACGTCCTGTACCGGCAGGCCGCCGTCGCCACCGACGCGTACAACCTCGCCGAGGAGAAGACCAAGGAGCAGTCCGCCGAGATCGTCCGGCTCGCCCGGATGATCGTCGAGGGCCGCGAGAAGGTCGAGGACCTCAAGGCCAAGGCGGGCGCCGCCGCCCGCGCCCAGTACCGCAACGGCGGACTCCCGGACGGCGCGCAGCTCGTCCTCACCGACGACCCGCAGCTCTTCCTCGACACCGCGGGCCGGCTCAAGGCCGGGGCGAAGGCCACCACGGACCTCCTCGGCGAGATGACCCGCGCCCAGGCCGAGTTGGGCGTCTACGCGAAGGACGCCGGCGACAACTGGACCAAGCTGGAGGCCCACCGGGTCAAGCAGGCCCAGGCGAAGAAGGAGATCAACGACAAGATCGCCGCGGCCAAGAAGCTGGAGTCCACGCTCGCCGCGGAGGAGCGGGAGCGGCTGCGCCGCCTCGAGGAGCAGGCGCAGTACCGGGCCCAGACGACGTGGCTCGACACGGGCATCCTCGGCGACCTCACGACCGGGGCGACCGCGCGGGGCAAGAAGGCGGTCGAGTTCGCGACGGCGCAGGTCGGCAAGCCGTACATCTGGGGAGCGGAGGGCCCGGACTCGTACGACTGCTCCGGCCTCACCCAGCTCGCCTGGGGCAAGGCGGGGCTCCCGATCCCGCGCACCTCGCAGGAGCAGTGGCGGCTGCTGCCGCGCGTGGACATCAAGGACATGCGGCCGGGCGACCTGATCGTCTACTTCAAGGACGCGAGCCACATCGGGATGTACATCGGCAAGGGCGCGATCGTGCACGCGCCGCGCCCCGGCCGGAACGTGACGATCGCAGGGGCGGGCTCGATGGAGATCCTGGGAGTCGTACGCCCGGGGTAGTGGGTGACGGGGTGGCGGGCCCCTGCACGGCTCCTGCATGGCCCCCCGCACGACTCCTGCACGACCTCCTGCATGGCTCCTGCACGACCTCCTGCATGGCTCCTGCACGACCTCCTGCATGGCTCCCGCACGGCCCCCTACATGGCGGGATTGCACCCCGACCCTGTGACCGGAATCATCCGTCCGACCTGACGGACATCCCGGCCCGGCGTGACCTTTCTCATTGCCGCCCGGCCCCTCCCGCGGCCGCTCGCGGGCCTTCCGGTGACAACTACCTCCCCTTCCGCGGCATATGCCAAGTCCGGGGAGGCCACTCGCGGACTGATCACCATTCCGCTGCGCACCGACCTACCGCTAGGGTCCGGGACGGGCGGGGCGCCACCCGGCGCCCTGCGCACCCTCGGGGGGAGGGAAGGAAGCTCCGGACCGATGCCCGTATCCGTACCCCGCCAGAGAATCGTCTCTGCTGCCGCGGGAACCGGCGACGCCACCGCTATGGACGCCACCGTTATGACTGGCACAGGCACAGGAACCGACCGCGATCGCACCGATCTCACCCTCCTGGTCGTCGAGGACGACCCGGCGGGTGCCCTTGCCGTACCCGAACTCCTCGACGCGGCGGACGCCGCCGGCACCCGCGTCCGCATCCGGACCGCGCGCAACCTCACCGAGGCCGAGCGGCTCCTCACCGACGACGTCCACTGCGTCCTCGTCGACCTCTCCCTGCCCGGCCCCCGCGCGGCCGCGGGGGACGACCCGCTCGCCCCGCTCCGCCACATCCTGCGCCTCGCCCCGCGCCACGCCGTCCTCGCCCTCGCGGCCTCGGCGGACGCGGAGCTCGCGGCCGAGGCGGTACGGGTCGGCGCCCAGGACCACCTCTTCCGCGAGGAGCTCGACGGGCGGCTGCTCAGCCGCGCCATCCGGTACGCGGTCGAACGCAAGCGCGCCGACGCCGTCCAGGTGAAGCTCGCGGAGTCCCGGCTGCGGGCCCAGGAGAACGCCCGCCTGGAGCGGGGACTGCTCCCGACGCCCCTCCTGGAGGGCTCCGACCTGCGGTTCGCGGCCCACTACCGGCCCGGCCGCTCGCGCGCGCTGCTCGGCGGCGACTTCTACGACGTGGTCCGTACGCCCGACGGCACGGTCCACGCCATGATCGGCGACGTCTGCGGGCACGGGCCCGACGAGGCGGCCCTCGGGGTCGAGCTGCGGATCGCCTGGCGTGCGCTGACCTTCGCGGGGCTGTGCGGGGACGAGCTGCTCTCGACGATGCAGCAGGTCCTGGAGCACGAGCGGGAGAGCGAGGAGATCTTCGCGACCCTCTGCACCGTCGACATCGCGCCCGACGGACGCCGGGCGGGCCTCTGCCTCGCCGGCCACCCGTCACCGCTGATCGCCCGGCAGGGACGGGTCGCCCGGCTGCTTCCGTACGAGGACGGCGGCCCGGCCCTGGGCCTGCTGCCGCGCGCCCGCTGGCCGCGCCGCCAGGTGGAGCTGGGCGGGGCGTGGAGCCTGCTCATGTACACGGACGGACTGATCGAGGGCCGCTCGGCCGGCCCCGGCTCGCCGCGGCTCGGTCAGGACGGGATGGTCGAGATGATCAACCGGCAGCTGTCCGAGGGCCTGCGGGGCGACGAGCTCCTGGAGGCGGCGGTGACGGAGGTACGGGCGCTGAACGGCGGCGAGCTGACGGACGACGTCGCCGTCCTGGCGCTGGAACGGGACAGGGCCCGGGGATGACCCCAGGCCCTGCCGTCACTGTCTCTCCGTACGGTTTCCGCTACCGGCCGCCGTTGTAGGGGCCGTACGGTCCGTCGCTACTGGAGCCGCCGCCCCGGCGGCCCCGGCCTCCGCCGGACACCTGCGCGAGCGCGGGGCGCACGTCCACCATGAAGACGATGGCGGCGATCAGCCCGGCGATCTGCAGGAACAGCATCGGCACCAGCAGGTTCAGGGCGATGTTGATGCCCAGGATGATCAGCCAGAACTTCTTCGTCTGCTTCTCGGCGGCGCGGTAGGCGTCCTCGCGCGCCATGGCGGCGAAGACGAGCGCGGCGACGGCGAAGCCGGTGAAGATCAGGAAGGTCACCAGGGTGAGAAGGGAGTCGAATCCCGCGCGCAACATGCTGAGCACCGCCTAGTGGTGATGTGGAGAAAGCGCCTCGCGGTCAAGGTACCCGTTACAACGCATCGGGTACCCGTATTGGTGCCCGACCCGTCCCCGGCCCGCTACTCCGTCGCGGCAGCGGTCGCCTTCTTGGCGGAAGCCTTGCGGGCGGCGGGCTTCTTGGCGGGCGCCTCGCCGGCGTCGGCCACCGGGCTCTCGTCCGAGGTCTCCGCCACCGGCTCGGACACGGGCCCGGACACCGCCTCCGCCTCCGACCCGGACTCCGCCTCCGGCTCGACGACGACGGCGATCTCGGTGATCTGCTCGGCGGCCTCGCCACGCCAGGCCTTGACGGCCTCCTCACCGTGGGCGGCGACCTCCTCGTACTTCTCGCGCGCCTTCACCGCGTACTCGGCGGCCACGCCGACGCCACGGAGGGCGAGGTCCTGAGCGGTCTCGCCGAGCTTCTTGAGGTCCGTGTCGAGACCGCCGACGACCTCGGCGAACTTCGACTGCACGGTGACCTGGGCCTCCTTGGCCTGCGCGGTCACCTTCTCCTGTACGGCCTTCGGGTCGGTCTTCCGCACGGCCTCGATACGGGCGGGCGCCTCGGCGGCGATCTGCTCGATCAGGCCGGGAACCTTCCGGGCCTGCCGTACGGCGAGGTCGGCGGTGCCGGCGGCGAAGAAGAGAGGGGTACGCAGTTCGTCGATGATGGCCATGCTGGTGGTCCTCCCGGGTGTGGCGTACGTACTAGAGGGTGTCGGCGGCCGGGGCATCGGCCCCGTCGCCGCCGTTCGCCGCAGCGGCGGCGGAAGCGGATGCGGCGGCGGAAGCGGCGGCCGCCTCGGCGGCGTTCTCCTTGCGGAACGAGTCGTAGATCTGGAGCAGCACCTGCTTCTGCCGCTCGTTGATCGAGGGATCGGCGAGGACGACGGCGCGCGTCTCCAGCTCCTCCCGCTCCTTCTCGTCGAGGATCCCGGCCCGCACGTAGAGCGTCTCGGCGGAGATCCGCAGCGCCTTGGCGACCTGCTGGAGCACCTCCGCGCTGGGCTTCCGCAGCCCCCGCTCGATCTGGCTCAGATACGGATTCGACACGCCGGCCGCCTCGGCGAGCTGCCGCAGGGACAACTGCGCGGTCCGCCGCTGTTCGCGGAGGTACTCACCGAGATTGCCGACGTTGAGCGATGCCATGCCCCGACCATGCCAGCCTTTGCTAACTATTGCAAGCAGGCGCTTGCAAGAGTGTCGCCGTCGGTGGGCCGTGCCATGCTGGGCAGGGTGAGGCTGGAGGATCTGGTGCGGCTGCGGCGCGCGCGGGACGTGATGGACCGCGATTACGCGCTGCCGCTCGACGTACCCGCGCTGGCCAGGGTCGCGCTCATGTCGGCCGGGCACTTCTCGCGCAGCTTCCGTGCCGCGTACGGCGAGACTCCGTACAACTACCTGATGACCCGGCGCGTCGAGCGGGCGAAGGCCTTGCTGCGGCGGGGCGATCTGAGTGTGACCGAGGTCTGCTTCGCGGTCGGCTGCACCTCGCTCGGGTCGTTCAGCTCGCGCTTCACGGAGCTGGTGGGCGAGACGCCGAGCGCCTACCGGGCCCGGCGCAACGAGGCGGGTGCCGTGATCCCGGCGTGCGTGGCGAAGGTGCTCACGCGCCCGGCCAGAAACGGGTGAGGACGGCGGAGGACGGCCGGCGGAGGACGGCCGGTGAACGCCGGGGACCGGCTGACGGAGGGCCGACGGAGGGCCACTGCACCGCGTGGCCGAAGCGGTCACGATCGGAGAAGCGGATTCCGGGTGCCCGTCGTAGCGTCGAATCCATGAACGTCACACTCTCCCAATGCTTCATCGCCGTCGACGACCACGACAAGGCGCTCACCTTCTACCGCGACGCCCTCGGCCTCGAGGTCCGCAACGACGTCGGGTTCGAGGGGATGCGCTGGGTGACCGTCGGTGCGCCCTCGCAGCCCGACGTGGAGATCGTCCTCGAACCGCCGCTCGCCGACCCCAACGCCTCGGCCGCCGACCGCCAGGCCATGGCGGAACTCCTCGCCAAGGGCATGCTGCGCGGCGTGATCTTCTCCACCGACGACGTCGACGCCACTTTCGAGCAGATCCGGGCGGCGGGCGGCGAGGTCCTTCAGGAGCCGGTCGACCAGCCGTACGGCGTCCGCGACTGCGCCTTCCGCGACCCGGCGGGCAACATGCTCCGGTTCTCCCAGCCCCGCTCCGCCTGACCGAGTCCGCGTACGAGTACGAGTACGAGTACGAGTACGAGTACGAGTACGAGTACGCGTCCGATTAGCCCACCTCCCTCCCGCCCCCGCATGGCAGCATGTCCGGAGGTCAACAGGGAGGTTCGGCATGACAGTTGAGACGCAGACCCCGGAAGCGGCGGGCCCCCGGCGGCGCGCGGACGTCCTCGAGGAGGCGGCGCACGCGGGGCCCCGCCGCTTCACCCGTCCCGCGACCGGGGACGAGCGGCAGATGCTCGTCGGGTTCCTGGCGGACCAGCGCGCGACCCTGGTCCTGAAGTGCGCGGGCATCACGGACGACCTGGCCCGCCGCGCCGTCGAACCGTCCACGCTCTCGCTCCTCGGCCTGGTCCGGCACCTCGCCGACGTCGAGCGCCACTGGTTCCGCGAGATCCTCGCCGGCCAGGCCGACGCCGCCCCGCTCTTCTCCTCCCCCGCCGACCCGGACGGGGACTTCGACGGCGCCACTCCCGACGCGGCGACCGTCACCGCGGCCTGGGACGCCTGGCACGCGGCCGTGGACTTCGCCGAACGCTTCACGGCCGAGGCCCCCGACCTCGACATCTCGGCCCACGACGCCTGGCGCGGAACCGTCTCCCTGCGCTGGGTCCTCATCCACATGATCGAGGAGTACGCCCGCCACAACGGCCACGCCGACCTCCTGCGCGAGCGCATCGACGGCGCCACCGGCGTGTGAGCGGCGCTCACCCCGCCCAGGCGGCGAGCGCCGCGTAGTCGGCGTCGCCGAGCCCGCGCCGGGGATCCACCCGGTGGAGGAGCGCCCGGCCGGGGTGCCGGGCGGCGACCCACACCCGGTCGGCGCCCCCGATCTCGTCGTCCACCCAGGCGAACGCCCGCCCCGCCGCCCACTCCACCAGCGCCGGCACCTTCCAGTGGACGCCCGGCTCCTCGGGACCGTCCGGCCAGGGGACGACGGGCAGATCGGGCAGCCCGAGACGCGGGGCGACCCAGGCGTTGGCGTCCTCCCCCCACGTCGTCGCCCACACCAGCTCGTACGGGAGCGCGGCGAGCCGCGCCCCGTGCACCGGGTCGAGCCGCGCGAGGAGCGGACTCACGGACGGGGGCGGCGCGGGCGGATACGTCGGGTACGCCTCTTCCCCCGTGCCGCCGAAGGGGATCAGCGGCCCGTCCACGTCCAGGAAGAGCAGGGGTGACGCTGCGCCGGTCGCTCCCGTAAGGCCTGCCATGCCCCCATCGTGCCCGCCCCCGCACGCCTCCGCTCCGCCCCGAAGTCATTCACTTCCAGACGATCCGCGACGGATCGACTTCTCGTTACCCTGGCAGGCATGACAGCCATGGCGCCCACCCGTACCGAGCCCGACCTCTCCTACCTCCTCGACCACACCAGCCACGTCCTGCGCACCCGCATGACCGCCGAGCTCGGCGAGATCGGGCTCACCCCCCGCATGCACTGCGTCCTCGTCCACGCCCTGGAGGAGGAGCGCACACAGGCGCAGCTCGCCGAGATCGGGGACATGGACAAGACCACGATGGTGGTGACCGTCGACGCCCTGGAGAAGGCCGGTCTCGCCGAGCGGAAGCCGTCGAGCACCGACCGGCGCGCGCGGATCATCGCCGTCACCAAGGAGGGGGCGAAGGTCGCCGCGGAGAGCCAGAAGATCGTCGACGGCGTCCACGAGAAGGCCCTCGGCTCCCTTCCCGACGACGAGCGCGAGGTCCTGCTGCGCGCGCTGAACCGCCTGGTCACCGGCCATCTGGAGACCCCCGTCGAGGGCCCGAGGGCCGCCCGCCGGGCACGGCAGCGCGGCTGAGGGCGCCCTGCCCCGCCAACTCCTCCCGTAAAAAATAGTCTGCAACAAAACCATCTGTTAATGTCTCTCCTGTTGCCTCCACGAACAGGAGAGAGCCCTCATGTCTGCGCCCGCCCGCCCCAGCCCCCACGCCTCCCGCCCCCGTGCCTCCCGCCGGCTCGCCCTCGGCGTCCTCGCCACGAGCATGCTGATGACGGTCCTCGACGGCAGCATCGTCACCGTCGCGATGCCCGCCATCCAGAGCGACCTCGGCTTCACCCCCGTCGGCCTCAGCTGGGTCGTGAACGCCTACCTCATCGCCTTCGGCTCGCTCCTGCTCCTCGCCGGCCGCCTCGGCGACCTCATCGGGCGCAAGCGGATGTTCCTCCTCGGCACGGGCCTCTTCACCGCCGCCTCCCTCCTCGCCGGCGCCGCCGCCTCCCCCGAGGTCCTGATCGCCGCCCGCTTCCTCCAGGGCGTCGGCAGCGCGATGTCCGCCGCCGTCGGCCTCGGCATCCTCGTCACGCTCTTCGCCGAACCCCGCGAACGCGCCAAGGCCATCGCCGTGTTCAGCTTCACCGGCGCCGCCGGCGCCTCCCTCGGCCAGGTCCTGGGCGGAGTCCTCACCGACGCCCTCGCCTGGAACTGGATCTTCTTCATCAACCTCCCCATCGGCATCGGCGCCCTCCTCCTCGCCCTCCCCGCCCTGCCCGCCGACCGCGGCCTCGGCCTGAAGGCCGGCGCGGACGTCCTCGGCGCGCTGCTCGTGACCTCCGGCCTGATGGCGGGGATCTACGCCGTCGTCACCATCGAGGAGTACGGGGCCGGTTCGGCGCACACCCTCGGCTTCGGCGCCCTCGCCGCCGCCCTCCTGGCCGGCTTCCTCGTCCGCCAGACGAAGGCCGTCACCCCGCTCATGCCCCTGCGGATCCTCCGCTCGCGCAGCGTCTCCGGCGCCAACCTGGTCCAGATGCTGATGGTCGCCGCGCTCTTCTCCTTCCAGATCCTCGTCGCCCTCTACCTGCAGAAGGTCCTCGGCTACGGAGCCGCCGAGACCGGCCTCGCGATGCTGCCCGCCGCCGCCGTCATCGGCGTCGTCTCGCTCGGCGTCTCGGCCCGCCTCATCGCCCGGTTCGGCGAGCGGAACATCCTCCTCACCGGCCTCCTCCTGCTCGTCGGCGTCCTGGGCCTGCTGACCCGCCTCCCCGTCCGGGCCGACTACGTCACCGACCTGCTCCCCGTGATGCTGCTCGCCGCCGGCTTCGGCCTCGCGCTCCCCGCCCTCACCTCGCTCGCCATGTCGGGTGCCGAGGAGAAGGACGCGGGCCTGGCCTCCGGCCTCTTCAACACGACCCAGCAGATCGGCATGGCCCTCGGCGTCGCGGTCCTCTCCACCCTCGCCGCCTCCCGCACCGAGTCCCTCACGGCGGCCGGCCGGCCCACCGCCGAGGCCCTGACCGGCGGATACCACCTGGCCTTCGCCGTCGGCACCGCGCTCGTCCTCGCCGCCCTGGCCGTCGCCTTCACCCTCCCGCGCCCCACCCGGAAGCAGCCGGAAGCCCCGGCGAAGCCCGAACCCGTACCCGCCGCACGGTGACAATGGCGCCATGAGAGCCGACCGACTCGTCGCCGCCCTGCTCTTCCTCCAGACCAGGCAACGCGTCACCGCAGCCGAACTCGCCGCGGAACTGGACGTGTCCGAACGGACCGCCCGCCGGGACCTCGAAGCGCTCGCGAGCGCCGGGGTCCCGGTCCGTTCCCAGGCGGGCGTGGGCGGCGGCTGGTCGCTGGTCGGCGGCGCCCGCACCGATCTGACCGGTCTCACCGCACCCGAAGTCCGCGCCCTGTTCCTCCTGATGGACACCTCGGCGCCGAGCCCCCAGACCCGTACCACCCTGCGCAAGCTCGTACGGGCCCTCCCCTCGCCCCTCCGTGCGGACGCCGAGGCCGCCTCCCGGGCCGGGGTCGCCGACGGCACCGACTGGGCAGGCGGCGCGGACCCGGAGGAGCCCCGACTGGCCGCGCTCCAGCGGGCCGTGGTCGAGGCGCGCGAGCTCAGGATCGGGTACGCCCGCCCCGGCCGGGAGCCGAGCGAGCGCACCGTCCACCCGCTCGGGATCGCCACGAAGACCGGCGTCCGCTACCTCGTCGCCGGCACGGAGCACGGCCTGCGGGTCTTCCGGGTCGGCCGGATCACCTCCATGGCCGAGACGGGCGCCCCCGCCGTCCGCCCCGAGGGCTTCGACCTCCCCACCGCCTGGCGCGCGCTCGCCGCCCGCATGGAGGGCCGCATGGTCGCCGCCACGGTCCGCGGCAGGGCGGCCCCCGGCACGGAAACCGTCCTCGAAGGCCTCCTCGAAGGGCGGATACGGTACGGGGAACGCGGCCCCGACGGCTGGGCGGCCATCGAGATCGACGGCCCGTCCCCCGAGGTCGTCGCCGCCCGACTGGCGGGCCTGGGAGCCCGCGTGGAGCTCCTCGACCCACCCGAGGCCCGCGCCGCACTCGCCCGCATCGGCACCGAACTCACCGCGCTGTACGGGACGAGGCAACCGCCCCCAGACACTCCGGAAGCCCCTCCGCGTGCACCAGCGCCGGCCGCGAGACGGCCCGGGTGAGCACCACGTACAACCGGTTCGTCCCGCGCGCCTCGGCCGCCGAGCGATCAGCCTCACCGGCCGGTTCGCCGCCGTCGACGAGACCCGGACCGGTGCCGGGAACCTGTGGACGGCGGCCCGGCTCTCCGGCCTCTCCCGGCCCGCCGCCGCCGGCTTCCTCTTCCGCCTCCGTACCCGCTGAGGTCAGAAGATGTCGGGCGAGAACGGCCGCAGCGGCGTACGGAACAGCAGGTCGGCGCGGGTGCTCGCGCCCGGCGTGAGCTCCTCGACGCGGCCGAGGCGGGTGAGTCGTACCGCCGACTCGTCGCCGAACGCCAGCGTCCCCAACTCGGCGATGTCGAAGGCGAGATCGGCGGACTCGGTGGTACGGGCACAGGTCGCGCCCGCCGGGGAGGCGTCGAGGCGGTAGCGACCGCCCGCCAGACCGGCCGCGTCCCGCAGGTCGAGGACGAGGCTCCCCTCCACCGGATACGTCCGGCTCTCCAGGACCCGGACGACGTCGAGGACCCGCACCCACAACATGTCGACGTGCGTCAGCGTCTTCGCCGCGCGCGGGTCCGGCAGGAGCAGCGGCAGCGGGTCGTCGGGCGCCCGGTAGCCGGAGCGGACCGTGGTGACCCAGTCGATCGAGCAGACGTACCGCCAGAGGGCCCGCTCGGCGGCAGGGGTGACGGCGATCAGGTCCCGCACGGACGCCGTGTTCACCGGCTGCTTGGCGTCGTCCCACTTGTCGTCGGCGGAGTAGGCGACGAAGCCCTCCACCTCACCGGACGCGGAGCGGTAGACCGCGTAGAAGGGCTCCTTCCACGGGTCGAGCTGGTACCCGAGACCGGTGCCGAGCTCCCAGCCGCGGGTGGTGCGGTCGGTGACCCCGGCACGGACCCCGGCGAGCCGGCGGTGCAGCGCGGGCCCGATCTTGCGGATCTCGTCGCCGTCGGTCAGCTCGATCCGGCCGCCGTCCTCCGGACGGCCGGTGCGGCGCGGGTCGAGCCCGGCCCGCGCCACGTCCACGCTCCACTCGGTGGCCCAGCTCGCGGGGCCGAAGCCGTACCGCCCGTAGATCGGGTACTCGGCGGCGATCAGCGTGGCGATCGCGTCGCCCCGCTCCTTCGCGGCGGCGAGGTCGGCGCTCATCATGCGACTCAGGAGGCCCTGCCGGCGGTGCGTCGGGGAGACGGTGACCTGGGTGACGGCGTCGGCGGTGAGGCTGCCCCCGCCGACCGTGCTGACCTCCTGCCGGAACGACCGGAAGGTGGCGACGATCCGGTCCCGGTCGTAGGCGGCCAGGGTCCGCGTGAGGTCCGAGTTCGCGAGCCGGTCGGCGAGCAGCCCGTCGGGGACGTGGGGCGGGCGGAGGAAGCCCGTCTGCAGGGCACGGAGCCAGTCGGAGAAGTCGGGTTCCGTCACCGCGCGCACGTCGACACTCATCCCTCGACCCTACGCAGCGCCGCGCCGGACCCGCATCCGGATTTCCCGGCGCCCGGGCCCCTCACTGGCCCGAGCCCTCACGCCCGTACTCCCGCAGACCTTCGGACCTCACGCCAGCAGGTCGTCGACCTGTGCCTCGCCCTCCCGGTAGCGGCGGGCGATCTCCCCGCTGCAGTCGTCGGCGGTCCGCTGGAGGTGCTGCCGCCGGCGCGAGATCTGCTGCTCGTAGCCCGCGAGCCGCCCCATCGCCGTGTGCAGCTCCTCGTCCGTACGGGCCGTCAGGTCCGACAGCTCGACCTCCGACAGCATCTCGGACGCCAGCCGCCGGTACTCCTCGCCGCGCGGCGTCGACAGCGTCACGTGCCGCGCCGAGGTCCGGTGCCGCGAGGGCGCGTCGGCGAGGATCTCGGAGAGCCGGTCGAGGACCGGGGCCTCCGGGTCGGTCCGCCGCGCGAGTTCGGCGCGCAGGATGTCGATCCGGCCCTGGAGCATCCGCCGTACGTAGCTCAGGTCGGCCTCGTCGCTCTGGGCCTCCCGGCGCAGCGCGCGCAGCTCGGGCAGCCGCAGCGTGCCGAGGTCCGGCATGGCCCGGTCCGCCAGGGCGGACTCGCCGGTGCGCTGCACGGGCGGACGGCCGATCGGGCTGCCACCCAGACCTGCGCTCACGCTTCCGCTCACGCCTCCGCCCAGACTCCCGCTCACGCCTCCGCCCAAGCTTCCGCTCACGCTTCCGCCCAAGCTCCCACTCACGCTTCCGCCCAAGCTCCCACTCACGCTTCCGCTCACGCTTCGTCCCCCACCTCCCCCCGCACTTCCGGCGCGGAACAGCGGTACGGGGCCGGACGGCGTCGGCCCGGTGCCAGGTGCACTCATGAGAATCGTCCCCTCGACCGGTGCGGAACCGCACCGCCTGACAGGCATCGTGCCACTCCCACCCGTGCACGTGCAGGCGCTCTGCACCCGTTCGGCCCCCCGCGATTCCCGGCCGGTACGTTGGGACACATGCGAGCTGTGGTGCAGAGAGTGGACGGCGCGAGCGTCGTCGTCGCAGGGGAGACCGTCGGAGAGATCGTCGGCGAGGGGCTGTGCGTCCTGGTCGGGGTGACCCACGACGACACCCCGGAGAAGGCCGCCCAATTGGCCAGAAAGCTCTGGTCCGTCCGGGTACTGGACGGCGAGAAGTCATGCTCCGACGTGAACGCGCCGCTCCTCGTGATCTCTCAGTTCACCCTCTACGGAGACGCCCGCAAGGGCCGCCGCCCCACCTGGAACGCCGCCGCGCCGGGCCCGGTCGCCGAGCCCCTCGTCGACGAGGTCGTCGCTCAGCTGCGGGGCCTGGGCGCGCGCGTGGAAACGGGCCGCTTCGGAGCGGACATGCGCGTCTCGCTCACGAACCACGGCCCGTTCACGGTCCTGCTGGACGTGTAGTCGGCGGTCAGGCCCTACGGCTCGACGACCGTCTCCTGCGCGGCCGCCGTGTTCCCGACGAGCAGCGGGGCGTCCACCGGGACGTTCCGCTTCACCAGGGCCAGGGCGATCGGCCCCAGCTCGTAGTGGCGGACGGCGCTCGTCACGAAGCCGAGCTGCCGGCCCTCCTCGCCGTCGGCGGCCAGCCGGATCGGCGCACCGTGCCCGGGCAGCAGCACCTCGCTGCCGTCCAGGTGCAGGAAGACCAGGCGGCGCGGCGGCTTCCCCAGGTTCTGCACGCGGGCGACGGTCTCCTGCCCCCGGTAGCAGCCCTTCTGGAGGTGGACGGCGCTGCCGATGAGGCCGACCTCGTGCGGAATGGTCCGGTGGTCGGTCTCGAAGCCGAGCCGCGGCCGGTGCGCCTCGACGCGCAGCGCCTCGTACGCGAGGATCCCGGCGGCCGGACCGTGCGAGGCGGCGAAGGACTCCAGGTCGGCGCGGGGCAGGAACAGGTCGCGGCCGTGCGAGGTCTCCCGTACGACGGCGCCTTCGGGGACCTCGGCGATGGAGCCGGCCGGGAGGTGGACGACCGCGATGTCGTCCGTACGGTCGGCGACCTCCACCCGGTAGAAGAACTTCATCGACTCCAGGTACGCGACGAGCTCCTCCCGCGTCCCCGGCTCGACGTGCGCCCACAGCGTCTCGCCGTCGTCGACGAGGTAGAGGGCGTGCTCGATGTGCCCGTTCGCGGAGAGGATGAGCGCCTCGGTCGCCTGGCCGGGCGGCAGGTCGGTCATGTGCTGGGTGACGAGCAGGTGCAGCCAGCTCAGCCGGTCGTCACCGGAGACGGCGACGACACCGCGGTGGGAGAGGTCGACGAAACCGGAGCCGTCGGCGAGGGAGCGCTGCTCGCGGAACAGGTCGCCGTAGTGGGCGGCGACGCCTTCGTCGCGGCCTTCGGCGGCGACGGCGCCGGGCAGGGACAGCAGAGGGCTCTTCATAAGGGAAAGCCTACGACTCGGCGTCCGTGGCCTTCCTGGTGCACTCCGCACACCGCCCGAAGATGGCGAAGTGCTTCATGTCCGTCTCGAAACCGAAGGTCTCGCGGAGCTTCCCGGTGAACTCGGCGGCCACCGAGACGTCCGCCTCGATCACCTCCGTGCAGTCCCGGCACACCAGGTGCAGATGGTGGTGCCGGTCGGCGAGGTGGTACGTCGGAGCCCCGTGCCCCAGGTGCGCGTGGCTCACGAGCCCGAGCTCCTCCAGGAGCTCCAGGGTCCGGTACACGGTGGAGATGTTCACCCCGGACGCGGTCCTGCGGACCTCGACCAGGATCTCGTCGGGCGTCGCGTGCTCCAGCGCGTCGACGGCCTCCAGGACAAGCTGGCGCTGCGGCGTCAGCCGGTAGCCGCGCTGCCGCAGGTCGCTCTTCCAGTCGGTGGTCACCACGCCCTCCAGTGTAGGAGGGCGCGGTGCGCCACCCCCAGGTGTCTAGCGGAAGAAGGCGATGCCGTCGTCCGGCAGGTCGCCGAGGTTGCGGGCCATCTCCGCGACCTCTTCGGGCGTCACGACCTTCTTCAGGTGCGCGGACATGTAGGGGCGGAGCGGGACCTCGGGGGTCGCCTTCTCGCCGACCCACATGAGGTCGCTCTTGACGTAGCCGTAGAGGCGCTTGCCGCCGCTGTACGGGCCCGAGGCCGCCGTCCGGGCGACGGCGTCCGTCGCGAGGTCGATCTGCGGCTTCTGGTCGGCGAGCTCGCCGTACCAGATCTCGACGATGCCCTCGTCGCGGACCATGACGACCTCGACCTTGCGGTCCTTGTCGATGCGCCAGAAGCCGCTCTCGCTCTCCAGCGGACGGACCTTGTTGCCGTCCTTGTCGAGGACCCAGGAGTGCGAGTGGTACTCGATGAAGTCCCGGCCGTCGTGGCTGAAGGTCACGGACTGGCCGAAGTTGCACTTCTCGGCGCCGGGGAAGTCGGAGACACCCGCGCCCTCCCACGTACCGAGCAGGAACGCGAGGGGGACGAGGTCCGGATTGAGGTCGGACGGGATCTCGATCATGAGCAGCTCTGGCGTTCTCTAGAGGTGGGTTAGCGCTGGCCCTGGTACAGCTTCTTCACGGCCAGTCCGGTGAAGGCGAGCACGCCGACAGCCACGAGGACCAGCAGAGTTTCGAAGAAAATGATCACGGGGTGCTCCTCGACTGAGCGGTGAAGGCGGAACGGGCCGGACCCCAGCTTAGTGGGCGGGGGCCCGGCCCACTCTGTGAGGTGGGTCTAGCGACACACGGTGGCGATCAGCCGAGGAGCTGCGCCTGGAGGGCGACGGTCTGCTGGAAGGGCACGACGAGCGCCTCGCCCTTACGGGTCTGGGTGACCAGCCCGAGGGTGTCGCCCGCCTGGATGTACGCCCACCGGGTCTGCTCGGGCCCGTACGGCTTCCGCTCGTCGAAGGCGTACAGGGAGAGGAAGGGCACCCGGACGTCCTTCAGGACGGTGTCCGCCATCTCGCCGTCGACGCCGGCCGGGAGCCTGCTGCCACGTACGCCCGT
The DNA here is from genome assembly GCF_001426585.1 of Streptomyces sp. Root431. Taxonomy (GTDB): domain Bacteria; phylum Actinomycetota; class Actinomycetes; order Streptomycetales; family Streptomycetaceae; genus Streptomyces; species Streptomyces stackebrandtii. The sequence goes on from NZ_LMEI01000012.1 coordinate 652,732, forward strand.
GTCCAGGACGTCGTCCTTGAACGCCTCCGCGAACGCGACCGACGTGAACCGCATCAGGTACACCCGGGTGGTCGTGCCGTCCGGCGTCGTCCAGCCGCGGGCGGCGATGTGCCGCAGGGCGGAGTCGGCCAGGGCCTCCTTCACCGCGACCCGGTCGTCGGCGTGGAAGTGCGCGAGGTAGGTGTCGAGGCCGATCCAGCCGCCGTTCAGGCGGGGGTCGACCGTGGCGCCCTCCGGGGCGGGCAGCACGAGCTTGCGGAGGTCGGCGTGGTGGACCTCCCCGTCGTTGCCGTCGGAGTACGGGCGCAGGACGCCCTCGGGCAGCGCCGGCAGGGCGATCTCGGGGTAGGTCCAGCGGCCGTCGGACTCGGTCGCGAGACCGGGCACCTCGGTGCGCTCCATGGACGTCAGCCCCAGGGCCGTACCGGCACCGACGCCGCCGCACACGAGAACGGCGGCGGTCCAGCGGGCGATGGCCGCGAGCAGCGGCCGCCGGGACTTCTTCGGCGCGGGCGCGGGTGCGGGATCGGGCGCGGGTGCGGGTACGGGTACGGGTACGGGTACGGCTTCGGCCTGAGGCGCGGACGGCGCGGGGATCAGGGGCTCGGCCTGGGCTTCGGCCTGGGCCTCGGTCCGCGGCTCGACCGACGGCTCGCTCTGTGGCTCGGTCCGGAGCTCGCTCTGGGTCTGGGTCTGCTCGGTCATACGTACTCCCCCGGGGACTCGATGTGGTCGAGCTGCTGCTTGAGCAGGTCCGCCACGGCCGCCCGGTCGAACGGCCTGGCGCCCGCCGCCGTGACCGAGACCATGACCTCGGAGTCGTAGGCGACGCAGACCATGCCGTCGAGCTGCTCCTCCCGTTCCTTCTTCTTCAGCGACTTGTCTTCGGGCATGAGGTAGCAGGCGGCGTTCCGGTGGTCCTTCACCTTGGGACCCTTCGGGAACTCCAGGACCTCCAGGACCTCCTTGCGGAGCCTGAAGCTGTCCTTGATCCGCCTCTTGTCCTTCATCCGCGTGATCTGGACGGAGAGGACGGCGGCGTCGGTCAGGTCCGTGAAGGAGCGGACCGCGATGCCCTGGATGCCGAGCCGGTCGACGTCCTTCTCGTACGCGCGCCGCTTCTTGCCGGAGAGGCCTTCGCCCTCCCGCTTCATCTGCGCGACGGCCTCCGCCTCGCTCAGCTCGCCGTCGTTTCCGAACAGCTCGTGGTCGGGGCCGAGCTCGTACCCGGGCGGCACGGGCAGCAGCAGCTTGCTCAGCGGCGTGTCCGCCTTGCCGCGCGCGGCGGACTCGGCGGCCGGGTCCGTGTCGTTCGCGGTCGTCCCCGCCGGGCCCCACACCTCCGTCGGCGCGGTGCGGTCGGCGGAGGAGACGGTGACGGCGGTGTACGTCACGCCGCCGCCCGCCGCGCCGAGGACCAGCACGGCGGGCAGGACGACCCCGAGCAGGGTGCGGCGCACGCCACGCTTCGGCTGCCGCGGGCCCTCGGCGGCGGCGTCACCGAGCTGCGTGGGTTCTATGGGTTCTATGGGTTCGATGGGTACGTTCACGTCGTTCCGGTCCTCAGTCACAGGCGCCCCAACTGTCGCTCGGCCAGCGAACGGATGTCCTTCTCCGCGATCTTCTTCGAGTCGAAGATGAAGATCTCGACCGCGATGTCGCCGCGGTGGAAGTAGGCCCTGGCCTCGTAGAAGTCGAGGTACCCGGCCTCCCGCCGCACGGGGAAGACGTAGTAGCGGCCGTCGCCGGAGCCCTTGAGGGCCTCGCCCTCGCCCTCCGCGTACTCCTCTTCGGTCATGTAGCCCTGCTGGTCCTCGACGTGGTCCTGCGCGCCGAGTTCGTCACCGGGGCGGTACTGGATCAGGCGGACCTGGCTCAGCCGGTTCTCGCCCGTCTTCCAGGACGTGACCGCGACGCGCCGGATGCCCAGATCCAGCTGGTAGCTCAACGCCTCCCCGGCCCGCTCGAAGTCGGAGGCGTACTCGCGAACCGACATCCAGCCGTCGCGGTCTCCGAACTCGTCCTTCTTCGCGCCCGCGGGCTTCGGGACCAACAGCTTCCGCAGGTCGCCCTGCGCCTTGGCCTGATGGTCCTCCGAGGCGGGGAGCGGATCCGGCGCCTTGCCCTTCGGGAGAGGCTTGGGATAGGCGAGAGCCGGCTGGTTCAGCGGCGGGAGAGGCGTCGGTTCGCGCTGTGACTGGACGCCGTATCCGACCGCCGTGCCGCCGACGAGGCCGAGGACGGCGGCGACGGCGATCAGCCCGACGGTACGGAGCGCGCGGCGGCGCGGTCGTGCGTCCGGCAATGCGACCGGAGGTGCGGTTTCCGGCACCGTCTCCGGCACCGGCGGCGGTGCCGTATCCGGATTTGGATACTTTCTTCGTTTCTCAAGAGTCCCCCCACGAGACCTGAAGCGCGGATTCCGATCACCGCGCACCCTGCTGACACGTGGGGGACGCAGGGGGTTGCAGCCCCGCGCATTACAGTTCGGCATATGGCGAAGAAGCTCGTGATCAAGGTGACCGCAGGGGCCGACGCCCCCGAACGCTGCTCGCAGGCCTTCACGGTGGCCGCCGTCGCCGTCGCCAGCGGCGTCGAGGTGTCGCTCTGGCTGACCGGCGAGTCCTCGTGGTTCGCCCTCCCGGGCCGCGCCGCCGAGTTCGAGCTGCCGCACGCCGCGCCCCTGCCGGACCTGATCGACTCGGTCCTGGCGGCCGGCCGCGTGACGCTGTGCACGCAATGTGCGACCCGCCGCGAGATCACGGAGAAGGACGTCCTGGACGGCATCCGCATCGCGGGCGCACAGGTCTTCGTCCAGGAGGCCATGGCCGACGAGACGCAGGCCCTCGTCTACTAGCGGCGGAGCACTGGCGGGGGCGTACTGGCGGTGGCGTACCAGCCGCAGCGCCCTGACGGCGGCGCACCAGCCGCAACGCCCTAGCGGCGGCGTCCTAGCGGTGCCGCTTCTTGCCGTCGAGTTCGTCCCACCACTCGTCCGACTTCGGGTCCCCCGAGGGGTCGTCCCACCAGCGATCCTCCGGGCCCCGCCGGTTCGCGACCATCGCGGCGACCGGGGGGATGACCATGGCGACGACGCACATCCCGATGGCCACCGGCATGGAGAAGAGCCGCACGACGGCCCAGGCGCCCACGAAGAGGACCAGGCAGGCGCCCATCAGCCAGAAGTAGACGTGGCGACGGCGTGCGTACACCCCTTCAGCGTACGTCCGGGCGGGCCGCCCGGCGCGGACGGAACAAGCCGAAGGGCCGTGCCTCAAGTCCTGGAAATGGCGTCCAACCCCCCAGGAGGCACGGCCCTCCGGCCGTTCGGTGTCGCGGTCGGTCGACCGCGTCGCGGATCAGACCGCGATGGCGACCTCCGCGAGGCCACCCTTCTGCGCCACGACCTGGCGGTCGGCGGTGCCGCCGGGGACCAGGGCGCGGACGGTCCAGGTGCCCTCGGCCGCGTAGAAACGGAACTGTCCGGTGGCGGAGGTCGGGACCTCGGCCGTGAACTCGCCGGTCGAGTCCAGGAGGCGGACGTAACCGGTGACGGGCTCGCCGTCCTTGGTCACGAAGCCCTGGATGGTGGTCTCACCGGGCTTGATCGTCGAGGCGTCGGGGCCGCCGGGCTGCGCTCCACACATGGTGTTCTGTCCTTACGGTCGAGGGGTCCGGAGAAGGGGGAGGTCCGGAGGGCTTACTTGTTGGCGCCGAGCTCGATCGGCACGCCGACGAGGGAGCCGTACTCGGTCCACGAACCGTCGTAGTTCTTGACGTTCGTGACCTCCAGCAGCTCGTGCAGGACGAACCACGTGAGCGCGGAGCGCTCACCGATGCGGCAGTACGCGATGGTGTCCTTCGCCAGGTCGACCTGCTCGTCCTCGTAGAGGGCCTTGAGCTCGGCGTCCGACTTGAAGGTGCCGTCGTCGTTGGCGTTCTTCGACCACGGGATGTTGCGGGCGCTCGGCACGTGGCCGGGGCGCTGCGACTGCTCCTGCGGGAGGTGCGCCGGGGCGAGCAGCTTGCCGGAGAACTCGTCGGGCGAGCGGACGTCGACCAGGTTCTGGGCGCCGATCGCGGCCACGACGTCGTCGCGGAAGGCGCGGATCGAGGAGTCCTGGGCCTGGGCCTTGTACTCGGTGGCCGGGCGGGCCGGCACGGCGGAGCCGTCGACCAGGTCGCGGGAGTCGAGCTCCCACTTCTTGCGGCCGCCGTCGAGGAGCTTCACGTCCTGGTGGCCGTAGAGCTTGAAGTACCAGTAGGCGTAGGAGGCGAACCAGTTGTTGTTGCCGCCGTAGAGGACGACCGTGGTGTCGTTCGCGATGCCCTTGGCCGAGAGGAGCTTCTCGAAGCCCTCCTGGTCGATGAAGTCGCGGCGGACCGGGTCCTGAAGGTCCTGGGTCCAGTCGATCCGGATGGCGTTGCGGATGTGGTTCTTCTCGTAGGCCGAGGTGTCCTCGTCGACCTCGACGATGGCGACCTGCGGGTTGTCGAGGTTGGCCTCGACCCAGTCCGCGTCGACCAGGACGTCGCTGCGAGCCATGCTGTTCTCCTCCGGGGCAGTGTGCGGCGGTGTGGTGCGGTTGGTGCGGGTTTGTGATCCGGTACGCGTCGTCGCGTGGCGTACGACGTGCGTACGGCTGCACAGGTCGGCCCCGACCGCGGTCGAAGGGCCTGAAGGAATACGGGAGTCGGTGCTCCCGCTCAGACTGAGCGACAGAGCATGGCGGCGACGCGGCACAGGTCTACTGCCCGCCGCTTCGTGAGATCCGCCTGTCGCTTCATGCCCTCGATCGTAGGGACGGACAGGCGGCCGTGTCACCGGTGTGTCGTATTTTGAGACGCGATCGTCCGAGATGCGAGACGCGATCACCGCACGGGTCGCCTCCGGACGCCTCCGCACCGAGGTGTCCGGTTCGCTTTCTACGGATCGGACGGCGCCGTCTCAGCATGTGACCAAGGGCGCCGTAAAGGGGGCTTTCAGCCCGTCAGGGCGATGTCCTTGCCCGTCACCGCGACGGCGAGGCCGTCCGGCCTGGCCTCGACCTTCTCCACCTTCATGCCGGCGATCAGCCCGATCGGCCGCTCGAAGTCGGTCCGCTTGCGGATCAGGTCCTCCACACCGGGAATGCCCTCGCCCGGCACCTCGTCCGCCCGGACCTTGATGGTGTCGCCGTTCACGACGGTCACGGTGGACAGGACCGAGCGGGTCAGCTTGCGGCCCATGATCTCGACCCCGCCGGTGACCTTCACCTTCCCGTCGCCCCCGTAGGCGACGGTGGCCTCGCGGTCGGAGGCGGCGGTGAGGTCCGCGTACGAGATGAGGGCGGTGCCGGAGGCCGAGCCCGCCCGCGCGCCCGCCCAGTCCCCGGTGACGGTCACGTCCCGGAGCGCGGCCGTCAGCTCGGCGATGGTGATCTGCTTGCTGCCCGCCGTCGCCTTGACGCCCTTCGCCACCACGTCGACCTCGTCGAACCGCTTGTCGGCGACCTGCGTGAGGAACGGGAAGCCCTTGATGTCGACGTCGATCGAGTCGCTGCCCGTCCCCGAGAGCTTCACCCGGCTCGCCGCCTCCGACTCGGCGTACGCCACGGCGAGCCGGTCGATCCCGACGAGCACCCCGCCCAGGACGACGGCCAGGATCAACAGAATCCGCAGTGCTCGCATGGGCTGTGCGTCCCCCCGATAGACAAAAGAATGCGTCCGGACAAGTATTCGGCCCCCCGACACGAAGATCGACGTGTCGAGGGGCCGGTTGGTTCCCCTGCCGTTCCCGGCCCGGCTCAGGCCAGGGCGCGGCCCAGCAGGTAGACGGCGGGCGCGGCGGCCGTCAGCGGCAGCGCGACGCCCGCGGTCATGTGGACGAAGCGCGACGGGTAGTCGTAGCTGGCCACCCGCAGGCCGACCAGCGCGCAGACCCCGGCCGCGAGGCCGATCAGCGCACCGGAGCCGCCCAGGTCGTTCAGGCCGCCGGCCGCGATCCCGGCGCCCGCGCCCGCGAGGAGCGCGACGATCAGGGAGACCGGGCCGGGCAGCGGGAGCGCCCGGGCGACGACGGTCGCGGCGACGGCGATCCCGCCGACGACGACCGCGTCGGGGGCGGCACCGAGGTGCCCGGCGGCGACGACCGTGAGCGCGGCCGAGGCGACGCCGGCCATCAGGCCGTACATGCGCTCGTCCGGGTCGGCGTGGCTGCGGAGCTGGAGGACGAGGCAGAGCAGGACCCAGGCGCCGAGCGTGCCGAGGATCGCGGCGGCCGCGTGCTCCCGGCCGGTGGCGAGCAGGGCGGCGTCGGCGACGAGGCCGCCGGCGAAGGCGAGGGCGATGCCCTGCCGGGCGGGCCACATGCCGTTGAGCCGGAACCAGCCGGCGGCGGTGAGGCCCTGGAGCAGGACGAGCGGGACGAGCAGCCCGTACGGGCCGACGGCAGCGCCGCCGGCGAGCAGCAGGCCGAGGACGGCGGTCAGGGCCGCCGGCTGGAGGCCGGGCTCGATCACGGGCGAGCGGCCTTCGGCACGCGCGCGCTGGGCGTCGGTGATCCGGGTGTTCCCGGAGGTGGTCGGCGAGGAGTAGCCCGCGGCGGGGGCGGCGTGCGCGGCCTCGGCCATGGGCTCCGGTACGTACGCCGGTACGGGCGTGTCGTACCCCACGGGAGCCGCCGGAGCAGCCGCGTACGGCTGCTGCTGGTGCTGGTGCTGCTCGTACGCCACGGCGCCCTGCGGCGGCGAATACGCGGTGTTGTCGTAGGAGGGCTCGTACGCGGGCTGCGCGTACGGATCCTGGTAGGGCGCCTCGTACGTCACGGGCGGCTGCTGCTGGACCACGGGCTGGAACTGGGTGTCCCAGGTCTGGCCCTCCCACGTCTGCGTGACGTCGGGTCCCTGCTGCCCGTTCGCGTACGGGTCGTACTGCGGGTCGTTGCTCATGCTGTGGGGTTCACCCTCCTGCGAACGGGGGGAGCACCTCGACCGTGCCGCCCTCGGCAAGCCGTACGGTCTCATGGCTCCGGGTGCCGACGGGGTCCCCGTCGATCAGGAACGAGCACCGCTGGAGGACCCGGACGAGCTCGCCCGGGTGCTTCTCGCGGGCCGCGTCCAGGGCCTCCGCCAGGGTCTCGGCGGTGTACGGCTCCTCGGCGACACCGGCGGCGGCCTTGGCCGCGGCCCAGTAGCGGATGGTTCCCGCTGCCATAGCGGCGCTCCCTTCGTTCGTGTGCGCGCCGCCCCCCATGATGGGCTATCGGCGCGTGAGCCAGTCCCCCAGCCGGACGAGCAGCTCGTCGCCCGCCGCGTTCTCGGCGTGGCCCATCCCCGGCTCCAGCCACAGTTCGGCGTCGCCCGCCCCGGCCAGCATCCGCGGGTGGTCGAGCGGGAAGTACGCGTCCCGGTCGCCGTGCACGATCAGCAGCGGGACCGGCGCGATCAGCGGGACCGCTTCCACGGGCGAGAGGGGTACGGGGTCCCAGGTCCGCCCGTCGATGCGGGTGTGGAGCCCGTACCGGCCGACCAGCCGGCCCGTGGGGCGGGTGACGAGCCAGTGGAGGCGGCGCATCGGGGCCGTACCCCGGTAGTACCAGCGTGCGGGGGCGGAGACGGCGGCCACCGCGTCCACGCGTCCGTCCGTGTCGCGCTCCAGGGCCGCGTGGCGCAGGACGACGGACCCGCCCATGGAGAAGCCGACCGTCGCCACGCGCGCGTGGCCGAGCTCGCGGGCCCAGCGGACGGCGGCGGACAGGTCGAGGACCTCCCGGTCGCCGACCGTGGAGAGGCCGCCGGAGCCGCCGTGCCCGCGGAAGGAGAAGGTCACGACGGCGGCGCCGCGCTCCGCGAAGGCGCGGGCGGCGCGGCGGACGGCGGGCCGGTCGGCGGATCCGCTGAAGCCGTGGGCGACGACCACGGCCGTGCCGGCGAGGGCCGTACCGGTGACCGCCGTACCGGTGACCGCCGTTTCGGTGACACTTGCACCGGAGGGTTCGTAAACCGCCTCGATACGGACACCGTCATCCGTACGCAACATCACACGCCGCGGATCACGCGGATGGACGGAAGTGAGCGACGAGACATCCACCATATGAAATCGGCTCTCTCCCTCTGAACTCATGTGGGCTATTCTGCTGGGCAGAGGATCCGGGCGACGCAGCCCCCGGGTCCTTTTGCGTTTTCCGACCGTTGTTACGGATAGGTGAACAAAAGCTCTCAGGGCGCGAGAGCCGTCGGTGATCAGCGATCACCGACAAGTGATCTGTACGAAGCAGTGCACGTCCTCGCAGGGACCGAGGAGGAACCGCGTGATGAGCGAGCGAACGAAGCACGACCGACCGATGGCAGGTGGCGCGGTATGAGCTCTCTGCTGCTCCTGACCAACGCCCTCCAGCCGTCGACCGAGGTGCTGCCCGCACTCGGCCTGCTGCTGCACAACGTCCGGGTGGCTCCGGCCGAGGGCCCGGCCCTCGTGGACACCCCCGGCGCGGACGTGATCCTCGTCGACGGCCGGCGCGACCTCCCGCAGGTCCGCTCGCTCTGTCAGCTGCTGCGCTCCACGGGGCCCGGCTGTCCGCTGATCCTCGTCGTCACGGAGGGCGGCCTCGCGGCCGTCACCGCCGACTGGGGCATCGACGACGTCCTCCTGGACACCGCCGGACCGGCCGAGGTCGAGGCGCGGCTGCGGCTCGCGATGGGCCGCCAGCAGATCGTCTCGGACGACTCCCCGATGGAGATCCGCAACGGCGACCTGTCGGTCGACGAGGCGACGTACAGCGCGAAGCTCAAGGGCCGGGTCCTGGACCTGACCTTCAAGGAGTTCGAGCTCCTCAAGTACCTGGCCCAGCATCCGGGCCGGGTCTTCACGCGTGCCCAGCTCCTCCAGGAGGTGTGGGGGTACGACTACTTCGGCGGCACCCGTACGGTCGACGTCCACGTCCGGCGGCTGCGGGCGAAGCTGGGCCCCGAGCACGAGTCGCTGATCGGCACCGTGCGCAACGTCGGCTACCGCTTCGTCACCCCGGAGAAGGTCGAGCGCGCCGCCGAGGAGGCCCGGGCGAACGAGGCGAGGGCGAAGGACACCCGGACGGACCCCCGTTCGGAGGAAGCCGCCCGCACCGCCCGTGTCAAGGAGGCGGACCGGGAAGTCACCCCGGCGGAGGACAGGAACGTGGTGGACGCCACAGTGCGACCTGCCGGTAGGTAGGTCACCCCGCGTAGACTGCCGCGCGTGGCCAAGGTGACGCGGGATGACGTAGCTCGACTGGCAGGTACTTCGACCGCGGTCGTGAGCTACGTCATCAACAACGGACCCAGGCCGGTCGCCCCGGCCACGCGCGAGCGTGTCCTCGCCGCCATCAAGGAGCTGGGCTACCGCCCCGACCGGGTGGCCCAGGCGATGGCGTCCCGGCGCACGGACCTCATAGGCATGATCGTCCCGGACGCCCGGCAGCCGTTCTTCGCGGAGATGGCCCACGCGGTCGAGCAGGCCGCCGCCGAGCGCGGAAAGATGGTGCTCGTCGGCAACTCCGACTACCGGACCGAGCGCGAGGTCCACTACCTGCGGGCCTTCCTCGGCATGCGGGTCTCCGGGCTGATCCTCGTCAGCCAGGGCATGAGCGAGCAGGCCGCGAGCGAGATCGAGGCCTGGGACGCGCGCGTGGTGCTGCTGCACGAGCGCCCCGAGGCGATCGACGACGTGGCCGTCGTGACGGACGACATCGGCGGCGCCCAGCTCGCCACCCGTCACCTCCTGGAGCACGGCCACCCGTACGTGGCCTGCCTGGGCGGCATCCCGAACACCCCGGCCGTCGGCGACCCGGTCGCCGACCACGTCGAGGGCTGGCGGCGCGCCATGGTGGAGGCGGGCCTCCCGACCGAGGGCCGGCTCTTCGAGGCCCCGTACAACCGCTACGACGCCTACCAGGTGGCCCTGAAGCTGCTCGCGGGCCCGGACAGGCCGCCGGCGATCTTCTGCTCCACCGACGACCAGGCCTTCGGCGTCCTGCGGGCCGCGCGCGAGCTGCGCATCGAGGTGCCGTCGGAGCTGGCGGTCGCGGGCTTCGACGACGTGAAGGAGGCGGCGCTCACCGACCCGCCGCTGACCACGATCTCCTCGGACCGCCCGGCGATGGCCCGGGCGGCGGTGGACCTCGTCCTGGACGACGGTCTGCGGGTCGCGGGCTCGCGCCGCGAGCGGCTCAAGCTCTTCCCGTCGGCCCTGGTGGTCCGCCGCTCCTGCGGCTGCGGCGAGTAAGGCGAGCAGCGAGCAGTCCTCCCGCACCCCGGGGCTCTTTATATAGGGCATACAGGGTTCTGTCGGGCTTCTCAGCCGGTCCTCAGACGGCTCTCATGTACGGCTCCGAGAGTCGTAGGCATGACGGACTTCCAGGAGCAGCAGCCGCAGCAGCAGCCGTACTACCCGCCGCAGCCCCCGAGGCCCCCGTACGCCCCGACGCAGCCGTACGAGGCGACGCAGCCGATCACCACCGAGCCGGGCACCACGATCTGGCCGTCCGGTGGGCACGTCCCGCCTGCCGGTGGGCACGTCCCGCCGCCCGTCGACCCGCCGGTCGCCGTCGCCGCGGCCGGCGCTCCGGGCGCTGCGGCCCCCCGCCGCCGCGCCAAGCGCGGGGTCGGGCTCCTCGCGGCCGTGGCCATCGCCGCCGCGGCCGTCGGCGGCGGCACGGCGACCCTCGTCCAGCAGCTCACCTCCGACACCCCCGCCACCGCCCTCTCCGGCGTGAACGGCACGAACGTCTCCGCGAGCAACGTGGGCACGGTCGCCGGCGTCGCCCAGGCCGTCTCCCCCTCCATCGTCGAGATCTCCGCGAGCTCGAACTCCGGCAAGTCCACCGGCTCGGGCGTGATCATCACCTCCGACGGCGAGATCATCACCAACAACCACGTGATCTCCGGCGCCTCCCAGATCACCGTGCAGCTCAGCGACGGCAAGTCGTACGAGGCCGACGTCGTCGGCACGGACCCCGACAAGGACCTGGCGCTGATCAAGCTCAAGGGCGCCTCCGGCCTGAAGGCCGCCTCGCTCGGCGACTCCTCCAAGGTGAGGGTCGGCGAGGAGGTCGTGGCGATCGGCTCCCCCGAGGGCCTGACCGGCACGGTCACCAGCGGCATCGTCTCCGCGCTCGACCGGGACGTGACCGTCGCCAAGGACGACGACAGCTCCGGCCAGGGCCAGGGACAGCAGCAGTACGACCCGCGGCAGGGCTGGCCGTTCGAGTTCGGTGGACAGCAGTTCAATGGCGACACCGGCACGTCGAAGACGACGTACAAGGCGCTCCAGACCGACGCCTCGCTCAACCCGGGGAATTCCGGCGGCGCGTTGATCAATATGAGCGGCGAGATCATCGGAATCAATTCGGCCATGTATTCGCCCAGTTCTTCGAACGGTTCCACGGCCGGAAGTGTCGGCCTCGGATTCGCCATTCCGATCGACACCGTGAAGGCCGACCTCGACAGCCTGCGCTCCGGCGGCGACAACTGAACGGCACACCCCCTGGTGAAGAGAGCGCGTGCGAGGCTGGTGCCATGACTGGCCAGGTGAACGAAGGCGCCCGCGAGCGCATCCTGATCGTCGAGGACGAGCCCGCCGTGCGGGAGGCCCTGCGCCGCAGCCTCGCCTTCGAGGGGTACGAAACGCAGGACGCCGTCGACGGGCTCGACGCGCTCGCCCGGATCGAGGCGTACGCCCCCGACCTCGTCGTCCTCGACGTGCAGATGCCCCGCATGGACGGGCTGACGGCGGCCCGGCGGATCAGGGCGTCCGGCTCGACCGTGCCGATCCTGATGCTGACCGCCCGCGACACCGTCGGCGACCGGGTCACCGGCCTCGACGCGGGCGCCGACGACTACCTCGTGAAGCCCTTCGAGCTGGACGAGCTCTTCGCCCGCATCCGGGCGCTGCTCCGGCGCAGCTCGTACGCCTCCGCCGCCGTGCCCGCGGCGGACGCCGACGCGCTGTCCTTCGAGGACCTGCGGATGGACCTGGCGACGCGCGAGGTGACCCGGAGCGGGCGGACGGTGGAGCTGACGCGCACCGAGTACACGCTCCTGGAGATGTTCCTGGCGCACCCGCGGCAGGTGCTGACCCGGGAGCAGATCCTCAAGGCGGTGTGGGGCTTCGACTTCGAGCCGAGCTCGAACTCGCTCGACGTGTACGTGATGTACCTGCGGCGCAAGACGGAGGCGGGCGGCGAGCCGCGCCTCGTGCACACGGTGCGGGGCGTCGGATACGTCCTGCGCGGAGGAGGCGGAGAGTGACCGGTTCGCCCCTCGCGTGGTTCCGGTCGCGGCCCCTGCGGTCGCGGCTCTCGCTGCTGACCGCGTTCGCCGTGGCGGTCGCCGTCGCGGCGGTCTCGCTGGCCTGCTGGTTCGTGACGCGGGCCCAGCTGGAGGCGGAGATGGACTCCTCGCTGCGCAACAGCAAGCTGGACGACGCCTCCGTGGAGAGCCTGCTCAACCTGTGCCGCCTGGGCACGACGCCGCCGCCGGTGGGGGGCTCGTACACGGTGCAGGTGATCGTCCCCAACGGCAGCGTGTGCACCTCCGGCAAGGCCCCGATCCCGGCGGGCCCCGCCGACCTCGCGGTCGCGCGCGGGCAGCTGTCGCACGCGCTGCACACGGTGAAGGACGACGACGGCCGGGAGATGCGGGTCTACACCTACCCGCAGAGGGGCCCGCTCGGGATCGCGGTCGCGGTCTCCGTCGCCCGCCCGGTCGCCGAGATCGACAACTCGATGTCCACGCTGCGCTGGGTGCTGCTCCTGGTCTCCGGGATCGGCGTCGTCGGCGCGGGCGCGGCCGGCCTGTGGGTGGCGCGGACCGGCCTCGAACCGGTGAACCGGCTGACCGGCGCGGTCGAGCACGTGGCCGCGACCGAGGACCTGACCGTCCGCATCCCGGTGGAGGGCGAGGACGAGATCGCCCGCCTGTCACGCTCCTTCAACGCGATGACGGCGGCGCTCGCGACCTCCCGCGACCGGCAGGCGCAGCTGATCGCCGACGCGGGCCACGAACTCCGCACGCCCCTCACGTCCCTCCGTACGAACGTCGAACTGCTCGCGCGGAGCGAGGAGACCGGCCGGGCGATCCCGCCGGACGACCGGCGGGCCCTGATGGCCTCGGTGAAGGCGCAGATGACGGAACTGGCGGCGCTGATCGGCGACCTCCAGGAGCTGGCGCGCCCGGACACGGTCCGTCCCGGGCCCCTCGAAGTGGTCCCGCTCCACTCGCTCCTCCGCTCCGCCCTGGACCGGGCCCGGCTGCGCGGCCCGGAGCTGACCTTCGTCACGGACCTCGCGCCCTGGTACGTACGGGCGGAACCGGCGGCGATCGAGCGCGCCCTCGTCAACGTCCTGGACAACGCGGTGAAGTTCTCGCCGCCCCGGGGCACGGTCGAGGTGACCCTGATGCGGGGCGAGCTGACGGTCCGGGACCACGGTCCCGGCATCCCTCCGGACGAGCTGCCCCACGTCTTCGACCGCTTCTGGCGCTCCCCGTCGGCCCGCAGCCTGCCGGGCTCGGGCCTGGGCCTCTCGATCGTCGCCCGTACGGTCCACCAGGCCGGCGGCTCGGCGAGCCTCGCGCCGGCCCCGGGCGGCGGCACGGTGGCGACGGTCCGGCTGCCGGGCGCGCCGACACCGCCGCCCGGATCGTCGGCCGCGCCGGAGTCAGTTGTGCCGGAGAAGGGCCTCGACGAGTCCTGACCGGGTGTTCGGGTAGTCCATGGGGACGATCCCGAGCCCGGTGCGCCCGGCGGCCTCTGCGCCGTCGAGCCAGGAGTGGACGCGGGGGTTGAGCCGGTCGGCGTTCCAGCGGGGCGGGAGTGCGGCGGCGGTCGAGACGTAGTTGACGTACAGCTTTCCGGGCTGGGCGATCGCCTTGCGGAAGTGGGCCTCGATCTTGGGGTACTTGCCGAACGGCTCGGCCATGTAGTCGTCCTGGATGTCGAAGAGCGAGCCGTCTCCGTAGCGGACGCCGGGCAGTCCTCCGTTGTCGGCGAGCAGGACGACGCGGCCGCGGGCCTCGCCGAGGAGCGGCAGGCCTGCGCCGATCCGGAAGAGGGAGCGCCAGCCGCGCGCGTCGAGGTAGTCGTCGAAGACCGCGCGGAAGGTGGCGTCGGACTCCTCCGAGTACTCCTGCTTGACGCGCATGAGGACGGTCTCGGAGGGGTGGGCGGCGAGGAAGGCCCGGCAGGCGACGAGGACGTCCCCGAACATCATGTTCTGGTACGCGGCGCCGTGGTGGATCGCGAAGGACCCGCCGGTCACCCGGCACCGGATGTCCAGGAACCGGATCCCGCTGTCCAGCTGCTGGGCGATGGTGCTGTTCTGGCACTCGGTCCAGGGGCCGCCGTACCGGGCGCCGGAGTCGTGCGTCCCGGGGATGGTCAGCTGCCGCAGGGCGGTTCCGTCGCCGTGCGCCGCCATCCAGGCCCGTACGTCCACGGCGGAGGCGGCGGGCGCCCCGAGCATCACTCCGGCCCCGGCGGCGAGGGCCCCCACGAGAAAACGTCGTCGCTCCATGAGCCGGATGATGTCAGGGTCACGACAAACACACCAGGGTTCTTCCGGACCTACGCGAAAAGGGGCGGCGGCCCGTCGGAACGGTCCGCCACCCCCTCGCTCAGGGGCCCGGAGAAGGGCTGCCCAGGGCTACTTGATGACCGTGATGCGGCCCGTCGCCGGCGGAGCCAGCGGCGCGGTGGCCGAGGAGTGCGCCCCCAGGTAGGCGGTGAACATGTCCAGGTCGGACGCGCCGACCAGCTTGTTCTTGTGCTCCTTCAGGACCGCGAAGCCGTCGCCGCCACCGGAGAGGAACTCGTTCATCGCGACCCGGTAGGTCTTCGCCGGGTCGATCGCCTCACCGTTCAGCCGGACCGAGCCGACCACGATCCGGTCGGCGCCGGTCTTCGTCATGTCCAGGGTGTACGTGAAGTTCCTCGACACCTGGAGGATCTTCGGGGCCGCCAGGTTGAGGCCGCTGACCTGCTGCTGGAGCGTGGTGACGAGCTGGGCGCCGGTCAGGTCGACCGCCGTCATCATGTTGGTGAACGGCTGGACGGTGTACGCCTCGCCGTAGGTCACGACCCCGTCGCCCTCGGCGCCGGACGCCTTGTGGGTCAGCGGGGCGCGGACGCCGCCCGGGTTCATCAGGGCGAGCTGCGCACCTCCCTTGTCCGCCGGGGCCATGCCCTCCAGCTGCGCGTCCGCGATCAGGTCGCCCAGCGGCTTCTCGTACGCCGTCGCATCGAGGGGGTTCTCGATGTCGGCGGAGATGTGGCCGACGGGACGGCCGGCGATCGGCGCGGCCAGGTCCTTCCAGCGCTTGATCAGGGTGCTCATGTCGTCGGCCGGCTTCACGTCACGGGTGACGACGTGGTTCGCGGAGGCGACGGCGGTGCGGACGATGTCCTTCGTACGACGGTCGTAGGTGAGCGTCGTGTCGGTGTAGAGCCGGCCGAAGGAGGCCGCCGAGGTGACCGTGCGCGGCTTGCCCGCCGGGTCAGCGATGGTGCACGCGTACGCCTGGTGGGTGTGGCCGGTGACCAGGGCGTCGACCTGCGGGCTGACGTTCTTGGCGATGTCGACGATCGGGCCGGAGATGCCGTTGCCGGGGCCCGGGCTGTCGCAGTCGTAGTTGTACGCGCCCGAGGCGGGCATGCCGCCCTCGTGGAGCAGGGCGACGATCGACTTCACGCCCTTGCGCTCCAGCACCTTGGCGTACTTGTTGATCGTCTCGACCTCGTCGCCGAACTTCAGGCCCTTGATGCCCTCGGCGGACACGATGTTCGCCGTGCCTTCGAGGGTGACGCCGATGAAGCCGATCTTGACGCCGTCGCGCTCCCAGACGAAGTACGGGTCGAGCAGCGGCTTGCCGCTCTTCTCGTCCGTCACGTTGGCCGCGAGGTAGGGGAAGTCCGCCCCCTTGAAGGTCTTGCCCTCCTCGAAGCAGCCCTCGGTCGGGTGACAGCCGCCGTTCTGGATGCGGGCCAGCTCGCGGGCGCCCTCGTCGAACTCGTGGTTGCCGACCGAGCTCACGTCGAGCTTCAGCTTGTTCAGCGCCTCGATGGTCGGCTCGTCGTGGAACAGCCCGGAGACCAGCGGCGAGGCGCCGATCATGTCGCCCGCGGCGGCGGTGACGGAGTACCGGTTGCCCTGGCGGGCCTGCCGCAGGTGCGTGGCCAGGTACTCGACGCCGCCGACGTCGTTGACGGTCTCGGTCGTGCCGTCTTCCTTGAGGCGGGTGAGCCGGCCGGAGGAGCCGGTCGGCGGCTCCAGGTTGCCGTGGAGGTCGTTGAAGGACAGCAGCTGGACGTCGACCATCCGGCCCCAGCCCTTGCCGTTCCCGTACCCGCTCCCGTCCCCGGCGGCGAACTCGTCCCCGGCGGCCCCCGCCGACGACGGCATCGCGGCGAAGAGCGCCCCGACGGTCGCCAGCCCGGCCCCGGCGGCCAGAATTCGCCGCCCGGTCTTGTTCTTCCGCTTCTTCCCCGGTGTCGCTGCCATCTCTCCCCTTTGCCCCTTGCCCCTTTTGCGGCGTTGATCTACTCCCCCGTCTGCCGGTGCAGCCTAGAGTCAACGCGCGTAGCGCAACAGGGGGTAGCGGGTTACAAGACAGTTGCCGCCGCCTTTCCCCGGGGCGGCGGCACGTCACCGTAGGCTCGTACCCATGACTTCCGACGCGGCGCCGGCCATCGAACCCGGACGGCAGATCCACACGTATGACGAGCTCTCCCCCGAGCAGGTCCAGGACGTACTGGAGCTCCTCGAGGCCGCCGACCGGGCCGACGGGCTGCACGCCGTGTCCGAGCAGGGGCGGCTCTACCTGCGACACGGCCGCCGCGAGGGCGTGCGTCACTTCCTGCTCTCCGTCGGCCCGCACCTCTACGGGTACGCCCAACTGGAGGAGACCGACCCGATCGAGGCCCCGGCCGCGGAGCTCGTCGTCCACCCGGGGCACCGGGGCCGCGGCCACGGCCGGGCGCTCGGCACCGCCCTGCTCGGCGCGTCGGGCAAGCGGCTGCGCGTCTGGGCGCACGGCGGCAAGGCGGCGGCGCGGCACCTCGCGCAGGTCCTCGGCCTCACGCTCTTCCGCGAACTGCGGCAGCTGCGGCGGTCCCTGACGCCGCTCGACATCCCGGAGCCGGTGCTGCCCGAGGGCGTCACCGTGCGTACGTTCGTCCCGGGCCAGGACGACGAGGCCTGGCTCGCCGTCAACGCGACCGCGTTCGCGCACCACCCCGAGCAGGGCTCGCTGACGCAGCGGGACCTGGACGACCGGATGGCCGAGCCGTGGTTCGACCCGAAGGGCTTCTTCCTCGCGGAGAAGGACGGGAAGCTGATCGGCTACCACTGGACGAAGACGCACGCGGAGGAGCAGCTCGGCGAGGTGTACGTGGTCGGCATCCTGCCCGAGGCGCAGGGCGGCGGCCTCGGCAAGGCGCTCACGGCGATCGGCCTGCGGCACCTGGCGGCGCAGGGGCTGCCGACGGCGATGCTGTACGTGGACGCGGACAACACGGCGGCGGTGACGGTCTACGAGCGGCTCGGCTTCGTGACGCACGAGGTGGACCTGATGTACCGCACGGAGTCCTGAACACCCGAGTGACAGGGGGCGGTTGACACCGCCCCCTTCTTTGCACCACCCTTTCACTACTTGATTAGTGAAAGGGTGGTGGAAGGGAACGTGGTCGAGTACCGCATCGACCGGCGCAGTGGCGTCGCCACCTACCTCCAGATCGTCCAACAGACGAAACAGGCCCTCCGGATGGGCCTCCTGGAACCGGGCGACCGACTGCCCACCGCACGCGAGGTCGTCGAAGCGACGGCCATCAACCCCAACACGGTCCTCAAGGCCTACCGCGAGCTCGAACGCGAAGGCCTCGTCGAGGCCCGCCGAGGCCTGGGCACCTTCGTCCGCACCACGCTCGGCACCGGCCCCGCCGACTCGCCCCTCCGCGGCGAACTCACCGACTGGGCCCGCCGCGCGCGGGCCGCGGGACTGGACCGCGAGGACGTGTCCGCGCTCTTCACATCCGTACTGAAGGAACACTTCGAGGGGGACGAATGACCGACCCGGTCATCCAGGCCGAGGAGCTCGGCATGCGCTACCGACGGCGTAGCGAGGTCTGGGCTCTGAAGGACTGCAGCTTCACTCTGCGCGCCGGCCGGATCGTCGCCGTCGCCGGCCCCAACGGGGCGGGCAAATCGACGCTCCTCACCCTGG
Organism: Streptomyces sp. Root431; assembly: GCF_001426585.1. Taxonomy (GTDB): domain Bacteria; phylum Actinomycetota; class Actinomycetes; order Streptomycetales; family Streptomycetaceae; genus Streptomyces; species Streptomyces stackebrandtii. The sequence continues at coordinate 670,962 of NZ_LMEI01000012.1, forward strand.
CCGCAGGGTTGTTGCGCCCCACCGAGGGCCGGATCCTGACGCCTCCGCGCGAGCGCGTCTCGTACGTCGCCCAGGACAAGCCCCTGTACGGACGGCTCACCGTCGCCGAGACGCTGCGACTGGGCCGGGAACTCAACCCGGACCGCTGGGACCCGGGCGTCGCCGACCGTGTCGTCGAGGCCGGACCGCTGGACCGGAGCGCCCGGGTCGGCTCCCTCTCCGGCGGCCAGCGCACCCGCCTCGCGATGGCCCTCGCCCTCGGCAAGCGGCCCGAGGTCCTGCTCCTCGACGAGCCGATGGCGGACCTCGACCCGCTCGCCCGGCACGAACTCATGGGCGCGCTCATGGCCGATGCCGCCGAACACGGCACCACCGTCGTCATGTCCTCGCACATCCTCACCGAGCTGGAGGGCGCCTGCGACCACCTGCTCCTCGTCCAGGACGGCCGGATCCGCCTCGACGGCCCGATCGACGACCTGATCGCCGCGCACACCCTGCTGACCGGCCCGGTCGCCGACCTCGCCCCGCACACCGTCGTCGACTCCCGCACGACGGGCCGTCAACTGACCGCGCTGGTGCGCAGAGACGGCCCGATCGAAGGCCCGTGGAAAACCTCTGAGCCCTCCCTCGAAGAGCTGCTCCTCGCCCATCTCCGCGCCTCGCGCACCCCGGAAGGAGCCTCCGCATGACCGCCCTCGCCCTCAAGGGCCCGTACTGGGTGACGTTCCGCCAGCACCGGCGGGCCCTGTGGTGGTCGCTCGCTCTCGCCGCCGTCGGGATCGCTCTCCTGATCACCTCGCGCGCATGGTCCGACAGCGCCGTGGAGGCGCTGCGGGCGGCGGGCTGCACCGTCGACAGCACGGACCGGTCCTGCTTCCAGTCCGCCCGCAACTACGCCGACGACCAGTGGATCGCCCGCGATCTCGTCCGGTACGCGTCCCTGGGCATGCTCGTCCTGCCCGGCCTACTCGGAGCGTTCGTCGCAGGTCCGATGCTCGCCCGCGAGCTGGAGACGGGGACGTACAAGCTGGCGTGGACGCAGTCCATCAGCCCGGCGCGCTGGCTCGCGGCCAAGGTGGCGGTGCCCGCCGCACTCGTCCTCGTGGGCGTCACCCTCCTGAGCCTGGCCTTCGCCTGGTCCTGGTCGTCCGGCCCCGCCAACGACTACCCCACCTACTGGTACGAGCCGATGATGTTCGTCTCGTTCGGCATCGTGCCGGTGGGGCACGCGCTCCTGGGGCTGGCCCTGGGCACGGTCGTCGGCCTGCTCGTCCGGCGCACCGTCGTCGCGATGGCGGCCGCCGCCCTGGTCACCGGCATCGCCGTGGCGGTCCTCGCCTGGCTCCGCGACGGCCTCTGGCCCATCCAGACCCTGACGGGCCACGAGCTGCAGCCCAAGGGCGAGGTCTGGCAGCTGGACAGGGGCATGCTCACCGCGTCCGGTGAGCGCCTCTCCTGGAACGACTGCTTCGCCACCCGGCCGGACAAGGCCGCGCAGTGCATGGCCGACCGCGGCGGGGTCGTGGAATTCATCGACACCCACCCCGCCTCGCACTTCTGGCCGATCCAGCTCGTCGAGACCGCGATCTGCCTCGCCCTCGCCGCCCTCGCGCTGTACGCCGCCTTCCGCGTCCTGCGTGCCCGACACGCGTAGACCCGCACGCCGCACGCCCGGGGCGGGGCCCAGACACGGCCCCGCCCCCGATTCCCGAACGACATGTCGTCGTTACCGGCCATTCAGACGCGCTTGCGACGCTCACGCAATGAAGCGCTCCGTGACCACGCCCGGCAGGGCGGTCCTCCCCAAAGGGAGACTTCCCTCCCCCACGGCCCGCTCCGACGCGCCCGATGACCTCTTCGCGCGGAAGAATGGGGCCATGAGCCAGCAGCCCGCCGAGGTCCCGGTCCAGTCCTCCGCCACGCCGTCCGCCCAGACGCCCTCCCAGACGCCCGCGTCCCCGTCCGGCACGGCGTCCTCGTCCCTCGGGCCGATAGCCGCGCACCGCCCCTTGGTCATGGACGGGGCCGACGCGGCCATCGTGGCCGACGTGGACCCCGATCCCGACACGTACGTCGCCGACGGCGCCCTCGGCGACGAGCTGCCGCAGGGACGCTTCCTCGACCGGGAGCGAAGCTGGCTCGCGTTCAACGAACGCGTCCTCGAACTCGCCGAGGACCCGACGACCCCCCTCCTCGAACGAGCGAACTTCCTCGCGATCTTCGCCTCGAACCTCGACGAGTTCTTCATGGTCCGGGTCGCCGGCCTCAAGCGCCGCATCGCCACCGGCGTCGCCACCCGCTCCGCCTCCGGCCTCCAGCCCCGCGAGGTCCTGGAGCTCATCTGGACCCGCTCGCGCGAGCTCATGGCCCGGCACGCCGCCTGCTACCAGCAGGACGTGGCGCCGGCCCTGGCCGACGAGGGCATCCACCTGATCCGCTGGCCCGAGCTCACGGAGAAGGAGCAGGCGCGGCTCTTCACCCTGTTCCGGCAGCAGATCTTCCCGGTCCTCACCCCGCTGGCCGTGGACCCGGCGCACCCCTTCCCGTACATCTCCGGCCTGAGCCTGAACCTCGCCGTGGTCGTACGCAATCCGGTCAGCGGCCACCGCCACTTCGCGCGCGTGAAGGTACCGCCGCTGCTCTCCCGCTTCCTGGAGGCCTCCCCGCAGCGGTACGTCCCGCTGGAGGACGTCATCGCGGCGCACCTGGAGGAGCTGTTCCCCGGCATGGAGGTGCTCGCGCACCACATGTTCCGGGTGACGAGGAACGAGGACCTGGAGGTCGAGGAGGACGACGCGGAGAACCTGCTCCAGGCCCTGGAGAAGGAGCTCATGCGGCGCCGCTTCGGCCCGCCGGTCCGCCTGGAGGTCGAGGAGTCCATCGACCCGTACGTCCTCGACCTGCTCGTGCGCGAGCTGAAGGTCTCCGACGCCGAGGTGTACCCGCTGCCGGGCCCGCTGGACCTGACGGGTCTCTTCGGGATCGCCGGGCAGGACCGGCCGGAGCTGAAGTTCCCGAAGTTCGTCGCGGGCACGCACCGTGACCTCGCCGAGGTCGAGTCGGCGTCCGCGCCGGACATCTTCGCGGCGCTGCGCGAGCGGGACGTGCTGCTGCACCACCCGTACGACAGCTTCTCCACCTCCGTGCAGGCCTTCCTGGAGCAGGCGGCGGCCGACCCGGACGTCCTCGCGATCAAGCAGACGCTGTACCGGACGTCCGGCGACTCCCCGATAGTCGACGCCCTCATCGACGCCGCCGAGTCCGGCAAGCAGGTCCTCGTCCTCGTCGAGATCAAGGCCCGCTTCGACGAGCAGGCCAACATCAAGTGGGCGCGGAAGCTGGAGGAGGCCGGCTGCCACGTCGTCTACGGCCTCGTCGGCCTCAAGACGCACTGCAAGCTCTCCCTCGTCGTACGCCAGGAGGGCGAGCTGCTGCGCCGCTACTCTCACGTCGGCACCGGCAACTACCACCCGAAGACGGCCCGGCTCTACGAGGACCTGGGCCTGCTCACCGCCGACCCCCAGGTCGGCGCGGACCTGTCCGACCTGTTCAACCGGCTCTCCGGCTACTCGCGCCGCGAGACGTACCGGCGGCTGCTCACGGCCCCGAAGTCGCTGCGGGACGGTCTGGTCTCCCGGATCACCAAGGAGATCGCCCACCACCGCGCCGGCCGGCCCGCGTACGTCCGGATCAAGGTCAACTCGATGGTCGACGAAGCGATCATCGACGCCTGCTACCAGGCCTCCCGTGCGGGAGTGCCCGTCGACATCTGGGTCCGCGGCATCTGCGCCGTACGCCCCGGGGTCACCGGCCTCTCCGAGAACGTCCGGGTCCGCTCGGTCCTCGGCCGCTTCCTGGAGCACTCCCGGATCTTCGCCTTCGGCAACGGCGGCGAACCCGAGGTGTGGTTCGGCAGCGCCGACATGATGCACCGCAACCTGGACCGCCGGATCGAGGCCCTCGTACGGGTCTCGGACCCGGCCCACCGGGCTGCCCTGACCCGGCTCCTGGAGACCGGGATGTCCGACACCACCTCCTCCTGGCACCTCGGCCCCGACGGGAACTGGACGCGGCACGCGACCGATCCCGAGGGCCGGCCGCTGCGGCACGTCCAGGAGATGCTCATCGACGCGCGGAGGCGCCGGCGTGCACAACCTTGACCCCCTGCGGGACGTCACGGCGGGGGAGGTCGTGGCCCCCTATCTCCACGCCCGGGCCGCGGACTTCCTCCGCGGCCTGCGGATCCACGGCGAGAGCGGCTCCGACTCGGCCGGTACGGACGAGGCCGCCCGGACGCTGCGGGCGGCCGCCCGCCGGATCAGCGGCACCCTCCACACCTTCCGGCCGCTGCTCGACACCGCCTGGGCCGACCAGCTGCGGACCGAGCTCGCCTGGCTCTCCGGGACCCTGGCCCTGGAGCACGCCTGCACCTCCCGGCTGGTCCGGCTGGTGGACGCGCTGTCCCGCTTGTCGAGCAGCGGCGCCCCGGTGCCGGCCGCTCGCGGCGGCGCGGCGGTCGGAGCGGGAGCAGGGGCAGGAGCACAGGCGGGCGCGGGAGCCGGGGCGGGTCTCACCGTCGGCGCCGCCCGGGCCGGCGCCCTCCTCGAACGCCAGCTGACCCTGGCCCGGACACGCGCCCACTCCGCCGCCCTCCAGGCCCTCGGCTCGGCCCGCTTCCACGCGGTCGCCGACGCCGTCGCCCTCCTCGCCTCCGAGGTGCCGCTCGGCCCCGCGGGCGCCGCCCCCGCCATGGAGGTCGTGGACGCGCCCGCCGCGGTCGCCGAGCGCCGCCTCCTCGAATCGGTGGCCGCGCTCCCGCTGACCCGGGCGGCCCACCCGTACAACGCCGACGCCCTGGCCCTCGCCGCCGGGGAGAGCCAGGACGCGCCCTGGCACCGGACCCGGCACCTGCTGCGCCTGCACCGGTACGCCTCCGAGGTCCTGCACACCGGCGGCGAGCCCGACCCCGTCCTCTACGAGTCGGCCCGCGCCCTGGACCGGCACCGCGACGCCGCCGAGGCCGCGACGGCCGCCGCCGCCGCTGCCCGTACCCCCCGGATCGCCCCGGCGACGGCGTACGCCCTCGGGGTCCTCCACGCCGACCAGCGGCACGACGTCGAAGCGGCCCGCTTCGCCTTCCAGCAGGCCTGGCGAAGAGCGACGGCCCCGGTGCCATGACCGGCACCCCCCTCCAGGACCCGATCCGCGCCGCCGGGTGCGTGCTCTGGCGCCCGGCGGTTTCCGGCCACGGCATCGAGATCGCCCTCGTCCACCGGCCGAAGTACGACGACTGGTCCCATCCCAAGGGGAAGCGGAAGCGCGGGGAGACCGCGGAGGCCTGCGCGCTGCGCGAGGTCCTGGAGGAGACGGGCCAGCGCTGCGCGCTCGGCCCACCCCTGCCCACGGCCCGCTACCAGGTCGCCGGGCGGCCCAAAGAGGTCGTCTACTGGGCGGCCCAGGCTCTCGGCGGCGCCTTCGCGGCGAGCGACGAGGTCGACCGCCTCGCCTGGCTGGCCCCGGGCGAGGCCCGCGCCCTGCTCACCCAGCCACGGGACCGCGAGCTCCTGGACGCCGCCGTGGCGACCTCACGCCACTGACACCCCACTGGGGAGGTCCGCACCCGGCCTTACGGCACGGTTCACTTTCCGTTCACTCTCTTCCGTCGACCGCTTCACCTGTTCTGCCTAATTTCGGACTCACACGGTGCACGAAGCACATCGGTGCACCACCACCCGACACACGCCGCCGTAGAACGATCAGGACACTGGGTCCGCGGCAAGGCGGCTTCTGGAAGGAACACCCGAAAGTGAAGCTTTCGCGCAAGAACGGGCTTCGCGCCTCCGCGATCGGTGCCCTCGTCGTCTCCGGCGCCCTGGTCCTCTCGGCGTGTGGCTCGGACGACAACACGGAGACCCCGGCGAAGGAAGGCGGCAAGACCACGACCTCCGCCGCCGCGTCGAACATCTCCTGCGAGGGTGCCAAGGGCAAGCTGCTCGCCGCCGGCTCCAGCGCGCAGCGCAACGCGATGGACCTGTGGGTCAAGAACTTCCAGGCCGCCTGTGAGGGCGTCGAGATCAACTACCAGGGCATCGGCTCCGGTGGCGGCATCACCAAGTTCAACCAGGGCCAGGTCGCCTTCGCGGGCTCCGACTCCGCCCTGAAGGACGAAGAGGTCGCCGAGTCGAAGAAGATCTGCAAGGGCGGCACCGGCGTCAACCTGCCGATGGTCGGCGGCCCCATCGCCATCGGCTACAAGCTGGAAGGCGTGGACAACCTCGTCCTCGACGCCTCCACGATCGCCAAGATCTTCGACAACAAGATCACCAAGTGGAACGACCCGGCGATCACCAAGCTGAACCCGGGCGCCAAGCTTCCCGACTCCAACATCCAGGCCTTCCACCGCTCGGACGAGTCGGGCACCACCCAGAACCTGGGCAAGTACCTCTCGACCGCCGCCCCGGCCGACTGGAAGCACGACCCGAAGTCGAAGTCGTGGCCCGCCGAGGGCGGCCAGGCCGCCAACGGCTCCTCCGGTGTCGCCACCGCGGTCAAGGACGTCGAGGGTTCCATCAGCTACATGGAGCTCTCGTACGCCGCCGCGAACAAGTCCTCCACGGTCAGCATCGCCACCGGCGCCTCCGCCCCGGTCGCCGCCACCTCGGAGAACGCCTCCAAGGCCATCGCCGCCGCCAAGGTCAAGGGCACGGGCAACGACCTCGCCCTCTCCCTCGACTACAAGACCAAGGCCGAGGGCGCCTACCCGATCGTCCTCGTCACGTACGAGATCGCCTGCGACAAGGGCAACAAGGCGGAGACCCTGTCGACCCTGAAGGCGTTCCTCACCTACACCGCGAGCGAGGAGGGCCAGAAGGTCCTCACCGACGCCGGCTACGCCCCCATCCCGGCCGAGATCGCGGCCAAGGTCCGCGCGATCGTCCCCACCCTGTCCTGACCCCCGGCCGGGGCCGGCCCCTCCCCTAGGGGGCCGGCCCCGGCATCCGGTGCACCGCCGCCAGGAGCCCGCACACCCGTACGGGCACCGCAGACCGGAGAAGCAGATGGCTACCACCACACCAGACATACAGAGGAACAGGCGCGCCAAGAGCGCGTCCCGCCCCGGTGACCGCATCTTCAGCGGTATGTCCCGAGGCTCCGGCATCACCCTCCTCGTGATCATGGCCGCGATCGCCGGCTTCCTCACCTACCGCGCGATCCTCGCGATCTCGAAGGACAGCACCAACTTCTTCACCACCTTCGAGTGGAACCCCGCCGGCACCCCGCCGGTCTTCGGCATCGCCGTCCTCGCCTTCGGCACGATCGTCTCCTCGATCATCGCGATGCTCATCGCCGTGCCCGTCGCGATCGGCATCGCGCTCTTCATCTCGCACTACGCGCCGCGCAAGCTGGCCAAGCCGCTCGCGTACATCGTCGACCTGCTCGCCGCCGTGCCCAGCATCATCTACGGCCTCTGGGGCGCGATCTTCCTCGTCCCGTACCTGGACGGCCTCAACCAGTGGCTCGACGAGTACCTGGGCTGGACGTACATCTTCGACAAGGCCGGCGACGGCCCCGCCCGCAACCTCTTCACCGTGGGCATCCTGCTGGCGATCATGATCCTGCCGATCATCACCAACGTCACCCGCGAGGTCTTCCTCCAGGCCCCGAAGATGCACGAAGAGGCCGCCCTCGCCCTCGGCGCCACGCGCTGGGAGGTCATCCGCATGTCGGTGCTGCCCTTCGGCCGCTCCGGCATCATCTCCGCCTCCATGCTGGGCCTCGGCCGCGCACTCGGCGAGACCATGGCCGTCGCCGTGGTCCTCTCCCCCAGCTTCCTCATCTCGGGCCACCTCCTCGACCCGGGCGGCGGCACCTTCGCGCAGAACATCGCCGCCAAGTTCAACGAGGCCAACGAGTACGGCCGGGACGCGCTCATCGCCTCCGGTCTCGTCCTCTTCGTCATCACCCTGCTGGTCAACGGCGCCGCCCGCTGGATCATCGGCCGCCGCAAGGAGTACTCGGGGGCCGCGGCATGAGCCACGCCATACAGGAACGTCCGGTCTCCGTCGCCCCGCGCCGCGGATCCCTCTCCCACGCCCGCCTCCCGCGCTGGACCCCGGCCGCCGTCGCCGCGTTCTCCATCGCCGCGGGCATCGGGATCGGCCTCGCCGCCGGCTGGCACAGCAAGGTCCAGTGGGGCATGATCGCCGCCCTGCTCTTCGTCCTCACGACCTTCGCCGTCACCACCAAGGTCGAAGGCAGCCGCCAGGCCAAGGACCGCGTCGCCACCAGCCTCGTCTGGGTCTGCTTCGTCCTCGCCGTCATCCCGCTGCTCTCCCTCGCCTGGGTCACGATCAGCAAGGGCATGGAAGTACTCGACATGTACTTCCTGACCCACTCGATGAACGGCGTCCTCGACGCCGAGGCCGGCGGCGGCGTCTACCACGCACTGCTCGGCACCATCGAGCAGGTCGGCATCGCGACCCTGATCGCCGCCCCGATCGGCCTCCTCACCGCGGTCTACCTCGTCGAGTACGGCGGCGGGAAGCTCGCCCAGGCCGTCACCTTCTTCGTCGACGTCATGACGGGCATCCCGTCGATCGTCGCCGGCCTCTTCATCCTCGCCACCTGGAACCTGATGCTGGGCTTCGGGCCCTCCGGTTTCGCCGGCGCGATGGCCCTCGCCATCCTGATGATGCCGGTCGTCGTCCGCTCCACCGAGGAGATGCTCAAGCTCGTCCCGAACGAGCTCCGCGAGGCCTCCCTCGCACTCGGCATCCCCAAGTGGCGCACGATCCTGAAGGTGGTCCTGCCCACCGCGATCGGCGGCATCACCACGGGCGTCATGCTCGCGGTCGCCCGCATCACCGGTGAGACGGCCCCCGTCCTGCTCCTCGTGTTCGGTACGAAGCTCATCAACCCGAACCCCTTCGAAGGCGCCCAGTCCTCCCTGCCGCTCTACGTGTACGAGCAGTACTCGGTCGGCACCGACGCCGCCGTGTCCCGTGCCTGGGCCGCAGCGCTCGTCCTGATCGCCTTCGTCATGATCCTCAACCTGGTGGCCCGCGGCATCGCCCGCTGGAAGGCCCCGAAGACCGGCCGCTGACCGCGGCTCATTGGAAGTGATTCACATGGCCAAGCGAATCGACGTCAGCGGCCTCTCCGCGTACTACGGCGCCCACAAGGCGATCGACGACATCTCGATGACCGTCGAACCCCGCTCGGTGACGGCCTTCATCGGCCCCTCCGGCTGCGGCAAGTCCACCTTCCTGCGCACCCTGAACCGCATGCACGAGGTCACCCCCGGTGGCCGCGTCGAGGGCAAGGTGATGCTGGACGACGAGAACCTGTACGGGAGCCACGTCGACCCGGTCGCCGTGCGCCGCACGGTGGGCATGGTCTTCCAGCGCCCCAACCCCTTCCCCACCATGTCGATCTTCGACAACGTGGCGGCGGGCCTGCGCCTCAACGGCAAGTACAAGAAGGCCCAGCTCAACGAGATCGTCGAGAAGTCCCTCAAGGGCGCGAACCTCTGGAACGAGGTCAAGGACCGCCTGAACAAGCCGGGCTCCGGCCTCTCCGGCGGCCAGCAGCAGCGTCTGTGCATCGCGCGGGCCATCGCCGTCGAGCCGGACGTCCTCCTCATGGACGAGCCCTGCTCCGCCCTCGACCCGATCTCCACCCTCGCCATCGAGGACCTGATCGGCGAGCTGAAGGAGCGCTTCACGATCGTCATCGTGACGCACAACATGCAGCAGGCGGCCCGCGTCTCCGACCGCACGGCCTTCTTCAACCTGGCGGCCGTCGGCCAGCCCGGCAAGCTGATCGAGCTGGACGACACCGAGCGCATCTTCTCCAACCCGAGCGTCCAGGCGACCGAGGACTACATCTCCGGCCGCTTCGGATAAAGACTCGTCCTGCGGTGCTGCATGGCGGTGCCACCGTAAGACGAAGGGCCCGGCTCCCCACAGGGGAGCCGGGCCCAACCATTTACGTCCGTAGGTCAGCCGAAGAACAGCTGCACCACGCTGTGTCCTCCCGGGGGATAACCCCCGGACCCCCAGCAAGACCGGGCGGCACCGCCCGTCAGCCGAAGATCAGCTGCACCACGTAGTAGCTCGCGGCAGCGACGATCGCCGCCGCCGGCATGGTGATGAACCAGCCCATGACGATGTTCTTGGCGACGCCCCACCGCACCGCGTTGATGCGCTTGGTCGCGCCGACACCCATGATCGCGGAGGTGATGACGTGCGTCGTCGAGATCGGCGCGTGGAACAGGAACGCCGAGCCGAACATGATCGACGCACCCGTCGTCTCCGCCGCGAAACCCTGCGGCGGGTCCAGCTCGATGATCTTGCGGCCGAGCGTCCGCATGATGCGCCAGCCGCCCGCGTACGTACCGAGCGAGAGCATCACGGCACAGGCGATCTTCACCCACACCGGGATGTCGTCGCCGGACTCCTGCACATCGGCGATGACCAGGGCCATCACCACGATGCCCATCGTCTTCTGCGCGTCCTGCAGACCGTGGCCGAGCGCCATGCCGGCCGCCGACACCGTCTGCGCGATACGGAAGCCGCGCTTGGCCTTGTGCGGGTTGGCCTTGCGGAACATCCACATGATCGCGCACATGACCAGGTAACCGGCGACGAGACCGACGACCGGCGAGATGAACATCGGGATGACGACCTTGTCGAGGACGCCCTCCCAGATCACCTCGGTGCCACCGGCCAGCGCCGCACCCACCATGCCGCCGAACAGAGCGTGCGAGGAGGAGGACGGCAGACCGAAGTACCAGGTGACGAGGTTCCAGATGATCGCGCCCACCAGCGCGGCGAAGAGGATGCCCATCCCCTTGTCGCCGGTCGGGGTCTCGATGAGCCCCTCACTGACGGTCTTGGCGACCCCGCTGCCCATGAAGGCACCCGCGAGGTTCATGACAGCGGCCATGGCCAGGGCCGCGCGCGGGGTCAGCGCACGCGTCGACACCGAGGTGGCGATGGCGTTGGCCGAGTCGTGGAAGCCGTTCGTATAGGTGAAGCCGAGCGCGACACCGATGGTCACGATCAGAGCAAAGGTGTCCACGAAGCTCAGGACTCCTTGACCGCGATGGTCTCCACCGTGTTGGCGACGTGCTCGAACGCGTCGGCCGCCTCTTCAAGCACGTCGACGATCTGCTTGAGCTTGAGCACCTCGATGGCGTCGTACTTGCCGTTGAAGAGCTGCGCGAGCAGCTTGCGGTGGATCTGGTCGGCCTGGTTCTCCAGACGGTTGACCTCGATCCAGTACTCCGTGAGGTTGTCCATCGTCCGCAGGTTCGGCATGGCCTCGGCGGTCAGCTCGGCCGCCCGCGCCAGGACCTCGATCTGCTGCTCGACACCCTTGGGGAGTTCCTCGACGTTGTAGAGGACGACCAGGTCGACGGCCTCCTCCATGAAGTCCATGATGTCGTCGAGGGACGAAGCGAGGTTGTAGATGTCCTCGCGGTCGAAGGGTGTGATGAAGGAGGAGTTCAGCTGGTGGAAGATCGCGTGGGTAGCGTCGTCGCCGGCGTGCTCCGCTGCCCGCATCCGCTCCGCGATCTCGGCCCGGGCGGAAGGCTCCGCTCCGAGCAGTTCCATCAGGAGCTTGGAGCCCGTGACGATGTTGTCCGCGGACGCGGCGAACATGTCGTAGAAGCTCGTCTCCCTGGGGGTCAGACGAAATCGCACGTGAGGTCCTCGGGGTGCTGGGTTTCGGTCAGGCTGATGCTAGGCGCATCATCCGGCCACGGCTAACCGGCGTCCTCTCAGTGTCGCCCATCAGGCACAGTGAACTGCACGGGCCCCCGCCCGGATCGGCGGGGATCGGTACCATATACCCACGAGGGGTATACACCCCCTTTCTGGACAACGGGAGGACGCGATGACGACCACCGAGGCGGACCAGGTCACCCCCGAGACCGTCGAGGCTGCCGGGGCCGTCGAGCCTGCCGGCCACGACCACGTCGTGCACGGCTACCACAAGCAGAAGGACGAGCACCTCAAGCGGCTCCGCCGCATCGAGGGCCAGATCCGCGGCCTCCAGCGGATGGTCGACGAGGACGTCTACTGCATCGACATACTCACGCAGGTCTCGGCGTCGACGAAGGCGCTCCAGTCCTTCGCCCTCCAGCTCCTGGAGGAGCACCTGCGGCACTGCGTCGCGGACGCGGCAACCAAGGGCGGCGAGGGCATCGACGCCAAGGTCGAGGAGGCCACGAAGGCCATCGCCCGCATGATGCGCACCTGAGCGGGCCTCCCCCGCGAGGCGGGATCCCCCTGCGCGGCGGATCCCCGTACGAGGCGGGGGGCCGTACGGTCAGCGTTCCCGTACGGCCCGCTCGGCGGCGACCCGCAGGATCTCGTCGATCCGGTCGGCGCTGAGGCGCTCCCCGTCGGCGGCGGAGGCCGCGATGATCAGTTCGCCGCACAGTTCGATCTCGGCGAGGGCGACGCAGTCCGGGTCTGCGGGGACGGTCGCTGTACCGGGCGGGGCCACGTGCGGTCACCTCTTCCTGCCGGCGTCTGTCTCCCAGGGTTCCCGGCGGTCTCCCAGCGTAGGGAGAGCGCCACTGAGCGCGCATGACACGTCCGGACCATTTCGGCGATGGTCCGAACCACCCGGGCGCCGCCGCGCCCCTGCTCAGGCCTTGATCTTCCCGGCGTAGATGTCCCGCCGGTCCGGCAGCGTCACCTGGACGCGGACCCCGAAGCCGTACAGCAGGGTCGTCGAGGCGACCGCGACCGTACGGCCCTGGTTGCTGAAGCTGAACTGGTGGCGGACCTTCCGCAGCCGGCCCTCCGCGTCCAGATACGCGTCGAAGGGCACCGTGTCCTTGGCGAACCCTTTCGCCGCCGCGGCGAGCGCCCCGCGCAGCTGCGGCGAGGCGACGCGCGCCGCGTGGGCGATGTCGGCGACGCCGCGGTAGTGGCCGACTTTCACCCCTGCCAGATCGACCTCGCCGAGGTACGTGACCTCCCGGGCACCCCGCAGCAGCTCCGCCGCGGCCGCCGGGTCGGTGGCCCCGCCGGTCACGAGGTTCCCGTCGTCGAGGGTCGTGGTGTCGACGCGGACCCACTTGTCGGCGGGCACGCCCGCGCCGCGGTTCTTCATGTAGAGGGCGCCGGGGGTGAGGAGCTCGGTGATCGGCCGGTGCTCGTCGGTCCCGGCCGCGTCCTTGGGCAGCATCACCTGGAGCCGGCCGGTGCGGCGGCGGAAGTCGTAGCCGCCCTCGCCACGGATGGTGACCCGGGTGCCGCCGGCGGCCATCTCCATGGAGGTGCTCGCCTTGGCGGTGCCGGCCCTGGTCAGCGCCTCGGCGGCGGCCCGTACGGTCAGGAGGGGGTCCCCCGCGGGCTTCGGGTCCTCGGGTGCGGCGCAGCCCGCGACCGCCGGACCCCCGACGAGTGAGCCGACCAGAGCCGCGGTGACGGCGAACGCCCCGCTCCCGCGACCGTGCGGACGCCCGTACCCCTGCACCACCATCGCCTGCCAACCCCCAACGCCTCACCGCTGTTTGCCCGGGACCCGCACGTCCCCGTGCTCCCGCGGGCCCGGGGACACCCGCTCCGCATAACGACGGCCCGGGCGAGCCGTCACGCGCAGTACGGTGGTGGGGTGCACGCGCATGCCTCTCCCCACACGACCACGACGACGGAGCGCGGCTCGTTCGCGCTGGCCAAGTGCAGCTGCGGCTGGTCGGGACCGGCCCGCAGATCGCGGGAGAGGGCCAGGACGGACGCCTCGGAGCACCTGCGTACCGCGTCGCCGGAAGGCCCTTGAAACGTGTCCGCCGGATCAGGGCCGGACGGCCCCTGATCCGGACGGGCCCTGCATCCGGACGGATCCCTAGGCGGCGAGGTCGTTCTGGTCCGTGCCGGCGGCCGGGCCGCCGAGCCGGGGCTCGGGGATGCCGACGGCCTCGGGCCGGCGCGGTTCCGGGGCCCGCCGGGAGCGGACGAGCCGGGCGCCGCGGCCCGAGCGGGAGACGGCGGAGACCACGGGCGTGAGCAGGGCGAGCGCGACGGGGGCGAGGAGCAGCGCCACCGCCGTACCGAGGGCGAATCCGCCGATCACGTCGGTCGGGTAGTGCACGCCCATGTAGACGCGGGCGAAGCCCTCGGCGAGGGCGAGGCCGATGGCGGCGAGGCCGAACTTCCGGTGGGCGACGAAGAGGCCGACGCCGAGCGCCATGGCCATGGTGGCGTGGTCGCTGACGAACGAGAAGTCGGTCTTGCCGTCGACGAGGACGTCGAGCCCCTCGTGGTCCTTGAACGGCCGGGGGCGCTCGACGAAGCCCCGGATGGGGATGTTGACGAGAAGGGCGATGCCGGCGGCCAGCGGGGCCCAGACGATGCCGGCGACGGCGGAGACGGAGTCCCCCAGGGTGCCGTTGCGGCGGACGCTCCACCAGCACCAGAGCACGACGAGGACCATCCCGAGCATGATCCCGTACTCGCCGACGAACTCCATGACGCGGTCGAACCACGGCGGAGCGGCCTTCGCGAGGCCGTTGATGTCGTAGAGCAGGCTGACATCGGGGTTGGAACCGTCCGATGCGAGTCCAGCCATCTGCTGCGGCCCCTTGCTTCTCGTGTCTGTCTTCCCACCCCCGTGGTCAGAGCGTTCGGATCAGGGAACGAACTGCCTGAGGCGCGCGTTCCGCTCTCTCCGGTGGATCATGAGGACGTTATCGAAGAGTGACGGTGCACCGCAGCTCAGGGCCACCGCATGACGGAGAGTTCCGGCCATGTCCCATACGACCCGACGGTCCGTCTCCTGCCCCTACGTCTGCGGCAGATGGGTCGGCAGCGCGGCGGCGCCCTCCTTCGTGACCCGTGTCGCACCGAAGTAGTCCGGGGTGTCGATCCGGTCGAAGCGGATGACCGCGCCGGTCCGCGGGGCGTCGATCATGTACCCGCCGCCGACGTAGATGCCGACGTGCCGGATCGCCCGCGAGTTCGTCAGATCGTCGGAGAAGAACACGAGGTCGCCGGGGAGGAGCTCGTCCCTGCTCGGGTGCGGCCCGGCGTTGTACTGGTCGTTGGCGACGCGCGGCAGCTCGATGCCGACGGCCTGGTACGCGGCCTGGGTCAGCCCGGAGCAGTCGAACCGGCCATTCTGCGCGGCCGTGCCCGTACCGCCCCAGAGATAGGGGGTGCCGAGCTTCTGCTGGGCGTAGTGGATGGCCCCGGCGGCCTGCTGGGACGGCTCGACGCGGCCCACCGGCCGGGCGAAGCTCTTCTCCAGGGAGCGGATGATCCGCACGTAGTTCTGCGTCTCGCTGATGGGCGGCACCCCGCCGTGCCGGATGACCCGGTACGCGCCCGCGTTGTACGCGGCCAGCATGTTGTTCGCCGGGTCCCCGGGCACGTTCTTCACGTAGCCGGCGATCTCGCAGTCGTACGAGGCGGCCGAGGGGATCGCGTCCGCCGGGTCCCAGATGTCCCGGTCCCCGTCCCCGTCCCCGTCGATGCCGTGCCCGGCCCAGGTGCCCGGGATGAACTGGGCGATGCCGCGGGCGTCGGCGGGCGAGACGGCCCGCGGGTTCCAGCCGCTCTCCTGGTAGAGCTGCGCGGCGAGCAGGGCGGGGTTGATCGCGGGACAGAGGTTGCCCCACTTCTGCACGAGTCCTTGGTAGAGGGCGGGCACGGAGCCCTTGGCGAGGCCCACGGTGCCGTTCTTGCCGCTGCCCGCGCCGCCCATGAGACCCGCCGCCGCGGAGTACGTCCCCACGACGAGCAGGGCGACAAAGCTGAGGCAGACCCCGAAGGCCCCGCCGGCCACCAGCCACGCCTTGCCAGCCTTACGCACCGTCAACCACCCCTTGGCTCCTGGCAGTACGCCCCGGGGCCAGTCTAGGCGGCGGGGCGTCCTGTGGGGTGGTTGCGCGACGTGCCGTCAGTTCTTCTTGAGCACCTCCACGAGACGGGAGGAACTGTCGTCCCCGTGACCGGCTTCCACACCGCGCCGGAACAGGTCGACGATCGCGGCCGGCAGGGCCCCGTCCACACCCGCGTCGGTGACGGTGTGCAGGACGTGCTCGGCGCTGGCGAGACCCATGGCGAGGCGGTCGACGTCACCGCCGTGGTGGCCGGCGTCGACGCGGGGCGCGTAGAAGTCGAGGAACCGGCCGAGGTCGAGCGCGTTCCGGGCGTACGGCAGGAGCTCGGCGGCCGTGATGCCGTGCGCGTCGGCGAGGGCGAGGGCCTGCCAGTAACTCGACAGCGCCGTCCAGAACATGACCATGTTGAGCTGGTAGAAGAGCGCGGCGAGCCCCGGGTCCTCACCGCGGTAGTCGGTGCCGGTGAGCACGGAAAGCGTGTCGCGGTGGGCCTCGAAGACCTCGCGGGGCCCGCTGTAGAAGGTGGAGGAGGCCGGGTCGCCGACGCCGGACGGCGGCGTGAGGACGCCGCCGGTGAGCTGGACGGCGCCGCGCTCCGCCGCCCAGGCGGCGGCCTCCCGGGCCCGCTGCGGGGTGTCGGAGCTGAGGTTGACCAGGACCCTGCCCGCCAGGACGGCGGGGTCGACCGCGCCGAGGACGGCGTAGAAGGCGTCGTAGTCGGTGAGACTGAGGATGACGAGCTCGCCGGCGGCGACGGCCTCGGCGGGGCTCGCGGCGAGGACCGCTCCCCGCCGTACGAGCTCGGCGGCGCGGCTCGGGGTGCGGTTCCAGAGGGTGACCTCGTACCCCTGGTCGAGATAGGCGCCGGCCATGGCGCGCCCCATGGGCCCGAGGCCGATGACGGTGACGTTGACGGAATGGTCGTTCTGCACAGCTGTCCCCCATCGATGCACGATGACTAAAACGAACGCTCTATCCAGCGCTCGGGCACGACCGTAGCACGCACTAAAACGAACGCTCTACTCACTGTGCCGACTAGACTCGCCCCATGCAGACCAGCAGCACCCACGACCGGATCGTCGTCGCCGCCTCACGCCTCATCCAGCGCCAGGGCTACGTCGGAACGGGCATCAAGCAGATCGCGAAGGAGGCGGACGCCACCCTCGGCTCCGTCTACCACTTCTTCCCCGGCGGGAAGGAAGCCGTCGCCGTCGCCGCGATCGCCCACGGCCGCGACGAGTTCGCCGACCTGCTGCGCACCGCCCTCGACAGCGTGGACGACCCCGCCGAGGCCATCGACGCCTGCGCGCGCCTCCTGGCCCGCGAACTCCGCGCCTCCGGCTGGACCGACGGCTGCCCGGTCACCGCCGCCGCGCTCGAGACCCTCGGCACCGCCGACAGCCCCATCCAGCAGGCCTGCGCCGACGCCCTGCGCACCTGGCAGAACCTGGTCGCCGACAAGCTCCTCGGCTGCGGCTTCCCCTCCCCCGAGGCCCGCGACCTGGCCGCCACCGTCATCAACACGCTCGAAGGCGCGGAAGTGACCGCCCAGGTCACCCGAACCCAGGACCCGCTCCTCCTGGCGGGCCGTCACCTGTCGCGCCTGGTCGCCTCGTACGCCTGACCATCACGCGGCGCCGCGACCCCGCCCCGCCGCCGCCACGACGGCGCCCCAAGAGTGCAACAACGACAATCATTGCCCGGAGTCACCCTCCGTGATACACAGAGTGACCATACGGTTCTTCGCATAGAAACCGGCCACACCACCGCAGGTCAAGACGGTCAGACCGGTCAAGTGTGCGGGGATCGGGTAAAGAGAGCCGCCAAGCCGTCACACGCGAGCGGTTTCATCAGCGAAGATAGGGCGATGACCCATGCCGTCCGGCAGGGCCAGTTAACTACCCAACAGGGGCGGTGAGTTACATGTACCTGGCGGCAGAAAAGGGCGACATCACCACCATCATCGGTGGAATCGCCCCGAACTGGGGGCCTTTCGGCAGCCTGGGCAACGAAGCCAAGGTGATGATCGAGGTCGTGATGGCCGTGGCCATCCTGCTCTGCCTCGGCATCGCCATCTGGGGAGCGGCCAAGCAGCGCATCGGCGCGACCGCGCTCCGCGACACGTTCAGCGCGGAACAGGGCAAGGGCCTGATCGTGGCCGGCCTCACCGGCGTCTTCATCATCGGATCGCTGGGGACGCTGTTCACCATCGTGTACGGGATGGCCGTCTGATCCCCCGTCGGACTCCATCCTCCTGAGGCCAGCTGATGTTGTGTGTGCGTTCCCTGATGGCCGGTCACGTCATGGCCGGCCAGGTTGCAGCACTGTCGTACCCGCGAACGAGTGAGGGGGCGTACCCGGCATGAGCCTCGGCGACGAGCACGACGGCTTCGGCGGCGTGGGCGGCTCGGGCCAGACCCGGACCCGCCTGCCCGAGGGAAACAGCGGCGACGTCTACGGCGGCGCCCGCCGCCCCGTCCGCAGCTCCCGCTCCCTCATCACGGTCGTGAGCGTGGTGGTCCTCCTCATCGCCGCCATCGCCTTCGCCAACCGCGGCGGCGGCGAACCGGCGGACGCGGCCCCCACGGCGGGCACCCCCGGCGAACAGGCCCCGACGGCAGCGACGGGCGTCCGCCCGGTCACCGGGAAGAACGGCCGGTTCCCCGCAGGCTTCGCCCGCAGCGAGCAGGGCGCGCAGAGCGCCGCGACCAACTACGCGGTGGCGCTCGGCTCGGCCGAGATGTTCCAGGACGGCACGCGCGAGGAGATCGTGCGCGCCATCCACGACCCCGCCGTCGTCGAAGGCCTCCTCAAGAAGCTCGACGCCTCCTACTCCGCCGGCCTCATGGCCGGCATGGGACTCGACGAGAACGGCGCCCCGCCCGCCGGCACGACCTTCGTCTCACGCACCGTCCCGATCGGCGCCAAGGTCCGGGACTACACGGAGAACTCCGCGACCGTCGACGTCTGGTGCACCGGCCTGGGCGGCCTCGCCGGCGCGGGCTCGACCAAGCCCGTCACCTCCACCTGGTTCACCCTCACGCAGAAGCTCACCTGGGTCGGCGGCGACTGGCGCATCCAGTCCCTCAGCCAGAGCGAGGGCCCCACCCCGGTCAACGGCGACAACCGCGCCTCCACGGCCGACGAGATCGCCGCGGCCGTCGAGGGATACGGAGCGTTCACCTATGCCCGCTAGCCGAAGCCTCGCAGCGCGCGCGTCGACCGCGGCCTTCGCGGCCTTCCTCGCCGCCCCCCTCCTGCTCGCCCCGGCCGCCCACGCGGCCCCCACACCCACCCCGACGCCCACGCCGACCCCGACCCCGACGCCGAGCGCGGGCGGCAACGACTGCGGCCTCCTCACGGGAACGGCCAAGCAGCTCTGCGAGAGAGGCGAGCCCGGCAGCGGAAGCACCCAGGCACCCCTGCCCAACCCCACCACCGCCCTCGACCCCCTCTCCTCCCTGGCCCGAGGCTGCGCCGACGCCGCCATCGCCACCATCGACTACCTCTCCAAGGCCGTCAAAGAAACCGCCGACGTCGACTTCACCAACATGGAGTTCCTCGGCCGGTACGCGGTCGTCTTCGCCGCCGCCACCTTCCTCACCCTCCTCCTCTGGCTCCTCGCCGTCGCCAAGCGGGCCATCCGAGGCGTCCCCCTCACCACCGCACTCTCCGAGGCCATCGGCTTCCTCTGGCTGACGGTCCTCGCCTCCGCCTTCACCCCGCTCATCCTCTACACCGTCGTCAACGCCACCGACGCCGTCACCGAGGTCATCGCCTCCGGCACCGGCCAGCAGACCGACGTCTTCTTCGGCAGCTTCAAACAGGCCCTCCAGAAGGGCGACAGCATCGGTGGCGGCCCCATCATGCTGATCATCGTGTCGCTGGTGACCGTCCTCGCCGCCGGCGTCCTCTACCTGGAGCTGTTCCTCCGCGCCGTGATGCTCTACGTCGGCGCCCTCCTCGGCGTCGTCGTCTACTCCGGCCTCGTCGACAAGAACATGTGGGGCCACGTCCGCCGCTGGGCCGGAATCATGATCGCGGTGATCCTCGTCAAGCCGGTCATCGTGATCGTCCTCGGCCTCGCCGGGGCGCTCTCCTCCGGCACCGGACCCGACTCGTTCTCCGCCGTCGTCTCCGGACTCGCGATCATCCTGCTCGCCATCTTCGCCTCCGGCGTGATCTACCGCTTCGTCCCCGGCTTCGGCGACGAGATCGCCGCCTCCCGCAACAACCGGCTCCACCGCGCCGGCGAGAACACCGCGGCGGCCGTCATCTCCTCCCCCGCCTCCCTCGTCTCCCAGGGCATCAAGACCCACAGCACCCGCGACAGCGGAGGCGGCGGCGGCCAGGGCTCCCAGGCCCGCCCCGCCAACCCCCTCGCCGGCGGCGTCGCCGCCCACAGCAGCCGCGGCGGCGACAACCGCGGCGGCGGGGCCACACCCCCGCCCGCACCCCGTAGCAGCAGTCCCACCACGGGTACCCCGCACAGCAACCGCAACTCTGGAGGTGGAGGGCGTTGACGACCCAGTCCCAGCCGGTCGCGCCCCGCCGCACGTATCTCGTCGGCCGCGCCCGGCCCAACGCGATCGTCGGCAAGAACCGTGAGACGGGCGAGATCGCCCTCATCATCGTCGGCGCCTTCCTCGGCATGATGAGCGGACTCCTCGTCCCCGTCCTCCCCCTCCGGATCGCGCTCCTCGCCGGCCTCCCCATGGTCGGCATCGCCGCCGTGTACCTCCCGTACAAGGGCCGCACCTTCTACAAGTGGTACGAGATCAACCGCAGCTACAAGCGCATGCTCAAGCGCGGCACGGCCTACCGCTCCGTCGCCGCCGAGTCCGGCACCCGCCTCGACGGCCGCGAGGTCGAGATCGGCCCGCCCCCCGGCATCGGCCGCGTCGGCTGGCTCGCCGCCCCCTTCGGCCCCGACGAGATCGCCGTCCTCCTCCACGCCGACCGTCGCACCGTCACCGCCGCCATCGAGATCGAGGGCCCCGGCGTCGGCCTGCGCGACAGCGAGGACCAGGAAGCCCTCGTCGACCGCTTCGGCACCCTCCTCAAGCACGTCGCCAACGGCGACGGCTTCGTGACCCGCCTCCAGATGCTGGCCCGCACCCTCCCCGCCGACCCCGACGCCCACGCCAAGGACGTCAGCCAGCGCGGCGACACCGCCGCCCCCGCCTGGCTCAAGGAGTCGTACGAGCAGCTCCAGTCGATGGTCTCCACCTCCAGCGAGCAGCACCGCGCCTACCTCGTCGCCTGCATGCACTACACGCGCGAACTCGCCGCGGAGGCCAACGTCATGGCCCGCGCCGCCCGCCACGCCTCCGGCGCCCGCAAGCTCGACCGCGACGCCGGCCTCGCCGTCGTCATGGCCCGCGAGCTCACCGACATCTGCGCCCGCCTCGCCGAGGCCGACATCCGCGTACGCCAGCCCCTCGGCCAGTCCCGGCTCGCTTCCCTCGTCCACTCCATGTACGACCCGGACCACCCCATCGACCACATCCAGGCCATGACGAAACGAAACGCTTGGCCCGCCGAACTCGACGCGATGGAACCGACGTACCTCCAGGCCAAGACCCGCGAGTCCTCCACCCGCGCCCCCTGGTGCCACGCCACGGCCTGGGTGAAGGAGTGGCCCATGACCCCCGTCGGCGTCAACTTCCTCGCCCCGCTCCTCGTCCACACCCCCGACGTCATCCGCACGGTCGCCGTCACCATGGACCTGGAGCCCACCGAGGTCGCCATCGAGCGCATGCTCACCGAGAAGACCAACGACGAGGCCGACGCCAGCCGCGCCGCCAAGATGAACCGCACCGTCGACCCCCGCGACATCGCCGCCCACGGCCGGCTCGACCAGCGGGGTGAAGATCTCGCCAGCGGCGCCGCCGGAGTGAACCTCGTCGGGTACATCACCGTGTCGTCGCGTTCACCCGAGGCCCTCGCCCGGGACAAGCGCACGATCAGGGCCTCCGCCGGCAAGTCGTACCTGAAGCTGGAGTGGTGCGACCGCGAGCACCACCGGGCCTTTGTGAACACCCTGCCGTTCGCGACCGGCATCCGCCGCTAAGGCCGAAGGGGCACCGACCGATGCGAGATCCGCTGTCCGTCCTGACCGACGCCTTCACCTCCTTCGTCTTCGGCAAGGTGGAGACGACCCGCCTGCCCGTCCGCACCTCCACCGGACAGGCCCAGGCCGTCTACCTGCCGACCGCCGCCCCCGGCCTCGGCGACTCCGGCGTGATCATCGGCCGCGAGGTCTACAGCGGCAAGGGGTACATCTACGACCCCTTCCAGCTGTACGGGCAGCAGCTCCCCGCCCCGCACTGGCTGGTCCTCGGCGAGTCCGGAAACGGCAAGTCGGCCCTCGAGAAGACCTACGTGCTCCGCCAGCTCCGCTTCCGCGACCGGCAGGTCGTCGTCCTCGACGCCCAGGGCGAGGACGGCGTCGGCGAATGG
Source organism: Streptomyces sp. Root431 (assembly GCF_001426585.1). GTDB lineage: Bacteria > Actinomycetota > Actinomycetes > Streptomycetales > Streptomycetaceae > Streptomyces > Streptomyces stackebrandtii. Next base: position 693,286 of record NZ_LMEI01000012.1, read on the forward strand.
AACCTCATCGCGCAGGAGCTGGGAATAACTCCCATCCGGCTCGACCCGATGGTCGCCAACGACTCCGGCATCCGCCTCAACCCCCTCGACCCCTCGATCACCACCACGGGCCAGCTCGCGCTGCTCCGCACGATCATCGAGGTGGCGATGGGCCACGGCCTCGACGAGCGCTCGGGCTTCGCCCTCAAGGTCGCCCACGCCTACGTCACCGGCCACACCACCGACCGCCAGCCGATCCTCACCGACATCGTCGAGCAGCTCCGCCACCCCGAACCCGAATCGGCGGAGGCGATGAACGTCGACATAGACGACGTACGGGCCTGGGGCCTGGACGTCGCCCTCGTCCTCGACCGGCTCGTCGACGGTGACCTCCGGGGCATGTTCGACGGCCCGACGACCGTCGGCATCGACCTCGACGCGCCCCTCATCGTCTTCGACCTCTCCCACATCGACCGCAACTCCATCGCCATGCCGATCCTCATGGCGATCGTCGGCGTCTGGCTGGAGCACACCTGGATCCGCCCCGACCGGAAGAAGCGCATCTTCCTCGTCGAGGAGGCCTGGCACATCATCAACAGCCCGTTCGTGGCGCAGCTGTTCCAGCGGCTGCTCAAGTTCGGCCGCCGTCTCGGCCTGTCCTTCGTCGCCGTCGTCCACCACCTCTCCGACGTCGTCGACGGAGCGGCGGCCAAGGAAGCGGCGGCGATCCTCAAGATGGCCTCCACCCGGACCATCTACGCCCAGAAAGCCGACGAGGCACGCAACACGGGCCGGGTCCTCGGCCTGCCCCGCTGGGCCGTCGAGATCATCCCGACCCTCACCCCCGGCATCGCGGTCTGGGACGTCAACGGCAACGTGCAGGTGGTCAAACACCTCATCACCGAACGCGAACGCCCTCTCGTCTACACCGACCGCGCGATGACCGAGTCCTCCGTCGCCGACCCGGAACTCGAATGGGAGACGGAGCAGCGCGCGATCCTCATCGAGCAGCAGATGAACGGCACCTCGCAGTCGACGGTGGCCTGACCGGATGGACACACCACGGAAGGGAGGAGGAGGCATCTCCGACGGGCTGCTGCTCAGCCTGTTCGGCCTCCTCCTCTGCCTCACGCTCCTCGTCTGGGCGGCCACCGGCCTGGGCGGCCTCCTCGCCCACGGCGCCTGGCCGGAGGGCGTCGCCCTCACCCGCACCCCCGCGGCCCTCCGCTCCCTGGCGACCGCCCCGACCGACCTGGCGTCGGCCTGGCCGGCCACCCCGGCGGGCGAGCTGTCGGGGTACGGGCTCTTCTGGGGCCTGCTGATCGGCGAGGCGATGATCCTGCTCGTCCTCGCGATCTTCGCCCTCGGCACGATCGCCCGCTGGCGCGCGGTCCGCGCGAACCGCAAGTCCGGCGCGTACGACCCGCCTCAGGCACACGACCGCAAGCCCATGCCGGTACGGGAGACCCCGCCCGCGCCGATACGGGAGACCTTGGCCCCGCCCGCACCCCGCCACCCCGCGGAAGCGGCACAGGCGCCGACACCAGCACCGGCACCGGCACAGGCGCCGACACAGGCGCCGACACCGGCACCGACACCGGCACCGGCTCCGGAGCAGGACCCGGCCCCGGCCCCCGCCGCGGTCCCCCCGCCCGCACACCCCACCGCTCCCCCGATCCCCTCCGCCCCCACCCGCACCTTCTACGGCCTCGCCGAAGCCCGCCGCCCCCTCGCCGTCCAGGCGATCCAGGACGCCGAGGGACCGGTGCTCGTCGTCACCTCCGACCCCACCGTCTGGTCGGCGACGAAGGACGCGCGCGGCAAGCTCGGACCGGTCCTCCTCCACGACCCCGGCCACCTCTGCGACACCCCGGCCCGGCTCCACTGGTCCCCGTCCGAGCACTGCGAGGACCCGGCCGTCGCCCAGCAGCGGGCCGCCGCCCTGCTCGCCCCCGTACGCCCGCACTCCCGCCTCGACGCCGCCACCGCAGAGACCGCCGAAACGCTCCTGCGCTGCTGGCTGCACGCCGCCGCCGTCGACGGCCGCCCCTTCCGCCAGGTCCACCGCTGGGCCCAGGGCGCCGGCGCCCACGAGCCCGTACGCATCCTCCGCAGCCACCCCAAGGCGGCATCCGGCCTCGCCGGCCTCCTCGAATCGGCGCTCACCGCCCACCCGGAAAGCCGCCGCCTCGCCCAGGAACTGACGGCCCGTGCGCTCGCCGCGCTCTCCTCGGTCCACATCCGCGAGGCCTGCGTCCCGAATCGAACGGATTCGCTGACGCTCGCATCTTTCGTCGCCGAAGGGGGCACCCTCTACCTGGTGGGCGAGGCGATCGAGGACCCCCGCGCCCACCCCGGCGCGATGCCGCTCCTCACGGCCCTCGCCGCAAGCGTGGTCGAGCACGGCCGCCGCATGGCCGCACGGTCATCCGACGGTCGGCTCGACCCACCACTGACCCTCGTCCTCGACGACGTCGCCGCCGTGGCCCCGCTCCCCGACCTCCCGGAGCTCCTCGCCAGCGGCCACCACCAGGGCCTCCCGACCCTGGCCCTCCTCCGCTCCCGCGAACAGGCCCGCAGCCGCTGGCCGGAGGCCGCACTCACCCCGTAGGAACCACTAGGCGACCGGACGCGGCAGCTCGTACTCCACTTCCTCCGCGCCCGCGCTCACACCGCTGTCCAGCGTCACGCGCGCCCCCGACGCCACGAACCCGAAGCGCCGGTAGAAGGCCGCCGCACGCGCGTTGTCCTCGTGGACGTACAGCCGCACGCGCTCCACCACCGGATCCGACAGCGTCCAGGACCACTCCACGGCCGCCCGGAACAGCCCGTCGATCACGCCGCTGCCCCGCGCCTCCGGCCGTACGTACACCCCGACGATGTGCGTCTGGTCGACCTTCGCCGCCGCGCCGAACACCGCGTCGCCCGAGGCCCGCTCCACCAGCACCGTCACCGAGCCGACCCACCGCCCGTCCGCCGCCTCCGCGACGAACTGGCGCACGGCACCGTCCCCGCTCTCCGAAGCCCCCGCCGCACGCTCCTGCCAGAAGCTGTCCGGCCGCTCCACGGCGTCCGCGTACGTATCGAGGAAGGCGAGGTGCGCGACCGGGTCCTGAAGGGCGGCGAGCCGCAGCTCACGCGCCTTCTCCCACTCGTCGGCGCGGAGGGTACGTATCGAATAGTCCATACCCCGATCCTCGCCACGACAGGACGCCCCTGACAAGGCATTTCCCCTCACACCCCCGACCGTCGTACCGCGGTACTACGCCCCCGCCCCACCTCCCGCCCCCGGTCGGACGAACGCCCCCCGCCCGCTCCCTACCGTCGAAGACATGATCCGAGCAGAGAACCTCACCAAGCGGTACGGGGACACCACCGTCGTCCAGGACCTCGGCTTCACCGTCCGCCCCGGCACCGTCACCGGCTTCCTCGGCCTGGGGGCACCTCCCAGCCCGAAGGGCTAGGGGGAGGCGCCGGAAAGTCCACCACTCTCCGCATGATCCTCGGCCTCGACGCCCCCACCCGCGGCCACGCCACCATCGACGGCCGCCCCTACGCCGGCCACCGCGCCCCGCTCACCGTCGTCGGCGCCCTCCTCGAAGCCCGCTCGCTCCACCCGGGCCGCTCCGCGTACCACCACCTCATGGCCCTCGCCCACACCCACGGCATCCCGCACACCCGCGTCGACCGGGTCCTCGCCCTCACCGGCCTCACCCACGTCGCCCGCAAACGCGTCAAGGGCTTCTCCCTCGGCATGGGCCAGCGCCTCGGCATCGCCGCCGCGCTCCTCGGCGACCCCGCCACCGTCGTCCTCGACGAACCCGTCAACGGCCTCGACCCCGAGGGCGTGCTCTGGATCCGCACCCTCCTCAGGTCCCTGGCCGCCGAGGGCCGCACCGTCCTCGTCTCCTCCCACCTCATGAGCGAGATGGCACTCACCGCCGACCACCTGATCGTCATCGGCAAGGGCCGTCTCCTCGCCGACACCACGGTCGACGAGCTCGTACGGACCTCCGGCGGCGCCTCGGTCAAGGTCGTCACCCCGGAAGCGGACCGGCTGCGCACCCTCCTCCGCGGCGCGCGCTGCACCGCCGAGGCCCCCGACACCCTCCTCGTCACCGGCCTCGAAGCCCCGGAGATCGGCCGCACGGCCGCCGCCCACGGGCTCCCCCTCCACGAACTCACCCCGCAGGCCGCCTCGCTGGAGCAGGCGTTCATGGACCTGACCCGTGACTCCGTCGAATACCAGGGAGCCCCCGCATGACCACCACCGCAACCACCGTCCCGACCACCACCCCCACCATGACCCCGGCCTACGGCCTCACCCCCACCCGAATCCTCCGCTCCGAATGGCACAAGCTCTGGACCGTCCGCTCCACCTGGTTCACCCTCCTCACCGCCGCCGCACTCGTCCTCGGCGTCGGCATCCTCATGGGCGCCACCTACACCTCCGACGGCGGCGACTCCGACGTCGACACCGTCGTCCTCACCCTCTACGGCACCCAGCTCGGCGGCATCGCCCTCGCCGTCCTCGGCATCCTCGTCACCGCCGGCGAGTACGCGACCGGCATGGTCCGCGCCTCGCTCACCGCCGTCCCGCGCCGCCTCCCCGTCCTCTGGGCGAAGGCCGCCGTCTACACCGCCACCGTCTTCGCGCTCTCCCTCGCCACCGCCGTCCTCACCTTCCTCACGGCCCAGGTCTTCCTCTCCGACTCCGACCAGGCCGCCTCCCTCACCGACGACGGCGTCCTCGCCGCGATCGCCGGCAACGCCGCGGGCGTCACCCTCCTCGGCGTCATCGCCCTCGGCCTCGGCGCCGGCCTGCGCTCCGTGCCCGGCGCGATCGGCGCGTTCGTCGGAGGGGTCCTGATCGTGCCCGAGATCCTCGGGATGCTCCCGTACGAGGCGATGGACACCGCCATCCGGTACTTCCCCACCCAGGCGGCCGGAGCCCTCGGTACCGCGACCCCGATGCCCGGCGCGGCCTCCCCCGGCGCCGCACTCCTCGCCCTGCTGCTGTGGGCGGCCGCGGCACTCGCCGTCCCCGCGCTGTTGCTCAAGCGCCGCGACGTATGAGGATGATGACGGGGTGACCACGATGGAGACGCCCGAGGCGACGGGCCTGAGCAGGTACATCCACCGCCTGCTGGCCCGGGCGCGGGCCTTCGACACCCGGCACCCCGCGGTGTGGGACGCCGCCCTGACACTCGCCTGGACGCTCGCGGCGCTCGTGGACGCGGCCGGCGGCTGGCGGAACACCGCCCGCGACCCGTCCGTCCCCGCCTGGCTCGTGCTCACCCTGAGCCTCGCCCTCGCCCTGCCCCTCTACTGGCGCCGCAGCCGGCCCATGACGGCCCTCGCCGTGATGGCCTGCGCGACGCTCGTCAGCGAAGGCTCCGGAGCCTTCCTCCAGGCCGGCTACCTCCAGATGCTCCCCGTCTTCCACATCGCCCTCAGCCGCCCGCCCCGCGCGCTCCTGTGGGCCTTCGCCCTCCTCCTGCCGCCGCTCGTGGCGGGCGCGATCCGCTTCCCCCAGGAGACCTGGGACCAGCGCGTCATCCCCACCCTGTGGGGGTACGCCCTCGTCGCCCTCCTCGGCCTCGTGGTCCGGTCCCGCAGGGACCACACCGCGGGCCTCGTCGACCGGGCCCGCCGCCTGGAGATCGAACGCGACCAGGAGGTCCGGCTCGCCGCCGCCGCCGAACGCACCAGGATCGCCCGGGAGATGCACGACATCATCGGCCACAACCTCTCGGTCATCACCGGTCTCGCCGACGGCGGCCGGTACGCGGCGGCCAAGAGCCCCGAGCGCGCCGCCCAGGCCCTCGACGCCATCGGCACGACGAGCCGCCAGGCCCTCGACGACCTCCGCCGCCTCCTAGGAGTCCTCCGCGACGACGAACAGGAGGCGGTCCGCGACCCCCAGCCCACCCTCGCCGACCTGGACACCCTCCTCACCGGCGTACGGAAGGCCGGCCTGCCGGTCCGACTCGACGTCAAGGACGAACCGAGTCCCCAACCCCTCGCCCCAGGGGCCCAACTGACGGTCTACCGAGTGGTCCAGGAAGCCCTCACGAACACCCTGAAACACGCGGGCCCGTCAGCGTCGGCGACCGTGCTCCTGGCCTGGTCCCCGAAGGAACTCCTGGTGGAGGTCGTCGACTCGGGCACGCCCCAGACCACCACCGCACCCCCCGGCCAAGGCCAGGGCCTCACCGGCATGCGCGAACGCGCCGCCCTCTACGATGGCCGACTCGCCTGCGGCCCCCTGCCGGCCGGCGGCTGGCGCGTCCGTCTCCGACTCCCCCTGGAGGACTCCCCCTCGTGACGACCGTACTCATCGCCGACGACCAGCCGATGCAGCGCTTCGGCTTCCGCATGCTCCTCGAGAGCCAGGACGACATGACCGTCGTCGGCGAGGCGTCGAGCGGCACCGAGGCGATCCGCCTGGTCGACCACTACCACCCCGACGTCGTCCTCATGGACATCCGGATGCCGGGCCTGGACGGCATCGAGGCCACCCGCCGCATCGTCACGACCGGCGCCCGCACCCGGATCCTGATCGTCACCACCTTCGACCTCGACGAGTACGCGTACGAGGGCCTGCGCGCCGGCGCGAGCGGCTTCCTGGTGAAGGACGCCCAGCCGGAGGAGCTCCTCGCCGGCATCCGCGCGGTCGCCAGCGGCGACGCGGTCGTCGCCCCGAGCCTGACCCGCCGCCTCCTGGACGCCTACATCCAGCACCTGCCCCAGCCCACCACACCATCGGCCCCGCCCCAGGAGGACCCGCGCCTCTCCTCCCTCACGGAACGGGAGCGCGAGATCCTCACCGTCGTCGGTCAGGGCTGGACGAACACGGAGATCGCCGCACGCCTCCATCTCGCGGAGTCCACGGTGAAGACCCACATCGGCCGCATCCTCGCGAAGACGGGCGCCCGCGACCGCGTCCAGGCGGTCATCCTGGCCTACGACACCCAACTGGTGGCGCCGGCCTAAGAAATGGTCTGGCCCCGGAACGCAGAAAAGCCCCGCACCATAAGGTGCGGGGCTTTCCCACAATGATTGTTCGGCGGCGTCCTACTCTCCCACAGGGTCCCCCCTGCAGTACCATCGG
>NZ_LMEI01000013.1 GCF_001426585.1 Streptomyces sp. Root431
TTGGCACGCTGTTGAGTTCTCAAGGTGCGGACGCTTCCTTTGTACTCACCCTCGCGGGCTTTCCTCCGGGCTTTTCCTTCGTTTCCGACTCTATCAGATCTTTCCGATCCGATTTCCTCGGTGCTTTCCGGTCCCGTTCGCTTTCGCTCCGGGCCCTTCCGGCGGTTCCGACTCTATCAGATCCTTTCGGCGTCTGATCCCCAGTCAGCGGGGTTTGTCTTTCCGNCCGGTCCCGTTCGCTTTCGCTCCGGGCCCTTCCGGCGGTTCCGACTCTATCAGATCCTTTCGGCGTCTGATCCCCAGTCAGCGGGGTTTGTCTTTCCGGCTGTTGGGCCGTTCCGACGAGTGAGACTTTAGCGAATTCCTGCCTCCGACGCTAATCGGGCGGCTTGCGTCCAGTCTTTCGAACGCGGATTCCTCATTTCGCAAAAACGCACGGAAAACCAGACGGCGCGGCAAAGCATCGTCAGCTTCTGTGGGTCTTGCGGAATGGTTGTCCGGGGCCGACCGGGGTCGGTGCTCACGTCGGACAACTCGGAGAACACTACGGTCCTGTTAATCCCGTGTCAACCCCGGGCCTCGGGCGTAGCCTCTCCGTATGACTACGCATGCGCACACCACCCAGTGGTGGGCCGCCTGACCGGCGGCCCACACTCGCGCATGTACCAAGCGGCCGCCGTCTCGGCGGCCGTTCGCGTATCCCCCTCCGGGAGCCGGGCCGTCGGGCCGGCGGCCCGTAGCTGAGGGAGAAGGAACGCGATGACGAGGATCTTCAGCGGGGTCAAGCCCACGGGGCATCTGACGCTGGGCAACTACCTCGGGGCCGTACGGCGGTGGGCCGAGGTCGATCAGTACCGGGCGGAGGCGCTGTTCAGCGTCGTGGACCTGCACGCGCTGACCGTGGAGCACGATCCGGGGCGGGTGCGGCGGCTCAGTCGGCAGGCGGCGACGCTGCTGCTTGCCACGGGGCTGGATCCGGAGGTCTGCACGCTGTTCGTGCAGAGCCATGTGGACGAGCACGCCAGGCTCTCCTACCTACTGGAGTGCACGGCCACGGACGGCGAGCTGCGGCGGATGATCCAGTACCGGGAGAAGAGCGTGTCGGCGCGGGCCGCGGGCGAGGGCGTGCGGCTGTCGTTGCTGACGTATCCGGTGCTGATGGCTGCGGACATCCTGGCGTACGGGACCGACGAGGTACCGGTGGGTGAGGACCAGACCCAGCACGTGGAGCTGACCCGGGACCTGGCGGTGCGGTTCAACCAGCGGTACGGGCACACCTTCACCGTGCCCCGGGCGACGCGGCCGGAGGTGGGTGCGCGCGTCATGGACCTTCAGGACCCCACGTCGAAGATGGGGAAGTCGCACGCGAACGGGGCCGGGATCGTCTATCTGCTGGACGACGCGGAGACCGTGCGGCGGAAAGTCATGCGGGCCGTGACGGACAGCGGGCAGGACGTGGAGTACGACCGGGACGTCAAGCCGGGGATCGCAAATCTGCTCGATCTGATGGCGGCCGCGACGGGTGGGAACCCGGAGGAGCTGGCCGGTGTATATCAATCGTACGGAGCGTTGAAGAAGGACACGGCGGACGCCGTCGTCGAGCTGCTGAGGCCCCTGCGGGAGCGTCATGCCGAGCTGGCGGCGGATCCGGGCCATGTGGATCAGGTGCTACGGGACGGGGCCGAGCGGGCCCGGGGGATGGCGCGGCCGTTGGTGGACCGGGCCTATCGCGCGATCGGGTTGTTGCCCGCCGGGTGACGGAAGGCGCTGCGGTAGTCGCGTGGGCTGGTGGCGAGGTGCGAGGCGAAGTGCTGGCGCATCGTGACCTCGCTGCCGAAGCCCGCGCGGCGGGCCACCTCGGGGAGCGGGTGGTCGGTGCGTTCGAGGAGTTTCTGTGCTGCGGCGACGCGCTGGGTGATGAGCCAGTGCAGGGGGGTGGTTCCGGTGGTGGCGTGGAAGTGGCGGGCGAAGGAGCGGGGGGACATGCCGGCGTGGGCCGCGAGGCCGGCGACGGTGTGGGGCTCGTCGAGGTGGGCGAGTGCGTGGGCGCGTACGGCGGCGAGGGCGTCGGCGTCGCGGTCGGCGCGTGGGGTGGGGTGCTCGATGAACTGGGCCTGGGTGCCGGTGCGGAAGGGGGCGGTGACCATGGAGCGGGCGACGGTGGCGGCGGCTTCGGCGCCGTGGGCGGTGCGGACGAGGTGGAGGCAGAGGTCGATACCGGCGGCTGTGCCGGCCGATGTCCAGATGCCGGTGTCCTCCACGAAGAGCGCGTCGGCCTCGACCTGGATCTCGGGGTGGCGGTCGGCGAGTGCCTGGGCCAGGTGCCAGTGGGTGACGGCCCTGCGGCCGTCGAGAAGTCCCGCGCGGGCGAGGACGAAGGCGCCGGCGCAGAGCGAGGCGACGGGGGTGCCCGCGGTGTGGGCGCGGCGGAGCGCTGCGAGGACTGGGGCCGGGAAGTCGGCGTCGGGGTCCTCGATGCCGGGGACGAGGACCAGGTCCGTGGCGGTGAGCTCGTCGAGCCAGGCGAGGGGGCGGTCGGGGGAGAGGGTGAGTCCGCCGCTGAGGGGGACGGGGGTGTGCGGGTCGGCGGCCACCCGGTGGAGTTCGAAGGGCGGGACGCCGCGGGGGGTGCGGTCGCTGCCCCAGACCTCGGTGATGACGGAGACGTCGAAGGCTCGGATGCCGGGGAAGGAGAGGAGGGCGATGCGCTGGGGGCGGGGTGCGGGGGTCGGCTCCACGGATGGCAGTAAACCATCGATCGCCGTCATTCCTCCCTCTGGGGAAGGGTGCCGTGCGGCGGCAGGATCGTCGGTATGGAGATCGCGGAGAACGCAGCGCTGGTGGTCATCGACGTGCAGAAGGGCTTCGAGGAGGAGTCCTGGGGGAAGCGGAACAATCCGGCCGCGGAGGAGAACATCGCGGCGCTGATCGACCTGTGGCAGGAGACGGGGCGGCCGGTCGCCTTCGTGCGGCACGACTCTTTGGAGGGTTCGCGGTCGCCGCTGCGGAAGGGGTACGTGGGGAACGACTTCAAGGAGTTCGTCGAGGAGCGACGGGGGAAGGGGGCCGGCCCCGAGCTGCTGGTGACGAAGTCGGTGAACTCGGCCTTCTACGGTGAGCCGTCGCTGGACGGGTGGCTGGCCGGGCTGGGTGTCGGGCAGATCGTGATCGTCGGGATCCAGACGAACATGTGCAACGAGACGACGGCCCGGATGGGCGGGAACCTCGGGTACGAGGTGGTGTTCCCGCTGGATGCGATGCACACGTTCGATCTGGAGGGGCCGTTCGGCTGGTCGCGGACGGCAGAGGAGCTCTCGCAGGCCACGGCGGTCTCGCTGCACGGGGGACGGTTCGCGAAGGTCGTGACCGTGCGGGATGTCGTGGAGGGAGCTTCGGCTTCCGCCGGGGTGCGGTGACCCCGGCGGGCAGGGAGCGTCAGCCGTTGCCGGAGGCGAGTTCGCGGCTGCGGTCGCGGGCGGCTTCGAGGGCGGCGATGAGGGCGGCCCGTACGCCGTGGTTCTCCAGCTCGCGGATGGCGCTGATGGTGGTGCCGGCGGGGGAGGTGACGGCCTCGCGGAGCTTTACGGGGTGCTCGCCGCTGTCGCGGAGCATCACGGCGGCGCCGATCGCGGCCTGGACGATGAGGTCGTGGGCCTGGGCGCGGGGCAGGCCGAGGAGGATGCCGGCGTCGGTCATGGCCTCGACGAGGAAGTAGAAGTAGGCCGGGCCCGAGCCGGAGAGGGCGGTGGCCGCGTCCTGCTGGGACTCGGGGACGCGGAGGGTCTTGCCGACGCCGCCGAAGATCTCCTCGGTGTGGGCGAGGTGCGCGGGGGTGGCGTGGCTGCCGCCGGAGATGACGGACATGCCTTCGTCGACGAGGACGGGGGTGTTGGGCATGACGCGGACGACGGGGGTGCCGGCGGTGAGGCGGTCCTCGATGAAGGAGGTGGGGATGCCGGCGGCGGCGCTGATGACGAGGCGGTCGGCGGCGACGTGGGGGGCGAGCTCGTCGAGGAGGCGGCCCATGTCCTGGGGCTTGACGGCCAGGATGAGGGTGTCGGCGCGCTTGGCGGCCTCGGCGTTGGTGACGGCCTCGACGCCGTAGCGGGTGTGGAGTTCCTCGGCTCGTTCGCTGCGGCGGGCGGTGACGAGGAGGTTCGCGGGGCGCCAGCCGGCGCGGATCATGCCGCTGAGGAGCGCTTCACCGATCTTGCCGGTGCCGAGGACTGCGACGGTCTGGGTCATGGCTCTGTTCACCTCGCCGGAGGGGGGTACGTGTCGTCATCCTTTCACCGGCGGGGTGGGTGGTGTGCGGATGTCCGAGGGGCGGTCATGCCGTGCGGCGGCGGAGGGTGGCGGCGCCGAGGGCGAGGACGAGGACCGCGCAGCCTGCGACGACGAGGGCGTCGCGGACGAAGTCGCCGGTGATCTCGGGGTGGCGGAGGACTTCGTTCATGCCGTCGACGGCGTACGACATGGGCAGGACGTCGGAGATCGCTTCGAGGGCGGGGGCCATCCGGTCGCGCGGGGTGAAGAGTCCGCAGAGGAGGAGCTGGGGGAAGATCACGGCCGGCATGAACTGGACGGCCTGGAACTCCGAGGCGGCGAAGGCGGAGACGAAGAGGCCGAGGGCGGTGCCGAGGAGGGCGTCGAGGAGGGCGACCAGGAGGAGGAGCCAGGGGGAGCCGATGACGTCGAGGCCGAGGAACCAGACGGCGAGGCCGGTGGCCAGGGCGGACTGGATGACGGCGAGGAGGCCGAAGGCGAGGGCGTAGCCGGCGATGAGGTCGCCCTTGCCGAGGGGCATGGCGAGGAGGCGTTCGAGGGTGCCGGAGGTGCGTTCCCTGAGGGTGGCGATGGAGGTCACCAGGAACATCGTGATGAGCGGGAAGATGCCGAGGAGGGAGGCGCCGATGTTGTCGAAGGTGCCCGGGCTGCCGTCGAACACGTACCGGAGCAGGAAGAGCATCAGGCAGGGGACGAGGAGCATCAGGGCGATCGAGCGGGGGTCGTGGCGCAGCTGACGCAGGACGCGGGCGGCGGTGGCGAGGGTGCGGGCGCTGTTCATGAGCGGGGCTCCTCGGGGGCGTGTCCTGTGCCGGGGTGGGCGGCTCGGGCGGCGGCCGCGTCGACGAGGTGGAGGAAGGCCTCTTCGACGGTGGCGGTGTCGTTGCGGTGGCGGAGGGCTTCGGGGGTGTCCTCGGCGAGGATCTCGCCCTCGCGCATGAGGAGGAGGCGGTGGCAGCGTTCGGCCTCGTCCATGACGTGGGAGGAGACGAGGAGCGTCGTCCCGCGGTCGGCGGCGATCTGGTGGAAGAGGTTCCACAGGTCGCGGCGGAGGACGGGGTCGAGTCCGACGGTGGGTTCGTCGAGGACGAGGAGTTCGGGGGTGCCGAGGAGGGCGACGGCGAGGGAGACGCGGCTGCGCTGGCCGCCGGAGAGCCGGCCGGCGAGGGCGTCGGCGTGTGAGGTGAGGTCGACGTCGGTGATGGCCCGGTCGACGGCGGTGCGGCGGTCGTGGCGGTGGGCGCGGCCGGGGTAGAGGACGGCGGCGAAGTAGTCGAGGTTCTGGCGGACGGTGAGGTCGTCGTAGACCGAGGGGTCCTGGGTGACGTAGCCGATGCGGGAGCGGAGGTCGGGGTCTCCCGCGGGGCGGCCGAGGACCTGGAGGGTGCCGCCGACCTTGGCCTGGGTGCCGACGATCGCGCGCATGAGGGTGGTCTTGCCGCAGCCGGAGGGACCGAGGAGGCCGGTGATGCGGCCGGCCGGGACGGTGAAGTCGAGGCCTCGGAGGACGGTGCGCTCGCCGCGGACGGCGGTGAGGGAGTGCGCGGTGACGGCGGCGGCGGTGTCGGTCGTGTTGTCGGCTGCGTGGGCCGGTTCGGTCGCGCCCGTCGCACCCGTCGGGTAATTCACCATGTGATGAATAGTGCTCCTGGGGGTGCCGGCCGTCAAGCATCCGGACAGGGTGACGGGGGGCGGGGTGCGGCTACTTGCGCTTGGGCTTCTTGCGGGCGGCAGGGTTGCCCGTGCGGGTGCCGCGGCGCTTCTCGTACTGGGCGCGGGACGTCTCGTACTCCGTGCGGCGCAGCTTCTCGCCGGGCGCCTCGGTGAAGCAGCGGAGGAAGTAGGCGAGGAGCGAGCCGATGAAGCCGATCGCCTTCAGGCTGCGCAGCGACTCCTCACGGCCGGGGTCGGTGGGCCGCCGGGTGAAGCCCTCCCAGGTCTTGCGGAAGGCGATGGCGCTGCAGACCGCGAACATGACGACGACCAGCATGTTCACGAAGCCGCCGATGTCCGCGATCTCCAGGCCCTGGTAGGCGAAGCGCAGCACGAAGCAGGCCGCGACGGCGGCGGCCAGCGAGCCGGCGGCCACGCCGACGCGGCGCAGCGCGTAGTGCCCGGTGTGGTCGACCCAGGTCGTGCCGAAGAAACGGATCTCCTCGGGCTGCGGGCCGCCCGCCGTCGCGCTGGGGGTCTGCTCCGTACCGGGGGTCTGCTCTTCGTCGCTCACGAGGTCGATTATCCCCGGAGCGGCGGAGGAGGGCCTCAGGCGCAGCGCGGTGCGACGTAGCCGTCGCTGCCGGTCTGCACGTAGGAGTCGGAGATGTACTCGCCCGGGGCGATGTTGTCCCAGAGGTTGGTGGTGCCGTACGGGCCGTTGATCCATTCGCCGGGCTTCTGGCAGTAGATCGGCACCGTGGAGCCGGCGGCGAGCGACCGGACGATCGAGTACTGGGTGCTCGGGCCCGAGCGCACGTTGACCCGGTAGCCCGGGGCGAGCGCGTACCGCTTCACCGCACTCGCCGTCGTCGCCAGGACGTCCGCCGACGCCGTCGGGTCCGCAGTGGCCTGCTTGTCTTCGGTTCCCATCGTGTCCTCCCCCATTGGCGCAAAAAAGCGCTACGCCGAGTTTCACTCTCTGCGACGCGCAGGCTAGCAAGCCCCTCCGACATCGCGGGCACCATGGACTAGGCTCCGTCGGGTCGCGCACGCGCGCGATGTGACGGGGAATCACACGGGGGTGGGCGATGCCACCGTTGCGCAGTACCGGTGCCGACCGGGATGCGGAGGGGCCCGAGTACGCGGGCGACTACCGCCTCCAGGCGTGTCTGGGGTCCGGCGGCATGGGAGTCGTCCACCTCGCCGCCTCGGCCTCCGGCCTGCGGCTCGCGGTCAAGGTCGTGCACGCTCGGTATGCGGAGGACCCCGAGTTCAGGGCTCGTTTCCGCCAGGAGGTCGCGGCCGCCCGGCGGGTGAGCGGGGCCTTCACGGCGCCGGTCGTCGACGCCGACCCCGATGCCGTACGCCCCTGGATGGCCACGCTGTACGTGCCCGGGCCGACCCTCGCCGACCAGGTGAAGCGGAACGGTCCCCTGTCCCCCGCCGAGCTGCGCCGGCTCACCGCCGGGCTCGCGGAGGCGCTGCGCGACATCCACCGCGCCGGGGTCGTGCACCGGGACCTCAAGCCCAGCAACGTCCTGCTCACCGACACCGGCCCCAAGGTCATCGACTTCGGCATCTCCCGGCCCGTCGACAGCGACCTGCACACCGAGACCGGCAAGCTCATCGGCTCGCCGCCCTTCATGGCACCGGAGCAGTTCCAGCGGCCGCGCGAGGTCGGGCCCGCGGCGGACGTCTTCGCGCTGGGCTCGGTCCTCGTGCACGCGGCGACCGGACACGGCCCGTTCGACTCCGACAGCCCGTACATCGTGGCCTACCAGGTCGTCCACGACGAGCCGGATCTGACGGGCGTCCCGGAGGAGCTGGCGCCGCTCGTGGCGCGCTGCCTCTCCAAGGATCCCGCCGGGCGGCCGACCCCCGCCGAGATCATGTCGGGGCTGCTGCCGCCCTCGTACGAGGCGGAGGCCTTCATACCGGCGCAGCGGCGGCGGCCCACCCTCCCGGAGAGCAAGCCCGGCGCCTCCCCCGCCTGGGACGCGGACACCCGGGTCCGGGCGACCACCGTGGCTCCCCCGCGCCGCCGGCGGCCGCGGATCCGGCCGCGGCTGACCGCCGCCCTCGCCGCCGTGCTCGCGCTGACCGGCGCCGGGCTGTACGGGGCACTGAGCACGCCCGCCGACGGCAGGCCGGAGACGCCGACCCGCCCGGACGAGGTGGCCACGGCCTTCGCGGGCTGGCGGACGTCGCTCCAGGAGCGGGGCCCCACGGCCGCCCCGGCCTGCGCGCACGGCGGCGGCGCGCTGTATTGCGTGGCCCGGGGCGTCGGGATCGCCCGGCTCGACCCCGTCACGGGGAAGGTCCTCTGGTCGCGGACGACACCCATCGACTCGGAGACCCCGACGGCCCCCGCCCTCCTGGCCGACGGCCTCGTCGGCGCCGCCGCGCCCACGGGCCCGCTGCGGGCGTACGCGGTCGGGGGCGGCGCCCCCGGCTGGAGCGCCGGCGAGACCGAGGGCGCGCCCGAGCTGTACCGGGCGGCCGGCAGCGCCGTGCTCCTGTCCGACGGGCGGGGCGGGCTCCGGGCCCTCGACAGCGTCAGCGGGAAGGAGCTCTGGCGGCACGGCCTGACCGGTTTCGCGGTCCCGCAGCTCGGTGCCTACGACGCTCCTTCCGGGCTGCTGTCCGTCGCCGAGCCCTCGGCGGACGGGTCGACCACGCGGGTCGGCACGGTCCGTCCCCGGACCGGCGAGGTCGTCTGGCAGCGGAACCTGGAGGGCGAGCTCGCCCCGCTGGGCCGCACCGGCGACGGATCGCTCGTCCTCGCCGACCACTACCAGGACCCGCTGATCGACGGTCTGGTCCTGGTGGGCCCCGACGGCTCGGCCGACTCCGTGCGGCGACTGTCCCTGCCCCACCGGATCGACGTCAGGGGCGTCGCGGTACGCGGCTCGGTCGTCCACATCCTCGACGCGAACGGGCACCTCACCGCCTTCGACACCGCGGCGGCGAAGGGGCGTGTGGTGTGGGAGCTGGAGACGGGCGCCGGAAACGTCTCCGTACCGGTCCTCGGGGGCGACGACCGCCTCTACTTCTCGGTCCAGGACGGGCGGCTGCTCGCCGTCAACACCCAGCGCGGGGCGCTCATCGGCCAGACCCGGCCGCGCCTGCGGAACGGGCGGCTCGGCTACGCGCCCATGGTTCCCGAGCCGCTGGTCGCCGGGGACCGGGTCTTCGGGACGGCGCCCGACGGGTCCGTCTTCGCGGTCGACGCGCGCGAGCCCGAGTCCTGGTGAGCGAGTGCTCGAAGAAGTGAAGAAGTGAAGAAGTGAAGAAGTGATTCCTTGAAGACATGACGGCGGGGAGCGGGCCTGGTGCCCGCTCCCCGCCGTCCTGCGTCCGGTGGGCTCAGCCCAGCTTCGACACGTCCCGGACCGCGCCCTTGTCCGCGCTCGTCGCCATCGCCGCGTACGCCCGCAGCGCCGCCGACACCTTGCGCTCGCGGTTCTTCGGCGCGTACACGCCGTTCAGGGCCTCGCGGCGGGCCGCCAGGGTGGCCTCGTCGACGAGGAGCTCGATCGAGCGGCTCGGGATGTCGATGCGGATCCGGTCGCCGTCCTCGACGAGGGCGATCGTGCCGCCCGAGGCCGCCTCCGGGGAGGCGTGGCCGATGGACAGGCCCGACGTGCCGCCGGAGAAGCGGCCGTCCGTCACCAGCGCGCAGGTCTTGCCCAGGCCCCGGCCCTTGAGGAAGGAGGTGGGGTAGAGCATCTCCTGCATGCCCGGGCCGCCGCGCGGACCCTCGTAGCGGATGACGACCACGTCGCCGTCGGTGACCTGCTTGTTCAGGATCTTCTCGACGGCCTCGTCCTGCGACTCGCAGACCACGGCCGGGCCCTCGAAGGTCCAGATCGACTCGTCGACGCCGGCCGTCTTCACGACGCAGCCGTCCACGGCCAGGTTGCCGCGCAGGACCGCGAGGCCGCCGTCCTTCGAGTACGCGTGGGCCGCGTCGCGGATGCAGCCGCCGGCCGCGTCCACGTCCAGCGCCTCCCAGCGCTCGGACTGCGAGAAGGCGGTCGCGGAGCGGACGCAGCCCGGGGCCGCGTGGAACAGCTCGACGGCCTCCTCCGACGGGGAGCCGCCGCGGACGTCCCAGGCGTCCAGCCACTCCTTGATGGAGCGGGAGTGGACGGAGTGGACGTCCTCGTTGAGGAGGCCCGCGCGGTAGAGCTCACCGAGGATGGCCGGGATGCCGCCCGCCCGGTGCACGTCCTCCATGTAGTACGTGCGGTCCTTGGCGACGTTCGGCGCGACCTTGGCCAGGCAGGGCACCCGGCGCGAGACCTCGTCCATGTCGGAGAGGCCGTAGTCGAGCTCGGCCTCCTGCGCGGCGGCCAGCAGGTGGAGGATCGTGTTGGTCGAGCCGCCCATGGCGATGTCGAGCGCCATCGCGTTCTCGAAGGCGGCGCGGGTCGCGACCGAGCGCGGCAGGACGGAGGCGTCGTCCTCGTCGTAGTACCGGCGGGTGATGTCGACGACCGTGCGCGCGGCGTTCTCGTACAGCGCCTTGCGGCCGGTGTGGGTGGCGAGCAGCGAGCCGTTGCCGGGGAGGGAGAGGCCGATGGCCTCGGTCAGGCAGTTCATCGAGTTGGCGGTGAACATGCCGGAACAGGACCCGCAGGTCGGACAGGCGTTCTCCTCGATCCGGAGCATGTCCTCGTCCGAGATCTTGGGGTTCACGGCGTCGGACATCGCGTCGACCAGGTCGAGCGTGCGGACGGTGCCGTCGACCAGGACCGCGCGGCCGGACTCCATCGGACCACCGGAGACGAAGACCGTCGGGATGTTGAGGCGCAGGGCGGCCATCAGCATGCCGGGGGTGATCTTGTCGCAGTTGGAGATGCAGATCAGGGCGTCGGCGCAGTGCGCCTCGACCATGTACTCCACGCTGTCCGCGATCAGGTCGCGGGACGGCAGGCTGTAGAGCATGCCGCCGTGGCCCATCGCGATGCCGTCGTCGACGGCGATCGTGTTGAACTCGCGGGCGATGCCACCGGCGGCCGTGATGGCCTCGGAGACGATCCGGCCGACCGGCTGGAGGTGGGTGTGGCCGGGGACGAACTCCGTGAAGGAGTTGGCGACCGCGATGATCGGCTTCCGCCCGATGTCCGCGCCCGGTACACCGGAGGCGCGCATAAGGGCGCGTGCGCCCGCCATGTTGCGGCCGTGGGTGACTGTGCGGGACCTCAGCTCGGGCATCGTCGCTCGCTCCTCGTGATGGGTGTGCTTGCCTTCGAGCGTACGCCGACGCTCCAAGATCTGGACAGGGTGTCCGCATCGCGGACGGGGTGTTCAGCTTTCGGTCAGTGGACCTTGTCAGCCTTCGGTCAGGTACCGCTGGAGCGTCGGGGCCACTTGGGCCACGATCTCCTCCGGGTCGGCCGAGGCCAGCGGCTCGACCTCGATCACGTACCGCAGGATCACGATCCCGATCATGTGGGACGCGGCGAGCTCCGCGCGGAAGCTCGGGTCGGGTACGTCGAGTTCGGCCGCGATCCGCTCCAGGAGACGGCGGAGCACGAAGGTCCGCAGCACCTTGGCCGCAGCCTCGTGGGTCAGCGCGGAGCGGACGATCGCGAGGAGCGGGGCGCGGCTGACGGGGTTCTCCCACACGCCGATGAAGAAGCGCGCGAGCCGCTCGCCGATGGCATCGCGCGGGCCTCCCAGGATCGCCGGGACGACGAGCGCCGGCTCGAAGGAGACCTCGATCGCCGCGGCGAAGACCTCGTCCTTCGTACCGAAGTAGTGGTGCACGAGCGCCGGGTCGACCCCGGCGGCCTTGGCGATGCCGCGGACCGAGGCCTTGTCGTACCCGCGCTCGGCGAACTGCGTGCGGGCCGCCTCCAGGATGCGTTCGCGCGCGCCCGGTCCGCTCTCCTCGCCGGTACGGGACGGGCGGCCGCGCCGGCGCGGGGCCGGTTCGGTCATGGGCGCGGGACCCGGGTGGGGCGGCCCGCGGCGGACGCGAGGTGGAGACGGGTGAAGGCCAGGGCCTCGGCGAGGTCGGCCTCGCGTTCGGCGGCTGACATCGCGCGGCGGGTGTTGACCTCGATGACGACGTGGCCGTCGAAGCCGGTGAGCGCGAGCCGCTCCAGGAGTTCGGCGCACGGCTGCGTGCCGCGCCCCGGGACCAGGTGCTCGTCCTTGGCGGAGCCCTTGCCGTCGGCGAGGTGGACGTGGCCGAGGCGGTCGCCCATGCGGTCGATCATCGCGAGGGCGTCTGTGCGGGCGGTCGCGGTGTGCGAGAGGTCGACGGTGAAGTGCCGGTAGTCGTCCTTCGTGACGTCCCACTCAGGGGCGTACGCGAGCATCTCGCGGTCCTTGTACCGCCACGGGTACATGTTCTCGACGGCGAACCGGACGTCCGTCTCGTCCGCCATCCGCCAGATGCCGGTGACGAAGTCCTTGGCGTACTGCCGCTGCCAGCGGAACGGCGGGTGCACGACGACCGTCGACGCGCCGAGCTTCTCGGCCGCCGCCTGCGCGCGCTGGAGCTTGACCCACGGATCGGTGGACCAGACGCGCTGGGTGATGAGGAGACAGGGGGCGTGCACGGCCAGGATCGGGACCTGGTGGTAGTCGGAGAGGCGGCGCAGCGCCTCGATGTCCTGGCTGACCGGGTCGGTCCACACCATGACCTCGACACCGTCGTACCCGAGGCGCGCGGCGATCTCGAAGGCCGTCGCCGTCGACTCCGGATAGACCGAGGCCGTCGACAGGGCGACCTTCGCATCCGGGATGCGCACCACTGGTTCTGCCACCCCGACAGGGTACGGGGCGGGCCGGGGGCCCGGGAGGTGCTTCCGGTCACGCGGGGCGGCGTCCACCGGCGTGGTGGGGTGCACGCGCGCGCGTGCACCCCCTCCGGGGCAACCCCCGGGACTACTCCACCGGCAGGTGGTCCAGGCGGCGCAGGATCACGCCCTCGCGCAGCGCCCACGGACAGATCTCCAGCTCCTCCACGCCGAGCAGGTCCATCGCGCCCTCCGCGACGAGCGCGCCCGCGAGGAGCTGCGGGGCGCGGCCCTCCGAGACGCCCGGCAGGGCCGCGCGCTCGGGGACGGTCATCGCGGCGAGGCGCGGGACCCACTCCTCCAGGGACTTGCGGGACAGCACGCGCTGGACGTAGAGGCCGTCCCCCGAGCCGGGCGCGCCGGCGATCCGGGCGAGCTGCTTGAAGGTCTTGGAGGTGGCCACGACGTGGTCGGGGCGGCCGAAGCGGCTGAACTCGCCGACCGTACGGGCGATCTGCGCGCGGACGTGCCGGCGCAGTGCCTTCACGTCGGCGGTGTCGGCCGGGTCGCCGGGCAGCCAGCCCGAGGTGAGCCGGCCCGCGCCGAGGGGCAGGGAGACCGCCGTGTCCGGGTCCTCGTCGATGCCGTACGCGACTTCGAGGGAGCCGCCGCCGATGTCGAGGAGGAGCAGCTTGCCGGCGGACCAGCCGAACCAGCGTCGGGCGGCGAGGAAGGTGAGCCGGGCCTCCTCGTCGCCGGTGAGGACCTGGAGGTCGACGCCGGTCTCGTCCTTGACCTTGGCGAGGACGGCGTCGGCGTTGGTCGCCTCCCGCACCGCGGAGGTCGCGAACGGCAGCACCTCCTCGCAGCCCTTGTCCTCGGCGGCCAGGAGCGCGTCCCGGACGGTCGCGATGAGCCGCTCGACGCCGTCGGGCGCGATCGAGCCCCGCTCGTCGAGCAGCTCGGCGAGCCGCAGCTCCGCCTTGTGGGAGTGGGCGGGCAGGGGGCGGGCGCCGGGGTGGGCGTCCACCACCAGCAGGTGCACTGTGTTCGAACCGACGTCGAGGACTCCGAGTCTCATGGGCGGAACGCTACTGCTCCGACCCGCATACGCTTGGTGTTGTGCCAAAGACGAAGAAGGCGAAGCCGGGCGAAACCAGCGGCGGCGAGACGGGTGTGAAGGCCGACAAGGCCCACAAGGCCGGTAAGGCAGTGAAGGGCGTCACGAAGCGGGGCAAGGGCGTGGAGCCGGACGAGAAGGGGCTGGATTTCGCGCGGGCGTGGGTCGAGTTTCCCGACCCGGCCGACGCCGAGCAGGTGTTCCGCTGCGACCTGACCTGGCTGACCTCGCGCTGGACGTGCATCTTCGGCAGCGGCTGCCAGGGGATCCAGGCGGGCCGGGCCGACGACGGCTGCTGCACGCTGGGCGCGCACTTCTCCGATGACGACGACGAGAAGCGGGTCGCGTCGCACGTGGCCCGGCTCACGCCGGAGCTGTGGCAGTTCCACGACGTCGGTACGGACTCGGGCTGGGTGCAACTCGACGAGGACGGCGACCGGCAGACCCGCCGCTGGGAGGGGTCCTGCATCTTCCAGAACCGTCCCGGTTTCGCGGGCGGCGCGGGCTGCTCGCTGCACATCCTGGCCCTCAAGGAGGGCAAGGAGCCGCTGGAGACCAAGCCGGACGTGTGCTGGCAGCTGCCGGTGCGCCGGACGTACGACTGGATCGAGCGGCCCGACGACACCAAGGTCCTCCAGGTGTCGATCGGCGAGTACGACCGCCGGGGCTGGGGTCCGGGCGGCCACGACCTGCACTGGTGGTGCACCTCGGCCACCTCGGCGCACGGGGCCGGCGAGCCCGTCTACGTCACGTACCGGCCGGAGCTGACCGAGATGATGGGCCAGGAGGCGTACGACGTCCTGGTCGGGCTGTGCGAGGCGCGGCTGGCCTCGCAGCTGCCGCTGGTGGCGCCGCACCCTGCGGACCCGGTCTCGTAAGGACGTCCCCCTTCTGATCAGGGCCCGGACGGCGGCGGATCGTCCGTCGTCGGCGGGGGCGTGCCCGGGTCCGTCGTGCCCGGGTCCGTCGTGCCCGGGTCGGTCGTCGGCGGAGGTGTGGTCGGCTCCGTCGTCGGCGGAGGTGTGGTCGGCTCGGTCGTCGGCGGGGGCATGGTCGGCTCGGTCGTCGGCGGCGGAGTCGTCGGCTCCGTCGTCGGCGGTGATGTCGGTGGTGTCGTGGGGGGCGTGGTCGGCTCGGTCGTCGGCGGAGTCGTCGGCTCCGTGGTGGGTGGCGACGTCGGCGGGCTCGTCGGCGGCGTGGTCGGGTCGGTCGTCGTCGGTGGCGGCGTGCCCGGCTGCGTGACCTGCGGCGGGGCCGTCTGCCCCTGCCCGTTGATCCTGACGACCGCGCCCGAGGGGTTCACGCCGACGCGGGCGCTCCACGCGCCCGAGGGCTCGCGCCCGTGGTCGACGCGTACGACGATCGTGACCGTCTCGCCGGGGCGGAGCGTGCCGGAGGCCCGGGTCACGTACAGCCAGGGGGCGTCCGTCCACAGGGACCAGGCGACGGGCGAGCCGCCGTCGGCGGTGAGCGTGAGCATCGTGAGGTCGCCGCTGCTCCGCGCGCCGACCGTGAGCCAGCCGGGGGCGGGCTCGCCGGGCCGGGAGGGACCCGCGGGGCCCGTGGGGCCGCCGGGGCTGACGACCTCGACCGAGACGTCGGGGGCACGGCTGCCGCGGGTGAAGCGGGGCTCGGGGGTGGTGCGGGCGTTGCCCGCGTTCTCGTAGCGGTCGTACGGGCGGCCGTCCGCGTCCACCGGTTCGTCCGCCTCGCGCGCGCTGATCCTGGTCCCGTCCCTGCCGCCCTCGTCGGCCACCGGCGCGCCGCGGTACGAGGTCCACAGGGCGAGGACCGGGGCGGCCACGACGGCCGCGACGACGGTGGTCGTCACCGCGCGGGCCCGCAGCCGGTCGCGGCGGGCCGTGTGGTCCTTCGGGTCCAGGGGGAAGCCGGTCGGCGCGAAGCGCGGGGCACCGGCACGCGCGCGCGGGACGTGCAGCATCGCCATGTACGCGGCGGCCCGGGGCGCCTCGACGAGCGGCAGGCGGTCCGGCGGGAGGGACCCGGCGCCGGGCCAGGGGCCGGTGGCGCCCACCCGCTCGGCGGCCCTGCGGCAGCGGGGGCAGTCGTCGACGTGCCGGACGAGTTCGGCGCGGAGGGCGGCGGAGAGGAGCACCCGGTGGTCACCGGTGAGCCGGGCGACGGTGGGGCAGCTGCCGGTCTCGACGACGGCGAGGGCGGCGCGGGTCCGCTCGACCTCGCAGGCGGCCGTGGCGAGGAGTTCGCGGGCGGCGAGCGGGTCGAGGGAGAGCACGGCGGCGACCTGGCGGTGGCTCAGGCCGTGCCGGACGGCGAGCTCCAGGGCCTCGCGCTGCTCGGGGGTGGTGCCGGCGGCCTCGGGCCAGGCGAGGCGGGCCAGTTCGGCGCGGCGGCGCTCGGCGGTCTCCTCGGAGACCGGGGGCGGCTCGGGCGCGGTGACGGCGGGGCGGCCGGTGTGGGCGCCCTGGCGCTTGCGGCGCTGCTCGCCGAGGCTGCGCAGGCAGGCCCAGCGGGCGAGCGCGTACAGCCAGGCCGTACGGCCCTCCTCGTCGGAGGGGCAGCGGCCGTGGTGGCGCTCGGCGACGGCGAGGACGTCGCCGAGGACCGCGGTGGCCGTGTCGTGCTCGCAGAGCACGGAGAGGCAGTACGTGTAGAGGCCGTCGAGGGCGGCCTCGTAGCGGGCGGGGGGCCGCTGGCCGAGCGTGCGCGGTCCCTGCTCCGCGGCGCCGCGGAGCGCCCGGTGTGCGCCGGTGGTGCGTGTGGGGGGATCCAGCCTGCTGCTCGTCACGGGGCGACCGTAGGCAGGGCGGGAGGCACTCTTCGTACCGGTTGAACACTTCTCATTCTTACGGGTGAAGCTATCGCTCGAAGGGGGACAGGAACCTCACATTCCGTCACTCGAAAGGGGAGGGGCGCGGGCCTGACCCTCGCTGTCAGTGGGGGCGGCTACGGTGTGGACCATGGCTGCCCGTACGAAAACCGCCAAGGACCGGCCGTCCTACCGCTGCACCGAGTGCGGATGGCAGACGGCCAAGTGGCTCGGCCGCTGCCCCGAGTGCCAGGCCTGGGGGACGGTGGAGGAGTACGGCGCGCCCGCGGTGCGGACGACCGCGGCCGGCCGGGTCTCCACCGCCGCCCTCCCCATCGGGCAGGTCGACGGCCGGCAGGCGACCGCCCGCTCGACCGGCGTCGACGAGCTGGACCGGGTCCTCGGCGGGGGCCTGGTGCCCGGCGCCGTCGTGCTGCTCGCCGGCGAGCCCGGCGTCGGCAAGTCCACGCTCCTGCTCGACGTGGCGGCCAAGGCGGCGAGCGACGAGCACCGCACGCTGTACGTCACGGGCGAGGAGTCCGCGAGCCAGGTCCGGCTGCGCGCCGACCGGATCAACGCCCTCAGCGACCACCTCTACCTGGCGGCCGAGACCGATCTGTCGGCCGTCCTCGGCCACCTCGACGCCGTGAAGCCCTCGCTGCTGATCATGGACTCGGTGCAGACCGTCGCCTCCCCCGAGATCGACGGCGCACCCGGCGGCATGGCGCAGGTCCGCGAGGTCGCCGGAGCCCTCATCCGGGCCTCCAAGGAGCGGGGCATGTCCACGCTCCTCGTCGGCCACGTCACCAAGGACGGCGCCATCGCGGGGCCCCGGCTCCTGGAGCACCTGGTCGACGTCGTCCTGAGTTTCGAGGGCGACCGGCACGCGCGGCTGCGGCTGGTCCGGGGCGTGAAGAACCGGTACGGGGCGACCGACGAGGTCGGCTGCTTCGAGCTGCACGACGAGGGCATCACGGGCCTGGCCGATCCGTCCGGGCTCTTCCTGACCCGGCGTGACGTGGCCGTGCCGGGCACCTGTCTGACGGTCACCCTGGAGGGCCGCCGGCCGCTCGTCGCCGAGGTGCAGTCGCTGACCGTGGACTCCCAGATCCCCTCCCCGCGCCGGACCGTCTCCGGCCTGGAGACCTCCCGGGTCTCGATGATGCTGGCGGTCCTGGAGCAGCGGGGCCGGATCAGCGCGCTGGGGAAGCGGGACATCTACAGCGCGACCGTGGGCGGCGTGAAGCTCTCCGAGCCCGCCGCCGACCTGGCGATCGCGCTCGCCCTCGCCTCCGCGGCGAGCGACACCCCGCTGCCGAAGAACCTGGTCGCGATCGGCGAGGTCGGGCTCGCGGGCGAGGTCCGCCGGGTGACGGGCGTCCAGCGCCGGCTGGCCGAGGCGCACCGGCTGGGCTTCACGCACGCGCTGGTCCCGCCGGACCCGGGCAAGGTCCCGGCCGGCATGAAGGTGACAGAGGTCGCCGACATGGGCGACGCCCTGCGCGTCCTGCCGCGCGGCCGCCGCGCGCCCCGCGCGGAGGGCGCGAAGGGCGCGAAGGGCGCGGAGGGGTAGACAAGGGATGCTGAGGGGTAGGCGAGGGGGCACAACGGGGTCCCTCGCGGGCCTTCCGGCGCACCCTTGACCGGCGCGCGGCGGAGGGTGGCGGGGTGGTGTCGCTAGACTTTGCCCTGGTCTCGCCCATCCGTACGAGCCGGAGGAGTGCAGTGGCAGCGAAGGACGGGGCAACAGCTCCCGGGAAGTCCGGCGCGGGCTCCGGCAATGAAGCGCTGATGCGTGCCGCCCTCAGCGCGGTCGCCCCTGGCACCGCACTGCGCGACGGCCTGGAGCGGATCCTCCGGGGGAACACCGGCGGTCTCATCGTGCTCGGCCTGGACAAAACGGTCGATTCGATGTGCACCGGCGGCTTCGTGCTGGACGTCGAGTTCGCCGCGACGCGCCTGCGCGAGCTGTGCAAGCTCGACGGCGCGCTGGTCCTCGACAAGGACATCACCAAGATCCACCGCGCCGGTGTGCAGCTGGTCCCGGACGCCTCCATCCCCACCGAGGAGACCGGCACCCGCCACCGCACGGCGGACCGGGTCTCCAAGCAGTGCAACTTCCCGGTCGTCTCCGTCTCGCAGTCGATGCACCTGATCGCGCTGTACGTGAACGGTGAGCGCCGGGTCCTGGAGGAGTCGGCCGCGATCCTCTCCCGCGCCAACCAGGCGCTCGCGACCCTGGAGCGGTACAAGCTCCGGCTCGACGAGGTGGCCGGCACGCTCTCCGCCCTGGAGATCGAGGACCTGGTGACGGTCCGGGACGTCACCGCCGTCGCCCAGCGACTGGAGATGGTGCGCCGGATCGCCACCGAGATCGCGGAGTACGTGGTCGAGCTCGGCACCGACGGACGGCTCCTGTCGCTCCAGCTCGACGAGCTGATCGCGGGCGTGGAGCCGGAGCGCGAGCTGGTGGTCCGGGACTACGTGCCCGAGCCGACGGCCAAGCGCTCGCGGACGGTCGCCGAGGCGCTCACCGAGCTCGACGCGCTCAGCCACACCGAGCTGCTCGAACTTCCCGTCGTGGCGAGGGCGCTGGGCTACAGCGGCTCGCCCGAGACCCTCGACTCGGCCGTCTCGCCGCGCGGCTACCGGCTCCTCGCGAAGGTGCCGCGGCTGCCTGGCGCGATCATCGAGCGGCTCGTGGAGCACTTCGGCGGGCTGCAGAAGCTCCTCGCGGCGAGTGTCGACGACCTCCAGACCGTCGACGGCGTCGGCGAGGCCCGCGCCCGCAGCGTCCGCGAGGGCCTCTCGCGGCTGGCGGAGTCGTCGATCCTGGAGCGGTACGTCTGATCCCGCGGCCGGGCCCGTGTCGTACGGGCCCGGAACCGGCTCTTAGTCCTTGGCCAGCGTGAACGAGGCCGGGGGCACCTTCGCGCCCGCCATCGTGGCCTCCACCAGGTAGGTGCCGGGGCCGGCCTGGCCCGCCGGGGCGGTGGCGCACCGGGGCGCGCTGCGCCCGCGGTCCCATTCCACGGTGTGGGTGACCGTGGCCCCCGCGGGGACGCTCAGCAGGAGCGGGTTGCCGGGGCGCGGGCAGTCGTCGGAGGCCCAGACCGCGTCGGCCTGCTTGTCGCTGATCGTCAGAACCGCGCTGCGCGGCCCGAAGTCGGCCTTGCAGCCGGCCTTCGAGGTGTTCTTGGCGACGAGGTGGAAGCGGGGCTTCTCTCCCGCCTCGTAGGAGAGCTTGGCGCTGCGCAGGGTCAACTGGAGTGCTCCGGCAGGGCAGTTCGGGAGCGGAGAATTGGCCGGAACCTGCTGTCCCGCGCCGGTGCCCGCGCCACCGTCGCCGCCCGCGCCGTCGGTGTCGCCGTTCTTGCCGGTGCCACCGGTGCCGCCCGCGCCCGCGTCCGTACCGCCGTCGGTGCCCGAACCGGAGCCCGCGCCCGCGTCCGTACCGGACCCGGCGGAGCCGCCGCCGTCACCGCCGTCACCGCCGCTGCCGCCGTCGCCCGACGTCTCGCCGGATTCGTCCGACTCGTCGCGGCCGCCGGGCTGTTGGCTGATGGCCGGACCGGTGCCGGAGGGGCCGGGGGTGATCGAAGGGGGTGTGGGCGACGAGCCGTTGGCGGCGTCGTTCGCCTTCTTCCCGCCGCCGTCACCCGAGCTGACGGCCCAGACGGCGAGCAGGGCGAGAACCGCCACCAGGCACAGCGCGACCGCCCTCCGTCGCCAGTAGATGGTGGAGGGAAGCGGCCCGACCGGATTGCGCAAAGATCCCACGACCCGAACCTTACGAGAGATCCGGCCCAACTCCCGCCCCACCCGCCGCCCCAGGCAACAAGTTTTGCCGATGATCACATCCGTCCGGGCCGGGAACTTTTCCGGAACAGGCCTGAAGCGGTGGGGAATCGCCGGGATCCGGCGGGCCCCCCACTTTCGTCGGGGGTCGCTCTGGCCGTTGGCCCGGGGCGGCGAGCCCCGAATTCCGGTTAGCGTCATCCACCATGGACTCCCTCCTCGACCTCTCCGATCGGCTCTACCTCGACGTCGCCGACTTCGCCCACTCCACCCCGCACTGGTTCCAGTGGCTGGCGGAGGTGTGGACCGAGGCAGGACTGCTGCTCTTCGGCGTGCTGTTCCTGGCCGGCTGGTGGCGCTCCCGTGACGGATCGAGCCGGCTGATGGCGCTCGCGCTGCTCGCCCCGCTCGCCACCGCCTTCGGTTACGTGGTGAGCGAGGCGCTGAAGTCGCTGGTCGACGAGGAACGGCCGTGCCGCGCGGTCGTCGGGGCGCCGGCCGCGCTCGTGGAGTGCCCGCCGTACGGCGACTGGTCCTTCCCGAGCAACCACTCGGCCATCGCGGGCGCCGCCGCCATCGCGCTCGCCCTGTCCTGGCGCGGGATGGTCTGGCTGACCGTGCCCATGGCGCTGCTCATGGCGTTCTCCCGGGTCTTCGTCGGCGTGCACTACCCGCACGACGTGACCGTCGGCCTGCTGCTCGGCGCCCTGGTCGCCTTCGTCGTCATGCGGGCCGCGGAGCGGCCGGTGCGGTCGCTCGTGGAGACGGCCAGGTCGAGCCGGAGCTCGGCCGTCGTGTGGTGCGCGGGGCGCGGCCCCAGGGCGCACGCGGCGGCGCACTCCGTTGCGCACGCCTCCACGCACGCCGACCGGTCCGAGCGCGCGCGCCACGGCGCGCGCTGATCGCGCCGCGGACGTGCCAGGATCGGGGTGCCATGACTTCCATCGACACTCCCCCCGGTCCCACGGCCCCCGTACCTCCTTCTCTCCCCCCGGAGCTGCACGGGCCCGTCCTCGCCTGGTTCGACCGGCACGCCCGTGACCTGCCCTGGCGCCGCCCCGAGGCCGGAGCCTGGGGGGTGATGGTCAGCGAGTTCATGCTCCAGCAGACCCCCGTCGTCCGGGTCCTGCCGGTGTACGAGCAGTGGCTCGCGCGCTGGCCTCGCCCGGCCGACCTGGCCGCGGAGGCCCCCGGCGAGGCGGTGCGCGCCTGGGGCAGGCTCGGCTATCCGCGCCGGGCCCTGCGCCTCCACGCGGCGGCGACGGCCATAACGGAACGGCACCGCGGCGACGTCCCGCGCGACCACGGGCAGCTGCTCGCGCTGCCCGGGATCGGCGAGTACACGGCGGCCGCGGTGGCCTCCTTCGCCTACGGGCAGCGGCACGCGGTCCTGGACACCAATGTGCGCCGGGTCTTCGCGCGGGCGGCGACCGGCGTCCAGTACCCGCCGAACGCGACCACGGCCGCCGAGCGCCGGCTCGCCCGGGCGCTGCTCCCGGAGGACGAGGCGACGGCCTCCCGCTGGGCCGCGGCCTCGATGGAGCTGGGCGCGCTGGTGTGCACGGCGCGGAACGAGGACTGCGGGCGCTGCCCGATCGCCGAGCGCTGCGCCTGGCAGCTGGCGGGGAAGCCGGCGCACGACGGCCCGCCGCGGCGCGGTCAGACGTACGCGGGCACGGACCGGCAGGTGCGGGGCCGGCTCCTCGCCGTACTGCGCGAATCGACGGATCCGGTCGGCCAGGACGCCCTGGACGCGGTGTGGGACGAGCCGATGCAGCGGACCAGGGCCCTGGACGGCCTGGTCGCGGACGGTCTGGTCGAGCCGCTGGAGGACGGGCGCTACCGCCTGCCGCTCTCCTGACGCGGTCGCCGCCAAACCTCTTCCGTTCCCGCTGTTACACAACCGATGGGTAGCCGTGCGTCCACCGACGGCTGCCCCGCACAACCCCGTGACAACTCCTCCGTAGCGTCGTCCACGACACGAGGAAATGGCTGGTCACGGGGATGGAGGCGGTTCGGATGAGGCACGGAGAGGTGCTCGACTTCGAGGAGTACGTACGCACGCGGCAGGACGCGCTGCTGCGGAGTGCCCGTCGTCTCGTCCCCGACCCGGTCGACGCCCAGGACCTCCTCCAGACCGCGCTGGCGCGGACGTACGGCCGCTGGGACGGCATCGCCGACAAGTCCCTCGCCGACGCCTACCTGCGCCGGGTCATGATCAACACCCGTACCGAGTGGTGGCGCTCCCGCAAGCTCGAAGAGGTGCCCACCGAGCAGCTTCCCGACGCGAGCGTCGACGACCCGACCGAGCAGCACGCCGACCGGGCCCTCCTCATGGACATCCTGAAGGTCCTCGCCCCGAAGCAGCGCAGCGTCGTCGTCCTGCGTCACTGGGAGCAGATGAGCACGGAGGAGACGGCGGCGGCGCTCGGGATGTCGACGGGTACGGTGAAGTCGACGCTCCACCGCGCGCTGGCCCGGCTCCGCCAGGAGCTGGAGAGCCGCGACCTCGACGCCCGCGCCCTGGGCCGGACGGGAGAGCGGACGGCAGTACGAGGTGACGAAGGGGGGCGGGGGCGGTGCGCGGCCTAGACGCCGAATCCGACGACGGTAGAGAAGCCGGATCCGACGACGGCGGAGAACACGGCGGCGGAGTGCACGGCGGCAGAGAACACGGCCGTGGAGTGCACGGCGGCGGGACGAGCGGCGACGACCGGTACGGCACCGGGCGGCGCCGCCCGCACCGTACGGCCAAGGCGGCGAGCATCACGGCGGTGGCCGGGCTCGTCGCCGTCGGGCTGTCCATGGCCGCCTGCTCCACCGGCGGCACGGGCTCCCGCGACGAGGGCGCTGCCCGCGTCGACGAGACCGCGGCGGCGGCGCCCAGCCCCTCCTCCCCCGCCGCCCCGAGCGGTCCGCAGTCCGCCGAGCGGGTGGATCCGATCGCGCTGCTCAAGGCCGACCCGAAGATCGGCGAGCGGCTCAAGGACGATCTGAAGCCGTGCGTCGCGGACGCCTATCCGGTGGACGCCTCCTACGGCAATCTCACGGGCAGCGCCGCTCCCGACGTCGTCGTCAACGTGATGACCTGCGGTGATGCGGTCGGCATCGGCACGTACGTCTACCGGAAGCAGAGCAACCGGTACGAGAACGTGTTCATGGCGGAGGACGCCGCGGTCTACGCCACGATCGACCGGGGCGACCTGGTCGTCACCAAGCAGGTGTACGCGAAGGGCGACCCGGTCGCGTATCCCTCGGGCGAGGACGTGATCACGTACCGCTGGTCGGGGAACAGGTTCACCCAGCACGACTGGGTGCACAACGACTACAGCCGCGCCGTCGGGGACGGCGAGGCCGCCGTGGAGCCGGCGCCGAGCGAGCCCTCCCCGAGCTGAGGCGCCCGCCGCACCCCGACCACCGCACGACCGAGCACCGGCAGAGAACCCCGAAGGGCGCGCACGATGGCCGAAACACATGTCCTGTTCGTCGAGGACGACGACGTCATCCGTGAGGCCACCCAGCTCGCCCTGGAGCGGGACGGCTTCCGGGTCACCGCGATGCCCGACGGGCTCTCCGGCCTGGACGCCTTCCGGGCGCAGCGGCCGGACATCGCCCTCCTCGACGTGATGCTGCCGGGCATGGACGGCGTCAGCCTCTGCCGCCGCATCCGCGACGAGTCGACCGTGCCCGTGATCATGCTGTCGGCGCGCGCCGACTCGATCGACGTCGTCCTCGGCCTGGAGGCCGGGGCCGACGACTACGTCACGAAGCCCTTCGACGGCTCCGTCCTCATGGCCCGCATCCGGGCCGTCCTGCGGCGCTTCGGGCACGCGGGCGGCGCCGACGAGCGCGGGGACGACGCGGCGGACGGCGGCGGGCTGCTCGCCTTCGGCGACCTGGAGGTCGACACCGAGGGCATGGAGGTCCGCAAGGACGGGACGCCGGTGGCGCTGACCCCGACCGAGATGCGGCTCCTCCTGGAGTTCTCGTCGGCGCCGGGCACCGTGCTGTCCCGGGACAAGCTCCTGGAGCGGGTCTGGGACTACGGCTGGGGCGGCGACACCCGGGTCGTGGACGTCCACGTGCAGCGACTGCGCGCCAAGATCGGCCAGGACCGGATCGAGACGGTCCGGGGCTTCGGCTACAAGCTCAAGGGCTAGGGGGTGTCTTGTCGATCAGGCCGGATCAGGGAGCGGCGTCCGGTGCCGTGCATCGCAAGGCGGAGGAGGGAGTCATGGCGGAGTCATGGCGAGTGACGACAACGCGGCGAGGCGCGGTGCCAGACGCCGCGAGCCCGGCATGATCGACAAGACAGCCCCTAGGACCAGGGTGTCTCTCCGACCCGTCAAGCCGCGCGCCCTGCGCACCGGCGTCCGCTGGAAGATCGCCGTCGCCATCGCGGCGGTGGGCGCGCTCATCGCGGTCACGCTGAGCGTGGTCGTGCACAACGCCGCCCGCATCTCGATGCTCGACAACGCGCGCGAGGTGCAGATGGAGCGGCTGCTCTTCGCCCAGCGGATGTACGAGACCTCGAAGCCGAAGGAGCCCCGCTTCGGCACGAAGATCAACGACCCGGCGCTGCCGGCCCAGCTCGACCAGCTGATGCGGGACCGGCGGCGCGGCACCTACGTGCAGGAACACCGGCACGGCGGGCCGCCCGACGTGTGGGCCGCGGTGCCGCTCGCCAACGGCGACGTGCTGTCGCTGCACATCCCCTTCGCCGACCGCAGCGCGGCGATCATGGGCGATCTGGACCGGGCGCTCGTCATCGGCTCGGTCTCGGTGGTCTTCGGCGGCTGCGCGCTCGGCGTGCTCATCGGCGGCCAGCTCTCGCGGCGGCTGCGGAAGGCCGCCGCCGCGGCCGGGCGGGTCGCCCAGGGCAACACGGACGTCCGCGTGCGGGACGCGATCGGCGGGGTCGTCCGGGACGAGACCGACGAGCTGGCCCGCGCGATCGACGCCCTCACCGACGCCCTGAACGAACGCATCCAGGCCGAACGCCGGGTCACCGCGGACATCGCGCACGAGCTCCGCACCCCGGTGACCGGTCTGCTCACGGCGGCCGAGCTGCTGCCGCCGGGGCGTCCGACCGAGCTCGTACGGGACCGGGCGCAGGCGATGCGGACGCTGGTCGAGGACGTCCTGGAGGTGGCCCGGCTCGACAGCGCGTCGGAGCGGGCCGAGCTCCAGGAGATCGCGCTCGGCGAGTTCGTGGAGCGGCGGGTCCGGTCGCTCGATCCGGACGTGGCCGTCCGGGTCGTCCACGAGTCCTGGGTGAACACCGACCCGCGCCGCCTCGAACGGATCCTGGGCAATCTCCTAGCGAACGCGGCGAAGCACGGCAAGACGCCGGTGGAGGTCACCGTCGAGGGCCGGGTCGTCCGGGTCCGCGACCACGGTCCGGGCTTCCCCGAGGCGCTCCTCAAGGAGGGCCCGAGCCGCTTCCGTACGGGGACGAGCGACCGCGCGGGCCAGGGCCACGGCCTGGGGCTGACGATCGCGGCGGGCCAGGCGCGGGTCCTCGGCGCCCGGCTGACCTTCCGGAACGTCGCCTCCGCGGCGGCGCCCGAGGGGGTCGGCGGCGCGATCGCGGTGCTGTGGCTGCCGGACCACGCGCCGACGAACACGGGCAGCTTCCCGATGCTGGGACAGCTGCCGAACTGACGCGGTCCGCGGAGCGGATACGACGGTGGGGCCGGCCCCTGTACTGGGACCGGCCCCACCGTCGTACACGCGAACGTCAGACCGTCTCGGCGACCTTCGGGGCGTCGTCGCCCGCCGTCGCCTTCGGCTCCGCCGGTCCCGCGCCGCGCAGCGCCACCTCCTTGACGAAGAGGGCGAGGACGAAGCCGAGGACGGAGACCGCCGCGGCGACCACGAAGGCGGAGTGGGTGCCGACGGAGACCGCGTACTGGTAGGCCTCGCGCAGGTCCTCCGGCAGCTTCGCCAGGCTCGCCGCGTCGAGCTGCGCGGTCCGCTCCGTGAGCCCGGACCCGCCGCGCGCCGCCATCTCGTCCTGGACGCGGCTCGTGAAGAGCGCGCCCATGATCGCGACGCCGAAGGAGGAGCCGAGCGTCCGGAAGAGGGTGGTGGAGGAGGAGGCGACGCCCATGTCCTTCATCTCGACGCTGTTCTGCGCGACGAGCATGGTGATCTGCATGAGGAAGCCCATGCCGGCACCGAGGACGGCCATGTAGACGCCGGAGGTCAGCCGCGAGGTGCCGGTGTCCATCTGGGCGAGGAGGAAGAGGCCGGCCGTCATGAGGACGCCGCCGACGATCGGGAAGATCTTGTACTTGCCGGTGCTGGTGGTGAACCGGCCGACGACCAGCGAGACGACCATCATCGCCATCAGCATCGGCAGGAGCAGCAGGCCCGAGTTGGTCGCCGAGGCGCCCTGGACGGACTGCTGGAAGATCGGCAGGTAGAGGACCGCGCCGAACATCACGAAGCCGGTGATGAAGCCGATCAGGGACATCAGGGTGAAGTTGCGGCTGCGGAAGATGTGCAGCGGCACGATCGGGTCGTCGGCCTTGGTCTCCACCCACAGGAAGGCGGCGAGAGCGGCGGCTCCGCCGACGGCGAGGCCGACGATGGTGGCCGAGCTCCAGGCGTACTCCGTACCGCCCCAAGTGGTGACGAGGACGATCGCGGTGATGCCGGCGGTCAGGAGTCCGGCACCGAGGAAGTCGATCCGGGTGCCCGTGGCCCGCTGCTTCTTCGGCAGGTGCAGGACGGTGGTGACCATGGCGAGGGCGACGGCGCCGAGCGGCAGGTTGATGTAGAAGGACCAGCGCCAGCCCCAGTGGTCGGTGATGGTGCCGCCGACGAGCGGTCCGCCGATCATGGCGAGGGCCATGACGCCGGCCATCATGCCCTGGTACTTGCCGCGCTCGCGGGGCGGGATCAGGTCGCCGATGATGGCCATGACGCCGACCATGAGGCCGCCGGCGCCGAGGCCCTGGATCGTGCGGAAGCCGATGAGCTGGCCCATGTCCTGGGCCATGCCGCTGAGCGCCGAGCCGATCAGGAAGATCACGATCGAGGTGAGGAAGACGCCCTTGCGTCCGAACATGTCGCCGACCTTGCCCCAGAGCGGGGTGGAGGCGGCGGTGGCCAGGGTGTAGGCGGTGACGACCCAGGAGAGGTGCTCCAGGCCGCCGAGCTCGCCGACGATGGTCGGCATCGCGGTGCCGATGATCATGTTGTCCAGCATCGCGAGCAGCATCGCGATCATCAGGGCGAGGAGGACGACGCGGACGCTGCGTGCCGGCGGCGCCTTCCCCTCGACCGCTTGCCCCGCCTCTGTGGTCGCCATCGCCATCCCCTTACTTGCCGCCCGGCTAGTTACTAGGATGGGGACGGTAGACCCGGAACTAGCCGGTCGTCAAGTAAGTAAAGTCGGAGAGCGAGAGCAGTCATGGCCCAGGCACGAGGCAACACCCGCCAGCGCATCCAGGACGTGGCCCTCGAACTCTTCGCCCAGCAGGGCTACGAGAAGACCTCGCTGCGCGAGATCGCCGAGCACCTCGACGTCACCAAGGCCGCGCTGTACTACCACTTCAAGACCAAGGAAGACATCATCATCGGCATCTTCCAGGACCTCACCAGGCCCGTGGACGAGCTGATCGTCTGGGCGCGGGAGCAGCCGCGCACGCTGGAGGTCAGGGAGGAGATCCTCCGCCGCTACCAGGCGTCCCTGATCGGCGCGTACCCGCTGTTCCGCTTCATGCAGGAGAACCAGGCGGCCGTCCGCGAGCTGAGCATCGGCCTGACCTTCAAGGAGCGGATGCTCGAACTGAGCGGCCTGATCCAGGAGCCCGACTTCGCCGTGCTCGACCGGGTGCGCTGCGTGAGCGCGATCTTCACGCTCCACGCGGGGATGTTCTTCATGGACAACGTCGAGGGCGACTCCGAGGACAAGCGCGCGGCCGTCCTCGAGGTCGCCCTCGATCTGCTCACCCAGGCGCACGGAGCGCGCTGAAGGGTTCCTCGGGTCAGATGCTGACGCCGTGGGACCGCAGGAAGGCGGCCGGGTTCACGGAGGAGCCGTAGTTCGGGGTCGTGCGGATCTCGAAGTGCAGGTGGGGACCGGAGGAGTTGCCGGTGTTGCCCGAAAGGGCGATCTGCTGGCCGGCGGCGACCTTCTGGCCGACGTTGACCTTGATCTTCGAGAGGTGCGCGTACTGCGAGTACGTGCCGTTGGCGTGCTTGACGACGATCGCGTTGCCGTACGCGGGGCCGTCGCCGCCGCCGTTCGGGCCGGCCTTCACGACGGTGCCGGTGCCCGCGGCCTTGACCGGGGTGCCGGTCGGGACGGCGAAGTCCTGGCCGGAGTGCTTGTGGGCCCACATGGCGCCGCCCTGGTTGTAGCTGGCGCTCAGGGTGTACGAGGCGACCGGCTTGACCCAGGACGGGGTCGCCTTCTTGGCGGCCTTCACGGGCGTGGCCTTCACGGCGACGGTCTTGGTGGCGGCCTTGGCGGCGGTCTTGGCGGCGGTCTTGGCGGCAGCAGCCTTCGCGGCGGCGGCCTTCACCTGGGCGGCGACGTGGGCCTGGGTCTCGGCCTGCGCCGCGACGGCGGCGGCCGCGGTCGCCGCGACCGGGGCGACGGCCTTGCCCTCGGCGGCGAAGGCGGACCCTGCTCCGGCCACCAGCGACGCTCCCAGACCCGCGGTGGCGAGAGCAACGGCGGTGATACGGGCGGCGGGGTTCATGACGCGCTTCGACATACGGGGGAAAACCTCCGGGAAGTACGGGACCCGACGCGAACGGTGCTTGGCGTCGGGCTTGCTCATCCTTGGTAACCCGGACCCCCGCCCAGCCCAAAACACCCCATCTACGACATTGCGTCGTAGCGATCTCCGGGGGAGATCGGCTCTTGACGGCCTTGGCTTCAACTCCTGAAACCGGACATACCGCCACAAGGGAAGCGGTTTATCCGCACGTGGCGGGCGGTCGGAACCGCCCGAAAGGCCACGCACTGCCCGGTTCGGGACCCTCCGGGACTAAAGACCCGGCGGTTGATCCCTAAACGTCCGAATCACTCGCAAAGGTCGCCACTATTCCACTTAGTACCCCTCGAAACGCCTGTGCGCCTTGTCACCCGGCGCCGCCCGCGAATGGGACCTGGGTCACGCAACCGAGCCCTCCGGAAGGCCGTCCCGCACTACGCTGGCCGATTCGGGGATCTTCAGGGGGACAGACATGGAACCGGCACTCATCGGCACCCGCCTCGCCTCGGCCGCGATCGGCCCACTGCTGAAGAAATTGCTGGTCAGCGACGGTCCAGGGGCCGGGCTGACGGGCGGGGCCCGCGCCGTCCGGCTCTCCTCCCTGGTCTCCTTCCGCGGCGAGAAGCGCACGCTCACGGAGAAGGACGTCCGGAAGCTCGCCGCCACCCTCGTCGAGCGCTCGGGCGGCGCACCCGGCGAGGCGCCGTTCCCTGCCGACGAGAGCGAGGCCGTCGTCCACACCCTGGGGACAGTCCTCCTCGCCCTCGGCGACCTCGACATGGACGACGTCCAGGCGGTCCGCCTCGGCCACCGCGACCTCGCCCGCCGCCTACGGGCGGCGGCCCCGGCCCCCGACGGCCTCTCCACCGACTCGGTCCTCTACCTGGAGTCGATGACCGAGTGGGCCTGCCTCCACATCCTGGAGTTCTTCACCCAGCGCTCGACGTTCGTCGCCCGGAGCCTGGTGGAGCAGACGCGGAGGCAGGCGGAGCTGATCGTGAAGGTGGACACGCTTCTCACCGGGACCGCGGCCACGACCGCACAGGACGCCGCCTTCGAGCGCCGCTACCTGGCGCACCTGGCGAGGAAGCACGGCAGCCTGACGATCTACGGCATCGATCTGCACCACTCGGCGAAGGAGTGGCCGCTGGACGTGGCGTACCTGTCCCTTGAGGCGGCGGGACCCGCCGAGCCGACGACCCCCGCTCCCGTACGGCAGGAACTCGCCAAGACCCACCTCCGCGCCGACCACGTCCTCGCCCGCCACGACAAGGTCCTCCTACGGGGCCTGGCCGGCTCGGGCAAGACCACCCTCGTCCAGTGGCTGACCGTCTCCGCCGCCTCGGACGACCGCGCGGACGGCATGGCGTACCTCTACGGCCGCGTCCCCTTCGTCCTCCCCCTGCGCACCCTCACCCGCCACGGCGAGCGGCTCCCGGCCCCCGACCGCTTCCTCTCCGCCGCCGGCTGCCCGCTCACCGCGCCCGAAGGCTGGGCCGACCGGGTCCTGGCTGCCGGGCGGGGCCTGGTCCTCGTCGACGGCATCGACGAGATTCCCGAGACCGAGCGCGGCCGGGCCCGTGAGTGGCTCCGCGACCTGCTCAGCGCGTACGAGGGCAACCGCTGGCTCGTGACCGCCCGCCCCACCGCCGTGGGCAACGACTGGCTGGCCCGGGACGGCTTCACCGACCTGGCCCTCTCCCCCATGTCCCGCACCGAGGTCGCCACCTTCGTACACCGCTGGCACCGGGCCGCCGGGCCCGAGGCGGAGCCGTACGAGCAGCAGCTCCTCGACGCGCTCCGCACCACGGAACACGTCGCCCAGCTCGCCACCAACCCCCTGATGTGCGGCCTCGTCTGCGCCTTGCATCTCGACCGGCGCGGCTACCTGCCCCGGGGCCGCAAGGCGCTCTACGAGTCCGCGCTGTCGATGCTCCTGTCCCGCCGCGACCGGGAGCGGGGCATGGAGAACCCGTACGGGATCGACCTGGACGCGGCCCCGCAGATCCAGCTGGTCCAGCGGCTCGCCTACTGGCTCACACGGAACGGCCGGCTCCAGATGGACCGCGGCCACGCCGAATCGGTCATCGCGGAGGCGGTCCCCGCCATGGTCGAGGCGTCCGCCTACGCCCCGGACCGGGTCTTCGCCCACCTCCTCCACCGCAGCGGCCTGCTCCGTGAGCCGACCGCCGACACCATCGATTTCGTCCACCGCACCTTCCAGGACTACCTGGCCGCCAAGGCCCTGGTGGACCACTGGGACATCGGCGTCCTGATCGACCACGCCACGGACGACACCTGGGAGGACGTCATCCGCATGGCGGTGGGCCACGCCCGCCCCCACGAGTGCGCGGAGATCCTCCGCGAGCTGCTCAAGGCGGCGGACGACGCCGAGGACCGCCGGGACCAGCTCCGCCTCCTGATCCTGGCGGCGACCGCGCTGAACCACGCGACCGAGGTGACGCCTGAGGTACGGGAGCAGGTGCTGGCCCGCGCGGCGGAGCTGGTCCCGCCCCGGACGGCCGACGAGGCCCGCGAGCTGGCGACGGTGGGCCGCATCGTGCTGGACCTGCTCCCGGGCCCGGAAGGGCTGGGGGACGAAGAGGCCCTCATGGCGGTGACCACCGCGACGCACATCCCCTCGGACGCCGCCATCCCCTACCTGGCCCGCTTCGCCCGCGGGTCCACGCTCCGCGTCCGCTCCCAGCTCGTCTGGGGGTGGCAGCGCTTCGACGCCCGCGCGTACGCCGAGGCGGTCATCGCCGTCATCGACCCGACCGATCTCCACTTCACCGTCGTGCACGACGGTCAGGCGGCCGAGCTGGTGCGGCTCGGCATAGCCCCCGACCGGCTGGATATCGGCGCCGGTGTCTCGGCGGAGGCGCTGCGCGACCTCCTGGCCGCCTGCGACCCGCCCATGCTGTCCCTGACGCGCGAGGACGACGACCCCGACCTCACCGCGCTCGCCGGCCTCACCCGGCTCGACATGCTGACCTTGGAGCTCCCCTACGCCCCTTTCTGGCGCGTGAGCGACCTCCCCTCCGAGGCTCCCCTGCGGATGCTCGCCTTCGGCTCCTGGCCGGAGGAAGGCATCGGTGCCCTCCGCTCCGCCTCCCTGCTCCGCTACCTCACCCTCTGGGAAGCCCACGGGCTCACGGCGCACGACTGGCGGGAGGCGACCCTGCTGACGCAGGTCCGGTACCTCACCGTCACGAGCGTGGATCTCGAATCGCTCCCCGAGGATGCCGTCCTCCCCTGGATCAGCGAGCTCGTGGTCGCCCTCTACGGCGAGAAGACGCTGCCGTTCGAGAAGGTCGTGCGGTCGTTTCCCGGACTCCGGCAGCTCGCGCTCTTCTTCGACCCCGGGCACGAGGTGGACGTGGCCTCGCTGGCGGGGCTGGAAGGCCTGGCCGTGCTCCAAGCCGACGGCCTGGAGCTGACGGGCACCGAGCACCTCGCGCCCACCGTGCGCATCCTCACCTGAGCACGCCGAAAGGGGCGGCCCCGAAACCATCAGGTTCCGGGGCCGCCCCTTTGCTCAGGCGCTACGCCTTACGCGTCCTTCGAGAGGTTCGGGCCGGTGCCGCCCGTGGCCTCGATCGGCGGGGCGTCGGGCAGGGCCGACTTCTCCTCGCCGCGGAAGGTGAACGTGCGGGCTTCGCCCTCGCCCTCCGTGTCCACGACCACGATGTGACCGGGGCGCAGCTCGCCGAAGAGGATCTTCTCCGACAGCGTGTCCTCGATCTCGCGCTGGATCGTCCGGCGCAGCGGCCGGGCGCCCATCACGGGGTCGTAGCCCTTCTTGGCGAGCAGCTCCTTCGCGGACTGGGAGAGCTCGATGCCCATGTCCCGGTCCTTCAGGCGCTCGTCGACGCGGCCGATCATCAGGTCGACGATCTGGAGGATGTCGTCCTGCGTCAGCTGCGGGAAGACGATGATGTCGTCCACACGGTTGAGGAACTCGGGGCGGAAGTGCTGCTTCAGCTCGTCGCTGACCTTCGCCTTCATCCGCTCGTAGTTGGACTTCGTGTCGCCCTGGGCCGCGAAGCCGAGGTTGAAGCCCTTCGAGATGTCCCTGGTCCCGAGGTTGGTCGTCATGATGATGACCGTGTTCTTGAAGTCCACGACCCGGCCCTGGGAGTCGGTCAGGCGACCGTCCTCCAGGATCTGGAGAAGGGAATTGAAGATATCGGGGTGGGCCTTCTCGACCTCGTCGAAGAGGACGACGGAGAACGGCTTGCGGCGCACCTTCTCGGTGAGCTGGCCGCCCTCTTCGTAGCCGACGTATCCGGGCGGCGAACCGAAGAGACGGGAAACCGTGTGCTTCTCGCTGAACTCCGACATGTCGAGGGAGATCATCGCGTCCTCGTCGCCGAAGAGGAATTCGGCGAGGGCCTTCGAAAGCTCGGTCTTACCGACACCGGACGGGCCGGCGAAGATGAACGAGCCACCGGGGCGCTTCGGGTCCTTCAGACCGGCACGCGTACGACGGATCGCCCGCGACAGGCCGATGACGGCGTCCTTCTGGCCGATGACGCGCTTGTGGAGCTCGTCCTCCATGCGGAGCAGGCGGCTGGACTCCTCCTCGGTCAGCTTGAAGACCGGGATGCCCGTGGCGGTCGCGAGGACCTCGGCGATCAGCTCGCCGTCGACCTCGGCCACGACGTCCATGTCGCCGGCCTTCCACTCCTTCTCGCGCTTGGCCTTCGCGGCGAGGAGCTGCTTCTCCTTGTCACGGAGAGAGGCGGCCTTCTCGAAGTCCTGCGAGTCGATCGCGGACTCCTTGTCCCGGCGGACGCCGGCGATCTTCTCGTCGAACTCGCGGAGGTCCGGCGGCGCGGTCATCCGGCGGATGCGCATCCGGGAGCCGGCCTCGTCGATCAGGTCGATCGCCTTGTCCGGGAGGAAGCGGTCCGAGATGTACCGGTCGGCCAGGGTCGCGGCCTGGACGAGGGCCTCGTCGGTGATGGAGACCCGGTGGTGGGCCTCGTACCGGTCGCGCAGACCCTTGAGGATCTCGATGGTGTGCGGCAGCGACGGCTCGGCGACCTGGATGGGCTGGAAGCGGCGCTCGAGGGCCGCGTCCTTCTCCAGGTACTTGCGGTACTCGTCGAGCGTGGTGGCACCGATGGTCTGGAGCTCACCGCGGGCCAGCATCGGCTTGAGGATGCTGGCGGCGTCGATCGCGCCCTCGGCGGCACCCGCACCCACGAGGGTGTGGAGCTCGTCGATGAACAGGATGATGTCGCCGCGGGTGCGGATCTCCTTGAGGACCTTCTTCAGGCGCTCCTCGAAGTCACCGCGGTAGCGGGAGCCGGCGACCAGCGCGCCGAGGTCCAGGGTGTAGAGGTGCTTGTCCTTGAGGGTCTCGGGCACCTCGCCCTTGACGATGGCCTGCGCCAGGCCCTCGACGACGGCGGTCTTGCCGACGCCGGGCTCGCCGATGAGGACCGGGTTGTTCTTGGTGCGGCGGGACAGCACCTGCATGACCCGCTCGATCTCCTTCTCGCGCCCGATGACCGGGTCGAGCTTGGATTCGCGGGCCGCCTGGGTGAGGTTCCGGCCGAACTGGTCGAGGACCAGGGACGTCGAGGGGGTGCCCTCGGCAGGGCCGCCGGCCGTGGCGGCTTCCTTGCCCTGGTAGCCGGAGAGCAGCTGGATGACCTGCTGCCGCACCCGGTTGAGGTCGGCGCCCAGCTTCACGAGGACCTGGGCGGCGACGCCCTCGCCCTCGCGGATCAGGCCGAGCAGGATGTGCTCGGTGCCGATGTAGTTGTGGCCGAGCTGGAGGGCCTCGCGGAGCGAGAGCTCCAGGACCTTCTTGGCACGAGGAGTGAAGGGGATGTGCCCGGACGGGGCCTGCTGCCCC
Source organism: Streptomyces sp. Root431 (assembly GCF_001426585.1). GTDB lineage: Bacteria > Actinomycetota > Actinomycetes > Streptomycetales > Streptomycetaceae > Streptomyces > Streptomyces stackebrandtii. Next base: position 35,009 of record NZ_LMEI01000013.1, read on the forward strand.
TGACCGATGATCTCCTCCACCTGCTGGCGGACCGCCTCGAGCGAAATCCCGAGGCTCTCCAGGGCCTTAGCGGCGACACCCTCACCCTCGTGGATAAGGCCCAGAAGGATGTGCTCGGTGCCGATGTAGTTGTGGTTGAGCATCCGGGCTTCTTCCTGAGCCAGGACGACAACCCGCCGCGCGCGGTCGGTGAACCTCTCGAACATCGTTAATCGCTCCTCAGAGCGGTCAGTCAGTTAGGGGTCGATCCCCTCCCTGTCCTTCCGCAGCTTAGTCCCGCAAGCGGGGACCGCTCATTCCAACTGCCGACATCCGTCCGGATCACCCCTCTTCCGCGGGGAGACCTGCCGCCGAACAACCGACAAATGCTCCAACCCGATGGTGCGAGACGATGTTCCCGCAGGCCAAGTAGTTAGCCGCGCCTTGAGTACGCCGATGGCGAACGTGAGACGCCGAAGCCCGCGAGTCGCCCCTCTCCACTAGGAATGTCTTACCCGTAAGCACTGACACTCCATGCGGCGCACCCCGGTTCCCTCCGCTACCAGCGAACAACCTTGCGCTGCCGAATGCGCCCGTACGCCCCATCACGGACACCTTGCGCATCCGGAACGGGACCGTACGTCACCGCGGACGGGGCCTCGGGCGTAACCAAGAGGGGTGCGCGGGAGTTGCGCCGGGCATGGCCTTCACCGTCCCGTTTCCCCGCTCGCCGCTCGACGGCACCGGCGACGACGCCGGCGGTCTGGTGCGGTGGTACGAGCACGAACTCGGCTGGGCGGCGGTGGCCGGCCCCCCGGTGCAGCTGGTCACGGGGCTGCGCTTCGACGTCCTGGAGCTGCCCGCCACGGCCGGCCGGGGCGTGCTGCGCCGGATGGGCGCCGCGACGGGTCCGGTGGCCCTGATGGGGCGCCGGATGCGGCTGCTCGTGGCCGCGGGGAGCGCGGAGGAGCTCCCTGGGCTGCTCGACTGGCTCGAGTGGGGCGGGATCTCACTGGATCTCGCGATCCTGGGCACCGACGGCCGGATGACCGCGCCCCTTCCCCCGGGGCGGGGCGGTTCCGGCGCGCCGGGCGCCGCGGTCTGGCTGCGGGCGCCCGTGCCGGGCCGCGAGGTCGAGTCCTCGCTGCCGGCCCTGCGGTCCGCGCCCTGGGGCGGTGCGGACGCCCCCTGCCTGGTCCGCCTCGTGGCCGCCGCCGCGGCGGAGTGCCACCGGGTGCGGCTGCTGAGTGCCCGGACCGGTGGCCCGGCGCCTCAGCAGCGGTCGCCTCAGCGGTTCGCGTCCTCGTAGGCGGCCTTCACGGTGGCGGGCACACGACCGCGGTCGTTCACGTCGTAGCCGTTCTCCTTGGCCCACGCGCGAATCTTCGCGGTGTCGGGGCTGCCGGCCGTGACACGGCCCTTTCCGCGACCGCCCGTGGTGCGGCCACCGGTACGACGACCGCCCGCGGTGTACGGCTCGAGCAGGCCGCGGAGCTTTTCCGCGTTGGCGGTGGTGAGGTCGATCTCGTAGGTCTTGCCGTCCAGCGCGAACGTCACCGTCTCGTCCGCCTCGACGCCGTCGAGGTCGTCGACAAGAAGGACCTGAACCTTCTGTGCCACCGGATTTCCTTTCATCGAAAATGCAGTACGCGGAAAGGAAACCGCTTTTCCCGGAAAAACACAAACCCCTGGGAGAGGTTCAGAACCCCGACGACGCGGGAAACGTGCGCGATTCGGACATAGGGATCCGGTTCGGGATCGCCGCGGGGTTCCGGGTCACAGGTGCAGAAGCATGCGACTGTTGCCCAAGGTGTTCGGCTTCACTCGTTCGAGACCGAGGAACTCGGCGACTCCCTCGTCATAGGAACGGAGGAGCTCGCTGTAGACATCTCCGTCGACCGGGGTCTCGCCGATCTCGACGAAGCCGTGCTTCGCGAAGAAGTCGACTTCGAAGGTCAGGCAGAATACCCGCCGCACCCCGAGCCATCGGGCGGTGTGCAACAACTTGTCCAGCACCTGATGTCCGACGCCGGCTCCCTTGAACTCGGGATCGACGGCGAGTGTGCGGACTTCCGCGAGGTCTTCCCACATGACGTGCAGAGCGCCACAACCGACGACCACCGCGTCCTCGTCGCGTTCCGCGACCCAGAACTCCTGGATGGACTCGTAAAGGGTCACGGTCGCCTTGTCGAGAAGGATGCCGCGCTGGACGAAAGGATCGACGAGCCGGCGGACCGCGGCGACATCACTGGTGCGGGCCCTGCGTACGGTGACGGCTTTGGCGGAGGCCGCGGAAGCGGCCGGAGAAGCAGACGGCGACATGGGGGGACGCTATCGCTCCCGGCCCTCTGATCGATCGGCGGCCTTGTCGGCCACGGCCTCTTCCGCCGCTACGGGCTCTGCTGCTTTCGCGGGCTCCGCGGCCTGCGCGGGCTCCGCGGCCTGCGCGGGCTCTGCGGCCTGCGCGGCTTCCACGGCCTCTTCCGGCGGGGCGGGGATCGGGTTGTCGCGCTGCACGATTCGGATGGCGTCGTTCAGCGCCTCGCGCTGGTCCTGCGACATCATGCCGAAGAAGGCGACGAGAGCGGCGGCGGGGTTGTCGCTCTGGGCCCAGGCCTCGTTCATCAGCGCGGCCGAGTAGGCGGCGCGGGTGGAGACCGCCGTATATCGATAGGCGCGGCCGTCGACTTCCCTGCGCACCCAGCCCTTCTGATGGAGATTGTCCATGACGGTCATGACGGTGGTGTAGGCGATGGACCGTTCCTGCTGGAGGTCTTCCAGAACTTCCCGGACGGTCACCGGTCGGTTCCATTGCCAGACGCGCGTCATGACGGCGTCCTCAAGCTCTCCCAATGGACGGGGCACAGTGCCACCATAGTTCGCAAAGGGTTGACAAGCGGCTATTTACCGGGAGAAACACAACAAAAAGGACGCACGACCTCGAAAGGTCGCACGTCCCGGTGGTGCGGGTTCCTGGGCGCGGGGCCCAGGGGGTGTCTTGTCGGTCAGGCCGGATCAGGGAGCGGCGTCTGGCGCCGTGGATCGCAAGGCGGAGGAGGGAGTCAACGCGGAGCGTTGGCGACCGACGACAACGCGGCGAGGCGCGGTGTCAGACGCCGCGAGCCCGGCCTGATCGGCAAGACACCCCCTAGGAGGTGGCGGTGCCGTCCGCCTGGCGGGCCGCCTCGGCGCGGGCGAGCGCGGCGTCGACGACCGCATCCTCCTTGGCCTTGTTCGGGCCGCCCTGGCTCTTGACGATCGTGACGACGAGGCCGATGAAGAAAGCGGCCATCACGACGGGGGGCAGGAGCGCGGATACGTAGTCCATGGCGTCCAGCCTAGCTATCCGGCGACCCGCTCCTCGGGCGGGGGCGGGGGTACGGGCCTCCGGCGCGGCGGGAACACCTCGGAGGGCTTGGGCACCGGGCGGTCACCGGGGGCGGGACCGGACGGCGGGTTCGGCTTCGGCTCGCCGGCCGCCCCGCGTCCGCCGGGGAGGGCGAGCAGCCGTGTCCGGGGCGCGATGGCCGCACCGACGGGGACCGCGGGGGCGGTGGAGCCCGTCGCCTGGGAGACCCGGGCGAGCCGGGCGCGTACGGAGCGCTCGGCGAGGATCCGGCAGCGCGCGAGCAGCTCGGCGGCGGCCGGGTTGGCGCGCAGGGCGCGCAGGGCCGCGAGGTCGTCGACCCCGGGGTCGTACCCGGCGGTCAGGGCGTCCCGGAGGAGCCCCAGATAGCCGGCGAGCGACCCGGGGAGGGCGTCGCGGTAGCGGGCCAGGTCGTCGAGGAGGAAGGCGCGCAGCCGGCCGGCCTCGCGTACCGCCTCGTCCACGGATTCGGCCAGGCGCAGGCAGTCCTGGACGTCCTCGTCCTGGAGGGGGGCAGGGTGGAGGGCGATGGCAAGGGCGCGTCGGAGCACACGCAGCTCGTCCGCACTGAATGCCATGCCGCCGCGAGATCCGTATGGCGTGGGCATGGGCCGACGATACGCGCTAATCGGACAATTTTCTCTTAGCGATCATTCCGGCGCGCCGGAATGATCGCCACCAGGCCGGGCCCCGGCCTCACATACGGGAGACGTTCCGTTCGTACACCAGCCGCAGGCCGATCAGGGTCAGCCAGGGCTCGTGCTCGTCGATCTCCGTCGACTCGCCGAGGACCATCGGGGCCAGACCGCCCGTCGCGATCACCGTCACGTCGGAGGGGTCGCCCTGCGGGCCGACGAGCTCGCGCTTCATCCGCGCCACCACGCCGTCGACCTGGCCCGCGTAGCCGTAGATGATGCCCGACTGCATCGCCTCGACGGTGTTCTTGCCGATCACGTTCCGCGGGCGGGCCAGCTCGATCTTGCGGAGCATGGCCCCCTTCACGCCGAGCGCCTCGACCGAGATCTCGATGCCCGGCGCGATGGCCCCGCCCGCGTACTCGCCGCGCGCGGTGACCGCGTCGTACGTCGTCGCCGTGCCGAAGTCGACGACGATCGCCGGACCGCCGTACAGCTCGACCGCCGCGGCCGCGTTGATCACGCGGTCCGCGCCGACCTCCTTCGGGTTGTCGGTGATGACCGGGACGCCCGTCTTGACGCCCGGCTCCACCAGCACCGCCGGCACGTCCCCGTAGTACCGGCGGGTCACCTCGCGCAGCTCGTGCAGCACCGAGGGGACCGTCGCGCAGATGGCGATCCCCTCGATGCCGTCGCTCAGCTCGACGCCGAGCAGCGGGTGCATGCCCATGAGGCCCTGGAGCAGGACCGCCCACTCGTCGGCGGTCCGGCGCGGGTCCGTGGAAATGCGCCAGTGCTCGATGACCTCCTCGCCGTCGAAGAGGCCGAGGACCGTCTGGGTGTTGCCGACGTCGATGGTGAGCAGCATCAGACGGCCGCCTCGCGCAGGTCGAGGCCGATGTCGAGGATCGGGGAGGAGTGCGTGAGCCCGCCGACCGCCAGGTAGTCGACGCCGGTCGCCGCGTACGCCGCGGCGTTCTCCAGGGTCAGCCGGCCCGAGGACTCCAGGACGGCGCGGCCCGCGACCAGCTCGACGGCCTCCGCGGTCTCGGCCGGGGTGAAGTTGTCGAGCAGGATCAGGTCGGCGCCCGCGTCCAGGACCTCGTGGACCTGGTGCAGCGTGTCGACCTCGACCTCGATCGGCACCTCGGGGAAGAGCTCCCGCACGGCCTTGAAGGCCTCGGCGACGCCGCCGGCCGCGACCACGTGGTTGTCCTTCACGAGGGCCGCGTCGGAGAGCGACATGCGGTGGTTGACGCCGCCGCCGCAGCGGACCGCGTACTTCTCCAGGGCGCGCAGCCCCGGGGTCGTCTTGCGGGTGTCGCGGACCTTGGCCTTCGTGCCCTCCAGGGCGTCCGCCCACGCGCGCGTGGCGGTGGCGATGCCGGAGAGGCGGCAGAGGATGTTGAGCGCGCTGCGCTCGCCGGTGAGCAGGTCGCGGGTGCGGGCGGTGACGCTGAGGAGCGTCTGCCCGGCCTCGACGCGCGCGCCGTCCTCGACGTGCCGCTCGACCTCGAACTCGTCGGCGCACACGATGGACAGGACGGCCTCGGCGACCCGCAGGCCGGCGACGACACCGGCCTCGCGGGCGGTGAAGTCGGCGGTCGCGACGGCGTCCTCGGGGACCGTCGCCACGGTCGTCACGTCGACGCCGCCGTCGAGGTCCTCGGCGATCGCGAGGTGGGCGATGTCCTCGACCTGTACGGGGTCGAGGCCGGCGTCCGCGAGGAGCTCGGCGAGCGCGGGGTCGAGCCCGCACTCGAACTCCTCGCCCTCGCCGCAGGCGCAGCCGTCGCCGCAGCCGCCGGCCTCGGGGGCCGCGGAGGGGGCGCTGATCTGGATCAGAGGGACGTCCACGGGCTCGGGACGGGCTTCCTCGGGCGTGGTCACTTACGGCTCCCTGGGGGCGTCGAGGGTCGGGGGAAAGTCGGGGGTGTCGGTGGTGCGGACGTCGAGGGTCCGCTCCGGGGTGAGCCGGACGACGAGGTGCCGGTGCCAGGCCGTGTCGTCCCGCTCGGGGTGGTCCTCGCGCCAGTGGCAGCCGCGGGTCTCCTCGCGGCGGCGGGCGGCGGCGACCAGGACCCGGGCGACGCACAGCAGGTTGGTGGTCTCCCAGGACTCCACGCCGGGCTCGGCGGCCTTGGTGTCGTCCGTGCCGCCCGCCAGGGCGTCGCTGTGCAGTGCGTCGAGGGCCTCGGCGGCCTCCCGCAGGCTGCGCTCGGAGCGGAGCACCCCGGCGCCGGCCGTCATGACCCGCTGGATCCGGGTCCGGGCGCCCGCCACCGGCAGCGGCAGGGTCACCGGGGCCGGGTGCGGCACCGGGGCGCCGGGCACGCGCGGGGCGGCGGCCGTGATCTCCTCGGCGATCCGCTCGGCGAAGACCAGGCCCTCCAGGAGCGAGTTCGAGGCGAGCCGGTTGGCGCCGTGGACGCCGGTGCAGGCGACCTCGCCGCACGCGTACAGGCCGGGGACCGTGGTCCGGCCGCGCAGGTCCGTGCGGATGCCGCCGGAGGCGTAGTGCGCGGCGGGGGCGACCGGGATCGGCTCGGTCACCGGGTCGATGCCGTGGAGGCGGCAGGCGGCCAGGATCGTGGGGAAGCGCTCCGCCCACATCTCGGCGCCGAAGTGACGGGCGTCGAGGTACATGTGCTCGGTGCCCTGCTCCAGCATCCGGCGCGTGATCGCCTTGGCGACGATGTCGCGGGGCGCGAGCTCGGCCAGCTCGTGCTGCCCGAGCATGAAGCGGATCCCGTCGGCGTCGACCAGGTGCGCGCCCTCGCCCCGGACCGCCTCGGAGACCAGCGGCTGCTGGCCCTCGGAGTCGGCGCCGAGGAAGAGCACCGTCGGGTGGAACTGCACGAACTCCAGGTCGGAGACCTCGGCCCCGGCGCGCAGCGCGAGCGCGACGCCGTCGCCGGTGGAGACCGCGGGGTTGGTGGTGGCGGAGAAGACCTGGCCCATGCCGCCGGTGGCGAGGACCACGGCGGGGGCGTGGACGGCTCCGACGCCGTCGTGCTGGCCCTCGCCCATGACGTGCAGGGTCACCCCGGCCGTACGGCCCTCGGCGTCGGTGAGGAGGTCCAGGACGAGCGCGTGCTCGATGAAGCGCACGCCCCCGTCCCGTATCGCCTCGACCAGGGCGCGGGAGATCTCGGCGCCGGTCGCGTCGCCGCCTGCGTGCGCGATCCGGCGGCGGTGGTGGCCGCCCTCGCGGGTCAGCGCGATCTCGCCCTCGGCGGTCTTGTCGAAGTCGGCGCCGGTCGCGATGAGGCGGCGGACGGCGGCCGGGCCCTCGGTGACGAGCAGCCGCACGGCCTCCTCGTCGCAGAGGCCCGCTCCGGCGACGAGCGTGTCGTCGAGGTGCTGCTCGGGGCTGTCGCCCTCGCCGAGCGCGGCGGCGATGCCGCCCTGTGCCCAGCGGGTGGAGCCGTCGTCGAGCCGGGCCTTGGTGACGACGACGGTACGGAGCCCGGCGGCGGTGCAGCGCAGGGCGGCGGTGAGGCCCGCGACGCCGGAGCCGACCACGACGACATCGGCGTCGATGGCCCAGCCCGGTGCGGGCGCGTGCAGCCGTATTCCGGTCACTTGGTGGCTCCGAAGGTCAGGGGGATGTTGTCGATGAGCCGCGTGGTCCCCACCCGCGCGGCGACGGCGAGGACCGCCTCGCCGTCGTGGTCGCCGGCGACCTCGGTGAAGTCGGCCGGGTCGACGAGGGCCAGGTAGTCGAGGGTGAGCGGCGGCTCGGCCTTCGCCGCCTCGTCGAGGACGGCGCGGGCGGCTGCCCTGACGGCCTCTGCGGCACCGCCCTCGGCCGCCTGCGCGACCGCGTGGGCGTCGGCGGCGGCCCGGGCCTCGCCGAGCCGCGAGAGCGCCTCCGCGCGGGTCTCGGCCCGGCCCTGGGCGCCCGGCAGGGAGGCGGCACGCGCGCGCAGCGCCTCCTGGGCGGCGAGCCGCTCGCGGCCGGCGAACAGCGCGCCGGACAGCGCGAGGGCGGTACGGCGCTCCTCGGCCGACAGGTAGCGGTTGCGGCTGGAGAGGGCGAGGCCGTCGGTCTCGCGGACGGTCTCGACGCCGACGATCTCGACCGGGAAGTTCAGGTCGCGGGCCATGCGCCGGATCAGGGCCAGCTGCTGGGCGTCCTTCTGTCCGAAGAAGGCCAGGTCGGGCGAGGTCAGGTGGAGGAGCTTCGCGACGACGGTCAGCATGCCGTCGAAGTGGCCGGGCCGGGAGGCGCCTTCGAGGCGCTCGCCCATGGGGCCCGCGGTGATCCGGACCTGGGGCTCGCCGCCGGGGTAGACCTCGTCGGCGGAGGGGGCGAAGACGACGCTCGCGCCCGCGTCGAAGGCCAGCTCCAGGTCGGCTTCGAGGGTGCGGGGGTAGCGGTCGAGGTCCTCGCCCGCGCCGAACTGGAGCGGGTTCACGAAGACGGTGACGACGACGAAGCCCTGGGCTCCGACGCGCTCGCGGGCGGTACGGATCAGGGTGGCGTGGCCTTCGTGGAGGGCGCCCATCGTCATGACGACGGCGTTGCGGCCGGGCCGGCCGTGGTGGGCCGCGGCGTCCCGGAGGTCCTCGACCGTGGGCACCAGCTCGGCCGGCCGGTGGCGGACGGGCCGGCCGCCCTCGGCGCTCGTGGCGCTCGTGCGGGCGAACAGGGTCATCGGTCGTCTCCTTGCGGCCCGGCGGCTCCTTGCGGCCCGTCGGCGGCGGTGGTGCTGTCGGCGGCGAGTACGCCCAGCAGGTCCTCGGCCAGCTCGGGCTTGAGCAGGCCGTGCGCGAGCGCCCGGTCGGCGGTCGTGCGGGCCATCGCCAGGTAGCCGGCGACGGTGCCGGGCGCGTGCTTGCGCAGCTCGGCGACGTGGGCGGCGACCGTACCGGCGTCACCGCGCGCGACGGGTCCGGTGAGGGCCGCGTCCCCGGACCGCAGCGCGTTGTCCAGGGCGGCGCCGAGGAGCGGGCCGAGCATGCGGTCGGGTGCGGCGACGCCGGCCTTGCGGAGCAGCTCCATCGACTGGGCCACCAGGGTGACCAGGTGGTTCGCGCCGAGGGCGAGGGCCGCGTGGTAGAGCGGCCGGGCGTCCTCGGCGATCCACTCGGGCTCGCCGCCCATCTCGATCACCAGGGCCTCGGCCGCGAGCCGCAGCTCCTCGGGCGCGGTCACCCCGAAGGAGCAGCCGGCCAGCCGCTGGACGTCCACGGGCGTGCCGGTGAAGGTCATCGCGGGGTGCAGGGCGAGCGGGAGGGCGCCGGCCCGGCGGACGGGGTCGAGGACCCGTACCCCGTACCGCCCGGAGGTGTGCACGAGCAGCTGTCCCGGCCGTACGGCTCCGGTGTCGGCGAGGCCCTCGACCAGACCCGGCAGGGCGTCGTCCGGGACCGTCAGGAGGACCAGGTCGGCGAGGGCGAGGACGCGGGCGGGCTCGACGACGGGGACGTCGGGCAGGAGCTCGGCGGCGCGGCGCCGGGAGCGGTCGGAGACCGCCGAGACGGCGACGGGGCGGTGGCCCGCGAGCCGGAGCGAGGCGGCGAGGGCGGGGCCCACGCGGCCCGCGCCGACGACTCCGACGGTGAGCCGGGCGGGCCGGTCCTCGGGGCGGGGCTCCGGTCGGGGCTCTGGCGCTGTGGGTGCGTTCACGGTGGGGACGGCCTTCCGTTCCAGTCCTCGGCGGGTACCGGACGATTTCTGGTCATGCTACGCCAGCGTTTCGCGTCGGCTCCGTGGCTGTCCACAGGGTGTGGGCGGCGGTGTGATGATCGCCCCATGGACAGGAACACGGACCTGAACGCGGACACGGACACGGGCATGGGCACGGACATGGACACGGACATGGACACCGACACGGATCCCGTGGACGAGGAAGCGGCCCGGCTGTACCGGGCGAAGCTCTGGGGCGACGCCGAGCGGAAGCTGTGGGGCACCTCCGTCGACGGCACGGTCGGACAGCGGCTGCGCGAGCTCGCCGACTGGACGGAGCTCGCCGGCCACGGGGACACCCCCGTCGACATGTACGGCAACGGGCCGGTGGAGGAGGTCGAGCGGCGCGTGGCCGAGGAGCTCGGCCTGCCCGCCGCCGTGTTCTTCCCGACCGGCACGATGGCCCAGCAGGTCGCGCTGCGCTGCTGGGCCGGGCGCACCGGCAGCCCCGTCGTCGCCCTCCACCCGCTCGCCCACCCCGAGGTCCACGAGGGCGGGGCGCTGGCGGCGGTCTCCGGGCTCCGCACGGTCCACCCGACCGACGAGCCGCGGCTGCCGACGGCCCAGGAGGTGCGCGACCACCCGGAGCCCTTCGGGACGCTGATGCTGGAGCTGCCGCTGCGCGACGCCGGCTTCGTCCTGCCCTCCTGGGAGGAGCTGACGGAGGTCGTCGAGGCCGCCCGGGAGCGGGACGCGGTGGTCCACTTCGACGGCGCGCGCCTGTGGGAGTGCACGACGGCTTTCGGCCGCGGGCTCGCGGAGATCGCGGGGCTCGCCGACAGCGTGTACGTCTCGTTCTACAAGTCCCTCGGCGGCATGTCCGGGGCCGCGCTCGCGGGTCCCGAGGACGTCATGGAGGAGGCCCGGGTCTGGCGGCACCGGTACGGCGGGCTGGTCGCCCAGCAGTACCCGGCGGCGCTCTCCGCGCTCCGGGGCCTCGCCGTCGAGCTGCCCCGGCTGCCCTCGTACGTGCGGCACGCGCGCGTGGTGGCCGAAGCGCTGCGGGAGGAGCTCGCGAAGGCGGGCGTGGGCTGGTTCCGGGTCCACCCGGAGGTCCCGCACACCCACCAGTTCCAGGTCTGGCTCCCGTACGCCCCCGAGGCCCTGACGGCCGCGGCCGTCGCGCAGACCGAGGCCACCGGAACCGCCCTCTTCCGCCGCTGGTTCGGCCCGGGCGCGGGCGGCCCGCCGGGGGTCGCCGTGACGGAGCTGACGGTGGCGGGGCCGGGGCTCGAGTGGACGGCGGCGGACGTACGGGCGGCGGTACGGGACTTCCTGTCCCGGATCGAGGAGTGAGCCGGCGGGCCCGTCAGAGAGCCGGCGGGCCCGTCAGCACGAGCGGGGACGGGACCGGCGCAGCCATCGGTGCAGAGCCGTGCGGAGCGGGCCGCGCGCCGGGCGGCCCGCCACTACCCGCTCGAAGCGGCGGCGGTCGACGACCGACCGCACCACGGCGACGTCGTGGGTGCCGGGCGCCGGGGGCATCGGGTCGCCGAGCCGGGCGGCGCGGTACGTGTCGAAGAGGTACTGATGCAGCGCGTTCATGGCCTCACCGTGCGCCGCGCCCCGGCGCCCTGGCGCGCCACTTGACGGCTCCCGTCAAACGGCGCTCCCGGGCCGACCCGCCCGCCGATTGACGGCACTCGTCAAACGGCGCGACACCACCCCCACCGCACCCCGCACCATGGGGGCGTGAGCGTGACGATCGACATCACCGGACTGCCGCAGGAGCGCATCGCCTTCTGCCCCTCGCCCCTGGCCGAGCTGGGCGCCGCCCTGCACGCCCTGGCCGAGCCGGCGCACCACCCCCGGCTGCACGCCTGGACGACCACGACCGCCGCCGCCCTCAAGCCCGAGCTCGCGGACCGGCTCCACGAGGCCGACTTCATGTGGCGCTCCACGCGCGCGGACATCCTCCTGCCGCCGCACCCCCGGGGGACCCTCGCGGAGGAGCTGGACGACCTCGATCGCATGGACGACGAGAAGTACGTGGGCTCGGCCCTGGAGATCTCCTGCGCCAGCCACTACACGCGCGGTGCGCCGTCCCCGCTCGTCGACGAGCGGATGCGCCGCCGCGCCCTCGACCTGGCCGCCGCGCGCGGGCCCCGGCAGGTCGCCTTCGTGGAGCGGATGCTCGCCGACCCGCCCGGCACGCGCGCGTGGATCCGACGGCTCCTGGAGGACTGCGACGAGGCCTTCTTCGCCGACACCTGGCGCCGCGTCTGCGTGCAGCTCGCCGCCGACGCCCGCCACAAGACCGAGCTGATGCGCCGCAAGGGCCTCGCCGAGGCCGTCACCGCCGCCTCGGCCGCGATGGTCCTGGAGGAGGACGAGCAGGGCTCCCGGATCGTCGCCGACAAGCTGCTCCAGGGACGGACGAGCGCCGAGGGCTCCGGCGTGACGTTCCTGCCGACCGCCTTCGGCTGGCCGCACCTCGTCGCCCTGCACACCCCCGGCTGGCAGCCGGTCGTCCAGTACCCCGTGCCCACCCGCGACCTCGGCGACGCCGCCGCGACCCAGGCCGTCAAGCTGCGCCTGGAAGCGATCGCGCACCCGATGCGGATGCGGCTGTGCCGCAGCCTCGCCCGGGGCTCGTACTCGACGGGCGAGCTGGCCGACTCGCACGGCATCACCGCCCCCGAGGTGTCCCGCCACGTCGCCGTCCTGAAGAAGGCCGGCCTCGTCATCACGCAGCGCCGCGGCCGGTACGTCCTGCACCAGCTCGACGTGACCGCCGTCGCCCGGCTCGGCAGCGACTTCCTGGAGAGCGTGCTGCGCTAGGACCGGGACGCTACGCGGCGCCGCCGCCCGCGCGGACCAGGCCCGACTCGTACGCGAGGACGACGACCTGGACCCGGTCGCGCAGGCCCAGCTTGGTCAGGATCCGGCCCACGTGGGTCTTCACGGTCGCCTCCGAGAGGACGAGCCGGGCGGCGATCTCGCCGTTCGACAGGCCCTGCGCGACGAGCATCATCACCTCGCGCTCCCGGTCCGTGAGCCGCGCGAGCGCGCTGTCGACGGCCCGCGTCTCCTTGCCCGTCGACGGCAGCATCGGCGAGAAGCGGTCGAGCAGCCGCCGGGTCGTCGACGGCGCCACGACCGCGTCGCCGCTGTGCACCGAGCGGATCGCGCCGAGCAGCTCCGCCGGCGGCACGTCCTTCAGCATGAAGCCGCTCGCGCCCGCCTTCAGCCCCGAGAACGCGTACTCGTCGAGGTCGAAGGTCGTCAGGATCAGCACCTTCGGCGCGCCCGGCTGCGAGCAGATCCGCCGGGTCGTCTCCACCCCGTCCAGCTTCGGCATGCGCACGTCCATCAGGACGACGTCGACCGCCGTGGACCGCAGGACCTCCAGCGCCTCCACACCGTCACCGGCCTCCGCCACGACCTCCATGTCCGGCTGGGCGGCGAGCACCATGCGGAAACCGGTGCGCAGCAGCACCTGGTCGTCGACGAGCATCACGCGGATGGACATGAGGTCAGTTCCTTAAAGATCGTCGGAAGGTCGTCGGAAGAGCGCCGTCGGAAGGCGTCAATGGATCGTCGTCGGCGAGCGGTGGACGGTCGTCGGCGAGCGGGAGATCGTCGTCAGTGGGCCGGCTTGAGCGGAAGCAGCGCGCTGATGCGGAAGCCGCCGCCGGGGCGCGGCCCCGCGTCCAGCGTGCCGCCGACCATGCCGACCCGCTCGCGCATGCCGATCAGACCATGACCGCGCCCGTCGGCGCCGCCGTCCTCGTACATCTCCTGCGGTGCGCCGCGACCGTCGTCCTCGACGAGCAGCCCGAGGCCGTCGTCGAAGTAGACGAGGCGGACGCTCGCGCCGACGTCCGGCCCGCCGTGCTTGCGCGTGTTGGTGAGGGCCTCCTGCACGATCCGGTACGCGGTGAGCTCGACGCCGCTGGGCAGCGGGCGCGGGCTCCCCTCGATCGCGAAGTCGACGGTGAGTCCGGCGCCGCGGACCTGCTCGACGAGGTCCTCGATCTGGCCCACGTCGGGCTGCGGCACGTACTCGCCGGCCTCCTGGTGCTCCCCGGTGCGCAGGATGCCGAGGAGGCGGCGCATCTCGGCGAGGGCCTGCCGGCCGGTGGTGGAGATCGTCTCCAGGGCCTGCTTGGCGGTCTCCGGGGAGGAGTCCATGACGTAGGCGGCGCCGTCGGCCTGGACGACCATCACCGAGACGTTGTGCGCGACGACGTCGTGCAGCTCGCGGGCGATCCGGGCCCGCTCGGCGGCGACCGCGACCTTGGCCTGCGCCTCGCGCTCCTTCTCCAGGCGGGAGGCCCGCTCCTCCAGCTGCGCGAAGTAGGCGCGGCGGGTGCGGAGCGAGTCGCCGAGGACCCAGGCGAGCGCGAACGGCACGGTCATGATGACCGTGAAGAAGATCTGGGCCGCGACGGAGGTGAGGTTCTCCGTGTTCCAGCTCAGCTGCGAGAGCGTGGAGGCGGAGAGTCCGCCGACGAGGGCGAGGCGGGAGGCCCAGCGGGGTCCGTCGTGCGCCGCGACGGTGAAGATGATCACCAGCATGGCGAAGTCGGCCAGGAACGGCATCATGCCGAAGACGAGCTGGAAGACGCCGAGGCCGACCGTGAGGAGCAGCATCTTCTCGGGGGCACGCCGGCGCAGGGCCACGACCAGGGAGAAGAGCGCGGAGACGACCCCGTAGGCGACGGGCCGGTCGACCCCCGGGTAGGTCGTCGCCACCCACAACAAGGAGAACCCGAGGAGGACGACGGCCCAGAAGGTGTCGACGCCCGTCGGGTGTCTGCGGATGAAGTCGTAGAGGCGCTGCACGTCACCCAGAGTAGGGACAGCGAGATGGTGCAGGGATCAACCGTGGGGTCGATCCTTGGTGACGGGCCCGTACTCCCCGAGGTGGAGACTGGGGCCCGTGACGGATGACGTGACGGGTGAGACGTGTCAGTGGCAGGGGTGGCGCGAGGCCACGGAACGGGCGCTGTACGGCCCGGGAGGCTTCTATCGGCGCCCCGAGGGTCCCGCGGGGCACTTCCGCACCTCGGTCCACGCGTCGCCGCTCTTCGCGGGGGCCGTGGCCCGGCTGCTCGGCGAGGTCGCCGAGGAGCTGGGGACGCCCGAGGTCGCGCTGGTGGACGTGGGCGCGGGCCGGGGCGAGCTGCTCACGGCGGTGCTCGCGGCGACCGCCCGTACGGACCTCGTGGTGCGGGCGTACGCGGTCGAGCGCGCCGCCCGCCCGGCGGGGCTCGACCCGCGGATCACCTGGACGGACCGGCTGCCGGGGTCGGCGAGCGTGCGCGGGCTCCTCTTCGCGAACGAGTGGCTGGACAACGTGCCGGTGGACGTGGCCGAGGCGGACGCGGCGGGCGTCGCCCGGTACGTGGAGGTCCGCGCCGACGGTGCGGAGCGGCTCGGCGCGCCCGTCGCGGGCCCGGACGCGGAGTGGCTGGCCCGCTGGTGGCCGCTGCGGGAGCCCGGCGCGCGGGCCGAGATCGGGCGCCCCCGGGACGAGGCGTGGGCGGCGGCGGTGGGCTCGCTCGCGGCGGGCCGCGCGGTGGCCGTCGACTACGCGCACCTACGGGACTCCCGGCCGCCCTTCGGCACGCTGACCGGCTTCAGGGCCGGCCGCGAGGTGCCGCCGGTCCCGGACGGCAGCTGCGACGTGACGGCCCACGTGGCGGTGGACGCGTGCGCGGAGGCCGGCCGGGAGGCGGGCGGGGAAGCCGCTGCCGAGCTGGTCACGCAGCGGGAGGCCCTGCACCGGCTCGGGGTGTCCGGGGGCCGGCCGCCGCTCTCCCTCGCCTCGACCGATCCCGCCGGATACGTCCGCGCGCTCGCCTCCGCCGGCGAGGCCGCCGAGCTGACCGCCCGCGGCGGCCTGGGCGATTTCCACTGGCTGACGCAGAAGGTTCCGCCCGCCACCGGGTGAACCGTGGGGCAGGGGATACTGTCCCGCATGACGGAGACGACGGTCGGAATCGGCGGCGCGGCGGAGAGCACCGACATGGTGCTGAACATCGGACCGCAGCACCCCTCGACCCATGGCGTGCTCCGCCTCCGGCTCGTGCTCGACGGCGAGGTGGTCCGGCAGGCCGAGCCGGTGATCGGCTACATGCACCGCGGTGCCGAGAAGCTCTTCGAGGCCCGTGACTACCGGCAGATCATCATGCTGGCCAACCGTCACGACTGGCTCTCCGCCTTCTCCAACGAGCTCGGGGTCGTCATGGCCGTCGAGCGGATGCTGGGCATGGAGGTCCCCGAGCGCGCCGTGTGGACCCGTACGCTCCTCGCCGAGTTGAACCGGGTCCTCAACCACCTCATGTTCCTCGGCTCGTACCCCCTCGAACTCGGCGGGATCACCCCGGTCTTCCACGCCTTCCGGGAGCGCGAGGAGCTCCAGGCCGTGATGGAGGAGGTCTCCGGCGGCCGGATGCACTACATGTTCAACCGGGTCGGCGGCCTCAAGGAGGACCTGCCCGCGGGTTGGCTGGGGCGGGCGCGGCAGGCCGTCGCGGACGTGCGGTCGCGGATGGACGTGTACGACCGGCTGGTCCTCGGCAACGAGATCTTCCGGGGCCGTACGCGCGGGGTCGGCGTCCTGTCGCAGGCCGCGGTCCACGCGTACGGGGTGTCCGGGCCGATCGCCCGCGCCTCGGGCGTCGACTTCGACCTGCGCCGCGACGAGCCGTACCTCGCCTACGGGGAGCTCCAGGACACCCTGAAGGTCGCCGTGCGCGAGGAGGGCGACTGCCTGGCCCGCTTCGAGTGCCTGCTCGAGCAGACGCACAACTCCCTGGACCTGGCGGACGCCTGCCTGGACCGGATGGCCGAGCTGCCGCAGGGCCCGATCAACCAGCGGCTTCCGAAGGTGCTGAAGGCGCCGGAGGGCCACACGTACGCCTGGACCGAGAACCCGCTCGGCGTCAACGGCTACTACCTGGTGTCCAAGGGCGAGAAGACGCCGTACCGGCTGAAGCTCCGCTCGGCGTCCTTCAACAACATCCAGGCGCTGGTCGAACTGCTGCCGGGGACGCTCGTCGCCGACATGGTGGCGATCCTCGGCTCGCTGTTCTTCGTCGTCGGCGACATCGACAAGTAGGCCGCGGCCCTCCCCCCGGTCCGGGGGTCGGGTGCGTCGTCAGGCGCGGCGCATGACGACGAAGTCGCGCTGCTCCTTGCCGGGGCGGAGGCGGTCCACGACCGTCCAGCTCCAGCGCGCGTACCGGTCCGTCAGTTCCGGGACGTCGAGGGTCATGAGCAGGGCCTGGCCCGGCGGGCCGGCCGCGAGCAGCTCGTCGTGGAGGGACCGGCCGATGCCCTGGCCCTGCCGGCCGGGCGCGACGACCAGCTCGACGAGTTCGAAGGCGGGTTCGGCACCGGACAGGTCGGTGGCGGTCCATCCGGCCGTGAAGCCGAGCAGGGCGTCGTCACCGTCGAGAGCCGCGACCGCGCGGAAGTCGTGCCTCCGCGCGGCGTTGCCGAGCAGCCGTTCCACGGTCCGTACGGCGCCGAGCGGGGTCTCGTGCCAGGGGGATCCGCCGAAGGCCTGGGCGCACAGGGCGATCAGTTCGTCGCGGCGCCGGGCCGCCTCTGCCGCCGTGAGGGGGGCGAGGCGGTACGTCACTGGCTGACCGCGCCGCGCAGTTCGGCCACGTCGATCTGCTCGGTCTCGTCGTGCGCGGTCAGGTCGATGACCTCACCGATCGCCCGGGGCGGCACCGGCGCCGGCGTCGGGAGCGGGGCGAGCGGGACGAGGAACGGGGTCTCGGCGGCCAGGGCCTCTTCGAGGACCTCCTCGCCCACGACGTCGGCGAGGTCGGTGTTCTGCACGGCCTCGATGGCCGCCGCCACCTTCTGCGCACCGAAGAAGTCGAAACCGCCCTCGGGGCGCGGGACGGGCCTGCGGGCCGCGTACGGCACGATCGCCGCGGCGGCCTGGACGGCGGGCAGGGGCGCGATCCCCGTCGGAGGGACGGGCACGGCGGGCGCGGCGGGCGCGGACGCCTCGGCGTCCGACGGCGCGGGCGCGGCGGGCAGTGCCGCCTGTGCGGGGGAGGGTCCGAGGGCGGGGGCGGCCGTACGGCTGTGCTGCTCGGTGCCGGCGGCCGCCGCGTGCTTCCCCTGCGGTTCCTCCGTCTCGCGGGCCCGCTCGGCGAGGTCCCGCGCGCGGGCCGCCTCGGCGGTGCGACGGGCATGCTGGGCCGCGGCGTTGCGCGGGAGGTCGCGCAGGGCCTGGGCGGCCTTGCGGTACGCCTCCGGGGTGGGCGTGGACCCGGCGGCCGGCAGGGCCTTGGCCTCGGCGCCGGTCGCGCCGCCTGCCGCACCGGTCGCTTCCAGGGCGAGGACGCGGCGGCCTTCCAGGGCGCTGGCCCGCTCGGTCTCGGCGGTGGCGTACCGGCGGAGGAGGTCGGCGTGCTCGCCGCGCAGCGCGGCGAGTTCGACGCGCTTGGCGCGGAGCTTGGCGTCGAGCCGGGTCCGCAGGCCGCGGGACTCCTCCAGGTCGGACTCCAGCTCGGCGACCCGCTCCTCGGCCTTCCACTGGTCGGCGGTGCGGGCCCGGCTCAGCTCGGCGACCTTGGCGCCGGCGCTCCGGTCCCAACTGCGCATGAGGACGGCACCGGTGACGGCGGCCGCCGCGGCGACGACCGCGAGCAGCCGCACGACCAGCAGGTCGCCGGGCAGCCAGACGACCGCGGCGCACACGACCGCGGCGCCTGCGACCGCGGAGGGCGGCAGCAACTTGTGCAGAGGCGGGGAATGGCGGTGGCGTCCACGTGGCATGGCCTGAAATTTACCGTGCGTAGGTGCCATGTGGGGTGTCGGCCCGGCAATCTCTTGGCCACTTCTCGCCACCGGAAGTGGTGATGAACCCTTCCGGTTCCGTTTCGGGCCGACTTCCCCCACCCGGTCCCTACTTGTTGAGCAGCCCCTTCGCCGTCAGATACTCCTTCGCGACGTCCTCCGGCTTGGCCCGCTCGGCATCCACCTTGCGGTTGAGTTCGGCGAGATCCGCTGTGGTGAGCACCTTGGTGATCTTGTCGAGGGCGGCCGCTATCTCCGGGGCGCCGGCGTCCTTGGCGTTGACCACGGGCAGCACGTTGTCAGCGTTCTGCAGCTTCTTGTCGTCCTCCAGGAAGACGAGCCCGAAGCTGTCGATCGTGGCGTCCGTGGTGGTCGTCAGGACCAGCTGGTCCACCCCGTCCTTGACGGCCTGCTTGGCCTGCGGGGTCCCGACCCCCTTGGGGTCGATGCCGGTCACGTCGATCCCGTACGCCTTCTTCAGGCCGGGCGCGCAGAACGGCCGTACGGCGCATTCGTCACCGGCCGCGATCTTCACCTTGAGCTTCGCGCGACCGAGATCGGAAAGCGTCTTCAGCTTGTTCTTCTCGGCGAATTCCTTGGTCACCGCGAAGGCGTTCTGATCGACCGCCTCACCGACCGCGAGAACCTTCAGGCCGCGCGGTTCGGCGAGCTTCCGCAGCGCCTCGACCGTGGCGGCCGCGTCACCGGAGGCGACCGGCTTGTCCTCGGGCGCCTTCGGGCCGTTCACCTTCGCGTTGAGGAATTCCGCGATCGTCGCCGCGTATTCCGGTACGACGTCGATCTCGCCGCTCTCCAGCGAGGGCTCGTACAGCTCGCGATTCTTCACGGTGGTGATGGATACGGAGTATCCGGCGGCCCGCAGCGACTGGGCGTACAGCTCGGCCAGCACCTTCGCCTCGGTGAAGGCGGCCGCGCCGACGACCAGCGAGCCCTTCTCGGCGCCCGCGGGCGCGTCGCCCGCGCTGCCGGAGTCCTTCTTCTTGCCGCCCTCCAGGCTGTCACCGCCGCACGCGGCGAGCGAAACGGCCAGCGCCGTCGCCCCCAGCACCGCACCCGCGATACGCGAGACCCTGTTCACAAGACCACCCATCTCCGTCATCAGCTCAGCAAGTCGTTCAGCCGTGCAGTCGTTTCTGTTCTTCGGCTTTTCGGCGCTTCAGTTCGTCAGGTCTTCATCCCGCGCGCCCTCGCCGGGCCCGACAGGAGCCGGTCCGCGCCCGCGAGCACCGCCTCCACCAGGAGGGCGAGCAGGGCCACGAGCACGGCGCCCGCGACCACTTGCGCGGTGTCGTAGAGGGCGAAGCCGGCCGTGATGATCCGGCCCAGGCCGCCCTGCCCGACCATGGCCGCGACCGTCGCCGTGGCGATCACCTGCACCGCCGCCGAGCGCACACCGGTCATCACCACCGGCCGCGCCAGCGGGAGTTCGACGCGCAGGAAGAGCTGGCCGCCCGTCATCCCCATGCCCCGCGCGGCCCGCACGGCGGCCCGGTCCACCTCCCGCATCCCCACGTACGCGTTGGTGAGGAGCGGCGGTATCGCGAACAGCACCAGGGCGACGACGGTCGGCACGTAGCCGGCGTTCCGCAGGGGCGAGACCATGAAGAGCGCGAGGACCGCGAAGACGGGCACCGCCCGCCCCACGTTGGACACGTTCACCGCGAGCGCCCCGCCCCGGCCGAGATGGCCGAGCCACAGCCCGAGCGGCAGCGCGATCGCCGCGGCGATCAGCAGGGCCGCCCCGCTCACGTACACATGCTCCGCGAGACGCTGCCCTATGCCCTCCTCGCCGGTCCAGTGCGCGCCGGTGGTGAGCCAGGCCCAGGCGTCCGTCACGATGCCCATCTCACGCACCCCCCGGCGCGGTCCGTATCCGGGCCCACGGCGTGAGGAGCCGCTGGAGGCCCAGGAGCAGCAGGTCGGCGGTGACGGCGAGGAGCACGCACAGCACGGAGGCGGCGAGCACCTGCGCCTTGAAGAAGGTCGGCAGCGCGTCCTCGATGAGATTGCCGAGCCCGCCGCGGCCGACGACCGAGCCGACCGTCGTCAGGGCGATCGTGGAGACCGTCGCCATCCGTATGCCGGCCATCAGGACCGGCAGCGCCAGCGGGAGTTCGACCTGCCACAGCAGTCGCCACGAGCCGTACCCCATGCCCCGGGCGGCCTCGCGCGTCTCGGCCGGGACGGCGTCGAGCCCGGCCAGGGTGTTCCGCACGAGGATCGTCAGCGCGTACAGCACGAGGCCCGTCACGACGAGCGCCGCCGAGAGCCCGAAGACGGGGAGGAGCAGCGAGAACATGGCGAGCGACGGCACGGTGTAGAGCAGGGTCGTCAGCCCGAGGACCGGGCCGGCGAACCGCGGTTTGGCCCGCACGAGCAGCGCCAGCGGCACCGCGACGAGGAGCGCGAGGAGCACGGACACGACCGTGATTCCCACATGCTGGAGGGTCGCCTCCGTCAGTTCCTCGCTGCGCGTGCGCAGGTACTCCCCGCATATCCAGTCGTTGGTGACCAGACAGTTCGGTGTGCTCATCCGCCCCTCCCCCCGGGTCGTCCGCTCGCTCCGAACGTATGTCTGACGACCCTAACCCCCGCCACCGACAATCACCTGGATCCGCCACAATGCGGCAACACGCCCTTCACACACCCCCGGTGTCCAGGGGTAAGAATGGGGAACCATGATCCGGTTCGAGAACGTGACCAAGCGGTACGAGGACGGCACCACCGCCGTGGACGACCTCTCCTTCGAGGTCGCCGAGGGCGAACTCGTCACCCTGGTGGGGCCGTCCGGCTGCGGCAAGACGACCACGATGATGATGGTCAACCGGCTCGTCGAACCGACCTCCGGCCGCGTCCTCGTCGACGGCCGCGACATCGCCGACGTCGACCCGGTCGCCCTGCGCCGCAAGATCGGCTACGTCATCCAGCAGGTCGGGCTCTTCCCCCACCGCACGGTCCTCGACAACACCGCGACCGTCCCCGCCCTCCTCGGCTGGAAGAAGGCCGCCGCACGCGCGCGTGCCGCCGAACTCCTCGACCTCGTCGGCCTCGACCCGGCCGTCTACGGCTCCCGCTACCCCGCCCAGCTCTCCGGCGGACAGCGCCAGCGCGTCGGCGTCGCCCGCGCGCTCGCCGCCGACCCGCCCGTCCTCCTCATGGACGAGCCCTTCGGCGCCGTCGACCCCGTCGTCCGCGAGCGCCTCCAGAACGAGTTCCTCGCGCTCCAGGCCACCGTCCGCAAGACCGTCCTCCTCGTCACCCACGACATCGAGGAGGCCGTCCGCATGGGCGACCGCATGGCCGTCTACGGGCACGGTCGCATCGAGCAGTTCGACACCCCCGCCACCGTGCTCGGCTCCCCCGCCACCCCGTACGTCGCGGACTTCGTCGGCAGCGACCGCGGCCTCAAGCGGCTCGCCGTCACCCCCGTCACCGAGGCCGACCTCGACCCGCTCCCCAAGGGGACCACCGAGGCGGAGGACGGCGCCCCCGCCCCCGTACCCCTCGGGACCTCCCTCAAGGACGCGCTCGCCGTACTCCTCCAGCACGACACCGGCCACCTCACGGTGACCGGCGCCGACGGCCGCCCCCTCGGCGTCCTCACCCCGGCGGGAGTCCACGGCGCCCTGCGCAGGGCCGCCGTCGAATGACCGTCAGGACGCGCTGAGCCGCCCGGCCATCCAGACGAGACCCGGCGGGATCTCCCGGTTCCACGTGTTGAAGTTGTGGCCGCCGCTCTCCAGCGTGATCGACGAGACCCGCGCCGGGCTCTTCACCTTCTTGACGAACTCGCGGGTCCCCTTCAGGTTGCCCTCGCCCTGCTTCGAGGTCGTCACCAGGAACGACGACTTCCCCTGCGGCAGGTGGTCCAGGCTCCACAGCAGGTCCCCCCGCTTGCGCAGCCGGTCGTCACCGTGGAAGAGGTCCCCCGTCGTCACGTCCTCCGCCGCCTTGTAGTACGCCGAGAAGCCCGCCCCCGCCGCGTACCGGTCCGGGTGGTGCAGCGCGATCTTCAGCGCGCAGTACCCACCCGTCGAGTTCCCCATGAAGCCCCAGTTCCGGGGCTTCGTCCCCACCCGGTACGTCTCCGAGACCGCCTTCGGCAGGTCCTCCGCGAAGAAGGTCTCCGTCTGCGGGCCCCCGGGGATGTCCACGCACTCGGTGTCCCGCGGCGGCGCCACCGTCGGACGCAGCATCACCAGGATCATCGGCTGCATCTTCCCGGCCTTCGCCTGGGTGTACGCCGTCCTCGGGTACTTCAGCCCCTTGATCAGGTTCTCCGCCGTGCCCGGGTACCCCGTCAGCACCACCGAGGCCGGGAACGTGCTCTTCGCGTATTTCTTCTGGAAGTACTCCGGCGGCAGGTAGACGTAGGCCGGCGAGACGATCCCCGACCGGTCCCCCGCAACGACCACCTTCTGTATCTGACCGCCGACATCCGGCCGGGACCCGCCCGGCACGGTCAGCCCCTGCTTCTCCACCACCCGCAGGTCCTTCGAGCCGGCCGAGTGGTCGACGACCACCCCCATGTCCTGTTCCTGCCCGAAGAGATCCGCCCAGGAGCCGTAGAAGAGGAAAGAACGGTTCGCCGCCAGACCCAGCGCCGCGAACAGCGCCACCTGCGTCACGAGCAGCAGCCCCACCCGCCCCACCACCGCACGCCACCCGCGCCGCGCGAGCCGCGGCCACAGCCACACCGTGGCGAGAAACAGCAGCACGGCCAGCACCACGGCCAGCACGAGGACTTTGTTGCTGGTGAGCCCCATGAGACGACCGAGCCTTCTTTCCAAGAATTTCCTGTGAACCGATGAACCCCGCTCCACGCCACTCCGTCATAGAGAGCGCACAGCCGGTACGGCCCGCCGAACGCGCCGCAGGGCCCGGCCGGAGTCAGAGACCCCTCGCAGGACCACGGGAAGTACGGGAAGCCATGTCTGTCACGGTAGATGGGGACAAATCGCGATTGGTTCCGGTTCGAGTACGCCGGATTCTCCGCGGACCCCGCCCCGAGAAGGTCCCCGCCCTCGTCGGCACCGCCTGCACCCTCGGCGGCTTCATCGACATCGCCGCCGGAGTCTTCCCCCGCTTCCGCGCCAGCCGCATGCACGCCGTCGCCGAAGTCCTCCCCGGCACCCTCGGCCACCTCTCCGCCGCCCTCTCCCTCAGCGCCGGCGTCCTCCTCCTGCTCCTCGCCCACGGCCTCAAGCGACACAAGCGCCGCGCCTGGCGCGCCGCCGTCGTCCTCCTCCCCGTCGGCGCAGCCGCCCAGTACATCTGGCGCCACTCCGTCATCGGCACCCTCTTCTCCCTCGCACTCCTCGCCCTCCTCCTGCGCCACCGCGACGAATTCGCCGCCCTCCCCGACCCGCGCAGCCGCTGGCGGGCACTCGCCAACTTCGTCGTCATGGGCGCCGGATCCATCGCCCTCGGCCTCGTCATCGTCAGCGCCCACCCCCGCCGCGTCGTCGGCGACCCCAGCCTCACCGACCGCCTCGAACACGTCCTGTACGGACTCTTCGGCGTCGAAGGCCCCGTCGCCTACACCCGCGGCGTCGACTGGACCGTCGGCTACTCCCTCGGCGCCCTCGGCATGCTCACCGCCCTCACCACCATCTACCTCGCCTTCCGCCCCGAGCACCCCGCCGCCCGCCTCACCACCGACGACGAGACCCGGCTGCGCGCCCTCCTCGACCAGCACGGCGGCCGCGACTCCCTCGGCCACTTCGCCCTCCGCCACGACAAGGGCGTCGTCTTCTCCCCCAGCGGCAAGGCCGCCGTCTGCTACCGCGTCGTCTCCGGCGTGATGCTCGCCAGCGGCGACCCCATCGGCGACGTCGAAGCCTGGCCCGGCGCCATCGAACGCTTCATGGACGAGGCCAAGGCCCACTCCTGGACCCCCGCCGTCATGGGCTGCTCCGAGACCGGCGGCCAGGTCTGGACCCGCGAGACCGGCCTCGACGCCCTCGAACTCGGCGACGAGGCGATCGTCGACGTCGCCGACTTCTCCCTCTCCGGCCGCGCCATGCGCAACGTCCGACAGATGGTCAAGCGCATCGAACGCAACGGCTACACCACCCAGGTCCGCCGCGTCCGCGACCTCGACGAGGAAGAACTGGAACGCGTCCGCCGCGCCGCCGCCGACTGGCGCGGCACCGACACCGAACGCGGCTTCTCCATGGCCCTCGGCCGCATCGGCGCCCCCGGCGACGGAGACGCCGTCATAGCGACCGCCCACAAGGACGATCCCGACGACCCGGCCCATCCCGGCGGCCCCTACGGCGACCTCAAGGCGATCATCCACTTCGTGCCCTGGGGCCCCGACGGCATGTCGCTCGAACTCATGCGCCGCGACCGCTCCGCCGACCCCGGCATGAACGAACTCCTCATCGTCGCCGCCCTCCAGGCCTCCCCCGCCCTCGGCATCGAGCGCGTCTCCCTCAACTTCGCGATGTTCCGCTCCGCCCTCGCACGCGGCGAGAAGATCGGCGCCGGACCCGTCCTCCGCGTCTGGCGCGGACTCCTCGTCTTCCTCTCCCGCTGGTTCCAGATCGAGTCGCTCTACAAGTTCAACGCCAAGTTCCGGCCCCGCTGGGAACCCCGCTTCGTCGTCTACCGCAACAGCCGCGACCTGCCCCGCATCAGCCTCGCCGCCATGCGCGCCGAAGGATTCGTCACCGTCTCCCTCCCCCGGCCCTTCCCCCGCCGCCGCCCGGCACCGGCCCCGCGCCCCTGCGCGCACATGGTCCCCGCCCCGGCCTCCGCTTCCGTCCCCACTCCGGCCTCCGCTCCCGCCGGGCGCGAGGTCCGCGCCGCCTGATCCCACCCCTGGGCCCTACGCTGGACACATGAGTACGACGATCGACCGGGGCACTGCCCAGGGCCTGCCGGAGTGGGACCGCTGCGCGGTCATGGGCGTGGTCAACGTGACCCCCGACTCCTTCTCCGACGGCGGCCGCTGGTTCGACACCACGGCCGCCGTCAAACACGGCCTCGACCTCGTCGCCCAGGGCGCCGACCTCGTCGACGTCGGCGGCGAGTCCACCCGCCCCGGCGCCAGCCGCGTCGACGAGGAGGAAGAGCTCCGCCGCGTCGTCCCCGTCGTCCGCGGCCTCGCCGCCGAAGGCGTCACCGTCTCCGTCGACACCATGCGTGCCGCCGTCGCCGCCCGCGCCGTCGAAGCCGGAGCCGTCCTCGTCAACGACGTCAGCGGCGGACTCGCCGACCCCGGCATGGTCCCCGCCGTCGCCGCCGCCGAAGTCCCTTTCGTCGTCATGCACTGGCGCGGCTTCAGCCAGGACATGAACAGCCTCGCCGTGTACGACGACGTCGTCGCCGAGGTCGTCGCCGAACTCCGCACCCGCCTGGAGGCCGTCGTCGACGGCGGCATCGCCCCCGAGCGCATCGTCGTCGACCCCGGCCTCGGCTTCGCCAAGCTCGCACCCCACGACCTGGCCCTCGTCGCCCACCTCCCCGAGCTCCGCGCCCTCGGGCGGCCCCTCCTCGTCGCCGCCTCCCGCAAGCGCTTCCTCGGCCACGTCCTCACCCGCGACGGCGCCACCCCGCCCCCCGCCCGCGAGCGCGACGCCGCCACCGCCGCCGTCTCCGCCATCGCCGCCCACGAGGGCGCCTGGGCCGTCCGCGTCCACGAGGTCAGGGCCACCGCCGACGCCGTACGCGTCGCCAGGGCCGTCGAGGGAGCCGCGTGAGCCGCACCACGGACCAAGCGGCCGTCGAAGCCGCCAACACCGCCTTCTACGAGGCGATGGAGACCGGCGACTTCGAAGGCGTCTCCGCCCTCTGGCTCGACGACGGGGCCACCCCCATCACCTGCGTCCACCCCGGCTGGCCCGTCCTCACCGGCCGCGGCGAGGTGCTCCGCTCGTACGCCCTGATCATGGCGAACACGGAGTACATCCAGTTCTTCCTCACCGACCTCAGGATCTCCCTGGCCGGCGCGACCGCCGTCGTCACCTGCACCGAGAACATCCTCAGCGGCGGCCCCGCCGAGGACGGCGCGGAGCTGGGCCCCCTCGTCGGCCAGCTCGTCGTCGCCACGAATGTGTTCCGCAGCACACCGGACGGCTGGAAGATCTGGTCCCACCACGCGTCCCCCGTCCTCACCGAGAACGACGGACCGGACAGCGAGCCTCCGGGCATCGACGGCACGGAACCGTCCTCCTGACCCCGGTCCTGACCCCGGTCCCGACCCCGCCCGATTCCCCCTCCCGCCCGTCGTCCCGACCCCCCTCCCGACCCGCTCATGGCCCCCGAGGGCAAGCGCTGTCGGTCCCCGCAGGTAGATTCGAAGTGGACACCCGGCCGTCCGCAACCGGCTGCGTGGCCACCCGAACTACGACAGCAGGAGTGATTCGCGTGGATCGTGTCGCGCTGCGCGGCCTCAAGGCCCGGGGCCACCACGGCGTCTTCCCCAAGGAGCGCGAGGAGGGCCAGACCTTCATCGTGGACCTGGTCCTCGGCCTGGACACCCGCCCGGCGGCCGCCGACGACGACCTGGCGAAGACCGTGCACTACGGCATCGTCGCCGAGGAGGTCGTCGACGTCGTCCAGGGCGAGCCCGTCGACCTGATCGAGACCCTCGCCGAGCGCATCGCCCAGCAATGCCTCAGCCACGCCGGGGTACAGGAAGTGGAAGTCGTCGTCCACAAGCCGGACGCACCCATCACCGTGCCCTTCGACGACGTGACCATCACGATCACCCGGAGCCGACGATGAAGCCGACCCAGAGTGACCCCACCGTCCAGCCCGTACCGGCCGCCGTCGTCGCCACCGTCGACGCCGCCGACACCACCCTGTCCAACCCCCGCTGGGCCGTTCTCGCCCTCGGCGCCAACCTCGGCAACCGCCTGGAGACCCTCCAGGGGGCCGTCGACGCCCTGGAGGACACCCCCGGCCTCCGGGTCAAGGCCGTCTCCCCCGTGTACGAGACGGAGCCCTGGGGCGTCGAGCCGGGCAGCCAGCCCTCGTACCTCAACGCCGTCGCGCTCGTGAAGACGACCCTGCCGCCCTCCTCGCTCCTGGAGCGGGCCCACGCCGTCGAGGAGGCCTTCCACCGCGTCCGCGAGGAGCGCTGGGGCGCCCGCACCATCGACGTCGACATCATCACGTACGCGGACGTGATCTCCGAGGACCCCGTCCTCACCCTCCCGCACCCCCGCGCCCACGAGCGGGCCTTCGTCCTCGCCCCCTGGCACGACGTGGACCCCGCCGCCCAGCTCCCCGGCCGCGGCCCGGTGGCCGAGCTGCTCGCCGGCCTGGGCAGCGAGGGCGTCACTCCCCGTGTCGACCTGGAACTCCGTCTGCCCGAGTAGTCGTTACGCTTCGTGGCAGACCGCCCACGACCACGACCGACGACCACGTGAAGGACATTCGGTGAAACAACTGCGGCTGAAGGTGCTCGGCGGACTCTTCCTCGTGGCGGGCATCCTCTCCTGGGGCGCGGCCCGCCTGTGGGACTCCGTCGGCACCCTCCCCAGCGTGCCGATCGCCGCACCGATCGTCCTCGCCGTGATCGCGGTCGTCCTCACCGCGACCGCCCTCTCGATCCGCTCCCGCCTCAAGGCCCAGCGCGAGCGCCGCCCGGGCGCCAAGGGCGTCGAGCCCCTGATGGCGGCCCGCGCGGTGGTCTTCGGCCAGGCGAGCGCCCTGGTGGCCGCCCTCGTCGCCGGCATGTACGGCGGCACGGGCGTCTTCCTCCTCGGCTCCCTCGACGTCCCGGCCCGCCGCGACCAGGCCCTCTACGCGGCCCTGGCGGTCGCCGCAGGCATCGCCGTCATCGCGGCGGCCCTCTTCCTGGAGCGCGTCTGCAAGCTCCCGGAGGACCCCGAGAACGACAAGGGCCACGCGCCCGTCTCCTGAAGCCCTGGCTAAGCCCCCAACCGGGTGGCAGGATCCCCCACCGGGGGGGGCAGCCAATGCACGCGAGAGCCGTACGCCGCAAGACGTTCGCCTGGACGACCATGGCCTTTACGGTCGCCTTCTACGTCGGCGGGCTGCTCGTCGCCCTCGGCGACGAGCACGGCGGATTCGGGGTAGGGCTCGTCCTCGCGACGACGGCCCTCTTCTTGTGGGCCATCGGCTGGGACTCCACCTACCGCTACACGGCCACCCACGTCTCCACAACGCACTTCCTCGTCACCACGACCGTCGCATGGCGGGACGTCGCTCACGTCGACAGCGCCGCCGGCCTGGCCCTCCGGCTGCGCGACGGAACGACCCTCGGCTCGGTCGCCTACGGCGACTCCCTCCTCGGTGCCTTCACGGGATACGTGACCCATCGCGGAGCCCAGCGCATCCTGGACGACGCCCACCACGCCACCGCCCGCCGCCCCTCAGGCCCCGTCCCCCGCCACCACGGATTCGCGTGGCGCCGCGGGCTGGTTGCGGCCGCCGTGATCTACTCGCCCATTCTCGCCATCGGAGCCCTGAAGACCTCGCCCCTGCTCTGAACCCGCCTCCTACCAGGGCTCCCGCGCCAGGTGCCCGTTCACCAGGAAGGTGGGGTGGGGGGAGAGTCGGTAGCTGTAGAAGGTGAAGGGTTTCGTGCCGAGGGCGGGGCGGGGGCGGACTTCGTGGACCTGGATCCAGGACGATTCCGGTGGGTCGATGCGGTGGTACTCGGGGGCGAAGGTACCCCGGCTCGCCCAGCGGTCGGAGACGACGAGGTGTGACGCCAGTCCCCTGCCCTTCGGAGTGAAGCGGGCCCCGATGATGACGGCCAGATCCGAGAGAAAGGGAGTATTGGCGCTGACGATCGTGCGGCCTTGCCAGCTCTTGTGGCGGAACCCGTCGCCGTCGGCGTATCCGTCGAGAAACCCGTTGAAGGTATCGATGTCCCGCAGCACCACCCGTGGAAATCGCTGCCGCGCATGGTGGGCGTCGCCGCCGACGAAGTACCTCATCGCGTCGGACAGGTACGAGGAGACCACCCGCACCCGGAAACCGGGCAGGTCCCGCTTGAGGAAGCCGGACGGGCGGGTCACCGCCTCCAGCCGCGAGGGGAGCCCCGTGCAGGCCGTGAGGGCCTCCGCGTACCGGGACGCGAAGCCTCGTCGTTCACGACCAGAGACACGTAGTTCTTGCCGACGGTTCCGTCGGCACAGGTGGCACCCACGAAGTACCCGAACGCATAGCCCGGCCGGATCGTGAACCTCTCGCGGCAGAGCTTCCGCGCCGGCGTCCAGGCGACCACGGCACCGGCGCAGTCCCGGGCATGCGCCCAGCCGTCCGGCGTGGACAGGAGGAGATCCGGACTGGCCATGAAGGTCATGTGATCGGTGACGACTTCGACGGCATCACGAGCCTTGGTGACCGTCACCCCGGCCACTGTCGTCCGCACCGTCCGGTCGCCGTCCAGCGTCCACAGCGCATCGCCACGAGCTACACCCTTGGCCTGGACGCGGCCCCCGACCCGGTTCACCAGCTGCTTGCTCGCAAGCCCGTACCCCATACCGATCCCCTTCGATCAGCGATCAACCTCACTGATCCGGACGGTATGGGGCACTCCCGGCAGCCTGCTACGAGCGAGCCAGTATCAGGGACATGGCCTCGGCCCTTGTAGTAGCGTCACGAAGTTGGCCGCGCACCGCCGACGTGGTCGTCTTCGCACCCGGCTTGCGGATGCCACGGACCGACATGCACATGTGCTCGGCCTCGATCACGACAATCGCGCCACGGGCGTCGAGGATGCGCATGAGCGAGTCCGCGATCTGGGTGGTAAGCCGCTCCTGCACCTGCGGGCGGCGAGCGAAGACGTCGACAAGACGCGCGAGCTTCGACAGTCCGGTGATCTTGCCCGAATCCGCCGGGATGTAGCCGATGTGGGCCACCCCGTGGAACGGCAAGAGGTGATGTTCGCACTGACTAACGATTTCGATGTCCTTCACAAGGACCATCTCGTCGTGCCCGAGATCGAAAGTCGTGGTCAGAACGTCCTCAGGCTTCTGCCAGAGCCCAGCGAACATCTCCTTGTACGCCCGCGCCACCCGCGCCGGCGTCTCCCGCAGGCCCTCGCGGTCCGGGTCCTCGCCGACCGCGATGAGGAGCTCTCGTACGGCGTTCTCGGCGCGCTTCTCGTCGAACTCGCCGATCCTGCCCTCGCCGTCCAGCGTCACCGGGTCGGTCATCTCTGTGCCTCGTTCCGTCTGACTGGTGTGCGCGAAAAGCCGCGCCCCCACAGGCTAAAACCTGTGGGGGCGCGGCATCCATTCCGGGTTACCCGGACCGTCAGTCCTCGGGGGTGTCCACCGGGGCGATCTCGATGCCCTTCGTGGTGTCGACCGCCGGGGTCGCCGTGCCGTTCGCGCTGTTCGTCAGGGCGAGCTCCTTGGGGGAGAGCACCGGCGGACGCGTGGACGGGGTGCGGCGGGAGGAGCCGGTCCAGGCCGGGCGGGCCGGGCGCTTGACGATGGGGGCGAAGATCTCGGCGATCTCCTCCTTGCCCAGCGTCTCCTTCTCGAGGAGCGCGAGGACCAGGTTGTCGAGAAGGTCACGGTTCTCGACGAGGATCTCCCAGGCCTCGTTGTGCGCGGTCTCGATGAGCTTCTTGACCTCTTCGTCGACCAGCGCCGCGACCTCTTCCGAGTAGTCGCGCTGGTGCGCCATCTCGCGGCCGAGGAACGGCTCCGTGTTGTCGCCGCCGAACTTGATGGCGCCGAGACGCTCGGTCATGCCGTACTGGGTGACCATCGCGCGGGCCGTGGCGGTGGCCTTCTCGATGTCGTTCGCCGCGCCCGTGGTCGGGTCGTGGAAGACGAGCTCCTCGGCCGCGCGCCCGCCCAGCATGTAGGCGAGCTGGTCGAGCATCTCGTTGCGCGTGGTCGAGTACTTGTCCTCTTCCGGGAGCACCATCGTGTAGCCCAGGGCGCGGCCGCGGGACAGGATGGTGATCTTGTGGACGGGGTCGGAGTTCGGCGAGGCCGCCGCGACCAGGGCGTGACCGCCCTCGTGGTACGCGGTGATCTTCTTCTCCTTGTCCGACATGATCCGGGTCCGCTTCTGCGGGCCCGCGACCACTCGGTCGATCGCTTCGTCCAGAGCGTGGTTGTCGATCAGCTTCTGGTCGCCGCGAGCGGTGAGGAGTGCCGCCTCGTTGAGGACGTTGGAGAGGTCCGCACCGGTGAAGCCGGGGGTGCGTCGGGCGACGGCGCCGAGGTCGACGTCGGGCGCGACCGGCTTGCCCTTCTGGTGGACCTTGAGGATCTCCAGTCGGCCCTGCATGTCCGGACGGTCGACGGCGATCTGCCGGTCGAAGCGGCCGGGGCGCAGGAGCGCGGGGTCGAGGATGTCGGGACGGTTGGTGGCGGCGATCAGGATGACGCCGCCCTTGACGTCGAAGCCGTCCATCTCGACGAGCAGCTGGTTGAGGGTCTGCTCGCGCTCGTCGTGGCCGCCGCCGAGGCCGGCGCCGCGGTGGCGTCCGACGGCGTCGATCTCGTCGACGAAGACGATGGCGGGTGCGTTGGCCTTGGCCTGCTCGAACAGGTCGCGGACGCGGGAGGCGCCGACGCCGACGAACATCTCGACGAAGTCGGAGCCGGAGATCGAGTAGAACGGCACCCCGGCTTCGCCGGCGACGGCGCGCGCGAGGAGCGTCTTGCCGGTTCCGGGCGGGCCGTAGAGCAGGACGCCCTTCGGGATCTTGGCGCCGACGGCCTGGAACTTCGCGGGTTCCTGGAGGAATTCCTTGATCTCGTGGAGTTCCTCGACGGCCTCGTCCGAGCCGGCGACGTCGGCGAAGGTGGTCTTGGGCGTGTCCTT
Source organism: Streptomyces sp. Root431 (assembly GCF_001426585.1). Classification (GTDB taxonomy): domain Bacteria; phylum Actinomycetota; class Actinomycetes; order Streptomycetales; family Streptomycetaceae; genus Streptomyces; species Streptomyces stackebrandtii. Next base: position 67,254 of record NZ_LMEI01000013.1, read on the forward strand.
GGTGATGAGCTTCGCCTTGGACTTGCCGAACTGCATGACGCGGGAGCCGCCGCCCTGCATCTGGTTCATCAGGAAGAGGAAGACGACCACGATGAGGACGAAGGGGAGGAGGGAGAGCAGGATCGAGACGAAGGGCGACTGCTTCGTCGGGGAGACGGTGTAGCCCTTCTCGATCTGCCCGGCCTCGAACTTCTCCTGCAGCTTGTCGGCGACGTCGACGCCCTGGGAGCCGATGTAGCTGGCCTGGACCTTGCTGCTGTTGTCGATCTTCTGACCGTCGACGAGCTCGATCTTGATGATCTGCTCGTCACCGGTGGTGACCTTTGCCTGCTTGACCTGGTTCTTGTCGATCGCCTGGACGACCTTGCCGGTGTCCACCGTCTTGTAGCCCTCGGACGAGCCGACGACCTGCATCAGCACGACCACGGCGAGGACGGCCAGCACGATCCACATGACCGGCCCACGGAAGTATCGCTTCACGTCCATCCATACGGAGCGAGAACGCCCCGTCCCTCCTGCCCGTAGGAAAATGCTGCTGTGAGAGCTGCATGAGTGCTGCTATGTGAAAAAGCTGTTCTTCGGACGGTACCTCAGCATCGTCGCCCGCGACCGCCTTCCCGTGGTTCAACGGGGGGAAGGCGGTGCGGGTTCCCCGTCCTGGGGGTGAGTCAGCCGCCGTAGACGTGCGGGGCGAGCGTGCCGACGAACGGAAGGTTCCGGTACTTCTCCGCGTAGTCGAGGCCGTAGCCGACGACGAACTCGTTGGGGATGTCGAAGCCGATCCACTTGACGTCGATCGCGACCTTGGCGGCCTCCGGCTTCCGCAGGAGGGTGCAGACCTCCAGGGAGGCGGGCTCGCGGGAGCCGAGGTTCGACAGCAGCCACGACAGGGTCAGGCCGGAGTCGATGATGTCCTCGACGATCAGGACGTGCTTGCCCTTGATGTCGGTGTCGAGGTCCTTGAGGATCCTGACGACGCCGGAGGACTGGGTGCCGGCGCCGTAGGAGGAGACGGCCATCCAGTCCATGGTGACGGGGGTGGACAGGGCGCGAGCCAGGTCCGCCATCACCATCACCGCGCCCTTGAGGACGCCGACGATGAGCAGGTCCTTGCCCGCGTATTCCGCGTCGATCTTCGCGGCCAGCTCTGCCAGCTTGGCGTCGATCTCTTCCTTGGTGATGAGCACCGACTGGAGGTCGGTGCCCATGTCCTTCTCGTTCACCCGGGTCACTTTCGTTGCAGCGTGCGTCAGCCTTGCCGGATGACCAGTCTGCCACCCTGGCGGCGGGCTTCGACTCGTCCGGGCAGGTTGATGGCCCCTTGGCCGCGCCAGCCGGTGATGAGGCGGTCGACTTCCTCGATGTGGCGGGCGAAGAGGGAACCGGCGGGGGCGCCCTCGGCGATGACGGCGCGGCGCAGGACACGGCGGCGTACGGCGGGGGGCAGGCCGGAGAGCTTGGCGCATTCGAGGGCGCCCGCCTCGTCGCGTACGGAGGTCTCGGCGTCGGCGGCCCAGGTGTCGAGGGCGTCGGCGTCGTCCCGGGAGAGTTGGGCCGTCCGGGCGAGGGCTTCGACGACGCCCTTGCCGAGGGCCTTCTCGAGGGCGGGGAGGCCTTCGTGGCGGAGTCGGGAGCGGGTGTACGCGGGGTCGCTGTTGTGGGGGTCGTCCCAGACGGCGAGTTCCTGCGCGATGCAGGCCTTGCGGATGGTGTGGCGGTCGAGGTGGAGGAAGGGGCGCCGGTAGCGTCCGGCGGCGCCGGAGACGGCGGCCATGCCGGAGAGGGAGCGGATGCCGGAGCCGCGGGCGAGGCCGAGGAGGACGGTTTCCGCCTGGTCGTCGCGGGTGTGGCCGAGGAGGATCGCGGCGGCTCCGTGGCGCTCGGCGGCGGCGTCGAGGGCGGTGTAGCGGGCGTCGCGGGCGGCTGCCTCGGGTCCGCCTTCGCGGCCGACGGTGACGGTGACGGCCTCGACGGGGGTGAGGCCGAGGGCGGTCATGCGTCCGGCGACCTCGGCGGCCCGGGTGTCGGAGCCGTCCTGGAGGCCGTGGTCGACGGTGATGCCGCCGGCGCGTACGGGGAGTTTGCGGGTTTCGAAGGCGAGTGCGGAGGCGAGCGCCATCGAGTCGGCGCCTCCGGAGCAGGCGACGAGGACGAGGGGTTCGCGTCCGTCGTGTGCGGTGGTGGGGTCGGTCTGGTGCTCGGTGAGGACGTCGTGGAGTACGCGGCGGACCGCCAGGCGTATCGCCGCGACCGCAGGATGGGGACCCATGTCCGGTGCCCTTCGTGATGGGGTGGGGTGCCTCGGTCGGAGTCTTAACGGTCGGAAAGGGGGGTTCGGTCACTCAGAGTGCGTCGATGGTGACAGAAACCCGGCCGTTACCCGAGCATTGCACGCCTCACCCCATGCCCAGGGTCCCTCGGATGGGTGATTGGCGGGTTGTTCTCCCGTGTTCCTACGCCGTCCGGCGCACCTGTCTCAGGAGTCTGCCTTACGGTGCACCCTCGCGATCCAGTCGGCGGGGGCGGCGATCTCGGACTTGGTGGGGAGCGTGTTGGGGGAGGTCCACACGCGGTTGAAGCCGTCCATGCCGACCTGGTCGACGACGGCGCGGACGAAGCGCTCGCCGTCGCGGTACTGGCGGAGTTTGGCGTCGAGGCCGAGGAGCTTGCGGAGGGCGAGGTCGAGGCGGGAGGCGCCGCGGGCGCGGCGCTGCTGGAACTTCTCGCGGATCTCGGCGACGGAGGGGACGACCTGGGGGCCGACGCCGTCCATGACGTAGTCGGCGTGGCCTTCGAGCAGGGACATGACGGCGGTGAGGCGGCCGAGGATCTCGCGCTGCTCGGGGGTCTGGACGATCTCGACGAGGGAGGGGGCGGGTTCGCCCTGTTCGCCTTCCGGACGGCCGCCGGCGAGGGCCTGGGCGGCGTCGCGGAGGCGTTCGACGACGGTGCCGGGGTCGACCTCGGTGGCGGCGAGGAAGGACTGGATCTCGCCCTGGAGGTGGTCGCGGAGCCAGGGGACGGCGGTGAACTGGGTGCGGTGGGTCTCTTCGTGGAGGCAGACCCAGAGGCGGAAGTCGTGGGGCGATACGTCGAGTTCGCGTTCGACGTGGACGATGTTGGGGGCGACGAGGAGGAGGCGTCCGCCGCCGTTGGCGCCTGCGGGGAGTTCGCGGGTGGCGGGGGCGAAGGTCTCGTACTGGCCGAGGATGCGGGAGGCGAGGAAGGACAGGAGCATGCCGAGCTCGACGCCGGTGACCTTGCCGCCGACGGCGCCGAGGACGGCGTTTCCGGGGGTGGTCGAGCGGCGTTCCTGCATCTTGCCGAGGAGCGGGGTGAGGAGTTCGCGGAAGCCGGCGACGTTGGCCTTGATCCAGCCGGCGCGGTCGACGACGAGGACGGGGGTGTCGTGGACGTCGGCGCCTTCGGGGAGCATCCGGGTGTAGGCGCGGACGTGTTGCTCGGAGGCTTTGGCGTGCTTGCGGAGTTCGGCGACGACCTCGCGGGCCTCGTCGCGGCTGACTTCGGGTCCGGGCCGCACGAGGCGGGTCGCGGTCGCGACCGCGAGGTTCCAGTCGACCATCCCGGATGTGCCTGCGCCACCGATGCTCGTCATGCGTCAACCGTACGGTCTCGGGGCCCGATCGGTGAGGGTTCCGGATGGTGCTGTCGGTGGTCAGCCTTGTCCGGCGAGGGCGGCGGAGAGTCGGTCGAGGGCGGGCTGTGCCTCGTAGGGGGAGAGGGTGCGGCCGGCGAGGAAGGCGAAGGCGAGGAGTCGTCCGTCGGCGGTGACGACGGTGCCGGCGAGGGTGTTGACGCCCGTGAGGGTGCCGGTCTTGGCGCGGACGAGTCCGGCGCCCGCGGTGGCGGGTGCGGTGTCGAAGCGGCCGGCGAGGGTGCCGGTGAAGCCGCCGACGGGCAGGCCGGTGAGGACCGGGCGGAGGGCGGGGCGGGCGGGGTCGGCCGCGCGGGTGAGGAGGGTGGTGAGGAGGGCGGCGGAGACGCGGTCGCGGCGGTCGAGTCCGCTGCCGTCGGCGAAGCGGGCGCCGGCGAGGGGGAGGCCGAGCTTGGCGAGTTCGTCGCGTACGGCCTTCCCGGCGCCCTCGAAGCTCGCGGGCTGTTTGCGGGCGAGGGCGGTCTGGCGGGCGAGGGCTTCGGCGAGGTCGTTGTCGCTGTGGGTGAGGGTGCGCTCGGCGAGGTCGGCGAGGGGGGCGGAGTGCGTACGGGCGAGGGGGGCGGGCGGCTTCGGGGCGGCGGCGGGGGTCTTGGCCGGGGCGTCCGTGGCCTGGGCCGGGGCGTCGGTGGCCTTGGTGGGGCCGTCCGTGGCCTTGGTGGGCGCTCCGGTGATCTTGACGCCGGCGGCGGTGAGGAGGCCGGCGAAGGCGGTGGCGGTGTCGCCGGCCGGGTCGGCGGCGCGGGGTGCCGGGCCGCTGTTGCTCTTGTCGAGGCGTCCCTCGCTGGTCATGAGGGCGGTGACGGGGGCGAGGTTCTCGTTGGGGCCGATGGGGTGGAGCTCGGGGCCCTCGTAGAGGCTCGTGTCGTAGGCGAGGCGTACGGAGGTGTGGCCGCGGGCCTTGAGGGCGCGGGCGGTGTCGGCGGCGAGGCGCCCCAGGCGGGCCGGGTCGAGGGTGGGGTCGCCGCCGCCGGTGAGGGTGACGGTGCGGCCGTCGGCGGTGGCGGTGACGGTGGTGGGGATGCGGTGGTCGGGGCCGAGGGCGGAGAGCGCGGCGGCGACGGTGGCGATCTTGACGGTGGAGGCGGGTGTCATGGGGGTGCCGGCGCCTTCGCCGTAGAGCTGGGTGCCGGTGGCGGTGTCGACGACGGAGGCCGTGCGGAGCGGGCCGAGGCCGGGGTCGGCGAGGAGCGGTACGAGGGTGGCGGCGAGGTCCGCGGGGCGGCCGGCGGGGCGCTCGGCGGCGGCCGGGGCGTGGAGCGCGGGGAGGACGCCGGGGGCGCTGGGGGCGGGCGCGGGGCGTCGGGGCGCGGCGGGGGCCGGGGGCGGGGCGTGATGCGCGCCACCCGTCGCGGGGGCGGCGGCGCGGGCCCGCTCGGCCGTACGCTGACCCGTGTCCCACGGGCCTGCCGCGGTCACCGCCACGGCGGCCAGGGCCAGACCGAGGGCGGCGGAGCCCGCCGTGAGCTGCCACATCCTCGGCTCCGGCATGAGATGACCAGCCCCTTTCGCGATCACGGTCGTCCGTGAGGGACACTTAATCACCGCGCGTCGTCGCGAGCATTCACTTGTGTTGATTCAGGAGGAGCCACCCGTGGAGTTCGACGTTCTCATCGAGATCCCGAAGGGATCGAGGAACAAGTACGAGGTCGACCACGAGACGGGTCGCATCCGCCTGGACCGTCGCCTGTTCACGTCGACGGCCTACCCGACCGACTACGGCTACGTCGAGAACACCCTCGGTGAGGACGGCGACCCGCTGGACGCGCTCGTCATCCTCGACGAGCCCACATTCCCGGGCTGCCTGATCAAGTGCCGCGCGATCGGCATGTTCCGCATGACGGACGAGGCGGGCGGCGACGACAAGCTGCTGTGCGTCCCGGCCACCGACCCGCGCATGGAGCACCTGCGGGACATCCACCACGTGTCGGAGTTCGACCGCCTGGAGATCCAGCACTTCTTCGAGGTCTACAAGGACCTGGAGCCGGGCAAGTCGGTCGAGGGTGCGGACTGGGTCGGTCGCGCCGAGGCCGAGGAAGAGATCGAGAAGTCGTACGCGCGCGCCAAGGAGCAGGGCGGCCACTGAGGCTGCGCTCTTCTGAGCTTCTGATCGTGTGAAGGCGGTGCACCTCTTTGGGGTGCACCGCCTTTCGCACATCCGTCGCACGCTCATACTGGAAGCCACGGTTCCCGAGGCAGTGAGGCGGACAGAGTGGTGGCGGAGCCGGACGGCTCGAAGGGTGCTCCGGACGACGCTCCGGAGGACCGGAAGCCGCAGTCGGACGAGGCGCGGAGCGCGTTCGTCCCGCCTGCGGGGGTCGAGCAGCCCTCGCCGCCGGAGGAGGAGCATCCGACCTCCGAGTTCGCGCTTCCGCCGGGGCTGACGGCCGAGCCGCCGGCCGAGCAGGAGGGTTCGGCGTTCGCGACGCCTGCGACGTACTCCGCGAAGAACTCTCCGCCGGCGTTCACCCCGGCGTACGGGGTGCCCCTCGTGCGGCTGCCGCAGGACGCGCCGTGGCAGGACCGGATGCGGACGATGCTGCGGCTGCCGGTGCACGAGCGGCCGGTGCCGGAGGCGGCGGGCAAGGAGGACGAGACGGGTCCTTCGGTGCCGCGTGTCCTCGACCTGACGCTGCGCATCGGCGAGCTGCTGCTCGCGGGTGGGGAGGGCGCGGAGGACGTCGAGACGGCGATGTTCGTGATCTGCCGCTCGTACGGTCTGGACCGGGTCGAGCCGACGGTGACGTTCACTCTGTTGTCCGTCACGTACCAGCCGTCGCTCGTGGACGCGCCGATCACGGCGAACCGGACGGTACGGCGGCGGGGCACGGACTACACGCGGCTCGCGGCGGTGTACACGCTCCTGGCGGACATCAACGCGCGGGCGCACGAGGTGACGCCGGAGGAGGCCTACCGGCGGCTCGCGGAGATACGGCGTAACCGGCATCCGTATCCGGGGTGGGTGCTGACGGCGGCTGCGGGCGTGCTGGCGGGTGCGGCCTCGGTGCTGCTCGGTGGTGGCCTCACGGTCTTCCTGGTGGCGGCGCTGGGCGCGGTGCTCGGTGACCGGCTGGCGTGGCTGTGCGCGGGGCGCGGGCTGCCGGAGTTCTACCAGTTCCTGGTGGCGGCGATGCCGCCGGCGGCGATGGGCGTGCTCCTGACGCTGCTGCACGCGGATCTGCGGCCCTCTGCGGTGATCACCGGTGGTCTGTTCGCGCTGATTCCGGGGCGGGCGCTCGTGGCGGCGGTGCAGGACGGTCTGACGGGTTTCTACATCACGGCCTCGGCCCGGCTCCTCGAGGTCGCGTATTTCTTCGTCGCGATCGTGGTGGGCGTGCTGTCCGTGCTTTACGTCGCGGTGCAGTTCGACGCGCAGCTGAACCCGGAGGGGGCGCTGCAGGCGGTGGAGCGGCCGGTGACGCAGATCCTGGCGTCGATGGTGCTGTGCGCGACCTTCGCGATCCTTCTGCAGCAGTCGCGGGCGACGGTGCTCTTCGCGACGCTGAACGGCGGGGTGGCGTGGGTGATCTACGCGTCGATCGCGGTGACCGCGGAGGGGTCGACGGTGATGGCGACGGCCGTGGCGGCGGGGCTTGTGGGGCTCTTCGGGCAGCTGATCGCCCGGTACCACCACACGTCGTCGCTGCCGTACGTGACGGCGGCGATCGGTCCGCTGCTGCCCGGTTCGGCGACGTACTTCGGGGTGCTCGCGATCGCCCAGAACAATCTGGACCAGGGCTTCGCCTCGCTGGCGAAGGCGGCGGCCCTGGCCCTGGCGATCGCGATCGGGGTGAACCTGGGAGGCGAGCTGGCGCGCCTCTTCATGCAGGCCCCCGGTGCCGCTTCGGCGCGTCGTGCGGCCAAGCGGACCAGGGGCTTCTAAGGCGTGCTTCGGGGCCTCTAGGGCCTGTCTGACAATTGGCGTCGGATCAGGCCGGGTCGTTCGGTGCGTGCGATCGGCGTGCGGCCGGGACGCCCTCGTAGCGGTGGGGGTACCTCCCGTGCCCGAAGGGCTACGGGGGACTACGTGGGTGTGTCGGCCGTGCGGCGAGCGTGCGTGCCGGGCGGGCCGGACCCGGCGGGAATTGTCAGACAGGCCCTAGCGCTTGGCGTGGCGGCCTCGGGAGGCCGGGGGGTTGGGGGTGCCGGGGGCGTCGTGTCCGCTGCCGTGACCGCCCTGGTCGCCGTCGCCCCTGGCCTGGGCCTTCTTCGACTGGGAGCGGGCCCGCAGGAACTCGATCACGATCGGGATCACGGAGATCAGGACGATCCCGACGAGGATCATCTCGATGTGCTGGTGCACGAAGTCGATCTTGCCGAGGGAGGCGCCGAGCAGGGTCACGCCGGCGCCCCACAGCACGCCGCCGATGATGTTGAACGTGATGAACGAGCGGTAGTTCATCCGGCTGACGCCGGCGATGATCGGCGTGAACGTCCGCACGATGGGGACGAAGCGGGCCAGGATCAGCGACTTCGGGCCGTGCTTCTCGAAGAACTCGTGCGCCTTCGCGACGTTCTCCTGCTTGAAGAGCTTGGAGTCGGGTCGCTTGAAGAGGGCCGGGCCCACCTTCCGGCCGAAGAGGTAGCCGACCTGGTCGCCGATGATCGCGGCGGCCACGATCAGGGCGCACACCATCCACAGCGGCTTGTCGAGCTTCCCTGTGGTGACGAGCAGCCCGGTGGTGAAGAGCAGCGAGTCACCGGGCAGGAAGAACCCGATGAGGAGTCCGGACTCGGCGAAGACGATGACGAGGACGCCGATCAGACCGAACTCGCCGATCAGATAGTCCGGGTCCAGCCAGCTCGGTCCGAGGGCAAGCGTGTTCACGGGTTCCGGGCTCCTGCAGTCGGTGGGGGCATGGGGGGACGGCTGACCCCAAGCTATCAACGCGAGCCGGACGCGACCGGTTCCACCCGGGGCCCACAGGATGCGAAGAGGGCCCGCTCCCCCGAGGCTGGGGGGTCAGGAGGTGTATGCCGATGGGCATCGATGAGTACGGAGGCGGTCAGGGGCCGCATCCCGACGTGCTGGTCGTGACGACGAACGACGTGCCGGGCTTCGAGGTGCGGCAGGTCATCGGTGAGGTCTTCGGGCTCACCGTGCGCTCGCGCCATCTGGGCAGCCAGATCGGCGCGGGGCTGAAGTCGATGATCGGCGGGGAGCTGAAGGGTCTGACGAAGACGCTGGTGCAGACCCGCAACCAGGCGATGGAGCGGCTGGTGGAACAGGCCCAGGCGCGCGGTGCGAACGCCGTGCTGATGTTCCGCTTCGACGTGACGGAGGCGGCGGACGTGGGCACGGAGGTGTGCGCGTACGGCACGGCCGTGGTGATCGCGCCACGCGCCTGAGCCGACGCTGCCTAGGCGGCCAGGCGCTGGGCGTTCGCCCGGACGGCGGCGTGGAGGTGCTCGGGAAGGCCCTCGTGGATCGCCTCGTAGAAGGCGTGGAAGTTCTCGTCGGCGAGGTACATCTCGGTGAGCCCCATGTGGGTCCTCGGGTGGCACTCGAAGAACCAGGTGGTGATGTGGGCGCGGTGGGCCTCGGCGAGGTCCATCGCCTCCTCGGACCCGGGGGCCGTGCCCCGGTCCATGAGGGCGCCGTAGGCGGCTCCCCAGGCGTCCACCTCGTCCTTCATGCGCTGCCAGTCCTCCTTCGTGTACGCGGCGGCGCGGGCCTGGGCCAGCTCGTGCGAGTGGGTGCCGCCCCAGCGGCGGGCGGACTCCTCCGCGTACCGCTCGGGGTCCTTGTCCCCGAAGACCTCGAACTTCTCCTCGGGAGTGAGGTTGATGCCCATCTTCTTCGCCTCCATGGCGTGCTCGACGGCCGCCGCCATCCTCCGGAGCTCCCCGATCCGCGCGGTCAGCAGCGCGTGCTGCCGACGCAGGTGCTCCTGCGGGTCGGCACGGGGGTCGTCGAGGAGGACGGCGACCTCTTCGAGGGGAAAGCCGAGCTCCCGGTAGAACAGGATCTGCTGGAGCCTGTCGAGGTCCGCGTCGTCGTAGCGGCGGTGGCCCGCCGTGCTGCGGCCGCTCGGGGAGAGCAGTCCGATCGCGTCGTAGTGGTGCAGGGTGCGCACCGTGACCCCGGCGAAGCCGGCGACCTGTCCCACGGAGTAGCCCATCGGCCGTCCGCCCCTTTCTCTGTCGGTACGCGTGTCAGCCTCGGGCCTGACGTGACGTGAGGTGCAAGCCCTCGCGAGCCCGTTCCGGCCACATCTCGGGATGTTATGCGGCATTTGCTCACATATGGTGGGGCAGTGGCCACTGATCATGTTCCGCCCACGCCGTCGCCCTCCGGCGCGGAGGCTCCCCGTCTGGTCCAGCTGCGGCAGATCCCGCCCGCGCTCGCGATCGGCGTCGGGGCGAGCCTGGTACTCCTCGGGATCAGCGCCCTCGCGGACGAGTTCCAGGGCGTGCTCTGGAACGACCTCCCGGACGCCCTCGGCATCGGCGGCTACTCCTCCCTCTGGATCGTCCTCATGCTCACGGCCACCGGTATCGCCGTGGGCCTCGTCGTGTGGAAGGTGCCGGGACACGCCGGCCCCGACCCGGCATCCGGCGGTCTCGGCGGAGCGCCGCTCGCCCCCGGAGTGGTGCCGGGCCTGCTGCTCGCGGCCACCCTCGCGCTCGCCGGCGGAGTCAGCCTCGGCCCCGAGAACCCGATCATCATGGCCAACATCGCCCTCACCTACTGGCTCGGCCGCAAGGCCGCGCCCTCGGTGCCCGCCGCCGCCTGGGTCGCCCTCGCCTCGGCCGCCACCATCGGCGCCCTCTTCGGTACGCCGGTGGCCGCCGCCCTCGTCATCTCCGAGGCCCTGGCGGGGCAGCCGGGCCGCGGCTCGCTCTGGGACCGGCTCTTCGCGCCGCTCGTCGCCGCCGGCGCCGGCGCGATGACCACGGAGCTGCTCGCCGAGCCCACCTTCGACATGGGGCTGCCGCCGCTGACGGACCCCGGCTGGGGCGACCTCCTCGCCTCCCTCGTCATCGCCTCCGCCGCGGCCGTCTTCGGGCTCGCCTCCTGCTACCTCTTCCCCTCCCTCCACGCCCTCTTCGGCCGCCTGCGCCATCCGATGGTGATGCTGCCCCTCGGCGGTCTCGTCCTCGGCCTCCTGGGCGCCCTCGGCGGGCAACTGACCCTCTTCAAGGGCCTGGAGGAGGTCAAGGAGCTCACCTCCTCGATCGGCAGCTGGTCCTCCGGCGAACTCGCCAAGCTGGCCGTGATCAAACTCCTCGCCCTCCTCGTCGCCGCCTCCTGCGGCTTCCGGGGCGGCCGCATCTTCCCCGCCGTCTTCATCGGGACCGCCTTCGGGCTGCTCGCCCAGGCGCTCGTCCCCGAGGTCCACCCCGCCGTCGCCGTCTCCTCCGCCGTCCTCGGCGTCCTGCTCGCCACCACCCGGCTGGGCTGGATCAGCCTCTTCACCGGGGCCGTCCTCGCCCCCTCCCCCGCAATGCTCGCCGTGCTCTGCCTGGCCTCTCTCCCGGCCTGGCTGATCGTCACCGGACGCCCTCAGCTCGAACTCGACGAACACGGCGCCCCCCTGCACTGACCCTCCCCACTCGGACAGAAGGAGTCCCCCATGCCGCTGCACAAAGGCCCCGACGCCTCCACGCCCGAGCACGAGCGCCGGCTCGCACTCAACCCCTTCTTCGGGGAGGCCGACCCGATCGGCGGCATGACCGAGGCCCCTCCGCGCCACCGCCTCCCCGACGGGCCGCTACCCCCCATGAGCGCCTACCAGCTCGTCCACGACGAGCTGATGCTCGACGGCAACTCCCGGCTCAACCTCGCCACCTTCGTCACCACCTGGATGGAACCCCAGGCCGGCGTCCTCATGGCCGAGTGCCGCGACAAGAACATGATCGACAAGGACGAGTACCCGCGCACCGCCGAACTGGAGCGCCGCTGCGTCGCCATGCTCGCCGACCTGTGGAACGCCCCGGACCCCTCCACGGCCGTCGGCTGCTCCACCACCGGCTCCAGCGAGGCCTGCATGCTCGCCGGCCTGGCCCTCAAGCGCCGCTGGGCCAAACGGAACGCCGACCGCTACCCGGCCTCCGCCCGCCCCAACCTGGTCATGGGCGTCAACGTCCAGGTCTGCTGGGAGAAGTTCTGCAACTTCTGGGAGGTCGAACCCCGGCTCGTCCCCATGGAAGGCGACCGCTTCCACCTCGACGCCGAGTCGGCCGTCGCGCTCTGCGACGAGAACACCATCGGCGTCGTCGCCGTCCTCGGCTCCACCTTCGACGGCTCCTACGAACCCGTCGCCGAGATCTGCGCCGCCCTGGACGCCCTCCAGGAACGCACCGGCCTCGACATCCCCGTCCACGTCGACGGCGCCTCCGGCGCCATGATCGCCCCCTTCCTCGACGAGGACCTGGTGTGGGACTTCCGCCTCCCCCGCGTCTCCTCGATCAACACCTCCGGTCACAAGTACGGCCTGGTCTACCCGGGCGTCGGCTGGGCGCTGTGGCGCTCCCCCGACGAACTCCCCGAGGAACTCGTCTTCCGGGTCAACTACCTCGGCGGCGACATGCCCACCTTCGCCCTCAACTTCTCCCGGCCGGGCGCTCAGGTCGTCGCGCAGTACTACACCTTCCTGAGGCTCGGCCGCGAGGGCTACCGGGTGGTGCAGCAGACCTCCCGGGACGTCGCCCGGGGCCTCGCCGAACGCATCGAGGCCACGGGCGACTTCCGGCTCCTCACCCGCGGCGACCAGCTGCCCGTCTTCGCCTTCACGACCGCGCCCGACGTCACCGCCTTCGACGTCTTCGACGTCTCCCGACGGCTGCGCGAACGGGGCTGGCTGGTCCCCGCCTACACCTTCCCCGCCCACCGCGAGGACCTGTCCGTCCTCCGCGTGGTCTGCCGCAACGGCTTCTCGGCCGACCTCGCAGGGCTGCTCATCGAGGACCTGAAACGGGTCCTGCCCGAACTGCGGCGCCAGACCGGCCCGTTCACCCACGACAAGGGCGCGGCGACCTCCTTCCACCACTGAGCCCCGGCCGCACCCTCAGGAGGACTTCGCGTCCTCGCAGGCGAGCAGGAACTCCGACCACCGCACCCCGTCCGCCGTCAGCGCGTACTGACAGGGGGCCGACTCCCGCAGCAGACCGAGCGGGGTGCGGCGGGTGAAGTGCGCGCCGTCGCCCAGCCGGACGAAGGTGCGCCCGCCGTCCACGCTGCCGTACCCCGACAGCTCCCCGCCGAGCTCGACCCGGCCGCCGGGGCCCGGAACCGGCAGCCCGAGCAGCGTCCGGGGCTCCCGCTCCGGACCCGTCGTCCACATCCGCTGCCACGTCCGGCCTCCGTCCAGGGAGCGGTGCAGCGCCCGCATCGGGTTCTTCACGGGCTCGCCGCCCGTCAACTCCCCCATCTCCGCCGCGTACACCGCGTCCGGGCCGACCGCCACCGCCGTGAACCACCCGGGCCGGGTGGCGGGGCTCGGCAGCCGGCTCACCTGCCAGCTCCGGCCCGCGTCCCGGGAGACGGCGACCGCCGCCCGCCCGGAGAGCGGATCCGTCCCCGAGACCCACCAGGACCCGTCGGGCTCCGGCTGCTCCGCCGGCCGCGGGTGCGCCCCGAGGAGCGGCACCCGGGCCAGCGCCCGGCGCCGCCCGTCCTGCGGCGAGACCACGACGAGGCGCTCCCTGTCGCAGTCGTCCGGCCCGGCCGCGGCGGGCGCCGCGCAGTCGGTGACGAGCACCGCCCCCGCCGGTATCTCCGGGGTCGTGCCGACCGTACGCCCGTCGCCCGCCCGCCAGTTGCGGCCGCCGTCACGGGTGAACCAGGTCCTGGAGTCCGGCCCGGCGCCACCGTCCTCGATCAGCGCCCGGCCCGGCCCGAGGACCCGCAGATTCGCCGAGACGCCGTCCGGCATCCGTATGTCGGGCAGCGGCGAACGCCGCAGCACCCATTCCTTCGCCCCCGCGTCCCGCACGGCCACGTGCTGCCGGCAGACGCCACTCCCCGAGTACGCCGCCCGGTCGCCCGCGCACTCGGCGAGCAGGGCGAACCCGCTGCCGTCCCGCGCGAGCCCCAGACCGTGCGGCCACCCGGGCAGCCCCGCCGAGGAGGGCAGCCGGGGCGGCGCCCCGAACGCCCCCGCCGGAGGCGGGCCGGCCGACCCCGAGGACCCCGGCCCCGAGGACCCGGAGGCCCCCGGCGAGCCCGCACCCGGCCCGGCACCCGCACCCGTTTCCGTACATCCCGTCAACACCACCAACACCAGCGCCACGACGGCGCCGGCCGCTCCCACGACCCTGCGCATCGCACGATCCCCCTTGCCCCTAGGGCGGTTCGCGGTGAACCACTGCCTTCAATACACCGCTCACCGCCTTCGGGTTCCCACCTCCGCGCCGCTACTTTCCGAGCCTCCCGAACCGCCGTACCGCCAGCGGGAAGAAGACCGCGAACAGCACCAGCGGCCACACCACCGCCGCCACGATGTGCCCCGGTTCGCCGCCCGGATTGCCGAAGAGCTCGCGGACCGCCGTCGCCGTCGCCGACATCGGGTTCCACTCCACGACCGTGCCGAGCCAGCCCGGCATCGAGTCCGGCGAGGCGAAGGCGTTGGAGAGGAAGCCGACGGGCCAGACCAGGATCTGCACCGCCTGCACCAGCTCCGCCCGCCCCGCGACCAGCGCGAGGAAGATCCCGATCCACAGCATCGCGAACCTCAGCAGGAGCAGCAGCCCCAGTGCCCCCAGGGTGCTGCCGAGTCCGCCGTGCGCCCGCCAGCCGATCGCGTACCCCACGCCCACCATCACGAGGAGCCCGGTGGCCGACTGGAGCATGTCGGCGGCGGCGCGCCCGACCAGGACGGCCCCGTCGGTCATCGGCATCGACCGGAACCGGTCGATCACGCCCTTGTTCAGATCCTGCGTCACCGCCGTCATGGTGCCTTCGAGGCCGAAGACCATGGTCAGCGTGAGCATCCCGGGCACCAGGTAGTCGACGTAGTCGCCGTCGACGGCCCGCCCGCCGCCGACGAGGTAGCCGAACATCAGCAGCATCATCACCGGGAACACGAGCCCGACGAGGACCTGTACGGGCTGCCGCGCCCAGTGGGACAGCTCGCGGCGGGTCATCGTCCAGCAGTCGCTCACCACGTACGCGACGCTCATGCCGCCACCTCCTTCTCCTGCTCGCGTTCGGTGAGCCTCAGGAAGGCCTCGTCCAGCGTCGGCCGCCGCAGCGCGATGTCCTCGGCCTCGATCCCCGCCTCGCCGAGGGCGCGGACGGTCTCGGTGAGCGAGGCCATCCGGTCCGCCACGGGCGCGCTGAGGAGCCGCCGGTCGGCATCCACGCTCACCTCGGACCGGGCCGCCGGCAGCAGCCCGGCCGCCTCGTCGAGCCGCGCCGCGTCCCGGACGACCACGTCGATGCGGTCCGCGCCGACCCTCGCCTTGAGCTCGCCGGCCGTGCCGTCGGCGACGACCCGCCCCCGGTCCACGACCGAGATCCGGTCGGCGAGCCGGTCGGCCTCCTCCAGGTACTGCGTCGTGAGCAGGACGGTCGTGCCCCCGCCGACCAGGGAGCGCACGGACTCCCACACCTCGCCGCGGCCGCGCGGGTCGAGCCCGGTCGTCGGCTCGTCGAGGAAGAGCACCTCGGGATCGGTGATCAGCGAGGCGGCCAGGTCGAGCCGCCGCCGCATGCCGCCGCTGTACTGCTTGACGGGCTTGCGGCCGGTGTCCGTGAGGCCGAAGCGCTCCAGGAGCTCGTCGGCGCGCGCCCCGGCGCCCCGCGCGCCCAGGTGGTGGAGCCGGCCGAACATCTCCAGGTTCTGCCGGCCGCCCAGCTCCTCGTCGAGGGCGGCGTGCTGCCCGAGCAGCCCGATCCGCCGGCGCACCTCCCGTGCCTCGGTCCGTACGTCGTGGCCCGCGACCCGCACCAGGCCCTCGTCGTGGCGCAGCAGGGTGGCCAGGATCCGTACCGTCGTGGTCTTTCCCGCGCCGTTGGGGCCCAGCAGGCCGTGGACGGTGCCGCGGCCGACGGCCAGGTCGAGCCCGGCCAGGGCGTCCTTCTCGCCGTACCGCTTCCGCGCGCCCTCCATGAGGATCGCTTCCGTGTGCATTCCGATTCCTCCCGAAAACACCTTAGTCAAATTTGACCACTTGCCACCGACGAAGGAAGGTATGCCCTCGCGGGCAGCTAGTCAAGCTTGATTAGTCGCGAGAATCCTCAGGATCCTCATCGCCGGACCCCGTCGCGAACGGGTTCTCCTCACCCTCGGCGAGCACGCCCACGAAGGGATCCCCCTCGCCCGCGAACACGTACGCCCCGCCCTCGATCCGCTCGATCAGGCCGAGCGTCCACTCCTTGCCGGCGTCCGCCGAGTGGATCCACAGGTGCATGATCTCGCCGATGTGCCCGAGCTGGCCCGGGCCGCCCTCCGGCGTGTAGTACTCGGTGACCGACGCGCGCCACTCGTCGAGCGCCCGCACCCGCCGGCGCAGCAGCTCCGCCGCCTCCGCCCTGGGGAGGTCCACGATGAAGCCGATCCCCGCCGACAGGACGTCCATCTTCTGGTCGTACGTGGTCAGGGCCTCGCGGAGCAGCGTGAAGTACTCCTCCGCGCCCTGCTCCGTCAGCTCGTACTCGACGCGCGGCGGCCCGCCGACCGCGCTCGGCGCGATCTCGTGGGCGTGCAGCAGTCCCTGCTTCGCCATCTGCTTGAGCGCGTGATAGATCGAGCCGGGCTTGGCGTTGGACCATTCGTGCGCGCCCCAGAACTCCAGGTCGTTGCGCACCTGATAGCCGTGGGCGCGGCCGTGCTGCTTCACCGCGCCCAGGACGAGCAGCCGGATCGCCGACATCCCCCACACCTCCCTAGTCAATTTTGACCAGGGTACGGGGTCACCCCCAGCCCTGCTCCTGCTTGATCAGGTCGAAGGAGCCCTTGCCGTCCAGGGACTCGCGGATGACGTCCGCGTGCCCGGCGTGCCGCCCCGCCTCCTGGACGAGGTGCATCAGCATCCAGCGGACCGACACCCGGCCGTCCTTCGGGAACCACGGCGCCTCCGGCAGCGGGAAGGTGTCGTCCAGGCTCGGCACCGAGCGGGCGAACTCCTCGGTCTCCTTCGCCACGCCCGACCAGAACTCCATGATCTCCGGGATCGTCTCGTCCCCGACGAGCTTGAAGCCCTCGCTCCAGGTGTCCTCGGTGCGCTGCTTCTCGTTGGGCCGCTGCTGCGCGAGGCGGAGCCAGTTCAGCTCGACCTCGGCGACGTGCTTGAGCAGGCCCGACAGGGTCAGCTCGCTGGCGCTGGGGCGGCTCGCCGCCTGCTCCTCGGTGAGGCCGAGGAGCGAGCGGCGGATCGCGGCGCGCTGGGCCTCGATGAAGTTGAGGAGCGCCCCGCGCTCGTCGCCGTGGGCCTCGGTGGGAACGAGAGCAACCATGGTGTCCGCCTTCCGGTACGTCTACGCCGATGGGTGCCGGGGAGGCCTTGGCCCCTCCCGACACCCATCAAGTTACGCACCCTTGCGGACAGCTTCTGTCCTAGAAGGGGAAACGGCTCCGGCCGTGCTGGATCGAGATCCACTTCTGCGTGGTGAAGGCGTCCACCATCGCGTCGCCGTTGAGCCGCCCGATGCCCGAGTGCTTCTCGCCGCCGAAGGGCACGATCGGCTCGTCGTGCACGGTGCCGTCGTTGATGTGGATCATGCCGGTGTGGATGCGCTGGGCGATCCGCACGCCGCGCTCGACGTCCCCGGTGTGGACGGCGCCGCTGAGCCCGTACGGGGTGTCGTTGGCGATCCGCACGGCCTCGTCCTCGCCGTCGAAGGGGACGATGAGCGCGACCGGGCCGAAGATCTCCTGGCTGAGCACGGGCGAGTCGGCCGGGATGCCGCTCAGGACGGACGGCGAGACGACGTTCCCGTCGACCGCGCCGTGGAGCAGGGCCGTCGCGCCGGCCGCGACCGTCTGGTCGACGAGCGAGGAGACGGCCTCCGCCTGCTGGGAGTTGATCAGCGGGCCGATGTGCGTGGCGGGGTCGGCCGGGTCGCCGACGCGCAGGGTCTTCACCTTCGCCACGAACTTCTCGGTGAACTCCGCCTCCAGGCTGCTGTCCACCAGGATGCGGTTGGCGGCCATGCAGACCTGGCCCTGGTGCACGAAGCGGCTGAAGACGGCCGCGTCCACCGCGTAGTCGACGTCGGCGTCGTCGAGGACGATCAGCGCGCTGTTGCCGCCGAGTTCGAGGACGGCGTGCTTGAAGTTCTGCGCGCAGACCGTGGCGACGTGCCGGCCGACCTTGTCGGAGCCCGTGAAGGAGATGACCTTCGGGACGGGGTGGGTGAGGAGCGCGTCGCCGATCTCGGCGATGTCGGTGACGACGACGTTCAGCAGACCGGCCGGGAGGCCGGCCTCCTCCAGGACCTTGGCGACGAGGGTGCCGCCGCAGATCGGGGTGTTCTGGTGGGGCTTGAGGACGACCGCGTTGCCGAGGGCGAGCGCGGGCGCGACCGACTTGATCGAGAGGAGGAAGGGGAAGTTGAAGGGGGAGATGACGCCGACGACACCGACCGGGAGGCGGTAGACGCGGTTCTCCTTGCCGTCGACCGGCGAGGGCAGGATGCGGCCCTCGGGGCGCAGGGCCAGCTGGACGGCCTCGCGCAGGAACTCCTTGGCGAGGTGCAGTTCGAAGGCGGCCTTGAGGCGGGTGCCGCCGAGCTCGGCGACGATCGTCTCGGCGATCTCCGCCTCGCGGTCCTCGACGATCCGCAGCGCGCGCTCGAAGACGAGCCGGCGCGTGTACGGGTTGGTCGCGGCCCACTCGGCCTGCGCGCGCTCGGCGGCCCGGTAGGCGTGGTCGACCTCGTCAGCGGTGGCGACGGTGATCGACGCGAGCTTCTCCCCGGTGTACGGATTGAAGTCGATGATGTCCCACGAGCCGCTGCCCGGCTTCCACTCGCCGTCGATGTACTGGTGGGCCAGGTCGGTGAAGTGCGACATGGTGGAGACCCCTCTACCCGCTACCTGCGATCAGACTGATGTGGCGTCATCGTACTGATGTGTCAGGAGAGTTGGAGGAGTCCCCGGAGAAGGTCCCGGCTTTCGGCCGGATCCGGACTGTCCTTCTGGAGGCGCTCCATCACGCGCTGGTACTGGGCGACCTCCTCGCGCTTGTCGACGTAGAGGGCGCTGGTGAGCTGCTCCAGGTAGACGATGTCGGAGAGGTCGGACTCGGGGAAGCTCAGCATCGTGAAGGCGCCGCTCTCGCCGGCGTGACCGCCGAAGCTGAAGGGCATGACCTGGAGGGTGACCCCGGGGTGCTCGGAGATCTCGATCAGATGCTTCAACTGCCCCCGCATGACGGCGCGGTCGCCGTAGGGGCGGCGGAGCGCGGCCTCGTCGAGGACGGCGTGGAACTGCGGGGCCCGCTCGGAGACGAGGACCTTCTGCCGCTCCAGGCGGAGGGCGACACGGCGGTCGATCTCGGCGCGCGGAGCCTCGGGCATGCCGCGGGTGACGACGGCCTGGGCGTACGCCTCGGTCTGCAACAGGCCGTGGACGAACTGGACTTCGTAGACGCGGATGAGGGAGGCGGCGCCTTCGAGGCCGATGTACGTGGGGAACCAGCCGGGCAGGACGTCGCCGTAGCTGTGCCACCAGCCGGTGACGTTGGCCTCACGGGCGAGCCCGAGGAGCGCGCCGCGCTCGGTCTCGTCGCCGACTCCGTAGAGGGTGAGCAGATCCTCGATGTCCCTGGCCTTGAAGCTCACCCGTCCCAACTCCATACGGCTGATCTTGGATTCGGACGCGCGGATCGAGTAACCGGCCGCCTCGCGGGTGATCCCGCGCGACTCGCGCAACCTCCTCAGCTGAGAGCCCAGCAGGATGCGCCGCACCACACTCCCGCTCGCTCCACCGGATTCGCCTGCGGTCACGGCTCTCAGCCTCCCCATTTACGGTGTCGAGCCCCCGTCGAGCCCCGGATTCTGCCACCAAACGCTTCAGCGCGTACACATTCGATTACGGAAAGAGGGCGACTTCCGGGCAAGTGATCGACGAATCGGGAGGGATCAGGGGTGGAACGGTGGCGGAACGGGGCTCGGGACACGCCGAATCGCCCGCCGACCCGCAGAAGATATGCACAGATTCACCACAGGGACGGACAGGTCCGGCGCGTGCACGTGCATCTGCCCTTGCATCCAGTGGTCGCTTTCGGAACCATGGACCCCGCGCAGCCGCGTACTCGTTCGTGTTGTCGTGTTGTCGCACCACAGTCGCGATTCCCGGGAGTGCCTCGCATGGGGACGAATGGATCGACCGTGCTCGAGCCGTTACGGCAGGGCCTTCCGCCGATCGATCCCGGCGCCGTCTCCACCTCCGCCTCCTGCGCCCTGCCCGCCCGGTACGAAGCCGTGCGCGGGGCCCGGAAGTTCACCAGCGCGACGCTCGACCGCTGGGACATGGCCGACCGCTTCGACGACGTGGCGCTGGTCGTCTCCGAGCTCGTCACCAACGCGCTGCGGCACGCGGTACCCCCCGACGCGCCTCAGGAAGACGGCCAGAACCCGCCCGTGAGACTGCATCTCATGCGCTGGGCCTCGCGCCTCGTGTGCGCCGTGCGCGACCCGAGCGAGGCGAGCCCGGAGGCGCGCTGCAGCGAGGAGGACTTCGCCGCCGAGTCGGGCCGCGGGCTCTTCCTGGTGGAGTCCTTCAGCGACAGCTGGGGGTGGCACCCGCTCGCGGGGACGCTCCAGGGCAAGGTCGTGTGGGCGCTGTTCCGGGTCGGCCCCGAGCAGTAGGCGGCATCTGTACGTAGAAAGAGGAAGGGCCCCGGCGGTCTCCGCCGGGGCCCTTCCTCTTTCCCGTTCCTCGTGACACCGGGCTCACACCAAGTGGTCGAACTCCCCGTCCTTGACGCCGAGAAGGAGCGCCTCTATCTCCGCCGGCGTGTAGACGAGTGCGGGCCCGTCGGGGTGGCGCGAATTGCGTACGGCAACGTTTCCCCCCGGAAGTTTCGCGAACTCCACGCAGGACCCCTGGGAGTTGCTGTGCCTGCTCTTCTGCCACACGACGCCTCGCAGCTCCGTGGCCGCCATGCCGTTGTACGCGCGATGCGCATGATGCACTGGTAGCTCCCGAGTTGCTTGGTGCAGGTGTCAACTTCCTCGGATCATAGCTGTGTTCATATGCCAATGCATGAGCAGATGCACGTGCACGGGGGGTGGCGTAGCGGCTACGCGACTCAGCGTGCTACCTGCGAGTACGGCAGCTCGCACAGGCGAGCACGGCAGCCCGTATAGAGGACGCCATCGCGGCCCAGAGGGTTCGGTCGCGCTTCGCCGACTTTCGCGGGGACGCGCGCGCGACTTTCGCGCGCAGGGGGGTCAGACCTCCAGGAGGGTGTCGAAGGCCGAGGCGAACCCCTTCCAGGACTCGCGCCCGGCGGCGTACTCGGCGTCCGTGAGCAGGCAGGAGCCGAGGAGCTCGGACAGGCCTTCGCGGTCCAGGCCGGGCGAGGTGAAGACCAGGTGCTGGCAGCGGTCGCCGTGCTCCGGGTGCCAGTCGAGGGCCGCGGCGGCCCTGCGGACCGGCGGGACCATCTCCCAGGCGGCGTCGGGCAGCGAGGCCAGCCAGGGGCCGTGGCTCTCCACGCAGAGCGCGCCGCCCGCCGCGTCCCAGGCGAGCAGGGTGTCGGGCCGGTCGGCCAGGTAGAAGCGGCCGCGGCTGCGGGTGGCGGCGCAGGTCAGGCCCTCAAGGGCGGCATAGAGCCGCTCGGGATGGAAGGGCCGGTGGTGGTGCCAGACGTAGGTGGCGACGCCGTGCTCGTCCGCGTCCTGCGGCAGCAGCGCGCAGGCCGGGTGCTGGGCGGCGGCCGCGGCCTCCACGTCGAAGCCGGCGAAGACGGCGACGGCGAGCCCGCCGCCGTCGACCGGGATCCGCAGGGCGGTGGGGTGGAGCTGGTCGAGCAGGGCGCGGTCGGCATCCGCGTCGGCGCCCGGGGCGAGGTCGCCACCCGGGTCGAGGTCGCCACCCGAGTCGACGTCGCCACCCGAGTCGGCGTCGGCGCTCTCGGCGACGTCGGAGCTCTCGGCGACGGCGAGCACGGGCGCGTACTCCAGCTGGCGCGCCCAGGTGTCGGCGACGGTACGGCGGTCGGTGGCGGCCGCGGCGAGGCCGACGTCGGCGAGGTCGTCGCCGTTGCCGAGGTACGGCAGGAGGAGGGCCGGGTCGACGGCGGTGACGACGGCGCCGATGCGGAACCCGGCCGCGGCGACGACCTCGGCCATCGCCTTGGGTTCGACGGAGTCCCAGAGCTCGACCACCGCGAGTCGGGTGAGCCCGGAGTCGCGGAGGCGCGCGAGCTCGGGGACGAGGTCCTCGCGCAGGGCGCAGCAGGCGCAGTCGTTGACGAGCGGTGTCTCGCCGGCCGACAGGACGCTCGTGGCGTCGCGGACGGTACGGGCGACGGTCCCGGTGGCCGGGGCCGTCGCGAGGTCGTGGTGGAGCGCCACGCTGCCGGGGACGTCGGCCAGGAGCCGGTCCACGGCAGCGCGGCGGGCGTCGGAGTGGAGTCCTCCGACGAGGGCGACGGTGAACATCAGCGGGCTGCCCCGGGGTCGTCGGCGCGCCTTCCGTACCGCTTCTCGAAGCGCTCGACGCGGCCCGCGGTGTCCAGGACGCGCGCGGTGCCGGTGTAGAAGGGGTGGCTCGCCGAGGAGATCTCGACGTCGACGACGGGGTACGTGCGCCCGTCCTCCCACTCGACGCTCTTGTCGCTGCCGAGCGTGGAACGGGTGAGGAAGGCGAAGCCGCCCGCCTTGTCACGGAAGACGACGGGCTCGTACGGGGGGTGGATGCCGGGCTTCATGGTGGCTCAGCGCTCCTCTCGGAAGTCGACGTGCGCGCGGACGACCGGGTCGAACTTGCGCAGGGTGAGGCGGTCGGGGTCGTTGCGGCGGTTCTTGCGGGTGACGTAGGTGAATCCGGTGCCGGCGGTGGACCGGAGCTTGATGACGGGGCGGAGTTCGTTGCGGGCCATGGTGTGTAGAGTAAATGAAAATGGTTCCCATTTCCAATGACTCCTCGGAGAACCCTCCGCAGAGCACCACGGAGAGTCCTACGGAGAGCCCTAGGGAAAGCCCTATGGAGAGGCAGGTCACCCCTTGTCCGCCCACTGTCAGCTGACCGGCGCGCGGCCCGGATTCGGCAACCGGATCTCGCATTCCCACCGGCGCACCTCGCGCCGCTTCGACCCCAACATCCAGCGCAAGCGGTACTGGCTCGCCGGCGAGGGCCGGTACGTCCGGCTCACGCTCAGCGCCCGCGCGATCAAGACCGTCGACGCCATCGGGGTCGAGGCCGCCGTGGCCCGCATCCGGGCGCGCGGGGTGAGGGTCTGAATGGCCAAGCGCAGCAAGATCGCACGCAACGAACGGCGGAAGGCGGTCGTCGCGCGGTACGCCGAGCGGCGCGCCGAGCTGAAGGAGATCCTCCGCCTCCCCTCCACCCCGGCCGCGGACCGCGAGGCGGCGGTACGGGAACTCCGCCGCCAGCCCCGGGACGCGAGCGCGACCCGGGTACGGAACCGGGACGCGGTGGACGGCAGGCCCCGGGGCCATCTGCGGAGGTTCGGACTGTCCCGGGTCCGGATGCGGCAGCAGGCGCACGCGGGCTTCCTGCCGGGGGTGCGGAAGGCCTCGTGGTGAGGGGCGCGCCGCCGGCGGTCGTGGCCTAGGGGGTGTCCGGCGGATCAGCGCGCGATCCCGGCCATGATCCGCCCGGACACGCCCTGGCCGTCAGCCCGGCAGCTCCGCGAGGAGTTTGCCCGCGCGGTCGTACATCGCCAGGCCGGCCTCCCCGGCCCCCCGTCCGGCGTGGGCGTACCAGACGCCCCAGCCGGGGCGGCCCGGCAGTTCGAGCAGGGTGGCGGCGGTCCTGGTGCTCCCGGGGCCCTTGAGCTCGACCCGGCCGACCGCGCGGGTCCCGTAGTACAGGCCCGAGTGGAAGCCGCCCGCCGGGGACGTGTGCGCCTGGTGGGACACTCCCGGCACGGCGGTGTCGATGTTCCCGTCGGTGACGCTGCGGGAGTTCTCGAGCCCGTCCGGCCCCGCCCAGTGCTTGCCCTCCGCCGTCAGCCAGACCTTCCAGCCCTTGCCCGCGTCGATGCGCTGGCCGGAGGCCACGACCCGGACCGGGGTCGGGGTGGGCTTCGCCGAGGTGGGCGTGGCCTTGGGGGTGGGGACCCGGGGGGCGACGGCGGACGGCGGGGCGGCGATCGGGGCGGGGGCCGGCAGGGACGGCCGCGCGGCCATCACGCCGGCGACCGCCGCCGCAGCCGTCGCGGCGCCGAGGACCGTGAGCGCCGAGAAGGTCGCCGTGCGGCGGCGCCGACGGGCCTTCCGACCCTCGCGCATGAGGGCGGCCAGCGGCACCGGACTCGGGGTGACGTCGTGGGCCTCGCGCACGAACGCCTCGCGGATCCGGTCGACTTCGGCCTCGGCTTCGGCTTCGGCGTCCACGTTCGTCGCGTCGGTCGCAGGGCCCGTGTCGGGATCGGGTGTGGATGCGGGGGTCATCGGGGAGCTCCGGACGGGGCGGCGGGGGCGTAGGGGACGGGGGCGGCGGCGAGCCGGGGGTGGGTGCGCAGCGCCGCCAGGCCTCGGCGGGCGTGCGTCTTGACCGTGCCGATCGAGCAGTTGAGCACGCTCGCGATCTCCTGCTCGGTCAGGTCCTCCCAGTAGCGGAGCACCATCACGGCGCGCTGGCGGGCGGTCAGGTCCGCTAACGCCTCCTGGAGCGCGGTGCGTTGCTCGACGGCCTCGGCATGTCCCGCGTACGTGTGCCGGAGCGACTCGGGGAGCACGGGCGTGAGGAGGAGCGCGACCCGCTTGCGGCGGATACGGCTGAGGTTGTTGTTGACGAGGGCCCGGCGCACGTACAGGTCGATCTCGCCCCGGGGCACCCGTCCCCACCGCCCGTACACCTTGGCCAGCGTCGTCTGCACCAGGTCCTCGGCCTCGTGGAAGTCGCCGGTCAGCAGCTGGGCCGTGCGCACCAGCCGGGGCCAGGCGGCGACGGCGAACTCGGCGAAGCCGTCGTCCTCGGCGGCGGACTCGTGCGGCACGGTGGCGGACCTCGCGATCGTTCGGTGGAGAAGAGGAGGAAGAGGGGTGGGGCGGGGCCAGCCCCGTGCCGGGCCCCGCCCCCGCTCAGGGGGACAGCCCGTCAGAAGTCCCAGGCCGGAAGGTCGACCAGGAGCTTGCCGGAGCGGTCGTACAGCGCGACGGCCGGGCTGCCCTTGGACGGTCCGGTGTGGACGTACCAGACGCCCCAGTCGGAGCGGCCGGGCAGGGCGACGAGGGTGGCGGCGGTCTTGCGGCCGTCCGCGTCGGTCAGTTCGACGCGGCCCGCGTTCCGGGTCCCGTAGTAGAGGCCGGAGTGGAAGACGCCGTTCTGGTCGCCCTCGCTCTGGTGGCTGACGCCCGGCCGGCTCCGGTCGATGTTGCCGTCGACCACGCTGCGGAAGTTCTCGAAACCGTCCGGGCCCGACCAGTACTTGCCCTGCCTCGTGAGCCACACGGTCCAGCCCTGTCCGGCGTCGACGCGCTCACCGGGGCGGACGGTACGGATGGGGGTGGGGGCGAAGGCGGCCTTGACGGGGGTCGTCCTCGCCTCCGGGGCCACGGCGGTGGTGGCGGTGACGGTCGTCCGGGTGGCGAGGGTGGCAGTGGTCTCGGCGGTCGCCGTCGCCGGTGCGGCGAGGGTGGCCACGGCGGCGACCGCGACGACGGCCGTCAGGTACTTCTTCATCCGGTTGCTCCTGGGGATCATCGTGTCCGGTCGTCCGCGACCGTCTGGGTCTCCACTCCTTTCAACTCCCCCCGGCCCTCCGCCGGATGACACGATCCCGGAATCCGTTTCCTCAAGACGGTCGGGGGCGCGCCGGAGCGGAGTCCGCGAGCGCCTCCGTGAGTTCGTCCAGGGCGTCGAGGAGCAGCCTCGCTCCCTTGTCGACGAGGAAGTGGTCCGGCGGGTCGGCCGACCAGGCGGCGATGGTCTCCCGCAGGTCGTCCCAGTGCGGTCGCCGCCGCTCCCGTACGTCCTTCGCGCCCCGCTCCGTCGTCCGGCGCAGGGACTCGGCGAGGGCCGCGGCGGCGGGCAGCGGGGCGGCGCCCCGGTCCGGCAGGTGCGCCTCCAGGAGCATCGCCGCGCGGCCGAACTCCGCCAGGGCGTGCCCGGCCTCCTCCGCCGCCGCGTGCGAGAGCCCCCGGTGGCGTACCGGCTCGTGGTTCGCGCGGTCCACCGCCTCCTGCCAGGCCACCCGGGCGGCGCGGGTGGCGAGGAGCGCCTCGCGGACGTCGGGGCAGGACTGGCCGGCGGGTTCGGCGTACCGCGCGGCGACGGCGGCGGCGTACCGGCCGTCCGCCACCAGCCAGTCCGCGAGGCGGCCGCGCAGGCGGGGCGTCTCCCAGGCCGGGTAGACGGCGTACGCGAGCATGGCGAGCAGCCCGCCGAGGAGGGTGAGGAGCACGCGCTCGCGGACGGTCTGGGTGAGGCCCGCGCCGGCCATGCCGAGCAGGAACACGACGTACGCGGCGACGCAGACCTGGCTGACCGCGTACCCCGTGCGCATCAGGAGGTACATGCCGAAGGCGCAGAGGACCGCGAGTCCGGCGGACAGATACATGCCCGGGTGCGCCGTCTGCACGACCGCCGTCGCGAGCGCCACGCCGACGAGGGTGCCGCCGAAGCGGGCCACCGAGCGGGCGTACGTCTGTGTGAAGTCCGGGCGCATCACCATGACGGAGGCCATCGGCGCCCAGTAGCCGTGGCCGAAGGGGAGCGCGGTGCCGAGGAGGTAACCGGCGGCCGTGACCGCCGAGACGCGGACGGCGTGGCGCAGGATCGCGGAGTCGGGGCGCAGCTCCGCGCGCATCTTCGCGAGGACGATCGGCGCGAGCCGGACCATCGTGGGGCGGGTGCGGGCCTCGTCCGTGCCCGTCGTCTCCGTGCGGGGCTCCGCCGTCTCGACGACGTCGCCGAGCAGGGCCGCGAGGCGGTGGGCGGCGCGGCGGGGCGGGCCGGAGAGGATCGCGCCCGTATCGGGGGTCCGGAGGGCGGCGAGCGCGGCCGGGGGGAGGGCGACCGGCTCGCCGTGCCGGATCGCGTGCGCGGCGGCGTCGAGGACGGCGCCCGCGGCGGCGAGCAGCTCGCGTACGCGGTCCCGCTCCGGCCCCTCCTCGGGCACGCCGACGGCCGGGTCCGCGAGCGAGGCGAGGACCGGGCGGATCCGCTCCGCGAGGCCCCGCGCGCCGTGCAGCTCCGCCGGGCGGCTGCGTGCCTGGCGCGGGGTCACGGCGGCGGCGCTGCGGGCCGTCATGAGCGGTACGGGGTCGAAGGGGGCGACCGGGTCGTGGCGGAGGCGGCGGGCGTAGTCCGCCTCGGCGGCGAGGGCGTCGGCGAGGGCGTCGCGCTGGGCGCCCCAGCGGCGGACGGGGAGGAGGACGACGAGGGCGGCCTGGACGACACCGCCGGCGAAGATCATGGCGGCGTGGCCGGCGGCGGTCGCGACGGAGGTGGGGAGGGTGACCGTCACGAGCATCATCGCCACGTTCGAGGAGGCGATGATGCCGGCGGTGGGGCCGGCGGCCCAGGCGAGCCCCGAGAGGAACGTCCAGAGCAGGAGCAGGCCGAGGAAGAGGACCGGATGGGAGCCGGCGCCGGTGACGTACCCGAGGAACGTCGACGCGGCGAGGCTGGCGCCGGAGGCGAGGGCGAGGGTGGGGCGGGGGCGCCAGGAACGCTGGAAGGTGGCGATGGCGGCCTGGAACGCCCCGAAGGCGGAGGAGGCGGCGACGGCGGGGCCGAAGAGGGCGAGGGAGACCCCGACGACGAGGGCGAGTCCGAGGGCGCCACGGGCGGCGATCACGGGTTCGAGCCGCCGCCGCTCGACGGTGAGCCCCGAGCGGGCGGTCTCCTTCAGGGCCCGGAGCCAACTCATGATCCTGAGCGTATCCGCGAACACCCATGAAACGGGCATTTCCCCCCACCCCGCCCCTTCCCGAAACCCTGCCGGGGGCTGGGGGGGGCTGGTGGGGGGAGAGAGACGGGGGGTGGTTAGAGGGGGCAGGCCGGGGCCAAGCCGGGGCCGGGGCCGAGGGCCAAGCCGGGGCCGGGTCCGGGGCTAGGGCCAGGCCGGGGCCAGGGCCAAGGCCAAGGCCAGGCCGGGGCCGGGGCCGGGGCCAAAGCCAGGCCGGGCCCGGGGCCAGGCCGGGCCCGGGGCCGAGGGCCAAGCCGGGGCCGGGCCGAGGGCCAAGCCGGGGCCGGGTCCGGGGCTAGGGCCAGGCCGGGGCCAGGCCAAGGCCAAGGCCGGGGCCAGGGCCAGGGCCAAGGCCAGGCCGGGCCCGGGGCCGGGGCCGGGGCCGAGGGCCAGGGCCAAGGCCAGGCCGGGGCCAGGGCCAAGGCCGGGGCCAAGCCGGGGCCAAGGCCAAGCCGGGGCCGGATGCCAAGCCCCGGCAGCGCGGGCCCCGGTGGGCCCCGGTGGGTTACGGCAGGTGGCGGCGGTTGGGGTGGAGGCCGGCTTTGTCGGCCGCTGTGGCGCCGTGGGTCCAGCCCTCCTCGTCCCAGGCCGCGCGGACCCTGGTCGAGCGGGTCTCCGGGAAGAGTTCGTCGGTGCGGTTCGTGACCGCGAGGTCGCGGGACGCCAGGGCCGGGAGGAGCGTCGGGGTCTCGGCGGCGACGCGGCGGGACGTCGCCGAGAGGCGGGTGCCCAGGCGGTTGGCGTAGGCGAGGAGGAAGGACTGGCGGAACGACTTCGTGCGCTTGCGGCCGCCCGCCCGCTGCTCCGCCTCCGCCCGCGTCATCGCCGCCGTCCCCTGCACGAGCAGCGACGTGTACAGCAGCTCCACCGGATCGAGGTCCGCCTCGAAGCCGACGACCGTCGAGAAGCCGTACGCCTCGTTCCACACCGCCCGGCAGTGGTTCGCCGTCGCCACCGCGTCCAGCAGGATCGCCTTCGCCTGCTCGTACGGTGGCTCCACCCCGATCCGGATCGCGCCCGGCGTCTCCGGCGACGGCGCGCCCGCGGCGAGCGTCGCCTCGTCCAGGCTGTGCCGCGCCATCAGCTCCTGGGCCTTCGCCGTGAGCGCCTCCGCCTCCTCCGGGAAGCCGGTCGCCTCCGCCTTCGCGAGCAGCGCGCGGATCCGGGTGAGCATGCGGGGCTCTCCGGCGGCGGCCGGCGGCAGCGCCTCGCCCGGGACCGGGCCGACGGCGTCGAGCCTCGGCAGCCGGACCAGGATCCGGTACAGCTCCAGGACGGTCGTCGCGTACGAGAAGCGGTCCGTCGGCCGGACCGTGGAGTCGGCCAGTTCGTCGAGCTGCGCCTGCCAGCGGTGGGGCAGCCGCTCGTAACCGGCCGTCTCGGCCTTGATCAGCGCGGAGAGCGCGCGGACGTGCTCGTCGGCGAGCTCGCGGCGGGCCGTGCGGATCAGGTCCGCCGGCTGCCAGCCCCTCGTCCACAGCGTCCGGACGAACTCCTCGCCGCGCCGGGCCAGTTCCGCGTCCGCTCCGCGGTCGGCGGCGAGCAGCGACGCCGCCGTGTCGAGCGAGTGGTCGTCGCTCGCGTACAGCGCCTCGAAGGCCTTGTCGATGGTGGTGGTGCTCACGCCGTCCTCGCCGTCCTCGTGTCCCATTCCTCGCGCGACCGGGCGATCACCGCACGGTGATCGAGCGACCAGTCGACCAGCTGCTTGATGAGGTGGGTCATGCTCCGGCCGGTCTCGGTCAGCGCGTACTCCACCTGCGGCGGGGTCGTCGGGTACACCGTCCGCGAGACGAGACCGTCGCGTTCGAGGCGGCGCAGCGTCAGGGTCAGCATGCGCTGCGAGACGCCGGTGACCAGCCGCTGGAGCTCCCGGAACCGCCTTGGCCCCGGGGCCAGTTCGACGACGACGTGCACCGTCCACTTGTCGCCGAGGCGGTCCTGCACGTCCCGCACCCCGCACTCGTCGGCGCAGCTCACCACCGGTGCGGCGACCGGCGCCGTGGTTACCTCCGTGTGCCCTTCGGACATCAATGTGCCTCCTTCCGCGATCTTCACCGTCCCCGCACGATGGTCTCAGCGGTCTCAGCCGTCACCATCCCAGGGGGAAACCATGCTGCTCGTCACCGGCGTCTCCGGCGCCCTCGGCTCTCTCGTAGCCGCCCGCCTCGCCGGCCGCGCCGACGTCGTCCTCGGCACCCGCGCGGCCGACACCGCCGACACCGCCGAGGCCTCCCGCGCGGCCGGCACCGCCGAGGCCTCCCGCGCGGCCCGCGCCGCACTCCCCGGCACCCGCCGCGTCGACTTCGACGCGCCCGAGACCCTGCCGGAGGCCTTCGCCGGGGTCGACACCCTGCTCCTCGTCTCCGCCGGGTACGGGGAGGACGACACGGTCGCCGCCCGCCACGGCGCCGCGATCTCCGCCGCCGAGCGGGCCGGCGTCCGGCACGTCGTCTACACGAGCCTCTCCGGCGACGGCGACCACCTCGCGTACGCCCTCGCCCACCGCTGGACAGAGCGGCGGCTCCAGCGGTCCACGACGCTCGACTGGACGATCCTCCGCAACGGCCTGTACGCGGAGCTCCTCGCCGGGCTCGCCGCCCCGGACGCCGAGAACCGCATCACCGGCCCCCTCGGCGAGGGCCGGCTCGCCGCCGTCGCCCGCGAGGACCTCGCCGACGTCGCCGTCGCCGTCGCCACGGACCCGGCCGCCCACCGCAACCGCGTCTACGAGCTCGTCGGCGAGCGCCCCCTCGGCGGCGCCGAGCTCGCGGAGGCCCTGGGTGCGACGTACGCCCCGGGCACGCTCGCGGACGCCCGTACGGCCGTCGCCGCCTCCGGGGCCGTGCCCTTCCAGGTGCCGATGGTGGCGAGTACGTACTCGGCGATCGCGCACGGCTTCCTGGACGGAACGGGCGTCGAGAGCGACCTGCGCGCGCTGCTCGGCGGGCGCGAACCCCTCGACGCGCTGGACGTGTTCGTGAAGGCCGTACGGGAGGGGTAGGCCTGGCACTACCCCCCGGACGCCCGGCAGTGGTCGTGATCGGCGGGGGCGGAAACGGTTCGCTTGAGCCATGACCACGACCACTCCTTCCGTACGGCTCCGGGGGCTCGCCCGCCACCACCGCGACGTCCGCGCCCTCGACGGCGTCGACCTCGACTTCGCCGCCGGCACCTTCACCGCCGTCATGGGCCCCTCGGGCTCCGGCAAGTCCACGCTGCTCCAGTGCGCCGCCGGGCTCGACCGGCCCACGTCCGGGAGCGTGGAGGTCGGCGGGACCGCCCTGGAGGGGTTGAGCGAGCGGCGGCTGACCCTGCTGCGGCGGGACCGGATCGGCTTCGTCTTCCAGTCCTTCAACCTGCTGCCCAGCCTCACCGCCGCGCAGAACGTCGCCCTGCCGCTCCGCCTCGCCGGCCGCCGCCCCTCCCGTACGGAGGTGCGGGAGGCCCTCGCGCGCGTCGGGCTCGCCGGGCGGGAGCGGCACCGGCCGGGCGAACTGTCCGGCGGGCAACAGCAACGGGTCGCGATCGCCCGGGCGTTGATCACCCGGCCCGCCGTCCTCTTCGGGGACGAGCCGACGGGCGCGCTGGACTCGACGACGAGCCGCGAGGTGCTCGCCATGCTGCGCCGGCTCGTCGACGAGGACGGCCAGACGATCGTCATGGTCACCCACGACCCGGTGGCGGCGGCCCGCGCGGACCGGGTGGTGTTCCTGGTCGACGGCCGCCTGGCGGGCGAACTGGCCGCGCCCACGGTGGAGTCGGTCGCGGCCCGGATGGCGGGCCTCGAAGCGTCGGCCACCCTCGTGGGGAGCTCCGCATGCTGACCGTCGTCCTCTCCGGCCTCCGCACCCGCTGGGCCTCCTTCCTCGGCGGGTTCCTCGCCCTCGCCCTCGGCGTCGGACTGCTCGTCACCATGGGCCTCGGGCTCTCCGCGACCTTTCACGCGCCCGAGCGTTCTCCCCAGCGGTTCGCCTCCTCCCCCGTCGTCGTCCAGGGGCAGGACCGGCTGACGCTCGACGTGCGGCGCGGTCCCGACACCGTCCCCGTGTCGCAGCGGCTCGACCGTCCACAGCCTGTGGACAAAGAACTCCTGCGCGAACTCCGCGCCCGCTGGACCCTCAGCACGGCGGGCGGCCCCTCGTCCGGCGGCCCCGACGCCGTCGGACTCGACGCCCCCGCCGCCGAGGTCCGCGCCCTGGTCGGCGACCGCGCCCGCGTCCTCACCGGCGACGAACGGCGGAACGCCGACCCCGACCCCGAGCGGGACGCCCAGGCCCTCGTCGGCCTCAACGCCCTCCTCGGCACCACCGGCGGCGTCACCGCCTTCGTCTCCGTCTTCGTCGTCGCCTCCACCTTCGCCTTCGCCGTCGCCCTGCGGCGACGCGAGTTCGGCCTGCTCCGCACCGCAGGAGCCACCCCCGGCCAGGTCCGCCGGATGCTCCTCGCCGAGGCGACGGCGCTCGGCGTGCTCGCCTCCGCCGCCGGCTGCGCGCTCGGCGCCGCCGGTGCGCCGATGCTGGCCCGGGCGCTGGTCGACGGCGGCCTGGCCCCCGAGTGGTTCGCGGTCGGCGACGCCGCCTGGCCCTTCCACCTCGCCTTCTGGACGGGCCTGACCGTCGCCGTCGCCGGAGCCGTCGCCGCGTCCCGCCGGGCCGGGAAGGTCGGCCCGACGGCCGCGCTGCGCGAGGCGGACGTCGACACCGACGTCCTGCCGCTCGGCCGGGCCCTGCTCGGCACCGGACTGCTCCTCACGGGGCTCGGGCTGCTCGTCTGGACGTGCGTCACCGAACCGTCGGAGCTGCTGAAGCGGAAGACGTACACGACCCTCCCGATGCTCCTGATCGGCGGCGTCGCCCTGCTGTCCCCGCTCCTGGTCCGGCCCGTGGCGCGCCTGCTGCGGCTGCGCGGTGCCGTGGGGACGCTCGTACGGGAGAACAGCGCCGCCTCCGTACGCCGTACGGCCGCCGTCGCCGCGCCCGTCCTCGTGACCGTGGCGCTCGCCGGGACGCTCTTCGGGTCGGCGGCGAGCGTCACGCAGACGCGGGGCGTCGAGGCGCGGGAGCAGACGACCGCTCAGTACGTGGTGAGCGGCGAGGACTTGAGGCCGGTGGCGGGCGCTCCGGACGGAGCCGTCGTCTCCCCCACCGCGTCGACCTCCCTCTTCGTACGGGACGGGGCCGAGGCCGTCGTGAAGTACGGGGCGCGGGCGGTCGCGGACCCGGCGGCGTTCGCGGAGCTCGCGCGGCTGCCCGTCGTCGCGGGCGACCTGCGGGACCTCGACGACCGGTCGATCGTCGTCAACGAGGAGTTCGAGCGGCGCCGGGTCGGCGAGACCGTCGAGATCTGGCGCGCGGACGGGAGCGGTCCCGTACGGCTCCGCGTCGTGGCCGTCCTCGCGCTCGGGACCGGCGACAACGGCCCGTACGTCACCCGGGCCAACGCGCCGGGCGCCCCCCTCGACCGGATCGACGCGCGCGGCGGCGGCGCGGCCACGGCGCGGGCCCTGGAGGCGAGCGGCGGGACCGTCAGGACCGCCGACGCGTGGGCCGCGTCCGCCCATCCGGCGAGCAGTCCGCAGACCCGGCTCGGCATGATCCTGGTCCTGGGCATCGCCCTCGTCTACACGGTGATCGGCCTCGCCAACACGCTCCTCATGGCGACCTCCGTACGCGGCGGGGAACTGGCCTCGCTGCGGCTGGCCGGCGCCACCCGGGCGCAGATCCTGCGGGTGGTCACGGGCGAGGCCGCGCTCGCCACGGCGATCGGGACGCTCTTCGGCCTCGGCGTGACGGCGGCCGTCCTCGGCACCCTGGGGGCGGGCCTGGCCTCGCTGTCGGCCCCGGTGGCCCTGGTCCTGCCCTGGGCCACGGCCGGAGCCGCGGCGGCGGTCTGCGCGGCGGTCGCGGTCGCCGCGTCGGCCCTCCCCGCGTGGCGCCTCACGCGCTGAGCGGCGATGGTGGGACACGGGGCGGTGACAAGGGTCGGAGCCGGGTCACCGCCCCTCCAGGCATGCGCCGGGGCCGGCTCTGCCCGGCCGGCTGCGCCCGCGGGCGTACGGTCAGCCGACTCCCCCGCGTACGTACGGCCAGCCGGTCAGCCCGACTCCGCCCACGTACGTACGGTCAGTCCGACTCCCCCGGCTTCGCCGCCCGCCACTCGTGCGCGAGGACCGACCAGACCTCCTCGTCGTGCACCTCGCCCCGGTAGGCGTAGCTCTGCCGCAGGACGCCGTCCCGCGTCATGCCGAGGCGCCGGGCGACGGCGATGCTCGGCTCGTTGCCGGAGGCGACCACCCACTCCACGCGGCGGATCCCCCGTACCTCGATCGCCCAGTCGACGAGCGCCCGCGCGGCCCGGGTCACCAGGCCCTTGCCGACCCCCGCCGGTTCCAGCCAGCATCCCGC
Source organism: Streptomyces sp. Root431 (assembly GCF_001426585.1). Classification (GTDB taxonomy): domain Bacteria; phylum Actinomycetota; class Actinomycetes; order Streptomycetales; family Streptomycetaceae; genus Streptomyces; species Streptomyces stackebrandtii. The sequence continues at coordinate 101,334 of NZ_LMEI01000013.1, forward strand.
CTCGGCCCTGCCCCTCGCGGCGTCCAGGCTCCGGAGGATCACGGCGCCGACGAGCGTCCCCTCCGCCGACCAGATGCCGCAGATCCGGCCGGTGTCGGCGGCCACCTTCTCCGCGTACAGGCGGAGGAAGGCCCGGCTCGACTCCAGGTCGGTCACGACGTCGGGGAGGCCGTTGCGGGCGCCGATGAACTCCCGCCCCCGGTCCATGTGCGCCAGGAACTCGTCGGCCTGCCACGGTTCGAGCGGCCGCAGTTCCGCGCCGTCGTCCCCCAGGGGTATCGCGTACATCATCGTCGTCGCCTTCCGCGGTCGGGTCAGGGCCTCACAGCGGGGGGATCCTCTCACCCGCCGCCGACGGCCACCACCGACATTCCGGCGGGGTGGGCGGGCTTACGGGACCAGGATCAACTTGCCCCGCACGTGGCCCGATTCGCTCAGTTCCTGGGCGCGGGCCGCCTCCTTCAGGGGGAGCGTCTCGGCGAGCCGGACCGCGAGGGTGCCCTCCACGGCCTGCCGGGCCTGGGCCGTGAGCGCGGCGCGTACGGCGTCCGGGGCGCCCGTGACGCCCGAGAAGGTGATCCCGTACTCCGCCGCGTCCGTCGCCGCGATCGTCGCGATCCGCCCCTTGTCGGCGGTCCCCTCGCCGCCCAGGAGCTCGATCGCGACCGGCAGCACGCCGTGCCCCGCCGCGTCGAAGACGGCGTCGACGCCGCCCGGCGCGGCCGCCGCGACCCGCTCGGCCAGGCCCTCCCCGTACGCCACCGGAATCGCGCCGAGCTCCCGCAGGTACGCGTGGTTGGACTCCGAGGCGCTGCCGACGACCGTGATCCCGGCCGCGACGGCGAGCTGGACGGCCACCGAGCCGACGACGCCCGCCGCCCCGTGCAGGAAGAGCGTCTCGCCGGCCCGCACCCCGATCAGGTCCAGGACCCGCTGGGCCGTCTCCCCGGCCACCGGCAGGCTCGCGGCGGCCTCCCAGGAGAGCCCGCGGGGCTTGGGAGCGACGGTGCCGGCGATGGCGTACTCGGCGTAGGCGCCGGTCTTCGTCCAGCCGAGGACCTCGTCGCCGACGGCCAGGTCGGTGACGCCCTCGCCGAGCGCGTCGACGGTGCCGGCGAACTCCAGGCCCGGGACGGCGGGGAAGGTCGTCGGGTAGAACGCCTCGACCCAGCCGTAACGCCGCTTCCAGTCCACGGGGTTGACGCCCACCGCCGCCACCTTGACCCGGACCTCACCGGGCCCGGGCTCCGGCACGGCGGCGCCGGTCTCGTGGCGCAGCACCTCGGGGCCGCCGAACTCCTCGTACACGATCGCTTCCATCGTCGTCGCCATCTCGGCCTCCACCGCTGCTCGTTCGCGTCTCTCGTGCTCCGTCGTGCTCCAGCCTGCGCCCCGCCCCCTCCTCTCCCCGCCCTCCCAACGGCCAGTCCCACCTGTCCGAAAGGCTGGCCGCCCCCACCTCTCCCCCGATTACGCTCACCGCATGGACGCGCTCACCCTGACCTCCGCGTACGAGATCCTCCGGCAGCCGCTCGGCGAGATCCTCCCCAAGGTCTCGGCCGCCCTCGCGCCGCTGATCCCGCACGCCGACGCCGCCGAACTCTCCACCCACTGCGCCCACTCGCCCTTCAAGGCCCTCGGCGGTACGGAGCAGCTGACCGCCGCCGAGCTGACGCCGCTGCTCCTCGCGGGCGTCCCCGGGAGCCCCTGGCAGGGCGTCGCGACGATCGGCGGCCGGGCGCGCGAGGTCGTCGCCGTGAAGAGCGACGCGACCCGGCGCGGGTCGGTCCTCGTGCTCGTACGGGACGACGGCGCCGCCCCGGCCGGCGCGGCCGAACTGGCCGTGGCACAGGCCCTGTGGAACCTGGTGACCAGCCACTTCGACCGGTTCGCCACGGAGGCCATGCCGGGGGCGCTCGCCCGGTCGCGCGCCGCGGCCGACACCCGCGCCCGGGTCATCGCCGAGCTGTCGACCGCGCACGCGGCGGCGCTCTCCGGGGTCCTCGGGGTGCTGCGCAGCCGGGCCCTCGACGACACGACGGCCCGGGCGACCGCGACCGACCTGGCCGCCACCGCGCTGATCGAGATGCGGGCCGAGCAGCGACGGGACCGGGACCTCGCCGAGGAGCCCGCGCGGGACGCCTTCGAGCGGCTCGCCGGCGAGCTGCGGCCGATGCTGCGGCACAGCGCGGTCCGGCTCGACCTGGGCGCGCCCGACTCGGACCGCTCGCTCGCGGCGGACGTGGCGCACAGCGCGCGGGCGATCGTCCGCGCGCTGCTCCTGATCGTCCTGGAGCAGGACTCCGTGCGCCGGGTCCACGTCGGCTGGCAGCTGACCGAGCACGAGCTGCGGGCCTCGGTGCGGGACGACGGGGCGGGCGCCCTGGCCCCGTGCGACCTGGGGGCGGGCAGCATCCGGGACCGTCTCGACGTGCTCGGCGGGCGGCTCGACATGGACGCGGTGCCGGGCTGGGGCACGACGATCACGGCGGTGGTGCCGCTGGCGACCCCGGAGGCGCCGGTCGAGGCCGCGCACCCGCTGACCGGGCTCGGCGAGCGGGAGGTGGAGGTGCTGCGGCACCTGGCGCTCGGGCACCGGAACCGGCGGATCGCCGAGGAGCTGCACATCAGCGAGTCGACGGTGAAGTTCCACGTGGCGAACATCCTGAACAAGTTGGGCGTCGACTCGCGCGGCGAGGCCGCCGCGCTCTTCCACGCGGCGGCGTAGCGGCCGGGCGATGTCGTGACCCGGCGCTGTCAGTGGCGGGTGCCAGACTCGCACCCATGACCGAGAGGTGGGCGCTGGCCGCCGAGGCGGAGGGGGACGGGGCGCTGCTCGTGCCCCTCGGCCGGGACGGGCTGCCCGCCGGGGACGTGCGGCGCGAGCCGGACCTGGTGGCGGCCGTGCGCGCCCGGCCCGAGGTGGCCCGCTGGGTGTGGCGGTCGACGGCCGAGGTGTATCCGCGGCTGCTCGCCGCCGGGGTGCGGGTCGAGCGGTGCTACGACGTGGAGGACGCCGAGCAGCTCCTCCTCGGGCACGAGGGACGGCTCGGGGAGCCCCGCTCGGCGGCGGCGGCCTGGGCGCGCCTGCGGAACGCTCCCGTACCGCCCGATCCGCCGCAGCGTGCCGCCGAGCCCGGCTCGCAGGACTCGCTCTTCGAGCCCCGGCCCGTCGCCTCCGTGCCCTTCGACGGGCTCCTCGCGGTCTACGCGGAGCAGCTCGCCCGCCACGACCGGGCCGAGCACCCGGGCAGGATGCGGCTGCTCACGGCCGCCGAGTCGGCGGGGATGCTCGTCGCCGCCGAGATGCACCGGGCCGGGCTGCCGTGGCGGGCGGACGTCCACCGGGACCTGCTGCACGAGCTGCTCGGCGAGAGGTACGCGGGCGGGGGCGAGCCGCGCCGCCTCGCCGAGCTCGCGGACGAGGTGTCCGCGGCCTTCGGGCGCCGGGTCCGGCCGGACCTGCCCGCCGACGTCGTGAAGGCCTTCCAGCAGGCCGGCATCCGGCTGAAGTCCACCCGCCGCTGGGAGCTGGAGGAGATCGACCACCCGGCGGTGAAGCCGCTCATCGCGTACAAGAAGCTGTACCGGATCTGGACCGCGCACGGCTGGTCGTGGCTGGCCGACTGGGTGCGCGACGGCCGCTTCCGGCCCGAGTACCTGCCCGGCGGCACGGTCAGCGGACGCTGGACGACCAACGGCGGCGGGGCGCTCCAGATCCCGAAGGTGATCCGGCGGGCGGTGGTCGCCGACGAGGGCTGGCGGCTCGTCGTCGCCGACGCCGACCAGATGGAGCCGCGCGTGCTCGCCGCGATCTCCCGGGACCCGGGTCTGATGGAGGTCGCGGGGCACCCCGACGACCTGTACACGCGCCTCTCCGACCGGGCCTTCTCCGGCGACCGCGACCACGCCAAGATCGCGCTCCTGGGCGCGATCTACGGCCAGACCAGCGGCGACGGCCTGAAGAACCTGGCGGCGCTGCGGCGCCGCTTCCCGCGCGCGGTGGCCTACGTCGACGACGCGGCGAAGGCGGGCGAGGAGGGCCGGCTCGTCCGGACCTGGCTCGGCAGGACCAGCCCGAAGGCGGTCGGCGCGGGCGACGACGACGAGGCGGGCCTGCCGCAGGAGGGCGGCGAACCGGTGGCGGAGGAAGGCGAGTTCGTCCCCGGGTACGCCTCGGGGAACGCCCGGGCGCGGGGCCGGTTCACCCGTAACTTCGTCGTGCAGGGAAGCGCCGCCGACTGGGCGCTGCTGATGCTGGCGGCGCTGCGGCGCGCCCTCGCGGGGATGCGGGCGGAGCTGGTCTTCTTCCAGCACGACGAGGTGATCGTGCACTGCCCGGCGGAGGAGGCGGAGGCGGTCGCGGCCGCGATCAGCGCGGCGGGGGACGAGGCGGGGCGGATCGCCTTCGGGGAGACACCGGTGCGGTTCCCGTTCACGACGGCGACGGTGGAGCGGTACGCGGACGCCAAGTAGGGACTGGGTGTACAGCAGGACCGTCGGTACGGGGACGTACAGCAGGACCGGCGGTACGGGTCCCCACATCCGTACCGCCGGTCCTCCGGGGTTGCCGCCCCGGGGCTACTTCGTGGGCAGCTTCTGCCACCTCAGGCTCAGCGCGATCTCCTTCAGCTGCGCCACCGTCAGCGCGGGCTCGGCGCGCGTGGCGGCCTCGCGGTACCCGCCGGAGTTCCGGGTGAAGACGACGACCCGGAAGCCCTCGGGCGTGATGGTGTCGACGGTCCACGAGACGACGCCGGAGCCGCCCTTCTCCGCGGTCTCCTGGGTGACCTTGACCTTGCGGCCGTCGGGCAGGACGGTGACGTCGCCGCTGCCGAAGAGGTCACCGGCCACGTTCGACATGTCCGGCTGGACGTTGATCTCGACGAGGCTCTTGCCCTTGCCGTCGTCGACCACGACAAAGCCGTACTCGCCGTCGCCGCCCTTGTCGGTGACCGTGAGGCCCTGGGGCAGAAGCGAGCGCAGGGTCGTCCGGACGGCGTCGCCGGCGGGCTCGGCGGGCGCCTGGGGCGCCCCCTGGACGGCGGCCGACTTCGGGTCCTTGGGCAGCTTCTTCAGCAGCGGGCGCCAGTCGTCGGACGTGACGAGGGCCTTCAGCTGGGTGGCGGTGAAGGGCGGGTTCTCGCGGCTGATCGCGGCGCCCTTCTCGGCGGGGGCGTTGTACTCGCTCGCGTCGATCAGGAAGCCGTCCTTGGTGAGCAGGACCGCCCGCCAGCTCTTGGTCTCCTCGCGCTTGTCGGGGTACACGTACCCCTGGATGACCATCAGCCGGTCGCCGCCCGGCAGCCGGCCGGTGGCGCACCTGTCGTAGTCGACGTGGACCCTGCTCGGGCACTCGACCTGCCCCGCACCGGCCTCGCCGTCGCCGCCGCCCGCACGGTAGAGGCCGACGGAGACGGCGGCCTCGCCGTCTCCGTCGTCGTAGATCCCGAGGGCCGCCTGACCCTTGGCCTCCACGTTGTCGAACTGCCAGTCTCCGGCCGGGGTGTTGGCCTTGATGACGGCCGCGATGTCCTTGACCGGGATCTGTGCCTGGCCGCCCCGCAGCGCGGGGTCGACCGCGCCGGTCTCGTTCTGGGCCTTGGGCTTGGGGGCCGCCGCCACACCGGCGGTCGTCGCCTTCCCGGTGGGGCCGACCAGCGAGCCGCCGTACACGCCGCCGATGCCGACGGCGGCGAGCGCGAGGGCGCCGCCGGTCACCGCGAGGCGGCGGCGCACCACGCGGCGCCGGCCGCGGGTGAGTCCGCCTTCGACGAGCTCGCGCCGGCCGTCGACGGAGAAGCCTTCGCCCGTGCTGCGCAGGACCGCGCCGAGCTCTTCCTCGAAGCCCTCGTGCGGGGCGCCGTCGTGCGGGGAGCCTTCGTTCTGAGGCATGCCGAAACCACCGTTTCCGGTTCGTGGGTGAGAAGTCTGATGGATGGGAGCGGGTCAGCGGTCCGCGGGTCAGCGCGCGGCAAACTCGGCGATGTTGCCGCCGAGCCGTGAGCGCAGCTTGGCCAGCGCCCGTACGGAGCGGGTGCGGACCGCCGCGGAGCTGACGTTCAGGGCGTCGGCGGTCTCCTCGATGCTGCGGTCCTCCCAGTACCGCAGCACCACGACCGCCCGGTCCTTGGGCGCGAGTCCGGCCAGCGCGTCGAGCAGCGCGATCCGGAGTGCCGGGTCCTCGCCGTTCTCGGGGGCGCGGTCGGGCAGCTCGCCGAGGGGGCGCTCGGTGGCCGAGCGGCGCCTCTGGTGGCTGAGGAACGTGCGGACGAGCACGGTCTGGGCGTACGCGGCGGGGTTGCCGATCCGTGCCATGCGGCCCCACAGGGCGTACATCCGGCCGAGTGTCTCCTGGGTGAGGTCCTCGGCGAGGTGGGTGTCGCCGCTGGTCAGCAGGCATGCGGACCGGAACAGGTGCCCCGTGCGTGCGGAGGCGAACTCCAGGAACTCGTCCGCGCGGGACTTTCTCATGCCCCTCCTTCCCTCGCGGTCACGTGGCGTGGTCGCCGTACACCTCATTGACGCGACGGGGGTGCGGAAATGTTTCAGGGATCGGTCGAGGAATTCTGCGGGGAATCTCCGGGGAAATCTTCGAGGTGGAGCCCGCCCGACGGGTCCGAAGAAGCGGAATCGGGTAATCCTGAAGTATGAACACTCTCAGCGCAGCAGAGATCCTGGCCGCTGGGGTTTGGCAGTCAGGCCTGGGACAGGTGATCGGTGGACTGGTCATCGTCGCCGTCCTCATCGCGGCCGTCTGGCTCGGCTTCCGGGTTCGCGATCGCGAGTCCGCGACGCCCAAGCCGGAAGAGCAGCCGCATCGGCCCGAGACCGACCAGCTTCCCGGCGAGATGTCCGAGTACCGCAGGCCCGAGGTGATGCCGCAGACCGACGGCGAGCACCGCCTCATGCCGTACCAGCTCAAGAAGTCCGGCACCGAGACCTCACCGGACCCGCCGAGCGAGGAGAAGCGCAAGTGGGGCGGCATCTCCAGCGGCGGCTTCGGCAGCGGAGGCACCGGCCACGGCGACTGACGCCGGGCGAACCCGAACATGGCCGCGCCGGGGCGTCCGGGAGGACGCCCCGACGACGGCCGTACCCTGCCTCGCCACACGGAGGTCACGACCGTGGATGACGACGCCGACGACGCCCCCGGCACCCGCGCGCAGGAGCCACGCCTGAAGGCGGTGGCGTACCGGCTGCTGGGCTCGTTCGACGAGGCCGAGGAGGCGGTGGAACAGGCGATACGGGACGCACCCCGCCACCCCGCCCCCACCACCGGTGACCCATTCCTCGCCGCCCTGACCCGGATCTGCCTGGAACGACTCCGCGCCCGCGAGACGCACCGGACGGCCCCCTGGGACCCGTGGGACCCCTGGGACGCGGACCGGGCCGGGCCGGAGGGCCGGGCCCTCCTGACGGCCATGGACAGCCTCACCCCGCCCGAGCGGCTCGCCTTCGTCCTCCACGACCTCTTCGACGTCCCGTACGAGGAGATCGCCGCCGCCCTGGAACGCACCCAGGCCGCCGCCCGCCACCTCGCCGGCCGGGCCCGGCACCGGGTGCAGGGCACCGAGGAGATGCCGAAACCCGACCCGGCGCGCCAGCGGGAGGTCGTCGCCGCCTTCCTCGCGGCCTCGCGGACAGGCGATTCGAAGGCGATGCTCGCGCTCCTCGACCGGGACGTGGCGCTGCGGGCCGACCCCACCGCCGTACGGACGGGCGCGCGGGCCGCGCACGGGGCGGTGCCCGTGGCGCTTGCCCTCGCCGGGCGGACCCGGGAGGCCCGCCAGGCCCTGGTGGACGGGGCTGCGGGCCTGGTCGTGACCCGCGAGGGGCGGCCTCGCACGGTCTTCGCCTTCACCGTGCTCGACGGCCGGATCACCTCGGTCGACGTCCTGGCGGACGAGGGCCACCTCGGCCGGCTGACCGTGCGGCCCCTGGCGGAGCGCACCGCCCCGTTCTGAGCCCGGTCACTCCCCCAGCAGGCGCCCCGCGCGGGAGGCGACGTGCGCGGGCGGGGCGAGGTCCTCGGGCAGGACGGGGTCGGTGACCGGCTCGCCGAAAGTGGTCACGACGGGCAGGACGCCCGCCCACAGCCCGAGCGCCGCGTCCTCGGAGTCGCCGTCGTCCGGCGGGCCGCTGCGGGTCTTCACCGAGGCCTCGGTGAGGTCGAGCGCGAGGACGGAGGTCGCGGCGAGCTCCTTGCGGCTGGGCTGCCGCACGTACTCCCACTGTCCCGGCGAGCTCTGCTCGGTGAGCGCCCGCAGCCCGCGCAGCTTCTCCTCCGGGTCGGTCACGATCCGCGGTACGCCGTAGACCATCGCGCAGCGGTAGTTGACGCCGTGCTCGAAGACGGAACGGGCGAGGACGAGACCGTCGACGTGGGTGACGGTCACGCAGACGGTGGTGTCGGGGGCCTGGACCAGACTGCGGCTGGCGACCGAGCCGTGGAGGTACAGCCGGTCGCCGTCCACGCCGTACGCGGTGGGCACGACCATCGTCGTCCCGTCGACGGGCACCCCGAGGTGGCAGAGAAAGCCCGCGGCGAGCACGGCGTCCAGATCCTCCCGCCGATGGCTCCCCTTCTCCCGCATCCGCCGCAACCGCGTCCGCTCGGTGACGCCCAACTCCGGCCCAGGGCCCGGCTCCCCGCCGCCCGCCGGCCCGCCGCTGACTTCACTGGTGGCGCTCATGGTGCCCTCTCGTTCCCCGTACCGATTCCTCCAGGTGTTCTACGACCTCACCCCCCGCCCCCGCCACCACCGCCCACCTGTCGGAACACCCGCCGCTCGGTCCAGGCACAGCCCGTCGGGACCGGTTGTGCGGTGCGGGGGGCGGTCCAGTGGAGGTGGTGCCAGGTGCCCGAGGGCCTGCCGAGGGGGACCGGGACGGTCCAGGGACGGCCGGAGAGGCCGGTGCCGAGGGCTTTCACGCAGGCCTCCTGGACGGTGAAGATCCAGGCGAACTCGCGTCTGCGGTCGGCCTCGGGCAGGGCGGTGAGGGTTTCGGCGTCCTCGGGTGAGCAGCAGAGGCGGAGGAGGCGGGCGGCGACGGGGGACGGGGTCTGTACGTCGATGCCGACGTCGCGGCCCGTGCCGACGGCGGCGGCGACCCAGCCCGAGGAGTGCGAGAGGCTCACGCCCAGGTCGGGCCGGTCCGGCAGGTACGGGCGGCCGCCGGGGCGGGCGGCGACCGGGCCGCCGCGGAGGTCCTCGCCGGTCTCCCGCAGCAGGGCCCGCAGCAGGGTGCGCGCGGCCGTGTACTCCGCGGCGCGCCACGGCGGCAGTGCGGCGGCGGCCGCCCGGTCCGGCGCGGCGACGGGCAGGGCGCGGAGGACGTCCTCGCTCCGGGCGACCAGGTAGTGCACGCCCTCGGCGGCCGTGTGCGGCCGCGCTCTCCACCGCGCCGCCGCCGCGCTCACGCGGACCCCTCTCCGGTGCCGTGCCCGGCCCCGCGACCCCGGCCGTGATCCGCCGGACAGGCCCCGCGACCCCGGCCGTGATCCGCCGGACAGGCCCTGGGGCCGCCCGTCGGCCCCGGACCGGTCAGGTGGTGTTCAGGCGCGGTCCGGCACACGCTGGAGGGTGCGTATCGGTCGGGCGGCGAGGAGGGCCGCGGTGGTGAGGAAGCCGACCACGACGCCCACGACGAGCACCGTGTCCGTGCCGAACGCGCCGACGGCGGGGCCGGCCAGGGCGCTGCCGATCGGGTACATGCCGACGGAGCCCGCGACCTCGTAGGCGTGGACGCGGTTGAGGACCTCGCCCGGCACCTGGGTCTGCACGCTGGTCGCCCACATGACGCCCCAGACGCCGATGCCGACGCCGACCAGGACCTGGGCGACGCAGAGCAGCCAGACCGGCCAGCCGAGGACGATGCCGAGCGGGTAGAGCGGGTACGCCATCATCGCCACGGCCCCGGCGGCGAGCGGCCGTTGGGGCTTGTAGCGGATCGCGAGGAGACCGCCGGCCACGGTGCCGGCGCCCAGCGCGGCGTTGACCAGGCCGAAGGCGCTCGCGCCGTGCTCGGGCACGAGGACGCCGGCGGCCACGGAGAGCTGCGGCCCCCAGGAGAGCACCGCGTAGAACATCCAGATGAGGATCACGCCCCAGAGCCAGCTGCGGGAGCTGAACTCCTGCCAGCCGACGGCCAGGTTGCGCCACAGGCTCTGGCCGGCCGGCGGGGCCGGGACCACCCCGAGCCGCAGGACGAACAGGCAGATCGCGCTGGTCCCGTAGGCGATCGCGGAGATCACCATCACCCAGCCGGTCGACCCGAAGCCGACCAGGACGCCGGCCAGCGCCGGGCCGCCGAGGCCGGTGATCGCCTCGGAGGTGCGCAGTACGCCGTTGGCGCCCTGCACGTCACGGGAGACCAGCGGGACGGTCGATGAGGCGCCCGGCTGGAACAGCGCGTTGGCGGTACCGGCGACCACCAACAGCCCGTACAGCTGCCAGAGATGGTCGATGCCGTGGATGAAGAGGACGGCGAGCAGGACGTGGGCGGTGAGGTTGGCCAGGTCCGCGATGATCATCATCCGGCGGGCGGTGAACCGGTCGGCGAGGACCCCGCCGAACAGCACCAGGCCGGCGAACGGGGCGACCAGGAAGGCCATCGAGTAGCCCGCGGTGTCCAGGCCGTACCCGCCGCTGAGCAGACCGGCCGAGACCGCGACCGGCAGCATGGCCCAGCTGAGGAGGCCCGCGCTGCGGGCCGTGAAGTAGTAGCGGAAGTTACGGGACCAGATCGCCGGCTCCCCGGACCGGTCCCCCGACGGCGGTGGCCCGTCGGGGCCGTCCTTCGTCGGCGGGGGTGCGTCCGCCGCGGTGTGCTCCGCGAGGCGTTCTTCCATGACTGTTCAAACCCTTCGGTCGTTGATCGTGGTCTTCATCGGGCGGGCGGGGTCAGTTCCTCCACCGTGACCAGCTCCAGGCCCCGTTCGAGCAGGCCCTCGACGATCGCCGGAAGGGCCTGGACGGTCTGGGCGCGATCGCCCGCGCCCTCGTGCATCAGCACCACCGAGCCCGGCCCCGCGGACTCCAGGACGGTCGCGGCGATCCGCTCGGGACCCGGCCTCGCCCAGTCGCGGGTGTCGACGTCCCACATCGTCAGCGTGGTCGGATACCCCTCCAGGGCGGCCAGCACCTCGGGGCTCAGCGCGCCGTACGGCGGCCGGAACCGGGTCGGCGCCTGCTCGCCGGTCACCTTCGCCACCACCTCCGCCGTCCGGTCGAGCTGCTCGCGCAGCTGCTCGGGCGTGAGGTCGGGCAGGTAGGGGTGCGACCAGGAGTGGTTGCCGACTTCGTGGCCGGCGGCGGCGATCCGGCGCACCAGGTCGGGCAGCGCCGCGACGTGGTGGCCGACGCAGAAGAACGTCGCCCGGGCCCCGTAGCGGTCCAGGATGTCGAGCACCTGGCGGGTGTGCACCGGGTCGGGGCCGTCGTCGAAGGTGAGCGCGACCCGGGGGACGTCCCGGCTGCCGTGCTCGAAGCAGCGGCCGGCGGCCGTCAGCGCCGCCACGATCGGCTCGCCGCGCCGCACGCCGTCGAAGTACTCCTCGGCGCGGCCGGTCAGGGTGCCGCCCTCGGCGGTCACCCTGGCCAGCTCGCCGGGCGCGGTCCGGGCCTTCTCCGCGAGCTCTCCGGCCGTGACGGAGCCGAAGCCCGGCCGCGGCGGCAGCAGCCAGGGGTCGGCCCGGTACACCTCGAGACCGGCCGCCGTCATCGGGCCGTCGAGCAGGCCGTTGGTGCTGTCGAGGACGACGGCGGGCGTCCGCCCGCCCTCGAAGTCCCTCAGCCAGGCGATGAGTTCGGCCGCTTGGGCGCCGCTCCAGCCGCTGGGCTCCACCACCCGGCGACCCTCGCCGTCCAGGACCTCGACCTCGTACCCCTCGCCCGTCCAGGCGATTCCCGCGTACCGCTCGCTCGTCAGGGCGCTCATCAGTCCCCCAGCGCGATCGCCTCGGCGACGATCAGCCGCTCGACCCCGCGGAGGAACCTCTCCATGCCGTCGCGGTCGAGCACGGCCGGGTCGGCGGTCATGGCGAGGTCCAGCGCGCCCGGGGCGGTCAGGACGTCCACCGCCATCGAGACGTTCTTCCGGGGCAGGAACTCCGTCGGCCAGCTCAGCTCGGTCCGGCCGATCAGCTCGCTCAGCGCGGCCTTCGGCTTCTCGACGCCGTCGAACGGCCCGACGCCCGGGTCGCGGGTGTCGTTCCACCAGTACGAGTGGTCGGCCGCCTCGCCCTTTTCGACCAGCAGCGCGACCTCCCGGTCGAGCGCCCACTTGTCGTACGAGGCGTGGCGGAACGCGCTGAAGGCGACGGACCGCGTCCGCCGCACCGCGTCCTCGAAGTCCCGGTCCGCGTCCGTGAGCCGGAACAGCGCCTCCTGCGCGACCGTGCTGACCGCCGCGGCGGCGGCCGGCTGGAAGCGGTTGCCCACGACCACCTGGAACAGCACGTCGCTGCTCCCGGACATCCTGGCCAGCTGGTGGGAGGCCGCGCCGAGCAGCACCGCGGCGTCGCTCACCTCCAGCTCCGCCGCCACCCGCCCGACGGCGATCGCCAGCGCGGGCGAGCGCAGCAGCGCGTTGGGGAACTTCCGCGTCGGGTCGTCCGCGAGTTCCGGCGCGGCGGGCTCCTGGAAGAGCTGCCGGGGGCCCGCGGTCAGCTGCTCGATCCAGTAGCGGCGGGCCGCCTCGTCCCGGCGGCGGCCGAGCGGCGAGGCCTGGACCTCCGCGGCGTCCAGGGGCTGGAGGGAGGGGCGCGCCTGGCGCAGCGAAGCGGCGGTCTCCCCCGATTCGACCGCCGCGAGGTCGCGGAGCAGGATGCCGAGACCCCAGTAGTCCATCCCGGTGTGCGCGCCGACCAGCACCAGCCGGTGGACGAGGCCCTCGCACTCCACCAGGCCGACCCGCAGGGGCCACTCCCGCGTGTGGTCGAAGGAGCGCCCGGCCAGCTCCTTGAGCAGCTCGGCGCCGGTCTCGGCGGACCGCGCCGCCGCGCACGTACGGATCTCCACGGCGAGCTCGCCGGCGTCGTCCACGACCTGCCGCAGGCCGTCCTCGCCGTCCGGCAGGAACCTGGTGTGGAGGCTGTCGTGGAGCCGGAGCAGCTCGGTCACGTCCGCGAGGACGCGGTCGGCGGGGCGGGGCGGGCTGACGGGGAGGTCGACCGGCACGTTGTAGCGGGGGGCGTCGTCGCCGAGCCGGGTGACGACGCCCCAGATCGCCCGCTGCCCCCAGGTCGCAGGGCCGGTCCCGGCCCTCGCGGAGTCCAGTCTGATGGTCCGGGTCTCAGCCGTGGTCATCGTGTTCCGACCTTCCCTTCGGTTGCCTTGTCCGATGTCTGTCGAGGCCGGGCCGGGCCCGGCGGTCCGGCGGAGTACCGCCTTCCGGAGCCTGAATCCGGCGTTCCGGTGGAGTACCGCCAACCGGGGGCGAGCCCGTCCACCACGGCGGGGACGTGGTGGACGAGCTCACCCCCTGGGGGCCGCGCGGGAGTCACCCCTCGCCGCGGGCGAAGAGCGCCACGTGGCTGCGGCCGGAGCGCGGGTCCGTGTCGCACAGGACGACCCGGCGGTACGTCTCCGACCACTCCTGCCAGTGGTCGGCCAGCGCCAGCCAGAGGCTGGTGCAGTAGCTGCCCGGGGCCACCCGGTGCACGACGGAGCGCTCCGGGAGGTCCTCGGTGACCCAGGGGCCGAGCACGAGGAGCGTGCCGTCGTCCCCGAGGTCCGATCCCAGGGCGCCCTCGCCGAGGGCGTCCGCCGCCGAACCGGCCGAGTACGCCCGGACGAACCGCAGACCGGCGTCGGCGTCGGCCTCACCGGAAGCGCCGAGGACCAGCGCCGCCGCCGAATCGATCAACTCCGCGGCCAGGGGGAAGGGCGTCGGCAGGGTCGTCTGCTCGAGAACCGCGAGCACGACCTCCGCGGCCCGCCCCGCGCGGTGGTACGCCGAGGCGATCCGCAGCGCGGTGAAGGGCGCGGCAAGACCCTGCTGGGCGATCGCGAAGTTGGCCGCCCCGCCGCCGAGGCGATCGGTCAGGTGCGGCGCGACGGCGGTGAACGGCACCACGTCCGGCAGGGCGTGGGTGACGATCAGCAGCTCCGGCCGGCTCCGGCCGACGCCCTCGTCGGCGACGAGCAGGTCCGCGAGGTCCCGGTGGTGGACGTGCGCACCGCGGTTCAGGAGCTCCTCGTCCGGCTTCTCCCCGAAGGGGGTGAGCAGGTCGCGGTAGTAGTCGAGCGCGGCCGGGCGGTCGCCCGGTGCCCGGCCCTGCGGCGAGCGCACCGCCGCGGCGGCCCGGACGGCGAGTCCGCTCATGACGTCCCCTCTGCTTCGCGGAGTGCGGCCTCGACGTAGTCGGCGAAGGACCGCATGGTCCGCAGGTGGTCGATGTCGAGCTCGTCCGGGTCGACCGCGATCCCGGTCGCCTCCTCGACGGTCATCAGGAGACCCAGTACCGCGATGGATTCGAGCTGGAGCTCGTCGAAGAGCGCGGTCTCCTCGGTGAGCCCGCTGATCGGCCGCTCCAGGACCTCGCTGAGCGCCTTCTCGATGACGAGCAGGATTTCCTGACGGTTCATCACTTCTCGCCCCCCGCCCGGTGGGTGATCACCATCGCGCCGAAGGTGGCGCCCAGGCCGACGGAGACCAGCAGGTAGTGCGCGCCGTCGACGAGGCGGCCGGCGTCCCGCAGGGTGGTGTAGTTGACGAAGACGTCCGAGGCGAAAGTGTGGCTGTAGCGGGGGACGTTCTCCAGGAACACCTTCTCCGGAGCCACCTCCAGCTCCTTGATGGTCTGCCGCCACGCCAGCTTGTTGACGTTGTGCGGGATCACCAGGTCGACGTCGTCGAGGGTCAGTCCCGCCTCCGTCAGGGCCTGGTGGATGACCTCGGAGATCCGCTTGCCGTACTGCTCGCCGAACTCGGTGTTCTGCTCGGCGGTCAGCTCCAGCCACTGCGCGTACTCGCCCAGCGTCCGGGTGGCGAAGGAGCGGACGACATCGCCGTCGCCGTCCAGGGTGATCAGGCAGGAGGCGGCGGCGTCGGCCATGATCGAGGTGTTCGGGACGAGCTGGACCATCGGCGAGTACGCCTGCTCGCCGGTGACCATCAGGGCGTACCCGCCCTCGGCGCCCTCGGCGCGCAGCAGTTCGCCGAGCACCTCGATGGCCCCCAGGCTGCTGACGCAGGCCTGGTGGCTGAGGCCGAAGGCCTCGGTGCCGGCGAGGCCGAGGTCGTCGCTGACCTCCTGGGCGATGTCCACGTCGGCGGGGGCCACCGCCTGGGTGACGTGGGCGTAGGCCAGGTAGTCCACCCGGCCGCCCTCCGGCAGGGCGGCCAGGGCGCCCCGCGCGGCGGGCCGGAGCAGGTCGAGCAGCGGGAGCTCGGGGTCGAAGCGGAGCGTGTCCAGGCCGTAGAACTTGCGGAACACCCCGAGCTCGGCCCGGCGCAGACCGAGCCGCTCGCCCAGCTCCTCGATCCGTACGCTGCGCTCGGGCAGGTACGACTCGATCCGCTCCAGGGTGATCCGGCGGTCCCCTGTCGAGGGAGCCGAGGCCGGACGGTCCGTGACCGGGTGGTCCGTGGTCGGGAGGCCCATCAGGCCGTCGCTATCTCGGCGCGGATCAGCCACAGGCGGTTGGCGCCGCGGCGGTCCCTCGGCTGGACGTCGTACGGCCAGCGGCCCTCGCCGGCGCCGGGCTGGCCGGGCTCGCGCAGGTCGGTGGTCTTCCAGCCGTTCGCCGTGAGGAACTCCTCCGGCTCGTCGCTGCCGAAGATCCACGGCGTGCCGTCGGCGGCGAGCGTGTCCAGCCAGCGCTTCGAGAAGGGGCTGCGCAGCAGGGCGCGGCCGAGGATGTCGAAGGCCAGGTGGCTGCCGGGCGCCGAGGCGGAGGCGAGCAGCTGGAGCAGTCCGGCGGCCTGCTCCTCGGTGAGGAAGAACGTCAGCGCCTCGGCGACCCACAGGGTCGGGCGGGTGCGGTCGAAGCCGGCGGCCTCCAGGTCGGGCAGCCACTCCTTCGTGAGGTCGGCGGAGACCTCGCGCCGGTCGGTCCGCGGCTCGGCCCCGAGGGCGTCGAGCCGGCGGCGCTTCTCGGCGATGAGGAGGGCGTGGTCGACCTCGTAGAGCTCGGTGCCCTCGGGCCAGTCGAGCCGGAACGCCCGGGTGTCCATGCCCGCCGCGATCAGCACGACCTGCTGGATCCCGCCCTCGGCGAGGACGTCGCGGATGGCGTCGTCCAGGAACCGGGTCCGGATGGAGATGAACGGCAGCAGACCGCCGCCGGCGTAGCGCTCGATCAGCTCGAAGCCCCTGGGCGCGGCCAGGTCCTTGGCGAGCGGGTCGACGAACAGCGCGTCCTCCCGCTCGGACTCCTGAGCGCGGGCCGCGGCCATCCACTGTGCGGTGTACGAGACAGCATCCATGGTGAAGATCCCTCCTCGGGATCAGGCGAAGAACGCCTTCTCGATGGTCGCGAGGGTCTGGAAGTCCTCGATGTCGATGTTGTCGAAGTCGATCTCGACGCCCGCGGCGTCCTCGATGGTGTAGACGAGCTCGACGAAGGCGAGCGAGTCGACGAGCCGGCTCTCGATGAGGTCGACGTCGGCGGCGAGCTCGGTGCGCTCGGGGTGACGGCCGAGGATCCAGTCCCGGACCTTGTCGATACCTGCGGAACTCATGGCATTCCCTTCGGGGTCGCTGACTGCTGAGAGAGGGGGTGATCGGAAGAAAGGGGGTGATCGGAAGCGCGCCGCTGGTCGACCGACGTCGAGGACGCCGCGACCGCGATGGCGAAGCCGGCGTCGTGGCTGATGCTCACGTCGATCGGCCCGAGCCCGGCGTCCCGCGCCAACTCCGCGGCCCTGCCGGAGAGTCGGATCCCGGGCCGGCCGCCGGGGCCGCGCAGGACCTCGATCCCCTGCCAGGGAACGGGCCGCCCGACGGCGCCGAGGAGCTTGAAGACGGCCTCCTTGGCGGCCAGCCTTCCGGCGATCCTGGCCTGGTCGGGTGCGCCGTCCGGGGTCCGGGAGACGGTCAGCTCCTCGGCGGAGAGGTACCGCCTGAGCAGCGGCCCGATGCCGGGGTCGAGGAGCTCGCGGACCCGCGAGAACGGCACGAGGTCGACGCCGATCAGGGGCTGGGTCACGACGGGTCGGCTGCGGCGGCGCGTACGGCGGCCAGCGCGGCGTCGAGGTCTTCCTCGAAGTGCTCGGTCAGGACGGCGATCCAGCGTTCGAGGCCGAAGGCCACGCAGGAGGTGTAGGCGTGCTCGCCGGACTCCAGCCGGATGTCGCACCGCTCGCCGAAGAAGTTGCGGTGGGTGTTGACGGAGGCGATCGCCAGGTCGCCGTACTGGAACTCGTACTTGACCGGGCTGAGCTTCTGCATGAGGGCGCGGCCGTTGTCGTTCCGGAAGAACGGGTCCCCGGCCGGCACCTTGCCCAGGTCGACGCCGAGCGCGCCGGCGAAGGCCTGGATCCGCTCGGTGAAGCGGGCGATGACCTGCTGGGTGTGGTCGAAGGTGCCGAGGGCGACGATCTCGCGCATCTGGAAGGTGGCGAGGCGGCGCAGCCCGCCGTAGTGGTCCTCGTTGCGGAAGCAGCGGTTGACGAGGGTCACCAGGGTGTCGTCGGCGACCCGGTCGCCCTCGTGGAAGAGGTACGCGCCGTAGCAGGTGGCGTGCGGCAGCCCGTACCGCGCCTCGGTCACGGCACCGGGGCCGAACTTCCCTTCCACCGGCTTGTGCTGATCGTCGTTCAGATCGAGCGAACCGGCCACCCAGGCGAGCTGGGGGAAGTTGGTGTAGACGTCGAACTTCTCCAGGTCGGTCACCGGGAAGAGCGGCGGCGCGCTGATCTCCTCGGCGCCCGCCGCGACGCCCCAGCCGGCGAAGATCCCGTCGAGCTCCTTGACGAGCCGAGTGGCCTGCGGCCCGAGGATGGCGACTGCGGGCGCCCCGTCGCTCCCGGTCAGGCGGTTCATCGGATGAGTCCCGTCTTCTCGAGGTACTTGGCGGTCTTGCGGAAGGTGCGCAGCTCGGCCTCGGCGCGGGCCGGCGACTCCATCAGGGACCGGCGCAGCTCGTGCGGGTTCTCCAGGCCGGCGTCGCGGTAGACCTGCGGGTGGTAGAGGGAGTCGAAGCTGTGCTTCAGGTAGCGGCGCAGGTAGGTGGAGATCTCGTCCAGCTCCTGCTCGGTGGCCGTCTCCTTGAGGTCCTGGTGGAGCAGGGAGACCAGCTCGCGGCCGAAGGCGATGTGCCGGGACTCGTCCTGGTGGTGGATCCGGTTGATGCCGCGGATCGTCTCGTGCAGGCGCTCGTCCTCGGCCATCGCGGAGTTGAAGTGGTCGACCAGCTCCTCGAAGATCAGGATGCGGGTGAAGACCAGCAGGCTCTGGATCTTGGCGGAGGAACCGGCCACCTCGGCACCGCCGGCCGGCTGCTTGTAGATCTTCCCGCCGTAGCGGAGGCAGAATTCGGCAAAGAACCACATGTGCTCGTTCTCCTCACCGATGAAATGGTGGAAGAACTCCGAAGGCGTTTCAAAACCGGCGGTGTGAATCCGGGCGACCACTTCGATGAGCAGTTCCCGGATGCCGTGCACATTGAGGCTGTAGAAATTGATGCTCTCGTGCTTGGAAAGCGTGTGGAGCTGCTGCGGAGTGAGCTTCTCGGCCCATTCCGTCCCGTACGTGGTGGTGAGCTCGGGGCTCATCCACCACATGTCCTCGGGCAGTCGGTCCGGCCACTCGAACAGCCGGTACGGGTTGTAGTAGTCATCGATCGACTTCGTGGCGAGCCGGTCCAGGATTCCCCGGAACCGGTCGTTTCGGTCGATCACTTCGCTGACCATCGCGCGATGTCTCCGTTCGCTTCGAGGGTTCTTTGCTGAATCCAGAATGGGATTCGGACGGGCGTTCCCTCAAGGACCGAAACCGGCTGCCGAATTCGGTCAGCGGGCGGGCCGGTCGGGCCGAACGGGCCGGTCGGGCCGGGCGGCCAGTTCCGCGCGCAGGGCGGCGTTCTCCTGTTCCAGGCGCGCGAGACGCTCGCGGACCGGGGCCAGGGCCTCGGAGACCTCGCGCTGGCTGAAGCGCGGGGTGATGTGGTTGGGGCAGTTCCAGGCGAAGGCCTCGACCCTGATGGTGACGACCTGTTCGACGGTGCCGTCGGTACGGGGCGCGTCCAGGCGCTCGACGAGCGCGGGGTCCTCGCCGGCCTGTACGGCGGTGGCGCGGCCGTACAGCTTGAGGCGGGTCTGCCGGGCGTGGTCGATGAAGAAGAGCGCGACCCGGTCGTTGCCGCGGACGTTGCCGGTGGTGATGTACTGCCGGTTGCCCCGGACGTCCAGATAGCCCAGGGTGTGCTCGTCCAGGACGTGCACGAAGCCCGGTGGACCGCCCCGGAACTGGATGTACGGCCAGCCGGTCTCGCCGACGCTGGCGAACAGGAAGCCGTCGAGGCTCCGGATGAAGTCGACCTCGGAGCCGGTGAGCGGCTCGGCCTCCCCGACCGGCTCCCGCAGGCGGCGGTCGGTCGCCGAGGCGCTGCCCATCTGCTCCTGGACCCTGCGCACCGACGAGGTGTACGCGAGACGGTCGTAGCGGCTCATGCGGCACCCCTCAGGGCCAGGTCGACCAGTCCGGTACGGGCGGCCAGCACACCGGCCTGGAAGCGGCTGGAGGCCGACAGGTCCTGCATGATCGTGGCCACATGGCGGCGGAGGGTCCGCTCGGACATGCCGACCCGGCGCGCGATCACCTCGTCCTTGGCCCCCGAGGCCAGCAGGTCGAGCAGGGTGGCCTTGAGGTCGCCCATCGTCCCGGCGTAACCGGGCGCTCCGGAGTCGAAGTCGAAGGCGGACTCCCAGACCCGGGCGTGCAGTCCGGCCAGGAAGGCCGCGACCGCGGCGTCGTAGACGACGGCGATCGCGTCGCCCTCGCCGGCGGGGATGAAGGCCGTCTTCCGGTCGAAGACCAGGAAGCGGTCGCGCACCTCGTTGGTCGTGCGCACCTGCCCGCCCGAGGGCAGGAGTTCGCCGAGGTGCGCGCGGGTGTCGGAGTCGCCGCGGGCGGTGTGGGGGTACAGGATCCGGCCCTGCGCCCCGCGCCGTACCGCTTCGAGGACCAGCGGACGGGCCAGCCGGAACTCGGGGGTCTCGCGGGCCACGCAAGGCTGCATCACGAGGACCTCGGTGGTGCAGCCCTGGGCCGCCTCCAGGAGACGCAGCTCGATCTCCTCCCGGTCGTCGGTGATCACCACCGTCTCGGCCCGGGTCCTGGCCTGCTTCTCGAACGCGGCCACGAAGGAGTTCAACTGCCCCTTGAATCCTTCGAGTCGGTTGCGGCTGTCGAGGATCTCCCGCTCCAGCGGGACCAGCAGCTCCATCTGGGCGGCCTCGGGACTGACCGCGACCAGCCGGTCGGCGGCGCCCTCCGCCGGCTTGACCAGACGTAAGTCACGCAGCACGCAGACCGCCTGCTCGACGCGCTGGCGCGGGACGCCCAGCTCTTCGGCGATCCCTGACGGGCTGAAGTCGGCACGTCCGATGGTGTGTTCGTAGAACGCGACCACGAACTCGTTCACCTCGGCGGTGCGCCGAGCTTCCTGACGTGAGGTCTGTGCCGGGGATTCCATCGTCACCTTTCTGATCGCACGGATGGCGCGGGCTCTGGGCATGACCGAAAGGAGAGGGTCCCGGAACGGGAACGGCCTTCCGGTGCGGCCACCGTACGGTTCCGGCCTGGGCGGGCTCCTACAGCCGGGCCAGAGGTCCGGCAGCCTCGGGAAGCCCCCGGAAGCGCGCACGCACCGGTGCTGACCTACGGTTCTTCCGGTCACCGGGAAGCGACCCCGGAGTAACCGGCAGAACCGGGGCAACTGCCGGAGGAGTAGTCCTGCCGCCGGGGGCGGCAGAAGGACGGGGTCGGGCCGGGCGACAGGACGGAACGAGTCAGTCCGGGACTGGCCGGGACTGGCCGGGACTCTCCTGGAGGGGCCTGATCCGGTCCGAGCCGACGGGCCCGACCCGGCCTGAACGGACCCGCCCCGGCCTGAACCGACGGCCCCGACCCGGCGATCAGCCGACCCGGACCCCGTCGGTCCCCACTAC
This sequence comes from Streptomyces sp. Root431, assembly GCF_001426585.1. Lineage (GTDB taxonomy): Bacteria > Actinomycetota > Actinomycetes > Streptomycetales > Streptomycetaceae > Streptomyces > Streptomyces stackebrandtii. The sequence continues at coordinate 122,457 of NZ_LMEI01000013.1, forward strand.
CGCTCCCGCACCCGCCCCATGCCCCCCGCACGGGGTGAGTTCGCGGCCCCGGGAGAGGGGGTCGCAGGCGGGTCGCGCGGCGCCGTCCTCCTGGTGTGCGGCGCCGATGCGGCGCAGGGCCAGGGCCTGCCCCTCGGGCCAGTGGGCCTGGCGCGCGAGCTCCAGCGCGCTGCCGAAGAGTTCCATGGCCTGCGCGGTGTTCCCCAGGACCCAGTGGCATTCGGCGCGCCGCAGCTGGGCGGCGGCCTGGGCCCGCAGCTCACCGTCGGCGACGGCGGCGAACAGGCTGGCGGTGGCGACCTTGAGGCAGTCGCCCGTGTACATCCCCGCCGAGAGGTAGTCGTGCAGGCTCTCCGCGAGCCGCCAGGCGAGGGCGGTGAAGCCGACGCCGGACGCCTGGAGGACGGCGCCGGCCAGGTTCTCCCGCTCGCTGTCCAGCCACGCCGCGGCCTGCCCCCGGTCGGCGAAGACCAGCGGGCCCGAGGGCTCCGCACCACCGGTGCCCGACTCGACCGGGTAGAGCAGCCGGGCCGCCGCGTCGGTGTGGTGGAGGTACCAGTCGAAGAGCCGCTGCCGGGCGGCGTGGGCCTCGTCCCTGCTGACGAGCTCGCGGCCGTACGAGCGCAGCAGGTCGTGCAGCCCGAAGCGGCCGGCGGCCCGTTCCCGTACGAGATGGGCGTTGGTGAGGGTCACGAGCAGTCGGGCCGATTCGGCGGCGGACGAGTCCGCGAGGGCCGCGGCGCCGTCGACGGTGACGTCCGGGCCGGGTATGAGGCTGAGGAGCCGGAACATCCGCTGGGCCGCGGCGGGGAGTTCGCGGTACGAGAGGTCGAAGGCGGCCCGCACGGTCGAGCGGCGGTCCCCTTCGATGCGGAGCCGGCTGAGCATGTCGTCACCGGCTAACTCGGCGCAGTAGTCGGCGATTCCGGCGTCGCGGGCGAGCAGGTTGGCGCCGGCGATCCGGATGGCGAGCGGCAGGCCGCCGCAGACCCGTACGAGCCTGCGGGCCGCTTCCTCCTCGGCCGCGACGCGGCTCTCGCCGATGGTGCTGCCGAGGAGCTGCCGGGCCTCGTCCGGGTCGAGGACGTCGAGGACGAGCTGGCGGGCGCCGTCGCTCGCGACGAGGCCGGCGAGCCGGCTGCGGCTGGTGATCACCACGGCGCAGCCCTGGGCGCCGGGGATGAGGGGCCTGACCTGTTCGGCGTCGCGGGCGTTGTCGAGCACGATCAGCATCTGCTTGTCGGCGAGCAGCGTGCGGTACAGCGCGGCGGCCTCGTCCTCGTCGACGGGGAGCTGGTCGGGCGGGGCGCCGAGCGCGCGGAGGAACTGGGCCAGGACGTCGCCGGGGCGGAGGGTCGGGAGCGGGGAGTGGCCGCGCAGGTCGACGAACAGCTGGCCGTCCTCGAAGTGTTCGCGCCGTGCGTGGGCCCAGTGCTTGGCGAGGGCCGTCTTGCCGACGCCGGGGGCGCCGACGACGGCCACCATGTGCGAGCGCCGGGCGGGGTCGGGCGAGACGAGGGCGTCCAGCTCCCGCATCTGCCGTCTCCGGCCGACGTACGAGCCCGCTCTGGCGGGCAGTTGGGCGGGGAGCGGTCCGGTGGGCGCCGGGCGCTCGGCCGGTGCGGGGTGGTCGGGGCGCTGTGCGAGGGGGAGTTGCTGGCGCAGCACGCGGAGCTGGGCGTCGCGGACCTCGGCGCTGGGCGCGATGCCCAGCTCGTCGTCGAGCCGGTCGCGGAGGCGGTTGAACACGTTGAGGGCGGCGGCCTGTTCGCCGCAGCTGGCGAGGGTGAGGATGAGCCGGGCGTGCAGGCCTTCGTGGAGCGGTTCGGCGTTGACCATGTCCCACAGGAGCGGGACGGTCTCCTCGGGGCGGCCGAGGAGGAGCGCCGTGTCGGCGTGCAGCAGCACGGCCGCGACGCGCCGCTCGTTGGCCACGACGGCGGCGGGGTGCTGGCGCAGCACGGGGTCGGCGTCGGCGAGCACGGGACCGCGCCACCACTGGAGAGCCCGGGTCAGCGACTCGTACGCGGCGGCCGGGTCGGGCGCGCGGAGCAGGCGCTTCGCCTCGCCGAGCAGCTCGTCGAAGTGGCCGAGGTCGATCTGGTTCCGGGAGGCCTTCAGGAGGTAGCCGGTGGGCGTGCGGACGACGGTGGGCGGCGGGACGGTGCGGAGCCCGCCCTGCTCGAGGAGCCGGCGGACCTGGCTGACGTAGGTGTGGATGAGGCTCTGGTGGGAGCTGGGCGGCCCGGACGGCCAGAGGGTGTCGGTGATCTCCTGCTGGGTGGAGGGTTCGGGGTGCTTGAGCGCGAGGAGTCCGAGGAGGCGGCGCAGCATGGGGCTGGTGACGGGGACGGGGGTCTGGCCGCGCTGGAGGGAGAGCGGGCCGAGGATCAGCAGGCGCGGCCGGCCGGCGTCGCGCGGCGGCCCGGTGCGGGCGGCGGTCACCAGGTCCGTCAGCTCCCCGCCGGTCAGCCCGAGCGCGTCGGCCAGGCGCTGGAGGGTGCGCGACTGGGGCCGTTGGACCCGGCCGCGCTCGATGTCGCGCAGGGCTCTGGTACTGATCCCGGCCCGCGCCGCGGCCACCTCCTGGCTCAGCCCGGCCCGTCTGCGAAACGCCTGCAGCCGTGCGCCGAACGGACCGGCCTCGCCTGCCGGACCTCCCCGGGGAAGCCCCGTGGCCGCCGTCCTCTCTGACATGGCATCCCCCTCATCCGATGACCGCGACCTGTCGATCATGACCGGGGCGGCGTTGCGGGCGTGCGTGGCCGACTCTGCAGAGGCTTCGTCAATCGATCAGTTTGGACTAGACCAATGAGCCAAGCAAGGGGCCCTGACACCGGCCCGGGGGTCACAGCCGCACCCGGGCATGAAAAAACCCCAGGTCACGGCGAGTGAGTCCTGGGGTAATTCCGAGCCGCCTTCGGGATTCGAACCCGAGACCTACGCATTACGAGGCCCCACAAGATCATCCCAGCTGGTGCCGGGCGATGCCGCCGAATCCAGTCTCCCAAGGTCAGCGAAGGTCCGGCTCGGCCCCGCGTGACGCCCAGTCCAACCCATGCCGTCCCGTCCGCTCACGCACCGCTCACGCACCGCTCACGCACCGCCCACGCACGAGATCAACCTCCGAGGGTGGAGATACACGGGGTGACCGGCACGCCAATCCACTGATCACTGTTCACAGCGCTCGGCCACCGCGCGCTCCGAGCTCCACGCCGCAAACGCAAAACGATATCACAATAGCTCACCGACTGATATCATTTGGCCTGTCTGAGCACTCAAGGAGGCCCGCATGGCCAGGACAGTCATCGACCTCAACGAAACCATGGTTGCCGAGGCCATGCGCATCTTCGGCACCAAGACGAAGGCCCAGGCCGTGCGACTCGCCATGGAGGACGCCGTTAAGCGTCATCTGCGGCAAGAGGGCTTCGATGCCATGGACGCCGGCGAGCTCGACTTCAGCGAGATCATCGAAACCACGGGTCCCCGCAACGCCGATGGAACTCTCAAGCGCGATGGCGGCCGGGCTGCCTGATGCAGGACCGCTACCTGATCGACAAGTCCGCTCTCGCCCGCTGGACGAAACCCGGCGTCAGGCATGTACTCAAACCGCTTCACGAGCGCTGTCTGCTTGCCGTCTGCCAGCCCACTGAATACGAGATGATCCACTCGGCCCGGGATAGCGCAGAGGCAACACGCATCAGCACTTGGCTCCGCGCCTTCGACTACGTGCACAGCACCAGCGACACCTTCGCCCGCGCGTTGGAGGTCCAGCAACACGCGCTCAACGCGGGCTTCCACCGCGCTCTGTCGCTCCCCGACCTCCTCATCGCCGCCACTGCGGAGCTGAACCGACTGACGGTCCTCCATTACGACGGCGACTTCGACATGATTGCCTCGCTCACCGGCCAACCCACTGAATGGGTCGTCCCACCGGGCACGCCGGCCGATGAGTGTCAACCCAGGAGCCCGTTGCAGGCCGCCCCGTAAACCAGCCAGCCCACGCGCGCCCAGCCGAATCAACCACCCGCAGGGGGAGCCAGCAGTGCCGAACATCTTCGATAACATCACCGCCGACACCCGTCTCGGGCGGGCGCTGCGCGAATCCCTCAGAGACTTCGACACGGTCGACATCGCCACGGGGTACCTTGACTTGCGCGGCTGGGACAGTTTCGCCGACATCCTCAGCTCTAAGGACCGGCCGACTCTGGGCACTCGGCCGACGGCACGCGTGCTCGTCGGGATGGTGGCACCATCAGACTCCGAGCAGCTGTTGGACCTGCTGCAGGACCAAGTTCAGCCACCCGAGTACGGGGCCGACATCCACGACCGGGAACGGGCACTGGCCCGACGCGACCAGCTCGTCAAGCACCTGCGTACCCAGCTGATGCGCGGCCTAGCCACTCCCGCGGGCCAGGCAACACTGCAGACGCTCAAGCGCCAGCTGCGCGACGGGATCGTCGCGATGAAGATCTTCACGGAAAGGCCCCTCCACGGGAAGACGTACATCTTCCACGACCCCGCGAAGAAACACGGATCACGGTGGGCCTACGTCGGATCCTCCAACCTCACCGGCGCCGGCCTGCACCGCAACCTCGAGCTGAACATCGACGTGCAGGACTCCGACGCAACCGAAAAACTCGCGACCTGGTTCGACCAGCGGTGGGACGACCGATTCTCCTTGAGCATTACCGAGGAGATCATCGACCTGATCAGTGACTCCTGGGCAGACGAAGAACAGCCCAGTCCCTTCGAGGTGTACCTCAAGGTGTGCCACTCCCTGGCTCAAGATGCCCGCGATGGGATGGGGTACGTCCTGCCAAAGTCGATGAGCACCCTGTTGCTGGATTATCAGGAGAGCGCCGTCCGCACTCTCGCCCGGCGCATCGTGCGACGCGGGGGCACCATGCTCGGCGACGTCGTCGGCCTCGGCAAGACCCTGACCGCAGTCGCGACCGCGCTGATGTTGCAGGCCGCCGAGGACTACTCCACCCTCGTGCTGTGCCCGAAGAACCTCGTGCCGATGTGGAACGAGCATCTCGAGGCCTACGACATCAACGGCCGGGTTGTGCCCTACTCGATGGTCGACAAGGTCCTGCCCGAGCTGAAGCGCTTCAACCTCGTCATCTGCGACGAGTCGCACAACCTGCGCAACAACGGCACCGTCGCCTACGAAGCTATCCACCAATACATCCGCGCTAACGCATCCAAGGTGCTCCTGCTCACCGCTACGCCCTACAACCTCGCCTTTACCGACGTAGCCAACCAGATCGGCCTCTACATCGACGAGGACGACGATCTAGGTATCGTCCCGACCGCGGCGATACTGGCCGATCCCAGTCTGGTTGCCAAAGTCGATGGCAAGATCAACACGCTCACTGCGTTCCGCCGCTCCGAAGAGGCTGAGGACTGGAAGCGACTGATGAGCGACCACCTTGTACGCCGCACCCGGTCTTTCATCAAGCGCACGGCAAAAAGGGAACTGATCACCGGCCCGGACGGTGTACAGACGGAGCGGGAGTACCTGCAGTTCGCCAGTGGTAAGAAGTTCCACTTCCCAACCAGAATCGCTACCCCGCTGAGTCACACCTTCAGCGCCGACGACCCCGCCGCACTCATGGAAGACGACACCACCCTCGACGCGATCCGCGACCTAGTCCTGCCTCGGTACCGATTGGCGGACTACGACAACCCCAAGGCAAAGCACACTGAGGTCGACACGAAGAACCTCGACGACATCCGCTCCGGCCGGGGCAATGTCAGCGGCTTCGTGCGAATCGGACTGTTCAAGCGGCTCTCCTCGTCCGGGCACTCGTTCGTCCTGTCTCTGCAGCGCCAACGGGCCCGCAACGAGCTGTTCGTCCACGCTATCAACAATGGGCTGCCCATCCCTCTAGGGTCCTTCAGCGACAGGCAGATCAGCATCGTCGACGAGGACATCGAGGGTGACGGCGACCTCCACGGCAGTATTGCCACCCGCTACCAGGCACTGGTCGACTCCCTGCCAGCCAAGACCAAGTGGGTCAACAGCCCCGTCTTCAAATCTAAGCTGCGCACCGACCTGCTCAGGGACAACCAGACCATCACGGGCCTGCTCGACCGGTTCGGTTACTGGGACTCGACCCGCGACTCCAAAATCAACACCCTGGTCGACCTGCTCCGCAACCAGCACCCTGGTGAGAAGGTGCTCATCTTCAGCGAATACGTCGACACCGCCGACTACGTCGCCAATGCCCTGACCGAGGCCGGCATCGAGCACGTCGGCCTCGCCTCCGGCGACACGGACAACCCAGCCACGATCGCGCGGCGGTTCGCGCCGGAGTCCAACAAGCTCCCCGGGCAGGAACACTCCGACGCAGATGCGCTCGCCGCCGGCCCCATCGATGTGCTCGTCGCCACCGACATACTCTCCGAAGGCCAGAACCTGCAGGACGCCCACATTGTCGTCAACTACGACCTGCCGTGGGCCATTATCCGGGTCATCCAACGCGCCGGGCGTGTAGACCGCGTCGGGCAGAAGTCCGACACCGTGCACGTCTACCTGATCACCCACGAGAAAATCGAGCAGCAGATCCAACTTCGGCAACGCATCAAGGCACGCCTCGGCGCCTCCGCCGAAGCCTTCGGCTCTGATGAGCAGTTCTTCGGTGGCGAGCAAGAGGTCAGAATCCTCGATGACTTCTACAACGGCCGGATCACCGACGACACTGACGACACCGAGGGCGAGGCCGACGCCGTCAGCGAAGCGTGGCTCGTCTGGTCCAACGCGCAGGACAAGTACCCCGCAACCGCTGCCAAGGTCCTGGCCATGCAGGACATGGTCCACAGCACCCGCGAGCAGTACCTTCACGAGAACCAGGGCAGCGTCACCTGCTACGTGGCTACAGCTTCCGGCGTCGATGCCTTCGCCACTGCCACCGCTACCGCCACTGGTGTTACCGAGAAGCTGCTGACCCCGCTTGAGGCACTACGCATTTTCCGCTCCACCCCGGACACCCCCACCGCGCCCCTACGCGGTGATCACTTCGACCGGGAGAAGGCGCTCGTCCAAGGTCCACTCAAAACTGAGACCATCACGGCTGGCAACCTCAAAGGCGTGCGTAAATGGGCCTGGCAACGCCTTGGGGGAACCATCTTCGGCGAGAAGGCCGCCGACGCACTGGGTGCACTGCACGAGCGACCCCTGACCGAGCACGCGACCATGCGCCTGACCCAAGCTCGCCGCAACAGATACAGCCTCGACGACCTCGCCGACCTGATCGCGCAGCTGCACGCCGAGGACCGGCTCGTCATCAAATCCACTGACACAGACACCATCAAGATCGTCTGCTCGCTTGGAGTGCAGGAAGCATGACCGACCCCCTGATCGCCCGCGCTGAGCAGCACGACTACCAGAAGCTGTTCATCGAGGACCTCAACTGGTCCCGGCCGGACAACGCCCCAGTGATCTACAGCAAAGACGGACACACACTGACCGCCACCAACGTCTCCTCGTACAAGGGACTACGCGTCTGGGTGGTCGACCAGAAACCAGGCTCAAAACTCGAAGCTGCTCTCGATCAGCTCATCTCCAAGACCTCCACCGACCGCCTCGTCATCTTCCACGATGCCACCGAGCAGGTCTGGCGCTGGCCCGTCCGACGCGCCACCGGCAACACCACCGCGACGCGGCTCAGCCGCCATCGCCACCGCACGGGCGACCCCGATCCTCGGTTCTCCGCAAAGCTCGATGCCATCCGTCTCCCGTTCGATGTATCGCTCGACCCGAACGCCGTACTGGCCAAGGTCCGTTCCGCATTCGACGTCGAGACCGAGAACGAAACCCGACACGCCTCCAAGCTCATGGCCCGGCTGTACACCTCAATGGAGCACGCGTACCCAGACGACTACGACCGCAGGGAGCGGGACCACCAGATCTCCGTCACCCTCGCCCGGATCCTCTTCCTGATGTTCGGCGACGACACAGACATGTGGCGCCAGGACCTCTTCCGGGACTTCATCCACGAACACACCAGCTCGGACGGGTCCGATATTGGCGCGCGTCTGACCGCCCTGTTTGAGTACCTCGACACGCCTCCAGCCAAGAGAACCGGGGCCACGAAGGAGCTGGGCGGGTTCCGGTATGTCAACGGTGGCATCTTCCGTGAACGAGTCGCTCTGCCGATCCTCAACGCCGAGTTCCGCAATGTCATCCTCGAAGCCTGTGACCGGGACTGGGCCGCTATCAGCCCTGCCATCTTCGGGTCAATGTTCCAGTCCGTGCGCGACTCCCAAACCCGCCGCGAGCTCGGCGAGCACTACACGTCTGAAGCGAACATCCTCAAGACCCTAAACCCTCTCTTCCTCGACGAGCTCCGTGCCGAGCTCGAGCACATCAAAACCCTCGGCAAGTACGAGGCCGACCGGCTCCGTAAGCTACGCGACAAGCTCGGCCAGATCCGCTACCTAGACCCTGCCTGTGGCTGTGGCAACTTCATCATCGTCGCCTACCGGGAGCTACGCGACCTCGAACTCGCCATCATGGAAAGGCTCCAAGAAATCACTGGCGACGGGGCGATGCTCCTCGCGAACGTCGGCCTGAAGGTCACCCTTGACCACTTCTACGGCATTGAGATCGACGAATGGCCCGCCCGCATTGCGGAGACTGCCATGTTCCTTATCGACCGTCAGTGCGATCTCAAGCTCACTGTCAGCCTCGGCTGGGCCCCCGACCGCCTCCCAATCCAAGAGCAGGCCACCATCGTCAGCGGCGTCAGCGCCCTGAGCATGGACTGGGCCACCGTCTGTCCACCGACTGCCGATGTCGTCGTCGCGGGCAACCCCCCCTTCCTCGGTGACCACACGCGAACGAGGGAACAACTGGCTGAGCTGCAAGCCGTATGGGGAGGAGACAAGGTCCTCAGCCGGATGGACTACGTCACCGGTTGGCACGCCCAAGCAGTGCGCTACTTCGCGAAGCACGACGGCCTCTGGGCATTCGTCACCACCAACTCAATTACCCAGGGCGATCAAGTACATAGACTCTTTTCGGAAATCTTCGCCGCTGGCTGGAATATCAAGTTCGCCCACCGCACCTTCGCGTGGACCTCAGAAGCGGCAGGAGCCGCAGCGGTGCACTGCGTCATCATAGGCTTTTCACGACGGCTGACTTCCAAGCCCCGACTGTTCGACTACGCCTGGCTTAAGGCTGCCCCGGAAGAAATCTCTGTCTCTAATATCAACGCCTATCTTGTCGACGGCCCGAACGTTCTAGTGGCCAAAAGGAGCCGTCCCCTTTCTCTCACACTTCCCGAGGTAGAGTACGGATCCAAGCCAACGGATGGCGGCAATCTCGTCGTGACACCAAGCGAATATGAGCTGGTTACTGCCGACCCGATCGCTCGCCAATTCCTGCGCCCCTACGTGGGATCCAAGGAGCTCATCAACGGAAAGCAGCGATGGTGCCTCTGGCTCGTAGATGCGACGCCAACTGACCTCAGTAGCAGTTCCGAACTGCGACGGCGGGTTACCGCCGTACGAGAAATGCGTCTTTCGAGCACCGCTGCCTCTACACGGAGCTATCCGCACCATCATCTGTTCCGGCAGCGAGGCATCACACCCGATACGTCATTCGTGGGGATTCCTGAGGTCTCCAGCGAGAACCGCCAGTACCTACCTGTCGGATACCTTGCTCCCGGAACGATCATCAGCAATAAGGTCTACGGCGCGGTTGACCCAACTGGTCTCGTCTTCGCGATCGCCTCTTCCGCGATGTTCATCACCTGGATGAAGACCGTTGGAGGACGAATGAAGTCCGACCCATCGTTCTCGAGCACGATCACGTGGAACAACTTCCCACTGCCGGCACTCGACGCGAGCACGCGGGACTCAATCGCTACGGCAGGATCAGCCATCCTCGCAACCCGAGCGCTCAAGGCGGATCGATCCCTTGAGGAGCACTACAAGCCCGGAGCCATGCAACCCGAATTGCTCCAAGCGCATCTACAACTCGACGCAATCGTCGATCGAGCCTTCGGTATCCGCGAACGCACGCCGAGCCTCTTGCGCCGGCAGGAAGCTCTGTTCGCCAGGTACGAGGAACTAACTGCACCACTCTTCGCGAGCGCACCGAGAAGGAAGCGATGAAGTTTACGGAGCATGTGCCGCACGTGACACGCGCGGACATGTCGATCTAACTGGGCATCTCAGCGAGGGAGGCATGGGTCTTGGCGACGAGGGTGTCGCCCATGCCTTCCTCTCGGCCCCGGATGGCAGCTGCTTGACCGGAGGGGCGTAAGCAAAGGTGTGGCCAGGTGCCTACTTCCGGCAACTGCCTGTGTTCCAGGTAGGCGGTCAGGCCGTTCGTTCGGGCCTGGATGCCAACAGCGATTCGGCGTGCGCGGGACGCGTTTCCGCTGATCAGGGTCTTACGACCTTGATCAGGGGGACGGCTGGTCCACCCTGGTGCCGCCCAGTCCGCTCACACACCATGTGATGACGCAGCTGCCCGCTTCGGCAGGGACATCTGGCAGCGGACTGCCAACCCTGGGCGTTCTACTGCCGCTCTTCCTCCCCGCCAAATTGCTGGATGTCGCTTAGCAGGTGGAGGGCATGCGCGGTCAGCGAGAGGGCGTGAGACCGCGTCAGGGCGATCTTGCGGTGGGCGTGCGGGTTACGGACGAACTTGAAGAACGTCCGCAGCCGGAGCCGGTAGATCTTCAGCATCGTGTTATAGGCGAAGACTTCGTCATGCAGGTGGCTGATGAACTCCCCGACGAGCTTCTGGCCGTAACCGTCGTCGTTGCCCACCACCTCTCGCAGCGCCGACTCAACAGCAATCCCAACTTCGCGGACCGCATGGTCATAGAGCTCGTTGTCCAAGAGCTTACGCAGGTCTGGCAGGGACTCGGGAAGCTCGACCTGCTCCGCGAGCTGTTGGGTGACGACTTCCCAACCCGCAGCGGTGATAGTCAGAGGAGACTCTTTGCCGTCCTCCTCGAAGGCGGGGTACGTGTAGGGATCGCCATCCCAGAAATCCTCCTCTACCGGAGGCTCGGGAAGCCTCGGAAGCGAGACTTCCCGGGTGTTACCTTGGGCGTCCTTGGTGAAGTACTTGACTCCTGGCTTCCACCCCATCTCGATGCGCCGGCGGAGCTCCCACTCACGTTCGCTGATCGGGGTGACGCCGCTGATGAGGCCCTCCTCCCGCAGACGAAGCAGATCTTCATGCCAGATCGCCAGCTGGAACGCGTCGCGCGACCACGGATCCTTGGGAGGGCGTGGCTTCTTCGGGTCGTAGTTGTACGCACTGAACAGGACGCAGCGATCAATGTCAGACATGGGCTCGAAGCGGGTGCCCTCCGGGAACTGCGCCAAGTCGAACAGACCGTGCAGCCCACCCGGCGAGCATGGGTATGCAGGCCAGTCCGCATGAATCCCCAGAATGAAGCCACCGTCACCATCTCCGTAGCCCCATCCAAACCATCCGGGGTGGTCAGAGGGGTCACGGGACTTCTCAGCATCCGATTCACCTTCGCTCATGAGATGAGCATCTCATCGGCTGCGGACCCCGTTGCAGCGAACCTTCGGTTTGGCGTGGGCAGACCTCCCGTAGATGCCCCACGCGCCGCCGCTACAGGTCCAGCCTCACCACCAGCGTCTTGTCCACCCGCCTGCCCCGACGTGAGGGCAGAGCAAGCGCTGCTCGATCCACAGAGCGTAGTCATTCGCCATCAGGATTGCGCTGCCCCTGTACGAATGAGTTCCCGGCGATGCTTACGCGAGGCACGCCCCGGGCAGGGAGCGCGGCATGGATGATCTGATCGAAGAGTGGGCGACGAGGCTGGCAGCAGCTGAACTCAGCACCGCGCTCCCACGTCGGTGGGCGCATACACAGGGAGTGGCGGAACGTGCGGCTGAGATCGGGCAGGTCCTCGGCAAGAACGCCGGACTGCTAGTCGCTGCCGCCACACTGCATGACGTCGGGTACGCGCCGCGCCTGGCCGCGACCGGGTTCCATCCACTGGACGGAGCCCGGTTCCTCCGCGACGAGCACGGGGCCGACGAGCGCCTGGTGCGGCTAGTGGCCAACCACTCCTTCGCGCTTCTGGAGGCCGAGGAGCGAGGGCTGCGGGAGGAGCTCGCGAGCGAGTTCCCCTTGCTGGCAGAGCCGCTGCTGGTGGATGCGCTCGTGTACTGCGACATGACGACCACGCCCGACGGCGGCCGGACCACCGCCGAGGAGCGTGTCGCGGAGATCCTGGGCCGCTACGGTGACGACAGCGTCGTCGGGCGGTTCATCCGTCGGGCGGCGCCGGAGATCTTCGCCGCAGTGGGGCGGGTGGAGGCGGCGCTGGCGACTCAGCCCAGGTAGGGGTAGGTGCCGGCGATGTAGTCGCCGATCTGCTGGCGCATGCTGGCGTGGATGTCGTACTGGTCGAGGTCGGCCGGCTGTACGAAGCGGACGCCGTCGGCCTCGTCGTTGATCGTGGGCTCGCCACCGACGGGACGGCCGATGTACGTGTTCTCGTACTGCTGGCGGATCTCACCGTCGGTGTACGCCACGATGTGCCGGGGGTTGGTGTAGACGCCGAGGAATCCGGTGATCTCGGCGACGATCCCCGTCTCCTCCAGGCATTCGCGTACCGCGCACTCGGCCGCCGTCTCGCCGATGTCCTGGGCCCCGCCCGGCAGCGCCCACTGGCCGGTGTCACGGCGGCGCTGGAGCAGGATCGCGCCGCTGTCGTCGACGACCAACAGGTTGCTGGCTGGGATGAGGGTGTTGGCCTTGGGAGCGTCGGGGTCGTTGTAGTACTCAGTCCTGCCCATGTACGGCGGTCCCCTCGTGATCGGGCGTCCAGGGCCGTGCGCCGGCCCAGACGGCGTCGAAGCTCTGAGCGTAGTTGTCGAACCAGCCCGCAGCATCCACTCGCCGCAGGTGGAACAGGGGGTTGGCGCTCGCCGGCTGGCCCCAGACGTGCGGGTTGACCAACAGGTCGTCGTCGTACCGGAAGAGGGAGTTGTAGAGCGTGGTGTCGTGGAGCCGCACCTCGCATCCGGTTTCGGACAGCAGCGGGCGGTAGTAGGTGAGGGAGGCGCGGATCTTGGCGGCGAGGGTGTCGCCGATGCCCTCCTCGCGGCCCCGGGTGGCGGCTGCGTTGCCGCTCGGGTCGCCGAAGCAGAGACGTACGCGCACCCCGGTGGCCACGCGCTCGGCGAGCATCTTGGCGACGTGCGGGTTGGTCTGGGCGAAGAAGGTGCCGGAGAGGATCAGGACATCGATCTGCCGCTGCGCGCCCTGGAGGAGGGCAAGCCATGTGTCGCGGGGAACGCTGGCCCGATTCTGGTAGGTGCCGATGATCTCGCCGCTGCCTAAGCCGGTGCCAGGCCGACCGCTGCGCGACAGCGGTACGGGCCAGAGGAAGGTCTCCTCGACACGCAGGTGCTGGGCCACGCTGAAGCGGTGCCGTGGGTGGGGCACACGTCCGCCGAGCCACCGGCCGACGGTCTTGGGGTCCACTTCGCAGGCTTCGGCGAGCGATTCGGGAGACACACCGCGCTGGGCGAGTACGGAGTGAAGTCGCTCGTTCACGGACGCCATACAAGCCGAGTCGCGAGGGGGAGGGCAAGGACGTCATGGGACGTTTCCGCCGTACGGGGTGACATCGAGCCAGTGCTTACGCTGACGGCATGCAGCTCAGCGTCCTGTGGGACATCGACCACACGCTCATCGACAACGCGGGTGTGAGCAAGGAGATTTACTCCGCCGCGTTCGCCGCGCTGGCCGGCTTCACGCCGACCGAGCCCGCACGCACGGAGGGGCGTACGGACCGCCTGATCATGCGGGATCTGTTTGTACGGCACGACGTTCCCGAGCCGGAATGGGGCCGGATCCAGGACGCCCTGGCCCATGCCGGACAGGAGCGGTTCGCGGAGCTGCGGGTACGCGGTACGGCCCTGCCGGGTGCATGCGACGCGCTCAAGTGCGTTGCGGAGAGGGAAGGGTGGGTGTCCTCAGTGCTCACGGGAAACATCGCGGCGAACGCCGAGGTCAAGCTCGCCGCCTTCGGCCTCGACTCTCTGCTCGACCTCTCCGTCGGCGCCTACGGGGCCGACGGGGTCCAGCGTCCCGATCTCGTGGCGGTGGCACGAGAACGAATCCGCCGCGCCTATGGAGCGGAACAGGATGTCCCCGTCGTGCTCGTGGGGGACACGCCGCGGGACGTCGAAGCCGCCCTCTCCACGGGCTCTCACGTCGTCGCCGTCGCCTCGGGCATTCACCGTCAGGAGGAACTGGCCGCAGCCGGCGCGGTCGTCGTGCTGCCTGACCTTTCGGACACCGCAAGGCTGATGAGCCACTTGGAGGGCATCGCCGCGCGCTGAAAACGTCCCAGGACGTCCTCGGACCGTCCCCCTACGCGGTGACGCCGTCCACACCCACTCGGCCACGATCGGGTCCTCCCCGCCAGTCAACTGACCCAGGAGGCCCGCGTGATCCGCGACGTCACCGGTATCCGCAGGATCCGGATGCTGTACTTGCAGCTGCTGTACCGCTGCAACTTCTCCTGCCTGCACTGCTTCCACGGCGAGCGCCTGAAGCAGGCCGACGCCTTCACCGCCCAGGAGGCGGTCGGACTCATCCGGCTCATGCGTGAGGAGTACGGCACCGAGGCGGTGACCCTGCTCGGCGGCGAGCCCTTCCTCTACAAGGAGCTCGCGCAGGTCGTCCGCTACACCCGCCAGGAGCTGGGGATGCAGGTGGAGATCTGCACCAACGGCTACCGGATCGAGCGTCGCCTCACCGAGATCGCTCCCTACGTGGACTTGCTGCGGGTCTCGTTGGAGGGTGTCGCCGGCACCAACGACGACATCCGCAGGCAGGGCAGCTACCACGCCGCGCTCAGCACGCTGAACCTCGCTCGGGAGCTCGGCGTCATGACGGCCGCGACGATGACTGTGACCTCGCGGAACATCGACGAGGTGCTGCCCCTGGCGCGGGTCATGCAGAGGTTCGGCGCCCGGCAGCTCAAGCTTCACTGCCTCCGCCCGGTCGGCAACGCCGCCCACCACCCCGAGCTCCTGGTTGGCGACCCGACCGCGTACACCCGCCTCCGCGAGGACCTACGGACGGCCGGGCTCTCCATCGAGGTGATCCTCGACGAAGACCTCGCCGAGGGCGGGGCTCCAGAGATCTGCGTGCAGGCCGGCGGCCCTCGCGAGATCGAACGGATCGAGGCTGATCCGCGCGGCGCGCTCACCATGTCCTGCAAGGCAGTGGGCAAGGACTCGCACGCCTTCTGGTACGAGAAGACCGCCAACCACATCGTCCACCGGCCCTCCGCCACCGACGAGCTCACCCTCGCCGTCCCGGACGTGGTGTACGCCCGTGCCTGACCGGCCGTTCTTCGAGGCGCTCGAAGGCTTACGGGGAAGCGGGAAGTCCACGATCGCGCCACTGCTCGCGGCGGCCAGGGGCGCCGTTCTGGTCCCCACCGTGCCGCTCTTCTACCAGTCGCTGCGGCGCCAGGTGGATCTGCGGGAGAGCGTCGAGGCCCGCCTGTGCTTCTACCTCTCGGCCCTGTTCACTGCCGCCGAGGAGATCCGAGAGCACCTCGCCGCCGGCACCCCGGTTGTCGTCGAGAGCTACTTCGCCCGGTGCCTCGCGAACCACCGCGCCTTCGGGGCCCGCCTCGGCGTCACCCTCCCGCCGGACCTGCCCCAGCCCACGACGTACCACCTGCTGTGCACGGAGGACGAACGACAGCGGCGCCTCGCCCAACGGACGAAGCCCACCTCCCGGTGGGACGCCCTGAGCGAGGAAGCCTCGGACCGGATCTCGACCGCCTACGCCCAGTTCCCGATGTATCGGATCGACACCACGAGCCGTGCCCCGGAGCAGATCGTCCAGACGATCCTCACCACCACCCAGGAAGGACATCACCGTGCAGACGCAGAGCCTGTGGGAGCACACCCTCACGTTCTTCCCCCAGTTCCTCGCCGCCCTGAAGGAGCGCACGTCTCCTGACGCCACAGTCGCGGTCGTCGGCGCGAGCGACGGCAAGTTCGTGCTGCCCCTCGCCGCCGCCGGCTACCGCGTCATCGCCATCGAGCGCGACCCTTTCGCTCTCCACGGAGGCGAGGTCAGCCTTCCGGGTGACACCCATGCCCAGGCCCCCGGCCTCATCGACCGCCTCAAGGCCGAGGAACTCCACGACCGGGTCCAGGTCATCGGCGAGGACTTCCTCACGGCCGAGCTCCCCGAGGGCCACTGCGACGCAGTCTGGACGAGCTGTTCGTGGCACTACAGTGCCAACCACCACAGCCCGCTCGGCGACTTCGTCCGCCGCATGCAGGACCTCGTTCGCGAAGGGGGCTTGTTCGGCGCGGAGTTCATGATGCCCATCGAAGAGCGCCACCAGTTCATCGAGCACTATACCTCGCCCGAGAGACTCGCCCGCCATTTCGCCCCCGGCTGGGACGTCCTGCTCACGGTGCGCACGAACCAGTTCATCGAGCGCCCGCACCTCGGCCAGCCCCACGACCACACGCACCGCATGGGTCTGCTCATCGCGGCCCACACCACCAGGTAATCGCACCCAACGAGGAAGAGGACCATGAAGCACGAGTACGAGGCCAAGTTCCTCAACGTCGACGTCATCGCCCTGCAGGACAAGCTCACCGCCCTGGGCGCCACGCGAGCGTTCCCCCGTACCCTCCTCACCCGCAAGATCTTCGAGAACGACGCCCTCGACGGCGGCGCGTGGCTCCGGCTGCGGGACGAGGGGACCCGCTCCACTCTCACCCTCAAGCAGGTCACCGACGCGACGACCATCGACGGCACCACCGAGATCGAAACCGAGGTCACCGACCTCCACGCCATGGCCGACATCCTCCGCCGCCTCGGCCTCACCGAGGTCCGCTACCAGGAGAACTACCGCGAGGAGTGGCGCCTGGGCGAGGTCGCCTTCGACTTCGACACCTGGCCGGACCTCCCCACGTTCGTCGAGATCGAAGGCCCGGACGAGGCATCCGTCCGCCAGGCCGCCGACCTGCTCGACCTCGACTACACCGAAGCCCGCTTCGGCAGCGTCGACGAGATCTACAAGAGCGAGGCCGGCCGCGACATCCTTGCCGAGCCCACGCTCCTCTTCGCCGATTCCGACAAGCAGGAGGTTCCCTCCGAACCGGTCCGAGGCCGGTGACCTCAGGCGAGAAGCGATGCTCACAGAACTCGCCTTGCCGAACAGCGTGATCCCTGGAATCGCCGAATTCGCCCGCGGCGGACTGCCCGCGCCAGCAGCGACCGACGACGGCAACGAGTGGGTCGACGGCCTCTGCTGGCTCTACTGCGGACAGCGATGGACCCGCGTCCTCTGGATCGGCCCCGCGAGCGTCGCCGGTGCCCAAGCAGCGATGTACGCCTGCGGCCCCTGCATCCAGGAGCTTCAGGAGCGGGTCTGGCGATCGATCCTTCTCGATGACCAGCCGGCTCACGCTCCACACCCGAGCCAGACCGCAGGATCCGGTGCACCCGCTGAACGGCGTTCTGGTCGGCACCGAGGCCAAAGCAGGTTCCTACGCCGCTAAGCCCCCGCCCTGGTCACGGAAGTGCCTGGCCGTCCCCCACGGCATGAGCCCTGTGACCAGGGCGGGTTTCACTCTGCCGAGACTTGGCGCCGATGATGCCAACGCCAGAACGGCGGTCCCTGGGCAGTTCTCAGTGACACGGTGTCCTGTTTCATCCCTCTCGGTACTGTGTTTCGCCCATCATGGCCGCCTCGGAGGAGTAGACGTGACTCAGCAGCACTCGGAGAAGCAGCCGGGCGTAGCGGCAGCCGTAATCGTTCACGAGGGACGCGTCCTCCTGGTGCGCCGCCGGGTGAGCGAGGGGCAGCTGTCCTGGCAGTTCCCGGCCGGCAAGGTCGAGCCCGGTGAAGGCCGTGAAGAGGCGGCAGTGCGCGAGACTCAAGAGGAGACCGGGCTGACCGTGGCCGCTGTGAAGCTGCTCGGCGAGCGGATCCACCCGCAGACGGGTCGACTCATGTCGTACACGGTCTGCGAGGTGGTGGGCGGCACCGCTCATGTCGCGGACACCGAGGAGGTGGCCGAGCTCGCCTGGGTCACCCATGGCGAGATCCCGCAGTACGTGCCGTACGGAGTGTTCGAGCCGGTGCAGGACTATCTCGACACGGCCCTGCCCGCCTGAAGGGTCTCCGGGCCGGGGATCACGCGCACAGGAGCGTTGCGTCCCCCGTTGGGCGGCTGATCAAAGGCGAGACGCCTCTGACGGGATCTTCTCCAACATGGTCCAGCTCCACGAGCGCCCGCCGACCACCAGAGTGGTTTCGTCTGCGATGCGCCAGCCCCTCATCCATCGGCCACCGCCGTGATTGCGCGCCCGGCACGAGCAGGTGCATACGTGGCCGAGCGCACTCATACAGCGAGGGTTGCACTTTTCGGAGCGGTTGAACTCCCTGCCCAGCAGGATGCGGCCGTGCCGCTGGACAAGGGTGCCGGCAAGTTCGATGAAGTGGTCCGTGGCCACAGCCCAGGAGTCGTTGTCCCGTTCCCACTCCGGCCTGGCTCGCCCATGTACGTAGTCGTGCACGAACTGCTCGTGCTTCTGCCAGCCGTGCTTGGGGATCCAGTAGCCGGTGCGTCCCTTGGCAGGAAGGGTGACAACGGGAGCGTCGATGTCACCCCACAGCGGGATCCACGACGGTCTCGGCACGGGCACTTCCCGGATCGTGCTGCGAGGGCGGCGCGGCGCGGAAGGTGAGCTGTCGGAGGGGCCGACCCTGTAGAGGGGCGTCCGGGGCGCCCCAGGCTGATAGCGCTGCTTCGCCGATTCCGGGCACTGCCCTACTCGCCGGTCGGCGCGAGGATGGGCGAGGACCTTCCCGGTACGCCGATCTATCCGTATGGCGCCGCCGCAGAGCCGACACCGGCCCTTCTCAGTAGGGGAAGTAGGCAAAGCGTTCCCTTCGCACTGAGGAGCCTGAACGCCCGGATGAGTTCAGGCCCTTCGGACACAGCAGGCCCAGCGTAGGCGTGAAGTCCTTTGATGGACATCGAGTTGGAGATGTCGGACTGCACACCTGACCTTCGCGTTCGAGCCGCATCGGCGTGCATCAGGGGATCTCCCTTGACCGTGGCTGACAGCACAGGCAGGCGACGCTTCTCCCTCTATCGGCGGTGGTGGGGCTGGTGCTCGCCGGGGACGCCGGCCTCCTTGAGGAGCTGGCGTCCCCGACCACAGCGCCGACTGATCACTCGGTGCAGGAAAGTCAGCGGCTGCGGGGCCAACCCGTTTCGGTGTTGGCCCCGTAGGGGTGCTCGGCGTGTCAGCTGCTGGCGTTCAGATTGGTGATGAGAGCGCGCGCCGCTGAGCTGAGGCCGGCGGTGACCTCTTGGACGTAGGCGGTGTTCGGCCGGGCGGAGAGGTCCTGGACGACGCCCCAGTTCTCCGCGATCCGTTCCAGGGCCTGCCGTGCGTGGTAGATGGCGTCCTGCCTGTGGGCCAGGAACTCTTCGGCACGCTGGTGGGCCTGGCGCCAGGTGATGTCTCCCTGCTCGGCGAGCTGGGCCAGGAGTGGGGTCGTGTGGCCGTCTGCGAGATGGAGCTCGTCGGCGTCGGCGATCTGCTTCCGGATGCGGTTGTCCTCCTCTCGTTCCTCCAGCGTGGCGATGGCTTCATCGAGGGTGAGGTGGCCTTCGGTGACAAGCTGGGAGAGGTCGGGGGCCTGCTCGCTGAGGCGGTCGCGCTTCTCCTGGAATGCTGCGGCCTTCGCCTTGTGCTCACGGGCGATGTCGTAGGCGGCGTCGAGCGGGAAGGCGCCGACGCGGACCTGTTCGGCGAGGTCGGGGGAATAGGCGAGGACGACGTTGGCGGCGGAGAGGCGGGTGCGGCTGAGGCTGTGGGTCTTGGCCAGGTCGCTCAGGGAGTGTCCCGAAACGGAACAGGCCATGGCGGTGATCATGGCCTGCTGACCCTTGCTGAGGTGCCGGCGGTAGACGTTGCTGGAGAGAATGAATGCTCGGGGGTTGTCGCCGGTGTAGGTGGTGAAGCGCGGCTCGACGCCAGCGATCTCGCAGGCGGCGAGACGGTTACGACCGTCGAGGAGGACACCGTCGGAGTCGAGGACGATGGCCTTGCGAAGGCCCTCGTTCTTGATCGACTCGGCGAGGTCGAGCAGTTCGTCCTCGCTGAGCATCGGGAAGATGTCGGCGGCGGGGTGGATCTTCAGGGCGGGCTCCTTGTTGTCGGCTGCTGTGGGGTCGGCACTCTGCGGGTGCGCTTCGGTGGTGTAGGTGGATGGCTGTCGGGTGGCTGTCATGGGGGCGCTCTCTGTGGCTGTCAGCGGCGTCGGTGGCGCTGATCGGCGGGGGTCGCGGGTGCTGGGGTGGGCTGGGGGTTTCGGGCCTGGTGTTCGCTGGGCGCGGGCGCCATGGTCGAGCGGCGGCGGGCGGCTTCGGCGCGGGGGTTGGGGGCGGGGTTTCGGCTGGTGTGCTGGATGCGGGTGATCAGGACGCGGGCGGGTTGACGGGCGGTGGTGAGTTCGCGCTGGGCGGCGGCCTCCTTGAGGAGTTGGTGGGGTTTGTGGCCGCCGGCTTCGGCGTCGGCGAGGACGGTGGCGAGGGACGGCCAAGCGGGGTCGGTGAGGATGCGATCGGCGTGGTCAGGGACGGCGGCCCGGACGTCGTGGGCCAGGGTCCGGCGGGCCTGATCACTCGGCCGACGGGTGGCGAGGCTGCCGACGACGGGCGCGAGGGCGCGGTCGGCGGCGTTCTGGAGGTGGTGGAGGGTCTGGCGGGCGGCTTCGGTCTGGTGGGCGTGGCTCTTCGCCTCGTGCCAGCGGGCGGCGACGATCGTGGCCCAGACAAGGGCAGCGAGCAGGGTCGCCAGGGCGCTGCCGTCGGGGCCGGTGGCGGTGTGGGCGAGGTCCCGGGCCGCCTTGCGCAGGGTCGTGGCAGCCTGGCTCTCCGCGCGGACCTGGGAGCGCTGAGCGCGGGCGAATGCCCGTGACGCGGCTCGGAGTTCGGCATGGAGGTGGTTGGGGGCCTTCTGGGCGGTGGCTTCGATGAGGTCGCCGAGCGCGATGATGTGGGCCTGGGCGTGGGTGTCGTCGTCCATGCTGGTGCGAAGGGTGTCGAGGGCGTCGACGGCCTGGTGCCAGGGGGCGGCAGGCTGGTCGCGGCGGGCGGTGGGGTGTTCCTCCGGCGCGGTGGTCTCCAGGCGGGCCTTGAGCTTGGGCAGGGTGAGGTCGGGGGCGATCTTTCCGCCGGGGTGGAAGATCTGTTCGCCGTCCTTGTTGAGGTCGCCGGGGCGGCCGACGGCGTAGCCGAGGAGGTCGCCGGAAGGTCCGCGGCGGGGTTTGACCGCGATGCCCATGGCTTCGAGGTAGGCGAGGAGTTCCTCCGTGTTGCCGGCGTGGGGGATGGCGGCGCGGATACGGTCCTGGAGCCAGTCGCGGCTGGTCTGCTCCCAGCCGAGGCGTTCGGCTTTGTGCATCTCGGCCTGGGTGGGCCGGCGTCCGGCGGTGCGGTCGCCCTTCTTCAGCTGGCGCAGGCCGTAGTCGGTCTCGATCTGGCGGCAGGCGTCGCCGACGCGGATGCCGCTGTCGTGGAGCCTGGGGCGGCGGCCGTCTTCGCGGACTGTGGTGGCGAGGATGTGGATGTGGTCGTCCGCGTGGCGTACGGCGATCCACCGGCAGCCAAGATCGTCCCCGGCCGGGGCGATGCCGGCGGCTTCGACGATCCGCTGGGCGATGTCGGCCCACTCCGTGTCGGAGAGGCGGCGGTCTTCGGGGGCGGTGCGGACGGGGCAGTGCCAGACGTGGTCGGTGACCTTCTTGCCGAACTCGCTGTTCCGAAGATGGACGGGCTCGTCGAGGTGGCGGGCGAGCTGGGTGAGGGTGGCATCGGGGTCGCGGCCGGGGTCGGGCATGCCGAGCATGGCGAAGCCGGCGACGATGTGCGGGTCGGCGTGCTCATCGTGGCGGCCGGGGCCGAAGAGGTAAGCGAGCAGGCCACGGGAGTTGGACCCGGCCGGTTTGATGGCGGCGATCACGCGGCCAGGTCCTTCCTGGATTCGGCGGGTTCGCGCAGGGCCTCGGCGATCAGCTCCAGCAGGCGGTGGAGCTCGTCGAGACGGTGGCGGACGTCGGGTGGGGTGAGGTCGCTGTTCAGCGCGCGGGCGATCTGGTTGACGTTGACGCCGATCCGGTTGAGCTCGCGCAGCACCTGGGCGCGGAACATGTGGATACGGCGGCGGTCCTCGGACAGCGGCAAGTTCGCGGTGAACCGGCCGGATACGAACGCGAGGACGATGTCGGCGGCGAAGCCGGATTCCCCCTTGTAGCCGTGCTCGGCGGCAGCCTCCTGGAGGCCGGCGTGCTCGTCGCCGGTGAACCGCAGCGGGCCGACGCGGACGGTCCGCTTGGTGCCGGTGAAACGGCGGATCGCCGGCTGCACGCTCTGCACCGCTCGCTCGCCGACTGTCGGTTCGGTGGCGGGTGCGGGGCGGAGGATCTGCTGTTGGACGGCATGGAGCTCGTCCGGGTCGGGGCCGCCCTCGGTCCCGACCTCCCGGCCCGGCGCCCCCTGGCGCTGGGCCGTCTCCGCCACCCCTGGGGCGGAGCTCCCCGAAGACCGGCCTTGAGTCGGACTCGGGGTACTACTGGCTCCGCCAGGGGCTGTCCGTCCGAACGCCTGCCGCAAACGGTCCATGAACGTAAACGACTTCGGCTGGAGGGACGCCGTGTCGGTACTGATAGTGGCGTCGTCGTGGGAGTCGCGGGGCACGGGCGTTCTCCGATGCGCGGGACGGAAGCGGATGTCGGGGGCGCGTGTGCGTATCCACAGGAGCGGCCCCCAGGGTGTGGACAAGGCCGCGGTCGGGGTGGTCGGAAGGGTTCCGACCACCCCACCCGGGCTCGGGGTTCGGAAGGTCAGGAGGTTTCGGAAGCGTCCTTCGCCTCGGCCCGGAGGATGTTCATGACCTCGGTCAGTCGCTTGCCGGCCATGCCGAGCCCCTGGGCTTGCACGGCCGTGCGGACAACCGCTCGGGACAGCTCGCCCTGCTCGGCGGCAGCGGCGCGGCCTATTTCGACCAGGTCCTCCAGCGAGGCGTCCGGCGGTCGTCCGCCTCGCCGCTTGGCCTCCGTATCCCCGGCCGACTGTTCCGGAGCCTCGATCGTGGTCTCGCGGGTGATCAGGATGTGGAGGTGGACCGCGCCGGCCAGGGCGAGCGGCGCGATGGTGGAGAGGACGCCCACCGTGGCGTCGCCCAGGTACAGCCCGTCGGATGTCCCCTGCTGGTTGAGGCGGAGAGCGTGCAGGGCGTTCGCCCAGATGCTCGCCGTGGTCGCTGTTCCGAACAGGGTCCATACGTAGAGGCGGGCTCGGAACGGGGCGGTGCGCAGGACGAGGAGGGCTCGTACCCCGTAGGCGATGAACCCGTCGATCACGAGGGGGAAGAGGTAGGTGAGGAACCCGCGGATGTGGATGGCGACGGCCATCTGCTGGAGTGCGTCGTACGAGAGGGCACACGCGGCGGCGCCGAGGGTGAGGATCGCGGCGCGGTCCCAGCCGGTCGCCTGGTGGGCTGTGCGGTGGTGGGCGGGTATGGCAGGGGTGGTCAAGCGGGGTGCTCCTGTGGTGGTGGCGTGATGCGTCTTGGGCGTCTTGGCCGTTGCAAGCGCAGGTCAGGGCCGGTACGGCAGGCCCGGTAGGCGTCCGTCCTGGCCGTGTCCCGGTGGAGACGGCGCGGGTCGGCCCGCCGTCTTGGCCTCATGGCCGGTGACCTGCGGCGATACGGCACGTACGCGTGGGACGGCACGAGACGCATGCGGGCGACGTACCGGCGGCCTGCGCGGGCGGGTGCGATCGTGTTGCCGTCTTGGGCCCGGCTGCCGTCTTGCGCGTATGCCGTTTGACCTGCGGAATCACGGCAGGGACGGCAAGGACGGCAAGGACGGCAAGGACGGCAAGGACGGCAAGGACGGCAACCAGCGTGTGGGGCAGGGTCAGCCCTGCGGGAGGGTGGGTGCGGCCTCGACCGGGTGGACGGTCGGGCAGTAGCGGCGCCAGGGGTCGAGGAACTTGTTGCGCATGTAGCCCTTGCGCTGGGTTCCGTCGACGATGCGAACGTTTCCGGGCTTGATGCCGAACTGCCGGAGCATCGAGCCGAGATCACGCGGGCTGAGCCCGCTGCGCCCCCACTCGGCCCACGGGCTCTCCGGATCCTGGCGCAGGTGGTGGATCAGCTCCTCCGTGGAGAGGCTGTCGACCTCGCGCTGCGAGGCGAAGACGCGCCGGATGTCGGCCAGGATGCGGGCCCCGCTGGGGTGGTCCTCCTCGGCCGCCGTCTCGGCGACGACCATCTGCTCGCACGCGGTACGGGCGCGACGCGGCCAGGTGCCGGCGGCGAGGTCGGCGACGATGACGAGGGGTTCCCAGGTGTCTGCGGCCCGGTCCTCGACCGGCATCGCCGGTTCCAGGTCGGCGGCCTCGTCCACCAGGGGACCCGCCCACGCAGCGATGCGGTCGCGCAGGCCGTGTAGTGCGGGGATGTCCCGTCGTGACCGGAAGGGCCGGACGGTCTCGCCGTCGGCTCGTCGGCGCATGCGGATGACCACCGACCGGTCCATGATCGTGTCGGGCAGGTCGCCGATCCCGGCGATGGCCGCCATGGCGAAGGTGGCGAACCGGTGGGGCGTGTGGTCGTTGCCGACCACGCGGGTCACGTAGCGGTTGCGCTGGTGGCCGGCGTTCAGTAGGCCGCGCATCTCTTCGTTCTTCTCGGCCTGCTTGGGCGTGCCGAAGATCGTGTCCGCCTCGTCCACCAGGAGCGTGGGCGGCTCCTCAGTGATCGAGCGGAAGACCGCCGCCGGCGTGGTGTTGATCGTGAGCATCGGCTCGTGGACCGTCTCGGTCAGCACGTCCAGCAGCCGGGACTTGCCGCACCGCTTCGCCGGTCCCACCACCGCCAGGCGCGGGGCGTGCTGCCACGCGGGCTGCAGATGCGTCGCCGCCACCCACAAGGTGACCGCGTCGAGCGCCTGCTCGGAGGGCAGGATGACGAACTTCGATATCTGCGCACGCAGTTCGTCGAGCAGTTCCGATCCGTGCGTCGGCTCCGGATCCGTCTGTTCCGTCTCGGGACACCGCTTGGGGTCGAGGTCAGGCCGTTCATTTTCGGGACACCGCTCGGCGGGCGGCGAGGTCAGCGCCGGGGCGCCAGCGGCCTGGCCAGTCTCTGCTGCGGTCCGGCCCAGCTGTCCGGGCACGGCGACGGGCGGCCACGGGGACGTGCCCTGGTCGGAATAGGGCTCGGGCATCGCGGGTTGCACTGGGCAGCTCCTCTTCTCGCGTCGCCAGGCATACGGGCCCGGCGCGCGGGGTCGTTCGTGGGATTACGGGCGGGGGGTTGTTGAGCCTCCGGCGTTGCCTCGCCGGAGGCTCTCTCGCTTCCCGAGCGGGGCGAGGGAACACGGACCGTACGTCCACGCCCGGCAACAGTCCAGCGATTCTGTGTCAGCTCAGCGCAGAACCGCCTGCTACCTTTCTCCGCCCTCACGCAGCCAGCCCCAACAGGCTGAGCAGGTCCGCCGTCACCACGCGGTACGCCTTCCCCAGGCGCAGGACCCTGCACGGGTACTCGCCTCGCTTGGCCAGCTCGTAGCCCTTGCTCCGCCCGAGACCCAGCGCACGGTTGCCCGTGTCCAGGTCAACGGCGGCCGGCAGAGCCAGCAACTCGTCCCGACTCATGCCCTTCGGGCCGGTTCCCGTGGTGTCGTCGCGCACGCAGCGCCCCCTCTCCTCACAGCCTTCGGCGAACACGGTCGTCGCGTCCGGCTCCAGGCCAACGAGAGCCATCATGAAGAAGCTACTGTGTCGCCATGACACAACACGGTTTCGATGATGAAGAGGACGACGACTTCCCGGAGTGGGTCGACCGCATCAGGAACAACGTCGCCGGCGAAGTCCGGCGCCGCAGGAAGGAGAGGAGGTGGAGCGCCCAACGGCTGGCCGACCGCTGCGAAGAACTCGGGCACCCCATCCCCCGCAACGTGATCGCCAACCTGGAATCCGGCCGAAGGGCGAACCTGCCCCTGGTGGACGTCATGGTGCTGGCCGCGGCCCTGGAGACGCATCCGATCTGCCTGATCTTCCCCCTCGGCCACGTCGAGAGAACGCAGGAACTCCCCTTCCACTCGCTCATCCCGACCTGGGACGCCATGCGGAAGTTCACCGGCGAAGCCGACGAGCTCGGGATCGACGACGGCCTCATCCCCGAGTTCAACCGACACGCCAGCCTGACCCGCACCATCATCGCCGCACGACGCGAGGCCAAAAGCGCCGCCTTCGCCGTAGAGACCGCGACCAACCCCGCCCAGCGCGAGGAAGCAGAGCGGAAAGCCGGCGAGTACGCCCAGCTGGCCGAAGAAGCAAAGCACCGACTCCTCGACCTCCGTGACGACATCCGCGGGGAAGGCGCCACCCCACCCGAACCGTCCCCATGGCTCGAGGACATCGAGCCGCAGCCTGACCCCGACCAGGAGGAAGACGCTTGAAAGGCTCCACCTACCGCCGCTGCGCCTGCCGCGACCCCAAGACCGGCAAGGAACTCGGCACTTCCTGCCCCAAGCGCAACAGTAGGAATCACTGCACGTACTCCGTACGCCAGGAGCTGCCGCCCCGCGAGGACGGCAGCCGGCGGTCCTTCGCGCGCGGCGGGTACAGCAGCCTCAAGGCCGCCCAGGCCGATCTCGACCATGTACGCGCCCTCCTCGGGCTTGCCGAGGCCGACGACCCCGAAGGCGTCCAGCTGATCGCCGCGATGCTGGCAGAGGTCAGCGGTGAGAAGCTGCCCCTGCCGGACGTGGAGGAGACCCGGCGCCGGCTCAGGGCCGGCCAGGATCTCATCGGCAGCCTGACCGTGGCCGAGTGGCTGGATCGGTGGCTCGCCGGCAAGCGCATCCGAAAGTCGGGCATCAGCCGGTACGAGACCGACGTCCGGGTGCACCTGAAGCCGCACATCGGCCACCGGCGTCTCGACCGGCTGCGCGTCAGCCACCTCAGCGACATGTTCACCGCCATCACCGACGCCAACGCCGAGCTCCTGGAGCAGAACGCCCAGCGGCGTGCAGCGGTCGACGAGTTGGCGACCGTCCCGTGGAAGGGTGTGGCCAACCGCGCCCGCCGCAAGGCGATGAAGGCCGCGATCGACGCGATGCCGCCCTTCCGCCGCGTCACCGGCCCCGCCACGCGTCAGCACATCAAGGCCACGCTCCGCGCGGCCCTGAACGACGCGATAGGGCAGCAGATCATCACGTTCAACCCGGCGGCCCATGTCGAGATCGATCCGGTGCGTAAGCCGAAGGCGCTCGTATGGACGGACGAGCGGGTCGCCAAGTGGGAGCAGACCGGCGAGAAGCCGTCCCCCGTGATGGTCTGGACGCCGGAACAGACCGGCGCCTTCCTCGACTTCGTCGCCGAGGACCGGCTGTACGCGATGTGGCACCTGATCGCCTTCCGCGGCCTGCGGCGAGGTGAGGCATGCGGGCAGCCCTGGTCGGAGACCAACCTCGACCGGCACTCCCTCACCGTGACCGGACAGCTCGTCCAGGACGACTGGGAGGTCGAGGCGTCCGAGCCGAAGACGGACAGCGGCTTCCGGGTGGTCGCGCTCGATGACGACACCGTCGGCGTCCTGGAGCGGCACCGCAAGCAGCAGGCAGCCGACCGCGCGGAGTGGGGATCGGCCTGGGTGAACACCGGGCTCGTCTTCACCCAGGAGGACGGCTCCTGGCTCCACCCGGGCAAGGTCACCGACCTCTTCGAGCGGCTCGTCGCCGCCTCCGGCCTGCCGCCGATCCGGCTGCACGACCTCCGGCACGGGGCGGCCACCCTCATGCTGGCCGCCGACATAGACATCAAGATCGTGTCCGACACACTCGGGCACAGCGACACCCGGATCACGCGCGACATCTACCAGAGCGTGCTCCCCCACGTCGGCAAGAGCGCCGCCGAGGCCACCGCGAAGCTCGTCCCGCTGCAGCGCAAGGCCGAGCAAGAAGCGCAGGTCCACCAGGCTGCCAAGGAGGCGAAGAAGGCCGAGAAGGCGAAGGCCAAGCGGAAGAAGAAGGCCAAGGCCAAAAAGGTCGCGAAGAAGGGCTGACAGCCCCTCCGCTCACGCATCGCTCACGCACGGGATTCCGAACCTCCGCCGCCGCATGCCCGCTCAGGTAAAGGGCATGAAAAAACCCCAGGTCACGGCGAGTGAGTCCTGGGGTAATTCCGAGCCGCCTTCGGGATTCGAACCCGAGACCTACGCATTACGAGTGCGTTGCTCTGGCCAACTGAGCTAAGGCGGCTTGCCGTGCAGACCCATGTTGGGTGCAGCAGCGCCGCCAAGTCTACACAGTTTCCGGGGGTGCTCCGACCACCCCTGGATCACGCCTGTGAGCAGCGCTTTCCGTCCGGCGGAGGAGTGCCTTCCAGGAGGTAGGCGTTGATGGCGGTGTCGACACAGTCGCTGCCCCGGCCGTAGGCGGTGTGGCCGTCGCCGTCGTACGTCAGGAGGGTGCCGGAGGAGAGCTGGTCGGCGAGGGAGCGGGCCCACTTGTAGGGGGTGGCCGGGTCGCGGGTGGTGCCGACGACGAGGATCGGGGCGGCGCCCTCGGCGGTGATGCGGTGGGGGCTGCCGGTGGGGCGTGTGGGCCAGTAGGTGCAGTTGAGGGCCGCCCAGGCGAGGCCCTCGCCGAAGACCGGGGAAGCCTTCTCGAAGGACGGGGCCGCCTTCGCGGCGTCGGCGGGGCCCGCGTAGGCGGCCGGCAGGTCGAGGCAGTTCACGGCGGCGTTGGCGGCCATCAGGTTGGCGTACGTGCCGTCCGCCTCCCGCTCGTAGTAGCTGTCGGCCAGGGCCAGCAGGCCCGAGCCCTCGCCGCCGATCGCCCGCGTGAGGGCCTCCCGCAGCTGGGGCCAGGCGCCCTCGTCGTACATCGCCGCGATCACGCCCGTCGTCGCGAGGGACTCGCCGAGTTCGCGGCTCTCGCCCGTGGGCACCGGCTTCGCGTCCACGTCGCGGAAGAACGCCCGCAGCGCCTCGCCGGCCGCCGCGACCGACTCGGTGCCGAGCGGACAGTCCGGCTTGGTGACGCAGTCGGCGGCGAAGGCGCGGAAGGCGGTCTCGAAGCCGGCGGTCTGGTCGCGGTTGAGGTCGAGCGCGGACAGGGACGGGTCCATGGCCCCGTCGAGGACCAGGCGGCCGACCCGGCCGGGGAACAGCTCGGCGTACGTGGCGCCGAGGAACGTGCCGTACGAGGCCCCCACGTAGGTCAGCTTCTCGTCGCCGAGCACCGCCCGAAGGATGTCCATGTCACGGGCCGTCTCGACCGTGGAGACGTGCGGCAGGACCTTTCCCGAGCGCTTCTCGCAGCCCGCCGAGAACTCCTTGAAGGCCGCGCTCAGCGCGTTCGTCTCCGCCGCGTCGTCGGGCGTCTGGTCCACCTGCGTGTACGCGTCCATCCGCGGGCCCGTCAGACACTCGACCGGCTCACTGCGGGCGACCCCGCGCGGGTCGACGGCCACCATGTCGTAGCGGGCGCGGACGGGGGCGGGGTAGCCGATGCCCGCGTACCCCTGGAGGTAGCCGACGGCCGATCCGCCGGGCCCGCCGGGGTTGACCAGGAGCGAACCGAGCCGCTTCCCCGGGCCGGCGGCCCGCACCCGCGAGACCGCCAGCTTCACGTCACCGCCGTCCGGCTTCGCGTAGTCGAGCGGGGCCAGCAGCGTCGCGCACTGGAACCCCGGCACACCGCAGTCGCGCCACGCCAACTTCTGGCCGTAGTACTTCTTCAGCGCCTCGCCGTCGGGCGAGGTGGTGGCGGAAGCGCGGGCGGCCGACGTCGTCGTCGTACGGGTCGCGGACGCGTCGCTTCCGCCCGTGCAGCCGGAAAGGATCAGCCCGGCGGCCGCGAGGGCCGTGGCGGACGTACGAAGCACACGCCTGGAGTCCATTCCCGGAGCGTATCGGGACGAGTGCGGAGCGTGTCCAATCGCACGCTTCGCAGGGACCGGGCCGGACAGGCCCTAGTGGAGTCCATTCCCGGAGCGTATCGGGACGAGTGCGGAGCGTGTCCAATCGCACGCTTCGCAGGGACCGGGCCGGACAGGCCCTAGAGCGTGCGTGCCAGGCGTCACCAGGCGGGCGGGACTTTCGGAACACGCCCTATTCGCGGAGCGCCATCGTCATCGCCTCCACCGCGAGCAGCGGCGCCACGTTCCGGTCGAGGGCATCACGGCAGGCCAGGATCGCCTCGATCCGGCGCAGGGTCCGCTCCGGGGTGCTGTCCCCGGCGATCCGCTCCAGCGCGTCCCGCACGTCCACGTTGGCGATGGCCGAGCGCGAGCGGAGCTGGAGCGCGAGCACGTCGCGGTAGAAGCCGGTCAGGTCGGTGAGCGCGAGGTCCAGGCTGTCGCGCTGGGTACGCGTCCTGCGCCGCTTCTGCCGCTCCTCCAGGTCCTTCATCACCCCGGCCGTGCCGCGGGGCATCCGGCCGCCCTGCGCGGCGCCGAGCGCCGCCTTCATGTCCTCGGTCTCCTTGACGTCGACCTCCTCCGCGACCTGCTTCGCGTCCTCCGCCGCCGCGTCGACCAGCTCCTGGGCGGCCTTGAGGCAGCCGCCGACGTCCGCGACCCGCAGCGGCAGCTTGAGGACGACGGCCCTGCGCGCCCGGGCCCGCTCGTCCGTGGCGAGCCGCCGCGCCCGGTCGATGTGACCCTGGGTCGCGCGGGCCGCGGCGTACGCCGCCTCCGGCTCGATGCCGTCGCGCCGCACGAGCACGTCGGCCACCGCCTCCACCGGCGGCGTCCGCAGGGTCAGGAGGCGGCAGCGGGAGCGGATCGTCGGCAGCACGTCCTCGATGGAGGGCGTGCAGAGCAGCCAGACCGTGCGCGGCGC
Source organism: Streptomyces sp. Root431 (assembly GCF_001426585.1). Taxonomy (GTDB): domain Bacteria; phylum Actinomycetota; class Actinomycetes; order Streptomycetales; family Streptomycetaceae; genus Streptomyces; species Streptomyces stackebrandtii. The sequence continues at coordinate 153,403 of NZ_LMEI01000013.1, forward strand.
GGGCTCCTCGATGGCCTTCAGGAGCACGTTCCCCGCGCCCTCGGTGAGGCGGTCGGCGTCCTCCAGGACGATGACCTGCCAGCGGCCGCCCGCCGGGGAGAGCTGGGCGCGCCGGACGAGCTCGCGGGTCTCCTTCACGCCGATGGACAGCAGGTCCGTACGGACGATCTCCACGTCCGCGTGGGTGCCGACGAGCGTCGTGTGGCAGCCGTCGCAGAATCCGCAGCCCGGGATCCCGCCCATCGCCCGGTCGGGGCTCACGCACTGCAGCGCGGCGGCGAACGCCCGCGCCGCGGTCGCCCGCCCGGACCCCGGCGGGCCGGTGAACAGCCAGGCGTGGGTCATCTTCGACGCCTCGGGGGCGGGCTCTCCGGCGGCATGGGCGGTCACGAGCGCGTCGGCGTCGCGCGCGGCGGCGGCGAGCTGCTCCTCGACCCGCGTCTGTCCGACCAGGTCGTCCCATACGGCCATGTCTGCCCCTCCTCAGGTACGCCCTCCATTGTGGGGCAGCGCTCTGACAACCCCCGCCGACCGGCCGTCAGACCGCGCCGCCGGCAGACCGCGCCGCCGTGAGGTCGCCACCGCCGTGAGGCCGCGCCGCTGTGAGGCCGCCGCCGTCAGACCGCCACCGCCGTGAGGCCGCCACCGTCAGAACGCGTCACGTGCCCGGGCGCGGGTCAGCCACAGGCCGACCGCCGAGCCGAGCACGAGCACCCCCGAGCAGATGCTCGCCGTGACGTGCGCGGCGCCGGTCCAGCCGGCGAGGGTGTTGATGTAGGCGTTGGCGAGGACGCCCGCCGTGAACAGCATCCAGAGCAGGAACCGCATGGGGATCTCCAAGAGGGTGTGAGGTACGGGGTGTGGGGTGGCGTCGGGCGCCTATTCGATCTTCGCCGCGTCCCCGTCCCCGCACAGCGGTGCCCGCCCCCGGACCGATGGTGGAGCCTGCACCACCGTGCCTCCGCCGGACACCGCCTAACCTGGCGTAATGCGCGAGGCGATCAAGGATGCGGCCCGGGCCTGGTTCCACCTCCTGACCGGGGCCGCGCTCGCGATCCTCTGTCAGCTGATGGCAGGCGTCGCCCTCTTCACGGCCTTCCTCACCCTCACCGTCCTCGGCGCCGGGGTCCTCCCCGAGAGCGTCCTGCTGCTGCGCGTGCTCGCGGGCGCGGAGCGGCGCCGTACCGCCGCCAGAACCGGTGTGCCCGTCCCGGCGGCGTACCTTCCGCTCGAAGGCCCCCTCCCCGCGCGTGTGCGGACCGCCGTCACCGACCCCGGCACGCACCGGGATCTGATCTGGGCCGCCGCGCACGCCGTCTACGGGGTGGCGCTGTGGTGCGTCACGCTCGTGATGTGGGTGTGTGCGCTGCCGGTCGACGGCGTGTGGGCGGGGCTCGCCGGGAACCGCCCGGTGCTGCTGCCGCTGATCGGCCGGCTCGCCGACCTGGAGGCCGACTGGTCGCGCGCCCTGCTCACCCCGTCCCCGTCCGCCGCCCGGGACGCCGCGCTCGCCGCCCGTGTCGAGCAGCTGACCGCCACCCGGGCCGGCGCGGTCGCCGCGCACGGCGCCGAGCTGCGCCGGATCGAACGCGACCTGCACGACGGCGCTCAGGCGCGGCTCGTCGCGCTCTCCATGCGGATCGGCCTGGCCAAGAGGGCGTACGACTCCGATCCCGCGACCGCGCGGGCGCTCCTCGACGACGCCCAGGAACAGGCCGAGGAGGCGCTGGCGGAGCTGCGGCACGTCGTACGCGGCATCCACCCGCCGATCCTCACGGACCGCGGCCTGACCGGCGCGGTCCGGGCGCTCGCCGCGAGCAGCGGCCTGGAGGTGGACGTGTCGGTGGCAGACCCCCTCTCCGCAGACCCCCTCTCCGCAGACGGCCTCTCCGCAGACGGCCCTCTCGCCCCCGACGGCCCCCTCTCCAAGGACAGCCCCCGCGCCCCCGCCGCCGTCGAGGCCGCCGCGTACTTCGTCGTCGCGGAGGCCCTCACCAACGCCGCCAAGCACAGCGGCGCCGCCCGCGCCTCCGTCGCCCTCTCCCGCCGCCCCACAGGCCTGAGCGTCCTCGTCCGGGACGAGGGCCGCGGCGGGGCCGAGGCCGGCGAGCGCGGCGGCTCCGGCCTGACGGGCATGCGCCGCCGGGTCGCCGCGCTGGACGGCACCGTACGACTGACCAGCCCCCTGGGGGGCCCGACCGTGATCGAAGTGGAGCTTCCGTGCGTGTGGTGATCGCCGAGGACAACGCCCTCCTCAGGGAAGGCCTGGTGCTGCTGCTGTCCTCCTCCGGCCACGAGGTCGCCGGGGTCGCGGCCACCGGCCCCGAGATCCTGCCGCTGCTCCTGGAGCACCGCCCGGACGTCGCCGTCCTCGACGTACGGCTGCCGCCCGGCTTCCGCGACGAGGGGCTGCGGGCGGCGCTCACGGCCCGCGAGCAGCTCCCCGGGCTTCCCGTGCTCGTCCTCTCCCAGTACGTGGAGGAGACGTACGCGGCCGAGCTCCTCGGCGGCGGCGCCCGGGGCGTCGGCTACCTCCTGAAGGACCGGATCGGGCGGGTCGACGAGTTCCTCGACGCCCTGGAGCGGGTCGCGTCCGGCGGTACGGCCCTGGACCCGGAGGTCGTCGCCGAGCTGCTCGCCCGCCGCCGCGACGACCCGCTGGACTCCCTCACCCCGCGCGAGCGCGAGGTCCTCGAACTGATGGCCCAGGGCCACGACAACGGCACGATCGCCCGCTCGATGGTGGTCACCGAGCGGGCCGTGCACAAGCACATCGGCAACGTCTTCGCGAAGCTCGGCCTGCCGCCGAGCGACAGCGGCGGCCACCGCCGGGTCCTCGCCGTGCTCGCGTACCTCAACGCCTGAGGCGCCGCCCCGAAACCGGCAGGAACACGCCCGCCACGACCGTGACGACCACGGTCCCCGCGAGCAGGGCGGCCTGCGCGGGCGGCAGGTACGGCAGGCCGCCCGTCAGGGCCCAGGCGAAGGCGGTCAGCGGCAGCGCGGCGACCACGCCCCCGAGGAGCAGCCCCGTGGCCGTCAGGAACCCGGCCTCCAGGCCCAGCATCCGGCGCACCTGACCGGCCGAGGCGCCCACCTGGGTCAGCAGCGCGAGCTCGCCGCGCCGTCCGGCGCCGATCAGGGCGAGGGTGCTCAGGACGGAGAGGACGGTGAGCGCGCCGATCGCGGTGAGGACCGCCGCCGAGACGATCCCGTTCAGCTCGGCCCCGGCCGTCGTCACCTGCTCGGGTACGACGGCGGAGCCGGAACGAGCCGCGTCGGAAGGCGCGTCCCCCTTCGCCGCCAGCACGCGCGCGGGGTACGGGTCGGTCATGTGCGGGGCCAGTTCGGCCTTCGGCAGCAGGAACTCGCCGAGGGCGAGCGAGCGCGCGTACACCGCCACCACCCGCAGCCGCTTCTCCGTGCCGTCCCCGAGCCGCAGGGCCACCGTCGAACCGGGCCGTACGTCCAGCGAACCGGCCATGTCCGCGCCGACCGCGACCGTCCCGCGCCCGGCGAGTCCGGCCAGGTCGCCCGCGACCACGCCCGGGTCGAGCGTGCCCTTCAGACCGCCGGCGTCCACGCCGAGGACCGGGAGCCGGTCGAGGCGCGGCGTACCGGCCTGCGTGCGGGCGAGGACGACCGTCGAGCGCAGCACGTCCGTCGCCGCGGTCACGCCCGGCGTCCTCCGCACCTGCTCCGCCGTCGTGCCGGCGACCGCGAGGTCCGCGGTGGTCGCGGACCTCGCCTGCGCCTCGGCCTCCCGGACCATGGTCGATCCCGCGGTGAGCTGCACCAGCGCGAAGGCGGTGACGAGGACGACCGGGGTGAGGGCCGCCCCGAGCCGCCGCGAGTGCGCGGCCGCGCCGGCCGCCGTGAGCCGCCCGGGAGCCCCGCCGAGCCGGCGGAACGCCCCGTCCAGGATCCGCATCGCGCCCCGCGCGATCCACGGCCCGAGCAGCGCGCAGCCGGAGACGAGCGTCACCGTGGCCGCGCCGGCCGCGGCGCCGGCCGCCTCGCCGCCCTGCGTCGTGGCGGTCACGGCGGCGCCCGCGCCGAGGGCGAGCAGGACGAGCCCGCCGACGCGGCGCGCACGCCCCGGCCCCTGACGGCCCGCCCGGCGGGTCGAGAAGAGGACGACGAGCCGGGCGAGGCCCACCACGAGGGCGGCCGCGACGATGAGCGCGGCGGCGAACAGCCAGGGCGGCGTGGGCAGGACGAGCCCTTCCGGTACGACTCCGGTACGGGCCCGCAGCATCGACCACGCGACCAGGAACGCCGGTACGGCCGCCACCGCGCCGAGCACCGCCGCCGCACCCGCCACCCGGGTCACCTCCCGGCCGGCGGCGGCCCGCACCTGACGGGGTGTCGCGCCGACCGCGAGCAGCAGGTCCCGCTCCGCGCCGCGCTGGCCGAGCGCCTGCGCGACGAGCGAGGACAGGACGAGGACGGCGATGAGGAGGACCGTCCCCGAGACGGCCGCGAGGAGTTCGAGGAGCTGGGTCCGCGCGGGCGGCGCGGCGAGGTACTCGACGCCGCCGCGGCCGTCGCCGGTGAGCGCCCGGAGGGGCTGCCCCGACGCGGTGTCCTTGAGTCCGGCACGGTCCAGAGCGGCCCGCACGCGCGCGTGAAGGGTGTCCACGGGGACGCCCGGCTCGGCGAGGACCCCTACGGCGTCGACGGCGCCCGGGTGCCCGGCGAGCCGCCGCGCCTCCGGGGCGGTGACGTAGAGGGCGGCGGGCCCGTCGGCCACACCGACGACCGTCCGCCCGGCCACGGTCTCCCCGACCCGGACCCCGGCACCGGCGCCGCTTCCGGCCCCGACCACGACTTCTGCGGCCTTACGGGGCTCCCGCCCGTCGAGCAGCTTGTACGGCGCCAGCGAGGCGGCCTCCCAGGACCGCCCGGTGTACGTCTCGGCGGGGGTGCCGGCGCCCGTCCCCCGTACGACGAAGGTGTCGTCCGGGACCGCGGCCCGGACGCCGGGGACCTCGCGCAGGACGTCGACGGCCGCGCTCGGGATCCGTACCCGCTCGGTCAGGCCCGCCGAGACCGTGGTCGGCTCGCTCACCGGGGGATCGGTCGTCCAGCTGACCTCCTGGTCGCCCGCGACGACGACGGGCGCCGCCGCGTACCGCTCCACGCGCGCGTGGCCGAGTCCGACCGACCCGGCGGCGAGGGCGAGGGCGCCGAGCAGCGCCGAGGTGACGGCGACGGCCGCGAAGACGGCCGCCCACGCCTTGCGGTGCGTCCGCAGCGACCGGGTGGCGAGCAGCCTCACCGCAGGGTTCCAGGCCCGCTTCACCGCGCCACCGCCAGGTGCCGTTCGGTCGGCGCGCCGAGGGCCGCGCGGACCCCGGCCTCGTCCGGCCGGTCGAGGCGGCCGACCAGCCGGCCGCGCTCCAGGAACACCGCCTCGTCCGTCCAGGCCGCCGCCACCGGGTCGTGGGTGACGAGGACGACGGTCCGGCCGCGCTCGTCCACCGCGCGCCGCAGCAGGGCGAGGACCCCGGCGGCCGTGACGGGGTCGAGCGCGGCGGTCGGCTCGTCGGCGAAGACGACCTCGGGTTCGTTGACGAGGGCCCGCGCGATCGCCACCCGCTGCCGCTGGCCGCCGGAGAGGTTCTCGGGCGCGTCCTCGGCCCGGTCGGCGAGTCCCACGGCCGCGAGACCGGCCAGGGCGCGGCCGTCGAGCTCCCGGCCCTCGCGGGCGCCGGCGAGCAGCAGCGGCAGGGTGACGTTCTCCCGCACGTTCAGGGCGGAGACGAGGTTCAGCGACTGGAAGACGAAGCCGACGCGGTCGCGCCGCAGCCGGGTGAGGCCGGCCGCCTTCAGCGTGGCGAGGTCGGTGCCCCCGATGCGTACCGTGCCCGCCGTCGGCCGTTCGAGGCCAGCCGCGCAGCGCAGCAGCGTGGACTTCCCGGAGCCCGACGGGCCCATCACCGCCACGAACCGCCCGCGCGGCACGACGAGGTCCACTCCGTCGAGCGCGGGCGCACCGCCCCGGGACCTCGTGGTCGCTCCGTACGTCCGGCTCACCCCTTCCAGGGCGAGTGCGGCACCGCTCTCCGTCGCTGCTGTCGTCATCATGCCGACAACGCTAGAAAACCGCAGGTCACGGCGGTATGGAGCTGGCTTCCGGGTTGAGGGTGGAGCTAGCTACACCCTCAACCCGGATGTGCAGGGCGGGTCAGCGGCGACGACCGCGGTCGTTCTCGTCGTCGTGCGGGCCGAACAGCTCGTCCGCGAGCGTCGGCAGGTCGTCGAGCGGGGTCTCCTCGGCCCAGTCCGAGCGGCGGCGCGGCTGCCCGTTCTCGTCGAGCTGGGGCAGCTCGCGGGTCCGGTCGTTCGCACCCTGCGGCTCCGGCCGGGTCCCGCTCCGCTCGTCACGGAAGATGCCCTGCGGCACCCGGTCGGCGGGGTCCGACGCCCGGGAGTCCCGTACGGGAGGCAGGACGGCGGTCTCGTCGACGGCCCGCGGGTCCTTGATCTGCGGCAGGACGGCCGTCTCGGCCTCCGGCAGCTTCACGATCGGCGTGGCGACGGTGACCTCGGTGGGCGAGACCGTGGGGGCCTCGGACTCGGGAGCAGGCGTGGCGCCCGTCCGGGGGTCCTTCGCGGCGCCGGTCCTGGGGTCCACGGCATCCGGCTTCACGACCGGCGTCGCCACCGTGACCTCGTTCGCCGACTCCTCGGCGGCCCGGGCGGCCCGCTCGGCCTCGGCCCGCTGCTCGGCGGCACGCCGCTCGGCCGCCGCGCGCTTCTCCGCCGCGGCCTTCTTCTCCTCGGCGGCCTTCGCCGCGGCCGCCTCCGCCGCCGCGGCACGCTGAGCGGCGGCCTTCTCCGATGCGGCCCGTTCGGCCGCGGCCTTCTCCGCAGCGGCCTTCGCGGCCGCCTCGGCGGCGACCTTCTCCGCCGCGGCCTTCAGCGCGGCCTCCTCCGCCGCCTTGGCGGCAGCGGCGGCCTCGGCCATCCGGCGGGCCTCCTCGGCGCGGAGCAGGGCCTCCTCGGCCTTGCGCTGCTTCTCCAGGCGGCGCTCCTCGGCCTCGGCCCGCAGCCGCGCCTCTTCCTCGGCCTCCTTGCGGATCCGCTCCTGCTCCTCCTGACGGGCCTTCTCCTCGGCGGCGAGGCGCTTGCGCTCCTCCTCGGCGGCGAGCTCGGCGGCCACCCGGGCCTCCTCGGCCTTCCGGCGGGCCTCCTCGGCCTGACGCTCGGCCTCCAGGCGGCGCGCCTCTTCCTCCTCGCGCCGCTTGCGCTCCTCCTCCTCGGCGCGGAGCTTGGCGAGCTGCTCCTGCCGCTCGCGCTCCAGGCGCTCCTCCTCGGCCTTGCGGGCGGCCTCTTCCTCGGCGAGGCGGCACGCCTCCTCCTCGGCCTTCCGGCGGGCCTCCTCGGCGGCCTTCACCTCGGCCTCGGAGAGCGGCAGCATCCGGTCGAGCCGGTGGCGTACGACGGTGGTGACGGCCTCGGGCTCCTGGCCGGCGTCGACGACGAGGTAGCGGCTCGGGTCGGCGGCCGCGAGGGCGAGGAAACCGGCCCGCACGCGCGCGTGGAACTCCGGCGGCTCGGACTCCAGCCGGTCGGGCGCCTCGGTGAAGCGCTCCCGGGCCGTCGCCGGGGAGACGTCGAGGACGACGGTGAGGTGCGGGACGAGCCCGTCGGTCGCCCAGCGCGAGATGCGGGCGATCTCGGTCGGGGACAGGTCCCGGCCGGCGCCCTGGTAGGCCACGGACGAGTCGATGTACCGGTCGGAGAGGACGATGGCGCCCCGCTCCAGCGCGGGCCGGACCAGGGAGTCGACGTGCTCGGCGCGGTCGGCCGCGTACAGCAGGGCCTCGGCGCGGTTCGAGAGCCCCGCCGACGACACGTCGAGGAGGATCGAGCGGAGCCGCTTGCCGATCGGGGTGGCACCGGGCTCGCGGGTCACGACGACCTCGTGGCCCTTCGCCCGGATCCACTCGGCGAGCGCCTGGACCTGCGTGGACTTCCCGGCCCCGTCGCCGCCCTCCAGGGCGATGAAGAAGCCGGTCGGGGAGGGCGCCTGGGCGGGGTCGGAGCCGCGCAGCGCGTCGCGCAGGTCGCGGCGGAGCGGGACACCGGCGCGGTCGTCGGTCTTCGCGAGGACGAGTGCGGCGACCGGCAGCAGCAGGGCGCCGATCAGGGCGAGCGTCAGGGCCGCGCCGCCGTGCGCGAAGACGGCGCTCTCCGCGGCGAGCCGGTACTGCCCGATGGCGGCGGCGAGCAGCGGCGCGGCGAGCGCGCCGACGGCCATGCCGACGCGGGCGTTGGCCTGGAGGTGCTCGGTGGTCCGGGCGCGGCGCGGTTCCTCGGTCTCCTGGTCGACGAGGGTGTGGCCGGTGTTGGCGGCGACACCGGCCGCGTAGCCGGCGAGGACGGCGAGGAACAGCACGGTCGCCGTGTCCGGCACCAGGCCCATGGCGATCAGCGCGACACCGGTGACGGCGGTCGCGAGGGCGAGCAGCCGGCGCCGGGACAGGACGGGCAGGACGGAGCCGGCGGTGCGGATGCCGACGGCGGTGGCGCCGCTGAGCGCGAGGATCAGGAGCGCGTACGTGAGGGGGCCGCCGCCCAGGTCGTACGCGTGGAGTACGGCGAGGGACGCGGCCGCGGCGATCGCCCCGGCGACGATGGCGCAGGTCAGGACGAGCAGGGGCAGGACGCCGGTACGGCCCTTCCCCTCGTCGGCGCCTTTCTCGGCTGCCGGGCGGCGCAGCCCCTCCAGGGGCGAGCGGGGCCTCGGCGTCCGCCCGCCGGGCAGCGCCATCGCGTACAGGCCGGTGACGGAGGCGGCGAACAGGCCGGCCGCCACGTACGAGCCGAGGGCCGCCTGGTGCAGCGAGAACCAGTCGAGTCCGGTGCCGAGCAGATCGCCGACGAGCGTGGCGACGAGCAGGACGGCGGCCGCGGCGGGCACGGCGAGGAAGCCGGTGCGCTGGGACAGCCGGCGCAGCGCGCCGAGGTGGTCGGGCAGCGGCCGTACGGCGTCGCCCTCCAGCGGCGGGGCGGGCAGCAGCGCGGGCGCCGCGCCCTCGCGGCAGATGGTCCAGAGCCGCTCGGCCGCCCCGGTGACGAAGACGGTGCCGAGCAGGTACCAGAGCGCGCTGTCGGGGATCCAGTCGATCCACAGGGGCGCGATGACGAGGAGCGCGATGCGCAGGCCGTCCGCGCCGATCATGGTCCAGCGGCGGTCGAGCGGGCCGTCGGGCCCGGTGAGCGCGGTGAGCGGCCCGAGGAGGACGGCCCCGAAGAGGACCGTGGCCAGCAGGCGCGTACCGACGACGGCGGCCACGGCGAACGCGGCCCCCCGGTACCCGCCCCCGAACGCGCCCTCGACGACGGCCGCCTGGAGGACCAGGAGGACGAGGACGAGGAGGGCGAGGGCGTCGCCGACACTGCCGGCCACCTGGGCGCCCCACAGCCTGCGCAAGGGCTGATGGCGCAGGAGGGCCCGTACGGAACGCTCCTGGGAATCCGCGACGAGTGCGGCGTCGGAATCGCCGAGGCGGTCTGGCTGCTCTGCTCGCGTCATCCGTCCACCCTATCCGGACGGCATTGCTCCCCGCGGCCTCCGACCGAACATCCGGACGAGCCTGTGACGAAGGCGGGGCGGGGGCCACCCGGCCCCCGCCCCGCCTTCGTCACACCCTGCGTCTACTCCGGCTGCGACGCCGCCGTCTTCTTGGCCGCGGTCGTCTTCTTCGCCGCCGTGGTCTTCTTCGCGGCGGTCTTCTTGGCGGCCGTGGTCTTGGCGGCGGTGGTCTTCTTCGCCGCCGTCTTCGTGGCCGTCTTCTTCGCCGTGGTCTTCTTCGCCGGGGCCTTCTTGGCGGTCTTCTTCGCCGGTCCCTTGGCCCGCTTCTCCGCGAGGAGCTCGTAGCCGCGCTCCGGCGTGATCGTCTCCACGCTGTCGTCGGTGCGCAGGGTGGCGTTGGTCTCGCCGTCCGTCACGTACGGGCCGAAGCGCCCGTCCTTGACGACGACCGGCTTCTCGCTGACCGGGTCGGTGCCCAGCTCCTTCAGCGGCGGCTTGGCCGCCGCCCGGCCGCGCTGCTTCGGCTGCGCGTAGATCGCGAGGGCCTCTTCCAGCGTGATCGAGAAGAGCTGCTCCTCGTCGGTGAGCGACCGCGAGTCCGTCCCCTTCTTCAGGTACGGGCCGTAGCGGCCGTTCTGCGCGGTGATCTCGACGCCCTCGGCGTCCGCCCCGACGACCCGCGGCAGGGACATCAGCCGGAGCGCGTCCTCCAGGGTGACGGTGTCGAGCGCCATCGACTTGAAGAGGGAGGCCGTGCGCGGCTTCACCGCGTTCTTGCCGGTCTTCGGGGTGCCCTCGGGCAGGATCTCCGTGACGTACGGGCCGTAGCGGCCGTCCTTCGCGACGATCTGGTTGCCGCTGACCGGGTCGGCGCCCAGCTCGAAGTCGCCGCTCGGCTTGGCGAGCAGCTCCTCGGCGTGCTCGACGGTCAGCTCGTCGGGCGCGAGGTCGTCCGGGACGTCGGCGCGCTGGTGGCCCTCCGCGTCCTTCTCGCCGCGCTCGACGTACGGGCCGTAGCGGCCGACGCGCAGCACGATGCCGTTGCCGACGGGGAACGAGGAGATCTCGCGCGCGTCGATCGCGCCGAGGTCGGTGACGAGCTCCTTGAGGCCGCCGAGGTGGTCGCCGTCGCCGTTCCCGGCGTCCGCCGCGCCGCCCTGGCCGGTGCCGTCGCCCTCACCGAAGTAGAAGCGCTTCAGCCACGGCACGGACTTGGCCTCGCCCCGCGCGATGCGGTCGAGGTCGTCCTCCATCCGGGCGGTGAAGTCGTAGTCGACGAGCCGCCCGAAGTGCGTCTCCAGGAGGTTGACGACGGCGAAGCTCAGGAAGGACGGCACGAGGGCCGTGCCCTTCTTGAAGACGTAGCCGCGGTCGAGGATGGTGCCGATGATCGACGCGTACGTCGACGGGCGGCCGATCTCGCGCTCTTCGAGCTCCTTGACCAGCGAGGCCTCGGTGTAGCGGGCCGGCGGCTTCGTCGCGTGGCCGTCCACCGTGATCTCGTCGGCGGTCAGCGCGTCGCCCTGGGCGACCTGCGGCAGGCGCCGCTCGCGGTCGTCGAGCTCCGCGTTCGGGTCGTCGGCCCCCTCCACGTACGCCTTCATGAAGCCGTGGAAGGTGATCGTCTTGCCGGACGCCGAGAACTCGGCGTCACGGCCGTCGGCGGCGCGGCCGCCGATCTTCACGGTGACCGAGTTTCCGGTCGCGTCCTTCATCTGGGAGGCGACGGTCCGCTTCCAGATGAGCTCGTAGAGCCGGAACTGGTCGCCGGTCAGGCCGGTCTCCGCCGGAGTGCGGAAACGATCACCCGAAGGGCGAATCGCCTCGTGCGCCTCCTGGGCGTTCTTGACCTTGCCCGCGTAGACGCGCGGCTTCTCCGGCAGGTAGTCGGCGCCGTACAACTGCGTGACCTGCGCCCGGGCCGCCGAGACGGCGGTGTCGGACAGGATCGTGGAGTCCGTACGCATGTAGGTGATGAAGCCGTTCTCGTACAGCTTCTGCGCCACCTGCATGGTCGCCTTCGCACCGAAGCCCAGCTTGCGGCTCGCCTCCTGCTGGAGGGTCGTGGTGCGGAAGGGCGCGTACGGCGAGCGGCGGTACGGCTTCGACTCGACCGAGCGCACGGCGAACGCGGTGTCGGCGAGCGCGGCGGCGAGCGCCCGTGCCTTCTCCTCGTCCAGGTGGAGCACGCTGTCGGACTTCAGCCGCCCGTCGGCGCCGAAGTCACGGCCCTGGGCGACGCGCTTGCCGTCGACCGCCGCGAGGCGCGCGACCAGCGAGGACGGGTCGGAGGCGTCACCGGTACGGCCGGTGCCGAAGGTGCCGGTGAGGTCCCAGTACTCGGCGGAGCGGAAGGCGATGCGCTCGCGCTCCCGCTCGACGACGAGCCGGGTGGCGACGGACTGCACGCGGCCGGCGGACAGCCGCGGCATGACCTTCTTCCACAGGACCGGCGAGACCTCGTAGCCGTACAGCCGGTCGAGGATGCGACGGGTCTCCTGGGCGTCGACCATGCGCTGGTTCAGCTCGCGCGGGTTGGCGACGGCCTCGCGGATCGCGTCCTTGGTGATCTCGTGGAAGACCATCCGGTGGACCGGGACCTTGGGCTTCAGGACTTCCTGGAGGTGCCACGCGATGGCCTCGCCCTCGCGGTCCTCATCGGTGGCGAGGTAGAGCTCGTCGGACTCGGCGAGCAGCTCCTTGAGCTTCCTGACCTGTGCCTTCTTGTCGGCGTTGACGACATAGATGGGCTGGAAGTCGTGCTCGACGTCGACTCCGAGGCGGCGCACCTCGCCGGTGTACTTCTCCGGCACCTCGGCGGCGCCGCTGGGGAGGTCGCGGATGTGCCCGACGCTCGCCTCGACGACGTAGCCAGGGCCGAGGTAGCCCTTGATCGTCTTCGCCTTGGCAGGCGACTCGACGATGACGAGTCGGCGGCCGCCGTGTGCGGTCTCGCTGGTCGGGGACAACTTCGCTCTTCTCTCCGGATCGACACTCTCTGGGCACCTACGGCACTGGCACGCACGGCAGCGGCACGGACGGTGACGCTCCCGTCGCTGCGGAGTGTGACGGTACAACCCGCCCCCGTGTCAAACGGCGAAAGCCCGCAACGGCCACTCGAACGGTAACCCGAGTCCTGGCATTCCTGCCGCCCGGACTCCCGGTCGGGCGGGGCGGGCGGACGCGCCGGAGCTCCGGAGCGAGATCGCGAGAGAGATCCGGAGGAGGATCCGCAGGGGATCCGGAGGAGGATCCGGAGGGGACTCAGAGCCTGCCGAAGCACCAGACGCCGAGGAGGAGGAAGAGCGCGCCGAAGAGGCTCGTGAACGCCACGGCCGTGCGCGGGGCGACCCCGTACGCCACGGGCGCGCGGTGCAGCGTCCGCACGGTGGTCCACACCAGCAGCGCCGCTCCGAACAGCGTGAACGCCGCTCCCGCGAAGATCGCCGGCCCGCTCTCCATGCCCGTACCCCGTTCCGTCCACGTGCGGTGTTCGTCTCCCGCAGCCGAGGCTGGCACCTCCGGGCATCTGTGATGCGAATTCCGGGTGAACGACGCGGACCGTCCCGTACGGTTTCACGAAGATGGCCGGTAGTGACCCACTCCTCACTCCCTCTCCTTCTCCTCCGTCACATCGTGTCGAGCGTGGCCCGGCGCCTGCTGCCGCGCTCGAAGGCGGCCAGCAGGGCGACGGCGAGCAGCCCCCAGCCGGCGCCCACCGCGAGCTCGGTCCCGAGCAGCGCCCCGTCCAGACCTCCGCCCGCGGTCAGCCGCCGCGCCGCGTCCGCCGCGTGCGTGAGCGGCAGCAGCTCGCCGGCGAACCGCATCCACTCCGGCAGCGACTCCCGGGGCACGGCGGCGCCCGTCAGGAGGAGGAGCACCGAACTCGCCACGTTGGACACGAGGAACACGTCGCGGAAGCGGAGCCCGAGGGCCCCCAGCGCGAGCCCGAAAGCCGAGCAGGCACCGGCGGCGGCGAGCAGCACCAGGCCGAGCGCGGGCAGCGCCCCGGCGGGCACGGGCAGCCCGAGCACGAGCGCGGCGGCGGTGAGCACGAACGCGCTGACGAACAGCCCGTTGAGGACGTACGGGAGGGCTCGTCCGGTCCAGAGCGGGACCCGGTGCCGGGGCGAGAGCAGGACGGCGCCGAGAGTCCCGTACCGCCGCTCGTTGGCGACGGCCATCGTGCCGCCGTACACGCAGGAGGTGGAAGCTGCGAGGACGGCGTTCCCTACGAGGTGGAAACGGTCGTCGGCGACGCCCAGTTCCCGCCCGAGGAAGACAAAGAAGAAGACCTGGAGAAGCGGCCCCACCAGCAGGGTTCCGATGAACATCGGCGGGGTCGTCCAGTTGAAGAGCGCCCGGTAGGAGATCGCCCCGCCGACGACGAGGAGCCGGGCGGTGCCGGGGAAACGGAACATCTCTGTCTGGCCTTTCAGGTGAGCGCGAGGGTGGCGGCGGCGCGCGCCCGGCGCTCCACCCGCCCGAGGACGAGGACGGCGGCCAGGGCGTATCCGGCCCCGAGGGCGACGGCGGCGAGCAGCGGCGTGAGCACGTCCCCGCCGGAGGTCGCCGCGTGCACGGCCCGCGCGCCCCAGGTGGTGGGCAGCGCCCAGGACAGCGGGTGCGTCCAGGCGGGCAGCACGGTGACGGGAACGAGGAGTCCGGACAGCAGCCAGACGGGTGTGTCCAGCGGGTTGGCCAGGGCGTTGGCGTTGCGCAGCAGGACGAACGTGGCGGCGAGGAGCAGCCCCATCATGCCGAGCGCGAGGACGCACACGGGCACGGCGAGCAGGAAGAGCAGCGGGTGCGCGAAGTCGAGCGGGACGCCGAAGAGGACCACGCCCCACAGGACCGTGGCGCCCATCGCGTACGTGCCGATGACGGCGGTCGCGAGGGTGATCGGGAGCAGGACGAGCGCGAGCGGCGCCGGCGCGACGACCAGGGTCTCCAGCGTGCCGAGCCACCGCTGGTTCTGCACGGCACCGCCCGAACCGAAGAGCACCGAGCCCCAGATGCCCATCAGTCCGGCGCCGACGGAGGCGGTGAGCAGCCGGTCGGGGTCGCCCGCCGCCCGGAAGAGGTAGACGGCGAGGGTCGCGTAGACGAGCGGGACGAGGACGGCGAAGGTGATCTCGATCGGGGAGCGCGACATGTACGAGACGTGGGTGCGCACGCCGACGAGGATCAGCCGGAGGACGCGCCTCATACGGACAGCTCCTCGGTCACGCCATCGGTCACGCCAGAGGTCACGCCACCGGGCACGCCCGCCGGGGTTTCCTCGGCCTCCGCGAGCCCGACCGCGGCCTCCGCCGCTTCCTCCACGATCGCGATGTAGGCGTCCTCCAGGGACGGTTCGCGGCTCGTGACCCGCCCGATCCGTACGCCGTCCAGCGCGGTCAGCACCGGTCCGTGCAGCTCGGCGGAGCCCCGGCCGGTCTGCACGGTGACGATCTGAAGGGCTCCCCGGTCCTCGACCGACGCGCCCCGCACGCCGTCGATGCGGCGCACCCGGTCGAGGCGTTCCTCGTCCACGCCGTACGCCTCGATCTCCAGGACGTCCCGGCCCCGCACACGGGACTTGAGGCTCTCGGGCGTGCCGAGGGCGCGGATCCGGCCGCCCGCGATCACGGCGATCCGGCCGCAGAGTTCGTCGGCCTCGGCCATGTAGTGCGTGGTGAGCAGGACGGTGGTGCCGCCGGCGGCCAGGTCGGCGACCGTACGGCGCAGATCGCGCGCGGCGACGGGGTCGACGCCGATGGACGGCTCGTCGAGGAAGAGGACGTCGGGGCGGTGGAGGAGGCCGCGGGCGATGTGGAGGCGCTGCCGCATGCCGCGCGAGTAGCCCTCGACGCGTTCCTTCTCGCGGCCCACGAGGCCGACCAGGTCGAGGAGTTCGGCGATGCGCCGCTTCTGGTCGCGGGCCTCGACGCCGTACAGCTCGGCGAAGTAGCGGAGGTTGTCGAGCGCGGAGAGCCGGTCGTACAGGCCGCGGTCGCCGCCGAAGACGTACCCGATCCTGCGGCGTACGGCGACGGGGTCGCGGGCCACGTCGTGGCCGAACACCCGGGCCGTGCCGGAGGTCGGCAGGAGCAGGGTGTTGAGCATCTTGATGGTGGTGGTCTTCCCGGCGCCGTTGGGGCCGAGCAGGCCGAAGAGTTCCCCCGGCGCCACCTCGAAGGTGACCCCGCGCACGGCTTCGGTCTCGGTCCGCCGGGGCTTCAGCCACCCGGCCCTGCTGGTGTAGGTGCGGCGCAGCGCGTCCGCCTCGATTGCGAGCATGCGGCGGACGGTAGAAGCCGGCGGAGGGGCGCTGCCATCGATTCGGGAGCCCCCGAATCGTGCGGCGGCACGACGGCTCGGGCGACCGCCGGCAGCCCGCCCGCTCAGGCGACCGCGTGCAGCACGTCCTCCCCGACGAGCAGCGCGAGCAGCGACCTGCCGGTGTCCGTGAGCTGGTAGTACACCGAGCGCCCGACCCGGTGCCGCGTGACGACACCGGCCTCCGAGAGCACCGACAGGTGTTCGGACACGGTGCTCGGCGCGAGGCCGAGCCGGTCGGCGAGCCCGGCCGTGGTGAGCGGCCCGCCCAGCTCGCGCAGGACGGCCGCGCGGCCCCGGCCGAGCATCAGGCCGAGCCGGTCCTCGGCGACGGGCTCGGGCGGTTCGCGCAGGGCGGCGGCGCCCCGGGCCTGGAAGCTGAGGGCGAAGACCTCGGGGTCGTCCGTCGAGTACAGCCGGCAGCCCTCGGCGAAGACCAGCGGCACGAGCACGAGGCGCCGCTCTCCGGGCGCGTACTCCGCGTCGATGTGCTTGGTCAGTTCGAGTACGGGGGGCTGCCACCGCCCCCGCGCCTCCAGGCCCGCGAACAGCGCGTCGACGCCCTCCGTCGCGAACGTCCTGGCCCGGACGAGCACTTCGTCCTCGACGAGCCGCCGCATCGTCGGCCAGTACGGCGCGACCGCGCCCTCCCAGTAGGCCTCGTACGCGTCGGCGAGCGCCGCGCAGGCCGCCTCCGGGTCCTTCAGGTAGGGCTGTACGAAGGGCGCGTCGGCCATGCCGGGGTAGCAGACGGCCACCTGCTCGCGGACGAACTCCGGGGCGGTGCCCCGCAGCGCGGCCAGCTCCTCGTGGACGTTGACCGTGCCGAACGGCCGGGGCAGCAGGAAGTCGGAGTCCACGGCCCGCCCCACGGCGAACAGGTCCCACAGCGGGCGGAGCCTGTCGTCCTCCCGCCACACCTCGCGCGCCTGCCCGACCCACTCCTGGTACGGCCAGGAGGGGTGCCGGTGCGGCAGCGCGAGGTGCATCGAGCAGAACGCGTCCCGCAGCGGGCTGATCGCGATCCGGGTCGCCCCGAGCGAGGCCTCGTCCAGCTCGATCCGTATCAAGCGAGGCTCTCCTCGCCGTGCGCCCCGGGCGTCTCGCCGACGGGCAGCAGGAAGCCCTCCTCGACGAGCAGCCGGATCGCCTGCGGGGTGCGGTCCCGCAGTATCACCGGGTCCTCCCCCATCAGCTGCCCGATCGCGTCGAGGATGCGGCCGGCGCTGAGGGTGCCGTCGCACACGCCGGCGAACCCGGCGCCGACGTGGTCGACCCTGGTGGCCCGGCGCATGCCGCGGTTCTGCCGGAGCACGACGTGCTCGGGGTCCTCGGCACCCGGCAGCCCGACCTGCTCCTGCATGACCTCGGGCGCGAGCGTGAAGCGGTCGGCGAGAAGCGCGGCGTCGTCGTGGGACCGCAGGTAGTCCTGGCGCTCGAAGTGGGCGCGGATGGTGGCGCCGAGGGGCTGCTCGACCGGGTGCGGCCACTCCTCGACGAGGATCGAGGGCTCGGTCTCGCCGGCCTCCACCGCGGCGTTCCGCCGGATCGTGATCCAGCCGAAGCCGATGGCCTTGGTCTTGCGGGCCTCGAACTCGTCGAGCCAGCGCCCGTACGCGAGCCGGTACTCGTCCGGGTCGCCGCGGTGGTCGCCGCTGTCCCGCAGCCAGAGCTCGGTGTACTGGGTGACGTCCTGGACCTCGCGCTGCACGATCCAGGCGTCGCAGCCGCGCGGCACCCAGGACCGCAGCCGGTCCTGCCAGTCCTCGCCCTCCACGTGCTGCCAGTTGGCGAGGAACTGGGCGTATCCGCCGTCGTTGAGCCGCTCGCCCGCCTCCTGCACGAGCGTGCGGCACAGGTCGTCGCCGCCCATCCCGCCGTCCCGGTAGGTGAGCGCGGCGCCGGGGGAGATCACGAACGGCGGGTTGGAGACGATCAGGTCGTACGTGTCGCCGTCGACCGGCTCGAAGAGCGAGCCTTCGAGCAGCTCGGCCTCCCGGGCCCCGGAGAGCGCGAGCGTGAGCCGGGTGAAGTCCAGGGCTCGCGGGTTGAGGTCGGTGGCGGTGACCAGGGTGGCGTGCTGGGCGGCGTGCAGCGCCTGGATGCCGGAGCCGGTGCCGAGGTCGAGCGCGGCGGACACCGGCGTGCGGACGGTGATCCCGGCGAGCGTGGTGGAGGCGCCGCCGACGCCGAGGACGACGCCCTCGGCCTTCTTCCCGATGCCGCCGGCGCCGCCGACGGCGCAGCCGAGGTCGGAGACGATAAACCAGTTCCCGCCGTCCTCGCCGCCGTAGGGCCGGACGTCGACCGTGGCGAGCACGGCGTCGTCCTCGCGGATCACCCAGCCGTCGGCGAGGGCCTCGTCGAGCGGGAGCGCGGCGGCGGCGCTCCCGTACGGGACGGCCCGCTGGAGCAGGAAGAGCCGGACGAGGGTCTCCAGCGGCGAGTCGCCGCGGGTGGCACGCAGGGCGGGCACGGTCTCGCTGCGGGCGAGCGCCGCGTAGGCGGGGGCGCCGAGCAGGTCGAGCAGGCCGTCGGCGGTGTAGTCGGCGGCGAGCAGTGCCTCGCGCAGACGGTCGGCGTGCGCGGGCACCGGGAGGCGGGGGGGCAGGCTGGTCGTACTCACGGATCCCATTGTGACGGCCGCCACCGACATCCGGGCGGCCGACCCGGCGGCAGGCGGCCGATCGCCGCCGCCGGGGTGGGGACGACCTACTCCGAGGACTTCTTGGTGGGCTTGGCGGAGGCCTTCTTGCTCGGCCCGGAGGAGTCCGAGCCGGAGTCGGAGCCGGCGTCCGTGCCGGCGTCCGCGTCCGAGCCCTTGTCCGAGGAGGTCGAGCCGGGCTTCGGCGAGGCCGTGGCCGATCCGGAGGTCTTCGGCGGGACCGAGGCGGTGGGCTTCTGGCAGCCGGGCTGCTTGGCCATCGCCTGGCCCAGCTCGCCCTCCTCCAGCTTGGCCAGCGCCGCCTGGTCCATCTTCTCGATCTTGGTCAGCCCGTCGGCGACGTCCTGGAGGCCGTCGGCGAACTTCTGCTGGTTGGCCGGGTCGAGCGCGTCGACTTCCTTCTTGAGCCCCTCGTAGGCCACCGCGGTGGCGTTGAGCTCCTTGATCGCGTCCTGCTGGACCTTCGCGCCGTTCTCGACGGGCGGGGCCCCGGCGGCCTCGACGGCCTTGGCGAGGGCGCGGTCGGCGTTGGCGATGTCCTGGAACGCCTTCGAGTCGGCGGCCTGGATCTCGGCCGGCTTGCTGTCGGCGGCCGTCGAGATGATGATCTGGTGGGCGTTGGCCCGCTTCTGGATCTGAGGCTTCGCCTGGTCGCAGAACGTCTTCGCCCAGTCCTCCACCTTGTTGCCCTCGTCGTCGCTGCAACCGGACAGCACGAGCATCAGCACCGCGCCGCCGGACAGTGCGGCCGCAAGCTTCTTGTTCACCGGATCGGTCCCTTCCAAGGCTCTCGGCCCCGGAACATACACGCCGAACGGGCTACTTCCACCTTTCGTGGGAGGGATTCATCCCACAATGCAGTCGTTTGAACCAAGCGAGAACGCTCCCCGGACGCCTCCGGCGCCCGGGGAATGAGACGGACGACACGTCAGGAGACGGTCACCGAACGCCGCTTGGAGACCCGGACCGCGACGACCACGACGAGGACCGCGAGCCCCGCGACCGCCGCCCGCAGCCAGTCGCTTGCGTCGTCCCCGTAACCGAACTTCACGACCGCCGGGGCGATCAGCAGCGCGACCAGGTTCATCACCTTCAGGAGCGGGTTGATCGCCGGGCCCGCCGTGTCCTTGAAGGGGTCGCCGACGGTGTCCCCGATGACGGTCGCCGCGTGCGCCTCGCTGCCCTTGCCTCCGTGGTTGCCGTCCTCGACCAGCTTCTTCGCGTTGTCCCACGCGCCACCGGAGTTGGCGAGGAAGACCGCCATCAGGGCGCCCGTGCCGATCGCCCCGGCGAGGTACGCGCCGAGCGGGCCGACACCGAGCGCGAAGCCGACCGCGATCGGGGCCGTCACGGCGAGCAGCCCGGGCGTGGCGAGTTCGCGCAGCGCGTCCTTGGTGCAGATGTCGACGACCCGTCCGTACTCGGGCTTCTCGGCGTACGTCATGATTCCGGGGTGCTCGCGGAACTGCCGCCGCACCTCGTACACCACCGAACCGGCGGACCGGGACACCGCGTTGATCGCGAGTCCGGAGAACAGGAACACGACCGACGCGCCGAGGATAAGCCCGAAGAGGTTGTTGGGCTGAGAGATGTCCATCGAGAGCGTCAGCAGGTCCGCCGCCCCGCCGATCGCGCCGACCCCGCCGGCCTCGGCGACCGCCGTCGCGATGGCGTCCCGGTACGAGCCGAAGAGCGCCGCGGCCGCCAGGACGGCGGTGGCGATGGCGATGCCCTTGGTGATGGCCTTCGTCGTGTTGCCGACGGCGTCGAGGTCGGTGAGGACCTGCGCGCCCGCGCCCCGCACGTCCCCGGACATCTCCGCGATGCCCTGCGCGTTGTCGGAGACCGGGCCGAAGGTGTCCATGGCGACGATCACGCCGACGGTGGTGAGCAGGCCCGTCCCGGCGAGGGCGACCGCGAACAGCGCCAGCATGATCGAGGCGCCGCCGAGCAGGAACGCGCCGTACACGGCGAGCCCGATCAGCAGGGCCGTGTAGACGGCGGACTCCAGGCCGAGCGCCACGCCCGCGAGGACGACGGTGGCGGGTCCGGTCAGCGAGGACTTGCCGATGTCCCGCACCGGCCGCCGGCCCGTCTCGGTGAAGTAGCCGGTGAGCTGCTGGATGAGCGCGGCGAGGACGATGCCGATGGCGACCGCGACGAGGGCGAGCACCCGCGGGTCGCCGCCGTGGCCGGGGATGCCGGGCTCGGTGACGCCCTCGAGCTCGGCGTACGAGGACGGCAGGTACGTGAAGGAGGCGACGGCGACCAGCACGAGCGAGATGGTCGCCGAGAGGAAGAAGCCCCGGTTGATCGCGCTCATCCCGCTGCGGTCGGCGCGCCGCGGGGCGACCGCGAAGATGCCGATGACCGCCGTGACCACGCCGATGGCCGGCACGATCAGCGGGAACGCGAGGCCGTAGTCGCCGAAGGCGGCCTTGCCGAGGATGAGCGCCGCGACCAGCGTCACCGCGTACGACTCGAAGAGGTCGGCGGCCATCCCCGCGCAGTCGCCGACGTTGTCGCCCACGTTGTCGGCGATGGTGGCGGCATTGCGCGCGTCGTCCTCGGGGATACCCTGCTCGACCTTGCCGACCAGGTCGGCGCCGACGTCGGCGGCCTTGGTGAAGATGCCGCCGCCCACCCTCATGAACATCGCGATGAGCGCGGCGCCGAGACCGAAACCCTCCAGGACCTTCGGCGCGTCGGCGGCGTAGACGAGGACGACGCAGGAGGCCCCGAGCAGTCCGAGGCCGACGGTGAACATACCGACGACCCCGCCCGTACGGAAGGCGATCCGCATGGCCCGGTGCGCGACCTCGGTGAGGTCCTTCTCCGGTTCGCCCGGTGCCGGGGTGGCCTCCCTGGCCGCGGCGGCGACCCGCACGTTGGCCCGGACGGCGAGGCGCATGCCGACGTATCCGGTGACCGCCGAGAAGAGCGCCCCGACCAGGAAGAACAGGGACCGCCCCGCGCGCTGCGACCAGTCGTCGGCGGGCAGCAGCATCAGCAGGAAGAACACGGCGACCGCGAAGACGGCGAGGGTGCGCAGCTGCCGCGCGAGATAGGCGTTCGCGCCCTCCTGTACGGCGGCGGCGATCTCCTTCATCTTCTCGGTGCCCTCGCCTGCCGCGAGCACCTGCCGGACGAGGAGCTGGGCGACGACCAGCGCGCCGAGGGCGATGGCCGCGACGACGACCACGATCGTCCGGTTCCCGCTCGTGAGCACCGCCGCGGCGAGCGAAGTGGGGTCCATGGGGACGGATCATAAAGAGACGAAGCGGTACATACGGGGACCCTGCGGGGCCACCGCGCGGATGCACCAATCCGGGCGGCCGCACGAACCGGCGGGGGAGCGGCCGTACCAACCGGCGGAAGAGCGGGCGCACGAACCGGCGGAAGAGCGGCCTCACGAGCCGGCGGGGCAAACGAGAAGAGGCCCTGCTCAGGGCAGGGCCTCTTCTCGTCGCGCGTGTAAGGGTCGGGCGACGTCAGGACAGGACGTCCGCCGGGCTGGTCGGCCAGCTCATGCGGATGGTGCCGCCGTCCTCGCCGGCGCTCACCTCGACGTCGTCGACGAGCCCGCGGATCACCGCGAGACCCATCTCGTCCTCGCCGTCGGCGTCGTCGAAGTCGTCGGCCGGAGCCGAGGACCGCGCACCGGGCACACCGGCGGCATCAGCCGCCGCCACGCCCGCGCCCGGCACCTCGTCGCCGACCTCGATGGAGAAGGTCTTCTCCTCCTCGGTCAGCACGACCCTGATGGGGGTCGTGACGCCGTTGCTGCGATGCAGCCCGACCGCACGGGAACAGGCCTCACCGACGGCGAGACGCACCTCGTCGAGGACCGCCTCGTCCACCCCGGCCCTGCGGGCGACCGCGGCCGCCACCAGGCGGGCCGTACGGACGTGCTCGGGCTGAGCGCTGAATCGGAGTTCAACGGTGGCCATGCGATCCCCCTGGGTCAGTCGACCGCGTTGACGGCCTCGTCGACCGACGTGTGGATCGGGAACACCTTGGTGAGCCCAGTGATCCGGAAGATCTTCAGAATGCGCTCCTGGTTGCAGACCAGACGCAGTGAGCCCTCGTGCGCACGGACGCGCTTCAGGCCACCGACGAGCACACCCAGGCCGGTGGAGTCGAGGAAGTCCACGCCCTCCATGTCGACAACCAGGTGGTAGCTGCCGTCGTTCACCAACTCGACCAACTGCTCGCGCAGCTTGGGCGCGGTATACACATCAATCTCGCCACCGACCTCGACGACCGTACGGTCACCACCAGCGCCGGACACATTGCGAGTCGACAGGGACAGGTCCACGGATCCTCCAGCACCTTGCTATCGGGCGATCGCCCCCTCGGGCCTCCCGGGCGGAGCCAGGGAACTGATCGCCAGCCGCAATGGCATTCAATCACTTACCGGCAGCCATGCACGACGCCTTGGGAGCATTGTCCGTCCTGGCAGTGACACACTCGGTGCCGATGGCCAAGAATCAGCGCCCCCGTCGACCTGCCGGGGACACGGGCAGTCGCCCCTCCCCCGGCGTGGTCCTCGACCGGCTCTCCGCAGGCGAGAGTCGGGCCGCGCGCATCACTCATACGGAGCACATGCCCGCCCGAGAGGGCCGCCATGCCGTCTGGCCGCATCTCATCCGTCCCGAGGTGATCAACGCGATCCAGGACGCCGGGATCGAGCACCCCTGGGCGCACCAGGCGGAGGCCGCCGAGGCCGCTCTGAACGGCGAGTCAGTGGTGATCGCCACAGGAACCGCCTCGGGCAAGTCGCTCGCCTACCTCGCCCCGGTCCTCACGACCCTCCTGGACGGCGCGGAGGCCCCCAACGGACGCGGGGCCACCGCCCTGTACCTGTCGCCCACCAAGGCCCTCGCCGCCGACCAGCGCCGCGCCGTCCGGGAACTGGCCGGCCCGCTCGGCACCCGGATCCGCCCCGCCGTCTACGACGGCGACACTCCGGTCGAGGAGCGCGAGTGGGTCCGCCAGTACGCGAACTACGTGCTGACCAACCCCGACATGCTGCACCGGGGCATACTCCCCTCCCACCCCAGGTGGTCCTCCTTCCTGCGCGCCCTGCGCTACGTCGTGATCGACGAGTGCCACACCTACCGGGGCGTCTTCGGCTCCCACGTCGCCCAGGTGCTGCGCCGCCTGCGCCGGATCTGCGCCCGGTACGGCTCCGATCCCGTCTTCCTCCTCGCCTCGGCCACCTCGGCCGAACCCGCCCTCGCCGCCGGCCGCCTCACCGGACTGCCGGTCACCGAGATCTCCGACGACGCCTCCCCGCGCGGCGAACTGGTCTTCGCCCTGTGGGAGCCGCCGCTGACCGAGCTCCACGGCGAGCGCGGCGCGCCCGTACGCCGCACCGCCACCGCCGAGACAGCCGACCTGCTGACCGACCTGACCCGGCAGGGCGTGCGCTCGGTCGCCTTCGTCCGCTCCCGGCGCGGCGCCGAGCTGATCGCGGTGATCGCCCAGGAACGGCTCGCCGAGACCGACCGCGCCCTGGCCCGCCGGGTCGCCGCCTACCGGGGCGGCTACCTGCCCGAGGAGCGCCGCGCCCTGGAGCGGGCCCTGCACTCCGGCGAGCTCCTCGGCCTGGCCGCCACGACAGCCCTGGAGCTGGGCGTGGACGTCTCCGGCCTGGACGCCGTCGTGATCGCCGGCTACCCGGGCACCCGGGCCTCCCTGTGGCAGCAGGCGGGCCGCGCCGGCCGCTCGGGCGAGGGCGCCCTGGCGATCCTCGTCGCCCGGGACGACCCGCTGGACACCTTCCTGGTCCACCACCCGGAAGCGATCTTCGAACAACCGGTCGAGTCGACCGTCCTCGACCCCGACAACCCCTACGTCCTCGCCCCCCATCTGTGCGCCGCCGCCGCGGAGCTCCCGCTGACCGAAGCCGACCTGACGCTCTTCGGCCCGGCCGCGCCCGGCCTGATGCCCCAGCTGGAGGGCGCCGGACTCCTGCGCCGCCGGTCCACCGGCTGGTACTGGACCCGCCGCGAGCGGGCGGCCGACCTCACCGACATCCGGGGCGGCGGCGGCAGCCCTGTCCGGATCGTGGAGGCCGGCACCGGCCGCCTGCTCGGCACGGTCGACGAGGCCGCCTCCCACACCGCCGTCCACGAGGGCGCCGTCCACCTCCACCAGGGCCGTACCTATCTGGTGCGGGAGCTCGACCTGAAGGACTCCGTGGCCCTCGTGGAGGAGGCCGTCCCGCCGTACTCCACCACCGCCCGCGACACCACCTCCGTCTCCGTCCTCGAAACCGACACCGAGATCCCCTGGGGAGCCGGCCGCCTCTGCTTCGGCTCCGTCGAGGTCACCAACCAGGTCGTCTCCTTCCTGCGCCGCCGTCTGATCACCGGCGAGGTGCTCGGCGAGACCAAGCTCGACCTGCCGCCCCGCACCCTGCGCACCCGCGCCGTGTGGTGGACGGTCACCGAGGACCAGCTCGACGCCGCCCGGATCACCCCGGAGATCCTCGGCGGCGCCCTGCACGCCGCCGAGCACGCCTCCATCGGCATGCTGCCGCTCTTCGCCACCTGCGACCGCTGGGACATCGGTGGCGTCTCCGTCCCCCTCCATCCCGACACGCTCCTGCCGACCGTCTTCGTGTACGACGGCCACCCGGGCGGCGCGGGCTTCGCCGAACGCGCCTTCCACACGGCCAGGGCCTGGCTGACCGCGACCCGCGAGGCCATCGCCTCCTGCGAGTGCGAGGCGGGCTGCCCGTCCTGCGTCCAGTCCCCGAAGTGCGGCAACGGCAACGACCCGCTGCACAAGCGCGGCGCGGTCCGCCTCCTCACGGAACTGCTGCGGGAAGCCCCGGAGGCCCCGCCCGGGAGCTGACCTCCGGCCGGTAGGGCCCGCGCGCCACCCGCGCGGTCACCTCGGCGAGCTCGCCGAGGACCACGCACCGCAGTAGCTCGGCGCCCTGGGCGGCGGCCACCCGGGACGCGGCGGCGCAGGCCTCGGCCTCGCCCCACAGGGCCCGGTCGGCGGCGGCGAGGGCGGCCAGATCGGCGGCCCCGCCGGCCCTGTGCCGGGCCGCCACCGCCTGTCCGAGCGCGAGCACCGCCCCGAACACCACGCACAACGCACAAGCCGCGAACGCCGCCCACACGGTCGCCGCCCCCCGATCACCCCGCCGGGCACGCCCCGACCGACCGCCCCGCCCTCCACGCCGGCCCTGGCCGGCCTGGCTGCCCTGTCCGGCCCGGCTGACCGTCGTCACGGCGAGCCCTCGGGCGCCGGGGCCTCGCCCACGGTGTCCTCCGCGAGGGCCGCCGCACCCGCCCGCAAGGTCACTCCCATGCCCCGTGGGCCCGGGGCCGCCACTTCCACCGTCACCCGCCACAGCTCCCCCGACCGCGTCACGGACACCCGGGCACCCTCGGGCGCGGCGGCCCGCGCGGCGCCCTCGGCGGCGGCGACCGGCTCGGAGCGGGCCGCCGCCCTGGCCCCCGCCCGCGCCGCGTCCACGCACCGGATCTGCGCGGCGGCCGCGGCCAGCGCCCAGAGCAGGGTCACCGTGAACAGCGCGAGAACGGGCAGGACCATCGCCGCCTCGACGGTCACGAACCCCCGGTCAGAACGGCGCATCGAGGGCCCTGCCGATCACCGACTCCAACGCTCCGGAGACGGTCCCGCTCGTCACGATCTTGTAGAGCACGGCGGCGAAGGCCGCCGCGGCGATCGTGCCGACCGCGTACTCGGACGTCGTCATCCCGGCGTCCGACCGGGCGGCCCGACGCCGAGCCCGCCACCACCCCTTCACCGAACCACCCGTCACCACTGCCTTGTTTGCTGCCTTGTCCGTCATGTCGATCTCCTCGTCTCGCCTTGCCGTCGCGTTCATCGGTCCATCAGTCCCGCCGCCAGCCCGATCACCACGGGCGCCACCCCCACCGCCAGGAACGCGGGCAGGAAACAGAGCCCCACGGGTGCGCTGATCAGCACCTGTGCCCTGCGCGCCCGGGCCGCGGCCGTCCTGGCACGGCCCGCCCGCAGGCCGGCCGCGTGCCGGGCGACGGCCTCCGCGGCGGGCGCGCCCGAGGAACCGGCCCGTTCCATGCACCGGGCCAGCCCTTCGGCGCCCGGTATCGCGCCGAACCTCCGCCACACCTCGGCCGGTTCACCGCCGAGCCGCAGCTCGGCCGCCGTGCGGGTCAGGCGCTCGCCCAGCGGGCCGCCGAGCGAACGCCCCACCGCCTCCGCCGCCTCTCCCGGCCCCGCCCCTGCGGAGGCACAGGCCGCCAACAGATCGGCCGCGAGCGGAAGGTGACGCACCGCCATCTCGCCACCGGACGGCTCGGCGGGCCGCCGCCGGGCCCGTCTCCAGGGCGCCCCGCAGGCCGCCAGGGCCCCCGCACCCAGGCCGCCGATCGCACCGAGCAGCGCCCAGCCGGCGAGCGCGGCCACTAGCGGCACCGCCCAGTGCTTCGCCCCGGTCACCCACCTGCCCCCCGCCTCCGGGAACGGAGCCTTCCGGGCGTCCACCGGCTTCCCTGGCCGTGGCACGGGCATCGCCAGCAGGCTCTCCACCCGTCGCCGCACCCCGCGCGCCCGCCGCTCGCGCAGCACCTCCCGAACGGCCTGCGCGCACAGCGCCGTCACCAGGATCAGGAGCGCCGCGATCCGGACAGCCCCCGTCATGCCCGCTCCCCTCCCCGGACGATCCGCGCGGCCCACCACAGCCCGGCCGCCTCCAGCGCACCGCCCACGACCAGGCACCCGAGGCCCGCAGGGGTGTGCAGGAGCACCCGCAGCGGATCGGCGCCCAGCGCCGCGCCGAGGGCCAGTCCGGCCGCCGGCAGCACCGCGAGGACCGTCACCGTCGCCCAGGCCCCGGCCAGTTCGGCCCGCAGCCGGTCCCGCTGCTCGTGGTGGTCCCGCAGGGCCGCCTCCAGCCGGTCGAGCCCGGCCGCCAGACCCGCACCACCGTCCACGGCCACCTGCCAGCAGGCCGCCAGGCCCGCGAGCCCGTCGGCGCCGTCCTGCCCGGCCGCCCGCCGCAGCGCCTCCGGCACGTCCCCGCCGAACCGGGCCGCCGCGAGCACCACCGCCTCCTCGTCGCCCAGCGCGCCCGTCTGCCGGGCCGCATAGGCCAGCGCCTGCGCCGGCTGCCACCCGGCCCTCAGCTCCCCGGAGATCGCCCCGCACAGGGCCACCACCCGCCCGGCGCGCGCCTCCCGCTCCTTCCGCCGCTCGGCCGCCTTCAGGCGCCGCGCCACCAGCGGCACCGCGGCCGCCCCGGCGAGGAGCGGCAGCGGCGACCCGCCGAGGAGCGCGACCACCCCCGCCACCGGCAGGCACAGCCATGCGCGCCGCCCCCGCACCACGGCCCACCACCGCGCGCCCACCGCCGCCCACACGCGGCCCTCGTCCCGCTCCCCTGGCTCGTCCACAGCGGCACCCGCGAGCACCACCCGGGCCCGGGCTGTCCCGCGCCGCCACTCGACGATCCACCACAGGGCGAGCCCCGCGCAGAACACCGCCGCGCCCTCCGCCACGGCCCGTACGGACACCAGATCGGCCGTCACCATGCCCCTCCTCCGATCAGCGACCGCAGCCGCTCCCAGCCCCGCTCCCGCTCGAATCCGGCCGCACCCCACCGCAGCGCGGGAACCGTCCGCACGAGTCCGTCCCGGTCCCGCTCCAGGACATGGACCTCGGCGATCCGCCGCCGCCCGTCCCGGTCCCGTACGAGGTGGAGCACCACGGACAGGCCGGCGCCCAACTGGCTGTGCAGGGCGGCCCTGTCGAGCCCGGCTGCCGTCCCGAGCGCCTCCAAACGGGCCGGTACGTCCGCGGCGGTATTGGCGTGAAGAGTCCCTGAGCCACCTTCGTGGCCTGTATTGAGGGCGGCGAGCAGGTCGACCGCCTCACCTCCCCTGACCTCGCCGACCACCAGCCGGTCGGGCCGCATCCGCAGCGCCTGGCGGACCAGGTCCCGAAGGGTCACGAGGCCCGCGCCCTCCTGGTTCGCGGGCCTGGCCTCCAGGCGCACCACGTGCGGGTGGTCCGGTCGCAGCTCCGCCGAGTCCTCGGCGAGCACGATCCGCTCGCGCTCCCCCACGAGCCCCAGCAAGGAGGCGAGCAGGGTGGTCTTCCCCGTCCCTGTCCCACCGCTGACCAGGTAGGACACGCGGGCCTCGATGAGGGCCCGCAGGATGCGGTCGCCGCCCGGCGGCACGGTGCCCGCCTCGGTCAGCTCCTCCAGGGAGTAGGCGCGGGGGCGCACGACCCGCAGCGACAGGCAGGTCGAGCCGACCGCCACCGGGGGCAGCACCGCGTGCATGCGGGTGCCGTCGGGCAGCCTCGCGTCCACCCAGGGGCGGGCGTCGTCGAGCCTGCGTCCCGCGACCGCCGCGAGCCGCTGCGCGAGCCGGCGGACGGCGGTGGCGTCGGCGAAGGACACCGGGGCCCTTTCGAGGCCGGCGCCCCGGTCCACCCACACCCGGTCGGGCGCCGAGACCAGGACGTCGGTGACCGCAGGATCGGCGAGCAGCGGTTCCAGCGGTCCGGTCCCGATCAGTTCGGACCTGAGCTCCTCGGCCGCGCCGAGCACCTCCGCGTCGCCGAGGAGCCGTCCCTGGGCCCGCAGCGCCGCCGCCACTCGCGCCGGTGTGGGTTCGGCGCCGCTCGCCGCGAGCCGCTGCCGCACGGCGTCGAGCAGTCCCGCACCGCCGGCCCCGGGCCCGCCGCCGCCCACGACGACGGTCCCGGTCATGCCGCACCGCCCGGGGTGAGGGCGCGCTCCCAGAAGGCGGCGCAGAACCGGCCGAGCGCCCCGCGGGGCTCCGCGCCGGGCGGCACGCCCGCGTCCTGGTCGGCGACGATCCCCGGGTCGTAGGGGAGTTCGCCGGCGAGCGGCAGCCGCAGCGCGTCGGCGACCCAGCGCTCGTCGAGCCCCGCCGCGTACGGCCCGCGGACCACGGCCCGGAGGTCGCGCACGACCATGCCGAGGATCGAGGCCACCCGGTGGGCCGCCGCGACGGCCCGCAGCTCCCCCGGGACGACGAGCAGCCCGAGGTCGAGTTGGGCCAAGGCCTCGGTGGCCGCCTCGTCGGTCCCGCGCGGCAGGTCGACCACGACGATCCCGCCGCGCCGGCGCGCGGCGGCGAGCACGGACCGCACGGCCTCGGGCGGCACCGGCGCCGCGGGCTCCCTGCCCCAGCTGAGCACCCGCACACCGCGCACGGCGGGCAGGGACTCCTCCAGGGCGCCGCCGGCCAGCCGTCCCTTCGAGGCGGCGAAGTCGGGCCAGCGTCTGCCGTCCTCGCGCTCGCCGCCGAGCAACACGTCGAGCCCTCCGCCCAGCGGGTCGCCGTCGACGAGCAGGGTGCGCCGTCCGGTCCGCGCGGCGGCCAGGGCGAGGCCGCAGGCCAGGGTGGAGGCGCCCGCACCGCCCCGGCCGCCGACGACCCCGACGGTCAGGGCCTGCCGCCCCACGCCCTCCGCCGCGTCGGCGATGCGGTCGACGAGGACGCTCTCGGCCTCCGGCAGCCGCAGCACGCACTCCGCGCCGACCTCGACGGCCAGCCGCCAGACCCCCGGATCGTCCTGCTCGCGGCCGACGAGGACGACCCCCGGACGACGGGCCGCCGCCCGGCAGCGGGCCGCCGCGTCGTCGCCGACCAGGACGAGCGGCGGGTCGGTCCAGCTCGCCCGCCGCTCCGGCACCCGGTGGTGGACCTCGGGCTCGACCCCGGCCGCCGCGCACAGCCGGAGGAGGTCGTCGAGGAGCGCAAGGTCCTCGGTGACGATCAGCGGACCGGCGCGGCGCGGCTCGGCCGTCCCACCCGGCGCCGCGGCCTTCGCGGAACTCCGCCCTGCGCTCCTGCCCGCGGCCCTCGCCGCGCCCCTGGCCCCGGAAGTACGCGTTCCCTCCACGGCACACACCCCTCTCGTGATTCCTGTCGTCCGCGAACTTCGCGTCAGGAATCACCGTGGGGCCGTACCGGAAATCTTGGAGATCTCACCGAAAAACTGTGGATAACCGAAGCCCTGTGAATATCCCGGCCACTCCTCCGGGGACTTCCCCGGAACGCATCCTGCCGGTTACTGTGAGTGACGAATCGAGCGTTCGACAGCAGGCCGGCCGGATCGCGGCCGAGGCGCAGGGAGAGAGGAGTCAGCGATGCAACGGAGGGCCAAAACGGCTCCGGACATGCGACGACCCCCGCCGGGGGGGAGAGCGGGGGTCGTCTTTCCGGCCGACTCGGGGGGGGAGGAGCCGGACCGGGTTAGCACGGTCGCGAACGATCCGTGACTTCCATGGTGTACCCGAGAGCCTTCTCAGGCAAACCCACGCGCCCCAGCGTACGCCGAATGGCGGGCACCTATGCTCAGGCTTGTGGAAAACCACTCCCTGCCGCGCACAGCCGCCTTCTTTGACCTGGACAAGACGGTCATTGCGAAGTCCTCGACGCTGACCTTCAGCAAGTCCTTCTACCGGGGCGGACTGATCAGCCGCCGCGCCGCCCTGCGGACGGCCTACATCCAGTTCGTGTTCCTGGTGGGCGGAGCCGATCACGACCAGATGGAGCGGATGCGCGAATATCTTTCCGCGCTCTGCAAAGGCTGGAACGTCGCCCAGGTCAAGGAGCTCGTCGCCGAGACCCTGCACGCCCTGATCGACCCGATCATCTACGACGAGGCCGCCTCCCTCATCGAAGAGCACCATGCCGCCGGCCGCGACGTCGTGATCGTCTCCACCTCCGGCGCCGAGGTCGTCGAGCCGATCGGCGAGATGCTCGGAGCCGACCGTGTCGTCGCCACCCGGATGGTGGTCGGCGAGGACGGCTGCTTCACCGGCGAGGTGGAGTACTACGCCTACGGACCGACGAAGGCCGAGGCCGTCCGGGAGCTCGCGGAGTCCGAGGGATACGACCTTTCCCGCTGCTACGCCTACAGCGATTCGGCGACCGACATCCCCATGCTGGAGGCCGTCGGCCACCCGTTCGCCGTCAACCCCGACCGGACGCTCCGCCGCGAGGCCGCCGCCCGCGAATGGCCGGTCCTCTCCTTCGAGAAGCCGGTTCGCCTCAAGCAGCGGCTGCCGGAATTCCGGATGCCACCCCGTCCGGCACTCGTCGCCGCGGCGGCCGTGGGTGCGGCGGCGGCGGCCGGACTCGTCTGGTACGCCTCCCGGCGCCGCCAGGCCGCGCTCACCCATCGCCTCGCCGGTGACTTTGCCCGAATTTGAGCAATGAGGAAAGAAGCGGAGCCAGCACTTTCGCTTCCCCGCCGACAGGAGTAGAAAGGAATCAGGCCCGCGAGACCTGGGACATCCGAGAGGATCACCTGTTGAGCATGAAGGCCCCACGGACCTAGCACAGAAACCGAGCACCCACGCGACGTCGACCCGTCGATTACGGGCCAGCCGCACCAGGCCAAGGGCAAAGTTCCCGGCCTGATGGGCACTTATCGAGGACGCATGGTAACTGGGTAGACGTGCCAGCGGCGGTACCAGACCTGGTGCCGCCGCAACCCGTTTCCGGCCCGGCTCTGGATCGCAACTGGAGCCGGTGCCGGGAGCGGATCCGGCACCGGAATCGAATCCCGAACCCAGACCGGAACCGGCGCCAAGCCGAATCCGGAGCCCAGACCGGAACCGGAACGGAAACCGGAACGCTCGTCAGGCCGCGCCGCGCTGGAGCGCCTCGCAGACGGCCGTCGACTCCCGGACCCCCAGCTCGACCGAGCGTCCGCAGTGCGCGATCCAGGCACCCACGCCCTCCGGGGTGCCCGACAGGTACCCCTCGAACGCGGCCAGGTACGCCGCCCGTCCCTGCTCGGCGTGGCCGACCTCGGCCGGGCAGATCGCCTTGGGGTCGAGACCGCTGCCGATCAGCACGATCCGCTCCGCCGCCCGCGCGACCAGACCGTTGTACGAGGTGAAGGGGCGCAGCGCGAGGAGTTCGCCGTGCACCACGGCGGCCGTCACGAGCGCCGGGGCATCGCCGCCCGCGACGATCAGCTCCGCGAGCCCTTCGAGACGGCCGGCCACCTCGGAGGGCGCCGGCAGCGGGGCCTCGATCAGCGGCTCGTCGACCGTCTCGCCGTCCAGGCGGGGGCGCCCGACCTCGTCGCCCGCGGCGTCGCCCGGAAGGCCCGCGTCGCCCGCGGCGACCAGGTGGAGGCGGGCGAGTACCCGCATCGGCGACTGGCGCCAGATGGAGAGGAGCTGCCCGGCCTCCGCGCCCAGGCGCAGGGCGGCGCCGACCGTGCGGGCCTCGGCATCGGCGCTGAAGTCGGTGCGCCGCCGGACCTCTTCGAGGGCCCAGTCGGCACCGGACAGGGCGGCCGAGCCGCGCGCCCCGCGCAGCGCCGCCTCGGAGGAGATCTCGTTGCTGCGGCGGCGCATCACGCGGTGGCCGTAGACCCGGTCGACGGCCTTGCGTACGGAGTCCACCGCGTCGGCGACGCCCGGCAGGGAGCCGAGGGCGGCCAAGGGGTCAGAGGCGTGCGTACTCATAAGTAGGGAGGCTACGCGCCCCGGCGGCCCGCCCCACGATGGAGTGGTCTTCTTCACGCACCTTGACCACACCATGCATTCATGCCGCTACGCTAGGTGAACATGAAGATCGCTTTCGTGGGGAAGGGCGGCAGCGGCAAGACCACGCTGTCCTCGCTCTTCATCCGCCACCTCGCCGCCAACGAGTCCTCGGTCGTCGCCGTCGACGCCGACATCAATCAGCACCTGGGCGCCGCGCTCGGGCTGCCAGAGTCCGAGGCCGCCGCGATGCCCGCGATGGGTGCGCACCTGCCGCTCATCAAGGAGTACCTGCGGGGCTCCAACCCGCGGATCGTCTCCGCCGACACGATGATCAAGACGACGCCGCCTGGGGAGGGTTCGCGTCTCCTGCGGGTCCGCGAGGACAACCCGGTCTACGAGGCCTGCGCGCGCACGGTCGGGCTCGACGACGGCGACATCCGGCTGATGGCGACCGGTCCCTTCACGGAGTCGGACCTCGGGGTGTCCTGCTACCACTCGAAGGTCGGCGCGGTGGAGCTCTGCCTCAACCACCTGGTCGACGGGCCCGACGAGTACGTGGTCGTCGATATGACGGCGGGTTCGGACTCCTTCGCCTCCGGCCTGTTCACCCGCTTCGACATGACGTTCCTGATCGCCGAGCCGACCCGCAAGGGCGTCTCGGTCTACCGCCAGTACAAGGAGTACGCGCGGGACTTCGGCGTCGCGCTCAAGGTCGTCGGGAACAAGGTGCAGGGCGAGGACGACCTCGACTTCCTGCGCGCGGAGATCGGCGACGACCTGTTGGTGACAGTGGGCCACTCCGACTGGGTCCGCGCGATGGAGAAGGGCCGCCCGCCCCGCTTCGAACTCCTGGAGGCGGAGAACCGCATGTCGCTCCAGGCCCTCCAGGACGCCGCCGACGACTCGTACGCCCACCGCGACTGGGAGCGCTACACGCGCCAGATGGTCCACTTCCACCTCCGCAACGCGGAGAGCTGGGGCAACGCCAAGACCGGGGCCGACCTGGCGGCACAGGTCGACCCCGACTTCGTCCTCGGCGAACCCCTGGCCGTGTCGCGGCTCGGCTGACGGCGCCCGAAGGCGCAAGGACAAAGGGGCCCGGGGCCGACCTGGCTGCGCAGGTCGACCCCGGTTTCGTGTTGGCCGAAGGGCTCAGTGCCGTTCAGCCTGCTTGACGCCGGTCGCCGGGGCGCCCGCGGGGGCGGCGGGCCGGGCGGCGAGGAAGGACTGCCAGCCGCCCTGCGGGGCCTCGCCGACCTTCAGGGTGCGCATCTTGGCGATGACGTCCGGGTCCTGGGCGTCGAGCCAGTCGGCGAGCTGGCGGAAGGACACGCACTTGACGTCCTTCTGTACGCAGACCGTCGCGATGGTCTCCTCGACGGCGCGCATGTACGTGCCGCCGTTCCAGGACTCGAAGTGGTTACCGATGATGAGCGGCGCGCGGTTGCCCCGGTAGGAGCGCTCGAAGGCTTGCACCAGGCCGTCCCGCATCTGGTCGCCCCAGTACTCGCGCTGCGAGGGGTCGCCCTGGGTCGTGCCGGGAGACTGGTTGACGAGGAAGTTGTAGTCCATGGACAGCGTCTGGAAGGCGCGGCCCGGGACCGGCACGAGCTGCATCGACAGGTCCCACAGGCCCAGGTCCCGCTTGGGCCAGATCTGGTCGTTGACGCCGCTCGTGTCGTAACGGAAGCCCATCTCCGCCGCTGCCCGGACGAAGTTCTTCCGGCCTTCGAGGCAGGGGGTGCGGGCGCCGACGAGCTCCTTGTCGTAGTCGAAGGGCAGCGGCTGCTCCGCCTGCAGACCGGCGTTCGTCTTCCAGTTCTTGACGAAGGACTTGGCCTGGTTGATCTCGCTCTTCCACTCCTCGGGCGACCAGTTGCCGACGCCCGACTCCGTACCGCAGAAGTGCCCGTTGAAGTGGGTGCCGATCTCGTTGCCCTCCTGCCACGCCGCTCGCAGTTCGCGGACGGTGGCGCGGATGCCCTCGACGTCGTTGAAGCCGATGTCGGAGCGGCCCGCGCTGTGCTGCGGCGGGTCGTAGAGCTTCCGCTTCTCCTCGGGCAGCAGGTACACGCCGCTGAGGAAGTACGTCATGGTCGCGTCGTACTTCCTGCCGACCGAGCGGAAGTGCGAGAACAGCTTCTGGCTGTCCTCGCCGGCGCCGTCCCACGAGAAGACCACGAACTGCGGCGGGGTCTCCCCCGGCTTGAGCCGCTGCCAGACCGGCTGGTGGGGCTGGGCGCCGGTGAAGGCCGTGGAGCCGTCGCCGATCAGGCGCACCGCGTTCGGCGGAGCCGCGGCCGGGCCCTTCTTGGCACCCCCGCCGCCCGGCGTGCCCTTCGTGGCGGCCCCGTCGGAGCCCGAGCAGCCGGCGAGGCCGGTGATCAGGGCGACGGCGAGGGCTCCGGCGGCGAGCACCCTCTTGTGGACTGCCTTGTGGAATGCGGTCCTTCTCCCGGCGGCTGGCATCCGCCCACCTCTCCTCAGAGCACGTTCGTACGAGCGGCGTCAACGTCGCACCACACCCGCCGGAGAGATGAAACGACAAGCGGGATTCCGCTCACCCTTCACCGGAACCGGTGAATCATTGCCCTGTTTGCCCCGAAAATAATGCCGGAGACTTTACTCTCCATTACGATCCATTTACCGAGCGTTGATCCTCCCCATCCCGGGGGTCCCGCCGGAATCCCGCCGCTGCACGCCGTGACCCACGGCCGCGACCCCCACGTTCGTCCCGCACGAGCCGCGACCGCGCTGCCCCGGAGGAGACGGGAACACATGACTCTCTGCCCCCCTGCCCACAAGACCACCCGCCACGAGACCACCCGGCCCCGAGCCCAGCGGCCCCACGGCCCGCCGGGCGGCCCGCGCCGCTTCCGCGTCGCCGGCGCGGACCTGTCCGCCTCGGTCGCCGTCTTCCTGATCGCCCTGCCGCTCTCCCTCGGCATCGCCCTCGCCACCGGAGCCCCGCTCCAGGCCGGCCTGGTCGCCGCCGCCGTCGGCGGGATCGTCGCCGGCCGGTTCGGCGGCTCCCCGCTCCAGGTGAGCGGGCCCGCCGCAGGCCTCACCGTCGTGACCGCCGAGCTGATCCAGCGGTACGGCTGGCGCACCACGTGCGCCATCACCGTCCTCGCCGGACTCGCCCAACTCGGTCTGTCCGCCCTGCGCGTGGCCCGATCCGCCCTCGCCGTCTCGCCGGCGATCGTGCACGGCATGCTGGCCGGGATCGGCGTCACCATCGCCCTCGCCCAGCTGCACATCGTGCTCGGCGGCACCCCGCAGAGCTCCACCGTGGACAACGTCCTCGGTCTGCCCGCCCAGTTGGCGCACATCCATCCGTCCGCGCTCGCCATCAGCGCCCTCACCGTGACCGTGCTGCTGTCCTGGCCGAAGCTTCCGGGGCGGGCCGGCCGGCTCGTACGGAAGATCCCGGCCGCGCTCGTCGCGGTGGCCGGGGCGACGGCGGTGGCCGTCGTCGCCGGGCTCGCAGTGCCGCGCGTCGACCTGCCCTCCTGGAGCAGCCACGCACTGCCCGGCCTGCCCGAGGGGCCGGTCCTCGGCATCGCCGCCGGGGTGCTCACGATCACCCTGGTCACGAGCGTGCAGTCGCTGCTCTCCGCCGTCGCGGTCGACAAACTGGTCGCCGCCCGCGCGGACCGCAGCCGGAGCGTCCCGCGCTCCCACCTCGACCGCGAGCTCGCCGGACAGGGCGCGGCCAACGTGGTGTCCGGGGCGCTCGGCGGACTGCCGGTCGCCGGGGTCGCCGTTCGCAGCGTCGCCAACGTCTCGGCGGGTGCGGTGAGTCGCACCTCCACGATGCTCCACGGCCTGTGGATCGTGCTCGCGGCCCTGCTGCTCGTCCCCGTGCTCGACCTGATCCCGCTGGCCGCGCTCGCCGCGCTGGTCATGGTGGTCGGCATCCAGATGGTCAGCATCACCCACATCCGTACGGTCACGCGGCACCGCGAGGTCGTCGTCTACGCGGTGACGCTGGCCGGTGTCGTCCTCGTCGGCATCCTGGAGGGCGTCGCCCTCGGCATCGCCGTGGCCATCGCGGTCGCGATGCACCGGCTGGCCCGCACCCGGATCAGCCGCGAGGAGCGGGACGGCAGGCAGCTGCTGCACGTACGGGGCCAGCTGACCTTCCTCGCCGTCCCCCGGCTCAGCCGGGCCCTGCACCAACTGCCCCAGGGGTCCCATGTCGTGGTCGAGCTGGACGGGTCCTTCATGGACCACGCCGCCTTCGAGACGCTGAGCGACTGGACGTCCGGGCACCTGGCCCACGGCGGGACGGTCGAGACGACCGGTCCGTCCGGCACCCGCATCGCCGAGCCCTTCGCCGGTGCGGCCACCGACTCCACGGCGCCGAGCTGCTGCCGCCCCTGGACGCCGTGGCACAACCACCAGTGCGGGGAGCAGCCCCCGGCCGAGACCGACCCGCCCGCCGAGGAGGTCCCGACCGCCGAGGCCGACCGGCCCACCGGGGCCCGGCGGACGTCGGGGCTGCATCTGGCCAGCGGGATCGGGAAGTTCCAGCGGAACACCGCCCCGCTCGTGCGGGACGAACTCGCCCGGCTCGCCCGCGAGGGCCAGCGCCCCTCGCAGCTCTTCCTGACCTGCGCGGACTCCCGTCTGGTCACGAGCATGATCACCTCCAGCGGCCCGGGCGACCTCTTCACCGTGCGCAACGTCGGCAATCTGGTCCCCCTCCCCGGTGAGGAGAGCGGGGACGACTCGGTCGCGGCGGCCATCGAGTACGCGGTGGACGTGCTCCGGGTCGAGTCGATCACCGTCTGCGGCCACTCCGGCTGCGGCGCGATGCAGGCCCTGCTGGGCAGCGGACCGGACGATCCGGCGACACCGCCGACCCCGCTGCGGCGCTGGCTGCGGCACGGCCGGCCGAGCCTGGAGCGGATGGCGAGCCGGCGGCACGCCTGGGCCCGGATCTCCGGCCGGCTGCCTGCCGACGCCGTCGAGCAGCTCTGCCTGACCAACGTGGTGCAGCAGCTGGAGCACCTCAGGGCGTACGAGGCAGTGGCGCGCCGGCTGGCCGAGGGCAGCCTGACGCTGCACGGCATGTACTTCCACGTGGGCGAGGCGCAGGCGTACCTGCTCGCCGGTACGGACGAAGTGCACAGCTACGACGACGTCTTCACCCAGGTCATGCCGACGGACCACTGGGAGCCGGAACCGGAGCGTCCGGAGGCCGCTCACCTGGAGCGCGCCCGCGCCTCCTGAAAGGACGCCTCCTGAAAGGACGCCCCTTGAAACGACGCGTCCTGAAACGATCGGCGCGATCCCGTACCCGCGCGTCCTGAACCATCGGCTCCGGCCGTCCGTGAGACTGTGTGGCCCCTTCTCCCACCCGCTCGGGAAGAAGGGGCCACCGCACGTCAATCCGCTCACAGGTCTAAACCAATTGCCCGGATGCTCTTGTCACCCGGGCATCTGACTGATGAGCTATGACGCGGGACACATACGCACAGAGGACGCCCTGGGAAAGGGAGATGTCGTGAGCAACGAATCCTTGGCCAACCTGCTCAAGGAAGAGCGGCGGTTCGCGCCGCCCGCCGAGCTGGCCGCGGACGCCAATGTGACGGCGGAGGCGTACGAGCAGGCCAAGGCGGACAGGCTGGGCTTCTGGGCCGAGCAGGCCAAGCGCCTGACCTGGGCCACCGAGCCGACCGAGACGCTCGACTGGTCGAACCCGCCGTTCGCCAAGTGGTTCGCGGACGGCGAGCTGAACGTGGCGTACAACTGCGTCGACCGCCATGTCGAAGCCGGGCACGGCGACCGGGTCGCCATCCACTTCGAGGGCGAGCCGGGCGACAGCCGCGCCATCACCTACGCCGAGCTCAAGGACGAGGTCTCGCGGGCCGCCAACGCCCTGACCGAGCTGGGCGTCGGCAAGGGCGACCGCGTCGCCGTCTACCTGCCGATGATCCCCGAGGCAGCCATCACGATGCTGGCCTGCGCCCGCGTCGGCGCCGCCCACTCGGTGGTCTTCGGCGGCTTCTCGGCCGACGCCGTGGCCTCCCGCATCCAGGACGCCGACGCCAAGCTGGTCGTGACCGCCGACGGCGGCTACCGCCGCGGCAAGCCGAGTGCGCTGAAGCCGGCCATCGACGAGGCCGTCGCCAAGTGTCCGCAGGTCGAGCACGTCCTCGTGGTCCGCCGCACGGGCCAGGACACCGCCTTCACCGAGGGCCGCGACGTCTGGTGGGACGACATCGTCGCCCGCCAGTCCGCGGAGCACACCCCGGAGGCCTTCGACGCGGAGCACCCGCTCTTCATCCTCTACACCTCCGGGACGACGGGTAAGCCGAAGGGCATCCTGCACACCTCCGGCGGCTACCTCACCCAGGCCGCGTACACGCACCACGCGGTCTTCGACCTCAAGCCGGAGACCGACGTCTACTGGTGCACCGCCGACATCGGCTGGGTCACCGGGCACTCGTACATCGTCTACGGCCCGCTGGCCAACGGCGCGACGCAGGTCATGTACGAGGGCACCCCGGACACCCCGCACCAGGGCCGGTTCTGGGAGATCGTCCAGAAGTACGGCGTCACGATCCTCTACACGGCGCCCACCGCGATCCGCACGTTCATGAAGTGGGGCGACGACATCCCCGCGAAGTTCGACCTGTCCAGCCTCCGCGTGCTGGGCTCGGTCGGCGAGCCGATCAACCCCGAGGCCTGGGTCTGGTACCGCGAGCACATCGGCGCGAACAAGACCCCGATCGTGGACACCTGGTGGCAGACCGAGACCGGCGCGATGATGATCTCGCCGCTGCCGGGCGTCACCGAGACCAAGCCGGGCTCCGCCCAGCGCCCGCTGCCCGGCATCGCCGCGACCGTCGTCGACGACGAGGCCAACGAGGTGCCGAACGGCGGTGGCGGCTACCTGGTCCTCACCGAGCCGTGGCCGTCGATGCTCCGCACGATCTGGGGCGACGACCAGCGATACATCGACACGTACTGGTCCCGCTTCGAGGGCAAGTACTTCGCCGGTGACGGTGCCAAGAAGGACGAGGACGGCGACATCTGGCTGCTCGGCCGGGTCGACGACGTCATGCTCGTCTCGGGTCACAACATCTCGACCACCGAGGTCGAGTCGGCGCTCGTCTCCCACCCGGCCGTGGCCGAGGCGGCCGTCGTCGGCGCCGCCGACGAGACCACCGGACAGGCCATCGTCGCCTTCGTCATCCTGCGCGGCACGGCCAGCGCGAACGACGAGAACCTCGTCGCCGACCTGCGCAACCACGTCGGCGCGACCCTCGGCCCGATCGCGAAGCCGAAGCGGGTCCTGCCGGTCGCGGAGCTGCCGAAGACCCGCTCGGGCAAGATCATGCGCCGTCTGCTGCGCGACGTGGCGGAGAACAGGGAGTTGGGGGACGTCACGACGCTCACCGACTCCTCGGTCATGTCGCTCATCCAGACCCAGCTGCCGGCCTCGTCCAGCGAGGACTGAGCCTCGGCAGCCGCGTAAGCCGTACGCCGCGAAAGCCCGCCCCGAACCACTTCCGTTCCGGGGCGGG
This sequence comes from Streptomyces sp. Root431, assembly GCF_001426585.1. Lineage (GTDB taxonomy): Bacteria > Actinomycetota > Actinomycetes > Streptomycetales > Streptomycetaceae > Streptomyces > Streptomyces stackebrandtii. Next base: position 193,992 of record NZ_LMEI01000013.1, read on the forward strand.
CTTTCCGCGTGTCGAATGCCGGGCTCCGGCGGGACGGAAGCCGCATATATCCATAAAGTAATTCTCGCCGGACACAACCCTCGCTCGTTAGGTAAAGTAAGGACCGCGTCAGGAACGCGACAGAAAGACCTAGGTGCGCCGGGAAGTCTGGTCGGCATGTGCTTCGCCCTGCCCGCCCGACGGAGGTCTCCCACGTGTCCGCACCCACCGACCGCAAGTTCCTCGGCCTGCTCTCGCTGCCCGAGCGGCGCTACCTCGCCGACGCGCTGCGCACGGAGACCGTCGGCGGCGTGCTGCTCCTCGCCGCCGCCGTAGCCGCCCTCATCTGGGCGAACACCCCCGCGGCCGAGAGCTACAAGTCCGTCCAGGACTTCCACATAGGCCCCGCCGCCCTCGGCCTCGACCTGTCGATCCAGCACTGGGCGGCCGACGGCCTCCTCGCGATCTTCTTCTTCGTCGCCGGCATCGAGCTCAAGCGCGAGCTCGTCGCGGGCGAGCTGCGCGACCCCAAGGCCGCCGCGCTCCCCGTCATCGCCGCGATCTGCGGCATGGCCGCGCCCGCCCTCGTCTACGCCCTGGTCAACACCCTCGGCAACGGCTCGATGGACGGCTGGGCCGTCCCCACCGCGACCGACATCGCCTTCGCGCTCGCCGTCCTCGCCGTCATCGGCACCTCGCTGCCGTCCGCGCTGCGCGCCTTCCTGCTCACCCTCGCGGTCGTCGACGACCTCTTCGCGATCCTGATCATCGCGATCTTCTTCACCAGCGACCTGAACTTCGCCGCCCTCGGCGGCGCCTTCGCCGGGCTCGTCCTCTTCTGGGTCCTGCTCCGCATGAACGTCCGCGGCTGGTACGTGTACGTCCCGCTGGCCCTCGTCATCTGGGCCCTCATGTACAACAGCGGCGTCCACGCCACCATCGCCGGCGTCGCCATGGGCCTGATGCTCCGCTGCACCACCCGCGAGGGTGAGAAGCACTCCCCCGGCGAGCACATCGAGCACCTCGTACGACCGCTCTCCGCCGGCTTCGCCGTCCCGCTCTTCGCGCTCTTCTCCGCCGGCGTCAGCGTCTCCGGCGGGGCGATCGGCGACGTCTTCACCCAGCCGGTCACCCTCGGCGTCGTCCTCGGTCTCGTCGTCGGCAAGGCCGTCGGCATCTTCGGCGGCACCTGGCTCGCCGCCCGCTTCACCAAGGCCGAGCTCAACCCCGACCTGACCTGGCCGGACGTCTTCGCCGTCGCCTCCCTCGCCGGCATCGGCTTCACCGTCTCGCTGCTCATCGGCGAACTCGCCTTCGCCGGCGACGAGGTCCTCACCGACGAGGTGAAGGCCGCCGTCCTCATCGGCTCCCTCATCGCGGCCGTCTTCGCCTCCGTCCTGCTGAAACTCCGGGTCCGCACCTACCAGGCGCTCATCGCCGACGAGGAGCGCGACGAGGACCACGACGGCATCCCCGACATCTACGAGCAGGACAACCCGGCGTACCACGTGCGGATGGCGGAGATCTACGAGAGGAAGGCCGCCGAGCACCGCGAGCGCGCCCAAGCGGCGGGGGCATCGCGCGACGAGGCCGACCGTCCGGCATGATCTGAGTCGGACCGTAGAAGAGGACTCGCACCGTAGAAGAGAACCTCGGACCGCAGAAGAGAAGAGGGAGCAGCGATGAGCGACCCGTTCGACGGAACCGAGCGCAGCCTCGGCCAGCTGGTCGCCTCGGCGACCGCCGAGATGTCCGCGCTGGTGCACGACGAGATCGCCCTGGCCAAGGCGGAGATCAGGCAGGACGTCAAGCGCGGCGCGATCGGCAGCGTCGCGGGCATCGCCGCGGGCGTGGTGCTGCTGTTCTCGCTGCCGATGCTGAGTTTCGCACTCGCGTACGCCATCAACACCTGGACCGGCGGGCACAACGGTGACGGGGGCTGGAACCTCGTCTGGTGCTTCCTGCTCTCCTTCACGGCGAACGTGCTGCTCGCGGGGCTCCTCGGCCTCCTGGCGTACGCCAAGTTCAAGAAGGTCAAGCCGCCGGAGAAGTCCATCGCCTCCGCGAAGCAGACGGCCGCGATCATGCAGAACGTGAAGCCGCACCCCCGCCCGGAGCAGCGCCCGGCGCTGGACAAGGCCTCCGCTGTGGCACGCTCGTCCGTATGACCCTCCCCGAGAGCAGCAACGGCAACGGCGGGCCCGTCCGGCTCGACGGGCCGTGGACCCATCGCGACGTGGCCGCCAACGGCGCCCGCTTCCACATCGCCGAGATGGGCGACGGCCCGCTGGTGCTGCTCCTGCACGGCTTCCCGCAGTTCTGGTGGACCTGGCGCCACCAGCTCCCGGCCCTGGCCGACGCGGGGTTCCGGGCCGTGGCGATGGACCTGCGCGGGGTGGGCGGCAGCGACCGCACGCCCCGGGGTTACGACCCCGCCAACCTGGCCCTCGACATCACCGGCGTGATCCGCTCCCTCGGGGAGCCGGACGCGGCGCTCGTCGGGCACGACCTGGGCGGCTACCTCGCCTGGACGGCGGCGGTGATGCGGCCCAAGCTGGTGCGCCGCCTGGCCGTCTCCTCGATGCCGCACCCGCGCCGCTGGCGCTCGGCGATGCTCGCCGACTTCGCCCAGTCGCGGGCCGGCTCGCACATCTGGGGCTTCCAGCGGCCGTGGCTCCCGGAGCGCCGGCTCGTCGCGGACGACGCGGCGCTCGTCGGGGAGCTGATCCGGGACTGGTCGGGGCCGCGCCCCGCCGACGACGAGGCCGTCGAGGTGTACCGGCGGGCGATGATGGTCCCGTCGACGGCGCACTGCTCGATCGAGCCGTACCGCTGGATGGTGCGGTCCCTGGCCCGCCCCGACGGCGTCCAGTTCAACCGGCGCATGAAGCGGCCCGTACGAGTGCCGACGCTGCACCTGCACGGCTCCATGGACCCGGTGATGCGGACCCGCAGCGCGGCCGGCTCGGGACAGTACGTCGAAGCGCCGTACCGCTGGCGGCTCTTCGACGGCCTCGGCCACTTCCCGCACGAGGAGGACCCGGTGGCCTTCTCCACGGAGCTCGTCAACTGGCTGAAGGACCCCGAGCCCGACCGCTGACGCACCGTCCGCACACCTGCCCGGCCGCTCTTCTGACGCACAGACATCCGTCGAACGGCCATGTGCCCGGCGCATACTCCAATTGGCGGGCCCCCGGGCGGTTACCGACCTTGGGCCACGGGCAGACGTCGAGGTATGGGCTGGACGCACGACTACGGTGACACAGCACGCAACCGCCGCTCGGCCGCTGGGCCGGGCTCCCGAGAGAGGGGTGGCCCGCAGGACCAGGGCCACGCGCACGCCGTGCCAGGGGTAGGGATCTCGCGCATCCTGCGCCGCCGGGCGCGCTGGGTCTCGGCCCGGCTCCGGCATCCACGCGACACCCCTTAGGGGGTAGGGGGCGGGGGCTGCCCGCCCCCGGGCCGTCGGCTCCCGGGCTGTGGACTGTGGGTTACAGCGCGCAGCCCTGGGTGTCGACCTGCTGGGCGGCGCTGAGGCCGCGCTCGATGTCCTCGCGGATCTCGTCGACGGTCAGGGCGTAGCCCGTGTTCACGTCGTCGAGGGAGCGGGCGAAGATCACGCCGAACACCTCGCCGTCCTCGGTGAGGAGCGGGCCGCCGGAGTTGCCCTGGCGCACCGTCGCGTACAGCGAGTACACGTCCCTGCGCACCTCGCCCCGCTGGTAGATGTCGGGGCCCTTGGCGCTGATACGGCCCCGCACGCGGGCCGATCGGACGTCGTACGAGCCGTTCTCCGGGAAGCCGGCGACGATCGCGCCCTCGCCGCTGCGGCCGTCCTCCTCGGTGAAGCGCAGCGGCTCCGCCTTGAGGTCCGGCACGTCCAGGACGGCGATGTCGCGCTGCCAGTCGTAGAGGACGACCTTGGCGTCGTAGAGCTTGCCCTCGCCGCCTATCTGGACGGTCGGCTCGTCGACCCCGCCGACGACATGGGCGTTGGTCATGACCCGGCGGTCGGAGAAGACGAAGCCGGTGCCCTCGAAGACCTTGCCGCAGCTCTGCGCGGTGCCGACGACCTTCACGATGGAGCGCTGGGCGCGGGCGGCGACGGGGCTGTCGGCGAGCGCCGGGTCGGGCGGTGTGACCTGGGTGATCGGCTCGTTGGCGAAGGGGCTGAAGACCGGCGGGAAGCCGCTGCGGGCCAGCGTGGAGGTGAAGTCGTCGAACCAGCCGGACGCCTGATCCGGCATCACCTGCTCGACCCCGAGCAGGACCTTGGAGTTCCGCACCTCCTTGCCCAGGGTGGGCAGCGAGGTACGGGCGAGGGCGGAGCCGATCAGCCAGGCCACGAGGAGCATCGCGACCACGTTGACCAGTGCGCCGCCGGTGGCGTCCAGGGCGCGCACCGGTGACCAGGTGATGTGCCGGCGCAGCTTGTTGCCGAGGTGGGTCGTGAAGGCCTGGCCGACCGAGGCGCTGACGATGACGATCATCACGAAGACGACCGTCGCCGTGGTCGAGACCTCGCTGTTGTCCGTCAGCTGGTTCCAGAGGACCGGGAGCAGCAGCACGGCGACGAGACCGCCGCCGAGGAAGCCGATCACGGACAGGATGCCGACGACGAAGCCCTGGCGATATCCGATGACGGCGAACCACACGGCGGCGAGCAGCAACAAGATGTCCAGCACGTTCACCGTCGATAGCCTCGCAAATTCGTTTCGGTCGCCGGGGTCAGCCTGTCATGAGCGCCAGTCGAGCGGGACCTGCTTGGCCCGGTCCCAGGGACGCTCCCAGCCGGAGAAGTGCAGTAGCCGGTCGATCACTCCGGCCGTAAAACCCCAGACCAGCGCGGACTCGACCAGGAAAGCGGGACCCTGGTGGCCGCTCGGGTGGACGGCCGTCGCGCGGTTCGCGGGATCCGTGAGATCCGCCACGGGCACGGTGAAGACGCGGGCGGTCTCGCCGGGGTCGACGACCCCGACCGGGCTGGGGGTGCGCCACCAGCCGAGGACGGGGGTGACGACGAAGCCGCTGACCGGGATGTAGAGCTGCGGCAGCACGCCGAAGATCTGGACCCCCGCCGGGTCGAGCCCGGTCTCCTCCTGGGCCTCCCGCAGGGCGGCGCGCAGCAGCCCGCCCTGCGCCGGGTCGCCGTCCTCGCGGTCGAGGGCGCCGCCCGGGAAGGAGGGCTGCCCCGCGTGCGAGCGGAGGCTGCCGGAGCGCTCCATGAGGAGCAGCTCGGGTCCGCGCTCGCCCTCGCCGAAGAGGACGAGGACGGCGGACTGGCGGCCGGCGCCACTCGCGGGCGGCAGGAAGCGGCTCAGCTGCTCGGGCGCGACCGTGCGGGCGGCCCGGTCGACGGGGCCGAGCCAGCCGGGCAGCCCGTCCCTGCTGAGCAGCCCGCCGGTGCCGGGCCCGTGGATCTCTTCGTCAGTGCGCGTCATAGGCACCCCCGAGTTTCACAACGCGATCGATGTACGGGTTCGTTCCCTCCGGAGCTCTTGCGGGTGTCCGGGGAACGGGTCTCAGCCGTCGCTCGCGCCCAGCGGGGGCGCGGGGCGGCCCGGGTAGCCGGGCGGCGGGTTGAGCCGCTGGCCCGGGAAGCCGCCCATCTCGTACTTGAGCAGCTTCTTCGCCTTCTCCGGGTCCGTCTCGCCCTCGCCGTACGAGGGGCAGAGGTGGGTGATCGGGCAGGCGCCGCACGCGGGCTTGCGGGCGTGGCAGATCCGGCGGCCGTGGAAGATCACCCGGTGCGAGAGCATGGTCCACTCGCTCTTCGGGAAGATCTCGGCGATCTCCGCCTCGATCTTGACCGGGTCCTCCTGCTCGGTCCACTTCCAGCGCCTGACGAGGCGCATGAAGTGGGTGTCGACGGTGATGCCGGGGACGCCGTAGGCGTTGCCGAGGACGACGAACGCGGTCTTGCGGCCGACGCCGGGGAGCTTGACGAGGTCCTCAAGGCGGCCGGGGACCTCTCCGCCGAAGTCGTCCCTGAGGGCGGCGGCCAGGCCCATGATCGACTTGGTCTTGGCCCGGAAGAAGCCGGTCGGGCGGATCAGCTCCTCGACCTCCTCCGGCACGGCGGCGGCGAGGTCCTCGGGCGTGGGGTACTTCGCGAAGAGGGCGGGGGTGGTCTGGTTGACCCGCAGGTCGGTGGTCTGCGCGGAGAGGACCGTGGCGACGACCAGCTCGAAGGGGTTCCGGAAGTCGAGCTCCGGATGGGCGTACGGGAAGACCTCGGCCAGCTCGCGGTTGATCTTCCGCGCCCGCCGGACCATCGCGAGCCGCGACTCGGGCTTGACGGGCCTGGCCGGCTTGGCGGGGGCGACCTTGGCGGGGGCGGGCTTGGCCGGGGCGACCTTGGCGGGCTTGGCCGACTTGGTCGCCTTGGAGATCGCCTTGGAGGTCGTCTTAGAGGTCTCCTTGGAGCCCACATCCGTCCGATTTGAGGCTTTCGCCCGCTTCGACACGCCGTGTTCGCCCACGGCGGAATTACCTTCGCCCGACACTCTTTCAGCCCCCTTGGCCTGCGCTCTCACCGGCGAGTTGGACACCCGGCCAGCCTAGGGGCCACCACCGACATCCGCCCCGGGCATGGCCGATCGGACCCCAATCGGGCCCCTGCCGTACGCACGGGTAGCCAAGTGCGTCAAACTTGTTGTGATTGATCGCACTGTTTTGTGCGTCCGGCATCATGGGACCCAGGTCCTTTGAGCAGGTCGACAGTATGGAGAGAACTCGTGGACGACGTTCTGCGGCGCGCCCCGCTCTTCGCGGCGCTCGATGACGAGCAGGCCGCCGAGCTGCGCGCCTCGATGAGTGAGGCGACGCTCGCCCGTGGCGACGCGCTGTTCCACGAAGGCGACCCCGGTGACCGCCTGTACGTGGTCACCGAGGGCAAGGTGAAGCTGCACCGCACCTCCCCCGACGGCCGCGAGAACATGCTGGCGGTCCTCGGCCCCGGCGAGCTCATCGGTGAGCTGTCCCTCTTCGACCCGGGCCCGCGCACCGCCACGGCCACGGCGCTGACCGAGGTCAAGCTGCTCGGCCTCGGCCACGGCGACCTCCAGCCCTGGCTGAACGCCCGCCCCGAGGTGGCCACCGCGCTGCTCCGCGCGGTCGCCCGCCGGCTACGCAAGACCAACGACCAGATGTCCGACCTGGTCTTCTCCGACGTGCCGGGCCGTGTCGCCCGCGCGCTCCTCGACCTGTCGCGCCGCTTCGGCGTGCAGTCCGAGGAGGGCATCCACGTCGTCCACGACCTCACCCAGGAGGAGCTGGCCCAGCTGGTCGGCGCCTCCCGCGAGACGGTCAACAAGGCGCTCGCCGACTTCGCCCAGCGCGGCTGGCTGCGCCTTGAGGCCCGCGCCGTGATCCTGCTGGACGTGGAGCGCCTCGCGAAGCGCTCGCGGTAAGCGCCAAGCACCTCCAGCGCCTCCGTACGTACGGAAAGGCCGCCCCGGCCATCGGACCAGGGCGGCCTTTCCGCATGTCAGGGAGCGGTCAGCGCTTCGAGCCGTCCACGATCACCGGGGCCGAGCCGCCGTTCGCGCAGGGCACGGTGTAGATCGGGTTCTTCGCCGCGGCCTCCTTGAACGCGTCGATGCACTGGTTCATGAGGACCTTGTCCGTCAGCGAGTCGTTGAGGATCTTGTTGGCGCGGGCGATGCCCTCCGCCTCGATCCGGCGCCGGTCGGACTCGGCCTTGGCGGTGCGGGCGGCCTCAAGGGCACGCTCGGTCGACTGCTGCTGCTGGATCTTGCGGTCGATCTGGCCCTGGAGCGAGTCCGAGGGCTTCACGTTCCGCAGGTTGACCGTGGTCACGTCGATGCCGCGCGGGACGAGGCGCTCCTTGATCAGGGCGCCGATCTCGGCGTTGATCTTCTCGCGGTCGGAGGCGTAGCCCTGCTCGCTGGTGTAGCGGGCGAAGACGTTGCGGACGATCTCCCGGCTGTCCGGGTAGACGAGCCGCTGCTGGATGGCGTCCTCGCTGCCAGCGAGCTTGTACAGCTCGACCGACTTGGACGGGACGACGGCCCACTTCACCGTGACCTCGGCGTACATGACGCCGCCCTGCGAGGAGCGGACCTCGACGACGTCCTTGTCGGAGAGGTTGAGGTCGACGGGGCGGGTGGAGAAGGTCGTGACGTCGGTGAACGGCGACTTCACGTGCATGCCGGAGGTCATGGGCGAGCCGACCTTGCCGAAGGCGACCGGCACGCCGACCTCGTACGCGCTGATCACGTACGTCATGCTCACGACGAGCGAGAAGAGGCCGGCGACGACCGCACCGACGGCGCCGAGCTTCAGGCCCTTCGAGTCGTTGGAACGTGCGACGAAGAAGAGCACCACTGCGGCGATGAGCAGCAGAATGGCGATGACGAACACGGGCGATCCCCCCGAAAGCTACGGCCAGAAGTAAGCGGAGCGTAAAGCACAGGTCAAGACGACCGACGCGCCGGGGGCCAGCCCGGTTCCGGATCGTGACAACTCCCCGGCCCGGATCGTGACCACTCGGCGGCGCCTGCCCTTCCGACCGGCCCCGCCCCGCCCCGACCGCCCCTCACACCAGGCCGTGCTCCCGCAAGTACTCCAGCTGCGCCCGTACGGACAGCTCCGCCGCCGGCCACAGCGAGCGGTCCACGTCCGCGTACACGTGCGCGACGACCTCCGCCGCCGTCCGGTGGCCGCTCTCGACCGCCGTCTCGACCTGGGCGAGCCGGTTCGCCCGGTGCGCCAGATAGAACTCCACGGCCCCCTGCGCGTCCTCCAGGACCGGCCCGTGCCCCGGCAGGACCGTGTGCACCCCGTCGTCGACGGTGAGGGAGCGCAGCCGCCGCAGCGAGTCCAGGTAATCGCCGAGCCGCCCGTCCGGATGCGCGACCATCGTCGTGCCGCGCCCGAGGATCGTGTCCCCCGTCAGCACCGCCCGGTCGGCGGGCAGGTGGAAGGAGAGCGAGTCGGAGGTGTGCCCGGGCGTCGGGACGACCCGCAGCTCCAGGCCGCCGACCGCCACCACGTCCCCCGCGCCGAGCCCCTCGTCGCCGAGCCGCAGCGCCGGGTCGAGGGCCCGCACGGCGGTCCGGGTCAGCTCGGCGAAGCGGCCCGCGCCCTCCGCGTGGTCCGGGTGGCCGTGGGTGAGCAGGGTGAGCGCGACCCGCTTGCCGAGCTTCTCCGCGGTCTCGACGACATGGCGCAGATGGCCCTCGTCGAGCGGACCCGGGTCGACGACGACGGCGAGGTCGGAGCCGGGCTCGGAGAGGAGCCAGGTGTTCGTGCCGTCGAGGGTCATCGCGGACGGGTTCGGCGCGAGGACGTTCACCGCGCGGGCGGTCGCGGGGCCGGAGACGACGAGCCCGCGCGGCTGCCCGGGCAGGGCGGCGGCGTCGCTCATCCCTCACCCCCGACGGGGATGATCTTGGTGAATTCCTCGTGCCCAGGCCAGCTCAGGACCAGCTCGTCGCCCTCCAGGCGCGCCTGTGCGAGCACGGGGGTCAGGTCCTGGCCCCCGGCCGCCTCCAGCGCCTCGGCGGCCGTGCCGTACGGCTCCAGGGTCCGCAGCGTCGAGATCGTCGGCGGCATCATCGTCAGCTCGCCGCGGTCGTAGCCGGCCGCGGCCTCCGCCGGGCGGATCCAGACCGTGCGGTCCGCCTCCGTGGAGGCGTTCCGCGTGCGCTGCCCGGCCGGGAGCGCGGCCACGAAGAACCACGTGTCGTACCGCCGCTGCTCGAACTCGGGCGTGATCCAGCGCGCCCACGCGCCGAGCAGGTCCGAGCGCAGGACGAGCCCGCGCCGGTCGAGGAAGTCGGCGAAGGACAGCTCCCGGGCGACGAGCGCCTCCCGGTCGCGCTCCCAGTCCTCGCCGGTGGTGTCGCCGACCACGGTGTCCGCGGTCTCCCCGGCGAGCAGGACGCCCGCCTCCTCGTACGTCTCGCGTACGGCCGCACAGACCACGGCCTGGGCCTGCGCCGCGTCGCCCTCGTCGAAGCCGAGGCGCGCGGCCCAGACGGCGAGGGAGGGCCCGGCCCAGCGCACCGGCTGCTCGTCGCGCGGGTCGACCCCGCCGCCGGGGTAGGCGTACGCGCCGCCCGCGAAGGCCATCGAGGCGCGACGGCGCAGCATGTGCACGTCGGGCCCCGCGGCCCCGTCCCGCAGGAGGAGCACGGTGGCGGCCCGCCGGGGGCTCACCGGGGTGAGCTCGCCCGCGGCGAGGGCCCGGATGCGGTCGGGCCATTCCGGCGGGTACCACTGACCGTTCGGCTGAGCATTCGACATGGGCGGATGCTATGCGCAAGCACTCGAATGCACGAGAGCCGGTTCCTTCCCTCGAAGGCACCGGCTCTCGTCACGAACTGCTGAGGACGGCGGGCGATCAGGCCCATGTCGGACCTCGATCAGACCACCGTCAGGCCTCGACCAGCTCCACCTGGACCTCGACCTCGACCGGCGCGTCGAGCGGCAGCACGGCCACGCCGACGGCGCTGCGCGCGTGCACGCCCTTGTCGCCGAGGACCGCGCCGAGCAGCTCGCTGGCGCCGTTGATGACGGCCGGCTGCCCGGTGAAGTCGGAGGCGGAGGCGACAAAGCCCACGACCTTCACAACCCGCTTGATCCGGTCCAGGTCACCGGCGACCGACTTCACGGCCGCGAGGGCGTTCAGCGCGCAGGTGGCCGCGAGCTGCTTGGCCTCCTCGGCGGTGACCTCGTCGCCGACCTTGCCGGTCACCGAGAGCTTGCCCCCGACCATCGGGAGCTGGCCCGAGGTGTAGACGTACACGCCCGACTGCACGGCCGGCTGGTAGGCGGCCAGCGGCGGCACGACCTCCGGCAGGGTCAGGCCGAGCTCGGCGAGCCTCGCCTCGACGGCCCCGCTCACGACTTGGCCCGCTTCAGGTAGGCCACGAGCTGCTCGGGGTTGTTCGGCCCGGGCACGACCTGGACGAGCTCCCAGCCGTCCTCGCCCCAGGTGTCCAGAATCTGCTTCGTCGCGTGCACCAGAAGCGGCACCGTGACGTACTCCCACTTGGTCATGGAGGCGACTGTATCCGCTGCCGCGGGGCGGCCTCCTGATTGGGCGCCGCCGCCAGTGGTTAGGCTCGACAGCGTGAGCAGGCTCCAGGTCGTCAGCGGCAAGGGCGGTACCGGTAAGACGACGGTCGCCGCCGCCCTCGCGCTCGCCCTCGCGACGGAGGGCAAACGCACCCTCCTCGTCGAGGTCGAAGGCAGACAGGGCATCGCACAGCTCTTCGAGACGGAAGCGCTTCCGTACGAGGAACGCAAGATCGCCGTCGCGCCGGGCGGCGGGGAGGTGTACGCGCTGGCGATCGACGCCGAGCGCGCGCTCCTCGACTACCTCCAGATGTTCTACAAACTGGGCGGGGCGGGGCGGGCACTGAAGAAGCTCGGCGCGATCGACTTCGCGACGACGATAGCCCCGGGGGTACGGGACGTCCTGCTGACCGGCAAGGCGTGCGAGGCGGTGCGGCGGCGCGAGAAGCACGGCGGCCACACCTACGACCACGTGGTCATGGACGCGCCGCCCACCGGCCGCATCACCCGCTTCCTCAACGTCAACGACGAGGTGGCGGGGCTCGCCAGGATCGGCCCGATACACAACCAGGCGCAGGCCGTCATGCGGGTCCTCAAGTCCCCCGAGACGGCGGTCCATCTGGTGACGCTCCTGGAGGAGATGCCGGTCCAGGAGACGGCGGACGGCATCGCGGAACTCCGCGCGGCCGAACTGCCGGTGGGGCGGGTCGTGGTGAACATGGTCCGCCCGCACGTCCTCGACGAGGCGGCGGTACGGGCCGCCTCCGGCGACCACCGGGACGCGATCGCGCGGAGCCTGGCCTCCGTCGGCGTCCCGGGCGGCACGCGGCTCGTCGAACCGCTCCTCGACCAGGCGGCGGAGCACGCGCGCCGGGTGGAGCTGGAGCGGGAGCAGCGCGCGGTCCTGGACGGCATCGGCGTGCCCGCGTACGAACTCCCCTTCCTCGGGGACGGCGGGGACATCGCGGGGCTCTACCGGCTGGCGAAGGAACTGCGGAAGCAAGGGGTGGGCGCGTGACGGAGAAGGTTCTCGACGCGACCGGGCTCGACGCGCCCCGTCCCGACACGACCGGGCTCGACGCGGTCCCCGTCCTTGAACTCGACCCGCTCATCGACGACCGGGGCACCCGCATCATCGTCTGCTGCGGCGCGGGCGGGGTCGGCAAGACGACCACGGCGGCGGCGCTCGGCGTGCGGGCGGCGGAGCGCGGCCGGCGGGTCGTCGTCCTCACCATCGACCCGGCGCGGCGGCTCGCGCAGTCGATGGGCATCGACTCCCTCGACAACACGCCCCGCAAGGTCGACGGAATCAAGGGCTCCGACGGCGGCGAACTGCACGCCATGATGCTGGACATGAAGCGGACCTTCGACGAGATCGTCGAGGCGCACGCGGACCCCGAGCGGGCCCGGGCGATCCTGGAGAACCCCTTCTACCAGTCCCTGTCGGCCGGATTCGCCGGTACGCAGGAGTACATGGCGATGGAGAAGCTGGGCCAGCTCCGGGCGCGCGACGAGTGGGACCTGATCGTGGTCGACACGCCGCCGTCCCGTTCCGCCCTGGACTTCCTCGACGCGCCGAAGCGCCTGGGGTCCTTCCTCGACGGGAAGTTCATCAAGCTGCTCATGGCCCCGGCGAAGGTGGGCGGCCGGGCCGGCATGAAGTTCCTCAACGTCGGCATGTCGATGATGACGGGGACGCTGGGGAAGCTGCTCGGGGGCCAGTTCCTCAAGGACGTGCAGACGTTCGTGGCGGCGATGGACACGATGTTCGGCGGTTTCCGGACCCGCGCCGACGCCACGTACCGGCTGCTCCAGGCCCCGGGCACGGCGTTCCTCGTCGTCGCCACGCCGGAGCGGGACGCGCTGCGCGAGGCCGCGTACTTCGTGGAGCGGCTGGCGGCCGAGGAGATGCCGCTGGCCGGTCTCGTCCTCAACCGCGTCCACGGCAGCGGCGCGGCCGGCCTGTCGGCCGAGCGGGCGCGGGCGGCCGCGGAAAATCTTGACGAGGGGCGCATGACGGATCAGGGGGGCGGGAAGACTGGACGGAGTGGCTCCCCGGCCACGTCGCCCGAGCCGTCAGACCTCGCCACCGCCGCCGTCGTATCTTCCGTACCCGAGGCTGCCCCCACAGCCGAACCGGCCGCACAGCACCCCGACGTAGACGCAGACGACATCGCCGTACGCGACGACATCGACGTACGCGTGGACACGGACGCACCCGCAGACACGGACGTACGACATCTCACCGCGGGACTTCTGCGCCTGCATGCCGAGCGCATGCGGGTGCTCGCGCGTGAGCAGCGCACGCGCGACCGCTTCACCGCGCTCCACCCCGAGGTGGCGGTGGCCGAAGTGGCCGCCCTGCCCGGCGATGTGCACGACCTCGCCGGGCTGCGGGCCATCGGTGACCGGCTCACGGCCGGTCGGATGCCCTCGGCCTGAGCCGAGTGGCCGTCCCTGTCGGGACTAGCCGACCGCGGCGTACGCCTCGTACGTCGCGTCGTCCTCGATCGCCACGGGCAGCAGGCCCGCACCCCGCTCGTACTCCGTCCGCGCCGTCTCCAGGAGCCGGCGCCACGAGGTGACGGTCGGCCGTCGGCGCAGCAGGGCACGGCGCTCGCGCTCCGTCATGCCGCCCCACACACCGAACTCCACGCGGTTGTCGAGGGCGTCGGCCAGGCACTCGGTCCGCACCGGACATCCGGTGCACACCGCCTTTGCCCTGTTCTGTGCCGCTCCCTGCACGAAAAGTTCATCCGGATCGGTAGTGCGGCAGGCCGCCTGCGCACTCCAGTCAGCTACCCAGCCCATACCGGCGCCGTCCTCTCCCGAATCGAGGCTCCCCCACGGCGGCAGCGGCATATTCACCGCTGCCAGTTGGGACGTTACGGAAGGTGGGCACAGCGCAACACCCCCTTCGGGCCCAATCTTGAATGGCCCGAACGGACTATGCGTGCGCGTCAGATCACCCAGGGGAGTGATCGAAGGACATGCGTGTGATAGGGGACATACCGCCTGGATACGCCCTTCCTCACCGGTGCCACTTCGGACACCGGGTGACGCATGGTCCGGAAACGGACACGAGCTTCCCGTGTTTCGGGGTCACGGGAATTCATGTCGATGTCACGCACGGGTCTTGATGCGAGACCGCACTGCTGTGACAGTTGTGAGCAGCTTAGGCCAAGGCATATACGCGTGTCCGGCGAATGAGAACGTAGGCTGCCCCCATGGCAAAGAAGCGCTCGGGCGGTGGTCTGACCGGGACCCAGCAGGCCGCCAAGTTCCTCGGTGTCAGTGTGCTCTCCGGAGCCGTGCTGGCAGGCATCGCCCTGCCCGCGGCCGGAGCACTCGGCTTGGCCGCGAAGGGCACGGTCGAGGGATTCGACGAGATTCCCTCCAACCTGAAGACCCCGCCGCTGAGTCAGCGCACCACCATTCTCGACGCCGAGGGCGGGCTCCTCGCCACGGTGTACTCGCGGGACCGGAAGGTCGTCCCGCTGGACAAGATCTCCCCGTACATGCAGAAGGCGATCGTCGCGATCGAGGACGGCCGCTTCTACGAGCACGGGGCGATCGACCTCAAGGGCGTGCTGCGCGCGATCAACCGCAACGCGCAGTCGGGCGGAGTCGCGCAGGGCGCGTCCACGCTGACCCAGCAGTACGTGAAGAACGTCTTCGTCGAGGAGGCGGGCGACGACCCCGAGAAGGTCGCGCAGGCCACCCAGCAGACCATCGGCCGGAAGGTCCGCGAGCTGAAGTTCGCGATCCAGGTCGAGGAGGAGCTGGGCAAGAAGAAGATCCTCGAGAACTACCTCAACATCACGTTCTTCGGTCAGCAGGCGTACGGCATCGAGGCCGCCTCCCAGCGGTACTTCTCCAAGCCGGCCGCCGACCTGTCCCTGGGCGAGGCCGCGATGATGGCCGGTCTCGTCCAGTCGCCGAGCCGCTACGACCCGATCAACGACATCCAGGAAGCCACCAAGCGCCGCAACGTGGTCCTCCAGCGGATGGCCGACGTGAAGGACATCAGCCAGGCGGAGGCGGACAAGGCGAAGGCCGCGCCGCTCAAGCTGAAGGTCAAGACGCCGAAGAACGGCTGCATCACCGCCGTCGACGGCGCCGGCTTCTTCTGCGACTACGTCCGCAAGACGATCCTGTCCAGCCCGGTCTTCGGGAAGACGGCCGAGGAGCGGCAGAAGCTGTGGAACCTGGGCGGTCTCACCGTCAGGACCACGCTCTCCCCGAAGGCGCAGGCGGCGGCCAACGAGGCAGCCGTGGCCAAGGTCAACAAGGACGACGGGGTCGCGACCGCCGTCGTCCAGGTCGAGCCCGGCACCGGCAAGATCCTGTCGATGGGCCAGTCCCGCCCGTACGGCCTGGACCAGAAGCAGCACCAGACGACGCTCAACCTCGCCGTCGGCAGCAAGATGGGCGGCACCACGTACGGCTTCCCGGTCGGCTCGACCTTCAAGCCGATCACGGCCGCCGCCGCGCTGGAGAAGGGTCTGAGCCCGGCGCAGAGCTTCGACACGCCGTGGAAGATCACCATGAAGGAGAACGACTTCACGCGCTGCGACGGCAAGCCGGCGGGCTACGCCGAATGGCCCGTCCAGAACGAGCTCGAGTCGGAGAAGGGGGCGTACGACATGACGAGCGCCCTCGGGAAGTCCATCAACACGTACTTCGCCAAGCTGGAGCAGATGGCCGGCCTCTGCGAGACGCTGACGATGGCGAAGAAGGTCGGCTACGAGCGCGAGCTCGGCAAGTCCATCGCGCAGAGCCCGTCGGCCACCCTCGGCAGCCTCGAGAGCACCCCGCTCGACATGGCCTCCGTCTACGCGACCTTCGCCAACCGCGGCATCTACTGCCTTCCGATCGCCATCGAGTCCATCAAGGGCGCCAACGGCGACAAGCTGAACGTGCCGCAGACGAAGTGCACGCGGGCGATGTCCGACCGCACCGCCGACACCATCAACCAGATGCTGAAGGGTGTCGTCGAGGACGGCACGGGCCAGAAGGCCGGCCTCAGCGACCGCGACAACGCGGGCAAGACCGGTACCACCGAAGGCCGCAAGGACGCCTGGTTCGTCGGCTACACGCCGAACCTTTCCACCGCCGTCTGGGTCGGCGACGACGTCGGCAAGCGCGACGAGATGTTCGACCTCACCATCGGCGGCGTCTACTACGAGAAGGTCTGCGGTGGCTGCCTCCCCGGCCCCATCTGGCGGATCGCGATGACGGGCGCGCTGGGCGACGAGAAGCCGGGCTTCAACACCATCTCCGTACCGCGGGCCGAGAAGCCCAAGGACAAGGAGAAGGAGGGCGACGAAGGCCCGAACAAGCCGAAGAAGCCGGGCGACAACAAGCCGGGGGCCACGAAGCCGCCGACGAACCCGTTCCCCGGGATCACGATCCCGCCGGACCTGTTCGGTGACGGCAACAACGGCAACCGCCGCGGCAACCGCTGACGTCAGCGGTCCGGTACGTACGAGGAAGGGCGCCCCACTCCCGGTGGGGCGCCCTTCCTCGTACGTACCGCTGTGCGGATCAGCCCGCGAGCAGCTTCTTCACGGAGGCGGCGACACGGCCGCCCTCGGCCTGGCCGGCCACCTTCGGGTTCACGATCTTCATGACGGCGCCCATGGCACGCGGCCCCTCGGCGCCCGCGGCCTTCGCCTCCTCGACGGCCGCCGCGACGATCCCGTCGAGCTCCTCGTCGCTGAGCTGCTTCGGCAGGTACGCGTCGAGAATCACGCCCTCCGCGCGCTCCCGCTCGGCGGACTCGGCACGGCCGCCCTGGGTGAAGGCCTCCGCGGCCTCGCGGCGCTTCTTCGCCTCCTTGGCGATCACCTTGAGCACCTCGTCGTCGGAGAGTTCGCGCTTGGACTTGCCCGCGACCTCCTCCATGGTGATCGCGGTGATGGTCAGCCGCAGGGTCGAGGAACGCAGTTCGTCGCGCCCCCTGATCGCGGCGTCGAGGTCGGCCTTGAGCTTCTCCTTGAGCGTGGTCATGGGGTCAAGTGTGGCAGGTGCCCCACCCCACCCGCCCGCACATTTCCACCCGCCGGGTCTGCGACGATGGTGCGATGCGCGCACGGTACGGGATCCCCCTCAAGGTCACGGCAGGTCTCACGGCGACGGCGGCGGCCGGACTCGTCTACGCGGCGGGCTTCGAAGCCCGCTCCTTCCGGCTCCGCCGGGTGACCGTGCCCGTACTCCCGCGCGGCATGCGCGACCTGCGGGTCCTTCAGGTCTCCGACATCCACATGGTCAGCGGCCAGCGCAAGAAGCGGGCCTGGCTCCAGTCGCTCGCGGGACTCCGCCCGGACTTCGTCGTCAACACCGGCGACAACCTCTCCGACACCGAAGCGGTGCCGGAGGTCCTCGACGCGCTCGGGCCGCTCATGGAGTTCCCCGGCGTGTACGTCTTCGGCTCCAACGACTACTACGGGCCGATGCTGCGCAACCCCGCCCGCTACCTGATGGAGAAGGTGCAGGGCCGCCACGGCCTCAACGGCAACAAGCCGGTCGTCGGCGCCGTCCACAACCCGTGGGAGGGCCTGCGGGACGCCTTCGACGCGGCGGGCTGGGTGAACCTCACCAACACCCGCGGCACGCTCAAGCTGCCCACGGCCGAGCTGGCCTTCACCGGCCTGGACGACCCGCACATCAAGCGCGACCGGTACGAGCGCGTGGCCGGCGGCCCCGACGCCGCGGCCGACTTCACGATGGGCGTCGTCCACGCCCCGTACCTGCGCTCGCTCGACGCCTTCACGGCGGACGGCTACGAGCTGATCCTCGCCGGGCACACCCACGGCGGCCAGCTGTGCATCCCCTTCTACGGGGCGCTCGTCACCAACTGCGACCTGGACACCGACCGCGTGAAGGGGCTCTCCACGCACACCGTCGGCCGCCACACCTCGTACCTGCACGTCTCGGCGGGCTGCGGCACCAACCGCTTCACCCCGGTCCGCTTCGCCTGCCCGCCCGAGGTCACCCTGCTCACGCTGACGGCCCGCCCGTAACCACCTACGGTGGGGGGATGCTCACGCCCCACTCCGCAGGCTCGTCGACCGTGCCGGCCTCCGCCGTCACACCCCCCGCCCGGCGCCGCCCCTTCGTGGCGGCGTTCCGCGGCCTGATCGCCCTGTGCGCGGCGACGGGAATCGTCATCGAGTGCGTCCACGGGAGCGTGCTCGTCGTCCTGAGCTTCTTCACGATCTGGTCGAACATCCTGGTCGCCGTGGTCTTCGGCTGGGGCGCCGTCCGCGCCTGGACCCGCCGCCCGCCGCTCCCCGCCCTGTGGACCGGCGGCGTCCTGCTCTGCATCACGGTGGTCGGGCTCGTCTTCCACCTGATCCTCGACAACGAGGCGAGCGAGTTCAACCAGGCCGCCGAGATCGCCCGCCTCACCGGCGCGAAGGCCGTCGCCAACCAGCTGCTCCACACCGTCACCCCGATCGGCGCGGCAGTCGACTTCCTCCTCCTCACCCTCCCCGGCGCCCTCCGCTGGCGCCACGCCGCCCAGTGGCTCGCCGCCCCGGGCGTCTACTTCGCCTTCGCCCTGATCCGCGGCGAACTGATCTCCCCGGACGCCCCCACCCGCTACACGTACCCGTTCCTCGACGTCACCGTCCACGGCTACGCCGGCGTCCTCGCCAACGCGGTCGTGCTGGGCGCCGTCTTCTCCGTCCTCGGCCTCGCGATCGTCGGCCTGGACCGCGTCCGACCTGCGGTGCGGCTCTCCGAAAACCGGATTTCGTCTCAGCGCGCGCGTGGGCTAAAGTAAGCGATGTCGCCGCGACGTGAAGAACAGAGCAGCGACATCGGGGTGTAGCGCAGCTTGGCAGCGCGCTTCGTTCGGGACGAAGAGGTCGTGGGTTCAAATCCCGCCACCCCGACAGCCAAAACAGCAGGTGAGGCAGCTATCGAATTCGGTAGCTGCCTCACCTGTTTCTGTCTGCGCGTCCATCTGCGTGAGTAGGTCGACGGTAGACGGGATGGGAGTCAGGGCGAGTATTCGGCGAAGGTCGGCAAACCGTGGCAGCTCCGCCCCAAGGCCGCTCCGTCGACCTACTCCTGAATTGCCAGGTCCGGATGTGCGAACACGAAGAGCATGTACGCAACGGCCGCTGCGGTACCCACCGCCGAGAGCGCCAGGCCGGTCAGTGGCTGCGCGCGGCTGACGCCCTGCCTTGCGGCAGCGCGGTATTCGATGACACCCAGGACGAGACCCGTGAGGCCGAGCGGCAGGGCCAGAGCCCAGACGAGCATCCAGAACGGGCAGCAGAACCAAAACGCAACGGAAGCCGCACCGAAAACGACGGAACGGCTCATCCGCCCAGATCTGTCGTCAGCCGGATCATCAGCGTGGGTCATGCTCTGATCAAAGCAGCAGGGTGGGGAGGCTCAGCAGCCACCCTGACAATCACCGTGCCCCTCGCGTGCCCGATCCAGCGGGGAGTCACGGGGAACAGGCGCCGCGCCCGAGGCAGGGCCGAACGGGTGACGCTCCTCCCCCGTCAGGGAGCGCGGTTGCGGGCCTCTTGGAGAGCGATGACCGTTATAGGGCTTGTGTTCCCTTATTGGTGCATCGGATCGGAGTCCGCATGGACGCGCAGACGTTGAAGCAGCAGATCGCCACCGCCCACGAGAAGGCGCGGGCCGACGAGGGCTACTGGCTCGGCATGGCGGCCTTCCGTTACGGCTTCCCGCTCCTGGAGATGCACCGCAGCCTGTGGGAGTGGCACGTCGACACCGCTGCACCGACGCACCTCGGCGCGATCAACGAGATCCACCACACCCCGCGCCGCGCGGAGCCCAAGGACACGTACTTCGTCACGCCGATCGTCGACGCCCCGTACTCGCGCACCTTCGTGGACCTGTCCGACGGCGCTGTGGTCCTCACCGTCCCGCCCGTCACCGACCGCTACTTCACCGTCCAGCTGCTGGACATGTACACCAACAGCTTCGCCTACGTCGGTACGCGCATGGGCGACACCACCGGAGGCGACTACCTGCTGGCCGGGCCGGGCTGGCGCGGCACCGTCCCCGAGGGCATCACCCGGGTCGTCACGGCCCCCACCCCCCTCGTCTGCCTGCTGGCCCGCGTCACGATCCTCGACGACGACGTCCCCGCCGCCGTGGCCCTGCAGAAGCGGATCGCCCTGCGCCCCGCCGACCCGGCCACCGGCAAGCCCGACCCCTCGGTCAACCCGCCCGCCCGTGACTGGCGCGGTGAGGGCGGCGATCCGCTGGACTTCTACCGGATGCTCGCCGACTGCCTGAGCGCGAGCCCTCCCCCGGCCGCCGACGCCGGCGTCCTCGGGCTGATCGCCCGCATCGGCATCACCCCGCACCGCCCCTTCGACCCCTCCGGGCTGCACCCCGCCGCCGTCGACGGCCTGCGGCGAGCCGTCGCGGACGGGCTGCGCGACCTGTACGCGGACATGCCGTTCGCCGGCCCGTCCCGCAACGGCTGGGTCATGGTCGACGTCGACACCATCGGCGACTGGGGCACCGACTACTTCTCCCGCCTGGAGATCGCCCAGATCGGCCTGCTCGCCAACAGCGCGAAGGAGGCGTACTACATCGGCGCCATCCTCGACGGCGACGGCGACCCGCTCTCCGGCGAACACCGCTACGAACTCCGCTTCGGACCCGACGACTTCCCGCCCGTGGACGCCTTCTGGTCGGTGACCATGTACCTCAATCCGCAGGGCTTCCTCGTCGAGAACCCGATCGGCCGCTACCACCTCGGCAGCCTCACCAAGGACCTCACGTACGGCCCCGACGGCTCCCTCACCCTCTACCTCCAGCGCGAGAACCCCGGCCCGGACAAGGAGTCGAACTGGCTCCCCACCACCGAGCCCGGCGTCCTGTTCCGCCTCATCCTGCGCCAGTACCTCCCCACCCCCGCCATCCTCACCGGCCGCTACGCACCCCCGGCCGTCGTCCGCGTCGACCGCTGACCCTCCGCTCTCCCCTCCCCTCCCCTCGCGATGCGATCCGCCTGCATCTCGACCTCGCCACAGGGGACGACCACCGCCCCGAAGTCGCCGGCATCCACCTCGGCTCCGCCGCCGATGTCCTCGATCTCCGCCTGAACGAGATCCCGGCCCACACGCTCGATCTGGTCCTCGAGACGCACCCCGCGGACGGGCTCGCTCCCTTCCTGCGCGACGCCTTCACCCGCGAGGCCCGGCTCAAGCCGCAGTGCACCACCGCCGTGCTGATCCGCGACTTCCGGCTCCTCGACATGCTGCGCCAGGCTCCCGGCGCATGAGCCGGCCCGGGTCGGCGAGGCCGCTACGGCTTCGTCGACCCGGGCTGGACGGTCGGGATGCGCTGGGTGAAGAACAGGGCGACGAGGGCCGCGAAGGCGAGGATGGCGAGTGCGGCGCGCAGGCCGTCGAGTCGCGCGGCGGCGTTCGCGTCCATTACCTGCTGCGTCTGTTCCTCGTCGGCGCCCGCTTCGTCGAGGGCGCTCTCCAGCTGGGCGTCGGAGAGGAAGGGGATGCCGCTCTGGAGTTCGGTGGTCGCCTGGCTCTTCACGCTGTCCGGGACCGTCGGGTTCTGCTCGACGCTTGCCAGGAAGGACGAGGTGAGCGAGGCGATCAGGAGGGATCCGGCGAGTGCGGTGCCGATCGAGGCGCCGAGGTTGGTGACGGCGTTCTGGACACCGCCGACCTCGGCGCTCTTCGCCTCCGGCATCGCGGAGACGGTGACGGATCCCAGCTGGGAGGCGAGTGCGCCCATCCCGAGCCCGATCAGGAGCATCGGGATCGTGACGACTTCCGCGCCGGCGTCCGCGTCGAGCGCGGCCATCAGGATCACCGCGCCGAGGAGCAGGCCGATGATCCCGAGGCGTACCACTCGTCGGGGCGAGACGTCCGGGAGGAAGCGCGGGATGAGGACCGCGGCGGCGAGCAGGGTCACCGAGAGCGGCAGGAGCCGGACGCCGGTGGCGAGCGCGGACAGGCCCAGGGCGACGGACAGGTAGAGCGGGACGAGGAAGAACACGCCCATCTGGACGAGGTACTGGAAGAAGAACATCGTCAGCCCACCGGTCAGCTGCTTGTTCTGCAGCATGGTGGGGTCGAGGAGGGGCTCCTTGTGCTGCCGGACGAGGCGGGCCTCCCAGCGGAGGAACAGCCAGGTCAGTGCCATGCCCAGCAGCATCAGCCACACGGTCAGGGAGATCCCGAAGATGGCGGGCGCGTCGGGCTTGGGCTGGAACCAGCCCCACTCGTCGGAGCGGAGCACGCCGTAGACGAAGCTCCCCAGCCCGAGGGCCGAGAGCACGACACCGACGCCGTCGATGCGGGCCCGTTGCTCACTCACCGCGTCGGCGATCGGACGGGCGAGGACGAGGATGCCCAGGACCACGAGGACCTCGCCGGCGAACACCCATCGCCAGGAGAAGTACGCCGTCGCGAAGCCGCCGATCAGCGGGCCCAAGGCGATCGCCACCGCACCGGCCGCGGCGACGAGACCGTAGGCCGCGGGACGCCGCTCCGTAGGGAAGTTCCCTGCCACGAGCGCCACGATCGCCGGCAGGATCAGCGAGGCTCCGATGCCCTCCAGGAACGACCAGCCGATCAGCAGCACCGTGAGGGTGGGTGCCAGGGCGGTGGTCAGGGAGCCGCAGCCGTAGATGACGCAGCCGATGAGGAAGGCCCGCTTGCGGCCGATCAGCGCCCCGACCTTCCCGCCGGGGATCATGAACATCGCCATGACCAGGGTGTAGGCGGTGATGGCCCCCTGGATCCCGGCCACCGTGGTGCCGACGTCCTCGGCCACCGTCGCGATCGAGACGTTCATGACGGAGCTGTCGAGCGCCATCAGGAACTGGCCGGACGCCAGTACCAGCAGAACGAGTCGCGACTTCGCGGAGCCTTCGGCAGTATCTGTTCCCGGTGCCATGCCCGGTAGGGTCCCAGCCCCCCGAGTGGGCAGGACGTACGACCCGCCGCGCGGCGGCGATCAATCGGTCGTTACGGAGCGGGGGCCGCCCGTGGACCGGGAAGCCTGCCGGTCAGCTCTGCGGCAGGCGAGGTGCGGCGCACAGCGCCCAGATGACGATGACGTCGATCGCGATCAGCAGCATCGCCCAGAACGGGTAGTACGGCAGCCACATGAAGTTCGCGATCATGCCCAGGCCTGCCAGCGCGACACCGACGAAGCGCGCCCACAGGGCGCCCTTGAACAGTGCGAGACCCGCGAGCACCATGATGATGCCGAGGATCAGGTGGACCCAGCCCCAGCCGCTCAGGCTGAACTGGTAGACGTAGTTGCGCGTGGTGACGAACACGTCGTCCTTGGCGATGGCGGCGATGCCCTGGAAGAGGGTCATCAACCCGACGAAGATCATCAGTACGGCGGCGAACACCACCCATCCCCCGACGGCCATGCCGCCCTGGGACGGGCTGTGCGCCGCGTCGCCACGCTCGGTTCCTCTGACGTTGCTGGACATGTGGGTCTCCCGGTCAGGAAGCGAGGATCCGGCTCTTCTGCGCCGTGAACTCCTCCTCGGTCAGTACGCCTTGGTCCTTCAGCTCCCCGAGTTCCTTGAGCTGGGCGATCTTGCTGCTCATGTCGTCGGCCGGTGCGGCGGGCGCGGGCGCCGGGGGAGGTGGCGGTGCGTACTGCGGCTCGGCCTGCGCCGGCTCCTGCCGGGCCCAGCGACCGGCCTGGCGCCGTGAGACCCGGTTGGAGACCGCGGTCGCCGTCCCGGCCACCACAGCCGTGCGTGCTACTCCTCGAAGAAGTCCTGGCATGTCGGTCCTCCTTGCTTCACGGGTGTCAGGCCGCGGGCCTGTCGCCCTCTGCCGCCTCCGCGAAGTCGAGCGAGGCCAGAAGAGCCTGTACGGGGATGCGCCCGCCCGCTACGAGCTGCGCGCCGCCGCGCCGCAGTGCGCGCGCGAGGGGAGCCGCCCAGAGGTTCTCGTACACCAGGATTCCGGCCGAATTGCCGGGTTCGAGCGCCGCCCCTGCCTCGTCGAGGTCGTCCTGGCCCAGGAGGCCGGACGAAGCGCCCTCGAACACGGACAGGTCGAGCGTGCCGTCGCCATCCAGATCCGCCAGCTCCAGGGCGACGACACTCCCGTCGTCGTCCTTCTGTACGAAGAGGAGGTCGAGGACGCGGATGACGCCGCGGTCCACCAGGTCGAGAAGCAGGGGGAAGCCTTCACCCGTCATGCGGTTGCCCGGGAACTCGATGACCAGAAAGTCGACCGGCCCCATGTCTTCGATTACGTCGCTCATCACCACTCCAGAGACACGCCGCTCGCAGAACTTGGCCGCACCCGGCCTCGCCCCGCCGTCGTGTCCGGCAAAGCCTGGTCGGACGGAGCTTTATCCCCATTGCAGCATCCGCCGGAGCGGTTCGCATGTCCGCCGGCGTCGTCCGCCGGTGTCGGATGATCGGCGTGACGAAGTACGTGCACTTCGGCTCCGCGCGGCACCACCGGCGCCGAGGAGGCGGTGACACGACGCCATCCGACAGATACCGGCCCCCTGGGGGACGCCGCTTCGGCAGCGTCCGCTGTCCGTGGCGCCGGCTACACTTCAGCTCTATGAACAGCCCGGGAACACAGGCGCACCCTCTCGACGAGATCCGGATCCTGGACCTCTTCGCAGGTCCCGGTGGACTCGACGTCGCCGCGCATTTCCTGGGCTTCAAGAGCATCGGTATCGAGTGGGATCGGAACGCGTGTGAGACGCGTTACGCGGCGGGACTGCCGACGATCCACGCCGATGTGAGCGTCATGCGCGAGAGCCGTTTCGACGAGATCCCGAAATCGGTCGACGTCCTCGCCGGGGGACCGCCCTGCCAGTCCTTCTCCGTCGCGGGGAAAGGCGCGGGCCGGCGGGCCCTGGAGGAGGTGAAGACGTTCATCCACCGACTCGTGGACGGCGAGGACGAAGCGAAGATCGACGAGGATCTGCACGCCCTCACCGCGGACCCGCGCACCGCCTTGGTCCTGGAACCGCTCCGATGGCTCCTCAAGGCCATCGACACGGAGGGCCGCGACCCCTACAAGGTGATCGTCCTGGAGCAGGTGCCCGCGGTGCTCCCTCTCTGGGAGGTCTACGCGAAGCTCCTGAGAAGCGGCGAAGGGCGACTCAAGGGCGTCAAGTACGAAGCGGACTTCTGGGAGCTCAAGACCGAGCAGTTCGGGGTCCCGCAGACGCGTACGCGCGCCGTGCTCGTGGCCCGACTCCCGGGCCTCGGGGCCATCGAACCGCCTCAGGCGAGTCATCACGCCTTCGACGTGCACCGCGGGAAACGCCGTTCCGTCCAGGCGGACATGCTCCCGGCCGACTCCGACGGTCCCCGGCCTCGTGATCGCTGGCTCTCCATGGAGACGGCCCTCGACACGGCGAGCGACACGAAGGGCTCGCCCGTCGATGTGTCCCGGTTCCGGACGGGAGGCGAGACCCGGTTCTTCGTCGTCTCGAACTACGGCTCCGGCGGCGACCCCAAGAACCGGGGTCGGCGCCTGTCCTCCGAGCCCGCCTTCACCGTCACCGGAAAGATCTCCCGGAACAAGGTGTACAAGAGCCAGGAAGCGTACGAGGCGGAGGACTACGACCGCTTCACCATCCCCGAGTCCGGCGTCCTGCAGACCTTCCCGCACAACTTCCCCTGGTCGGGCAACGACCAGGCGCAGCAGGTGGGCAATGCGGTACCGCCCCGTCTCGGCATGCACGTACTCAGCACGGCTCTGCGCGGAGACCGCCCTTCGGACGACGAGCTCGCCGACGCCACCTCATGGCCCGCCGTCCCCCAGGACGTCACGGACGGGCTGCGCGCCATCGGCTGCGGCGATCAGAGCCAGTGCCCTCCGGAGTCGCACAAGGTCACCGGTCGTCGTCGGAAGTCCGCCCCCTGACAGGCGCCTCCGCGAACAGCTCCTCGAAGTGGGCGGCCAGTATCCGCACCGCCTCCGCAGGGACGCGCTGCTCGTCCGGCCCGTCGGGGAGCTCGCCCCGGAGGGACGGGAGGGCCGACTCGGCCCCGTCGATCCAGTCGCGCATCGGATCCCCGTCACGCTCCGAGTCCGGAGCGATGACGTCGTACATCAACGTCGCCGCCGCGGCGTTGACGGCGGGCGTCAGCGCGTTGACATCACGGCCGGTCCGTACGACCCCTCTCTCCATGAGCCCGACGAGGGCGAGAGCGGTGGGGCGATGGTCGACGATGTCCAGCCGCAGAGCGGAGTTGAGCATGTCCTGGTTGCCACAGGCCGCGACGACGGGGCGATAGTCCGGGCCGTCGCGGAAGAGCTCGGCCGCCCACCAGAGTCGGGCGAACGCCTGCTTGTAGTGCGGGCCGACGAACTTGTCCCGCGCGACTCGTCCTCGCGAGCCGTCCGCCTTGGGCTCGGACAAATGGCGCCAGACCACGTAGTCCGGGGCCACCCCGAGGGCCAGATATGTCCAAAGCCTCTTCTCCGCCGCCTCCCGGCGTGTCAACCGGAGGGTCTCGTGCAGGCGCGGCGCCAGCCATGCGTCCGCCACCGTGGGGCGTCCGGAACCGAACCTCAGCAGGGCCTCGTCGATCAGGTCTCGCACCCGGTGCAACCGCAGTCGTGCGTCATCGCCGGGCAGGACCTCGGCCGCCTTGTTCAACGCGATGGAAGGGACGTTCTCGCGCCCTTCGAGGAGCCCTGCGGAGATGTACTGGGCGGCCTGTACGTCCGAGATCAGAGCAAGCCGTTCCGGCAGGTGCTCGGGGCGGGAAGTCACGCTTGGGTCTCCTGGTCGAGTCGTTCGATGTCGCGGACGGTGCCGGCCAGTGCTTGGGGTACTTCGGCACGACGAGCGGCGGCGTATTGGATTCGTGGCTGCAGACTCGCCCAGCTGCCCTCACCGATCCGGCGGATGTACACCTCTCGGAGCGCGTCCTCGTCCGACCTCCCGGGAACGATGTCCGGGAGCATCTCGCGGAGCACCGCTCCTCGCCAGTCGGGCGGGAAGAGCGGGGTCCCGTCATCCTCGATCTCCAGGTCACCGACGGCGGTGTGGAAGACCGCCGTCCACACGTCCGCACACATCTGAGCGAGCAGCATCTCGCCCACCACGCTCTCCACCTTCGAGCCCTGTCCTTCGACGAGCGCGACAAGTCCCTCGAAATCCGAGTTCAGGTGCACGGTCGGCAGTCGTCCGGAGGTGTCCACGACCCACGGTGCGTCCCGGAAGCTCCGCAGCCACTCGGCGCCACGGGTGAAACTCACCGTGCTCACGTCGAGGCGACGGTCCCTGAGCGGGGCGTCCGCCGACATGTCGACCATCCACTCCTGGTCCGTCGATCCGATGATCCGGCCTTCTATGCCATCGACCGTGGCCACCACGTGCACCGTGAGTGACGCGCGGTCCAGGTGGTGGTCCCGGTCGAACTCGATCTCTCCCACCCAGTCCCTGCCCCCCTCCGCATCGGGCGCCAGGCGGGCGACGGTGCGCGCGTTCGTGGCGCCCTCCGTCAGAACGGCGACGACCGCGAGGTCGGACCAATGGCCCTTCGTCTCGATCTCACGAGCCGGCACGGTCGCGGTCAGAGCCAATCGGGCGGTCTGCCAGTCGTCGCGCTCCGCCATGCCCAAGGCCACGACCTGCTCGACCACGGAGTACGCCTTGCTGTCCAACTTCTCGCGGCTGTCGCCGGAACCGCGCAGCCGCACGGCCGTGACCCGCGCCGTTACCGCGCCGGCCAGTCGGGGGTACGGGTAGGCCCTCACGCGATCCCTCCCTTGCTCTCCTGCAGTTCGACGACGAGACCGGTCAGTGCGGCCCGTACCGGATGCGTGGACACGTCGGTGACGCCTCGGAAGACGGCGCGGCGAGCCCCTGCCGGGAAGTGCAAAACGCCGTCCCGCACCTCGCAGTTGCTGACGGCGACGAGCTCGGACCACTCGACGACCGGGCGGGTGCCGGAGCGAACGTCCAGCTTGGCGACGGGCGTCATGCGCCAGGGCACCTCACCGGGCGCCACCTTGACCTCGGCGGTGATCCGCCAGGCACCGGACGGGTCGATCACGGCTTCCAGATCGTCCAGCTTCGGCGGCGCCACGGTCCCTCGCACCTTGGCGGCGGGCTTCCCCGAGATCTTGAGCCGCTTGCTCACCTTGCCCGTGCCACTCGGCTTCTTCTCCTTGGGAATCGCCACCAGGTCGTGAACGGCCTTGTTGGTCACCGTCGTCAGCGACATGATGCGTCGATGGGCCGAGGCCGAGTAGCGCATCCTCAACTCCTCGGTCTGTCCCCACTTGTTGTGTTCCGGAGGCTCGGAGGAGCGGAGGAACTCCTCCGCCTCGTCCGCGAACGGCGCGTCCTCCCCCGCCGCGCGTCCCACGAGCAGGACCGCCTGGAACGGATTGGTCCCCACGGGCAGGCCGGGTACGCGACTGGTCTTGACCGTCATGCGGTTGCCGCGCATCGCGGTCACCTGATTGATCCTGCCGTCGGCGTCCGTGGCCTCGGTGACGAGGAGTACGGCCCGGTGCTCACCGGCCGAGTCCGGGACACCGTCCCTCCCGGGAACCTTCAACGCGACAGTAGTGAGCGCCACTTGGCCCGCCTCGGTCAGACGGTCCACGGTGGTACCGCTGAGGAAGGCCCGCAGAGCGCGCGACCGGGCGGGTTGATGGACCTGCGGGTCGACCCGCTCCTCCGGCAGATGCTCCACGCCGTTGCGCAGCGTCCGTACGGATGCCTCAAGGAGCGGCCCGCGGCCGCCGCCCTCTGTCATCGCGGCCCAGAAGTTACGGCCGAGCGCGCCCACCAACCTCTGGTGCATGCGCTCCAGGCTGTCCTCGTCTTCTCCCCCGTCGCCTTCCTGATCCGGGCCGGGCTCGACGAGGCTGGCCACGTCGTGTGCTCCGACGATCAAGAAGGACGTGCCGGGATCCTCGCGCTCGCGGGCGAGGTGCAGGTCCTCGACGGTCGCCTGATCGGCCCACCAGGAACGGACGACGTCGGTGTTGTCCGACTCGGCATCCGGACGACCCAGCCAAGCTGGTCCTGCGAATCTCGCGCCGCCCACCTCCCGCCACGGCAGATCGAGTCGTCCGATCACACGCCGCCGGGTCCGCCCCTCGTGCGGTTCGGAGAGAGTGGAGTTCACGAGCACGAGCCCCAGACGGCTGGTCGCCCAGAGAGTCGCCTTTCCGAGTCCGTACGAACCACCGGCGGACGCATCGGACTTACGGCTTTCGAGTTGGCGTCGCACCACCGCGGCGAACCGGCCGTCCTCGTAGTCGTCGCCTGTCAGCCCGTTGGCGTTGTAGTCGTCCACGCGAAGGAGGACCAGCCGGTCTCGTTCGAGCATCTCGCGCAATCCGGCGCTGATGACACGGCCGACCTTCTGGTCCTGCGCCGCTGCCGCCTCGTAGTGCGGCTGAAGATCGTGCCAGCGAATCGCCGTACGGAACCGGGCCAGAGCGTCACCGGTCAACTCGTGGAGGGTGTAGCTCACCCTGACCGGGAGGTCGTTCCTCCTGTCGCGCTCGTCCAGGCTGTTCTGGGTCGCCTCACGGGCCAGGACTTCGAGATCGGCCTCGAAGGCGAAGGCCGCCGCGTTGCCGAATTCCCGGCCACCGTCGTCGTGTCCGGGGCGGTGGTACCAG
The DNA here is from genome assembly GCF_001426585.1 of Streptomyces sp. Root431. GTDB lineage: Bacteria > Actinomycetota > Actinomycetes > Streptomycetales > Streptomycetaceae > Streptomyces > Streptomyces stackebrandtii. The sequence continues at coordinate 223,646 of NZ_LMEI01000013.1, forward strand.
AGGACCTCCCTTTCCTCGAGTTCATCGCGCTGTTCCGGGACGGCTGTGACGGTCCGACCGGCCGTGTCCCCGTCTTCGAAGACCTTCTCCACCCTGACCGCCAGGTCGGGCGAAGGCGTGGAACCGTCGCCGAGCCAGGACACGACGAGCGCTCGCCCCACTCCCAGTCGATCCGCCAGCTCGCCTTCGTCCATCCCGCTCTCCCGCATCCGCTCCGCCAACCACTGGCCGAACTCGGAACCCATCGGGGCCACCGCTCCCTCTCTCCCCTCGGAACTGCTCTCCGTCTCCGGCCCGCCGCCGCTGTCGTGCGGCAGCGGCTCACCGAACCCCGTCTCCTCCCGCTCCCCCGAGCCCTCGTGTCGTGCGCTCTTTGCAGCGGCCTCCCTGGCCATTCTTTTGGCAGCGTTCGATCGGCGGCGCTCCGACTCGGGGTCATCGGGGTCAAGCCCGAATTGAATCCTCAGGTCCTTCAGCGCGCGTTTCTCGATCTGCCGAATCCGTTCGCGCGTGACTCCGAGTCGCTTACCGATTTCGTCCAGCGTCCAGGGCGTCCCGTCGACGAATCCGAATCGCAGGAGGAGAATTTTACGGACTCTCTCGTTGAACACGCACGCATCGAAAAGTTGGAACAGCTCCTGGCGTTCGAATAGAGACCACAGCGCCTGCTCCGGTCCCGGCACCGTACGGAACTCGTCGACCACCAGCTCTCCGAGCGTGGTGTTCTCGCTCACCGGTAGCTCAAGCGACAGGACCGACGACCGACGACTCAGCCGCAGACACTCCGCCACCTTTGCTGGAGTGAGCTCACATGCCAAGGCGAGATCGTCCAGATTGGGAACTCTGCCTTGAGCGAGGAAGGACCGCTCCTTCCTGCGCACTCTTTCCACGTCGGTCCAGACGTGAACCGGAAGTCGAATGGCGGATCCTTCGTTGGCAACCGCTCGCGTGATGCGTTGCCGAATCCACCACGTGGCATAGGTGGAAAACTTGCATCCCAGGGAAACGTCGAACTTCTCCACGGCCCGGACGAGTCCGATCCTGCCGTGCTGGGCGAGATCCTCGTACATGGAACTGCCCGGGCGGTGCCCAAAATCGATCAGAATCCGGTGAACAAGAAGCTCGTTGTGCAGAACCATCGCGGAGATGGCCCTGCACTCCTCGCTTTCCCGCGGCAGGGTCGCCAGGTATCCGTCGGGCAATGCTCCCGACGACGTTCCGGACCCTCGGAACAAGAGGCAGAGCCCGACTTCCTCCTCAGCACTCAACAAGTGCCGCTGCGGGTTCGCCCGTCTCCGATCCATGTCGAGCAGCCGCCGAGCGGCACGACGAGCGGCATCCGGGTCGTCGACCCGTACGGTCCCGCGAAAGGCCTCCGGGTCCGGGCCCTGCTCGTCCTCGCCCTCGCCCTCGCCCTCGCCCTCGCCCTCGCGAGGGTCCTCGTCGTCGAGGACCTCGTGGCCATCGCCGTCGGATTCGAAGGTCGTATCACTCGTGACCTCAGGTTCTTCCTCGACTCCTTCGGCAGCCACCTCCGCGGCCGTCACGGCCTCGTACAGCGCGTGCGTCTCCTCCGAATCGAGGCGCGCAGCCCTCATCACCTGCAGCAGAGCCGTTCGGCGTTCCACCCCCTCGGCCGTGAACCGACGGATGAGACCGACGAGCATGTCCCGCCCCGTCCCGCTCATCCGTCCGTCGGAGGCACCGCTCCGTTCCGTGGTCATCCCGCCCCCGCGCCCGCCCTCGGTCTTCGTACCCTCACCCTCGCAGTCCACCACTCCCGGGACCGTCCCCGCCGGCACTTCCTCGTCCGGATCCCCGCCCCGAGGAACCATCGTTCGGTACGTTGAGCAGGGGCGGGCGTGACCATGGGGAGAGTTGATGCGCATCATTCCGAGTGAGATCTCGGGAAGCACCGAGAGCCAGGCCGAGCACAGCGTGTTCGCGGCCCTCAAGGCGATTCCCGATGCCCACAGCGTGGCGCTGCACGCGGTTCATCTCCCCCGGCATCACAAGAAGAGGGTCGGGGAGGTCGACTTCGTCGTCATCACGCCCGACATGCTGCTCTTCGTCGAGGTCAAAGGCGGAAGGGTGGTCCACCGCGAGGGGCAGTGGTTCTTCGGGCCTCCCGGTCGCGAATCAGGCCCCAAGGAAAGCCCGTTCGCGCAGGTCAGCGCAGCGATGCACGAGTTCGATCGCGAGATCGGCGCCCACGTCGGCAACCTCAGGGACCTCGGCGTCCCCAGCGGGTACCTCGTCATCACCACGGACGTCGACCTCCCACGCACGACCGAGTACGAACCCGAACAGTATCTCGGCGCCACGGAATACGACGGCGGACGTGGTCTCGCCCGGGGAATAGAACGAGCCATTCGCTTCTGGCTGACGCGGAACCGCTGGGCTCGGACTCCCGTCCCGCCCGGCCTGCGCAAGAAGATGCTCGATGCCGTCCGACCGGATTTCGACCTCGTGCCGAACCTGAAGGCGCGACTGACGGACCTCGATGTCGTCTTCGAACGGCTCACCAACGAACAACTCGACAGACTTGACGAGTTGGAGTCCAACCCGCGTCTCGTCTGGACCGGCGGCGCGGGGACGGGCAAGACGTTCCTGGCCGCGGAGGCCGCTCGCCGCAAGTCCGCCACCGGCAGCGTGCTGTTCACCTGCGCGAGCACCACGCTGGCGACCCACATGGGCCGGATCCTCGCCGACGACGCGATCACCGTCCTGCCCGTCGACCGCCTGGACGAGGTCCGAGGCCGCGCCTTCGACCAGCTGATCGTGGACGAGGCGCAGGACCTGATGACCTTCGAGCACCTCGGAACCCTGGACGAACTCGTCGCCGGCGGTCTCGCCGAGGGGCACTGGATCTTCATGTCGGATCCGAACAACCAGGTGCTGGCACCGGACGCCTACGACCCCGAGGCATGGGAATACCTGCGTCCTCTCGGTTCCGTCTACGGACCGATGAAGCGCAACTGCCGCAACACCGTGCAGATCGTCAAGCAGGTCCACTTCTACACGGGTGCGGACCTGGGCGTCGCCTCCGCCGGGGAGGGCGAGCCGGTCCGCTTCGTCGACGTGCGCGATGCCCAGGACGAGGCCACCGCTCTCGACGCCTACGTGAACGAACTCGTGCAGCAGGGAGTCTCACCGCGGGACGTCACACTGCTGTCCGCGTCCGGGGACTGGGAATCGAGCTCGGCGCGCCTGTCGCAGCGCGCGTCCAAGATCGAGCGCTTCGTCGACGTCGTGGGGACCGACCGCACCAAGCACCGTCCCACCTGGTCGTCCGTGGCCGACTTCAAGGGCCACGAGAACCACGTCGTCTGTCTCGTCGACCTCGAACCCGAGCATCTCGAGGACCGACTCGACGCGCTCTACGTCGCCTGGACCCGGGCCCGCGCCCAGCTCTGGGTCGCTTGTCGCCCCGAGACCCGACAGGTGCTGAAGAAGCTGGGCGTGGCCATGCTGACCGGGAAGGGGCGTCTCAAGTGACCGATGATGCGGCACGGCTCGCAGACCATCGCGACCGGTTCGTGGCGTACCTCCGCCGGCAGTTGGTGGGGCCGGCGACGGGTGAGGACGAGACGCTCGTCGACCCGCCCGACCGGCGCTATCTCATGGGCACGCTGTACCCGCGCGGCGCCTCGATGCTCGAACACTCCCAGGAGGAAGGCGAGCAGCTCTTCGACGAGACCGCGGCCGGTCACGGAGAGGAGGACGGCTTCGCCGACGATCCGGTGGCCGAGGCCAACGCGTGGCTCCCTTCGTCCCTCGGTTTCTCGTTCTTCACCAACTCCCGACAGATTCTCGTCACTTGCGCGGCCTCCCGGTACGCCACACTCCGCGTGGGCGGGCGGCGCAGCTGGCAGCGGCAACCGCGACTCTCGGACGCCAAGCCCGTCACTCTGGAGCAGACGGCTCCCATCCCCGTACTGGACGGCCACGGGCGGCTCCATGTCCGCTGGCGGCCGTGCGGCTCGGGGCATCTCGTCACGTGCGTACTGGCCAACGCGCACAGCGAAGAGGAGAGCACGTACAAGGACCGGGAGCTGATGCTCTTCCAGGCCCAGCTGGAGGTGACGACGGTCGACGGGACGATCCTCGAGTACCCGAGCACCCGCCTGAACAGCCGCGACGAGGAGGAGCAGGAGCTTCGCGTCCAGTACCGGCACATCGTGACCAGGGCCGTGGGACACGGATGCGCCGTCGAGTGGGACGACCGGCACGGCGACGTCACCACCGTGCGGGCTCAGGTGATGCCGAAGCAGGTGGTCGAGCACATCAAGCCCGACGGGCCCAGGGACCTGCCGGTGCTCAATCTCGCGCATCTGTCCCAGGCCGGGCTCGACGCGTCCGACCTCCGAGCCGAGCTGCACTCCTTCGTCCTGGGCTACGGCAAGTGGTTCGACACCCAGAAGGCGGACGCGGAGTCCTTGCCGCTCTGGGCCGCCGCACCCGCCGAACGCATCCTCGGCCGCATCGATGACGCGATCGGCCGCATGACGTCAGGGGTCGAAGCGCTCACCGCGCCGACTCCGTCAGGGGCCAAGGCGCGCGAGGCGTTCCGCCTGGCCAATCGGGCCATGGCGCTCCAGATGCTGCACAGTCTCCCGGAGCTTGCGGGCAGCCGACGTCGACGCGACAGCGAGGTGCTCGAACTGACCGAGCCCTCGGGTGACCTCGCCTGGCATCCGTTCCAGCTGGCGTACTTCCTGCTCGTCGTCGAAGGGCTGATGAACCCCGAGCACGAGGACCGCCGCACGGTCGACCTCATCTGGTTCCCCACGGGTGGAGGCAAGACCGAGGCGTACCTCCTGACGGCCTGCTTCGAGATCCTCTGGCGCCGGCTGCGGTACGGCGCGGAGGGCGGCGGCACCGCGGTTCTCAGCCGGTACACGCTGAGTCTGCTCACCACGCAGCAGTTCCAGCGCACGGCGACGGCCATCTGCGCCCTGGAGTTCATCAGGCTGGGGCGCGACGGGCCGCTCCCTGTCGATCTCGGGCAGGAACCGATCTCCATCGGTCTCTGGGTCGGCATGGAGACGACGCCCAACAGGATCTCCGCCGCGCAGGACGAGCTCGGCGCTCTGAAGCAGATGAACCAGCCCGATGACCGTTTCCTGCTGGAGCGCTGTCCCTGGTGCGGAACGGAGATCGTCCCGGAACGCCACGGGCAGGACCGGGACTTCGGTATCCGGGCGGACGGCGTCATCACCGAGTTCTTCTGCCCACGCGCCTCCTGCGCCTTCCACGACCGCCTTCCGGTGTCCGTCGTGGACGAACAGATCTACGCCGAACCGCCGACCTTCCTCCTCGGCACCGTGGACAAGTTCGCGCGGCTGGCGTGGGAGCCGGAGGCGGGGAACCTCTTCGGCGGAGACGACAGGCGCCCGCCCTCACTGGTGATCCAGGACGAGCTGCACCTGCTCGGCGGTCCCTTGGGGACGATGGTCGGTCTTTACGAATCGGCCGTACTCGAACTCTGCTCCTGGAAGGGCCCCGCGCCCAAGGTCATCGCCTCGACCGCCACGATCCGCCGCTCGCGGGACCAGATTCGCGGTCTGTACGGTCGCCCGGCGCAGCTCTTCCCACCGGCCGGCATCAAGGCCGGTCACTCCTACTTCGCCTCGCCCGACACGGACAAGCCCGGACGCCTGTACGTCGGTGTCATGGCGCAGGGACACACGGCCTCCACGGCGACCGTCCACGTGGGGGCCGCGGGATTGCAGGCCCCGAAGGAGATCTGCGACGACGACTCCGTCCGCGACGCGTACTGGACCACGGTCGCGTACCACAACAGCCTGCGGGAACTCGGACGTACCGTCACGATCGCGAGGGACGACATTCCCGCGCGACTCGAGCATCTGACGAAGGACGACTCCCGGCGGCGCGGGTTGGACGACGACTCGGTGGTCGAGCTCACCAGTAACATTCCGCGCTCCGCCCAGCCACGGCTCCTGGAGCGCCTGGGCAAGAGCTTCAAGGAAGCGGGATGCGTCTCCTTCCTCGCCACGACCAACATGCTCTCCGTCGGTGTCGACGTACCCCGGCTCGGCCTCATGCTGATGAACGGGCAGCCCAAGACGACATCGGAGTACATCCAGGCCACCAGCCGCGTCGGCCGCCGTCATGTGCCGGGGCTGATCGTGACGCTCTTCCGCTCGTCCAAGCCCCGCGACCGGTCCCATTACGAGTCGTTCGGTGTCTACCACCGCGCGCTCTACCGCCATGTCGAACCGACCAGCGTCACCCCGTGGTCCGCACCCGCTCGCAGCCGCGCACTGCACGCGGTGCTCACCATTCTGGTTCGCCACGGAATCGGTCTGAACGCGGAGAACAAGGCCGGGGACGTGCTCGATCACCCGGCCGAGGTCGCCCGTGTCCGCGACCTCGTGGTGAATCACGTACGCAGGGCCGATCCGGACGAGGCCGACGACGCCGCCCAAGAGTTGGACTCGCTGATCGAAGCCTGGCAGCAGGAAGCCGAGGTGGCGCGCGGTGAGGGCAGCCGTCTCTACTACCGCCCCCAGGGGCGGTCACATCCGTCCCTCCTCACCGACTTCGGCAAGCAGGACGGTCTGTGGGGGACGGCTCAGTCGATGCGCAACGTCGACCGCGAATGCCTCGTCGCCGTGAAGGGAGCATGAGGGCGTGAAGGACATCCGGCGCAAGGTCCGCAGAGCGCAGACCATCGTCCCCTTCGGCGTCGGCGGGATCATCGACCTCCGAGGCGAATCGTTCGTGGCCGCCGACATCCGGAGCTGGGCGGCCAACGGGGACCGAGTGGAATCGCCTCGACTCGCCGCGAAGCTGGGGGTCCTCGAGTTCCGCTCGGCCCCCGTCATCCCCTCCGGGAAGGCCGCCTACGCGTCCCGGATCGGGCCGGCGTACGTACGGTTCCCCAAATGGTTGTTCTGCCCGCAGTGCAGGGAGATGTTGCTCTGGCGCCCTGATCGCGAGCAGCGCGACAAGCAGCCGACCTGCGGTCGTTGTCCCGGAAGGCCGCAGCTGGCCCCGATGCGTTTCATCCAGGTCTGCAGGGCAGGCCATATGGCCGACATCGACTGGCGCCGTTGGGCTCACTCCCGGGGCCAGGGCCATGACCAGCGCCAATGCCAGGTGCTCCGCCTCCGATTCGTCGCCACCCCCGATTCTTCCGGGTTGGAAGCCCTGTGCGTCGTGTGCGCCGTGTGCAAGGCCGAACGCAATCTGGCGGGCATCAGCCAGCGGAACATCCTCAAGCAGACGAACCTGCGCTGCCCCGGAACCCACCCCTGGCAATCCGACTCCGATGAGGCAGACGCGTGCGAGGAGTCACCTCAGGCGGTGCAGCGCGGTGCCTCCAACGTGTACTTCCCGATCACGCACTCCGCTCTCGACATTCCCGCACCCGCAGGCCTGTCCGAGGGGGACGAAGCAGCTCAAAGGGTGACCAATAGCCCCCTTTGGTTGGACTTCATCAGCGCCGAGGGTGGCCCTGCCTTCGATGCGTTCCGGACGGTGATCGCCAACCAGTGCGAGGTGCCGGAGGATCTCGTGGAGTCCATCCGACGCCGCCACGTCCACGATTCCGCGTCGAGCCCGTCCGCGTCCGATGCCGACGACGACCTGAGTGTCGCCGAATGGGCGGCCTTCTCCGACCCGGGGTCCGTGGCCGGGTCGAAGACGTTCTCCGTGCGCCCGACCCACCTCGGGATCGAGCACGACGACGTCGACTCGATGCGGGAACTCGACGCCCGCGTCTCCGCGGTCGTCGTCGCGGACCGGGTGCGCGAGGTACGTGCGCTCGAAGGGTTCACCCGGTACGAGCCGAGTTCCGGCGACGGCGAGGACGGCGAGGGCGGACGTGTCGTCTCGGTCAACACGCGCAGCCGGACCCAATGGCTGCCGGCCGTGGAGACCTACGGCGAGGGGATCTTCATCGCCGTGGACGAGCAGCGTTTGCGCGACTGGGAAGAGCTTCAGTCGGTGCGTGACTGGACGCGCCGGATCGAGCTCGACCTGGACGCCTCGTTCAAGGCCGACCGACTCAGGGGGAAGTCCGGTCCGCGGCTCCTCCCCCGCTTCGTGATGCTGCACACCATGGCCCATCACTTCATCCGGCAGCTGTCGTACGACAGCGGGTACAACGCGGCCTCGCTACGGGAGCGGGTCTACGCCCGGAGTCACGGTCCGGGCAGCGACCTCCCGCCTCAGGCCGGCGTGTTCATCTACACGGCCGCCGGGGACGCCGAGGGCACGCTGGGCGGGCTCGTCCGCCAGGGCCGGCCGCCGTACCTCGCCGAGACCCTGATCAGGATGCTCGAATCGGCGCAATGGTGCTCGCAGGACCCTCTCTGCTCGGACTCGACGGGCAGGTCGCTGGCCAACCTCAACCGTGCTGCCTGTCATGCGTGCACGCTCCTCCCCGAGACGTGCTGCGAGATCGACAACTCCCTGCTGGACAGGACACTGTTGATCGGAGACGCCGAGGTCCCGGGGTTCTTTCGGGACGTCGTCCGTGCCGCGCTCACGGAATCGGCCGATTCCGTCGAACTCCCATGAGGGTCCCCACGCTCCTGGAGCTCGGGGCCGACCAACAGGCCGTCGTCGGCCTCCCGTTCCACGGGAGCCACGTCATCACCGGAACGCCTGGCACCGGGAAGACCGTGATGGCCGTCTACCGCGCTTGGGCGCTTGCGACGGCGGGTCGCGACGTCGTCCTCCTCACCCGGTCCAATCTGCTGCACCAGTACCTCGCCCAGATGGCGCCGACCCTCACGGAGGCCGTGCACGTCACCACGTACCACCGGTGGATCAGGAAGTTCTGGGACCGGAACTTCACCACCGGGCCTCCGGTGACCGACGAGAACGGCTGGAGCTACGACTGGAACCGGATGCAGCGCGACTGCATCCTGGGCGCGGTCGGGTCGACCACCCACCTGGTGATCGACGACGGCCAGAACCTGCCGGTCGCCTTCTACCGGTGGTGCCGAGTCCTCGGCATCCCCGTCACGGTGTGCGCGGACGAGAGCCGGCCGATCGGCGACGAGCAGAGCACCGTATCCGAGATATGCCGGGCCGGCGGGCTGCCGGACGAGCCACTCGTGCTGCGCGAGAACCATCGCAACAGCCGGGCGATCACGAAACTGGCATCCGAGTTCCGCATGAGGACCGGAGACGAGACGGCCGTGCCGGCACACGTCGGTCCCACGCCCATAGTCATGAAGGTCGCCTCACTGGAACCGCTCCTCCAGGAGATCCTTCGGTACTTCAGCGCCCATCGGGAACGCAGCATCGGCATCATCTGCAGGTCTGCCCACGTGGTACGAGACGTTCAGAGCGGGCTCACCAGGCTCGGGCTCGCGAAGCACACCCAGGCCTACGTATACGGCGATCGATACCGCGACACCGTCGACTTCTCGACACGACCCATCCGGATCGTGAGCACGGCCAGTATGAAGGGCCTGGAGTTCGACAGCGTCTTCGTGCCGGACCTCGACGCCTACACCGAGGATCCGACCAGCGTGGAGGCCCGCCTGCGCTTCCTCGTGCTGTGCACCCGCGCCCGCGAGGACCTCCACTTCGCACATCGCGGCCATCAGGAGCCCGCCATCCTGTCGGGCATACCGGAGACCCTGCTGACGCGGCACGCGGGCTGAACCATGGATCCCCCCGCGCCACGGGCCCCGCTAGATGATCGGCGGGCGCCCCATGCGGGTCATGCGGGCGACGGTGGACCAGCGCATGGGGCGGCGGGGGCCGCAGGGGCGGCGGACGCCTTCGGCGAAGCCGGCGAACCAGGCTGCCAGGCCGGGGAGGGAGCGGGTGCGGGCCAGGGTCAGGAGGGTCCAGACGCCGAGGTAGACGGGGACCAGGAGGACGGGCAGGTTGCGCTTGGCCAGCCAGACGCGGTTGCGGGCGGTCATGCGGTAGTAGACGGCGTGCCGGGCGGGGCTGGTCTTCGGGTGCTGGAGCAGGAGTTCCGGCGCGTACAGGACCTTCCAGTCCGCGTCGAGGGCCCGCCACGCGAGGTCGGTCTCCTCGTGGGTGAAGAAGAAGTCCTCCGGCCAGTCGCCGATCCGGTCGAGCATCGGCATCGACAGGCCGTGGCCGCCGCCGAGGAACGTCGTCACCTCGCCGCCGAGCAGCGGGTCCTTCGCGCCGAGGCGGGGGACGTGGCGGCGCTGCGTCTCGCCGGTCTCGTCGGCGATGCGGAACGAGACGATCCCGAGCGCCGGGTCGGCCTCGTACAGGTCGGCGAGGCGGCGGAGGACGTCCGTGTCGACGAGCAGGCCGTCGTCGTCGAGGTCCACCACCACGTCGACGTCGCCGCAGGCGCGCAGCGTCTCGATGGCGACGTTCCGGCCGCCGGACACTCCCCTGTTCTCGGGGAGCTCGACCCCGGTGACGCCCTCGGGAAGCTCCGGGAGCGAGCCGGTGCCGTTGCCGACCACGACGATCCGGGCGGCCGGCTCGTCCTGGCCCGCCACGGCGTCGAGCAGGGCCCGCAACTCGTCGGGGCGCGTGCCCATCGTCAGTACCGCCACACCCATACGCGGTCGTGCCACGACCCACTCCGTCCCACGCTCAGAGGCCCAGACGCTCAGAGACAACGCCGTGATGCTAACGGTCGGGGACACCTTCCGTTCATCCGCGTCTTGTGCGGTGTACACCGCGCCCCGGCGGTGGTCAGAGCGGGCGGTCGTCCAGGTGGCGGGCCAGCGCCCGGCCGTACCGTTCGGAGACGGCCGGCATCAGGCTCTCGCCCTCCGCCGGACGGTCCAGGCCGAAGACGTAGCCGGGGAAGTCCAGCGCCTTCTGCGTCTCCCAGATCTCCCCGTGGTCGTTCGGCGGGAGGATCCGTGCCGGGTCGCCGACCGCGACCCAGCCGATCGGGACCGTCGCGTCGGCGGGCAGCACCGTCCGCAGGTGCACGATCCCGTTGATGCGGACCTCCGAACGCGCGCCGACCCGGGCCCCGTTGAACACCCGGCTGCCGGTGGCGAGGAAGACCCCCTCCTCCACCGTGCAGCCCGTGAGGTACGAGGTCGGGCCGATCAGGACGTGCCGGCCCACGATCAGGGGGTCGCGGCGGGTGCCGCGCAGGACCGCGTTCTCCATGACGATGCAGCCCTCGCCGAGCTCCACCGGGCCGCCCTCGGCGGTCAGTACGGCTCCGAAGAGGATCCGGCAGCCCGCGCCGACGCGTACGTCGCCGGAGAGCGTCGCCGTCGGGGCGACGTACGCGGTCGGGTGGACGGTCGGCGCGTGGCCGTCGTGTTCGATCAGCATCCCGTCATCATCCCGGGCGGGGGTCCCGAGGGGTGGGAGGCGGACCGGAGGGGGTGGGAGACGGCCGGGAAGGGGTGGGATGCGGCTCGAAGGGGACGCGCGGCGAGGGGCGGCCTCCGGCGGCTCTACGCTGGTTCCCTTCCGTCAAGTTGATCGATCGTCGAAAGGGTGGTCTCCAGGTGCTGGTCGCGGACCGATATCGGCTTCATGTGTGTATCGGCCGGGGCGGCATGGGCGAGGTGTGGCAGGCCACCGACGAGGTCCTCGGGCGGCCCGTGGCCGTGAAGCTGATGCTGGGCCACGGCTCCGACCCCTCCGCGGGCGACCGCTTCCGGCTGGAGGCTCAGACCGCCGCCCGGCTGAGCCACCCGCACGTGGTGGGCGTCTTCGACTTCGGCACGTGGGACGGAAAGCTCTTCCTCGTCATGGAGTTGGTCGAGGGCGACAGCCTCGCGGGCAGCCCGTCCGATCCGCTGGTCCTCCCGCCCGAGCGGGTCGCCGTGGTCGCCGCCCACGCCGCCGCCGGGCTCGCGGCCGCCCACCGGCAGGGTGTCGTGCACCGCGACATCAAGCCGGGGAACCTCCTCGTCGACGCCGAGGGCACGGTGAAGCTGGCCGACTTCGGCATCGCGCGCTTCGTCGACGACCCTTCCGGCGCGCTCACCACGACGGGCCAGATCGTGGGCACCGGGCTCTACCTCGCGCCCGAGCGGGCCCTCGGGCAGTCCGCCTCGTCCGCCTCCGACGTGTACTCGCTCGGCTGCGTGCTCTACCAACTCCTCACCGGGCGTCCGCCGTTCCGCGCGGACACGGCCACGGCCCTGCTCTACCAGCACATCGACACCGCGCCGATGCCGCCCGGCCGGCTCGGGGTCGCGCTGCCGCCCGTCTTCGAGACGTACCTGCTGAGCCTGCTGGCCAAGCAGCCCGAGCAGCGGCCCTCGGCGCAGGCGATCGCCGACTGGTTCTCCTCGGGCGCCTGGCGCGGCTATCCGCAGCCTGTCTCCCATCAGCCCCACCAGTCACAGCAACCGCATCCGTCGCATCAGCCTCAGCAGGCGTATCAGTCGCCTGAGCCCCATCAGCCTCAGCAGTCGCAGCAGCACATGCCTGCGCCGCACGCCCCACAGCAGCACGTGCCCGCGCACCAGCCCGCGCCCCGTCATGTACCCCCCACCGCGCCCGTCTCGCGGCGGCGCGAGCGCCCCGCGGCCGGTGTGGGGACGAGCACCGGCGGCCTCGCCGAGCTGTCCCGGCGCCGCCCCCGCAAGACCGCCGCCGTCGCCGGGGCCATCGCCTTCGTCGTCTTCCTGATCATCGGCATGGCCGTGCTCTCCTGAGCCGGGGCGGTTCTCAGTACGGCCTCGGCGCCATCACGTGCGGCTCCCCGTCCTCCGTGGGCAGCAGCAGGCAGCGCGGCACGCCGGGGCCCGGGGCCGCCCGTACGGACACGGCCGTCGGCGGGTCGGTCGGCAGCTCGATCGGGACGGTGACCGGGCGGTCGCCCTTCGTCGTGGCGTACCCCGTCTCCTTGCCGTCGACGAGGATCTCGACGACGGCATCGTGCCCGGTCTGGACGGTCGCGGAGACCGAGTGCCCGAGGTAGTCGATGTGGAAGTGGTGGCGTCGGCGCATGGGTCACCTCCGTAACTCCAGAGTAGGTACGGAGCGCCGCTCCCGCCGTTCCCACGGCCCGGGGGCCCGCTCCGAAGTGCGGTCGTAGTGCGCCGGTGTTCAGATGGATCGGAACCCGATCACCGCCCCCGCGGAACGGAGCACCTCGTCCATGAGTGACACCCTGCCCTCCTTCGAGGACACCGCCGACTTCGAGAACGCGGACCGCGGCTTCATCGGCTCCCTGGTCCCCGGCACGGTCACGGCCGCAGACGGCCGGACCGTCTGGGACAACGACGTCTACGACTTCCTGAAGGCGGACTGCCCGGACACCGCTCATCCGAGCCTGTGGCGCCAGTCCCAGCTCTGCGCCCGTCAGGGCCTGTACGAGGTCACCGAGGGCATCTACCAGGTGCGAGGCCTCGACCTGTCGAACATGACGGTCGTCGAGGGCGAGCGCGGGATCATCGTCATCGACCCGCTCATCTCCACGGAGACCGCGGCCGCCGCGCTCGCCCTCTACAAGGAGCACCGCGGCGACCGACCCGTCACCGGCCTGATCTACACCCACTCGCACGGCGACCACTTCGGCGGCGCCCGCGGCATCCTGCCCCACGGCACCGAGGAGGGCATCCCGATCATCGCCCCGGCCGGCTTCCTGGAGCACGCGGTCAGCGAGAACGTGTACGCGGGCAACGCGATGACCCGCCGCGCGGTCTACATGTACGGGGCGAACCTCCCCAAGGCACCGGACGCCCAGATCGGCGCCGGGCTCGGCACGACCACCTCCCTCGGCACCATCAGCCTCATCCCGCCGACCGTGGACATCACGGAGACCGGCCAGGAGGTGACGGTCGACGGCGTACGGATCGTCTTCCAGCTCACCCCGGGCACCGAGGCCCCGGCCGAGATGAACTTCCTCTTCCCCGACCGCCGCGCCCTGTGCCTGGCCGAGAACGCCACGCACAACATGCACAACATCCTGACCCTGCGCGGCGCGGTCGTCCGCGACTCCCGCATCTGGTCCGCGTACCTCGACGAGGCGATCGAGTACTTCCACGGGCAGTACGACGTCGGCTTCGCCTCCCACCACTGGCCGACCTGGGGCCACGACAACGTGGTGCGGTTCCTGACCGAGCAGCGGGACCTCTACGCGTACATGCACGACCAGACGCTGCGGCTGCTCAACGACGGCCTCACCGGCCCGGAGATCGCCGAGCGGATCGAGCTGCCGCCGGCCCTGGCCACGTCCTGGCACGCGCGGGGCTACTACGGCTCGCTCAGTCACAACACGAAGGCGATCTACCAGCGCTACCTGGGCTGGTTCGACGGCAACGTGGCCCATCTCTGGGAGCACCCGCCGGTCGAGACCGCGAAGCGGTACGTGGCCCTGGCCGGCGGCCCCGCGGAGATGCTCGTCAAGGCCCGCGAGTACGTCGACGCCGACGACCTGCGGTTCGCGGCGACCCTCCTCAACCACCTCGTCTTCGCCGAGCCCGGGAACGTCGAGGCGAAGGAGGCCCTCGCCGCCGTCTACGACCGGCTGGGGTACGGCTCCGAGAACGGCACCTGGCGCAACTTCTACCTCACCTCGGCGCTGGAGCTCCGCCAGGGCATCGTCAAGACGGATCTCGACACGACCAACCCCGAGATGGCGATGGCCCTCACCGTCCCCATGCTCCTCGACTCGATCGCCGTACGGATCGACGGACCGCGCGCCTGGCACGACGACCTGACCGTCGACCTGGTCCTGACGGACGGCCCCACGGACGCGGGGAAGCGCTACCGCCTCACCCTGCACAACGGCGCGCTCACCCACCGGACGGTCGATGGCGCGCCCAGGACCCCCGCCGGGCTCACGCTCACCCTGGCCAAGGTGCAGCTCCTCGGTCTCCTCGCGGGCAAGAGCATCGAGGAGCTCGGAATCGGCACCGAGGGCGATCCGGCGCTGCTCGGGCGGCTCTTCTCGTACGTGACGAAGCCCGACCCGCAGTTCCCGATCGTCACCCCGTGATGGGCCGGGACCACCGGGGCCGGCGCCCGATGCCGGACGGTCAGCGGACGAACCACGCCAGTACGCCGAGCAGGATCAGCCCCGCGCAGATCCCGAGGTTCACCACCTTGTACTGGAGGAAGACGGCGACGAACTCGCGCATGGTCGCCGACGGCCAGAAGTAGGCGGCGGTGGGCGAGCCGACGACCTGGCCGTCCACGCCCGCCCTCCGGGCCATCAGGGCGGCCCGGAACGCGTGGAAGTTGTTGGTGACGATCACGCAGGACGAGCCGGGCCGGTCCCGCTCCATCAGCTCCTTGCTGAAGAGCATGTTCTCCTCGGTCGTGCGCGAGCGGTCCTCGCGCACGACCGCCCCGGCCGGGAAGCCCCGCTCGACGAGGTAGTCGGCCATCGCGTGGGACTCGGGCACCTCCTCGTCGGGGCCCTGGCCGCCCGAGGCGATGAGGACCGGCGCGTCCCCGCCGCGCGCGGCCAGCGTCTCGTACACCTGCCGGCCCCGGTCCAGGCGGCTCGCGAGGAGCGGTGGCACCCGGCGCCCGCCGATGAGGCCGGAGCCGAGGACCACGACGTAGTCGGCGTCGCGGCGGAGCCGCATCCGGCCGTACAGGAACGCGTAGCCGACGAAGCAGAGGAACAGGAACGAGACGTAGCCGACCACGAGGAGGGTGGTGACGGCGATCACGCCCAGGGCCCGCGAGTGCGTGACAACTGCCGCCGCCATCAGGCCCATCACCCCGAACATGCCGAGGCCCGCGAGGAGCGAGAGCAGGTTCGCCGGGCGTCTGCCCTCCTTGCGGACCATCTTCACGCCGTTCACGCAGAGCAGTCCCGCGAGCACGACCGGGCCGAGGCCCAGAACGAGCAGCACCAGGACCATCACGGTCTCGGAGATGCCGGGCGGGGCGGCGTCGATCCCGGCGAGGAGACCGAGCCCGAGGAAGGTGACGGCCAGGCCGAGGTAGACGGCATTGCCGAAGCGGCGCCGGTCGCGCAGCACACCGGCCCCGAAGAGCAGCAGGAAGACGGCGGCCACGACGAAGGCGAACATTCCGTCATCGTAGACAGCACGACGGACATCCCCGCCGACGATCAAGGTCCGGAGGGACCGTCCTAGGCCTCGCTCGCCAGGGCGAACAGGCCCATCCGCGCGCCCTCTTCGTACGCGCGGCGCAGCTGGCCGTCGTCGAACCGTCTCCGCAGGAGCCTTTCGCTGCGGTCGCGTGAGGTCACGCAGTACTCCGCCGGGCGGTACGTCTCCTCGAAGACCGAGGCCCGCAACAGGTCGGCCGCGCCCAGGAGATGGGCGGCGGAGGTCATCCGGCCGACCATGACCCGCATCTGGGCGAGGAGTTCGGCCGCGCAGGCCGCTCCGACGGCCGTGCCGAGGGTCAGGTGCGTGCGGAGCGCGCGCCGGGCGTGCTCGGCGGCCCGCTCCCGCTCCCCGTCCCAGGCGAGGAGTTCGGCCCGGGCGTGGTGCGCCCAGGCGTCGGCCCACAGGTCGCGCCCCGTCCAGGCCCGCCGCGCGTCCGTGTCCAGAACGGCCTGGTCCAGGGCCTCCTGGGCGGCCTCCGGATCGGTCCGGCTGAGGGTGAGGGCGAGGGCGACCCAGCACAGCTCACGGCTCGGGCCGAACTCCGGGTGCTCCTCCATGAGGGCGAGTGCCTCCCGGAACTCGGCCGCCGCCGCGCGCGTACGCCCCTGGAAGAGGGCGGTCGCGCCGCGCAGATGGGCCAGCATCCCGAGGCACCGGTCGTCCCCGTCCCGTACGGCCGCCGCCCAGGCCTGGGCGAGGAGCGGGTCGGCGTCCTCGGGGCGGCCCGACTCCAGCTCCAGATAGGCGGCGAGCCACAGGGCGCGGGCGGGCGGCGGGCCGGAGTGCAGGGAGAGGGCGTGCCGCAGCCGGGTCCGGCCCTCGGCGACCCGTCCGCAGGCCACCCACAGGAACCACAGGGAGACCGCGATCTCGACGGAGGTGCCGGCCTCGGCGCTCGGGGAGATCGGGGCGGTCGTCGGATCCATCGCGGCGGACAGGTCGGGGAGTTCCCGCAGGGCGAGGTTCCTGGCGTCGATCTGACGGCCGCTCTGCCACCAGTCGGCGGCCTGCCTGGCCAGCTTCACGCACCACCTCCGGTGGTGCGTGACGACGGTCCAGCGGTCGCCTCGTGCGGTGAGGCGGCGGGCGCCGACGGCCCGCATCGGGTGCGGCATCCAGTAGCGGGGAGCGCCGTCCTCGCCGTCGAACAGGTCGTCGACGGGGAGGAGCGCGAGGGGGGCGAGCCGGTCGAGGACCGCCTCGATCTCCCCCGCGGGGAGCGTGCCGGAGGCGCAGACCTCGCGGACGGCCTCCCGGCCGAAAGCGCCCTCGAAGACGGAGAGCCGCTCCCAGAGGAGGCGTTCGGCGGGTCCGCAGCGCGCGTAGCCCTGCTCGGCGGCTGTCAGTTGGTCGGGACTGACCGGTTCGCCCCACAGCAGCTCCGTCACGGGCGGCTGCGCATCCCCTTTGCTGCGAGTACCGCTGGTACTGCTCGGGCTCCGCGGATTCCCCATGTGCCCCATGGATTCCATCCCCCGTACCACCCTGTCCTGTTCTGTCCGCCCTGTTCCTGTCCTTTTCTGTGACTTATGCCAGCCTTAATGGCGAACAATCGCCGCTGCGGCTTGAATGCATATGCCCCAGTCCACATCCTGGGGCGCCCTGGCGCCCACACCCACGGTTTCCCAGGGATCGGCCAAGGAGGCATATGCATACCGGGGAATCCGTCCTGGGAGAGGCGGATCTGTCACTGATCCACGCACTGCAGGTCGCCCCGCGCGCCAGCTGGACGCAGCTCTCGGCCGTCCTGGGGTCGAGCCCCGACACGCTCGCCCGCCGCTGGGACCACCTCACCACCGGCGGCTGGGCCTGGAGTTCGCTGATCGTCGCGCGCGGCGGGGACGCCACGCTGTACGCCTGGATCGAGCTGGACTGCGTCGCGAGCGACACCGAGGCCACGGCGGTCGCGCTCGCGGGCGATCCGTACACCCTCGGCGTCCACCAGGTGACCGGCAACGCCGACCTGGTGCTGCTCGTCGTCTGCCCCGACCTCTACGCCCTCGACGCCTACCTCGCGAGCCGGGTTCGGCGCCTGCGGGGAGTGCTCCGCACGCGTGCGCAGGTCGTCACGCGGCTGCACAACCGCCCGTACCGGTCGCGGATCGAGCAGCTCGCCCCCGGGCAGGTCCGGCTCCTCACGGAGATCACGGGCGGGGAGAGGCGGCCGCGCCCGTCCGGCCGCGCGCACCCGCCCCTCACGGACCTCGACCGGAAGCTGGTCGCGGAGCTGGCGGGGGACGCCCGGCGCAGCGCCGCCGAGCTGGCCCGGCAGTGCGACACGAGCGAGTCGACGGTACGGCGCAGGCTCGACGCCCTCATGGCGGCCGGCGCGCTGCACCACCACTGTCTGCCGGCCCCGAGGTTCTCCGGGCGCCCGGTGTGGGCGCTGGTCGCGGCCGACGTCCCGCCCCTTGAGGTGGCGCCGACGGTGGCCGCGCTGACCCGGCTGCGCCACACCCGGCTGATCACCTCGGTGACGGGGCCGTACAACCTGGCGCTCGCGATGTGGCTCCGTACGGTCGAGGAGCTGCACGAGGTGACGGCGACGCTCGTGCGGGCCGCCCCGGCGCTGCGGATCACGGGCACGCAGGTCTCGCTGCGCACCCACAAGATCGGGACGCAGGTCCTCGGTCCGGACGGGCGGCGCACGCACCACATACGGCCCGACACCGACGCCGGTCCCGCCTTCTGAGGGCGGTCGGCCCGTTCCCTCGTACGGCCGTGCGTGGTCTCATGGCGGTATGGAATTCGCCGTGTTCGTGACGCTGCCCGGTCTGGTCATCCTGCTGACCGTGGTGGCCTTCGCCGACCAACTGCTGCGGGCGACCGGGCGCGGCAAGCGCACCGGCCAGGTCTCCTCCACGGGCTTCGAGCAGCTGCACGCGACGTTCTCGCAGGGCAAGCAGAACGAGCTCAAGGAGCGGCAGAGCGCCCTCGTGATGCGCGACGACGAGGAGGACGGCGCCCCGCCGCACCACTCGACGGTGGATCTGACGGGCGGGCGCGCCGTCATCAGGCTCGGCAAGACTTCCTGAAAGAGCCCCGGCGGGCTCAGGCCGGGGACGGGCTTCAGGCCGGGGACGGGCTTCAAGCCGGGGACGGGCTTCAAGCCGGGGACGGGCTTCAAGCCGGGGACGGGCTTCAAGCCGGGGACGGGCTTCAAGCCGGGGACGGGCTTCAGGCCGGACGGGTCGCCTTGATCGAGTACATCATCGGGATCCGCGGGCGGTCGGCCGGGAAGCGGTAGTAGCCGTCGTCGTGCCGCTGGAGCGCGCCGTAGCGGGGGAACAGCGAGGCGTCGTGCTCGCGCAGGAACTCGATCCTGAGGCCGGCCCGCGCGATCGCCGTGACGACCTCGCCGACCGGGTGCACCCACTCCACGCTGCGGTTGTGGACGGTGTCGGCGTCGAGGTCCGTGTACGTGCCCGGGCTGGTGTCCACCCACGGCTCGCGGACGAAGTAGTCGTGCACGACCCGGCTGCCGGTCTCGTCGTCGAGCGAGTCGGTGATCGGATGGAACTCGGCCACGTAGAGGAAGCCGCCCGGGGCGACCAGCGAGGCGGCGGTCTCCGCCCAGCGCTCGATGTCGGGCAGCCAGTTGAGCGCCCCGGTGCCGGTGTAGACGACGTCGTACGAGCTGTCGGGGACGGCCTCGGCGGCGTCGTACACGTCGGCGGCGACGAAGGCGGCGCGGTCCTGCGAGAGCCCCAGGTCGGCGGCGAGCGAGCGGGCGGTCTCGATGGCCGGCTCGGAGAAGTCCAGGCCGACGACGTGCGCGGCGCCGTGGCGGGCCCAGGAGAGCGTGTCCAGGCCGATGTGGCACTGGAGGTGGAGCAGGGAGCGTCCGGTGACGTCGCCGACCTCCGCGAGCTCGAAGTCGCGCAGCGCGTCCTTGCCCGCGCGGAACGAGTCGAGGTCGTAGAACGAGCTGGCGGCGTGGATCGGGACCCGCTCGTCCCAGCGGGCGCGGTTGGCCTCGCGCCAGTCCTGGGGTGTCGGAGAGTACATGTCGGCGAGGTTATCCACAGGTTGCGGACGACGCGACCGGATTGTCTGCCGCTCGGAGCATGATGGGTGTCATGACTGAGAGCAAGGACTTCACCCAGACCTCGGCGTGGGAGCGGACCCCGGCGTGGGAGCAGCGCTTCCGCGCGCCGCGCGTCTCCCTGCCCGAGTGGGCCGAGGAGGCCCCGGAGCGCTCGCTGTTCGTCTCCAACGCCACGGGGACGTACGAGCTGTACGCCTGGGACCGGGCGAGCGGCGAGCAGCGGCAGGTCACGGACCGGCCGAACGGCACGACGGACGGCACGCTCTCCCCTGACGGCGCCTGGATCTGGTGGTTCGCGGACACCGACGGGGACGAGTTCGGGGTGTGGATGCGCCAGCCGTTCGCGGGCGGCGCCGACGAGCCCGCCGTGCCCGGTCTCGACGCCTCCTATCCGGGCGGTCTCGCCATCGGCCGGGAGGGCACGCTGGTGATCGGCCGCTCCACGGACGAGGACGGGTCGACGGTCCATCTCGTACGTCCGGGGGCCGGCGCCCCCGTCGAGATCTACCGGCACCGGGAGTCGGCCGGGGTCGGCGACCTCTCGTACGACGGCTCGCTGATCGCGATCGAGCACACCGAGCACGGGGACGCGATGCACTCGGCGCTGCGCGTGCTGCGCGCTGCGGACGCGAGCGTGCTGGCCGAGCTCGACGACACCAAGGGCGGGACGGAGGAGCTCGGGCTCTCGGTCCTCGGCTTCGCCCCGGTGGCCGGCGACTCCCGGCTGCTCGTCGGGCACCAGCGGCGCGGCCGCTGGGAGCCGATGCTCTGGGACGTGGCGGCGGGCACCGAGACCGACCTGCGGCTCGACCTGCCGGGCGACGTGTCGGCGGAGTGGTACCCGGACGGCTCCGGCCTGCTGATCGTGCACAGCTTCGAGGCCCGCAGCGAGCTCTTCCGGTACGAGATCGCCACGCGCGCCCTGGTCCGGGTGGAGACCCCGGCCGGTTCGGTATCCAGTGCGACGGCCCGGCCCGACGGCAGCGTCGAGTACCTGTGGTCCTCGGCCGCCGAGCCGCCGGTGGTGCGCTCCACGGACGGCGGGATCGTCCTCGACCCGCCCGGCCCGCCGGCGCCGCCGTCGGTGCCGGTGGAGGACGTGTGGGTGGATGGTCCCGGCGGCCGGGTCCACGCGCTCGTCCAGCGTCCGGCGGAGGGCGAGGGGCCCTTCCCTACGGTCTTCGAGGTGCACGGCGGTCCCGCCTGGCACGACAGCGACGCCTTCGCCTCGGGCCCGGCGGCCTGGGTGGACCACGGGTACGCGGTGGTGCGGGTCAACTACCGGGGCTCGACGGGATACGGCCGGGAGTGGACGGACGCGCTCAAGCACCGGGTCGGTCTCATCGAGCTGGAGGACGTCGAGGCGGTCCGCGAGTGGGCGGTCGAGAGCGGCCTCGCCGACCCGGCGCGCCTGGTCCTGTCCGGCGGCTCGTGGGGCGGCTACCTCACGCTCCTCGGTCTGGGCACCCGGCCGGACGCCTGGGCGGTCGGTCTCGCGGCGGTCCCGGTCGCGGACTACGTCACGGCGTACGAGGACGAGATGGAGGCCCTGAAGGCGCTGGACCGGACGCTGCTCGGCGGCTCGCCCGAGGAGGTGCCCGAGCGGTACGCGGCCTCGTCGCCGCTGACGTACGTGGACGCGGTGAAGGCCCCGGTGCACATCTCGGCCGGCGTCAACGACCCGCGCTGCCCGATCCGGCAGATCGACAACTACGTGGACCGGCTGGCGGCGCGGGGCGCGGTCCACGAGGTGTACCGGTACGACGCGGGTCACGGCTCGCTCGTGGTGGAGGAGCGGATCAAGCAGGTCGGCCTGGACCTGGCCTTCGCCGCGAAGCACCTGGGGACCGGGAAGGGGGCGGGAGCCGGGACGGGGGCCGGGACGGGGACCGTCTAGCCCGGGGACCCGGTCGTCGGGGAGGGGAGCGCGTTTGCGTACGGTGGGGGGGTGTACCGGTTCCTGAGAACGCCCCGCTGGTGGGGGATCAACGTCTTCGTCCTGCTGGCGATCCCGTTCTGCGTGTTCATGGGGACCTGGCAGCTGGGCAAGTTCGAGGATCGCGTCGACTCCCATCGCGAGGCCGAGGAGCGGCCCGCCGCGAGCTCGCTGAAGGCGGCGCCGCTGGACACGCTCCTGCCGGTGGACAAGGAGACCTCGGGGCGGCCCGCCGAGGCGCGCGGCCGGTTCGGGGAGCAGTTCCTCGTCCCCGAGCGCGACCTGGACGGCCGGGCCGGCTCGTACGTCCTGACGCTGCTCAAGACGGACGGCGGCCGCTCGCTTCCGGTGGTCCGGGGCTGGCTCCCGACGGGCGCGAAGGCCCCGGCCCCGCCGTCCGGCGAGGTCTCGGTGGTGGGCGCGCTCCAGGCCTCGGAGAACCCGGGGACGAAGGGCGTCCGTGCCGCGGGCGGCCTGCCCGAGGGTCAGCTCGGCATGATCAGCGCGGCGTCCCTGGTGAACGTGGTCACGGACGACGTCTACGACGCCTGGATCACCCTCGCCGACTCCCCCGCCGGTCTCACGCCGGTCCCGGCGGCCGCCGCCGCGGGGACGAGCCTGGACGTGAAGGCCTTCCAGAACCTCGGCTACACGGCGGAGTGGTTCGTCTTCGCCGGCTTCGTGCTCTTCATGTGGTTCCGCCTCGCGCGCCGTGAGGCGGAGGCCTCCCGGGACGAGGCGCTGGGCCTGTAGGACGCGCTCATGGCGAAGGGCCCGGCGGACGGTAGTCGTCCACCGGGCCCTTCTTCATGCGCTCAGGGGCCGGCGAGGATGCCGGTGCGGTAGATGGTGCCCGCGCAGGCGTTGGGGACGGTCGCCACGGCGACGGGGCCGCCCGGCTCCGCGGTGTGGCTGACCGCGACGCTGCCGTCGGCCGGACCGCCGTCCTCCCGGAGCAGCTGCGCCGCCGTCCCGCCCTCCGCGTCCGTGCCGGTGCCGGTCTCCCCGCCGGGGTTGGTCCCCGTACCCGTATCGGGGTCCTTGGAGGTCGGGGGGATCGTCGTCGGGGGCGTCGTCGTCGGCTCGGTCGGGGTCGGCTCCGTCGGAGTCGGCTCGGTCGGCGGCACGGTCGGGGTGGGCTCGGTCGGAGTCGGCTCGGTCGTCGGAGTCCCGCCGGTCCTCGGACAGGTCTCGCTGGGCAGCCAGGCGAACCGCACCTCGTAGGAGCCGCTGGGCTTCAGCAGGAGCGCGGGCTCCTCCTGCGCCGGGTCGGGCAGCCCGCTGCCGTCCCCCGCGGTGTGCCGGACGACCTCGATCCGGCTCGGGTCGGCGGCGCCCCTGGCCTCGAAGCCGACGATGCCGCTGCCGTCCACGACGCAGCTCTTCCCGGAGACGTTGGCGACGCGGAACGTGCCGTACACGCTCCCCGAACCGTCCGGTCCGCTCGTCTGGGTCGCGCTGACGCCGAGCTGGCCGGCCTCGCACTGCGGCGTGTCGCCGGAGACCGGGTTCTGCGAGACCTGCGGCCCCTCGGTGCTCGCGCCGGTCCCGGGCCGCTCCGGCTTGCCCGTGGCCCCGTCGACCGTGCCCTGGCTGGGCGACACCTGGGTCGCCGGGGACTGGGAGGTCTTGCCTCCCTCGACGCCCGTCTCGGCGCCGGTGCCGCCCTGGGCGTCCTGGCCGTGGCCGGCGTTCACGGGATTGGCGGCGGTGACCCCGCCGGAGTTCGCGACGTGGACGAAGGCGGGCACGGCCGTCCCGATGAGGACGGCGGCCGCCGCGGCGCCGACGACGGCCTGCCGCTTGCGGGCGCGCCGCGCGGGCACGGCACGGCGCAGGTGCTCCAGCGAGCCGGTGGTGGGCTCCAGGCCCGCCACGGCGCCGTGGAGCAGCCGCCGCAGCGCGAGCTCGTCACCCAGAGCGCCGAGCTCGGACCCGGCTTCGGACCCGGCTTCGGACCCGGCTTCGGGCCCGACCCCGGACCCGGCCTGGGATTCCGGCTCCCCGTCCGGCTCGGAATCGGGCTCGATGTTCAGCATCCGTCGTCCACTCAGGTCGTCACGTTCATCACGGGCTTCGCGCTCGGCACGGGCTTCACGCTCGGCACGGGCGTCGCTCTCCGCACGGGCTTCACGCTCGGCACGGGCGTCGCGCTCGGCACGGGGCTCGTCATCCTCGTGGCTCATGCGTTCGCCTCCATCGCGACACGCAGCGCCGCGATGCCCCGCGAACCGTACGCCTTCACCGAACCCAGCGATATCCCGAGCGTCTCGGCGACCTGGGCCTCCGTCATGTCCGCGAAGTACCGCAGGACGAGCACCTCGCGCTGCCGCCGCTGGAGCCCCTTCATCGCCTTGATGAGGTCGTCGCGCTCCAGCTGGTCGTACGCCCCCTCCTCCGCGCTGGCCATGTCCGGCATCGGCTTGGACAGCAGCTTGAGGCCGAGGATGCGCCGGCGCAGCGCGGACCGCGAGAGGTTCACGACGGTCTGCCGCAGGTAGGCGAGCGTCTTCTCGGGCTCGCGCACCCGCTTGCGGGCCGAGTGGACGCGGATGAACGCCTCCTGGACGACGTCCTCACAGGAGGCCGTGTCGTCGAGGAGGAGCGCCGCGAGGCCGAGCAGCGACCTGTAGTGGGCGCGGTAGGTCTCGGTCAGGTGGTCGACGGTGGTGCCGGCGGCCATGGCCCCTTCAGCGCTCGTGCGGGGGGACGGGATGCCGTCCACCGCTCTCATGCGGGATCCGGTGGGCACGGGGGCGATCACCGGCATCCCGCCGCGCCCGCCGACTCCGCCGACGCCGGCTCCACGCGGACGTCCGAACGGACGGACCGCGGAGCCGCGTACGGGGATGACGGCGGCGCTCCGCACGGGGAGCACCGCTGTGCCCGCGCCGCGCAGCGGAGCGATGGTCGCGATGTCGAGTACCTCTGCCACGCCTGTTGGACACGCCTCCCCCCGCCAGGGTTGTACGCGTACGCCACCGAAATCGACGGTGACCCGTATGTCCTCATGCGTAACCGTTCTCCCCCGATGCCCCGCTTTCGCAGCGTGCTCCGCGCCACACGATGGTGAGTGAACGCAGAGACGCGCCCCACCCAACTCGTGGTTGCAATGCGGGGGAAGAGCATCGTCGAACACGGAATCACCGCAGTTCAAGAGGTATCTGACGCCTTTTTGCTCACAGCGCCTTCACAGATCCTACAAATCCGTGACAACCGATTCCGCGATCTGGAGCGCATTGAGGGCGGCGCCCTTGCGGAGGTTGTCGGCGCAGACGAAGAAATCCAGCGCGCGCTCGTCGTCCATGGAGCGCCGCACCCGTCCGACCCACGCGGGATCGGTGCCGACGACGTCGGCCGGCGTGGGGAAGTCGCCCGCGGCGGGATCGTCGTAGAGCACGACCCCCGGCGAGGTCGCCAGGACCTCGTGCGCGCGCCCGACGGTGACGGGGTGTTCGAACCGCGCGTGGACGGAGACGGAGTGGCCGGTCACGACGGGAACGCGCAGGCAGGTGACGGCGATCCGCAGCCCCGGAAGCCCGAGGACCCTGCGGGTCTCGTCCCTGACGCGCTCCTCCTCCGAGGAAGCGCCGTCCTCGCCGGCCGTGCCCGACCAGGGCAGGACGTTGAGCGCGAGAGGACCGGGGAAGGGCCCGGCGTCCTCGCCGACGGCCCGGCGTACGTCACCGGGCTGCGTGCCCAGTTCGCCGTCGCCGGCCACCAGGCCCAGCTGCGCGCGGAGCGCGTCGACGCCCGCCTGCCCGGCACCGGCGCCGCTCGCCGCCTGCTGGGCGGTGACGACCAGTTCGGCGACCCCGAACTCGGCGTGCAGGGCGCCCACGGCGGCGATCAGCGCGAGCGTGGTGCAGCCGGGGCTCGCGACGATGCCCCGGGGGCGTACGCGCGCCGCGTGCGGATTGACCTCGGGGACGACGAGCGGCACGTCCGGGTCGCCCCGGAAGGCCGTGGAGGTGTCCACGACGACCGCGCCCTTGGCGACGGCGATGGGCGCCCACCGGGCCGCGACCGCCTCGGGCACGAGGAAGAGCGCCAGGTCGACGCCGTCGAAGGACTCCTCGGAGCCCTCGCCGAGCGCGAGGACCTCGCACTCCTCCCCGCGGACGGCGGCCTTGGAGCCGGCCGCCCCCGGGGAGTCGAACAGGCGTATCTCGCCCCAGACGTCCGCGTGGTGCGTGAGCATCTGGAGCATCGCCGAGCCGACGGCTCCGGTCGCACCGACGACCGCGAGCGTCGGCTTCGACGTCATCGGCCGGTGCCTCCATAGACGACGGCCTCGTCCGAGTCGCTGTCCAGACCGAAGGCGGAGTGGACGGCGCGCACGGCCTCGTTGACGTCGTCGGCGCGGGTGACGACCGAGATGCGGATCTCGGAGGTCGAGATGAGCTCGATGTTCACACCGGCGTCGGAGAGCGCCTTGAAGAAGTCCGCGGTGACGCCCGGGTTGGTCTTCATACCGGCGCCGACCAGGGAGATCTTGCCGATCTGGTCGTCGTAGCGGAGCGAGTCGAAGCCGATCGCGCCCTTCGCCTTCTCCAGGGCGTCGATGGCCTTGCGGCCCTCGGCCTTGGGGAGGGTGAAGGAGATGTCCGTCAGACCGGTGGAGGCGGCGGACACGTTCTGCACGATCATGTCGATGTTGATCTCGGCGTCCGCGACGGCACGGAAGATGGCCGCGGCCTCACCCGGCTTGTCCGGCACGCCGACAACGGTGATCTTCGCCTCGGAGGTGTCGTGGGCGACACCCGAGATGATGGCCTGCTCCACCTTCTGGGCTCCTTGCGGTTCGTTGCTGACCCACGTGCCCTGCAGCCCCGAGAAGGAGGAGCGGACGTGGATCGGGATGTTGTAGCGGCGCGCGTACTCGACGCACCGGTGCAGCAGCACCTTGGAGCCGGAGGCGGCGAGCTCCAGCATGTCCTCGAAGGAGATCCAGTCGATCTTCTTCGCCTTCTTCACGACGCGCGGGTCGGCCGTGAAGACGCCGTCCACGTCGGTGTAGATCTCGCAGACCTCGGCGTCGAGCGCGGCGGCGAGCGCCACGGCCGTGGTGTCGGAACCGCCACGGCCGAGCGTGGTGATGTCCTTCTTGTCCTGCGACACACCCTGGAAGCCGGCGACGATGGCGATGTTGCCCTCGTCGAGGGCGGTGCGGATCCGGCCCGGCGTGACATCGATGATGCGCGCTTTGTTGTGGACCGAGTCGGTGATGACACCTGCCTGGCTGCCCGTGAACGACTGGGCCTCGTGGCCCAGGTTTTTGATCGCCATGGCCAGCAGAGCCATGGAGATCCGCTCTCCGGCGGTCAGCAGCATGTCGAACTCACGTCCGGCAGGGATCGGGGATACCTGCTCGGCGAGATCGATCAACTCGTCCGTCGTGTCGCCCATCGCGGAAACCACGACGACCACCTGGTGGCCGTTCTTCTTGGCATCCACGATCCGCTTGGCGACGCGCTTGATGCCTTCGGCATCGGCAACGGAGGAGCCTCCGTACTTCTGCACGACAAGGCCCACGTGCGCTCCTCGCTCAGTGTGTGCCGCAGCCGGCGCTGCGATCGGCTCAGTCTAACGAGGGACCTGGAAACGCCAGCGTGATATCGGATGGTGAGACGGGCCGCTCAGGGAGTGATCACTCGGGCAGCTCCGCGAGGCCTTTCGCCACGAGGAGTGTGTAGGGGTGGTGCTCCCCGAGGACGCGTACGAGGACGGGCAGCAGCTCCCGGTACTCGGCCAGGGCCTCGTCGGTCGCCCCGTCGATCGCGCGCAGTCCGGCCAGGACGACCCGTGCTTCCAGGGTCTCCACAGAGTCCTCACCGAGGAGCGCCCGCAGCCCGTCCACCGCGTACGAGCACGTCGCGACGGCTTCGGAGGTCCGGTTCGCGGCCTCGTAGCTCCCGGCGAGTTCGACCAACCCCCCCAGCGTTTCCTGATGGCCCGCGCCCACGACACGGATCAGGTCCGCCACCAAGCCCTCGTGCATGGCGATCGCCTCGTCGACCCGCCCTGCCCGCCGGTGAGCCTGCGCGAGAACTCTCCGCGCCAAGAGCGTGCCCCTCTCATCGGCTCCGAGCACCTCGGTCATGACGCGCACCACCTCGGCCACCCGCTCGATCAGCTCTTCCCGGCTTCTCGCCGAGCCGGAGACCGTGAGCAGCGCGCCGTGCGCCCCCAGGGTGAACGGATGGGTCGGTCCGTACAGCCGCTCGCTACCGGCCACCGCCCGCTCGAACACGCCGAACGCCACCTCGGGCAACCCGCTGAGCACGAGATACGTACCGACCGAGACCAACGCTCCGAGCAGCCGCTCGCCGTCGCCCGCCGGATCGGTGCACCTCAGATACGCCTCGACGTGCGGCATCAGCCCGCGGTACGTCTCCCAGCTGGCCGGGTTCGGGACGTCCCGCGGCGCAGCGTCTCCGAGCGCCGTCTCGGCCGCCAGCCAGGCCCGAGCGATCAGCCCCGGCTCCCGGTGCGGGTCCTCCGGATCCGGCCGCCGCGCCACCGCCTGGACCAGCCGGTGCACCGACACCGAGCCGTCCTCGTGGAGCGTGACCATGCTGTGCGCCGCCAGTTCCCCCAGCGCGTGACGCGCGCCCGTCGGCAGGAGCAGAGCGGGGATCCGGTCCGGACCGAACCAGGCCAGCAGTCGCAGGAGTTCCCCGGCTCGCGGATCCGAGGCGGCGAGCCGGTCCAGCGTGACGCGCAAGGTCCGCGCGACCGCCGCCTCCGCGTCCCCGGGCCGGCCACCCAGCTCCGCCAGGTAGTCGAGCGGGGGCGTGGCCGTGCGCCCGCAGTACGCGGCGGCGATCTCGACGGCCAGCGGCAGCTGCCCGAGGGTCTCGCAGAGCCGCTCGGCGCCGGTGGTGTCGCGGGGGCCCGCGTGGGTGGCGACGCGGGTGAAGAGCTCGACGGCGTCGGCGGCCGGCAGGACGGGCAGCGTGAGGACGCGCCCGATCCCGTACCAGGCGTCCGTCGTCCGGCTCGTGACGACGACCCGCCCCCGGCCGCCGGTTCTGGCCAGCAGGCCCGCCACGTCCCCGGGATCGGTGACGTTGTCGAGGACGAGCAGCCAGCCGTCGTGCGCCGACAGCCACTGCAACGCCCGCTCACGCAGGGCCTCTTGCGGGAGTACGTCGATCAGCGCGGGCTGCATCGCGGCGGCGAGGCCCGCGAGCCCGGCGTCCACGTCGGCGCGGCTCTCGGCGGTGATCCACCAGACGGGGTTGCGGTCGGCCGCCTGCCGGAGGGCCCAGCGGGCGGCGAGCGAGGACTTGCCGACCCCGCCGAGGCCGGAGATCACGACGGTCTCCGCCTCCCGGTCGAGCAGCTCGCCCTCCTCGCCGCGCCCGACGAAGTGGGCGGCCTTGCGGGGCACGTTGACGAGCCCGGGCGGACAGACCACCGGCCCGAGCGCCTCGGGCGGCAGCGCGGTCACCCGGTCGCCGGTGTGCACCCACCCGATATCCCCACCGGCGGCGACGGACCGCTCCCCCGACGCGGAGACGCCCTCGCTCACGCGTCGCCGGTCGATACGGAGCCGATGTCGCCCCCCGCGGCGACGGAACGGTCACCGGAGGCGGCGACGGAGCCCGGGGCGGGCGCGGAGGATGGGGTGGCGGTGGGTGCCGGGGCCGGGGCCGGTGCCGGGCTCGTACCGCTGCCCGTAGCGACGGACCCGATGTTCCCGCCGGCGGCGACGGAGCCGGGGCCGGAGGCGGTCACGACCGGGGCGGCCGGTGCCGGTGCGGGCGCCGGTGCGGGCGCCGCCGCACCCCCGTACTGCCCCCAGAGCGTGAGCCCGAGGCCGACCGCCGCCAGTACCGCACCGATGACGCTCGCGAGCTGGTCGGCCTTCCCCAGGTCGGTGGCCGCGACGGCGATCAGCGCGCCGATCCCGACGACACCGACACCGGCGCCGCTCCACAGCAATGCCTTCGACCGTCTCTGCGTCTGCGCTGCCATGCGTCCATGATGACAGCGCGAGGGGTCAGGGCTCCATCTTCCGCAGGAGTGCGGTCAGTTCGCATTCCCCGACCACCCTGAGGCAGTCCGCCAGGAGCGCGGCCTTCAGGGCTCCGGCACGCTCCGTCTGTCCGCTCTGCTGGAGGACGTGGACCTCGACGAGGCGCGACATGAAGGTGCGCGAGTCCTCGGCGCCGTAGCGGCGACTGGATATCGCGATGGCGTCCGCCGCGAGCGCGACGGCGCGCTCGGTCTCCCCGGAGGCCGCGAGCTCCAGGATCAGGGCGCGTCTGATGGTGTCGCACATGAGGGGATCCTCGGGCGACGCCCGCTCGGCATCGGCGACCAGCACCTCCAGCGCCGTCACGTCCATGCGTTGACCGGGCACGACTCCGAGCAGTTCGTACCGGGCGAAGATGGTCTGCGGATGCCTCGGTCCCAGGATGCGATGGCAGTGCGCGGCGTTCTCCTGGAACAGCTCCTTCGCCCGCTCCGGTTCGTTCTTCCGCAGCACGCGGGCCAGGTGCCCCCGGGTGGACAGCGTGCGGGGATCGTCGGGCCCGGCGACACGCAGCTGGCCCGCAAGGCCCTCCGTCAGGAGTTCCGCGGCCGCCTGGGCGCCGTCCATCATGTCCAGGTTCAGGGCGAGGGTCTGCATCGCCAGCAGCGTCCGCGGATGGTCCGGGCCGTGGGTCCGGTGGAAGGAGCGCAGCGCCCGCTCGCACAGAGGCAGGGCCCGGCTGACGGCCGTACCCATGCCGAAGTGCACTCCGGCCAGCTGGAACAGTTCGGCCGCCACCGCGCTGTCGTCCGCCGGATCAGTGTGTCCGGCCAGCGCCTCCACGTGCCCCACGATGTGCCGGTCCGCGCCGATCTCCGACTGCGACAGGGCGTCGTACAGCAGACACGTGGCCAACTCGCGCGCCACCCCCGTCACCTCCGCCGGTCCCGCTCTGACCACCGCCTGCACCAGCCGGTGGACGGTCAGCTCCCCGCCGCTGAGCGTGATCATGCTGTGCGCGGCCAGCCGCCGCACGGCCTCCGTGAACTCCAGCGGTGTCCCCAGCGATTCGAAGAGCCGCCGGGAGATCCCCTCGGGCGCCCACCAGGCGATGATCCGGAGCACGACCTCGGCAGCCGGGGTGTCCTTGAGCCGCTCCAACGTCACCTGCCACACCCGCGCCAGCGTCCGCGCCGCCTCGCCCCCCTCCGCCATCGCCGCGAACATCTCGCCCGGGTACGCGGCGAGCAGTCCCAGGTACGTACGCGGGGTGATGCCGGCCTCCGCGCAGTACGCGGCCGCCTGCCTCAGCGCCAGCGGCAAGTAGCCCAGTTCCGAGCAGAGTTCGCCGAGTCCGTCGTCGGCGTCGCACACACCCGTGAAAAGCTCCGCCGCCTCCGCCGCTCCGAGGACGTCCAGGACCACCGTCCGCCCGATGTCCTGCCAGCCGCTCGCCCGCCGCGAGGTGACGACGATCCGGCCGTTCCCCACCCTCGCCAGCAACGGGCGCAGGTCGGCGGGGGCGGAGACG
The DNA here is from genome assembly GCF_001426585.1 of Streptomyces sp. Root431. Lineage (GTDB taxonomy): Bacteria > Actinomycetota > Actinomycetes > Streptomycetales > Streptomycetaceae > Streptomyces > Streptomyces stackebrandtii. The sequence continues at coordinate 255,146 of NZ_LMEI01000013.1, forward strand.
TTGTCGAGGACGAGGAGCCAGTCGTCGTTGTTGGCCAGCCACTGCAACGCCCGCTCACGCAGGGCTTCTTCGGGGAGGACGCCCACGACGCCCGGCTGCATGGCCCGTGCCAGGTCGGCGAGGCCCGCGTCGAGTTCGGCGGGGGTCTCGGCGGTGATCCACCAGACGACGGCGTGGTCGGCCGTCCGGTCCGCGACCCACCGCGCCGCGAGGGTCGACTTCCCGATGCCACCGAGTCCGCAGATGACTTGGACGCCCGTGCCCTCGCTCAGCGCGGCGAGTTCGCGGGCGCGGCCCACGAACAGCTTGGTGCGCTCGGGGAGATGGACCAGGCCGTCAGGGGAGACGGTGAGCGCCTCCGGGGGCAGCAGTGTCGCGCGCTCGACCTGGGTGACGAAGTCCCCCGTGTTGACGCGCCCGATGTTCCCGCCCGCCGCGACGGCCCGGTCACCGGACGCCTCGGCCCGGCCCGTGTCTGCTCCCCCAGTCATCGGCCCATGATGGCAGGGGGCAGCAGGAGCGGTCCGCTACTTCCTGAGCGACCGCAGGCCCAGCGGCGCCGCGATCTCCTCCAGCATCACGCGGCCCGCTTCCTCGGCGAGTTCCTCCTCCGCCAGGTCCTCGTCCGTGTCGAGGCCGTCCAGCTCGGCCAGGGGCTGGTCGAGGCGGACGTGGGCGACGAGGGACTGGAGGGCGCGGAGGGTGGCCGAGGCGGTGGGGCCCCAGTTGGAGAAGTACGAGAACTGCCACCACCACAGCGCCTCGCTGGTGCGGCCCGCGCGGTAGTGGGCGAGGCCGTGGCGGAGGTCGGTGACGATGTCGGCGAGGTTGTCGGAGATCCGGGCCGGGACGGGGGCCTTGCGCGGCTCGTACGGGTCGAAGACCTCGGAGAAGACGTCCACCGGGTCGAGCATCGCGGCGAACCGCTCGCGCAGGTCGTCGACGTCCGGCTCCGGACCGGTGTCCGGCTCGTAGCGCTCGTCCGGGACGATGTCCTCGTGTGCGCCGAGCCGGCCGCCCGCGAGCAGGAGCTGGGAGATCTCCAGGAGCAGGAAGGGCACCGCGCTGTCCGGCTCGTCGCCCTTGGCGACCTCGGCGGTCGCGACGATGAAGCTCTCGATCGAATCGGAGATCTGGACCGCGAAGTCGTCCGGATCCTGCGTGACGGAGTGCAGTGTGGCGTCAGACATCGAGGAGCCTCCCTGAGAGCGCGCCGGCCCTGTCGTCATACATCTAGCAGCCTCCGTCCTTCGAAGGCACGGCCGAGGGTTACCTCGTCGGCGTATTCGAGGTCGCCGCCGACGGGGAGCCCGCTCGCGAGCCGGGTCACCCTGAGCCCCATGGGCTTGATCATCCGCGCGAGGTACGTCGCGGTGGCCTCGCCCTCCAGGTTCGGGTCGGTGGCGAGGATCAGCTCGGTGACCGTGCCGTCCGCGAGCCGTGCCAGGAGCTCGCGGATGCGCAGGTCGTCCGGTCCGACGCCCTCGATCGGGCTGATCGCGCCGCCGAGGACGTGGTACCGCCCCCGGAACTCGCGGGTCCGCTCGATCGCGACGACGTCCTTCGGCTCCTCGACCACGCAGATGACGGTGAGGTCGCGCCGCGGGTCCCGGCAGATGTTGCACTGCTCCTGCTGTGCCACGTTGCCGCAGACGGCGCAGAACCTGACCTTCTCCTTGACCTCCAGGAGCGCGTGCGCCAGCCGCCGTACGTCGGTGGGCTCCGCCTGGAGGATGTGGAAGGCGATCCGCTGCGCGCTCTTGGGACCGACGCCGGGCAGCCTGCCCAGTTCGTCGATGAGGTCCTGAACCACGCCTTCGTACAACGGAACGCCCTTCTCAGAGGTGCTTGATTCTTACGGTAGTGGCTGGAAGTACACCTTTGAAGGCGTACGGGTCAGAAGCCCAGTCCCGGCATGCCGCCCAGGCCCTGCGCCAGGGGGCCCAGCTTGGCCTGCTGGAGCTGCTGCGCGTTCTCGTTGGCGGCGTGCACGGCGGCCACGACCAGGTCGGCCAGCGTCTCCGTGTCCTCGGGGTCGACCGCCTTGGGGTCGATCACGAGGCCGCGCAGCTCGCCGGAGCCGGTGACGGTCGCCTTGACCAGGCCGCCGCCCGCCTGGCCCTCGACCTCGGTCGCGGCCAGCTCCTCCTGGGCTCGGGCGAGGTCCTGCTGCATCTTCTGGGCCTGCTGGAGAAGCTGCTGCATGTTGGGCTGGCCACCACCGGGAATCACGGTCACTCCTGAGGTTCGGTACGTCCGTATGTCGGGTAAGCCCGAGCCTACGTGGTCGCCGCCCGCCCTGCCTCCATCACTCTTTCGGGTGAGAAACTGCGGGCTTCTCTACCTGATCAACACCCTCTTGCGGGCGGAAATCCCGGGATTCCGGGCCCGCCGCCCACCATTCGGCGGTAGGAAGGGCAGGCACCACGTGCACCGCACGTCACAGAAGGACACGCGCGCTGAGCTGAACAGAGGAGTCCCCCGGTGAGCCAGCAGCCGGACATGCAGCCGGGTCAGTCCGGGGAGAACCCGGAGGACACAGAGCGGCCGGACCGCGATCTCACCGGCATGCCGTTCCCGCTGGGCGACTGGGGCGAGCCCGCCGAGCGGCTCGACGAGCTGTACCGCTGGGTCGAGTCCCATGCCCTGCGCACGGCGGAGTGGTACCTCTCCGACCGCCTCTGGAAGCGCCGCAGCGCCCGGATCCTGCGGGTGGGCACCGCCGCCGGGGTGATCGTGGGCGCCGCGCTGCCGCTGCTCGACGTGACCGGGGTGGCGGAGGGCGCGGCCGGCTGGGGTTATCTGTCCCTGCTGCTCGGCGCGGCCTGCGTGGCCTGCGACCGGTACTTCGGGCTGACGTCCGGCTGGATGCGGGACGTGGCGACGGCACAGGCCGTGCAGCGCCGTCTCCAGGCCCTCCAGTTCGACTGGGCGTCGGAGAGCGTCCGGGAGGTCCTGGGCCCCACGGAGGGCACGGCCAGCGAGGCGGCCGAGCGATGTCTGGGCGTGCTGCGCCGCTTCTCGGAGGACGTGACCGAGCTCGTACGGGCGGAGACCGCGGACTGGATGGTCGAGTTCCGCTCGGGCCCCGCGCCGCTCATGCTCCAGTCGGTGGGCGTGGCGCCCGCGCGCACGGAGAGCTCCCATCCGGCGGGCCGCTTCCCGCTGCTGCCCGGCACCCGTCCGAACATGCCGCGCCAGCGGCCCCCGGAGGCCCGCTAGGGCCTGTCCGGCGGATCAGGGTCGGACAGGTCGCGGGGTCTGGTGCGGTGCATCGCAAGGCGCCGGAGCGCCCACATAGCGGAGCTATGTGGGCGCTCCGGCAACGCGGCGAGGTGCCGTGCCAGACCCCGCGACCCCGGCCATGATCCGCCGGACAGGCCCTAGGGGGTCCGGGGCCGCACGGCCACAGGGCTCAGCTGAGGATGATCATCGAGCCCTGTGCGAGGCTCCGGGTCGCCGCCGCGTGCAGCCCCAGCCACACGTGGCGCTCCCGCGCGAAGGGACTGTCGTCGTACGGAATCGGTCCGGCCGGCTCCTCCAGGGAGGTCGGCCGCTCCGGCGGCACCGGGGTCGCCGGCGGGTTCATCGGGTCGATCCCGATCGAGGGCGCCACGAATTCGAGCTCCCGCAGCAGCCCGTACGAGGAGCCGAGCGGGCCGCCGCCCTCCAGGAGCGCGTCGCTGGAGAGCGGCGCGGGGAAGTCGACGGGCACGTAGGCGCCCGCGTGGTCGTAGTGCCAGACGAGGTGCGACTGCTGGGCGGTCGCCTCGAACATCTCCAGGAGCTGCTCGTAGTCCCCGCCGAGCTCGCCGACCGGCTCGACCGGCAGCCCGCACACCTGGAGGAGGTACGCGCGGCGCAGGAAGTGCAGGGCCTCGTAGTCGAAGCCCGCGATCGGGGCGACGTCACCGGAGAGCCCCGGCATGTAGGCGTAGACGGGCACGGTCGGCAGGCCGGCCGCGCTCAGCACGGCGTCGTACGTCGCTATCTCTTCGGCGAAGGGGTTGTCGGGGCTGTGGCACAGCAGGTCGACAAGGGGGACCAGCCACAGGTCACAGGCCAAGGGAGGCTCGCTCTCCGTCAGTTGCAGGGACGGCCAGGGTAGTCGGCACGGCCGACGACTCCCACCCGCTGAGGAACTGCCCCGGGAGGCCCCGCCTCAACCCGGGCCTGTCCCCCGACGCGTCAGCGCGCGCGGCTGTCCAGGCGGTCGGCCCACTCCAGCGAGTGCGTGTTGTAGTCCCGTACGACCGCGACGGCCGCCTCCGCGTCGCCGCGCGTGATCGCGTCCACCAGGTCGATGTGTCCGCTCCACAGCCAGCCGTGCATCTCCCGCTCGGAGCGCAGGTAGGGCACGGAGAAGACCCAGGCCTGGACGCGGAGCCGGTGCAGGAAGTCGGCGATGTAGTCGTTGGCGGCGACCAGGCGGGCCAGCTCGCGCCAGTAGCGGATGTCGTAGCCGATGAGGACGTCGAGGTCCCCGGCGCGGGCGGCGCGGGCCGCGGCCTCTCCCCTGCGCCGTATGGAGACGAGCGCGACGCCGATCCCGAGGTCGGGTTCCGTGGTCGCGGAGCGGGGCGGCACGAGGGCGGCGTCGCGGCGGAAGATGCCGTCGACGACGAGCATCCGGGCCTCGACCATCCGCCGGTAGTCGTCGACCGAGTACTGGTGGACGCGGAAGCCGCGGTGCTGGTCGGAGTCGAGGAGCCCCTGTGCGCAGAGGTCGACGAGCGCTTCCCGTACGGGCGTCGCGGACACCCCGTACTGCTCGGCGATCTGCTTGACCGTGAACTCCTGGCCCGGCTGGAGACGCCCGGCAAGCACTTCGTCACGCAGCGCGTCCGCGATCTGCTGTCGCAGGGTGTTGCGGGTGACAGCTGCGCTCGCGGGCATGTGGTCGGCCCCCTCCGTCCGGCTTCGGACACCCTAGTCCAAACGGAGGGAACCTCCCCGTATGCCGCTATCGCGACCCGACGGTCACGCGGTGTACTCGTCGGCCACCGACAGCGCCGCGTCCAGGGCCGCGAGGCCCTCCTTGGCCTCCGCCTCGGAGACGTTGCAGGCGGGGACGGCGTGCGTGCGGTTCATGTTGATGAAGGGCCACAGGCCGTTCTTCTTCGCCGCGGCGCCCAGGGCGGCCATCGGCGCGGCGGCCTCGCCGGCGGCGTTGTACGGGACGAGCGGCTCGCGCGTCTCGCGGTTCTTGACCAGCTCAAGGGCCCAGAAGACGCCCATGCCGCGGACGTCGCCGACCGACGGGTGGCGCTCGGCGAGCTCGCGCAGGCCGGGGCCGAGGACGTTCTCGCCGATGTGGGCGGCGTTCTCGACGACCTTCTCGTCCTCCATCACCTGGATGGTGGCGACGGCGGCGGCGCAGGCCAGGGGGTGACCGGAGTAGGTCAGACCGCCCGGGTAGGCGCGCTTGTCGAAGGTAGCGGCGATCTCGGCGTTGATGGCGACGCCGCCGAGGGGCACGTAGCCGGAGTTCACGCCCTTGGCGAAGGTCATCAGGTCGGGCACGACGTCGAAGTGGTCGGCGGCGAACCACTTGCCCGTGCGGCCGAAGCCCGCCATGACCTCGTCGAGGATGAAGACGATGCCGTACTTGTCGCAGATCTCGCGGACGCCGGCGAGGTAGCCGGGCGGCGGGGTCATGATGCCGGCGGTGCCGGGCACGGTCTCCAGGATGATCGCGGCGACGGTCGCGGGACCCTCGAAGGCGATCGTGTCCTCCAGGTGCTGGAGGGCCCGCGCGCTCTCCTCCGCCTCGGTGGTGGAGTAGAAGGGCGAGCGGTAGAGGAACGGCGCCCAGAAGTGCACGACGCCGGCGGAGGCGGTGTCGGAGGGCCAGCGGCGCGGGTCACCGGTGAGGTTGATCGCGGTGGAGGTGGCGCCGTGGTACGAGCGGTAGGCGGAGAGCACCTTCGTACGGCCGGTGTGCAGCCGGGCCATGCGGACGGCGTTCTCGACGGCCTCGGCGCCGCCGTTGGTGAAGAAGATCTTGTCCAGGTCGCCCGGGGTGCGCTCGGCGATGAGGCGTGCGGCCTCGGAGCGGACGTCCACGGCGAAGGCGGGCGCGAAGGTCGCGAGCTTCCCGGCCTGCTCCTGGATCGCGGCGACGACCTTCGGGTGCTGGTAGCCGATGTTCGTGTAGACGAGACCGCTGGTGAAGTCGAGGTAGCGGTTTCCGTCGTAGTCCCAGAAGTACGAGCCCTCGGCGCCGGCGACGGCGAGCGGGTCGATCAGACCCTGGGCGGACCAGGAGTGGAAGACGTGCGCGCGGTCGGCGGCCTTGACGGCCGCGCCGGCCTGGGGATCGGGTGCGGCGACATGAGGGGTCATGCGGTCGAGGGTAAGGAATCGCAGGTGGGGCGGGCCATGGCCATCTTGTCCACCGAGACCGGGCGGGACGCGACACCTTGCTCTGTCCCGCTTTGGACCCGGGCGGCGACTCGGAGGAAGCCACATCCTTATTGACAGCAAGCTGTCATCATGACAGTCTTCTGTCATGGGAATCGAGAGCGACACCAAGACCGTTCATCTCGCCGTCTACGACACGCTCGCCGACTGGGAGACGGGCCACGCCACGGCCTGGCTCGCCCGCGCCGGCTACACGATCCGGACCGTCGGCCCGGTCGCCGGAGAGCCCGTCACGACGATCGCCGGAATCCGGATCGTCCCCGACCTCGCGCTCGCCGACCTCCGCGCCGAGGACAGCGCCCTGCTGATCCTTCCGGGCGCCGAGAAGTACGACGAGGGCGACGAGCTCGCCCCCTTCACGGCCAAGGCCCGCGCCTTCCTCGACGCCGGCGTGCCGGTCGCCGCGATCTGCGGCGCCACGGCGGGCCTGGCGAAGGAGGGCCTGCTCGACGACCGCCCGCACACGAGCGCCGTCTCGTTCTACCTCGCCGCCACCGGCTACAAGGGCGGTGAGCACTACGTCGACGCGGACGCGGTGACGGACGGGGACCTGATCACGGCCGGCCCGACGGAGCCTGTCGCGTTCGCCCGGGAGATCTTCGCCCGGCTGGGCGCGTACGAGGGCAAGCGCGACGCCTGGTACCGCCTCTTCCACGACTCCGACCCGGCGGCCTTCGTCGAGCTGAACTCGTGAGCCGCCAGGAGCAGGACGCCCTCTCCCGTACGGCTCTGGGCGTCTTCCGCCTGAACGGCCAGTTCCTCGCCGTCTCCGAGAAGCTGGCCGAACCGGCCGGCCTGACCGCCGCCTGGTGGCAGGTCCTCGGCGCCGTCCTCCCCGAACCGCTCCCCGTCGCCGGGATCGCCCGCGTCATGGGCATCACGCGCCAGAGCGTCCAGCGGATCGCGGACCTGCTCGTACGGGAGGGCCTGGCGGCCTACGAGCCGAACCCGGCCCACCGGCGCGCCAAGCTCCTCGCCCCCACGGAGGCGGGCCACGCGGCGATCGACCGCATCGGCCCGGGCCACGCGGAGCTGGCGGCCCTGCTCGCACGGGAGCTGGGCGGCCAGGAGGCGTTCGACGAGACGGTACGGGTGCTGGAACGGCTCTCGGGGGCGCTGGAGGCGGTCAGCGCGCGCTACGCCGACCCCGAGCCCTCCTGATCAGCGCCTGACGATGCGGTCCAGGACCTCGGCGAGGCGGGCCTTCACCGCCTCGCCGTGCGTCAGGGGCTCCGGGGCCGCGCCCGGGTCGGCCGGCGGGCGTACGCCCCGGTCGGCGAGGACGTACAGCAGGCGGAGCGTGCGCAGGCAGTTGGAGACCTGGGCGGGCACCGGCGTGACGATCCGGTCGGCGCCGAACTCCGCGGCGATCGCGTCCAGCCATCCGGTCGCGTCGCACTCGCTCAGGTCGGGGCGGGTCAGGACACGGGCGACGGCCCGCGCCAGCCGGTCGTCCTCCAGCTGGTCCCACACGTGCGCGGTCGGCGCCGTCAGCCGCGCGGCGGCGAGGTCCAGCATCCGCACCGGGTCCACCTCGGCGTGCCGCCCGAACGCGCAGAGGAGGTCCGCCCCGTGCGCGACCGCGTGGAGCCAGCCGAGCTTCTCGTCGTGGCCCCGCAGGTCCTCCTCCGCCGGGTACCAGCGCGCGAACGCGTCCACCCACTCCGGCCTGACGTCCCCCTTGCCCACGAGCATGTCGAGTACGAGCGGCGCGAAGGTACGGGCCTGGATCTCCGGGTCCTCGAACCGCGCCGCCATCTCGTCGCCCAGGGCGAGCCGTCGGGGCCCGTCGATCACCCCGCGCTCGATCCAGGTCGCGAGGACGGAGTAGGCCGCCCCGTCGCGGACCCCCGGGTCGGGATCCGCGAGCGCCCGGGACAGCTCTCCTGTCAGTTCGGACAGGTCGCGGTCGGCGGGTATGGCGTAGTCAGCGGCTTCGATGCCGTTCCAGTCGGTCACGGCGGCACAATAAGCGCATACCGCCGCCGCGCGCCGAGAATAAAATTTCACTGATCCCGGGCGGTCGTGTCCGCATACGCGTACGGGTCCGCGAACAGCTCCGTCACCGCACTCCGTAGCAGCAGCGTGTGCACGAACCGGTCCGGCCCCGCCGGCGGGAACCGCCACGCGAGCGGCCAGGTCCTCCCCGTCAACGCGGGCACCGGCACATAACTCACATGATTCGCACCCGCGTTGAACCGCGTCACTCCGCGCGGCCACGACCGGTGCGCCGTCAACCCCGGCGGCACGAGGAAGTACACCCCCCGCCGGCCGTTCGCCTCGATGACGACCGGGCCGGGGTCGCCCCCGGTGAGCACCTCTATCCGGTCGGCGAGCCGGCGCCCCTCCTCACCGTCGACGCGAACGGCGTCGAATTGCACTCCCGCCTTCCGGAGTTGGAATCCGGAGACCGGAATCCAATCCGCGTTTACTTCCCGATTCTCTGCATTCACGAGGACATGTTCCCGCGCCGCCGCTAGCGTTTTCCACGACTGCGGAGGGCGCGTCGGCAACCCCTTGACCTGCACCAACGCACCTCGTGGGCAGTCGAATTCGGCGGGGAGCAGTTGAGACCGGTTGAGACCGGTTGAGTTCGGATGGGGATCGCGATGGCGCGAGAAGAGAACAAGGAAACCGTGGGACCCGCGGCGCGGATGGCCGCCGCAGTGGCGAAGCGAATGCGGGTGAAGAAGGGCCTGACACAGGAACAGCTGGGCGCCCAGATGGGCTACAGCGGCGCGGCGATCAGCGCGATGGAACGCCTCCTCCACCCGGTGAGCGACGAGATGCTGGTCCACCTCGAACGCATCCTGGGCGGCGGCACGGGCATCTTCGAGGAGATGCGCCCGCTCGTACGGCTGGAGAAACTGCCCGAGCAGTTCCGCGGGTACGCCCCGATCGAGCAGAAGGCCGTCGCCCTCTGGCTGTACGCGAACCACGTCGTCCACGAGCTGTTCCAGACGGAGGCGTACGCGCGGGCGCTGATCGCGGGCGGACATCCGGAGCCGACGCCGGAGCGGGTGGAGGAGCTGGTCATCAGCCGGATGGCACGAAAGGCTCTGTTCGACCGGAAGCAGGTAGCCACCTGCGCCCACGCCGTCCACCTCCGGGACTCGAAGGTCAGCGACGGGCCCACGTTCGCCGTGGAGCCCGCCGCCTGGACCGCGTTCCTGACCTGGCAGGACTGATCAGCGTCTAGCAGTACAGGTTCGCACCGGCCGGGACGCCCAGGATCTGGGTGAACTGCTGGTACTTGGTGACCCGGCTCTGCACCTGGGCCGGGTTGCCGCCGTTGCACTCCAGGCTGCCGTTGATCGCCCAGATGGTCTGGCCGAAGCCGGCGCCGTTGACCATGGCGTTGTGGGCGGTCATCGTGCCGGGGCCGTTCTGGGTGTTCCAGTACCAGAGGCCGGTCTGCATGGCGACGGCCGGATCCTGCTCGACGCGCCACGGGTTGTTGAGCAGGTCGATGCCGAGGGCGTCGCCGGCCGCCTTGTAGTTGAAGTTCCAGGAGAGCTGGATCGGGCCGCGGCCGTAGTACGCGGCCTGGCCGGCGGGGCAGCCGTAGGGCTGGTTGGCGTCGCAGTAGTGCGGGTAGTTCGCGGTGTTCTGCTCGACGATGTAGTAGAGGCCGCCCGTCTCGTGGGAGACGTTCGCGAGGAAGGCCGCGGCCTCCTGCTTCTTCACCGTGTCGCTGCCGGTCTTGGCGAAGGCGGGGTAGGACTTCAGGGCGTCGGTGAGGCCCTTGTACGTGTAGAAGGGGTTCCTGCTCGGGAACATCTGGTTGAACTGGGCCTCGGAGACGACGAATCCGGAGGGGTCCGGGTCCGTGCCGCCGCCGCCCGTGCCGCAGACGCCCTCGTCGCGCCAGACGTCGGAGGAGCCGGGGCGCTCGTTCTGGGTCCACCACTTCGCGTACCAGTTGTGGCCGTTGTACGAGGCGGTCATGCCGCCGGTGTAGACGCTGCCCGAGTTCCAGGCTCCGACGCAGGCGGGGGCCGCGCCGGCGGTCGCGGAGGGGATCAGTACGGCGAGTCCAACTGCCGTACAGAGAGCGGCGATCAGAGTGATCAGCCTTCGCAGCATGGCTGTCCTTCCGGTGGGGGATCCGGGTGGGGAGAGCCAGAAAAGCGCGATTGGTCTGGACCTGTCAAGGTCCAGACCAATCATCGTGACAAAGTGCCGGGACTACAGCAGGTTGTACGACTGGTAGCCGGTGCCGATCTGAGCCGGCGCCTTGAACGGCGTCGCGGCGATGCCCGTGCCGTAGTAGCGCATCAGCGCACCGCTGGGCTTGCGGGCGAGCAGGTCGGCCTTGCCGTCCTCGTTCAGGTCGCCGACCGAGATCAGACGGTCGTACGCGTTCCAGCCCTGGCCGATCTTCGTACGGCCGCTGAAGGGGGCCTTCCAGTTGCCCGTGCCCTTGTAGAGGTACAGGTAGCCGGTGGACTTCTCCTTGGCGACGATGTCGGGCTTGCCGTCACCGGTCAGGTCGCCCTGGCCGGCGATCTGGTTGTAGGCGTTCCAGCCGCCGCCGACCCGCACGCGGGGGGTGAGCTTGCCATCCGGGTACGCGAGGTAGCTCCACAGCACACCGGTCTTGTCGACGCCGATGAGGTCGGCCTCCTTGGCCCCGCCGGTGTTACCGGGCGAGAGGACCGTGGTGTAGGTGTTCCAGCCCCAGCCGATGACGTTCGCGTCCTCAGCGGTGCCTTCGGTCGAGAAGAAGTCCAGGCGCCCGTTCTTGTAGAGGGTCCAATCGGCCTCGGGGTAACCGTCGTTGTCGTTGTCGGCGCTGATGATGTCGGCGACGTCGGAGAAGTCGTAGTCGAACGTCTCCCCGCTGAGACCGCCCGTGTAGTTGGGGAACCACACCCGCAGGTCCGACGTCGTCTTGTGGACGCCGTACATCGGGAAGGTCGGCTGCACCGGCAGCTCCTCCGCGGAGGCGGTGCCGGCCACGGTCGCCGTCGCGACCGCGACGGCGGTGGCGACGAGCGCGCCCTTGAGCGCACGGCGACGAATGATGTTCATCGAAAATCCCCCCTGGGACTCTTCGGCGGCGCACTTCACACGCCACTGAGGTTTCGAATCCTGCCACAGCGTTCGACTGTTTTCGGACCAGAAAAAGACGGCTCCGGGGCGGCGGATCGCCGCCCCGGAGCCGGCCGGGGAGAGAGCGGGACGAACGGGGTGCTTTAGAGGGGCAGCGCCGAGGTGACGGTGCTGAGCGCGGCGGGGTTCGCCGCGTCCGTGACGGCGCCCAGGGGGGAGTCGGACTGGGTGGCGACGCCGCCGACGGGACCGAGCAGGCCGGTCGCGCCCGCCAGGGGGTCGGCCGCGGCGGCGGCGCCCGCTCCGATGCCGATGGCGGAGGCGGCGAGGGCGAGGGCGGTGAGGACACGCTGGGAAGAGTTCATGTCCCGGCTAACGAGCCCCCGCGCGCCAGGTACCGGTGCATCCGACATCCACCCCGGGCGGGGGCACTCGGGGTGGACGGGGTTGACCGATGGGAACCGGTCAAGGGCCATCGGAACCGGTCGGGCCATGGGATCTGATCAGATCCGATCATCCGAGCCGGTCAGATCACCGCAGCCGGTCAGATCATCAGGACGATGCGGCCCGGGCGGTGGCCCGCCTCCGCCCGCCGGTGGGCCTCGGCGGCCTCCTCCAAGGGGAGGACATCGGCCACCCGGGTGATCACCTCGCGGGCCGCCACCTTCTCCAGGGTCTCCTTCAGGCGGGCGGCGTCCGGCTTCGCCCGGACGGCCTCCACGCGGATGTTCCGTTCGGTGGCCGGAATCCGGTCGGGAGCGATCGCGACGAAGACGCCGCCGTCCTTCAGGAGCGGAAGGTGCGCCACGCCGACGAGCGCCCCGTCGAAGATGCCGTCGACCGGCTCCGGGACGACCGCGCGCACCCGGGCCAGCACGTCCTCCGGCGTGCCGCGCGGGACGGCGTGCTCCGCGCCGAGGATCTTCAGCTCGCTCTCGTCGCCCTCGTGGGCGATGGCCACCACCCGCAGCCCGGCCGCCGCCGCGTACTGGACCACGAAGCGGCCCACCACGGCGCTGGCACCGGTCACGAGCAGCGTCGCCCCCTCGGGGAGCGCGAGGCGGTCGAGGCCCAGCTGGGCCGTCGCCGAGGCCAGCGGGACGGACGAGGCCACGGTGAATTCCACGTCCTCCGGGATCGGGGCCAGCCACTCCGGGGCGACCCGTACGACCTCGGCGTACGTGCCCTCGCCGGTCAGCTCCTCGTACCAGGGGACGAAACCGGCCACACGGGTTCCCGCGGCCATCCCGGGGACGGGATCGAGCAGCTTCCCCGCGAAGTCCGTCCCGAGGACGAACGGGGGCTTGAGGGCGCCGACCGCGTCCGCGTAGAGGCCGGCCCGGATCCGTAGGTCCGCCTGGTTCACACCGGCGGCCTTGAGCCGCACACGCACCCTGCCCGGGACGTCCCCGGCCTCCGGCTCGGGCCGGCGGGCCATTCTGAGGACCTCGGGTCCGCCGTAGGCGGTCACTTCGACGACACGCATGGGGTACTCCTCAGACGGAAGGCCCCCTCGTGGCCATTACACCCACGCCCGGGACCCCCGGGCAACCTCTGTTGACCCGCCCGCGAGCCCCCGCCTGAAGGAAGGGAGAACTCCGGGTGACGGGCGGCTACGCGCCCCACGGAACCGCACACACGTGCGTACCGTCGCGCGGGTGGACTGGCTCACCGCTGAGAACCTCATCGCCCTGGTCACCGCCCTCCTCGGTGTCCTCGTTTCCACCGGTGCCGTCTGGTACGAGCGACGGGTGCCGCACCAGCGGCGGATCGGCTACCGCGTCCAGCTCGACACGACCATCGGGAACGCCGCCGCGAACGGGGCGGCCGGCGGCCCCGGCGCGGCCGTGCGGCGCGGGTTCTTCGACGCGACCCCGGCCCTGCGGGACGCCACGCTCGTCCTGCTGCGGATCGAGAACGACGGGGCCATGTCGATCGGCGCCGACCACTACACGGACGGTGACGACCACGGACTCACGGTCCAGTTCGCACACCGGCGGGTGCAGGCGGTCGTCGTGACCGCCCCCGACCACCCCCGGCTGCTCAGCCATTTCACCGACAGCTGGGTGGGCCCGGCCGAGGGTGACGCCACCGTCCGGCTGCCCAAGGTCCCGCTCAACCGCGGCGCCCACTACAAGCTGCTCGTGCTGCTCACCGGCGGCCCGATCGGCGACCCGGTCTCCGTCGACGGCAACATCGCCGAGGGCCACGTCCACGTCAACCACAGCACGACCCCCGACGACAAGCCGCCCGTCTTCAGCCGGGTCGCCCGCACGGTCACCGTCGTCCTCACCGTCTGTGTCGTCGCGCTCGCCGCGATCATCGTCCGCGAGCAGACCCCGCCGCCGATCGGCTGCGCCCGCGGCACGCTCACCGTCACCGGCTCGACGGCCTTCGCGCCGGTCGTGCGGGAGCTCGCGAAGAAGTACGAGAAGGACTGCCCCGGCTCGACGGTGAACGTGACCGCGCACGGCTCGACCGCCGGGATACGGGAGCTGGAGGCCTCCGGGGCGAAGCCCGCGAAGGGCTCCCCCGCCGTCGTCGCCCTCTCCGACGGGCGCAAGCCGAGCGGCTACCCGCAGCTGCGGGAGAGCATGGTCGCGGTCTCCCTCTACACCCTCGTCCTCAACGACGGGATACCCGTCGAGAGCCTCACCCTGGACGAGATCCGCCGCCTCTACCGGGGCGAGATCAAAGACTGGAACGAGCTCGTCCCCAGCCTCCACCAGCCGGTACGGCTCATCAGCAGGGACGCCAACTCCGGGACCAGGGAGGTCTTCCAGCGCCGTGTCCTCGGCCGCAACGAGCTGGCCAACTCCTCCCTGAACTGCGAGAGCATCGACGACCCCGCGTCCACGGTCGTCCGCTGCGAACTCGACTCCACCGAGCAGGTCCTGGCGGCCGTCGCCAAGCTCCCCGGCGCCATCGGCTACACCGAACTCCGCAGCGGCAGCGACCTGAAGGGGCTGCACCGGGTGGCCATCGACGGGCGCCGGCCGGTCGTCGAGGAGATCGGCGAGTCCCCCTACCCGTACCGGGAGATCGAGTACGCCTATACCTGGGGACAGCCGCCGGCCGACTCCCTGACCTCCAGCTTCCTCAACTACCTGATCAGGGGCAGCGGCCAGGACGTCGTCCTCACCCACGGCCATCTGCCCTGCTCGACCCCGAAGGGGCTGCGGATCTGTGGGGACGGCTGACGGCGACGGGAGCGGGGACGGCTGACGGGGACGGCTGACGGAGACGGCTGGGGCGCGGTCTGGCATGCTCGTCGCCGTGGAGCCATTGAACGCGGAAGACCCGGTCAGCATCGGTCCGTTCCGTCTGATCGGCCGTCTCGGGGTCGGGGGGATGGGCCGGGTGTTCCTCGCGCGCTCGGCCGGCGGCCGGACGGTCGCCGTGAAGGTGGTGCACACCGAGCTGGCCGCCCAGGAGGAGTTCCGGCGGCGGTTCGCCCGGGAGGTCGCCGCCCTGGAGCGGGTCGGCGGGACGGGCACGGCGCCCGTGCTCGGCTCGGACACCTCCGCCGACGCCCCGTGGGTGGCCATCGGATACGTACCCGGTCCCTCGCTGCGGACCGTCGTCGGCGACGAGTTCGGGCCGCTGCCGCCCGCCACCGTGAAGGCGCTGGCCTCCGGACTCGCCCGCGCCCTCGTCCACATCCACGCCGCCGGGCTCGTCCACCGCGACCTCAAGCCGTCCAACGTGCTGCTGACCGTCGACGGCCCCCGGCTCATCGACTTCGGCATCGCCCGCGCCGTCGACA
Organism: Streptomyces sp. Root431; assembly: GCF_001426585.1. Classification (GTDB taxonomy): domain Bacteria; phylum Actinomycetota; class Actinomycetes; order Streptomycetales; family Streptomycetaceae; genus Streptomyces; species Streptomyces stackebrandtii. Next base: position 270,390 of record NZ_LMEI01000013.1, read on the forward strand.
CCGTCGCCGAGGGCGGCGGACTGACCACCACCGGCGCGGTCGTCGGCTCCCCCGGCTTCATGTCGCCCGAACAGGTCCGCGGCGACCGCGTCACGCCCGCCTCCGACGTCTTCTGCCTCGGCTCCGTCCTCGCGTACGCGGCGACCGGCCGCTCCCCCTTCGGGTCGGCCGACAGCGGCGTCCACGCCATGATGTTCCGCATCGCCCACGACGAGCCCGACCTGACGGACCTCGCACCGGAGCTCGCCGGGCTCATCCGGGCCTGCCTCGCCAAGGACCCGGAAGGACGCCCCTCGGCGGACGAGATCGTCGAGACCCTGCCGGTCGCCGACCCCTGGCTCCCGGCGGACGTCCTCGCCCGGCTCGGACGCCACGCGGCCCGCCTCCTGGAGGCGGAGGCCGGGACGGGGCCGGAGCACGTCGGCGCGGCATCGGCCGCCGCCGCCGGTGATCCGACGCCCGCCACGCCCCTGCCGCCCACCGCCCGCACCGGGCCCCGGGCCCGGCGCCGCAAGCCCCTGATCGCCGCCCTGGCGACCCTCCTCGTGGCCGGCGCGGCCACCGCCACGTACACCTTCTGGCCCGACCCGGACACCGGCGGCGACGAGCAGAAGAACCGCGGCAAGGGCGAGACCAACGGCGTCTCCGCCCGGCCCGCCGGGATCGTCCCCGCCGGCTTCCTCGGCGCCTGGGAAGGCGTGATCCAGGGGACCGCCGACCACCCCCGGGAGACCGCCCGCATCGAGATCACCCAGGGCGCGGCCGGCGCCAAGAACGCCGTCTACGTCCAGGTCTCCGAGAACCGGCTCTGCATGGGCCGCTCACGGCTCGTCTCCGCCGACGAGGACAAGGTCGTCTACGGGGAGTCCGACGTCACGAACAGCGTGCCCGCGCAGCGCTGCACGCCGGCCGCCCACCAGACCCTCACCCTGCGCTCCCCCGACGTCCTGGAGTGGACCTCCGGCGCCGCGAAGGCCACCTTCCGCAAGGCGCCCACCGGCACCGCCGTCGTCCCCGCCCGCTTCCTGGGCCGCTGGCGCAGCAAGCCCATGCGGGAGGTCTACGGCGACAACGACGACCGCTTCACCACGGAGGTGACGGTCAGCCAGGGCCCGATCGGCACGCAGCTCGTGCGCATGACGGACGTCTTCCCGCGCACGAACGACGCCGGCGAGATGACCACCGACGTCGTCAGCTGCGGCTCCACGGCCGTCCTCGCGGGCGTCGGCGACTTCCTCGTCATCGGCCCCCTGGTCAAGGACCCGGAGAGCACGGACGCCGAGTGCCCCGAGAACGGCTCCAGTTACCTGGCCGTGGACAAGTGGGAGGGCAAGGACCGGCTCCTCGTCTACCCGATGGTGGACGCGGAGCCGGGTGAGTTCCTGCGGTTGTAGGGCTATTCGGGGATGCGGGCCGTGCAGGTGGAGAACGCCTGGGTCGTGACGCAGGAGAAGAGTGCGCTCCAGTCGCTGTTGGTGTCCGCGGCACCCGCCTTCACCGTGGCGACGCAGGACTTGTCGGTCAGAGCCCACAGGGATCCGTCCGGCCAACCGGCCTGCTGCGTACGGTTCTGCACGACGTCGAGGCAGGCCTGCGGTGCCTTCAGGCGCTTGAGCTCCTCGACGAGCTCCTGGTACTTGTCGTTCGACGTCGCGGCGGCCTGCTCGTCGAGTGTCTGCTTGGCGGCCGACCGCTCCGACTCGGAAGCGCTCGCGCTCTGGTACGTCTTGAGCGCGGCGGCGTTCTTCTGCAGGTTCTCCTTGACCTTCTTCTTGTCCTCCGGCTTCGTCGGCGCCGCACCCGGCTGTTCGACGGCCACCAGACCGCCGAGGAGCACGTCCGCCCACTTGGAGTAGAAGGCCTTGGCTTCCGGGGTCAGGGTCTTGTCCGTGAGGTTCGTGACGACGCGGTTCAGGTCTTCGAGGACCATCCCGTAGAGGAGCAGGTCCCCGATGGTCGCCTTCGGGTCGGTGAACTTCAGTGACGCCTCACTGATGCCGCGCGCGATCTTCTCGAACCTGGCCTGGTCCTCCTTCGACACGGTCGCGTCCTTGCTGAGCTTCAGGGCCTCTCCCATGCCCGTCGCGAGGCTTTCGGCAGTTGCCTTCTGCGACGGCGTCGACTGCGGGTTGTTGATGATGGCGAGGAGGCTGTCCAGCGACTTCTGGGCCTTCGCCTTCTCTGCTGCGGAGAGGGCGGAGCCCGAGATACTTGTGTCCACCTGCGTCTTGATCTCGGTGGCGGTAAGGGTCGGCAGTGCCACCTCCTGGACGGGAGGCGCGTCCTCGCCGTCGGCGGGCAGCACTTGCGCCTCACCCTCGGCGGGCGGCGCCTCCTCCTCACCAGGCGGCGGTGCCTCTTCCTCGCCGGGAGGCGGCACTTCCTCCTCACCAGGCGGCACTTCCTCCTCGGCGGGCGGCGGGACTTCCTCTTCCGCGGGAGGCGGCACCTCCTCCTCGACGGGAGGCGGCACCTCCTCGGCCGGAGGCGGCACCTCCTCCTCGGCCGGAGGCGGCGGCACCGGCTCCCCCTCGCCGGGAGGCGGTACGGGCTCGTTCAGGTCACTTGCCACGGTCTGGGACTGTGCCGGGGCGGCGGCAGGTGCCGCCATGGCACCCATGCCTGCCGACAAGGCCAAGCCGGCAGCCAGAAGGGACGCGCTCGCAGCCCGGACGACTCGTCGCTGGGCGGATGTGGTCATGGTGAATCCAGGTGCTATCGGGGTGCTGCTCGTCCTCGGGGGCCGGCCGACGAAGGCGGCCCAAGGTGACCGGAGTTCCACGACTCAACGGTGCACAGGAATCACAGGAACCACTCTTCTCCCGTGGTCCCGAGTTGGCAACTCGGGACCGGGGCGCCGAACACACTGAGTGAGCAAGGCCCTTGGAGGGGTCCTACCCGCCTACACCGAGTAGTTCCAGCGCGGCGCGGGCCGCGTCCAGGAGCGGTGTACCGACCGTCCCGAGCATCGCGGCGATGCCCGCGACCGTCAGCAGCGCCCGGCGCCGTACCGGGGACGCGGTGGCGGCCTCGTCCGCGGCGAGGACGGGCAGGGCGTCGTCGAAGGAGCCCCGGTCCTCGGGCGGCACCTCGGCGCGCAGCACCCGCATGAGCTCGACGACGGTCCGCAGCGCCTCCTCCAGGGTGGGCTGCGGCGGGGGTCCGCCGTGGTGGTGGACGATGCCCGCGTGGCCTTCGCCGCCGAAGATGTTCACCATGTCGCCGCTGCCGTGGTGGGCACCGCCGTGGTTCTCGCCGGACGTCACTTGATGATCCCCTTGTGCCCGTGCCCGCCGAAGATGTTGACGGTGTCGCCGGTGTAGTTCTTCATGTTGACCGTCAACTTCTGGACCCGTACGTGGAACTCCGTCTCCGGGTTCTCGATCGCGTGCGCGATGCGCCGGACGAGGTCCATGAGGACGAGCGGGTCACGGTTGGTGAGCAGGGCGAACGGCACTCCCGTGGTCTCGATGGCGAGGACCGTGTGCGATGCCGCGAAGAGGACGATCAGCAGGTCAACGACGGCGTAGACGAGGAACGCGAGACAGAGGAACCGGATGAAGTCCAGGCTCTCGCCGCTGTCTTCCTCGAAGGCGCCGATCACGGCCAGCACCAGCAGCGTCGGGACCAGTCGCTTCACGAAGGTCATCAGCGCCGCCCCGCGGTCGGGGGCGACGACGAAGATGTGGACACGGGCGATGTTCTCCAGCGGATAGCACGCGCCGTCCACCCAGAGCAGGCGCTTGCTGACGGTCACGTCGACGGTGTCGCGACCCCCGTGAGGGAGGGGTGGAGCCATCGGCCGGTCTGCCCACGGACGACCGGGCGGACGGTCCGGCGGCGGCGGTGTGGTGGGAGGTTCGGGCGTTTCCATGCTTCCCCCTGTGACGGAACCACGCGCGAGTGGACACCCATTAGGCGCTCAACACCCTTGCTACACAAGGCGAGTTCAGGCCTCGGGAGGGCAGAGTTCGGCCGCCGCGCGGGCGTAGCCGAGTACCAGAGGGCGGGTGTCGTCGGCGCGCCAGGCGAGGGCGAAGCGGCTGGGGGTGAGGCCGCGGACGGGGCGGACGGTGACGCCTTCGCGGGCGAGCAGCGGCGCGTTCCCGGCGGCGACCAGGCAGATGCCGAGGCCGCCGACGAGCGCCTCGTACGTCTCGTCCACCCCGCCGATCTCGGCGCCGATCACCAGTGGCCGCCCGTCCCGGCAGTCCAACGCCAGCCAGTGGTCGCGCAGTTCGGGGCCGGTGTCCGGCAGGGCGAGGAAGGGTTCGTCGAGGAGTTCGGCGAAGTCCAGGCTCTCGCGCGCGGCCAGCGGGTGCGTCGCGGGGAGCGCGACGAGCCGGGGTTCGGTGGCCACGACGACCCAGCGGAACCGGTCCGCGCCGGCCAGCGGCAGCCAGACGAAGGCGACGTCGCTGCCGCCTCCCCCTAGGACTCCGTCCCGGGAGGTGCCCCCAGCGAGGCCTGCCGTCGGGTCCTCCCAGGCCACCTGCCGCAGCTTCAGCCGGGCCTCGGGGTGCGCCTCGGTGAAGCGGGAGCGGATCGCGGGCAGCAGGCCGCCGCGCCCGGGGCTGGTGCTCATGCCGACGACGAGGGTGCCGTCCGCGGCCTCCCGCGCGTGCCGTACCGCCTCCCGGCCCTCCTCCCAGGCGGCGAGCGCGGCGCGGGCGTGCGGGAGCAGGGCCGTACCGACGGGGGTGAGGGCGACGCCCTGCCGGCCGCGGTCGAAGAGCGGGGCGCCGAGCTGCCGTTCCAGGGCCCGTATCTGCTTGCTGAGCGCGGGCTGGGAGACGTACAGCTTCTCGGCGGCGCGGGTGAAGTGGAGCTCCTCGGCGACCGCGAGGAAGTACCTCAGGTCGCGGCCGTGGACATCACTGGTCGTCATGCCCATGGGTTATCACGGCAGGTCTTGGACGGCCAAAGGGGTTGCGGCGCAGGCTTGTTGCATCGAGTTGAGCAGGCGAGAGGGAGTACGGACATGAGCAAGGTCTGGTTGATCACGGGCGCCAACAGCGGTTTCGGGCGGGCCTTCGCCGAGGCGGCGATCGCCGCCGGGGACGTGGTGGTCGCCGCGGCCCGCCGCCCCGGGACCCTGGACGACCTGGTCGCCGCCCATCCCGACCAGGTGGACGCGGTCGCCCTGGACGTCACCGACGCGGCGGCGGTCGACCGGGTCGTCGCGGAGGCCGCCGAGCGGCACGGCCGCATCGACGTCCTCGTCAACAACGCGGGCCGCACGCACGTCGGTTCGGTCGAGGAGACCGCGGACGCCGAGCTGCGCTCCCTCTTCGACCTGCACGTCTTCGGCCCGGCCGCCCTGACCCGGGCCGTCCTGCCGCACATGCGGGCCCGCCGCTCGGGCGCCATCGTGCAGCTCAGCAGCGTCGGCGGGCAGGCGTCGATGGCGGGCTTCGGCGCGTACAGCGCGACGAAGTTCGCCCTGGAGGGGATGTCGGAGGCGCTGGCCGCCGAGGTCGGGCCGCTCGGCATCAAGGTCCTGATCGTGGAGCCGGGCGCCTTCCGGACGAGCCTCTTCGGCAACCACAGCCTCAGCGGCGACGGCATCGCCGACTACGCGGACACGGTGGGCGCGACCCGGGCGTTCGTGGAGACGGGCGGCGGCACGCAGGCGGGCGACCCGGCGAAGGCGGCGGCCGCGGTCCTCAAGGCCCTCGACGCCGACGAGACCCCGCTGCGGCTCGCCCTCGGCGACGACTCGATCGACACGATCCTGGGCCACCTGGAGCAGGTGCGCGCGGACCTGACCACCTGGGAGAAGGTGGGCCGGGACACCAGGCTGGACGGCTGACGGACACGACGAAGGGCCCGCCCCCCGGTTCAGGCCGGGGGGCGGGCCCTTCGCTGTGTTCCTAGAGGAACGAGTTGATCTCGATCGTCTCGGTGCGGCCGGGGCCGACGCCGATCGCGGAGATCGGGGCGCCCGACATCTCCTCCAGGGCCTTCACGTACGCCTGCGCGTTCTTCGGCAGGTCGGCGAAGGTCTTGGCCTTGGTGATGTCCTCGGACCAGCCCGGCAGCATTTCGTAGATCGGCTTCGCGTGGTGGAAGTCGGTCTGCGAGTAGGGCAGCTCCTCGACGCGCTTGCCGTCGATCTCGTACGCGACGCAGACCGGGATCTGCTCCCAGCCCGTCAGCACGTCGAGCTTGGTGAGGAAGAAGTCCGTCAGGCCGTTGACGCGGGTCGCGTAGCGGGCGATGACCGCGTCGAACCAGCCGCAGCGACGGTCACGGCCGGTGGTGACACCGCGCTCACCGCCGATGCGGCGCAGGGCCTCGCCGTCCGCGTCGAAGAGCTCGGTCGGGAACGGACCGGCACCGACACGGGTCGTGTAGGCCTTGAGGATGCCGATGACCCGGCTGATCTTCGTCGGACCCACGCCGGCACCGGTGCAGGCGCCGCCCGCGGTCGGGTTCGAGGAGGTGACGAAGGGGTACGTGCCGTGGTCCACGTCCAGGAGCGTGCCCTGGCCGCCCTCGAAGAGCACGACCTTGTCCTCGTCGAGCGCGTTGTTGAGGATCAGCGTGGTATCCGCGACGAACGGCTTGATCTGCTCCGCGTACTGGAGCATCTCCTCGACGATCTGGGCGGCGTCGATCGCACGGCGGTTGTAGAGCTTGGCGAGCAGCTGGTTCTTGCCCTCCAGCGCCGCCTCGACCTTCTGGGTGAGGATCGACTCGTCGTACAGGTCCTGGACCCGGATGCCGACGCGGTTGATCTTGTCGGCGTAGGTCGGCCCGATGCCGCGACCGGTGGTACCGATCTTGCGCTTGCCGAGGAACCGTTCCGTCACCTTGTCGAGGGTGACGTTGTACGGGGTGATCAGGTGAGCGTTACCGCTGATCAGGAGCTTCGACGTGTCCACGCCGCGCTCGTTCAGTCCGCTCAGCTCGGAGAGCAGGACCGCCGGGTCGACGACGACACCGTTTCCGATCACCGGGGTGCACCCCGGTGAGAGGATTCCGGAAGGGAGAAGATGCAGCGCGTACTTCTGGTCGCCGACGACGACGGTGTGGCCGGCGTTGTTGCCGCCCTGGTAACGCACTACATAGTCAACGGATCCACCGAGGAGATCGGTGGCCTTTCCCTTGCCCTCGTCACCCCACTGAGCACCGAGCAGCACAAGTGCGGGCACAGGCGTACACCCCTTCCGGGTGGGGCATGTCCAAGGTCAGGGGCCGAGGCCGCCTCACCGGTGTGCCCCGGAATAGACGAAGCCCCTGGCGCAATAGCGCAAGGGGCTCTTGCACAAAGATGCTACCCGAGGAAGGACCGAGGTGTCGGATCACGACCAGCTGCTGGTCATCGTCGACCCGGTCGCCCGCCGAAGTGACGGCGAGTCCGTACGGATCGCGAAGGATGTCCTGTCGGCGGGCGCAGAAGCGAAGATCTGCCTGCCGGACAGCCCGGAGGAATTCACCCGGGCCCTGGCACGGCGCGGCTCCCGGCACCCCGTGGTGCTCGGCGACGACCGCGCGCTGCTCCGTACGGTGACGCTGCTGCACCGGGAGCGGGAGCTCGCCGAGGGGGCGCTCTCCCTCGTCCCGATCGGCCCGCCGGACGCCCTGGAACTGGCGCACGCGCTCGGCGTGCCGCGCTCCACCCCGGCGGCGGCGCGGGCGGTCCTCGACGGGGCGGTGCGCCGCCTCGACCTGCTCGTCGACGACAGCGACGGGGTCGTCCTCGGCGACCTCCTCGTCCCGGCCGTCCCCGCCCTGACCGCGCCGACCTCGTCCGTCTGGGGCACCTGCCGGTCCCTGGTCCGCACCCTGGTCCGGCCGGCCCCGACGGCCCTCGCGGTCCGCACCCACCGGCTGCGGGTGGAGGCTGACGGGGTGCTCCTCGCGGACGTGGACACGCCGGTGGAGGGCGTCTCGGTCCGCTCCGTCGCCGGTACGGCGGAGGTCACGGTCCACCCGGCCACGGCCCCCGCCCACCTCGCACGGGCGCGCACCCTCACGGTCTCGGGCCCGGACTTCCGCTACCGCGCGGACGGCCGCGTCTCGGGCCCGGTCCGGCGGCGGACGTGGACGGCCCGGGCGGGGGCGTGGGGGCTGACGCTTCCCCGGAGCTGACCGGGTCGCGGAGCCGAGCCGAGCCGGTGCCGACCGGACTTGTACGGAACGGTCCGGTACGGAACGGTCCGGTACGGAACCGGCTGGTGCCGGGGTGCGGCGGCCGTCTAACGTCACGCGTGGGTGGCCACATGCGTGACGGGGGACGGGCGATGGCACGGGCGTTGGATCTGCCGGAGACGGCGAAGGCTCTGGACCGGTACGGGCGAAGAGCGAGCAGCGTGATGGCGAGCGGGTGCGTCCTGTTCGTCCCCGCCGCGGGGATCCCGCTCGTGGCACCCGGGGAGCCGTGGGCCGACGACCTGATCGGCGCGCTCGTCGCCCTGGGCGTGCTCGTGGCCGGTGCCGGAGCCGGTTCCTGGGCCCTGGCACGCCGGATGAGGCGCGTGCTCGGCTCCGGGGCCTGGTCGGCGCATGCCGCGGTGGCCGTGCGGAGCATGCGGACCACCGAGGCCGTCGTGCTGCGGTCCCCGGCCGGGGACGGGCTGTGGCCGCTGGAGGTGGTCGCGATGCGGCAGCGGTACGAGCCGCTGCGGCCGGGCCCCGACGGGGTGATGTGGTGGTGCGGGGACCCGACCAGGGGCGGGGTGCTCGCGCCGCCCGGCGGCGGGGCGCTGCTCTGGACCAGGCCGGTGAAGCATCGGCGTGCGCGACAGCGGATCGTGGAGCAGGCCGCGCGGACGGGGCTCCTCGGCCGGGCGAACCCCGTCCAGCCGCAGGTGCGGGTCCGGGTGCCGCAGATCCCGGATCCGGTCCCGCCCACCGTTCCGGCCCCGCGCGTGAGCCTGGTCAAGCGGCCCGAGTCCGACCCGCCCGGCGCCCCGACGTACGCGCGGCTCGCGGCCCACGCCGGGCGGCAGGCCGTGCCACGGCCCCGGACGCGGACCCGGCGGCCGGAGGCGGACGTCCGCGAGGTGGCGTGGTGGCGCGTGCGGAGCCTGCGACGGGCCGCCGGGGTCAGCCGGGTCCTGGTGGCGCTGGTCGTCTGCGCGGTGGCGGCCGTGGCGGCGGGCATCCGGCCGGAGGGGAGCGGCCTGATGAGGCTGTTCCTCGTGGCGATCGTGGGGATCGCGGCGCTCGCCTACTCCGGCCACCACCTGCTGACCGTCGGGATTCCCGCGGTCCGGCTGATGGCCCGGGCCGCGCACTCCCCCGTACCGGTCACGCGGCGGTACGTACTGCTCCACGACCCGCGGGACGGGGTTCCCGTTCTGGTCGCCTTCACCACCCCTTGCGGACCGCACGACGCGCCCGAGGGGCTTCTTCCGCTGCTGCCGCCGGGCACCGGCAAGCACCCGTGGCTCGGGCTGCCGTCGGAGCCCACCGGGACCGTCGAGCTGAGGGGCTGGCGCGACTTCCACGCCGACGGCCTGCCGGTCGTCGTCCCGCGGGTCGAGGGGCGCGCGCTATGGCCGGCGGGGCCGTACCGGCCGGCCCGGGGGGCGGAGGGCGCCGCGCTCCTCGCCCGGCTCGCTCCGCCCGTGGACGCGCGGGCCCGTCAGGAGGAGAACTCGGCTCCCCGAGCCGCCTTGTAGGCGCTCCAGCGGTCCATGATCCCCAGCATCTCCCGCTGGAGGAACGCGAAGAACTCGGCCGTCTCTGCGGTGCGGGCGCCCGCCGCCGTCTTCGGGCCGAGCAGTTCGGAGCCTTCGCGGAGGGCCTTCTCCCAGCGGACGAGGATCTGGTCGCGGCGGGTGAAGGTCTCGTACCAGAGCTCGTTGTGGAGGACGTACCGCTCGCGCCGGGTGCCGGGATCGCGCTCGCGGCTGACCATGCTGACCTGGCTGAGATAGCGGATCGCGCCGGAGACCGCCGCCGGGCTGATCCTGAGCTGTTCGGCCAGTTCGGCCGAGGTCATCGAGGCGCTTTCGGAGGCGAGGAGCGCCGCGAAGACGCGGGCGGCCATGCGCTGCATGCCGGCTTCCGTCAGTTCGGCGGCGAAGCGCTCCACGAAGCGGGACACGCCCTCCTCGTTGCCGTCCTTGCTCACGTCGGTGCTCGTCATGCCGGTCATCGTCTCCCTCGTCGCTCCGCCGCTCCGACTTTATACGCTTCCTTAACTTCACAAGTTTGTGAAAGTACCGTACGTTCTGAAGCATGACGAAGGCAATCAGCGTCGCCGGACTCCACAAGTCCTTCGGGCGCACCCACGCGCTGGACGGCCTCGACCTCACCGTCGAGACCGGCGAGGTCCACGGCTTCCTCGGCCCCAACGGAGCCGGGAAGTCCACCACCATCCGGGTCCTCCTGGGCCTGCTGCGCCCCGACTCCGGCGCCGCCGCGGTCCTCGGCAGGGACCCCTGGCAGCACGCCGTCGAGCTGCACCGGCGCATCGCGTACGTCCCCGGCGACGTGACGCTCTGGCGCAACCTCTCCGGCGGCGAGGTCATCGACCTGTTCGGCCGGCTGCGCGGCGGCGGCCTCGACAAGGCCCGGCGCGCCGAGCTGATCGAGCGCTTCGAGCTCGACCCCACCAAAAAGGGCCGCACCTACTCCAAGGGCAACCGCCAGAAGGTCGCCCTCGTCGCCGCCTTCGCCTCCGACGTCGACCTGCTCGTCCTCGACGAGCCGACCAGCGGCCTCGACCCGCTGATGGAGGAGGTCTTCCAGTCCTGCGTCACCGAGGCGCGGGAGCGCGGCCGGACCGTCCTCCTGTCCTCGCACCTCCTCAGCGAGGTCGAGACCCTCTGCGACCGGGTCAGCATCGTCCGCAGGGGCCGGACCGTCGAGTCCGGTTCGCTCGCGGAGCTGCGCCACCTGACCCGTACGAGCGTCACCGCCGAACTGGCCTCCCCGCCCAACGGACTCGCCCACCTCCCCGGCGTCCACGACCTGACCGTCACGGGACAGCGGGTCAGGCTCCAGGTCGACACCGACAAGCTCGACGCCGTCCTGCGGTCCCTCACCGGCTCGGGCGTCCGGAGCCTGACCAGCACCCCGCCGACCCTGGAGGAGCTCTTCCTCCGCCACTACGCGGACGACCAGCACGCGGACGACCAGCACGCGGACGACCAGCACGCGGACGAAGAGGTGCGGTCATGACCCTCACCGGCACCGGCACCCTCGCCCGGCTCGCCCTGCGCCGGGACCGGGTCATGATCCCGCTCTGGGCCCTCGTCACCGGCGGCCTGGTCGCCAGCGGCGCCGGCTCGCTGGAAGGGCTGTACGGCACGGCCGCCGAGCGCGCCGAGATCGCCGCATCCATGACCGCCAACAGCTCGATGCGCTCCCTCTACGGGCCGGTCTTCGGCGACTCCCTCGGCGGGCTCGTCGCCTGGCGCTTCGGCACCTTCGCCGCCGTCCTCGCCGCCGTGGCGAGCGTGATGGTCGTGATCCGCCACACCCGCGACGAGGAGGAGACCGGCCGCCAGGAGATGCTCTCCGCCGGAGCGGTCGGCCGGCGCGCCCCGCTCACCGCCGCCCTCCTCGCCGCGCTCGCCCTCGACACCGCCGTCGCCCTCATCGTCACGGCGGGCCTCGCCGGACAGGGCGCGGCCGGGGCCCTCGCCCTCGGCCTCGCCGTCGGCGGCACCGGCATGGTCTTCGCGACCCTGGCCGCCGTCACCGCGCAGCTGACCGAGAGCGCCCGCCTCGCCCGGGGCCTGGCGGCGGCCGTCCTCGGCCTCGCCTTCGTCCTGCGGGCGGCCGGCGACGCCGGTACGGCCTCCGGGGACTCGGTCCTGACCTGGCTCTCCCCCATCGGCTGGGCCGAGAACGTCCGCGCCTTCGCCGGCGAGCGCTGGTGGGTGCTGCTCCTGATCCTCGCGGCCGTCCTGGTCCAGACGGCGGTGGCGTACGCGCTGACCGCCCGCCGGGACGTCGGCGCGAGCTTCTTCGCGACCCGCCCCGGCCCGGCCGAGGGACGCCTCGCGACCGCCGGAGCCCTCGCGTGGCGGCTCCAGCGCGGCGCGCTGCTCGGCTGGTCGCTCGGCTTCCTGCTCGGCGGGCTCGTCTTCGGCGGGATGGTCGAGGGCGCGGCCGACATCGTCGGCGACAACGAACAGGCCCGTCAGATCTTCGAGCGGATGGGCGGCCGGAGCGGGCTCACGAACGCCTTCCTCGCCACCATGGTCTCCCTCTTCGGGATGATCGCGGCGCTCTTCGCGGTCGCTTCGGTGCTGCGGGCGCACGGCGAGGAGACCTCCGGCCGGGCCGAACCGCTCCTCGCAAACGCCCTGGGCCGGATCCGCTGGGCCGCCGGCCACCTGGTGATCGCCTTCGGCGGCTCCGCCCTGATCCTGGCCCTCGCCGGACTCGGCCTCGCCCTCTCGTACGGGCACGACCTCGGTCCCGTCCTCGGTGCCGCGCTCGCCCAGCTCCCGGCGGTGTGGACCCTCGCCGGGCTCGCCGTCCTCCTCTGGGGCGCCGTGCCGAAGGCCGCGACCGCCGCGTGGGGCGCGGCCGGGCTCTGTCTCGCGCTCGGCTGGATCGGCCCGGCGCTCGACCTGCCGCAGGCGGCCCTGGACCTCTCGCCCTTCGGCCACCTGCCGAAGCTGCCCGGCCAGGACATGGCCTGGGGCCCGGTCCTGGCCCTGACCGCCCTGGCGGCGGCCCTCGTCGCGGCCGGCCTGGCGGGGCTGCGGCGCCGGGACGTCCAGGGCTGAGGCCGGGGACGTCCAAGGCTGAGGCCGGGGACGTCCAAGGCTGAGGCCGGGGACGTCCAAGGCTGAGACGGGGGACGTCCAAGGCTGAGACGGGGGACGTCCAAGGCTGAGGCCCGGGACGTCCCCCGGCGGGCTCACACCTCCACGAGCAGCGCCTCGACGCCCCGGATCACGTACCCCGGCGTCCGTACGGGCTCCGCCGCGAGCCGCATGTCCGGCGCCTGGCGGAGCAACTCGCCGAAGACCGCCTCCAGTTCGAGGCGGGCGAGCGGGGCGCCGAGGCAGTAGTGGATGCCCGCGCCGAAGGTGATGTGCGGGTTGTCGGCGCGGGTGAGGTCGAGCTCGTCGGCCGTCGGACCGAAGCGGGCCGGGTCGCGGTTGGCGGAGCCGAAGAGGAGGGCGACCTCGGAGCCGCGCGGGATGACCTGGCCGCCGATCTCGATGTCGTCGAGGACCCAGCGCTCGAACATCTGGAGCGGGGTGTCGTACCGCAGGATTTCTTCCACAGCTGTGGACAACTTTTCGGGATCCGGACGGACGCCCTTCCGCAGGAGCGTCCACCAGCCGTTGACCGTGGTGTTCACCGTGGCCTCGTGGCCCGCGTTCAGGAGCAGCACACAGGTGGAGATCATCTCCTGCTCCGTCAGCTCCTCCACCCCGATGAGCCCCGAGATCAGGTCGTCCCCCGGGCTCTTCCGACGCCGCGCGATCAGCTCCCGCAGATAGTCCGAGAACTCGATCGAGGCCACGACCGCCCGCCGGGCCGTCTCCTCCGAGGGGTTCAGCTCGAACATCCCGCAGATCGCCGCCGACCAGGGCCGCAGCCGACCCCGCTCCTCGTCGTCCTCCGGAATCCCCAGCATCTCGGCGATCACCGCGACGGGGAGCGGTTCGGCGACCGAGGCGAGCAGATCGCCGCCGCCCCGGGCCACCAGGTCCCCGACGAGCCCGGCGGCGAGCCGCCGTACCGTCGGCGCCAGGTTCTCCACCGTCCTCGGCGTGAACGCCTTCGACACGAGCCGCCGGATCCGGGTGTGGTCGGCCGCCTCCAGATCGAGCAGCCCGTGGTCGTTGAGCGTGTGGAACGGCTCGTACGCGGCGGCCGGCGCCTCCCGCCCGAACTCCTCGTGCGTGAACCGGTGCGTGTACGTCCGGCCGAGCCGGCGGTCCCGGAGGAGCGCGGACACGTCCGCGTAGTGCGGGATCAGCCACTGGCGGGTGGGAGCGTGCCAGTGCGCACGGCCGGCGGCGCGGAGCCGGGCGTAGGCGGGGTAGGGATCGGCGACGAACCCGGGGGACCAGGGGTCGTACACGGCGTCAACAGCGTCGATGGCATCCATGACCGGACGCTACCCCCGGAACCCCCGCCAACCGCCGACCGCCGACCGCCGACCGGACCGTCAGCCGCCGACGCGCACCAGGCCGGCCTCGTACGCGAAGACCGCCGCCTGCGTCCGGTCGCGCAGCCCCAGCTTCACCAGGACACGGCTCACGTGCGTCTTGATCGTGGACTCGGCGACGACGAGGTGCTCGGCGATCTCGACGTTCGACAGGCCCTGCGCGATGAGCACCAGCACCTCCGTCTCCCGCTCCGTCAGCTCCCCGATCTGCGCCATCGCGGGCGGGCGCGGCGAGCTGCCGGGCGCCTTCGCGAACTCGGTGATCAGCCGCTTGGTGACGGTCGGCGCGAGCAGCGCCTCGCCGCCCGCGACCACCCGCACGCCCTCGGCGAGCTGCCGGGCGGAGGCGTCCTTGAGGAGGAAGCCGGAGGCGCCGGCGCGCAGCGCCTGGTAGACGTACTCGTCGAGGTCGAAGGTGGTCAGGACGAGGACCTTCGCGTCCTCGTCGGCGGCGACGATCTCCCGCGTGGCCTCGATGCCGTTCAGCTCGGGCATGCGGATGTCCATGAGGACGACGTCCGGGCGGAGGGCGGCGACCTGGGAGATCGCCTCCCGGCCGTTGACGGCCTCGCCGACGACCTCGATGTCGGGCATCGCGCCGAGCAACACGGAGAAGCCCTCGCGGACCATCATCTGGTCGTCGACGATCAGCACACGGATGCTCATTCCACGCTCTCCTCACGGCTCACGGGGATGAAGGCCGCGACCTCGTAGCCGCCGTCCGCGGTCTCCTCGGCGGTCATCTCCCCGCCGAGCATCGTCACACGCTCCCGCATGCCGGTGATGCCGTGCCCGGCGCCGGGCGAGGGCTTCACGAGCCCCCGCGCGGGCCCGTTGGCGACGCGCAGTCCAAGCCCCCCGAGTACGTACGACACCTCGACCTTGGCCGCAGCACCCGGCGCGTGCCGCAGCACGTTCGACAGGGCCTCCTGGACGATCCGGTACGCGGAGAGCTCCACGCCCTGCGGCAGCTCCCGCACCGCGCCGGTCACGGTCTTCTCGACGTCGAGCCCGGCCTCGGCGACGTTCCGGACGAGCGCGTCGAGGTCGCCGAGGGTCGGCTGCGGGGCGTCGGGCGCCTCGTAGTCCTCGGCGCGGACGACCCCGAGGATGCGGCGCAGCTCGGTCAGCGCGGCCACCGCGTTCTCGCGGATGGTGAGGAAGGCCTGCTCCAGCTCCGGCGGCGGGTTCTCGACCCGGTAGGGCGCGGCCTCCGCCTGGATGGCGACCACCGACATGTGGTGGGCGACGACGTCGTGAAGCTCCCGGGCGATGGTCGTCCGCTCCTCCAGGACGGTCCGCTTGGAGATCTCCTGGGCGGTGACGGTCTGCTGGGCGGTGACCTCGCGGTCGGCCTGGCGGCGGACCTGGACCATGGAGACGGTGAGCAGGACGAGGGCCGAGACGAAGAGGAGCGGGACCGACACGGAGCTGCGCCCCATGCCGAGGAACATCTCGGCGAAGAGGCAGTAGCCGGCCGTCACCAGCCACATCCACACGGCGGTACGGGGCCGGGTGCGGGCGGCGACCACGGCGAGGACCACCACGTGGCAGACGAGGCAGGCCGCCGACCAGGGCCAGCCGCCGTCGAAGCCGCCGATGTACCCGACGAAGGGGGCCGCGCCGAGCGAGGCCCAGAAGGCGAGGATCGGCCGGACCAGGGTGAGCAGCACGATCGCGGCCGGCAGGCAGGTGATCACGAGTGCCGACACGCCGAATCCGTAGTAGATCCGGTCGTATCCCAGGGCGAAGACGATCACGGCGCAGAACAGGACGAAGGCGTGCGGGAGCAACCCCGCGAAAATGCGTATCCGCTCCGGCAGGAAGCGGGTCGGCCCGCTGTTCACGTCCATGCGTGGCAGCGGCCGGTAGGCGAAGGCGTCATGGAACAGCTCTTGGCGCAGCCCGCCGAGGGCCACCTGCACCAGGTGGAGCTCGGGGCTGCGGCTCGTCTCGGAGGTCCGTGTCTCGGTCACGCGCTCCACGGTACGGGCGGCGGGGGACCCGGTCGTCCCGCTCGTTACGGATCCTCCGCCATCCCCCCTGAGGACTACGTGTCCGTCACCAGGCCAGCTGGGCGATCTCCTCCGAGACCACCGCGCAGGCGTCCGCCGCCGGGTCGATGAGGGGGAAGTGGCCGACGCCTTCGAGGAGGGTGAAGCCGACCTCCTCGCCGGACTTGGCCGCCGCTTCCGCGTACGCCTCGGCGACCGTGTGCGGGACGACGATGTCCTCGCGGCCCTGGACGACGGTGGTGGCGATGCCCGTCGGGAGGAGGACGGCCGGGTCCGTGAAGGGGGCCCGGTGGGCGTACTCCGTCTCGCCGCCGAGGAGTTCGGTGACCGCGCCGCCGCACACGCCGAGTTCCACCGCCCGCTCGAAGTGGGCGATCGGGGCGAGGGCGACGACCCCGCGCAGTGCGGGCGGGGCGGGCAGGCGCCACGGGGAGCCGGCGGGGAGGACGTGCCGGGCGGCGGCCCAGAGGGCGAGGTGGCCGCCGGCGGAGTGGCCGGTGAGGACGATCCGGGCGGTGTCCGCCTGCGGCAGGTGGACGGCGGCCAGGTCCGGTACGGCGTCGAGCGCGGCGGCCACGTCGTCGAAGGTCTCCGGCCAGCGGCCGGCGACCGGGGCCGTACCGCCCTGGCGGGGGATGTCGCTGCCGCGCCGGTACTCGACGCTGGCCACGGCGAAGCCGCGGCGGGCCAGGAAGTCCACGAACGGGGTCAGGTGCTGCCGGTCGTACGGCGCCCGCCACGCGCCGCCGTGCAGGGCGACGACGAGCGGGGCCCGGGTGCGGCCGTCGCGCGGGGCGTAGAAGTCGACCACCTGGTCCGGGTGGTCGCCGTACGCGGCGGAGGCGTCCGGGGCGACGGCCGGGTGCGAGAAGGCCGAGGCTTCTTCGGCGGCATCGCGCGCGGCGGGGTCCGGCATGCTGTTCCAACCTCTCGGTGACGCGGCCGAATTGGCCTGACCTGCGGGGACGGTACCAGCACCGGAGCCCCCGCAGATCAGGCGATCATCGGACGGTCACCCCTCAGGCGGGGAGGTCGGCCAGGACGTCCGCGAGGGTGCGGGCCGCCCGCTCCGCGTCCGCGAAGCCGACGTACAGCGGCGTGAA
The DNA here is from genome assembly GCF_001426585.1 of Streptomyces sp. Root431. Classification (GTDB taxonomy): domain Bacteria; phylum Actinomycetota; class Actinomycetes; order Streptomycetales; family Streptomycetaceae; genus Streptomyces; species Streptomyces stackebrandtii. The sequence continues at coordinate 287,609 of NZ_LMEI01000013.1, forward strand.
GCCGAAGCGCAGCACGTCCGGGCGGCGCAGGTCGCCGACGACCCCGCGCTTGATCAGCTCCGCCATGACGGCGGGCGCGTTCTCGCAGCTCAACGCGGCCTGGCTGCCGCGCTCGCCGTGCGCCTCGGGCGTCACCGAGGTGACCCGGCCCTCCGGCACGTACGCCCGCACGCACTCCAGGAAGAAGTCCGTCAACGCGAGGGACTTGGCGCGCACGTCCTCGATCGCGACCCCGTCCCACACGTCGAGCGCCGACTCCAGCGCCAGCATGGAGAGGATGTCGGGCGTCCCGACCCGGCCCTTCAGCGCGCCCTCGGCCGCCTCGTACCCGGGGGTCATGGCGAAGGGGTCCGTGTGCGAGTTCCAGCCGGGCAGCGGCGAGTCGAAGGCCGCCTGGTGGCGCTCGGCGACGTACAGGTACGCGGGCGAACCGGGGCCGCCGTTCAGGTACTTGTAGGTGCAGCCGACGGCCAGGTCGACCCCGTGGGCGTCCAGGCCGACGGGCAGGGCGCCCGCGCTGTGGCACAGGTCCCAGACGGCGAGCGCGCCCGCCGCGTGGAGCGCGGCGGTGAGGCCGGGCAGGTCCTGGAGCCGGCCCGTGCGGTAGTCGACGTGGTTGACGAGCGCGAGAGCCGTGCGCTCGCTCACCGCGTCCGCCATGTCGGCCGGGTCGCACGCCACGATCTCGTGACCCGTCATCCGCGCCGCGGACTGCGCGATGTACCCGTCCGTGGGAAAGGTCGTCGCGTCGACGAGGATCTCGTCCCGCTCGTCGCCGTTGATCCGGGCCGCGGCGACGACCGCCTTGAAGACGTTCACGCTCGTCGAGTCGCCGACCACGATCTGCCCGGGGGCGGCGCCGACGATCGGGGCTATCCGGTCGCCGATCCGCTCGGGCGCGGTCCACCAGCCCGACTCGTCCCAGGAGCGGATGCGGAGCTCGCCCCACTCGCGGGTGATCACGTCGGCCATGCGGGCCGGTATGTGCGCGGGGAGCGCGCCGAGCGAGTTGCCGTCGAGGTAGACGGTCCCCGCGTCGAGCGCGAACTTCTCGCGGTGCTTGGCCAGCTCGTCGGCCGCGTCCAGCCGGGCGGCCCTCTCCTCGTACGTGTCAGACATGGCTTCGCGCCGTCCAGAGCTCCGGGAACACGTTCTTCTGGGCCCGCTTCTCCAGCCAGGCCACACCGGCCGAACCGCCGGTGCCGGTCTTCGCGCCCATCGCGCGCCGGGTCGCCACCAGGTGGTCGTTGCGCCATCGCCAGACGAGCTCGGCGACGTCGCTCAGGGCCTCGCCGAGCCGGACCAGCTCGGTGTTCTGGTCGGCGTCCGCGTAGATCCCGGCCCACACGGCCTCGACCTCGGGGGACGGCTCGTACCGCTGCGCGAGGTCACGGCCGAGGACCGACTGCGGCACGGGCAGGCCGCGCCGGGCAAGGAGGCCGAGGACCTCGTCGTACAGGCTCGGCTCCTGGAGCGCCTTCTCCAGCTCGGCGTGGACGCGGGGCGCGCCCCGGTGCGGGACGAGCATCGACGCGGACTTCTCGCCGAGCAGGAACTCCATCCGGCGGTACATCGCCGACTGGAAGCCGGAGCCCTCGCCGAGCGCGGCCCGGTAGGCGTTGAACTGGCCGGGGGTGAGCTGGGCGAGCGGCCGCCACGAGTGGTTGAGGGCCTCCAGCTCGCGGACCGAGCGCTTGAGCGCGTCCATCGCGACGGGGACGCGGTCCTCGCGCAGGGCGCGGCTCGCGGTCTCCCACTCGTGGACGATGACCGTGAACCACAGCTCCATGACCTGGGTGGTGACCAGGAAGACCATCTCGCCCGGGTCGTCCGAGCGGAGGTGCTGGAGGTGGGTGAGGACGTCCGCCTGGACGTAGTCCTCGTACGGCGTGGTACCCGCGAAGTCGAGGTTCGGGTCGACCGAACCGGCTCCGGCATCGGGGAAGGTGGACATTGCTGTCTCCTCGATACGAACTACCGGGTAGCGGTCTGCTCCACCGCGCGCGCGTCGTTCCCTGCGGCACGGGAGCCCCGGTCCCCTCGGGAGGCGTGCTTCGTCGCGCGCCGTCCCAACCGCATCATGACACGATCGGCCCCGTGATGTAGCTCCCGTCTTCGTCATACGGAAACGCGTTCGAACGGCAGCCGTTGAGACCCTTGATCTGCTGCATCATCGCGGGCGCCGGCTTGCCCGGACCCGGGCAGCCCATGTGCTGCCGGATGCCGATCTCGTGCCCGACCTCGTGGTTGATGATCAGATGCCGGTACTCGGCGGCCTCCCCCGCGAAGGTCGGCGAGCCCAGCATCCACCGTTTGAGGTTCACGACGACGCCGTCGGCGGTCTCGCAGTTCAGCTCGCCGTGGGTGTTCAGGCCCTGCCGGGCGCAGAGGGCGTCCGCGGTGTCCGGGGTGGCGATCCGGATGACGAAGTCGGCGTTCTGCGAGACCAGCTGGAAACGGCCCCGGCCGTGCGCGGCCCAGCTGCGCGGATGGGCCAGGATCTGCTGGATCTCGGCGGCCGCGCCGTGCGCCGACAGCTCGATGCCGTCCTCGACCTGGACCCGGTAGCGGCGCAGGGAGCCGCCGGTGCCGACCGCGTCGCCGGAGGCCTGCGCGGTGGTGAAGGTCCCGGCGCCGGCCTGCGGCACGGTCGTCTTCTTCGGGCTCGGTTTCGGTTTGGGTTTCGCCGTCGTCGGCTTGGGCTTGGGTTTCGGCTTCGCCGTCGTGGGCCGGGGGGCCGGGGCGTCCGTCGTGGGCGCCTCGGTCACGGTCGTCGGCCGCGGTGCGGGGGCGGCCGAGTCGTCGGTCGCGGTGCCGTTGAAGTGGGCGAGGGCGGCGCCGCCGCCGAGCGCGAAGGTCATCAGCACCAGCGTCGGAAGCACGAGGCGGCGCACGGGGCCGCGTCTGCCTCTGCCCCGCCGGCGGCTCTGGTTCCCTCGCCGTCCTGCGGGTGCGGCACGCTTGCCCACGACAGTCTTCTCCCCTGCGTCGGCCGGTGTGGGGGAAGAGGAGATGGGGCCTCGGAAACCGGCGTCTTCGGTCCTGCGGTCCCCGGGATCGTACCGGCCCTCTTCGAACGTCTTCGAACGCGCTCGGTGGCGTCGAGAGGTCTGTCCCGATTTCCCCCTGCCCGGCAGGACAGGGGGAAACCGGGACGGATCAGGTCGTTCGGAGGGCCCTCCGGAAGGTCGTTCCGTGGTCGTCCGGAAGGTCGTTCCGGTGGTCGTCCGGAAGGTCGTTCCGGTGGTCGTCCGGAAGGTCAGCCGAGCGTCTCCGCCGCGGTCTCCGAGGAGTCCCGCAGGAAGGTCGTGCAGCGCTCGAACTCCGCCTTCTCGCCGATCTCGCCCGCCGCCCGGGCGAGGGCGTGCAGGGCGCGCAGGAAGCCGCGGTTCGGCTCGTGCTCCCACGGCACGGGGCCGTGGCCCTTCCAGCCCGCGCGGCGCAGCGCGTCCAGGCCGCGGTGGTAGCCCGTACGGGCGTAGGCGTACGACTCGACGACCCGGCCGCCCTCGAAGGCGTCGTCGGCGAGGCGGGCCCAGGCGAGCGAGGAGGTCGGGTACTGCGCGGCGACCTCGGCCGGCGCCGTGCCGCTCGCGAGCAGCTCGCGCGGACCCGGCTCGTCCGGCAGGTGGGTGGGGGCGGGTCCCCCCAGGAGGTTCTCGTGGATGGCCATGGGGACCACCCTAGGGCGTGTCTCAGCGGCCGGCGTCCCGCTCCCCGGGGTCCAGCGGCGGCGACGTCACCCCGCAGTGCACCCGGCACTCCGGGTGGCACTCCGCGCCCGCCGGCCGGGTCCGCATCGTCGTCCAGGCGAGCACCGCCCCGACCACCAGGATCCCCGCGCACATCGGCATCGCGCGCCGGAAGGTCTCGTCGAACTCCGTCGCCGAGAGGTACGCCTCCGGGCCCATCCCCGCGAGCAGCGGCAGCGCGGCCACCGCGAGCAGCCCGGCCGCCCGCGCCGCCGCGTTGTTGATGCCGCTCGCCAGGCCCGCCCTGCCCACGTCCACCGAGGCCAGGACGGTCGCGGTCAGCGGCGCGACCAGGGCCGTCATGCCGAGGCCGAGCACCAGCACGGCCGGCAGCACGTCCCGTACGTACGAGGCGTCCTCCCCGACCCGCAGCATCAGCAGCATCCCCGCCGCGCACAGCAGCGGCCCCACCGTGAGCGGGATCCGGGGCCCGATCCGCTCCCCCACCTCGCCGGACTTCGCCGACAGCAGCAGCATCAGCACGGTCGTCGGCAGCAGGGCCGTACCGGCGCCGAGCGCCGAGTAGCCGGAGACCACCTGGAGCTGGAGCGCGGCGAGGAAGAAGAAACCGCCGAACGCCGCGTACACACAGAGCGTGACCAGGTTGACCGCCGTGAACATCCGGGACGCGAAGATCGACGGCGGCGCCATCGCGCGCTCGCCGCGCCGCCGCTCCACCATCACGAACGCCGCCCCGAGCACCACCCCGACCGCCCCCGCCCACCAGGCCGCGCCGATCAGCGCGTACGTCACGAGCCCGAGCGCCGCCGCGCCCAGGACCGCGCCGAGCACGTCGAAGCGGCCGTGCGCGGTCTCGTCCCGCGACTCGGGCACGTGACGCAGGGCGACGGGCACGCAGAGGGCGGCGAGCGGCACGTTCAGCAGGAACACCCACCGCCAGCCGGGGCCGTCCACCAGCCAGCCGCCGACGAACGGCCCGATCGCCGCGCCCACACCGCCGAAGCCGGACCACAGGCCGACCGCCTTGGCCCGGTCGTCCTCGTGGAAACTGGCCTGGATCAGCGCGAGCGAGCCGGGCGTGAGCAGGGCTCCGCCGACGCCCTGGAGGGCGCGGGCCGCGATCAGGATCCCGGCGTTCGGCGCGAGCCCGCACAGCAGCGAGGCCACCGCGAACCACACGACGCCGATCACGAAGACCCGGCGCCGCCCGTACCGGTCGCCGAGCGCCCCGCCGAGCAGGATCAGCCCGGCGAGGGTCAGCATGTAGGCGTTGACGGTCCACTGGAGCGCGCCCATGTCGGCGTCCAGGTCCTCGCCGATGTGCGGCAGGGCCACGTTGACGACGGTGGAGTCGAGCAGCACCATCCCGGACCCGAGGACGGTCGTGAACACGATCCACCGACCGGTCCCCGACGCCATCCGCACGTCCCGCTCGCCCATGCCTGCCATGGTCCCGCGAAGAGGACGCACCCGCCCTTCGGGCCCCGCCCGCGTCAGGTCGTGCGCAACCGGCTCGCCGCGCGGATCAGCGCGTCCACGCCCCGCTCCGCCTTCTTCCTCGGGCAGCCCACGTTCAGCCGGACGAAGCCGGGCGTCCCGTACACCCCGCCCGGCATGATCGCGACCTTCTCCACGGACACCAGCTCCTCCTGGAGCCGGGTCTCCTCGATCCCGAGCGGCCGCAGGTCGATCCAGGCCAGGTAGCCGGCCTGCGGGGGCTCCCACACGACGCCGGGCAGCCCCGTCGCCAGCCGCTCCCGGAGCAGCTCCATCGTGCCCGCGACATAGCCGCGCAGCGCGTCCAGCCACGGCGCGCCCTGCCGGTACGCGGCGATGTGGGCGGTCAGCGAGAGCACGGCGGGCGAGGCGAGGCCCTCACCGGTCTCCATGCGCCGCACGAACGCCTCGCGCTCGTCCGGGTCGCCCACGATCCCGTACGAGCCGGAGAGCGCGGGAAAATTGAAGGCCTTCGTGCCGGAGGTGACGAGCGCCCAGCGCCGGCCCCGGCCCGGCTCGGCCACCCGGCTCCACGGGACGTGGCGGTGGCCGTCGGTCGTGAGGTCGGCGTGGATCTCGTCGCTGACGACGGCCGCCCCGTGGCGCTCGGCCAGCTCGGCGAAGGCGGCGAGCTCCTCCTCGGTCCACACCCGGCCGGTCGGGTTGTGCGGGGAGCAGAGCAGCAGCATCCGGCTGTCGGGGCGGGCGAGCTCCCGCTCCAGCGCGTCGAGGTCCCCGAGCGGCACGCCCCGCAGCTCGCGCCCGAGCCCGGTGACGGCCTTGCGGAAGCCGTCGTAGGTGGGGGTGTGGACGACGACGCCGTCGCCGGGCTCCGTCCACATCCGCAGGAGCTGCGAGAGCTGGTTGAGCACGGACGGCGCGTACACCAGCGCCCCGGGGTCGATCTCGGTCGCGTACCGGCTCGCGTACCAGTGTCCGATCGCGTCCCGGAAGTCGCCGAGCCGCCAGTCCGTGTAGCCGAAGACGCCGTGGTCGACGCGGTCGCGCAGGGCGGCGAGGACCTCGGGAGGAGAGGCGAAGTCCATGTCGGAGATGGTGAAGGGCAGCAGGTCGGGGACGCCGAAGCGGTCCGCTATCCCGTCCCACTGCACCGACCAGGTGCCGTGCCGGTCTATCTCGCGGTCGAAGTCGTACATCAGGCCCTCCCGTCGACGCACGAGGGCCCGGCACCTCAGGAGGTACCGGGCCCGTCGCTCACACGCTTACTTCACTTACTTCGCTGACTTCGGCTACGCCGCTTACTTCAGCTTCGTGCCGGTCGAGCGCAGCGCGGCACACGCCTCGGTCACGCGGACGGCCATGCCGGCCTCGGCCAGCTTGCCCCAGGTGCGCGGGTCGTAGGTGGACTTCTTGCCGACCTCGCCGTCGACCTTCAGGACACCGTCGTAGTTGCGGAACATGTGGTCCACGACCGGACGGGTGAAGGCGTACTGGGTGTCGGTGTCGAGGTTCATCTTCACGACGCCGTTCTCCAGCGCGGTGGCGATCTCCTCGGCGGTCGAGCCCGAGCCGCCGTGGAAGACGAAGTCGAACGGGTTGACCTTGCCGAACTTCTCGGCGACGCCCGCCTGGAGGTCCTTGAGGAGCTCGGGGCGGAGCACGACGTTGCCCGGCTTGTAGACGCCGTGCACGTTGCCGAAGGACGCGGCCAGCAGGTAGCGGCCCTTCTCGCCCAGGCCGAGGGCCTCGGCGGTGCGGATCGCGTCGTCGACGGTGGTGTACAGCTCGTCGTTGATCTCGTGGGTGACGCCGTCCTCCTCGCCGCCGGTCGGGGTGATCTCGACCTCAAGGATGATCTTGGCGGCGGCGGCCTTCGCGAGCAGCTCCTGGCCGATGGCCAGGTTGTCGGCGAGGGTCTCGGCGGAGCCGTCCCACATGTGCGACTGGAACAGCGGGTTCTCGCCACGGGCGACGCGCTCGGCGGAGATGTCGAGCAGCGGACGGACGTAGCCGTCCAGCTTGTCCTTCGGGCAGTGGTCGGTGTGCAGAGCCACCGTGATGTCGTACTTCGCGGCGACGATGTGCGCGAACTCGGCCAGGGCAACGGCGCCCGTGACCATGTCCTTGTTGTACTGGCCGCCCAGGAACTCGGCTCCACCGGTCGAGATCTGGATGATGCCGTCGCTCTCGGCCTCCGCGAAGCCTCGCAGCGCCGCGTGCAGAGTCTGGGTCGAGGTCACATTGATGGCCGGGTAGGCGAACTTGCCTGCCTTCGCCCGGTCGAGCATCTCGTTGTAGACCTCGGGGGTTGCGATGGGCATTCGTCCGCTCCTTGTGATGTGCGGGGTGTGTGCGTTGCTGTCCCTGACCTGGGGGCGACGTCATCGTCGACCCCATCCTTTCAGACTCTCGTCCGAGCTCCCACGGGCACGGCACGACAAGGGGCGGGGTGTTTCACGTGAAACACCCCGAAAATGCAGGTCAGGACCGGTCTGACCGGGGTCCGGGACCTAAGTCACGACTTCGCGGCGGTTACGCCAGGCCGAGATCGGCCAGCTGGTAGCCGGTGAGGTACGGCAGGCCCGCACCGTCGATCGCGCCGGCAGCGCCCCGGTCCACGATCGTGGCCACGGCCACGACCTCGCCGCCCGCCTCGCGGACGGCCTCGACGGCGGTCAGCGGCGAGCCGCCGGTGGTGGAGGTGTCCTCGACGACGAGGCAGCGGCGGCCCTTCACGTCCGTCCCCTCGATACGGCGCTGCATGCCGTGCGCCTTCTGCGCCTTCCGTACGACGAAGGCGTCGAGGCGCTGTCCGCGCGCGGCGGAGGCGTGCAGCATCGAGGTCGCGACCGGGTCGGCGCCCAGGGTCAGACCGCCGACGCAGTCGAAGTCCAGGTCGGCGGTGAGGTCGAGCATGACCTGGCCGACCAGCGGCGCGGCCTTGCCGTCCAGCGTGACCCGGCGCAGGTCGATGTAGTAGTCGGCTTCCAGACCCGAAGAGAGGGTCACCTTGCCGTGTACCACGGCCTTGTCCTTGATCTGCTGGAGCAGCTCAGCGCGTACGTCAGTCATGGTCAGCAGCTTAAGGGGCGTCCGCGCACGGGCGCCTACCGTCGTCTACAGGCTCCGCCAGCGCCAGACGCTCCCGACCTCCAGGGGGTCGATCGGGGTGACGAGACGCGGGTGGGTGTTGAGGCCGTTCGGCGGACCGGACTGCGGCTCGACGCAGACGGCCTCCGCCGGCTCGTCGTAGATCACGACCCACTCGGCGCGGCTGGTGACCTTCAGCTCCAGCTCGTCCGGCCAGGTGAGGGTGACGTCGACGCCGCCGGGCATGCCGAAGCAGTCGTCCCAGGGGCCGGGGAGGGGGTCGATCCGGCGGCCGGTGGGGAGGTGGTTCTCGCCGCGCTCCTCCTGCCAGGCGGGGGCGAAGTCGAGCTGCACGTCCTGGCCACCCCGGCCGAGGTTCCGCAGGAACCAGGGGTGCCAGCCGGCCTGCGCCGGGAAGGAGTCGTCGTAGGTCTCGACGCCGAAGGCGAGGGTGAGGGAGTCCTCGGCCAGTTCGAAGACCTGGGTGACCTTGCCCTTGTACGGCCAGGGGTCCCCGAGCTCGCAGGTGAAGACCGCCGAGGTCTCGTCGACCCGGGCCGTCTTCCAGGCGAGGTCGCGGACGGTGCCGTGGATGGCGTGCGGGGGTGCGTTGACCGGCAGCTGGTGCGTGGTCGCCCCGTTGCGGAAGCGGCCGTTCTCGGTCCGCCCACACCAGGGCACCATCGGGAAGCTCCCGAACCGCTCGCCCTGGCGCAGCACCTCGGTGCCGCCGATCCGCAGGCCCTCGATCCGGCAGCCGTGCTCGGGGCTGATGGTCAACTCGGCGTCGCCCGCCGTCAGTCGCGTCTGCATGCTCACGCCCCGACCCTAAACGTGCCGGGCCGATTCAGCGGCGTCGGCGCAGAGCCCGGCCGACGACGACGGCGGAGGCGATGGCGAGCGCGGCGGCGGGGGCGATCCAGCGCAGGGTGGCGGTCGCTCCGCCGGCCTCGGGCGCGGGCACGGGGGCGTACCGGCCGCGCGGCGGGGCGTGGTCGACCTCCTCGGCGCTGCGCCCGATCATGGTCCGCCGCGCGTGGGCGGCCTCGGCGGCGGGCTGCGGGGCGGGGAAGTCGATCGGGGTGGCGCCGAAGCTCTCGTCGAGGAGGGGGTCGAGGGAGGGGGGAGGGACGGGCGCGTCGAAGACGGGGGAACGCCCGGGCTCGTCGACCCCGTCGTCCACACCGTCGTGATCGGAGTCGGCGTCGGCGTCGGCGTCGGCGTCGGAAGCGCCCGTGTTGGAAGCGTCCCTGTTGGAAGCGTCCGTGTCGGAAGCGTCCGTGTCGGAAGCGTCCGTGTCGGAGTCCGCGCCGTCCTTGTCCAGTGCCGCCGCCGATGCCTGAGGCGCCTCCGATGCCTTCGATGCCTCCGGCGCCGCCATCAGCGCGGTGACCGCGTCCACGAACTTGTCGAGCAGCCGGACGCCGGCCGTGGCCCGTGCCTCGTCCGTCGCCTCGGCGAGCCGGCCGGCCGCCGTCAGCGCACCGGTGAAGCCGATGCTCGTGCCCTCGCCCACGGGGGTGAGGACGACCGTCAGGGAGAGCTCGGCCGAGCCCTTGCCCCGGGCCTCGGCACCCTGCCCCTCGTAGGTGATGGCGCCGTCCCGCTCGACGACCCGCAAGGTGCCGCGGTAGGTGATGGTGTGGCCGCCGACCCGGATCTTGAGCCGGCCCGCGAGGGGGCCCGCCTCCGCGTCGGCGTCCCGCTGGAGGCCGGGCACGCAGCGCACCACCCGGGCCGGGTCCGTGAGCGTCGCGCGCAGGGCCTCGGCCGGTACGGGAACGAACACCTCATGCTCCATGGAAGCCGAGCCTACTCAGGCCGGGGCGCGGCGTCGCCTCTTTGCGCCGGGGCCCGCGCGCCCCTGCCACCGCCCTCCGCGCTCCACGCTCCGCACTCCGCCTTCAGCTGCCGTAGCGCGGGTGCACCAGGGTCGAGGGCGGCAGCGCGGGGACCCGGGCCCGCTCGGCGCGGCGCGCCGCGGCCTCCAGGGTGCCCGCGCCGAGGGAGCGCAGCCGGGGCGCGTCGGAAGCGAGACCGAGGACGGGCGGCCGGTCGCCCGGGACCGCGAGGAGGAAGCCCCAGTCCCCCGGTCCCTGTTCCGTACCGCTGTGGCGGTCGGCGCGGTCGGGGCCGGCCGCGAAGCCGGGGGTGCGGCCGCTCGCGCTGTACGGGCGGGTCGCGAACCCGGCGGCGCGCAGGGTGGCGTCGACCGTCCAGTAGGTGTGCGGCCGGTCGGTGACCGATCCGGCGTGCACGGCGAACCGCCCGGCACCGGTGAGGACGCGGGCCACGAGTCCGTGGAACTCCTGCGAGTAGAGCTTGGTGCTGGGGGTGATGCCCGGGTCGGGGAGATCGGAGATCACCACGTCGTACCGTTCCTGCACACGATCGGCGGCGCCCCGGAGCCAGTTGAAGGCGTCCGCGTAGACCACCCGGACACGGGGGTCCCGGAACGCCTGCGCGTTGAGCGTGGCGAGCGCCGGGTCCGTACGGGCGAGGCGGACGACGCCGGGGTCGAGCTCGACGACGGTGACGGAGGAGACGCCGGAGTAGCGCAGCACCTCCCGGGCGGCGAGCCCGTCCCCGCCGCCGACGATCAGGACGCGCGCGTGCGGGCCCTTCATCGCGGGGTGGACGAGCGCCTCGTGGTACCGGTACTCGTCCTGGCCCGCCACCCGCAGCCGCCCGTCGAGGAACAGGTCGGGCGGCCCCTCGCGGCCTCCCGTCACCACCACCTCCTGGAGGTCGGTGTGGACGGCGACCCGCACCTGGTCCCCGTACACGGCCCGGCGCGCGGCCTCCTCGAAGTCGTCGACGAGCACGGTCGCCGTGGCGAGGACGGCGAGGACCGACATGTTCACCCCGATCAGCAGGGCGCGGGAGCGGGCGGTCAGGTCGCGGCGGAACACCCACAGCACGAGGCCGCCGCCCGCGATCGCGTTGACCGCGCCGGTGACGAGCGCGCCGGTGAGCTGGCCGAGCCAGGGCAGCAGGAGGAAGGGGAAGGCGAGGCCGCCGACGAGCGCGCCGACGTAGTCGGCGGCGAAGAGGTCGGCGACCGTCCCCGCGGCGTCGTCCGGCTCGACGGGCGGGGCCTGCCGCCGCGCCCGCTTAGCGAGCCCCGACCGCGCCCCCGTCCGCTCCCCTGACCGGGCCCCTGCCCCCGACTCGGGGACGGAGCCGGCCCGCTGTATCAGGGACATGAGGAGCGGGATCTCCGCACCGATGAGCACGCCGATGGCGAGCGAGAACGCCACGACGACGTACCGCGACTCACCCAGCCAGGCGAAGGCCGCGTACAGCGCGAGGGCGGAACAGCCGCCGATCAGCGCGAGCCCGGCCTCGACCATGCCGAAGCCGACGGCGGCGCGGCAGCGCAGCCGCTTGGCGAGGAGCGAGCCCACTCCCATCGCGAAGACCATCACGGAGAGCACGACGGAGGCCTGGGTGACCGAGTCGCCGATCAAGTACGAGGCGAGCGCGACCAGTTCCAGCTCGTAGACCAGACCGCAGGCAGCGCAGACGAAGACCACGGCGAGGACCGGGAAGCGCACCGCCTGTCCCGATCGCGGCGACCGGGGCGACCTGGGCGGTCTGGGTGGTCTGGGCGGCCGCTCGCGCCGCCGCACGGGCGGTTGTCGCACCCTTGTGGGTGGCATGGTCACGGTCGGCTCGATCATGAACGTAACGCTACGTCACGACTTACGCGCTCCTTGTCACCCACACGAGTGCAACTGGAGCCCTGGAGGGGCGTATCAGAGCGTTGCGGGCATACGTGCGCCGATCCGGGTCCGGGTGACCACCAACTGCCCTTCCTGCGGGTAGGCGTGCCAGGTGCGCCAGCGCACCTGCCCCTCGTGACGCTGCGCCAGCATCGCCGTGAAGGCGTGCGGGGAGCCGGGGAAGGTCCCCGCGAGTCCGTTGGGGTGGTCGGCGACGAGCGCGAGCAACTCCTGCGCACGGCCCGCGAAGGAGCCGTGCGAGAGCGTCTCGACGCGCGCTGCGAATTCGTACTCCCATTCGCCGACGCGCTTGGAGACGCCGAGCGGGAGGGGGGTGCTGCTGCCGGGCATGCAGGCGACGGTCTCCGAGCAGCTGCGCCCCTCCTCCTCCAGGAGTACCTGGTGGGATGCGCCGAGAAGCCTCAACTGGAGGCTGGCGCCGGAGAGTTCGAGGTCGAGTACGGCGAGGGCGGGCAGCGGCTCGCGCCCGAGGGCCCAGGCCAGATCGGCCGCGCGGGTATCGGTGTAGGAGGTTTTCAGGGTGGTGAGCATGGGTCGGCTCCGCAAACACGGTTTGACGGGTGGGCCGGGGGCGCCCCGGAGAGGGTCCAACGGGAGTGGGGGATCGCCGGCTCGGTTCCACACACGGTCCGAGGGCTGTCTCTGTCAGGAGCGAGAGAACCACGGACGCCGAGCGACTCGCAGCGTTTTTACCCAACTTGCCGTGGTTTCCAACCCCTTCGGGGACCCCACAGTTCAATTGTTCAATCAGAATTGATCGACAAGATCCGCCGAAATGCCAACGTCACGTGCCTACGGGTCCGTTGCGCTCAGCTGCCGCCGCCGCAGCCGCCACCCCCACAGCTGGATCCGGAGCTGCAGGAGCTCCCGCCCCCGCCGCAGCCCCCGCCGCCCCCGCCGTCGGCCCAGTTGCTGCCGCTCTTCCGCCTGGCGCGCGGGTGGCCGGCGCCGGTGATGCCCCGGACGGCGGCGATCAGACCGATGATGACGACCGCGCCGATGAAGATGATGAAGAGTTCCATGTGTACGACCCCCGTTCTTCTGTACGAGGGGGATGCCCTCTGCATCCCCCCGTCAAAGCCGACTTGAGCGATTCCAGAGCTTCAGCTGCACGAGGACGAGGAGCTGGAGCAGGAGGACGAGGAGCACGACGAGCTCGAGCACGACGAGCTGGAGGTGGAACAGGACGAGGACGAGGACGACGAGGACGAGGAACACGAGGACGAGGAGGAGGACGAGGAGTCCGACGACCCGGCCCACCAGCTGTCGGTACCGGAAGCGCTGCCACCGGCGACGCCGCCACCCGCACGCACGGTGCCGCGCATCGACAGCGCGACGACCCACACCACGATCGCGATCACGGCCGCGATCCCGAGGATGAAGAATGCGATGTTCATGCCAGGGCGATCCCCGCGGCGTGCCCTCGCCAAAGCGCACTTGAGCAAGTCCAGAGCTTCCCCCCAGGATGGCGGTCATGACACGACCGCTGCTCAACCGCCGGCTCGCCGAATTCGGGACGACGATCTTCGCCGAGATGTCCGCGCTCGCCGCCAGAACCGGGTCGATCAACCTCGGTCAGGGCTTCCCCGACACCGACGGCCCCGAGGAGATCCGCGAGGCCGCGGTCCGCGCGCTGCGGGACGGCCGCGGCAACCAGTACCCGCCCGGCCCCGGCGTCCCCGAGCTGCGCCAGGCCGTCGCCGACCACCAGCGGCAGTGGTACGGCCTGGAGTACGACCCCGACACGGAGGTCCTGGTCACCGCCGGCGCCACCGAGGCGATCGCGGCGGCGCTGCTCGCCCTCGTGGAGCCCGGCGACGAGGTGATCGCCCTGGAGCCGTACTACGACTCGTACGCGGCCTGCGTCGCGATGGCCGGCGGCACCCGCGTCCCCGTCACGCTCCGCCCGCACGAGGGCGCCTACGTCCTCGACCTGGACGAGCTCCGGGCAGCCGTCACCGACCGGACCCGGCTCATCCTCCTCAACACCCCGCACAACCCCACCGGCACCGTCCTCAGCCGGGCCGAGCTGACCGCCGTCGCCGAGCTGGCGATCGAGCGGGACCTGCTGGTCGTCACCGACGAGGTGTACGAGCACCTGGTCTTCGACGGCACCGAACACATCCCGCTCGCGAGCCTCCCCGGCATGCGGGACCGCACGGTCACCATCGGCTCGTCCGGCAAGACGTTCTCGTTCACCGGCTGGAAGGTCGGCTGGATCACCGCGAGCCCCGAGCTGACGACCGCCGTCCGCTCGGCCAAGCAGTTCCTGACGTACGTCTCCTCCGGCCCCTTCCAGTACGCGATCGCCGAGGCGCTCCGCCTCCCGGCCACGTACTTCGACGGCCTCCGCGCCGACCTCCAGGCCAAGCGGGACCTGCTGAGCGAGGGCCTCGCGCAGGCGGGCTTCGCGGTCTACCGCCCGGCGGGCACCTACTTCGTCACCACCGACATCCGCCCCCTCGGCGCCGACGACGGCTTCGCCTTCTGCCGCACCCTCCCCGAGCGCGCCGGCGTCGTCGCCATCCCGAACGCCGTCTTCTACGACCACCGCGAGGCCGGCGCCCCCTTCGTCCGCTTCGCCTTCTGCAAGAAGACGGAGGTCCTGGAGGAAGCCGTCTCCCGCCTCAAGCGCCTCGCCTGAGGCCCCCGAGACCCCCGAGGCCCCTGAGGCCCCTGAGGCCCCTGAGGCCCCTGAGGCCCCTGAGAGCCCCGAGGGTGCACGAAAGCCCGGCCAGGGCCGTGACCACCAGGGTCACGGTTCCGGCCGGGCTTCGGCGTGCTGCGTGCAGCGCGGGGGCGGGAGGCTCAGGCCTCCTCGTCGCCCGACTTCTGCTCGGGGGTCTCCAGACCGAACTGCTCCACGACCCACTTGTCGAACTCGATGGAGGCGCGGACCCAGCTGACCGTGGAGGACACGAAGTGCTCCAGGGCGACGCCGGTGCCGATCAGCATCTGGGCCTCACCGATGAGGCGGAGGGTGGCGGAGCCGTCCTCCTCCTCGTGCAGGTGGGTGTAGACCTTGGGCCACAGGGTGCGGCGGTTCCAGTCGTCGATCGCGTCGAGGATCCTGGCGCGGTCGTCGGCCGAGTGCGGGCGGTCGTAGAACGTCCGCACCGAGAAGACCTGCTGCTCGTCCTCGCCGCGGAACATGAAGTACGTGCGGAATTCCTCCCACGGCGCCGCAAGGTCACCCTCGTCGTCGACGACGTACTTCAGCTCCATCTGCTCGAGGAGCTGCTTGACGAGGTCCTGGTCGGGGACGACGGGGCCCGCCGGTCCTGCGGCCTGAGGCTGGGGCTGGCCCCCGAAATTCGGAATCGAGGACGGGTCGATGCTCACCGTGAATTTCCCTTCGTACGGATGCTCGCCATCCTCCCCCATGTCGGGCGGTTCATGGGAGCCCCACCAGCCGCGATCCGCTGCGGGCTGACAAGAACGTCGCCCCTTACCGCCCTCGTCACCGCGCCGGGCCGACGATCAGACCGTCCTCGAACCGGTCCACGCGGACCGTGTCGCCGTCCACGACCTCGCCCGCGAGGATCTCCTTCGCGAGCCGGTCGCCGATCGCCGTCTGGATGAGGCGGCGCAGCGGCCTGGCGCCGTACGCGGGGTCGTTGCCCTCCTCGGCGAGCCACTCCAGGGCCTCCGGGGTGACCTCCAGGGTGAGCCGGCGGTCGGCGAGCCGCTTGGCGAGCCGGTCGATCTGGAGCCGGGCGATCCGGCCCAGCTCGGCCCGGTCGAGCGCCGAGAAGACCACGAGGTCGTCGAGCCGGTTGAGGAACTCCGGCTTGAAGCTGGCCCTGACGACGTCCAGGACCTGCTGCTTCTTGACGTCCTCCGAGGTCAGCGGGTCGACGAGGTACTGGCTGCCGAGGTTCGAGGTCAGGATCAGGATGGTGTTGCGGAAGTCCACCGTCCGGCCCTGGCCGTCGGTGAGGCGGCCGTCGTCGAGGACCTGGAGCAGGACGTCGAAGACCTCCGGGTGCGCCTTCTCCACCTCGTCGAGCAGGACCACGCTGTACGGGCGGCGGCGGACCGCCTCCGTGAGCTGGCCGCCCTCCTCGTAGCCCACGTAGCCGGGGGGCGCGCCGACGAGCCGGGCGACGGAGTGCTTCTCGCCGTACTCCGACATGTCGATGCGGATCATGGCCCGCTCGTCGTCGAAGAGGAAGTCCGCGAGCGCCTTCGCCAGCTCCGTCTTGCCGACACCCGTGGGGCCGAGGAAGAGGAAGGAGCCGGTGGGGCGGTCGGGGTCGGCGATGCCCGCGCGGGTGCGGCGCACGGCGTCGGAGACGGCCTGCACGGCCTCGGACTGGCCGATCAGCCGCCTGCCGAGCTCGTCCTCCATGCGCAGCAGCTTCTGCGTCTCGCCCTCCAGGAGGCGGCCGGCGGGGATGCCGGTCCAGGCGCCGACGACGTCCGCGATGTCGTCGGGGCCGACCTCCTCCTTGACCATGGTGTCCTTGTTCGACTCCTGCTGGGCCTCGGCCTCGCTCGCCTCCGCCAGCTCCCGCTCAAGGGCCGGGATCTCGGCGTACAGCAGCTTGGAGGCGGTGTCGAAGTCGCCGTCGCGCTGGGCGCGCTCGGCCTGGCCGCGGGCCGCGTCGAGGCGCTCCTTCAGCTCGCCGACCCGGTTGAGGGACTGCTTCTCCTTCTCCCAGCGGGCGGTGAGGCCGCGGAGCTCCTCCTCGCGGTCGGCGAGGTCGCGCCGCAGCTTCTCCAGGCGCTGCTTGCTCGCCGCGTCCGTCTCGTTCTTCAGCGCCAGCTCCTCCATGCGGAGCCGGTCGACCGAGCGCTGGAGCTCGTCGATCTCGACGGGCGAGGAGTCGATCTCCATCCGGAGCCGGGAGGCGGCCTCGTCGACGAGGTCGATGGCCTTGTCGGGGAGGAAGCGCGAGGTGATGTACCGGTCGGAGAGGGTCGCGGCGGCGACGAGCGCGGAGTCGTTGATCTGGACCTTGTGGTGCGCCTCGTACCGGCCCTTGAGGCCGCGGAGGATCGCGATGGTGTCCTCGACCGTCGGCTCGGCGACGAGGACCTGCTGGAAGCGGCGCTCCAGGGCGGGGTCCTTCTCGATCCGCTCGCGGTACTCGTCGAGGGTGGTCGCGCCGACCATCCGCAGCTCGCCGCGGGCCAGCATGGGCTTGAGCATGTTGCCCGCGTCCATGGCGGAGTCGCCGCCGGCGCCCGCGCCGACGACCGTGTGCAGCTCGTCGATGAAGGTGATGATCTGGCCGTCGCTGGCCTTGATCTCGGCGAGGACGGTCTTCAGCCGCTCCTCGAACTCGCCTCGGTACTTGGCGCCGGCGACCATGGCGCCGAGGTCGAGCGAGACGAGCCGCTTGTTCTTCAGCGACTCGGGTACGTCGCCCTTCACGATCCGCTGGGCGAGGCCCTCGACGACGGCGGTCTTGCCGACGCCGGGCTCACCGATGAGGACCGGGTTGTTCTTGGTGCGGCGGGACAGCACCTGCACCACGCGCCGGATCTCGTGGTCCCGGCCGATGACCGGGTCCAGCTTGCCCTCGCGCGCGGCGGCCGTGAAGTCCGTCCCGAACTTCTCCAGCGCCTTGTACTGCCCTTCCGGGTCGGGTGTGGTCACCCGGCGTCCTCCCCTGCTCTTCTCGAAGGCGTCGAGCAGCTTCGCTGCGCTCGCGCCCTGCCGGTCGAGGATCTCACCGGCCTGGCCGCCCTTGGCGGCGATCCCGATGAGCAGGTGCTCGGTGGAGAGGAAGTCGTCGCCGAGCGCCTTGGCCTGCCGGTCGGCGTCGGCGATGACCGCGAGGAACTCGCGGTTGGGCTGCGGGGGCGCGACCGTGGACCCCGTGATGCTCGGCTGGGCGGCGATCAGCCGCTCCGCGCCGGCGCGCACGACCGCCTGGTCGGCCTCGACGGCGGCGAGCAGGTCGGTGATGTTCTCGTTGTCCTGACCCGCCAGCAGGGCCAGGAGCAGGTGCGCGGGGGTGAGGTCCGGGTTCCCCTCGGACACGGCGCGGCTCGTGGCCGCGTTGATCGCGTCCCGGCTCCGGTTGGTCAGTTCGACGTCCACGTGCGGTGTTCCTCCTCGGTATACGGCGCCATCCGTCCTCTATGACCCTTCCAGCGTACACAAAGTTGAGTCCATTCCACTCAAGCTTTCGGAGGGAGTTCTCCCCCGGGTAGTTTCCGGGGCATGGCCACAGACCCGAGGAACCCGTCCGACTCGTACCTCAGCTTCTGGCGCGAGTACCACATGTGCACCCTGACGACCCCCCGCGCGGACGGCACCCCGCACGTGGTGGCGGTCGGCGTCACGTACGACCCCGAGGGCGGATACGCCCGGGTCATCACCAACAAGAACAGCCGGAAGGTCGCCAACGTGCTGGCGGCGGGCGCGGACGGCGCGCGCGTGGCGGTCTGCCAGGTCGACAAGGGGCGCTGGGCCACCCTGGAGGGCGTCGGCCGCATCCGTACGGAGGCCGAGGTCGTCGCGGACGCCGTCGCCCGCTACGCCGAGCGGTACGGCCGCACGCCG
The DNA here is from genome assembly GCF_001426585.1 of Streptomyces sp. Root431. GTDB lineage: Bacteria > Actinomycetota > Actinomycetes > Streptomycetales > Streptomycetaceae > Streptomyces > Streptomyces stackebrandtii. The sequence goes on from NZ_LMEI01000013.1 coordinate 306,133, forward strand.
GCCCCGAACCCGGACCGGGTCGTCATCGAGATCGCCCTCACGCGGGCGATGGGCCGCGCCTGAGAAAAAGTGTGGGCGCAGCACAGCGGCGCCATCGCGTTTCAGGTCCGCGATGGCGCCGCTGTGTGGGGGAAGTGCCGGAGCGATCTACAACGACGGGGGAATCGCTCAGGCACTGCGGGGGGTGGCGGTGATGGTCTCTGGTTCGATCAGCTGGTGGTCCCGCTGGTCGAGATTGACGAAGATCATGCCGTACCGGATGGCACAGCGGATGGGCTGCGGGGCACCGCGGGGACGGCGGAGACAGCGGTAAGCACGGACGTCCTCGTCCTGCTCGCGTGCCACGACGATCGGTTCTCCGAAGAGGGTGACCTTCAGCGCGTCGCCACGGTGGGGGATTGCCGTGGCGAGATCGACGAAGTGCCAGCCGGATCGATAGGCCGAGGCCATCTCCCGGCGGAACCTGGGGTCATCGGGTACGTTCATGCGCCCGTCTAATTCCAGCCGGGATCCTGCGCGGGGGCCACGCTCCAGCCCGGGTCACCGAGGAGCGCGGGGGCCGCGTGCCAGCCCGGGTCGAGCGGAGCGGCCTGCACCTCGGCCGGCGCCGTGTGCCAACCGGGGTCCTGGGTCACTCCCACGGCGCCCACTGCGGCCGCCGCGATGAAGGCGACACCGGCCACCGTGCGTATGAGCTTCTTCATCATCACCGAGCAACCTCACTTGAAGGCAACGTCTCTTTACCAACCCCCGCGAGTAAGACGATGGCTTACTCTCTGCACCTGCACCACCAAACCCAGGCATCATGTTCCTGAGATGCAGGAGCCTGGGGGTGTACATATGCGGAAAGAAGCGGACGAAACGGGTCACCCGCATTCGTATGCCGAACTCTGCCAAGCCGGTTCCGAGCTGTACGCGGCCGCCCTGCGGACCGGGCGAATACCCCGGTCAGAGACCCTTGAGGCCCCCTGCCTCCTCGATCTCTCCCTGCTCCACCCCGACCCGGACGACGCCCAGTGGCTGCGCCCGGTTCCCCCCTCGGCCGCCCTCGCCCAGCTGCTCCAGCCCATCGAACGGGAAATACTCGACCGCCGCCGGCGCACCGTCGCCCTCTCGGACGCCTTCGAGCCGTTCATGGCCATCAGCGCCCACGACTCCCCCACCACACACGCCATCACCGTGCTCGAGGGCATCGACCGCATCAACTCCACCCTCGACCGCGTCGTCGCCAACTGCCGCCACGAGCTGCTCACCGTCCAGCCCGGCGGCGGACGCCCCGCGCAGGCCCTCAGCGAAGCCCTCGACCGCGTCTCGCCGCTCCTCGGCCGCGGCATCAGCATGCGCACGCTCTACCAGCACACGGCCCGCCACACCGAGCTCACGCTGACCTACCTGGAGCACGTCGGCCCCGAGGTCCAGGTCCGCACCCTGGAAGAGATCATCGACCGGCTGATCATCGTCGACCGCGAGGTCGCCTTCGTCCCGGCCCGCAGCGACCGCCAGGTCGCCCTGGAACTGCGCCACCCCGGCCTGGTCGCCTACCTCGGCGGCGTCTTCGACCAGTTCTGGCAGCTCGCGGTGCCGATCCGCGAGGAGATCCCGTACGACATCAAGACCGACGGCATCGGCGGCGTCCAGCGCTCCATCGCCAAACTCCTCGTCGAAGGCCACGTCGACGAGGCCATCGCCCGCCGCCTCGGCATGAACGTCCGCACCTGCCGCGCGCACATCGCCAAGCTCGCCACCGCCCTCGGCAGCGGCAGCCGGGCGCAGCTCGGCTACCTCATCGCCCAGTCCGGCATCCTCGAACGGGACAACTGACCAGCGTGTACGTACAGATCGACCACGACGGGGACGCGGGCACGCTCCGGGTCTCCGGCCACGGGCTGCCCACCGTGGAGCTCATACGGGCCCCGGGAACCAGTCCCGACCCCCACATCCCCATCGGGACCCGCAAGCCCGCCCTGCTCACGCTCACCATCGACGGTGAGCCCGCCACCATCCGGCCCGCGCGCGGCCGGCTCCTGCGGCGCTCCTACCGCGTGGACGTCCGGACCGACGGGGTCCGCTACCGGCTCGTGCCCTGCGGGTACGACTACAGCCGGTTCACCCGCGACGGACACCGGCTCGGCACCCTCCTCTGCTCGGGCGACGGCAAGGTCATCGACGAGTGGGACCGCGGACCCACCCCCCGCGACCGCGCCCTCGGCACCGCCCTCGCAGCCGCGTTCGGCACGGGCGCCTCGCCGTGGTGGGAGACCGTCGGCGACATCGTCGGCGAGCTGATCCCCTGAGAGGGGCGAGCTGATCCCCTGAGAGACGACGAGGCCCCCTCCACCGTGGTGGAGGGGGCCTCGTCGCATGTCCTTCGAAGAGCTATTCGCCGCGCTTCGGGCGCCAGACGACCAGCGCGCTCGCCTGCTGCACTTCCTGGTACGGCACCAGGTCGCGCCGGTACGAGGCGTGCACCTGGGCCTCGCGCTGCCGCATCGCCGCCGCCGCGCCGTCGACCGCGGCCGACAGCTCGGCGATCCGGCTCTGCAGCGCCGCGACCTGGTTCTCCAGCTCGATGATCCGCTTGATTCCGGCCAGGTTGATGCCCTCGTCCTGCGACAGCTGCTGCACCTGACGGAGCAGCTCGATGTCACGGGCCGAGTAGCGGCGCCCCCGGCCGGCCGTGCGGTCCGGGGAGACCAGACCGAGACGGTCGTACTGCCGCAGGGTCTGCGGGTGCAGACCCGAGAGCTGGGCCGCCACCGAGATGACGTACACCGGCGACTCGTCGGTCAGTTCGTACGGATTGCGTCGGCGCCCGTCCACGGGGTCACGCTCCCTTCGCGGCCTGGAACAGCTCCGCCCGGGGGTCCTCGGAGGCGGTCGCCTCGCGGAAGGTCTCCAGGGCCTCACGTGCCTTGTCGTCCAGCTCCTTGGGCACCGCGACCTCCACCGTGACGAGCAGGTCGCCGCGGGTGCCGTCCTTGCGGACCGCGCCCTTGCCACGGGCGCGCATGGTCCGGCCGTTCGGAGTGCCCGCGGGCAGCTTGAGCGTGACCGCGGGGCCGCCGAGGGTCGGCACCTTGATCTCGCCGCCGAGGGCCGCCTCCGTGAAGGAGACCGGCACCGTGACGGTGAGGTTGTCGTCCTTGCGGCCGAAGACCGCGTGGTCGTCGACGTGCACGACGACGTACAGGTCGCCGTTCTGCCCGCCGCGCTCGCCCGGCGCTCCCTTGCCGCGCAGCCGGATCCGCTGCCCGTCGGAGACGCCCGAAGGGATGCGGACCTGCATGGTGCGGGAGGACTTGGCCCGCCCGCTGCCCTTGCAGACCTCGCAGGGGTTCTCGGCGATGAGGCCGCGGCCCTTGCAGTCCACGCACGGGTCGGTGAGCGAGAAGCCGCCGCCGCTGCCGCGCGAGACCTGTCCGGTGCCGACGCAGGTCGGGCACACCCGGGGCGTGCCGTTCTTGTCGCCGGTGCCCGAACACGCCGTGCACGGCTGCTGGCTGGACATCCGCAGCGGTACGGTCGCGCCCTCGACGGCCTCGATGAAGCTGAGCGTCACCTCGGACTCGATGTCCTGGCCGCGGCGCGGCTGGGTACGCGTACCCGTGCCGGCCCCGCGGTTGAACAGGCCGCCGAAGACGTCCCCGAGACCCCCGCCGCCGCCGAAGCCACCGGCTCCGGCGGGGCCGCCCTGGGCGCCTCCGAAGAGGTCGCCCAGGTCGAAGTTGAACGAGCCGCCGGGGCCGCCGGGCGACCGGAAGCCGCCGTTGCCGAAGAGGGCGCGGGCCTCGTCGTACTCCTTGCGCTTCTTGGGGTCGCCGAGGATGTCGTTGGCCTCGGAGATCTCCTTGAAGCGCTCCTCGGCCTTGGTGTCGCCCTTGTTGGCGTCCGGGTGGTTCTCGCGGGCGAGCTTCCGGTACGCCTTCTTGATCTCGGCCTCGGTGGCGTCCTTGGGGACGCCGAGAACCTTGTAGTAGTCCTTCTCGACGAAGTCCTTCGTGCTCATCGACGTCCCTCCTTCCGGACGATCATTGCGTCACCCCTCTTCGGGGGCACCGCTCTCCTCGTCGGCCTTCTCTTCCTTGGTGCCGGGCGTGGCGCCCGGCTGGGGCTCGGCCACCGCGACCCGGGCGGGCCTGATGGTCCGCTCGCCGATCCGGTACCCCGGCTGCAGGATCGCCACGCAGGTCGTCTCGGTGACGTCCGGCGCGTACGAGTGCATCAGGGCCTCGTGGATCGTCGGGTCGAAGGGCTCGCCCTCCTTGCCGAACTGCTGCAGACCCATCTTGGCGACGACGGTCTCCAGCGATTCGGCGACCGACTTGAACCCGCCCAGGAGCTCGCCGTGGTCCCGGGCCCGGCCGACGTCGTCGAGGACGGGCAGGAGCTCGGACAGGAGCGTCGCGACGGCGATCTCCTTGACCGTGACCCGGTCCCGCTCCACGCGGCGGCGGTAGTTCTGGTACTCGGCCTGGAGCCGCTGGAGGTCCGCGGTGCGCTCGTCGAGCGCGGAGCGCACCTGGTCCAGCTGGGCGGTGAGGCCCGCGGTACCGGCCGACTTCTGGCTGCTTGTGTCCCCGGCCGGGGCCGCCTTCTCCTCCGTGGAGGAGTCGGCGGCCTCGGTGGCGTCGTCAGGGGTGGCGCCGGAGGGGACGTCGGACTTCTCCTCGAAGCCCGGGGTCTCCTCGGTCACGCCTGACCACCCTTCTTGGGCTCGTCGTCGATGATCTCGGCGTCGACGACGTCGTCGTCGGCCTGGGCCTGCTGGGCACCCTCGGCGCCCGCGGCACCCTGCGCGCCCTGGGCGTCGGCGTACAGCGCCTGACCGAGCTTCTGGGAGACCGCCGCGACCTTCTCGGTGGCGGTGCGGATCTCGGCGGTGTCCTCGCCCTTGAGCTTGTCCTTCAGCTCGACGAGCGCGGCCTCGACCTCGGCCTTGACGTCACCGGGGACCTTGTCCTCGTTGTCCTTGAGGAACTTCTCCGTCTGGTAGACGAGCTGCTCGCCCTGGTTGCGGGACTCGGCGGCCTCGCGGCGACGGTGGTCCTCGTCCGCGTACTGCTCGGCCTCCTGGCGCATCCGGTCGACCTCGTCCTTGGCGAGCGAGGAGCCGCCGGTGACGGTCATCTTCTGCTCCTTGCCCGTGCCGAGGTCCTTCGCGGTCACGTGCATGATGCCGTTGGCGTCGATGTCGAAGGCGACCTCGATCTGCGGGACGCCACGCGGGGCCGGCGGCAGACCGGTCAGCTCGAACATGCCGAGCTTCTTGTTGTACGCCGCGATCTCGCGCTCGCCCTGGTAGACCTGGATCTGCACGGACGGCTGGTTGTCCTCGGCCGTCGTGAAGATCTCGGACCGCTTGGTCGGGATCGTGGTGTTGCGCTCGATGAGCTTGGTCATGATCCCTCCCTTGGTCTCGATGCCGAGGGACAGCGGGGTCACGTCGAGGAGCAGGACGTCCTTGACCTCACCCTTGAGGACACCGGCCTGGAGCGCGGCGCCGATGGCGACGACCTCGTCCGGGTTGACGCCCTTGTTGGCGTCCTGACCGCCGGTCAGCTCCTTGACGAGCTCGGCGACGGCCGGCATGCGGGTCGAACCACCGACGAGAACGACGTGGTCGATCTCGGAGAGGTTGATGCCCGCGTCCTTGATGACGTTGTGGAACGGCACCTTGCAGCGGTCGAGCAGGTCCGAGGTGAGCTGCTGGAACTGGGCGCGCGTGAGCTTCTCGTCCAGGTGCAGCGGGCCCTCGGCGGAGGCCGTGATGTACGGCAGGTTGATGGAGGTCTCGGTCGAGGACGAGAGCTCGATCTTCGCCTTCTCCGCGGCCTCGCGGAGACGCTGGAGAGCCATCTTGTCCTTGGCGAGGTCCACGCCGTGGCCATTCTGGAACTGCGTCACCAGGTAGTCGACGACGCGCTGGTCCCAGTCGTCACCACCGAGGTGGTTGTCGCCGTTCGTGGCCTTCACCTCGACGACGCCGTCGCCGATCTCCAGGAGGGACACGTCGAAGGTGCCGCCACCGAGGTCGAAGACGAGGATCGTCTGGTCGTCCTTGTCGAGGCCGTAGGCCAGGGCGGCCGCGGTCGGCTCGTTGACGATGCGCAGGACGTTGAGGCCCGCGATCTCACCGGCCTCCTTGGTGGCCTGGCGCTCGGAGTCGTTGAAGTACGCCGGGACGGTGATGACCGCGTCGACGACCTTCTCGCCCAGGTACGCCTCGGCGTCACGCTTGAGCTTCTGCAGGATGAAGGCGCTCATCTGCTGCGGGTTGAAGTTCTTGCCGTCGATCTCGATCTTCCAGTCGGTGCCCATGTGGCGCTTGACCGACCGGATGGTCCTGTCGACGTTGGTGACGGCCTGACGCTTGGCCACCTCGCCGACGAGCACCTCGCCGTTCTTCGCGAAGGCGACGACGGACGGCGTGGTCCTGGCGCCCTCGGCGTTGGTGATGACGGTGGGCTCGCCGCCTTCCAGAACGCTGACGACGGAGTTAGTCGTGCCCAGGTCGATGCCGACCGCACGTGCCATTTCAATTCCTCCAGCTGACTGACTTGAGTGGATCTGACTCAAGGATGCACGAGACCCCGCGATGCGTCAACAGACCTGAGCGGAGGGGGCTCAACTCTTCGCCCTTTATCTCGCTCATACGGGGCCCGGTGCGCGTCGATCCGGGACCGGACGGGGTCACGCGTGAGAGAGTCCGCTGTGCCTCTTGCCGGGCAAAGCAGGCATATCCCACGAATATCCCATGATTCTCACTCGGTCCCTCGGAAGGGTGTGGGGAATGACGGCCAAGCGCATCTTCGACGTCCTGGGAGGCCTCGCCCTCCTGACCGTCCTCTCCCCCGTCCTCGCCGCCGTCGCCCTCTCGGTCGCGCTCGGCGGGGCGGCCCCCGGCGGCAGCGTCCTGCGGCGCCGGACGGTGGCGGGCATGGGCGGCCGCACCTTCACGATGCTGACCTTCCGGACGAAGAGCCCGCTGGCCGCGCTGCCCCTGCTCCTGCACGTGGTCGCGGGCCGGATGTCGCTGGTCGGACCGTGTCCACTGGCCCCGGCCCACCGCGAGTGCACGGGCGAGGGGCGCCGCCGGCTCTCCGTACGCCCCGGGCTCACCGGGCCGTGGCAGATCAGCGGACGCTCGGAGCTGCCGTGGGAGGAGCGCGAGCTGCTCGATCTCCACTATGTGGACCACCACTGGCTGGGGATGGATCTGGCGATCCTGGCGCGTACGCTTCCAGCAGTCCGCCGACGTCGCGCGGCAAGGCTGCCCGAGCGGGTCCGCCCGGGGAGCTTCGCCTGAGAAGGCTTGCCTGAGCGACACAGATCACCGTGAGTGCCGCTACAGCGCGGGGCCGTGACCCGGTAATCTCAGCACGGACTCAATAAGTTACCGCTTAGTAGGCCCGCGAGATCAGTAGGCCCGCGAGGCCCGCCCGAGGAGCCCCTCATGCAACTCGCCGCGATCGTCGTGTCGATCGTCATCACGGTGGTGGCCGTCGCGCTGTTCGGCCGTGCCATCGTGCAGATCTACCGCTACGTACGGCTCGGTCAGCCGGTCCCCGCGGGCTCGCGCACCGGCGACCCCACACAGCGCACCATCACGCTGGTCAAGGAATTCCTCGGCCACACCCGGATGAACCGCTGGGGCATCGTCGGCGTGGCGCACTGGTTCGTCGCGGTGGGCTTCTTCTCGCTGCTCCTGACGATCGTCAACGCCTTCGGCCAGCTGTTCCAGGCCGACTGGCTGATCCCGATCATCGGTGACTGGCTGCCGTACGAGATCTTCACCGAGTTCCTCGGACTGATGACCGTCCTCGGCATCGTCACCCTCATCGTGATCCGGCAGCTGAGCAAGCCGAACAAGGCGGGCCGCAAGTCCCGCTTCACCGGCTCCAAGACGGGCCAGGCGTACTTCGTCGAGGCCGTCATCCTGATCGTCGGCGTCTGCATCATGACGCTGCGCGCCCTCGAAGGCGTCCAGCACCACGTCACGAGCTGGGAGCCCGGCTTCTTCGCCTCGTACCCGCTGATCGCGGCCCTCGACGGCCTGAGCCTGAGCACGATCCAGTACCTCACCTACTTCTTCGCGGCGCTCAAGATCGTCACGTCCTTCACCTGGATGATCACGGTCTCGCTCAACACCAACATGGGTGTCGCCTGGCACCGCTTCCTCGGCTTCCCGAACATCTGGTTCAAGCGCAACTCCGACGGCTCCACGGCCCTCGGCGCGCTCCAGCCGATGACGACCGCCGGCAAGGAGATCGACTGGGAGGACCCGGCCGAGGACGCCGTCTTCGGTGTCTCCCAGGTCGAGCAGTTCTCCTGGAAGGGCATCCTCGACTTCTCCACCTGCACCGAGTGCGGCCGCTGCCAGTCGCAGTGCCCCGCCTGGAACACCGGCAAGCCGCTCTCCCCGAAGCTCCTCATCATGTCGCTGCGCGACCACGCGCACGCCAAGGCCCCGTACCTGCTCGCCGGCGGCGGCAAGGACATGGAGGGCAACGAGAAGGCGACGCCCGAGCAGCTGAAGGACGTCCCGGCGTCCGCGCTCGCCGAGGCCGAGCGCCCCCTCATCGGCACCGCCGAGGAGAACGGCGTCATCGACCCCGACGTCCTGTGGTCCTGCACCACCTGCGGCGCCTGCGTCGAGCAGTGCCCGGTCGACATCGAGCACATCGACCACATCGTCGACATGCGCCGCTACCAGGTGATGATCGAGTCCGCGTTCCCGTCCGAGGCGGGCACGATGCTCAAGAACCTGGAGAAGAAGGGCAACCCCTGGGGCCTCGCCAAGAAGGCGCGCGTCGAGTGGACCAAGGAGGTCGACTTCGAGGTCCCGATCGTCGGCAAGGACGTCGAGGACCTCTCGGAGTACGACTACCTCTACTGGGTCGGCTGCGCCGGCGCCCTGGAGGACCGGGCCAAGAAGACCACCAAGGCCTTCGCCGAGCTGCTGAACATCGCGGGCGTCAAGTTCGCGATCATGGGCGGCGACGAGAAGTGCACCGGTGACTCCCCCCGCCGCCTCGGCAACGAGCCGCTGTTCCAGCAGCTCGCCCAGGAGAACGTCGCGATGCTGAACATGGCGTTCGGCGAGGACGACGACGATCCGGAGACCAAGAAGCCGAAGTCGGCGAAGCGGATCGTCTCGACCTGCCCGCACTGCTTCAACACCATCGCCAACGAGTACCCGCAGCTCGGCGGCGAGTACGAGGTCATCCACCACACCCAGCTGCTCCAGCACCTCATCGACGAGGGCAAGCTGGTCCCGGTGACCCCGGTCGAGGGCCTCATCACCTACCACGACCCCTGCTACCTGGGCCGTCACAACAAGGTCTACACGCCGCCGCGCGAGATCATGTCCGCCGTCCCCGGCCTGCGCCAGCAGGAGATGCACCGCCACAAGGAGCGCGGCTTCTGCTGCGGCGCCGGTGGTGCCCGGATGTGGATGGAGGAGCGCATCGGCAAGCGCATCAACACCGAGCGCGTCGACGAGGCCCTGTCCCTCAACCCGGACATCGTCTCGACCGCCTGCCCGTTCTGCCTCGTCATGCTGACGGACTCCGTCAACGGCAAGAAGAACGAGGGCAAGGCGAAGGAGAACCTCCAGGTCGTGGACGTGGCCCAGCTGCTCCTCGACTCGGTGAAGACCCCGGCGGAGCCGGAGCCTGAGGCCGCTCCGGAGCCGGAGCCGGCCGCATAAGGTCCCGTACGTGAGAGAGGGCCGCCCCGCGTGATCGCGGGGCGGCCCTCTTCGCATGGGTCAGGCGGTCTTCTGGGCGGTGTACTTCTCGATGAGCTTGCCCTGGAAGTCGTAGACCCAGCTGTTGGCGCCCTGCTTCGGTGTGTCGATGGCGGCGAGCTTGTAGCGGTGCTTGCCGGTGTCGACGAGCTTGTAGGTCCAGCCGTGGTGGGCGGCGGTGGGGTGCTTCAGGTCGAGGGTGCCGACGGCGCGCCCGTCGGTCCTGGCGATCTCGACGCGGGGCCAGGTGTTCTCGCCCTTGCTCTTGAAGAACCGGGCGGTGTTCCCGTCGGGGAGGGTGACCTTGGCGTACGCCTGCTGGACGGGCTTCTTGTGCGGGGCGGGCTTGGGGGCCGGGGCCGGCTTGTGGTGCGGGGTGGGCTTCGGCTTCGGGGTGGGCTTCGGGGCGGTCTCCAGCCAGGACGTGACGGTGCCGTCCGGGTGGAGCGTGACGTGGAGGCCGTTGTTCTGCCCGTAGGCGGGCTGCCCGGTGGTGGTGAGGGTGTCGATCAGGGACCCGCCCGCGTAGATCTCGGCGGAGAAGCGGCCCGGGCCGTCCTGGTAGACCTTGGCGAGCGAGCCGTCGGCGAGGTCGACGTTCCGCCACAGGACCGACTGGTCGCCGTCGGTCGGCGTCCGGTCGCCGTCGCTCGCGGTCGCGGTGGGGGCCGGGTCCTGGCCCGGGGCGTCGGCGGCGAAGGCTCCGGCGGCCGGCAGGAGGAGGGCGGCGACGGCCCCGGTGGCGACGGCGGCGGTACGGGCGGAACGACGGGTGACACGCATCGGAAGAGCTCCTTGCTCGGGTCGCTGACATCTCCGAAGCTACGAGGCCGATATTGAGGTGATACGTCGGATTTGTAACAGCGACCCCGCGCCTCGCCACCGACCGCGTCACGGCGCCGCCGTCCCCTGGGGATCCCTTAGGGGATGTCACAGCTCAGTGGCAAGGAGCGGCCGGATGAGCGCCCCCACAGCCCGAGCGGGTACGTTCAAGGGCGTGGCTGGATTCAGGAACGGACGCGGCCGGGACAACCGCCCCCCGCAGCAACAGCAGCAGCAACCGCAGCAGGCGCCCTACGGGTACAACGCGGCTCCGCCGCCGTACCCGCAGCAGCAGTGGCCCCCGCAGCAGAGCGGTCAGTACGGCGGTCAGTACGGAGCTCCTCAGGGCGGCCCGCAGGGCGGTCGGCACGGTGGCCCCCAGGGGCAGCCGCAGCAGCCCTACGGGGAGCCGGAGTACTTCGGCGACGCCTACGGGCAGCAGCAGCCGCAGCAGGCGCACCCCGGCACGGCGAACAATCCGGGCCACACGCAGATGTTCAGCGTCGACGACCCGTACCGCGACGGCGGCGGCGGCTACCAGCCCGCCCCCGTCCCCACGGGCCCCCGCCTCCACTGGAAGGGCCTCCTGAGCGGCATCGTGCTGCGCCCGGCGGACACCTTCCTCCGGATGCGGGACCACGCCGTCTGGGGCCCGGCGCTCGTCGTCACCTTCCTCTACGGCCTGCTCGCGATCTTCGGCTTCGACAAGGCGCGCGACGAGGCGATCAACGCGACCCTGTCGACGGCGATCCCGTACGTCCTGATGACCGCCCTCGGCTTCGTCGTCGGCGGGCTGATCCTCGGCGCGGTCACGCACACGCTCGCCCGCCAGCTCGGCGGCGACGGCTCCTGGCAGCCGACCGTGGGCCTGTCCATGCTGATCATGTCGATCACGGACGCGCCGCGGCTCGTCTTCGCGCTCTTCCTGGGCGGCGAGAACGGCTTCGTCCAGGTCGTCGGCTGGCTGACCTGGCTGGCGCTCGGCGCCCTGCTCACGATGATGGTGAGCCGCTCGCACGACCTGCCGTGGCCGAAGGCCCTGGGCGCGTCGGCGATCCAGCTCGTGGCGCTGCTGAGCCTGACCAAGCTGGGCATGCTGTAGCGGCGTACGTACGCGGAACGAAGAGCCCCTCATCGCACGGCGGTGGGGGGCTTCTCCGTACCCGCCCCGTGTCCGCACCCGCACCCGCACCCGCACCCGCACGCTCAGCGTCCGCCCCGGCCGCCGATGCGCCACCACTCCTTCCGGTCCGCCCCGTCCGCCTCCTCCGTCGGGTCCGCCCAGAACTCCAGGAGGTCGCCCGGCGCGAGCCCGAGGGCGCGCTCGATCTCGCCGGGGGTGAGGCCGCGCAGGGAGCCGGAGAGTGATTTGGTCAGGTCGAACCAGTAGCCGCGCAGCGTCGACTCGCTCACGAACAGCTCCCGCGCGACCTGCGCGTAGCTCAGGCCGCGGGCGCGGCCGTGCAGGATCTGGCGCTGGCGCTCGCTCAGCAGGGTGATGCAGTCGCGCCGGACGAGCACTTCGAGGATGCCGACGACCGGCTGCGGCACGACGGTCCCGCCGGCGGCGACGTCGAGGAAGAGCTGTTCGGCCCGGTCGCGCGGGAGAGCCTTGGAGACGATGCCGCTCGCACCGGCCGCGAGGCACGCCGCGAGGACGAACCGGCGTTCCTCCTGGCTGTAGACGCAGACGCGGTAGCCGTGGCGGGTCAGGGTGCGGATCGCGGCGATGCCCTGGCGGGCGTCGGGCTGCTGTTCGAGGTTGGCGAGGTGCAGGTCGAGCAGGACGACGTCCACCGCCGGGGCCCGGCGTACGAGCTCCTCCACGGTCGCGACCGCGGCGACGACGTCGAGACCGGGCATGAGCAGGCCGATCGACTCGCGGATCAGGGAGGCGTCGTCGACGACCGCCACCGCGGGCGGCCTCACGGCGCGTCCGCGAAGGCGGCCCGTACGGTCGGAAGCGCCGGCTCCGGAGGCGGCGCCGCCTCCGGCCCCGGGCGCGACCGGACCGTCACGGTCGTTCCCTCGCCCGCGGCGGACACGATCCCGACGGCGAGTCCCCGCCGCCGCAGCTCGCCGACGACCACCTCGCGCAGCCCGACCCCGGCGGTCACCGACGCCGGGTCAAAGCCGACGCCGTCGTCGTGCACGGTCAGCGTCCAGCCTCCCTCCCCCGTCCCGTCGAGGTGGACGACGACCTCGTGCGCACGGGCGTGCACGCGGACGTTCAGGAGCAGGCTCCCGAGCGCGCGCTCCAGCGCCTCGGCCTGTGCGGCGGGGATCCGCAGGCCGGTGCCGAGGTCGAGCGAGGCGACGACGTTCAGGTCGGCGAACCGCTCGCAGACCCGCCTGACCACGGGCACGAGCCCGGCCGACGGGCCTTCGCCCTCGGAGGCGTACGCGTCCCCGCCCCGCAGATAGGAGCGCATCCGCCGCAGCTCCACCTCGGCCTGGCCGACGAGCCGGGCCCGGGAGACGTCGTCCCCCTGCTCGGTCAGCAGGCGCATGACGGCGACGCCGTTGTGCATCATCACCTGCGCCCGCCGCTCCTCCTCGCGCCGCGCCAGCTCGGCGGCCCGCGCGCGCGAGGCGTCGGCGTCGCGCGCGATGCGGCGGGTGTACCCGAAGAACATGCGGGCGACCAGCGCGTACACCACATAGGTCAGGACGTTGCCGACGGCCGTCGACGTCATCTCGCTCCCGACGTCGCCGCCGAGGTAGACCACGTAGGAGAGGGAGACGGCGAGCAGGCTGGCCGCCCAGACCCCGAGGCCGCGCACCCCGCCGGCGGTGATGATGACGGACAGCGCGTACCCCGGCTGGAACGCGGTCCAGGTGCCGAAGCGGTCCCACGGCGCGAGCACCAGGGGACCCAGGACGAGTAAGGCGCAGGCCAGCCCGAAGTCGAGCACGGAGACGGCCGTGCCCGGCGGCCGGCGGCGCACGAGCGTCACGACGCTCACCGCAACGGCCGCGAGGGCGGCGGCGCCCCAGCACGCGAGGTAGCCGGCCTCGTGCGACGCCCGCGCCGCCCCGAGCTGCACCGCGGGCACCATCTGCGCGACGGTCCCGAGGCGGACCCCCGCGGTGAAGTACGAGAAGGCCCGCTCGACGCCCGCCCTCGTCGTGGGCAGCTCCGCGACCCGCCACAGCCCGCTACGGATCCTCATCGTCCTCCTCGGCTCCGGGACAGCCTTCCGGCACGCAACGATGAAGATAGTTGAGCGGCATGGCTATGGGCAGGGCCTCGGAAAGAGGCCCTGCCCAGGGGAAGTTCGAGGAGGGGGACGGGTCAGACGAGCTTGGCGAGCGCCGCCCAGGTGTAGTCCCCGGGAACGCCGTCGACCGGGCCGCCGTAGCCGCCGAGCTGGGCCATGCGCTGGAGCCCCTTGTACGTGTTCGTGCCGGGCGCCCCGTCGATCGGACCGGTGTACCCGAAGCCGGTGAACAGCCTCTGCAGGCCCTTCCACGAGTTGGCGCCGAGGATGCCGTCGGCGGGGCCGGTGTAGCCGCCGAGCTTGGCGATCCGCTGCATCGCCGCGTACGTGTTCGCCCCCGGCGCGCCGTCGATCGGGCCGGTGTAGCCGAAGCGGCGGCAGACGGTCTGCACGCCCTTCCAGGAGTTGGTGCCCATCACCCCGTCGGCCGGGCCGCCGTAGCCGCCTTTCGCGGCCATCCGCTGGAGCGCGGAGTACGTGCCGCTGCCGGGGGCGCCGTCGATCGGGCCGGTGTAGCCGTAGCCCTTCACGACCTGCTGCACGCCCATCCAGGTGTTCGTACCCGGCACGCCGTCCAGGGCTCCGGTGTAGCCGCCGGCGCCGGCGATCTTCTGCAGCGTCAGCCCTTCGCCCCCGGAGGAGGGCGGGGGCGTACCGCCACCGGTGACGGAGAGCGGGTTGACCCTGACGCCGCTCGCGTTGATGACGTGCCAGTGCAGGTGCGGACCGGTCGAGTTGCCGGAGCCGTCGGCCCCGGCCGCCCCTCCGGAGCGCCCGACGATCGTCCCTGCGGCCACGGAGGCGCCGTTGGCGAGCAGGAACTGCGACAGGTGCATGTACTGGCTGCGGTAGCCCTCTGCGTGGTGGATGGTGACGGTGTGGCCGCCGGTGCCGTTGTAGGCGATGTTCTCGATCGTTCCGGCGCCGCAGGCCGGGAGCGACGTCCCCACGGCCATGCCGAAGTCGACGCCGTTGTGGTTCGGCGGGTCCCACGGGCCGGTGATGGCGTACGCGCCGAACGGGTTGTAGAGGGCGGGGACGGCGTACGCGCTCGTGGGCAGCACGAGCCCGCCGGCGGCCAGCGCGCCGCCGCCCACCACCGCGCCGCGCAGCAGCGTGCGGCGGCTGATGCCGGTGGGGAAGTGCTGGTCGTCCTGGCCGCCGCCACAACGGTGCCGTGCCTCGTTCTCGGTCAACGCTTCTCCCTGGCTGTCTCGACTGGCGGGTCATCGCGGGTCATCAAGAGCCCGCTCATCCCATCGGCCCGCCCCGCCACCGACAACCCAACGAAAGCGCGGAGTCGAGGCACGGGTTCCGCGCTTTCGTTGGGTTGTCGGCGTCCGGCCCGTGGGGTGGTCTTGTCCGGTCCGTGGTTCGTCCGGCGGTACGGGATTCCAGGAGGTCAGGTGCCCGAGTGGGTTGATGACGGAGGACGGGGGCCGTCCCGGCGGTCCCTCCTGAGGACGGCCGGCGCGCTGCTGCCGGGGCTGGTCCTGGGGGTGGCCGGTACGGGAGCGGCCGCGGCCGGCACCGCATCGGCGGCGGGCGCCCCCAGGGGGACGTTCTCGTCACCCGGCTACAGCTGGCCGGCCTCGGGGGCACTGGTCTCCTCCGGCGCCCCGGCCACGGGAGTCGTCTTCGTCCTGACCGCGCCGGACGGCAGGCCGCTGCCCGGCCGGCGGGTCCGGTTCTCCCTGAGCTCCTTCCACGCCGTCCGTCCCAGCCTCTGGTTCGAGGTGTCCGAGGGCCGGAAGTCCCCTGGCAGGTACGGATATCTGGACCTCGACACGGACGCGGAGGGCGCGGTCGCCCTCGCCCCCCGGCTCCGGCACGGCGCCGTCCCGACCGTCGCGGTCCGACCCGTGCTCCGGGCCCAACTGGTGGGATCGGAAACGATCCTCGCCGCATCCGACCTGTCCGTGGTTCCCGACCCGAGGGGTGCGAGGTGACGAGAACGGTCGCCGGAGCCGAGCAGTGGGCTCGCCTGCACGTCACCGACGGTGGTGCCGCGGGCTTCGACAACGGCTCCGACTGGGCCGACATGTGCCAGTCGTTGATGTTCCGGGCGTGCGACCTGAGCAGCTCGCGGGGCACGGCGTACGACGCGTGGGAGGCCTCGGGCGAGGGGCATCCGGACTACTCGGCGGCGCCCCGCGGGGCCTTCCACTGGTGGGCCAACGCCGTACGGCTCACGCCCGGCCACGTCGCCCTGGACCTCGACGGCGGCGGCACCCGCTGCCTGATGGCGACGGGCCACCTGTCGGGCGGGGAGGACTTCGCCCCCGGCGGCTACCGCATCGGAACGCAGTCCGTCGCCCGGTACGACTCCCTCTCCGGCCTCGTCTACCTGGGCTGGACCCTGGACAATGTGGGTGCGCGGATGGCCGACGTGGGCGCCCCGGGCCCCGGCGGCAGCACGTACGTCCTGACCGCCGACGACCAGCGGGTCCTGCAGACGCTCGCGCAGCGCGGCGGCTACACGGGCCCGGTCGACGGCGCGATCGGCGTGAACGGCTGGCAGTGCGTGCAGACCGCGGTCCGCGGCTACGGCTACGCGGGCCCGGCCGACGGCGTGCCCGGCACCGAGACGTACAAGGCCCTGCAGGCGCTGGCCCGGGACGGCGGCTACACCGGCCCGATCGACGGCGTCCTCGGCCCGAACACGATCCGCGGCGTGTCGGGCTGGCTGTCCGCGCACCCGCCGTCCACGACACCGGCGCCGGGCCCCGCCCCCACCCCCTCGCCCACCGAAGCGGTGTACGGGATCGATGTCGGCACCAGCCAGGCCGACCTGGACTTCCTGGCCGCGCGCAGCGCCGGATTCCGGTTCTGCGTCGTGAAGGCGGGCGGCTCCAACGACGGCACCCATCTGCCCTACACCTCGCCGCACTACGTCCGGCAGGTCGACGAGGCGCGGGCCGCCGGGTTCCTGGTCGGCCACTACTGGATGACGGGCTGGGGAGCGGCCGCCACCGACGCCGAGTACTTCCTCGCCCATCTGCGTGACCACCGCCCCGGCGAGCCGCTGATGGTCGACGTCGAGGGCGTCGACCAGAGCCCGGTGTGGACGGACGCGCAGACGGCGGAGTTCATCGGCATCGTGAAGGCCCGCCTGGGCACGACCCCGTTCCTCTACACGTACTCCTCCCTGCTCACGTCCCGGTCCTGGCCGCAGACGCGGGCGACGGGCGCGAAGCTGTGGATCGCGGACTACGGCGCTCCGGCCGGCAGCCCGCGGATCGGCACCGCGTATCCGGACTGGGCGATCCACCAGTTCAGTGACACGGGCTCGGTCAAGGGCGTCGCGGTCGACCTGAACCAGGCGAGGCCGGACGCCTTCGGTTCGGCAGTCCTGCCGCCCCCGGGCCCGAACCCGCTCCCCGACCCGGCGCCGGACATCCCGCTGGCCGACGGCGTCACCCTCCAGCGGATCGCCCAGCTCGGCGGCTACACGGGCCCGCTCGACGGCGTCCTGGGCACCTTGTCGTGGAAGGGCGTCCAGACCTTCCTCACCCAGCTGGGCCTGTACGGCGGCCCGGTCGACGGCGCCCCCGGCCCGAACACGTACAAGGGACTGCAGACCCTGGCCCAGCGCGGCGGGTACACGGGCCCGGTCGACGGGATCATGGGCCCGAACACGTACGCCGGGCTGCGCGGCTATCTCGCGCAGGCGGGCGGTACGGGGCCGGTGACGCTGTCGACGGCCGACGCGAAGACGCTCCAGGAGCTGGCCCGGCGCGGCGGCTACACGGGCCCGGTGGACGGCGTCCTCGGCCCTCTGTCGTGGAAGGGCGTCCAGACGGTCCTGGCCCAGGGCTACTCCACGGGCCCCATCGACGGCACGCCGGCCCCGGAGACGTACCAGGGTCTCCAGCGGCTGGCCGCCGACTACGGCTACACCGGTCCGATCGACGGCGTCCCCGGCCCGTACACCTTCGCGGCCGTCCGCACCTACCTGAGCGTGACGGGCACGGGCCCCGGCCCGGTCTCGACGGCCGACGGAACGACCCTGCAGAAGATCGCCAAGGCGGGCGGCTACACGGGCCCGCTCGACGGGGTACCGGGGACGAGCAGCTGGAAGGGCGTCCAGACCGTCCTGCGCGGCTACGGCTACACGGGCCCGCTGGACGGGGCGCCCGGCACGGCGACGTACAAGGGACTGCAGACCCTGGCGACGGCGGGCGGCTACACGGGCCCGATCGACGGCGCCATGGGCACGAACTCGTGGAAGGGCGTCCAGACGGTGATGCGGCGCTTCGGCTACACGGGTCCGATCGACGGCGCGCCGGGGACGCACACGTACGCGGCGATGCAGCGGATGGCCGCGCTCGGCGGCTACACGGGCCCGGCCGACGGGGTCCTCGGCTCGTACAGCTGGGGCGGGATCCAGGCCTGCCTGCGCGGCTGGGGTTACTCCGGCCTGATCGACGGCGCTCCCGGCACGGCGACCTACGTGGCGCTCCAGCGACTGGCCCAGACCGGCGGCTACGCGGGGCCGCTCGACGGGGTGCCGGGGGCGAACACGTACAAGGCACTGAACAACCTGGTCACCTGAGCCGACGGCTCAGGTGACCAGGTCGGAGGGCGGAGGGCGGAGGGGCTCAGGCGTCGAGAACCTGGCCCTCGCGCTTCACGACGGGCGGCTCGACCGACCAGGGGAAGTTGATCCACTCGTCGGTCTTCTTCCACACGTACTCGCACTTCACGAGCGAGTGCGACTTCTCGTAGATGACGGCCGAACGGACCTCGGCGACGTGGTCGACGCAGAAGTCGTGGACGAGCTTGAGCGTCTTGCCGGTGTCGGCGACGTCGTCGGTGATCAGCACCTTCTTGTCGCTGAAGTCGATCGCGTCGGGCACGGGCGCCAGCATGACCGGCATCTCCAGGGTGGTGCCCACCCCGGTGTAGAACTCCACGTTCACGAGGTGGATGTTCTTGCAGTCGAGGGCGTAGGCCAGACCGCCGGCGACGAAGACACCGCCGCGGGCGATGGAGAGCACGATGTCCGGCTCGTAGCCGTCGTCGGCGATGGTCTGCGCCAGCTCGCGGACGGCGGTGCCGAAGCCTTCGTACGTCAGGTTCTCGCGTACTTCACTCATGCCGGCTACCGCCTCACACCTGGGTCCGATGGAAGTTCATGAAGGAGCGGGAGGCCGTCGGCCCCCGCTGGCCCTGGTACCGCGAGCCGTACCGCTCGCTCCCGTACGGGAACTCGGCGGGGGAGCTCAGCCGGAACATGCAGAGCTGGCCGATCTTCATGCCGGGCCACAGCTTGATCGGCAGGGTGGCGAGGTTCGACAGCTCCAGGGTCACGTGCCCGGAGAAACCGGGGTCGATGAACCCGGCGGTCGAGTGGGTGACGAGCCCGAGCCGCCCGAGGGAGCTCTTCCCCTCCAGACGCGACGCGATGTCGTCCGGGAGGCTGATGACCTCGTAGGTCGAGGCGAGCACGAACTCGCCCGGGTGGAGGATGAACGCCTCGTCACCCTCCGGCTCGACCTCACGGGTCAGGTCGAGCTGCTCGACGGCGGGGTCGATGTGGGGGTAGCGGTGGTTCTCGAACACCCGGAAGAAGCGGTCAAGCCTCACGTCGATGCTCGAGGGCTGCACCATGGATTCGTCGTACGGGTCGATGCGCACCCGTCCGGCGTCGATCTCGGCCCGGATGTCCTTGTCTGAGAGAAGCACGCCCCCACGATACGCAGAGGGCGCGGACCTGCCCCAATCGGCAGGGTCACGCGCCCCGGGCCCCTCGGCCCCCCGGGCCCCTCGGGCCCCTCGGCCCCTCCCGGCTCAGCGGTCGGGCTCAGCGGTCCGGATCAGCGGTCCGGCTCAGTGGTCCGGCTCAGCGCTGTCCGAGCACCACGGGCACCGCGTGCCGCAACCGCGCACACCGCGGACACCGAATGAGCCGCCCGGGCCCGATCCGCCCGGCCCCGAGCTGCTGAAGCGGAAACGAGGCGGTACTGAACACGTGCCCCTCGGCACAGCGGACGACGGTGCGCTCCATGGAACCCATCAAGTCCCTTCCCCTACACATGCGGTGGACGAGACAGCCACATTAGGGGATCAACAGGACACCCTCCAGGCGGCGCTCCGCACACGCGGAGGCGTGAGCTTCGCCGCAAGTGGCGCATGGGGTACAGTGTGCAACGATGCGGCACCGTTCATACGGCCGCTGTGCGGATGTAGTTTAATGGTAGAACATGAGCTTCCCAAGCTTATAGCGCGGGTTCGATTCCCGTCATCCGCTCTTCTTACGAAGCCCCAGGTCAGCGACCTGGGGCTTCGTCGTTGTCGGCCCTTGCGAGGGGGACCGCCGGAGGGCGCCAGGCGAAGGCGGGGAGGGCGAGCCCGAGGGTGCCCCAGTCGTGCCCTTCAAGCCGGTGAACAGCGGTCACCACGGGTTCTCAGGGCCTGACGCATCGGCGCCTCGGCCGGGGTCGCGGACGGCGACTTCGACGACCGGACCGCTGAACCGGCCGCGATCGACCTCATTGCGCGGGATTACGGCGGGCACGGAGATCAACCCAGGGCGAGCCAGCGGATGCCGAGCCGTTCGACCTGTACGGCCTCCGCTTCGTCCAACGGCTCTCGGCCGGTGGCCTTGCGCAGGAAGTGGGACCGGCTCCATCCCAGCTTGTCGGCCGCCGGGGCGTGCTCCGGGCCGAGGAGCAGCTCCGTCACCGCGTCACCGGCTGCCGGGGTGAGCCAGGCCTCGCGCCCGAGTGCGTCGGCCAGGTCGAGGCCGTGGACGGCGACTTCCACGACGCGGGTGAGGACGAACTCCGAGAGGAGCATGGCGTCGCCATGGCGTGTCCGCACGGTCCGACCGCCCGCTTGGGCCCGGCACAGCCGGTCGACCCGCCGCCACGTCGCGGCGAAGTCCTCGGCGCGGGCGGCTCCGTCGGCCGGCCGCGCCGCACGGTCCTGGGCCAAGGCGATCCTCTTGCCGTTGGTCTGCGGTGAGAAGCGGTCGTCCGGGCGGTAGTACTCCACCGCGGAGATCTCCGCCTCGCCTGGTTCCGGCGCGTCCAGCATGGCCGGAAGCCAGTCGATCACCACACATACGTGCCCGAGCAGGTCGCGTACGGTCCAGGGAGTGCAGCGTGTCGGCAGGTCCCACTCGGTCTCGGACAGTCCGGCCACGGCGTCGCCGAGGGCTCCGCATTCCAGCTGAAACGCTTCGAGAACCTGGTCGTGCCCCACGCTGTGTCGCCTTCCGTCCGTTCACTGTCCCGCGCTCGCTTCGCTGCCCCGCCGGTTCCGCTCCGCGCTCGCTTCTCAGATCATCGACACGCGGGCCGAAGCGGTCCCGGTTGCAGGGCCGCCGGAAAAGATCGCCAAGCAGGCACCAGCACCGGGCTTCTCCGCCGATCGTCCTCACGGGGCGCGCAAGAGGCTCCCCGCCATGACCGAACCCGGACCTTCGCCTGACCGACGGCCCCGATGCTCACAGCGCGGCCACTGCCACCGGCGCTTCGGCCTGACCGGCTTGCTCGGCCTGGAGCAGTCGCTGTCGCGTGGCGCCTCCCGAGACGCGGTGCAGGCGGTAGCCGCCCGGCTTGGCGGCCTCGTCGGCCAGGTGCTTGACGACGCCCTTGCAGACGGCCTCCTTGAGCTTGGCGCCCAGGCGGCCGTCGATGTTGAACCACACCGCGACGTCGGCCCGGTTGGCGAACTGGAAGATGCCGTCCGCCCGGCCCAGGCTGATGCACTGGGCCGCGAAGGACTGGTTGAGGGTCTCGGGCCGGTCACCCGCGATCCGGGCCAGCACCGTGTCGGCGGCGCGCGCGCCCATCGGCATCGCGGCCTGGCAACTCATCCGCAGCGGCAGGCCCGACGGCGCCGCCGAGTCCCCGGCGGCGATGATCCGTTCGTCGTCCACGCTGGTCAGCGTCTCGTCCGTGAGCAGCCGGCCCAGGGCGTCGGTGCTCAGCCCACTGCGCACCGCCAGGTCCGGTACGCCGAAGCCGACGGTCCAGATGGTCACCTCGCTCGACAGCGTGCGGCCGTCGGCGAGCCGTACGGCGTCGCGGGTCACGGCCGTCACCTTCGTGCCGGGGCCGTCGAGGACGGTCACCCCGAGTCTGGCCAGCCGCTGGGCGACCGAGCGCCGGCCCCGGGGGTGCAGGTACGGGCCGAGCTCCCCGCCGCACACCAGCGTCACCGCGCGGCCCGCCTCCGAAAGTTCGGCGGCGGTCTCGATGCCGGTCGGACCGGCTCCTACCACCGTCACCGCGGCCGTCGCGGGCGCGGCGTCGAGGATCGGCCGCAGCCGCCCGGCCTCCTCGAAGGTGCCGAGGGGATGGGCGAACTCGGCCGCCCCGGGCACGCTCGGGTCTGCGCTGCCACTGCCCACCGCGTAGACCAGATAGTCGTAGCCGACCGTGCCGCCGCCCGCCAGCTCCACGGCACGCCCGGCCGAGTCGATCCGGGTCACGCTGTCGACCACCAGCCGTATGCCCTCGGCCAGGACCTCCCGGTAGTCGACGACCGCCGTGTCGGTGCCGCCCACCAACTGGTGGAGGCGGATGCGGTGGACGAAGTCCGGGCGCGGATTGACCAGCGTCACCGTCACGTCACCGCGCTGCGTCAGACGGTTGGCCGCCATGACGCCCGCGTACCCTCCGCCGATCACGACCACATCGGTGTTCTCGTTCATGGTGCGTCCTCCACTTCAAGGGGTCGACCTCAAGACACCGACGCCCGGGTTCCTGTGACAGGTACGGCTGTGTGACCTGCCCCACATTGAGTTCACGATTGTGCTGTCACTGCACTGCTGTGCAGCGACTGCATGAAGATATACTTATGCCCTGAGGGGGCGTCAAGAGCCCACCGACCCGATCCGGGAGCGAGAGGCCACGATGACCAGTGACGATCCGGTCCGCCGCGGCGGCCGTGAAGCGCAGCGCCGCCGCACCCGCAAGGCGATCGTCGAGGCGGCGGTCCGGCTGAGCGCCGGCGGAGCGACACCGTCCATCGACGAGATCGCGGCCGACGCCGACGTGTCGCGGCGCACGGTCTACGCGTACTTCCCGAGCCTCGACCACCTACTGATCGACGCGACCGCCGGCGCGCTCAACGAGCCCCCGGTCGAGGAAGCGCTGAACGACCCCGCACTGACCGGCGACCCCGCGGGCCGGGTGGACGCCCTCATAAGGACGCTGTTGACGTACTCACCGCAGTCGCTTCCTCTCGGCCGCCGACTGATCCGCCTGACCGTCGATCAACCGGCAGGCGAGACTCCGGAGCCGACCGGGCCGCGCCGCGGCCCTCGCCGGATCCAGTGGCTGGAGCAGGCCTGCGAACCGCTCCGCGACACGCTGAGCCAGGAGTCGTACCAGCGGCTGATCTCGGCCCTGACCATCGTGGTCGGCTGGGAAGCGCAGATCGCCCTGCGCGACGTCCGCGGCCTGGGCCCGGAGGCCGAGGAGGAGGCCATCACCTGGGCGGCGCGCGCCCTGGTGGAGGCGGCGATCAGGGAACACGAGGCGGACGGCCCGTAAGACGACGGCTCCCCACGCCGGCCGACACCGACAGCGGACGACGAGGCGGCGGCCCGACGGGCGATGCCGGAGGCTCGGGCCGTCCTTCCGAAATGCTGCACTCGGGGCGAGTCAATATCTATGACCGCGGGCCGAGAATTTACCGGGCCCCGCAGTGAGAGTTTTTACCGCAACGCACGGAGAGCGATTGCTCTCCGCACAGAAACCGCTGCGGCATGCTACTGTCGATATCAGTTGCAGTTTTGGTACCCAAAGACTTCAAGTGCCTTCAGGCGGCCTTCCGCCGCTTGGGAGCGCTTTTTACTTCCGGTCATTTTCCGGGCAGGGCATCATCGCGGCGACACGGCATCCGTAAAGTGCGGGTGCCGGTGTACTGCCCAAAGGAGATATGACATGGCTGCTGGCACCGTGAAGTGGTTCAACGCGGAAAAGGGCTTCGGCTTCATCGAGCAGGACGGTGGCGGCCCCGACGTGTTCGCCCACTACTCGAACATCGCCGCCCAGGGCTTCCGCGAGCTGCAGGAGGGCCAGAAGGTCACCTTCGACATCGCGCAGGGCCAGAAGGGCCCGACGGCCGAGAACATCGTTCCCGCCTGAAGCTGACGCGTAGTTCGTAGCCGGGACCCGCATCCCTCGGGGTGCGGGTCCCGGCTACACGCATTTTCCGGCAGCGGTTTCACCGGCAGGACGACCGCCGGTCCCCGCCGCCCACGGACCTCGGATTTCAGCGCCTGCGCCGATACGGATTCCATGCGGGCGAGATTCGCTTTCGCATTCTCATCGGCCCGTTCTTTTGGTTCCCCGCGCAGCTCCACCGCTGCGGGAATTCCTTGATGACGTGCCGCATCAAGGAAGGTTCCGAATGAACCCCACACGTACGAATAGCCGCTCCTCCCACGGACGCCGCCGCGCCGGCGGCCCCTCCTTCGGCTCCACCGCCGCTCCCGTCCGGGCCGGTCGCTTCGGTTCGTCCGCCCCCAGCCGTGCGGGAGACCCGAGCCGCTCGGGCGGCCGCGGCCGTCGGCCCGCCGCGGTGCAGGGAGAGTTCGCCCTCCCGAAGACGATCACGCCCCCGCTGCCCGCCGTCGAGTCGTTCGGCGAACTCGACATGCCCAGGGAGCTCCTGGCCGCGCTCACCGCGCAGGGCGTGTCCGTGCCGTTCCCGATCCAGGGCGCGACCCTGCCGAACTCCCTCGTGGGCCGCGACGTGCTGGGCCGCGGCCGGACCGGCTCCGGCAAGACCCTCGCCTTCGGCCTGGCCCTCCTCGCCCGCACCGCCGGGCGGCGCGCCGAGCCCCGCCGGCCGATCGCCCTCGTCCTGGTCCCCACCCGCGAGCTGGCCCAGCAGGTGACCGACGCCCTCACTCCGTACGCTCGCGCCGTCAGGCTGCGGCTGGCGACCGTGGTCGGCGGCATGCCCATCGGGCGCCAGGCCGGCGCCCTGCGCGGCGGTGCCGAGGTCGTCGTCGCCACCCCCGGGCGCCTCAAGGACCTCATCGACCGAGGCGACTGCGGGCTGGACCAGGTCGCGATCACCGTCCTGGACGAGGCCGACCAGATGGCCGACATGGGCTTCATGCCCCAGGTCACCGCTCTCCTGGACCAGGTGCGCCCCGACGGCCAGCGGATGCTGTTCTCCGCCACCCTGGACCGCAACGTCGACCTCCTGGTCCGCCGCTACCTCACCGACCCCGTCGTCCACTCCGTCGACCCCTCCCAGGGCGCGGTCACCACGATGGAGCACCACCTCCTGCACGTGCACGGCGCCGACAAGCACCGCGTGACGACGGAGATCGCGGCGCGCGAGGGCCGGGTGATCATGTTCCTGGACACCAAGCACGCCGTGGACCGGCTCACCCAGGACCTCCTCGACAGCGGAGTGCGCGCCGCGGGGCTCCACGGCGGCAAGTCCCAGCCCCAGCGCACCCGCACCCTCGCCCAGTTCAAGACGGGCCACGTCACCGTCCTGGTCGCCACGAACGTCGCCGCCCGTGGCATCCACGTCGACAACCTCGACCTCGTCGTCAACGTGGACCCGCCGACCGACCACAAGGACTACCTCCACCGCGGCGGCCGCACCGCCCGCGCGGGTGAGTCCGGCAGCGTCGTCACCCTGGTCACCGCCAACCAGCGGCGCGGCCTGACCCGCCTCATGGCCGACGCCGGCATCGTGCCCAAGACCACCCAGGTCCGCTCCGGCGAGGAAGCGCTCCACCGGATCACCGGCGCCCGGACCCCCTCCGGCGTCCCGGTCACCATCACCGCGCCGCCGGCCGAGCAGCGCAAGCGCGGCCCGGTGTCCCGCGGTCGACGGAGCGCCGCCTCGGCGGCCCGCCGCGCGAGCGCGCAGCGGTCCGGCGCGTGAGCCCGCGGCGGTCCGGCGCCGGCCCGGCGGTCCTTACGCCCCGTGCACAGGAAACCGACCCATCTCCGCAGGAGGCATTTTGACGCTGGTCCAGACGCAGCCCCGCTCGGCGAACGCCACCCCCGTGGACAGGAAGAACGCCACCCCTGTGGACAGGGCGATGGCCGACGCCACGGAAACGGCCGCACCGAGGGTCGGTGACGACATGACCGTGGAAGTGGCCCTGTCCGTCGTGATCAGTGCCCGTGCGGGGCATCTGCTCATCTGTGACGACGACGGTCTGTGCACCCGCCTGGTGACCCGGGCCCAGCTCGCCGCCGTCCGTGACAGCAGCGCGTACACGGACCGCATCCGGCTGCGCGACGTCCCGACGAGAAACCGTCGGAGCGGCGCCCTGCCCGTCGCGGCCGGGTACGGCCGCGCTCCGGGCGCTCCCGCCTGAACCGACTCGTCGCGGCCGGTCCCTTCTCCCCTTCTCCCTGTGAGGCACCATGCGTTGTGTCATCGCCCGGTTCCCGTTCGATCTGACCAAGAGCGGCGTCCTGGAATCCATGAAGGGCATCAAGCCCGAGCCGGTCACCGGCGAATCCGTGATCATCGGCCGCCGCACCTACCCCGCCAAGCAGGTCGGCCAGGTCGTCACCCGCCAGGACCGCCGTGACTTCAGCGCCGGCGAAGTCCTGAGGGCCATGACCCGGCTCGGCTTCACCTGCCGGGGGCTTCCCGACGCCGATGCCCACGCACCCGGCCTCAGCCCGGTCCAGCAGGCGTCCGCGCTGCTCGGCACCCCGGTCGCCGTCTGACCGACGGGACCGGCGCGAGCCGCCATCGAAACACCAGGAGGGCCCGACCGGCACACGTGCCGGTCGGGCCCTCCCGCGTGCCGAGGGTTTCCCCAGCGGC
Source organism: Streptomyces sp. Root431 (assembly GCF_001426585.1). Classification (GTDB taxonomy): domain Bacteria; phylum Actinomycetota; class Actinomycetes; order Streptomycetales; family Streptomycetaceae; genus Streptomyces; species Streptomyces stackebrandtii. Next base: position 332,701 of record NZ_LMEI01000013.1, read on the forward strand.
GCTGTGTCAGTGGTCGGAGTAGCTGAAGTCGCCCATGGTCCAGGCGCTGACGTCCGCGATCGCGACGCGGTACATCCCGCCCGTCTCGGGGATCCCCACCGTGCCCTGAAGGATGCGGGCCACGTGGAAGTGCAGGTGCGTGGGCGGGCCCTCACCGCGTGACATGGCGGTGAAGACGGCGGAGAACTCGCCCAAGCGGGCCGAGTCCGTCAGGACCTCCGACACCCGCTGCCTCCACACGGCTTCGGGAGCCAGTCGACCGGTGATGACAGCACCACCGGTGACCACGGTCAGGGACATCTGATTGCTCTGCCCGGACTCCACCAGGGCGGCGACGTCAACGAGCAGCTCGTCAGGCTTCGACATGAGACCCGATTCTATTCACCGGCCGTCCCGCGCCCCACCTGCGGTGGAGGCGGCTCCGCACATCCTGGACCGGCCGTGAAGGACTAGCTCTTCTCCCGACACATAAAAATCTACCTCGGCCAGAGTAGACATTGGGTGGTGGCGTGGTTATGGTTTCTGTCGTAGCCCAGCGAGACAAGAGGGCCTGGCAGAGACGAACTGCCGGGCAGCAGTACCCGCAGGTGCAGTTGGCAGGGCGGTTCGGTGGTGGAGTTCCGAAGCCAGGGTTTTCGCAGGACGGCGACGGGACTGACGACCGGACCGGGTGGCCCGCAGTGATCAGGGGCCGCCACGAACGGGACCGCAGTCATGGCAGTCGCGGTACCCGTCAGTGCAGTACGCAGGAGAAGTACCGGCAGTACGCAGTACAAGCAGTACAAGCAGTACGCAGTACCAGCAGTACGCAGTCCCCCGTTGGGAAACAGTTGATCACCGAGGGAAGAACGGAGGAGCCGAGCGCCATCAGGATCGCCCGGGCGGAATTCTTGAGCCCGGGTACCGCAGGACATCGATAGTGAGGTGGTCTCCGGTCAAGCAACCGCGATCCCCGCGTTCCCGACAGCGTCTCGGTCGGGTCGGCGGAAACAGAAGGCCGGTGCAGTATCAGGACCGGCAGATGGTGTAGTAGTTCCTTCGGGGCCCTGGTGCCAGTACGGCACCAGGGCCCCTCCACGCGTTCACCAGAGAGGTGCAAGTGACAGCAGACAACTCCTTCGACCGTCTCGACGACGACGACTACCCCGCCTACACGATGGGCCGGGCCGCCGAGATGATCGGCACCACCCAGGGATTCCTGCGCGCCCTCGGTGAAGCGCGCCTCATCACTCCGCTTCGCTCCGGCGGCGGCCACCGCCGCTACTCCCGCTACCAGCTGCGCATCGCCGCCCGCGCCCGGGAGCTGGTCGACCAGGGCACCCCCATCGAGGCCGCCTGCCGCATCATCATCCTCGAAGACCAGCTCGAAGAAGCCCAGCGCATCAACGCCGAGTACCGCCGCGCCGCCGAATCATCCCCTCCGCCGGCCTCGGACTGAGTCGATTGAGCCCGTGGTCGGCGGGCTCAGCGGCGGGCCAGTTGGCGTTCACCGTTCGCCCCGGGCTCGTAGGGAAGGCCGTAGTGCCGGAAGACCTCTTCCTCGTCCTCGGCAGGAAGTACGTCGTCGGTGCCGATCGAAGGGCACTGCTTCACCAGTGCCTTGTCGTGGGCGACCCGCACATAGCCCGGCCCCACCGTCGCACCGTCCAGGGGGGCGAACACCAGACGGTGGCGGGTGGGCAGACCGACCCGGATCGTGGCCATGGCCGGCTCATCGGTGCTGGTGTCGACGTAGACCGCCTCCAGCTCTCCGATCCTGTGGCCCCGCGCGTCCACGACGTCGTGGGTTCTCCACTCACGGATGTCCGCCATCTGGATCATGCCGACTCCTTGCGGTCTGCCACGATCCGTCACCGCCTGTCACCGGTTCGGGAAGCGTGGCGAGAGGGATTTCGGCGGGCTGTGCGGGGCCGCCGACACCTCATGGCCGACGAGTCACCGACGAGTCACCGCCGTGATCTCACGGTACTCCGCGCACCTGCGATCGCTCCCGCGAGCATCGACCGGTCCGACCGGGGACTCGACCGGTGGCGGTGAGCCCGGTCGGGTGCAAATCCGGCGTGGGGCCGCGGAGCATCCGCCAGGACCGGGCCGTCGCCGGGTTGCATGGGCCTGCGTCTCCGCCCCCGGGGCGTACCGGCGCTCCTCCCCCGGGAGCTGCCGGCCTCGACGATCGACGGGGACCACATGGCACACCGGAACTCCCCCACATCCATCGGCCGCCGGGCACTGCTCCGCGGGCTCGTCGGCGTCGCGCTCGGTGCGATCGTCACGGCGACCGCGGTCGTGCCCGGGCACGGAGCCACACTCCCGCCCGGCACACAGTTCACCCCGCTCACCGCAGCGGTGCTGACCAAGCCCGCGCCGGTCGAAGCCACGGACGGCAAGGTGCACCTGTCGTACGAGCTGCTCACCACCAGTGCTCTGCCCAGCAGTTCTCGGGTGCGCCTCGACCGGGTGGAAATCCAGGACGCGAAAACCCACCGGGTCATCGGCTCGCTGAGCGGACAGGCACTGGGCGCGGCCGCCAACCCGGTGGGTGACCCCCTGCCGGGGGCGGACGGGTACACGCCGCCGCCGCCACCGCCGACGCCGACCGTCATCCAGGGCTCCCAGCAGTGGATCATCTGGATCGACCTGGCCCTCGACCACGGGCAGCGCGTGCCCGCGGTACTCGAACACCACCTGGTGGGCGCCATCCTGAACGCGTCGGGCACCTCTCCGTTCGAGGAGACGGTGCAGTCCACCCCGACCGCCCGTACGGCTCCGCTCGACCTGCACCCGCCGGTGCTCCCGGGCACCTGGTACGCCAGCGAGGCGTGCTGCGGCAACACCCACCACCGGCGCGGCTTCGCGCCGATCAACGGCCGCTTCTACGTGCCGCAGCGCTTCGCGATCGACTGGTACCGGGTCGGAGGAAAGGGACAGACCTGGGAGGGCGACCCCACGCGGCTCGCCAGCTACCTGAGCTACCGCCGGCCGGTCGTGGCATCGACGCGCGGCCGGGTGGTGGAGGTCCAGGACGGCATCCCGGACAACCGGCCGCCCGTGTCGCCCCCCATCCCGCCGATCGCGGACACCGTGGGCAACCACATCACGCTGGAGGTCGCACCCGGCAAGTACCTCCTCTACGGTCACCTGGCTCCCGGTTCGCTGAAGGTTCGGGAGGGGGACTGCGTCGAACCCGGCCAGACCCTCGGGCTGATCGGCAACAGCGGTAATTCCACCACCCCTCACCTGCACTTCCAGGTGATGACGACGGCGGAGTTCTTCCCGACCGACAGCCCTCCCTTCACCTTCCGGGAGTTCCGGGTCGCCGGACACGTCGCGCCGCGGCTGTGGGACGACAACCTCGGCCTGCAGCCGACCGGCGTCCTGCCGATCCAGCCCTCGCCGCACGACGGCGTGCACCGGTCGAAGTACCCGCTGGACCGCGAGGTGATCGACTTCTGACGGTCGTCCACTCGTGAGAGAAGGCCCTGGTCCCGAGACCAGGGCCTTCGTCCTTGTCCGGACCGGGCAGGGCCTTCGGCCTCGGCGAGGCGGGCGACGGGGCGGAGGCCGTCGAACTCGCCCTCCTGCACCGTCCGGACGTGGTCCTGATGGACGTCCGGATGCCGGTCATGGACGGCATCGAGGCGACCCGGCGGATCTGCGGCTCCCCCGAGACCACCGGCGTACGGGTGCTGATCCTGACCACGTTCGACCTCGACGAGTACGTCTACGCGGCCCTGCGGGCCGGCGCCGCGGGTTTCCTCCTCAAGGACGCCCCGCCCGCGGAGGTACTGGCCGCCCGCGACCGCGCCCAGCTGGTGATCGCGGCGTACGAGTCGGGAGTCGTGTCGGCCTCGGACGGGGGCCTGGGAGCGCACTGAGGCGGCTTCCCGAAGCCCCGGGTCAGCGACCTGGACCTTTCTCTGTTGTCCGGACCCCCTCAATCCTCACGGGGCGCTGCCGGACCTCGTCGTGCCTTCCGCTTGCCGCGACTCGGGCGGGTCTGCCGCCTCTTCCTTCACCTGGGCGAGGCGCTTGTCGTTCAGCACGGGCAGGACCGCGAAGGCGGTGAGCGCCATGGCGGTACCGCCGGCGTAGAAGGCGGCGGGGATTCCGAAGAACTTCGCCACCAGGCCGCCCGCTACTCCTCCGACGGTGAAGGCGCCCACGGCGACGGACCGGTAGGCCGCGGTGACGCGGCCCATCAGCTCGTTCGGCACGATCTGCTGTCGGAGGGTGACGACGTGGATGGTCTGGATCAGGACGACGAAGCCGTCCAGCGCCATGAAGGCGACGGTGACAGCCGGGCTGATCGCCAGTCCCATGCCGATGACGGATCCGGCCGACAGGAGGTTCGTCACCAGGATCAGCGTGCCCAGCGGCATCCACTCGCCGACCTTGCCGGCCACGAGGCCGCCGACGACCGCGCCGATGGCGCCGGCCGCGAGCAGTACGCCGTACCAGCCCGAGGTGACACCCAACACGTCCGTGGCCAGGAGTACGAGGATGCCGTAGGTGGCGGCGCTGACGGCGTTGCCCGTCGCCGCGACGATGCTCAGCGACCGCAGCGTCGGCGACGACCAGTACCACCGCGCGCCGACGGCGATGTCCGCGGCGATGCCTCGCACGCTCAGGGGCTCCGCGGCCGGCTCCTTCCGGTGCCGGGTGGCCGAGGGAATCAGCGTCAGCAGGCCGACGGCGGCCAGATAGCCGCCGGCTCCGAGCACGAACGGGGCGGCGGCCGCGGAGGCCAAGAGGAATCCGCCCATCGGCGGTCCGACGAACTCGTTGCACACGACGAACGTGGTCTGCAGCCGTCCGTTGGCCCGGCCCAGGTCGTCCGGGGCCACCAGGGTCGGAAGCCACGCGGACGACGCACTGTCGTAGAGCGTCTCGGCCGTCCCGATGGCGAAGAAGACGGCATAGAGCAGCGGCATGCCGACGGCGTCGCCGAGGACCGCCACCGCGAGAGCCGCGAACCCGGCCACGCGGATCCAGTTCGCCGCCTGGGCGACGCGCTTTCGGTCCAGCCGGTCCGCGAGGGCCCCGGACATGAAGGCCAGGACCAGCCACGGGGCCCTCTGCGCCACGGTGATGCCGGCGATCAGCGCCGGGTCATGTGTCACGGTGGCCGCGAGCAGCGGTGCTGCGGCCAGGCTCACCCCGTCCGAAAGGTTCGACGTGGCGGTGGCTGCCCACAGCTTCCGGAACGCCCGTCCACCGGGTGTGGGGTCCATCGTCGGTTCTCCTTGGATGAGGCTCCACGAGCCACGGCTTCGGACAGCGCGGCTGTGGCACGGGACTCGGCGAGCGGCATCGTCCCGTCGCGCTCGCCCCTCGCGCAGCCCACCACCCGATCGAACGCGTCCGGTGGTCGCCTTCCGGAGGGGGCGAAGAGCTCGGCCCGCCACCCCGGATCGTATCCACTGCTGCCGGGACCACCGGCCGTGCGTGTTCCCCGCCCGCCTCCGTGAGGTCGTGGCCGCGTCGTTCGGCTCGTCCACGAAGCCCCGGGTCAGCGCCCCGGGGCTTCGTGCGTTCCCGTGCTCCGTCTACCGCGACGGTGTCGCGGGAACAGAGGCCCACCAGGTGGAGGGTGACGCGACGGTGTAGCCCATCGACTCGTACAGCGGCCTGCCCAGCTTCGAGGCGGTGAGGGTGACCGGGAGGTGTGCGAGGGGGGCGAGGGAGCCGAGCATGACGGAGCGGCCCACGCCGCGGGAGCGGAAGGCCGGGGACGTGCCGACCCAGTAGTGGCTGCCGATGCCGTCGTCCACGACCGTGACGGCGGCGCCCGCGGGTACGCCGTCGCACGAGGCGACGAAGACGTCGACGCCCGGCTGCTCGATCAGCGCCGGCGGGAACAGCTCGCCGGGCTTGTAGGGCTCGAAGCCGGTCAGTTCGAAGCCTTCGATCACGATCCGCTCGGCGGCCTGGAGGTCCTCGGGCCGCTGTACGCGGAACACGTCGAGTGCCGGTTCGGCGACGGGTCCGGGCCGGCGCAGCATGATCGGCATCTGCCAGTTGCGCATGCCCAGGTGGCTCAGGTCGGTCGAGCCGAACGGGTCCTCGGCGTTCACCGGGCCCGGGGCGCGGCGCACCAGCTCGCTCAGCTCGGCCAGTTCGTCCGGGTCGAGGCCGGGTTCCTGGATCAGGATCCGCGTGCCGGCGCGCTCGTCGCCGTCGACCGCGACGAAGCCGCGGCGTCGGATGACCTCGTGTCCCCGGGATCGGCCGGTCGCGGTCCAGAGGGCGGCGGAGTTACGGGCCTGACGCAGGGGCGCCTCGGTCAAGGTCACGGACGCGGAGACGGGCGCGGACACGGGCGCGGACACGGGCTGGTCGGCCGAAGTGGATCTTGTTGTCATTGGGTCTACGGTAATGCGCAACTCCCCTGCCACACGGGCCAATTCCCTGCCCGCCGACTGGGCCACCTGCGGGCCGGCCGCACCCCTCAGGCCAGGGCCTGGACGGCGTACTGGACGGCGTACAGCGCGCCGAGAGCGGCGGCGAGGGTGCCGAGGAGGAGGCGGAGGGCGGTTTCGGGGAGGTGGGGTTGGAGGCGGGCGCCGAGGTAGCCGCCGATCAGGCCGCCGAGGCCGCAGGCCAGGCCCAGCCACCAGTCGGGTGCCACCGGGCCGGAGCTCGCCAGGGCCAGCACGGCGTACGCGGCGGCCCCGGCGACGGACGTGGTGAAGGTCGCGGCGAGCGTGGCCGGTGCCAAGCGGGCCAGGGGCATGCCGCGCGCCGCGAGGACGGGGCCGAGCAGGGAACCGCCCCCGATCCCGTAGATCCCGCCCACCACTCCGACCGTCAGGGCGAGAGCGGCGAGCGCCGGTGCCGACGGTTCGGCGGCACCGGCGCGCTGCCGGGCCGGGCGCAGCGTGCGCAGGCACAGCCACGTGCCGAGCGGCAGGAGGAGAGCGGCGACCAGGGCGCGGAAGACGTCCGGGCCGGGGAGGGCGAAGACGCGGACGGCGGCGCCTGCGATGACGCCGGGCAGCGTCCACAGGACGAGGCGCCTGGTCAGGGCGCCGCGCAGAGCGCCGTCCCGGTGGTAGCGCCAGAGGGCGCCGGGCCCGGCCACCACGTTGAACAGCAGGTTCGTCGGCGTGACGGCGGGGCTGGGCACCCCGAGGACGCTGAGCTGGACCGGGAGGAGGAAGACCGCGCCGGACACACCGACCGGGGCCGTCACCGTCGAGATCAGCAGGCCGGCGGCGAAGCCCGCCCAGATCGTCCAGTCCACCGCCGCCTCCCCCGCCACTCCTTGATCGCCCGGCCAGTATCGACCGCCACGTCGTCACGGGCGGGGGTGGGCAACGAGATGTTCACGAGCAGCAGTTGCACGCCGTGGGGGCGGTGGAGGCCGAGGGCGCGGTGGAGGCCGAGGGCGCGGTGGACGCCGAGGGCGCGGTACAGGCCGAGGGCGCGGTGCACGCCGTGGGCGCGGTGGACGCCGTGGGTGCGCAGCAGCCCTTGCCCTGCCAGGCGTCGCGGCCTTCCTTGACGGCGATGGCGGCGATCACCAGGGCGGCCAGGGGGTCCGCCCAGGACCAGCCGAGGGTGGCGTTGAGGACCAGGCCGACCAGGAGGACGGCCGAGAGGTACGTGCAGAGCAGGGTCTGCTTGGAGTCCGCGACCGCGGAGGCGGAGCCGAGTTCGCGGCCCGCCCTGCGCTGGGCCGCCGAGAGGAACGGCATGATCGCCAGGGACAGCGCGGCGATGACGATGCCGGGGACCGAACGGTCCGCCTCGCCGGTACCGGCCAGCGCCCGGACGGCGTCCACGCTCACGTACGCGGCGAGGGCGAAGAAGGAGACCGCGATGATCCGCAGCGTCGTCGTCTCCCGGGCCTCGCGCACCGCGTGGTCGCGCGCGGAGAACTGCCAGGCGACCGCCGCCGCCGAGGACACCTCGATGACGGAGTCGAGACCGAAGCCGATCAGGGCCGTGGAGGAGGCCGTCGTGCCGGCGGTGATCGCGACGACGGCCTCGATGACGTTGTACGTGATCGTGGCGGCGACCAACAGCCGTATGCGCCGGGAGAGCGCGTCGCGGCGGGCCGGGGACGGCCCGAGGGACATCGCGGTCATCAGCAGCAGCCCTCCGTGGCGGCGTCCGGGCAGGTCTTGTCCGCCTCGACCGCGACCACGGCCGCCAGCAGGTGGTCCAGCGCGTGCCCGAGGCGCTCGTCGGCGAGTTCGTAACGGGTGCGCCGTCCGTCGGGCACGGTGACGACCAGTCCGCAGTCGCGCAGGCACGCCAGGTGGTTCGACAGCCGGGTGCGCGAGATCTCCAAGGCGTCGGCGAGGTCGGCCGGGTAGGCCGGGGCCTTCCGCAGGGCGAGCAGGATGCGGCAGCGGATCGGGTCGGCGAGGGCCCGACCGAAGCGCACGAGCACGTCGATGTCGTCGGTGTCGGTGACGTCGTCGGCGTTGTCGATGTCGTCGATGTCGTCGGTGTCAGCGGCGAGTGTCAGCACATCCGCGACAGTACAGGAGATCCTGAATTCAGCAATACGTGAACCATCAGCTGGGGGCGGGGCCCGGCTTGATGTTCTGGTTCAGGTGGAAGAGGTTTCCCGGGTCGTACGCCCGCTTGACCTCGGCCAGGCGGTCGTAGTTGCTCTTGTAGTTGGCCCTGATCCGGCTCTGGTCGTCGTCGGCCATGAAGTTGATGTAGCCGCCCTCCTCCGAGTGCGGGGCGGTCGCGTCGTAGTAGTCGCGTACCCAGTCGGTGTTGGCCTCGTTCGCGGCCGGATCGGGCCACATTCCGGCGATGACGGTGGCGAAGGAGGCGTCCCGGTAGGCGAAGGCCGTCGCGTCCGGTGCGACGCGGTGGCAGGCGCCGTCGATGGGGTAGATGTGGACCGTCGAGTTCACGGCCGGCAGCCCTGGCGCGTGCTGGACGTGCGCCGCGATGGCGGCTTCGTCGAGCTCGGTCACGAAGTTGGCCTTCCAGTAGTGCTGGAGGCCGGGCGGGACCAGGGCGTCGAAGGCGCTGTTGAGCGCGGGATACGGCATGGGGCCGACGTGTTCGGCGACCACCGGGGCGAAGTCGTGGAAGGCCTGGAGGGCGCGCGGGCCCTCGTCCAGGGGGCCCGACCAGCACGCCACGATCAGGGTGAAGGGGTCGCCGTGCCGGTTCTCCGGGATGAACGGGAGCGGCGGGGCCAGCTGGAACGCCGGGAAGCCGCCGAGTTCCTCCGGCGCACCGCCGATGTAGTCGGCGAAGGAGCGCAGGACGGTGGCGGCGTCGTCCAGCTCGTAGAGGATCGGCCCGCCGTAGATGTCCTTGACGGGGCTGAGCCGGAACTCGAAGGACGTCACCGCGCCGAAGTTGCCGCCGCCGCCGCGCAGGGCCCAGAAGAGGTCGTCGTTCTCGTCCTCGCTCGCGGTGAGGAGCCGGCCGTCCGCGGTCACCACGTCGGCGGAGATCAGGTTGTCGCAGCTCAGCCCGAGTCCGCGGGCGAGATAGCCGATGCCGCCGCCGAGGGTGAGTCCGCCGACGCCCGTGGTCGAGATGATTCCGCCGGTCGTCGCCAGGCCGAAGGCGTGCGTCGCCGCGTTGAAGTCGCCCCAGGTCGCGCCGCCTTCGGCCCGCGCCGTCCGGCGCGCCGGGTCGACGCGTACGCCGCGCATCCCGGACAGGTCGGCGACGACGCCGCCGTCGCACGTACCGAAGCCGGGCACGCTGTGGCTGCCGCCGCGCACCGCCAGGTCGAGCTCGTTCTCGCGTGCGAAGTCGACGGCCGCCATGACGTCGCCCGCGTTGACGCAGCGCACGACCGCGCTCGGCCGCTTGTCGATCATGGCGTTGTAGACCGTGCGCGCCTCGTCGTAGGCATCGTCGCCGGGGGTGACGACCGCCCCTCGGACACGTTCCTGCACCTGCTCGATCGAGAGCTTGCCCATAGCGATCGCTCCTCGGGATGTCACTCCATGTCACACCGGGGCCCGCGCGTCGGCCTTCTTTCACGCTACGCCGATGAGGCAGGGCCTCAACCCGAGATCCCGCGCCCGTCAGCCGGTGCGGCGGGCGCGGGTCAGCGACAGGCCCGCCGTCGCCACGCCCGTCAGGCCCAGCAGCAGGGCCACGAACGCTCCGCCCCGGCCGTTGCCCGTGCCGATGCCGCTGTCGGAGGTGGCCACGACCAGCGCGCCGAGGGCCATGGCGGTCAGGCCCGCCGCGAGGGAGACGAGGCGGCGGGAGCGGGTGCCGAAGCGGCCGGCGGGGCGGGCCAGGGACAGGACGCCGATGACCACGCCGGTCAGCCCGAGCAGCGCGGCCACGACGGCCCCGAGGCGCCCGGGGCTCATGGCGGTCACGTCGGCGGCGGCCGGCTGGACCGAGAGGTACGCGGCCGCCGGTGCGGCGAGCAGGGATCGGACCGGCATGAGGTGCTCCTTCTCGTACGACAGGGCGTGGCCCGATCCTGTCCGCCGGACCCCTCGCCGGTCGTCCGGCGGACGCAGACACTTCCCACTGCCGCGGACGCGGTAGGCGGCGCGGACGTACCGCGTGCGCGGTAGCCCGCCCTCCTCCGGCAGCGCGATTCGCCGCCCGCGGGCACGCGGCTAAGGTGCGCGCATGAGTACAGGGCGGTTCCGTGTCCGGGCCGGAGTCAGGGACGGTGTGATCGCCGTCGGCGTGGCGGCGGCGCTGCTGGGCACCGGGGTGTCGGGGCAGCACTCCGGCACGCGCCTCGACGTGCTCGGGTACGTGCTGCTGGCGGCCGGTGGCCTGGCACTGTTCGCGGCCCGGCGGGCGCCGGTGACCGTCCTGGTCGTCACCGGAGTGTGCGCGCTGGGGTACCAGGCGGCCGGTTTCGACGTACCCGCCGTCGCCTACCTCTTCGCGGTGTACGCCGCGATGCGGGCGGGGCACCGCGCCGTCACGGTGGCGGCGTCCGTGGCCGTACTCGCCACGCTTCCGCTCGCGGCCCTGGCCTCGGGCCTGCACGGCACGGGCGAGGCGTTCGCGCAGGCCCGGGGCGCCCTGGAGATCGCCTGGCTGATCGCCGCCGGCGCCGCGGGGGAAGCGCTGCGGCAGGCGGAGCGCCGGGCGGACGAGGCCGAGCGCACCCGGGAGGAGACCGCGCGGCGGCGCGCGGACGAGGAGCGGCTGCGCATCGCGCGGGAGCTGCACGATTCGCTCACCCACCAGATCTCCATCATCAAGGTCCAGTCCGAAGTCGCCGTCCACGTCGCCCGCAAGCGCGGCGAGCGGGTGCCGGAGGCCCTCCTCGCCATCCAGGAGGCCGGCCGTGAGGCGACCCGGGAGCTGCGCGCGACCCTGGAGGCGCTGCGCGACGACGACACCAGCCCGCCCCGGGGGCTCGGCCACGTACCGGAACTGGTGGCGCGTTCCCGGCTGACCGGCCTGGACGCCACGCTGACGATCGAAGGGCAGCGGCAGGACGTGTCGGCCGCGGTGGGCCGGACCGTCTACCGGATCGTGCAGGAATCGCTCACCAACATCGCCCGGCACTCCGACGCCGCCACCGCGTCGGTACGGATCGACTACCACCCCGACGCCCTGGCCGTCCGCATCGACGACGACGGCGGCGCCACCCCGGCCACCGCCACCACCCCGACGCCCGGCGTCGGGCTGCTCGGCATGCGCGAGCGGGTCACCGTCCTCGGCGGCCGCCTGCGCGCCGAACCCCGCGGCGAGGGCGGCTTCACCGTCCAGGCCGAGCTCCCCCTGGACCGGGCCTCGTGATCCGTGTCCTGCTGGTCGACGACCAGCCGCTCATCCGCAGCGGATTCCGCGTACTCCTCGACCTGGAGGACGACATCGAGGTCGTGGCCGAGGCCGCCGACGGCAAGACCGGCCTGGCGCTGGCCGCGGAGCACCTGCCCGACGTCGCGCTCATCGACATCCAGATGCCGGTCATGGACGGCATCGAGACGACCCGGCGCATCGCCGAGGACCCCGCCCTGGCCGGCGTGCACGTCGTCATCCTCACCAACTACGGCTTCGACGAGTACGTCTTCGACGCGCTGCGGGCCGGCGCCGCCGGATTCCTCGTCAAGGACATCGTCCCGGAGGACTTCCTGCACGCCGTCCGCGTCGCCGCACGCGGTGACGCCCTGCTTGCACCCTCGATCACCCGCAAGCTGATCCACCGGTACGTCACCCAGCCGCTCCCCACCGACAGCGGCACGCGCCGCCTCGAAGAGCTGACCAACCGCGAACGCGAGGCCGTCGCCCTCGCCGCACGGGGCCTGTCCAACGACGAGATCGCCGAGACCATGGTGATCAGCCCGATGACCGCGAAGACCCACGTCAACCGGGCCATGACCAAGCTCCACGCCCGCGACCGCGCCCAACTCGTGGTCCTCGCCTACGAATCGGGCCTGGTGACCCCGGGGGGCCTGACGCCCCCGGGCACCTCCTGACATCCGTCGACGGAACATCGGATGCCGTGAATCCCCGGGGTCCGTCCGGGGCCCGTGCACCTATGCTGCGGCGGTGACCACACCCGCGACCACTCCCACGAGCACCCCCGCGCCCCCTCCCGCCAAGCTCTCGCGGCGCGCCTTCCTCACGTGGATCGCGCTGACGGTCCTGGTCTTCTCCGCTTTCGGAGCGTGGCGGTGGTGGGACCGCGCGCAGGACGGCGAGTTCCGCGCCGATCCGCACGTCTGCGGGCTCGTCACGCCCGAGACGATCCACCGGCTCGTGCCCGAGGCGTACGGCGGACGCGAGGACGCGGCGTCCTGCACCTGGGCGGCCCCGCGCGAGAAGGGGAAGTACCGGGCGAACGTCCATCTCTTCGCCAGCCGCCTCGACGTCGAACTGGCCGAGAAGGACATGCGCGAGCAGCGCGCCGGCGGCGAACCGGGCTGGGAGAAGGGCACCCAGGAAGATCTGATCGGCCTCGGCGACGAGGCCATCCTCCGCTTCCGACCGCCCACTCCCGGCAAGAACATCACCGCGCAGGTCGTCTTCCGCCGCAGCAACATGGTGATCTCCCTCGCCTACGCCCGCAGCGACGACGACCGGCAGGCGGCCCGCGCCGGAGCCGTCGACGCCGCCCGCGAGGCAGCCGCCCTCCTCAGCCGGCCCTGACCCGCTCCTCCTCGCCCACGCGCAGGCGCTCACCGGCTTTCGGCTCGGGTGTGTCGATGAGGGCGTACGCGATCAGCGCCGCCAGGACCTGGAGAGCTGCCGACCACCAGAACGCCGTGGTGAAGCCGTGAACCAGGGAGTGCAGGTGCGCCTCACGAAGGCCGTCAGCAGGAGCGTCGCCGCAGCCGACAGGACGAGGGTGCGGGCGGAGGTCCAGCCGTCGGTCTCGGCGCGGCCGAAGCCGTACACGAGCGCGAGCACCCCGAGGGTGACCAAGGAGGACTGGGGGCGCGCGGGGTGGGCGACGGCTGGGGACGGGAGCCAGAGCTTCTGGTTCATGCCTTCAGGATCGGGGGCGCGGCCCGCGGCCGGTCCAGGCGTACGTCCTCCGTCGGCGGGACCTCCGCCCGTGCGCACCGGGGCTGCCGTCGCTCGCCCCGTCCCGCCGCCCGTGTGGCGTGCCCCGGCGTCGGGGCGCATCCTGGTGGCGAGATCGCCGGTACCGGGCCCGGCTCCCCGTGTCCGTCGCGCAGCCCGTCCGCCGCACTGCGGGAGGAACGGGATGACAGTCGGATCGTCTGGGGGGCCTGACCGTTCGGAGAGCTTCGGCGAGGGGCTCCTCGGCGGGCTCCTGGACCGGGCCCACGAGCTGCCGCCCCATCTCGTCGGGGCGCTGCTCGCCGAGACGGTGGCCCGGCTGGGGGGACGGGATCCGCAGATCCTGCTCCAGGACTACGGGCAGCAGCGGCTGGTCCCCTTGCCGGGCGAAGGGCTGGCGGGCGGCGAACCGCAGCTCATCGACGGCTCCGATGCGGGCCGCTGCTTCCTCACCTCACGCCCGGTGGAACGTCCTCTGCCCGATGGCGTACGGATCCTGCTGCCGTTGCCGGACGGGGGCGACCAGGCGGGCGTCCTGGCCGTCACCCTGGACTCCGTCGACGATGACGACCGGCGCCTGCTGCGCAGGATCTCCGGTCTGATCGGCGACGCGATGCGGACCAAGAACGGCCACACCGACCTCTTCTTCCGCACCCGCCGCAGCGAGCCGATGAGCGTCGCCGCCGAGATCCAGTGGTCGCTGCTGCCGCCGCTGTCGATGACGACGCCGCGCGTCGCCGTCGCCGGCGTGCTGGAGCCCGCTTACGACGTGGCGGGCGACAGCTTCGACTACGCCCTGAACGACGACACCCTCCACCTCGCCATGATCGACGCCATGGGCCATGGTCTGGACGCGGCCACGATGGCCACCGTGGCCATCGGCGCGTACCGGCACGCCCGCCGGATCAGCATCGAGCTCTCCGAGATCTACCTCTTCATGGACCGGGCCGTGGCCGAACAGTTCGCGCCCGATCATTTCGTGACCGCGCAGATGATGCGCCTCGACACGGACACCGGCCGCCTCCAGTGGGTCAACGCCGGGCACCCTGCCCCGATGCTGATCCGCCGGCACCGCGTCGTCCGCCGTCTGGACAGCCCCACGACCCTGCCCGTCGGCTTCGGAGGGGCGCAGCCGCAGGTCAGCGAAGTGATGCTCGAACCGGAGGATCGCGTCCTGTGCTTCACCGACGGGCTGATCGAGGAACACGCGACCGGGCAGGAGCAGTTCGGCGAGGACCAGCTGATCGACTGGGTGAACCAGCTGGAGCGGGCGGACCGCGAGGTCCGCGCGGTGGCCCGGGACCTCTCGCACACCCTCAAGCGGGCCCGCGGGGAGTCCACTTCGGACGACGCGACCCTCGTCCTGGCCGAGTGGCGGGGCTGAGCGGAGCGGATCCCGCGCGCCCGCCGTCCACACCCGGTGGAAAGCCGCCTGGTGGACAGTCGCCCGGTGGAAAGTCGGCCGGTCAGAACGGCTCGTCCGGCCCTCGGCCGGAGTACGCTGGATTTACCGGGAGTAACTCGAACACCCGCTCCCACGCGGACGTCGTTTCCGGCGATCAAGGCACTGGGCCGTCCTGCAGGACGGCCCGGAGACGGGTCCGCCCTCATGACCACCACCCTCGCACCCACGCTTTCCGCGCCCCCGATGTCAGCGCGTCTGTCGCTCGCACCGAAGACCGTCCCCGCCGGCCCGATGGACGGCGCCTGGTGGCCTCGCTCGCGTGACCTCAGCGCCGAACTTCCCGCGCTGGTCGCTGCGTTGGAGGAGCAGTACGGACGCATCACGCGCGTCGCGGTGAACCCCGCGCACTGGCCCGTGATCCCGCACAAGGTTCCGGCCACCGGGCACATCGTGCACGTCGGCTGGTTCACCGAACAGGATCCCGACAAGATGATCCTGCTCTCGTACACCGTCGGCCGCTGCGACCTTCTGGTGATCCCGCCCGAGACCGAACCCGCAGAAGCCGCCCGGCTCATGGACACCGCCGCCGCCCCGATGCCGATCCGGCACCCCGTCGTCGGAGCGCGGATGATCACGATGCCGGGGACCCCGCGGAGGTGACGCCATGGAAACCTTGATCGTGATCGCGGCCGTCGCCCTGCTGATCGCGCTCGGCATGCGCCTGATCCACCGGCTCAACGCCCAGCACGACGCGCGTATAGCGGCCCACCGCTTCAGCGAACCGTTCCCGGCGATCTTCCGACCGCCCGGCCACGGCCACCACCCGTCGGCGGAGCAGCCCTCCGGCCGCCGGGTCACCCCGTGACGGCGCCCGGCACGGGCAGCGCGTCCGGTTCGACCAGGTCCTGCTCCGTGAGGAGCAGGACCTCTGCTGCGATGTCGTCCTCCACGTGCTGCGGGCCCGCGAGATCCTCGGCGACGGCTCCACGGAGTCCCCTTGCCCTTGGTTCAAGGATGGCCGGGCGTCGGCGACGAAAGTCGGGGTCGGCGCTCCCGCCACCGCCTGACCTGCCGGCCCATCAGGCCAGTTCGGCCTTGCGGACCGTGGGCGACGCGAGACAGACGATCATGCCGAGGGCGCTGAGGACACCGCCGGCCAGGAAGGCCGTGCCGACGCCGCCGTAGCTGACGAGAGCTCCGAAGGCCGGGAAGGTCAGCGGGGCGAGCCCCAGGGCCGTCAGGCTGGTCACCGCGGTGACCCGGCCCAGATAGGCGGGGTCCGTGGCCGTCTGGATGAGGGCCTGCGCCAGGCCGCCGGCGATACCGCCCGCCAGGCCGGCGACGGCGGCGAGCGCCACCGTGGAGCCCAGGTTCGGGACGACCGGGAACAGGGCGATGCAGGCCGAGGTCACCAGGGTCGTGGCGATGAGGACGTAACCCGACTTCGGCAGGCGCCCCAGGACCGCGAGGGCGAGCGCGCTGACCGCCGCACCACCGCCGAATCCGGCGACGATCCAGCCCATTCCGCCGGCTCCCCAGTCACGCTCCGACGTGAGGAAGACGAAGCCGATGTTGAGGGGTCCGGCGAAGCCGAGCTCGCTGAGGGCGGCCGCGAGCACGAGCGGGCCGATCAGCTTGTGGCGGCGGATGAAGCCCAGGCCTTCGGTCAGGTCGTGACGGGCGGAGTTCTTGGGGGAAGCGGAGTCGCCGGTGGGCGCGGAGTCGTCGGTGCCGCTCCCGGCGTCCTCTTCCAGGGGGCGCAGCCGGACCGCGAGCAGAAGCAGCAGCGATACGCCGAACAGGACGCCCGCGAGTCCGAAGGCCGCTTCCGGCCCTCCCAGGCCCATCGCGAGGCCCGCGAGCGGGGGGCCCATCATGCTGCCGCCGCGCACGGCGAGGGCGCGCATGCCCTGGATGCGGACGAGTTGGTCCGGTGTCGTGATGCGGGGCGGAAGAGCGCCGACGGCGGGCATGAACAGCGCGTCGACCGCGCCGAAGACGAGAGCGACCGTGACGAGGAGCCAGACGTGGCCGGGGGTGAAGGCGAGGGTCACCGCGGCGGCCGCGATGACGGCGAAGCGCACCGCGTCGCTGCCGATGACGACCCTGCGCGGTCCGAAGCGGTCGGCGACCACTCCGCCGCCGAGCATGAGGAGGGCCCGGGGAACCGCACCGGACGCCACGATCATCCCGACTTCCGCGGGGCCGGCGATCCGGTTGGCGGCCCAGCCGAGGGCCATGAAGTAGATGCTGTCGCCGAGGATGGAGAGGGTGTAGGCGGCGAGCCACCGCAGGACGGTTCCGTCCTTGTACGCGGGCCGGGACGCGGGCTTGGGCTCCGGCTCGGTCCTGGACTCGGACCTGGTCTCGGACCTGGTCTCGGACCTGGACTCGGACCTCGTTCCGGTCCCTGAGTCGGGCGTCGTCTCGGTACTGAACGCGGGCTCGGCCACGGGCCGTTCAGTGCGTGGGGCACGGGTGACATCCGCCATCGGGGCTTCCTCTTCTCTCTCCTGGCGAGTCGGGCGACGTCGGGGGAACTCTCAGCAGCAGTGCGGAAGGGGAGGAGGTGGCCTTGGCGGCCGGTCTGCTAGTCCCAGCCCGTGGTGTCCTTGGAGGAGGACGGGGTGGGGGTCGGCGCGGCGGCCGTGTCGGCCCCGCCGTTCGTCGTGGCGGTCTCGGTGTCCGTGGTGGTGCCGGCGACCGTCGCGACCGGGGCGCTCGGCTGAGTGGCGAGGGTGGCGATACCGAAGGTCGGCAGGGCGACGAGAGCGAAGACGGCAGCGAACTTCGAGGCAAGGCGAAGGGTGTTCTTAGACATGACAAACTCCGTCCGGAAATAGTTGGCTGGAAGTTGTCAGCTTCGGTGGCCCGTTTGTCGTTCCGGCCTGTTCCCTGCTGACATCCACAAGTCTTGCCTGCCCCGGTGCCGCCGACCAGCTTTACGGGTTGACCTCAACCGGCCTTCGCCTATTCCGTCCACCGTCCGTCGTCGCCGGACTCGTGGAGCATCCGGTCGAACAGGGCGGGGACCAGCGCCGCGGAGTAGCTGGTCACGTAGGCCTCCTGAAGTGCGACCTCGCCGCTCAGGGCCTTGAGCGCCACGGTGTACGCGACCGTCTCCGCCTCGGGGAGCGTCGCCGCGGTGACGAAGAACCCGACCGTCAGATCGCCCCCGTCACCCGGATGGACGCTGACGTGGCCTACTCCGTCCTCGGGAGTCGCGTAGGAGAGAAAAGCCTTCCTGAGCGACTCCGGGTCGTCAGGGATGCAGGGAAGCCGAATGCGTACATGGACCAAGCGCATAACCCCACCATCCCGGAAGTACAGAAGGTGCAACAGCAGTCAATACCGGACTGTTTATGCCATTGCCCAATCCGGCCACCTTCCCCGGTAAGCCTCCCAGTCCCCCGGGCATTCCATAGGCACCTATCGGCCAACGGCGCAATTCATGCTTTGATTCGTCTTGATCTTCAGAGGGGGAGGCCGAAAATGCTGGAAGCACTGGGGTTGGACGGCGTCTGCGAGAACGTGTACCGCGCGGTACTCGCACACCCACAAGCGGAATTCGAGGTTCTGCGCGACAGACTCGGCCTGCCCGAGGAGGAACTGCGCGGGGCGCTGGACAAGCTCAGCGAACTCGCCCTCGTCCGCACCGCCTTCGACCACCCCCACTGCTTCCGCGCCGTGGACCCCGAGGTCGGCATCCAGGCCGTCATCGCCCGCCAGCAGGAGCGCCTCGCCGCCGAACAGCAGCGCATCGAGCAGATCCGCCTCGCCGCCGCCCAGTTGGCCGCCGACTTCACCGCCGCCCGCCCCCACAAGCAGATCGACGGCATCGAGCGGCTCGACGGCATCGAGGAGATCAGGGAGCGGATCTCGCGGCTCGTGCGCGACGTCAGCACCGAGGTCATGACGCTCGCCCCGGGCGGCGCGCAGAGCGAGGCCAGCATGGAGGCGGCGAAGCCCCAGGACCAGGCCCTCCTGGAGCGCGGTGTCCGGATGCGGACGCTCTACCTCGACAGCGTCCGCAACAGCCCGGCCACCGTCGCGTACGCCAACTGGCTCGCCGAGTTGAGCGGCGAGGTCCGCACGACCCCGTCCCTGCCGATCCGGCTGATGGTCCTGGACCGGCGGGTCGCGATCGTCCCCACCGACGAGGAGGACAGCCGCGCCGGCGCCCTCGTGCTCAGCGGCAGCGGCACGGTCACGGCCCTGTGCGCGCTCTTCGACACCATCTGGGACAACGCCCTCCCCCTCGGCGGCGCGGCCTCCCGCGAGCGCGAGGACGAGCGCGGCCTCTCCCCGCAGGAGTCGGAGGCCCTCCGCCTCCTCGGCCAGGGGCTCACCGACGACGCCGTCGCCAAGCGCCTCGGCGTCTCGCCCCGCACGGCCCGCCGCATCGCCGCCGACCTGATGGAGAAGCTCGGGGCGCGCAGCCGCTTCCAGGCGGGGTCCCGGGCCGTGGCCAAGGGCTGGCTGACGGGCGAGGAATAGAGCTCCGCTCCCGCACAGCTCCACGCCGCCTGGCCCTGGCGTCACACCGGCTCCTTGATCGCCAGCGCCGCCGCGAGGCCCGCCGGGGCCGCCACGTCGTGGAAGCGCCAGTCCGGTACGTCCGCGTCCTCCCCCACGTAGTCGTGCGCGGCACCCATCGCGAGGCCGGTGCCGAGGCCCTTCAGGTAGGCCTCCTTCCGTGCCCAGATGCGGGCGAACGCCGCCGCGCGCCGGTCCGGCGGGGCCGACTCCAGGAGGGCCCGCTCCCCCGGGTGCAGGGTGGTGGCGAGCTCGTCGGCGACCTCCAGTTCCGGGGCCACCTCCAGGTCGACGCCGACCGCCGTACGGGCCAGGGCGATCAGGCAGTAGCCGGCACGCCGGGAGAGCGAGAACTGCAGGGAGCTGTCGGCGACGACGGGCCTGCCGTGGCCGCCGTCGCACACGGGGCAGTCGTCCTGCGCGAGCCGTACGTCCTGCGGCGCACGGCCCAGGTGGGCGCCGAGGATGCGGCGCAGGGCGATGTGGGAGGCCGTGTAGTGGGCGCGGTCGAGGGGCGAGCGGAAGGCCGTGGCCTTGGCCCGCTCCTTCGCGTCCAGGAGGGCCAGGGGGTTCGCTTCGGCCGGCCCGGCGGCGAGGTTCACGATCCAGAGCCGCGGCCCGGTGAAGGGCTGGACCAGGTCGGCCGGCCGGTCGGACCGGTAGGTGCGCGGGGTGAGCGGGGTGAGCGAGGTCAGCGTTTCGCGGGACAGGCACGTGGTGGTCATGGTGCTCCTTGCGGCGCGGAGGGACGAGGTCGGGAGACGAGGCCGGGAGACGGGGCCGGGAGACGGCGGTCGGGTCGGGGTCACGCCGCCGCGAGGGCCGCGTACGAGTGGATCTCGCGGGACAACCGGTCCTCGCGTGCGGTCAGTTCGTCGAACCGCGCCCGCGCGATGTTGCCGCCCGTCAGCACCACGACGACGTCCCGTACGTGGTCGGCCTTGAGCGCCGCCGCGACCGCCGCCGCCGAGCTGGGCTCGGCCACGATGCCGTGCGTCCGCAGGAGGGCCATGGCCCGGACGATCTCGTCGTCCTCCACCGCCGTGAGGTGGTCGACCCCGGCGGCGACGACCGGGAGGGCGACGCGGCCCGGTGCCTGGCCGCGCAGCCCGTCGGCGACGGACGTGGAGGGCGGGACCGATACCGGCCTCCCCGTGGCCAGGGACAGGGCGTAGCGCGGGGCCGATACGGGCTCCACCCCGATGACCGCCGGGGCGGCGCGCCAGGCGCCCTTGGCGAGGCACATGCCGGCGAGGAGTCCGCCGCCTCCGACGGGGACGTAGACCGCCTCGACGCCCGTCGTCTGGGCGGATATCTCCAGGCCGGTGGTGCCCTGGCCCGCGATGACGTCGGCGTGGTCGGAGGAGGGGATCAGGGTCGCGCCCTGTTCGGCGGCGAGGGCCTCGGCCAGCCGGTTCCGCTCGGCCACACCGCCCTCCACGAAGAGGACGCGGGCGCCGAGACCGCGGATCGTCTCGACCTTCTCCGGCGCCGACGCCGCGGTCATCACGACCGTGGCCGGGACCTTCGCGGCCCGGGCGAGCATCGCCACCGCCTTGCCGTGGTTCCCCGAGGAGGCGGTGACCACCCGGGAGGGTGCGGCGGCCGCGAAGGCGTTGGTGACGCCCCGCAGTTTGAACGAGCCCGACTTCTGCAGGTCCTCCCGCTTGAGCAGGACGCGGGTGCCGGGAAGGCGCAGAACCGGCGTCCGGCGGACCACGGGCGCGATGCGCTCTCCGGCCGCGAGCACATCCTGGAACGTCGGAATCCGTACCGCCGGAGTCTCGACCGTCGGAACCTGGATCGTGGAAATCCTCATGCCTGCCACCCCGCGTACTCCATCGAGTTGCTGATGATCGTCTGAGCCAGGACGGCGACGGCTTCCGGAGCCGTCATCATGTCCAGGTGTGTTCCCGGTGTGCGAGCCTCGCGCAGGCCGCCGGGATAGAGGCCGCGCCAGTAGGCCGTGTACTCCTCGTGGCTGCCGTCGCTCGCGTGCGAGCCCTGGCCGCTGAGCAGCACGTCGTCGCTGATGACGAGGGTGCAGGCCGCGGCCGACACCGGCGGCTCGTAGGCCGCCACCGACTCCAGGAGGCCGCCGAGCGTGGCGTACGGGAGCCACTCGTCGAGCGTGGCGGACTCGTCCGGCACCTCCAGGGTGCTCGCGAGGTGGCGCAGCGCCATCTCGGTCCGCTCCCGCTCCGCGCCCTGTTCCTTGCGGCCCTTCTCCCAGAGGGCGACGGCCTTGTGGTAGTCGGCGACGTAGCCCATCAGCCGCTTCCTGACGCCCGGTTCGACGATGGGCGGTTCGACGAGGTAGACCTGCTCGGTCTCGTCGGGGGCCTGCCGGGCCATCTCGTGGGCGATGACGGCCCCCAGCGACCAGCCGAGCAGGTGGTACGGGCCTTCCGGCTGGACGGCCTTGATCTCCTCCCAGTAGCGGGCGGCCAGCGCCTCGGCGCCGAGGACGGTCTCCTCGTCCGGTTCCATGCCGGGTGCCTGGATGCCGTACGTCCGGCAGGTGCCGGCGAGTTGGGCGGCGAGGGCCGAGAACCAGTGGGCGCTGCCGCCGCTGGGGTGGATGCAGAAGAGGTACGTGTCGCCGGCGCCCGGAGCGGCGGGCGCGTCGTCCCGGCGCGGGCCGCCCAGCTCGAAGGCGAGGGACCGGGAGACGGTCCCGGCCCGGGAGATCAGCTCCGCGGCCTCGGCGACGGTCGGGTACTGCATGACCGCCCGTACGGACAGGGCGTATCCGGCGTCCTGGAGGCGGGTCGCGAGCCGTACCGCGCGCAGCGAGTGGCCGCCGAGCTGGAAGAAGTCGTCGTGGACGCCGATCCGGTCGAGGCCGAGGACCTCGCTCCAGATGTCGGCGACGATCCGCTCGACCTCGGTGCGCGGGGCGACGTACTCGCCGTCGGTCTCGGGGCGGTCGCCCTCGGGCTGCGGGAGCGCCTTGCGGTCGACCTTGCCGTTCGGGGTGAAGGGCAGGGTGTCGAGGAAGACGAACCAGCCGGGGATCATGTAGTCGGGCAGGCTCTCGCGGAGCCGCGCCCGCAGCCCTGCGATGGTCAGTTCGCGGCCGGCGACGGGCACGCAGTAGCCGACGAGCCGCTTGTCTCCAGGGGTGTCCTCGCGGACGATCACGGCCGCCGCGGCGACGTCCTCGTGGGCGCCGAGCGCCGACTCGATCTCGCCGAGCTCGATGCGCAGGCCGCGCAGCTTCACCTGCTGGTCGATCCGGCCGAGGAACTCCAGGTTGCCCTCGGGCAGCCAGCGGACCAGGTCACCGGTGCGGTAGACGCGGGCCCCCGGCTCGTCGGAGAAGGGGTGCGGGACGAACCGCTCCTCGGTGAGCTCCGGCCGGTTCCAGTAGCCCCGGGCGACGCCCTCGCCGCCGATCCACAGCTCGCCGGGGACGCCGACGGGCGCGAGGCCGCCGAAGCGGTCCATCACGTACACCTCGTGGTTCGCGATGGGCGATCCGATGAGGACGCGGTTGCGGCTGTGCGTGTACTCGTACAGCGTGCTGCAGACGGTGTCCTCGCTGGGCCCGTAGGCGTTGACGAACACCCGCCCCGGGGACCAGGTGGCGAGGACGTCCGGCGGGCAGGCCTCGCCGGCGACGACGATCGTCCGCACGCTCTCCAGGGCCTCCGTGGAGACTCCGGCGAGCAGCGAGGGGGACATCGTGACGGCGGTGACGCCGTGGCGGGCCACCGTCGTCTCCAGGGGCTTGCCGGGGAAGAGGTTCTCGCGCGGGGCGAGGACGAGGGCCGCGCCGGCGCCCCAGGTGGTGATCACCTCGTACATGGAGGCGTCGAAGCTGGGCGAGGCGAACTGCAGGACGCGGCTGCCGGAGTCCAGGCGCAGCTGCCGCGGCAGGTGCTCCGCCATGCTGACCGCACCCTGGTGCTGCACCATGACGCCCTTGGGGGTGCCGGTCGATCCGGAGGTGTAGATGATGTACGCCAGGTTGTCCGGGCCCGACTGCGGTACGGGGTCGGTGGCCGGCCGTTCGGCGATCGCCGGCCAGTCGGTGTCGATCAGGACGTGCGCGGCGGTGCCGGGGAGCCGGTCGGCCAGGTGGCCCTGGGTGATGGTCAGCGGGGCGCGGGTGTCGGAGAGCATGAACTCCAGGCGGGCCGCCGGGTAGTCGGGGTCGAGCGGCACGTACGCCGCACCCGCCTTCATCACACCCAGCAGGGCGACGATCATGTCCGGGCCCCGGTCCACGCACACCGTCACCAGGTCCTCGGCCTTGATCCCGAGGTCCATCAGGTGGTGGGCGAGCCGGTTGGCCCGGGCGTTGAGCTCCGCGTACGAGAGGCGCGTGTCCTCGAAGAGGATCGCGGTGGCGTCCGGGGTGCGGGCGGCCTGCTGCTCGAAGACCTCGTGGACGGTGATGTCGTTCCGGTACGGGACGGCGGTGTCGTTGAAGGTGACGAGCAGCCGCTCCCGCTCGGCGTCGGTCAGCACGTCGAGCTCTCCGACGGGTCGCGCCGGGTCGGCGACGACCGCGCCCAGGAGCCGGGTGTAGTTGCCGGCCAGGCGCTCCACGGTGGCCCGGTCGAACAGCTCGGGGGAGAAGAGGATCCGGCCCTCGACTCCGCCGGTGGCCTCGTCGACGTCGAGGAGGCACACGAGGTCGAAGTTCGGGGTCTCACCGCGGACTTCGATGGAGTCGAGGGAGAGGCCGGGGAGGGTCCAGGCGCTCTCCGGGACGTTCTGGAGGGCGAACATGACCTGGAAGAGGGCGTTGCGGGAGAGGTCCCGCTCGGGGGCCAGCTCCTCCACGATCCGCTCGAACGGCAGGTCCTGGTGCGCGTACGCGCCCAGGGCCGTCTCGCGCACCTGACCGAGGAGGTCGGTGAAGGAGGGGTTGGCGGCCAAGTCCGACCGCATGACGAGGGTGTTGACGAAGAAGCCGACCAGGTCCTCGACCTCGGCGCGGTTGCGGCCCGCGATCGGGGTGCCGACCGCGATGTCGTCCTGACGCGACCACCGGNAGGGTGTTGACGAAGAAGCCGACCAGGTCCTCGACCTCGGCGCGGTTGCGGCCCGCGATCGGGGTGCCGACCGCGATGTCGTCCTGACGCGACCACCGGGAGAGCAGCACCTGGAAGCCCGCCAGACCCGCCATGAAGAGCGAGGCGCCCTGCGCCGACGCGAGCTCCTGGAGCCCCTTCGTCACCTCCGCGCCGACCTTGAAGGTCACCGCGTCACCCGCACCCGANCGCCATGAAGAGCGAGGCGCCCTGCGCCGACGCGAGCTCCTGGAGCCCCTTCGTCACCTCCGCGCCGACCTTGAAGGTCACCGCGTCACCCGCACCCGAGCGGTGCAGCGGACGCGGACGGTCCGTCGGCAGCTCCAGCGGCTCGATCCCGGCGAGGTTCTCCCGCCAGTACCCGAGCTGGCGCTCCTCCCGCTCCGGAGTCAGCCACTGGTGCTGCCAGAGCGCGAAGTCCCCGTACTGGACCGCCAGTTCGTCGAGCACCGGTGCGCGGTCCTCCAGGGCCGCCGTGTAGAACTCGCGGAGCTCGTCCGTGAGCACCGCCACCGACCAGCCGTCCGCGACGATGTGGTGGATCGCCACCATCAGCAGGTGACGCTCGTCGGCCAGGCGCAGCACGGTCACCCGCAGCAGCCGGCCGCTCGTCAGGTCGAAGGGGCGGCAGGCCTTGGAGTCGAGGGTGACGCGGGCCAGCGTCTCGCGCTCGGCCTCGTCGGCGATGTGCCGCAGGTCGACCAGCTCGCTCCGCACCTGCCACGGGTCGTCGACGACCTGGACGGGCTCGTCGTCGGCGCCGGTGACGAACCGGGTCCGCAGCACCTCGTGCCGCGCGACCAGGCCCGAGAAGGCCGTCTCCAGGGCCGCCAGGTCCAGTACGCCGTCCACCGCGAAACCGAACGGGATCACGTACTCGGCGCTCCCCGGCTCCAGCTGGTCCAGGAACCACAGCCGCCGCTGCGCGAAGGACAGCGGGACGACGGCGGTGCCGGCGGGGCGCCGTCCGATCGCGCTCTCCTGCTGCGCCGCCGACTCGGCCTCGGCGGCCAGGCAGCCGACGGTCCGCGCCTCGAAGAGCTGCCGGACGGTGACGGTCGCGCCGAGCGCCTTGTTGATGCGCGAGACGAGCCGGGTCGCCAGGAGCGAGTGCCCGCCGAGCTGGAAGAAGTCGTCGTGGACGCCGACCTGGTCGAGGCCGAGGACGTCCCGCCAGATGTCGGCGATGATCCGCTCGGTCTCGGTGCGCGGGGCGGTGTAGTCGCCGTCGGCGGCCTGCCGGGCGCCGTCGGGCGCGGGCAGGGCCTTGCGGTCGACCTTGCCGTTGGGCGTGAGCGGCAGGGTGTCGAGGAAGACGAACCAGCCGGGGACCATGTAGTCGGGCAGGCTCTCCCGCAGGTGCGCCCGCAGCCCGGCGACGGTCAGCTCGCGGCCGGCGGCCGGGACGCAGTAGCCGACGAGCCGCTTGTCGCCCGGGGTGTCCTCGCGGACGATCACCGTGACGCCGGCGACGTCCTCGTGGGCGGCGAGCGCGGACTCGATCTCGCCGAGCTCGATGCGCAGACCGCGCAGCTTCACCTGCTGGTCGATGCGGCCGAGGAACTCGATGTTCCCGTCGGGGAGCCAGCGCACCAGGTCGCCGGTCCGGTAGACGCGGGCCCCGGGGTCGGTCGAGAAGGGGTGCGGGACGAACCGCTCCTCGGTGAGCTCGGGCCGGTTCCAGTAGCCGAGGGCCACGCCGGGGCCGCCGATCCACAGCTCGCCGGGGACGCCGACCGGCGCCGGGCCGCCGAAGCGGTCCATGATCAGGGCCTCGGTGTTCGCGATGGGCCGGCCGATCGGCATGGACGTGAGCTGCGGGCCCGCCGGGTCGACGACGTAGCAGGTCGCGAAGACCGTGGTCTCCGTCGGCCCGTAGCCGTTGACCAGGTTCCGCGGCGCGTGGGGGCCGGCGAGGAGGGCGTCGGCGACCGACCGCTCGACGGCGTCGCCGCCGTACAGCACCGTCTTCATCCCGGCCAGCAGGTCCGGGCACTCCGCGACGTGCTGGTTGAAGAGCGGGGCGGTCAGCCACATCGTGGAGATGCCCTGCGTGCGGATGGCCGCGCGCAGCCGCTCCGGGTCGAGCACGACGTCCTTGGAGAGGACCGCCACGGAGGCACCGGCCGTGAGGGCGCCCCAGTACTCCAGGGTGAAGGCGTCGAAGGAGAAGTTGGCCGCCTGGGCGACGACGTCGGTGGAGGAGATGTCCGCGAACCAGTTGTTGTCGATCAGCCGGCAGATCGCCTGGTGCTGCACCATGACGCCCTTCGGCGTCCCCGTCGAACCGGAGGTGTAGATGATGTACGCCAGGTCCTGCGGGCCCGACTGCGGGGCGGGGTCGGCGGCGGGCCGCGCGGCGATCGCGGCCCGGTCGGCGTCGACGAGGACGCGGGCGGCGGTGCCGGGGAGCCGGCCGGCCAGGTGCTCCTGGGTGACGACCAGCGGGGCGCGGGTGTCGGAGAGCATGAACTCCAGGCGGGCGGCGGGGTAGTCGGGGTCGAGCGGCACGTACGCCGCACCGGCCTTCGTCACGCCGAGGAGCGCGACGATCATGTCCAGGCCCCGGTCCAGGCACACCGCGACCAGGTCGCCGGGCGTGACGCCCAGACCCGTCAGGTGGTGCGCGAGCCGGTTCGCCCGGGCGTTCAGCTCGGCGTAGGTGAGGCGCGTCCCGTCGAACGTGGCGGCGGTGGCGTCCGGGGTGCGGGCGGCCTGCCGCTCGAAGAGCGCGTGGACGGTCACGTCGTCCTCGTACGGGACGGGGGTGCCGTTGAAGGTACGGAGGACCTGCTCCCGTTCGGCGTCGCCGAGGACGTCGAGCTCCCCGACCGGGCGCACCGGGTCGGCGACGACCGCGCCGAGAAGGCGGGTGTAGTGGCCGGCGAGGCGCTCCACGGTGGTGCGGTCGAACAGCTCGGTGGAGTACACGATCTCGGCGTCGAGCGAGCCGTCGGACTGCTCGGTGAGGAACAGCGTCAGGTCGAACTTCGATGCGTGCGTCGCGACTTCGACGGTGTCGACGGCCAGGCCGGGGAGGGTCCAGGTGCCGTCCGGGACGTTCTGGAGGGCGAACATGACCTGGAAGAGGGCGTTGCGGGAGAGGTCCCGCTCGGGGGCCAGCTCCTCCACGATCCGCTCGAAGGGCAGGTCCTGGTGGCCGAACGCGCCGAGCGCCGTCTCCCGCACCTGACCGAGGAGGTCGGTGAAGGAAGGGTTCGCGGCCAAGTCCGACCGCATGACCAGGGTGTTGACGAAGAAGCCGACCAGGTCCTCGACCTCGGCGCGGTTGCGGCCCGCGATCGGGGTGCCGACCGCGATGTCGTCCTGCCATGAAGAGCGAGGCGCCCTGCGCCGACGCGAGCTCCTGGAGCCCCTTCGTCACCTCCGCGCCGACCTTGAAGGTCACCGCGTCACCCGCACCCGACCGGTGCAGCGGACGCGGACGGTCCGTCGGCAGCTCCAGCGGCTCGATCCCGGCGAGGTTCTCCCGCCAGTACCCGAGCTGACGCTCCTCCCGCTCCGGAGTCAGCCACTGGTGCTGCCAGAGCGCGAAGTCCCCGTATTGGATGGGCAGTTCGGCCAGTCCGGCCTCCCGGCCCTCAAGCACCGCCGTGTAGAACGCGCGGAGCTCGTCCGTCAGCACCGACACCGACCAGCCGTCCGCGACGATGTGGTGGATCGCCATCGCCAGGAGCTGCCGCTCGTCCGTGAGCCGCACGACCGTCACGCGGAGCAGTCGCCCGCCGGACAGGTCGAACGCCCCGGCCACCCCCGCGTCGACAGCCGCCTTGGCCTGGCGCTCGCGCTCGGTCCCGTCGGCGACGTGCCGCAGGTCCACGACCTCGACCGGCACCCGCCACGCCTCGTCCACGACCTGGACCGGCTCGCCGTCCTCACCCGTCACGAACCGGGTCCGCAGCACCTCGTGCCGAGCGACCAGTCCGGAGAAGGCCGACTCCAGGGCCGCCAGGTCGAGGGCACCGCCGATCTCGAACCCGAAGGGGATCACGTACTCCGCGCTCCCCGGCTCCAGCTGGTCCAGGAACCACAGCCGGCGCTGCGCGAAGGAGAGCGGCTTGCCGCCCGGGCTCTCGACGCGCTTGATGCGGTCGTCCACCGTGCGCTTGTTCATCCGGGCGAGAAGACGCGACTCGAGGCTGTCGCCTGTAGCGATACTCATCGGAATTGTCCCTTACCTGATCAGAGAGAAGTCGAGTCGGAGGAGGCGGAGCCGGCCGGGGCGGCCGGATCGGCCGGGGCGTCTTCGAGCGCGAGCAGTTCCAGGACGTGCGCGCTGACTTCCGCGACAGTGGGCGTGAGGAAGAACTTCCTGAGGCTGACTTCGAGACCGGTCAGCAGGTCGATCTGGTTGATCACCCGGGTGGCGAGGAGCGAGTGCCCGCCGAGGTGGAAGAAGTTGTCGTGGACGCCGATCCGGTCGATGCCGAGGACCTCGCCCCAGATGCCGGCGATGATCCGCTCCACCTCGGTACGCGGGGCGACGTACTCGTCGTCCGTGTCCGGGCGGTCGCCCTCCGGCTCCGGCAGGGCCTTGCGGTCGACCTTGCCGTTGGGCGTCAGCGGCAGGGCGTCGAGCAGGACGAACCAGTTCGGGACCATGTAGTCGGGCAGGCTCTCGCGGAGCCGCGTCCGCAGACCGGCGACGCTCGGCACGCTGCCGGCGGCCGGGACGCAGTAGGCGACCAGGCGCTTGTCGCCGGGGGTGTCCTCGCGGACGATCACGACGGCCGCGGCGACGTCCTCGTGCCCGGACAGCGCGGACTCGATCTCGCCGAGCTCGATGCGCAGACCGCGCAGCTTCACCTGCTGGTCGATCCGGCCCAGGAACTCCAGGTTCCCGTCGGGGAGCCAGCGCACCAGGTCACCGGTCCGGTAGACCCGGGCCCCCGGCTCGTCGGAGAAGGGGTGCGGGACGAAGACCTCTTCGGTGAGCTCCGGCCGGTTCCAGTACCCCCGGGCCACGCCCGCGCCGCCGATCCACAGCTCGCCGGGGACGCCGACCGGCGCCAGGCCGCCGAAGCGGTCCATCACCAGGGCCTCGGTGTTCGCGATCGGCGAGCCGATCAGGATCACTCCGCGCGGCCTGGTGATCAGGCTCGACGTGGCGGTGATCGTCGTCTCGGTCGGACCGTACGTGTTGTAGATCGGCACGGAGGTGTACCGGAACCACTCCTGCACCGCCGCGGCCGGCACCTGCTCACCGCCGAGGACGAGCAGCCGGAAGTCGGGGCCCAGCGACCGGCCGTTGCCGAGGTGCGGGACGACCTGCTCCCACAGGGCGGGGGTCAGCTCGCCGACCGTGACGCCCTCGGAGCCGATGGTCTGGAGGAGGGAGGTGGGGCTCCACTTCTCCGTACCCCGCATGACAAGGCGCGCGCCGGAGATCAGGGTGGGGAAGATCTGCTCCGCCGCCGCGTCGAAGGTCACGGAGGCGAACTGCAGGACGCGGTCGGCGGCCGTGATCCCGTACCGGCTGCGCATCTCCTGGAGCCTGTTGCTCATCGACCGGTGCTGGATCATGACGCCCTTGGGGGTGCCGGTCGATCCGGAGGTGTAGATGAGGTACGCCAGGTCGTCCGGGCCCGCCCGCCGTACGGGGTCGGTGACCGGCCGCGCGGCGATCGCGGGCAGGTCGGTGTCGACGAGGACCTGCGTGGCCGTCTCCGGGAGCCGGTCCGCGAGGTGCGCCTGCGTGATGACGAGCGGGGCGCGGGTGTCCGAGAGCATGAACTCCAGGCGCGCGGCCGGGTAGTCGGGGTCGAGCGGGACGTACGCCGCACCCGCCTTCATCACGCCCAGCAGCGCCACGATCATGTCCGGGCCCCGGTCGACGCAGACCGTGACCAGGTCGTCGGTCGTGATGCCCAGGTCGATGAGGTGGTGGGCGAGCCGGTTGGCCCGGGCGTTGAGCTCCGCGTACGAGAGGCGGGTGCCCTCGCAGACGATCGCCACGGCGTCGGGGGTGCGGGCCGCCTGCTGCGCGAACAGCTCGTGGACGGTGATGTCGTCCTCGTACGGGACGGCGGTGTCGTTGAAGGTGCCGAGCAGCCGGTCCCGCTCGGGGGCGCCGAGGAGGTCGAGCTCCCCGACGGGACGCGCCGGGTCGGCCACGGCCCCGTCCAGCAGGTTCGCGTAGTGGCCGGCGAGGCGCTCGGCCGTCGTGCGGTCGAACAGCTCGGTGGAGTAGACGAGTTCTCCGGCGAAGCCGCCGTCCGCCGCCGGGGTCAGCGTCAGCGACAGGTCGAACTTGGCCGCCTCCGAGATCACCGTCTCGTCCGAGGTCCACCGGGCTCCGTCGGTGACGAAGTCGGTGGTGCCCAGCGTGGTCTCGCGGAGCTCGAACATGACCTGGAAGAGGGCGTTGCGGGAGAGGTCCCGCTCGGGGGCCAGCTCCTCCACGATCCGCTCGAACGGCAGGTCCTGGTGCCCGTACGCCCCCAGGGCCGTCTCCCGCACCTGACCGAGGAGGTCGGTGAAGGAGGGGTTGGACGTGAGATCCGACCGCATGACCAGGGTGTTGACGAAGAAGCCGACCAGGTCCTCGACCTCGGCGCGGTTGCGGCCCGCGATCGGGGTGCCGACCGCGATGTCGTCCTGACGCGACCACCGGATCCGACCGCATGACCAGGGTGTTGACGAAGAAGCCGACCAGGTCCTCGACCTCGGCGCGGTTGCGGCCCGCGATCGGGGTGCCGACCGCGATGTCGTCCTGACGCGACCAGCGGGAGAGCAGGACCTGGAAGCCCGCCAGACCCGCCATGAAGAGGGAGGCGTTCTGCCCGGTGGCCAGCTTCCGCAGGCCCTCCGCCGTCTCCGCCGGTACGCGGAAGGTCACCGCGTCACCCGCCCCGGAACGCACCAACGGGCGCGGACGGTCCGTCGGAAGCTCCAGCGGCTCGACGCCGGCGAGGTTCTCCCGCCAGTACCCGAGCTGACGCTCGGCACGCTCCGGGGTCAGCCACTGGTGCTGCCAGAGAGCGAAGTCACCGTACTGGACCGGGAGCTCGGCCAGTGCGGCGTCCCGTCCTGCCAGCGCCGCCGCGTAGGACTCGCGGAGCTCGTCCGTGAGCACCGACACCGACCAGCCGTCCGCGACGATGTGGTGGATCGCCGTCATGAGCAGCTGGCGCTCGTCGGCCAGCCGCACGACCGTCACCCGCAGCAGCCGGCCGCTGGTCAGGTCGAAGGGGCGGCAGGCCCTGTTCTCCAGGGTGACGCGGGCCTGGCGCTCGCGCTCGGCCTCGTCGGCGACGTGCCGCAGGTCCACGACCTCGACCGGCACCCGCCACGCCTCGTCCACGACCTGGACGGGCTCGCCGCCCTCACCGGTCACGAACCGCGTGCGCAGCACCTCGTGCCGCGCGACCAGACCCGAGAACGCCGTCTCCAGGGCCACCGGGTCGAGCGAGCCGTCCA
Source organism: Streptomyces sp. Root431 (assembly GCF_001426585.1). Lineage (GTDB taxonomy): Bacteria > Actinomycetota > Actinomycetes > Streptomycetales > Streptomycetaceae > Streptomyces > Streptomyces stackebrandtii. The sequence continues at coordinate 364,579 of NZ_LMEI01000013.1, forward strand.
CCTCGAAGCCGAAGGGGATCACGTACTCCGCGCTGCCCGGCTCCAGCTGGTCCAGGAACCACAGCCGCCGCTGCGCGAAGGAGAGCGGTACGACGGTGCCCTCGGCGCGGGGCAGCACCGGAAGCCCGTCGCTCACGGGCGTGCCCTCGGCGACGGCCACGGCCATGTCCGCGACGGTCGGGTAGAGGAACATGCGGCGGACGGCCAGCTCGACGTGGAGCTTCCTGGCCACGCGCAGGATCACCTGGACCGCGTGCAGGGAGTGTCCGCCGAGGTGGAAGAAGTTGTCGTGGACGCCCACCCGGTCCACGCCCAGGACCTCGGCCCAGATGTCGGCGACGATCCGCTCGGTCCTGTTGCGCGGCTCGACGTACCCGCCGTCCGTGTCCGGGCGGTCGCCGTCCGGCTGCGGCAGCGCCTTGCGGTCGACCTTGCCGTTGGGGGTCTGCGGCAGCGCGTCGAGAAAGACGAACCAGTTCGGGACCATGTAGTCGGGCAGGCTCTCCCGCAGCCGGGAGCGGAGCTCCACGACGGTCGGCTCACGGCCCGCGACGGGGACGCAGTAGCCGACGAGACGCCGGTCGCCGGGGGTGTCCTCGCGGACGATCACCGTGGCGGCGGCGACGTCCTCGTGGGCGGCGAGCGCGGACTCGATCTCGCCGAGCTCGATGCGCAGACCGCGCAGCTTCACCTGCCGGTCGATGCGGCCCAGGAACTCCAGGTTCCCGTCGGGGAGCCAGCGCACCAGGTCACCGGTGCGGTAGACGCGGGCTCCGGGGTCGGAGGAGAAGGGGTGCGGGACGAAGCACTCGTCCGTCAGGACGCGGCGGTTCCAGTAGCCCCGGGCCACGCCCGGGCCGCCGATCCACAGCTCACCGGGGACGCCGACCGGCGCCGGGCCGCCGAACCGGTCCATGACGAGCGCCTGCACGTTCGCGAGGGGCCGGCCGACGAGGTTGCCGTCGGAGATCCGGTGGTGGCGGTGGAAAACGGCGGTCATGGTCGTCTCGGTCGGGCCGTAGTGGTTGACCACCTCCTTCGCCGAGGCGTGCACGAGCGCCTGCTCGCCCGCGAGAAGCGTCGGGCTCTCCCCGCTGAGCAGGACCGTGTCGAAGGCGAGGTCGATCCCGCACTCGGCCGCCGTCTGCACGAGCACCCGGTAGGCACTGGGCACGCAGCTGAGGATGTTCCGTACGCCTTCGGTCTCCGCCGCCTCCAGGTAGGTCCTGGGGTCGGCCATGGAGCCGGTCGGCATGATCCGGAGCCGGGCGCCGGAGGCGAGGCCGCCGAAGATCTCCCGTACCGAGGCGTCGTAGGAGATGGAGACCGTCTGGAGGAGCGTCCCGGGGTTCTGCCCGCCGAGGACGGATCCGGTCAGGAAGCCCAGGTAGTTCACCACGCCCTGGTGCCTGATCATGACGCCCTTGGGCGTCCCGGTCGATCCCGAGGTGTAGATGAGGTACGCCAGGTCCTGCGGGCCCGACTGCGGCGCGGGGTCGGTGGCGGGGGCCTCCGCGATGACGTCCCAATCGGAGTCGATCACGACCTGCGCGGCCGTTCCCGGCAGGCGCTCGACGAGGTGCGCCTGCGTGACGACCAGCGGGGCGCGGGTGTCCGAGAGCATGAACTCCAGGCGCGCCGCCGGGTAGTCGGGGTCGAGCGCCACGTAGGCCGCGCCCGCCTTCAGGACGCCGAGCAGCGCGACGATCATGTCCGCGCCCCGGTCGACGCAGACCGTGACCAGGTCGCCGGCGGTGACGCCCCGGCCCATGAGGTGGTGCGCGAGCCGGTTGGCGCGGGCGTTCAGCTCCGCGTACGACAGCTCCACGGCATCGGACACCACCGCCGGGGCGTCCGGCGTGCGGGCGACCTGCGCCTCCACCAGGGCCTGGATCGTGGCCGCGCCCTCGTACTCGTCCGGGACGGTGGCGGCGGCGATCAGCCGGTCCCGCTCCCCCGCGTCCAGCAGGTCCAGGCGCCCGACGGGGCGGTCCGGGTGGGCGAGCACCGCCGCCAGGAGGTTGACGTAGTGGCCGGCGAGGCGCTCGACGGTGGCGCGGTCGAAGAGCTCGGTGGAGTACACGATCTCGGCGTCGAGCGAGCCGTCGGACTGCTCGGTGAGGAAGAGCGTCAGGTCGAACTTCGAGGCGTGCGTGGCGACTTCGATGGTGTCGAGGGAGAGGCCGGGGAGGGTCCAGGCGCTCTCCGGGACGTTCTGGAGGGCGAACATGACCTGGAAGAGGGCGTTGCGGGAGAGGTCCCGTTCGGGGGCCAGCTCCTCGACGATCCGCTCGAAGGGCAGGTCCTGGTGGCCGTACGCCCCCAGGGCCGTCTCCCGCACCTGACCGAGGAGGTCGGTGAAGGACGGGTTCGCGGCCAAGTCCGCCCGCATGACCAGGGTGTTGACGAAGAAGCCGACCAGGTCTTCCACCTCGGCGCGGTTACGGCCGGCGACCGGCGTCCCCACCGCGATGTCGTCCTGCCGCGACCAGCGCGACAGGAGCACCTGGAAGCCCGCCAGACCCGCCATGAAGAGCGAGGCGTTCTGCCCGGAGGCCAGCTTCCGAAGGCCCTCCGCCGTCTCCGCCGGTACGCGGAAGGTCACCGCGTCACCCGCGCCGGAACGCACCAACGGGCGCGGACGGTCGGTCGGAAGCTCCAGCGGCTCGACCCCGGCGAGGTTCTCCCGCCAGTACCCGAGCTGACGCTCGGCACGCTCCGGGGTCAGCCACTGGTGCTGCCAGAGCGCGAAGTCCCCGTACTGGACCGCCAGTTCGGCCAGACCTGCCTCCCGGCCCTCCACGGCCGCCGCGTAGAACTCCCGCAGCTCGTCCGTGAGCACCGACACCGACCAGCCGTCGGCCACGATGTGGTGGATCGCCGTCATGAGTAGCTGGCGGTCGTCCGTGAGCCGCACGACCGTCACGCGGAGCAGCCGCCCGCCCGACAGGTCGAAGGGCTCGCCCGCGCCGGCGTCGACGGCCGCGCGGGCCTGCCGCTCGCGCTCGGCCGCGTCGGCGATGTGCCGCAGGTCGATCAGCTCGGCCCGCACCTGCCACGGCTCGCCGACGACCTGCACCGGCTCGCTGTCCTCGCCGGTCACGAACCGGGTCCGCAGCACCTCGTGCCGCGCGACAAGGCCCGAGAAGGCCGTCTCCAGGGCCGCAAGGTCGAGTACGCCCTCCACCTCGAAGCCGAAGGGGATCACGTACTCCGCGCTGCCCGGCTCCAGCTGGTCCAGGAACCACAGCCGCCGCTGCGCGAAAGAGAGCGGGAGGACGGTGGCGCCGTCCTCACGGGGAAGCAGGGGTACGGCGACGCCCCCGTCTCCGTGGGTGAGGGCGTCCGCGAGCAGCGCGACCGTCGGGGCGTTGAACATGTCGCGGACGGTCAGCTCGACGTTCAGCCGCTTCGCGACCCGCGAGACCATCCGGACGGCGTGCAGGGAGTGCCCGCCGAGGAGGAAGAAGTCGTCGTGGACGCCGACCCGGTCGAGGCCGAGGACGTCCCGCCAGATGTCGGCGATGACCTGCTCGGTCTCGTTGCGCGGGGCGGTGTAGTCGCCGTCGGCGGCCTGGCCTGCGCCGTCGGGCACGGGCAGCGAGCGGCGGTCGACCTTGCCGTTGGGGGTCAGGGGCAGGGCGTCGAGGAAGACGAACCAGTTCGGGACCATGTAGTCGGGCAGGCTCTCGCGGAGCCGCGCCCGCAGGGCGGCGACGGTCAGGACCCGGCCGACGACGGGGACGCAGTAGCCGACGAGGTGCTTCTCGCCGGGGGTGTCCTCGCGGACGACCACGGTGACGTTGGCGACGTCCTCGTGGGCGGCGAGGGCCGCCTCGATCTCGCCGAGCTCGATGCGCAGACCGCGCAGCTTCACCTGCTGGTCGATGCGGCCGAGGAACTCGATGTTCCCGTCGGGGAGCCAGCGGACCAGGTCGCCGGTGCGGTAGACGCGCTCGCCCGCGTCCTGCGAGAAGGGGTGCGGGACGAAGCGCTCCTCGGTGAGCTCGGGCCGGTTCCAGTAGCCCCGGGCCACGCCGGGGCCGCCGATCCACAGCTCGCCGGGGACGCCGACCGGTGCGAGGCCGCCGAAGCGGTCCATGATCAGGGCCTCGGTGTTCGCGATGGGCCGGCCGATCGGCATGGACGTGATCTGCGGGCCGTCCGGGTCGACGATGTAGCAGGTCGCGAAGACGGCCGCCTCGGTCGGGCCGTAGCCGTTGACGAGGTGCTCCGGCGCGTGGGGGCCGGCGAGGAGGGCGTCGGCGACCGAGCGCTCGACGGCGTCGCCGCCGTACATGACCGTCTTCATCCCGGCGACCAGGTCGGGGGCCTCGGAGACGTGGTGGTTGAAGAGCGGGGCGGTCAGCCACATCGTGGTGACGTCGTGGGCGCGGAGGGTGGACGCGAGGAGCGGGGTGTCGACGAGCGCTTCCTTGGTCACGATGGCGAGCGCGGCGCCCGAGGTGAGGGCGCCCCAGCACTCCCAGGTGAAGACGTCGAAGCAGAAGTTGCAGGTCTGGGCGACGACGTCGGTGGCGGTGATGTCCGCGAACCAGTTGTTGTCGATCAGCCGGCAGATCGCCTGGTGCTGCACCATGACGCCCTTCGGCGTCCCGGTCGAACCGGAGGTGTAGATGATGTACGCCAGGTCCTGCGGGCCCGACTGCGGGGCGGGGTCGGTGGCGGGGGCCTCCGCGATGGCGTCCCAGTCGGTGTCCATCAAGACCTGCGCGGCCGTTCCCGGCAGGCGCTCGACGAGGTGCGACTGCGTGACGACGAGCGGGGCGCGGGTGTCGGAGAGCATGAACTCCAGGCGCGCCGCCGGGTAGTCGGGGTCGAGGGGGACGTACGCGGCGCCGGTCTTCATGACGCCGAGGAGGGCGACGATCATGTCCGGGCCCCGGTCGACGCAGACCGTGACCAGGTCGCCGGCCGTGACGCCCCGGCCCATCAGGTGGTGGGCCAGCCGGTTTCCCCGGGCGTTGAGCTCGGCGTACGTGAGGCGGGTGTCCCCGAAGAGGACCGCGACGGCGTCCGGCGTGCGGGCGGCCTGCCGCTCGAAGAGCCGGTGGACGGTGATGTCGTCCTCGTACGGGACGGAGGTGTCGTTGAAGGCGCCGAGCAGCTGATCCCGCTCCTGTACGCCGAGGAGGTCGAGGTGGCCGACGGGACGGTCCGGGTGGGCGAGCGCGGCCGTCAGGAGGTTGACGTAGTGGCCGGCGAGACGCTCGACGGTGGTGCGGTCGAACAGCTCGGCGGCGTAGGCGAGTTCGGCGGTGAGCGCGCCGCCCTCGGCCGGGGTGAGGACGAGCGACAGGTCGCACGCGGCCGTCTGCGGGGCGGCGGCCGGCGTGGTCTCGCGGAGCTCGTACATGACCTGGAAGAGGGCGTTGCGCGAGAGGTCCCGCTCCGGGACGAGCTCCTCCACGATCCGCTCGAACGGCAGGTCCTGGTGCCCGTACGCGTCGAGCGCCGTCTCCCGCACCTGGCCGAGGAGGTCGGTGAACGACGGGTTCGCGGTCAGGTCCGCCCGCATGACCAGCGTGTTCGGGAGCTGCTCGCCGGCGCGGGGGGCCGTGGGGGTGCCCACCGCGATGTCGTCCTGGCGCGACCAGCGGGACAGCAGCGCCTGGAGCCCCGCGAGACCCGCCGTGAACAGCGACGCGTCCTGCCCGGAGGCCAGCGTCCGCAGGCCCTCGGCCGTGGCGGCGGGAACGGTGAAGCGGACGGTGTCGGTGACGCCGGGATGGCTGAGCGGCCGGGGGCGGTCCGTGGGGAACTCCAGTGGTTCCACACCGGCCAGCCTTCGCCGCCAGAATTCCTGCTGACGGGCGAGGGCGTCGGCCGAGATCATTTCCATGGAGAGCGTCACTTCATCACCGATCCGGGTTCGAGAAGAACCGGCGCGCAAAGCGCCGGGAGCAAGGCGGGGACACGCCGGGCGGGCATGGCGAAGAAAGCCTCGGCGTGAAAGGGGAATTGCTGCCGTCGGTGCGAGCCGGGGCTCCGTCCACCGGGGATACACGAGGTCAGGCGGCTGCCTACGACCCTCTTGCTGTCGTTTCCGATCCGTCGTCCGAGTCGGACGAGCCGGCGGAATTCCGTGTCACGTGGTTCTGCGGGAGCGGATCGCGCTGCACTTCTCTTTCCCCCTTCTCGTTTTCGTCCGACGACGTGCAGACATCAGCATGCGGACAGCCGACACTGCCTGTTTATCTCCGGGGAGCTGCCCCGGTGATCACAGTTTTGCGTTCTCCCCGGGCGGGCGAAAGATCTGGCCGCTGGACGGAAACGGCACCGACATGAACCGTCCTTGCGTTCGGCGGGCGGGGCGGAGGAGGGGCGTCTAGCGTGGCGGCATGAGCGAATTCGACATGCTTTCAGGCGATTTGCACAGCCTCGTCATGGAGGGGGACCTGCCCCGGCGGGCCGACCTGGGGCTCGTCTTCGACGAGCTGGACCACCAGATGGCTTGTCAGGCGTACCTCTGGGCGCTGCCGCTGGTCTCGTACGCGCAGTGGCAGAAGGTGCACCGGGAGGTGTTCGAGGCGGGGCCGTACGACCTCGTGCACTACGTGACCTACCGCGACCGGCTCGGCCTCATCACCGCGAACGCCACCACGCCGTACATCCTCGGCTTCTTCGACCTGTCCGTCTCCGGGCCGCTGGTCGTCGACCTGCCCGCCGGGCCGACCGCCGGCGGGGTCTCGGACTTCTGGCAGCGTGAGATCGGCGCCATGGGCGAGATGGGGCCCGACCGCGGGCAGGGCGGCCGCTATCTGATCGTCCCGCCCGGTCAGGCGGTGCCCGAGGGCGCCGACCGTGACCACCGGCTGCTCGCCTCGACCGGCTTCAACGTCATGTTCGGCTTCCGCACCCTCGACCCCGACCCCGTACGGGCCAAGGCCCTCGTCGACGCCGTCCGCATCCACCCGTACGGAGACGAGAGCGCCACGACCCGGCTCGTCTCCCCGGAGGGCCGTCCCTGGTCCGGGGACCAGCCGGGCGGGCTCGCGTACTGGGAGCGGCTGCACGACATCTACCAGCGCGAGACCGTCGACGAACGCGACCGCTTCTTCCTGGCCATGCTGAAGCAGCTCGGCATCGAGAAGGGGAAGCCGTTCGCGCCCGACGAGCGGCTGGTCCGCATCCTGACCCGGGCCAGTGCCGTCGGCGAGCTCATGGCGAAGACGAACTCCTTCGCCAAGCGCTTCCCCGGCTCCCGCTACTGGCCCGACCGCCAGTGGGACCTCGTCCTGATGCTGGACCGCTCCGACCAGCGGGCCGACCACCACGACCAGCTGCTGGAGCGCGCGGCCTGGTTCTACGAGGCCGTCAGCTTCTCCGAGGCCATGAAGTCGCGGACGCCCGGGCTCGGGCAGGCGTACCTCGGCACCTACACCGATGCCGGCGGGCAGTGGCTCGACGGATCCCGCCCGTACACGCTCCGGGTCCCGGCCGATCCGCCCGCGAAGCTCTTCTGGTCCGTCACCGTCTACGACACGGAGACCCGGTGCCTGATCGACAACCCCCAGCAGCGGGGTGACCGCGGTTCGCGCGACGACGAGCTGACGTACGAGGACGACGGCTCCGTCGTCCTCCACTTCGGGCCCGAGCCGCCCGCGTCGGGCGAGACGAACTGGGTGCAGACCGTCCCCGGCCGCCACTGGTTCGCCTACACCCGTTTCTACGGGCCCCTGGAGCCGTACTTCGACCGGTCCTGGAAGCTCGGCGACATCACGCCTCAGGATGCGGAAACTCCGCTTGGCCGCGAAGCTGGGGGCGTCGGCTTTTCGTGAGGAGGACAAGTAATGTCCATGCTCGACAAGCTCAAGGGCATGCTCAAGGGCCATGAGGACACCGCACGTCAGGGTGTCGAGAAGGCGGGTGACGCCATCGACGCCAAGACGGGCAACAAGTACCAGAGCCAGGTCGATACGGCCCAGCAGAAGATCAACGAACAGCTGGGGACGCATCAGCAGCCTGGTGGCGAGCAGAAGCCGCCCCAGCCCTAGCCCTCCCGTCGAACGACCGAAGAGGCCCCGGGGGATTTCCCCCGGGGCCTCGGTCGTTCGGATCGGTCGCGTCTGCGATCGGTCGGTCTCGGATCGGTAGCGTCTCCGATCGGTCGCGTCTCCGATCGGGCGTGTCAGCGCGGCGCCGTGTCGTCGGCCGGGAAGGCCGGACCGTGGCCGGGCACGATGACGTCCGCGGCGGCGAGCACCCGGAGCCGGGAGTCGCGCAGGACCGTGTGGTCCGGGGCGACCGGGTCGTCCACGGGGCCGTTCGGACGCCACCAGAGGTCGCCCACGAAGGCGACGACGTCCGTGTCGGTGCCGGCGAGGAGCGTGATGTCCTCGCGGCTGTGCCCAGGCGTGCGGATCAGGCGGAGCGACGGGGTCAGTTCGTAGCCCTCGGCGTCGCGGTCGGTCCACTGGTCGTTCTCGTAGATCGCGTGGTGGTCGTGGACGCGCGCCTGGCCGAAGAGGCCGACGTTCATGGTGTTGTCCGGGTGGTGGTGGCTGAGCACGACGTCAGTGATGTCGTCGGGGCCGAGGCCCAGTTCGGCGAGCGGTCCGAGGATCCGGTCGCGGCCGGCCACCATGCCGGGGTCGACGATCACGTGCCGGTCGCCGTCGTGCACGTAGGAGACGGTGGCGGCGACCCCCGGGCCGGTGGAGAGGGTGTAGCCGGTGGTCAGGACCGTGTAGCGGGCGGTGCGGCCGCGCAGTGCGTCGTCGTTGGTGTTCATGGACCCAAGTCTTCGCTTCCGGCGGCCCCTTCACGAGTGGCCGTGCTGCCACCGATCGCGTGAATCGTGCCAGGTGTCGCGGACGGCCCGTGCCACACTCCTGGGGTGCCGCCCTTCGTGACCGTCGCCGCCTACGCCCCGTCCGGCGTCGGCATGCTCGGCGCCGGAATCGTCTCCGAGGTGTTCGACTTCCGCGGACAGGGCCTGCCGCGCTTCGACTTCGCCCTGTGCACCGACCGGCCCGGCCGGGTCCGCACCGACGTCGGTCTGCCGCTCGTCGTCGAGCACGGCCTGGACCGGCTCGCCTCGGCCGACCTCGTCATCGCCCTGCCCTGGAACGACTTCCGTACGCCCCCGGCCCCCGCCGTACTCGACGCGCTGAACGCCGCCCACGGGCGCGGCGCGCTGGTCGCGGCCCACTGCGTCGGCGCCTTCGCGCTCGCCGCCGCCGGGCTCCTCGACGGGCGGCGGGCCACCACCCACTGGCGGTTCGCCGGCCTCCTCGCCGAGCGCCACCCGGACGTCACCGTCGACCCCGACGCGCTGTACGTGGACGAGGGCAGCGTCGCCACGGGCGCGGGCGCCGCCGCCGGCTTCGACCTGTGCCTGCACCTCCTGCGCCGGGAGTACGGCGCCACCACGGCCAACGCCATCGCGCGTGACCTGGTGCTCCCGTCCCACCGGGACGGCGGCCAGGCCCAGTACCTGGCCACTCCCGTACCCGAGGACAGTCAGGACGAGCGGCTCTCCGAGGTGCTCGCCTGGGCCCGGGAACATCTCGACGAGCCGCTCCCCGTCGCCGAGTTGGCCCGCCGGGCCCTGATGAGCCGGCGTTCCTTCGCCCGCCGTTTCGCCGCCTCCACGGGCACCACCCCGCACGCCTGGCTGCTCGGGCTGCGCCTCAGCCGCGCCGAGGAGCTCCTGGAGACCACGGACCTGCCGGTCGAGGAGATCGCCCACGCGGTCGGCTTCGGCAGCGCGGCCGTGCTCCGCGCCCAGTTCGTCCGCCGCCGGGGCGTCCCGCCCCGCTCGTACCGCCGGTCCTTCACGCGCACGCCCACCGCCTGAGGGGTCGGACGAGGGCCGCGGCCGTCAGGGGTCAGGGTGGCCCCCCAGAGGCCGCCGGCGCCCCGCCGCCGCCACGGAGGCCATGGGCTCGCCGACGCCCTCGACGACACCTTCGCGCACGGGCTCGGGGCGCTCCTCGACGACCTCGAAGCGCGACTGAAGGCCGCCTCACGGCCGACACGCCGAGGAACGCCGAGCCGCCCTAGCCCGTACGGGTTCCACCGGTTGCCGCACCCCACCCCCCGATCCAGCCTGGGGTGATCGTGTGACCGATGGGAGGGCCCATGAGCAGCATCGACACCCCGGCCGAAGTACCCCGCCCACGTGCGGCGGCGGCCGGGGCGGCCGCGCCGAACACCATGACGTGGGTGACGCTCGCCCTGATGACGACCGCGTCGGTGGCGAGCCTGCGGGCCGCGCCCACCATGGCCGTCTACGGCCTGGCCTGCGTCTTCCTCTACCTCGTCCCGGCCATCGTCTTCCTCCTGCCGACGGCGCTGGTCTCCGCCGAGCTCGCCTCCGGCTGGAACGGCGGCGTCTACCGCTGGGTCTCCGAGGGCCTCTCCAAACCGCTCGGATTCCTCGCGGTCTGGTGCCAGTTCGCGATGACGATCTTCTACTACCCGAGCCTGCTGGCCTTCGTGGCCTCCACCATCGCGTACGTCATCGACCCGTCCCTGGCCTCCAACGGCGTCTACACCGCGATCGTCATCATGGTCCTGTACTGGACCGGCGTCTGGGTCTCCTCACGCGGGACGAAGGCCCTCGCGGGACTGTCCAGTTGGGGCCTGGTCATCGGGACGCTCGTACCCGGCACGATCCTCGTCGTCCTCGGCATGATCTTCCTCGGCCAGGGCAACCCGTCGGCCGCCCCCATGAACGCCGACCACCTGCTGCCGCAGTGGACGGGCCTCGCCAGCCTCGTCCTGATCGTCAACAACTTCCTCTCGTACTCCGGCATGGAGATGAACGCCGTCCACGTCTCCTCGCTGAAGAACCCGGGGAAGGAGTACCCGAAGTCGATGTTCCTGGCCGTGTGCCTGGTGCTCCTGATCTTCATCCTGCCCGCGCTCGCGATCAGCTGGGTCGTCCCCGCCGACCAGCTCAGCCTCACCGCGGGCGTGATGCAGGCCTTCGACGCCTTCTTCTCGTACTTCGACATCGGCTGGATGACGCCGATCGCCGCCGTCATGCTGATCTCCGCCTCCCTGGCCGGCATGCTGACCTGGCTCGCCGGCCCGTCCAAGGGCCTCCTGGAGATCTCCCGCAGCGAGGGCTACCTGCCGCCGTTCCTGCAGCAGCTCAACAAGTTCGGCGTCCAGCAGAACATCCTGGTCACCCAGGGCGTCGTGACCTCGATCATCGCCCTGATGTACGCGCTCATCCCCAACGTGTCGAGCGTCTACTGGATCTTCTCCACCATCACCACGCAGGTCTATCTCATCGTCTACCTGCTGATGTTCGCCGCCGCGATGCGGCTGCGGAAGACCCATCCCGACCATCCGCGCGGCTACCGGGCACCCGCCCTGGGGCTGATCTGCACGGTCGGCCTGCTCGCCTCGCTCGCGGCCCTCGCCATCGGCTTCGTCCCGCCGTCCCAGTTCGGCGGCGGCAGCGTGTGGGCGTACGCCCTCTTCATCGGCAGCGGCCTGCTCGTCCTCGGGTTCCTCATCCCCTGGGCCTTCCTGAAGTTCCGCAAGCCGAGCTGGCGCACCGCCGCAGCCTCTTCGGACCCGACGGCCGAGGGAGACCGGTCATGAGCCCCACCCGTTACGCCTCCGAGCACAAGTGGATCTACTGGGGCGCGATCGTTCTCCTCGTCGGCCTCGCCGTCACCGGGGTGATCAAGTACACGGTCGTCCGGTCGAACAGCGAGTCCGTCGCCAAGGCCAACCAGCTCCAGGACGAGCTGCTGGAGGCCGGATACTCCGCGCCCCCCGACGCCGACACGATCGAGCAGCTGCTCGGTACGGACGGCGGCCCGGTCTGCGATGCGCCGGGCAGCGCCCTGCAGACCGCACTCTGGAAGATCCGCCAGTCGAACGGCACCACCGGCCCCGGCCAGCGGCCCGTCATCTCCGACACGAAGGCCCTTGAGGCCGAGCGGCTCGTGCTGAAGGTCTACTGCCCCGACCAGCTCCCCGAGTTCGACGAGGCCGTGAAGGACCTGAAGACGGACGACACCGTGCGGCGCTGAGCCGTACGGTGTCGCCCGCCACCCCTCGCGGCGATATCGAAGAGAGACAAGTCAGGGCAATTCCCTGGGGGGCGAGCGGCTTTGTCGCGCGGAGGGCGATCATGCGGTCATGAAGCTGCCGCGCTGCGCCGTACTCGACGACTATCAGGGTGTCGCCCTCTCCTCCGCCGACTGGGGCCCGCTCGCCGGGCGGGTCGAGGTCCGCGCGCTGCGCGAGCACCTCGCCGACCGGGACGCGCTCGTCGCCGCCGTCGAGGACTGCGAGATCCTCGTCGTCATGCGGGAGCGCACCCCCGTCGACGCCGCGCTCCTCGACCGGCTCCCCCGGCTCCGGCTGATCGTCACCTCCGGGCTGCGGAACGCCTCGATCGACGTCGCCGCCGCCCGCGCCCGCGGCATCACCGTCTGCGGCACCGCCAGCAGCGCCGAGCCGCCCACCGAGCTGACCTGGGCCCTGCTCCTGGGCCTCGCCCGGCACGTACGGACCGAGGCGCAGGCGCTGCGGGAGGGCGGGCCCTGGCAGTCCACCGTCGGCGCCGACCTGGCCGGCCGGACCCTCGGCCTCGTCGGCCTCGGGAAGATCGGCGGCCGGGTCGCCCGGATCGGCCTCGCCTTCGGCATGGACGTCCTCGCCTGGAGCCCGAACCTCACGGAGGAGCGGGCCGCGGAGCACGGCGTACGGCTCGCGAAGGACCGGCGGGAGCTGCTCGGGAGCAGTGACTTCGTCTCCCTGCACCTGGTGCTGTCGGATCGCACCCGGGGCCTGATCGGGGAGCAGGAGCTGCGGGCGATGCGCCCGTCCGCGTACCTCGTCAACACCTCACGGGCGGGGCTCGTCGACGGCGGGGCGCTGCTGCGGGCGCTGCGCGAGGGGTGGATCGCCGGGGCCGGGCTCGACGTCTTCGCGACGGAGCCGCTGCCGGCCGACGACCCGCTGCGGACCCTGCCGAACGTCCTGGCCCTCCCCCATCTGGGGTACGTGACGGAGAGCAACTACGCCCGCTACTTCGGGCAGGCGGTCGAGGACATCGAGGCGTTCCTGGCGGGCGCGCCGGTGCGGGAACTGGGGTGACGCGAAGGTGCCCTCCCTTCGTACGCCTACGAAGGGAGGGCACCTCAAGCCGTGACCCAGGCCATGGCTCAGGCCATGGCTCAGGCCGTGACCCGGACCGTCACTCAGACCGTGACCGGCTCCGCGACCGCCGTGCGGGGCGCGGCCGGGGCGAGCAGCCGCTGGGCCAGGACGCCGAAGGCGACAGCGAAGACCGCCCACAGGACCGCCTGGATCCCGAGGGTGGCGAGCCGGAACTCCCACAGCACGGCCGCGGGGAAGCCGACCTGCACCGCGTCGTCGTTGCCCGGCAGGAGCGCGCAGGCGACGGCGACGGCGGCGACGAAACCGGCGCCGGCGACGAGGGTGGCGTTCCAGTTGCCGAGGCGCGGGGCGAGGCGGCGGCCGGCGATGACGGCGGCGACGCCGAGCAGCACGCTCAGCAGGATCATCAGGAAGAAGAGCGTGGTGCGCTTCCCGATGGTGTCGGGGTTGCCGACGGCCGGCGGGGTCGCCGGGTACTTCAGGAACGGCACGAGGTACACGGTCGTGAAGGCGGCGGCCGCGACGAGCGCGGCGGTGGCCTTCGGCGTGAACCGGCCGACGCGTCCGAGGACGAAGGCGAACGCGAGGGAGGCGATGCCGCCGAGCGCGACGCCGTAGACGAGGACGCCGGTGGCGAGGCCGGCCGTGGACTGGACGTCCCGGCTGACGAGCTCCTCCTCCGCCTCCTCGGCGGCCGCCGCGGCGCCGTGACCGGCGTGCGCGGCCTTGGCGGCGGCCTCCTCGACGGCGATCGAGGCGTCGACGGACGGCTCGCCCACGGCGTACGCGACGACGAAGGCGAACAGTCCGGCGATCAGGCCCGCGAGCATGCCGCGGACCAGCAGTCTCCTCACAGTGGAGGACGACGTGTCATACATGTGCGTGAGCTCCTCTACCGCGGTCAGTGGCAGGGGAAGCCGAGCAGATGACGACCGTCGTGGACCCACTCGTGGACATCGCTGCCCGCGAAGACGGAGAGGGCGCCCTGCTCGGCGCCGACGAAGTAGAGCGCGACGAGCGCCAGCAGCCCGGCGAACAGCGCCCAGGGCAGCACGGTGCGGACCGGCAGGGAAACCGGCAGCGCGACGGGGGTGGTGGGGATGGCGGACGGGGCGACGGCCTCGGCCATGGCGGAACCTCCTCGGGAACTCGCGTCCCATAACGGTGGTGCGCGACGACGGTCGTCGGGTCTGACTCGCCGGGTCCCGGGGATGCCGGGTCGGCTCACAGTGGCGCGACCGTGCCGGTTTCTCACCGGACTTCCGTCTCGCCGTCGTCGGTTGTGGAATTGTCGCCGTGACCGTACCGCGCGGGCCGCAGCGCGGGAAGAGCGCACGGGCGGCAGATCGAGCACTGAGGGATGAATCACCCGTGAACGCATCAACCGTGGGACCGCCAGGGCCGTCCGGCGTGCCCGGGCCGTCAGGGCCGTCAGGCGTGCCCGGGCCGTCCGGCCCGCCTCCGCCGGAGCGGACCGTGCGGCTCGTCCTGGTCGCCCCGGCCATGAACGCGGCCCTGCGCGAGGCCCGCTTCGACGACGGTTCCCCGGTGGATCCCGCGAGCGCCGACCCGGTGTGCCTCGGACGGTCGGTACGGGCGCTCACCGCGCCGTCCCCGCGCTGCCGGGGCACGGCCGAGCTCCTCCGCGTGCCGGGGGTCGTGCCCGAACCGGCGCTCGCGGGCTGCGCGATGGGCCGGTGGCGGGGCCGGCGCCTGGACGAACTCGCCGCCGAGGATCCGGAGTCGGTGGCGGCCTGGCTCTCCGACCCCGACGCCGTACCGCACGGCGGGGAGTCCCTGCGGTCCCTGTGGGACCGGGTCGCCGCCTGGATGGACGGCCTGGAGCCGGGCACCGTCTGGGCCGTCGCCGAGCCGGACGTGATCCGGGCGGCCGTCGCGC
Organism: Streptomyces sp. Root431; assembly: GCF_001426585.1. Taxonomy (GTDB): domain Bacteria; phylum Actinomycetota; class Actinomycetes; order Streptomycetales; family Streptomycetaceae; genus Streptomyces; species Streptomyces stackebrandtii. The sequence continues at coordinate 379,595 of NZ_LMEI01000013.1, forward strand.
ACGCCCTCGGCGCGCCGGGGGCGGCTTTCTGGCGCCTGGACGTGCGCCCCCGGTCGTCCGTCGAACTCACCGGCCGCTCGGGCCGCTGGAACGTCGGGATCGGCTCCGTACTCAGCTGAGACGGGTACGGGCGAGCTCCTGCCTCAGCCGAGACGGATACGGACGAGCTCCTGCCTCAACCGAGGCTGGTACGCGCGAGCTCCAGGAACTCCGCCTCCGTCAGGCCCAGTTCGCGGGCCTCCGCCGCCGCCTCGCGCAGCCGGGAGACCAGCCGGGCGCGGTCGGGGGCGGCGACACCCGGGACGATGACGGCGCCGCGGCCCCGGCGGAGCTCGATGAGGCCCTCCTCGCGGAGCCGCTGGTAGCCGCGGAGGACGGTGTGGACGTTGACGCCCAGGGAGTCGGCCAGCTCCCGGGCGGCCGGGAGGCGTTCGCCGGGCTCGGCGGAGCCGTCGGCGAGCGCCCCGCGGACGCAGGCGGCGATCTGGTCGCCGAGGGGGACGGAGGAGGCCGGGTCGACGCGGAAGAGCACGGTCAGACCTTCCCATGCCGCTCGACCAGCGCGTTCAGAAGGGCGGCGGCGGTCCGCGCGTCGGGCACGGTCACCGCGAACTCGCGGCCGCTCCCCCTCCGTACGACGAGGGCCTCGCCGGAGCGCAGCACCACGCCCGTCCGGTGGGCCCGGACGCGGTAGCCCCAGCCGCCGAAGTCGGTCATGGCGTCGATCTCGCGGACGCCGGCGCCCTCCACCCCGTCGAGCGGGACGCGGACGCGGGGGCGGGGGACGAGGGCGGAGCGGACGGTGAGGCCGTGCCGGTCGACGGTGACCCGGACCCGCGCGAGGGCGAGCCCCGGTACGCCGACGACGAGACCGAGCAGGCCGAGCAGGGCGCCGGGCCAGGTGGCGACGAGCAGGGTCACGGGGGCGGCGGCGAGGGCGAGCACGGAGAGGACGGTCAGGGCGCGGGAGCCGGTGTCCTTGGACCAGCGGGCGGCCTCGCCCGCGGCGAGCGGAAGCACCGAAGGGTCCGCCTCCCCGGGCGCCGAGGGCTCCGCCTCGGCCGGTACGAGCGAGCCGAGCGCCCACCCGGCGGCGCCGGCCACGACCGCGACCACCAAGGCGATCCCGAGGTCCATGCCGGGGCTGAAGACCACCGGCCCGAAGGTGTCGTCGACGCGGTTGGCGCGGAGGAGCTGGACGAGGAGTCCGCCGGCGAAGCCCGCGGTGGCCCAGGCCGCCCACAGGTACCGGCGGCGGACGAGCGCGGTCCAGCCGGCGGCGAGACCGAGGAGCAGGGCCGTACTGACGAGGACGTAGGCGGTCGGGCCGGTCCAGCCGTCGCCCTCTCCCCGGGCGGAGAAGTGGGTGGCGAGTTCGGCGGGCAACTCGTCCCGCCAGCGGGCGAAGAGCAGCAGGTGGACGGCGAGGGCGAGGACGAAGGGGAGCGCGGCGAGCGCGCGGAGACGAGGTGTGGCACGGTTCATCGAAAACCTCCCTTGTTTGCACTCTACTAGAACAATGAGGTTTTCGGCTCGAAGATCTTCGAGATGCGAGCACTCGTGACTCGGATGGCACCGATCGGCGGATGACCCGGAAGGGCTCGTGACGGCACCCGGCCCCCTGTGGCACGGTGGAGGCATGCCCGTACCCGTGATCCTCGACTGCGATCCCGGTCACGACGACGCCTTCAACATCCTGCTGGCCGCCGCCCACCCCTCCGTCGACCTCCTCGCGATCACGACCGTCGCGGGCAACCAGTCGGTGGACAAGACCACCCTCAACGCGCGCCGGATGTGCGAGGCCGCGGGGATCCGGGGCGTGCCGATCGCGGCGGGCGCGGCGGGCCCGCTGCACGCCCGGCCGCACGGCGGGCAGCTCATCGCCGAGAAAATCCACGGCGGCTCGGGGCTCGACGGCCCGAGCTGGGAGTCCGGCCCGGGCGCGGGCTTCGGCGACGGCGAACCGACCGTGCCGCAGGACCCGCGGGACGCGCTCACGCTCCTCCGGGACACCCTGATCCGCCACCCGGCCCCCGTCACCCTCGTCCCGACGGGCCCGCTGACGAACATCGCGACGCTGCTCCTCGCGCACCCGCGGCTGACGGACCGCATCGAGCGGATCGTCCTGATGGGCGGTTCGGCGGAACGCGGAAACACCACGCCCGCGGCCGAGTTCAACATCCTCTGCGACCCGGAGGCGGCGGACATCGTCTTCGGCTGCGGAGTGCCGGTGACGATGTTCGGCCTCAACGCCACCCACCAGGTGCGGGCCACCCCCGAGGTCATCGCCCGGCTCACGGCGCTCGGCACGCCGCTGAGCCGGCTCTGCGTGGAGCTGCTCACCTACTTCGCGTCGACCTACCGCGAGGTGTACGGCTTCGACACGCCCCCGCTGCACGACCCGCTGACCGTGGCCCACCTCATCGACCCGTCGCTGGTCAGCCTGGTCCGCGCGGCGGTGCGGGTGGAGCTGACGGGGACGTGGACGCGGGGCGCGACGGTCGTCGACCTGGACGGGGTGACGGGCCTGCCGCCCAACGCGGAGGTGGGCATGGACGTCGACGCGGCCGGCTTCTGGGACCTGATCGTGGAAGCGGTACGGGTCCTGGGCGGCGCGCCGAACACGCCTTAGGCCCTAGGGCACGTCCGGTGGTGCGTGTCGATGCCCCACCGCGTCACGGTCCCGACCAGCGTGCCGCCGTCCGGCTCCACGACGGAGAACGGACGTGCCCCGGCTAACCGCACTCGTGGTCGGCGGGATCGACGACCACCCGGTCCAACAGCCCGCGCAGCAGGACCTGTTCGGCCTCGGTCAGATCCCCGAACAGCTCGCGCTCCGCCGCGCCCACGGCCGCGTCGACCCGTTCGAGGGCCTCGACGCCGGCCGGGGTGATCTCCACGATGTGCCGCCGGCGGTCGGCGGGATCGCGCCGCCGCCCCGCAAGCCCGGCGTCTTCCAACTCGTTCAGGATCGCGACGAGTTGACTCGGGTCGATCTCCATGACGGCGGCCAGTTCGCGCTGGCTCATGGCCCCCGGGGCGAGCTGCATCAGCGTCATCGCGTTCCGCGGGTGCAGCCCCACGACGCCCAGGGCCGCGCGGATGCGCGCGCCGGTGAGCTCCCCCCGGAAGGAGAGGAGGAAGCCGAGGCGATCGGTCGGATGAGCTGCCATGCCGTCCACCGTAACAGCGGGCCCATTGTGGAGCCAGGTCAATCGTTGATACCGTTCAACGATTGAGTCACCCACACCATCGGAGCCCTTCCATGTTCCTCGGCTACACCATCGTCGCCGCGCTGCTCGCCTTCGCGCTCTCCGCCTCCGCCTTCCTGACCTTCACGCGCAACCCGCAGATCACCGGCAACATGACCAAGCTCGGCGTGCCCGAATCCTGGCTCCCCTGGCTCGCCACGGCGAAGGCCGCGGGCGCCGTCGGCCTCCTCGCCGGCCTCGCCGTCCCTCTCCTCGGCGTGGCGGCGGCCATCGGCGTCACCCTCTACTTCGCGGGCGCCGTGATCACCCACCTGCGCGCGAAGGACTACGAGCTGGCCCCGGCGCTCGTCCTCACCCTGATCTCGGTGGCCGCCCTGATCCTGCGCATAGCCTCCGCCTGAACCGGCCGAGCCGACGGAGCAGGCCGAGCCGCCTTGCCTGCGGGGTGTGCGCGGGCATGCCGAAGGCCCCGCCCACCGACCCCCGTGCGGTGAGCGAGGCCTTCGGAGACCACGCGGATGAGGAGGGGTGCCGGCCCTCCTCGGGAGGGTCAGTCCTCCCGGTCGGAGTCCGCGGCGCCTTCGAGGTCGCCTTCGGTCTCCAGGAAGACCTGGCGCAGGGCGGCCAGGGTCTCCGGGTCCGGCTTCTCCCACATGCCGCGGGACTCGGCTTCGAGGAGGCGCTCCGCGATGCCGTGCAGGGCCCAGGGGTTGGCTTCCTTCAGGAAGGCCTGGTTGTCGGGGTCGAGGACGTACTCCTGGGTGAGCTTGTCGTACATCCAGTCGGCGACGACGCCGGTCGTGGCGTCGTAACCGAAGAGGTAGTCGACCGTGGCCGCCAGCTCGAACGCGCCCTTGTAGCCGTGGCGGCGCATCGCCTCGATCCAGCGCGGGTTGACCACGCGGGCGCGGAAGACCCGGGAGGTCTCCTCGACCAGCGTGCGGGTGCGGACCGTCTCCGGGCGGGTGGAGTCGCCGATGTACGCCTCGGGGGCCGTGCCCTTCAGCGCGCGGACGGTCGCCACCATGCCGCCGTGGTACTGGAAGTAGTCGTCGGAGTCGGCGATGTCGTGCTCGCGGGTGTCCGTGTTCTTCGCGGCGACCGCGATCCGCTTGTACGCCGTCTCCATCTCGGTGCGGGCCGGGCGGCCTTCGAGGCCGCGGCCGTAGGCGTAGCCGCCCCAGACCGTGTAGACCTCGGCGAGGTCGGCGTCGGTGCGCCAGTCGCGGCTGTCGATGAGCTGGAGGATGCCCGCGCCGTACGTCCCCGGCCGCGAGCCGAAGATGCGGGTCGTCGCGCGCCGCTCGTCGCCGTGCTCGGCCAGGTCGGCCTGCGCGTGCGCCCGGATGTAGTTGTCCGAGGACGGTTCGTCCAGGGCCGCCACCAGGCGTACCGCGTCGTCGAGGAGGCCGATGACGTGCGGGAACGCGTCGCGGAAGAAGCCGGAGATGCGGAGGGTGACGTCGATGCGGGGGCGGCCGAGCTCCTCCAGCGGGATCGGCTCCAGGCCGTTCACGCGGCGGGACGCGTCGTCCCAGAGCGGGCGGACGCCGAGCAGGGCGAGCGCCTCGGCCACGTCGTCGCCGGCGGTCCGCATCGCGCTCGTACCCCAGAGGGAGAGGCCGACGGAGGTCGGCCAGGAGCCGTTGTCCGTGCGGTAGCGCTCCAGGAGCGAGTCGGCCAGGGCCTGGCCCGTCTCCCACGCCAGGCGGGAGGGCACGGCCTTCGGGTCCACCGAGTAGAAGTTCCTGCCCGTCGGCAGGACGTTGACCAGGCCGCGGAGCGGGGAGCCGGACGGGCCCGCCGGGACGAAGCCGCCGTTCAGGGCGTGGACCGCGTGGGTCAGTTCGTCCGTCGTGGCGGCCAGGCGCGGGACGACCTGCTCGCAGGCGAAGCGGAGGATCGCCGACACGTCCGGGCCGTGCGCGGCGGCCACGGTCGCGACCGCGTCCACCGACCAGTTCGCGGCCTCCGTCGCCTCGACCAGCTCGCGCGCCGTCGCCTCCGCCTCGTCGGCCGTGGTGCGGGTCGCGGCCGACTCGTCGAGGCCCAGGGCCTCACGGAGGCCGAGGAGCGCCTGCGTACCGCCCCAGATCTGGCGGGCGCGCAGGATCGAGAGGACCAGGTTGACCCGGGCCTCACCCTCCGGGGCGCCGCCGAGGACGTGCAGGCCGTCGCGGATCTGGGCGTCCTTGACCTCGCACAGCCAGCCGTCGACGTGCAGCAGGAAGTCGTCGAAGCCGTCGTCCTCCGGCCGGTCCTCGAGCCCCAGGTCGTGGTCGAGCTTCGCCGCCTGGATCAGCGTCCAGATCTGGGCGCGGATCGCGGGCAGCTTGGACGGGTCCATGGAGGAGATCTGCGCGTACTCGTCGAGGAGCTGCTCCAGGCGCGCGATGTCGCCGTAGGAGTCGGCGCGCGCCATCGGCGGCACCAGGTGGTCGACGAGCGTCGCGTGCACGCGCCGCTTGGCCTGCGTGCCCTCGCCCGGGTCGTTGACGAGGAAGGGGTAGACGAGCGGGATGTCGCCGAGGGCCGCGTCGGGGCCGCAGGCGGCGGACAGGCCGGCGTTCTTGCCGGGCAGCCACTCCAGGTTGCCGTGCTTGCCCAGGTGGACCATGGCGTCGGCGCCGAAGCCGCCGTCCTCGGCACGGGCGGCGATCCAGCGGTAGGCCGCCAGGTAGTGGTGCGACGGCGGCAGATCGGGGTCGTGGTAGATCGCGATCGGGTTCTCGCCGAAGCCGCGCGGCGGCTGGATGAGGATCAGCAGGTTCCCGCGGCGCAGGGCGGCGAGCACGATGTCGCCCTCCGGGTTGCGGGAGCGGTCGAGGAACATCTCGCCGGGCGCCGGGCCCCAGTGCTCCTCGACGGACTCGCGGAGCTCCGAGGGGAGTTCGGCGTACCAGCGCTTGTAGTCGGCGGCCGGGATGCGGACCGGGTTCCGGGCCAGCTGCTCCTCGGTGAGCCAGTCCTGGTCGTGGCCGCCGGCCTCGATGAGGGCGTAGATCAGCTCGTCGCCGTCGCCGGAGACGAGGCCGGGGAGCTCCTCGGCCGGGCCGAAGTCGTATCCCTCGGCGATCAGACGGCGGAGGAGGGAGACGGCGGAGGCCGGGGTGTCCAGGCCGACCGCGTTGCCGATGCGGGAGTGCTTCGTCGGGTACGCGGAGAGGACGAGCGCCAGCTTCTTCTCGGCGTTCGGGATGTGCCGCAGGCGCGCGTGGCGGACGGCGATCCCGGCGACGCGGGCGGCGCGCTCGGTGTCCGCGACGTACGCGGGCAGGCCGTCGGCGTCGATCTCCTTGAAGGAGAAGGGGACGGTGATGAGGCGGCCGTCGAACTCGGGCACGGCGACCTGGCTTGCCGCGTCCAGCGGCGACAGGCCCTCGTCGTTCTCCTCCCAGTTCTCGCGCGAACCGGTCAGGCACAGCGCCTGGAGGATCGGCACGTCGAGCGCGGCGAGCGCGCCCGCGTCCCAGGCCTCCTCGTCGCCGCCGGCCTGCGCCTCCGCGGGCTTGGTGCCACCCGCGGCGAGGACGGTGGTGACGATCGCGTCGGCGGTACGGAGCCGGTCGAGCAGCTCCGGCTCCGGGGCGCGCAGGGACGCCACGTACAGCGGGAGCGCCTGGGCGCCCTGGTCCTCGATCGCCGCGCACAGGGTGTCCACGAAGGCGGTGTTCCCGCTCATGTGGTGGGCACGGTAGTACAGCACCGCGATCGTCGGGCCGTCCGTGCGCCGGGGCGTGCGCTCCAGCGGGCCCCAGGTGGGGGCGGCGGCCGGGGCCTCGAAGCCGTGGCCGGTGAGGAGGACGGTGTCGGAGAGGAAGCGGGCCAGCTGCTCCAGGTTCGCGGGGCCGCCGTGCGCGAGGTAGGCGTGCGCCTCGGTGGCGACGCCGACGGGGACGGTCGAGGTCTCCATCAGCTGGGCGTCGGGGGCCTGTTCGCCGCTGAGCACGACGACCGGCTTCCCGGTGGCGCGGATCGCGTCGATCCCCTCCTCCCAGGAGCGGAGGCCGCCCAGGAGGCGGACGACGACGAGCTCGACGCCGTCGAGGAGGCCGGGGAGGTCGGCGAGGGGCAGGCGGGAGGGGTTGGCGAAGCGGTACTCCACCGGGCCCTCGGCCGAGGCGGCGTTCGCCGCGCGGGCGCTGAGCAGGTCGGTGTCGGAGTGCGACAGCAGCAGAAGCATGGCGTGCGCAGGCCCTTCCTCGGGGTTGTCCGCGCCCCGGGTGGTCGTGTGGACGGCGGGAGTTCCTGACTCACCCGTGACCATCGCCGGTACGGGCTCACAGTGGCGGGACCGCGCCGGATTCTCACCGGGCTTCCTCCCCGGGGCCCTGGGACCCCATGCCGATCTGCATCCTAGATCGTGGCGTCGGCGGGGCGGGGCGGGCCGTGGAGTCGGCCGGATCACACTCGGTGGTGGCCCGGTGCCCCGTGGGTATGCTCGCCGCCATGCCGCCCACCCCACCCCCGACGCCCGAACGGGACGAAGCTCGCATTCGGGACCGTGGCGACGCCTGCCCCGGGGCGCTGCGCCTGCACGCCGCCGACGATGGCCGGCTGGCCCGACTGCGGCTGCCCGCAGGGCGCCTGACGAGTCGTCAGGTCGAGGTCCTGGCGACCGCGGCGGAGTCCCTCGGCGACGGGCGGATCAGTCTCACCTCCCGGGGAAACGCGGAGCTGCGCGGCCTCGCGGAGGAGTGCGGGGCGGAGCTCGCCGCACTGCTCGCGGAGGCGGGCCTGCTGCCCTCCCCCACCCACGAACGCGTCCGCAACATCGTCGCCTCCCCCGCCGCCGGCCTCGACGGACTCGGCGGCCCCGAGGTCCAGTTGTGGGCCCGCGCCCTCGACGGGCTGCTGTGCGCCGCACCCTGGGCGGCGGCGCTTTCCGGCCGTTTCCTGTTCGTCCTCGACGACGGCCGCGGCGACGTGGCAGGGCTCGGCGGCGATGTGACCTTGGTCGCAGTGGGGCCGGAATCCGCCCTTCTGTACGTCGGCGGGCTGGCCCTCAGGGTCCGCGGAGCCGACGCACCCCGGGCCGCGCTCGCCGCCGCCGGGGCCTTCCTCGACGCCGCCCGCGAGGCCGGGAACGGAGCCTGGCGCGTCCGGGAGCTCCCCGAGGGCCACGCCCCGGACGTCGCGGGCGCGCTCGACCGCGCGGGGATCGCGGCGGAGCCCGTACCGGCGGGGGAATCGCTGCTGGTCCTCGGGCAGCCGCTCGCCCCCGGACCGCTCGGCGCCACCGCCCTCTACGTCCTGGCACCCCTCGGCCGCCTCACCGCCGCCCAGCTGCGCGCGCTGCTGCCCGCCGAGGAGATCCGGCTGACGCCGTGGCGCGGCGCGGTCGTCGTCGGCGCGGCCGGTCCCGACCGGCTCGCCGCGCTCGCCGCTCCCCCGTACGGACTGATCACCCGGCCCGACTCCCCCTGGGCGGGCGTCAGCGCCTGCACCGGACGCCCCGGCTGCGCCAAGTCGCTCGCGGACGTCCGCGCCGACGCGGCCCCGGGACGGACCGGGCTCCCCGTCCACTACTCCGGGTGCGAGCGCCGCTGCGGGCATCCGCACGGCACCTGGGTCGACGTCGTCGCCACCGCCGACGGCACCTATCTGGTGGACGGCGTCCCCACCGCCCGTACCGCGCTGCCCGAAGCGGTGGCCACGGCCCGTACCGCCCCGCCCCCAGCGGTGACCACGGCCCGTACGAAGAGCGCCACCCCGACCACGACCGCCACCACGACGACGAGATGAGCGAGAGCACCAGGATGTTCGACTACGAGAAGGACGGGGCGGAGATCTACCGCCGGTCCTTTGCCACGATCCGCGCCGAGGCGGAGCTCGCGGGCCTGCCCGCCGACGTCGCCCAGGTGGCGGTCCGGATGATCCACGCCTGCGGCATGACCGATCTCGTCCAGGACATCGCCTACTCCCCCCAGGTCGTCACGAACGCCCGCGAGGCCCTGCGCGCCGGAGCCCCCATCCTCTGCGACGCGCAGATGGTCGCCAGCGGCGTCACCCGCAAGCGGCTGCCCGCCGACAACGAGGTGATCTGCACGCTCTCCGACCCGGCCGTGCCGGGCCTCGCCGCCGAGCTCGGCACCACCCGCTCCGCCGCCGCGCTCGAACTGTGGCGGGACCGCCTCGAAGGCTCCGTCGTCGCCATCGGCAACGCCCCCACCGCCCTCTTCCACCTCCTGGAGATGATCGCGAAGGGCGCGGGCAGGCCCGCCGCCGTCCTCGGCATCCCGGTCGGCTTCATCGGCGCCGCCGAGTCCAAGGACGCGCTCGCGGAGCAGACGCTCGGCCTCGACTACCTCGTCGTACGGGGACGGCGCGGCGGCAGCGCGATGACCGCCGCCGCGATCAACGCCCTCGCCCACGAAGCGGAGATCCAGGCATGAGCACGGGCACGAGCCAGGTCAAGGGCAAGGGCAAGCTGTACGGGGTCGGGCTCGGCCCCGGCGACCCGAACCTGATGACCGTCGCCGCGGTGAAGGCCATCGCGGCCGCCGACGTCGTCGCGTACCACTCGGCCCGCCACGGCCGCTCCATAGCGCGCTCCATCGCTGCCGAGCACCTCCGCGAGGACCACATCGAGGAGCGGCTCATGTACCCGCTCACGGTGGAGACCACGGACCACCCCGGCGGCTACCGGGGCGCCCTGAACGACTTCTACGAGGAGGCCGCGGCCCGCCTCGCCGCCCACCTCGACGCCGGCCGCACCGTCGCCGTCCTCGCCGAGGGCGACCCGCTCTTCTACGGCTCGTACCAGCACATGCACAAGCGGCTCGCGGACCGCTACGACACGACCGTCATCCCCGGCGTCACCTCGGTGAGCGCCGCCGCCGCCCGGCTCGGCGAGCCGCTGTGCGAGGCGGAGGAGGTCCTCACGATCATCCCCGGCACGCTGTCGGAGGACGAGCTGACGGCCCGTCTCGCGGGCACCGACTCGGCGGTCGTGATGAAGCTCGGCCGCACCTTCCCCACCGTGAAGCGCGCCCTGGAGCGGGCCGGCCGGCTCGACGACGCCCGGTACGTGGAGCGGGCGTTCATGGCGGGCGAGCGGACGGCGAAGCTGGACGAGGTGGACCCGGAGTCCGTCCCGTACTTCTCCGTCGCGGTCCTCCCCTCCCGCGTCGACCAGGAACCGCCGGTACGGGAGCGGGGCGAGGTCGTCGTCGTCGGCACCGGCCCGGCCGGCGCGCCCTGGCTGACGCCCGAGTCGCGCGGCGCGCTCGTCAACGCCGACGTCCTCGTCGGCTACACCACCTACCTGGACCGGGTGCCCGAGCTGCGCCCCGGGCAGATCCGGCACGGCTCCGACAACAAGGTCGAGTCGGAGCGCGCCGAGTTCGCGCTCGACCTGGCCCGGCGCGGCCGGAAGGTCGCGGTCGTCTCCGGCGGCGACCCGGGCGTCTTCGCCATGGCCACCGCCGTCCTGGAGGTCGCCTGCGAACCGGAGTACGCGGACGTGCCCGTACGCGTGCTCCCCGGCGTGACCGCCGCCAACGCGGCCGCCGCCGCGGCGGGCGCCCCCCTCGGCCACGACTACGCCACGATCTCGCTCTCCGACCGGCTCAAGCCGTGGGACGTCATCGAGGCCCGGCTGCGCGCCGCCGCCGGCGCCGACCTGGTCATCGCCCTCTACAACCCGGGCTCCAAGTCCCGTACGCACCAGGTGGCCGCGGCCCGCGACCTCCTCCTGGAGCTGCGCTCCCCGGAGACCCCGGTGGTCGTCGCCCGTGACGTGGGCGGCCCGGAGCAGTCGGTGCGCGTCCTGACCCTGAAGACCCTGGACCCGTCCGAGGTCGACATGCGCACCCTGCTCCTCGTCGGCTCGTCGCAGACGCAGGCGGTGGAGCGGGCGGACGGCAGGACGATCGCCTGGACGCCGCGCCGGTACGGCTGACGCAGGGTCACGGGGCGGCCGGGGTCCGTCCGGCGGATCAGGGCCGCCGGACAGGACCCGGCCCCGGGTGAGGTGCCCGGACCTGCCCGGTCCGGGTACTCGACGCGGACGGTCTTCCCGTCCGGGGAAAAGGTGCCGCCGAGCGGGCAGGCGGGCGCCGGGCGGGCAGGCGGGCGCCGGGCGGGCGGGCGCCGGCGCCGGGCGGGCGGGCGCCGGCGCCGGGCGGGCGGGCGCCGAGCGGAATGCCCTGTCGCGCAGAGGGAACCGGCAGGTAGAGTCCCGTTCCGGCCGCGGCCCGGCCTCACCCGCCCGGCCCGCCTCCCCCACGCATCACCTGTTCCCCATAGGTCCGGAAAGGGCCCCTCTCCCTGTGATGACTCGTACCCGGCTGAGCGCGCTGGCCACGACGGCCGCCCTCGTCGCCTCCGGCGGTCTGCTGACCGCCACCCCGGCCGCAGCGGCCGTCACCTGCAACTCCCCGTTGTGGAAGGCGGAGTACTACGCCAACACCACCCTCACGGGCACGCCCAAGCTGACCACCTGCGACAGCGTGATCTCCGAGAACTACGGCCTCGGCGACCCGGCCGTCACCACGCTCCCCAAGGACAACTTCGGCGTCCGCTGGACCCTCACCCGCGACTTCGGCTCCGGCGGCCCCTTCACGTTCACCGCCGAGGCGCAGGACGGCATCCGCGTCAGCCTCGACGGCGTCCGCAAGATCGACCTCTGGAAGAACAACTCCACCACCCAGAAGAAGACGGTCGACCTCACCATCCCGTCCGGCCGCCACACGATCGTCGTGCACTACGTGACCTGGACGGGCGCGGCGAACGTCAAGGTCGCCTACACGCCCCGCACTTCGGCGACGGTGGACAAAATCCGCCCGCTCACGCCCGCCGGGTTCACCGTCGCGTACGACAAGACCCTCAACCAGGTCACCTCGCGCTGGACGGCGAACAAGGAGATGGACCTCGCCGGCTACCGCGTCTACCGACGCCTCACCGGCACCACCGCCTGGTCCCGCGTCGGCGGCACCACCTCGCCGCTCACCGCCACCACGTTCACCAACAGCCCCCCGCCCACGGGCCAGGCGTACGCGTACGAGATCCGCGCCGTGGACAAGGCGGGCAACGAGTCCGTCGGCACCGTCGACCTGCCGATCACGTCCGTGGACCGTACGGCTCCGGGCGCGCCGATCGGCCTGAAGGCGGTCGAGAACGCCCTCCGGGGTGTCGATCTGACGTGGACCGCCCCCACGGCGACGGACGTGGCCGCGTACCGCGTGTACAGCGACGGCACGCTCGTCGACACGGTCACCGCCACCGCGTACAGCAACCAGTGGCTGACGCCCGGTACGACGTACGCGTACACGGTCCGGGCCGTGGACCGGGCCGGGAACGTCTCCGCCGCCGCCTCGGCCTCGTTCACGCGCAGCGGCGACCTCGTCGCCCCCGCGCCGATCACCGGGCTCAAGGCGACCCCGCGCGAGGACGGCGTGTTCCTGGAGTGGACACCGAGCCCCGAGTCCGATGTGAAGTACTACCGGATCTACAGGGCCGAGTGGTACGACAACGGCGAGGGCGAGACGGGGTGGGTCGCGTACAAGCTCGGGGACTACCTCGGCCCCGACGCCTCGTCCTACCTCCACGGCAGCGCGCCCGACGGCGAGAACGTGCTCTACGGCGTGGTCGCGACGGACACCTGGGGCAACGAGATGGACGCGACCGACCCGGGCATGAACTGGGTCGAGGTCACCGAACTCGGTACTCCGGAAGCCGGGTAGCCACCCACGCGGCGGCCTCCTCGGGGGTCGCCGCCACGGGGACGCCCTCCGGGACCGGGGGGCGGCGGACCACCACGACCGGGATGCCCGCCTCGCGGGCCGCGGTCAGTTTCGGGGCGGTCGCCGCGCCGCCGCTGTCCTTCGTCACCAGGACGCCGATGCGGTGCCGGGCAAGCAGCTCCCGCTCACCGTCCAGGGTGAAGGGCCCCCGGTCGAGGAGGACCTCGGTGCGGGCCGGCATCGGGGCGTCCGGGGCGTCGACCGAGCGGACCAGGAACCACTCGGGGCGGTCCGCGAAGGCCGCGAGGCCCATACGGCCCGTGGTCAGGAAGACCCGGTCGCCGAGGCCGTCCAGGGCCCCGGCCGCCTCCTCCAGGGAGGCCACCGAGTGCCAGTCGTCGCCCGCCACCGGGACCCAGCCGGGACGGCGCAGCGCCAGCAGGGGAACATGGGCGGAGGCGGCCGCCCGGGCCGCGTTGAAGCTGATCCGCTCGGCGAAGGGATGGGTGGCGTCGATGACCGCGTCCACGGCGTGCTCGCGCAGCCAGGCCGCGAGACCGTCCGCACCGCCGAACCCGCCGATCCGGACCTCACCGGCCGGCAGCCGGGGACTCGCCACCCGCCCCGCGAGGGAGCTGGTGACCCGTACGTCGGATTCGCCGTGGAGCAGGCCGGCGAGCGCGCGGGCCTCGGTCGTCCCTCCGAGAATGAGTATGTGCAGCACAGGAGCCTCTTCATGAAAGCGGGCGGCGGGCGCGAGGCCCAACTCAAGCACACCGGTCTGCGCCCGGGGTGGACGACCGGTGCCTGTGCGACGGCGGCGACGACCGCCGCGTACACGGCCCTCCTCACCGGCGATTTCCCCGACCCCGTGACGATCACGCTGCCGAAGGGACAGACGCCGGCGTTCGCGCTGACCGCGGAGTCCCTGGCGGACGGGTCGGCCATGGCGGCCGTCGTGAAGGACGCCGGCGACGACCCGGACGTCACGCACGGCGCCGTGATCCGCTCGACGGTACGGCTCCTGCCGCCCGGCTCCGGCATCGTCTTCCGGGCGGGCGAGGGCGTCGGCACGGTCACCCTCCCCGGCCTCCCCCTCGACGTGGGCGAACCGGCGATCAACCCCGTCCCCCGGCAACTGATGCGCGAGCACGTCGCCGCGGTCGCCGCCCGGCACGGGGCGCCCGGGGACGTCGAGATCACCGTCTCCGTCGACAACGGCGCCGAGATCGCCCGCTCCACCTGGAACCCGCGCATCGGCATCCTCGGCGGCCTGTCGATCCTCGGCACGACCGGCGTCGTCGTCCCGTACTCCTGCTCGGCCTGGATCGACTCCATCCGGCGGGGCGTGGACGTGGCCCGCGCGGGCGGCCTCACGCACGTCGCGGGATGCACCGGCTCGACCTCCGAGAAGACCGTCGCGGGGATGTACGAGCTGCCGGAGATCGCCCTCCTCGACATGGGCGACTTCGCGGGCGCGGTCCTCAAGTACATCCGCCGCCACCCCGTGGACCGGCTCACCGTCTGCGGCGGCTTCGCCAAGCTGTCCAAGCTGGCCGCGGGCCATCTGGACCTCCACTCGGCCCGCTCCCAGGTGGACAAGGGCTTCCTCGCCGACCTGGCCCGCACCGGCGGCGCCTCGGAGTCCCTGGCGGCGGAGATCGCCGAGGCGAACACGGGCCTCGCCGCCCTCCGCCTCTGCGAGGCCGCCGGCGTGCCCCTCGGCGACCTCGTCGCCGCCCGCGCCCGCGACGAGTCCCTCGCGGTCCTGCGCGGCGCGCCGGTCGCGGTGGACGTGATCTGCATCGACCGAGCGGGCACGGTCGTGGGCCGCTCGTCGGTACGGGGGCCGGGCGACTCGTAGCCCGACGACGCCCGACGCGGCGCGTAAATCGCCGCGACAGCGCAGACTCCCGCCGCGGAGAATCCGGGGATGACCGACTTCTCGCACAAGCCCACCCTCCCCGGTGACCTGGTGATCCTCCGTCCCGTCACCGAGGAGGACGTGCCCGCGCTGCTGCCGCTCTACGAGGACGCGGAGGTCATGCGGCTGACCGGCTGCCACACGCACTTCGAGGAGCCGGCGCTCCGGAAGTGGTACGCCTCCCGGGGCGCGCAGGACGACCGCCTCGACCTCGCGGTCGTGGAGCGGGCGACGGGCCGGGTCGTCGGCGAGGCCGTGCTCAACGAGTGGGACGAGGAGAACGAGAGCTGTTCGTTCCGCATCGTCTTCGTCCCGGACGCCGTCGGCCGCGGACTCGGTACGGAGGCGACCCGTCTGATCGTCGGCCACGGCTTCGAGGCGCTCGGCCTCCACCGGATCTCCCTGGAGGTCTACGCCTTCAACCCCCGCGCCCGCCGCGCCTACGAGAAGGCCGGCTTCACCGCCGAGGGCGTCCTGCGCGGGGCCCTGCTGTGGGAGGGCGAACGGGTGGACGCGACGGTGATGTCGATCCTGGCACCGGAGTGGGCACCGGCTCGACGGGGCTCTCAGGCCGGGTAGCCGATCTCCCGTACGTCCTCCGCGAGGCCCGCTAGGTCGGTCTCCGGATTGAGGGTCGCCACGAGCTCCGGGGTCAGGGGGCGGAGGGCGAGGACGTGGCGTACGGCTTCGAGGTCGACGGGCCGTTCGTAGTAGTCCGCGGCCCACTCCGCGTACGCCTCGGCCGAACGGTCCACGAGCAGGTGGAGGAGGCGGCCGGAGCCGTCCGGGTCCTCGTGGTCGTCGAGGTCGGGGAAGGCGACCGGTCCCGTCCGCCAGGCCGTGTCCGCGGTCTCGCGCCACAGGCAGGCGGTGGTCACGTGCACCCCGTCCTCGTCCGTGAAGGCGGGCTCCGTCAGGTACTCCCGGAAGGCCTCCGGGACCCCGTCGAGCACCCCGGGCCAGGTCTGCCCGTCCGCGAGCGGCCCGAACGGGCTCAGCGGCGACTCGTGGTCGAAGACGCGCGCGTACGCCCCCGCCGGCGAGAGGACGATCGTGTACTCACCGCCCTGGCCGTCCTTCATCGACGCCAGCTGCTCGCTCTCCGACCAGTGCGCGTCGAAGGAGTAGTACCGGCCCTCCCACTCCGGGCAGAGGACGGCGTCCAGCATCGCGAGCCCCCGGGAGTGGTCGCGCAGTTCCTCGATGCCCGGCAGCGCCCGGGCCACGTCGTAGACAGTCACCGGTCCATGAGACAACACGGCCCCGGCGGCCGACGTGCGGCCCCCTCGGCCCGAACCTAGGCTTACCGGGACATACCCCCCACGAGCGAGAGGGAGTCCCATGGCGAAGCGAGGCAACAAGCGGCGCGCCCGCAAGAAGAAGAACGCGAATCACGGCAAGCGGCCGAACGCGTAGGGCGGCGGACGCGGCGGGGCCCCGGGGATCGGACTCCTCGGGGCCCCGCCGCGCGCGGTCAGCGGACGGGTCCGTCAGCGGATGCGGCCGTGAGCAGACGGGGCCGTGGATGCGGCGGTCAGCACACGTGACGGTCGCGCGCCGGGTCGTACAGGTGGCTGTCGCGGAACTCCTTCGCCGCGAGCGTGCGGCCGACCAGGATCACCGCCGTCTTCGTGATGCCGGCGTCCTTCACCTGGCCCGCGATGTCCTCCAGGGTGCCCCGCAGGACGAGCTCGTCGGGGCGGCTGGCCATCGCCACGACGGCGGCCGGGCAGTCCGCGCCGTAGTGGGGGACGAGCTCGGAGACGATCCGGTCGACGTAGCGGGCGCCGAGGTGGAGGACGAGCAGGGCGCCGCTGCGGCCGAGGGTCGCGAGGTCCTCGCCCTCGGGCATCGGGGTGGCCTGCTGGGCGATCCGGGTGAGGATCACCGTCTGGCCGACGGTGGGGACGGTCAGCTCCCGCTTCAGCGCCGCGGCCGCCGCCGCGAACGCCGGGACGCCCGGCACGACCTCGTACGGGATCTCCAGCGCGTCGAGGCGGCGCATCTGCTCCGCCACCGCGCTGAAGACGGACGGGTCGCCGGAGTGCAGGCGGGCGACGTCCTGGCCGGCCTCGTGGGCGGCGGCGATCTCCGCGACGATCCGGTCCAGGTCGAGCTGGGCCGTGTCGACGAGCCTGGCCTCCGGCGGGCATTCGGCGAGCAGCTCGGTGGGAACGAGGGAACCGGCGTAGAGGCAGACCCCGCACTTCGCGAGGGTCCGCGCGCCGCGCACGGTGATGAGGTCGGCGGCGCCCGGGCCCGCTCCGATGAAGTAGACGGTCATGCTCGTTCTCCTGACTTGGTGACGGACCACTGCGTGACGGGCATCGCCTGGCGCCAGCCCGTGAACCCGCCCACCGGCACGGCCGCGGCGACGGCGAGCCGGACCAGTTCGCCGCCGTGGCGGCGGTAGCGGTCGGCGAGCAGCGCCTCGGATTCGAGGGTGACGGTGTTGGCGACGAGCCGGCCGCCGGGCGGGAGCGCGTCCCAGCAGGCGTCGAGCAGGCCGGGGACGGTGAGGCCGCCGCCGATGAAGACGGCGTCGGGGGCGGGGAGGCCGTCGAGCCCCTCCGGTGCCTTCGCGGTGACGACGCGCAGGGCGGGGACGCCGAGGGCGTCGGCGTTACGGGTGATGCGCGCGGCGCGCTCCGGGGACTTCTCGACGGCGATCGCCCGGCAGGTGCGGTGGGTGCGC
Source organism: Streptomyces sp. Root431 (assembly GCF_001426585.1). Taxonomy (GTDB): domain Bacteria; phylum Actinomycetota; class Actinomycetes; order Streptomycetales; family Streptomycetaceae; genus Streptomyces; species Streptomyces stackebrandtii. The sequence goes on from NZ_LMEI01000013.1 coordinate 397,112, forward strand.
ATCCATTCGATGCCGATGGAGCCGGAGCCGCCGCCGATGTCCCAGAGGAGTTCGCCGGGGGCGGGGGCGAGCGCGGCGAGCGTGGCGGCGCGGACGTACCGCTTGGTGAGCTGTCCGTCGTGCTCGTACGCCTCGTCGGGCAGGCCGGGCGCGGCGCCGAGCCGGAGGGTGTCCGGGTCGCGTACGCAGTCGAGGGCGAGGACGTGGAGGGCGTCGGTCCGCTCGTACGGCCAGTCGGCGGCGGTCGCGTCGAGGAGCCGCTCGGCGGGCCCGCCGAGCTGTTCGAGGACGCGGACGCGGGTGCCGCCCCAGCCGGTGCGGCGCAGCAGCGCGGCGACCTCGGCGGGGGTGCCGGGGCCTTCGCCGAGGACGAGGAGCCGGCGGCCGGGGTGGAGGGCGGCGGAGAGCGCGGCGAGCGGCCTGGCGACGAGGGAGACGGTCTCGGTGTCCTCCAGGGGCCAGCCGAGGCGGGCGCAGGCGTACGAGACGGAGGACGGGTGCGGGTGGACGCGGAGGCGGTCGGACCCGAGGATCTCCGTCAGCGTGCGGGCGATCCCGTAGAAGGACGGGTCCCCGCTGGCGAGGACGGCGACCTCGCGGCCCTCGTGGGCGGCGAGCAGTCCGGGGACGGCGGGCCGGAGGGGGGAGGGCCAGGCGATCCGCTCGCCGGGGCACTCGCCGGCGGGGAGGAGAGCGAGCTGGCGGGGGGCGCCGATGAGGACCTCGGCGGCCTGCAGCACGCGGCGGGAGCGCTCGGGGAGTCCGTCCCAGCCGTCCGCGCCGATTCCGACGACCGATATCGCAGCGTTCACGTCCGGGACTCTACTTGACTGCTTCCCGCCCGAAGGGAGGGAATTCCTGGCTCAGACGGCCTGGTGGGGCAGCGCCTCACCAGGTCTTATGTCCTCAGCGCCAGCAGGGCACAGACCAGCCCTGACGAGCATCACGCGGGCGGAGTTCTTGTCCCGAGGAAACGAAACTCCACATACGGAGCAGGTGTAGACACGCATCCCCAGCGGCAGGACGTGCTTGGCTCTCGCTCCGCACTGCGCGCAGTCCATCGTGGTGTGCGCGGGGTGTACCAGGTGCACGGTACGACCGTGCTTGCGGCCCATCTCGATCAGGACTCGCTTGGTGATGCCGATGGCGGCGTCTGCGGCTTTCCTGGCCATGGTGGTCTTGGCCAGGAACTTCGGCCGGAAGTCCTCCACTGCGATGGCGTCATGGTCACGGACCACACGCTTGGCCCACTTGCGTGCGGTGTCCTCTCGTCGACGCGCGACCTTCTTGTGCTGCTTGGCGCGCAATTGTTTCGCCTCGCGGTATCCCTTCGAGGCGGCCTCACCCTTCTTCGGCTTGCGCCGGGCCATCATCCGGTCGTAGCGCGTCAACCTCGGCTGGGCCTTCTTGCCGTACTCGGCATGCGCCAGATCATGCGCATCGGACGTGGTGGTTGCGGTCTCCGTCACACCCCAGTCGACACCGATCACCCGACCGGTCGCGGGCAGCGGTTCGACCGGGGCGGGAACGACGAACGAACAGTGCCAGTGCCCGATGACATCGCGGTACACCCGCACGCTGGACGGGTCGGCCGGGAGATCCCTCGACCACACCACCCTCAGCACGATCCCACCCGCCAGGCATAGGAGACCGTTCTTGATACGGAATCCGCGTCGGGTGTAGTTCAGGCTCGGGTCGGTCTCCCGCTTCCTCTTGTATCTGGGCATCCCCGCTCGCCTGTGCGTCGGCAGCCGGTCCTTGATGTCCTTCTGTGCTTTGGCGCGGGAGGCGCTGAAGTCACGGATGATCTGCTGCTGCGAAACCGAGGATCCCTCACGTAGCCAAGGGGTACTCAGCCGGGCCTGTGTCAGCATCCTGTCGAGCTGCGCGGGGCCACACGTCTCCCTCTCACCCGTGGCCTTGTTGCGCTCGTGCACATGCTTGGACTTGGCGACGCACTCGTTCCAGACCCAACGGTTCCGGTCCCACTCCGCCAGCAACGCGGCCTGCGCCGTGGGCGACACACGAAGCCGGTACGTGTACCGGGCCACATCCATGATCGCCCCCATGTCACATGTACCCGCCTCGCCGGGCCCCGGATGTCGCCACTTCCCGAACCTTCCGCGAGCACCGTACGTGCGAGCACCGCACACTCATGTCCCGATTTCCGACCACCACACCACCCAGCGATCGAAGGAACGCGCGTTCGCTTCGAGCGGCCGAGCCCCCTCTCGCAAGCACGTCGGCTTCACGTGGGGCAGGCCACGCAAGTGCTACTTCTGGGCGTTCTGCCCCACGTAGAAGAGGAGCCAGACGAAGCCGGCGAAGGCGTGGGTGGCGAAGACGTACACGAAGACGCGGAGCATCACGCCCCGCTCCTTCCAGCGTTCGTTGTCGTACGTCTTGTCGGTCATGCGCTCCAGGGTACGGGCCGGGGCGGGCCGGGGGCGGGCCGGAATACGGAGAGGGGTCGCACCGTTGGACGTGATGGTTTAAGATTCAACCACTGGTCCGGATCGGGGCCGGGAAACAGGAACGCGAGAGGTGAGCACGATGCAGTTCGGGATCTTCACCGTCGGCGACGTGACGACCGACCCCACCACCGGCCGCACCCCCACCGAGCACGAGCGGATCAAGGACACCGTCGCCATCGCGCTCAAGGCCGAGGAGGTCGGGCTGGACGTCTTCGCCACCGGCGAGCACCACAACCCGCCCTTCGTGCCCTCCTCCCCCACCACCCTCCTCGGGCACATCGCCGCCCGCACGGAGAACCTGATCCTCTCCACGTCCACGACCCTCATCACCACCAACGACCCGGTGAAGATCGCCGAGGACTACGCGACGCTCCAGCACCTCGCCGAGGGCCGCGTGGACCTGATGATGGGCCGCGGCAACACCGGGCCGGTCTACCCGTGGTTCGGGCAGGACATCCGCCAGGGCATCCCGCTCGCCATCGAGAACTACGCGCTCCTCCACAAGCTGTGGAGGGAGGACGTGGTCGACTGGGAGGGCAAGTTCCGCACGGCCCTCCAGGGCTTCACGTCCACCCCGCGCCCCCTCGACGGCGTCCCGCCGTTCGTCTGGCACGGCTCCATCCGCTCCCCCGAGATCGCCGAGCAGGCCGCCTACTACGGCGACGGCTTCTTCGCGAACCACATCTTCTGGCCCAAGCAGCACACCGAGAAGATGGTCCGGCTCTACCGGCAGCGGTACGCGCACTACGGCCACGGCACCCCCGAGCAGGCCATCGTCGGCCTCGGCGGCCAGATCTTCATGCGCAAGAACTCCCAGGACGCGGTACGGGAGTTCCGCCCGTACTTCGACAACGCGCCCGTCTACGGCCACGGCCCGTCCCTGGAGGAGTTCTCCCGGGAGACCCCGCTGACCGTCGGCTCCCCGCAGGAGGTCATCGAGCGCACCCTGTCCTTCCGCGACTACGTGGGCGACTACCAGCGCCAGCTGTTCCTCGTCGACCACGCGGGACTGCCCCTCAAGACCGTCCTGGAGCAGCTCGACATCCTCGGCGAGGAGGTCGTCCCGGTCCTGCGCAAGGAGTTCGCCAACCTGCGCCCGGCCGGCGTCCCCGCCACCGCCCCGCTCCACCCCGCCGTACGCACGAAGGAGGCATGAGGTCATGCAGACCCTGAAGCTGGTCGCGGTCTCCGCCGGACTCAGCGCGCCCTCCTCCACCCGGCTGCTCGCCGACCGGCTGCTCCAGGCCGCCCGGTACCGGCTGGCCGAGCAGGAGTACGCCGTCGACGTCCAGGTCGTCGAACTGCGCGACCTGGCCCTCGACATCGCGAAGAACTTCGTCACCGGCTTCCCCTCGGAGAAGCTCCAGGACGCGATCGACGCGGTGACCGGCGCGGACGGGGTCGTCGCGGTGACCCCGGTCTTCACGGCCTCGTACAGCGGTCTCTTCAAGTCGTTCTTCGACCTGATCGACCCGGCGGCCCTGACCGGCACCCCCGTCCTCGTCGGCGCGACCGGCGGCACCGCCCGCCACTCCCTCGTCCTGGACCACGCCCTGCGCCCGCTCTTCGCCTACCTGCGGGCCCACGTCGTCCCGACCGCCGTCTACGCGGCCTCGGAGGACTGGGGCTCGGGCGGCGACGAGTACACAGATGGCCTGCCGTCCCGCATCACCCGGGCGGGCCACGAACTGGCGGACGCGGTCGCGGCGCGGCCGTCGCGGTCGGCCGAGGAGGACGAGATCGTCCCCTTCGAGAAGCAGTTGGCCGACCTGCGACTGGATTGACCTGTTTGTTACGTTGTGAGGGAGCTGCCCTGCATTCCCTGGGGTTCCCGACAACGAACGGAGGTCGGCGATGGCCGGCGGCAGGATCGTGGTGGGTGTGGACGGATCGGCGCCTTCCCTGAAGGCGCTGAAGTGGGCGGCCGCGCAGGCCGCCCTCACCGGGGACTCCCTCCAGGCGGTGATCAGCTGGGAGTACCCGGCCTCCTGGGCGACGCTCATGCCGGGCGTACCGCCGGAGTTCGACCCCGAGCGGCTCGCCAAGCAGATCCTCGACGAGTCCCTGGACACGGCCCTCGACCCGAAGGTCGCCGCCGCGACCACCCGCACGGTGATCGGCGGCAACGCCCCGCAGGCCCTGCTCGACGCGGCGAAGGGCGCGACGCTCCTCGTCGTCGGCGACCGCGGCTATAGCGGCTTCAAGGCGGCGGTCCTCGGCTCGGTCTCGTCCCACGTCACCCAGCACTCCCCCTGCCCCGTCGTCGTCGTCCGCGGAGAGTGACCACCATGGACATCAAGCTGGAACTGATCGGCGTCCCCGTCACCGACATCGACCGCGCCAAGGCCTTCTACGAGCAGGTCGGCTTCCACGCCGACCACGACATCCCGGTCAGCGACGACATCCGCTTCGTCCAGATGACCCCGCCCGGCTCGGCCTGCTCGATCGCCTTCGGCAAGGGCATCACGGAGATGGCCCCGGGCTCCCTCGACAACATGCAGGTCGTCGTCACCGACATCGAGAAAGCCCACGCCGACCTCACCGCCCGCGGCATCGAGGTCACCGAGATCGACGACCAGCCCTGGGGCTCCTTCGTCTACTTCGCCGACCCCGACGGCAACCGCTGGGCCGTCCAGCAGACGACTCCGCGCACGGCGGGCTAGCACGGCGGGCTAGCGCCCCCCTACGGCACGACGTCCGCCACCACGCAGGACACGTTGTCCGGGCCGCCCCGCCCGTCCGCGAGCGCCAGGTCGGCGAGCGCCCGGACCGTGTCCTCGGGGCCGGCGCCCGCCGCGAGGACCCCGTGCAGCTCCGCCTCCGGCACGACCGCCGAGAGGCCGTCCGTGCACAGCAGCCAGCGGTCGCCGGGCTTCCCCTCGTACAGGGTCAGATCCGGTACGGGGCCGCCGTCCGCGCCGTCGAGGGCCCGCAGGAGCAGCGCCCGGTCCGGGTGCGCCGCCGCCTCCGCCGGGTCGAGCTCGCCGGCCTCCACCCGCTCCTGGACGACCGTGTGGTCCCGGGTGAGGCGCCTGAGCGCGCCGTCGCGCAGGAGGTACGCCCGCCCGTCCCCGACGTGGGCGAGCGCGAGCCGGTCGCCCGTCCACACCCCGGCCGTCAGGGTCGTCCCCGAGCCGGGCGCGGCAGCCCCGACCGCCGTGTCCGCGCGGCGGACGCCCTCCTCCAGGGCGTTGAGCAGGTCGCCCGGCCGTTCGGGCGCCGGGAGCAGCGCCTCGATCTCCGCGAGCGCGGCCGTCGCCGCCCTCTCCCCCGCCTCCCCGTAGCCGTCCGCGACGGCGAGCAGCCGCGGTCCCGCGTGCGCCCGGTCCTGGTTGCTCGCCCGCACCCGTCCGCGCTCCGAGAGCGCGGCGGAGAGCAGGCCGTACGGCCGTGCGTTCATCGTCGTCGTCATGTCCGTGGGTCCTCCCAACCGGTCCACCAGGGAGGCCGCCAGGTCCCGCCGCGCCGCCGTCTCCGCCTCGACCCGCGCCCAGTAGGCGCGGACCGTGCGGGCCGCCGCCCCCGGGTCCGTACCGTGCAGCGCGCACACGTCCCGGACCTCGGCGAGCGGCATCCCGATCCGCCGCAGCCAGGCCACCAGGCGCGCCCGCTCCACCTGCGCCCCCGCGTAGTAGCGGTAGCCGCTGTACGCGTCGACGCGGGCGGGTGTCAGCAGGCCGAGCTCGTCGTAGCGGCGCAGCGCCTTGGCGGAGAGCCGGGACGCGCGGGCGAACTCCCCGATCGTCATGAGCCGTTCCACCGGCGTGCCACCTCCCCGTACCGGACGCCCCGTCGGCCTCCGGCACCGCCGATGCTGGGCCTTCCCCCGCGGGGAAGGTCAACATCCCCCCGCCGGCGCTACTTCCGGTTGTACAGCCTCATCGTGAACGAGCCGAAGACGACCACGAACAGCGCCGACCAGCCCAGCGTCCAGGCGATGTCCGCGCCCGGCCAGTTGCCCGCCATCAACTCGCGTACCGCCGTCGCGAGATGGGTCACCGGGTTGTTGTTCACGAAGGCCTGGAGCCAGCCCGGCATCGTCTTCGGGTCGACGAAGACGTTGGAGAGGAAGGTGAGGGGGAAGATCACCATCATCGAGACGCCCATGACGGACTTCTCACTGCGCAGCAGCAGGCCGAACATCGTCCAGATCCACGAGAACGCGAACGAGAACACCAGCAGCAGCGCGACGCCGAGCAGGATGCCCGGCAGCCCGCCGTCCGGCCGGTAGCCGATGATCACGCCGACCGTGAGCATGACCGCCGAGGCGATCAGATAGCGGACGACGTCGCCGAGGAGGTAGCCGACCATCGGCGCGGGCCGCCAGATCGGCAGGGTGCGGAAGCGGTCGAAGACGCCCTTCTCGATGTCGGTGTTGACCGAGACGCCCGTGTACATCGTGATCATCACGACGCTCATCACGAGGATGCCCGGCAGCAGGAACTGGATGTACTCGTCGACCGAGCCGGCCAGCGCGCCCCCGAAGAGGTACGTGTACATCAGCACCATCATGATCGGGAACGCCGTCACGTCGAACAGCTGCTCCGGCACGTGCTTGATCTTCAGCATCGCCCGCCAGCCGAAGGTCAGCGACGCGGCGAGTGCGCCGGGGCGCGGCGGACGGGCCCGTCCCGTGAACAGCGCAGCGAGTTCGTCCGCCTTCGGGGCGACGAAGTCGAGGGCGTCGGTCGTCTGCGTGTCCTTGCCGGTGGTGACGGTGGTGCCGGTGCTCATGCCGTCGTTCCCTTCCGGTCGGTGAGGGCGAGGAAGACCTCGTCGAGGCTCGGCTGTCCCAGCGCGAAGTTGTCGACCGTGATCCCGGCCCTGGACAGCTCGGCGAGGGCGCGGGCGGCCTGCTCGGCGGCGCCCAGGTCCGTCCCGTGGCCGTTGACGGTGGCGGTCAGCGCGACGGGGTCGGGGTCGAGCTGGACGGTGGCGTTGAGGGAGCTCCGGAGGACCCGCTCGGCCTCGGGGCGCTGCTCGGGGTCCCGGAGGCGTACGTGCACCGAACCCGAGCCGACGGAGGCCTTCAGCTCGCCCTTCGTGCCCTCCGCGATCACCTTGCCGTGGTCGATGACGGCGATGCGGGACGCCAGCTGGTCCGCCTCGTCCAGGTACTGCGTGGTGAGGAGGACCGTCGTGCCCTGGGCGACGACCGCGCGGACGATGTCCCAGACCTGGTTGCGGCTGCGCGGGTCGAGGCCGGTCGTCGGTTCGTCGAGGAACAGCAGGTCGGGGGTGTTGAGGATGGACGCGGCGATGTCGATGCGGCGCCGCATGCCGCCCGAGTAGTTCTTGATCTGCTTGTCCGCCGCCTCCGCCAGGCCGAACGCGGCGAGCAGCTGCCCGGACCGCTCGCGGGCGTCGGGGCGGGTGTGGCCGAGGAGCCTGCCGAGCAGGACCAGGTTCTCGGTGCCGGTGAGGTCCTCGTCGACGGAGGCGTACTGGCCGGTGAGGCTGACCCGGCCGCGTACGGCGTCGGCGTCCTTCACGACGTCCTTGCCGAAGACGCTGGCCCGGCCGCCGTCGGGGCGGAGGAGGGTCGCGAGCATCTTGACGGCGGTGGTCTTGCCGGCGCCGTTGGGGCCGAGGACGCCGTAGACCGTGCCGGCGGGGACGTGCAGGTCGATGCCGTCGACGGCGCGGTTCGTACCGAAGACCTTGACCAGGCCTTCGGTCTCGATGGCGAGGTCGGTGGTCATGCCGTTCCTCCGGGACGAAGGGAGTACGGACCTCTCCTTGCTCGGAAAGAGAGCGCTTCTCCCAGTCTCCGTCGGCTCTCCGCTTCTCGCCACGGCGGAGGAGCGCCGCCGGCCTTCCTCACCCTGGGGCTCGTCCGCTCCTGGGGCGAGGTCTTCCCCCGGTGGATGCCCTTCCTCGGCGGGCGCCGGGTGAACCCGAGGGCCGCGACGGGCGCGGCCTTCGCCGGGGTGGCGGGGCTGTGCGCGATCGTCGCGTGGGGCGTGTACGCCTCGATCGCGGACCTCGGGCCCGGCATCCCCGCCTCTCCGGCGCAGGACGCCCTGCTGATCGCCTGCTACACGCCCCTGCCGGCCCGGCCGGTGCTCGTCGCCGCCGTGGCGGCCTCGTACTGCCGGCGCCGGACCTCAGCGGGTCGGGGTCAGGGTCGGGGTCAGTACGGCGCCGGGCGGCCCGCGGCGTCCTCGTGGGTGTAGTAGAGGTAGAACGCGCCGGCGGTGACGCCCGCCCCGATGATCAGGCCGAGGACGGTCGCCGACAGGATGCTCACGTCGGACAGGCTGTAGAGGAAGCCGACCGCGATGCCCGCGAGGCTGCCCCAGGCCGCCGCGTGGAGCTCGCGCGGCAGTCTGTGCCCGACGCGGTGCAGCCCGTACACCGCCGTGGCGAGCACGACCGCCGAGATCAGTCCGAGCCAGAACTGTCCCCAGCTGACCGGGGAGCCGGACTTCGCGATGAAGGCCGCGTACCAGCCGTAGAAGACGCCGAGTACGGCGGGCAGTATCCAGCCGTAGGTCCTGCTCGTGCTGCTCGTAGCGCTCGCCCGGCGCCGGGCCGGTACCGCTGCGTGTGCGGCCATGGCATGAGCTCCTTCGTCTCTCGCCCCCGCACCCTCCAGGGCACACCCGCGCCCGGCGCCCCGCAAGTGGATCAGGCGCTCGGGGGCCGGACGGCGACGGCGTCGATCTCGAAGAGCATGCCCGGCAGGGCGAGCGCCGCGACCCCGCTGAGGGTCTGCGCGGGCAGCCGCTCGCCGAAGTGCGCGTGCAGGGCCTTGCCGAGGACCTCCAGCTTGGCGAGGTCGTGCTCGACGATGTACGAGCCGAGGCGGACGACGTGGTCGAGGCCGAGGCCGACGCCCTCCAGGGCGAGCCGCAGGTGGGTGAGCGAGAGCTCGACCTGGGCGGCGAAGTCCCCGGGGACGGGGGCTCCGGTGGCGTCGGAGGCGTACTGACCGCCGATGAAGACGAGCTCGCCCGGCGCGGAGACGGCGTGGCTGTAGCCGAAGGGGGTGGGGTCGTGGAGCGTGGCGGGGTTGGTGATGACGCGCTGGTCGGTGACGGCGGCGGGCGAAGAGTCGGCGGTGGTGGGTGCGAAGTCGTTCACCCGCGCACCCTCAGGCCACTCCCCCGGCCAGCGCCGCCAGGCGGCCCAGCGCCCCGTCCAGGACCGCGCGGGGCGGCGAGGCGAGGCCCACCCGGATCGCGTCCGGGGCCGTGCCGGGGCCGACCGCGAAGGCGCTCCCGGGGGTGACCGCCACGCCCGCGCGCTCGGCCGCCGCCGCGAAGGTCTCCGCCCGCCAGGGCGCGGGCAGCTCCCACCAGCAGTAGTAGGCGTGCGGGGAGGTCCGTACGGCGTGGCCGCCGAGGTGGCGCAGGACCAGGGCGTGCCGCGCCGCCGTGTCCGCGCGCTTGGCGGCGACGGCCTCGGCGACCGTGCCGTCCCCGGCCCAGCGGGTCGCGGCCGCGAGCGCGAGCCCGCCCGCCGTCCAGGCACCCGAGCGCAGCGCGTCGCCCGCCGCCGCCCGCAGCCGCGCGGGCACGACGAGGTAGCCGACGGTCAGGCCGGGGGCGAGCCGCTTGGAGAGGCTGTCCACCAGCAGGACCCGCTCGGGGGCGAGGGCGGCGAGCGGCGCGGGCGCGTCCGGCACGAGGAAGGCCCAGGTGGTGTCCTCGACCGCCGTCAGGTCCAGGCGGCGCAGCAGCTCGGCCAGTTCGGCCCGGCGGCCTTCGCCCGCCGTCGCGGAGAGCGGGTTGTGCAGGGTCGGCTGGAGGTAGACGGCGGCCAGCGGGGTCGCCCGGTGGGTCGCCGCGAGCGCCTCCGGCCGGACCCCCTCCGCGTCGAGGGCGAGCGGCACGAGCCGGATGCCGAGCCGGTCGGCCACCGCCTTGACCAGCGGATACGTGAGGGCTTCGACGCCCAGTCGGCCGCCGGGCGGGACGAGTGCGGAGAGCGCGGCGGCGATGGCCTGGCGGCCGTTCCCGGCGAAGAGGACGCTCTCCGGGTCCGGCGCCCAGCCGGGCCGGGCGAGGACGGACGCCGCCGCTTCCCGGGCCTCCGGGGTGCCGGTGGCGGCGGCCGGGCCCGAGACGGCCTCGGCCAGGACGTCGGGCCGGGCGAGCGCCGCGAGCGCGCGGGCCATCAGCTCCGACTGCCCCTCCGCGACCGGGTAGTTGAGCTGGAGGTCGACGGGCGCGGCGCCGGTGGCCTCGGCGAGCGCGGGTCCGGGCAGCGGCGGCGCGGCCCGGACGAAGGTGCCGCGGCCGACCTCGCCGACGACCAGGCCGCGGCGGGCGAGCTCTCCGTAGACGCGGATGGCCGTCGAGTTCGCGATCCGGTGGCGGCGGGCGAAGACCCGCTGCGGCGGCAGCCGGTCGCCGGGCCGCAGCCGCCCGTCCCGTACGGCCGCCTCGACCCGGTCCGCGATCCTCCGGTACTCGTCCATGCCGTCCCCTCCCACGATTGCACCGAGAGCAAAGATCTCATTGCACCGAGCGATTGCCGCTGCCTAGCCTGCCGTCATGCGCTTCACCGACACCCTCGCCACCCGGCTCTACTTCGAGGACCGGGGCAGCGGCCCCGCGCTCCTCCTCGTCCACGGCCACCCCTTCGACCACACGATGTGGCAGCCCCAGATCGACCGTTTCTCGCTCACGCACCGGGTGATCGCCCCCGACCTGCGCGGCTACGGCATCACCCCGCTCGGCGCGATGCCCGAGGTCACCGGCCTCGGCGACTTCGCCGAGGACCTCGTCACCCTCCTCGACGACCTGGGGATCGAGGAGGCCGTCGTCGCCGGCCTCTCCATGGGCGGCCAGATCGCCATGGAGCTCCACCGCCGCCACCCCGAGCGCGTCCGCGGCCTCGTCCTCGCCGACACCTTCCCCGCCGCCGAGACCGAGGAGGGCAAGGCCGTGCGGAACGCCATGGCCGACCGGCTGCTCAAGGAGGGGATGCAGGGGTACGCCGACGAGGTCCTGGACCGGATGGTCGCCCCGTACAACACCCATGCCGCGCCGCACGTCCACCGCATGATGTGCGCGACCGACCCCGCAGGCGCCGCGGCGGCCCTGCGGGGCCGGGCCGAGCGACCCGACTACCGCGAGTCGCTCACCACCGTCGCCGTCCCCGCGCTCGTCGTGGTCGGCCGGGACGACACGTACACGCCGGTCGAGGACGCGGAGGAGATGCACGCGCTGCTGCCCGACTCCACGCTCGCCGTGATCGAGCGGGCCGCGCACCTGCCCAACCTGGAACGGCCCGAGGAATTCGACGCCGTACTCGACTCCTACCTTCGCTCACTCGTTCGGCTCAACTGAAAGTTCGGAATCGTACGATCGCTCCCACGATGGGGTCATGAGCCAGAACACAGCACCCCGCAAGCCGAGCACCGCCGGAGCCTGGGCCAGCGGCGGCACCCTCTTCGCCGGTGTCCTCATGCTGGTCACGGGATTCATGGACGTCTTCCAGGGCATCGCCGGGATCGCCGAGGACGACGTCTACACCCGGGTCGGCGACTACGTCTTCAAGTTCAACCTCACCACCTGGGGCTGGATCCACCTGATCCTCGGCGTCATCCTCGCCATCGCCGGCTACGGCATCCTCAAGGGCGCCGAGTGGGGACGGGTCGCCGGCATCGCGCTGGCCTCCCTCAACGTCCTCTTCCAGTTCCTCTTCCTGCCGTACCAGCCGTGGTGGGCGCTCTTCTCCATGGCCATCTCGATCTTCGTGATCTGGGCGCTGGCCACGGACGACGCCTACGGCCGCGACGAGAAGTTCTGAGGCGGCGGCCCATGCGACGCACCGCGGGACTCACCCTCGCCCTCGCCGCCACGACGGCCCTCGCCCTCACCGGCTGCGACACCATCGCGGACACGGCCGGGGACGTCGTCTCCTCCGCGACGGCCGCCGTCGCCTCGGCGGCCGAGGAGAAGATGAACGAGGTCAAGGACGGGGTGAACGCCACCGCCGACGTGAAGGCGGGGGAGACGAGCACCGACGGGGACCGCACGGTCGCCGAGATCACGGCGACCAACCCGAAGGACAAGAACGCCGACTACACGATCATGGTCAACTTCCGTGACGACGGCGGGAATCTGCTCGACTCGGTCGTCCTGAACATCAACGGCGTCGAGCCGGGAGCCTCCAAGTCCGGTACGGCCCGCAGCAATCGGACGCTCTCGGGCGCAACCACCGCGGAAATCGCACAGGCTTTGCGACACTGAAGGACGTGGACCGAGCCCTGACCGCCGAGCCCGTGGCCGGCAATTCCGCGAACGACTCCGCGACGCACTCCGAACCGCCCCTCCGGCCCAGGCGCCGTCCCGCCGCCTGGGCCGCCGGGCTGCTCCTGGTCGTCCCCGCCGTCATCAGCGCCTGCCGCCTCCTCGACACCGACGGGATCAGCCCCGTACCGCAGCTGCTCTCCGTGCTGCCCTGGCTCTCCGTGCCCGCCGGGCTCGCCGTGCTCCTCGCCGCCTTCGCCGGCCGGCGCGCGCTCACGCTGCTCGCCGTCGTCGTCCTCGGCGCGGTCGGCTGGAGCTCCCTGCCGTACATGCCGCAGCTCGTCATGTCCTCCGGGCTGCCGATCACCCGGGTCACCGTCCTCGCCGCCAACGTCGAGTACGGCCAGGCCACCGGGGCACTGACCGAGGCGATCCGGCGCGAGAACCCGCAGCTCGTGTTCGTCTCCGAGTGCGACACCGCCTGCGGACGCGCCCTGACCACGGCCTTCGCCACCGAACTCCCCCACCACGCCTCGGTCGACGCGGGCGGGGCCTCCGGCTCCGTCCTGCTGAGCGCCTACCCGCTCACCGACCGGCGGGTCATCCCGGCGGTGATGGGCATGCCGGGCGCCACCGCCGAGATCGGCGGCATGCCCGTACGCCTCCAACTCGCCCACCCGCTGCCGCCGGTGCCCGGCCAGGTGGACGCGTGGAAGCGGGAGCTCGGCCGGATCGCGGACGCCGCCCGGGACGAGCCCGGCCCCCTGCTGCTCGCCGGGGACTTCAACGCCTCCCAGGACCACGCCGCCTTCCGCAGGATCCTGGACGTCGGCCACCTCTTGGACTCCGCCCGCCTCGCGGACACGAGCCGCACGCCGACCTGGCCCATGGAAGGCCCCCTGCCGCCGTTCGCCCAGATCGACCACGTCCTGGTCAGCAGGAACTTCACCGTCCGGAACATCCGCTTCCTCGACCTCGCCGGCTCCGACCACCGGGCCGTCCTCACCTCTCTCGACCTGCGCGGAGAGCGCTGATCCGCCACGCTTGAATGCATGGACAACGAGGAGATCCTGGGCGACATCGGCGCCCTCGTCGAGGAGGAACGCGCCCTGCGGCAGCGTGCGGGCACGGGCGGCCTCCCCCCGGAGGAACGCGCCCGGCTCGCCGACCTTGAGGTCAGGCTCGACCAGTGCTGGGACCTGCTGCGCCAGCGCCGTGCGAAGGCCGAATTCGGCGAGGACCCGGACACGGCCGCCCTCCGCCCGGCCTCGGAGGTCGAGTCCTACCGCAACTGACGCCTGCCCCTGCCCTCCTGAATCCCTGCGCGCCGCGCTTCGTCGAGTGCGCCCCGTGCGCCGCTCCAGGCAGTGGCGCCACGATGAGGAGCCCACGCCCACCATGGCGCCATTCATGGCACCACAGGCGCCATGAATGGTTTCCAATGGCGCCACGCGTGTGCCATGATGGCGCCATGAGTGAGAAACCCGGCGCCATCACCGCGTTCGCCCGCTTCGTGCTCTGCGGGGGCGGGGTGGGGATCGCCTCCAGCTTCGCCGTCACCGGCCTCGCCTCCTGGATCCCCTGGTTCCTGGCCAACGCCCTGATAGCCATGGCCTCCACGCTCCTCTCCACCGAACTGCACGCCCGCTTCACCTTCGGCAAGGGCGGGCGCGCCACCTGGCGCCAGCACACGCAGTCGGCCGGATCGGCCGTGGCCGCGTACGCGGTGACCTGCCTGGCGATGTTCCTGCTCCAGCAACTGGTGGCCGCGCCCGGCGCGAAGCTCGAACAGGTCGTCTACCTGTCCGCCTCCGCGCTCGCCGGTGCCGCGCGGTTCGCGGTGCTGCGCCTCGTCGTCTTCGCACGGAACCGCTCGCGCGCCACGACCTCCGCCCGCCCGGTGCACACGACGGTCACCGCCGCCGCCCCCGCCGACCGATCGGCGCTCTGCCGCGCCGCCTGACGCCCCGTCGAGGACTCGGGTCCGCGAGGCCGCGACGTAAGTTGGGGACATGGCACGCCCCGCTCGGCCCGTACGGCTCTCCCCGCCCACCTGGCTCACGGCCGGGCTCAAGCCCGCCCCCACCCCCATCCCCTGGGCCGCCGTCCTCCGCGCGTCCGTCGCGCTCTCCGCGCCGATCGCCGTCGGACTCGCCGTCGAGCAGCCCGTCTACGGCGCCCTCGTCTCCATGGGCGCCCTCTCCGGCGTCATCGGCGACACCGCCGACGCGTACCGGATGCGGATCTTCAACATCGCCGTGCCGCAGCTCTTCGGCGCCCTCGGCGTCACCCTCGGCACCCTCGTCTTCGGCCACGGCTGGATCGCCGTCGCCGCCGTCACCCTCGTCGCGCTCGTCTCCGGGATGATCTCCTCGATCGGCGCGGTCGCCTCCGTCTCGGGACTGCTGCTCCTCCTCAACTGCGTGGTCGGCGCGGGCCTCCCCATGCCCGGACCGTGGTGGAAGGCACCCCTGCTCCTCGGCGTCGGCGGACTCTTCGTCCTCCTCCTCTCCCTCCTCGGCTGGCCCCTGCGCCGCACCGCCCCCGAACGCACCGCCGTCGCCGACACCTACCGGGCCGTCGCCGAGCTCTACGAGGCCGCCGGCACCCCCACGTACGACGAGCAGCGCCACGCCGTCACCGCCTCCCTCAACCAGTCCTACGACCTGGTCCTCGCCCGCCGCGCCCGCCAGCACGGCCGCGCCCCGCACCTCGTCCGGCTGCTCGCCCAGCTCAACGCCCTCGTCCCGCTCCTGGAAGCCGCCCCCGCCGCCCAGCTCCGCGTCCGGCTCATCGGCCCGCTGCCCGCCGCGATCCCCGCGGCCGTACGGGAGCTCGCCGACGCCGTCGAGGAGGGCCGCACCGGCACCCCCGTCCTCGACCTGCCCGCGCCCGAGCGGCCCGCGGAGAAGGCCGTCGACCACGCCGTGCGCTACGCGGCGACCGTCGTCCACAAGGCGGAGCCCGACCCGTACAACGTCGACGACCGCCTCGGCCGCCCCGCCGCACTCCGCGTCCGGGCCCGCAGGGCCGCCCGCGCCGTCCTGCTCTCCGAGGCCTCCTGGCGGTACGGGCTGCGGCTCGCGCTCTGCATCGGCCTCGCCCAGGCCCTCGTCTCGCTGATCGCCGTCCCCCGCTCCTACTGGGTCGCGCTCACCGTCACCTTCGTCATGAAGCCCGACTTCGGCTCGGTCTTCTCCCGGGCCGTCCTCCGCGCCTTCGGCACCGCCGCAGGACTCGTCCTCGCCGCGCTCGTCCTCTCCGAAGTCCCGCGCGGCTGGTGGGACGTGCCCGTGATGGTCGTCCTCGCCGCCCTGATCCCGGCCTTCTCGGCGAAGGGGTACGCCTTCCAGACCGCGGCCATCACCCCGGTCATCCTGCTGCTCTCCGACATGCTCAACCACCAGGGCTTCGACCTCGTCCTGCCCCGCCTCTACGACTCGCTCATCGGCTGCGCGATCACCCTGGTCGCCGGCTACCTCCTCTGGCCCGAGTCCTGGCACACCCGCATCGGCGACCGGCTCGCGGACGCCGTCGCCGACACCGCCGCGTACGTGAACGGCGCCTTCTCGGGCGACGACAGGACCGCCCGGCACCGGGCCCGGCGGAAGCTCTACCGCGACCTGTCGACCGTCCGCTCCGAATTCCAGCGCGCCCTGACCGAACCGCCGCCCACCGGCCCTCGCGCCGCCGCCTGGTGGCCGCTCGTCGTCGCCGTCGAGCGGATCGTCGACGCGACGACCGCGGCCCGGATCCGCGTCGACCACGGCGCCCCGGCCCCCGAGCCCGCCGAGGTCGCCGCCGTGGAGCGCGAGTTGCGCGAGCTCTCCGACGGACTGCGCTCCACCGACACGCTCGTGGAGGTCCGCGTGGAGCTCCCCGGCGACGAGAGCGGAGTCCTCGCGCCGCTCCGCCAGGAGGTCCTCGCGGCCCGCGCCATCGCCGGTCCCGACCTGCGGTAAACCTCCCCCGAGGGGCGTACGGAAGGACTTACCGGCGGTCACGGAACGGAACCTTCCCCACCGCCGTTACCGAACGCCACCCGGGCGACTACGATGCGCTCGATCTCACCGATATTCGCCGGGATTCACAGCGCTACCCCGTGATCCGCGCCCGCCGCCGTCGCGCAACCGACCCGGCGGACGGGCCACTTCACCCTGCCGCCACCGCACCACGATCGCACCGCCCTACCACCGCACCACGAACGCCTTGACGCACCACAGCACCACAGCACCACAGCACCACGAATGCCCTACCGCACCACCGCACCACCAACGCCTTGACGCACCACCGCACCACCGCACCACCAGCCCCGCCCCTCACCCCCCGCGCCCCGAGGACTCCGCCATGCGCACCACCCACAGCAGAGGGCTCCAGCCCAATGTCCTCGGCACGTTCGACACGATCGTGATGGCCGTGGCGGGCAGCGCGCCCGCCTACTCGCTGGCCGCGACCACCGCCGTCCTCTTCGGCGCGGTCGGCTTCGCCGGACCCGCCGCCCTGCTCTACTGCGCGATACCGATGCTCGGCATCGTGCTCGCCTACGCCCGCCTCGGCCGCATCGACGTCAACGCCGGTGCCGGCTACTCCTGGGTGGGCCGCACGCTCCACCCCTTCCTCGGCTTCCTCTCCGGCTGGGCGCTCGTCTTCGCCGCCACCGTCTTCATGGTGGCGGGCTCGCTCCCCGCCGGCTCCCTCACGCTCTCCCTGATCGACCCGGACCTCGCCGACAACACCCCGCTCGCGGCGGCCGTCGGCGCCGGCTGGTTCCTGATGATGCTGCTCGTCGTCCTGGGCGGCGCCCGCCTCACCGTACGGGCCCAACTCGTCATGTCCGGCGTCGAAATGGTCATCCTCATCGGCTTCGTCCTCGCCGCCGTCCTGCACCGGGGCCGGGCCACCGCCTTCGACTGGTCCTGGTTCGGCCTCGGCCAGTTCGACGGCCCCCAGGGCTTCGCCGCCGGCGCCCTCATCGCCGCGTTCTACTACTGGGGCTGGGACGTCACCAGCAACCTCAGCGAGGAGACCCGGAACAGCCGCCGCACGGCGGGACTCGCCGCGCTCGTCGGCGTCGGCTTCGTCTTCGTCCTCTTCGAGGCCTTCACCGTCGCCGTGAACGTCCTGCTGACCGCCGAGGAGATCCGCACCGCCGGACCCAACGTCCTCGCCGTCCTCGGCCAGGAGATCTGGCCCGGTGTCGGCGGCAAGCTCCTCGTCGTGGCCGTCGTCCTGTCGACCGTCGCCACCCTGGAGACCACCCTCCTCCAGGTCACCCGCTCGCTCTTCGCGATGGGCCGCGACCGGACCCTGCCCGCCGCGCTCGGCACCGTGCACCGCCGCTGGAACACCCCGTGGGTCGCGATCGCCACCGTCGGCGGCGCCGCGCTCCTCATGTTCGTCGCCGCCGCGACCGCCGAGTCCGTCCAGCGGATCCTCAGCGACGCCGTCGCCGCGATCGGCCTCCAGATCGCGTTCTACTACGGCCTCGCGGGCATCGCCGCCGTCGTCGCGTACAAGTCGCTCCTGCTGCGCTCCGTACGGAACTTCGTCCTCGGCGGCCTGTGGCCGCTGCTCGGCTCCGGCTTCATGCTCTGGTGCTTCGTCGAGTCCCTCGGCGAACTCTCCACCACCGCCCTCACCATCGGCCTCGGCGGGCTGCTCCTCGGCGTCGTGCCGCTGCTCGTGTACTGGCGGAAGGGCAGCGACTACTACCGCCCCGCCCGCCTGGACGCGGTCCGCGCGCTCGCCGCCACCGAGGACTCCGGCCCCGCCACCCCGCGCGCCCGCACCGGCGCCCACGACAAGAGCTACGCCACCGACTTCTGAGCACCCACGAGACCGTAGTAGAACGCGATCTGGAGGTCCCATGGCCGTACGCCGCCGCTCCGCGCGCACGGCGCGAGCGGAGCGCTTCGCGCCCGACTTCGACCCGGACTTCGGCGACCGCGCCCTCACCGAGGCGCGCCACGACATCGTCATCGGCCGCTGGCAGGGAGTCCGCGACCTGCTCGCCGCCACCGGCGACGACTGGGCACGCCGCACCCACCGGATACGGCTCCTCTCGCACGCCGCCGCGGGCAGCTCCACCGTCGAGACCTGGCGGGCGGCCGAGCCCGGCAACCCCGACGCCGCCGTGCTGCGCGCCGCGACCGAGGTCGTCCGGGTCTTCGACGCGGCCATCGCGGCCGGCCGGGGAGCGGCCGTCGAGCGGGGCCGGATCGACGCCGCCGTCGACGCCTGCCGGGGCGCGGCCGAAGCGGCGCCCGCCGACCCCATGCCCTGGGTGTCCCTGCTGTCGGTGGCCAGGCTGTACGAGGGCGGGGTGGCCCGCCGCGAACTGCGCCACTGGTTCGACGAGTTGCGGCGCCGCGACCCGTACAACACCGAGGGCCACATCCAGGTGCTGCGCTACTGGTCGGCGCGGTGGCACGGCACGCACGGCAGCATGTACGACTTCGCGCGCGACGCGGCGGGCGTGGCGCCGCCCGGCTCCCCACTGCCGGTCCTGGTGCAGGTCGCCCGGGTCGAGGAGTACCGCTACATCGCGGACGGGGCACTCGGCCGGGGTCCCGTGCGGGGCTTCGACCAGCACTGGAAGCACGAGCTGGCGGTGACGGAGCTGCGCCGCACGTACGCGCGCTGGATCGGCGGCAGGGAGCCGGACCGCCCGGTGGCGCCGGAGGAGGTCGGGGACCTCCATTTCCTCGCGCACGCGGCCTGTTACGCGGGCCAGGTGGAGATCGCCCGCGAGCTGCTCGGGATGCTCGGCGCGCGGGCGGCGTGGGTGCCGTGGGCGTACACGGGGGACCCGGAGGAGCAGTTCGTACGGTTCAGGGAGGGCCTGGGAGTGGAGTAAGGCTTACGGGCTCCACCCCCGGACCCTCCCCGCGTCATCAGACGCCGATGTCGCGGCCGTCCGTGCGCCAGACGGAGACGACCGACGGGCGGACGATCTTGCCGGGCCCGTCCGGCCACTCCGACTTCGGGTTCTCGACGGAGGCGCCGTCGAGCTCGCCCGGGTGCTGCACCGAGACCAGGACGCGGCGGTCCTGGATGATCGGGCCGCAGGTCTCGGCGCCCTTCGGCACGGTCAGGAACTGCTTCAGCTCACCGCGCCGCTCGCCCTGCGTGGCG
Organism: Streptomyces sp. Root431; assembly: GCF_001426585.1. Classification (GTDB taxonomy): domain Bacteria; phylum Actinomycetota; class Actinomycetes; order Streptomycetales; family Streptomycetaceae; genus Streptomyces; species Streptomyces stackebrandtii. The sequence goes on from NZ_LMEI01000013.1 coordinate 416,925, forward strand.
ACGCCGAACAGGCCGTCGTGCGAACCGAGCTGGTTGCCGTCCGTCGAGATCCACAGGTTGCCGTGCGGGTCGAAGGCGACGTTGTCCGGGCAGGAGATCGGGGAGACCTTCTCCTTGGGGAAGCCGGCGAAGTAGGTGGCCGGGTCGTTCGGGTCGCCGGCGACGAGGAAGAGACGCCAGGCGAAGCCGTCGGCGGCCGGGTCGTCCCAGTGCTCGGCGAGCTCCAGGATCTGCCCGTGCTTGTTGAGGTTGCGCGGGTTGGCCTCGTCGACGCCCGGGTTCGTGCCCTTGCCCCGGTTGCTGTTGTTGGTGAGCGCGACGTACACGCGGCCGCTGCGCGGGGACGGCTCGACGTCCTCGGGGCGGTCCATCTTCGTCGCGCCGACCTTGTCACCGGCGAGACGGGTGAAGACGAACACCTCGTCGGCGGTCAGGCCGGGGACGTGCGAGATGGCACCGTCGGCGGTGGCGGTGGCGAGCGGGATCCACTGGCCGCTGCCGTCGAACTCGCCGTCGTTGGGCAGCTTGCCCGTGCCGTCGATCTCGGCGGCCGGGGAGTCGCCGGTCAGCTTGGCGACGTACAGCGTGCCCTCGTCGAGGAGCGTCAGGTTGTGCTCGCGGGCGCTGCGCGAGTTCCCCTTCTTCATCCGCTTCGACGAGACGAACTTGTAGAAGTAGTCGAAGCGCTCGTCGTCGCCCATGTAGACGACCGGGCGGCCGTCCTCGGTGAGACGGGGCTGCGCGGCCTCGTGCTTGAAGCGGCCGAGCGCGGTGCGCTTGCGGGGCGTGGAGTCCGGGTCGTACGGGTCGAGCTCGACGACCCAGCCCTGGCGGTGCACCTCGTTGGGCTCCTGGCGGAGGTCGAAGCGCGAGTCGAACCGCTCCCACTTCCTCTCGGAGGCACCGGTGCCGACCCCGTACCGCTTGTCGGTGGCGGAGCTCCCGTACGCGAAGTACTGGTTGAAGTTCTCCTCGCCGTGGAGGGTGGTGCCCCACGGGGTGGTGCCACCGGCGCAGTTGTTGAGCGTGCCCAGGACGATACGGCCGTCCGGGTCGGCGCTCGTCTTCACCAGGTCGCTGCCGGCGGCGGGGCCGGTCAGCTCGAACTCGCTGGTGGTGTGCAGACGCCGGTTGAGGTAGTGGCGGGTGACCGGGGTGAGCTTGCCGGAGCGGTGCTCCTCCTGGACGACGACGACCGACAGGCCGTGCGCGGCCCAGGCGATCTCGACCTGCTCGCGGGTCGGGTTCTCGGCGTCGTAGCCCCGGAACATCAGGACTTCGTCGGTGTACTCGTGGTTGGCGACGAGGACCTGGCGGTGGTGCTCCCCGCGCAGCGGCAGCAGGGAGAGGAAGTCGTTGTTGTAGCCGAACTGGCCGGCCTGGGCCTTCGCGGTCTGCTTCTCGGAGTCGAAGGCGGGGGTGCCGCGGAGGATCGGCTCACCCCAGCGGATGACCACGTTCTGCGCGTAACCGGCGGGGACGGTGACCTGGTCGGCGGTGTTCGGCGCGACGGCGGCGAACCGGAGGCCGCGGGCCCCGTCGACCTTGCCGCCGCCGTGGCCCGGCTTCTGCGGGCGGGCGACGGCGTCCGGCGCGCTGCCGAGGACGACGGCACCGCCGGCGGCGGAGGCGACGGTCACGACGGCGGCGGCGCGGAGGGCCGAACGGCGGGAGAGCACACCGGCTATGACGTCGCCGACGTACTCGTTGTCGCTGGTGTTGGGCACCTCGTGGAAGCAGGCGTCACCACACCGGAACCGGCAGGTGAGAGCGGAACGGCCGCCTCCGTGGGGGTTCGTGCTCAGGAGCGGCAGCAGTTTGCGCACTTCGTCCTCCTCCGGCGCACACTGCGCCGACATGGTGTCGGGAATCCTTCGGCCGCGACGCTATGTGCGCACATCTGCACAGGGGCGGCGCCGGAGTGAACGCCGAATGAATGCACGGCAACCGGGGGCGACCGGGTCACAAGGGAGGGAGGGGGTGGCCGCTAACCTTACGTGTCCGCCCTGGCCAGGGATGAACGTCCCGAAACGCCCAGTACGGACATTCACACTGCACCCACTCATGCGAAAGGGTTCGCCCATGGGTATTCGGAGCATGCTGCGCAAGGTATTCGGCCGGGACCGCGAGGACACCCCGGCGACCTCCGTCCCGGCCCAGACGCGTGAGGCCTCGTCCACGGACGCGTCCGCGTCGGTGTCGGCGACGACGACGGACACGGCTACGTCCGCGTCGACGGACGCCGAGGAAGAGGCGGCCCGCCGCGCGGCGGACGACCTGGTGGCGGCGTCGTTCGACAACCCGCAGGTCCCGAAGGCGCGGAGCGGGGAGACGGCGGTCGAGGCGGCAGAGACAGCGGTCGAGACGTCGGAGACGGCGAGCGCGTCGGAGCCGACGACGGCCGAGGAGCCGGCGGAGGCACCGGCCGCGACCGTCGAGGCCGAAGAGCCGGCCGCCACGACGGTCGAGGCGCCGGAAGCGGAGGCATCCCCCGCGACCGTCGAGGCCGAGGAGCCGGCCGCCGCTGCGGTCGACGCCGAGGAGCGGACGGAGCCGGAGGCGGAGACCGCGGAGGCACCGGCCGCCGCCACGGTCGAGACCGAGTCCGAGACCGAGACCGCCGAACCGGCTGCGCCGGAGGCGGAGGCCGAGGCGGAGGCCGAGGCGGAGCCGGAAGCGGCAGCCGCCGAGTCGCCCGACACCGAGACCGCCGAGCCGGAAACGGAGCCGGAAACGGTGGCCGCCACGGCCCCGGCGGAGCCGGAAGCGGAGGCGGAAGCGGTCGTCGCCGTCGACGCTCCGGAGGAGCAGGAAGGCGCGGCGGAGCCCGCGACCGCCGAGGCGGAGCCGGAGGCTGTCCTCGCAGCCGAGGTGGATGTGGAGCCCGCGGCCGACGACGCGAGCCCGGCCGAGGTCGAGGCCGAGGTCGAGGTCGAGGCCGAGCCCGTCGCCGCCGAGGCGCAGGTCGCCGAAGCCGACACGGACACCGACGCCGAGACGGACACCGAGGCCGCCACCGACACGGACACCGAGACCGGCACCGGCACCCCCGCCCTCCCCCTCGCCAAGGTGAAGGCCGCCGCCCCGCACCTCGCCGACGCGTACAAGGCCGCGGGCGCCCAGCTCAAGAAGCAGGGGCTCACCGGGGCGCGGGCAGCCGTGTACCTCGTGGTGGACCGTTCCGGTTCGATGCGCGGGTACTTCAAGGACGGCTCCGTGCAGCGTCTCGCCGAGCAGACCGTCGCGCTCGCCGCGCACCTGGACGAGGACGCCACCGTCACGACCGTGTTCTTCTCCACGGACATCGACGGCACCGTCGACCTCGCTCCCGCCGACCTCACGCCCACCCGCGTCGAGGAGGTCAACGCCACACTCGGCCGCCTGGGCCGCACCAACTACCACCGCGCGGTGGAGGAGGTCCTGGCCCACCACGAGAAGGCCGACCCGACGCGGCCCGCCCTGGTCGTGTTCCAGACCGACGGCGCGCCCGAGTCGAAGACGGCCGCCACGCAGGCGCTGGCCGAGGCGGCGGACCGCCCGCTGCACTGGCGGTTCGTGGCCTGGGGCGAAGAGGACAACAAGGCCTTCGACTTCCTCCGGAAGCTCGACGGCACGCCCCGTACCGCCGCGTACTTCCCCGGCGCGACCCCGGTCGAGACGGCGCACCCGGCGTTCTACCGCGGGCTGCTCGACGGCCTGGAGTTCTAGGACGAGGAGGCGGCGGGGGTGGCGGTGACCGGCAGGGTCACCGCCACCGCGAGCCCGCCGCCCTCCGCAGTACTGCGCGCGGTCGCCGTCACGCACCCTCCGTGCGCCACGGCGATCGACCGCACGATGGAGAGCCCGAGCCCGGCGCCCGGCCCCATGCGGTCCCGCCCTTCCCCTCTCCGGAAGGGTTCGAAGAGGCCGTCGACCTGCTCCGGGGGAACGACGGGCCCGGTGTTGACCACGGTCAGCACCCCGCCCTCGACGTGTACGTCGACCACACCCCCGGGCACGTTGTACGCGACGGCGTTCGCGACGAGGTTCCGGACGAGCTGCCCGAGCAGCACCCGACTCCCCCGCACCACACCCCCGTCGACCACGACGACCGCGTCCTCGTACTCCTCCACGACGACCTCCCCCAGCACCACGTCCTCCCGCTCGGCGAGCCCCCGCTCGCTCCGCGCGAGGAGGAGCAGCCCGTCGATGAGCCGTTCGCTGCGGCGGTTGGTGTCGAGCAGGATCTGCCGCACCTCGCAGTCGTCGTCGAGACCGACCTGGATCGCGGCGCGCTGGGTGGCGAGCGGGGTGCGGAGCTCGTGCGAGGCGTTGGCGATGAAGCGGCGCTGGCTGTCGAAGGCCGTCTCCAGGCGTCCGAGGAGGGCGTCGATCGTGTCGCCGAGTTCCTTGAGCTCGTCGTCGGGGCCGCTCGCCGCAATCCGCTCGTGCAGGTTCCGCTCGGAGAGCCGCCGCGCGCGGGCAGTCATCTCGTGCACGGGCCGCAGGACGCGCCCGGCGGTCCACCAGCCGACGACGACGGCGCCGCAGGCGATGACGAGCAGGGCCATGCAGGACCACATGAACATCTGCTCGCCGGCGGCCCGGCTGATGTCGTCGCCGATCCGGTACGCCTCCACGGCGGCGCCCTCGCCCGCCCGCGCGACGATCGCGTCCGTCGTGTCGTCCGTACCGGCGAGGACGAGGAGGTTCACGACGAGCAGCAGCACGGCACCGAGGACCAGGAAGACACCTCCGTACACGAGCGCGATCCGGGTCCGGATGGTGGAGCCGGACCCGAGCAGGGGCTCGTTCGCAGAGCTCACAGCACGTACCCGACGCCCTGCACGGTCCGGATGAGCCCGGGCTCCCCCACCTTGGCGCGCAGCTTGCTCATGCAGACGCGTACGGCTCCGGTGAAGGGGTCGGTGTGGACGTCCCAGGCGCGTTCGAGGAGCTCTTCGGCGGAGACGACGGCACCGTCCGCCTCCAGGAGGAGCTGGAGGACGGAGAACTCCTTCGGGGAGAGGTCGAGGTCGCGCCCGTCGCGGGTGGCGGTCCGGCGGACGGTGTCGACGCGCAGCCCGTCCCGTTCCAGGAGGGGCGGGAGCGGCGGGCGGGCGGAGCGGCGGCGCAGGGCGCGGACGCGGGAGACGAGCTCGGGGAACTCGAAGGGCTTGCCCAGGTAGTCGTCGGCGCCGAGGTCGAGACCCTCGACGCGGTCCTCGACGGTGGTGGCGGCGGTCAGCATGAGGATGCGGGTGGGGGAGCCGGCGGCGACGAGGCGCCGGGCCACGTCGTCGCCGTGGACGCGGGGCAGGTCGCGGTCGAGGACGAGGACGTCGTACGGACTCGGCGAAAGCGGACCGGGCACGAACGGTCCGGACGCGAACGGGCCCGACGCCCTCATGCCCGACGCGCTCGTACCCGACGCGCTCATGCCCGACGCGAACGGGCCCGACACGCTCGCGCCCGAAGCGATCCGACCACCACCACCGACGCCCTCCCACCCGACCAGACCCAACCGCTCCAGGGCGTCGTCCCCGCCGTGGACGGTGTCGACGGCGAAGCCGGCCCGCCGCAGGCCGACGGCGACGAGCTCCGCGAGGACGCGCTCGTCCTCGGCCACCAGTACACGCATGCCCCCATCCTCCCCGCCGGGATGTTTCCCGGACCTCTCCCCCGTCGTGTCCTCGTCCCACCCGCGGTTATCGATGTGAGTGGATCTTCGTACGACCGTTAGGATTTCGACCATGGCGGCCACTGGATCCGAGAAGCAGGGGGCGAAGGCGTTCTACGTCACGACCCCCATTTACTACGTCAACGACGCTCCTCACCTGGGCCACGCCTATACGACCGTCGCAGGCGACGTGCTCACGCGCTGGCACCGTCAGCGCGGCGAGAAGGTGTGGTACCTCACCGGCACGGACGAGCACGGTCAGAAGATCATGCGCACGGCCGAGGCGAACAACGTCACGCCCCAGGCCTGGTGCGACAAGCTCGTCGAGGAGGCGTGGAAGCCCCTCTGGGAGCACCTGAACATCGCGAACGACGACTTCATCCGCACCACGCAGAAGCGTCACACCGACCGCGTGCAGGAGTTCGTGCAGGACCTGTACGACAAGGGTGAGGTCTACAAGGGCGGGTACGAAGGCCCGTACTGCGTGGGCTGCGAGGAGTTCAAGCTCCCGGGCGACCTCATCGAGGCGGAGGACGGCACCAAGCTGTGCCCCGTCCACAAGAAGCCGGTGGAGATCCTCAAGGAGGAGAACTACTTCTTCAAGCTGAGCGAGTACGGCCCGAAGCTCCTGGAGTTCTACGAGTCGAACCCGGGCTTCATCCAGCCGGAGTCCGCCCGCAACGAGGTCCTGAACTTCGTCAAGCAGGGCCTTGAGGACCTCTCGATCTCGCGTTCCACCTTCGACTGGGGCATCCCGGTCCCGTGGGACGACAAGCACGTCATCTACGTGTGGATCGACGCCCTCCTGAACTACGCGACGGCCGTCGGCTACGGCGCCGACCAGGCGAAGTTCGACGAGACCTTCCCGGCGAACGTCCACCTCATCGGCAAGGACATCCTCCGCTTCCACGCGATCATCTGGCCCGCGATGCTGATGGCGCAGGGCCTGCCGGTCCCGGGCCGCGTCGCGGCGAACGGCTGGCTGATGGTCGGCGGCGAGAAGATGTCGAAGTCGAACCTGACGGGCATCAAGCCGCAGGACCTGACCTCGCACTTCGGCGTGGACGCGTACCGCTGGTACTTCCTGCGGGCGATCGCGTTCGGCCAGGACGGCTCGTTCTCGTGGGAGGACTTCACGGCCCGCTACACGAGCGAGCTGGCGAACGACTACGGCAACCTGGCGTCCCGCGTCGCGGCGATGGTCGGCAAGTACTTCGACGGCGCGCTGCCGGCCTCGACGGCCGACGGCGACGCGGAGAAGGCGATCCACGAGGGCCTGGCCAAGGCCGTCGCGACGGCCGACGCGAAGATCGGCGAGGAGCTGGACTTCCAGGCCGGCATCCTGGCGATCTTCGACTTCGTGAAGCAGGTCAACGGCTACATCACGGAGCAGGAGCCGTGGAAGGTCGCGAAGGACGAGTCGGAGGAGGGCCGGGCCCGCCTGGCGACGATCCTCTACACGGCCGCCGAGTCGCTCCGCGCCGTCGCGGTCCTGCTCAACGCGATCATGCCCGAGACCTCGCAGGCCCTCTGGGACTCCCTCGGCGCCGAGGAGTCCCTGGGCGCCCTGTCGGCCCAGCCGGTCCAGTCCTCCGCGACCTGGGGCCAGCTCCCCGCGGGCGCGACGGTGACGAAGGGCGCGGTGCTGTTCCCGCGCCTGGAGGAGCCGAAGAAGGACTGACGTCCCCTCTCGTACGGCAAAAGGCCGCCGCCCCTGCTCACAGGGGTGGCGGCCTTTTGCCGTCTGCTTCACATGCGAAAGGGAGCGGGTCAGGCGGGCGGGTCGAGAGAGAACACGACCCGCTTGCCGGCGGCGCCGGGGGCCCAGTTCGCTCGCTCGTTCAGGCCCCAGAGCCGGCCGGAGGCGGGGGCCCAGGAAAGGTTCTGAGTGATGGGCGGGGCCTTCGTGAGCACGTGCGGAGCCTCTCCGGGCTTCGCACGATGGATGCAGTACGGAGCGTCGCTGTCCGTCGTTCCGGCGTACTCGGGGCACTCGCCGCTGAAGTAGTAGTACGTGCCGTCGGTCGCGGCGCCCTGGACCTTCCAGACGGGCACACGGTAGGCGGCGGCCGCCGCCACCTTGCCGGTGGTGTCGTCGGCGGTGTCCGTCTGCAGCAGGGCGGTGGCGGCGTTGAGCGGCCAGCGGATGAGGGGGCGGCCGCCTTGGGCGCCGATCTCGGACACGATGAGGCCGTCGGTGCCGGTGCGGTCGAGGCTGAGCGACGTCATGCAGGGGGTGGTGGGTGCCGTGTCGCTGCACGCCGCGCCGAGGGCCGCGTTGGAGTAGATGCCGATCATCGGCAGGGCCCACTCGTGCTGGGCGGCGTACGCCTTGCCGCCGACGACTCCGACGGATGTGGAGCCGCTGTCCGTCTTCCACAGGTGCCGCAGGTCGTAGACCTGGATCTGGTGGCCCGTGGCGACGAAGAGCTTGTTGCCGTACCAGGCCACGCCGTCGGCGTGGGCCCCGGTCTTCGGGACGCTCTGGGAGGCCGGGTTTCCGACCGCCTCGAAGTTCGCGGTGTCGCCGGAGCCGTACGGGTCGACCAGGAGGATGCGGTGGTAGACAGGCGCCGCGCCGGCGCTGCTCTTGTCGACGACCGTGATGCGGGCTTGCGTGTTGCTCGCGTTGTGCCACGAGGCGATGGAGACGTACTTGCCGTTCCAGGTGCCGCCGGGCTGGGCGTCATGGGATCCCGTGAACCCCTGGGGCGTCCACTCGCTGGAGGTGTCGTCCTCGAGGTTCCAGCAGAAGCCGTTCACGCTGTACGCGGGATCGAGGTAGTTCGTGTGGCACAGGCCGTTCCGGCCCGTGACGCCGGTCCCGTCCAGGACCGGCGCGAGAGCGGGCTGGTCCGTGAAGCTGGTGACCCGGCCCGACGTCTCCAGAGCGTCGATGGCGGCGGCGCGCCCGCTGAAGTCCCCCGCGGTGAGCTCCAGGTTCGACGCGTCGATGGCGGCGAACGGCGTCGCCGCGGCAGCCGGCTGTGCCCCCGTCAGCGCCAGGACCAGCAGGCCGAGCGCCGCCACCACCGCACCGAACGTGCGGGAGTGGCGGCGCGGTCCGGATGATCGTTTTCTTGTCATCGCGCGATGCTATGACGGGCCCGTCGCCGCCGGTGAACGTTTCCTGCACCTTCTCACCAGGTCAGGGCCAGGGCGGCGACGGCGGGGGCCATGTAGACCAGCGGGAAGGGCACGTGGCCGTACGAGCGGGCCCGGACGATGGTGATCACGGCGCCGGCGAAGTACAGGATCAGCCCGATCGCGGCGAGGGTCCCGATCACCGGCAGGTAGAACCCGACGACGAGCCCGACGGCCCCGGCGGCCTTGGCGGCCCCGAGCCAGTTCCACCACGACTGCGGCACGCCGTACTGGGCGAGGGGCTCGACGACGAACGCGGCGCGGAAGAAGATCGCCGCGGCGGAGAACCCGGCCATGAACGCGGCGACGGCGGTGACGACGACTGCGGTGGTGGACATCTCGGTGAACATCGCGACGGCTCCTTCAGCCTCTCCGTATCCGCCTCGACCGAGCCGGACACAGCACTGACGGAGCGGGGCCGGGAAGTGTGACGGCCCGCGCGAAGTTTTTCCGCGCACCCGTTGGGTGACACAGCCGACCCACAGGTCGACCCGAGGAAACGCCCAGGTCCGGTGCCTAGCGTGCGCGGCATGGTCGTGACGCGTGAGGACGAGGTGCTGGCCCGGGCTGCGGTGGAAGGGCTGCTTGCGGGGGTGGAGCTGACGCCCAAGCCGGGGCTACCGGATGCCCGGGAGGCGGACCTGTCGGGGCTGCGGTGGTCCGCGCGGGCGCTGGAGCCGGGGCTCGCCGCGATGGCGGCGGCCGCGCGGCGGACCGGGGAGCCGGGGAAGTGGCTTCGGGCCGAGCTCGGGGCGGTGGGGCGGTCCACCGAACGGGCCATGGCGCGGGCGGACGGCGGCGCGGTCCTGCACCACGGGGCCGTGTGGCCGCTGGGGCTGCTGGTGGCGGGGGCCGCGCTCGCGCCGGGTGGGACCGTGGAGGAGATCACGGGGCTCGCGGGCCGGATCGCGGCCCACCCGGACGGCCGTGCTCCACGCGTGGCGACCCCCGGCTCGTCCGTCTCCGTCCGGTACGGCGCCGCCGGCGCGAAGGGCGAGGCGCGGGCCGGGTTCCCGCACGTACGGAGGGCGTCGGCAGCACTCCGTACCGCCCGCGCCGCCGGGGCGCGCGAGCCCGAGGCCCGCCTGAACGCCCTGCTCACGATCATGACCACCCTCCAGGACACCGGCCTCCTGCACACGGCCGGCCCGCACGGCCTGCGGGAGGCCCAGGACGGAGCCCGGGAGGTGCTGGCCGGCGACCTGCCGCTCGACACCTTCGACCGACGGCTCCGCGAACGCACCCTCCACCCCCGGGGCAGCGGCCACCTCCTGGCCGCTGCCCTGTTCCTGGACTGCCTCCGTTAGGCGGAGGTCCCGGTGTGGGTCTCGTCGGGGTCGACGCCGAGGGTGAGGGTGGCGGAGACACCCTTCGCGATCTTCCCCTTGGGGTACTTGAGGGCGAGGAGGCCGCCCTCGGCCCCGTTGCCGGGGTAGATGGTGTCGTCGTCGAGGGTCGTCCGCTCGGTGGTGCTGGTGGAGTACGGCGCGACCTTCGCGGAGTCGAGAACCGCGCTCTCGGCGAAGAAGAGCTGGCCGGTGTGGCAGGTGTGCCCGCCCTCGTAACCGGAGGCCGTCATCTTCCCGCCCACGTGCACCTTGGTGTGGACGTGCACGCAACGCCCCCGGTACCAGCCGGGGAAGACCGTCCGGAACTCCACGTACCCGTGCTTGTCGGTGAGCTGAGTCCCCCGCAGGTACCGCTTGTCGTCGGTGGGCTCCTCGTGCCCGCCGCCTCCGCCACCGCCACCGGGACCTCCGGTCGGGGGCGTACCGGTGGGCGGCGTACCGGTGGGGGCATCGGTCGGAGGCGTACCGCCTCCGGGCCCACCGGGCCCGCCCGAACTCAGGCTCTCGTAACCGGAGTAGATGCCCAGCGCATCGCAGTGCCAGATGTCGACGGCGGCGCCGCGCAGCGGCTTACAGGTGTCGGAGTCGACGACCTTGAGCCGCAGGATCATCGGGATGCCCTCACGGTCCTCGGTGATGTCCCGGCGGATCTTGTCGGCGTCGATGTAGTACGGGCCTTCGGTCGTCTCGGAGGTCAGCCGATAGCAGGCCTCACCCGCCGTGGGCTTCGCGGACGACTCCTTCCCGGCCGCTCCGTCCGCCGAGGCGGTGGAGACGACCCCGACGCCGATCCCCGCCGCGACCACGACCCCACCACCCGCGACGAGTGCCCGCCGCCGGGTCATGTCCCGCCTGTGCTTCTGGTTTTCGCTCATGGGCGAGGACCCTAGGAATCACGCCTGTCAGGAACGTGGGAGCGGGCTGTGGGTTCCTGTGGACGTGAGGCCGACGTTCACCGGGGCGCTGCGGTCAGTGCTCCGCGTCCGGAGTTCCCCCGGGCAGTGACAGACCGCCCAGATGCGTGAGCAGCACGTCGGAACACGCCCGTGCGGACAGGATCTCGGCTGCGAGCTCGAACTGTTCGGAACGGGGGCGGCTGCCCAGGTCTCCGATGCGCTCGACGTGTTCGAGCAGTCGACTTCCGACCCGGTCGAGCATCGACTGCGCTGGCACTGCCGGCCTTCGCCATCGCCCTGACGCTCAGGCGCAGGGGCAGGCTCGACGAGGCACGCCGGTATGCGGACCCCGTGGTGAGGGCCGGGCTGCGCGCCGCCGCCCGACGGCTTGAGGGCAGGAAGAACGGGGCGTCCTGGTCGCGGCGACAGGACGGCCGGCGATGACCAGCCCCGGAGCGGAGTCGTCGGAACTCCTTCACCACCTGCTGGTGGACCGTGCGATCAAGGTCGTCATCGTGGTCCTGGCGCTGAGCATCCTGGTGCTCGGCATGACGGTGATCTGGCGGAGGGCCGGGCGTGCACAGGACCGTCACGACTGAGCTGATGCGGTACGACCCTTCGGTCGCCACCGAGGTGAGCCCGTAACAGGCCTCGCCGACCGCGGGCTTCGCGGCCGTCCTCCTCCCCGCGGCTCCGTCCGCATGCGGTCCTGACCGCTGCGGCACAATCGGAGTCGACGAGGCGGGCAACGGTGGGGGTGGGAACGTGGGGCTTTTTGGATCGCGGAGCCGACGTAAGGGCATACCGAACGAGCCGGCGCTGCTGGCTGCGGCTGCCGAGAATCCGGGTGGCAGCGTCGCCGAGATCGACCCGACGTATGTCGACGACCCGAACGGCTACGTACCTCCCGAGGCGATCCGCGGTGCGTGGGTGGTAGATGGCAGCGGGAAGCTGACAGGTGAGTACCAGGAGAATCCCCGTCACGGGGTGCCCCAGGACGACTTCAGCAAGCTCACCGATCCTGATCACTGGCTTGGCTGGCTCGGCGATGATCCCGCGAGGGCCGTCCGGGAGGGCATTGAGGAGTCCCTGCGCGCCCAGGTGGCAGACGCGGTGGTCGAGTGGGTGAAGATCCTCGAAGCGCCCCGGTTCCTCACGGGTGGCCGTCCGCGTTCCGAGGGCGAACCGGTCATCCTGGTGACCCGCGCGGCACTCGCCGCGCCGTTTGCGCTGTCCGTGCGGACAGCGCAGCACGGGCGTTCCGTCCTCCTGGGAGTGTTCTCCTGGGCGGCGGTCGACCTCTCACAGCCCGCAGCGCGGAAGGACCGGCACTGGTTCGACCTGGGCGTCGGGCTGGAGTGGGCCGGTGAACGGCTTCAGGAGCGGATCTACGAGCTTGACGGTGAGGACGGCACCACCGCGCGGTAGAGAGGCAACGCCGCTCGGTACCGCCGCTCGGGACGGGGCGGTGGCGGCTCAGCTGGACGCGTACGAGACGAACCCCGCCCAGGCGGCCGGCGTCAGCGCGAGCTGCGGGCCGCCGAGGTTCTTGGAGTCACGGACGTGGATGGTTGCGGGGGTGGTGGCGATCTCGACGCATGAGTCACCCTCGCTGCCGCTGCTGTAGCTGCTCTTGCGCCAGGCGACCTCGACGCAGGAGTCGCCGTCGTTTCCGCCGCTATAGCTGCTCTTGAACCACGCCAGTTCGGAGGCGTCCCCGGCGGCGGCCTTGCGGATCATGTCTCTCCCAGCAGTTGCTCGATGAGGGCCAGCGACTCCCGTGGAGGGAGGGCCTGCGCCCGGATGGTGCCATATCGCAGCTCAAGGATGCGGAGCTGCCTCAGGTCAGAAACGGGCCGACCGCTGAACGCCCCATCGGAGCGCCCCACCGCCGTACCGTCCGCGAACTTCAGCAGCTCGATCCTGCCGTCCAGACCGGAGTGGACCTCGCTGTGCGTCGGCATCACCTGGAGCGTGACGTTGCGCAATCGACCCACCTCCAGCAGACGTTCGAGCTGCCTCCGCCGCACCATTGTGCCTCCGAGAGGGCGCCTCAGCGGAGCCTCTTCCAGCACGAAACTAAGAGCGGGCGCCGGGTCCCGTTCGAAGACGGACTGCCGGGCCACACGAGCGGCCACCATGCGCTCTACATCGTCCTGCGAATAAGGAGGCTGCGCCGCCTCGATCGCGGCCCTGGCATGCTCGGGCGTCTGCAACAGACCGGCGATGATGTTGCACTCGTACACCCCAATCTCGACCGCCTTGCCCTCCATCCTCGCCAAGGCCCGCACCTTCTTCGGGTAGCGGACCTTTGCGACGTCCTCCTTCATCGCCGAGATCAGCCCATCCGCCCCCAGCACCTCGTCCGCCTTGTCCAGGAACTCAGGTCGCGGGATTCGCTTCCCGCTCTCAATCTTGTAGATGAGGTCCTCGCCATAGCCGGTGGCGGCCCCCAGCTCGGCGGCGCGCATCCCCACCGCCTCCCTCCGCAGCCTCAACTGCCGCCCCACAGTGGCGACTACGGCCACACCCCAGTCATCGTCGGGATCGACCTCCCACCCCGGCTCGTCCGCCTCGGTCTTGAGTCGCTGCGCCCCGCCGTCCACCGACATACCGCACCCTTCCCTCGCCCCGCCTCGTATCGCGACGCCCCTACCCTCCCGAGGGGATCGGACAGCCCGGACAGCAGTGGACAAGCCCCGGACAGTCACCCTACGCATCGGCGTCGTCACTGTTCACGGTAGGCGGGGACGGCCACGCTCGGTGACATGAATGAGCAGAACACCACTCAAGTCCTGTCTCCCGAAAGCCACTTCACCGTCCTCCTGTCCCCCACGCCACGCGGGGCACGACTGGCACGCCTGCTCGCCGTCGAGTGGATGGGGGATCACGAGGTGCCGTACGGCGTGAGGGAGACCGCCACGCAAGTCGTCGCCGAACTCGCCACGAACGCGGCGACGCACGGCCGGGTCGCCGGCCGGAGCTTCCGGCTCGGGCTCCTGTCGCAGCCGGATGTCCTCCGTATCGAGGTGACGGACACCCGGAGCGAGAGCCTCCCACGCCTCCAACCGGCCTGCCCCGAGGGCGACTCCGGACGTGGGCTGCTCCTCGTCGAGGCGCTGGCGGACCGGTGGGGCGTCGAGTTCGGTCCCGTACCCCGGAAGACCGTATGGGCCGAACTCGACCTGCAACGCACCTGACCTGCGGAAACGGAGGGGTCACCGAACCCCTGAAATAGGGACTTCGGTGAGGCGGAGGGTCTCCTCAAGGACGACCACCGAGAGAAAGAAACCGGACCAAGCCCCACCCCTCCGCCCCGCTCAGGCCGGGCTCACTCACTTGAGTGAAAAACACCAAATCGGCTGGCTTCGGGCGGGGTTGCTTGATCTAGGCTCAGCGCGACACACCACATCACCACATCACCGCTGACATGAGTCGGCCCCCGCCGGGACGGCGAATCCCACTGCGAGGGCCTGACCACCGAGGAAGTACGAGGCACTTCCCGATGGGTACCCAGAACACTAGCGCGCGCCCGCGCGCCCAGTCCCGCAACGACGGGAAAAGCCACGCCTCCCGAGGTGACCGCAGGCGCCCGGGCGGCGTGATCCACGACAACGCCCGCCACACCACCCGCTTCACGGTGGTCGGCAACCATCTGGCGCAGCACGACGAGCTGTCGCTGACGGCCATCGGCCTGGCTCTCCACATCCAGTCGCTCCCGACCGGCGCCCAGGTCGACATCGACACCCTGGCCACGCGCTTCCCCGAGGGAAAGACCCGGATCGCCGCCGCCCTCAGGGAGCTGGAGACCCACGGCTATCTGCGGCGCACGCGCGTACGCACCGACGGGGGCCGCATGGTCACCCGTACGGTCTCCTGCAACCAGCCGGGCAGGACCGGCCGCGGGGACGACCCGAGCCCCCCGCCCCGGCGGACCGCCGAAAAACCACCGCGCCGCCGCGCCCTCCCCGCCGTACCGCAGCCCGTGTACCCGACCCCGGACCTCCTCCAGACCGCCCTCGGAGTCCTCTCCGGACTCCGCCGCGAGGACCCCCGGCTCCTGATCTCCGCCACGGACGCCGAACAACTGGTCCCGGGAGTCGCCGCCTGGCTGGAACGCGACCTCACCCCCGAGGCAGTACACCGCGCCCTGACCACTGCCCTACCCCCAGAACCCCTCCACCGCCCGGCCGCCCTCCTGGCCCACCGCCTCACGGCCCAGCTCCCACCCCTGCCACCGTTCCGCACCCCGCGCGAGGACCCGGGACCCCGGCACCCCCTCCAGAACTGCGACACCTGCGACCGCGCCTACCGCGCCCCCGAACCAGGCACCTGCGGAACGTGCACACCCGCAGGAGTCGCGACCCGCCCGACCTGACGGGTTCGCACCCCAGTTCGTTGCTCACGTGAACGGCCGCATGGCAGCATGCGTGAGTGAAGGACAACGGGGACGACATACCCACGCCTCACCAGGTGTCGAGGCTCGCCGAGTTGGCGGATGCGCCCGTCCAGCGAGCCACATCGACTCCGGCGACTCCGACCAATCCGCCGACCCCACCTGCTGCGCCTGCTGCGCCGAAACCGGCCGATGACGTCGCGGTGGCACGACGGGAGTTTGCGCGTTTGCTGGGGGAGTTCCGGCGTACGGCGGTGCTGGTGCCGTTCGACGAGTCCGGGAGCCTGTGGACGGCCGACTTCAACGGGGTCCGGTGGATCTGCGCGTTCTCGGACGAGGACGCGCTGGCGCGGTTCGCGGTCGCGCGGGGTGACGCGGCGCGCGAGTGGACGTACCGGACGATCCTCGGCGCACGGCTGCTCGACGTGATGGTGCCGATGCTGCCCGGGCCTGGCGGGGTCGCGCTCGACGCGGGCAGTGCGGACGGGGCGCTGTTTCCGCCGGTGGCGGGGATCGTCCCGGACGAGGTGGCGGTGGATCTCGGGGGAACGGAGACACGATGAGCGGCAACGATCCCGATCTCGCGGCGCCGGCGGCGGCGCTCGCGGCGATAGCGAAGGGCATCGACCTGGCCCATGCCGAGCTGAAGGAGCTCGGGATGACGGGCGAGGCCTCGACGGGGCGCGGGTTCTCCGATCTCGCCCTGTCCGGGCTTGAGTTGGGGCACGGCGGCCTGACGTCGGAGTTCGAGACGTTCTGCAACCGGTGGGAGTGGGGCGTCCGCGCGCTGACCCAGCAGGGGAACGGCTTCGCCTTGGCGGTCGGCCTGTCCGCGGGCTCGTTCGCGGAGCAGGAGCAGTACATCAAGGACTCCATCAAGATCGGCGTGAACTCCCTCAACGGGAACCCGCACCTGTCCGAGGACGACGTCAAGAAGATGCGCTGGGACACGATCCGCGACCAGAACACGTGGGACAACGCGAACTGGGACCCGGAGTCGTTCAGCGACGCCCATCAAGAGGTCAAGCAGAACTGGAAGAACACCGCGTACGACGTCGAGGACTCGATGCTCGACGGGTTGGAGCGCTCGGGCGTGCTGGACTCGAAGCTGCGGGACGGAATGGACGAGCAGCTCAAGGACACGCTCGATCCCGACCAGGCGACCATCGACCAGGCGGAGCAGCCGCGTTGGGGGGAGAACCGCTGATGGTGGACTGGGGCGGTCTGGTCGACAAGGGCATCGACAAGGTCGGTGACGCCATCGACAAGGGCAAGCAGGGCCTCGGCGAGGGCATCGACTACGTCACCGACAAGACCGGCCAGGGCCTGGAGAGCCTGGGCGCGCGCGACTGGGCGGACGCGGTCGAGGACTGGGGCGACCAGACCGCGTCCTCCCTCGGTGCGCAGGTCGGGGAGCAGCAGCTCGGGCAGACCGAGGACGCGGACGAGCTCGTCCACGGCAAGCCGGAGAAGATCGCCGAGGCCGTGAAGAACCTGCGGGACTTCCAGCGGGCGTTCGACCTGGTCGGCAGCGGGATGAAGCAGCTGGACTCCGGCCACTGGAAGGGCGAGGCCGCCGACGCGTTCCGGGAGAAGTTCCGGACCCTGCCGACGGACTGGCTGCGCGCGGCGGACGCGATGGAGGACGCGGCGAAGGCGCTGGAGACGTACTCCAGTGCCGTCGTGAGCGCGCAGGGCAAGGCGCGTGAGGCGATCGCGCTGTACAAGGAGGGCGACCAGGACTCCAAGGCGGCCGTCGAGACGTACAACAAGAAGGTCGACGCGTACAACGCGGCCCGCACCGGCGACAGTCCGCTGCCGGATCCCGGGGCCTTCTCCGACCCCGGCAACGCCAAGCGGCAGCGAGCCCGCGAGATCCTGAACGACGCGCGGACGGCACGTAACGAGGCTGGGGAGACCGCGAAGGCGGCGGTCGGTGCTGCCATGGCACACGCGCCCAAGGAACCGACGGGCCGCGAGAAGGCCATGCTGGAACTTGCCGACTACAGCCTGGGCACGAGCTTCGAGCTCGCCCACGTCGGCGGTGGCGTCATCAAGGGCACGGCGGGTCTGATCAACTTCGTCCGCTCGGTCAACCCGGTCGACGCGTACAACCTGACCCACCCGGCCGAGTACTACAAGGGCGTCAACATGACGCTCTCCGGCCTGGCGTCCACGGTGGCGAACCCGGACAGGGCGCTGAAGAACGCCTGGGACGCGGCGAAGGGCGACCCGTCGGAGTTCATCGGCCGGCTGTTCCCCGAACTGCTCGGCACGAAGGGCGCGGGCGCCCTCCGCAGCGGCCTGCGTGTCGGTCTGAACGGCACCAAGCACCTGCCCGACGGGAAGAAGCCGGACGGCAGCCGCGCGGACCAGGAGAAGAACCCGCCCAGCACGTGCAAGACGGGCAAGGAGACGCGGTGCGAGCGGGATCCCATCGACATCGCCACGGGCCGGATGCTGCTGCCGCAGACCGACATCGCCCTGCCCGGATCGCTTCCTCTCGTCTTCCGACGCGGCTTCGACTCATCGCGCCGCTCGGGCCGCTGGTTCGGCCCGGCGTGGTCGAGCACGGTGGACCAGAGGCTGGAGATCGACTCGGAAGGGGTCGTCTTCAGCTGTGACGAGGGCAGCCTCCTGGCGTATCCGCACCCGGCGCCCGGCGTCCCGGTCATGCCCACCCACGGCCGGCAGTGGCCGCTGGACCGGGTCGAGGACGGCTACACGATCACCGACCCCGCCGCCGGCACGGTCCGGCACTTCACGGACCACAGCGACGGGCTCGCGCTCCTGGCCCAGATCGACGACCGCAACGGCCGCTGGATCACCTTCGAGTACGACGAGTCGGGCGCCCCGACGGCGATCGTGCACCACGGCGGCTACCACCTGAAGCTCACGACGAGCGAAGGCCGGGTGACCGCCCTCCACCTCGCGGGTGCGGCGGCGGACGGATCCGACCAGGAGATCCTGCGCTACGGCTACACGGACGGCCACCTGACCGAGGTCACCAACTCCTGCGGCCGCCCCCTGCGCTTCGGCTGCGACGAACACGGCCGCATCACCTCATGGACCGACACCAACGGCAGCCGCTTCGACTACGTCTACGACGACCAGGACCGCTGCACCTACCAGTCGGGCACGAACGGACACCTCGAAACCACCTTCACCTGGGACGACGTCGACCCGGCGACCGGACTCCGCGTCACGACCCTCACCGACGGCCTGGGGCACACCCAGCGGTACCTGATCAATGACCTTTCCCAGGTCGTCGCCGAGATCGACGCTCTCGGAGCGGTCACCCGCTTCGCGTACGACCGCCACAACCGCCTGCTGTCCCGGACGGATCCGCTGGGCCACGTCAGCCGCACCACGCGTGACGAGCAGGGCCGCGTGACGGTGTTGGAGCGCCCGGACGGACGGCAGGCACGAGCCGAGTACAGCGAACGCGGATTCCCCATACGCATCGTCGGCACCGACGGCAATGTCACCCGCCAGACCTTCGACGAACGCGGCAACCGCACGTCAGTCACGGACCCCTCGGGCGCTCGGACAGAGTTCGCGTACGACGAGTCGGGCCGGCTGACGTCGGTGACGGACGCGCTCGGCGCCACCACGCGACTGGTCCTGGACGACCGTGGTCTCCCGATCGAGATCACCGATCCGCTCGGTGCCACGACCCACTACGAGCACGACGCATTCGGCCGCAGAGTCCGGTTCACCGATGCTCTCGGCGCGGAGACCCGGATGGCGTGGACGGTCGAGGGCCGGCCGGCACGCCGAACGGCACCTGACGGCATGGTGGAGTCCTGGACGTACGACGGCGAGGGCAACTGCCTTGGACACACGGACGTATTGGGCGGCACGACCCATTACGCGTATACGGACTTCGACCTGATGACGGCGCGCACCGACCCTGACGGCGTCCACCACAAGTTCTCTCACGACACAAATCTGCGGTTGACGCAGGTAACCAACCCGCAAGGCCTGACCTGGGACTACGTCTATGACCCCGCGGGCCGACTGATCGCAGAAACGGACTTCGACGGCCGCACGCTGAGTTACGAGTACGACGCTGCGGGTCGTGTGACGTCTCGGGCGAACGGCATGGGTCAGCGCATCGACTTCTCGAACAATGCCCTCGGCCAGGTGATCCGCAAGGAGGTCGCCGACGGGGCGGTCACGACGTTCGAGTACGACATCTTCGATGAGCTCTCGGTGGCGACGGCCCCGGAGGTGAGACTGGAGCATCTCCGGGACCGCTACGGCCGCCTAAAGTCAGAGACGGTCAACGGCCGGACGCTCACGTACGCGTACGACGAGCTGGGCCGCAAGGTGGGCAGAACGACGCCGAGCGGTGCGGTGAGCGAGTGGGCGTTCGATGCGGTGGGCCGCAGGACGAAGCTCACCGCATCCGGACGCGAGATCGCCTTCTCCTTCGACGCCCTGGGCCGCGAAGTGGAGCGCACAGTGTCGGAGTTCGTGACACTGAAGTCGTCATTCGACGTGATGAACCGCCTGACGGCCCAGGAGATCACTTCCCGGGACAGCCGCCTCCAGCACCGCGCGTACGAATACCACCCCGGCGGCGGACTGGTCTCCGTCACAGACGGTCTCTTGGGCACGCGCCACTTCGACGTAAACGGGTCGGGCCGGATCACGGCGGTGCGGGCGGACCGCTGGACCGAGCGGTACGCCTACGACGAGGCCGGAAACCAGACGGAGGCGGACTGGCCGTCCACGCATCCGGCCCACTCCGCGACAGGCGCACGCGCATACCAGGGCACGCGGATCGTCACCGCCGGTGCCTTCCGCTACGAACACGACGCCCAGGGCCGGACCGTCCTGCGCCAGAAGACCCGTCTCTCCCGCAAGCCGGATACCTGGCGCTACGAATGGGACGCGGAAGACCGCCTCACCGCGGTGACGACCCCGGACGGCACGATCTGGCGGTACGCGTACGATCCCCTGGGTCGCCGAATATCCAAGCAATCGGCCGTGGAGACCGTCCACTTCACCTGGGACGGCACGACCCTCTGCGAGCAGGCGACCGCGAACGTCGTCCTGACCTGGGACCACGCGGGCCCCCGCCCCCTGTCCCAGACGGAACGCCGCACGGACACCGACGACGAACGCTTCTTCGCCATCGTCACCGACTTGATCGGCACCCCGACGGAACTCGTCGGCGAATTCGGCGACTTGGCCTGGCATACCCGCACTACTCTCTGGGGCACAACGACCTGGAACCGCGACGCCACGGCATACACGCCGCTCCGCTTCCCCGGCCAGTACTTCGATCCCGAATCGGGCCTCCACTACAACTACTTCCGCTACTACGACCCGGAAAGCGCCCGCTACCTCAGCCAGGACCCTCTCGGCCTCGCCCCGTCCCCAAACCCGGCGGCATACGTCCACAACCCTCTATTGTGGGCCGATCCTCTCGGGCTTCTCCCCTGCAAGAACGAGCCGGACGACCCTACATGGGGCGGCAGGGTTATTTATGGCGAACTGGACGAACTCGGACGGCCGACGGGAATGCGCGCCACACTGGGAGACGACATGATGGGGAAGAATCCCACGGACCCGCACGGCGATCCCCCCGGCTGGGAAAAGGACAAGGGGTACAACCGAGCCCATCTTCTCGGCGCACAGCTCGGCGGATCCAATTATAAACCGGAAAACTTCGTCACTATGCACTCCTACGCCAATTCCCCCGTCATGCGGCATATAGAAAATCAGGTCAGGGCTGCAACCGAGTCCGGGGAAATAATCCAGTACAGCGTCACCCCTAGATACAATGGGAGTGACGAGATCCCCGCGGGGGTATACATCGAGGCCTACGGCTCGAACGGCTTCCAGTTCACTCAGCACCACAGCACCGGAATCGTCGATTCGGGAAATACTGCATACATACCCAACCAGAAGAAGAGTGGATCCACGCCATGACCAACGCCCTTGCGCGTCTTCTCGAAATCGCCCCGCCACCGAGCGATTCTCGCCGGAAAGACTGGGGCGAGATCGAACGCACCCTCGGGGTTGATCTTCCAGCCGACTATAAGGAGCTCATTCATGTCTACGGAGGGAGCAACTGGGACGACTATCTCTACGTACTCGAGCCCGGATGCCCCAACGAGAACTATGAACTCATCGAATGGGTGGAAAACCAGGCCGATAACCTGGAAGGCCTATGGGAATTCGAGAGGAAGCCGACAGAACTGGAGGTCGAGGGGTCCCGAGTCATCCCATGGGCGACCACGGACAACGGAGAATGCCTCTACTGGCTTGTTCGACCCGGCCTTGATCCGGACCAATGGACCGTCATGGTGAACGAGGCACGCGGCGACCGATGGGAGCATTTCTCCGTATCCTGCACACAGTTCCTCGCTTCCTCTCTTGATGGAGAGCTGCAGTCGAACATCCTCTCCTCCTTGTTCCCCCGCACTCCGCATGAATTCCGGCGACTCCGCACGGTATGACGATGCGGCGCTCTGTCGAGCCCAAGGCTTCGACTTGGTCGGCTCGCTGGATGCCAGGTGCGTGACCTCGCTCTCGGGCGCATGCAACGCTCCGACCTACCCGCCGAGATCAGGCTCCAATGAGGCGGTCTCTCCCCGACCTCGCCAGTCGCCTTCGAGGGCTCCAGGAGCGACTCGGCTGATCTCCGCCGCGCACGCCGAAGGGGCCCGGAACCATATCCACGGTTCCGGGCCCCTTCAGTGACAGAGCGTCAGTGACTACCGCGCCGCGTCCGGGTGGACCGCGTCCGTGACCGGGCGGTCGTCGGTCGGCTTCTCCGCCGCCTTCTCGACCGGCTTGCGGAGCTGGATGTTCAGCTCGCGCAGGCGGGACTCGTCGAGCTCGGTGGGGGCGCCCATCAGGAGGTCCTGGGCGTTGCCGTTGAGCGGGAAGGCGATGGTCTCGCGGATGTTGGGCTCGTCGGCGAGGAGCATGACGATGCGGTCGACGCCGGGGGCGATGCCGCCGTGCGGCGGGGCGCCG
This sequence comes from Streptomyces sp. Root431, assembly GCF_001426585.1. Classification (GTDB taxonomy): domain Bacteria; phylum Actinomycetota; class Actinomycetes; order Streptomycetales; family Streptomycetaceae; genus Streptomyces; species Streptomyces stackebrandtii. The sequence continues at coordinate 439,365 of NZ_LMEI01000013.1, forward strand.
TACTCGAAGGCGCGGAGCATGCCCGCGAACTCGTGCTCGACCGTCTCGCGCGAGTAGCCCGCGATCTCGAAGGCCTTGAACATGATCTCGGGCTCGTGGTTCCGGATCGCGCCCGAGGAGAGCTCGATGCCGTTGCAGACGATGTCGTACTGCCAGCCGAGGACGTCCAGCGGGTCCTGGGTCTCCAGGGCCTCGATGCCGCCCTGCGGCATGGAGAACGGGTTGTGCGAGAAGTCGATCTTGCCGGTCTCCTCGTCCCGCTCGTACATCGGGAAGTCGACGATCCACGCGAAGCGGAAGACGTTCTCCTCGAACTGGCCGGCGCGCTTGGCGGCCTCGACCCGGACCGGGCCCATGATCTTGGAGACCTCGTCGAACTCGCCCGCGCCGAAGAAGATCGCGTGGCCCGGCTCCAGGCCGAGGCGCTCGGTGAGGACCTTGATGTTCTCCTCGGTGAGGAACTTGGCGATCGGGCCGGTCAGGGCGTTGCCCTCGCCGACGCGGACCCAGGCCAGGCCCTTCGCGCCGAGGGAGACCGCGAAGTCGCCCAGCGCGTCGAAGAACTTGCGCGGCTGGTCGCCCGTGTTCGGGACGGCCAGGGCGCGGACGTGCTTGCCGGCGAAGGCCTTGAACTCGGACGCCTCGAAGACGTCGGAGATGTCGACGAGCTCCAGGGCCGTGCGCAGGTCGGGCTTGTCGTTGCCGTACTTCAGCATCGACTCGCGGAAGGGGATCCGCGGGAACGGGGAGGTGACGTGACGGCCCCCGCCGAACTCCTCGAAGATCTCCGTCATCAGCTTCTCGATCGGCTGGAAGACGTCTTCCTGCTCGACGAAGCTCATCTCGACGTCGAGCTGGTAGAACTCGCCCGGCGAGCGGTCCGCGCGGGCGTCCTCGTCGCGGAAGCAGGGCGCGATCTGGAAGTAGCGGTCGAAGCCGGAGATCATCAGCAGCTGCTTGAACTGCTGGGGCGCCTGCGGCAGCGCGTAGAACTTGCCCGGGTTCAGACGGGACGGGACGACGAAGTCGCGGGCGCCCTCAGGAGAGGTCGCGGCGAGGATCGGGGTCGCCATCTCGTTGAAGCCGAGGGCCACCATCTTCGAGCGGATGGAGGCGATGACGGCCGAGCGCAGCATGATGTTGCGGTGCATGCGCTCGCGGCGCAGGTCGAGGAAGCGGTACTCCAGGCGCCGCTCCTCGTTCACGCCGTCGTCGGTGTTGACGGTGAAGGGGATCTGCTTGGCCGCGCCCAGGACCTCGACCGTGGCGGCCTCGATCTCGATCTCGCCGGTGGGGAGCTCCGGGTTGACGTTGTCCGCGCCGCGCGAGACGACCTTGCCGTCGACGCGGACGACGGTCTCCTTCGTCAGCTTGTCGAGGACCTCGGCCGCGGCGGTGCCGGGGCGGGCGACGAGCTGCGTGATGCCGTAGTGGTCGCGCAGATCGATGAAGAGGATGCCGCCCAGGTCGCGCCGATTGTGCAGCCAGCCGCTCAGCCGGACGTCGGTGCCGACGTCAGAGGCGCGGAGCTCGCCGCAGGTGTGGGACCTGTACCGATGCATCGTCGTTCATCCAGTCTTCGGGATCGGGATCTTGGGGTGGGGCGCCGTCGTCGCACACCGTCACTCACGGGACGCAAGTCACAGGAACACGCGGACAGACGCACCCAGGGTACCGGCCGCCCCATGATCCCTTTTCGAATACTCTCAGTGGCGACCTGCTGTCCGATATTCATAAAGTGGGGCAATGCGCACCGAGGACGTCCTGGCCGCGATCGCGACCGGCCTGTGGCGCTGGGACAACGCGTCCGGGATCGTCTCGCTCGACGCCGAGGCGGCCCGGCTCCTCGGGCTGCCCGCCGAATCGGTGCAGCTCACCGAGGCGGCCGTACGCTCGCGATTTCACCCGGTCGACTGGAACGAGATCGACGGGGTCGTCAATCTCGCCGTCGCCGAGGGCACCCTCGCCGAGGCCCGGCTGCGGATCATGGACGAGCAGGGCCGGGTGATCCGTACCGTACGGAGCCGGTCCAAGCCCCTCATCGAGGGCAACGACTACCAGCTCGTCGGCACCCTCCAGGAAGTCGCCGAGCAGCAGCCCGGCACCGCCGCGCACACCCCCATCACCGGCGACTGGCGCCGCTCCCGCGAGGCCTTCCTCCTCGACGCCGGCCGCGCCCTCGCCGAGGCCCGCTCCACGGCCGAGGTGCTGCGCGTCGCGGCCTCGCTGTCGATGCCCGGCTTCTCGCCGGACGGACTCGCCGTCTTCGGCGTCGCCGGCGACCGGCTCACCGTCATCGGCCACCACGGGCACAGCCAGGGCGACGAGGGGCCGTTCTCGTCGATGGGACTGGACACCGACTATCCGGCGGCCGAGGTCGTACGGACCGGGCGGGCGATCTATCTGCCGACGCCGGAGGAGTACCTGCGGCGCTACTCCACCACCTGGCCGCTCGCCCAGCGCTTCGGCCGCCGCTCCTGGGCCTTCGTGCCGCTCGTCGTCGCCGGGCGCACGATGGGCGCCTGGATGGCCGCCTTCAAGCACCCGGTCGCCTTCACGCCCGACGAACGCTCGGTGCTCACGACGGTCGCGCGGATGCTCGCGCAGGCCCTCGCGCGCGCCGGGGTGGCCGAGTCGGAGCGCGAGCTGTCCCTCGGGCTCCAGCGGACGATGATGCCGGTCCTCGGCCCCGGCATCCCCGGCATCCAGGTCGCCGCCCGGTACGTGCCGACCGGCGGCGGGCTCCAGGTCGGCGGCGACTGGTACGACATGATCCGGCTGCCCGGCGGCCACACCCGCGCCGGCGGGCGCGGCGCCGGCCGCATCGCGCTCGTCATCGGCGACGTCCAGGGCCACGACGTGCGGGCCGCCGGCCTGATGGGGCAGCTGCGGATCGCCCTGCGCGCGTACGCCTCCGAGGGCCACCGGCCGGACGCGGTGCTCTCGCGCGCCTCGCGCTTCCTGTACGGGATCACGGACGGGGACGACGGGGAGAACGTCGGCCCGCGCTTCGCGACCTGCCTCTACCTGGAGGTCGACCTGGAGACGGGCACGGTCGACATCGCCCGCGCCGGGCATCCGGACCCGGCGGTACGGATGAACGACGGAACGGTTCTCCTGAGGCCGACGGCCGGCGGCCTGCCCCTCGGCATCGACCCCGACACCGACTACCCCACGACCCGGCTCACCCTGGAGCCCGGCGAGACCCTCATGATCTGCACCGACGGCCTCCTGGAGACCGGCGGGCACGACCTGGACACCGGCTGGGAGCGGGTCAAGGAGCTCCTGGAGTCCCACGACGGCGAGGACCTGGAGCACCTCGCCGACACCCTCGTCGAGGCCGTCCACGGCCCCGGCTCGCACCACACGACCGGCCCGCTCGCCGACCGCCGCGAGGACGACATCGCGGTCCTGCTGCTCTCCCGCCGGCCCGCGGGCACGGTGGCCGAGGCACCGCGCCGCACCCTGATGACGATCGCCCAGGCCGAGCCGGAGCGGATCGCCGAGGCCCGCGAGCAGCTGCGCCAGCTACTGCACGACTGGAAGGACGAGGACCAGCTCGACTCGGCGGTCCTGATGGTCTCCGAGATGGTCACGAACGTCCTCGTCCACACGGACGGCGACGCGCTCCTGGTCGCCGAGGTCGCCTGCGGCGAGGAGTCGCGGCGGCTGCGCGTGGAGGTCTCCGACCAGAGCGACGAGCTGCCGCACAAGCGGCACCCGGGCGAGATGGCGTCGAGCGGCCGCGGCCTGCTCCTGATGGAGATGCTCGCGGACGCGTGGGGCTTCGCCCCGCGGGGCGAGGGCAAGTCGATCTGGTTCGAACTGAACGAGCCGCCTTCGGGGAAGGGCTGCTGCGAGTAGGGGCTGCCCCATCGGGCCTTTCGTCGTGGGTGCCGCTCGCGGCGTGGGCGGGGCTCGCACCCGCGTATGAGCCTCCCGCCGTGGGCGGGGCTCGCACCGTGGGCGGGGCTCGCACCGTGGGCGGGGCTCGCACCGCCGCGTACGGGCCTCCCGCCGTGGGCGAGGCTCGCACCGCGTACAGGGCTCCCGCCGCGTACAGGCCCCCCACCTCATCGCCGCGCACCTCCCCCGCCCACCGCGCGCCTCCCCCTCCCACGGCGCAGACTGGTGTCGTACGGCCGCTCGGGGGGACCACGGAGCAGGCATGCCATGGACATCCACAAGGTCGGCAGTGACACCACCGTGCTCGCCGACAGCCTCGAAGCCCCGGGCATCGGCCACATCCCCGTCAACGCCTTCGCGCTGACCGCCGCCGAACCGGTCGTCGTCGACACCGGGCTCTCCGTCGAGGACCGTGACTTCGTCGCGGCGCTCGGCGAGGTCATGGACCCGGCCGACGTGCGCTGGATCTGGCTCACCCATCCCGACCGCGACCACACGGGCGGGATCTTCGACCTGCTCGACGCGGCCCCGGACGCGCGCGTGGTCACGACCTTCGTCGGCTTCGGCGTGATGATGACCGAGCGGCCGCTGCCCATGGACCGGGTGTACTTCCTCAACCCCGGCCAGTCCCTCGACGTCGGCGACCGCATGCTGCACGCCTTCCGGCCGCCGCTCTTCGACAACCCCGCGACCGTCGGCTTCTACGACGACAAGACCCGGATCTGCTTCAGCTCCGACTGCTTCGGCGGCCCGATGCCGACCCTGGAGATCGCGGAGAGCGGGCACGCGAGCGACCTGAAGCCGGAGGAGCTGCGGCAGACGCAGCTGCTGTGGGCGACGCTCGACAGCCCGTGGGTGCACATCGTGGACGCGGAGAAGTACCGGGCGACGATCGCGCCGCTGCGCGAGATGAACCCGGAGATCGTGCTGTGCACGCATCTGCCGCCGGCCGTGCGGATGACGGACCGGATGCTGGAGACGATCGCGATGGCCCCGGACTCCGACCCGTTCGTGGGGCCCGACCAGGCGGCCCTTGAGCAGATGCTGGCCTCGTTCGAGCCGGGCGGGATGGCTGCCGCCTAGCCGGTTCCGACCTCGTTCGAGCCGGGCGGGATGGCTGCCGCCTAGCCGGTTCCGACCCCGTTCGAGCCGGGCGGGATGGCAGCCGCCTAGCCGGTTTCCCCCGGGGTTTCGCGGGGCGCCCCGTACCGCGAGCGCAGTTCGCCGAGGACCCCGGTCGCGGCGGCGGTCAGCGGTACGGCGAGGAGCATGCCCAGGATGCCCGCGACGGACGCGCCGGCCGTGATCGCCAGCATGACCGCGGCCGGGTGCATCTGCACGGTCTTGCTCTGGACGATGGGCTGGAGGACGTTCCCCTCCAGGACCTGGACGGCGAGGACGATGCCGAGCACCCACAGCGCGATGACGAAGCCCCGGTCGGCGAGGGCGACGAGGACGGCGACGGCGCCGGAGAGGAAGGCGCCGAGGTACGGGATGTAGGCGGTGACGAAGACCAGCGCGGCGAGTCCCACCGCCCCGGGCACGTCGAGGACGAGCAGGCCGATGCCGATGAGGACGGCGTCGACGAAGGCGACGAAGGTGGTGCCGCGCATGAAGCCCTCGACGGCCTCGAAGGCCCGGCGGGCCATGGCCTCCATGAGGTCGCCGGTGGCGCGGGGGGCGAGGGAGCGCAGGGCGCCCGCGGCCCGGTCGGAGTCCTTCAGGAAGAAGAAGATGAGGAGCAGGGCGAGGACGGCGGTGGCGAGCATCTCGCCGACGACGCTGAGCCCGTTGATCACCCCGGAGGCGGCGGTGCCGCCGAACTTCTCCAGGAGGCTCTTGGCGTTCTTGGCGAGGTCGTCGAGGGAGGTGCCGGCCGCGCCGAGGTGCTTCGCGATGTCGGTGGCGGCCTGCCGCAGCGAGGCGACGATCTGGTCGCCGGTCTCGATGAGGGCGAGGACGACGATGTACGTGGCTCCGCCGACGACCGTGACGACGGCGACGACGGTGAGCGCGGCGGCGAGCGCCTTCCGCACCTTCATGCGGAGCAGCCGCCGGTAGAGCGGCCCGAGGAGGGCGGTGCCGAGGATCGCGAGCAGGACGGGGGTGACGGCGGTCTGGAAGACGACGCACAGCCAGATCCCGATGGCGAAGACCCCCGCGGCGAGCAGCAGGACGACGCACCAGGCAGCGAAGCGACGGGCGGGTTCGGGGAGGAGCGCTCGGGTCGTCTGCACCCGTCCACCGGACCATGCCCGTCGGCGTGTCGTCGCGCGCTGACGGCCGTACGGGTGACGGCCCGTCAGCGCCGGTTGCGTACCGCGCCCTTCGCTTACTCGCCCATGCCGTGGACCGCCGGGATCGTGCCGAGGCGGCCCGCCTGGAAGTCCTCGAAGGCCTGGCGGAGTTCGGCCTGGGTGTTCATGACGAACGGGCCGTAGTGCGCCATGGGCTCGCGGATCGGCTGTCCGCCCAGGAGCACGACCTCCAGGTCCGGCGTGTGGCCGTCCTGCTTCTCGTCGGCGCGGATCGTGAGAGCGCCGCCCTTGCCGAAGACGGCGGTCTGGCCGGTGTGGACGGGCCGGCGCTCGGCGCCGACGGTGCCGCGGCCGGCCAGGACGTACGCGAGGCCGTTGAAGTCCTCGCGCCACGGCAGGCTGATCTCGGCGCCGGGCCGCAGGGTGGCGTGGATCATCGTGATCGGGGTGTGGGTGATGCCGGGGCCCTCGTGGCCGTCGAGCTCGCCCGCGATGACCCGGAGCAGCGCGCCGCCGTCGGGGGAGGTGAGCAGCTGGACCTGGCCGCCGCGGATGTCCTGGTAGCGGGGGGCCATCATCTTGTCGGCCGCGGGGAGGTTCACCCAGAGCTGGAGGCCGTGGAAGAGTCCGCCGCTGACGACGAGGGACTCCGGCGGGGCTTCGATGTGGAGCAGACCGCTGCCGGCTGTCATCCACTGGGTGTCGCCGTTGGTGATGGTGCCGCCGCCGCCGTTGGAGTCCTGGTGGTCGAAGGTCCCGTCGATGATGTAGGTGACGGTCTCGAAGCCGCGGTGGGGGTGCCAGGGGGTGCCCTTGGGCTCGCCCGGGGCGTACTCCACCTCGCCCATCTGGTCCATCATGATGAACGGGTCGAGGTACTGGTAGTTGATCCCGGCGAACGCGCGCCGGACCGGGAATCCCTCGCCCTCGAAGCCGGACGGGGCCGTGGTCACGGCGAGCACGGGGCGGGACGGGGCGTCGGCCGGGGCGGCGACGCGCGGCAGGGTGAGCGGGTTCTCGACAGTCACAGCGGGCATGACCGGACCTCCTAGGTGCGACCTTGTACGTCCACTTTAGTTGAACGCTGAACTTTCTGCCACCAGGAACGCGGAACGCCCGGGAGGAATTCCTCCCGGGCGCCTCATGGGGTCAAGAATCGGTCAGCCGTACATCCTGCGCATCGCGTAGTCGACCATCTGCTCCACGGCCTTGGCGTCGAAGACCATGCGGTGGTCGCCCTCCATGTCGAGGACGAAGCCGTAGCCGGTCGGCAGCAGGTCGATCACCTCGGCACCGGTGATGACGAAGTACTTCGACTCCTTGCCCGCGTACCGCCGCAGCTCCTTGAGCGACGTGAACATCGGGATCACGGGCTGCTGGGTGTTGTGCAGGGCCAGGAAGCCGGGGTTGTCGCCGCGCGGGCAGTAGACCTTCGAGGTCGCGAAGATCTGCTGGAAGTCCTCGGGGGCGAGGGTGCCGGTCGTGAAGGCGCGTACGGCGTCGGCGAGAGACGGAGGCGAAGGCTCCGGATAGAGCGGGGGCTGCTGCGCGTACCCCTGCTGCGGCGGGGCGTACTGCTGCTGGGCACCCGGATTCTGGTCGTAGCCGTACATGGGCCCTGAGCCTACTGCGTCACAGATGCCCCGGAAGGGGTTGCTCTTATTACCGGTGGGTAGCATCATCGGAGAGAGCGTTTTGCTACTCGCTGGTACGTGTACGAGGAACCTGCCTCCCCGAGCCTTAACGGAGCCGTCGCCATGGGGCACTACAAGTCGAATCTCCGCGACATCGAGTTCAACCTCTTCGAGGTCCTCGGCCGCGACAAGGTGTACGGCACCGGTCCGTTCGAGGAGATGGACGTCGAGACCGCCAAGAGCATCCTCGACGAGATCCGCCGCCTCGCCGAGAACGAGCTCGCGGAGTCCTTCACCGACGCCGACCGCAACCCTCCGGTCTTCGACCCGGAGACCAACACCGCCCCCGTCCCGGCCTCCTTCAAGAAGTCCTACAAGGCCTTCATGGACTCCGAGTACTGGCGCCTCGGCATCCCCGAGGGCATCGGCGGCACCGTCTCCCCGCGCTCCCTCGTCTGGGCCTACGCCGAACTGCTCCTCGGCTCGAACCCGGCCATCTGGATGTACTCCTCCGGCCCGGCCTTCGCCGGTGTCCTCTACAACGAGGGCAACGAGGCGCAGAAGAAGATCGCCCAGATCGCGGTCGAGAAGCGCTGGGGCTCCACCATGGTCCTCACCGAGCCCGACGCCGGCTCGGACGTCGGCGCCGGCCGCACCAAGGCCGTCCAGCAGGAGGACGGCTCCTGGCACATCGAGGGCGTGAAGCGCTTCATCACGTCCGGTGAGCACGACATGGAGGAGAACATCCTCCACTACGTCCTCGCCCGCCCCGAGGGTGCCGGCCCCGGCACCAAGGGCCTCTCCCTCTTCCTCGTCCCGAAGTACGAGTTCGACTGGGAGACCGGCGAGCTCGGCGAGCGCAACGGCGTCTACGCGACGAACGTCGAGCACAAGATGGGCCTCAAGGCCTCCAACACGTGCGAGATGACCTTCGGCGACCAGCACCCCGCCAAGGGCTGGCTCATCGGCGACAAGCACGAGGGCATCCGCCAGATGTTCCTCATCATCGAGTTCGCCCGCATGATGGTCGGCACGAAGGCGATCTCCACCCTCTCCACGGGCTACCTCAACGCCCTGGAGTACGCCAAGGAGCGCGTCCAGGGCACCGACCTGGCCAACTTCATGGACAAGGCCGCGCCCAAGGTCACCATCACGCACCACCCCGACGTCCGCCGCTCGCTGATGACGCAGAAGGCGTACGCCGAGGGCATGCGCAGCCTCGTCCTCTACACGGCCTCCGTGCAGGACGAGATCGCGATCAAGGAAGCGGCCGGCGAGGACGTCAAGGCGCTGCACGGCCTGAACGACCTGCTGCTCCCGATCGTCAAGGGCTACGGCTCCGAGAAGGGCTACGAGCAGCTCGCGCAGTCGCTCCAGACCTTCGGCGGCTCCGGGTTCCTCCAGGAGTACCCGATCGAGCAGTACATCCGGGACGCCAAGATCGACACCCTCTACGAGGGCACCACGGCCATCCAGGGCCAGGACTTCTTCTTCCGCAAGATCGTCCGCGACCAGGGCGCGTCCCTGAACGCGCTGTCCGAGGAGATCAAGAAGTTCCTCGCGGTCGGCACCGGCGGCGAGGAGCTGGCCGGCGCCCGCGACGCGCTCGCCAAGGCCGCGGTCGACCTCGAAGGCATCGTCGGCACGATGATCACCGACCTCACCGCTACCGGCGAGGACGTCAAGAACATCTACAAGGTCGGCCTCAACACCACCCGCCTGCTGCTCGCCTCCGGCGACGTCGTCGTCGGCTACCTGCTGCTGCGCGGTGCCGCCGTCGCCGCCGAGAAGCTGGCCGCCGGCGCGACCGGCAAGGACGTCGCCTTCTACCAGGGCAAGATCGCGGCCGCGAAGTTCTTCGCCGCCAACGTCCTCCCGGGCGTCTCGGCCGAGCGCGCGCTCGCCGAGGCCGTCGAGGGCTCGCTCATGGACCTGGACGAGGCCGCGTTCTAGGACGCCCCTCGCCCATACCGACACGGCCCGTCCCCGGGGAGGGGGGCGGGCCGTGTTGTTTGTGCCCCGCCCCGCGTCCTTGCTGCGGGGTCCCGTATCCGCATTTCGGTCCCTGGCTAAGGTGAACCCATGAGCAGCGCAGCCTCCAGCCCGATCGCCGGCCCCTTCGACCGCGGTCACACCGATGACCTCATGTCCTTCCTGACGGCGTCACCATCGGCGTACCACGCGGTGGCGAGCGCCGCCGAGCGCCTGGAGAAGGCCGGATTCCGGCGGGTCGAGGAGACCGCCGAGTGGGACGGGACGAGCGGCGGGAAGTACGTCACCCGCGGCGGCGCGATCATCGCCTGGTACGTGCCGGAGGGCGCCACCGCCCACACCCCGTACCGCATCGTCGGCGCCCACACCGACTCCCCCAACCTGCGCGTCAAGCCCCGCCCCGACATGGGCGCCCAGGGCTGGCGGCAGGTCGCCGTCGAGATCTACGGCGGGGCCCTCCTCAACACCTGGCTCGACCGCGACCTCGGCCTCGCCGGCCGCCTCACCCTCCGCGACGGCAGCCACCACCTCGTCAACATCGACCGGCCGCTGCTGCGCGTCCCGCAGCTCGCCATCCACATGGACCGCGGCGCCAACGACGGCCTCAAGCTGGAGCGCCAGCGCCACATGCAGCCCGTCTGGGGCATCGGCGAGGTCCACGACGGTGACCTGATCTCCTTCGTCGCCGCCGAGGCCGGCGTCGACGCCGAGGACGTCGCCGGCTGGGACCTCATGGTCCACGCCGTCGACGCCCCCGCCTACCTCGGCCGCGACCGCGAACTCCTCGCCGGACCGCGCATGGACAACCTCCTCTCCGTCCACGCCGCCGTCGCCGCCCTCGCCTCCCTCGCGGGCCGCGACGACCTCCCGTACATCCCGGTCCTCGCCGCCTTCGACCACGAGGAGAACGGCTCCGAGGCCGACACCGGCGCCCAGGGCCCCCTCCTCGGCAACGTCCTGGAGCGCTCCGTCTACGCCCGGGGCGGCAGCTACGAGGACCGCGCCCGCGCCTTCGCCGGCACGGTCTGCCTCTCCTCCGACACCGGCCACGCCGTCCACCCCAACTACGCGGAGCGCCACGACCCGACGCACCACCCGCGCGTCAACGGCGGCCCGATCCTCAAGGTGAACGTCAACCAGCGGTACGCCACCGACGGCAGCGGCCGGGCCATCTTCGCCGCCGCCTGCGAGAAGGCGGGCGTGCCCTGGCAGGCGTTCGTCTCCAACAACGACATGCCCTGCGGCACGACGATCGGCCCGATCACCGCCGCCCGCCACGGCATCACGACCGTCGACATCGGCGTCGCGATCCTCTCCATGCACAGCGCCCGCGAACTCTGCGGCGCCGACGACCCGTACCTCCTCGCGAACGCGCTGGTCGCCTTCCTGGAGGGCTGAGAGCGCTCGGGTCCGCCGAGCGAAACATCGGCGAAAGCCCCCGGCTGACAGCCTCGCCCTCATGCACCGTCACGAGGGCCCGTCCCGGGGGAAGTTCGCCACCGGTCTCGCCGCCGCCGTCGCGCTCGCCGCCACGGCGGTGGGCGTCGTCATCGCCCAGTACAACGACCGGCCGCCGTGGGCCACGGACATCGCGTACGAGGGCGGCTTCATCCAGGCCTCCCGCATCCGCGGGTACGACGTCGACGGCTCGCGCACGAAGGCGCTGCTCGCCGGGGAGTGCGCGCTGATGGAACGCCGGGGGATGGGCGGCGACCGGGCCGTCCACGACCCGGCGGCATGGGTCGCCGGGTGCCTGGACGGGGCGGCGGGCCGCCCGTCCAGGAACCAGGGACTCGTCCGCTGAGCCCCGTCAGCCGTCCATGCCGGCGAGGATCAGCGGCAGCCGGGCCACGCCCGTCTCCGTGACCTTCACCGGAACACCCCAGTCCTGCTGATGGACATGGCAGGCCGGGTACTCGTTCGCGGGGTCGTCGTCGCAGGACGCCGCCATCGCGGAGACGTGCAGGACGCCCTCGGTGAGCTCCGGGTTCAGTTCGAGCTCCCGGAAGAGGTCCGTCCCCGTGCCCTCGCCGCCGAGCAGCAGCTCCGGCGGGGTCGAGGAGACCAGGAGCCGGGTCGAGGGACCGTACCGCTCGTCCAGCTTCTGCCCGGTCGGGGCCTGGAAGACGACGTCGAGCCGGAGGCGGCCCGGGGCGACCTCGGTGGCCTCGCGCTTGGTGCGGTGGGCGACCGACTCGACCTGGACGGCCTCCTCGGGGAGGCGCAGCCGCGTCAGCCGGTGCCGGGCGGACTCGACGACCACGATGTCGCCGTCGACGAGCACGGCGTCGCTCGGCTCGCGCAGATCGGTGGCGAGCGTCGTCACCTCGCCCGTCGCCGGGTCGAAGCGGCGCAGGGCGTGGTTGTACGTGTCGCCGATCGCGACCGAGCCGTCGGGGAGGGCGGTCACGCCCAGCGGGTGCTGGAGCAGGGCCTGGTCGGCGGCGCCGTCGCGGTGGCCGAAGTCGAAGAGCCCGGTGCCGACGGCGGTGCGCACGACGTACGCGTCGCCCTCCCGCTCGATCCAGCGCACGGCGCTGGTCTCGGAGTCGGCGATCCACAGCCGGTCCTCGGTGGCGGCGAGCCCGGAGGGCTGCGCGAACCAGGCCTCGGCGGCGGGTCCGTCGACGAGTCCCTCGTTCGTCGTCCCGGCGGCGACCTCGACGGTCCCGCTCTCGGGGTCGTACGTCCAGATCTGGTGGACGCCGGCCATGGCGATCCACACCTTGCCCTGCCACCAGGCGACGTCCCACGGCGAGGACAGGTCGACCTCCAGGGCGGGCCCGGAGGTGGGCGAGCCCTGCCACCACTGCTTTCCGGTGCCGGCGACGAGCTCGATCGCGCCGGTCTCCGGGTCGAGGACACGGAGGGAGTGGTTCACGGTGTCGGCGACGACGACCTTGCCGTCGGGCAGCAGCGCGAGGCCCTGCGGCTCCCTGAACACCCCTTCCCCGATCCGCCGCACCACGGTCTCCCCGTCCGCCGCGAGCTCGACGAGCTGGTGCCGGGTGGTGTCGGAGACGAGGAGGTTCCCGGACGGCAGCAGAATCGCCTTGCCGGGGAACCGCAGATCGGTCGCCACCGGCTCCGGCGCCACGTACGGCCCGTCCCCGCGCCGCAGCGTCCCCTTCGCCTCGTGCTCGACCTCCAGCTCCTCCACGATCGTCCGGATCGCGTTGGCGTGCCCCTCACCGGCGTGCTGGGCGACGACGTACCCCTCGGGGTCGATCACGACGAGCGTCGGCCAGGCCCGGACGGCGTACTGCTTCCAGGTCGCGAGCTCCGGGTCGTCGAGCACGGGGTGATGCACCTCGTACCGCTCGACGGCATCGACGACGGCCTGATGCTCGGCCTCGTGCACGAACTTCGGCGAGTGCACCCCCACGATCACGAGCGTGTCGCGGTGCTTCTCCTCCAGCTCCCGGAGCTCGTCGAGGACGTGCAGGCAGTTCACACAGCAGAAAGTCCAAAAATCAACAACAACGCACTTACCTCGGAGGTCGGCGAGGGTGAGCTCCTTGCCTCCGGTGTTGAGCCAGCCACCCTTGCCGATCAGCTCAGGGGCACGGACACGGGCACGGCGGCGGGGCGCGGGCGCGGGGGTGGGCGCCGGGGCGGCATCGTTCATGCTTCAAGCTTGCCATCCGTACGCGAACGGCCGGTCACGGCCGTACGGGAAGATCGCCGGTAACGCCCCTCGCAGCGGGCCTCTCCGGGTTCATCGCCTTCTCCTTCTCGACGTGCGCCGCGTCGCGTAGGAGGAGCCGTCGCGGGGCAGGCATATCCGCGTGAAATATCTCGTACGGGACAAGATCTTCGCGATCGGCGACGACTACTGGATCGAGGACGAGCAGGGCCGCCACGCCTTCCTCGTCGACGGCAAGGCCATGCGGCTGCGCGACACCCTGGAGCTGAAGGACCCCGACGGGCAGGTCCTGATCACCCTGCGCCAGAAGATGTTCAGCCTGCGGGACGCGATGACGATCGAGCGGGACGACCGGCCCCTCGCGAGCGTCCGCCGCAAGCGGCTCTCGCTCCTGCGCAACCACTACCGGGTGACCCTCGTCGAGGGCACCGAACTGGACGTCAGCGGGCGGATCCTGGACCGGGAGTTCACCGTCGAGTACGACGGTGAACTCCTCGCCCACATCTCCCGGCAGTGGTTCCGCGTCCGCGAGACGTACGCCGTGAACGTGGTCCGCGAGGACGCGGACGCGGCGCTGCTCGTCGCCGTGGCCGTGTGCGTGATCCGCATGGCCGAGCGCGAGCGGGAGGACTGACCGGCCGAGCCCGAGGACCGGCCTGATCCTGCGCCCGCGCCGTCGTCACCCGGCCTTCGTCAGTGCCTGCTCCAGGTCCGTCCACAGGTCCTCGACGTGCTCGATGCCCACCGAGATCCTGACCGTGCCCGGGCCGATGCCCGCCGCCGCCAGGGCCTCGGCGTCGAGCTGGTGGTGCGAGGTGGAGGCCGGGTGCATGACCAGGGTCTTCACGTCGCCCAGGGAGACGCTCAGCGAAGCCACCCGGACCGCCTCGACGAAGGTCCGGCCCGCCTCCCGGCCGCCCGCGAGGTCGACCGAGATCACCCCGCCGCCGCCGTCCGGCAGCAGCCGCCCGGCGATCTCCCGGTCCGGGTGGCTCGCGAGCGCCGGGTGGCGGACGGCCGCGACCGCCGGGTGCGCCTCCAGGCGGGCGGCGAGCTCGGCGGCGTTCGCGCACTGGCGCGCGATGCGCAGCGAGAGGGTCTGCATGCCGCGCAGGGTGAGCCAGGCGGCGAACGGGTCGGTGGACGCGCCCTGTTCGACGGTGTGGCGGCGGACGCTGCGGTGGAGCTCTGGGTCCTTGAAGACGGCGACGCCGCCGAGGACGTCCGCGTGCCCCGCGAGGTACTTGGTGGCGGAGTGGACGACGATGTCGGCGCCGTGGTGGAGGGGCCGGCAGAGCAGCGGGGAGGCGAAGGTGTTGTCGACGACGACCGGGACCCCGGCCTCGCCGGCGACGGCGGCGAGCGCGGGCAGGTCGGAGACGCGGGTGGTCGGGTTGGCGATGGTCTCCAGGTAGAGGAGGCGCGTCTCGGGGCGCAGGGCCGCCCGCACCTCCTCCGGGTCCGTGCCGGATACGTAGGTGACGTCGACGCCCCAGCGCGTGGCGAGGTCGGTGAGGACCGCGTACGTACCGCCGTACAGGCAGGTCTGGGCGACGACGTGGCCTCCGCTGCCGAGCAGGGCGTGGAGGACGCCGTTGACCGCGCCCATGCCGGAGGCGAAGGAGAGGGCGGCGGCCCCGCCTTCGAGGCGGGCCACGGCGTTCTCCAGGGTGCGGACGGTGGGGTTGCCGTGGCGGCTGTACATGAACGCGTCGGGGGAGGTGAAGGCCTCGGCGAGGGCGTCGGCCGAGTCGAAGGCGAAGACGTGCCCCTGGTGGAGGGGGACGCCGAGCGGCCGGCTGCCGGTGACCTCGACGTGGGGCGGGTGGACGGCGAGGGTCTCGGGGCGGGCCGTCTCCGGGAGTGAGGACGGTACGGGGGACGCGGCGGAGTCGGCGTGGCTCATGCGCCCAGTCTGTGGACGGGCCGTTTGCCTTCCCAGATCCAATCCCGGCAGATTGGTCCGTCGATGGAGCCGATCAATCTCACCCCCCACACGATCGACGCGCTGGTCGCCCGCCTCGGCCGCTGGTCCGCCGGGCGCGGCCCGCTCTACCTCCTGCTCGCCGCCCGGCTGCGCCGGCTGATCGACGAGGGGGCGCTGCCGCCCGGCGCGCGGCTTCCCCCCGACCGGCGGCTCGCGACGGCCCTTGCCGTGGGCCGCACGACGGTCGTCGCCGCGTACGACACCCTCCGCCAGGAGGGGCGGCTCGTACGGCGGCAGGGCAGCGGCACCCGGGTGGCCAGGGCCGCGCTCGCCCCCGAGGCGCCCCGGGTGACCGAGACGTCGAACCCGCTCTTCCTGCACCTCCTGGAGGCGCCCGACGACGTGATCCTGCTGAGCTGCGCCGCGCCCTCGCAGCCGCCGCCCGAGCTGGCGGAGGCGTACCGCTCCCTCGTCCTGCCGGACGGGGACCTCGGCTACCACCCGGCCGGGCTGGGGGCGCTGCGGACGGCGGTCGCCGGGCGGTACGCGGCGCGGGGCGTGCCGACGGGTCCGGCGCAGATCCTCGTCACGACCGGGGCCCAGCAGGGGCTTTCGCTGCTGACCCGGCTGCTGCTCGCGCCCGGCGACGGGGTGCTCGTGGAGGCGCCGACGTATCCGGGGGCGCTCGACCTCTTCCGGGAGGCGGCGGCCGTTCCGCTGCCGGTGGCGGTGGGTCCCGACGGCGTGGACGTGGCGGAGGCGATTCGGGTGATGGAGCGCCACCGGCCCGCCCTCGCCTATGTCGTGGCCCGTTTCCAGAACCCGACGGGGACGGTCCTCCCGCCGCTCGCGGGGCGCCGGCTCGTCGAGGCGGCGAACGCGCTGGGCGTGCCGCTCGTCGACGACGAGGTCCTCACCGACCTGGCGTTCGCCCCTGAGCCGGAGGAGCCCTCTGCTTCAGGGGAGCCCTCCCTCTCCGCCTACGGCGACGTGATCGCGGTCGGCTCGCTCAGCAAGGTCGTGTGGGGCGGGCTGCGGATCGGCTGGGTGCGGGGCCCGGCGCCGCTGATCGCCCGGCTCGCCCGGCTCAAGGCCCTGCACGACCTGGGCAGCGACCTCCCGTCCCAACTGGCCGCGACCCGCCTCCTCGACGACTTCGGTCCCGTCCTGACGGCCCGTACGGCGTCGGCGCGCGCGGGCCACGACCACCTCCGGGGCGAGCTCGCCCGGCTGCTGCCCTCCTGGTCCTGCGCCCCGGCGACCGGCGGCCAGACGCTGTGGGTGCGGCTCCCGCACGGCGACGGCGTCTCCTTCGCCCAACTCGCCCTCCGACACAGGGTGGCCGTCCTGCCGGGCGCCACGACCGACGCCCTCGGCGGCAGCGTCCGCCACCTCCGGCTCCACTTCCTCGCGCCGCCCGAGGTCCTGTCGGAGGCGGTACGGAGACTGGCGGCGGCCTGGGCCGAGTACACCCCGGGCCCGGATCCGGAGCGCGCGTCCCTCCATGGGATCGTCGTCTGACGACCGGATCCACCTCAGGGAGGCCGCCATGCACACCGCCGTCACACCGTTCACGCTGCGCCCGTGGCGCGAGGGCAAGGGGTACGAGCGGCGGGCCGGCTGGCAGGGCGCGTCCGCCGAGTTCGGCGAGATCACCGTCGAGGCACCGCTGCGGCAGACCGTGCAGGAGGTCATCGTCTCGGAGCTGCGGGGCGGCCTGGTCCCGCCGGCCTCGTACGAGACGCGGGGCATCCACACGGACACCATCCGGCTGCCGACCCTGAACCGCGCGACCCTCCGCGTCGGCGACGCCCACGTCTACATGACCCGCAACCGCCTCGGCGCGACGGCCCGTCAGCGCGCGCTCCAGCTGCGGTACGGCGGCGACCACTACCGGCTGTGGGCGCGGGACCGGCGCTCCTGGGTGCTGGCCCGTGCGGCGGACGCCGAGGATCCGGGGGTCACCGTGTCGGTGCGCGGGGCGGGCCGCGGGAGCCGTCGCCGGCTCGACGTCACGGTCGCGGGCCGGGCGGGCGCGGCGGACCTGTCCCTGGCGCTGATCTTCGCGGGCGTGGACCGCGCGGCCCTCACCCGGGGCGGCGCGGTCCGCGCGGGCTTCTCGCGGGTCGGCCAGCTGTGGGCGGAGGCGCAGGCCTAGGAGTACGCGCTGCCGAGTGGTCCCGCCGGGCGGGAAGGGGGACGCTGGACTTAAGCGCGTCCGGGTGTCTAGGGCGCCCCGAACGAGGCACCTGCCCGGTCGGAAAGGCCGTGCCATGCGCATGCTGCTGAAGGTTCAGATGGACACCCCGGCCTCCAACGAGGCCATCAAGCAGGGCACCCTGCAGAAGATCGTCGAGGAGGCCATGTCGGCGCTCCAGCCCGAGGCCGCCTACTTCGGCGCCGAGGACGGCTGTCGGACCGCGTACATCTTCTTCGACCTGACCGACCCGTCCCAGATGCCGAAGTTCTCGGAGCCCTTCTTCCTCCAGCTCGGCGCCAAGCTCTCCTACCGGCCGGTCATGAACCGGGAGGACCTGGCCAAGGGCCTCTCCGCGCTCATGACCGGCAGCTGACAGCTCGGAGACGGGGACTCAGGAACGGCGGGCGCGCGGCGCCGCGATGCCCAGGACGCGGTCCTTGAGGGCCGGGAACTGCTCGCGGGTCTCCGTCACCTTCGCCGGGTCGAGGACGACCCGCAGGATCTCCTCGTCGGGGCCCGCCTCCGCGAGGACCTCGCCCCACGGGTCGACGACGATCGAGTGCCCGGCCTGTTCGACGCCCGCGTGCGTACCCGCCGTACCGCAGGCGAGGACGTACGCCTGGTTCTCCACCGCGCGTGCGCGGGCGAGGAGCGTCCAGTGCGCGCGGCGGCGCGCGGGCCAGCCGGCGGGGACGACGAAGGCCTGGGCGCCCGCGTCGACGAGGCCGCGGAAGAGCTCGGGGAAGCGCAGGTCGTAGCAGGTGCCGACGCCGAGGGTGAGGTGCGGCAGGTCGACGGTGACCAGGTCCTCCCCGGCGGCCATCAGCACGGCCTCGCCCTTGTCGAAGCCGAAGCGGTGGATCTTCCGGTAGGAGGCGGCGAGTTCGCCGTCGGGGGAGAGGACGAGCGAGGTGTTGTAGAGCGCGCCGCCCTCCGCCTCGACGAAGGAGCCGGCGTGCAGCCAGACCCCGGCGTCCCGCGCGGCCTCCGCCATCGCCCGGTGCGTCGGGCCGTTCAGCGGCTCGGCCTCGGCGGCGAAGGACTCGTACGCGAAGGCCCCCATGGGCCACAGTTCGGGGAGGACGACGAGGTCGGCGTGGCCGGATTCCTCCCGTACGAGACGGGCCACGCGGGCCCGCCTGGCGTCGACCGGTTCGTCCGGGTCTACCGCGATCTGGATCAGCGAGGCGCGCACACTACCACCGTCCTGGCATTCGAGCCGTCAACACCGGCCTACGATCGTCACACGAAAGCACTGCCGGGGTGCCTTCGGGCAGCGTAACTTAGCGTCCGAGCCTCCCACCCAGTCGTGTTTTCAGCCCGCGCACCGAAGAACCGCCGAGGGGTCCCGTGACCGTCCATCCCAGCCTCCAGAACTACGCCGACGCCTGGACCCACTCCATCGAGGCGATAGCCGAGCTGGTGCAGCCGCTCGTGGAGGGGGAGTGGAACCGGCCGACCCCGTGCATCGGCTGGTCGGTGCGGGACATCGTGTCCCATGTCATCGGCATGGAGACGGAGATGCTCGGCGACCCGCGCCCGATCCACTCCCTGCCGCGCGATCTGTACCACGTACGCAGTGACTTCGCCCGCTACATGGAAGTCCAGGTCGATGTGCGGCGGCACCACACCGCGCCGGAGATGACCTCGGAGCTGGAGTACATCCTCATCCGCCGGGCCCGGCAGCTCCGCAACGAGAACCGCTCCCCCGAGCACATGATCCGCGCTCCCCTCGGCGCCGAGCAGTCCCTCGAACTGGCCTACCGGATGCGCGCCTTCGACGTGTGGGTGCACGAGCAGGACCTGCGGGTCGCGCTGGGCACGCCGGGCAACCTGGACTCGGCGGGGGCGCACGTCACGCGGGACGTGCTCCTGGAGGCGCTCCCGAAGGTGGTCGCCAAGGACGCCGGGGCGCCCGCCTCCTCGGCGGTGGTGCTCGACGTGACCGGTCCGGTGGAGTTCCTGCGGACGGTGCGGGTCGACGCGGAGGGCCGGGGCTCGATCGACGGGGCGCCCTCGCTGGGCCCGGCGGTGACGCTGGCGACGGACTGGGAGACGTTCGTCCGGCTCGCCTGCGGGCGCGTGCGGCCGGCCGACGTCGCCGACCGGGTCAAGACGGAGGGCGACGAGGGCCTGGCGCGCGCGATCCTCGACAACTTCGCGGTGACGCCCCGCTAGTTCCTTGGCTCTTCCGGTCCGGTCTCCGCGTGGGTACGTGGGTACGTGGGGCGGGCGTACGCCGGTACGGGCTACGCCGGTACGTGTACGGCCTCCACGCGGCTGGCGACGAGCCGCTCCCGCTCCCTGCGGTGGGTACGGGCCTTGAGGCGCAGGATCTGCACGATGCCGATCGCCTCCAGGACGAAGACGGACGAGAACGCGATCCGGTAGTTGCCACCGGTCGCGTCGAGCAGGACGCCGACGGCGAGCAGCGTCGTCATCGAGGCGACGAAGCCACCCATGTTGACGATCCCGGAGGCCGTGCCCTGACGCTCCGGCGGATTGGCCGGGCGTGCGAAGTCGAAGCCGATCATCGAGGCCGGTCCGCAGGCCCCGAGGACCAGGCAGAGGGTGATCAGCAGCCACATCGGGGCGTGGTCGCCGGGGTACGCGAGAGTGGCGCCCCACAGCAGCGCGGTGGCCGCGACCGTACCGAGGGCGAGCGGGGCGCGGGCCGTGTGGTGGCGGGCGATGATCTGCCCGTACGCGAGGCCGACGACCATGTTGGAGAGCACGACCAGAGTCAGCAGCTCCCCGGCGGTGCCCCGGGACAGCCCCTGCGCCTCGACGAGGTACGGCAGCCCCCACAGCAGCAGGAACACCATGGCGGGGAACTGGGTCGTGAAATGGACCCACATGCCGAGCCGGGTGCCGGGCTCCCGCCACGACTCGGCGATCTGACGGCGGACGAAGGCGGCGCCCGCGTGCCGGGCGGGCTCGGGCTCGTACCCCTCGGGGTGGTCCTTGAGGAAGAGCAGCAGCAGGACGAGGACGAGGACGCCCGCGAGCGAGCTGCCGACGAAGGTGGTCGTCCAGCCGAGGCCGTGCAGGGAGCGGGCGATGAAGACGGTCGAGACGAGGTTGCCGGCCATGCCGAAGAGGGCGGCGACCTGGCCGATGAGCGGGCCGCGCCGGGCCGGGAACCAGCGGCTGCCGAGCCGCAGGACGCTGATGAAGGTCATGGCGTCGCCGCAGCCGAGGAGCGCGCGGGAGGCGAGCGCCGTGCCGTAGGTGGGCGAGAGCGCGAAGCCCAGCTGGCCGAGGGTGAAGAGCGTGACCCCGAGGACCAGGACCTTCTTGGTGCCGAGCCGGTCGACCATGAGCCCGACGGGTATCTGCATGCCCGCGTAGACGAGCAGCTGGAGGATGGAGAAGGTGGAGAGCGCGGAGGCGTTGACGTCGAAGCGGTCGGCGGCGTCGAGTCCGGCGACGCCCAGGGACGTGCGGAAGATGACGGCGACGAAGTAGACGGCGACGCCGACGCCCCAGACGAGGGCGGCGCGGCGGCCGCCGGGCGGGTCGCCGGGGAGGGTGACGGCGGAGCCGTACCCGTTCTGGCCGTGGCGGCTCATGCCCGCCCCGCCTCTCCTGCCCGCCCCGCCTCTCCCGCCCGCCTCGCGCCCGTTGCGCGCCTCGCGCCTCTTCTTCCCGCTGTCGTGGCTCATCGGTCCTCTCCCCGGACCAGGACCTTCACCCAGCTGAGGTGCTGCCGGACGCAGTGGGCGGCGCCCTCCACGTCGCCCGCGCGGATCCGGTCGAGGATCTCGGCGTGCTCGGTGATGTTCTTGGCGATCCGGTCGGGCTGGGACTGCATCACGGCGACGCCCATGCGGAGCTGGCGGTCGCGGAGCTGGTCGTAGAGGCGGGAGAGGATCTGGTTGCCGGCGTGGCGGACGATCTCGGCGTGGAAGCAGCGGTCGGTGACGGCGACTTCGGCGAGGTCCCCGGCCTCCGCGCGCCGCTTCTGCTCCTCCAGGAGCTCTTCGAGCCGCTCGATCAGCGCGGCCGACGCGGGCACGGCCCGGCGGACCGCGAACTCCTCGACGAGCAGCCGGGTCTCGACGACGTCGGCGATCTCCTGGGCGGAGACGGCCAGGACGAGGGCGCCCTTCTTCGGGTAGAGCTTGAGCAGCCCTTCCATCTCCAGCTTGAGCAGGGCCTCGCGGACGGGGGTCCTGGACACCCCGACGGCCTGGGCGAGTTCGCCCTCGGTGAGGAGGGTGCCTCCCTCGTAGCGCCGGTCGAGTACGGCCTGCTTGACGTGCATGTAGACGCGGTCGGCTGCGGGGGCCTGCTTGGCTGGCGCGGAGGGCATGCGCACAGCATAGATACAACAGAGGTGCAACAGGAGCCGCCGTCCAGAATACGGACGGGAACTACCCCTGGACCCGGAAGTCGTAGTAGCTCTCGCCGCCGACGAGGACGGAGGTGAAGCAGACGGGGAGACCGCCGGGCTCGCGCGGCACCTCCTGGGAGGTACGGCGGGTGAAGCCGAGCGACAGGCCGGCCACGAACGGGTCCTCGCCGCCCGCGTCGTGGACGCGCCACCCCTGCTCACCGAGGAGGCCGAGGACATCGACGGCGGGCGTACGGAAGACGTCCTGCCCGTTCAGGAGCACGCGCGTGGGGCTCACCTTCCCCTCGCCCGGCCACCACAACTCGACGGCCGTGACGGTGTCCTCCTCCTCAAGGAGCACCTCGACACCCACGCCCTCACAGGAGGTGGAGAGCGAGCCGCGCCGTGAGCCGCGACGGATCCGGACCCGGGGCTCGTCCCAGGCCGTCGCGGCGGCCACCGCCTCGTCGAGGGTCATGCCCAGGCGTACGGGCCGGACGCCGTGCGGTGGTTCGAGGTGGAGATCCATGCCGTAAAGCCAAACATCCGGTGGGGGCAGATGCCACCACCGGATGTTTCACGTGAAACGGGCGAACCCGCTACTGCTCAGGCCCAGGTGATGAGCCGCTTCGGCTGCTCCAGGATCGCGGCGATGTCCGCGAGGAACTTGGAGCCGAGCTCGCCGTCGACCAGGCGGTGGTCGAAGGAGAGCGCCAGGGTCGTGACCTGACGTGCCTTCACCTTGCCCTTGTGGACCCACGGCTGGAGCTTGATCGCACCGACCGCGAGGATCGCGGCCTCGCCCGGGTTCAGGATCGGCGTACCGGTGTCGACGCCGAAGACGCCGACGTTGGTGATGGTGAAGGTGCCGCCCTGCATGGCCGCGGGGGTCGTCTTGCCCTCACGGGCCGTGGAGACCAGCTCGCTCAGGGACGCCGAGAGTTCCGGCAGGGTCTGGGCGTGCGCGTCCTTGATGTTCGGCACGATCAGACCGCGCGGGGTGGCCGCGGCGATGCCCAGGTTCACGTACTGCTTGAGCACGATCTCCTGCGCCGCCTCGTCCCAGGCAGCGTTGATGTCCGGGTTCCGCTTGACCGCCACGAGCACGGCCTTCGCGATGAGGAGCAGCGGGTTGACCCGCAGGCCCGCCATGTCCTTGTCGGACTTCAGCTCCTCGACCAGCTTCATCGTCCGCGTNCACGAGCACGGCCTTCGCGATGAGGAGCAGCGGGTTGACCCGCAGGCCCGCCATGTCCTTGTCGGACTTCAGCTCCTCGACCAGCTTCATCGTCCGCGTGATGTCGAACGTCACGAACTCGGTGACGTGCGGCGCGGTGAACGCCGAACCCACCATCGCCGCGGCGGTCGCCTTCCGTACGCCCTTGATGGGGACACGGACCTCCCGGGCGTCCGAGGACACCACGCCCGCGGCGGCAGGAGCCGGAGCCTGGGCCTGGGCCGGAGCCGGGGCGGCCGCGGGGGCCGGGGCCAGGGCGGCCGGCGCGGGGGCGGGAGCCGCCGCCGCGTGGACGTCCTCGCGGGTGATGATGCCGTCCGGGCCGGTCGGGGTGACCGTCGCCAGGTCGACGCCGAGGTCCTTCGCGAGCTTGCGGACCGGCGGCTTGGCCAGCGGCCGTGCGCCGGCCGGCGCGTGCCCGTTGAGCTGCTCCGGTACGGAGGCGAGGACCGGAGCGGCGGGCGCGGCCGCCGGGGCGGTGCCCGCCGGGGCCTTGCGCGCGCGGCGCTTGGTGGAGCTCGCGGCCACGCCGTAGCCGACGAGGACGGGCTGGCGGCCCTTGGGCTCCTCGTCCTCGACCGCCGGGGCGGCGGGGGCCGCCGCGACCGGGGCGGCCTCGGCCACCGGGGCCTCGGGCGCGGCGCCGCCGCCGACGTTCACCGAGATGATGACCTGGCCGACGTCGACCGTCGTCCCCTCGGGGAAGCGCAGCTCGTGCACGGTCCCGTCGAAGGGGATCGGCAGCTCGACGGCGGCCTTGGCCGTCTCGACCTCGCACACGACCTGTCCGTCGGTGACCGTGTCACCGACCTGGACGTACCACTTGAGGATCTCGGCCTCGGTGAGGCCCTCGCCCACGTCGGGCATCTTGAATTCGCGGATCGTCACGGTGCTCTCCTCAGTACGCCAGCGAGCGGTCGACGGCGTCGAGCACGCGATCGAGACCCGGCAGGTACTCCTCCTCCAGGCGCGCCGGCGGGTACGGCGCGTGGTAGCCGCCGACCCGCAGGACGGGGGCCTCCAGGTGGTAGAAGCAGCGCTCGGTGATCCGGGCGGCGATCTCCGCGCCGGAGCCGAAGAACACCGGCGCCTCGTGGACGACGACCAGGCGGCGGGTCTTCTCGACCGAGGCCTGAAGGGTGTCGAAGTCGATCGGGGAGATCGAGCGGAGGTCCACGACCTCGATGGACTTGCCCTCCTCGGCGGCGGCCTCGGCCACCTCCAGGCAGGTCTTCACCATCGGGCCGTAGGCGACCAGAGTGAGGTCCGTGCCCTCGCGGGCGACCCTGGCCTTGTGCAGCTCGCCGGGGATGGCCTCGGTGTCGACCTCGCCCTTGTCCCAGTAGCGGCGCTTGGGCTCGAAGAAGATGACCGGGTCGTCGCTCTGGATCGCCTGCTGGAGCATCCAGTAGGCGTCGGAGGAGTTCGCCGGGGTGACGACCTTGAGGCCCGCGACGTGCGCGAAGAGCGACTCGGGGGACTCGGAGTGGTGCTCGACGGCGCCGATGCCACCGCCGTACGGGATGCGGATGACGACCGGCATCTTCACGGTGCCGAGCGAACGCGCCCGGATCTTCGCCAGCTGGGTGACGATCTGGTCGTACGCCGGGAAGACGAAACCGTCGAACTGGATCTCCACGACCGGCCGGTAGCCGCGCAGCGCGAGGCCGATCGCGGTGCCGACGATGCCGGACTCGGCGAGCGGGGTGTCGATGACACGGTCCTCGCCGAAGTCCTTCTGCAGGCCTTCGGTGATCCGGAAGACACCGCCGAGCTTGCCGACGTCCAGGCCCATGATGAGGACCTTGGGGTCGGTCTCCAGGGCCTTGCGCAGCGACTCGTTGAGCGCCTTCGCGAGGGGAAGCTTCTGAACAGCCATGATTACTCGGCCTCTCCGTTCGCGAAGGACGCCTGGTAGGCGGCGAACTCCGCGCGCTCCTCGTCGACGAGCGCGTGCCCGTCCGCGTACACGTTGTCGAAGATCGCCATGTGCTCCGGGACGGGCATGGCGCGCACGACCTCGCGGACCTGCTTGCCGAGGGCCTCGCTCTCCGCCTCCAGCTCCTCGAAGAAGGCCGCGTCGGCGTGGCCCTCGTTCTCCATGTACGTCTTGAGGCGCTGGATCGGGTCCTTCGCCTCCCAGGCCTCGCGCTCCTCGTCCCGGCGGTACTTCGTCGGGTCGTCGGAGGTGGTGTGGGCGGCCATGCGGTAGGTGAACGCCTCGATGAGCGTCGGTCCCTCGCCGCGGCGGGCGCGCTCCAGGGCGGAGCGGGTGACGGCCAGGCACGCCAGGACGTCGTTGCCGTCGACGCGGACGCCGGGGAAGCCGAAGCCGGCGGCACGCTGGTAGAGCGGGACGCGGGTCTGCTTCTCGGTGGGCTCGGAAATCGCCCACTGGTTGTTCTGGCAGAAGAACACGACGGGAGCGTTGTAGACCGCGGAGAACACGAACGACTCGTTCACGTCGCCCTGGCTGGAGGCGCCGTCGCCGAAGTAGGCGAGCACGGCGGAATCCGCGCCGTCCTTGGCGATGCCCATGGCATAGCCCGTGGCGTGCAGGGTCTGCGAGCCGAGAACGATCGTGTACAGGTGGAAATTGTTGGTGCTGGGATCCCAGCCACCGTGGTTCACGCCACGGAACATTCCCAGCAGATTCGTCGGGTCGACCCCGCGCACCCAGGCGACGCCGTGCTCGCGGTAGGTGGGGAAGACGTAGTCGTCGTCCCGAAGGGCGCGGCCGGAGCCGATCTGCGCGGCCTCCTGGCCGAGCAGCGAGGCCCACAGGCCCAGTTCGCCCTGGCGCTGGAGGGACGTGGCCTCGGCATCGAAGCGACGGGTGAGGACCATGTCGCGGTAGAGACCGCGCAGCTCCTCGGCGCTCAGGTCGATGTCGTAGTCGGGGTGCTGGACGCGCTCTCCCTCGGGCGTCAGCAGCTGGACGAGCTCGGGCTCCGTCGCTACCGCCTCGGCGCGCGTGCTCGTCTTCTTGGTGGTGCTCGTGCTCGCGCTTGCGGTGCGCTTGGTGCCGCTGCTGCGTCGCGTCGTCTTGCGCGCTGCAGTGCTCTCCACGGTCACGTGCGTGCTCCTCCGTCGGTCCGGCCTCCGGGTTCGCCGGTAGGCCAGTGCGGCTCTCCGCCTTATCCGTACCCTTCGCACGGGGTGGGTGCGATGCGGTCGGGGTCGGGCGTGACAGGTGCCCCGGCGAGAGCCCTGTTCTAGGCACGTTACCCACAGCGCGGCATTCCCGCGAAACCCCACTTGACCTGCGATTTTGCTTGGATTTCCAAGTAAATCGAGAAAAGTGGGAACAGTCGCTGGTCAGCGCGTCGGCAACGGCCAGACAGGCCGCCGGAACATCCGGCACGTTATCCCGCGCACCCCGGGCGCGGGAAGAGCCAATATGTGAGACTGACTGGGTGCGCGAAGAAGGAAAAATCCGGGTATTTCTGCTGGACGACCATGAAGTGGTCCGGCGCGGCGTCCACGAGCTGCTCTCCGTGGAAAGCGATATCGAGGTGGTCGGCGAGGCCGGAACGGCGGCGGACGCGCTGGTCAGGATCCCCGCGACCCGTCCCGACGTCGCCGTGCTCGACGTCCGGCTGCCGGACGGCAGCGGGGTGGAGGTGTGCCGCGAGATCCGTTCGCAGGACGAGGGCATCAAATGCCTGATGCTGACCTCGTACGCCGATGACGAGGCACTTTTCGACGCGATCATGGCCGGAGCCTCGGGATACGTCCTGAAGGCCATCCGCGGCAACGAGCTGCTGAGCGCCGTGCGGGACGTGGCGGCCGGCAAGTCGCTGCTCGACCCGGTCGCGACGGCCCGCGTCCTGGAGCGGCTGCGCGACGGCAACAATCCGAAGGGTGACGACAAGCTCGCCAACCTGACGGACCAGGAGCGCAAGATCCTGGATCTGATCGGCGAGGGCCTGACCAACCGGGTCATCGGCGAGCGGCTCCACCTTGCGGAAAAAACCATCAAGAACTACGTCTCCAGCCTGCTGTCGAAGCTGGGCATGGAGCGACGTTCGCAGGCCGCGGCGTACGTGGCCCGGCTCCAGGCCGAGCGCCACTGAGGCCCGCGCGGCCCCGGGCCCGTCCGTGCGTCACCCGTACGGAGCAGCCCGGGGCCGACGGCCCGGATTCGGGACCTACGTCCCCATGAAGGCGGGGCAGGGGCCCCTTTTCCGACACGCTGCCGGTGGCGGAGAGTGGAAGCCATGTCCACCGATGAGATCCGCGCCATCGAGTTGCTCGGCCGAGTGTCGTACGGCCGGGTGGCGACGAGCATGCGGGCGATGCCGTTCGTCGCGCCCGCCCGGCACATCGTGACCGACGGACGTGTCCTGCTCCGGATGCACCGGGGGCTCGGCTACCACCGCGCCTGCAACGGCAGCGTCGTCGCGTACGGCGCGGACAACTTCAACTCCGGCGCCCGGAAGATCTGGTCCGTGCAGTTCACGGGCACGGCGGAGATCGTGGAGCCGACCGAGGAGGAGCTCGCGGCCTTCGGGCCCGAGCCGCGGACCGTGGACGACGAGTCCTTCGAACCGGTCTTCATGCGGATCGAACCGCAGTTCGTGACCGTGCACGAGCTCGACTACTCGGCCGGCCACCCCGCCGAGTCCGCCGGCCGCCCCGTCGAGCTGCACTCCACGGATCACTCCGCGGAGCACCCCTTGGACCATCCCCTGGACCATTCCCTGGAGCGACACCTCCACCACGTAGCGTGATCTAACATCTGCGGAGTGCCGCGCTCATATGCAACCCTCGCTCCGCCCGTCGGCGCCCTCCTGCGCCGCTACGCGGCCGCGGGCGAGCCCCTCTCCTGCGAACCCGTGGCCCAGGGCCTCCTGAACCGCGGCTACCGCCTCTCCACCACGCGCGGCGCCTACTTCCTCAAGCAGCACCTGGACGCCCCCACGGCCGACCGCGCCACCATCGTCCGGCAGCACCGCGCCACCCAGCGCCTGCACGCCCTGGGCCTGCCGGTGGCACCGCCGCTCGCCGACAACCGGGGCCGTACGGTCGCGGTCATCGACGGCCTCTGCTACGCCCTGCACCCGTGGATCGACGGCCGGCACCGCGACGGCGCCCAGCTCTCCACCGGGGGCTCCCGACGCCTCGGAGCCCTCCTCGGGCACGTCCACACCTGTCTGGAGCGGGTCATGGAGTCCCCGCCGCCGGGGGACGACCACGAGAGCGCCCGCCCCGAGGACACCTTCGACGCGATCGAGGAGCTGATCCGCCTCGCCCGCGCGCACCGGCCCCACGACAGCTTCGACGCGCTCGCCGAGCACCGGCTGCGGGAGCGCCGCCGGCTGCTCGCCCAGCACGCCCACCACCGGCCGCCGCCGGCCGCCGCGTCCGGCTGGGTGCACGGCGACTTCCACCCGCTGAACCTGCTCTACCGGGGCGCGGAGCCCGCCGCGATCGTCGACTGGGACCGCCTCGGGGTCCGCCCGCGGGCGGAGGAGGCGGTCAGGGCGGCCGCGATCTTCTTCGTACGGCCGGGGGGCGAGCTGGCCCTGGAGAAGGTGCGGGCGTACGCGCGGGCGTACCGGCGGGCGACGGGCGCGGACGGCGCCGAGCTGGCCGCGGCGGCGCACCGGGTGTGGTGGGAGCGGCTGAACGACTTCTGGACCCTGCGCTGGCGCTACCAGCTGCACGACCGAAGGGCCGACCCGCAGTTTCCCGCGGTGTCGGCCCTGGCGGTCTGGTGGACCCGCGAGTACGACGCCGTCCGTGACGCCTTCGCCGGATAGGACGCCTTCGCCGGATGAGGCGCATCCGGCGGATGAGGCGCATCCGGCGGCGTAAGGCCTGGCCGGCGGCGTAAGGCCTGGCCGGCGGGCGCCCTGGGGCGCCCGGCGGCGGGTCAGTTGGTCGCGGTCGTGCCGTCCGTCGGCGGGTCTTCGGGGTTGCCGCCGTCGTCGGTGGGGTCACCGGTCGGGTCGACCGGCGGCGGCGTCGTGCCCGTCGGGTCGACCGGCGGCTCCGTCGTGTCCGTCGGGTCCGTCGTCGGCTCCGTCGTGTCCGTCGGGTCCGTCGTCGGCGGCTGCGTCGACGGCTCGGTCGTCGGCGGCTGCGTCGTCGGCGGCTGCGTGACCGGCGGCTGCGTCCACGGAGGCTGCGTGGCTCCGCCCCCGGTCGACGTGCCCGAGTCCCACGTCTGCTCCTCCTCGGTGGAGGGCTCCTCGGAGGGGGTGGGCTCCTCGGAAGCGGTCGACGGCGAGTTGGAGATCGACGACTTCGTCGGCGTCGGCGTCACCGCCTCGCCGTTCTTCGCCTTGTCGATGGCGTACACGACACCCGCGACGACCGCGACCATCGCGAGCGCGATGAAGAGGATCAGCTTGCCGCGGCCGCCCTTGCCGCCGCCGTTCGAGCCGTACGCACCGTCCTGGCCGTAGCCGCCGGTGCCGCCCGTGCCGCCGTCGTAACCGCCGTACGCGCCGACGCCCCCGTCGTCCGGGTTCATGTGCGGAAGGATCCGGCCCTGCGCGGTGTCCCCGTGCATCGGGTGACCCATCGCGGTCGTCGCCGCCATGCCGCCGACCGGCGTGTGCCCGCCGTCGTGCACGTCGACCGGACCGGTGTTCCACGTGCCCGTGTGGCCGCCCTGCTGCTGGAGCATCTGCAGGCCGTACTGGATGAGCCCGCGCATCTCCTCGGCGCTCTGGAACCGGTCGTCCGGGTCCTTCGCGAGGGAGCGCATCACCAGGCCGTCGAGCTCCGGCGGCACGCCGGGCGTCACCTCGGACGGCGGGACCGGCGCGTCCTGCACGTGCTGGTACACGACGGAGAGCGGCGTCTCACCCGTGAAGGGGGGCCGCAGCGCGAGCAGTTCGTAGAGCAGGCAGCCCGTCGCGTACAGGTCGGAGCGGTGGTCGACGGCCTTGCCGAGCGCCTGCTCGGGGGAGAGGTACTGCGGGGTGCCCATGACCATGCCGGTCTGCGTCATCGTCGACTGCGCGCCGTGCAGGGCGCGGGCGATGCCGAAGTCCATGACCTTCACGGCACCGCTGTGCGTGATGATCACGTTCGCCGGCTTGATGTCGCGGTGCACGATGCCGTGCTGGTGCGAGTACGCCAGCGCCTCGAGAACGCCCGAGACGATGATGAGCGCCTGCTCCGGACCCGGCGCGTCGGCGCTGATCAGCAGGTCACGGATGGTGCGGCCCTCGACCAGCTCCATCACGATGTACGGCACGGGCCGGCCGCCCACGAGGTCCTCGCCGGAGTCGTACACGGCGACGATGGCGTGGTGGTTGAGCCCGGCGACCGACTGCGCCTCACGGGTGAAGCGCGCTTTGGAGACCGGGTCCTCCGCGAGGTCGGCGCGGAGGAGCTTCACCGCCACCGTGCGCCCGAGGCGCACGTCCTCCGCCGCGAACACCTCGGCCATGCCGCCGCGTCCCAGACGGTGCGTCAGCCGGTAGCGGCCGTCGCCGACGACACCACCGACGCCCCACGACTCCGCGGCCGCGTCCGGCACACCGCCCCCTGCTCCGGATTCGGGTGCCATCAGTCCTCGCCGTCGTCTGTCGTGCCGTGTCCAGTCGCCACGCTACAGGCTCCGCACGACATCACGGTCCGCGGTTGACCGGCCATCCAACCTCGTCCACGTACACCTGTGCAAATTCGACGGGTTTCCCCGGACACTTCGGGAACGCTTCGCGGGCCCGCCCTGTGCGGAGGGTCACGGAACGGGCACGCGGCTTGACGTGTCGGTGCCCTGGGGCAGACTTGCGCCAGGAAATTCCGGAATTCGACGCCGCCTCGCGCGCGTAGGGGGAAGCACAGATGAGCCAGGACGGCGCACAGGGCCGCTATGCGGGCGGTTCGGTAGCGGGCGGCCGGTACCAGCTGCGCGACCTCCTCGGTGAGGGCGGCATGGCGTCGGTGTACCTGGCCTACGACAGCGCACTCGACCGCCAGGTGGCGATCAAGACGCTGCACACCGAGCTCGGCCGGGAACAGTCGTTCCGCGAGCGCTTCCGCCGCGAGGCGCAGGCCGTCGCGAAGCTGTCCCACACGAACATCGTCTCGGTCTTCGACACCGGCGAGGACACCCTCGACGGCGCCGTCATGCCGTACATCGTCATGGAGTACGTGGAGGGGCAGCCGCTCGGCTCGGTCCTCGCCTCGGACGTGCAGCAGTACGGCGCGATGCCCGCCGACAAGGCGCTCAAGGTCACGGCCGACGTGCTGGCCGCCCTGGAGGTCAGCCACGAGATGGGCCTGGTCCACCGGGACATCAAGCCGGGCAACGTGATGACGACCAAGCGCGGCGTCGTCAAGGTCATGGACTTCGGCATCGCGCGCGCCATGCAGTCCGGCGTCACGTCGATGACGCAGACCGGCATGGTCGTCGGCACCCCCCAGTACCTCTCCCCCGAGCAGGCCCTCGGCCGCGCGGTGGACGCCCGTTCCGACCTCTATTCGGTCGGCATCATGCTCTTCCAGCTGCTGACGGGCCGTCTCCCCTTCGACGCCGACTCGCCGCTCGCCATCGCGTACGCGCACGTGCAGGAGGAGCCGGTCGCCCCGTCCACCGTCAACCGCGCGGTGACGCCGGCGATGGACGCGCTCGTCGCCCGGGCTCTGCGGAAGAACCCGAACGAGCGGTTCCCGAGCGCCGCGGCCATGCGCGACGAGTGCCTGCGAGTGCTCGCGGCCGGCCAGACCGGTGCCCCGATGATCGTCCAGGGTGGTCCGGTCAGCAGCGGCGCGGGCGTCGGCTCTGCGGTCTTCCCGCCGGTCGGCCAGACCCCGCCGCCGGCCCCGCACCCCGGCCCGCACGGCGTACAGCAGCCGTACCTGCCGCCGACGCCGCAGCCCGGTCCGTACGGCCCCGCGACGCCCGCGCCCGGCCCGTCGTACGGCTACCCGCAGCAGGCCCCGACGCCGGCGCCGATGTACCAGACCCCGGCCCCCGGCCCGTCGCCGTACGCCCCGGGCCCGATGCACACGCCGGCCCCCGCGCACGCTCCCG
This sequence comes from Streptomyces sp. Root431, assembly GCF_001426585.1. Lineage (GTDB taxonomy): Bacteria > Actinomycetota > Actinomycetes > Streptomycetales > Streptomycetaceae > Streptomyces > Streptomyces stackebrandtii. The sequence continues at coordinate 471,499 of NZ_LMEI01000013.1, forward strand.
TGGCGACGGGCGGCGGCTCCCGGCGGAACACCCCGGTGCTGGTGGGCGCCGTCGTCGCCGCCCTCCTCGCGATCGGCGGCCTGATCTTCGTGCTCCAGAAGGAGGACCCGGACCCGAACGCCGGCGGCACGGGCGGCACCACCGGCGGCACGGAGCAGGCCGAGACGGCGAAGCCCGGCCACAAGGGACCCGACCTGACCAAGGTCATCGACGTGAAGAAGTGCACGCAGCCTTCGGAGTCGAGCGACGACCCCACCAAGTTCGAGGTCCCCAACTTCACGTACAAGAACATCGTGTCGGTGAAGGCCTGCCTCCAGGCGGCGGGCTGGAAGACCATGACCCAGACCCCCGTGGACGAGTCGACCTACGGCGAGGGCACGGTCCTGGAGCAGTACCCGCCGGCCGGTGAGGACATCACCGACGAGGACGCCGAGTTCACCTTCAAGATCTCGACGGGCAACCCGCCGCAGTAGGCGGTGGCGGGCCAGTAGTACGGACGGCCCGCCGGCCGCCCCCTCCCGGATGCCGGAAGTGTCCCGGCATGTGACGCTGAGTCGACACCTCGGCGGCTCGGTACGGGAGGGGGTCACCCGGTGACTCCAGCACTCCGCAGGGCACGGGCGCGGGCCCTCGGCCCCGCGCTCGCCTGCACGTTCGTCTGCGCGGCCGCCCTGTGTGCCGCGCCCCTCGCGTACGGGGCGGAGGCCCCCGGCGGTACGCGGACGGTCGCGCCGTCCACGCCCCCCGCACCGACCACCCCGTCCGGGCCCTCCGTGCCGTCCGGACCGACCGCCACGGTGGCGACACCCTCCTCCGCGACACCACTCGGCACCACGCTCCCCTCCACCCCCGCCTCCGGAACCGCCTCGCCCGGGCGAACGGTCAGCCCCGGCACGCCCGTCCCGCCGGCGCCCGCGCCGACCGGCACCGCGGCGCCCTCCCCCTCCGCGCCGAGCTCCCCGCCCACCGGCGCCCCCGCCTCCGACGCCCCCGCCCCCAGCGGCTCCGCCTCCCTCGCGGGCCGTCCGGCCGGCGAGGGCCACCCGCGGCCCGGCCGCTCCGAGACGACGCCGGCCGCCACGCCGAGCACCGCTCCTCCGTCGCCCGGCCCCTCTCGTACCAGGACTGCAACAGACTCCGCCGAGGACGAAGCCGTCGAGGAAGAGGTCGGAGAGGTACGCGAGGAGGACCCCGTTGCGAACGAGGTGCCGCCCGCGACCCGGCCCGCCGCCGCGCCCCGGATGGCCTCCGAGGCCGCGCCCACCCTCGTCGACCAGCGGATTCCCGTCCTCACCCTGGGCGTGGGGCTGGCCCTGATGGGGCTCGGGATCGGGTTCCTGGGGCTCCGCATGCGCCGCCGTTGAGCCGTACCGGCCGCTCGGGTCCCCCTTGAGTCGGACCCGGCCGTTCCCTCTCAGGACGGTTGTCCGGCAGCGCATACCCGGTATACATACTGAGTATGTCGATCCGCCATGGGCTCCTCGCCCTCCTCGAACGCGGACCCCGCTACGGCTCCCAGCTCCGTACGGAGTTCGAGTCCCGCACGGGCTCCACCTGGCCGCTCAACGTCGGCCAGGTCTATACGACCCTGAACCGTCTGGAGCGCGACGGCATGGTCGCGCAGGGGGGACAGGACGAGGCGGGGCACGCGCTCTACGCGATCACCGAGGCCGGCCTCGCCGAGCTCAGGACCTGGTTCGAGAAGCCCGTGGACCGCACCAGCCCCGCCCGTGACGAGCTGGCCATCAAGCTCGCCATGGCCGTGGGCGCGCCCTGCGTCGACATCCGCGACGTCATCCAGTCCCAGCGCCGGCACACCGTGAAGGCGATGCAGGACTACACCCGGCTCAAGGCCCAGGCGCTCGTCGCCGTCGAGAGCGGGGGCGCGCGAGAGCGGGACGACGTGGCCTGGCTGCTCGTCCTGGAGCAGCTGATCTTCCAGACCGAGGCCGAGGCGCGCTGGCTGGACCACTGCGAGGCCCGGCTGATCCGCCTGTCGACGACGATGCCGCCGGCTTCCCCGTCCGCGTCCGCGCCCGCTTCCGGATCCGCATCCCGATCCGCGTCGCCGTCGGCCGCTGATCCGGCCCCGGCCCCGGCTCCCGCCGCCCCGAACCCGATCACGACCACCCCGGCATCGACCTCGGGCGGGACGCGCTGACCGCACGGTCGCGCCCCACCCCGTACCGCTGCCGCACCACCTTCCACCGCTCGCTCCGTACCGGCCGACCGCCGCGTACGTCCAAGGGGGACCCCTCCATGTCCACACAGCAGCCCGTGCTGCAGCTCCAGAACCTGACCCGTGTCCACGGCTCGGGCGCCACCGAGGTGCACGCACTGCGCGGGATCGACCTCGCCGTGTACCCCGGCGAACTCGTCGCCGTCATGGGCCCGTCCGGCTCCGGAAAGTCCACGCTCCTCACCATCGCGGGCGGCCTGGACACCCCGAGCTCGGGCCGGGTGATCGTCGAGGACACCGACATCACCACCGCGACCGTCAAGCAGCTCGCCGCCCTCCGCCGCCGCAGCATCGGGTACGTCTTCCAGGACTACAACCTCATCCCGGCGCTCACCGCCGCCGAGAACGTCGCCCTGCCCCGCGAGCTCGACGGCACCTCCGCCCGCAAGGCCCGCGTCGAGGCCCTGGCCGCCCTGGAGGAGATGGGGCTCGGCCACCTCGCCGACCGCTTCCCCGACGAGATGTCCGGCGGCCAGCAGCAGCGCGTGGCCATCGCCCGCGCCCTCGTCGGCGACCGCCGTCTCGTCCTCGCCGACGAGCCGACCGGCGCCCTCGACTCCGAGACCGGCGAGTCCGTGCTCGCCCTGCTGCGCTCCCGCTGCGACGCCGGCGCCGCCGGTGTCCTGGTCACCCACGAGCCGCGCTTCGCCGCCTGGGCCGACCGCGTCGTGTTCCTGCGGGACGGCGCGATCGTCGACCAGACCGTGCGCAGCGAGGCCGACTCCCTCCTCTCGGGCCAGGTGGCGGAGGCGTGAAGACCTGGTTCCACTCCTGGCGGGCCGCGATCCGCATCGCCCGCCGTGACGCCTGGCGCTCCAAGGGCCGCAGCGCCCTCGTCCTCGCGATGATCGCCCTGCCGATCCTGGGTGTCAGCGCCCTCGATCTGACCTACCGCAGCTCCGAACTGTCCCCCGCCGAGCGGGCGGACAGATCGATGGGCACGGCCGACGGGATATTCCGGGACGCCGGGGCCGAGGGCGTGCCGATCCTCCAGGACCCGCTGGGCGAGATGCACACGCCGGCCAAGGACTACAAGGACCAGCCCTGGCCGAACGGCCCCACCGACGTCACCAAGGCGATCCCGGCGGGTTCCTCGGTCCTCACGGACCGCTCCGGGTCGGCGAAGCTGACCACGGCCCACGGTCTGCTCACGGGCGAGGTCCGTGAGCTGAAGGCGTCCGACCCGATCGCCCGCGGCATCACGACGCTCCTCTCGGGTCGTTTCCCGGAGAAGAGCGACGAGGTCATGGCGACCTCGCACTTCCTGGAGTCCAGCGGTCTGTCGATCGGCTCGACCCTTTCCGCCCGCAACTTCGACCGTACCTATCGGATCGTCGGCTCCTACGAACTTCCCGACGCGCTCGCCGTCGACCAGGTCAACGCGCTGCCGGGAGCCTTCCTCGCCCCGTACGCGAAGGCGGTCGAGAAGTCCGGTCTGCCCGCCCCCGACGCCTCCACCACGTATCTGGTGAAGAAGTCCGGTGGTTTCACGTGGAACACGGTCCAGCAGATCAACACCAAGGGTGTGGTCGTCACTTCGCGGGCTGTCCTCCTCGACCCACCGGCCGACTCCGAGGTGCCTCTGTACGCGAGGGAGGGCTGGGGAAATTACGACTCCAGCCCGGGGGCCGACGCCTCCGCGCTCGCCGCCGTCGCCACCGTCGTCGGCCTGGCGATGCTGGAGATCTGCCTCCTCGCCGGGCCCGCCTTCGCGGTCGGCGCCCGTCGCTCGCGCCGCCAGCTCGGTCTCGTCGGGGCCAACGGCGGTGCCCACAGCCACATCCGGGCCATCGTGCTGAGCGGCGGTCTCGTCATCGGCGTGGCCTCGGCCGTCGTCGGAACCGTCCTCGCCGTGATCCTCACGCTGGCGCTGCAGCCGGTCCTTGAGGACGTGATGAACCAGCGGTTCGGTGCCTTCGACATCCGGCCGCTCGAACTCCTCGGCATCGCGCTGATCGCCGTCCTGACCGGTCTGCTCGCCGCCATCGTCCCGGCGATCACGGCCTCCCGGCAGACCGTCCTCGCCTCGCTCACGGGCCGCCGCGGGGTCCGGCGCAGCAGCCGCGTCCTGCCCCTGGTCGGCCTCGCGGCCATCCTCTTGGGCGCCGCCACCGCGCTCTTCGGTTCGCTCGTCACCGAGGACTTCTTCATCGTGGCGGGCGGCTCGGCCATCGCCGAGCTGGGCGTCGTCGCCATGACCCCGGCCCTGGTGGGTCTCTTCGGCCGCACCGGGCGCTGGCTTCCGCTCTCGCCGCGGCTCGCGCTGCGGGACGCCGTCCGGAACCGGGGGCGTACGGCACCCGCCGTCGCCGCCGTCCTCGCCGCCGTCGCGGGCACGGTCGCCGTCTCCACCTTCATGGCCAGCAGCGAGGCCCAGCAGAGGGCCGAATACGAGGCACGGCTGCCGTACGGAGCGGTCTCCACCTTCATCACGGAGGAGGGCGGCCGGGACGTCCCCGCGGTACGCGAGGCGGTCCAGCGCTACCTCCCCGTCGACGTCCGCGCCGACGTCGAGCGGGTCTCGGTCGGCAAGCCCGGCTGCGACCCCTGGGGCCGTGCCTCGGGTTGTGGACGCTACGAGGTCGTGCTTCCCAAGGCGAACGAGTGCCCCCTGTACGCCACCTCCCTGCCCGGTGAAGGCGACCCCAGCGAGAAGTACACCCCCGAACAGCGGCGGAAGATGATCACCGAGGACTGGCGGTGCGACCAGTCCTCCGGCGGCGGCTGGATGTCCGTCGACGGCGGTCTGCTCGTCGGTGACGCGAAGGTCCTCCAGGTGCTCGGCGTCGACGACCCGGGCGCCGTGAAGGCCCTCGCCGAAGGAAAGATCGTCAGCTTCTCCCGGCCCCAGATCGACAAGAACGGCACCGTCGGGATCAAGCAGATCACCGATCTCGCCGCCGCCGACAAGGCCTCCGAGAAGGGTCTGCCCGCACCCGGGAAGGTCAGCTCCGTCCCCGCCTACCTGGTGCCCAAGGACCAGGAGTCCTACGGCGTCCAGTTCCTGATGACCCCGGCCACCGCGAAGGCCGCCGGACTCACGACCCTGCCGGCCGGCGCGTACTTCAGCACCGAGCGGATGCCGGACACCGAGCAGCGCCAGAAGCTCGACGGCGAGCTCGCCAAGCTCGGCAGCAACGCCGAGCTGCACGTCGAGGAGGGCTTCGTCAACGAGGACGGCCTCTTCCTCATCGCGCTGGCCGTCTTCGCGGGCCTCGTCACCATCGGTGCCGCGGGTATCGCCACCGGCCTCGCCCAGGCCGACGCCGAGGCCGACCTGAAGACGCTCGCCGCGGTCGGAGCCCCGCCCCGGGTCCGCCGTACGCTCAGCGGCTTCCAGTGCGGAGTCGTCGCGGCGATGGGCGTGATCCTCGGCTCTGCGGCCGGCGTACTGCCCGCGATCGGGCTCCGGCTCACCGAGGAACGCGAGGCGCTCAACTTCTACGAGCAGGCCATCGCGCGGGGCTGGGACAACGGCATGTCGGGCCCGCCGTACGTGCCGATCGTCATCCCCTGGGAGACGCTGGCCGGCCTCCTCGTCGCCGTACCGCTCGGCGCCGCGCTCCTCGCCGCTCTGGTGACCCGCTCGCGCGGTGCGCTGGCCCGGCGCGAGGCGACCTGACAGACCCGGCCACGGCCGTTCGTTGCCTTCCTGTGCCCCTGTACGAGGGTGGATCACTCTCGTACAGGGGCACACCGTGTGGTGAGGCATGTGTGCGAGAGAATGGCGGCATGGAGATGCCGAGGAATGACAGGTCGCAGGAGAGCCCCCAAGTCCTCATCGTGGGACAGGACGGAACGGCGCTCGGCGGCACTCAGGGTGACGACGAATCCCGCGAGGTCCCGGTGACGGAAATGGTCGAGCAGCCCGCGAAGGTCATGCGGATCGGCAGCATGATCAAGCAGCTCCTGGAGGAAGTACGGGCGGCCCCTCTCGACGAGGCCAGCCGCGTCAGGCTCAAGAACATCCACGCCAGCTCCGTCAAGGAGCTGGAGGACGGGCTCGCACCCGAGCTCGTCGAGGAACTGGAGCGGCTCTCCCTGCCGTTCACGGACGAGGCGGTCCCCTCCGAGGCGGAACTGCGGATCGCGCAGGCCCAGTTGGTGGGGTGGCTGGAGGGCCTCTTCCACGGCATCCAGACCGCGCTGTTCGCCCAGCAGATGGCGGCCCGCGCCCAGTTGGAGCAGATGCGCCGGGCGCTGCCGCCGGGCGCTTCGCACGATGATGACGACGACGACCGCGGCCACGGCCACGCCGTCCGCTCGGGCCCGTACCTGTAGGCCTGAGGACGTACGCGAGGAGGGGCCCGGCACATCTCGTGTGCCGGGCCCCTCTTTCACGTTCTACGGATCAGCCCTGTGGCCATGTCCTACGGATCAGCCTTGCGGCCATGTCCTGCGGATCAGCCTTGTAGCCATGTCCTGCGGATCAGCCCTGTGGCCATGTCCTACGCATCAGCCTTGCGGCGCCAGCAGCAGCACCTTGCCGACGTGGTCGCCGGACTCCAGCACCCGGTGCGCCTCGGCGGCCTCCGGCATCGGCACCGTACGGTCGACGACCGGCCGGACCGTACCCGCGCCGATCAGCGGCCAGACGTGCTCGCGGACCGCGGCGACGATCGCCGCCTTCTCCTGCGGCGGACGGGAGCGCAGCGTGGTCGCCATGACCGCCGCGCGCTTGGCGAGCAGCGCCCCCAGGTTCAGCTCGCCCTTCACGCCGCCCTGCAGCCCGATGATCACCAGCCGGCCGTTGACGGCCAGTGCCTTCACGTTCCGTTCCAGGTACTTGGCGCCCATGATGTCCAGGATGACGTCCGCGCCGGCCCCGTCCGTCGCCTTGTGCAGCTCCTCGACGAAGTCCTGCTCGCGGTAGTCGATGAGGACGTCCGCGCCCAGTTCGGCGCAGCGGGCCAGCTTCCCCGGGCTGCCGGCCGTGACCGCGACCCGCGCGCCGACCGCCTTCGCGAGCTGGATCGCCATCGTGCCGATCCCGCTCGCCCCGCCGTGCACGAGCAGCGTCTCGCCGGGACGCAGATGGGCGATCATGAAGATGTTCGACCAGACCGTGCAGGCGACCTCGGGGAGCGCCGCGGCCGTGGCCAGGTCGATGCCCTCCGGCACCGGCAGGAGCTGGCCGACCGGGACGACGACCTTCTCGGCGTAACCGCCGCCGACGAGCAGCGCGCAGACCTCGTCGCCGACGGACCAGCCGGACACCCTCGGCCCGAGCGCCGTGATCCGCCCCGAGCACTCCAGACCGGGGTACGGAGAGCTGCCCGGCGGCGGGTCGTAGAAGCCCTGGCGCTGGAGCAGATCGGCGCGGTTGACGGCGCCGGCCACCACCTCGACGAGGACTTCGCCCTCGCCGGGCACGGGATCGGGCACCTCGGCCCAGACGAGCGCCTCGGGACCACCGGGTTCCGGAATCGTGATCGCATGCATGGCGGCGAGGCTACTCCGGCGGTCGGTGCTCAGTCCCGCACGATCAGTCCTGCGGCGGCGTCGTGAGCGGGGTCACCGGCGCGGCGCGCACGATGGTGATCACCCGGTCGGTGGGCAGAAGCGGGCTGGCGGCCTTGTCGTCATAACCCAGCAGCCGGTGGCCGCGGAGCACGCTGACCACCAGGTCCTCGGTCTCCCGCACGCTCTTGCCGACCTCGGCCTTGGTCACCGGACGCTCGACGAGGTCCAGGCCGGAGCCCTGCTGGATGAGGTCCTCCATCACCGTGCCGGCGCTGGGGCTCAGCACGGAGAGGCCGAGCAGCCGGCCCGCGGCGGAGGCGCTGGTGATGACCGCGTCCGCGCCGGACTGGCGCAGCAGCGGCGCGTTCTCCTCCTCGCGGACCGCGGCGACGATCTTCGCGCCCCGGTTGAGCTGGCGGGCGGTGAGGGTGACCAGGACGGCCGTGTCGTCGCGCTGGGTGGCGATGACGATCTGCCGGGCCCGCTGCACCTCGGCCCTGAGCAGCACGTCGCTGCGCGTGGCGTCGCCGACGACACCGACGAAGCCGTCCGCGTTCGCCGTCTCGATCACCTTGTTGGACGGGTCGACGATGACGATCTGTTCCTTGCGGAGACCGGTCGCGCAGAGGGTCTGGATCGCGGACCGCCCCTTCGTGCCGAAGCCGACGATGACGGTGTGGTCGCGCAAGGTGGACCTCCAGCGATTCAGCCGGAACTCCTCCCGGGTCCTCTCCGTGAGGACCTCCAGGGTGGTGCCGACCAGGATGATCAGAAACAGCACGCGCAGGGGCGTGACCAGCAGGATGTTGGCGAGCCGCGCCGTGTCGCTGTACGGGACGATGTCGCCGTACCCGGTGGTGGAGAGCGTCACGGTCGCGTAGTAGACGCAGTCGAGGAAGTCGAGCGTCTCGTTGGCGTTGTCGTGGTACCCATCGCGGTCGACGTAGACGATGAGCACCGTCAGGAGCAGCACGCCGAACGCCATGAGCAGCCGCTTGCCGACCTGGCGCAGCGGCTTCTCGACGACCCGGCGGGGCAGCCGGATCTGAGGACCCGAGATCCGCTCGTCCGCCTGGCGGGCCATCACGTCACGGCTGGGAAGTTTCACGTGAAACACGCTCCTTGGGCCGGGGCGTCCCCCGCCACCGTCGGCCAGGGCAGGCCGAGGATCTCCAGTGCCTGGCCCGGTCGGGCACCGCCGGGCGGGACGACGGCCAGGCCGTCGGCGGCGGCGATGCCACGGAGCATGGCCGGTCCGTTGTAGTGCAGCGGGACGGCCCGGTCGGCGCGGCGGACGACCGGGACGAGCCGTGTGTCGTGGGGGTGCCCCTGGATCTCGTCCTGGACCGGCACTCCGGGGGTGTGGTGCGGCTCCCGGGGAGCTCCCGCGAGGGCGGCGAGCAGCGGCTCGGCGAGGGTGAGGAGACCGGAGACCGCCGCGAGCGGGTTACCGGGGAGCCCGACGAGGTGGCGGGGTTCCGTGCCGCCCGCGAGCCGGGCGAGGAGCATGGGGTGGCCGGGGCGGACCTTCACCCCGTCGACGAGGAGGGTGGCGCCAGCCGCGTCGAGCACACGGTGCAGATGGTCGACCGGCCCGGCGGCGGTCCCGCCGGTGGTGATCAGCAGGTCGGCGGTGGACCCGGTGACGGCCGCGTACAGCTCCTCGGCGTCGTCGCCGATCCGTCGGGTTGCGAGGACCTCGGCCCCGAGTGCCTCCAGCCAGGGGCCGAGCATCGGTCCGAGGGCATCACGGATGAGTCCCGCGTGGGGGAGGCCCGTCGTGAGCAGCTCGTCGCCGAGGACCAGGATCTCCACGCGGGGGCGGGCGAGGACGGGAAGCGCGTCGTAGCCGGCGGCCGCGGCGAGACCGAGGACGGCGGGGGTCACGACGGAGCCCGCGGGGAGCAACTCGTCTCCGGAGCGGCACTCCTGGCCCCGGGGGCGGATGTCCTGCCCGGGGCGCACCTCGCGCAGGGCGTGCAGGAACGGGCCGGCCGCCGCGGGGGCATGCTCGGGCTGCTCGGGGCTCTCGGGCCGCGCTGAGTGCTCTGCGCGCTCCGAGTGCTCGGACTGCTCTGCGTGCTCGGATCGGACGACCGCGGTGGTCCCGGTCGGGACGCGGGCGCCGGTGGCGATGCGTACGGCCTCGCCGTCGGCCAGTACGGCCGCGGGGGCGTGGCCCGCGAGGACGGCGCCCTCTTCGCGGACCGTCCAGGGGCCCGTCCCCGCGACGGCCCAGCCGTCCATGGCGGAGGTGTCGAAGGAGGGCAGGTCGGTGAGGGCCAGGAGCGGCCCCGCGAGCACCCGGCCGAGCGCCGCGTTGAGCGGCACGGCCAGCGGCCCGCGCGCGGCCTGCCCGGCGCGACCGGCCTGGCCGGCGGGCCCGTCGTGCCCGGCGTGCCCGTCGTGACTCGCCTGCCCGTCGCGACTCGCCTGCCCGGCGGGCCCGTCGTGCCCGGCGTGCCCGTCGTGACTCGCCTGCCCGTCGTGACTCGCCTGCCCGTCGTGACTCGCCTGCCCGTCGTGACTCGCCTGCCCGGCCTGGCCGGCGCGGGCTGCGGCACCGGCTTCGGCGGCGGTGCTCCGCGCCGCGGGCCAGGCGGTGGCACGGTGCGGCTGCTCGGCCGCCTGCGGGCGGGTCGCGGTGTCGGGGGCCACGAGAGCGGACTGCTTGAGGGTCATCCGGCCTCGTTTTGTTCGGCTGCCCAGCGCTTGGCGAGCTCCGCCGCCTTGCGGGCCGCCTCGGCGACCGCCTCGGGGCCGCCCTCGGTGCCCGCGCGCGCCGCCGCGTAACCGACCAGGAAGGTGGTCAGGGGCGCGGCGGGGCGGGCCACTCCGTGGGCGGCGTCACGGGCCAGGTCGAGCAGCACGCCGGTGTCGACGTCCAGCTCGATGCCCAGTTCGTCCTTGACTGCGGTGATCCATTCGTCCAGCACGGTCCCATGCTCCCTGATGCGGGCCCGGGCCGCGGCAATGTCCTCCCAGGTGTCGCAGTCGAAGGAGGCGAGGGACCCGGCGGCGACCCGGGTGAGGCTCAGCCCCTCCGTGAGGCGCCGCAACGGCAGGTGGGCCAGACCGCCATGATCGTGCGTGAGCCGGGTCAGCTCGCGTACCAGCGGTGCGGTCCGGTACGCGGCGACGAGCGGCTGGTCCCGGCCGTCGCCGTCGGTGAGGAAGGCCGCCTCCGCCTCGGGTGCCTCGGCGAGCGCCGCCAGGAGCCGCCGGACGGTGTCCCGGTCGAGGAAGGGCAGGTCGGCGGAGAGGACGAGGAGAATCCCGGCGTCCGTCTCGCGCACCCCGGCGTCGACGGCGGGGAGCGGGCCCCCGCCGGGCGGTTCCTCCCTGGTCCAGCGGACGGGGCGGACGGTCGGGCGCGGGTCCCCGACGACCACGGTCCGGCCGGCGTCGGGGCAGGCCGCGAGCACCCTGTCGAGGAGCGTCCGGCCCCCGACCCGTACCCCGGGCTTGTCGGAGCCGCCGAGGCGCCTGGCGGCGCCCCCGGCGAGCACGACGGCGTCGTATGCGGTGGTCACCCCAGCAGTATGGGCCGCCGGGCACCGCGGCCGTCCGGCCCGTCCCACCAAGAGAGACGGGCCGGGCCGGAGCGCCCGGTCGTCAGACCGTGCGGAGCAGGACCGCGGGCTGCTCGACGCAGTCCGCCACGTACCGCAGGAAGCCGCCCGCCGTGCCGCCGTCGCAGACGCGGTGGTCGAAGGTGAGCGAGAGCTGCACCACCTGACGGACGGCCAGTTCGCCCTGGTGGACCCAGGGCTTGGGGATGATCCGGCCGACGCCGAGCATCGCGGCCTCGGGGTGGTTGATGATCGGCGTCGAGCCGTCGACCCCGAACACCCCGTAGTTGTTCAGGGTGAACGTGCCGCCCGTCAGATCGGCCGGTGTGAGCGTGCCCTGTCGGGCCGACTCCGTGAGCCGGGCGAACTCCGCCGTGAGCGACTCGGCCGTCCGCGTCCCCGCGTCCCTGACCACCGGGACGACCAGGCCGCGCGGGGTCTGGGCGGCGAAGCCGAGGTGTACGGCCGGCAGCCGCACGATCTCCCGGGCGGCCGTGTCCACCGTGGAGTTGAGCTCGGGGAACCGGTCCAGGGCGTGGGCGCAGATCCGGGCGAGGAGCGCGAGCAGCGAGATCTTCGGCCCGCCCGCCGTGTTCATGGCCCGCCGGGCCGCCATCAGCTCGGTCGCGTCGGCGTCGACCCAGCAGGTCGCGTCCGGGATCTCCGTACGGCTGCGCGAGAGCTTGTCCGCCACCGCGCCACGGAGCCCGCGCAGCGGAATCCGCTCCCCGGCCGCCGCGACAGAGGTCGCCGCGGGGCTCGCGGCGGGCGTGGAGCCGGGCGCAGGGGCGGCGACCGGCCGCTCCAGGGCCGCGAGGGCGAGCTCCACGTCGGCCCGCAGGATCAGCCCCTCGGGCCCCGATCCGCGCACCTCCCGCAGGTCGAGCCCTCGGTCCCGGGCCAGCTTCCGCACGAGCGGCGAGATGACGGGCACCGGCCCGGCGGACGCCGGAACCGCTGCTGCCACGGCCACGGGCGCCGGAGCGGCGGCCGGGGCCTTGGGGGCCGTCGGAGCCGGGGCGGCCGTCGGGCTCGTGTGCTTCACCCGTCGGCGGCGGGCGGCGGGCCCCGCCGTGCCGTAGCCGACGAGCACGTTGCCCGAGTACTCAGAGGAGACGGCGGACTCGGCCGCCGTGGGGGCGGCTTCCGGAGCCGCCTCGGCGAGCTCCTCCGGCGCACCCGTGCCCCCGACCGCGACCGTCAGGAGCGGCGCGCCGACGGGCAGTTCGGTGCCCTCCTCGCCGTACCGGGCGGTGACGACGCCGCCGTACGGGCAGGGCACCTCGACCATGGCCTTGGCCGTCTCGACCTCGACGACCGGCTGGTCGATCGCGACGACGTCGCCGACGGCGACGAGCCAGCGGACGATCTCGGCCTCGGTGAGTCCCTCGCCGAGGTCGGGCAGCTTGAATTCGAGCACCTGGGCCATCAGCTCTGCGCCTCCCACTGCAGCCGCGCCACCGCGTCCAGGATCCGGTCCACGCCGGGCAGATGGTGCCGCTCCAGCATGGGCGGCGGGTACGGGATGTCGAAGCCCGCGACCCGCAGCACCGGCGCCTCCAGATGGTGGAAGCAGCGCTCGGTCACCCGCGCGGCGATCTCCGCGCCGGGGCCGGCGAAACCGTTCGACTCGTGGACCACGACCGCGCGGCCGGTGCGCCGCACCGACTCGCAGACCGTCTCGTCGTCGAAGGGCACGAGCGAGCGCAGGTCGACGACCTCCAGGTCCCAGCCCTCGGCCTGGGCGGCCTCCGCCGCCTCCAGACAGACCGGCACCGACGGGCCGTAGGTGATCAGGGTGGCGCCGGTGCCCCGACGCCGTACGACCGCCTTGCCGATCGGCTCGACGGGCGCGGGCGCCTCGGGCGACCAGTCGGACTTCGACCAGTACAGCCGCTTGGGCTCCAGGAAGACCACCGGGTCGTCGGAGGCGATGGCCGCGCGCAGCAGCCCGTAGGCGTCCTCGACGGTCGCCGGGGTGACGACGTGCAGGCCCGGGGTGGCCATGTAGTAGGCCTCGGAGGAGTCGCTGTGGTGCTCGACCCCGCCGATCCCGCCGCCGTACGGGACGCGGATGACGAGCGGCATCGGCATCGCGCCGCGCGTGCGGTTCCGCATCTTCGCCACATGCGAGATCAGCTGCTCGAACGCCGGGTACGCGAAGGCGTCGAACTGCATCTCGACGACCGGCCGCAGGCCGTACATGGCCATGCCGACGGCCGCGCCGAGGATGCCCGCCTCGGCCAGCGGGGTGTCGGTGCAGCGGTCCTCGCCGAACTCCTTGGCGAGCCCGTCGGTGACCCGGAAGACGCCGCCGAGCGTGCCGACGTCCTCGCCCATCACGTGGACGGTCGGGTCCTCGGCCATCGCGTCGCGCATGGCGCGCTGGAGCGCCTGCGCCATCGTCGCGGGCTTGGGCTTCCCGGCGGCCTTGGCTCCCTTGGCCGTCTTGGCCGCCTCGGAGCCGGTCGTCGCGGTCGTCATCACGCCTCACCCTCGGCGTCGAGCTCGGCACGCAGCAGCGCCGCCTGCTCGCGCAGCTGTGCGGTCTGCTCCGCGTACACGTGGGAGAACAGGTCCATCGGATCGAGCACCGGCTCGGCGTTCATCCGCTCGCGCAGGTCCGCCGCCATCGTCTCGGCGGCCTCGGCTGCGGCGCGCTTGCCGTCCTCGTCGAGCAGGCCGCGCTCCGTCAGTTCCCGCTCGAGGATCAGGATCGGGTCGTGCGCCCGCCAGGTCTCGACCTCGCCGGACGCGCGGTAGCGGGTGGCGTCGTCGGCGTTGGTGTGGGCGTCGATCCGGTACGTGATGGCCTCGACGAGGGTGGGGCCGCCGCCGCGCCGCGCGCGGGCCACGGCCTCGGTGAGCACCTGGTGGACGGCGACCGCGTCGTTGCCGTCGACGAGCCGGCCCGGCATCCCGTACCCGACGGCCTTGTGGGCGAGGGAGGGGGCCGCGGTCTGCTTGGCCAGCGGCACGGAAATCGCGAAGCCGTTGTTCTGCACGAGGAAGACCACGGGGGCCTTCCAGACGGCCGCGAAGTTCAGCGCCTCGTGGAAGTCGCCCTCGCTGGTGCCGCCGTCGCCGACCATGGCGAGCGCGACCACGTCGTCGCCCTTGAGGCGGGCGGCGTGGGCCAGGCCCACCGCGTGCGGGAGCTGGGTGGCCAGCGGGGTGGAGAGCGGCGCGATGCGGTGCTCGCGCGGGTCGTACCCGGTGTGCCAGTCGCCGCGGAGCAGCGTCAGGGCCTGGACGGGGTCGAGGCCGCGGGCGACCGCCGCGAGGGTGTCGCGGTACGAGGGGAAGAGCCAGTCCCGCTCCTCCAGGGCGAGGGCGGCGGCGATCTCGCACGCCTCCTGGCCGGTGGTGGACGGGTAGACGGCGAGCCGGCCCTGCTTGGTGAGCGCGGTGGCCTGCGTGTTGTACCGGCGGCCGCGGATCAGCTCCGCGTACAGCCGGAGCAGCAGCGCGGGGTCGGCGTCGGCCACGGCGTCCGTGCCGAGCACGCGCAGCGGCTCGGCGTCGGGCAGCAGCGGGGCGGGGTCGGTACGCGGCTGCCACGCCGGCGGCGGGGTGGGCCGGTAGGCGGGAACGGCACCGGGCGGCTCTTGGACTGTCGAACTGCGCTGTTGCAACGAGTCCACCTCCTCGTGGGAGCGGGCATAAGACCCGAAGGCGGGTGGCGCGAGTGTGGCGCGCCTCACCTACCGATTGTTCGGTCGTGGAGGCATTTTGGCTACAGGCACCTCCAGCCTGTGGACAAACGGTTCTCCACAGCCTGGGATAGGAGCAGGTCGTCCACCGGAGAGAGGCGGGGGGACATGGCGGATGAACAAATGGCCGTCGATCGGAGCGGGGCTCCGGCCGATGCCACGGGCGAAACGCCGGGAGAGGCACTCGGCGGGGCACACGGCGGGCCGCTCGGCGGCACCGAGGCCGAGGTGCCCGGCGAGGCCCTGAGCGCCCCCATCGGCGTGCCGACGGGCGTCCTGCCGGCACGCCCGCTGGACGCGATCGACCGCGACATCCTGAGGTTGCTGCAAACGGACGGCCGCGCCTCGGTACGGTCCGTGGCCGAGCGGGTGCACGTCTCCCGGGCCAACGCCTACGCGCGGATCAACCGGCTCATCGACGACGGGGTGATCCGCGGCTTCAGCGCCCGGGTCAACCACGAGCGGGCGGGGCACGGCGCCTCCGCCTACATCACGCTCAAGATCGTCCAGAACTCCTGGCGGACGGTCCGAGAGCAGCTGAAAACCCTCCCGGGCGCCACGCACATCGCGCTGGTCAGCGGGGATTTCGACGTCCTGCTGCTCGTGCACACCCCCGACAACCGGACGCTGCGCGAGCTGGTCCTCACCCGGCTCCAGTCGATCCCCGAGGTGCTGTCCACCCGCACCCTGCTGGTCTTCGAGGAGACGGACCTCAACACCGACCACCGCCTCTGACCACCGCCTCTGACCACCGGAAACGCAGGACGGCCCCCGAAGGGGCCGTCCGTGGGTCCTCAAGGCGCTCAGCGAGCCGTCCGCAGCCCGTCGAAGGCCAGGTGGGCGACGGTCTCGGCGAGCTGCTCCCGCTCGCCCACCGCGTCCGGATGCGGCCGGTACCACTCCACCAGCGAGTTGATCATGCCGAAGAGGAGCCGGGTCGCCAGCCGTATGTCCACGTCCGCCCGAAGGTCGCCCTCCGCCGCCGCGGCCTTCAGCAGATCGGCCACCCGGTGGTCGAACTCGCGCCGCCGCTCCATCGCCCACCGCTCGGTCGCGGTGTTGCCCCGCACCCGCAGCAGCAGCGTCACGTACGGCAGCTCCGCGATCAGCACCTCCACGGTCCGCCGCGTGACGTACTCGACCCGCTCGACGGCCCGGCCGCGCACCGCCCCCGGCTCGTCGAGCACCGCGAAGAGCCCGTCGAGCGCCCGGCTGACCGCGCGCCGCAGCAGCTCCTCCTTGCCGGACACGTGGTGGTAGATCGACGACTTGGAGATCCCCGCCGCCTTGGACAGGTGCTCCATCGAGGTGCCGTCGTAGCCGCGCTCGTTGAAGACCCGCACGGCGACCGAGAGCAGCGTCTCGGGCGTGTACGTGTCGCGCTTCGCCGTGGTCATCAGGAGTCCTGCCCTTCCTGGGCGTAGCCCCGACGGGCGATGGCCAGGCTCGGCGCGTACCGCCCCGTCGGGTAGCGCTCGTGCAGCGACGAGAGCAGGTCCCGTACGCGCTCGTGCCCCACCTTTCCGGCCCACTCCAGCGGGCCGACGGGGTAGTTGACCCCGAGCCGCATCGCCGTGTCCACGTCCTCCGCGGTGGCGACACCCCGGTCGACGGCGTCCGCGGCGACGTCGGCGAGCATCGCGACCGTACGGGCGACGATCATGCCGGGCACGTCACCGATCACGGACACCTCCTTGCCGAGCGCCTGGAAGAGGCCCACGGCCTCCGCGAGGCTCTCGGCGGAGGTGTGCTCGCCGGTCGACAGCACGATCCGGCTCGCGCGCGCGTAGTCCAGCGCGAGATCGAAGTAGATGATCTCGTCCGTGGAGTACTCGAAGGCGCTCTCGCCGTCCGCGAGGCAGAGCCGAGCTCCGCCGGGCAGCAGGACGTACCCGTTGCCGCCCTTGCGCCGGACCTCGATCCCGGCCTCCTCGAAGAGCCCGATCAGCGGCTCCGCGGGCCCCAGCTCACCCCGGACCGCGATCCGCGCGGGCGCCTCGGCCGGCGGCGCGTTGTGCGGCTCGGGCCGCTCGGCGCCCTCCGCGTACGAGAACCAGCCCTGCCCCGACTTGCGGCCGAGTCGTCCCGACTCGACGAGCCGCCGCTGCGCGAGCGACGGCGTGAACTTCGGGTCCTGGTAGAAGGACTCCCAGACGGAGCGGGTGACGGCCTCGTTCACGTCCTGGCCGATGAGGTCCGTGAGCTCGAAGGGCCCCATGCGGAAGCCGCCGCACTCGCGCAGGGCCGCGTCGATGGTGGCGGGGTCGGCCGCGCCCTCCTCGTAGACCCGCAGCGCCTCCGCGTAGAAGGGGCGCGCGACCCGGTTCACGATGAAGCCGGGGGTGTCCGCGCAGCGCACCGGCGTCTTGCCCCAGCCCTTCATCGTCTCGTACGCGCGCGTGGCGACGTCCTCGTCGGTGGCGAAGCCGCTGACGACCTCGACGAGCGGGAGCAGCGGCGCCGGGTTGAAGAAGTGGAGTCCGACGAACCGGCCGGGCAGGCGCAGCCCTCCCGCGATCGCGGTGACGGAGAGGGACGAGGTGTTGGTGGCGAGGACGGCGTCGTCGCCGACGACCTTCTCCAGGTCGGCGAAGAGCTGCTGCTTGACGGGGAGGCGCTCGACGATCGCCTCGACGACGAGCGCCGCGTCCGCGAGCTCCCCGAGCTCCTCCGCGGCGTGCAGCCGTCCGACGGCCGCCTCGCGCGCGGCGGCGTCCATGCGGCCCTTCTCCACGAGCCGGTCCAGGCGGGCGGTGAGGGCGGCCACGGCCTCCCCGGCCCGGCCGGGGGCGCTGTCGTAGAGCCGTACGGGATGGCCGGCGACCAGCGCGACCTGGGCGATCCCCTGGCCCATGGTGCCGGTGCCGACGACGGCGACGGTGCGGTCCTGTGCGAGGGCGGTGATCTCACTGGCGGTCACGTCGTCGCTCCCCCTGACGGTCACGTTGGCGCTCATAGGAGTGATCCTCCCCGATGGGTTTTCCACAGGATCGACGGACCCCCTTGTCCCGACCGATCGTTCGGTTACTCTAACTCCGTACGCGTCTCCCTGCCCAGCTCGACGAGGAGTTGGTCCATCCATGGCCACCGCTCTGCCGACCACCGACCGTCTGGCCGAGAAGCACCGGTCCACGCTCGATCAGGCACTCGCCACGATCCGCACCCGCGCCTACTGGTCGCCGCATCCCGAGCACCCGAAGGCGTACGGGGAGGACGGCTCGCTCGACGCGGCGGCCGGTCTCGCCGCCCACAAGGCCCTGCTGAACACCCGCTTCGAGCTCGACCAGCCCGGCACCGACGGCTGGACCGGCGGCGAGGTCTCGCCGTACGGGCCCGAGCTCGGCATCGAGTACCCGCACGCCGACATCGACGTCCTGCTGCCCGCGATGCGCGCCGGCATGGCCGCCTGGCGCGACGCCGGCGCCGAGGCCCGCGCGTTCGTCTGCCTGGAGATCCTGTCCCGGATCTCGGCCCGCACCCACGAGTTCGCCCACGCCGTCATGCACACCAGCGGCCAGGCGTTCATGATGGCGTTCCAGGCCGGCGGCCCGCACGCCCAGGACCGCGGCCTGGAGGCCGTGGCCTACGCGTACGAGGAGCAGACCCGCACCCCCGCCGGGCGGGCCGGCTGGTCCAAGCCCCAGGGCAAGCGGGACCCGCTGGAGCTGTCCAAGGAGTTCACTCCGGTCGGCCGCGGCATCGCCCTGATGATCGGCTGCAACACCTTCCCCACGTGGAACGGCTACCCGGGCCTGTTCGCCTCGCTGGCCACCGGCAACCCGGTCCTGGTCAAGCCGCACCCGCGCGCCGTCCTGCCGCTCGCGCTCACCGTCTCCGTGGCTCGCGAGGTGCTCGCCGAGTCCGGCTTCGACCCGAACCTGGTCGCGCTGGCCGTCGAGCGCCCGGGCGAGGGCATCGCCAAGACCCTGGCCGTGCGCCCCGAGATCAAGATCATCGACTACACCGGGTCGACCGCCTTCGGCGACTGGCTGGAGGACAACGCCCGCCAGGCGCAGGTCTACACGGAGAAGGCCGGGGTCAACACGGTCGTGGTCGACTCGACCGACGACTACAAGGGCATGCTGTCCAACCTGGCCTTCTCGCTGTCCCTGTACAGCGGCCAGATGTGCACGACCCCGCAGAACCTGCTGATCCCCCGCGACGGCATCACCACCGACCAGGGCCCCAAGTCGTACGACGAGGTCGTCGCCGACCTCGCAGCGGCGGTCGGCGGTCTGCTCGGCGACGACGCCCGGGCGAACGGCCTGCTCGGCGCGCTGGTCAACCCGGACGTGAAGGCGCGTCTGGAGGCCGCCGCCGGCCTGGGCGAGGTGGCGCTCGCCTCCCGCGAGGTCGTCAACCCCGACTTCCCGGACGCCGTGGTCCGTACCCCGGTCATCGTGAAGCTGGACGGCTCCAAGCCCGACGCGCAGGCCGCGTACTTCTCCGAGTGCTTCGGCCCGGTCTCCTTCGCCGTCTCGGTGGACTCCACCGCCGACGCCCTGGAGCTGCTGCGGCGCACGGTCCGCGAGAAGGGCGCGATGACGGTCGGCGCGTACACGACGTCGGCGGAGACCGAGCGCGCGGTCGAGGAGGTCTGTCTGGAGGAGTCGGCGCAGCTGTCGCTGAACCTCACGGGCGGGGTGTTCGTCAACCAGACGGCGGCGTTCTCCGACTTCCACGGCTCCGGCGGCAACCCCGCGGCGAACGCGGCGCTGTGCGACGGCGCCTTCGTCTCGAACCGCTTCCGGGTGGTGGAGGTCCGCCGCCAGGCCTGACCCACCGGTACCGCGGGGGCCCTGAGGAGCCTCCGCGGTCCGTCAGGCGGGGAAGTCGATCTCGGCGTACCGCTGCACCCACGCGTGCATGGCGATCGCGGCGGCCGCCCCGGCGTTGATCGACCGGGTCGAGCCGAACTGGGCGATCGAGCAGACCATCTCCACGTGGGCGCGGGCCTCGTCCGTGAGCCCCGGGCCCTCCTGCCCGAAGAGCAGCACGCAGCGGCGGGGCAGCACGGTCCGCTCCAGCGGCACGGCGCCCGGCAGGTTGTCGATGCCGATGACGGGAATGCCCTCGGCCGCCGCCCACGCCGTCAGCGACTCGGTGTCCGGGTGGTGGCGGACGTGCTGGTAGCGGTCGGTGACCATGGCGCCGCGCCGGTTCCAGCGCCGCCGGCCCACGATGTGGACCTCCTTCGCGAGGAAGGCGTTGGCCGTCCGTACGACCGAGCCGATGTTGAAGTCGTGGCCCCAGTTCTCGACCGCCACGTGGAAGTCGTGGCGCCGGGTGTCGAGGTCGGCGACGATCGCCTCCCGCGTCCAGTACCGGTACTCGTCCACGACGTTGCGGCGGTCGCCCTCGGCGAGCAGCTCGGGGTCGTACCGCTCGTCCTCCGGCCACGGCTCCGGGTGCGGCCCGACGCCGATCTCGGGGCCGAAGCCCTCGTCGTACTGAGCCGGCTCGGCCGCCTCGGGCGTCTCGGGCGTCTCGGGCGTCTCGGCTCCGGGCTTCTCTTCGGTGGTGCTCACCCGACGAGGGTACGGGGGCCGTGCTCCTCACCCGCACGGCGCTGCTCGGGCAGCGTTCCGGCGGACCGCCGCCCCAGCACCCGGTCCCTGCCCCGTGCCACCCGTGCGCCGAGGGCCACCAGGAAGGCCGTCGGCAGGAACACCGCGTCGGCGGAGATCATCGCGAGGGAGAAGACCGGCAGGCCGAGGAGCACGGCGATCCCGGCGTGCTCCAACATCATCGCGACGAGCAGGACGTTCTTGGCCTTGCGGTGGAAGAGCGTGAAGGGGAACGCGATCTGCACGATCACCGTGCCGTAGGTCAGCAGCAGCACCATGATCCCGCTGGCACCGAGGAGCTCGGAGAGCGCGGGCCAGGGCGAGAAGTAGTCGAGGTGGAGCGGGTAGTACAGGGCCGTGCCGTCCTGCCAGCGCGAGCCCTGGATCTTGTACCAGCCGGCCGTGGCGTAGATCAGACAGACCTCGGCCATGATCACGACGAGGGCGGCGTTGTGCGTGAGGTTCGCGAGGACGTCGAGCAGGGTGCGCGGCTCCCCGGGCGCGAGCCGGCACACCAGCCACCACAGCCCGTGCCCGAGCCACAGCACCCACAGCAGCACCGGCAGCCACCACTCCCCGGTGATGTCGCTGAACCAGGTGGTGGCGAGCAGGAAGCCGCCGAGCACGGTCCAGAGGAGCGGGCCGGCGATGTCCTCGCGGGGACCGCGGTCGGCCTTCCCGGCGGCTCGGCTCGCGGATCTCCTCGCGGCTCGCCTCGCGTCGAGGGACCACACCTGGCCGCAGCGGGTCAGCACCAGGTAGATCGCGGCGAGGTGGAGGACGTTGTCGCCGCCGTCGCCCAGGAAGACGGATCGGTTCTGCAGCGAGAGGACCCCGACCATGAAGACCACGGACACGGCGCGGGTGTGCCAGCCGACGAGGAGGAGGGCGGCGGAGAGCACCGCGAGCCCGTAGACGACCTCGAACCACACCCGCCCGTCCGACCACATCAGCACGGTGAAGGCCCGGTTGTCGGCGGTCAGCCGGCGCGCCAGCTCCCAGGACCAGGGGCCGTCGGGCCCGTACATCTCGTGGCGGTGCGGCAGCTCGCGCAGCAGGAAGACGAGCCAGGTCAGCGAGAAGCCGATCCGCACGATCGCGGTCTGGTGCGGGCCGAGCGCGCGGCCCGTGACGGCCTGGACGGCGCGGGCGATCCGCCGGTCGAAGGGCTCGCGCGGACGCGTGCTCGGGGCGCTGGGACCGCTCATCGGCTCGCCTCCGTACGGCTCGGGGCGGCGGCTTCCGCACGGCTCCGGGCGGCGCCGTCCGGCAGGTCGGCGTCGGTCACCCGCCACCAGGGGAAGTCTCGGTAGGAAGCGGTGTGGTCGTTCTTCTCGGTGCTCCACCGGGGCGCGGGTACGGGCCGGGTGACCGCGCGGAGCTGGACGCGCCGCACGTCGGCCCCTTCGAGGGAGGCGAGGCCGTCGAGCCGGAGCATCGCGATCCGGCGCATGTAGTCCTCCGAGAGCTGGCCGCGCGTCCCGTTGGGGGTGCCGTCGTCGGAGTGCGAGTTCAGGTAGAAGTCCACGGCCCTGCGGAGCTCGTTCTGCTGGGTGTGGCTGGGCAGCGGGTTGTGGCGGATCGCCTCGGCGTCCTGGGCCGTGAGGTCGATCCAGTCGGTGGTGCGGCGGCCGTCGCCTGCGGTGACGACCTCGGCGCGCACCTCGACGGAGACGTTCTGCTGGAGCGGGTTGGGCGCGAAGAGCTTCCAGTTCTGTTCGAACTCGGGATAGATCCAGTCGTCGACGGCCTGGCCGTGCCGCTTGGTGAGCGTGTTGGACGGCGCGACGTGCAGGAACACCATCGCCAGGTGGACACAGACGAAGACCCCGGCCACGGCGAGCGCCACGGCGGCGACGACCTGGTAGGGCAGCGACAGAGCCATGATCCCGCCGCCGGACCCCGCCGGCACCGACTCGACACCCGGCTCGACGCCCGCGTCCACACCCGTTTCGGCCGCGTCCGTACCCGTTTCGGCGCCCGTCTCGACGCCTCTGTCGACGTCCGCGTCGATGTCCCTTCCGACGTCCGCGTCCATCCCGCCCCGATCCCGATCGGCCCACTCGGTTATCCACAGGGTTGACACCATACGGGCCGCCGACTCACCATTGAAGTCATTCAACCGAACGATCGGTCGGTAGGGGGTTCGATGACCGCAGTGACGGCAGGGACGACAGGAACCACGGGCACGCCCGGCGTGTCGGACGCGGCCGTAGCGGCGACACAGGCCGCCTACGAAGCCGTGTTCGACGCCGCCGTGGCCGCCGACGAGCGGATCGAGCCACGCGACTGGATGCCCGAGGCCTACCGCGCCTCGCTCGTCCGGCAGATCGCGCAGCACGCCCACTCCGAAATCATCGGCATGCAGCCCGAGGCGAACTGGATCACCCGCGCGCCCTCGCTGCGCCGCAAGGCGATCCTCATCGCCAAGGTCCAGGACGAGGCCGGCCACGGCCTGTACCTGTACAGCGCCGCGGAGACCCTCGGCACCAGCCGCGACGAGCTGCTCGACAAGCTCCACGCCGGCCGCCAGAAGTACTCCTCGATCTTCAACTACCCCACGCTGACCTGGGCCGACGTCGGCGCGATCGGCTGGCTCGTGGACGGGGCCGCGATCACCAACCAGGTCCCCCTCTGCCGCTGCTCCTACGGGCCGTACGCCCGGGCGATGGTCCGGGTCTGCAAGGAGGAGTCCTTCCACCAGCGCCAGGGATACGAGGCCCTCCTCGCCCTGTCGAACGGCACCGAGGCCCAGCACGCCATGGCGCAGGACGCGGTGGACCGCTGGTGGTGGCCCTCGCTGATGATGTTCGGCCCGCCGGACGACGAGTCGACCCACACCGCCCAGGCCATGGCCTGGAAGATCAAGCGCCACACCAACGACGAACTGCGCCAGCGTTTCGTCGACATCGCCGTGCCGCAGGCCGAGGCGCTCGGCCTCACCCTCCCCGACCCCGACCTCCGGTGGAACGAGGAGCGCGGGCACTACGACTTCGGGCCCATCGACTGGACCGAGTTCTGGGACGTCCTCAAGGGGAACGGCCCCTGCAACGACCAGCGGCTGAGCCAGCGGCGCCAGGCCCACGAGGACGGCGCCTGGGTCAGAGAAGCAGCCGCGGCCTACGCGGAGAAGCACACCGGCAAGCACGGGGAGGCACAGGCATGACGAGCGACGGTTGGCCGCTGTGGGAGGTGTTCGTGCGCTCCCGCCGCGGACTGTCCCACACCCACGCGGGCAGTCTCCACGCACCCGACGCGGAGATGGCCCTGCGGAACGCCCGCGACCTGTACACCCGCAGGAGCGAAGGCGTCTCGATCTGGGTCGTGCCCTCCACGGAGATCACCGCCTCCTCGCCCGACGAGAAGGACCCCTTCTTCGAGCCGTCCGCGGACAAGCCCTACCGCCACCCGACGTTCTACGAGATCCCGGAGGGGGTGAAGCACCTGTGAGCACCCCCGGCACCCGCGAGGCCACCGTGCCCACCGCCGCCGCCCTCGCCCTCGGCGACGACGCGCTCATCCTCTCCCACCGGCTGGGGGAGTGGGCCGGCTCCGCCCCCGTCCTGGAGGAGGAGGTCGCCCTGGCGAACATCGCACTCGACCTGCTCGGCCAGGCCCGCGTCCTGCTCTCCCTCGCCGGAGACGAGGACGAACTGGCCTACCTCCGCGAGGAGCGCTCCTTCCGGAACGCACAACTGGTCGAACAGCCGAACGGCGACTTCGCCCACACCATCGCCCGGCAGCTGTACTTCTCCACCTACCAGCGGCTCCTGTACGGACAGCTGGCCACCGGCGACGGCCCCTTCGCCGGCCTCGCGGCCAAGGCCGTCAAGGAGATCGCCTACCACCAGGACCACGCCGAGCACTGGACCCTGCGCCTCGGCGACGGCACCCCCGAGAGTCACGAGCGGATGCAGCGGGCCTGCGACGCCCTCTGGCGCTACACCGGCGAGCTGTTCCAGCCCGTCGACGGCCTCGACCTGGACCACGCCGCCATGGAGAGCGCCTGGCTCGACTCCGTCACGGCCGTCCTCGACAAGGCCACGCTCACCGTGCCCACCGGCCCCCGCACCGGCGCCTGGGCCGCGGGCGCCGGCCGACAGGGCCTCCACACCGAGTCCTTCGGCCGGATGCTCGCCGAGATGCAGCACCTGCACCGCAGCCACCCGGGGGCGACATGGTGACCATGACCGCCCTGGAGGAAGAGCTCAGCCGGATCGCCGGCGCCGTCCTCGACCCCGAGATGCCCGTCCTCACCCTCGAGGAGCTCGGCGTCATGCGAGGCGTCCACGTCACCGGCCCCGGCCGGGTCGAGGTCTCCCTCACCCCGACGTACACGGGCTGCCCCGCGATCGAGGCGATGTCCTCGGACATCGAGCGCGCCCTCCACGAGCACGGCGTGCCCGACGTCTCCGTCGTCACGGTCCTCGCCCCCGCCTGGTCCACCGACGACATCAGCGAGGAAGGACGGCGCAAGCTCGCCGAGTTCGGCATCGCCCCACCGCGCCCCCAAGGCCCGGCCGGCGGCCCCGTGCCCCTGACCCTGGCGATCCGCTGCCCCCACTGCGGCTCCACCGACACCGAGCTCCTCAGCCGCTTCTCCTCCACCGCGTGCAAGGCCCTGCGCCGCTGCACCGCCTGCCGCGAACCGTTCGACCACTTCAAGGAGCTGTAGATGCCGCCCTCAGCCGCCGCCCGGGCCGGGTTCCATCCGCTCCGCGTCAGCGAGGTCGAGCGGCTCACGGACGACTCCGTGGCCGTCACCTTCGCGGTACCGCCCGAGCTCCACGAGACGTACCGGCACCTCCCCGGCCAGCACCTCGCCCTGCGCCGCACGGGCGAGCAGGGGGAGGAGATCCGGCGCACCTACTCGATCTGCGCCCCCGCCGCCCCCGCCGGCGAGACCCCCGTCCTGCGCGTCGGCATCCGGCTCGTCGACGGCGGCGCGTTCTCGACGTACGCGCTCAAGGAGCTGACCGCCGGCGACCTCGTCGAGGTCATGGAACCCATGGGCCGCTTCACGCTCACCCCGCGCCCCGGCCACTTCGCCGCCGTCGTCGGCGGCAGCGGCATCACCCCGGTGCTTTCCATGGCGGCCACCCTGCTCGCCCGGGAGCCCGAGGCCAGGTTCTGCCTGATCCGGAGCGACCGCACCGCCTCCTCCACGATGTTCCTCGACGAGGTGGCCGACCTCAAGGACCGCTACCCGGACCGCTTCCAGCTCGTCACCGTGCTCTCCCGCGAGGAACAGCAGGCGGGACTGCCCTCCGGCCGCCTCGACCGCGAGCGGCTCGACACCCTGCTGCCCGCGCTGCTGCCGGTCGGCGAGATCGACGGCTGGTTCCTCTGCGGCCCCTTCGGGCTCGTCCAGGGCGCCGAGCAGACACTGCGCGCCCTCGGGGTGGACCGGGGAAGAATCCACCAGGAGATCTTCCACGTCGACGACGGCTCGGCACCCGCACCCGTCGCCGCGGCCGACACCCCCGCGCACGCGACCCTGACCGCGACCCTCCACGGCCGCTCCGGCACCTGGCCCGTGGACCGCGGCGAGACGCTCCTCGACACGGTGCTGCGCGCCCGCGCCGACGCCCCGTACGCCTGCAAGGGCGGAGTGTGCGGCACCTGCCGCGCCTTCCTCGTCGGCGGAGAGGTCCGGATGGACCGCAACTTCGCGCTGGAGCCCGACGAGACCGAGGCCGGATACGTACTGGCCTGCCAGTCCCATCCCGTCACCCCGGACGTGGAGTTGGACTTCGACCGCTGACGAACCCCGGCACCGCCATTCCCTTCCGCTAGAACCTGTTCTATCTTGACGGCTCGTCAGGGCAGAGAGAGCAGGCGCGGCAACGGGAGGGCAGGACCGTGGACTTCACCTTCACCGAAGAACAACAGGCGGCCGTCGAGGCGGCCAAGGCGGTCTTCGCGGACATCGCACCCGACGCGGTACCGAGCCCGGCCCTCACGCCGGGCGCCGTCTCCGAGGACCTCGACCGAGCACTCTGGTCCCGCCTCGCCGCCGCCGACCTCCTCGGCCTCACCCTGTCCCCCGAGCACGGCGGCGCCGGACTCGACCCCGTCGCCCTCTGCCTCGTGCTGCGCGAATCCGCCCGCGTCCTCGCCCGCGTACCCCTCCTGGAGACGGGCGCCGTAGCGATGACCATCGACCGGTACGCGGACCGGGCGACGGCCGCCACGCTCCTCCCCCGTGTCTGCCGCGGCGAACTCGTCCTCACCGCCGCCTCCCACGGCCGCACCGGCCACGACCCGGCCGACCGCGCCGTCACCGCCCGCCGCGACGGCACCACCTGGGTCCTCGACGGACTCCAGAGCGCCGTCCCCTGGGCGCACGGCGCCGACCTCATCGCCGTCCCCGCGCACACCCCCGAGGACCGCACCGTCCTCGCCTTGGTCCCCCGCACCCACGAAGGCGTCACCCTCGTCGAGCAGTACTCCACCAGCGGCGAACTCCTCGCCGAACTCCACCTCGACGCCGTACGCCTCGACAGCACCGACGTCATCGACACCGAAGGCGCCGGCGAGCGGCTGCGCGAGCTCCTCACCACCGGCACCTGCGCACTCGCCCTCGGACTCGGCGAAGCCGTCCTCGCCATGACGAGCCAATACACCGGCAAGCGCGAACAGTTCGGCCACCCCGTGGCCACCTTCCAGGCCGTCGCCGTCCAGACCGCCGACCGCTACATCGACCTGCGCGCCATGGAGGCCACCCTCTGGCAGGCCGCCTGGCGCGTCTCCACCGGGGCCGACGGGGCGCTCCCCGCCGCCGGGGACATCGCCGTCGCGAAGATCTGGGCCTCCGAGGGCGTACGGCGCGTGGTGCAGACCGCCCAGCACCTGCACGGCGGGTTCGGCGCCGACACCGACTACCCCCTGCACCGCTACCACGCCTGGGCCAAACAGCTCGAACTGTCCCTCGGCCCCGCGGCCGCCCACGAGGAGGCACTGGGCGACCTCCTGGCCGCCCACCCCCTCGGCTGACACCTCAGGCCAGACGCCTCAGGTCAGTCACCTCAGGCCAGACGCCTCAGGTCAGAGGACGAAGGCCGGGCTCCCGTTCCCCGTCACCATCGGACGCCCGGCACCGTCCCAGGCGAGCATCCCGCCGTCGATGTTCACCGCGTCGAAGCCCTGCTGCACCAGATACTGCGTGACCTGCGCCGACCGGCCACCCACCCGGCACATCACATAGGCGGTACCGCGCTCGGCCACCGCCTCCGTCACCTCACCGAAGCGCGCCACGAAGTCGCTCATCGGCACGTGCAGCGCACCCTCGACATGCCCGGCCTCCCATTCGTTGTCCTCCCGGACGTCCAGCACCAGGGCATCGGCCGGCACGGAAGCCGCGTCCACCGAGGGCAGCGGGGAGAAATTCATGGGACTGGCCTTCTCTCGTCAGAACCGCCCGACGTAGTTCGAGCGCATGGAAAAAACCTACTCCACCAGCCCGGCGAGCTCGGTCTCACGCTCGGAGACCTGCGCCAGCAGCTGCTCGGCGATCTCTTCCAGGAGCCGGTCCGGGTCGTCCGGAGCCATCCGGAGCATCGCGCCGATCGCGGACTCCTCCAGCTCGCGCGCCATCACGGACAGCATGTCCTTGCGCTCCGCCAGCCACTCCAGGCGCGCGTACAGCTCCTCGCTCTCGCTGAGCCGCTCCTCGGCCGGCACCGGACCGGCCTCCCACTCGGCGGCGAGCTCGCGCAGCTGCGCCTCGTCGCCCCGGGCGTAGGCGGCGTTCACCCGCGTGATGAACTCCTCGCGCCGCTGCCGCTCGTCCTCCTCCCGAGCCAGGTCGGGGTGGGCCTTGCGGGCCAGCTCGCGGTAGAGCCTGCGCGCCTCCTCACCGGGCCGGACCCGCTTCGGCGCCTGCACCGGCCGCTCGTTGAGCATGGCCGCCGCCTCGGGGGAGAGGCCGTCGGAGTCGATCCAGTCGTTGAACAGCTCTTCCACCCCGGGCATGGGCATGACCGCGGCCCGCGCCTCCTGGGCCCGCCGCAGATCCTCCGGGTCCCCGGTGCGCGCCGCCCGCGCCTCGGCGATCCGCGCGTCGAGCTCGTCGAGCCGCGCGTACATGGGGCCGAGCTTCTGGTGGTGCAGCCGGGAGAAGTTCTCCACCTCGACCCGGAAGGTCTCGACGGCGATCTCGAACTCGATCAACGCCTGCTCGGCGGCCCGCACGGCCCGCTCCAACCGAGCCTCGGGCCGCTCGTCCGCAGCAGACGCCTCCGCCCCCCGCTCGCCGCCCACGGACGCCTCGCTCACAGACCACTCGTCCACGCGCTGCTCGCCCACAGACCGCTCACCCACGGGCTGCTCGCCCGAAGGCTGCTCGTCCGCGGACCGCTCGGCCTCGGCATCAGCCGAGGGCTTGGGCTCGTCATTCGCACCCTGGTCCACGCTCACGTTCACGCCCGCCCACGTCCTCGTTCCGGCTCGTCCCGCCCAGCCTACGGTCCTTCGGGGGGCCTCCCCCTCCCTCCCCCTCCCCTCCCTCCCCCCGATGCGGGCGTCGGTCAGACGCCCAGTTCTGCCGCTATGCGCCCCGCCCGGACGGCGGCGAGCAGGTCGGCGTGGTCCGCGGTGGTGCGGTCCGCGTACGTGACGGCGAAAGACGCGACGGCCTCGTCGAGCTCCTCGTTCTTGCCGCAGTAGCCGGCTATCAGCCGCGGATCGGCGCTGTGGGCGTGCGCCCGGGCCAGCAGCGCCCCGGTCATCCGGCCGTAGTCGTCGACCTGGTCGACGGTGAGGGCGGCGGGGTCGACGCTGCCCTTGCGGTTGCGGAACTGGCGCACCTGGAACGGGCGCCCTTCGACCGTGGCCCAACCGAGCAGATGGTCGCTGACCACCTGCATCCGCTTCTGCCCGAGCACCACGCGCCGCCCCTCGTGGCCGGGGTCCGGCACGGTGAAGCCCACGGCCGGCAGGTACGGCAGCAGGACCGAAGGCCTCGCCTCCTTCACCTGGAGCACGAGCGGCTCGCCCCGGTGGTCGAGCAGCAGCACGACATAGGAGCGGGTGCCGACGCTGCCGGTGCCGACGACCCGGAAGGCGACGTCGTGGACGGCGTACCGCGCGAGGAGCGGCCGCCGGTCCTCGGACACGGTCTCCAGGTAGGCGCCGAGGGAGGCGGCGACGGCCGCCGCCTCACCGTCGGGGACCCTGCGCAGCACCGGGGGAGCGTCCACGAACCTGCGGCCGCCGCCCTCGGTGTCGGTGACCGCCTCGGTCGACCGGGCGGCGAAGCGGGCGCTGGTGTTGTTCCGGGCCTTCGCCGAGACCTTCTCCAGGGTCCCGAGGAGATCGCGGGCGTCGGTGTGGGAGACGAGTTCCTCGTCGGCTATCGCGTTCCAGGCGTCGAGGGCGGGGAGCCGGGCCAGGAGGCGCATGGTGCGCCGGTAGGCGCCGACGGTGTCGAAGGCGGCCGCCCTGCACACCTCCTCGCTCGCGCCCACCTCGCGCCCGGCGAGGACGAGCGAGGTGACGAGCCGCTTGAGGTCCCATTCCCAGGGGCCGACGATCGTCTCGTCGAAGTCGTTGAGGTCCATGACGAGCCGGCCGCGGGCATCGCCGTAGAGGCCGAAGTTGGCGGCGTGGGCGTCGCCGCACAGCTGGGCGGATATCCCGGTGACGGGGGTCGTGACGAGGTCCTGGGCCATGAGGCCGGCGGATCCGCGCAGGAAGGCGAAGGGGCTGGCCGCCATCCTCCCGACCCGTATCGGCGCGAGCTCGGGCACCCGGCCGCGGCTGGACTCCTCGACGGCGCGGACGGCGTCCGGCCGGTCGGCCGCGAGGGCCGGCCGGTCGTGTGCGGAGCGCGGCACCCGGCCGCGCAGTTCCTTGCCCGCGTCCTTGGGGGAGACCCCCGTGCCGCCGGCGGCGGCGCGCCGCGCGAAGCCCGGTACGTGCGGGACGCGCTCTCCGTCCGCCGTCCCTTCGGTACCGCGCTGTCCCGGCACTGCGGCCCGGATCTCGTCCATGGGACGTCCTCCCCCGATGCGATGTCCAACATCATCCGGCCCTGAAGGTACCTCCGCACCTGAGCGACCGTCTCCCCCTGTGGACAACGCCCTGTGGACAACTCAGACGGCGACCGCCTCGGCCATCTCCTCCTCGGACTCCTCCGCTGCCCCGACCTTCTCGCCGGCCTGCTCCTTGCCCTTGTCCTCGGCCTTCTCCGCGCCGCTGCGCCTGGCCTCCACGGCTCCGGCGGTCACCACGAGCGCGGCTCCGGCGAGGAACCACAGGGCGAGGACGAGGACGTGTCCGCCGAGCGCGTGGCCGCCGAAGTACACGTGGCTGCGGACGCCCTCGACGAAGCCGGCGCCGTTCCAGAAGGCGTGCAGCGCGCCGAAGAAGCCGGGCTGGAGCTCGGGCCGGTAGATGCCGCCGGAGCTCGTGAAGTTGAGCATCACGAAGAGCACCATCACGCCGAGCGTGGTCCAGCGGCGCAGGAAGGTGTGGAGGCCGACGCCGACGAGCAGGATGCCGGCCGCGTACAGCCAGGACATCGCCCAGACTCCGCCGAGGCCCTGGTCGACGAGGTGGAAGACCGGTCCGGCGAACAGGGTGCCGATCAGGCTGACGACCAGCGACATCGCGGCGGCGAGGAGGGCCCTGATCCGCATGGGCAGGACGGCGCCGGCTCCGCCGATGACGGCGACCGAGGCGTAGGAGCCGATGCTGAGGGCGACGAGCAGGAAGAAGATCCCCTGACCGGTGGGGTCGCCGGAGGCGACGGGGGCGACGTCGGTGACCTTGAGCGGGGCGTCCTGCGCGGCGGCGACCTTGGTGAAGAGCTTCTCGACGGCCATGGCGCTGGTGTCGGAGGAGCCCGAGGCGACGAGGAGCTCGGGCTGCTGGCCGGGGATGTAGGCCCCGAAGCTGCCCTGCTCGCGGAGGGAGGCGACGGCCGTCTCCCGGTCGGCGACGGTACGGACGTCGAGGGCGCCCGCGCCCTTGTCCTGGAGCGTCTGCGCGAGGACCTGGGCGCTCGGGCCGGAGCCGACGACGTCGACGCGCAGGTCGTGGGGCGCGGGGGCGTGGAAGGCGCCGAGGTAGGCGAGGCCCATGCCGACGCACATCAGCAGGGGAGTGAGCAGATGTCCGAGGACATGCCGCAATGCGCCGTTGGTGCTCGGTCCTGCGGACACCGGAACCTCCATGGTTGGCTTTTACAACTAAAGAACCGTTGTACTATACAACTGAAACCGCAGCCGACGACAACCGACGACAGGGGAGCGCACCATGACCGGTGGCGCAGAGGTACCGCGCGAGGCGTCCGTGGACGTCATCCAGCGCGAGCTGACGGCCTTCGCGCGCCGCGCCCGCGCCGCGGCGGCCCGGGTCCACCCCGAGCTCCCGCTCGTCTCCTACACGCTCCTCGCCCACATCGACGAGCAGCGCGGCTGCCGCGCCACGGACCTCGCGGCCCACTACCTGCTGGACAAGTCGACGGTCAGCCGCCAGGTCGCCACCCTGGAGCGGCTCGGCCTGGTCGAGCGACGGCCCGCGCCGGACGACCACCGCGTCCAGGTCCTGCACCCCACGGAGGCGGGCGCCCAGGTCCTCGCCACGGCGCAGACGAACCGCCACGCCGCCTATCAGGAACGTCTCAGGGACTGGTCGGCCGATGACCTCGCCCGGTTCGCCGCCTACCTCCTCCGCTACAACACCGCAGGCACGGGCGGCAGCCTCCCGACCGGCAACCCGCGCTGAGGCCGGCGCCCCGCGCTAAGACCGGGCGACCCGCGCTAAGACCGGCATCCCACGCCAAGACCGGGCGCCCCACGCCAAGACCGGCGCCCCACGCCCAGGCCGTGCCCCCACGCTCAGGCCGAGACCCCGTGCTCAGGCCGACACCCCGCGCTGAGGCCTTCGCCCCACACTCATACCGGCGCCGCCCCGGCCGCCCACCCCAGCAGGGGGCTTAGAGCCCCGCGTCCCGGGCCAGCAGCGCCGCCTGCACCCGGTTCTCGCAGTCCAGCTTGGCCAGGATGCGGCTCACGTACGTCTTCACCGTGGCCTCGCTCATGTGCAGCCGTCTGCCCGCGTCCGCGTTGGACAGCCCTTCCCCGAGCACCGCCAGCACCTCGCGCTCCTTCTCGCTCAGCGCCGCCACCCGCCCCCGCGCCTGCTCGGACCTCGCGGCCTCCCGGCCCGTGGCCAGCCGCTCCACGACGTGCCGGGTCGCCGCCGGCGACAGGTACGCGTCCCCCGCGGCGGCCGCCCGCACCGCCCGGATGAGCTCCGCCGGCGCCGTGTCCTTGAGCAGGAACCCGGCGCACCCGTGCTCCAGCGCTCGCAGGACGTTCTCGCGCTCCCCGAAGGTCGTCAGGACGATCACCCGGGACGCCGGTGCGGCCCGGCGCAGCTCCGGCAGCGCGGAGAGGCCGTCGAGCACCGGCATCTGGATGTCGAGCAGCACCACGTCGGCGGCGTGCGCCCGCGCCGCCTCGACGGCCGCCCGGCCGTCGGCCGCCTCGCCGACCACCTCGATGTCCGGGTCCGAGATGAGGATCATCCGGATCCCGGCCCGGATCAGGGGCTCGTCATCGGCGATCACGACCCTGATGGGCTGCCCTGCCACAGCTACTCCCCCACGACTCCCGCTAGGACCGAGGACAGCGTCACCGCTGCTCGACCACGTACGACTTCTTCTCGATCAGCTTGCCGTCCTTGAAACAGAACCGGAAAACGGGCTCCTTGTCGAAGTCGTCGCCCGTGTCCGAGGACAGCAGCACCAGGCAGTCCGCTCCGTCCGGCTGGGCGGGCCCCTTGCCGGTCAGGCCGACGGTGGCGATCGTGTCGCCCGAAGGAAGTTGCTCACGAACCTCACGCTCGGCCGTGCCGACCTTCACCGCGTCGTACTGCGCGGGCTCGATCATCCCCTCCTCCATCGAATTGATCATGAAGAAGAGTCCGAAGCCCGCGGCCACCACGAGCAGGACGACCGCCGCGACCGCGATCCCGCAGCCCAGGGCGACCCCACCGCCCGCGCTCATGCCCTTGCCTCTGCCCCCGCGCACCGCCATCGCCAGCTCCCGCTCCGTGAACGTCCAGTCGGCCGGTCCGACCACGACCGGACGACCATCGCCCACGAGCGGTCTCGTCGACTGCTGCCGGAAGTCGTCGGCGGCATCGACCAAAGGCGCTGCCTCGGCGACGGGCGCCGCCCCGTACGGCAGCATCCCGGCCACGCGGAAACCGCCTCCGTCGGCCGGACCCGCGTGGCACATGCCGCCCACCAGCCGGGCCCGCTCGGCCAGTCCGGTCAGCCCCTGCCCGCCGCTCACCACGTCCTTGGCCGGACCGTCCGCCGAGGCCTCGTTGAGGACCTCCACGACGAAGGTGTCCGGCTCGTACCGCAGCTCGACGCCGATCGGCGCCCCCGGCGCGTACTTGTAGGCGTTGGTCAGCGCCTCCTGCACGATCCGGTACGCGGCGTGGTCCGCGGCCGGTGCCAGTGGCCGCTCCTCCCCGAGCCGGCTCAGTCCGACCGTGGTTCCGGCCGCCCTGGCCGCCACCACGAGCCCCTCGATGCCGGCGGTCCCCCGGGCCGCCCGCCCCGTCTCGTCCCCGGCCAGCGCGGGAGCCGAGGCCGTTCCCTCCGTCGCCTCGATCCCGTCGCGCAATATGCCGACGACCTCCCGCAGCTCCTGCATCGCCGTCACCGACGCGTTCCGCAGGACTCCGACGACCTCGCGCTGCCGATCGCTCAGCTCCCGGTCCACCTCCAAGGCGCCCGTGTGCACGGCGATCAGCGCCAGCTGGTGCCCGAGGCTGTCGTGCATGTCCTGGGCGATCCGCTGCCGCTCCCGCAGCCGCGCCTGCCAGGCCACCATCGTCCGCTCCCGCAGCAACTGGGCGTTGCGCTCCTGGAGGGCGTGCAGCAGGGTCCGCCGCTGGGTCCAGTAGCGGTGGGCGAGCCCGGGCGCCAGCGTGGTGGCCAGGTAGTAGAGGGTCGCGAGGAAGGCCACCGTGAGGAGCCGCTTGTGGTCCCCGGTCTCCAGGAGCGTCCCCCCGACGTCCAGGACGAAGGCGGCCATGAACGCGGCCAGCGCCCGCCCGGCACTGGCGACGTACCGGCCGGCCGACCAGCTGACCACGATGAGCAGCGGCCCGAAGCCAGGCAGGAAGGGGGCGAGCCCCGCGGCGACGACGAGCACGCTCGCGGGCAGCCTGCGCCGCAGCAACGACAGCACGGCGGCGCCGGCGGCGACCCCGGCCAGACGCCAGCCCTCACCGCCCAGGAGCTCCTCGCTCCCGGCGGCAAGCAGCGCGACGACCACCGCGAGCGATATCTCACCGGCGGTCCTGCGCCGCGACCACTGCCCGGGTACGGCGAACCATCCCCACCAGGCAGCGGCTCTCGCCCCGGCCCTGGCCCCGATTCCTGCCTCGTTCCCGGTCGCGGTCCCGGTGTCGATCCCGCCCGCGCCCCGGTCCCCCGACTTCGACATAACGTCCACGCTCGCACCCTAGGCAGCGCCCCCGCCCGCGGACGTCCGTCTTTCGTCTCGCCCCACGACGACAAAAGTCGCGACCTCGCCCCGCGTCCCCGCACCCCGGCCCGAGACCCGACGCCGACCCGAGCCCCGCCCCCGAGCCCCGCACTCCGACCCGAGAGCCGTCCAGCGCGAGACCCGACGGCCCAGACCGACGTGGGAAGGCTCACATTCCACGACACAAATGCGGAAGCCCCGTAGGTCGATGACCTACGGGGCTTCCGTCTGGTGCGCGAGGGGGGAGTTGAACCCCCACGCCCTTTCGGGCACTGGAACCTGAATCCAGCGCGTCTGCCTATTCCGCCACCCGCGCATTGATGACCTCCACGCCCTCTCACCTTTCGGTGCGAGCGCCTGGCGACATCTGAAGATTAGCACGTCGGAGACCGTGGATTCACATCCGTTGTTTCGCCCCCACTCCCTGAGAACAAGGAGAGAGGGAGGGCCGAGGAAGGCCTGCCCGAGACCCCCGGGGGAAGGAGTGAGGGCAGCAGCGAGGGAACGGATGGGCACAGAGAGGAAGGGGAGGGAGGAAGGTGACGGACCGCACGTCCGCTCGCGGGACCGGACCCCGGTCCCATCGCGGGTCCCACAGTCGGGTGCGGGACACTGTCCACAGGCCGCCTCTACGATCCGGGGGAAAGGTCTGTGAGAGGTGACACTCGTCCACAGGGCAGAGAAGGGGAACCAGCCGATTTCCCGACGCGTGGATACGATCAGTAAGCAGTACCAGGACGACAACGACGGAGGAGGTGCCCCATGGGAGTCCTGAAGCGATTCGAGCAGCGCCTCGAAGGTCTGGTCAACGGCACCTTCGCCAAGGTCTTCAAGTCCGAGGTCCAGCCCGTCGAGATCGCCGGCGCACTCCAGCGCGAGTGCGACAACAACGCGACGATCTGGAACCGCGAGCGGACCGTCGTCCCCAACGACTTCATCGTGGAGCTGAGCGCGCCGGACTACGAGCGCCTCAGCCCCTACTCGGGCCAGCTCGGCGACGAGCTCGCCGGCCTGGTCAGGGAATACGCGAAGCAGCAGCGGTACACCTTCATGGGCCCGATCAAGGTCCATCTGGAGAAGGCCGACGACCTCGACACCGGTCTGTACCGGGTGCGCAGCCGCACACTCGCGTCGAGTACGTCACAGCCGCAGCCGCCCGCTGCCGGACCCCAGCAGCACCAGCAGCAGCCTGGCCAGGCACAGGGCCGCGGCGGTTACGGGTACCCCCCGGCCGGCGCTCCGCCCATGCCCGCCTCGCCGCCTCCCGGCGCCCCCGGCCACCGTCCCGCGGCACCCGCGGGACGCCCGGCCGGCGGCCCCGTGGCCATGCCCGGCACGGGCACCGGGGCCGGAGCTAGCTCTCAGGTCCGCCGCTGGATCGAGATCAACGGCAACCGCCATCAGATCTCACGCCCGACCCTGGTCCTCGGCCGCAGCACCGACGCGGACGTGAGGATCGACGATCCCGGCGTCTCCCGCCGGCACTGCGAGATCCGGACCGGAACGCCCTCGACGATCCAGGATCTGGGATCCACCAACGGCATCGTGGTGGACGGGCAGCACACCACCCGCGCTACGCTCCGCGACGGCTCGCGGATCGTCGTGGGCAGCACCACCATCGTTTACCGGCAAGCCGAAGGGTGAAGCGGGGGCAATGTCAGAGCTGACCCTGACGGTCATGCGGTTGGGTTTCCTGGCCGTTCTGTGGCTGTTCGTCATCGTGGCCGTCCAGGTCATCCGCAGCGATCTGTTCGGAACGCGGGTGACTCAGCGCGGTTCACGGCGCCAGGACGCCCGGCCGCAGCAGAACACGCGCCAGCAGGCCACCGCGCCTCCGCAGCAGCGCGGCCAGCAGCCCGCCGCGGGCGGCCGGCAGCGCCGTGGCGCCCCGACCAAGCTGGTCGTCTCCGAGGGCACCCTCACCGGCACCACCGTCGCGCTCCAAGGCCAGACGATCACGCTGGGCCGGGCGCACGATTCGACGATCGTGCTGGACGACGACTACGCGTCCAGCCGGCACGCCAGGATCTACCCGGACCGGGACGGCCAGTGGATCGTCGAGGATCTCGGGTCCACGAACGGCACCTATCTCGACCGGACCCGCCTCACCACCGCCACACCGATTCCGCTGGGCGCGCCGATTCGCATCGGCAAGACCGTCATCGAGCTGCGGAAGTAGTACGACAATGAGCGGAGCGACCGGAGGGTGGGCAGTGTGGGTCGAGACCGGCTGTACCCCGATGCAGCGTCGACAGGGCAGGTGCGCATGACTCTGTCCCTGCGTTTCGCCGCGGGCTCCCACAAGGGCATGATCCGCGAGGGCAACGAGGACTCCGGCTATGCCGGTCCCCGGCTGCTCGCCATCGCCGACGGCATGGGCGGCCAGGCCGCCGGTGAGGTCGCCTCCTCCGAGGTGATCTCCACGCTCGTCACGCTCGACGACGACGTCCCCGGTTCCGACATCCTCACCTCGCTCGGTACGGCGGTGCAGCGCGCCAACGACCAGCTGCGGATGATGGTCGAGGAGGACCCGCAGCTGGAGGGCATGGGCACGACGCTCACGGCCCTGCTGTGGACCGGTCAGCGCCTCGGCCTCGTGCACGTCGGCGACTCCCGCGCGTACCTGCTCCGTGACGGTGTCCTCACCCAGATCACGCAGGACCACACGTGGGTCCAGCGCCTCGTCGACGAGGGCCGGATCACCGAGGAAGAGGCCACCACCCACCCGCAGCGCTCGCTCCTCATGCGCGCGCTCGGCAGCGGCGACCACGTCGAACCCGACCTCTCCATCCGTGAGGTCCGGGCCGGCGACCGCTATCTGATCTGCTCCGACGGCCTGTCCGGTGTGGTGTCCCACCAGACCCTCGAGGACACGCTCGCCAGCTACCAGGGCCCGCAGGAGACCGTGCAGGAGCTGATCCAGCTCGCGCTGCGCGGCGGCGGCCCCGACAACATCACGGTGATCGTCGCCGACGTCCTCGACGTCGACGGCGGCGACACCCTCGCCGGTCACCTCAGCGACACCCCGGTCATCGTGGGCGCGGTCGCCGAGAACCAGGCGGCCCAGCTGAACGACGGCGGGGCGATGCAGACCCCCGCCGGCCGCGCCTCCGGCCTCGGCCGCCCGGCCCCGCAGCAGCAGCCGCCGGCCGGTGGCTTCGGTCCGCCCGGCAGCGGCGACGACCACGGCTACGGCGGCATGCCGCCGCAGGGCTCCTTCGAGTCGTACACGGACGACGACTTCGTCAAGCCGCGCACCGGCCGCAAGTGGCTGAAGCGGTCCTTCTTCCTCGTCCTGGTCCTCGGCATCGTCGGCGGCGGGCTCTACGGCGGCTGGCGGTGGACGCAGACGCAGTACTTCGTCGGCTCCAAGGACCAGCACGTGGCGCTCTACCAGGGCATCAGCCAGGACCTGGCCTGGGTCTCGCTGTCGAAGGTCGAGAAGGACCACCCCGAGATCGAACTCAAGTACCTCCCCGCCTACCAGCGGAAGCAGGTCGAGGACACGATCACGGGCGGCAGCCTCGGCAAGGCGGAGACGAAGATCTCCGAGCTGGCCGCGCAGGCCTCGGCCTGCAAGAAGACCGAGCAGCGCCGCGCCGCCGCCGAGAAGGCCGCGGACCAGGCGAGCAAGCCGCCGGCCGAGACGCCGGACGGCCCCGCCACCCCTGACTCCAAGCCCACCACAGCCGCTCCGTCGCCGGGTCCCACCCTCACCGCGGAGGAGCAGAAGCTGGCCTCGAACTGCGGCAAGCAGTAAGCACCCGTAGGGGGCCTTTCACCACCATGAGCGTTGTCACCAACACGACCACGATCGGCGCGATCGAGGCGCCGAGCCGCCGCAACACCGAGCTGGCGCTGCTCGCGTTCGCCGTCGCCATCCCGGTGTTCGCGTACCTCAACGTGGGCCTGGCCATGGACGGCAAGGTCCCGGCCGGCATGCTGGGGTACGGACTCGGCCTGGGGCTGCTCGCCGCCGTCGCCCACCTCGTGGTGCGCAAGTGGGCCCCGTACGCGGACCCTCTGCTGCTGCCCCTCGCGACCCTGCTCAACGGCATGGGTCTGGTGCTGATCTGGCGTCTTGACCAGTCGCCGCGGCTGATCGCCACATCGATGCGGCTGTACAAGAGCTTCAGCCCGGACGCCCCGAGCCAGATGATGTACTCGGCGGTCGGCATCGCCATGTTCGTGGGCGTACTGCTGCTCCTGAAGGACCACCGCGTCCTGCAGCGCTACACGTACATCTCCATGGTGGTCTCGCTCGTCCTGCTGCTGCTCCCGCTCGTCCCGGGCCTCGGCGCGGATGTCTTCGGCGCGAAGATCTGGATCCGTATCGGCGGTTTCTCGATCCAGCCCGGTGAGTTCGCCAAGCTGGTCCTGGCGGTGTTCTTCTCCGGCTACCTGATGGTGAAGCGGGACGCGCTGGCCCTGGCCAGCCGCCGCTTCATGGGGCTCTACCTGCCGCGCGGCCGCGACCTCGGCCCGATCCTCACGATCTGGGCGGTCAGCCTCCTCATCCTGGTCTTCGAGAACGACCTCGGTACGTCGCTGCTGTTCTTCGGCATCTTCGTGATCATGCTGTACGTGGCGACGGAGCGGACCAGCTGGATCGTCATGGGTCTGCTGATGGCAGTCGCCGGTGCGGCAGTCGTCGGCTCCACGGCCAGCCATGTGAAGTCCCGTGTGGCGGCCTGGCTCGACCCCTTCGGCTGCCTGGAGACGGCCACCGACCAGAACATGCTGAACGCCTGCGACCAGATGACGCAGGTGCTCATGTCCTTCGGTTCCGGCGGCATCCTCGGCACCGGTCTCGGCCAGGGCAACTCCGACCTGATCCAGTTCGCCGCCAACTCCGACTTCATCTTCGCCACCGTCGGAGAAGAGCTCGGACTCGCCGGTGTGATGGTCTTCCTGCTCCTCTACGGGCTGATCGTCGAGCGCGGTGTCCGCACTGCCCTCGCCGCCCGCGACCCCTTCGGCAAGCTCCTCGCGATGGGCCTCTCCGGCGCCTTCGCGCTGCAGATCTTCGTCGTCGCCGGCGGCGTGATGGGGCTCATTCCGCTCACCGGTATGACCATGCCGTTCCTCGCGTACGGCGGTTCCTCCGTGATCGCCAACTGGGCACTGATCGGCATCCTGATCCGGATCAGCGACACGGCGCGCCGTCCGGCGCCCGCGCCCGCCCCGTCCCCCGACGCCGAGATGACCCAGGTGGTCCGTCCGTGAACAAGCCGCTGCGCCGGGTCGCGATCTTCTGCGGCCTGCTCATTCTCGCCCTGCTCCTGAGGGACAACTGGGTGCAGTTCGTCCGCGCCGACGAGCTGAACTCGCACCCCAAGAACACCCGTGTCCGGATCGAGCGGTACGCGAACGAGCGCGGAAACATCATCGTCGACGGCAAGCCGGTCACCGGCTCCGTCGACTCGAAGGACGAGTACTTCAAGTACAAGCGCACCTACACCGACGGCCCCATGTGGGCCCCGGTCACCGGCTACGCCTCGCAGGCCTACGACGCCAACCAGATCGAGAAGATCGAGGACGGCATCCTCACCGGCAACGACGACCGGCTCTTCTTCGACCGCACGCTCGCCATGTTCACCGGCGACAAGAAGAAGGGCGGCGACGTCGTCACCACCCTCGTCGGCGCCGCGCAGAAGGCCGCCTTCGAGGGCCTCGGGAACAACACCGGCGCCGTCGTCGCGATCGAGCCGTCGACCGGCAAG
This sequence comes from Streptomyces sp. Root431, assembly GCF_001426585.1. GTDB lineage: Bacteria > Actinomycetota > Actinomycetes > Streptomycetales > Streptomycetaceae > Streptomyces > Streptomyces stackebrandtii. The sequence continues at coordinate 512,292 of NZ_LMEI01000013.1, forward strand.
ATCCTCGCGATGGCGTCCACGCCCTCGTACGACCCCTCCTCCTTCGCCGGTTACTCCGGCAAGGACGAGAAGGCCTGGGTCGCGCTGGAGAAGGACAAGAGCAAGCCGAAGCTGAACCGCGCGATCCGCGAGATCTACCCGCCCGGTTCCGTCTTCAAGGTCGTCACCGCCGCCGCGGCGCTCGAGAGCGGCAAGGTCACCGACATCAACGCGGCGACCGAGACCCCCGAGGGCTGGAAGATCCCGCTCTCCACCAAGGAGATGGTCAACCACGCCAGTGGCTGCGCGAACGCGAGCCTCACCAGGGCGCTGGAGATCTCCTGCAACTCGGTCTTCGCGAAGCTCGGCGACGACGTCGGCCGCGACAAGATGGTGGAGATGGCCGAGAAGTTCGGCTTCAACGCCGAGCAGTTCACCCCGGTCCGCTCCGCCGCCTCCGTCTACGACAAGAAGATGGACCGCGGCGGCAACGCGCTCTCCTCGATCGGCCAGTTCAACACGGCGACGACCCCGCTGCAGATGGCGATGGTCACGGCGGCGATCGCCAACGACGGCAAGCTGATGAAGCCGTACATGATCGACCAGCTGCGCGCTCCGAACCTCGACGTCGTCAAGCAGAACGACCCGGAGGAGATGAGCCGGCCGGTCTCCCCGGAGAACGCCCAGAAGCTCCAGCAGATGATGGAGAACGTCGTCACCAAGGGCACCGGCGGCAACGCCGACCTGCACATGGACGGCGTCAAGGTCGGCGGCAAGACGGGTACCGCCCAGCACGGCGACAAGAACGCGAAGCGTCCGTACGCCTGGTTCATCTCGTACGCCAAGACCGACCAGGGTTCCCCCGTGGCCGTGGCCGTGATCGTCGAGGACTCCGCGGGCACCGACCGCGAGGACATCAGCGGTGGCGGCCTGGCCGCCCCGATCGCGAAGGCCGTCATGAAGGCGGTCATCAAGAACCGGGGCTGATCCCCCCGGACCCATACGAGCCGGGTACCAGCCAGGTACCGGTCAGGTATCAGCTACCGGCCCCGAGCGGAACGTCTTCCCGGGGCCGGTAGCGTATGCGCGAACAGCACACACCGCCGGACCACCCATGGGTGCGGTCGGGACAGACGGAGAGGGCTGGATTAGCTATGGAAGAGCCGCGTCGCCTCGGCGGCCGGTACGAGCTGGGCTCGGTGCTCGGCCGTGGTGGCATGGCCGAGGTGTACATCGCCCAGGACACCCGGCTCGGCCGCACCGTCGCCGTGAAGACGCTGCGAGCCGACCTGGCCCGCGATCCGTCCTTCCAGGCCCGGTTCCGCCGTGAGGCACAGTCCGCCGCCTCGCTGAACCACCCGGCGATCGTCGCGGTCTACGACACCGGCGAGGACTACGTCGACGGGGTCTCCATCCCGTACATCGTGATGGAGTACGTCGACGGGTCGACCCTGCGCGAGCTGCTGCACTCGGGGCGCAAGCTGCTGCCCGAGCGCACCCTCGAGATGACGGTCGGCATCCTCCAGGCGCTCGAGTACTCGCACCGCGCCGGCATCGTGCACCGCGACATCAAGCCCGCGAACGTCATGCTGACGCGCACCGGCCAGGTCAAGGTCATGGACTTCGGCATCGCGCGCGCCATGGGCGACGCGGGCATGACCATGACGCAGACCGCCGCGGTGATCGGCACCGCCCAGTACCTCTCCCCGGAGCAGGCCAAGGGCGAGCAGGTCGACGCCCGGTCCGACCTGTACTCCACGGGCTGCCTGCTGTACGAGCTGCTGACCGTCCGGCCGCCCTTCGTGGGCGACTCGCCGGTCGCGGTCGCGTACCAGCACGTCCGTGAGGAGCCGCAGCCTCCGAGCAACTTCGACCCCGAGATCACGCCGTCGATGGACGCCATCGTCCTCAAGGCCCTGGTCAAGGACCCCGACTACCGCTACCAGTCGGCGGACGAGATGCGCGCGGACATCGAGGCCTGCCTCGACGGTCAGCCGGTCGCGGCCGCCGCGGCGATGGGCATGGGGATGGGCATGGCGGGCGCGCCCGCGTACGGCGGGGGCTACGGCGGTTACCCGGAGGACCAGCCGACCACCGCCCTGCGCCAGGCCGACCCGGCCGGTCAGACGTCGATGATGCCCCCGATCAACGGGGACGACGGCGGCTACGGCTATGACGACCGTCCGGACCGGCGCCGCGGTGGTGGCCAGAAGAAGTCGAACACCTCGACGATCCTGCTGGTTCTCGCGGGCATCCTGGTGCTCGTCGGCGCGATCTTCATCGGTGTCTCGCTGATGGACAAGAAGGAGGGGCCCCAGCAGGTCGAGGTGCCCCAGCTCGTCGGTCAGACGCTGAAGGCGGCGGAGGGCCTCGCGACGAACGCGCAGGTGAAGGCCGTCCAGGCCGGCACGGAGCGCTGCGACGAGCCCAAGGGGTCCGTCTGCCGCCAGACCCCGGCCGCGGACGCCGGCGCGACGATGGACACCGGCAGCACGATCCAGCTGTACATCTCGGAGGGCGCCCCCCTCCAGGAGGTCCCGGACGTCAACGAGCAGTCCCAGGAGCGGGCCGAGCAGACCCTGAAGGACAAGGGCTTCAAGGTCAAGGTCGAGCAGGAGGAGTCCGAGGAGGACCCGGGCACGGTCCTGCGCACGGACCCGGTCGCCGGCACCAAGGCGGAGAAGAACTCCGAGGTGACGATCACCGTCGCGAAGCAGCTGCTGACGACGGTTCCCCCGGTCGTCGGCAACCCGCTCGCTCAGGCCGAGCAGCAGCTGAAGGACCTGGGCTTCACCGTGGTCACGCAGTACGTGGACTCGGAGCAGCCCAAGGACCAGGTCGTGAAGCAGTCCCCGGACGGCAACGCCTCGGCCGCGAAGAACTCCCAGGTGACCCTCCAGGTCTCCAAGGGCCCGCAGCAGGTCCAGGTCCAGGTCCCCGCGGACATCGGCGGCAAGCAGTACAAGGACGTCAAGGCGCAGCTTGAGGCCTTGGGTCTGGTCGTCGTCCAGTCGGGCTCCGACAAGGAGGACGCCACGGTGATCACCTCGACCCCGGGACCGGGTTCGATGGTCAACACGGGCGACACGGTCACCGTCATCACCGTGGGCGGCGGTGGCGACCCGAACGCCGGCCAGCCCGGCGGCAACAACGGCGGCAACCCCGGCGGAGACAACAGCGGCGGCGACAACGGCGGCGGCGGCTTCTTCGACTGACGGCCGCACCCGCACGCAGCACGACCGAGCCCCGGCATCCCATGGATGCCGGGGCTCGGTCGTGGGAGGGGTGTCAGCGCAGCTCCGCCGGCGGGGTGCGGTCGCGGTCGACCTTCTCCGTGCGGGCCAGTTCGCCCCAGACGATGTACCGGTAGTCCGAGGTGTACATCGGGGTGCAGGTCGTCAGCGTGATGTAGCGGCCCGGCTTGGTCTTGCCGGATTCCTCGGGGACGGGCTGGAGGACGTCCACGTTGTACTTCGTGGTCTCCGGCAGCGTCTTGTAGACCTTGTAGACGTACCAGGTGTCCTTGGACTCGAAGACGATCGCGTCGCCGGTCTTCAGCTTGTGGATGTTGTGGAACTTCGCGCCGTGGCCGTCGCGGTGCGCGGCGAGCGTGAAGTTGCCCTTCTTGTCCTGCGGGAGGGCGGACTTGATCGGGTCGGTGTAGTAGCCGGCGACGCCGTTGTTCAGGATGGTGCTGGTGGTGCCCTGCTTGACCAGTATCTCGTCGTCGCCCATGGCGGGGACGTGGAGGAAGCCGATGCCGTCCTTGGTGTCGAGGGCGCCGGGGCCGTCGGCCCAGCGGTCGCGGACCTGGGCGCCGTCCTGGTCGGCCGCGCGGTCGGCGAGGACGTTGGTCCACCACAGCGAGTAGACGACGAAGAGGCCGAGCACCAGGCCCGCTGTGATGAGGAGTTCGCCGAAGACGCTGATGATCCCGGCGATCCGGTTACGCACGCGTGCCACTAGGTCGTCCCGTCATCCCGTCCGGAGGTGTCGGGGCTCAGCCTACGAGGGCCTCCGGCTTTCCCTTGCTGCGCGGGCGCTCCTCGACGAGCTTGCCCCAGACGATCATGCGGTACGTGCTCGTGAACTCGGGCGTGCACGTGGTCAGCGTGATGTACCGGCCGGGCTTGGTGAAGCCGGATCCCTTCGGGATCGGTTCGATCACCGAGACGTTCGACGGCGCGGTCTGGGGCAGGATGCTCGCCATCTCGTAGGTGTAGTACGCGTCCTGGGTCTCGACGACGATCGGGTCGCCGGGCTTGAGCTGGTTGACGTACCGGAACGGTTCGCCGTGCGTGTTGCGGTGTCCGGCGACCGCGAAGTTGCCCTGCTTGTCGGACGGCATGGCCGTCTTGAGCTTTCCCTCGGCGTAGTGGCCGACCATGCCCTTGTCGAGGACCTTGGTCTTGTTGATGCCCTCGGCGATGGGCACGACGACGTCGAGCTTGGGGATGTACATGATGGCGAAGCCCTGGCCGGGTTCGAAGGCCTCCGGCTTGTTGTCGTCGCCCTTGGCCCAGGTGTCCTCTATCTGCTCCTTGGCCCGGTCGGTCTCCTGGCCGGCGAGGACGTTCGTCCACCACAGCTGGTAGGTGACGAAGAGCAGCATGACGACGCCGAAGGTGATGAAGAGTTCCCCGATGATCCGGCTGGCGACGACACCGACGCTGTCCTTGGCCGCGCGGGCGGCTCGGCGCGCCTCGACGCGGGAGAGGGCACGGGGTTCGGTTCCGGGGCCCCCGGTGGCAGGGGAGGTGCCGCGGCCCTTGCCTCTGCCGCTGCCGCCCTTGGCCGCGCGGCGGCGCTCGGCCCGTCCGGGCCCCGGAGGCGTCTCCACGGCCCGCAGGGCCACGGTCTCGTCCCGGGGGGCCGGCGGGGCCTGTGTGGCCTGTGAGGGCTCCTCCGGGGCGTACGGCGCGTACGCGGGCCCGGCCGCTGGCTCGCGCGGGGCCTCGTAGCCCGGCGGAGCCTCATAGGCAGCGGGCGGAGGCTCGTAGGCAGCAGGCGGAGCCTCGTACGCGGGCTGCGGTTCGTACGGGGGCTGGTGCTCGTACGCGGGCTGCTGCTCGTACGCCGGCCGGGAGTCGTACGGGGCGTCGTAACCGGGTTCGTACGGAGCCTCGTACGCGGGCGTCGGCTCGTACGGCTGCTGCTGCCCTTGCGCGTACGGGTCCACGGGTATCGGCTCCGGCGCCGGGCCTCCCCCGTCCCGGAACCACGGCGAACCCGTCGTCACGCGACGGCCTTGCCCACCACCGGCGCGAGCCCCGCGGACCGTGCGACCGCCCCCTTGTCGCCGCAACGCTCCAGCCAGTTGGCGAGCATCAGGTGGCCGTGCTCGGTGAGGACCGACTCGGGGTGGAACTGCACGCCTTCGACAGCCAGTTCACGGTGGCGCAGCCCCATGATGATGCCGTCCTCGGTCCGCGCGGTGACCTCGAGCTCCGCCGGCAGGGCGGCGGGCTCGGCGGCCAGCGAGTGGTAGCGGGTCGCGGTGAAGGGCGAGGGAAGACCGGCGAAGACGCCCTGTCCCTCGTGGGTGACGAGGGAGGTCTTGCCGTGCAGCAGCTCGGGCGCGCGGTCGACGACGCCGCCGTACGCCACGGCCATCGACTGCATGCCGAGGCAGACACCGAAGACGGGCACGCCGGTGTCGGCGCAGTGCCGGACCATGTCGATGCAGACGCCGGCCTGCTCGGGCGCGCCGGGTCCGGGCGAGAGCAGGACGCCGTCGAAGCCGTCCTGGGCGTGACTCAGCTCGACCTCGTCGTTGCGGAGCACTTCGCACTCGGCACCGAGCTGGTAGAGGTACTGAACGAGGTTGAAGACGAAGCTGTCGTAGTTGTCGACGACGAGAATTCGCGCGCTCACTGGCCGTCCACCGTCACATCGTTGAACGGAAGCAGGGGCTCCGCCCAGGGGAACACGTACTGGAAGAGGGCGTAGACGACCGCGAGCACCAGCACGATCGAGATCAGTGCCCGCACCCACGCGTTGCCCGGCAGATGCCTCCAGATCCAGCCGTACATGACGTCGACCGCCCCTTCCGTTCGTTACGGGGACCAGAGTACGGGGCGAGGGGGCCGTGGGGGGTCAGCTGTCCAAAGCCTGTGGACGACCGTCGGTCACCGGCTGTGTGCCGTCGAGGTGCGCCCAGACGATCAGTCGGTGGCTGCTGCCCCACTCGGGCTCGCAGGTGGTGAGGGTGAGGTAGCGGCCGGGCCCGTCGAAGCCCGACTTCTTCGGTACGGGGGCGACGACTCCGACGTCGGTGGGCACGGTCCGGTAGGGGCCGCGGTCGATCCGGTACGTGAACCAGGTCGTCCCGTCGGTGAGGACGACCGCGTCGCCGGCGCGCAGCCGGGGGAAGTCCTTGAACGGGTCGCCGTACGTGCGGCGGTGGCCGGCGACGGAGAAGTTGCCGGTCGCGCCGAGCCGGGCGGTGGCCGCGTAGTGCCCGAGGCCCTTCTTCAGGACGCCGGGGCCGGTGCCTTCGAGAACGGGCCACTTCCAGTCCTTGCCGAGCCGGGGGACGTACATGACGGCGATTCCCTTGCCGGGGGTGTAGGCCGGTGCCTTGGGGGCGGGTGAGGACGCGGGCGGCCCCGAAGAGGGCCTCGGCGGTGGCGGTGCGACCGGGGCCGCCGCCCACTCCCGCTGGAGGGTGTCGATCTGGCCGGCGCTCGCGCTCTCGGCCTGGACCCCGGTCCAGTACAGGACGTACACGACGAAGAGGACGATCAGGGTGCCGACGGTCAGGCACAGCTCGCTGAAGGTCCGCACGACGAGCCGCACGCCGCCCACGCGCCCCTCCCCGCAGTCCCTCCGGTCAGCTGACCGGTCAGCTCACCGGCTTCGCGTAGTGGAGGTCCACTGTGCCCGAGTAGCCCGGCAGAGTCACCGCCTTGTGGTCGTCGACTTTCCAGCCGAGCCCGTACGCCTTGACGTACAGCTGGTAGTTCTGGAGGGCCGGGGAGTCGGCGAGCGCCTTGCTCAGCTTCCCTCGGTCGCCGACGGCGGTGATCTTGTACGGGGGCGAGTAGACGCGGCCCTGGAGGATCAGGGTGTTGCCGACGCAGCGCACGGCGCTGGTGGAGATGAGCCGCTGGTCCATGACGCGGATGCCCTCGGCGCCGCCCTGCCACAGGGCGTTGACGACGGCCTGGAGGTCCTGCTGGTGGATGACGAGGTCGTTGGCCTGCGGTTCGGGGTATCCGGGGGCGGCCTGGGCGTTCGGCGGGGCGTCGTCGAGGGTGACGGTGAGGCCGGAGCCGGCGACCTCTTTGGTGCCCGCTGTGGCTTCGAGGGCGTCGAGCTTCGCGTCCTCCGCACGGGTGGAACCGTCGTCGCGTGCGGCGAGGCCGTCGACCTGGGAGCGGAGGGCAGCGGTGGACTCGTCGAGCCCGGCGTTCTTGTGGCTGCGTTCCTCGATCAGGTCGGAGAGCCTGAGCAGCGAGGCGTCCGTGCGGATATTGGTGCCCTTGGCGGTGTTGAAACTCGTGACGAAGATCAGTCCGGCGAGGGCGAAGACGGCAAGGGTGAGCACCCGGACGGGGCGCCACCTCGTGGTGCGGCCCGGCCCTGCGGGAGTGTCGGCGGAATTGCTCAACGTACCCTGATCCCCTTCGGTGCCGCGGAACCACTACGCTAACGGACGCCCGGGGGACGCAGTCTTCCTCCTACGTCACATCCCGGCGCCAGCCACAGTTCCCTGCGCGGTCACGCAGCGCATCGACAGGAGAGTCCCTCGTGCCGAAGTCACGTATCCGCAAGAAGGCCGACTTCACGCCTACGCCCACCAAGCAGGCCACCAACATCAAGCTGACGAACCGCAGCTGGGTGGCGCCTGTGATGCTGGCGCTTTTCGCCATCGGGCTGGTGTGGATCGTGGTCTTCTACGTCACCGACGGTTCGATGCCGATCGAGGCGATCCGCAACTGGAACATCGTGGTGGGCTTCGGCTTCATCGCCGCGGGTTTCGGCGTCTCCACACAGTGGAAGTAGCCGGCGATTTATCGGCTGGACCGGCGGCTCGTCAAGCTCTCCCCTGAACTTATCCACAGCGTTGTACACAGCACTGGATAACTTACGAAGATCTGTGGATAACTTGCACGAGATTGACGCCGGTATGACCGCTCCCTGACCGCGATCACTCGCGGAAGGACGGGAAACACCCCTCGCCTCCCTGGAGAAACACCAGGTCAGAGGCGAGGGGTGCAGTCTTTCCCTCAGACGCGGAAACGATCCGCCCCACACTGTGGATAACTCTGGGGAAAGCTCGCGAAAGTGCTCATCCACAGCCCCCTGAGCTCAGGTGAGCGCGGCGGATCGGGCGAGCACCAGCCCCAGGTCGATCAGGAGCAGCAGTCCACAGGCCCCGTACTGCACGAGGTCCCTGCGCGCCCTCGGCGCGTGCACGAGTGCGTACGTCACCAGGGCGCCGCCGACGAGACCGCCGACGTGGGCCTCCCAGGAGATCCCCGGACGGGTGAACGTCATGAGCAGCGACAGCGCCACGAAGAGCACCACCGGCCGCATGTCGTGCCGCTTGCGGCGGGCCAGCACGACCCAGGCGCCGATCAGGCCGTAGACGACGCCGGAGGCGCCCAGCGAGGGCTGGTTCTGCGCGGCGACGAGATAGGCGAGCACGGAGCCGGACAGCCCGGAGAGCAGGCAGAGGGCCGCGAACCGGATCCGGCCGAGCTCGGGCTCGACGATCCCGCCGATCACCCACAGGCCCAGCACGTTGAAGAGGATGTGCCAGACCTCCTGGTGGAGGACGGTCGAGGTCAGCAGCCGGTACCACTCGCCGTCCGCGACCCCGACGACCTCGCCAAGCGACGGCATGTAGGCGTAGCCGATGAGCACGAGCTCGTCGACGAACCGCTGCCCGAACAGCAGCACCATGAGGTAGACCGCGAGGTTGATCCCGATCAGGATCTTGGTGACGAGCCGGTCGTCGGCCGCCACCCTGCCGCCCGCGAGCGTCCGGGGCTGGTTGGCGTCGGCGGCGTGGCCGGTCCCCGAACCGTTGCGCACGCAGTCCGGGCACTGGAAGCCGACGGAGGCGGAGATCATGCACTGCGGACAGATGGGCTTGTCGCAGCGGGCACAGCGGATGCCGGTCTCGGCCTCCGGGTGGCGGTAGCAGCGGGGCAGGCCGGACTGCGGATCCACGGGGTTTTTCGCCCCTTCCATGCCTTCTATCCCTTCCATCGCTTCCGCCTCAGCGCTTCTCGATCACCACGGAGTCGATCACCACGTCCTGGAGCGGGCGCTCGGTGTGCGGGTCGGTGGCGACCGCCGCGATCGCGTCCACGACCTTCCGGCTCTCCAGGCCGGAGACCTCGCCGAAGATCGTGTGCTTGCGGTTCAGCCAGGTCGCGGCACCGACCGTGACGAAGAACTGCGAGCCGTTGGTGCCCGGGCCGGCGTTGGCCATGGCCAGCAGGTACGGACGGTCGAAGAAGAGCTCCGGGTGGAACTCGTCGGCGAACTCGTAGCCGGGCCCGCCCGTACCGTTCCCCAGCGGGTCACCGCCCTGGATCATGAAGCCCTTGATGACCCGGTGGAAGACCGTGCCGTCGTAGAGCCGGTCCGAGGAGACCTTGCCCGTGGCGGGGTGCGTCCACTCGCGCTCGCCGCCGGCGAGTTCGACGAAGTTGCGCACCGTCTTCGGGGCGTGGAACGGCATCAGCCGGACCTCGATGTCACCCAGGCTGGTCTTGAGGATCGCGTACAGCTGCTCGGCCACGGTCGCCTTCCGTCCACGTCGAATCGTGTCGCGTCATGTCACGTCTGTCTCTGGCGTGACCGATCCTCGCATGCCCCGGATGCCCGCCCCACATGCCGGACTTCGGTCCGAGGGGCATGATTCCGAAAAGGATGGAAAGGTGAAAAACCGACATCGTCGCCACCGAGGAGGAGGAATCCCGTGACCCGCATGGACAGCGTGCGCGCCGCGTCAGATTCGGCGAAGGAGAGCGTCCTGCACGCCGCGGAAGTGGTGGCGCCGTACGCCGAAACGGCCAAGGACCAGGCCACGTACTACGCGCACGAGGCGCGGGTGCGGATCGCGCCGACGGTCTCGAAGGCCGCACGACAGGCCCGAGTACAAGCGCGTGCGCAGTACGCGTCGCACGTCGCACCGCACGTACCGCCGCGGGTCGACGCGGCCGCGCAGCGCGCGGCGGTCATGACCCGCTCAGCCGCCCGTCAGGCGGCCGACTACACCGTTCCGCGTGTCGAGCACGCGGTCGCCGCGACCGGTCCCGTCCTTGAGGAGGCCGGGTCGCGCTCCACCGCCGCCTGGGCCGCGCTGCGCGGACAGGTGACGCCGAAGGAAATTCAGAAGATCTTGAGGAAGCACGAGCGGCGGGCCAGGGCCGGTCGCCTCGCCAAGGGACTCGTGATCCTCGGCTTGGTGGCCGGCGGCGTTTACGCCGCCTGGAAGTGGTGGGACAAGCAGGCCAATCCCGACTGGCTGGTCGAGCCGCCCGCTCCCACCGAGGTGGGCGAGGGTTCCGCGTTGTCGTCCGGTGACGGCAATGGGGGGTTCCTCGACCCGGAGGTCGAGTTCAAGGAGTCCGAAGCCGAGGCCGAGATCCAGGCGGATGCCGAGATCGAGGCTGAGGCGGCGGCCGATGCGGCGGAAGCCGATCGCGACGAGCGTCGCTGACCGCTGCGGTCCGGACGGGTACGAGGGTGGTGCTCTGAGGGGCTAGGGGGTCCTACGGGGCTTGCGGGTCCTGCAGTTCTTGCGGGGCTTGCGGGTCCTGCAGTTCTTGCGGGGCTTGCGGGTCCTGCAGTTCTTGCGGGGCTTGCGGGTCCTGCGGGTCTCACCAGTCCTGCGGGTCTTACGGGTCCTGTGGTTTCTGCGGGTCCTGCGAGTCTTACCGGTCCTGCGGTTCTTGCAGTTGCTGCGGTTGCTGCAGTTCTCACGGGCGCGGGGAGTGCGCGTACGCCGTCTACTCCCCGCGTCCTACGCACCCGTCGCCGGCGCGGTCGCGGCGAGCGCCAGCTCCGTCAGCGCGACCGGGTCGCTCTCGGCCGCGCCGCCCGCGTGGCGGTGGCGTACCGAGGGGGAGGAGCCGTGGGCCTCGGCGCCGATGCGCTGCTTGATGGTGGGCGGCAGGGAGCGGTCGCCGACGAGGGGCCACCGGTGCGTCCGCTGTGCCGGTACGGAGGCGACGGCGCGCTCCCCGGTGGCGGGGACGGCGGCGGGGGCGGCGGAACCGGCCGGCTCCTCGGGCTGCTGCACGGCGGGCTGCTGGGCCGCGGCGGCGGTGCTCGCCAGGCCGACGGAGGCGAGCAGGGCGAAGAGGACGGAGATGAAGGCGGTCCAGAACTGCTTGACCTTGGCGGTGGCCATGATCCCTCACTTTCGTGACGTTCTCGGATGGTTCATTTCGGGTTGCGCGCTTTACGTACTTTCCACATGATGTGGATGCGGCCCGAGATTCCGGGGAGCGACGCCACCCCCGCGCAGTTCTTCCGATGAACACCACCCGTACGGATCAATGGCCACCTCCTGGCCTGTGCGGCCGTGGCTCCGGCCCTGGCCCCGCGGCCTCAGCTCACCGCCCTCTTCACCAGCTCGGCGATCCGCGCCTCGTCCGCGGCGGTCAGCTCCTTCAGGGCGTAGGCGGCCGGCCACATCGTGCCGTCGTCGAGGTTCGCCACGTCGTTGAAGCCGAAGGTCGCGTACCGCGCGTTGAACTTCTGCGCGCTCTGGAAGAAGCAGACGACCTTGCCGTCCTTGGCGTACGCGGGCATCCCGTACCAGAGCTTCGGTGCGAGCTCCGGGGCGCTCTCCTTGACCACGGCGTGGATGCGCTCGGCCATGTCCCGGTCCGAGTCCTGCATCTCGGCGATCTTCGCGACCACGGCCGCCTCCTCCTCCGCCGCCTTCTCGGCGCGCGATCCGCGGCGCGCGGACGCCTTCACCTCCTTGGCGCGCTCCTTCATCGCGCTCCGCTCCTCGGCGGTGAATCCCTCGGCCTTGGTCTTGTCCGCGGCGGTGGTCGCGGTGGCCTTCTCGGCGGGCTTCCGGGTGTTCGTCATGGCGGGCTTCCTTCTCTCGTGTGTACGTCGGTAGGGGCGGGCGTCAGCCGCGCGAACCGGCGATCTGCCGGGTCGTCGCGTTGAGCCGGTTGAACAGGTTGGTCACGCCGACCATGAGGATGATCGCGGCGAGCCGCTTCTCGTCGTAGTACGTGGCGGCCGTGTCCCAGACCTCGTCGCTCACCGCGTCGGGCTGGTCGGCCATCCGTGTCGCGGCCTCGGCGAGCCCGAGGGCCGCGCGCTCCGCCGCGGTGAAGTACGGGGCCTCGCGCCAGGCGGCGACCGCGGCGAGCCGCTCGTCGTTCACACCGGCCGCACGGGCCGTCCTGGTGCCGCCGTCGACGCAGGCGGAGCAGCCGTTGATCTGGCTGACCCGCAGGTGGACGAGCTCCAGCGTCTGCCCGTCCACGCCGCCGGAGCGCACGGCGCCGAGGAGCTCCTGGACGGGGCGCATCGCGGCGGGCAGCACGGCGACGGGGTTCTGCATGCGGGACCGCGGTTCGCTCGGCACCTCTTCACCTCTTCCGGGTCGGTGCCCCGTTCCCTCGGGGCGTGGCTCCATGACAGCCCGTTCCGCCCGCCCCGGCCATCGCGATGGGACACCGTGGGACAGCTCAATCATCCTTGACCTGCGACGAGTTGGCTCGGAAGACTTCGCCCCGCGCGGGACACGACGACGGGGGAACCATGGACGACGTACGACCGGCCGACTCACACGGCAGAGCCTCGGGGGCCGACCCGCAGGAGGAACTGGCCGCCCGGCTGCGCCTGCTCCACGAGCTGTCCGGGCTCGGCGTCCGGGCGCTCGCGCGCGACACCGGCCTCAGCTCCTCCTCGCTCTCCCGCTACCTCAACGGCCTGACCGTGCCGCCCTGGCCCGCGGTGGTCGCCCTCTGCCGCCTGGTGAAGCGGGACCCGCGCCCGCTGCGGCCCCTGTGGGAGCGGGCCTCGAACCCCCTGCCCGCGCCGCCGAAGAGCAGTCGGCAGATCCGGCCGCTGCCCCGCAACGACCTGCCCCGCGACGTGCCCGACTTCACGGGGCGCGAGGAGCGGCTCGCCGCCGTGTTCGCCGCTGTCGAGAGCCACCGCGCGGTCTCCGTCGACGGCATGGCGGGCGTCGGCAAGACCTGCCTCGCGGTGCACGCCGCGCACCGCCTCGCCGCCGACTTCCCGGACGCCCAGCTGTACGTGGACCTGCACGGCTTCACCGAGGGCCGGCCGCCGCTCGACCCCGACTCGGCGCTGCGGATGCTGCTCGCCGCGCTCGACGTGCCCTCCGAGAAGGTCCCGCGCGAAGGCGTCGAGGAGCTGTCCGCCTGCTGGCGGTCGGAGCTGGCGCGCCGCCGGGTCGTCGTCGTCCTCGACAACGCCGCCGACGCCGAGCAGGTCCGCCCGCTGCTGCCCGGCGCCGGGCCGTCCGTCGCCCTGATCACGAGCCGCAACCGTCTCCTCGGCCTGGACGAGGTGCCCCCGGTCTCGCTCGACGTGCTGAGCCCGGAGGAGAGCGCGGAGCTGCTCTCCCGCGCCAGCGGCGACCCGGGCGGCCCCGACGGCAGGCTCGGCCGCGATCCGGAGTCCGCCGCCGAGGTGCTGCGGCTGTGCGGCCGGCTGCCGCTGGCGCTGCGGCTGGCCGCGGCGCGGCTGCGGCACCGGCCGGGCTGGACCGTGGGCATCCTCGTCGAGCGGATGTCGGAGGGCGCGGACGAGGGCGCGAGCGAGGTCGACGCCGAGTTCGGCGCGGCGTTCGCCATGTCGGTACGGCAGCTCGACCGCGCCCTGGCCCGGCTGTTCCGGAAGCTCGGCCTGCTGCCGGGGGAGTCGTTCGACGCGTACGTGGTGGCGGCGCTCGCGGACCTGCCGCTGCGCGAGGCGCGGGCGGCCCTGGAGGACCTCCTGGACGCGCACCTCGTCCAGGAGCCGACGCCGGGCCGCTACCGGCTGCACGACCTGGTGCACCAGCACGCGCGCCGGGCGGTGGCGGAGCAGGACACGGCGTCCGAGCGGGAGCGGGCCCTCCACCGCGTACTCGACTACTACGTCCACGCGACGGCGGCGGCCGATGCCGCGATGCCGTACCTGGCGCCCGGCCGCCCCGCCTCCGCGGGCCTGCCGCCGGCCGCGCTGCCCCGGTTCGCGGACAAGAACGCGGCCTTCACCTGGCTCGTCACGGAGTACGGAAACCTCCTGGCCGCCTTCGAGACGGCCGCCGCCGTCGGAGCCGACACGCACGTGTGCGAGCTGCCGCGCTTCCTCCGGGCGTACTTCGCGCGCCGCTGCGGCACGTCCCACCTCAACTACCTCTTCGAGCGGTCGCTGGCCGCCGCCGAGCGCCTGGGCGACCCGCTGCAGCTGGCCGAGGCGCACAGCGACCTGGGCTTCGCGCGGTACAACGCGGGCCGGATGGCGGAGGCCACCGCCTCGTACGAGGAGGCCGGCGTCCTGGCGGCCCGCGCGGGGGACACCCGGGCGGAGGCCGAACTGGCCCTGCGCCGCGGCTACCTGAGCTGGGACGCCGGACACGTCGAGGAGCCGCTCGACCTCTTCCGGCTGGCGGGGAAGCTGTACGAGGAGGCCGGCAGCCCGACGGGCGCGGCCCACGCGGCCGCCTCGGAGGCCTGGGCGATGCTCCAGCTGGGCCACCGGGAGGAGGCCGCGGAGCGGGCCCGGGAGGTGCTGGGCATCCCGCACTCCGACCCCACGTGGCCTCCCGCGCTGACCGCCCGGATCACCCTCGGGGTGGCCGTCGCGCACGAGCGGCCCGAGGAGGCGGTGGAGCACCTGGGTCGGGCACTGGCGGTGGCCCGGGACGACGGGCACCTCCACAACCAGGCGTGGTGCCTCAACTGCCGGGGCGTCGCGCTGCGGCAGATGGGCCGGTACGAGGAGGCCCTGGCCAGTCACCGGGAGGCGTTCGCGCTGCTCGACGAGGTCTTCGAGGAGCACTGGAAGATCCACTTCCTGGACGGTTACGCCGAGACGTACCGCCTCGCGGGCCTCCCCGACGAGGCCCTGCGACTGCACCGGCAGGCCCTGGAGCTGGCCGGGAAGCTGGGCAACCGGCACGCGGAGGCGCAGGCCCACGAGGGGATCGCGGTCCTGCGGGAGCTCGCCCCCGAGGTGTTCTGACCGACCCGACCGAACAGCGTTTGGCACCACTCAGACCGACGGCCGCGGCTGCTTCGCGATCAACGCCGCCGTCGAGGCCTCCGGCCCGGACCAGGACGTCCGTACTACGGGCTGCGCGTCCTCGGCCGCGTCCGGCGGGACAGGCAGGCCCTGCCGGCCACCGTGGACGGCACCCTCGCCGAGCTCTGAGCCTGCCCGGGACCACCGGGACCACCCGGGACCACCGGGACCACCCCGGACCACCGGAAAAGGGCACAAAAACACCCCCTTGATCACGTTTCCGCTGATCAAGGGGGTGCATCCAGGTGGAGCCTAGGGGAGTCGAACCCCTGACATCTGCCATGCAAAGACAGCGCTCTACCAACTGAGCTAAGGCCCCGGAACGAGAACAGCGTACCGGGTCACCCCCCATGTCCGGCAAAAGGATAGGGACTCCCGGTCCACGACCACTCTCCGTAAGATGCTGATCGAGGTTCGCAGTGGCGAACCTAAGGGATGGGGAGAAGTAATGGACGCAGCGCAGCAGGAAGCCACGGCAAGAGCCAGAGAGCTTCAGCGCAGTTGGTACGGGGAGCCGTTGGGGGCGCTCTTCCGTCGGCTGATCGACGATCTCGGGCTCAATCAGGCCAGGCTCGCGGCCGTCCTCGGGCTTTCCGCGCCCATGCTGTCCCAGCTGATGAGCGGCCAGCGGGCCAAGATCGGCAACCCTGCCGTCGTCCAGCGCGTCCAGGCCCTCCAGGAGCTCGCCGTCCAGGTCGCCGACGGCAGCGTCAGCGCCGCCGAGGCCACCGACCGCATGGACGAGGTCAAGAAGTCGCAGGGCGGCTCCGTCCTCACCAGCACCGCCCAGGCCCCGACCGGCTCCGGTGCGCCGACCGTGCGCCGCGTGGTCCGCGAGATCCAGTCCCTGCTGCGGTCCGTGGCGGCCGCGGGCGACATCATCGACGCGGCCGACTCCCTCGCCCCGGCCCACCCGGAACTGGCAGAGTTCCTCCGGGTGTACGGCGCGGGGCGCACCGCTGACGCGGTCGCGCACTACGAGTCGCACCAGAACTGACGCGGTACCGGCACTCGGCCGGTATCGGGGGGACACGAGACGACGGGGAGCGGGCGCAGCGCGATGGGTGAGGTCTTCGCTGGCCGGTACGAGCTGATCGACCCGATCGGACGGGGCGGGGCGGGCGCGGTGTGGCGCGCCTGGGACCACCGGCGCCGACGGTACGTGGCGGCCAAGGTGCTCCAGCAGAGCGACGCCCACACGCTGCTCCGCTTCGTCCGCGAGCAGGCGATGCGGATCGACCATCCGCACGTCCTCGCCCCGGCCAGCTGGGCCGCCGACGACGACAAGGTCCTCTTCACGATGGACCTGGTCGCCGGCGGCTCGCTGGCGCATGTCGTCGGGGACTACGGCCCGCTGCCGCCCCGCTTCGTCTGCACCCTGCTCGACCAGCTGCTCTCCGGTCTGGCCACGGTGCACGCCGAAGGCGTCGTCCACCGGGACATCAAGCCCGCCAACATCCTTCTGGACGTCACCGGAACCGGGCGGCCGCACCTGCGGCTGTCCGATTTCGGCATCTCGATGCGCAAGGGCGAACCCCGGCTCACCGAGACCAACTACGTGGTCGGCACGCCCGGTTACTTCGCTCCCGAGCAACTCCTCGGAGCCGAGCCGGACTTCACCGCCGACCTGTTCGCCGTCGGCCTGGTCGCGCTCTATCTGCTCCAGGGCCGCAGCCCGGACTCCCAGGCCCTCGTCTCGCACTTCCTCACGTACGGCACCCCGAGCGCCCCCGAGGGCATCCCGGAACCGCTGTGGCAGGTCCTCGCCGGGCTGCTCCAGCCCGACCCGCAGGCCCGCTTCCGGACGGCCACCGGCGCGCGCAAGGCGCTGGACGCCGCCGCCGAGATGCTGCCCGAGCCGCGTCCCGACGAGCCGCCGGTCGAGATCTTCGACCAGATCGGCCCGCTGCCGGCCGGCTTCGGCCCCCAGGGCCCGGCCGGCCCCGCCGACGCCATGCCGCCCGTAGCACCCCCCGTGCCGCCCGTGCCGCCCGTACCGACCCAGCAGCACCCCGCACAGGCCTACCAGCAGCACCAGCAGCCCGTATCGGCGCCGACCGCGCCCGTCCCGCCCGCCTCCGAGACGGGCAGCTTCCACCTGCCCCCGCCGGTCACGCACCCGACCCCCTCCTTCGACCAGGCCCCCACGGCCGCGGCGCCGTTCGGACCGGCCCCTACTCATCCATACACCGCTCGACCCGTTCAGGTTCCCGGTCAGCACACCGCACCGGCGCACCACGCGCAGCCCGCGTCCCCGGCCACGGCTCCGGTCCCCGTACGCCGACCGGGACCGCCCCCGAAGGTGACGGTCCCGGTCCTGCTGCTCGCCCTGATCTGCCTGGCGGTCGGCTTCTGGGCCCTCGCCCAGACCTGAGCAGCCCGGACTTGAGCCGCCCGCACCCGAGCCGCCCAGACCTGAGCCAACCCAGACCCGAGCCAACCCAGACCCGAGCCGCCCAGACCCGAGCCATCCGCAAGGGCCCGGACAGGGCCCTACACCGCCCTACACCGCCCTACACAGCCCGCCGCCGCGCCACCAGCGTCCACGCGCCGAGCCCGAGCAGCAGCACGCTCCCAGTGCCGATCCCGGCCACCGCGACGAACTGCATGGCGCCGCTGTCCTCCGCCGCCTGCGAGCCGCTCGCGCCGTTCGCCGCCGCCTCCTTGTCGTCGGCGGTCACGGCGAACGGGCCCGGGTCCCCGACGTACCCCGGCCCGGGCTTCGCCGCCCCCGTGACGTTCACCCGCAGCGTCAGCGGCACCGGCTTGTCCCCGTACTCCTGGGCGATCGCCGGATTGAGCGTGGCCGACAGGTAGTACCAGCCCGCGAACCGCATGCCGCTCGCGGCGTCGTTGTACGACGTGCGGTTCTCGTGCGCCACCGGCCGCTGCGCGTCGAGCACCAGCGTCGTCTGCTTCCCGTCGTAGCTTCCGGTGTTCTCGTCGACGTGACCGAGCGCCGGGTTGTCGAGGGAGAGCACCAGCGCGTTGCCGACGTACTCGTCCGCGGCGGCGCTGCTGCCGAGCTCCGCCGTGGCGAAGAGCTGCTGCCCCCAGTCGACGGGCACCCGGAAGAAGAGCGTCTGGCCGGGCCGGATGTCGGACCGCCACTCGCCCTGCGTCAGCGAGACGGCGTCGTGGAAGCCCGCGCCGCCCTGCCGCTTCTGCGGGCCGCCCGTCGGCGGCGGGGGCGTGGCGGAGGACCAGGCCTCGGGGAGCTCGGTCGGGCCGGCCTTCTTCAGGCCCGGCTCGGAGAGGTGCCGGATCTCCAGCTCCCAGTCGTCCGAGGCGGAGGTGGGCTTCGACGTGCGCTCGACGAGCACGTAGAAGGCGCCCGCCTTCTGGCAGCTGGAGCTGTCCGGGTCGACGATGCGGCGGGCGTACCCGGCGAGCGGCCGCGCGTACTCGGCGGAGGAGAACGACACCTGCTGGTAGCCGCAGTCGGTGCCGGAGCCGTCCTGCATGCTCACCTTGAAACCGTCGCCGTACTCGACCTTGCCACCGGGCTTCGGTACGGCCACCACGGAGACGTAGCTGTTGAGCTTGTCGTCGAGGTCGACGCGGTAGTAGACCTTGCCGTCCTTCTTGAGCGTGTCCCGGTAGGTCTCCCCGGTCTTCAGCTGCACGGCGTCCGAGCTCGAAGCGGCCCCCTTGACCCGCTGGGCCGTGCCGTCGAAGGCGTACGGCGGGAGCGTGCCCCCGTCGGCCGCCCGTGCCTGGCCCGGCAGCGCCGTGACCGCGCCCACGGCCGCGACAGCGACGCCCACCGCCGCGACCAGGGCGACCCCGGTCCCGCGCCTGAAGCGCTCGACACGTCCGATGCGCCCCATGCCTTCGACACGTCCCATGCCGGCCTGCGTCCTCACGCGCCTCTCCCCTTTACTCAAGCAAGCAAATTGTTCGCTCAGGCAAAGCAAAGCCCCGGCCCGCTCACGCGCGGCCGGGGCTCCACCCACAGACGGTTCTCGTCTCAGACACCCGAACCTGCGGGCACGGAGTCGGTCGCCTCCGTCCACAGATCCTGCTCGGCGCGATCCGCCTGGATCTGGCGGTACACGAGGAGCCCGCCGATGGCGGCCAGTGCGACCAGGAGAAGCTTCTTCACCGCGCGACCTCGTCTTTCGTTGACGTAGGAGACTTCTGACGCCCACTCTACACATCGACCGATACCGATCGGTGACCTGTACGAGTTTCAAACCCTCGACGCGCCCTCGTCTTCCCCGGACAAACAAATCGACCCGGACGGAGGAACCGTCCGGGTCGATCGATACTGTGGGGCTAACAGGATTTGAACCTGTGGCCTCATCCTTATCAGGGATGCGCTCTAACCAACTGAGCTATAGCCCCGCCGCGCTTTGCGGTGTGTGTCCCGCGCGCTGACTCCTGAAGATTAGCGCACGTGGGGGCCAGTCCCAAAATCGGTTCCGGCCCGGCCCCCTCGCAGGTCATTCGTCCTCGGCGAGCGTGAGCTCCACGCCTCCGACGAAACCGGCCGACAGGTTGTAGATGAACGCGCCCAGCGTCGCCAGAGCGGTCATCAGAACGACGTCGATCACGGCGATCACCGAGGTGAACATCAGCACCCGCGGCAGCGACAGGAACGACTGCAGGTCGAAGCCGTTGGACTCGTTCGAGCCCGTCGCCTCGCTGATCGTGCCGCCGACGGTCGAGAAGACGCCCATGGCGTCCATGACCATCCACAGCACCGCAGCGGCGACGACCGTGCAAATGCCCAGCGCGATGGAGAGCAGGAAGCTCACCTTCATCACCGACCACGGATCGGCCTTGGCCACCCGCAGCCGCGCCTTGCGCGTCCGGGGCGTGGTGCGCGCCCCCGTACGCGGCCGGCGCACGGCCCCGGCGCCCGTCTGGCCGCCCAGCGTCCCGCCGCCCGCCTGACCGCCCGGCGCCGGAGCGCCGTACGCCTGCGGCGGGTGGTACGGGCCGCCCGGCTGCTGCGCACCCGTGCGCTCGCCGGGCAGCGGCCCGCTGTAGCTCTCGTACGAGGGCTGCTGCCCTCGGGTATCCGTCACCGCAACCCCCTGGGAGTCCGTGGCGGGGCCACGGGCGCCGTTCGCTCCAGCACCAGCAGAAGCTCCGGCAGCCGCCGATCCGGCGCCCGTGGCTCCACTCACGCTCTTACTCCTCGTGCTCCCCGGCCGAGGGCTCCGTGCCCTCGACTGCCTCGGCCTCGACCACTGCGGCCTCGGTCGCCTCGACGACGCCCTCGGCATCGTCGTCGGCATCTTCGTCGTCGCTGCCGGCCTCGGCGTTCCGTGCGATGCCGACGACGGCATCGCGCTTGCCCAGGTTGATCAGCTGGACGCCCATGGTGTCACGGCCGGTCTCCCTGACTTCGTTGACTCGCGTACGAATCACACCGCCGGACAGCGTGATGGCGAGGATCTCATCGGTCTCCTCGACCACCAGCGCGCCCACGAGCGAGCCGCGGTCCTCCACGATCTTGGCGGCCTTGATGCCGAGGCCGCCACGGCCCTGGACGCGGTACTCGTCGACGGGGGTGCGCTTCGCGTACCCGCCGTCGGTCGCGGTGAAGACGAACGTACCGGGCCGGACGACATTCATCGAGAGCAGTTCGTCGTCAGCGCGGAAACTCATGCCCTTGACGCCCGAGGTGGCACGTCCCATCGGGCGGAGCGCGTCGTCCGTGGCCGTGAAGCGGATCGACTGCGCCTTCTTGCTGACGAGGAGCAGGTCGTCCTCGGACGAGACCAGCTCGGCCCCGATCAGCTCGTCGTCGCTGCCGTCCTCGGTCTCCCGGAGGTTGATCGCGATGACACCGCCGGAGCGCGGCGAGTCGTAGTCCTTCAGCGCGGTCTTCTTCACCAGGCCAGCCTTGGTGGCGAGCACCAAGTACGGCGCGGCGTCGTAGTCGCGGATCGCCAGGATCTGGGCGATCTGCTCGTCCGGCTGGAAGGCGAGCAGGTTGGCCACGTGCTGGCCGCGCGCGTCCCGGCCGGCGTCCGGCAGCTCGTACGCCTTGGCCCGGTAGACCCGGCCCTTGTTGGTGAAGAAGAGCAGCCAGTGGTGGGTGGTCGAGACGAAGAAGTGGTCGACGATGTCGTCCTGCTTCAGCTTCGTCCCGCGCACGCCCTTGCCGCCGCGCTTCTGCGAGCGGTAGTCCTCGGTCTTCGTCCGCTTCACGTAGCCGCCGCGGGAGATCGTGACGACGATGTCCTCCTCGGCGATCAGGTCCTCGATGGACATGTCACCGTCGAAGGGCACGAGCTTGGACCGGCGGTCGTCGCCGAACCGCTCGACGAGCGCCGCGAGTTCCTCGCTGACGATCGACCGCTGGCGCTCCGGCGAGGCCAGGATCGCGTTGTACTCGTTGATCTTGGCCTGGAGCTCGTCGTGCTCGGCGACGATCTTCTGCCGCTCCAGGGCCGCGAGGCGGCGGAGCTGCATCTCCAGGATCGCGTTGGCCTGGATCTCGTCGATCTGGAGGAGGTCCATCAGGCCGCCGCGGGCGACCTCGACCGTGTCGCTGCGGCGGATGAGCGCGATGACCTCGTCGATCGCGTCGAGGGCCTTGAGCAGACCGCGCAGGATGTGGGCGCGCTCCTCGGCCTTCCGCAGCCGGAACTTCGTCCGGCGGACGATGACCTCGATCTGGTGCGTCACCCAGTGGCGGATGAACGCGTCGAGCGAGAGGGTGCGCGGCACGCCGTCGACGAGCGCCAGCATGTTCGCGCCGAAGTTCGTCTGCAGGTCGGTGTGCTTGTAGAGGTTGTTGAGGACGACCTTGGCGACGGCGTCGCGCTTGAGCACGATGACGAGGCGCTGGCCGGTACGGGACGAGGTCTCGTCGCGGACGTCGGCGATGCCGCCGACCTTGCCGTCCTTCACGAGGTCGGCGATCTTCTGCGCGAGGTTGTCCGGGTTGGTCTGGTACGGAAGCTCCGTGACCACCAGGCACTGGCGGTTCTGGATCTCCTCGACCTCGACGACCGCACGCATCGTGATCGAGCCACGGCCGGTGCGGTACGCCTCCTCGATGCCCTTGCGGCCGACGACGAGCGCGCCGGTCGGGAAGTCCGGGCCCTTGATCCGCTCGATCAGCGCGTCGAGGAGCTCCTCGTGGCTGGCCTCGGGGTGCTCCAGCGCCCACTGGGCACCGGCCGCGACCTCGCGCAGGTTGTGCGGCGGGATGTTGGTCGCCATGCCCACCGCGATGCCGGCGCTGCCGTTGATCAGCAGGTTCGGGAAGCGGGCCGGCAGGACCGTCGGCTCCTGGTTGCGGCCGTCGTAGTTGTCCTGGAAGTCGACGGTCTCCTCGTCGATGTCCCGGAGCATCTCCATCGACAGCGTCATGAGCTTGCACTCGGTGTACCGCATGGCAGCGGCCGGGTCGTTGCCCGGGGAACCGAAGTTGCCGTTGGAGTCGACGAGCGGCATCCGCATCGACCAGGGCTGGGCGAGGCGGACGAGGGCGTCATAGATCGACGAGTCGCCGTGCGGGTGGTACGTACCCATGACGTCACCGACGACGCGGGCGCACTTGTAGAAGCCCTTCTCGGGCCGGTAGCCGCCGTCGTACATCGCGTACAGCACGCGACGGTGGACGGGCTTGAGGCCGTCCCGTACGTCGGGCAGCGCGCGGGACACGATGACGGACATCGCGTAGTCGAGGTACGAGCGCTGCATCTCCGTCTCGAGCCCGACGGGCTCGATGCGCAGCACGGGGGCCTGCTCTTCGGTGGTGCCGGGAGTGATTTCGTCGGCCATTGCTGGTCGTCAGTCCTTTCGTACGGTCAGCTGAGACCGACTCAGATGTCGAGGAAGCGAACGTCCTTGGCGTTGCGCTGGATGAACGAGCGCCGTGCCTCCACGTCCTCGCCCATCAGCACCGAGAACAGGTCGTCGGCCTGCGCCGCGTCGTCCAGGGTGACCTGGCCGAGCACACGGTGCTCGACGTCCATGGTCGTGACGCGCAGCTCCTCGGCGTTCATCTCGCCGAGGCCCTTGAAGCGCTGGATCGAGTCTTCCTTGATCCGCTTGCCGTTCTGCTTGCCGAGCGCGACGAGCGCGTCCCGCTCGCGGTCCGAGTACGCGTACTCGAAGTCGTCCCGGCCCCACTTGATCTTGTAGAGCGGCGGGCGCGAGAGGAAGACGTGACCTGCCTCGACCAGCGGCCGCATGAAGCGGAAGAGGAAGGTCAGCAGCAGGGTGTTGATGTGCTGACCGTCGACGTCGGCGTCCGCCATCAGGATGATCTTGTGATAGCGGAGCTTCTCGATGTCGAAGTCCTCGTGCACACCGGTGCCGAAGGCCGAGATCAGCGCCTGGACCTCGGTGTTCTGCAGGATCTTGTCGATCCTGGCCTTCTCGACGTTCAGGATCTTGCCGCGGATCGGCAGGATGGCCTGGTACATCGGGTTGCGGCCGGACTTGGCCGAGCCGCCGGCGGAGTCACCCTCGACGATGAAGATCTCGCACTTGGCGGGGTCGTTCGACTGGCAGTCGGAGAGCTTGCCGGGCAGCGACGCCGACTCGAGCAGGCCCTTGCGGCGGGTCAGGTCGCGCGCCTTGCGGGCGGCGACGCGCGCGGTGGCGGCCTGGATCGACTTGCGGATGATGTCCGCGGCCTCGACCGGGTTGCGGTCGAGCCAGTCGTTGAGGTGCTCGTAGACCGCCTTCTGGACGAAGGTCTTCGCCTCCGTGTTGCCCAGCTTGGTCTTGGTCTGGCCCTCGAACTGCGGCTCGCTCAGCTTGACCGAGATGATCGCGGTCAGACCCTCGCGGATGTCGTCGCCCGTGAGGTTGTCGTCCTTCTCGCGGAGCAGCTTCTTGTCGCGCGCGTACTTGTTGATCAGCGAGGTCAGCGCCGCACGGAAGCCCTCCTCGTGCGTGCCGCCCTCGTGGGTGTGGATGATGTTGGCGAAGGAGTACACGCCCTCGCTGTAGCCGCTGTTCCACTGCATCGCGACCTCGAGGGACAGGGCCTTGTCCTTGTCCTCCGCCTCCAGGTCGATCACGGTGGGGTGGATCAGCTCGCCCTTGCGCGAGTTGAGGTACTTCACGAAGTCGACGATGCCGCCCTCGTAGTGGTACTTCACCGTGCGCGCGGCGGCCTCGGAGGCCTCCGCGTCCGGGTCGTCCGCGCCGACCGTGGCCTTCGCCGACTCGCGCTCGTCCGTGAGCGTCAGGGTGAGGCCCTTGTTGAGGAAGGCCATCTCCTGGAAGCGGCGCGCGAGCGTCTCGAAGGAGTACTCGGTGGTCTCGAAGATGTCCGGGTCGGCCCAGAACGTGACCGAGGTGCCGGTCTCGTCGGTCGCCTCGTTCTGCACGAGCGCCTCGACCGGGGCGCCCATCTTGTAGTCCTGGGTCCAGCGGTAGCCGTCGGTCTTGATCTCCACCGAAACCTTGGTGGAGAGGGCGTTGACGACGGAGACGCCGACGCCGTGGAGACCGCCGGAGACGGCGTAGCCGCCGCCGCCGAACTTGCCGCCCGCGTGCAGCACGGTCAGCACGACCTCGACGGCCGGCTTGCCCTCGGAGGCGACGATGCCGACCGGGATGCCACGGCCGTTGTCGATGACGCGGACGCCGCCGTCGGGCAGGATCGTCACGTCGATGGTGTCGGCGTGGCCGGCCAGGGCTTCGTCGACCGAGTTGTCGACGACCTCCTGCACCATGTGGTGCAGACCGCGCTCACCGGTCGAGCCGATGTACATGCCAGGGCGCTTGCGCACCGCATCCAGGCCTTCGAGGACCTGGATGTTGCTGGCGGTGTACTGGTTGTTCTCGTTGGGGTTGCCGGAATCGGCCACGAAGCGCCCTCTCTGGCACAGCACAGGCCGTTCTCCGGGCATGCGGGAGCGGCTGCGTCGTTCGACATGTTCCGCAAGGTGGCGGGATTGTCTCCCCAGTCTACCGGTAGCGCAGACAGTCATGGGGGTTTGCCGGTGCCTGAGTCCGCATGTGCCGCCCTGAGCGGTAGCGAGACGACTCCCCATATCCAGACAGGGGCTCCAGAGCCCTCTGACGGCCACCTAGCGCTTCGGGTCGTAGCGCGTTGTGGGCATACGGTCGGACTCCCGCCATGGGCACGCGCTCCATCGCGTCGCGGCCACCGGATCAGCACCCTTTGTCGGCACGCGCAGCACCCTTCGCCGGCACCCGCGGCACACGGCCCCGGCCCCGGCCCCGTACCGCCGACTACCCGTACGTGTCCCCGGGCCCCACGGACCCCGGCGCCCGCAGCGGCCCGTACCCCCGCCGCGGCGCCCCCGGCCCCAGCACCTTGATGACCCGCACCGTCCCGTGCCCCAGGTCCTCGTTCAGCCGGGCCACGAGCCGCGGCGCGAGCAGCCGCAGCTGCGTCGCCCACGCCGTGGAGTCGCACTGCACGGTGAGGACCCGCGCGTCCGGCTCGTCGTCGAACTTCAGCGGTACGCAGTGCTTCGCCAGGTCCTCGCCGACGATCTGCGGCCAGCGGCCCATGACCCCGCCGACCGCAGCCGGGGTCTCCCAGCCGCGCTCGGTGATCAGCCGGTTGATCGCCGCGCCGAGCGCCATCGGGTCGCGCCCGTCGGCGCGCGCGCCGGAGCGCAGTCCACCCCCTCGCCGGGCCTGCTTCTTCTGCTGCGCGGCGGCGCCCCGCGCCTTCGCCTGCTCCTTGGCGGCGCGCAGCGCGACCCGCGCCAGATCGATGCCCGAGGACTCGGGGACCTTGGGGGCTTCCGGCGGCTCCGACGCCCCGGCGCCGGACCCGGCGCCCAGTGACTGCTGCTCGCTCATACCCGCTCCACCGTCCCGCTGGCCACCTCGTACCGCGTCCCCGCGAGGACCCCCGGCACGTCGTCGTCGACCGCCGCCGTCACGAGCACCTGCTCGCCGCCCGCCACCAGCTCCGCGAGCCGCTCGCGCCGGCGCGCGTCCAGCTCGGCGAAGACGTCGTCGAGGACGAGGACCGGCTCGTTGCCCTCGGAACGCAGCAGGTCGTACGAGGCGAGCCGCAGCGCCAGCGCGTACGACCAGGACTCGCCGTGGCTCGCGTACCCCTTCGCCGGCAGGTCGCCGAGCTTGAGCAGCAGCTCGTCCCGGTGCGGTCCGACGAGCGTCACGCCCCGCTCGATCTCCTGCTTGCGGACCTCGGCGAGGGCGGCGATCAGCTGCTCGTACAGCTCCTCGCGGGTCTGTCCGGCGCCCGGCGCGGAGGGGCGGTACTCCAGCAGAATCGGTCCGCCGCCCGGCGCCAGCTGCTCGTACGCCTTGTCGGCGAGCGGCTGGAGGGTGTGGATGAGGTCGAGGCGCTGCGCGAGCAGCTCCGCACCGGCCCGCGCGAGGTGCTGGTCCCACACGTCGAGGGTGGACAGGTCCATGCCGCGGCCGCCGTGCCGGCGGGCCATCGCCGCCGACTTCAGGAGCGTGTTGCGCTGCTTGAGCACGCGCTCGTAGTCGGAGCGCACGCCCGCCATGCGCGGTGTGCGCGCGGTGATCAGCTCGTCGAGGAAGCGGCGCCGCTCGCCGGGGTCGCCCTTCACCAGGGCGAGGTCCTCCGGCGCGAACAGCACGGTCCGGACGATCCCGAGGACGTCACGCGGCCTGACCTGCGAGGACCTGTTGATACGGGCACGGTTGGCCCGGCCCGGATTGAGTTCGAGCTCGATCAGCTGGGAGCGCTCGCCCTGTGTGACGGCGGCCCGGATGACGGCCCGCTCCGCCCCCATCCGTACGAGCGGGGCGTCCGAGGCGACGCGGTGGCTGCCGAGGGTCGCGAGATAGCCGACGGCCTCGACCAGGTTCGTCTTGCCCTGGCCGTTCGCGCCCACGAACGCGGTGACGCCCGGGTCGAGCGGAACCTCGACCCGGGCGTACGAGCGGAAGTCGGCCAGCGACAGATGCGTGACGTGCATGGTGGGCGCCGACCTTCTTCCCCCGGCGGCTGTGCACCGCGGGGTGCACAGCCTGTGGATTACTTCTTCGTCTCGACCGCGTGGCCACCGAACTGGTTGCGCAGCGCGGCGATCATCTTCATCTGCGGGGAGTCGTCCTGCCGCGACGCGAACCGCGCGAACAGCGACGCGGTGATCGCCGGCAGCGGCACGGCGTTGTCGATGGCGGCCTCGACGGTCCACCGGCCCTCGCCGGAGTCCGACGCGTAGCCGCGCAGCCCGTCCAGGTGCTCGTCCTCGTCCAGCGCGTTCACCGCGAGGTCCAGCAGCCAGGAACGGATGACCGTGCCCTCCTGCCAGGAGCGGAAGACCTCGCGCACGTCAGTGACGGAGTCGACCTTCTCCAGGAGCTCCCAGCCCTCGGCGTAGGCCTGCATCATCGCGTACTCGATGCCGTTGTGGACCATCTTCGCGAAGTGGCCGGCGCCGACCTTGCCCGCGTGCACCGAGCCGAACTCGCCCTCGGGCTTGAGCGCGTCGAAGATCGGCTGGACCTTCGCCACGTCCTCGGCGGAGCCGCCGTACATCAGCGCGTAGCCGTTCTCCAGGCCCCAGACGCCGCCGGAGACGCCGCAGTCGACGAACCCGATGCCCTTGGCCGCGAGCTCCTCGGCGTGCTTCTCGTCGTCGGTCCAGCGGGAGTTCCCGCCGTCCACGACGATGTCGCCGGGGGCGAGCAGGTCGGCCAGCTCGTCGATCGTGGACTGGGTCGCGGCACCGGCGGGGACCATGACCCACACGACGCGCGGACCCTTGAGCTTGCCCACAAGCTCTTCGAGGCTGTGGACATCGGCGAGGTCCGGGTTGCGGTCGTATCCGATGACGGTGTGGCCTGCG
The DNA here is from genome assembly GCF_001426585.1 of Streptomyces sp. Root431. Lineage (GTDB taxonomy): Bacteria > Actinomycetota > Actinomycetes > Streptomycetales > Streptomycetaceae > Streptomyces > Streptomyces stackebrandtii. The sequence continues at coordinate 540,281 of NZ_LMEI01000013.1, forward strand.
CGGCGGATGCGCTCGCGCATGTTGCCGCCCATCTTGCCGAGACCGACGAGACCGAGCTCCATCAGAAATTCCTTAAGCGTCGTGTGCGGTGTACCCGGGTCCGAGCCTACGCCCGGCCCCGGGTGCACACCTGTGGGGTCAGCCGCTCAGGCGACGACCCCCACGAGGCGCGTTCGGCCAGGCCTCAGCCGCTGAGCCGCACCGGCATGATCAGGTACTTGTAGGCCTCGTCCGCCTCGGCGTCCAGGGCCGGCTTGCCGCTGAGCAGCGCCGGCTTCGTGGAGGTCGTGAAGGAGAGCTGGGCGACCGGGGAGTCGATCGCGCTCAGGCCGTCCAGGAGGAAGGTCGGGTTGAAGGCGATCGAGATGTCGTCGCCCTCCAGCTGCGCGTCCACACGCTCCACAGCCTGTGCGTCGTCGCTGGAGCCGGCCTCCAGGATGAGCACGCCCTGCTCGAAGCTCAGACGGACCGGCGTGTTGCGCTCGGCGACCAGGGCCACGCGCTTGACGGCCTCGACGAAGGGCGCGGTCTCGATCACCGCGACCGAGTTGAACTCGGTGGGGAAGAGCGTGCGGTACTTCGGCAGGTCGCCCTCGAGCAGCCGGGTGGTGGTGCGGCGCCCCGCGCCCTCGAAGCCGATGAGGCCCTCGCCCTTGCCGGAGCCGGAGAGCGCCAGCGTGACCGTGTCGCCGCTCGTGAGCGCCTTGGCGGTGTCCAGGAGGGTCTTCGCGGGCACCAGGGCGACCGCGGAGGCGTCCGGGGACTCCGGCTTCCACAGGAACTCGCGGACCGCGAAGCGGTAGCGGTCGGTGGAGGCCAGGGTGACCGTGTCGCCCTCGATCTCGATGCGCACACCGGTGAGGACGGGCAGCGTGTCGTCACGGCCGGCGGCGATGGCCACCTGCGCGGCGGCGGAGGCGAAGACCTCACCGGGGACGGTGCCGGTCGCGGTGGGCATCTCCGGCAGTGCCGGGTACTCCTCCACAGGCAGAGTGTGGAGGGTGAAGCGGGAGGAGCCGCAGACCACGGTCGCCCGTACACCGTCTGTGGAAATCTCCACCGGCCGGTTGGGGAGGGCGCGGCAGATGTCGGCGAGCAGCCGGCCGGAGACCAGGACGGTGCCGTCCTCCTCGACCTCCGCCTCGACGGAGACCCGGGCCGAGACCTCGTAGTCGAAGCTCGAGAAGCTCAGCGCGCCGTCCTCGGCCTTCAGCAGAAGGCCCGCGAGTACGGGAGCCGGCGGACGGGCCGGGAGGCTGCGGGCCACCCAGGCCACCGCCTCGGCAAGTACGTCGCGCTCCACCCGGATCTTCACCGGAACCGCCTCCTGCTTGTTGCTGGCTCTTCGTCGACTGCGGGAACCAGTCTGACGTACGCCGCCGACACTCGGTGCTGCTCGGGGTCAAGTCGCGACGAGGGCGCGTCGGAGCTCCGGCGGCGAGTTGTGCACAGGCCCCACTTCGAAGCGGATTCCTAGCTAACTCTAAGTGGGAGTAGTAGTAGGGCCTGTGGAAACGGTGGATAACGTCGTTTTCGCAGGTCAGGCCCAGTTTTTTGTCCACCGACCCTGTGGGTGGAACCCGTGGAAAACCAGGGCTCTCTGTGGACACCCAAAAGTTCTGCACACCCGGTACACAGGCCATGGGGAGTTCTCCCCAGCGCTGTCCCCAGCTTTACCCACGTTCCCCACAGCCCAACCGTCTCCCTTGGTGTGACCGCTTTCACTCGACGCGGTGAGGCCGGGCGATTCGTTGCCGAACAGTGGACAGGGGTGTGGAGAAGCTGTGGGCAACCACCGGCCCCCTGTGGGCAGCCAGTGGACAACTTTCCGGGCCCCCTGTGGACGAAGATTTCATCCACAGGCTGTGGAAAGAAGTTGCCAACAAATCCACAAGGGCCTGACCTGGGGTGATGATCTGTCACCAGCCGGACCTGTGGACACAATCCGGATAACTCGACAGTCCCCACCCTGTGGACGGGAGATCATCCCCCAATCTGTGGAGAACCCGCCACCGGAACGGAGTAATCGAACACCCCGCGCTCGTACACAGCTGTGCACAGCGAACAGGGGCACCCTCGGAAGGGGTTCGAGAACGCCGAAGGGCGCCCCAGGAGGTGTCCTGGAGCGCCCTTCGGCGGTGCTGCGGCGGCGGTCCGTCAGCCGTTCTTGATGCGGTTCGTGAGCTCGGTGACCTGGTTGTAGATGGAGCGCCGCTCCGCCATCAGCGCGCGGATCTTCCGGTCCGCGTGCATCACCGTCGTGTGGTCGCGGCCGCCGAACTGCGCGCCGATCTTCGGCAGCGACAGGTCCGTCAGCTCACGGCACAGGTACATCGCGATCTGCCGCGCCGTCACCAGCACGCGGCTGCGCGACGATCCGCAGAGGTCCTCCACCGTCAGCCCGAAGTAGTCGGCCGTGGCCGCCATGATCGCGGGGGCGGTGATCTCCGGCGAGCTGTCCTCGCCGCCGGGGATCAGGTCCTTCAGGACGATCTCGGTGAGTCCGAGGTCCACCGGCTGCCGGTTGAGGCTCGCGAAGGCCGTCACCCGGATCAGCGCGCCTTCCAGCTCGCGGATGTTCCGCGAGATCCGGGAGGCGATGAACTCCAGCACCTCCGGCGGGGCGTTGAGCTGCTCCTGTACGGCCTTCTTGCGGAGGATCGCGATCCGCGTCTCCAGCTCGGGCGGCTGCACGTCGGTGGTGAGACCCCACTCGAAGCGGTTGCGGAGCCGGTCCTCCAGCGTGACCAGCTGCTTGGGCGGCCGGTCCGAGGAGAGCACGATCTGCTTGTTCGCGTTGTGCAGCGTATTGAAGGTGTGGAAGAACTCCTCCTGCGTCGACTCCTTGCTCGCGAGGAACTGGATGTCGTCGACGAGCAGGATGTCCACATCGCGGTAGCGCTTGCGGAAGGCGTCGCCCTTGCCGTCGCGGATCGAGTTGATGAACTCGTTGGTGAACTCCTCGGAGCTCACGTACCGCACGCGCGTGCCCGGGTAGAGGCTCCGCGCGTAGTGGCCGATGGCGTGCAGCAGGTGGGTCTTGCCGAGCCCCGACTCCCCGTAGATGAAGAGCGGGTTGTACGCCTTCGCCGGCGCCTCGGCCACCGCGACGGCGGCGGCGTGCGCGAAGCGGTTCGAGGAACCGATGACGAAGGTGTCGAAGAGGTACTTGGGGTTCAGCCGCGCGTGCTGCTCGCCCGGTGCGCCGGAGCCCTGCCCGGAGGAGGAGCCGGGACCGCCGTGGACCGGACCGCCGCCGGGCCGGGGGCCGGGGCGGGCGCCGGGGCCCTGCGGGTCGGGCAGCTCGGCGCGCTCGGGCCGCTGCGGCTGCTCGTATCCCCGGGAGGGCTCGTCATAGCGGGTCTGCCGGGACTGCTCCGGACCGGTGTACGGGGCACGCTCCTGGTAGCCGCCGAGCCGCGGCTGCTGCCAGGACAGGTCCTCCTGCGTGCGCGGCCAGGCGCCGGGGTCGGGCCGCTGCGGCTGCTGGTAGTCCGGGTAGGCCGGCCGCGCGGTGGGCAGCCCGTCGTCGGGCATCGGACGGTGACCGTAGCCTTCGTACTTCTCGTACGGCTCGGGCTGCTGGCGGTCGTCGTAGCGGGGCTGCTGCGTCGGCGGCGCGGGCGGGGTCGGTTCACCGACGGAGTCGTCGACGGTGATCGCGATCCGGATCGGGCGACCGCACTCACGGCTCAGGGTCTCGCTGATCAGCGGAGCGAGCCGGCCCTCGAGGACGCGCTTGCCCCACTCGTTGGGTACGGCGAGGAGAGCGGTGTCCGCGACCAGGGCCAGCGGCTGGCAGCGCTCGATCCACTGCTTGTCCTTGGCTTCGATCCCCTGCTGGCCTTCGCCGAGAAGGTACTCGAGGACGCGTGGCCACACTGCGGCAAGATCGGCAGGTACGTCAGCCACGGGGCACGCTTTCTCGCAGGTCCCACGATGGTGTGGTTCTCGGGGACGGTGGGTCGAAGTCCGTGAGGACGGGTCCGTTGAGGACAGGTGAGGACAGAACGGAAAAGACTGTGGAGTCTCACCACGGTAGTCGGGGCGGCTGACGTGGTTCAAGTTGTTGTCCACAGCCTGTGCATAATGGACCATGGCGACAGGTCGGTTTGACCGGATGGCGTAGCCGCGCGTACCGTGACCAGGTCGAGTTGTCGATGGCTGCTGCCGCCTGCCTCCGATGGGCAAAGATCACGTTTTGTGATCGCGAAGCGGTGCTATCGGGCGTTACGAGCTACTCGTGGGCGCACGGTGACAGCCAGGCGATGTCCCGCCACCACCCGAATCATTTCTGGAGCCCCCGAGTGAGCAAGCGCACCTTCCAGCCGAACAACCGTCGTCGCGCGAAGACCCACGGCTTCCGCCTGCGCATGCGCACCCGTGCCGGCCGCGCCATCCTGGCGAACCGCCGTGGCAAGGGTCGCGCGAGCCTGTCCGCCTGATCCACTTAAACAGGTCATGACGTGCTGCCTACCGAGAATCGGCTGAGGCGGCGCGAGGACTTCGCAACCGCGGTACGCCGAGGTCGCCGGGCTGGTCGCCCGCTCCTCGTCGTCCACCTACGCAGCGGTGCAACGGACCCGCACGCGCCTGGGGAGAGCGCTCCCCCGACGCGTGCGGGTTTCGTCGTGAGCAAGGCCGTGGGCGGTGCGGTCGTACGCACCCAGGTGAAGCGTCGCCTGCGCCATCTCCTCCGCGACCGACTGTCCGAGCTGCCCCCCGGTAGCCTGGTGGTCGTACGGGCGTTGCCCGGAGCCGGTGACGCCGACCACGCACAGCTGGCCCGAGACCTGGACGCCGCTTTTCAGCGGTTGCTGGGAGGGGGCACGCGATGAAGTACCCGCTGCTGGCTCTCATCAAGCTGTACCAGTGGACGATCAGCCCTCTTCTGGGGCCCGTCTGCCGGTACTACCCGTCGTGTTCCCACTACGGATTCACGGCCATCGACCGGCATGGCGCGATCAAGGGCACGGCCCTGACCGCCTGGCGCATCCTGCGGTGCAACCCGTGGTCGCCCGGCGGTGTGGACCATGTCCCCCCGCGGAAGCGCCCTCGCTGGCACGAAATGCTGAGGAACGCGCTGCGCGGCGACAAGGGCGGGTCCACCGCCGAGACGAGCCCGGCCGCCGAGACCTCGCCCAATGCTCAAGGAGCCTGATTAGTGGACACGATTGCCAGTCTGTTCAGCTTCATCACCTGGCCCGTTTCCTGGGTCATCGTCCAGTTCCACAAGGTGTACGGGGCGGTCTTCGGCCCTGACACGGGCTGGGCCTGGGGCCTGTCCATCGTGTCTCTCGTGGTGCTGATCCGTATCTGTCTGATCCCGCTGTTCGTCAAGCAGATCAAGTCGACGCGGAACATGCAGGCGCTCCAGCCGAAGATGAAGGCGATCCAGGAGCGCTACAAGAGCGACAAGCAGCGTCAGTCCGAAGAGATGATGAAGCTGTACAAGGAGACGGGTACCAACCCGCTCTCCTCGTGCCTTCCCATCCTGGCGCAGTCGCCGTTCTTCTTCGCCCTGTACCACGTGCTGTCCTCGATCGCCTCCGGCAAGGAGATCGGTGTCATCGACGGCCCGCTGCTCGCCAGCGCCCGTCAGGCTCACATCTTCGGCGCCCCGCTGGCCGCGAAGTTCACCGACAGCGCCGCTGAGGTCGCCGCTCTCGACGCTTCGCTGACCTCGGTCCGCATCGTCACCGCGGTCATGATCGTCCTGATGTCGGCCTCGCAGTTCTTCACGCAGCGCCAGCTGATGATGAAGAACGTCGACCTCTCGGTGAAGACCCCGTACATGCAGCAGCAGAAGATGCTCATGTACATCTTCCCGGTGATCTTCGCCGTCATGGGTATCAACTTCCCCGTCGGTGTCCTCGTCTACTGGCTGACCACCAACGTGTGGACCATGGGCCAGCAGATGTACGTGATCAACCAGAACCCGACCCCGGGCAGCAAGGCGCAGGACTCCTACCTCCAGCGCCTGCTGAAGAGCGTCACCGCGCACGGTGAGGTCCGCGGCCGCCGTCGGAAGAACATCGTCAAGGTCATCGTCGCCAAGGGCGGCGACCGCAACGAGAACGAGCGCCGCTTCTTCGCGGGTCTGACCAAGGCCGGTTTCGCGGCCCAGGCCGACGGCACCGTGATCAAGAGCGACACGATCGAGGCCGAGGCCGAGGGCGGCGCCACCGCCAAGCGCCAGCAGCCCAAGCGTCAGACCAAGGCCCAGCGCCAGGCTGCTGCGGCGCAGCACGTCGTGGCGAAGGACGCCGAGGAAGACTCCGAGCCGGCCGCCGAGCAGGCGACCACCTCGCTGGAGAAGAAGCCGCAGGATTCGGCCAAGGCCGACGCCGAGGCGAAGGACGAGGCGCAGGACCAGGCGCAGGGCGACAAGCCCGCGCGCCCCCGCGCCAACTCCGGCGGCTCCCGCCAGGGCAAGTCCGGTCAGCGCAAGGGTCAGCAGCGGCCCAAGCACCCGTCGTCCAAGAAGTAAGAAGGAGACCATCCGTGACGGAAGGCATCACCTCCGCCGCCGCCGAGGGTGGCGACACCCTGACCCGCCTGGAGCAGGAGGGTGAGATCGCGGCCGACTACCTCGAGGGTCTGCTCGACATCGCCGATCTCGACGGCGACATCGACATGGACGTCGAGGCGGACCGCGCCGCGGTCTCGATCGTCAGCGACTCCAGCAGCCGTGACCTGCAGAAGCTCGTGGGCCGCGACGGCGAGGTCCTGGAGGCTCTCCAGGAGCTGACGCGCCTGGCCGTGCACCGTGAGACGGGCGACCGCAGCCGGCTCATGCTCGACATCGCCGGTTTCCGCGCCCAGAAGCGCACCGAGCTCGCCGAGCTGGGCGCCAAGGCCGCGGACGAGGTCAAGTCCAGCGGGCAGCCGGTCAAGCTGGACCCGATGACGCCGTTCGAGCGCAAGGTCGTGCACGACGCGATCGCCGCGGCCGGTCTGCGCAGCGAGTCCGAGGGCGAGGAGCCGGAGCGCTTCGTCGTCGTGCTCCCGGCCTGATCCTTCTCGTAGTGTCGGCCCCGTCTGTTCACAGGCGGGGCCGATCTTTGTCAGCCTGATAGTCAGCCACCACAGTGCGCCCGCAGGATTGCGTGCGGTACGGAAGGACGGTTCCCGTGACGGAGGCAGCGGAGGCAGCGGAGCTCCCGGAGGCGCCGGAGCAGGCGCGGACAGTCTTCGGTGAGTACTTCCCGGAGGCCGTGCGGTACGCGGAGCTTCTCGCGGACGCGGGTGTGAAGCGCGGCCTGATCGGCCCGCGTGAGGTCCCGCGGCTGTGGGAGCGGCACATGCTGAACTGTGCCGTCCTCTCGGAGGTCGTGCCCGAGGGCGTCACGGTCTGCGACGTGGGCTCGGGAGCAGGTCTTCCCGGCATCCCGCTGGCTCTGGTCCGCCCGGACCTCAAGATCACCCTCCTGGAGCCGCTGCTGCGCCGGACGAACTTCCTTCAGGAAGTCGTCGAGCTGCTGGGCCTCGACCACGTGACCGTGGTCCGTGGCCGTGCGGAGGAGATGCTCGGCAAGATCACGCCCGTCCACGTGGTGACCGCCCGCGCGGTGGCTCCGCTGGACCGACTGGCCGGCTGGGGCGTTCCTCTGCTCCGCCCCTACGGCGAGATGCTGGCCCTCAAGGGCGACACCGCGGAGGAGGAGCTCAACGGCGCTCGCGCCGCGCTCTCCAAGCTCGGTGTGGTCGAGACCTCGGTGCTGCACGTGGGCGAGGGGATCGTCGATCCGCTGTCCACGGTCGTCCGGGTGGAGGTCGGCGAGAGCCCGGGTGGTGTGCGGTTCGCGGCCAAGCGCGCCAAGGCCGCCCGGACGAGCAAGACCCGTCGGCGCCGCTGAGCGTCGCATACGTACCATTTCGGAGTGTCGAACGGCTCCGACCGGGCAGCAGGGGCATGGTGTTTCACGTGAAACGTCACTCCCTGCTGCAGGGGATCATCAGCCGCGGTCGCGCGGCTGCCACGCCCCGGGACCGTAAGCCCCGCGCGAAGCCACTCGCGAGGGTTACGGAGTTGTCCACAGAGGTGGATTCACCCACAGAACCACCGACCTCGCTGGTTCACGACCCCGAAAGCATGGCAGGCTCTGCTCATCGCGAGCCTGAAGCCGAGGAGAGTGAATCCTTGCGGTCCGACGCCAACATCGCGGGACCGATGACCGATCCGGTCCCCGGTCCCCGAACCGAATCGGTGGGGGAGGATGTTTCACGTGAAACATTGCCCCCGATGGACGACACCCCCATTGGTCGTGCTGCCCAACTGGCAGTAGAAGCCCTGGGCCGTGCCGGTGAGGGACTTCCCCGACCGGCCCAGACGCGTGTGATGGTGGTCGCCAACCAGAAGGGCGGCGTGGGCAAGACGACCACGACGGTCAACCTTGCCGCCTCCCTGGCACTGCACGGCGCCCGAGTCCTGGTCATCGACCTGGACCCGCAGGGCAACGCCTCCACGGCGCTCGGCATCGACCACCACGCCGAGGTCCCCTCGATCTACGACGTCCTGGTGGACAGCAGGCCGCTGTCCGAGGTGGTGCAGCCGGTACTGGACGTCGAGGGCCTCTTCTGTGCCCCCGCGACCATCGATCTCGCCGGTGCGGAGATCGAGCTGGTCTCGCTGGTGGCGCGTGAGAGCCGTCTGCAGCGGGCGATCCAGGCCTACGAGCAGCCGCTCGACTACATCCTCATCGACTGCCCGCCCTCACTCGGCCTGCTCACGGTCAACGCCATGGTGGCGGGAGCCGAGGTGCTGATCCCGATCCAGTGCGAGTACTACGCACTGGAGGGTCTCGGCCAGCTGCTGAGGAACGTCGAGCTGGTCCGCGGCCACCTGAACCCGGGGCTCCACGTCTCGACGATCCTGCTCACCATGTACGACGGCCGGACGAGGCTTGCCTCCCAGGTAGCCGACGAGGTGCGCACACACTTCGCCGAGGAGGTGCTGCGGACCAGCATTCCCAGGTCCGTCCGCATCTCCGAGGCACCGAGTTACGGGCAGACGGTCCTCACGTACGACCCGGGCTCCAGCGGCGCCCTGTCGTACCTGGAAGCGGCTCGTGAGATCGCCCTGCGGGGTGCTGCTCTGCACTACGACCCGCAGCACGCCCACACAGGGCAACAGAACAACCAGCGCAGCATGTCGGAGGGGATCCAGTGAGCGAGCGACGTAGGGGATTGGGGCGTGGGCTCGGTTCGCTGATTCCTTCGGCTCCCCAGGAGCGGCAGACGCCGATGGTCGGTGTCGGCGCGGGTACGAGCACCGCGGGTGCCGGGCCTGCCCTGAGCTCGGAGCGGGGTGTGGCCGCCGCGAAGCTGGCATCCCTCCCGCACAGCAGCCCGTCCCCCGATGCGTCGGGGCCGTGGAGCGAGGCCGAGACGGTGACCACGCCGGAGCCTCCGGCAGGTGCCTATTTCACTGAGCTCCCGCTCGACGCCATCGTTCCCAACCGGCACCAGCCTCGTGAGATCTTCGACGAGGACGCCCTGGCGGAGCTCGTCGTCTCCATCAAGGAGGTCGGCCTGCTCCAGCCCGTGGTCGTGCGCAAGGTCGCTGACGAGCGCTACGAGCTCGTCATGGGTGAGCGTCGTCTGCGGGCCTCGAAGGAAGCCGGCCTTGAGCTGATTCCGGCGATCGTCCGGGACACCGATGACGAGAAGATGCTCCTGGACGCCCTCCTGGAGAACCTCCACCGGGCTCAGCTGAACGCGATCGAAGAGGCTCATGCCTACGAGCAGCTGCTCAAGGACTTCGGCTGCACGCACGACCAGCTCGCGGACCGGATCGGGCGCTCCCGCCCGCAGATCTCCAACACGCTGCGTCTGCTGCGTCTCTCTCATCCGGTGCAGCGGAGGGTCGCCGCCGGCGTGCTCTCCGCCGGCCACGCGCGGGCCCTGCTCGGCGTGGAGGACGCGGAGGCCCAGGACCAGCTGGCCTACCGGATCGTTGCCGAGGGCCTCTCGGTGCGTACCGTCGAGGAGATCGTGAGCCTCATGGGCTCCGAGCAGCCCGCCGCGGTCAAGCCGAAGGGCCCGCGTGCCGGGGGACGCGTCTCGCCCGCGCTCACGGATCTTGCCACCCGTCTCTCCGACCGCTTCGAGACCCGGGTGAAGGTCGACCTGGGGCAGAAGAAGGGCAAGATCGTCGTCGAGTTCGCGTCGATGGACGATCTGGACCGGATCCTCTCGACCCTCGCCCCCGGTGAGGGGAAGGTCATGGACCACAACAACGCCGCGCAGGGCGAGCAGGGCTGACGTTCCCGCTGCGCTGAGGCCGCCCAGGGCGGGTCGTGTTCCGGTCTTCACCGGAGCCCGGCCCGCCCTTTGGCTGAGAGCGGTGTCCCCGTGATCGCCCGGTCGATACGATTCTGAGAGGCGTATCCGTACTCGGTGGCGAGGGAAGCGAGGGGCAGCCGTGGGGCGTCGGCTCGTACCGCTCACGCTGGACAACCTTCCGGATCTTCCCCAGCGGTGTCGCTCCTGCGTCTTCTGGGAGCTCGACCCGGTCAGTGGGGAGGCCGCCGTGAAAGCGGGGCGTCCGGCGCTGGAGAAGGAAGCCTGGATCTCCGCCGTCCTCCTGGAGTGGGGGTCCTGCGGGCGGGTGGTCTACGTGGACGAGGTGCCCGTCGGCTATGTCCTCTACGCTCCCCCGGCTTATGTGCCGCGATCGACGTCCTTCCCGACCAGCCCGGTGGCGGCGGACGCCGTGCAGTTGATGACGGCCTGGATCATGCCGGGGTATCAGGGCCAGGGGCTGGGTCGGATGGTCGTGCAGACCGTGGCCAAGGACGTGATGAGGCGGGGCTTCAAGGCGATCGAGGCATTCGGCGATGCCCGCTGGAAGGAGCCGGCCTGTGTGCTGCCGGCCGATCATCTGCTCGCCGTGGGCTTCAAGACGGTCCGGCCGCACCATGCCTTCCCCCGGCTGAGGTTGGAGCTGCGGACGACGCTCTCCTGGAAGGAGGACGTCGAGATGGCCCTGGACCGACTGCTCGGCGCCGTCCAGAAGGAGCCCGCCCTGAGGCCCCTCTAGTACCGGGACATGAGAACGGCCCGCCCCTTGTCGGGGCGGGCCGTTCGTGTTTCACGGTCCATGTTTCACGTGAAACGGAGAGCGTGTCAGCCGTTCGCGGGCTCGACGAAGCCTTCCAGGTCGCGCAGAATCGCGGCCTTCGGCTTGGCACCGACGATCGTCTTCACGACCTCGCCGCCCTGGTAGACGTTCAGCGTCGGGATGGACATGACGCCGTACTTGGCGGCCGTGGCCGGGTTCTCGTCGATGTTGAGCTTCACGATCTCGATCTCGCCGTGCTCCGCGGCAATGGCCTCCAGCGACGGGGCGATCTGGCGGCACGGGCCGCACCACGCCGCCCAGAAGTCCACCAGGACGGGCTTGTCGCTCTTGAGGACGTCCTCTTCGAAGGAAGCGTCGGTCACAGTCTTCAGGGCCACGGCGGCCTCCTTGTTTTCGCGGGGTGTGGGGTCAGGAAGAGCGAGGGTCAGACCGCGGGGGTCTCGGCCAGCTTCTCGCTGTCGGCGAGGGCGGCCAGGAAGCGCTCGGCGTCGAGCGCGGCGGAGCAGCCGGTACCGGCGGCCGTGATGGCCTGACGGTAGGTGTGGTCGACGACGTCGCCCGCACCGAAGACGCCCGTGAGGTTCGTACGGGTCGACGGCGCGGCCACCTTCAGGTAGCCCTCGTCGTCCAGCTCCAGCTGGCCCTTGAAGAGCTCGGTGCGCGGGTCGTGGCCCACGGCGATGAAGAGGCCGGTGACGGGCAGCTGGCGGGTCGCGCCGGTCTTGGTGTCGCGCAGGGTCAGACCGCTGAGCTTCTGCTCGCCGTGGATCTCGGTGACCTCGCTGTCCCAGGCGAAGGAAATCTTCGGGTCGGCGAAGGCGCGCTCCTGCATGGCCTTGGAGGCACGCAGGGTGTCGCGGCGGTGGACGATCGTGACGGACTTGGCGAAGCGCGAGAGGAAGGTGGCCTCCTCGATCGCGGTGTCGCCGCCGCCGACGACGGCGATGTCGTGGTCCTTGAAGAAGAACCCGTCGCAGGTGGCGCACCAGGAGACACCGCGGCCCGAGAGCGCGTCCTCGTTGGGGAGGCCGAGCTTGCGGTGCTGGGAGCCCGTGGTGACGATGACGGCCTTGGCGCGGTGCACCGTGCCGGCGGTGTCGGTGACGGTCTTGATGTCGCCGGTCAGGTCCACGGCGATGACGTCGTCGGGGACCAGCTCGGCGCCGAAGCGCTCGGCCTGGGCCCGCATGTTGTCCATCAGGTCCGGGCCCATGATGCCGTCACGGAAACCGGGGAAGTTCTCGACCTCGGTCGTGTTCATCAGGGCGCCACCAGCGGTGACGGCGCCCTCGAAGACCAGGGGGTTCAGCGACGCTCGGGCCGTGTAGAGCGCAGCGGTGTAACCCGCGGGCCCCGAGCCGATAATGATCACGTTACGGACGTCGCTCACGGGTTGCTTCCTCGTCTCTGCAGACTGCCACTGCCTACGGGGGCGGTTGTCTCGGTCACTCTCACCCCACCCAACGGATCCTACGGGGGATGCATTCCCGAGATGGCCGCGCGGCACGTGGCCGAGTTGCCGAGCGAGATCAGGAGCGCGGATAGGTCTCGCTGAGCAGAAGCTCGGCTGCGGGGCTTCCGGTGCTCGTGGGCAGGTCGGCGCAGGAGGCGTCGAGGACGAAGGCCTGGACCCGGGTGCTGTCCGTGGGGTCGGTCAGGACGAGCAGATAGGCGGGATTCCCCTGGTACTCGCCCCGCTCGTGGGCGAGCACGGCGTCGGTACGGCCGGTGCCGGCCAGGACACAGCCGGGGACGGCGATGTCCCTGTTGCGCTGGGGGCTACTGGTCGTTCCCTCGGCGGCGGACATCGACTCGGGACCGATTCCCTGAGGGGTCTTGGCCGCACTGCTCTGCTCACCGAGGAGCGTGTGGACGCGTTCCTCGACCGGTGTCCCGGAGAAGGGGCTCGTGGCCACACTGCGGGCGTCGGCCTTTGTGGAGCCGTCCGCGCTCCCGAGGGTCGGGCCGCTGCCCTGGCTGAGGAGGAGGCTCGTACCGAGGACGGCGGCGGCGAAGGCGGCGCCGAGGGTGGAGACGAGGGCGATCCGGCGCCGGCGGGGCTTTCCGGGGCGGCCGGGGCCGGTGGCCGCAGTCGGCCGGCCGGCAGGGCGCTCCGCGGCAGGGGAAGGCGCACCGGAGGGGAGCGGCTCGCTGCGGGGACGCGATGTTTCACGTGAAACGGGGCTGCCGTTCTCCGGCGCGGTGGCCTGGAGGAGGGCTTCGGCGGCGAGCGCGGCGTCGATCCGGCCGGCGATCTCGGCGGGCATGCGGGGCGGTCCGGGCAGCGTGCCCAGGAGGCCCCGGATCTCCTCCAGGGAGGTCCGTACGTCGGCGCAGAGGGGACAGCCGTCCAGATGGCGGCGTACGGCTGCGGAGCGGCTCGGTGACAGGAGCCCCTCGGTCAGATCGGAGATCTCCGAGACGTCCGGGTGCTGTGTCGTGTCGGCATTGCCGGTCGTGGAAGTCACGCGCGCCCACCTCCGCCCTTCACAGCAGCTGGATCTGTCGGTCCGGTATTCGTCGGCCCCGGCACCGGTGGGACGGATGTCCCCGGCGTCCGGTTCCTTCCCCCTTCGGCGGCCTCGTTACCCACCGTGTCGGTGCGCAGATGAGTGACCATCGGGAGCAGGCGTGACCGCCCTCGTGCGCAGCGGCTTTTCACGGTTCCGGTGGGAACGCCGAGGATACGTGCCGCCTCCGCGACGGGGTATCCCTGCATGTCGACGAGGATGAGCGCGGCGCGCTGGTCCGCAGGGATCAGTGCGAGCGCCGCGAGGACCTGCCGGTGCAGATCCTGGCGCTCCACGGGCGCCTCGGCGGACTCGTGCGGGTCGAGGAGCTGCTCGAAGCGGTCGGTGTCGTCGACGGGTGAGGTGCGGCGGGAGGCGGCCTTGCGGGCGCGGTCGAGGCAGGCGTTCACCGTGATGCGGTGGAGCCAGGTCGTGACGGCCGACTGACCCCGGAAGGTGTGGGCGGCCCGGAACGCGGACAGCAGGGCGTCCTGGAGGGCGTCGGCGGCCTCCTCGCGGTCCCCCAGGGTCCGCAGGGCCACCGCCCAGAGCCGGTCGCGGTGACGCCGCACGAGCTCACTGAAGGCGTCCGGATCCCCGGCGACATGGCGCTCCAAAAGCTCCTGGTCGCCTGTGGTCTCGTCTATCGGAGCGTCCAACGGTGAGCCCCTCCCCGTGCGGTGATCAGCCCAAGATCTTGATCTCGGTCAGCTTGCCGCGGTATCCCCCGTCGTTGGAGGGGAGTTCCGTCAGCCAGACCAGAACGTAGCGGGTCGTGACCGGCTTGGTGGGCTTCAGGGTCACGTTGCTGCCCGATCCGTCCGCCTGGGTCGTGAAAGCGTCGGGCGTGGAGGGTGCGGAAGAGGCGTCGGCGGGCGCGGTGCGGAGTTCCACCGAGGTGTGGCCCACGAACGACAGGTCGACCGAGCTGATCTCCTGGGCCGTGCCCAGGTCGAGGATCAGGCCGACACCTGACTTCAGGTTGGCGAAGCCGACACCGCGGTAGTTCTCGGTGTACCAGAAGGTGCTGGGGTCACCGTCGTAGGCGAGGTCTATGGCGTGGGGCTTCTCGGAACCGTTGCCCAGCGGGTCGAAGTCCTGGGCGGACACGATGGGGATCGGCTTGAGCGGCTTGGGCTTCTCGTCGACCGTGGGGGACGTGACCGGCGTCTTGGTGGTCGGCTCCTGGTCGAGCAGCCGGTCGGCGATCTGCCAGCTGCCGAGGCCCAGGGCGGCGATCAGGAGGGCCGAGACGGCCCACTTCAGCGCGGTGCCGGTGCGGCTCTGGAGCGGGGCGGGCGGCACCATGACCGGCTGGGTGACGGCGGGATGTGCCTGGGGGCGGCCGTAGGTGCCCTGCTGGTACGTCGTGCGCTGGTAGTCGGGCGGGGTGGGGAACTCCGGCTCCGGCGGCTTGACGCGGGGCATCGCGGCCACGGCCTTGGCGAGCTCGTCCGGGGTCGTGCAGGGCGGTTCCTGGCGCGAGGCGGTCGCGCCGTCGTTGGCGAGGGCCCGCATGGCGATCTCGGAGAGGCCGCGGTGGACCCCGGCCCGGACCTGGTCGGGCGGGAGGAGCCCCACACCCTTGGGGAGGCCGGAGAGCCCGTAGGCGTCGCTGTCGTACGGCCAGCGCTGCGTGAGCGCGGCGTACAGCAGGGCGCCGATGGCCTCGGTGTCGGTGCGCTGCGGGCGCTCGGCGGTGATGCCGCGCAGGGCGGCGTTCACGGCGAGGCCGCGGATCCGGTACTGGCCCGTGGAGCTGCGCAGGACGGCGCTCGGGGTGAGCCGGAGGTGCGCGAGTCCCTCGCGGTGGGCGGCGGCCATGGCCTGCGAGACCTGGCTGACGAGCTGGTAGGCGTCGTGCGCCTCCATCGGGCCGGTCGCGAGCAGCGCGGTCAGCTCGGTGGAATCGGGCAGCCACTCGTGCACGACGTACACGAGGTCGTTCTCCTCGACGGCGTCGAGGACCTGGACGAACCGGGGGTCGCCGAGCAGCGCTGCCGAACGGGCCGCGGCCAGGACGGAGCGGGCCCGGGGGTGGTCGGCCGGCAGGAGGTGGACCCCGACGGCGCGGCGCAGCTTCTCGTCGACGGCACGCCAACTGCTGAAGCCGTCCAGTCGGGTGACGCACTCCTCCAGCCGGTACCGTCTGGCCAGCTTGTGGCCGCTGTGCAGTTCGGGTGCCGTCATGGAGGGCTGTTCGCCGCTCTGTCGTTCGACCGCCTTGTTCTCCGTGGCTTCGGCGGTCATCTCCGCCGTCTTCTGCGTTTCCGCCACCCCGTCGGTCGCGGCCTTGTCCGCCTTGGCGGTCAGCGGGTCGTCACCGCTGTTGTCGGCCACGTCGACGGCAGCCGTGCTACGTTCCGCCACCGTCGTCCTGCCTCCCCATCCGTTGCGCCACTTCCAACAGCCATGCCAATTGTGCCCACAGTCCGACGCTATGCACGACACGCGGTCCCCGCCGATGGTTGTGCGGGGTTGCCGATTTAGCGTCCCAGGCGTCCCCGCACCATCCCGACCAGGGTGTTCAGTTCGGCGATCCGCATGCGCTTGGCCGCGACGAAGAAGACACCCAGGAGGACGGCTCCGCCGACGACCAAGGCGACGAGGGAGCCCAGGGCGCCTTCGCCCAGGAGCTTCAGCAGTCCGAAGCCGACGGCGCCGGCGACGATCGCGGCAGGCACGGAGGCCATGCAGAGTCGCGCGTAGGTCCGCATGACGTGGGTGCCGTCCAGGTCGCCGCCGAGGCGGTTGCGCAGACGGCGCCAGGCGATGCCGACGCCGACGGCGTAGGCCAGCCCGTAGGAGGCGGCCATGCCGACGACGGCCCACTGCGCGGGCAGGAGGACGTAGCAGAGGGCCGAGGCGGCCGCGTTCACGGCGGCGACGATGACCGTGTTGTAGAAGGGCGTCCGGGTGTCCTCGTAGGCGTAGAAGCCGCGGAGCACGACGTACTGGACGGAGTAGGGGATCAGGCCGAGTCCGAAGGCCATCAGGATGAAGCCCATGCCCTGGGCGGCCTGGACGCCGCTGGAGGCGTAGAGCAGGGTACACATCGGGACACCGAGCGCGAGGAAGGCGAAGGCGACCGGGACGATCGCGACGGCCGAGTTGCGCAGGCCCTGCGAGATGTCGTCGCGGACGGCGCCGGGGTCGTTGTCGTGGGCGGCGCGGGAGATCCGCGGCAGCAGCGCGGCCATGACGGAGACGGTGATGATGGCCTGCGGCATGCCCCAGATCAGCTGGGCGTTCGAGTAGGCGAGGAAGCCGGCGCCGTTCTTCCCCGACTCCTGGCCGGCGGCCGTGGCGAGCTGGGTCACGACCAGGACGCCCGCCTGGTTGGCGAGGACGAAGAGGACGGTCCACTTGGCGAGCTTCACCGTCTTGCCGAGGCCGTGGCCCTTCCAGTCGAAGCGGGGCCGGAAGCGGAAGCCCGTCTCGCGGAGGTACGGGATCATCGCCAGGGCCTGCACGACGAGGCCGAGGAGGGTGCCGATGCCGAGCAGGCGGATGCCCTCGTCAGGAATGGTCTGGACGCCCATGTGGGACTCGGCGGAGGTGCCGTAGACCCAGATGAACAGGCCGAACGTGACGATCATGACGATGTTGTTGAGGACCGGCGTCCACATCATCGCGCCGAACTTGCCGCGGGCGTTGAGGATCTGGCCCATCACGACGTGCACGCCCATGAAGAAGATCGTGGGCAGGCAGTAGCGGGCGAAGGTCACGGCCACGCTGTTGGCCGCGGCGTCGTCGGCGATCGTGTTCGACATCAACCGGACCAGGATCGGCGCGGCGAGGACGGCCGCCACCACGATCAGGCCGAGCGCCACCATCACAAGGGTGAGCAGGCGGTTGGCGTAGGCCTCGCCGCCGTCCTCGTCGTTCTTCATGGAGCGGACGAGCTGCGGGACGAAGACCGAGTTGAGGCCGCCGCCGACGGTGAGGATGTAGATCATCGTCGGCAGGGTGTACGCGATGGTGAAGGTGTCACCGAGCAGTGCGGCACCGAGCGCACCGGTGATCACCAGGCTGCGGACGAAGCCGGTGAGCCGGGAGACCAGGGTGCCGGCCGCCATCACGGCGCTCGACTTGAGCAGCCCGGAGGCGCGGCCTGACGTCTTCGGCGCGGGGGCGGGGACGGGCATGGGGTCCGGCTCCGTGGCAGGCGGGGGCACCTGGCCGGGCGTCTGCTGGTCCCGGTAGAGGTGCGCGAACGCGTCCGGCTCGGGCTGCTCCTCGCCCGCGCGGGTCACCAGGTCGTCGACACCGGTGAACTGCACCGTGCGGGCGTCGTCGCCGTACGGCAGGTGACGCGAGGGGCCTTCGGGCTCGGGTGCCGGGGTCTGCGCCCACACGCGGGGGTCCGGAGCGTGCTGGGGCGCGGCGGGCTGCTGGTAGAGCGGCTGGGGCTCCTGGTAGGTGCCGGGCGGGGGCGGCGGGTGCGCGGCGCGGTCGTAGAGCGCCTCGGTCACCGGGTCCTGTGCGGAGAGGTCCTGGGCCCGGTACGGGTCGTGGGCGAAGGCGTCCTGGACGTAGGGGTCCTGGGCGTACGGGTTCTGCTGCTGTGCGTAGGGGTCCTGCCCGTGCGGGTCGGGCACGCCCTGCTGAGGGGAGGGCGGCACCGGTGGGTACCCGGAACCGGGGGGTGCCGCGGGGGTCCCACCGGACGGCGAGGTGCCGCCCGCGCCCTGGCCGCGGTCACCGTCGTACGGCGCGTTCATGGTTACCCCACCTCATCGTCCCCGGCCGACCGGCCACGACATCGCTCAACGGTCCACTTTCTCACCCGGGCCCGACGGGTCACCGCTTTCGGACCCGGTGTCCGGCGTCGGGTCACTCGGCTGCTCGGGTTCGTCGCCCTCGACGTCCTCCGGCGCCGGTCCCGGCTCCGTCCCGGTGCTCGCCTCGGCCTGCGCGGCCTCGGCACCGGATTCCTCGGCCCCTTCGGCCTCCGTCTCGGCCTTCCTGGCGGCGACCCGCTTGCGCTGGCTGTACATCCGCACTCCGGCGAGGACGAGGAGCAGCACACCGCCGGCGATCACGAGCATCACCGTGGCGGTGATCTCGGAGACCTTCACGTTGAAGGTCATCGGCTGACCGTACGGGGTGCCGTCCACGGTGTAGAGCTGGGCCGTCATCGGCACCTGGCCGTTGACGTTGGCCGAGACCGGGAACTTCACCGACTGGCTGTGCCCGGCGTTGATCTTCACGGGGAGCTCGGCATAGCGCTCGCCGTTCAGCTCCAGCCGGCTCTTGTTGCTGGAGGTGAGGCGCAGCACCAGATCGTCCACGCCCTGCAGCAGCTGGTTCTGGACGGTCACGGGGATCGTCGCGCTGCGGCCGGACAGGGTGAGGTCGGACTTGTCGACCAGCTGGATGCCCTCGGAGAGGTCCTGGAGGTACTGCAGGACGTCGTTCCGGTAGACCGCGGCCGCTCTGGCCTGGCCGCGCCAGGAAGTGGACATCTCGCGGTTGATCGCGTTGCCGACGGGCACCACGACCCGGTCCGGGACGGTCAGGACGACCTTGAAGTCGTCCAGCTCGTCGCGGGTGGTCTTCATGTCACGGAAGGTCTGGACGGTCAGTTCCCGGTCGCGCAGCTGCTTCGGGTACCGGGAGCCGCTGGGCACGGTGGTGGACGCGTCCGGGTCCGGTTTCGCCGCGGCGGCCGCGGGCAGGTCGATCGGCGTGGTCCAGCGCCGGGCGGACAGCCCCCGCAGGGCGGTCGCCATCGTCTGCGCCTGGGAGACGCTCGGTACCCGCTGCGGGGCGACCACGACGCTGCGCTGCTGCTCCGGCTGTTCGAGGGTGATCGCGAGCGACTGCGCGAGGAACTCCTGGACCGCGAGGGTGGAGTTCTCCGTGCGGACCATGTCGCCCTCGAAGGCGGTGGACAGGAGCTCGTCGCTCACCACGGCGGTGGTGCTGCCGTTGCCGAGGGGACGGGCCGCCGTCGGCGTGTAGGAGAGGTCGTCACGGACGCTGTCGCTGCGGGCGATGACCTTGTTGGCACCGGCCGAGGTGGCGACGGCCACGATCGAGGGGTCGACTGCCCCTTCCACGGGCCAGGCGAAGTCGGTGGACGGCTGGACGTGGAGGACGGTCTCCACGGTCGTGGCCGCCAGCGAGGTGGCCGACTGGAGGTGTCCCAGGGAGCCGGGGACGTCCTTGCCGCGATGGGCCAGGGAGGCGAGGTCGGGGTCGGCGAACGGCAGCGCGACGACCTTGTGCCCCTGCACCGCCGTCTCCAGGGCGTTCAGCCACTGCTCGGCCACGGCCTTGTTCTTGCCAGGGACGTGGACCGTGCCGTCCTTGACGCGGTAGCCGTTGGCCATGGCGTCGACGGTGGCCAGCAGATCAGGGTCGATCACCCAGGTCACCGGCAGGTCCTTGCCCAGCGAGACCATCTGCTCCAGACGGCCGCCGGGACGCAGCTCGGCGGCCAGGGCGTCGTCCTCGAAGACCGGGGTCTGCTGGTCGTCGGTGGCCGTCTCCGCGGAGACGTGGGACGAGGAGATCAGCGGCCAGAGGTAGGTGAGCTGGGTCTTCTTCTCGGTGGCTTCCGGCTGGTACGGCAGGAAGGTCCGCTCGATGCCGAGCACCCGGTCGTAGCGCTGGTCCGAGGTCTGGCCGGTGAGCGAGACACCCAGCTGGTAGACACCCGACTCGTCGAGGCCGAGATCGGAGACCGGGATCGAGAGGGAGAAGTCCGCGCTGAGCCCGGCGCCGAGGCGAGGGATTTCGACGGAGGGGGCCTCGTCGAGCGGTGCGGGGTCGCTGTCGTTCCGGTACCCGGTGCGGCCCGACACCTGGTCGATCTCGCTGCGGCTCGTCATCATCGGGCCGACCCGCAGATCCACGGTCGCGTCGGTGATGGTCTTCTTTCCCCGGTTGGTGACCGTCCCCGAGACGGTGACGGTGTCACCTTCCACGGGTGCGCTCGGGGACAGCGTGTCGAGGGACACATCGACGGTCTTGGAGACGGTCCCGTCCTCGGCGGCGGCCGCCGGTGCGACGGTCGGGGCCTGGAGCAGACCGGCGAGGAGCGGCGCGCCGACGGCGACCGTGATGGTGCGCCGCAGCCATCGGCGGGCAGGTGAGGGACCGGTTCCCTGAATGTCTGCCGCCTCGCCCACGCGTTCGCCCATCCTCGTCGTTGTCTGTGGTGCCAGTGGTGTCGATGGTTCCCGGTTGCTGTGTCCAGGCATGGTAACGAGGCACGCTGGGGGCAAGTGCCGGGGACTGCTCCAGCCGATGGGGCCGTGTGCCCTGCCCAGGGCAAAACGGGGACGCCGCGGTGGACCGGGGCACGTACCCTTTTCTGTTGTGCCGAACGCCAACGAAGACACCCCGACCGCACTGAGCCAGGTGCAACGCCGCGCGGTCAGCGAACTGCTGCGTGTGTCCCCTGTCGCCGACGACCTTGCCCGCCGTTTCCAGGAGGCCGGGTTCAGCCTCGCGCTGGTCGGCGGCTCGGTACGGGATGCCCTGCTCGGCCGGCTCGGCAACGACCTTGACTTCACCACCGACGCCCGCCCCGAGGACGTCCTGAAGATCGTCCGCCCCTGGGCCGACGCCGTCTGGGAGGTCGGGATCGCCTTCGGGACGGTCGGCTGCCAGAAGGACGCCCGCGTCGGAGACGTCGACCAGCGTTTTGAGATCGAGGTCACCACGTACCGCTCCGAGGCGTACGACCGGACCTCGCGGAAGCCCGAGGTCTCCTACGGCGACTCCATCGACCAGGACCTCGTCCGGCGTGACTTCACCGTCAACGCCATGGCCGTGGCTCTCCCCGAGAAGGAGTTCATCGATCCGTACGGCGGTCTCGAAGACCTCGCCGCCCGGGTCCTGCGCACGCCGGGCACGCCCGAGGAGTCCTTCTCCGACGACCCCCTGCGCATGATGCGGGCCGCGCGTTTCGCCGCGCAGCTCGACTTCGAGGTGGCACCCGAGGTCGTCACGGCGATGCGCGAGATGTCCGGCCGGATCGAGATCGTCTCCGCGGAGCGCGTCAGGGAAGAGCTCAACAAGCTGCTGCTCGCGGCCCACCCCCGGAAGGGCCTCGGCCTGCTCGTGGACACGGGTCTCGCCGACCACGTGCTGCCCGAGCTGCCCGCGCTGCGCCTGGAGAGCGACGAGCACCACCGGCACAAGGACGTCTACGAGCACTCGCTGATCGTGCTCGAGCAGGCCATCGACCTGGAGGAGGACGGCCCCGACCTGGTGCTGCGCCTCGCGGCCCTGCTCCACGACATCGGCAAGCCGCGCACCCGTCGCTTCGAGAAGGACGGCCGGGTCTCGTTCCACCACCACGAGGTGGTGGGCGCGAAGATGACCAAGAAGCGCATGACCGCGCTGAAGTACTCCAACGAGATGATCAAGGACGTCTCGCGGCTGGTCGAGCTGCACCTCCGCTTCCACGGTTACGGGGACGGCGAGTGGACCGACTCGGCCGTGCGCCGCTACGTCCGGGACGCCGGGCCGCTGCTCTCGCGACTCCACAAGCTGACCCGCTCGGACTGCACCACGCGCAACAAGCGCAAGGCTGCGGCGCTCTCCCGCACCTATGACGGCCTGGAGGAGCGCATCGCCCAGCTCCAGGAGCAGGAGGAGCTGGACGCGATCCGTCCGGACCTGGACGGCAACCAGATCCAGGAGATCCTCGGCATCGGGCCCGGTCCGGCCATTGGCCAGGCGTACAAGTTCCTGCTGGAGCTCCGGCTGGAGAACGGCCCGATGGAGCACGACCAGGCGATCGCGGCGCTCAAGGAGTGGTGGGCGGCGCGCGACTGAGACGAGCCGGGTCGATCGGGTCGATGTTTCACGTGAAACACCCGCCCGATCGGGGCCGAGACAGCGGTGCTGTGGAGGGGTGGTGTTTCACGTGAAACATCACCCCTCCGTGCGTTCCCTTCGCAGCGCCAGCGCGATCGCCGCGTAGACCACGGCAACCAGAACGACCAGCAGCGGAGAGCGACCGTCCGGCGGCAGCACCAGCGCCGCGACACCGGCAGCGCCGACGAAGGCGACGTTGAACAGCACGTCGTAGAGGGAGAAGACCCGTCCCCGGTAAGCGTCGTCCACCGTCGTCTGCACCACCGTGTCCGTCGCGATCTTGGCTCCCTGGGTGATGAGCCCGAGGACGAAGGCGGCGACGAGGAAGGGCGCGGGGTCGAAGAACAGACCGAGCGTCGGCACCAGGACGGCGGCGAGCCCGGCGCAGAGGGTCATCCAGCCGAAGGGGCCCAGTCGCCCCACCGCCCAGGGGGAGAGGACGGCGGCCGCGAAGAACCCGGCGCCCGAAGCGGCGACGGCGATCCCCAGGAGGCCGAGACCCTCGGACTCCGTGGTGCTCCAGGCGTAGCGGCTGAGCATCAGCACGGTGACGAGCAGGGCGCCGTAGCAGAAGCGCATCAGCGCGACCGCGGTCAGCGCTCGCGCGGCCGGCCGTCGTTCGGCGAGGTGTCGCAGTCCCTCGGCCAGCCCGCGGGCCGTGGAGGCCAGGGCGGAGGTGAGCCGCTGCGGGGTGACCGTGGAGTCGGGTCCGAGGAGCCCCTGGGGGATCCGCAGGGAGGCGAGGGCGGCCAGGAGGTAGAGGGCGGCGCCGAAGGCCACCACGACCGCGTCGGAGTTGTCGGCGATCAGTCGGACGCCGAAGGCCAGACCGCCCCCGACAGTCGCGGCGAGCGTGCCGGCCGTAGGGGAGAGCGAATTCGCCACGACCAGTCGCTCCTCGTCGACGACGCGGGGGAGCGCGGCCGAGAGTCCCGCGAGCACGAAGCGGTTGACCGCCGTGACGGAGAGGGCGGAGGCGTAGAAGAGCCAGTCGGGGACGGAGGCGACGACGAGGACGGCGGTCCCGCAGGCGAGCAGGGCCCGCAGGAGGTTCCCGTACAGGAAGACCTGGCGGCGCTGCCAGCGGTCGAGGAAGACTCCGGCGAAGGGTCCGACCAGCGAGTACGGGAGCAGGAGTACGGCCATGGCGGAGGCGATGGCGGTGGGCGAGGTCTGCTTCTCGGGGGAGAAGACGACGTACGTGGCGAGGGCCACCTGGTAGACGCCGTCGGCGCACTGCGAGAGCAGCCGGACGGCGAGCAGGCGGCGGAAGTTCGTCAGGCGCAGGAGTACGCGCAGATCACGTACGACGGACATGGCAGCAAGACTCACATACGAAGAGGGCCCCCGGGCAGCGCCGCGGGGACCCTCTTCGACAAGCGTGGCGGGCGCTTAGCGCTCGACCTCACCCTTGATGAACTTCTCGACGTTGGCCAGGGCCTCGTCGTCGAAGTACTGCACCGGCGGGCTCTTCATGAAGTAGCTCGACGCGGAGAGGATGGGGCCGCCGATGCCGCGGTCCTTGGCGATCTTCGCGGCGCGCAGGGCGTCGATGATGACACCCGCGGAGTTCGGGGAGTCCCAGACCTCGAGCTTGTACTCCAGGTTCAGCGGAACGTCACCGAAGGCGCGGCCCTCGAGGCGCACGTACGCCCACTTGCGGTCGTCCAGCCAGGCCACGTAGTCCGACGGGCCGATGTGGACGTTCTTCTCGCCCAGCTCGCGGTCCGGGATCTGCGAGGTGACGGCCTGCGTCTTCGAGATCTTCTTGGACTCGAGGCGGTCGCGCTCGAGCATGTTCTTGAAGTCCATGTTGCCGCCGACGTTGAGCTGCATGGTGCGCTCAAGACGGACACCGCGGTCCTCGAACAGCTTCGCCATCACGCGGTGCGTGATGGTGGCGCCGACCTGCGACTTGATGTCGTCGCCGACGATCGGGACGCCCGCCTCGGTGAACTTGTCCGCCCACTCCTTGGTGCCGGCGATGAAGACCGGGAGAGCGTTGACGAACGCGACCTTGGCGTCGATGGCGCACTGCGCGTAGAACTTCGCAGCGGCCTCGGAGCCCACGGGCAGGTAGCAGACGAGAACGTCGACCTGGCGGTCCTTGAGGACCTGGACGACGTCGACCGGCTCCTCGGCGGACTCCTCGATGGTCATGCGGTAGTACTTACCGAGACCGTCGAGCGTGTGACCGCGCTGGACCGTGACGCCCGCGTTCGGGACGTCGCAGATCTTGATGGTGTTGTTCTCGCTGGCGCCGATGGCGTCGGAGAGGTCGAGGCCGACCTTCTTCGCGTCGACGTCGAAGGCGGCGACGAACTCGACGTCACCGACGTGGTAGTCGCCGAACTGGACGTGCATCAGGCCGGGCACCTTGGCCGCCGGGTCGGCGTCCTTGTAGTACTCGACGCCCTGGACCAGCGAGGCGGCGCAGTTGCCCACGCCGACGATGGCTACGCGAACCGAACCCATTTCCGGTTGCTCCCTGTTGTGATCGTGGAAGCCCTGCTGTGTGCAGGGTTTCACTTGGCGGTGTCGTCGGACGGATCCGGCCGGGTACTGCCCCCGTGCCGGGGCAGGCCGCCCGTTTCTCCAGAATCGTTGTCGTGCAGAGCGGGGGCGTCGGGGCCGGATCGCTGATCCCGTCCCGCCCTCTCGCTCTCGATGAGCTCGTTCAGCCAGCGCACTTCGCGCTCCACGGACTCCATGCCGTGGCGCTGCAGCTCAAGTGTGTAGTCGTCGAGTCGCTCGCGGGTCCGGGCCAGGGAGGCGCGCATCTTCTCCAGGCGCTCCTCCAGTCGGCTGCGGCGGCCTTCGAGCACCCGCATCCGTACTTCGCGCTCGGTCTGGCCGAAGAAGGCGAAGCGGGCGGCGAAGTGCTCGTCCTCCCAGGCGTCGGGGCCGGTGTGGGTGAGGAGCTCCTCGAAGTGCTCCTTACCTTCCGGTGTCAACCGGTAGACGATCTTGGCCCGGCGTCCTGCGAGTGAAGCGGCGAGCGCCTCCTCGGGGGCGCTGCCCGGCTCCTCGATCAACCAGCCGTTGGCGACCAGCGTCTTGAGGCAGGGATACAGCGTCCCGTAGCTGAAGGCCCGGAAGACCCCCAGCGAGGTGTTGAGGCGCTTCCGCAGCTCGTACCCGTGCATCGGGGCCTCGCGGAGCAGGCCGAGAACGGCGAACTCGAGGATGCCTGAGCGCCTGCTCATCCGTCGCCTCCTCCGCTTCTCGGGACCCTTATGCCGTGCTGATGTATCGACTCGATACATCAGCACGATAGAACGGCCGCACTGTCCCGACAAGTGGGACCGCCGTGACCGGCGTCACATCGTCAATTCACAGGGATCGACTTGCCTGATTTGGGGTGAACTCCGGCCCTACGTGGGTTTTGGTCGTGCGTAGTCTGTGCGGCATGCAGACCACCGGGAACCAAGCGATGCCGTGGGGCGTCAGTGCTGCGGGTGACCGGCTGCGTTCCGGAGGGACCTCCGATGGGGTTCCGTCCGTGCGCATTTCGGGGGGACCGGAACTCAACTGCCGCTTCCAGGCGTACGCGCCTGCCCGAGGAGTAGTCGTTCGATGAGCGAGCATCGTCGCAGAATGCCGCCGCAGGAGCCGCCGACCGGTGGCCGCGCGGCGGCACGACGCGCTGCCCAGCAGCCGGTGGGCCGCAGGTCGGCCCCGGCCCAGGATGTCGTCGGTAGGGGGGCCCCTTCGGCCTCGTACGGGCCGCCTTCTTCCCATGGGGAGGAGCCGCGGCCCTACGGCGGCCGCGCGGAGGCCCGACGGGCCGCGCAGCGCGGCGGCCGCCGAAAGGGTGCCGAAGCCGGCCCCGGGGGCCCTGGTGGTCCCGCCGGTCCCGGTGGAGGACGGCGCGGTGGCGGCGGTGGTGGCGGCGGTCGCGGCAGTGGTCCGGGGCGCGGCTCCGGTGGTCGTCCGCCGGGCAAGAAGCGGATCATCGACTACCCGCGGTACGACAAGTACGGCTGGCGTCGCTGGATGCCGTCGTGGAAGCTCGTGACGGGCACGTTCCTGGTGTTCGTCGGTGTGCTGATGGGCGGCGCGGTCTTCGCGTACTCCCAGGTCGGCATCCCTGAGCAGGACGATTCCGCGACCTCGCAGAACAACATCTACTACTGGGCCGACGGCTCGCGCATGGTCGCGACCGGCAGCGGCACCAACCGGCAGATCGTCGGCATCGAGCAGATCCCGCGGGTCATGCAGGAGGCCGTTGTCTCGGCCGAGAACAAGACCTTCTGGGACGACTCGGGCATCGACCCGATGGGCATGGGCCGCGCCGTGTGGAACATGGCCAAGGGCGGCGAGACCCAGGGTGGTTCGACCATCACCCAGCAGTACGTGAAGAACAACCGGCTCAACGACCAGTCGCAGACCCTCACCCGGAAGGTGAAGGAACTCTTCATCTCCATGAAGGTCGGCAACGAGCTGGGCAAGGGCCAGATCATGGCCGGCTACCTGAACACGTCGTACTACGGGCGTGGTGCCTACGGCATCCAGGCGGCCTCCCGCGCGTACTTCAACAAGGACGCCAAGTACCTCAACGCCAGTGAGTCGGCGCTGCTCGCCGCGGTGCTGAAGGGCGCGACGTACTACGACCCGGCCGGCTACCCGGAGATCGACCCCGAGGCCACGCCCGAGAAGAACCTCGACCGTGCCACCAAGCGGTGGAGCTGGATCCTCGACGAGATGGTCAAGGACGGCAAGATCACGGCCGAGGAACGCGCCAAGTACACGACGCTGCCCAAGGTCCAGAAGCGCAAGCAGGACGCGGCGCTGACCGGCCAGATCGGCTACCTCGTCAGCTCGGCCAAGGCGAACTACATCAACAGCAACACCGATGGGGTCGGCACCAAGGAGCTGGAGCGCGGCGGCTACGAGATCTACACCACCTTCGACAAGAAGAAGGTGAACCAGCTCGAGAAGGCGGTCCAGAGGGTCTACAAGGAGAACATCGACCCGAAGAAGCGGCCGACGAAGGACACCCACGTCCAGTTCGGCGGTGCCTCCGTCGACGCGAAGACCGGCGCGGTCGTCGCGATCTACGGCGGCCAGAACGCGACGAAGCACTTCACCAACAACGCCGACCAGACCGGTGCCCAGGTCGGATCGACCTTCAAGCCCTTCGTGCTGGCCGCCGCGATGAAGGACGGAGTCCGGGACAAGGACCTCGGTCCCACCCAGGACGCGGCCTCCCGCACGATCGTGGACCCCGACAAGAGCCGCTACTCCGGCAAGAACGGTCTGAAGATCCGGGAGTACAACGGCGAGATCTGGCAGAACGAGAAGGGCGAGGAGTGGCTCCAGACCAATGACGGCGACGAGAGCTACGGCTCCATGACCCTTCGTCGGGCCATGATCAAGTCGGCCAACTCGCCGTACGTTCAGCTGGGCATGGACATCGGCATCGACAGGGTCCGCGCGGCTGCGGTCAGTGCCGGTCTGCGCGAGAACTCGCTCGTCAAGGGCGAGGTGCCCTCCTTCTCCCTCGGTATCTCCAGCCCGAGCGCCATCCGGATGGCGGGCGCCTACGCGACCTTCGCCAACAACGGAGAGCAGAACGACCCGTTCTTCGTGACGAAGGTGGTCAAGGGCGGGAAGACCGTCTACAAGCACGAGAGCAAGACCGTGCAGGCCTTCTCGCCGGCCATCGCCAGCAACGTCACCGACGTGCTCCGGTCCGTCGTGGAGGACCCGGAGGGCACCGGCCGCAAGGCCGCGATCCCGGGCCGTGCCGTGGCCGGCAAGACCGGTACGACCGACGGCAACAAGTCGGCCTGGTTCGTGGGCTACACCCCGCAGCTGTCCACCGCCATCGACATGTTCCGCTTCGACGACGACGAGTCGAAGAAGAACCGCGAGTTCGAGGAGATGTACGGCACGGGTGGCAAGGACACGATTCACGGTTCGTCGTTCCCGTCGCAGATCTGGAACGACTACATGACGGAAGCCGTCGCGGACATGCCGGACGTGAAGTTCCCGGAGCCCGAGAAGCTGGACGACGCCAAGCCGGTCTTCGGCGGCGGAGCCACCAGCCCGACGCCGTCGCCGACGCCCACCCCGACGCCCACGGAGACCACGGCCGCGCCGACGACGACGGCACCGACGACGACTCCCCCGGCCACGCCGACGACGAATCCCCCGACGACGGCGACGAAGCCGCCGAAGCCGGACAAGACGACCTGTGACGTCTTCGACTGGGACTGCAACAACCCGGGTGGCGACCCGGGCGGCAACACCGGTGAGCCCACGACCACGCCGCCGACCACGACGGACGAGCCGACACCGACCGGCGACCCGACGACGGAGGACCCGGGCGGCTCCACCGGCAAGCCCGGCGGCGGAAGCGGCGGGAACGGGGTCTGGACTCCCTGACCCGGGCCGCGCCTTCACCCGGGCACGCAGCGAGGGCCGTCGCGTCCGTCCGTACTTTCCGTACGGGCCGGACGCGGCGGCCCTCGCCGCTTTCCCAGGGACGTACGGCAGGATGTCCCCCATGCCGAGCCTCCAGAAGACGCGCGAGCCGCAGGACCGGCCGCAGGGCCCGCCGGCGGTCATCCCCACCCATCGGGACGAGGTGGCCGCCGCGGGCAGCGAGCTGATCGGCGGCCCCTTCGGCCGCCGCGCCCTGATCGGCGGCGGTCAGTTCACGCCGGTGCGGGTGATCGCCCTCGTGGCCATCGGGATGTTCGCCCTCGGCATGGTGCAGAAACTGCCCTGCTACAACTGGGCCTGGTTCCGCGGCACCACCTCGCAGTACACCCACGCCTGTTACTCGGACATCCCGCACCTCTTCTCCGGACGCGGGTTCGCCGACGGCCTGGTGCCCTACTTCGACCGGCTGACCGGCGACATACCGTTCCTGGAGTACCCGGTCCTGACGGGCCTCTTCATGGAGGTCGCGGCCTGGCTGACGCCCGGCAGCGGCACCATGGACCACCGCGAGCAGACGTTCTGGATGGTCAACGCTGGCATGCTGATGGTCTGCGCGGCCGTCCTCGCGGTCTGCGTGACACGGACGCACCGGCGCCGCCCCTGGGACGGTCTCCTGGTCGCCCTGGCGCCCTCCATCGCGCTCACCGCCACGATCAACTGGGACATACTGGCCGTCGCCCTGACGTCCGCCGCCGTCCTCCTGTGGTCGCGCGGCCGGCCGCTCGGCTTCGGCATCCTGCTCGGCCTGGCCACGGCCGCGAAGTTCTACCCGATACTGCTGCTCGTCCCGCTGCTGCTGCTCTGCTGGCGCGCGGGGAAGTGGCGGGAGTACGGGACGGCCGTGCTCGGCGCGGCGGGCGCGTGGCTGGTCGTGAACCTGCCCGTGATGCTGATGGCTCCCGAGGGGTGGAAGCAGTTCTACCTCTTCAGCCGTGACCGGAACGTCGACTTCGGTTCGGTCTGGCTGCTGGTCAGCCAGCGGACGGGCACGTCGATCCCGCCGGAGAAGGCCAACCTGTACGCGCTGATGCTGATGGTGGTCGCGGTGGTCGCCCTCGGCTTCCTGGCGCTCAACGCCCCCCGCAGGCCCCGCTTCGTCCAGCTGGCCTTCCTGATCGTCGCCGCGTTCGTCCTGACCAACAAGGTCTACTCGCCGCAGTACGTGCTGTGGCTCGTCCCGCTCGCGGCCCTCGCCCGGCCGCGCTGGCGCGACTTCCTGATCTGGCAGGCGTGCGAGGTCATGTACTTCCTGAGTATCTGGATGTACCTGGCCTTCATGAACAGCGGCAACAAGCAGGGACTGCCGGTCGACGGCTACCAGTTCGCGATCGTCCTGCACCTGCTCGGCACGCTGTACCTGTGCGTCATGGTCGTACGCGACATCCTCATGCCCGAGAAGGACCCGGTCCGGCAGGACGGCTCGGACGACCCCTCGGGGGGCGTCCTGGACGGCGCGGAGGACGTCTTCGTCACGGGCAGGGCGGCGCACCCGGCACGGCACGCCGCACGGACGGTGGAGGGGCCGCGGGTGGAGTGGGGCACGCCCGGAGAACGAGAAACTCCTGAAGAACTGGAAACCCCGGGAGAACGAGAAACCCCCGGAGAGCCGGAAACGGGTCCGGACCCCCGGGGGTGAACGTGCTCGGCCGGCTCAGCGCTCCACGAGCCGGTCGAACTGCGTCGTGGTGTGGCGAAGATGCGCCACCAGCTCGTCGCCGACGCGAGGCTCCGTGGCGTCGGAGGGCACGAACAGGATCGACACCTGCATGTGCGGCGGCTCGGCGAACCAGCGCTGCTTGCCCGCCCAGACGAACGGCGACAGGTTCCGGTTGACCGTGGCCAGACCGGCCCGTGCGACGCCCTTGGCGCGCGGCATGACGCCGTGCATCGCCTTGGGGGCCTCCAGGCCCACGCCGTGCGAGGTGCCGCCGGCGACGACGACCAGCCAGCCGTCGGACGCGGCCTTCTGCTGGCGGTAGCCGAACCGGTCCCCCTTGGCGACCCGGGTCACGTCGAGGACGGCGCCCCGGTACTCGGTGGCCTCGTGGTCGCCCAGCCAGAGCCGGGTGCCGATCCGCGCGCGGAAGCGGGTCTGCGGGAACTGCTGCTGGAGCCTGGCCTGCTCCTCGGCCCGCAGGTGGCTCACGAACATGGTGTGCAGCGGCAGGCGGGCGGCCCGCAGCCGGTCCATCCAGGCGATGACCTCCTCGACGGCGTCGGTGCCGTCCGGGCGGTCCAGCGGGAGGTGGAGGGCGAAGCCTTCGAGGCGTACGTCCTCGATGGCGGCGTGGAGCTGCTGGAGCTCCTCCTCGTGGACGCCGTGACGCTTCATCGAGCTCATGCACTCGATCACGACGCGGGCGCCCACCAGGGCGTGGACGCCGTCCACGGAGGACACGGAGCGGATGACCCGGTCCGGCAGCGGAACCGGTTCCTCGCCCCGGCGGAAGGGGGTGAGGACCAGCAGGTCGCCGCTGAACCAGTCCTTGATGCGCGCGGCTTCGTAGGTGGTGCCGACCGCGAGCATGTCGGCGCCGAAGCGGGCGGCCTCGTCGGCGAGGCGCTCGTGCCCGAAGCCGTAGCCGTTGCCCTTGCAGACCGGGATCAGACCGGGGAACTGGTCGATGACGGTCTTCTGGTGCGCGCGCCAGCGAGCGGTGTCGACGTAGAGGGAGAGCGCCATGGCCGGCCCGGAACCTTTCTGGTGGCAGCGGTGTATCAAAGATATGTACGAGACTACGGAACAGTCGCCGAAGCGACGCCGCTCAGCGGCGGGACATGTAGATGTCGAGCGCCTTGTGCAGCAGCTTGTTCAGCGGGAAGTCCCACTCGCCGACGTACTCGACGGCCTCGCCGCCCGTGCCCACCTTGAACTGGATGAGCCCGAAGAGGTGGTCGGTCTCGTCGAGCGAGTCCGAGATGCCCCGCAGGTCGTAGACGGTCGCGCCCATCGCGTAGGCGTCGCGCAGCATCCGCCACTGCATCGCGTTCGAGGGCCTGACCTCGCGTCCGATGTTGTCGGAGGCGCCGTAGGAGTACCAGACGTGGCCGCCGACGACGAGCATGGTCGCGGCGGACAGGTTCACGCCGTTGTGGCGCGCGAAGTACAGCCGCATGCGGTTGGGGTCCTCGTTGTTGAGGACGGTCCACATGCGCTGGAAGTACGAGAGCGGGCGCGGCCGGAAGTGGTCGCGGACGGCCGTGATCTCGTAGAGCCGCTGCCACTCGGCCAGGTCCTCGTAGCCGCCCTGGACGACCTCGACGCCGGCCTTCTCGGCCTTCTTGATGTTGCGGCGCCACAGCTGGTTGAAGCCCTTGAGGACGTCGTCGAGCGAGCGGTTCGCGAGGGGGACCTGGAAGACGTAGCGGGGCTGGACGTCACCGAAGCCGGCGCCGCCGTCCTCGGCCTGCTGCCAGCCCATCTTCCGCAGCCGGTCCGCGACCTCGAAGGCGCGCGGCTCGATGTGGGTGGCCTCGACGTCCTTGAGGCGCTTCACGTCCGGGTCCTGGATGCCGGACTTGATGGCCGCGGCGTCCCAGCGGCGGATGACGACGGGCGGGCCCATCTTCACCGAGAAGGCGCCCTGCTGCTTGAGGTGCGCCAGCATCGGCTGCAGCCAGTCGTCGAGGTTCGGCGCGTGCCAGTTGATGACCGGACCCTCGGGCAGGTACGCGAGGTAGCGCTTGATCTTCGGGAGCTGGCGGTAGAGCACCAGGCCGGCGCCGACGAGCTCGCCGTTCTTGTCGAACCAACCGAGGTTCTCCGAGCGCCACTCGGTCTTCACATCAGCCCACGCCGGGACCTGGCAGTGGCTCGCCGCGGGCTGGCTCTGGATGAATCCCAGATGCTGCTCACGGCTGATGGTCCTCAGGGTCAGGCTCATGCGGGGCGCTCCTCGGCAGGTGTGTCCCCATCGGTCAGGGGCTCCGGCTCTCGCGCCGAAGCCTACTGTGACCGGGGAGCGCCCCGGATGGGCGTGTGCGCCCTGACGTGCCGCTGGGCCCGCCCTGACGTGCCGCCGGACTCAGTAGCTGATGACGCCCCCGAAGAGTCCGCCGTGTGCCATGCCGAGGTAGAAGCCCACCCCGGCCAGGCCGAGTCCGACGACCAGGGCGAAGCGCTCGCGGGTCGTGGCGGAGATGAATTGGCCGTACGCCCCGGTCAGGATGCCGATGAGCCCCGCCCAGGAAGTCAGCAGGTGGAGGTTGTGGAACTGGGCGGTGACGAAGGAGAGGACTCCCAGCACCAGCGTCACGCCGAGGAGCGTGTCCTGGAGGGGGTGGGGCTTGCCGTCGGTCGCGAAGAGGGAGTGGCCGGGTCGGGTCGCATTGCCTGTGCCATGAGGGCACCTCCTGGCGTGCCTGCCGGACGGCGGCGCATCTTAGCGCCGCCGACATCCGATGTGTACAGATTGCGTCCCCTCACCGGGGAATTTCAACCGGAGGCCGATGTGCAGGTACTCTGTACGGTCTGCACCGGTGTCTGCCCTGGTCCGTCCTGGATCCCGACCGTGCCCCTCGTTCGTCGAGGGGGATTGTCAGTGGTGGCGGATACCGTTGCTTACGCATCACGACCCTCCTGCCACGGAACGACCGTGGCCGCTGAGTCCAAAGGAGGTGGGTTCCACATGCGTCACTACGAGGTGATGGTCATCCTCGACCCCGATCTGGAGGAGCGCGCTGTCGCCCCCCTGATCGAGAACTTCCTCTCCGTCGTCCGTGAGGGCAACGGAAAGGTCGAGAAGGTCGACACCTGGGGCCGTCGTCGTCTCTCGTACGAGATCAAGAAGAAGCCCGAGGGCATCTACTCGGTCATCGACCTGCAGGCCGAGCCTGCGGTCGTCAAGGAGCTCGACCGCCAGATGAACCTGAACGAGTCGGTCCTCCGGACCAAGGTCCTCCGCCCCGAGACCCACTGAGCTTCTAGCTCAGAGGTCATCGGGTTCGAGTAGCTACAAGCAGCCAGAAGCAATCCCGCCGAGAGGTTCCCCCATGGCAGGCGAGACCGTCATCACGGTCGTCGGCAATCTTGTCGACGACCCCGAGCTGCGCTTCACCCCGTCCGGTGCGGCGGTCGCGAAGTTCCGTATCGCGTCCACCCCCCGCACCTTCGACCGTCAGACCAACGAGTGGAAGGACGGCGAGAGCCTCTTCCTCACCTGCTCGGTCTGGCGTCAGGCGGCGGAGAACGTCGCCGAGTCGCTTCAGCGAGGCATGCGCGTTGTCGTGCAGGGCCGGCTGAAGCAGCGGTCCTATGAGGACCGTGAGGGCGTCAAGCGCACGGTCTACGAGCTGGACGTCGAGGAAGTCGGCCCCAGCCTCAAGAACGCCACGGCCAAGGTCACCAAGACCACTGGTCGCGGTGGTCAGGGCGGCTACGGCGGCGGTGGCCAGCAGCAGGGTGGCGGCAGCTGGGGTGGAAACTCCGGCGGCGGTGCCCCGCAGGGTGGTGGCGGTGCTCCCGCCGACGACCCGTGGGCGACCGGTGCTCCTTCTGGCGGTTCCGGCGGTTCCGGCGGCCAGCAGGGCGGCGGAGGCGGCGGCTGGGGTGGGAACTCCGGCGGCGGCTACTCGGACGAGCCTCCCTTCTAGGGCACACGCCCTCGAAGCAGCTCGTATCCCCACTTCTTGATCACACAGGAGAAACACCATGGCGAAGCCGCCTGTGCGCAAGCCTAAGAAGAAGGTCTGCGCGTTCTGCAAGGACAAGACCGCGTACGTGGACTACAAGGACACGAACATGCTGCGGAAGTTCATTTCCGACCGCGGCAAGATCCGTGCCCGCCGCGTCACCGGCAACTGCACGCAGCACCAGCGTGACGTCGCCACGGCCGTCAAGAACAGCCGTGAGATGGCGCTGCTGCCCTACACGTCCACCGCGCGATAAGGAAAGGGTGACCGAAAAATGAAGATCATCCTGACCCACGAGGTCTCTGGCCTCGGCGCCGCCGGCGACGTCGTCGACGTCAAGGACGGCTACGCTCGCAACTACCTGGTCCCGCGTGGTTTCGCGATCCGCTGGACCAAGGGTGGCGAGAAGGACGTGGCGCAGATCCGCCGCGCCCGCAAGATCCACGAGATCGCGACCATCGAGCAGGCCAACGAGATCAAGGCCCAGCTCGAGGGCACGAAGGTTCGCCTGGCCGTTCGCTCCGGCGACGCCGGCCGTCTCTTCGGCTCCGTGACCCCGGCCGACATCGCCTCGGCGATCAAGACCGCGGGTGGCCCCGACGTCGACAAGCGTCGCGTCGAGCTCGGTTCGCCGATCAAGACCCTGGGCTCGCACCAGGTCTTCGTGCGTCTGCACCCCGAGGTTGCCGCGAAGCTCGGCGTCGAGGTCGTCGCCGCGTAACGCTGCCCTTGGCAGTCTGCGCTCAGCAGTAAGGAAGGGCCGTACCCCTCGGGGTGCGGCCCTTCCGCTGTTTCACGTGAAACGTTCAGCGTGTGGCGCCCGTGACGATCCAGCGGCCGGAGCGTGAGCGCAGCCAGAGCGTCACCATCCGGACGGTCATCATCAGGGTCATCGCCCACCAGAGGGCGGTCAGCCCGCCACCGAGCACCGGAACGAGCAGGGCGACCGGGGCGAAGACCACGAGGGTCAGCAGCATGGCCCAGGCCAGATAGGGGCCGTCGCCCGCGCCCATGAGGACGCCGTCGAGGACGAAGACGACCCCGGAGATCGGCTGGGACAGCGCGACCACCAGCAGGGCGGGGAGCAGGGTGTCCTGGACGGTGGTGTCGCTGGTGAAGAGCGGGACGAACAGGGGGCGGGCGGCGATGAGGAGCGCGCCGAGCACCACTCCGGAGAGCACGCCCCACTGGACCATGCGTCGGCAGACCTGGCGGGCGCCCTCGGCGTCGTTCGCACCCAGGTAGCGGCCGATGATGGCCTGGCCGGCGATGGCGATCGCGTCGAGGGCGAAGGCCATCAGGCTCCACAGGGACAGGATGATCTGGTGGGCGGCGACCTCGGCGTCACCCATCCGGGCGGCGACGGCGGTGGCGATCATCAGGACCGCGCGGAGCGAGAGCGTACGGACCAGGAGCGGGGCGCCGGCCTGGGCGGAGGCCCGGATGCCGGCCGCGTCCGGGCGGAGGGAGGCGCCGTGGCGCCGGGCACCCCGTACGACCACGAAGAGGTAGGCGACGGCCATGCCGCACTGGGCGATGACCGTGCCCCAGGCCGAGCCGGCGATCCCCAGGCCGGCGCCGTAGACCAGTCCGACGTTGAGCGCCCCGTTGACCGCGAAGCCGCCGATGGCCACGTAGAGCGGCGTACGGGTGTCCTGGAGGCCCCGCAGGACGCCGGTGGCGGCCAGGACGACCAGCATGGCGGGGATGCCGAGGCTGGAGATCCGCAGATAGGTCACGGCATAGGGGGCGGCGGTGTCGGAGGCGCCGAAGAGGTCGATGAGCCAGGGGGCGGTGGGCAGGGTAAGGGCGACGACGGCGGCGCCGAGGAGGAGGGCGAGCCAGATGCCGTCCATGCCCTGTCGGATGGCGGCCTGGAGGTCGCCCGCGCCGACGCGCCGGGCGACGGCCGCCGTGGTCGCATAGGCGAGGAAGACGAAGACGCTGACGGCGGTGGACAGCAGGGCGGCGGCGATCGCGAGACCCGCGAGCTGGGGGGTTCCGAGGTGGCCGACGATGGCGCTGTCGACCATGAGGAAGAGCGGCTCGGCGACGAGCGCACCGAAGGCCGGCAGGGCGAGGGAGACGATCTCGCGGTCGTGCTGTCGGCGGACGGCCTTGGAGGTCGCGGGGGCCTGGATCATGGGGTCAATCTAATCTTCCACAGGTAAGCGACACAATGGCCAAGAGGCTATTACTTTACTGGGGAGCGGGGCTTCGGGTGTGGGCCGTTTGTTCTGATCTTGGTCCGGGTGGAGAACTTTTTCTCCCCCACAGGCCGTGGATGGAAAAGATGCAGGTCAGATGGGTAAGGGTGGGGGTGTTATGAGTTTGTCCACATGGCTGTCCCCCGCTCCGTGCACAGGATCCGGGGAGTTCTCCACAGCATCTGGCCGTTCACCCACAGGCCCTGTGGATAACCAGATTGGCTGACGCTCCTCGCGGGCCTACCGTGGTCCGGCGCCCGACGCGCCAGCAGCGGTCGCAAAGCCACTTGTTGATGAAGGCCGTGGCGTAAGAAAGAGTGGCACGGCGAGGTCCGCGGAGCGGACGGGAGGAGGTGGCTTGGTGAGCGTTACCGAGCCCATGGACGACCCCTGGGCCGACAGCGGACCAAGCGACCGGTTGCCCACCCGTACCCGAGGAGAAGGACGCGGCCGGGGCCGCGGGCGCGACGACCAGCACGAGCGCGGCAACGACGGCCCGTGGGACGGTGGACTCTCCGGATTCGAGCGCGTCCCCCCGCAGGACCTCGACGCCGAGCAGTCCGTCCTCGGCGGCATGCTGCTCTCCAAGGACGCCATCGCGGACGTCGTGGAGATCATCAAGGGCAACGACTTCTACAAGCCCGCCCACGAGACCGTCTACGCGGCGATCCTCGACCTGTACGCCAAGGGCGAGCCCGCCGACCCCATCACCGTCGGCGCCGAACTCACCAAGCGCGGTGAGATCACCCGCGTCGGCGGCGCCTCCTACCTCCACACCCTGGTCCAGTCGGTACCGACCGCGGCCAACGCCTCGTACTACGCCGAGATCGTCCACGAGCGCGCCGTCCTGCGCCGCCTCGTGGAGGCCGGCACCAAGATCACGCAGATGGGCTACGCGGCCGACGGAGACGTCGACGAGATCGTGAACTCGGCCCAGGCCGAGATCTACGCGGTCACCGAGCAGCGCACCACCGAGGACTACCTGCCGCTCGGCGACATCATGGAGGGGGCCCTCGACGAGATCGAGGCGATCGGCTCCCGCAGCGGCGAGATGACGGGTGTGCCGACCGGCTTCACCGACCTCGACTCGCTCACCAACGGTCTGCACCCCGGCCAGATGATCATCATCGCGGCCCGTCCCGCCATGGGTAAGTCGACCCTCGCCCTGGACTTCGCCCGGGCGGCCTCGATCAAGCACAACCTGCCCAGCGTCATCTTCTCCCTCGAAATGGGCCGCAACGAGATCGCGATGCGCCTGCTCTCGGCGGAGGCCCGGGTCGCGCTCCACCACATGCGCTCCGGCACGATGACCGACGAGGACTGGACGCGCCTCGCCCGCCGCATGCCCGATGTCTCCCAGGCGCCCCTGTACATCGACGACTCCCCCAACCTGTCGATGATGGAGATCCGGGCGAAGTGCCGCCGGCTCAAGCAGCGCAACGGCCTCAAACTCGTGATCATCGACTACCTGCAGCTGATGCAGTCCGGTGGTTCGAAGCGGCAGGAGAGCCGTCAGCAAGAGGTCTCCGACATGTCGCGAAACCTCAAGCTCCTCGCCAAGGAGCTGGAGCTGCCGGTGATCGCGCTCTCCCAGCTGAACCGTGGCCCCGAGCAGCGCACCGACAAGAAGCCGATGGTCTCCGACCTGCGTGAGTCCGGCTCGATCGAGCAGGACGCGGACATGGTCATCCTGCTGCACCGCGAGGACGCCTACGAGAAGGAGTCACCGCGAGCGGGCGAGGCCGACATCATCGTCGGCAAGCACCGTAACGGTCCGACGGCCACGATCACCGTCGCCTTCCAGGGCCACTACTCCCGCTTCGTGGACATGGCCCAGACCTGACCGGAGGCCGGTCGGTCCTCGACGGGCTGATCCTCACCCTGCTGTTCACCGACGTCCCCCTCGGCGGCGGTCGCAGGCTCACCGCGCTCGGCGTCATGGAGACCGTCGGCTGCACCAACCACGCCTGGGAGACGCTCGCGACGATCTGCGTCGCCCCGACCGCCGTGTGGGGACCGGCGATCATCGCTCTCGCGATCGCCTACTACCGACGCCGGACCCGTGCCGCCGGATGAGGCAGTTGGGCGGCGGCGAGGGCCCGTACGCCCGCCAGGCTGTCGTCGTGGGTGGGCGACCAGCCGAGTTCCCGTTCGGCCTTGCCCGCGTCGAGGCGCAGCTGGGAGGTCATGGCCGTGTGGGCCAGGGGAGCCGGCTTGAGCAGCCAGAGCGGGACCCGCAGGGGCTTGGGGGCACCGAAGGCCGCGGCGACCTCCTGGAGGTGTCTGCCGAAGGGGAGCGGGGTGCGGTCGGCGATGTTGTAGGCCTGGCCGGGGGTGCCGCTCTCGACGGCGAGGACGACGGCCCGTGCCGCGTCGTCGACGTCCACCCAGGAGAAGGCGCGTCCGTGGTCGGCGACCACGGGCAGGGAGCGCTTGCGCAGGAGGGGGAGCACGTCGGTATCGGTGACTCCGGAGCCGTAGAAGAAGCCGAAGCGCAGGCTGATCCCTTCCAGTCCCTCCGCGGTGAAGGCCAGGCGCTCCTTGGTGCGCATGGCATCGACGTGGCGCTCCAGCCAGGCGTTGGTGCCGCGCGGGCCGAAGGGGGTGTTCTCCTCGGTGATGAGGCCGGTGCCGTGGTCCCCGTACCCGTAGCCGAACATCATCGACTCGACCACGAACCGGCGGGCACCGGTCGCGCGGGCGGCGGCGAGCAGGTTCTCGGTGCCCCGGGTCCGCAGGGCGTTGGTCGGCACCATGCTCTGGTGGCGTGCCATCGACTCGCCCTTGAGCGCGGTCGCCGCGTGGACGACCGCGTCGAAGGCGAGCCCGTCCACGGCCCTGAGGACCGCGTCGGCGTCCAGGAGGTCGGCGCGCAGCGTGTTCGTGGCACCCCGGCCGAGCCCCGCGACCTCATGGCCGGCAGCGGTCAGCTGTCGGGTGGCGCTCCGGCCCAGTGCGCCGCTCGCTCCTGCCAGCAGAACCCTCATGTTCGTACTCCCTTCCGATCCGGTGATGTCGAGGGGACGGATCGGGAAGCTTCGAATGTGACATCACGTTGGATGGGATCTATGACGACATCTTTCGAAGCTTTGTTGCCCGGTACCGAGAGGGCCCTGCTGCACCGTGTGGCGGTCGCCCAGTCCGAGGGGCGCGCGCCCTCCTTCGTGGGGGCGGTGGTCCGTGACGGCGCGCTGGTGTGGAGCGGCTCGCGCAGCTGTGTGGACGGGCACGCGCCGGACGCCGACACGCAGTTCAGGATCGGCTCACTCACCAAGGTCTTCACGGCCGTGCTCGTGATGCGCCTGCGGGACGAGGGACTGCTCGCCCTCGACGACCCGCTGGAGCGCCACCTCAAGGGGACGGGCGTCGGCGAGGTGACGATCGCTCAGCTCCTCGGCCACAGCGGTGGTCTCGCGGCCGAGACGCCCGGCCAGTGGTGGGAGAGGTCTTCCGCCACGTTGCGCCCGGAGCTCTCCGACGTCCTGGGGGAGCGGCCCTCGCTCCGGACTCCGGGGCGCGGCTTCCACTACTCCAACCCCGGCTACACGCTGCTCGGTTCGCTCATCGAGGAGGTGCGGGGGGTCTCCTGGGCGGAGGCGCTGCGGCGCGAGATCCTGGAGCCGCTGGGGATGAGCCGTACGACGCTCGACCCGGTCGCCCCGCACGCGGGCGGCTGGGCGGTGCACCCCTGGGCCGATGTGATGCTGCCCGAGCCGTCCGAGGATCTGGGACTGATGGCGCCGGCCGGGCAGTTGTGGTCGACGGCGGCGGATCTCGGCCGGTTCGCCGTGTTCCTCGCGGCGGGCGACGAGCGGGTGCTCGTGGCGGCCTCCGTGGAGGAGATGCGGGTTCCTGCCTCTCCCGCCGGTGAGGGCGACTGGGAGGGGAGCTACGGGCTCGGTCTCCAGCTGCTGCGCAGGGACGGCCGGACGCTGATCGGGCACACCGGCTCGCTGCCGGGCTTCGTCGCCTGCCTGTGGGTGAGCGTGGAGGACGGGCTGGCGGGCATCGCCCTCGCCAATGCCACGTCCGGGCCGCTGACGGCAGCCGTGGCGGCCGATCTCGTACGGATCGTGGCGGACGCCGAGCCGAGGTTCCCGGAGCCCTGGCGGCCCCTTCCTGAGGCCGAGGTCGACGAGGAGCTGCTGTCCCTGACGGGGCCCTGGTACTGGGGCACGTACTCCTACGGGCTCCGGCTCGGGCCCGAGCGGTCCGTGGTGCTGGAGCCGCTGAGGGGAGCCGGGCGGCGGGCTCGCTTCCGTGCGCTGCCCGAGGGCGGCTGGGTCGGGCTCAACGGCTACTACGCGGGAGAGACGCTCCGGGTGGTGCGGCGCCCCGACGGCAGTGTGAGCCACCTCGACCTGGCGTCCTTCGTCTTCACCCGGGAGCCGTACGAGCCGGGGGACGCCGTACCGGGAGGGGTGGACGAGGCGGGCTGGCGCGGCCTCTGAGCCGTCCGGCCGGTGGTGCGGTCCCTACGGGCCACCTCGTGTTTCACGTGAAACAGCGCGCCGGGGCGGTTCCCGGCGCGCTGTCCGCGCAGTGCCCGGTCCGCTGTTGGACCGTGGGTGGCCTCAGAGGTTCTTCTTGAAGCCCACGTGGGAGGCCTCGAAGCCGAGCCGCTCGTAGAAGCGGTGGGCGTCGGTGCGGGTGGCGTCGGAGGTCAGCTGGACCAGTCCGCAGCCCTGGCGGCCGGATTCCTCGACGGCCCACTCGATGAGCTGCGTCCCGAGCCCGCTGCCGCGCTCGTCGGCGTGGATGCGGACGCCTTCGATGATCGAGCGGGTGGTGCCCCGGCGGGAGAGCCCGGGGATCACCGTCAGCTGGAGCGTCCCGACGACCTTCTCGCCGCGGACCGCCACGACGACGTGCTGGTGGGGGTCGCTCGCGAGGCGCTCGAAGGCGGCGAGGTACGGGGAGAGGTCGTCGGGCGACTCGCGCTGTGCGCCCAGCGGATCGTCGGCGAGCATGGCCACGATGGCCGGCAGGTCGGTCGCGGCGGCGGGGCGTATTTCAAGATCGCTCATGCCCGCAGCGTACGTATGCCCGGCTGACGCTGCCTCCTACGGGTCAGACGGTGACGGTTGCGCCCTCGACGACCTGGACCAGCGGGGCGAGCTCCGGGTTCTTCGCGGCTTCGTCGAGGGCTTCGCGCAGCGCGCTGTCGTTGGTGGGACGGGCCTCTTCGAGGAGCTTCAGGCCGGACTCGGTGACATCGGTGTAGATGCCGCGCCGATCGGTGGCGCAGAGGTACCGGGTGAGCAGGCCGCGGTCCTCGAGCCGGGTGACGAGCCGGGTGGTGGCGCTCTGGCTCAGCACGACGGCGTCGGCGACCTGCTTCATCTGGAGGTGACCGCCCGGGCCGCTGTGCTGGCGGCTGAGGACGTCGAGGAGCGAGTACTCGCGGACGCTCAGGCCGTGACGGGACTCCAGGGCGCGCTCGATGTGGGCCTCGATCCTGCCGTGCAGCAGGGAGAGGGCGCACCAGCGCTGGGAGAGCGCGGTCAGTGCGGGGTCCGTGGCGGTCATGGTCTCTCCTCGGTCTCTCCTCGGCGCCGGAGCGGCTCATGACCAGCGTAGACGATGCAACGCAATAATGGGCGTCTGCAAGTAAATCGGATCCGGGCGGGTCCTAGCCCGCCGCGACGGTCACCGGAGCGAAGCGCCGGCGCCAGTCGCCGGGAAGGTCCGGCAGGGAGCGGACCATCACCGAGGTGTTGGCGATCGAGTCGATGCCGTTCCCCTTCACCCAGCTCAGCAGCTCCGTGTGGCGCACGTCGATGTCCGTGCGCAGCGGGCGGTCGGTGGCGGCGGCCAGGGAGGCGATCAGCGCCTGGGCCGTGGCCGGGTCCTTGGCGATCAGCGGTCCGACGACATGCGTGTCCATGTTGGGCCACGCCGCCGCGAAACCGGTGATCTCGCCGTTCTCCTCCGCGACCCGGAGATGGTCCGCGAACGCGGGCAGTCGCGTGATGATGTGCGTGCGGTCGAGGCCGAAGACCTCGCGGTCCAGGCGCAGGATCGCCTGGAGGTCATCCGCGGTCGCCGGGCGGACGGGAGCGTCCGGGGCGGGCGTGGTGAAGCTGAACCGCCCGCTCACCATCTCGGCCCGGCTCGTCTCGACGAAGCCGAGCTGCTCGTACAGGGGCTGCCCGTTGGTCGTCGCGTACAGGGTGAGTGCGGTGTCGCCGGCCTCCGCCAGGACGTGCTCCATGAGCCGGCGGCCCACCCCTTGGCGTGCGTACGACTCGGCGACGAGCACCATGCCGATCGCGGCGAGCCCCGGGCCGTAGGAGGTGACCACGCAGCAGGTGATCAGCCCCGTGCCGGACGGGTCGTCGATGCCGTATCCGGTACCCGAGGTGAGGAGATGGCCCCACTTGTACTCCTCGCGCAGCCACCCCCTGTTCTCGGAGAGGTCGGCGCAGGCGAGGAGGTCGTCCGTGGTGAGGCGCCGGATGGGAAGCTGAGCGAGAGCGGCAGGGGGCGTAGGCATGCCTTTCAGGCTGGCCGAAGCGGTGATCTTCCGTCCACCGGTTTACGAGATCCGGCCGATTACCCGGGGAAGCGTTGATTCCCTTCCCTGGGATGCGGACGATGTTTCACGTGAAACCGCACGTGAAACCGAGTGAATCCATCGTGTCCCGACACGGCAGACTCCACCTCTTCGACCTCGACGGCACGCTGATCCGAGGCTCGGCCGCCGCTGTGGAGATCTCCCGCCAACTGGGACTCGTGGAAGAGATCGCCGCGTTGGAGGAGGGGTTCCTGCGGGGGCTCACTCCGGACGAGTTCGCCGTGCAGGCCCACGCGCTCTGGTCCGCGCTGACCCCGGACCAGGTCGCCGCCGCCTTCGAGGGCGCGCCCTGGCTGGAGGGCATCCGCGAGGTCTGGGCCGATATCCGGGCCCGGGGCGAGCACTGCGCGGTCATCTCCCTCTCGCCGGACTTCTTCGTCAAGCGCCTGCTCGACTGGGGCGTCGACACGGCACACGGTTCGCTCTGGCCCGCCGTCCCCTTCACCGAGCCGATCCACCGGCCCGGCATCCTCGACGCGGCGGCGAAGGTACGGATCGCCCGGGAGCTGTGCACGGAGTACGACGTGGAGTGGGCGGACTGTGTGGCCTACGGGGACTCGATGTCCGACGCCGAGCTCTTCGCGATCGTGCGGGACACCGTGGCCGTGAACGCGGACCACCATCTCGCCGGGATCTCCCGTCACAGCTACACCGGCGGGGACCTGCGCGAGGCCTACGGCTTGGTCCGAAACAGCGCAGCTTAGCCAGAAACCCGGCCCTATGGGCCGAGAACACCGCTTTCCGTCCGAAGCGGTGCTCGGCAGGGTCATGCTGCGGGCACGGAAGCCGGCCAGCGCGAGGCGAGGCACATGATGGATGCTCCGACCACCACGACGGACGGGACGGAGGCCCGAATACCCGAAGAGGTCTCCGCTCAAGAGGTCTCCTCCGACGCGTTTCTGGTCCGCCGCACCCTGGCGGAGATCGCACCCGTCGCCGACCAGGTGACCTCGTACTTCTACGCCCTGCTCTTCGTCCGGAACCCCGAGCTGCGCGAGATGTTCCCCGCGGCCATGGACACCCAGCGGGACCGGCTCCTGAAGGCCCTCCTGACGGCGGCCGAGCACCTGGACGACGTACCCGTCCTCACCGCGTACCTGGAGAACCTCGGCAAGGGGCACCGGAAGTACGGCACGAGGGCCACCCACTACCCGGCCGTCGGCGAGGCCCTCATCGGGGCGCTCGTCCGGTACGCCACGGCGAGCTGGGACGAGAAGACCGAGGCGGCCTGGGTCCGTACGTACACGACGATCTCCCAGATCATGATCGACGCGGCGGCGGAGAACGAGCAGCACGCGCCCGCCTGGTGGCAGGCCGAGGTGGTCTCCCACGATCTCCGCACCCCCGACGTCGCCGTCGTCACCCTCCGGCCCGACCAGCCGTACCCCTTCCTGGCAGGGCAGTACACGACACTGGAGACCCCCTGGTGGCCGCGCACATGGCGCCACTACTCCTTCGCCTCGGCGCCCCGGCCCGACGGGCTGCTCTCCCTCCACGTCAAG
Source organism: Streptomyces sp. Root431 (assembly GCF_001426585.1). Lineage (GTDB taxonomy): Bacteria > Actinomycetota > Actinomycetes > Streptomycetales > Streptomycetaceae > Streptomyces > Streptomyces stackebrandtii. Next base: position 585,082 of record NZ_LMEI01000013.1, read on the forward strand.
GCGGTCCCGGCGGGATGGGTGTCCAATGCGCTGGTCCACAGGGCGCGCCCCGGAGACGTCCTGCGGCTCGGCCCGCCGGCCGGCTCGATGACGGTGGACCACTCCACCGACACCGGACTGCTCTGCCTCGGCGGCGGCACCGGGATCGCGCCGATCAAGGCCCTGGTCGAGGACGTCGCCGAGCACGGCGACCGGCGGCCGGTCGACGTCTTCTACGGGGCGCGCAGCGGTCACGGCCTGTACGACATCGACACGATGCTGCGGCTCCAGAAGACCTTCCCCTGGCTCTCCGTCCACCCGGTCACCGAGGAACAGGGGCGCCTCCCGGACGCCGTCTGCCGCTACGGGTCCTGGGAGGAGCGCGACGCCTACCTCTCGGGCCCGCTCGGCATGGTCCGGCGCGGGGTCGACGCCCTGCGCGGCGCGGGGGTGCCATCGGACCGCATCCGGCACGACTTCCTGGCAGAGCTCACCCCCGCGAGCGGGGATCAGCCCAGGTCAGGGGCGTGCATGGCGCGAACCCCCTCGATGTTGCCGTCGAGGTAGTGGCGCAGGGAGAGAGGGACGAGGTGGACGGCGGCGATGCCGACCCGGTTGAACGGCACCCGGACGATCTCGTACTCGCCGATCGGCTCGTCGATCTCGGGGCCGTGTCGCAGGGACGGGTCCATGGAGCCGAGCCGGCACACGAAGAAGTGCTGGACCTTCACCCCGGAGACCCCACCGTCGACGATGTGCTCGACGGTGTCGACGAAGCAGGGCACCACATCGGTGATCTTGGCGCCGAGCTCCTCGAGCACCTCGCGGTGCAGGGCCTCGACGACGGTGGAATCGGAGGGTTCCACGCCACCACCGGGCGTGACCCAGTAGGGATCCATCCCCGGCTTGGTGCGTTTGATGAGGACGAGATCGTCCCCGTCGAGCAGGATGGCGCGTGCGGTGCGCTTGATCACGGGCCGTTCGGTCATGGGAAGAAAATGGCCCGTCCGCGGTGTCCTGAAACTCACCAGGCCCCTGCGGCCTGCAACAGACCCTCATGAGCGCGCGCGATGTGCGACAGCGCGAGCGTGCCGGTCCGCACGACCAGGAAGTACGTCCGCAGCGGAGGCACCGGGGGATCGAGCAGCGCCACGAGCCGCCCCTGTGCCAAGGCCTCCTCGCACAGGAAGCGCGGCAGGACGGCGAGACCGGCGCCGGACGCCGCGGAATCCCGTACGGCTCGCAGGTCGGGGGCGATCACGGTCGCGGCGGCCGCCGGCTTGGTCTCGAAGACGGCGGCCCAGTACCGCGAGACGAACGGCAGCGACTCGTGCACCTCGACCACGGGGAGCTGCTCCAGGACCACCGCCCCCTTGCTGAGCAGTACTTCGGGGGCGAGCCGGGCCGCCCAGCGCGGGGCCGCGACCAGGACGTGCTCCTCGTCGCAGAGCGGGGTTGCGGCGAACAGGCCGCCGCGCGGACGGGCGGTCGTCAGGGCCAGGTCGTGGTGGCCCGCCGCGAGCCCGTCGAGGATGTCCTCCGCGTTGCCCACGAAGGAGGCCCGTACGGCGAGACCCTGGCCGACCAGCGGCGTGAGCGCCGGCAGCGCACGGAGCGCCATGAACTCCGGGGGACCGGCGACATGGAGGGTGCGGACGCCGCTCTCCTCGTCGAGGCCGGTCTCGGCGATCTCGACCAGGGCGTCCAGATGGGGTGCGGCGCGGTGCGCCAGCTCGTCGCCGATCGTGGTCGGCGTGACCCCGCGCGCCTGCCGGAGGAACAGCGGCCGGCCCAGCTGCCGCTCCAGGGTCCTGATCTGGCTCGTGACGGCGGGCTGGGAGAGGCCCAGGAGCGCGGCGGCGCGGGTGAAGGAGCCGGCCCGGTGCACCGTGACGAACGTGCGCAGCAGGGCCAGATCCATGTCCGCCCCCTCCCGGCCGTGCGGCCGTTCGACTCAGGCGGTCGGCTGACTGCGCCTCAGGACCGTCCAACTATAAATAAGTCGATAGGCCTCTGTCGCTACCGTGATTGGACACTGACGCACAGTCAACTAGCCTTGTTCAGGCGGTCTCCGCGCGTGGAACCGAGGGCGCTCCGAGCCACGAGGGGGGAGGCTCGGAGCGCCCCGTTCCTGCCGCCACCGGCACCTCAGCCGGCGGCTCCGGCCTCGTCGAGGGCCCGCAGGACGTCGGCGATCAGGTCTTCCGGATCCTCGGCGCCCACCGAGAAACGGATGAAGCCCTCCGCGACCGCGTCCCCACCCCAGCGTCCCCGCCGCTCCGCCGTGGAGCGCACGCCGCCGAAGCTGGTGGCGTCGTCCACGAGACGCAGCTCTTCGAGGAACCGCTCGGCCCGCTTCCGGTCCGCCAGCTCGAAGGAGACCACCGGACCGAAGCGCCGCATCTGCCGGGCCGCCACCTCGTGCGAGGGGTCGCCGGGCAGTCCCGGGTAGCGCAAACCGGTCACGTCAGCGCGCTCGGCGAGGACGCGCGCGAGGGACAGGGCGGTGGAGCACTGCCGGTCGATCCGCAGCTGGAGCGTCGCCAGCGAACGGTGGGCCAGCCAGGCCTCCATGGGGCCGGGGATCGCGCCGACGACCTTGCGCCAGCGCCGTACCTCCGCCGCCCGCTGGGGATCCCGGCAGCTCACGTGCCCGAGCAGGACGTCGCCGTGCCCGGTCATGCCCTTGGTGTCGCTCGCGACGGAGAAGTCCGCGCCCAGCTCCAGGGGCCGCTGGCCGAGCGGGGTGGCGAGGGTGTTGTCGACGGCGACGAGCGCCCCCGCAGCGTGCGCCTCGCGCACCAGGCGCCGGATGTCGCAGACGTCGAGCCCGGGGTTGGACGGGGTCTCGATCCACAGCAGCCGGGCGCCTTCGAGGGCGGCGAGCTGCCCGTCGCCGCCGGTCGGCGCGGTGCGGACCTCGATGCCGTACGCCCTCAGCTGCTCGTGCAGCAGCGGCAGCGCCTGGTAGCCGTCGGTCGGCAGCACCACCGCGTCGCCGGCCTTCAGCTGGGAGAAGAGGACGGCGGAGATCGCGGCCATGCCGGAGGCGAAGACCAGCGTCTCGACGCCCCGCTCCCCCGGTGCCTCCAGCTCACCGATCGCCCGTTCCAGGTGGGTCCAGGTGGGGTTCTCGTCGCGGCCGTAGGTGTACGGGCCGGTCGGTTCGCCGGGCAGATGGAAGTGGGCCGCGAAGACCGGTCCCGGCAGGGTCGGTTCGTACTTCACGGGCTCGGGGAGCCCGGCCCGTACGGCGAGGGTGCCGTCGCCGAGCGCGGCGGCCTCCCGCCGGTCGGGGTCGCTTGCCTGGTCGGTCACGCTGTCCGTTCCTCCACTTCCGCACGTACGGTCGCGAGCAGTCCCTCGCTCGCGGCCTCCACCATCTCAAGGCACTCCTCGAAGCCCTCTATGCCCCCGTAGTACGGGTCGGGGACGTCGAGCGCGTCCCCCGCGGCCGGGTCGTAGGAGCGCAGCAGCCGTATCCTCGCCGCTTCCTCGGGGGTGCGGGCGAGCGCCCGGAGCTCCCGGACATGCCCCTCGTCCAGCGCGATCACCAGGTCGAGGGCGGGGAACCAGGAGGCCCGGAACTGGCGGGCGGAGTGGGCGGAGGTGTAGCCGTTCTCCTCCAGGACGGCGACCGTGCGCGGGTCGGCACCGTCGCCCTCGTGCCAGCCGCCGGTTCCCGCACTGTCGACCTCCACCGCCCCGCCGAGGCCGGCCTCCTCCACACGACGGCGGAAGACGTGCTCGGCCATCGGCGAGCGGCAGATGTTGCCCGTGCAGACGAAGCACACGCGATAGGTCACGGTCGCCGGCTCAGTCGCCGTCGGGGAGCACGATGTTCAGTGCCCACGAGACGATGGAGATGATCAGACCGCCGAGGACGGCGGTCCAGAAGCCCTCCACGTGGAAGCTGAGGTCGAACTGGTCGGCCAGCCAGGACGTGAGCAGCAGCATCAGGGCGTTGACCACCAGGGTGATCAGGCCGAGCGTCAGAATGAAGAGCGGCAGTGTCAGCAGCTTGACGATCGGCTTGACCAAGACGTTCACGAGCCCGAAGACCAAGGCGACGAGAATGAGGGTCAGGGCCTTCTTGCCGGTGCTCTCACCGGTCAGGGTGATGTCCTGGAGCAGCCAGATGGCGACTCCCAGGGCGCCCGCGTTGGCGAGCGTCTTGACTACGAAATTCTTCATGTGTCTGATCGTGGCAGACATGATCGGGCCAAGGGCAGGGGCGGACAGACAGTGAAGGCATTCCGGCTGGACGAACTGGAGGCGGAGCGCGCCGCGAACCAGGGCGCCTATCTCCAGTTCCTGCGCGAGCGGAACATGTCGGTGGGCCTGTACGCGCTCGACGCCGGGGCGCTCGACCCGCAGCAGCCGCACGGTCAGGACGAGGTGTACTTCGTGGTGAGCGGCCGCGCCGCGATCACGGTCGGGGAGGAGACGACCCAGGTGGCGCGCGGCAGCGTGGTCTACGTGCCGGCCGGGGTTCCCCACAAGTTCCACCACATCAGCGAGGATCTGCGGGTCATGGTGGTCTTCTCCCCTCCGGAGAGCTGAGCCCCGAGGCGGCGATGGCCCCCGAGGCGCCGGTGACCCCCGCGGCAGCGGCGGTGACCCCCGAGGCGGCGATGGCGATCCCCGAGGTGGCGGCGGTGACCCCCTAGGGGGCGGATCAGGGGAGAGCGGGGGCCGTGGGGCCCCCGTGGGCCGTCTTGCGCGCCTAGCCTTGAGGGTGTTCGGCGCGGAGTGCGCGGAACGGAACTTCGAGAGCGAGGTAGGACCATGGCCGTACAGGAGATTCTCGCGGGGATGCCCTGGTGGGTGAAGTGGGTCGTCATACCCGCTCTCGCCCTGCTGGTCTTCGGCGGACTGATCACCAGCGTGCTGACCTTCGTGGTCGCGCTGCTGTTCAAGGTGCTGCTCTTCGTGGCCCTCGTGGCCGGAGTGGTCTACGTCGTACGGAAGTTCAAGAACTCCTCCGGGTCGCGCGAGGACTGGTAGCACAAGCCGTCGCACGGCAGGCGACCGACGGCAGGCATTAGCCCGGGCGGGGGAACGCGTGGGCGGAACCGGGCGGCGCCTCAAGGGCTGCCACTAGAGTGGAATCCCTCCGCCGTGTTGGGGACTACAGGCGTAGACCTCCCTACTGACCAGCGGTTTCCCAGGCCCGGCGGGCGCGCGGGGGCGGCCCCCGCGGGCGGATGCCATGCATCCGTCGTCACGCCTGGGGGTGACCTTTGGCCACGGCTACGCAGACTGCTGCACCTACCCTGATCGGCTCGGTGCAGCGGGCGCTGAGACTTCTGGAGGCCGTGTCCTCCCATGTGGACGGCGCCCCGGCCAAACAGCTCGCCCGTGAGACGGGCCTTCCGCTGCCCACCACGTACCACCTGCTCCGCACCCTGACGCACGAGGGCTATCTACGCCGCGAGAAGGGTGTGTTCGTCCTGGGCGACGCCGCCGTCCGACTGGCCGGCGGCGGAGCTGTGCAGAATCGTCGCATCAAGATCGAAGACTCCCTTGCCCGTTGGCGGGACGAGATCGGTGTGCCGGTGTACTTCGCCCTCTACCGCGAGGGAGAGATCGAGCTCGTCGCCGTCGCGGACACTCCCTCCGCCCCCGCAGTGGAGGAGTGGGCCGACTTCCGCGAGACCGCGCACGCGCACGCCATCGGGCAGTGCCTGCTGAGTCAACTCGATCTGAAAGCTCGTCAAGACCACCTCGACCGCCATCCGGTGGAAGCCATCACTCCGTACACGGTGCGTAACCGCCGTGTCCTTTTGGAGCGTTTGGGCGGTTTGGGGCGAATGGAACCCCTGGTAGAGCGTCAGGAATATGCGCTCGGCACGGTCTGTGCCGCCATTCCCATCACGGCGGGCTCCGCGGCGGCCGCGATGGCCATTTCCCTCCCCCTTCACCAGGAAGAACGGTTGCTCCCAGCAGTCGAGCGGCTACGTACGGAGATCGGCAGGCTCTTCAGTTCGCTCGCGTTCTCTATCAGTATCTGAAAAATCACTCCTTGTGATCTGCTAGCGCTTACAGCACGATTGCGTCAAGAGGGCCACGGGGGATCATTCCTGGCCGTTTCGGTCACAGCTTTCAGCAGCTGTGTTTACACAACTGCTTCATCTACTGCGGGGTACATGATGCGAGAGTCGGTTCAGGCCGAGGTCCTGATGAGCTTCCTCGTCTCCGAGGAGCTCTGCTTCAAGATCCCAGTCGAGCTGCGATACGAGACCCGGGATCCTTACGCGGTGCGGATGACCTTCCACCTCCCCGGCGACGCGCCCGTTACCTGGGCGTTCGGCAGGGAACTGCTGCTCGACGGGATCAACAGGCCGAGCGGGGACGGGGACGTGCACATCGCCCCGACGGACCCCGAGGGGCTCTCGGACGTCTCCATCCGGCTCCAGGTAGGCGGCGACCGCGCCCTGTTCCGGGCCAGCGCGCCGCCGCTGGTCGCGTTCCTCGACCGCACGGACAAGCTGGTTCCGCTTGGTCAGGAACGGACACTCGGTGACTTCGAGGACAACCTGGAGGCGGCACTCGGCCGGATTCTGGCAGAGGAGAACGCCGGCTGAGTCGGGGTGGACGAGGATGCCGGCCGAGTCGGGGTGGACGAGGACGCCGGCCGAGTCGGGGTGGACGAGGACGCCGGCCGAGTCGGGGTAGAGGAAGGCGCCGGCTGATCGTGGCCGGTGTGCCGAGCGGAGCCCCTACTTCGCGCGGCGGCGCCGACCGCCCCGTACCGCCGCCGCCCGGGGCTTCCCGCCGGCGTCGGATCCCGGCCGGTCGGCGGAGACCACGAGCGCCGCGAGGACCGTGGTGACCGGCACGGAGGCGACCAGACCGATCGAACCGACCAGCGTTCGGACGATCTCCTCCGCGACCAGCTCGCTGTTGGCCACCGTGCCCATGCTGCTCTGCGCGATCGAGAAGAGCAGCAGCAGCGGCAGGGCGGCGCCCGCGTAGGCGAGGACCAGGGTGTTCACGACCGAGGCGATGTGGTCGCGGCCGATCCGGATCGCGGCCCGGTACAGCGCGCGCGGCCCCATGCCCGGGTCGGCCTGGTGCAGTTCCCAGACCGCCGACGTCTGGGTGACGGTCACGTCGTCGAGCACACCGAGCGAACCGATGATGATGCCGGCGAGCAGCAGGCCGGACATGTCGATGTCCGGGTACAGGCCGTGGATCAGGCCGGTGTTGTCGTCGGTGTTGCCGCTGAGCGAGGCCCAGTCGATGAACAGCGAGCCGAGCAGACCGATCAGCATCAGCGAGATCAGCGTGCCGAGCACCGCGACGGAGGTGCGGGCCGAGAGCCCATGGCACATGTAGAGAGCGATCAGCATGATCGCGCTCGACCCGACCACCGCCACGACCAGCGGATTCGAGCCCTCCAGGATCGCCGGCAGGATGAAGAGGGTCAGCACCAGGAAGCTCGCGGCGAGCGAGATGAGCGCCATCACGCCCTTCATCCGGCCGACGAGCACGACCACGAGGGCGAAGAGCCCGGCGAGCACCGTCAGCGGAACCTTCCGGTTCACGTCCGTCACCGAGTACTGCAGGTCGCGCGGGGCGTCGGGGGCGTACGCCACCACCACGCCCTGCCCCTCGTGCAGTTGACGCGGCGCGTCCGGTTGCACGATCTCCGTGAACGTACGCCCCTTCTCCGCGCCGCTGGTGACCTCGATCGTCGCCTTCTCGCACTGCCCCTGCTGGGCGTTGACCGCCTCGCGCCCCTCGGGGGTGGAGGTGTCCCCGGTCGGCGGGACCTGGGCGGCGTTCACGTCCTTGCAGTCGACCTGTTCGACGGAGACGACCGTGCCCTGCTCGGTCTGCCGGTCGAAGCCGACCCCGGTGCGCTCGTGCGCCGGGGTACCCCCGGGCCACAGGATCGCGAGCCCGACCACGACGGCCGTGGCGAAGGGGATCAGGACCGCGGCGATGACCTTGCGCAGATGCCGGGAGACGGGCGCGGCGGGGCCGTGGCTGTGGCTGTGCCCGTGGCCATGGCCCGAATCGTGCCCGCGGCCCGAATCATTTCCACGGCCCGAATCGTGCCCGCGGCCCGAATCATTTCCACGGCCCGAATCGTGCCCGCGGCCCGAATCATGCCCATGGTCCGGTTCATGACCGTGGCCGGGTTCGTGGCCGTGGCCGTGCGGCTCGGGGGTCTGCTGGGGGGAAGTCACCGACCGATCATCGCAAGAACGGCGGGGGCCCACTGTTCAGCACGCCAGGGATGACGCTAGCGTGGTGACACCTTTGCACACGCGGGAGCTCGGAGCACCGGGCTGAGAGGGCGCTGATCACCGTACGCACGTACGGGAGGAGGCTGCGCCGACCGCCGAACCTGTTACCGGGTAATGCCGGCGTAGGGAGATCGGTCTCATGACCATTCAGGATGCACGCACGCGCGCCTCCGACCAGGGTGACAGCTCCGCCGACGGCGAGCGCACGCCGGGCTGGCACAAGGGGTACATCGAGGGTTCGCGCCCCGACCTCCGCGTCCCGGTCCGTCAGGTGCACCTCACCAACGGCAAGGACGTGACGCTGTACGACACGTCCGGTCCGTACACCGACCCCACCATCGACACCGATGTGCGGCGCGGCCTGGCCCCGTTGCGCGAGAACTGGATCATCGCGCGCGGCGACACCGAGGAGTACGCGGGCCGCCCCGTCCGCCCCGAGGACGACGGCATCAAGCACACGTCGCCGCGCGGCGGCGGGCTCAAGAACCTCGACGCCGTCTTCCCCGGCCGCCCGCGCCTGCCGCGCCGCGGCCGCGACGGCCAGGCGGTGACGCAGCTCGCGTACGCCCGTCGGGGCGAGATCACCCCGGAGATGGAGTACGTCGCGATCCGCGAGAACGTCTCCCCCGAGGTCGTGCGGGAGGAGATCGCCGCGGGCCGCGCCGTGCTCCCGGCGAACGTCAACCACCCGGAGATCGAGCCGATGATCATCGGCAAGCGGTTCCTGGTGAAGGTCAACGCCAACATCGGCAACTCCGCCGTCACCTCCTCCATCGAGGAGGAGGTGGAGAAGATGACGTGGGCGACCAAGTGGGGCGCGGACACGGTCATGGACCTGTCCACCGGCCGCAACATCCACACCACCCGCGAGTGGGTGCTGCGCAACTCCCCCGTGCCGATCGGCACCGTGCCGCTCTACCAGGCCCTGGAAAAGGTCGACGGCAGGGCCGAGGACCTGACCTGGGAGATCTACAAGGACACGGTCATCGAGCAGGCCGAGCAGGGCGTCGACTACATGACGGTGCACGCCGGCGTGCTCCTGCCGTACGTGCCGCTCACCGCGCGCCGCAAGACCGGCATCGTCTCGCGCGGCGGCTCGATCATGGCCGCCTGGTGTCTCGCGCACCACAAGGAGAACTTCCTCTACACGAACTTCGAGGAGCTCTGCGAGATCCTGGCGGCGTACGACGTCACCTACTCGCTCGGCGACGGCCTGCGCCCCGGCTCCATCGCGGACGCCAACGACGAGGCGCAGTTCGCGGAGCTGCGCACGCTCGGCGAGCTGAACACGATCGCCAAGCGCCACAACGTGCAGACGATGATCGAGGGCCCGGGCCACGTCCCGATGCACAAGATCAAGGAGAACATCGACCTCCAGCAGGAGATCTGCGAGGAGGCGCCGTTCTACACGCTCGGCCCGCTGACGACGGACGTGGCGCCCGCCTACGACCACATCACCTCCGGCATCGGCGCGGCGATGATCGCCTGGTGGGGCACGGCGATGCTCTGCTACGTCACGCCCAAGGAGCACCTGGGCCTGCCGAACAAGGACGACGTGAAGACGGGCGTCATCACGTACAAGATCTCGGCCCACGCGGCGGACCTCGCCAAGGGGCACCCGGGCGCGCAGGAGTGGGACGACGCGCTCTCGGACGCGCGGTTCGAGTTCCGTTGGGAGGACCAGTTCAACCTGGCGCTCGACCCGGTCACCGCGCGCGAGTTCCACGACGAGACGCTGCCCGCGGAGCCCGCGAAGACCGCGCACTTCTGCTCGATGTGCGGTCCGAAGTTCTGCTCGATGAAGATCTCCCAGGACATCCGCCGTGAGCACGGCGGCACGCAGGAGGAGATCGAGGCCGGGATGGCCGAGAAGTCGAAGGAGTTCGCGGAGAGCGGCAACCGCGTCTACCTGCCGCTGGCGGACTGACCGCAGAGGCTTCGCTGCGCCCGCTTCAGAGCAGGCACCGGCCCGCGACCCACGGGGGAGTCGCGGGCCGGTGCCGTTGTCACGGGGTGGGCTCGTCGTCCCGGTGCGCGGCGGCCAGGGCGTCGCGGAGGAACGGCAGGACGCCGCGTTCGAGCAGGGCGAGGCGCCAGGCCTCGCGGGCGCGGGACAGTTCGTCGTCCGGCGTGGTGGCGGGCGGGCCGGCCGTGACCGTCGCGGTCGGGCTGTTGCGCAGGGCGGTCCGGAGGAGACCGGCGGCCGCGCAGAGCAGACCGGCGGCGGCGACCGCACCGAAGACCAGGCCGGCGGTCAGCAGCGTCGCGCCGAACACCACGGTGGGCGCGATCGCGTGCAGGAGCGCGCCGACCAGCAGGAAGATGAAGGCGGCCGATCCGGCGAGGACGGGCACCATGACGGTGACGATCGCGACGATCCCCGCGCCGGAGCCGTCCTGCGGCGCGGGTATGCGGGTGGCGACCGCGAGCCGGCTCTGCTCGCGGACCTTGACGAAGTGGTCGTACTCGCCGGCCGCCGCGGTGGTGATCAGCGCTGTCGCATTCAGGGCCATGGAGCGCAGTTGCCCGGCGGTGAGCCGAGTCCCGACTCCGGCGAGATCCGGACGTGCGTGGGCGGTGCTCAGTGCGTCGTCGAGGACCCGCTCGTACTCGGCGCGATCCTCGGTCAGCAGGTACGGAGCCACGTTCATGTGCATCCCCCGATGCTCCGCAGGCCCGGATCGGCCGTGGAGAACGGCCGGTCGGGCGGAAACGGAGGAGAGCCTGCTACGGATGGTCCGATGGTATTGCGGTGACGCCACGTGCTGACAGGGTGTTTCCGGAAATCGACTTCCCCGGATGCACAGGGTTATGCGTCAGCCGTTCAGCGGGAGTTGGACGACCAGCAGCTTTCCGGCCATGGTCACACCGCCGTCCATGGCGATCGCGAGACCGTCCGCGTACACGTGCGGTCCGTCGACGATCGGGCCTCCGCCGCCCTCGCTCTCCTCCGTGCCGACCTGGCCGAGGAGGTACGGGATGGGGCTGTGGCCGTGCACGATCCGGCTGCCGCCGTAGGTGGAGAGGAGCTCCTGGACGGCCTGAGGGCCGCCCTCGTCGCGGAACGCGAAGCGCTTCGTGAACTTCCGGAACACGTCCCAGACCTCGTCGGCGTCGCTCCGGTTGAGGATCTCGTGGACCGTCTCGTTGACGTCCTCGATGGTCTCGCCGTATTCGAGGTACGCGGTGGTGTCGGAGTGCAGGAGGAGGTGGTCGTCCTCCAGGACGACGGCGTCGAGCCGGGACATCCACTGGAGGTGGACGTCCTGGAGCCGGTCCATGTCGTGCTTCTGGCCGCCGTTGAGCAGCCAGGCGGCCTGGAAGGTGGCGGTGCCCGCGCCCGAGTTGACGGGGGTGTCGCCGAAGCGCTTGGCGCCGATCAGCAGCAGCTCGTGGTTGCCCATGAGGGCCTTGCAGTAGCCGCCGGCGGCGGCGGCCTCGGCGGAGAGCCGCATGACGAGGTCGATGACGCCGATGCCGTCGGGGCCGCGGTCGGTGAAGTCGCCGAGGAACCACAGGCGGGCGTTGCCGGCGGCCCAGCCGCCGTTCTCGTCGACGAGGCCCTGGGCGCGCAGGGCGGCGACGAGTTCGTCGAGGTAGCCGTGGACGTCACCGACGACGTAGAGGGGGCCGGGGCCTTCGCCGGTGGTGGCGGCGGGGTCGGGCGTGGCGGCGGCGTCGGGGGTGACCCGGACCTGGACGGTGTCGCCGCGGTTGATGACCGGGAGGTCGCGTTCGGTCGGGGTGTAGCCCTCGGGCAGACCGCCCTCGGGGAAGGCGCTGCCGGGGTGGCCGGTGGCGACCGAGACGATGGAGGACGAGCCGGTGGTGCTGGTCGTACCGGCCGTGGCTGCGTACGCGGGCACGACGCGGCGGCCCAGGAGCAGGGTCGGGTCGGCGGGCGCGGGCGCGGGTGTGGGCGCGGTGGTCGGCATGGGGGGGACGGGGCGCGGCTCGGCGGTTCGCGGCTCGACGGCCTGCGGCGGCTCGATGGTCCGCGGCTCGACGGCCTGCGGCTCGACGGTGCGCGGCTCGACGGGAGCCTCGGTCGGCGCTGCGACCGACGCTTCGATCGATGCCTCGGCCGACGCCTCGACCGGCCCTTCGGCCGGCGGAAGGTGCTCGGCGGCGTGGCCCTGTACGGGCACCCGGGCGTACGGCGGTACGCGGAAGTCGCGCAATGTCGCCGTGCGCACCACGGGCTCCTGCCCGGCCCCCTGAGTCATGGACCCCTCCACCACCGTCGCGATGCCCTGCACATCGTGGACCGGCCTGGTCGGGGTGGCCCACGATGTCGTCCGCCCATCATAGGAATGAGCGTCCTCCTGTGTGACGCACCAGGGGTGGTGAATCCGGGTCCACTCCGGGTTCACCGGTTGTTTCGCCCGAATTGAGAAGGTCCAGTCCAGGGTTGAGGCCGGTATGGGGCTCGGTTTCGCCGCCCCTGCCCACGGGCAGGGGCGGGGGGCGGCGGTTTCGGTGAGCCTTGGTCAGTCCTTCGCGGGTGAGCGCGGAGGACTGACCGTGGTGCGCGGCGAGCGCCGCTGCGAGGAGGTGCGGACGATGAGTTCGGTCGGTATCACCTGCTCGACCGGACCGTCCGTATCGATCCCCTCGATGGCGTCGATGAGGAGCTGGACGACGGCCGTGCCGATCCTGCGTGGTTTGAGCGAGAGTGTCGTGATGGGCGGTTCGGTCGTGGCGTAGACGGTGGACTCGCTGCAGCAGACCAGCAGCAGGTCCTCCGGGACGCGCAGCCCGTAGCGGCGCGCGGCCGCGAGGAGATCGGTTCCGTTGGGGTCGAAGAGGCCGTACACGGCGTCGGGTCGGTCCGGGCGGGCGAGCAGCCGGTCGGCCGCGACGGCGCCCGCGCACGGATCGTGCGCCGGATAGGCCTCGTAGACGGGGTCCTGCCCGACCCGCTCGCACCAGTTGAGGTACGCGGTGGTGGACAGGCGGGTGTACGTGTCGGTCGTGGTTCCGGTGAGGAGGCCGATCCGGCGGGCGCCGGCGTCGGCGAGGTGGTCGAGCAGATCGAGGACGGCGGCTTCGTGGTCGTTGTCGACCCAGGCGGTGACCGGAAGGGTGCCGGCGGGGCGTCCGTCGGAGACGACGGGGAGGCCCTGCCGGACCAGTTCGGTCACGACCGGGTCGTGGTCGGAGGGATCGATGACGACGGTGCCGTCGAGGGCGACGTTCGACCAGACGTCATGGCGGGAGGTGGCGGGGAGGATGACCAGGGCGTAGCCCCGGGCGAGTGCGGCCGATGTGGCTGCTCTGGCCATCTCCGCGAAGTATGCGAATTCGGTGAAGGTGAAAGGTTCATCCCCGTACGTGGTCACGGTCAGGCCGATGAGTCCCGACTTACCCGTACGGAGCGTGCGGGCCGCCGCGGATGGGCGGTAGCCCAGCCGGTCGGCGACCTCGCGGACGTGGCGGCGGGTGGCGTCCGGGAGTCGGCCCTTGCCGTTGAGCGCGTCGGAGACAGTCGTGATCGAGACTCCGGCGGCGGCGGCCACGTCCCGGATGCCTGCCCGGCCCTGCCGGCTTCCCCGGGTCTGTGCCCGGCTCACCTGGTGCTTCCCTGCTGCTGTCATGGCGAGCCGATAGTAGGGGGATGAGGGGCGGTCGGGACGGTCGCATATGCAGGCATTGACAGGCACGTTTCTGCATGATCGAAATCAGTCAATCGTCAAGGAATCCAAGGCAGTTAAGGGATTTCACGTGCGACCTAGGGTTGCCGAACGGCGTAGGCCTGGCGAAGGGGCGAGGTCTCGAAGAGGTCTCAACTCACCTCTACGGGGGATGCGCGCCACGGCGCCCGCCACCAGCGCGCGCCACCCGGGCGCGCGCTCCCCCTGTCCGCGGGCTCACGACGGGGGCGATCGGGGCGGGATGGAGGTGGGGCCGAGGGTGGGGCCGCGGGTGGGATCGAGGACAGGGCAGAGGACAGGGCGGAGGGCGGGGTGGAGTGCGGGGTGGAGTGCGGGGCGGAGGGCGGTATCCACAGCGTGTCCCTCCTGTTGTCCACAGGCCATTCGCAGCGGAGGCGAATCCTCATAAGGTGAGGAGTATTGGCGGTACGGACGGTCGAGGAGGCCACACTGTGAGCGAGACCAGCGGGACGAGCACCGGCAGCCCCAAGCTGCGCGCCGAGCTGGACGGCGTCCCCACCTACAAGCCGGGCAAGCCGGCCGCAGCGGGCGGCCCCGTGGCCTTCAAGCTGTCGTCCAACGAGAACCCCTACCCGCCGCTGCCCGGGGTCATGGAGAGCACGCTGGCCGCCGCCGCGAACTTCAACCGCTACCCGGACATGGCCTGCACCGGTCTGACGCAGGAGATCGCGGACCGCTTCGGCGTGCCCGTCTCGCACGTGGCGACGGGCACGGGCTCGGTCGGGGTGGCGCAGTCGCTGCTCCAGGCCACCTCGGGCCCGGGCGACGAGGTGATCTACGCCTGGCGCTCCTTCGAGGCGTACCCGATCATCACGCAGATCAGCGGGGCCACCTCGGTGCAGGTGCCGCTGACCGACGGCGAGGTGCACGACCTCGACGCGATGGCCGCGGCGATCACCGACCGGACCCGGCTGATCTTCGTCTGCAACCCCAACAACCCCACGGGCACCGCGGTCCGCCGGGCCGAGCTGGAGCGCTTCCTCGACCGGGTGCCCTCCGACGTCCTGGTCGTGATCGACGAGGCCTACAAGGAGTTCGTCCGCGACACCGACATCCCGGACGGTATCGAGCTCTACCGTGACCGGCCGAACGTCGCCGTGCTGCGCACGTTCTCCAAGGCGTACGGCCTGGCGGGGCTGCGGGTCGGCTTCGCGGTGGCCCACGAGCCGGTGGCGGCTGCGCTGCGCAAGACGGCGGTCCCGTTCGGGGTGAGCCAGCTGGCGCAGGACGCGGCGGTGGCCTCGCTGCGGGCCGAGGACGAGCTGCTCGGCCGGGTCGGCTCGCTGGTGGCCGAGCGCGAGCGGGTCCACGCGGGGCTCGTGGCCCAGGGCTGGACCGTGCCGGACACCCAGGCGAACTTCGTCTGGCTGCGGCTCGGCGAGCGGACGCTGGACTTCGCGGCGGAGTGCGAGCGGCACGGCGTGATGGTGCGGCCGTTCGCGGGCGAGGGCGTGCGCGTCACGATCGGCGAGACCGAGGCGAACGACCTGTTCCTGAAGGCGGCGGAGGGCTTCCGCAAGGAGGGCTGATCAGCTGCCGGTGACTCAGTTGCCGGCGACGAGTTCCACGCGGATCGGGTCGCCGTCCCGGACGGTGGCCAGGATCCGCGGGTCGCCGTCCAGCGCGCCCAGGAGGTTGCAGGGGCTCGCGAGCCGGCACTCGTCCCCCCGGGAGATCGGGGTCGGGCCGTAGGGGAGGGCGAGCGCGTCGCCGTCCGTCCAGAAGGCCACCGTGCCCGGTTCCACGACCTGGCGGGCGTCGTCCTCGACGGGGACGGAGACCGGAGTGTCGAAGTAGACCTCCTCGCCCCAGGTCCGGGCGGTGGAGGAGATCGGGAGAGCCCCCGCGAGCGCCTTGCTCGTGGGGGTTTCCTCAAGGGTCGCCGTGGTGTGTCCGGCCGGCCAGGAGATGCGTATCCGAAGGGTCATGCCCGGATTCAACAATATGTTGAAGATCCTGGGAAGAGGTGACCCTCGGCAGGGGGACCCCGACTGAAGGTACGGATTTCGTATGAGCCATAATGCTTGTGAATGTGAACGCGTTCACAAGCGTGTCCCGGTTCCTCCCGTAATTAGTGGGATTAACGGGGCAAACTGCCGATGTGACCACGGCGAGTAAGGAGAAAACGACGTGGACCTCGCTCTTGCGCCAGAGACTCTGGCGCGCTGGCAGTTCGGCATCACCACCGTCTACCACTTCCTCTTCGTCCCCCTGACGATCTCCCTCGCCGCCCTCACCGCGGGTCTCCAGACCGCTTGGGTGCGCACCGAGAAGGAGAAGTACCTCAGGGCGACGAAGTTCTGGGGCAAGCTCTTCCTGATCAACATCGCCATGGGTGTCGTCACCGGCATCGTGCAGGAGTTCCAGTTCGGCATGAACTGGTCCGACTACTCCCGCTTCGTCGGCGACATCTTCGGGGCCCCGCTCGCCTTCGAGGCGCTCATCGCTTTCTTCTTCGAGTCCACGTTCATCGGCCTGTGGATCTTCGGCTGGGACAAGCTGCCGAAGCGGATCCACCTCGCCTGCATGTGGATGGTGTCGATCGGCACCATCCTCTCCGCCTACTTCATCCTCGCGGCGAACTCCTGGATGCAGCACCCCGTCGGGTACCGCATCAACGAGGAGCGCGGCCGGGCGGAGCTCACCGACTTCTGGCAGGTGCTCACCCAGAACACCGCCCTCACCCAGTTCTTCCACACCATGACGGCGGCCTTCCTGGTCGGCGGCGCGTTCATGGTCGGCATCTCCGCCTTCCACCTCGCGCGGAAGAAGCACATCCCGGTGATGCGGACCTCGCTGCGGCTCGGCCTGATCACGCTGATCATCGCCGGCCTCGGCACCGCCATCAGCGGTGACCTGCTCGGCAAGGTCATGTTCAAGCAGCAGCCGATGAAGATGGCCGCCGCCGAGGCGCTCTGGGACGGCGAGGCGCCCGCGCCCTTCTCGATCTTCGCCTACGGCGACGTCGACAAGGGCCACAACAAGGTCGCCATAGAGATCCCGGGCCTCCTGTCCTTCCTCGCGAACGACGACTTCACCTCGTACGTCCCGGGCATCAACGACATCAACAAGGCCGAGCAGGAGAAGTACGGTCCGGGCGACTACCGGCCCAACATCCCCGTCGCGTACTGGGGATTCCGCTGGATGATCGGCTTCGGCATGGCCTCGCTGGGCATCGGGATGCTCGGCCTCTGGCTGACCCGCAAGAAGTTCATGCTGGCGCCGGGGATGCGGACCGGTGAGGACGAAGTGCCGAATCTGGTCCTGTTCAAGCGGAAGGCACTCAGCCCGCGCTTCACCAAGTGGTACTGGATCGTCGCCCTCTGGACCATGGGCTTCCCGCTCATCGCCAACTCCTGGGGCTGGATCTTCACCGAGATGGGCCGCCAGCCCTGGGTCGTCTACGGCGTGCTGCGCACCCGGGACGCCGTCTCCCCCGGTGTCTCCCAGGGCGAGGTGCTCACCTCGATGATCATCTTCACCACCCTCTACGCCGTCCTCGCCGTGATCGAGGTCAAGCTCCTCGTCAAGTACGTCAAGGCGGGACCGCCGGAGCTCACCGAGGACGACCTCAACCCGCCCACCAAGATCGGCGGGGACTCCCGTGACCCCGACCGGCCCATGGCCTTCTCGTACTGAGGCTCAGGAGAACGAGGCATGGAACTCCACGACGTCTGGTTCGTACTCATCGCCGTCCTCTGGATCGGCTACTTCTTTCTCGAAGGCTTCGACTTCGGGATCGGTGTCCTGACCAAGCTGCTCGCCCGTGACCGGGCCGAGAAGCGGGTCCTCATCAACACGATCGGTCCCGTCTGGGACGGCAACGAGGTGTGGCTGCTGACCGCCGGCGGCGCGACCTTCGCCGCCTTCCCCGAGTGGTACGCGACGCTCTTCTCCGGCTTCTACCTGCCGCTGCTGATCATCCTGGTCTGCCTGATCATCCGGGGTGTCGCCTTCGAGTACCGGGTGAAGCGGCCCGAGGAGAACTGGCAGCGCAACTGGGAGCAGGCCATCTTCTGGACCTCCCTGATCCCCGCGTTCCTCTGGGGCGTGGCCTTCGGCAACATCGTCCGCGGCGTGAAGATCGACGCGGACATGGAGTACGTCGGCACCTTCTGGGACCTCCTCAACCCCTACGCCCTCCTGGGCGGTCTGGTCACGCTCACCCTCTTCACCTTCCACGGCGCGGTCTTCGCCTCGCTCAAGACGGTCGGTGACATCCGGGTGAGCGCCCGGGCGCTCGCGCTCAAGCTGGGTCTGGTCACGGCCGTGCTCGCGCTCGGCTTCCTGATCTGGACCCAGGTCGACACGGGGGACAGCTGGAGCCTCGCGGCGATGCTCGTCGCCGTCGTGGCACTCGTCGGTGCGATCGGTGCCATCAAGGTGGGGCGCGAGGGCTGGTCGTTCGCGCTCTCGGGCGTCACGATCGCCGCCGCGGTGGCGATGCTCTTCCTCGCGCTCTTCCCGGACGTCATGCCGTCTTCGCTCAACCCCGAGTGGAGCCTTACCGTGACGAACGCGTCGTCGAGCCCGTACACGCTCAAGATCATGACTTGGTGCGCGGCGATCGCGACCCCGCTGGTGCTGCTCTACCAGAGCTGGACCTACTGGGTGTTCCGTAAGCGCATCGGTACGCAGCACATCGCCGACGCTCACTAGCTGACTGACGCACGAGCTCACTAGAGGGGCATGTTTCACGTGAAACCGATCGATCCGCGTCTGCTCCGGTACGCCCGGGCCACCCGTCTCTTCCTTACCGCGGTGGTCGTGCTCGGTCTGGCCGGGGCGGCGCTGGTCATCGCCCAGGCGATGTTCATCGCCGAGATCGTGGTGGGGGCCTTCCAGAAGGGCCTGGCGGTTTCCGACCTGACCACCCCTCTGCTGCTCCTCGCAGGCGTCGCGGTGGCGCGGGGTCTTGTCTCCTGGCTGACCGAGCTCGCCGCCCACCGGGCGAGCGCGGCGGTCAAGTCCGAACTCCGCGGCCGCCTCCTCGCTCGGTCGGCCGCGCTCGGACCCGGGTGGCTGAGCGGCCAGAAGGCCGGCTCGCTGATCGCACTCGCGACGCGGGGCGTGGACGCGCTCGACGACTACTTCGCCCGCTACCTGCCCCAGCTCGGCCTCGCGGTCGTCGTCCCGGTGGCGGTCCTCGCCCGGATCGTCACCGAGGACTGGGTCTCGGCGGCGATCATCGTCGTCACCCTGCCGCTCATCCCGATCTTCATGATCCTCATCGGCTGGTACACGCAGGCGCGGATGGACCGGCAGTGGAAGCTGCTCTCCCGGCTCTCCGGCCACTTCCTGGACGTCGTGGCGGGCCTGCCCACCCTCAAGATCTTCGGTCGGGCGAAGGCCCAGGCCGAGTCGATCCGCACGATCACCTCGGAGTACCGGCAGGCGACGATGCGCACCCTGCGGATCGCCTTCCTCTCCTCCTTCGCCCTGGAACTCCTCGCGACCCTGTCGGTCGCGCTCGTCGCCGTGACCATCGGCATGCGGCTCGTCCATGGCGAGCTCGACCTCTACACCGGGCTCGTCATCCTGATCCTGGCGCCCGAGGCCTACCTTCCGTTGCGGCAGGTGGGCGCG
Source organism: Streptomyces sp. Root431 (assembly GCF_001426585.1). Classification (GTDB taxonomy): domain Bacteria; phylum Actinomycetota; class Actinomycetes; order Streptomycetales; family Streptomycetaceae; genus Streptomyces; species Streptomyces stackebrandtii. The sequence continues at coordinate 604,580 of NZ_LMEI01000013.1, forward strand.
CAGTACCACGCGGCGGCCGAGGGGCTCGCGGCGGCGGAGGAGATCTTCGAGGTTCTGGAGCAGCCGGTACGCGGGGGCGGTACGCGGGCGGTTCCGGAGTCCGTACGGCTGGAGCTCGACCGGGTCACCGTGCGGCACGCGGGGCGCGCCGAACCGGCGCTCGACGCGGCGACGCTGACGGTCGAGCCCGGCGAGACGGTGGCCCTGGTCGGGCCGAGCGGCGTCGGGAAGTCGACGCTCCTCGACGTGGTGCTCGGCTTCGTGACGCCTGAGGAAGGCGGTTCCGTCCGGGTCGGCGGCGAGGACCTGGCGGCGCTGGACCCGGAGACGTGGCGGTCGCGGATCGCGTGGGTGCCGCAGCGCCCGTACCTCTTCGCGGGGACGATCGCCGAGAACGTACGGCTGGCCCGCCCGGACGCCTCCGACGAGGCGGTACGGGAGGCTCTGCGGGACGCCGGGGCGGACGGGTTCGTCATGGGGCTTCCGGAGGGGCTCGACACCCCGCTCGGTGAGGACGGTGCCGGACTGTCGGCGGGCCAGCGGCAACGCCTGGCGCTCGCCCGGGCGTTCCTGGCGGACCGGCCGCTGCTGCTGCTCGACGAGCCGACGGCCGCGCTGGACGGCGAGACGGAGGCGGGCGTCGTCGACGCCGTCCGGCGTCTCGCGGCGGGGCGGACCGTGCTGTTGGTCGTGCACCGGCCGGCGCTGCTCGCGATCGCGGACCGGGTGGTGAGCCTGGTTCCGGCGGCTGTGGAAGCGGGCTCGGCCGAGGCGTCGGCGCTGGCTTCGGATGGGGCGGCGTCGGTTTCGGATGCGGCGGCGTCGGACGCCAAGTCGTCGGCGTCGGTTCCGGATGCGGCCTCGGAGCCGGGTGCGGAGTCGGGCGCTCGGTCCGATGGCGACGCGGCCGTCGTCGGCGTCCCGGACGGCGTGGCCGGAGCGGGCTCCGCACGGTCGGTGCTCGGGCGGGTCCGGGACATGGCCGGTGAGCTCAAGGGACGCATGGCGCTCGCGCTGCTCCTCGGGAGCCTGGCCCTCGGCTCCGCCGTCGGACTCATGGCCGTGTCCGGCTGGCTGATCTCCCGGGCCTCCGAACAACCGCCCGTGCTCTACCTGATGATGGCCGTCACCGCCACGCGCGCCTTCGGCATCGGCCGGGCCGTCTTCCGGTACGCCGAGCGGCTCGTCTCGCACGACGCCGTGCTCCGGATGCTCGCCGAACTGCGGGTCTCCGTCTACCGCCGGCTGGAGCGGATCGCCCCGGCCGGGCTGCGCCGCACCCGCCGCGGCGACCTCCTCTCCCGGCTCGTCCAGGACGTCGACGCGCTCCAGGACTACTGGCTGCGCTGGCTGCTCCCCGTGGGCGCCGCCCTCGTCGTGGGCGTCGCCTCCGTTGGGTTCACCGCCTGGATGCTGCCCGAGGCCGGGGCCGTCCTCGCCGTGGGCCTGCTGGTCGCGGGTGTCGTCGTCCCGGCGGTCGGCGGGGCCTTCGCCCGCCGCGCCGAGCGCCGGCTCGCCCCCGCGCGCGGCGCCCTGGCGACCGCCGTGGCCGACCTGCTCCGCGGCTGCGCCGAGCTGACGGTCGCGGGCGCGCTGCCCGGCCGGGTCGAGCGGACCCGGAAGGCCGACCAGGGCCTCACCTCCATCGCCTCGCGGCAGGCCGCGGCCACCGCGCTGGGCGCCGGACTCTCCGCGGTGGTCTGCGGTCTGACGGTCGCGGCCGCCGCGTTCGTCGGCGTCCAGGCCGTGCGCGACGGGCGGCTCGACGGGGTGGCCCTCGCCGTGGTCGTCCTGACGCCGCTCGCCGCCTTCGAGGCCGTCACCGGTCTGCCGCTCGCCGTCCAGTACCGGCAGCGCGTCCGGCACAGCGCCGAGCGGGTCTTCGAGGTGCTCGACGCCCCCGTCCCCGTACACGAGCCGGCGACGCCCGGGACTCCCCCGGCGGACCCGTTCCCGCTGGAGCTGACCGGGCTCTCCGCCCGGCACGCCGGGCAGGACCGGATGGCGCTCGCCGACTTCGGGCTCACCCTGGAGGCCGGGCGCCGCGTCGCCGTCGTCGGCGCCTCCGGTTCCGGGAAGACCACCCTCGCCCAGGTGCTGCTGCGCTTCCTGGACGTGGAGAACGGCATGTACCGGATCGGCGGCGTGCCCGCCTGGGAGCTCGACGGCGACACCGTCCGGCGGTTCGTGGGCCTCTGCGCCCAGGACGCCCACATCTTCGACAGCTCCGTCCGCGAGAACCTGCGGCTCGCGAAGGTCGGGGCGAGCGACGAGGAGCTCCGCGACGCGCTGCGCCGGGCCCGGCTGCTCGACTGGGTGAACGGGCTCCCGGCCGGGCTCGACACCCTCGTGGGCGAGCACGGCTCCCGGCTCTCCGGCGGCCAGCGGCAGCGACTCGCGCTCGCCCGCGCCCTGCTGGCCGACTTCCCCGTCCTCGTCCTCGACGAGCCGGCCGAACACCTCGACCTGGCCACCGCCGACGCGCTCACCGACGACCTGCTCCGGGCCACGGAGGGCCGCACCACCGTCCTCATCACCCACCGGCTGCACGGGCTCGACGCCGTCGACGAGGTGCTGGTCCTGGACGGAGGCCGTACCGTCCAACGCGGTCCGTGCGCCGAGCTGGCGGAGACCGACGGCCCGCTGCGCCGCATGCTGGAGCAGGAGCGGGAGACCGATCTGCTCGTCGTCGGCACCGGGCCGAGCCGGGCCGGGTCCGGGGCGTGAGCACCGTAACGGGCCGCGGCCGACTTTTCTCGCCAAATAGGACTAACTAGGCTCAGGCTCATGACCGCCGCCGCGTCCGACGCATCGGACCCCCTGGAAGCCGCCACTCAGGCCACGCGCAGCCTCCAGGGGCTGTCCACGGAGCTCACCGCCCGCGTACCGCAGCTCCTGGAGGCCATGCGCTCGGTCGGCACGGGGCTCGAACTCCACTCCACCCTCGACCGGATCTGCGAGACCGCCGCCGAACTCGCCGACGCCCGCTACGCCGCGATCGGGGTCGTCGACGACGAGGGCGAGGGACTGTCCGACTTCGTCACCTTCGGCGTCGGCGAGGACGTGGCCCGCCGGATCGGGCACCTTCCCGACGGCCACGCCGGGCTGCTCGGCGCGCTGATCCGCGACCCGCAGACCATCCGCCTCGCCGACCTGGCCACCGATCCGCGCTCGGCCGGCTTCCCGCCAGGGCATCCGCCGATGCGGAGCTTCCTCGGCGTACCCATCCGGGTCCAGGGCGAGATCTTCGGCAACCTCTACCTCGCCGAGAAGCACGGCGGCGGCGAGTTCAACGACTACGACGTCCACATGGTCAGGGTGCTCGCCACGGAGGCGGGCATCGCCATCGGCAACGCCCGCCTCTACGAGGCCGCCCGGCAGCGCGAACGGTGGATCGACGGCTCGGTCGCCGTCACCACGGCGCTGCTCTCCGGCGGCGACGCGGACGACGCCCTCACGGTCGTCGCCGAGCAGGCCCGCAGGCTCGCCGACGCGGACGCCGGCATCGTGCTCCTGCCCGCCGAGGAGGGAGGCCTGGAGATCGTCGCCGTCTCCTCGCCGCGCGCCACCAAGTCCCTGGGTGTGGTGATCCCGCCTGAGAGCGCCGTGGTGAAGCAGCTCCTGGAGGGCGAGGCGGTATTCGTTGCGGACGCCTCGACGGACCCGCGCATGATCAGTCGGCTGACCTCCGCGTACGGCCCGAGCATGATGCTGCCGCTGCAGAGCGGCGGCCGGGTCCTCGGCGCGCTCGCCACGCCCCGGGTGCGGGGCGCGCGCCCGTTCACGGAGACCGAGCGGACGCTCGCCACGCAGTTCGCCTCGCAGGCGGCGCTCGCGCTGATGATGGCGGACGCGCAGCGGGACCGGGAGCGCCTCGCCGTGTACGAGGACCGCGACCGGATCGCCCGTGACCTGCACGATCTGGTCATCCAGCGGCTCTTCGCCACCGGCATGATGCTGGAGAGCGCCCAGCGCAAGTCGATCGTGCCGGCCGTGCGCGAGGGCGTCGGCAAGGCCGTGGACGAGCTGGACGTGACCATCCAGGAGATCCGTACGGCGATCTTCGCGCTCCAGCAGGGTCCCGCCGAGGCCCCGTCGGGGCTGCGCACCCGGGTCCTGCGGGAGATCAACATGGCGGCGGTGCCGCTCGGCTTCAAGCCCGCGCACCGCTTCCTCGGCGTGATCGACTCGGCGGTCGGTGAACTCACCGGCAAGAACCTCATCGCCGCCCTGCGCGAGGCCCTCTCGAATGCCTTCCGGCACGCGGAGGCGGGCCGCATCGAGGTGGTCGTCGACGCCACGGTCACGCTGCCGGACGGCTCGGCCGGGGTGCGGCTCTCGGTCGCGGACGACGGCATCGGCATCCCGGCGGGCGGGCGGCGCAGCGGTCTGCGCAACCTGGCACGACGGGCCGAGTCGCTGGGCGGCGCGAGCTGGTGCGGGCCGGGCCTCGGGGAGGACGGCGGCGGTACGACGGTGGTGTGGGAGGCGCCGCTCTGATCCGCTCCGACGTTCTGCTCTAGACGGTGTCCTGCCGCGCGGCCAGGGCTTCCGCCACGAGCTGCTCGATGACGACGGCAACGCCGTCCTCGTTGTTGCCGACCGTCTGCCCGGAAGCGGCGGCGATCACGGCGGGGTGGGCGTTGCCCATCGCGTACGAGCGGCCGGCCCAGCTGAGCATCTCGATGTCGTTGGGCATGTCGCCGAAGGCGGCGACCTCCTCGGCGGCGATGCCGCGCTCGGCGCAGCACCGGGCCAGGGTCGAGGCCTTGGAGACGTCGAGGGCGCTGACCTCCAGGAGGGCCGTGGGGCTGGACCGGGTGAAGGAGGCCAGCTCGCCGGCGGCCTCCCTGGCCAGGGCCAGGAACGCGTCGGGATCGAGCTCGGGGTGCTGCGCGAGCAGCTTGAGCACGGGAGCCGCGGCGCCCGGCGCCTCTTCGAAGAGGAGCTTCTCGGCCGTGGCGACGGTGGCGCCCGGGTCGAGGAAGAAGGGCGGGTACTCCGGCTCGTAGTGGATGCCGGTGGTGAGCTCGACCGCGAAGGAGGTCCCGGGCGCGGCGGCGCGCAGGGCCCGGACCACGTCGAGGGCGACCGGCCGCTCCAGCGGGCGGACCTCCAGGAAGGTGCCTCCCGAGTGGAGGTCGACGACGGCGGCACCGTTGGCGCATATGGCCAGGCCGTGACCGTGGACGTGGTCGCTGACGACGTCCATCCAGCGGGCCGGGCGGCCGGTGACGAAGAAGACCTCGATACCGGCCCGCTCCGCCGAGGCGAGGGCGGCGATCGTGCGCTCGGAGACGGATTTGTCGTCGCGCAGGAGCGTGCCGTCGAGGTCGGTGGCGATCAGCCGGGTCACCGGAGCGGAAGGACGCGGGGAACGAGGAGAGGTCACCGCACCATTCTTCCGCACCGGACGCACGTGCGTGCAGGGAGCCGCACATATGAGTGAGCCGGTTTCGTCTTCCGGTGGCTTCTCCGGCTCAGTACGCGACCTCCACGACGGCGCGGTGGGCGCGGTCGTCGTCGACACGGGTCAGCAGGTAGTGGGCGAGATCGGCGCGGGAGAGGGACTTCGGCCGTTCCAGGTGGCCGTTCTCGGCCGTGCGGTAGCGGCCGGTCAGCGGGCCGTCGGTGAGCATCGGCGGCCGGACCACCGTCCATGCCGTGTCGCCGACGGACGGCGAGGCCATGAAGCTCTCCATCCGGGCCATGTCGGCGTAGCCGCGCCGGTAGAGCCGCTGGACCACGTACCGGGTGACGAGGCGCTGCGGCAGCGGCACGTCGGGGGTGATCTCCAGGCCGGCCGAGGAGAGGCAGACCATGCGGCCGACCCCGGCGGCGTGCATGGCCTCGACGATGTTTCGGGTGCCTTCCGAGTAGACGGTCGTGGGGTGCTTCCGGTCGGTGCTGCCGAGGCAGGAGAGGACGGCGTCGTGTCCGGGTACGGCCTGCCACCAGCCATCGGGTGACAGGACGTCGCCGGGCACGACGGTCAGCCGCGCCTCGGTATCCGCGACCGGCACCCGGGCGGGGCGGCGGGCCACGGCGGTCACCTGATGGCCGGCGCCGAGGGCCTGGGACAGGAGCTGCGCGCCGGTGCCGCCGGTCACGCCGAAGAGCAGGAGTTTCATGACGTCTCCGTCCCCGTCCCCGGCCCTGTCCCCGCCCCTGGCCCTGTCTCCGGCGCCGCGTCCGCGGCCTTCGCCAGTGCTTCGACGAGGGCGACCGCGACGGCACGCTGGCCGTCGAGCGTGAGGTGGATCCCGTCGTCGAGGTGCAGGCCGGCCGTGGCTTGCCGGGTGTCGACCGTGAGGTCCGGCAGCCCGAGGAGGAAGTCCGCGACACCGTCGATGTCCTCGCGCGTCCAGCCGATGCCGGCGCGGCGGAAGTGCGGGTAGGCGTCCGCTCGTTCCTGGTCCAGAGAGCTCGGGGTGAGCCAGATCCAGCGATCCTGGCCGGGGAGCACGGCATGCGTGCCCGGCCCGGTGGGACCGCTGAGATCGCCGAGGTCGTCTGTCCCGCCGAGTTCCCGCAGGGCGAGGAGATTGCGGGCGGTCTCCGCCTCGCTGACCAGCCGGGTGCCCGGTGCCCCCGCGCCGCGGCCGAGCCGCTGGGTGTCGTTCGCGCCGAGCATGCACAGCACCCAGTCGGGGCGCAGGAAGGAGAGTTGGGGCAGTTGGGCGAGGGCCTGGGTGGTGGTGAGCCCCGAGACCGCGAGGTTGACGAGGACGACGCCGTCCGGGAGGAGGTGGCGAAGGATCGAGAACCACGACAGCCGGTCGGCGGTGGTGCTCTCGCCGAGGGCCACGATCCGCTGCCCGGGCCGGAAGGGCAGCCGGTCGGCCAGGTCGGCGAAGTCGGAGTCCTTCAGGAGCTCGGCGGCGGTGGCGCGTGCCTGGTCGTCGAAGTCGCGCAGCAGCGCGCGGTAGGCATCGGTGTCCAGGCCGAAGAGGTCGGCCAACCGGGCCTCGGGTAGTTCCCCCAGGTAGCGCAGGGTCTTCTCGGGCTGCTGGAAGCGGACGAGCTTCTCGAGAATGTTCCCGGTCCTGTCCTCGGACATGTCAGAGCTCCTTGCGGGTGCGGCGGCGGGGGAGCAGGAATCCGGCGGCGATCAGCCAGCCCAGGCAGGTGAAGCGGGCCAGGGGCAGCAGCAGGGCGGCGCCGTCGAAGAGCAGGGTGAGGGTGGCCAGTTCGGCGATGGTGGCGAGGGCGAGGCCGGTGACGGCCAGGGCGCGCGGCAGCAGTCCGGCGAGGAGGCCGGGGACGGCGATGCCGGCCACGAGCAGGCCGAGCGTCGCGACGTGCCCGGGGCCGCCGGTGGCGAAGGCCAGGTACTGGAGGGCCCGGACGAGCGGCGGGAGTTCGAGGACCTCCGTGCGGGAGAGGGTCCAGCTCACCAGGCCGCAGCAGGCGAGGAACCCGGCGGCGAGGAGGCCGCCGGCGAGGGCGATGGTCGCGCCGGGGGCGCGGACGCCGAGCCGGTGCAGCCGGGCCGAGACGGTGGCGGCGTAGACGGCCAGCGGGATCGAGGCGGCGAACTGGAGGGCTCCGGAGACCTGTACGGCGTCGGAGTGGGCGCGGAAGTACGCCACGATCTCGCCGGTCTCGCCGAAGGGCGAGGGGAACGGGTCGCCGCCGGCGAGCAGGGTGCTGAGGGCGAGTCCGGCCAGGAACAGCGCGGTGAAGACCACGGCGAGCACGCCCGGGGGCGGTCCTCCTTGGGCTTCCCGGCGCTCCGCTGGTGCTCCGGTCGGGTGGTGGGTGTCGGTCCGGCTCTCTGCAGGCACGAGTCCTGTCCGTTCTCTGAGGAGAATAGTTCACTAGAGAGAATCATTCTTGTCTCGTACCATAGCCGTGTGAGTACCGACCGGCAACCAGCCGAAGATCCCGGAGCGGCCCCAGCCGCACCCCCGCGCTTCGGCGCGTTCCTGCTCGCCCAGCTCGGGGCACACGCGGCGGAGCGTTTCGGCGAACGGGTCGGCGAACTCGGCCTCGCGCCGCCGGATGTCGGCCTGCTGCGGATGATCGCCATGGACCCGGGGCGCAGCCAGCGCTCGCTCGCCGCCGACCTCGGCGTCGTACCGAGCCGGGTCGTCGCGCTCATCGACAACCTGGAGCAGAAGGGGCTCGTGGAACGGCGCCGCAGCACCGAGGACCGCCGTCATCACGAGCTGTACGTGTCCGAGGAGGGCGGCCGGGTGCTCGCACGGGTCCGGGAGGCGGCCGGCGCGCACGAGGACGACCTCTTCGCCGCTCTCGACCCGGAGGAACGGGTCGGGCTGACGGCACTCCTCGGCCGGGTCGCCGACCAGCAGGGCCTCACGCCGGGCGTCCACCCGGGCTACCGCCACCTGTCGAAGCGGTCCGGCCGACGCTGACGACCTGACCTGACCTGACCTGACCGGCCGACCTGACCGGCCGACGCTGACCGGCCGACCTGACCGGCCGACCCCGACCGGACGACCTGACCAGTCGTATGGATGTGGCCGTAAACGTCCGTTCGGTTCGGGGGTGTGCGGGGAAGACCCTCAGAAGACAGGGGAGCCGGCGGCGCTCAGGGGGTGGAGGGCATGATCTCGGGCCGGTGGTCCGACGCGTGCGAGGTCTGTGGCGCGCCGTACGGCAGCTGGATCGCGAACCTCGGCATGGCCCTCTGCGGGACCTGCGAGCGGGCCGGATCGGACCGTCCCGTACGGGAACCGGTGCTGGTGGGGGACGTACTGGCCGGCATGACCGCCGCCGTGACGATCGCGGCCCGCACCGGAAGGGCTGTACCGGACCCACGGCGTCCGTCGACCGGGACATGCGACGGGTGCGGGGCAGGGGCCGCGTGGCACCGCACGCTGCGAGGGCGCTGGGTCCTGATGGAGCCGGGGGAGCTGGCGGCCCGGGTCGTTCCGGCGGGCCGACGCTGGCGGATCGCGGGCGACGGCACGGCGGTCGCCCTCGGCTCCGCCGTACCTTCCGACACCTGCCGGATCAGCCACTTCGACGTCTGTCCGGCGCGGCCCGCCCCGGCCGACTCGCCGACTCTCCTCGCCCTGTGGCGCGGGCACGCCCGACGCCACAGGGCGAGGTGACGGCGAGGGTTCAGCCCAGCTGCGCCAGGGCCTCGGTGGCGATCTTCTCGAAGACGGCCTGGTCGGCGGCGAAGTCGGAGTCCGCGATCGGCCAGTGGATCACGATCTCGGTGAAGCCGAGGTCGCGGTGGGTGCCGGCGAAGTCGACGAACGCGTCCAGGGACTCCAGCGGACGACCGCGGTCCGGGGTGAAGCCGGTCAGCAGGATCTTGTCGAGCTCGGCCACGTTCCGGCCGGTCTCGGCGCACGCCTTGCCGAGCTTCTCGATCTGGCCGCGCAGCGCCTCCACGGACTGCTCCGGGGTGCCCTCCTCGAAGATCTTCGGGTCGCCGGTGGTCACCCACGCCTGCCCGTACCGGGCGGCCAGCCTCAGCCCGCGGGGCCCGGTCGCCGCCACCGCGAACGGCAGCCGCGGGCGCTGGACGCAGCCGGGGATGTTCCGGGCCTCCTCGGCCGAGTAGAACGTGCCCCGCTCCGTCACCGACTCCTCGGTGAGGAGCCGGTCGAGCAGCGGTACGAACTCGCCGAACCGGTCGGCCCGCTCTTTCGGCGTCCACGCCTCCTGCCCGAGGGCGGTGGCGTCGAAGCCGTTGCCGCCGGCCCCGATGCCGAGCGTGATCCGGCCTCCGGAGATGTCGTCGAGCGACATCAGGTCCTTGGCGAGGGTCACGGGGTGGCGGAAGTTCGGGGAGGTCACGAGCGTGCCCAGACGGAGCCGCTCGGTCGCCGCGGCGGCCGCGGTGAGGGTGGGCAGCGCACCGAACCACGGGCCGTCGCGGAAGGTGCGCCAGGAGAGGTGGTCGTAGGTGTACGCCGTGTGGAACCCCAGCTCCTCGGCGCGCCGCCACTTCTCGCGGCCTCCCTCGTGCCAACGGTCGGTGGGCAGGATGACGGTGCTCAGACGCAGGCTCATGGTCCCGAGCCTACGGCGGCCCGCGGGGATCAGCGGAAGTTGCGGTTCATCCAGGGGGTGAGCGAGCTAACCGGGATGAGCTCCTTGTACGTGCTGTCGCCGGGGAGGGGGACGACCAGCCAGTAGCCGGGCGGGAAGAACCGGCCCTTCACGTGGGCGAGGCCGCCGAGGACGGAGCGGAGGAAGGCGGGGACCGCGTCGCGGGGCACGTCGGCGAACTCGATGTTGTCCACGGTGATCCGGGCATCGTCCTCGGGGAAGACCTGGACGGTGAGCGAGGGGGAGCCGCCCAGCTCGACGTAGGCCTCGTGCGGGAGGGAGCCGTCCGGATCGAGGACGGTGAAGGCGCCGGAGGAGGTGCGCCGGGAGGTCTGGTCCGCGCCGATGGCGTCGGTCACCGTCATCTCCAGGTGGAACTCCTGGGCGATCGCGCGGATCGCGGTGACGGCCGCTTCGGTGGTGGGCAGATGCGGGTGTGCCATGGGGACGATCATGCCTCAGCCTCCGGCCGAGCGGGTGGGAGCGCGGTCTCAGGAGCGCGGCCTCAGGAGCGCGGCCTCTCAGGAGGTCGGGCTCACGAGGTCGGGCTCACGAGGGCAGGCGGAGGAACTCCGGCGGTACGGCGTCGGTCAGCCAGACCCCGTTGGCGCTGACGTGGAAGACATGTCCCGCCCGGTGCATGGCTCCGGCGTCGACGCTCAGCACGATCGGCCGGCCGCGGCGGGCGCCGACCCGGGTCGCGGTCTCCCGGTCGGGGGAGAGGTGCACGTGGTGGCGGGCCATGGGACGCAGCCCCTCCGCCCGGATCGCGGGAAGCCGGTCCGCGACCGTACCGTGGTAGAGGTACGCGGGCGGCTCGGCGACCGGCAGGTCCAAGTCCACCTCGACGGTGTGGCCCTGGCTCGCGCGGATGCGGGTCCCCTCGATCGCGAAGCGCTTCTTGTCGTTGGTCGCGACGACGTGGTCGAGTTCCTCGCGGGTGACGGGGAAGCCGTGGGCGGCCAGCGCCCGCAGCAGGGCGTCGATTTCGGTCCAGCCCTGCGCGTCGAGGACCAGGCCGATGCGCTCGGGTTGGTGACGCAGATGCTTCGAGAGGTACTTCGACACCTTCACCGTGCGTCGTTCGTCCATCGTTCTCCCAGGAATTGAAGCGGACATGTTTGATCCACAGCCAAAGTGGTTTATCCACAGGCCAGTTGGCGATTCTGTGGACAACGCACCTGCTATTTAAGGGGCATTGGGTAAATTAGTCGGGAATCTTGCCAGTTGCGGCAAGAGTATCCAATGTCCTTTTGTGGAGCTCTCGTTCGGTGGCGGCCATGATGAAGGCCGCGACACCCTCCGCGCCAACGAGATTCTGTACGGCCCGAATCGTTCCGACCGGCAGGGCCACCGCGCGGGGCTCGTCGTCCTTCGTCGGCGGCGCGTCCGGCGAGAGGTGGAGCTGGAGGTGCCGGGTGGCCAACAGGCGCATCGCCCGAGCCAGTTCGGCGTCGACCGTCTGCTGGGCGAGCGGCCGGAGCCGGCGCACCATCGTCGCCGCCTCGGCCGCGTCCGCGTCCGTCGGGGGCCGGTGCTCCAGATAGCGCGCGAAGACGTGCTCGGTCGTGAACTCCAGGAAACGGGACGCTATGTGCTCGACCTGGTCGCGAAGCTCCCTCAGGTGCCCGGTGATTGCCGGGAGCGGCACCCCCGCCGCGTACAACTCGACGGCCACGGCGAGCTCTTGCGGGCTCGGTACGAGGTACTCCTCCGCCTCCCGGTCCGGCAGCCGCTCCAGTACGCCGAGCTCGACGGCCTCCCGGATGGCGTCCTCGTCCGGTGTGCCGCCGAAGCGGGCGTCCAGCTCCGCGCGGGAGATCCGGTCCGCCTCCTCGTCCGTCCACGGACCGTGGACCTCCGCGACCAGGCCGAGCACCCCGCCGAGGCCCCGCCCCGTGTCCCAGGCCTCCAGGAGCTCCTTGATCGAGGCCAGGGTGTAGCCGCGGTCGAGGAGGTCGGCGATCTGCCGCAGCCGGGCGAGGTGCGCGTCCCCGTACACGTTGGACCTGCCGCGCCGCTCGGGGCGGGGCAGCAGACCGCGGTCCTGGTAGGCGCGGATCGTCCGGACCGTGGCCCCGCTGTGATGCGCGAGATCCTCGATCCGGTACTCCGGCTGTGCTGACTGCTCGGACAAGACCGCTCCCACCGCCCGCTTTCTCGCACCCCGTCGCCGACGGGGCCCCTCCTGGGAGGGATCGTACGACCGCCTGCCCTCCCCCGGTCCCTCCGCGTCCGCCGTTCCCTCCGCATCCGGCGGACGCGGAGGGAACGACCGGCCTACGCGGGCGGCTGCCAGCGGGCGAACGCCCGCAGCGCGCCCGGGCTCAGCCGGGACAGGGCGTGGATGCCCCGGGCCTCGGGGGTCACCGGGACGACGGCCCGGTCGTGCAGGACCGCCCCCAGGATCGCGTCCGCGACCTTCTCCGGCGGGTAGTTCCGCAGACCGTAGAGCCGGGACGCCTTCTTCTGGCGCCGCTTCTCCTCCGATGCGTCCGTGACCCCCGCGAACCGCGTCGTCGCGGTGATGTTGGTGTTGACGATGCCGGGGCAGATCGCGGACACCCCGATGCCCTGGTCGGCCAGTTCGGCGCGCAGGCACTCGCTGAGCATCAGCACGGCCGCCTTCGACGTGCTGTACGCGGGCAGGGCCCGGGAGGGCTGGAAAGCCGCGGCGGAGGCGGTGTTCACGATGTGACCGCCCTGGCCGCGCGCGGTCATCTGCGCGCCGAAGATCCGGCACCCGTGGATGACGCCCCACAGATTGACGTCCAGGACCCGCTTCCACTCCTCGCTGGTCGTCTCGAAGAAGGAGCCGGTGAGCCCGATGCCCGCGTTGTTGACCAGGACGTCGACGATTCCGTACTCGCTCGCCACCTTCGCGGCCAGCTTCTCCATCGCCTGCTCGTCGGCGACGTCGGCGGTCTCGCCCCAGGCCTCGGGGGCGCCGATCAGCCGGGCCATCTCGGCCGTGCGGCCCGCGCCCTCGGCGTCCCGGTCGACGGCGACGACCCGGGCGCCGGCCTCCGCGAACGCGAAGGCGGTGGCCCGCCCGATGCCACTGGCCGCCCCGGTCACCAGGACCAACTGCCCGCCGAACCGCTCCGCGTACTCCGGCCTCACCCTGCTCTTCGCCGCCGTCGCCGCGACCGGCTTCGGTGCCTTGGTCGCCGGGTCCTCGTTGGCCCGGACGAAGTCCGCTATCCAGGCCGAGAGTTGGTCGGGCCGGGTGCGCGGCACCCAGTGCTTGGCGGGCAGGGTGCGTCGGGTCAGGTCCGGCACCCAGGTGCCCAGGTCGTCGTAGAGCCGCTCGGAGAGGAAGGCGTCACCGGTCGGCGTGATCAGCTGCACGGGCGCGTGCGCGTACGCGTCGGGGCGCGGCCTGCCGAGCCGGGCTCGGACGTTGTCCCGGTAGAGCCAGGCGCCGTGGGCCGCGTCGCTCGGCAGCGAGGGCGTCGGGTAGTCGCCGGCCGGGACCTTCTCGACGCGCTCCAGGATCTTCGGCCAGCGCTTGCCGAGCGGCCCGCGCCAGGCGAGCTCCGGCAGCACGGGCGTGTGCAGCATGTACACGTACCAGGACTTGGCGCCCTGGCCGAGGAGCTGGCCGACCCGGCGGGGGGTGGGCCGGGCCATGCGCTGCTTGATCCAGTGCCCGAAGTGGTCGAGGCTCGGCCCCGACATCGAGGTGAAGGAGGCGATCCGCCCCTCGGTGCGCGCGACGGTGGCGAACTCCCAGGACTGCACCGAGCCCCAGTCGTGGCCGACGAGGTGGACGGGGCGGTCCGGGCTGACGGCGTCGGCGACCGCGAGGAAGTCGTCCGTCAGCTTCTCCAGGGTGAAGCCGCCGCGCAGCGGGGCCGGAGCCGTCGACCGGCCGTGGCCCCGGATGTCGTACAGCACCACGTGGAACTCCTCGGCCAGCCGGGCCGCGACCTCCGACCAGACCTCCTTGGAGTCCGGGTAGCCGTGCACGAGCAGTACGGTCGGCCGCCCCGTGTCGCCGAGCTCGGCGACACAAAGCTCGACCCCGCCCGTACGGACCCACCGCTCCCGCGCGCCCTTGAGCCCCACGCCCTGCCTCACGCCCTGTCCCGCACCCTCGGGCCCCGCGCCCTTGAGCCCTGCCATCAGACCGCCCCCTCGTTCCAGCGCCGCACGTGCGGCAGATCGTCGTCCAGCCAGAACGCGCTCTGCTCGGGATCCTTCGAGTCGGTGACGACCAGGATCTCCTCGAACTTCGCGCCCGTCCCCCGGAATCCGAGGTGCGGCTCGACCGCCCACAGCCCGGGCACGGGCGGGTGGTCGGAGAATGTGTACGGCGACCAGAGCGGCGACCAGCCGTCCCGGTGGCCGTGGACCGCGTCGCTCGCCAGGCCCTTGAGCGCCTGCGTGCCGAAGCCGAAGAGCGTCGGCGACCAGCGGCGCTCCTTCACCCGGTCGATCTTGTGGGCGATGACGCCGAAGGGATAGGCCCGGTGCCGGTTCGCGTACCCCTGGCGGACCATGAGCCGGTCCACGTCCTCGTATATCTCGCGCAGCGTGCGGCGCTCGCGGACCTCGCGCAGGATCAGCTCGCGGTGGTCGCGGAGGTCGGCGAGCAGCTTGTCGTGCAGGGGGTTGAGGCCCAGGCAGCCGCTGTAGCCGATGTCGGCCGTGTGTCCCTTGTAGACCGGCGCCATGTCGAGGATGAACGGCATCCCCGCCTCCAGGCGCCGGTTCGTCGGGAAGAACTGCAGGGGGATCTTGAAGTCCACGAAGGCCGTGCGGTCCCCGAACCAGGCGAACGGCCGGTGGAACCAGTCCCGCACCCCGCGCTCGTACAGCCACTCGCGCTGCATCCGGGCCGCCTCGCGCTCGGTCACCCCCGGCTTGAGCTGCGCCGCGACGGCTTCCGCGCACTCGTACGAGAGCCGCTGTACTTCCCTGAACCCCCGCAGCTCCGCGGAGAGTTCGCCTTTCACTGCTGAGGCCATGCCATCCGCCGTCCCGTGTGAGCGCCCGATCGCACTACGCGTCCGTAACTTGACACCGATGAATGTGACAATGCCCGACGGCTGAGTCAAGGGGTCGGACGCGGGCCTGTGGAAAAAGACTTTCGTCTCGACCCCCCTACTGGCTTGTACTCCTCTAGTCGGAGAAGGATCCAGCCGTTGGGCTGACGACTGCTGTGGCGCACGCCACTACCGTCGTACTCGTGACTGTGATCGCGACCGAAAGCCTCAGCAAGCGGTTCCCCCGGGTGACCGCTCTCGACCGGCTCTCCCTGGACATCGGGCCCGGTGTGACCGGACTGGTGGGTGCCAACGGAGCCGGCAAGTCCACCATGATCAAAATCCTGCTCGGACTCTCCCCCGCCACGGAGGGCCGCGCCGAGGTGCTCGGCCTCGACGTCAGCACCTCCGGCGCCCGGATCCGCGAGCAGGTCGGCTACATGCCGGAGCACGACTGCCTGCCCCCGGACGTCTCGGCCACCGAGTTCGTCGTCCACATGGCGCGGATGTCGGGCCTGCCCGCGACCGCCGCCCGGGAGCGGACCGCCGACACCCTCCGCCACGTCGGCCTGTACGAGGAGCGGTACCGCCCGATAGGCGGCTACTCGACGGGCATGAAGCAGCGGGTGAAGCTCGCGCAGGCCCTCGTCCACGACCCGAAGCTGGTCCTCCTCGACGAGCCGACCAACGGCCTCGACCCGGTCGGCCGCGACGAGATGCTCGGACTGATCCGCCGCGTCTGGACCGACTTCGGCATCTCCGTCCTCGTGACCTCGCATCTCCTCGGCGAGCTGGAGCGCACCTGCGACCACGTCGTCGTCATCGACGGCGGGCAGCTGCTCCGCTCCAGCTCCACCAGCGACTTCACCCGGACCACGACGACGCTCGCGGTCGAGGTCACCGACTCCGACAGCCACCCCGACGGCACGGGGGCGCTCCGCGCGGCCCTCACCGAAGCCGGCGTCGTCCTCCACGCGGGTGTGGAGGAAGGCCTGCCCGGCGCCGGTCACATCCTGCTCCTGGAGGCGGCCGGCGAGGAGACGTACGACCTCGTGCGGGACACCGTCGCCGGTCTCGGCCTCGGTCTCGTCCGCATGGAGCAGCGCCGTCACCACATCGCCGAGGTCTTCCGGCCCGAGACGCCCCCGCGGCACGAGGAGGTGCCGGCCCGATGAGCACCCAGCTGCCCCACCCCTCCCAGGCCGCTCCCGACACGACGCAGATCCACAACATCGGCTACCGGTCCTACGACGGCCCGCGCCTCGGCCGGGCCTACGCGCGCCGGTCGCTCTTCTCGCAGTCCCTGCGCGGTGCCTACGGCCTCGGCCGCAGCGCCAAGTCGAAGGTGCTGCCGATGATCCTCTTCGCCGTGATGTGCGTCCCGGCGCTGATCCTCGTCGCGGTCGCCGTCGTCGGGAAGCAGTCCAAGCTCTCGATCGAGTACACGCAGTACGCGCTCTACCTCCAGGTCGTCATCAGCATCTACCTGGCCTCGCAGGCGCCCCAGTCCGTCTCCCGGGACCTCCGGTTCCGGACGGTGCCGCTGTACTTCTCCCGCCCGATCGAGCGCGCGGACTACGTCCTCGCCAAGTTCGGCGCGATGGCCTCGGCGCTCTTCATCCTCACCGCCTCGCCGCTGCTGATCCTCTGGATCGGCTCGCTGCTGGCCAAGATGGACTTCGCCGAGCAGACCAAGATGTTCGGACAGGGGCTCGTCTCCGTGGCGCTGCTCTCGGTGCTCTTCGGCGGCATAGGCCTCGTCATGGCGGCCCTCACCCCGCGCCGGGGCTTCGGAGTCGCCGCGGTGATCGCCGTCCTGACGGTGTCGTACGGCGCGGTCTCCACGCTCATGGGCATCGCCTTCGCGACGGACAACGGGGGCGCCATCCAGTGGATCGGCCTCTTCTCGCCGATGACCCTCATCGACGGCGTGCAGAGCGCCTTCCTCGGCGCGCCCCCCGGCTTCCCCGAGCTCGGTGGCCCGAGCACCGGCGTCGGCGTGGTCTACGTGCTGGTCGTCCTCGCGCTCATCGCCGGCTCGTACGGCATCCTGATGCGCCGCTACCGAAAGGTCGGGCTGTGACCACCCTCCACATCGACCACGTCTCCCGCTGGTTCGGAAACGTCGTGGCCGTGAACGACGTCACCATGTCGGTGGCCCCGGGTGTCACCGGCCTCCTCGGGCCGAACGGCGCCGGGAAGTCCACCCTGATCAACATGATGGGCGGCTTCCTCGACCCCTCCACCGGCAGCGTCACGCTCGACGGCCAGAAGATCTGGGGGAACGAGTCCGTCTACCGCCAGATCGGTGTCGTCCCCGAGCGGGAGGCGATGTACGACTTCCTCACCGGCCGCGAGTTCGTCGTGGCCAACGCGGAACTGCAGGGCCTCGGCGACAAGGAGGCCCAGGCGGCGCTCGCCACGGTCGAGATGGAGTACGCCCAGGACCGCAAGATCTCCACGTACAGCAAGGGCATGCGGCAGCGCGTGAAGATGGCCTCGGCCCTCGTGCACCAGCCGTCCGTGCTCCTCCTGGACGAGCCGTTCAACGGCATGGACCCGCGCCAGCGCATGCAGCTGATGGACCTGCTGCGGCGGATGGGCGCGGAGGGCCGCACGGTCCTCTTCTCCTCGCACATCCTGGAGGAGGTCGAGCAGCTCGCCTCCCACATCGAGGTGATCGTGGCCGGGCGGCACGCGGCCTCCGGCGACTTCCGCAAGATCCGCCGGCTCATGACGGACCGGCCGCACCGCTATCTCGTCCGCTCCAGCGACGACCGGGCGCTGGCCGCCGCGCTGATCGCCGACCCGTCCACGGCGGGGATCGAGGTCGACCAGGTGGACGGCGGACTGCGCGTCCAGGCGGTGGACTTCGGGCGGTTCACGGAGCTGCTGCCCAGGGTCGCGAAGGACCGGGGCATCCGCCTCCTGACGGTCTCGCCCTCGGACGAGTCCCTCGAATCGGTCTTCTCGTATCTCGTCGCGGCCTGAAAGGAGCCTGACCGATGTACAACCCCACAGTCGCCCGGCTCACCTACCGGGCCCTCCTCGGCCGCCGGCGGGCGCTGATCCTCTTCCTGCTGCCCGCCCTGCTGGTGCTCATCGCCGCGGCCGTGCGCGCCTTCAACGGCGCGGACGACCAGGTCGCCGCCGACGTCCTGGGCGGCTTCGCGCTGGCCACGATGGTGCCGCTGATCGGCGTGATCGCCGGTACGGGCGCGATAGGGCCGGAGATCGACGACGGCTCGATCGTCTATCTGCTGTCCAAGCCGGTGAAGCGGTCCTCGATCATCTTCACGAAGCTCATCGTGGCGATCGCCGTGACCATGGTCTTCTCGGCGGTGCCGACGCTGATCGCCGGCTTCGTCCTCAACGGCAACGGCCAGCAGGTGGCCGTCGCGTACACGGTGGCGGCCCTGGTGGCCTCCATCGCCTACAGCGCGCTGTTCCTGCTGCTCGGCACGGTCAGCCGGCACGCGGTGGTCATCGGCCTCGTCTACGCGCTGGTCTGGGAGACCCTCTTCGGCTCCCTGATCTCCGGCGCGAAGACCCTGAGCGTCCAGCAGTGGTCGCTCGCCCTCGCGGAGAAGGTCACCGGCGACAGTCTGATCGACTCCGAGGTCGGACTCACCACGGCGACCGTGCTCCTCGTGGCGGTCACGGTCGTGGCGACCTGGTTCGCCGGCTACAAGCTGCGGACGCTGACCCTGGCGGGCGAGGAGTAGGCCCAGGGCCGGGACGACACGGCGGCGGTACGGCTCCGAGGGTCGTCGCCCCGGCTCCGGGAGGCCCTCCCGGAGCCGTACCGCCACCCCCTCACCGACGTCGGACCGGCATATCGCCGGATCGCCGTTCTCAGACCGTGCGGTTCCGCGCGGCCAGCAGGCCCACGGCGAGGGACGCCGCGCAGACGCACAGGACGAGCGAGATCGGCAGGGTCCAGGAGCCGGTGGCCTGGTGCAGGGCGCCGGCGACCAGCGGGCCCGCCGCGGCGAGCAGATAGCCGACCGTCTGCGCCATCCCCGACAGCCTGGACGCGGTCACCGCGTCCCCCGAGCGCAGCACGATCAGGGTCAGCGCGAGGCCCAGCGCGCCCCCTTGGCCGACGCCGAGCAGCGCCGCCCAGAGCCAGGCGCCTTCGGCGGGCGCGATCAGCAGACCGGCGTAACCGGCCGCGACGAGCGTCGTGACCAGCACGATCAGCGGGCGCTGACTCCGCATCCGGCCCGCGAGCAGCGGCACCACGAAGGCGCCCACGATCTGGGTCAGGGTGTTGAAGGCGAAGATCATCCCGGCCGTGGAGCGGCTCATGCCGTGATCGGTGAAGATCGTCGGCATCCAGGCGATCAGGACGTACGACCAGAGCGACTGGCCGCCCATGAAAAGGGTCACCTGCCAGGCCAGCGGCGAGCGCCAGATGCTCACGGGGGGCTTGGCGCCGGCCGCCGGGACGGCCCGTACCGCATGCCCCGTGCGGCCCTTGGCGATCAGCACCTGCGGCAGCCAGGCGAGCGCCGCGACCCCGGCGAGCAGCGACCAGAAGCCCAGCGAGGCCTCCCAGCCGCCGCCGAGGGCCTCCTCCAGCGGCACCGAGGCGGCCGCCGCCACCGTCGCGCCCGCGATCAGCGCGCCCGTGTAGACCGAGGTCATCGCCGCGGCCCGGTCCGGGAAGTCCCGCTTGACGATCCCCGGCATCAGCACGTTGAGCAGGGCGATCGCCGTGCCGACGAGGATCCCGCCGCCGTACAGCGCGTACACAGAGGGCAGTACGCGCGCGAGGATGCCGACGCCGAGCAGGAGGAGAGCGGCGAACAGCACCCGCTCGGCGCCGAAGCGGCGCCCCAGCCACGGAGCGACCAGCGCGCCCACGCCCAGGAAGAGGACCGGGACCGAGGTGACGAGCGAGCTCGCCGTCGAGGACAGACCGAAGGCGGCGGAGACCTCGCCCACCAGGGGCGCCACGCTCGCCAGGGCGACCCGCATGTTCAGCGAGGCCAGCACGATCCCGACGAGGAGCACCGCCGGGTGCGCGAGCAGCGCGCGCCGGGCCGCCACCCCTTCGGCCGACGGCGGGACACCGGCCTCGGCGTCGACCAGGACGCGCGCGGGTGCCTCGGCGAGGGCCTCGTCGCCCGTACGTATCGGGCTCATCGGTTCTGCTCCGGCAGTGCCGCGATCGTCTCCAGCGGCACCCGCAGCAGCTCCCGCGCCTGGCGCTCCGCCGCCTCCGGGTCGCCCGCCTCGACCGCTTCCACCAGGGCCTCGTGGGCGTCGATGTCGACGGGCGGCATCTCCCGGTCGCCGAGCGCCTCCACCAGCACCTCGTGCACCTGCGTGGAGAAGAAGCGGTAGACCTCGACGAAGGCGGCGTTGTGCGTCGCGCCCACGACCGCGAGGTGGAAGGCGAGGTCCGCGTCCGCGTCCCGGTCGCCCTCCTCCCGCAGGGTGGTCAGCGCCGCCCGGAGCCGCAGCAGGTCGTGGGTGTCCCGGCGTACCGCCGCGAGCCGGGCGGCCTCCGCCTCCAGGGCGACCCGCAGTTCGAGCACGTCCGCCGCGCCCGCGTGGCGCACCCCGCGCAGGACGGCGGTCGGATCGGCGGTCGACCTGACGAACGTGCCGTTGCCCTGCCGGGACTCCAGGAGGCCGGCGTGGACGAGGACCCGGACCGCCTCGCGGACGGTGTTGCGGCCCACGCCTAGCTGTTGCGCGAGCTCGTGCTCGGTGGGGATGCGGTCGCCGACGGCCCACTCCCCGTCCGCGAGCTGCGCCCGGAGCTGTTCCACCGCGGAGTCCACCAACGAGGTCCGCCCCGCCGCCTTGAGTGCCATGCCGTTCCGACCTCTCCATTCGCCCGGTTGCCCAGTCATCCTACAACTGACCCTGCGGGGGACACCGGACTACTGTGGGGCCGTACGCGGACCGAACACCCTCACCACCCTCGGGAGTCAGTCATGTCAGACCGCTTCGACGTCGTCGTACTCGGAGCTGGCCCCGGCGGCTACGTCGCCGCCATCCGCGCCGCCCAGCTGGGCAAGCGGGTCGCGGTCGTCGAGGAGAAGTACTGGGGCGGTGTCTGCCTGAACGTCGGCTGCATCCCCACCAAGGCCCTGCTGCGCAACGCCGAACTCGCCCACATCTTCAACCACGAGGCCAAGACCTTCGGCATCAAGGTCGACGGCACCGTCACCTTCGACTACGGCGACGCCTTCCGCCGCAGCCGCTCGGTCGCGGACGGCCGCGTCAAGGGCGTCCACTTCCTCATGAAGAAGAACGGGATCACCGAGTTCAACGGCCGGGGCACCTTCCTCGACGCGAACACCCTCCAGGTGGCGAAGGCCGACGGCACCTCGGAGACGATCACCTTCGACAACTGCATCATCGCCACCGGCGCGACCCCGCGTCTGCTCCCGGGCACCGCCCTCAGCGACCGCGTCGTCTCGTACGAGCAGCAGATCCTCGCCGAGGACGCCCCGAAGTCGATCGTCATCGCCGGCGCCGGCGCGATCGGCATCGAGTTCGCGTACGTGCTGAACAACTACGGCACCAAGGTCACGATCGTCGAGTTCCTCGACCGGATCGCCCCGCTGGAGGACGAAGAGGTCTCCAAGGAGCTGGCGAAGCAGTACCGCAAGCTCGGCATCGACGTCCTGACCTCCACCCGGGTCGAGGCCATCGACGAGTCCGGCCCGCAGGTCCGCGTCACCGTCACCGGCAAGGACGGCGTCCAGAAGGTCCTGGAGGCCGACAAGGTCCTCCAGGCCATCGGCTTCGCCCCGAACGTCACCGGCTACGGCCTGGAGGCCACCGGTGTCGCGCTGACCGAGCGCGGCGCGATCGACGTCGACGGCCGCTGCCGCACCTCCGTGCCGCACATCTACGCCATCGGCGACGTCACCGCGAAGCTGATGCTCGCGCACACCGCCGAGGCCATGGGCGTCATCGCGGCCGAGACCATCGGGGACGCCGAGACGATGGAGCTCGACTACCCGATGATCCCGCGCGCGACCTACTGCCAGCCGCAGATCGCCAGCTTCGGCTGGACCGAGGCGCAGGCCCGCGAGAAGGGCTTCGACGTCAAGGTCGCCAAGTTCCCCTTCGTGGCGAACGGCAAGGCGCACGGTCTCGGCGACGCCACCGGCTTCGTCAAGATCATCGCCGACGGGACGCACGGCGAGATCATCGGCGCCCACCTCATCGGCCCCGACGTCACCGAGCTGCTGCCCGAGCTGACGCTGGCGCAGCAGTGGGACCTCACGGTCCACGAGGTCGCGCGGAACGTCCACGCGCACCCGACGCTGGGCGAGGCCGTGAAGGAAGCCATCCACGGCATTGCCGGACACATGATCAATTTCTGAGGATTCTCCCGGCCCGGGTGATAGGCACTGAAAGGTGCCGAACACAGAAACCCCGGGCAGCGACACCTCGCCGGGTGGCGAACCGTCCCGACCGATCAGGTCGTGGGTGCGTTCGTCACCCGGTACGCATGTCTGGCTGCTGGTCATCGCGATCACGAGCCTCGTCATCGCGCTGTCCCCGGCCGGCCTGGAGGCCTATCTCCTCCACCGCAACAGCAGCAATCTCCACCAGCTCGCCCACCACCCGGTACGAGCCCTGCTCGGCAGCGCGTTCTGGATCGAGGACCCGGCCGACCTGCTGCTGTACGCGGTCCTCTTCGAGCTCTTCCACGCCCCCGTGGAGCGCTGGATCGGCACCGCGAAGTGGCTCTTCACCGTGGCCACGGCGCACATCGCGGCGACCCTCGTCAGCCAGCAGGTCGTCCTGGACGCCATCCGCGATCACGACGTGCCGCGCAGCATGGCGCACGTCGTCGACATCGGGGTCAGCTACGGGCTCGCCGCCTCCGTGGGCATCCTGACCTACCGGCTGCCCCGCCCCTGGCGCTGGTTCTACCTCGCGGGAGCCGTCGCCTTCTTCCTCGTACCGCTCGTGGCCGGCCGCACGTACACCGACCTCGGGCACGCGATCTCCCTGGCGATCGGCCTCGCCTGCTATCCGCTGACCCGCGGAAAACCAGTCGCTCCCGAACAGGGGCACGGAGCACACTAGTTGTGCGGGGGAAACGGGGGATCTCCCGGAAGCGGCCGCTTCGAGCGCGCGGGCAGCGTCCGCGCGAGGCCGTGAACGACGAAGGCCCGCTCCTTTCGGGGAGCGGGCCTTCGTCGTCGGTTCAGTGAACTCAGGCAGAGAGCAGGCGCTCCAGGACGACGGCGATGCCGTCCTCCTCGTTCGACGAGGTCACCTCGCTCGCCACCGCCCGCAGTTCCTCGTGCGCGTTGCCCATCGCCACACCGTGTGCCGCCCAGGCGAACATCGGGATGTCGTTCGGCATGTCGCCGAAGGCGATCGTCTCCGCGGCCTTCACACCCAGTCGGCGCGCGGCCAGGGAGAGACCGGTCGCCTTGCTCAGGCCGAGCGGGAGGATCTCCACGATCCCCGGCCCGGCCATGACGACGTCCACGAGCCCGCCGACCGTCGCGCGCGCGATCCGCGTCAGCTCGTCGTCGCTCAGCGTCGGGTGCTGGAGGTAGAGCTTGGTCAGCGGCGCCGCCCACAGCTCGGCCGGGTCCTCGTACGGGACGTACGGGAGGGGCCCCTCCTGGACCTGGTAGCCGGGGCCCATCAGGACCTCGCCCTCCAGGCCGTCGCGGCTGGCTGCCAGCGCCAGCGGGCCGATCTCCGCCTCGATCTTGGAGAGTGCGAGCCCGGCGAGCTGCCGGTCCAGGGTCAGCGAGGTCAGCAGCCGGTGCTCACCGGCGTGGTAGACCTGCGCGCCCTGCCCGCACACCGCGATCCCCTCGTAGCCGAGGTCGTCGAGGATGTGCCGCGTCCAGGGCACCGCCCGGCCGGTGACGACGATGTGCGCGGCACCCGCCTCGGTCACGGCGGCGAGCGCTGCCCGCGTGCGATCGGAGACGGACTCGTCGGCGCGCAGCAGCGTGCCGTCGAGGTCCGTCGCCACCAGGCGGTAGGGGAAGGGGCTCACTTGGCGACCGGCTCCAGGACCTCGCGCCCGCCCAGGTACGGCCGCAGGACCTCGGGCACCCGCACCGAGCCGTCGGGCAGCTGGTGGTTCTCCAGGATCGCCACGATCGTGCGCGGTACGGCGCAGAGCGTGCCGTTCAGGGTGGCCAGCGGCTGCACGGTCTTCTTGCCACCCTGCTCGTCGCGCATGCGGACGGAGAGACGGCGGGCCTGGAAGCTGTTGCAGTTCGAGGCGGAGGTGAGCTCGCGGTACTTGCCCTGGGTCGGGATCCACGCCTCGCAGTCGAACTTGCGGGAGGCGGAGGCGCCGAGGTCACCGGTGGCGACGTCGATGACCTGGAACGGCAGCTCCAGACCGGTCAGCCACTGCTTCTCCCAGTCCAGGAGGCGCTTGTGCTCGTTCTCCGCGTCCTCGGGCGCGACGTACGAGAACATCTCGACCTTGTCGAACTGGTGGACGCGGAAGATGCCGCGGGTGTCCTTGCCGTACGTGCCGGCCTCACGGCGGAAGCAGGGCGAGAAGCCCGCGTACCGCAGGGGCAGCTTGTCGGCGTCGATGATCTCGTCCATGTGGTACGCGGCGAGCGGAACCTCGGAGGTGCCGACCAGGTAGAGGTCGTCGTTCTCCAGGTGGTACACGTTCTCCGCGGCCTGGCCGAGGAAGCCGGTGCCCTCCATGGCGCGCGGACGGACCAGCGCGGGGGTCAGCATCGGGACGAAGCCGGCCTCGGTGGCCTGCGCGATCGCCGCGTTGACCAGGGCGAGCTCCAGGAGGGCGCCCACGCCGGTCAGGTAGTAGAAGCGCGAGCCGGAGACCTTGGCGCCCCGCTCGACGTCGATGGCGCCGAGCGCCTCGCCCAGCTCCAGGTGGTCCTTGGGCTCGAAGCCCTCGGCCGCGAAGTCACGGATGGTGCCGTGCGTCTCAAGGACGACGAAGTCCTCCTCGCCGCCGACCGGGACGTCCGCGTGGACGATGTTCCCGAGCTGGAGCAGGAGCCGCTTGGCCGTCTCGTCGGCCTCGTTCTGCTCGGCCTCGGCGGCCTTGACGTCGGTCTTGAGCTGCTCCGCCTTCTGCAGGAGCTCGGCGCGCTCCTCGGGCGTGGCCCTGGGGATCAGCTTTCCGAGCGCCTTCTGCTCGGATCGGAGCTCGTCGAAGCGGACGCCGGACGACCTGCGCCGCTCATCGGCGGAGAGCAGGGCGTCGACGAGCGCGACGTCCTCTCCACGGGCGCGCTGGGAGGCGCGAACACGGTCGGGGTCCTCACGGAGCAGGCGAAGGTCAATCACCCCACCAGGCTACCGGTGCCCGCTTGCGCGCCCTCACCGGATAACGCCGCGCGTGTTGTTTTGCCCGAATTGCCGCTCAGGGGAAAGTGGACTGTGGGCCACCGCATTCACTTATCCACAGGCTGTGCGGAAGTTCTGTGGACTACGGGAGAGATCGCGGGGATTTCTCGTCGCCGACCTGGTAATTCCGTGATCAAACACCATTTGCCCACTCAATCGGGTGGGAATTGCTCGCTCCAAAGAGTTGATCCGGGGAAACGCGGTGACGGATGCGTCATCAGTGCGCTGTGGACGACCGGGGGGCGGCCAGGGAGTGGCTGGGGCGATTTGTCGACCATGTCGGATTGCGATGTCGACTTGTCCCCAGGCCGAGCGAGGGCCTGTGGATAACCTCTGTGGGTAACTGAAAAGTATGCAGGTAGGACTAGTTGTTCGTACCTGTGGACGACCGCTCCCGGCGGCGGGAGCGGTCGGTCAGTATCGGGTCAGGCCCGACCGTCCTGGGCCCTCGCCAGCCAGTCGGAGGCCGCCATGAACTCCACGTCCGAAGTCCCGCGCCGCAGCGCCGACACGTCCTCGACCGCGACGCCCGCCCGCGGGTACGAGCCGAGGAAGCGCACCTTGGGGCAGATCCGCTTGAGCCCCATCAGCGCCTCGCCCACCCGGCGGTCCGAGATATGGCCCTCGGCGTCCACGGCGAAGCAGTAGTTCCCGATCCCCGCTCCCGTGGGCCGGGACTGGATCAGCATCAGGTTCACCCCGCGCACCGCGAATTCCTGGAGCAGTTCGAGGAGGGCACCCGGATGATCGTCACCCAGCCACAGCACCACCGAGGTCTTGTCCGCGCCGGTCGGAGCCGCCGGGCGGGCCGGGCGGCCCACGAGCACGAACCGGGTCTCGGCGTTCTCCGCGTCGTGGATCTCGGTGACCAGCGGTTCCAGACCGTACGTCGCCGCAGCGAACTCACCGGCGAAGGCGGCGTCGAACCGGCCCTCCTGGACCAGTCGGGCCCCGTCGGCGTTGGAGGCGGCCGACTCCCACACGGCGTCGGGCAGATGCGCCCGCAGCCAGTTCCTGACCTGCGGCTGGGCCACCGGATGGCCCGTGACCGTCTTGATCTCCGAGAGCAGGGTCCCGGGCCGCACGAGCAGCGCGAAGGCGATCGGCAGCAGCACCTCGCGGTAGATCATCAGCGGCTCGCCGGAGGCCAGCTCGTCCAGGGTCGCGGTCACCCCGCCCTCGACCGAGTTCTCGATCGGTACGAGCGCGGCGGCGGCCTCCCCGTTCCGTACGGCGTCGAGCGCGGCCGGAACCGAGACCATCGGGACGAGCTCCCGGGTCGCGGCCTCGGGCAGCGTACGCAGCGCGGCCTCCGTGAAGGTGCCTTCGGGGCCGAGATACGTGAACCGGGTGGCGGACATACCGTCACCCTAATGGTCGCCGGGCGCGGGGGCGCCCGCTCGAACGGGGTGACGGGACGCGGTTACGCCTCCAGGAGCCGCTGGCCCACGTACTCGCCTTCGGCGGGGCCGCCCGGGACCGCGAAGAGGCCGCTCGACTCGTGCCGGATGAACGAGGACAGCGCGTCGCCCCGGTCGAGCTTGCGCTGCACCGGGACGAACCCCCGGAGCGGATCGGCCTGCCAGCAGACGAAGAGGAGCCCGGCGTCCGGCGTGCCGTCCGGACCGATCCCGTCGTGGAAGGAGAAGGGCCTGCGCAGCATCGCCGCCCCGCCGTTCTGTTCGGGGGCGGAGATCCGGGAGTGGGCGTTGTCCGGGATCACCAGCTTTCCGTCAGGCCCGAACTTGTTGAGGTCGAGCTCGGTGGTCTCGGTGCCGCCGGTGAGCGGGGCACCGTCGGACTTCCGGCGGCCGATCACCTTCTCCTGCCGGTCCAGCGGCAGCTTCTCCCAGTCGTCGAGCAGCATCCGGATCCGCCGCACCACCGCGTACGAACCGCCGGCCATCCACTCCTGGGCGCCGGTGGCCCCGGCGGGGACGAAGATCCGCCGGTCGAAGTCGGGGTCCGTGGGCTTCGGGTTGCCCGTGCCGTCGACCTGGCCCATGAGGTTGCGCGCGGTCATGGGCTTCGCGGTGGCACCGGCCGAGCGGTTGAAGCCGTTCATCTGCCAGCGCACCCGGGCCGCGTCGCCCGCGTCCTTCTGCAGGGCGCGCAGCGCGTGGAAGGCGACGAGGGCGTCGTCGGCACCGATCTGCACCCACAGATCGCCCTCGGACCGCCGGGGGTCGAGCGCGTCGGAGGAGAAGGCGGGCAGCGGGTCGAGCCCGGTGGGGCGGCGCGCGGCCAGGCCGGTGCGATCGAAGAAGGTCCGGCCGAAGCCGAACGTGACCGTGAGGGAGGAGGGCCCGGCGTCGAGCGCGATGCCCGTGTCCCCGGCCGGGGCCTTGCCCGCCATCAGCGCCTTCGCCGTGGCCGACCAGCGGCGCAGCAGGGCGGCGGCCTCCTTGCGACCGGCGCCCGGGGCGAGGTCGAAGGCGATCAGATGACCGCGGGACTGGAGAGGGGTGGTGATACCGGCCTGATGTTTCCCGTGAAACATCACCTCGGTCGCGCCGACGGAGGTCAGCGACTGCGGGCCGGCGGCACCGGTGGTGGTGTCGTCGTGCGACACCGCCCCGGAGATCCCGACGCCGCCGGCCGCGCCGATGACGAGTCCGGCCGCGCCCGCCGCTCCGACGGTGCCGAGCAGGCGCCGCCGGGAGATGTCGACGTGGCCGCTGTCGGCGCTGCCGTTGCTGTCGCTGTTGCCGCTGTTGTGGCTCTCGGTCACGAGGGTCAGCCGATCTTCACGTTCTTGTCGATGGTGGTCTGGTCGATGTCGGAGGTGCGGACGGTCACCTGGATCTTCCACTCGCCCGCCATCGGGATCTGGACGCCGCTCGCGCTCCAGTGTCCGGTCTGGATGCGGTCGGGGGCGACGGGCAGGGGGCCGACGTCCTTCGCCTCCAGGGTGAGGGCGACCTTGACCTCGGGGACGTCCAGCGGCTTGCCGTTGGGGCGCTCGACGAAGAGGTGGAGCGCGTTGGCGCCGGTGCGGCCGGGGTCGAGGCTGAGACGGACGACGCCCTTGCCGTCGACGCCGCCGGTGTCGAAGGGCAGCCGGATGTCGACGGGACGGTCGGGCACGGCGGCCGAACCGGCGGCGGAGCCGGCACGGCCGGCCTCCTCCTCGGTGCGGCCGGGCTCGGTGGAGGTGAGGACGGTGGTCACGGCGAGGAGGACGATGGCGACGGCGGCTTCGGTCAGCACCGAGCGGCGCAGACCGGCCCGCTCGGGGTCGGCGTCCCGCTCCCGCTTGCGGCGGGCGGTGGCGACGGCGGCGCGCTGCCGGGCGAGCTGAGCGGCCCGCTCGGGGTCGGGGGCGGACTCGGAAGCGGACGCGGACGCGGGCTCCGAGGCGGCGTCGACGAGGGCCTCGTCCGCCTCCCCGTCCTCATCCGCCTCCGCCTCGGTCGGCTCCTCGGTGGACGTGGGGTCGGCGAGGCGCTGGGTCCAGCGGCGCGATACCCAGGCGATGCCGAGGAGCACGGCCATCAGGCCGATCTTGACCAGCAGCAGCTGCCCGTAGCGGGTGTCGGTCAGCGCGGACCAGGAGCCGACCTGGCGCCAGGACTGGTAGAGCCCGGTGGCCGCGAGGACGAGCACGGAGCCGAAGGCGACCTTCGAGAAGCGTTCCACCGCCGAGCGTTCGACGGAGGGCGCACGGTAGAGGGCGACGAGCAGCACCGTGAGGCCGCCGAGCCAGGCGGCGACGGCCAGCAGGTGCAGGATGTCGACCGGCATGGCGATGCCGGGCTGGATGCCGGTCGAGGCGTGCTCGGCCAGGGCCCAGGTGCCGGCGATGCCGGCGGCGACGACGGTGCCGCCGAGGCCGAGGCCGAAGGCGAGGTCCTTCCTCTCCTTCGGGTCGGTGCGGCGGGCGTAGGAACCGAAGAGGACCGCGACGAAGAGCGCCGCGGCACCGAGCAGCAGCAGACGGGAGGTGAGCGCGGCCCCGGTCTTGGTCTCCAGGACGGACTTCAGGCCCGCCAGGTCGAAGGCGTCGGCGAGCTCGCCGGAGCCGGTGTAGGGGCTACGGAGCAGGAGCATCGCCAGCGTGGCGACCGTGAGGGTCAGCCATGCCCGGACCACGGTGCGCTGGACCGGGCGGACGCTCGCTCCGCGCGGCCAGCAGGCCAGGACGAAGGCGCCGCCGCCGACGAGGACGGCGAAGGCGGCGTACGAGACGTAGCGCGCGATGCCGTAGAGGGCGCCGACGATTCCACCGCCGGCGTTCTGCTCGGGCAGCGCGACGGAGGTCTTGGAGGGGGCCCCGATGGAGAAGGTGAAGGCGCCGGCGATCGGGTGGCTGTCGGCGGAGACGGTCTGCCAGGCCACGGTGTACGTGCCATCGGGCAGTCCGGCGCGGAGCCCGACTCCGTACCGGACGATGGAGCCGCTGCACAGGTCGCGTATCTCGCCGGTGTCGGCCCGCCGTCCCGCCGGGTCGAGGACCCGGATCGAGTCGGCGCTCATGGCGACCTGCTCGGAGAAGGTCAGGTTGACCTCCTTGGGAGCGGTGGCGACCACCGCCCCGTCCCTCGGGTCGCTTCCGGTGAGCGCCGCGTGCGCGGAGGCGGGGGCGGCGCCTGCCAGCAGCGTGCCGAGCAGCGCGGCCGCCAGGATCAGCAGCCGGGCCACGGCGGTACCGAGGCGCGGGGCGGTGGTGGTTGTCATCTCTGTGTCACTCCGTCAACGAGCTCAGTGCTGCTGCGGGTTGTGGTTGGCGGCCTCGACGGGAACCTCGACCTTGATGGGGTCGGACTTCTCGAAGTGGAGCTCGATGCTGACCTTCTCACCCTGCTTGGGCTTCTTCTTCAGCTCCATGAACATGATGTGGTTGCCACCGCGTTCGAGCTTCAGCTCCCCGTTGGCGGGGATGTCGAAGGACTTCACCTCCACCATCTTCTGGTTCTTCGTCTCGTGGATCGTGACGTCGTCCGAGAGGGAGCTGGTGACGGAAGTGAGCTTGTCCGCCGCGCCGCCGTCGTTGGTGACGGTGAGGAAGCCGCCGGCCATGTCCATCACCGGCTGCGGCATGAACGCGCCGCTGACCTTCAGCTCGGGCTTGTCACTGTCGGACGAGCACCCGGTCAGCGCGAGCGAGGCGGCGAGGGCCACGGCGGCGGACAGGGCGGTGGTGCGGCGGTTCACGGGTTCTCCCCCTTGATGAGCTTCGGCAGGTCCTTGGTGTAGTCCTCGACGGTCGTGTCCTCGCCGTACAGGACGTAGCCCTGGTCGGTGGTGGGCGAGAAGGCGATCACCTGGGCGCCGTGCATGGAGACGACGTTGCCGTTCTCCTTCTTCGGCGGGTCGATGCCGATGCCGATCGAGCGGGCCCCCGCCTGGATGGTGGAGAACTCGCCGGTGAGACCGGTGAAGGAGGGGTCGCCCGCGGCGGGCAGCCACTTGGCGAGCTCGGCGGAGGTGTCCCGCTCGGGGTCGGTGGTGACGAAGACGACCTGGAGCCTGTCCTGGTCGGCCTTGGGGAGCTGCTTCTTGGCGATGGCGATGTTGCTCATCGTCATGGGGCAGACGTCGGGGCAGTGCGTGTAGCCGAAGTAGATGAGCGTCGGCTTGCCCTTGGTCCGCTCGCGCAGGTCGTACTTCTCGCCCTTGGTGTCGGTGAGGACGAGCGAGGGCTTGGTGAACGGCCGGTCGAGGACGGTGGCGGCCTTGGTGGAGTCGCTGCCGCCGGAGACCTCGGCGATGGAGCTGGAGCCCGTGCCGGAGGGCTTGTCTTCGTTGCCGCCGAGGACGGCGGCTGTGATGCCCAGGGCGGCCACGATCGCGACCGCGGCGACGATCAGCGGGGTGCGCCGCCCGGGCCGGGCGGCGGCACTCTCGAAATCAGGGGTGGGTGTCTTCTCTGCGGACATGCTTCTTTCCGAACTCGTCGGGTGAGAGAGGTCTGGCTCCGGGGCCGTCAGGCCGAGCGGCGGCGGCCGGCGAGGACGCCGAAGGCGACACCGGCGATGCCGACGAGGATGCCGATGACGCCGAGGATCCGGGCCGTGGTGTCGGAGGACGAGGAAGAGGCGGTGGCCGCCTTCTCCTCGTGGGCGCCGGCCTTGTCGTCGTGCCCGGCCTTCGCGTCCTCGGAGGCCGAGGCGGAGGGCGCGGTGGTGGCGGTGGCGCCGCCGCCGTGGTGGTCACCGCTCGCGGCGGAGAGCTTCAGGACGGGAGCCGGGTTCTGCGGCTCGTCCGCGCCCTCCTTCGGCTCCTCGATCCAGCGCACGATCTCCTTGTTGTCGTACGTCTGGATGGCCTTGAGCACGAGCTGGTCCGTGTCCTCGGGCAGCTGGCCGAGGGAGAGCGGGAACTGCTGGAACTGGCCGGGGCCGATCTTCGAGCCGTCGGCGGTCCAGGTGACCTTGGAGACGGCCTCGTTGATCTTCTTGCCGTGCAGCTCCAGGGGCTTGCTGAGCTTGCTCTTCGTCACCTCGGCCTTCCAGCCGGGGATGGGCTGCGGCATGACGGAGGCCAGCGGGTGGTCGAGCGGGAAGTTGACCTCCAGCTTCACGGTGGAGGCGTTGTCGCGCTCGTTCGGGACCTTGATGTTGACGGTCGCGTAGCCGCCCTTGGCGGCCTCGCCCTGCGGCTGCACGCTGACGTGCGCGAAGGCCGTGCCGGACAGCAGCACGACGGAGGAGAGCGCGATGCCACCGGCGAGGGCGACACGCGTGGCGGAGACGCGGGAGGAGGCGGAACGACGGGAGACGTTCATGGCAGAAGACACTCCGGCTCGGAGGAGGACGACGGGGATCCGGCGCGCCGAGGGGCGGAACCCCTGCTCAGGCGTGCGGACGTACGCGGCCCACTCCTGATGAGCGGTCCGCGTCAGGCTGCGAGGACGCAGTCGGCGGCCGGAGGGCCGCGCCTGATCACCGTGTTCTCGAGCGCCTCGAAGACCGGAGGCGGCGAGGAGTCGAAGGCCGTACGGGTGGGCCGCCGCGATTCCGCGTGCGGGGCCGCGGGCAGTCCGGCGAGCAGGCTCCGTACGAGGCGGAGCGCGGCCCGCAGCGAGCGCACGAGGGTGCACTCGGCGAGCTCCGTCGCGCCCTGCTCGGAGAGCTGGACGAGCCGGACCAGGGCCCGGTCGCCGCGGCGCAGCAGCCAGCCCGCCGCGAGGGCGGCGAGCAGGTGGCCGAGGAGCATGGGAAGGCCGGGCAGGAGCCCGTCGGACGGGGCCGCCACGTGCCCCATGTGGCCGTGGGCGGTGGCCGGGGCGAGCCCGGCGTCGCCGACGATCCTGGCGGCGTCGGCGGGGCTGATGGCCCCGGTGCCCGCTCCGCAGACCAGCTTGGCGGCCAGCCGCACGAGGGCCTCGTCGGCCGTGGGGCTCAGCGCGAGAGGGCGCTGTCCCAGGGTGAAGAGGGTGTGCAGGCCGAGCTGCCCGCCCGCGAGGGCGCCCACGACGAAGGCGAGCGAACGCTCGCGCCCGGCGAGGAGGACGGTGATCCCGAAGACGCCGAGGAAGCCGGCGAGGAGGGTCCACAGGGCGATGCCCGCACAGGCGGCGAGGGCGTGTCCCAGCGCGGACAGCACGACGCAGACCGCGGTGAACACCGCGGCCCTCAGCAGCCGTGGAGCGAGCGCGGGGGCAGTCATGGCGGGCCCATCATCGCACCAGGCACAGGGCCGCCATGAGGCAGGTCCGTAAGGTCGTTCTTGGGCGTCTTCGGGGTGACATACACCGGCGTACCGGCGCGGTGCATCCGCCGAACGAGCGCTCTTGTCGCCTTCGGGGGCTTACGAAGGGTTCCGTCCGGCAATAGGTATCGGTATGTCGAGCCGCTGCCGGGAGGCTGGAGCATGAGCATCTGGTGGTCACTCCATCTGCGGCGCGAGGCCGCGAGCGTGCCGCTGGCCCGCCGGCTTCTGCTGGGCACGATGGAGACGGCGGGGGTCGATCCCGACGTGTCGTACGACCTGTCGGTCGCGCTGACGGAGGCCTGCGCGAACGCGGTCGAGCACGGCGGTGACGGCGACGCCGGCGGGACGGGCAGGGCGTACCGGGTGACGGCGTACCTGGACGGCGAGACCTGCCGCATCGAGGTGGCGGACTCGGGCCCGGGCTTCCCCGGCGCGGGCCCAGGCCTCCCCGGTGCCGAGACGGCGTCGGCGCCGACGGCCCCCTCGGACGACGCCGAGCACGGCCGGGGGCTGCGCCTGATCGAGGAGCTCGCCGACCACGTGCAGTTCGGCAACCGCTCGGGCAGGGGCGGCGCGGTCGTCAGCTTCGACAAGATCCTGAAGTGGAAGGACGGCCCGTCCCTCCTGATGGTCTGAGCCCGGGAGAGACGGGCGCGTACGGGGAAGGGCCCCCGCCGGTCGGTCGGCGGGGGCCCTTCGTCTCCAACGTACGCGCGAATTCGTCCGCGCGAAGGCGGAGCTCGGCTGTTCGGATCAGCCCTTGAGGCCGGCCATCCACGCCTCGACCTCTTCGGAGCGGCGCGGCAGCGCGTCCGAGAGGTTCACGTTGCCGTCCTCGGTGACGAGGATGTCGTCCTCGATCCGGACGCCGATGCCGCGGTACTCCTCCGGCACGGTCAGGTCGTCGGCCTGGAAGTACAGACCCGGCTCGACGGTCAGGCACATGCCCGGCGCGAGGGTCGTGTCGACGTACGCCTCGGTGCGCGCGGCGGCGCAGTCGTGGACGTCCATGCCGAGCATGTGACCGGTGCCGTGCAGGGTCCAGCGGCGCTGGAGGCCGAGCTCCAGGACGCGCTCGACCGGGCCCTCGACGAGGCCCCACTCGACGAGCTTCTCGGCGAGGACGCGCTGGGCGGCGTCGTGGAAGTCGCGGTAGGCGGCGCCGGGCTTCACCGCGGCGATGCCGGCCTCCTGCGCCTCGTACACGGCGTCGTAGATCTTGCGCTGGAGGTCGGTGTACCGGCCGTTGATCGGCAGGGTGCGGGTGATGTCCGCGGTGTAGAGCTCGTTGGTCTCGACGCCGGCGTCGAGCAGCAGCAGGTCGCCGGAGCGGACGTCGCCGTCGTTGCGCACCCAGTGGAGGGTGGTGGCGTGCGGGCCGGCGGCGCAGATGGAGCCGTAGCCGATGTCGTTGCCCTCGACGCGGGCGCGCAGGAAGAACGTGCCCTCGATGTAGCGCTCGCTGGTGGCCTCGGCCTTGTCGAGGACCTTCACGACGTCCTCGAAGCCGCGGGCGGTGGCGTCGCAGGCCTTCTTCAGCTCGGCGACCTCGAAGTCGTCCTTGATGAGGCGGGCCTCGGAGAGGTAGACGCGCAGTTCCTCGTCGCGCTCGGCGGTGACCTTGTCGGTCAGGGCCGTCTCGATGCCGGCGTCGTGGCCGCGGACGGCGCGGACGGGGCCGGTGGCCTCCTTCAGCTGCGCGGCCAGCTCGCGGACGTCCTTCGCGGGGACGCCGAGGAGCTGCTCGGCCTCGGTGAGGGAGTGGCGGCGGCCGACCCACAGCTCGCCCTGGCCGTCGAGCCAGAACTCGCCGTTCTCGCGGTCGGAGCGCGGCAGCAGGTAGATCGTGGCCTGGTGGCCGTTCTTCCCCGGCTCCAGGACGAGGACGCCGTCCTGCGTCTGGTCGCCGGTGAGGTACGCGTACTCGGTCGAGGCGCGGAAGCTGTACTCGGTGTCGTTCGACCGGGTCTTCAGGTTCCCGGCGGGGATCACCAGGCGCTCGCCCGGGAAGCGGGCGGACAGCGCGGCGCGGCGCGCGGCCGTCTTCTCGGCCTGCGCGATGGGCGCCAGGTCGCGCAGCTCGGTGTCGGCCCAGCCGGACTTCATGTTCTCGGCGAGCTCGTCGGACACGCCCGGGTACAGGCCGTTCTTCCGCTGCTTGATCGCCTGCTCTTCGGTCGTCTCTTCCGGGGTCTCCGGCGTGAGCTCCTCGGCCACGGGTCTGCCTCCTCTTGGTACGACACTGAACCCCCACCATCGTACGGTCGTACGGAAGGGGGCCCAGGGCCGGAAGGCCTATTACCGGAGCGTCACGTTCCGCTCACGCGCGGGCGTCTCGCGGAGCTCACGCGAAGGAGCCCGGAAGCAGCCCGGAACCCCGCCCGGAACCCGCTCGGAAACAGCCCGGAACCGCCTGGATCAGCCTGGATCAGCCTGGATCAGCCCGGGATGAGCTCACTCGAAGCGTGCGGCGAGCAGGACCACGTCCTCCTCGTCGTCGGCGGTGTCGAGGCCCTCCGGCAGCAGGGTCCGCAGGACGTGGTCGGCGATCGCGCCCGGGTCGCCCCGGTCCGCCCTCGGGACGCTCGAAGCGGCCGCGTGGAGCCGCGCGAAGGCCCGGTCCATGGCGTCGCCGGTACGGCGGAGCAGCCCGTCCGTGTAGAGAAGCACCGTTTCTCCCGGCGCGGGAGACAGCTCGACGCTCGGCGCCTCCCAGCAGGAGAGCATCCCGAGCGGAGCCGAGAGCGAGGTCTCGACGAACTCGGTGCGGTGGTCGCCGATGATCAGCGGCGGGGCGTGCCCGGCCCCGGCCAGGACGATCCGGCGCTGCGCGGGCTCGGCGTACGCGAAGAGCGCGGTCGCCGAGCGCGCCGGCTCGGTGAGCCGGAGCAGGAGCTCCAGGTCGGAGAGGACGGCGACGGGATCCTCGCCCTCCATCACCGCGTACGCCCGGAGGGAGGCGCGCAGCCGGCCCATGGCGGCCAGCGCGCTCGGCCCGGTCCCGGAGACGGAGCCGACGGCGAGCCCGAGGGCGCCCTCCGGCAGCGGCAGCGCGTCGTACCAGTCGCCGCCGCCCCGGGGGCCGGTGCGGTGGCGGGCGGCGAGCTGGACGCCGGGGACGCGGGGGAGGCGGCTGGGGAGCAGCTCCTCGGCGATGGTGGCGACCTGGGCGCGGGCACGCTCGACCTGGAGGAGACGGGCGAGGTGCTCGGTGGCGAAGCGGCCGTAGAGCCCGATGAGGTGGCGCTGGCGTTCGGAGGGCTCGGCGGGCTCGTCGTAGAGCCAGACGGCCGCGCCCAGCCGGCCGGCGTCCTCGGTGGCGAGGGGGAGGGCGTAGCTCGCGGCGTAGCCGAGGCGGGCGGCGACCTCGCGGTGGCGCGGGTCGAGGCCCTCCTCCGTACGGACGTCGGGGATGGCGATCGGATCGGGGACGCGGGCCGGGTCGGCGGGATCGGGGAGGCCGTCGAGGAGGCGGCCGTAGCTGGTGGCGCCGCGCGGGACGGTCTCGATCGTGCCGAGCTCGGCGTGGGCGAGCCCGAGGCCGATGGTGGTGGCGGGGCCGAGGCCGTCGGCGGGTTCGAGGACGGCCATGCCCCGGCGGGCGCCGACGAGGGCGGCACCTGCGCCGAGCACCTCGGGGAGGGCCTCGTCGAGGGACGAGGTCCTGATGAGGCGCTCGGTGAGTTCGTGGAGGGTGGTGAGGTCGGAGACCCAGCCGGCCAGCCGGTCCTGGATCAGCGCGCCGGGCGGGAGGGCCGCGTCGGCGGGCGTCGCCGCCGCGGGGACCCCGGAAAGGGGCGCCGTAGTGTGCGGGGGGTGGGGAACCGTGGAATCGATTCCGGCCACTTTCGGCATGTGTGGGGCGCTCATGTCAGTCGGCTTTCCGACCGGTGCGTTTGACGCCATAGCATCGCAAACCCCCATGTCATTCTGCGCCGCTCGATGCATCCACATGTACACGCACTGGAGGAGCGATGTCCAGCATTGTCCCCATGGGACTTGTGGTGTCCGTGAGCTTGGACGCAAGGGTTGAAGTACGCGGGAAGTTGGCCGAAAATTGCCCCCGGTGTGCACCTTTTGCGGTCGACTGGCGTCGTTTGAAAGCGCGTCATTCCGAGCGTGCTGGGTACGTACTCGATGACAGGCAGGGGCAGTTGGAGCTGCCCCGGAACGTGCCGCGGAACCCCGGCGTCTTACGTGCCGCAGGCCTCGGCCCGTCCCCCAGTGGCGGGGAACGTGTTCTGACCCGGCTTGGATCTGGCACCGATACGGATCGACCTGGCTCGACCTGGTTCCGACCTGGCTCCACCTGGTTCTGACCTGCTCCACCGGTTCCTCCCCCGGCTCGACCTGGCACAACCGGTTCATACCTGGCCCGTCGACCCCCGCTTCGGCGCGGGGCGGCGCACCACCGACCTTGTACGCGCTGATACGCACGGTGAAGAGATCTGCACATGGTGTGATGTGGATTCGGCGTTCAACGGAAAGGAACGAGCGCTCATGCGCGAGATCCTCGGAATCCTGGGACCCCTTGTGAGGCGAGGCAGGCGACGCAGGCTCCGGCTCCGGCGCGAGGTGAGGACGGCCCGGCTCGACGCGGCACTCACCTTCGCGGTCGAGTGGGACTGGCCCGTCCTGCCCGGCGTCGGCCTGTCGGCGACGACCCGCACGGCCGCCGGGCCGGCCTGCGCCTGCCCCGACCCCGAGTGCGCCGTCCCCGGCGCGCACCCGTACGACCCCGGGCTCCTCGCGGCCACGACCGACGAGCGGATGATCCGCTGGTGGTGGACCAGGCGCCCGGAGGCCCCGGTGGTCCTCGCCACGGGCGGCGGCGCGCCCTGCGCGGTGAGCCTGCCCGCGGTGGCGGGAGCACGGGCGCTGGCCGCGCTCGACGCGATGGGCATGCGGCTCGGCCCCGTGGTGGCGACGCCGACGCGATGGTCGATCCTCGTCGCCCCGTACGGCCTCGAACGGCTGGGCGAGCTGCTGTACGCGAAGGACAGCGTGCCCAGTTCGCTGCGGTTCCACAGTGAGGGTGGCTATCTATTGCTGCCGCCCTCGGTCGCCGGGAACGGGCAGGTGCGGTGGGAGCGGGCACCGCTCGCGGGCTCGGCCCGGCCGTGGCTGCCGGACGTGGAGGCCGTCGTGGACGCCCTGGTCGAGGCGAGCACGAGCACACCGGGCGGCGGAAGCCGGCTCACGTACTGACGGCTGATCGCCCGGGGCGTTCACCCGAACGGGTGTGTCCTGGCCCGACTTGCAGGGGAAACGGGCGCGCGGCCGACCGGGCGCCCGCCGGCCGCCGATATGTTCGCCCCACGCGTCGAAGATCCCGGGCGAAAGAGCAGGTGGGTCGCATGAGTC
Source organism: Streptomyces sp. Root431 (assembly GCF_001426585.1). Lineage (GTDB taxonomy): Bacteria > Actinomycetota > Actinomycetes > Streptomycetales > Streptomycetaceae > Streptomyces > Streptomyces stackebrandtii. The sequence goes on from NZ_LMEI01000013.1 coordinate 642,973, forward strand.
CGGTGATGAGCCCGGCGAAACTCCGCATGATCGGACTCGGAGCGGCCGTCACGATCGCCGTGCTGCTGCCGATCGTCGCGGTGGCGGGTCCGACGGGGCAGATGGGTGATCCCGTACGGCCTGCCGGTCAGGGCGACGCGAAGCCAGGCAACGGGGACGGGGGCGAGGACGGGGACCTGCTGTCGGGCCTGGGGCTCGGCCGCGGATCGCGTACGGCGGAGACTCCCGGCGGCGGCTCTGACGCGGGCTCGGATACCGGCGCTGGTCCGGCGCCCGCTGCCGTCTCCGCTCCCCCCTCCTCTTCCTCTTCCCCTTCCGCTTCCGGGCCCTCCTTCGAGGCCCCGGAGCGGATCACGAAGTGTGGGCCGGAACTCGCCTCTCCCGAGGGGATCGAGGCACAGACCTGCGTCCTGGTCGAAGGCCCCGACACCTGGGCGCGTACGTACTACCGGAACGCGACGGGTCAGGAACTCGACGCGTTTCTGACCCTGATGGCGCCCGGCGGGCGGACCGTACAAGTGCGTTGTCCGGTCGCGGCACAGGATGAACCGGGAACCTGTGAAACGCCCAGGGAACGCGGTCAGGACAAGGCCACGGCGTATACGGCGGTAGCGGAATTCGCGGGTACCGGCGAAGGGGACAGCACTCCGCTGCTGCTGCGGTCGGGCAACAACACGGCGGAGACCGAAGGAAGTTGAGTGCCGAACGCCCCGGCGCGGCCTGGGGCGGGCATGGAAACGCCCGATCGCTGGCGACGGGGGATGCACCAGCGACCGGGCTTCCAGAACGGTAACAAGAGATCTGCTGTTCGCAAATTCGATCTCGGTTATTCGGACAGGGATTTACCCGCCCGCAGACCGGGTTGTGGCGGAAGTCACCGACTGGTCGGTCTGTCAGTCACCGATACCACCTGGGGTATCAGCTGAGAGTCACCTGACGGTTCGTGAGGCCGCCGCGCGCGCGACGCTCCTCGGCCGTCAGCGGGGCGTCAGAGGCGAGCGCCTCGGCGAGCCGCTCGGCGAACTCGGCGGCCGGCTTCTCGCACTCCTCGGCGGTCATGGAGGTCGGCAGGTCCCACACCGGCACCATCAGGCCGTGGGCGCGGAAGGAGCCGACGAGGCGGGTGTCCGCGCCGAGGGACGTGCCCTCGCCGGCCTGGAGCCGGGCGAGCGCGTCGAGGAGCTTCTCCTCCGGGTGCGGCATGACCCAGCGCAGGTGGTTCTTGTCCGGGGTCTCGCACCAGTACGCGGAGTCGACGCCGGTCAGCCTGACCGTCGGGATCGCGGCGGCGTTGGCCCGCTCCAGGGAGGCGGCGACCTCGGGGTCGGCACCGTCCGCGGAGGCCGGGATCCAGAACTCGAAGCCCGTGTGGACCTCCGGGGCGAACGGCGCGTCCGCGTCGAGCAGCTCCTGGAGGCGCGGGCCCTCGGCCGGCACGCGGCGCGGGGGCACCGGGGTGCCCGGCTCGGTCTCCAGCGCACGCTGGAGGGTGTCGGAGAGGTCGCGCGCGAGGTCGCCGGAGGAGGAGTCGTTCTGCAGGGCGAGGAGGACGGAGCCGTCGTCGCGGCGCAGCGCCGGCCACGCCATCGGCAGCACGGTCGCGAGCGTCACGGACGGCACGCCCTCGGGCAGCCCGCCCTTCAGGGTGAGCGGCACGGTGGCGGCGGGGACGAGCTCGCGGAGCGCGACCCAGTCGCACTCGCCGGGCAGGCCCTCGAAGGGGCGCTGGACGAGCTCGGTCACGGCGTGCGAGGCGGACCGGCCGTGACAGGCCTTGTAGCGGCGGCCCGAGCCGCAGGGGCAGGGCTCGCGCGCGCCGACGACCGGGATCTCCCCGCTCGTGACCTGTGCCTGGCCGGCCTTGCCGGCCTTCGTCTGGGGGCGCTTCTTGGCCATGGTGTGGCTTTCTCCCGATCGCGGCGGTGCTGTGTGCGTGCTGTATCGGGCGCGAGCCTAGCCGCACCGGGCACCCCCGCCCCTCAGGCGGGGCGCGGCCCCGCCCGAGGCACATCGGTCCGGACCGCTCGTCCGGTCCGTCCATCCGGACAGTCCGTCAGTCCGGACCGTCCTTCCACTGCGCACGTCCGCACGTCCGCCCGCCCGTCCGGTCCGTCTTTCAGTCCAGATCGTCGTACGTGTCGAGGAAGTCGAAGCCCGAGCCACCGCCGACGCGCGCCGCGAAGTCCTCGCGGCGGTGTCCCTCGGTGACCACGACCCAGACCGTGACCTCGCCGGTCGCGCTGTCCCGTACGCCCCAGTCCTGGGCGAGCGCGCTGATGATGTTCAGCCCGCGTCCGCCGCGTGCCGTGACCGAGGGTGTGGACGGGACGGGCCTCGTGGGACCACCGCCGTCCGTCACCTCGACCCGCAGACCACCCGCCTGGTCGACCCGCCAGGCCGCCCGGACATCGCCCTCGCCCCGTTCCGCCCGTCCCAGCGGCCTGCCGTAGCGACAGGCATTGCTGAGCAGCTCCGAAAGGATCAGTACCGCGTCGTCGACGACCGATTCGGACACCCCGCTGCGGTACAGCTCGTCCCGCATCCGGTGTCGCGCCTCACCCACGCCCGCAGGGCCATGGGGTACGGCCATGCTCGACGACGTGGGCACCTCCTGTGCCACCACCAACGCCACCCCCGAGACCTCCTTTGCCCCACGCCACCGTGTGGATGCCCCACTGGACTGGACCGGAAACCGGCCAATGCACGTGGCGTGTGGCACTCGTGACGATCGCGTACGCGCTGAACGCGCCGGTGCACTCCCCGTAAGCCCTGGGGAGGGTGTGACGAATGGGGCAGGAGTTCAGCCGCGGCCCAGCTGGGAGAGCACCTGCTTCGGACGGTTCGTGATGATCGCGTCCACGCCCAGGCGTACGCAGAGCTCGACGTCCTCGGGCTCGTCCACCGTCCACACGTGGACCTGGTGCCCGGCCTTCTGGAGCCGCAGGATCACGGCGGGGTGGTGGCGGACGATCCGGATCGAGGGGCCCGCCACGCGCGCGCCCGCGGGGAGGCGCCCGTCGCGCAGCCGCGGGGTGACGAACTGCGTCAGGGAGACGGTCGGCAGGGTCGGCGAGGCGGCGGCGATCCGGTGGAGGGACCGGGCCGAGAAGCTCATGACCCGTACGGGAGAGTCGTCGCGGGAGGCGGGGGCGTCGAGCCCGAACCGCTTCAGGAGCTGGAGGAGCCGATCCTCGACCTGGCCCGCCCAGCGGGTGGGGTGCTTGGTCTCGATGGCCAGCTCGACCCGGCGCCCGGCGTCGGAGACGAGCTCCAGGAGGCGCTCCAGGGTGAGGACGGAGGTGTACTCGGGGTCTCCCCAGTCGGGGCTCTCCGAGGCGTCGTCCCGCTCCTCCCGCTCCTTCCAGACGCCGAAGTCGAGGGCGGCGAGGTCGGCGAGCTCGAGGGCGGAGACGGCGCCGCGACCGTTGGACGTACGGTTGACGCGTCGGTCGTGGACGCAGACGAGGTGGCCGTCGGCGGTGAGTCGGACGTCGCACTCCAGGGCGTCGGCGCCGTCCTCGATGGCCTTCACATAGGCGGCCAGGGTGTGTTCCGGGGCGTCCTCGGAGGCTCCGCGGTGGGCGACGACCTGGACGGGTGCGCTGTTCGGGTGCTGCCGTGCGTGAGTCACGGCGTCATGGTGCCATTGGCGGGGTGGGGCGAGCACACCGGAATCTGTCCGTTCTGTCCGTATATAAAGGATGGGGAGCGGATGCACAGCTCCGCCTTACAGCGGCCTGACGCCCGGTGGGAAAAGCTGGTGACAACACCCTGAGCCAGGCATGACCACCCACGACCACCCCGCGCAGTCATCGAGAAGCCAACAAGCAGTCAACGAGGAGAGCGAGCTGTGAGCACCGAGAACGAGGGCACGGCGGTTCCGGCGGACCCGACTGCCCCGTCCGCCCCTCCGACGCCTCCCGTACCTCCGACCCCGCCGGTGGAGGCGGTGACGGAGAAGACGGCCGAGGCCCCCGCCCCGGCCCCTGCCCCGGCGCCCGCCCCGGCCCCGGCTGCCGAGCCCGCGACCGTCGCGACTCCCATGGCTCCCCCGCCGCCCGCTCCCCCCGCCGTCCCCGCGGCGGCTCCGGCGGCCGCGACGGCTGCTGCCGGTGACGGTGGCTGGCCTCCGCCCCCGCCGGCCGTGCCGGCCTGGGGCGCCCCCCTCCCGCCCGCACCCCACGCCCCCGAGGCGCCCCGCAAGCGGACCGGCGGAATCGTCGCGGCCGTCCTGGTCGCGGCGCTCGTCGCGGGCGGCGTCGGCGGCGGCATCGGCTACTGGGCTGCCGAGCGCGGCGACGGCGGCGGCACCGGCTCGACCACCGTCTCCTCGGGCGAGGCACCCGCGTCGTTCAAGCGCGACCCGGGCACGGTCGCCGCGGTCGCGGCGAAGGCGCTGCCGAGCGTGGTCACGATCCAGGCGAAGTCCGGCGGAACGCAGGGCGAGAGCGAGGGCGGCACGGGCACCGGCTTCGTGTACGACCAGGAAGGCCACATCGTCACCAACAACCACGTGGTGGCGTCGGCGGCGGACGGCGGCACGCTCTCCGTGACCTTCTCCGACGGCAAGACGTACGACGCGGAGGTCGTCGGCCGGGCCCAGGGCTACGACGTGGCCGTCCTGAAGCTGAAGAGCGCCCCGAAGGGCTTGAAGCCGCTGCCGCTCGGCAACTCCGACCAGGTGGCGGTCGGCGACTCGACGATCGCGATCGGCGCGCCCTTCGGCCTGTCGAACACGGTGACGACGGGCATCATCAGCGCCAAGAACCGCCCGGTGGCCTCGGGCGACGGCTCGGGCGGCGGCAACTCGTACATGAGCGCCCTGCAGACCGACGCCTCGATCAACCCGGGCAACTCCGGCGGCCCGCTGCTCGACGCGAGCGGCGCGGTCATCGGCATCAACTCGGCCATCCAGTCCACCGGAAGCGGCTTCGGCCAGTCGCAGGCGGGCTCGATCGGCCTGGGCTTCGCGATCCCGGTCAACCAGGCGAAGAACGTGGCCCAGCAGCTGATCAAGACGGGCAAGCCGGTCTACCCGGTGATCGGCGCGACCGTGAACATGACCGAGCAGGGCGAGGGAGCGACGATCGCGTCCCAGGGCACCGGCGGCACCGCCTCGGTCACCCCGAACGGCCCGGCGGCGAAGGCGGGCCTCAAGGCCGGCGACGTGATCACGGGCTTCGGCGGTCACGCGATCGACAGCGGCCCGACGCTCATCAGCGAGATCTGGACCCACAAGCCGGGCGACGCGGTCAAGATCACCTACGAGCGCGACGGCAAGGCCTCCACGGCCACGGTCACCCTCGGCGAACGCACGGGCGACAGCTAGGGCCGGCCTGTGAGTGGGAGCGCCGGCACCAGGCGCTCCCGCTCACCCCGCCCCCTACCGCCGGCCTCCGTGCGAGCCGTACGAGCCGTACGAGTCGAGGACCTCAGGGGTCGCCTCCCAGGACGAAGACCCCTCCCCGGCGACGACGAAATCCCCGGCGCCGACGACGTCCCCGATGTCGATCCGCGCGGCGTCGAACTCGCCGTCCCGGGTGGGCTTCCGGTGCGCGGGGCGGCGCGGCTCGTCGTCGCCCATGATCAGCAGCGGGTCGAACATCACGACGGCCGCGGCCAGGACGAGGAAGATCAGCGGACCGACGAGCATCGGCAGCACGTTCAGGAGCGAGGAACCGTCGGTGATGTGCGAAGCCTCGTCGACCCGCACGCTGACGGCGGCCATGCCCGTGTAGTGCATGCCGGTCACAGCGACGCCCATGACGACACTGGCGCCGAGGCTGGCCCGGAAGCCGCGGATCGAGACCGCCGCCCAGAGCGCGGCGGTCGCCGCGACGACGGCGATGAGCACGGACACGACGACGACGGCGGGGGCGTAGCCGAGCTGTCCGGTCATCCGCATGGCCGCCATGCCCAGGTAGTGCATGCCGGCGACGCCGAGTCCGGTGAAGACGCCCGCGACGAGCAGCGGGGCCGGCCGGGCGCCGAGGTAGCCCACGATGAAGACGCCGACGCCCACGACGAGCACGGCCACGAGGAGGCTGAGGAACGTCAGGGACGCGTCGTACGAGATCGTCGTCTCGCGCACCTGGAAGCCGAGCATGGCGATGAAGTGCATCGTCCAGATGCCACATCCGATGGAGGCCGCGCCGAGCGCCAGCCAACCGGGCTTCCGCGCACGGTCGGTGCTGAGGGACCTGACCGTGCAACGCAGACCCAGGGCGCTTCCCAGACAGGCCATCACGTAACCCACCAAGGGCGTGACCATGCCGTAGCTGAAGCCGTCGATCGTGCCGTGCACCCTGCAACCCTTCGGGAATCGCGCGGCGCACGCCGCGAAACTCAAATGTGGAGATCTTGTGAACAAGCGACTCTAACTCAGCCCCCTCCCCGGCCGACCCAGCCCCACCCCGCTCCCCAGCCGGTACGCTGTAGCCCGCTCCACCCCAGGTGGGCAGGGGCGAGGGTGGGTTGCCCGAGCGGCCTAAGGGAACGGTCTTGAAAACCGTCGTGGCGCGAGTCACCGTGGGTTCAAATCCCACACCCACCGCACCGGATCAGCGTCCACGCTGATCGCAAGGGGCGCCTCTCGTCAGAGGCGCCCCTTTTCGCATGAAGGGGTCTTGGCGTGGTGCGGATCGTGCTGGTGCAGGGGGACATCACCGCCGAGGCGGTGGACGCGGTGGTCAATGCCGCGAACTCGTCGCTGCTCGGGGGCGGGGGCGTCGACGGAGCCATTCACCGGAAGGGCGGGCCGGAGATCCTCGCCGCCTGTCAGGACCTGCGGCGCTCCCACTACGGCAAGGGGCTGGCGACCGGTCAGGCGGTGGCGACGACCGCGGGGCGGTTGCCGGCCCGGCACGTGATCCACACCGTGGGGCCGGTCTGGTCGCGGGACGAGGACCGGTCGGCGCTGCTGGCCTCCTGCTATCGCGAATCCCTGCGGATCGCCGACGAGCTGGGGGCTCGTACGGTCGCGTTCCCGGCGATCTCCACCGGGATCTACGGCTGGCCGATGGGGGACGGGGCCAGGATCGCCGTGGAGACCGTGCGGGCCGCCCGTACCGAGGTGGAGGAGGTGCGGTTCGTGCTTTTCGATGCGGGGGCGTACGCGGCCTTCGAGGCGGCGGTCGGCAGGCAGGACTTTTCGTAGAACGCATTTGTCTGGACGGTGATTGCGTTCGAATTGCGCGTTCCCGGGACTCGCCGGGACGTCTTTCCGAGAGAAAGATTGGCGGAAAATCTGCCGGAACGCTTCCTCCCTTACCGCGCACGGATCCTCCCGGTCGCTCACCTCCCATCGACCGGCTGAGCTGCGCCGTTCTCGCTTCGCCGGGGTTTATCAGCCTGTCCTCACGCTTGCGGGGGAATAAGCCGCTCCGGGGTGGTTCGACGGGGATTCGGTGGGCAACTCTGGATTCGCGACGTCGAGCACAACGACCGAGGCGGTCGGCCAACTGCCTGGGTAATGGCTGTAGTTCAGAGAAGTTCTCGAAGCAGTTCCGTGCAAAGCATCAGTTTCAGTTCCCGGAGGAACAGACATGGCAAGCATCCGTACCGCCCGCGTTCTCGCCGCTGCCGCCGCCCTGCCCCTCGCCGCCGCGCTCTTCACGGGGGTGGCCCAGGCCGACAACGGTGGGTTCGCGGACGACGGATCGAACACGAGCGTCGCCACGATCATCGGCAGCGGTGTGGGTGGGGACAACAACGGAAACTCGACCACCACGCAGCAGGTGGCGACCGGTTCCGGTGCCTCCAACCAGAACAACACGGCGAGCGTGAACGGCTCCGCGTTCACCCACATCGACCAGTCGAACGCGGTGGTGAACTTCTACCCGTGGTGGTAGTCGGCAGTAGCACGGGAGCCGGCCCGACGGGGGGCTTGACCGCGGTGTGAACGACGAACGACGGCCTGCGCGCCGGTACTTCGGTACCGGCGTGCGGGCCGTCTCGCGTTTCGCGCCCCCGGGTTCGGGGGCGCTCGCCGGTGCAGAGGTGCGCGCCGGTATGGGGCGCGTACCGGTACAGGGGCGCGCGCCGGTACAGGGGTGCGTGCGAACGCCGACCGTGTGCCGGAGGGTCCGAACGTCTACCGCTCACCCCAGGGCGTGCGTCGCCGACCTTGACAGGGGTCCTGAATCTGACGGACAGTCAGAAACCTCAGTCGTCCCACGGGAGGCCGTCGCCGTGCACCTCGCCCCGACCGAGCGGCAGCTGCGGCTGCGCGCCGAACTCCGCGCGTACTTCCGCGAGGTGATGCCCGACGGCCCGCCTCCCCCCGACGACGCCGCCGCCCAGCGCCGGCTGCTCCGGCGGATCGGGGCGGACGGGCTCCTCGGTCTCGGCTGGCCCGAGGAGTACGGCGGTCAGGGGCGCGGCCCCGACGAGCAGTTCGTCTTCTTCGACGAGGCCTACCGGGCGGGCGCCCCCGTCTCCATGGTCACCCTCAACACCGTCGGGCCCACCCTGATGAAGTACGGGACCGACGAGCAGAAGGACTACTTCCTGCCCCGGATCCTGCGCGGCGAGACCGTCTTCGCCATCGGCTACAGCGAGCCCGAGGCCGGCACGGACCTGGCCTCCCTCCGGACGCGCGCGGTGCGGGACGGCGCGGCCTGGCTGATCGACGGGCAGAAGATCTTCACCTCCAACGCCCAGAACGCCGACTGGATCTGGCTCGCCTGCCGCACCGACCCCGACGCGCCGCCGCACCGGGGCATCTCCATCGTCCTCGTGCCCACCGACGCGCCGGGCTTCTCCTGGACCCCGATCGCGACCGTCGGCGGGCTGACGACGACCGCGACCTACTACGACGGGATACGGGTGCCCGCCGGGAACCTCGTCGGGCCGGAGCACGGCGGCTGGGGGCTGATCACCGAGCAGCTCAACCACGAGCGGGTCGCGCTCGCCGCGATCGGCATGCAGGCCGAGGACTTCTTCGCGGCGGCGCTCGACCGGGCGCGCACCCCCGATCCGGTGACGGGCAGGCGCCGTGTTGACGAGCCGTGGATACGGATTCGGGCCGCCGAAGCGCACGCCCGGCTGGCGGCAACGCGCCTGCTCAACTGGCGTTTGGTGGGGGACGTGGGGGCCGGCCGGCTGGCCCCGGGGGACGCGAGCGGCGTGAAGTTCGCGGGAACCGAATCGGCGGTCGAGGTGTATCGAATATGTCAGGAGATCGCGGGCGGGGCGGGGACGGTGCGAGCGGGTTCGCCGGGGGAGTTCGACGGCGGCGAGCTGGAGCGCATGAACCGCGCCGCGCAGATCAACACCTTCGGGGGAGGGGTGAGCGAGGTGCAGCGCGAGATCGTCGCGAGGATGCGGCTCGGCATGAAGGGGAGGGGGCGGCGATGAGCGGTACGGAGACGCCACCGGACGAGCTGTACGAGCGGCTCGCCGCCTACGAGGGGCGGTCCGCCGCCACCGCCGGAGTCGGCAAGGACCCGGTCAACCTGCCCATGATCAGGCACTGGTGCGAGGCCATGGGGGACGCCCACCCGGCGTACGAGGGGCCAGGGGCGGTCGCGCCCCCGACCATGCTCCAGGCATGGACCATGGGCGGCCTCTCCGGGCACGCCGGCCGCTCCGAGGCCTACGACGAGCTGTCCGCGCTGCTCGACGGCGCGGGGTACACCTCGGTCGTCGCGACCGACTGCGAGCAGGAGTACCTCCGGCCGCTGCGGCCGGGGGACGCGATCACCTTCGACGCCGTCATCGAATCCGTGTCGCCACGCAAGACGACCAAGCTCGGTACCGGGCACTTCGTCACCACCCGGATGGACGTCCTGGCGGACGGCGAGCTCGCGGGCACCCACCGCTTCCGGATCCTCAAGTACGCGCCCGCGGGACGTCCCCCGAAGCCCGCACAGCGGGCCTCGAAGCCCGAGCAGCGGACCCCGGAGACCGCCGCGGCGGCGCCCCGGAGGCCCCGCCCGGTCGTCAACCGGGACAACGCCGGATTCTGGGAGGGCGTGGCCGCGCACCGGCTGCTCATCCAGCGCTGCGGTGGCTGCGCGAGCCTGCGGCTCCCCTGGCTTCCGGGGTGCGCCGAGTGCGGCTCGCCGGAGTGGGACACCGTCGAGGCGAGCGGCGCCGGGACCGTCTACTCGTACGTGGTGATGCACCACCCGCCCTTCCCGGCCTTCGACCCGCCGTACGCGGTCGGGCTCGTCGAACTGGCCGAGGGCGTGCGGATCGTGAGCAACGTGGTGGGCGTGCCGTACGACAAGGTCCGGATCGGGATGCCGGTGCGGCTGGAGTTCCTGCGGGTCGACGACGAGCTGGAGCTCCCCGTCTTCCGCGCGGGAGGGGAGGGCTGACATGGACTTCACCCCCACCGAGGAGCAGGACGCCGTCCGGGAGCTGGCCGCACGGATCTTCGGCGACCTCGCCACCCACGAGCGGCTCGCGGCCGCCGGCAGCGGCAGTGACGCCGAGCTGTGGAAGGCCCTCTGCGCGGCAGGCCTCCCCGGCGCCGTCGAGGAGACCGGGCTGCTCGGCCTCGTCCTCCTCCTGGAGGAGCAGGGACGCACGACCGCGCAGGTCCCGCTCGCCGCGAGCTGTGTGTACGGGATCCTCGCCGTCGCCCGGCACGGCACCGAGGAGCAGCGCGCCCGGCTCCTGCCGGGCCTCCGCGACGGTACGACGGTGGTGACGGGCGCCCTCCCCGCGACCGGCAGGGTCACGGTGCGCGAGGGGCGGCTCGGCGGGGCCGTCGACTGGGTGCCGTGGCTCAGGGACGCCACCCATGTCCTCGTACCGGACGCGGAGCGCGGCCTGTGGCTCGTCCGCACCGAGGACGCGGCCCGCATCGAGCCCGTCGAGCTCACCGCGCCCTGGTCGGCGGGGCGGCTCGTGCTCGACGGGACGGCGGGGGAGCGGCTGGGCACCGGCCCCGGGGCCTACGAGGACGTGCTGGCCTCCGCCCGCGTCGCCTTCGCCGGGCTCCAGGCGGGTGTGTGCGCCGGGTCCCTCGCCAGAGCCGTGGAGTACACCTCCGTACGCGAGCAGTTCGGCCGCCCGCTCGCCACCCACCAGGCGGTCCAGCTGCGCGCCGCCGACGCCCACATGGACACCGAGGCCATCCGGGTCACGGCCTACGAGGCGGCCTGGCGCCACGACGAGGGCCTGGACGCCACCGAGGCCGCCCTGACGGCCGCCTGGTGGGCGTCCGAGGCGGGCAAGCGGGTCGTCCACACCGGGCAGCACCTCCACGGCGGCATGGGCGCCGACCTCGACCACCCCGTCCACCGGCACTTCCTGTGGGGCCGGCAGCTCGACGCCTATTTGGGCTGCGGCACCGAACTCCTCGCCGAACTCGGCGACCTGCTCGCGAAGGGAGACCCGTCATGAAGCCCGGGGACGAGCTGCCACCGCTGACGATCCCGATCACCCGCACCCTGATCGTCGCCGGGGCCGTGGCCTCCCGCGACTACCAGGACGTGCACCACGACGCCGAACTGGCCCGGGAGAAGGGCTCCCCGGACATCTTCATGAACATCCTCACGACCAACGGGCTCGTCGGCCGGTACATCACCGACCACTTCGGCCCCCGTGCCGCCCTCCGCGGGGTCGCCATCCGGCTCGGCGCCCCCAACTACCCCGGGGACACCATGACCCTGACCGGGACGGTCACCGAGGTGGCCGGGGACACGGCCACGGTCCGGGTCGTCGGGGCCAACGGCCTGGGGCACCATGTCACCGGGACGGTCACCGTGGAGGTGGCGCGATGAGCGTCCGCACCAAGGACGGCCTCGGCGGCCGGGCGGCCGTCGTCGGCATCGGGGCGACGGAGTTCTCCAAGGACTCGGGCCGCAGCGAACTCTCCCTCGCCGCCGAGGCGGTACGGGCCGCCCTGGACGACGCAGGGCTGACCCCCGGCGACGTCGACGGCCTGGTCACCTTCACCATGGACACCAACCCCGAGATCACCGTCGCCCAGGCCGCCGGCATCGGCGAGCTGTCCTTCTTCTCCCGGGTGCACTACGGAGGCGGGGCCGCCTGCGCCACCGTCCAGCAGGCGGCGCTCGCCGTCGCCGGCGGGGTCGCCGAAGTCGTCGTCTGCTACCGGGCGTTCAACGAGCGCTCCGGACGCCGCTTCGGCTCCGGGGTCCAGCAGCGGGAGCCCTCCGCCGAGGGCGCCGCGCTCGGCTGGCAGCTGCCCTTCGGGCTGCTCACCCCGGCCTCCTGGGTCGCGATGGCCGCCCAGCGGTACCTCCACACGTACGGGCTGACCCCGGACGCCTTCGGCCACGTCGCCGTCACCGACCGGCGGTACGCGGCCCGCAACCCCGCCGCGTACTTCCACGGGAAGCCGATCACCCTCGCCGACCACGCCGCCTCGCGCTGGATCGTCGAGCCGCTGCGGCTCCTCGACTGCTGCCAGGAGACCGATGGCGGCCAGGCGATCGTCGTCACCTCCGTCGAGCGCGCTCGCGATCTGCCGCGGCCGCCCGCCGTGATCCTGGCGGCGGCCCAGGGCGCCGGACGGAAGCAGGAGGCCATGACCAGCTTCTACCGGGACGAGTTGACCGGGCTGCCGGAGATGGGGGTGGTCGCCCGGCAGCTCTGGCGGACCGCGGGCCTCACGCCGGACGACATCGACGTGGCCATCCTCTACGACCACTTCACGCCGTTCGTGCTGATGCAGTTGGAGGAGTTCGGCTTCTGCGGTCCCGGGGAGGCGGCGGACTTCGTCGCGGCCGACGCGATACCGCTGAACACCCACGGCGGTCAGCTCGGCGAGGCCTATCTGCACGGCATGAACGGCATCGCGGAGGCGGTGCGGCAGGTGCGCGGCACCTCGGTGAACCAGATACCCGGCGCGGCCCGGACTCTGGTCACGGCGGGTACGGGGGTTCCCACGTCCGGGTTGATCCTGGGCACGGACGGCTGACGCGAGGGCCCCAGCGGTGGCCGGGCGGAGCGGGCGGCCCTCCACTGGCGCCATGAGCACTCACGCGCCGCCCTCGCGTCCACCGACCCGTTCGCCGGCCCCGTCGTCGCCCGTCCGCCCGCCGCACGCACGGTCCGCGCCGCCTCCCGGGGCGCGGACCGTGGTCACCGCCCTGGTGGTGGCGATGGCCGGCGCGGCCCTCCTCGCCGGCGGCCCGGCCCGCGCCACGGCCCGCGCCACGGCCGTGGCTGCGGCAGGGGCCCCGGCAGGGGCCCCGGCTCCGGCCGCGGCCCCCGCTCCGGGCGCACCCGCCGTCGCCGAGCCCGCCCTTGCCGAGCCCGTCGCTGCCGCACCCGTCGTCGCTGCCGCACCCGTCGTCGCACCCGCACCCGCACCCGTCGCCGCCCCACCCGCCGTCGCCGCACCTGTCCGTGCCGAGTCGGTCGCCGCCGCACCCGCACCCGCCGCCGCACCCATCCCCGCCGCACCCGTCCCCGCCGCGCCCGTCGTCGCCGAGCCCGCGCCGCGTTTCGCGGGCAAGGCCTTCGACACCTGCGAGGCGCCGTCGCTCGCGGTGATGAAGGCCTGGCTCAACTCCCCGTACCGGGCCGTCGGGGTCTACTTCGGGGGCCGGGGGCGGGGCTGTCCCACCCAGAAGGAGCTGAGCCCCGCCTGGGTCGCCTCCGCCCACGCCATGGGCTGGCGGCTGCTGCCGCTCTTCGTCGGCTCCCAGGCGCCGTGCGTCTACGCCGCCGCGAAGCGGCCGTACGCCATCGGCGGCACCCCCTGGAGTCAGGGCGTCCGGGAGGCGGGCGAGGCGGTGCGGGCGGCGCGGGCCCTGGGGATCGGCACGAGCAGTCCGCTCTACCTGGACATCGAGGCCTACCAGGTGGAGGACACGAGCTGTGCCGCCACCACCCTCTCGTTCGTCCGCGCCTGGAACCGCGAGGTGCGGCGCCTCGGCTATCTGCCCGGCTTCTACAGCAGCGCCGACACCGGGGTCCGGCACATCGAGGGGCAGCGGAAGGCGGGCACGCAGGACCTGCCGTCCGTGATGTGGTTCGCGCGTTGGCGGGGGACGCCCGCGCTGTACACCGAGACGTCGCTGCACCCGGAGGCCTGGACGCCGCACGCCCGGATCCACCAGTACGCGGGGAACGTCGCCGAGTCCTACGGAGGACGCCGGATGCTCATCGACCGCAACGCGGTGGACGCGCCGGTCGCCCGCGTCACGACGACCGGCAACTGACACCCGGCACGCCCGGACCCCGCCTCAGCCTTCCCCCGACCCCGGTTCGGCTCCCGTTCGATCCGGTCTCGACCCTGAGGCCTTCGGTGGGGCGACTCCACCCAGAGGAGGTCCAGCCGTCGCCGTTCCTCCGACCTGAGGCGGACCCCGGTTCGGGACCTGGGGCCGATCCGCCGGGCACGGTGCGCTTCTAGCGTGGAGTCATGACTCCGCCACCCTCTGGCCCCGTCTGCACCGGCGCCTCGAAGGCCGCCCTCGGTCACGTGCCGTACCCGTCGTTCTCCTCGTACGTACGGGCCCGTGGTCCCGTGCTGCTGCGGACGGCCCGCTCCCTGACCGCCAACCCCTGCGACGCCGAGGACCTCCTCCAGACCGCGCTCGCCAAGACGTTCGTCGCCTGGGAACGCATCGAGGACCACCGCGCCCTGGACGGCTACGTCCGGCGCGCGCTGCTGAACACCCGTACGTCGCAGTGGCGCAAGCGCAAGGTCGACGAGTTCGTCTGCGAGGAGCTGCCGGAGCCGGCCGGGCTCCCGGAGCCGGACCCGGCCGACCGCCAGGTCCTGCACGACGCGATGTGGCGCGCGGTGATGAAGCTGCCGGAGCGCCAGCGTCAGATGGTGGTCCTGCGGTACTACGAGGACCTCAGCGAGGTCCAGACGGCGGAGGTGCTCGGCGTCTCGGTCGGCACGGTCAAGAGCGCGGTGTCCCGGGCGCTCGGCAAGCTCCGCGAGGACCCGGAGCTGACGCCCGTGCGGTGAGAACCCGACGAGGACCCGGTGCGAAGGGGCAGCAAGAGCGCAGGAAGAGCGCAGGAAGAGCGTAGGGAAACGCAGGGAAAGCGCAGGAAAGAGCGACTTCCGCCAGTGATCACTGGCAATTTACGTACTCCCGGGTAGTGACATACCGCGCGGTACGTGCGCAGAATCTCCACACCCTTTCTGCCACGTAGCGCCCACCGGGAGGACGCCCCGTGTACAGCACCATGCAGGACGTACAGCTGACCGTGAGCCGCATCCTCAAGCACGGGATGACGATCCACGGAAAGTCCACCATCACCACCTGGACGGGCGAGCCGGAGCCGCACCGCCGCACGTTCGCGGAGGCCGGAGCACGCGCCCACCAGCTGGCCAACGCCCTGCGCGACGAACTCGGGGTGACCGGCGACCAGCGCGTGGCGACCCTCATGTGGAACAACTCCGAGCACGTCGAGGCGTACTTCGCGATCCCCTCCATGGGCGCGGTCCTCCACACCCTCAACCTCCGTCTTCCCCCCGAGCAGCTGGTGTGGATCGTCAACCATGCCGCCGACCGGGTCGTGCTCGTCAACGGCTCCCTGCTGCCGCTCCTCGTCCCGCTGCTCCCGCACCTTCCGACGGTCGAGCACATCGTGGTCGCGGGCCCCGGGGACCGTTCCGGTCTCGAGGGCATCGCGCCGCGCGTGCACGACTACGAGGAGCTGATCGCCGGCCGCCCGACCACGTACGACTGGCCGGAGCTCGACGAGCGTTCCGCCGCGGCCATGTGTTACACCTCCGGCACCACCGGCGACCCCAAGGGCGTCGTCTACTCCCACCGCTCGATCTACCTGCACTCCATGCAGGTGAACATGGCCGAGTCGATGGCCCTGACCGACAGGGACACCACCCTCGTCGTCGTGCCGCAGTTCCACGTGAACGCCTGGGGCCTCCCGCACGCCACCTTCATGACCGGCATCAACATGCTCATGCCGGATCGTTTCCTCCAGCCGGCTCCGCTCGCCGAGATGATCGAGCGTGAGCGGCCGAGCCACGCGGCGGCCGTCCCCACCATCTGGCAGGGCCTGCTCGCCGAGGTCACCGCGAACCCCCGCGACCTCTCCTCCATGGCCCAGGTCACCATCGGCGGCGCGGCCTGCCCGCCCTCCCTCATGGAGGCCTACGACCGGCTCGGCGTCCGCCTCTGCCACGCCTGGGGCATGACCGAGACCTCCCCGCTGGGCACGATGGCCCACCCGCCGGCCGGCCTGAGCGCCGAGGAGGAGTGGCCGTACCGCGTCACGCAGGGACGTTTCCCCGCCGGAGTCGAGGCGCGGCTCGTCGGCCCCGGCGGCGACCACCTGCCCTGGGACGGCGAGTCGGCGGGCGAGCTGGAGGTGCGCGGCACCTGGATCGCGGGCTCGTACTTCGGCGGTGTCGACGGCGAGGAGATCCGCCCGGCCGACAAGTTCAGCGAGGACGGCTGGCTCAAGACGGGCGACGTCGGCGTGATCAGCCCCGACGGCTTCCTCACCCTCACCGACCGTGCGAAGGACGTCATCAAGTCCGGCGGCGAGTGGATTTCCAGCGTCGACCTGGAGAACGCCCTCATGGGGCACCCGGAGGTCGCCGAGGCGGCCGTCGTCGCCGTACCGGACGAGAAGTGGGGCGAGCGGCCGCTCGCGACCGTCGTCCTCACGGACGGGGCCACGGCGGACTACGAGACGCTGCGGTCCTTCCTCGCGACCGAGGGCGGCATCGCCAAGTGGCAGCTGCCCGAGCGCTGGGCGATCGTGCCGGCGGTGCCGAAGACGAGCGTCGGCAAGTTCGACAAGAAGGTCATCCGCAGGCAGTACGCGGAGGGCGAGCTGGACGTGACGCAGCTGTAGTCACGGCGAAGTGGACGGGCACGGGGGCGGGAAGGGCTTAGGCCCCTCCCGCCCCCGTCCGCATGCCTAGTTGGTGCCGATCTTCGCGAGCAGATCGACGATCCGGGCCTGGACCTCGGTGCTGTTCGACCGCTCGGCGAGGAAGAGGACCGTCTCGCCGGAGGACAGCTTCGGCAGCTCCTCCTCGTCGAGGTCGGCCGAGGTGTAGACAACGAGCGGAGTGCGGTTCAACTGCCCGTTCGCGCGCAGCCAGTCGATGATCCCGGCCCGTCGGCGGCGCACCTGCATCAGGTCCATCACGACGAGGTTCGGCCGGGTCTGCGTGGCGAGCGTGACCGCCTCGGTGTCCGTGGCCGCGCGGGCGACCTGCATGCCGCGCCGCTCCAGGGTGGCGGCGAGCGCCTCCGCGATGTCGTCGTGCTCCTCGATCAGCAGGACCCGGGACGGGTGCTGCTCGCTGTCGCGGGGCGCGAGCGCCTTGAGGAGTACGGCGGGGTCGGCGCCGTAGGCGGCCTCCCGGGTCGCCTGCCCGAGACCGGCAGCGAGCAGCACCGGCACCTCGGCGGCGACGGCGGCCTGGCGCAGCGACTGGAGCGCGGTACGGGTGATGGGACCGGTCAGCGGGTCGACGAAGAGCGCGGCCGGGAAGGCGGCGATCTGGGCGTCGACCTCCTCGCGGGAGTGCACGATCACCGGGCGGTAGCCGCGGTCGCTGAGCGCCTGCTGGGTGGAGACGTCGGGCGCGGGCCAGACGAGCAGCCGGCGCGGGTTGTCGAGCGGCTCGGGGGGCAGCTCGTCGTCGACGGGCCGCGGCGCGGGACGGTTGGCGACCTCGACCGCGCCACCGGGGCCGTCGAGCGGCTCGGGGCCTTCGGCGGAGCCCTCCGCGGGCGCCCCTATGGCGTAGGCGCGGCCCTCGGGGGCGGCCGGGGAGAGCCCGAGCGCGGCCTCGGGGGAGGACTGCGGGTGCGGCTTGGCCGTGTTCTCGGCGGCGGCCGGTGCGGGGAGCGCGGCCGGCGCCGGCGGGTCGACCTCCGGCGGGGTGGCGAGCTTGCGCCGCCGCCCGGAGCCGTTGGAGGGCGCGGGGGAGCTCACGGGCGCCGCGGGAGGCGCGACAGGAGCCGGAGGCGCGATCGGAGCGGACGGAGCGGCCGGGGTGATCGGAGCGCCGGACGCGGCCGTCGGCGGGACGAAGGGAACGCCCTGCCCGAGGGTGCGCACGCTGAACGCCCGCCCCTGGGTCGAGTCCTTCGGCATCGGCAGCTCGGGCGGCAGCGGTACGGAGCCGGTGCCCGTCCCGGAACCGGTGACGCTCTGCGGCGCGGGCAGCGGCGCGGGCGCGGGGGCCGGGACGGCGCCCGGCAGCGGGGTCGCCGACGGGGGTACGGGCGCCGGCGGCGCCATGGCCCGGCGGCGGCCGCTCGGCTCGGGCAGCGGCTGAGGCTGCTGCGCGAGGTGCGGATGGGGCTGCGGGGGCGTGTGGTCGGAGCCCGGGACACCGCGTACGGCCTCGTGCCGGCCCTCGTCGGAGACGGGCAGCGCGGCGGAGACCGGAACCGCAGCGGGAGCGGGACCCGGAGCGGGGACGGAATCGGGGCGGTCCGCGTCGGCCGGCGGAAGCGCGAACGGCGTCCGGGGCCCGGCCTCGGCCGCCGCCGCCCGCTCCTGCGCGGCGGCCAGCGCCCGGCGGCGGCGCCCGCTCGGCTGGGCGGCGGGCACGTCACCGCCGGAGGCGACGGCGGGCAGGGCGAGGGCGGGACCGTGGGCGGGACCGTGGGCGGACACGGGCGCGTTCGCGTGCTCCGCGGCGACACCCTGCGGCGGCACGGCGGCGCCCAGCGCGGCCCGTCCCTGCGCGCCCTCGGCGGCGGTCACCACGGACCCCTCGGCGGGACGACCCCGACGGCGCCCGGTGGGCTCGACGACGGGGGCAGCCGGAACCGGGGCCGAACCCGGAGCCGATGGGGCCGGTGCCGAAATCGCGGCCACGGCGGCGTTCTGCTGGGCAGGGATCAGTTCGGCGGGGCCGGACGACTCTCCCGTACGGGCGCGGCGTCGGCCGCTCGCCTCAGTGCCCTCCGCGGAGACCGGGCTCTCCAGGAAGGCGTCCGTGGAGGCGCGTCGGGCCCGGCGACGGCCGCCGCCGGAGGTCTCGCCCTCCGCGCCCGTGGCCTGCGCGGGCAGCGCCGGAACCTCCCGTGCACCGGAGTCCGGCGACTTCGGCTCGGAAGCGAGAGCGGGTACGGACGCGGGCGGGGCCGCAGGTGCGGGGACGGTCCCCCGCCCTGCCCCGAGCGGGACTTCGAGGACGTACGCGCCGCCGCTCGTACCCGGTACCTCGTGGGTCTGCACGACACCGCCGTGCGCCGCCACGATCCCGCGCACGACCGGCCCGTGGACCGGGTCGCCGCCCGCGTACGGGCCGCGGACCTCGATGCGTACGACGTCCCCGCGCTGGGCGGCCGCGACGACGATCGTGGAGTCGACCGGTCCCGCGCCCTGCGCGGCGGCCCTGTTCTTGCCGGTCGCGTCGACGCCGGCGACGTCCGCGACGAGGTGCGCGAGCGCGGTCGCGAGCCGGTCCGGGTCCACATCGGCCTCGATCGGCGGCGCGTGCACGGCGAACTGCGCGCGGCCGGGCCCGATCAGCTCGACGGCCGCGTCGATGCCGGCCGTCACGACCCCGTCGAGCAGCGCGACCCGCCGGTCGAGCTTCTCCGCGCCGGAGTCCAGGCGCTGGTAGCCGAGGACGTTGTCCACGAGCGCCGTCATCCGGGCGTATCCGGCGGTCAGATGGTGCAGCACCTGGTTGGCCTCGGGCCACAGCTGCCCGGCGTCGTCGGCGGCGAGCGCGCCCAGCCGGGTGCGCAGTTCCTCCAGGGGCCCGCGCAGCGACTCGGCGAGGACGGCGGTCAGCTGCTCGTGCCGGGCGGCCAGCGAGGCGTACCGCTCCTGCTGCGCCTCCCGCTCGGCCGCGTGCCGCTCGGCGCGGTCGGCGAGCTCGGCGGCGTGCTCCTCGGTGAGCTGCTCGTACGGCCTGCGGTCGGTGAAGGTCATCACGGCGCCGACGAGCTGGTCGCCGTCCCGGACGGGAGCGGTCGTGAGGTCGACCGGCACCCGGTCGCCCTTCTTCGCCCACAGCACCTGCCCGCGGACCCGGTGCTTGCGCCCGGACTTGAGGGTGTCGGCGAGCGGCGACTCCTCGTACGGGAAGGGCTCGCCGTCGGCGCGGGTGGCGAGGATCAGCGGGTGCAGCTCCTGGCCGCCGAGCTCACCGGCGCGGTAGCCGAGGATCTGCGCGGCGGCGGGGTTGACGAGGACGACCCGGCCGTCGGTGTCCGTGCCGACGACGCCCTCGGACGCGGCGCGCAGGATCATCTCGGTCTGGCGCTGCGAGCGGGCGAGTTCGGCCTCGGTGTCGAGGGTGCCGGTGAGGTCCCGCACGACGAGCATGAGCAGTTCGTCGCCGGTGTAGCCGCTGTACGAGTCGTAGGCCTCGCGGCCGTCCTCCAGGCTGGCGCTGGTCACCTCGACGGGGAACTCGCTGCCGTCCGTGCGGCGGGCGATCATCCGGGTCGGCTTGGTGCGGCCGCGCTCGTCCGTGCCCTCGGGGCGGCGCATGGAGCCGGGGATGAGGCGCGAGTCGAAGCCGGGCAGCAGATCGAGCAGGCCACGGCCGACGAGCGCGGTGCCGGGGGTCTCGAACATGCCGAGGGCGATCGTGTTGGCGTTGACGACCGTGCCGTTGCAGTTGACGAGCACGAGGCCGTCGGGGAGGGCGTCGAGTATGGCTGCGAGGCGAGCAGCGCCTCGGGATGGCCTGCTGCTCACGACGACGGTTCCTCCCTGACCCACTGCACGTGCTTGCCTGTCGGCAGGCGGGCCCCATCTTGCCCCTCGGGCCGCAGCCTGTCACTGAGGGAGTCTAAGGGAGCCGCCGCCCGCCCTTCATTGCGCGCGCCCTGCCCGTGCCATCACGCGCGCCCTTGCCACTGTCATTGCCCGAGCGTGGGCAGGAACGGTCGGAGGTTCTCCCAGCGGTCGATCTCGCAGCCGTTGACGCGGGAGAAATGCGCGTCGATCTTGCGGCCTTGCCAGGTGCCGGTGACGTGCGCGACGGCGTTCCCCCCGTGGATCTGGGTGCAGAACGCGTCCTGCGGAACGGGCTTGAAGGGGTTCACACCCTCCTTCGCGAACTGCTCGAGCCGCGCGCAGGCGTCCTCGGCGTCCGGGTGCGTCCCGCCGGCCCGGTCGTCGCAGGTCAGCTCGAACGTGCCGTCGGCGGCCGGCCTGCCGCTCTCGGCGATCGTCACGGTCAGCGTGTCGGGCGGGGAGAGCAGGGGCAGCGGCGGCAGGGGGCCGAGCCCGGCGGACCCGGCGGCGGCGGTGGCGAGGGTCGCGAGGGCGAGACGGCGCAACATACGGATCTCCAGGAGCGGCGGTGTACGGCGGACACGGGTGCGGGAGCGAGCGGGGTGCCGCGGGTGCACGGTGTCCCGCTCCTCTAACGCTCCGGGCGCCGGGGCGTTGCGCAAGCGGGGTGCGCCGGGTGGGCGGCGCGGGCCCCCGGGGCTTTGCCCTGGACCCCGGAGGCCTAGTACGGTGAGAATCGATTGGTGACAGCCGGTTCGCCTGTGTCATCATCTGCACGCACCACTCGCGTAGGCGCGGGGTGCATGGAGGCGTCGCCTAGTCCGGTCTATGGCGCCGCACTGCTAATGCGGTTTGGGTCTTAAAGCCCATCGAGGGTTCAAATCCCTCCGCCTCCGCCCCTACCGAAGCCCCGGCCCACAAGGCCGGGGCTTCGGCCGTTCCCGGACACGCCACCTCAGGCACCCGATGTGACCCCGGTCTCTTTCGACGCGTTTCCGCCCCTCGGGCCCCCGCCGACGCCCCTCGACCGCCAGCCCCTCGAACCTCCCCAGCGCGACGTTTTCGCAGGTCACAAGGGGTGGGGTGAATGGATTTCACATGACGGCGGCAGTCATGTAATGTTCTTCCTGTCGCCGCGAGCGGGTCGAAAGACCGGGGAGCGAAGACGGAAAACAAAACAAGCACTCGTAGCTTAACGGATAGAGCATCTGACTACGGATCAGAAGGTTGCAGGTTCGAATCCTGCCGAGTGCACATAGATAAGAGGCCCGGACGAGAGTCCGGGCCTCTTGCGTTTCCGGGCGGTACGGCAGCGGAGTGTGGCAACCGCGTCAGCCGTCACTGCCTATGGCCTTGGATCCACGGGTGCCGTCGGCCGTCGGTCGTGCCGTCGGTCTGAGCCCCTGGGCGAGTTCGTTCAGGATCACCTCGTGCGCGTACAACACGGCCTCTCACCCCCGATGCGTATGCGCCGACGGTAGTACGTCCACGACTGCCTGCCAGTGGGATTTCTGGGGTTGGAAGGCGGGGCCCCGAGCAACCGTCGACGTGAGCTAGCCCGTTGTTGACCGTTCCGGCGCATAGGCGAGAGGCCCCGGACGAGAGTCCGGAGCCTCTTGCGTTGGTGTGGTTTGGCGTCGGATGATCGTTCTTTCTCATCAATGGGGGTTGGGGTATGGCACTTTTCGGGAACGCGCACGCGATCGATCCGGCGCAGGCGCAGCAGGACTACGCGCGGCTGCTCGGGCAGGGGGAGCAGGTGCACGCCGCGTATCTGCTGATCCGCGACACGATCTTCTTCACCGACCGGCGGCTGGTGCTCGTCGACAAGCAGGGCATCACCGGCAAGAAGGTCGAGTACCACTCGATCCCGTACCGGAGCATCACGCACTTCGCCGTCGAGACCGCCGGCACCTTCGACCTCGACGCCGAGCTGAAGATCTGGATCTCGGGCAACGCCGTGCCCGTCCAGAAGACCTTCACCAAGGGCGTCGACATCTACGAGGTGCAGGCGATCCTCACGCAGTTCGTCGCGAAGTAGCAGTTCTGCGCGTTTGGGGGAGGCTCCCGGGATTTCCGGGGGCCTTCCCCTTTTGGGTGAACCTGTCTGATTTGCATGTCAGTTGAATATGCCCTCGGCCTAGCTTGCGTCGTGGAGGTGATGATCGATGGATGCGATCGACATCGATGACATGGTGCACGTCGCCACCGGGGCGCGTTTGAGGCGATTGACCGCGCCGGACGGGACGCACTGGTTCCCGGTCGTGGACGTGGCGAGGCGGTTGGGGTACGCCGGGACGCGGGAGGCGTTGCGGACGGTGGTGTTGCCCGAGGGGTGTCTGGCCGGGGCGGGGGAGCTCGCCGGGAGTGCCGCGATACTCGCCCTCAGCGGCGTCAGGGCCTCGGCGCGGATGGTGAACCTGCCGGGGCTCGTGCAGCTCGTGGGTGCGTGCCGGAGGCCGGAGGCCGCGCCGTTCCGGGCGTGGGTCGCGGAGGTCGTGACGGCCGTCCAGCGGGACGGCGGCTACGGGCTCCAACCCTCGCCCGTCCGCGCCGGGTTCCTCCTGCCGCCGGAGCTCGTCGACGCGCTCGTCCGGCTGGAGGGCGAGTTCGACGAGCAGAGCGCCGCGTACGAGGAGTACGCCGACCGCGCGGAGCTGCTCCGCGAGACACGCGAGAACCTCGCAAGGGCCGCCGACTCCCTTGCGCGTCTCTCCGTGCCCCGGCAGCGCACCGGTGCCGCCGTCGCCGCGCTCACCCCGCAGCAGCTCGTCGAGTCCTGGGCCATCACCGGCGACATGCGGACGGTCGCCTGCTGTCTCGCGCCCGCGCTCGTGCGGGGCGGGGTCCGCTACCGGCCCCAGGACGTCACCCTGCGCACCGGCCTGTCCGGCGAGTGCGTCCGCGACTGCGTCCGGATCCTCCTGGAGCGCGGCTGTATGCGGGAGGTGGGTGCTCCTGATCCTGACGGGGCTCGGATCTATGTGTTGCCCTGAGGCCCGCTGCCTTGAGGCGGGGCGGTCTGAGGTGGGGTGGCCACTGCCACCACCTGGTACTCGTCCGCGTACACGATGCGGCCCGGTGACGTCGACTCCAGGCGTACGCACGGCACGTCGTGCGCCCGCAGGATGCGCAGGTACGGGGCAACCCGGGCCAGTGCCTCCGTCGCCGTCGGGCGGAACCAGGCCGCCGCCCCGGGGTTGAGCACCGGGTCGTAGACCGTCGGGTCGGTATCCGACGGATTCGGGAAGTGGGCGTCGTACCAGTCGTTGGAGGCGCGCCAGATCGCGTACTCGTCCGGGGAGAGCCGCCCCTCCCCGGCGAGTGCGTTGGCGAGGCCGAAGACGCCGGGGTGATGGCCCCGGGGGCCTCGGGTCGGGGACTGGAAGCGGATGTGGCGGAGACTGGACACCACAGCAGGGTAGGGAGGCGTGGACCCGTGGAGTGGTGGTGTCGGGGGCTCGGGTGGAGCGGTGGGGCGCCCGGGTTGCGGTGGCGGGGCGGGAGGGTGAGTGCTCTCGCCTATGGGCAGCAGCTCGCCTTCCGGGCCGTCGGGGTGCGGCGGTGTCCGGGTGCCCGGGGCAATCCCTGTCCGCTGGAGGCCGTCGTGTCCGGTCGGGCCACCGGGGGACGGTGCGGGGAGTGCGCGCGGCTCGACCGGGCGCACTCCGTCGCGGCGGACACCCTGCTGGACGACCCGCAGCCGTACCGCGTCTATCTCGCCTGGTTCGGGCCCGGGATGACCAAGGTCGGGATCACCGCCGAGGCCCGTGGCGAGGCCCGGCTCCTGGAGCAGGGGGCCGTCGCCTTCAGCTGGCTCGGGCGGGGGCCCCTGATGGCCGCGCGCCGGACCGAGGAGGTGCTGCGGCAGGCCCTCGGCGTGCCCGACCGGATCGCGTACGAGCGGAAGCGGGCCGTGCGCCACGTCCTGCCGCCCGCCGAGGACCGTGCCGGGGAGGTCGAGGAGCTGCACCGTCGCGCCCGGGCGGTCGGGGGCTGGACGGAGACCCTGGAGCCGCTGGACTTCGTGCCCCGCGACCACGTCGGGGCCTTCCACCTCGACGGGCTGCCGGCGCTCGACGGGACGGTCACCGAGCTCGTCGACGGCGGTGTCGTCACCGGGCGGCTGCTCGCCGCCGCCGGGCCCGATCTGCACCTGCTCGACCCCGGCGGGCGCTGCGTCGTCCTCGACACCCGGCTCATGGGGGGATGGGCGCTCCAGCGGGTCGAGGACGGGGAGGCGTTCTCGGTGCCGGTGGCCTCCGTGGCCGTCGCGGAGCCCGAGAGCGCTCAGGGCGAGCTCTTCTGATGCTTCGTAAAGTCTTGGATCCCTTTGGCCTGCGCCCGTGGACATCCCGGCCCGGCCCGGACGAGGGTGATCACATGACTCCGAAGCTGGTGGCGGGCCTGGAACCGCCCTACTACACCGCCCTGTTCACCTCCGTCCGCCCCGAGGCGCCCGAGGGCTACGCCGAGACCTCCTCCCGCATGCAGGAGATCGTCAAGGACATCCCCGGGTTCCTCGGTTACGAGTCCGCCCGCACCCCCGGCGGCATCGGCATCACCGTCGCCTACTTCCGCGACCTCGACTCCCTCGACGCCTGGCGTCTCGACACCGAGCACCAGGCCGCCAAGGCGCACGGGCGGGAGCACTGGTACCAGAGCTACAGCGTCCACATCGGCAAGGTCGAACGGAGCTACAGCTTTGAGCGGGAGTAGCGGGAGTAGCGGGAGTAACGGGATTAGCGAGAGTGACGACATCCGGGCGCTTGTCGCGCGGCTCGGGATCCCCGGACTCGTCGACGTGCACACGCACTTCATGCCGCAGAACGTCCTCGACAAGGTCTGGGCGTACTTCGACTCCGCCGGGCCCCTGACAGGCCTGGAGTGGCCCATCACCTACCGCGAGGAGGAGGACCGCCGGCTCGCGATCCTGCGAGGGTTCGGAGCCGTCGCCTTCACCGCGATGCTCTACCCGCACAAGCCCGGCATGGCCGCCTGGCTGAACGCCTGGGCCGCCGACTTCGCCGCCCGCACCCCCGACTGTCTGCACACCGCGACCCTCTTCCCCGAGCCGGGCGTCGACACGTACGTCCGCGAGGCGCTCGACGCCGGCGCCCGCGTCTTCAAGGTGCACCTCCAGGTCGGCGGGTTCGACCCGACCGACCCGCTGCTCGACAGCGCCTGGGGGACCCTCGCCGACAGCGGTACCCCCGTCGTCGTCCACTGCGGCTCCGGGCCCACCCCGGGGAAATTCACCGGCCCCGGACCCATGGGGCGGCTGCTCGACCGGCATCCCCGGCTGCGGGTGATCGTCGCGCACATGGGCATGCCCGAGTACAGCGACTTCCTCACCCTGGCCGAGCGGTACGAGGGCGTGCGCCTCGACACCACCATGGCCTTCACCGACTTCAGCGAGCGGCTCGCGCCCTTCCCTCCGGCGGAGCTCGGGCGGCTCGCCGACCTCGGCGACCGGATCCTCCTCGGCTCCGACTTCCCGAACATCCCCTACCCGTACGCCCACCAGCTCCACGCCCTCGAACGCCTCGGGCTCGGGGACGACTGGCTCCGGCGGGTCCTCTACGAGAACGGGGCCGCCTTGTTTCACGTGAAACCGAGCCTGTCCCCCTGAGGGCCTTTCTCAGGGAATTCACAGGGAAGGGAAAGAAGGCTCTCAGCGGCGGCGGAGAGCGTGGTCCCATGACCGTCACCACACGCCGCCCCGGCACCCGCGCCGACATGCTCCGTGCCGACGGGACCGCCGTCCGCGTCCTTGTCGTCGACGACGAGGCCTCGCTCGCCGAGCTCCTCTCCATGGCCCTCCGCTACGAGGGCTGGCAGGTGCGGAGCGCCGGTGACGGCGCCGCCGCCCTGCGTTCCGTACGCGAGTTCCGGCCCGACGCCGTGATCCTCGACGTGATGCTGCCCGACGCCGACGGGCTCAGCCTGCTGGGCTCGATCCGGCGCGAGCTGCCCGACGTGCCGGTCCTCTTCCTGACGGCGAAGGACGCCGTCGAGGACCGGATCGCCGGGCTCACCGCCGGCGGCGACG
Organism: Streptomyces sp. Root431; assembly: GCF_001426585.1. Taxonomy (GTDB): domain Bacteria; phylum Actinomycetota; class Actinomycetes; order Streptomycetales; family Streptomycetaceae; genus Streptomyces; species Streptomyces stackebrandtii. The sequence continues at coordinate 669,671 of NZ_LMEI01000013.1, forward strand.
ACTACGTCACCAAGCCCTTCAGCCTGGAGGAGGTCGTCGCCCGGCTGCGCGGCCTCATCCGCCGGTCCGGCGCGGCGCTGGCGCGCAGCGAGTCGCTGCTCGCCGTCGGGGACCTGACCCTCGACGAGGACAGCCACGAGGTCACCCGGGGCGGGGACTCGATCCACCTCACCGCGACCGAGTTCGAGCTGCTGCGCTACCTCATGCGCAACCCGCGCCGGGTGCTCAGCAAGGCGCAGATCCTCGACCGCGTCTGGTCGTACGACTTCGGCGGCCAGGCCAACGTCGTCGAGCTCTACATCTCCTACCTGCGCCGGAAGATCGACGCGGGCCGCGCCCCGATGATCCACACCCGGCGCGGGGCCGGGTACCTCATCAAGCCGGGGGAGTAACGCCCGTGCGTGGAGGACGCCGGCGGCCGTGGTCGCTACGGACCCGGCTCGTCGTCTCGGCGGTCGCGCTGATCGCGGTCGTTGCGGCCGTCATCGGGACGGTCACGACCATCGCCTTCCGCTCGTACCTGTACGACCAGGCCGACGAGCAGCTGAACCGCGTCTCGATGCGGGCTTCGGGCCCGCCGGTCTCCATGGGTTCCCCTCCCGGCATGCCCGACCCGGGCGGGTCGAAGGACCTGCTCGCGTTCGTTCAGGCCGGCGCCCGGATCGGCACCCTCGGCGCCGTCCTGGTGGACGGCGAGGTGACCACGGCCGGGTACTCGGCGGAGGTCGCGTCCGAGGACGCCGGGGAGTTCGGACGGAACGTCCGGACCATCCCGCTCGACGCGGCCCAGCGGGCCGCGCTCGCCGCCGTCCCCCGTGACGGCGAGCCGCACACCGTCGAGCTGCCCGGCGCCCTCGGCTCCTACCGGGTCGAGTACGCGGAGGGCGTCGAGGGCACCTTCCTCACCGGCATCCCGCTCGCCGAGGTCGACGACGCCCTCTCCACCCTCGTCCTCGTCGAACTGAGCGTCACCGGCGCCGGGCTCATCGCCGCGTCGATCGCCGGGACCGTGCTGGTCCGGGTGGCGCTGCGTCCGCTGCGACGGGTCGCCGCCACCGCCGGACTGGTCGCCCGCCTCCCGCTGCACAGCGGAGAGGTGGCGCTCCATCAGCGGGTCCCGGAGGCGGAGGCCGATCCGCGCACCGAGGTCGGGCAGGTCGGCGCGGCCATCAACCGGATGCTCGACCACGTCCACTCGGCGCTCGACGCCCGCCAGCAGAGCGAGACCCGCGTCCGGCAGTTCGTCGCGGACGCCAGCCACGAGCTGCGCACCCCGCTCGCCTCGATCCGGGGGTACGCCGAGCTGACCCGGCGCGGCCGGGAGGAGTGCGGGCCCGACACCCGGCACGCGCTCGGCCGCATCGAGTCCGAGGCGACCCGGATGACGGGTCTCGTCGAGGACCTCCTCCTGCTCGCGCGGCTCGACGCCGGACGGCCGCTCTCGTACGAGAGCACCGACGTCGTCCCCCTCGTCGTGGACGCCCTGAGCGATGCCCGGGCCGCCGGGCCCGAGCACCTCTGGCGCCTCGAACTGCCCGAGGACGGCGAGGCCGTGACCGTGCTCGCCGACGGCGCCCGCCTCCAGCAGGTGCTCGTCAACCTCCTCGCCAACGCCCGGACCCACACCCCGCCCGGCACGAAGGTCACCGCCCGCGTCCGCTCCGACGGGCCGAGCGTGCTCGTCGACATCGAGGACGACGGGCCCGGCATCCCGCCCGAGCTCCTGCCCTCCGTCTTCGAACGGTTCGCGCGCGGCGACGCCTCCCGCTCCCGGCACGCCGGCTCCACCGGTCTCGGCCTGGCCATCGTGCGTGCCGTCGTGCTGGCCCATGGTGGTGGCGTGGGCGTCGAGAGTGCCCCGGGCCGGACCGTCTTCACCGTCCGGCTGCCCGCAGAGCAGCACTCACAGGCTGGGCACAGGCTCATCACACAGCCGTGACAGCGGGCCCGGCGAGTGTCGTCGGCATGCGAACTCCAACGATCGCGGGCCCCGCGTCCGGGACTCCCGGCGCCCTTCCCGCCCGGGAGCACCTGCCGGTGAGCGTCGCCGGAAGGCCCGTCCTGGACGTGGTGATCCCCGTCTACAACGAGGAGAAGGACCTGGAGCCGTGCGTCCGCCGGCTCCACGACCACCTCATCCGGACCTTCCCGTACGGCTTCCGCATCACGGTCGCCGACAACGCCTCCACCGACACGACCCCCGTCGTCGCCGCGGCCCTCGCCGCCGAGGTGCCCGAGGTGCGCTCCGTACGGCTTGAGCAGAAGGGCCGCGGCCGGGCGCTGCGGACGGTCTGGTCGGGCTCGGACGCCCCCGTCCTCGCCTACATGGACGTCGACCTGTCGACCGACCTCAACGCGCTGCTTCCGCTGGTCGCGCCGCTCATCTCGGGCCACTCGGACCTGGCGATCGGCTCCCGGCTCGCCCGCTCCTCGCGGGTGGTGCGCGGGCCGAAGCGGGAGTTCATCTCGCGGGCGTACAACCTGATCCTGCGCGGCTCGCTGGCCGCCCGCTTCTCCGACGCCCAGTGCGGCTTCAAGGCGATACGGCGGGACGTCGCCGAGCGGCTCCTCCCGATGGTGGAGGACACCGGCTGGTTCTTCGACACCGAGATGCTCGTCCTCGCCGAGCGGGCCGGGCTCCGCATCCACGAGGTGCCGGTCGACTGGGTCGACGACCCCGACTCGACCGTGCACATCGTGAAGACGGCCACCGACGACCTCAAGGGCGTGTGGCGGGTCGGGCGCGCCCTCGCGACCGGCTCGCTGCCCCTCGACCGGCTGGCCCGGCCCTTCGGGGACGACCCCCGGGACCGCGACCTCAGCGGAGTGCCGGGCGGGCTCGCGCGCCAGCTCGTCGGCTTCTGCGTGGTCGGTGCGCTGTCCACGCTCTTCTACGTCGCGCTGTACTCGGCCTTCCGGCTCGGCGTCGGCCCGCAGTTCGCCAACGCCGGCGCCCTGCTCGTCTCGGCCGTCGCCAACACGGCGGCCAACCGGCGCCTCACCTTCGGCGTACGGGGCCGGGACCGGGCCGTCCGCCACCAGGCCCAAGGGCTGGTGGTCTTCGCCATCGGCCTGGCCCTGACGAGCGGTTCGCTCGCGGCCCTGGGCGCGGCGACCGGCGATCCGGCGCACTCCACGGAGCTCGCCGTCCTGATCGTCGCCAACCTCGCCGCGACCGTCCTGCGCTTCCTCCTCTTCCGGCTCTGGGTCTTCCCGGACCGCGCCTCAGCAAGGAACGACCGATGACCACCATGTCCACCGCGGCCCATGCCACGCCGTCCCGCGGCCGCCCGCTCGTCCGGCTCTGGCGCGGGCGCGCCGAGGACGCCCCCTGGGTCCGGCCGGCCTTCCTGGGCCTGCTCGCCGTGACCACCGCGCTCTACCTCTGGAACCTGAGCGCCTCCGGCTACGCCAACTCCTTCTACTCCGCCGCCGTCCAGGCGGGCGGCGAGAGCTGGAAGGCCTTCTTCTTCGGTTCCCTCGACGCGGCCAACGCCATCACCGTCGACAAGCCCCCGGCCGCGCTGTGGCCGATGGCGCTTTCCGTCCGCCTCTTCGGGCTCGGCTCCTGGCAGATCCTGGTGCCCGAGGTTCTGATGGGCGTGGCCACGGTCGCCGTGCTCTACGCGGCCGTCCGGCGCCGCTTCGGCGCGGGCGCCGGTCTGATCGCGGGCGCGGTCCTCACGCTGACGCCCGTCGCCGCGCTGATGTTCCGCTTCAACAACCCGGACGCGCTCCTCGCGCTGCTCATGACGGTCGCGGTGTACTGCGTGCTGCGCGCCCTGGAGCAGGAGAAGGGCGCGGCGAAGTGGCTGGTCTGGGCCGGGGTCGCCTTCGGCTTCGCGTTCCTCGCGAAGACCCTCCAGGCCTTCCTGATCCTGCCGCCGCTCGCGCTCGTGTACGGGGTGTGCGCGCCGAGCGCGATCGGCCGCCGCATCGGTCACCTGGCCCTCGCCGGGCTCGCGATGATCGTGTCGGCGGGCTGGTGGGTGGCCCTGGTCGAGCTGTGGCCCGCGGCCTCCCGTCCGTACGTCGGAGGCTCGCAGAACAACAGCTTCCTGGAGCTGACCTTCGGCTACAACGGCCTCGGCCGGATCAACGGCAACGAGACCGGCAGCGTCGGCGGCGGCGGTCGCGGCGGCGGCCAGGGCGGCGGCTGGGGCGAGACCGGGATCGGCCGGATGTTCAACGACTCGATCGGCGGTCAGATCTCCTGGCTGCTCCCGGCCGCGCTGATCCTGCTCGTCGCGGGGCTCGTGGTCACCTGGCGGGCTCCCAGGACGGACACCGCGCGCTCGGCGTTCCTCGTGTGGGGCGGCTCGCTGCTGATCACGCTCGCCGTCTTCAGCTTCATGGCCGGCATCTTCCACGAGTACTACACGGTGGCCCTCGCCCCGTACCTCGCGGCGCTCGTCGGCATGGGCGCGGCGGTGCTGTGGGAAGAGCGCACGCGCCGGCTCGCCTCGGCGGCCCTCGCGGTGACGGTCGCGGCGACGGCGGTGTGGGGCTGGACGCTCCTCGGCCGGACGCCGGACTGGCTGCCGTGGCTGCGCTGGGCGGTCCTGGTGGCGGGCTCGGTGGCCGCGCTCGGGCTGCTCTTCGCGGGGCGGATCGACCGGCGCCTCGGGCTCGCGGTGGCGGGCCTCGGTCTGGCGGCGGGGCTCGCGGGCCCGTTCGCGTACACCTTGGAGACGCTGGGCACCGGGCACCAGGGCTCGATCGTCACGGCGGGCCCGGCGGGCGGCGCCATGGGCGGCCGGGGCCCGGGCGGCGGCATGCGGATGTTCGAGGGCGGAGCCTTCCCCGGTGGCCAGGGCGGACAGATGCCCGGTGGTCAGGGCCAAGGCCAGGGTCAGGGCCAAGGCCAGGGTGGTCAGATGCCTGGTGGCCAAGGCGGTCAGGGCGGTCAGATGCCCGGCGGCACCCCGCCCCAAGGAATGCCGCAAGGAATGCCGCAAGGCATGCCCCAGGGCATGCCCCAGGGCATGTCCCGAGGCGAAGGCGGCCCCGGCGGTGGCGGTGGCGGCATGGGCGGGCTCCTCAACGGCGCCAGCGTCGGTACGGAGGCCAAGGCGGCGCTCCTCGCGGACGCCGACGACTACACCTGGGTCGCGGCCACGGTCGGCGCGCAGAACGCGGCCAGCTACCAGCTCGCCACCGAGAAGCCCGTGATGGCGATCGGCGGCTTCAACGGCAGCGACCCGTCCCCGACGCTCGCCCGGTTCAAGCAGTACGTGGCCGAAGGGAAGATCCACTACTTCATCGGCGGCAGCGGGAGCGGCACCGGTGAGAGCGCCACCGGCACCGGCGAAGACGGCGGCCGGATGGGCGGCGGCCCGGGTGGCGGCCCCGGCGGCGGTAACTCGGAGATCTCCACGTGGGTCTCGGAGACCTTCGAGAAGGTCACCATCGGCGGCGCCACCTTCTACGACCTGACACAGGAGAAGTAGGGCCCCGGAGAGAAACCGCTATACAGCGTACGAGAGTCCTTGTACGGTGTACGAGACCTAGTCCCGTACACCGTACAAGGAGTCCTGCCCATGACGGCGCCGACCGCCGCGACCGAGCAGACCGCACCCGCCGGCGGCCACCCGCAGCGCTGGCTGATCCTCGGCGTCATCTGCCTCGCCCAGCTCACCGTGCTGCTCGACAACACCGTGCTCAGCGTCGCCATCCCCTCGCTGACCTCCGAACTCCACGCGACCACCACCGACATCCAGTGGATGATCAACGCGTACTCGCTCGTCCAGTCCGGCCTCCTGCTCAGCGCGGGCAACGCCGCCGACCGCTACGGCCGCAAGAAGCTCCTCGCCGCCGGTCTCGCGCTCTTCGGCCTCGGCTCGCTCGCCGCCGGCCTCGCCGACTCCACCGCGCAGTTGATCGCCGCCCGCGCGGGCATGGGCGTCGGCGGCGCGCTCCTCATGACCACCACGCTCGCCGTCGTCATGCAGATCTTCGACGACTCCGAGCGGGTCAAGGCCATCGCGCTCTGGTCCACGGTCGCCTCGCTCGGCTTCGCCGGCGGGCCGCTGATCGGCGGCGTGATCCTCAACCACTTCTGGTGGGGAATGATCTTCCTCATCAACATCCCGGTCGCGCTCCTCGCGCTGGTCGCCGTCCTCAAGCTGGTCCCCGAGTCCAAGAACCCGCAGGGCGACCGCCCCGACCTGCTCGGCGCGCTGCTCTCCACGATCGGCATGACGGCCGTCGTCTACGCGATCATCACCGGCCCCGAGCACGGCTGGCTCTCCGCCGAGGTCCTGATCCCGGCCGCCATCGGTCTCCTCGGGCTCGGCGCCTTCGCGCTGTGGGAGCTGCACACCCCGTACCCGATGCTCGACATGCACTTCTTCCGCAACCAGAAGTTCGTCGGCGCCATCGGCGGCTCGATCCTCGTCGTCTTCGGCATGGGCGGTTCGCTCTTCCTGCTGACCCAGCACCTGCAGTTCGTGCTCGGGTACGAGCCGCTGGAGGCGGGGCTGCGGATGGCGCCGCTGGCGCTGACGATCGTCGCCCTCAACCTCACCGGCATCGGCCCGAAGATCGTCATGAGGCTCGGCACCCCGCCCACGGTCGTCCTCGGCATGACCCTGGTCGCCGCCGGGCTCACCTCGATCTCGCTCCTCGGCGGCGGCACGGACGGCAGCTACTGGGGCATGCTCCTCGGCCTGGTCCTGATGGGCGGCGGCATCGCCGTCTCGTCCCCGGCCATGGCCAACGCCATCATGAGCTCGATCCCGCCGGAGAAGGCGGGCGTGGGCGCCGGTATCAACGGCACCCTCGCCGAGTTCGGCAACGGCCTCGGCGTCGCCGTCCTCGGCGCCGTGCTCAACGCCCGCTTCGCCGCCCTCGTCGCCGTCACCGCCACGTCGCTCCCGGCCGCCCTGGCCGCCGCGGGCAGCGAGGCCGAGCGCCAGGAGATCTCCGACGCCTTCGCCTCGGGCCTCCAGACCAGCCAGCTGGTCGGCGCGATCGCCGTCTTCGCCGGCGGTCTGGTCGCCGCGGCCCTGCTCCGCCGGGCCGAGCGGACGGAGAAGGCCTTGACGCCCGATCAGCCGGTCGCTGCCTAGCATGGTGACGGACCGCTGACAGACGGAGGAACGCGATGGTCAAGGCAGCCGATCGGGCCAAGAACCCGGCGCGTTCCAGCGTCTGGCTGGAGGAGAGAGCGCCCCGAAGCGGCGGTGGTCCGGCCGGGCTCGACCGGGACCGGATCGTCGCCGCCTCGATCCGGATGCTCGACGAGGAGGGCCTGGCCAAGCTGTCGATGCGCAAGCTCGCGACGGAGCTCGGCGTCACGGCCATGTCCCTCTACTGGTACGTCGACACCAAGGACGACATCATCGAGTACGCCGTGGACACGGTCTACGGCGAGATCGACCTCGCCGCGGTCGACGCCGCGGGGGACTGGCGGGAGCGGATCCGGGTGCTCGCCCTGGACTACCGCCGGATGCTGGTGAACCACCCGTGGATGTCGCCGTGCGCCGGCCAGTACCTGAACATCGGACCGCACGCGATCCTCGTCGGCGGGAAGATCCAGGAGGCGATCGGGGACACCGGGCTACCGATGACCCGTCAGCCGAGCGCGATGTCGGCGGTCTTCCAGTTCGTGTACGGGTACGGGACGATCGAGTCCCAGTTCGAGCGGCGGGCGGCCGAGGCCGGCATGTCGCAGGACGACTTCTACGGCGAGTCGATCAGGGCCTTCCGCGACGACCCGCAGTTCGTCGAGGCGCTGGAGCCGATGGCGGAGATCCTCGACGAGCGCGCCTCGCACGGCAGTGTCACCGCCATTTGGGACCGCGACTTCGACTACGCCCTGGAGGTGCTCATCGCGGGCATCGAGGTCATGGTCGAGCGGAGCCGTACGGAAGACGCCCCGGGGACGTGACCGCCGGGCTCTGGACATGACGGAGCGGCGGGCCGTCCCCTGCCCGCCGCTCCGTTCCCGACCCGGCCGCGCCTCCGCTCGAAGCGCGGCCGGGAGCTTTTTTACTTGTCGGCCTTCGCGTCAGTCTTCGCGTCGGCCTTCGAGTCGGCCTTCGCGTCAGCCGTCTCGGCGGCCTTCTCGTCGGCCGCGTCCGTGCTGCTGCTCTTGAGGGCGACTTCCTTGATGAACAGGGTCACCACGAAGGCGAGCAGCGCGAACGGCGCCGAGTAGAGGAAGACGTCGCCGACGCCGTGTCCGTACGCGCTCTCCATGACCGTACGGATCGGGCCCGGCAGCTTGTCCATGTCCGGGATCCCGCCGCCCGAGCCGCCCTGGCCCATGGCGCCCGCGGCCTTCGGGCCGAGCTCGGCCAGGCCTTCCTTGACGTAGTCCGTGACCCGGTGGGCCATGACCGCGCCCAGCGCCGAGACGCCGATCGCACCGCCGAGGGAGCGGAAGAAGGTGACGACGGAGGAGGCGGCGCCGAGGTCGGAGGGGTCCACCTGGTTCTGGGTGCAGAGCACGAGGTTCTGCATCATCATGCCGAGGCCGAGGCCGAGGACCGCCATGAAGATCGCGATGTGCCAGTACGTCGTGTCGTAGCGGATCGTGCCGAGCATCCCGAGGCCGCCGGCGGCCAGCGCGCCGCCGCTGACCAGCCACGCCTTCCACTTGCCGGTCTTCGTGATGATCATGCCGGAGGCGGTGGACGAGACGAACAGGCCCGCGATCATCGGGATGGTGAGGACGCCGGACATCGTCGGCGACTCGTTCCGCGCCAGCTGGAAGTACTGGCTGAAGAAGACCGTGCCGGCGAACATCGCGACACCCACGAACAGCGAGGCGAGCGAGGCCAGGGTGATCGTGCGGTTGCGGAAGAGGCGGAGCGGGATGATCGGCTCGCTCGCCTTCGACTCGACGAGCACGAAGATCCCGCCGAGCGCGATCGCGCCGAGCACCATGACGGCCGTCTGCCAGGACATCCAGTCGTACTTGTCGCCCGCGAAGGTGACCCAGATGAGGAGCAGGGAGACGGCGGCGCTGATGAAGAACGCGCCCGCCCAGTCGACCTTGACCTGACGCTTCACGACGGGGAGGTTGAGGGTCTTCTGCAGGACGAAGAGCGCGATGATCGCGAACGGCACGCCCACGTAGAAGCACCAGCGCCAGCCGAGCCAGTCGGTGTCGGTGATGACGCCGCCGAGCAGCGGGCCGCCGACGGTGGCGACGGCGAAGGTCGCGCCGAGGTAGCCGCTGTAGCGGCCGCGCTCACGGGGGGCGATCATCGCGGCCAGGATGATCTGGGAGAGGGCGGTCAGACCGCCGACGCCGATGCCCTGGACGACACGGCAGGCGATGAGCATGCCGGTGCTCTGCGAGAGGCCGGCGACGACCGAGCCCGCCACGTAGATGATCAGGGCTATCTGGACCAGCAGCTTCTTCGAGAAGAGGTCCGCGAGCTTGCCCCAGAGCGGGGTGGTCGCGGTCATCGACAGGAGCGCCGCGGTGACCACCCAGGTGTAGGCGGACTGGCCGCCGCCCAGGTCGGTGATGATCTGGGGGAGGGCGTTGGAGACGATCGTCGAGGACAGGATGGCGACGAACATGCCGAGCAGCAGGCCGGACAGCGCCTCCATGATCTGCCGGTGCGTCATCTGGGTGCCGCCGGTGGTGGTGTCCCCCGGTCGGGCACTCCCGTCGCGCACACCGGTGGCAGGTGTGGTCGTAGCCATCAACTTCCTTCGTTCTCAAGCGTGGTGGGCCCGGCAGTCCCCGAAGGAGTCGCGGAGGCGGGCGAGCAGGTCGGTGAGCAGTTCGACGTCGTCGTCGGACCACTCGACGAGGGTGCGGGCGAGCATGTCCGTCAGCCGTCGGTCGAGGACGGCGAGCATGGACTCGCCCGCGGGTGTCAGGTGGAGGATGCGGGAGCGCCGGTCGGCGGGGTCGGGCAGTCGCTCGACCCAGCCGCGGTCCACGGTGTGGGCCACGTGGCGGCTGCTGACCGACATGTCGACGGCCATCAGTTCGGACACGCGGCCGATCCGCATGTCCCCGTGGTGGTGGAGCAGGGCGAGCACGATGGCGGACCCCCCGGGGCAGTCGGCGGGCAGGGTCCGCGCGAGACCGCGCTTCACCGCTCCGATCGCGCTCACCTGGCGGGCGAGGTTCTCGTACCGCTTGCCTCTGTCCATCGGATCCGTCGGGTCCATCGGGCACTCCATGCATGTTGTTGCTTAGGGCAACGATAGAGATGGATGGTTGCTTCAGGCAAACTAAATCGGTCAAACGGCGCTAAAGAATCGGCAAAGGGCGGTCGGGGCGACGTCGGGGCCGAGGGGGAGGGTGACGGGCTTGGGCCCCCCACCCGCACTTCGCTAGGGTCCTGGCTCATGGCACACAACCCCCAAGCACCGTACGGCCAGGGCCAGGCACCCCAGGGGCAGGGCCCCGAGGGCTACGACCCCGCCGGCAGCACGCAGATGTTCCGCGCCTTCGTCGACGAGGGTGCTCCGCAGCGGCAGCAGCCGCAGGCCGCGGCCCCGGCGTCGGCCGGGCCGCGCGTCGGCCTGATCGTCGGAGTCGTCGCGGTGATCGCCGTCCTGGCGGCCGTCGCCTGGCTCGCCCTGGGCTGACCGCCCGACTCCTCCGCACACCCGGGTGGGCCGGATCCGCATCGCGCGGACCCGGCCCACCTCTGCTTTCCCTCGGCTTCTCCCCTGCTTCCCCTCGGCTCTTACGAGACCGCTTCGCGGTCCAGTGCGGGCGCGAGCAGCGCGAAGGCCCGGCCGATGAGGGCCGTCGGGTCCTCGGCGCCGCCGGCGTCCCCTTCGGCGCTCCAGCGGTGCAGCACCGTGTCGAACGCGGCGATGGCCATGCCCGCCGCGAGCCGCGGATAGAGCTCGACCGCGGGGTCGAGCCCCAGCCGCTCCGCCAGCTCCTCCGTGAGCTCCTCCCGCCACCGCGCCTCGTGCTCCAGGAAGCGCGCGAGCAGCGCGGGCGTCCGCAGGATCAGCCGGACCACCGGCAGCGCGCGCTCGGCGTGGTCGCCGCAGACGGTCAGCGGCACGGAGACGGCGTGCAGCAGCGCCTCGGAGGGGCGCTCCTCGGCGGGCCGGGCGGCGAGTCCCGCGCGCATGTCGGCGCCCATGTCGGCCAGGAACTGGACGACCACGTCCTCCTTGGACGCGAAGTACCGGAAGAACGTGCGCTTGGAGACGCCGGCGGTGGTCGCGATCTCGTCGACGGTGACCGCGTCGAAGCCGTTGAGGGCGAGTAGTTGGAGTGCCGCCTCGGTCAGCTCGGTCGCGACGAGCTGTCGTTTGCGCTGGGCCAGGCTGAGATCGGGGCGATTGCTCACGAGCCGATGGTAACGCGGTGCCTTCCCTGGCACCAGGGCGCATTCATGGCACAGAAGACAGCTCATGACACTAAAAGCACTGCTTGACACTCGGTGACACGAGCGGCAACGTGTGTCGCATGACCAAGAAGCAGCGCTGGACCGCCGATCACGTCCCGGACCAGACCGGACGGGTCTTCGTCGTCACCGGAGCCACCAGTGGCCTCGGCCTCGCGACCACCCGGGCGATCGCCCGCCGGGGCGGGCGCGTGATCCTCGCGGTGCGGGACGAGACGAAGGGCCGCGAGGTCGTCGAGGAGCTCGTGTCGAGCGGGATGGCACCGGACCTGTTCGACGTGCGGCGGCTCGACCTCGCCGACCTCGACTCCGTACGCGCCTTCGCCACCCGGCTGCGCGCGGAGCACCCACGCCTCGACGTGCTCGTCAACAACGCGGGAGTGATGGCACCGCCCCGCACCCTGAGCGCCCAGGGGCACGAGCTCCAGTTCGCCACCAATCACCTCGGCCACTTCGCGCTCACCGGGCTTCTCCTCGACCTGCTCGCCGCCGGGCGGGACCCCCGGGTGGTCACCGTCAGCTCGATCAACCACCGCCAGGGCAGCCTCCGCTTCGACGACCTGAACGGCGAGCGCGGGTACGCCCCCATGGCCTTCTACAACCAGTCGAAACTCGCCAACGCCGTCTTCGGCCGGGAGCTCCATCTGCGCCTGACCGGGGCCGGAAGCCCGGTCCGCAGCGTGCTCGCCCACCCCGGCTACACCGCGACGAGCCTCCAGACCCGGGACACGCGCGGTCTGACCCGGCTGGTCTTCGGGCGCATCGGCAACCCGCTGCTGGCCCAGACCCCGGAGCGGGGCGCACTGCCCCAGCTGTACGCGGCGACCGACCCGGCCGTGGAGGGCGGCGAGTTCATCGGACCGGACGGACCGGCCGAACTGCGTGGCGCCCCGACCCGCGTACGCCTCTCCGACGCAGCGGCCGACGCCGAAACGGGTCGCCGGCTGTGGGAGGTGTCGGAGGAGCTGACGGGGGTGCGCTTCCCGGTCACTGCCAGACGGCCGTGACCTGCCGGGTGTCGATCCGCATGCCCAGCGGCACCCGCCAGGAGTCCACGCACACGTCGTACGTCCGCGTCCGCGCCGCCCCCGCGGCGATCGGCGCGGGCAGGGGCTGGCTGGAGGTGAGCGTCGCCCAGTCGACGCCGAGGGCGCCGATGACGTGCGTCGCGAAGGTGACCGTGCCCGAGCCGGCCGCCGTGCCGCCGGTGTTCCTGAAGGTGACGGTCACCCGCTCGCACCACCGCCGGTCGCCGTCCGCGAGGACGGGCGCGGAGACGGTCAGCACGGCGGGCCGGGGCGCGGGGGTGGGGGACGGCGAGGGTGGCGCCGTGGGCGGTTCCGACGAAGGGCCGGGGCCGCCGGAGCCGGGTGAGGTCCCGGGGGCGGTGGTGGTGGAGGGGGTACGGGTCGGGGTGCCGCCGCCGGTCGCCGGGGCCGTACTGGAGGAGCCGGAGCTGCCGGAACCGCCGGAACCGCCGGAACCGCCGGGTGCGGAGGTCGTCGGAGCCGTACCCGTGCCCGTATCCGTACTCGACTCCGTGCCGGAGGACCCCGAGCCGCCGGTAGCGCCCGGAGGAGAAGGCACCGAGGGCGAAGGGGAGAGAGCCGACGAAGACGACGGTGCCGGAGCCGGTGACGACGTGCTGGATGTCGTCCCGCTCGCCGTGGGGCTGTCCAGGGGGACCAGCGTGACCGCGCCCGAGGGGGCGACCGCGCCTCTCGGGGAGGGGCCGGCGCCGACCGCCGCGTACCCCTCGCCGTCTCCTCCGCCGCCACAGGCGGTCAGCGCCCCGCCGAGGCAGAGCGCCACCGCCACGAGTCCCGGCTTCCTTCGCCTCATGGGCCCCAGTCTGGCTGACGGATCGTCAGTAAGGCGGGGTTTTCCGGAAGTCCGCCCCCGGGATCGTCCCCGGGATCGTCCCCGGGATCGTCCCCAGGGCCGTCCCGGGGATCGCCGTCCGGTCAGTCGGAGATGAGGCCCTCGCGCAGCTGGGCCAGGGTGCGGGTGAGCAGCCGGGAGACGTGCATCTGTGAGATGCCGACCTCCTCGCCGATCTGCGACTGGGTCATGTTGGCGAAGAAGCGCAGCATGATGATCTGCCGCTCCCGGGGCGGGAGTTTGGCGAGCAGCGGCTTCAGCGACTCGCGGTACTCGACGCCTTCGAGGGCCGTGTCCTCGTAGCCGAGGCGGTCGGCGAGCGAACCCTCGCCGCCGTCGTCCTCGGGCGAGGGCGAGTCCAGGGACGAGGCCGTGTAGGCGTTGCCGACCGCGAGGCCGTCGACGACGTCCTCCTCCGACACCCCGAGGACCGCGGCGAGTTCCGGGACGGTGGGGGAGCGGTCGAGCTTCTGCGCGAGCTCGTCGCTGGCCTTGGTGAGGGCGAGCCGCAGCTCCTGGAGCCGGCGCGGCACGCGCACCGACCAGGACGTGTCGCGGAAGAACCGCTTGATCTCGCCGACGACCGTGGGCATGGCGAACGTCGGGAACTCCACGCCCCGTTCGCAGTCGAAGCGGTCGATCGCCTTGATCAGGCCGATGGTGCCGACCTGGACGATGTCCTCCATCGGCTCGTTCCGGGAGCGGAAGCGGGCCGCCGCGTACCGCACGAGCGGGAGGTTGAGCTCGATGAGCGTGTCGCGGACGTAGGTCCGCTCCGGGCTGTCGGAGGCGGCGCCTTCGTCGTCCAGGGCGCGCAGCCGCAGGAACAGGGAGCGCGAGAGGGCGCGCGTGTCGAGGGCTCCGGACGGGACGACCACGGGCGGCGGAGGCGTGGCCTCGGCGCTCTCGGCCGCGGTCGGAGCCGTCGTCTGCGTGGGCACGGGAACGGGCGTGAGCGTGAGCACCTTCGAGCTGCCCAGTTCTGTGGACATGCCACCCCCTTGAGGTCGCGGACGGTCGCGGTGGCCGCGACCATCTGAGGAACGCAGCCTCCACCTGAATACCGGCGGCGGGGCTGCGGCAAACTCGGTTCCAGCAGAATGTCACATGTCGGCAACACGCTGTAGTGACTTGTCGACAAGCAGACGGTGCATTTCCGCAGGAAACAAGGGGTGTACGGCATTTGGGGTGCCGCAGAACTGCTCCGAACCGGTCTACCCGTTCCGGTTACGCCTCGATTCTGTTTGCGGATCTCAAACGTGCGAAGCTGCGGGCGAGGAGCCTTGACACGTGCATCTGCGAGACGCCGAGTTCCTGGCTGATCTGAGACTGGGTCAAATTGCTGTAGTAGCGCAGCATCAGGATCCGCTGCTCGCGCTCGGGCAGCTGGACGAGCAGGTGCCGGACGAGGTCGCGGTGCTCGACGCCGGCGAGCGCGGGGTCCTCGTAGCCGAGCCGGTCGAGCAGCCCGGGCAGCCCGTCGCCCTCCTGCGCCGCCTCCAGGGAGGTCGCGTGGTACGAGCGTCCGGCCTCGATGCAGGCGAGCACCTCGTCCTCGCCGATCCGCAGCCGCTCGGCGATCTCCGCGGTCGTGGGGGAGCGGCCGTGAGCCGTCGTCAGGTCCTCCGTGGCGCCGTTCACCTGGACCCACAGCTCGTGCAGTCTGCGGGGCACGTGCACGGTCCGGACGTTGTCGCGGAAGTACCGCTTGATCTCGCCGACGACCGTGGGCATGGCGAAGGTCGGGAACTGCACGCCCCGGTCGGGGTCGAAGCGGTCGATGGCGTTGATCAGGCCGATGGTGCCGACCTGGACGACGTCCTCCATCGGCTCGTTGCGGGAGCGGAAGCGGGCCGCCGCGTACCGCACGAGCGGCAGGTTGGCCTCGATGAGGGCCCCGCGCACCCGGTGGTGCTCGGGAGTGCCCGGTTCCAGGTGCTTGAGCTGCCCGAAGAGCACCTGGGTGAGGGCGCGGGTGTCCGCGCCGCGGGTGCTCTGGGGGCGGGGGCGCGGGGCCTCTGCGCCCGCCTCGTGCTGGGGCGGGACTTGAGGTGCTGTACTGGCCGGCACGTTCACGCCACCCCTTTGGCTGGTCTTGCTGGTCGACTGGGTCAACTACGGTCAACTCATCCGTCAAAAGCGGTCATAGCATCACAAGACATGTCCACTGTGTGCAAGCACCGTATAGCCACGTGTTGAGGGCATGTTGGAGCAAAAGGGGAGGCCAGAACCCCGTGAGGCCCCCCACCATGACGGTGGGGGGCCTCGACGGCGCGAATGCTCCGGGTGTGGCTAGAACGCGTAGTCGGCGATCACCCAGGTGGCGAACTCGCGCCACTGGGCGACACCCGCCTGGTGCGCGGGGTGCTCCAGGTAGCGCTGGAGGGCGTCCTTGTCCTCGACGGCCGAGTTGATGGCGAAGTCGTACGCGATCGGCCGGTCCGTGATGTTCCAGTCGCACTCCCAGAAGCGCAGCTCGGGAATCTGCCCGCCGAGCGCGCGGAACGCCTCGACACCGGCGACGACGCGCGGCTCGTCGCGCTCGACACCCTCGTTGAGCTTGAAGAGGACCAGATGGCGGATCACGGAGAGGGCTCCTAGTTGATGAGTTCGGTCATGAACTCGCCGACGCCCTGGGCGGCACCGGCAATGCCCTCGAACCCTACTCCCACGAGATCCGCCGCCCGCTCGGGGGAGTTGATGATCGTGTACAGCACAAAGACCGCGACCGCGTACAGCGCGACCTTCCTCGCTTGCACCATGTTTCAGCCCTCCCCTGTCCCCCGCCGTACGACCGCGCCACTCTAACCGAGCCTTTATGGACCAAGGGCCCGGAGATCGAGGCCTTTTGCCGCCCCCCGGAAGAGTGACGGGCGAGCAGTATGGATGTCGAGCCCGGAGGATCTGGCAGGAATCCGAAGGGCTTCTGGAACCGGCCCGCACTGCGGGGTCCGCGCCGCGAGCTTCCCCCCTGACTGCGGCGCAGGACTTGCTGGTCCGGTTCTCATCGGGGGGAACGGCTTGTCCCCCCGATGCCGTTCCCCCCGTCCTACGGAGAAGGCCCCGGCCCGCGCCACGAGCGCGGACCGGGGCCTTTCCCGTACCCGCCCGCGGACATGGGCGGGGGATACGCCGAAGGGCCCGGTGCAGATGCACCAGGCCCTTCGATCGAAGCGGTAGCGGAGGGATTTGAACCCTCGGTGACTTGCGCCACACTCGCTTTCGAGGCGAGCTCCTTCGGCCGCTCGGACACGCTACCGAGAGAGAGCTTAGCCGAAACTGGCGCTGCGATGAAATCCGTATCGAAGCCGAGGTCAGGACGGGTGTCAGCGCGAGCGGAAGAAGGCCGTCGGCGCGAGCGGACGGAGGCCGTCAGGCCGAGCGGACGGAGGTCGTCAGGCCGAGCGGACGGAGGTCGTCAGCGCGAGCGGAAGAAGGCCGTCAGCTGCGCCGCGCACTCGTCGCCGAGCACGCCGTGGACGACCTCGGGGCGGTGGTTGAGCCGCCGGTCCCGTACGAGGTCCCAGAGCGAGCCCGCCGCGCCCGCTTTCTCGTCGAGCGCGCCGAACACCACCCGCTCGACCCGCGACTGGACGAGGGCGCCCGCGCACATCACGCACGGCTCCAGGGTCACGACGAGCGTGCACCCCGTCAGACGCCACTCCCCGGTCACCGCGGCCGCCCGCCGCAGGGCGAGGACCTCGGCGTGGGCCGTCGGGTCGCCGGCCGCCTCCCGCTCGTTGTGCGCGCGGGAGAGGACCGTGCCGTCCGCGGCGAGCACGACCGCGCCGACCGGTACGTCACCGGCGGGCGCGGCCGCGTCGGCCTCGGCGAGCGCGAGCCGCATGGCGTCCCGCCAGGGGTCCCGTACGGGGTCGGGCGTCCGTACGGGATCGGGGCCGGGCGTACGTACGTGCTCGGCGCCCGGTGTCGGTACGGGATCGGGGTCGGGGACGGATACCGCGTGTGCCACTAGCGGACGGCCTCCAGGACCTCCGCGGCGCCCAGCGCGTCCGCGATCACCGCGAGCGCGTCGCTGTCGAGCGCCCGCAGCTCCCGCTCCGAGAGGCCGAGGTCCGCGAGGACCAGCGCGTCGCCCACGGGAGCGGCAGGTACGGCCTCGGCGGCCACGCCGGCCGGCCCGTCGTCGTCATCGTCGGCGTCGTCGGCGAGGGGTTCCCCGTCCTCCGTGCCGTCCAGGTCCAGCGACTCCAGCTCGTCGAGCTCGGCGTCGAGGTCGTCGCCGAGGATCTCCCGGGTGAGGATCTCCCCGTACGAGGAACGGGCGGCGGCCGCGCCGTCCGAGACGTAGATCCGAGGGTCTTCCTCACCCTCGATCCGGACGATCCCGAACCACGCGTCCTCCTGCTCGATGTAGACGATCACCGTGTCGTCGTCCGAGGCCTCACGGGCCAGCTCGGCCAGATCCGACAGGGTCTCCACGTCGTCGAGCTCCGTGTCGCTCGCTTCCCACCCGTCTTCGGTGCGCGCGAGCAGTGCGGCGAAGTACACCTGACTCTCTCCCACTGATCAGAGGTGTGACGTTCCGGCGGCGCGCTCCTGATGCCCCGCCCAATCGGCATCGTGACAGAAACAGGGCGCTCAGGAGAGGTCTTCGGCTCTTGCGTCGTGCATCAGTCTGAAGGGCACCGCCATCGGGCGGGCGTGCGACCCCGGCGCACACAGGGGGCGCACGGCGGGCCACGCCCGGCGGTCTCACCAGCGGAAGGTCCGCATGCGCATGGCCTGGCGCATGCGGGCGGCCCGGGCGCGCCGCGGCTGCACGCGCTCGCGCAGCGCCTTGGCCTCGTTCAGCTCGCGGAGGAACTGGGCGCGGCGCCTGCGGCGCTCCGCGTCGGTCTCCGGTGCCGGTCGATCGGCCGCCCCCTCGGCGGCTTCCTCGGCCGGTTCTTCCAGGTCGGGCATCGGCCACACCACCCCATCGCTGGGTCCCTGTGCCCCCACCTTCCCCCAGCGGCGTGGGTCGACGCCAGTGCGGGGCGGGCTACTGTTGAGTCATGCGTCTCCACGTCGTCGACCACCCTCTGGTCGCCCACAAGCTCACCGCCCTGCGCGACAAGCGCACGGACTCCGCGACCTTCCGCCGTCTCGCCGACGAGCTGGTCACCCTGCTCGCCTACGAGGCCACCAGGGACGTGCGGACCGAGCAGGTCGACATCGAGACCCCCGTGACGCCCACGACCGGTGTGAAGCTCTCGTACCCGCGTCCGCTGGTGGTCCCGATCCTGCGCGCCGGTCTCGGCATGCTCGACGGCATGGTCCGCCTGCTCCCGACGGCCGAGGTCGGCTTCCTGGGCATGATCCGCAACGAGGAGACGCTGGAGGCGTCGACCTACGCCACGCGGATGCCGGAGGACCTCTCGGGCCGCCAGGTGTACGTCCTGGACCCGATGCTGGCGACCGGCGGCACGCTGGTCGCGGCGATCCGCGAGCTGATCAAGCGCGGCGCCGACGACGTGACCGCGGTCGTGCTCCTCGCCGCCCCGGAGGGCGTCGAGATCATGGAGCGCGAGCTCGCGGGCACGCCGGTGACCGTCGTGACGGCCTCGGTCGACGAGCGGCTCAACGAGAACGGCTACATCGTCCCGGGCCTGGGCGACGCGGGCGACCGCATGTACGGCTCCGCCGAGTAGCAGCTCTCTCTGCTGAGCGGCTCTTCAGCACTTTCCGGTCGGTACGGGCGCGGGCTTGGTCAAGGCGACCAGGGCCGCGTCCGCCGTCGCCTTCGGGGACAGCGTCTTGAACGCGGTCCCGATGATCAGGTCGACGTCCGCCGTGGCCCGGGTGTCCGTCTTGGTCGTGGTGCCCTTGAGCTGGGTGCCGAGGACCGGGAAGGCGCCCTTGGTGGCCGCGGGCGCGCCGAGCAGCAGCCCCGCGCCGGTGACCTTCTTGTCGAAGGCTGCGGGGGCGTTCCCCACCTTGCCGATCTTGAAGCCGCGTTTCTTGAGCTCGTCGGCGGTCGTCTTGGCGAGTCCGCTGCGCGGGGTCGCGTTGTAGACGTTGACCGTGATCTGGCCGGGCTTGGGGAGGACGGCCGCGGGCGGGGTCGTCGCCTTGGCCACGGGCTTGCAGTCGGCCTGTTTCCCGGCGGTCGTCTTCTTGCCCTCGTCGCCGGAGAAGACGTCGACGAGCTGGAGCGTGCCCCAGCCGGCCGCGCCGAGCACGACCACGGAGGCCGCGGCCGCGAGGATGATCCGGCGCCGGCGGTGGGGGCGGCGCATGCGCGGGTAGACATCCCCCGTGATGCGGTACTTTCCGCCCATTCCGGGGGGAGTGAGCATGCTCATGAACGCAGCGTAATGCCGCCCGTCGGCGATGCCTACTTGATGATCATGTGATCGCGTCCGGATGGGGGCGAACTGACCCCGAAAGGGTCAGTAAGCGGTCAGTCCAGTTCCAGGACGCGGGCGTGCAGCACCTGGCGCTGCTGCAGTGCCGCGCGGACGGCGCGGTGCAGTCCGTCCTCGAGGTAGAGGTCGCCGTGCCACTTCACGACGTGCGCGAAGAGGTCGCCGTAGAAGGTGGAGTCCTCGGCGAGCAGCGTCTCCAGGTCCAGCTGGCCCTTGGTGGTGACCAGCTGGTCGAGGCGGACCGGGCGCGGCGCGACGTCAGCCCACTGCCGGGTGCTTTCCCGGCCGTGGTCGGGATACGGCTTTCCTTGTCCGATGCGCTTGAAGATCACACGGAAAGCCTACCGGGCGACCGGCTCCCGGCGCAGCCACGCGAGGGCGGTGGGATGCTGGTGCGAACCGTGACAAAAGTGAAATCAAGGTGCCCTCATGAGCGTCAGTGAGCAGAGCGAACAGCCGCCCGCGCCCTTGGCCGGGCCCGCCGCCGAGATCGCCGCCGGGTACGCGTTCGACGGTGCGGCACTCGATCTGGGGGCGCTGCTCTGGGACGGCGCATGTCACCCGGACGCGCCGGTGCGCATCCCGCTGCCGATGCTCAACCGCCACGGTCTGGTCGCCGGCGCGACGGGCACCGGCAAGACGAAGACGCTCCAGCTGATCGCCGAGCAGCTCTCGGCCCAGGGCGTGCCGGTCTTCCTCGCCGACATCAAGGGCGACGTCTCCGGGATCTCGGCGCCCGGGGAGGACGGCGAGAAGGTGCGGGAGCGGGCCGCCCAGGTCGGCCAGGAATGGCGGGCGACGGGCTTCCCCTGCGAGTTCTACGGGCTCGGGGGCACCGGCCCCGGCATCCCGGTGCGCGCCACGGTGACCAGCTTCGGCCCCGTGCTCCTCTCCAAGGTGCTCCAGCTCAACCAGACCCAGGAGCAGTCGCTCGGCCTGATCTTCCACTACGCCGACGCCAAGGGCCTCGAACTGGTCGACCTCAAGGACCTGCGGGCGGTGGTGGCCTTCCTGGTCTCGGACACGGGGAAGGCCGAACTGAAGGGGATCGGCGGGCTGTCGACGGTCACGGCCGGGGTGATCCTGCGGTCGATCACGGCCTTCGAGCAGCAGGGCGCGGGGGATTTCTTCGGGGAGCCGGAGTTCGACACGAGCGAGTTCCTTCGGACGTCGGCGGACGGGCGGGGGATCGTCTCGGTCCTGGAGCTGCCGGCCGTGCAGGACAAGCCTCAGCTCTTCTCGACCTTCCTCATGTGGATGCTGGCGGACCTCTTCGACGACCTTCCGGAGGTCGGCGATCAGGAGAAGCCGAAGCTGGTCTTCTTCTTCGACGAGGCGCACCTGCTCTTCAAGGGGGCGTCGAAGGCGTTCCTGGAGTCGATCACGCAGACGGTCCGGCTGATCCGCTCGAAGGGCGTGGGGATCTTCCTCGTGACGCAGACGCCGAAGGACGTTCCCTCGGACGTGCTGGCGCAGCTCGGCAACCGGGTGCAGCACGCCCTGCGCGCCTTCACCCCGGACGACGCGAAGGCGCTCAAGGCGACGGTGCGGACCTTCCCGAACTCCGCGTACGACCTGGAGGAGGTGCTCACGGGGCTCGGTACGGGCGAGGCGGTGATCACCGTACTGAGCGAGAACGGCGCGCCGACGCCGGTGGCGGCGACCCGGCTGCGGGCGCCCGAGTCGCTGATGGGGCCGATCGACGCGGCGGCGCTGGACGCCGCCGTGAAGGCGTCGACGCTCTACGCGCGGTACGCGCAGGCGGTGGACCGGGAGTCGGCGTACGAGCGGCTGACGGCCGAGCAGCAGGCGGCGGAGGCGGCGGCCCTGGAGGCCGCGGCGGCGCAGGAGGCCGGGAAGGCGGCGGCTTCACAGCAGGGAGCGAGGGCTCCGAAGCCGGAGCCCTCGCTCGCCGAACAGGTGGTGGGCAGTGGGATCTTCACGTCCCTCGCCCGGTCGATCGGCACCCAGCTGGGCCGGGAGATCAGCCGCTCGATCTTCGGTACGGCCCGCCGGAAGCGCTGACGGGCCCGACCGACAGGACCGGCGGACTGCTACTCGGTGACCTCGTGGTGGTCGTCGTGCAGGCCGCCGCCGCTGCTCTCGCCGCCCGTGGTCGGGGTGGAGACGACCGGCTTGCGCAGGGAGGAGATGTCGTGGGCGTAGGTGCCCACGGCGTTGGCGATGACGTCGATGTTGACGTCGAAGGCCTTCATGTTGACGTTCTTCAGGTCGTCGCCCTTGGCGTGGTAGTTCACGTCGTACGCGACGCCCGCCGTGCCGCCGAACTTGGCGGCCTGGGCGGCGGTCTTGATGCCCTCGGCGCCGGTGAAGGTGCCGCCGGAGGGGATGCCGACCTCGATGAACGGGCCGTAGTCGGAGCGGCCGGAGAAGTCGGTGCCCTCGTTCGGGACCCCGCGCTTGTCCATGAAGTCGGTGATGTCGCGCTCCAGCTGGGCGGAGCCCTCGGGGCCCGCGCCCGCGCCGACGTTGTCCGAGTTGTCGCCGTCGTACACGAACAGGCCGTAGTTCGGCGAGGCGATCATGTCGAAGTTGAGGTAGAGCTTGATCTCCTTCTTGTCGAGCTCCGTCAGGTTGGCGACGTAGTGCTCCGAGCCGAGGAGGCCGTTCTCCTCCGCGGACCACCAGGCGAAGCGGACCTTGTTGCGGACCTTGTCCTTCGACTTGGCGAGTTCCAGGGCGGTCTGGAGGAGACCGGCGGAGCCGGAGCCGTTGTCGTTGATGCCGGGGCCGGCGGTGACGGAGTCGAGGTGCGAGCCGAGCATCACGGTGTTGGCGGCGTTGCCGCCCTTGGTCTCCGCGATGACGTTGTTGGTGATCCGCTTCTCCTGGAGCTGGCGGATCTCGAAGGAGACGTTCACCGCGCCCTTGGCGAGGTCGGCGGCGAGCTGCTCGCCCTCGGCCTGGGTGATGCCACCGGTCGGGAGCTTGCCCGATGCGGGGTCGCCGAGGGTGCCGGAGAGGACGCCCGCGGCGTTGTTGTAGATGAGCGCGCCGGCGGCGCCGGCCGCGGCGGCCTGCTGCTGCTTGATCGCGAAGGAGCAGCCGCCGCGCTTGATGAGCGCGATCTTTCCGGTGAAGGTCCCCGTGGCGTAGTCGCCCGGCTCGCAGCCGGTGGTGCCGTCGGCGTCGACGGGCACGGCGGCCAGGTCGGCCTTGATGCCGCCGACCGGGGTGGACTTGGTGTACGTCATCGCCTTGACGTCGAGCGTGCGGGGCGCGGGCGAGACGACGGAGGCCTTCTCGGCGAGGGTCTCGGTGTAGATGAAGTCGAACTGCTCGTACGAGACGTTGTAGCCGGCCTTCTTGAGCTGCTGGTACACGTACGCGGCGGAGGCGTCGTGGCCGAGCGTGCCGGCGGCGCGGTGGCCGCCGGTCGAGTCGGCTATCGCCTGGAACTTCTGCAGGTGCTTGTAGGCGTCCTGGCCAGTGGTTTCGCGGACCAGCTTCTTCGCCAGCTGGGCGGCATCGCGGGCGGGTGCGGCCGAGGGGTCCTTCACCGCGGTGGCGGGAGAGGCGAGGACCAGCGGGGTGGCGAGGGCGGCGGCGGCCAGAATGGCCGCGGCTCGGCGCTGGGTAGCGTTCACAGAAGTCCTTCCCGTTACGGACGAGGTTGAGGGGAAGTTAGCGATCAGCAGGGCATCCTGTGAACACCTTCTCCACAATTCCTGTCACGTTGAGCAGGATTGAAATCTGGAATTATCAATTCCCGGGTGATTTACTCCCCTTGGAGTCTTTTGAGGCTTTCTCCGCTTCCCCTGCCTTGCTTGCCTTCCCTGCCTTCTCCGCTTTCGCCGCCGCCTTCATCTCCTGCTTGTGCGCCCGCACCTTCGCCAGCGACTCCGGGCCGGTGATGTCGGCGGCAGAGCGGTACGAGCCCTGCTCGCCGTACGGCCCCGCCGCCTCCCGCCAGCCCGTGGGCCGCACCCCGTACTGCTTGCCGAGCAGCGCCAGGAAGATCTGCGCCTTCTGCTTCCCGAAGCCGGGCAGCGCCTGGAGCCGCGCGAGCAGCTCCTTCCCCGTCGCCGCGTCCGCCCAGACGGCCTCGGCGTCGCCGCCGTACTCCTCGACGAGGAAGGCGCACAGCTGCTGTACGCGCTGGGCCATCGACCCGGGGTAGCGGTGCACGGCCGGCTTCTCGGAGAGCAGCGCGGCGAACTCCTCCGGGTTGCGGGAGGCGATCTCGTGTGCGTCGAGGTCGTCGGCCCCGAGCCGCGAGGCGATCGTGTACGGGCCGGAGAACGCCCATTCCATCGGAACCTGCTGGTCCAGGAGCATGCCGACGAGCGCGGCGAGCGGCGAGCGCCCGAGCAGCGCGTCGGCGTCGGGCTGCTGGGCGAGATGGATCTCGGGGGTCTTGGGCGTGGGGCTCATGAACCGATCATCCCGCTCGCGCCCGGCGTACGCCCGGTGGATTCACCCTCCCGCGGGCTCCGGGCTTCGCCCGGGCAGGGGGACCCCCCTCGCGAACCCGTCCAGGGCGGTGAGGATCAGCTTCCCGGTCTCCTCGCCGCCCAGGTGACCGGCGCTCTCGACCACGTGCAGCCGGGCATCCGGCCAGGCGCGGGCCAGCTCCCAGGCGGTGCCCAGCGGGCCGCCCATGTCGAGCCGGCCGTGGATCAGGACGCCGGGGATGCCGGCGAGCCGGTGCGCGTCGCGGATCAGGGCCCCCTCCGCCAGCCAGGCGCCGTGGGCGAAGTAGTGCGAGCAGATCCGGACGAAGCCGAGCCGGGTGTCGTCGACCCGGTCGGTGTACGGGGTGCCCATGCCCTCCGGGGAGAGGACCGCGTCCTCCCAGGCGCACCAGTCGGCCGCGGCCTTCTCCCGTACGGCCCGGTCGGGGTGGTTCATGAGGGCCGCGTAGGCGCCGACCAGGTCCTCCGCGTGGCCCGCCCCCGCCCGGAAGCGCTCGTGGGCCTCCGGGAAGAACCGGCCGACGCCCTCGTACAGCCAGGCCGTCTCGGAGCGGCGGGTGGTCGTGACGGCCGCGATGACGATCTCCGTGACCCGCTCGGGGTGCGCCTCCGCGTACGCCAGATCAGCGTGGAGCCCCAGGAGCCGCCGTACAGCAGCCAGCTGTCGACCCCGAGGTGCTCGCGGAGCCGCTCCATGTCGGCCACCAGGTGCGCGGTGGTGTTCACGGACATGTCGGCGGCCGGGTCGCTCGCGTGCGGGGTGGAGCGCCCGCAGCCGCGCTGGTCGAAGAGGACGACCCGGTACGCCGCCGGGTCGAAGAAGCGCCGGCTGCGCGGCGAGGCCCCGGAGCCCGGGCCGCCGTGCACGACGAGCGCTGGCCTGCCCGCCGGGTTGCCGGAGACCTCCCAGTGGATGAGGTTGCCGTCGCCCACGTCGAGCAGGCCCTGGTCGTACGGTGCGGTTACGGGGTGCATCCGCCCGAGGTTAGCGACCCTTCACGCGCACCGACGGGTCCTCGCACCACTCCAGGAGCGAGGCCCATTCCCCGTACCCCGAGTCGGGGTTGAGGTGCGCGCCGCCCGGGACGTGGTCCGTGTCGAGGCCGAGCGGGGTGCCGTAGTGGACGTCGGCGCCCTCGGGGCAGTACGGGTCCCCGTCCCCGTACACGAGCCGTGCCCGTACGCCCGTCTCCGTGAGGTCGAGGCCGTCGGCGAAGGCGGCGATCGCGGGGATCGAGGCCGTCACGGGCGGCGAGGGCGGGGCGACGAGCGCCACCCGGTCGGCGGCCGGCCGCCGCTCCCCGGCCCGCAGCCACAGCAGCACGGACAGGCTGTGCGCGAGGACCACGAACTCGCCCTCGGCCGGGCGCTCGCCGTGCTCCTCCAGGGCCGCGAGCCAGTCCGCGAGGACGGGCGCGTCCGGCTCCGGCAGCTGCGGGTAGCGCACCTCGTGGCCGCGCGCCCGCAGCTCGCCGGSGAGCCAGTGCTGCCAGTGGCCGGCGGGACGGTGGTTCTGGAATCCGTGCAGGATCAGATACGTGGTCATGGCACGATCCTGCGACCGGTGCCCGCTCCGGGTCCACCACCGTCCACGGAGCGGGCGCACGGCCGGTCAGCCGCCCACGTACTCCCGGAGGTGGCGGGCCGTCAGGGTGTCGCCCTTCTCGACCAGTTGGGTGGGTGTGCCCTCGAAGACGATGTGGCCGCCGTCGTGGCCCGCTCCCGGGCCGAGGTCGATCAGCCAGTCGGCGTGGGCCATGACCGCCTGGTGGTGCTCGATCACGACGACCGTGTTGCCGGCCTCGACGAGCCGGTCGAGGAGGGCGAGCAGCTGGTCGACGTCGGCGAGGTGGAGGCCGGTGGTCGGCTCGTCGAGGACGTAGACCGCGGCCTTCTCCGCCATGTGGATGGCGAGCTTGAGGCGCTGCCGCTCGCCGCCGGAGAGGGTGTTGAGGGGCTGGCCGAGGCGGAGGTAGCCGAGCCCGACGTCCTGGAGGCGGCCGAGGATCGCGCGGGCCTGGCTCTTCGCAGAGAGCGCCGTGAAGAAGGCGTACGCCTCCTCGATCGACATCGAGAGCACCTCGTGGATGTTCTTCCCGTCCAGCCGGTAGGTGAGGACCTCGGGCGTGAACCGCTTGCCCTCGCACGCCTCGCAGACCGAGGCCACGCCCGCCGCGATGGCCAGGTCGGTGTAGACGAGCCCGAGGCCGTTGCAGTGCGGGCAGGCGCCCTCCGAATTGGCGCTGAAGAGCGCCGCCTTGACGCCGTTGGCCTTGGCGAAGGCCGTACGGATCGGGGCGAGGAGCCCCGTGTACGTCGCCGGGTTCGAGCGGCGCGAGCCGCGGATGGGGGACTGGTCGGCGACGACGACCCCCTCGCGGCCGGGCAGGTTGCCGTGGATGAGCGAGGACTTGCCGGAGCCGGCGACGCCGGTGACGACGGTCAGGACCCCGGTGGGGATCTCGACGCTCACGTCCTTGAGGTTGTGCTGGTTCGCGCCCGTGATGGTGAGGGAGCCCGTCCCCGTCCGGACGTCGGGGCGGAGCTTCGCCCGGTGGGAGAGGTGGTTGCCGGTGAGGGTGCCGGAGGTGCGCAGGCCCGGCACGTTCCCGCTGTAGCAGATCTCGCCGCCCGCGGTCCCGGCGCGCGGCCCGAGGTCCACGACGTGGTCGGCGATCTCGACGACCTCGGGCTTGTGCTCGACGACGAGGACGGTGTTGCCCTTGTCGCGCAGCCGCAGGAGCAGGTCGTTCATGCGCTGCACGTCGTGCGGGTGCAGCCCGGTGGTCGGCTCGTCGAAGACGTACGTGACGTCGGTGAGCGGCGAGCCGAGGTGGCGGACCATCTTCACGCGCTGGGCCTCGCCGCCGGAGAGCGTGCCGGAGGACCGGTCGAGGGAGAGGTAGCCGAGGCCGATCTCGACGAGCGAGTCGAGCAGCTCGCGCAGCCCGGCGAGCAGCGGCGCGACGGAGGGCTCCTCGATCCGGCGGACGAACGCGGCGAGGTCGCTGATCTGCATCGCCGAGCACTCGGCGATGTTGACCCCGTCGATGCGGGAGGAGAGCGCGGCCCGGGTGAGCCGGGAGCCCTCGCACTCGGGGCAGACGCGGAAGACGACCGCCCGGTCGACGAAGGCCCGGACGTGCGACTGCATCGACTCGCGGTCCTTGGCGAGGAAGAGCCGCTGGACCTTGGGGACGAGGCCCTCGTAGGTGAAGGTGTTGCTGCCGACCTTCACCTTGCAGGACGGCTTGTGGAGGAAGTCCTCCCACTCCTGCTCGGTGAAGTCGGCGAGCTTCGTGGCGGAGTCGTAGAAGCCGGACTCGGCCATGATCTTCCAGTACCAGGAGTCCACGGCGAAGTTCGGGACGGTGATCGCGCCCTCGTCGAGGGACTTCGACCGGTCGACGAGCTCGTCTACGTCGATCTCCGAGACCTCGCCCGCGCCCTCGCAGCGCGGGCACATGCCCTCGGGCAGGTTGAAGGAGAAGGCTCCCGAGGTGCCGACGTGCGGGGTGCCGAGGCGGCTGAAGACGATCCGCAGCATCGTGTACGCGTCGGTGGCGGTGCCCACGGTGGAGCGGGAGTTGGCGCCCATCCGCTCCTGGTCGACGACGATCGCGGCGCTCAGGTTGTGCAGTCCGTCGACGTCCGGGCGGGACAGGGACGGCATGAAGGACTGGAGGAAGGCGCTGTAGGTCTCGTTGATCAGGCGCTGCGACTCGGCGGCGATGGTGCCGAAGACGAGCGAGGACTTCCCGGAGCCCGAGACCCCGGTGAAGACGGTGAGGCGGCGCTTGGGGAGGTCGACGTCGACGTTCTTGAGGTTGTTCTCCCGGGCCCCGCGGACCTGGATGACGTGGTGGCTGTCCGCTGCGACGGGGTGGTTCATGCGTGCGCCCTCCGGTGGTCGGCCTGCTTGCCCGGGAAGGGTACTCTATACACCGTACAAAGTTAGTCTCGACGACTCTGACCTGCACAAACGTCGTGAGCGACGTGAACGGCGAGAACGGAACGACATGGTGGCGGACAAGGGGAAGAGCAGCAGCGGGGCCGGCGACCCGGCGCGCACCCTGGAGCTCCTGTGGCGCGACGGCGCCGCGGCCCCGGCGGGGCGGCGCGGCCCCCGGCAGGGGCTCACGGTCGACGCCGTGGTCGACGCCGGCCTCGGCCTCGCCGACGGCGGCGGGCTCGACGCGCTGACCATGCGCGCGGTCGCCCAGCGCCTCGGCGTGACCCCCATGACGCTCTACACGTACGTCCCCGGCAAGGCCGAGCTGATCGACCTGATGCTGGACGCCGCCTTCCTGCGGATGGAACGGCCGCCGTTCGGCCCGGAGGAGCCCTGGCGGGCCCGGGTGACGGCGGTCGCCGACGCGAACCGGGCGCTGTACCTGCGGCACCCCTGGCTGGTCGACCTGCGGGTCGTGCGCGCCCCGCTGGGACCCGGGGTGATGGCCAAGTACGAGTACGAGCTCGGCGCCTTCGAGGGGCTCGGGCTCGACGACGTGGCGCGCGACTCGGCGCTGACGTACGTCCTCGGCTCCGTCCAGGCGAGCGCGCGGGCGGAGCTGGACGCGCGGGCCGTCGCGCGGGAGAGCGCGATGTCCGACGCGGAGTGGTGGGACACCCATGAGCCGCTGCTCGCCCGGGTCTTCGACGAGGAGAAGTTCCCGCTGGCGGCGCGGGTGGGGGAGGCGTCGGCGATCGCGTACGGGGGTGTGTACGACGCGGAGCACGCGTACGCCTTCGGGCTCGCGCGGACGCTGGACGGCTTGGCGGCGCTGGGCGGGGCGGGGGCCTGAGGGGCGGGCTGGTGTCCGAGGCGCGGGTCGGGGTCCTGAGGGTGGGCCGGGGGTCTGAGGCGCGGGCCGGGGCCTGAGGGCCTTCAGCTTCTGAGGGTCAGGAGCTCCCGTACGCCCGCCTTCAGCCGCTCGTTCGACAGCTCCTGCTCGACGGTCAGGTGGTGCATGACGTCCGGCGAGAACGGCGCGAGCGCCAGGTGCGCGAGGAGCGTGGCGTCGGAGCCCGGCCTCAACTCCCCGATGATCAGCGCGACATGGGTGTGCATCACCCGGTAGGCACCGCTGTGGTAGCGGGCGCGGGGCGCCGCGGAGTGGGCGGCGAGCAGGATCTCGCGCTGCTCGCCGACCCGGTCGACGAGCGCGTCGAGGAAGGCGTCGAGCCGCTCGGCGGCCGGGGCGCCGGGCCCGAGCGGCGGCGGGCCGCTCATGTACGCCTCCTGGAACTGCCGCTCGCGGTCGTCGAGCAGGGCCCACAGGAGCTGGGAGACGTCGCCGAAGCGGCGGTAGACGGTGCCGACGCCGATGCCGCTGGCGTGGGCGACCTGGTTCATGGTGACGGCCTGGGGGCCGTCCTCGGCGACGATCCGGGCGGCCGCGTCGAGGATCTTCCGCCGGTTGCGGGCGGCGTCGGCGCGCTCCGGGGCGGGGCCGCCGCCGACGGTGGGGAGCAGGCTGAGCATCGGCGCCGCCGTGTTCCCGGCCTGCGGTTCTCTCGTGCTCATCTGCCGGCTCCTGTCCTTCGTGCGCTCGTCCGCCCGTGTCCCCCCTCGGTCGCTCCTCGATGTGAGCATACCTGCTGCCCTTGCGAACCGGATAACGATCCGCTTAACCTCGAATCATCGAAAGCGGAAAAGAATCCGGTTGAGGGAGTTCGTCATGTCCGTCAAGGTCGCCGTCATCTACTACTCGGCCACCGGTGCCGTCCACCAGCTCGCCCAGGCCGTCGCCGAGGGGGCCGAGAAGGCCGGTGCCGAGGTGCGCCTGCGCCGGGTGCCCGAGCTCGCCCCGGACGCCGCCGTCGACGCGAACCCGGCCTGGCGCGCCCACGTCGACGCCACGGGTGACGTGGAGATCGCCACGCTGGACGACCTGGAGTGGGCCGACGCGTACGCGCTGGGTTCCCCGACCCGCTTCGGAAACGTCGCGGCCCAGCTCAAGCAGTACGTGGACACCTCGGGCGGCCTGTGGCAGCGCGGTGTCATGGCGGACAAGCCGGCGACCGCCTTCACCAGCGCCCACAACGTCCACGGCGGCAACGAGTCGACGCTGCTCGCGCTCTACAACACCTTCCACCACTGGGGCTCGGTCATCGTCTCGCCCGGCTTCACCGACCCGGCCGTGTACGCGGCGGGCGGCAACCCCTACGGCACCTCGCACCCCGCCGCCAACGGCGCCCCGGAGGAGAACGTCCTTCAGGCCGCCCGCTACCAGGGCGCGCGCCTGACGAGGATCGCGAAGCGGCTGAAGGGCCTCGCGGACGACTGACGACCGAGGTCCGAAGAGCCGCCCGAAACGGCGAGCACCCCCGGGGACATCCCCGGGGGTGCTCGGCGTTTCGGTCCTTCGTGGGCTAGGCCGGCGACAGTTCGCGGGCTAGGCCAGCGACAGGAAGAGCTTCTCCAGGCGCGCCCGCATGGCGTCGCGGTCCTCGCCGTTCTTCCGGCCGTCATCGATGTCGGTCAGACACTGCTGGAGACCGGTCGCGATGATCGCGAACCCGGCCCGGTCGAGGGCGCGGGAGGCGGCGGCGAGCTGGGTCACGACCTCCTCGCAGTCCCGGCCCTCCTCGATCATCCGGATCACGCCGGCGATCTGGCCCTGGGCCCGGCGCAGCCGGTTCAGGACCGCTTTGAGCTCCGCGCCCGCGAGATCGAGTTCCACAGTCACTCCTCCACAGATACCCCAGGGGGTAATTTACTCCCCACCGCGGGGCTACGCCGAAGACCAAGGATGACACCTGCCGCGAACGAACCCCTCTCGCGGCGAGTACGCCTCCGCTGTAGATCTCAGGCGGCGTAGCGGCGGAGGAACATCTCGGCCCCGTCCGTCACGAGCCGCTCGCTCAGCTCCTCGGTGAGCTCCGTGCCGTACTGCTCGAAGACCATCTGCGGGAAGACGAGCAGCGAGTAGAGCTGGAGGACCGCGACCTCCAGGTCGGGGATCTCCAGGAGGCCCCGGTCGGCGAGGGTGCGCAGCGCGTCCGCGACGGCGGGGTGGTGGCCGGCGGGGCCGTGGGCGCGCCAGGCGCGGCCCAGCTCGGGGAAACGGTGGAGCTCGGTGGCGACGAGGGTGCGCAGGGCGCGGCCCTCGTCGTCGGCGCGTACGGCCAGGGCCCAGGCACGGCCGGCGTCGGTGAGGGCGGCCTTGAGCGCGTCGGGCCCGTCGGCGGCGACGAGCAGCGCGAGGTCCGGCCCTTCCGCTTCCTCTCCTCCGGCCAGGGGCTCGTCGAGGGCACCGGCGACGACGGCGGTGAAGAGGGCTTCCTTGCTGCCGAAGTGGTTGTAGACGGTGACCTTGGAGACGCCCGCCTCGGCGGCGATGGCGTCCATGCCGACGCCGAAGCCCTCGCGGAGGAAGAGGTCGCGGGCGGCCCGTACGACGGCCTGCCGCTTGCGGGCGGCGCGGGCCCCGGTGGGCGCGGGCTTGGGTGCGGCGGGAACGTCCGAGGGCTGCGCGTTCATGGCCGCCACCCTACAACCGAACTGTACCGTTGAGTTCAACTGTACTGTGCCGTACAGTTCAGTTATGAAGGCTCACCTTGAAGAGCAAGCCCACACCCCTGCCCACTCCGCCCCGCACCCCCGCCGCTGGACGGCCCTCGCACTGATCTGCGCGGCCCAGTTCATGCTGATCCTCGACGTCACCGTCGTGAACGTCGCGCTGCCCGCCCTCTCCGCCGACCTCGACCTCGGCCGCACCGCCCTGACCTGGGTCGTCACCGCGTACACCCTCTGCTTCGGCGGGCTCATGCTCCTCGGCGGCCGGCTCGCCGACGCCCTGGGCGCCCGCCGCGTCCTCCTGACCGGCCTGGCGCTCTTCACCGCCGCGTCCCTGGCCTGCGGCCTCGCGCAGAACGCCCCCGTCCTCCTGGCCGGCCGCATCGCCCAGGGCATCGGCGCCGCGCTCCTCTCCCCGGCCGCGCTCGCCCTCGTCACGACCGCCTTCCACGGCGCCGAGCGGGCCAAGGCCCTCGGGGCCTGGGCGGCGATCGGCGGCACCGGCTCGGCCGTCGGCGTCCTGCTCGGCGGCGCCCTCACCGAAGGCCCGGGCTGGCCGTGGGTCTTCTACGTCAACGTCCCGGTCGGCCTGGCCCTGCTGGCCGCGCTCCCGAAGGTCCTCCCGGCCAACAGGGCCGGGCAGACGACCGCGCGCCTGGACGTCCCCGGCGCCCTCCTCGTCACCACCGCCACCGGCGCCCTCGTGTACGGCCTCGTCCAGGCGGGCGACTCCGGCTGGACCTCCGCCGCGACCCTGCTGCCACTGCTCGGCGCGCTCGCGCTCTACGGACTCTTCGCCGCGGTCGAGCGGGCGAGCAGCGCCCCGCTGATGGACCTGAGGATGCTGAAGCGCCGCCCGGTCGTGGTGGGCTCACTCCTCATGCTGATCGCGACCGCGCTGCTGATCTCGTTCTTCTTCCTGGGCTCGATGCAGCTCCAGCACGTCTACGGACTCGGGGCCTTCCGCACCGGGCTGCTCTTCCTCCCGATCGCCCTCACGACGGCGATCGGCGCCCACCTCGGCTCCCGCCTGGTGACCACGGCGGGCCCGCGCACCTGCGCCACCGGCGGCCTGGCCCTGGCGGCCCTCGGCTGCCTGCCGCTGACCTTCCTCACCCCGGCCGCCAACCCCTGGGCCACCCTCCTGCCCGCCCTCGCCACGGCGTCCCTCGGCCTCGGCGCCGTCTTCGTCGCGGCGACCACGACCTCCCTCGGCCTGATCGCCCCGCACGAAGCCGGCCTCGCCTCCGGCATCGTCAACACCTTCCACGAGGTCGGCGGCTCCATCGGCATCGCCGCCGTCTCCACCCTCGCCCTCACCGCCACCACACAACCGACGAACATCGGCTTCACCGCAGCCTTCACCCTCTGCGCGGCCACAGCCGCCGCAGCGGCCCTGACCTCCCCCTTCCTCATCCCCCGAGGCACCCCCCGCCCGACGGGCGGCCCCCACGGGGTGCACTGAGGAAGAGGCCAGGGATCCGCCTGCGCTCAGTCCTGAGTGGGACCGGTCTCGTCGACCGGGCGGATCACGACGGCGTACTCCGGGGAGCCGGCCGGGGCCGGGCAGCGGGCGACCTGGGCGGCGATCTCGGTGACGCGGTCCAGGGAGTCGCACTCGAGGAGCCAGTAGCCGGCGAGGACCTCCTTGGTCTCCGCGTACGGGCCGTCGGTGACGACCGGCTTGCCGTCGCCGTCCACCGTCACGAAGCGGGTCGTGGACGGGGCGGCGAGGCCCTGGCCGTCGAGCATCTCGCCCCTGGTGTTCAGCTCGGCGTTGATCGCGTTCATGTGCTCGAACATCGCCTTGAGTTCCGCCTTGTTCCAGGCGGGGCTTTCGGCGGAGCCGCGGCCCACCATCGCCTCGTAGTCGGCCTGCGAGCCCTGCACCATCACCAGGTACTTCATGGTGTCCTCCTCTTGTCCGTTCCGTTCCGGTTCTGCCTCTCGCAGGAGAGTCGGAGCCGGCGGGCGGTTCTCGACACCGCGCGGGATTCGGCCGGAAAAACGGGAGAAATCACCCGGGCGTCCCATGATTCCAGGGTGCACGCACTCAGCTTCTCCACCGCCTTCATCGCCTTCTTCTCCGTCGTCGGCCCGCCCAAGGTGCTCCTCTCCTTCGCCGGCCTCGCCCAGATCCACGCCCCCCGCCAGCTGCGCTCCGTCGCCCTCGTCTCCTCGGGACTGGCCGTCCTCGTCGGGCTGGGCACCGGCATCACGGCCCCGTGGCTGCTCAACCTCTTCCACATCAGCACGCCCGCGCTCATGCTCGCGGGCGGCGTCATCTTCTTCCTCTACGCCCTCGGGCTCGTCCTCGGCTTCCACGTCGGCCCCGTCAGCACCCACCGGGACGCCCCGGACCTGGTCAGCGGAGTGCGCGAGTTGCTCACGCCGTACGTGGTGAGCCCGCTCGCCATGACGGCGATCCTCATCGGGGGCGCCTCCGGAGACTCCTTCGCCTGGCGCTCGACCGTCGTCCTCGCCTACGCGGCCGTCATCGCCCTCGACCTGGCCTGCGTCCTGCTCCTCGCCGGCGTCCTGCGCCGCGCCCAGGGCACCACCATCGAGCTCCTCGGCCGGCTCCTGGGGCTGCTGCTCGCCGCGGTCGCCATCGACCTCGTCCTCAACGGCCTCGCCGCCCTGGGGGTCCCCGGGCTCGACGACAGCGAGTAGGCGCCGGTGATCAGGGCGCCGAGAGCTCCCGTTCCAGCGGGGTCCGGAACCGGGGTGTCACCCGTACGTCCCCCACCCAGGCCGCCAGCCGTGCCGCCTCCACCCCGATCGCCCGCACCGCATCGACGCCCACGTCGGCCAGGAGCCGGTGGACGATCTCGCCGTCCGGCCGCTGCGCCCAGACGCCGACGATCCGGCCGTCCCACCACACCGTCGGCGCGATGTTCCCGCTGCGGTCGTACAGCGCGGGCCGGTGCCCGGGGTCCTGGTACCAGTCCCGGGCCTGCCAGCCCATCGCCGTCGGGTCGAGCGCGGGCAGCAGCGCGGCCCACGGCTCCGGCGCCGGTACGGGGTCGAGGTCGTCCGGGAGGACGAAGCCCGTCTCCCCGGAGCCGGAGCCGGAGCCGGAGTGGGAGCCAGAGCCAGAGCCAGACCTGGAACCGGACTTGGAGCCGGAGCCGGCCCTGGACCCCGGCCCCGGTCCCGGCCCGCCCAGCGTCACCGCCACCGCCCCCACCGCGGCGAGCGCCCCGCGCACGTCCGTGACCTTCCACCCCGTCCACCACTTCAGATCCGCCTCGCTCGCCGGCCCGCAGGCCGCGAGCCAGCGCCGGATCAGCTCCGCCCGCGCCTCCGCCGGAGCCACCGGCGGGCGCTCGTCGACGGACGCGGGCGCCGGCGACCAGCGGAAGCGGCTCGACGTCCACGTCCCCTGCGGCCGCCCCCGCACGATCCGCCCCTCCATGCCGAGGACCCGCAGCACCCGGCTCGCCACGGACTGGACGCCCTCCTGGCGGGTCCCCGGCCCGTACACGTACGTCTCCCGCAGCCTCGGTACGGCCGCGCCCAGCTCCGTACCGGTCGCCTCCCCGCGTACGGCGAGCTCGGCGAGGACGAGCCGCTCGGTCTCCGCCAGCCAGGCCGCGTCGAAGGAGCTTCCCTCCGCCAAGTGCCGCAGAAGTGCGGCCCGTTCGCTGACGGCGGCCGGTCGGGTCGTCGAGGACTGTACGGCCGGCGCGAGCGAGGTCGGGACGACGAAGACCGTGTGCCGCATGCCGTGCATCCGGACCAGCGACCGGTCCTCGTACAGCGCCCGCTCGACCGTCGCGACCGTCCCGGCGCCGCCGCCCGCCAGCCGCGCCCCCACCGCGAGGAACACGCTCGCCGGGTCCGTCCCGTGCAGCGCCACCAAGGACTCCCCGACCTCCTCGGCCGTCGCGGCCCGCGCGGCCGGGGCCAGCCGGTGCCGCACCGCGAGCCGGGCCCTGCGCTCGGCGTCGCCGATCGTTCTCGTACGCGTCTCGTTCATGGGCCCAGCATGGAGTCGGCCGTGGGCGGAACCGAGGAAGAAGGCGGGAAGTCGGGCAGTCGGCAGTCGGTCACCGCCACCTCACCGCCTCCCTCCCACCTGCCGTCTCACCCCGCGGCCCGCTCCCCCAACGGCCGCCGCCGCAGCCCCGATTCGGTGAGGGCGCGCGGGCGCCAGACGCCGTCCGGCGGGTAGAGGTTCGTCCCCGGCGGCACGATCGCGTCGATCCGGTCGAGGACGTCGTCCGTGAGCACCAACGGCGCCCCCTTCAGCAGCCCCTCCAGCTGGTCCATCGTGCGCGGCCCGATGATGACGGAGGTCACCGCCGGGTGCGAGGTCACGAAGGCGATGGCCAGCTCGGGCAGGCTGCACCCGATCTCGTCCGCCAGCGCGACGAGCTCCTCGACCGCGTCGAGCTTCGCGGCGTTGACCGGAAGCGAAGGGTCGAAGCGGTGCGGGGTGAGCGCGGCCCGGCCGCTGGTCAGGTCGATCGGCGCCCCCTTGCGGTAGCGGCCGGTGAGGAAGCCCGACGCGAGCGGGCTCCAGGTCAGCACCCCCATCCCGTACCGCTGCGCCACGGGCAGCACGGACGCCTCCACGCCGCGCGCGAGCAGCGAGTAGGGCGGCTGCTCGGAGCGGAAGCGGCGCAGCCCGCGCCGCTCGGCGACGGCGTGCGCCTCGACGATCTCCTCGGCCGGGAAGGTGGAGCAGCCGAAGGCCCGGATCTTCCCCTGCGTGACGAGGTCGCCGAGGACGTCGAGGGTCTCCTCGATGTCCGTGCCGGGGTCGGGCCGGTGGACCTGGTAGAGGTCGATCCAGTCGGTGCCGAGCCGCCGCAGGCTGTTCTCGACGGCGCGGGTGATCCAACGGCGGGACAGGCCACCCCTGTTGGGGCCCTCGCCGCCCATCGGGAAGTACACCTTGGTGGCGAGGACGGTCTCCTCGCGGCGCCGGGGGTCGCGCAGCGCCTTGCCGACGATCTCCTCGGACTCCCCGGCCGAGTACATGTCGGCGGTGTCCACGAAGTTGATGCCCTGGTCGAGGGCGGCATGGATGATCCGTACGGATTCCTCGTGGTCCGGATTGCCGACGGCACCGAACATCATGGTGCCGAGGCAGTAGGTGCTGACGTCGATCCCGGTCCCGCCGAGCGGTCGATAGCGCATGCGCGCACTCTAGGAATTGGAGTGCGCTCCAAGGCAAGGAGAAGAATCAGGAGCGGGAGGGGGGTCAGTCCAGGAATCCCGTCA
Organism: Streptomyces sp. Root431; assembly: GCF_001426585.1. Classification (GTDB taxonomy): domain Bacteria; phylum Actinomycetota; class Actinomycetes; order Streptomycetales; family Streptomycetaceae; genus Streptomyces; species Streptomyces stackebrandtii. Next base: position 706,458 of record NZ_LMEI01000013.1, read on the forward strand.
GCAGGGCGTGCAGGACCTCGGGCCGCTCCAGATGCACGTCGTGCCCCGTGCCGGGCACGCTCACCCCGTACGACCCGGGCCGGAGCCGGGCCATCTCCGCGTACTCCTCGTCGCCGATGATCCCGCCCTGCTCGTCCTGTCCGAGGACGGCGAGGGTGGGGCAGGTGATCGCCGCCCACTCGTCCCAGAAGGCGCGGGTGGCGTTGTCGTCGAGGGACCGGACCATGACGTCGGCGTCGAAGCGCGGCCACAGCCCGTCGGCGCGCTCTTCGAGGCCGCTCGCCCACCCCTCCCCGACGGGCCGCTTCCCGCCGCCGAGGAACGCGACGGCCTCCTCGCGCGTGGGGAAGGGCACGGGCCACGCGGCGAACCACTCCGCGATGCCGGTCTGGACGTCCGGGTTCGACCCGCCGGGTCCGGCCTCGACGAGGACGAGGGCGCTCGGCAGCTCGGGGTGGGCGGCGGCGGTGAGCAGCGCGGTGTGCCCGCCGAGGGACTGGCCGATCAACACGGGCTGCTGAAGCCCGAGTTCGTGTACGACCGCGACCACGTCGGCGACGTACGCGGCGCGCGAGACGTCCTCGGGCCGGCGCTCGCTGTTCCCGTGCCCGCGCTGGTCGAGGGCGAGGACGCGGTATCCGGCCTCGCACAGGGCGCGGGCGGTCGCGTCCCACTCCCCGGCGTGCCCGGCGAGCCCGTGGAGGAGGAGGACGTCGGGCCCGGAACCGCCCCAGTCGCGACAGGACAGCCGGACGCCGTCACGCACCACGACCAGCTCGGACCAGCGGAAACTCGAAGAATCGCCCATGACCCCATCCTCTCCTACGGGTTGAGGAGCTGGTCGGCGACGGCGGTCCTGGCGTAGAGGACGGAGCGTCCGCTGCGGTGGGCGGTGACGAGGCCGGCGTTCCGCAGGGCGATGAGGTGCTGGGAGACGCCGGCGGCGGACAGGCCGCAGTGCGTGGCGAGTTGGGTGGTGGAGGCCGGGGTGTCGAGCTCGGTGAGCAGCAGGGTGCGGGAGCGGCCGAGTACGGCGGCGACGGCGTCGGTGGCGCCGGTCGTGCGGGGCTCCCACAGGGTGCCGATGCCCCGGGCGGGATAGGCGAGTTGGGGCGGATCGGGGTGGACGGAGCGGGTGAGGACCTTGGGCCAGGCGAAGGCGGAGGGGATGAGCAGCAGCCCGGAGCCGGCCTCGTCGCGGGTGAGCGCGCAGTGGCGGCGTACGAGCCGGAGGGTGCCGTCGTCCCACCGTACGGTCTCGTGGAGTTCGCTCAGGACCCGCGCCGAACCGTGCTCGGCGACCTGGCGGGCCCGGTGGAAGACGTCGGCCTCCAGGAGTTTCTGGATGCGGGCCCAGTAGGGGGCGAGGGCGAGCTCCCAGTACGTGTCGACCTCGTCGGCGACCTTGCGGAGGGCGGCTTCGGGAGCCTCGTGCAGCAGCCGGATCCGGGGCCCGTCGATGCCCTCGACGCCGAGCCGTCGCAGATCGTCGCGCACCTGCTCGGGCGGGGTGCAGCGGATGGCGTCGAGTTCGGCGTCGAGGGTGGGGAAGGGGCCGGTGGGGGTGGGGTTGAGGAAGTCGGCGAGGTAGCCGTGGGCGGGAACGAGGGCGGCGAGCCAGCCGCGGTCGAGCCCGGCCCGCAGGAGGCGGGGGCGGACCTGGGCGGCCCAGCGGCGGTGCGGGGAGGCGCCGGTGCCTTCGGGGTGCCGGGCGAGGAGGCGGAAGCTGGTGACGACCTCCCACATGGGGGAGACGGCGAAGCGGGTCTGGGCGAGGTCGGCGGCGGAGAAGCGGAGCCCGGATTCCATGGAGTGACCGTCCTCGGCAGTGCGATACGTCGAATGGATTCGTGCTGAGCTTAATCATTGGAGGGAGGAAGGCGGCGCCCCACAGGATCACCCCATGCCTTCCTCCTTCCGCGGCCTCCCGCCCGTCGTCTGGACGATCTTCGCCGGAACGATCGTCAACCGCCTCGGCTACCTCGTCACCCCGTTCCTGGTCTTCTTCCTGGCCTCGCGCGGAGTGACCGGCACCGACACCTCGTACGTCCTCGGTGCCCTCGGCGCGGGCAACCTCATCGGCCCCGCCGTCGGCGGCATCCTCGCCGACCGCATCGGCCGCCGGCCGACGATGCTGATCGGCCTGATCGGCGCGGCGGCGGCGCAGGGCGCGCTGTTCCTGGCGCCGGGGGTGTGGACGATGGCGGCGGCGTCGCTGCTGATCAGCACGGCGGGCAGCACGGTGTCGCCTGCGGCGTACGCGCTGCTGGCCGACGCGGTCGACAGCGAACGTCGCCAGCGCGCGTACGCCCTCTTCGGCTGGGGCGTGAACATCGGCACCGCCGTCGCGGGCGTCCTGGGCGGCTACCTCGCGGCCCACGGCTACTGGCTGCTGTTCGCGGTGGACGCGGGTTCGATGCTGCTGTACGCGGGGGTGGTGGCGACGCGCCTGAAGGAACCGACCCGCGCGAAGACCCCGAAGACCGCTGATCGACAGACGAAGGATCGACAGACGAAGGACGGCATCGGCTACGGAGTGGTCCTCCGCGACCGCCTCGCCCTGCTCCTCCTGCCGCTCTTCGGCATCCAGCTCTTCGTGTACTCGCTCACCGAGGTCGCCCTGCCGCTCGCGGTCCGCGACAGCGGCCTCTCACCGGCGGTGTACGGAGCGATGGCGGCGGTCAACGCGGTCCTGGTGGTCGGCCTCCAGCCCTTCGCGACCGCCCGTCTGGCGAAGCTGCCGCAGCTCGCGGTGCAGAGCGCGGGCAGCGTCCTGATCGCCGCGGGCGTCGCGCTCACCGGCCTGGCCGACGGGATCGCCGGCTACACGGTGTCGGTCGTGGTCTGGTCCCTCGGCGAGGTCGTCGTCGCCGGCATCGCCGCCGGCGTAGTCGCCAACCTCGCCCCGTCCCACGCCCGGGGCCGCTACCAGGGCGCCTTCAGCTGGACCTGGGGCGTCGCCCGCTTCGCCGCCCTGACCGTCGGCGTCGCGGCCTACACGACCCTGGGCCCGGCCGCCCTGTGGTGGACGGCCCTGGCGGCGGGCACGGCGGCCGCGGCCGGGACCCTGGCCCTGGCACCCCGGGTCAACCGCCGCACGGCCCACGACCTGGCGGCCTGAGCGCGCACGGCTTCTTCTTGCCTACTGCCTACTTGCCCTCGGTCAAGGTGTGCTTGACGAGGGCATTGGCGTGCCCGTGCCCGAGCCCGTGCTCGGCCTTCAGCCAGGTGACGAGCTCCATGTGCTTGGTGAGCGGCGAGGAACGGATGAGCTCCTGCCACTCCGAGATCGGCCGCCCGTACTTCTTCTCGATGGAGGGGAAGTAGCTGGCGGGACCGTTGGGGGTGTTCTCGGACATGGTGAGCTCCTGGGTGGGGCGGGGTGGGCAACTGAAGTGATGACCTCCACTCCCCCCAGAACTCATCGCCGACCGCGAGATCAATCCCGCCGAATGTGCTCGGGGTCGATGTGACGCCGGACCATCGGCACGGAGGCGAGGGCCGCGGCCAGCAGCACGCCCAGGGCGCAGGCGAAGAGCAACGGCAGCCCCTCCCAGTCCCAGTGCACGGCCCCACCCCCGGTGATCAGATAACTGGACTCGGCAAGCCACCCGGTGACGATCGCCGCCCCCAACCCCACGACCAACGGCAACACGACCTGCACGACCTGCACCACCCGCAAGGTCCCCGCCCGAGCCCCCAACAACGCGAGCGCGGTCACCTGCCCGCGCCGCTCCATGGCCCGATCGGCCACGGACACGACGAACGCGGCGACACCGATGACCAGACCGAGGACCATTCCGACGGCGAGGAGGCTGCGGATGACGGTGAGCTGTGCGAGCGCGTCGATCCCGATCCCGACGGGGTCGACGGACGCGGTGGGAGCGATGGCCCCGACGCCGTCGAGTACGCCACGGATGGTGGCGGGGTCGGCGTCGCTGACGAGGGTGAGGGTGCCGTCCGCGTCCGCCAGGTTGGAGGGGACGAGGGCGGGAGGGACGAGCAGGGCGCTCGTGCGGAAGACGGACGGCTGGTACGGCCTCATGTCGATCCGCTCCGGAGGAACAGTGACCGTGATCTTCCGCCCGTCACGCGTCTCGAAGGGGAATCGGTCACCGGGCTGAGGGTCTTCGGGGTACGCCGAGTTGTCGTCGTGCAACTGCATGATCCGTCCGTCCACACAGCCCCTGGCCCACTGCGTCGTGCCCCTGAGCTGGGCGCAGGTGGCGACCAGCAGGTCGACGTGCGGCCGCATCGTGCCGTCCAGCGGATCCCACGAGCTGTACGCGGGCACCTGCATCCGCACGCCGGGGACCTGCGCGAGCTGCTGCCTCTGCTGGGCACTCAGCTCGCTGAGGCTGATGTTGTACTCCTGAACGGGCGCCGTCCGCCGGCTGACCTGGTCCAGCTCGACGAGCACACCCTGCGTGAGCGAGGCCCCGAACACGAGCAGGACGAGCCCGGTGGCCACCCGCAACGAGGACCCCGGATCGACCTCCGTACGCCGCATCGCCAATGCCACTGGCAGCGACTTCGCCACCCCGGCCAGCCGCCGCGCGAGCCATGCCGTGATCGGCGCCAAACCGAAGACGAGCCCGGCACCGGTCAACAACACGGCACCGGGTACGAGCACGGAACTGGCCGATCCGCCGGACGGATCACGCCCCATCACACTCAGCACGCAGTACCCGCCGATGACCCCGAGCCCCGGGATCAGCAGCAAGGTCCCGTACATCTTCGGCGGTTTACGCTCCCCGGTCCGCCGGACACTGATCGGCGACAACGCGGCCCGCCGCGCACTGAACTGCCCCACGACCCACGCGAGCGCCGGACACCCGAGCAGACACACGGCAACCGTCGAAGCGTCGGGCCGCCCGTCCGCCGGATACCAGTGCAGCCCCGGCAACCCGACCCGCGCCATGACCTCGTTGACCCCGAGATACCCGACGACCCCGAGCACGGCCCCGACGAACGCGGAGACCACGCTCTCCCCGGCGTTGACCCGCAGTGTGTCCTTGACGCTGAGCCCGACGAGCCGAAGGGCGGCGAGACGGCGGGCGCGGGATTCTCCGGAGAGCCGGGCGCAGACGGAGAGGAAGATGACGAGGGGGAGGAGGACGATGCATCCGAGGGTGAACCGGAGGATGTTGACCGTCGATTCGTCAATCAGCTCATGCCAAGCGTGCCTGCTGCCAAACCCGCCGAGCGGGATTGGCTGGGGCAGCTTGGCAGGGGTAGTGCCGATGTAGGCGTAGAGGTCCTCGGAGCCCCCCAAGCCTTCCGGTCCGATTGTTCCAATTACGCGGCCTGGGACGAGGCCGGCGATTCCGGGATGGGACGCCAGGATCTCGCTCAGCTTCGGCGAGACAATCGCCTCGCCGACTTCGGGGAGCCTGTCAACGCCTGGTGGCACCGGGCTTGAGCCAGGTTTAGTGCGAGCAACGAAGATCCGACGGAGTGGCAGTGAACCGTACGGATCCCGGAATTCTTGGTAGACAGCGCTGTTGTTCGAACCCGGTCGTGGCTCACGGCTGGCTGAGCGAGCGTCATGGGCGGCGATGATCGACGGAATGGTGAGCGCAGCAGCAAGGCACGCCACCCCGAGCCCGGAGCCGATCGCCATCAAGAGAAAGCGTGCTCGTCCCCTCCAGCCGCTGCCCGACAGTAGGCGCATGCCGAGTAGGAATGTGTTCACGCTTCCACCCGTTGGGCCAGGACACCGTCCGACATCATGTATTGGGTGTCGGCCTTCGCTGCGACGTTCGCGTCGTGAGTGACGATGACCACCGCCGTCTTCTGCCTTCGTGCCAGCTGGAGGAACTCTTCCAGAACCGCAGCGGCATTGGTGCTGTCCAGAGCCCCTGTCGGCTCATCGGCGAACACGACGTCCGGCCGGTGTACCAGTGCTCGCGCAACCGCTACACGCTGACTTTGCCCTCCCGAAAGCTTGGAGGTCCGGCGTCGTACCAGGTCGCCCATCCCGAGTCGGCTAAGTACTTGGCCAGCCACGGCATGGGCGTGCGTCTTGCTAATCCCTGCAAGTCGAAGCGGAAGCGCCGCGTTCTCCTCGACGGTCAGCTCGGGCAGCAGTTCGCCATACTGGAAGACGAATCCCAAGCGCGTGCGGCGAAGGGCACTCAGCTCTCCGTCAGGTAAGGACGACAGCTCGATCCCGTCGAAGGTTACGGTTCCGCTGGAAGGCAGAAGGACCCCGGCTAGGCAGTAGAGCAAAGATGACTTTCCCGAGCCACTGCTCCCCATGATGGCAGCCACTTCGCCGCGCTTGAGCGTGAAGTCGGCTCCGCTGACTGCCGGATGTGTGCCGTAGAGAAGATCCACACCCTTGGCGTGGAGGATGACGTCCATCGTGGTGCGCACTCCTATGGGGCGGGAGCCGCACGACGGCGGCCCCCGGAACGGTCGACTATCGACGCGTGAACACCTTGTTCGCCGAGCAGTTATCCGGCCTCAGTGATCCGCGATCTCGGCACGTCTGCACCTCCACCTGGCTCGTCAGGAGTAGGGCGCCGTCGTAAAACGTGTGGTCGATAGGAGTGGTCTTCTTCTGCACGCCCTTGATACGAATCCACGAGTACCCCTTGACCCTTGCCCGGAGGTACACGTTGTGGTCGTCATCGTTGGACGCGTCCTTCAGGCTCCCCTTCACACGGAGCCCTCCGTGCTTCTGCAGCTGGGGCTCCCACATGTAGGACCCCTTGAACTCGGCTCCGGTCGTGGTCATCGTCAGTCCGTGCCACGAGTCCGCAACCGCCACCCCCATCCCCCCAAAGAACAGCCCCGCAGCCACCACCGCAGTCGCCAACTTCCGCATCGATAACCCCTGTCTGGTCGAACCGACTGGTCATCACAGAAAGTATCGGCATCACTACACACCGGTGGTCGCAGGAACGTCCCTCCCTCTCATCACCCCTCTAACCGGTGAACGACCCCCTCACGGCACCAGCAGCACCTTCCCCCGCACGCCCCCGCCCTCGCTCGACCGATGCACCTCCGCCAGCTCCTCCAGTGGTCGCGTCTCCGTGACGTCGATGGTCACCGCACCCCGCTCCACCAGGGCAATTAGCTCCCTCAGCTGTGCCACGTCGTTCCGGGCCACCATGTGCTGGGACGTCACCGAGCGGACCGTGTCGGACGGGATCGGGGTCGCGATCGACACGATGTGGCCGCCCGGGCGTACGAGGCCGGGCAGGGTCGCGGCCTCGGCCGGTCCTATGGGGGCCAGGTTCAGCAGGAGGTCGACGGGGGAGTCCAGGGCGGCGGCCGTCAGGGGCGTCGACGTGTAGTCGATGATCCGTCGCGCCCCCTGCCGCCGCACCGTCTCCGCGCTGCGTGCGCTCGCCGTGGCCGTGACGTCCGCGCCTGCATGGGCCGCGAGTTGGGTGGCGAAGCCGCCGACCCCTCCGCCCGCGCCGTTGATGAGGACCCGCTGTCCCTCCCGTACTCGCCCGTGCTCGAAGACCACCTGCCACGCCGTGAGCCCGGCCACGGGCAGCGCCGCGGCGTGCGCGAGCGGTACGGATACCGGCGCGGCGGCCAGCAGTCGCGCCGGCGCCGTCACGTACGTGGCCCCGGCCCCACCGTCCAGTCGGCCCACCACCCGGTCGCCGATCGCGAAGTCGCTTACATCCGAACCCACTTCGGTCACGACCCCCGACACGTCCCAGCCCAGCGTGAACGGCAGGCCCACCGGCAGGAAGCCGTGCAGCAGGCCTGCGCGCAGGGCCGTCTCGGTCGGGTTGAAGGAGGTTGCCGCGACCCGTACGAGCACTTCGTCCGCGGCCGGGGTCGGGAGGGGAGCGTCCTCGTAACGGATCGCGGAGGCGTCGCCGTATCCATGGATCCGGGCGGCCTTCATCGACGGGCTTGAGCCTGCTGTTGTCGTCATGCGACGAATCTAGGAGCGGGGATCGAGACGATCCATGAGTCAGCGTGCCTCTTTCATACGTGTGCGTCTCGCCCACTCGCTAGGCTCCTCCCATGGATGTGCTCAGCGACGTGATCGCCGTGATGCGGTCCGGCCGTCCCCGGTCCGCCTTCGTTCGCTGGCACGCACCCTGGGCGCAGCGTTTCGCCTCCGTGCCGGGGTCGGCGGGGTTCCAGGTCGTCCTGGAGGGGACCTGCGTCCTGCGCTCGCCCGGCGCCAGCGGTGGCGATGGCGATGGCCCCGGCGATGGCGATGTCGAACTCGCCACCGGCGACGTCGTGTTCGTGCCGCACGGCACCGGACACCTCCTCGCCGACTCCCCCGTCTCGGCCACCGTCGTCGACGCCGAGGAGTGCGTCCCCGTCCCCTCGGCCTCCCCGTACGTCTCCGACCGCGTCGACCCCACCGGCCGCGGCGGCCCCGTCACCGCGCTGCTCTGCGGCACGTACCAGCTCGACCCCTCCCGCACCCACCCCCTGCTGCACGGCCTCCCCGACCTGATCCATCTGCCCGCCGCCCGGCCCGGGCGCCCGCCCGAGCTGGCCGCGGCCGTGGAGCTGCTCGCCGCCGAGCTGCGGCGGCCCGGGCTCGGGACGGACGCGGCCGTGCCCGCCCTCCTGGACACCCTGCTCCTCTACATCCTGCGCATCTGGTTCGCCGAGCAGGCGGCCGCGGCGGCGCCCGGGGCCTCCGGGTGGGCCGCCGCGCTCGCGGACCCGGCGGTCACGGCCGCGCTGCACGCGATGCACCGCTCGCCGGACGCGCCCTGGACGGTGGAGCGGCTCGCGGCGGAGGCGGGGCTCTCGCGGGCCCCGTTCGCCCGCCGTTTCGCCGCCCTCGTCGGGCGCCCGCCCCTCGCGTACCTCACCTGGTGGCGCATGACCCTCGCCGAGCGGCTGCTCCGGACGACGGACGCCCCGCTCCGTACCGTCGCCGAACAGGTCGGATACGGGACCGAGTTCGCCTTCTCCGCTGCCTTCAAGCGCGTCCACGGGTCGGCGCCCGGCGGCTATCGGCGGGCCGCTCGCCGCTCGCCGGTAGCCCGGTAGCCCGGTAGCCCGGTAGCCCGGTAGCCCGGTAGCCCGGTAGCCCGGTAGCCCGGTAGCCCGGTAGCCCGGGAGACGCCGGAGACGCCGGAGACGCCGGAGGGTCCGGAGATCCTCAGGTCCCCGGCTCCCCCTGCCGTCCGCGCGCCGCCTCCGCCAGCGCCCGGTCCAGGGGTGCGAGGAGCGTGCCCTCGGCCGGGATGATGCCGCCGGGGCCGAGGTCGCGTTCGAGGCCGGTGGCCTTGAGGGTGCGGACGAGGCCCGGCTCCGCGCCCGCGATGACGAGGCGGCCGCCGTTCCGGCGGAGCTCCGCCACGTACCGGCGCAGGAGTTTGACGACGGTCGAGGACGGCACGTCCGGGACGCCGCGCATGACGAGGACGAGCACGGCTCCCTGAGCGTCGTCCGTACGCGGCAAGGTCTCCTCGATGTGGGGGAGTTCGGCGAAGAAGCCGATGCCGTCGTAATAGAGGACGGTCGTCTCGCCCGCGGTGAGCCGCTTCGGCGGCTCGGTCGGGTGCCAGTCGCCGTCCTCGTCGCGTACCAAGGCGACGAGACGGGCGCGGCGGGCTGCCTGGGCGCAGTAGAGGAGGAGGGAGAGGACCGCGCCGAGCACGATGGCCTGCTGGAGCGGGATTTGGGTGGTCGCGAGGAACGTCAGGACCATCGCCGCCGACGACAGGCGCGAGGTGCGGAGCACCAGCAGGATGTCGTGGCGCTTGCCCCAGATCAGTTCGCCGCCGACGACGAGGATCAGCCCGCCGATGACGGGCATCGGGATGCGTTCGGCGAGCGGCGCGCAGACCAGGACGATCACGGCGAGCAGGATGCCGGAGAAGATGCCGGCCCAGCGGGTGCGGGCCCCGGCGGAGACGGCTACGCCCGTACGGGAGAGGGAACCGCCCGAGGGCAGCGACTGGAAGAGGCCGCCGGCGAGGTTGGCGAGGCCCTGGGCGGCGAAGTCGCCGTTGACGGAGGAGCGGGAGCCGTCCGGGTTGGGTACGGAGGGGCCGATGCTCGCCGCCTGGGCGAGGGCGACGAGGGCGACGGCGACCGAGCCGCCGAGCAGCTCGGGGACGACGGAGAGGTCGGGCGCGGAGAAGCCGGGCAGCGAGGCCGGGATGTGGGCGATGTCCCGGACGAGCTCCACGTCCGTACCGAGGACGGCCACGGCGACGCTCGCCACGACCATCGCGACGAGCAGGGCGACGGGTTCGAGGCGTTTCACGAGCCGGGTCAGGGCCCAGACGGCGATCGTGGCGGCGGCGACGAGGGTCGCGCCGAGCGCCCAGTCGCCGATGTGGGCGAGCCAGTCGCCGAGTTGGTAGAGGCGGTTCTTGCCCTGGGGCTTGTAGCCGGTGGCGTCCTTCAGCACGCCGGTGACGATCTGGAGCGCGATGCCGGTGGAGAAGCCGGTCATGACGGCGTTCGAGACGAAGCTCATCACCGCCCCGAGCCGCAGCACGCCCATCAGGAGCATGACGAGCCCGGCGAGGAGCGTGAGGGTCGCGATGTTGCCGGGGTCCTTCGCGTCGAGACCCGCGCCGGACAGGACGCTCTGGGAAGTGAGGGCGATGGCGCTGGTCAGGGTGGTGACCATGAGGACCGTGCGGGCGGTGATCGAGCCGACGATCGCCGGGACGACGCCGGCGTAGAGACCGGCGACGGGGTTGAAGCCGGCGATGGCGGCGTAGGCCATGCCTTCGGGGATGGAGAACAGGCCGGTGACGAGGCCGGATCCGACGTCGGCGGGCTGGGGCCGCCCGAGCCGTAGCCGCCGCCCGATCCGCCGCCCGATCCGCCGCCCGGTCCGTCGCCCGAGAGGCCCCCCGGGCCGTTGCTCGGCCTGCTCGGCCTGCCGGCTCTCCCGGCCCTCCCCCCTCGCCCCGCTCTCCCTGCCGTCCCCGCTCTCCCGGCCCTCCCGGCCCTCCCCGCCCTCCCCGCCCTCCCCGGACTCACGGGCCCGCCCCCGTACGGTCATGCGGCCGCCAGCCCGCTGATCGCGTCGCCCACGTACTTCGCCCCCAGGACCACGAGCAGCGTCGTCATGATCGCCGCGTTGTGCCGGGACATCCAGACCTTCCAGTCGCCGAGGGTCTGCGCGGACTTCGCGCCGCCGAGGAGGTAGACGGCGAGCGGTGCCAGGGTGCAGAGGGAGCCGATCAGCACCATGAGGACGGCGGCGAGGGTCTTGCCGCCGGTCGAGGCGCCGCTGCCGGCGATGGAGACGGCGCCGCCGATCGCCAGGACCAGGTTCTTCGGGTTGGCGACCGCGAGGGCGGCGGCGAGGCCGGCCGCCTTGCCGGGCGTGAACCGGTCGATCGCCTTCATCCAGCCCGGCGGCTCGGGCTCCTGCCCCTCCCGCGGGCGGTCCTTCCACTGCTTGACGCCCATGAGGAGGAAGAGGAGACCGAGTCCGAGCTTGAGCCACAGCGTCCAGTCGGCGGGCCCGTCGTCACCGGAGGCGTCCGCGCCCGAACCGAGCAGGACGACGGCGGTGACGACGACGGCGAGCGAGGCGACCCAACTCGCCGTGAAGGCGATGCCGTTGCTGCGCCCGCGCGGGGTCGCCAGCATCAGGACGACCGCGATGAGGGGGAGGGGACTGATGGCGATGCCGACGGCCGAGGCCAGCATCTGTCCGACGGCGTCGCCCATGGAGAACAGCCCTGCCTTCCGCTCGATCGGTTGCCTTGCTCAGGCGGTGACTCGGCTCAGCTCGCGAAGACTTCGCGGAGCTTGGCCTCCTTCACGCTGTCCAGGTTGGACTGGATGAGCTCGGCGTGGCCGTTCGGGAAGGCGTCCTTGACGCGGTCGACGACGGCGTCGGCGGAGAGCAGGAAGAGCGCCGAACTGCCAGGCGTCACCTTCGACTTGACCGAGTCGATGAAGTCGTCGTCGATGCCGACGTCGGCCATCTTGCCGCCGAGCGCACCGGCGGCGGCGCCGACCGCCGCGCCGAGGAGTGGCATGAAGAAGAGGAGGCCGAAGAGCATGCCCCAGAAGGTGCCGGAGAGCGCGCCGGCGCCGGTGAGGTTGTTGAGCTGCTTCGTCTTGGGCTTGCTCGCTTCCTCCGGCCAGCTGACGGTGGCCGCGTCGATGACCTTGATCAGCTCCTGCTTCTGCAGCTGGAGCAGGGTGTCCTCCACGGCCCCGGCACCCTCGGGTGCGTCGAATTTCCACACGGTCAACGTGGCCACGTCCAGCCTCCAGAAGCTCGCCCGAGGGCGCTCGGCAACAGGTAGCCCCCAGTAAATGCGGTGATCACGAATGGCGCATCTCGGACAAATGGGTGGTGTGGTGAGGGTGGGTGAGGGATCCGGGCTCCCCGTAGGAGTGATCATCGGTGTGCCTGCGTGAAGGGGCGCGGCGCCCTGGCCAGGGTGGCGCGCATGCACCTTCCCTCCCCCTCGCCCTCCCTCTCGCCCTCTCTTCGCCTGCGCCGGGCGCTGCTCCCGGTCGTGGCCGCGGTCGCGCTGCTCGGCACGGCCGGCACGTCCGTGGTCACGGCGGCGGAGTCGTGCGGATCGATCATCACGGCCCCGCTCGCGCGGCCCGTCCCCGCCGACGACCCCTGTCCCAGCACCGACCCCGTCGTGTGCCGGATCCGCGTCCTGCCGATGGACGAGAAGGTCGAGGCCCAGCGGACGCGGATGGCGTACCACGGGCTCCTGGAGGACATGCACCGCACCGAGGCCGACATGCGGGAGGCGGGCTTCACCGACGAGGAGATCGCCCGGGAGCTGGTCGACATGCGGAACCAGGCGAAGGAGATCACCCGCGCGGGCATGAGCCCGGAGGAGGTCCGCATCCTGGAGGAGCGGAACCTCGCCAAGTACGGCAACCCGCTCGGCCCGACCGCGGATCAGCTGTACGCCAAGTACGGCTCCTGGCAGAAGGTCATCGACGCCTCGATGCGTACGAGCTACGCCGTCGACCGCGAGCTCAGCCTGGAGTACCGCCCCTGCCCCGTGTAGGGCCTGTTCGAGGATCTGCCCGAGGGTCCGTCCAAGGGTCCGTCCAAGGGCCCGTCCGAGGGCCTGCCTGTGCCCTCACATGCCAGAGGACCGGGCCGCGTGGTGCGGTCCGGCCCTCTGGGCCCGCCGTGCCGTGGCCGACACAGCGGTCCTACAGCTTGCTCATCTTGTTGTACGGGCTCAGGATCCGCTCCTGCACCGAGCCGAAGTCGACGAGTGCGGCGACTCCGTCCTCGATGCCGATCACTCGGCCGAGGCCGTACATGTCGTGTGTCACCTGGTCGCCCACGGCGAACTCCTTGGGCGGCGGGGCGACCGGGGCCTTGAAGGGACTGGTCGGCAAGTAGCGCTTCGGTGCAGCTGGCTTTGTCATTGCGACCAGTATGCGCCCGAGAACCCCTCTGTGCGGCGGTCGTCCGCCGACGAATGCGACGGAAGCCGGGGCCGGACCCTCTTCGGGGGAACGCCAGAGGGCCGGATCGCTTGCGCGGTCCGGCCCTCTGAGCTGGCGGAGGATACGAGATTCGAACTCGTGAGGGGTTGCCCCCAACACGCTTTCCAAGCGTGCGCCCTAGGCCTCTAGGCGAATCCTCCGCTCGGAACATTACATGACCGAGGAGGGTGCTCGCGAACTCGATTCGATCAAGGGGGTGCGAGGGGGGTCTGCGGAGGTCGTACGGAGTCGGGCGGAGGTCGCGAGGAGGTCGGCGGGGTTCGCCCGGGTGTCCCTCTGGGACGTCCTCTGAGACGTCCGCGCGAGGGTCCCGGCGAGGGCCCCGGCGAGGGCGGAAAAAGTGTGTGAGGGGGTGTGGGTCAGGGGGCTCCGGGGATCGGGTAGGCTGGGCGGAGCCCCTCACGTGGCGCTATCTGACTGAACTCCCCCAGGGCCGGAAGGCAGCAAGGGTAGGTTGGCTCTGGCGGGTGCGTGGGGGGCGCTTACGTTCCCGCGCGAAGTGGTTTCCGCCGGGTGCGTAAGAGCGTTCCGGCCCGGCGCGTAAGAGCGTTCCAGCCCGGCGCGTAAGAGGGCCCCGGCCCGGTGCGGAAGAGGTTCCGGCCCGGCGCGGAAGGTGTGGTGGCCGAGGCTCCGCCCGGTGGTTTTTCCCGGGTTGTCGGTGGGCGCCTATAACCTCGTATACGTGTCGTCTCTCGCGCTGTACCGCCGCTATCGCCCCGAGTCCTTCGCCGAGGTCATCGGGCAGGAGCATGTCACCGACCCGTTGCAGCAGGCCCTGCGGAACAACCGGGTCAATCACGCGTACCTGTTCAGCGGGCCCCGTGGGTGCGGAAAGACGACCAGTGCGCGGATCCTGGCCCGGTGCCTGAACTGTGAGCAGGGTCCGACCCCGACGCCCTGCGGCGAGTGCCAGTCCTGCCGCGACCTCGCGCGGAACGGGCCGGGGTCGATCGACGTCATCGAGATCGACGCCGCGTCCCACGGTGGTGTGGACGACGCCCGTGACCTGCGGGAGAAGGCCTTCTTCGGGCCCGCGTCCAGCCGGTACAAGATCTACATCATCGACGAGGCGCACATGGTCACCTCGGCGGGCTTCAACGCCCTCCTGAAGGTGGTCGAGGAGCCGCCGGAGCACCTCAAGTTCATCTTCGCCACGACCGAGCCCGAGAAGGTCATCGGGACCATCCGGTCGCGGACCCACCACTACCCCTTCCGGCTCGTGCCGCCCGGCACCCTGCGGGACTACCTCGGCCAGGTCTGCGGGCAGGAGGGCGCTCGGATCGAGGACGGCGTGCTGCCGCTCGTCGTGCGCGCCGGTGCCGGCTCCGTCCGTGACTCGATGTCCGTCATGGACCAGTTGCTGGCCGGCGCCGCCGACGACGGTGTGACGTACGCCATGGCGACCTCTCTCCTCGGGTACACGGACGGGTCCCTGCTCGACTCGGTCGTGGACGCCTTCGCGGCCGGTGACGGCGCCGCCGCGTTCGAGGTCGTCGACCGGGTCATCGAGGGCGGCAACGACCCCCGGCGGTTCGTCGCCGACCTCCTGGAGCGGCTGCGCGATCTCGTGATCCTCGCCGCCGTGCCGGACGCCGCCGAGAAGGGGCTCATCGACGCCCCGGTCGACGTGATCGAGCGCATGCAGGCCCAGGCGTCCGTCTTCGGTGCCGCCGAGCTCAGCAGGGCCGCCGACCTGGTCAACAGCGGACTGACCGAGATGCGCGGCGCCACCTCTCCCCGGCTCCAGCTGGAGCTGATCTGCGCGCGCGTGCTGCTGCCCGCCGCCTTCGACGACGAGCGTTCCTTCCAGGCGCGCCTCGACCGGCTGGAGCGCGGGGCGGCCGCCGGGGCCGGGCCCTCGCCCGTCTACACGCCCGCGCCGCAGGCGCCCGCCATGCCCGCCATGGGGTACGTGCCCGGGCCCGACGCCCACACGCCGATGGCCCCGCCCCCGCTTCCGCCCACCCCGGCCCCCGCGCCCGCTCCCGTGCAGGAACCCGCACCCGCCCCCGTACAGGCGCCCGTGCAGGAGCCCGCCCAGCCCCCCGCGTCCCGCCCCGGTGCCTGGCCCGGCGCCGCCGCCCCCGGCAGCGGTGCTCCCGGCGCGTGGCCCGGTGCGTCCGCCCCGGCCCCGGCCGCGCAGGCACCGGCGCCCGCCGCCCCCGCTCCCGTACACGCGCAGCCCGCGCCGCAGGCCCCCGCTCCCGCGGCCGGCGGAGGCGGCGGTGGAGACACGGCGCAGGTGCGGAACCTGTGGCCGCAGATCCTCGACGCCGTCAAGAACCGGCGCCGCTTCACCTGGATCCTGCTCAGCCAGAACGCGCAGGTGGCCGGCTTCGACGGCACCACCCTCCAGCTCGGCTTCCTCAACGCCGGCGCCCGCGACAACTTCGCGAGCAGCGGCAGCGAGGAGGTCCTGAAGCAGGCCCTCGCCGAGACGTTCAACGTGCAGTGGCGCGTCGAGGCGATCATCGACCCCTCGGGCGGAGCCAATCCGCCGCCCGCCGCCACCGGCTTCGGCGGCGGCCGGCCGCAGGCCTCCGCCCCCGCGCCCGCCTTCCAGCAGGCCCCGCCGCCCGCCCCCGTGCAGGCGCAGCCCACGCAGGCCTTCCCGCAGGCGTCCGTCCCCGCGCCCGCTCCGGCGCAGGCTCCCGCGCCCTCGTACGCGCCGCCCGCGCCGCAGCCCGTGGCGCCCGAGGACGACGTGCCGGAGGAGGACGATCCCGACCTCGTCGACTCCGCCCTCTCCGGTCACGACCTGATCGTGCGCGAGCTCGGAGCCACCGTTGTGGAGGAATACACGAACGACTAGGGCCGTCTCGCTCGGTGGCCCGCACAAGGGGCATCCCGGCCAGCGGGCTACCCTGGCTGGCGTGAAGGTCCTCGTCATCGGCGGCGGCGCCCGCGAACACGCCCTGTGCCGCTCTCTCTCCCTCGATCCCGACGTCACCGCTCTGCACTGCGCGCCCGGCAACGCCGGAATCGCGGAGGTCGCCGAGCTGCACCCCGTCGACCAGCTGGACGGCGACGCCGTCGCGCGCCTCGCCACCGAGCTCGGCGCCGACCTGGTCGTCGTCGGCCCGGAGGCCCCGCTGGTCGCGGGTGTCGCCGACGCCGTCCGCGCGGTCGGCATCCCCGTCTTCGGCCCGTCCCGTGAGGCGGCGCAGCTGGAGGGCTCCAAGGCGTTCGCCAAGGACGTCATGGCCGGCGCCGGCGTGCCCACCGCCCGCAGCTACGTCTGCACCACCCCTGAGGAGATCGACGAGGCGCTCGACGCCTTCGGCGCTCCGTACGTCGTCAAGGACGACGGCCTCGCCGCCGGCAAGGGCGTCGTGGTCACCGAGGACGTCGAGCAGGCCCGGGCGCACGCCCTCGCCTGCGACCGGGTCGTCATCGAGGAGTACCTCGACGGCCCGGAGGTCTCGCTCTTCGCGATCACCGACGGCGTCACCGTCCTCCCGCTCCGGCCCGCGCAGGACTTCAAGCGCGCGCTCGACGGCGACGAGGGCCCGAACACCGGCGGCATGGGCGCGTACTCGCCCCTGCCCTGGGCCGACCCCAAGCTGGTCGACGAGGTCATGGACAGCGTCCTGCAGCCCACGGTCGACGAGCTGCGCCGCCGCGGCACGCCGTTCTCCGGCCTGCTGTACGCGGGTCTGGCGATCACCGGTCGCGGTGTCCGGGTCATCGAGTTCAACGCGCGCTTCGGCGACCCCGAGACCCAGGTGGTCCTGGCCCGGCTGAAGACCCCGCTCGCGGGCGTCCTGCTGAACTCCGCCAACGGCACCCTGGACGACCAGGCGCCGCTGAGCTGGAGCGACGACGCCGCCGTCACCGTGGTCGTCGCCTCGCACAACTACCCGGAGACCCCGCGCACCGGCGACCCCATCGAGGGCCTGGACGCGATCGCGGAGCAGGACGCCCCGCACGCGTACGTCCTCCACGCGGGGACGAAGCGGGACGGCGACGTGATCGTGAGCGCGGGCGGCCGGGTCCTCTCGGTCACCGCGACCGGAACGGACCTGGCGCAGGCCCGCGAGCGCGCGTACGCGGCGGTCGGCCGTATCCGGCTCGACGGCTCGCAGCACCGCACGGACATCGCGCGGAAGGCCGCCGAGGCCTGATCCGGCGCGGCGTTCCGCCGCTTTTTCGTGCGGCCGTGCGGTGAACCGTACGGCCGCACGTATGCCATCACCTTTACCCAAAGCCATTCGATCGAGTGACGGCTCGGCCATCCGGATGACGCCCGCCACAGCCCCAACTAGGGTGCGGCGGAGGCGTTCCGGCACTTGGCCCACCGGCATTGCGGTGTCAGTGGCGGGTGCCACAGTGGGGGAGTGAGCAACACCGCCACAGGCAGTCCCGACGAGGGCAGGAGGGGGTGATGTACGGCGTGTCCGGTACCGGTGCCGTTGTCGGCGAGGAGTGGGGTGCGCGCGCCGCGCGCTCCCGGGCCCTCGCCGTCCTCCGTGTCCGTGGCAGGGCGTTGGGCCTCGCCGTGCTCCCCGCCGCGGTGGCCGTCGTTTTGTACGCGGGCGGGGTCACCGGCCACTTCACCGGGTCCGGCTGGGACACCGCCCGCTGGGTGGTGACCGTCCTCGCGGTCCTCGTCCTCCTCGCCGCCACGGCCGTCGCGCTCGTCGTCGCCCGCGCCCGGCCCGCCGCCACGCCCACCGTGGAGCTCTCCGAGACCGCGGCCCCCGACCTCTACCGGCTCGTGCGGGACCTGGCCGACCGGCTCGACGTCCCCGCGCCCTCCGCGATAGCCCTGACGCCGGACTGCGACAGCTGGCTGGAGGACCGCACCCACCGCGCCCACCGGGTGCACCACAAGCAGGTCCACCGGACGTCCGACGGCGCCGGAGCAGCCCCCGTCCTCGTCATAGGCTCGCCCTTCCTCTGGTGGATGCGGGTCGCCGAGCTGCGCGCGGTCCTCGCCCCGGTCGTCGCCGGTACGGGCCCGGCCGCCCACCCCGACATAGCCGCCGCCCGCCGCTTCGTCCGCGGTCTCGACGCCGCCGTCGCCGTCCCCGAGACCCCCGGGCTCGACCCCTTCCGCCGGCTCGGCGCCCACGGCGTCGGGCAGGTCGCCCGCGTCCTGCTGCGCGCCTGCCGAGGGCACGCGGGCGAGATGGAGCGCGGGGTGGCCGCCGCCGGTTCGGAGCGCGCGCAGGCCGTGGACTACGGCGTACGGATCGTCGCCCAGGAGCAGGTCGGCCTGGCCTACGCGGGCTGGGACCGGCTCCTGACCCGGGTCGCGCTGCCTGCCTGGCGCATGGGCCGCTGGCCCGCCAAGCTCGACGCGGGCGTGGTCTCCGCCCTGACGGAGCTCTCCCGCCGCGACCGGCTCGCGGACGGCTTCTCCTCCCGGCTCGGCGAGCGCCCCGCCTGCGACCTCCTGGAGGAGCCCGGCGCGGTCGACGAGGCCACCTCGCTGCTCGCCGCCCGCCTCTTCCACGGCGGCCCGGCCGAGGCCGGCCCCGACTGGTCCCCGGTGGAGTGGAGCCAGTACCCGGAGGAGGTCGTCGACCGGAAGTGGCGTACGGACGCGGCCCGGCTCCACGAGGTCCTCGACCGGCTCGGCGTCGCCGACTCGGCCGCCCGACCCTCGACCGCCGCCGACGGCCCGACCCTGACGCGGGTGATGGCGCACTTGTCGATCGCTCCTTCCGCGAAGGAGCAGCCCCCGGCCCCGGCCGATGCGCACGCCCCGGCCGAGGCGCACGCCCCCGACGACGTCGACGACCTGTCCGCGCTCGACGACGAGCCGCAGGCCAACCCCGCTGCCGACGCCCTCGCCGGAGCGCTCAGCGCGCTCCTCGCCCGTGAGGAGGCCGCACGGGAGGCCCGCGCGGCCGCCACCGCCGCCGAGGCCGCGAAGACGGCGGCCGCGGCGCCGAGCACCGCGACCCCGCACCCGGCCGTCAGCGGTCCCGACGGACCCCTGCCGCTCTTCCCGCTCCAGCCGCCCCGGACCGGCCGCGACCTGCTCGCCGACCACGTGACCGCGATGGTCTGCTGCGCGGCCGTCGACACCGCGGAGGCCGTCCCCGGCCTCGACTGGCTGGACGGCCCCGCCCTGATCGTCGGCGGCGAGCGCGCCTCGGACCTCGGCCCCCGGGTCCTCGCCCTCGTCGAGGACGGCGATCCGGAGCCCCTGCGCGCCTGGCTCGCCCGCACCGGAGTCCGCCCGGAGAAGCCCGTGCGCCTGGTCTGAACGCGCCCCGGAAGCGCCCCCGGAACCGCCCCCGGAGCCACGCCGGAACCGCCCCCGAACGGGCCCCGCCACCGCCCCGTCCCGGAGCCCCGGCTTCCACTCTCGTCAATTCACGACGAACGGTGACGGAGTGCGTGCGTTATGTGATGTGCTGGAGACCGTCACTGACAAAGGCAAGAACCACAGGCACTGACCAGCCGACCGGGGGAGTCGAGGGAGGGGCGCAGCATGGGGGCCGAGCAGATCAGACGGTGGGAGTCCGGCGCGCTGGCGCACGCCGTGAGCGATCCCTTCGGACAGGGCCCGCTGCCCTGGCTCCGCGGTTCGGAGAACTACTTCGACGACACGGGCCAGGTGGTCCCCTGGTACGCGGACGAGATCCTGGCCCGCGGCGGCAGCGGCGGCCCGCGCACGGCCGACGACGTCCGGCGCCAGATCAAGGGGTTCGCCTCGACCGGTGCCGTGGCGCCCGGTGAGTCGATCGACTTCCACATCACCGTGGACCCGCCGCAGCAGTTCCTGGTCGACGTCTACCGGATCGGTCACTACGGCGGCGACGGCGCCGCGAAGATCACCACGAGCCCGCGGCTCTCGGGGATCGTCCAGCCCGCCCCGCTCACCGCCGACCGCACGGTCTCCTGTCACCACTGGTGGCAGTCCTGGCGGCTCCAGGTCCCGACGTACTGGTCGATCGGCGCGTACGTCGCCGTCCTCACCACCGCCGACGGCTACCGCTCCCACATCCCCTTCACGGTCCGCGACAGCCACCCGGCGGACCTCCTCCTCGTCCTGCCCGACGTGACCTGGCAGGCGTACAACCTCTATCCGGAGGACGGCCGCACCGGCGCCAGCCTCTACCACGCCTGGGACGAGGAGGGCCGGCTGCTCGGCGAGGAGGACGCGGCCGTCACCGTCTCCTTCGACCGCCCGTACGCGGGCGCGGGCCTGCCCCTGCACGTCGGCCACGCCTACGACTTCATCCGCTGGGCCGAGCGGTACGGCTACGACCTCGCCTACGCGGAGACCCGCGACCTGCACGCGGGCCGGATCGACCCCAGCCGCTACCGGGGCCTGGTCTTCCCCGGCCACGACGAGTACTGGTCGGCGCCGATGCGCAGGACCGCCGAGCTCGCCCGCGACCAGGGCACGTCCCTCGTCTTCCTCTCCGCCAACACCATGTACTGGCAGGTGGAGCTGGGCCCGTCCCCGTCCGGGGTGCCGGACCGCCTCCTCACCTGCCGCAAGCGGCGCGGCCCCGGCCGCCCCGCCCTCTGGCGCGAGGTCGACCGGCCCGAGCAGCGGCTCCTCGGCATCCAGTACGCGGGCCGGGTGCCCGAACCGCACCCGATGGTCGTGCGGAACGCCGAGCACTGGCTCTGGGAGGCCACCGGCGCCGGCGACGGCGACGAGCTGCCCGGTCTCGTCGCGGGCGAGGCCGACCGCTACTTCCCGCGCACCGCGCTCCCCGAGCACCAGGGCCGCATCCTGCTGGCCCACTCGCCCTACCGGGACGGCGACGGGGCGGTGCGCCACCAGGAGACCTCGCTCTACAAGGCGCCGTCCGGCGCCTGGGTCTTCGCCTCCGGCACCTTCGCCTGGTCGCCGGCGCTGGACCGCCCGGGCCACGTCGACGCCCGGGTCCAGCGCGCCACGGCCAACCTCCTCGACCGGATCTGCAAGAGGGACTGAGCGGGGAGTCACAGCACCTGGCGGCGGGGTCCGCCCGGATGTGCGAGAGAATCGGACACGCTCCTGGATCAACCTACGCGGAGGAACCGTGTCCGGATTCGTAGAAAAGCCCGAGCCTGTGCAGGTCCCGGGCCTCACCCATCTCCACACGGGCAAGGTCCGCGACCTGTACCGGAACGAGGCAGGGGACCTCGTCATGGTGGCGAGCGACCGCATGTCCGCGTACGACTGGGTCCTGCCGACCGAGATCCCCGACAAGGGGCGGGTCCTGACCCAGCTCTCCCTGTGGTGGTTCGACCGGCTCTCCGACCTGGTCCCGCACCACGTCCTCTCCACCGAGGTCCCGGCCGGCGCCCCCGCCGACTGGGCGGGTCGCACCACGGTCTGCAAGTCGCTGAACATGGTCCCGGTCGAGTGCGTCGCCCGCGGCTACCTCACCGGCTCCGGCCTCGTCGAGTACGACGAGTCCCGCACGGTCTGCGGCCTCGCGCTCCCCGAGGGCCTCAGCGACGGCTCCGAGCTGCCCGCCCCGATCTTCACCCCGGCCACCAAGGCCGCGGTCGGCGACCACGACGAGAACGTCTCGTACGAGGAGGTTGCCCGCCAGGTCGGCGCCGAGACGGCCGCCCTGCTGCGTCAGACGACCCTCTCCGTCTACTCCCGGGCCCGGGACATCGCCCGCGAGCGCGGGATCATCCTCGCCGACACGAAGTTCGAGTTCGGCTTCGAGAGCACCCCGGACGGCGACCGTCTCGTCCTCGCCGACGAGGTCCTCACCCCGGACTCCTCGCGCTTCTGGCCGGCCGACCAGTGGCAGCCGGGCCGCACCCAGCCCTCGTACGACAAGCAGTTCGTGCGGAACTGGCTGACGTCCCCGGCCTCGGGCTGGGACCGCAAGAGCGAGACGCCGCCGCCGCCGCTCCCGCAGGAGGTCGTCGAGGCGACGCGCGCCAAGTACCTGGAGGCGTACGAGCTGCTGACCGGCAAGGCCTGGTCCGACAGCTTCTAGGAGCGCGCAGGGGAATGAGAAAGCCCCCGGTCGATTCGACCGGGGGCTTCTTCATGGAGCGGACGACGAGATTCGAACTCGCGACCCTCACCTTGGCAAGGTGATGCTCTACCAACTGAGCCACGTCCGCATGCGCCGTAGCGCGGAGCTAACTATACCCATCCTTTCGCCTGCGCGAGACGCACGGCCGTGTGACGGTTCTCGGCACCGAGCTTCGCGGCGGCCGAGGAGAGGTAGTTCCGGACGGTTCCGGGGGAGAGTGAGGCCCGCCGGGCGATCTCCGCGACGGGTGCCCCGTCGGCGGAGAGTTCGAGGACTTCGGCCTCCCGCGCGGTCAGCGGGGAGTCCCCGGCGGCGATGGCGTCGGACGCCAACTCCGGGTCCACGTAACGGTTTCCGGCGTGCACGGTACGGATGATCTCGGCGAGCCGCTGGGCGCTGACGGTCTTCGGGACGAAGCCGCGGACGCCCGCGGAGAGGGCCCGCTTGAGGTGCCCGGGACGGCCGTGACCGGTCACGATCATGGTGCGGCAGCCGGGCAGTTCGTCCCGCAGAAGCGTGGCGACCGTCACACCGTCCGCGCCTGGCATCTGCAGATCCAGCACGGCGACATCGGGGCGGTGGGCGATGGCCATGGCGATCGCCTCGGGCCCGGTCGCGGCCTCGGCGACGACGACGAGGTCGTCCTCCAGACCGAGCAGCGCGGCGAGCGCGCCGCGGATCAGATGCTCGTCGTCGGCGAGCAGGAGGCGTACGGGCGAGGTCATCCGGCCGCCTCCGTACGGGACATACCGGATGTACGGGGCACGGGGACCCGGGCCGTCACCAGGAACGTGCCGCCGTCGCCCGGCCCGGCCTCCAGGCTCCCGCCGACGGCCGCGAGCCGCTCCCGAAGCCCGGCAAGCCCCGAACCGGGCCCGCCCCCGATCCCACCACCGGGCCCCCGACCGATCCCGGCACCGGACCCGTCCCCGATCCCACCACCGGGCCCGCGACCGACCTCGGCACCGGCCCCTTCCCCGACCTTGCCCCCGGCCCCGTCCCCGATCCCGGAAGGGCTCCCCGCCCCGTCGTTCTCCACCGTCAGCAGCACGGCACCCTCCTCCTCGCGGACGGCGATCGCGCAGCGCCGCGCGTCCCCGTGCCTCAGTACGTTCGTCGTGGTCTCCCGGACCACCCACCCGAGCGCCGCCTGCACCTCGTCGGGCAGCAGGACCCCAGGGGACCGGACGTCGCAGTCGATCCCGGCCGCGTCGAGGACCCCCCGCGCGCCCTCCAGCTCCACCCGCAGATCCGCCTCGCGGTAGCCGCGCACGACGTCCCGCACCTCCCGCTGGGACTCCCGGGCGATGCGCTGCACCTCGATCATCTGGTCGACGGCCTCGGGCCGTTCGCGCCGGGCGAGCTGGACGGCGAGCTCGCTCTTGAGGGCGATCACGGACAGGTTCCGGCCGAGGATGTCGTGCAGGTCCCGGCCGAACCGCAGCCGTTCCTCGGCGACGGCGAGCCGGGCCTGCACGTCCCGGGAGCGCTCCAGCTCCCAGACGATCTTCATCAGCCAGGCGGAGAAGCCGCAGGCGGCGGCGAGGCCGCCACCGCCCAGGGTGATCCCGACCGCGTAGCCGAGGCCCTCGCCCGGGTGGATGCCCATCGCCACGACCGCGACGCAGGTCGCGAGCCCCGCGGCGGGGACGACGTACAGCATGCGCCGGGGCCGGCGCGCGCAGAGCACGAGCCCGCCCATGGCGAAGGTGACCAGGCCCGTGACGACGGCGGCGGCGACCGAGGCGTCCAGCACGTCCGTGGCCCGCAGCGCGAGCACCGTCAGCGAGCCGCTCGCGGTCAGCAGGATCATCGACGCCGCGAGCCTGACCGGCCGGTCACGCCGGTCCAGGGCCCAGTCCAGGGCGCGTGAGGAGAGCACGGCGTTCAGCACGGAGTGCGCGAGGA
Source organism: Streptomyces sp. Root431 (assembly GCF_001426585.1). Classification (GTDB taxonomy): domain Bacteria; phylum Actinomycetota; class Actinomycetes; order Streptomycetales; family Streptomycetaceae; genus Streptomyces; species Streptomyces stackebrandtii. Next base: position 730,745 of record NZ_LMEI01000013.1, read on the forward strand.
CCAGCAGCGTCAGCGCGAGCCCGAGCGGGCTGGCGAGCGGGTTGTACCGGGAGTCCGCGACCGGCACCAGGCCGATGGCGGCGATCTCGATCAGCAGGAAGAAGTGGAAGCTCCACCGGGTGTACAGCTCGACCTTGGCCGCGCTGCCGCGCCCGCTCCACCACCCCGTCAGCCTGGACACGTGCCCGGCCCCCCGTTCCGTCCCTCATTCACCTGCGGGGTTCCCAGCGGAACCACGTGCGGACAGCAAACACGGTGAGGGCGCCCCAGACCAGCGTGGTGAGCGCGGCGGTCAGCAGGTCCTCGGTGTCGCCGGCGCCGAGCCACCCGGCCCGGACGAACTCCATGACTCCGCTGAACGGCAGCAGCCGGGCGATGTTCGCGGCCGGGTCGGGAAGGAGGTCGAGGGGGACCATCAGCCCCGAGCCCATCGCCGAGATCAGGAAGAACGGCAGGGTGGTGAGGCCCGCGCTCTCGACGTTCCGCGTGATGGCGGTGGTCGCGGCCGCCAGTCCGGCGAGCAGCAGGATCGCGGCGAGCAGGCCGAGCACGAGCAGGTCCGGCCGCCGGGGCGCGGGGACGTCGAGGACGAGGACGCCGCCGACGGCGAGGACGGCGCACTGGAGGAGCGCGATGGCGGCGGACGGGAGTGCGGCGCCGCCGAGGATCTCCAGGTCGGTCGCCTCGCCCGTGCGCAGCCGCTTGAGGACGAGCTCCTCGCGGCGGGCCACGAGGGCGGAGACGAGGCCCATGTAGACGACGAGGACGAGGACCAGCCCGGTCCCGCCGATGACGGTGGTTCCCGCCATGCCGCCGGGCAGCTCGTCCGAACCCATCTGCCCGAGAGAGGACCGCAGCACGAAGATCATCAGCAGCGGCATCAGGAGGGCGATGAAGAGATTGTTCTTGTTCCGCCCGAGGAGGGTCAGTTCGGCCCGTCCGAGCGAGGTCATCCGGCGTGCGGTCGCGTTCATCGGGCGGTCTCCAGGTCCCCGTCCCGGTCCACGTCCAGGGCGTCGGTGCGGGAGGCGATCTCCAGGAACGCCTCTTCGAGGGTGGCCGAGCGGGCGTCGAGCCCGTGGAGCCGTACGCCCGCCTCGCGGGCCCAGTCGAGGAGTTCGCCGAGCGCGTCCTGCAACGCGTGCGTACGGATCTCCACGCGCGGGCCCTCGGCGGCGGCCTTCAGACCGAGCGGCAGGCGGGCGGGCGCGATCCCCTCGGGGAGGGTGAAGCGGATCCGGGCGGGCCGGGCGGCGGTGACCTCGGACGGGGTGCCGGAGAGCACGATCCGCCCCTGGTGCATGATCGCGAGCCGGTCGGCCAGGGACTCGGCCTCCTCCAGGTAGTGCGTGGTGAGGAGCACGGTCGTCCCCTCGTCGCGCAGCGCCCGCACCAGTTCCCAGGTGTCGTGCCGTCCTTCGGCGTCGAGGCCGGTGGTGGGTTCGTCGAGGAAGAGGACCTCGGGGCGGCCGAGGAGCGCGAGGGCGAGGTCGAGCCGGCGCCGTTCGCCGCCGGAGAGCTGCTTGATCCGGACCTTCTCGCGGGATGCGAGGCCGACGGCGTCGAGTGCTTCGCGGGCGGGCCGGGCGTTGCTGGTGCAGCCTGCCCACATCCGTACGGTTTCGGCCACGGTCAGATCGCTGGGGAAGCCGCCCTCCTGGAGCATCACGCCGATGCGGGGGCGGACGGCGGCCCGTTCGCGGTACGGGTCGTGGCCGAGGACGCGGGCGGTTCCGGCGCTGGGGGCGGCGAGGCCCTCCAGGAGTTCGACGGTGGAGGTCTTGCCGGCGCCGTTGGTGCCGAGGAGGGCGAAGATCTCGCCGCGGGGGACGGTGAAGGAGATGCCGCGCACGGCCTCGAAGCCGCCGGAGTAGCCGCGGCGCAGGCCTTCCGCTTCGATCGCGTTGGTCATGGGTCCAGCCTTCCGGCGGCCGGGCCCGTCCGGCAGTGCGCGCTGTCATCGCGGCTTCTGACAAATGTCATGGCGGCGCAGGGCGTACGGGGACACGACGAAGGCCCCGGTTCAGAGAACCGGGGCCTTCGACTTCCTGAGCGGACGACGAGATTCGAACTCGCGACCCTCACCTTGGCAAGGTGATGCTCTACCAACTGAGCCACGTCCGCATGCCTCCGACCGACTTTCATCGGGCGGCGCGAGCACCACTCTACCTGATGCACCGGAGTGCTTGGTAATGCGATGCAGAGCGGGTGACAGGAATTGCACACTGCGCCTTCCCCCTGGAAGGGGGATGTTCTGCTACTGAACTACACCCGCACGCTGCGTGAGGTTCGGCCCTGCGGCCTCGCCCCTCGGCGTGTTCCAGACTCTAGCGGATCATGGGGGGTGGAATGCAAATCCGCTCCGCGCGTCGGCTCAGCTCGCGGCGTGGAAGGCCTCGTAGACCTTCTTCGGGATGCGGCCCCTCGCGGGCACGTCCATCTTGTTGGACTGGGCCCAGGCGCGGACGGCCGCCGGGTCGGGTGCGAGCGAGGTGCGGGTGTACGTCTCGACGCCCGCCCGTTCCCTCGTGCCGCCCTTCGCGCCGGCCTGCTGCTTGCGGCCTGCGGCGAGGTAGGGGGCGAGGGTCTTGCGGAGTTTCTTTGCATTGGCAGCATTCAGGTCGATCTCGTACGTCTTCCCGTCGAGGCCGAACGCGACCGTCTCAGCAGCTTCTCCGCCGTCGATGTCATCGGAGAGAGTGACCACCACACGCTGAGCCACGGATATCGGTCCTTTCCTGCGGCCGTCGGGGTCGGAAGGACGCTTGTGACGTCTCTGACGTGCGACGATGCCGACCGTTCGGCTGTGCCGGGACAATGCTGCTTTCCTCTGCATTCCTTTGTACAGCGGTAGGCATCGCATTGTGAAGCCCCGGCAATTGTTTCAGCGTGTCCCGGTGGATTGGGGGACGCAATATTTCGCTGGAATTTTGCGCGCGAGTGTGCGTGCGGGGGGTGCCGGGGGTTCGCGCTCCGTTCGTGGTCCGTTCACGGCGCTTTGGGGATCTCTTTGGAGGATCCTTCAGATCTCTACCCGCGTAGAATTTGGAGGCAGGTACGCTGAGGGAACCGCCCACGCAACACACCACCGGGAGTGCCAGTGGCACGCGTCGTAGTCGACGTCATGCTCAAGCCGGAGATTCTGGACCCTCAGGGGCAGGCGGTGCAGCGTGCACTGCCCCGCCTGGGATTCGCCGGAATCGCCGACGTCCGTCAGGGGAAGCGCTTCGAGCTGGAGGTGGAGGGGCCGGTCGACGACGCCGCCCTCGCCCGCATCCATGAGATGGCCGAAACCTTCCTTGCAAACACCGTGATCGAAGACTTCGTCGTGAAGGTCGAGTCGTGACCGCACGCATCGGCGTCGTCACGTTCCCCGGAACGCTCGACGACCAGGACGCGCTGCGCGCCGCCCGCCTCGCGGGCGCCGAGCCCGTCTCGCTCTGGCACCGCGACAAGGACCTCAAGCAGGTCGACGCCGTGGTCCTCGCCGGCGGTTTCTCCTACGGCGACTACCTGCGGGCCGGAGCCATCTCCCGCTTCTCGCCGGTGATGGAGAGCATCATCGAGCAGGCGAAGGCCGGCATGCCGGTCCTCGGCATCTGCAACGGCTTCCAGATCCTCACCGAGGCCCATCTGCTGCCGGGCGCGATGCTGCGCAACAACCACCTCCACTTCATCTGCCGCGACCAGAAGCTGCGGGTGGAGAACGCGGAGACCGCCTGGACGTCCGACTACGAGCGGGGCCAGGAGATCGAGGTCCCGCTCAAGAACATGGACGGCCGGTACGTCGCCGACGAGCGCACGCTCGACGAGCTGGAGGCCGAGGGGCGGGTGGCCTTCCGCTACCTGGACATGAACCCCAACGGCTCGCTGCGCGACATCGCGGGCATCACCAACGCCGCGGGCAACGTGGTCGGCCTCATGCCGCACCCGGAGCACGCCGTCGAGCCGCTGGTCGGCACGGGCAAGACGGACGGCCTCGGTTTCTTCACCTCGATCCTCAAGAAGCTGGTCAACGCCTGATGAGCCTCGACACCGTCAAGCACGCGAGCGAGACGCCGGACAGCGAGCAGCCCTGGAAGGAGCTCGGCCTCAAGGAGGACGAGTACGCGCGCATCCGCGAGATCCTGGGCCGCCGTCCCACCGGCGCCGAGCTCGCCATGTACTCCGTCATGTGGTCCGAGCACTGCTCCTACAAGAGCAGCAAGGTCCACCTGAAGCAGTTCGGCGAGAAGGTCCCGGAGAACGACGCCATGCTCGTCGGCATCGGCGAGAACGCCGGCGTCGTCGACGTGGGCCAGGGGTACGCGGTCACCTTCAAGGTGGAGTCGCACAACCACCCCTCGTACATCGAGCCCTACCAGGGCGCGGCCACCGGCGTCGGCGGCATCGTCCGCGACATCCTCGCCATGGGTGCCCGCCCGGTCGCGGTCGTCGACCCGCTGCGCTTCGGCGCCGCCGACCACCCCGACACCAAGCGCGTGCTGCCCGGTGTCGTCGCCGGCATCGGCGGCTACGGCAACTGCCTGGGCCTGCCGAACATCGGCGGCGAGGTCGTCTTCGACTCCTGCTACCAGGGCAACCCGCTGGTCAACGCCGGCTGCATCGGCGTGATGAAGCACGAGGACATCCACCTCGCCAAGGCCTCCGGCCCCGGCAACAAGGTGATCCTCTACGGCGCCCGCACGGGTGGCGACGGCATCGGCGGCGTCTCGGTCCTCGCGTCCGAGACCTTCGACGACACGAAGCCCACCAAGCGCCCCGCCGTCCAGGTCGGCGACCCCTTCCAGGAGAAGCTCCTCATCGAGTGCACCCTGGAGATCTTCAAGGAGAAGCTGGTCGCGGGCATCCAGGACCTCGGCGGCGCCGGGCTCTCCTGCGCCACGTCCGAGCTGGCCTCCGCGGGCTCCGGCGGCATGCACGTCGACCTCGAGAAGGTCCACCTGCGCGACGCCACGCTCTCGCCCGAGGAAATCCTCATGAGCGAGTCGCAGGAGCGCATGTGCGCGATCGTCGAGCCGCAGCACGTCGACCGCTTCCTGGAGATCTGCGAGAAGTGGGACGTCATCGCGGTCGTCATCGGTGAGGTGACGGACGGCGAGCGCCTGGAGATCTTCTGGCACGGCGAGCAGATCGTCGACGTGCCGCCGCGGTCCGTCGCCCACGAGGGCCCGACGTACCACCGGCCGTACGCCCGCCCGGAGTGGCAGGACGCGCTCCAGGCCGACGACGCGAACAAGCTGCCCCGGCCGCAGACCGGCGAGGAGCTGAAGGACCAGGTCCTGAAGCTCGTCTCCTCCCCGAACCAGGCCTCGAAGTCCTGGATCACGGACCAGTACGACCGGTTCGTGCAGGGCAACACGGTCCTGGCGCAGCCCGAGGACGCCGGCATGGTCCGCATCGACGAGGAGACCAACCTCGGCGTGGCCATGGCGACCGACGGCAACGGCCGGTACGCGAAGCTCGACCCGTACACGGGTGCGCAGCTCGCGCTCGCGGAGGCGTACCGCAACGTCGCCGCGTCCGGTGCCAAGCCGCTCGCCATCTCGGACTGCCTGAACTTCGGTTCGCCCGAGGACCCGGCCGTGATGTGGCAGTTCGCCGAGGCCACCCGTGGTCTCGCGGACGGCTGCCTCCAGCTCGGCACCCCGGTCACCGGTGGCAACGTCTCGCTCTACAACCAGACGGGCGAGACGGCGATCCACCCGACGCCGGTCGTGGCCGTGCTCGGTGTGATCGACGACGTCAACCGCCGTACGCCGATCGCCTTCGCGGAAGAGGGCCAGCTCCTCTACCTGCTCGGCGACACGCGTGAGGAGTTCGGCGGCTCGGCTTGGTCCGAGGTCGTCCACCAGCACCTCGGCGGTCTGCCGCCGGCCGTGGACCTGGACCGGGAGAAGCTGCTCGGCGAGATCCTGATCTCGGCCTCGCGCGACGGCATGATCGACGCGGCGCACGACCTGTCCGACGGCGGTCTCGTGCAGGCGGTCGTCGAGTCCTGCCTGCGCGGCGGGAACGGCGCGCGCCTGGTCGTCCCGGAGGGCCTGGACGCCTTCACCTTCCTCCTCAGCGAGTCGGCGGGCCGTGCGGTCGTCGCCGTCCCGCGCAGCGAGGAGCTCCGCTTCACCGACATGTGCGGTGCGCGGGGTCTGCCGGCGACCCGGATCGGTGTCGTCGACGGTGACGCCGTGGACGTCCAGGGCGAGTTCGCGCTCTCCCTGGAGGAGCTGCGTACGGCCCACGAGGCGACGATCCCGGCCCTGCTGGCCTGATCCGACCTGCTCCGAGAGAGCCCCCGCCCCTTCCGGGTGGGGGCTTTCCCGTTTTCCGACCGCTTCCCGCTTGCACGAGATTACGTAATTACGTAATCTCCGCGTCATGGAGCTGGAAGAGCGGGTCGCCGAACTCGAACGGCGCATGGCCGCCCTTGAGGGCGCCGAGCGCCCCGTCCCCGAGGCCGCCGACGCCACGTTCTGGGCGCTGGAAGGGCTCAAGGCGGACCTCGCGGGAGCGGGTGCGCGGGGCGAGGACGGCGGTGTGCTGTTCACGGGTACGGTCCGGCTGCCCACCGACGAGCGGTACGAGTGGCAGTTCGGCGCGCTCACCGAGCGGCTGCTCGACGAGGAGTGGGCCGAGACCGCGGACTCCTTCGCGGCGCTCGGCCATCCCGTACGGCTCCGGCTGCTGCGGGAGATCCTCGGCGGCCGCCGTACCGCCGCCGGACTGGCGGAGCTCGCGGAGATCGGCACGACCGGCCAGATCTACCACCACCTCCGGCAGTTGACCGGCGCCGGCTGGCTCCACACCACCGGCCGCGGCCGCTACGAGGTGCCCGCGGCCCGGGTCGTCCCGCTCCTCGTGATGCTCACCGCGGCCCGCCCGTAGGAACCGACAGGGGGAACGTCCATGTTTTCGCGCACGTCCGCGTTACTGCTCCACCGCGCGCTCTGGCTGCTGTTCGTCGTGCAGGCCCTCGCCTCGGTGGCCGTCGAGCCGCCGTGGCCGTACTGGGCGGGCTGGCTCCCGGCGATCGCCGCCGGCGGACTCGGCCTCGCGCTCTCCGTGACCGCCCGCCGCCGGATCGCGGCGCGGCCGCGCGAGACCGTCGAGGTGGCCCCGCCGGTCGCCGGCCGCTGGTCCGCGCTCAACAGCCCGGCCGACCGGACGCCGAGCCACGGCACGCACCAGTACGGCCAGACGTACGCCATCGACATCGTCGAGGAGGACGAGAAGCGCCCCCGCCCCGCCTTCGCCTGGCTCTGGCCCCTCGTCCGCGGCAACCGCCACTTCCCGGCCTTCGACGCGCCCCTGCTCGCCGTGGCCGACGCGACCGTGGTCCACGCCGAGGACGGCCAGCGCGACCACCTCAGCCGCAACTCGCTGCCCGCGCTGGTCTACCTGATGCTGATCGAGTCCTCCGTCCGGGCGCTCGCCGGCCCCCGCCGCGTGACCGGGAACCACCTCGTCCTCGACCTGGGCGACGGGACGTACGCGATGTACGCGCACCTGCGGCGCGGCTCGCTCGCCGTCCGTACCGGCGACCGGGTCGTCGCCGGCCAGGAACTCGCCCGGTGCGGCAACTCCGGCAACTCCACGGAGCCCCACGTCCACTTCCAGCTCATGGACGGCCCGGACCTGGCCACGGCCAGCGGCATCCCGTTCACCTGGCACGGCGTCGGCGTACCGGCGAACGGCGAGACCTTCACGGCGCCGGGCTACGCGGCGGCCTGACCCCAGAAGGCGTCGGACTGGTCGATGTCCGCGACGCACTCGTCGATGTCGGTGATCTTGCCGCCCATGATCGTGAAGATCAGCGCGCCCTTCATCTCGATGCCCCGGTCACCGCGCGTGGCGTAGAACGTGTTCGCCGCCACCGCGTGGCCCCGGCCGTCGACGGACACGCTGTCCATCTCCACCCGCATCTCTCCACCGGTGAGCTCGAACATCTTCCGGTACATGTCGAGGATGTTGTCGCGGCCCTTGAAGTGCCCGGATATCTGGCTGTGGCCGGGCGAGTGGTGCGTGCAGTCCGCCGTCATCAGGCTGCCGACGGTCTCCATGTCTCCTTTGGTCCACGCCTCGAAACCCTTGAGGACCAGGGCGATGTCAGGGTGCTCAGCCATGGCTGCTCGACCCCTCTCGTACGCGTTGAGGTCTGTGCGGGTAGCCCTCCCTCTCCCAGTCTCCGGCTACCCTCGCCCCCATGCCACCGGCCAAGAAGCGCGCCCGCAGTTACGACTCCGCCAAGACCCGGGCCGCCGTGCTCGCCCAGTTCGGGCACGTAAGGGAGGCGGTCGCGGGGCTCACGCCGGAGCAGCTCGACGCTCCGACCCGGCTGGGGGCGTGGACGGTACGGGATCTGGCGGCGCACTTCACGATGGTGCTCGGCTCCCTGGCCCGGAAGCTCACGGAGCCCGAGCCGGCCGGGCGGGAGCTCGTCCTGGTCGACTGGCCCCTGGCCACGGCGACGGCCGCCGGGAGCATCGACGAGGACACCCGGGCGATCGACACGGCCGACCTGCCGGCGCTGTACGCGGAGACCCTAGCGCGGTACGAGGAGGGGATCGGTGCCGTCTCCGACGAGCGGCTCGTCCCGACCCGCTTCGGCGCGATGCGGCTCGGCGACTTCCTGGTGACGCGGACCGTCGAACTCGTCGTCCACACCGACGACCTGAACGCGGCGACCGGCCTGCACATCCCGTACGACCGCCAGGCCCTCGCCGCCTGCACCCGCCTGCTCGCCGACGCCCTCGCCGCGAAGGCCCCCGGCGGCGCCGTCGAGGTGCGGATCCCGCCGTACGCGGTCGTGCAGTGCGTGGAGGGCCCCCGGCACACCCGGGGCACCCCGCCGAACGTCGTCGAGACGGACCCGCTGACCTGGATCAGGCTCGCGACCGGGCGCGCGGAGTGGGCGGAAGAGCGGGACGCGGCCCGCGTCAGCGCGAGCGGCGAGCGCGCGGACCTGAGCGGCGTACTCCCCGTCCTTTCCTAGAGACCCGTCCGGAGACCCGTCCGGAGACCCGTCCGGAGAACCCTCCGGGGACCCGTCCGCCGTACAGCACCCGGGGCCCCGCGGAACCGGACGGCCCGCCGCTCCGTCCCACATCCATGCCGAAGCCACGCGTCCTCGCCGTCCTGGTCCCGCTCCTTCTGCTCAGCGCCACCGCCACCGCCTGCGGTACGGAACAGGGTCCCGGTGCGGCCGGCGCCGGGACCGTCGATCCCGGCCTGCCCGTCAGCGGGACGCACTGGTCGATCAAGGCCGTGACGGTCGACGGCAGCAAGTCCACCGCCCCCGCCGGCGCGCGCGTCGAGTTCAAGGAGGACGGCCGGGCCCAGGGGAACACCGGCTGCAACCACTTCGGCGCGACCGTCGCCGTGAACGGCGACACCCTCACCGTCACGCAGAACGAGATCACCGAGATCGGCTGTCCCGGCGACCGGCAGCGCTTCGAGAAGGACCTGATCAAGGCCTTCTCCGGCCCGCTCAAGGGCACGATCAAGGGGGAGCGGTTCACCCTCGCCTCGGCCGACGGCCGGAACGGCCTCGAACTGTCCTCGGAGCCGGGCGCCCCGCTGCGCGGCACCACCTGGAAGGTCGACTCCCTCCTCTCCGGCACGACGGCCTCCTCGCTGCCCGCCGGCAGCGGGAGCAAGGCGCGCTTCGTGATCGGCGAGGACGGTCGGGTCAGCGGGAACCTGGGCTGCAACAACTTCTCCGCCACCGTCCGGGTCGACGGCACCACCCTCACCGTCGAGGGCCCGGCGGCGACCACCCGCATGATGTGCGCGAGCGCGGAGATGGAGCTGGAGACGAAGCTGTACGAGCTCCTCGACGGCCCGCTCACCTACCGCCTCGACCACCGCACCCTGACCCTCACGGACTCCTCAGGGGAGGGCCTCACGGCCACGGCGGCCCCGTAGAGGAGCAGCCCGTCACCCACGGGACCGGCGAGTGGGCCGAAGGGGCGCGCCGGGGGAACAGGGACGAGCGCGCGGCGCCTCCCGAGGAACGAGGGAGGCGAGCACGGTCGGCCCTGTGGGCCCGGCTCCAGCGCCCCGGAGGTGAACCGAGCCCCAAAAAGAGGTGCACTCCGTCACATCGCGGGAGCCCTCGAAGGCTGGTACGAGCGTCTGCTCATCGGGGCGCCGGAGGCCGGATCCCTTCCGGCGCCTGCTTCGTAGGCCTCTCCAAGCCGGAGATGATCATTTCGTGCGATCGCACGAGTGGGGGAGGGGCCGCTTTTCTTCAATTCGGACCAGTGGGCGAGCCCGTCTACACTCGGAAACGTGCCACGTGGTGACGGTCGACTCAATCACGACTTGCTCCCCGGAGAGAAAGGCCCCCAGGACGCTTGTGGCGTCTTCGGTGTCTGGGCTCCGGGTGAAGAGGTCGCAAAGCTCACGTACTTCGGGCTCTACGCCCTCCAGCATCGGGGCCAGGAATCCGCGGGTATCGCGGTCAGCAACGGCTCCCAGATCCTCGTCTTCAAGGACATGGGCCTCGTGTCCCAGGTCTTCGACGAGACCTCTCTCGGTTCCCTCCAAGGTCATATCGCGGTCGGTCACGCCCGCTACTCGACCACCGGGGCCTCCGTGTGGGAGAACGCGCAGCCGACGTTCAGGGCGACAGCCCACGGCTCGATCGCGCTCGGCCACAACGGCAACCTGGTGAACACGGCGCAGCTCGCCGAGATGGTCGCCGACCTGCCCAAGAAGGAAGGCCGCTCGACCCGAGTGGCCGCCACCAACGACACCGACCTGCTCACGGCGCTCCTCGCCGCCCAGGTCGACGAGGACGGCACGCCGCTCACCATCGAGCAGGCCGCCGCGAAGGTCCTCCCCGACGTCCGGGGCGCCTTCTCCCTCGTCTTCATGGACGAGCACACGCTCTACGCGGCCCGTGACCCGCAGGGCATCCGCCCGCTGGTCCTCGGCCGTCTCGAGCGCGGCTGGGTGGTCGCATCCGAGTCCGCCGCCCTCGACATCTGCGGCGCCAGCTACGTCCGCGAGGTCGAGCCGGGCGAGATGATCGCGATCGACGAGAACGGCCTGCGCACCTCGCGATTCGCGGAAGCGAAGCCCAAGGGCTGTGTCTTCGAGTACGTGTACCTGGCCCGCCCCGACACCGACATCGCCGGACGGAACGTCTACCTCTCCCGCGTGGAGATGGGCCGCCGTCTAGCGAAGGAGGCGCCGGTCGAGGCCGACCTGGTGATAGCGACTCCGGAGTCCGGCACCCCGGCCGCCATCGGCTACGCCGAGGCCTCGGGCATCCCCTTCGGTGCCGGCCTGGTGAAGAACGCCTACGTCGGGCGCACCTTCATCCAGCCCTCCCAGACCATCCGCCAGCTGGGCATCCGGCTGAAGCTGAACCCGCTCAAGGAAGTCATCAAGGGCAAGCGCCTGGTGGTCGTCGACGACTCGATCGTCCGCGGCAACACCCAGCGCGCACTCGTCCGGATGCTCCGCGAGGCCGGCGCGGCCGAGATCCACATCCGGATCTCCTCGCCGCCGGTGAAGTGGCCCTGCTTCTTCGGCATCGACTTCGCCACCCGTGCGGAGCTGATCGCCAACGGCATGTCGATCGAGGAGATCGGCAAGTCGCTCGGTGCGGACTCGCTCTCGTACATCTCCCTGGAGGGGATGATCGAGGCGACCACGATCCAGAAGCCGAACCTCTGCCGTGCCTGCTTCGACGGCGAGTACCCGATGGAGCTTCCGGACCCCGAGCTCCTCGGCAAGCAGCTCCTGGAGACCGAGCTGGCCGCCGGCCCGGCCGCCACCGCGGCCGCCGACGCCCTGCGTCGCCCGTAAGACCCCGCTGCAACCGCAGTACGACACGAAAGTTCTTCAGCATGTCTGAGACCACTGGTGCCAGCTACGCGTCCGCGGGCGTCGACATCGAGGCGGGCGACCGCGCCGTCGAGCTCATGAAGGAGTGGGTGAAGAAGACGCAGCGCCCCGAGGTCCTCGGTGGCCTCGGCGGTTTCGCCGGCCTCTTCGACGCCTCCGCCCTCAAGCGCTACGAGCGTCCGCTGCTCGCCTCGGCGACCGACGGCGTCGGCACGAAGGTCGACATCGCCCGCCAGATGGGCGTGTACGACACGATCGGCCACGACCTGGTCGCGATGGTCATGGACGACATCGTCGTCTGCGGCGCCGAGCCGCTCTTCATGACCGACTACATCTGCGTCGGCAAGGTCCACCCGGAGCGGGTCGCCGCCATCGTCAAGGGCATCGCCGAGGGCTGCGTCCTCGCCGGCTGCGCCCTGGTCGGCGGCGAGACCGCGGAGCACCCGGGCCTCCTCGGCCCGGACGACTTCGACGTCGCGGGCGCCGGCACGGGTGTCGTGGAGTACGACCGGCTGCTCGGCGCCGATCGCATCCGTACGGGGGACGCGGTCATCGCCATGGCCTCCTCGGGTCTTCACTCCAACGGGTACTCGCTCGTCCGGCACGTCCTCTTCGACCGCGCCGGGATGAGCCTGGACCAGCAGGTCGAGGAGCTGGGCCGGACCCTCGGCGAGGAGCTCCTGGAGCCCACCAAGATCTACTCGCTGGACTGCCTGGCCCTCACCCGGACCACGGACGTCCACGCGTACAGCCACATCACGGGCGGTGGCCTCGCGGCCAACCTGGCCCGGGTGATCCCGGACGGCCTGCACGCCACGGTCGACCGTTCCACCTGGGCCCCGGACGCGATCTTCGACCTGGTCGGGAAGGCCGGTCAGGTGGAGCGCCTGGAGCTGGAGAAGACGCTGAACATGGGCGTCGGCATGATGGCCGTCGTGCCGGCCGACTCCGTGGACGTGGCCCTGACGACCCTCGCGGACCGCGGGGTCGAGTCCTGGGTCGCGGGCGAGATCACCGAGCGCGGCGCGCACACGACCGGCGCGGAGCTGGTCGGCACGTACGCGAGCTAGTCAGCGGTACGGCAGCGGCCCGGCAGCGCCCCTCAGGGGGTACCGCCGGGCCGCTCCCGTATCCGTATGTCTCTGTCCGTGTCCGTTTCCGTACGGCGCAGGACAGCACAGAAACCCGGCCGGGTGTACCGGACCGGGTTTCGGTGATTCAGAAGGTCAACCGCGACGCGGGGACGAGGTCGGACCGGACTCGTCGTCCTCGTCCTCGTCGTCATCGTCGTAGAGATCCGCGTACTGCGCGTACGGGTCGTCTTCCTCGTCGTCGTCCTCGAACGGCTCGCCATTCGGCGGCTGGTTCGAAGTCGAAGCGCCCAGCTCATTGGCCAGACGCGACAGGTCAGTCCCGCCGCTGCTGTACTTCAGCTGGCGGGCGACCTTGGTCTGCTTGGCCTTTGCCCGGCCGCGCCCCATGGCTCGACCCCCTCGGTGACGGGGCTCGATGACCCCAGAGTCTTGACACGCGTTCATGATTCGGAACGGACTCTCGAAAGAGAGACCGGCCCGTAGGGCTTCAACGGTACCTGTTTCCTCGGCTCTACGGTACGCCGTGCGCATCACATACCTCGGTACAGAACCTTCGAGGCGCCCTTTCCTCGCTGGTCAATCGCGATTTTAACCTCTTCTTGAGGGTCGACCCGCCGGGAGGGGTGAGCGATGTCTCTCCCGGTGCCCTCCGACGGCGGGCCGATCCTCCGCGAGGCCGGACAGGGCATCAGCCCCGTCGGGCCTCCGCCATCCGCTGCTCGGCGATCCGGTCGGCGGCGGCGGCCGGCGGAATCCCGTCCGCCTTCGCACGTGCGAATATGGCCAGCGTGGTGTCGAAGATCTTCGTGGCCTTCGCCTTGCACCGGTCGAAGTCGAAGCCGTGGAGCTCGTCGGCGACCTGGATCACGCCACCGGCGTTGACCACGTAGTCGGGCGCGTAGAGGATCCCGCGGTCCGACAGGTCCTTCTCGACGCCGGGGTGCGCGAGCTGGTTGTTGGCCGCGCCGCAGACGATCTTCGCGGTGAGGACGGGCACGGTCTCGTCGTTCAGGGCGCCGCCGAGCGCGCAGGGCGCGTAGACGTCCAGGCCCTCGACGCGGATCAGCGCGTCGGTGTCGGCGACGACGGTGACCTGCGGGTGCTTGTCGGTGATCCGGCGGACCGACTCCTCGCGCACGTCGGTGATGACGACCTCGGCGCCGTCCTCCAGGAGGTGCTCGACGAGGTAGTGGCCGACCTTGCCGACGCCCGCGACGCCGACCTTGCGGCCGCGCAGGGTCGGGTCGCCCCACAGGGTCTGCGCGGAGGCGCGCATGCCCTGGAAGACGCCGAAGGCGGTGAGGACCGAGGAGTCGCCGGCGCCGCCGTTCTCGGGGGAGCGGCCGGTGGTCCACTGGTTCTCGCGGGCCACGACGTCCATGTCGGCGACGTAGGTGCCGACGTCGCAGGCCGTCACGTAGCGGCCGCCGAGGGAGGCCACCATGCGGCCGTAGGCGAGCAGCAGCTCGTCGGTCTTGATCGTCTCCGGGTCCCCGATGATGACGGCCTTGCCGCCGCCGTGGTCGAGGCCGGCCATGGCGTTCTTGTACGACATCCCGCGCGAGAGGTTGAGCGCGTCGGCGATCGCCTCGGCCTCGGTCGCGTACGGGTAGAAGCGGGTTCCGCCGAGGGCCGGGCCCAGGGCGGTGGAGTGGATGGCGATGACGGCCTTGAGGCCGGTGGCGCGGTCCTGGCAGAGCACGACTTGCTCGTGGCCACCCTGCTCCGAGTGGAACAAGGTGTGCAGCACGTCTGCGGGAACGACAGGAACGCCGGTCACATCGGTCACGGTGGTGACTCCCAAGTACGAAGCGGCGGTTGCGGCCCTCCCTGCGGGTGGGGGAGGACCAGTTCGGCAAGAGAGTAAGTCCTACCTGTGCGTAGATCGGCAGCAGTGCTCAGGATCACCCTCTCTCGTTCGGGATCACCCCCTCGCGGAGTACCTCCGTGGAAGGATTCGCGGCATGTCGGTCGCCTCCTCGGTCCTCGTCCCCTACGCGTCCTACCTGCGGGTGTACGAGCCGCTGGCCGCGTTCCCCGAGCCGGAGCGGAGCCACTGGGCCCGGTACGCCCGCAGGCCGCGCACGCCGGGGGCGCAGGAGGAGCTGCGGCGCTCGCTCGCCGACCTGCTGCCGACGCCCCCGGTGCCGGTGCCGGTCCAGGAGAGCGGGGAGGCCTTCGTCGCACACGTGGACGGGGTGGTGGTGATCTGCCCGTGGCGGACCCGGCTGCGGAGCTGGCTGGCCGTCCAGGAGCTGCTGGCCGACGGGTATCCGGGGCCGGCGCTCGACGCGATGCTGCCGCCGGTGGTGCGGGAGCAGGTGGCCGGCGACTACGAGCGGTGGCTCGCGCGGAACCCGGACGCCCGGCCGTGGATCCGTACGGCGGTCTGGCAGGTGCCGCTGCGCTGGTTCGCGCTCTTCGGGGACGAGGACCGGGGGTACGAGCCGGGCGGCCCGGAGGCGGCGCCGGTGCTGCGCTACCGGACGACGATGGCGCAGGCGCGGCGGCGGCTGGCGAGGGCGCTGCGGGCCCTGCGGGAGTCGATCGAGGAGGGCCCGATGACGGAGGGTCTGGTCGACGTGGGCCGGTGGCTGGAGGAGTTCCATCCGCGGGCGCTCGTGGAGCTGGACTTCGGGGGCCTGGTGCACGCGGTCACGGAGGAGTGGCTGGCGCAGGACCGGTCGGCGGCGGAGATGGCGGAGGGGATCGCCGCGCTGCGGGCGGGGGACGGCGAGCGGGCCAGTGAGGTGTACGGCCGGCTCGCGGAGCGCTGGCGGGTCGTCAGGGACCTGCGGGGCGCGAACTGACATCAGTCGGGCATCTTCGTCAGGTCGCCATCGACAAGACATGTCCGGCTGGGGTAAATGATCTTCAGGCATCCGGACCCGACGGCTCCGGGGCCTCTCGCCGCTCTCTTCGCGGCGGGGTCTTTCGGCACACCCGCGCCGGGGACGTTGGTCCTGATCCGGGCCTTTGGCTCAAGCGTGACGGATAGCACTTAACGCACCCTTGCGCCCATCACCCACCCTCGTGCCAAAATAGGACAAGGAGTCCGGGGAGGGTTCCTTCCGTCCAAGTTTGGGCGGAACGCTCAGCATTGCACTCTATGGGGGGTCTGAGGACTCCTGATCGCTCTGTGACTGATCGTCACAGCCGCGTGACTGTCCGTTATGGCATGGTCCATCGACTTCCGCCGCTGATGAACACCTGCGAGGGCAATTCCATCGGTTTGGCCGACGTGGCTGGACGGATGGTGTAGTTGTAGTGCCGAGGACAAGCCGTTCGTCCTATAACCGACTCGGCCCGCTTCTGCCATTTCGGGCAAGGCGGGTCAAGGTGCAGAATTTAGAGGAAAGAACCGAGATTGGTTCGGTTCTCCCGAGGAGGCCGCTCATGACCGCTCGCACCCCTGATGCCGAGCCGCTGCTGACCCCTGCCGAGGTTGCCACGATGTTCCGTGTGGACCCGAAGACGGTGACCCGTTGGGCGAAGGCGGGCAAGCTCACGTCCATCCGCACCCTGGGTGGGCACCGCCGGTACCGCGAGGCCGAGGTTCGCGCACTGCTCGCGGGTATTCCGCAGCAGCGCAGCGAGGCCTGAGGCTCGCTCAACACCCCGCAGCACCCTGTAACACCGGGCCTGTCCGGATCCCCCAATCCGGTCGCCCACCCCTAGTACTGCCGACGGAATCCTGCCCCAACAGGCCTTCGTCAACGATCGCGCTGGACTCCGCCGGGTCTGGCGCGATCTTTTTTGTGCCCGGCGCCACTCTGCGAAGGGTGGTGCAATTGCACATATTAAATCGGGCCGGTGTAGGAGGGGTGTAAGTGAAGGCGTTCGGGAAACTCGTTCGGTGACACCCGTCACACTGGCGAAGTCTTGCCATTCACCAGCCTGCCACTCCCCGGATCGCTTTCAACCCGCCGTTGGTCATGGGTCCGTGGGACTTTCGTCCTCCACCGCCGGCTCCGGCTCCTCGGCGTCCGGGAACTCCATGACGAGCTCCAGGAGGCGATGGCAGACCACGCAGTGCGCCGTGAGGTGTCCGTAGCGGGAAGCGGCCGCCAGATGGGCGCGCAGCAGCGCTCGCGTGTCGTGTCGTGCCGCCGACGCCGCGGCCATGCGCGACCCCCTCCGGTGCGGTCCCCCGAGTCCCTGAGTCCGGGGTACCGGCGGGCGCCCCGCGCCGTCAAGAGACGGGAACACGACGAAGGCCCGCATCTCGCGATGCGGGCCTTCGTGAAAGCGATCCTGACGGGACTTGAACCCGCGACCTCCACCTTGACAGGGTGGCGAGCTAACCAACTGCTCCACAGGACCTTGCTCGCAACCCCTCGTAAGTGGCTGCGAGAGAGACTGTACAGCAGGTCAGCGGTCTGGTCGAACTCACCGACGGCAGGGCCCCGCTACGGGGCCGCCGCGTCGATCGCCTTCACGATCCGCTTGTCCGAGACCGGGTACGCCGTGCCCAGCGCGTGCGCGAAGTAGCTCACCCGCAGCTCCTCGATCATCCAGCGGATGTCGGTCACCTCGGAGGGCACCGGGCGCCCCTTCGGGAGCTGTTCGAGCAGCCACGCGTACTCGTCGAGCATCTCGTGGACCTTCTCCATGCGGGTGGTGTCCCGCTGGACGCCGGTCGCCATCTGCTGGAGCCGCCGGTCCACCGCCACCAGATACCGCATCAGGTCCGGGAGCCGCTTGAGTCCCGTACGGGTCACGAAGCCCGCGGGCACCAGCCACGCCAGCTGCTCGCGCACGTCCGTGAGGTTGTTGATCAGCGCCAGGCTGTTGGTGGACTTGAGCCGGCGCTGGCAGGCCTGCCAGGCCGCCAGGATCTGCTGGACCTGCCCCACCGTCCGTACGGTCGTGTCCACGAGGTCCGCGCGGACCTTGTCGTACAGCTTCCGGAAGGACTCCTCGTCCCAGGCCGGCCCGCCGTGGTCGGCGATCAGCTTGTCGGCCGCGGCGGTCGCGCAGTCGTCGAAGAGGGCCTGGATCGAGCCGTGCGGGTTCGAGGACAGGGCCAGCTTCTGCTGGTTGGTCAGCTTGTCCGAGGCGAACTTCGCCGGGTTCACCGGGATGTTCAGCATGATCAGCTTCCGGGTGCCCCGCCACATCGCCTGCGCCTGCTCGGCCTCCGTGTCGAAGAGCCGTACGGCGACGGTCGCGCCCTCGTCCACGAGCGCCGGGTACGCCTTGACCGGCTGGCCGCCCCGCTTGGTCTCGAAGACCTTCGTGAGCGTGCCGATCGTCCACTCCGTGAGCCCTGTGCGCTCCAGAGAGGGCCCGGAGCCGTCCGGGCCGCCCGTCGCCGCCGCAGCGGCCTGGGAGAGCGCCTTACGGGCCTTGGGACGCAGCTGGAGCCGCAGTGTCTCCAGGTCCTTGTCCTCGGCGAGCTTGCGGCGCCGCTCGTCGACGATCCGGAACGTGACCTTGAGGTGCTCGGGCACCTTCGCCCAGTCGAAGTCCTCGGCGGTGACCGGGACGCCGACCATCCGCTGGAGCTCGCGGGCGAGCGCGCCCGCCAGCGGCTCCTGCACGGGCACGACCGCGTCCAGGAAGCGGGTCGCGAAGTTCGGCGCGGGGACGTAGTGGCGGCGTATCGGCTTCGGCAGGGAGCGGATCAGCTCCGTGACGACCTCCGCGCGCAGACCCGGGATCTGCCACTCGAAGCCCTCGTCCGTCACCTGGTTCAGCACCTGGAGCGGGATGTGGACGGTCACGCCGTCCGCGTCCGCGCCCGGCTCGAACTGGTACGTCACCCGGAACTTCAGCGGGCCCTGCCGCCAGGAGTCCGGATAGTCGTCCTTGGTGACGCCCGCGGCCTTCTCGTTGATGAGCATCTCGCGCTCGAAGTCGAGGAACTCGGGCTCCTCGTGGCGCTTGTGCTTCCACCAGGAGTCGAAGTGGGCTCCGGACACGACGTGTTCGGGGACGCGCTTGTCGTAGAAGTCGAAGAGCGTCTCGTCGTCGACGAGGATGTCCCGGCGCCGGGCGCGGTGCTCCAGCTCCTCGACCTCGGTGAGGAGCTTGCGGTTGTCGGAGAAGAACTTGTGGTGGGTGCGCCAGTCGCCCTCGACCAGGGCGTTCCGGATGAACAGGTCGCGGGAGACCTCCGGGTCGATCCGGCCGTAGTTCACCTTGCGGTCGGCGACGATCGGCACGCCGTACAGCGTCACCTTCTCGAAGGCCATCACGGCCGCCTGGTCCTTCTCCCAGTGCGGCTCGCTGTACGTCTTCTTCGTCAGGTGCTCGGCGAGCGGCTCGATCCACTCGGGCTCGATCCGGGCGTTGACCCGGGCCCAGAGGCGCGAGGTCTCCACGAGCTCCGCCGACATGACGAACCGCGGGGGCTTCTTGAAGAGCGCCGAACCCGGGAAGATCGCGAACTTGGCGCTGCGGGCACCCAGGTAGTCGTTCTTGGCCCCGTCCTTCACGTCCTTGAGACCGATGTGGCTCAGGAGACCCGCGAGGAGGGAGACGTGCACGGACTGTTCCGGCGCGTCCTCCTCGTTGAGATGGATGCCCATCTGCTTGGCCACGGTCCGCAGCTGCGCGTAGATGTCCTGCCACTCGCGGATGCGGAGGAAGTTCAGGTACTCCTGCTTGCACATCCGGCGGAAGGAGCTGGAACCCCGCTCCTTCTGCTGCTCGCGGACGTACCGCCACAGGTTCAGGTAGGCGGAGAAGTCGCTCGCCTCG
Source organism: Streptomyces sp. Root431 (assembly GCF_001426585.1). GTDB lineage: Bacteria > Actinomycetota > Actinomycetes > Streptomycetales > Streptomycetaceae > Streptomyces > Streptomyces stackebrandtii. The sequence continues at coordinate 750,400 of NZ_LMEI01000013.1, forward strand.
TCCTTGAAGCGGGCGTGCTGCTGATCGGCCTGCGCCTGCTTCTCGGACGGCCGCTCGCGCGGGTCCTGGATGGAGAGCGCGGCCGCGATCACCATGACCTCGCGGACACAGCCGTTCTTGTCCGCCTCCAGGACCATGCGGGCGAGCCGCGGGTCCACGGGCAGCTGGGAGAGCTTCCGGCCCTGCGGGGTGAGCCGCTTCTTCGGGTCCTTCTCCGCCGGGTCGATCGCGCCGAGCTCCTGGAGGAGCTGCACGCCGTCGCGGATGTTGCGGTGGTCCGGCGGGTCGATGAAGGGGAACTTCTCGATGTCGCCGAGGCCGGCAGCGGTCATCTGGAGGATGACGGAGGCCAGGTTCGTACGGAGGATCTCGGCGTCCGTGAACTCCGGACGCGACAGGAAGTCGTCCTCCGAGTACAGGCGGATGCAGATGCCGTCCGACGTACGGCCGCAGCGGCCCTTGCGCTGGTTGGCGCTGGCCTGGCTGACCGCCTCGATCGGCAGGCGCTGGACCTTGGTCCGGTGCGAGTAGCGGGAGATGCGGGCGGTGCCCGGATCGACCACGTACTTGATGCCGGGGACGGTCAGGGAGGTCTCGGCGACGTTCGTGGCGAGCACGATCCGGCGGCCGGTGTGGGCCTGGAAGACGCGGTGCTGCTCGGCGTGCGACAGGCGGGCGTAGAGGGGGAGGACCTCGGTGTTCCGCAGGTTCCGCTTGAGGAGCGCGTCCGCGGTGTCCCGGATCTCGCGCTCGCCGGAGAGGAAGACGAGGACGTCGCCGGGGCCCTCGGACTGCAGCTCCTCGACGGCCTCGCAGATCGCGGTGATCTGGTCCCGGTCCGACTCCTCGCCGTCCTCTTCAAGGAGCGGCCGGTAGCGGACCTCGACCGGGTACGTACGGCCGGAGACCTCGACGATCGGGGCGTCCCCGAAGTGGCGGGAGAAGCGCTCCGGGTCGATCGTCGCGGAGGTGATGACGACCTTGAGGTCGGGGCGCTTCGGCAGCAGCTGGGCCAGATAGCCGAGCAGGAAGTCGATGTTGAGGGACCGCTCGTGGGCCTCGTCGATGATGATCGTGTCGTAGGCGCGCAGCTCGCGGTCCGTCTGGATCTCGGCGAGCAGGATGCCGTCCGTCATCAGCTTCACGAAGGTCGCGTCCGGGTTCACCTGGTCGGTGAAGCGGACCTTCCAGCCGACGGCCTCGCCCAGCGGGGTCCTCAGCTCCTCGGCGACGCGCTCGGCGACCGTGCGGGCGGCGATCCGGCGGGGCTGGGTGTGCCCGATCATGCCCCGGACGCCCCGGCCGAGCTCCAGGCAGATCTTCGGGATCTGGGTGGTCTTTCCCGAACCCGTCTCACCGGCGACGATCACGACCTGGTGGTCGCGTATCGCCTCCAGGATCTCGTCCTTCTTCTGCGAGACGGGCAGCTGCTCGGGGTACGTGACCGGGGGCACGCGGGAGGCACGCCCGTCGACGCGTTCCTTGGCCTTGGCCGCCTCGGCGGCGATCTCGTCCAGGACGGCCTCACGGGCCTCGGGCTTACGGATGCGGCGGGCGCCTTCGAGACGACGGCCGAGCCGGTGCGAGTCCCGCAGCGAGACCTCGGCCAGGACGGACTGGAGGGCGGCGAAGGAAGTAGACATACGGACCCCAGGATCGCACCTGCGGACGAGAAGCGGCGAACCGATTTCCGGGTGACGGGTGCGTACTATTTCGGGCACGTCGACCGGACCCGAGAGGTATCGCATGTTCCGCACCACCCGCGCCCTGGCGGCCTTCGCCGCGCTGGCGGGTCTGGTGCTCGGCCTGCTGGTCTGCGGGACGACGGCGCCGGCGGCCTACGCCTCCACCGCCTCCCACGCCGCTGCCTCCGCCTCCCGCTCCTCCGCCTCCGCCGCCCCGCACGCGACCGGGGCCGTCATGGGCGCCGTCACCATGGGCGCCGCCGTGCCGGGGTGCGATCCGGGTCACACCGCGGAGGCGGGCGCCTCCGATCCCCTCCTGCCGCCCCGGGCGGGCGGCTTCGCGGAGCTGCTGCCCGCCCTCGCCGCCGACCGGACGCCGTGCGCGGTCCGGCACGGCGAGCCGGACGGGCGGGGGACCGCGCCGGGACGGGAGCCGCCCGAGCGCGCGGCGCCGTCACCGGTGGAGCTGTCGACCCTGATGAGGGTGTAGACGGGCGGCCGCTCTCCGCCGTCCCTCTCCTTCCCCTCTTCCTCCTCAGGAGCGCTTCCGCATGTCCAAGTCCAAGCCGATCATGATCGTCTCCGGGGTGGCGGCCGCCGCCGTGCTGCTCGGCGTCGTCTCGTACACCGCCACCAAGCCGGCCGCCGACGGCGCGGCCGGCTCGTCCGCCGTCGCCGAGGTCTCCGCCGACCCGTCCGCCGGCGTCTACCCCGAGCTGGAGGCGTACGCCCGCCGCGACGCCTCCGACAAGCTCGCCCTGGGCCGGGCCGACGCACCCGTCGTCCTCATCGAGTACGCCGACTTCAAATGCGGCTACTGCGGGAAGTTCGCCCGGGACACCGAGCCGGTCCTCGTGAAGAAGTACGTGGACGAGGGCGTCCTCCGCATCGAGTGGCGGAACTTCCCGATCTTCGGCGAGGAGTCGGAGGCCGTCGCCCGCGCCTCCTGGGCCGCCGGACAGCAGGGCCGGTTCTGGGAGTTCCACAAGGCCGCGTACGCCGAGGGGGCCAAGGAGAAGGGCTTCGGGAAGGACCGGCTCGCGGCCCTCGCGAAGGAGGCCGGCGTCCCCGACGCGGCCCGGTTCGCGAAGGACACCGACGGGACGGCGGCCCGCGAGGCCGTCCGCAAGGACCAGGAGCAGGGGTACGGCCTCGGCGCGACCTCCACCCCGTCCTTCCTCGTCAACGGCCGCCCGATCGCGGGCGCGCAGCCCCTGGAGACCTTCACCGAGGCCATCGAGGCGGCGGCGAAGACGGCGAAGGCCGCGAAGAAGCCGGGCGCCGGGCAGTGACCTCCGGCATCGGATACTTCGCCGCGTTCCTCGGCGGCCTGCTCGCCCTCCTCAGCCCGTGCAGCGCCCTGCTCCTGCCCGCCTTCTTCGCGTACTCGATCGACACGCGCGCGAAGCTGGTGGCCAGGACCGGGATCCTCTACGCGGGCCTGGCGACCACCCTCGTCCCGCTGGGTGCGGCCGGGTCCTTCGCGGGCCGCTTCTTCTACGGCAACCGGGACCTCCTGGTGACCGCAGGCGGCTGGCTGATCATCGGGCTCGGCGTCCTCCAGCTCCTCGGCCTGGGCTTCGCCTCCCGCCGCATCGCCGAGGCGAGCGGCCGCATCCGGCCCACGTCGGCGCTCTCCGTCTACGCCCTCGGCCTGGTCTACGGCCTCGCGGGCTTCTGCGCGGGCCCGATCCTGGGCAGCGTCCTGACGGTGGCGGCGCTGAGCGGCAGTCCGGCGTACGGCGGGCTGCTCCTCGCGGTGTACGCGCTGGGCATGGCGGTCCCGCTCTTCGTCCTCGCGCTGCTCTGGGAGCGGTACGACCTGGGCCGGCGCCGCTGGCTGCGCGGCCGGCCGCTCCGGGTCGGGCCGCTCACGCTCCACTCGACCTCGGTGCTTTCGGGCCTGTTCTTCATCGCCCTCGGCACGCTCTTCCTGGTCTTCGACGGGACGACGGCGCTGCCGGGACTGCTCTCGGTGGACGAGTCGTTCGCCGTGGAGGAGCGGGTGGCCGGGCTGGGGCGCGCGGTCCCGGACTGGGCGCTGCTCGTCGCGGTGGTGGCCGTGGTGGCGGTGGCGCTCGCGCTGCGGGGCCGGCGGGGGAGCCGTACGCGGGAGCGCGAGGAGGCGTGACCGGAGACGGGGAAGGGGCGCGGGCCCCTTCCCCGTACGGAATCGGTCCAGGGGGACTCGGCGTCTCCGGAGAACCCGGAGAACGACGAAGGCCCCGTTCTTTCGAACGGGGCCTTCTGTTTGTGGCTGGGGCCGGGGTCGAACCGGCGACCTATCGCTTTTCAGGCGATCGCTCGTACCAACTGAGCTACCCAGCCACGAGACTGTTTCCAGCCTCAGCGACTCTGACGGGACTTGAACCCGCGACCTCCACCTTGACAGGGTGGCGAGCTAACCAACTGCTCCACAGAGCCTTGCAATGTGCGAGACAAGTCTCGCACACGTTAATGCGTACCCCCAACGGGATTCGAACCCGTGCTACCGCCTTGAAAGGGCGGCGTCCTGGGCCACTAGACGATGAGGGCTAAGGGCCCGCCGGGGCGCTTCTCAGCGCGTCGGGGACGTGAGAAGCATATGGGATGTCGGCCGCGATCGCCAAAACGGTTTCCGCGCACCCCGGTCGTGTCCCCCTGACGGGGGGACAATGGGCGCGTGCTGGAGATGACGCGCGAGGAGTTCGAGGAACTTGTCGCCGAGGCCCTGGACCGGATTCCCCCGGAACTCGCCCGGCTGATGGACAACGTCGCGGTGTTCGTGGAGGACGAGCCCGCCCCGGACGATCCCGAGCTGCTCGGGCTCTACGAGGGGACGCCGCTGACCGAGCGCGGTGAGTGGTACGCCGGGGTGCTGCCGGACCGGATCACGATCTACCGGGGTCCGACGCTGCGGATGTGCGAGTCGCGGGCGGACGTGGTCGCGGAGACCGAGATCACGGTGGTCCACGAGATCGCCCACCACTTCGGCATCGACGACGAGCGGCTGCACGCGCTGGGCTACGGCTGAGCCGAGGCGTGTCCCTTGTGGCGCCCAGGGAGTTGGGCAGGGCAACGCGTTCCGTTCCTGCCTGTTGTGTCCCTGGAGGTGCCCCCGTGCGCCATTTGCCCACCCGTTTGCCCACCCGTGTGAGATGGGCCGCCGCCGCGCTGGCCGTCGCGGCCTGTGCCGGTCTGAGCGGCTGTATGAGCGTGAGTGACGAGGGGGCGAAGCCGGTGCCCGGCGCGTCCGGCGGGAAGCGCGGTGTGGCGTCCGAGGCGGGCGGCGGCGCCGGACTCCCGGACGGGGGCGGCGGTTCCTGGAACGGGCAGCCGGAGCAGGGCGGGCCCGACGCGGCCGGCGGGGGCGCGAAGTCCCCGGTGCCGAGCGGCTCGCCGACCACCACCACGAAGCCCTCGCCGGGCGCCGAGCTGCCCCCGGGCGGCATCGCCGGGATCGACGGCACCCCCAAGCCCGGGCAGACGGGCGGCGGAAACGGTGGCGCCGCCGGCGGCCAGCACGGCACGGGCGGGGGCCCCGGCGACGGCGGAAGCGGCGGGAACGGGGGGAACGGCGCGAACGGCGGTAGCGGGGGCAGCGGGGGCAACGGCGGCGGTGACGGCGGCGCGGGGAGCGGTGACAACGGCGGCGGGGCCGGCGGCCCGGGTGGCGACGGCGGCGTGACGCCGACGCCGGAGCCGACCCCGAACCCGACCGAGACCCCGACGCCGGAGCCGACCACCGAGCCCACCCCGGAACCGACTCCGGAGCCGACCTCCAACCCGACCGATCCGCCGACCCCCGGACCCGAGACCCAGCTGGGTGCGATGCGGGCGGCGGACGGGCCCGGAGCCCCTTCGGAGCCGGCGGCATCACCGCAGGTCGGGCCGGTGTGACGGAGTCCGGTTTGCCATAGGTGGGGGAGGGTGCGTATGGTGGTAGATCGTTTGATCCCATTGCCCGGCGCCGACACAGAAGAGCGCCGTGTGGCGCGTACTCTCCCTAGCCGTGGCTGACCGCATTGAGGCGGTCGATTTGCGAATTCACGGAGTTGACGGGCGCGTGCCGAGACTCCGGAAGGTTTCGCATTTCGCATGTCCATTTTCAGTTCTGACCACGCCGTCATGCCCGAGAACGACGAGATCGTCGAGGCCGTAGTGGCCACCGAGACCGTCGCCACCGAGGCCGCGGCCCCCGTCGACGCTCAGGCCGACGTCGACATCGACGACACCACCGACTTCGACGACGTCGAGGACTCCGCCGAGTCCGACGACGCCGACGAGGAGCCCACCGTCACCTTCGCGGACCTCGGTCTGCCCGAGGGCGTCGTGCGCAAGCTCGCGCAGAACGGCGTGACGACCCCCTTCCCGATCCAGGCGGCGACCATCCCGGACGCCCTGGCCGGCAAGGACATCCTCGGCCGTGGCCGTACGGGCTCCGGCAAGACCCTCTCCTTCGGTCTGCCCACCCTGGCCCAGCTGGCCGGCGGTCACACCGAGAAGAAGAAGCCCCGCGCGGTCATCCTCACCCCGACCCGTGAGCTCGCGATGCAGGTCGCGGACGCCCTTCAGCCGTACGGCGACGTGCTCGGCCTGAAGATCAAGGTCGTCTGCGGCGGTACGTCCATGGGCAACCAGATCTACGCCCTCGAGCGCGGCGTCGACATCCTCGTCGCCACCCCGGGCCGACTGCGCGACATCATCAACCGTGGCGCCTGCTCCCTGGAGAACGTCCAGGTCGCGGTCCTCGACGAGGCCGACCAGATGTCCGACCTGGGCTTCCTGCCCGAGGTCACCGAGCTGCTCGACCAGGTGCCGGCCGGCGGCCAGCGCATGCTCTTCTCCGCCACGATGGAGAACGAGATCGGCACGCTCGTCAAGCGCTACCTGAACAACCCGATCAGCCACGAGGTCGACAGCGCCCAGGGCAACGTCTCGACCATGTCGCACCACGTCCTCGTCGTGAAGCCGAAGGACAAGGCGCCGGTCACGGCCGCCATCGCCGCCCGCAAGGGCCGCACGATCATCTTCGTCCGCACCCAGCTGGGCGCCGACCGCATCGCCGAGCAGCTCGTCGAGTCCGGCGTGAAGGCCGACGCGCTGCACGGCGGCATGACGCAGGGCGCCCGTACCCGCGTGCTCGCCGACTTCAAGGACGGCTACGTCAACGCGCTCGTCGCCACCGACGTCGCCGCCCGAGGCATCCACGTCGACGGCATCGACCTGGTCCTGAACGTGGACCCGGCCGGTGACCACAAGGACTACCTGCACCGCTCCGGCCGTACGGCCCGAGCCGGCAAGTCCGGTGTCGTCGTCTCGCTGTCGCTGCCGCACCAGCGCCGCCAGATCTTCCGGCTGATGGAGGACGCGGGCGTCGACGCCTCGCGCCACATCATCCAGAGCGCCGGCGCCTTCGAGCCCGAGGTCGCCGAGATCACCGGTGCCCGGTCCCTGACCGAGGTCCAGGCCGACTCCGCGAACAACTCGGCCAAGCAGGCCGAGCGCGAGGTCGTCGAGCTGACCAAGCAGCTCGAGCGCCTCCAGCGCCGTGCCGTCGAGCTCCGCGAGGAGGCCGACCGCCTGGTGGCCCGCGCCGCCCGTGAGCGCGGCGAGGACCCGGAGGCCGCCGTGGCCGAGATGGCCGAGGCCGCCGAGGCCGAGGTCGCGGCGGCTGCCGCCGAGGCCGAGCGTGCCGCGCGCGCCGAGGAGGCGCGCCGCGAGGAGCGTCCGGCCCGCGACGACCGCGGCAACTACGAGCGCCGTGACCGTGGCGGCGACCGCGGTGGCGACCGTGGCGGCTTCCGCCGTGACGACCGTGGTGGCGACCGTGGTGGCTTCCGCCGCGACAACGACCGTCCGTCCGGTGGCTTCCGTCGCGACGACCGTCCGTCGGGTGGCTTCAACCGTGACGACCGTGGCGGTGACCGTGGTGGCTTCCGCCGCGACAACGACCGTCCGTCCGGTGGCTTCCGTCGCGACGACCGTCCGTCGGGTGGCTTCAACCGCGATGACCGTGGTGGCGACCGTGGTGGCTTCCGCCGCGACAACGACCGTCCGTCCTCCGGTGGTTTCCGCCGTGACGACCGTCCGTCGGGTGGCTTCAACCGCGATGACCGTGGCGGTGACCGTGGTGGCTTCCGCCGCGACAACGACCGTCCGTCCTCCGGTGGTTTCCGCCGTGACGACCGCCCCTCGGGTGGCTTCAACCGTGACGACCGTGGCGGCCGCCCCTTCGAGCGCCGTGACAACGACCGTCCGGCCGGCGGCCACCGTGGCAGCGACCGTCCGTTCAACCGCGACCGTCGCGACGACCGCCCCGCCGGCGGCTTCCGCACCGGCGGCGGCGACCGCCCGTACGGCCGTCGTGACGAGCACCGCGGCACCGGCTCGACCGGTTCGACCGGTGGCTCCTTCGGCCGTCGTGACGACAAGCCGCGCTGGAAGCGCAACGGCTGAGTCCGTGTAACACCCTGAGCAGGGCCCGTACGAGCACTTCGGTGCTGGTACGGGCCCTGTCTCGTTTCCGGGACTCCGCAGGGTCGTTCGGGCGAATGCGAACAAGGATGCGGATACGCTCAGCCGGTCATCCGGTTGCCCTGGGGAGGGACCTCTCTTTGTCTCGTTTCGCCCGCGTGCGGCGCCCGCGCACGCGTACAGCCGTCCTCGCCACCGCGCTCCTCGCCACGGCCGCCGGCCTCTCGCCCGCCGTGGTCGCCCAGGCGTCGCCGATCGTCGGCGTCGACCAGCTCGACATCGCGCCGAACTGGCGGGCCGTGCCCCGGAAGGTGACCGTCACCGCGGCCGGCCCCACGGGGTACGTGCACGAGACGGAGGACCCCGACCGGCCCGACGGCGGGCAGCTGGAGTGGACCGACCTCACCGACCCCACGAAGAGCGTTCCGCTGGGGTACGGGACGACGGCGGCCCTGCCCTTCGCCGAGTCCGGCACCGGCGGGCGCTACCTGTACGTCCAGCACGGCATCGGCGTCCATGCCGTCCGAGACCTGGAGACCGGCACCGAGCAGTCGCTCGGCATGCCGGCCGACGCGAGCTACCGCGGGCTGCTCGGCTCCACCCTGCTCTTCCAGCAGTACGCCTCCGCCGGGGACCACTCCACGACCACCGGCTACTCCCTGGTGCGCGCCGACGACCCGAACGGGACCCGCACGCCCGTCACCGGCTGGCCCGAGGGCGCCTACCTGCACGCGGCGCCGCTCGTCGCCGGCGACGAGTCCGTCGCCGTCCTCCGCTTCGGCCGCTCCGGCGACCCGGCCGCGTACGGCTACTCCGACCTCGGCGTCGTCGACCTGCGCACGGGGCAGATGACCGTGATCCCGGCTCCCACCCCGCCCGGGACCGCGCTCTCCGCGCCGGTGGCCGTGAGCCCCGAGCGGATCGCCTGGATCGACAAGAACCGCACCGTCCACGTGCGGCAGCGTGCGGCGCTGACCGGCGCCGAGCAGACGATCGCCCTCCCCGAGGGCCTGGGCACCGACCGTGTCGCCCTCGTCGGCGACTGGGTCCTCGCTGTGGACCAGGCCTCCGGCGAGGACGCCTCCCTGAAGCGGCGGCTCGTCGCGCTGCACCCCGACGGGCGCTCGCAGACCCTCCTGGCGAAGGCCGAGGCGGAGCTCACCCAGATCGCGGGCGGGGGCGCGGCCGTCGTCGGTGGTACGTCCTCCTCCGACTGGTCCGCCTTCAAGGCCGTCCCGGCGAAGGACGGCGGTGCGCCGCTCCTGGAGAAGCTGAGCCGTGTGGAGCCGCTGCCCGCCGAGGTGAGCTCGCTCGCCCTCGGCGCGGGCCGGCTCTCCACCCTGGAGCTCGGCACCCGGATGGGTACCGGCTTCTACGGACGGACGCCGCTGCCGGTGGGGCCGGTGCACACCGGTCATCCGCAGTCGGTGTGGGCGGGCGCCGAGACGAAGCGGCTGGAGAGCGGCACACCGCTGTTCGACAGCGGCGACGGCCGTACGGTCTACCTGGCCCAAGGCGACTCCCAGCCGCTGGAGGTGACCGCCCGTACCTCCGGCGGTCAGGTGAGCCGGGTGTCCACCGGCGAGACGAGCGGACGGATCGCCGACGTCTTCCACCGGTGGGCGGTCTTCCAGGGCGGCGGCCGGACGCGCGTCGTGGACCTCGACGCGAAGAACGTCGTCCGCAACCAACCGGCCTCGGCGGCGGCCCTCTGGGGCGACACCCTGTACACCGGCACGGCCACGGCGGGCGAGGTGGCGCGGACCGACCTGGCCACCGGCGGTCTCCTCGGCAAGGTCACGACCGGGACGGCGTGCGTCCCGACGGAGCTCCAGGCTGCCGCCGGACGCTGGCTGTACTGGGCGTGCGGCGCGACCCAGCAGCGCGGCGTGGTCGACCTCAAGGCGAACACGAAGCTGCAGCTGTCCCCGGGGACGGACACCAACGGCCTGCTGGGCGACGGCTACGTCGTCGACCGCGACTCCGACGCGTACCTCCGGCTCCACGACCTCACCAAGCTCACCAACGGCAAGCCCACGATGCGCCGGCTCGTCGACTCCGCGCCCGTGGGCGGCGCCCGCCGCGAGTACTGGACCGTGGACCGCTTCGGCGGGGCCGTCGCCTACAAGGACGCCCGGCACCTCGTCCACGTCGTGTGGCCCGGCGTCCCCACCTCCGGCCTCACCGCCGCCTCGTCGAAGGTGCCGGCGAGCATGCGGATCCAGGACGGCTGGAAGGCGTACTGGACGCTGTCCAAGCCCTCGTCGTACTGGCAGCTGACGCTGCGCGACCCGCACTCCGGGAACCCGGTCCGTTCCTACGTCGGCGGCGAGGCCCGGAGCCGTATCGACGTCTCCTGGGACGGCAGGACGGCGGCGGGGAAGCCCGTCGCGAACGGCCGGTACACCTGGCACCTCCAGGCCAACACGGCGGACGGGCAGGGCAGCGACCTGTCGCTGACCGGCACGGTCACGGTCTCCGGCGGCCAGCCGGCCTGGCGCGACATGGCAGGGAACGACACGCAGGGCGATCTCCTGGTGATGGACACGGCGGGCCTCGTGTCGATGTACCGGGGCACCGGCTACAGCGGCCTGTCGGCCCGGATCGCGGGCACCGGCGCGAAGTTCCCGACCTCGTCCCTCCTCGTGCCCTTCGGCGACGTGAACGCCGACGGGTGCGCCGACGTCCTGGTGCGCGTCGGGGACCAGCTGCGGGCCTACCGGCCGGGCTGCGGCAAGGTCGTCTCGGCCTCGTCGCCGTACACGACGATCGGCTCGGGCTGGGGCCAGTACGACGTCCTGACGTCACCCGGCGACGCGAACGGTGACGGGTTCACCGATCTGATCGCCCGCCAGACGTCGACGGGAGACATGTACTTCTACGCCGGGACGGCCGACCACCGGGTGAAGCCCCGCGTCCGGATCGGCACGAACTGGAAGCTGTACAAGAAGGTCGTCGGCGCCGGCGACCTCAACGGCGACGGACGCGGCGACCTGCTCGGCGTGGACGCGGCGGGCGTGCTGTGGCGCTACCACGGCACGGCCACCGGCGGCGTGACCGCGCGGATGAGGGTCGGCAGCGGCTGGGGCGTCTACACCTCCCTCGTGGGGGTCGGCGACATCTCCGGCGACGGCTGCTCGGACCTCGTCGCCCGCGACACGGCGGGCCGGCTCTTCGACTACGACGGCACCTGCCGCGGCCCGTACGGCTCCCGCATGCTCATCGGCGGCGGCTGGAACGCCTTCAAGAGCCTCCACTGACGAACCACCCGCCACGGACGGCACCTCGTACCGCGCCACGGCCCGCGCCTCGTGTCGGATACCCGATCGGTTCCGGGGAGCTCTCGGGCTATGCTGCTCGGGTGTGCTTGTCCACGGGCCGTTAGCTCAATTGGCAGAGCAGTGGACTTTTAATCCATTGGTTGTGGGTTCGAGTCCCACACGGCCTACTGACTTGCTGACGAGCGCCCCGATCGGTTTCGACCGGCCGGGGCGCTTCGTCGTTCCCGGGGTCAGGTCACCGGGCGGCCGTCGCGCAGCAGTTCGCGGTGCGCGATTTCGTTCGCCTCGCGCCAGGCCTGGACGCGGTGCGGGGTGATGCGGAACCAGCGGTACGGGTTCTTCTGCGTGCGCGGGTCGAAGCCCGTGTGCTCGGCGAAGCGGTCGCCGCGCTCCCGGGACAGCGCGTCGATCTCCAGGACCTCGACGGTGCCGTCGATCATCGACACGTCGCGGGTGTGGCCGAGGGCCAGGCGGGCGCGGCCGGTGGCGGCCAGGTTGCGGCCGGTCGGGCTGTCCGCCGGGGTGGAGACGAGCAGGGCCTCGCCGTCCCAGTCGAAGGAGAGCGGGACGAGGTACGGCACGCCGTCCGGGGAGGCGGTGGCCACCCAGACGTCGACGTCGTGGGCGAGCCGGTGTTCGGTGTCGAGGCGGCGCTGGGCGCGGGAGCGGGGAGCGGCGGTGGTGGTGGCGGTCATCGTCCCGGCTCAGCTGTCCTGGAGGAGGCCGAGGAGGTTGCCGTCGGGGTCGACGACCGTGGCGACCAGGCGGCCGCCGCCGACGTCCTGCGCCGCGTCCTTCACGGTGGCGCCCGCGGCGGTCAGCTCGGCGACCTTCGCCTCGATGTCCGGGACGTGCCAGTACGCGAGCGACTGGGTCAGGCCCTGCGGGCCACCGCCCGGCAGCAGTCCGATGTGCTGGCCCGCGGCCTCGAAGGCGACGTAGTACGGCTCGTCGATCTGCGGCGCGACGCCGAGGAGCGCGGTGTACACGGCCTTGGCCTTCCCCAGGTCGGACACGGGGTGGAGCATCGTCTTGATTCCCTGGGTGGTGGTCGTACCGGGCATGGTCACTCCTGTGGATCGGTGTCTTCCGTGGCGTGTTCGCCGTGGTTCCACTCTCCGTCAGGCGGGCCGGGCGCGCCTCCGTGGTGACCACGGAAAGCACTACGGAAACACCACGTACGCGTGCCGTGGCCGAGCCGATAATGAGGCGTGTCCACTCCAGTGATCTCGTCCCGGGAAGCCGACGTGCTCGCTCTCCTCGGAGAGCACCTCAGCAACGCGGAGATCGCCGCGCGGCTGTTCATCTCCGTACGGACCGTCGAGTCGCACGTCTCCTCGCTTCTGCGGAAGCTCGCGGTGCCGGACCGGCGGGCGCTCTCGCGGCGGGCGGCCGAGTTCGCTCCCGTACAGATGGCGGTGCCGGTGCTGCCCGCGCCGCTGACGGCGTTCGTCGGCCGGGTGCGGGAGCGCGGGGAGCTCGCGGAGGCGTTGAAGAAGCACCGGCAGGTCACCGCGGTCGGCCCCGGGGGCGTGGGGAAGACACGGCTCGCGCTCGCCGTCGCCGCGGAGCTGGCCGGGGACTTCGCCGACGGGGTCTGGTTCGTCGACCTGGCCCCGGTCACCGATCCGGGCCGGGTCGGTGCGGCCGTCGCGGCCGCCCTCGGCGTGGGCGAGCAACCCGGGCGCGGCATCGACGACTCGGTGTTCGCCGTACTGGCGGACCGTCAGGCGCTGCTCGTGTGGGACAACTGCGAGCAGATACGCGACGGGGTGGCGCCCTTCCTGGAGCGGCTCCTCGCGGCCTGCCCGCGCGTGCGGGTGCTCGTGACGAGCCGGGCCCGGCTGATGGTGCCGTTCGAGCGGGTCTTCCCCGTCCCGCCGCTGTCACGGGCCGGGGGCGGGGACTCGGAGGCCGTGGAGCTCTTCCTGGAGCGGTCGGCGGCGGTCGGCCTGTCGTGGGACCCGTCCGTACGGGACACGGTCGTCGCCCTCTGCGAGCGGCTCGACGGCATGGCCCTCGCCATCGAGCTGGCGGCGGCGCGCTGCCCCACGCTCGGGCTCGACGGGCTGGTCGCCGGACTCTCCGACCAGTTGAGGATCCTCGCCGGCGGGCCCCGCGCCGCCGACCGGCACCGGTCGGTGCGGGCGGTCCTCGACTGGAGCCACGACCTGCTGGAACCGGCCGACCGGGCCCTGCTGCGCCGGGTGTCGGTCTTCGTGGTGCCCTTCACCGCCGAAGCGGCCGTGGAGCTCGCCGGCTTCGCCCCGCTCGACCCCGGCGCGGTCGCCGACGGGCTCGGCAGACTCGCCGAGCAGAGCCTGCTCACCGTCACGGCGTCCGCCGACGGCACCCGCTACCGGGCCCTGGAGACCATCCGTCAGTACGGCGCCGAGCGCCTCGACGAGGCCGGCGAGAGCGAGGCCGTCCGGATGCGGCACGTGGAGTGGTGCCTGGACCGGGCGGCCGGGCTCCTGGACGCCGGCGGCGCGGACTGGCGCGCCCGGTTCGACGCCGTGGCGGAGGACCTCAGGGCCGCCCTCGCCTGGGCCGCCGAGCAGCCGCGGCTGCGCGCGGACGCCCACCGGCTCGCCCTGTCCCTGGCGGAGTCGGCCTTCACCCGCAATCTGCCCGGCGAGTCCCAGCAGCGGTACGAGCAGGCCGCCGCGCTCGCCGGTGCCGACGCCGACGCGGGGGAGTCCCTGCGGCTGGCCGCCGCGGTGGCCGGGTGCCGGCGACTCGGCGACGACATGTTCCGGCTGCACCGGGCCGCCGCGGAGGCCGCCCGCCGGGCCGGCGACCCCGCCGGCACCGGCCGCGACCTGGCGGCCGCCGCCACCGTCGCGTACCGCTTCTCCAGCGAGTTCACGCGGATCCCGGCGGTGGAGGAGACGTCCGCGATGCTCACGGAGGCGCGGGAGCTGTCGGGTGCGGGCGGCCTTGGGCCCGCCCCGGACCTCGGCGCTGTCCGCGCCTCCGACCGCGCCGCCGGCTCCGGTCCCGGCGCTGTGCCTGTCGCCGGCTCCGGCCCTGGCAGCGATTCTGCCGCCGGCCCCGGCGATGTCCCCACCTCCGACCCCGGCGGTGTCCCCGCCCCCGACCCCTCCGCCTCCGCCGCCGTCGCGCTCGCCGAGGCCGCCGTGCTCGCGGATGCGTTCGGGGCCGTCCAGGGAGCCACCGACAACACCGTGGAGGAGACGATCGCCCTCGCCGAGCGGGCCGTCGCGCTCGCGCACCGCGCGGGTGACCCGGTGGCCGAGTCCGCCGCTCTCGACGCGCTCTCCGGTGCCCGGAGCTGGGCCGGTGACAGCTTCGGCGCCGCGGCGGCCGCGCGCCGCCGGATCGACCTCCTGACCCCGCTGCCGCCGACCCCGGCGCGTACCCACGAGCTCCTCGACGCCCTCGCCATGGCCTCCGGGACCGCCCTCGGCGCGGGCGGTCTCGCGGAGGCACGCCGCTGGGGCCGGCAGCTCGCCGGGCATCCGCTGCTCGCCGAGGTGGGCCATCACGCCACGTCCTGGCTCCTGGTCGCGGACGCGTTCGCCGGCCGGGGCGGCGAGGTGCTCACCGGCAGCGGGCGGTTCCTGGACGCGTGGGAGCGGGGCGGGCGTCAGCAGTCCTTCTCCCTCGGCCCCGCGGCCGCCTCCGTCGCCATGGTCCACGGCCTGCGCGGCGACCTTGCCGCCCGTGCGGAGTGGCTCGGGATCGTCGACCGGGCGGGTACGGCGGAGGAGTACCGCCACGGCTACGGCGCGATCCTCGACGCCATGGTCCTGCTCCACGACGGGGACGCCGCCGAGGCCCTCGACCGGCTCGCGCCGGAGCCGGAGCAGGTGTGGAAGTGGGTCACCTGGATCTGGCTGCACTGGTACGTGGCCCTCCGGGCGGAGGCGTCCGTGCTCGCCGGGCACCCGGACGCCCGGGCCCGGACGACCGCCGCCCGTTCCCTGGTCGCCGGCAACCCGGTCGCCACCGCCCACGTCGACCGGGCCGACGCCCTGCTCGACGGCGACCGGCCGCGACTCCTCGCCACGGCGAAGGCGTTCGAGGCCGCCGGCAGCCGCTACCAGGCGGCGCGCACGCTGCTCCTCGCCGGTGGCGAGCACGCCGCCGCCGGTGCGGCGGCCCTGGCCGAGTCGGGTTTGGTGCGGTGAAGGAGCAACCACGCTCACCGTTCGCGGGTCTTCCTTGGTGGCCCTCCCCATCCCTTTCTTGATCTTTTTCCTTCGAACGGGTCTTCCCGGGGCGCGAGATGGGGGACCGTGAGGGAATGTGGATCCGGAGCGTGGAGGTGGGGTCGGTGACGGCAAGCGGTCCCGGTGAACCGACGGAGTCGGCCCGGCAGCTGGCCCGATGGGCGCTGGCGGCGGCCGCCGGTGCGGTCGTGGCGCTCCTGACCGCCCTGACGAGCGGGATCCTGATCCTGCTGACCGGGATCGTCGGACTCGTCGCCTCGGCCATGGGCATCTGGTGGTTCCTCGCCCATCGCGGGCCGGTGCGGGTGTTCGGCGCGATCCTCGCCGTGGGCGCGCCGCTCGCCGTCCTCGTCCTGTACGTCGTCGGCGGCGTCTGGGGCAACGCGCTCGTGGCCCTCGGCCTCTGGGGCGTGGCGCTCGGTTGCGCGCGGACCGCGCTGCGCCGCCCCGACCGGGAGCGGAACGCGCTGATGCGCGGCGTGCCCGCGGTCCGTCCCCGGCGGCCCGTCCTGATCATGAACCCGAAGTCCGGCGGCGGGAAGGTCGGCCGCTTCGGGCTCGTCGCGCGCGCGGAGGCGCTGGGCGCCCGGGTCGTCCTGCTCGACCTGTCCGCGGAGACCGACGTCACCGCGCTCGCCCGCAAGGCCGTGGCCGACGGCGCCGACCTCCTCGGCGTGGCCGGCGGCGACGGCACCCAGGCGCTGGTCGCCGCGGTGGCGGCCGAGCACGACCTGCCGTTCCTCGTCATCTCGGCGGGCACCCGCAACCACTTCGCCATGGACCTGGGCCTCGACCGCACCGACCCGGCGACCTGCCTGGACGCGCTGACCGACGGTGAGGAGCTCCGGGTCGACCTGGGCTCGGTCGCCGGGCGGCCGTTCGTCAACACCGTCTCCTTCGGGGTGTACGCGGACGTCGTCCAGCGCCCCGAGTACCGCGACGCGAAGGCCGGCACCGCCGTCGACGTCCTGCCCGACCTGCTCCAGGGCGGCGAGGGCGGGCGCCGCCTCGACGCGACCGTCGACACCGTCCGGCTCCCGGCCCAGCAGGCGCTCCTCGTCAGCAACAACCCCTACGCCGCGCCCGATCCCTTCGGTGTCGCCTCCGCCCACCGGCCGCGCCTCGACCGGGGCGAGCTCGGGGTGATCGGCATCCGGGTGGACGGCGCCGCGCAGGCCGCCGAGCTGGCGGTACTGGGGACCCAGGCGTCCGGCCTGAACGTGCTGACGGCCCGTAAGGTCCAGGTCGTGGGCAACCCCGGAAGCAGCGTGGAGGGCGATCTCATCTCCGTCGCCGTCGACGGCGAGGCGCTGACCCTGCCCACCCCGGTCGTCTGCACCCTCCGCCCCGGCGCCCTGCGGGTCCTCGTCCCCCGCGACCGGCCGGGGACGGTGCCTCCCCTGCCGCCGCTCGACTGGCGGCGGATCACCACGCTCGCCTTCGACACCCCTCGTACCCCCTGAACAACCCAAGGAGCGGCGCATGACGGACATGACAGCGGAGACGGCCGAGCCCGAGACCCTGCGGGCGGTCCTGCACGACCTCCGGGCCGTCGACGGCGCCGTGTACGCCGCCGTGGCCGCCACCCCCACGCCCACGCTCGACACGGCGCTGCGGAGGCTCTCCACCGCGGCGAACCACTCCAAGATCTCGTTCGGCGTGGCCGCGGCGCTCGCCCTCGTCCCGGGCCGGCCCCGCCGGGCGGCGCTCGCGGGCGCCGGGGCGATCGCCGTGGCCTCGGCCTCGGCCAACATCCTGGGCAAGCGGCTCGTCCGCCGGCCGAGGCCGGACCGGGAGGCGGCCCGGGTGGTGGTGAGCCGGCAGGTCCCGATGCCCGAATCGGCCTCGTTCCCCTCCGGGCACACCGCGTCGGCGGTCGCGTTCGCCGCTGCCGTGGGGGTGGTGATGCCCGGCGTCGCCGTGCCGCTCGGGGCGCTGGCGGTGGCCGTGGGCTACTCCCGGGTGCACACCGGGGTGCACTACCCGGGTGACGTCGTCGCGGGCGCCGTCCTGGGTGTCGCGAGCGCGGCCGTCTCCCTGACGGCCCTGAACTGGATTACCGCCAAGGAGAAGTGACCTCGGGTGAGGCGGTCCGCCGTCAGTCCGTGACGGTCAGCGGCGGGAGCCGCCAGCCGCCGTCCAGGACGGACGGATCGGGGCCGTACACCCGGATGGCGACGGTGAAGGGCCCGTCGGGGGCGGGCAGCCAGTTCGCGGCCTGCTTGGGGTCGGCCGGGCGGTCCTTTTGTACGTACAGGGTGAGCCCGCCGTCGTCGTCGTGGACGAGTCCCGGGGTGCGGTCGCCGATCGAGTACCGGTCGATCTCGTTGTCGACGAGCAGGCGTTCGGGCAGCCGGTACATCGTGGCCGACCAGAAGAAGCGCGCCGGCGGGAGCCGACCGGGTGCGAAGCGGACGGTGTACGCGTGGTGGGCGGCGTTCGGCGGCCGGTTGCCCCGGTCGTCCTGCGCCCAGCCCGCGTACCAGGCCTCGGCGGCCGGGAGTCCGTACAGGCCCTTGTCGACGCCGATCGCGCGGGTCAGGTAGTCGGTGCCGTGCTCGGCGCGCGTGCCGAACCACCGCCTGGAGTCGATCGCGTCCCGCTCGGCGTCCTCCAGCCGGGCGCGGGCGTCGGCGATGCCCTGCTCGACGGCCGTACGAATGCCGGGGGCCAGCGCGGAGGGCTCGAACTCGCCCGAGCCGGAGACGCCGAGCGCCGCGAGCCGCTCGCGCAGTTCCCGGTCCTCCTCCAGGACCGGGAAGAACCGGAGCAGGAAGTCGAGGAGCGTGAAGAACTCGACGTTCCCGAGGTCCTCCTCGCGCCAGACCGGCCAGACCGGCTCGTCGACGGGGTGCGGCGCGGCCGTGTCCTCGTACGTGGAGAGGGGGCGGAGCACGTACCGCTCCTGGATCGCGCGCAGGGCGGGCACGTCCTCGGGGCCGGACAGGTAGGTGCGGCCGAGGATGCCGACGAGGAAGGTGTCGGCGCGCAGCACGCCGGTGATGCCCTCGGGCACGGTGCCGGTCCAGCCGGGGCCCGCGAGCAGGTGGTCGCCCGCCTCCCGGCCGGTGGTCCGGGCGCCGACGTAGCCGACGTACGAGGTGTCGAGGTCGTGGAACGGCAGCACGTAGTAGCGGTCGATCTCGGGGACGGAGACCACGAAGGGCTCGGCGCGCAGGTCCAGCCAGGCCCAGGAGTACGGGGTGTCGTTGTTCGGGGTCACGACGTCGGTGTTGGCGGCGGTGAACGGCTCCGCGTAGTGCCGGAAGCGCCCGAATCCGCCCACGTACCGGGGGTCGTCGGCGTCGATGGCCTGCGCGTACATCGTGCGGTAGTTCTCGAGGAGCGGGTAGCCCCAGATCCAGGCGTCGGCCGCCGTCCGGCGGGCCTCCTCGGGGGTCGGCTGCACAACGGCCACCTTTGCGGGGTCGACGAACGAGAGGGGACCAACTCGTACAAAATCGCACGAATGGTCCCCTCTCGCATGCGGTGCCCAGCGCCCGGGGGCCGTCCTCAGAACGTCGCGCGGGCCAGATCCTCGTCCGTGAGGCCGAGCGTGGCGAGCCGCTCCGGGTCCGCCAGGATCTGGAGCCCGACGATCCGGTCCTCGGCGATCGTGAACGCCATGAGGACGGTCGGGCGGCCGTCGACGACCGCGACGAACGCGGGCGAGCCGTTGACCACGACCGGCAGCGCCGCCTGGCGGAACTTCGCGTACATGAGCGCCTGCGAGATGACGGCCTCGGCGCCCCGCACCACCTTGGAGGCGGCCGCGAGGACCTTGCCGCCGTCCGCCCGCAGCACCACGTCGGGGTCGAGGACGGCGAGCAGCCCCTCGAAGTCGCCGCCGTTCGCGGCGGCGAGGAAGGCGTCGGCGATCTCCCGCTGGCGGCGCGCGTCCGGCCCCGCGGCGGGCGAGGCGTCCTGCACCCGGCGGCGGGCCCGGCTGGCGAGCTGGCGGGTCGCGGCCGGCGTGCGGTCCACGATCCGCGCGATCTCGTCGAAGGAGACGGCGAACATGTCGTGCAGGACGAACGCGAGCCGCTCGGCCGGCGACAGCGTCTCCAGGACGACGAGGAGCGCGAGGCCGACGGACTCTGTGAGCTCCGCCGTGTGCTCGGGGTCGGTGGCGTCGTGGACGCGGACGACGGGGTCGGGGACGTAGTACTCCAGCGGGTCCTCGCGGCGCGAGCCGCGGGAGCGCAGCATGTCGAGGCAGACGCGGCCGACGACCGTGGTCAGCCAGCCGCTGAGGTTCTCCACCGCGCTGACGTCGGAGCGGCTGAGCTTGAACCAGGCCTCCTGGACGGCGTCCTCCGCCTCGCTCAGCGAGCCGAGCATCCGGTAGGCCACGGCCCGCAGGTGCCCCCGGTCGGCCTCGAACCGCCGGGCCAGTGCTTCCTTGCCGTGGTCCAGTTCGGCGTTCACTCGTCCATCTCCCCCTTCGCGTCCCGTCATGCCGTCATGACGGATGGAACCCTGCGGATGTGACACGAGCCCGGGCCGCCCAGAGCCTTCCACCGGCCGGAACCGTCTCGTTGCGTGAGATCCCCTGCGCCCGGTAGCGAACGCCAGGGATTCCCCGGCCGAGGCCCCCGACCGCCGTGAATCGCCACTTCAGCGCGGTGATCTTCGTCCGTAGATTGATCACCATGACGACGACAACGACGCAGGTCAACCCCGTACTCCGCACCCCGCCGGCCTCTCCCGCCGCCGCTGCCGCGTACTTCTCCGCCGGCCTCGCCTTCCACGCCGACGTCTCCGACGTCGCCTCCACCCTGGCCGCCGCGACCGCCGAGGGCACGGACCCGGGCTTCGTCGTGATCGACTCGCGCTCCACCGCCTCCTGGGACCAGGGGCACGTCCCCGGCGCGATCCACCTGCCGACCGCGCTCATCCCCGAGCAGGCCGAGCAGCTGCTCGACAAGTCCGTGCCGGTCGTCACGTACTGCTGGGGCCCCGGCTGCAACGGCGCCACGCGCGCCGCGCTGGCCCTCGCGCAGCTGGGCTTCCAGGTGAAGGAGATGCTCGGCGGGTTCGAGTACTGGGTGCGCGAGGGCTTTGCGTACGAGACGTGGGAAGGGCCCGCGGAGAAGGCCGCGGACCCGCTCACGGCGCCGGTGGACTCCGACGACTGCGGCTGCTGAGAAACCGATTTCGTCTTTGCCCCGGTCATGACGTAGAGTCGTGTTTACCGACGCGGGGTGGAGCAGCTCGGTAGCTCGCTGGGCTCATAACCCAGAGGTCGCAGGTTCAAATCCTGTCCCCGCTACTCAGTAGCAAACGAAGGCCCGGATCCTTATGGATCCGGGCCTTCGTCGTTCCCCCGCACTCGTCGGTTTGACCTTGACGCAACGTCAAGATTTAGCGTTGTCGGCATGGAGTGGTCGATCCAAGAGATCGCCAAGAAGGCCGGCACCACCAGCCGCACCCTCCGCCACTACGGCGAGCGGGGACTGCTGGAGCCGAGCCGGATCGGCGCGAACGGTTACCGGTACTACGACCAGGCGGCGCTCGTGCGTCTGCAGCGCATCCTGCTGCTGCGCGAGCTGGGGCTCTCGCTGCCCGCGATCGCCGAGGTCCTGAAGGGGCAGAGCGACCCGTCCGCCGCGCTCCGCACGCACCTGCTCCTCCTGGAGCAGGAGCGGGAGCGCATCGGCCGGCAGATCGAGGCCGTCCGCACCACTCTCCACAAGACCGAGAAGGGAGAAGAGCTCATGGCAGAGGAAGTCTTCGACGGCTTCGACCACACGCGGTACGAGGAGGAGGTGACCGAGCGCTGGGGCCGCGCGGCGTACGAGAAGGGCGACCGCTGGTGGCGCTCGCTCGACGACGGGCAGAAGAAGGCGTTCCTGGACGAGCAGGCCGGCATCGCCCGCGACTTCGGGCAGGCGGTACGGGACGGCCTGGCCGCCGACAGCGACGAGGTGCAGGCGATCACGCGGCGCCAGATCGCCTGGCTGTCGGCCACCTCGACCCTGACCAAGGAGTACGTGATCGGCCTCGGCCGCATGTACGTCGACGACCCGCGCTTCACGGTGAACTACGACAAGCACGGCGAGGGCACCGCGGTCCTCGTCCGGGACGCGATGGCGGTCTACGCGGAGCGGAACCTGTAGTCACGACCGCCCCGGCGTGCACCGGAAGTACCGGAAGCACACGGAAGTACCGGAAGTAAGCGGTGGCCAAAAACCGCGCCCGTCGCTTTGCGGGCGAGCGGAACCCCACCGTAGTCTCACGCGCACCATGAGTGACGAAGGCGTGAGTGACGTGCGACGGCGGGCGCCCGCCGTCCTCGTCCTGTTCGCGCTCCTCGCCCTCGTGATGAGCGTCTGCCACGGAGCGCACGGGCACGTCCTGCCCGCCTCCGGCACCGCGACCGTCTCCGCCCCCGCCCTGCCGCACGGCTGCGACCGGCCCGGGGAGGCCTGGTCCTTCGACGCCCACCTGCCCGCGCAGACCGCCGCCCCGCAGGTCGCCGCGCCGGAGGCCGGGACCGTCACCCCGTCCTCGTACGAGGCGGACCACCGCACCGACCCCCGCGCGCGCTGCGTCCGGGGCCGGGCGGGACCCGGCCCCGAGCCGGGCCTGCTGCTGATCGCCCTCGGAGTGGACCGGAACTGAGCCGGGTCCCCGGCGTGCCCCGCGCACGCGTGACCAGGCTCCTTCCGGCGTACCACCTCAAGGACGTACCCCATGAACAGTCTCCTGTTCGGCAACACCCTGCCCATCGCCGTCCAGACCGTCGGCAACACCCCCGTCCTCTGGACGGACGACGGCTACTGGGCCAAGCTCGAAGGCTTCAACTTCGGCGGCATCAAGGACCGCGCCGCCCTCTACATGGTCGAGCAGGCCCGCCGCCGCGGTGAGCTGCGGCCCGGCGCGCCGATCGTCGAGTCGACCTCCGGGACGCTCGGCCTCGGACTCGCCCTCGCGGGGGTGCTCCACGGCCACCCCGTGCACGTCGTCACCGACCCCGGCCTCGAACCGATCGTCGAGCGGATGCTCGTCGCCCACGGCGCGCAGGTCCACGTCGCCGCCGAGCCCAGCCCGCGGGGCGGCTGGCAGCAGGCCCGGATGGACCTGGTCGCCGAGCTGCTCGTGCGCCTCGACGGGGCCTGGTGGCCCAACCAGTACGGGAACCCCGACAACTGCGACGCCTACGGCGGGCTCGCCGCCGAGCTGTCGGAGCAGCTGGACCGGATCGACGTGCTCGTGTGCGCGGTCGGCACCGGGGGCCACTCGGCCGGCATCTCCCGCGCGCTGCGCGCCGGCGGCAGCCCCGCCCTGGAGCTGGTCGGCGTGGACTCGGTCGACTCCACCGTTTTCGGGCTTCCCGCCGGGAACCGGCTGATGCGCGGCCTCGGCTCCTCCATCCATCCGGCCAACGTGGACCACGGGGCGTTCGACGAGGTCCACTGGGTGGCGCCCGCCGAGGCGGTACGGGCGGCCCGCCGGCTGGCCTCGCGTCAGTTCGCCACCGGCGGCTGGAGCGTGGGCGCGGTCGCGCTCGTCGCCGGGTGGCTGGCCCGCACCCGGCCGCGCGGGACGCGGATCGCGGCCGTCTTCCCCGACGGGCCGCAGCGGTACTTCGACACCGTCTTCAACGACGAGTTCTGCGCGGCGCACGGGCTCCTCGACGGGCCGGTACGGGAGGACCCGGTCGCGTACGAGGCGGGCGCGCGCGTCGACGGCTGGACCCGCAAGGTCCTGGACCGGTCGGGGGCCGTGCGTTGACCACGACCACCACGCCCGCGCCTCCCCAGGGGGGCATCTGGAAGCAGAGCCGTACCTTCGATCCGGCCGTGCGGCTGCTCTTCCTCAACCAGCTCACCATCAACCTCGGCTTCTACATGCTCATGCCGTTCCTGGCCGCGCACCTCGCGGACGGGCTCGGCATGGCGGCCTGGGCGGTCGGGCTCGTCCTCGGTGCCCGGAACCTCTCCCAGCAGGGCATGTTCCTGGTCGGCGGGGCGCTCGCCGACCGGCTCGGCTTCAAGCCGCTCATCGTGGCCGGCTGCGCGCTGCGGACGGTCGGCTTCGGGGCGCTCGCCTTCGCGCAGTCGCTGCCGATGCTGATCGCCGCCTCCCTCGCGACCGGGCTCGCGGGCGCGCTGTTCAACCCGGCGGTCCGGGCCTGCCTCGCGGCGGAGGCCGGGGAGGAGCGGCGCGTCCAGGCCTTCGCGCTGTTCAACGCGTACTACCAGGCGGGCATCCTGCTCGGACCGCTCGTCGGGGTGGCGCTCACCGGGGTGTCGTTCCGGCTGACGTGCACGGTGGCGGCGGTCCTGTTCGCCGGCCTGACGCTCGTACAGCTCCGGCATCTGCCCGTGCGGGGCGTTTCCGGGGACCGGGGGGAGCGGGGGCAGTTCCGCACGGTCCTCTCCCACCGGACGTTCTGGCTCTTCTCGCTCGCGATGACCGGCTCGTACGTGCTGTCCTTCCAGGTCTATCTGGCGCTGCCGCTCGCGGCGGAGGGCACGGGGCTCACGACGGCGCTGTTCGTCGTCTCGGCGCTGGTCGCGCTTGCCGGGCAGCTGCGGATCACGGCCTGGTGCCGGCGCCGCCTCGACCGCGAGCGGTGTCTGGTCCTCGGGCTCGCGCTGATGGGCGGGGCCTTCCTGATCCCGGCGGCCCTGGGCCGGGGCGTGGCCGGGCTGCTGCTGTGCGCGGCGGTCCTGGCCGTCGCGAACGCCGTGCTCTACCCGTACGAGATGGACACCGTCGTCGCCCTCTCCCGGGGGCGCTGGGTGGCCACCCACTACGGGCTCTACAACACGGTCTGCGGGATCGGGATCACCCTTGGGAACCTGGGGACGGGCGCGCTGCTCGACGTCACCGGGTGGTCGGTGGTGCCGTGGCTTGCCCTGTGCGCGGTGGGCCTGGTGTGCGCGGCGGCGGTCGCCCTCCTCGCCCGCGGCGGACGCCTCGCGGCGCCGCCGGACGCCGCTTAAGGGCCATCCGAGTCCGGGCCGGGGCCTGTCCGCGGCCTCCCGGGGCCTTCCGGGGGCGTACGCCAGTCGGCCCCGTGGAGGTCGCCGCCGGGTGCGGGGGCGGCCACGCTGGGAGGGCGCGGTACGGAACACCGTGGCCGGTACGGACCGGGCAGGAGAGCACAGGTGGGGCAGCCCCCAGGAGCAGCGCGCGGCGGGCGGCGGGGCCGTGAGGGCCGTCGCCCGTACGGCGGGGCCCGGCGCTTCCTCCGTGCGCTGCCCCCGCTGATCATCGTGGGCGGTGTCGTCTACGACCTGGCGACGCCGCCCGCGTACACGGCGGCCCCGCTCTTCTCCGCGGCCCCGCTGATCGCGGCGCCCTTCTTCTCGATGCTCACGACCCTGCTCACCGGGATCGCCGCCGTCCTCGCCTCCGTCGGGCTGCACGTCTACAACGGCACGGTGTCGGGGATCCCGGCCCTCACCGAGACCCTCACCGTCGTCACCGTCTCCGTGCTCGCTCTCCTCATCAACCGCGTCGTGCGGCGCAGCGGCGAGCGGCTGGCCTCCGCGCGGGTCATCGCGGAGACCGCGCAGAAGGCGGTGCTTCCGACGCCCGCCGAGCGGATCGGCGGGCTGCAGTGCGCGGCCCGCTACGAGGCGGCGCAGGCGGACGCGTTCATCGGCGGCGACCTGTTCGCCGTGCAGGAGACCCCGCACGGGGTGCGGCTCGTCGTCGGGGACGTCCGGGGCAAGGGGATGGACGCGGTCGAGGCCGTCGCCGTGGTGATCGGGGCGTTCCGGGAGGCGGCCGAGCAGGAGCGGAGCCTGGAGGAGGTGGCGCAGCGGCTGGAGCGGGCGCTGGCCCGGGAGGGGACCCGCAGGCACGGGCTCGACGCCTTCGAGGGGTTCACGACGGCCGTCCTGGCGGAGATCCCGCGCCCGGGCGCGGGAAGCGACGGGGGCGAGGGCGGCGACGGAGGCGAGGGAAGCGACGGGGGCGAGGGAAGCGAGGGGGGCGGCGGGATCGTACGGCTCGTCAACCGCGGTCATCCGCCCCCGCTGTTGCTGTACGTGGACGGGAAGCTGGACGTGCTGGATCCGGCGGAGCCGGCGCTGCCGCTCGGCATGGGCGAGCTGGCGGTGTGGCCGGACCGGGCCGAGGAGCGGCCGTACCCGCCGGGCGCGACGCTGCTCTTCTACACGGACGGCCTCTCGGAGGCGCGGGACGCGGCGGGAGCCTTCTACGATCCGGCGGCCCGTCTCGCCGGGCGGATCTTCCCGGGGCCCGAGGAGCTGCTCGACGCGCTCGTGGACGACGTACGGCTCCACACGGGCGGCGGGTCGACGGACGACATGGCGCTGCTCGCGCTGAGCAGGCCGGCGGCGGGGCAGCAGGAGAGGCGCCGGACGATGCCGGTGGTGCCGCCGGGCGAGCGCGGTCACCAGGCGTAGTCGAGGAGTGTCACTGCGATAACAATTGACATAACGTCAGATCGCGAGAGTTTGACCGTGCCTTGCTGAAGGGGGGTCAACTCGGGCGATTCTCGACCAATTCAATGAACGATCACCGGGAACAGCTTGGAATAGGACCCCCCTGTCTATTAACGTTCGATAACGCAGCGCGGTCGTCCCAGCCGTCGCAAGAGGCGGCACCGTGCGCACGCGCCGAATCCTGAAAAGGAACCGGGGAACCACTACTTGGGGTGAATCGGGCCTTTCGCACCCGTGCGACCGTGCCCGTAGGAGACCTTCCTGCTCCGAACCCGTCAGCTAACCCGGTAGGCGAGAAGGAAGGAAAGGAGCGCGCCCCCGTGGCGTCCAACACTCCCGCACCCGAAGCCCCCTTCGATGCCTTCGGTGGTGGTGCGGGTCCTGCCGCTCCGGACACCGAGTGGAACCCCACCGAGGGCTCCCTCCGCGCCGAGAGCCGCTCCGGCGGCCGGCACCGGGTCGTCAAGCAGCGCTCCAACTTCGCCCGCTCCTCCACCGTCCTCGGCGTCGGCGTCATCGCGGCCGTCGGTGCGGGCGGCCTCGCCACCGCGCAGGAGAAGCCCCCGGTCGCGATATCGCTCCCCGACCTCCCGGACCTGAACCTCCCGGCGGCCGAGGACCTCCCCGGCGTCGGCGGGCTGTTCGCCGACGACGCCGACGAGAAGCTCCGCGACACCATCGAGGCGACCGGCGGCAACGCGCACCCGCTCACCGCCGCCACGTACGTCACCCCGTCCGCCGACAAGACGGACGGCACCGGGACGGCCACCCGCACCGCCCAGGCCGCCTACACCCCGCAGACCGCCACCGCCGAGACCGCCCCGGGCGGCGGCGTCGCCGACGCGGGCGAGGTCCTGCGGGCCCGCATCCTCCAGCAGGCCGAGCAGCAGCAGGCCTCCGCCGACGCCGCCGAGAAGGCCGCCGCGGAGAAGGCCGCTGCCGAGAAGGCGGCGGCCGAGGCCGAGGCCAAGGCAGAGGCGGCGGAGAAGGCGGCCGCCGAGGCGAAGGCCAAGGCCGAAGCGGAAGCCAAGGCCAAGGCGGAGGCGGAAGCCAAGGCGGAGGCCGAGCGGAAGGCCGCGGAGGCGGAGGCCGAGCGCCTCGCCCAGCTCGCCGCCAGCTACTCGATGCCCCTCTCCTCGTACTCCCTCAGCGCCACCTACATGCAGTCCGGCTCGATGTGGTCCTCCGGCTACCACACCGGCCTCGACTTCGCCGCCCCCACGGGCACCCCGCTCAAGGCGGTCCACAGCGGCACCGTCAAGTCGGCGGGCTGGTCCGGCTCCTACGGCTACCGAGTCGTCCTGGAGATGGAGGACGGCACCGAGATCTGGTACGCCCACCTCTCCTCCATGACGGTCGCCGCGGGCCAGACCGTGACCACCGGCGAGACGATCGGCCGCGTCGGCGCCACCGGCAACGTCACCGGCGCCCACCTCCACATGGAGGTCCACACCCCGGGCGGCGACGGCATCGACCCGGCGGCCTGGCTCCGCTCCAAGGGCCTGTCGATCTGACCTGACGTGCCGATGCCCCTCGGGCATCTCGCGTGGAATACGCCCGGTGGCGCGGAGGGTTGATCACCCCATGACCTCCCTCCGCCCGCTGGGCTCTTCCGACCTGCACGTCTTCCCGCTCGCCCTGGGCGGCAACGTCTTCGGCTGGACCGCCGA
This sequence comes from Streptomyces sp. Root431, assembly GCF_001426585.1. Classification (GTDB taxonomy): domain Bacteria; phylum Actinomycetota; class Actinomycetes; order Streptomycetales; family Streptomycetaceae; genus Streptomyces; species Streptomyces stackebrandtii. Next base: position 778,115 of record NZ_LMEI01000013.1, read on the forward strand.
CGAGGCCCAGTCCTTCGCCGTCCTCGACGCCTACGCCGCCGCCGGCGGAAACTTCGTCGACACCGCCGACATGTACTCCGCCTGGGCCGAGGGCAACGAGGGCGGCGAGTCCGAGACCGTCATCGGCCGCTGGCTCGCCTCCCGCGGCAACCGCGACGACATCGTCGTCGCCACCAAGGTCGGCGCCCACCCCCGGTACAAGGGGCTCTCCGCCACCACCATCAAGGCGGGTGCCGAGGAATCGCTGCGCCGCCTCGGCACCGACCACATCGACCTGTACTACACGCACTTCGACGACGAGACCGTCCCGGTCGAAGAGATCGTCACCGCCCTCGACCAGCTCGTGAAGGACGGCACGGTGCGGGCCGTCGCCGCCTCCAACATCTCCCCCGAGCGGCTGCGCGCCTCCCTCGACTTCGCCGAGTCCGAGGGCCTCGCCCGCTACGTCGCCCTCCAGCCGCACTACAACCTGGTCTCGCGCGACACCTACGAGGGCCCGCTCCTGAAGACCGTCGAGAGCGCCGGGCTCGCCGCCGTCCCGTACTTCGGCCTCGCCTCCGGCTTCCTCACGGGCAAGTACCGCCCCGGCACCACCGTCGACAGCGTCCGCGCCTCCGGAGCCGGCGAGCACCTGGACACCGAGCGGGGCCGGGCCGTGCTCTCCGCGCTCGACGCGGTCGCCGAGGCGCACGAGGCCGAGGTCGCCACCGTCGCCCTCGCCTGGCTCGCCTCCCGGCCGACCGTCGTCGCGCCGATCGCCTCGGCCCGTACGGTCGAGCAGCTCCCGGCCCTGGTCGCCTCCGCGGACCTCACCCTCACGGAGGCGGAGCTGACGCTCCTGACGGAGGCGTCGGCGCTCTGACCGGACCGATCGGACCGGAGTCTGTCCGGCCCTAACTGCGGTACGGGTTGTAGCCGCCGTAGTCGAGGTACTGCGGCGGCGCCCACACCCGGCCCGTCGCCCGCGCCGCGTACGTGAGCGCGGGGGAGGCGACCGCCCGGCGCTGCCAGAGGTGGTGCAGGAGCTCCTCCTCCCGGGCCGGGAAATCGGGTCCGGCCGTGCCGCGCCGGGCCCGGTCCCGGAGGAACGCGAGGGTCGTCGCGAAGGACTCGTACTCGCCGACGGCCCGCGCCGCCGGAGGGCCGTACGTCCGGGCGGCGAAGGCGCGGGCCACCTGGCGAGCGCGCATCGAGGAGAGGGCGAGCGGCTCGGCGGGGGAGAGCCAGCCGGCCGCCGCGTACGCCGGGAGCTCACCGGATATCGTGCGCAGCTCGCGCTGCCGGCTCCATATGGCGAGCCAGGTCAGCAGGGCGAAGGCGGGGACCATGAAGCAGCCGTACACCGCGTAGAAGGCCAGGGGGCCGCCGAAGGTGGCGGCGCCGTTCCAGGCGGCGTGCATGCCCATGGCGAGGAGTAGCCCGGCGATCGGCAGCAGCACCCGGCGGAGCCGCTTCCCGCGCGGCGCGAGCGCGGCGAAGCCGAAGCCGATGCCGGTGAGCACGGTGAAGAGCGGATGCGCGAACGGCGACATCACGACCCGTACGAAGAAGGTCGCGGCGGTCACCGAGCCGATGCCGGTGGAGCCGAACTGCTGGTCCTCCCCGAAGGCGTTGCCGAGGTAGAGGATGTTCTCGGTGAAGGCGAAGCCGGTCGCCGTGAACCCGGCGGCGACGACCCCGTCGACGAGTCCGCCGAAGTGCCGCCGGCGGAAGAGGAAGAGCAGCAGGATCGCGGCGGCCTTCGCGGTCTCCTCCACGACCGGCGCGATCACGGTGGCGCCGAGGGTGTCCGCCGAGTCGGGGTCGGCGGTGGCCGTCGCGATCCAGCGGACCGCGAAGGAGTTCGCCAGGATCGCGACGAGCGCGGCGGCGAAGGCCCCCCACGCGAAGGCGAAGAGCAGGTTCTTCCAGGGGCCCGGCTCGACCCGGTCGAGCCAGCGGAACGCGGCCATGAGCAGCGGTACGGGAAGCACCGCGAGGCCCAGGCCGACGAGGAAGCCCTGCGTGCCGGTCTGCTCGCGGACCAGCGCCAGGATGACCAGGGCGCAGAGCGCGAGCAGGGTGATCACGGCGACGGCCCGGACCAGTCGGCTGCGCCAGAAGGCGCGGCGGGGCCGGTAGCGCCACTGGGACCGGTCGGCGGCGACCGCGAAGGCCGGCTCTTCGGTGTCCCGGTGCGGGACGGGAGCGGGGTTCGACACGTCAGCGACCCTAACGACCCGCACCGACACCGGGCGAAGGAGTTCCGTACTCCGTGTCACTTCCGCCGGAAGAGGAGGTCGTGCACGACGTGTCCCTTGTCCAGGCCCTGCCCCTCGAAGCGGGTGACGGGCCGGAAGTCCGGGCGGGGCGCGAAGCCGCCGTCCTCGCGGGTGTTCTCGAAGTCCGGGTGCGCGGAGAGGACCTCCAGCATCTGCTCGGCGTACGACTCCCAGTCGGTGGCGCAGTGCAGGACGCCGCCGGGCTTGAGCCGGGTCGCGAGCAGGCTGAGGAACTCGGGCTGGATCAGGCGCCGCTTGTGGTGGCGGGCCTTGGGCCAGGGGTCCGGGAAGTAGACGCGGCAGCCGTCGAGCGAGTCCTTGTCGAGCATCTCGCGGAGCAGGATGATCGCGTCGCCGTTGGCGACCCGGACGTTGGTCAGGCCGTTCCGGTCGGCGAGGCCGAGCAGATTGCCCTGGCCGGGGGTGTGGACGTCCACGGCGAGGATGCCGGTGCCGGGGTCGGCGGCGGCCATCTGCGCGGTCGCCTCGCCCATGCCGAAGCCGATCTCCAGGACGACCGGGAGCCCGTCGAACATCTCGCCCAGATCGAGGACCCGCTTGCCGTCGATGTCGAGGCCCCAGTCGGGCCACCGCTTCAGCATGGCCTCGGCCTGCCCGTACGTGACGCGGCTGCGGCGCGGCTGGAAGCTCCGGATCCGCCGCTCGTGATGAGCTCCGGCGGGATCGGGCAGGGGCCCCTCACCGGGGGCGAACATCCGACTGCCCCGCCGCGCGACGGGCTGGGCGGGGTCGGCGACGGGACGCGGGCTGTTCTCTGGCTGCTCAGACACAATGCCCCCGATTCTACGATCGCCCCGCAGATGGTGACGGCGGCGTGGAGCCGACAGCGGCCCCACACCCACCAGCTCGCGGAGCTACAGCCGCGCCAGCGCCCGCCGGGCCACCTCCCGGCCGATCGGCAGCGAGGCCGTCGCCGCCGGCGAGGGCGCGTTCAGCACGTGGACCGTCCGGGGCGCTTCCCGGATCAGGAAGTCGTCGACCAGCGTCCCGTCCCGCAGCACCGCCTGAGCCCGCACCCCGGGCGCCGCGCGCCGCAGGTCGGACTCCTCGACGACCGGCAGCAGTCTCCGTACGGCCTCGGTGAAGGCCCGCTTCGACAGCGAGCGCCGCAGCTCGCCCGCCCCGTACCGCCAGTGGTCGCGGGCGATGGCCCACGAGCCGGGCCAGGCCAGCGTGCCGGCCAGTTCGCGCGGGCGGACGACGGACCAGCCGTATCCCTCCCTGGCGAGCGCCGGCACCGCGTTCGGCCCGATGTGGACGCCGCCGTCGATGCCCCGGGTCAGATGCACCCCGAGGAAGGGGAACGCCGGGTCCGGCACCGGATAGACCAGGCCCCGCACGAGCGAGGGGTCCGCCAGCTCGTAGTACTCCCCACGGAAGGGGACGATCCGCATCCCCGGGTCGTCGCCCGCGAGCCGTGCGATCCGGTCGCAGTGCAGCCCCGCGCAGTTCACCAGGACCCGCGCCCGCACGATCCGGCCGTCCGCCGTGCGCACGGCGACGCCCCACGGGCGCCGGTCGATCACGGTGACCTCGGCCCCGTACAGGATCCGCGCCCCCGAGGCCTCCGCGAGGCGCCCGGCGACGGCCGTGTAGTCGCAGATGCCGGTCGTGCCGACGTGGATCGCGGCCAGCCCGCGCACCCGCGGCTCGTACTCGCTGATCTGCGCCGGGCCGAGCTCCCGCACCGGGATGCCGTTCTCCCTGCCGCGCTGCACGAGCGCGTGCAGCCGGGGCAGCTCCTCGCGCGAGGTGGCGACGACGAGCTTGCCCGTCACCTCGTACGGAATGTCCCACTCCGCACAGAACTTGACCATCTCGGCCGCGCCCTCGACCGCGAACCGCGCCTTGAGCGAGCCGGGCCGGTAGTAGATCCCGCTGTGGATCACCCCGCTGTTGCGCCCGGTCTGGTGCCGCGCGGGGGCATGCTCCTTCTCCAGGACCGTGACCCGGGTGCCGGGGGTCGCACGCGTCAGCGCGTACGCCGTCGACAGACCGACGATCCCGCCGCCGATCACCAGCACGTCACAGTCAAACACCAGCGCCACCTGTCACCTCCCACCCCGATAGTGCACTGGCCCACTGACAATCCCGCGAAACCTCGCGAGCCCTCACGAGACGCAGCTCACGTGGATCCGGGCGGGGCCGGACCTCACACCGGCGCCACGAGCAGCGGCCGGGCCCGCTCCCTCAGCTCCACGACACGCGGCTCGTCCCCGTACGGCTCCAGCCGGTGCAGCAGATCCCGTACGTACTCGGTCGTCCGCGCCGAGGAGATCCGGCCCGCCACCTCCACCGCGCGCGTGCCCGCCGCGCAGGCCGCGTCCAGATTGCCCGACTCCAGCTCGGCGACGGCCGAGACGACGAGCCGCAGCCCGTGCGAGCGGACGAACTCCTCGGTCGGCCGGGACAGCGCCTGCTCCGTGAAGCGGCGCACCTCGCGGGGCGCCTTCAGGTCCCGGTAGCACTCGGCCGCGTCGGCGCAGAACCGGTCGTACGAGTAGAAGCCCAGCCACGTCGGGTCGGCGTCGCCCGCCCGGGACCGCTCCAGCCACCCCTCGGCGGCCTTCAGCGCGGCCGCCGCGGCCGGTCCGTCGCCGGCCTTGGCGTGCGCGCGGGCCTCGACGAGCCGGAAGAAGGACATGGTGCGGGCGGTGGCGAGCCCCCGGTTCCGTTCGAGTGCGGCCTGGGCGAGGTCGACGCCCTCGTCGGCGAAGCCCCGGTAGGTGGCCTGGAGGGACATGGAGGCGAGGACGTAGCCGCCGAGCGGCACGTCGGCGGCGGCGCGGGCGAGCCGCAGGGCCTGGATGTAGTAGCGCTGGGCGGCCTCCTGCTGGCCGGTGTCGAAGGCCATCCAGCCGGCCAGGCGCGTGAGCTCGGCGGTCGCCCCGAAGAGGGCGCGGCCGACCTCGTCCGAGTACGAGCCGAGCAGCAGCGGCGCCGCGTCCACGCGTAAGCACTCGGGGACCATCGACGAACGCCAGTCCCCGCCGCCGTACTTGGAGTCCCAGCGGCGCGCGTCCTCGGCGGCCTCGCGGAGCTTGGCGACGTCGCTGTGGCCCACGCGCGCGTGCTCCGCGGCGACCGCGGCGGCGGAGCCCGGGTCCTGCCCGCCGGGGCCGGAGCGGGGCGCCTCGCGCTCCACCGACGGGTCGGCGGGGGTTATCAGCCAGCGGGAGGCGGGCGTCGCGTAGGCGCTCACGGCGAAGGAACCGGCCAGCGACTGCCAGATGCCACCACCGCCGGCCCGCCGGCCGGCGAGATCCAGCCGGTACAGGTCGGTGGCCGAGCGGACCGCCTCGCCCACGTCGCGCGGGAAGGCGAGCCCCACCTCGGGCGCCGGGTCGGCGTCCGCGAGCCCGATCTCGTGCAGCGGCACGGGCCGGCCGAGCTTCTGGCCGATCGCGGCGGCGATCAGGTGCGGGGCGGCGCCCTGCGGCACCATGCCCTTCGACACCCACCGGGCGACCGACGTCTTGTCGTAACGAAGCGTCAGTCCCCGCTGCGATCCGAGGTCGTTGACGCGCCGGGCGAGCCCGGCGTTGCTGATTCCCGCGAGGGCGAGAACCGTGCCGAGCTTTTCGTTCGGCCCGCGTTGCTCCCTGGACATGACGCCACCCCTCGACAACCCAGACGGCCGCCACGACGCCGGGCATAGGCGTGCGGCATTCGTAAACACAGCGTAGTTCGCCGCATCCCTACCGTTAAGGGGCGGTGTTCCGTATGGCGAGATTGTTGTGTGACCGGTCGGAGGAAGGGGCCGCCGGCCCGCCCCGTGCTCCCGCCGTGTGGCCGTGCGCCCAGGCGTGCGCTCTCGTCCGGCCGGCGGGGGGAGCGCTTCCATGGATGGTGCGTGGGTCGGCCCGCTCGGCCGGGAACGGTGTCCCGGACCAGTGGGCTGGGGGAAAACCGCCGCCCCATTCCCCGCGGGCGGCGGACGGCACCGGGAGGCGGGAGCGCCTCCCGGGCTGCCGGTGACGCATGAGGGCGTGGGTGAGCCGGCGGATGCCCGGACGCCTCTCCGACCCTCCGGGGAGGGTCGATATTTGGCCGAATGACGCCGGTACCCAACTGGCCCATGCCAGGGGCGCATTCGGCTTTCGCGCGCGTGCACCCGGACTCCGCCCCGTGCGCCGTTGTCGTGGCAGCATGTCTCCCACCGAAACGGATGTGGAGGCGCCGATGCGATGGCTGGTGGGCTGGAGCAGTGTCGCCGCGAGCTTCGCAACGACCGGGGGGCCCCGAGCGGGAGCGGTGCACGGCGGCTACGACTCCACCGCGGGCCACGACTCCTACGGCTCGGGCACGAACTACAACTCCCACGGCTCCGGCGCGCACTACGGCTCCGGCGCGGCGGCCGAGGGGCGCACGGTGCAGCCCGTCGGCGCGCAACTCCTCTGGGGCGACCCCGATCCGCTGTGGGCGGTCGGCGACTGGCGCCCCGACGAGGTGCGCGTGGTGGCCGTCGACGACCACACCCGCCTCGCCGTGCTCGGCTGCTGCGCCGCCACCGACGAGGAACTGCGGGTCGGCCTGCTCACCGCGCGCGGGGGCGCACTGCGGCATCTGACGGCGTGGCCCGGCAGTTACACCGTCGTCGTCAAGGCCGGCCGCCGCGTCACCGTCACCGGTGATCTCGCGGGCGCCCGGCCGGTGTTCCACACCCCGTGGGCCGGCGGCACCGCCTTCGCGACCGCCGCCCTGCCGCTCGCCGACCTCGTCGAGGCCCAGCTCGACATCGGCCACCTGGGCGCCCTGCTCGCCTGCCCCGAGACCCCGGAGGCGCTCCGCGACTCCACCCCGTACGAAGGGGTGCGGCGGGTGCCGCCCGGCCACGCGCTGATCCTGCGGGAGGGCTCGCGGGAGATCGCCGGGTACGAGACGGTCGCCTCGCTCGCGGTCGCGGCGCCCGAGTCCGACGCCCGGCAGGCCGTCGAAGGGGTACGGGACGCCCTGGTCGAGGCCGTACGCGCCCGGCTCACCGCGCCCCGGCACGCGCCCGAGGCCCCGCTGCCCGACCCGGGCCCCGTCCCCGGGATGGGGCCCGCCGACCGGCGCGCGGCCCGCGGCGGCGGCCCGGCGCCCGGCATCGGCGCCGACCTGTCCGGCGGCAGCGCCTCCGGCACGCTCGCCCTCCTCGCGGCGGGGCTGCCGGGGCGGCCGGGCACGATCCTCGGCCACGGGACGGGCGCGGGGGAGCGGCTGCTCGCGGTCACCTTCAACGACCTGGCGACCCGGGCGGGCGCGGACCGCGAGGACGAGCTGAAGCGGGCCGGGGAGATCGCGGCCGACCCGCGCCTGCACCACGTGGTCGTCGCGGCCGGCGAGGAGGCCCTGCCGTACGCGGCCCTGGACGGCCCGCTCACCGACGAACCGGGACCCGCGCTGGTCACGGCGGAGCGCCACCGCAGGCGCCTCGCGGGCGGCAGCGCCGACCACTTCACGGGGATGGGCGCCAAGCAGGTCCTCGACGCGCACCCGGCGCGCCTCGCCGACCTCCTGATGGACCGCAGGCGCCGCTCCCTGGTGCGCCCGGTGGCGGCGCTCGCCAAGGCGTCGGGCGCGTCGGCGGGCGCGCTCCTGGTGCCGCTGACCGTCTACAGGGCGGCGCGGAAGCTGGCCCGTACCCCGTACCGCACCGGTCTGGAGGCGGCGGCCCGCCGTGTCCAGGAGGCGAACCGCACGCCCCCCGACGGCTTCGGCCCCCTGGAGGCCTCGCTCTCCGCCCTCGCCTGGTCGCGGCCGGGGCCCGCGGCGCGCTGGATGACGGGGGAGGCGCTGGCTGAAGTATCGGTTCGCCTGAACCGGGCGGCGACCCTGCCGACCTCCGTCCAACGTCCCGGCGAAGCACGCGCCCGCGCCGCCCTCGCCCGTGCGGCGGCCGACCACCGGGTCCTGGAACAGGCCGCAGAGATCCGCGGCCAGCGCCTGCACGCCCCCTTCCTCGACAACCAGGTCGTACGGGCCTGCCGCGGCCTCCCCGAGTCGCTCAGGGTCCAGCCGGACGCCCGGGCGGGCATCCTGCGCACGGTCCTGGAAGGCGCCGGCGTCCACGACCTCCCCCCGGGCTGGGGCGCGCCCCACCCGGCGGTCCCGGCCGCCGCCACCCGCGCGGGCCTGCGCGCCGCGCTCCCCCACCTCCTGGCCCTCTTCGACGCCCCCCTCCTCGCCGACGCGGGCCTGATCGAGGCCCGCGTCGTCCGCGAGGCACTCCGCGCGGCGGCCGACGGCGCCCCGATCCCCCTCGACGGCCTCGCCGACCTGGTCTCCACCGAACTCTGGCTCCACCGCCTCCTCGCCCGCCGAGGCTCCTGCTGGACCAACACGACGGAACCCCGCGCCCACAGGGCGGTCCAGGGGCCGCTGATCCCGGCGTCGAGGTCACTGCCGGCGTGAGGGCGGGTGACGGCCTTCGGGTGAAACGTCACAGCACGCTCGTTCGAGTGAACGCGTTCGGGACCCCGCCGCCATGCCCGGCCTAAGCTGAGAGCGTCGCACCGAGCGAAGGAGGTCCGTCATGGTTATGCCGGTTCCGGAGGACGTGTTCTCCGAAGGGCTGCCCGACCATGAGGGTGCGAGTGTGCAGGAGACCTTCGAGCTGTTCAGTGCGCTGGCCCCCAAGGGCTGGCGTGTGGAGCTGATCGAAGGGGAGATCTACGTGGTGCCTCCGGCCAATGGCGAGCACGAGGAGATTGTCTCGGAGCTGAGCGGACAGGTCCGCGACCACGACAAGGGGCTCGGTCGTTACACGGGAATCGGCCTCAGCCTGCCGGGGGCCACCGACACGGTGCGCGTCATCCCCGACCTCGTCATCGCTCCCAAAGGCAGCTTCGATGATCAGCAGGAGTGGCACGCTCCTGACCCCGTCCTCCTCGTCGCCGAGATCACCTTCTCTTCCACTGCACGCCGTGACCGCGTCCAGAAGATCCGGGCCTACGCCCGCGCCGGGATTCCCGTCTACCTGCTCATCGACCGTGAGGCCGGCGAGGCCGTCGTCTGCTCCGAGCCCGTCGGGGACGACTACGCCCACAAGTTCATCCACAAGCTGGGGACGCTCGTCCCGCTCCGCGCCCTGCGCGGACTCGTACTGGACACCGGCGCCTTCTGAGGTCCCACCCGGGTAAACCCCGAGGCGCCCCCGCACGCCACCGGACACAATGAGCCGGTGCGGTATCTCATCCTCGGCACCACCGAGGCCCTCGACCCCCGCGGCAACCCCCTCCCCCTCGGCGGCGCCAGGCTGCGCGCGCTCCTCGCCGCGCTCGCGCTGCGCGGCGGGCGGGCCGCCTCCACCACCGAGCTCGCCGACGACGTGTACGGGGACGACCCGCCGCAGGACGCGCCCGCCGCCCTCCAGGCCCTCGTCGGCCGCCTCCGCAGGGTCCTCGGCGCGGAGGCCGTCGCCTCGACCCCCGGCCCCGGCTACCGGCTCGTCGCCGGTCCCGACGACATCGACCTGTACGTCTTCGAGCGCGGCGTCCGGGACGCGGGCGCCCGCCTCGACGCCGACGACCCCGAGACCGCCGCCGCCCTCCTCCGCGACGCCCTCGCCCTCTTCCGCGGCCCCGCCCTCGCCGACCTCCCCGAACCGGCGGGCGTCCGGCCCGAGGCCCAGCGGCTCGCGGCCCTCCGCCGCCGCGTCGAGGCCGACCTGCGCCGGGGCGCCACCGACGGACTCGTACCGGAGCTGACCGGGCTCACCACCACGTACCCGTACGACGAGGCCTTCCACGCCCACCTCATCCGCGCCCTGCGGGCCGAGGGCCGGCACGCCGACGCCCTCGCCGCGTACGAGACGGCCCGCCGCACCCTCGCGGACGCCCTCGGCGCCGACCCCGGCCCCGAACTCACCGCCCTCCACCACGAACTCCTCGCGTACGAGCCCGAGCCCGAGTCCCCGACCGGTCCCGAGAGGGACTCCGCCCCCGGCAACATCCGCCCCCGCCTCACCTCCTTCGTCGGACGCGAGCCCGAGATCGCCGCGCTCCAGGGCGACCTGACCCGCTCCCGCCTCGTGACCCTCACCGGGCCCGGCGGCTCCGGAAAGACCCGGCTCGCCGAGGTGGCCGCCGTGCGCGCCGTCGGCCCCGCCGCCTGGATCGCCGAGCTCGCCCCGCTCGACGACCCCGACGCGCTCCCCGGCGCCGTCCTCTCCGCGCTCCGCCTCCGCGAGATCAACCTGATCACCCGCGACGGCCTGCCCCTCCAGGACGACCCGACCGCCCACCTCGTCGAGCACCTCGCCCGCCGCCCCTTCCTCCTCGTCCTCGACAACTGCGAGCACGTCATCGACGCGGCCGCCGCCCTCGCCGAGACCCTCCTCACCCACTGCCCGCAGCTCCGCATCCTCGCCACCAGCCGCGAACCCCTCGGCGTCCCCGGCGAATCGGTCCGCCCCGTCGAGCCCCTGCCGCCCGACCCGGCCCACCGCCTCTTCGCCGAGCGCGCCCGCGCCGTCCGCCCCTCCTTCGACCCCGCGAAGGACGCCGGCACCGTCGACGAGATCTGCCGCCGCCTCGACGGCCTGCCGCTCGCCATCGAGCTGGCCGCCGCCCGCCTCCGCCTGCTCACCCCGCGCCAGATCGCCGACCGCCTCGACGACCGCTTCCGGCTCCTCACCTCCGGCTCCCGCACGGTCCTGCCCCGCCAGCAGACCCTCCGCGCGGTCGTCGACTGGTCCTGGGACCTGCTCGAACCCGCCGAGCGCACCCTGCTCCGCCAGGTCTCCGTCTTCGCCGGCGGCTGGGACCTCGCCGCCGCCGAGGCGCTGGCCCCCGGAGCAGCCGACACCCTCGGCGCGCTCGTCGACAAGTCGCTCGTCGTGGCCACGCCCACCGAGGGCGGCGAGATGCGCTACCGCCTCCTGGAGACCATCCACGAGTACGCAGCCGAGCGCGCCGCCGAGACCCCCGCGCTCCTCGCCGCCACCGGCGCCGCCCACACCGCCCACTTCACGGCCCTCGCCGAGGAGGCCGAGCCCAAGCTGCGGTCCGGGGAGCAGCTCCCCTGGATCGAACGGATCGAGCGGGACCTCGACAACATCCGCGCCGCGCTCCACCGGGTCCTCCTCACCGCCCCCGACGAGGCCGCCGCCCACCGCCTCGTCTTCGCCATGGGCTGGTTCTGGTGGCTGCGCAACTACCGCCCCGAGGGCCTGACGTGGGTCGAGCGCGCGCTCGTCCTCGGCGAGGACCCCGACGACCCGGCCGACCGCCGGTACTGGCCGCGCATGCACCTGCGCATGCTCCATTTCTTCCTCGCCGTCGAGAACCACACGGCCGCCCAGTTCCGCGACGACCCCGAAACCGTCGCCCAGGTCGCCCGCGTGCGCGCCGCGTTCGGCACCGAGCCCGGCCCCGAGGCCGCCCGCTTCCCCGGCCTGCTCTGGCCGTTCACGGCGTACCTCACCGAGGAACCGCTGCACATCCGGACCCTGCTCGACGCCTCCGTCGCCAACTGCCGCCGCCACGGCGGCGACTGGGAGATCGGCGTCAGCCTGATGTTCCGTACGCACCTGGTCGTCGACATGCCCGGCGGCCTGGCCGACGGCATGTCCGGGGTCGACGAGGACCTCGCCGAGCTGCGCGCCCTCACCCGCCGGGTCGGCGACCGCTGGATGGGGGCGCAGATCGCGAGCGCCGCGGCCGAGGCCAACATGATGCGCGGCCGCTACGAGGAGGCCGGGGAGGCGTACGAGGAGGCCCTCGGCCTGGCCCGTGAGGTCGGCGCCCACGCCGAGACCCCGTTCCTCATCGCCCGCCTCGCCGAACTCTCCTACCGCGCCGGTGACATGGAGGCGGCCCAGAAGGGACTCGTCGAGGCCTCACGGGAGGCCGAGCGCTACCACGTACGGGACACCCTGACGTTCGTGTGCTTCCTGGGCGCCGCCATCGCCTTCCACCTCGGCGACGTCCCGACGGCCCGCGCCCGGCTGGAGGAGGCGGGCAGCCTGGTCGACCTCGGCCCCGCACCGCCGCACTTCTCGGCCGTCGTGACCGGTCTCGCCGCCCGCGTCGAGGCCTACGAGGGCGGGGGCGCCGCCGCCGTGGCCAACGCCGCCGGGGCGCTGCGCGCCGCGCGGGACGCCCAGTGCGCGGACCTCATCGTGGCGGCGCTCGCCGAGGGCCTCGCGGTCACCCTGGCGGAGGCGGCCGAGCCGGCCCTCGCGGTGACGGTCCTGGCCGCCGTCGACTCCTGGCGCGGCGGGCTGCCCCGCTCGGTCCCGGAGCTGCGGGAGACCGAGAAGGTGACGGCGCGGTCGCTCGCCGTCCTCGGCGCGTCCGGCCTCGCCGCCGCCCGCGCCACCGGCAGGGGCCTCGGCTTCGACGACCTCCTGTCGCTCGTCGACGCCTACCTCGGTACGCGCCCGGAGGAGCCCGAGGAGCCCGAGGAGCCGGAGGAGCCCGAGGAGCAGGGGCGGGTCAGGAGCAGCTGATCCGGGACTGCGCCCAGTCGGCGACCGCGGCCCGGCCGAAGGGCGTGTGCTCCTCGACGACGAGCCGGAGCGTGGAGCGGCCCGCGATGTCGACGTGCACGGGGAGCGGCGGGTCGCCCGCCCGGACCACGTCGGAGCGCCAGAGCCGCTCGCCGTCCCCGTAGACGGAGAAGCGGACGCCGCCCTGCCCGAAGAGGGCGCTGATGTCGTCGATGCCGACGACCGCGTCGTAGCTCGTGCACTGCCGGTTGAGGTTGATGAGCAGCGAGGACGGCGCGTGGACGCTGACCCCGTGGGCGTACGGGGTGTCGCTGATCGAGAGGCTGTTCCGCTGCCACATCCAGCTGCTGTCGGAGAGGGACACCTCGGGCTTGGTGCCGTCACCGAAGATCCCGTACTCCAGCTCGTCCACCTGGTAGACGGTGGGCGGCGCGGGCGGCGGCTGCGGAGTGGTCTTCTCGGCGCTGGGCGTGGGCGTGGGCGGGGGAGTCGGCGTGGGCGTCGGGGTCGGCGTCGGCGTGGGACTCGGCGGAGGAGTCGGCTCGGCCGTCGTCGGCGTGGGGGTAGGCGTCGGCGTCGGCTCCGGGGAGGGCTTTTCCGGGCTCGGCGTGGGAGTCGGGGGCGGGGTCGGAGTCGGGGTCGGCGTGGGCTTCGGCGGATCCGACGCTACGGGCGGAGGCGGCGGTACGGGCGTCGGCTTCGCCGGGGGAGCGGGCTCCGGCGGCACGACGGGGGTGACGACCGGCTGCGGGGCCTTGGGCGCGGCGACGGGCTGCGGGTCCCCGGCCATGGCCCAGACGAGCCCGGCGGCCGCGGCGACGGCCAGACCGGCCGCGATGCCGGCCTTCGCGGGCATGCCGAGCCCCTCGGCGGCGGCACCGCCCGAGCTCGCGCCGCCTGCGGAGCCTCCGGACGCGCCGGAGGCGGCGGCCGCCGCGCCCGCACCGGCGGCGCCGACGGCACCGCCCGCGACGACACCGGCGGCCTTGAGCGAGTACCCGGCGGCGAACCAGCCGATGACGGCGATCGGCAGCAGCGCCGGGATCCCGGCGTTGACGTGGGCGAGTTCACCGGCGGCGAGCCGGCACTTGGCGCACTCCTCCAGGTGCTTGCGCAGCCCGCGCTCGGCCCGCATCCGCAGCCCGCCGCGCGCGTAGGCGCCGAGCCGGTCCGCGTACCGGGCGCAGTCGCCGCCCGAGGTGAGGGCCTGGCTGACGTGGGCCTGGAGATAGGCCTGCTTGAGGCCCTCGCGGGCCCGGCTGGCGAGTACGGCCGTGGCGTTGGCGGTCAGACCGAAGAGCGGGGCGACGTCGCTCGGCGACTCCTCCTCGACGGTGGTGTGCCACAGCACGGCCTGCCAGCGCTCGGGCAGCGAGCGGAAGGCCTGCATGGCGAGCGACTGCTCGGCCTCGTGCATGGCCCGTACGTCGGCGCCGAGGTCCATCGTGTCCTGGTCGGAGACCTCGGAGGAGCGCGAGGCCTCCGCCGCGAACACGGCGAAGTCGTCGACGAGGTGCTCCCGCTTCTGCGTCCTGGCCCAGTTCGCCGCGACCCGCCGGACGGTGGTCATGAGGTAGGCGCGTACGGCCTGTTCGGGCCCGGCCCCGCCGCGTACCGCCTGGAGCGTGCGGGCGAAGACCTCGGCGGTGAGGTCGTCGGCGGTGTGCGCGTCACGGCAGCAGGTCCGCGCGTACCGCCGGACGGCGTCGGAGTGGCGCCGGAACAGCTCCTCGTACGCGGAGTCGTCGCCGTCCCGCATGAGCTGGACGAGTTCGGCGTCGGAGGGCGGCAGTTCGACGGCCGGCGGCAGGACGCCCTCGGCCTCGTCCCCGAGCCCGTACCCGTCCTGGTCGGCCCCGGCGGCGATCCCGGCCCCGGCGCCCGACGCGGCCCCCGTCTTGCCCTCGCGCTGCTGCGGGACGCTCGCCTCTACGGTCCCGGACGTACTCGAAGGCGCGCTCGGCGCCCCGCTCGTGGATCCGCCGGAGAGACTGCCCGGTCCGCCCTGGCTCGGCACCTGCCGGGGAGGCAGGCCTCCGGTCTCCGCGCCGCCGCTGCTGCCCAGCGGATCGTCCCGACCGTCACCGCTCATCGCGGAAGCCCCCGTACGCACGCCCAGACCCGAACACCGGCCAAGCCTGCCACAGAGCGCGGGCACGCCGAAGCGCCGCGTCCACTTACCACTCGTCCGGGGCGACTTCCTGTATCCGGGCGTAACCGCTCACACGTTCGTGCGATGCTCATTGGTCCGCCCGGACCACACGAAGGTCACCCCGCAAAGGCCACCCCGCAAAGGTCACCAGGAAAAGGCCGCCACGGAACGGCCACCCGAAAAGGCCATTCCCGACACAGGCCGCCTACCGAGAGCGCAGACCCTCAAGCAGGATGTCGAGGAGCCGCGTCGAGGCCGCCGCCTGCTGCGCCGCGTCCGGCAGGGCCGGCGCCGCGGTGGCGATGACGAGAAGCACGTCGGCCACGGTCACATCGGCCCGCAGCTCACCCGCCTCACGCGCCCGGTCGACGAGCCGGCCGACGACGTCGAGCAGCTCCGCCGCCCCCGCGTCGTCCCGCTCGTCGGCCGGCACCGCGCGCGGCGCGACCACGCGGGCGTCGGGATCGGCGACACCCCGCTGGTACGGCACCCGGGCCGCGTCCTCACCCGACCCGGAACCGGAAGCGAAACCGGAACCCGACTCGGCACCGACCGGCCCCGCAGGGTCGTCCACGCCCACCCGCAGCACCTGTGGCGGCAGCAGCCGCCCGGCACCCGAGGCCACCGAGGTCCGCAGGAACCGGGAGAGCGCCGACCACGGCTCGTCCTCCTGGCCCAGCGCGGCCCGCGCCTGCTCGGTCAGCCGGGAGGTCTCCTCCTCGGCTATCCGCCGCACCAGCACGTCCTTGCTGGGGAAGCGCCGGTAGACGGTGCCGACACCGACGCGGGCGCGGCGCGCCACGTCCTCCATCGGCGCCCCGTACCCGAGCTCGCCGAAGACCTCGCGCGCGGCGCGCAGCACGTGCTCCAGATTGCGCTGGGCGTCCACCCGCAGCGGCGCGGACCTGCCGCCCGCCAGCGGGGACAGCGCCCCGGCACCCTGGCCGTCGTCGGCGGTCGCCGTCCCGACGACCGACTGCCACCGTGAATCCTGAATCTGCATAAGCGTTCCCCCGCTCATGATGTCTCCCCCCGGAGACTCCCCGCCCTGACACGAGGCTTCCGGCCCGTGAGCGCTTCGGTCCACGCGCTCCCGTCCCACACCCCGATGAAGTACGAACATAGTTGAGTCCGGGTCAATTCAGAAGGGGGAGTTCCGTACGGTGCGCCCCCCGATCGGAGCAAGGACCGGAAGACTCCCGATTCCGACCCCATGACCCACCCGTCACGCCTACCGTGACCTGCACCGTTCGCCCCGTACCCCGCTCGCGCGCCACCCCGCGCCTCCGTACCCTTCCGGTCACACAATTTGTCGAGCCTGTGGACAAACAACGGACGGCGTTGCGTCATGGGACAGTGACCGAACCTGCGCGCATTCTCGTGGTCGGCGGTGGCTACGTCGGCATGTACACAGCGCTGCGCCTCCAGCGGCAGCTCAGGACCGAGCTGAGAGCCGGCACGGTCGAGATCGTGGTGGTCACCCCCGATCCGTACATGACGTACCAGCCGTTCCTGCCCGAGGCCGCGGCCGGCTCGATCTCCCCGCGCCACGTCGTCGTCCCCCTCCGCCGGGTCCTCGACCGCTGCCGGATCCTCATCGGCGAGGTCGGCTCGATCGACCACGCCAAGCGGACGGCGTTCCTTTCCACCCTCGCCACCGAGGAGGAGGGCACCGGCGGCATCGAGCTCACCTACGACGAGCTGGTGCTCGCCCCCGGCTCCGTCTCCCGCACCCTCCCGGTCCCCGGCCTCGCCGACCACGGCATCGGCTTCAAGACCGTCGAGGAGGCCATCGGCCTGCGCAACCACGTCATCGAACAGATGGACATCGCCTCCTCCACCCGCGACCCCGCCATCCGCGACGCCGCCCTCACCTTCGTCTTCGTCGGCGGCGGCTACGCGGGCGTGGAGGCCCTCGGCGAGCTGGAGGACATGGCCCGCTACACCGCGCGGTACTACCACAACGTCAAGCCCGAGGACCTGAGGTGGGTCCTCGTCGAGGCCTCGGACCGGATCCTTCCCGAGGTGGGCGAGACGATGGGGAAGTACGCCATCCGCGAGCTCCGCGGCCGCAACATCGACGTCCGCCTGGAGACCCGCATCGAATCCTGCGAGGACCGGGTCGCCGTCCTCAGCGACGGCACCCGACTGCCCACCCGGACCGTCGTCTGGACCGCCGGCGTCAAGCCCGCCCCCGTCCTCGCCGCCACCGACCTGCCCCTGAACGAACGAGGCCGGCTCCGCTGCACCGCCCACCTCGCCGTCGAAGGCGTCGAGCACGCCTGGGCGGCGGGCGACGCGGCCGCCGTCCCCGACATCGCCTCCGGAGAACCCGGCAAGGAATGCGCCCCCAACGCCCAGCACGCCGTCCGCCAGGCCAAGGTCCTCGCCGAGAACATCGCCGCCTCCCTGGCCGGCCGCCCGCTCACGGAGTACGCGCACGCGTACGTGGGGTCCGTCGCCTCCCTCGGCCTCCACAAGGGAGTGGCCCACGTCTACGGACGTAAACTCAAGGGCTACCCGGCCTGGCTCATGCACCGCGCCTACCACCTCAGCCGGGTCCCCACCTTCAACCGCAAGGCCCGCGTCCTCGCCGAATGGACCCTTTCCGGCCTGTTCAAGCGGGAAATCGTCTCTCTCGGCTCGCTGGAACACCCGCGCGCCGAATTCGAACTCGCCGCCGCACCGCCACCCGACCACGGCGACAAGCCGTCGTCCTGACATCACTGTCAGTGCACTCGTCCACACTGGACGTGTGACCATAGGTGGGCTCACACCTGCACAGCGTGACTCTGCACGGCACCGACACCACGAGGCATACAGATCCGTGAACTTCACCCGTTGGAGCGCCCGGCTCCCCGGCACGCAGCGCCGAGCGGCGCGGGGGACCGAAGGCTCCGTGCCCGCCGCCCGCGGTGAGTACGGGCAGCAGCTGGAGCACCCCGGCAGCGAGACCGCCGATGCCGACGTCGCCGCCGCCCCCGCCCTGGAGGACTTCTCCGTACGGGAGCTCCTCGGCCGTCTCCCGGGCCTGGTCGCCCTCGTGTACGGCCCCGACCACCGCATCGCGTACGTCAACGACGCCTACGCCGCCGCCTTCGGCCCCCGCCCCGCGGGAGCCACCGTCGCCGACACCTGCCCCGAGGCCGAGGACCTCGGCCTGCTGCCCCTCATGGACCAGGTCCTGCGCAGCGGCAAGCCCCGCACGGTCAAGTCCCGCCGCACCCAGGACGGCGGCTCGTACACGGTCACGTGCCTGCCCGTGGACAGCCCCCACATCGACGGCGGAGTCCTCGTCCACGCCACCGACGTCACCGACCACGCCGAGGCCGCCGAGCGGCTCCGCGCCAGCGAGCGCCGGCACCGGGAGACCGCCGTCACCCTCCAGCGCTCCCTGCTCCCGCAGGAGCTGGAGCAGCCCGACGACCTGCGGATCGCCGCCACCTACCAGCCCGGCGGCACGGACGCGGCCGTCGGCGGCGACTGGTACGACGTGATCACCCTCGGCGCCGGCCGCACCGCGCTCGTCATCGGCGACGTGATGGGCCGCGGCGTGCGCGCCGCCGCCGTCATGGGCCAGCTCCGCACCGCCGTCCGGGCCTACGCCCGCCTGGACCTGCCCCCGCACGAGGTGCTCCAGCTCCTCGACGGCCTGGCCGCCGAGATCGACGCCAGCCAGATCGCCACCTGCGTCTACGCGATCCACGACCCCAGCGAGGGCAAGCTCGTGTACGCCTCCGCCGGCCACCTCCCGATCCTCGTGCGGGACGAGGACGGCACCGTGCGCCGCGCCGAAGACCCCACAGGCCCGCCCCTCGGCACCGGCGGCTGGCTGCACGCCTCGGGCTCCATCGCCCTGCCGCCCGGCTCCACGGCCGTCCTCTACACCGACGGTCTGGTCGAGCGCCGTCGCGAGGACATCGACGAGGGCGTCGCCGCCCTGGCCCGCGCCCTCTCCGGCGCGAGCGGCACCCCGCAGGTGGTCTGCGACCGGCTGCTCCGCGCGCTGGGCGTCACCGCCGAGCACGACGACGACGTGGCCGTCCTCGTCGTCCAGCACCCCGCCCGCCAGGGCTCGGACGCGGAGCTCTTCCACAACGCCGCCCTGGAGCTGCTCGGCGGGGTGGAGGCCGCGCCCCGCGCGCGTGCCTTCGCCTCCGGCGTCCTGTCGAGCTGGCGCTTCCCGGTCGAGCTGCGCGACCTGGGCGTCCTCGCCACCAGCGAGCTCGTGGCGAACTCCCTCCAGCACGGCACCCCGCCGATGCGGCTGCGCCTCCGCCGTACGGACCGGCGTCTGATCATCGAGGTGACGGACGGGGACGACCACCTGCCCCGCCGCCGCCGGGCGGAAACAGAGGACGAGGCGGGTCGCGGTATCTCGATCATCGCGACGATCGCCTCGTCCTGGGGTAGCCGCCGCACACCGGGCGGCGGCAAAGCGGTCTGGTGCGAGTTCGCCCTCCCGAACAAGCCCGCGAAGAGCCGACCCGCAGAGAACTAGCCCGCACAGAACCAGCCCGCACAGAGCCAGTCCACTGAAGACCTAGGCCGCGGCCTCGACCTTCTGCCCGGGCTGGTGCCGCGCCACGACCTTCGACGGCTTGGCGGCGGCGAGCGACGGCTGGTTCTGCTCGGGGGTGAGCTGCCGGCCCAGCCGGACCGCGAGGAACGTGATGCCGAGCGAGAAGAGCACGAAGGTCACGATGTACGGACCGTGCAGCGCGGCCCCCATGGGCCCGCCCACGGCCGGACCGACGGCCAGCGCGAGCTGCTTGACCAGCGCGAAGGCCGAGTTGTACTGCCCGACCATCGACTCCGGCGCCAGATCGGCCACCAGCGGCGCCACGGTCGGCGACAGCATCGCCTCACCGAGCCCGAAGAGCGCGTACGTGGAGATGAACGCCGCGGTCGCCATGGTCTGGCTGCCGTGCCCGAGGCCCGCGTACCCGGCGATCAGCCACGCCACGGTCCAGATGAGACCGACGGCCGCGATCACCCGGGTCCGCTTCCGGCGCTCGACGAACTTCAGCACCAGGAACTGGGCGGCCACGATGACCGCCGTGTTGGCGGCCAGCGCCATCCCGAGCGTCGACGGCTCGATCCCGGCGGCCTCCGTGCCGTAGGCGGCGAGACCCGACTCGAACTGTCCGTAGCAGGCGAAGAAGAGGACGAAGCCGAGGACGCACAGCTGCACCATCGCCTTGTGCCCGAGCAGCGCGCGCACGCCGCCGCCCTTGCCGCCCTCGGAGGGACGCGTGCCCCGCAGCGCGGGGGAGCCCGGCATCCGCACGGTCCCGACGACCGCGCCGAGCACCAGGAACATCGCCGCCTCGATCGAGAACAGCAGGATGAAGCTCCCCGGCCGGCTCGTGTCGACCAGCAGGCCGCCGATCAGACCACCGACGCCGAGGCCGAGGTTCTGCAGGAAGAACTGCATGGCGAAGGCCCGGGTCCGGCCCACCGGCGTCGAGCACCAGACGATCATCGTGGCGAGCGCCGGCTGGAGCACCGCCGTACCCGCACCGAGCAGCGCCGCGGCCCCCACGGCCGCCGGCACGCTCGACGCGAAGCCCATGCCCACCGCACCCACGGCGGCCACGACCGAGGCCACGAGGAGCACGGGCACCGGCCCGCGCCGGTCGATGGCCCGCCCGCTGAAGGGCAGCACCACGAGCGCGGCCATGGCGAAGACGGCGAGAACGATGCCCGCGGTCGCCGCGCCCAGATCCCGCACCTGAGCGACGTACACATAGAGGTACGGCACGGTGAAGCCGAGTCCGAACGCGCTCAGCGCGCTGCCTGCCTGAATACGGCGCATCGCAGCGCCCCTCGCCTTGGTCACACTCACCCACTTCGGTCGCAGGTTCAGAGGTGTAGCTCTGAACCTTGAAGACTTAACCTCTAAAGTTAACGTCTTAACAGTACACACCGAAGGACTTCAATGCCAACGGGGTACGTGGGATACTCGCCGCATGTCCGACACCCCCGAGCGCCCCGGCCCGCAGGCCCCGCAGGAGCCGAGCCTCGACGAGCAGATCGCGGCCTACCAGCGCGAGTACCGCGACCTCGACCCCCAGGTAGAGAAGGTCGTCTCCGCCCTCGGCCGGCTGAACCGCCGGATGAACGTGGCGTACGGCCGCCAGCTCGCCGACCTCGGCATCAGCAACGCCGAGTGGGAGGTCCTCAAGACCCTCGTCCTCGCCGGAGCGCCGTACCGACTCGGCCCGGGCGAGCTCGCGAAGCGACTGGGCCTCACCCCGGCCGCGATGACCCACCGCATCGACCGCATGGCGGGCGAAGGCCTGGTCACCCGCGACCGCGACGAGAACAACCGGGTCCGCGTGATCGTCGAGCTGACGGACGAGGGCCGCTCGAAGTGGCTGGAGGCCATGCGCATGGCCACGGACTTCGAGGAGGAGCTCCTCCAGGACCTCACGACGGACGAGAGGGGAGTCCTCGGCGAGGTCCTCATCCGTCTCCTGCGCCGCGTCGAGCTCACCCAGCCGGACGCCGGCGGCCGCCTCACTGACCTGGACTGACCCCACCACCACGGCCACCCGGCAGGGGGTTGACACGCCCCCTCCGGATCCGTAATGTTCTCCGAGTTGTCACGGAGCCGGAACGGTTCTTCGACGGCCACTTACGCCGCAGATGCGGCACCTCTACTCAGCACGATCTCCCCACCGGGATGAATTTCGGCATGCCGAAATTCAATTCGAAAACTCGATTATGAGTTGACGGGGAGAATCCGCTAGAGTTTGAGACGTCGGAACGGCCCAACAGTCGGAAAGACAAACCCCGCTGACTGGGGATCAGACGCCGAAAGGATCTGATAGAGTCGGAACCGCCGGAAGGGCCCGGAGCGAAAGCGAACGGGACCGG